>JADJXK010000002.1 GCA_016710325.1 Candidatus Leptofilum proximum | reverse complement strand
ATGGGATCTCCTGGCAAACCCATCTTTTTGGGTTTATTGGGGGATGGATTGCCGCTTACGTACTTAATCAATAGCCACAGAGCGTTCAAACTGGCGCTGACCGATTACCGCCAATCCAATGCTCAGCACGTACAGCACCAGCAAGGGAGCCATTGTCAGCATCATAGTTACCGGATCGATTGAGGGGGTGATGATGGCGGCCAGAACGGCAATGCCCACCACGGCAAAGCGCCACTGCTCACGCAGCGTCCGGGCCGTCACAACGCCCACCCGGGCAATGAAGTAGACAATCACCGGCATCTCGAAGGCCAGCCCAATCCAAAATAACATGCGCAAGACAAAACCGATATAGCCGCTGGGGGTCCAGTCTGTTTTAAAAATTGTGCCCAGGAAGTTAGCCAGGAAGAAAACGGCCGCAGGAATCAACACCAACCAGGCAAACAATATCCCCAGGGCAAACAAGAGCAAAGTAGTGGGCAAAAAGATATAGATATATCGCCTTTCGTCACGGGTGAGGCCTGGCACGACAAACTGCCAGAACTGGTACAAGATCACTGGCATGGCCAGAGCAGAACCAGCCAAGAGTGAGACCTTAAAAAAAGTCTCAATCCCTTCCGTAGGTTCCAGCGTTTGCAGCTCTACAACCCCATTGACGCTTTCGGCATAGGGCCCCAACAAATAATGCAGCATTGGCTCGGCAAAGGCAAAGCTAAAGGCCGTGGTCACCAACATGGCTACAGCGACGTAAGTCAGCCGGATGCGCAGCTCGTTGAGATGCCCCAGCAGGGTGAGGCTGCCAGCTTCCAGTAGTTCATCGTCGTTTTCCAGGGATTTTGATGGGGGCATTGCTTTAGCCATTATTCGGGGTCATCCGGCACATCTACCAAACCAGGGAGGGGGGGAACGGCCGTATCTTTCGCAGTTTCACCTGCCCCAACACCATTGTTGTCACTGGCGTTGGGCGTGACCACACCGGGCTGGGAAGAAGACGCAGGCATCTTGGGCAGCTTTAAATCCGGTGGTTTGATGCTGTTTTCCACATCTTTAAACGCTTGCCGTCCCGCCTGGGTCGCCTCACGCGTTGTCTGGTTCACCTCGCCACGCAAATCCGTAAGCTCCCGGCGCAGCTGCTGTAGTTCTTGCATCGTCTCCCGCAGCGCCTGCCCATCACCGGAATTATCGAGTTCCTGGTTCAGCTGGCGCACAAAACCACGCGAGATTTTTTGCAGCTGGGCCGTGGTGCGACCAAGCCAACGGGCCGTCTGCCCAATTCGCTCTGGTCCCATCACAATACCAGCCACAATTAAAATCAGAATAAGCTCCGGAAAGCCGATGCCAAAAAAACTGTCCATGCGATTTTCAAGTCAAACCCTATGCTTCAATATCTTTAGTGTCTTCTTCCTCTTTTTGGCCATCACGGACGCCTTCACGGAAGGCACTGATGCCTTTGCCCAATTCAGAACCTATGCGGCTGATCCGGCCTACGCCAAAAACCAGGAGCACAACTGCCAGAATAATTAATAGTTCTGGAACGCCTAAACCTGCCATTTTCTTAACTCTCCTTGTAACAATTCTCCTGTGAACAAATCCGCCGGAGATTTTATAACCAACTAGCGTGTTTGTTTTCAAACCACTTGCATCTTATCACAAACCATAACGATCATCACAAGATACAAAAAGATTCACAGCCCGCATTATACCAGATAGCCATCAAACATCCTCGGGCCTGATGTGTTATCTCATACCAGGCTAAACGAGCACAATTGGCCGAAATAGCATTTCTTTGTTTTAATTACATGGGGGATCGCACAAAGTTTACTTTTTCTGTCAACATTTTTTCGGAAGGGGATTTTCCACATGCAAATGCAAGACGTACTCGGGCTGATCCTAGGTGGTGGCGCAGGCACGCGCCTTTATCCATTGACTAAAGAACGGGCAAAACCGGCCGTGCCTCTCGCAGGGAAGTATCGTCTCATCGATATTCCCATGAGCAACTGCCTTCATGCGGGCATCGACAAAATTGCGATTTTAACGCAGTTTAATTCGGTATCGCTGCACCGGCACATCCACCGGACCTACAACCGGGATGTCTTCTCGCCCGGCTGGGTGCAAATTCTGGCGGCCGAACAGAAACCCACCAGCGTGGATTGGTACCAGGGAACGGCCGATGCCGTGCGTAAACAGTCCATTGAAATCCGGCAGGCCGCGGCCAAATACACCCTCATTCTGGCCGGGGACCACCTGTACCGCATGGACTATCGCAAATTTTTGCAGCAGCACGTGGAATCAGATGCCGACGTGACGGTGGCCGTGCAGCCAGTGGCCCGCGATGTGGCGCCGGGCCTGGGCATCCTCAAGTTGGACCAACAGCACAATATTGTGGAATTCCACGAAAAGCCCAAGACAGATGAAGATTTAGATAAGATGGAAAGCTGGCCAGGGGCGGAACGGCCGTTTATGGCTTCGATGGGTATTTACGTCTTTAATACCAACGTCCTCTTTGAACTGCTTGAAGGTAAAGGCAACGACTTTGGCCGGGACATCATTCCCCAGGCCATGCATTCACATCGGCTGCAAGGATTTATTTTTGAGGGGTACTGGGAAGACATCGGAACGATCCAGCGTTTTTACCAGGTAAACCTGGAAATGGCCCGGCCCGACGCCCCCTTCGACTTTTACAGCGCCCTGACGCCCATCTATACACGCCCCCGCTTTATGCCCGCCTCTGAGCTGGACGGTACCACCCTGGATAAAGTGCTGCTCACCGACGGCTGCCGCATCTCCAAATCCATCGTCAACAACGCCGTGATTGGGCTGCGCAGCATCGTGAAGGCAAATACACGTATCAACTCAACGATACTCATGGGGGCCGATTATTACGAAACAGAAGAGATGCTAGCGGATAACCGGCAGAAGGGCATTCCCGACATCGGCATTGGCGAAGGTTCCACGATAGGCCGAGCCATCATCGACAAAAATGCCCGAATCGGCCGTAACGTGGTGATTCAAGACAATCCCGACCGTCCCGATGGCGAAGGTCCCAACTGGGTCGCCCGGGAAGGCATTATCATTATTCCCAAAAACGCGGTGCTTCCCAACGGAACGATTATTTAGCCGGCTGTTCGGGAGAACGGCCGTTAGCACTCAAATAGTCAGCGGCTAACTCAGGCGAGGCAAAGGTTTCAGACAGGTGGCCATAAACATAGGCCACCTGTTTTTCGATCTGGATGGTGGCGGGAATCCAGCCGTGCTGCTCCAGAGGCGGATGCACCGCACCGATGAAACCACTATCGACCTTTTTGGGGTACTGCCAGACAACCCAGTCGTGCAGCAGTTTCAAAGTAAAGCGGGTCGGTTTGGCGCTGTCGAACTTCAGTGTGGCGATTTCTTTTTTTTCCACGGGCAAAACCCTCCAACAGTAATTGGCAGAACATTTTCAAAACTGACTGGCTTCAAAACGGCCAATTACTCAAGTAAACCGCACCTTATGCAAGCTTTTTCTTTCAAAAACTTGGGCGGTTTACTACCAAAGCCACACAGCCAAAACAGATCAGGTCTGTTCGGGCTGGGGCAGTAAAGCTGCTATCACCTGGCTCGTATCCCCAAAATTTTCAAACAAGAGATCAGGACAGTATTCGGCAAGTGTGGCAGCGGCGTGCCAACCACTGGCAACCGCTACGGCCGTTGCCTTCCCGGCTCTGGCGCACAAAATATCCGCCGGGGTGTCCCCAATGATGATGGTATTGTTACCATCGAACAGTTCACCCGTCAACTGATTAGCCCGGACCATACCGATGGCCGGCAGCTCGTTGCGATCCATCGCGTCGGAGCCGTAGGCGCCTACCTTAAACTGGAGCGGGTCAATGCCTGCCGCGGTCAGCTTGAGCGGCGCCGTGAGCTGTGAATTGCCCGTGAGCAGGCCCAGTAAAACATCGTCTCGGGCATTGAGTTCCGCCAGCAGTTCGGGAATGCCAGCACAGGCAGTTATGCCTCTCTCCGCAAAAATATCCTGGCCATGTTCAGCCATCAACTCATAAATGGCGGGTAAACTTTTTTGAATCTCCTTCAGGGGAATACCAACGGCCGTCAACAAATCTGTGATGATGCGCGGGTCAGTTTTGCCGCTCATGTTGTAGTGTTCCCACGGCCCGGCAGTACCAAAGCGCTTCTCCAGGGCATAGGCCAGCGTCAGCCGCCCCGCCCCGTTGCTGCGGATCAGCGTGCCGTCGATGTCAAAAAGCAGCAGTTTTTTCATCGTTCTGGCTCAAAAGCTTGTGCCAGCAACGGCCGTACCGCTGCCCACACATCCACATCTGGCATGGGCCTGGGGGGAACGGCTGTACCCATTGGGATGCCTCGCCCGGTGAGAATCTGCTTGATGGCGCCGATGCGAGCCCCGTTGGGCAGCTGCCCCAGCAGCTGGTTGATCAGCCGCTGCTGCCGCTGCGCCTCGGCTATGTCCCCCTGGAAAAAGGCCCGGGTCAACGCCACAAACGGTTCGGGAACGGCCGTGCTCAGCCCGCTAATCAATCCGTCTGCGCCCAGACCCAGCAGCCCCAGGGCCGCTGCCTCGTTGCCCACCAGGAAGACGATACGCTCCGGTGCGGCATCGATGAGCTGGCGCACGATTTGCACATCCGGGCGGCTGGACTTGATGCCCGCCAGCGACGGAACCTCGCGCCCCAATCGGGCCAGCAGGGCGGGCGAAATGCCGTTAACGGACATTTGCGGAATATCGTAGAGCAGTAGGGGCATATCGGGAACGGCCGTAGCCACCGCGTGATAGTAAGCAGCCAGCCCGTCATCGTGCATGCCGTAGAAAAACGGAGTGACCACGGCAATGGCGTCAGCACCCGCTTCGGCAGCATGTTGGGCCAGGGCGATGGTGTTGGCCAGCTGGTTAGTGCCCACGTGCATGATGACCGGGGCACGGCCGTTGGTAGCCGTGACGGCCGTTTCATGCAGCCGCATCCGTTCGGTCTCACTCAGCAGCACGCCTTCGCCCGTGGTGCCACCGACAAACACCGCACGGGAGTCGGCCCGGAGCAAAAAGTCGACGAGTTGGGGGATTACGGCCGTATTCACCGTCATCCCATCGGCCAGCACCGGCGTAGCCATCGCCGGAGTAACACCCCCGCGCAATTTTTCCTTCAACCAGGCAATCTTTTCGTTTATTTCCATAGTAATCCCAAAAACTACGTGTTCACTTCACAATTGGTGTTGCCGCGAAAGCGGGAATCCACTCTGATAACCAGGAAGGATGCCCGCCTTCGCGGGTATGACACCTCTTTTATCATATGACTTACGCAATCAGAGCTTTTTCTTAGCCGTGAATTACACGAATTTCGCCAATTATGAACAACTTCGCGTTAATCAGCGAAATTCGCGGCAAATTTTTAGAGGCAGTTCGCCTAGATGCGTAAGTCCTGCTATAGATATTTCGCCTCGGCGTCGGTGAGGGCCGCTTCAAAGATGTGCAGCCCTTCCTCTACCAGGTGATGCGGAATGTTCAACGGCGGCGTGATACGAATGGAGTTAGCACCGCAGGGAATGAGCAGCAAGCCGTGTTCAAAGGCATATTGGATGACATGATCGCGCAGGTCTACCGAGCGCTTCTTCGTTTTTCGGTCCTTCACAAACTCCATGCCAATCATCAGGCCCCGGCCGCGCACGTCCCCCAGGCTGGGGTGACGGCCTTCCATCTCCACCAGGGCATCCTTGATAAAGTGGCCGGTTTCCTCAGCGCGGGCCAGCAAGTTTTCTTCCTCGATGACTTGCAAAGTAGTGAGGGCAGAAACGGCCGCAATCGGATTGCCGCCAAACGTACTGCCGTGCGAACCCGGCTTCCAATTCATGAGCGACTCCGGCGCCAGGATGCCGCCAATGGGCATACCGCTGCCCACGCCCTTGGCAAAACAAACAATGTCTGGCTGCACTTCCTCGTGCTCGATGGCCCACCACTTGCCGGTGCGCCCTACGCCGCTCTGAATCTCATCCACGATCAGCAAAATGCCGTGTTTGTTACACACTTCGCGCAGCCGGGTGAAGAAGCCAGGTTCGGGCACAATGTAGCCGCCTTCCCCTTGAATCGGCTCCACCAGGATGGCGGCCACATCCTCTGGGGCCAACATGTTGCGAAACACCGTTTCTTCCAGGTAATCGATGACGGTATCGCCGTAGCTTTCACCGTTTTGCTGGGCCAGGATTGGGCGATAGGCGTTGGGGTACGGCAGGTGGTGCACTTTTACACCGGACACGTAATTGGCCCGCTGTACTGCCTTGCTGGCGGTAAAAGAGAGCGAGCCGAGGGTACGGCCGTGGAACGCCCCCAAAAAACCAATAAAACGCGAGCGTCCCGTTTTGTACATGGCCAGCTTAATGGCCGATTCCACCGCTTCCGTGCCAGAATTGCTAAAGTAGACACGGGCACGGCCGTTCAGCGGCGCCAGTTCGCGCAGTTTTTCCGCCAGTTCAACCGCCTGCGGGTAGTAAAAATCGGCCAGGCAAATGTGCCAGAACTTGTCGATCTGTTCTTTGACCGCCTCCACCACGCGGGGATGGCGGTGCCCCACATTGAGCACGGCGATGCCAGCCATAAAATCGATGTAGCGACGGCCGTCTACATCCCATACTTCCGAACCTTCTGCTTTATCGACGACCAGCGCGTATTCGCGGGCGTACGAGGGTGAGAGAATATCAATATCTCGTTGGATCAGTGCCTGGCCCACCGGACCAGCGCCAGCCATGCTGAACTTCATAGTGCCTCCAAAATGGTGAGTCTGCTGAATGAGGCTGCCGACGATGCCGCAGCTTACCGGGCAGACACAAAAATGACTTGTGGAAATGCGGAGCCTGGGAAACGGCCGTTTACACCCGACCGCTAAACCGGCTCAATGGTAAATAACAGGGGATACCCCTCTAACTGGGCGGCAAAATGGGCTTTTCCCACGCGTATTTTGGCTTCGCTCAGGGGCAGCATCGCCACCAGGGCCTGTCCGTTAAAGTGGGCGGTAATCATCACGTGCTCTGCCTCCAGCGGGGAAAGCTGGAAAATCCGCTGCAAGATGATGACCACAAAATCCATTGGCGTGACGTCATCGTTATGGATGATCACCCGCGCCAGGCTTTCCTGGTCATCTTCCGTTTCCTGGTCGAGGGAAGTGTCGACATCCCACTCCGTTTCCGCCACGATGGGGGGAATGGGGTGAACATTCTCCTGAACCCAGATGGTCTTCTCAATCTCCATACCACAGCCCATTTTACCTGCAAAGCAGCTTCCCAGCCATGAGAGATTAGGCGCAGGCTTGCCCAAATTGGCACTTCTCTCCCCAAACTGCCAAACAAAAAAGCTGGCCCCCAACGGAGCCAGCTTCATTAACCATTGACAATTGACCATTGACCATTAACCATTGGCACGGCCGTATTCCTCCGGCACGCTCTGGACCCCCACCTCATCCAAAAGGTCGTAAATCTCGTGCACGTCCGGCGCATGGAAGCGGGCCGCCTGGTTGGAGGGCGGCAGCGGCTCATCGTAGAAGAAGTCAGGCAGATTGTCGTCTTCTTCGGCAAAACCGGCAGCCCGGTTAAATTCCCGCTCTAACCGCAGGGCAGCCCGGCCGATTTTTTGGAAGAAGGTTGGGTCCAGATTCGCGCCAACGGCCGCATTTACCGCATTGGCCAAAAATTCTACGTTGGGATTAGTCACCGTCCGGCCAAAAATGCAGATGCCCAGCGAATCTACCGCGGCGCAGGCAATTTGCGCCTCCAGGCTGAGCCGCTTGAGCTCGTCTACGTTCTTGCTGCGCGAGTCCAGCCGCGGCACGTTACCCGTCGTGTGGTCGGCGCCCTGCGCCGTGGTCATCATGGAAATGCCCGTCACCTCGATCACCCGTGGGTCGTAGGCGGAGATCGCCTGCTTTTTGATGACCGGCACGCGGTGAATGCCGTAATGTTCCCCCACCCGCGCGGTGCCCTGGGCCCAGAGACGGCCGTCTTCCGACCCCGCCTTCAGTTCCAAAAAGACCCGCCGCATAAAGTCCAGATCGCCAAAATCGGCCAGACCTGCATCCATCAGCACGGCCATCATTGCCCCGGTTTCAATGGTGTCGATGCCCAGTTCGTTGCAGTACTGGTTCATCTCCGCCAGGTCGTCTGGATCGCTGAGGCCGCAGTTGGTGCCCAGCAGCGCCAGCGTCTCGTACTCCACCGGCGAAGTGATTTCTTTGCCCTCGGCGTTGACGTACACGTTGCTGCACTGGATGGTGCAGCCGGGCATGCAGGCGTGAGTGTGGTTGCCGCCGCGCGAATTGTTCAGCGCAGTGATGTAATCGCCACCCATCTTAAACGGCTCCTCAGCGTCATTCACCTGCGCGCCCAGCGTAAAGTTGTTCACCGGGATGCCGCCGATGTGGTTGGTGTAGTCGGCCATGGCCATGGTACCGATGGGCGCGTAGGTGTTTTGAATGGCCGGATCTTCCTGAATCCACTTGGCGTAAGTGCGCACCGACTCCAGCGTCTTTTTGCGGTCGTGCAGATTGGGCATTTTGTGCAGCTCGATGACAATGGCTTTCACCTTCTTGCTGCCCAAAACAGCCCCCACACCGCCGCGTGCCGCGAGGCGAGACGGCCGTCCGTCACTGTCGCTGATGGTGATGCCCGCCAGCAAACCCTGGTATTCCCCCACTGGACCACACAGGGCAAAGGCGATCTTCTTGCCCTTTTTTTCGTAGAGCAGTTCGGCCGTTTCGCTGTTATTTTTGCCCAGATAAGGGGTGGCATCCTCAAAAGTGAGCTGCCCTTCTTTATCAAAGTGCAAAACCACCCACTCATCCGATTGGCCGTGCAGGGTAAATCCGGCCACTTCGATACGCCCCATGGCATAGGCCAGGGTGCCGCCCGCGTTGGCTTCTTTGATGCCGCCGGTAAGCGGACTTTTGCAGCCAACGCTCAGCCGGTTGGCATTGGAAAAAGTGGTCCCGGCAAACGGCCCCGCCGAAAAAATCAGCGGATTGTCCGGCCCCAGTGGGTCCGTCAGAGCCGCGTTGCTTTCCACCAGCGTCTTGGCGATCAGGTAACGGCCCGCCATCACCAGAGCTTCCCCTTCTAGAGCTTCGCTGGTTACCGTCTGGTCGTTTAAATAAATATGCAAATAGTTACGCATGGATATCCTCTTCAAAGCTGTCAGTCAGTTGGGTTCTCTTCAAGATTATCACAAAACGGCCGTTCCGCATCCCATATCCGCCGCCATTTTCAGATCCTTTCATGTAGAAAATCACCCGATGCCCGCGCTGATTTGTGATAAGATTCTCAAAAACTGGACGCAGAGACCGCAGAGGATAAAAAGGAGACCTGAGAGAAATCTCAAAATCTCAGCGCTCTCCTGCATCTCTGTTATCTCTGTGTCCCAAAGGATTCACAGCCTATCTTATGAACAAAAAACCACAACTTTCCCTGGAAACGGCCGTTTCCCACATCAAAAACGGCGATACCATCCTCGTTGGCGGCTTTGGCATGACCGGCAACCCTGTCCACCTGCTGCACGCTTTGGCCGAAACGGCCGTGCGCGACCTGACCTACGTGGCCAATAACGTGGGTGAGCCCGGCCTGGGCGGCGGCCGTCTGCTGCGCAACGGGCAGATCAAAAAAGCAATCGGCTCCTTCTTTACCAGCAACAAAGAGGCGGTCGCCGCTGCCCAATCGGGCGCGATGGAAGTGGAGCTGATTCCTCAAGGCTCCCTGGCCGAAGCGATGCGCGCCGCCGGGGCAGGCATCGGCGGCTTTTACACCCCCACTGCTGCTGGCACCGTCCTGGCCGAGGGCAAGGAAACCAAAGTGATCAACGGCAAGCTGCATGTTTTCCAGCCGGCACTGCGCGGTAACGTGGCCCTCATCCGTGCCTGGCGCGCCGATGAGGCGGGCAACCTGGTCTACCGCATGACCGAGCAAAACTTCAACAAGGCCATGGCCACCGCCGCCGACCTGGTCATTGCCGAAGTGGAAGAGATTGTGCCGCTGGGCACACTTGATCCCAACGAAATTCACACCCCGGGCTGCTACGTCGACTATCTGGTGCAGGCCCACACCACGCTGGAAGAGTTGGGCTCTTCGGCCTCGATTGACGGCGGGGCCAAGAAGGCGGGCGATGTGCGCATGCTCATGGCCGAGCGCGCCCTGCAAGAGCTGAAGCCCGGCGACGTGGTCAACCTGGGCGTGGGCATTCCCACCCTGGTGGCCGATTTGATCACGCCGGAACACGGCATTATTTTGCACACGGAAAACGGGATGCTGGGCGTCGGTCCCGCGCCAGAGGCGGGCGGGGCCATGGACTACCCGGTGAACGCGGGCAAAATTCCGGTAACGGCGCTGCCCGGCAGCAGCTACTTCGACAGCGCCGATTCGTTTGCCATGATTCGCGGCGGGCATGTGGACGTGGCCATCATGGGCGGCTTGCAAGTGGATGAAAAGGGCAACCTGGCCAATTGGGCTGTGCCGGGCAAGCCGCTGCTGGGCGTCGGCGGGGCCATGGACCTGGCGTCAGGGGCCAACAAGCTGATCATCACCATGACCCACACCAGCCGCGAAGGCGAGGCCAAAATTGTGCCGGAATGCACCCTACCGCTCACGGCGCTGGGCGCGGTGGACATGATCATCACCGATCTGGCGGTGTTTTCTTTTGTCGATGGGCAGCTGACGCTGCTGGAACTGATGCCGGGGGTAACGCTGGCAGAGGTTGAGGCGCAGACAACGGCCGTATTTGTCAACGCCCTGACCCAATAAACAACCACGACGCGGCCGAAAAAACCACAGATTGCACAGATGACACAGATTTGTTTCCTCTCGACATCTCTGTGGTCTGCACGGGCTTTTTCAGCAGCGGCATATCACAACGGATTACTATGGAGCCAACCATTCAAATTATCAACCGGGTGCTGCCCATTGTGCTGCTGCTGGCCCTGGGCTATGGCATTCGCGTCCGGGGTTTTCTCAGCCAACCCACCATCGAAGAGCTGCGCAAATTTGTCGTTAACATCACTTTACCGGCGGTGCTCTTCATTTCTTTCCTGGAAATCGAGCTAAAGTCGGCTTACTTTGTCATTTTTGGCCTGACGTTTGGGCTGTGCGTACTGCTGTTTTTGCTGGGCCTGGGGCTCAAGCGTCAGCTAAAAATTGCGCATGAATATTTTCCCTTTCTCACCACCGGATTTGAGTATGGCATGTTGGGCGTCAGTCTGTTTGGCAGCGCCTACGGGCTGGAAAAAATCGGCACGATTGCCGTGGTGGATTTAGGGCACGAGATTTTCATCTGGTTCGTCTTTTTGCCGCTGCTGCTGATGAAGCGCAACGGGCGTCAGAGCCTGGGCGGTATCGGCCGTTCGTTTATTTCGTCACCCGTTGTGCTGGCAATTGTGGCCAGCCTCGCTTTGAACCTGCTGGGGGCGGCCGAAGCGCTCCACACGCTGCCCGTCACCGGCGCGATCATGGCAGCCCTGGCGTTCCTGGGCAATCTCACCATCCCCCTGATCCTGTTGATTGTGGGCTACGGGATTCAGATTGATCGGCACGGGCTGCAAACGTCGCTGGGGCTGGTGGGGCTGCGCCTGGCGCTGCTCATTCCCCTGGCGCTGCTGATCAACGTGGTTGTCATTCGGGGGCTTTTGCAGCTGGATGGGTATTTTGAAGCGGCCGTTTTTACCCTGCTCATCTTGCCACCGCCGTTTATTGTGCCGCTGTATGCCCGGCCGGACCTGCCCCTGGGGCAGAAGCAGGCCATCAACAATGTTTTGATGCTGCATACGCTGCTCAGTATTGCTGTGTATATTGTCTATTTTGCCCTGAATCCGCTGGTGTTGTGAGGCAAGGAACCCTCAGTAAAGCCGCAAATCAAGGAAAAACAGCACAATGTAGCCCAGCAGCAAGAGGAGCCAGCCTACCAGCTGCACCATATCTAAAAAGACGGACCAGGAGACGGAAAAGTTATCCTGCACCACCTGCAAAATAGATTGCAGGCTTTCCAGCTTGCTTTTGACGGTCTGTTTCCACTCATCCATATACAGTTCGTCGAAGACGGCGCGGTAGAGTTGGGCAGTGTACCAATCGCCGATCATCAGCAGTTCCTGGTCGATCCGTTCAAAATCCAGCAGCAGCGTCAGGCGCTCCTGGATGATTTGCTGCAGGGCGCGGCGAGAGGTGCTGGGGAATAGGCTGCGCCGGCGGCGGCGATGTAAGTCAACACGCAGCGTCTCCAGCCGTTTTTCAATGCGCTGGTCAATCATGCGGTAGCGCAGCAGCTGGTAGTTGGCAATCTTGATCACTTCAATCTCAGATTGAAAGTCGCCATCCAGCGCCAAAACGATACCCCCTTCCCAATCCAGAATCGTCATGTCCTGCTCGGAGTAGCGCACACGCGTGGCCAGCGTCGTGGTCACATCCTTGCTGCTAATCACCTCCCGCTGCGAGCGCAGGAAGCGGGCCAGCAGCTGGGCCTTCTCGGCCACAAACTGGTCGATGATGATTTTTTCGCTGGCCAGCAGCAGGAGAACGTACTCTTCGTAGAGGCCGCTGTCGTGAACGGCCGTAGGCACCAACGTCTGCACCAATCCCGCTTCCAACCGCTCTTTAAGCTGCAGTGACTGGCTGCTCAACACATCTTTGAGTTGAAGACGGCATTCTAGCACCTGAATTTCCCGCTCATACAGATACGCCTGCACCAAAACCTGAATACCTTCGATTTGCACGGCCGTTGCTTCTAACAGTTGCACCTCCATATCGACTGGCTTAAAGTAAGGGGCATCCTTCAGCTTTTGCAGCGGTGTGGCGGGTTGAGTAACGGCCGTTCCCAAATGGGGAAAGGTAAACAAGTAACACAGTTGGGCGTCGAGTGAGTCGGTCATATTTCGGTTCCTGAGCGGTGTGTATTTGACAAGGTGACAGGGTGACAAGGTGACAAGGTGACAGGTAGTCTAGCATTATCAAGTCAGGTTTTGCCAATGATAACAGCAACCGGGACAAAACAAACGATCGATGTGTTGGTGGTGGGCGCGGGTCTGGCCGGGCTGCTGGCCGCCACCAAACTGCAAGCCGCCGGACGTTCGATTTTGGTGGTGGAAAAGGCGCACGGCGTGGGCGGGCGGCTGGCCACCTGGCGGTTGGGACCGGGCCGCGGTGACTACGGCGCGCAGTTTTTCACCGTGCGTCAGCCGCAGTTCCAGGCCATCATCGATGAGTGGCTGGAGCTTGGGCTGGCGTTTGAGTGGTCACGCGGCTGGGCGGCCGGATCGGCGGTGGCCGATGGCGCAGACGACGGCTTTCCGCGTTATGCCATCACTAGGGGCATGACGGCCGTTGCCAAACACCTCGCCGCCAATCTCACCATCCACAACCAGACCAGGCTCACTCACATTCGTGAGGCCGGGGATGGCTGGGAAGTGGCGGTGGAAGACGGCCGTACCTTCGGGACACGTGCTTTGCTCCTGACGCCGCCTGTACCCCAATCCCTGGCTTTGCTGGATGCTGGCAACGTGCCCCTAAACGCGGCCAATCGCGCCGCACTGGAGCGCATCGAGTACGCGCCGTGTCTGTCCGGACTGTTTTGGGTGGAGGGCGGCGTGGCGCTGCCTGCGCCGGGAGCCGTGCAGCAGCCGGAACAGGCCATCAACTGGCTGGCGGATAATCAGCAAAAGGGGATCTCCCCGGAAGCGGCGATAGTCACAGCCCATGCCAATCCGCGGCAAAGCAAAATCTGGTATGAGGCGCCCACAGGAGAGTTGGTGGGGTTGTTTATGGGGGGATTACGGCCGTATCTCCACAAAACCAGCGTCATTAAAGCCCAGCACATCCACCGCTGGCGCTACGCCCTCCCCCTGGTCACCCACCCCGAGCGCACCCTGCTCGCCGACGGCCTGCCGCCACTCGCCTTCGCCGGGGACGCCTTCAACGGCCCCCGCGTCGAAGGCGCGGCCCTCTCCGGCCTGGCGGCGGCCACGGCACTCCTGAACTCAGCCTGACAGTCTGGCGCCGTACCGCTCCCGGTCCAACTCCATCACTTTGTGACCATACCATGACTTCATACCGGGAAACAACACAAACCCCGCTTTTTCGTAAACCCGCTCAGCCGCCGGGTTCTTTCGATGCGGTGGCACAATCAGCAATGAAGCAGGCGTGTGATCAAACAGCCAGTCGACAACCAGACGCATTCCCTCAGAACCTAAACCCTGTCGCCAAAACGAGGGCATCAGCTTAATGTCCCCCAGCAAACAAACCAGGCCATCCGGTTTCCGCCACTTGCCGAAGGTGTAACCTTCCTCCAGCGGAGCAAAAAAAGACTCACCGATGCGCGTATCATCTGCCGTACGAAGAATGAATTGGACATAACCTTTCCCCAAATCTGCCCGCCTGGTTTGGTAATGATTCCAGGCGACTTCCGGTTTTTCTGTTTTTGACCAACCTCTTAACTTGGGGAATTCATCGGCATACTTCATGACCTCAGGTGTGTGCCACAGATCAAACAAAAAAGGCAAATCGTCCTCGCTCAGTTCAGAAATCTTGATTCTGGCCATGCGCATAAGCCCTCAGGATCTTAGATCATTCGTCAAGAAAGTCGCCGTCCTCATTTTCGCCATCATCAAACAGGGGCGGGTTGGCGAGGTAGCTGAGCAGGTACTGCTTGAGAAACAGCTCTTGCTGCGGATCGTCGATTTCCAGCAGCAGGTACTGGGCCCACTCGGGGAATTGAGTCGTGTCGATGTCGCCGTTTTCCAGCTTGTCCAGATAGCTCCAGTCAACGGCCGTTTTCCAGCTCACCTCATCCGGCAAACCAGCCAGCACCTCTTCCACGCGGGCAATCAGCCCCTCCTGCACCGGCGTGGGCAAAACAAAATCTTCCGGCAGCCTGTCCAGATCGGGCGGAATGTGTTCGAACAGGGCATCCTCCTGGTCGGGGTCGGTGGCAAACGTGGGATCAACCTGGGCCATCATCTGGCGGTAGCGACGGCCGTTTGGCCCTGTGCGCGGCGGAATCCACGGAATGCGGTCCTGGTAATCACGCCACCAGCGCACCTCGGCCCACAGGCGACGGCCGTTGGCCGACTCCGGAAAACGCGCCAGCAGCATCTCCAGCACGTCTACCGCCTCGGCAAAATACCCCTGGTCGGCGTAGAGGTGCCCGACCCACAGCATGGCGAGTTCAGGTTCGGCCGTGCGCTTCATCGCCTCCAGGAAAATTGGCCAGGCCATTTCGCTGCCGCGCAGCTGCCCGAGTAAATAATCCTGCAGCAGCTGGCTGCGCCCTTCTTCCAGCATGACGCACACGTCGGCAGGCATCACCTCGTCCATCTCCACGCGGTCGGTGCCCTCGTGGAAATCCCCCTCCCAGCGGCTGGTGTAGCGAAACGAGAGCGCCAATCGACGCCGCTGCTGCCAGGCGCGGTCGTCCCACTCGTCTACGTGTCGGCCAATGGCCTGGCGATTGTCGCGAATCAGCCAGGGATCGCTAAACGCCTCCAGGACCAATTCGGCCGCTTCGGCCAGGTCGGGAAGGCGAGCCAGCACCGCAAAACAGAGGGCGGCGGCGTCTATTTGTCCGTAATCATCTTCTTGAAGTAAGGCACGCGCCTGCCCCAGCAGGCGCGAAACGTCATCTGGATATTGCTCAGTCATCTCTCTCTCCGCGTGGCATTTCTTGGCTGGGATTATAACAAGGATCGGCTAGAATAAAATTAGGATCACAAGGAGAAATGTTGAGCAATCAAATTATGCAGCTGCCATTTATCAAAGGGATGGATTTGTGCCAGGCGTTTTTTACCGGGGCGGTACGGCCGTTGCTGAGCCAACACTTCCCCCACCTGCGTTACGCCGCCGGACGGCTGGGCGGCGGCTCCGACGTGCTGGGCTTCGACACGCCGCAATCGCGCGACCACGACTGGGGGCCACGCCTCACCCTTTTTCTGCGCGAAGAAGACCTGGCCAGCCTGGCCCCGGCCGTTGACGACATGCTGCGCCAGGAACTGCCGCTGACAATTCAGGGCTATCCGACACATTACGGCCGTCACGCCGACGGCACCACCAACCTGGAATTTATCGACCAGCATCCGGTAAACCACCTGGTTGAGTTCACCACCGCCACCCGCTTTTTCCACGATTATCTGGCGCTGGACATACACAAACCCATGCAGCCAGCCGACTGGCTGCTGCTGCCCTCGCAGTCATTGGCCACGGTGCGCAACGGCCGTCTGTTCCACGACGAGGTGGGTGAAGTAACGGCCGTCCGCCAGCGGCTGCACTTTTACCCACACGATATCTGGCTGTACCTGCTGGCCGGGCAGTGGAACCGGCTGGCGCAGGAAGAGCCGTTTGTGGGGCGCACCGGCGATGTGGGGGACGCCCTCGGCTCGCGCCTGATTGCCGCCCGGCAGGTGCATAACCTGATGCGGCTGGCCTTTCTGCTGGAGCGGGCGTATACACCGTACATCAAGTGGTTTGGCACCGCTTTTGCGCAACTGTCCTGCGCCGCCGATCTCTTGCCCCTGTTTGACCAGGTCTGGCAGGCGGCAACCTGGCAGCAGCGGGAGGTGCCGCTGAACGAGGCCACCCTCCACCTGGCGCGCTGGCACAACCGGCGGCAGCTGACGACGCCGCTGCCCGAAGCAGTGAGCTGGTTTTATGAACGGCCGTACCGCATCATTCACTGCGACCAATTTGCCGACGCCCTCTACGACCAGCTTCAAGACCCGCAGGTACGCGCCCTGCCGCGCGGCCTGGGCAGCCTGGACCAGCTCTCCGACGCGACCGACATCCTCTCTTATCCCCAGCGGTACCGTAAATTTGCCGCCCTCTTCGCCGGTGACCTGGAGCACGATTGATCCCATGTCTACCTTCGATTTCAAATTTACGGTAGAGGCACCGCTAACGGCCGTCTCTAACTTTCACCACGACCCCCGCATCCTGAAGAAGCTGTCGC
This sequence comes from Candidatus Leptofilum proximum, assembly GCA_016710325.1. Lineage (GTDB taxonomy): Bacteria > Chloroflexota > Anaerolineae > Promineifilales > Promineifilaceae > Leptofilum > Leptofilum proximum. The sequence continues at coordinate 5,929,265 of JADJXK010000002.1, read as the reverse complement.
CACCGCCCGTCTTTGTGCAGATCCATCGTTTTGAGCCACTGGGTGAAGGCTCCGAGGCGGAATTTACGCTCTGGTTTGGGCCGCTGCCCGTGCGCTGGCTGGCCATTCACAGCAGCGTCTCCCAGCACGGCTTCACCGACACTCAGGTCCGCGGCCCGCTGCGGCACTGGCAGCACACACATAGGTTTACGGCCGTATCTCCTCACGTGACCCAAATTCATGAACACATCACGTACAGCCATCACCCCGGCCGACGTGGCCTGCTCACCCGCGCTCTATTCAACAGACCCGGCCTGTGGGCCCTCTTTACGGCGCGCAAATGGCTCACCCGCTGGCACGTGCGCAGTGAAAAGTGAAAAGTGATAGGTGAAAAGTACAAGTGAGAAGCGCAAAGTGGAAAGTAATCTGACATTTTGTCATCTTGTCATCTTGTCACCCTGTCACCCTGTCACCCTGTCACCTTATCAGGTACAGCCCCTAAAAAGATGACTACCTCCATCCCCCACACCCTCATCATCGGCGCGGGCATCGGCGGATTGACCGCCGGGGCGCGGCTGCTTCAGGCGGGGCACCGCGTGACCGTGCTGGAGGCGCACGTTTATCCGGGCGGCTGTGCCGGAACTTTCTACCACAAAAAATACCGCTTCGAGGCCGGGGCCACGCTGGCGGGTGGCTTTGCTCCCGGCGGTCCCCACGCCCGCGTGGCCGAGATGCTGGGGCTGACCTGGCCCATCCACCCGGTGGATCCGGCCTGGGTGGTGCATTTGCCCAACGGCCGTACCGTCACCCAATGGACCGACCCCCAGCAGTGGCAGGCGGAACGGCAGGCGGCTTTCCCCGGCACGGAGCCGTTCTGGCAAACGTTGGAAACGCTGGCCGATATTTCGTGGGACGTGTCGGCACGGCCGTTTCCCTGGCCACCAGAGTCGCTACACGACATCTACACGCTGGCCCGCGCCCTGCGGCCCAAGACGCTGCGCGCCCTGCCCTACCTGCGGCGCACCGTGGGCAGCCTGGCCCCCAACAACGATCCGCTGTTCCGCGCTTTTTTGGACGCCCAGCTGCTCATCTCGGCGCAAACGACCAGCCAGCATGCCAACGCGCTGTACGGCAGCGCTGCGCTGGATCTGCCCCGGCGCGGCGTGAACCACGTACGCGGCGGCATCGGTGCGCTGGCGGAGACGTTGGTGCACTGGATCCGGCAAAACGGCGGTGAGGTGCTGTTTCGCCAGCAGGTAACACACATTGAGATGAAAAACGGCCGTGCCCATGCCGTCCGCACCAACAAAGGCTTACGCCAGGAAGCCGACTACATCCTGGCCAACCTGACGCCCTGGGCGCTGCGCGCTTTGCTGGGCGAACATGCGCCGCACGCGCTGGCCCGTGAAGTGCGCCAGCGCGAGGCCACCTGGGGCGCCTTCACCCTCTACCTGGGCGTGGACGCGGCCAAACTGCCGCCAACGCCAGCGGGACATCACCAGATCATCCGGGATGCCACACGGCCGTTGGGCGAAGGCAACTCCGTCTTTGTCTCCATGTCTGACCCCAACGACCCCAGCCGCGCCCCGGCCGGTCACCGCGCCCTGACGCTCTCTACCCACACGGCGGTGGCCCCCTGGTGGCAGCTGCGCACCAGCGACAAAGCCGCCTACGAAGCGCGCCGCGCCGCATACACCGAGCGCCTGCTCAGCGCCGCCGAGGTGGCTCTGCCCGGCCTGCGTTCGGCCACGGACCTGGTGTTGTCTGGCACGCCGGTGACCTTTGCGTTTTTCACGCGACGGCCGTCTGGCATGGTAGGCGGCTTCCCACAAGAATCGATCCTGCGGGCGCGCGGCCCGTCTACCGGCATCGAGAACCTCTGGCTGGTGGGTGATTCGATCTTCCCCGGCCAATCCACCGCCGGGGTGACGCTGGGCGGCCTGCGTGTGGCCAACCTGGTGTTACATCTCACGCAAAGGCGCAAAGGCGGCAACTTTTTTCCTCCGGGCCTCCGCGCCTTTGCGTGAGTTAATATAATTGGGTCTTCAGGATTTCGTGGGGTCTGGCGTGAAACGTGAAACGTAACCAGAGAACCATCACGTTTCACGTTTCACGCATCACAGGCTGTAACCCTCTGAATTCCCAAAGAGCCATGTAATTTGCCAGTCAAGTTGTTCATGTACCCCACCGCTAGTTAGCTTGACAACCCCAACGTTTCTATTTATCATCCCGTCATTTGAAAATATTAAAATGGTTGATTTCAGTTAAATGTGCCCGGAATCGGCCAACCCACAAACGGAGACACCATGTTTAGCCAACTTCCCACGATCGATGCATTTATGAGCTGGAGCTGGGCGCAAATTGCCCCATTTTATGAGGATTTGCAAGAACGGCCGTTAACCCCAGACACCATCCACCAATGGCTGGCCGACTGGAGCCAGCTGACCCAGCTGCGGCATGAGATGGGTGCCCGGCTGCGCGTGGCCACAACCCTTGACACCAACGATGAAGCAGCTGAAGCAGCTATGAACCATTACCTGGACAAAATCTTTCCCCAGGGACAAGTGGCTGAAAACAAGTTGGAAGCCCGCCTTCTGGCCAGCGGACTGGAGCCGGAAGGGCTGGAAATCCCCCTGCGCAACATGCGGGTGGATGCCGAGCTGTTCACCGAAGCCAACCTGCCGCTGCTCAGCGAACAAATCAAGCGCTCGCAGGTGTACAACCGGATCATCGGCAGCCAGACGGTGCAGTGGCAGGGCGAAGAAGTGACCCTGACGCAGCTGGCCACCCGGCTGGAAAACCCGGACCGTGAACTGCGCGAACGGGGCTGGCGGCTTATGTCTGCCCGGCGGCTGGAAGACCGCCAGGCGCTGAATGAGCTGTGGGCCGAACTGCTGCCCCAGCGGCAGCAAATTGCCGAAAACGCCGGTCTGCCCAACTTCCGCGCCTACGTCTGGCAGGAAAAAAAGCGGTTCGACTACACGCCCGCCGATGCCGACACCTTTCACCGGGCTATTGCCGATGTGGTGGTTCCCGCCGCCAACCGCGTCTATGAGCGCTACCGGCAGAAGCTAAGTGTCGAGTCGCTGCGTCCCTGGGACGTGCGCGCCGACGTGTTTCCCTTTGAGCTGCCAGTGTTACGGCCGTTCACCGATGCCAACGAGCTCGTACAAACCTCGGCCACCATTTTCCGCCGGGTGGATCCGGTATTGGGTGACTATTTCGACACCATGCGGCACGAGTCGCTGCTAGACATGCCCAACCGCAAGGGCAAAGCGCCCGGCGCGTACTGCACCAATTTTCCGGCGTCGGAACGGCCGTTTATCTTCATGAACAGCACCGGCACCGGGGCCGACATCCGCACCCTCTTCCACGAAGCGGGCCACGCCTTCCACAACTTCGAGCGCAACAAGCTGCCCTACCAACCGCAAAAAGCCTCGCCGATGGAGTTCAACGAGGTAGCCTCGATGGCCATGGAGCTGCTCACCGCGCCGTACATTACTAAGAATCAGGACGGCTTCTTCACGAAGGCCGAAGCCGACAGCTGGTTTGTGGGTCACCTGGAAAAGATCATTCTCTTCTGGCCCTACATGGCCGTGGTAGACGCCTTCCAGCATTGGGCCTACCTGAACCTGGCCGATGCGGTTGTGGCCGAGAACTGCGATGCCAAATGGCGCGAGCTCTGGCAAAAGTACCTCCCGCAAATCGATTTCAGCGGTTTTGAGGACGACCTGGTGACCGGCTGGCACCGCAAGCAGCATATCTTCCGCGCCCCGTTTTACTACATCGAATACGGCCTGGCCCAGCTGGGCGCATTGCAAATCTGGCGCAACGCGCTCAACAACCAGGCGCAGGCAGTAGAGAGCTACCGCCAGGCGCTAGCCCTGGGCGGCACCCAACCGCTGCCGGTGCTGTACCGGACCGCCAACGTCAAGTTTGCCTACGATCACGACATGGTGAGCCAGATGGTCGATCTGCTAGAAGAGCAGATTGACCAGCGGCTGCCCAAGATGTAGAGTAACCGCAAAGCAAAGCGAGGACTTTACCGTGTCAAAAACAAAAGTTTGGGCGCTTTTTCGCCTGTTCCGCATCGAACTCCCTTTTGCCGCTGGCATCAGTGTGCTCATGGGTGAGCTGCTGGCTTTGGGCCATTTCCCCACCGCCCGGGAAATGGCCCTGGGCTTCCTGAGCGTCTTTTTTATCTCCGCCGCTGCCCTCATCATCAACGACTATTTCGATCTAGAGATTGACAAAATCAACGCGCCGGAGCGCTCGCTGGCGGCTGGCCTGGTGACGGAGCGAGAGGTAATTGGGCTTTTTACGGCCGTTACCCTCCTAGGCCTCATCCTCAGCTCCCTGATCAGCCTGACGGCGCTGCTGGTGGCAGTGCTCGTTTGGGCCGTCGGCTTCCTGTACAACTGGCGCTTCAAAAAAACGGGCCTCCTGGGGAACTTGATGGTCAGCTTTTCGGTGGGCATGACCTTTGTTTTTGGCGGCATAACCGTTGGCCAGCCTTGGGCCAGGATGGTCTGGTTTTTTGCCGTCATCGGCATGCTGATTGATCTGGGAGAAGAGATTGCTGCCGACGCGCTGGATGTGGCAGGCGACCGGCAAATTGGATCATCGTCGCTGGCCATTGTGCTGGGCCAGGAAACAGCCATGAAAATTAGCGCCAGCGTGTTTTTATTGCTTGTCGTGCTGAGCCTCGTGCCGTTTTGGTTGGGCTGGCTGGCGTTGGTTTACCTGTTCCCCCTGCTTCTGATAGACGCTGTTATTTTGTATGCCACCGCAAAACTGCTCGATTCAAAGACAGCAGCACCACGCACTTACATCCGGTTAATTTACTTTAGCGGCCTGGCCGGGATGATCATTTTTCTGCTCATCCGGCTGTTTTTGGGGGACGTATAAGCCATGAAAGAATTGCCAGAATTTGACCACGAGGAAACAGTTATCACCTGGCTGCTGCAAGGCGATGTTGCCATTCAATACCAGGTTTATCGTGATTTGTTGGGCGTGGTAAAACCCGAGCTGCGTGAGCGCATTGCCCGCGAAGGCTGGGGGGCCCAATTCCTCAGCTTTCGCCACAAAGATGGGCACTGGGGAGAGCGCTTTTACCAGCCGAAGTGGATTTCCACCCATTACACGGTGCTGGACCTGAAAAACCTGGCCATTGCGCCAGATAATGAACTCATTCGCCAATCGATCCACCAGGTTATCCACAAACTGAAAGGGCCAGACGGCGGCATCTTGCCCATCGGCAGGGAGCAGAAGTGTGATTTGTGCATCAATGGGATGTTTCTGAACTATGCCGCCTACTTTCTCATCGAGGAGGAGTACCTCGAATCCATTGTTGATTTTCTCCTGTCCGAACAGATGAAAGACGGCGGCTTTAACTGCTATTCCAACAGAATAGGGGCCACACACAGCTCGCTGCATACCACCATTTCGGTGGTTGAGGGCATACTGGAATATGCCCGGAATGACTACCGCTATCGTTTGGCCGAGCTGGAAACGGCCGCACACCAATCCCAAGAATTTATGCTGCAGCACCGCCTGTTTCGTTCAGATCACACGGGCAAAATCATTGACAAAAAGATGCTGATGCTCTCTTATCCATCGCGCTGGAAGTACGATATTTTACGCGCGTTGGACTACTTTCAAATGGCCGGGGTCCCCTATGACCCACGTCTGCAAGACGCCCTGGACGTGCTCATAAACAAACGGCGCAAAGATGGCACCTGGCCGGTTCAGGCCCGGCATCCGGGGCAAACGCACTTTGAAATGGAACATACTGGCCAGGCCAGCCGCTGGAACACCTTACGCGTGCTGCGGGTTCTAAAGCACTTTGGGCAGCACCCGAATGGCTAAACCCCGATTGATGGTTATCACCGGGCAGCCCGGCTCCGGCAAAACGACGCTAGCCTACAAGCTGGCCGCCGAACTGCACTGTCCGATGACACGGATTTGACGAATTTTTATCCGTGCCATCCGTTGAGTCCGTGTCCTATTTTCTAAGGAAAACAGCATGGTAAAGGCAACTATCGAACACGATATTTGGATAGCCGTACCGCGTGAACACGCCTGGCGGGCAATCACCGAAACAGCACAGCTGGACAAGTGGTGGGGCGCCAAAGGGCTAGTTGAAATTATGGCGCTTCAGCCCGGCGCAACCATTAAATTTGCCACGACCGATGGCCCTATCCTGGCCACCATTCAGCGTGTCGACCCGCTCCACGCATTTGTTTACTCCTGGCCGCCGCATCCTCGCTACTTCTCCGTTCCTTTTGTCACCAGCTACACGCTAGAGGAAGTAGACGGCGGCACCAGGGTGACCCTGTGCGAGTCAGGGTTTGACGCCTAGCCGGACGATGACGTCTGCCGGGAGCGGTATCAGCGCCTGAGCAGCGGGTTTCGTCAGCTGCTGGAAAATTTGAAGCTTTATCTTGAGCAAAGTTAAAAGGTGTAGGAGAGCAGCAGGCAGCTAACCCCATAATCCCGGAAACTGCTCAGATGTATCATTTGCCCGGTTCCTCATCATCCACTACAGTTGGCGGCGATGGATAAAGTCGCCGTTATTTCTGACATTCATGGCAATCTAACCGCCCTGGAAGCCGTTCTGGCCGATATTAAACGGCGCGGGATTGAGACCATTTACTGCCTGGGCGATCTGGCGGGCAAGGGGCCGCAAGGCGCGGCCGTCATCGATCGCTGCCGCCAGGTGTGCACGGCCGTTGTCCGCGGCAACTGGGACGAAATGATGGGAAGTTCCGAAGAACACCCGGCACTGCGCTGGCACCAGGCCCAACTGGGGCGGGAGCGCATCGACTATTTGTGCGGCTTAGACAACGTGATTGACCTGTGGCTGAGCGGCCGTCCCATCCGTCTTTATCACGCCTCGGCGGAGAGCGTATTTGTTCGCGTTTATCCAGACAGCGACCCGGCAACGCACCTGGGCATGTTTGCCAATACAGACTTTACGGGAACGGCCGTACCCGCCCCCACCGTCGTCGGTTACGGTGACATTCACAGTGCGTACGTTCTGTCGCTTTACCAACACCAGAAAACCCTGTTCAACGTGGGCAGCGTCGGCAATCCGCTGGACGAGCCGCTGGCCACCTACGCCATTTTGGAAGGCGTGCGGGACAGCCGCGCAGCCGCCCCGTTTGCCGTGCAGCTGGTGCGGCTGCCCTATGACATTGAAGGGGAAATTGCCATTGCCACCGACATGCAGATGCCGGAGCTGGAACCGTACGCAAAAGAGCTGCGCACGGCCGTTTACCGGGGCCGCCAGTAGCAGGCGGAGAAAACCGCCGTGAGCGGCGAAGCCGTGTATCCCGTGTGTGATGGCGATACAGCCACAAATAGTGGCCAAAATTTCCCCAGCACTTAAAATCCGACGCATGACAAATACACCACCAAACCAACCTGAGTTTGTGCCGGAATGGGCCAAAGGCATTGTCTGGTACCAGATTTTCCCCGAACGGTTCCGTAACGGCGATCCAAGCAATGATCCCACTGCCAATGACATCATCGGCGCTTACCCCCACGCGCCCAATCCGCAGTGGCAGGTGCACCCGTGGACGGCCGATTGGTACGCGCCGCAGCCCTACGAACAGCCAACCGGCGAATCCATCTGGACCCATCTGCAACGGCGGCGCTACGGCGGCGATTTGCAAGGCATCCTGGACAGCCTGGATTACCTGGCCGACCTTGGCGTCGGTGCGCTCTACCTGAACCCGGTCTTCACTTCTCCCTCGCTGCACAAATATGACGGCGCCACCTACCACCACATCGACCCCACCCTCGGCCCGGACCCGGCGGGCGACCGGGCGCTCATCGCCACGGAAACGCCGGACGATCCGGGCACCTGGGTGTGGACGGCCGCTGATAAGTTGATGCTGGAATTGATTACGGCCGTTCACCAACGCCACATGCGCCTCATCATCGACGGCGTGTTTAACCACATGGGGCTCAACAGCTGGGCCTTCCGCGACGTGGTGCAAAAGCGGCAGCAGTCCAGGTTTAAGGATTGGTTCAAAATCAAGTCGTGGGGCGATCCACACACGGGCGAAGGGTTTGCCCACCAGGGCTGGTTTAACGCCCACGAGCTGCCGGAGCTGAACCAGGACAAAAACGGCATCGTCAGTGGACCCAAAGAGTACATTTTTGCCGCCACGCAGCGCTGGATGGACCCCAACGGCGACGGCGATCCTGGCGACGGCATCGACGGCTGGCGGCTGGACGTGGCCTTCTGCGTGGCCCATCCCTTCTGGAAAGATTGGCGGCGGCACGTGCGCCAGATCAACCCGGAGGCGTACCTGGTGGCCGAGATATTTGAGATGCTGCACGACATACGGCCGTATCTCCAGGGCGACGAGTTTGATGCGGCGATGAACTACGGCTTTGCCGTCGCCGCCGCCGAATTTTTTGTGCAGGAGCAGCAGCGCCTGACGGCCAGCCAGTTCGACGCCGAGCTGCGCCGCATGCGCGAGATGCATCCGCCGGGCGTGCCGCACGTGATGCAAAACCTGTTCGGCAGCCACGATACGGCCCGGCTGGCCACCCACATCGTCAACCGGGACAAAATCGTGTACCGCGATTGGGACGCGTATCACCACATGGTCAAAGTGGGCCAGAGCGGCGCGCAGCTGAACCTGGACGCCCCCACAGCCGACCACATCGCCCGGCACAAGCTGTTTGTTATCTTCCAAATGACCTACCTGGGCGCGCCGATGGTTTATTACGGTGACGAAGCGGGCATGTGGGGCGCCAACGATCCGTGCTGCCGCAAGCCAATGGTCTGGCCAGACCTGACGTATGAGCCGGAAGTGGTGCTGCCCGATGGCCGGGAGCGGGAAACGGCCGTTCCCGTCCAGTTTAACCACGATCTGCACGATCATTACCGCCGCCTCATTGCCATCCGCAACGGCTCGCCCGCGTTGCAGTGCGGCAGCTTCACCACCCTGCTCACCGACGACGCCCGCCAGCTGTTTGCCTTCCAGCGCGAGTATGAGGGCGAACAGGTCATCGTCATTCTCAACCGCAGCAGCGAAGTGCAAACGGTGACGCTAGATTTGTTGGGGAACGGCCGTTGGCTGAATCTGTTGAATGAGGGAGAGGTGGAGGTGAGGGACGGCCGTTTGACCACCCAAATTCCGCCGTCCTGGGCGAAAGTTTTATCTGTAAAGTAAATGATTAATTGGATATTGGCCATCTTTTGGACCATTGGCGTTAGCCTAAGTCCTTATCTGGGCAAGAGCAAAATTACCGCTCCTCTCTGGTATAAACTTGTCATCACGCTGCTGGCGCTTGTTGGCGGGATTGGCTTTTGGGGCAACGTGCTTTCTGTCTCCGGTGAGTTAAACTGGCTACCACCATCTTTTGAGTGGCCTACCGGATATGCAAAAGGAGTTGTTACTACAGAAGAAGATTTTCACATCGTTCCAGTAACCGCCGCCTACAGAGTGCAAATTTATGCATCAGACTGGACTTTTGTTAGAGGCTGGTACATTGGTGCTCGTGGTGGGGATTTCTGGGTTCAGTATCAAAATGGCGATACCTTTGAGATTTTCACGACCAGGGGGCAAAAACGGTACCAATACGATCTTCAAGGCCAATTACTGGCTGAAGGAACGTATGATGTTGGTTCGCCAGCTTTGAACAAGGGTAGCGGGCAAACTGTTTATGTCTCATCCAATCCCTTAATGTTAATTTGGTCCAGCTCGTTCTTCTCGATTTTGCTCGGACTCGTGGCAATCCTCATGATCAAAGCGGCACATACGCCCGAAAAAAGATAGTTTAGGGTCAGCTACTAAACGAATTTGTTTGAGCTAGAGAACGGCCGTTGGCTGAATCTGTTGAATGAAGAAGAGGTTGAAGTGGAGGACTACCGTTTGACCACCCAAATTCCACCGCTGTGGGGAAAAGTTTTGTCATGGACGTGATCATTTTTCTGACTGCCTTTGTTTTTATCCTCACCTATCTGGTTCATGCCGAGCTCTACTTTCGCCAGCTCAAGCAAAAAGCGCCAGACCTTTTTGTGGAAATTGGCTCACCATCCCTGCTCCGTAGAAAGCAAAATGCGCTGCCCTTGCTGCGCTATTTTGTCAGTGGGGCGTTTAGAAAAGTTGGCCATGAATCTCTCGTACGCATGGGCAATCGGCTGGTTTTGCACTTTTTCCTCAGCCTCACGGCTATGCTTGCCTTCATGGGTTACATGATTGTGTCTGGCAATTTTTCGGGTTAATCAAAGTAGGCCGCAGAGCAAAATATTCCGCTCTCTGCGGGCTCAAAGGTAAAATCTTCAAGGAGAAGCCCATGCCCAAACTGAACATCGCGTCCCAAATCACGTTTTTGTACTATCACGATCTGGCCGCGGCCCAGCAGTTTTATGAGGGTATTTTGGGCCTGGAAAGAGTAGAAGATCAGGGTTGGGCCAAGATTTACCGGGTAAGTGGCCAGACCTTTGTCGGGCTGGTCGACGAAGCCCACGGTTCGCTGAAGGCCCGGCCGGAAAATGCGGTGATGCTCACCTTTGTCGTGGACGATGTGCCGGGCTGGTACGATTACCTGCGCGAACAAGGCGTTACCATTCGGCGGGAATACGGCCGTTCAGACACCATCCAAATCGAATACTTCTTCGCCGAAGACCCAGGCGGCTATGTGCTGGAGTTTGAGCGCTTTTTGAAGCCGGAGTTAACGGCCGTATTCCACCTGCAACCATAAGCCGTTGCACCCCAGCCAACTTTATTTTCAAACAGATGCAATCGCTGCTGCCAGCATAAACGCCACCGATGCTCCAAAAATTACCAACCGTTAATATCTTGAAGTGAGGACCCAATTATGAACCCAGTTGAACAACAGAGTGACAGCGCCGCCATCATGCAGCTTATTGCCGACGAGTCGATAGCCTTTTGGAACAAGGATTTTGAAGCGTGGGCTCGATGCTGGCAGCACACCGACTATATTCGCCGGACTGGCTGGTGGGCACGCGGCGGCATCACGGTGACAGAAGGATGGGAGGCGCTCAGCAGCCGGGTGAGGGAAACGATGGCTGCCTATCCTGAACCCAATCCAACGGCCGCTCGCGTACGGCGCGAAAACGTAAATCTACACATCAACGGGGATATAGCCTGGGTTACGTTCGATCAGTATGGTGAGGACACAGGCGACTTAGAGATGGACATGCCCGGCTTGAGTCGGGAAATGCGCGTTTTAGAGAAGCATGAAGGTGCGTGGAAAATCGTGTACGTCAATTGGCTTCTTGAAGGCGAGTGAGGTTACGGTTCTCATCGTTTACCTTCAACCGATTTGCCAAAATGTAGAAGGGTTGTGCCCACTGACTATACCCTGGCACACGCGCCACTCCTCCATTTTCATTAGAATGAAGCCAAGGACTGTAAAAATGCCTGGAGTGCACAGCTTCAGGTGATGAATAATGAATTGGAGGCCGAAATGGATCTATTAGGATGGGCGGTTATCGCCTTAGTTGTTTCCTTAATTGCTGGCGCATTAGGTTTTACCGGTGTCGCCCGCGGCGCGGCGACTATCTCTAAATGGTTGTTTGGCCTGTTCCTGGTCATTGCCGTGATCTTATTTATCCTGGTCATTATAGGCGTTGACCTGCTGGCTTCTGGCGGCTTTGTTCTCACCGCATTTGCCTGAAAAAAACGGCCGTATCCGCACACCTGAACGATTGCTATACTCGCAAAGGGCATAATCGAGCATTTTCCCCAGAGGTGAAACGGTTAGAAAGTGCCCGTTGCGAGTATAAATGGCAGAGATTCTCGCGCAGGAACTGATAGTTCAACCATAGCCGCAGTGCGACATGCGGCTAAACACCCGTGCCGAAAACTGGCAAAAATTCTCTCAAACTTAATGCTCAACGAAGTCAACATCCTGCCCCATATTGGTGCTGCGGCCACGGCCCAATGACGGAAACGCGTAATTGCCTGTTACAAATGGTTTACATCCGCGTCTTGTTCCCTTAACAACCATTTTTTATAATCCTCCCATGAGCTTCGAACCTGGTTCCACTGTCGGCAGTTATCGCATTTCGGAAAAACTCGGCCAGGGCGGCATGGCCACCGTGTACAGGGCAACCCACGAGCGGCTGGACCGCCGCGTGGCCATCAAAGTGCTGCAGGCCGTCTTCAAGGACGACGACAGCTTCCTGCGCCGCTTTACCCGCGAGGCTCAGGTGGTAGCCCGGCTGGAGCACCCCAACATTGTGCCCGTTTACGACTTTGCCGAGCACGAAGGCTATCCCTACCTTGTCATGCGCTTTGTGCAGGGGGAAACGCTCAAAGAGCGGCTGAGCCAGGGCACTCTCTCCACCAGGGAGATGATCCGCATTGCCAGCCACGTGGCCGACGGGTTGGATTACGCGCATAAGCAAGGTGTGCTGCACCGTGACATTAAGCCGTCGAACATTTTGCTGACGCCTGGCGGTGGTGTTTTTATCGCCGACTTTGGCCTGGCGCGCATTACCCAATCGGGGGAATCCACCCTGTCGCAAGATATGATCATGGGCACGCCGCAGTACATCTCGCCGGAGCAGGCCAAAGGCAACACGGACCTAGACGGCCGTACCGACATCTACTCCTTCGGCATCATCGTCTATGAAATGGTCACCGGGCAGGTGCCCTTTGCCGCCGAGACCGGCTACTCCGTCATCCACTCACAAATTTTTGATGCCCCACCGCTGCCCAGCAGCCTGAACGATAAAATCAGCCCGGCCCTGGAACTGGTGCTGCTTAAAGTCCTCAGTAAAGATCCGGCGGAACGCTATGCCACCGCCGGGGAATTTGTGTCCGCCTTCAAGGCTGCCCTGCAAAACGCCCCCAGCCACCTTGGCCCCGCCGATGCGGCCGTTCTGCCCGACAGCACCGAGAAAAAAACCCAGGCTGCCGCTACGGCCGTTCTCACCCAGTCTCCTCCACCCGGCACCACCCCCAGCACCGTGACGACCTTGCAACCAGCGGCTCCACCACGCCCCAGACGGCCGTTGGCCCTTGTTGGGCTTGGCGTTATTTTGGGCATGGTCATTCTGGCAGGCCTTATTTTTCTGGTGCTGCGCAACCGGGAACTGCCGCGCACCGAAAATAATCCACCGGGGCAAACGACCGTGGCCGCCGAACCACTGCCTGAACAACTCCCGGTTGGCGAACCGGCCGCCATCGAACTGCCTGTGGTGGTGCGCCCTATCGAAGAACTGGAGCCGCTTTACGCTGAAAGTCCGGAAAACAACGTGCTTGCCGCAGAACTGGCGGCGGCTTACCTGCGGGATGGCCGCGAAGAGGATGCCCACATCCTGATGCGCGAGATGGTGCTGCGCCTGCGCGTGCCGTTGGCCCTCAACGTGCTGGCCAACCGGCTGCTGGAGCAGGAGCAGTATGATCTGGCCATCGTCGTGCTGGAAGAAGGGTTAAACCGCTTCCGCCAAGACCTGGATGTTCAGCAAACGTTGATGATGGCTTACCTGCTCAGCGACACCTCTGGCCGCCGTGTTGAAGAATACCTGGACATGCTGCGGCAAGACGCCCACCACCCCACCACCCTGGCTCTGGGCGAAGCGTATGTACAGTACGACAACGGCCGTACCCGCCTGGCCCTCCCCCTGCTGGATAACCCGGCGGCAATGGATGACGGCCGTTTTGCCGCCGATCTGCTCTTTGTGAAGGGCCTGGTGCTGCGGGAATTGGACCGGCACGATGGAGCCCTGGCGACGTTTGAAGAAGCCGTCCAACACGAACCCCCTCTCTGGCTGGCTACCCGAATTGAAGAAAACATCGTAGAATTACGGCCGTAAAAAAGTAGGAGATTAGAGATTGGAGATTGGAGATTTATCGTCCAGGAATCTCCAGTCTCCAATCTCCAGTCTCTAAAAAATCAAACGATTCCCCAATTTTTGAAGGAGCATCATGCGTACCCCAATTATTGCTGGCAACTGGAAAATGAATAAAACGGCCGAAGAAGCCGTTGCCTTTGTTCGCGAAATTCGTAATGGCCTGGGCCAGATCAAAAATGTGGATAAAGTGGTCTGCCCACCCTTCATCGCCCTTCCCGCCGTCGCCGATGCCCTGCAGGCCACCGAGATCGGCGTGGGCGCACAAAACATGCACTTCGCCGAAAACGGCGCCTACACCGGCGAACTGGCCCCCAACATGCTCACCCCCTACTGCCAATATGTCATCATTGGCCACTCCGAACGACGTGAGTTTTTTAACGAAACCGACGAAGGTGTCAACAAAAAAGCCAAAGCCGCCCTGGCCCACGGCCTCACCCCCATCATCTGCGTGGGTGAAACGCTGGCGCAAAACGAAGCGGGCGAAACCCAGGCGTTTGTCAGCGGGCAGGTGCGTGCCGCGCTGGATGGGCTGACGGCCGATCAGGTCGCCGGACTCATCATCGCCTACGAGCCCATTTGGGCCATTGGCACCGGCAAGTCGGCCAGTGCCGCCCAGGCGGGCAGCATCATCGGCCTCAGCGTGCGCGGCCCCATCGCCGAGATGTTTGGCGAGGCAACAGCGCAAAAGGTACGCATCCAATACGGCGGCAGCGTCAACGAAAAGAACATTGCCGAGTACATGGCCCAGCCAGACATCGATGGTGCGCTGGTCGGCGGCGCCAGCCTGAAGGCCAGCTTTGTCGAGCTGGTGAAAAACGCAGTCTAATCATTTGTAGCAACGGAGCGCTTTATGAGCAATGCCATCATGCCCTTTTTCTGGGTCACCTTTGCCCTGATCATCCTGCTGGTGATGCAGCGCTGGATTCACACCCACCTGCACGGCCTGTCCTTGCTGCTGATGGGCAAGCCAGAACGTGCCGTGATCCTGTACGCCATCGTGCTCCTGCCCGGCGTCTTTTTGCATGAAGTCAGCCACTGGCTGGCGGCGACCTTTTTGGGCGTGCGCACCGGCAGTTTCTCCGTCATTCCCCGTATGCAGCCGGATGGCACGGTGCAGCTGGGGTACGTGGAATATTTCAAAGGGCGCACCCTGGGGCCAATCCGAGAAAGCATCATTGGCGGCGCACCGTTGATTTCGGGAACGGCCGTTATCCTGCTCATCGGCTTTCGCGTCTTTGGCGTGACGCAGCTGGCCGCCGCCGTGCAGTCTGGGCAAATTGATGCCCTCTCCGTCGCCCTGGGCCAGGTATTCCAGACGCCCGACTTCCTGATCTGGCTCTACCTGCTTTTTGCCATCGCCAACGGCATGATGCCCAGCCGCTCTGACCGCCGCGCCTGGCCCGCCTTCATCTGGACGATGGTGGTGCTGGGCATTGTTCTCTCGCTGCTCGGCTGGATGGGACTGCTCATCAACAGCCTGGCCGGACCCGCCGCCACCGTTTTTGGCTACCTGGGGCTGGCCCTGTCGATGGCCATCGGCGTCAACCTCCTCTTCATGGCCATCATTGCCGCGGTCGAAGGCATCGTGGGACGCATCAAGGGTGTCTCGGTAGTGTACAGCTCGGTAGAAGCGCCCAAAGGCACCAAAAACGTCACGATTTAAGAGATTGGAGATCAGAGACTAGAGATTCAAAATTCTCCAATCTCCAATCTCCAATCTCCAATCTCCCCATGATTTCTGTCCTCATTACCGCCTACCGCGAAGCCGCCACGGTTGGCCGGGCCATCGAGGCGTTTCTGCCGCAGCTGCCGCCCGGCAGCGAACTGCTGGTGGTCTGCCCCGATGCGGAAACAACGGCCGTTGTCCACCAGTACGCCCGAATTCATCCCCACATTCACCACATTCCCGAACCAGAGCAGCGCGGCAAACCAGCCGCGCTTAACCTTGGTTTGCAGGCCGCTCAGGGCGACGTCGTCGTGTTTAGCGATGGGGACGTGGTCATTAGCGAAAACGCGTTGGCGCCGCTGCTGGCCCCCTTTGCCGAGGATCACGTGGGCGCAGTGACGGGACGGCCGCTTTCCAGCAGTCCGCGCACTACCCAACTCGGCTACTGGTCCCACGTGCTGGTAGAGGGTGCCCACCAAACCCGGCTGGCCCGCGACGCTGCCAGGGAATTCCTGCTTTGCTCCGGCTACCTCTTTGCCGCCCGCCGCAGCCTCATCCCCCCTATCCCGGAAGACGCCCTGGCCGAAGATGCCGTCATCTCCCACCGCATTGCCGAGCAGGGTTACCAGATTCGCTACGCGGCAGACGCTGTCGTTTCCGTGAAGTACCCCACCACCTACGCCGACTGGCTGCGACAAAAAGTGCGCTCTGCCGGGGGCTATGCGCAAGAGTACGTGCGCCGCTCTCCCTTCTCCATGCGCTCGGCCAGCCTGGAAGCGCGCCAGGGGCCAAAACTGGCGCTAACGTTTGCCCAATCGCCGCGTGAACTGTGGTGGACGCTGCTGCTGTTTGCCGCCCGGCTGCATTTGTGGCTGCTGGTATTTTGGCAGGTACGGGTGCGGCAACGGCCGTTAACCACCCTCTGGCAGCGCGTCGAGACGACTAAATAGAGGTTACAATGTTTACCAAACAGCTAGCAGAGTTGATCCAGCAAAAAGCCAATGCCGGGGAATTTTCGGGCGTAGTGGCGCTGTGGCAGGCAGATGAGCCGGTTTTTCAGCAGGCCGTGGGCCTGGCACACCGCGGCTTTGGCATCGCCAACACGCTGGAAACCCGCTTCCGGCTGGCGTCGATTGGCAAGCTGTTTACGGCCGTTGCTACCCTCCAGCTCATTGAACAGAACCAGTTCAAGCTAGACACGCCCATCCATGATCTGCTCAACCTGAGCCACACCACCATTCCGGCCAACGTCACCATTTTCCACCTGCTCACGATGAGTTCGGGCATCGCGGACTGGTTTGAGGAAAGCGAGGATTGGGAGGCCGAATGGGCGGCGCTGTGCCGGGAAAATCCCATCTACCTGCTGCGCCAAAACGCCGACTATTTGCCGCTGTTCAGCCAAAAGCCGCCTAATTTTGCGGCGGGCGAGCGGTACCAGTACAACAATGCGGGCTACATTTTGCTCGGCCTGGCTATTGAGGCAGTGAGCAGTGTGAGTTATTTCGACTACGTGCGGCAGCACGTGTTTGCCCGGGCGGGCATGGTCGGGGCGGATTTCATCGCCCTGGATGCCATTGCGCCCAATCTTGCGGAAGGGTACGTCGCGGCGAACAACCAATCCGGGCAGACCACCTGGCGCAAAAACATCTACAGCACCACCCCAGAAGCCGCCGCCGATGGTGGAGCAGTGGCCACGGCCGTAGATCTGCACCGGTTTAGTGAAGCGCTGCGCAACGGCCGTCTCCTGCCCCCAGAAAAAACGGAAACGATGTTATATCCTTACATTCCTGAGAGCGATGAACCCATAAACGACTATTTTTGGCAATATGGGTTTGGCAACGAATTTGTGTTTGACCGGCGTCATCAGCTGCTGCGCTGGGGGCACACGGGTGAGGAAGATGGCGTCAGCGGCCGTTTTTACCATTACCCTGCTCAGACTCTGGATGTGGTCATTTTAGGCAACCAGAGCTGGTGCGCCGGGGGACTCGGCTGGCAAGTTCACGACCTGATCATCAAGCAAACCGCAGGTTAGTTCTAGAAAAAGGGAACGCTGATGAACGCGGATAAAACAAATCAGCGTCCTAATTCTTGGAGAAAAGTATGGAGCGTTCCCCCCTGCACCAACAGGTAGACACTTTGCCAGAAATGGTGGAAACGATGCTGGATGGGTTGGTAACGGCCGTTCGTCACACCCTCACCCCCGCTCTCTGCCAAAAAATAACGCGCGTCTTCACCACCGGCTGCGGCGACAGCTACTTTGCCCCACTCAACGCCGAGCTGGCCTTCGAGCAGCTGGCCCGGCTGCCCTACGAACCCATGACAGCGATGCAGTTTGCCCGCTACGCCGTTGGCTTTTTGCCGGAGACGGGGCGGGGCAGTAACCTGGTTCTGGCAGTTTCGGTGAGCGGCGGGGTGAGCCGCACGGTGGAGGCACTGTCCCTGGCGCGGCAGGCGGGCGCCGTGGCTGTAGCCATCACGGGCATTCCGGATGGGCCATTGGCGCGGGCGGCAGAATGGGTGGTGGAAACGGCCGTACCACCCCTCCCCGCTGAGCTGCAAGGCCTGATCGTGCCCGGCACGCGCAGCTACGTCGCCTCCCAGCTGGCACTTTATTTGTGCGCCATCCAGCTGGGCGAACATCGCGGCCATCTCAGCAGAGCCGCGGCCAACAAGCTGCGCCGCGAGCTGGCCCACACGGCCGATCTCATGGCCCAAACCATCGCCCTCAGCGACAAAGCCACCCGGCAAGCAGCCGAGGCGTGGCACGACGCTGACCAGTTTGTCTTTTGCGGCGCGGGACCCAATTACGGCACGGCGCTGTTCAGTGCAGCCAAAGTTTTAGAGGCGAGTGGGGATACGGCCGTTGCCCAAGACACCGAAGAGTGGGCCCACTTGCAATACTTCGGGCGGCAGGTAGACACACCCACCGTCTTCATCGGGGCGGGTGGTTGGGATGAGGGACGTGCCTTGGAGCTGGTGACGGCGGCCAAAACAATCGGGCGGCGCGTGGCGGCCGTTGCGCCGCAAGGCAGTGCGTTAGCGAATCATCCTGAGCTGGATTTTGTGTGGGAAACGGCCGCCCTGAGCAGAGCCGAAGGGCCTCCCAGCCGCGAATGTTTCTCCTCGCTGCTCACCTGCCTGCCGGGCACCTTGTTTGCCGCCTACCGCGCCCAAAGCATCGACGAACCATACTTCCGCGGCTTCAGCGGAGGCCGCAGCGTCGAAGGCGGTGGCGGCATCTCCCGCATCCGCGATAGTGAACAGATCACGGAATTCAGACGGTAGGGAAAAATCAAAGATTACGCA
Organism: Candidatus Leptofilum proximum; assembly: GCA_016710325.1. Taxonomy (GTDB): domain Bacteria; phylum Chloroflexota; class Anaerolineae; order Promineifilales; family Promineifilaceae; genus Leptofilum; species Leptofilum proximum. The sequence goes on along the minus strand of JADJXK010000002.1, from coordinate 5,910,465 downwards.
GATTTAAGAGATTTTTATCTACCTCTACTTTCCGCTAAGTGAAATGTGACAAAAAAGAAAATTGGTGGCATGTTATTGGTTAAAACCTTCGACCAAAAAGGAAACCAGAACATGCCACCAGTAACAGAACCAACAATGTCAGCTCTGATAGCAATTGTAACCAACTTGCCCATTGGCACCAATCTCGCCATGCTCCATTTTTTGTGGATGTTGGTCAGCGGTTCCTTGCTAACGCATCGAGGTGCTTTATTTCCAGCCTTGCAATCAACCGGGATTGGCGAAGAGGCGGTGCGACGCGCCTGGGCTGCCTTGCGCAGTGGGGTGTGGCAAATCAGTGAACTGATCGTCGAGTGGGATAAATACATGCAAGCCCGTCAATGGCAACCTTGTCGTTACGAAGGCTATTATGCGGTGGCCATTGACACAACCCCGTTCTGGCGGCCCAAACTGCAAGGGTTGGCTTCCAAGTATTATCACAGTGTGGCCGAGAAAGCGTTACCGGCGGTCATTTTGGGACTGATTGCACGGGTGGGGCAGGTGAAAGGCAAACGCATCGCTTTGCCCAGCCACATGGTGCGGGTGAATCCGCAAGACCCTGGCGAAGCGGCGCTCAAGGAATCGTTGCTCAAGAAAGCGGCTCGTGTCCTGGATTTGCTGGAAATCCTGCTGGCCGACGCTGGCTTCAAGCTCAAAGATGTCCACCAGGCCAAAGTGGCCCGTTACCTGGTCCGCTTGGCCAAAAATGGCACGGCCCGCCGTAACTACATCGCCTACACCCCAGGGCAAAGAGGCGTCAAGCCATCTTACGGTCGCCGCGTCCGGCCACGGGTGCGAAGCTACAAGGGACGGGAAATCGCCGCGACCCCAGCCGATGCGACCGTCACCTGGCAATTGGCAACAGGCGAGGCGATAACCGCTAACGTCTGGTATGACCTGGTGCGCCCTGACGTTCAACCCAGCCCAGAGGCCGACTTGTTTGATATCTATGCCATCAGCGACCCCCGCTATAAGGACCCTCTTTTGGTGGGCACCAATGTCAAACTGCAAGCGCCGACGGTTCATGCCCTTTACACCGACCGCTGGCCGATTGAGCAATTGCCGCTGGCGGGCAAGCAAATGGTAGGGGCTCATCGCCAGTTTGTCTTTGCTCAGGAAACTTGTCAACGCTTACCAGAGTTGGTGCTCTTGGCCGGTTCCATTCTGACGGGATTGGCAGCCTTGCATCCAACCATCCCAACTGGGTTCTGGGATAGAAATCCCCAACCAACCCCAGGCCGCTTCCGTCGGGCTTTGGCCGGTCTGCCTTTTCCGCAAAGTTACCCTTTACCAGGGCGACTTCGCCAAAAACCAGCTGTCACGGACCATTTGCCCAAAGGAATTGCCGCCCACCGCAGACAAAAACAAACAGCGGTGGCTGTTTTGACTTAGCTTTTGGTCTTTTTTGTCACATTTTTAAGGTTCTGTCATTGGCAAAAGATTTGCCAACGAATTTTAATTTTTCAATGAAGTCTTTTTATGTTAATTCTTTAGCGGAAACTAGAGATCTACGTAATCTGCGAAATCTTTGATGACGCTTCCAAGTTGCATTTTTTACCGGACACAGATAAAGAAAAATCAGTGTAAATCTGTGAAAATCAGTGTCCAACTTCTAAAAAACCACGATGTTTATCACCGCAGGCGGCATGCGCATTGATTATTTGATCACCCACGCGGGCGAGGCGCGGGTGGAGATGGTGGGTGGCAATGGCCTGTATGCCGCAGTGGGAGCAGCGCTGTGGGGCGAACCGGTTCACCTCTGGGCGCGGATTGGCAGCAACTACCCGCAAGAATGGCTGGACCCACTCACCAGCCACCAGATCGGTATCGACGGGCTGGTGCGACTGGGGACGCCGCAGGATCACCGCACCTTTTTTGCTTATCTGCCAGACGGCCGTCGCGATGACACCAATCCCGCCGCCCACTTTGCCCGCATCGGCCAGCCGCTACCCGCCGCCCTGGGCGACTACGAGCATTCCACCCCCGGCCAGGACGATCCGCACAATTACGAACCGCTGGCCCTGCGCCCGGAAGATTGGCCGGAGCAGTGGCATGGTGTTACGGCCGTTCACCTCTCCCCCAACAGTTTAGCCACCCACCTGCACATGCCGTCCTGGCTGCGGCAGGCGGGCGTGCAGCAAATCAGCCTCGACCCCGGCGAGCGGTACATGGTGCCCGTACGCACTGCGTACATCCAGCAGATTTTGCCGCAGATTGACGTCTTTTTGCCCAGCACGATGGAGATTCGCTCGTTGTTTGGCGATGAGGTGGATTTGGCTGAGGCGGCGCTGACGTTGACAAGTTGGGGGGCGCGCTGGGTGGTGGTGAAAAATGGCGCGGCTGGGGTTTTGTTGGTGGACGGCCGTACCCAAACCATCACCCCCTTCCCCGCCTTTCACACCGCCAATGACCCGCGCCTGGTGGACGTGACCGGCGCGGGCGACAGCTTTTGCGGCGGCTTCATGGTCGGGCTGGCCCGTACGGGCGACCCGACCCAGGCCATACCCTACGGTCTCGTCGCCGCCTCGCTGGTGATTGAAGGCTACGGCGCTTTGTACGCCCTCAGCCGCAAAGCAGAAGCCCAGACTCGACTGACACAACTAAGAAATTAACCGCAAAGAGCGCGGAGGACGCAAAGGAAGAAAAAAACTCTGCGTTCTTTGCGCCCTCTGCGGTGAAAAGTCGTAGGCGTGGGAGTGCTATGCCAGGTGCGATTTAATGAAGGTGTGCACGTCTTGGAGGGTACGGCCGTTTGGCACCTGCAGTTCAGCGGGCAGCGGTGCGCCATTCAGCGACAGCCAGAAGGTTTGTATGCCCACGCTGTGCGCCGGCAAAATGTCCGCTTCCCAATCGTTGCCCACCATCAGCGCCTCTTCTGGGGCGCAGCCAATTTTGTCCAGGATTTCGCTGTAGTAGGCAGGCTGCGGCTTGGCGGCGTGCATGTTTTCGTAGGCAGTTACCAGGGCAAAGTTGAATTGGTCCACCGGCAGCCCGCCCCACGCCAGCCGCGCCTCAATGGCGATGAGCGGGAAGAGCGGATTGGTTGCCACCACGACCTTCAGGTTGCGATCCAGGCAAAATTGCACGAGTTCGGCGGCAAACGGCCGTTTCTCCGTCCGGTCGCGCAGCTGGTGAAAATCGTTGCGATAGAACTGCTCAAAAAACGTCTCCAGCTCCACCGCATCTAATCCTGTACGCTGCGCAAAGGTTTGCCAGAAAACTTCCCGGTTGCTCAACGCCGGGTCCACATCGCGGATCATCGCCTCGGTGCTGGTCATCAGCTCCCGTAGAAACTGGTCGCGCGGCAAATATTTCTCGGCAAATTCACCCAGAAGGGCAAAATAACTGGGCAAAAAGCGATCCATATCGTTGCCCAGCAGGGTATCGTCTAGGTCAAAAAGAACGGCTTTTAACATACTCTCTCTTGGGAAAATGGCGAGTCAGGAGTTCAGCAAGTGATAAGCACCCCACCTTTTCACTTTTCACTTCTCACTCTTTTTTATAGATTGTCAAACAGATCGGGCAAACCGGGCTTTTCCTTGGCACATTCGGGGCAGCCCACGTGCGGCTTGGCCACGTCGATCAAATGTTTGCTGCAAAATGCCTTCACTACCACGCGCCGGTTAAAACCCAGGAAACCCTTCTCGATGCTAGCTTCCAAAACCAGATTGGGGTTGCTGTTGGCCAACAAAATATCGGGCACGGGGCAGTTGTGGCAGTCGCTGGGGCGCCACGCCTCCGAGCGGGGATTGGCCATGATGAGGCGGCATTCTTGATCTGATTTTCCGCGATGAAAATTTTGGTAATAAAAACGGCACTCTTTTCCGGCAGGTGTCTTCATAAAAAATTCCAGTTTGTTCACAACAATCGCCCCTAATTATCGTTGTTTCCCCTTTTTCTTCAACCGTTAATTATGTGCACCTCATGGATTGTTACATTCTTCCATAAGAAAGCCTTACTGTTATCAATATCTTTTTCTTATGGATAACGGTATTCTCCTGGGCAGTGGTTGCATAAATTAACATTTTGGAGGATCAGACATGAAGCGCAGTTTGTTTGTCTTTTTGCTAATACTGCTTAGCAGTCTGGCAGCGTGTCGTCCAAATGCCGCCGAAGATCCCCTGGCCATTGTAGATGAGCCGGGCGTGGTAACGGTATTTAAGACCCCCACCTGAGGCTGCTGTGGCGATTGGAGCGCCCACCTGGAAGAAAACGGGTTCACCGTGGTGGAAAAAGGGGTTAACAACCTGGTTGAAGTGAAGAATCGTTACCAGGTACCCATGTCGCTCTACTCATGCCATACGGCCGTCGTTGACGGCTACATCATCGAAGGACACGTACCGGCCGCCGAAATCAGCCGGTTATTAGAAGAAAAACCCGATGTGCTGGGCATTGGCGTACCCGGCATGCCGGTTGGCTCCCCTGGCATGGAAGACCCAAACCAGGCGCCCGAAGCGTACGACGTTTTTACGTTTAACGACGCGGGTGAAACGGCCGTTTACGCCTCATACCCCTAGTTTTCCCCCATTCAACAACTCCCCCTGGCCAAGGCGGTTCGACAACGAACCGCCTTTTTTCGTGCCGCAACACGGCCGTTTACGACCTGGCTCCCAAAATTATTTTTCACGCAAAAAGGCCAAGGAAGAAAGCTAAAAAGGGGCTTTTGGCCACCTCATCTCCTTTGCGCCTTGGTGTGATACTTTCCTTCGCCTGGGCTAATTGGGCAAAATCACTAAACCACCAATCAATTTCTTGACAAAGTTGTCCAGGGGTTGTATTCTAATGTTACCGGTCACGTGACCGGTAACATGATTACCAGGAGAATCGCCCCGTGGCTCGATCATCTATCACTATTCGGGATGTGGCTGCTAAAGCTGGTGTGTCGCACCAAACCGTCTCGCGCGTTATCAATGACAATGAACGCGTGAGCCCGGAAACGCGCGCCAAGGTAGAAGCGGCCATCGAGAGCCTGGGCTACAGCCCCAGCGCCATCGCCCGCTCCATGGCCAAGGGGCGCACCGGCATCCTCGCCTGCATTGCCCCTAACCTCACCGACTACACCTTCGCCCGCATCATCCAGGGCGCCGAACAGGAAGCGCGGCAGCACGGCTTCTTTTTGCTCTCCGCCTCCGCCCCCGACGAACAGATTTTTACCGCCCTTATCGAGCAGCTGGTGCCCAGCCGCCAGACCGAGGGCATCATGGTGATCAATCCGTACGCCGACGGCCGTTTTAACCACCTGCCCGCACAGTTCCCCACCGTTTTTGCCGGGGCCCGCCCCCGCGAAGATGCGGTGAACTCCGTGGCGCTGGATGACGTGGCCGCCGCCGTGACCGCCACCAACTATCTACTCCAGCAAGGCCATCGCCGTATTGCCACCATCACCGGGCCAATGGCTGAAGATTGTTCGCAGGATCGGCTGGCCGGTTACCGGCAAGCACTCCAGGCAGCAGGGCTGCCGCTGCACCCGGATTACCAAGTAGAAGGTGATTGGCAGGCGGCTTCGGGCTTCACCGCTCTGCACCAGTTGATGCAGGTAGAAACGTCGCCAACGGCCATTTTTGTGCAAAACGACCAGATGGCAGCGGGCGTCATCCGTGCCGCCGCGGAAATCAATCTGGCCGTGCCGGAACAGCTCTCGCTCATCGGCATCGACGATATTCCCATGGCGTCTTACCTGTCGCCGCCGCTCACCACGCTGCGGCAGGACTTTGGCGAAATCGGTCGTTTGGCGGTGCAGCTGCTCATTGAAGCGGTAAACAATCCCAACACGCAAAAACAACATTTAACGTTACCGGCCACATTGGTTCCCCGGCACTCCACAGCGCAAATTTTGTAGGGGAACGGCCGTTTTCTATCACACCAGACATCATTCAAGTTTTACATATCCAAATTTTGTTTGAAGGAGGTGATGACCTCACCAGGATATTGCAGCACCCAGTTTTACAAAAACCTTTTCTATCTTAAACATTCACAGAGGAGAGAGATTAAAATGAAATTGAAAAGATTTTGGCTTTTCCTGATTGCTCTGCTGGCCGTGGCCCTGCTGGTGGCTTGTGGCGGTGGCGATACCGTCGAAGAACCGGTCGAAGAAGCGGCCGATACAACCGAAGAAGTGGCCGACACAACCGAAGCGGCCGTCACCGAAGAAGAAGCGGCTGATACGGCCGAAGAACCGGCCGCCGAAGAAGAGATGGCGGAAGTTGAGCTCCGCTGGCGCACCCGTCCCGACAACCAGGCCGAAATTGACGTCTACCAATCCGTCAGCGATGATCTGGACGCCAGCATGGACAACATCTCCCTGGTGTACGAACCGGGCGGCAGTGAAAGCTCCAGCTACCAGGACGTGTTAAAAACGGAACTGGCTGCGAGCACCGCCCCAGACGTCTTCTGGATTCCCGGCACCGACGTGGCCGACTTCGCCACCCGTGGCCTCATCCTGAACCTGCGTGACCTGGCCGACGCCACCGAAGGCTACAGCGACGACGATTTCTACCCCGGCCCGATGTTCCACCTGACCTTCAACCCGGAAACCGGCAGCACTGGCGAAGCGCTGTGGGGCCTGCCGCGTGACGTGTCTACCTTTGCCCTGTACCTCAACCTGGACCTGCTGGCTGAATCCGGCGCACCGGATCCACGTGAGCTGGCGGCCAACGGCGAATGGAACTGGGACAGCTTCATCGAAGTTGCTTCGGCCATCAACGCGCTGGGCGACGACATTTACGGCTACGGCCAAAATGCATGGTGGGGTCCTTACGGCTACTGGATTCATGCCGCTGGCGGCAGCTTCTACAACGAAGATCGTACCGCTTGTGGTCTGGACACCGCCGAAGCGCTGGCTGGCCTGGAATTTGAACAGCGCATCTACCAGGAGTTCAACGTGGCTGTGCCCTACGGCGAAGACAGTGAACCGCCGTTCCTGGCTGGTAAAGTTGGTATGTTCCAGAACGGCCGTTGGGCCACCCCCGGCACACGCGCCTCAGCCAACTTCAACTGGGATGTGGTTGAACTACCCGATGGCCCCGCTGGCCCGAGCAACTGGCTCTTCTGGGGCGCTTACGTGGTGAACGCCAACACCGAGCATCCCGAAGAAGCATGGGCTTTGGTGCAGGCACTGACCACCGCCGAAACCCAGGGCAAAATCGCTGAGTTGGGCGCTAATATTCCCAGCCGCGTCAGCCAGGAAGCGCTGGATGCCTTCCTGACCTTCACGCCCCCGGCCAACAACCAGGCATTCCTGAACGGTCTGGCCCGCAACCCCGCCACCGAAGGTCCGCTGTGGGCTGGCAGTTGGCCGGAGTTTGACGCCGTGATGGGCCCGGCAGTTACTTCGGTGCTGAATGGCGAAATGAACATCGACGACTTTGCCGCCACCATCTGCAACGAAGCCAACCGAACTTTTAACCAGTAACATTTAACCAAGAAGTGGTCGCTGCGCCTGCTGAGGCCACTTCCTAAATTTACCGCAGAGAGCGCGGAGGCCGCGGAGAATAAAAATCTCTGTGCTCTCTGCGCCCTCCGCGGTGAAAAAAATCCACAGATTTCACAGATTACACAGATTTGGCATCTCATTGCCTCTGTGCTTCTCTGTACCCTCTGTGGCTAAACATACCACCATCCCTGGCAACTAAATCCTTTGGAGTTTTGATATGACAACAGCAACTGTTGATCCACGAAAGGCACAATCACCAGAAGATCAGGCCACGCTCTGGATTCGTCTGGCGACGATCTGGCACACGGTTCTCGTCGTGGCGGGGCTGGCGGGCGCATTTTGGGTATGGCAGGGGGACGAAACGGCCGTCTGGCAAAAAATCATCTTTGGCGTGCTGCTGCTGGGCATGGCGGGGCTGAGTGGTGCGGCCGTTTTCACCATCATCCAGCGGCGCTCACGGGGACGGAACCTATCGCTGGCAGTCAACTATCTTGGCTTCCTCTTTACCCTGGTGGGCAGCATGCACCAGCTCAACATGTTCATCGGCCTGGATTCCCTGGCGGACACTTTTGCCCGAGGCCTCCCCTTTCTAGTGCTGGTTTTTGTCGGCTTTTGGGTTGGCTCCCAAACCGACCGGTTTGAAGGGGATTTGGCCCGGCAGCAGCAGGTGCGGCAGGTGGGCCGCGCGATCTCGATTTTGGCAGGCATCATCTTTTTGTTTGTCGTGGGGCTGCTGGATGGATTGGCGACGGTGCCGGGGGCGCTGGTGGATGGGTGGGAAACGGCCGTTTTCCTTACCGCCACCCTCCTCTTCGGCCTCATGGTCTGGGGCATGTGGCAGCAGCCTGTTGCCCACATCTTCCGCGCTACCAATGCCGACTCCGAAATGCTCGACGGCTACCTCTTCCTCTCCCCTAACCTGCTCGGCTTCCTCATCTTTTTTGCCGGGCCGCTGGTGCTCTCGCTGTACGTCAGCTTCACCGACTCCGACGCCTTCAGCACACCCAACTTCATTGGCCTGAGCAACTACGCCGAAATCTTTAACCTGGACATCGAGCCATTGGCCAATGCGGACCAGTTCGCCAACGAAGTTCTGGACGTCACCCAATACGACGAGCTGACCCGCTTCACCATTCTTGGCCAGAGCTACGTCATCGGCGCGCAGGACCGGCTGTTTTGGACGGCACTGGGCAATACGCTGCAATTTGTGCTGCTGGCCGTGCCGCTCAGCGTCATCCCGGCCCTGTTCCTGGCTAATTTGCTCAACAGCAAGATTCCCGGTATGCGCTTTTTCCGCGCGGTTTACTTTTTGCCCAGCGTAGCGGCCGTGGTCGGCATCGCCCTGGTGTGGCAGTGGCTGTACAACGCCACCATCGGCTACATCAACTACGGAATAACGCTGCTGATCGACTTGTTTAACACCATCGGTCTGCCGCTCACCGATCCGCAAATTCGCTGGCTGTCCGAAAGTGACACCGCCCTGCTGGCCGTCATCATTATGGCTGCGTGGCAGTGGATTGGCTTTAACACGGTGCTCTTTCTGGCCGGGCTGCAAAACATCCCCCGCTCGCTTTATGAGGCGGCCACGGTTGATGGGGCCACACCGCGCCAGCAGTTCTGGAAGGTAACGCTGCCCCTGCTTGGCCCCACCACCTTCTTTGTAGTCACCACCACCGTTATTCAGGCGATGCAGGTGTTTGAGCAGGTGTTTATCATCATGGGGCAAAATCCGGCCGGCCCCAGCAACTCCACGCTGACGATTGTGCTCTACCTGTACCAAAAAGGGTTCCAGCGCTTTGAGCAAGGCTACGCCTCGGCGATTGCCTGGGTGCTGTTCCTGCTCATTTTTGCCGCCACCCTGGTTCAATTCCAACGCCAGCGCACCAGCGGCAGCTCCTACGAAAGTTAAGAATTTATTGGCCACAGAGAACACAGAGAGAAATGAGGAAAGAGGGGCTATGGGATTTCGCGTGATGCGTGAAACGTGAAACGTGAGCGCCTCCGGTCACGCATCACGTGTCACGTTTCACGGGCTGTTTAACTGGGAATACCCCAAGAGCAAAAAATCTCTAAAACCTCTGTGCCCTCTGTGGCAAAAAAAGGTGATCTGATGATTCGATCGTATAAAGCAATTCAATTGACGCGCAACGGGTTGATCTATCTGGTGCTGACGGTGTTTGCCCTTTTTATGCTCTTCCCGTTCATCTATATGCTCACCACCTCCTTCAAGGAGCCAAAGGATACGTTCCGCTACCCGCCGCGCCTGCTGCCGCGTGAGACGCTCACCGTCGAGATGTCCGGCTTTGACGAGCCGCTGCCGCTGTATTACGGCGAGGTGAATGGCGAGCAGCGTGAGCTGGCGCTGGTGGAGAGCAACATTCGTATTGGCGTGTTTGTGGATCCGGCCAATCCAGGTGAGACACTGGAGCTACCGCTAGCCGACGCTGAACCCAAAGGCGGCTTCACCAACACGGAGCAGGTGGTAGTAAATGGCGAAGAGGTGCCCGTTTACCTGGTTACGACGGACGGCCGTACCCAAGAACTAGCCCTGGTTAGCCAAACCGCCCTGGGCCGCTTTGTGGACCCCAATGACCCCAGCGTGGAAATCCTGCAAAACGTCCGCCTGAGCCAGCCGGTGGAAGAGCTTACCGCCCGCCCGGAAAACTACGCCGAGGTGGTCGAGCTGCAAAACATGGACCGCAGCCTCAGCAACACCATTTTGGTCACCGTCCTGGTGGTTTTGGGCACGCTGACAACCTCCGTGCTGGGCGGCTACGCCTTTGCCCGGCTCGACTTTCCAGGACGTAACAACCTGTTTGTTTTCTACCTGGGCACGATCATGATCCCATTTGTGGTGCTGGTGACGCCGATGTACCAGCTCATGGTCACCATTGGCTGGGTGGACAAGGTTGCTTCGCTGGTCATTCCCTGGATTTTTAGCGCCTACGGCACCTTCCTCATGCGCCAATTTTTCATCACCATCCCCAGGGAGATTGAAGAGGCGGCCCTGATTGACGGGGCCAACCGGCTGCAAATCTTAATGCGCATTTTTCTGCCCGCCAGCACGCCCGCATTGGCTACCTTGACCACGTTCACCTTTTTGTACGCCTGGAACAGCTTTTTCTGGCCGCTGGTGGTCATCAACACCGGAAACGTGGAGAATCACGTGCTGACGCTGTCGCTGAACGTGCTGCGTGGGCGCGCCTCTGACAGCCCCAACCTGATTCTGGCCGGTGCGGCGATTGCCATTTTGCCGCCGATGATCATCTACATTTTGGGGCAGCGCTTCTTTGTGGAGAGTGCGACGAGCAGCGGCGTTAAAGGCTAAATAATGGTTAATTGTGAATGGTGAATGGTTAATTGTTAATGATTGAGTACGACGCTTATATTTTTGATTTGGATGGGACGGTTTATTTGGGGGAGGCGCTGCTGCCCAACGCGGGGGAGACGATTGCCAGGCTGCGGGAGATCGGGAAGCGGACGGTTTTTTTGTCGAATAACCCCACCAAAACGCGGGAAGATTATGCCCAAAAGCTGACGCGGTTGGGGCTGCCCACGCCGGACAGTGACGTGATCAACTCGTCCTACGTGATGGTGGATTTTTTGCAGCGGCGCATGCCGAGGGCGAACCTGTTTGTGGTGGGGAGCAGTCGCTGTGTGATGAGCTAACGGCCGCAGGCTTCACCCTCACCGAAGACGCCAACCAGGTGGATGCGGTGATTGCCAGCTTTGACCGGACGTTTGTCTATCGCAAGCTGCAAATTGCCTTTGATGCCATCCGCCACGGGGCACGCTTTTTTGCCACGAATGCAGACCGGTACTGCCCGGTGCCCGGCGGCGGCGAACCGGATGCAGCGGCCGTTATTGCCGCCATCGAGGCATGTACAAACACCAAAATCGAGGCGGTGGTGGGCAAACCATCGGCTTACATGGCGGAGGCGATTTTGGGGCTGCTGGATTTACCCGCTGAGCGCTGCATTATGACGGGCGACCGGCTGGAGACGGACGTGCTGATGGGGCTCAACGCGGGTATGGCGGGGGCGCTGATTTTGACAGGCGCGACCAGTGAAGCACTGGCGGCCCAATCGGATATAATCCCCACCTACATCATCCACCATTTGGGGGAATTGTTACCAAGTCCATAAGCGGTTATTTGGACACTGATTTTCACAGATTTACACTGATTTTTTTATACGTACCTGTGTAAATCAGTGTTTATCAGTGTCTAACTTTTTACCAAAATCATCGAAAAACAGTTGGCTAGAGCAAACAGCAGGAATTTTGCATGTCGAAATCTTTTTTGTTAGGGGTGGATCAGGGCAGCAGCGGCAGCCGGGCGCTGATACTTGACGAGGCGGGCACGGTGCATGGCTATGCGTACCGGCCGCTGACGCGGCTGCATCCCCGGCCCGATTGGGTGGAGCAAGACCCGGAAGAGGTGGCCAACGGTGTCACGGCCGTCATCACCGAAGCCATTGGCCAGGCAAAAATCCACCCCAACCAGATTGCCGCCTGCGGCCTCACCTGCCAGCGCAACACCGATTTTGTATGGGATGGGCGCAACGGCCGTTCCCTCAGCAGCGCCATCACCTGGCAAGATTTACGCACCAAAGGGTATGTAAAAGAAGTTGAGCAGTCTCCCTTTGCCACCGAAGCCAAGCGGCGGCTGGGCTACGCCCCCGGCACCTACATGACCGCCCTTCACCTGAAGTGGCGCATGAAACACGAAACGGCCGTTCGCGAAGCCGCTCAAGCGGGCCATCTACGCATCGGGCAGTCGGCGCTGTGGCTGGTGACGGCGCTGGGCAAAGCCAACGGACACGCCATGGACAGCTCGCTGGTCCAGGCGACCGGCCTGTACGATTTTCGCGCCCGGCAGTATTGGGCGGAGTGGCTGGAGTGGCTGGGCGTGCCGCTGGAAGCGCTGCCAGAAGCGACGCCGACGCTGCATCCGTTTGGCGAGATTGAGATTGCGGGGCCGGGGGGAGAAACGGCCGTCATTCCCGTCACGGCGATGATTGGCGATCAGCAGGCAGCCTTGTTTGGCCACGGCGGCCGCATTCCCGGTGATGCCGAATCGACTCACGGCACGGCCGCGTACGTTAAAGTATTTCTTGGCGACAACATTCCCTACCAGGAACACATCAACGTCTACAACGCCTGGCATTTGGGCGACCGGCAGACGTACTGCCTGGAAGCGCCCACCACGGTCATCGGCGCGGCGATACGGTGGATGCGGGACAACGCCCGCTTTTTGGATGAATACGAGGATGTGGAGCGGCTGGCAACGGCCGTTCCCGATTCCGGCGGTGTGATGTTTGTACCCGCCTTCACCGGGTTGGACGCCCCGTACAACGATGCCAACGCCCGCGCCGCCCTGCTGGGTATGACCCTAGGTACCGAGCGCGGCCACATCGTGCGCGCCTTTTTGGAGGCGCTGGGCTACCAATTGCGGGCCATCAAAGAGACGATTGCCCGTGACGCGGGGGTGACGATGGGGCAGATGCTGGTCGGCGGCGGCGTGTCGGCCAGCGATATTGCCTGCCAGATTCAGGCAGACATGCTCAACATCCCCATCCTGCGCCCCACGTTTACCGAGACGACAGCCTGGGCGGCGGCGCTGCTGGCGGGCATGCAAACCGGCGTCTGGCCCGATGTCGCCAGTCTGCCCCCGCTGCCCGGCAGCCATCAGCGCTTCGAGCCGTGCCCCATCCCCCCACGCGATTTGGAAGAGGGATACGGCCGTTGGCAGCAGGCCATCCGGCTCATCCAATCCTGGCAGTAAATGGCCACAACGAATGGGAGAAATTAACGAATTTTTTTCATTCGTTAATTTCTCTCATTCGCTGTCGTCTCACTGGAAAAGAATATGAAATTTGGCGTTTGTTACTACCCTGAACATTGGCCCGAAGCCCGCTGGGCAGAAGATGCCCGGCTGATGGGCGAGCTGGGGCTGAAAATCATTCGGCTGGCGGAGTTTGCCTGGGCCAAAATGGAGCCAGAACCAGGCGTGTACGACTGGGAGTGGCTGGATCGCGCCATCACGCTGTTTGCCGAGGCGGGCATGGAGATCATCCTCGGCACGCCAACCTGTACGCCGCCAGCGTGGCTCACCCGGCAGCACCCGGAGATTTTGCGCGTGGATGGGAACGGCCGTTCCCGTAACCACGGCACCCGCCGCCAATACTGCCCCAACAGCCCCACCTACCGCACCTTCAGCCGCCAAATCGTCACCCAGATGGCCGAGCGCTATGGCCAGGATGCCCGCGTCGTGGGCTGGCAAATCGACAACGAGTTTGGCGGCGGCAAAACCGCCCGCTGCTACTGCCCCGACTGCGCCGCCGAGTTCCAAAGCTGGCTGCAAGCCCGCTACGGCACCATCGAGGCGCTCAACGAGGCGTGGGGCACGATCTTCTGGTCTCAAACCTACGGCAACTGGTGGCAAATACTGCCACCCGGCGACGACGTGAACTACAAAAACCCCAGCCACGTCCTCGACTTTTACCGCTTCTCGTCCGACTCCTACGTCAGCTACCAGCAGGAGCAGATTGACCTGCTGCGCCAGCTCTCGCCGGGACGGTTTGTGACGCACAACTTCATGGGGCTGTACCAGGATTTAGACCAGTTTGACCTGGCCCAGGCGCTGGACTTTATCACCTGGGACAACTATCCCACGGGCAACCCGGACCGCTGGCGGCAGCTTTTGTACCCGCCGGGCAGCGACACCCGCCACAACGACCCCGTCTACGCCTACGACGTGGGCGAGCCCATCGTGCAGAGCATGTCTCATGCGTTGATGCGCGGGTTGAAGCAACGGCCGTTCTGGATCATGGAGCAGCAGTGTGGGCACATCAACTGGGGGGACGTCAATCCCGGTATTCGCCCGGGCACGCCCCGGCTGTGGGTGTGGCACGCCGTCGCCGAAGGGGCCGACCACATCGTCTACTTCCGCTGGCGCGCCACGCTGCTGGCACAGGAGCAGTACCACTCCGGCCTGCTGGGGCACGACGGCCGTCCCGACGTCGGTTTTGGCGATCAGCAAAGGCTGCTGGGCGAACTGGATCAGCTCTGCCAGCTCAGCGCTGCGCCGCTGGACGCGCCCGTCGCCATCCTGTTCAGCTTCGACGATTTGTGGGCGCTTCAGCTCCAGCCCCACCGCCACGACTTCCACTACCTGCGCCATCTGTACACCTACTACCACGCCTGCCTGCGCCTGGGCATCGGCGTCGATTTGGTGCCCGATACGGCCGATCTCACCCGCTACAAGCTGGTTATCGCCCCGACAGCCCACCTGGCGGACGCGGCGCTGGCGCAACGGCTGGGCGACTACGCCCGCAATGGCGGCACGCTGCTGCTGGGGGTGCGCTCTGGCTTCAAAACGCCGTCCAACCGGGTGACCGACCAGCCGCTGCCCGGCGCACTGCGCAAATTGGCGGGGGTGACGGTCACCAGCTGGCAGTCGCTGCCGCCAGGCCAGGCGGTGCCGTTCCGCAGCGAGATTGCCGGTTTTGCCGGGGAAGCAAGTTACTGGCTTGAGACGTTGGGGGTGGAAACGGCCGTGCCGCTGGCCACCTACGAGTTAGAAAGACCTCCGAGGTTTTCAAAAAACCTCGGAGGTCTAGAAAAACCGATTGCGCTGGCGGAAAACAAGGTGGAACGGGGCCGTGTCCTCACCCTCGGCTTTTACCCCACCCCGGCGCAGGCGCGCGCCCTGCTGCAGCACCTGGCCAGCCAGCTCAACATCCCCAGCCTGCCCGATTTGCCCGCGGGCGTCCTTGCCTGCCAGCGCGGCGACATACACCTGCTGCTCAACTTCACTGACGCGTCCCAAACCGTCACCGTAGGCACAACCAGCTACACCCTCCCACCCCGCGACCTAATTTTTTACCGTTATGGCTGATTAGAGTACAGAGTTTGACTTAATACTGTCAGTAAGGTTTAGAAAGTGGCACAGTGAGGACACCGGCCACAGCCATCGAGAAGACCTATCCACAGCAAGAAGGGTCATGTCACTTGTTATCCTTTCCTTTTATGATAGGATGCTTATACCACTTGACCGATCGACCGAGGCCTGTGTTAAACAACAACTCCAATCCCTACATTAACACCTTCTTCTCCTCAACTTCTAACGATTAGCACAGGCACAGGAGTGCTACAATCGTGGAACAACCGCCTGAAAAAAAACCTCATCTACATCAAGAAAAAACCTTATGGAATAAATTTTGGAACCTTTGGAAGAGCGACCATTCCAGAGAGCTTATCAAGTGGGGTATACCCTTAATTGGTGCCACTGTTGTTTTTTTGTTGTTCACTGTTTTCTATGAAACCCCGAAAGAGTCGAAAGCGACAAGAACAGCGGAAGCGAGAATCGCTATTACATCAACATTCGCAGTTGAAGAAGCCGAAATGGAAGAAATTTTGAGTGAAGAATTCAGAATCCATTCAGAAGTCGCCACTGCAACATCTAGAGCACCAATCTTACAAGCCAGGTGTGGTGTGTCAAACACACCGAACCTCCTTCGTTCAGGGGAAAGTGATGTTACTCTGGGTACCGACCTTTTTGATGATGAAGTAGTAAAGGCACTAAATGTTCCAGGAGAATTAACAGACAAGTTTGAGTACAGAGATGACAAATCAATCTACTATCTCTGGTGTCTCCTAGAAAACCAAAATCAGAATTTAGATAGTCTTACAGACACTATTGAAATCGCAGGCAACTCGTACCATTTGGCAAATAATAAAATTGATGTTGAATCAATTAACTTTCTACCCGAGATATTCCCAAATGCAACCATAACCAGTTTCGGAGATGATGGTCAATTTCTATTTGTACAGATCGGAAATTCCGACGAAGAATTGCTGGGAAGCCAATCAATCCAAAGCCCACTTTATATAATGTTCTACAAGGAACCCTATCCCACCGAACTCACCATAAATTCTGAAACCAAGCTTGCTATTCCCTTCGGCGCTTTCCGCTACGAACAAGGAGATAGCAACACATATCCATTTGAATACTTCAAAAGACAGATTAGCCTGGCAAATGTTCGTTTTGATTTAGGCAGCGGCGTCATAATTACTGGAACTGCACCGTTGTTTGAAGTTCCAGAGCAGGGGACGGATCCACGCTCTCCCGGAATTTCAGCCACACCAGTCATTACTGGAACACCGGGCAACATCATTGACGATCCCATAAATCCTCTTCCTTAAGTGAAAGGTAAACAAACATGGCACCCTAACATCTTCTAACAACGTGTTTGAAAAATCTCTGCGTCCTCTGCGGTGAATCGTTAAATTTCCTGGCGTTCGAAGAGGGCAACGGCCGCAATCAAAAACACCAATATCAGCACCCCATTTGCCGCCAACGCCGCGCCGCTAAACGGCACGTCGCCCGGCAGGCCAAGCTGCGCCGCCCAGCCTACCAGAGCACCCGGGAAAAATTGGGACACCTGGGGAATACCGCCCAAGATGAGCAGCAGCACCGCGCCCAGCAAGGCCAAGCCCGCCCCACCGCCAATACTTTTGGCGATTGTGCTGCCCAGGAGGGTAACGGCCGTATACACCAACGTCCACAGCCAGAGCAAAAAACCGCCAAACAAAAACGGCCCCAGCGCCAGCGGCTCGAACAGCACCAGAGTGTAGTAGTAGGTCGCCAGCGTGCCCAGCAGCAGCGCCACAAAGTAGACCACGCCCTGCGCGGCAAACTTGCTCAGCAAAAACGCCCAGCGCGGCAGCGGCTTGCTCAAAATGATCGCCGCCGTGCCCTTGTCCTTCTCGCCCGCCACGGCCCCCATGCCCAGCAAAATGACCAGCACAAAGCCAAACTGCGTCAGGTTTTTGATGTACTGCGTCACCGCATCCGCCGCCGTCGGTTCGGGGATGAGCCCGGCAAACTGCTCCGCGCCGGGCACGCTTTTGAGCAGCTCCGGCGTAAACTTGGCCAGCAGCGGCGAGGCCAGGCCAAACAGCACAAACACCGCCACCATCACCAGCGCCCGGCGGGTGCGCCATTGTTGGTTGAGTTCGTGGGCGACGGCCGTTCTCAACAACCGCAGCTCCTTCTGCCAGCCCAAACCGGGCTGCGTTTTGGTCGCGGCAGGCCACTGCCGCCACAGCCAGATGGCGCCGGGCAGGGCAATCGCCAGCAAAATCAGCTCCACCCAGATGGCATCGAGGAATTGGACGGCGTAAACGGCCGTTCCATCCAAAAGCGCATGGTAAGCCACCGCCAGCAGCACCGGCCACACCTGCCGCGTCTTAAACGCGCGCCACACCAGCACCGACAGCGTCACGTGCAGCGTGAGGGCAATCAGCCGCTCAAAGACGGCCAGAAAGATGAGCCAGGGGGTTTCTTGAAGGGTGGTGAGCTGCTGCGAAACGGCCGTCATCTGCGCCGCCGTCATGCCCAACGTAGACAAATCCACGTTACGAATGGCCCACAGCGAGCTCAGCGAACCGGCGGTCAGAACCCCGCCAAAAATCATCGCCTCGATGCCGCCGTGCCCCAGGCCCACCAGCACGCCATCCTCAAACCGCTCCGCCAGCCTGCCCCGGAAGAGGAACCAGTAACCCAACACGCGGGCAATTGTTTCGCTGAGACCAGCAGAGAGGCCGAGGATGACGGCCGTTCGCCACAAATCCGGCGCGTCCGGCCCAATCTCGCCAATCACGCCCCAATCGCTCAGCCAATTGTTGAGCGGAATGTGGTATGTCTGCGAACCAATAAAAGTGAGCATCCCAAGGCAAAACAAAACCCACGGCACGTCAAACCGCCGCCGCAGCCAAACCGCCAGCCCCAGCGGGATGAAAATCATCAGCAAAACTGCAAGTGTGGAGAGAAAGAGTGACATTTTTTGTTATCCGTTATCGGTAATCCGTTATCCGTAATCGGTAATCCGTATTCGGTTAACCGTTCACCGTTCACCGATTACCGGTCGCTGATCGAGAGGAAAATTTCCTCCAGAGACGGCCGTATCCATTCAAACTTGTTCAACTGCACCCGGTTTTCCGCGATGAGCGGCAGGATGGCTTGCTGGGCCGCGGCCACGTCATAAACGTGCAGGTGGATGCGGCCGTTTTCCTGGTCAATTTGCTGCACCCACGGTTGGGTTTGCAGGATGGGCAGAAGGGTGGAAACGGCCGTAGGCGACCCCTTCGCCACCTCCAGCAAAATACTGTCCGTGGCGTACTGCTCCATCAGCTCGTCGCGACCCGCCACCAGCACCAATTCGCCTTCGCGGATGATGCCAATCGTGTCGCAGATGCGCTCCACGTCCGCCAGAATGTGGCTGGAGAGGAAGATGGTCACCTGCCCGCGCAGGCTGGCCAGCAGCGCCAGCAGTTCGTGCCGTCCGGCCGGATCCAGCGCGCTTGTCGGTTCATCCAGGAAAAGCACCGGCGGTTCGTGCAGCAAGGCCTGGGCAATGCCCATGCGCTGGATCATGCCGCCGGAGAAGCCGCGAATCGGCCGTTTGGCCGCGTCCGTCAGCTTCACCAGGGTCAGCATCTCGTCGCTGCGGCGCTGGCGTGTCGGCTTATCCATCTGGAACAGCTTGCCAACGTAATCCAGATATTCCAGCGGCGTCATCCAGCCGTAAAAAGCAGGGTCCTGCGGCAGGTAGCCAAAGCTGGCGCGAGCGGCGCTGTCGGCGGTGGTGGTTTCTACACCCGCCACCCAGGCGCGCCCGCTGCTGGGCACCGCCAGCCCGGTCAGCAGCCGGATGGTGGTGGTTTTGCCCGCGCCGTTGCGCCCCAAAAAGCCAAAAATCGCGCCCTGAGGCACAGTTAAATCCAGCGGCTGTAGAGCTTGCACATCGCCGTACTGCTTGCTCAACCCCTGGCAGCGAATTGCAATGTGGTCCATTTACGCCTCGTCCCGCCCCACCAAAAAGTAGACGATGGGGCCAATCATGTTGATAAACAAAATCACCAGCACCCAGACCCATTTTGGCCCGCGTGTGTTCTCGCGGCGTGCTAAGTCCGCCAGGGCAAACACAATCAGCGCCAGCTGGATGATGAAGATGGGGATGAGTAGAGGGAGGTTGTTGGTTATGAATTCCATTTTGGTTACTCCAATTTTTTAGTAAGGGAAACGTAAAACGTGAAACGTGAAAAGTCTCGTGCTCTTCACGTTTCACGCATCACGTTTCACCGCCTTCCGGCAGCGGTTGGGAAACAACAGCCAGTTTGCGGCGGGAACGGCCGTTCCCCGGTTGATTGGCCAAAAGCTTCATGACGGCCGTATTGATGGCTACCTGAAATTCGTCTAATTCGGCCGTATTGGCGTAAAAAGAGATTTCTGTGTAGCCGGTGCGATCGGCCAGCATGTCAACCGGCGCGTTTTTGGTGACGTAATCCGCAAAATCCTGCACCAGCGTAAGCGCGTACGTAGTAAAAAAGCGGATGTGGTCGTCCACCGACAACTCGTTCATCTCTTCCGGCCCCAACCGGGCTGGCTGGTCCAGGCGGTACGTCTTTTCCTGGATGCCATTCACCAGGCGGGTGTCGGCCAGCACAATCAGATCGTGCTCCAGCAGCAGCTTCAAATGCCGGTAAATCGACGATTTGGGCGTGTCCGGCAGCCGGTCGGCAATTTCCTGGGTGGTTAACGTTTCTGTGCCAATGGCCCGCAAAATTTGAAAACGAACCGGATGAATAATGAGTTCAATCTTCCGCAAAATGGTCTCCGTTATTAATTTTGATAATGTTATCGGATATGATAATTGGGAAGACGGCCGTTGTCAAGCAAGTCGTTTTGGCACTTTAAGGCGTTGGCGGATTTTAGCGTGAAACGTGATGTCGCTCTGTTCACGTTTCATGTTTCACGCATTACAGCTATCTGCCCACGGAATTCCTGAAGATCGATCATTTTTGCCAGATTCCACGGGTGAATTTCGCCCTTTTCGCGTAAACTAGGGGCATGCTGAACCAACTGCAATTTGCCATCGTTGGCATCCCCCTTAGCCGCCCTGAAATTGTTGATTTTCTTGTGCCGCCGCAGTCAGAAAGCCGCGGCGCGCTGGTTTGCACTGTGGGGCAGCGGCCGTCGGCCGCCGCCGAGGCAAAATGGATTGAACGGTTACGTAAAACGGCCGTTCCCACCATTACGGACCTGCTGCACATCGACGATCCGCATGGCCACCTGGTAGAGCTGCCCACCGACCGGCTGGTGCCGGTGGAACTTTTGGCCGAAGCAGATTTTTTGACACGGCCGTTGGGCGGCTGGATTGCCAATTACTTTGGCGTGGTCGGCTTTGAGCCGCCGCTGGCCAATGGCGATCCGCTGCTGGATCGCGCCGAAATTTTGCACGACTTTGGCGAGCAGATTCGCTTTTTTGGCGCCGATCCGCAGCAGGTGGCCAGCCGCCTGGAAACAGAAACCGGTCTGACTGTGGCCGGTACGGCAGAAGCGTTTTGCCACCTTCACCACATCCGGCAGCAGCAGCTTGGTAAAGAAGCTGTCCTGCCCGCTCACATGGCCTATATCGACCAGCTTTACGCCGAGATTGCCACCGAGCGCTGTTTTGCCACCAGCAGCCTACCGCCCCTGCCCGCCGTCTTCCTCATCGATGAGTTGATGGGCCAGATGGTGACGCTGGAATTGTTGCGGCGAACGGCCGTTGCCGACCACAACTTCGCCCTCAGCGACCAAATCGCCGCCTGGCAAGAGGCACACCGGCAGGCCAGCGACCTCCATCTGCTGCTCAAGGGGGAATACATCGTGGGACGGCACCGGCGCAGCACCATCCTGATTGCGCCTGAGTTGGGATGGGTGATCAAGCAGCCCGCTCCCGAGCCGTTTCACGAGATTGAACTGGGCGCGCGGGTGGTGAACGGCCGTCCCGAAAATTGGCCATTCATGACCGGCACCGGCGAACTGGTAACCGCCCGCGGTCGGCTGCGGCTCATCCTGGAAGAAAACCTGGTGCCGCGCATCAGCCGCGCGTTTGGCTACAACACCCAATTTTCGTCGCTGCTGGGATTGACGCTGGAGCCGTTTGTGCGGGGCGATACGATAATGGAAACGGCGTGGCAGGATGCAGACATCCTCATCCCCGCGCTCTACGAGGAAATCCTGCTGCACCAGCTGGTCTGCGAACAGTTGGGCATTGAAAACGGCGATTGGCACGCCGCCAACTTCATCATCCACCAGCCGGATGGGGCGATTGTGCACGTCGATTGGGGCGCCGCTCGCCCCCTCCGCGCGGAAGAATTCACACGCGCAGGCCAGCAAGCCCGGCTGCACCAGGTACGCAACATCGCCTTCTCTTTTAAACATGCCCCCCTCGTCGCCCGCATCGAGCAGCTGCACGATGAATTGACGGGAGATGAAGTGAGGATGGCGGTTTTGCGGGCCAGAGCGCGAGAATTAAGAGAAAAATAAACCGTAGGGGCGAGGCGATTGGGACTCATCTTGGAACAGCACAGAACCGCTGCACCAATCGCCTCGCCCTCTTAAAAGTGAAAAGTGAACAGTGAACAGTGAATTTGACCCTACAGAACATCCGCACCGGCGGTTTAACCCCCTGATTGATGAATGGGTGCAGGTCTCGCCGCACCGCATGAAACGGCCGTGGCAGGGCCAGGTGGAAAAATCCCCCCCAGACACCCGTCCCGCCTACGACCCGAACTGCTATTTGTGCCCGGGAAACGGCCGTGCCAGCGGCCACACCAATCCCAACTACAGCAGCACCTACGTCTTTCCCAACGACTTTGCCGCCCTGCTCAGCGACGTGCCGCCTGCCGGTGAACCGGCGCATCCGCTGCTGCAATCGCGGGCGGTGAAGGGTGTGTGCCGCGTCATGTGTTTTTCGCCGCGCCACGACCTGACGCTGCCAGAGATGAGCCTGCCCGAGATTCGCGGTGTGGTAGACACCTGGGCCGAGCAGGCGGCCGAACTGGGCCAGACTTACCGCTGGGTGCAAATCTTCGAGAACAAGGGGGCTATCATGGGCTGCTCCAATCCACACCCGCACGGCCAGATTTGGGCACTGGATGCCCTGCCCAACGAGCCAGCCGCGGAGGAGAAGGCACAGAGGCGATATTGGGAGGAGAACGGCCGACCCCTCCTCATAGATTATGTCAATCTAGAACTAGAACAACAAAAACGCATCGTCGTGCAAAACGAGCATTGGCTGGCCGTGGTGCCTTACTGGGCCGTCTGGCCGTTTGAACTGCTGCTGCTGCCCCGCCGCCACGTCCTGCGCCTGCCGGACCTTACGGACGCAGAGCGAGATTCATTATCGGACATCCTAAAAAAGATGCTGACGAAATACGACAACCTGTTTGAAACCTCGTTCCCCTACTCAATGGGCTGGCACGGCGCGCCGTTCACGCAAAACCTCCCGCAGGCATCTTCTCACGAGCCACAACCGAAAGAAACCCTGCGGGAGGTTGACATGACACACTGGCAGCTGCACGCCCACTTTTATCCGCCGCTGCTGCGCTCCGCCACGGTGAAGAAGTTCCTGGTGGGCTACGAAATGCTCGGCGAGGCCCAGCGCGACCTCACGGCCGAACAGGCCGCCGACCGCCTGCGCAGCCTTTCCGACGTGCATTACAAAAATCGCTGATTCCAGGTGACAGGCACTTTTGGAAGTGCCTGTCACCTTTGACCCAAGATGCCAGAAAACAAAAGAGCCGATCAACTCATTGAAGCGGTTGTGAACCTGATAGAACTGGTATTCCCTGGGCGAGTGCGTGCGTGTTACCTGGTTGGCAGCTATGCGGAAGGTACGGCCGTTCCCCACAGCGATCTCGATCTCATTGTCATTTTTAAAGGCAGCTGCCTGCCCGGTGAAGCCGACCCCCTGCGCCAGCTGCGCCAGATTGCCAGCCAGCTGGCCGCTATGCGTCTGGACCTGGCTCCCAGATGTGAAGCCGATCTGCTGGCCAAAGGCAGCACGGGCCTGAAACTGGGCGGCAAATTCGTCTCTGGCGAAGATATCCTGGATCAGATTCCCTGGGAGCCAATTGAGCAGTATCAGCAGGACTCCCGCCAGGGGTTTATGACCTACCAGCACCAAATCCGGGGAGAACCAGAACTTTTGCCCAGGCCCGTCACCTTCCCAGATGCGGATGGTGAATTCTTTGGCTATGAGAAATTTGGCATCTGGCTGGGCGGAGACCGGTTTGCACCAGGCACGCGGCTGCTGCTCAACCTGGTTAGCCTGGGCGCCACAGTGTCGCTGGCGTTTTTGCACGGCGCGCGAGCCGGGTCCAAAAGGCAGGCTATCGAGAAATACCAGCAGCTCATCGGCGACGAGTGGGGCGACTGGCTGGCCGAGCTTTACCAGCTGGCTAAGGTCGATCTAGGGTACGAGATTCCGGGGGATACGGCCGTACGCCTCCGCCTGCGTACCCTCGTCCAAAAAACACCTGATTTTGAAAACCTCGTTTGGTCAAGGTGCAACCCCGCCTAAAATAACCCCGTATAATTTTCATTGAGTGTCAGTTTGGCAATGCGTGTCCCATACCAAAAGGAGTACGTGGTGAACAGACGAAGATTCCCCCTATTCAAAATGTTTGTATTGACCCTGCCACTTAGCCTTATCTTGCTCCTGGCAATTAGCGGCTGTGGGCAAAATGAAGAAAACGCCGCGGCATCCCCTACCCCAGCCTTCGTAGTTCCAATAAATGACAACAACAGTGATGGCTTCCCAGATGGTTTGTCTCACCAGGGCTCGCTAGATTTGCGAGAGGTATATGAAGTAAGCGTAGACTCAACCATGGGCCATGGAGATGAAACCAGTATCCTCATACAAACCGACCAGGCAATAGAGGAAGGTGGCTATCTCTTTATCGGGGATGAGTTGCCCAATATTAACCGATACAAGGGCACTCGTTTACAGTTTTCCGGCTTCATCAAAACAGAAAATGTAAGTGATAAGGCCGGTATCATGTTGCGAATAGATGGCATTGGTCGGGGTAATCAGTTAGCCGTTGACGATATGTCTGATCGAGCGCCTTCCGGCAGTACAGATTGGCAGCAGTACACCATCGTCTTAGATGTACCGGAAAATGTTGCGGTGAGTCATATTTATTATGGATTGTACTTAAGCGGGTCTGGCAAAGTGTGGCTGGACGATTTGCAGTTTGACATTGTCGGCGACGATGTTCCGGTTACTGACTTATTACCAGAGATTCTGGCCACCAGGGAAGCAGCGGCGGCGGCAGCAACGGCCGTTACCCAACAAACCATCTTCGACGAGCTGTGGCAAGCCGTAAATGACAACTATGTGTCCCCCACCTTCAACGGCGTGGATTGGGCCGCCATCAAAGTAAGCTACCAGGCTCAAATTCAAGAAGGCGCACCCGATGACAACTTTTATGCAGCAATGGCGGCGATGATCGCCGAATTGAACGATGACCATTCCGTCTTTCTAGACCCGGAAGAGGCCGCCGAAGAAGATTTGCTCTTCTCCGGTGATTCGGCCTTCGACGGCGTGGGCATGTTTATTTACACCATACCAGCAGCCGACGGGCTGGTTGTTTCGTTTACTTTCCCCGACAGCGGTGCGGCCGCTGCGGGCATTCAGTCCCACGACATCATTTTAGCCGCGGATGGCCAGCCCACCTGCTGCGACGAAAACGGTGCGCCCCTGCCCTACGAAGTGCGCGGGCCAGCAGGCACTACGGTGAGGCTTACCGTACAGACCCCGGGCCAGGCACCGCGCGAGGTGGAAGTGATGCGCGGTCCTGTCGCCGGCCATGCCCCGGTAACGAGTGAGGTGATAGACGGCCGTATCGGCTACATTTTTATCCCCACGATGCAAGACCAAACCATTGGCGCGCAGGTCGAAACCGCCTGGCAAACCCTAAACGCCGCTGGCTCTTTAACTGGACTGGTTCTGGACATGCGCGTCAACAGCGGCGGGCAGCGCGAAGTTCTCCAGGAGCTTTTGGAACTTTTCACGGACGGAACAGTTGGTGAATTTAGCAGCCGAACTGGAACCAAGTCATTTACCATTCAGGGGCGCGATGTGGCCAACTCCCAAAATATTCCCCTCATCATTCTTATTGGTGAACAATCCATCAGCTATGCAGAAGTTTTTTCTGGCATCTTGCAGGCAAACGGCCGTGCCACTCTCATCGGCCAGACCAGCCGAGGCAACGTAGAAACCACGCACCGGCATGATTTTACCGATGGCTCACGGGCTCACATCGCCGACGAAACGTTCATTCCGGCAGATGCACCAGATGCCAATTGGGAAGAAACTGGTATCATCCCCGACATTGAAGTTATCCAGGCCTGGTATGAATTTGCCACACCTGAAGAAGACCTGGCACTAACGGCCGCTATCGAACAATTTGAGTAACAATCACGAGGAAAAAATGAGTTTACAAGAACGCATTGCCGCCGCTTTCACAGAAAAATTTGGCACACCGCCTCCGCTAATCGTTCAGGCCCCAGGCCGCGTTAACCTCATCGGCGAACACACCGACTACAACGACGGCTTTGTGCTGCCGATGGCCATCGACCGGGGCATCTGGCTGGCGCTGCGGCCGCGCGACGACGATCAGGTGGCCGTACATTCGCTGGATTTTGACGAAACGGCCGTTTTCCACCTCACCTCCCTCACTCAAAAACCTCCCGCAGGGTCTGCTCACGAACAAGCTCCGGGCGAAAACCTGCGGGAGGTTGGTGGCTGGGCTGAGTACCCCAAGGGCGTGGCCTGGGCCTTGCAGGAAGCGGGCTACACCCTGCGCGGCTGGGAAGGTGTGATGGCCGGCAACGTGCCCAAAGGCGCCGGGCTCTCCTCCTCGGCGGCGCTGGAGCTGGCCACGGCGCGCGCCTTCCAGCAGGTGTCGGGATTTGGTTGGGACGCGGCGCAGATGGCCAAACTCAGCCAGCGGGCGGAAAACAGGTGGGTCGGCGTCAACTGCGGCATCATGGACCAGATGATTTCGGCGGCCGGGCAGGCGGGGCACGCCCTGCTGATCGACTGCCGCAGCCTGGAAACCCAATCGGTACCGCTGCCGCCTGCGTTGGATGGGTCGGGAACGGCCGTTGTCATTCTAGACACCACCATCCGGCGCGGCCTGGTCGATTCGGCCTACAACGAGCGCCGCCAGCAGTGCGAAGCGGCCGCCGCCTATTTTGGCGTGTCCGCCCTGCGCGATGTGTCGATTAGCGAATTCCTGGCCGAAGCCGACAATCTGGACCCTCTAACACGCCGTCGCGCCAGACACGTCATCACCGAAAATTTGCGCACGCTCAACGCCGCCAAAGCCATGCAAAATGCCGACGCGGCTCTGCTGGGCCAGTTTATGAACGAGAGCCACGTCAGCATGCGGGATGATTTTGAGATCACCAATGATGAACTGAACGTGATGGTGGCGGCGGCCCAGGCGCAACCCAACTGCTACGGCGCGCGGATGACGGGCGGCGGCTTTGGCGGCTGCGCCGTGGCCCTGGTACATGGCGAGCATGTGGAACGGTTTGTAACGGCCGTAACCCAACAATACCAGCAGCAAACTGATCTCATTCCCCAAATCTATGTCTGCCAGCCCAGCGCAGGCGCGTCGGTGATTCCCCAAAATTGACAGCGTGTCTGCAAGATTCGCTGTGTACAACCAGTAGTCGGTAATCCGTTATCCGTAATCGGTACTCCGTCCTGATCACCGATTACCGATTACCGTTTACCGAACACCGTTTACCGATAACCGAAACCAAGGAGATTAACTTAATGAAAATTCTAGTAACGGGCGGTGCAGGTTACATTGGCAGCATCACCGTGGAGCGCCTCATCAAAGCTGGCGCGGAAGTGGTTGTGTTCGACAATTTGTACCAGGGCCACCGGGATGCGGTTCATCCCGATGCCGTGTTTATCCAGGGCGATCTGGCGGACAAGGCGACGGTGGAAGCGGCTATTTCTACCCACAAGCCAGATGGCATCATGCATTTTGCTTCCTACACGTTGGTGGGTGAATCGGTGGAAAAACCGTTTATGTACCTGCGCGATAACATCGTGAATGGGCTGAATTTGATTGAGGCAGCTGTCGCTAACAATGTCAAAGGCTTCATCCTTTCCTCCACCGCCAACCTGTTCGACGACCCGGAACGTATGCCCATCGACGAGGACGAGCGCATTGTGCCCGGCAGCCCATACGGCGAATCCAAATTCATTTTGGAACGGTATCTGCACTGGATGGACCGCCTGTACGACATGCGCTACACCTGTCTGCGTTACTTCAACGCCTGCGGCGCCACCGAAACACGCGGTGAAGACCACACTCCGGAAACCCACCTCATCCCCCTCGTGCTGCAGGTGGCCCTGGGCCAGCGAGAAAAAATCACCATCTTCGGTGATGATTACGAGACGCCAGACGGCACCTGCGTGCGTGATTACATCCACGTGGTAGACCTGGCGGAAGCGCACATTCTGGCGATGAAGGAAATTCTAAATGGCGGACACAGCCGCAAATACAACCTTGGAAACGGCCGTGGCTTCAGCGTCAAGCAGGTCATCGACACCGCCCGCGAAGTAACCGGGCACCCCATCCCCGCCGAAATTGGCCCCCGCCGCGCTGGTGACCCGGCCATTTTGATCGCCAGCAGCGAAACCATTAACCACGACCTCGGCTGGGCGCCCATCTACCCCAACCTGCGCCAGATCATCGAGATGGCCTGGCAGTGGCACGTGGCGAATCCTCACGGGTACGAGAAGTAATTTTTGAGTAAAAAAGCGAAAGGTAAAAAGTGAAAAGTAAGAAAGTCACCACTTTTCACTTTTCACTTTTCACTTACCGCTCATCGGCTTGAATTACCATCCAAACGCAGTATCATCCGTTCATAAGGAGTATCTGTGTATGGACAGAAGTAAGAAGTGGCTCATTGGCGCCGGACTGCTCGGTTCGGCTTTGTTTCTCCACAACCAGCACCTCAACAAAATTGCGCGCAAAACGGATAGAGTGACGGCCCAGGCAGTGGATGAACTGAACACGGTGCATCGCGGTCTAAATGCCGAATGCCACTTTATCGACGTTGGTGAGGTGATTTTGCACACGCTCGTCGCCGGGCCGGTGGAAGGGCCTCTTGCGGTGCTGCTGCACGGCTTCCCAGAGCATTGGGTTTCCTGGCGTAAGCAGATTCCGGCGTTGGCGCAGGCAGGGTACCGCGTCGTGGCGCCAGACCAGCGAGGGTACAATCGCAGCAGCAAGCCGTGGGGGATACGGCCGTATCGCCTCGACGCCCTCACCCAGGATGTAGCGAATTTGATAGAGAAGCTGGGACGGGAAACGGCCGTCATCATTGGTCACGATTGGGGTGGCGGCGTGGCCTGGCAGTTTGCCGCCGACTTTCCGCACATGACCGACAAACTCATCATCCTGAACGCGCCCCATCCCAAGGCGATGGGCCGGGAGCTGCGCAGAGGATGGGAACAACGGCTCAGATCGTGGTACATGCTCTTTTTCCAACTCCCCTTGCTGCCCGAACTGGCCTTCACCATTAACCCGCGCCAGACCGCCCGGCGTGCGTTCCAACAAATGTCCGCCCAGCCCGACGCCTTCTCCGACGAGGAAGTGGAAATGATGGCCGTGGCTATGAGCCAGCCCCGGGCGATGACCAGCATGATCAACTGGTACCGGGCCATCCGCTACCAACCTTCCCAGAAGGCCAGCCACATCCCCGCAGCCACGCTGCTTATCTGGGGTGAACAAGATTTTGCCCTAAGCAAGGCCTTGACGGAGAATTTAGAAAAGTGGGTACCCAACTTGCAGCGGCACCTCATTCCGTACAGCAGCCACTGGGTACAAAACGAAGCACCGGAAGAAGTCAACAACGCTATGCTCGCCTTTCTGCAATGATGCATTTCCCTGAAAACTGCTCCACTGGAAGCTTTCATTGGAGCAGTTTCCGGGGAAGTCAATGACCACCCCTAGAAGGGGTGGCTTGGATTGATGCACCTAGAAGGTGTGCTGTTACCTATCTAATCGAACAAACTTCTTTGGCTGGCATCACTGTCTGCATCTTTCTTGTTCTGCCACTTAACATATTTTCGTATCCGCTCTTCATCCAGACCAATCGTGCTGACGCAATACCCTCTTGACCAAAGGTGTTGTCCCCAGTACCGTTGGCGCAGTTTGGGATACCGGTCAAACAGTTTCAAAGCTAGCTTACCTTTCAGATACCCCATGAATTTGGAGACCGCATACTTCGGTGGTATCGACACTATCAGATGAATATGGTCCTCTTGCACATTCAACTCGATCACTTCCACACCATCTTTTTGCCCACAGAGTTGATAGATTTGCTGGATGACATATTCTACGATTTCAGCCTGCAGGATTTTGTACCGATACTTCGGACAAAAGACGACATGATATTTGCACTCATACAACGAATGCGATAGTTTCTTGAACTGGCGGGTCATTATGTACCTCCTAAAAGCATCGCACCTTCTAGGTCGGTACATAATACTCGCTACAACGGTAGAACCTTTACTGATTCCACTGCCAGAGGCAGTGGTTTAAGCCCTTAATTAAGTAAGGATATGGCTCTCTTTCTCTTAACGACAGAACAAAAGACGCTGCTGCGCACGCTGGTGGGCTTTATTGAGGCGGGCAAAATCAAAGAGCCAATCACACCGCTGCCCGTAGGCGAACCAACTACGCAGTTCGCCATCTACTTAAAAGGCGAAGACAGCTTTAAGTTCAAGCGAATTAGCGATCTGGATAGTTTGTGTGATGCCGGACTGCTGCGCTACCGTTGGAATCGTTTTGGCAATGGCAGACTGTATTACGTCACCGAGGCGGGGGCAATGGCCGTTGCCAATGACTTCAAAACACCAGCCGAACCATTTGCTGAAAATCTCTCGCTAGCACTGCTGGTCGCCACCCTGAGCGGCGGCTACATCACACTTGATGGCATCAAGGACAGCAAAACAGTTGGGGAAATTGCCGCCGATCCGGTTTTAAGGCATACGGCCGTTACTCACCTCATCGCCAGCCTGCAAAAAACGGCCCAACACCTCCTCCCCTGGTCCGATTTTCGCCGTTATTACGAACTGACCCGGCAGTTAGAGCAAGCCCTGCTCATCCCCAAACCGAAACTCACCGAACTACAACCCCTCTTCGGCCAGCTCACCACGCCCCAAACCGATCTCGTCATCTGGCCCCAGCTCTGGGCCCACCTTTACCCCCTCCTGCTCATCGCCAATCTGCGAGCAGGATAAAAAATGGATGCAGAGGTGAAAAGAGGCAAAGAAATGAAGAAATTCTTCACCCTCTTTGCCTCTTTAAAAAACCTTGCGTTCTTTGCGTCAAAAACCCTGAGACTATCCCTTCAGCGCTCCAGCCATCAGGCCACGCAGGAAGTAGCGGCCCAGGAAGATGTAGACCAGCAGCGTGGGCACAGCCGCCAGGAAGGCTCCGGCCATTTGCACGTTCCACTCGATGATCTGGCTGCCCGCCATGTTGTTCAGCGCCACGGTAATGGGCCAGCTGCTGGGGCTGGTGAGTACCACGGCAAAGAGGAAATCGTTCCAGGCGGCCGTAAACTGCCAGATCAGCACCACCACAAAGCTGGGCACCGAAAGCGGCAGCAAAATGTACCAGTATGTCTCCAGCAGCCCCGCCCCATCAATGCGCGACGATTCGATCAGCTCTTTGGGCACGGTGGCGTAATAGTTGCGGAAGGTGAGCGTAGTAATCGGAATGCCGTAAATGACGTGTGTCAGCACCAGCCCCGGCACGCCGCCGTACAAGTTGATGTCCCGCATAAACTCCACCAGCGGAATCAAGATGCTCTGGTAAGGGATAAACATGCCAAACAGCAAAAACGGGAAGATGAAATCAGCGCCGCGGAACTTCCAGCGGGCCAGCACAAAGCCGTTCACCGAGCCGAGGATGGACGAGATGAAAGCGGCGGGGATCACCAGGCGAATACTGTTCCACAAGGCAGGGGCGAGTTGTTCAAAAGCGGCCGTAAAATTATCAAAGTGCAGACCAGACGGCAACCGCCACATCCGCTGCAAATCTACCTCAGCAAAGCTCTTAAACCCGGTGCTGAGCATCAAATAAAGCGGGATGAGGTAAAAAACGGCCGCAAGTAGCAGCGGCACATACAGCAGCGTACGGCTGGAAAATGTCTTGTTTTGCCGTGGGGGTGTAATCGTTGTCATACCTCAGCCTCCGTGCGCAGCGTGTACCACAGGTACGGAATCACCAGCACCGCCACGCTGAGCAGCAGCATCATGCCAATGGCCGCGCCGCGGTTGTAAAAATTGCCGTCAAACGTCGTGGTCCACATGTAAATCGCCGGCACATCCAACGCTACCTGCTTGCCTGCCACCGCCACAATCAAGTCAAACACTTTCAGCGAGATGTGCCCCAAAATGATCATGGCGCTGAGCGTAATGGGACGCAGCAGCGGCAAAATGTGATAGCGGTAAATTTGCAGCTCATTGGCCCCGTCTACCCGCGCCGCTTCGCGCAGCGAATCGGGAATCGCCCGCAGGCCGCCCAAATAAAGCGCCATCGTGTACCCAGACATCTGCCAGATGGCCGGAATGGCAATGGCGGCAATGCCCCACCTGGGCGTGGTGTGCCATTGGTTGATCAAAAAGTCGAGCCCCATCTGGTCAAACAGCAAATTGAGCCCACTGATGCGGCTGCCCTGTGCCGGGTTCATCAGCCAGCGCCAGACCACGCCCGTGACGATAAACGAAATTGCCATAGGGAACAGGAACAGACTGCGGAAAAACGCCTCGCCGCGCAAACCCTGGTCCAGCAAAATGGCCAGCCCCAGCCCCAACAGCAGCGATCCGCCGACAAACAACACGGTGAAAATAAGCGTGTTGCGAATATCAATCTGAAAACGGGCATCTTGCAGCAAGTTGGCGTAATTAGAAAACCCCGCCCACTCGTAGTTAGGCAGCAAGCCTACCCATTGGCTCAACGAAACCCGCCCCGACCAGGCAATAAAGCCATAGACAAAGATGAAAACGGCCAGAATGGAGGGGGAAACCAGGGCCGCAGCAAGCATGCGGTCTTTGTTGTAGCGCATCGCAACTCCTTACATTCTTCTCACACAATACCGTAGCCGGGGTTTCTTACCGCGAAGAATGCGCGGTAAGAAACCGCGGCTACTTCCTGACAAATTTTGCGATTTTACTTCTTCCCAGGTAACTCTCAAACCTGTCAGGCGAAAAGAACCGAGGAGGGAGCATCCTCAGATGCGACCGGCATCTGAGGATGCCTACTCCTCAATTAGAAAATTTCAACAAAAAGGGGTAGGCGCAGTACTGCACCTACCCCTTTCTCACATCAGGTTAGCTTATTGGCAAGGGCCAGAAGCGGAGCAGGCCGCCACCAGGGCAGACTGTAACCCTTCGATGTTGCCGTCGGCCAGGAAGAGACCCAGAGCGGTGTCAATTTCTGACTTGAAGGCATCGTTGGCCACCACGCCGTGGGTCAGGCTGCCGACTACGCGGTCGTTGGCCCAGTCATCCATGGCGGAGAGCAGATACTCGCCGTACAGACTGCGGTCAGCATCGCTGCGGGCGGGGATGGAGCCCTTCACCGGGTTGAACGCGTCTTGCCCTTCGATAGAGCCAGCGACAGTCAGCCAGGCAATGGCGGCGTCACGGTGCGGCGCGCCCTTGGGCAACACAAAGCTGTCGGACAGGAACTGGAAATTGCCCGCGGTGCCGGGGACAGGCGCCCAGCCGTAGCCGGTGTTCGGCTCGAAGCCGATTTCGCGGAAGTAGCCTTCGGCCCAGTCACCCATCACGTTGAAGGCAGCATCGCCATTGACAACCAGTTGGGAGGCATCCTGCCAGGTCAGGGCAGAGGCGTCGCTGTTGACGTAGGTCAGCACTTTGGCAAAGTCTTCGAGAGCGGCCGTTACCTCAGCACTGCCCCAGTCACCAGAGCCATCCCACAACGCTTCGTACGCATCCGGGCCTAAAGAAGCTAACAGGACGGTCTCGAAGAGATGCATGGCGGTCCACTGCTCACCCATCGCCAGCGGGGCATCCATACCGGCAGCTTGCAGCGCGTCCATGGCGGCAAACCACTCATCCAGGCTGGTGGGCACGTCCGCGCCGTTTTCAGACAAGACGGTGGGGTTGTACCACAGCACGTTGGCGCGGTGAATGTTGACGGGCACGGAGTAGATGTTGCCATCCTGGGAGATCAGGGGGATGAGGGTTTCGGGCATGACTTCCAGCCAGCCATTTTCTTCGAAAAGGAAATTGACCGGTTCGAGCTGGTCGGCAGCAACGTAGGTGCCGATGAGTTCCTGGCCAGCATGGCCTTGCCAGCTGTCGGGAGCGTCACCAGCCTGGAGGCGGGTGGCCAGCACGGCGCGGGCATTGGTACCAGCACCACCGGCAACGGCCGCATTTTCAAACTCGATGTCGGGGTATTTTTCGGCAAATACTTCGATCATCGCTTCCAGGCCGGCTGCTTCACCACCACCGGTCCACCAAGAGAATACCTCGACGGTATCGGCCATCTCTTCGTCGGCCGCCTCTTCGTCCATGGCTTCGTCGGTGTCGGTTGTGTCAGCGGCCGTATCTGTGGTGTCGGTGTCGGCGGTTTCCGGTTCCTCAGCGGAACCACCACAGGCGGCGAGCAGCATCGCCAACAGGAGTAACAAAATAAAGGGGGTAAATTTACGTGACATATTCTCTCCTCGTTTTGCGCAAAAGTGGGGGTGAAGGTATTGGGATGTTGCCGGTCACCGCGGCTTTTGCATGTGGGTAAATAATGAATCGTTACGGCGTTGGGCATGGGAAGCAAGGTGCCCAAATGCATGAAGTTCAGCGACTATAGCAAATGTGGGGGGGGCAATTCAAGGGGTTTTGGGCCAAGTGTATGACATCAGTGTGACATTTTTTGGGCAGTTTGCCCAAAAGTCGGCGCCAGTTTTGTAATTGCCCTTGGCACGTGAACCATAAAGGGTGGCTTTTTCAACTTGAGGGTATCGGGCAAAAACGGCCGTAATCTTTCGCACAACTCCTGCAGGAAGACCAAATTTCATATGGTTACGCCTCTGTTTCACCTAGCGCTGCCAACGTGTTGTGCAGGGCCTCAAACTCAGGAAAGTAATCACCGAGTATAGCCGCAGCAATCTGAGCGGCCGTTGCTTCATTATAAGTGTGTGAAGTCAGGTTGCGACTCTGGATCATGTCCATCCACACCTGGCCTTTTTCAATTAAACCCACATTAAAAGCGTGGCGGATAACATCTTTGGAACCGTAGAGATCTAGAACACCTCGATTTTCCAGAAAATCCTTCAACGTCTTCCAGGCCAGCTCATGGGTAAATTCAAAGCCCTGGATAAGCCCTTGCCCTTCCAGTTTGGTAAGCGGACGCCGCTGTGCCAGATCAACCGCCTCTCGCAGTTGGGCCAGCGCTTTGCTGTAATTATTGAAGCGTTGCTGCCAGCAAATGTCTTGTTCGCTCATAAGTTACCTCCGTAAAGTATAGCCCAGGGTTTTCACAAATCATCTTCTGGCTGTTGCTTGTATTTTAACAGACTTCGCGCAGACAAAAATGTCATCCAGCTGCCAACGGAGAAAGCTCCCAGGTTGCTTAGACCTGGGAGCTTTTTTCTACCGTACAACAAGTGGCAAATACAGGTTAGTCCATTGACCGCCACTAATGCCGTTGATACGGCCGTTCCAAAAACCGCTGCTCAATGTATAAAAACCGCCAGACATGATCCCCGCGTCTGGTTGACCAGCCGTACCGCTAAGGGCGAACTGGCCGCCCTGGCTCGTACCCCCACCCCCATCCACCGTCCACCAGGGGATAGAGTAGCCACCCACCGGGCTGTCGGGGGCGGCCAGGAGAATCGAGACAATTGTCAGGCAGAGAAGCATAAACACCAGGAGCATCGCTATTTTACGGGACATGGGAACCTCCTTAGCGTAAGGTTACAAAAACGGGAACGGTTGCCTGCCCCTCAGTTGGTGCGGCCAGGGCGATGCCGACCACCTGGGCGCCTTCTGTAACCACCATGCCCTCGACAGTGCGTGTTTGCAAGGCCCGTACCTGTCCAAAAGCAGCCGCAATTGTCAGGCGATCCCCGGCGGTAATGCTGGCCCCCGGTTCTACTTTGACTTCTGTAATGCCATAAACAACCAGGGAAACGTAATCGCCAGGATGGGCCGGGCCAGCGACACTATGCATAGACATCTCATCCTCTGCTTCTTTGCCAGGAGCTATCCCCCATACCATGCGGCTGGCGACAACGCCGATAGCACCAGTAAAGGCTACCTCATTCGCCGTGCGCACCAGCGGCAGCGGCACCGTACCGCCGGGAATGGGATCCGTCACGCCCGTGACGGCAACGACATCACCTGCCGTCAGTGGATTAGGGCCGGTTACTTGGGCAACCACGGAATAAGAATTGGCAACAACATTGCCAGCTTCGATGTTATCTACCGTAAAAAGAGCCCATTCACCGGAAGCATCAGCTGTATTGGGCCATAAACCATAATTAGCAACGCCAGGGCTAGGTATATAGACCCCATAATTGGAATAGTTGGGATCGCTGCCTATCTGGATGGCATCATCGGCCGTGTCGTATATACGAACGCCATCGCTCCCTGTCGTGTTGCTGATAACCAGGCTGTAATCGGCACTCGGGCCAATACGCAGGCCCCCTTCATTGGGCACGGCCAGGCGGATACCGGCGTTGTATAAATACCAGTCGCCATTGGTACCATTATAGTAAGTCCAGGCGCGAAAAGAGCCGTTTGTGGCGTAGCCATAGAAAGGCCAGCCATTGACATGAGATGTTTCCACATACATACCGCCATAATCGTTCGCAGCGCCAGTGTAACGGACACCAAAGACCTCATTGCCAGAAATACGAAAATCGCGCCCAACACCAACAAAGTTGCTGCTTTCATTGGCATAGAGGTTGGGTAGGGAGAGGGCTGAAGGGGCAGGGGTCAGCTCTTGACGAGGGCTGAGGGTCGTGTAGGCGCCACCACTGAACGGCCGTACCCTAATCTCAAGCCAACGCGCTCCCCCACCGAAGACTCCCTGCCCAAAGTTGAGTTCGACGGAGAACAGACCGTCAAAAACACTCACCGGGCTCAGGGTTAAGGTACTACCGACCTGGCTGCCGGCCGCTCCCGCATCAAAAAGCCTGAATTCAAAATCATACAGGCCATTGGCCGGGTTGCCACCATTGTCCAGGTATCCCTGGTAGGTGAAGCCAGTATCAACTGGAGCAAGGACGGCTTGGGGTTGGCTCATACCATCGGCAGCAATTGGGCTCGGTTTAGCCCGAAGTAAGGCGAAGAAAACGACCAGTACACTCAACAGGATTCCTATCACTAAATACACACGTTTTCTTTTCATGTTTTCCTCTTGCAAGTTATTTATGGGATTCCCATAGGGAGAACCAGGCCTGGTAGGACCTGGTTTGGTATACCGGACGACCTGGATAATATTTATTTGGGTCGTCAAGTATTTTGCCGGGCAGTTGCAAACAGGGGCAGAGTATCGTCTATAGCACCTCCTCGTAAAATTTACAGTGGCGGCTATGCCAATACGCTGGCTGTTGATCGGGTATAAGGGGAGCGTATTTTGAGGTATTAAGCGTTGTGAAGTTGAATCTTAATTTGTCATTATAATGCGGGACCGCCAGTAAAGTGTAATCTAAATTGCTTCTGTAGAAATGCGACTAAAGGTTATGGCCAAAATAAACCATGCTGCCAGGCAACGGCCGTTCCCCATCACAACTCAAACCACATTTAACTGCCGCAAGGCCGTCAGGATTTGGTCACGGCTGACGGGCTTGGAGATGAAGTGGGACGCACCCAAGGCGTAAGCCAGCTCCGGATCGTTGAAGACGGAGCAGATGATGACCGGCGTTTCGGCCGTTTCCACCCTTGTCCGTATCGTTTGCAACAAATCCCAGCCGCTCACGTCTGGCATCATGGCGTCCAGGATGATGGCGTCCGGCGTGGTGCGGGTAAGCACTGCCAGCCCCTCCTGGCCGCTGTTGGCGGCGAGAACGCGGCAGTTGTGGCCTGTCAGGTACCGCTCCAGCAGCTCCACCAACCCCTGGTTATCATCCACCACCAGCACGATAGGGCCATGAAGGGGAATTTGAAGTTGCAGCTGGTAACGGCCGCCTCCCTCCCCCACACTCGCCACAATCGACCAGCCCAACCGCGCCGCCAGCGGGGCAATCACCTCATCGTCTTCAAAATTGAGCGCCAACGGCTGGGTCGTCGGGAAAGACAGGGTCAGCTGAGCCATCTCCTCGTCCGACGCACCGTTGATGGTAATGGTTTGCTGCTGCGTCGCCTGGATGAGACGGCTGAGCACGCTGACCAGGAGCTGGCGCGAGACGGCCGTATCGACCGAAACCACCAGGCGCGGCCACGGCTCTTGCCGGTGGAACGTCACCCCGCGCGTCTGCGCCAGCGGGGCCACCGCCTTCTGTGCATCCTGCAGCAGCTGGCCCAAATCGGTTGGCTGGAGTGTCGTTTCCAGCTGGGCAAACTCGGCCTGCACCGACGAAAGCTGCGCCGCCGACAAATCAGCTTGGGGAACGGCCGCTGCCGCCGACTGCACCCGCGCCCATAAAATCGTGGCCACGCTCTCTTCAGCCTTGCGCAGGGAACGGTGCGTTTGCCGCGTCGAAAGCCCCAACCGCTGCCCCACTTCTTGCACTGTCAGTCCTTCCACATAATGCAGCTGGAGCAAATGATACTGGCGCATGTCCGGTGTGTGGGCCGCCGCGCCCAGTTCCGGGCTGAGCGCCTCAATCGCTTCAATCAGCTCCCGCCGCAGAAAGTGCCCTAACGTCTGGCTGGACTGCCTGTTGTTAGCCAGCTGAGCCTGATCCAGCCGTTGCGCCAGATCCAGCTTCTGCAAAAAGGCAAAGTCGTACAGATGCTCCAAAGCAACTTTCACATCGTCGATAAATTGCGGGGAAGGTTGTGGCGTCATGGTTCAATCATCCCAGCTTTTCCTGTGGTTGTCCATTCACAGATTGCTCCGGCAGCCAGTTGCCGTAACGCGGTTGGAGTGCCTTCACGATGGGCTGGATGCATTGCAGCAGTTCCACCGGCTGGAGCATCGCCGACCGCTGCACAGTAAGCTGGCTCGTCTGCCCGGCAAACTGTTCGCTGATGAAGTCGGTGGCCGTCAGTAGTACAACGGGAATCTGGGCCAGCACCTCGTCTTGCCGCATGATGTCGAAGACCTCACGGCCGTTTAACCCCGGCATGATCAAATCCAGCAGCAGCAAATCGGGCGGCTGCTGGCGCATGGCGCTCAGGCCGCTTTCCCCGTCGTAGGCCACACGCACCGTCAGCGGGCTGGGCCTAGCCGACAGGCCGCGTTCGACCAGCTGGCAGATGCCGCTGTTGTCGTCTACCACCAGGAGGTTTTGCACGCTGCCCAACCCATCGATGATGCGGTTGAGCTGCTCAAAGTTGATCGGCTTATTCAAACAGGCCAGCGCGCCAAAAGCATCAGCCATCCAGGCTCGGCTGGGCAGCGAACAGCTGATCACCGGCACGGGCAGGTCCAGCAGCGGCGCCGGAACCACTGCGCCAGGCGTCACGTTCCACACCACAGCCGCCGGGTGCCGTTCGGCCACCTGTTCGGCCAGATGAGCCCCGTCGGTCAGTGGCACGATTTCGTACTCGGTAAGATGGCGCTGCACCAGGCTGATCACCGTCGGGTCGGAATCGATCATCAAGACGGGCGGTAGCTTGCCGCCAGGCGTGGCCTCCAGAGCGCGGGTGCGGTAAAGCAGGCCACCCGGCGACAGCTCCTCAACGGGCAGGGCGATGGTAAAGGTTGAACCTTCACCCAGGGTGCTGTCTACCCAGATACGGCCGTCATGCGCCTGCACAAAACGGTGGCAAATGGCCAATCCCAACCCCGCGCCGCCATGCTTGCGGCTGAGCGAATAATCCACTTGGTAAAACTCGGTGAAAATGCGGGCCAGCTGCTCTTGGGGAATGCCAGGACCGGTGTCCGTGACCTGGATGCACACCTCGCCGTCCTGCCGGAAGGCGCGCAGGCAAACGGTACCCGCTTCCGTGAAGCGGCAAGCATTGTTAAGCAAATTGAGGAACACCTGGCGCATCCGGGTGCGGTCCAGCTCCAGCAGCGGCAGGTCTGGCTCGATTTCGGCCGTCAGCGTCACAGCATCGTTGCGGAACAGGTCTGCCACCATGCTCAGCGACTCTTGCAGCAGCGGTTCCAGCTCAGCAGGCTCCTTGTTGAGGGTGAAGCCGGTCATTTCAAAGTGGGACAAGTCCAGAATGTCGTCGATCATGCTCATCAGGTGGCGGCTGTTGCGGTAAATCTGGCTGACGTCGCGGTACAGCTTGGGCGGCCAGGCCATGCTGCCATACACTTCGGGCGAGAGGTACATCACCTCGCTAAAGCCCAAAATGATGCTCAGCGGTGTGCGAAATTCGTGGCTAATGTTGGCGGCAAACTGCTCCTTCATGCGCTGGCTTTCGCGCGCCTGCTTGTTGGCGATGAGCAGCTCCCGCTCGGCCTGGAGGCGCAGTTCGTTGGTGGTTTGCAGCGATTTAACGGCGCTGCGCAGTTCGGCCTGCTGGCTGCGCGTCACGTCCAGCAGCTGCTCGGCGCGGCGCTGCGTTTTGCTCAGCCAGTCCAGCGCCGTGTACAGGGCGCGAATTGTCAGCCAGGCAATGATCACCGCCAGGAACAGGTTGGTGAGGATGCCTGCCAGCGGAAAAGGGTAATTTTGCACGACGCCGAGGTAAACGGCCGTTCCCGCCATCGCCGTCCCCGTAACAAATTCGCTGCCCTGCACCAGCATCGCCTGGCAAAAGATGAGCAGGATGCCGACAAACGGCAGCCAGGGAGTGGGCAAAAAAGCCATGGCGAAGA
Source organism: Candidatus Leptofilum proximum (assembly GCA_016710325.1). GTDB lineage: Bacteria > Chloroflexota > Anaerolineae > Promineifilales > Promineifilaceae > Leptofilum > Leptofilum proximum. The sequence goes on along the minus strand of JADJXK010000002.1, from coordinate 5,870,144 downwards.
TGAGAACGGCCGTTAAGCCCCACACCAGCAAATGCCGCGCCACCCGCGGCCGTTGATTCGACAACGCCAGTGCACCCAGGGAAACGGCCGTTAGCAGCAGCCAAAAGCCAATCGCGGGCAGGGGAAACGGTTCAGCAGATTCATAAAACAGGATAAAAAATTGGGCCACGGTCAGCGCCAGAAACGCCAGCCGCTGCGCCAGCCGCCCGCGCAAATCATCCAGATTCAGCTGCACAGTTTCATCCTGCAGCAGAGAAAATCGGTGAAGAAAGTTTAGATTTGCCATAATTTCTTGTAGGGGCAAGGCCACCCGGTGAGGTCGTTGAAAAATGAGCGTAGATCCTTCCTGATCGCCTCGCCCACGATTGCCATCGTTAGTTGATTTATGAAGGGGTATTGTATTGCGGAATGGGTTAAGGGGAAAACGCTCTGAATTTCAGGCAAAGGCGCCAAGTTGAATTTTTCTCTTTGCGTCTTTGCGTGAGATAAAATGGCTCTTTGGGAATTCAGGGGGTTTACAGTCGGTGATACGTGAAACGTGAAACGTGACCAGAGGGACATCACGTTTCACGTTTCACGCCAAACCCCACGAAATCCTGAAGACCCGATAAAATTTATTGAGGGGATCGCTGCCAGCGGCGGTGCAAGCCATACAAAATGAGCGCCAGCAGCAGCCAGCCAAACGCCAGAAAACCCAGCTCGGCTACACCGCTGCCATAAAAGACCACGGCCGAGTCGCCCGGTTCGGGCAGCGTGCCAGCCAGCGCCCACTTCAGGCTGAATTGGTACCAGAACCAGAGCCAGAAAAGACCGATGACCAGGCAAAGAACGGCCGTTACCGGCAAGATCACACGTCGTAAAGCGGCAAACATGGGGGCATTATGGGCAAATTAGGGGCCTTCGTCAATGGTTATTCCGTCATTTTAAGATTTGCCACAGAGGCAACAGAGATTTTTTGCGATGCTCCTCTTAATTCTCTGTGTTCTCTGTGGCTAAAAATTAATTCGGCCGTTTGCCCACATACCGCGCCCGTGGGCGAATGAGCTGGTCTTCTTTGTACTGCTCGATGGCCTGGCCTACCCAGCCTGCCGTCCGCCCCAGGGCAAATAAGGCCAGCGACGCCCCCGCCGGCAAACGGGCCGCCTGCACCAGGGCCACCAGTCCGAGATCAATCGTCGGCAGCTGGCCGGTCGCTTCGGCCATGACCGTTTCCAGCTCTTGCACGATGGCGACGGCCGTTTCCCCCGCAAACGCCTGGCCAACCAGGTCTAGCAGCAGACGCCCGCGCGGATCGCCCTCGGGATACAGTGTATGGCCAAAGCCAGGCACAGCCTCACCGCGCCGCAGCCGGGCGGCTACTGCCGGGCGTACCCCGGCGGCGGATCCCACTTCGCGCAAAAGCGCCGCCACCCGCTCGGTATGGCCGCCGTGCAGCGCCCCTTGCAGCGCCGCTAACCCCGCCTGCACCACCGCGTACGGATTCGCCTGCGCCGAGGCCACCACCCGCGCCGCAAACGCCGACACGTTCAGCTCGTGATCGGCACTCATGATGAGGGCGGTATTGAGCAGCACGCGCGTCGCCGGATTTTCCGGCGCCCATGCCTGCTGCACGGCAGTGGCCAGGTCAGACTGCGGTGGCTGGCCCGTCACCGCCCAGGTGAGCAGGTGAAGCACGCGGGCGCCGCTTTGGATGACGGCCGTTTCCCCCAGATCATACGCCGCCAGATCGTGGCTCGCCAGCAGGGGCAGCAGCACTTGGAACCGCTCGAACAGCGGCAGCGGCGCCAGGATGGGCTGCACCTCAGCCATGCGCTGCCGCAAACTGGTTGGCAGGTCAGGTGGGAACAAATCGGCGGCCTCCAGCGAATCGCGCCACAGCAGCGAGGCAACGGCTTCAAACGAGACAGATTGCGCCAATTCCACCACATCGTGGCCCCGGTAGTAGAAACGGCCGTCCTCAATCAACGTCACCGCCGAGGCCAGCACCGGGCTGCCAAAATGCAGCGCCGATTCGGCCGCCTGCGCCGGATTTTGCCGCAGCGCCTTACGCGCCTTCAGCGCCACCACATCTGCCTGCCAATACCGCCGCGCCCGGCTCTTGCCCATGCCCGGCTCCGAGCGAATCAGTCCCCGGCTGACGTAGGCATACAGCGTCGGCAGCGAAATCCCCAACACCGCCGCCGCCTCTTTGGCTGAAAAGTAGTCACCATCGGCCATGACAATTACCCAATTACATTTATAGTCTTCAGGAATTCGTGGGGTTTGGCGTGAAACGTGATGCGTGAAACGTGATGCCTCTCTAGTCACGTTTCACGTTTCACGCTTCACGGACTGTAAACTCCCTGAATTCCCAATGAGCCATATTTATTTAATGATTGGGTAATTGCGTAACTATTTCGCGCAACAAACCCATCGCTAAATTGCCGCCGGTGAGAATGCACACGGCCGTTTTGCCCCGCACATCCACTTGCCCCGTCAGCAACGGAGCAATCGCCGCCGCGCCGGATGGCTCAATCACCAGCTGGTGCTCGGCCAGCAGCGCCAAAATGGCCCGGCGAATGTCGGCCTCACTCACCAAAACAATATCCGGCGGATTGTGGCGCAGCTGCTCAAACGGCCGTACGCCAAAGCCGCCCGCCAGCCCATCGGCGATGGTGGGGGCATGGTCATACGGATCAATGGCCCGGTCCTGGGCAAAGCTGAGCTGAGCTGCTGGGCTGGCCTCTGGCTGCACGCCTACGATGTGGCAAAGGGGCTTGATGTGGCGAACGGCCGTTGCCACCCCGGCAATCAGGCCACCGCCACCCACCGGCACGATAATCTGCTGGCAGGCGGGCAGATTCATCAAAATCTCGACGCCCACCGTGCCCTGCCCGGTAATCACGTCCAGATCATCATACGCTGAGATCTCCAGCGCACCGGTCTGTGACGCAAAATCGGCCGCGGCCTGGTGAGCATCTTCGTACGTTTGCCCGGCCAGGTGCAAATTGACGGGAAAGCGACGCAGCTTGTTAACCTTGGCCTCGGGTGCCGTTTCCGGCACAAAAATATCCACCTGCCCCAACCCCAACGAGGCCGCCGCGTGGGCCACACCCAGGGCATGGTTCCCCGCCGACGCAGCCACAAAGCCCTGTGCCTTCTCTGCCTCGCTCAGCTGGCTGAGCTTGTTCAGCGCCCCGCGCACCTTAAACGAGCCGGTCGGCTGCTGGTTTTCCAGCTTCAGCCACACCTCGCCGCCGGTCAGCTCGCTCAGGTAGTCGCTTTGAATGAGCCGGGTGTAGTGGATGTACGGCCGTATCCGCCGCTGCGCCTGTAAAAAATCCGCCAGTTCGATCATTGTCACCGCCTTATATTGATTAATCAATCAATATTGACACACCAAAATCAACCATTAAAATGAAGCATACTGATTTTACTTGATTGAGTCAACAAGGGGCCGGGAAGTGAAAAGTAAAAAGTAAGAAGTGCAAGTGGGGCGTCAAACTGCCATCACCTGCAACTTGCAACTTGCAACTTGCAACTTGCCTACTCACACACTTTAGGAGCAAAGATGTCAACCAACAATGGATATGATCCCGGCCTGGCCGGGGTTTTAGCAGCGGAAACACACCTGAGCCACGTCGATGGCCTGAAGGGTGAACTGATCATTGCCGGGTTCCCGCTGGCCCGGCTGGCGGCAAATGCCACCTTTGAAGAGACGGTCTTTTTGCTGTGGCACGGCCGTTTACCCACCCAGACTGAACTCGATGACTTGAAGCAGGAATTGGCCGGGTTACGGCCGTTGCCCGAAGCTACCTTAAACTTGCTGCACAGCGCCGCCCAGGCCCACACCACCCCCATGGACGCCCTGCGCATGGCCGCCGCTACGCTGGACTTGGGCATAGAGGCAGCAGACAACCTGACCACCGCCAAAACAATTGTGGCCCGCGTGGCCAGCATCGTGGCCAGCTACCACCGGCTGCGGCTGGGTGAAGAACCGATCGCACCGGATCCGGCCCTGAGCCACGCCGCCAACTTCCTCTATATGCTCACCGGCACGCCGCCCAGCGACGCCCGCGTGCGCGGCCTGGAAACATACCTCAACACCGTCGTTGATCACGGGCTAAACGCCTCGACATTTGCCGCCCGTGTCATCGTGGCCACGCAGTCGGACCTGGTTTCGGCCATCACCGGGGCGATTGGCGCGCTGAAGGGGCCGCTGCACGGCGGTGCTCCCGGCCCGGCGCTGGACACCGTCTTCGAGATTGGCACGGCCGATCGCGCCGAGGCGGTACTGCAGGCCAAGCTGGACGCCGGAGAACGGCTGATGGGCTTTGGCCATCGCGTCTACAAGGTGCGCGATCCACGCGCCGAAGTGCTGGGCGCCGCCGCGGAGAAAATGTTCCAGGCCGATGGCGACATGGCCTTGTATGAACTGGCCAAAACGGTGGAAGAAACGGCCGTTCGCCTCCTGGCCATTCACAAACCGGGGCGCAACCTGCAAACCAACGTGGAGTTTTACACCGCCCTGCTGCTGCACGGCCTGGGTCTAAACACCGACCTCTTCACCCCCACCTTCGCCGTCGGGCGCACAGCGGGCTGGCTGGCCCACTGTTTCGAGCAGATCCAGTACGGCCGTCTCATCCGCCCCCAATCCCGCTACATCGGCGTGATGGACCGGGAATGGGTGCCGGTTGCAGAAAGGTAATTAGGTAATTGGGTAATTGAGTAATTTGACAATGTTAAATTAGGCTCATGAGAGCCATTGCCTGTAAAAATAGCGAATGAAAAAACAAAAACCAATCTTATCGCCCAATGGGGTCTAAATCTTGACGAAATTGAAGACCTGCCTGAACGTCTCACAAAATTTCATCAAGGTTATCACGCTTGGATGCGAACCTGCACCCGAGACACCAGTCGTTTTGGACTGGATTACATCAGCGGACTGCTACGCATGAAAACGAAGCGCAATATCAACAACATCGCTCGCACGGTCGGTGTACCCGAGCAGAATATGCAACAATTCATCAGTGATTCACCCTGGTCTGGTTACGATTTAATCTCTGTTCTCCAGCAAGATATAAGTGCCCATCCACAATTTCAAGCAGAGAGCGTCCTACTCATTGACGAAAGTGCCGATGAGAAGGCCGGGGAACACAGTGCTGGTGCCGGGCGGCAACATAACGGCCGTTTAGGCAAAATCGAAATGAGCCAAGTAGGCGTTTTTCTCTCCTTGACCAATAGTGGCTACCACAATTGGATCGATGGCGAACTCTATTTTCCTGAAAAATGGTTCACAGATGCCTACGCCACCAAGCGAAAGCGGATTGGACTGCCGCCGGAGCGCAGCTTTGCCACCAAACTGGAGTTGGCTTTGCAAATGACCAAACGGGCTTATGAAAACGGCGTCTCATTCTGCGCGGTTGACTGCGACACTTTGTATGGTCGGTCTGGCGAATTCCGCGATGAGCTTGACCAAGAAAGATTCGAGTATTATGCAGATGTGCCACACAATACCCAAGTGTATCTTGCCCCGCCGCAAATCGTATATCCGCTGACAAAAAGAGGGGTGCCCTCCAAGAATCATGAGGTGATTGGTGTTGCTTACACGGTTGCCGAGGTGAAAGCTCAGCCCGCAATCGAGTGGGAGCACATCACTTTGCGTCCCAATGAACGAGGTATGTTGCAGGCCAAGTTTGCTCGTTGTCGGGCCTGGACCGTGCGCGATGATGGGTCATTACGACCAGAGTGGCTGCTCATTCGTCAAACGAAGCAAAAAACAATCTATTCTTTGAGTAATGCGCCGGAGGACACACCTTTGTGGACAATGGCGCAACGAAAATCGCAACGATATTTCATTGAGCGTTCCAATCAGGATGCCAAATCTGAGTTTGGCTGGGATGAATTCCAGGCCATCAAGTATCGAGCCTGGGTGCACCACCTGGCACTCACCATCATGGCCAATTGGTTTATCACTGAAACCAGACTGGCGTGGGCGCAAAAGTATGAGCGTGACCCAGATTTGTTGGAAAAGTACGAAACGGATGTGTTACCGGCGCTATCCGTGGCTAATGTGCGTGAATTGTTGCGAGCTACCATGCCTTTACCACAACTTTCCCCGCAACAAGCAACCGAGTTGATTGTCAAACATCTCGATAATCGGACTCGTTCTCGTAAATCGCGGCTGAGCAAGGCTCTCAGCCCTTGAATCTAACGTTGTCAAAGTAATTAGACGGTAAATTACCCAATTACTCAATTACTCAATATCTTACCCAACCACCATTTCAAGCGCTGCCTGATGCCCACCTGCCGCCGGGCGAAGTAGGCGTGGCGGCGACTCTCGGCGCGCAGGCGGGCGCGCCAACTTAGGTCCAGATCGGCCGACCGGCCGAAAAAAATCCCCGTTCCTGGCTGTTGGTGAATGATGTTGTCGAGAAGCGGCCGTCTCTCCAGCCCAAACGCCGCCAGCGGATGCTTCAATTCTTGTGTCGTCAGCACAAATTCGCTGGGAATGTTGGCCGGAGAGCGTGTGCCGTGCAGGTCCACGGTGTAGTCAAAGGCGGCAAACCGGTCCGTCAGCCGGTTCACCCGCTCCGGCAGCATCTCCTGGAACGAATCGTACACCGCCACCGATTCGGCCAGCGGCTGGAAGCGGAAGCTGGCCCGCCGCGTTTGCAGCGGCACCTGGAAAAACGAGGTACCCCGCACGTGTGTACCCGTGTCGCCAAAATTACTGCTCAGCGATTCGCGCGGAAAGACGTAGAACCGGTTGGTCTGCATCAGGTATTTCGTTTTCAGGGGAAACCAGTCGGTCGAAGGAAACGTTTGGAACAGCTCGTGCATCGGGTCGGTGGGCAGAACGGCGGTGTTGGCCGCCGCGCGCCATTCGCGAAAGCGCGCCCACTGCTGCCGCGTGTACGCCTGCCCCTGAAACCAGGCAATCTGCATAAAAAACACATCGCCGTCGTCCAAATAGGGCGTAAACGGCTCGTGGGTAATGCCATGAAACCAGAGTGTGTTGAGCGAAATCCCGGCAATCTGTGGATCGTCGGCATAAAAAGTGAGCGCGTCAGCGGCAAAGCGGTAAGCCATTGGCGACACAACAAGGTCGTCTTCTAGCAAAATAATGGCGCCAAACTCGTCTACCAGGTCGCCACAGGCAAACACGTGGTTGATGAGGCCATACGGCCGTTCCCGCACCACCACCCGCTTCTCCCCAAACGCCCAGGCAAACTGCTGGGCCACTGCCATCACCTGGTCCTGCTGCAACCCGCCTGCATCTACCGAAATCACCAGCGGCACATCCACCGCCCCCTGCAAAGCGGCCAACGACGCCAGCAGCCGCCGCAGCGCCTCCGGTCGGTTGTAAGCAACGACCACAATCGCAGGCTTCATCCGGTCGTTTCCAATTTAATAGGACGCAGATTTGCCTGATTTACCTGATTGGGCTGATCGAAAAACTCAGGAAAATCAGCGTTCCGTTCTTCTATCATCACTAAACTTCTCCATAACTGCGTCAAGCGCCTGGGCCAGGTAACGTTCTGGCAATTTAGGGTCGGATGCGGGCTGCCAGACGCCACCTGCCAACAAATCGCTGACGGCCAGCAGGGCAGCGGCCTGTACCTGGCAGTGCTGGGCCACGGCAAACAGAGCGGCCGTTTCCATCTCCACAGTTTGCACGCCTTGCTGCTGGTAGTGGGCCACGGCGGCGGCCGTTTCGCGGTAAGGCGCGTCAGTTGTCCAGGTAGCGCCTTTTTTGAGCGGCAAATGGGTGGGGTGAACGGCCGTCTCCACCCAATCGACCAACGCTGGCGAAGCCGCCACGGTGGGCGCTGGCGGCAGGTAATGGTGCGAGGTGCCTTCATCGCGAACGGCCGTCTCCACCAGCACCAAATCGCCACAGCCCAGCGACGGCTGCAAGCCACCGGCAATGCCCAGCAGCAATAATTTTTCTACGCCCCAGGCCGCAAATTCCTCCACCAACACGCCGATCACCGGCGCACCCACGCCAAACTGCCCGGCCACTGCAACGCGATTGTTTGTTTTGCCCAACAAATAGACCTCGCCAAAAAAGCCGGGCACGCGCCTGCCGCGCCAGCGCTTCACGGCATGGTGCAGCACCGCGGCCTGCGGGCAAAAAATCAGTATCGTTGGCGGCTTGGGCAGCCGAAGATGTTGCAGGCGGGAAACGGCCGTTAACACTGGGGCAGATACGTCTTTTGTGGGAGAATTAATGTTAACCATTGACTTTTAAAACAGATGAGCCTGTTCTATAACCGTTCAATTGGTGTCCCGCACGAGGGCGCTTCGCGCCCCGTGCGGGGGAAGCGCCGAAACGATGCCCTTGCTCCAGGGAAAGCTGATCGCTTACCCTGTTTCTGACTTAACCTGGTTTGTTCGAGGTTTAACATGAAGACCAATCCAAATTTAAGTGATTTTAGTTTGACAATGTTAAATTAGGCTCATGAGAGCCATTGCCTGTAAAAATAGCGAATGAAAAAACAAAAACCAATCTTATCGCCCAATGGGGTCTAAATCTTGACGAAATTGAAGACCTGCCTGAACGTCTCACAAAATTTCATCAAGGTTATCACGCTTGGATGCGAACCTGCACCCGAGACACCAGTCGTTTTGGACTGGATTACATCAGCGGACTGCTACGCATGAAAACGAAGCGCAATATCAACAACATCGCTCGCACGGTCGGTGTACCCGAGCAGAATATGCAACAATTCATCAGTGATTCACCCTGGTCTGGTTACGATTTAATCTCTGTTCTCCAGCAAGATATAAGTGCCCATCCACAATTTCAAGCAGAGAGCGTCCTACTCATTGACGAAAGTGCCGATGAGAAGGCCGGGGAACACAGTGCTGGTGCCGGGCGGCAACATAACGGCCGTTTAGGCAAAATCGAAATGAGCCAAGTAGGCGTTTTTCTCTCCTTGACCAATAGTGGCTACCACAATTGGATCGATGGCGAACTCTATTTTCCTGAAAAATGGTTCACAGATGCCTACGCCACCAAGCGAAAGCGGATTGGACTGCCGCCGGAGCGCAGCTTTGCCACCAAACTGGAGTTGGCTTTGCAAATGACCAAACGGGCTTATGAAAACGGCGTCTCATTCTGCGCGGTTGACTGCGACACTTTGTATGGTCGGTCTGGCGAATTCCGCGATGAGCTTGACCAAGAAAGATTCGAGTATTATGCAGATGTGCCACACAATACCCAAGTGTATCTTGCCCCGCCGCAAATCGTATATCCGCTGACAAAAAGAGGGGTGCCCTCCAAGAATCATGAGGTGATTGGTGTTGCTTACACGGTTGCCGAGGTGAAAGCTCAGCCCGCAATCGAGTGGGAGCACATCACTTTGCGTCCCAATGAACGAGGTATGTTGCAGGCCAAGTTTGCTCGTTGTCGGGCCTGGACCGTGCGCGATGATGGGTCATTACGACCAGAGTGGCTGCTCATTCGTCAAACGAAGCAAAAAACAATCTATTCTTTGAGTAATGCGCCGGAGGACACACCTTTGTGGACAATGGCGCAACGAAAATCGCAACGATATTTCATTGAGCGTTCCAATCAGGATGCCAAATCTGAGTTTGGCTGGGATGAATTCCAGGCCATCAAGTATCGAGCCTGGGTGCACCACCTGGCACTCACCATCATGGCCAATTGGTTTATCACTGAAACCAGACTGGCGTGGGCGCAAAAGTATGAGCGTGACCCAGATTTGTTGGAAAAGTACGAAACGGATGTGTTACCGGCGCTATCCGTGGCTAATGTGCGTGAATTGTTGCGAGCTACCATGCCTTTACCACAACTTTCCCCGCAACAAGCAACCGAGTTGATTGTCAAACATCTCGATAATCGGACTCGTTCTCGTAAATCGCGGCTGAGCAAGGCTCTCAGCCCTTGAATCTAACGTTGTCAAAGTAGTTAACCTCTGAACCACCCCCTATCATCGTACGTCTTTTTCCGGTGGCAATTTGCACACCGAACCACACACTTGTCAATTTCTCTTTGAAGTGTTTTAAGGGAAAAACGGCCGTTTGCCAGTTGAGAGACGGAATCAACCTTTTTCCCTCTTACGTGATCAAACTCCAGTAAACGCGGATCTGTTTCCCCACAGTCAATACAGGGATGCGTTGATAAGTAATCCCAAACATACCGCCGTGCCTCTTCTCTTCTTTCCTGTCGTTTTTCGTAAATGCTCTCCCGCCTCGTCTTTTTATTCCTCTCGTAACTTTCTTTATTAAACCTACTCATGCAGGAACGGCAGTGCTTTTGTCTTGTTCCGAGGAGGCGGTTACTGTAGGCAAAGTCTTCTATTGGTTTGACCTCGCGACAGTGAACGCACTCTTTTACCTTCACGATTTAAACCCCTTTAAATAACAAAAAACTGATACGGTGATTGATACGGTTATCAATCTCGGTATCAGTTGGGGGGACGCTGTCCCTAAAATCTGGGTAAAAAGTACGCCCGGAGAGATTCGAACTCCCGACCCCCACGTTCGTAGCGTGGTGCTCTAATCCACTGAGCTACGGGCGCATATTGTATTGTTCGGCTTTGTTGGCCGCTGGCTTTTAAGGCGGGGAGGAAGGGATTCGAACCCTTGAACGATTTTTACACCGTTAACCGCTTAGCAGGCGGCCCCAATCGACCACTCTGGCACCTCCCCTAAAAGCCAACTTGCTGCCAGGTAAGGCCTACAATTGGTAATGCTAAGGCGGAGGGAGAGGGATTCGAACCCTCGGTAAGCTGTTGCCTACTACGGTTTTCAAGACCGTCGCAATCGTCCACTCTGCCATCCCTCCAGGATGTGGAGGGGGTTTTTTACAACCCGGTCGCGGAGTATAACACGCCACTTTTGGCACGTCAATATGATCCCGAACGCAAAATTCAACCCCAGATTGTATCGTTGCGCCATATCCGCTATCATTCCGCCGATCAACCAGATAACGAGTATTTCGCGCCAGAAATTCTTACCATGTTTTGTAGACACAGGCGCGAAATACTTAAGCAGTTTTGCGGAGCAGGGAACATACTAATCTGCTGTATTTTGCGGCAAAACTGCATGAGGCAGTGCATGAGTGATTCAACGAGTTCCAACGATTTTTTAACCACGCTGGGCAGTGAACTAAAGAAGGTCTGGCAAGATTTTCGCAATGGATGGTGGCAAACGGCCGTTTCCCTGCGTAACGGTCTGCGGCGGCTGCGGCGGGCCGAAATGGATTACGTGGTGGTGGCCATCGGCGGCGCCATGCCCGAACGGGCCGACCCGCCGCGCAGCTTCATTGAGCGGCAGCTGCCCCTGCCCGACCCGGCCCTCAGCCTGGAAGAACTTAACCAGCGCCTGGCCCGCCTGGCCGAAGCCGACAACGTGCGCGGGCTGGTGCTGATTTGCCAGGGGATCAGCGCCGGATTTGCTACCGTGCAAAATGTTCGCCGGTCGCTGGAACGGTTAAAGGCGGCAGGCAAGACGGTGGTGGTGTACACTGCCTACCTCGATCTGCGCCACTACTTTCTAGCCTCCGTCGCCGACCGCCTCATCGTGCCGCCCACCACCCAGTTTGACGCCTACGGGCTGCACTCAGAAATAACCTACCTGAAAAACGGCCTGAACCGCATCGGCGTGGGTGTGGAGGTGGTGCAGATTTCGCCGTACAAAGCCAGCGCCAACCCATTTGTGAACGAAGCAATGACGCCGGAGGAGAAGGAGCAGTTTGATTGGCTGCTGGATGATTTGTATGACCAGCTGACCCAGGCTATGGCGAACGGCCGTTCCCTCCCTCAAACCACCATACAGGAACTCATGAACCAGGTACCGCTCACCGCCGAGGCAGCGCTGGCCGCCGGGCTGGTAGACGACATCGCCTACCAGGACGAGCTGGCTTGCCTGCTGGCAGATGCACCAGAACCTGTAGCGAAGACAGCTGAGGCCGAAGAAACTACCGAATCTGAAAAAACGGCCGAAACAGATGCCTCCTCGAACGAGCAGCCAAAGGCTGTGCTGGTTGATTGGCCCAAGGCGGAGCGGCGCCTGACGGAAGTTGCCCGCCAGCGCAGCCGGAAATTTATTGGTGTGATCAGCATTGAGGGCGCGATCAACATGGGCAGCAGCCAGAGCCCACCCATCGATCTGCCCATTCCGCTGGTTGGCGGGCAGATTGCCGGGGAGCAAACCCTGGTTTACCTGCTGCGCCAGGCTGAACAGTTGGATGACATGGCCGGCCTGATCCTGTACGTCAATTCACCGGGCGGCTCCGCCCTGGCTTCGGACTTGATCGGGCGCGAAATTCAGCGCCTGAACCAGAAGAAGCCGGTGCTGGCTTACATGGGCAATACGGCCGCTTCCGGCGGTTATTACGTCAGTGCTTACGCCCGGCACATCATGAGCCAGCCGCTCACGGTGACCGGGTCGATAGGCGTGGTTGGCTTTCGCCTGCACACCCAGGGACTGTATGAAAAGCTCGGCGTTAACCGCGTGGCACTCAATCGGGGTGAACATGCCGGATTTTTCAGCGATATGCGGCCGTTAACGCCCGATGAGCGGACCACCTGGGAAAACCTGGTTGTGCATGCCTATGGCCAGTTCAAAGAGGTGGTGGCCGAAGGACGACAGCTGCCCTACGACGAGCTGGACGCCATCTGCCTGGGGCGGGTGTGGACCGGGCGGCAGGCGCTGGAGCGCCAGCTGGTAGACAGCCACGGCGACTTCATCGACGCCGTGCACAAGGTGGCCGAACTGGCAAATCTACCCGATCCCGCCAGCCACGACATTCCAGTGATTAATCTGTACGCCAAAAACACGCGCTTTGTCACCCCTCAACCATTTGAAATAGCGGAGACACTAACCAATTTACTGGCACCGGAACGGTTACAGGTGTTTAATAACAAACCACTCTATTTGTTACCATTTTCTATCCAAATATAAGCTATGGATGCGTTTACAAATAACTTTTGAGAGGCAATCGCATCCGTAAGGCTTGTCCGTTTACCAAAACCTAAAGTTAAAAACGGGCAAACCCTGAGAGGTTTAACCACATGATGAATACCGAATTTCTTTTGACATCACTTATTGTGGTACTGGTTCCAGGGACAGGCGTCGTCTACACAATTTCTACTGGACTCGCCCAACGCTGGCGCGCCAGCATCGCCGCTGCCTTTGGCTGCACACTCGGGATTGTGCCCCATTTAGCAGCAAGCATCTTGGGTCTGTCGGCCATCCTGCATATGAGCGCCCTGGTATTCCAGGTTTTGAAAGTTGTTGGAGCACTCTATTTACTTTACCTGGCCTGGGGAATGTGGCGCGATACCGGGATGTTTAAGATTGATCAATCTATACCAAAAAACACTGCACTTCAAATCGCTCTTAAAGGCATCCTCATCAATATTCTGAACCCAAAACTTACCATTTTTTTCTTTGCCTTTTTACCCCTCTTTGTTTCATCAGAGGCAAGCTCACCCACCCAACAAATGTTGGCGCTTGGCGCCATTTTTATGCTGCTCACCTTATTGATTTTTGTCTTGTACGGAATCTTAGCCAGCGGCGTGAGCACTTATTTAATCAACTCGCCCAAGATGATCAGGCGCGTACAGAAATCTTTCGCGCTTGTTTTTGCTGGTCTGGCCGTCCGGCTGGCTATGAGTGAGCGCTAAACAGAGCTTGTGCGTTGCAAAGGAAAATAGTATGGCTACAACGGCCGTCCCCCCCCCATTCCTCAAAAAACTCCACATCGACACCAAGGTTGCCGAACTGGTGCTGGTCAAATTCCTGGAAAATGAAATCGGTAAGGCCGGTTTCCGCCAGGCGGTGCTGGGCCTCTCCGGCGGCATCGACTCGGCCCTGTCTTGTTACCTGGTGACCAGGGCGCTTGGCCCGGAAAATGTGCTGGCCCTGCGCCTGCCGTACAAAGCCTCATCGGCCGAAAGTTTGGCCCACGCCGATCTGGTCGTCGAGGCGCTGGGCATTCGCAGCGAGACGGTGGAGATCACCGGCATGGTTGATGCCCTGGCGGAAGCCTCGCCAGGCATAAGCGCCCATCGCCAGGGTAACGTCATGGCCCGCGCCCGCATGACCGTCATTTTTGACCGCTCACTGGCGGAAAGTGCCCTGGTGATTGGCACCAGCAACAAAACGGAGCTGATGCTCGGCTACGGCACCATCTACGGCGACCTGGCCTCGGCGGTGAATCCGATTGGCGACCTGTACAAAACGCAGGTGCGGCAGCTGGCCCGCGCCCTGGGCGTACCGGATGTGATCATCGACAAAGCACCCTCGGCCGACCTCATTCCCGGGCAGACCGACGAGGATGATTTTGGCTTCAGCTACGAGACCGTTGACCAGCTGCTGTACCTGATGCTGGATGAGCGCTATTCGCGGGATGAGGCGGTGGCAGCAGGGTTTGAACGGCCGTTTGTCGATCGTGTCCTCAGCATGGTGCAGCGCTCCCAGTACAAACGCACTATGCCCATCATTCCCAAAATCAGCGATCGTTCGATCACCCACGATTTTAGATACCTGAGAGATTGGGGAACGTGATGAATAGTGAATGGTAAATGGCTAATGGTTAATGGTTAATGATTCGACGCAGCATGCAACGACACATTGCACTTGTTGGTCTTATTTTTGTTGTTCTCATTTTTGGCAGGCAGGCGGGAGCGGAGCTGAACTGGTGGGGGAAGATTGATCCCTTTTTGCTGGCAGACATGGATACACAAGCAAAACCAACTGCGAGCGACGAAACGCAGGTTGAGTTTTTAGTCCAGATGGCCGTCCAGGCAGATGTGTCGGCGGCGGCGGGGATTGCAGACAAGACGGCCAAAGGCGCATTTGTGTACCAGCAGCTCACGGCCGTTGCCCAACAAACCCAGGCTCCACTGTTGCAACAACTGGCAGAGATGGGTGTCACGGAGTTACGGCCGTTCTGGATCACCAACATGGTCTGGGTGCGCGGCAACTGGAACACCCTCACAGCCGTGGCCCAGCGCAGCGACGTGGCCTACCTGTACGCCAATCCGCAGGTGGCGCTGGAGGTTTTGCCGCCTGAGCCAGAAGTCGGGTTTAGCGAAACGGCCGTTACCGCTATCGAGTGGAACATCAGCCACATCCGCGCCGACGCGGTGTGGAGTGCCGGTTTCACCGGGCAGGGCGTGGTCATCGGTGGGCAGGACACGGGCTACGATTGGGACCATCCCGCGCTGATCAACCAGTATCGCGGTTGGAACGGCAGCAGCGCCAACCATGCGTACAGCTGGCACGATGCCATCCACGTGGCCAACACCCTCTGCCCGGCCAACTCCCCCGAACCGTGCGACGATTTTGGCAGCAGCCACGGCACCCACACGATGGGCACCATGGTCGGCAACGATTTGTCGCCAACGGCCGTTGGCTGGCCCAACGCCGCCGCCAACGCCACAGGCGTCGCCCCAGGCGCCAGGTGGATTGGCTGCCGCAACATGAACAGCGGCATTGGCAGCCCCGCCAGCTACACTGAATGCTACGAATGGTTCGTGGCCCCCTACCCGCCCGGCGGCAACCCAATGACCGACGGCGATCCGAGCCAGGCGCCGCACGTCATCAACAACTCCTGGGGCTGCCCGCCCGCAGAAGGCTGCTCGCCGGGCATCCTGGAAACGGTGGTCAACAACGTGCGTGCGGCGGGCATCGTGACGGTGCATTCGGCAGGCAACAGCGGCCCCGGCTGCAGCACGGTCGATGATCCGGCTGGTACCTATCCGGCCTCGTTCACCGTGGGAGCGACCGACAGCTTTGACACTATCGCCAGCTTCAGCAGCCGCGGCCCGTCGGCATTTGATGGCGGACTCAAGCCGGATATTTCTGCGCCGGGGGTGAATATTCGCTCGACCATTCGCGGTGGCGGATATGCTGGCGGGTATAATGGAACCAGCATGGCCGCTCCCCATGTGGCCGGGCTGGTGGCCCTGCTCATCTCGGCCAATCCGGGTCTGGCTGGGAATGTAGACAGCATTGAGGCGATATTGCAAGGAACGGCCGTTCCCCGCACCACCGCCCAGGGCTGCGGCGGTGACACATCTACTTCGGTGCCCAATCATGTGTATGGGTACGGCCGTATCGACGCCCTCGCTCCCATCCTGCAGCAATTCCCCTTAAAGCTCTATATTCCATTTTCGATCAAAGAATAATCCGGTAAAATCCTGCTGAGAATTAATAAATGGGACGCTGATTTGCCTGATATACCTGATCAGGAAAATCAGGGGAATCAGTGTACCATTTCCTTTTTCAAGGAGAGATGATGAAACGTGCCGTAAGCGTCAGTTTGGGCAGTTCCGAACGTGACAAAAAAGTGGAAATTGAGCTGCTCGGCGAGCGCGTCAGCGTAGAGCGACGCGGCACCGACGGCGACATCGCCAAAGCCACCGCTCTCTTCACCGAGCTGGATGGCCAGGTAGATGCCCTGGGCGTCGGGGGCATCGATTTGTGGGTGAAGATGGATGACAAAACGTGGAATATCTCCGCCGCCCACAAGCTCATCCAGGGCGTCAGGCAAACGCCAGTGGTTGATGGCAGCGGTCTGAAAAACACGCTGGAGAGCCACGCGGCCCAAACGCTGGTGGCTGAACTGGGCGCTGGTTACGCGCAAGGTCGTGCCCTGCTCACCGCCGCCATCGACCGTTATGGTATGACCAAATCGTTTGTGGCCCAGGGATATGACATTGTTTTTGGCGATTTGATGTTTGCCCTGGGTGTTCCCATTGCCATTCGCAAATTTAGCACTTTCAAAATCGTGGCCGGGCTGCTGGCCGCGCCCGCCACCAAGCTGCCCATCAGCGTGCTGTACCCCACCGGCGATAAGCAAGACAAAATTATTCCCAAGTTCACCAGGTGGTACGATTGGGCCACGGTGATTGGTGGGGATTGTCACTACATCAAGCGCCACATGCCGGATAACCTGGCGGGCAAGGTGATTGTGACCAACACCACCACGCCCAAGGACATGCAAATGTTCAAGCAGCGCGGCGTGACTCACGTGATGACCACCACGCCGGTGCTGGACGGCCGTTCCTTTGGCACCAACATGATGGAAGCGGCATTAACGGCCGTTGCCGGCAAAAAACGGCCGCTCACCCACGGTGAACTCAACGACATGCTGGCCCAACTCAACCTCAAACCAACCGTGCACAACCTGGAGGAATTGGAAACCCCGTGACAACTGTAAACTGTGTCATCACCGCTGGGGGTCTACCCCAGCCCGGTGAACCCATGTACGAACTGACTCAAGGCAAAAGCAAGGCGCTGCTGGATATGAACGGCCGTACCATGCTGGAGCGCGTGATGGATGCCCTGCAAAATGCCCAAAACGTCGGCGAGATCATCGTCGTGGGGCTGGGCAGCGATCTGGGGATGAACTTTTTGGGGCCTGTCATCCACCTGCCGGACCATGGCAGCCTGCTCAAAAATGCCCTGGCAGGCATCCACAAAATGCGTGAGCTGCATCCAGAAACCAACCTGGTACTGCTCTGTTCCGCCGACATCCCCACCATCACCCCGGAAATTGTGGACGATTTTATTGCCAGGTGCGCCCCCTACGACAAGGGCATGGTGTACAACTTTGTCGACAAACCAACGCTGGAAGCGCGCTTTCCCCACTCCAACCGCACCTACGTTAAGCTGAAAGACGCCCTCATTGCCGGGGGCGACATGACGTTGATCCAGGGTGACCTGGCAGACAGCAACCAGGAGCTCTGGGAGGCGCTGACCAACGCGCGTAAACATGCCTGGCGTCTGGCCCGGCTCATTGGCCTGCCCTTTTTGCTCAAGTTTTTAACCCGCCGCCTCAGCATTGCCGACATTGAAACGGCCGCCGAGCGCATCACCGGCCGTCCGGCACAAATCATGCTCAACCCCCATGCCGAAATCGCCATGGATGCCGACAAGCCGGAGCAGGTACTGCTGCTGCGGAACGACATTGAACGGAGAAATCAAAGGGTGAGCGGGTGAAAAGGGAAAGTGAAAAGTACAATCTACTTATCACCTTTTACTTTTTACTCCTTCAGAATGCTACCCACATTTGGACAAAACATGAACCACAAATTCGTCGCCATTGAAGGGGTCATTGGCGTGGGCAAAACGACGCTGACCCGCCTGCTGCAAAACAAGTTTGACAATGCCACGGTGCTCCTGGAAGTGTTTGAGGAAAACCCGTTTCTGGCCGGTTTTTACAAGGATCGGGAGCAGTTGGGCTTTCAGACGCAGATCTTCTTTTTGCTCAGTCGTTATCACCAGCAGCATGAGGCCGTACCCAAGGCGCTGCGGCAGGGCATGCTCATTTCCGATTACACCTTTGCCAAAGATGAGCTGTTTGCCTGGCTTAATCTGAAGGACGACGAGCTGGCCATGTACGGCCGTGTGCACGCCGCCCTCGGTGAAAAAATCCCCAAACCAGACCTGATCGTTTACCTGCAAGCCGACCACGACGTGATTATGCGCCGCATTGCCCTGCGCGACCGGCCGTATGAGCGGGACATGGACCCGGAATACATCCGCAAGCTAGCTGCGGCTTACGAAGCGTGGTTGAGCAATGTGCAGGATACGGCCGTACTCACCATCAACGTCAACAACCTCGACTATCTCTCTGACCCGAGCGACCTGGACCAGGTCGCCCAACGCATCCAGCAGGCGCTGGACGAACAAGGCCCCAGCAGCCCGCCCGCCGACACGCCGCTGACACTGCTGCAAAACGGCCGTCTGCTTGACTTCCAAGCTTTTCACCGCCAGCTAGACACCAGCAAAGGGTTTGATCCCGATCTCTTTTTCAACTACATCCTGCTCACGGAAGAAGTGGGCGAAGTAGCCAGCGAGTTAATCAAAATCTGGGGCGAGACCAAGCGGCTGGCGGCCGACGGCCGTTCCGCCGCCGAAGCCCACCAGCTGGCCCTGGATAAACACCGTCCCCGGCTGCGCAGCGAACTGGCCGACCTGCTGGCCTATACCCTCAAGCTGGCCAACTACGCCGGTATCGACCTGGAAAAAGCATACCTGGAAAAGATGCAAACCAACATCGGCCGTACCTGGCCCATAGAGCGCACTTTGCCGGACTGAAAGTGAAGCGTGAAACGTGATTGCTTTTTTCACGTTTCACGTTTCACGCTTCAATCCTCTCAATATGCAGGTCGTCTACCTCTAAGAATTGCGAGGCTGCCACCGGAATTGTGCCCCAGCGGAAACGGCCGCTTGCCGTCGCCACCATGTACTGATTATCAATCCAGCAGACAAACCCCAGCGGTCCGTGTGGGCTGCATGGGGTGCGGTGGATGAGACGGCCGTCTAGCCAAAACTCACAGCCCGATGCGCGCCACATCAGCTGATACTCGTGCCATTCGCTCATCGTTTCCTGGATGGGTTGGAAGGAAATTTGCAGCCGCTTTTGCACCCAGGGCCAGATTCTGCGCCGCAGCCCGGCAAACTGGTTCAGCAGCAGCACCAGCGGCGCCAGCGGGGCCAGCGCGACAGCCCGCCAGGTTGTGGTATCCAGCGTAGCGGTAAACCAGCCCTGCCCTGGGCCAGCCTGCGCCAGCGGCAAATCAGTGGGCGGCGACCCAAAAAAGAACCACGTCGCCTGGGGCAGCATCGGCCACGGGATCGACGGGTCGCCAAAGGAGGCATTCCAAAAGCCAAACCCGGCCGTACCCACCAGCTGGTCGGCCTCGTGGGAGAAGCGGGCCCGCAGCGAGAGGCGGGTGCCAGGCCGCCACGGGAAGTCACGGCGAGAGCCGATGGTGTCATCAATTTGGGCATCGGTGTAGCCGTTTGGGCAGGGTGCCAGGTGGAGTTGGAAGGGGTGGGAAGGATACGGCCGTTCCCCGCGCACCTCTCCTCCATTAATTTCCAAAACACGAAAGTTGTCGGTCATTTTGGCCCCTTTAATTAACTGATTGAGCAATTATCAGGTATAATTAGCCAGCTTTAAGGAGAACATTTTTTATGGAAATAACCTGGTATGGATTAAGCTGTTTTCGGCTTACCGAACGTAAACATGCAACCGTTGTCGCCGATCCGTACAACGGCAAACTGGGTCTGCCCGGCCTCAAACTCAAAGCCGACGTGGTCACCATCAGTCATGATGCGCCTGGCCACAATTATGCGGACGGCGTCAGCGGGATGCAACACACCCTGACTGGTCCCGGCGAATATGAAATCGGCAGCGTCTTTATCACCGGCATTGTCACCAAGGGCACAGCCCCTAACAACCACAACGTCATCTACCTGTTCGACTACGACGGGCTCAAAGTCGCTCACCTGGGTGATCTGGACAAAGTGCCTTCCCAAACGGAGATTGAAGCGCTGGAAGAGGTGAACGTTTTGCTGCTGCCCGTGGGCGGTGGCAACAGCCTCAATGCCGCACAGGCATCTGAGCTGGTTTCGCTGCTGGAACCCAACATTGTTGTGCCAATGCACTACCAGCTGCCCGGTCTCAAGCTGGAGCTGGAAGGTGTAGATCGTTTCCTCAAAGAGATGGGCGTCACCGACCCAACTGAAGAAGACAGCCTGAAAATCTCGCTGGCTAACTTGCCAGAAGAAACTGAGACGATTATCCTAACACCAAAAATATAGGAGTCCGCATGGCCGCAAAATTATTGATGCGCTGGGACGTTCGTCCCGAAACGGAATCTGAATATTTTGAATTTTTGGTTCACGAGTTTATTCCTGGGCTGAACAAGCTGGGCATTTCCGACATTCAAGTGTGGTACACCCAGTATGGGGACTGCGAACAGAAGCTGGCCAGCGGCATTGCCAACACGACCGAAAAGATGCAAGATGCCTTGCGCAGCACCACCTGGCGCCAGCTCAACACCAAGCTGCAGCAGTTTGTGGACAACTTCAGCCAGAAGGTTATTCCCGCCACTGGCGGCTTCCAGATCTAACTCGATAAAGTAGGTTCTGTAAACTGAAAAGGCCTGCGGGTGGTTGCAGGCCTTTTTTGTTGCTTGTTTGTGGGCGGGTAAAGTTATACGGTCGCTTTCTCCGTTTTCCCTTTACCTTTGTCCGTACCAGCATCGGGAGTGGCTTCTGCCTTGCTGCTGGCGGGCTCTGATTTGGTGGAGCCGTTGGCGCTGCTGCCGTTTTCGCTGCTTTTGCCATTGGTCGCCGGTGCCGCGGCGCCATTTTTGCCCCGGCTGTCGGTGACGTAAAAGCCGCTGCCCTTAAATACAATCCCCACCGAATTGACCACTTTGCGCAGGGCGTGGTCAGTCTCACACTCGGGACAATCGGTCAGCGGATCATCAGACATGCGCTGCCGGATTTCAAATTCATAATCACAATTGTTGCATCGATAAGTATATGTTGGCATCTTTCACTAATTTCCAGCGAGTTTAAGTATTACGCGCTTCTATCCGCAAAATACGCTAAGGGCTTTCGGTGCGCAATACCAGGTTGGGAGACGGCCGTTTCCGCTTAAAATATGCCGCCCCAACAGGATCGAATTTTTATTTTAACGCCGTTCTCTTATTTGACAACCAGCCGGCGAGTATGCTACAACCCTTTTGTTAATTTTCTATTAGCAAACCAACCCCATTTTACATGTGAGGGAGAACCCAATGACGATTAAAGAAGCTCAAGCGCGTATTAAAGCCCGTGTCTGGCAATCGGTAGCCCAGGCAGATTTAGACCTCTCTGCTCTGGACAAAACGACCCTGGAAAGCTTTGTCGATCTGGTTACAGAGGCGGCCCTCTTGGAAATTGACCACGAGTTGGATGTATCGCAGCTGGACAACAAATCCACTTCCGTGGAAGCGGCTGAAGAAGATGATGATGAGTTTGGTGAGAAGGTGCTGTGGCAGGGACGGCCGTTCCTGTCCCTCGTCCTCAACTACACCATTACCAACGAACGCATCAAAATCACCTCTGGCCTGCTAGGCAAAGCCCATGAAAACGTGGAACTGATTCGCGTGCAGGACATTGATCACAGCCAGACCTTTGGTGAGCGCGTCCTGAAAATCGGCGACATCACCATCCGCAGCCATGACCCCAGCCATCCTGAAATTGTGCTGCGCAACGTGCAGGATCCCAGCAACGTCTATGAAATCCTGCGCCGCGCCGTGTTAGAGGCTCGCAAGCGGCACAACTTCAGCTATCGCGAAGAGATGTAAACGGTAAGCGGTGAACCGTAATCGGTAAACAGTGAGCCGTGTTGTAATTGGGTAATTGGGTAACTGAGTAATTGACTGCTGACTCAATTACCCAATTACTCAATTACCTCCCCTCATTCGGCAGGCTGAACCCCACAATCGCGCCCCCTTCCGGTGCATTTTCGGCCCAGATACGGCCGTTGTGTGCCGTCACAATACCCCGAGCAATGGCCAGACCCAACCCGGCCCCCCCGCCCGAAATGCGGCTGCGCGCCTCCTCGCCCCGGTAAAACTGCTCAAAAACACGCTCCAAATCGTCTGGGGCAAAACCGGGGCCAGAATCTTGCACGGTGACCACGACGCTGTTGGCTTGGCGAACGGCCGTCACCCGCACCGTACCCCCGGCAGGCGTGTAGCGCAGCGCATTGCTCACCAGGTTAGCAATCACCCGGCCAATCTTCGGCGCACACATCTGCACCAGCCCCAGGTTGGGCGGCACCGCACCCTCCAACGTCACGCCCTGGTCCTTGGCCAGCGCCTGGAACATTTCCATGGTGTCAGAAACCAGATCGCCCACAGCGTGCTGGGCCATCTCCATGCTCAGGCCGCCCGCGTCCAGTTGGGCCAGCTCAAACAAGTCGTCGATGATGTCGTTGAGGGCAATGATGTCGCTGCGGATGGTGCGGTAGTAGCGCATCACCGTCTCCGGATCGTCAACCACGCCGTCATGCAGTGCCTCGATCATGGCGCGGATGCTGGTGAGCGGCGTGCGCAAATCGTGCGAGGTCCAGGCAATAAGATCCTTACGCAACTTTTCCAGCTCGTCGCGCTGCTGGGCCGCCTGCTGCAGCTGCGCCGCCATCTCGTTGAACGTATTGCCCACCATCGCCACCTCATCCCGGCCCGAAATTGAGACGCGGGCCTTCAGGTTGCCCTCGGCAATTTGCTGGGCGGTGCGGGCCAGCTGGCGCAGCCCGTCGGTGACGCTGGCGGCGACAAAGATGCCAAATGTGGTGGCAATCACCGCGGCAAACAGCAGCAGCACCCCGCTCAAAATGAGGTCATGTTCATCATTAAAAAACATGCGCTCAGACATAATCCACACGTTCACCAAAATGACGATGGCCGCCCAGCCGTAGGTGAGCACCAGCGTGAGGCTGAGAGAAGGTAAACGCGTCAGGCCGCTACGGTAAAGAACATAGCCCATCGCCAGGGACCCAAGCGAGGAGAGGCTGAGCCAGTACATCAGCGTGGTAATTTCCTCCACGGGGGCCCGCATCAACGCCACCATCAAAATGGCCACGAGGGTGAGCGCCGCCACAATGCCCACGGCAAAGATGCGCCAGGGGGAGCGGCTGAGCGAGTCGGCGTATTTGTAATTACTGTGAGTAAGGCTGTTTACCATGAGCTTTATCCGGGATCAAACTTATAGCCAACGCCCCACACCGTGAGCAAATGGGTGGGGTCGCTGGGATCAACTTCGATTTTCTCGCGCAGGCGGCGAATGTGCACAGTGACGGTGCTGGGATCGACGTACTCGGAGAAGCCCCAGACGTTTTCCAGCAGCTGGTCGCGCTTAAACACCTGCCGCGGATGGCTGACCATAAACCAGAGCAGGTTAAACTCGGTAGCGGTGAGATCAATCGATTCGCCGCGCACGGTGACAATGCGGGTTTTGGGGTCGATGGAGAGGTCGTGGTACTGCAACGGCCGTTCCCCCTTATCGCCCCCTATGCCCCGCGTCCGCCGCAAAACCGCCTTCACCCGCGACACCAGTTCGGCGGGCGAGAACGGCTTGGTGACGTAATCGTCCGCGCCCAGTTCCAGGCCGTAGATGCGATCGGTTTCCTGCCGCCGAGCGGTGAGCATGATGACGGGCACGTCAGACCCGGCGTCGTCGCGCAGGCGGCGCACAATTTCCAGGCCGTCGACTTCGGGCAGCATCAGGTCCAGCACCACCAGGGCAGGCACCTGCTCGTGAATGGCGCTGAGGGCGGAACGGCCGTCGCGCGCCACCCGCACCGTAAACCCTTCCCGCTTCAGATACAGAGCCACCACTTCCACCACAGAGGCTTCGTCATCGACGACCAAAATGTCCCCATATTCGCTAAATGTTTGATTGAGCGTCATACTTTGTGTACTCCTGGCTGAGCGGCGGTTGCCCGGCACCACTGACCATAAATTTCGGTGGCAACCTTAGCCCAAAATTATTACAGTACTGTTACAGGCTGGTGGTCACCAGAGGTGGTTAATCGTTTTGTAAGAAATTCCTAAGCCCATTGTCACACGGTTTTGCTAGAGTGGTGTTTCAGCTATTATGCGTCCAGCATCCCTCCTTGCCAACTGCGAGGGAGAGAACACGAATCACACGAATAGACGAATGAAACGAATAGACTGAAATAAAAATTCGTGCTATTCGTCTATTCGTCCAATTCGTGATAAATCTTTAACCAGGATCCGATGACAAAACAACTTTCGCGACGACAATTTTTGCAGGCAGCTTCCGGTACGGCCGTATTATTCCTGGTTGGCTGCCGGACAAAACCACAAACTGAAGTGCCGCCGACGGAAATACCGCCGACGGCCGTCCCATCCCCCACGCTTACCCCCCTCAGCCGCGACATCATCCTCACGCCCAACGACGAATTTTACGTGATGGAAACCAACGGCACGCCCACCATCGACCGGGATGCCTGGCAGCTCACTATCGACGGCCTAGTAGAAAATCCACTGACGCTGAGCTTTGCCGACATTGCCGCACGGCCGTTTGTCGAGCAAATGCGCACGCTGGAGTGCATTGGCAATGCGGTGGGCGGCAACCAGATTGGCAACGCGGTCTGGGGCGGCATCCTGCTGGCCGATTTGCTGGCGGAGGTGGGGGTGTTGGATACGGCCGTACGCGCCCGCTTCGAAGCCGCCGACAACTACGAAACTTCCGTCACCCTGGACTGGCTCAACCACCCCGGCGCGATGCTGGCCAACCAGATGAACGGCGAACCACTGCCACCGGAACACGGTTACCCCCTGCGCCTCTTCATGCCTGGGCTGTACGGCCAGAAAATGCCCAAATGGATCACCCGCATCGAGTTTATTGCCGACGCCGACCACCTGGGTACCTGGGAAAAGCAGGGCTGGTCCAATGTAGCGGCTGTTAAAACCAACTCGCTCCTCATGCAGCCCACCCACATCCAAAAAGTACCGCTGGTTCCGCTGGAAATCTTCGGCGTGGCCTACGCGGGCGACCGGCACATTACCCAGGTGGAGGTGGGCATCGAGCAGGATGGCGATCTGAGCTGGCAAATCGTCGAGGATCTGGTGCGCGGCCCCAGCGATGAGGTGTGGACGCAGTTCTACCTGCCATGGACGCCGCCCGCCGCCGGAACCTACACCCTGCTCGTCCGCGCCACCGACAACACCGGCTTTGTGCAAACCGAACGCGCCCGCGGCATCCTGGAAGGCGCCTTCCCTGATGGGACGGACAAAATTCACAATATTGTCATTGTGGTGGGATGAGGGAAAATTGAGTAAATGGGTAATTGGGTAATTTCACCCCTTCACCCCTTCACCCCTTCACCCTTTCACCCTGTCACCTTGTCAAGCATGGAAAACCTGCGTCGAAAATTTCGTTGGCCATTTGTGGTACTGGGAGCTGTTCTTGTGCTGTTTGTCGGCTCGCTGGTGACGGCTTCAGAGCTGGAGGAGCGGGACGAATTTTGCACGAGCTGTCATCGCGCCCCCGAAGTGACCTACGTTGAGCGGGCGCAAACGGCCGTTACCCACCCCCCAACTGATCTCGCCAGCTTTCACTACGCCGACGACACTCAGTTTCGCTGCGTGGACTGCCACCGCGGCGACCAGAGCCTGGAACAGCGGGCAGAAATTTTGTGGCTGGCGGCCAAGGATACGGCCGTTCACTTCCTCGGCTCACCCGACCAGTCCATCGAAAAGGGCAGCATTCCCGCGCCCAACCCGCACGCAGGCAGCTGGCAGGGGCCAGAGCGCTACAGCCGCACGCCAGCCATCCTCAACGACGCCTGCCTGAGCTGCCACCAGGATGCCCTGACGCTGGTTGGTTTTGAGAACCATTTCCACAACAAGCTGCCCCAGGCGCAGCTTGCCTATGCGCAAACAGAGCGGCTAAACTTCCCCGAAAATTGGCCCGGCGAGGCAGGCAGTCCGGCCCTGCTGGTGCCCGAAGAAACGGTGCTCACCTGCCTGGACTGCCATCGCGCCCACGTGCCGGGCCTGGAATTTGACTACTTTTTGGACGAAACGGCAGTTGTCCTCCCCGCCTGTGTACAATGCCACCTGGAAGCTGATGCCGGGCCGGTAAACCTGGCGGGGAATTAACCGCAGAGAACGCAGAGGCCACAAAGTTTTTATGCTTTTCTCTGTGGTCTCTGCGCCTTCTGCGGTAAAGAGGAGAGAGATTTGAGCGTGAAGGTTGTACAAATGCGATTCATCATTTTGCTGTTAGCCGTTCTGCCAGGTTTGGTTGCCTGTGGCAGCAACACAACGACGCCGACGCCGCTGCCAGGCACGGCCGTTTCCCCCACCGTCACCCACACAGACGCAACCCCTACCCTGGCCGAGACCGCCGAAGACACGGCCGTTCCGCCCACAGAACTTCCCCCCACAGCCCCAACCGAAGTCACCGTGGAAGCCACAGCAACCAACACGGCCGTTCCCACCGAACCCCGCCCCACGCCAGAATCAACCATCGAGCTGCCGGGGGCGACCGTGCCGCCCGGCTTCAGCCTCCTCAAGTTTGCCGACATTTACCGCCCCACCGGCCTCGCCTTTGACAATGCCGGACGGCTGTACGTAACCTCGTTCGACGGCACGGTGCACATTTTGCAGGATGTGGATGGTGACGGCCGTTCCGACCGCGACACCACCTTTGCCACCGGCTTCAGCACGGTCCTGGGCATCACCCTGCGCCCTGGCACGGACGATGTCTACGTCTCCAGCACCGGGCAGATTACCCTGCTGCGCGACGACAATGGTGATGATCAAGCCGACGTGCGTGAGGTAATTGTGAGCGGCATCCCCAATGGGCTGCACCAAAACGACAACCTGAAATTTGGCCCTGACGGCTGGCTTTACATGGGCGTCGGCTCAACTTGCGACGCCTGCGACGAGGCCGACAGCCGCAGCGCCTCCATCATGCGCTTCAACGTGGACACGGGCGAGAGCGAAGTCATCGCCCACGGCCTGCGCAACCCGTACGACATCGCCTTCCACCCAACCACGGGAGACCTCTTTGCCACCGACAACGGCCGTGACGATCTCGGCCTGGACACCCCCTTCGAGGAGCTCAACCACATCGTCGTGGGCGGCGATTATGGCTGGCCGGGCTGCTGGAACGAGGGCGAAGGGTCCGATTATGTCGGAACGGAAACGGCCGTAGCCTTTTTCGCACCGCACTCTTCCGCCAACGGCCTGGACTTCTACACCGGCAGCCAGTTCCCCGCCGAGTACCAAAACAACGCCTTCGTGAGCATCTTCGGCACCTTCCTCACCGACGGTGTGGCTACCGGCGTCGCCCGCGTGCAGCTCACCCCCGAGGGCGACAGCTACCAGGGCACCGTCAGCTGGTTTGCCCAATGGCCAGACGGCCGTCCGCTACCGCTCATCGTTGGGCCAGACGGCGCGCTTTACGTGGGGGACTACATCAACAGCGTGGTGTATCGGATTGGGTATGGGGAGTGAGGGGGTGACAAGGTGACAGGGTGACAAGGTGAAGGGGTGACAGGGTGAAGGGGTGATCTTTTTATCTGTGTCATCTGTGAAATCTGTGGATAAATTCTCTTTTCTCTCTGTGTTCTCTGTGGCAAAAATTAGTCGCGAACGGCCGTTTGGCAGGCGGGCCACGGGTCTTCACCGGCAAGCAGGGCGGCCAGCGCCGGGCTGTCGGCATAGATGCCCCAGTAGCGCGGCGGCACCAGCGCGGCAATCTTGACCATGATCAGGTGTGTGTACGCCGCCAGGTCCACCCCTTTGGGCCGATGGCCGATTTCTGGCAAGGTGTACGACTCCCCAATCCGCAGCTTGACGTTGGTAATACGCAGCTTCTTGAAGTTGGCAAAAAGCACATCGTTGTTTTCAAATCCCACAGGCAAAATCGGCACCCCGGAGCGGCTGGCCAGGTAGGCTGCGCCGACTTTCGCCTCCTGCATTTGCCCATTTTTGCTGCGGCTGCCCTCAGGCGCCAGGCCAAAAACCACACCTCGCTCAATTGCCGCCATTGCATCGCGCAGCCCCTGGCGGTCCACCTCCCCACGATTGATATAAATCGCTCCCAGCCAGGCCATAATCGGCCCGTAGATGGGATGATGGCGCCACTTTTCCCCGGCAAAAAAGGCCCATTCCACTGGGGGGAAAGCCAGCAGCAGCAGCGGCGTGTCGGCCACACTCGTGTGGTTGAGGGTAACAATATACGGGCCGCTGGCGGGAATATTTTCCCGGCCAATGACCTCCATGCGGGTGAGCAAAATGGTGCGGGTGATGTGCATGGCTGCACTGATCAGTCGGTAACGAAACATGGCAGAAATCTTAATGGTTAATGGTGAATTGTAAATGGTTAATTGTTAATGGTTTGCGCCTCGGCGTGCAGCGTGTAGGCTACGGTAGCCCCGCCGGGTGGGGCCGCTTCGAGACGGAACGGCCGTTCCGCCCCGAAGCCCAGTTCTTCCGCCACCACCTGCTGTTGGAAGCCGGTCACGTTGCCCTGCGCGTCGTAAAAGGTGGCGGTGAGCTCTACCTGGGTGACGGCCGTTTCCGCCCCGTTCACCACCGTCCCGCTAAGCGAGATGCTGTCATCACTGGCCGCCAGCTCGGCATCCCGCACCTGCACATCCAGCGTGCGGTTGCCCAGTTCCACTACCGCCTGCCCGGCGATCACCGCCACACTCTGCTGCACAAAATCGCCCGGCGGCTCGTTGACCAGCACGCCAAACGGCCCACGCCCGCCCGGTGGGAGGATGGAAGCGGCCACCCAGGCCGTGACGCTGCCCAATGAACGGCCGTCGGCCGCCAGCAGTCCAATTTCTACCTGGATATTTTCCACGGCCGTTTCCCCCTCATTCGTCACCTCGCCCAGCAGCCACAGGCTGCCCACCGGCGTCTGGTAGGCATGAATTTTGGTAATGGTGACCTGGATGGGAACGGCCGTGCCCGGCGCCAACAGCGGATTCACCGTGGCGGGCGGCGGCAGCACCACCGGCTGGCCAATCTGCAAATTCTCCGGCACGATGCCCGGATTCAGGGCCACGATTTCCTCGACCGTTGTGCCGCGCTGGATGGCAATGCCCAGCAGCGTATCACCCGAGGCAATCTGGTAGACGATCGGCGTGGCCGTGGGTGTTGCTGTGGGCGTGGGCAGGGGCGTGGGCGTGGTCTGGATCACGGCCGTTGTCGGTACCGCCCGCGTGGCAAACGAGACGCCAATTTGCGGCGTAGGGGTAAAGACAGAGGTGGCGGTGGGAACGGCCGTTTCTGCCCCAGTCTGGCAGGCGGTGAGTAAAAACGCAAACACCAATCCTACCAACCCCAGTTCGACCCGGCGAAAACCCCCCACCCTGGCCCTCCCCCTGAGAGGGGGAGGGAAAAAGCTCCCTCTCCCTTTGAGGGAGAGGGCTGGGGTGAGGGTATTAATTACCGTTGGATCAGTTTCACTGAAAATACGCATAACAAAACAGGAAGTATATAACCAAACGCGCAAATGACACGGTGAGCCGCCCGTTACCCATGAAAAATTTACAAACCACCTTCTCCATTCGTGCCATTCGTCCATTCGCCCTATTCGTGTTTGGCTTTTGTGGCAAACGGCCGTCTTCCCCGGTAAAGTTAGCCGCAACTGAAAGATTTACCTCTCTCAAACGTTATACAGGCAGAAACGGGTGAGAAGTGGCAAGTGGCAGGTTGCAGGGTCAGCACTTGCAACCTGCTACTTCTCACCTGCAACCCTAAAAACCGAGGTTTTTATGCTTGATAACGAACAACAGCTTGTCGAACAGGCCCGGCAGGACCCGGCGGCGTTTGGCGCGCTTTATGACCGGTACGTGGACCGTATTTTTGCCTACACGGCCCGGCTTTTGCGGGATGAGGCGGCGGCCCAGGACGTCACGGCCGTTACCTTTGAAAAAGCGCTCAAACACATCCGGCGTTACGAATGGCGGGGCCACAGCTTCGCCCCCTGGCTCTACCGCATCGCCCGCAACGAGGCGATGTCGAAGCTGCGGCGGCAGAAGTGGCTTTCGCCCAAAAGCTGGTTTGGCAGCACAGAACTGCGCGCGACGGAAACGGCCGTACAAACCCGCCAGACCCATCAAGCCATCCACCGCGCCCTGGCCCGCCTGCGCCCCAAAGATCGCGACATCATCGTCTTGCGTTACCTGGAAGAGCTCTCCAGCGAAGACGTCGCCGACATCCTGGCCTGTTCCCCTGATAACGTGTACGTGCGCCTGCACCGCGCCCTGGCCCGGCTCCGCACCGAGCTGGAAGGCGACCCGGCAGCGCTGCCGAGAGAGGTAAATCCCCATGTCTCGTAAACAAAACTTTGACCAATTTGATGATCTGATTGGCGAATTGCAAAACAGTGACGAACGGCCGGCGGCCCCCCGCGCCTTCAAAAAAGAACAGCGCGGCCAGCTGCTGAACCAGTACGACAAATCCGGCTTTTCCCTGGCAAATTTAGGTCGATTGGCGGGAACGGCCGTTGCCCTTGGTGTCCTGGCCCTCATCGTTGTGTTCAGCTGGAACAGCATCGGCCGGCAGTCCGGCGCCGCCAGCGCCTATATGGGCACCGTCGATGTGCCCGGCCGCGACGAATTCATCGTGTACGATCAGCTGCGGCTGGAATTCCCCATGTGGGTGGCGCTTGATGCTGGTTGGGCCGAGATGACGGCCGAATCGTGGCAGTCGCTCGACGGCACCTTTTTCCGCGGCGAAGTGGTTGATGCCGAGGGGCGGCAGCGTGTGTTTTCCCAGGGCGACGGCCAGTTCCTCTGGCGCGGCACCTACGACAGCAGCGTCGAGCGCATGGAAACCGTCTCGCTGCAATACTTCGACGTTTACCACGCCCTGGCCCAGGCCGAAGGATGGACCGGCACCCACACCACGCCGCCTTTCTACGACGACCTCGGCTGGGGCGGGCTGGTACAATCCGTTTTGCGACTGGATTGGAACTGCGACAGGGCCGAATGTGTCACCAAGTATTTGGCTGAGCCACCCCTTGGCGTAAGCAGCCAGGGCGGCGAATATGAGCCATATGGCTGGGGGGTTTCTTTAATTGAAACAGAAACGACGGCCAACGGCCGTTCCCTCACCACCTACCGCATCGAATACTCGCCCAACCAGGATGGCATCGCCAGCAGCCAGTACCGGCTGGTGAAGCTGGACAGCGACAACCACACCGTCGTCGAAGTGGCCGACTATGACGGCGACACGCTGCTGCGCCGCCTGGAGCGTGTGAGCCACCAGCTCATGACCAGCGCCGATTTGCCCGAAGACCAGTTCACGCTGTTACCACCCGGCACCGGCATCTCCTACGTACTGCCCGAGGGTCGCACAACGGCCGAAACGCCGCTGCTGGCCAGCCCCAATGGCGAAGTAGAAACCACGTTGGCGGCAGATACGCCGGTTACGCTCAGCGGCCTCATGAACAACCAGCTGGCTGTGGTGCAAAACGGCATCACCTGGCAGTACGTCACCGTGGACGGCGGGGGCCAGGGTTGGGTGGATGAAGCCAGTTTGCAGTGGCCGCTCACCAGCGATGGCCAGTTGGTCGATTTGGATACGAGTGGGCTGCCAACGGCCGTTCCGGTCCCAACCCAACTCACCATCTTACGAACTTACTGGAATGAACTTCAGGTCATCCTGCCTCAAGCTGCCGGTGAGGAACTGACGCATTTGCAAGAAGCTTTGGAGGCAGTTGAATCCGAAATTGAACGCCTGGAATATCTGGCCAGCTTTGATTCGCTGGGACAAGACGGGATTGACGTCGTTTCCTGGGGACTCGATCAGTTAGAAATTGGATTAGGCGGTGAGCTAACCTTGACTGCATTTGCCATCGAGGAAGGGAATGCTGACTTGCATTTAAAGCTGGATTGGTTGGTGCTGGAGCGGCCGTCTGCCGACTACCAGCTCTTTTTCCACCTGCGCGATGGCCAGGGCAACGTTGCAGCCCAAATCGACCAGCCGCTGCAGGGCGCAGACCGCCTGTCTACAAACTGGAATGCAGGCGAACGAGTACGAACCATGCTCACGCTCGCGCTGCCCGATGAACTGATAGCCGATCGCTATGATTTGCTCGTCGGCCTGTATGATGCGGCCACCGGCGCGCGCCTGCCGGTTTCGGTGGCCAATCCCCGGCAAAGTGCTGATGAGGGAACGGCCGTTTGGTTAACCGATTGGTACGTGGAACGTAAAGCTGACTTGGACAATTTAGAAACGATCCACCCACCCGGAGTCCACGACGCCAACGACGTCTGGCTCATCTCCGCCACCCAACACGCCCGCAGTTCAGCCGATGCAACGGTCACATTGGAAATTACCGTCGGCTACCAGTTTGAATCGGACAAAGAAGTGATGCTCATACCACTGTACGCTAACCCTAATTGGGAATCGGCCAGCGGCGGGCGCAGCCCGATTGACGGCTTGAGCGAGGCCATCACCCTGACGGAAAAATCCGGCACACAAACAATCACCTTCAGCGAAAATCCAGCCGTTATGCGCCAGATTGTGGGCACAGACCAGCCCGTGTTGGTGATGCAGCTGGGGTATTTGAGCGAGGATGAAAACGGCCGTCGCGAACTAAACATCCTGGCCATGCCCACCATTACCGACTTCGACATCGACCTGACCAGCACCGAGGAAATCACCTACGAAATGGAGTTGCCAGAATTGAACGAGCTTGAACCATAATAAAACGGCCGTAGCCGCGGATTCTTTCCGCGCTCCGTAGAGACGTTGCAATGCAACGTCTCTACAGCATAAAATACCCCCTTTAACCAACCGAAGGGGGTATTTTTTATGCCTGATGTCACCATTTTGCGGCCGGAGTTCACATTAGAAGACGCCATTCACCTCGCCCACACCCACTACAACCTCACCGCCACCGCCCGCGAACTGCCCAGCGAGCGCGACCAGAATTTCCATCTCACCGCCACAGACGGCACCCAATACATCCTCAAAATTGCCGGTCGCACCGAATCCCTTGCAACCCTGGAACTAGAAAACGCCCTCATCAACCACCTCAATCTCCAATCCCCAATCTCCAATCTCCTCCCCCAACTCATCCTCACAAAAAACCAGGAAGCCATTGCCCACGTCACCGACTGCCCCGTCCGGCTTATCACCCACCTGCCCGGCAGGCTGCTAGCCCACACCAAACCACACAGCCCGGCGCTGCTGCACAGCCTGGGCCACACCCTCGGCCAGCTAGACGCCGCCCTGGCCAACTTTGACCACCCCGCCGCCCACCGCGAACTGAAGTGGGACCTCAACCGCGCCGGATTTATCGCCGATTACCTTGATTTCATTCCCGACACGGCGCAGCGGCAGCTGGTACGCGGCTTCCTCGACCACTTTGTACAGCACACCGAACCCCGGCTGACCAACCTGCGCCACAGTATCATCCACAACGACGCCAACGATTACAATGTCCTTACCGCCAACCAGCAAATCAGCGGCATCTTCGACTTTGGCGATGCCCTGCACACCACCACCATTGGCGAATTGGCCATCGCCGCCGCCTACGCTATCCTGCACAAGCCCGACCCTCTGGCCGCAGCCGCTCACGTGGTGCGCGGCTATCACGCCGCCTACCCCCTCACCGAAGAAGAAGTCTCGCTGCTCTTCTCGCTCATCGCCATGCGCCTCTGCGTCAGCGTCACGATGAGCGCCTACCAGCGGACCCAGGAGCCAGACAACGACTACCTGCAAATCTCGGCCCGGCCCGCCTGGAACACACTGGGCATCCTCGCCCAAACCAGCCCGCTGCTGGCCGAAGCCACCTTCCGCCACGCCTGCGGCTGGGAGCCGGTCGCCAAATCCACGCAGGTCACCGATTGGCTACGCGAAAATAGAGGTCGATTTACCAAAGTGATAGACACCGACTGGCAAACATCGCCGCCTACCGTTTTCGATCTCACTCCCGGCAGTCTTCTCCTCGGCCAACTCCAAGACCCCAATGACACCGAAGCGTTTACGCAACTTCTATTCAACACGATGGCCCAGTACGTCATCTCTTCCTCCTCTGCCTCTGCGCTCTCTCCGCCCTCTGTGCCCTCTGCGACCAAAATCGGCATTGGCCGCTACGACGAGCCGCGCCGGATCTACACCGCCGATACCTTCCGCGTTCCCGGCAACGACCGGGGCGAGTGGCGCACGATTCATATCGGGCTAGATTTGTTTGCGAAGGCTGGAACGGCCGTCTACGCCCCCCTCCCCGCCACCATTCACAGCTTCGCCAACAACACCGACCGCCTCGATTACGGCCCCGTCATCGTCCTGGAGCACAAAGTCAGCGATGACCTCACCTTCTACACCCTCTACGGTCACCTCAGCGAAGCCTCACTCGATGGCCTCACCATCGGCCAACCCATCACCCAAGGCCAAAAATTCGCCGAAATCGGCACCTACCCCACCAACGGCGACTGGCCCCCCCACCTCCACCTCCAAATCCTTGTTGACCTGCTCCATCACCCGGTCACCTTGTCACCTTGTCACCCTGTCACCCCTTCACCCGCCACAGATTTCCCCGGCGTCGCCGCCCCCAGCCAGCGCGCCATCTGGCTTAGCCTCTGCCCCGATCCCAACCTGCTGCTGGGCATTCCAGACGACTATTTCCCCTCGCCAGCCCGCAGTAAAGATGAAATTTTCGCCCTGCGCCAGAAACACCTGGGGCCGTCTCTGAGCCTTTCTTACCAAAGCCCGCTGCACATCGTGCGCGGCAAGGGGCAGTACCTGTACGACGAAAACAACCAGCCGTACCTGGACGCAGTGAACAACGTGCCGCACGTGGGGCACAATCATCCCAGGGTGGTAAAGGCGGCGCAGGAGCAAACGGCCGTTCTCAATACCAACACCCGCTACCTGCACGACAATCTCGTCGAATACGCCGCCCGGCTCACCGCCACGCTGCCGGAGCCGCTCTCCGTCTGCTATTTTGTGTGCAGCGGCAGCGAGGCCAACGAGCTGGCGCTGCGGCTGGCGCGCACCCACACCGGCCAGCGCGATTTGCTGGTGCTGGACGGTGCGTATCACGGCAATACGGCCACACTCATCGACATCAGCTCGTACAAATTTGACGGCCCCGGCGGGGCGGGCAAGCCGGATCACGTGCACGTGCTGCCCATGCCGGACCCGTATCGCGGGTTGTATCGAGGGAATGGAGTGGAAAACGGCCGTCGCTACGCCCAACACGCCCAGGAAATCATCGAAATGCTGCAAGCGCAAGGCAAGGAGATTGCCGGGTTCATCAGCGAGCCGCTGCTGGGCTGCGGCGGCCAGATTGTGCTGCCTGACGGCTATTTCCAAGCGCTGTTCCCGCTCATCCGGGCGGCGGGCGGCGTTTGCATTGCCGATGAGGTGCAGGTGGGTTTTGGTCGCGTCGGCACGCACATGTGGGCCTTTCAGGCGCAAGGCGTGGTGCCCGACATCGTGACGCTGGGCAAGCCCATTGGCAACGGGCACCCGCTGGCGGCGGTGATCACCACGCCAGAGATTGCCGAATCCTTTGCCAACGGCATGGAGTATTTCAATACGTTTGGGGGGAATCCGGTTTCATGCGCCATTGGCCTGGCCGTATTGGACGTACTGGAGCAAGAAAAGCTGCAAGAAAACGCCCGTGTCGTGGGCAATCAGCTGCTGGACGGGCTGCGCGGTCTGCAAGGCAGGTTCCCACTCATCGGCGACGTGCGCGGGCTGGGATTGTACATTGGCGCGGAGTTGGTGCGCGACCGGCAAACGTTGGCGCCAGCCGGGGAAGAAGCCACCTACATCGCCAACAGGATGCGCGACAAGGGTATCCTCATCAGCACCGACGGACCGCTGCACAACGTGCTCAAAATTAAGCCGCCGCTGGTATTTACGGCCGAAAACGCCGATTTTTTGGTGGAAACGTTGGGAGGAATTCTGGAAGAATTGTGAATTGAGACTGGTGAATCGTGAATTGTGAACGGGAGCATTCACAATTCACGATTAATTATTCACAATTCACCATTGTTTATTTTTTGGGCATGACAAGCCACAAAATAACGTACGGCAGCAGGCCGGGGACGCCGCCGGGCAGCAGCAGGATGATGAACAACAGCCGGAACCAAAACACATTGATGCCCGTCCAGGCGGCTAAACCACCACACACCCCGGCAAAGATGCCATTTTGGCGGCGTAAGCGATTATCTTTTACAGTCATTTGATTACCTCCAGAAATAAAAGGTGACAGTCACTTTAAACCACCTTATTAGATTAGGTTACCTTTGGACAATGTGACTGTCCCCTGAATCATCTAACTGTTTGTTTCTACGCAGCGAGGGAAGCAACAGTTGCAAATCAGCTGTGGTGCAGGCCATTGGCAAAGATGCGGTTAACGTACCAGTCAACTTCCGCCTTGAGCCCTTCTTCCAGCTGGATATGCGGTGTGTACCCTAAAAGCTGTCGCGCCTTGGCGATGTTGGCGCAGGTGTGCAGCTGGTCACCAGGGCGCTTTGGCTTGATGTCAAATTTGGCTTCCTTGCCCATAATCTGCTCGATGAGGGCAATGCCCTGGCCGGTGGTCATCTCCACATCACTGCCCAGGTTCACAATTTCACCAATCACCCGCTCAGGACGATCCAGCACGGACACAAACCCTGCAACGATGTCGGCCACGTAGGTGAAGCTGCGGGAATGTGACTGGCTGCCTTCGTGCAGCGGGAACGGCGTGTCGGTAAGGATGCTGCGGATGAGCTTGGGATACAGCTTTTCCGGCCGTTCGCGCGGGCCATAGACGGAAAAGAGACGCAGCGAGCAGGCGGGGAACCCTTTTTCGCGGTGGGCGGCCAGGGCCAACTGCTCGGCAGCCAGCTTGGTGACGCCGTAGTACGAGGTGGGTTTTGGAGCGGCGTCTTCGGGATCGTAGGCGTGACGGCCGTATACCGACGAAGTAGACACATTCACAAAACAGCGCAAGGAGTTCTGCTGCCGGCAAGCCGTCAGCAGTTTGTCCGTCGCCACCACATTGTTGCGCACGTAATCCGCCAGCGGCGTACTGGCCGAGATGCCCGGCTGCCCCGCCAGGTGAAACACAAATTCCACGCCGTCCAGGGCAGGCGACAGATCATCGGTGGCCAGGTCCAGACGGTGCAGCGACACACCGGCCGCCTCGATATCTTCGGCATTCGCCTGCTTAAGCCGGGCCGAGTAGTAATCGGTAAAGCTGTCGATCCCCACCACGGTGTGCCCCTGGTGGGCCAATGTTTCTGCCAGATGGGACCCGATAAAACCAGCGGCTCCCGTAACGACAATGTTCATAAACAACCTCCCATAATCTTGATGCAAAGTTCTGGGTAAAGTTTACGGCATTTCACTTACGAACCAAACGACAATCCCCAAACGTTCCGCCTACTCCAGCCACCTTCTGAGGAACAAGAGAGTTATTGATCCGAGGGGAGTTACGGCCGTCCCCATCCTAAAAATAACCCCTTGACTTAGAGCGCACTCTAAGTTGTACAGTGGTTCCAATACTTCAAGTAAAGGAGAAATCTGATGCAATTTAGAACCCTTAGAAACAGCAATTTACAGGTCAGCCCGATGGGCCTGGGCGCCTGGGCCATGGGCGGCGAATGGATTTTCATCGACAACCAGGCCGGTTGGGGCAAAACCGACGACGCGGAGTCGATCCGCGCCATTCACGCGGCGTTGGATGGCGGGATGAACCTGATTGATACGGCCGCTAACTACGGCACCGGCCACAGCGAAGAAATCGTCGGTAAGGCGATCCGGGATCGGCGTGACCAGGTGGTCATCGCTACCAAGTTTGGCTTCGACGTGAATGAAGCGGCCAAGCGGGTCGCCTTCCAATCCTCGGAAGCTGTCTTGCAGAACCTGCCGTTTGAATGTGAGCGCAGTCTGCGCCACCTGGGCGTGGACACAATTGACATTTACCAGCTGCACGTGTGGGAGTTCCCGCCGGAGCGCGTGCCGGAGCTGTTGGATGGCCTGGAAAAGCTGGTGGCCCAGGGCAAAATCCGCACCTACGGCTGGAGCACCGATGACGTGGCGTTGGCCCGTTTGTTTGCTGCTGGCGAGCACTGCGCCGTCGTTCAACATGCGGCCAACGTGATGGAACCAGCGGCGGCAATGTTTAACTTCACGGCCGAAAGTGGCCTGACCAGCCTGGTACGCAGCCCGCTGTTGATGGGCTTTCTGTCGGACAAGTACGACAAAGATGCCCAATTTACCACCACCGATGTACGCAATCACTCGTTCCCGGCGGAGCGCATTGCTCAGATTGTGGCCAATCGTGCTAAAATTCGGGAGATTTTGACGAGTAACGGCCGTTCCGTGGTCCAAGGCGCACTGGCCTGGTTGTGGGCTGTTGGTGAGCACGTAGTGCCCATCCCCGGCATCCGCACCGTCGCCCAGGCCGAAGAAAATGCCGCCGCCATGGAATTTGGCCCCCTGACGCCCGGGCAGATGGCCGAGATTGAGCAGCTGCTGGGGCGAGAGGAAGCTGTTGTGGCATGATCGAACTGCAAGAAGAAACCTTCACCATCCAGGAAGTAGCCGAGATGACCGATCTGTCGGCCCACACCCTGCGCTATTACGAAAAGATTGGCCTGCTGGAACACGTCACCCGGCATGAAAATGGGCATCGTCGTTATGCCGAGCAGGATTTGGGCTGGATTCACTTTCTCAAGCTGCTGCGCGCCACCGGGATGCCCATCCAGCAAATGCAGGTGTTCATGGAGTTTGCCCGCCAGGGCGACAGCACCATCCCTGATCGTGTTGAGGTGCTGACCGAACACCGGCGCAGCCTGGCGCAGCACATCGCAGAACTGCAAGATCACCTGGCGCACCTGGACCGCAAGATTGCCTTTTACAACGGCATCTTAACCGGCGAGCCGGCCGAGCCTTGTGATTAAACTTTGCCGCGAATGACGCGAATTACGCGAAAAACAGCTGTCTTTCGTGTAATTCGCGTCAATTCGTGAAATTCGCGGCCTAAAATCTGAGAGTATCGCAATGCTTCGTCCAGTCGATTAATCCCCTTCCAGGTACATTTTGAGCGCCACGGCGTGGTTGTGTCGCACATCTTTGGCGGCATACAACAGCGTGACGGGCGACGCAGTCGCCTTTTGAAACAGCTCGGTCACGGCCTGTGGGTTTTCATCCAGCTCGGCAAAATAGCGGTCGAGGAATTCGTCCCAGCGGGTGGGGTCATGGTCGAACCATTTGCGCAGGCTGGGCGACGGGGCGATGCCGCCCAGCCAGAGATCGATGTGTGCCTCTTCTTTGCTGACGCCGCGCGGCCAGAGGCGGTCCACCAGCACACGAAAGCCGTCATTGGGACCCGGTTCATCGTAAATGCGTTTGAGTTGTAGGGTGATTTCGTCGTATTTCATTCGGTTATCAATTTTTCCAGGTTTAGATTTTGCATGGCGGAAACGGCCGTTTCCACCGCCCCTTCCTCGCACAATCCATCCATGCGCGCCTGTTCAAAACCCGCTTTGGCGGCTTGCACACACGCCTGGAGCACTTTTTCGGCCAGCTCTCGTTTGGATTGCTCGTTCTCATTCATAATTCTTAATATTGGACCCCAAAATTGTCATGCCCGCGCAGGCGGGCATCCAGATGTTTGCTTAAGTGGATTCCCGCTTTCGCGGGAATGACAATTCCTAAAGTTTCAAGCTAACAGGCAAATCAGCGTTCTATTCCGGGCTAAGATAGCTGCTCAGCCAACAATTCTGGCGAATTGACCGGCTGCTGGCAAACAAAACGACGGCAGACGTAGGCAGTGGCCTTATTGTCCAGGCGCTTGCGGTCGGCCAGGAGCGGCACGCTGCTGGTGCTGTCGCCGGAGGCCACCACCAGGTTGGGCCGGAACGCAGCAAACGTGGTGTCGATCAGCGCTGTGGCGTCCGGCAAGCCGGGATCGCCGATGATGGCCACTTCTTGCGGCTGGCTGGTAATGAAAACGGCCGCACACAGCCAATGGGCAAAGGCGTTTGGATGCTGCACCATCGCGCCGTAGAGGGAGGAAACGGCCGTTTCCGCCACCTCCCAGTAGGGGGAACTGCCGGTATACAAACTCAGCTTCAGCAGCACGTGGGCAGCCATGGCGTTGGCGCTGGGCACGGCGTTGTCCTGCAAATCCTTGGGGCGATGGATGAGTGCTTCGTGGTCGTCGGAGGTGTCGTAAAAGCCGCCGTTTTCGGTATCGCGGAAGTGGGTGAGCATCAGTTCGGCCAGCTCGTGGGCCCAGGTGAACCACTGCTCGTCGAAGGTAGTTTGGTAGAGCGCCAGTAGGCCGTCGGCCAGGTAGGCGTAATCTTCCAGGTAGCCGTTGTAGCGTGCTTGTGCCCCGTCTTTCCAGGTACGTAGCAGACGGCCGTTCTCTGTGCGCATCGTTTGGTAGAGGAATTGGGCGTTGTGGACGGCCGTTGCCGTGTAATCCGGCCGTTCCAACACCCGGCCTGCCTCGGCAAAAGCCGCCAGCATCAGCCCGTTCCAGGCCGTCAGCACTTTGTCATCCAGTCCGGGCCAGACGCGCCGGGCACGAATGTCGTACAGCTTTTGCCTGGCCGCTGCCAGCCGCTCCGCCGCCTTTGCTTCGCTCATTTTGGTAGCCCAGGCCACCTCTTCTAGGTCCTTGTTGATATGGAGGATGTTGGTTCCTTCCCAGTTGCCCTGTTCGGTCACATCGTAATACAGCTTAAACAGTTCGGCATCTTCGCCCAGGTGCTCATCAATTTCAGCGGCGGACCAGACGTAAAATTTGCCTTCTTCGCCTTCGCTGTCGGCGTCGTAGCTGCTGTAGAAGCCGCCGTCCTCATGGCGCAGCTCGCGCACCACAAAATCGAGCGTCTCCTCGACAATGCGGCGGTAGAGCGGCTCCTGGGTCACCTGGTAGGCGTGCAGGTAGGCGCGGGCCAGCAGGGCGTTGTCGTAGAGCATCTTCTCAAAATGAGGTACCAGCCAGTTCACGTCCGTCGAGTAGCGGGCAAAGCCGCCGCCGAGCTGATCATACATGCCGCCGTAGGCCATCATTTTGAGGGTGGTTTCGGCCATGTGCAGAGCGCGGCTGTCTTTGTGCAAGACAAAGCTTTGCAGCAAATATTCCAGGGTCATTGACGGCGGGAATTTGGGCGCGCCGCCAAAACCGCCGCGCTCGTGGTCAAATGTTTGGGCCAGGGCGGCCGTTGCTTTGCCAAACATGCCGGGGCTCAGCACATCTTCTTGCCCGGTGAGGTTGGCCGTTCGCTGCAAATGGTTGGTAATGTCCCCGGCGCTTTGCACAATGTCGTCACGCTTGGTTTCCCAGGCGTTGGCAATGCTCTGCATGAGCTGGATGAAGCTGGGCATGCCGTAGCGCGGTGCGGGAGGGAAGTAGGTGCCGCCGTAAAACGGCCGTCCCTCCGGCGTCAGAAACACGGTCATCGGCCAGCCGCCCTGGCCTGACATGGCCACCACGGCCTGCATGTAGATGGCGTCCAGGTCGGGCCGCTCTTCGCGGTCTACCTTGATGTTGACAAAGTGGCTGTTCATGAAAGCGGCCGTAGCCGGGTCTTCAAAGGATTCACGAGCCATCACATGACACCAGTGGCAGGCGGCATAC
Source organism: Candidatus Leptofilum proximum (assembly GCA_016710325.1). Taxonomy (GTDB): domain Bacteria; phylum Chloroflexota; class Anaerolineae; order Promineifilales; family Promineifilaceae; genus Leptofilum; species Leptofilum proximum. Next base: position 5,828,228 of record JADJXK010000002.1, on the reverse strand, counting down.
CCAATACTGAGCAGGATCGGCTTGTTTTCCGCCTGGGCTTTCTCTAAGGCTTCTTCACTCCACGGATACCACTCCACCGGATTCTCGACGTGCTGCAGCAGATAGGGGCTGGTTTCCTGAGCTAACTTATTCGGCATAAAAACTCCTTAATGGTTAATGGTAAACGACAAACGGTTAATGGTAAATTTTGACAATTAACCATTAACCATTAACAATTAACCATTCTTTTGATGATACATCAACACGCGATGACTCGAAACAAGCTCCTTACCCAACTGGCCCTTGCTGGCCTCATTCTCATCACGCTCTCAATCTATTACCCGCCGTTTGCCTGGGCCTTTGTGGGCGACGACTATGTGCAGTTTGACTACATCAAAGAAGTGATCGCCAATCCGTGGATGGGCCTGGCGCTGTTTAACCCATACTACTCAACCTGGTATTATCGCCCGCTGCAGCTGGCCTGGTTTGCCATCCTGGAGGGAGTTTTCCACTTTCTGCCCAACGGCTTTTACTGGACGGAGCTGCTGTTTCAGGCCCTGGCGGTGGCGCTGGTGTATCGCGTGGCGCGGCAGATGAAGTTAAGCCCGTTTACGGCCGTTCTCACCGCCGCCCTCTTTGCCATTCACAGCCACTGGGTCGATGTGGTGAGCTGGCTCAGCAGCATTGCCATTGTCCTGGCGGCCGTATTTTCGCTGCTGGCGGTGAGCGCGTGGTTGAGCTATTTAAAACGGCCGTCCACCCGCCAGCTTCTGCTTACTTTCCTCTTCTGCCTGCTCACCTTCCTCAGCCACGAGGAAAGCGTGCTGCTGCCGCCGTTTTTGCTGCTCATCCTGTTGGTGCAGAGATGGGAGATGGGAGATTGGAGATTGAAAGGACGCAGCATAATCTCTAATCTCCAATCCCTAATCTCAAAAGAGCTTCTATTATTTACAACACTTGGCCTGATCACTGCGGCCTACCTCTATGTCCAGTTCACCCGGCCCAACTTCACCATCGACATCGGCAGCCGGGCAACGGCCGAATGGTTCACCTTCCTCAGCTGGCCGGAGATTGCTGAATTTATCATCGTTACCGTATTTCGCTTTACCTTTATCCTGGACCTGCTTGAACTGAGCGGAACGGCCGCTTCCCTGTTTGCCACGACGATTTTGCTGCTGTTGGGGCTGTGGTTTTGGTGGGGCGGCCGTACGGTGCGGTTGGGGCTGGCCTGGCTGGGGCTGCACCTGGCGTTTATCTACTGGGCGCTGTGGACCCAGCTGCCGGAGCTCTACGCCGGGCGGCACATCTACCAGGCAATGATCGGCCTCGTTCTGGCCATCGGAGCATCGCTGGAAACGCTACTGCGGGAGGATTTTTTACCGCAAAGGACGCGAAAGGCGCAGAGAAAAAATAAAAATCCTTTTCGCTCTCTGCGTCCTTTGCAGTTCATAAAAATAGCCGCTTTGCTGGTAGTAACGGCCGTATCCCTGCATCACCTCAACCAGACCCAAAACACGCAGCAGTTGTGGCTAAACAACGTCACTGAAGAGGCCGCGGCCCGGCAGCAGCTGGCCGAACTGTTCCCCACCATCAGCCCAGAAAGCCACTTCTTTGCCGTGCGTTTCCCCATCGCGCCGCAGTTTACCCGCAGCGTGGTGCAGCTCTGGTACGACACGCCGCTGGAGCGCCCCGGCGGCAGCCTGGATCACCTGCGCGCGGCGGGCCGGGCTGACCGGAACTTTGTGGTGCTGGATTATGCCGATGGGCAGGTATACAACCTCATGCCGGAACTCCAGCAGCACGACGAGACGATCTTTCTCTGGGCGCAGCCGTCGCAGCGTGTTTGGGTGGCGGAAGATGGGGCAGAAACGGCCGTCCCCGATCCAGACACCTCGCTGCCCATCGTCGAAGCCCAAAATGGCAGCGAGTTAGCCATTAAAATGACGCCGCAGAACGGCCGTTGGCTGTCTCACCACATCATTGCCACCATCCCGCCCAACAGCGAACTGCACACCGCCATCCTGCCCCGACCCGGCCTGCGCTACCGCCTGCGCCTGCGGACGCCGGAAGGGGAAGAAATGACGCTTCTAGATACGAGCGAAGGAAAAGCGGAAAGCTGGCAGCCCGTGACGGTGCCGCTAGAGGCTTATGCGGGAACGGCCGTCACCCTAAGTTTTGAGATTTGGAGAGAGGATGCTGCTGAGGATGTCAGCGGCTATTGGGCCAATCCGCGGCTGGTGGTAGACGAAAGTGGGTAATTGAGTAATTGGGCAATTCATTCACAATTCACGATTAATTATTCACTATTCACAATTTCTTCTGCAGCCCCTCCCGCAAAGATTTTACAAACTGCACGGCCGTTGCCACCTTGTCCTCCGCCGCATTCACGGCATTGATAAGTGCGCTGCCCACAATGACGCCATCGGCCAGCTGGCCAACCTCGGCCGCCTGGGTGGGAGTGCTGATGCCAAAACCAACCGCCAGGGGAACGGCCGTTTTCGCCCGCACCCGGTTCACAAAACCCGCCAGGTCCGCCTGCACCTGAGTACGCGCCCCCGTCACACCCGTCACACTCACCAGGTAGATGAAACCACGCGCCCGCGCCGTCACCCGGTTGATGCGATCCTCGTTGCTGGTGGGGGCCAGAAAGTGAACGAGCGACAGACTGGCTTCAGCGGCAAGGGTATCCAAATCTTCGGCTTCCTCTGGCGGCAGGTCGGGCACGATGAAGCCATCGGCGCCTGCATCCGCCGCATCGCGCACGTAGTTGGCCTCACCGTAGGCCAGGATAGGATTGACATAGCCCATCAGCAGGATTGGTGTTGGCACACCGCGCTGCCGCAGCTCACGCACCATCTCCAGGCAGCCGGCCGTGGTGGTGCCGTTCTCCAGCGCCACCTGGGTGCTGTGCTGCACCGTTGGCCCATCGGCCAGCGGATCGCTGAAGGGCACGCCCAGCTCCAGCAAGTCGCTGTACGGCGCAATCGCCTCGATGATGGCCAGCGAGGTAGCGGCATCCGGGTAGCCGAGGGTGAAATAAGGCATGAGAGCGGCCGTTTGGCTTTTGTGGGCCTGGGTGAAAGCGGCCGTAATGCGGTCTGTTCCGTTTTGGGTCATTGAACTCTTCCTGTTGAGAATTTATTGCACCGATGAGTATATAACGGCATGAAGATTGGTCCAATCTCTTGGACCAATCTGGCTCCCGTGAAAAATCCCATTGACGCCGTTACCATTCGGAGTTACAAAAGAAAATGTGGAAAGCAAAATTTTGGTCGTGGAAGACGACAACACCTTGTTAGAAATGTTGGAATACAACCTGGCCCGTCAGGGTTACCAGGTTGTCACGGCCAAAGACGGCCGTGCTGCCCTTACCTTTGCCCGCCAGGAAAAACCAGATTTGATCGTCCTAGACGTGATGCTGCCTGGCATTGACGGCTTTGAAGTGTGCCGCATTTTGCGCAAGGAGTTCAGTTTCCCCATCCTGATGCTCACTGCCCGCACCGAAGAAGTGGACAAAATTGTCGGCCTGGAAATGGGCGCCGACGATTACCTGACCAAGCCGTTCAGCATGCGTGAGCTGATGGCCCGCGTCAAAGCACTGCTGCGCCGCGTCGATCTCATTCGCGAGGCGCTGCACAGCCAGGCCAATGGCGGTGCGGCCCAGGATCTGGCCGAATCACTGCCCGTGCTCACCTTTAGCAACCTGGAAATTGACCAAAACCGGCGCGAGGTCCGGCTTAACGGCGAGCCGCTGCGCCTCAAGCCAAAGGAGTTTGATCTCATCCTGTTTTTGGCCCGCCACCAGGGCATCGCCCTCTCACGCGACCTGATCCTGGAGCGCGTCTGGGGCTGGACCTATGACGGCAACAGCCGCACCGTGGACGTCCACGTGCGCTGGCTGCGCGAAAAAATCGAGGCAGATCCCGGCAATGCCTGCCGCATCCTCACCGTGCGCGGCATCGGCTACCGCTTCGACGGTTGAACCAGTAAGCGGTAAACCGTTATCGGTAATCCGTTATCGGTATACCGCTCACCGACCACCGATTACCGACCACCGATTACCGCTCACCGACCCCCGACCACCGACCACCAAAATGTTCCCCCATATCCGCTGGCACATCGCCATGTCCTATTTCATTCTGGTCACCATCGTGATGATGGGGCTGGCGGCTTATTTGTCGCGGCCGGGTTGTTTGGGCAATCCTGTTTGTGTGCGGCAGGCGGTTTCCAGTGCGGCCGTATTGCTGTTAATTGCTACGGCCCTTCTCGCCTTTCCTGTGGCTGCCCGCACCACAAGGCCCGTGCGCCAGCTTACCCAGGTCATCCGCCGCATTGCTGCCGGGGAGTGGAACGCCCGCGTGCTGCCGCAAACCCGCGACGAGCTGGGCGAGCTCACCCTGGCCTTCAACAACATGATCGACCAGCTGCGGGCGCAGCATAGCACCCTGCTGGAAGAAAATGGCCAGTTCAACACCATTCTCAACTACATGGCCGACGGCGTCATTATCACCGACAGCCTGGGCAATGTGCGCCTGGTCAACCCGGCCTCCGCCAAGCTGCTGGGGCTGACAGAGAAGTCGGCGCTGGGCCGGTCGTTTGCTGAAGTGGTGCGCCACCACCAGCTGATCGATTTGTGGCAGCGCTGCCAGGATGAACGGCGCGAAGTCACGGCCGCTGTTGAAATTGGCCGCGAGCTATTTTTGCAGGCCATCGTCACGCCGTTTGACGAGCGCTGGGCACAGGGCTACCTGGTGATCCTGCAAGATTTGACCACGGTGCGCCATCTGCAAACGGTGCGGCGTGACTTTGTCAGCAACGTATCGCACGAGCTGCGCACGCCGCTGGCCTCGCTGCGGGTCATCATCGAGACGGTGCAGGACAGCGCCGCCGATGACCCAACAACGGCCGTTCGCTTCCTGGACCGCGCCGCTGGTGAGGTGGATGTGCTGACGCAGATGGTGGAGGAGCTGCTGGAGCTGTCGCGCATTGAATCGGGCCAGGTGCCGCTAAGGCTGCAAAATACGGCCGTGGCCGACCTGCTGCTAAAACCGCTGGACCGCCTGCGTCCCCAGGCTGAACGCGCCAGCATCGAGCTCATCCTGGACCTGCCTGGCGCCCTGCCCAAAGTGCTGGCCGACCCCGACCGGGTGCACCAGATCGTTACCAACCTGCTGCACAACGCCATCAAGTTCACCCCCGAAGGCGGCAAAATTACCTTGCAGGCGTACCAGGAACAGGGTGAAGACGCCGTCGTCATTGCCGTGCACGACACCGGCGTGGGTATCCCCAAAGAAGATTTAGGCCGTATTTTTGAGCGGTTTTACAAGTCGGATCGGGCGCGGACACGCAGCCGGGGAGGGACCGGGTTGGGATTGGCCATCTCGCGCCACATGGTGCAGCTGCACAACGGCCGTATCTGGGTCACCAGCAAAGAAAACAAAGGCAGCAGCTTCTTTTTTACCCTGCCCACATCTACCCCTGACGGCCGGTAATATACAGTTCGGTCAGCTCTTCGCGGGGATTGGTGAAGAGTTCGGCCGTTTCGCCAAATTCCACCAGCCTGCCCAACCAGAAAAAACCGGTCCAGTCTGAGGCGCGTGCCGCCTGCTGCATGTTGTGCGTCACAATAACGATGGTGTATGCCTGGGCCAGCTGGCGCATCAAATCTTCTACGTTCAAGGTGGCCACGGGGTCCAACGCCGAGCACGGTTCGTCCATCAGGATCACTTCCGGGCGAACGGCAATGGTGCGAGCAATGCACAGCCGCTGCTGCTGCCCCGGATTCAGGTTCTGCGCCGGGCCGTTTAAGTTGTCCTTCACCTCGTCCCACAGCAGCACGTCCTGCAAACTGTTCTCCACAATTTCAGCCAGGTTGTTGTTTTTGGCCATTCCCAGGACGCGCGGACCGAAGGCCACGTTGTCGTAGATACTTTGCGGGAAAGGGTTCGGCCGTTGGAACACCATGCCCACCCGCTGGCGCAGCTCCACTACGTCCACGTCAGAGTCGTAAACGTTTTTACCGTCCAGCAAAATTTCGCCCTGCACTCGCGTGCCGCCGATGGTGTCGTTCATGCGGTTGATGGAGCGCAAAAAGGTGGATTTGCCACAGCCCGACGGGCCAATGAGGGCAGTGATCTGGTGTTCTTTCACCGGCAGGTTCAGCTCTTTGAGCGCCTGGAAGCTGCCGTAGTAGAAGCTGAAGTTGTTGACTGTTAGTTTGTCATTCATGGATGTGGTTGGGGTGATACGGCCGTTAACCAAACCGGCCCGTCACATAATCCTCAGTTCGTTTATCGGCCGGCTTCACAAAAATTTTCGAGTTATCGCCCACTTCAATTACCTGCCCATCCAGGATAAAGGCAATGCGGTCGGCCACCCGCGCCGCCTGCTGCACGCTGTGCGGCACCATCACCACCGTGTACTGCTGCTTCAGCTCAAACAAAGACGCCTCCACCAGCGAAGTGGAAATCGGGTCCAGGCCCGAGGTGGGATTGTCCAGCAGGATCACTTCTGGTTCCAGCGCCAGGCTGCGCGCCAGGCACAGACGCTGCTTTTGCCCGCCAGACAGAGCAAAGGCCGAATCGCCCAGGCGATCCTTCACCTCATCCCACAGTGCCGCCTGGTGCAGCGAGCGCTCGACACGCTCGTCCAGCAAGGCACGGTCACGCAGCCCGGCCATCTTCAAGCCGTAGGTCAGATTGTCGTAAATGGTACCGGGCAGCGGCGTGGGGATGGCAAACACCATGCTGATGCGCCGCCGCAGGGCAAATACGTCCGTGTCCGGCGTAAAAATGTCCTGGCCGTCCACCAGGATGGTGCCGTCGCGCTGGCCGCCTTCAACCAGGTCAGACAGGCGGTTCATCAGGCGCAGCAGCGTCGTCTTGCCGCTGCGTGACGGCCCCATCAGCACAAACAGTTCACGCGGCTGGATGTCCAGTTTCACCTTATTCAGCGCCTGGATGCCGTCTGGGTAGGTAAACGAGAGGTCTTGGATGGAAAGTTTCGCAGTCATGTTGGCCCTACCACTCCCTGCGCCGCCGCATGATGGTGCGGAACACCGTCGCCACCAGGGTGAGCGACAGGACGATAAGCAAAAGCACCAGCGCCGTGCCGTACTGAATTTGCAGCGGCATCCCAGGCACCTGGGTGGAAATCACAAACAGGTGATACGGCAAAGCCATCGCCTGGTCAAAGATGGAGTTAGGCAGCTCGGGCAGGTAAAAGGCGGCCACGGTGAACAAAATCGGTGCCGTTTCCCCGGCGGCGCGGCTGAGCCCCAGAATGATGCCGGTGATGATGCCCGGCAGGGCGTGTGGCAGCACCTGGTGGCGAATCGTTTGCCAGCGGGTGGCACCGAGGCTCAGGCTCACCACGCGAAAATCGGCGGGCACGGAGCGAATGGCTTCTTCGGCCGTGCTGATGAGCACCGGTAGGGTCATCAAGCCCAACGTGAGCGATCCGGCCAGGATTGAGGTGCCAAAGTTGAGGAAGAGGACAAAAGCGCCCAGGCCAAACAGGCCGTAGACGATGGAGGGAATCCCGGCCAGGTTGACGATGGCCAGGCGAATGGTGCGGGTCAAACGATTATTTCCGGCGTACTCGGCCAGGTAGATGGCCGCGCCAATGCCGAGGGGGATGGCGGCAACGGCCGTTCCCAACGTCAAAAATATCGTGCCCAAAATGGCGGGCAGCAGACCGCCTTCGGTCATGCCTTCACGCGGCGGCTGCGACAAAAATTCCCAGCTGATGGCCCCGATGCCGTTGTACACCAGGAAGCCAATCACAAAAATGATGGGAAGGATGACGAGGATGGCAACGGCCGTAATCAGCGTGATGGCAATCGTTTGCGTTTGTTGGCGCGTCATCAGCGTCTCCTCTCCCGCCGACCGCCGCGGCCCACCAGCCAGGAAGCCAGCGAATTGATGGCAAAGGTGATGAGGAACAGGATGATACCGAGGCTAAACAACACGTGGTAATGGACGCTGCCCTGGGCCACTTCGCCCATCTCGGCGGCGATGGTGGCCGTGAGGGTGCGCACCGGCTGGAAAAAGATGCCCGCGTTGAGGTCCGGCAGGTTGGCGGCATTGCCGGTCACCAGCATCACGGCCATGGTTTCGCCGATGGCCCGGCCAATCCCCAGCATAATGGCAATGACGATGCCGGAGCGGGCGGCAGGCAGCACCACGCGCCAGATGGTTTGCCATTTGGTAGCCCCCAGGGCCAGCGCCCCGTCGCGGTACTCTTTGGGCACCACGTACAGCGCGTCTTCGGTGATGCTGATGATGGTGGGCAGGGCCATGTAAGCCAGGATGAGCGACCCGGAAAAGGCCGTCAGTCCCGTCGCGGCCCCCATGTTCTGGATGAAGGGCGCCAGGGCCACCCAGCCCAGGAAGCCCAACACGATGGAGGGAATCCCGGCCAGCACCTCGATGATCGGCTTGAGGATTTCCCGCTGCCAGGTGGGAGCAATTTCGCCGAGGTAAACGGCCGTAACCAGCCCCAGCGGCACGGCAATCGCCACTGCTCCCACCGTTACCAGGAAGGAGCCGACCAACAGAGGCAAAATGCCATACAGGTCCTCGATGGGGTACCAGCGCTGGTTAAACAGCTGGCTCACCGAGACTTCGCCCAACGTGGGCAGCCCCTCGCGCAGCAGAAAGAAAAAAATGAGCGCCATGATCACCACGGCCGACACGCCCGAGAGACGAATCAGGCCCTCTATTACTTTTTCGCGCCAGCCAGGCAGCTGCGCCTTGGGCGGCGCGGAACCATTTGTTGCCAAATCATATTCTCCATTAAGCCAGTATTGCCACAGAGAACACAGAGGGGAAAGAGGGATGTTTTCTGGGTTCTGGCATGACTCTTATTCTTCGGCCGTCAGGGGCACAAACCCCAGATCGGTAACGATTTGCTGCCCGGTTGGCCCCATAATCCACTCCAGGTAGTTGGCGATGATGCCTTGCGGCTCGCCTGCGGTGTACATGAACAGGTTGCGCGAGAGGGGATAATCGCCAGAAGCGGCCGTTGCCACCGTGGGCATCACATACGGCTCGTCGGCCGAGCGAGCCACAGCAATGATTTTCTCGTGCTCAGGGTCAACATAGCCCAGGCCATCGTAGCCAATGGCATTGGGATTGCGCCGCAGTTCGCTGGTAATACCCACAGACGAAGGCATGAGCAGCGTTTGCGGGGCAAAAATTTTTTCGCTGTCGCCATCTCCCTGGCGCACCACTTCCTCCAGGAAGTAAACATGGGTACCCGAATTGGTCTCGCGGGAAAGCAGCACGATGGGCCGATCAACGCCGCCCACCTCCTGCCAGTTGGTAATTTCCCCAGTGTAGATGGCGGACAGCTGGGCAATGGTGAGTTCGCTGACGGGATTATCGGGATGCACAATCACGGCCAGGGCGTCGATGGCCACTACGTGCTCAACCGGATCGATGCCATTGGCTTGCGCCTGGGCAATTTCTTCGTCCTTCATGGCACGCGAGGCGTTGGCAATGTCCACCGTCCCGTTGATGAGTGCGCCAATGCCCGTGCCCGAGCCACCGCCAGTCACAGCAATGGTTACCTCAGGCACAACTTGCCGGTACGCTTCGGCCCAGGCCAGAGCAATGTTCACCAGGGTATCGGACCCCTTGTTTTGAATGGCGTCGGAAGCGGAGCCAGTTTCATCCGCGGCGGCTTCTGTTTGGCGGCAGCCAGACAAAAAAAACAGGGCAACGGTCAGTAAGCTGGCAAGCAAAAGCAGGCAACGGCCGTTCCGCAGAATCACCGTCGGCAGTGCAAAATGTTTATTTTTCATAAGGTTGGGCGGAAATTTCCTCTATAGTCAGGCGAGATTTTACTTGGCGAATAAGGCCACTACAACAAAACTGTGTTAACAGATTGTTAACAACCGGGTTTTGGCGGCTTTTTGTTAAACGGCCGTTTACAGAACCATAGCCTACCCTTAACAAATTTTGTCCTGATCGTTAACAACCTCGGGCTAAACTCGACCAAAATCGATTAAAAACCGATAACCGAAGCGCGGCACATCCTGGCCTGCGCTTCCTTTTTTTAATCAAAACATCCAATAAGTTAAGGATAGGAGAAGAAAATGCGTTTCAAATTTTTGGCCCTCTCGGCCCTCATCATTGCTTTACTGGTTGCCTGCGGTGGCAGCGCTGACACAGAACCAGAAGTCATCACCGAAACTGTACAGGTTGAGGTTACTCGCGTTGTTACCGAAACTGAAACAGTCACCGAGACCGTAACCGAAACGGTGACGGAAACCGTTGTAGAAACGGTTGAAGTACTCGGTCTTCCCCCGGTTGACGTCCTCGCCGTTAGTGGCGATATCGTCACGGCAGGCAGCTCCACCGTCTTCCCCGTCACCGAACGGATGGCCGAACGCTTCCAGCAAGAAGGCTACAGCGGCAACATCACCGTCGACTCCATCGGCTCCGGTGCTGGTCTGGAACGCTTCTGTGTCGCGGGCGAAACCGACATCGCCAACGCCAGCCGTCCCATCAAAGAGTCTGAAATCGAATCTTGCCGTGCCATCGGCCGTGAACCCATCGAGTTCCGCGTGGGCACCGACGCCCTGGCCGTGGTGGTCAACCCCGCCAACGACTTCGCCACCGACATGACCATCGAGCAGCTCGCTCTGGCTTTCTCTACCGCCGAGACCTGGGCCGACATCGACCCCTCCTGGCCAGCCGAACCCATCCTCCGTTTCAGCCCCGGCACCGACTCCGGCACCTTCGATTACTTCGTAGAAGTTATCTTTGAAGAGAACGAAGAGCCAATTCTCTCGGCGGCTAATCTCCAGCTTTCTGAGGATGACAACGTGCTGGCTCAAGGCGTCATCGGCAACCAGTATGCCATTGGCTACTTTGGGTACGCTTACTACGAGGAGAATCGTGATGCCCTGGGCATCCTCTCCATCGAAGGCGTGGAAGCTTCCGCCGAAAATGTGGACAATAACTCCTACCCGTTGGCTCGTCCGCTGTTCATCTACTCCGATGCCACCATCATGGCTGAAAAACCGCAGGTGGCTGAGTTTGTTAACTTCTACCTCACCTTCGTGAACGAGGAAATTGTGGACATTGGTTACTTCCCCGCCAGTACGGCCGCTTTGAACCAGGCCAAACAAAACTGGATTTCCGGCGTGCGTGGCGGCGTGGCTTCCAGCGATAGCGGCACTGGTGTCAATCTGCCCGCCGTTGATGTCCTCGCCGTTAGTGGCGACATCGTCACAGCAGGCAGCTCCACCGTCTTCCCCGTCACTGAACGGATGGCCGAACGCTTCCAGCAAGAAGGCTACAGCGGCAACATCACCGTCGACTCCATCGGCTCCGGTGCTGGTCTGGAACGCTTCTGTGTCGCGGGCGAAACCGACATCGCCAATGCCAGCCGTCCCATCAACGAATCCGAAGTTGAATCCTGCCGCGCCATCGGCCGTGAACCCATCGAGTTCCGCGTGGGCACCGACGCCCTGGCTGTGGTGGTCAACCCCGCCAACGACTTCGCCACCAACATGACCCTGGAACAGGTTGCCCTGGCCTTCTCCACGGCAGAAACCTGGGCCGACATCGACGCTTCCTGGCCAGCTGAACCCATCCTTCGCTTCAGCCCCGGCACAGACTCCGGCACCTTCGACTACTTTGTGGAAGAAATCTTCGATGAAAACGAAGAGCCGATTCTCTCCGCGGCTAACCTCCAGCTCTCTGAGGATGACAACGTGCTGGCTCAAGGCGTCATCGGCAACCAGTATGCCATTGGCTACTTTGGTTACGCTTACTACCAGGAGAATCGTGATGCCCTGTCGATTCTCTCCATTGAAGGCGTGGAAGCGTCGGCAGAAAATGTAGAAAACGGCTCATACTCGTTGGCTCGTCCGCTGTTCATCTACTCCGATGCCACCATCATGGCTGAAAAACCGCAGGTGGCTGAGTTTGTCAACTTCTACCTCACTTTCGTGAACGAAGAAATTGTGGACATTGGTTACTTCCCTGCCAGCAATGATGCCCTCAATCAGGCAAGGTTGAACTGGTTAAACGCCAACAATTAATGGCCTGCGGGTGCAGAAAGAACGAGTAATCTTCTAGTGTAGACCTGATCAAGATGAGGAGACTGCATTGCCAGCTCCTCATCTTGGCTTTCTCCTGGCAGGCGGTAAACAGACTGCAAAAGTTGAGGAAGGAGCAAAAAATGGCAACCAAAACCCCCGCCACACCTTTGATGGGGACAGATCTGAAAATGAACGATTTAACAAAACGGCCGCGCATCGGTGAGAGCCTGATACAGGGGTTCCTCTTTATCTGTGGTGTTTTATCCATCTTCACCACGCTGGGCATTGTTTACATTTTAACAACTGAATCCCTGGCCTTTTTCACCCGCCAGCAGTGGGAAAACACCAATAAACCAATCGTGGCGGACATTGCCCCAGAAGAAACAGTTCTGGCGGTCGGAAGCGCTGGCGCCTCGCTAAACGAGGAAGATATTATTCGCCTGGGTGAAGAAGTGATGATTGTGCAAAGCATTGCCGAAGACAGCCTAACGGTGCTTCGCGGGCAGCAAAACACGATCGCCGCCAGTCACACGGCCGGCTTGCAGCTCTTCCGGTCAAATTCGGTTACGCTGTTGGAGACCATAACCACCACCAAATGGATTCCCCAACTAGGATTATTTGGCATCTGGCCGCTTCTGCTGGCTACGTTGATGACCAGCGTGATTGCCATGTTGGTGGCGTTACCGCTTGGGCTGGCTTCGGCTATTTACCTGAGCGAGTACGCCTCGGAGAAGATGCGCAGTACGCTAAAACCCATCCTGGAAGTCCTGGCGGGCATTCCGACGGTTGTGTTTGGCTATTTTGCGCTCACTTTCATGACACCGCTGCTGCGTTCTGTTTTTGGCGAAGGCAGGGTGGAAGTTTTCAACACGGCCTCTGCAGGGATTGTCGTGGGCATTCTCATTATTCCCCTGGTGAGTTCAATGAGCGAAGATGCCCTGCACGCAGTACCCCGGGCCTTACGGGAAGCGGCTTACGGGCTGGGCGCTACCAAGCTGGAAACGTCGCTCAAAATTGTGCTGCCCGCGGCGTTGTCTGGCATAACGGCCGCTTTCGTTGTCGCTATTTCACGGGCCATTGGGGAAACCATGGTAGTCGCCATTGCGGCGGGCGCCGGGCCCAAGAACTTTGAGCTAGGCAAGGACTCTATCACGGGTTTTGTGCTGAATCCCTTTCTGGCTGCGGAAACGATGACAGGCCACATCGTGCGGATCAGCGGCGGCGATATTAGCTATGATTCTATTGATTACAACAGCCTCTTTTCCATTGGCCTGCTGCTCTTTTCCATGACGCTGGTGCTCAATATTGCCGCGCGCTACTTTGTCTCTCGCTACCGTGAGGTGTACGAATAATGAATAAGATGCAACCGACCCCTAATCAGTCCGGTACAACGCCATTCCCTGAAGGGGAGGCGCTTAAAGGCCAGATCCAGTGGCGTCATCGCCAGGGCCTGGCCTGGCGTTTACTGTTTGTTGCGGCGCTGCTTGTCGCCATTGCTTCCCTGATAGCGCTGCTTTACAACATTCTCAATGACTCATTTGGTTATGTTGTGGTCATCAATAAAGTGGACCCTCAGCGGTTGGCCCTGAATGTGGTGGAAGAACAAATACTTAATACCGCCAATACTTTTCCTAGCGAAGATGATTTTGATCTGGCCAATGGAATTGCCAACGATCCCAATGGCATTGGTTTTTTTGGGATCGCTTATTACCAGCAAAACAGCGAAACGTTAAAGCTGCTGGCAGTAGATGGGGTAATGCCCAATGCCGAAACGTCTGCTGCTGGCGAATATCCGTTCATACGGCCGTTGTACCTCTACACAGCCGATTCTGTCCTGCAAAATAACCAGGCAGCTAACATCTTCCTAAACTACCTGCTCAACAATGTCAACAGCGAGATCGAGACGGTAGGCTACTTCCCGGCAGCCAGTGAAGCCTATGCCGCTGCCCAACAGCGCTGGCTCTCGGCCAATCCGGGGCTGGGCCTGCAATCAGGGCAGTGGGTGTCCATTGATCCAGAGGGGATGGCCGGAAACATTCGTGTGGTGGGCAGTTCCACCGTTTTTCCGCTGACGCAGCACATGCTGGAGCAGTACCAGGAAGCCGGTTTTGCGGGCAATTTTGGTAACGAAAGTGTGGGCAGCAGCGCCGGGCTGGCAGCTTTCTGCAGCGGGCAGGCCGATTTTGCCGCTTCCAGCCGTCCTATTCAGTCTGGGGAAATTGAAGCCTGTCGCAATAACGGCCGTTTCCCCCTAGAATTCCAAATTGGCACCGACGCCCTGGCGATTGTGGTGAACAACCAAAATAGTGCCATCAACGAGGTCTCGACTGAGCAGCTTCAACAAATCTTTACCACAGCCACCAGTTGGAACGAGGTCGACGAGGCGTGGCCCGCACAAGCGATTCAGCGCTATATCCCTGGAGCCGACAGCGGCACGTTGGACTTTTTTGCCGAAGCTGTCTACCAAACGACTCTGGCTTCCTTAGCCAAAGATGATCTGGTGCGCCTGCTGGCCACCAATATTTCCACCGGGCGCGGGCGGGCACTGGAGCGAGAACAACGTTTTTATGATAGTGCCCTTGTTTTTGAAGATCCGGCAGCCTGGAATGAGGTGTGCGCGGCCCCAGCTGGGGAACGGCCGTCTGGCTGTACTGCCGAACCACGCAATCAGGAAGAAGTTTACGACCTGCTGCTGGCTGAAGTGATCCAGCCAGACGTGGTCAAGGTATACAATCTGCAAAATTCCTTGCTAAATCGGGCCGCCATCGCCGCCGAAGCCACCGCGCTTTATCCCAACGGCGAACTTACGTTCCGCTCCTGGCTTTCGGCGGATTTCATTGTGGACCCGCAATCCAGCACGCCAGAATTTGCTGGGGTGCGTACCGCTATCTTTGGCTCGCTCTGGGTTATCTTCATCACCATTCTGTTTTCTTTCCCCATTGGTGTGGGTGCGGCCATTTACCTGGAAGAGTACGCCGCCGACAACCGGCTAAACCGCATCTTGCAGACCAACATCAACAACCTGGCCGGTGTGCCCTCGATCATTTATGGTATGTTAGGGTTGGCCATTTTTGTGCGGGTGTTGGAGCAGTTGACCAGCGGTGCGATTTTTGGCGCAGTTGAGTCCACGGCATCGGCCAACGGCCGTACCATCCTCTCTGCCGGTCTTACCCTGGGGCTCCTTATTCTCCCCCTCATCATCATCAATGCACAAGAAGCCCTGCGCGCGGTATCCAACTCTCTAAGACAGGCTGGATTAGCTTTGGGCGCAACCAAATGGCAAACGACTTGGTACCATGTCTTGCCTAGCGCCCTGCCCGGTATTCTCACCGGTACTATTCTAGCTGTTTCTCGCGCGATTGGAGAAACAGCACCTCTGGTTGTTGTTGGCGCTTCGACATTTATCACGGTCGATCCCAGCGGGCCGTTCTCAAAGTTCACCACCCTGCCCATCCAGATTTATCAGTGGACCTCACGACCGCAGGCTGAATTCCGCAATATTGCTGCTGCTGCGATCATTGTGCTGCTAGCTATGCTGCTCTCGCTCAATGCTTCCGCCATCATCCTGCGCAATCGATATTCAACAAGGAGCATTTAATGAAACCGAACACATCTTTTAGCAACGGCTCTGTTGCCGTTGAGGCCAAAGAAATGCAGGTCTACTACGGGTCATTTCGTGCCGTAAAAGACATTGCCTTAAAAATTCCCACCAAGCACATTACCGCACTTATCGGCCCGTCTGGCTGCGGTAAAAGTACGGTCTTGCGTTCCTTTAACCGCATGAACGACCTGGTAGCCACTGCACGAGTCGAAGGCCAGATTTTGTACCATGGAGCTAACATCTATGATGCCGATGTTGACCCAGTCGAAATTCGCCGCCGCATCGGCATGGTCTTCCAAAAACCAAACCCCTTTTCCAAAACGATTTATGAAAATGTAGCCTGGGGCGCGCGAATTAACGGTTTTAAGGGCGAGATGGACCAGCTGGTTGAAGAATCGCTGCGCCAGGCAGCCCTTTGGGATGAAGTAAAAGACAAACTCAGCCAAAGTGGCTACTCGCTTTCAGGCGGCCAGCAGCAGCGTTTATGTATCGCCCGCACCATTGCCGTCAAGCCAGAGATTATTCTCATGGACGAGCCAACATCAGCCCTGGACCCCGTCGCCACCTTACGCATCGAAGAGCTAATCCAGGAACTTAAAAAACACTACACGATCATCATCGTCACGCACAACATGCAACAAGCCGCTCGTGCCTCTGACTACACTGCTTTCTTTAATATGGATGGTGACAGAGCCGGGTATCTGGTCGAGTTTGATCATACCAATGAACTGTTCACCAATCCGAAAAATGAATTGACAGAGCAGTACATTACTGGGCGTTTTGGCTAATTTCGGTAATCGGTAATCAGTGAACGGTTATCGGTAATCGGTGAATTGAATGGCGAATACCGCCTACGGATTACCGATTACGGACCACCGACCACCGATTACGGAACACCGGCACAAGGGAAATAAAACATGTTAAGAGAAACTTACACAAAAGAGCTGCGCCATTTGCAGGACGAAATTTTGCGGATGGGCAGTGAAGTGGAAGAAAACTTATTGAAGGCCGTCGAAGCGCTCACCAAGCGGGACCTGGCTTTGTCGGAAAAGCTGGTCCAGGCCGACAAGTGGTTCAACCAGCGGCGCATCGACATCGGCACGGAAGCGTTTGGCATCATTGCCACGCAGCAGCCGATGGCCAGCGATATGCGGCTGCTGGCGGCCTCGCTGGAAACTGCGGGCGAGCTGGAGCGAATTCATGATTATGTAAAGGGGATTGGCAATATCAGCCTGATGATTGGGGCAACGGCCGTTCCCGACCCCCTCACCACTCACATGCCCGAAATGGCCGAAAAGGCCCGCTTCATGCTGCACCGGGCGCTGGATGCCTTCACCGAGCGTAATGCCCAGCTGGCCTACGAAACGATCAAAAGCGACGATGCTGTGGATAAGCTGTACAACAAAACCTACCGCGCCGTCATGACCCACATGGCGGCCAATCCCGACGCCTTTGAGCTAGCCCAGCGCCTGGAATGGGCCGCGCACAACCTGGAACGCGCCGCCGACCGGGTGACCAATATCTGCGAATGGGTGATTTACCTGGCTACCGGGGAATACCGCCAGGGCAAAGATTTGTTGAAATCGTTTGAAAAAAAGTAACGGCCGTTTCGTAAACAATTGCTGAGTTTTCCCTCAATATCGGGCTGGGTCGTTGACGCAGTCCGATATTTGTTTATGATTCCAGCCATGGCACAGATTGAAGAGAAACCCGGCGAACGGCCGTTTACCACCCCACCCATCACGCATGAACCGGATAAAACGGCCGTGTCGGCGCGAAACTTCGGCCGTATCCTGGGCGCTGTTGTCATTCTGCTGCTGCTCATTGGCCTCTTCCCCAACCTCGTCCCCGGCGGTCTTAGTGAACGATTCCAAACTTTTGTTACCATCTTCCTGGGCATCTTCATCGAAGCAGTGCCCTTTTTGCTCGCTGGCTCGCTGGTTTCCGGCCTGATCGACGTTTTTGTGGACAAAGAATCGCTGGCCCGCTACGTGCCCAAGCGGGCGGTTCCGGCCGCCTTTGTCGGCTCCTTGCTCGGTTTTGCCTTCCCCGTGTGCGAATGCGGCGTGGTGCCCGTTACGCGAAAACTGTACCAGAAAGGGCTGCCCGTTTCTGTGGGCATCGCCTTTCTGCTCAGCGCCCCGGTGATAAACCCCGTCGTCCTGGTGAGCACCTACGTGGCCTTTGGCTGGGGTCCGGTGCTGATCGGCCGTTTTGTCTTCAGCATCCTCATCGCCTTCATTGTTGGGCTGATATTCCAGTTTGCCCCGCCGCAGGAAATCTTGCTGCCCGTGGACGACCACAGCCACGATCATGATCATTTTGAGATGGCGGCGGAGAACGGCCGTGCCCAACGCCTCTGGCAGGCCATGAACATCGCCGGGGACGACTTCATCGACATGGTGCGCTACCTCATCATCGGCTCGATGCTGGCGGCTACCATGCAGACCTTCGTGCTCCAATCGACCCTGATTGCCTTTGGCAGCGGCCCGGTCACCTCGGTAATTGCCATGATGGTGCTGGCCTTTGTCCTCTCCATCTGCTCCACCGTCGATGCCTTCCTGGCGCTGTCGTTTGTCAACACCTTCACCACCGGCTCCATCCTCAGCTTCCTGGTCTTTGGGCCGATGGTGGACATCAAAAGCGCGCTCATGTTCCTGGGCGTCTTCCGCCGCCGCGTGGTGCTCTATCTCATCTTGCTGCCCCTGGCACTCACGATGCTGATTACGATTTTTATCAACTTGAATTTAGGCTGGTAATCCAGAATGACAACAACGAATTAAAGAAAAGAGCGAATGGGAACAGCCAGAAAAAATTCGTTAATTTCTCACATTCGTTGTAGCCCTTTTTAAACTATGAAACAAACCATCAAAAACATCTTACTCATCGCCTTAGGCATCTTCTTGCTCAGCCGGCTACTCAACGGCACGCTCAGCTTTTACATTCATCCGCGCTTTAACGTGCTGACCTTGATAACGGCCGTTGGCCTCGCCGCCCTCGGCATCGGCTACGCCATCCAGCAGTACCGCCAATCGGTCCATGCTCGCCAGCACAGCAGCGGACATGAGCCCGATCACGCGCATGAGCACGCCCACGTCCACAGCCACGATGTTTCTTGGGCCGGGCTTTTCTTGCTGGCCCTGCCGGTGGTACTGGGGCTGCTGGTAGAACCCCGTCCATTGGGCGCTTCGGCCCTGCAAAACCGGGAAATCAACCTCGGCAATGACGTCTCGCTGGCGTCGGCCAGCGCCCCGCAAGGCAGTGAACTGAGCGTCATTGCCAACGCCGGGGAGCGCAACATCCTGGACTGGCTCTACCTGTTCCAGCGCAGCACCGATCCTGCCAGCTTTAACGGCGAGGAAGCCCACGTGATCGGCTTTGTTTACCGCGACGACCGCTTTGCCGACACGCAGTTTATGGTCAGCCGCTTCACCGTTAGCTGCTGTGTGGCCGATGCCGCGCCAATCGGTTTGATTGTGGAATGGCCGGACACGGCCGTTCTCACCGCGGACAGCTGGGTCGAAGTCACCGGCACCCTCCAGGCCCGCACCTTCAACGGCGTGGAAATGCCGGTCCTGGTGGCCAACAGCGTGTCACCGACGGAAACGCCATCTCAACCATATTTGTATCAGTAGAAAATGTCATTCACTCGCTTTGATCGCATCGTTCTTGCCGTGCTCACCATGCTGGCCACGCTGATTACGGCCGTTATCCTCTACGGCGATCAGCTGGCCCTGGAAGTAGTGGACTTTGTGCCCGCGCCCGAGGCCGACCACATTTCGACTCGCGCCACTATTCAAGTGACGCTGAGTGAAGCGCTGGTGGATGTGCCGGAAACGGCCGTTACCCTCGATCCTCCCGTCCCCGGCACCGTTTCTATCCAGGGCACACAGCTCCTGTTCCGGCCCGATGTGCCCCTGGCGGCCAACAGCACCTACCGCGTCACCGTGGCGGCGGAGATCGTTGGCGAAAATGGCCACCAGCTGGAAGACCCCTTCAGCTGGCAGTTCCAGACCGGCCAGCCGCGTGTGGTATACATTAGTTGGGATGAAGAAGAGGCTGACCAGATCTACCTCGCCGACGTGAGCGGCCAAAGTGTTACCACCCAGCAGCTCACCAACACCGACGCCGACGTGCTCGACTTTACTGTCAGGCCGGACGGCAGCCAGATTGCCTACGCCATCCTGCGCGACGGCGGCGCGGCCGATATCTGGCTCATCAACAGCGACGGCAGCCAAAATCGCGAGCTGCTGGCCTGCCCCGATGCCGCCTGCACTCAATCGCGCTGGCTGCCTGGTGGCCAGCGCCTCATCTACGAGCGGCGCACCATTCCCACGCCCGGCGCCCCGCCCGGCAATCCGCGCCTCTGGTGGCTGGACGTGACCACAGGCGAAACGGTGCCCGTGTTTCAGGACAGCCAGATGCTGGGCCTTTATCCGCGTGTCTCCGACGATGGCCAGTGGCTCAGCTTCGTCTCGCCCATCGATCAGGGCATCCAGCTGTTCAACCTGGACGACGGTTCCGGCCTACTCATCCCCAACCAGATGGGCTCCCCGGCCGTGTGGCGGCCGCAAAGCGACAGCCTGCTTGTTACCAATATCAACACCAGCGACGCCAGCTGGAGCGTGGAGCTAACCAGCGTTGATCTGGCCAGCGAAGCCATTACCGTGCTCAGCCAGCCCATGGCCGGTGAAGAGAGCGTCGATGACAGCTCACCCGCCTGGTCACCCGACGGCGCGTGGATCGCGTTTGGCCGCAAGCTGCCGCGCACACCGATGGGCCGCCAGATCTGGCTCATGCAAAAAGACGGCAGCCAGGCCATAGCCATCACCAACGAACCAACCGTGCATCATGGCGAAATTTCCTGGTCGCCAGACGGCCGTTTCCTCCTCTACCAGCAGTACAACCTGGAAGAACTGTACGCCAAACCCGCCATCTGGCTGGTGGAAATTACCACAGGGGAACGCACCGAAATCGCTTCTCCGGGCACCCTGCCTGCCTGGCTGCCTTGACGGCCCCCATTCTAACCCTCCCCCTAAGAGGGTTAGGGAATCTGGCTCCCTCTCCCTGGCAGGGAGAGGGTTGGGGTGAGGGTCGAATTTGATCAAAATCATGTCGCAACCCACCAAAACCGACACAAAATCCAGGTTAGCTCGCTGGCAAATCGCGCTGCTGCTGCTCATGCTGCTGGCCTTCCTGGCTGCTGCCTACACCATCTTCTTGCAGCCGGAACAAACCAGCAGCGCCCTGCCACAGGTCCTCTACCTGGCTGAAGATGACGCTGGACTGCTCCAGTTGGTCCGCACCAGCGCCCCGGATTGGCAGCCAACACCGCTCACCCAGGAAACGGCCGCAATTATCAGCTACGCCCCCGCGCCTGATGGTTCGCAAATTGCCTACACGGTCAATCTGCCCGATGGCGCCAGCCAGCTCAAGCTGCTGCCACTCGACGACGGCGCTGCTGGCCAGGCCGAAATCCGGCTAACCTGCGAGAATGCCGAATGTGCCCAACCGGTCTGGCACCCCGACGGCCGTCGCCTGCTCTACGAGCGGCGCGAACCGCCCAACTTCAACCGCCCCCAACTGTGGTGGCTGGATACCCAAACCGGGGAATCCATCTTGCTGCGCGAAAACAGCAATACCGTCAGCAGCAGCGCCCGCTTCTCGCCAGACGGCCGTTGGGTGAGTTTTGCCGGTTCTCCCGATGAGGGGCTTCAGGTCTATCATTTTGAAAGCGGCCGTTCCCTCACCTTTCTCAGCAACGTCGGCACACCCGCCGCCTGGCACCCCTTGAACAATCAACTGCTCTACCAAAATACCCGCGCCATCCTTCCGCCCAGGGCCAGCGACAGCAACATAATCCTGCTCGAAGAAGATGTTACGATGGGCGTGAGCCTCTACCTGGGCCTGATAAACAGTCATTCAGCGGAACGGCCGTCGTCCCGTCTCCTCAGCAGCGATGGCGCCTTCAACGATGGCAACCCGGCCTGGTCACCTGATGGCCAATGGATTGCCTTTGGCCGCCGCCTGGCCGGCACCAACAGCGGCCGCCAGCTCTGGCTCATGCGCCCAGACGGTTCCGAAGCCCGCGCCCTGACCAACGACCTGACCCAGCACTTTGGCCCGCCAACCTGGTCGCCAGACGGCCGTTACCTCCTCTTCCAACAGTTCAACAGCAGCACCCCCGACCACCCCCCCACCGTCCAGCTCCTCGAAGTCGCCACTGGCCACTTCACCCAAATCACCCCCCACGGCCTCCTCCCCACCTTCCTAACCGCCTCCAACTAATCCCCTTCACCCCTTCACCCGTTCACCCTGTCACAATCGTTAACCAAATGTTTACAGCGCTTTAGTTCGCCCTTAACAAAGCCCTGCTATTCTTAGAACAAGTACACACTTACGTTTGTTCCATTCCCCGGAACAGGCAACGGCAAACGTTTCTAGAAACGACCATTTCTTTCCTCCTTTTCTCCTCTATGGTTAAGTTTGCACACGAATTGGGAGAGGGTTGCGGCCCCTCTCCCTCTTCTCTTTTTTGAGAATATATCCATATCTTCCCTCAAATCCTTTTCGCCTGGCCCAGATACTGGCATAATAAAGCCCATGCACACCTTTTTCTATCCGGGGCACATCGAACACGATCCCGCCACAATTCACCGGCCAGACGATGCGCAGTGGAATCGCTACTACGCAGAGGTGGCCGTCCGGGGGCAAACTTTGCACGACGCCATCCAGGTCGCCAATCTTGGCCCGATCACCCACCCCGGCGACTTCGGCCTGTCGCCCATCCAGGATGTGCACGCCCACGAGATGATCAACCTGCTGCAAAACGCCTACGAGCAGATGAAGCTGGAAATGGGGCGCGAGGTAGCTATTCCCGAGACGTTCAGCTTACGGCCGCGCTCTAAACGGCATCATTACTCCGTTTTTGGCCAGCTGGGGTTTTACTGCTTCGACACCTCGTCACCCATCTTTGCCCATACCTGGGACGCCGCGTATTGGAGTGTGCAAACGGCCGTTTCCGCCGCCGCCCTTCTCCTGGCCAGTCAGGCAGCCAATTCGCCAAAGGCCGTATACGCCCTCTGCCGCCCGCCCGGCCACCACGCCGCCGCCGAGCAGTTTGGTGGCTTCTGCTACCTGAACAACACGGCCATCGCCGCCAACTGGCTGGTGCAGCAAGGACAGCGCGTGGCCATTCTGGACATAGATTACCATCACGGCAACGGCACGCAGGAGATTTTTTACGGCCGTTCCGACGTCCTCTTTGTTTCCCTACACGCTGATCCCCGCTACGAATATCCCTACTACTGGGGTTTTGCCGACGAGTACGGCTATGGCTCCGGCTATGGTTTTAACCATAACCTGCCGCTGCCCCCCGGCACAAAGGGGCATGCCTATCTCTCCGCGCTTATCAAGGCCCTCACCCACATCCGTGCCTTTGTCCCCGACACGCTGCTCGTTTCCCTGGGCGTCGATACTGGTCAGGGCGACCCTACCGGCACGTTCCTGCTTGAAACAGACGACTTTTTTGAGATCGGTCGGCAGATTGGCAGCCTGGGTTTGCCAACGGCCGTTATCCAGGAAGGCGGCTACCGTCTAGACACATTAGGCCAACACGTCGCCGCGTTTCTCACCGGGCTGCAAACCAGCCAAACCGACGACAATCACCACTAACTTGAAAGCCCCAGCAATTTTTTAAAGACGACTCGTTTTTTGGCTGCTTTGGTAATTGGCAGAAAGTTTTTCAAAATAGATTCGCGCTAAATCTGCCAATTACTTGAGTAAAAGCGGTCGAATCGAGCTTTCCTCATTTCAAAACTTTTCCGCTTTTGCTTAATCTGGTTTACACAAAATCGGGCCAGTTTTAGCGCACATTTTACAGTCATCCGTCCTAACCTCGTCTAAAATGTGGAACTGTGTTATTGAATATGCCATAATAACCTTGCGTCTATTCATCGTTTACCGTCCATGGCATAAATTCTCACTGATAAAGATGTATCACTTCGTTTATTGTTATGATGGCAACCATTGGACCTAGCTGGATCGGCCGTACCCTTGGGGGGCGGTACGAAATTGAATCAATTTTAGGACGCGGCGGCATGTCGTCGGTTTATCGTGCCAACGACCGGAATTTGCGGCGCAAAGTTGCGGTTAAGATCATCCACCAGCACTTGTCAGAGAACAAAGAATTTATCGAGCGGTTTGAGCAGGAAGCGACCGTTATCGCCCAACTGCGCCACACCAACATCGTCCAGGTGCACGACTTCAACCACGAGGGTGAGGTGTACTTCATGGTGATGGAGTACGTGCCCGGCGAAACCCTGGCCAAACGGCTGGAATCACTCAAGGCTGCGGGCATTCGCCTGCCGCTGGCCGAGGCTGTTCACCTCCTCACAACCATCTGCGAGGCCGTAGACTATGCCCACCAGCGGCACATGATTCACCGCGACCTCAAACCGGCCAACGTGATGATTACGCTGCTCAACGAACCGGTGCTGATGGACTTTGGCATCGCCAAGATTGTCGGCGGCCGTTCGGCAGGTGCCACCGGTTCCTCGTTGGGAACGGCCGCTTACATGTCTCCAGAGCAGGTGCGCGGCGAACACGCCGACCACCGCTCCGACATCTACTCTTTGGGCATCATGATGTATGAAATGCTCAGTGGGTCAACGCCCTACCAGGGCGATTCCACCTACCAGGTGATGTTTAAGCAGATCAACGATCCGGTGCCGGACATTCAAACCGTTGAAGCCAACACGCCCAGCGCGCTGGTCCATATCCTGGAGCGTGCCCTCTCCAAAAATCCTGAACAGCGCTTCCAGACCGCTCTAGAGATGGCCACCGCGCTGAAAACGGCCGCCCACCAGCTGCAATCACCCACCGACACCCAGACGCCTCACCCCACCGATCCGCTCACCGACATGTGGCAGCACGCTCAGGGGCTGTTCCGCGAGCGGGACTTTGCTCGCTGCCTGGACCGGCTGGGCGAGCTGCACCGCGCCGACCCGGACTTCCAGGCGCAGCCAGTGCAGCAGCTGCGGCAACAGGCCATCAAACAGCTGGTACAGCGTGCCGAGCAAGCCCTGAATGCCGCCGATTATTCGGAGAGTTTAACGGCCGTAAAATCTCTGCGTGAGCGCGACATCAACCACGACAAACTAGACCAGCTGGAAGCTGGCGCCCGCGCCGGGCTGGACACGCTTTCACTGCAGGCGCGGCTCAACACACTGTACGAAGAAGCGCTGGACGCCCTGGACAAACGAGATTACCAGGCAGCGCTAGCCCGATGGCAAGCCATCGAGCAGCGGCGCGGCACGTTCATTTTTCCTGACCGGCTGGCGGTAGTGAAACGCGCCAACGAGGGCATTTCGGCCCACCTGTACGGCGAAGCAATTGCCGCCCTGGCCCACAAAAATCCGGAACAAGTGCTGGCTCGCTGGACCCAAATCACTGCCATAGACAGGAACTACCCCGACACGCAAGATGTGGTTGCCGCGGCCCAGGCCATGATTCACGAGCAGGAGCGGCGCGGCTGGAGCAAGCCGGTGCTGCTTAGCCTGGCTGGGCTGGCAGCGGTGCTCCTCGTTGTGACCTTCGTGTTCAACTGGCTCAACAACGACGGTGGCAGCGCAACGGCCGTCACCGTTTCCCCTACTGCCCTTGCCGCCGCTGTCGCCAGCACAACCGTGGCTACCGCCGAACCCAGCGCCACGACAACGGCCGTTCTCACCCAAACGCCGCGGCCAACGGAAACGGCCGTGCCCAGCCGCACTTCAGTTCCCACAGCCGCCGCAACAGCCAACGTCACCGCCATGCCCGAAGATATGGCCGTGGCCACGGCCAATGCCGCCCTCTTCGCCCAGGCCGATGCCGAAGCCAGCGAGATTGGTGTGGTGATGGCCGATGAAATGGTCTCCGTACTGGCCCGCTCGGCGAACAACAACTGGCTATACGTGCAGGACGAAGAAGGCAATGCTGGCTTTGTCTTTGCCGAACTGTTCACCTGGAGCGGTAATGTGGCCGAGCTGCCCATTCGCACTGCACCAGCTGCTGGAAATGTAACGGCCGTTACCCCCAGCAGCGGCAGCTTCACCCTGGATATCTATCCCCTGCCTGGCACCGAGGTCTGCACCGCCAGCGGCTGGACACAGCAAATCTACATGCGTGCCCAGGGCGTCAGCGGAACGTTTGCCTATTATTGGCAAGGCGAACTGGTAGGAACAGCGGAAAATGATAACATCACCTTTGCAGTAACCAGCAGTGGCGGGGTCGTGATTGGCACCGGCAGCGTCATCGTCGATGGCCAGACTGTCAGCGCAGATCTATTTGTGCCTGCCCCTGACTGTGCAGAATAAGTACCCTTCTTGTGGGTATCCAATTTGTGGGTACCCAATTTGTGAGTAAACACCTCGTGGAGAATCAAAATGAGTGATTCGCAACCAACCTGGACCGGGCGCACTATTGGTGGCCGCTACATAATTGAATCGCTGCTCGGACGTGGCGGTATGTCGTCCGTCTACAGAGCCACGGATCCGAACCTGCAGCGCACCGTTGCCATCAAAATAATCCATCCACACCTTTCCGAACACCCGGAGTTTGTGAAACGGTTTGAGCAAGAAGCCGCCGCCGTGGCCCGTCTGCGCCACCCCAACATCATGCTGGTGCACGACTTCAATCACGAAGGCAAGGTCTACTACATCGTTTTTGAGTACATCGCCGGAAATCCGCTGGATAAACGGCTGAAAGACCTGAAAGATGCCGGGCTGCGTCTGCCGCTGGAAGAAGCTATCCAGATCATGGTGCCGTTGTGTGAAGCGGTAGCCTATGCCCATGAGCGCAACATGGTGCACCGCGATCTGAAGCCGTCTAACGTGATTATCAACCTGCTGGGGCAGCCCATCTTGCTTGATTTTGGCATTGCCAAGCTGGTGGGTGGCGGGCACGTGCACACGGCCACCGGCGCCACCATCGGTACGGCCGCTTACATGGCCCCAGAACAGGTCGTCGGCGACGAAGTTGATCACCGCGCTGATATCTACTCGCTGGGCGTGATGCTGTATGAAATGGCCTGCGGTCGTCCGCCGTTTGAAGGCCAATCGGCCCTGACGGTGATGATGAAACACGTCAACGAACCGCTGCCGGATATTCGCCTCTTCAACAGCAATTTGCCCGAGATGTTCGGCGCGGTGCTGCAAAAGGCGCTGGCCAAGGATCCGAAAGACCGCTTTGGCTCCGCTGTTGAGATGTCTATGGCTCTGCGCGAAGTGGGTCGCCAGATGATGACCGCCAGCCCAGACACCCTGAACTACACCAACCCACCCAAAGTAACCGAACAACCCGCTAAAGTAAATGGTCCCCGGCGCACCGCGGAACCAGAAGCCGAAGACAAGGAACCTCAGCCCCTGACCAAAACGGTGCTGTTGAAGCCGGAGCCGGTCACCGAAGCCCGCGTCAGGCCAGAGCAGCCGCAGGCCCAGGCTTCCCGAGCCTGGCTGCCGTGGGCGTTGGGGTTAGTGGGACTGCTGGTCCTGGCTGCGGCCGTTTACTTTTTGTGGCTTGCCCCGGACCTGCCCACATCGGCCGGTATGGTGCAAATTCCGGGCGGCAGCTACACCGTGGGAGCCGATTTAGCGGGCAGCCAATATGCTGCTCCGCACGAAGTTGCTCTGGAGACTTACTGGCTGGACCGTTTTGAAGTGACCAACAGAGAGTACGCCGTCTTCCTGGCCGAGAATGAAATGGAGCCGCCCAACAGTTGGGAAAATGGCCAGATCCCGGCGGGCAAAGATGATCATCCCGTGCGTGGTCTAACGTGGGATAACGCCAACGATTACTGCGAATGGCAAAACAAACGGCTGCCCACCGAAGCTGAATGGGAAGTGGCGGCACGCGGCGAGCAAGGGCTGCTCTTCCCCTGGGGCGACAGCCAGACGGCCGTCAATTTGCCCGGAAATGACACCTACCCCACCGGCAGCCTGCCGCCCAACCGCAGCAGCTTTGGCGTTTTCGACATGGCGGGCAACGTCTGGGAATGGGTCTATGAGCCATATGCCGACGTGCCAGAAGGGCAGGAAGTAGCTCGCGGCGGCGCCTTCGACTTTTTGAAGGACATGGCCTACCGTCTGCAAGGCGATCCCAATCTGCCTACAATGATTGCTTCCACCGGGGTGCGCTGCGCCGCCTCGGAGGTGGAAGTGGTGCCGGATGATGCCATCGTGCTGGTCGATGATTTCAGCGACCCGGAAAGCGGCTGGCCAGATCTAAAAGAAGACACCGCCTGGCGCGGCTATCATCCGCCAGACTACTATCACGTGGAAGCAACGGGGCAAAACCAGGTGGCCACGGCCGTTTTTGGCACCGAGGCGGATAACGTCAGCCTGGAATCGCGTATCTTCACCGACATTGTCGAAACTGAAACAGGTGAATACCGCTACGGGCTGCTGCTGCGCCAGGTAGATGACCGGCAGTTTTACGCCTTCACCGTGGCGCCTCGATCTGGCCAATGGGCCGTGCTTAAAGCCAGTAACGAGGGCCTGGAAACGCTGACCAGCGGCACGGTGGAGGGGCTGCGCGGCAGTTCGGCAGACACCGCCGACAGTTTGCGGGTAGACGCCAGCGGCAGTGAGTTTTCCTTTTTTGTCAACGGCCGTATCATCACCAGCCTCAACGACAGCAGTTATAGCAATGGCGATTTTGGCTTCTACGTAGAAACCTTCGACGAAAGCCGGGCCCACATTCATTACGATGAACTCACCGTGCTGGCACTGGATGACACTATTGCCCAGGCTGGCAACGAAACACCAGAGGCGGAGCCAACGGCCGTCGCCGCAGAAACCAGTGAGCCAGAGGTTGCCGAAACCCTTGAGCCAACCGCCACAACGGCCGTTGCCGAACCCACCGCCACTGCCGAAGTAGTAGAGGAGCCCACGGCCACCGTAGAAACATCCCCTACACCGGAACCCACCAACGTGATTCCCCCCGACGGCATGATTTTTATCCCCGGCGGCAGTTTCCTCATGGGCTCGGAAACAGGCGAACCCAATGAGCGGCCCGAGCATCCCGTCACGCTCGACGCCTACTTCATTGACCAGTTTGAGGTAAGCAATTCGGAATATCTGGCCTGCGTGGCCGAAGGCGGCTGTACCCAGACCAACATTCGCAACTCCTTCCGCCGCGCCGGTTACCGCGATGATCCGGCTTTTGCTAACTATCCGGTGATGGGCGTCACCTGGAACCAGGCCCAAACCTACTGCGAGTGGGCCGGTAAGCAGCTGCCCACCGAGGCGCAATGGGAGTTTGCCGCCAGCGGCCCCAACAACCTCACCTGGCCTTGGGGTAATGAGTTTAATGCCGCCCTTTCGGCGGCCAATTCGCTGGACACCGAACCCGTGAACGACTTTCCCGAAGGTGCCAGCCCCTTTAACGTGTTTAACATGGCCGGCAACGTCAACGAGTGGGTGCTGGACCGCTTTGACGGTAATTTCTACGCCAACTCCCCGGAAACCAACCCGGTGAACCTGGACTCCGGCACCAGCCAGATTTACCGCGGCGGCAGCTTCGATAACAGCAACGGCGCGTTTTTTACCACCAGCCGCCGCTACGTCGTCTCTGCCAACACGTTTGACGTAGACATCGGCTTCCGCTGCGCCCAGGACATTCCTTAAACGTAAAGCGGCCCGGCAAACGCGAAATGCCGGGCCGCTTTTTGATTACTCCTCCGGCGGCTTCTTCTCCACCTTCCCCTCGTTGCGTTCCGCCTCCCGCAGCTTTTCCAGCGTCCCCACGCGCCGGGCGATGTCTTGAATAATGAGCAGGGTTTGCCCCACCACCTGCTCGGTGGTTAAGTCGCCCCGCGTCCACCGCTTGACCACTTCATCCAATGTGTAACTTCCCATCTGGCACTTCCTCCGTGATGATGATTTTGCCACAGAGAACAAAGAGATTTTTGAGAACCCGGCTCTCCCCGCTCTGTTCTCTATGGCTTTGCAAACTGATTCTAGTGTTTCGCCCCAGGATCTTTTATCGGATATCGAGGCAGTGGCGTAACAGCCCGCATCTGAGGATGCGGACTCCGCAAATTCAGAAATTTGATGTACTGGACATGGTGTGGTAACGGCCGTTCCCTCCAGCAGCGTCGAGGTGAGCAGACCCCACTGCCAGAGCGCCTTGGCGGCCACCCTCTTCCCAAGCAGCTGACCAGGCAGCCACAAGCAGCCAAAAGGAAACGGCAAGTTGCACCGCCAACATTAAGCTTTCTGAGTAAAACTGTCTTGTTGGAATGACTGGTTGTGGTGGTACGGCCGTTACCGCACCAATGATGACATTTTACACGGTATCGTCATTTGTGTCAATGGGGAATTTTGAGGGAAATTACGGCCGACCGCCCCCCGCCTTGTAAGCAAAACCGGCCCGCTCGGCCACCAGCGCCAGATGTTTGGATGTGGCCCGGCTGGGCGCATAGGCGCCCTTTTCCCACTCGCTGATCGTTTGCTGGCGCACGCCCAGCTCTTTGGCCAGCTCACCCTGCGAAAGCCCCATGTGCTGCCGCATCGCCTTGATCATGCCGCCGTTCCACAGCACCGTATCCCCTTGCTTTACCACGGTGTAAGTCAGCTGCGCCTTCTCAAAGCGAATCGTTTCAGCCGCCAAATCCACCGCCACGACATGATACCCGGCATCCATCCACGCCGCCGCCTGCACCGCGCCCCGGCTGCGGTTGCTCCACCAGCCCACGCGCGTCCGGGCACTGTCCGGCAGGCTGGTTCCCAACAGCTGCTCAATTTCCGCCAAACCAAGGGTAATCGGCGTGCCAGCGCGCTCCTGCAAAAAAGCGTACAAGGGGAAATACTTGCTGCCTTCCTTCATAAGCAGAATTATAACAAGAGAAAGGTGAAGCGTGAAACGTGAAACGTGAAACGTAATCAGAGAGGCATCGCGTTTCACGTTTTACGTTTCATCCTGCGCCCACCAAATCCCAAAGAGCCAAAATTCAATCAGAAATCAATTGACAATCACGAATATCGTAATAAAATCGCGCAGCGACAACGAGGATCGTAAAATGGATCGATTAGATTACGAAATCCTGTCTGTTTTGCAGCAGGATGGCCGACGATCATTTACAGAAATTGGCAAAGTGGTTGGTGTCAGCGAGGGGACCATTCGCAAGCGCGTCACGCGCCTGGTGGATGACGGCGTGATTCGTATCATTGGCCTGGTTGACCCCCACCTGGTGGGCTTTGATGCCCCCGCCATGATCCAAGTTTCGGTTTCCCCACCCCATCTGGCAGAGGCCGCTCAAGCCATTGCGCAATTCCCAGAAGTCAGTTATTTATTGATGGTGTCCGGTGAGTTTGATCTGATAGTGGAAGTCCGCTGTCGTAACCGGGAACATCTCGCTTCGTTTATTCGGGATCGGCTGCAAAAGGTAACGGGTGTCCAGAGAACCGTCTCATCGCTGGTCTTACACACGTACAAACTGGCCGAGCCAAGTATTTTGGACTTTGTTGATGAAGCAGCAGCATCCTGATCCCAGCCAAAAAACTTTTACATCTGGAGAAAAACACGTTGTCAATTAGCGTAAAACTTGAGCACGTTACCAAGCAGTTTGGGGATTTTACGGCCGTTCACGAAATGGATTTAGAAATTGCCGATGGCGAATTCTTTTCCATGCTTGGTCCCAGCGGCTGCGGCAAAACCACCACGCTGCGCATGATTGCCGGGTTTGAGCAGCCCACCAGCGGTGAGCTGTACATCATGGGACAGCCAGTGGCTGGTATCCCGGCTCACCGCCGCCCGGTTAACACCGTCTTTCAAAATTATGCCCTCTTTCCCCACATGACGGTGGCCCAAAACGTCGCCTTTGGCCTGGAAATGGCCAAGGTGCCCAAGCCAGAAATCGAGAAGCGCGTTAAAGAGGCGCTGGAGCTGGTGCAAATGAGCCCGATGAGCCAGCGCAAGCCCAGCCAGCTCTCTGGCGGGCAGCAGCAGCGTGTGGCCCTGGCTCGTGCCCTGGTGAACCGGCCCAAAGTGCTGCTGCTGGACGAACCACTTGGCGCGCTGGACCTGAAGCTGCGCAAAGCCATGCAGCTGGAGCTCAAACAAATTCAGAGCGACGTGGGCATTACCTTCATCTACGTCACACACGACCAGGAAGAGGCGATGACCATGTCTAACCGCATTGCCGTGATGAGCAGCGGCTACGTGCAGCAAATCGGTTCCCCCCGCGAAATTTACGAACATCCGCAGAACCGCTTTGTGGCCGACTTCATTGGCGAGACAAACTTCTTGGAAGGCAAGGTGGAAGAAGTAAACGGCGTGGTCAAGCTAGCCGTGGGCAGCTCGCACCTGATCGGCCGCAGCGACCAGGAATTGTCCATAGGTCAGAAAGCATACCTGGCCATCCGGCCGGAAAAGATCAACATCTACCCGCCGGGCAAGGTGACCGTGCGTGATATTGAGCTGGACGCGGAGCAAATCGCCGAGGCGTTTGGGGGGCAGGTGCCATCCGAGGCTTTTGACATTCGCCAGGTGCTGAAGCTGGAACGGGAAAGCATGTTCATCAATGGGCAGATTGCCGAATCGATTTACATCGGCACGGATACTCGCTACCGGGTCAGCATTTTGGGCGACCAGCAGCTGTTTGTGCGCACACAAAATTTTGGCGACCGGTACGATACGACCTTTGATGTAGGTGATGAGGTGCTGCTGCACTGGCCGGCCGAAAACGCCCGCATTTTAACGGAGTAACACATGGGCACAATTTCAACAATGGCACCCATGGAAGCTGGCCCCAACCTAATGAAGCGGTTGGCGGCGTATTTGGGCTGGCTGGGTACGGCCGTTTGGCTCATTCTCCTGTTCCGCTGGATAACCTTTGGCTCCTTCGACTGGACGCCGCTGGACCTGGAACTTGCCCTGGCCAATTTACCCCCCATCGTCGCCTACCTGTTTTACGGCGGCCTGGCGGCGCTGGACTTTGTCATTGCCTGGCTGCTGTTTAAAGAAAGACCGCTTGGCGCCACGCTTGGCCTGGCGCGTGGTGTGATTGGGGTGGTGACGGCCGTTACCTACTACTTCACCGTGGGCGATTTTTACGCTGCCTGCCTCTTCCTGGCGGCCAGCGGCATGCTGGTGCTGCTCATCACGCAAAACACCGGCTGGGTCATCAACTACCCCGCCGCCTTCTGGCTGGCCATCTTTTTTGTGCTGCCCAATCTCATCGTGCTGGCGGTGAGCCTGGGCGAGCGGTCGCTGAGCGGCACGGTGGTTTACCCGGAATTCAACCTGCGCAGCCTGGGCAGCTACTTTGATGATTACGGCCGTTTCTTCTCCACCATTAACGGCCAATACCTTTATTTACGCATACTCGGCCGTTCCGTCTGGCTGGCTTTTCTCAACACGGCCATTTGCCTGCTGTTTGGTTATCCATTTGCCTACTGGATTGCCCGCCAGCCGCAGCGCTACCGCAATATGCTGATTTTCCTGGTGATGATTCCCTTCTGGACCAACTTCCTGGTGCGCACCTACGCCTGGATGCTCATCCTGCGCGACTCTGGGCTGATCAACAACTTCTGGACCATCACCCTGCACGATCTGGCTGTAAATCTTTCTGGCAGCAGCCAATTTTTTGCCTGGCTGGCTGGCGTTACGGAGCATACGCTGCCGCTGTTGTTTAACCAATCGGCCGTTTTCTTGGGACTGTTCTACGGCTTCT
The DNA here is from genome assembly GCA_016710325.1 of Candidatus Leptofilum proximum. Classification (GTDB taxonomy): domain Bacteria; phylum Chloroflexota; class Anaerolineae; order Promineifilales; family Promineifilaceae; genus Leptofilum; species Leptofilum proximum. Next base: position 5,794,880 of record JADJXK010000002.1, on the reverse strand, counting down.
TCCCCTTTGTCGTTTTGCCGCTCTACAGCAACCTGGAAAAGCTCGATTGGTCCCTGCTGGAAGCCGCCTCTGATCTGGGCGCCAACAACTGGAACCGCACCAGGCGCGTGCTGCTGCCGCTCACCACACCGGGCATCGTCGCCGCGGCCATCATTGTGTTTATTCCCTCGCTTGGGGCCTACGTCACCCCAGACCTGCTGGGCGGGGGCAAGGTGTCGCTGCTGGGCAACCTGCTGCAGCAGCAGTTCATGACCGCCCGCGACTGGCCTTTTGGCTCGGCTATTGGTTTTATCATGATGGCCATGATGCTGCTGTCTATCCTGATCTATTTCCGCGTTGGCGGACGGGAGCAATAAGATGAGCGCCACAACCTTTCCGGCTCGACCCACAGCGGTCCGGCCCTCCACCCGCAACCGCCTGCAAGCTGCCTTTAACAAACGCGCCCTGCTTTGGCTGGCTGTTGGCATCTTCTTGTTTCTCTACATTCCTATCCTGATTCTGATCATCTACTCTTTCAACGACGGCAGCCAGATTGGCCTGTGGACCGGCTTCAGCCTGCGCTGGTATGGCGAACTATTCCAAAATCAATCGGTGCTGGATGCTCTGAAGCTGAGTCTGTGGGTGGCTCTCTGGTCTACCCTCATCAGCACCTTTTTGGGCACGCTCACCGCCCTTGCCCTGGAGCGCCACAACTTCTGGGGCAAGGTCACCTACGACGCCATCCTCTACCTGCCCGTCATCATCCCCGACATTGTGATGGCCCTCTCTACCCTGCTCTTTTTTGTGGTGCTGGGGGTGGCGCTGAGCAGGTACACCATCCTCATCGCCCACGTGGCCTTCAACATTTCGTTTGTGGCCATTGTGGTGCGCGCCCGCCTGGCCGACATGAGCAGTACGCTGGAAGAAGCCGCCGCCGACCTGGGGGCCAACGAGTGGCAAACGTTCCACCGGGTAACCTTGCCGTTGCTCATGCCCGGCGTTATTTCGGGGGCGCTGCTGGCCTTTACCCTTTCGCTGGACGACTTTGTGATCACCTTTTTTGTGGCTGGGCCAGGCTCCACCACCCTGCCCGTGCGGGTTTATTCGATGATTCGCTTTGGCCTGACGCCAGAGGTTAACGCCGTTTCAACCTTGATGTTTTTGGGTTCTACGCTGCTGGTTATCATCTCACTGGTGCTGCAGCGGCGTTAGTGTACGTGGGGGGGAAACGGCCGTTTCCCCCTAGTTTTTAGCGGAGACGTAGGTCGGATTGGCAATCCGACCCACATTTACGAGGAGAAAGAGAATGAAGAAACTATTTTTAGTCCTACTGCTCATCTTGCTTTTGGCCGCCTGTGGTGGCGGTCCCGGCGGCCCGGCGGCCGACACCGAAGAAAGCACCGAAGGCGACACGAGCACCGAAGCCACCAGTGAAGTGCAGCTGGCCGACGAGCTGAGCGTCTACAACTGGTCAGAATACATCGACGAAGAAAAGATTACCGAGTACGAAGAGACCTACGGCGTCGACATTATCTACGACACGTTTGCCTCCAACGAAGATTTGCTGGCCAAGCTGCAAGCAGGCGCCGAAGGCTACGACGTCATCTTCCCGTCTGACTACATGGTGGCCATCATGATTGACCTGGGGCTGCTGGCCGAGATCGACACGGCCGATATCCCCAATTTCGCCAATATTGACCCCCAGTTTGTCGGTGCGCCGTTTGACCCTAACAACGATTACTGCGTGCCTTACCAGTGGGGCACTACCGGCATCGGCTACCGCGCCGACAATGAGTTTTTCCAGGAAAACCCGCCGGACAGCTGGGCTTACCTGTTTGAGCCAGACCTGCTGGAACAGTACGCCGACGAAGGCATCAACGTGCTGAACGACCCACGCGAACTGCCCGGTGCGGCCCTCATCTACCTGGGCTACAATCCAAACACCACCAATCCAGACGAGCTCAACGAAGCCCGCGACCTGATCCTGACCGCCAAGCCGTACTGGAAGACGTTCAACAGCGAGGATTACGACAACACCCTGCTCATCCCCGGTGAAGTGACACTAACCCAGGGCTGGAGCGGTGACGTGGCCAATGCCTACTGGAACACCTACGACGACGAAACCGAAGATGGTGACTGGTATTACAGCATTCCCGAGGAAGGCGCGGTGAAGTGGCTGGATAACATCTGTATCACGGCCAGCAGCGAACGGTACGATACGGCCGTTCACTTCATGAACTACCTGCTGGATGCCGAAGTCGGCGCCGCCATTACTAACTTCACGTACTACGCCAGCCCCAATGAGGCAGCCAAAGAGTTCATACTGCCGGAAATTCTGGAGGATGAGAGTATCTTCCCGCCGCCAGAAGTGGAAGAAAAGCTGGTCTGGCTGACAGAAGTGGGTGAGGATGCATTTTTGTATGACGAGCTGTGGACGGCCGTTAAAGCGTCCCAGTAGTTTTCAGTAAAAGTGAAGGCTCGTTAGGAACAGTCCGTGAGGCGTGAAACGTGAAACGTGATCAGAGGTGAATCACGTTTCACGCCTCACGTTTCACTTCTCCCAACTTTCCCACACCCAAAAGGATCGCACCGATGCGCATGTACATCAATGGCGCGTTTACGTCTGGAAGTGCCAGTGACAAAATCGCGGTCATCAATCCAGCAACTGAAGAAATTTTAGACACGGTGCCGGTGGGTACGGCCGTTGATGTAAACACGGCCGTCTCCGCCGCCAAAACCGCCTTCTTTGGCTGGAAGCGCACCCCCGCCTTTGAGCGCGCCGGGCTGCTGCACGAAGCCGCCCGCAAGATGCAGGACCACGCCGAAGAACTGGCCCACCTGCTCACTGTCGAGGAAGGCAAGCCGCTGGAAGAAAACGAGGAAGAGGTCTTCTGGACCTACGACACGTTTAACTATTACGCGGAACTAGGGCGACACGAACGCGGCCGTTTTATTCCGCCAGGCGACCCCGATCAGCTCAACTTTGTCATCAAAGAGCCGTACGGCGTGGTAGGCTGCATCATTCCCTGGAACTTCCCCTTGCTGCTGCTGGCCTGGAAACTGGCCCCGGCGCTGGCTGCGGGCAATACGGCCGTTATCAAACCCTCCGAATACACCCCCCTCTCCACCCTAAAGCTGATGGAAATCGCCTTCGACCACTTCCCGCCCGGCGTGGTGAACGTGGTCACCGGCGCGGGGGCCACGGGTGAAGCCCTGGTGCGCCATCCTGACGTACCGCTGATCGCCTTCACCGGCTCGGTGGCCACCGGGCAGCGTATCGCCAGCATCGCCGCGCCGATGATGAAAAAGCTGCACCTGGAGCTGGGTGGCAAAGATCCGCTGGTGATTGGGCCAGACGTGGCCATGGAATTGGCCGTTAAAGCCACCGCCTACGCCGGGCTGATCAACGCCGGGCAGGTATGCACCAGTTCGGAGCGGATTTATGTGCACGAGGGCATGATCGGCCGTTTCTCTGAAGAGCTGGCTGAATTTGTCGGCAGTCTCAGGCTGGGCAGCGGCCTGGATCCGGACACCGACATCGGGCCGATGCTGCGGCCCCATTTTCGCGAGAAGGTGGAAGGGCAGCTGGCCGAGGCGGTGCAGGCGGGGGCAAAGGTGCTGGTGGGAGGGAAACGGCCGTCTCACTTACCACGCGGCTTCTTTTTGGAACCGGCCGTCATTGTCAACGTGGACCACCGCATGGCGCTGATGCGCGAGGAAACGTTTGGCCCCACCCTGCCGCTCATGCCATACCGCGATTTCGACGAAGCCATCGCCCTGGCCAACGACACCACCATGGGCCTCGGCGCCACCTTGCTCAGCCACGACGCCCGGCTGGTGAAGCGCTTCTTCGAGGAAGTGAAAGCTGGCACCATCTGGATCAACGATCCGCTGACCGACAACTTTGCCGGGCCGTTTGGCGGCATGAAGATGACCGGCGGCGGCCGTGAGCTGGGCCAGGAAGGGCTCGACGAATTTTACGAAGTCAAACACGTGCACTGGGACGTGGAAGGGAAGATTAAGAGTTACTGGTTTCCGTACGGGAAGGAGACAAAGTAAAAAGTGAGAAGTGAAAAGTAAAAAGTGAAAGAAAAAATCCTCGTAATTGGCGCGGGCATGGCCGGGATCATGGCCACACGAACGCTGCATGATGCAGGCTACGACGTCACCGTGCTGGAGGCGCGCGACCGGTTGGGCGGGCGCACGCACACGGATAGCAGCCTGGGCAGCACCGTCGATTTGGGCGCGGCCTGGATTCATGGCCCGGACGGCAATCCGCTGACGCCGCTGGCGGAGCAGTTGGGCGTGGGCATGGGGTACACGGACTTCTTGAACCGGTCGGGTACGGCCGTACAGGCCTACAGCCACGACGGCACCCCGCTCAACATGGCCGAATACACCCGCGGGCAGCTGTTGGCGGATGCGGCCGTTCTCAACGCCAAAGCATCTATTCTCTACCAGCCCCCTACCAACGACGCCCGCAGCCTGAAGGATTGGGTCGAACACGGCCTCCCTCAACCAGCCACGATGACGCCCGACGAGCAGCGCGGCTTCCACTACTGGTCCGTCATTCGCGCCGAGTACAACGACAACGCCGACTGGGACCTGATTGACTGGCCGCTGAGCGGCCGTTACGTGAAGCTGCCCGGCGGCGATTTGCTGCTGCACGGCGGCGGTTTTAAGGTGCTGATTGATCATCTGGCGGCGGGCTTGGACGTAAGGCTGGGAACGGCCGTAACCCACATCACGATCACCCCAGGCCAGGTACAGGTGCAGACCAATCGCGGCACATTCAGCGCCAGCCGGGTCATCCTCACCCTGCCGCTGGGCGTGCTCAAATCAGGCCAGATTCAGTTTGATCCGCCCCTGCCGGACGCCAAACAGCAGGCCATCCAGCGCATCGGCTTTGGCAACTACGAAAAGCTGGCCCTGCGCTTCGACAAATTTTACTGGCCGCAGGACAAACAGCGCTTCAACTACCTCAGCGAAGGTAAACCGTCCCTGTTTAACGCCTGGCTCAACACCGGGTTTTACACCGGCCAGCCGATTATCACCGCCTACCATGCCGGGCGACGCGCCCGCGAGATTAACCGGTGGGGCGATGGCGTGTTTTTGGAAGGGGCTTTGGCCGTCATGCAGCGGCTGTTTGGCGACAAATTTGGGCCGATTCCCACGCCGCAAGCCTACGTACGCAGCAACTGGCAAAACGACCCGCTGGCCAACGGCAGCTACTCGTTTGACCAGGTCGGCCAGCGGCCCGACGACCGCCAGACCCTGGCTGAACCCATCAACCAACAGCTATTTTTTGCGGGCGAAGCCACCCATCCCCACTTTTACGCCACCGTGCATGGGGCGTATGAGACTGGGGTGCGCGCCGCGCGTGAAGTGATCGGTGAGCGGTAATCGGTGAGCGGTAATCGGTGAACGATGAACGGAAATCCGAACCGATCACCGATTACGGATTACCGATTACCTCAAAAAAGGATTTCAACATGACCACAAACCACCTCTCCCCCGTCTGGACGCACCTGACCGAGATGCAGCCGGTGCGGGCGGAGCGCATCTTTTTTTACGACGCCGAGGGCAACCAGTACATCGATTTCACCTCCGGCATTGGCGTGATGAACACCGGGCACAGCCACCCACGCGTCGTGCAGGCGATCCAGGCGCAGGCGGAGCAGCTTATCTTCGGCCAGATGAACATTGTGATGACGCCCGCCGCCATCGAACTGGCCAACGCCCTCAACGAAGTGACGCCGGAAGCGATTAACAGCTTCTTCTTCGCCAACAGCGGCGCGGAAGCGGTGGAGGGGGCCGTAAAGCTGGCGCGGCAAACCACGGGGCGACGCAACATCGTCGTGTTTCAGGGCAGTTTCCACGGCCGTACCGCCCAAACGATGGCCATGACCACCTCGAAATACGTTTACCGCTACAACTACCAGCCGCTGCCCGGCGGCATCATTACCGCGCCGTTCCCCTACAGCTACTACTACGGCTGGGACGAGGAGGAGACAACGGAATGGTGCCTGAAGCAGCTGCATTTGCTGCTCAAAAGCCAGACCGCACCGGACGAAACGGCCGCACTCATCATCGAACCGGTGTTGGGTGAAGGCGGCTACGTGCCTGCGCCGCCCGCCTTCTTGCAGGAGCTGCGCCAGCTGTGCACCCAGCACGGCATTTTGCTGATTGTGGATGAGGTGCAGACGGGATTCGGCCGTACCGGCAAATTTTTCGCCATCGACCACGCGGGCATCGTGCCGGACGTGATGGTGATGGCCAAAGGGCTGGGCAGCGGTATGCCCATCTCGGCCATCGGCGCCAGCGAGGCGCTGATGCGCCTGTGGAAACCGGGCACGCACGGCGGCACCTACGGCGGCGGCAACGCCCTGGCGCTGGTGGCGGCCAAAACCACCATTGACGTCATTCGCGACGAGAAGCTGGTGGAAAACGCCGCCGCGCGCGGTCAGCAGCTCATGGGTGATTTGCGCCGTTTGCAGGCCAGCCATCCGGTCATCGGCGATGTGCGCGGCCTGGGCCTGATGGTGGGCGTGGAGTTCACCCAGCCCAACGGCGAACCGGATGCGGACAGAGCGACCTTGGTCGCAAATGCCTGCAAAGCCCGCAACCTGCTCCTGCTCACCTGCGGCAGCTACGGCAACGTCATCCGCTGGATACCGCCTTTAGTGGTGACGGCGGCGGAGATGGATACGGCCGTACATATTTTTAGCGAAGCACTTGAGGAATGCCGGTAATCGGTAATCGGTGAGCGGTAATCGGTTAGATCGCCGGGGGCTGAAGCCCTCGGCTAGTAGGTGAAAGCCCCGTTGGGGCTAAAACAGCCTCGTAGAGGCTTTCATAGATAGCCCGGTCATTTATGGCCGAGCGGTCCGGTAATCGGTGAGCGGCCGTCACACCTGCAACCTGCCACTTTTTACTTTTCACTCCAAATAGGAACAACCAATGGTCAAAACAACCCCCTTCTATCCCCGCCTCGCCCCATTGAGCGAAACCATGCTGTGGAAACATTGGGCTGGCTACGCGGCGGCGCAAAATTATCAATTTTCGACCTTGTTTGAATATTTCGCCATCCGCAGCGGCGTGGCCGTGTTCGACACCTCGCCGCTGTTTAAGTATCGCATCCAGGGGCCAGATGCCGAGAGCTTTCTGGCAGGCGTGCTGGCGCGGGACATTCGCAGCTGCCAGCCGGGGCAGGCGCAGTACACCATCTGGTGCGACAGCGACGGGTACATGCTGGAAGACGGGGTGGTGCTGCGGCTGAACGACGACGAGTTTTTGCTCACCGCCGCCGAGCCAAATTTGCTCTATTTTTCTAATTTAATCGGCCGACGCCGGGTGGAAATTAGCGATATTTCCAGGGAGTACGGCATTTTGGCGGTGCAGGGGCCACATTCCCGCACCGTGCTGGCGCAGCTGACCAAAGCGGCCGTTGACCTGCCCTACTTCCAAGTCACCCAGACCAAAATCGCCAAAAAGCCGGTCATTTTGTCTCGCACCGGCTACACCGGCGATCTGGGGTACGAGCTCTGGATCAAAACGGACGACGCGCTGGCCGTTTGGGATGCGCTGATGGAAGCGGGCGCGGGCTACAACATCTTGCCGATGGGGCTGTTGGCGCTGAAGATGGCCCGCATCGAGGCTGGGCTGCTGCTGCTGGACGTGGATTTTGCCTCGGCCAAACACGCCTGGGTCGATGGCCAGCGGGAGACGCCGCTCGAGCTGGGCTTTGATTGGATGTTTAGGAAGTTGGGGGAGGAGGAACGGCCGTTCATCGGCCGTCAAGCCATCGAAAACGAAATCCAAAATAAAACCTCCCGCTGGAAAACGGTGGGGCTCATGCTCGATTGGCAGCATTACGACCAGACGTACGAAAATCTCGGCCTGATTCCGCCCAAGGACACCACACCCATCGAAGAAGCGCACTCGCTCTATGATGCGGAGCGCAACTACCTGGGCTACGCCACCAGCCTGATGTACTCCTCGCTGCTCAAGCGGCACATCGCCATTGGCAAGCTGCCGCCACACCTCAGCCAGCCGGGCAGCGAAGCATACATCGAGCTGATGATTGTGCATCGGCCCCAGTACGTCCGGGCCAATGTCGTGCGGCTGCCGTTTTATGATCCGCCTCATAAGAAACCGTAAAGCATAGTAAAAAGTAAAAAGTGATAAGTAGCCACTTTTTACTTTTCACTTATCACTTTTCACTTCGAGGGAAACATGTCTGAAAAATACGACGCAATTGTAATCGGGGGTGGCCACAACGGGCTGGTAAACGGCGCGTACCTGGCCAAAGCGGGTCTCAAAACGGTGGTGCTGGAAAAGCGCCACCTCGTTGGCGGGGCAGCCATCACCGAGGAGCTGAAGCCTGGCTTCAAATTCACCACCTTCTCCTACGCGCTGAGCCTGCTGCGGCCGGACATCATTCAGGAGCTGGAGCTGGTCAAACACGGCCTGATGGTGCTGCCCATGCCCAACAATTTCACCCCGGCCGAAAACGGCGATTACCTGTTTATGGGGGCAGACAGCTACCAAAATTACCACGAAATCGCCCGCCATTCGGCCAAGGATGCCGAGGCGTACAAAGATTACTGGCACATCATCAAGCAGGTGGTGCAGGCGGTACGGCCGTTAGCCGACAACATCCCGCCAGACATCACCAGCAGCGAGCCGGAAGAGCTGGCCCGATTAGCGGCCGTAGGCGCGCATCTGGGGCGGCAGAGCCCGAAAGTGCTGCACATGCTCACCCGGCTGCTCACCGGCAGCGCCGCCGACCTGCTGGACGACTATTTTGAGACGGACGTCATCAAAGCGGCGTTCTGCTCTAGCGGGCTGATTGGCACCAAGGTCGGGCCGCGCTCACAGGGATCGGGGTTGGTGCTGCTGTATCACAAGCTGGGCGATTTTGACGGCAGCATTGGCGATTGGGGCTTCCACAAGGGCGGCAACGGTGGCTTTACCCAGGCGGTGGCCCGCGCCGCGCAGTCGTTCGGCTGCGAAATCCGGCTGGACGCGGGCGTGAGCGAGGTCATCACCAAAAATGGCGAGGCGATTGGCGTGGCGCTGCAAAACGGCGACGAGCTGTACGGCGACACGATCATCAGCGCGCTGGACCCACGCCGCACCTTCTTGCAGCTCGTCGAGCCACGCGATTTGCCCACCGACCTGGTGGAGACGATTGAGAAGTTCAAATTCCAGGGGGTATCGTCCAAGGTGAATTTTGCCCTGGACGGTCTGCCGGAGTATCCGACGCTGCCCGGCCGCACCGATATTTTCCGCGGCTTCATGAACATCGGCCCCACGGTGGATTACATCGAGCGGGCGTTTGATGATGCGAAGTATGGCTGGTATAGCAAACGGCCGTATATCGACTGCGCCATCCAATCCACCATTGACCCGGACATGTCCCCGCCGGGAAAACATATCATGTCCTGCTTTGTGCAGTACACGCCGTACAAGCTCAAAGGCAGCGATTGGGACACCGAGCGGGAAAATCTGGGCGACACGGTGCAGGCCACGCTCACCGAGTTCTTCCCCAACTTCAGCGACCTGGTACTGCACCGCGAGGTAGTGACGCCGCTGGACATCGAGCGCACCGTGGGGCTGAGCGAGGGCAACATCTTCGCCGGGGAGTTCATGGGGCCGCAGATGTACTTTTTCCGCCCCGCGCCCGGCTGGAACCAATACCGCACGCCGATCAAGGGCTACTACCAGTGCGGCTCCGGCACGCACCCCGGCGGCTGCGTCATGGGCGCGCCGGGCAAACTGGCCGCCACGCAGATTTTGGGGGATTTGAAGAAGTAGGCGAGTGGGCAAGTAGGCAAGTGATAAGTAAAAAGTGATAAGTGAAAAGTGTCACTTTGTGCAGTAGTGAAAAGCTTAGATAAATGATGATTTTGCCTGTTATAATTCCACCTAAAATGATTGCTCTTGCCAACAAAGGATAAATTTTGTCACCGTCAACTGCGAACCAAAATCAGCTATTTCTGATGCCGTTCAACTTCAAGCCAGACTTTGTGGGGCGTGAGGCTGAACTGGACCTGCTGCACCAGACGTTACAAACGGAGCAGCAAGCCGCCATTAACCCAGCTGGGTTGAGCGGCATGGGTGGCATAGGTAAAACGCAGCTGGCCGTGGCCTACGCCTACCTCGCCAAAAACGAGGGTACCTACCCCGACGGCATTTTTTGGTTAAATGCCGCCCGCCCACTGCCTCAGGAATTTGCAGCGCTTGGCCAAAAGCTGCAAGGCGTTGCAGTTGAAAAAGAAACTCAACACCAACGAATGCTCGTCTTACGCGACCAGCTTAAACAGTTTTTCAACCTGGACGAGCTTTACAGCTTGCTTATGGAATTGGGTCTGGATAAGGATGAATTTCCTCTTACCAAAACGCCACTCATTGAAGCACTTGTCCAGCATGGCAGCCGGAACAATCTGCTGGATGCTATTCATAGCGGAGTTTTCCAGGCCAAACCATCTTTGGCTGAACGTGATGTTGCTCAAAATGAACCAACAGCAGCCAACGAAGCACAAGATGAACAGATAAATACTGCTTTTGCGTACTTGCGGCAAAACAATGAGGCGTTGATAGTTCTGGATAATTTAGCTGACCCTTACCAGCTATTAGAACCAGTGGTGCATGATTTGATTCCCGCCGAGCTGCCCTGCCGCCTGTTGTTTACCACCCGCAGCCGAGATTTAGGCAGCTTTACCCCCATTCCACTACACATTTTGCCAGAGCAAGCAGCATTGAAAATGTTGCTGCGCCACCCGCGCCGCCAGTCAATTTTGCAACCAAGCCACCCAGAACACATTAAAGCCAAACACATTTGTGACATGTTAGGCTACTTACCGCTAGCGCTTGAGGTAGCCGGGGCACTTTTGGCTAAGCGAACAGGGCTAAAGTTAACGCAGTACGCGCATGACTTGAAAGCTCGTGGGGCCTTGGCCGTGTTGGACGATCCAAAATTAAGTCCTGATAGAACAGCACAGCATAGCGCTGCGGTGTCTGCCACACTGGGCAGCATGTTGGACACGATTGAGAATGATGAGGCGAGGCTGCTGCTGAAAGTGGCCGGACTGCTACCTGAATCCGATTACATTCCGCTGGCACGGTTAGGTTTACTAACCGCTATTCCTAAAGAACCGCCCGATTTGTATACGCCTTCTCTAGGTGAAGTGGCCTTGCAGTTGGCCGACGCCTCTTTGATTGAGCGATTGGAAAACAGCCGGATAAGATTACACCCACTGGTTCGGGAGTTTGCCGCACAACTAACGCCAAAAAACGAGAGAGAAGAATTTCTTCATCAATGTGCCGCCAATCTGGCTGACGGGTATGAAAATTTTGAGATACTGGCTGCCCAATTTAATACACGGGGGATAGACGAAATCCAGGAAGACTTACTGGTGGCGCTCGAGTTGCTAGGTGTAGGACAAGCACAAACTCCAGGTGAACAAATAAACATTCCTCCCTGGCGTTACGTTAGACCACCGGACAGAAACAAACTTATCCCGAAAGCCAATGTTGCTACCAGGCCGCCAGATTTAGGCGATATAACCTGGCCAAGAATACAGAGGCTCTTACGCCTATTGCTGCGGGAAACACATAACCTACACAAAGAGTCTGCAACACCTATAGATTTAGGGCAGCAAATCCTAAAACGGTCTTTGATATTTGAAGTCGGCCCATTGCTCGCCTCAATTCTTAAAGGCTTTGGAGAAAACCAAACAACGTATTATTTACCGAATTGGCAGGCAACCAATGATCTCGACCGGCTTGAGCAAACCGTCACTGGCCATGAAAAAGAGGTCCTGGCGGTGGCCATCACCCCTAATGGGCAGCGCGCGCTCTCCGCATCCACTGACCATACTCTCAAACTGTGGAACCTACGCTCTGGCCAGGTGGAGAAAACCCTTACCGGCCACGAAGAGGGGGTCTTGGCAGTGGCCATAACTCCTGATGGGCAGCGTGCCATCTCCGCCTCGGGAGACAATACCCTCAAACTTTGGAATTTACAATCGGGCCAGGCGGAGAAAACCCTTACCGGCCACGAAGAGGGGGTCTCGGCAGTGGCCATAACCCCTGATGGGCAGCGAGCTCTCTCTGCATCCTTTGACCATACTCTCAAACTGTGGAACCTGCGCTCTGGCCAGGTGGAGAAAACCCTTACCGGCCACGAAAAGGGGGTCTTGGCAGTGGCCATAACCCCTGATGGGCAGCGTGCCATCTCCGCCTCGGGGGACAATACCCTCAAACTTTGGAATTTACAATCTGGACAAGTGGAGCAAACCCTTACCGGCCATGAAATGTGGGTCTTGGCAGTGGCCATAACTCCTGATGGGCAGCGAGCTCTCTCTGCATCCTTTGACCATACTCTCAAACTGTGGAACCTGCGCTCTGGCCAGGTGGAGAAAACCTTTACCGGCCACGAAAAGGGGGTCTTGGCAGTGGCCATAACCCCTGATGGGCAGCGTGCCATCTCCGCCTCGGGGGACAATGCCCTCAAACTTTGGAATTTACAATCTGGACAAGTGGAGCAAACCCTCACAGACCATGAAGGGTGGGTCCAGGCGGTGGCCATCACCCCCGATGGGCAGCGTGCCATCTCCGCCTCGGGAGACAATACCCTCAAATTTTGGGATCTAGGAACCGCCCGCCTAGAGCAAACCCTTACCGGCCATGAAAAGGGGGTCTTGGCAGTGGCCATCACCCCTGATGGGCAGCGCGTTCTCTCTGCCTCTGCTGACGATACCCTCAAGCTCTGGAATCTACAATCTGGACACCTAAACCAAACTCTTTTCGGCCATGAAAGGGCGGTCCGGGCGGTGGCCATCACCCCCGATGGGCAGCTTGCCATCTCCGCCTCGGAAGACAATACCCTCAGATTTTGGAATCTAGAAATCACCCGCCTAGAGCAAACCCTAACCCTCGATCGAGATATAGTCTGGGCGGTAGCCATCACACCTGACGGGCAGCGTGCTCTTTTCGCTTCCTCTGACGGAACCCTCAAGCTCTGGAATCTGCAATCCGGTCGCCTAGAGCGAACCCTTATAGGCCATAGAAATTGGGTAACGGCGGTGGCTATCGCCGCTGATGGACAGCGTGCCATCTCCGCCTCCTCTGACGGAACACTCAAGCTCTGGAATTTGCAATCCGGTCGCCTAGAGCAAACCTTCTTAGGACATCAAAAGGCGGTCTGTGCCGTGGCTATCACACCTGACGCGCAGCGCGCCCTCTCTGCCTCCCATAATGAACACACCCTCAAGCTCTGGAATCTCCAATCTGGCCACCTAGAGCAAACCTTCTTAGGACATCAAAAAGCGGTCTGGGCGGTGGCTATTACACCTGACGCGCAGCGCGCCCTCTCCGCCTCGTCCGACCGCAGCCTTAAACTGTGGAACATGCAATCAGGTGAGGAAATTGCTTCAATCACGTTGGATGGGGCTCTACATTCGGTGGCCGTGTCAAGCGACGGCATCACCGTTGTTACTGGAGATGGTGCCGGGTCAGTTTACTGCTTCAAAATTGTTAATTGAATGGTGGTTATCTAAGGGAAAAGAGGCCGCTTTAGTTACCTTATGAAAAACACAACAATCGCCCTTATTCAAACAAGCTGGCCGGGCAGCCGGGCCGAGATGATCAAGACGTATCGGGAGCTGGTAGCGGAAGCGGCCGTTCGCGGAGCCGAGATCGTTTGCCTGCAAGAGTTTTCCCTGTCGCCCTACTTTGCCAGCGTGAAGGATGACGCCAACACCGCCTGGGCCGAACCGGTGCGCGGTGGCGAAAGTGATGCCGTCTTTGGCGAGCTGGCGCGGCAAAACGGGGTATTCCTGTTGGGCAGCCTCTTTGAGCGGGCTGAGGACGGTGTTTATTGGGATACCGCCACCGTCCACAATCCCACCGGGGAACTGGCGGGCTTTACGCGTAAGGTACACATCCCCCAGGGCGCGGGCTACTACGAGGATTATTATTACGGTGGCTACGACCAGTTTCCGGTACATGCAGTGGCTGGGGTGAAGACGGCCGTTCCCACCTGCTACGATCAATGGTTCCCTGAACTGTCGCGCATCTATGCCCTCAACGGCGCGGAATTCATCTTTTACCCCACCGCCATTGGTTCAGAACCGGACGCGCCGGAGATTGATACGGCCGAATCGTGGCAAACCGTCATGCGCGGGCAGGCGATTGCCAACGGTGTTTTTATCGCCGCCGCCAACCGCGTGGGGCAGGAAGGCGTCACCTTCTACGGCAGCAGCTTCATCTGCGACCCGATGGGCCGCATCATCGCCCAGGCCAGCCGGGACCAGACGGAGGTGATTGTGGCGGAGTTGGATACGGCCGTGTTTGAGCAGTGGCGCACCCTCTTCCCCCTCTTGCACCAGCGCCGCCCGGAGGTGTACGGGCGGTTAATAACAAAAGACAACAATGAATTGGAGTAAACAACGAATTTTTTTGCCTCTTTAATTCGTTAATTACTCCAATTCGTTGTAGCCATAAAAAACGGAGAACCTATGAAAAAATCAACCGAACTCATCGCCAAACAACGCCAACACCTCTGGCCCAACCAGATTCTCTACTACGCCGACCCCCTGCCCCTGGATCGCGGCGACGGCATGTACGTCTGGGACGTAGATGGCAACAAATATCTGGACTTCTTCGCCGGGATTCTCACCACCAGCGTGGGGCACAACAACGGCCGTGTGCGCCAGCGCATCAATGAGCAGTTAGACAAACTGATCCACAGCTCCACCCTCTACCCCAACCAGGCGCACATCGAGTACGCCGCCATGCTGGCCCAGATAACCCCAGACGGCTTGGACACCTTCTACTTTGGGGCCAGCGGGACGGATGCAGATGAAACGGCCGTGCTCATGGCTCAGGTCCACACCGGCAATACCGAAATCATCGCCCTGCGCCACGGCTACAGCGGCAAATCGCAATTGGCGATGACCCTAACCGGGCAGGGTGCCTGGCGCATGGGGCCGGTGCACATCGGCTACGTGCGCCACGCCATGACGCCCTACACCTACCGCGCCCTCGGCGGCCTGGACGAGAAAACGTTTGTGCAGGCCTGCCTCGACGATCTGCAAGACGTCATCAAAACGATGACCTCCGGCAAGATCGCCGCCCTCATCATGGAGCCGATTCAGGGCGTGGGCGGCTTCATCACCCTGCCGCCGGAATACATAGAAGGCGCGGCCAACATTGCCCGCGCCCACGGTGGGTTGGTGATCATTGATGAGGTGCAGACGGGATTCGGCCGTACCGGCACCCACTGGTGGGGCCACCAGCACAGCGCCGTCCGGCCAGACATCATGACGATGGCCAAGGGCATTGCCAATGGCATGCCGCTTTCGGCCGTGGCCACCACGCCAGAGATTGCCCAAAGCGCCGTCGGCGCGGGCCTCACCATCAGCACCTTTGGCGGCAATCCGGTCGCCTGCGCGGCGGCCATCGGCACGCTGGAAGAGATGCTGGAAAGCTACACCCCCGCCCGCTCCGCCGCCATCGGCCAGATGTTGGAAGATGGCCTGCACGCGCTGGCCAAAAAATATCCGCTCATTGGCGAGGTGCGCGGGCGTGGCCTGATGCAGGGCGTGGAGCTGGTGGCCGACCGCCAAAGCAAGGAACCGGCCCCGCAGCATGCCAACGCCGTCATGGAAGCATCGCGCCGGGCGGGGTTGCTTATCGGCAAGGGCGGCATGTTGGGCAATTCCCTGCGCATCGCCCCGCCGCTGATCGCCGCCCAGGAGCACGTCGAAGAGGCGCTGGAGAAGCTGGATTTAGCCTTTGCACATGTTCAGGAATCGGTTTAATCAAATTTAGGAGGAAGGCGGTGAATGGGAAAGATGTTGCAGGTTGCAAGTTGCAAGTGGCAGGTATGAAATCACCTGCAACCTACCACCTGCAACTTGCCACTTTTCACTCCCCCAATCCGCCAATAAAACAATGGGAACTATCAATCTTGTAACACAAATCCCCGGTCCAAAAAGTCAGGCGATTGTGGCGCGGCGGGAAGCGGCGCTGGCGCGTGGCGGGGCAAAGCTGACCCCAATTGCGGTGGGGCGGGCGGTGGGTACGGCCGTACACGATGTCGATGGCAACACCCTGCTGGACTTTGCGGGCGGCATAGGCATGTTGGCCGTGGGGCACTGCCCGCCAACGGTCGTCAGCGCCATGCAGCGCCAGGCAGAAAACCTGGTCCACGTCTGTTCTATCGTCGCCAGCTACGAGCCGATGGTGGAGGTGGCCGAGCTGCTCAACCAGCTTACCCCGGGCGACCACGCCAAAAAGACGATGCTGTCTAACAGTGGGGCCGAGGCGGTGGAAGCGGCCGTTAAAATGGCGCGGGCCTACACCGGGCGGGAAGCAATCATCGTGTTTGAAGGGGCGTATCACGGCCGTACCAACCTGACGATGGCCATGACCTCCAAATACGGGCTGTTCAAAAAAGGATTCGGACCGTTCGCCCCGGAGATTTACCGCATCCCCTTCCCCAACGTCTACCGCCGCCCGGAGGAGATGAGCGAGGAGAGCTTTGTGGAATGGTCCTGCTGGCAGCTGGAAAATGCGCTGATCGCCCAGGTGGACCCCAGCGCGGTGGCGGCCATCGTCATTGAGCCGGTGCAGGGCGAAGGCGGCTTTTTGGCCACGCCGCCCCGCTTTTTGGAGCGAATTCGCGAGCTTTGCACCCAGCACGGCATCGTCATGATCGCCGATGAGATTCAGTGCGGCTTTGGGCGGACGGGCAAGCTGTTTGCCTGCGAGCATTACGGCATCGTGCCCGATCTCATCACCACGGGCAAATCGCTCGGCGCGGGCATGCCGATTGCCGCGGTCACCGGCAAGGCCGAAATTGTGGACGCGCCCCATCCCGGCGGGCTGGGCGGCACCTACAGCGGCAATCCGCTGGCCTGCGTGGCGGCCATCGAGGCGATCAAGCTGATCAGTGACCCCACCTTCCTGGCCCGCGCTGTGGAAGTTGGCCAGCGGCTGCGCGGCCACTTGCAGCAAATCCAGGCGGCGCACCCCGCCATCGTCGGCGACGTGCGCGGGCTGGGACCGATGCTGGCGATGGAGATTGTGAAAGACGCTGCCAGCAAAACACCCGACATGGACACCACGGCCAAAATCACGGCGGGCACGCTGGAGCGGGGCCTCATCACCATTCGCGCCGGGCTGTACAGCAACTGCATCCGCCTGCTGCCCCCGCTGACGGTGACGGATGGGGAGATTGAGGAGGCGATGGGGATTTTGCGCGCGGCTGTGGATGAGGTAGCGTGAAACGTGATGCGTGAAACGTGATTTTCTCGCGCATCACGCATCACGCATCACGCATCAAAAAAATCATGGGCCAAAAAACAGAGCAGCGACTACAAACTGAACGCAACATCTGGCTGGCGACGAATCGGGCAGACGGCCGTCCGCATTTGGTGCCGGTGTGGTTTGTGTGGCATGAGGGGCATGTCTACATCGGGATGCAGGCGAGCAGCGTGAAGGCAAAAAACCTGGCCCAGAACCCAAAAGCGTCGCTGGCGCTGGAGGATGGGGTGCGCGTGGTGATTTGTGAGGGAACGGCCGTCACCGTCCCGCCGCCCATCGACCCAGCGCTCAACCAGCTGTTCCAGGCCAAGTACGATTGGAACCTGGCCACCGACGACGACTACGATTTGCTCATCCAGATCACGCCAAACAAATGGCTGACCTGGACAGGAGGCGATGCGGAGGGCGGTTGACGGTGGTCGGTGGTCGGTGGTCGGTAATCAGTAGAAAGCAAAACAACCGATTACCGTTTACGGATTACCGATTACCGATTCCCAACCCCTCCTCCCTGCATGACGCAGAAAAATCCACTCCCCACGACCCCCATAGACGACGGCTTCCGCATGCCGGGTGAATTTGAGCCGCATGCGGGCTGCTGGATGTTGTGGCCGGAACGGCCCGATGTCTGGCGGCAAAACGGCCGTCCCGCCCAGGCTGCCTTCATCGAGGTGGCCGGCACCATTGCCCAATTTGAGCCAGTCTGGATGGGCGTCTCAGCAGCGTCCTACGCCACGGCCCGTGCCCAACTGCCCGCTTCCGTTGAACTGATCGAGCTTGATTACAACGACGCCTGGATGCGCGACAACGGCCCTACCTTTGTGGTCAATGACGCGGGCGAGGTGCGCGGCATCGACTGGGATTTCAACGCCTGGGGCGGCCTGTACCACGATTGGAAGGCGGATGACCGGCTGGCGAGCCAGGTGCTGGGGTTGAGGGGATACGGCCGTTACAAAGCCCATCTTGTCATGGAAGGCGGCGCCATTGACGTGGACGGTCAGGGCACGCTCATCGTCACCGAGCAGTCGCTGCTGGACCCGCTGCGCAATCCCGGCCGCCGCCGCGACGAGGTGGAGGCGGTGCTGCGCGCCGCGCTCAACGTGCAAAAAGTCATCTGGATTGCCGAGGGTGTGCACGAAGACGAGACCAACGGCCACGTGGACAACCTCTGCTGTTTTGTCCGGCCCGGCGTGGTCGCCCTCACCTGGACCGACGACGCAGACGACCCCCAGTACCCCATCTCGCTGGCCGCGTTTGAGCAGTTGAGTCAGGAGACAGATGCGCGGGGACGGCCGTTGCACGTCGTCAAAATCCACCAGCCCACGCCGATGACCATTTCAGCCGAAGAAGCCGCCGGGATTGTGTCCATGCCCGGCAGCCATCCGCGACCGCCCGCGCAGCGGCTGGCAGGCAGCTACATCAACTACTACGTCGCCAACGGCGGCGTCATCGTGCCCCAATTTAACGATCGGTTCGATACGGCCGCACTCGAAACGATCCAAACTTTATTTCCCGATCGCACTGTGATTGGCGTCTACGCCCGCGAAATTTTGCTGGGCGGCGGCAACATCCATTGCATCACACAACAACAACCCATGGGAGGAAGTAAAAAGTAAAGCATGAAACGTAAAACGTGAAACGTGATAAATTTTCACGTTTCACGTTTCACGCTTCACGCACCGCTTTTCACTTAACAAAAGTGAACCAAATCACCTACAAACCGATTGAAGAAAAACACGCCAGAGAAGTTGCCCGATTACTTAGAATTTGTTTTCCGCTGATGCCGCCGGGGGACCAGTACACTGCCAAAGAGCTGCGCGAGCTGGCCCAGATTTTCCCGGAGGGCACCATCGTTGCCCTTGACGGCAACACGGTGGTGGGCATGGGCACTGGCATTTTTACCGACCTGGACCTGGACAATCTGCCGCCCAGCGAGGACGACATTTTGTATGCGCTGGACGGCCGTAACCTGCATGATTGGAACGGCCGTTACTACTTCGGCAGCGACATGGCGGTGCATCCCGATTATCGCGGGCGGGGCATCGGCCGGGCCATCTACGACCGGCGCAAAGCGGTGATTCAGAAGTACAACAAGCAGGGGTTTGTGGCAGCGGCCGTTTTGCCCGGCTACGCTGAGCAAGAAGCGGCACTGGACATCCACGCTTACCTGGCCAAAGTTGTTGCTGGTGAACTGTACGATCCCACGCTCTCCATGCAGCTGCGCAACGGCTTCCAGGTCATCCGGCCCATCAAGGACTTTTTTGTCTTCCCCCGCTCCAGCAACTGGTGTGCCCTCATCATCTGGCCCAACCCGGATTTTAAGGGAGATTAGAGACTGGGGATTGGAGATTTATCACGTCTCAATCCCCAATCTCTAATCTCCAATCCCCACATTTGAGAGAACCTGATGAATGAAACAATCGAAATCACCACCATCCGGCCTGAATTTGCCCCGGCGTTGGCCGAACTGCAGCGGGCCTGCTTCCCCACCCTGGGCGAGCAGGAATTGATGAAGGAGAAACACTTCCTCAAACATTGCGAGATTTTTCCCGAGGGCGAGTTTGTGGTGCTGGTAAACGGCCGTATCGTCGCCCTCGGTTCTGGCTTCTTCTACAGCTTCAACTTCGACGATCCCGGCCACACCTTCCACGAGATCATCGCGGGCGGCTACTACACCAACCACGACCCCGACGGCGATTACTACTACGGCGCCGACATCAGCGTGCATCCCGATTTTCGCGGCCGGGGCATTGGCCGGATGTTGTACGATGCCCGCAAAGAGCTGGTCATCCGTACCAACCGCAAAGGCATTGTGGCGGGCGGCGTCCTGCCCGGCTACCCCAAATTCCGCGGCAAGCTCACCATCCCGGAGTACGTGGCCAGGGTGGTGGCAGGCGAATTGTTCGATCCCACCCTCACCATGCAGCTGCGCAACGGCTTTAAGGTTAAAGGATTGCTAGAAAACTACATCGACGACAGCAATTCCGACAACTGGGCCGCGCTCATCGTTTGGCAAAATCCGCACTATGTGGCACAACCCTAACTACGCTACACGTGAAACGAGAACAAGAATTTGTATGCTGATTTGCCTGATTTACTTCAGTACTTTGTAATCGAAAATTTCTGCGATTTCGTAGATGTCATGCTGAGGTCCTCCGAAGCATCCCTGATACGCCACAAAAGTGGATCGAATGGTTCTTTAAATGTTGATTTCGAAGGATTCTTCGCTTCGCTCAGAATGACAGGTAAGGTGAATTGATTGCACAGTAATCAGGAAGCTCAGGTAAATCAGCGTTCTATTTGAGGAACCCTGATGACTAAAAAAATTCGCATCCTTAAAGCCAGCGGCAGCCCATATGAAGTGGGTTTTGAACACGGCCGTTCCTACCGCAACGACATTCGATGTTACGCCGAAGACCGCATCCAGCTGGTCTGCCAGGGCGCCTGGAGCGGCGGCCCGATGCCCCGTGCCGATGTCCTGGCCCTGGCCGAAGCCTGCCTGCCCGACCATGCCGTCTATGCCCCAGAGCTGTTCCAGGAAATGCGCGGCCTGGCCGATGCCACCGATCTCTCCCTGGCCGAACTGCTCATCGTTGGCGGCTTTACCGACTTTGTGGACACCGTCTACAGCGCCTCGCGCCAAAAAACACCCCGACTGCCGGTGGACGACTGCACCGCCTTCATCGTGCCCGACGGCGCGGCCAACGGCGCGGGCTTCTTCGGCCAGACGTGGGACATGCACGACAGCGCCACCGAATTTGTCATCCTGCTGGACGTGCAGCCAGATGGCGCGCCGCGCAGCCTGGTTTTTACCACCACCGGCTGCCTGGGCCAGATCGGCATGAATGAACACGGTATCTGCGTCGGCATCAACAACCTGCTCGGGGCCGATGGGCAAATCGGCGTCACCTGGCCGTTTGTCGTGCGCAAAGTGCTCCAGCAAACCAACCTCGACGACGCCCTGACCTGCATCACCGAAGCGAAGCTGGCTGGTGCCCACAACTACCTGCTGTTTGATGGAAACGGCCGTGGCTACAACGTCGAAGCGATGTCCAGCACCCAGGCCGTCACCCCACTCAACGGCGAACCATTGATCCACACCAACCACTGCCTGCTGCCGGAAACGCTGCGCTATTCGCAGGAGCGCCCGGCCGAGTCACAGGCCAGTTCGGAGGCAAGATTGGGGAGAGCAGAGGAGCTTTTGGGGGAACGGCCGTTAACCATCCACCACCTCATCGCCCTCACCCGCGACCCCGACGCCATCTGCGTCCGTGCCAAACCACCGATGCACGTCGAATCCTGCGGCGCAGCCATCATGCAGCCCAAAACCGGCACCTTCTGGGCCGTCTGGGGCCTGCCCAGCGAGAACGAGTATGAGGAATTCAGGTTGGGTTAGCCACAGAGGCCACAGAGAGTAAAGAGAAAAGATTGGCGATTTTCGCGGTTAGTGTGAGGTGAGGGAACGGCCGTTCCCGACTCAAAGTGGCTTCCGTTCATGTTTGAAGCAACCATTCTTCATTGTATACTGTTCCAGATCGTGTTTTTCGTAAAAACGAAGTAAACAGTATGAATTCAGCCCAAAGTAGAGAATAAACATGAAATGGAAATCTATTGAAGAAAAGAAAGACGGCTCAGTCAATATCCCTAATGATTGGCTATTTCCCTATTATTACGAGGCACTAAATGCTCTCTTCAGAATTGAGAACGGCTTGAGAATATTTGTATATTTGGTATTAAAAAACGAATATGGTGCCAACTGGCAAAACCTCAGTATTACCAGCGATGATGAAGCGCAAAGCACTATCGGGAAGATTGCAAAGCAAAGAATGAATCAAACCAAGCGTCTGGGTTATCTGGGGTATCTGGTGCCTTGCCCATTGATGTACATGACCACAGGTGAACTCATAACTCTGATCACAGCAGAAGCATATTGGAAGCATTTCCGAGCGTACCTGCCAGGTAGCAAAGAAATCATAAGAAATAAATTTGATGAAATAAGTGCCGTTAGAAATGCTTTAGCACATTTCAGACCAATTAAGAAAGATGATCTCGATTTAGTTAAACAAAATGCTATTCATGTACTGTCAAGAATCGAAGTGCTAATGGTTGACATAATGCGTTGTTCAAACATTGTCCCAACAAATACAAGGGAAGCATGGTATGTTGATTTACGGTCAATGGGAAATGAGCATTGTGCATTGTCCTTTCTTCAAAGTGATGATGAGTCTTGGGTGCGTATTGTATGCGAATATGATTGTCCAGTCCTAGGAACGAGTGGTTACCGTAGAAACCCAATATATAGAGTCTTGAATCTGGTTACACCAACAATACTCAAGAAGTTTCCAGTATTACAGTCTCACATCATTATCCTTTATGAGAGCGTAAAGTATCGAACCACCGATGACAATTCCACACACCAGTTTGGGAAAACGATTTCAATGCTTTTTAACCGAGCAATTCTGAATACCGAACATAACGCGATAAAGGAAGCGCTTGAAAGTGTGTTGGCCATGATTCTCGAAGAAACAAAGCTCGTGCAAGAGGATAATTTGGCTCGCGGAGAGCTTATTCAGGGTGTCGATGTAACCGCACGTTGGCACGAATATCGGAATAGCGATGGTTTTTGGTCTGTAAATTCTAATTCACTAAACTGCAATGTTTCCGAGGATGCTCCAGTCGAATATTGGGGAGCAATGAGCTATGCCGAGGACGATTACTTAACCGCCACCACCAAGTACCCGTGGATGCCTGTAGAGGTAGCACAAGACGACATACCTTTTTAAATGCAGTGAACCAAGCTCGCGCTAACAAGGCTTGGAGCGGACGGGCGAGAGCGAGGCTTTTCCAAGTATTTGGTGAAGCCGAAAATAGTCGCCTAACCCGACCGCTGCTCAGCAAGCGTTGGGCGTAGAGTGAAAATCACGATTGCACCAAAAAAATCCTGAAAGGAGGGCATGCATGAAACTTCAAAGGATCTTGAATAATATTGGCTGGGATGGATTGTTACTTGGTACAGCAGGTATTTCTGCAATTATTTTAAGCCTGCTTGATTTTTCAACACTAATTCAACTCACACCTGACCCGGCAATCAGAATTGCGCTTTCAGGGATTGGCTTATTATTAGGTGCAATTGTTGCCCAAACGGCATCTCGACGTGCCGAAATCCAAGAAATTAAGAATGCCATCGGGGTAGCAGAATCTGAAGTAATGCTTGACAATATTACCTATGGGCAAAAATTGTATTTACATGCTTTGAACACAAAACGTTTCATCTCGAATACATTACTGACAGCCAGTGTCCCATCGTCAAGAGGCGGTTATGGGTTTTCAGGTTCACAAAAGGATGTGCACCAGGCAATTTATCACCGAGTGATCAAAGGCGAAATTGAATTTAGGCATGTAGTAATCATTTACCATAAACAATTGCTTGCAGATACTATTTTTAAACTTTTGCTGCATGATGGATTTAAATTTTATATTCGGCATTATGAACCGCCGCCAAAAGCAATACCTGTATTAAATTTGGTTTCATTTGACGACGAGGAGTTTTTTATAGGAAATTTTCATACTGGTTCGTCAGCAGGGTATTCAAAAAGATTATCCATTCGTGAGCCTAATCTTGCGGAAATTCTTAAGAATTATTGGCAAGTACATTGGAGCTTAGCTATTCCGCTTAATGAAGGGATAATTATTGATTGGACAGAATTGAGACGAATTGGAACGAAACTAGGCATGGACGACAAAGAGTTTGATGAGTTGGTTTTACAAGTTAAGAGTGAAGTACAAGCGGCAAAACGAAAATTTCAGCGATAGAATGAAAAGGCTAAAAGAACACCGAACAAAGCGTGCACTTGACGCTGGGGAGTCTGCGCGTTTTACAGGCGTTTTCTTAGCCTCAGCCTTTTTCTCATCGGACGGCGTGCCGCCGCCCGCCCCAGCGCAAGTAGCGCATACGGTTAAGGGGCAAAAGCAAAGAGGCATTTGAGGTATGCGCCTTCGGGGAAGGCGATGGGATGGTCCAGGGCGTGGCCGGTGCGTTCGATTTCTTGCAACGGCCGTCCCACCCCCAACGCCGCCTGGTGCACCACCTCAAAAAAGTGGTCCGCGCTCACCCGGCTGGAGCAGGAAGCCATCACCAGAATACCACCCGGCCGCAGCAGCTGTAAACCGAGACGCACCAGACGGCCGTAGGCCGTCACCGCCCGCTCCACCTCTTCCTGGCTCTTAGCAAACGCCGGTGGATCAATGATCACCATCTCAAAGCGGCGCTTGTTGGCGATGAGCTGCTTCATCGTCTGGAAGGCGTCGCCCACCAGCAGTTCGTGCGTGGCGGCCGCCACCGCTTCGTGCGCCTGGTTCAGCTTGAAGTTGCGCATGGCATTGGCCAGCGCCGGTTGGCTGATGTCCAAACTGACCACCTCTTTGGCCCCGCCCCGCGCCGCGTACAGCGAAAATCCCCCCGTGTAGGCAAAGACGTTGAGCACCCGCTTGCCCGCCGCCAGTTTTTCTACGCGGGCGCGATTGTCCCGCTGATCGAGGAAAAAGCCGGTTTTTTGCCCGTGCACCACGTCGGCCTCAAAGTAGAGGCCGTTTTCCAGGAAGCGCACCCCGTTTTTAGGCGGCTGTCCCAGCAAAATCTGGCCATCGTGCAGACCAAAAAGCGACGCTTCCTGTCGCTGCACAAAGCGGCTCAGCCGCAGCACGATGCGCCTGGGCTGAGCCATCTGGACCAATCCCCGCAGCAAACTCGGCAAATGCGGCACCCAGGCCGAGGTGTACAGCTTCACCACAAACGTCTCGCCGTACCGATCAATCACCAGGCCCGGCAGGCCGTCATTTTCACCGTGCACCAGGCGGTAGCCGGTGGTGTTGTTTTGCAGCAAAGGATGGCGCAGTTCAGCGGCCGTTTCCAGCTTGTACAAAAACCAGGCGTCGTCGATGGTCGCGGGCTGCCCCTGCGCCAGAATCCGCACGCGAATTGGGGAGGCGGGCGCGTACAGGCCAACGGCCACAAAGCGGCGCTTGCTGTCAAAAATAACGGCCAGATCGCCAGAACGGCCGTCGTGGCTCATTTGCCGCACCGCTTTGGCATACACCCAGGGATGCCCCCGCCGCACCCACCGCTCCGCCGCCGGACTCACCCGCATGGCAATTCGTTTCTCTGATGGCTCTGGAATGCCCGCTAAACTTTGCGCTAAATCCACTAACTTTTTACTCTTCTTCAGCCCGGCAGGGCTTTCCCAACTAGCCGGTGGGCTTTAGTCCCCGGCGAGCGATTATTTGGGTGGATGAACAACTTATCAACTCACGCAAAGGCGCAAAGCGAAAACTGACTGCTTTGCGCCTTTGCGTGAAATTTAATAACAGCTTGTTCGTAGATGAATGCATTCTAGCGTAAAATGTGGCAGTGTGCCGATTTTGCTGGCCAACGAACCGAGAAAAATCATGACCAACCAAGTAACCATCACCGTTCCCGCCACCTCCGCCAACTTAGGCCCCGGTTTCGACTGCCTGGGCGTGGCCCTGGGGCTGTACAACCACGTGACGTTTACGGCCGTTTCCCACCCCACACTCACCATCGAAGTCACCGGCCTGGACGCCGAAAAAGTGCCCACCGACGAAAAAAACCTGGTCTACCAATCCGCCTGCCGCCTGTTTGACCAGTTGGGCCAACGGCCGTCTGGCCTGCACATCATCCAGGAAAACAATATCCCCGTGGGCAGCGGATTGGGCAGCAGCTCAACGGCCGTTCTTGCTGGGCTGCTGGGGGCCAATGCCCTGGTCGATGGCCAGCTCAGCCGGAGCGACATCCTGGCCATCGCCACGGCCGAGGAAGGCCACCCGGACAACGTCGCCCCGGCCCTGCTGGGCGGCCTGGTGCTCGGGGTGATGGAGGGTGACCAGGTTCACATCGAACCGCTGCCCATCGCTCCGCAGCAGGTGGTCATCGTCACGCCAGACTTTGAGCTGCTCACCCACGATGCCCGCGCCGCCCTGCCCCAACAGATCAGCCGCCAGGACGCCATTTTTAACGCCAGCCGCCTGCCGCTGCTGCTCCGTGCGTTGGCCACGGCCGCTTACCCGCAGCTCGCCCTGGCCATGCAAGATCGGCTACACCAGCCCTACCGCCTGCCGCTCATCCCTGGCATGGCCGACGCCTTTGCGGCCGCCTATGCGGCGGGCGCGTCCGGAGTTGCCCTCAGCGGCGCTGGTCCCAGCCTGATCGCTTTTGCGCCAGATGGACATGACCAAATTGTGGCGGCGGTAACGGCCGTTTTCCGCCAAAATAACCTGGGCAGCCGCAGCTGGATTTTGCCCATCGACACCACCGGAACCCAAATCAGGTTTTCGAGTAAAAAGTAGTACGCGGACCAGCGCGGGTGACGCGGCTAATAAGAAAAAAATCAGGGTTCATCCGCGTTCATCAGCGTCCCATTTTATGAAGGAAGGTGGACGACTAAAAAACCGGGGAACGCGAATTAATAGGTTCGCCAGCGAGGGGACAATTTGATAAACTTAACACATCGTTGACACAGCAACTAAACAACATTGTTGGCAGGCAAACTCGCTGGCTTGTCACCTTAAGAAGCAATACATACTATTTCCTACCCGTTGGCTGCAAGAAACCTGCCACCTCCCACAACAGGCACGGTTTTCTTCGTTTTGGCCGTGATTCTTAAGAAAAGGACACAGATGAACGCAGGTTTTCACAGATTATTATCTGTGTTCATCTGCGAAAATCCGTGTCCTATGTTCCAGGGAAGAAACGGCCGTAACGGGCCAGACAGCACCTACCAAGGCATACAAGGAGATCTGAATGGACAAAGACACACTACTCGATTGGTACCGTCAGATGGTACTCATTCGCCGTTTCGAAGAGCGCAGCGACGAGTTGTACCAGCTTGAGGGTAAGATCAAAGGCTTTCTGCACCTCTACATTGGGCAGGAAGCCGTGGCCGTGGGCACCATCGCGGCCCGCAAGGAAGGCGACCACATCATCACCGCCTATCGCGACCACGGCCACGCCCTGGCCGTGGGCATCTCGGCCAATGAAGTGATGGCCGAGCTGATGGGCAAAGCCACCGGTGTTGTGGGCGGGCGCGGCGGTTCCATGCACATGGCCAGCAAAGAGCGCACCTTCTGGGGCGGCTACGGCATCGTCGGCGCACACATCTCGCTGGGCGTAGGCCTGGCCCTGGCCGAAAAGTACAAAAGCAGCGACGCCGTTTGCCTCTGCTACTTCGGCGATGGGGCGACGAATATTGGCTACTTCCACGAATCGCTGAACATGGCGGCCGTTTGGGACCTGCCCATCGTCTTCATCTGCGAAAACAACAAATACGGCATGGGTACCTCTGTGGAAATGGCTTCGGCCGTTCATAAAATGGTAGACAAGGCCAAAGCCTACAACATCCCCGGCAAACAAATCGACGGCATGGACATCTTTGCCGTCTACGAAGCCACCCAAAAAGCCATTGCCGCCTGCCGCAAAGGCAAAGGGCCGCAATTCCTGGAAATGATGACCTACCGCTACGAAGGTCACAGCATCGGCGACCGCACCCGCTACCGTCCGGAAGGCGAGCTGGACAAGTGGCGCGACGAGAAAGATCCCATCGCGACCCTACAAAACCACCTCCTCAAAGAGCAAAATGTAGAAGAATCCGAATTAGTTGCCATTGACGAGGCAGTAATGAAAGAAGTAGATGAAGCAGTAGAATTCTCCAACGAATCTCCCCTGCCTGCACAGGACACCCTATTTGACCACATCTACCCCACCACTGCGGAGGCAAACTAATGGCCCGTTTAACCTTACGAGAAGCAATTACCGAAGCGCTGCGCGAAGAAATGCGCCGCGATGAAAACGTATTTATCATGGGTGAAGAAGTGGGCGCCTGGGGCGGTACCTACGCCGTCACCAAGGGCTTTTTAGAAGAGTTTGGCGAAAACCGCGTGCGCGACACACCTATTTCCGAAATGGCCATCGCTGGCGCGGCTACCGGTGCGGCCATGGCGGGCACCCGTCCCGTCGCCGAGTTCATGACCATCAACTTTGCCTTTGTCGCCTTCGATGCGATTGTGAACCATGCGGCCAAGGTGAGCTACATGTTCAACGGCCAGTTTGACTGCCCCGTGGTCTTCCGCGCTCCTGGCGGCGGCGGCAAGCAGCTAGGCGCGACACACAGCCACACCCCAGACGTCATCTTTGCCCACTTCCCCGGCCTGAAGGTTGTCTGCCCGGCCACGCCGTACGACGCCAAAGGCATGCTCAAGACGGCTATTCGCGACAACAGCCCGGTGCTCTTCATTGAGCCGGTGGCCCTGTACACCTCGCCCAAGGTGCGCGACGAAGTGCCAGACGAGGAGTACACCGTTCCGCTGGGCGTGTCCGACGTGAAGCGCGAAGGCTCGGATGTAACCATCATTACCTACGGCGAAGGGCTGCACACCTCGCTGGACGCGGCCAAAAGCCTGGCCGAAGAAGGGATTGAGGCCGAAGTGATCGATTTGCGCAGCCTGCAGCCGCTGGACATGGGGCCAGTGGTTGAATCTTTCAAGAAGACGTTTAAGGCCGTCGTGGTAGAATTTGGGCACCAGACCTACGGGGTTGGCGCTGAGGTGGTGGCGCGCCTGCAAGAAGAGGCGTTCGATTACATCGATGCGCCCATCAAGCGCGTAGCCCAATATGATGTCCCGGCTCCGTACTCCGGCGAGTTGGAGCGTTCGGCGCTGCCCAGCGCCGAGCGGGTGATTGCGGCTGTGAAGGAGATTTTATAATGGCTGAGTTTATCAAGATGCCCACGCTGGGCTTTGATATGGAAGAAGGCACAATGGGCACGTGGCTCAAGCAGGTGGGTGACCGCGTGCAAAAGGGTGACGTGCTGGCCGAAATTGAGTCAGACAAGGTCACGCAGGAGCTGACGGCCCGCGCCGAAGGGGTGCTGCTGGCCCAGCTGGTCAACACGGGCGACCAGGTTCCGGTAGGTGACAACCTGGGCATCATCGGTGAAGAAGGCGAGGATATTTCCGGCATGGGCGGCAGCGCTGGCGGCAATGGCGCCGCCGCGCCCGCACCCAAACCGGCTGAGGCAGCGACCTCGGCCGAACCCGAGCCAGCCACCGCCGCAGAAACGCCCGATCAGGCCGCCCAGGCGCCTCCCCCCGCGCCACAAGGCGAACTAAACGCCGAGTTCCCTGGCGGGGTGAAGGCCACCCCGGTAGCCCGGCGCATGGCGGAAGAACATGCGGTGGATTTGTCGCAGGTCGGCGGCAGCGGTCCTGGCGGGCGCGTGCGCAAGGCGGACGTGGAGGCATTTATCGCCAGTCCCCCGGCCGCAAAACCAGCGGAGAAGGATACGGCCGTTCCCACACCCCAACCAGCCGCCCCCGTTCCTACCCCGGCAGGCGCCACCGAGCAGCCGCTCACCCGGATGCGCCAGGCCATCGCCCGCCGCATGACCGAGAGCAAGGTCACCGTGCCGCACTTCTACGTCACCACCGACATCGACATGGGCCCGGCCCTTCAGCTGCGCAAGCAAATCAACGAGTCGCTGGACCCCGAGCGTAAGGTGTCGGTAAATGACCTGGTGGTGAAGGCGGCGGCACTGGCCCTGCGGCAGTTCCCCAACATCAACGCCAGCTTTGGCGGCGACAAGATCATCGTACACAACGAGATCAACGTGGGATCGGCCGTTGCTGTGGAAGGTGGCCTGCTGACCATCGTGCAAAAAGGCACCGACAACGCCAGCATCTCCAAAATTGCCCAGGATCACAAAGAGATGATTGCCCGAGCCCGCGAAGGCAAGGTGAAGCCGGAAGATGTGGAAGGGTCCACGTTCACCGTCAGCAACCTGGGCGCGTTTGATGTGGATCACTTTATCGCCATCATCAATCCACCCAACGCGGCCATTTTGGCCGTGGGCTCGGCCCAGCAGGTGCCGGTGGTGGTGAACGGCGAACTGGCCATTGGCACACGCATGAAAGCGACCATTTCCGCCGACCACCGGGTAACCGATGGGGCAGAAGCGGCCCAGTTTATGCAGGTGCTGAAAGGCATTCTGGAAGAACCGCTAAAGCTGTTAATTTAACGGCGAAGCAGAACCTTCGCCGCAAAATCTGCTATACTACCGGCGGCAGATTCACATAAGATGCTGCACATTAACTTTATTACCAGACGGCCGTTGGGCCAGAGGAGTGTACATGGCCACCATTCTTGTGATTGATGATGATGAACTTGTTTCCCGAACCCTGCAGCGCGCCCTGAAACTGTACGGTTACCATGTTATGGTATCTAACAGCGGCACCGAAGGGCTGCAGTTGGCGCGCCGCCACACCCCCGATCTGTTCATTTTAGACATCATGATGCCTGGGGCCGATGGGTACCAGGTGTGTCGGCAAATTCGCGGAGACCCGCTGCTGCAAGATTTGCCGGTGCTCTTCCTGACGGCCAAGGCCAAAGACGAAGACAAGATTGAAGGTTTCCGCGCCGGGGCTGACGATTATTTAAGCAAGCCTTTTAACATGGAAGAGCTGCAGCTGCGCGTGCGGGCCATTCTGCGCCGGGCCGTGGTGAAACCTGCCAAAGAAGAAAAACCCAATGAGGTCATTGCCGGGAACGTCGTGCTGGACTGCCGCAGCTTTAAGGTGACAACGCCCAACGGCACGGCCCTGCTCACCAATGTGCAATTTGATCTGCTGTACCATTTGATGAGCAATGCGGACCAGGTGTTTAACAGCCAGCAGCTGCTGCAAGACGTGTGGGATTATCCCCGCGACACGGGCAGCCCGGAACTGGTTCGCGCTCATATTAAGAATCTGCGGGAAAAGATTGAGCCCGTCCCCAGCGATCCGGTTTACATTCGCACGATCCAGGGACACGGCTACACCTTTACGACCAACCCGTAGCAGAGAAGCGTATGGCTCTTTGGAAATTCAAGGGGTTAATAGTCCGTAAAACGTGAAACGTGATGCGTGAGAGAAATCACGTTTCACGCTTCACGTTTCACATAAAACCCCACAACATCCCAGAGGCCCAAGAGTATTACAGGCATGGCGGTTTTGGAAAAAAGTGGGGTGGAAACGGCCGTTTCCACCCCCTATGCCCCCGAAAAAAGATCTCACATCCTGATCGTCGACGACGAGCCAGAAATTGCCGAGTCCCTGGCCGACTTTCTGGTCAAGAAGGCCAACTTTCTGGTCTCGGCCGCGCGTGATGGCCAGGAAGCAATTGATCTGCTGCAATCCACCGTGTCTGGCGATATGCCCGAAATTGACCTGGTGCTGTTGGACATGCGCATGCCCAACCTCTCCGGGCTGGACGTGCTGAACTGGATTCGCGAACATGCCACGCTCCAATATACCCGCGTGGTGCTGCTCACCGCCGCGGCGGGCAGCACCGAAAAGGTCGAGGCGCTCACCGCTGGCGCCGATGATTACATCACCAAGCCCTACCGCCCGCAGGAACTGCTGGCGCGGGTTAACACCATTTTGCGCACCCAGCAGCTGGAAAAGCAGCTCCAGCGCCAGAGCCAACAGCTGGCTGCGCTGAACCGCATTGGCCAGATGGTCGCGGCCACCCTGGAATCGTCGGAAGTGCTGGCTACGGCCGTTCAAGGCATCGACCAATTGTTGGGCATCCAGCTGGCCGGGGCGCTCATGATCGAAGGTGGCAGCCAGCTGCGCTACCACAATTTGCAAAGCCGCAGTGGGCCGCTGCCGGTAACGGCCGTACCCGCCATCCCGGTGGGTGAAGGTATCCTGGGCACCGTGTTCCAGGACCATAAAGCGGTGATTTTGAATGATACGGCGGGAGACGGCCGTTTTCGTGCCGAGATCGATGCACCGCCTAATTTCCAGGTCAACACCCTCATTGCTGCGCCGCTCGTGGTACGCGGCCGTCCCGTCGGTGTCATCAACGCCTTCAACAAAATCGACGGCCCTTTCACCGAAGTCGATCTGGACCTGTTTGCCTCCCTGGCCAGCTCCATCAGCGAGGCTGTGGAAAACGCCTGGCTTTTCACCCGCATCCGCCAGCGACAGCAAGAAATGCTGGAAAGCCGCAACACCCTGCAGGCCCTCATCGACGGCATTCCCCACCCCATTTACACCATCAATGACGACTGGCAGCTGGTCGGCATCAACAAAAGCAAGGCCGACGAGCTGGACACCGTGCCCGAACACCTGGTCAACAAAGTCTGTTACCAGACCTTTTTTAACCGCAGCCAGCCCTGCCCCCACTGCCGCGCCGCCCAAACGCTGGCTCACAAGCAGGCGCAGCGCTGGACCATCAACTGGAAAGGTGATGACCACCTCCCCCGCGAGTGGGACGTTAACGCCTATCCGATTCCCAGCAAACAGGCCAGCTCCGCCCGCGCCGTCATTCTCTGGCAGGATCGCACCGATGAGCGACGGTTGGAAAGCTCCCTGCTGCAAGCGGGTAAACTCGCTGCCATCGGTCAGCTGGCCGCTGGTGTTGCCCACGAAATCAACAACCCACTAACCGCCATCAACGCCAACGCCGAAATGCTTAAAATGTTCATCCCACCAGAGGATGAAAACTACGAAGCTGTTGACCTCATTGCCCGCGCCGGGGATCGTGCGACTAAAGTCGTACGTGGTTTACTCGATTTTGCCCGGCAAGAACATTACAATTTAACGGCAGGCGATGTGAACAGCTCCATTCGGCAAACTCTCGACCTGGTTCGGTATCAGCTCACCAGCGCCGACGCCGAAGTCATCCAAAACATGGCCGATGATTTACCGCTGGTTGTCGCCAGTTGGGAACATCTCAAAAGCGTCTGGCTCAACCTGATCATTAACGCCCGAGACGCAGTGAACGAGATGCCGCACAAACGGCAAATCTCCATCGCCACCCGGCTGGCAGCGGAAAAAGACCATGTACAAATTATCGTCCAGGACAATGGCAAAGGGATGTCGGAAGCAGAACTGGTTCACATCTTCGAGCCTTTTTATACAACAAAAGACCCGGGAAAAGGTACCGGTTTGGGTCTGGCAACCACCCACCGCATTATCGAACAGCACGGTGGCGATATAAACGTTGTCAGCACACCTGGTGAAGGCACTACCTTCATCATCCGCCTTCCGGTCAATGGAAATGGCAAATCAAACGCATGAACGAGCAAGCATTAGATCAAATTACCATTAGCGATTTGCTGCGACTGGCCCTGCCGCTCAACACAACCACTCTGGGTGGCGCTGAGCAGGCACGGCGGACGGTCGAATGGGTCGTGTTACTTACCAGTTGGGACGCTGTTGAAGACCAGGTTCAGGTGAATGATCTGGTCATAGTCCCGCCGTCGCTGCAGGCAAAAGTTAACGAGCCCGCGTTGAAGCAAAAGCTGGCCCTGGTGGCCAAGCTCAACGTAGCCGGGATGCTGCTCTTCAACCCCGTCTCGGAAGATGTGGGTGAGCAGGCCAACCGGCTCAACCTGCCCATTCTCATCGTGCCAGATAATCTGTCCGTGCGAGAAATCAACCGCGCGGTAGCCGCTTTGCTGGTTGACAGGCAGTCGGCCACCAGCGAACGGGGCATGCAGCTCTACCGCACCCTCTCGGAAATGTCTCGCGAAGACCAGGGCCTGACTGCCATGACCGAGCTGATAGCCAAGCTCACCGGCAAGATCGCCGTTGTGCAAGACAAACGTATGGAAATTCAGGCCGTAGCCCTGCCGCAAAACAACCAGATCGAATGGGAACCGCTGCGGGAACTTCTGGAGCAGCGCGACGAACTGCCGCCAGTCCTTCGCAACCGCAAGGCGGCGGCCCACGCGCGGCAAAGTCACTGGCAGCAATTTTTACCCATTGAAAACGTGGGCCGCCTGATCAGCCCCATCATCTCCGGCGATAGGGCCAGAGGTTATTTGTCGGTCATTGGCCCGGCCGACCAGCTGGATTTGCTGGACAAACTGGCTGTGGAACACGGCGCGGCGGCCTGTGCCCTGGAGATGGCCAAGGCCAAAGCCATCAGCGAGGCCAAAAAAGCGCTGCGCGGCAACTTCCTGGAAGGGCTGCTGGCGGGCACGATGCCGCGCAAGGAAATTGAACGCCTGGAAGGGCGCCTGGACCACAACACCAACCAGCCCCACGCGGTCCTTACCCTCAAGTGGGCCGATCCACCCATATACTCGCTGCGCCGCCTGGAAACAACGGTGCACTGGGTTTTGAACAATCACAGCCGGTCGGCGCTGGTTCACGTGTACGGCGACAGACACGTTTGTGTCTTCCAGGAGCTGAAACACGCCGAAGATATGGAAACCGCCCACGAGCTGGGCCGCCGGATTGAGGAGCAGGTAAAGACGGAGTATCCAGATGGTGCGCTGGTAGCGGGGATGAGTGGGCCTGCCCCTACGCTGACCGAATGGCCTCAGGTGTATGATGAAGCGCTGCAAGCCATGCAGCTGGGGGAACGCCTGCAAATTAAGCAGGTAGTATCTTTTAGCAGCCTGGGCGTGTACCAGCTGTTGGTGCAGCTAGAGGAGTACCCCACGGTACGCAACTTTACCGACCAGGTCATCGGCCCCCTGGTGGCGTACGACGCTCAGCACAACAGCAGCCTGGTAAAAACAATGGATGCCTACTTCGACCATCATGGCAACATCAGCCAAACGGCCGAATCCCTCTTCATCCACCGCAATACCCTGCTCTACCGGCTGGACCGCATCCAGGAACTCACCGGACATGACCTGAACCAGGCGAACATGCGGTTGGCGCTGCAGCTGTCGTTGAAGTTGTGGCAGTTACGGCCGTAAACCGGTAAGCGGTGGCCGGTAAGCGGTAAGCGGGAAAGGGTGCACTGTGCAAACCTCACAAATGGACCTGCGTCGATTTTGGCCATAATAACCGTAGAAATGACACTTAATATCCCCTATACTCCTGGAGACTTGTGCTGAAATGCGCGGTTCAGTGGGAAATAGTGGGAATCAAGGCGGAAAATGTTTAGGCATTTTCCGCCTTGGTGTTTGTGGGCACAAAACCTGGTTTCCCGAATCTACACCGCGAAAGATCATAAACTGACGCTTGAGTATGGCAGAATTATTGTGCAAAAGAGCACAAACAAAAACACCTAAGATTTGTAAATAATGTCCGTAGAGTTGCTCCGCAGAATC
Organism: Candidatus Leptofilum proximum; assembly: GCA_016710325.1. Taxonomy (GTDB): domain Bacteria; phylum Chloroflexota; class Anaerolineae; order Promineifilales; family Promineifilaceae; genus Leptofilum; species Leptofilum proximum. The sequence continues at coordinate 5,759,445 of JADJXK010000002.1, read as the reverse complement.
TCCTATACTCATAGAGACTTGTGCTGAAATGCGCGGTTCAGTGGGAAATAGTGGGAATCAAGGCGGAAAATGGCAACCATTTTCCGCCTTGGTGTTTCTACAGGCTGCGCGGTTTTAGCAAAAATTGGCGAGCCAACATCCAGGCAGTATAATGTGGGCTCATTGTGCAGGTTACACAAGATTTAATCGGCTTCTTGTGGCAAATTGTCACTTGGTCGAACAAAAAGCAGCCGGTACACTTATGTGATACATAAGAACTGCAAAAATCGTATGTTTACACTCTTTCACATCATTATTAGCCTTATCCTTCTTAGCCTTGTCCTTATTATTGTCGTCAATAAGGAGACATTGCCTGTTGGGTAAGGAATGAGTGGAAGAAACAACACACTCTTTGGATAAGACCAAGCCGCCCAACAAGGCGGCTTTTTTTTTGCAAATTCACAAGCGCAACAGCGCAGAAACGCGAGTGTTGGACTGATGGCACACAAACAAGTTAAAAACAGTTGGCAGCAGAACCAGGAACAGGGGCAAACGGCCGTTTCCCCCGTGTCTCGCTGCGACCAGCAAACCAGCGCCGCCACTCCCCCCTGTCTACCCAGGCAGCAAGCAGAAACTTTCTGTTTGCTGCCTTTTTATTTTCTTGAAAAAACCACAAAAGGATTGTTTTTAGCAAGGAATGGTTAGAAATCCGGGGGTCGGGAATCCCATCTCCAATCTCTAATCTCCTAAACGAGGAGAAGATTCTATGAGCGAAATAAAAACTGGTGGACAAATTATTTGGGAAAGCCTGATGCACGAAGGTGTTGAGGTCGTGTTTGGCCTGCCCGGTGGGGCCATCTTGCCCACCTACGACGACCTGGCCAAGTACGAATACCCCATCCACCATGTGCTGGTGACCCACGAGCAGGGTGCCTCGCACATGGCCGATGGCTACGCTCGGGCTACCGGTAGGGTGGGCGTTTGCATTGCCACCTCCGGGCCGGGAGCAACCAACCTGATCACCGGGCTGGCGACAGCTTACATGGATTCCACCCCCATCGTGGCCATTACCGGGCAGGTGCCCACCTCCCTGTTGGGGCGCGATGGCTTCCAGGAAGCCGATGTGCAGGGGGTGAGCCTGCCGGTGACCAAGCACAACTACCTCATCACTGACATTCGTGAATTGCCTGACGCCATCAAAGAGGCGTTTTACATTGCCCGCACCGGCCGCCCCGGCCCGGTGCTGGTCGATGTGTGCAAGGATGTGCAGCAGGCGTCGATGCCCTTCAAGTATCCGGAATCGGTCAATTTGCCGGGTTACAACCCAAATATCAATGCGCCGGAGGATGCGGCCGTTGCCCGCGCCGCCCGCCTCATCAATGAAGCCAAAAAACCGGTCATCGTCTCGGGCCAGGGCGTTTCCATTGCTAAAGCCGAAGCCGAACTGCGGCAGCTGGCCGAAAAAGCCAACATCCCCGTGGCCACCAGCCTGCTGGGCATTGGCACCTTCCCGGCCACTCATCCGCTCTCTATCAGCTGGGGCGGTATGCACGGCGAGGCATACTGCAACTATGCCCTGCAGGAGTGTGATGTGCTCTTTGCCATCGGCGCCCGGCTGGATGACCGGCTCACCGGCGCCTTCGACACCTTTGCCCCCAACGCCAAAATCATCCATGTGGACTTAGACCCGGCCGAAATGGGCAAAAACATCACCATCGACACCCCCGTCATTGGCGATGCCCTGCTGACTCTGCGCAACCTGCTGCCCCAGATTGAGCCAAACGAGCATCCCACCTGGCTGGAGCAAATCGCCGAGTGGAAAGCCGACACCAGCGACCGCGACATCCTGGCCCAGGAAACCGACGACCTGATTGCCCCGTACGTCATGCGCGCCTTGTGGCACGCCACGGGTGAAGGTAACGCTACGGTCGTAAGTGATGTAGGCCAGCATCAGATGTGGGAAGCCCAGTATTACCATCACACCCGGCGGCGCAGCCTGCTCACCTCCGGCGGTTTGGGCACGATGGGCTACGGCCTGCCCGCAGCCATCGGCGCGCAAATGGGGCTGCCGGATGAAGAAATCTGGGTGGTGGCTGGCGACGGCGGCTTCCAGATGACGATGATCGAGCTGTCGACCGTGGTGCAGGAAAAGCTGCCCATCAAAATCGCCATCATCAACAATGGCTACCTGGGCATGGTGCGCCAGTGGCAAGACGTGTTCTACAACAAACGTCACGCCGGGACGCCGCTGTTCAACCCCGATTTTGTAAAGATTGCCGAGGCGTATGGCATCCCCGCCCGCTCCGTCACCCGCAAAGAAGATGCCCTGACGGCAATCAAAGAAGCACAGGCCTACGACGGCCCCTACCTGCTGGACTTCCAGGTAGAAGAATTTACCAACGTTTACCCCATGGTAACGCCAGGCAAGAGCAATGCCGACATGATTCGCCGTCCCGCATCCGGTGAACGGTAATCAGTAGGGGCGAGGCAGGTGGGTAGATCAATTGTTGAGCAGGCCATCTTTCCCCCACCTGCCTCGCCCAATCGCGAAAGGAAAAGAAAAAATGACAGATAATGGGTTGAAACGACACACGATTAATGCCTGGATGGAAGACAAGCCGGGCGTCTTGAACCGGGTGGCTGGCCTGTTCCGCCGCCGCAACTTTAACATCGAGAGTCTGGCCGTGGGACACAGCGAAACGCCGGGCATCAGCCGCATGACCTTTGTGGCCTACGGCACCGACCGGGACATGCGCCAGGTTACCACGCAGCTGGACAAGCTGATCAACGTTACGCGCATTGAGGATGTGACCTACAAACCGGTCGTTACGCGTGAACTGGCGCTGATCAAGGTGCGGGCCAACAGCCAGACACGCGCCGAGGTCATGCAGCTGGTAGACATTTACCGGGCCAGCATTGTGGATGTGGATATGGATTCGCTCATCATCCAGATTGTGGGCAAGGAAGACCAGGTCGATTCGCTGATCAAGCTGCTGCAGACCTTTGGCATTGAAGAAATGGTGCGTACCGGCCGTGTGGCCATGGTGCGCGGTTTAGAAAATATAGAAAATGTGGGAATGGAAACGGCCGTTCCCGCCCAGCAGAACGGACATCATTAAAACCGTAATCGGTGAACGGTAATCGGTCATCAGCAAAGGTACCGATTACCGTTCACGGATAACCGATTACCGAAAAAAGGGAGACAGGAATCTTGGCAAACATTTATTACGACAAAGATGCAGACCTCAGCTTGCTCAATGGCAAGAAAATTGCGGTGCTTGGCTACGGCAGCCAGGGGCACGCCCATTCGCTCAACCTGCGGGACTCGGGCGCCGACGTGCGCGTGGGCCTGTACGCTGGCAGCTCCTCCTGGGCTAAGGCCGAGGCGGCTGGTTTGAAGGTGATGGAAACGGCCGCTGCCTGCGCCGAGGCCGATGTCATCATGGTGTTGGCCCCAGACACAATGCAGGCCGCCATTTACAAAGAGGCCATCGCACCGAACCTGACGCCAGGCAAAACCTTGATGTTTGGCCACGGCTTTAACATCCGCTTTGGCCAGATTGTGCCGCCGAAAGAGGTGGATGTCAGCATGATTGCCCCCAAAGCACCCGGCCACCGGGTGCGTGAGGTGTTTATGGAAGGCAGCGGCACGCCTGCGCTGTTGGCCGTGGAGCAGGATGCCAGCGGCAATGCCAAAGCCTTTGCCCTGGCCTACGCCAAGGGGCTCGGCTGCACCCGCGCCGGGGTCATCGAGACCACCTTTGCCGAAGAAACAGAAACGGATCTATTTGGCGAGCAGGCGGTGTTGTGCGGTGGCGTGGCGGCGCTAGTGGAAGCCGGGTTTAATACCCTGGTGGAAGCCGGGTACCAACCAGAAATCGCCTACTTTGAGTGCCTGCACGAGCTGAAGCTGATTGTGGACCTGTTTTACCAGGGCGGCTTGAGCTACATGCGCTACAGCGTCAGCGACACGGCCGAACATGGCGATTACACCGGCGGCCCCAAAATCATCACCGATGAGACGCGCCAGGCGATGAAGCAGATGCTGCAAGACATTCGCAGCGGGGCATATGCTGAAGAGTGGATTGATGAGAATGTAAACGGCCGTCCCTGGTTCAACCAGCGCCGTACACAAGCCCGCAGCAGCCAGATCGAGCAGGTAGGCAAAGAGCTGCGTAAGATGATGCCGTTTTTGAAAACAGTCGAAATAGAGTGACAAGGTGAAGGGGTGAAGGGGTGAACGGGTGATTTTTTCACCCGTTCACCCCTTCACCCCCTCATGAAAGAAGAGGAGTATAAAAAAATGGACGACGATGGTGTCAACATTCAGGAAACTGTGATTATTTTTGATACAACGCTGCGGGATGGTGAGCAGTCGCCTGGGGCAACGCTGAACGTAGACGAAAAACTGGAAATTGCCCGGCAGCTTTCCCGCCTGGGCGTGGACATCTGCGAAGCGGGCTTCCCCATCGCTTCCCCGGGCGACTCTGACGCCGTGCGGCGCATCGCCGAGGAAGTGGGGCCGCTTACCGAAGGGCGTAAAAGCGGCCAGCCAATGGTGATCGCCGGGCTGGCCCGGGCCAACAAGCAAGACATCCAGCGCGCCTACGACGCCGTGAAGGTCGCCCCGCGCCACCGTATTCACACCTTTCTGGCCACCAGCGACATCCATCTACAACACAAGCTCAAAATCGACCGCGAAATGTGCATTGAGCAGACCATCGAGGCAGTGACCTTTGCCCGCAGCCTGTGCGATGACGTGGAGTTCTCGCCGGAAGATGCGGGGCGCTCTGACCCAGATTTCCTGGTGCAGGTCCTGGGTGAAGCGATCAAGGCTGGGGCAACGACGCTGAACATTCCAGACACGGTTGGCTACGTGACGCCGGAGGAATACGGCCGTCTCATCACCTACCTCATCGCCAACACGCCCGGATCAGACAAGGTGGTCTGGTCCACCCACTGCCACAACGACCTGGGGCTGGCTACGGCCAACACCCTGGCGGGCGTCAAAGCCGGGGCGCGGCAGGTAGAAGTGACCATCAACGGCATCGGCGAACGGGCGGGCAACACCTCGCTGGAAGAAGTGACGATGGCCATTCATACCCGGCCCAACTTCTTCGACTTCACCACCAACATCGACACGACGCACATCACCCGCACCAGCCGCATGGTCAGCGCCTACACCGGCATGGTGGTCCAGCCCAACAAAGCCATCGTGGGCGCCAATGCCTTTGCCCACGAAGCCGGGATTCATCAGGATGGCATGTTGAAAAACCAGTTAACTTACGAAATTATGCGACCAGAAACGGTAGGGCTGCACGCCTCTACCCTGGTGCTGGGCAAACATTCCGGCCGTCACGCCTTCCGCGTGCGCCTGGAAGATTTAGGCTACGACGACCTGGACAAAGACGAGCTGGACCAGGCGTTCCAGCGCTTTAAGCGGCTGGCCGACAAGAAAAAAGTGGTCACCGACGCCGACATCGAAGCGATTATTGCCGACGAAATTTACCAGCCGCCGGAAATCTGGAAGCTGAACCACATCCAGGTGTCGTGCGGCGACCACAGCATTCCCACCGTGTCCGTCAGCCTAACCGGGCCAGACGGCACGACCTACATGGATGCCGCCCTGGGCACCGGGCCGGTGGATGCCGCCTACCAGGCCATCAACCGCATCATTGGCGAAGCGCCCAAGCTGACCGAGTTTTCTATCAACGCGGTAACCGAGGGTTTAGACGCCCAGGCGGAGGCCACGATTCGCATCCAGCCGGACAATGGCGACGGCCGTTACGCCCTCAATCCGCAAACCAGCCAGCATTATGCCCGCACCTTCAGCGGCCACGGCGCCAGCACCGACATCGTAGTGGCCAGCGCCCGCGCCTACCTGAGCGCGCTGAACAAGATGCTGGCCGCCAGCACGGAAACATCTAGCGTGGTGGAGCAAGTAGCGGCAGCAGGAGATTAGAGATTAGAGATCAGAGATTGGAGAAAAGATGAATCATTCAGCAGGCGAACGCTTTTCTAGCCAACGTTCCAACGAACGTTTACTTTCACCGCTGCGGCGACCAGCCAACAAGCCTTCAATACCAATGTGCTCATCCAGGTCTGGCCATTCAACAGCGTATCCATCGCCTAATAGCTGCCAATTATTGTGCTCGGCTGAGGTGGCATGGTGCAGGCGTGGATACCAGGAAAGTGGAACCAGGAGGAAACGGCCGTCACTCAAAGCAATGCTAAATTTGTCATCTGTAAATGAAACGTCAATAACTTGTGGATCAGCTTCCAGAACCAAAGTATTCATGCCATGCCTCCAACAAAACAGGCTCATGTTTAACAACAAGCCGCACAATATCACGCAATTCATGTTCCTTGAAGCCTCGGTTTTTGCCAGCGAAATTGGCGTTAACCAGAACTTCACGATATTTCTGTCTCGCTTAACATGAATATGGGCTGGTTCGCCTTGATCCGAACTAAAAAAGACAAAGTAATAAGGCCCATCTTGCAATACTGTCGGCATAGGTTTTGATTATAACATAATTGATTGGAGATTTTTATGACTCAATCCAGAACAATCATTGACAAAATATGGGAAAACCATGTGGTCATTGACGAGCCGGGCAGCCCGGCCGTGCTGTACATTGATTTGCACCTGATCCATGAGGTGACCTCGCCGCAGGCGTTTTCTGGCCTGCGCGTACGGGGGTTGACGGTGAAACGGCCGTCCCAAACCATTGCCACCATGGACCACAGCATCCCCACCACCCCAATCGGCGTGCCCATTCAAGATGCCATTGCCGCCAAGCAAATTGCCACGCTGGAAGAGAACTGCCGCGAATTTGGCATTGAGCTGTTTGGCATGGACAGTCCCAACCGGGGTATCGTGCACGTCATCGGGCCGGAGCTGGGGCTAACCCAGCCAGGCATGACGATTGTGTGCGGCGACAGCCACACCGCCACCCACGGCGCATTTGGCGCCCTGGCCTTTGGCATCGGCACCAGCGAGGTAGAGCACGTGCTGGCCACCCAGTGCCTGCTGCAAACGAAGCCGAAAACGTATGCGGTGAATGTCAACGGCCGTCTCCCCGAAGGCTGCGCATCCAAAGACATCATCCTGGCGCTGCTGGCCAAAATTGGCGTCGGCGGCGGCACCGGACACGTGTTTGAGTATCGCGGCGAAGCGATTCGCGCCCTGACGATGGAGCAGCGCATGACCATCTGCAACATGAGCATCGAAGGCGGCGCGCGGGCGGGCCTCATCGCCCCAGACGAGACGACGTTTGCCTACATCAAAGGCAAAAATCACGCTCCCCAAGGGGCCGCCTGGGATGAAGCGGTGGCTTACTGGCGCAGTCTGGCCTCCGATGAGGGCGCGGTTTACGACAAAGAAATCGACATCGACGCCAGCGCCCTGGAACCAATGATCACCTACGGCACCAATCCCGGCCTGGGCATGAAAATCACGGCGATGATTCCGGACCCGATGGCCATCGGCAACATCAGCGAGCGGCAGACGGTGGAGAAGGCGCTGGCCTACATGGGTTTGCAGCCCAACAAACCGCTGCTGGGCCAGCCGGTGGACGTGGTGTTCATTGGCAGCTGCACCAATTCGCGCATTTCCGATTTGCGTGAGGCGGCGGCGATTTTTAACGGCCGTCGCGTCGCCGAAAATGTGCGCGTGATGGTGGTGCCCGGTTCGCAAGACGTAAAGAAACAGGCCGAGGCTGAAGGTCTGGACCGCGTTTTCAAGGACGCCGGGGCCGAGTGGCGCGAAGCGGGCTGCTCCATGTGCATCGCCATGAACGGCGACCAGCTCCAGCCGGGACAATACGCCGTCAGCACCAGCAACCGCAACTTTGAGGGCCGCCAGGGCAAAGGCGGACGCACCTTCCTGGCCAGCCCGCTGACCGCCGCAGCAACGGCCGTTACCGGGCGTGTGACGGACGTGCGTGAACTACGGTAATCCGTAAGCGGTAATCCGTAATCCGTAAGCGGTAATCGATAAACCGTTCACCGTTCACCGATTACCGATTACCGTTCACCGTTCACCGTTCACCGATTACCGACCACCGACCACCGAAAAGGAGAGACAAAATGGAAAACCAAACCTACCAGGTCAACGTACGATACGCCGTGGAGTGTGTAAAACATTTGCTGCCGCAGGTGGATGCGGCAACGTCGCTGGTGTTGGTTGGGGATTTGTCTCAATGCCGCTTCGGCGCGCTGGATGGCGTGGTGCGGGAACCGATTGCTGTGGAAAATGCGGTGTATCGTGAGAGCTACGGCCGTCTCCTCATCCCCTTGAGCGGCCTGAACAAGTATGAGCTCAAGAAGAATCTGCTGCACCGCGTTGGCCTGCGCCAGCGTATCACCGAGGTGCAGCTGGAACGCTACGGCCGTCTGCTTTTCCACGCGCCCAACCAGTTCAACGATCCGGCCCAACTCAGCGACTGGTTCCGCCCCCACTTTGTGCAGGAGCTGGCCCAAGAGGGCATCATCACCCTGGCGGAAGCGTCTGTTGAGCGGGTGAGTGCGGTTCGGGAACGGCCGTTCCGCTTCCAGTTTGCTTACCAATAAACGCTACAGATTGGTCCAATCTTGAAGATTGGACCAATCTCAACTAACACGCGAGAAACTTATGCAACCATTCACAACCTTAACCAGCCACATGGTGGCGATTCCTACGGAAAATATCGACACGGACCAGATTATTCCGGCCCAGTTTTTGAAAACGATCAGCAAAAAAGGGTTGGGCAAAAACTTATTTCACCACTGGCGCTACAATGAAGACGGTTCGCCCCGCGAAGATTTTCCGCTCAACAAACCAGCCGCCCAGGACGCCCAAATTTTGCTGGCGGGCGACAACTTCGGCTGCGGCTCCAGCCGCGAACACGCCCCCTGGTCGCTAATGGATTTTGGCTTTACGGCCGTCATCTCCACCAGCTTTGCCGACATCTTCCGCAACAACTCGCTCAAAAACGGCCTGCTCCCCATCATCGTGGATGACGACACGCACGAGCAGCTGCTGAGCCTGGTGGCTGAAGACCCACACACAGAAGTCAGCGTGGATTTAGCCAGCCAGACCGTTGTTTTGCCAGACGGCCGTTCCGTCCACTTCCCCATCGACAGCTTCAGCAAAACCTGCCTGCTCGAAGGGCTGGACCAGCTCGGCTACTTACTTAAGCAGGCCGATGCCGTTGCCGCGTATGAGGCAGCGCATCCGGCCCGCGTCAACACGAGCGGCTGACGCCGCGGAGATTAGAGATTGGAGACTGGAGATTTTTCAATCTCTAATCTCCAATCCCCAATCTCCTCCCAGGAGAACACCATGACCAAAATCTTCCTCTACGACACCACTTTGCGCGATGGCACCCAGCGCGAAGGAATTTCTCTCTCACTCGACGACAAGCTCAAAATCACCCAAAAGCTTGATGAATTTGGCATCGACTACATTGAAGGCGGCTGGCCCGGCTCCAACCCCAAGGACGTGGAATATTTCCGCCGCGTGGCGTCGCTGGACCTGAAACACGCCAGAGTGTGCGCCTTTGGCAGCACCCGCCGCAAAGGCGTCCGGCCCGAAGAAGATTCCAATCTGAAGCTGCTGATTGAGGCCAACACGCCGGTGATTACCCTGGTGGGCAAAACGTGGGATTTGCACGTTATTGACGTGCTGGAAGCGACCATGGAGGAAAACCTGGCGATGATTGGCGAGAGCGTGGCTTACTGCAAGTCACACAACAAGGAGGTGATTTACGACGCCGAGCATTTTTTCGACGGCTACAAGGCCAACCCGGAATACGCCATCGCCACCCTGAAGGCCGCCGCCGTGAATGGGGCGGACAGCGTGGTGTTATGCGACACCAATGGCGGTTCCCTGCCGTGGGAGATTGAGGCGATTGTGTGTGAGGTGAAAACGGCCGTTGGCCCTAACGTCCAAATTGGCATCCACACCCATGACGACGGCGAGTGCGGTGTAGCCAACACCCTGGCCGGGGTGCGCGCCGGGGCAGTGCAGGTGCAGGGCACCATCAACGGCTACGGTGAACGGGTAGCCAACGCCAACCTGTGCAGCGTCATCCCCGATTTGCAGCTCAAAATGGGGTACGACTGCGTACCGCCAGAGAAACTGGCCACCCTCACCGAACTCTCCCGCTATGTCGCCGAGGTGGCCAACCTGGACTTAGACGACCACCAGCCGTTTGTGGGCGCCAGCGCCTTTGCCCACAAGGGCGGCATCCACGTCGCCGCCATGCTCAAAAATCCGCTCAGCTACCAGCACATCGAGCCGGAGCTGGTGGGCAACCAGCAGCGCAGCGTCGTTTCGGAGCTGTCTGGCCGGGGCAACCTGGTAGACAAAGCCCGCCAGTTTGGCCTGAACATGGAAAGCCTGGATTTGCGCAAGGCGCTGGAGCAAATCAAGGTGCTGGAATCGCAGGGCTTCACTTTTGAGGGTGCCGAAGCATCCGTGGAGCTGATGCTGCGCCGCACCCATCCCGCCTACGTGCCGCCGTTTGAAATAATCGACTACTCTGTTAGCGTCAGCCAACGGCGCGGGCGCGGCCTGAATGCCGAAGCCATCGTCAAGGTGCGCGTTGGCCCCAAGCGCATGCACATGGTCGCCGAAGGGAACGGCCCCGTGAATGCCCTGGATGCTGCGCTGCGCAAGGCGCTGGTGGATGTGTATCCGCAGTTGAGCAGCATCAAGCTGGTGGATTACAAAGTGCGCATTTTGGATGGCGAAAACGCAACGGCCGCTACCACCCGCGTCCTCATCGATACACGCCAGGGCAACAAAAGCTGGAGCACCGTGGGAGCCAGCGCCAACATCATCGAGGCCAGCTGGCAGGCGCTGGCGGACAGTATGGAGTATGCATTGCTAGGTAATTGAGTAATTGGGTAATTGGGCAATTACGCAATTACTCAATTACCTAATTACCCACTACAATACTGGCATGACAAACCCGAATCAATCTCCCGCGAAAACCAGTTTGCATGAGCAAATTGAGCAGATAACGGCCCAGCTGAACACGCTGCGTCCGCGCCTGGTGGAAGCCGAAGCGGAGCTGTCTGACCGGCTGGCGGCGATTAGCGCTTTTGAGTTTAAGCTGCGCTCGCGCATCGCCAAGCTAACCGACAAGTTAGATAAGCTCGACGCCGAAATCCAGGAGCTAAAGCGCAAAATGCGCTGGCTGGGCGAAGGGTGGCAAACTGACCCGGAAAACGAAGCCGCCGCCTGGGCTGCGGGCAAAACCGCCTCCGAATCGGGGGAGTATCGCTACCACGCCGCGCCCAAAGAACCGCGCCAGACGCTGGCCGAGGAAGAGAAGGTATCGCTAAAGCAGCTCTACCGCCAGCTGGCTCGCCGTTTTCATCCAGACATGGCGGTGGACGAGGCGGACCGCGACTACCGCACGCAAATGATGATGGCCATCAATGCGGCGTACGCGGCGGGGGACCTGGACAAGCTGGAACAGCTGCTGCTGGAACCAGATGCCCCCCACACCATCGCTGTACAGTCGGAAGAAGATCTGTTGGCGATGCTGACCCGCGAGCTGACGCGGGTGCAAAACCGGCTGCAAGAGATTGAGGATGAGCTGGCCCGGCTGGACAAGCACAAAAGCGCGGTAATGATGCGGCGCCAGGAGCGGGCCGAACGGGTTGGCCGGGATTGGTTTGGCGAGCTGGAGATACAGCTGCGCGAAGATATTGCCCGGCGCCAGATTGAGCGGGACGTGTTGGAAGAGCAGCTGGCGACAATGGAAGATGAGTTTGATGAGGAAACGGCCGTCTTGTCTGAAGATTTCGCCGACCTCGTGTTTGACGCCACCCTGGACGGCAACTTCGACGACCCCGACATCTCTGCCGAGTTCGACCGCTACATCGACCGCCGCCGCAGCAAGAACTATTTTGAAGAAGATTTTGATGATGACTACGACTTTGATTAGTCGGTATTCGGTGAACGGTAATCGGTGACCGATTACGGATAACCGACCACCGATCACCGATCACGGATTACCGAAAAAATGCACCTCTCTGCCCAAAAAGTTGCCGCTGCCGCCCAGGAACTGGGGCTGGCGATTGAAATTAAAGAGTTTGCCCAAACCACCCGCTCCGCCCAGGAAGCGGCCGATGCGATTGGCTGCGAAGTGGCCCAGATTGTGAAAAGCCTCTGCTTCACCGTGAACGATCAGCCGATCATGGCCCTGGTTTCGGGGGCCAACCAGCTGGACGAGCGCAAGCTGGCGGCGCTGTGCGGTGTGGGGCGCAAGCAGGTGCAGCGCGCCAGCGCCGACGCGGTGAAGGCGGCGACAGGATTCAGCATTGGCGGTGTGCCGCCGTTTGGCCATCTCAACCCGATGACTATTCTTGTGGACGAGGATTTGCGCCAGTTCGAGGTCGTTTGGGCGGCGGCGGGCACGCCGTTTTCGGTGTTTGCCATTGGGCCAGATGATTTAGTGAAAGGGTGTGGCGGAACGGCCGTTGACCTCAAAAAATAAACCGTCTATGGTATCATAAGCAAATCTGAGCAGTCAGGAGAACGTATCAAAATGCTAGATCAAAACATTTCCATTTCCGAAGAAGCGATTAGAGAATTTTGCCAACGTCACAAGATAAAACATCTCGCTTTTTTTGGTTCAATTTTAGGCCCAGACTTCAAGCCTGAAAGTGATGTTGATGTTTTGGTGGAATTTGAACCTGGTTATGTTCCTGGATTTGAGTTTTTCTCCATGCAAGAAGAACTAAGCGAAATTATTGGTCGCCCGGTTGAGCTGCATACCCCCAATTTCCTCAGCCCGCATTTTCGCGAAAATGTGATCAAAGAAGCGCAGGTTTTGTATGCCGCATCGTGAACAAATCCGGCTGCTTCACATGCTTGCAGCAGCAGAAAAAGCCATCATCTAGAACGGTGCCGGATTAAAGGCTCGGGCCCCACTTATTTCTCACCATCAAACAAATCTTTTCACCCTAAAGGAAGAACAATGGAAGCAAAAATTACCTTACTTCCCGGCGACGGGATTGGGCCAGAGGTGGTGGCTGAGGCAGAGAAGGTGCTGACGGCCGTTGCCCACAAATTTGGCCACACCTTCACCACCCGAACCGGGCTGGCAGGCGGCATCGCCATCGACGAGACGGGTAACCCGCTGCCGGAAGAAACGCTGGGCATGTGCCTGGAAAGCAGCGCCGTGCTGTTGGGCGCGGTCGGCGGGCCAAAATGGAGCGATCCGACGGCCAGCGTGCGGCCGGAGCAGGGGCTGCTTAAGCTGCGCAAATCGCTGGGCGCGTTTGCCAACATCCGCCCCGTGCGCGTTTTCCCGGCGCTGGCGGAAGCAAGTCCGCTCAAGGCCGACCGGGTGCAGGATGTGGACTTCGTCTTTGTGCGCGAGCTGACGGGCGGCATTTACTTTGGCCAGCCGCAAGGGCGTGAAGTGGTGGACGGGCTGCGCAGCGGCCACGACACGATGCGCTACAACGAGATGGAGATCAAGCGGGTGCTGCGCGTGGCGTTTACCCTGGCGCAGCAGCGTAAAGCGGCGGGCGGTAAGGGCAAGGTCACCTCGGTGGACAAGGCCAACGTGCTGGCCTCATCGCGGGTCTGGCGCGAGGTGGCACACGAGGTGGCGGCCGAGTACCCGGACATCGAGTACGAGGATGTGCTGGTGGACGCGATGGCCATGTACCTCATCAACCGCCCTGGCGATTTTGACGTGGTGGTGACGGGCAACATGTTTGGCGACATTCTCTCCGACGAGGCGTCGATGATCACCGGCTCGCTGGGCATGCTGCCGTCAGCGTCGCTGGGCGAAGCGGGGTCTGTGGGGCTGTACGAACCGATTCACGGCTCCGCGCCGGACATTGCAGGGAAGGGTATTGCTAATCCACTGGCCACCATTTTGAGCCTGGCGATGATGCTGCGCTCGAGTTTGGGACTGGAGGAAGAGGCGGGGATGGTGGAAACGGCCGTATCCCAGGTTCTCGCCGCCGGTCACCGCACAGGCGACATCGCCAAACCGGGCGAAACGAAAGTGGGCACGCAGGCGATAGGTGATTTAGTTGTAGCAAATCTTTAACGCAAAGAACGCGAAGGCGCAGAGGGCGCAAAGGCTTTTTATTTTCTTTGCCACTTTGCGCCTTTGCGTCAAAAATTCTCACACATGTCCAAACGTAAAAAATCAGCAGAAAGCCCAATCGGGAAATATATTTTGTGGGGGGCGGCGGCCGTTTTTGTTGGCTCGATTTTGTGGTCGATGTGGGCAGAGACGCTGCTGCCGCTGATTCGCGCCGGGGATACGCGGGCGGTCTGGCTGCATGTGGCGGGGCTGCCGCTGATTTTGCTGGGAACGGCCGTTATCGTCTACGGCGGCATCGTTTTTGTGCGCAGCACCTTTGCCGCGTTTAATGACCCGACGCTGCTAGAAAATTACCAGGCCATTAAAGCGCAAAAAGCCACCGGGCAGATGCGCTGGGAAAACGCCAAAATCCTTTTCCGCAGCTGGGTGCCTGGTCTGCGCTGGCTTCTGCTGGGCTTCCTGTTCATCGCAGCTGGGGGCTACCTGATAAATTTGTAGGATAAATCCACAGATTTCACAGATGACACAGATTTTTTATCTGCGGAATCTGTGTCATCTGTGGAGAAAGCGGGAAGAAATATGAATCGGGAGAAAGCAGTTCAGTTTATACAGCAAAATGGCAACGAGGTGGAACTGGCGCGGCTGCGTTACCTGCTGGATGGCAAACGGCCGTCACCCGACATTGTGAAGCAGCTTTTTCGGGGCCAGCGTGAAGACGGCGGCTTTGCGCCTTTTTGGGCGCCGGGCTACAGCTCGGTAGATGCCACCTGCTTCCGCCTGGCGCAGGCAGAGCAGCTGGGCCTGGACACTACCGAGATCGCGCTGGTGGATGCGCTGCGCTTTTTGCTGTGGCGGCAGGAGGCAGACGGCCGTTTCGCCGAACATCCCTCCGTCGCCGACAGCGCCCCACCCTGGGCCGCCCCTGGCAACCTGGCCGCTGAGCTGTATCTGACGGCCAACGCCGGTTTCTGGCTGGCCTTTTGGCACTTCACTTCGGCGGCACAAGAGGCGGTCAACTTCTTGGGCACCCATCTGGACGAAACCAGCCACAGGCTGCCCTCCTTTGCCCAGGCGCAGTGGCTGGCCTGCGGCCTGGCCTGGAAGCTGGGCCAACACGAACTGGTCGATCACCTGGCTTCGCATCTCTATGCCGAACTGCCGCAAACGGCTGGGGAGCTGGCCTGGATGCTGGTCACTTTGCGCAGCGTAGGTTTTCCTTCGGATTCCGGTGTGGCGGTGGCCGGTTTGGCACGGCTGGCGGAGATGCAGGAGGAGGACGGCCGTTTCCCCAGCGATGAAGGCCAACACGTCCACACCACCCTGGAAGCAGTTCGGGCTTACAAAAAATGGGACGCAGATCACCCTGATTCTCCTGATTTTTTTGATCAGTAATATCAGGATCATCATGGGAATCAGCGTCCTATTAATAGAAATTTGGGAGGAAATATTCAATTGACCAAACAAAGCTTGAATCCTGAAACGTTATTTAACAGCTTGCAATATGGCTTTTCGCAAGTTGTGGTGGCGCAGGGCCAGCGCACGGTGCATTTCTCCGGGCAGGTGGCCTGGGATGAACACGAAAACATCGTCGGCGAGAACGATTTGCAGGCGCAAGTATGGCAGAGTTTGCGGAATGTGGAGACGGCCGTTACCACCGCCGGGGCCACCCTCAACGACATTGTCGCCCTGCGCATCTACATTGTGCAAAGCTGGATGGACCAAACAGCCCCCGTCAGCGAAGGGTTGAAGGCATTTTTCCCGGAAAACCCACCAGCGACCACCTGGATTGGCGTCTATGGTTTAGCCCGCCCCGAATTTTTGATTGAGATTGAGGGAACGGCCGTAATCTAAGGAACACAGAGTTGCGCGGAGGAACGCAGAGTTACGCAGAGGGGAGAGAGATGAGGGAGAATCGGTTGACTTCGCAAATTATTGGCGCAGCGATTGAGGTTCATCGTCAATTGGGACCTGGTTTGCTGGAGTCATCTTACGAAACCTGCTTGGCTTATGAGCTAGAAGCGCGTGGCTTATCCATCGAAAGACAAAAGCCTGTTCCGATTGTTTATAAGGATGTCCATCTGGAATATGGTTATAGAATCGACATTTTAGTCAACCAGCTCGTTATTGTGGAATTGAAAGTAGTGGAGGCAATTACGCCCGTTCATGAAGCTCAATTGCTTTCTTACCTGAAGTTTTCAGGTTGCAAAGTTGGTTTGCTAATCAACTTTAACGTCGCCCTGCTGAAAGATGGCGGTATTCGCCGATTCATTCGTTCACAAAACTGAAAGATTTTAGGAACTCAGAGTTGCACGGAGAACCACAGAGTATCACAGAGATTTTTCTTCTCTTTTCTCTGTGAAACTCTGCGGCACCTCTGTGAAACTCTGCGTTCCTGCTTTTTAAGGAGAGGAAATGACGCAACTAAATAAGTACAGTTCAAGAATCACGCAGCCAAAGGCGCAAGGGGCGTCGCAGGCGATGCTGTATGCCACCGGCTTGCAGCCCGCCGACATGGACAAAGCGCAGGTAGGCATTGCCAGCGTCTGGTATGAGGGCAACTCGTGCAACATGCACCTGCTGGACCTGGCCGCCAACGTGAAAGAAGGCGTTGCCGCGGCTGGCCTGGTGGGGATGCGCTTCAACACCATTGGCGTCAGCGACGGCATCAGCATGGGCACCGACGGTATGAGCTTTTCGCTGCAATCCCGCGACCTCATCGCCGACTCTATCGAAACGATCATGGGCGCACAGTGGTACGACGGCCTGATTGCCCTGCCCGGCTGCGACAAAAACATGCCCGGCTGCCTCATGGCCATGGGGCGGCTGAACCGGCCCGCCATCATGGTGTACGGCGGCACGATTCAAGCGGGCTGCACCACCAAACACGCCAAGCTGGACATCGTCTCGGCGTTCCAGAGCTACGGCGAATTTTTAGCAGGCAGCATCACCGACGAGGAGCGTGAGGATATTGTGCGCCACGCCTGTCCGGGAGCGGGCGCCTGCGGCGGCATGTACACCGCCAACACGATGGCCTCGGCCATCGAGGCGCTGGGCATGAGCCTGCCCTACTCCGCTTCTTATCCTGCCGTCTCTGAGGAGAAGGCAAACGAGTGTGTGGAAGCGGGTCGCGCCATCCGCACCCTGCTGGAAAAGGACATCAAGCCGCGTGACATCATGACCCGCGAAGCGTTTGAAAACGCGATGGTCGTGACGATGGCTCTGGGCGGCTCAACCAATGCCGTGCTGCACCTCATCGCCATGGCCCGCGCCGTGGACGTGGAACTGACGATCGACGATTTCCAGACGGTGAGTGACAGGGTGCCGTTTTTAGCGGATTTGAAGCCGAGCGGCCGTTTCGTGATGGAAGATTTGCACGAAGTCGGCGGCACGCCAGCCGTGATGAAGTATCTACACGAAAACGGCCTTATCAACAGCAGCTGCCTGACGGTGACGGGCAAAACCGTGGCCGAGAACCTGGCCAACGTGCCAGGGCTGAAAGAGGGGCAGGAAATTATCCACCCTCTGGACGACCCCATCAAAGAAACCGGCCACATCCAGATTTTGCGTGGCAATCTGGCACCTGACGGTGCCGTCGCCAAAATCACCGGCAAGGAGGGGCTGGTCTTCACCGGCACCGCTCGCGTTTACGATTCCGAAGAGGCGATGCTGGCGGGTCTCGAAGCGGGTGAAATCCAGAAGGGAGACGTGATTGTGATCCGCTTTGAAGGGCCGAAGGGTGGTCCTGGAATGCCAGAGATGCTGACGCCAACAAGCGCCATCATGGGCGCGGGGTTAGGCAAAGACGTGGCGCTGATGACCGACGGCCGTTTCTCCGGCGGCAGTCACGGCTTCATTGTCGGGCACATCACTCCGGAAGCGCAGGAAGGCGGCCCTATCGCCCTGGTACAAAATGGCGACCCGATCACAATCGACGCCAAAACGCGCACCATCAGCATGGCCGTGAGCGAGGAAGAAATCGGCCGTCGCCGCGCTGCCTGGACGGCGCCGCCCTACAAGGCGACGCGGGGTACGCTGTACAAGTACATCAAGAATGTGAAGTCGGCGTCTGAGGGGTGCGTGACGGATGAGTAGGTAAAGGCTCCTTAGGATTTCAGGAGATTAGCACCGAACTGACGCGAATTTACACGAAAATTCGCGTCAATTCGCGTTAATTCGGTGCGAAAACCAGTCTGACCCCGCCAAATCCAAAAGGCTCGTAAATAAAGAAACGGCCGTTCCCCTCCCCCACATCACTACGGCAACTCAAACAGAAGCAACGGCCGTCCACTAGGCACCCATCGCGGGATGAGATGCTGTAAGTTCTCCGGCCTGGCTCGGGGATCCAGCAAGCCGTGTTCTACAAAGGTGACCAGCTGTTGGAACTCGGCGTCGCTGAGCTGCGGCGGTGAGCTAATGCGCGGGTCGAGCAGCGCCAGGACTGGCTCGATGGGACCAACTGGCCCTGATAGGTCGGCGGCGAGATGCTGGCTTTGCGGCGTGTAGCTCTGGGCCGACGCCGCTGCGTTCAGATGGTGCCAGATGGCGTCTTCCAGGCGGGTAAAAGCGCCGTTGTGCATGAACGTTGGCTGGACAGCCACGTTACGGATTGGCGAGGTGCGGAATTTGTAGCGGTCGGCCGGATTGCCTGTGACCTGCTCCAGCCCAAAATCCTCGTTGGCGCCAGGACCATCAAACGCATTGTTTGTGTTCGATGGACCGATTTGGGGCACGCCGATGACGTGCTCGTCAAAGTCGCTGAACATCTCGCTGGCCTGCCCGGCAACGGCATGGCACCCGACGCAGCCCGCCTTGCCAAAAAAGAGCAGCGCACCTTGCTTTTCCTCGGTGGTCAGGGCATTGCGTTCGCCGCGCGCATAGCGGTCAATCGGCGCGTTGGCGAAGGTCAGCGAGAACTCAAACTCGGCAATGGCGGCGCCGAACATGTCGAAGGTGATCGGTCCGCCAGCCCTGACATCGGGGTAGACCTGGCCAAAAAGCCGCCGATATTGGGGAACGGCGTTCAGGCGATTGAGCACCTCGGCCCGAATGGCGTTGCTGTCGCCCACAAAATGAAACCCGGTGACTTCGGTGCGTTCGGTCGGCGGGATAAAAGCCTGGGCGGTAAGGAGGTGGGGCAGATAGGACAGTGACAATCCTTCCGGGTCTGGGAAGTGCAGCCCGGCGCTGTTGTCGAAAGGATCGCCAGATAGCGCATTAAAGCGGGAGTTCCACATCAGGGCCGGGTAAAAGGCACTGTTGATCACCATCGGCGAGCGGCGCATGTTGCGCGGCCCGGCGCGATTGGGGCCAACGATACCGTTGTTGTCGATGCCGATGGCGATGGATTGGGTATCGCCAAATCCAGCCGTTGGCGAATGGCAGCCAGCGCAGGTGTTGTCGTCGTTGAGGCCGGTGATGGTGTCGAACCACAGCAGCCGACCAATCGCGGCGAGCTGTGGGTCAAGCGGACGGCCGAGTCGCGTTTCCAGCGTCGATTCAACCCGGCCGGTAAAACCATGTTGGTGGAGAACGGCCGTTAACACCCTATCAAGCTGTCTATCATGCTGGGGTAAAGGAGATGACGCTCTGGCATTGGTAAGCGATGCACTCAGCAGCGCCAGTCCAGCGGCGAAAATAAGGCCAAAAGTGATATGAAGTGATTTTCGCATGAGAACCTTCCCTCATGTACTATGTAACCGTCCAAAATTTACTGGGTGAGAGTGGGCCAAATCTTGAAGATTGGCCCACTCTTAGAAACGCGAGGTTATTTGACCCAGTTAGATGGGATCACAGCCAAAGATGAAGCCGTTGGTTTCAATCTGAATCCAGGAGCCGGGGATGATGTTGGGGCTTTCGGTGAAGCCATCGTCAGTGGGGAATGGGCCGGGTGAGACTTCCAGGTTTACCGCGGTGCTGCCATCGTAAACCGTTTCCACCTCGATGCCTTGCGGCGCTTCGTACATCCACTGCCAGATGAAACTGACGTTGTAATCCACATCGCCGCCGGTTATCCAGAAATCGTCCACCATTCTGACCTGGACAACGCCTTCGCCGTCATAGCGGAAAGTGGTCTTGGTCTTATACAAGAAGGTGTAAGTGCCGCCGTATTGGTCCGCAGCCAGGCCGGAAACGGTATCGTGCACGACAATCACGCGCCCGCCTCCCGGCAAGTTTCTGACGGTGGCGATCTTTGTCCGGTTGCTGGCGTTATCGACGGGAGCGATTTCCAATCCTTCGGGAATCAAGGAGCATTGGTATTGCGATTCGTCTGGCCCGCCGATGAGGGACGGCACTTCCCAGGGGATCGTCGCATTGGTCAGCCTGACTCGAACCTGCGATCCGCGACTCAAGTGGCCCTCGTTATAGGCGGCGACCGTACCAACGCTGAGCAACAGCATCACCAATGTGAGCAGCTGTATTACTTTTTTCGAACGTTTCATGAGATACCTCCATTTGATGTTTGCGATACAGGAAAATTCAATGTTGTCTGGCCGATAAATAGTTACCTCCTTCAGCGCTGCAGGCAGGGTTCACCCGCCAGGCGAGGCACGAGTGCATTAACCGTCTGTCAGATGCCTGTATTAGGTTGCAGTTGCTTGGGTGATGATGGAGCCGCGATTAACGGTTTGTGCTAACGACTTGCTCCGCAGTTTAGGACAGGCGGGGGAAAGGATCAAGGGGGAACGGCCGTTTATATCACTTTTATATCGCTCTGGGCAGCCTCCACCCAGGCGGGTTGGCGATGCAAAACCGATATGCGAAGCAACCTATAAGTGCCCCACTATTTTAGTAGAGTTAGCAAATCTGGTGCTTCAGAGGGGATTGGGAATTGAACACACCTATTTCATAGCTCTGCCCAATTTGCGGCAAATATCGGGCACATCTCTATTTTGCTAATCATCAAGCTTTTCTGCCCGGTACCAATGACCCCCAACCGAATGAACTAAGGATACCCATATATCATATCCATTCACACGCCCCGCCTCATCACGCGTGAAAACGATAATACTGCCGTCTCTATCCACAAATTCCGTTTCACTAGTGGGTACCAAATCAAATAGCTGACCGAACTGTTCTGTATAGAGTTGTAATTTTCCCTCCTCAACAGTAACGAACACATCAAATTGCCATGGACCCTCTAGATAATGCCCTTCATACTCCGCAAGGACAAGTGGATCAATTATGAGGCTTTCGGCTGACTCAATAAAAAGCGAATACGCGCCTTCAAATCCATCCAAATAGCTGCGCGCCTGTATCTGGTAAACTCCATCTTGTGGTAATACCACCCCATTAATTTGAGCGTCAGACAATATTGAACCATCTGCGGTCAAGCTATCATCCCCCCGGCCAAGCAGTGATCCATCAGGAGCAATAATGAACAGCAGCGGATCAAGCAAACCAGCATCATACCAATCAAATACTGACCCTATATTTTCTTGTATAGGATTATCAGCCACCATGTGCAGGTTGAGCACCTCACCGGCATGCCCCTCATAGCGCCAGATATCAAACTGATCGCGCACCAAACTGCCACGATTTTCACCAACAACCGCTTCATACTCCGGATATTCAGGTGGTAACAAATCCAGTGGAGCGGCTACTTGAGGCGATGGGTCTGGATCAGATCCAGTCTGAATTAAAGTGGTTGTCTCTTGCACAATCCTCAATAAATCGGCAGTTGTTGTTTGGGCAATTTCGCCTTCACACAAAGGTAAAATACGATAAGTTTCTCTCTCTAGGCAGGTCAATTCTCGGAGCAATCTGTTTCTTGGAAGCCAGTCAATAAGCTCTGCTGGCGATGGTTCTGCCAGCTGCCACTTTATAATTGATCCATCCACTGAAGCAGATAAAGCGGTTTGCCCATCGGGACTGATCGCAACCAAAATACCTTTAGTAGGAAAATGGCGAATTATCTTTCCCGTTGATAAATCCCACATATAGATACCGCCCTCAGGATCTATTGATGCAAATGCCTGCTGACTCGGATTCATTTCCACACTGGTTACGTTAGCAGGATGGCCGACAAACTCGTTAATAGATAATCCAGCTTCCAAATCCCATAGATAAATATGTGATCTGTTTGCTACCAGCAACTGTAATCCATTGTTACTTACGCTAAGTGCACTCGCACCGCCAGACAGGAAGCTTATATTACCTGTCAAAGCAGTCAACCGTTTAATCTGTTGGCCCGTGGCTAAATCCCAAATAATGATGCTGCCATCCCAGGCTGCTGAGACAGCTAAGTGATCTCCGGGCAAAAACGCAACGTCATTAATACCACTTCCATTAAAGTGGCCAACCATACGTTGTAAGACCTTCCCAGTTTGTAAATCCCAATAGATGACCTGATTATCTACTGAAGCCGAAAGTGCATAGTTACCATCGCTGCTAATATCCACTGCATTAACACTGGAGGAATGAGCTGTTAGCCTCTTGAGTTGGTTGCCACTGCTTAAATTCCACAAAATCAATGTGCTATCGGTTGAAGCAGTTAAGGCCCATCGGCTATCAGGTGTAAAGGCGATATCGTTTATGCCCAGATCGTGTCCATAGAACTGGTCAAGCAGTTCACCCGATCCGTAATCCCAAAGTATCAACCCATTTGCACCAGGGAACGGGGCATTCTGATTAATGAACAAGCTAAATTTGCTGCCGCCCGTGCCAGATAGAGCGTAGCGACCATTTGGGCTGATTGCCAGACTAGTAGCGCCTAACAAGTTTCCCTGGTGCTCGGCTGCCCATTGATTCAGTTGCCACTTGCTAGTCAGGTCCCATATTAAAATGGTTCCATCCAGGGAAGTGGAAGCTGCCTGTCCATCATTAATAAATGTCAGGCCAAAAATAGAATCCGAATGCCCATAAAACTTCTCCAGGACAGTGCCCGTGGCCAGGTCCCACCAAACAATTGAACCTTCAAGCCCACTGGAAAGCGCAGTTCGTCCATTTGGGCTAAAGGCTACGGCAACGGCATCACCTGTATGTCCGTCTAGCTGATGAATGAGCTCGCCTGTTTCCAAATTATAGTAACCAATATGGCTAGCTGATGAATAAGCTGCCAAGCCAAATTTCCCATCTGGGCTGATGGCAACGCCGTTAACCCAGTCCACACTATCACCTACGTAACGTATAACTTCTTGTGTCTCAATATTCCAGAGAACAAGGGGATGCTGATTATTCAAAGAATTGCTTCCCGCCCCGACTAATGCAATTTGACCATCTGGGCTTACTGCTAAACTTTGGATACCTTGCTGGTTTCCTTCCTCATCCGCCCCAAAACGGCTAATTACTTCACCCGTAGCCAGATCCCAAAGTATAAGTTCACTAAAATCAGACGCATTATTCATGCCAAGCAAGGCCTGTTTACCATCTGGGGTAAAGGCAGCACCCCCAACAATCCCGGTGTCTATTTCTAAGCGATGAACAATTTCCCCAGTCGCAAAATCCCAAAGAATAGCCGAGCGATCTACCGATCCAGACAAAACAAAACGATCATCTGGACTAAAAACAACAGAATGTGCCTCCCTTTCGTGCCCAACTAATTCCTTGATTATTTCCCCGCTTTCTAATTCCCAAACCACAACAGTTCCATCCAATGCACCGGCAGCCACAAAACGACCATCGTGACTCACACTAAGTTCATAAAGCGTTTGACCATAATCGATTTGCTGCCGGGCTCCTGGCGCATAAGCGATATTTACCAATGTTTGCCAGGAAGTTAAAGGCGGATTGTCAATTCCATTTGCAGCCAGGGCCAATAGCAATCCCAATTCTCGCTCACCTTCATCAAATACTTGTCTGGCATTTGCCGCGAGAGAGAGACTATAGGCTTCTAAAGCATTACGTTCGCTTTCCTGAGCCAATACTAACTGCTGTTCAGCCACAGCTTCTGCTGTCGCCCGAAAACTTGCTTCTGTTTCTGCAGCAGCTCGCTCTATTTCTGCCTCGGCTTCTCGTGTAGCAGCCAAACTGGCGTTCGTTATTGCATTAGACTCATTCGTGGCAGCGAGGTTCAAGTTAGTTAGCGCTTCTGCTTCTCGGGAAGCGGCCAATTCTGCATTGTTGCTTGATGAATTAGCAAAACTGGTAGCCAGTATCGCCAAAATGGCAGCAAGAATCAACGCGCCGGTCAAGAATAATGCTCGCTTACGCAAAGAGCGGGCAGCTTGAGCCTGTTCTTCGGCTCGCCGGGTTTGCTCCTTGGCCAACTGTTTGGCTGTCTCTAACTCACGCTGGCGGCGGGCTTCTTCGGTCGCGTGGCGCTCATCGCGCGCCGTGATGCTGGTTTGCAAAAAGTGATGTTCCTCGGCCGTGAGCGCCACGGTGGTGGCTTCGGCCCACGCTTCAAAAGCGGTCAGGCGGCTGCCCCGCAGCAGGTAGCTGTCGTCCTGACTGTTCTGCTGCCACTGCGCCGCTGCCTGGGCCAACAGCCGCTGACGACGCACGTCCTCACGGCCATCCCGCAGCCAGTTTCGCAATCGCGGCCACTCCCGCAGCAGCGCCTCATGCGCCACTTCTACCGTTGGGCCACGCGTTACCGGGTCACGGTCAAACGTGAGCAAGCGGTATTTTCCGTAATCGGTAATCGGTGAACCGTAATCGGTGTTCCGCAAGCGGTGCTCAACCCTCCGTTTTCCGTTTACCGACAACTGATTACTGTGCGCGAAGCGGTCGCGAAGCGACATTACCGGCATCGACTCCAATTCAGCCAACAGGACACGCCGCCGGGTGTCTTCACTGCCTTCGCCCAGCGTGATGAGCCGCAAAAACAGCTGGCGTGTGGCCTCCTGCCCGGCAGCATCCAGGTGGGTGAAAATTTCGTCGGCACGGCGGGCCAGCGCCCCGGCCACACCGCCGGTTTGTTTATAATTTTCCAGGGTGAGGGTCCGCCCCTGGCGCTGCTCAAAAAGCTCTGTCAGGGCATATTGGAGGAGCGGCAGCATCCCTGGCTGGTTGCCCACATCCTGGATGATCGTCGATACCAACTCTGGCGACATGGCCATGCCTAACTTTTCTACTGGCCTGGTAATCGCCTGGGTCAGCTCGTCCGGCGTAAGCGGCAGCACCAGCGCCAGCCGCTGCTCCATGAGCTCGCCAAAGTCTACGTACTGCAACGGCCGATCCGTAAAATCAGCCCGCAGGGTAATCACAATTCGCACACGGGATTGAGGGTCGAGAACGGCCGTTACCAAACTTTGCAAAAACGCTTCCCGCACCGCTTCATCGGCCACCAGGGTGAACAACTCCTCAAACTGGTCGATGAGCAGTACCAATTCCATCTCCCCATCGTCGGGCAGGCAGCGCTGGACGGCCCGCAGCAAGCCGCGTGGCCCCTCCTGAAGGTGGGTCAGCAAACTGTCCGGTGGATCAACCGCCACCCGCAGCATGGCTGCCTCCAGTTCCTGCCACGGCTGGTCGCCCGGGGTCATATCCACAATAAACCACTCATCGGAACCGGGCAGGCCACCCCGGCGCAGTGCCGGCAGCAGCCCCGCCTTCACCAACGACGATTTGCCGCTGCCGCTGGGACCAACCACCGCCAAAAAACGCTCCAGATCGCTGCCGTTCGACAATTTGCTCAGCAGTTCCTGCACCAGCGTTTCGCGGCCAAAATAGTTGTCGGCATCCGATTCTGAAAAGGCCTGCAACCCACGGTAAGGGTTCTCCAGAGCCGCAATTTCCTGCGTGGTCAGGGGCAGCAGGGCGGCGTCAATGTCGGCCAGGGGCAACCCCAATTCCAACACAGAGGGGGCTAGCACCATTTCCAGGCGCGTCAGCAGGTCACTCATATGAGGGAAGCGATCTCGGGGGTCTTTGGCCGTCGTCCGGTTGATCATTTCTTCCAAAGCCGGTGGCAGACTGGGATTGATGCTGATCAGCGAGGGCACTGGCTCATTCAAGTGCTGCTGCAAATAAGCCAGCGGCGTGGGGCCAGGAAACGCCTTGCGCCCGGTCAGCATTTCAAACAGCAGCAAGCCGAAGCAGTAAATGTCGCTGGACGGCCGTATCGGCTCATTCTGTATCTGCTCTGGCGAAATATAGGCGGGCGAACCAATCAGCGCACCATCATCCGTCAAGGCGTCATCACTGGCCAGGTCAAGCATTTTGGCAATGCCAAAATCACCCAGGTACGCATTTTGGGCATCGTCCAGCAAAATATTGGCTGGCTTGATGTCACGGTGGACCACATTGTTAGCGTGGGCTACGGCCAGCGCCTGGCCGACCTGGAAAACGATCTGCCGGAACAGACTCAACTCCAGCGGACCCTGTTGCAGCAGCTTGTCCAGGCTGCCAGCACGCAGCAAGCGCATAATCAGGTAAGCGGCATTGGGCTCACGCCAGTAATCGTACAGGGGCACGATGTGGGGATGCTCCAACCGGGCCACAAGGTGCGCCTCGGCTTCGAAGCGGCGGATGAAGGTGGGATGGTTGGCAAAGCGCGGCAGGATGATTTTCACGGCCACATCGCGCTGCACCGAAGGCTGCACCGCCCGGTATACCACGCCAAAACCGCCGGACCCAATCAGCTCGGCCAGCTGAAAGCCTTTTACCGCCCGGCCAGTGAGGTCTTCCAGGCCAATCTCGGCTGCAGACGGGGTTGGCCGGGGAATGGGCGTAATCGGCTTTTCCTGGCGGGCCAGGCGGACGAAGCTAGTCTGTTCACCTTCAGGAATCTGCAAAGCCAGGGCCAACAATTCGGCCAGTTGGACAGACGGCCGTAACCCATCCCCCTCCATCTTGCGCACGGTAATCGGCGCACATCCCGCCCGGCGCGCCAGCTCGGCCTGGGTTAAACCCAGCAGCGAACGGCGCTCGCGCAATATCTCCCCGAAAGAAGGTGTTTGCTTCATACGCTTTATTTCCTCATAGGTTTTTGGGCCTTATGGAGTACGTTGTGAGCACGGTGAGAAAATGATGCTGGTGGAGTCATTCTATGATAATGATTTGTTATTGAAAAGCAAAATAAAATGCCGAGGTTAAGATCGTATCGCTTTTATATCGCCTCAATCGCTTAAAAATGGCTGGATTTCCCGCAAGCGACTACAGCAATACAGGAAAAGACGGCCGTTCCTGCGTGGGAAACGGCCGTCATCCATAACAACAGAAGCCACGTGTTAGCCTTTGATGTAAATCACAGTCTTGCCAGAACCACCATCGTGCGAATTGAGACCCGCATAAACGGCCAGGCCAACAGCATTGTTGTAAGTTGCATCCACCAGACGCGAATCCTCGCGCTCATACATGGCCCAAAAATCGCGCAGGTTCGCATCCGACAAAACATTGGCCGCGATGCCATTATTCCCATTCAGTGGCTGGTAGTAAAAACACTTTAGCCCATTGGGCAGCGCTGCCGCGCCGTTGGCCACTGTGGGATTCGCCGTTAGCTGGTAGGCGCCTTCACAGCCATACAAAGCCGCATCATCCTTCTTGAAGCCAAACACCGTCATCGCCACGGTGCCATCTGCCTGCCGACCTGGGATTGTCGCAATCGGGTCGTGGCCTGCTGGCAAAGAAATCGTTTTGCCGTGATGGTTGTACAAATGGCGCGTTGGCGCAAAGTTCAGCTCATAAGGCGAATCATTCACAATAATATGAACTTGCTGCTGATCCTCCTCCATGAACGGCAGCAAGGCAGCCATCGTTAACGCCGCCACGCCCACAATTATCGCGCCAACGCCAGTAGCCGACAGGGTAACAATTTCGCTGGCAGCCGCTTCAGCCAGGCCAGCTTCTGCTTCGGCTTCGGCAGCGGTGGCTTCTGCTGTATCAGCCACATCAGCGGCTTCCTGGGTGCCCGCACGGGTGGCCGCTTCACGCGCATCGATCGCCGCCTGACGCAAGGCCATGGCATTCCCTCTGGCAGAAACGGCCGTTTCCTGGGCGGCGCTGGCCCCACCGCGAGCCATTTGCTTGAGATAAGGCAGCAATTTACCCTGCCTGGCCATCGCCAATGCGGCCGATCCCATCGATGCCGAACCGGCAGACAGAACACTCCCGATAAGCGGATGGGCACTTTGCGCTTCTTGCACCAATGCAGCCCATTCCCGAAAAACATCCTCAACCTTGTCGCCGCCATTTGTTGCAGCGGTGAACAGGTTTGCCAGAAAAGTCGTGCCACGGCTGGACGCATCATCTTGATGCACCCAGTGCAAATCAGCCCGTTTGGCTTCGGCAATATCAATTTCATAACTGGGGCCAATAGCTTGAAGCGTAGACCCTGATCCCCAAATATAAGTACTGACATCGGGTGTCGGGCTGTTGTAAAGGCATAAGTTGCCATCATCGTGCAGATAGGCGCATTTTGGGCCTGACGCCACCTGCGGACCGGAAGCCCACATGAAGGTATTGCCATCGGGCGTGGGGCTGTTGTAAATGCACAGATTGCCATCCTCAAACAAATAGGCGCATTTGGGCCCCAAAGCTGCCTGCGCCCCAGAAGCCCACATGAAGGCACTGGCATTGGGTACGGGACTGTTGTAAATGCATAAATTGCCATCCTCAAACAAGAATGCACAAAACAGACCATTTGCTGAAACCAGGTAATCTCCTGCCTGTAGGTAATCCCCACTCTTTAAAAGCGAACCTCTATTTGCCATGATTTTTTACTCCTTATCGGTATTTAATTTTTCCAATCGGTTGGTACCGTGATCTTTGCCAGCCACTTTCGCCAACTCTTTTTCCAAGAAATCGGTTACGGCCGTACCATCCACAAAATGATGAACATCGCCGCTGGCCACCGCTTTTAAGGTGATCCGGAGAGCGCCGGTGGCCTGCCCTCGCCAGATCCGCAAAACGTAAATGTGCGTCAAATCATTGCTGCCCTCCAAATAGCGATTCTGTATTGCCTTACGGCCCGTTCTTATCTACAATCGCATCCTACCGTGACCTGCGCTTACAAAGCGCTTACACAGCAAGCAGTGTCCTCATGCTCACCATTCGGCTACTCGGTTCCTTGCAGTTAGATATCAATGGCGAACCTGTTGGCTCTTTCCGCAGCAGCAAGGCACTGGCCCTGTTTGTTTACCTCGCCCACACCGGCCAGCCGCAGCCCCGCGAAGTGCTGGCCGACCTGCTGTGGGAAACGGGCTCCACCCGGCAGGCGCTTTCCAACCTGCGCACGGTGCTTACCCAACTGCGCCCCAAACTTGGTGACTACTTATTGAGTGACGGCGCCACGCTGGCGTTTAATCAGGCCGAGGCGTATTGGCTGGATACGGCCGTTCTCCAAACCGAACTTTCCGCCGTTCCCCAGCCGCTCACTCCCCTCAGCGCTGCCCGCCTGGAAACCACCCTGCAAAACTACCGGGGCGACTTCCTGGAAAATTTCCTGGTACGCAATGCGGACCGGTTTAACGAATGGGCCATCATTGAACAGGAACGGCTGCGGCTGCGGGTGCTGGCCGCGATACAACAGCTTGCCTTCTTTTTCCTGGAACAGCAGGATTTTGCGGCCGCCATCCGGGCGGCCTCGCGCTGGCTTGCAATCGAACCGCTAGAAGAAGCGGGCCACCGGTCACTCATGCAGGCCCAGGCGCTTTCCGGCCAGCGCAGCGCCGCCCTGCAGCAGTACGAAACGTGCCGTGAGCTGCTGGCGGTGGAACTGGGACTAGAACCAGAAGAGACCACACAGTTGTTAGCAACACAAATTGAGGCAGGCCAGTTCAGCGCGCCGTTGGGCAAACCACAAACGGCCGTCAGCCCCAGCCAAACTGTAGCCGTTCCCAGCGCGGCGCAAATCCCGCACAATTTGCAGTTCACCCCTTTTTCCTTTTTTGGCCGCCTGGCAGAGCAAGGCACGGTAATAAACCATCTACAAACACCAACAAGCCGACTGCTGACGCTCACGGGCGTTGGTGGCATGGGCAAAACACGGCTGGCTTTGGTGACGGCCGTTCAGCTGCTCACGAATTACGCCGAAAAGTTTCCCGATGGCCTGTTCTTTCTGCCGCTCGCCGCGTTGGACAGCCCCAACCAACTCGCCGCCACGCTGGCCGAGGTGCTGAAAATCCCGCTCAAACCCGAAGAGGACCAGCCGCTCCTACACCAGATTACGGCCGTATTACAGACCAAAAAGTTGCTGCTAATTCTGGATAACCTGGAGCATTTACTGGAGCAGGGCGGGCGAGCTTTTGTGCAAACGCTCCTGGAAAACACTGCTGACCTGAAACTGCTGATTACCTCGCGCGAACCGCTGGATATAGCGGGTGAATCGGTTTTGCCGCTGGAAGGTTTAACGCTGCCGCCAGAAACGGCCGTGGCCCTCAACGCCCCCGCCGCCCAACTCTTCCAGCAGGCCGCCCGCCGCATTCAACCTGCCTTCAGCCTCACCCCAGCCGATGCGCCAGCCCTGCGCCAGCTTTGCCGCTGGTTGATGGGCATGCCCCTGGCCCTGGAACTGGCCGGGGCCTGGGCCGACACGCTTTCCCTCGGCGACATGGTGGCTGAAGTTGAGCAAAACGTGGACTTTCTGCAAGCGCTCAGCACCGACCGGCCAGGCCGCCAACACAGCCTGCGCGCCGTCTTCAACACCACCTGGCAGCGCCTAACTCCAGCCGAGCAGGCACTTTGGCCGCGGCTGGCCCTGTTCCAAAATGGCTTTACGTTTGATGCCGCCCAAGGCGCCTTGACCGCCTCGCGCCCGCTGCTGGCTCAACTGGTCAAAAAATCCCTGCTCCAGTTCGACAAAAGTGCCCGGCGCTATTCCCTCCATGCCCTGCTCCAACAGTTTGGCCGGGAAATGCTCTCCAATGAAGCAGCCGCCAGGGACCAGTTGGCGTTAGCCCGTCACTACTGCATCTGGCTGGGCCGCCAGCTGCCAAACCTTCACGGCGGTGCCCAGCAAGAAACGGCCGCTGCCCTCATCGCTGACTGGCAAAATATCCGCCGGGCGTGGTTCCACGCCTGCGCCGCTCAACAAATCGACTGGCTGACCGCTGCCGCCGAGCCGTTTAACCACTTCTGCCTCTGGCGGGGCAATCACCTCGACGCACTGGAGGCTCTGCGCGCCGCCCTGGAAGTCACACAGCCCAACGCAACGGCCGCTGCCCAACGGCTGCAAGCCTTGCTGCTCACCTGGTTGGCCCTGCATCATTATGAGATTGGCCAGTTGGACCAACACCAGGCCGCTCTGGCCGCAGCCGCCGCTGTCCTGGAACAGCCCAGCCTACCACCTGCCGAGGTCCGCTTTGAACGGGCCTTCCTACGCCGCGAACAGGCAAAACAGTGGCGCAAAAACGATCTGGACCGTGCCGAAGCTGCCTATGAAGAAAGCATCCGGCTGTTTCATGAATTGGGTGAAACCTGGCAAGAAGTCCTCTCTCTGGTCTGGCTCGGCGACGTGGTGGGGCGGCGACACGATTGGGCGCGAATGGCACAAATCACCCAACAAATGCTGGCGCTGCAAGAGAAACTCGGCGACCAACGCGGCATGACCTTTTCTTTGTTTCGCCTCGCCATGCAGTCGGTCCGCCAGCTTAAGCTCAAAGAGGCGGAAAAGCTGGTGCAACAGGCCCTGGAAAAGAGCCAGGCGCTGGGCGATACAGAACTGGTTGCCCATGCGCTGCACTCACTGGGCATTGTGCTGCTGCGCGGCGGCCGTTTTGTTGAAGCCGAAGCTGCGCTGCAAGAGAGTCTGGCGCTGACCACAGAAGGTTCTCAGGATCATGTGATGCTGAAAGACAATCTGCACATGCTGGGATTCCACAGCCTGTGGCAGAAAAATTTTGCTCGCGCTGAACACTTTTTCCGCCGGGCGCTGGCCACCGGCCAGCAGCAGCAAGTAGTCACCACAGTGGCGGACAGCCTGGGGTTTATGGGCTGGAACAACCTGCTGGCGGGCCGACTGGCTGATGCGCAGCACGATTTGCTTCAGGCTGCCCAAAGCGGCGACAAAAACCGGGCGCGCAATGAGCAGCGCTGGGCCAATCCGCTGGGGCTGGCCTGGCTGCACCTGGGAGATTACCAACAGGCGGCCCGTTGGGCGGCCGTTGCGCCAACGCGGATTGATGCCGGATCACTGCAACTAGGGCTGCTGGCGGTGGAGGAACGGCCGTTACTCGAACGCCAATCCACCCTGCAACAGCTGGTCATAACCTTCCGGCAGCGCGGCAGCCGCCCCAACTTCCCCGACCTGGGTGAAACACGGGGCATCGCAGCCCTCACCGCCGCCCACGTGAATCTGGTCGAAGAAGGCTGGCTGCAAGCTTGTGAGGTTTTGCAAGAAGCGCTGGACACGCGGCAGTGGCTGCTGCTGCTTTACGGGCTGGCCGCCGCGGCGCGTTTACAAGTTCATGCCGAAGCCTTGGCAGACGCTACCAGACTGCTCGCCCTGGTGGAAACCTTCCCGCTGGTCCAGGCCTCCCGCTGGTTTGATGCGGTGCTGCGGCAGCCGGTGGCAGCAGCTATACAACTCCTTCCTTCAGCTCAGCGCGCCGCCCTCAAAGCCACAGCGCAGCGACAAGATCCTTGGCAAACGGCCGTCGCCCTCCTGCAGCACCTTGCCTGAAAAAATCCTGGGGTTTTCTGCCGCAACTAACCTATAATCGAATCAAACTATCTTGAAGGAGCAAAGTGTGAAACGAATCTGGATTTTTTGGCTATTTTGGGCCAGTACGGCCGTTTTCCTGGCCGCCTGCAGCAGCCGGGCGCCGGAAGCCATCCCCAGCCCCACGCAGCTACCGGCAACGGCAATGGCTACGGCGACAACGATGGCTGCGGCGACAACAACGGCCGTACCAACCGAGCCAACCACCAACACAACCAACCCCAACGACTTAGACCTCATCGGGCAGACGGGACGGCCGCAGTTTTTGAACGCCTACGCCAGCTGGTGACCCACCTGACGCGCGAATGCGCCTATCGTGCATAGGCTGGAACAGGATTTTGGCGACGAGATTGAGTTTTTTGTGCTCAACGTGGACTTCCCCGACGCGCGGCAGGCGATGGATGCCTATGGCATTCGCAATCGCTCCACCTATGTGCTGCTCAACGCCGCCGGTGAAGAAGTGATGCGTTGGAGCGGCCCGCTGGAAGGCGAGCAGGTCGCCGCCGAACTGGCGGCGTTTTTGGAAAGCGGGGAATGATATGGCTCTTTGGGAGCTCAGTGGGTTAACAAGCCGTGATGTGTGAAACGTGATGGCTCTCCGCTCACGTTTCACGTTTCACGCCAAACCCAACCAAATCCCCAGGAGCTAATAAATTTTTGGGTAGGTAAAAACGGCCGTTCTGTCTACGGATTGGTAACCGTTAGCTCCAGTGAGTAGGCAGCGTCCACTTCCCCGCCACGCACGCGAATGACGTAATCCCCGGAAGCAGGCAGCACCCCTTCCGCAGGCAGGGTCTGCTCTGGATTTTCCACCGTGAGCATCACGTCATCCTGGGTCGGCGCCAGGGAGACAGAATATTGCTGCCCCTCATTGGCCGTGAAAACGTAGGTCGTTTCGCCGTTGGCGGGCACGTTTCCCGGAACCGTGGCCGACGTTTCCCCGGCGGCAAACTGGATGCGGCTCGGTTCGGCGGCTGTCTGGACTGTCTGCGGCGCTGGTTCGGCAGCGGCCGTTTGGCTGGCTGCTTCAACCACCTGCGGGTTATGTGCCGGCACAATGAGGTGATTACCCACCCACAGCGGCCCTGGATTGGCACTCTGCAGGATAAAAGCAGTGGTGCCAAAACGCGCCGCCAGACCAGCCCAGGTATCTCCGGCCTCTACGACATACGACGCCACGCAAGGTGAGCCTTTAATTTCCCCCACGCTGCCCACGTTGGGCAGCGTCACCATCATGCCAGGGTAGATCACGTTGGGCCAGTAAATTTGCGGATTGGCCCGGCGCACGGCGGCATAATCAGCGCCGTAACAGCGGGCAATCTGCATCAGCCATTCACCCACCTGTACCTGGTGCTGCACCGTGGAACCGGGGGCGGGAACGGCCGTATCTCCCGGCTCTTCCTCCCCAGGCGTCTCTTCAGACGGCTGCTCACCCTCGTCCTCTCCCTCGTCGGCAGGGACTTCGCCGCTGCCATCACCCTCCTGGTCTTCGTCTTCGTCGGTGGGCTCGGGCACAGGGGTTGCCGTTGGTTCTTCAACCACATCGGGCAGCGGTGTTACGGTGGGCAACGGCGTGGGTGTGGGATCAGGGTCACTGCACGAGAGCAAAAATAACCCGGCAAACAATAACATCAAGGGAACAGTGAACAATCGCAGCTTCATTCTCCTCTCTCCTAAAATTTGTATCTGCGGCGGAAGCAAGGACGGATTTTTCTGGCACACCACATGCCAGGAATTCAAGAACAGGACGGCAGCGTTGGAACAGACGCTGTTTTGCCTATCTTACCGGATAGCGCCCAAAAAGGCATCTTTCGCTAAAAAATCACTGATTCGTACGGGCTGGTCAACCAGTTAAGGCGCATCGAAAAGATAAGACACGCTGTAAGGATGGGCTCCTACACTAAAAATTGTAACGCAACTCGATGTAAAACTATCTACTTAACCGGGAAAAAACGAATGACACCTGTAGCAACCAAGACATCTTTACCGCGAAGCAACAGTAAAACTGCCACCATTGCCCGGCTTCCCCAAACTCAACAAAACGCCCAACAAGCAAACCGTCGGCTCAAAGCGCTGCTGGATTTTGCCATCGTCATCCCGACGCTCATGCTGATCTGGCCGCTGTTTGTGATTTTGGCCCTGGCCGTAAAGCTGGATTCTCCCGGCCCGGTTATTCATCGGCGGCGCGTTTTGGGTCGTGACGGCCGTATCTTCGATGCCTTTAAGTTCCGCACCATGTACATCAACGGGGACGAAATCCTGGCCCAGCATCCCAAGCTGAAGATGGAACTACAGCAGAACTACAAGCTCAAGTGCGATCCCCGCGTTACCCGGGTTGGCACCTTCCTGCGCAAGTTTAGCCTGGATGAGCTGCCCCAGCTGTTCAACGTCCTGGCTCAAGACATGTCCGTAATTGGTCCCCGGATTATTGCCCCGGATGAAATCACCAAGTACGGTCAGTGGGGCCAGACGCTGCTCACCGTCATGCCCGGCCTGACTGGTCTGTGGCAGGTAAGCGGCCGTTCCAACACCTCCTACGACGAACGGGTGAACCTGGATATGCAGTACATCGACAATTGGTCCATCTTTATGGACATCAAAATTTTGCTCAAAACCATCCCCGCCGTAATGAAAGGTGATGGCGCTTACTAAGGATGCGTTTACAAATAACTTTTGAAAAGAAAACGCATCCCAATTCCCTGATTCCTCCCCCAACTAGAAAACCCCCGGCCTCGGGGGTTTTCGCTTTTTCCCGCACTATCCTGGCAAACAAAAAGCCCCCTGAACAAATCAAGGGGCTTCCGTTTTTTAGGGGTGTCTGTCAGACCACAAAGACTACGGCGTGCGCTGTGCTTTGCGCTGACGACGAATCGCCTTCTTCTTCTCGATGCGTTCTAATTCGCTTTTGGAAACGAACCAGCGTTTACGACGCACGTCTGCCAGAACTTTGCTCTTGATGACCGCTTTGTTAAAACGGCGCAGCAGTTGCTCTTGCGATTCGTTGGAACGTAATTCAACTTTTGGCAGTGTTCTCACCCCCTTTTGGGTTAATTTCAGCTATTACTGTTTATGTGGCGTAACGACCGTTACACCATCCACAAGTTTACCTGTTCGGGCCAAAATAGCAAATGATTACGCGAATTGCGAATTCGTCCTACAGCGCCAGGTAATCCCGACCTTGCAGCCGCTCATCTATTTTTTGCCAGATCTGGTCCAGATGCTCTTCATAACGGACGTAATTCAGATTGTTGGTGTCAATTGTCAGCACGGCGCTGCGCGAAAAGTTGGCCGCCCACTCATCGTATAACTCGTTCAACTGCCCCAGGTAGGCGTCGGCAATTTGCTGTTCGTAGTCGCGGCCGCGCTGGATGATGCGCTGGCGCAGCGTCGGCACAGAGGCTTTGAGGTAGATGACCAGGTGTGGCGGCGTCAAAACCGTGGCCAGCGTCTGGTACAAATCGAAGTAGCAGGCCCAGTCCCGCTCGCTCATGTTGCCCTGCACAAACAGGTTGCGGGCAAAAATCTCGGCGTCTTCGTAGACGCTGCGGTCCTGGATAATGGCGTTTTGCCGCTGCAGCAGGTAATGGTGCTGTTGTAACCGCCGCGACAAGAAAAACACCTGCGAATGAAAGCTCCAGCGGGTCATGTCCTGGTAAAAGTCGGCCAGGTACGGGTTTTCGGCCACGGCCTCGTAGACCGGTTCCCAACCGGTGCGCCTGGCCAGCAGGTCCACCAGGGTGGACTTGCCCACGCCGATGTTGCCCGCAATGGTGATAAAATATTTTGGCATTTGATGAGTCCTTTTAGGTACGGCCGTCTCTCGTCCAGCCTGTTTTGCAGGGATTTTACTCGTTTTCAGGAGAGGAGAAAGTAGCAGAATATCACCCCGGTGTACAAAAATCCAGCGGTGGTGGAGAGCAGCACCAGCCGCTCCGAACGGGGCACTTCCGATGAGCGCCAGAAGCGGTGCAGCAGGGCGGGCAGCCCAATCAGCCCAAACGGCAGCAAAAACCAGGGGATGGTGCCGGTTAGCACAAACACCAGGGCAATGAGCAGGCAAACGGCCGTCATCCACCTCAACCCCCGCACCACACGTCCCTGCCCCAGCCAGGTGGTGAAAGTGCTACCCGCCTGCATGTCCACGACAAAATCACGCGCCTGCTGCTCCAG
Source organism: Candidatus Leptofilum proximum (assembly GCA_016710325.1). Taxonomy (GTDB): domain Bacteria; phylum Chloroflexota; class Anaerolineae; order Promineifilales; family Promineifilaceae; genus Leptofilum; species Leptofilum proximum. The sequence goes on along the minus strand of JADJXK010000002.1, from coordinate 5,722,692 downwards.
CTGGGCCGTCAGTGAAGCCAGGAAGAGAATGGCCAGCAGCACCCAATCGAGCAAGCCCCAGCTGGCGCGAATAAGGACCATGCACACCACGTAGGGAAAGGTCTGTACAAACAAGGCGTGGGTGAGCAGGTCAAGGCCGGGGCGCATTTTCAGGCGCAGCGGCGGCGCAGAGTAGGCCCAGGCGACCAGGCCGCTCACCAGCCACAGCAGCCAGCCTGCCAGGCCAAACGGAGCAAAGGCCGCCGCAACCACCGCCAGCAGCGCCAGGGAAAAAGCGCCAACCAGCCAACCAGGCGTTGGCTGCTGTACAAAAAAATTGCGCTGCGCTTTTTGGCTATCCAGCCGGTCGAACGGGGCGTCAAAGTAGTCGTTGAGGGCAAAGGCAAGCCAGTAACCCACACCGATAGCCAGGGCGAGCACGGCCGTTTCCCAGCGAATCGCGCCATGAATGAGCAGCGGCAGCGTGGCAATGACCATCGCCACCTGCCAGGCATCCATATGGTTACTGATTAACTTAAAAATTGGCGGTTTTTGTGAGAGGCGTGAGCGGTGTTGAGGCATAAAAGAGTGCGGTGAATGTTTGTCAATTTTGGCCGGTACGGCCGTGCCACCAAAAGGTCAGTTGGCTGCGGGCGGCGCTGCTGGTGGCGCTGCTGGTGGCAGGAGCTCATTCACCGTCTTTATCAGTTTATCGGGCATCACGGGCTGCGGCAAGTAGCGATCCGCCCCGGCGGCAAGGCCCTCGCGGATGCTACCGCCGTCGGCCCGGGCGCTGACAATGATGATGGGCAGATCGGCCGTTTTAGGATTCTGGCGCACGTGCTCACAGACGGCAAACCCATCCATGTGCGGCATCATCACATCCAGCGTCATCAAATCTGGGACCTTGTTGTCAAGAGACAGCAGCGCTTCGGCGCCGTCGGCGGCTTCGGCTACACCAAAACCAGCTCGCTCCAAAATCATACGCAGCAGCTGCCGTTTCATTGGATCATCATCCACCACCAAAACTGAATACCCCATGATCTTTCTTACCTCATCGAAACCATTTCCCATCCTGAACAGAGCTTTAAATCTACCGAACAAAAATGACAATCAAACTAGCCAGCTATCAGTTCAACCCTACCTGGAACAAGGGCAGCGCCTCGGCGCTACGCGCCTGGCGCTGCCGAAGGTCGTAGGGTTTTTTCCCCGCACGGGGCGCGTAGCGCCCTCGTACGGGATCCATCAAACGATTACAGCTTGGACGTCAAATTTTATCGTGCGTCACAACACAATTTCGATTTTGGAGCCTGTGGGTGTTTTGAGTACTTCTATGCGACTGGGAAACGCATCGCGCAGCTCGTCGATGTGGGTGATCACCAGAACGCGCCGGAAATCGCCCTGGATGATGTTGATGGCTTCGATGAGGCGTTGACGGCCGTTGGGATCCTGGCTGCCAAATCCCTCGTCAATCACCAGGGTTTGCAGCCGCGCCCCGGCCCGTTTGGCCAGCAGCTGCGATAGCGCCAGGCGAATGGCAAAGTTCACGCGGAACTGTTCGCCACCGCTGTAGTTATCATACGGCCGTTCACCCGCGCTGTCCATAATTTGAATGTCCAGCGTTTCGGCCAGCCCATCGCGGCTTTTCAGTCGGCGCTGCGTGGGGAACGTCACGCGCATCTCGCCGCCGGTCAGCCGGTCCAGCAGTTCGTTGGCCCGCTCTTCAATTTCCGGCAGCGCCTGCTCAATCAGCAGGGCCTGGACGCCGCTTTTGCCACACGCTTTTTCCAACAGCTTGAGCCGCTGAATTTGGGTGCGTACGGCCGTTCGTTTTTCGTCCAGCGCTTTTTGCCGCTGCCGCTGATCGGCCAGCACCTCCAGCCGGTTCTGGGCCACCGCCAGCCGCTGGTTGGCCGCAATTTGCGCCTCGCGCAGATCAAACACTTCATTTTCTACACCGCGTAAATCACCGCCGTCGGCGGTCATTTGGGCCAGCTCGGCAGCGGCCGTTTCGTGCTGCTGCGCCAGTTCCGCCAAAGATTGCGTCTGCTCGGCAATGCGCTGGGTCCCTTCGGCCAGGGCGTCCTCCAGCGGTTTGACGGCCGCTTCTGCCTGCTTCAGCTGCTGGTACTTTTCTGGCGCTTCTCCCAATTCGGTGCGGGCCTGCCGGGCCGCAGCATGAGCCTCGGCATCGTAGCCCAACTGGGCCAGCTCGGCGTTGAGTCCGGCCAGAGCGGCCTGGGCCTCGGCGGCAAAATCGCCGCTGTTGAGCTGCTGCTGCACGGCGGCCAGCTGCGCCTGCCCCGCTTCGGCCCACTCGCCCATGAAGCGGTTGAGTTCGGCCAGTCGGGCTTCATCGTTGGCTACCAGCTGCTCTTGCTGGCGGCGCTCGGCTTCCAGGTTGGTTTTGGGCTGAACGGCCGTACCCAACACCACCACCTGCGCCCGCAGTTCGGCCAGATTGTCTTCGGCCAGGGCCGCTTCCAGCGCGGCCAGCTGCGCCATGTCACCCGCCTCCCACTCGTCCAGGGATTGGGTGATTTCGGCCAGCCGCGCCTGGGCCTGAGCCTGCCGCTGCTGCTGTGTTTGCCGCTGCTTTTCCAGCTGCGGCCGTTGGGCCACTACGCGGCTCAGGTCGGCCAGCTGGGTGGTGAGGGTGTCGATGGTTTGCTTGTTGTTGCGGAACCGTTCACCCATGCCGGTGCCTTCCGCCTGCAGCTCGCCAATCACCTGGGTCCGGTGCGCCGGGGTAAGCTCCTGGCCGCACAGGGGGCAGCTGCCGCCGGTTTCGGCCTCCAGCTGCTCGATGCGCGTCTTCAGACGGTTCATCTGCTCTTTGAGGGCGGGCTGGCTGCTTTCCAGCCCTACTTTTTCCGCCTGGGCGGCGGCGTAGGCCTGCTCCTGCTGGCTCAGCTCGGCCAGCCGGGCATCCAGCTCAGCGATTTGTTTTTCGGCGGCGTGGAGGTTTTGTGAAACGGCCGCTTCCTCTTCACGCACCCCAGCCATGCGCCGGGCCAGGTTTTGCAGCCGTGCCAGCTCGCGATTTTGCGCTTCACGTTCGCTTTCCTGCTTTTGCAGCTCGGTGCGCAGTTGGTGCCACTCGGCTTCCTGTTTGGCTAGGTCGGCGAGCCTGGCTTCCAATTCAGCCAGTTTGGTCCGGGCGGTGACCAGCCCGGCCTGGAGCGATTCCTGTTCGCCCGCGGCAGCTTCGGCGCGGCGCGCCTGGCCTTCCAGCTCCGCCAACCGCTGTGTCAGGCGGGATTTTTCTTGAGCGATGGCTACTTCGTACGGCCGTTTGCTCTGCTCCAACCGGTTAAACTGCTCAGCCCGTTCCTGCCAACCCTGGAAAGTGGCGTCAGCCACCTGCCACTGTTCGTAGGTGGCGGTGATTTTGGTGGCGTCTTGGAGAACGGCCGTGTAGCCATCCCGCTCCTGCTGCCGTTGGGCCTGGCTGCGCTGTAGACTTTCCAGCTGGACTTTGCCCCGGTTCAGGTTGGCGGCCAGGGTATCAACGAGCTGTTTGTGCTGCTGAACGGCCGTTTCCACCCGGCGCAGCTGCTGCAAAAGAGCTTCTTTATCGGCCAGGCGTTGGGCAATGCCTTCGAGGGCGGCCTGGGCTTCGGCCACGGCCGCCTGGCGGGCTTCTTCCTGCCCCAGCTCCTCTTCGATTTCGTTGATTTGGGCGTCGAGCAGCGCCAGCTGCGTTTCTTCGATTTTGCGCCGGGCAACCGCCCGCTCACGATATTGCTCCCACACGCTCACGCCCAGCAGATCGGCCAGGATTTCCTTGCGCCGGTTGGGTGATTTGGTGGTGAACTCGTCGGCTTTGCCCTGCAGCAGGAAGCTGGCGTTGATGAAGGTGTCGTAGTTCATGCGCAGCAGCGCCTCGATGGCCTCCTGCGTGTCGCGCAGCTTGCCTTCGGTGAGGGTTTTCCACTGGCCGTCCCCGGCGGAAATTTGCAGCTCCAGCTGGGTGGTCTTGCCGCGCCGTTTGCTGCGCGTGACGCGGTAGAGGATATCTTCCAGCTCAAACTCCAGGCGGACTTCGGCCGTTTGATCGTTGAGCGCCGAGAGCCGGTTCACCAGGTCGTCATCGCTGCGGCTGCGGCTCTGGCCAAACAGCGCCCAGGTCATACCGTCCAAAATAGACGACTTGCCCGCACCGTTCGCCCCAGAAATACAGGCCAGATGCACCCCGTCGAAGAGCAGAACGGCCGTGTCACGGTAAGACAAAAAGTTGGAAATCTCAAGTTTTGTTGGAATCATAACTCCGCCAAAATCTCCTTCGCCAGCGCCAGCAGCACCTCAATCTCCTCACTGTCCAGCTCCTCGCTGAGCCAGTAGGTTTCCAGCAGTTCCAGCGGCGTCATCGCCTCCACGCCCGCGGTATCACCCAGGCGAGAGCGTCTGTTGAGCAGGTAATGCTTCTGGATTTTGACGTCAAACGCCTGGGCAAAGTGGGCCAGGATGGCGCGTTCATCCAGGAGTGGTTCGTCATCGCGCAGGAAGCTGAGCCGCACGCGGCAGACGGCGTCGATCACGTCCTCGGCGGCGGGCAGCTGGCTCAGCACATCTTCCATGAAAAATTCGGTACGAGGCGTAATCGGCGCCGGATCGATAAAGCGGCGTGTTTTCAGCTTGCGAAATTCCCAATGCGTCTGCCCCTTGCCCACTTCCGCCAGGACAAAACGCTTGTCCTCCTTCTCGCCAAAGTCGATGCGCTCAATTGAGCCGGGGTAGACGATGGGTGGATGGCTGTCCGGCGCCGACAGCACCTGCGGCTTGTGAATGTGGCCCAACGCCACGTAGTCGAGCTTTTTGTGGTTCACCAGGCCGCCGCTGAGCACCAGCTCGTGCCCCAGCATGACGGCCCGTTCGCTGCCATATTTGGCCCCCTGCACGCTGGCATGGGCCGTGAGGATCAGCGGAATGTTGGGATCGGCCTGCTCGATCAGCTCCGTCACCCGCTGGCTGACAAGTTCTTCGATGCGCTGGTAAATTTCTTCCACGGTTTTACCGGCCGTTTCTTCCCGGCCCACCAACAAACTGCGCGACAGCCAGGGCACGGTGATGATTTGCACGGGCACGCCCAGCTGTGACGGCGTGAGCAGCGCCAATCGATCCGCTACATGAATGTACGGCACGCTGAGCGTGCTGAACTCGTGCAGGGTGTGGGCTCGCCCAGCCGCGGGGGACACGTCGTGGTTGCCCACCAGGAGCACGGTGGGAATGCACGCCTGAGACAGGCGCATCATGCGTTCGCCCCAGGCACGTTGGAAGGTCGGCTGGGGATTACGATCTTTGTAAGCATCCCCGGCAAAGATGACCAGGTCCACTTTTTCCTCGATGGCCGCGTCCACAATCTGGTCCAGGGCGCGCAAAAAGTCTATCACGCGCATGGGCAGGCCGGTTTGGGGATCGTGACGGCCGTAATTGGCAATATCAATGTGCGCGTCAGCAAAGTGCAGCAAGCGGATTGGTTCTGTCATGATGTTTTGAGTGGAGATTAGAGATTGGAGATTCGAAAGTAATCTCCAGTCTCCAATCTCTTGCATTATTTTTCAACAATTAGCCGATAATTCGAGCCATCGGCCTGGCCAAAGATGCGCTCTACCATGATGTAGTAACGGCCAGTGGATAAAAACAGCGTCACCGCCTCGCTCTGGTTCCCGGCCAGGATGCCGCTGCCGCGCACGCTCTTGTTGGCGTCGTACACGGTCACGTTGTAATCGCTCCCCGACGGAATCTGGCTCAGCCGCACGGTGACAATGCCGGGGCTGGACTGGACAAAGGTAAACGCGTCGAAGAAATCGAACGAGTCATCAAACTTGTGAATCTGGGCCACGTTGGGAGCCAGCGGCACTGCCACGGTGAAATTGTCGTTGAAGGGATTGGTGCCGCCGCGCATGATGACCGGCAGGTGCAGTTCGCGGTCCAACACCAGCAGGCGCTGCACCAAGGGCGTGACCAGAAAGTCCCTGGTGTCGTGGCCGCCAATGGCGTACAGGTAGTTGCCAACAAACTCCCCGGCGGGGAAAGCGCGGGCGCGAATGTTGGTGCTGCCGCCCAGATCGTAGGTGATGCCCAAAAGCCGCCAGCCCGCGCCAGGATTGAGCGGATCAAACACTTCCACCTCAGGCACGGCCTTGTTGTTAAAATCGAGCCCGCCAAAGACGTACCACTTGCCGCCCGGGCTAACGGCGCTGCTGGCACCGTAGCGGGCGATATTCATGGGCGGGAGCGTTTGCCAGGTGCCGCTGCCCGCGGGCTGGTAAAATTCACCGCCGGGCAGGAGCTGGTTGTTGTCGTCGATGCCGCCAACGACGTAGATGCCGTTGTTGAGCCACACGGCCGTATGCCCATACCTTGGCACATTCATGTCCGGCGGGGTTGTGCTCCACTGCGAGTTTGAGATGTTAAAAAAGGAAACGTCGTCATGCACGTTGGCCGAATCGCTGAGAAAGGCTGTGTTGCTAATGCCACCCACCAGGTAATAGCCGCCCTGGTCGGCCGGGACCACCGCCTCGGCCCAGCCAACGGCCACGGGCGGGGGCTGCCGGTCATCTTCCCAAAGGCCCGCGGCGATATTGTAGACGTGGTGGGTGCCCACCATGTTGTTGCCGTTATAGCCACCGGGGACAAAGATACGGCCGTTCAGCGAAGCGGCCGTTACGTCGGTAAGGGGGTCGCCGGGCATGGGGGGCAGCGTCGCCCAGGTGCCGTCGCCCACGTTGTAGCGGTACAGGCCGCTGCTGAGGGTGGGCGTGCCCGTGGCGTTGGTCTGCCCGCCTACCTGGTAAATCAAGCCATTGGCCTTCACCGTGGCATGGCGCGTGCGGGCCGGAGCCGAGCTGTTCTGCAACTCCCACCGGGTCTCGATGGGATCAAGCACAAAAAAGATGTCCAGTTCGAGCGGGCCTGGTTGGGCGGCGTTCCAATCGGCCACCTCCACGAAGTACGTGTCACCTTCGTAAACATCCAGCGTGACGCGAGAGGCAAAGCCGCGATAGTCGTCGTTGCAGGCGACCATGTTGAGCGTCGCCAGGCCGCAGCTGCCGGTGTAGACGGCCAGGATGGTGTCGTAGCTGTTGGGGTTGAAGTTGTTGGTGGTGTCGATGGTGACACGGCCGTTGGCCTCCGGCGTAAATTTGTACCAGACGGTGCGGTAGCCTTGCGGGCGGCTGGGGCTGCCAAAGGCGCAGCTGAGAACGGGGTCTTCGGCCCCTTCCGACATGCTGTTGACCACGGTGGTTTCGCCCACGCCGGAACCACTTAGCAGGATTTCGGTGGCGTTGGAGCAGCTGTCGGCGGCGGCATCGGCAATCAGCGGCCCTTGTGGCAGCGGCTGCAGGGTGATTTTCTGCACCTGCAGATCTTCTAAGCCAAAAGCAGCAGCGGCGGGGGGAACGGCCGTTTCCGGCAAAGCACCGGGCACAGCCACCAGCCCCAGGCACAGCAGCAAAAATAACGATAAAAGTGTGAGGTGACGCATAAACTTAGCCTCCGGCAAGCATATTACCGGCCAAACGTTTCAGGAAAGGAGCCAAAGTGAAAACGGCCGTAAACACCCAATGCCTGGCGATTGTACCAAACAGGCAGCCCAATTGGCTATTTTACGCCACCGTTCATCTTTATTTCATGGGGAAATTTCATGTAGGGGCGGGATGGCGCGGAAATTACTTTGACACACTCAACTTCTCACCCCCGCGCCATCTCGCCCAAATGCGGCAACCTGTGATTACGCAAAAGGGCGAGGCAACCGGAGGAAAGGTGTCTTATTTTTCAACGGTATCACCCGGTTGCCTCGCCCCTACGGGGCATTTTGGGGGTTATGCTTTACGCAGCTGCAACGTCACGTCCTGGTCGCCGATGGTGACGGTTTGGCTGTACAGGGCGTTGGACAGCGGGCCGGATTGCAGGGTGACGGTAAGCGTTTCTTGCTGCACGAAGTCGGCAAAGTTGGTCAGGGCGGCGGCGACGTCGCCGTTGGCGCCCTGGTAGCTCAGCGCGATCCGGTCGGAGATTTCCAGGCCGGCGTCTTTGCGCATGTTGTTGACCTGGCGCACCACGTCGCGGGCATAGCCTTCCTGCACAAGGGCGGGCGTCAGTTCGGTATCGACCGCGACCGTCACACCTTTGTCGGAGGCAACGGCCGTTCCCCCCCTCGATTCCGTCTGCACCAACACATCCTCATCGCTGAGCGTCACCGTTTCACCGGCAACTTGCAGGGTGAGCGGCTCACCAGCTTGCAGCGTGCGCGCCGCTTCGGCCGGATCGAGGGCCAAAAGCGCCTGCCGCACCTTGGGGAAATTCTGGCCAAACTTCGGCCCGAGCACCCGGTTGTTGGGCATCAGCTTGTAATTCACCAGCTCGCCCACCTCCGAGACCACCTCGATCTCCTTGACGTTGATCTCCTCGGCCAGCACGTCGGCCAGCTCTTGCAGATCGTCCTGCGCCTGCTGGCTGGCGACGTTGACCCGCGCCTTGGCCAGCGGCTGGCGCAGCTTGATGTCGGCCGCGCTGCGGGCGGCCCGGCCGAGGCTGGCCGTGGTGATGGCCAGGCCCATTTTGTCCAGCAGGCGGTGGTCCAGCAAGGCGGCGTCAGCCTCCGGGTAGAGCGTGTGGTGCACGCTCAGCGGCGCATTTTCATCCACGCGGCGCACCAGGTTTTGGTACATCACCTCCGTGGTGAAGGGGATAAACGGGGCCAGCAGGCGGATGAACTTGACCATCACCCGGTACAACGTGCGGTAGGCGGCGTTTTTGTCGGCGTCGGCTTCGCTTTTCCAGAAGCGGCGGCGGCTGCGGCGCACGTACCAGTTGCTCAGGTCGTCCAGCAGCGCTTCCAGGGCCTGGGTGGCTTTTTCGGCGTCGTATTTGTCCAGGGAGGTGCGGACAGATACGGCCGTTTCATCTACACGCGCCAAAATCCAGCTGTCTAACTCGGCGTGGGCGCGGTTAGGAGATTGGAGATTGGAGATTGGAGATTGATCACTGTCTAATTTCCAATCTCCAGTCTCTGGCGTCCAGCCATCCAAATTGGCATACGTCACCAAAAACGAATACACGTTCCACAGCGGGATGAGGAAGCGGCGGCGTGTCTCGTCGCCCCGGTTGAAACCGAAGAGCAGGTTTTGCTCCGGCTTGCAGCTGGCGTACAGCCAGCGCATCGTATCGGCGCCCATCTTGTCGGCCGCCTCGTTGAACTCGATGGAGTTGCCCCACGATTTGTGCATCTCACGGCCGTCTTCGGCCAGCAGCGTGGCGTAGCCAAACAGGTTCAGGAAGGGCGGCTCATCGCCCAACACGGTGCTTTGCGCCAGCAGGCTGTAGAACCAGTTGCGGAACTGGCCGGGGAACGATTCGCTGATCCAGTCCGCCGGGTACCACTTTTCCCAATACTCGGGATGGTGCCGGTAGCCCAGCGTGCTGAAGGCCACGATACCCGCATCCAGCCACGGATTGCCCACATCCTTGATGCGGTTCACCTTGCCGCCGCATTCCGGGCAGGCGATCTTCACCGCGTCGATATACGGCCGATGCGGCGTGTGCCCCTCAAACTGCTCCCAGCCCTCGACGGCGCGCTCTTCCAGCTCTTCCTCATCGCCCACGACGGTGAAGTGGCCACATTCCTCGCACTCCCAGATGGGCAGCGCCAGGCCCCAGTACCGCTTCTTGGAGATCATCCAGTCGTGCATGTTGCGCAGCCAATCCATCTCCCGGTCATAGCCGAAGCTGGGGTACCAGTTGATTTTTTCCACACGATCCATGATCTGGTAGCGTAGGCTGCGCGCCTTTTCTTCCGGCGTCACTTCTTCGCGCGGCTTGTCGTACAGCTCGCCCATGCTGATGAACCATTCATCGACGAGGCGGTAGACCAGCTCGGTGCCGCAGCGCCAACAGTGCGGGTAGCGGTGGGCGTAGCGCTGTTTGCGGTAGTAAAAGCCCTTTTCGCGCAGATTGTCGAAGATGGCCTCGGCCACCTCCTGCGAATGGCGGCCAGTGAGCCAATCGAAGCCAGCCACATAGACGCCGTTTTCATCCAGCGGGGCGATGACGGGAAGGTCGTGTTCCTTGCTCAGCTGGAAGTCCTCGGCGCCGCAGCCAGGGGCGATGTGCACGATGCCGGTACCTTCTGCCGCGCCGACCTCTTTCCAGGGGATGACGCGATGCGTGTAATTCGCCTCCAAAAATGCATTCTGGGCCGCAGGCAGCTCATCAAACGGCCCGCGATAGTTCCAGCCCACCAGCGCCTCGCCTTTCAGCCTGTCCACCACCTCAAAGTTACCGATGAGGCTGTTTTTGACGGCTTCTTCGGCCAGGTAGTAAGTCCAGCCGTCTTCGTGCTGCACTTTGACGTAGGTGAGTTCGGGGCCAACGGCCGCTGCTACGTTGCTCGTGAGCGTCCAGGGCGTGGTGGTCCAGACCAGCAGCGCTTCGTTTTCCCGGTCCAGCAGCGGGAACTTCACAAACACGGAATCGTGCGTCACTTCAAAGTAGCCGTCGGTGACGATTTCGTGCTGGCTGATGCCGGTGCCGCAGCGGGCGCACCAGGGCATGACGTCGCGCCCTTTGTACAGCCACCCATTGTCGCGGCACATCTTGAGGAAGCGCCAGATCATGTAGTTGTTTTCGTTGCTGAAGGTGAAGTAGGAACCGCCGACGTCCAACAGGCCCAACATGCCCACGACCTGCTCCACGGTGCCGGTGATTGGCCCATCAACGCCCTGGATGGTGACTTCTTGCTGCGGGTCTTCCTTCATCATGGCGCTGAGGCGGCGCAGTTCGTCGGGGCTGTTCCAATCCATCCAGTAGCCCAGGCGCATGGATTGTTCGGTTTGAACGGCCGCATAATTCAGCACTCGCGCCTTACACAGCTTGACAAAGTTCTCCAGGCCAAACTCCTCGATGTCGCGCTTGGTTTTGAAGCCGAGCTCTTTTTCTACCTCAACTTCGACCCACAGCCCCTGGCAGTCGAAGCCGTTTTGCCAGCGCAGGTTTTTGCCCTGCATGGCGTGGTAGCGCTGGTACAGATCTTTGTAGGTGCGGCCCCAGGCGTGGTGCACGCCCATCGGGTTGTTGGCGGTGATGGGGCCGTCGATGAAGCTGAACCGCTTGTTGCTTTTGGCGCGCAGGCGGCGCAGCTCATTGAAGGCATCGGTTTCTTGCCAGAATTTCAGGATTTCTTGTTCGAGTTCTACAAAGTCCACTTTGTTGGAAACGTCTTTAAAAGACATGGTGTTTACTCCGTATTTCATATTCCGTGTTGCGTAGGTTTGTAATTTAGTAGTTGAGTAATTAGGTAATTCCCGACGACGACTTGCTAACCTGTGAGATAGAAAACGGCCGTGTCGGGACCAATAATTCGCCTGGATATTCGTATTCGGAAAAATGCATTCATCGTTCGATTATTCATAATATTTGCTCATCAATGATTGTTTTAATCAACTAGATGACGAAAATCATCAGGAATCAAATCTGCATAACCCATTGTTTTACACCAGTAACTAACGCTTAAAGCGGTGCCGATCCATTCGAATGAACCATATTTGCGATAGTTCAAAAGCAATTCGTCCATTAGCTTTGCAACCGCTAACTTGTTTACTTCTTCAGCCTCAATCAGACTCAGCCAAATTTGTGTAATTTCTACTCCCGGCTTCCATACTTCACTACTTGGGTCTTCAAGATGATATTGTTAAAGATTTTTAATAGTTCATGAGCCTGATCAGATGGTGGTGTCTCAGACATATTTTGAATATTGGCCAGTTGACTAGGGGCAAAGAACTCTTCTGATGATGGAACGGGATGTCCTTTAAGGCGAGCCCAAGAATATGCTCCAAGCGCGAGATCGTACCAACCGCTTGTTCTATGCCTATTGGCATGAACAACACCTAGAAAAGAAGAAATTTCCTTTTCTAAATAATCTTCTGAATCAATTAACCTTAGCCATTCTTTAGCCGTGCTCAATCCTTTTCGCCAAACTTCCGAATCATTCTCTTCTGCAATTCGCGCGAAATATTTGACTAAATTTTCTGCATGCTCATGAGGTTCCATATCTTTCTGCATTTTCTTCAAATCAATACCAGATGTATCGCGTTTCTTTGGCCTCAAGCTGTTTGACATCGGCAAAATCAAGTCGCTGCATGGCGACGGGCCAATAGTTTTGGTCGCGGGTGACGATGCGCTGGTTCTCATTCCAGCGCACCATGGTGGGCACAGTTTCCAGTGTTTTACCCGCAACCTCCATCGGTTTGGTGTCGGTAATCAAAAAATGCACATCCACCGACACTTGCTGCATGGTCAGCGTCTCCTCGCCGTCGATTTTGCCGTTGAGGGTTACGGCCGTATTCCCCGTCACCTTTTTGGCCTGCAACGCCAGTCCCAAGCCAATCGCTGAGGGAAACCAGAAAATGGTGCCCGGTTCGATGTCGAGGTCTTCGTGGTGGGTACGGCCGTTTACCGTCCGCGTCCCCGTAATGTTCGTTTCGGAAAAGAGCAAAGTCCCTTCAATCTGCAAACCATCGCCCCAAAAACGATACGCCAACCGCTCCGGCGCACCACCGGTCCGCCGCACCAGGTGGTACAGATACGAATGCCCCGAAGCCGCCTCCCGCGCATCCAAATCGACGCGCAGCACCTCGTACCCCTCGGTGGCCTGGGTCAGCCGCCAATGCTCAACGGCGCCAGTCGGCACGCCGTCCAGCTCGTAGCGCATCAGCCCGGCGCCGATTGGCCGTTCGTAGTCTTGCTCCTTGACGATAAATCTCATTTCAAACCTATGGCTACAACGAATTTGAGAAATCAACGAATTTTCATTCGTTAATTTCTGCCACTCGTTGTAGTCTCCGCTAGATCAATCCAACTCTACGTAAATGCGCTTGTTGATTTTGCCCTTGCTTTTGTAATCGGTAATGCGCATACGGCCGACTTCCTTCGTATTGGCCACGTGTGTGCCGCCGTCGGCCTGCAAATCCAGCCCCACCAGCTCCACGGTGCGCACTTCGCTGATGCCTTCCGGCAGCAGATTGATCTTGGTGCGGATCAGATCGGGAATTTGGAACGCTTCGTCACGTGGCAAAATTTGCACGCGGGTTTCGCGGGCGGCTTCGACTTCCTGGTTAACGGCCGTTTCAATCTCCGCCACCAGCTCCTGCCGCATCGTCTCAAACTCAAAATCCATGCGGCCCTTCAATGGGTCCATATTGCCACCGGTCACCGAGGCGCCGTAATCGCGCCAGACCACGCCGCACAGAACGTGCATCGCCGTGTGGGTGCGCATGAGCTGGTAACGCCGTTCCCAGTCGAGCTGGCCGGTGACGGTCGTTCCAGCCCCAGGCGGCTCACCCTCAACAAAATGGACAACATCACCGCCAACTTTCTTTACTTTAGTCACGTTCCAGCTTTGGTTGCCCACCGTCAACGTGCCTTCATCGTTGGGCTGGCCACCGCCGCCGGGGTAAAAAGCGGTTTTGTCTAAAATGACGCCGTTGTCTGCGGTAACGGCCGTTACCACCGCCTCAAAAGTCTGCACATAGGCATCGGTTGTGTACAAAAGTTCCGTCATCGTTTGCCTCCGGCCAATAAAAAACGCCTTCATCCCACAGTTGGGACGAAGGCGCATTGTCTCCGCGGTACCACCCAAGTTCCTGGCACATCAATGCCAGACACTCAACCAGCCACATAAGAATGGCAGCACGCCCGGTAACGTGGGCTGACTCCGTCTGAGCCTACTTGTTTCGGTAATCGGTTATCCGTTATCGGTAATCCGTTATCCGTATTCGGTTTCACCGTTCACCGATTACTGATTACCGTTTACCGCCTACCGATCACCGCTCTTTCAGTCAGAAGCTCCGGAGGGATTTTCGCCCCTTTAGCCTGGACCTGACTCACACCCGCTCAGGTTCGCTTGGCCAGTTAAAAAAGCTACTCGTCTCCATCAACGCCAATGGCAACATTTGTTGCTTTTCGATTGGCAAAGATTATGCCAAAACGGCCGTCCCCTGTCAAACAATCCTCCCGATGCCCGGCATGATCCGCCGAGCCGTAAACGGCCCGGCTAGCTATGTAAGCCCCCGAGGGGCTTCCACAACTAGCGGTGGGCTTCAGCCCATTGCGAACATTGTGTTCGACACCTCTGGCCAATTTGACCTTTTTGATGGATAATTTTTGACTATGGCAGATCTAAATTCATACTACCAGACCGTACAAAACAAAGGCAGTTTACGCACGCCAGACCACGCCCGGCGCTGGAGCACGGCCGTTCTCAAGACACTCGGCTTTAACCTGGACGGCCGTACCAAAAAGAAGCTGGCTAAAGCCCTCCCGCCAGAGTTGGGCGATGACGTCAAGCGGGTTTTCTGGCTGCTGCACTTTAAAAACGACCAGCTCACCAGCCACGAATTCCAGAACCAGGTCTCGCGGCGCAGCGGCAACAGCGATCCGCAGTTTGCCCGCACGCCCATCCTGGCCGTCTTCCATGCCGTCAAGCAGCTGGTCGACAACGGCACGCAGCAGGCCGTGGCCAATTCGCTCTCCCCGGAAGTGCGAGAGCTGTGGGAAAAAGCGTAACTCGGTAATCGGTAAACCGTAATCAGTAATCGGTATCTTCTTACCGACCACCGATTACCGACCACCGATTACCGTTCACCGACCACCGGATGGTGATTTTTAAACAGGTAACCACAAAGGCAGATGAACGCCGCTGGCAAAGAGCCAGCTGTTGGATCATCTGTCTTTTTTTGTGGCTGTTGGCCGGGTGCGCCCAGCCGGATGTGGTGAGCAACGGGGATACGGCCGTTCCCCTCACCCTCCAAGTCGATGGCCAGACCTTTAACCTCACCACCAACACTGCCACCGTACGCGAACTGCTGGCCGAAGCGGGCGTTGAGCTGGGCGAGCTGGATGAGGTCGATCCGCCGTTGTTTACGCCCCTCACGCCCGAAATGGCCGTTCGCGTGGTTCGCGTCAGCGAGACGGTGGACGTCATCGAGGAAATCATCCCCTTCGAGCGCAAGTTCATCCGCAGCGACGGCATGAGCGCCGACGACCCGCCGCAAATTGTGCAGGCGGGGCAAAACGGCACCAAGGAAATTACCATCCGCATTGTCTACCAGGACGGGCAGGAAGTGAGCCGCATCCGTACCAATGAAGTGACCGTGGCCGAGCCGCAGGACGAGCTGGTGATGATTGGCATTGGCGCCAACCGGGGCAACGTCGATTTTAGCGGCACCCTGGCCACCATCAGCGGCGGCACGGCCGTTCTCATGCGCGGCAGTACGGCCGTGCCCGAAACGCTCAACACTGGCGATGGCCTCGACGGGCGCGTCTTCAGCCTGTCACCCAGCGGCAGCCATTTACTCTACACCCGCGTCATCAGCGATACGGGCCTATTTGGCAACAGCTTGTGGGTGATTGGCACCGAGCGCGGCGCGGAACCACGTGAGCTGGGCGTGGAAAACGTGCTGTGGGCCGACTGGAACCCCAACCGCACCACCATTCGCCAGATTGCCTACACCACCGCCGACCCCAGCGACCAGCCGCCGGGCTGGGAAGCCAACAACGATCTGTGGCTGGCCGACGTTTTTGAAAACGACGGCACCCCCTTCGAGCCGGAACAATTCATCGACACCTACCCGGCGCTCAACGGCTGGTGGGGTGGCAGCTACGCCTGGTCGCCCGACGGCCGTATGCTGGCCTACGCCTACGCCAACGAAGTGGGCGTGATCGACACTTTCGCCGAGGAAAATGCCTTCAAGCGGCGCCAGCTGCAGGAGTTCACTGCCTACAACACCCTGGCCGACTGGGTCTGGGTACCGACGATTACCTGGTCGCCCGACGGCCGTTTCCTGGCCTTCACCAACCACGGCGGCGAGGATGATCGGGCGATGGCGTTCAACAGCTGGGTGTTTGACATCTTCTCCAACCTCAACGTGCAGCTCATCAACCAGACCGGCATGTGGGGCCACCTGCACTGGGTCACCAACCCCGAGCAGAGCCACATCGCCTTCCTGCGTACGGCCGATCCGGTGGACAGCCTGCGCAGCAATTACACCCTTTGGTTGATGGACCAGGACGGCAGCAACGCCCGGCAAATCTACCCACCGGTGGGCGAAAACAGCGCATTCTCCCGCGACCGGCAGTTCATGGCCTGGGGACCTAGCGGCCAGGACATCGCCTTCATTTTTGATGACGATTTGTTCATCATGAATCTGGAAACTGCTCTAGCCACCCAGGTCACCGCCGACGACACCCCGGCCAGCCACCCCACCTGGGCGCCCTACGGCCTCGGCCTGAGCCTGCCCGACCTGCCCGCCCCGGAAGCAGAACCAACGGCCACGCCAAACGGCCGTTTCCTCCCCGACAACTAAATCTGAAAATAGCACCCTATCCCCTTTTGAATTGGACACTGATTTTCACAGATGAACACTGGTTTTTAATGGTCATTATCTGTGTCAATCAGTGTTTATCACTGTCCAATTTTTTGCGAGAGTTGAGCGTGAAATCTGGGGCTACGCAGCAAAAAGGTCGTGGCCGTCTCGTTGGACGATCACCAGGGTTATGTCGTCGGACTGGGGCTGGCTGCCGATGAACTGGTTGACCGCCTGCACCACGGCCGTGGCCATCTCACCAGCACTGGCCGTGCTGTGCCCGGCAATCACCGCTTCCAGCCGCTCCTCATCAAACAAATCATCTTGGTGGCGCGCCTCGGTGACGCCGTCGGTGTACAGGATGAGGCTGTCGCCGGGGGCCAGGGTGATTTGGTGGTCATCCAGGTGAATGGCGGGGAAGGCGCCGAGCAGCATACCGTGCCCAGCCAGCTGCTGCACGCCGCCGCTGCTGGCCTGCACCCAATACGGCCGATCGTGCCCGCCAATGGCGTAGGTGAGCTGGCCAGTTTGCAGATTCAGGGTGCCAAAAAAGGCCGTCAGGAACGGCAGGGAGCGCTTTTCGTGGCTGAGCTGCTGGTTGGTGCGCCTGAGCAGATCGGCGGGGGAACGGCCGTTTTGCGCCTCGGTGCGGATGATGGTGCGGCAGACAGCCATGAACATGGCGGCGGGCACACCTTTGCCCGTCACGTCGGCAATCACCAGGTGCAGCAGGTCGGGGTTGTGCGGATCGGCGATGAAGTCGTAGAAGTCGCCGCCGACCTGGCGCGCTGCCTGGTAGCTGGCGGCAAATTGCCAGCCGGGGATGCTGGGGCAGCTTTCGGGCAGCAGGCTGAGCTGGATTTTCTGGCCAATCGCCAGCTCCTCTTCCAACCGCAGCCGGTTCACTTCATCTTCCATGTAGCGGCGCAGGCGCACCGACATGATCGACATCACTTCGGTGGCAAAGGTAGGCAGATGCTGGCTAAGGTCGGCAAACTGCTGTTTGTGGATGGGCACGAGTTTGCCGGGGGTAACGGCCGTTGCCGTCGCGCTGCGCACCAGGTTGTCCGCCAGGGCCATCTCGCCAAACACCTGCCCCGGATGTAAATAATCCAGCTCCCGCCCATCCACCGTGATGCGCACTTCGCCGGAAAGGATGAAGTACATCGCCGTGCCGATGTCGCCCGCGGCAAAAATCTGCTGACCGGCGGCAAAAGAGACGGCATCGGCCTGGTTCAAATAGGGAATAACGTCGGAAAAAGCCATAAAGATCGGCCGGGGCCAATGGTGTATCGTTAGAAGCTGGCGACGGCCGTTTCCCGGTCCGTGTAAATCTCTAGCAGCTGGTCAAACCCCGTCATGCTCAGCGTTTTTTGTACGCGCGGCTGCGGGTTAAACAGCTTGCAGGCAGATTCCGGGCCTGTGCGGGTGCTCATGTCGTGCGACGCCTCGTGGATGACGCTCCAGCCGCCCTCCATGTTGGGCGGCTCTTTGCCGCGCATTACCGTCACCACGCTGTGCAGCCCCACCAGCCCGGCGCTGGAAATAAAGTTCATGTCGCTCAAGTCCAGCAGCAAATGGCGGGTACCGGCGTCATAAAGCTTTTGCGCCTCCTGGATCAAGGTCTGGTACGAGCTGCCATCCAGTTCCCCCTGAATTTTTAGAATCGTCACCGGTTTGTGTGCCGAAAGTTGTTCAACGGAAAGGTTCATTGTGCCTCCTCAAGATAATCCACAGATTACGCAGATTGCGCAGATTTTGTATCGGGAAAGGTGTGATGTTTGATGAGGATGAGCTGGTTACGGCCGTCTTCGGTTACCCGGTAGTGCAGCTCATCCACAAATTCGCGCATCATGTGCACGCCCATGCCGCCAAACGGCCGTAAATCCAGCGGCATCGTGATGTCTGGCGTGGGCACGCTGGTGGGGTCAAACAGCGGCGCGTCGTCACACACCTCGGTACGCAGCGTATGCCCCTGGCGCCAGAGCAACAGCTCCACCTGGCCCGGCTGCCCCTGGTACCCATGCCGGATCACGTTTACCAACCCCTCGTTTATGGCAACAATCACCTCGCCTACCGCGTTTGGATCACCGCCGCTGTTTAACAAATGCTGCTCCACGGTTTGGCGAAACAACCGCATGGCTTCACCCAGCTTAAGCGTTGTGGAATAGTGCTCCAGTTGTTCCATAGATCGGATTAAAAGGAACGGATAGCTTCATCGGGGTTGGTATAGACTTTCAAAAACATGTCGTAGCCGGACACACTCAGCGCTTTGGCCGCGTTTTTGGAGGGGCTCAACAGCTTCAAGTTGGGCGCACTGAAGGTTCCGGCGGCGATGCCCCGCATCATGGCCTCTCTTTCCACGCCGCTTGATTCCTGCAGCAGTTCAAAGACATGCTGGATGGCCCGTAAGCCCGCGCTGCTGATATAGGGCACCTCTTTTAAATCGAGCAGGATGGCCTGGCTGCCGTTGGCCACAGCCTGGGCGGCTTCACTGCGCAGTGGTTCCTCCTCAACCAGATCGCCATGGAGATGAAATACGGTGACGGGAATACGGCCGTCTGCCTGCGAAACTGAAAGTTCCATGCTGCTTTTCTCCTGTAGTCCTCAGAAATCAAACGTGAGTTGTCGGGGTAATGTTAAACGGATTTTGCCCTGATTCGTGAGAAAAAACAAAATTTACGGCCGTTTCAAGGCAAAACATGAAACGTGATTGCCTTCATCACATTTCACACCAAACTCAACCCACTCTCCTCTCGACTGAACTATGGTAGAATACGGCCGTATCTGGCCACCCCGCCAGACTCAGACCAATCAGATTTTTATCTGTGCCACCCATTTACGACCAGTCTGACCTGCCCGGCTTTTACCTGGCGGTGGGCACCAGCGGCAACCAGTTCAAAAATGCCGCTGGCGCGGGCCACCTCATGGCCGGCCTCATCGACGCCGTCGAAAAAGGGCAACACCACGACGTGGATCCCATTTCCCCGGAAACTCGGAGTTTCCGGGGAAATACGACCACCAACAAGTTGCGCAAAACCAGGCTCGTGGCAAAATTTGTGAACCAGTCAGCCATTATCCCGGAAACTCGGGGTTTCCGAGATACTTCATAAGGATACATCTCATGCCACGACGCAAAGTCCAGTTTGTTCAGGGCCACTATTATCACATCTACAACCGGGGCGCAGGACGGCACAATCTCTTCCTTGAACAGGAAAACTACCTCTACATCCTGCGCAAAATGAAGCAATATCTCACCGAATTTTCGCTGGTCATGATTGTCTACTGTCTGATGCCGAATCACTATCATTTTCTTTTACGACAAGATGGCCTCATCTCAGCTGGCGAACTACCCAAACGCTTGTTCGGTGGCTACTCGCGTGCTGTACAGCGGCGTTACCAGTGGACAGGCACCCTGTTTGAAGGTCGCTTCGAGGCTCGTCACGTCGGCAGTGAGAATTACCTGCGCCACCTATGCCGCTACATTCACGCCAATCCTGTTAAGGACGGCCTTGTTCGCCGTTTGGAAGAGTGGCCCTACTCCAACTATCTTGAATGGATCGGCGAAAGGGATGGCACCATCGTTGATCGCAGTTTCATCCAAGACATGTTTGGCAGCGGCCAGGAGTACCGCCAATTTGTGCAAGACTACTTGATCACTCGAAAGCTACCATCTGGGCTGGAATACCTGGATTGGGATTAGTAGGTGATCACCCATTTCCCCGGAAACTCCGAGTTTCCGGGGAAATATTAACCACGTAGCGAAGCCGTAAGCAGATCATAGTTGCACCAAATCCGGCGCGTGGCAAAATCAGGTGGATGAATGGTGCAAAAAGTTCGCAACGTGCCCGCCTGTTGGCCCTGTTCTGGCTGATTGTGGCGCTGGTGGCCCTGCTGGCCAGCGGTGCACTCCAGTTTAGGCACAATTTCCTCACCCGCGGCATCCCCGACGGGCTGCCGGAGCCAGTGAACTTCGGCGGGGTGCAGCCTGGCCTCAACGTCGCCCTCAATCAGTACGACGATGTCGCCCTGACCGCCAATCTGCAGCAAATTGCGGACTTGGGCGTGTGGTTTGTCAAGCAGCCGTTTTACTTCAGCGAGGAGTTTGATTGGGCCGAGGCAGACCGGTTAGTAACGGCCGTAACCCATCACAACCTCACCCTCGTCCCCCTACTCGATGGCAGTCCTGACGATGATTTTGCGCCGGTGGAAACGGCCGTCTTCGCCCAATGGACCGCCGAATTTGCCCAACGATTTGGCGACACCATCCAGTTCTACATCATCTGGGACGAGCCCAACCTGGCCAGCCACTGGGGCAACCAGCCGCCCAACCCCGACGACTACGGCGCACTCCTCAGCGCTGCCGCCAGCGCCATCCGCGCTGCCGATGGGGACGCGGTGATTGTGGCCGCGCCGCTGGCCCCCACCGTGGAAACTGGCCCCGACAACCTGGCCGACTACCTCTTTCTGCAGCAGCTCTACGAAACCAACGCCGCCGCTGCCTTCGACATCGCCGCCGCCAAGCCGTACGGCTTCAACCACCCGCCCGGCGACCGCACCGTGGCCAACGAAACGCTCAACTTCAGCCGTCTCATTTTGCTGCGCGAGGTGATGGTGCGCAACGGCGACGGCCACAAGGCCATCTGGGCGGGCAACTGGGGCTGGAACAGCCTGCCCGCCGATTGGTCCGGCGAGCCATCCATCTGGGGCGAAGTCACCGCCGCGCAGCAGGCGGCGTATACCGTCGCTGCCCTGGAGCGTGCCCGGCTGGAGTGGCCCTGGCTCGGCGTTGCCTTCCTGGAGAACTGGGAGCCCGATGCGTCATCGGGCGATGCGCCACGGGACGATCCGCGCTGGGGGTTTAGCGTGGCCGGGACGGAAACGGCCGAATCCCTCCGCACTACCCTCGCCAGCCAAAACCCGGCCGTGGCCCAACCCGGCTTCCACCTGGCCCAACCAGACGACCCGGCGCAGGTGTACGACGGCAATTGGGAATTCTCTCCCGAATTTGGCGCCGATATCGGCCAGCAGCCAGACGACGTGCTGCTCGGCGATAAGGTCACCTTCACCTTTTATGGCACTGACCTCGGGCTGCGGGTGCGCCGCGCCGACTTCCGCGCCCGCTTCTACATCACCATCGACGGCCAACCGGCCAACGCCCTGCCCCGCGACGAACACGGCAGCATGCTCATCCTCACCTCGGCCGTCAAAAGTGACGACTATCTCGCCACCGAACCGGTGGCCCGTAACCTGGCCCCCGGCGTACACACGGCCGAAATCGTCGCCTCGCGCGGCTGGGACCAGTGGGCGCTTAACGGTTTCAGCGTGGGCTACCACCCGCCGGACGTTTGGACCCGCTGGGGAATGTGGCTGCTGGTTGGCACGGCCGTTCTCTCCCTCATACTGGCTATACGAACGAGCAGTCAGGCCGCCTGGCCCGATTGGTTCCGCCGCCAGCGGGAGCGGTTTGCGGCTTTGAACACGAGCTGGCAGTTGGGCGTAACGGCCGTTACCGCCGCACTCGTCTTCCTGGCAGGCTGGTTCACCTGGGCCGAGCAGATGGGCGGTGTCTACCGCCGCCTGGGCGACGGCAGCCAGCTGGCCCTCACCGCCGTCGTTGCCTCCATTTATTACGTCGCCCCCACCTTTTTGCTCTACGCCGCCGCCCTGCTGGTTTTGTTTGTGCTGCTCTACTGGCGGCCGGTCTGGGGCCTCGTCCTCGTCGCCTTCTGTTTTCCGTTTTACGTCACCCCGGTTGCCAAACCCATTCTCAATTACCGCTTCTCGCCCATCGAGGTCTTCACCCTCGTCACCTTCGCCGCCTACGCCGCCAACCGCCTCACGCATCACTTATCACGCCTCAAAAACCAATTACCAATTACCAATTACCAATTACTGCCCACCGATTACGGAATACTGATCCTCACTGCCCTGGCCACCGCCTCCCTCTTCTTCACCAACCGGCTCGACGTGGCCAGCAACGAGTGGCGCGTGGTCATCGTGGAACCGGCGCTGTTTTACTGGGTGCTGCGCGGAATGAGGCCAAAACCCAGCGAAATGTGGCACATCCTCGACGGCTTTGTGCTGGGTGGATTGGTCGTGGCCCTGGTCGGCCTGTGGCAAATCGGCTTTGTCCGCGATGAACTGATCACCGCCGAGGGTGGGCTGCTGCGCCTGCGCTCCATTTACGGCTCGCCCAACAACGTGGCGCTGTACCTGGGGCGCATCGTGCCGCTGCTGGCAGCGATGGCGCTGCTGGGCAGCAGGCAGGTTCACGGTAAAAGATGGTGGGTGTATACGGCCGTTCTCCTCCCCACTCTCTTCGCCTTCCTGCTCACCTTCAGCAAGGGCGGCCTTTTTTTGGGACTGCCCGCCGCGTTTGTGATTATTTTTTGGCAATGGCAGGGGGTAAACGGCCGTAAAACCTGGCCCTGGCTGCTTGTCTTTGGTGCGATTGGTGTGGCCGGGCTGGTGGCCATTGAGCAAATCCCAGCGCTGGCCGGGCGGCTCAGCCTTACCGGTGAGACTGGCGTCTTCCGCCTGAGCCTGTGGCAGGCCAGCCTGAATATGGTGCGTGACCATCCCTGGTTTGGCGTGGGGCTGGACAACTTTTTGTACGAATATCGCGGACGCTACATTTTGGAGTCCGCTTGGCGCGATCCGAATTTGAGCCATCCGCACAACCTTTTCCTAGACTTTGCCACGCGCCTCGGCCTGCCGGGGCTGCTGGCAGGCCTGTGGCTCATCGTCACCCTGGCACGGACGTTGTGGCGGCTGCGACCACACGTCTCGGCGCAGTGGCTGCCGGTTGTGGTCGGCCTGGGTGCGGCGCTGGCAGACATGTTGCTGCACGGCCTGGTGGATCACAGCTTTTTCCTGGTGGACCTGGCTTTTGCCTTTTATTTGCTGTTGGGAACGGCCGTCTGGCTGCAAGATCAGCCAATCGAGCTAAACAATTCCGGGTGAACCTCAATTAGCGTAACTAACCACGTAGACGAGTGTTTTCCTCTTTGGTGCGGGCCTGCCGCGTCTCCAAAGTGTCCTTGACAATCTGGAGGTTGGTCTTACAATTGCCCGCCGTACACTAAACAAAAAAAACAAATGTTTTCTTGAAGGAGAGTAGGATGAGCGACACAGAAGCGCAAGTGAAAGAAATTATTGTGGAATTATTAGGCGTTGACGAGGATCAAATTGTGCCCGAGGCTCGTTTCCGGGAAGACCTGGAAGCCGATTCGTTGGACCTGGTTGAGCTGATCATGGCCTTTGAAGAGCGTTTCAACGGCGAAATTTCTGACGAAGAAGCCCAGAAAATCACCACCGTTGGTGAGGCTGTTACCTACATCGACACCCACATGCGGGCATAAATGGTAATTGGGTAATTGAGCAATTGAATTACCAAATTGCCTAATTACTCAATTACTTAATTACAACTTCATCAGCGCTCTCAACTACACTACTTGTTGAGGGCGCTATTTTTTTGCCAGATGCCAGCCCGCCAGCAGCACCACGGCCGTATGCCCCACCACATTCAGCCAGAAACCCGGCCCGTAGCTCAGCTCCAGCCGCATGAGACCACTGGCGTACGGCCGTACTTCCAAATAAATCAATGTCGGCCAGATCAGCCCAACCAGCCCGGCCACAATCATCAAGGCGCGGCTAACGATGGGCAGCCACGGCCGTTTTGCCCCACCAAACAGCTTCAGCAGTCCGGCCACAACCACTACCAGGATAATACCCACCACACGGAACAGGTACTCACGCTGGCTGGGCCCGGCTAAATCTTCCAGCGCCGGGAAGGCAAGCAGGCTGACGGCCACTGCTGTGCCGCGAAAAAGCCAGGTTTGGTAACGGCCGTTCTCCCATCCCACCGTAAAAAACAGCATCGCCAGCGCCAGCGTAATCGGCGGCAGGTAAAACCAGTTGCGCTTGACGCCCAGGCCAAAAAACTTGGTCCACTCCCCCATCTCAAAGCCCAGCAGCTGCAGCCCAGCGGATGGGCCTGGCAGCCAGACCATGAAATAGCCTATCAAAATCGTGGTAAAGCTGAGAAGGAAGAGAGTTTGAATTTGTGGTTTTGTCATCAGGGGACCAATGGTATGGAAGATTTTACAGGAACACAGAGTTACACAGAGGAGACACAGAGGTGCACAGAGATTTTTTATGAAGGATTGGGATTGAAAACGGCCGTTAACACCGCATCTTCCTCTTCCTGGTCGGCAAAAAAACGGGCCAGCTGGGGGCTTTGCCGCTGGCGCAGGGCCAGTAAAGCCACCGCCTGCACGTCCTCGGGCAGCGTTTCGTGGCGTTCGTCGGCGGCGGCGTGGGCCCGGGCCGCCTCAAACAGGGTGATTTCCGCCCGGTTCGAGTCGATGGCCAGCTGCCGGACCAGCTTGAGCCCCAGCTCACGCGCCGCGTCGCTCACGGTGACCTGGGGCAGCCGGTCGCGCGCCTGCTGAATTTCTTCGGCCAGAGCCAGTGTGCCCTCGGCAAAACTGGCGGCAAACAGTTCCGGCCGGTGTTTGTAGGCCATCGCTCGCTCGTACGCCTGGTAACGCAGGGCCGGATCATCCAGCCCACGCACCACGGCGCGCAGGCCAAATCGGTCCATCAGCTGCGGCCGCAGCCGCCCCTCCTCCGGGTTCATCGAGCCGATGAGCATGAGGCGGGCATTGTAAGTCATCTTTAGCGGACCGCGGCGCACGGTGTAATGCCCCTGCGCCGCCGCGTCCAATATGGCGTCGGTGATGGCGTCGTCGAGCAAATTCACCTCATCGATGTACAAAATGTGGCGGTCGGCATGGCCCAAAATGCCGCGCTCCAGCCGCACCCGGTTCTGCTCCAGGGCCACACGCTCGTTGATGCCGCCCACCACGTCATCCAGGCGGGCGTTTAGCGGCAGTTCAAAGATGCGCACTTTGTCAACGGCCGTTAGCGGTTCGCCGTGTCCAAATTTGGTTGCGCAGTCCAGGCACACGCCGTCCATGCCCAGCTGCTCAATCATCTCCTCGGTACAGCCGTGCACGCACAGGCTGTGCCGCACGGTGGGCAGCAAATCGGTGAGGGAGCGAACGGCCGTTGTCTTCGCCGTGCCGCGTGGACCAATCAACAAAACCCCGCCCACTTCCGGGTTGATGAGCGAGAGGGTCAACGCCAGCTTCATCTCCACCTGGCCGACGATGGCCAGGAAGGGAAACGGTTCGACTTCGGCGCGGCCCATATCGGCATCGGGCAGGTCGGTAATTTTGGCCGCCGAGGCCTGGCGTAAAATGTCTAGCAGCTTGGATTGGCGTTCGATCATAAACTTTCCTGATGGTGCTGCTGCAGGCGGCGGGCCTGGCGTTGGGCGGCCCGTTCAAAGCGGGCTCTTTCCTCCTCGGTTTCTAAAATCAGCCGGGGGACGGGCACGGGACGGCCGTTTTCATCCAGCGCTACGTAGACAAAATAGGCGGTGTTGGTGTGTGTCACCGCCCCGGTGATGACGTTTTCGGCGCTTACCACCACGCGGGTTTCCATAGAGGTGCGCCCCACCCAGGTCACTTCGGCGCGAACGGTCATCAGGTTGCCAATCTGCACCGGCGAGTGAAAATTCATCGAGTCCACCGTCACGGTGACGGCGGGGCGGCGGGCGTGTTTGGTCGCCGCCATGCCACCGGCTTCATCGCACAGCTTCATGATGAAGCCGCCATGCACGTTGCCCAGCGTATTGGCATCGGTGGGACCCATCAGCTGGGTCAGGGTAATTTGGGAGTCAGACGGCCGTTTTCCTTCCATATTGCTTGTACCAAAGATTGGCCACAGAGTTCACAGAGATTTGGGGCTCTTTAGGAAATTAAGGAACTGGCAGTTCGTGAAACGTGAAACGTGATGCGTGAACAGAGATGAATCACGTTTCACGTTTCACGCGCCGCCCACGAAATCTGAATGACCCTCTGTGGCAATTATTTTCTACTCCATGTCGGGGCGCGTCTCAGAGACGTAAATGAGCCGCTCGGGGAATTCTTCAAACATATCGATGATCTGGTGTGGCAGCGAAGGCAGCAGCGGGGCCAGGGGCATATTGGCGGGCATTTTCGGCCGTTCCGGTCGCGGCGGCGGTTCCAGGCGCAGTTTGTCGACGGGCCGGGTCCGTTTACGCAACAGCCGCTTGTCATCGCTCAAAAAGCCGAGGTATAGGCCACCCGTGTCATAAACGTCTCGACCAACGGCAAAACCAATCCACTCGCCATCCACGTTAAACAGGTTACTCTCATGATAAACGGCCACCCACTCACCATCTGTGCGATAAATTGGAACCATACGTGCCTTCCTTGAGCCCTGAATCGTCTTTTCGTGCCTGCATTATAGTGGTGGGACGGGGCATTATCAAGAAACGATCATCCAAGCCAAAGAAAAATGCCAGGTAAACACTCGCTTACCTGGCACCGCACACTGTTTGGAAATGGATATTGGTTTCTTTTTTAGCCGCGAATTTCGCAAATTTCCACGAGTCAATTACCACCACCAAAGGTGGTGGCTTGAAATAATGCACCTAGAAGGTGCGATGGTGCTTACCTAGTCAAACAACTTACCTTGTGTGGCTTCCGCGTCGCTCTCTTTCTTGTGTTGCCACCTTACATACTTGCGGATGCGTTCCTCATCCAAACCAATGGTACTGACACAATACCCTCGTGACCAAAGGTGTTGTCCCCAGTACCGTTTCCGCAATTGCGCAAATCGGTCAAAGGTTCGCAGGGCCAGTTTACCTTTCAGGAATCCCATGAATTCCGATACCGCATACTTGGGTGGCAGGGACACCACTAGATGGATATGGTCTTCTTGAATGTTCACTTCCAATACTTCGACGCCATCTTTTTGACTGCACAGTTGGTAGATCTGCTCTTTGAGATACGTTGCCACTTCCTTCTGCAGGATTTTGTACCGATACTTTGGACAGAATACGATGTGATACTTGCACTCATACAACGAGTGGGCTAACTTCTTGAATTGACGAGTAGTCATTGTCTATCTCCTATTAGTTTCGCACCTTCTAGGTAGATAGATACTACTCGTCACAATCAATACACTGGTGGAACCATTACTTTTTCCACTGCCAGAGGCAGTGGTTTAATCTGATTAATTAAGATTTAGCTTCGCGCTAATTCGCGAAATTCGCGGCAGATTTTCTGAACATCAGAGGATGTTGCCGCGCTCGACGCGGATGGCTTCTGTAAGTTTGTCCAGGTCGCGCCGGTTGCGCCAGTAGTTGACCATTTCGCGGGCCTTGGCGGGCTTGCTTTGCCCCGGCAGCGATTCAAAATCCATGCCCAAGTCAAAACACAGCGTGCGCAGTTCGTCCAGGTCGAAGGAATCCACCAGGGCGTGGCGAATGCGGGCCAGGTCGGCGCCGGAGGGAGTAGGTAAGGCTGACTGGGCCGGTTCCTGCCGGGCGTACTGCCGCAGCCAGGTTTGGAAGATACGGCCGTTCACACACACCACCGAATCGGCCCGGTAAAGCAGCCCATAGCCGTGCAGGCGGCGCACGATAGCGTCCAGTTCCAATGGCGGATAACCGAGGTCGGTTAACGGCCGTTCCCCGCTCACCATCAGCAAAACGGCCCGTTCGCTGCTGGTGAAACTGTGCCACCACTGGTCAAAATACGGCGCCAGGTCGGCGGCCAGCTGCTGACGGATCAGCTCAGCATCCGGCATGCCACCCGAGCGAATGCGCTGAAACCACTTCGCGGCCGTAGCCTGGACAAAAAAGGGCATCGACCCGGCCAGCTCCTGGATGGCCATCACGTCGTCCTCACTAAACGTCACGCCCCCTTTGGCCGCCGGTGTATCAATCAGCGCCATCGCTTCCGTCAGCTCCAGGGCCGACATGTAAATCGGCGTCGGGTAAAAGATGTTGTAGAAGGGCGACGTCGGCGGCAGGCCGAGGCGCGTGCCCAGCGTGTACAAATCCCAGTAAGAGGCCGTCACGCAGGCCAGATCATAGTCCAGTACACCCGTCATGGCCCGCAGCTCGGTCAGGAAGTCATGGGTAAACGCTTCCGTGCGCAGGTGGTCAAATTCGTCCAGCAGCAGCACAATGCGCTGCCCCGGAAACTGGCACAGGAACGCCTCCACATCATAAAGTTTGGTCTGCCCCAGAGGTGATTCTTTCCACAAGTAGCCGCTTTTGCCATGGCCCAGCGCCACTTTCAGCCGCTGCAGCAGACGGTAGTAAAAATCCGAGGGGCTTTTGCATGAGGAAAGGTCGATGTATACCATCGTGTAATCGTCTGGGTCTGGCAGGTATTGGGCCATCGTGCTGGGATGGGCCACAAATTGCAGGAAGGAGGTTTTTCCGGCGCGCCGCACGCCCAACACGCTGACGGACTGCGCCTGCCGTCCCCCAATGATCTCATAGAAGCGGGTCACTTGTTCGTGACGGCCGTAAAAATCGGCCGGATGTTTAATAGGATGCCCAACAATGTACGACATAAAAATACAGCTCCACCAACTATAAATTGCCCCAAACTAACATTACCTGGTAATTGGGTGATTGGGCAATTAAAGCGATCAATTGCCCAATTACTTAATTACCGAATTGCAGTCATCAGGTCGTTGATAAGAGTGATCCCAAAGGATGTTTGTGTGCTACCCAGCGGCGCAGCAGGTCAAAAGAAATGGCATACGCATAGTCTTTGCTGATCAGCGTGGGTTCCCAGCCGTTGGGTTGGGCCAGCCGCCGCTGAATTTGCCGCTCAACCGACACCCGCGTCAGCAGCCGCCGGACTTCCAGCTGCTTCAGGGCCATGTTAATGGCATCTTCAGAGTAGGTGGTCTCACGCAGCCGCGACGAAATCTCGGCGCGCGACACGCTCTCTTCACCAATGTCGTGGGTGCCGGCCAGAGATGCCATGACAAAGCGTTCTACGGCCGTACTCTCATTCCACAAATGCTGCAAATGACTGTCATCCTCTTCAATCACCAGGTTGATTGTGTCACGCACGTCTCCTATCGTAATCAGCTTACTGCGCCGTCCTTCCAGGTTGGTAGAGCTAACCAGGCGGTGGCAGATAAGCTGGCTAAAATAGGGATGGCCGCGCGTGGCGAGCCAGATGCGATCAACCGCCAAATCATCGTATTGAATCATCGGCGCCACTGGCTCGCGGATCAATGTCTCCGTCTCTTCACGACTTAACGAATCAATTTCCCGGCTGATGCCGACGTGGAAAATGATGCTCCAATAATCTTCCACCAGCTGGTTGGTGCCCGCCAGAATAAAGGTTACCCGCGTCCGGTGCTGCATCAGCGAGCGCAAATAGGGGAAGATGTCGGACGACAACCGGCCCCGCGCCACACTCTCTTGCAGCTGCTCCAGCTCGTCGATGATGAGAACCAGCAGCCCCTTAGGCGGCAGTGCATCCTCCACTTCATCCAGGAAGTGGTCAAATTCGCTGAACAGCGTGCCGTTAGAGGACCAATTTTCACGCAAGTTGATGGTGATCCCGCGCTTGTGCAGATTGCGCACGATGTGCTGAGCAAAGCGGGCAAAAAACTCGGGCATTTCGCACCCGGCCAACCGCTGTAGATCGATATACACCGGGTAGATGGGATAACCAGGATACTCGCGGATGGTTTTGCCGCGTTTGCCGCCCACCAGCTGGTACAGCGTCGAGGTCTTGCCCATGCGCCGCTGCCCATACAGGATGAGGGTATGCGGCTGGGTTTTGCCTAGCAGGTTTTCCTCAATCCACATGAAGACATCTTCGCGACCCTTGTAAAGCTCTTCAGACGCGGGCGTCAGCGGTTTGCCCACCACGTACGGGTTGTCGATGTGGAACAGCGAACGCTCCTGCGCCTGGAAGTTCACCGGCTTTTCGATGAGCTGGCGGTATTCATGGCCGCGCACGTCGTAGTAGGTAGCGCGCAGGGTGAGGCTGGTCTGCTTTTCACGCGGCTGCAGCCAAAGGGACACCGGGTATTCCTGTCCGGCGTCCAGGGTGCCCACAGACAAAACGGCCGATTCCCGCTCCGTCTCATACCCGGTCGAAGGCAGCACTTCCAGCGTTACGTTCTCCATCAGGCTGCCAAACAGCGGGTTAATCAACCGGGCAATCACATTGGCCCGCCCACGGCTAACCACCACATCTTCCGTCTCCAGCTCAAAGTCCAGCGAAACCATCAGATCCGAACCCTCAGTCGAGGTGATTTCGCCCAACTCCTGCAAAATCATGCGGGTCGTCTCGGAAATGGGCCGGTTGTCAATGGTGCGCAGGCGCTCAATTTCGGCGCGAGACACCAGGATGTTTTCCCGGTCCTTGGAAAAACGCTGGGCGTACCAGTCAAACTCTTCGCGGCTCAGCGGATGGCGCGGCAGCAGCTCAATCTGGAAAATGCGGAATTCGTAATCCTTAAAGACAAACTCACGGCGGGAGAACTGCCGCTTCTGCACGGGCTTAAACTCGTGCACGATGCGGTAATCTTTGGGGTTACGAATGCCCAGCTCTTCTTGCAGCTCACGCTGGATGGCCCGGGCAAAGGAATCGCGGTCGCCCTTGAGATTGTCGATTTTGCCACCCACCAGGTTAAACATGCCCCAGTTACTGTTCCACTGAAGCAGGTACTTGCGGTCTTCGCCGGTGCCCACGGTGATGGCGGCAAAGGAGCTGCGCTGGCGTAAATTGCTAAGTACTTCGGTGAGATCTGACGGCCGTTCCCCACCCTCAATCGCCTGTTTACCAGAAACCAAAGCCGAAATCAGCGCCAGGCGCTTGGCCCAGGGCGCATTGTCCAACCCTTTAAACTTCAGCGCCGCCACGCTGTGGAAAAAAACCGCCACCGGGAAGTGGTACTTAAAGCGCTCCGGGCTGTACGTTTCGGCGATTTGGCGCAGCGAAAACAGGAAGTAAAGCAGGTTTTCCGAATACATCGGGAAGTGGGTGTAGAGATTGTCGTACCACTCGGGTTGGTAATCGCGCAGGCTGGCCAGGAAGTCTTCAAAGGTGAATTCGGCCGTTTGCAGCAGCACATTTTCCACCAGCAGGGCAAACTGCGTGGCCGTGGTCTCGTCCCATAATCCCTCGTCTACCATTTCTTTGTAGAGACGGTACAAAATATGGGTGCGGAACTCCACTTCCAGCTTGGCCAGGTCAAAATAGACGTGTCCCGGCCGGGCATCGGAAAAGTCGATGAACCAAACCGGCATCTCATCGCTGACCTCGATCAGGATATTGCTCGTGTTTAAATCGCCATGCACCACCGGCGACACCTGTGGAATGGGCACAATCATGTCCTCACGGCCAATTTCCCACAGCAAGCAGCGCACGTTGGTAATGGGCGACAAAAACCGGCCCGAGGCAAATTCAAAAGCATCACTGTCAAAATCAAACGGGGCGCCAGTGATAGATTCAATGCTTTGCGCCAGGATCGTTTCATCGGTGAACGTGACCCGGCCGCGTACGCTGATGCGCTTGCCCCGTCGGAAGACGGGGTGCGTCAGCATTTGCCGCTGTGACTGCCGCAGCCGAATTTTGAAGCGCAAAATAGGATGGTTTTTATCTTTGAGCAGGTTAGAAATGGGGAAGCGGGAAATCAAGTCGTCGTGCACATACAGCACACCTTCTTTCGTGTCCAGCTCGGCTACTTCAAAGCCCTGCAGCACCACCGTAGGCGATTCCCCCGCCCGCACAGCTTTGTGGATACCGCGCAGCGCGGCGTTGCCCGGAATAGAGGACAGTGTCGTCAGCTCATCAGCGGTGATGACAAAGTCGGCCTGATTGTCCTGCGGCTCGACGAGGACAGCGTCTTCCAGCGTAAGGCTGGGCGGCAGTACGCGGGCGTACAGCGGCGCCCAGTAGCGCAGTTCCGTGTCTGAACTGCCGGCATAAAGCTGCTCCAGGCTGGCGCGCAGCTGGGCCAGCACTTTGTCGATCAGTTCTTTACGTACCCGGTTTTGGTCGCGCAGGAATTGGGTCAGGGTAATGGCATCTTTGTTGGACCCGGCCAGCGTGTAACAGGCCCCGGCCAGGTGCTCGGCGCGAATCATCTTGCCCTGGATCTGGCCCACCTGGCGGTTGAGCCGAGGCTGGATGAGCCGTTCCTGCTTCTCCTGCACCGCTTCCAGCCGGTCGGCCGCATCAATCTTCAGGATGCGCTTGAGCTGGTGGGCGGGCTTTACGGTGTAGATGCGGGAGCCGCTAAATCCTTCATCCATGCGGAAGATCTGCACCACGTCGCTGCCCGCGAAGAGGCGCTTAATGATGTACCGCTCTTCCGGGTTCTGGGTGAGCGCTTCGAGGTCAGTATAGCTCAGGCCCGGCTCGATGCGGGGTTTGAGCGTTTCGGTGGCGTATTGGTCAAACAGATCCTGCCAGTTGGTGGAGGAAAAGACGTGTTTTTGCACCTGGTTTACCAGGTCGGCAACGTCGGGCGACTCTTTCAGGAAGTGCCAGGTGGCCCCGGCGCGCATCAGGTAGCGCATCTGGTCATCAGCATGGCTGGTGAAGACGACGATGGGCAGTTTCGGCCGTATTTCACGCGCCTGGGTCATGAACATGATGATCTCAGACAGGGAATCCTGGTCCGCATCGATGAAGATCAGGTCGATGTCTCGATTGAGATTCACAACGTCCAGCGCTTTATCGAAGGCGCTTTCTACGTAAAATTTAAAAATGTGTGTATGAACCAAAACATTGTTGGGAAATGTTGGCAAGGGCTGCGTATTGGGCTGTCCGGCAAAAGCACCGGCAACACAAAGTGTTTTGAGTTTCATGACACCACGGAACAATCCCGATGTCATTTTTTGATCCTCCTCAGATACGCGCCTGGAATAGCTGCCGTTCACCTGGGTATGCAGGACCCATTGTGTTGGTGAACCATCCACACTGGCAAGGCTGTGGTTATGAGCCAGATGAGGAATTGAAGCAAGCCGGGAAGTCTAACGGCCGTTTGGGGGAACCCCACTATTCAATTAGGCACTACTCTGTGAACATACTTCACTATTGCCCCCATTATGCACGCTGCTATGACGAAATCATAGTTCACATAATGAGACGTTGGTACCAACTATCTCAGGAGGTCATAGGGAATGGGTACTAAATTTGGGGCAAATTTCAGCGCTGGACCACGTGTTGATAAATTTTCAACAATTCCTGAGCAGATGCCTTCCAGGAAAACCGGCGCACCTGGGCAAAACCGGCCTGCACCAGCTGATGGCGTAAATCGGCATCCAGGAGCAAGGTGTGTAATGTTTCGGTCCAGGCCGCTTCGTCTTGAGGAGGGAGCTGGCGTGCAGCATCCCCGGCGACTTCGGGCAGGGAGGAGCTGTTGGAGGTGAGTACGGCCGTTCCACACCCCATCGCCTCCAACAAAGGCAGCCCAAACCCTTCGTACAGGCTGGGAAAGGCAAACAGATCGGCTTCGCTGTAGAACGCAGGTAAATCGGCGTCGTCCACAAATCCAATGAAGTGAACCCGCCCCGTCAAATCCTGTCGCTCAACTTCGGCCAGCATTTCGTCGTAGAGCCAGCCTTTGCCGCCGATGATCACCAGGTGGTGCGGCACTTTGTCGGCCAGCGCGGCGAAGGCGCGGATAAGCATCTGGTAATTTTTGCGCGGCTGAAGGGTACCGACGCTGAGGATGTAGGGCCAATCGTGCAGCTGGTATTTTTGGCGAACGGCCGTTACCATCGCCGCATCTTCCACCGGTTGGAAGCGCTCGTGTACCCCACTATACAACACCGTTACTTTCTCCGGTGGCACCTGCCAGATGCTGAGCAAATCCTGCCGGGTCGCCTCTGAATCGGCCAGGATGTGCGTGGCGCGGCCAATGGACCAGGGAACGACCTGGTTGAGGTAGTTCACCAGGCGCTCGGGAAAAACGTGGGGAAAGTGGACAAAAGAGAGGTCGTGCACGGTGAGGAGGGTGGGGATACGGCCGTTCACCGGCGGCAGCACAAAATCGGGCGAATGAAACAGGTCCAGCTGGCCTGCCACCCACTGCACCGGCAGCGGCAGGCGCAAACGGTACCACAGACGATAGAGCCAGCGCTCATCTAACGGCGCGGGCTGGTGACTAAAGTTTTTGGTTTGCGGTAATGGATCGGGAACCGGTAATTGAGCGGGCGGTTTCGCCGAAAATAAGCGGTAGTTGTTTTGGTCATCAACCGTGGCCAGCGCCTGAACCAGTTCCCGCGTGTAGCGGCCAATGCCCCCACCTTGCGTCAGCGCTGATGTCACGTCAATGCCAATGATCATGAATAAAGACCAGTAAACGTGAAACGTGAAACGTGATTTTGTCACGTTTCACGTTTCACGCATCACTATTCAACGTCGTTGTAGGTCCAGTAACGATTCACGAAAAAGTTCCAGAACATAACCACAATAACCGCCAATACCAGCGACAGGTTATCGCCAATGCGCTCGCTGTAAGGTTCCAGGGCAGAGATATTGGCTACCAGGTTAGAAAATGGCGTATGCGTAAAGTAAACAATTGGTATACGAATCAGAATGCCTGCTACACTGACGAGGGTAAACAATGCTAGCTGCCGACGCACAGAGCGAGTACGAGAATCTGGATAAGTCCAATAGCGATTCCACAAGAAATTGCTAATGATGGCGGCAATAAATGACAATGTAGAAGCCAGCATGCGCGCCAGTGAAATCGTCTGGGCATCTGTCAACCCCAAGCCTACAAAAAAGTCATGCATGGCCGTACCGTTGGCCAGCAACAGTTCAAACGGCCGTAACGACAGATTAAAAATACCAAAATCAACAATAAAGCCAATGACCCCAACGACCGCAAACTTAAAAAAGCGTTCCGCCTCTCGTTCGTTCACCCCAAATCGGCCAGCTACACCGGCAAAAATTGAAACCATGCTAATCCTCTTATATTTTTTCACCGCGGAGGGGCAGAGAACGCGGAGTTTTACCTTCAAATTCTTGGCGTTCTTGGCCGCGTTCCTCGCGCCCATTGCGGTTCAAATTTGTTTCGTCCAGCAGTTGAAGCAGGCCAAACAGCGCGCCCAGCTGGATATAAATATTATTCACGTACAGTTTATCAACCAAATGATGCACCGTCAGCGCCGTCCAGACGCCCAATAGTCCCAGCGCCACGCCGCGCTGCCAGCCCTCACTGTGCCGGATGACGCGAATGGTTTGCCAGAAGACGGCCGTCCACAGCCCCAAATAAGCCACCAGCCCCACAATCCCCGTCTCTGCCAGCAAGTTCAAATAGTAGTTGTGTGCGTGCCCCAGCGGATACGGCCAGTTGATCAACGCATAATCGGCGTAGGCTGGCTCGTAGTTGCCAAAACCCATGCCTAGCCAGGGCTGATCGGTCGCCATGCCCAGGGCCGCCTGCCAGTGGGCCAAGCGCTCTAAAACGGCGTAATTCTCGTCGGTGATGTCCTCACCGCGCACGTCGCCAAAGCGCATGTCCTCGCCAAAGCTGGTGATGCGCTCCGTGACGGACGCAGGCACCAGCCCGACCTGGCTGCCGCCCAGCAGCAGCCCAGCACCCACCACAAGCAGCAGCGCCCCCTGCCACAGCTTGCGCGGCCAGAACAAAACCAGCACTGCCGCCGCAGCCGCCAGGCTCAACCATGCCCCCCGGCTCCAGGAAAAAATGACAGCCATGAGGGCAACGGCCGTTACCAAACCAACACCAAAAACAAGCAGCCAATTAAGAGACCGGAGATTAGAGATGAGAGATTGGAGATTGATGCGTCCCAATCTCCAATCTCCAATCTCCCTCATAAAGCTGAGGAAGATGCCCAGACCGAGTACGGCCGTTAAATTCATAAACCCGCCGTACGGATTTGGCTGGTTAAAGGTGCCATACGCCCGGTAAAACTGGTCGAGCACCAAAAAATGTTCTGGGCCATCACCGCGCAAACCAAACTGGTAAATGCCCAACACCGCCTGGCTCAATCCGGCAGCAAACAACGCGGCCAGCAGCCAGATGATCGGTTTTGTACCACCTGCCCGGCGGTGTTCTTGCCAGATCACCACCCGGTCCACCACCAGCAGCATGATGGCCAGCATCTCGCCCCACTTCAGCAGCTCCTTCAAACCGAAGTTGTAAGACGGAGCATCCACCACGGTAACGGCCGCAATCCCCACAAACAGCGCCAGGGGCACAGCCAAAAAGGTGCGCGGCACAAACAAACGCCGCTGGCGCAGCCCGTGGGCCAGCCAGGCCAGCAGGCTAAATAACAGGTAAAATTGACCGCTGTCTAGCAGGCCACTTTCCGTAGCGCCCAGTGGGCCGGTTAACAAAGCGGCAAACAAACCCGCCAGCGGCTCGATGAGGGTGAGGATGAGAACGGCCGTACGCAGCAGCAGCGGTCCCGATTCAGCCGGGGGCAGCACCGCCAACACCCCGCCGACCAACACGGCCAGCAGCACAAACCAGGCTGGCTGCCAGTGTGATTGGCTAACCAGCCTGGTAAAAACGGTACGAGGCAACGGCCGTATCTCTTGCAAAACGACTCTTACACCTTATCGCGGAAATAATCCAGCGTCTGCTTCAGCCCATCGGCCAGCGGCACCTTGGGCTCCCAGCCCAATACCCGCTTCGCTTTGCTAATGTCCGGGCGGCGCTGCTTGGGATCATCGGTAAAACGGTCGTCGGTTGGCTGCACAAACACAATTTCCGACTTGCTGTTGGCGATTTCCACCACGGCACGGGCAAACTCCAGGATGGTCATCTCGTTGGGGTTGCCAATGTTCACCGGCAAATCCTCATCGGAATGCAGCAGGCGGTAAATGCCATCTACCAGATCGCTGTAGTATTGGAAGGAGCGGGTCTGGCTGCCTTCGCCGTACACCGTGATCGGCTGGTTGGTCAGCGCCTGATGGATGAAGTTGGGCACCACACGGCCGTCGTTCAACCGCATCCGTGGACCGTAGGTGTTAAAGATGCGCACAATGCGCGTTTCCAGGCCGTGATAGCGCTGGTAGGCCAGGGTTATGGCTTCAGCAAATCGCTTGGCTTCGTCATAAACGCCGCGCGGGCCGATGGGATTCACGTGGCCCCAGTAGGTTTCTGGCTGCGGGTTCACCTGCGGATCGCCATACACCTCAGAGGTAGAGGCCAGCAGGAAACGGGCCCCCTTGACCTTGGCCAGGCCGAGGGTGTTGTGCGTACCCAAAGAGCCAACTTTCAGGGTAGGGATGGGATGCTCCAGGTAATCGGTGGGGCTGGCCGGGGAAGCAAAATGCAGCACAGCATCAATCTGCCCAGGCACATAGATGTAGTTGCTAACATCGTGTTTAATGAAGCTAAAGCGCTCGTGCCCCATCAGGTGGGCAATATTGTCCATATTGCCGGTAATCAGATTGTCCATACCTACTACGGTATGGCCTTCAGCAATAAAACGGTCTGATAAATGGGAGCCGAGAAAGCCCGCAGCTCCAGTAATTAAAACGCGCATGGTGTCTCCTTGTGTGCCCAATCTTGGGTGCCCATTTGCCGGGTAGAGATGGGCTTGTACACGAGCCAGGCCAGGCGCAATTTTGCCAAAATCAAGGGATATTCGGCCGTTCGTCAACCTGGGGCTGCGTCTTTGGGCTGGCACTTAATTTGATGTTGTTCAGGTTATGGCTATTGTATCTTAGCCGGAATGGGGTGACGAACGATACGGCCGTGCAATTGTCAAACACTTTGCATACGAGAAGTGTACGGCAAAACCCACCTATTTTACCCCCCCATCACTTACACTCCGTCTGAACACTAAAGTTCGGTTTACTCTCGCAAAACCCCACTGGTCAATGTATACTCTTTTGCAGAAATAGGAACTGGAGAGGTATATGCCCAAAAACAAAACGGCCGTTCTCGCCCCCAACGACACCACCATCCACGAACGGCGCAAAGCGGACCACATCCGTATCAATCTCGAAGAAAACGTCACTTTCAATAAAGTAACAACCGGGTTAGAAAACTATTTTTTCATGCACCAGGCACTGCCAGAAATTGACCTGGCGGCAGTGGATACCACCACCACGCTTTTTGGCAAGCCGCTGCGCACCCCCCTGCTCATCTCGTCCATGACGGGTGGCACACCAGAAGCAGGTCTCATCAACCGCACGCTGGCCGAAGCAGCCCAGACAGCGGGCATCGCCATGGGGCTTGGCTCGCAGCGCGCCGCCATCGAAGATGCCAGTCTGGCCGACACCTACCACGTGCGCCAGGTCGCCCCGGACATTTTGCTGTTTGCCAACGTAGGCGCCGTGCAGCTTAACTATGGCTACGGCCTGGACCAATGTCGTCGTGCCGTGGAGATGATCCAGGCTGACGCGCTGATCCTTCACTTCAATGCCCTGCAGGAAGCGGTGCAGCCAGAAGGCGATGGCAACTTTGCCAACCTGTTGGTTAAAGTCGAGCAAATCTGCCGCGATCTACCCGTGCCAGTTATCGCCAAAGAAGTTGGCTGGGGTTTTGCCGAGGAAACGGCACGCCAGCTGGTGAACGCCGGTGTCGCGGCCATCGACGTGGCCGGTGCAGGCGGCACCTCGTGGAGTCAGGTGGAAATGTACCGCGCACCCACGGCACGTCATGCGCGGGTGGCGGGGGCGTTTATCGATTGGGGCATTCCTACGGCCGTCTCCATCCAATATTGCCGCCGCGCTGCCCCACACCTGCCGATCATCGCCAGCGGCGGCATCCGCAACGGCATCGATGTGGCCAAATGCATCGCCCTCGGTGCCAATCTGGTTGGTTTTGCGGGTGACTTCCTCCGCGCCGCCGACCAAAACGGCATAGCAGGGGTCATCGAAATGGCCGAAACCATTACTGATGAGCTGCGCATCGCCATGTTCTGTGCCGGAGCGGAAAATATCGCCGCGCTGGGTAATACCGTCTTACACACATCTTTTTTCAAATAAATGGAGATTAGAGATTGAAGATTGAATAAACTCTCCGATCTCCAATCACCACTCTCCCGATATGAACGAACTTCAAGACTTTTCTAAACAAATGCGCCAGGCGATCAACGCCGAGATGAAAACGGTCCTCCACGCCACCGACGAGACCCCAGATCTGTTTTATGGCATGATGCATTATCACATGGGCTGGTGCGATGAACAGCTGCAGCCCGCCGCTATCAACGCGGGCAAACAAATCCGGCCCGTCATTTGCCTGCTGGCCTGCCAGGCAGCCGGCGGTGATTGGCAGCAGGCGGTACCCGCCGCGGCCGCCATCGAACTGCTGCACAACTTCTCGCTGATCCACGACGACATTGAGGATGCCAGCCCCACCCGGCGCGGCCGCAAGACGCTGTGGACCATTTGGGGCACGGAGCAGGCTATCAACGCTGGGGATGCGATGTTTGCCCTGGCGCACCTGGCCTTAAACGGGTTGGTAAATCGCGGTGTGGTGGCAGAAACGGCCGTTACCGCCCTGCGCCGCTTCGATGAAACCTGTGTCCGCCTGACCCAGGGCCAGCACGCCGACATGGACTTTGAGCGGCGCGAGGTTGTGAGTGTGGATGAATATTTAGCGATGATTACGGGGAAAACGGCCGTGCTGCTCTCCCTCTGCACCGAACTGGGAGCGCTCATCGCCGGGGCCGATCAGGAAACCGTCCATCACTATGCCGAGTTTGGCCTCAACCTCGGCCTCGCCTTCCAGGTCATCGACGACATCCTGGGCATTTGGGGCGATGAGGCCGTCATCGGCAAGTCTGCCTCCACTGACATTCTCACCAAAAAGAAGACGCTGCCCGTGCTGTACGGCCTCAACCACAACGGCGCACTC
Source organism: Candidatus Leptofilum proximum (assembly GCA_016710325.1). GTDB lineage: Bacteria > Chloroflexota > Anaerolineae > Promineifilales > Promineifilaceae > Leptofilum > Leptofilum proximum. Next base: position 5,682,622 of record JADJXK010000002.1, on the reverse strand, counting down.
CGCCAGTTGTATGAACAGGAACAAACCGACGAAACATTTGTCCAGCAGGCCATCCAGGTGCTTAATACCACCGGCGCGCGCGATTACGCCATCCAACGGGCCACCTACTACTCTGAAAACGCCCTACAGCACCTGGAAGAAGCCGCACCGAGCGGTCCCGCCTATGCAGCCCTCAACCAGCTCGCCGCCATGCTCCTCCAGCGAGATTTTTAGCGTTCCTCAAGTGCCACGCACTTCCCTCTGCCGTTTTTCGTACGCTGAACTAACAAACTACATCGCACCTTTTCAAAACTACCGCAACAAAAAACGGCGACCCATTTCTGAGTCGCCGTTTTAATTTACCCAAAATTCTAAGGCTTATTCTTCTTCGTCGGTATCGGGCAGTTCCATGTGTTCCCGAGTTGCTTCGGCAGCAGCCGCGGCAGCAATCGCTTCCAACACCGCGTCGTCCGTATTGTCGTCAATCAAAGCACCGGAGTAATCCACCGGCTCTTCCAGGACCTCTTCAATCTCGTCCAGGCCAGCTTCCAGCGCTTCTTGCTGGCGAGTGTGCATCTCAAAGCCAGTACCGGCGGGAATCAGCTTACCGATGATTACGTTTTCCTTCAAACCGATCAAATCGTCTTCACGGCCGGCAATAGCAGCGCTGGCCAACACTTTGATCGTGTGCTGGAAGGAGCTGGCAGACAGGAAGCTGTCGGTGTTCAGGGCGCCCTTGGTAATGCCCAACAGAACAGGCTCGGCCTGGGCGGGCTGGCCACCTTCATCCATGATTTCCTCGTTGTTGGCCTGGAAGATCGACGTTTCGATCAGCTCACCGGGCAGCATCTCGGTATCACCAGAAGAAGTCACCATCACCTTACTTAGCATCTTGCGAATGATCACCTCAAAATGCTTGTCGTGAATGTTCTGGCCCTGCGGGCGGTAAACTTGCTGCATTTCACGCAGCAGGTACTGCGTGACGGCGTCACGTCCCAGGATTTCCAGGATGCGGTGCGGGTTCTTGGACCCTTCCGTCAGCTGTTCACCGGCGCTCACGTCCTGACCATCAGAAATCAGCAGGCGCATACCGGCAGGAATTTCGTAATCGCGCTCGTCTTTGCTTTCCCAGGTCACCTTGATGGCACTAGCATTGCGAGCTACACGACCACCATGACGGGCCACCACAACTTCATCTTCGTTTTCGGCCAGCACGCCACCAGCTTCGATGGCGTCGTTGTTGCCAACCTTCACGTCCCAACCATCGGTAATTTCGTAGATGTCATCCACCAGGCGCACATCCGTCACAAAGACATGGCGCACGCCGTCGATCACACGAATTTCCGCACGGCCACCAATTTCGGTAATAACGGCTTCACCCTTGGGCCGCTGACGCGCCTCGAACAGCTCTTCCACACGGGGCAAACCCTGGGTGATGTCACCACCGGCTGAGGCGGTACCACCGGTATGGAAGGTGCGCAGCGTCAGCTGGGTGCCCGGTTCACCAATAGACTGGGCGGCGACGATGCCTACGGCCGTTCCCTGTTCCACGGGCTTACCACGAGCGAGGTCAATGCCATAACACTTGGCACAGATGCCCCGGCGCATTTCACAGGTCATCGGCGAGTAAACGTACACTTCGGCCACACCAATCGCGTCCACCTCGTCAGCAATCTGGTCCGTGAAATAATCATCCTTGTTAATGATGATTTCGCCCGTTTCCGGATTGGCAATCGCCGCTGCGGCGACACGACCCAGAATACGCTCGGCCAGCGTCTGCTTGCCAAAGTTATCAACGCGGCGCACCCAGATACCTTTGGTGGTGCCACAATCATCATCCATGACGATCATTTCCTGGGCGATATCCACCAGACGACGAGTCAGGTAACCAGCATCGGCCGTACGGAGCGCCGTATCAGCCAGACCCTTGCGGGCGCCATGTGTAGAGATGAAGTATTCCAGCGTATCCAGCCCCTGACGGAAGTTCGACTGAATCGGCACCGGGATAATTTTACCCTGCGGATCAGCCATCAAACCGCGCATACCAGCCAGCTGCGTGATGGGACCAAAACCGCCCTTGCCCGCACCAGACAAAGCCATAACAGCAATGGGGCTGGCCGGATCCATCGCATCACGCACCGCTTTTTCCACCTTGTCCTTGGCGTCGTTCCACTGCTCGATGGTGCGCTGATACTGTTCTTCTTCCGTCAGCAAACCACGGCGATACTGGCGATCGATTTCGTTGACGCGCTGCAAAGCCTCATCCAAAATGCCTTGTCGCTCCTCGGGAATCGTCAAGTCAGCCACCGCAATGGTCGTGCCAGAAATGGTGGCGTACTTGAAGCCAATATTTTTGATGGCGTCCACCATGTCGATGGTGGCATCATCACCCACCAGGCGGTATACCCGGTTGATGAGAGCATTCACGCCACCCTTGTCCAACACGCGGTTGACAAAGTGAAACTCTTTGGGCAGCGCCATGTTAAACAGCACACGTCCCGGTGACGTTTCAATCACGCGGCGACGGGCTTTATCATCGGCGTAACGAGTATGGTCCTCTTTAAAGTGCGTCTCAACTTGCAGCTTGATTTTGGCATGGATATCAACATAGCCCAGTTCGTAGGCGGTTTCCACTTCTTCCATGCTGCCAAACGTGCTGCCTTCACCTTTACGGCCGTCTACCATCAGCGTCAGGTAATACACACCCAACACCATATCTTTCGACGGACCTACAATCGGCTGGCCATCGGATGGCTTGAGCAGATTGCGCGTCGCCATCATCAAACTTTTCGCCTCATCGACGGCTTTTTGAGAAAGCGGTACGTGCACGGCCATTTGGTCGCCGTCAAAGTCCGCGTTAAAGGCCGCACACACCAGCGGATGCAGCTGAATGGCTTTACCCTCAACCAGCATCGGCATAAATGCCTGGATACCCAAACGATGCAAGGTAGGAGCACGGTTGAGCAAAATCGGCCGTCCCTGGATCACCTCTTCCAGCACTTCCCACACTTCCGGTGGCTGGCGCTCGATAAAGCGGCGGGCGCCTTTCACGTTGCTGGCATAACCGTATTCCACCAGTTTGCTAATCACAAATGGCCGGAACAGCTCCAGCGCCATCGTTTTTGGCAAACCACACTGGCCCAGCTTCAAGGTTGGACCAACCACGATGACGGAACGGCCGCTGTAGTCCACACGTTTACCCAGCAAGTTGCGCCGGAAACGTCCCTTCTTGCCCTTGAGCATGTCAGACAGCGACTTCAGCTCACGACGGCCGCGGCGGCTGAGCGCCTTGCCGCGCTGGCTGTTGTCAATCAGGCTGTCGACCGCTTCCTGGAGCATACGCTTTTCGTTACGCACAATCACATCAGGCGCACCCAGCTCCAACAGGCGCTTGAGGCGGTTGTTCCGGTTAATAACGCGGCGATACAGATCGTTCAGGTCAGACGTGGCGAAACGGCCGCCGTCCAGCTGAACCATTGGGCGCAGATCGGGCGGGATAACCGGCAAGACGGTGAGAATCATCCACTCGGGACGATTGCCGCTTTTGCGCAGCGATTCCACCACCTGCAAACGCTTGGTCGCCCGCTTGGCTGCTTGCTTGGAACGCGTTGTGCGCACCTCGCGCCACAGCTCGCGTGACAGCTTGTCCAGGTCCATCTTCTTGAGGATGTCGTACAGCGCTTCGGCGCCCATGTCGGCACGGAAGACGTTACCAAACTTGCTCTTCAGTTCGCGGTAATCGTTTTCGTTCAGGAAAACCATCGGCTCCAGGTTTTCCAGCTGTTCGCGGTTGGCCTGGGCCTGCTGCCGCAAACGAGTCAGCTTCTGGGCCAACTCGTCACGCAGATCACCGCCCACGGCATCTGCTTCAGTGCGCAGCTCTTCAATTTCCTTTTGCAAGCTGGCCACTTCGCTTTGATGATCTTCTTCGCTTTCCTTCTGAACCTCGTTCAGGCGCTCAGAGGTGACTTCCTGCACCAAAACACTGTGTTCGCGCCCAACGGTTTCACCAGATTTCACAATGATCGTGCCGCCCAGAATAATATCTTCACTGGCGGCAGAGCCTTTTAAGTTGTCCAGGCGACGTTCAACCGACTGTGCTTCTTTAACAACCTCATCGGTTGCCTCGGACAGGCGGTCATCAAACGACTCATTGAGCGACTGCAAACGAGCTTCCAGCTCACGCAGACGAACCTGCGCGTCGGAAGTGGCGTCGCCAATGTTGGACTGCAAATCTTCTTCAAAGCGAAGTTCGGCTTCGGCTAATTCTTCTTCGAGGCGTTTCAGGGCACGCTGCCGCGCTTCTTCATCGACGCTGGTAATGACGTATTGCGCAAAATAGAGGACGCGATCCAGGTTACGGCGCGAAACGTTCAGCAGCAGGCCCATGTGGCTGGGCACACGCCGGGTATACCAAACATGGGCAACGGGAGCGGCCAGTTCGATGTGCCCCATGCGCTCACGCCGTACGGCCGAACGCGTCACTTCAACACCACATTTGTCACAAACAATACCCTTGTAACGAACGTTTTTATACTTACCGCAGTAACACTGCCAATCACGCGTGGGGCCAAAAATTGCCTCACAAAATAGACCATCTTTTTCTGGTCGCAAACGGCGATAGTTAATGGTTTCCGGCTTGGTGACCTCACCATATGACCATGACCGCATTTGGTCCGGGGATGCTAAGCTTATGCGTAACGAACGGAATTCGGTTGTCTCCACCAGATGACCTCCCAAAATGAATAAAGCTCCAACCCAAAATAAGTTTGTCTAGACATACTGACTTGCACAGCGATTGCGCACGAGAACCGGGGTCCGCTTACGTTGATTCGTAAACACGGAAAAAGAGCGTATGGTCTGATCAGGACCAACGCTCTTAAAACGTCGTGGCAAATTTGATATATATGTAATGCGATTATATCGGTTTCCGTCAATATTTCAACGCTTTTACATAAGAGTTCCGTAAGCATGTGCAAGCCGAGTATTATACAAAATTCGGCCGTTTCTGCCAAGTCCTATTTTTGCAAAAGCATCGGTCTATTCGACGGCAGCGGGCATGATGGTGGCCCCACAAAATTCGCATTCGTACACGGTAACCCCACGCGGCTGGGGCGGAACGGCCGCATAACAATTTGGGCACTGCTCCGGGAAGCTGGCGCTGGTGATCCCCGCCGCTTCCAACTCGTCTACGTATTCATCCGAGCGATCATCGTCAATTTCACCCGACTGAATCCGGTTGATCATCGCGGCCCAATCGGCAGAGTCCTGGCCCTTGAGGTGAAAACGGGCCCGCGAGAGTGAAGCAGTGGCGGCAAAAACCAGTTCCAAAATATCGGCTTTACCCATGCCCAGGAAACCGCCCTCTTCCTTGTGGCTGATTTGATCAATTTCGTGCACCTGCACGGCAATTTGCAGCTTTTGCACCGTTTCCGATTCGGCCTTGAAAATGCCAAATCGCTTTTTGGTGACCACCTCTTCGCGCTGCTCAAAGAGCAGGCGCTGATCGGTGAGGAAAAGAAAGCCCTCGGGGCCATCTTCGCCATCCTGCTGCCACTGCGTGGCTACGGCCAGCAGCGGACCCTCTGCCTCTTGCAAACGAATTTCCTGGGAGCCGGCAATCAGGTCCAGCATTTTTTGCACCTGCCCCACGGCAAATTCGATTTTATACAGCTCGGTCTTCATGCCTTCATACAGGCCCTCAACCGCGCGGCGGGCGGCCGTGACACGACTGCCCAGGGCATCTACGGCCGTATCCACCGATTTCACCACCGCTGCATTGGCATTATTCAGGCGGCTCACCTGGCGCTCGGCCTGGTCCAGCTCGGTATCCAACCGCCGCACCTGCTCGGCCAGCGCCTTCTCCACGCGGGGGCGAACTTCGTCCCACTTGTCATCCAAAGCTGCCAGTTTGTCTTCCAGCTGACCGGAGTGCACGTAACCGCGGTCGCGCAGCGCTTCCAGATCGAAGGGCAGATGGGTCAGCTTGCTGTCAATATCACCAACGGCCGAAAACACATCTTCCATTTGGGCCTGAGCAGCCAGGCGCTCAAACTTGTCCTGGATGCCGTTAATCTGGGCGGTCAGCTCGGGGGCGACGGCAGCAGCGGGGCGGCGCGCCACGGCGGGGCGACGGGGCGGTGCAGGCAGCGGCCGTTGGCTGACGGCCGCTTTCCTGGCCTCCGCTCGCACCGACGGCCGTACACGTCGCTTGAGCGCAGCCTTGTGAGCCGCATCGCCAGCAGTTGTAGCCTTTGCAGCCTTCTGCACCGGACGGTTTACGGGGCGACGGGCGCCCATGCCTGGTTTTTTACGATCTTCGGCCATGCTGTGCCTCCTTTCATCTGTTATGTAGCCGGTTGAGTTTGTCCTACTTTTAGCTTCAAATACGCTTCCATGAAATCATCCAAACGGCCGTCTAGCACCGCCTGGGCATTGCCTACCTCATAATTGGTGCGGTGGTCCTTCACCATTTTGTACGGATGCAGCACGTAGGAGCGAATCTGGCTGCCCCAGGCGGCATCCACGTCCTCACCCTTCAGAGCAGCCATTTCGGCATCCTGCTTGCGCTGCTCCAGGTCAAACAGCTGAGCCTTGAGGATTTTCATGGCCATTTCCCGGTTCTGCGTCAGCGACCGCTGGTTCTGGCAGGAGACGACGATGCCGGTGGGCAAATGGGTGATGCGTACGGCCGTTTCATTCTTCTGCACGTGCTGGCCACCCGCCCCACTCGCCTTAAACCGGTCAATACGCAAATCCTTTTCGTCGATCTCAATCTCGATGTCTTCGGCAACATCAGGCCAGACTTCCACCTTGGCAAACGAGGTATGGCGGCGGCTCGATGAGTCATAGGGCGAGATGCGCACCAGGCGATGCACGCCACGCTCAGATTGGAGACGGCCGTATGCATAACTGCCTTTGATCGCCATCATCACACTCTTAATGCCCGCCTCATCACCGGGACTCTCATCCACAATGTCAACAACCATCTGATGCGAATCGGCCCAGCGCATAAACATACGCTGCAGCATCTGCGCCCAATCCTGTGCTTCGGTGCCACCGGCCCCAGCGTGAATCGCCAGGATGCAGTTTTCATCGTCATACTGCCCGGAAAAGAGCGTTTCAAACGATAACCGGGCCACCTGCGCTTCCAGATTGGCTACCTCATTGGTCAGCTCAGACGCCAGCTCCTCGTCGCCCAGGGCCACCAATTCCTGCGCATCCGTCAGGCGGCGGCTCAGCGCTTCCCAGACGGAGACCTGGTCGCGCAGCTTCGTCAAATCGCGCATGATAACCTGCGCCTTGGCCGAGTCATCCCAGAAGCCAGGGGCCGCGGCCACCTCTTCCAATTGTGAAACCTTTAACGCTTTGGCAGGTACGTCAAAGACGCCTCCGCAGCAAATTCACGGTTTGTTGTAAATTGGTTAATTTTTCTGCTAATTCTTCCATTTCGGTTTAATTCCTTCTTAGTATGCGATTTCAGCGATCGCAAAACGATCCTGATTTTTGATTCATTTGCATCTCTTGCTTGCCATTTCCGCCCCACGCCTTCGCGGGGGCAGGCTGCGGGAATCTATACGCCTGGAATCCCGCCTTCGCGGAGGTGACACGGTACACTACTCAAACAGGCCGCCGATAAATTGATCGGGGTCAAAGGGGGCCAGATCTTCAATGCGCTCCCCGGTGCCGATGAAGCGCACCGGCAGGCCCAGCTCGCGGTAAATGGCAAACACCATGCCGCCCTTGGCCGTGCTGTCCAGCTTGGTCAAAATCACGCCAGTAACGTGCACCGACTCCTTAAACTTTTGCGCCTGGACGAGCGCATTTTGCCCTGTAGGCGCATCGAGCACCAGCAGCACCTCGTGCGGCGCGGCGTGCACGCTCTTTTTGCAGACGCCGTATACTTTTTCCAGCTCGCGCATCAGGTTGAACTTGGTATGCAGCCGACCGGCGGTATCGACGATCAGCAAATCGTAGCCACGGGCGCGGGCGGCACGGATGCCGTCGTAGGCCACTGCGCCAGGGTCGCCGTTGGGCTGCCCGGAAATGACGGGCACGTTGGCCCGCTCACCCCAGATTTTAAGCTGGTCAATGGCTGCCGCCCGGAAAGTATCGGCCGCTGCCAGGATAACTTTGCGCCCTTTGTTTTGGTAACGCTGGGCCAGCTTGCCAATGGTGGTGGTCTTGCCGGAGCCATTGACGCCCACAATCATGACGACGGTGAGCTGGCGGGGCGCCTCTAATTCCAGGGGCGGCGCATCAACCAGAACTTTGCGCAGCTCTTGCTTGAGGGCTTCGGTCAGCTGGTCGGCGCGATAGAGTCCTTCTTTTCTCACACGCTCCTGCAGTGCCTCGACAATGGCCAGGGTAGTTGGTACACCCACGTCAGCCTGTACCAGCAGCGCCTCCAAATCCTCCCAAGTTTCTTCGGTAATGTCGCCCGCACCCAGCACTGAGGCAATCTGGCCAAAAACGTTATTGCGGGTGCGGCTTAATGATTCACGTATGCTCTTGAACAACTTGATTTTCCTTCACTTGAATGGCTCCGATACAGCCACGGCAGATTTCGGTGTTTTTTTGAGCGATTTTTTGCTGCGGGCAAATGACTATTGCAGCCTGGGGAGCATTAGAGACGGCCGTCGCCCACACCATTCACAGCAAACAATAACTCCCTATGCCAAGAATGAGTATAACGATTGTTGATTGGGCTGACAATCAGGCCTAAAGGTCTAGTTCCATAATTTCGCCGTCACTGGTGAGCTGCTCGACGCGCAGGGCGGCCGTTTCTAACTGCACATTACACTGCTGCGCCAGCTTTTGCCCCTTCTCAAACAGGTCCAGCGAGGCTTCCAACGATAAATCCCCCGATTCCAGCTGGGCCACGATTTTTTCCAGTTCCGCCAGGGTGGCTTCAAACGATAAAGTTTCTGCTGCTTCACTCATTTTTTTGCTCCTCTACCAAATACCTGCCTGGTCTCCTGGACGGCCGTTCAAGTATTCGGTGATGCGGCGGCGGGTGCCGTGTGAGACGTCTTCGGGCAGTTGGTCTAGCGGAAACGGCCGTACCGCCCGAATCTCTGCTTTATCAGCCTGCCCCACCGTAAAATCGTGGCAGTAGAACACCACCACGTGATCATTTTTGTACTCGCTGATGCTGCTGTATACGCCAAAAACGCGGACCTCACCCAGTTCAGCTCCCAGCTCTTCACGCGCTTCGCGGCGCACGGCCGTTTCCAAATCTTCATTCCGCTTCACCCCGCCGCCAGGCAAAAACCAGCCGTGCTGGTAGCTGTGTTTCACCAGCCAGATGGTGCCATCTTTGACCAGGAGCAGCTTGACGCCCAGGGTAATGGGACGAAAAATACGCCAGTAGCAGCGCGCCGCCAGGTAAAGCAGCCGGTACTTCCAATTCACAGGGGCGTTCCCTGCCATACTTGCGGGTTGAGCGCATTGGGTGGTTGCTGGCCTGCCAGCCCGGCCAGGAGGTTGGTGACGGCCGTTGCCGCCATGTTGCGCCGCGTCTCCCCGGTGGCGCTGCCCAGGTGCGGCGCCACCACCAGCCGTTCGTGATGCTCAGCCAGTCCGGGCGTCATCTGCGGCTCCGCCTCAAACACGTCCAGGGCCGCTCCCCAAATGACGCCGTCGCGCAGGGCTGCCAGCAAATCGTCTTCCTTGACGATGGGGCCGCGGGCGGTGTTGATGAGGCAGGCGGTGGGTTTCATCTGGCGCAAGGTATCCAGGGTAAACAGGTGACGTGTTTCCGGCGTGTACGGCGTGTTGATGCTGACAAAGTCGCTGCGGCGCAGCAATTCAGCCAAACTCACCCACTCCGCGCCGAGTTCTTGGGCGACGGCCGTTTTCTCACTCTTGGCCGTGTACAAAACCTTCATACCAAAGCCCAACGCACCGCGGCGAGCCACAGCGGTGCCAATCCGCCCCATGCCCACAATGCCCAACGTCTTGCCGTACACGTCCAGCCCCAGCAGCGGCGGGAACAGCTCAAACCGTTGGTACTTCCCGGCGCGCATGAAGGCATCGGCCTCCGGAATGCGGCGGGCGATGGCCAGCAGCAGGGCAAAGGCGTGGTCGGCGGTGGTTTCGGTGAGCACGTCGGGCGTGTTGCTGACGAGGATGCCCCGGGCGGTGGCCGCGGCCAGGTCGATGTTGTCGTAGCCGACGGCGACGTTGGCGATCATTTTCAAATGGGGCGCGGCGTTGAGAACGGCCGTATCCACCCGATCCGTCAGCAGGCACACCAGGCCGGCGGCAGTGCGGACGGCCGTTTGTAGTTCAGCCGGTGTCATCGGCGTGGTCTCGTCGCGATACGTCACCGCATGCCCGGCGTCGCGCAGCCGCTGCACCGCCGCGTCGCCAATGTGCTGGGTGATGAGGATGTTGACCATCTGACTCCTTTGCAAACATCCACAGATGACACAGATGACACAGATTTTTCTTTAGTCTGAACTCATCTGTGCAATCGGTGAAATCTGTGGATTATTCTTTTTCTTCCACCACCACGCCAAACTGGCCGTCATGGACCTGGACGGTGAGCGCATCGCCCGGTTGCACGGCGGCGGGGCTGCGGACGATACGGCCGTCACGCATTCGCACAATGGCATACCCCCGCTCCAGCGTGGCTTTGGGACTGACGGCCGTCAGCTGCGCATGCAGCAAATTCAGGCGGTGGCTCGATTGGTCCAGCCGCCGCTGCATGGCCCGATCCAGGCGCGCCTGCCAGCCGTCCAGCCGCTGCCGGTTACCGGCAATACTCACCCGTGGGCTCAAGTGGTTGAGCGAGCGCTTAAGCGCCTGCACCTGCCAGCGCTGCTGCCCGATCTGCTCCAGCACCAGGTTTTTCATCTGCACCTGGATGGCCTGGAAATACGGCCGTAACTCACTCACATCCGGCACGGCCAGCTCAGCGGCGGCCGAAGGCGTGGGCGCGCGCAAATCGGCCACAAAGTCGGCGATGGTGAAATCCACCTCATGCCCCACACCGCAGATGATAGGGTGCTGCGCGGCAAAGATGGCCCGGGCCACGCCCTCATCGTTGAAGGCCCACAAATCTTCCATCGACCCACCGCCGCGGGCAATGATGATCGTGTCGATGTCGTCACGGCCGTCCAGCCAGCGCAGGGCCCGCACAATTTGCGGTGGCGCGTCGGCCCCCTGCACCAGCGTCGGCGCGATGAGCACGGAGACGAGGGGGTAGCGGCGGCGCAGCACGTTAATGATGTCGCGCAGGGCGGCGGCATCGGCGGAGGTGACAATGCCAATTTTGCGAGGGAATTGGGGGATGGGCTTCTTAAATTCGGCGTCGAACAGGCCTTCGTCGGCCAGCTCGGCTTTGAGCGCTTCAAAAGCGGCGGCCAGGTCACCCTGCCCCAGCGGCGACATCTGCTCGGCGTAAAGCTGGTAGACGCCGCTGGCTTCGTAGACGGAGATACGGCCGTTCACTACCACCGCGTCCCCATCTTGCGGCTGGAAGCGAATACGTTCGGCCGCATTACGCCACATCACGCACTTGAGCTGGGCTTTGTCATCCTTGAGGGTGAAATATAGATGGCCGGAGCGGGCGCGGGTAAAGTTGGAGATTTCGCCGCTGACTTCTACATCTTGCAGGCGGTAATCAATCTCAAACAGCTCGCGAATGTACTGGGTGAGCTCAGAAACGGACCATGAGTCTGAGAAAAAGCTGGTACTGCGTAGAAATGCCATACGATTTGCCACGGATTGCGCGGATTTTCGCGGAAAGAATTAATCGGTCTTATGCGATGACCAAATAATTGGCCGCGAATAACGCGAATTTCCACGAATTTTAGAAACTTTTTCGCGCCAATTCGTGAAATTCGCGGCTGCTTTAAGCTTTTTCTTGTTGGGCGCGCCACTCATGGTATTCTGGCACATCTTCGCCCACAGACCAAAAGAAAAAGTAGGCGCCCATCGGCCCCATGAATTTGAACTGCTTGCAAAACTGCTTCTCGCGCTTGTTGTACGGCTGGCCATCCATGGTGCGCAGGTAGTTGTGGAAGGAACCATGCTCGGCGATCAGCTCCTGGCAGATGCGGGCGTTGGTGATGGTAGCTTCGATTTTACGGCCGTTCCTCACAATCCCCTTGTCCTCCACCAGACGCTCCACATCAACCGGCGTAAACGCGGCCACCCGGTCCACATCAAAGTCGGCAAACGCCCGCTGAAAACCGGGCCATTTATTGCGAATCACCTGCCAGCTAAAGCCAGCCTGGAACACTGCCTGGGTAATCTTCTCCAAATAACCGGCGTCATTTTCCGGCACGGCACGGGGTGGAATTTCATATTGGGGTTCAGACACGAGCAACTCCTTTCTTGCAGCCGCGGATTCTTTCCACGCTCCTTTCTTGTAGCCGCGGATTCTTTCCGCGCCGAGGGAGCGCAGTAAGAAACTGCGGCTACCTTCAAACCAATTAGAACATTCGCTCTAATTGTAAAGCGCACCCCAGCAAGTTGCAACCGCAGCTTGTCAGCAGTTCTAGCTCCATGCTACAATCGCTCCACTTCACGTTGGAGGTGAAAAATCTGGAAAGTTTAGAATTAGCGCATTTGTTGGTTGAGACCATTTTAGATAAAAAAGGCAGCGACATCACGCTGCTCGATTTGCGGGAGCAGGCAGTTTTTGCCGACTATTTCCTCATTTGCAACGGCGAAAACGATCGCCAGCTGCGAGCCATGGCCAACAGCATTACTCAGGATGCCAAAGACAAAGCCCAGGCGCTGGCCAAAAGTGTAGAAGGATCACCCGAATCTGGCTGGGTGCTGGTAGACTTCGGCGATTTGCTTGTGCACCTTTTTTCGCCTGAAACACGCGACTACTACGATTTGGAAGGATTGTGGGACGATGCCCACATCGTTATGCGAATGACGTGAAACAAAAAAGCCTGGGTTCCGGTACCGGAACCCAGGCTTTTTTTTATTTACTCGCGAATCCAGCTTTCTGCAGCACGGGACCAGGTGACCAGTTCTTCAGGCTTGAAGAAGAGATCGGCTTCTTTGACGCCGTTTTCCGGACTGTCGGAACCGTGGACCAGGTTACGGCCGATTTCCATGCCAAAGTCACCACGAATGCTGCCAGGGGTGGCTTCCACCGGTTTGGTCGCGCCGATGGTGGCGCGGGCAGCGGCGATGGCGTCTTTGCCTTCCCACACCATAGCCAGTACGGGACCAGAGGTGATGTAGGAGACGAGATCGTTGAAAAACGGCCGTTCCCTATGCACCGCGTAATGTTGGTTGGCCAATTCCTGGCTCATCTGGATGAACTTCATCCCCAACAGCTTCAGCCCACGCCGCTCAAAGCGGGCTACAATTTCACCCATCAGACCGCGCTGCACACCGTCTGGTTTTACCAAAATTAAGGTACGTTCCATAAAATATTGCTCCATTCTTTTTGATTTTTGACGCAAAAAGAGGCAGCTGGCATTGCTTCGCTGCCTCTTCAAATTGTAACTTTCGCCAGGACGTTGTGATTATCCCAACTGAACTGGCTCAATTGTCACTCAAATGAACTGAACTCGCAAGCACTACATCTGGTCAAGCGCGGTGCGGTAGGATGCCAGCGCTTTTTGCAGCTGGCCGTTGCGCATGTAGGCGTCGCCCAACACCTGTGACAATGCCGGCGTGCGCGGATGTGCACCAGCAGCCTGCTCCAGTTCGGCGATGATCGTCATCATGCCAGAGCCTTCCGCGACCAGTTCTTTGAATTGGGTTATGGCTTCAGCCAAACGGCCGCCACCCAGCGCTTCCCGAGCTGCCGTGAGCCGGGCTTCATCCACGCTGTAGGCCCCGGTAGAAGGCTCCAGCACCGGCTCGAACAAATCATCCTCCAACACCTCGGGCACAGGCGGCAGTGACGGCCCTTGCAGCGGGCCAGTGTCGGGCAGTTCAGCCTCTTCGGCTGGACCAGCCAGGGTTGCTTCTTCTTCGGCGGCCATCCAGGTTTCCATATCTACGTCTGGCAGCGCCCGCAGCCAGCCCGTTTCACCGAAGATCGAGTCATCCGCCTGCTGATCGAGCCAGTCGGGCAGTTCGGCATCAATGTCTTCGTCGCCGGGGCCGGGTTCCGTGGGGAGATCGATGGGTACGGCCGTATCCACCACCGCCTCTTCCTGCGCCAGGTCTGCTTCGGCCGTCAGGTCAGCCAGGTCCTGAGTCATCCAGTCCGGCATCTCCGGCTCGTCCGCTGCGTCTTGCACCGTGGGCAGCTCTTCAATGGCAGCGCCTTGACGCGCAGCCAGCTGTTCCAGCCAGACCATCGCCTCATCCGGGTCATCCGGCACTTCGGCAATGATGTCCGTCTCGGCATCCAGCAGGGCATCCGGCTCGACCTCGGCCAGCGGCTCCTGGGCCTGCGCGTCATCGGTGACGTACATGGCATCTTCGCTAGGTTTGATGGGCGGGGGTTCCATCTCCACGTCCATATCACTGTCGTCGCTGAGCAGCTGCTCCAGCCACGCTTCTGGATCGTCCATCATGTCGGCCAGATCAAACTGGTCGGATTCGGCCTCAGCCGCGGTTTCCAGCGCTTCGTCCTCATCGGCCTCTTCAAATTCGGCCGTTTCTTCCCATTCGTCCACCAGTTCCGGCGGCGCCAGCAATTCTGGTTCGGGCTCGGGTTCAGGCTCAGCTTCAACCACAGCAGCGGCATCACCGGTGACAAACATGGCGTCTTCGCTGGGCTTGATGGGCGGCGGCTCCATGTCGATGTCCAGCATCATGTCACCGCTGAGCATTTGCTCCAGCCACGCTTCGGGATCGTCACCCATGTCGAAGTCCAGGCCGGCATCGGCTTCCAGTTCAGGGGTATCGGCCGTTTCTTCTTCGACAAGCAGCAGGTCATCGACTTCACTGTCGGCGTCGAGGGCGGCAGCTTCGTCCAGCGCCGCCTCATCCACCATCTGGTCCAGCCAGGCAACGGCCGCATCCGGATCCTCAGGCATCTCATCCAGGCCCACGTCGTCCAGAAGCGAGTCAATCAGCTCATCAGCGGTGTCTTGAACTGGCTCGGCGGGTGCTGGCAGCTCATCTGTTTCGATCGACACAGCATCGTCGGTGACAAACATGGCATCTTCGCTGGGCTTGATGGGCGGGGGTTCCATCTCCACGTCCATATCACTGTCGTCGCTGAGCAGCTGCTCCAGCCATGCCTCGGGATCATCGGCCATGGCCTGCAAGTCAACTTCCCCGGCAGATTCATCAAGCGCAACGTCCGGTTCTTCATCCTCCTCAAACGCTTCTTCATCCCATTCCTCAACAGCTGGTTCGAGGGCTACGGCCGTTTCCCCTTCATCAGGTTCGACCTCAGCCAACTCAATCCAGTCGAGGGCGGCGTAGAGTTCTTCGTTGGAGAGCGCCAGGGGGGAGACGGCCGTTTCCGGCACCGCCACACCCTCTTCCCGCACCTGCTGCTCCAGGCGATCCAGCGCCTGGGCCAGTTCGTCCTGTTCGGGAATAACGATGAGGGTTTCCGGTTCCTCATCCAGGTCGGGCCATTCGTCAAACATTTCTGGTTCGGGAACGGCCGTGTCGACAGGCAGATTCACGCGTGTGGCGGGGGCTTCATCCGGCAGCTCCGTCTCTGGCTGTTCATCCAGCTCATCGAGCCAGGCCAGCGCTTCTTCCAGGTCGGCTTCAGCCTGCGTCAGGCCACCGGTTTCCTTGAGGGCATCGGTCACGCCGCTGATGATCAGCTCTTCTTCAGGCATACCTGGCTCGGCAGCCTCAGCTTCATCTGCCTCGTCTGCCTCATCCTCGGCGAAAGCGAAATCAAAAGAGTCTGCTGGCGCTGCCAGTTCTTCGTCTTCTTCAAACGTTTCTTCGGGCCAGGATGGTTGATCTTCAGCTTCATCCGGCTCAGCCATGACCGTATCGAGCCAGCTGAGTTCGTCGTCGGGAACGGCCGTGTCGGCCAACTGCGGCTCGCTGCCCTCTGTTTCCAGTTCTGGCAGTTCATCTTGCCACAGGTCTTCCAGGTCCAACCCGTCCTCTGGCTCTTCCCACCACGCTTCATCCGCCAGGGCTGCGTCTGGCTGCGTAGTCAGGCTGTCTGCACCCGCCGCTTCTTCTTCTGGCTCGGCTTCCGCGGCCTGCGCCTTGTTGTCGAGCATATCGGTGGCCAGTTCATCGAGCCAGGAAATTTCACCCTCATCAGCAAAGAGTTCATTAAGGTCTTCCAGGTCGGCCAAATTTTCAGGCTCAGGTTCGGCCTCGGCCGTCACCTGGGTTTCGGGGAGTTCCAGGTTATTCTCCGCCTGGTCTAGCAGCTCGGCTGCCAGGGCATCGGCTTCGGTTTCCGCCAGCCAGTCATCCAGATCATCGTCGCCACCAATATCGCCATCGGTTAGTTCCGCCAGCCAGTCTGTGTTTTTAGCCATTGGCTCCGTGGCCATGAGTTGGTCTGCGGTATCCAGCTCCTCATCCAGCATCGTTTCCGCCACGCTTGGCAGTTCTTCAACCGGGTCTTCTTGCTGGGCCGCCAGTTCTTCCAGCCAGGCCATGGGATCGTCCCAATCCTCCGGCGTGCTGTCTGGCTCCACCGCTTCGTGGCCTTTCACTTCCGGGCCTAGCTCTGGCTTTGGCGCTTCGGGTTCTTCTGGCTGGGCCGGTTCCGGCTCTTCGGGCAGGGTAAGCCAATCCAAACCGGTTTCTTCGGCCATGTCGCGTCCATCTGTGCCTTCTTCCTGGAGGGCGCCGGTATCGGCTTCCAGCTGGGTCAACCAGGTGGTATCTTCGGCAGAGATGGGCAAATCTGGCTTCTCGTCTTCCGGCTCTCCCTCAATCTCCGAGAGGATTTGCGTGAGAGAGGGTTCAACTGGCTCAACATCAAAGTCACCGAGGTTAAACTCAGAGTCAATGGCATCCTCTTCGTAGTCGATGCCAGCGAGCAGTTCGGTAAGGCCCATTTCGTCGGCAGCGGCCGTCTCATAGTCGGAGGGGATTTCTTCGGGTTCGGCTTCGGCCGTTTCGTCTTCGGCCATGTCATCGCCCCACAAATTGGCGAGCATGCCTGTCAGGCCCACGCTTTCTTCCGCCTGGGGTTCTTCGGCGGGTTCGGCCTCTTTTGCTTCCGTGAGCTCGGCCAGGTCAGACAGCCAATCGTCGTGGGATACGGCCGTATCCCACGGCTCCGCAACGTCCTCTTCATCGTCCGCACCGGACAGCAGCTCAGTCAGGCTCACATCCGCGCGGTCCAGATCGATGAGTCCCAGCGTATCATCGGCACTGGCGACAAAGTCATCGTCGGCCTCGTCATCCTCAAGCTCGTCCAAAAAGCCAGACATAAAATCGTCGTCCGCTTCAGCAGGTTCCGGTTCAGTCAGGGTGAGGTTGGAGAGCAAGCCAGTCAGGCCAACTTCTTCTGGTTCTTCTTCGCTGGGGGGAACGGCCGTTTCCTCGTCAGGTTCATCGGCAAACCAATCGTCGCCAGCCGGATAAGGCTCATCAGCCATTTCTAGGCCATCCAACAGCTTGTCCAGGCCGCCATCGGCGTCCTCATCCGCCCAGTCGGCCAGCAGCGCATCCATCTGGTCCAAAGGCAGCGCTTCGTCTGCTGACTCCAGCTCTGCATCAGGCGATACGTCAATTTGGGAGAGCAAGCCAGTGAGACCCGGCACGTCGGGTTGCTGATCTTGATCCAGCGGCTCCTCTGCCTCGTCCATGTCATCCAGGCTCACAGGTTCTTGCAGCCAGTCGGGAATGTCGGCCGAGGCGGAGTCCCATTCATCGACAACTTCCACGCCTGCTTTCTCATCGGCCGTATTGAGCCAGCTTGGCATGCCTTCGGTCTCGATTGGCGGCTCGGGCAGCGGCGCCTCATCGGCCTGGTCCGAGGTTAATTCATCCAGCCAGTCGAGGACGTCTGCGTTCGGGTCGTCCTCCGGCGCAAATTCCTTTTCCGGTTCCTCCGGCTGCGGCTGTTGGGGATCGTTCTCACTACTCACGGCGGCCTCCGATTCCTCTGAGAAGTCAGCTTCACTATCAAGCCAATCTGGAATATTGGTAAAATCTTCACCCTCTAATTCAGGAATGGCCAGGTTGGGGTAAATTTCATCAATTTCTTCACTTTGCAGGATGGCGTCCAGGTCGGCTTCGGCCGATTCCAGCCAGTTGTCGGCGTCACTCAGGGCGGCAAACTCACTGGTGGTGGCATCCAGTTCCAGGTCGGCAAAAGCGTCTAACGGTTGGTCCGGCTCGATGGTTTCATCAATGGCCCCTTCGGTAAGGGCGGCCAACCAATCATCGGCGCCGCCTAAGGCATCGGTGTCGCCAGGCGGTGCATAAATCTCCTCGGCCGGCTCGTCCTGGTCTATAACGGCCGTTGGCCCCAACCCCGGCTCTTCCGTTTCGGCAACCTCCGGCAGTTCTATCTCATCTAAAAAGGAGAGATCGTCTTCCACCAGGGCTTCGTCAGCCGGTTCGACAGCCAAATCATCAACCAGATCTTCAACTTCGGCGGCTTCGTCCTCGTCTTCGTCCTCAGTCATCCAATCCAGGGCATCTTCAGGACTCATCTGCACCGCATCCAGTTCATCGCCAGAAATTTCGGAAAGCCAGAGTGGGGTGTTGGATTCTTCCACGATGTGCGGTTCGCTGTCGGCCCAATCTAGCAGGCTGTCATCCATCAAGTTCGTAGCGTCGATCTCAAGAGGCGAATCCTCTTCGCCCAGGGAACCCAGCCAGTTGGGCAGACCCTCGGAATCAATTTCTTCGGGATGGGCGGTTACGGCCGTATCCCCCAAATCTGCACCCAACGCGGCAATTTCTTCTTCGCTGACTTCGTCTTCCGCGCCAAACCAGTCTGAGTCTACGGTCGCCAGGTCATCGGCCGTGCCTCCCAGGTCCAGCGGTTGGAAATCGGCCTCTTCTTCTGTCTCGCCGCGCAAATCGGCCAGCCAATCGGCGTCTAATTCATCGGTGGCAAGTTTGAGGGAATCTTTGGCCTCGCCATCGGAGAACCAATCTGCTTCGCTGTGAACTTCTTCAGGGGCGGCCGTTTCTTCCGGTTCTCTCACCTCACTATCGCCGATGTCTGCCAGCCAGTCGTAGCTGTGCATACCGCTTTCCGGTTCCATCACCACTTCACCCGTCGCGTCGCCGTCACCTGGCAGGTTGTCGAAGCTCACGTCCCTTACCCAATCGGCCGTGGGTGCAGACGACCTCTCCGGCAAAACCAGGCCTGTTTGCAAAAACTCAAGCGAGGCGTCTTTGGGCAGCGGGAAAGCACCTTCGGTAGCAAAGGCCTGCCCTACAATCGTCTCTTTATCCAGCGATTTTTCCGTCTCCCAGGTGAGACTGTGCAGCCGGTGCAGGTACTTTTGGGCCTCGGAAATACGACCCGTTTGCAGCCAGATTTCGGCCAAAATGGCGTTCACCACAATGCAGTTGGGCAGCGAGTTCAGCACATTGAGGCACACTTCTTCAGCATCAATCCGCTGGTCGTCACGCCACAGCGCCTCGGCCAGCAGCACCTGCAAATCCATGCGTTCCGGCTCCTCGGCCAGAATGCGGCGCAGTTCAGTAATGGCCTGCTGGTAAAGCTCACCCTGCATGTACAAGCGAACCAACGCTCCCCGCGAGAGGGGGATAATGCCGGGACGTTCATCTGTTTGCGTGGCGTAGAGCTGGCGCAGTTCACCTTGAATGGCCCCATTGTAGGGCTGGATTTCGTAGGCCCGTTCCAGGTGCCAGAGCGCCTGATCATACTGGCGTTCTTCCTTATAAATGATGGACAGCCCCACGTGGCTAATAAAATCGTTGGGATCGGTGCCTAAAATGCGCAGAAACAAATCATTGGCCGCGTCGTACTCTTGTTTTTCCAACAGCGCCTTGCCCATCACGCGGTAAGTATCGATGTGGCGGGGGTAGCTGTGCAGGATATGCCGACAATGCTCAATCGCTTCAACCAGGCGGTTGTCGTCGATGAGCTTTTCGATCTGCCCTACGTAGTCATGCAAAAGAATTGATGTCACGTTTTCGCCTCTATAATAGTTAAACGAAGCGGGTCACTTCTGCTTCTTCCTGACGGGTGATGTGCCGGAGCCGCCACCTCGTCAGTGGTTCAGGTCAGGTGCCGTAGCATGGGGTTAAGAAGAATGTGGATTTACGGCCGTATCTCACCCAGGTGAGAGGTTTGTTATTGTCAACCTAACATAAATATTATGCTGAGTTTCACCTAATAAATCAAGTGATGGCGCTTCAGTTGACGCATTAGCTGACTAATGTCCTGTTCCTCACGCGGAGAGCGCCCCAACGGATCTTCAATTTTGTCCTGCGCCAGGAGGGCGTAAAAGGTGTTAAGAATGCCGTAAGAAAGCGCCTGAAGCTGGTAACCGCCCTCTAATACGAAGAGAATACGGCCGTTTGCCAATTCTTCGGCCAGGGCAACCAGGGCCTGGGACATCTGGGCATACCCGGTCAGGCTGAGCCCGCCCATCGCCAGGGGGTCCCGCCAATGGGCGTCATAGCCCACCGACACCAGAATCAGCTCCGGCTTAAACTGCCGGGCCATCGGTATAATCAGCTCGCTGAGGACACGGCCGTAACCCGCATCCCCCACGTTGGGCACCAGCGGTACATTGACGGTATACCCATGCCCGAAGCCATGACCTAATTCTTGCATATCGCCCGTGCCGGGATAAAACATCCGGGGCATAAAGAGGTGGGTAGAAATGAACATCACCGACTCGTCATCGTAAAAAATGTCCTGCGTGCCGTTGCCGTGGTGCACATCAAAATCCAAAATGAGGATGCGTTTGACGCCGTGCACTACCTGCGCCTGTCGGGCAGCAGCGGCGATGTTGTTGAAGAGGCAGAATCCGCTGATACGGCCGTACTCCGCATGATGCCCCGGCGGCCGTACCAGGGCAAAACCGTTCTTCACCTTCCCGATTAAGATGCGGTCTACTAGGGCAATGGTGGAGCCAGCTGCCAGGCGAGCCAGGTCGTAGCTTTGCGCCGTGGCATAAGTGTCGCCATGATCCAGGATGCCGCCACCCACCGCCGATACCTCGCGTACCCGCTCGATGAGCGGCGCAGCGTGCACCCGGCGCAGCTGCTGCATCGTGGCCAGCACGGGTTCTAACAGCTGCACATTGGCCAAAACGCCCTCCTTTTCCAGGAAAGGCAAAAGGTGGCTGATGCGCTTTTCGTTTTCCGGGTGGCCAGATTTGGTGTGGTGGATGGCGGGGACATAAACTGCGGCAGTTCTCATTTCAGCTCCAGAGAGGATAGATCATTTATTCACCGGGTATTATACTCCGCGCCACCACTTTTTGGTGGTGCATAGAGAATAAGCAGAGGGGACGGCCGTAAACGGCCGTCCCCTCCTCACTTTCATTTAAGCTTTTTGCCCAAGGGGCACTGCTTTAGCCGCCAAACCAGATGGAAATCAGACCGGTACCATTGCCAAAGAAGGTAATCAGACCGGCAAACACCACCGATGCCATGGACATCAGCTTGATCAAGATGTTCAACGACGGGCCAGAAGTGTCTTTAAACGGATCGCCCACGGTGTCACCAATGACCGCACCTTTGTGCGCCTCGGAGCCTTTACCACCGTAATGCCCTTCTTCGATATATTTCTTGGCATTATCCCAGGCGCCACCGGCATTGGCCATCATGATGGCCAGGGCAAAACCAGCCGTAAGCGTACCGCCTAGCAGGCCCAGCACACCAGCCACACCAAACAAAACACCAACCATCACAGGCACAATCAAGGCCAACAAAGAGGGCGCAATCATTTCTTTTTGCGCGGCGGCGGTGCTGATCTCCACACAGCGTGCATAATCGGGCCGCTGGGTCCCCTGCAGAATGCCGGGGAACTCACGGAACTGGCGGCGCACTTCTTCCACCATACCACCGGCGGCGCGGCCTACCGCCCGCATGGTCATAGCGGCAAAGTAAAAAGCAGTGGTTGCGCCGATAAACACACCAATCAACACAGCTGGATTCAGCATGGTGACATTGTAGAAGGTCATAAAGTCCTGCATTGTCCAGATTTCAACGGCACGGCCGTTTACCATCAAATCCGTCCCACCACCATGCAGCGTCAGCGACAGGCGAACCTCTTCCAGGTAGGCAGACAGCAGTGCCAACGAGGTGAGCGCCGCTGAACCAATGGCAAACCCCTTCCCCATAGCGGCTGTCGTGTTACCCACTGCGTCCAGCTGATCAGTCTTTTCGCGCACGCCTGGCTCCAGGCCAGCCATTTCGGCATTACCACCAGCGTTATCAGCGATGGGGCCGTAGGCGTCGGTTGCTAGAGTAAAGCCCAGGGTCGAGAGCATACCCACGGCAGCAATGCCCACGCCATAGAGGCCCATGGAGATGTTTTCGATGCCGCCCATGGAGTAGAAACTCACGGCAATACCGGCCACAATTGCCAACACCGGGATACCGGTCGATTCCATACCCACGGCCAACCCCTCAATGAGCAGCGTAGCCGGGCTGGTAACGGCCTGCTCAGCAATATAGCGCGTCGGCTTGAAGGCATGTGAAGTGTAATACTCGGTTGCTTTACCCACCACAATACCAACAATCAAACCCACCAAAATGGAAATCCACACCTGGTAGGCGTTGGGCAAATCGAGGATCAACACCACGGGCAGAGACAAAACAGCAATGCCTATAGAGCTGCCATATAGCCCCCGGCTCAGCGCATTGATCAACTGCCCCTGCGTAGCACCGTCATCCGCGCGAACGAGGTAGACGCCCAAAATGGAAAGCGCCACACCAATGGCAGCAATCACAATTGGCGCAGCAATATACTTTAGCTGTAGATCCATCTGCTGCAGCACGGTAGGCGTCTGGCCATCGAAGAGGGCAGTGCCCCCAACCACCACAGCGGCCACACCAAGAGCGGCCGTTGCCAAAATCGAACCGGCATAAGATTCGTACAGGTCAGCGCCCATACCGGCCACGTCACCAACGTTGTCACCCACGTTGTCGGCAATAGTTGCCGGGTTACGTGGATCGTCTTCCGGGATACCGGCTTCCACCTTACCAACCAGATCGGCACCCACATCGGCGGCTTTGGTGTAGATGCCGCCACCCACACGAGCAAACAGGGCTTGGGTGGAGGCGCCCATACCAAAAGAGAGCATCGTGGCCGTAATTTGCGGCAGCGGATTAATGGCTTCACGAATAAATTCAGCGGGGGGAATAAAATAAAGCACCAGGAACCAGACGGTAATGTCTAGCAGGGCAAAGCCTACCACCACCAGGCCCATCACCGCGCCAGCGCGCAGGGCCACCTGCAAACCACCATTCAAGCTGGTACGGGCAGCATTGGCCGCCCGCGCCGAGGCGTTGGTGGCCGTCTTCATCCCAAAAAAGCCGCAAAGCCCCGAGAAAAAACCACCTGTTAGAAAAGCAACGGGCACAACGGGATTTTGCAGATCTAAGAGGGCCAGAATAATAAAAATAACAAACAAACCGGCAAACACCAGGCCAACCGCCCGATATTGACGCTTCAGGTAAGCCATGGCACCTTCGCGTACTGCCTGGGCAATCTCAATCATCTTGGGCGTGCCTTCGCTTTCTTTCATGACCTGAGTATAAAAATACCAGGCAAATCCTAGAGCCAAAACGGCTCCAATGGGGCCAAGCCACCAGATTAAGGGCAAACTGGCGCGTTCAGTGGCCGCTTGTGCTAAAAAAAGTGCGTGTTGCATGAAGTGTCTGATGCCTCCTGTTGTTGCTTGATCTTTTTGGGCAAATAAAAAGCGGGTTAGGGAGACCCGCTCTTATCTGTTGGACTTAAAATGCCCCCAGTGAACGGAGGCATTAGCGGCACGATTGTAACGAAAGGCACAAACTCTGTCAAAAACCATTACTGGAGTACTACAGGTGGAAAAACAGCAGAGAGGGGGAAACGGCCGTACCCCATCCCAGACGAAAAAAAGAGCCTGAAACCAGGGGATCCAGGCTCTCCAAGGAGCAAACGACGTCATGTCGGCATCAAGCCTGATTGGCAGAACGCCACCAGCGGTAAAAAGTGCTGCGCAGTTCATCCCGTGACGGCAGCGGGAAGTAGATCAGACCTTCTTCATTGCCCAGGTAAATACCCGTCTTGATCATCCGGTACGGATATTCAACTGTTTCAACCCGGTTCACAATTTTGGTGTGAATCTGCTTACCGCGAACCTCCAACAAACACTCGCGTAAGTGATGGATATAGGTGTAGGGCAAATCGCGAATGGCCCCGTGTTCCGGGTCTTCGGCCAGTTCGCCCAGCTGCAAGTCAACAAAACAAATGGCCGGGAAGTGCACCAGGCTGTCCGGATTTTGAGTGAGGAACTGGTAATACTGCGCTGGGCTCAGCGTGCTTACCACCAGCGGGTGGACGGGCGCAATTTCCTGGTACATCATTAACCCGTTAGTTTCTTTGGGGATGTCCGTAGAGGGATCGATGCCCAGCACTTCACCATATGCAGTTACCAGGTAAATTTTTTGCATCACGTCGACGGGCACATGTTCCAGCACGCGGTAGGTAGAGATATACACAGAGCGCTTGGGGCTGCCATTGGAATGGGGAACACAGCGCTCGATACCGGCATCTATTTTAAAGAACTCGTGCCGGAAACTTGGATCCAATTCAATAAACATGGCCTGACCATGCAGTTTCTTGTGGGAACCAACGGCGTAGTAAGTGCCAAACTCTTCAGGCGGTAGCATGGAGGCGATGAGGGCTTCGGGGATGAGAGAGAGGTACAAATGAACGGTCATAAGGTTATAAACTTCCTTTTCTAAAAAGGTGATGCAAATCACAAAAAAGCTGCCTATTGAGTGGATTCTTCTTGCGATGTGCTTAACACAGTCTGGGTCCTATCTTCCTTTTTTTAGCATAAATTCAGTAGTAACAATAGGCGGTATGTGAGGGTGATTATTGTCACGTATTGGTAATGATGGAGGGAACACCAAAATAATTGTCAATCGTGAAGGGTGAATTGTCAATTGTTAGTGGCCGTCCGCAAATAAATTACTGGAATTGTGCCGACGGCTTGAAGTAAGCGGCCTTCTGACTCAGGGAAGTTATTGTTGGCCGCTTACTTAGTGACGCAGGCGGGTGAAGTGGGTACGGGCCTGGGCCAGGTCGATAGGCAGGAGGTAGTGGCCCTGGAACTGGACCTGCTGGGTGAATAGTTCCAGGGGCAGCCCGTTGGTCAACAGCACCACCACCCGATTTTCCCCGCGCAGCGCGCTGCGTTTGGGTACACTGTAAGCAGCCAGGCTGAGTACACCGGCCGTGGTGCCATCCTTGGCGGCAAAACGATCAAAGTAGAGCAGCCGCAGGGGCCAATCTGAGGCAACCGTTTCCATCTTTTGCTGCATGAGAGCGCTTACCTCGGCAGAGATGAAACGGCCGCTGCCAACCTGGGCCATCATCCGGGCATAGTCATGGGCGGTGCCTTTGGGCATGAGCTGTACGGCCGTTTCCTGAAAAGCCCACATCTCCTCGCCAGATACTGTCTGGCTGGCCAGGCTGCCCATAAAGTCCAGCTGCGCCTGTCGCCAGCGGGCATCGTTGGTGTACAGGTCGATCAGGCGGTCCAGATCGCTGAAGTCGCCGCTGGCCACCCTGGACTGCACCGATTGCACCCACGCCAGCGAAAACGGCGCTTCGTGGTTGAAGACAGCCAGGGCGTAGCCCAGGGTGTGGTGGATGGGCGTGTGGTGCCGCAGATGGGTTTGGGTAACGGCCGTTACCCGTTCCAGCCCCACCCGCTCCAGCAAATAATCGGTGGCGGCATTGCCGCTGTAGTGCATCATCATCGTGGCCAGGTCGTCGAGCGTGACAACGGCCGTTTGGTCCACCGCAAAACCCAACTCGTCCGCCGCCAGCCCCACGCGGCGCAGCCCGGCGATATGCGCCCCGCCGTCACTGCCCGGCAGGTAAAAGCGCTCCCACTCGGCCACGGGCACCGCTTCGTTGGGGTCCAACTCTCCGTTGACCACCATTTCGGCATAGGCGGCGAGGACGGCCGTCTTCATCACGGAAGCCACTACCAGCGGCTCATCAGCGTTGTGGAACACGGCAGACCCGTCGTCTACCAGGATGCCGTTTTCGTCGAAGGTGTAGGTGACAACGGCCGTCTCCCCCGGATGGTCGATGATAAAGTCGGTCATCGCCCGCTGTACCCGGTTTACCTGCCAGAAGAGGGTGGTAACGGCCGTTGCCACGAGCAAGATAACAATTCCCACGATCCAAAAAATCATCTGCTTCCTGCGCACTTTTGTTGACATGTTTTTCTCCAAACGTTGATAACAATCATGATGGCTTGCTACGCCAACCGCTTTACGAAAAACAGTGCCAAACAGTGCACCTGTTAACAAACCACAGAACAGAACATTGGCGAAATTGGAACTCCCGTAGAGACGCTGCAAAGCAATATCTCTGCCAGAATGCAAAAAAGGCTGAGGTCTATTCCAGAAACTCAGCCTTTTCTCAATTCTCACAGGAAATTAGGATACACCCTTAGTCGGCCAGGGTAGACAAATCCCCTTCGTCCTGGCCCATGACGCGGGCTTTGAGCACACGGCGCATGATCTTGCCGGAGCGCGTCTTGGGCAGGCTTTCGACAAACTCCACCGTGGCCGGCTTGGCAATCGGCCCCATCTCGTGGCCCACGTGGTCGCGCAGGGCCATGGCCAGCTTCTCGCTCGGCTCGTACCCCTGCCGCAAAATGCAGAATGCCTTGATGATGTTGCCTTTCACCTCGTTGGGATCTGGCACGCCAATGCAGGCCGCTTCGGCCACGGCTTCATGGCTCACCAGGGCGCTTTCGATTTCGGCCGTGCCCAGCCGGTAGCCGGACACTTTGATCACGTCGTCGATACGGCCGATTACCCAAATGTACCCGTCTTCATCCTTCTTGGCGCTGTCGCCCGGCAGATACCAGCCCTGGTCGGCAAAGCGAGTCCAATACTGGGTTACATACCGGTCCGGGTCCTGGAAAATGGTGCGCAGCATGCCCGGCCAGGGCGCTTGCACCACCAGATACCCTTCCTCGTTGGTCGGTACCGGATCACCTTCTTCGTCTACCACGTCGATCTGTACACCAGGGAAACCACGCGTGGCTGAACCCGGCTTCAGCGGCACGCTGGGCAGCGGGGTAATCATGAAGCCTCCGGTTTCGGTCTGCCACCAGGTATCCATGATGGGGCAGCGCTCCTTCCCAATCACGCGATAATACCACTTCCACGCCTCCGGGTTGATTGGCTCACCCACGGAGCCGAGCAGGCGCAGACTGGAGAGATCGTGCTTGTCGGGCCAGCTCTCGCCGAAGCGCATCAGACCGCGAATGGCCGTGGGCGCCGTGTACAAAATGGTAACGTGGTACTTGGCAACCAGCGACCACCAGCGGTCCGGATACGGATGCGTCGGCGCGCCTTCGTACATGAAGCTGGTTGCGCCGAGGATCAGCGGAGCGTAGACAATGTAGCTGTGGCCGGTGATCCAGCCGGGGTCCGCGGCACACCACCAGATGTCTTCTGGCTTGATGTCGAAGACCCATTTGAGGGTGGTGGAGGTCCACACCATATAGCCGCCATGCGTGTGCAGAATGGCTTTGGGCTTGCCGGTAGTGCCAGAGGTGTACAGGATGAAGAGCGGGTCTTCGGCGTCCATCACCTCGGTTTTGGCGGAGGCGTCGGCGACGGGCAGGTTCATCAGATCGTGGTACCAGTAATCACGGCCGTGCACCATTTCCACATCTTGCCCGGTGCGCTTGACGCAAATGACGGACTGGATGGTTCCGGCGCGATCGACCGCTTCGTTGGCAATCTTCTTGAGCTCGATGATGTCGCCGCGCAGCCAGGCCCCGTCGCAGGTGATGAGCAGCTTGGAGCGGCTGTCATTAATGCGGTCCAGCAGCGCTTCGGTGGAAAAACCGCCGTAGACGACAGAGTGCATTGCTCCAATTTTGGCGCAGGCCAGCATGGCAATCATCAGTTCCGGGGTGCGGCCCATGTAAATCGTGACACGATCTCCCTTGCCGATGCCCATAGAGCGCAAGACGCTGGCAAATTTGCACACTTCGTGGTTCAGCTGCTGGTAGGTGTAGATGCGGCTGTCGCCTTTTTCGCCTTCAAAGATGAGGGCGGCTTTATTGCGGGTGGCGGAGCGCATGTGCCGGTCCAGGGCATTGTGAATGATATTGACCTTGGCGTTGACAAACCATTTGTAGAAAGGGGCGTTGCTGTCGTCCAAGACCGTTTCCCATGGTTTGTACCATTCGTAATTTTCGGCAGCGATTTTGCCCCAGAACCCAGCTAAATCTTCGGTGGCCGCTTTGTAAACCTTTTCATAGTCGGGAATATGCGCTGCAGAAACAACTTCTGGCGCGGGATAGTAAACGTCTCCGACCATATTTTTATTATCAGCCATGTAGAGCCTCCTATCTGGGTTATTGAAATGAGTTTGTGTGAAAATGAGTGACTGAAAAGATTGATTCCGGTCAGTCGATCAGTTGAGAATAAAACAATGAAAATGTGGACACTTCCAGCGCCAATTATAGAGGGAAAATAGCAAATCGTAAAACGGCCGTTACTCACCCAAAAAACAGCAAACAGCCATAAAAAAAGCCCGGCTCAATGCTTCCATTGAACCGGGCTTCACGCAAGGACGGTGCTAAACAATTAGTCGCCTACGTGGTTCATAGGTTGGACTAAATTCCCTTGTCCACTAATTGTCAGCACGTGGTATTCCCAGTTACCCCAAATAGCCCAATCCGGATTGCCTGTGTAGCGTGGGTCTGTTTCATGCATAATCAGGTAGTTATATTGACCATTGTCATCATAGCCAGAGCAGTTGATGTGGTTTTGAATCCAAGCAGAAACAGAAAGGCAAAATCAGCAAACGTGAGCGTGTTTATGAAGGGGGGAAATAAAAATATACGTTGCTACATTTGCTGATTTTGTCAACTGGCACAAAAATGAATAACAAATTTATTTTATGACTTTTTTATGATACAAGGCCAAACTTTCTATTTTTGTTACAGTTGAGAATGCTCTTTGCAATTGCCCTGTTTTTGGTTACAGTATTTTGCAGCTTGCGCACCCTTATTGCTAAAAAGGAGCATTTATGCCAAATACCCACAAGTTGGTTTTGGAACGGCCGTTTCAACTGCAAAACCTACCCACCGACGGCAAACAATTCCACCCCAACCGCGACGACGCCGAAACCGAATTTAAAGCCCTGCGTAATGAGTTCGTCGACCTGCAGGAGCGGCTGTATGCCGAAGACAAGCAAAAGCTGCTCATCGTCTTCCAGGCGATGGATGCAGGTGGCAAAGATGGCGCCATCCGAAACGTGCTCAAGGGGGTCAATCCCCAGGGCGTGCGGGTTCAATCGTTTAAAGCACCTTCCAAAGAAGATCTGGCCCACGACTTTTTGTGGCGCATTCACAAGGTGGTGCCCGCACGGGGCATGATTGGCGTGTTTAACCGCTCGCACTACGAAGATGTGCTGGTGGTGCGCGTACACAACATGGTGCCAGAATCGGTCTGGCGGCCTCGCTATGCGCAAATCAACCAGTTCGAGAAGCTGCTGCACGACACTGGCACACGCATCCTGAAGTTCTATCTGCATATCTCTGCCGCTGAGCAAAAAGCACGGTTTCAGGCGCGGCTGGATGACCCGGAAAAACATTGGAAGTTCTCGCTGGAAGATTTAGAGAAGCGCAAATTCTGGCCCGATTACATGGCGGCTTATGAAGAGATGCTGCACGAGTGCACCACCGAATGGGCGCCGTGGTACGTCATTCCGGCCAACCAGAAATGGTACCGTAACCTGGCCGTGATGCGCACCATTGTGCACACGCTGCGCGAGATGAATCCGCAGTTTCCAGCGGGGGTAGATAATCTGCATGGGGTGGTTATTGAGTAAGCCGTTGACAGACGGCCGTCTCAATGGCATCATTCTCCAACTTTTTACACATATTTCTTGAGGGAGAGAAATGGCTGATTTATTTACAGCACAAAACTTTGTGGCATTTTTAACCTTACTGGCACTGGAAACCGTGCTGGGCATCGACAACGTGATTTTTATCTCGATATTGTCCAGCAAGCTGCCCGAAAAACAGCAGGCGCAGGGCCGCCAGCTGGGCATTGGCTTTGCCGTGCTCAGCCGCGTCATTTTGCTTTTGGCAATTACCTGGGTACAGCAGCTAGAGGGCACGCACCTGCTCACCCTTTTTGGCAACCATATTTCTGGCAAGGACCTGGTGCTGCTGCTGGGTGGTATGTTTTTGATTGGCAAAAGCACCTACGAGATTCATGAAAAGTTGGACATCGAAGAGCACGGCACTCATTCCGTGAAAGAGGGCCGGATGACGCTTTCTAGTATGGTTGCCCAGGTGCTGCTGATTGACGTGGTGTTTTCGCTGGACTCGGTGATTACGGCCGTTGGCATTTCCAACTCGCTGCCGGTGATGATTACGGCCATTGTGCTGGCAGCCATCATCATGGTGGTCTTCTCTGGCCAGGTGAGCGCCTTCATTGAGCGGCACCCCTCCATGAAGATTTTGGCCCTATCGTTCCTCATTCTCATTGGCTCGATGCTGGTAATTGAAGGCTGGGCGCACGAAGCGGCCGAAGATTTACACCTGAAGAACTATATCTACTTCGCCATGGCGTTCTCGGTGATTGTGGATTTCTTACAGCTGCGCTTGAAGAACAAAGAGAACCGGCCCGTCAAGCTGCACAACCAGCCCACCCTGGCAGAAGGCACAGAAACGGGTGACTAATTGAAAGTGAAACGTGAAACGTGAGGTTTAGCCCCTCACGTTTCACGTTTCACGAACTTATATCCTGACGGCGGAAGAGTACGGCCGTTCCCCCAAACAATCCCACTAACCAAACAAACAAAATTAGCAGTGAGGCCCACAGGGGCGGAACGGCCGTGAACCCCGGAAAGCCGCCAAACGACGAGCCAACGCCCTCTACCACCCAGCTGCGTACGTTGTCCAGGTTGTAGGTGGGTGTTGCTACGATCAGGTTTACCAGATTCGGCCGTTGCAGTGCCTGGCTCACAATCAGCAGCAGCAAAGAGGCAGCAAACTCCACAATGCCCACCCCCACACTCAGCAGCAGGCTGGCCACGATAGACCGGCTGTACATGGCAATCAGGGCGGCGTAGGCGGCCACAATCAGCGTGTTCATAAACGTTACAAACACCTGCACCGCAACTCCCTGTAAAAACGGCGCCCATGCCACTTCCGCCAGCGCGGGGCCGATGGGAATATCTAAAAGGACGGCTTTCAGCCCGCCGCCGCCCGCCACCACCAACGATGTCAACAGCAGCGCCAGCAAAATCAGCAGCCCCAACACCAGGAACTTGGCCAGAATGAGCGTTGTGCGGGCGTGGCGTGGCACAATGTTTTTCCAGGTGCCCCACTGGTATTCCCCGGCAAAGGCAATGGCAATAAAGGCAATAAACGGCATACGCAAAAAAGTGCCGCCAGGGAAACCGTTCATGGCGCTCCAGACAGACAGCAGCTCTTCTGTCCAATCGATGGGGCTGGCCACCATCATCTCCCGCACCGTTTCGATGAGCAGGCCAGGCAAAATCTCGATCAGCAGCACAATCATGAGCGCGCCAATAGGGTAAATCCAGACGAGAAAAGAAACAGCCTTGGTGTGGCCCAGCAGCTTACGCCACTCGGCAGCAAGGGCGCTACGCATGGGTTGCTTCCTCCGGCTGTAAATGTGGCTGGGCAACGGCCGTTGCCGCCAAAAACAGCGCCTCCAAACTTTGCTGCTGCACCATCACCTGGAAAACCTGAACCTCGGCGGCCACCAGGAGCTGCACCAGTTCAGGAACGTCTTCACGGGCGGCCTGCACCTCCAGCCAACGGCCGTTGGCCATCACCTCCCAACGAGGCAGCAGCAGCCCCGTCGCCCGGTCTGCCGGGGCCACCTCCAGCCGGATGATGGCCTGCGCTGACAGCAGCTCGGCTACCTTGCCCGTTTGCACCAGACGGCCGTTGTGAATAATGCCTACCTGGTCACACACCTGCTCTACCTCGCTCAGCAAATGGCTGGACAAAAAGACCGTCTTGCCCTGCTTCTCAGCCAGGTTGCGAATAAAGTAGCGCACCTCCTGGATACCCGCCGGATCGAGCCCGTTGGTCGGTTCATCCAAAATCACCAGGTCAGGATCGTTGAGCAGCGCCGCTGCCAACCCCAACCGCTGCTTCATGCCGGTGGAGTAGCCCTGCACCTTGCGGTCGGCCCGGTCGGCCATGCCCACCTGGACGAGCAGGCTCTGAATGCGAGCAGGATCATAACAGTCGCCCGTGCGCGCCAGAATCTCCAGGTTTTTGCGCCCGGTGAGGAAGTCATAAAAGGCGGCACCTTCCACCAGCGCCCCTACGCGCCGCATGAGTGAGGGGTTGTTTTGCACGGAACGGCCGTACAGATAAACGCTGCCAGCGGACGGCCGTATCAAATCCATCATCATGCGAATGGTGGTGCTTTTGCCCGCGCCGTTTGGCCCCAAAAAGCCAAACACCTGCCCAGCAGTCACCTCCAGGCTCAGCTGGCACACGGCCTCTACTCGCTTGCGCCCACGGCCAAACGTTTTGCTCACATTATCCAGTTGAATGGCAAAGGGTTGCGACATGGCACTCGGAAGTAATTGGGCAATTACAGTTCCGTCTCACCAACCGGTTCCACATCCTCCGGCTCTTCTGGTTCTGGCAGGGGATTGGGGGCAGGGACGGCCGTATTTACCACAGTGGCTTTGTACGGATCTACGGCGTGATTGCCGCAGTAGGGGCACAAATTCCACTGTAGTTCCAACAATGAATTGCAGTCGGGGCACGCTTTTTTCAGGCGGGTGTGGCAGTGGGGGCAGAGCAGCCATTTGTCATCGATCACGCGGGAGCAGCCAGGACAGTGCGGCCGTTCTTCAATCTCCTGCAGCAGCGCCTCTTCCTCCAACGCCCGCTCATACGCTTCGGCCAACGTTTCCGGCGGCCGCAAAATAAAGTAGATGACGATCCCCACCACCGGCAGCGCCGCCACCAGCAAGGCTGCCAACAGCTGGGCAAATGGATCCCGCGAGCGCGCCCGCATATCCCGAAACGCCCAGATGATCAGGCTGAGCCACAGCGCCGCCAACAGCGCGCCCATGACAGCCGCTACGATGGTCAGGTAAGAAATGAGAGTGTCAAGGGTGGGCAAGCTCATAGTGGCGGGGATTATAACACAAAGCCACCAATGACCAGCGTCATAAGCGCCAGGCAAAGAAAAAAGACGCCCTGGCTTCAGAGCGTCTTTTTCTGCGCAAAATAGCGGGGGAAGGTTTTAAGCCGACCACCCATCTGTAATGCGACTGTACATATTGCCGATCTGAGGTCCTAGCAGCGAGATGACCACGATGATCACCACCGCTACCAGGACAAGGACAAGGGCATATTCGATGAGCCCCTGTCCCCGCTGTCCTTCCTTTGCCAAAAATAACATGATGTCCTCTCAAATAAGAATAACAACAAAAGACGCCATTGATAAATGGTGCCATACAATCATGAAAATCTTACAGACCCTATGACAACTTTCTATTTTTGAGGACAAAATCTGTTCACATGGCAGTTTACAATCGTGCCTGAATCAAAGTTTTGACGGATTGAAGACGGCCGTTTAACTCTTCTTGTCCCTGTCCCTCCGCCTGTTCCAGCACCTGGTCAATCAGCTGGATAAGATCGTCGGAAACAAACTGTTCATTTTCACTAAGCAGTTGGGCCTGCTCCTCTGGCGATTCGGAACGAACCAGCTGGTTCAGCAGCTGCACGTGGGGCGGCAGAGTGCGCTCCATTTGGGCATAGATCAGGCTGTGGATTTCATTCAGCGCCTGGAACTGGGTCATATCGTTTTTCTCGTCAGCTTCGTGCATTTTGGCAACCAGCACCGTCATAAACGCTTCGTCGATATTTTGGGCATTTTCCGCCAGCGCCTGGTTTTTATCGGGGGCGGCCAAGATGGTGTCCAGCGTTGTCATCGCCGCCTGCATGATGTTTTTCGACTGCTGCTGCATGCCTTCGTACAGCTTCAGCAAATCGGCGCGCAGATCCGTCAGCCGGTTAACGGCCGCTTTATCTCCCGCCTTTTCTGCCTTCTCAATTTCGGCCGAGAGCAGGCTGAAAAACTCGTACTGCAAAGCTCCCTGCCCGGCCATCACCAGGGCATCAACCACGTGCGGCTGCTCCTGGTTGGCCACGATGTGGTTCACCAACATGGCCGGGGTGAGGCCGCCCTGTTTTTTGGCTTCGCGGCTCAACTTGTGCAGGGCCATTTGCTGCTGTTCCAGGCGCTGGCCAACGGCCGTTTCCGTCATCAACCGCGCCCTCAAGTTGGTCAGCTTCACCATCTGCTGGTTGTCTTGCAGCTGCGACGCCATATCGACAAACTGCTGCAGCATGGCAAAAAACGTCTCGTCAATCTCGCCAGCGCGCTCTTTCAGCAGCACATCCTGCACGTCCTTGTCGGCGCGAATCAACGTTTGCAGCAGCTCCGACTGCTTCTTCTGACGGGAGATCATCTCTGGCGTGATCCCCTCCGTTTCCAGAACCTTTTCCATGAACGTCTGGTAGTTCATCATCATTTGCGGCTGGAACATGTAGGCGCGCCGCTCTTCGGGCGGCAGTTCATCCATCACCTGCTTGGTGAGCTGGCCAATCATTTGCTCCCGCTGCACCTGGCTGAGATGCAGTTCCTGGGGCACATAGACCATGAAGGTTTCATACTCGGCGTCGTGGAAGAGCATCAGCGTGGCTATCTGCCCGCCCGCGCCGCAGTTAGGGCATACGGCCACGTTCAGCTGGCCGTTGAGCAGCTGCTGTTTCAGCTGCGGCGTGTGCTTCGAATCAATGACCTGGTGCACTTCGGCCGTATAAGGCGTGCCGCACTGCGGGCACGTGAGTTGTGTGTACATAATTACTCCTAAAGTTAAGTTAAAACCTCCCGCAGGCTTCAAAAATAACCATCGTCATAGCATAAACCTGCGGGAGGTTGCAGTTTCTGATAGATTAATTTCTTGGTAAGGAAAAGGTGAAGGTGGTACCGGGACCATCAGGATTTTTATGGAACCAGATACGGCCGTTATGCGCCTCAATAATAACTTTGCTGAGGAACAAACCCAGGCCAGTGCCTTCGGTTTTGCGACTCAACGCATTGTCCAGCCGCGAAAATTTTTGAAAAATACGGTGCTGCTCGTGATCCGGAATACCGATACCGCTGTCGCGTACCGCCACCGTCACGTGCTGCGGATGCAGTTCGCCACGAACCAAAATCTCGCCACCATCCGGCGAATACTTGATGGCGTTGCCGATCAAGTTATTCATCACCTGCCCCAGCCGCCGCTCGTCGCCCCAAATAGGCGGGAAGTTTTCAGGAAACTGCACACTGATTGTATGCTTGTTCGACTGGCTGCCAAATTTACGCGCCGTGTTTTCCGCCACGCGATCCAGCTGAACATCTTCACTGACTTCCAGGTTAAAGGTGCCTGCCTGCAAACGAGACACTTCCAGCAGGCTGTCGATCAGGTCGGTGAGATTATCCGCCTCTTCTTCGATAACGGTCAGGGAATCTTGTATGATTTCCGGGGACCAGTTGGCATCCTGCCGCCGCAGCGTGCCTGCGTATCCTTTGATGATAGACACGGGCGTCTTCAGCTCGTGGCTCACCACGGAGATAAACGTCTTTTGCAGCGCCTCTTCCTCACGGTAACGGGTCAGGTCGCGCACGTTGGCGATAATGTCGGTCATGTGCCCATCGGCGTCCATCAACGGTGCGTAGGTGACGCCCAGACTAACCCGTTTGCCATCGGCCGTTTCCAACTCTTCGTCATACGGCCGTTGCAAATCCCCTTCCACGTACAAATGCGCCGCCCCCGGCAGCGGCCAGCCGTTGGCCAGCGCTTCATGCAAATCCATATTTGTTTTGAGCGACAGCCATCGGAAAATGGCCTCGTGTGGCTGCCCAATGGCCTCTTCTGGCAGGCGCCCCACCATGCGGCTCAATGCCCGGTTGAACACCGTAATTTGCAGGGAGCGGTCGAGAATCATGACCCCATCTGCATTTTGTTGAATAATGGCGTCGAGGCGCTGTTTTTCCTTGTTGACCTGGTCGTACAGCCGGGCATTTTTTACGGCGATGGCCGCCTGCTCGGCAAAGCTGCCCAGCAGCGAAGCGGCCTCATTAGGCAGGTGGTAAGGCGTGCCGGACAGGAAAACGTAAATCAGCCCAATCGTCTCACCACCGCTGACCATGGGCAGGCGTATCATTTGCGTAAAGCCCAGGTTTGAGCGGCGGGCGATGGTTTGCAGGCGACGGGTGAGCTCCGCTTCCTGGTCCGAGGTATCTACCGGCGGAATATCGCGCAGCAGCGGCGCAAAATGGTCAACCATAGCCGCCGGAATGCCGTAAACGGCCGCAACCCGCACGCTCTCCGTTTCTGGATGGTGCAGAGCGACCATGCCCGCCTTCCCGGCCACCAGCTCCACGGCGGCACGCAAAATGATGCGCAGGACGTCTTGTAGGTCCAGCTCGGCGGTGATGGCCCGCGAGATAGCCAACAAATATTCTCTTTGCAGGATGCGAACGTCTACTAATCCGTATGCCATGTGGTGTCTCGTTGTGACACGGCCGTTTTGTCTCACCACAGCCGCCAGCAGTTGCCAATCTGCGATTGTAACATAGCTCACCGCAGACGGCCCAAAGAAAGGGCAACCTTATCACAAAGGCATTATAGTTGCGTAAACAAGGGCCAGACCGCACCAGAGACCGCCAAAATTTGTCAAAGTTTGCCCATTTTCGCCCAAAATACGTTATTATGGGCACGATTTACAACCCGTTCGCCTCTTTTGGTTTCTTTGAGGAAGTGATTTTATGACCGCACAAGTAAACGTCCGCCCCGTCACTGAAGATGATTTGCCTGCCGTGCGTGACCTGTTTTACCGCAGCTACGGCGAAGAATACCCCTACAAAGAGTTTTACAACGACGAATGGCTCAAGCGCAGCATCTATCAGGACAGCTATCTATTTTTGCTGGCCGAGCAGGGCAGCAAGGTTGTGGGCACCGCCTCGGTCTATTTTGAGGTGGGGGCCTATGCCGATTTGTGTGGGGAATTCGGCCGTTTAGCCGTTGCCCCAGACAACCGTGGCCAGGGCGTGGGCAGCGCCCTTATGGAAGCGCGCCTGGCGTTTGCCAACCGGCGGCTCCACTTTGGCCTGACAGAATGCCGCACGGCCCATCCCTATGCCCAGCAAATCTCCGAGAAGTTCGACCTGCGTCCCATTGGTTTCTTGCCGCAAAAAGTGCTGCTAGACGACCGCGAGAGCCTGGTGATGATGGCCAAACCCTTTGGCCCCGCTCGCGACCTGCGTCTGAACAACCCGCGCGTCATTCCCGAGGCGTTTTTACTGGGGCAGCTGGCCCTGCAAAACATGGGCTTCCGCAGCGACCTCATCGCCGTGGATGATGTGGATGGCTACCCCATCGGCACCGGCTTTCAGGTGGAAGAGCTGACGGAATCTGGCCTGCCCTATCTGCTGCGCATTGAGCGTGGCCGCTTGTCACGGCGGCATGTGTTTGGCAACTTGCAGCTGAGCTACGGCCTCTTTTTGCTGGAATCGCGCAATGTGCGCTACCTGGTGGCCCGCGAAGATGAACGTATTGTCGGCGCCATCGGCTTCACGGTGGACCCCATCGGGCACAGCATCAAGGTGCTGGAGCTGATTGA
Source organism: Candidatus Leptofilum proximum (assembly GCA_016710325.1). Taxonomy (GTDB): domain Bacteria; phylum Chloroflexota; class Anaerolineae; order Promineifilales; family Promineifilaceae; genus Leptofilum; species Leptofilum proximum. The sequence continues at coordinate 5,644,874 of JADJXK010000002.1, read as the reverse complement.
TTTGCGCGATGACGTGGCTGGTTTTCTGCTTAAGGAACTGGACGCCTGGGCCAGGGAAATTTACCGGGCTGAGTACATCGAAATTACCGTTTCGGCCTACTGGCCAGACATTCAGCGCACGCTGAGCAACTTGGGCTTTGTGCCGGTGGCCTACTGCCCATCGTTTGTGTTTCACGAGGTGGAGCGCCTGGATACACTCAAAATGGCCAAGCTGTACGTACCGCTCAACATCGACCATGCCCAGCTCACCCCCGCCAGCCGGGAAATATTTGAGCTGGTGCGGGCCGGTTTTGAGGAGAAGCGGCTGGGCATTTCGGTGAACGAAGCCACGCGGCACATGGCCATTTTTGAGGGCCTGGAAGAAGGCGAGCTAAGCAAAATTGCCGGGTTGTGTACTGTCGTGCAGAAGGCTGCGGGAGAAACGGTGCTGCAGGCGGGCAAGACGGGCAAGACGTTTTACATGGTGTTAGAAGGGGCGATGGACATTTTATCGCCAGACGGATCACACCTGGTGGGTTCGGTGCAGGCGGGTGACTTTCTGGGGGAAATCGCCCTGGTGAGCCATCAGCCATATACGGCTACGGCCGTTGCCGCCACAGACGTCACGCTGGTTGCCCTCAAAAACGACGATTTTGAAAACCTCATTAACCGCTACCCGCGCATTGGCCTGCGGATCATGCGCAACATCGCCATTTCTGTGGGGGAAAAGCTGCGGCTGCTCAATATGAAAAATTAGCTGTGTGGAAAAAAAACGGCCGTCTCCTACAGACGGCCGTTTTATAAACGCAGGACTTTTTCTCTGACTCAATCCAAATCAACTGTCGAAGGATCAATCCCCGCCGCTTTTAGTGCTTTGTTGTAGGCCGACTTTGCCTTAGAGTTGGAAATGCGCGCCCGACGCACTTCATCCGGGGACATATCGTCGGTAATCTCAATCAGGTCTGGTTTGGGAATATTGCTGAGGGCAGCAGCAGGGGCAGCAGCGGGCGCGGCGGCAGGCGCAGCCTGAGCCGATTCTGCCGCTGGAGCCGCCACAGCGGCCGTTACCGGCGCACCGCCGGGCAGCACCACCTTGCCATCCACAATTTCTACTTCACCGGGGTCAACCCCCGCTTCCTTGAGAGCCTTGTTGAAAGCTGACTTCGCCTTGGAATTGGCAATACGGGCCTTACGCAGCTCGTCGGGCGACATGTCGTCGGTAATTTCGATGAGCTTCGGCGGCTCGATGTTGACGGTTTGGGCCACGGCGGCAGATGGTTGGACCGTGGCGGTCGTAGGTGTCGCACCGGCCACGGGCACACCTGCGGGGGCACCAGCCGCTTTGGCGGCCTTGTAAGCAGCCGATTTTGCCTTGGAGTTGGCAATGCGGGTCTTTCGTTTTTCTTCGCCCGACATACTGTCGGTAATTTTGGTGAATTCGTAATCTTTGCCAGGCACCAGCTTGATTTTACCGGTTGGCGCGGCAGCTCCTCCGGCGGCCGCAGCAGGGGCAGCCACAGCGGCCACGGCGCCCGTGCGCGCGCCATCCCAACCGTGGTGCATGGCAATGCGAACGGCCGTCATTGGGTCCTCATCCAGGGCGGAACCGGCCGTACGCAAGTTAGACTGGCCTTTGCGACCGATGCGCATGTTGGCGCCACGTGGCAGGGACGCTGCTTTACGCGCCGCCTCCAGGCGAGCCTGCTGCAACATCTTCTCAGGGGAGGCATCCACCTTCACGGTATGGCCAAACGTCACTGCCGGATTGTACCCTTTGTCTTTGTTCTCAACTTCGTCTCTGGCCTTGTCTACGGCAGAGGCAAAAGTGGTGCTGCCCCAGGCAAACAGGCCGCCGAGCAAAATGGGTAACAGGATGACACCTACAGCAATCAAGAAAATCATTGGGAACCCTCAATTTTTGGCAAAATATAATTTCTTCACAGCCCTGCCAGGCGAATGGTGAAGGAGCCAGGCGAGTCAGGCGGCAATTATACAATTTGTGCTGAATTTCTCAAATTCTACCGCCGCCGGTTTTAGCCAACACCCAACCGGAGAGCAGTTCAAAGAGCAGCAAAAAAGTTGACGAGAGGCTGAACATCTGCCACAATGTGCTCAATGGGCACAGACACAACTTGGAAGAGCGGTCAGCAGTTTGTGTGGATGGCAAAACGGCCGTTTGTCCCTGTCTTCTACTCTCTCCCAAAACCACCTGGCAGAAACAAAAACAGCCCGAACAGGTTTGTTCGAGCTGTCAACCAGGTGCCGAAGGTGGGAGTCGAACCCACACGAGCGTAATGCTCACTACGCCCTGAACGTAGCGCGTCTGCCAATTTCGCCACTTCGGCTCAGTCGTGCGGTAGTTTAGCAACGATTTAGCAAAAGTCAATAATTTGGCCAGAATTACCCAACATTCGGAGGTACATATGTCAATCTCTAACTTGCTAAGACGGGTACAGCTATTTGCTAATCTGGAGCCAGATGAATTGGAACAGCTGGCCGCCATTTGCCAGGAAAAAACAGTGGGCGCTGGCGAACTTATCATCACCCAAAACACAACCGGTAAAGAGATGTATATTGTGGCCCAGGGTTCCGCCGAGGTTTACATTCAAGGGCTCAGCGACGCCCGCAGCCTGGTGGTGCTGGGCAAGGGCCAGGTGATTGGCGAGATGGCCCTCATCGACCAGGGTTACCGGTCGGCCTCTGTGCGCGCCACGCGTGAAGGCGCCTCCCTGTACGTTATCGAGAGCGAGGCATTTTACAAACTGTGTGATGAAAACAACCACATCGGCTTTATTGTGATGCGTAACCTGGCGATAGACATTGCCTTTAAGCTGAGACACCGGAATCTGACAGAGCTATAATTCAGTTTGGAAGGAGCGTGGGCCATGAATGAAGAAGTTTTTTACAAGGTAAGTTATGTGGTGGCCGGCGGAGAACATCCTGGGGCCATCATCAATATCGACAAAGTGCCGGATGTGGGTGAGCAGGTGATGTTTGACGGCCGTATCTTTGAAATTCTGGAAGTAATGGAACTAATGCCCCCGGTAGGCAACTTTGGCTTCTTGCATGCCACCTGCCGCTACCTCCGTGATGCCACCAGCGAAGATATGGCTGAACTGTAGTTTGTTGACTAAACCACCTTAACCGCGTTGGCCGCCAGCTTTCCGGCTTCCTCCAGGCCCGCCAGGGCCTGCCCTTTGGCGTTGATCCAGCGAACTTTGTAGTTTTCAGCCAGCCTATCCAGCGCCTGCCACAGGTCGGCATTGGCCACCGGCTGCTCCCCACCCTTTTTCATCCAGTTCCGCTTGCGCCAGCCGCGAATCCACTGCGTAATTCCCTGAAACAAATAATCGGACGTGGTAAAGATTTGCACCTTGCTGCCCGGTGGCAGCATAAGCAACCCTTCGATGGCGGCCGTTATCTCCATGCGGTTGTTGGTTGTCTGGGGGGATGACCCGCTGAGCTGCTGAGTGTCGCTGCCCTCTTCCAGCACAGCTCCCCAACCCCCCGGTCCCGGATTGCCTTTGCAGGAAGATCGCAGGTAGAGGCGCGGCACGTTCTCGTCAATCTCTTCCCCCGGCGTGATTTCCAGCCGCGCCTGGCGCGCCAGCTCGTCTACCCGCTCGTTATAGGTGTCGCCGGAATGCCCTTTGACCCAATGCCACTCAATCTGGTGCATTTTTACCAGCGGCCACAGCGCCTGCCACAAATCTACATTGGGAATATCCTTGCCTTTGCGCTGCCAACCCTTGGCGGCCCACTCATCAATCCATTCGGTGATGCCTTTGCGCAGGTACTCAGAATCGGTGTAGAAGGTGATGTCACACGGCCGTTTCAAAGCCTGCAAGGCGCGAATGGCCGCCGTCAGCTCCATGCGGTTGTTGGTTGCTTCCGGATCGTTGCCAGTGAGCACTTTTTCGTGCTCGCCAAAACGCAAAATCGCGGCCCAGCCGCCAATGCCGGGATTGGGATCCGCGCCGCCATCGCTGTAGATGATTACTTTCATGAGGGAGAAGTAGAGAGTGGCTGGTTGCTAGTGGGTAGTGGCTGGTGGCTCGTCAGCCAACCACTAGCCACCAGCAACCAGCCACTTTTTAATGAACGGCCGTTTTGCCCAAAGCAGCCAGCATCGCCTCCACTTCGGTGAACTTCACCCGGGGGCGGCCCTGCTCAGCGCCAGCGGCCGTTTCCAGTTCATCGAGGCGCAGCCAATCTTCATAAGAAACATAGTTGGGTTTCTTTTGCTGCACCATTTGCGTTGCTGCTTCCAGCTCAGGCTGGGCCGGGTTGAGGGTCTTGCCGTCGGCAAAGTCTTCCAGCATACATTCGGCCGTTTCAGCCGCATCCGGTTTGTTGGTGCCAATCACCCCGCTGGGGCCACGCTTGATCCAGCCCGCGGTGTACTCGCCCAACACTGGTTCATTGCTATCCGGGTTGAGCACGCGCCCCTTCTCGTTCAAAATCACGCCCCAGCGCTCGTGGAACGGCACGCCGGGCAGCGGAACGCCCATGTAGCCAATCGAGCGGAACACCAGGCCGACCGGAATCTCTTCCACCTGGTCAGTGGTGCGGGAGCGCAGTGTGCCGCTTTCCGTCTGGTACAGCTCATTTTTAGCCATGCGCATGGCCACCACTTCACCCGCTTCATTGCCAATGAGCTCCGTGGGTGAAACGAGGAAGCGCAAAATCAGCCGTTTGGGCTTGCCCGCTGGTTCACGCTCGGACAGCCCCTGAATAATTTCGATATTGCGCATGGTGCCCCGGTCGGCGTCGGCCAGGGAGGCCTGGCTCAACGGGTCCAGCTCCGCCTCTTCAGGCAGCACAATCGTGTCGGCTCCGATGAGTTCGCCCAGCTCCTTGGCTTCTGGCGGGGTAAAAGCCGCCTGGGCCGGACCGCGCCGGCCAATCATGTACACCTCTTTCACATTGCTGCTGCTCAGCGCTTCGAGGGCGTAGTCGGCAATGTCAGTTTCCAGCAGCTCTTCGCGGGTGCGGCACAAGATGCGGGCCACGTCGACGGCCACGTTACCCACGCCAATTACCGCCACGCTCTCCTGTGACAAATCAAACTCGTAGTTGCGGAAGTCGGGATGGCCGTTGTACCAGGCCACAAATTCTGTAGCCGGATGGCTGTTCTTCAGTTCAATGCCGGGGATATCCAGGTAACGATCAGTTTGGGCGCCGGTGGTATACACAATCTGGTGGTAATGCTGGCGCAGGTCTTCAACGCTGATATCTGAGCCCAGCTCTACGTTGCCAAAAAAGCGAAACTCTGGTTTGGCGGCCAGGCGGTCAAACACTTTAGTAACCGACTTAATTTTTTGATGGTCGGGGGCGACGCCGTTGCGCACCAGGCCAAAGGGGGTTGGCAGACGGTCGTACATGTCGATCGTGATGTGGATGTTTTTTTCTTTAAAGAGGCGTTCGGCCGTATAAAACCCGGCCGGACCAGCTCCCACTATAGCGACACGCAGTGGGTTGGTGTCGCTGCCGACTTGAGACATATGCTTGCTCCTTGATACCTATTCAGTGGCTAAAATTTGTGTTTCCAGCGTGTCGATCTGGCCATGGTAATAATCGCGCTGCGCTTTCAACACATCTCCAATAGAAATAATCCCCAGCAGCGTGCCCTTTTCCACCACAGGCATATGCCGAAAACGACGCTCCGTCATCACGTTAGCCACCGACATCAAATCATCTTGCGGCACACAGGTAATCACCTTGGCCGTCATCAACTCTTTAACCGGCTGGCTCAGCAGATCATCGCGATGGTTTAGCTGGCGCACCACATCCCGTTCAGAAACGATTCCTACCAGAGTACCCGCATCGTCCAGCACCACAACGGCGCCAATATTATGCTGGGACAAAAGGGCAACCGCTTCCTTAACAGGCTGCTCCGGGGCAATGGTGATTAGTTTATTGCCTTTTTTCGCAAGTATTGTACTGACTTTCATCATAAATCTCCCAATTAGTTCATCACGTTACCCAACGGGGTACAGGCAGGGCAGCTGCCGTTCTGGCGCACGATGGCATAACCACCTTGTGGGTCCCCGTCGAGTTCATACTTGGTGAAATCTAAATTGAACACAATGGCTAAACGAACGTATCCGCTGTTTTTGGCGATCTGGGCGGCTTCGGCCAGCCAGGCGGCCTGCTGGTTTAGGGTGGTGTTAGCCGCCCAACTAAAACCTGGCGGCACGCCGCTAAACCCATCTGGGGTCATGTAGCCAAACTCCGTCAGACATAGGCTGCGGGTACTAAACGTGTTGCGGTAAAGGGTCAGTGTTGGCACAAAGTACCAGCTGTAGTGACGATCACCGGGGTCAGCAGGATGGCCCGAGGAGGCACTGGGTGAAGTGGCCCCGGCGTTGTAGTGCACGCCGACGCAGTCCATGTAGTTGGCGGCGCCTGCGTTGCGCATCCCGGCCAGGTAACGACTATCTGACCAGGCATTGGTGGTATTGTCGAACCCGGTGGGGGCCAGCGCGCCGGAAATGACCATGATGTCTGAATCTACGGCTTTGACGGCCGTATAAGCCGGAGCCAGCATGTTGTTCACGTAGGAACTGGGGCTGATTTGCCCGGCTGGCCATTCAAAATCGATATTCATTTCGTTCCAGACTTCGATGGCATCAGGGCCAAGCGCAGCCACCTGCTTGATAAAGTCGATGTAGTTGAGGAAATTGATGCCATTGGCCGCCGGGTACGCAGTATCGCCGGTTACGGTGACCAGAACTTTGAGCCCTTCGCTGTGCGCCGCGTTGATGATGGATTCCAGGTTGGCCAGGGTGTCTTCAGACGGCCATTTGTATTGGTATTTAATCCAGGTCATGCCTGCTTCTTCCAGGCGTGCCTGGTTGTTCAAATTAAGCGTTTGGGCGCCGAGGGCAAAGGTCGAGACGGGAGTACCGGATCCACCTCCGGGAATGGTTAGCACCTGCCCCACGTAGATGAGGTTGATGTTGGTGATGCCGCTGGCCTGGGCAATGGCGGTGGCGGTGGTGTTGAAGCGGCGGGCAATTGCCGAGAGTGTATCACCAGGCCGGACGATGTAGGTCTGACTGCCGGTGGGTGGTGGCGGTGTAGGCGTAGTGCCTGGAGGTGGTGTGGGCACTGGTGGGCCATCGGTGGGAATTTCTAAATCCTGGCCAACATAAATGAGGTTGGGATTGGTGATTTGGGGATTGGCCTGGAGGATGGTGACAATGGAAGTGCCAAAGCGGCGGGCGATGCTGGTGAGGGTATCACCCCAGGTGACGCGGTAGGTCAGGGCGGATACGGCCGTTACCACCCCCAAAAGCAGCAGCAGCGCCAACCCAGAGGCAAGCCAACGCGATCTTTTCATGGTAAATCTCCTGGTGAACAACCAATGACAACTGTTCACATTATAAACGGAGATGACATAAACACAAGCCAGAGGGCAGCATGGTCGTTTTTTCACCGTTGGCCGAGGTTCGTGTATACTTGGCTGACCACCATTTGCCACAGAGTGCGCCGCGTTTCTTCGTCCTTGTATAGACACGCCCCTGCTCTGCGGCATTGGCCAATGGCATTGGCCAATAGAGTAGCCAAGTTTGACCCGATTTAAAGACAGGAACCTTATGGAACGCACAATTACTGAACAAGTCGCAAGTGAAATGGAAGAGATGGAAGTGTACAACTCCATCCTGGAGACGATAGGCAACACGCCGCTGGTACGGCTGAACTCCGTGGTGAGCGATCTGCCCTGCACCGTGTTGGCCAAAGTCGAGTTTTTTAATCCCGGCGGCTCGGTGAAGGACCGCATTGGCCCGGCAATCATTGCCGATGCAGAGCGCAGCGGCAGGCTCAAACCCGGCGGCACCATCGTCGAGTCAACTTCAGGTAATACTGGCGTGGGCTTGGCCATCGCCGCGGCCATCAAGGGCTACCGCTGCATTTTTGTCATGCCCGACAAAATGTCGCAGGAGAAGATTTTGCTGCTGCGGGCGTTTGGGGCGCGGGTGGTGGTGACACCAACGGCCGTTGAACCCGATGATCCGCGCAGCTATTATTCCGTGGCCAACAAGCTGGTTGAAGATACACCCAACGCCATCCTGGCCAACCAGTATCACAACCCGGTCAACCCGCAAGCCCACGTCGAAACCACCGGGCCAGAAATCTGGCAGCAAACTCGGGGGCGCATCACCCACCTGGTAGTAGGCATGGGCACTGGTGGCACCATCACCGGCACGGGGCGCTATCTGAAGGAGAAAAATCCACATATCAAGATTGTGGGCGTGGACCCAATTGGCTCGATTTTGTACGAACTGCATCGCAGCGGCCGTTACACCAAGGCAGAGGGGTACAAGGTGGAAGGCATCGGTGAAGATTTCCTCCCCAGCACACTGGATTTAAGCGTGGTAGACCACGTCGTACAGGTGAACGACAAGGAAAGCTTCCTCATGACGCGCCGACTGGTGCGCGAGGAAGGCATCTTCGGCGGTGGCTCTTGCGGGTCGGCCGTGGCCGGAGCAATTAAGTATGCCCACGATCAGAAGCTGGGCAAGGACGACGTGGTGGTGGTGCTGCTGCCCGACTCCGGCTCCCGCTACCTGAGCAAAGTGTTTGATGACGAGTGGTTACGCGAAAATGGCTTCCTGGAGCAAACCTGGGTCGATTTCCGCGCTTCCGACATCCAGGCGGCCAAACATGCCCACGAGATCATCACCGCCCGGCCCACGGATCTGATCACCGACGTCATTGCCCAGATGAAGCAGTACAACGTATCGCAGCTGCCGGTTTTGGATGAAGACGGCCGTCTCCTCGGCGTCGTCTCCGAAATTGACCTGCTTAACCACATCCTGCTCACCAACCACGCCAGCCACGCGCCGGACGAGACCATCGAATCCATCATCGAAAGCAACGTGCCGGTGGTGCGGCCCAGCACGCCGCTGGAAACATTGGTGGGTATCTTCAGCAAACACAGCGCCGTCATCATCGCCAGCGATGACAAAGTGCAGGGCATTTTGACCAAAATCGACATTCTGGACTTTCTTTCCACCCAGGTGCGCTAATCCACCAAGTTGTTAAATTGGAGGAGTGGACACCTGTTAGTCTTTAAGCAAATAAGGCTCGTTAGGATTTCGTGGGGATTGGCGTGAAACGTGAAACGTGATGTCTCTCTGGTCACGTTTCACGGCTGGTAAACCCCCTGAATTCCTGAAGACCCGAAAATAATCAGGTTAGCCATGTCATTCCCGCCCCACTCCTCCAATTTGCTTTATGACGATATTCTTGTACCAGGCAGAATCCTGTGCTTTGATACGTTTTTGATATGAGTTTGTATTAGCAGCAATACGTCATTTCGCTATTGTTTTACCTTCAAGAGCAACTTGCTACCCAAACCGTGGGAATGCCTCGCCTGGCTCAGCCTGACAAAACAAGGACACTTTTATGATCGCAGAACAGGAAACAACGACGATTGCAGAAACTGCCAGAAAACTCCGCGAAAATATTCAAAAAGTGATTATTGGCAAAGATGAAATTATTGATCTGGCCCTGATTGCCATGCTCACCGGCGGACATCTGCTGCTGGAAGACGTGCCCGGCACCGGCAAAACCACGCTGGCCAAGACCATCGCCGCCTCGCTGGGCTGCACCTTCCGCCGCGTCCAGTTCACCCCAGACCTGCTGCCGTCAGACGTGACGGGCATCTACTTCTACAACCAGAAGAAGCAGGAGTTTGAGTTCCGCCCCGGCCCCATTTTTGCCCAGATTTTGCTGGCCGATGAGATTAACCGGGCCACGCCGCGCACGCAGTCGTCGCTGCTGGAGGCGATGCAGGAGCAGCAGGTGACGGTGGATATTGCCACGCATCGGTTGGAACGGCCGTTTCTCGTCCTCGCCACACAAAATCCCATCGAGCTGGAAGGCACCTTCCCCCTGCCCGAAGCCCAGCTCGACCGCTTCCTCATGAAAGTGGCCATTGGCTACCCCTCTGCCGCAGAAGAAAACAATATCCTGCTGCGCTTTGAACGGCAGGACCCGCTGGACTCGCTGGAGAAAGTGGTGGACCCCGCCGAAATTTTGCAGATGCAAGAAACCGTACGCACCATCCGCGTGGAGGAGTCGGTGCGCAACTACATTGTCAACGTCTGCCGCGCCACGCGCAGCCACGAAGACATCGAGCTGGGCGCCAGCCCGCGCGCCACGATGGCCCTCTACCGTACCTGCCAGGCGCTGGCCGCCATTCGCGACCGGGACTTTGTTATCCCTGACGATGTCAAAACGATGGCCCCCTACGTGCTCACCCACCGCCTCATGGTGAACCCGCAAACCCGCCTGCGCGGCCGCCAGCCGGAAGACGTTATTAGGGAGGTTGTGGATACAGTTCCGGTACCGGTGGAAAGTAATTGAGTAATTGAGTAATTGGAGAGATTAACATAATTACTCAATTACCTAATTACCCAATTACGAATCAAAATTTATGACCGAAAACATTCAAGAAATTCATCTCGTGGTGCGCGAGAACCAGCGCGAGGACCAGAAGCGGGCGCGGCAGAACATTATGCGTGCGGCCGTTACCGGCAAGGCAATGGACATGGCCGATGTGGCCCAGGCCCGTGGGCTGGTGCTGCGCGAGCGGGAAAACTCCATTTTTAGCGACGCCTGGGTGCCGCTGGCGGTGCTTTTCTTGATCATTGGGCTGGCGGCGGGGCGGCAGCCCGCTATGCTGGCCCTGGGGTTGGTGCTGCTGCTCATCGTGGGCATCAGCACGGCCTGGAAAAATCTCTCGCTGCTCGGGGTGACCTACGAGCGCCGCTTTAACCGCAGCCGCGTTTTCCCCGGCGAACCGGTGGAAATGACCGTGACGGTGGGCAACGACAAGCCGCTGCCGCTCACCTGGCTGCAATTTCGCGACGAGCTGCCGGTGGCCATCGACAGCGAACACGCCATTTCGCAGCTCTCCAGCGAAATTACGGGGCGGTACTGGCTGCAAAACACCTTTTCGCTGTACGGTCGTGAGCGCACCGAACGCTCCTTCACCCTGCGCTTTCCCAAGCGGGGTTTCTACAAGCTGGGGCCGGTCAGCTATGAATCGGGCGATATTTTTACCCTGTTCACCATCCAGCGCGATCATCAATACATCGACACGCTGGTGGTTTTTCCGCAGATTTATCCGCTTGAGGAGTTGGGTCTCCCCGCCAAAGAGCCGTTTGGCGACCTGAAGGTCCTGCGCAGCCTGTTCACCGATCCCATCAAAACGCAGGGCGTGCGCGACTACCAGCCGGGGGATCGGTTCCGTGACGTGCACTGGAAGGCAACGGCCGTTCGCGGCAGCATCCAGACCAAGGTGTACGATCCTTCCACCGGCATGACCATCACCATTTTCCTGAACGTGGCCACCTTCCCCAAACACTGGATGGGTTTTGATCCGGAACTGCTGGAAAGGGCCATCAGCGTGACCGGCTCGATTGCCAACTACGGCGTACAGCAGGGCTGGGGCGTCGGCGTGTATGCCAACGGCTCCGTGCCCAACTCCGACCAGCCGATCCGGGTGCAGCCGGGCCGTTCGCCAGAGCAGCTGGCCCACGTGCTGGAAGCGCTGGCGGCCGTCACCGAGTTTGCCACCGGTTCCATCGAAAATATGATGCTGCGCGCCAGCCCATCACTGCCCTGGGCCAGTACGATTGTGTTGGTAACGGCCGTTGTCACCGAAGAAATGATGGTGGCCCTGATTCGGCTCAAAGAAGCCGGGCGGCGTGTGGTGCTCATCTCCCTGGCCGAGCAGCCCCCGCCCAAAGGCTTGGGCAATATCCTGGCTTACCACATCCCCGCCACCGTGCCCGCCTTCCAGAAAAGCCACAAAGCCAGCACCCTCACCGAAGCAGCGCTGCACACCATCCCCACGCCAGAACCCGTGGGGCTGGAATTTGAACTGGACGATACGAGATAAATGGTCAATTGGCAATTGACAATTGACAATTGGCAATTGGTTTGCTTCTAACTTATGCGTTTAACTGTTGACCGGTCCGCCCTCTCCCCCCGCACTGAAGCACTGCTGACGGCGTGGGGGTACGTGCAGCACGAGCTGCTGTTTTTGAGCTGGGCGATCATGGATGCGGCGCTGCTGACGCCGCTAGCCCTGGGCATCATGCGCTTTGCTCGCTACTGGCAGCCAGGACTGGTGCTGCTGTGGCTGCTCATTCTGATGCTGTTTGCCTTTTACCTGGCCCGGCTGCTGAGCGCCATCCAGCTGCCGCCGCAGCACCAACAAACGGTGATGGCCCTCACCCTCTTCCTGGTGGTGGTAGTGACCCTGCCCACTTTTTTTCATGAAGGCAGCGCCATTTTTCGCTTTGGCTGGGTAAGCGAGCTGCTAACGGCTATCAATGAAGAAAACAACAATTTGTGGCTGCGTGATGTGCTGGTGTTTGGCCTGATTGTGCTGGCCTGGGCGCGAGGCCTGCAGCTGGTGCGGCGAGAGTATACCATTGGCCGGGCCGGGCTGCGCCTGCGCGTCGGCGGCCTCATTATTGCTCCGCTGGTCATCTGGCTGGCCAGCGTGCGCTTGCTGTGGGACAGCAGTCCGTACATTTTGCTCTTTTTCCTGGCGGGATTAACGGCCGTTGCCATCATTCGCGCCGAGGAAATTGAGCAGGAGCAAAATGGGGAGTCGGTGGCATTGGACCCACGCTGGCTGACGGCCGTTCTCCTGGCCAGCCTGCTCACCATTTTTACCGCCGGGACCCTGGCCGTGCTCATCAGCGGTGAATCGGCCAACCGGGTCATTACCTTCATGGAACCGGTGTGGAACGGCCTGCGCCTGACCGGCGCTGTGGCCCTCACTACCCTGCTATTCCTCCTGCTGCCGGTGCTGGAACTGGTCGATGTGCTGTCCAACTTCCTGAACGAACTATTTGCCGTGTTGTCGCCCTGGCTGGTGGAGCGATGGGCCACTTTTGGCAAAATCCTGGGCAAATTTTTCATCAACGCCCGCGTGCCGCTGCTCCTGCCAGATGAAAATTCGGTTGCAAATCCCCTGGAAACCCGCTTCATTTTTGACGAAATCGAAGGGTTGGGGTTCCAGCTGAGCCGCAACGTGCAAATCATCATCGTGCTGCTGGCAGTGGCGCTGATTTTGCTGGTGGCCCTGCTGGTCAGCCGCCTTTACCGGCAAACTGCAATGGCCACACGCGTCAGCGGCCGTACCATCCTCCACGGCGGCGACGACGACGATGAGGGAAATCTACTGCAGCGGCTGTTGGGGCGGCTCGGTTTACTGCGTGATTGGCAAACGGCCGTTTCCATCCGCCGCATCTACCGTAAAATGCTGCGTGCCGCCGATGCCAGCGGCTATCCCCGGCTGGAGGCCGAAACACCGTACGAATTTCTAAAAACCCTGGCCCAGGCGTGGCCCCACAACCGCCCAGAAACCCAGCTCATCACCAGCGCCTACGTGAAGGTACGCTACGGTGAACTGCCGGAAACGCCGCAGGAGCTGCAAGCCATCAAGGACGCCTGGCAAACTCTGGAACAGACGCGCCCCATCGAAAAAATTGACGGGTGACGGCCGATTACTACAATAACGCTATGCACCAAGCACCGGAGAGTGAAACAAACCGCCTGCTGGCACTGCATCAAACCGTGCTTCAGGCACACCTCCAGGGGGATGTGGAGCTCCTGCTGCAGGACGAACCCGACGATTACGTCATTGCCAGCCGGGGGATCGTCAGCCACCCGGACAAAGCCGCGCGCAGGCAGCGGTTAGGCCCCTACCTGACAACCACTCACTTTGAAACGTACCGCGACGAAGTGCCGCCTGTCGTCACCGTCTCTGCCGATGGCACCCTGGGATGGGTGATTGTGCAGGTGTATGTCCAGGGCTGGCAAACGGCCGTTGATGGCACCTCCACTCCTCTGGAATTTGTCAGCGCCTGGATTGAACTGTATGAAAAGCGAGACGGCCGTTGGCTGCGCACGGGAAACGTCTCCAACTTTAAACCCTGATACCCACCTCACAATACATGAGCCAACTCTCAACCACACCCTCACCTGCCACCGCGCCGCGAAGCCGCAGCCTGATTTTGGCCTGGGCCTATGCCCGGCGGGAACTGGTGTTTATCTCCTGGGCGCTGATGGAAGTGACCCTCCTGACGCCGTTTTCCCTGGCCATCCTACCCTGGACCGACGAGTGGTGGGGCCGCTCCCGCGTGTTCTTTGGCCTGCTGCTGCTGATGCTGGCCGGATTTTACCTGGCGCGCTTACTATCCGCGCTGCGGCTGCCCGCGCAGGACCAGCGCAACATCCTGGTGGGCGTTGGGCTGGTGATTGTGTTTCTGGCCGTACGCAACATCAACTATGATCCGGCAGGGCTGCTCGACTTCAGCTGGATTAGCGAAAGCTTACGCAACCTCACCCTGGCGGGCAGCAATTTGTGGCTGAAGGATTTGTTTTTGTTGATGTTAACGGCCGTTTCCTGGTGGCGTGGTTTAACCCTGCTTAACCGCTCTATCGACGTGGTGCATGTAGGGCGGCGCTTTCGCGTTGGCGGCCTGTACATCGCCCCGTTCATCGTTTTGCTGGCCTCGTTCCGGGTCGATTGGTCCGTGCTGCCGTTTCTGCTCTTCTTTTTTGTGACAGCGCTGTCGGCGATGGTGCTTACCCGCGCCGAATCGATTGAAAAGGAGCAGATGGCCATGCTGGCGTCGCTGTCACCGCGCTGGTTTGGCTTTGTGGTGGTGCTCAGCCTGGTGACGATATTTGTGGGTGGGGCAGCGGCCGTTTTTGTCAGCGGCCAGCCGGGGGAAACGTTGGGGCGCGGCCTGGCGCCGCTGTGGAACGCCCTGCGCTGGGGCAGCACGACTACTGGCCTGACGGTGAGCTACCTCATTGCCCCGCTGCTGGAACCCCTCGATGCTTTTTTTCAGTTTATCATCCGCCTTTACCGGGCCGGTTTTGCCATTCTGTTTGAGCCCAACCCTGATGCCCCGCCTCCGCCCGACAGCGGCGCCGGTCTCATGGAAGCGTTTAACGAGTGGCTGATGAACCAGGAGCCGGGCGGACCGGGCCTGTTTAGCGGAGTAAATTGGCGGCTGGTGATTCTCGGTGTGGTGCTGCTGATTGCCCTGATCATTTTGGTCCAGTTCTACCGCAAAAATTTGGTCACGCAGGGCAGCGGCCGTTTCGGCAGAATCCTGGTTGATGTAACCGACCGGCTCATTCCGGCCCGGCTGCGGCGTGACCGGACCAAAGCAACGAAAGAGGGGTGGCGCAACTGGCGAGCGGCCGTTTCCATCATCAAGATTTACCAGCAGATGATCCACCTCGGCAGCGACATTGGCTATCCTCGCGCCGACTCGGAAACGCCATTTGAATATGTGAAGACGCTCATCACGCTGTGGCCCAACCACAAAGCCGACGTGCAGCTCATTACCCGCGCCTACGTGCGGGTGCGGTACGGCGAATTTCCCGAGACCAAACAAGAGTTTGAAGCCATCAAACAGGCCTGGGAGCGAGTGCGGGAAACGGCCGTTTCTACCCCTTCAAAAAATTAACATAATCTCACTAATTGGAGACCATTCTCCCCTTGTTCTTGGTTTGACAGTCAATTTTCGATATGGTATTATCCACCCGTTCTTTGCTAACATAAAATTAGATACACCAGAGAAAAATGGTGGTCAGGTGCAATTGGTTGCGGCACCCCGTTAGCAAAAATCCCCAATACGAACGTGTAAGGAGAGTCTGGATGAGATCCCGTACAGAGATGATGGTTGACCGCTTGAAGGATTTACAAGCAGGCACGCCAGATATTGAAGCTTCAGCCGTTGTGAGTGTCGATGGCCTCATTATGGCCTCGTCGTTACCGGCCGGCGTTGACGAGGATCGTATCTCGGCGATGTCTGCCGCCATGCTTTCCCTGGGTGACCGGATCGCTTCTGAACTACAGCGTGGCCGCCTGGAACAGGTTCACATTCGCGGCACAGATGGTATTATTGTGCTGCGCGCTATTGGGGAAGATGCTGTATTGACTGTACTGGCTCGGGCCCAGGCCAAACTGGGTCTGATCTTCTTAGACATGGGGCGCGCCGCCGAAGATCTGGAGAGGCTCCTCTAGCGATGAAGGTATGAGAGAAAAAACGTTCGAGCGAATAAAACCTTCGCGGCGAAAAGAAAAATCGCCCTGACGAACGGAAGTGAAAATTCAGGTGGGGCATGTCACCCAAGATGACATGCCCCACCTCTTTTTTTGGGTAATGATCGGATTTGAGAGACCATGCCGGTGTGGGAACCGGCATGGTCACTCTAAAAGAGAGGCAAAAAATGACAAAATACATCTTTTTCACTGGTGGTGTGGTTAGTTCTGTAGGCAAAGGCGTAACGGCCGCTGCCCTGGGGCGCCTGCTCAAGGCCAGAGGGCTTTCCGTGGCCGTGCAAAAGCTCGATCCGTACATTAACGTGGACCCCGGCACCATGTCGCCCTACCAGCACGGCGAAGTGTTTGTAACGGAAGACGGCGCCGAAACCGACCTGGACCTGGGCCACTACGAGCGGTTTATCGACATCAACGCCAGCCAGGCATCTAACGTGACCACCGGGCGGGTTTATGCCGAGGTGATTGCCCGCGAACGGCGCGGCGACTATTTGGGCGGCACCATCCAGGTGATTCCGCATATCACCAACGAAATCAAGCGCAACATCCGGCTGGTGGCCGAGCAAAGCCAGGCCGATGTGGTGCTGGTGGAAGTTGGCGGCACGGTGGGCGACATCGAAAGCCTGCCCTTTATGGAAGCGCTGCGGCAGATGCGTTCCGATGTCGGCCGCAAAAACACGCTTTACGTACACGTCACTTTTCTACCCCACATTGGCGCCAGCGATGAGCTCAAAACCAAACCCACCCAGCACAGCGTACGCGAACTACGCGGCATCGGCATCCACCCAGATGTCATCATTGCCCGTGCCGATCACCCTATCCCCAAAGAACACATCAAAAAGATTGCCCTCTTCTGTGACGTGCGTAAACGGGCCGTCATCCCGGCCGTCACCAGCGACATTCTGTACAACATCCCGCTGCTGCTGGAAGAAACCGGCCTGGCTGACTACGTCATCGACCGGCTGAAGTTGAAGAAAGCAAAACGGCCGAATCTCACCGAGTGGGAAGAAATGATCGCCAATATCCGCAGCTCAAAAACAAAAATTCGCGTTGGCATCGTAGGCAAATATGTAGAGCTGCACGACGCCTACATGAGCGTGCGGGAATCGCTGTACCATGCGGGCATCAGCAACAACCGGGACGTGGAAATTGCCTGGATTCATTCTGGCGACCTGGAAAAAAACAAGGGCTGGGAACTGCTTGAAGGGCTGGATGGCATTGTGGTACCCGGCGGCTTTGGCGAGCGTGGGATTGAAGGCAAGATTATGGCGGCACGCTGGGCGCGGGAAAACAAGATACCGTACCTGGGGCTGTGCCTGGGCATGCAGGTGATGTGCATCGAGTTTGCCCGCCACGTGCTGCAAAGTGACGAACCCAACAGCACCGAGTTCGACAGCCACACAGAGCATCCTGTCATCAGCCTGATGCCCGACCAGCACGCCCTGGAAGACATGGGCGGCACCATGCGTCTGGGATCGTACCCCTGCGTGTTAATGGAGGGCAGCAAGGCCGCTGCCGCCTACGACGCCGAAATGGTGCAGGAGCGTCATCGTCACCGGTGGGAGTTCAACAACAGCTATCGTGCCCGGCTGGAGGGTGCTGGTATGGTGTTTAGCGGCTTATCGCCAGACGGCCGTCTCGTAGAAATCGCCGAGCTCAAAGACCATCCCTTCATGCTGGGCAGCCAGTTCCATCCAGAATTTAAGAGCCGCCCCAACCGCCCACATCCGCTGTTTGATGCTTTTTTGAGAACGGCCGTTGCCCGGCAAGAAAAGCGGTTGTCAGTGGTGAATGGCACAGCGCCAGTCGAAGAGGTAATCAGGTAATTGAGTAAATGGGTAATTTTTTTCACAATTACCCAATTACACAATTACTCAGCTACAATCCCTTCCTGAAGCAAAAACTGTGGTAAAGGAAGGAACCTATGTCTACCCAAACAAACGGACGTGAAGAAACAATCACCCTGGGCGGTGGCTGCTTTTGGTGCCTGGAAGCGGTCTACGACGAGATGCGCGGCGTCACCGACGTGGTTTCCGGCTATTCCGGGGGGCACGTGGCCAATCCCACCTACCGCGAGGTGTGTGGCGAAACCACTGGTCATGCTGAGGTCGTCCAGGTGAAATTCAACCCAGACGTCATCTCGCTCAAAGAGCTGCTGTCGGTCTTTTTTACCATCCATGATCCTACCACGCTGAACCGCCAGGGCGCCGATGTGGGCACCCAGTACCGCTCCGTGATTTTCACCCACACCGAGGCGCAGCAGGAAACGGCCGTATCCCTCATCGAAGAGCTCAACGCTGCCAACATCTGGGACAATCCCATCGTCACCGAAGTGGTCCCCTTTGAAAAATTCTACGCTGCCGAAGCGTACCACCAGAATTATTATG
The DNA here is from genome assembly GCA_016710325.1 of Candidatus Leptofilum proximum. Lineage (GTDB taxonomy): Bacteria > Chloroflexota > Anaerolineae > Promineifilales > Promineifilaceae > Leptofilum > Leptofilum proximum. Next base: position 5,626,394 of record JADJXK010000002.1, on the reverse strand, counting down.
TCAACAATCCGGGGCAAGGCTACTGCCGTGTTGTTGTCGCTCCCAAAGTGGCTAAATTCCGGCAAAGATTCAACCACCTGCAAAAATAAGCCGTCGAGGCAAGGGGAAGCCGGGCCGTGAAGTTCAAACTCACACTGCGACACGTTTTGTACGCCGTTTTGGCGGTCTTGTTTGCCCGATTTTTGTACCTGAACCGGGGCCAACTGGTTGAGATTGTGGCCGTGCTGCGCAGCGGCATCTGGTACTACCTTCTGATTGTGGGTTTTGTCTTTGGGCTGGCGATACAAAACCAGGGACGGCTGTACAGCAGCATCTACGCCCTGCTCCATTTGCCCCCGGAACGCAAAAAGCTGTCGGCCATTTTCCTGGTTTCGCGCTTTATGAGCGTGGCGGCGCCCAGCGGCGGCCTGTCGGGGGCGGTGCCATTTATTCAAGACGCCCGGCGGCGCAACCTGGCCGTGGGCACGGTGCTGGTGGCCAACCTCGTTTACCTGATTGTCTGGTACAGCACCCTTACCCTGGTGCTGCTGGTGGGGCTGCTGCACCTGTTCCTGGTGCAGGATTTGCAATGGTTTGAGGTAGCTGAATCGATCATTTTAATTGGCTTCACGGCGCTGCTGGTGGCCATTTTGGCGCTGGCCTGGCTGGCGCCCAACTGGCTTAGCGCCATTTTGCACCGCGCCACCCACCTCATCGCCAGGATTGCCACCCGCTTCAAGCGGCCCATCCCGCTTACCGTGGCCCAAACCGATGCCCTGGCCAGTGAATTAACCCACACCGTTTATTTGATTCGTCATGCGGGGTGGGGTCCGGCGTTACGGCCGTTTGCCATCGCCCTCCTCAATGAACTGTTGAACCTGCTAATGCTCTTTTTTGTGGCGCTGGCCTTCGGCGTGCAGATGAACCTTGGCGTACTGGTGGCCACCTACAGCATCGGCATCCTCTTCTTCCTCATCTCACCCACCCCCGGCGGCCTGGGCTTTGTGGAAGGTATCCTCATCCTCGTCATGACCTCGCTGGGCATCGCCGATGAAAGCGCGGCGACGATTACCCTGGCGTACCGGGGCGTCACCTTCTGGCTGCCGTTTATCCTGGGCTTTTTTGCCTTGCGCCGCCTGGAACGGCTAAACAAGGCAGAAGCGGCCCAGCCGAAGGTAGAACTGGGTTAGTTTTGGCCACAGAGAGCACAGAGAAGATGGAGGCTAATGAGCCTCTCCTGACCTCTTTTCCTCTGTGGCTAATTTTTTACGGCCGTTGCGCCACCACAACCGCCCGCACTGGAGCCGGATACCCTTCCACCGTCCGGCTGGCATCGGTCTTGTCCAAAAAATCGGACAGTGATTGAAACGTCATCCATTCGGTTGAGCGCTGCTCCTGGGTGGTGGTCGGCGTAACGTCCAGCACGGTGGCCTGGGCGAAGCCAGATTGACGCAGCCAGCCCAGCAGTGTGGCCACAGATGGAATGGCATATACATTGCGCATCTGGGCATAACGGTCTTGCGGCACCAACACATCCCCCTCAGCCCCGTCCACGATCAGCGTTTCCAGCACCAGTTCCCCGCCGGGGCGCAGGCAGTCCAGCAGGGTTTGCAGATGGGCCAGCGGGTCACGCCGGTGGTAAAGTACACCCATCGAAAACACGGTGTCAAACGCGGCCAGGCCGTCCGGCAGTGCTTCAACACCCAGCGGCAGCACATAGTTGGGCACCGTCTCACCCACAAAATGGCGGATGGCCTGGTATTGGGCTACGTACAGCAAAAACGGGTCCAGACCAATGACCAGCCGGGCGCCGCGGCCCACCATACGCCAGCCGTAGTAGCCATTGCCGCAGCCAACGTCAAGAACGAGACGGCCGTTCAACGGCGCAATCCCTTCCTTCACCCTGTCCCACTTCCAATCCGAGCGCCATTCCGTGTTGATGTGCAGGCCAAAGAGGTGAAACGGCCCCTTGCGCCAGGGATGCAGCTGCTTCAGCTGGCTCGCCAACCCGGCTAACTGCTCCGGCGGCAGCTCATCCTGCCGACCCACGATAACACCATCACGCAGGTTCACCAGCGACGGGGTGATTGGGGGGAGATTGTTGAGCAAATCACGCCAGTGTGGGAAACGGCCGTGTTTCCCCTCCTCCAGCGCCGCCGCCACCTGCCCTGGCAGCTGCGCCAACCAACCAGCCAGCTGAGGATATTCACGCGTCGTGGCAAAAAGCGGTTCGTAGTTGACCAAATTCAGGTTCTCCAGGTGGGATTTGTAATTGAGTAATTGGGTAATTACGCCGCTGCATCAATTACCTAAGGGTTCGTTCGTTAACAACTTTGGATATTGGGTAAAATAGCCGCCAATCAATTTAGCCAATTGGAGGCCATATGACCGTAATCCATCAATGTGAATGTGCGATTTGTCAGCAATCTGAATCTCATCCAGAACAGGCGCAACATCAACGAATGAACTTGTTTATGAGCCGCCTCGATGAACAACAACGCCGCTGGTATGCCGCACTTGAAGCCCAAAAATTGGGTCACGGCGGAACGACGCTGATAGCCAGGATAACCGGGCTATCTGTGGAAACCATTCGGCGCGGTCGATATGAATTAGACAACGATTTGGCGGACCGACCCGTTGACCGGGTACGCCAGGCCGGGGGTGGTCGTCAAGCAGTTGAAAAAAACGCCGTCCATTACCACCGCCCTCCAAGAAGTAATTGATGATGACATTGCTGGCGACCCGATGGTTGACCACAAATGGGTCCGTCGTTCTCTGCAATATTTGGCCCAGGCCCTGGTTAAACGGCGTTTTCGGATTGGTCCGACCACTGTGCGCCGTTTGTTGAAGAAACTGAACTATCGCTTGTTCGGCAATTGTCAAAGTCTGACACCCCGGCATCCTGACCGAGATAAGCAATTTCGCTTCATCCGCCGGGTGAAGAAACTATTCCTGACCGCAGGTTGGCCGGTTATCAGTGTCGATACCAAAAAGAAGGAGTTGATTGGCAATGTCAAAAATGCCGGACGTATTTGGGAACAAGCGCCCACATTGGTTAATGCCCATGACTTTCTTTCTGAAGCAATGGGTCGGGCAACACCGTACGGCATCTATGACCTGGTCCATCAGCAAGGCTCTGTCTATGTCGGCACTTCTTATGATACGCCTGAATTCGCTGCTTATGCCATTGCCCAGTGGTGGGCTGACCCCGACCGCCCTCGCTTTGCCCGCGAAGACAAACTGCTCATTCTCTGTGATGCCGGAGGCAGCAATAATTGCCGTTACTGGCGCTGGAAAATCGAGGTGCAAAAGCAACTGGCTGACGCGTTTGGCATTGAGGTGATGATTTGTCATTATCCCACCGGGGCCTCCAAATGGAATCCCATTGAACACCGGCTCTTCAGCGAGATTTCCAAGAATTGGGCGGGTAAACCTTTACGCTCTTTTCAGACCACACTCAATTACATTCGGGATACCACAACGGAAACGGGGCTGAAGGTCCAAGCGTGCCTAGTTGAACGGGTCTTTGATAAAGGGATCAAGTATGACCCTGACGAACGGGACAACCTCAATTTACAGCGTTGTCGTACCTGTCCTACTTGGAACTATATCCTTCAACCACAGGTTTGTTCTGGATGATATTCGATTGTTAATGTCCAAAGTTATTTTTGATTGAACCCTAATTACCCAATTACCTAATTACTCTTTCACCGCCAGCAGCGAAACAAAGTTAAACGCCTGAAACCACAAATCGGCGGAGGTGAAACCTGCTTGCCGCAGCCGGGCCTGGTGCTGCGGCACGGTCTCGGAGACGAGCACGTTTTCCAGGGCGGTGCGCTTCTGGCTGATCTCCAGGTCGCTGTAGCCGTTGGCCCGCTTGAAGTCGTGGTGCAGCGTCACCAGTAGGGCATCCAGTTCCGGCGGCTCAAAAATGACCTTTTCCGACAGAATCAGTGTGCCGCCGGGGCGCAGGCCATCGTAAATACGCTGGATGAGCTCATCACGTTGGGCGGGCGGCACAAACTGGAAGGTGAAGTTCAGCACCACCACCGAGGCATTGCGGATGGGAATCTGGCAAATATCGGCTTCGACCAGGTCAACGGGCAGGCCTGGGCCGGAACGGCCGATTATTTCCCTACACTTCTCAATCATGGCGGGGGAGTTGTCAACGGCCGTGATGCGGCACCCCGGCTGCTGAATTTGCTGGCGCAGGGCCAGCGTCACCGCGCCGAGCGAGCAGCCCAAATCGTAGCAGCGGCTGTGCGGCTGGGCATACCGGCTGGCAATCTGCCCAATCAGCGGCAGCAGCAGCGTGTAACCCGGCACCGACCGTTCAATCATGTCCGGGAAAACGGCCACCACCGCTTCATCAAACTCAAATGGCGCCACTATATTTTTCTGGCTGGCATACAGATTATCTTGAGCCATAAATTTCCTATCATTGAAAACGTACCTGCGCGCGTCAACGTAGAAACCGGTGAGCAACTTTTTTCACCCGATACAATTGAGCAACTTCAAAAAATTATCTGGGAAAAAAAACAACCCCAGCGCCAACTTCTCACACCTGTTTACCAATTTGCCTCATGAAAGGGCCTGCCAAGTAGTCTAAAACGCCAACAAATCCTCAATTTTCTGCCGGATAAGATCCACTGTGGGCACCACGCCCTCCATCAGCGAGGTGCTGAAGGGCACCGGCGCGGGGGGGGCGGTGACACGTTCGACCGGCGCATCCAGATCCAGGAAAGCTTCGGCCACAATCGTGGCCACAATCTCCGCGCCAAAGCCACCCAGGCCGATGTCTTCATGCACCACCAGGCAGCGGGATGTTTTTTGCACGGAGGTCAGCACCATCTCTTTGTCCCAGGGCACCAGCGTGCGCAGATCGATGATTTCGATGCTGGCGTCCAACGCCTGCGCCGCCCGTTCGCAGCGCTCCACCATCGCACCCCAGGTCACAATCGTCAGATCGTCGCCCTCGGTGGTTATTTTGCCCTGGCCAAAGGGGAGCAGGAAGTCGTCGCCGGGATACGGCCGTCTGGCCCAACCCGCGTCCAGCATCGCCCGATGCTCAAAAAAGATGACCGGATCATTGCCACGCATGGCCGTGCGCAGCAGGCCCACCGCATCCTCGGCGTTGGACGGCGCGGCAAAAAGCAGCCCCGGCTGGTGGGCAAAAATCACCTCGCTGGTGACGCTGTGCCACGGGTCGCCAATCTTGCGGTAGCCGCCGGGGATACGAATGATGATGGGAGAGGCAAAACGGCCGTTGGTCCGCCAGCGCACCGTGCCGCAGTTGTTGATCGATTCCGTCGCCGGGTCGGCATATTTGCGGAACTGAATTTCCGGCACCGGCACCAGGCCCGCATACGCCATGCCCACCGCGCGGCCAATGATGCCTTCCTCGTTCAGGCTGGTGTCGAAAACGCGGTCCTCGCCGTATTTGCTTTGCAGCCCCAGCGTGGCAGCATGAACGCCGCCTTTCAGGCCGACATCCTCGCCAAATACCAGCAGGCGCGGATTCAGCGCCAGCTCCACATCCAGCGTGCGCCGGATTGCCTCAATCATGTTGATGCGGCGCGGGTCGGGCGGGTTGGGTACGGCCGTTCCACCCGGCAGATCAATTCCAGCCGCTACCAGGCCGCCCACTTCCTGCGGCCGTTCCGGGTCGGAAAAAACGTATTTTGTCACCGTAGTTGGATCACCCTGCGGCTGCTTCATCGCCTCATCTCGCGCCCGGGTCACGTCGCGTTTGGCCTGGTTGCGCAAATTCTCCCACTCATTTTCACGCATCAGCGCAGGCACCAGGTAGTCATGGAGATGGGTGATTGGGTCCTGCTGCCACTCCTGCGCCAGCTCTTCTTTTTCCTTGTACGCCTGGTTGTCTACGCTTGAGTGGCCGGAGAGCCGGGGCACAGTAAGGCGCAGCAGACCGGGGCCGTTACCGCCACGCACTTCGCGCACGGCCGTGTGCACCAGTTCGGCCGTTTCCGCCGGATTGGTTCCACTGCCGTCCCAGATTACCAGGTTCTTAAACGAGGCCAGGTTAGCGGCAATGTTGCTGCCCGGCGTTTGGGCCGGACCTTTCACGGAGATGGCATAGCCATTGTCTTCGATGACAAACAGCAGGGGCAGTTCCAGCGTGGTAGCGATGGTCAGCGCACTCCAGAAGCCGTTGGTGGCTACGGAGCCATCGCCGCCAAACACCACGGCAATGCTGTCATCGACATCGGCCGTTTTGAGCGTCTCCTTATGGTAGCGAATGGCTTGTGCCCAGCCCACCGCCGGGGTGTACTGCGAGCCCACATCCCCAGACATAGGCAGCACCAGGGCGCGCTTGCGCCTCGGCAAATGGAACACCACACCGACGTCGCGCCCGCCGCTCAGGCTGCCCGTGCGCGCCATGTCGGAGGCCAATGCTTCGGTCAACGTCAGACCTGAGCCGAGCAAAAACGGCCGTGAGCGATAGTAGGCGCTGGCGGCGTCGTGCGGCCGGCCCAACAGCTGGCTGAGGAGCAGTTGGCCCAGCTCATGCCCGCGCGCCGAGAATTGGTAGGTGACCAATCCTTGCGGGGTGAGCTCGTTTTCTTCCATTTCGTCCAAAATGCGGGAGGCCAATGCCAGCCGGGCGACTTCTTGCCAATCAAATGCGGGGTGCAGCTCGTTCAAGTGGGTTCTCCTTCGGGAAATGGGACGCGGATTCACGCGGATGAACGCGGATTAAATCCTGTTTGATTCTTGTTGATTCAGGTTAGGGGAATGGTACAACAAAAACGGCCGTTCCAAAAATCAGGGCTGGTGGGTGGGAATGACGGCCGTTGCCCTTTCCAACTGCTGCTGATCCAGCGAGACCAACTCGGTACCCAACTGCTCCGCCAGGGCCACATACACCGCATCGCAGCCACGAATGCGATGTTCCGCAGCAATTTCAGCAGCCCGTTCAGCTAACTCAAGGGAGACAGGCCATAATTCAATCAGCCTGGACTGCTGTAAACGTCGAATGACCCTTCGAGCATGAACAACATCCTCTTTGCCACGACTGATTGCCGCAGCAGCTTCTGCCATCATGATCACAGGTGCAGCAAGCCGTTCTCGATTACCTTGCACAGTGAGCAACCATTGCCAACTCGCGGCAAAACCGGGTTCATCTTCGTTCATGAGGGCGATGTAGACGCTGGCATCAATAACGGTCATAACAATCGCTCAAAAGATGCCTGGCGGTCTTCTTCCAAAATTTCCAGCCCGCTTTTTTCCGATTTCCAACCAGCGGCAATTTCTTTAGCCAACTGTTTCATTTCGGCAATTTCGGCTGCAATTTCGGCATCTAGTTCCTGCTGCGCTGGTTCTTCGGTTAACGGCCGTAACACCGCCACCGGCTCCCCATGCAGCGTCACCACGTACTCAGCCCCTTCTTCCCGCACCGCCCGCACGATCTTCGAGGCGTTATTCTTCAATTCCCGCACCCCAATTTTCTTCGCCATTCTTGCCTCCATTGCAAACCCCAAGAGTTTGCCGAGCATAACTGCAACCACTTTTAGGAAAACCCTTGGGGTCTTCCCGCTAGTAAAATTGTAGCTACATGTAGCCACAAGTCAATCTTTGTGCTCCACAAACCAACGACGCACTAACTCAATCTGAAAGCGCAGGCCATCGCCGTGTGGCTCGATGAGTTCGCGCTGCTGGAGCTGGGTGAGGGTTTGGTTGAGCTCCACGCCGCCCATCGCCCCCTCTAGCTCGCTACGCGAAAGCGCTTGCTTTTCGCCAGCTTTGGCCAGCAGATGCAGCACCTGCCCCCCCACCTCATCTGTCTGGTTGCGCATGTCGGCGAAGAAGAAGCTGCCGTGGATGAGCGCTTCAGGCACGGCCGTTTCCACATCCCCCACCGTCGCCAACCGCCGCTGCGCCGGGGGCTGCTCGTTTTTCAGCGCCACAATCTCGGCACAAAGCAGCTGTACCAGGAACGGATGTCCCCGCGTCAGGTCCAGCACGCGCTGGCTGGCGGCCGGTTCGTAGCGCAGGGCAAAGTGCTGCACCGGTGTTTCCACCAGCTGCCGCGCCTCGTCCGGGTGCAAGTAGCCGATGTGCACCACCTGCACGTTGATCAAATAGCTGGACCAGCGCGAAAATTCCGCCAGCGTGTGCGAGCCAGAAAGCAGTACCTTAAATTTGGGCCGGTGCTGGATGAGATGGCGCAGCATCCCCAGCACAATCTCTTCATCAAAACGCTGCAAGGCCAGCACCCGCTCCAGTGCCTCGAACTCGTCCAGCATCAGCAGCGCCGTTTGCCCGCCCAGCGCCGCCTCCACCTCGTCCAGCCACTCGTCAAAGCGGGTGAACGGGTCGTCGTGCAGCTGCTCACGGCTAAGGGTTGGCAACGCCAAACCCCGCTGCCGTTTGGCCGACTGCACCATGCTGCGCGCCACGTTGTACAAAAAGCCCGCCTCATCTTGCGCCCGCGAAGCTGGCCCTTGCAAATCGACAAACAGGGGCACAATGCTGCTGGGCAGCAGCCGCCCCAAATTATTGAGCAGCGACGTTTTGCCCACGCGCCGCTGGCCGTAAAGCAGCAGCGGCGGCTGGCGGCGGTCCAGCAAAAGCTGCTCGATCCGGCTGCTCACATCCTGCCGCCCGATGAAAATCGCCTGCTTCTCCGTCAGCGGCACGCCAATGATGTACGGGCTGTCAATCTCCTGGCGCAGCTCCGCCTCCTCGGCCAGCCGCGCCCCCTTCTCGCCGATGATGTGCCGCCAGTTCGCGGCAATCGGGCGGAAGCGGGCGGCGTAGGGCTCATTGCTTCGAGTTAACTCTCGAAGAAGCCCATCCAGCCGATCCTCGACGGCGTGCAGGGCGAGGCGCTGGTTGTAGGCGCTCTCCTGCTGCAAGGCGGCGGCCACGTCGGTGCTGAGGCGGCTGAAGCTGCGCAGCAGAGCGCTGGCCGGGCCAACCAGATCGCCCGCCGCCAGCCCGGGATGCACCTCGGCGATGTGCACGGCCGTTTCGCACCATTCCAACTGCCGCGCATCCAGTTCAATCTGGGCCGATTGGGCTGCCCAGCGCTGCCGGGTGCCGGTGAGGTAGGCCATCGCCGTGCGCCCCTCGGCCAGGTTTTTGTGGATGGTTAGCAGCAGGTGGGCGTCCAAATTGAGAAGCGGCAGGCGTTGAAATTCGTCCCAAAAGGCAGAGTGCCAGCGCAGGAGCGGCCGTTTCGCCCCATCATCCGCCCGCTGCACATCCAGCTGATACAAAATGCGATTCCAGATGAGCAAAAATGGGTAAAGCAGGACGGGCCGCCACCAGGCCAGCGTGAGCCCCAGCAGAATCCCGGCCAGGCCAAATGACAAAAACGGGCCGTACGATGCGCCGTCGGTGGCAAAGAGGAACAGCCCCGCGCCGCTGCCCAGCGCCCCGGCCAATCCGCCTGCCCAGGTGCCCGCAATTTTCTCGGCCAGCACGTAGGGCAGGGCAAACAGCGCCGCCACAAAAGCGACAAACGCCAGCGCCTGGACCAGGCCGCCCACCGCCGACGCCGAAGGAACGCCACCCGCCAGCCAGACGGCCGTTCCCACCAACACCCCCGCCACCAAGCCCCGCCGCCAGCTCTGGCTGCGCCAGCCCACGGCCACGCCAAACGGCAGCGCCGCCAGCAGCGCTGTCGCCCAGCTGCCTTCCAAAAATCGCGCCAAAAAACCCGCCGCCAGCCCGATGAGGATGCCCACGACCATGCCGCTCACCTGCCGCAAAACGGAGACGGAGGCCGCTTCCTGCACCATCTCCTCCCGCGTCACGCCCACGCCGACGCCATAGGCCAGCCCGCCAGCCAGCCCGCTCGTGGCCCCAATCAGGCTGCTGATGGCGATTTCCAAGGGCACAGGCGCACCGCCCAGCACCAAATCCCCCGCGGCGCGCAGCAGCAGGGCGCCGCCCAGCCCCAGACTAAAGCCGGTGGCCATGCCCACCGTCACGCCAATCGCCACGCTGCCCGCAATGCTGGCGGCCAGCCCCACAATCAGCCCCACGGCGATGCCCAGCATGACGCCCAGCAGCAGCGCCGTCGTGGGCAGGTTGAGCAGCCAGAGCACCAGCCCCAGCAGTAAACCAGTGAGCAGCGGCCAGGCAAAAAAGGTCATGAGAAGGAAGCGGAGAACGGCCGTGTTTGTCCACTGCCGCCGCTGCAAATCGGCCAGGCTAAAGTAGGGCGACAGCGTGCTGTCGATCCGCTTGAGGTGGTTGCGCCACGCCGAGGGATGAAAAAAGAGCCAGAACAATAAGCGCACGCTTCCGGTCAGCAGGTTGCCGGTCAGCATCGGGGCGTCGGTGTAGCGGTTGCGGAGGGTGTCGTTCATGCGGCACAGCGTGAAACGTGACACGTGAAACGTAAAAAATCCTGTCACGTTTCACGTTTCACGTTTCACTTTCTCCTAACGGAATCAAATCCATACCTACTTTTCCATACGGCGCAGCGGTTCCAACTGCCGTAGGGCTTCTTCGCGCCAGTCGTCGCCGGTTTCGCCTTCGCTGAGGCTAAGCAGCCGCTCGCGGCAGAGAATTTGCAGCGGCATGGGCCAACGGCCGCTCTCCGCCAGAATCCATTCCACGTCCCGGGCAGCAAACTTGATCGGTGAGGTGGCGATGAGGGCGCGTGCGCCTTCTTCGGAGAGTGGGCCGAGAACGGCCGTATAGCCAAAAATATTAAAAAAGGGCGAACCCATCCCCTGATGCTGGGCCAGCACGTCCGGCGGTTGGGCGCTGGACAGCACAAAACCGAGGTTGCCATCCACCTGGTTGGTCGCCAGGGAGCGCAGGCTTTCCCAAAATGCATCGTCCAGTTCGGGATAGCGCGTCAGGGCCACGCCCAGCTCGTCAAACAAAATGACGGTGGGGCGGTCCAGATTGTCGCTCACCGCGTCCATAAAACTTTCTAGATGGCACGGTTCGGGCACCGCCAAATCCATTTCGGTGAGCAGGGTGCGCAGCAGGGTTTCCTGCCGACCCAGCCGCGCATCCTGAAAGTCCACAAAAATCCAGCGGTAATTTTGCGCCTGAGGCAGCCAATCGGCCAGCCGCAAATAATGCAGCAGCGATGTCTTGCCGCTGCGCCGTGGCCCGATGATGGCCGCATTTTGCAACGGCCGTTGCCGCAGCAGCATCCCCAGGCGTTTGAGCTCTCGCTCGCGCCCGAAGAAGTGGGTGGGTTCGGTGATGGGAGGGCCAGCGATGAAGGGTGAAGGGGTGAGGGGGTGAAGGGGTGAAGGGGTGTGCGATGAGGACATCGCGGGGTGACCGGGTGACAAGGTGACCTCTTTCACCTTGTCACCTTGCCACCTTGTCACCTTGTCACCTTGTCTCCTTGTCACCTTGTCAAATTCCCCCGACCGGATTTGCTCATGCAGCACGGCCGTTTCTGCCGAAACATCCACGCCCAATTCCTCGGCGAGCAGCTTGCGGCACTGCTCAAACTGGAGCAGGGCGGCGGGGCGCTGGCCGGAGCTGGCCAACAGCTGCATCAACAGGCGATGGCTGGCTTCGCGGATCGGTTCTAATGCCAGGAGTTCCCGCGTCAGGCGAACGGCCGCTTCAAATTCCCCCTCTGCCTGCAAGTGGGAAGCCCAGGCATCGTAGGCGGTGATGGCCTGGTTGTGGAACCAGCTGCGTTGCTCTTGCAGCCAGTTGTCAAACTCGGGCGCCTGGCGGATGTAGAACTCCTGCAAAAATTCGCCGCGGTAGAGGGTGACGGCCGTTTGCCAGCCCGCCCCTTCTTTTTCACCCATGCGGATGGTTTGTTGGAAAACGGCCGTGTCGACCCACACCGGCGCATCGGGGTGCAGGGCAATGGTCTGGTGGCTGATTTGCAGGTACGGCTCTACGTGCCGCCGCAGCTTTAGCAGCTCGCCGCGCAGGTTACGCCGCGCATCGGACTCGGGCAGTTCGCCCCACAGCAGGTTGGCCAGGGCGTGGCGGGAATGGGGACGGCCGTTGACCGCCAGGTAACACAGCAGCGCCTGCGCCTTACCGGAGTCCAGCCCGATCAACGGTTCATCATCGATTGTGAGCTGCAGCGGCCCCAACAGCGCCACTTTCAGTACTTTTGTCATGCGCTCTATCTGGAAATTGCGTCAGGATCAACGCTTGATCAACGCTGAAATGACAGGCTTCTGTTAATCTTTAACGGATGACTCATAAATTACCCGTAATCTGTCTGCATCCAGTATACCGGAAAGAAGATGGAGATGGAATTAACGACCTGAACAGCATACGCAGAGTAAATTTATCATGATCAAACTCAAACAGCGATTAAACGACTCTCCCGGACAGGCATTAGTCGAATTTGCCTTAATCATCTCCGTCCTCCTGGCCATGATCTTTCTGATTATTGAAAGCGCCCGGATTTTGTGGGCCTGGAACACGGTGCAAAATGCCGCCCGCGAAGGCGCTCGTTACGCCATTACCGGCCAGGCCGAAGCTCCCGACTGCGCCGTTGATTTTGGTCTGCCCAAGTTTGTCGATGGGGGGCGTAATGTTTGCAACGATTTGCGTCTGGCTTCGGTTATTGAGAGAACGCACACCAAACTGGCTGGTTTACCGCTAAACGAAGAATCGGTCTTTTTTGAGGATGATGAATATTACAACATCGAAGTTTGGGGAGTGAACCAGCAAGGGCAGCTGCAATATGACTTTGCTGGGGTTCCCAGCCATCCCGTTGTTGTCCGGGTGACTTATCGTGTCCCCATTATCACGCCGGTATTCTCGGCGATTCTGCCTTCTATCCCGGTTTTTGGCCAGGAAACCTTAAACAACGAAACGTTTGGCCAGTTAGGCGGCAGCGGCAACGAAGGTGCGGCTTTACCCCCCAACCTGCCACCCCTGCCCACTCCCGGCGTCACGCCCTCACCCACGCCATCACCCACACCGTCCAACACGCCGACGCCTGGGCCAACTTCCACGCCAACATTCACGCCCACCTTTACCCCCACCCCGCGCTGTGACATTCAGTTTGAAGGCGGGGCGGTAGCGGGAAATAACTTTGTGCTGGTAACCGGCGATGTAGGCATCAGTGTAACGATCATTAACCTGTCTACGGGGGCAACTTTGGGCAGTGGTGTGTTGGGCGGGCCCTTTAACGGCCACGCCTGTGATGGTTTTGGTGCCATCATTCTGAATCCAGCGCTGACATCAGCCAATATCGGCCAGGTACTGATGGCAGTGCAAACCAACGACAGCAGCAACAACGACACAACCATCGTTGTCGGCACACCGCCCACGGCCACGCCGTCGCCCACCCTGACACCAGTGCCAACCAACACACCAACCAACACACCTCTCCCTACCCCAACTCATACACCAAGCGGTCCCTACATCGTCATCGCCCCCGATTGTGGGCCGGGGCCTAACATCCAGTTCATTCTTCAAGGGTACAACTGGCCAACCAACCAGTCAGTGACGTTAATGTGGCAAGGTGCGCCGCAGGTTGTGCTGCAAGCCAACACGCATCCTGGCAATTTTACCTATACCTGGAGTTTTAGCGGGCTGACCAACGGCACTTATACGGTCAGTGCAGTTTCGGGTTCCAACGGAGCAACTTCATCCGATACGTTCACCATTCCCTGCGCTGGCCAACCAACGCCAACACCACCACCCCAGACCGCCACGCCCGTTCCGGCAGACCTGCTTGCTTTTGGGCCGCCCAAGCTTGTCAGTACACCACCTATTGTTGCTTACAAACCAGTACAGTTTACAGTAGCCATCACCAACACCGGTGAAGTGGCTGTAGAAAATCAATTTTTCGTGGACATTTACCTGGATCCAACCACGATCCTGACCGATCGCATTCCACTCACAGAAAGTGATGGTTATTCTGCGGTGAGCGGCTTGGCCGGAGGTGCCAGTCGGGTCATCACCGTGACTTCACCTTTGGGATTCACCAACAATCCAACCTCGCACAAGGTTTACGGCATGGTTGACTCTGTTCGGCAGATTGTCGAAGTAAGCGAAGTCAACAACGTCACAAACCCCTTAACTGTGCTAAATGTGACACCGGCAGCCACACCAACACCAACACCGAACTTGACCGGGAATGATGAAATTAGCGGTGTAGTTCGCGCCCTGCTCGGTACCTTCCTCCGGCAGTTCAGAGCCACAGTTGTGCTTATTAATGAAAGCACTTCACAAGTGGTAGCTGTACAAAGCACAGATCAGAATGGTTATTACCAGTTTGATAACGTACCGCCAGGAAATTACACGGTACAGTCCTGTGTTGTAATTGACAATATCGAGTACTTTGGATTCCGAACAGGAAGAACTCCACCTGATCCATCAGCTGATATTTTTGCATTACAAGGAGCTTGCCCGTAATGAAAAAAGGTTGGATTATGTTAATCTTTGCCTTTTTAGGCATGGTTTTAGTTAGTCATATAAATGGAGGAGTTGCTGCTGAGCCTCTGGAACCGCTCGCTCCAGCTGCATCTGACCCTCTTTGGAATTCAATTGGCAGGATATCCCAAACCAGTGGAATTACTGGTGCCATTCAACCATCAATAGCAACTTATGGAAGTGGCTCAAAAATCATTGTTGCTTATAGTGGTATTTTTGGCAACAACAACTCTGATCATGACGTGTACTACAGCACGTCCACAAATTATGGTGCTACCTGGCCAACCAAAGCCCGTATTCACCAAAGCCCAGGCAGTGCCTCTGATTCCAGCTTAATAGATGTAGCTATTTCCCCTAACAATAAAGGACATGCAGTTTGGGTTGAAGAAGTGGGCGATACCCCTAGGATTGTTTACAAGTATGAGGACAACTGGGGAAATAATACGACCAATCTGAGAGTTATTTCTCAACCTGCAATACCTGTGGCGTTAGCTGATCCAAGAATTGTGGCAAAAAATAACAATCGACTTGATGTTGTGTGGTCACAAGGTGAAGCAACAACAAATATTAATATTTACCACGCTTATTCAACAAGCAGTACAGGCAGCACTTGGCAAGGTAAGGCTCCTATCGTAGATACGTCAGATACCTCTCGGCTACCAGACATAGCCATTGATGCCTCTGGGAACTACCATGTTGTCTGGGAAGAAGGACCAGATCCGACACGCATTTTCTACTTGCGTGGTGTTCCCTCAGGAAATGCTGTGAATTGGTCTGTGGCGGGTAGAATCAATATTTCACAAAAAAGCATACCCAACAATATTACTGCCGCCACACAACCAAAAATTTACACAGTTGGCAATATACTGCATGTAACCTACACAAACTTTATCAACAAGGAACAGCAGTATGTTCACCATTTACAATGCAATGCAAATTGTAGTAATTTGGCCAACTGGTTTTCTGTAGGCAATCCCATTTCCGGCCAAGTGCTTGGTGCAAAAGCAGCTGATCCTTTTGATGTCATTTCAACGATTGGCCAGGTAGGCAGTTGCACCTATGTTTACTTTCACGGTATTCAGGGGACTAGCAACTCAAATAATGAACGCATTTGGGGTGTAAACAGCTGCGGCGATTGGGCAGCCAGCGCAAGAGATCAAGTTACAGGTTCCGACGTGCGGGCTATTAATCCAGCTATGGAATCCGCTAACAATTGGTGGCTTTTTCTGGCTTATGAGCAAGTAAATACAGATAGTAGTCTCAGAGAAGTCTATTTTGTGAGAAACAAGCCAGCTATTTATTTACCGATGATTCGAAAGTAAGCATTATGAACCGTTTAGAGTGGATTTTGGGCATTATTTTGGTGGTATTACTGCTGGTGGTCGGCGTGTTGTCGCTGACCCTGTGGTTCCGCAATGATCGCACGGCCGTTCCCAACTCCGCGCCTGCCAATTCCGCCACCATCATCGCCCAGCGCGCCGACGACATTGCGCCGACACCGGAATATGACGGCCGTTCCGCCATCGTGGCCTATGCAACCGCACAACAAGCCGCCCTGGCATGGCATTCCGACGCGCAGCTGCTGTTGGCCCAGGCCACCTGGCCGCAAGGATCAACGGCCGATCAGCTGCGGCAGGGCGAAGAAAGCTGGGGTTTTACCTTTTACTCGCCGTCGGCCCAAAGCATTGGCGTCTTTTCCGTAGTGGAAGATACCGCTATGCTGGTTTCTGAAGGCGAACATGAACAAGCCGACCCGCTGCTGTCAGCCAGCGGTTGGAATCTGGATAGCCAAGACGCGATTGAAATTTTTCTGGCCGGGGGTGGGAGCACCTTTCTGGCCGAACAGGGTGTCTCTACCATGACGATGGCTTTACTGGCCAGTGACGCGGAGGCAAACGGCCGTCTTGAATGGCAGGTTTCCCTCTTCTCGCTGCAAACTGGGCAGGCCTTCACCATGCGCCTGGATGCCACCTCCGGTGAGGTGTTGGAGACAAACCCGCCAACGTAACGGAATTTGAAGAACCTTGAGTGAATTGGCAAAAAATATTTGAGCAAGTTTGTATATGGCATCGGCCAATGAGTGTAAGGAACATATTACAGCTGTAGAAGCAGAGGCAAAGAAAATGATGAAGCGTCATACAATAAATCCACAACATAAACAGCGCGGTCAATCTCTGGTTGAAGTCGCCCTATTTTTCCCCATATTTGTCATTTTGCTGGCGGGTCTGGTAGAAGTATCTCAGCTGCTGGTTACCCAAAACCGGGTCAGCAGCGCTGCCCGGGCGGGCACCCGCTTTGCTTCCAATGGCGGTGAAGACGACGGTATCACTACCGTTGTCCTAAACAACGTCACCCAAACGCTGGAACTTGATCAAGGAGTTTGGGATATCTGGAGCATTCGCGCCAAGCTGAATGCGCAAGGGAACGACTTTACGGAGTGGAGTTTCACGAAGATATACGGG
Organism: Candidatus Leptofilum proximum; assembly: GCA_016710325.1. GTDB lineage: Bacteria > Chloroflexota > Anaerolineae > Promineifilales > Promineifilaceae > Leptofilum > Leptofilum proximum. Next base: position 5,609,589 of record JADJXK010000002.1, on the reverse strand, counting down.
ATCTCCAATACCGTTCGTTTCCCCTCGGTGAATGAGACAGCCATCAAAGATCGTGTCTTAGAAGAGCTGCAGCACGACGAGTTCAACAATCAGTCAGCTGCAATTGCTGCCGACTTGAGGATTGTTGGCACCTATGCCATTCATGATGTAGATTCAATTCTTGGCCTCGACGCCATGTCGCAGCTGGCAGGCTTCTCATCCCTGGATGCGCTCAGCGTGATGCGTATTACGGGTACCAGCCAAAATGCAACCAACGGCTGTTCAGCCTTCCCCATTGCGGTTGAAGAGGGCGTCCGTTCGGTCACCGATCCTGCGCTTGGCGGTTCAAATCCATATCCAAACAACTTCTCCTATCCTTCTAATCCACCAGTATATAATTCCTTTGTGAATCACCGGGATGACGTACCACTGCTGCAGGCACAAGAAGGGGATGTTTTTAGAATTTGGAATGGTGCGGGCAGCGGAAACTTTGGCTGGTTGGTTTGGAATCTTGGGGTCTCAGCCAACGCCAACACCCTGGCAAACAGCCTGTCATGGCCGGGGGACAGCACCAATTACAGCCCCTGCAGCGGTCCAGGCTGTCCACAGGGTGGTACTGTGCCCGGTTCAGGTTTCAACCATCCTGTAAAAGGCTACATTGAACCTGGAGACCCCACTGATCAGGCCCTGCACATTGGGGATTGGGTCGCCGGAAGCACTGGAACCGTTAATTCCAGCGACGTGCGAACTATCCTTCAAGGACATGTAGATTTAGATCGTGACCTGCGTGTGGTAGTTTGGCGAGTGCCAGCCACCGGCACCGGCACAAACGTCCGTTACCAGATCTCAGGTTTCGCTATCGTTCGCCTTATTGGCTATAACGTTCCAGATAACTGGATTTTGGCCGAATTCAAACGTTGGGACGACTCATGTGGGCAGATTAATTAGCCATTTTGCTGTACCACTTCCACGTCTGGACAGAATGAGTATCGATAAGAAACAAGGTTAACCAAATGAAACGTATCAAACAATTCATTCAACGAAAAAACCGGGGCGGCCCCCAGGAAAAAGGGCAAAGCATCGTCCTCATTGCTCTCATGATGGTGGCAATCATCGCCTTCGTGGGCATTGCCGTGGATGTGGGGTTTATCTTTGCCCGTGGCTCCCAGCTGCAAGCAGCCATCGACTCGGCGGCTCTGGCGGGTGTCGTGGAGCTTTCTGACTGGTCTACCAACAATACGGGGCCTGCAGCAGATGCTCGAACCAAATCCGGCCAATTCCTGAATGCCAACAATATGCCTGTTTCGGTCACGCTGTCCATCAATGAACCTGGCAACACACACGTGGAAAAAACACCGCTTGGCGCCACGGAGTATGCCGTTACCGCCACCTGGCCCGTGGAAACCTACTTCCTGCGCGTCATTGGCTTTGATGAACCGATTAACCTGACGAGGTCGGCGACAGCGGCCGTTTTCTCCCTGGCCGAAATTTATGTAAGCCGCCGTGTAGAAGATGGTGTTCTCAGCACCTCTAACCAGGGCATCTTTGGCCCAGGCTCATGCACACACATGGGCGATCCATACTCGCCGCTGCAAAGCGCCTGGGCCAGCGGTCCCTACACCTACACATACCGTATTTACATTCCTCCCGACTATGGGCATGACATCGTTCGCGTTGAACTCTTTGATCCAGACTCCATGAACGTGGCCACTAACAATCCTACGATCAATCGCTCGAACATTGCGATTAACAATGGCTTAGGCGCAGTCGATGGCACTAAAGTGTGTGGTACAAACGGAGGTAGTTCAAGCCGAACCGAACCTTGCCTGCTGCGTACCGATGAACTGAACTTAGTAGATAATGCTCCACACCTTGATCTGGATCAGGTTAACCCTTACTGGTTCGTCCGCATTGATGAAAATCGTATCTCAAATAATCCGCCGACAAATACCTCGTGTGGAACGCCTGGCAGCTATCAAACAACGGCCAACACGCAGACGCGTTACAGCCTGTCTTATTTCGCAGAAAACCCGGACGGCACCGTCGCAAAAATTCCTCTGGTTGACTACTTTGGCCAGACGGGAGACAACCGTGATGGACCCAGCCCAGGCAACCACCAGACCGACATGCGCTGGGTTTCGCCCGGCGCCGATGTGCCGTTTTCCACGGTTGATGATCCGGGGGCTGCAGTTCCCGCGACCCCTCGAACGGTTGATAGTTTTGAAATCGACCTCCGGACAGATGTGCCCAATATCGTGACGGATTTATCCACGGGTGCCCGGTACATCTATCTGGATGTCCGGGCCATGAGTGGCGCTTCAGAAAACGGTTTTGAGATTTGGGCCGGGCCACCCAGTTACGTCAGCACTGTACCCAGTGAGGTGAATGCCCGTAACCTTTACATCCTAAATCACCCCGGTTCACACACCTCGGACGGCGTCACTATTTACGGTCTGGGCAATTTACCCATGAACTCCAACTTTAGCAACCCGGTAGATATTCCCCTCATTTATGTCGGTCCGGACATGATCGGGCAAACCATCAACATCAGCATGTTTGATTCCGACTCAGGGGCACAGCCACCCATCATTTTTTACTTCGACTCCATCGCCTTCACGCCGGCTAATACGGCATTGGGCTATGATCCGAATCAAACAGACTGGGCTATGGCTTTTGGCGTCACCAATCAGGCGGACCCGGATGGCATCACCACCCGCTGCCGTCCAGGTAACTGTCCGACCCAGTGGGTGGATCCACCTTATGCCATTAAGGTGCCCGGTGACTTGAGTAACTGTGACTACAGCGATCCCACCATGGAGGACTGCACCCCCTTCTTTGGTGGTCGGCTGGTTGTTCGTTACGATGGTGGTTTTTCCGACACGTTTGGTTGGCAAATTACCGTCGAAGGTTTACCTTACTTGGTTAAATAACGAACCATTCTGGCCTACAAAGGTCATAGGGACTTTTGTAGGCCTTTTCATTATTGTGTAATTAATTTATGTAGCTTACTGTCATTTAGTACGATTTTGGCAATATATTACGAGGCATCCCATGAAACAATTCAGGCGTCGCACCCATAAACTCCATTCAGAAGCCGGGCAAGGGCTGGTGGAATATGCCATCCTTCTCATTCTTGTTGGCATCGCCGTTGTCGCCATTGTGGCGCTCATGCAGCCCGCCATTGGGGATGTCTTTTCACGCTTTGTGGCCCAGGCGCCGGTGGCCCCGCCCTCCCTGCTAAACTACACACCGCCGCCCACTTTTACCATCACACCGACACAAGATCCTAATGCATCACCCACACCGCTGACCCCCATTCCTTCCATTACCTTGGCGGCCAGCCACACGCCAACCGCTACCAATACGCCGGTACCAAGCAACACGCCAACCTCCACCTCAACAGCCACGGCCACGGCCACGGTACCGTGTGCTTATGGTCCACATACCGTTCCCACGAACGGCACCGTGCGCGTGCAGATGGAAAACTTCCGCTGCGGCGGCGCGGGCGTGGCCTTCTTTGAAGTAGCCAGCGACGGCGGGCCAGGCAGCAGCCCATATCGCTCCGACGTGGGCGCGGCCGGGCCAGACCTGGAAACCGCATTCGACACCGGCGGCGGCTACAACGTTGGCTGGGTGGCCGATGGGGAGTGGCTGGAGTATGAAGTGATTGCCCCACAAACACTGGGGTATACATTTGTGATTCGCAATGCTTCCATTAGCACCAGCAACCCGCGTATTCGCATTACCGTTTCCCAAGGCGCCCTGCAATACAATTCCGTCGTTTATACCCTAGGGCCAACCAACGGCTGGCAAGATTGGACAAATGATGTCATTGGCCCGGTCACGCTGTTTGCTGGCAGCAACATCGTGCGTATTACCATGGAAACCGGTTGGGCCAACTACAACTACTTTGAGATCCAACCCTATACACCCACACCCACGCCTACACCGGTAACACCCACAGCGACGCCTATCCCGACCAATACGCCAGCCGCCTTACAGCTGTATCTTGAAGCCGAATCAGGCAACGGTCTCAATGGCCAGTGGGATATAGACAACAGTGGTTCTGCTTCCGGTGGTCAATACATCACTTGGGACGGCAATAGCAGTGGAAGTAACCCACCATCAAATCAGCAGGTGACCTATTCATTTACTGCCCCGAGTGCAGGGTTATACCGGGTTTATCTCCGCGTGGATACAGACAACAGTGGCAACCATGATTCAGTTTGGGTAAGGATTGATGGCGCGACTGTCAACCAATCACAAAATATTACCCGCTCTAATGGATGGGTTATGTTCAACAATATGGTACTTGTAAACACCTGGACCTGGGATCAAGTTCACAATGCTGAAAGCGGTAATTCTTTGGTTCAGTTCTACCTGCCTGCGGGCTCACACACACTGCGGCTTGGCTACAGAGAGCCTGGAACCTGGATTGACCGAATTTTCATAACAAACACAGGTAATTTACCTTAGTGGCCGCCTAAAATTTACAGAATGAGATAGGGCCAATCCTTAAGATTGGCCCTATCTGAAAATGCAGGTATAGATTGCGTCAGCTTCTCAAGCTGGCGCTTTTTTTTGTTTTTAGGTGAAGTTTTCGCCAGCCAGGAAGCCTTCCAGCATGGTGCAGACGGTGTTGATGGCTTCGTGGCGGGCTTCGTAGCGACGGCCGTTTACACTCAACGTCACGTGCACCAGCCGGGCTAAACGCAGGGCATCCAAATGGTGTATCACCGTCGGCGGACGCAGGCGCAGCCGCCGGGCCAGCTCCGCCGGGGTCAGCGGCTCTTCCGAGAGGTAGCGCAAAATACGCAGGCGGGTGGGATCGGCCAATGCCTTAAGCATCTGGTACAGCAGTTCGGGAACCACCTCGCCAGGCACCAATGACACATCGTCGGGACGGCCGCCAAACAGAAACAGCCAGCGCTTTTTGTCCTCCGAAAACGACGTGAACAGGGACAGCGGCGTGGTCCAGAATGAAGGAATCATCACCAGCTCTTCCATCTCCTCCGTCTGGTCAAACTCAAAGCGCAGCCCCTGAGACAGCTCGTTGAGCAGTTCCGGTAAAGGCAGCTTTTCGGCCAGCTCCCTGGCTTCATTTACCCGGGCTTGCAGCGGCTTTAAGATGCGCGCCTCTTCCTCTTTGAAAAAAACGTCATAATAAACCTGCAGGGCGTTCAGCATCTTTTCGCTGTATTCGGCGGAATTGGCCCACACGTTGAGCGTGCCTTTCAGCTCCTCCTCGGCAACCTTCTTAGCCTTGCCGGTTTCTTCCTTGTACATCTTCTGGTACAGGTCGCGCAGCGTATTTTTGTCTTCGGCGTCCCAGGAACCCTGCTCAGCCACCCGAAACAACAGCGCCTGAAAAGGCTGCCCCATATGGTGTGATGCAACCTCTTGCGCTCTCTGCTCGGCCGGAATGGCTGCCAGCTTTTTCAGGATGGTCTCACCATCCTTACGGCCGCTCTGGCTGGCCAGCCAGGGAATCGCCCAAAAATAGTGATGTTCGGTCGCGTCCTGTAAAAATTCGCGCTGCTCTGCCGGCAGGCGCGATCTGACCCCGGCGGCCCATGAGCCTCTAAGGCCATACCGGGCCGGATCGTGGATCACATTAAGGCTGGTGAAGAGATCATATGCTGTGCCGATGTCCCAAGTTAACTGCGGTGTCATACCCATTACAATTTATTTCCTGCGCTTATACTCATTTGACTGTTTCAAAAGTAGCTCATGCTGTTGTCATGCCTGCGAAGGCAGCCATCCATTTTCTGGATTCCCGCTTTCGCGGGAATGACATTGGTATATTTATAAACCAGATAGGCGTCTCGGTGCAAAATTCATGCGCCAGGCACCTTATGGCCGGCGCATTGTCGATGGATAGTCGGCACCAATCTGGCGTAGTTCTAGAGAGATGGCCTTGAGCGCTGCCTGGTTTTGCGGCGACGGCGGCGCCTGGCGCAGTGCCTGCCGCTGCTGGGTCAGTTCGTTGAGGCGTTTGGTGAGTACGGCCGTCTGCACCACCACCTCATGATCCGGCAGCAGCTCTTCCGCATCGCGAATGGCCGGGAACAAATAACCGCCCAACCCCACAGCCACACCAATCAAACCGGAAATGACAAACATCAGCGACATGCCCGCACCGGCGCCCGTGCCCACCAGCCAGCCAAACGAGGCTGCCAGGACGCCGCCAGGCTGCAGGGCCGGTTCGAAGACGTTGTCCGCCAGCGGCCCGGCCAGCGCCGTGGCCACGGGGGCCGTCACCTGGGCAATGAGGCGGCGCACGGCAAAGACACGCCCCTGCACATCCGGCGCCACCTTGGCCTGCCAGATCGCCTGGTTGGAGCCGTTCAGGATGGGAATGATAAACTGGCCCATAAAAGCGGCCGTAGCCCAAATAAACACGCCCTGCCCCACCCCCATCAGCGCCTGGCTAAAAATGCTCACCGCCACCATGCCCAACAGCACGCCGTTCACCTTGCGCTTGGGGCCGCCCCAGGTGCTCAGCAGCAGGCCGCCCAGCACGCCGCCAATGGCCCCCAGAGACTGCACGCTGGCCAGGGCAATCTCGTTGTTGCCGGTGCGAGCCAGAATCATTGGCACCATCACGGCAAAACCAAACATGGCCAGGAAGTTGATGCAAAAGAAGACCAGCTGGAGGCCCAATAAACTCGGCCGTTCAAAAATGTAGCGAAAGCCGTAGGCCGACTCCTGCAGCAGGCTGCCCTGCCCGGTGCGACCTTCCGGCGTCACTTCCGGCTGGGGGATATGCACCACGAACAGGGCCAGAATGGCAAAAAGGAAAGTGGCCACATCAATGCTCATGATGCCCACCAATCCCAGCGGGCCCAACAGCGCCCCGGCAAAAGCAGGCGCCAGAATGCCAGATGCCGATCCCGCCAGAGAGAGCATGCCCGCGGCACGGCCGTACTGCGCCTTGGGCAGCATCATCGTCACCGCCGCGGAATAGGCCGGAAACTGGAAAGCATTGGCCGCCCCCGCCAGCAAATTGGCCAGGTAAATGTGCCAGATTTGCAAGCTGTCCGCCGCCAGCAGAGACAGCAAAATGATGGTGGCCACGCCTGCCAGCAAATCGCTGACGATCATCACCATTTTGCGGTTGGATCGATCCACAATCGCCCCGGCGATGGGGCTAAACAACACGCTGGGCGCCATGAAAAAGAAGATCGCCCAGGTCAGCGCCGTGGCTTCACCCGTCTGCTGGAAAATCCAGAAGGAAATGGCGAAGTTGGTCATGCCTGTGCCCAACATAGACACAACCTGACCCAACCAGACAATCACAAACCCCCGCATACCGGTTGGCTGCCCCGTGGGATTCCCCAAAGATTTGGTCATAAAACCTCCCGCTGCCAGACTAAAGAGTTAGGAAAGACGGGAACCGGCCAAACCCAAACCCCATTCACTCATAGTAACGGCCGATTCCCATCCTTCCACTGAGAAGAGGAAAGCATGTTGGCTAAAAAAAATCACATTTCCCAGGTTGCATCGCCAAAAAAATCGCCGTGATCTTTGACCAGGAAGGCCTCGATCTGCGCCCGGCGGTCGCCCAGGCGGAAGTGCGGCCCGTGCCCCGGATAACAAACCGTGTCATCCGGCCAGGGCAGCACCACGTTCCGCAGTGTTTGCAGCGTCGTCTTAAATCCCTCGGCCGACCAGGTACGCCCCGGTCCACCGTCAAAAATGGTATCGCCCACAATCACGCGGTGGTCGCCTTGCAGCACAAAACAGATCTGGTCGCCAATGTGGCCGGGCGCATAGACGGCTCGCAGCGTGTGCTCGCCAACGGTCACCGTGTCGCCATCGCGCAGCCAACGGTCGGCCTCAATATCTTTGCCGCCTGGCTCGTGCGGGCCGTCGTTGCCCAACACCGGCACGCCCAGCGCCTGGCGCATGTCCGGCAGCGCGCCGATGTGGTCCACGTGGGTGTGGGTGAGCAAGATGGCCACCGGCTGGCTGTCACCCAGCATCTCCTGCAAAATTTCCGGATCGTCGCCAGGGTCAATGAGGACGCTCTGGTTTGTTTCCGGGCAAATGAGGGCGTAGGTGTTCATCTCCCACGGCCCCACCTGGCGGGTTTCAAGTTTCAGCTGAGACATCACACACTCCTTTTCAAATTAGGGACTTCAGGAATCCAGGGAGATGACAATTCGTGAAACGTGAAACGTGACCAGAGAGAATTCACGTTTCACGACACACTCTATAAAATCCCAGAAAGCCTCAAATCAAACATCTTAAGGAATAGTAATGTACCACTGAATGAGCCAACTGGTTTGTTTTTCGGCAGATTCGGCCGTTTTTGCAGCACTTTCTTTTTCAGCAGACATCGGATCTCCTTGTAAAAACGAATCTTCTAACCAGCCGATTGAAATACGGCCGCTTGATACCCCATCTGCTGCAAAACAACATACAGCGGGGACGGATCGGCCATGCGCACGGCGCCAAACCACCATTCACCCTGCGCACCGCGGAACACGTAGCCACCTGCTGCATGACGGCCGTCGACGGGAATCAGCAGCTGCGTCGGTTCGCCCGTTCGCGCCAGCGTGTTGAACTGAAGCGGCTTGTCGAAGTACAGCTCCACCACCAGCGAGTTCTCCGCATAGTCGGTCAGCGTCTGCTCCGACAGGCCAATGCTCACCAGATCGGTGTTGCCAAACTTGCTCAGGGCCTGAACGGCCGCCTCCGACAGTTCGTTAAAGTAGTCTGACCCCGGCTGCAAAACCACCGCTTCGCCATCGTTGATGATCACAATGCGCGTGGGCGGCTCCAGCACCGTCGCCTTGCCCTGGAACCAGAGCCAGCTGCCGCTGTTAAACACGTTCAGCAGGTAAACAATGGCCCCGGCAATCACAACCAGCACGATAAACGGCTCAATGATTTTTATGTTGCGTGGTTCTTCCATAACAAATTCTCCCAGTACAATGGTGACGCCCGCAGCCAGGGCAAACGGCCGTCACCAAAACCTTATGCCTGCCGGGCCGCCTCCAGCAGCCCCTTTATTTCGGCAATGTGATTCCGCGTATGGCCCACCAGCCCCTGCAAAAACCCAATGCCCGTGTTGAGGTAAGTCGTCTTGCGCGCCACAAACGAGTCTGGCAGCAGCGACAGCAGCGCCACCGTTTCCGCCTCGGAGCGTTTCCACAGGCTCACAATTTCCGGCAGCGTGGTATAAACCGCGGTCACCGCCTGCATCCAGGGCGTGGGATTGTTGGGGAACCCATCCAACACGCCATCGGTGATTTGCGTGGCAACCCCCATCTGGTAGCCTCGCTCCGTGGTAATCAGATGGCCCAACAGTTCCTTGGCATTCCAGCTGCCCTCACTGGGCCGGAACTCGGCCTCGGCTTCGGTAGCCCCGGCCAGCACCTCGTCAAGCTCCTTGTCCAGCTGTTCATACGCCTGGCGCAAGGCCTCGGCCAGACCGGCCGCAGTGGGCGGAACGTCGGGTACCGGGCGCGTGGAAAGAGACATCAGGGTTTGCTGCCGTTCACCGTCGCGGTAGTATGAGACCTTGACAGAATCGCCGGGGCGATACGGCCGTATCGCCGCCTGCAGCGAAGGGAAGTCCTTGGTAGCGTTGCCACCCATGTCCACAATCACGTCGTTGGCCTGCAAACCAGCCGCAGCCGCCCCCGTATTGGCCATCGTGCCCGAAATGCTGATACCACCCTCTGCTTCCAGGCCGCGCTCGGCCATCTGTTCCGCATTAAGCTGCTGATTAATCAGAATGCCCAAAAATGCCTGGTCGTAGATTCGCTTGTCCAGCCCGGTTTCCAAAACCGACTTCAAGTTGGCCAGCCCCGCTTCCCAGCTTTCTTTCAAGGTCTGGCGCATCTCAGCTGTGTCTTCCCCGGCGGGCAGGTCACTGTGGATCAGCTCCACCTGCGTGCCGCTGTCGGTGGGAGAGAGGTTGATGGTGACGGTGGAAACGGCCGTATCCCCCTTGCCCTGCCACGAATACACCACCTTCTCATTGGGCACCAGCTCCTTAAACTCGCCGCTGGCGTAGTATCCTTGCTGCCAGTACAGGTAAATGCGCCCCCCGACTCGTGTCGCCACCTGGGAGTTGTTGCTCAGCCATTCCCGCATGGCGGCGCCGTTGGTGAGCGCGTAATAAACGGCCGTTGGCGCGGCATCTACCTCTTTACAAAACGTCATTTCTGTTGAATGTCCCATTTTATCCTCCACCTACTTCTTGGGCTGGCCGTTGGCCAGGCGTTCCTGTTGATACAGACGATTGATTTCATACAAGGTATCGGGGTGAATAAGCGTATTCATCGCTGCCTCCTACCGCACGTGGCGGATGCCGCTGCTGTTCTGGCTGTGTTGCGCTTCGGCGAATTGTTGGTCAAAAGGGACCAGTTTGATAAAATCGGTAATTAGATCAGCATCTAATCTGTTAGATGATTGTCTAATGTGTTAGATGATAATCTAATCACCCTGCTTTGTCAACCACTTTGGCAAAATTTGTTATTGCCTGGCACCTGATCCCCTTCCCCAAAACAACAACTTCCTGACAAACCTGACAAACGCTTGGATTTTCAACTTGTGGCGTTTACAATGCCCACACGCGTTTTTCAACTAATTGTTCCACACAGGGAGGTAGTATGAATCTCAGGCAGCCCATTGTCTTTGCCATGATGATATTGTTCCTTGGATTTGCCACAGTGGCCGCTTATCAGGCGTTTGCCATCGCCGGCATTATCATTCTTCTCTTGCTTGTTCTTCTACTGGCGGTCGCTTTGTACATCTCTTTTCGCAAAGGCGCACTGGTGGATGAGATGGAAGTGGGGGTTATCTTTAACCGGTTCAACAACAGCTTCATCCGCTTTGCCGTTGGGCCAGACCCCGACTCGGTACGCCACCACAACGCTCACCATGCACCGAACTGGATTCCGTTTGGCCGGACCCTCCTGGCCATTAATGATCCGCATTACGTGCGGCTTAAATGGTATGAAGAGGTTCGCGGCCGAATTCCCAAGAAGTCACAAACGGCCAAGGGGGAGCTGAAGAGTGTGCGTACGGCCGATGGCATCCCGGTGACGATCAGCTGGAAAGTTTCTTACACGGTAGATGTGAGCCTCATCACGCCCAAAATTCGGTATAAAATGGCCCGCACTCTGCCGGAAAACTCAGAAAAAGTGATCGCTGGGAAGACGGAGCAGGCGCTCAAACATTTAATAGAGCTGCGCACCATTCAATCCTTGTATGGCCTGGGCGCTCTTCAAGCGCTGGAGCAAGAACTGTGCCAGCGGGTCGATCGGCAGCTCACGCAGCCGGTGAACCTGGGCTTCCAAACTCTGAAACCCAAGGATATCGCCTTAGGGCATTGGTTACAAGTTAAGGGTTTGAGGCAATTGTCAAGGGCCATGATTCAAACACAGATGCCTCGTTTTTTCGCTTTCGTTTCACAACACCCAAGTCGATACAGCGGTCTGCCAAATACTCTGGCAGAGAGCGGTCATCGCCTCGCTCAATGGCTTTGATGTAATAGTAAATTGAGCGGAATACCATCTCAACTGAGATACGCTCAAACGGCAACTTTAACAATCCGGCGACCTCGTCACAGAGGTCAATTAACACGGTATAGACAATCCAGGTAGACCAGAGTTGCAGTTCAACCGCGTTCTGAGAACCACACCAGAAGTAGGCCAAACCAAGCAACCGCTTGATGCTGGCATAGGCGCGTTCAATCGTCCAGCGACGATAGTAGAGGGCGACCAGGTAACGAGCCGGTAGCTGCTCCGGGTCGAGTTCGTTGGTCAGGAAGCGCCGCCAGGTATTGCCATACAACACTTCAACCAGACGTACCTGCTGGCGCTCATCCCCCGTGCCTATCCAGACAATGGTGTCGCGCAAGACGGGGTTTTGACCAAAACTTGGGCTACTTCATATTTCAAATTGCGTTTGGCTCGCGTAATAAAGGTGACGCCCTTCTCAGTCAACTGGCCAAAGCGGGTGAAGTTGGTATAGCCCAAGTCAAACAGGAGCAAGCTGCCGGTCTGGATGTGCGCGAGAATCGCTTCCCAAACGCTCTGGTCGTGGCTAGACGCCTTTGTGTCAAACCAGATTTTATCTGGGAGTTGTGAACCCAGGTGGAGTAAAGCGGTCATTTTGCCCGCCAGGGGATGGCTTGCCCGGTCACGTAGTAGTCCCACTTTACGGATGAGCGCATCGAGGGTGGACCCATCGGCAATCAAGCAAGCACTGAACCGTGCTTGGGCCCAAGCAATTTCTGGTGGTAACGGTCGTTTGCGCTCTTGCCAACGCTGCTGCATCAAGGGCAACAAGAGGTTGAGAACGTTGAGAAACAAGATAGCTGGCAGGGTGTTGAATCGGTCCGAAAGCGCTTGTTGCGACACCTTTTGGGGCGCTTCCCAGAGCACCGCTTCGTCACGAATCAGCCGAGCCAGTTCATTCACAGCCGCGATTTGTCGCCAAACGGCGCTCAGCAACAAGGCCATCATGACTGGCAGAGTGAGGGTGCGTTCGCGCAAACCCATCTGCCGGAACAGCTCACATTGTGACAAGGTGAGCGGTCGGACCAGGCTGTAAAACAGAGCTTCTACTTCATCGGTTAAATTGTCAACGAGCGGTCTTTTTTGTCTATCAACTTGAATAGCCCGTGTATGCCGGACGGTACTTTTAGATTTATTGTCTGCTTTTTTCATGCGTGAATTGTAGCCCATTGCTGGCTTGACAACTCACAAAATAGCTTAACTTGTAACTGATGGCCTTAGGGCCAATCAGCGTCCCCGCCGAGGTGGAAAAAGCGCTGGAACTGGCACACCAACGCCAGATTCAGGCAGAAACGGCTGCAGGCGCCCTCACCCGGCTGCAGCAGGCAATTGGCAGCTTTTCCCAGCGGGATATGCGCCACCTGGCTGAGCTGGAGCGGCTGCGAATTTTGGATGGCAAGGACACAAAACCGCTTTTCATCTACGACGCGTAACACGTGGAAAATTCTGTTTTACAATTTTTCTTCATTTGTCATTCCCGCGAAAGCGGGAATCCAAAAGATGGATGCCTGCCTACGCAGGCATGACAGAAGCGCGGCCACATCGATAACAATCTGCTTATTCGGTGAAGGCGAAGATGGCTACCAGCGGATCGTGGTCCGAGACGCGGCGGGGCGAGTTGTCTTCCGGATCGCCAATGGGGTAGTCGGCGTTGCTGTGCAGGACTTCCACCAGGGTGAGCTGGGCGAACAGCGCGGGCGAGACCAGGATGTGGTCCAGGGTTTGGGTGCGGCCTTCAAAAATGTAGGTGTACGGCCGTTCCGCCTCCGGCAAATAGCGATACACATGCTGCAAACCGCCCGCTTCCAGCGTGTCTACCGGCAGCGTCTGGTAAAACGAGTTTAGATCGCCCAGCACCACAAAATGCGCCTCCGGGTTGGCTGCCGCCAACTCCTCCATGACCGCCAGGTTCCATTCCGCCTGCGCAGTGCGCACCGCCTCAGTGGCCTCTTCGCCCGCGGAGAGCGAGAGGAAGTGGTTGTTGAGCACAATGATCGTCTGGTCGCCGCTGTCCAGGTGGGCAGTGACGGTCATCACCAGCGGCGGGCGGGCAAACAAGTCACCTGGCGCGTCGTAAGCAGCGACGGCTTCAACCGTAGCCCGGTCGCTGCGCACCAGGTAAGCCACGTCGATGCCGCGCGAATCGTGTCCTTCGATGAGGTACGGCTCGTAGCCATACCCGGCCAGCGCTTCTTCTGCCACCAGATCTTGCAGCACGTCCAGGTTCTCCACTTCCTGCAGCCCAATGATGGTGGGCGCGCCCATGGCCACGATGGTCTGGGCGATTTTGTCCAGCTTGGCGCGGTACTCAAACACGGTCGGCAGCGGCGGATCGGACGGGTGCGGCGTGAGCAGGTCGAACAGGTTTTCGACGTTGAAGGTGGCCACGCTCAGCTCGTTGACCTCGGCGGCGCGGATGGTGGGCAGCGGCCGATTGATCGGCGCAATATCCGGCACAACAACCGGTTCAATCTTGTAATTGCCAAAGGTGTAAGCCAGCGGCCCCACCAGGTTGGCCACAAAATCGCCCTTGGCCACGGCGTAGGGCAGGCTCGATTGGTCGTCGTGGGCCACGGTTGAGCCATCGTCTACGTAAATCAAAAAGCCGCTGGTGTCGGTGCGGGCAACGGCCGTTACCCCCCATTTTTCGTATACCAGGGCATACTCGCCATACCGCGTGGTGGGGGCAATCACCAGCGCCGGTTCAGACACGGTGACCAGCACACCCTCCAGCGCCTCGTTGTAGGCCAGCGCGGCGGCCGGGTCCTGCGGCGGATCGTAGGGCACGGGGTCAAAGACGTTGGTGTAGCCGGGGCTGTTGAGCACAATGTCGGCCAGGGTCGCCACCTGGAGCGTGGTCTGGCCAGAGATTTCGCGGACACGGCCGTTGATCTCCAGCAAATCCCCCACCTGTACGTTCAGCGGCAGCGCCCCGGTGAAGACAAACAGCCCATCGGAGGTGGCGGGATTGTTGTCCGGGAAGAGGTCCTGGATGAAAAAGCCGTCCAGCTCGGGGAAAACGGCCGTTACTACCCCACTCGTTGCCGCCGCAATGCCCACATAGGGCGAGCGGTCGCCCTCACCCTGGATGGCCCAAATCGGCACGCCGTCACCGAGGAAGGTGGTAAAGGGGTTGGACAGCACTGGCTCGACCAGGTTGTCGGCAGTGAGCTGGGCCGGGGTGGCGACCAGCGGCCCGGTCTGGTTGTCGGGCACGGTGAAGAAGTAGTGGAAGACGGCCGTACCGCCCTCCCCTGCCAGTTCATCCACCGTCCAGAGCAGGTCGCCATTGGCCGAAATACCATTTTCATCCGGCTGCACCAGAAGGGCATTGGCGGCGCCGCCTGGCACGACCAACTCGATAGTTACATTGCTCAACGTTTCCGGCGTGTGGTTGGCGGCAGTCACGGTGTAGGTCAGCACCTCACCCGGCTGGGCCGTGTTATCGGTTTGCATTTCCAGCTGCACAACCGGCGGAATAATCTCTACCAGGTCGGTTTGCAGGCGCGGCTTCAGCTGGAGCTGGCCGCTGTACAGCTCGGCCACACCCACGGCGCGGTAGCGGCTGCCCAGGATGAGTGGTTCGGCCGTCACGCCGGTATCTTTTTCGATGTACAGCAGCACGGTGCCGCCGGACGCATCCTGCAAATCTACTTCATAGGAAAAGCTGAACTCCTCGATGCGCGTAATCGTGCCTTCGGCCACGGCGTACTGGCCCACGGCCGATTCCAGCTCGGTGCCGGAAACGGGCCGGGGCTCCGGCAGTGGGTCGCCTGTGGCAACAATCTCAATGTCTCGCGCAAAATCACCAGGGATCACCTCAACCGAATCGCGGTAAATCTCAATCTCGCCGGTCACGCGCACCACGTCTCCCAGCGCCACATCGACCGCATTCATGCCGCCAGGCACAAAAATCTGCACCCCGCCGGTGTCATCCTGGATGTAAAACTTGGTGCTGGTACTGCCCGCAAAAAAGCCGCCGGTGTACATGGTAGCCACACCTTGCACCGTGACGGTGCTGCCCACCAGGGTTCGCGCCGTAGCGACGGGAATCGAGCCGCCCGCCATGGCGATAAACTGCGGCGGACCAAAGGCGGCCAGGTAGCCCTCGGCGTCGGCAAAGTAGCCGGTGAGCAGGGTGTCGACGTAGGTGAACGGGCTTTGCAGGCTGATTTCGGCCGTTTGGCGGCCGTTAGCAGCAATTTCGAGGAGGGTCCAGGTTAGACGGCCGTCCGCCAATTCCGCCCCCTCCGGCGCATTCAGCAGTTCAAAATGGCTGGCAATGGGCAGGGAGATGGTGACGTTGGTTGCGGCCGTTTCACTCACATTGCCCACCTCTACCATCAACCCAAATTCCATCCCCGGCTCAATGGCCTCCGGCGCGGTGAGGGCAATTGTCAGGTATTCGTCTGGCTGCGGGGTGATGGGGCTGCCGCTGTTTTGCGGATTGGGCGTAGCCAGGGCCACAAAATCGGCGGCATTGCTGCCGCTGTTTTGATTGTTCCCGGCAGCGCCGCCGGGCAGCCGTTCCAGGCTGGCGCCGCCATCCGGGGCAGGCACCGCCTCACCGGCGGTAAATTCAGCCGGGGCCTCGCCCCAGCCTAGAAGATCCACCGTTTGCTGGGTTTTGCTGCGCAGCAGCAGGCCGCCTTTGCGCTCGAAGAGCGACTGGGTAAAAAAGCCATCGGCTGCGGCGCCAACGTCTTGCCCTTCACGCACTAGCAGCACGTGACCGTGGGGAGGGATGACGGCCGTTTCCGTCCAACGGTACACCAGCTCCTGTTCCTGCCCTTCACCCAGCAGGTAAAAAATCGACCAGCCCATCAGGTCCACCGGCTCTGAACCCGCATTGTACAGCTCGACAAACTCCTGGCTGTTGCCGCCGGGCACGCCGGGCAGCAGCTCGCTGAAGAAGACCCCTTCGGTTTGTGTGTTTGGTGCTTCTGCGCTGGCGGGTGTGGGGGACGGGTCGGGAACGGCCGTAACCGTCGCGGCAGCAGGCGATGGCGTGGCAGTGGGCGACAGTTCGGAATCACAGGCCGCCAGCAGGCTCAACAGAACAAAAATGAGGGTGAACACCGTTAAGTGAGGACGTGACATTGTAACAATTTTCCTTGAAGATGGTCTCTTGTGATGCTGCGGGCGGATTATAACACGGCTGAAGGGGATAGGCGGGGGGCGAGCGAAACGGCCGTTTCCTTAACCAAATGTTTACAACATGTTAGCCTGGCGCTAACCAGTTCACCGCATTTTTGGCTGGAGCGCTGTTGCCCCTCAAAGTGGGCGTGATATAATGCGCTACGGTTCTGCACAGAATCGTTTGTAACAGGGAATGAAGAGTGAATCTAGACCAAAAATTATCCAGGCCAACAAACTGTTCCTTTGTTTTGCAGCGTACAGGTCCATGCGTGATCTTGTTCCATATTTCATCCAGTTCAACCGAGATTTATTGGTAACGTAGAGCCAGTTTACGCAGGGCTGGTTACGGCCGTTTGGCTAATAACGGAGCTAACGATGAGCGACAGGGCAGTTACTTCTCAATCAAACGTACCGGTTCAGGCAGAACGAAGGAGCCTGGCAATTTTTTCTGGTCGCCGTGGCCTGAAGCGGCGTGAGGCGGTTCTGGCTTATCTCTTTTTATCACCCGCCATCATCATTATTGGCTTGTTTGGTCTGTTTCCCCTGGTTTTTTCCGCGTACCAAAGCACACGCGCCGGTTTGAACAACGTGGTGGGCCGCCCTGATGGTCTGGGGCAATACGTCCGGTCTATGGACAACCTGGCCTACGTGCTGGCTTTCTGGATGGCTCTCTTTCTTGTGGTGGTTGCCGTCCGGCAAATCAACGAAATGTTGAGTGCGGCCCGAGCCAAAGAAGAAAATCCCTGGCGCTGGCTGCTGCCCGGTGCGCTGAACGCGGCGGGGCTGGGGCTGCTTTTATGGTTTGTCTTTGTGTTTATGCCCGGCTTGCTGGAAATTGGTGAGCAGCTGGTGGGTTTTACGGCCGAGGAGCGTAACGAGCTGTTTCCCCAGCTCTTGCGGGAAGCCTGGTCTACTACCGGCGCGTCTACCATTTTTTTCTATGGCGTTCTCGCTCTTATTTTGAGTGGGGTCGCCTATTTTTTTATCCAGCGCAACAGCCCACCCACACTGCGGGACTCATTTTATACGGGGAAGCTGACAACGGCCGTATTCATGACTGTGCTCGCTGTGGCCCTGACCTGGCTCACCTACGGCGAAATTCAAACGGCTTATGCCGAAGCGCTGGAAGCGGGTGAATCGCTGGCCATTTGGGCGCAAATCGTCACGATTAGTGCCGGATTTATGCTGCTGCTGCTGTCCTGGCTGGTCTGGCGTACGGCCGCACACCGTGAATCGAACCTGCAAACCGGGCTGCGCTTCCTGGGCGCCATTTTGCTGATGGTCGGCGGCTGGGTGCTGATCAGCGAACTGCCCGTAGTCATCGCCGAAGGCGATAAAGATTGGTGGATCGGGCTGCGCACCACCATCTATTACGTCATTGGCACGCTGCCAGCCGAATTGGGCTTTGGCCTTGTTCTGGCAACACTGCTTTACCAGAATATTAAGGCCAAGGGTCTGTTCCGCATGATATTCTTTTTGCCGTATATTACGCCAGCGGTGGGGGCAGCGGCCGTTTTCAAAGTCCTCTTTTCCGGCAACCCCACCGGTACCATGAACACCGTGCTGGCGTCCCTGGGCTTCCCGCCGCTCGGCTGGCTCAACGAACCCAACGGTATCAATCAGCTCATTGGTGAAGCCCTCAATATCAACATACCGGCATGGGCTGCGGGTCCCAGCCTCGCCCTGGTTGTGGCCATCATCTTCGGCATCTGGAAATTTACCGGCTACAACGTCGTCTTTTTCCTGGCTGGCCTGGGCAATATTTCACGCGAATATTATGAAGCCGCCTCAATGGATGGAGCTGGCCGGTGGGCGCAGTTCCGCCACATTACCCTGCCCCTGCTTTCACCCATCACCTACTTCTTGACCATCTTTGGTGTCATCGGCACGTTTAAAGCGTTCAACACCATTTTTGTGCTGCGTTCCCGAGCTGCCCTGGGCACCATGGACACCGCCAGTCTGGTCATTTTTGATGCCTTCAACCGCGATACCCGCATCGGCTATGCGGCGGCGCTGGGGATTGTTTTGCTCATTGTGATCTTAAGCGCCACTGCTCTTCTTGACCGCGTGGCCAAAGGGAGAGTGTTCTATGGCTAGTGAAACGCCTGTTGTCAACATGGTTGCGCCTAAGCCAGCACGCTCTGGATTCAACTGGGCCAGGTTCTTCACCTACCTCATTCTTATCGTTGGCGCGGTTATTGCCATCGTGCCCTTCCTGGCAACCATCAGCATTTCACTGATGAACCTTACCGAGGCCACCAGCCAGACGTTCATCCCCAGCGTGCCAAGATGGGGCAACTACCTCGAAGCCTGGCAGGAAGCTGACTTTTCCGAGTTCTTTTTCAACAGCCTGCAGATAGCCTTGCTGACGGTAGCTGGCGAGGTAGTCTTTGGTGTCCTGGCCGCCTATGCCTTTGCCCGCATGGAGTTTCCTGGCAAAAACTTGCTCTTTGGTCTCTTTTTGGCCACCTTAACTTTGCCCCAGGCCATTATCTGGGTGCCCAACTTCCTCACCGTTTCCTGGTTGGGCAAAGTTACACCGTTGCAGTGGATTGATAACTGGCCAGCGCTCACTGTACCATTTATGGCCAGTGCCTTTGGCATTTTCTTGCTGCGCCAGTTTTTCCAGCAAATCCCGGATGAACTATGGGACTCTGCCCAAATTGATGGCGCCGGTCATTTGCGTTATCTGGTTCAAATTGTGCTTCCCCTGTCTAAGGCGCCCGTTCTCATTCTCGCCTTGTTTGGTTTTTTAGGCAGTTGGGACAGTCTGGCCTGGCCCATTCTGGTGACGCGTTCATTGGAATGGCGTCCAATTTCCTACGGATTACAAAGTTTCCTACAAGAAGCTGGTAGTTTTGTCCATTTACAAATGGCAGGCGCCATCATTACAATCTTGCCGATTTTGGTCATCTATTTCTTTACCCAACGCCAGTTCATTGAAGCAATGACGCGCTCCGGCTTGAAGGGGTAAGCTGTCTACAACAGAATAAACGACGAATTTTTGTGTAAGGAGGTGATGTGATCGGATACGTTTTACTGCGGCGGCGAGTTGACGCACGCGCTCCAGAATTTCATCAATGATTACAGGTAAAAAAAACGATACCCTTCAACCTGTAATTAGTTTTAGAAACAAATAAGTTTCGAGGAGAAGACAAATGTCTAAGAAATATGTGAGATGGTTCATGCTTTTGGCCTTAATTGTGCCCATGTTCCTGGTGGCCTGTGGTGGCGGCACCGAAGACGCTGTTGAGGATGCCGTTGACACCGTTGAAGACACGGCCGCCGAGGTAGCGAATGAAGCAGAAGAAGTGATGGAAGAGGCGGAAGCAGTCGTGGAAGAAGAGCCCATGGAAGAACCGACTGAAGAACCCATGGAAGAGCCAACCGAAGAAGCCATGGAAGAAGAGCCCATGGAAGAAGAAATGGAAGCCTGTGCTCCAGCCACCGATGGCGCCTTCGCCGGGGTTGATCCGCGTGGCCAGACGGTTGTATGGTGGCACAATCACAGCGGCAGTCGTGAAGAACTGCTTGCCGAAATCATCAGTGACTTCAATGAAACAAACGAGTGTGGTATCACGATTGAAGCGCTGAACCAGGGCGGTTACAACGATATCCGCGACGCTGTGAATGCCAGTGTTGCCTCCGGTGAAGTTCCGGCTGCATTGGTTGTGGGTTATCAGAACGACCAGGCTTTCTACCAGCTCAACGACACCCTTGTTGACCTGAATGATTACCTGAACGACTCGTACTGGGGTCTGAGTGAAGATGAGCAGGCGGCTTTCTACCAGAGCTTCTTCAACCAGAGCATTCACGTCGCCTTCGACAACCAGCGTTTAGGCTTCCCGCCCAACCGGTCCATCGAAATGCTGCACTACAACAAAACCTACCTGGAAGAACTGGGCTACACTGCACCCCCGGCCACCCCAGAAGAGTTTGTTGAAATGTCCTGTGCGGCCGCTGCTGCCAGCGAAAGCGGCGTGGGTGGCTACATTCTGCGTGATGACGCTTCGGCAATGGCTGCCTGGACGTATGCCTATGGTGGCGACATCCTGAACGAAGATGGCACTGGTTATGTGTATAACAGCGAAGCGACAGTTGCCGCTATGACCATGCTCCAGGAGCTAGCCAACCCGGGCGAAGATGGCCTGGTTTGTGCTTACTTCTTCGATGGCTTCCCGAATCCTGAGGTTGCTAACCGCAATGCGCTGTTCGCCATGGGCTCCAGCTCTGGTATTCCGTTCTATGAAGGTGACTTCGCGACGGTTGCGGCCGATGCGGGTACCGAACCGGATGAGTATGCCGTTGCGGCTATTCCTCACACCACTGCCGACCCGGTGATGAACATCTATGGCGGCGACGTCATGATTGTTAAGACGACGCCAGAACAGCAGTTAGCAGCTTGGGAATTTGTGAAATGGTTTACCTCACCAGAAGCACAAGCTCGTTGGGTTGAAGCCAGCGGCTACTTCCCCACCAACTCTGGTGCTGTTGAGTTCCTCGGTGATTACAACGCAGAAAACCAGGTTTGGGCCACAGCTTTAGACTTGCTGCAGTACGGCAAGTTTGAGCCCCAGCTGATCTCCTACCAATCTGTTCGTGACGCTGCCCAGGAAGCTTACAACGCGATTATCCAGGGTGCGGACGTTCAGACTACGCTGGACGATCTGACCGAACGGGCCAATGAACTGCAGGCCGAACTGCTGGAAGAAATTGGCAACTAATTAAACCTGAGCAAATTGAGCGTGAGGGGAGAGTTTCCCCTCACCTCATTTTGGAAAAGGGCAGGATGGAGTAGTCGTTCTGCCCTTTTTTAATCCGTCAAAATCTCCTCATTTGTCACCAATTAGCCCCATGAT
The DNA here is from genome assembly GCA_016710325.1 of Candidatus Leptofilum proximum. Lineage (GTDB taxonomy): Bacteria > Chloroflexota > Anaerolineae > Promineifilales > Promineifilaceae > Leptofilum > Leptofilum proximum. Next base: position 5,588,075 of record JADJXK010000002.1, on the reverse strand, counting down.
ATAATTTCAGGGCATTTACCATCAATTTGACCCATCGTCATACAGCTTGATCGACAGTGGGCATTCCCTTGTGTTTTTTGAAGGAGGAAACGATGAAAACACGACATCTGTTTAAGCTTTTGGTTGGTGTATCTGTGCTCCTGTTTGTGATTGCAGCCTGTACACCCACAACGGAAACCGTTGAGGTTACCCGTGTTGTTACCGAGGAAGTTGAAGTTCCTGTGGAAACGGAAGTGGAAGTTGAAGTTCCCGTTGAAGTCACCCGCATCGTCACCGAAACCGTAGTGGAAGAGGTAATGGCTGAGGAAGCCGCAATCGGTTCCCCAGAACATCCCATCAAGGTGCTGTTTGTGCCTTCAGTCGATGTTGACGTGCTTATTTCCAGTGGTGAAGTTTTAGCCAACGCCCTGAATGAGGCAACAGGTCTCAGCTTTGAAGTTAGCGTTCCCACCAGCTATGCGGCCACCATTGAAGAAATGTGCGCTTCACCTGAGGATACGATTGGCTTTATTCCGGCATTGGGATACGTTTTGGCCAACAATCGTTGTGGGGTTACGGCCGGTGCCGCCGCTGTACGCCGTGGTCTTTCCTGGTACGCCTCCCAATACGTGGTCCCATTTGACAGCCCGGCCCAAACTGTAGAGGATTTAGCTGGGGCGACCTGGTGTATTCCCGAGTTTGGTTCCACCTCCGGCTATCTCTATCCCCAGGCCGAGCTGCTCGAGAAAGGAATTGAGGTTGGTGAGATCATCGAAGCTGGTGGCCACAATGGCTCCGTCTTGGGCGTGTATAACGGTGACTGTGACTTTAGCACCTCCTTTTTCAGCCCGCCCTTGCTGCCCAGCGATAGCGGCCGCACGTGGACTTACGGTGTAGACAGCCCAGAGATTTGGCGCGATGCTGACGTGAATCCGGAAGTAGTGGATGGCAATTCACTGGTTGCTGGCGGCCCCGATGAGGGTGGCTACCAAATTCTGGATGCGCGAATTCTCATTGCTGAAACAGCGCCAGATGTGTTTGAAGAGACCCGTATTCTTGCCCTTACAGAGCAGATTCCTAATGACTCCATCTCCTTTGGGCCTGAATTCCCTCTGTCGATGGCCAATGATATTGTGAAAGCCCTGGTAGATTTTGCGGCCACGGACGCTTGCCTTGAGTCTATTTGTGCAGAAGAGGCTTACGGTTGGACTGGCGTGGAAGCTGTTGGTGACAGTTTCTATGATCCTGTTCGCGTCCTCATTGATAACATTGGTATGACTGAGGATGAAATTCTCGGCGGTTAATTAAATCATCAGCTTCTATAAGAAGCCGGACGGGCAGCATTGTTCGTCCGGCTTCTTCATTTACTTGTTTGTGCCCCTTGCGCCAGACCCAAAGGGTTTTTATCCCTATGGGTAACCAATAAATGAAACCAAACCCTTAGGGTCTTAATTTCTCATGTTAAAAATCCAAAATCTCACAAAAGTTTATGAAGACGGTACCGTGGCGTTGAAGGACGTTAGCTTTGAGGTACCCGATGGCGAGTTTGTGGCCGTGATTGGCCTCAGCGGTTCTGGGAAAAGCACCTTGCTGCGCTGCATCAACCGGCTTATTGAGCCGACATCGGGTGAAATCTGGTGGAATGGCATTGAGTTGTCTGAGGTGTCTGGTGAAGAGCTGCGCCGGGCGCGCCGCCAAATTGGTATGATCTTCCAACATTTTAATCTGGTTAACCGCTCCTCTGTGTTGACCAACGTGCTCAGCGGGCGGTTAGGGTATGTAAATCCTATCGCCAGTGTTTTGGGGCGTTTTCCACAGGAGGACATCAAGCGCGCGCATGCCAGCCTGGCTCGTGTGGGGATTGGCGATAAAGCGGATAATCGCGCAGACGAACTAAGCGGTGGGCAGCGGCAGCGTGTAGGCATTGCCCGGGCCTTGATGCAAGAACCCAAGATGATTTTGGCCGACGAGCCGGTGGCCAGCCTGGACCCGGCGCTGGCACACAGCATCATGCGTCATTTGCAGCAAATCAACAAGGAAGACAAGATTACCGTTTTGTGCAGTCTGCACTTTTTGGATTTGGTGCAGCAGTACAGCACTCGGGCCATTGCCTTGAACCAGGGACAGCTAGTTTTTGACGGTAAGCCGAATGAAATTAACGACGAGAAGTTTATTGAAATTTACGGCCGTGAAGCCGAACGGATCGGTTAACGGTAATCGGTAAGCGGTAATCAGTTATCGGTAAACGGATTACGGAATACCGATCACCACCTCTAAAGAGCGCTCGATGAGAAATGAGAAACGCAACGGCCGTTCCCCTCAATGGTGGAAAACGGCCGTCATCCTTCTGGTAATTTTTTTGCTCTATGCCTATGGCCTGCAAGTTACCAGGGTCAATTTGCAAGAACCCCTGGAGCCCAGACGCCAGGAAAATCTGGTGAGCCTGATTCGCAGCTTTGCCCAGCCAGACTTATTCGCCTACGAAACAGAAACGCGGCGTATGGCCGTTTCTTTGCGTATGCCCTGCCCCGAACAGGTTAGAGGTTCCCAGGTCTCCATTGAAGGCCGGGAACTGTTGATGGTGCCCAACTGCGCCTCGACGACCCAAGACCCTATCACCATTACGGGCAGCGGTTTCCTGCCCAATGCCCAAGGGCTGATCGCCTGGACGCCCAACGAGACCACTTCCACGCGGCGCGTGGCTGAGTTTAAGGTGGGCGCCGACGGGCAGATAGAAACCACCTTCACGATGCCAGATATTCGCCCAAGTGAAGAGCCACAAACTTTGGAAATCGTCGAAGTGGTGGACCGGCAAATTGTGGGCTTAAGCGATACGACGTATGAAGCCCTGGACAAGATCGTGGAAACGGTTCTGATGGCCCTTATCGCCTCCACCATTGGTACCTTGATTTCAATTCCTCTCTCCTTCGTTGCGGCCCGCAATTTGATGCAAAACGTGAAGACCCCTATCACCAGCATCATGATCGGCATTATTCTGTTTCCTATTTTGGGTGGCCTGGCCTTTTGGCTGGGGCAACTGCTGATCGGCCCGCTGCTCAGTGAAGACAGCACCTTTTTAGCCTCCCTGCAAACGAGCCTGGAATCGCTGCGCTTTGTGGGTAACTTCATTTTTGTGCTCTTCGAGTTATTCGTGCTGCTGGTGCCGCTCACTTTTGGGTTTTTCGGCGCCCTGGCGGCCAACATGGTGGGCAGCCGGTTGGGCGAGCTGGTGATAAGGCAGCTGCCAGAAACCACGACGCGTATTTTGAACTTTGTCACGACGTTGGTGGGAACGGCCGTTCTCTTCATCCTTATCGCTTTAGGTGTCACCTGGATTAACTTGCTTGGCATTCGCGAATTTCTGCCGGAAACACCTCAGGCGCAGATAACCTTGTTCCTCCTGCCTGGGCTTATTCTTGGCCTGATTGCTGCTTTGCTCACCTTACGTGTTCCGGCTAAATACCATTACCCCATCGGTCTTGTGGTCTACAACATCACCCGCACCATTTTTAATGCCGTTCGCTCCATAGAACCGCTGATGATGGGCTTTGTGTTTGTGGTTTGGGTCGGTCTGGGACCCTTTGCTGGGATCATGGCCCTCACCCTGCACTCCATGGCCGATTTGGGCAAGCTCTTCTCTGAAGAAGTGGAGAACATTGATCAAGGTCCGGTTGAAGCGATTACCGCGACTGGCGCCAACCAGGTCCAGCGCATCGTGTACGCCGTCGTGCCGCAGATTACCCCGCACTACATCGCCTATATTTTTTACCGCTGGGACATCAACGTCCGCCTGTCCACCATCATCGGGTTTGTCGGCGGTGGTGGCATTGGCTTTGTCTTGCAGCGTAACATCAACCAGCTGCTTTACACACGGGCCAGCGTGATGGTTATTGCCATTGCGATTGTGGTAATTGTGCTGGATAACATCAGCGCCAAAGTGCGCAGCCGGATCATTTAAGAATTTCAAGCCACCGAGCGCACAGAGAATTTTGAGAAGGTAAATCTCTCAAATCTCTGTGGTCTCGGTGGCCAAACTAAAAAATTATGATGACGCTTAAACGAGAAGAAAAAACACCGGGCAGACAGGCATTACAAACCTTTTTAGCCTTTGTCATTTTGTTTTTGCTGTACGCTGTGGCTGTGCAGGTGACAGAAATTGATATCGGGCGGCTGCGCTCTGAAACCAGGCAAACGCAGTTAGTGGGCGTCCTGCGCTTCCTGGCCGATCCAGACATCACCAACCCAGACATTATCGATCCGCTGTTTGTCGAAGACACAGAACCATTCGACCTCACCGAAACAACTATCAATACATTAAGCCTTATCGTGGAAACAATCTTCATGGCGCTTCTGGCCACTACCATCGGCACGCTGCTGGCCATACCTGTTTCCTTTTTAGCGGCGCGGAATCTGATGCTGGAGGTGACGTCGCCGCTGGCCAGCTTTATGTTGGGGCTGGCGCTGCTGCCGGTGGGTGGTGCATTGGGCTGGCTTGGAGCGCGCCAAATGGTGGCGTTTGCGGCCAATTTTGAGCAGCCACTGATTACGCTGGTGATGCTCGTGGTAGCAGTCGCGGCAAGTTGGGCCTTGCTGCGTTTTGGTCCGCCCATTGTCACCGAGAAGAGGCGCTCAACAAACGCGGTAGCTGTGGCTATCATAAAAGTTGTCGTTATTATTTTGATCAGCCTGTTTGGGCTGGCGCTGCTGTCCACCCTGAGCCAGGCATTTGGCCTCTGGCTCACCGATGTGCTGAACGACGCCGCGTTTGAGCTGGGTGCCCTTACGGTGAATTTCAGCTTTATTGGCAATTTCTTCACAGTGATGAGCGACATGATTGCCCTGATTCTGCCCGCCGTGACGGCGCTGCTGGCCGGATTTGTGGCCATGATGCTGGGCAGCCGTTACGGGCAAGAAGCTGTGCTGCGCCTCACCGGCACACCGGCGCGGCTGATTACGGCCGTATGCACGTTTGCGGGTACGGCCGTTCTCGTCTTTGGCACCGGCATCATCCTGAACTGGCTCTACCAGTTTGACAATCCGGCCAACTGGACCTGGATTCCCGCGCTGGTTGCGGGTGGTTTGGCGGCGGTTGCCTCGCTGTTTCTGGCCCCGAAACGGCCGTTCCGCATCGGCTTTGCCATCTACACCATCTCCCGCGGCATCTTCAACACCCTGCGCTCCATCGAGCCGCTCATCATGGCCATCGTCTTTGTGGTCTGGGTGGGGCTGGGGCCGTTTGCCGGGGTGATGGCCCTGACGCTGCACACCATCGCCGCCCTGGGCAAGCTGTTCTCCGAGCAGATCGAAGGCATCGACGAGGGCCCGATTGAAGCCATCAACGCCACCGGGGCCAACCGGCTGCAAATGATTGTGTTTGCCGTTATCCCCCAAATTATCCCGCCGTACATCGCCTACACGCTGTACCGCTGGGACATCAACGTGCGTATGTCCACCATCATCGGCTTTGTGGGCGGCGGCGGCATTGGCTTTTTGCTCAGTCAGAGCATTCGTCTGCTGCGCTACCGCGAAGCCAGCGTCATGATGCTGGCCATCGCCATCGTGGTATCGCTGCTGGACTACGTCAGCGCCGACGTGCGCCGCCGGATCATTTAAAGTGAAACGTGAAGCGTGAAACGTGATGGGCAACCACGGTTGCTTCACGTTTCACGTTTCACGCTCAGGCCACAAAATCCAAAAGCCCCAATTTCTACGCAAGGTTTTACCAAAATGAATGTTGACGAATTGAATGAACTACGCCAGGTAGCTTGTGATACGGCCGTATCCGCCGGAAAACTGGCCCGCGAGATGTGGTCGCAGCCGCGCCAGATCAGCCACAAAGGCTTTCGCGACCTGGTGACCGACGCCGACATTGCCACCCAGCAGTGCATCACCGACGCCGTGCAGGCGCGTTACCCCGACCACGGCTTCCTCACCGAAGAGGAAGACAGCCAGCTATCCGCCACCGGACCCATCATCTGGATCATCGATCCGATTGACGGCACCACCAACTACAGCCGCCAGCTGCCCGAATTTTGCGTCTCCGTGGCCGCCTGCCGTCCCCATCCCGGCGGTTACGAACCGCTCGCTGCCGCCATCTACGACCCGATGCGCGAAGAATTGTTCAGCGCGGCCAAAGGCCAGGGCGCCACGCTGCAAATTGGCGGCGCTGACCCCACCCCCATGCAGGTGAGCCCCATCACCAACACGGCCCAGGCCGTTATGGCGGTGGACTGGAGCGCTTCGGCCGCCACGCGCCTTAACATTATGGGACTGGTTAACAAGCTGGCGCAGGATTCGTTTACGCTGCGGGCCATCGGTACGGCCGCTTTAGCCATGGCCTGGGTGGCGGCGGGCCGGGTAGATGGCTACCTGAATTTGCGGCTGCGCCCCTGGGACGTGGCCGCCGCCCTGCTGCTGCTGCAAGAAAGCGGCGGTACCATCGTGCAGCCCAACGGCGAACCGATTGTGTGGGATACGGCGGGCATGGCTTGTGTGGCAAGTAACGGCCGTTTAACCCTCAATCTCTAACGCTCTCAACTGTCCTTCCCGCGAAGGCGGGAATCCAGGAAATGGCGGAACGACTCGCTGCTTGCCTTGCAACGCAGCGAGTCTGGCCTTTAGCCAGAGAATCTCATTTGGGCAGATTGTGCAAATGGGCACGGCCGTTTCCAGACAAAATTCAGTTGCCAACACCAACGCTTAGAGTACAATCCCCTCATATGCGCTGGCCTCCCTACAAACACGTCTTCTTCGACTGCGACTCCACCCTCACCACCGTCGAAGGCATCGATGTCCTGGCCGAGACCGCCGGTAAAAAGTGGCGTGTTGAAGTGCTGACCAATGCCGCGATGGATGGCAAACTCGACCTGGAAGATGTCTATGCCCGACGATTGCAGGCCGTCCGCCCTACCCACGATCAAATCCAGCAAATTCGCGCCGTTTACAAACGTAATATCGTCGCCGATGCCCGGGCGGTGATTGCCGCTCTGCACTTTTTGGGCCACCACGTCTACATCATCAGCGGCGGGCTGGCCGAGCCGGTACAGCAGTTTGGCCTCTTTCTGGGTGTGCCCAAGCAGAACATTCGTGCCGTCAATGTAGCTTACGACCGGCTGGCGGGCCAATGGTGGCAGGGCAGCGTTAACAACCACTTGCCCAAGCAGGAACGTTACCTGGATTACGAAGAAGGCGCGCTGACCGTCAGCGACGGCAAAGCGCACATTGTGCAAGAATTGTTGGGAACGCAAAACGGCCGTTCCCTCCTCATTGGTGATGGCAGCAGCGATTTGCTGGCCGGGCATCAGGTAGACTTGTTTGTCGGCTTCGGCGGCGTGGTCGAGCGCGAACGGGTCAAAAAAGAATCCCCGGTCTTTCTGCAATCACCCAGCCTGGCGCCGCTGCTGCTGCTGGCCGCGGGACCAGCGGCCGTGCGCACCGTCAAAGACACGCCGCACGAAGCCGTTTTTCAAAAAGCAATTTCTCTAACCAATACAGGAGCTATTAGTTTCAACCATGAGCGACTCAATCAGAAATTCCAGCAAGCATATCAAACTGTTTATCCCCGGCCCGACTGAGGTCCGCCCGGAAATCCTGGATGCCCAGACCGAATGGATGGTGGGCCACCGCATGCCCGAGTGCATCGACCTGGTCGGCCGTATCCAGCCCAAGCTGCAAAAAGTGTTCGCCACCAACCGGCGCATCCTCATCGGCGCCAACTCTGGCACCGGCTTTTGGGAAGGCGCCATCCGCAACTGCACCGACAAGAAGGTGCTCAACTGCGTCAACGGCGCGTTTAGCGACCGCTGGCGCGAAGTTACCGAGCTGAACGGCAAGGACAACGAAGTTTTGGAAGTGGAATGGGGCCAGCCCATCCTGCCCGAAATGATCGTTGAACGGCTGGCCAAGGGCGGCTTTGACGCCGTCACCGTGGTGCACAACGAAACCAGCGCCGGGGTAGAAAGCCCCATCAAAGAGATTGCCGAAGCCATCCGCCGCCTGCCCGATGGCAACGACATTATGATCCTTGTGGACAGCGTCAGCGGCCTCTCCGGGGCGCGCCTGGAGTTCGACGCCTGGGATCTGGACGTGGTACTCACCTCCAGCCAGAAGGCGTTTGCCCTGCCCGCCGGCCTGGCCTTCTGCGCCGTCTCCGAACGAGCCATGGCTAAAGCCGCCACCGTCAAAAATCGCGGCTATTACTTCGACTTCATCACCCTGGACAAGTCGATGGCCAAAAACCAGACGCCCGCCACGCCCGCCATCTCACTGCTTTTTGCCCTGGACCGCCAGCTGGACGACATGATGGCCGAGGGTATGAACGGCCGTTTTGCCCGCCATCTGGCCATGCGCGATATGACCATCGCCTGGGCCAAAAGCCACGGCTTTGAGCTGCTGGCCCCGGAAGGGTACGAATCCCCCACCGTGACCTGCATCAAAAACAACAAGGGTATCGACATCTCGGCGCTCAACAACTTCCTGCGCCAGCGCGGCATGATCCTCTCCAACGGCTACGGCAGCCGCCTGAAGAACGTCACCTTCCGCATTGCCCACATGGGCGATTTGCAGCCCACGGACATGGAAGAACTGTTTAGCGCCGTAGACGAATATCTGGCACAGGCTGGGTAGCCACAGAGATCACAGAGATAAAAGAGAGCAGCGAGCGGTTTTCACCCCGCTGCACATTGAGGAGTGAGCATCCTCAGATGCGAACGGCAAACCGGGCGCGCTGGGGAATGCTCACTTTTTTTTGCTTGGGGCCGGGTACGGCCGTCTCCCATTTTTAGCCACGGATTAACGCGGATTGGCTCCCATTCGTTGATTACTCTAATTCGTTGTCGTCTTTACGGCAGTTTACCTGTTGACATGAATACACGAACTGTGATACTTTTCCCCTGGTCAAATCAATTCGGATTTAAGACCGATTCACACAATTAATGCACCACAAACCAGACCATCCAACAGCAGGCAGTTCATCGATTCAAGCCGTGATTTTTGACGTGGGTGGCGTTTTGCTGTGCACTGAAGTCCGCCAGCCGCGGCAGCAGTGGGAGGCCAAACTGGGTCTGCCACCCGGCGGCGCGGAGGCGCTGGTGTTTAACAGTGCCATGGGCCAGAAGGCGCAGTGTGGCGAGATCAGCGAGCCAGAGCTGTGGCAATGGATTGGAACACACCTGGGCTTGACGGCAGAGGAAACGGCCGCTTTCCGCACCGGCTTCTGGGCTGGGGATAGGCTGGATAGGTCCCTGGTAGCCTTGATTCGCCAGCTGAAAGAACGGTACCAAACGGCCGTTATCAGCAACTACGCCAGCAACCTTCGCCTTGAACTCACCGACCCGTTCGGCATCGCCGACGCCTTCGACGAAATCATCATTTCCTGTGAGGAAAAGATCATGAAGCCGGACCCAGAGATCTTTCACCGGGCGCTGCACCGCCTGGGCCGCGCCCCGGCCGAAGCGGTCTTCATAGACGACTTCCAGCACAACATCGACGCGGCCGCAGCGATCGGGCTGGCCACCATCCATTACCGGGCGGGCATGGACTTACCGCGCGCCCTGCAGCAGGTAGGTGTGTTCGCCAGAGGAAAAATTCGTTGATTACTCTAATTCGTTGCTGTCATATTTCACCACTATTTCCAAATGATTTAAGGAGCGACTTTCATGGCAGGTAACCCCCTTTATCAGAACGATCCCCGTTGGGAAAACAGCATCATGGGCTTCGGCAAGACCGAAACGATTGGCAAGTTGGGCTGCCTGCTCACCAGCATGACCATGGTGGGTAACTATTTTGGCGGCAACGAAACCGTCGCTTCATTTAACGAGAAGATGAAGCAAAACAACGGCTTCCAGGGGCCGTGGGTGAAAGCGTTCCAGATTACGGCCGTCTTCCCCAACGTCAAGTACCAGAAACGCATCGAGTGTGACAACCAGGATGCGCCGCTGGACGAAATCGACGCAGCGCTGGCTGGTGGCTCGCTGCCCGTGGTGCGGGTCGATTATTCGCCCGCCGCCGGGGTGCAAAGCCATTGGGTGGTGCTGCACAAAAAAGACGGCAGCGACTACCAGATGTGGGACCCGCACAACAGCCCGGAAAAGCCGCCGACCCTGGTGGGCCGCTTTGGTTTTGCCGGAACGGCCGCTCAAATCATCCAGGAGATCATCTTCTTCGGCAGCGGCACCCTGGCCGAACCCAAGCCAGAGAAGACCAGTACCAGCAGCAAACCAGCGCCTAAAGTGGAAACGGCCGCTCCCACCGCCACCCTGCAAGACGACGCCGATGCGCTCATCATTGCCCCCACAGTCAACGGCCTGAGTATGCGCGACCAACCCAAGCTTTCTGGCTCCAACGTGCTGAAATATTTACCGCAAAGCAGCAAACTGGTAGTGTTGGAAGATGCCGCCACCGCCCAGGCCAAGTTGGGCAAGCGCAACAACTGGTTCCGCGTTCGCGATATTGAAGGCAAAGAGGGCTATGTGGCGGCGTGGTATGTAACGGCCGTTGCCGATCCCGCCCTCGGCGCCCACAAAACGAGCCAGGCCAACAAGCCATCGGCCCCGACCAAACTGGTGGTCAAAACCAGCGCCTCCAGCGTCTCCCTGCGCACCGAACCGCGTGTCGCCAGCAGCACGCTCATCACCTACCTGCCCTTCGGCACCGAGCTCCTGGTGATTGAAGATGGCGACGCTGCCAGCAAGATTGGCCAGCAAAATCAGTGGCTCAACGTGCAAACCGTCACCGGCCGCCAGGGTTATGTGGCCGCCTGGTTTGTGAAAAAAGTTTAACCGGCTACTCGCTCCGCAGCACGTCCATCACGCTGGCCACCAGGTCGTAACGGCCAAAGGCGGGCATGAGGTAGACACCCTGGGTAAACGGCCGTAATTCCCCCAAAATCTCCCGCGCAATGGCCACCCCCTCCTGCGGCGGATCGCTGGCTTCGGCCATGCGCTGGCGCATCGCTTCCGGGATGACGATGCCAGGCACTTCGTTGTGCAGGAATTCGGCGTTACGGCCGTTGTACAGCGGCTTCACCCCCACAATCAGCGGCAGCATCTTTTCCTCGTAAGTGGCTTCGTACAAATCAACAAACTGCTTCGCCGCCGCCGGATCAAACACCGGTTGGGTCAGGGCAAAATCGGCCCCGCTGCGAATTTTGCGCCGCAGCAGGGTCATCTCGCGCTCCGCATCGGCGGGGGTCAGGTTAAGGGCACAGCCCACCATGAAGTTCGTCGGCTGATCGATGGAGTTGCCCGCCTTATCCAGGCCGCTGTTAAACTGCTGCTTGATCAGGTGAATCAACCCCGTCGGCACGATGTCGTAGCTGTCCATCGCCTCGGGATAATCGCCAATTTTGGTCGGATCGCCCATCGTCACAAACAGGTTGCGAATGCCCATGGCGTATGCCGCCAGCAAATCCCCCTGGATGCGCAGCAGGTTGCGGCCGCGCGTGGGGAAATGCAGCACTGTCTCCAGCCCAACCGCTTTTTGCACCAGGTGCGCCGCGGCCCAGGCGCTCATGCGCATGCGCGCCAGCGGGCTGTCGGCCAGATTCAGCAGGTTGGCCCCGGCCTCCTTGAGCATGTGCGCCCCCTCGATGAGCCGCTGCGTGGCAATACCCTTGGGCGGGCTCATTTCGACGGTGACGACAAAACGGCCGTCTGCCAGGTTTTGCGCCAGCTGCGTGGGCGGATCGAGAACGGCCGTGGTTTGCTCGGCCTGGGTCATCACTTGGATCACCGGCAGGGGAATGGGCGACGGGGTGGGATGGTCCAGCGCGTGGCGCATGGCCGCGATGTGGGCCTCGTTGGTGCCGCAGCAGCCACCCACGAGCGACGCGCCTGCTTCCACCAACGCGCTGGTGTACTGGCCAAAATAATCCGGCGTGGCCGGGTAGAGCACGCGTCCTCGCTCCGTTTGCTCCGGCCAACCGGCGTTGGGCGCGGCGCTGAGCAGCTTGTCGGGGGCCATCTGGCGCATCATGAGCAGCAGGCGCAGCACCTGGGCCGGGCCGCCGCTGCAATTCACGCCAATCACGTCCACGTCCAACGCCGCCAGCCGTTGCGCCACCACGTTGGGCGTATGCCCCAGCAGCGTACGGTCATCGCGCGTAAAGGTCATCTGGCTGACGATGGGTAAATCAGGGGCCAATTCACGAGCGACAGCAACGGCCGTTTCCATCTCATATAAATCCGACATTGTTTCAAAGATGAGCAGATCAACACCCTCCGGTGTGGCCGTCAGCAGCGCTTCGATTTGCTCGCGAAACGCATCGGCGGCGGCCGCCAAAGAAACGCGCCCCAGCGGCGCCAATCGCACCCCCAGCGGCCCCACCGAACCAGCCAGCCACACCTCGCGAAAAGCGCTGCCAATCACCCGCCGGGCAATATTCACCGCCGCCTGGTTGACTTCCTTCACCTGGGCTTGCAAGCCGTACTCGGCCAGCTTAAAGCGGTTGGCGCCAAAGCTGTTGGTTTCAATAACATCAGCGCCAGCCTCAATGTAGGCGCGGTGAATGTCGGCCACCACCGCCGGACGGGTGAGGTTGATACCGTCGAAGCTGGTGTCCATGGGCACACCCCGGCTGTGCAGCAGGGTTCCCATCGCGCCATCAAGCAAAAACGGCCGCTCGCGCAGCCGGGAAACAAACGTTTTTCTGTCCATCAATTAACTCTTCGGGGAAGGCGTGAAACGTGAAACGTGAAACGTGAGAAAATCACGTTTCACGTTTCACGTTTCCCTGGTTATTATTAATTCTCATCATTGTAGAACAGCTCTTGAATCAAAACGGCCGCTTTCTGGTTATCTAAAATCAGCACGGCCGCCCCGGCTTCGGTACGATAGCTAGAGACGTAATCGTAGTCCAACACCTCGTTGTAAATATTTTCGGAATCGATGCTGTTAGCTGCAGTGGCCAGGCGAATCATTTGCTCCAGGCTGAGGTCGGTGCGCACGCCGTTCTCCACCTGCCGGTAAAGTGTACCCGCCTGGGCGATGAGGCCGGTAAAGCCCAGCGCCGCCGCCTTCTGGCGCACTGCCAGGATAACCTGCTGCTGCCGCGCCGCCCGGCCAAAATCGTTGTCCTGGTGGCGGGTACGAGCGTACTTCAGGGCCGTCGCGCCATCAAAATGCTGCTGGCCAGCCGGGATAAAGAGCGGGTCAAAGCCATAATTCATGTCGGGATAGGTGGGATCGTTAATAGCTGTTGGCACGTAAACATCAATGCCGCCCAGGGCATCGATGCCATTGACGACGGCGCTAAAATCTACCAGGATGTAGTGATTGATAGGCACACCGAGGTTATACTCCACGGTCTGCATGGCCAGAGCGGCGCCACCCACCGGGTTGTTGCCTGCCGAGCCATAGACAAAGGCGGTATTGATGCGATCCCGGCCATGACCGGGAATCAACACGTATAAATCACGGGGGATTGATAAAATGGAAGCCGATTCGGTTACCGGATCCAGTGAGATGAGCATCATGGTATCGGTTCGCGAGATGAAGGCCTCGCCCGGACGGCGGTCGATGCCCATCAGCAAAATATTGACGCGGTCGGTCCCTTCCCACGGTTCGTTGGTGGGCACAAGCGTGGGGGTGGGCTGCCCCGGTATTAACGTGGGCACGTCGGATGGGCCAACTTGTTCCAGCGACAAATCAACGCCCGCCACGGCCGCTACCGACTGTTCTAGCGGATTCAACGGCCGATTTAACATCACTTGAAACGTAAAATAAGCAAAGACAACAACCGCAATGCCAGAGAAGACAAAGGCAATGGAGAGCAGATAGGTTAGCCAGCCAGGTAAAACAGGTTGTGAAGATCGCAAAGCAAACTCCTAATCAATACAAATGATGACATAATCCATTCATTGACAAACAGGGTGCATTATACACGCAAACGGCCGTCGCGCGGGACACAAAAGTGATGATTTCCCCACGGTTTACCAATTGCTAACCCACCCGGCGGTGTTAATAAAACAGAAAATATTAATAAAAATCATTGACTTACGGCCGTTTTGGGGTAGATTTGCCCCAAACCTGATTGCAACAACCGAGAGAAGATCAGATGAACCACTTAAATCCCAAAATTGTAGATAAATTCGGGCGTCCTGTCCGCGATCTGCGCATTTCTGTCATCGACAAGTGCAACTTTCGCTGCCCCTACTGTATGCCAGCAGAAATTTTCGGCGCCGATTATAACTTTCTGACCAACGACCAGCTGTTGAGCGACGATGAAATTGTACGGCTGGCCAGCTTATTTGCCCAACTGGGCGTCACCAAGTTCCGCCTGACGGGCGGCGAGCCGCTGATCCGGCCCAACCTGCCGGGGCTAATTGCCCGGCTGGCCCAGGTGCCCGGCGTCGAGGACCTGGCACTGACAACCAATGGTTACTACCTGGCCAAGCAGGCCCAGGCGCTCAAGGAGGCTGGACTGCACCGGCTGACGGTTAGTTTGGATTCGCTGGACAATGAAGTGTTTCAGGAGTTAAACGGCCGTCGCTCCACGGTGGACCATGTCTTAAACGGATTGGCCGCGGCCGAGGCCGCCGGGTTTAAGAAACTCAAGATCAACTGCGTGGTTAAAAAAGGCATCAACGACCACACGCTGGTGGATCTGGCCCGCCACTTCAAAGGCACCGGACACATCGTACGCTATATCGAGTACATGGACGTGGGCAACCTGAACGGCTGGAAGCTGGACGACGTGGTAACGGCCGACGAAATCCTGGCCAAAATTGATGCCGAATTGCCCATCCAGCCCGTGCCGCCTAACTATCCCGGCGAGGTGGCCAACCGCTACCGCTACGTAGACGGCGAAGGTGAAATTGGCATCATTGCCTCCGTCACCAAGCCGTTTTGCGGCGACTGCACCCGCGCCCGCCTCTCCAGCGCCGGAGAATACTACACCTGCCTCTTCGCCCACCAGGGTATCGATTTGCGCACCCCCCTGCGGGCCAATGCCAGCGATGAAGAGATGCTGGAGCTCATTGGCGGCGTATGGCAGCGCCGCACCGACCGCTATTCGGAGCTGCGCACCTCCTTCACCCGCCTCCCTGCGAAAGGCGCGGAGATGTACCGCCTGGGCGGTTAATGCTGCGTTTTATACCCCCAAAGCGTGAGGTTTTTTCTGACTGGCTCCGTCTGGTCACACCTATCCGAAATGAGTACAATCAGGCGCTATGGAGCTTGTTTGGCGTTCTCTGGTTCAGTTTTGGCGGCGACACAAACGGCCGTTTCTCCTCTGGACAGGTCTGGTTGGTCTCACTTTTGGCACCATCTTGCTGGGCATCGACCGGCTGCCTAACGGGGATTTTTCCGGACAGTTCCATGCCTTTGCCCTGTTCCAATCCCGCGAGATAGCCGCCGGACACCTGCCGCTGTGGTCACCCGGCAGCTACGGTGGTTTTCCCTTTGTGGCCGATCCACAAGCGGCCGTTTTTTACCCCGTGCGCTGGCTGACCGTTCTCGGCTCCCTGCCCTGGGGATACACGTATTATGTCCTGGAATTTGAGGGCATTCTCCACCTCTGGCTGGCCGGGCTGTTCACCTACCTGTTTGCCTATGAAATTTTGCGGCGACAGGATGCGGCGCTGATCAGCGCCATCGTCTTTGGCCTGGGCGGCTACCTCACTTCATACCCGCTGCTTCAGCTGGCCATTCTGGAGACAATTACCTGGCTGCCCCTGGTTTTGCTGCTGCTGCGCCGGGCCATGGCGCAGGAAACGGCCGTTCAGCTGCGTCCACTGCTGGCATCTGCCCTCGTTTTGGGCGTGTCCTTCACTGCCGGGCACCCACAAACTTTTCTCCAAATCATCTACCTGGTCCTGGCCTACGCCGTTTACCTGGGCTGGCGGCGCGGCTGGTCGTGGGGGACGATGGCCAAAGTTGGACTGGCTGGCGGGTTCGTCACGGTGGGCACGTCGGCCGCTGCCTGGCTGCCGATTGTGAGCTACAGCCAGGCCAGCTCCCGCGCCGTGGTTGATTACAACTTTGTCTCCGGCGGGCTGCCGCTGGAGGATTTCCTCCAGCTCTTTTTGCCAGGCGCCATCTCCTTTTGGACGCCAGTGACCGTGGGCACAGGGACCCTGCTGCTGGTGCTGCTGGCCTGGCACGGCCGTTCCCAGCTGCGTGGTACTGAAGCGACTTTTGGGGCTGGAACGGCCGTTGTTGCTGCCATCCTCTCATTGGGTGACAAAGGCTTCCTCTTTGCCATCCTCACCAAACTGCTGCCCGGCCTGGCGCTGTTTCGTTCCCAGGAGCGCTGGCTGGCCTTTTTTAGCTTTGCCCTGGCGCTGCTGGCCGGATTTGGCGTGCTGGTGTGGCAAAAATGGCACGCGGGGGAGCGCCAGACGGCCGTTCGCCAATGGAGCGTGGTGCTGCTGTTAGGCCTATTGGCAACCGGCGTCAGCTTCATCCTGGCTCCTTCCCTCACCTCCCGCGATTGGCTGCCCATCCTCTTGCAGCGCCTTGTCTTGCTGCTGGCCTTTACCCTGCTGCTAAGCAGGCTGCGCTGGCCCAACCTTCAGCTCTGGCTGGTGGCCCTGCTGCTGGCGGGCGATCTTTACCTGGCCACCGATGCCAGCCTCAGCCGGGTGCAGCAGTCGCCCCAGGTTTTTTGGCCCCAGCCCGCCTGGTTAGAAGCGCTGCACCACGAAGGCAACTTGGGTCGTATCGACTCGCGGATGATTTTCTGGAGCAACCTGGGCGAAATTTACGATCTGGCCGATATTCGTGGTATCAGCCCATTGAAGTATGAAAAGCTGGCCCACCTGGAAGACTTGCCGTTGCCCCGGCGCTGGGCGCTGCTTAACGTCACCCACGTTTTGCAGGCCGATCCAGAACCAGGCGTGGCCTTAACGGCCGTTACCCCCATTACCGAATCGATTGTGCCCGGCGAGCCGCAAAACGCCATGCTGTTCCGGCTGGACGCTCCCCAGCCATATGCCTGGATGGTCTACGAAGTGCTGTCCGCGCCAGACGACGGCGCTGCCTTCAACACCCTGGCCAATCCTGAGTTCGACCTTAACCGGCAGGTGGTGGTGACAAACGAAACTGTTGAATCAGGGCCAACACCCACCGAACAGCCCCAGGTAACTGTGCAAACACGCCGCGCTGGATTCACTCAGCTGCAAGTAACCACCCCTACCGCCGGGGTGTTGGTGCTCAGCGAATGGGACCTGCCTGGCTGGCAGGTGGCCGTGGACGGAACGGCCGCAAAACCATTCACCGCCAACTATGCCTTCCAGGGTGTCTGGCTGCCGCCGGGAACACACACCGTTACCTGGCACTATCGCCCCTGGCAGGTGACAGTCGGACTGGCCATTTCCCTGCTGACGGTGTTGGGAACGGCCGTTTTCCTGCGCCGACCTCAGGCAATGAAGGCAGGCCAGCGCCGACCATTGATCCTGCCCCGTCCTGCGCTCCCCCAGCTGCATTTGCGCCAGATAAGCCCAAACTGGTCCTGGCGCATCTACCTGCTGCTGCTTACCCTGGCGGCCTGGGCCGTACGCGTTTTCAGCGCGGCGGCGCAGGAGCTGCGCGGCGATGAAGGCTTTAGTTACCTGTTTGCCAGTCTGCCGCTCCACCAAATCATTCCCGAGCTGATTCCCGTCGGTGAGCCGCATTCGCCCTTGCACTACCTGCTGCTGCATGGCTTGATGGCTGTAGCCGGCCCCAGTGAGTTTGTCATGCGCCTACCAGCACTCATTCCTGGTCTGCTGCTCATCCCGCTCATGGCCGAGTGGGGACGGCTGGTTGGTGGGCGGCGCGTGGGGGGATTGGCGGCTTTGTTTACGGCCGTGTCCCAATCTCTCATCTGGCTGGCCCAGGATGTGCGCAACCAGTACGCGGTGGCCATCTGCTTTACCGTGCTGGCCAGCATCCTGCTTATTCGCGCCTGCCAGCGACAAAAGTCGTTTTGGCTGTGGACAGGGTATGCTCTGGCCGCGGCCGTGGCGGCGCATGGCCACTACTACGGCATTTTCGCCCTGGTTTCGCATGGGGTGTATGTCTGGTTTCAGCCGCAGCGGTGGCCCAAGCTGCGCGCCTGGGCCACGGCAGGCGCGGTGGCGACCCTGCTCTTTTTGCCCTGGCCGCTGGTCACCTGGTCGCAGCTGACCGCCAGGCATCTCTCGGAGACGCTGCGGATTGAGCTGGCCACACACCTGCTCAACATCGGCCAGGAGCTGACGGTTGGTGCGGCTTTTGATTTGCCCCTGGCACGTTGGGTGTTGCTGGTGGCCCTTGGACTGCTGGTCGCAGGCTGGCTGTGGTGTTATCGACGGCAGCGCGCCTGGGCCTGGTCACTGGCCATCTGGCTGGGTGGGGCTACCTGGGTGATTTACCTGCTGCGCTTCCGCCGCTCTATTTTTAACGATTATTACATGTCGGTGATTGCCCCCGGCTGGTGGCTGCTTGTGGCCATTGGTGTGGTGGCCCTATGGCAGCAGCGACGCGCCTGGCTGGCAGCTGGTGGGTTGGCCGTGCTGCTGGCCGCCAATTTGCTGAGTCTGAGCCATTATTACGGCCGTCCCGCAGATTACCAGCGTTATGTGGGCTATCGTGACGTTGCCGCCTCAGTTGCGGCGGCCGAGCAGCCGGGTGATGTTTTGCTGCTTCATTCACCAGACCCGGCCTTTGATTATTATCTGAGGCACCTGAAGCTGCCTCAGACTCGGCAGCCGCAAGCATTTGACCTGTCGGATACCGCCATTGAAGGAGAGCTGGCGGTGCTGGCGGCCACTTATGATCGCATCTGGTTTGTGCCGGTGAATAATAATATTGTGGACCCTACGGCCGTTGTGCCTCGTTGGCTCGATTATCACCTGCTGCATGAACTGGACGTAACGCTGCGCCGCCTGCGCCTGCAAGCGTTCCACAGCCACAGCGGCCTGCCTGAAGTGCTGACGCCGCTGGACCAGGATTTGGCCGACTGGCTGACGCTGGAAGGGTATTATCTGACGGTAAACGGCCGTCCTGTGGCTGATCTCATCATCAGGCCGGGCGACACGCTGGCCGTTACCCTCGTCTGGCAGGCACACCAACCCCTTCCGGCCGACCTCACCGTCTTTGTCCACCTGCTCGGCGTGGACGGCCAGCTGGTGGCCCAAAAGGACAATGCACCGCTGTTTGGCACACGGCCCACCACCTCCTGGCAGCCCGGCGAGCGGCTCATCGACCGTTATGAGCTGACGATTGCGGAAGACACACCAGCCCAGACGGTGCAACTTTCAGTGGGCATGTACGACCCGATTACCCTGGAACGGCAGGCATTTGTGGGGGGAGAAACGGCCGTACCGCTGGGCACGTGGCAACTCTTGGAAGAATAGACAAGACGGAGACAAAAACTCCAGAGAGCCGCTAACGCTGTACTGCATCCAGGTAAGCCACAAACCGCGAAGCGCTGCCGGGGGCATGGCCGCTCACCATCCAGGCTGGCTGGGCCAGCGCCAGCGCCGGATCTTCCATGTCATGGAAATAAACCAGCCGCACTTCTTCAATGACATAGGTGTCTGAAACTTTGGGACTTTGCGACAAATCACGCGGCGGGGCATAGAGCACCGACCAGGGCAGCGATTCGCCGGAGGCGGGAATAGGTTCGGCGCACACTTCAATGTGCTCGCCATTTTGGACTTCAGCGGGGAGATTGTTGAGTTGGTATCGGCCGTTCCGCACCACCTCCCCTATCACCGACTCCGCCACAATCCAGGCACCACTTTCTTCAATGGATACGGGGCCAATCGCACAGCCGGAGGTAATGACCTGCTGCCGCAAAATTTCCCAGGAATCAACGTCCAGACGCCAGGTATCAGGGGTGATTTGCGCCGCAATCGTGCCGGTCACCAGCAGGTCATCATTTTCTACGATGCCGGCAATGTGGGCCAAATCAGGCGTATTCAGTTCATAATTCGCCCCAGGCCTGGTAACGAGTGTTGCCCGCACTTCAGAGCCGTCTTCAGCCACCAGGAAGTCAGTATCGTCTGTTTCCAAAACTGTGACTTGCTCACCGAGCGTATGCTTGGGCAGTGCTGGCGTGTACGTCGTATACCCAGGCTGTGTATCAAACGCAGGTTGGAAATGTTGAGCGAGTGGGTTGAGACGGCCGTTGACAAACTCATTCACCACCTCTTCCGCCGAACGTAACTGAACAGTATCAACCTCCTTAAACTCCGCCTCGGCAAAACCGGCAGAAAAAACCTCTCCCGCAGCGTTGATTGAAACCGAGGGTCCAACAGGAGAGTTTATAGAATGCAAAACAGGATATCCATTAAGATCAAAGGCGAACTGGAATATACGGGTTGTATTACGATCAGCGCTAAAAAAGGGCAAGAATTGATCAACCACATGGTAAACGGCAGGCAGCTGGCCATGTTCTGCTAGAAATGATTCTGCAATGGCCGCTCCTTCCGCAAAACTAAACTTTTCTCCCAACTTATCATCGCGAGTGGCATCACGCCAGTCTCTAGACAAATAGTTAATCCAGTAATATTCCCTGAAAAAACTAAGGCTGCTGCCATCGCTGCCGACCGACAAAAGGAGCTCTGAACTATGTGGATCGCGGAAAATCTTGGGGTCTGGCTGGCCAAACGCCGTGGCCCACGCCAGCATTTCCTCGGGCGTCTGCGGTGATGGCACGATGGAGACTTCATAGCGGGGCAGCGTGGCGGGCGCTTCAGGGTAAACCAGGCCAGGGTCAAGCGTAAATGAAGTGGACCTCATCGGCGTCTCGACTGTTGTTTCAGGGCCGTCATCCGTCACCGAACTTTGCGAAAGAGAAGCCAACCAGCTTATAAACAGAATCAGCGCCAAAACAACGACGGCCGTTCCCGCCAACCGCACACCAAACTGCCAGATATTGAAGCGATACGGCCGTTTCACCCTGGCCTCAATCTCCGCCCATAAATCAACTTTGCCCACTTTGTCAGCGGCAATCTCCTGCAAAGCCTGTCGAATCTCTTTGTCGTTCATCCGTTCACCTCCAACCCCAGCAGCTGGCGCAGGCGCTCCCGCGCCGTGTGCAGCCGCCACTTCACCGTACCCGGTGCCACGTCTAGCCGGGTGGCCATCTCCTGCTCGCTCATGTCGAAGTAATAACGCAGCACGACGGCCGCCCGCTGCCTGGGCGTCAGCTTTTCCAGCGCCGCCCACACCGTTTCACGCAGCTGAACGGCCGTCACCGTTTCCTCCGGCGAAGGCAGCTGCGCCTGGAGCAGCGCGGCAAACTGCTCCTCACCAGACTCCAAAGACAGTAAATCCGGCCCGCGCTGCACGGCTTTGATGGCATCGTTCACCACAATGCGCATAAACCAGGGAGCAAACGGCCGTGCCACATCAAACTGGTGAATGCGCTCGGCCACGCGCAAGAAAGCATTCTGCACAACTTCCTCGGCCGTACCTTTGTCTTGCGTTACCAAAAAGGCCGCCTGCACTGCTTTTAGCTGATAGCGGCGCACCAGGGTTTCTAAACCATCCAGGTCACCGCGCCGCAAGGCCAGAATGGCCTCCTGTTCCGTCATCGTCGCTCCAAAAGTGTAGTTGGCGCAGGCAAAAGCCGCCTGCTGTATAAACTATATCCAGCGGACGGCAAAAAGGTTGGGGTAATCTTAATTTTGCGGAGAAGTGGTTGAAGATAGTCCTGAGAAGGGAACGGCCGTATACAAACGACTACAGTCTCATGCCAAACATAATCCGGTGTCCGTCGATGGTTTGTAAGGCAAATTCGCGCATGCCCCACGGCTCGCTGCGCGGCTTTTTGAGAATGCGAGCGCCGTTAGCGGCCACCTGCGCATAATACGCATCAATCTCATCCATACGCAGATAGGCAAAGTAGGAATGATCACCCAACTCCCTGGCTGGCGTAGCATCGGCGCAGTGACCAGCCATAATCTCGCAGCTGTCTTTCTGGAAAATGCGCCAGCCGTCATCACCAATCTCCTGCACAGTAAAGCCCAATACATCGCGATAGTAAGCTGCCGACGCCATTAAATCGTTCACCGCGATGACAAACATCGTACTGGTAATTTCGCTCATCGTTCTCCTTTAAAAAATAGCTCAACGCAGAGCCCAGACGGTGCAGAGAAAAGTAAATCTGTGTCATCTGGGCAATCTGTGGATTATTCTTCTGGGAAGCCCCACTTTTTGTCTACCAGGTACAACGGCCGTCCCTTCACTTCGTCATAAATCCGCCCCAGGTATTCGCCAATGATGCCCAGGCTGATCAGCTGCACCCCGCCCAGGAACAACACCGAAACCAGCGTCGTCGCCTGGCCAATCAGCGGATTTTCGGGGCCAAAGAGCCGAATCAAAATGACGGCCAGAATGGACAGCCCGCTGATAATGGCGATGAGAAAACCAAGATACGTTGCCAGCTGCAGCGGCAGGTATGAAAAGCTGGTGATCGCATCAATGGCAAAAGGCAGCATCTGGCGCACGCTGCCAAACTTGGACTCCCCGGCGAAGCGACTGGCCCGCTGATACTCCACGCCGGTTTGTTTGAAGCCCACCCAGGGGATCATGCCGCGCAAAAAGCGATTGCGCTCCGGCATGTTGTTGATCGCCTGCACCACCCGCCGGTCCATCAGGCGGAAGTCGCCTGTGTCCAGCGGAATGTCAATCTTGGTAATGCGCCGGATTAGCCGGTAAAACACCTTGGCGGTGAACAGCTTAAACCACGTTTCCCCCACCCGGCTGGCACGCACACCATAGACCACCTCATACCCCTCGCGCCACTTGGCAATCATTTCCGGGTAGACCTCCGGCGGGTCTTGCAAATCGGCATCCGTGAGGATAACGGCGTCACCCTGCGCATGGTTTAGCCCGGCGGTCACGGCCACCTGAAAGCCAAAATTGCGTGAGAAACTGATGCCTTTCACCCGAGGGTCTTTTTGGTGCAGCTCGGCAATCACTTCGGCCGAGCGGTCTCGACTGCCGTCGTTGACCAGCACCAGTTCCCACGGTTCGTTGAGTTTGTCCATCACCCCGCTCACGCGGCGGTGCAGTTCAGCCAGCACCGCTTCTTCGTTGTACACCGGGGCGACGATGGAGATGGTTGGTTTGGGCATGATGGGTTCGTTCATAGTTTCTTTATGGGTGTCAAGTGGCAAGTTGCAGGTGGCAAGGTTGTTTTGCGAAAAATCTACTTGCAACCTGCAACCTGCAACCTGCAACTGCTTATCAAAAGGTTACCGGCTAAAAATACGCTCTACGGCCGTAAACTCCGCCGGTATCGACACAGCCTGGCCCACAGATTTCATGGCCGACTGGACGTCCTTCAGCCCGCTGCCGGTGAGAATAAGCGCCACGCGGGCCTCTGAGCCGATCAGCCCGGTTTGGGCCGCCTTCAGGAAACCCGCATAGGTAGCGGCCGAGGCGGGCTCGGCAAAAACGCCGCTGCCCTGGGCCAGGGCGGGAATGGCGGCCAGGATTTGCGCATCGGTGACGGTGATAAACGCGCCGTTGGTCTGGCGAACGGCCGTCATCGCCTTGATTCGATCCCGGGGCAGACCGGCACTGATGCTGTCCGCCACCGTGTTGGCCGCGATGGGCGGCTTGGTCAGCACATCCTCATCGTTGGCCCAGGCATCGTGCAGGTAGGCCGAACCGGCCGCCTGCACGCCAATGATTTTGGGCGCCTGCGGTAAGAAGCCGGTCGTCACCAAATCGCGCACCCCTTTGTACACACCGCTGATGATACAGCCATCCCCCACCGATACAAACAGGTGGGTGATGGGCGGCGCGTCGGCCGCTCTTTGCTGCTTAAGTTGCGCGACCAGCTCAAAAGTAACGGTTTTCTTGCCCTCGGCCATGTAGGGATTGTACCCGGTGTTGCGGCAGTACCAGCCAAATTTAGCGGTGGCTGCCAGGCAGAGGTCGAAGGCGTCGTCGTAGGTGCCTTCCACCAGCAGCACCGTGGCGCCGTAGACCAGCAGCTGGGCAATCTTGGCCGCCGGGGCCGTTTTGGGCACAAAGATGACTGTTTTTTGCCCAACGCTGGCGGCCAATCCGGCCAGGGCGGCGGCGGCGTTACCCGTGCTGGCCGTGGTCACAATCTCGGCCCCCAGTTCCTGCGCCTTCATGATGGCCACGGCGCTGGCCCGATCTTTGAGAGAGGCGGTGGGATTACGGCCGTCATCCTTCAACCACAACTCGGCTACACCCGCCGCCTGCGCCAACCGCGGCGCCTCTTGCAGCGGCGTGCCGCCCACTACCAGCGGCGGAGCCGACACGTTTTCAGCGACGGGTAAAAACGGCCGATAAGCAAACATCCCCCTGCTGGCCTCGGGCAAACAATCGCCAATTTCCGCGCGGATGGCATCGTAATCGTATTCGACCTCCAGGATGCCCTCGCTGCCGTGGTCCGGGCAAACGTAAAGCACCTCATCTGGCTGGTAAACTTTGTGGCAAATCACACAGCGTAAGCCCATGACGTGTTTCATCTTATTCTTCCCTCATGTTTAGCATGTTGAACAATTTTTATCAAAGATTTACCAGATTAAGCAGATAAAAATCTGTTCAATCTGCGAAATCTTTGATAACCATCTGCCTAAATTTCTAAAGTCGCCAGCAGCCCCACATGGTCCGACGGATACAGCGTGTCGTCGTCTGGGGCTGGCTTGTCACAAAAGATTTGGGCTTGGGGCACCTGGCGAATGCCGGAGGAAACGAAGATATAGTCCAGGCAGCCAGCCCATTCACCCGGCGGCACCAGCGCCGTGGGGAACGTGGCCAGCGGCTCGGCGCCGTGGCGCAGCTGGTAGGCTGAGCGGTAGCGCTGCTTCATGATTTGAATCGCTGGCCCGTCCGGCGTCTCGTTAAAATCCCCGGCGATGACCTGGGCGGGAATAGGGCGGCTGTCGGCCAGCCAGCCGGTGAGCATCATTGCCTGCTCCTGGCGCGCCTGTTTGTCGCTGGCCACGTGGTGAAAGTGGGTGGCGACAAAGTCAAGCGGCTGGCGGTTGCTCAGCTCCACGTTGATCCGCAGGGCAACCCGTCCGCCAAAGCCCAGGTTGAGGCTGTCGGAATACAAGATGGGCAGGTTGGTGAGCACGCCGATGCCTTCCAGGTAGCCATAGATGGGATGCTGCTTGCGGATCTGGATGAGGCGATACGGCCGTTTCCCTTCCGGCAGCCGCGCATTAATCTGGTTGCGAATCCAGCGCCCCTGGCCAATGGGAAAGCTGATCTCCTGCAGGCTGACCAAATTAGGCGTCACGTCCAGCAGCTGCGCCACCAACAAATGGCGGCGCTCCCGCCAACGGTCGGCCCGGTTACGTAAGTTGATGGTGGCAACGGTTATTTGTGGCATTTCTTAACCGTGAAACGTGAAACGTGAAGAAATTCGCCTCACGTTTCACGCCTCACGCCTCACTCCAGGTCAATTTCTGTCGTGCCGCCGGGCACGGCCGTTTGCATCGATTGGTGGGCATCACGCAGCGTCAGTGTAAAGGGGGCGTCAGTGGTCAACACCAGTTTGGCCGCGTCGGCCACTATCGAGAGGGTGCCGTCTGGCCCCAGCGGGTAGTTTTGCACGCCGTATGGTTGCTCAGACACCAGTCGCCGGTCCCAAAAGACGCGGCGCTGCGGCCAGTCCACCGAAAGGCCGATGACATCCTCCAGCAAAATGGCAACGGGACTTAGCCCGGACATCCCGATGGGGTCGCGGGCGGCAGGACTGCCAGGAGCGGCCGTTTCCGGCGCGTAGTTTTCCCAAAAAGCCCCCGTTTGATCATACACCTCGACCACGTTGGTGAGGTGATTCAGCCCAATCTCGTGCGCCAGGCCGTGCTGCCCCATCTGGCGCAGACCGCGCAGCACCACAAAGTTGGTGCTCGGCCAGACGGCGCCGCGCCAGTAGTGGCCCGTGTCAGAATTGTACCCTTCGCTGTCGGCCGATTGGCTGGGGACACGGTGCGGCAGCTTAAACGCCCAGTTCTCCCGCAGCGCCTGGACAAACAACTCCAGCCGCTTCTCAGGAATCAGGCTGCTGTCTAACATGCCCCAGTAGGCGGCGATGGATTTAACCGGGCTGAAACGGCCGTC
Organism: Candidatus Leptofilum proximum; assembly: GCA_016710325.1. Lineage (GTDB taxonomy): Bacteria > Chloroflexota > Anaerolineae > Promineifilales > Promineifilaceae > Leptofilum > Leptofilum proximum. The sequence goes on along the minus strand of JADJXK010000002.1, from coordinate 5,562,071 downwards.
CGGGTCCACATCCTGGTAAAACTGGGCCGCCTCATTCCACAGGTGTTTGTTGATGCGCTCGACCAAAAGCGAGTGTTCCTGCTCCAGTTCGTCTGCCAGGGCTTCTTGGTTAAGCAGCACCGCCATTTGGGCCAGCACCAGGCTGTTCAGGGCGGCCTGCATGGAAGCATCCACCCAGGTCCAGTGGCGGTGGTGCGTGCTGCTGTTGGGCACCCGCGGCTGGTTGCTCAACCCGCTGCTGTGCCCGGTGGCCCAATAAAGCCCGTTGGGCCAGGTGCGGTTGGCGCGGCACCAGCGGTGGTAAGCCACCAACGGCGCAAACACTTTTTCTAAACGGCCGTCATCCCCCGTAAAACGGTAATGGCGCCACTCCACCCAGGCCAGAATGTTCGGTCCGGTGCCGTTGGGGTCGAAGGGATAGAAAAAATCTTCGCCGGTGGCCAGACCGATCTGGCGGCAGATAAAGCCGTCATCGTGCTGTTTGGCGTAGAGGTTGTCCAGGTTGCCCATGAAGTTGAAGGCCCGACGGCCGTACAGACCAAACTGGCTCATGAAGGCGCTGTCCCCCATGAAGAGGTAGTCATCCGTAGCCGCACCCAGGTAGTTGGCCACAAATCCAGACGCTGCCTGCGGCTGGCACAGATTTTGCCAGGCCAGTTCCCAAGCGCGCCAATAGAGTGCCACCCATTTTGGCTGCTCTGGCAGGATGGGTTGGGGCAGCACCGCCCTGGCTGCTTCAAATGCAGGCCAGGGCTGCACGGTGTAAGCCTGTTGGCGGAACGGATTTTGGGCGACGAGGGGGTCAGACGGCCGTTCAAACTTCGGGTGCGGCTGGGGCATGAGGGGATACTCCTGTGATGAGGCAGATAGGCTAGCGATTCACCAGCAATTCGGCCGTACCGCCCAGCTGGAGGCTGTTTTCGCTGAAGTTCACCACGCGAAAGGTGAACCGGATGGCCACATTGTCCTTCAACAAGCCAATCCAGGTGATGGAATCGCCCAGGGCAAACAACGGGTGCCCCGTCAGGCCGGTGAGCCGTGCCGAATCTACCTCGCCCTGCGTGGAAACCCCGTCATACACCAGCGTGGTGCCGGGAATCGTCCAGCCGACCGGCACATTGTGGGCCATCACGATATTGTTGTAGCGAATCGCGTTGGGCCATTCCGGCATGGCAATAGTTGCCATAGGCACGGGGTTGAGCACCGATACTTCCACCGGGCCAGCTACCGGCAGCGGGCCGAGGAAATCCGGCGCCAGGCGCAAGTTGTACTCGGCATAAACACCGGGGGCCACCACACCCGACCAGATAAATGAATCACCCACTCGTTTTTGTGCCGGTTCACCGTTGATCTTCACATCGTGCAGATCGCCGGTTTTACCCACGTACACCAGCTGTGAACCGGGGACCGTGTCGCCAGGTTCCAGGCTGTAGGTATACGCCGGAATCACGAAGGTCATTGCATCACCTTCCGGGGTGGGCGTGGCTTCTGGCGTGTCTGACCCCGTACCAGGCACGGTGCAGGCCAGGGTTGTCAGCAGCAACATGAGCAAAAAACCACCGAGGCTTTTAAGCGAGTGTCTCATTTTTCCTCTTCACTTACTTTCCAGGGGGACAAGTGAAAAGTGAAAAGTGAAAAGTGTTGACTTTTCAATTATCACTTTTTCACTCCCTACTCCCCTTTCTCAATAACAATCGTCTCAATACGATCACCGTCTGGCGCGTTAGGGTCTTGCGGATCACGCGGGGTGATGTTTTCCACCACATCCATACCCTCGATCACCCGGCCAAAAATGGCGTGCAACCCATTCAGGTGTGTCGCCGGACCAGTGGTGATGAAAAACTGGCTGCCGCCGGTATTTGGCCCGGAATTAGCCATCGAAACTACCCCAGGGCCATCATGCGACAGCTCCGGATCAAACTCATCGTCGATGGCGTAACCGGGGCCGCCGACACCTATACCGGTGGGATCACCCGTCTGGGCCATGAAGCCGGGAATAACACGGTGGAAGGTAACCCCATCGTACCAGCCCTCTTCGGCCAAAAAGACGAAGTTATTCACCGTCTCCGGCGCCGATTGGGGCAGCAGTTCAATCACAATTTCGTTGCCAGATTCCATCACAATCGTAGCCATGTAGCTGGCATCGACGTCAATTGTCATGGGCGGCGGCGCGTCGTACTGCATTTCAGCCAGCGCTTCTTGGGCTTTGATGACCGCCAAACGCTGCTCGACGTAACTTTCCCAAACCTCATAGACAAACGGCACATTGGGCACCAGGAAACCATCCACAATGACGCTGGGCGTGCCGCTCAAACCGATGTTGACGGATTCCACTTCCATGTTTGTAACATATTCGGTATAGGTGTTATTGGTCAGGTCTTCGCCTAAAGCCACACCGTCCAGGCCAAGTTCGCCTGCCAGGGCGACAAAATAGTCGTGGGCGGCATCGGCCTCCAGCCTGGACCATTCCTGCTGCCGGGCATAGAGGGCATCATGGTACGCCCAAAAACCATCTTGCGCTCCAGCGGCTTCGGCCGCTTCGGCTGCCTTTTGGGCATTGGCGTGAATGCTGTTCAGTGGAAAGTGGCGATACACCAGCTGTACATCTTCCGGGTAGGCGTCTACCAGACGCTCCAGCACGAGCGATAAGCTCGCGCAGCCCGGTCATTGAAAGTCACCATACTCGATGATGACGACGGCGGGCTCTGTGCTGCCCTTACGCCAGTCTTGTGGACGAACCTGGGCGGCCTCTTCAACGGTGGTCATTGGCACAAACTCATCCAGACCAACGGCAGGTGGGGCATCGGACGTTGTGCCTGATTCGGCGGCAGACGCTACGGCCGTTTCCTGCCCCGTTTCATCTGAATCGGTGGGGGCGGATACGGCCGTATTTACCGGCGCATCAGCCGACGGAAAGGTGGATGTTGTCGGGCCACACGCCAGTAACAGCAACAGCAGCGGCAGCAGCCAGATGACTCTCTTCATACATTCATTCTCCTCAAACCAATAGGTATGTAGAGACGTTGCAATGCAACGTCTCTACATACTGAAAATTATCTGCCCAATCTGAGTATCTCCTAAACAGCGGCTAAACGTCCAGAGAAGAAACCGAACGCAGTACCTTGTCGTTTTCCGTATGATAGCGCATTTTGTTACAATCTCGTAGCTACGGCAAAGTTGCCGCCAGGGCAAAACTGCCGCCGCGGCCCCAGGCGGCCCAAACGAGACAAAACCCGATCACTGCCAGGGTTACTGGCCCGGTAGTGATGAACGAAGGAGTGTATTGTGAAACGATTGTTATGGTTCTTAACAGCAGCTTTGTGGCTAACGGCCGTTGCCTGCGGCCCCACCACCGAAGAAGATTCCACCCAAACACCCCCCGACAATGGCGGCGGTCTCAACGCCGCCCCCACCCCTGAATCTGAAACCGAGACAGAAAACGACGTGTTCCCCCGCGCCACGCTCACGCCACTGCCAGCCGATGACCTGGTCCAACCCGAATCGGTCACCGGCAGTGAGGCGGAGGGCTACCCCGCGCCCGCGCTGCCGGAGCCTTCACCCCTGCCAGAAGGCTATGAAATTCCCACCGCGCCACCGGCCATCAACCCGTACCCTGAAGCCACTGGTGAACTGCTCTGGATCTTGAAGCCCGTGGGTGAACAATGTGCCGAAACACCCACCACGCCTGATTTACAAACGGCCGTTGCCGATATGATCGCCTTTGGCATCCCTGTTGAAGCCTCTGAAATGGCCGAAATGGACGTTTGTACGGAGTGCGGCTGCCCTACCAGCGCCCACTTCCGCCTGCAAATTGATTCCGGCTACCTGGGCAATGCACAGGTGTTGGGCTGGGTTGCTGAAGAATAAACGGTAATTAAGTAATTGGGTAATTGGACGGCTAATTACTCAATTACCCAATTACCCAATTACCTTCCCCTCCCAGCCACGCATCATACACCGCCCGCGCCAGACGGCCGATGATCAACACGCCGGGCGCATCGGGATGCCACAGTTCGGGTTCGGGATTGCCTTCGTTCATGATGCTGATGGCATAGCCTCGGTTTTCCTCACGTTTGCCGCGCCAGACAACGGCCGTTTGCGCCCGCATCCCCTTTAAAGAACCGGTCTTCCCGGCCAGGTTGAGCTTGGCTTCATCGGGCACATCGCTGCCAAACGGCTCAAACGGCAGATAGCGGCCAATGCGGTCGGCGCCAACCTTGTTCATCATGCGCAGCATTTCCTGGCAGGCGTTGGGAGTGAGGTGCTTGTTGTGGAAAACGGCCGTCATCATGCGCGTCAGGGCAGCCGGGGTGGCCGTGCCCAACTCGTTCTGATCCTTATTCAAAATGGTAAAGTCGATTTTGCGCCGCAGCTGGACGTCCGGGTAGTCATGATCGGCCAGCCACGCCTGCACTTTGTCCAGCCCAACGTGGTCAATCAACACATTGGTCGCCAGGTTGTCGCTGATGCTCATCATCAAGAAGGCCCAGTCGCGGATGGGCATGGTGAGGCCAGGCGAGAGGTATTGCAGCAGACCGCTGCCGCCAATCTGGTCCCCGCGGCGCAGCATGATTGGATCATCCAGGCTGTACTGCCCGTCCTGCACCTGCTGCATGAGCGTCAGCAGCACCGGCAGTTTGATGACGCTGGCGGTGGGAAACACCTCTTCCACGCGGCAGCCAACCGTTTCCTCTGTCTGAAAGTTGTAGGCAGAAAGGCCGATACGGCCGTCAAACTCCTCACAAATCTCAAGAATCCTATCCTTCAAACGCATGAATGTCCTCAAGCTTTTTTAACAACAGATTTCGCAGATTTACAAGATTTAATCTGATAAATCTGCGAAATCTGTTGATTTTCTTTTGCCAATAAAAAAGCACAGGAAACGGCCGTATCCAGCCATCCCCTGTGCTAAAAAAAAGGCCACAGAGAGCACAGAGACATTTGAGATGAGGTTTTTCTCTTTTTTCTCTGTGCCCTCCGTGGCCAAATATCAAGCTTTTAAGAAGTTGCGCAAAACGGTGTGCAGGATGCCGCCGTTGCGATAGTAATCCACCTCCACCGGGGTGTCGATGCGGCAAACAGTGTCGAAGGTGATGATACGGCCGTCGGCCTTCACTGCTTTTACCGTCACCGTTTGCAGCGGCTTCAGCTCATCAGTCAGGTTCACCGTGGAGTAGTACTCCGTGCCGTCCAGCCCCAGCGTCTCCGGCGTTTCGCCTGGCTGGAATTGCAGCGGCAGCACACCCATGCCCACCAGGTTGCTGCGGTGAATACGCTCGTAGCTCTCGGCGATGACCATCTTCACACCCAGCAGCAGCGTGCCTTTAGCCGCCCAGTCGCGAGAGCTGCCCATGCCGTAATCCTTCCCGGCCAGCACCACCAGCGGCGTGCCATCGGCCTTATACTTCAGCGAGGCATCATACATCGTTGTCACTTCGCCGGTGGGCAAGTATTTGGACCAGCCGCCTTCAGTGCCGGGAGCCATGTGGTTGCGCAGCCGCACGTTGGCAAACGTACCGCGGGTCATCACCCGGTCGTTGCCACGCCGCGAGCCGTAGGAGTTGAAATACTGCGGCGCAACGTCCCGTTCCATCAGGTATTCAGCCGCCGGACTGCTGCGTGAAATCGCCCCGGCCGGGGAGATGTGGTCCGTGGTCACAGAATCGCCCACTTTCACCAGCACGCGCGCGTTTTCGATGTTTTCGATGGGCTTGACTTCAGGCGTCAGCTCGGTGAAGAAGGGCGGTTCCTGGATGTAGGTTGATTCCTCGCTCCAGGCGTACAGCTCGCCGCCGTGCACCGGAATTTTATTCCACTCCTCGTTGCCGTCGTAGACGTTGCCGTACTGCTCGTTGAACATATCGGCCGACATCGTTTTGAGCACCGTTTCGCTAATTTCCTGGCGGCTGGGCCAGATATCCTTCAGGTAGACCGGGTCGCCTGCATCGTTGGTGCCGACGGGATCGTTGACCAGGTCGATGTCGGTGGTGCCTGCCAGGGCATAAGCTACCACCAGCGGCGGCGAGGCCAGGTAGTTGGTTTTGGTCAGCGGATGGACACGCCCTTCAAAGTTCCGGTTGCCGCTGAGCACGGACGAAACCACCAAATCGCCAGTCTGAATGGCGTTGCTCACCGGTTCCGGCAGCGGGCCAGAGTTGCCGATGCAGGTAGTACAGCCAAAACCCACAATGTGGAAACCCAACTGCTCCAGGTACGGCATCAGGCCCGATTTCTTGAGGTAATCTTCCACTACGCGGGAGCCAGGGGCCAGGCTGGTTTTGACGTACGGCGCCACCTTCAGGCCAGCTTCAACGGCCTTTTTGGCTACCAGGCCCGCACCGAGCATCACACTGGGATTTGAGGTGTTGGTGCAGCTGGTGATAGCGGCAATGACCACCGCACCGTGGCCAATTTCGACGTCACGGCCGTTGGAAACGGTCGCTGTTCTGGTCAGATCCTCCTCCTTCAAACCTAATCCCTGGGGACCCACCGGGGCCAACAGCGACTCGCGGTATTTGGTTTTCATGTCGGAGAGGAGGATGCGGTCTTGCGGCCGTTTTGGTCCGGCCAGGCTGGGCAGCACCGTGCTCAAATCCAGCTCGACCACGTCGGTAAAATCGGGGTCGGGCATATCGTTGGTACGGAAGAGGCCCTGCGCCTTGGTGTATTTTTCCACCAGATCGACCAGTTCCGCGGAACGGCCGGTGCTGCGCATGTAGTTCAACGTCTCGTCATCCACCGGGAAGTACCCGACGGTAGCACCATATTCGGGGCACATATTGGCAATGGTGGCCCGGTCTGCCAGCGTCATGCTGCTGAGGCCAGGGCCAAAAAACTCGACAAACTTGCCCACCACACCCTTCTGGCGCAGCAGTTCCGTCACTACCAAAACAAGGTCGGTGGCCGTGGTGCCTTCCTGCATCGCGCCGGTGAGGCGCACGCCAATCACTTCGGGGGTCAGCATATAAATCGGCTGGCCGAGCATGACTGCTTCGGCCTCAATGCCGCCCACACCCCAGGCCAGCACGCCCAGGCCGTTAATCATCGTTGTGTGAGAATCGGTGCCCACCAGGCTGTCGGGGAAAGCCACAACATCATCGCCTTCGGACTTGGTCATGACCACCTTGCCCAGGAACTCCAAATTCACCTGGTGCACGATGCCGGTCGCAGGCGGCACGACGCTGAAATTCTTAAACGCCTCTTTACCCCACTTGAGGAACTCGTAGCGTTCCCGGTTGCGCACAAACTCACGCTCGGCGTTAAAGAAGAGGGCGGCAGCCGAACCGAACTGGTCCACCTGCACCGAATGGTCGATGACCAGGTCTACAGGCACGATGGGATTGATCTTCTTGGGATCGCCACCCAGCCGGGCCATGGCCGAGCGCATCGCCGCCAGATCCACCACGGCGGGCACGCCGGTAAAGTCCTGCAAAATAACGCGCCCAGGCTTGAAAGGAAGTTCATCTTTCTGGGGATTTTTGGCATTCCATTTTGCCAGGTTTTCCACGTCTTCAGGGTTCACTTCGTAGCCGTCGCAGGTGCGCAGCAGGGCTTCTAGCAGCACTTTAATGGAGAAGGGCAAACGGCCGATGTTGCCAAATTGGGAAAGTTTGTCTAGCTGATAGTAAGTGACGTCGGTGCCAGGTAGCTTGGCGCGCGCACCGAAGTGGTCAAATAGTTTATTCATGGTTCTACCTCGTGGTTTACTCGGGTTTGTAACGTGGGGCTATTATAGCGGAAATGGTGGTGGGGGAAACGGCCGTTTGACCAGCCACTGAAACAAGCGAGATTATTGCCGAACGGCCGTCTTGCAGATATGGTTGTGCTGTTTATTTCCCACAAAAGGAGTCAATCATGGTTAGCACAGTCGTACTGCTTAACGTGGAGCCGGGAAAAATCAACGAAGTTGGCGGCCGTTTGGCCGAGATGAAGGGGATTAGCGAGGTGTTTAGTGTTGGCGGCCGTTTTGACCTGGTAGCCATCATTCGCGTGCCGGATAATGAAACGATGGCCGAGTTGGTGACAGAAAAAATGCTCACCGTACCCGGCATCACCAACTCCGAAACGCTCATCGCCTTCCGCGTCTTCTCCCAACACGACTTGGAAAGCATGTTTTCGATAGGCATTGAGTAGTCATTTGGTAAGATAGTTCACCTTAGCTTGAATAATCTACCCGTTGCACATGCTACATTACTTGCAATTTGGTGGAGTAACCAGAATTTCTTTTGTCACAATCTGGCCAGAACTTGAAATAACTTGTGCCTTATAAATTCGAGCTGTTGAATCTACACCTGAAAATTGTGTGGTGACATGGCTCGTAACTGATCCCGCGACCAGTTCATTATTAATGTAGTAAGTGTAAGGGGCGTCACCTCCATGAGCTTCCAAAAACAGCACCAAAGTCCAGCCACTTCCTAAGCACCTTGCCTCACCTGGCAAATTCCAGAAATCTAAAGTCAATCCACCAGAGGCCGAACCGCCAGAAGTTGATGTAGTAGTTGTCACCGTAACATCAACTTCTGGAAGTGAGTCAATTTCTATTTGCAGAATCAATCGATTTGCAGCTACCCAACCTTCCACATTCTCTTCTGTACGAATGAATAGCCAGGTATTGTTCTCTGAGCGGCCTAAAACTCTCACCTCTACGCCAGGATTGACAAAAGTAATCTCATCTGATTCTTCGTTGGGTGCTGTGAATATTGAGGAGGATTCTTCAACAGAGGCCGTTATCACGGGAACCGGAGTCGGTGTGCCCAAAGTAATATCAAACCGGTTGGCTGCAGCCCAACCTTCAATTCCCTCACTATCACGGACGTAAATCCATGAGCCTTGTTGCTGCAACACAACAACGCGCTCGCCAGAATCGACAAAAGTTCTTTCGTCTGAACTGCTATCTGGTTCTTCAAAAATAGAAGAACTCAACAGCGCGGTGGCTATTAAGTCCACCTCTAAGGATACAGGTGTATTTGACGGGGTTTGAGTTGGGATTTGAGTTGGGATCTGAGTTGGAGTTGTAGTGAAGGTAGGAACAGGCGTATTACTTGGAATAGCAGTAATAGTCAACGTAGGAACCTCTGTTACCGCTTGAAAGGAGTTTGCTGTCACGGTTGAAATTGCAGTCATGGTAGCCGTAGGAGTGTTAGTAAGGACAGGATTAACCCCTTCTGGTACTAAATAAACAGTCAATATTCTCGCGTTGGCCAACGTTACTACTTGCGATTCTGACTGATAACCATTTTTTTGGACTACAAAAGTTGCCGTCTCTGACAGTAAGCCTTCTCGCACATGAAAAACTGCACGGCCACTGTTATCAGTAATTTCCACTGGAAATATTTGATTCGGAATATTTAACGTTACTTCAGCTCGTGGAAGGGGAACCTGTCTTTCAAAATCCCAAACCAATACCTGTACTGGCTTCTCATCGGCTACGACCTCTGGGGAACTATTGGAAGGAGGATTACACGCCGAAACTACTATGCCGAAAATTAGTAGCAACCATCTTAGCAGCAACCGTTTTTTGCATAAGCCCTGGGAAGAAAAACTCATTTTTAATCCTTTTGCAAGAAATAAATCTTGAAAAAATATTGTGAGAAACCAAACACAGTTTCTGCTAGAAAGCTAAAACTTGAAAAAGACAAGGCCTTATTTTCTTGGAAATCATGCCTACGGCCGCATCTGAAACTCTACCGGACGCATGTCAAGATCAACTGTGATAGTTTGTTTTTGCACTTGCTCATTAACTTGAACGGTAATGCTAGCGAGATCACCTACCAAAGCTGTAGAAAGCTCAAAAACAGCACGGCCGTTCCCATCCGTGCGCTGCTGGGGGAAGAGCTGGTTGGCAACGTCCAGAAAAACAGTAGCGTTAGCGACCGCTTGCTGATTTTCGCTGTTGTTCACCTGAACTTGCAGCAAAATCCGTCCTTGCTCAGGATCTTTCTCACCACCGATACTTTGCCATAGCTGAATGATAGTGATTACCGCAGCAATAACGCCCAAAACAAGGGCAATCCACTTGATGGTGTCTATGGAAAATTTCTTCATCTGTACCGGTTCTCCCTCCTTTTGCAGAAACGGCCGTTTTTCCATCACCATCTTCCAAAGTTCATCACCCTTCTCACGGTGTTCCACAAATTCAATAAGCGACAAAATACGGCCCCGCTTGGTGTCGCCAGCGAGATTTTCGTAATTCGTACCTATATCCCGCGCCAGTTCGCGCAAATCGGCATTGTTGAAATGTTTATCCAGCACATTGAGGAGATCTTGAGATGTACGGCCGTTCATGTCACTGCTCACCGATGATTATCTACATAGAAAAACGCCATCACCAGTTTAACATAAAGATGTGGCAGGGTAAAGGCGAAAATCACAAAAAAACTGTTTTTTTCAATGTTCCACTACGCCAAATTTAATGCGTAGGTGGGAGGAAAAAGCTTTTCATCCTACAATCAATTTTATTAGTGTTCAGTGAATCAACGCTTACAAAATTGGAGCAAGAATGTCGCAGTCAAAGAATATTTCTGACAAAATAATGAAAGAAAAAGTATGCCTCGTTACCGGGGCCAACGCCGGTCTGGGCAAAGCGACGGCGCTGGTGCTGGCCAAGATGGGGGCGACCGTGATCATGGTGGCGCGCAGCCAGGCGCGCGGCGAAGCGGCCCTGGCTGAGGTGCGCCAGGCGAGTGGCAGCGATAAAGTGCATCTGCTGCTGGCCGATCTCTCCAGCAAGGCTTCGGTACGACAGCTGGCCGCCACCGTTCAGGCCAGCTACGACCGGCTGGACGTGCTGGTCAACAACGCCGGGGCCGTTTTCCAGGACCGGCAGGTATCGATAGATGGCTACGAAATGACCTTTTCCCTCAACCATCTGGGGTATTTTTTGCTCACCCACTTGCTGCTGGATTTGCTCAAGTCGTCGGCCCCGGCACGTATTGTCAACGTCTCTTCGGGCGCACACACGGGGAGCAAGATCAACTTTGACGACATCATGCTGGCCAAAAGATACCGCAGCTTTGAAGCATACGGCCAGTCGAAGCTGGCCAACATTTTGTTTACCTATGAACTGGCACGGCGGCTGGCAGGCAGCGGCGTCACGGCCAATGCGCTGCATCCGGGCGGCGTGGCGACCGAATTTGCCATGGGGGAAGGAGTAATGAGTACGATTTTTAAGCTGCTACGGCCGTTCCTCCTCACCCCCGAACAAGGCGCCCAAACTCAAATTTACCTGGCCAGTTCGCCCGAAGTGGCAGACGTCAGCGGCCAATACTTTGTCAAGAAAAAACCAGTTCAGTCCTCAAAAATTTCATACGATACGGCCGTTGCCCAACGCCTCTGGCAGCTCAGCGAAGAACTTACCGGTTTTGCTTAAATATTTGCCACAGAGAAATCCAGCGATTTAAGAGGGATTTTCTCTTTTCCCTCTGTGTACTCTGTGGCCCTACTCCACCGGCGGCGGCACGCGGTGCATCTCGAAGAAGCTGTTGATGTGGGCGTAACCCGACCCCGCCATACGGCCGATTGGCTGCAATTTGATGGGGTCGATACGGCCGTTTTCCACCACCTCATCCCGCACAAAAATCGACTGCACCTCGCCAAACACCACCGCCCCACCGCCTGGCCCTTCGTGCACCACCACAATTTGCTGCAATTTGCACTCAAAAGCGATGGGCGCTTCGGCCACGCGCGGCACGCGGATCGTTTCGCTGGGCACGGCCGTGACGCCCGCCCAGGCAAACTCATCCACCCCCGCGTCAAATTCGGTGGCGGTGAGGTTCATCGCTTCGGCCGTGGCTTCGTTGGTAATGTTGATGACAAATTCCGGCACGGCACGAATATTGTGCAGCGTGTCTTTCATCCGCCCGCGCAGTTCGCTCCAGCCGGGGGAAAACAGCAGCGTCATGGGATCGGAGCAAACGGCCGTAAAAAACGAAAATGGGGCTAAATTCGGCCGTCCTTCGGCATCGATCGTGCTCACCCAGGCAATGGGCCGGGGCACAATCGCGCCAATTATCAATTTGTAGCGATCGCGGTTGGTTAATTCTTCGGGATTGAGTCGCATCGTTCACCTTTTAGCGTGAAACGTGAAGCGTGAAACGTGACGAAAAATTTGCCACGTTTCACGTTTCACGCTTCACTTATTTATTGGATAACCCGCATGGGCCAGGCGCCCTGCTTGCCGCTCAGGTACGCTTCGCGCCGGGCGGCAAAGACGGGATCAAGCACGGAAAGCGGCCGTAAAACGCCATCTTGCCATACGTCCGGGTCCACAGCCCGCAGCTTGGTGCTGACGCAAAACGTCGGGTTGGCTTCGTCCCAGACAAACTGCGTATCTAGTGAGACGAGGGCCAACAGGGAGCGAAGTTCGGCATCGGCGGTAGTGTCCGCTGCCGTTTGCAGCTTGTGCCACAGCGCCTCGTCCGTCAGCCAGAAATCGTCCTGCACGATGACGCCCAGGACCAGCCCGCGCCGGATGGCCCGGGCTGTTAGCTCATACAGCCCCACCTCGCGAAAGTTGGCCCAGCTGGCATCGTCGGCTTGCATGAAGGTGTTGCCAAACCAGCGGGCCACGTCTACAGTTTTGAGGGCGATACGGCCGTCTCCCACCACCAAATCCGCCACCGCCCGATCCACATCCTCCTGAGCAGCCAGCCCCAGCCCCACACAATCGCGCAAAAAATAGTCGATCCGGTCAGCACACAGCCGGGGCGACGGCTGCTCCAACAGCGGAAATGTGCTCTCGTCCATAAAGTCAGTCCAGTCGTAAGCGTGCCGGGCCAGAATGCCGGGCAAGTCGGTGGTCGCCACGAACGTCTCTTTCATCTCGTCGTGGTAGCTCTGCCCGTCGTGGTCGTCCAGCACGTAATCAATCACGTGGCTGAAGGCCGTGTGGCTGATGTCGTGCAGCAGGGCGGCAATTTGCTCGCGCAGCGAACCACCCAGCTGGCGCACCAGCAGCATGGCACCCACGGAATGCTCAAAGCGGGTGATCGGCTGCGTCAGGCCAATCAGCCCGGTGATGCCGTGCTGCAGCACGCCGTGCAGCCGCTGCATGGCCCCAGAGTGGAGGAGGTCCAGCAGGACCGGTTCCTGAATCTCGATTGCGCCGTAAATGGGATCGTTGATTTGCATTGGTGTCCTTTTTTGCGGTGGAGACAAACGGCCGTCTCCACTCGTCATTCCAAACAATTATGAACCAATCACCACTTTCTCCGCTAATTTTGGTATCATACGGCAGGCTGCCTGCAAACCTTGAGGCACAAACCGTCAGAAAATTGGAACGTATGATGAAACAACGGAATCTCATCTTCGGGCTTGTACTGGTAACCCTTCTCATGGCTTGCAGCGGGAGCCAGCGCCCCACGCCCACCCCCTTTGCCGAAGCCGATGGCACCGCCGCAGCGGCAAGCTCCGCCACGCCGCCAAATATCACCATTGCCGACCTGGCAGCAGACCCGGAAGCGTACGCCAGCAGTTTTGTGACGCTCACTGGCCAATACCGCCGCCTGCCCCTGCTGGTGTGCAGCACGGACCCCCATCCGTCGCCAGCGACATGGCAGCTGGAGGGAGAAGATGGCAGCCTGATAGCTGTCGGCGGTTTTGACGCTCAGGTGCGTTCGCTGCTGCCCACCAGCCTCACCATGACGGTTGCCGGAGTGTGGCAGATGTTCGAAGGGCCGGTGGGCTGCGGTAAAAGTGCCACCACCAGGCAAGTCTGGTACCTCAAAGCCAGCGACATTGTATCACCCAGCCCCATTGCCCGGGTAACGCTGACGCCGACCGGGTCCGGCACGCAAATTGCCGCTGGGGATGGCGGCACGGCCGTTGCCACCCCCGGCGACGACAGCCAGCTGCCCACCCCCACACTCGAATTCACCGAGGGTGAACCGACCCTGACGCCTACCAGCGCCAGCACCACCATTCCCGCGCCCCCCGGTGGCGGCACGCCTGGTGGTACACCGACCACGGCCGTACTCACGCCAACGGTGAGCAATGGAACGGCCGTTGGCTCCCCATCACCCACTACGGATGCTTTGGGAACGCCATCACCGGGCGGCAGTCCTGGCCCGTCACCCACCGCAGGCAGCGGCACGCCGACCGCCACGGGCAGCGGCGGCGCCGCGGCGGGCACACCCACCGTCACGCCGCAGGTGTTTACCACCGCCACCCGCAATCCCAACGATTTTGATGTGATCGAGTTTGACGAACTAGCCGGAGAAACGCCAGTGCTGGAACTGCTCGGGCAAGAAGAAGCCCATCTGTGGCCAATCTTGTTTGACTATGACGGGGTGATTACGGTAACGGCCATTGCCGAAGCCACTATGAACCTGGTGCTGGAAATTGTCGGCCCTAACAAAGACGTGGTGCAGCAGGCCAACAACACCGGCAACGGCGGCCTGGAAACGATTGCCGGTGTCCCGCTCAACGTGGCGCTGGGCTATCAAATCCGAATCTACAACCTCAACGCCACCGAGGGCGACTACTGCCTCATTTTCAACGAAGAAGGTGGCTTCCCCGACACCATCAAAGGCCGCATCGAGTACGGTCAGACCGTCACAAATAGAGTGGCCGTGCTGGGTATCGACTACTGGTGCTTTTTGGGCCACAGCGGCGACACGGTAAACATCTCTACGGCCGCTACCGGCAGCGAAGGTGATCTTGTGCTGGGGCTGTTTGGCCCGCCGCAGTTCACCGCCATTGGCGCTGTTTTCCAGGACGCGGAAATCGAAAACGTCACGCTCACCCAACGGGGCCTGCATCTCATCGGCGTGCTCGATTTTGACGCTGCCGCATCTGGCTATACGTTAACACTCACCAAAAATTGAGCCTGAAACCATTTGATGATGCGTGAAACGTAAAACGTGAAGTGCCTCTGGTCACGTTTCACATTTCACGTTTCAACACCCCCGTCCCTTAAGCTCACATTTAGGCTGGTGCTGGCGGGGGTGCACTGCGCGACTCGGACCGTTTGAACCAGACCAGCAGCGCCACCAGCAGCAAAGAGAGGGCAATGCCCACGGCGGCCACAGCCGTCATGCCCCCTTGATGAAACACAGCCCCCGTGCCCAAACTGCCCACCCCGGTTGCCAACGACACCAGCACCTCGGAAGCGCCCTGAGCGCGAGCCCGTTCGCTGGGCGCCAGCGCGTCGGACATGAGTGACGAACCGGCAATAAAGCAGAAGTTCCAACCCAAGCCGAGCAAAAAGAGGGACACCACCAGGTTCCACAGTGAAACCGACAGCGGCGCCTGGATGCCGGAAATGATGAGCAGCACTGACCCGGCCACAATAAGCGGGATACGGCCGTACCGGTCGATCAATCCCCCCGTCACGCCCGACAATCCAAACATGCCCAACGTGTGCGCCATGATCACCAGCGAAACCGATTCCGTACCGTGATTGTTGTGGTCCATGTGCAGCGGCGTAATCACCATGATGAGGGCCATCACCAGCTGGCCGATGGCCATAGCCGCCACCGCTAAAAGCACCGTCGGCTGGCTGAAGATTTGGGAAAACGGCCGTGCTGCCCCTTCCACCGTCCCCACCGGTTTCTCAACCGCAACCACCTGGCTGATCTGCCGCGGATCAGGGCGCAAAAAGAGGAAGATGATCAGCAGCCCCATGCCGTACAGCACCACCGTTGCCAGGTATGGCCCGGCATCACCCAGAAGACCCCATTGCGCTGCCAGCCGCGCCGATGGCCCCACCAGGGCCGGGCCACCCACCGCGCCAATCGTTCCCGCAAAAACAATCAGGCCAATCACCTTGGCCCGCCGTTCCGGCAGCTGCACTTCAGCGGCGACGTACCGTGCCTGTTCCGTACCGCCGCGCCCCATGCCCATCAACGCCGCCCCGGCACACAAGCCCAAAAACGAGCCGTTTACCACCGCCCAAACCGTTAACCCGGCCCCGGCCAAAGCCAGGGCAAACCCCATCGTCAGCCCCAGCCGGCGGCCGACTTTGTCGAACAGCCAACCAATGGGGTAAGCGGCCGCAGCGCGGCCCAGCAGCGTCAGCGTGTTGGGCACACCGGCAGCACTGTCGCTGCCGCCCAGTTCAGCGGCCAGGATAGGTGTCAGGGTAAAGCCAGCAATCATTGCCGCCGAAAACAGGCTTTGCGAGAAAAACAGGGCAGCGGTCAGGCGCTGGCGTGTACCATGAGAGATGGTGGCTGTGGTCATCAGGTTCCTCTTGGCGTGGTGTTATTTCCCAAAAGAGGCGAATGGTACAGGAAAATCCGAAAGACCCCAAAAATCTAATCACCCTCAAAGAGAAATGTGGTACGCTTGGCCGCCATGAGCGAATTTACCCCCATGCTGTCCATCGCCATTGTGGCCAACGATCCGCTGGCGCGGGCTGGGCTGGCCACGCTGCTGGCCGCCGAACCCACCACCGACATCGTAGCCCAGCTGAGCCTCGCCGATTGGCTGGCCGACCTGCAGGCCGACGAATGGGCCGACCTGCGGCTGGACGGCGTGGTGTGGGACGTGGGCTGGGCAGCGCCCGCCACCCTGCCCGATGAGGAGCCTTTCCCGTTACCGGTTGTGGCCCTGCTGGCGGATGAAATGGCCGTTCCTCACCTCTGGTCACTTGGCATCCAGGCCATGCTGCGCCGTGATGCCCCAGCCGCGGCCATGATCGCCGCGCTGCAAACCGCGCTGCACGGGATGGCCGTTTTAGACCCGGAATTTGTAACGGCCGTTCTGCCCGCTGCCCCCATCGCCCCAGAAACTATCCCCGAGTTGGCCGAACTCACCCCGCGCGAACAGCAGGTCCTTTCCCTGCTGGCCGAAGGGCTGACCAACAAAGCCATTGCCCACCAGCTGGAAATCAGCGACCACACGGTGAAGTTTCACGTCAATGCCATCCTGGGCAAGCTCAACGCCCAAAGCCGCACCGAGGCAGTGGTGCAGGCGACGCGGTTGGGGCTGCTGCTTTTGTAACTACATAATCCTTACTCTCTCCCTGCGAGGAAGTAGACGCCAAATCCCCTCCCCATTTTAGGGGGAGGGCCAGGGTGGGGGTCAGATCACCTACCCATTCTTCCAGGTGGCCACTCCCGCAATGGCGGATTTCGCACCGGCCAGTTTCCCCTAAACTAACAATCATCAATTACCGTAGGCGCGGATGCTTTCCGCGGAAAAACAGCGCGGTAAGAAACCGCGGCTACTTTAAGGAGCAACCATGAGCAACGTATTGACTGAACTTTCGGCGGCATTGGCAGCGGCCGTTTCCCAGGCAGATTCTGGCATTGTGCATATTGAGGGGCGGCGCCGCTTTGGCGCCACGGGCATCGTGTGGGGCAGCGACGGCCTGATTCTCACCGCCAACCACGTTGTGACCCGCGACGACAGCCTGAAGGTGGGCCTGCCCGACGGCAGCAGCGTGGACGCCAGCCTCATCGGGCGCGATCCATCCACCGACCTGGCGGTGCTTAAAGTGGCGGCCAGCGGCCTGGCACCACTCACCGAAGGCAACAAACAAGAACTGGGCGTGGGCAACCTGGTCCTGGCGCTGGGACGGCCAGGTCGCACCGTGCAGGCCACCCTGGGTATCGTCTCGGCGCTGGGCGAGGGCTGGCGCACCCGCCTGGGCGGCGACATCGACCGCTACCTGCAAACCGATGTGGTGATGTACCCTGGCTTTTCCGGCGGTCCGCTGGTTGATGCCGCCGGGCAGCTCATCGGACTCAACACCTCAGCGTTGGGGCGCGGTGTCAGCCTGGCAGTTCCCGTGGCTACCCTGGCCCGCGTGGCGGATGCTTTACAGACACATGGCCGTGTGCAGCGCGGCTACCTGGGCGTTAGCACCCAGCGGGTTC
Source organism: Candidatus Leptofilum proximum (assembly GCA_016710325.1). Classification (GTDB taxonomy): domain Bacteria; phylum Chloroflexota; class Anaerolineae; order Promineifilales; family Promineifilaceae; genus Leptofilum; species Leptofilum proximum. Next base: position 5,544,252 of record JADJXK010000002.1, on the reverse strand, counting down.
ACCTGCCCGATGATCTAAAAGCGGAGCTGAACCAGAAGCGCGGGCTGCTGGTTGTTTCGGTGGAAAAGGACAGCCCGGCGGCCAAAGCAGGCCTGACACTGGGCGACACATTGGTCACTTTTGCCGACAGCCCGGTGCAGTCCCATGACGATTTACTGGCGCAGCTGGCGGGGGATGTGGTGGGAACGGCCGTATCCGCCAAATTTGTGCGCGGCGGCCAGGTACACAACACCGAAATCACCGTGGCGGCCCGATCTTAATTCTCTGCCGCGAATTAACGCGAATTACCGCGAACTTAAATCCAATTCGTGAAAATTCGCGTTAATTCGCGGCTAACTTCTTCCCAGACATGAACCTTCTCCACAACATCAACCAGACAATGACCACGCTCATCCAGACGGTGCAGCAGAGCGTGGTGCAGATTGGCAACGGCCGTTCCGGCTTTGGTGCGGGGACCATCTGGCACAGCGATGGGCTGATTTTGACCAACGCCCACGTGGTGCAGCGGCGCACGCCAGAAGTCATTTTGGCCGACGGCCGATCGTTCCCCTCGCAGCTGCTGGCCTATGACGAATCGCTTGACCTGGCGGCGCTCTACATTGCCGCCTACCAGCTGCCGACAATTGAGCTGGGCCACTCCAGCCAGCTCAGAACGGGTGATTGGGTGGTTGCCGTCGGGCATCCATGGGGCGTGATTGGCGCGGCGTCTGCGGGCATGGTCATTGCCGTGGGCCAGCCGTTGGAGCAAAACGGGTATCGGGGGGAGCTGGTGCAGCTGGGGATTCAGCTGCGTCCGGGGCATTCGGGCGGGCCGCTGGTGGATGGCAACGGCCGTCTCGTGGGCATCAACACCATGATCTCCGGCCCTAAGGTCGGCCTGGCCGTCCCCGTGGACATCGCCAAGCAGTTTTTGCAGGAAAAGATGGGGAGTGCTGCTTCCGCAGCGTGAACGGGGAATGGTAATCGGTAATCGGTGAACGGTAATCGGTTTCTTACCGATTACCGATTACCGATAACAGATTACGGAAAACTAAAACCAGCGCCCGCCAGCGAAGCGCTGCTCCTGCCACGGGTCGGCCTCATTGTGGTAGCCAGCTCGCTCCCAGAAGCCCAGCTGATCATCCGCGCGGAACTCCAGGGCGCGCAGCCATTTGCCGCCCTTCCACAGGTACGCCGATTTCTCCTCGCTGCGGTCCGGAAACGCACCAATGACGCCGCGCAGGGGCCAGCCATGCTCCAGGGTCAGCGGCTTGCCATCGAAATGGGTGGCCAGCAAGAAGTTGTCTTGCAGCACCAGCTCGATAGGCGTGTTGGTGGTGTAGCCTACCTCACAGTGCTGGATCACGTACCTGGCTTCCGGCTTCGGCTTGATGAAGCCCTCATCCACCAATGTTTTCAGCGAAACGCCTTCCCAATCGGTGTCAAACTTGGACCAGCGGGTGACGCAGTGAATATCCAGCGTTAACTTGGTGCGGGGCAGCTTGTTAAATTCTTCCCAATTCCACACTTTTTCCTCTTCCACCAGGCCAAACACGCGAAAATCCCACTTTGCCAGGTCGGTGTTCGGCGTGGGGCCGTAATGCAGCACTGGGAATTTTTGCGTCAGCGACTGTCCCGGTGGCAGCCGGTTCATGCTTTTTACCTGCTCTTCCTCTTCACGGCGTCCAAAAACTCGGTTAAACATAGGGGTCTCCTTGTACCATTTTCCTGAAAACACTTTACCGTCACCAAAACAAGCTGCCATGTGCCACTCCCGCGAAGGCATCTATTTTGTCTACGAAGAGTTTCCAGAGATCTTTCAGTTCCAGTATAGCAAATAGAGTCATTGTACAAGTGGGTTCTTACTTACACCTTACCCGCGTGTAAGCATTTTGTTAGATTTGTTAGATTCAGGCCACCAAGCACCCTATACTTAACCCCAGCAATTCGAAATTTGAACCAATTTTGGTGTGCAACCCCTAAATCAGTAGAGTTTGCGGCCTTTGTCTGGAGGAAAATGCATTTTGAAGCTACTTTGAATTCATCAACCCTTCATAATCGCCATATTTCGAATTGCTGTACTTAACCCATCAGTTACAAGTTAAGCTATTTTGTGAGTTGTCAAGCCAGCAATGGGCTACAATTCACGCATGAAAAAAGCAGACAATAAATCTAAAAGTACCGTCCGGCATACACGGGCTATTCAAGTTGATAGACAAAAAAGACCGCTCGTTGACAATTTAACCGATGAAGTAGAAGCTCTGTTTTACAGCCTGGTCCGACCGCTCACCTTGTCACAATGTGAGCTGTTCCGGCAGATGGGTTTGCGCGAACGCACCCTCACTCTGCCAGTCATGATGGCCTTGTTGCTGAGCGCCGTTTGGCGACAAATCGCGGCTGTGAATGAACTGGCTCGGCTGATTCGTGACGAAGCGGTGCTCTGGGAAGCGCCCCAAAAGGTGTCGCAACAAGCGCTTTCGGACCGATTCAACACCCTGCCAGCTATCTTGTTTCTCAACGTTCTCAACCTCTTGTTGCCCTTGATGCAGCAGCGTTGGCAAGAGCGCAAACGACCGTTACCACCAGAAATTGCTTGGGCCCAAGCACGGTTCAGTGCTTGCTTGATTGCCGATGGGTCCACCCTCGATGCGCTCATCCGTAAAGTGGGACTACTACGTGACCGGGCAAGCCATCCCCTGGCGGGCAAAATGACCGCTTTACTCCACCTGGGTTCACAACTCCCAGATAAAATCTGGTTTGACACAAAGGCGTCTAGCCACGACCAGAGCGTTTGGGAAGCGATTCTCGCGCACATCCAGACCGGCAGCTTGCTCCTGTTTGACTTGGGCTATACCAACTTCACCCGCTTTGGCCAGTTGACTGAGAAGGGCGTCACCTTTATTACGCGAGCCAAACGCAATTTGAAATATGAAGTAGCCCAAGTTTTGGTCAAAACCCCCGTCTTGCGCGACACCATTGTCTGGATAGGCACGGGGGATGAGCGCCAGCAGGTACGTCTGGTTGAAGTGTTGTATGGCAATACCTGGCGGCGCTTCCTGACCAACGAACTCGACCCGGAGCAGCTACCGGCTCGTTACCTGGTCGCCCTCTACTATCGTCGCTGGACGATTGAACGCGCCTATGCCAGCATCAAGCGGTTGCTTGGTTTGGCCTACTTCTGGTGTGGTTCTCAGAACGCGGTTGAACTGCAACTCTGGTCTACCTGGATTGTCTATACCGTGTTAATTGACCTCTGTGACGAGGTCGCCGGATTGTTAAAGTTGCCGTTTGAGCGTATCTCAGTTGAGATGGTATTCCGCTCAATTTACTATTACATCAAAGCCATTGAGCGAGGCGATGACCGCTCTCTGCCAGAGTATTTGGCAGACCGCTGTATCGACTTGGGTGTTGTGAAACGAAAGCGAAAAAACGAGGCATCTGTGTTTGAATCATGGCCCTTGACAATTGCCTCAAACCCTTAACTTGTAACCAATGTACTTAACCCATAAATGTACCTGGCTCTATCTGCACCTAAAAGAGTTCATGGTACAATCGCAGAACCGAGTCAACAACCGATAAGCATCTGGAATAAATACTTTTTGAATGAATCTGGATGTTTTTTCACGTTGTCTGGCAGCCCAGCCAGGCGCAAAATGGGAAAAGAAGCTGTTTTATGAACATTTGGCAAGAGTTCCACGGGCCAAACGCTGGCTACATCTTGGAACTATACGAAAAATACCAACGAGACCCCGGCTCGGTGGATGCCGCCACGCGTGAACAGTTTGAAACGTGGCAGCCACCGGCCGAAATTGGGCGCAACGGGTTTGGGGTGAGAGAGACGGCCGTTCCCCCCACCCACGCCGTCCAACCCGAAAAAATTATGGGCGCCGTTAACCTGGCGCAGAGCATCCGCAAGTTTGGCCACATGGCCAGCCAGATCGATCCGCTGGGGCTGTTTAACCCGCCCGGCGATCCGGACCTGGACCTGGACACCCACGGCATCACCGAGGCGGATCTGGCCGCGCTGCCCGCCAGTCTGATTGGCGGCCCGCCCGCCGCCAACGCCGCCAACGCCAAAGAAGCGATCGACGGCCTGCGACAAATCTACTCCGCCAGCATCGGCTTTGATTACGCGCACGTGCGGGTGCCGGAAGAGCGGCAGTGGCTGCAAGAGATGGTGGAAACACGCCGCTTCCGCCCGCCGACCACTCCCATCGACAACCATGCCTTGCTCAGCCGCCTCACCGAGGTGGAGGCGTTTGAGCTGTTCCTGCACCGCATCTTCCCCGGCAAGACCCGCTTTTCCATTGAAGGGCTGGACATGATGGTGCCGATGCTGGACGAGATCATTGGCGGGGCGGCCGAAGGTGCGGTGTACAACGTACTCATCGGCATGGCCCACCGGGGGCGGCTGAACGTGCTGGCGCATGTTTTGAAACGGCCGTACGAAGAAATCCTCACCCAGTTCAAAGACCCCGCCCAGCAAAACCGCTACGAAGGACGCAACTATCGCGGCTGGACCGGTGACGTGAAGTACCACGCCGGGGCCCACCGCGCCGTCGATTTTGAAGGGGATGACGTCATTGATCTGGTCATCAAAATGGCGCCCAACCCCAGCCACCTGGAACACGTGAACCCGGTGGTGGTGGGCATGGCCCGGGCAGGCGGCACGATGGTTAACCAGCCGGGCAAGCCGCAGTTTAACCACTCCATCACGCTGCCCATCCTCATCCACGGTGATGCCGCCTTTTCTGGCCAGGGCATCGTGGCCGAGACGTTGAACATGCACCGGCTGCGCGGCTACCGCGTCGGCGGTGCCATTCACATCATCGCCAACAACCAGGTGGGCTTTACGACCAACTTCTGGAACACCCGCAGCACGCGCTATGCCAGCGACCTGGCCAAGGGTTTCAAAATTCCCATCGTGCACGTGAATGCCGATGACCCGGAAGCGTGCATCGAGGTGGCCCGATTGGCCATCGCCTACCGGCAGAAATTCCAGGAAGATTTTCTGATCGACCTGATTGGCTACCGGCGCTACGGCCACAACGAAGGGGACGAACCACGCTTCACCCAACCACGCATGTACCGGGCGGTGGATGCCCTGCCCACGGTGCGGCAAAAATGGGCCAACACGCTGGTCGAGCGGGGTGAATTGGACGAAGCGGAGCCGGAAAAATTGGTTGAGGCCACGATGGGCATTCTGCAGGAGACGTATGAATCGCTCAAAATCGAGGAAATTGCTGACCTGCTGGAGCCGCAGGCTGAACTGCCACCGAAGGGTGCGGCTAAAGCGGCGGCTACGGCCGTTCCCGCCCCTACCCTGCGCGAACTCAACCACGCCCTGCTGGAAACCCCGTCTGGTTTCAACGTCAACAGCAAGCTGGCCCGCGCCATGAAAAAGCGCCGCGAAGCCCTGGACGACGATGCTGAGCGTAATGTCGAGTGGGCCACAGCCGAAGACCTGGCCCTGGCCTCCATTTTGGCCGACGGCACGGCCATTCGCCTGACGGGTGAGGACGTGGAGCGCGGCACCTTTAGCCACCGTCATGCTTTATTACGCGATGGGGAAAACGGCCGTGTCTACATCCCCCTCCAGCACATCCCCCAGGCCAAAGCCGCCTTCGAAATCCGCAACAGCCCGCTTTCAGAAAATGCGGCGATTGGTTTTGAGTATGGCTACAACATCGAAGCACCGGAGCGGCTGGTGATTTGGGAAGCGCAGTACGGTGACTTCATCAACACGGCCCAGGCGATTATCGATGAATACGTGGTCAGCGGCTACGCCAAGTGGGAGCAGACGCCCTCGCTGGTGCTGCTGCTGCCACACGGCTACGAAGGGCAAGGGCCGGACCACTCGTCCGGCCGGTTGGAGCGCTTTTTGCAGCTGGCGGCCAAAACCAACATGCGCATCGTCTACCCCACCACGGCCGCGCAGTACTTCCACCTGCTGCGACGGCAGGCAGCCCTGCTGGTTACCGATCCGCTGCCGCTAATCGTGATGACGCCCAAGAGCCTGCTGCGCCACCCGCTGGCTGCCTCCACCCTGGCCGAGCTGGCCGAAGGCAGCTGGCAGCCGGTCATCGACGACCCCAAAACGACTGACAACAACGTCGCCGGGGTGCGCCGCCTGGTGCTGTGCAGCGGCAAGGTGTATGTGGATCTGGCGGCGGTGCAGGACACTCAAGAACAGTTTAACGTGGCACTGGCCCGCGTGGAGCAGCTCTACAGCTTCCCCGAAGCAGAAATCGAAGCGGTGCTGAGCCGCTACCCGAACCTGGAGGAAGTGGTCTGGCTCCAAGAGGAACCGGCCAACATGGGCGGTTGGGAATTTATGCGCTGGCGATTGGAGGGGGTGATCAACGGCCGTTACCCCCTGCGCTACATCGGCCGTCCCGCCCGCTCCAGCCCAGCCGAAGGCTCCAGCGCCTGGCACCGCCGCAACCAAAAGGCAATTACGGAATTTGCGTTTGCATTTGAAGAGAAAAAGAAGTGAGAGGTGGCAAGTAGCAAGTGGCAAGTGGCAAATCAATTTTCTACCTGCAACCTGCAACCTGCAACATTTAACCTCCCACTCTCAATAACGAGGAATCAATGACCATCGAAATTAAAGTACCACAAATGGGCGAATCGGTTGTGGAAGCGACCGTGGGTGAATGGCTGAAAAAAGAGGGCGACACTGTGAATTTGGGCGACGTGCTGGTCGAGCTGGAAACCGACAAGGTCGACGTGGAAGTCGGTGCGGAATCGTCCGGCGTGCTGGGCAAAATTTTGGTGGCGTCTGGCGAAGATGTGCAGGTGGGCGACGTGCTGGGCACGATCGACCCCAACGGCAGCGCAGCCCCCTCTGCCGAAAAGCCATCCGCCGACGGCCAAGAAGAAGCCCAACCCAAAGAAACACCAGCTCAAACAGAAACCAAAGAGAAAGCTGCCAGGGAAACGGCCGAAAAAATCACCCCCGTAGCCCAGCGCATGGCCAGCGAAGAAGGCGTGGATGTAAGCCGGGTCAAGGGCAGCGGCCCCGGCGGCAAGGTGACCAAAAATGATGTGGCCAAACTGCTGGACTCGGCCAGGCCGGTCGCCAAAGAAGCCAAACCGGCTGAGACCCAGCCTCGCAAACCGGCCCCACCGCCCGCCCCCAGCCGCGAGCGCGATCCACGTGAGGAGCGGGTGAAGATGTCGCGCCGCCGCCGCACCATTGCCGCCCGGCTGGTAGAAGCGCAGCAAACGGCCGCTATGCTCACCACCTTCAACGAAATCGACATGAGTGCCGTTATGGAGCTGCGTAAGCGGCGTCAAGACGCCTTTGTGGAGCGGCACGGCGTGAAGGTGGGCTTCACTTCCTTCTTTGTGAAGGCAACCGTTGGGGCGCTGAAAGCGTTCCCCCGCCTCAATGCAGAGATTGACGGCGACGAGATGGTGCTGAAAAGCTACTACGACATCGGCATTGCCGTGGGGGCGGAGGAAGGGCTGGTGGTGCCGGTGTTACGCGACGCGGACCGGATGAGCTTTGCCACAATCGAGCAGCAGGTGAAGGAGTTTGCTAAAAAATCGCAAGATGGCTCACTGACGCTGGACGATTTGCGCGGCGGCACGTTTACCATCACCAACGGCGGCGTTTTTGGCTCGATGCTGAGCACACCGATTTTGAATCCGCCGCAGGTGGGCATTTTAGGGCTGCACAACATTGTGGAGCGCCCGGTGGTGATTAACGGCGAGATGGCCATCCGGCCGATCATGTACGTGGCACTGAGCTATGACCATCGCATTGTGGACGGCCGTGAGGCGGTGCAGTTCCTGGTGCGGGTGAAAGAGCTGATCGAAGATCCGGAAAGTTTGCTGCTGGAAGGGTAATTGGGTAATTAAGGGATGCTTCGCTACGCTCAGCAAGATAGTTTGCGAGAGGAGTGGGCATCCTCAGATGCCCACCGTTCGCATCTGAGGATGCGAACTCCTCAAGGATATGGGATTTTTTAGACGGGCCAGAGGAACTGAACGAGAACGGCCGTTACTCCCGCCACTAATATTGTCAAAGGCAAACCGACCCGCAGAAAGTCAGAAAATTGATAGTCGGCCGGGCCGTAGATGAGCAGGTTGCCGTGATGGCCGATGGGTGTCAGGAACGAGGCCACGGCGGCCATGGCCACGGTTACCACAAACGGCTCCGGCCGCTGGCCCATCGCCTGCGCCAGGGAGATGGCCACCGGGCCAATCAGCGCCGTCGTGCCCGCATCGGACATGAGCTGGGTGATGAGCGCGGCAGCGACAAAAAGCAGCAGCAGCGCCCAGCCGGGATGCCAGCCGCCCACCAGCCGCTGCAAACCACCGGCCAGCAGCGCCGACGTGCCCGTTTTTTCCATCGCCAGTCCCAGCGGAATGGCCCCGGCAATAAACACAAAAATGCGTGTATCGATGGCCCGATACGCCCGCTGCGCCGTCAGGCAGCCGCACAAAACCATCGCTATCGCGCCCGCCAGCAGGGCAATCTCCACCGATAAGATGTTAAACGCCGTCAGCAGCACGCTAACCAGCATGATGAGGCCCGCCAACGGCGCCTTGTGGCGCATCAACGATTCGCTGCGGAAGGGGACAAGCAGCAAGAAGGAACGACTGTCAGCCGCGCGGCGAAACGCCTCGTTGTTGCCCAGCAGCACCAGGACATCGCCAGCGCGCAGCCTCACCCGCGAAAGCTGCGCCCGCAGCCACGATTTTTTGCGCCAGAGCCCCACAACGATCATGCCGTAGTGCTCCAGAAAGTTCACTTTGCTCAAGGTGCGCCCTACCAGGTCCGACCCTGGGGCAACAATAGCCTGCACCAACTTCTCCGATTCTTCGTCATCATTATCGCCGAGGGTAATCGCGCCATCGGCAAACTTGCTGATAGGCAGCAGCCTCAGGCCCGGCGCTCGCTCAATCGTGGCAAAACCTTCAGGCGTCGTGCGCACCATCAAAACATCACCGGCCTTCACGCGCTTGACGCCAAACGGCTGGCTGCGGGGACGGCCGTGTCGCAGCCAGCCCACCACCTGGAAGGGCAGATCTTCATTGGCTTCCACCTCGTCCATCCTGCTGCCCACCATGGGTGATTCCTCTGACACGATAATTTCCGTGTAGTACCCATCCAGGCGAAAGCTGTCCTGGCCATCGTCCCCGTTTTGGCGGGCAGGGAGGAGAAAACGGCCGATCAGCAGCACATACAGCACACCCACCAGGGAAAGCGCCAGTCCAATCGGGGCAATCGAGAAGATGCTCAGGCCAGCATTCCCAGCCTGGCGCAGCAGGCTGTCGGCAATCAGGAAGGCGGGTGCGCCGATGAGGGTGATGGTGGTGCCCAGCGAGGCGGCAAAGGACATAGGCATGAGCAGCTTCGAGGCGGGAATGTCGTTATCGCGGCTGAGCTTGAGGGTAACGGGCAGCATAACGGCCGTAATCGTCAGGTGATGGGTAAAAGCAGACAGGGCAGCAACGGCCGTCATGATTACCGCGATCATCCGGCTGTAGTTTTGTCCGGCCAGACGGCCAATCAGGCTGCCTAGCCTGTCGGAAAGGCCAGTGTGGAACCAGCCAGCGCTCAGCACAAAAACGGCCGCTACCACAATGGCCGGTTCGCTGCTAAACCCAGACAGCGCTTCCTCTGGCGTCAGCAGCCGAAACGCCGCCAGGGCCACGATGATGAGAACGGCCGTGATGTCAATGCGAATCCGTTCCGTAAGCAGCAAAACAAACACGACTGCCAGCATCAGCAGCAGGATAATTTGTTGCAGGGTCAAAGAAGCCAGCATCGCCATAATCGCCTTTTCTTAACTTGGAATTTTTACAACCAACCTTTGATAAAGATGGAGAGCGTTCTCCAGTGAAAACATGCCTGGCTGTCTTTTTGCTAGAGAAAAGACAGCCAGGCAGTTTAGGAGGGAGGGGGATTTGGGTATTTTAAGCCCGCCGCCTACACGAATGATTATTCATTCAAAGTTGAGGCAACGGGTTGGTGAGACCGCAAAAGAACGGCATCGTCACCAAATCGCTCGATTTCGTGGATGGGCACGACGCCGGTTTCGGGAAAAAGCACCCCTTGCCGGGTCATAATGCCGCTTACTTTTTTATTGGCCACCCAGGCCTGCACGCCATGAAGTTTGGCCACGGTGCCTTCTGTGGTTTGTACGGCCGTATGCGGCGACAAAACCTTCAGCTCCGGCGAAATCCCTTCGCGCACAATCTCGGTGACCATCGGCACCACCGGCATCGTAGAATAGGTGGTATCCAGGTTCACGGCCTGGCCCGCAACATCGGCCGGGCGTTCCATTTTAGTTTCCCGATACTCAAGCAGCTGCGTGGCGTCCTCACAGGAGACGGTGAGATAAATGCCTTCCTCGCTAATGGCCGAAACCATCGACAGGGGCACCACGCGGGCTCGTTTGAGCAGTAAACCATTTTCTACAATCAGGCCAACAACTTCTAAGGTGTCTGGATTGATGGCTACTTTGCCTAAAGAACCATAGGCATCATCAACACAATGAACCTTGGCGCCAAAATTAAAGGTTAACTCGTCCATTTTTACCTCCAGTGCACCCTTTTTAGGGCAGGCTGCTTCACGCGCGAGTTCACGCCAGTGCATCAGCTCGGGTTAAGGCACACAATAGCAAACATTCGGCTGTTTTGAGTTGTATCTAGATACAAAGAGAGGATACAGTTTGCGTGTATATAGGCAGGTCACACACGGGGGGTCTTCAGGAATTCAGGGGGTTTACAATCCGTGAAGCGTGAAACGTGAAACGTGACCAGAGAGACATCACGTTTCACGTTTCACGTTTCACGCCAAACTCTCACGAAATCCCAAAGAGCCACACGGGTTTTAGCCCAGGTACTTGATAAGTTGGAGGCAGGGGTTGGCCTCACCCCACAGGTTGGGAAACTCTTCCAGCGGCCGAAAGCCCAGGGCCAGGTAGAAGTGGCGGGTACGGCCGTAGCCCACATCCGGGTGCTGGGGACTGAGCGTTTTCACCTGCAAAAACTCTACGTTTTGCGCTTGCAAATATGCTTCGCTGGCCGCCAGCAGCGTCCGGCCCACGCCGTGGCGGTGCCACTCCAGCAAAACGGCCATCACGTGAATCTCAGCGGCGTACGGCGTGTGCTGCTTGAGGGTGAGGAAGCCGACAGGTTGGTCGTTGACGGTGGCGAGGAAGGTGGGGAGAACGGCCGTATCGGCCACATATTGCCGGGTCGCCTCTTCAATGCCAAACCAATCCGGCAGCGCCCGCAAAATGGGCTCGCACAGGTGCGATTGGCCCAGCAGCGGGCCTTGAATTTCAATAGTCATAGTTCAAAGTAGATTGGTCCATTCTTCGAGAATGGACCAATCTTGCTAGGTGCTAATTGTGTCTCTTAGGATTTGGGCGGAAGTACAAGTGAAGACTACAACTATTTTTCGTTTGCATCATCAAGAACGCGATTATACAGAGCAGCCGAGAGATAAAAGCCTATTTCGCTTCTGAGTTTGTCCAAACGTGACCTTACCTCTGGAATCAACTGCTTCTTCTTGGCGACTGTTAAAACACCAACCAAACCGATGTATTTCAGGCCAAAGTATTGGGCCGTAGCGCGTCCTAAACGCTCATCCATCAAAAGCAAGCCGGCTTGCCGCTCCAACGCCAGAGCAATCGCTTCAGATTCGCCTGGATCTAAGTCCTGGCGCAATGCCTTCACAAATTCTTGATTAGAGACTCCTTCGACTGTGATCCAAGCGGCCGTTTCTATCTCTTTAGCGCCCGGTTTGCCGCTGCCTTTTTCTACAACTTCATGCCATACGGCAGGTGGAATACGTATTTCGCCATACAGCTTTTGGAGAAGATCCAATTCGCCAAGCCAGGCAAGATTGATGAGGATGGAGGTGTCGCTAACAACTATCATTCCATTTCAGATATTGTGTTTAAATCTTCTTCATAATCTGAAACGTCGTAATGGGGGGAAATGCCACGACTGCCGAGCAGCTGTTGAAATGTCCAGACATCCATGTCGGCCATTTCTCGCGCTTTGCCAAAGGACAATTTGTTGCCTTGAAAAAGGGTGATGGCCAGCTCGACCCTTAATTCGGCGGGCGTCATACGGGTTGCTCTGAGTATATCTTTGGGGATTTCAATTGATGCGGTTGCTGTCATTTTCTATTCCCTCAACAAAATTATCGTTCTAAATGTCGAACAGCCTTGCCATTATACAAAATTGAGTGCGTTTTTGACATGGCCAGTTATTGCAGTGTGTCCCTAACGGTTTGGGCGAAGGACCGGGCGCGGATAACGGCCGTTCCCACATGCCCCTCCGCCCGCATCAATTCCTTCACCTGTTCCGCCGCTAAAAATTCGCCAATGCGCGCATCGGCCAGCAGCAACTCTAGCAGGGGATTGGAACGGCCGTCGCGCAATATTTCCCATGCCCGCAAACTCGCCTCGCGAATCCACTCATGACCGTCCTGGCGGCTGGCCCCGGCGGCCACCAGGGCCATCAGCACCCGTTCCGTGGCCGCAAACGGACCATAAATGGCCATGTTGCGGGCAATCGCCTGCTCATCAATCGACATCTCGGCCACCAGGCGGGTGGCCCGGCGCAGCAGTTCATCCGTGGCCAGGAACCCTTCCGCCTGGAACAGCCGCCGGTTGGCCGAATCGTCCAGGCTGCGCTCCAGAATGGCCTGGCTGGCGTTGTCCCAGGCCACGGCGGGCAGCCCGGCCACGTAGCGCGCCAGCGAGCAGATGTTCTCCGTGTTGATCGGGTTGCGCTTAAACGGCATCGCCGAAGATCCGACCTGCTTCTGGCCAAACGGCTCGGCCCACTCGCCAAACGGCGGCGACTGCAAGACGCGGAAATCCAGGGCAAATTTGTGCAGCGAGGCGGCAATTCCGGCCAGCACCTGCTGCACCCGCAAATCCTGCTGGCGCGTGTATGTTTGTGTAGCGATAGGAAAATACGGCAGGTCCAAAACAGCCATCGCCACCGCCTCCATTTGCAGGGCGTCCATTGCCGTATCGGCCAGCATCTCGTCGTAGCCTGCCTGGGTGCCAACCGCGCCCTTCAAACCCTTACCTCGGAGATTGGAGATTAGAGATTGGAGATTGAGGTAATCTTCGAGGAGGTCTTGGGCGTAGACGGCAAAGCGGTAGCCTAGGGTGGTGGGTTCGGCGGGTTGGATGTGGGTGTGGGCCATGGTGGGGAGTACGGCCGTTGCCTCAATATTCTCCGCCAGGTGCGCCAGTAACTGTTTGAGCTGATCGCGCAGCAAAACGGCCGCTTGCCGCAGCCGCAGCACATCCACATTGTCCGTGATGTCCGCGCTGGTAGCCCCCCAGTGAATGATGCCGCCGCCCACCGGGCACTGCTCGGCAAAGGTCCGAATCTCAGCCATCACGTCGTGGCGCGTCTCTTTCTCAATTTCCAGGGCGCGCGCGATGTCTATCTGCTCTGCGTGGGTTTGCAAATCGGCCAGCTGCTCGGCGCTAACCAGCCCGGCCTGGTGCTGCGCCGTAGCCAGCGCTACCCAGACCTGGCGCATCAGCCGCCGCTTGTTCTGCTCCGACCAAATCTGGCGCATCGCTTCGCTGCCATAGCGCCAGGTGAACGGGGAAATGAAGGTGTCGTGTGTGAAGTTCATAAGTGGAGATTGGAGATTGGAGATTGGAAATTAGTCTCTAATCTCCAATCTCTTATCTCCCTTTTTTTACCGCCGAACCTGATAGTTGGGCGCTTCTTTGGTGATCAGCACGCCGTGCGGATGGCTTTCCAGCAGGCCCGCGTTGGTGATGCGAATGAAGCGGGCCTTCTTGTGCAGCTCCTGCAAATTGGCCGCGCCCACATAGCCCATGCCGGAGCGCAGGCCACCCATCAGCTGGTACGTCACGTCGGCCAGGCTGCCGCGGTAGGGCACCTGCCCCTCGACGCCTTCCGGCACCAGCTTGTCGCGGTCGGTGCGCACGTTGCGGCCTGCGGTGACGGCGCTGCCGTAGCGATCTGCGCCGTGGCCCTGCATGGCGCCCAGGCTGCCCATGCCACGATACACCTTGTAGCGGCGGCCTTCGTACAAAATGATGTCACCCGGGCTTTCCTCCAGACCCGCCAGCATCGAGCCGAGCATCACCGCATCGGCCCCGGCGGCCATCGCCTTGACGATGTCGCCGCTGTACTTGATGCCGCCGTCGGCAATACAGGCAACGTCGAGTTTGTGACATTCGGCGGCGCTTTCGAGAACGGCCGTTAACTGCGGCATGCCCGCGCCAGAGACCACCCGCGTGGTGCAAATGGAACCCGCGCCAATGCCAATTTTCACTGCGTCGGCTCCAGCTTTCACCAGGTCACACACGCCTTCGGCGGTGGCGGCGTTCCCAGCAATGATGGGCAGGTTGGGGTAGCGATTTTTGGCTTCGCGCAGGGTTTGCAGCACCAGGGCAGTGTGCCCATGGGCCGTGTCGATGACCGCCACGTCTACACCCGCCTTCACCAGCAGGTCCAGCCGGGCCAGGCCAGAATCCCCCACCCCAATGGCGGCGGCACAGAGGAGACGGCCGTTTTCATCCGACGCCTGCATGGGATAATTCACCTTCTTCTGGATGTCCTTTACCGTGATCAGCCCCTTCAGATAGCCGTTTTCGTCCACCAACGGCAGCTTTTCAATGCGGTGCTGGTGCAAAATCTCCTTGGCTTCTTCCAACGTCGTGCCCACTTTGGCTGTCACCAGGCCGTCGCTGGTCATAAACTCGGCGACGAGCTGCGGACCAGGTTCCACAAAACGCGTATCGCGGTTGGTAAGGATGCCCACCAGCTTGCCACCGTCGTCGGTGATGGGCACGCCGGAGATGTGGTAACGGCTCATCAGCGCCTCGGCGTCGGCCAGGGTGTTGTCCGGGCGCAGCGTCACCGGGTCCACAATCATGCCCGCCTCCGACCGTTTGACTTTGTCCACCTCTTCGGCCTGCTCTTCCGGCGACAAATTGCGGTGGATGACGCCAATCCCGCCCAGCCGGGCCAGGCCAATCGCCAGCCGCGCCTCCGTCACTGTGTCCATCGCCGCCGAAAGCAGTGGGATGTTTAGATACAAATTACCGGCCAGGCGGGTCCTCAAATCCACGTTGGCCGGTAAAACTTCAGAATATCCGGGGGTCAGCAGCACATCATCAAACGTGAGCGCCAGCGCACCTACTTTTTCAGCAATTTCCATCGTTTTTTCTGCTCCTCGTTTTTTCACCGCAAAGGACGCGAAGGTCGCAAAGGTTTTTTGTTTTTTTGGCGCTCTTAGCGTGCTTTGCGGTTTCTTCCCGATAAATAAAAACCGAGCTTGTTAAAGTGGCCATCCGGTTGATGGCTGTTTAACAAACTCGGCTGCAAACGTACAGATTTGATTTGAAATGCGCCGCCGGTAGTGGGGCCGGTAATCGGTGAACGGTAATCGGTGAACGGTGAACAGTTATCGGATTACGAATTACCGATTACCGTTTACCAATTCTAATTCCGGCGTGGCTTGGGCTTGACGGGCCGCCGCCGCTTGCTGGAAACGGCCTGCGGCAGGCGATCCATCTTTTGCAGCACAATCCAGACACCCACCAAAGCAATGACAAAGGCGGCCAGCATAGAGTAAGTGATGAAGGAGTCGCCAATGGTGGTTTGATCCGGCCGGAAAAACTCGATCCAGGTGCGGTTGCCGCCCCACCAGACCAGGAAAAGGCCGAACAGGGTTCCCGGCTCCCATTTATGCCGAAAACGAGCATTCAGCCAGGTGAGCAGCAAAAAGCCCACAAACAAGGCAATCGACTCATATAAAAAGGTGGGATGGAAGCGCGTTTCGGCCGGATAAACCGATAGATCGCTGTATTGGGCAATGCGGAACTGCGGCTCGATGAGAATACCCCAGTTGCTGCCCGTTGGCGGGCCGTACAGTTCCTGGTTGATGAAGTTGCCCCAACGGCCGATTGCCTGCGCCAGCAGCAAAGCCGGACCCGCCACATCGGCGTAATGCCAGAACCTGAGCCGCCGCCAGGTGACGTAGAACCAACCAACCAGGGCAGCCCCGGCAAAGCCACCCAAAATATTCACCCCACCAGCGCGGAAGTTAAGGACGTCCCAAAAGGAAGCGTACTGCGCCCCGTCGATGATATCCAGAATGACGTAGGTGAGACGGGCAAAAATATAACCGGCAAAAACGACCAGAATCAGCCCGTTATAAAACTCGTCAATCGCCTTGACACCCAGCTCCCGCTTTTGCAGCTCGCGGGCTGCCCACCAGGCGCCCAGGGCAATGCCAATGACGATGATGATGCCGTACCAGAAAATTGGCAGCAATTCACCCAGGCTGGGGAACCAGTTCTGTAAAAAGCCGGGGATCGGTATCTCAAAGGCGACCCGATCTATGTTGATTGCATCAAACATCTTAATTTCCTCTCTCTTATGAATGTTCGGTTCGTTGCTTTTTTTGGCCACAGAGAGCATAGAGAATTTTGAGGTTAGACTTTCCTCTTATCTCTCTGTGTGCTCTGTGGCCAATTTAATCGATGTAACCAAGCGCGCGCAGGCGGCGGGTCATGTTTTCGTCGATGTCGATCTGGCTGCCAGCGGCGGCCTGGTTTTTCTGTTGGTTTACGGCCGTTCCCACCCGCACCAGCTCTTTTTGCATAGCTTCCACGAGGGACGGCCGTTCCGCCAGCAGATTCACTGATTCTAACGGATCATCCGCCAAATTAAAAAGTTCATCCAGCTTTTCGTCTACCTGGATCAGCTTATGCGGCGCAGACTGGGCCTCATTTGTACCGTTTGGCTGCACCACCGAACGCCGCACCGCCAAACAGCGGCGGCTCTCCAGCAGCTCCGGCTGGCGCTTTTCGATGGCCTTCACAAAAGTCAGCGGCGGGTAGACCTCGCTGTAAGCCACGCCCTGCTCCGGATCGCGCCCGGCTACCGTGTTGGCCAATGTCAGGCCATGTACCTGCACCGGGTCCATTCTGGTCGTCTGCGGCAGCCGACCGGCCGCATCCAGCATCGTGTGGAAAACACGGCGGGTGCTCACCGGCGTTTTGATGCGCGTGGGTTTGGCAAAACGGGCGGGCCACTGCATCAACAGCGGCACGTGCAGCAGCTCCTGGTAGGCTACAAACGCGTGGCCCACAAAGCCGTGGTCGCCTAACCCGTCACCATGATCAGCCACGATGATGGTGAGCGTGTTTTCGGCATTGGCCCGCTGTTTGAGCAGCGCCAGCAGCTGGCCCAGGTAGGCATCCTGGTAAGCCACTTCGGCGTCGTACAAATCATTGAGCACCTGAGATTCCAGCTCGCCCATCGGTTCAGACAGCGGCGCGGCCCAGCGATACGCCTCACGGTTCCAACGGCGCATGATGGTGCGCGCTTCGCGGCTGCCCAGCAGGTACGGCGCCACCTTGTCGATAAACTTCGCTGGCGGCGTGAAGGGAAAATGGGTTTCCATCAGGTTGAGGAAGAGGAACAACGGCCGTTCCACCCTCTTCTCTTCACGCATCTGCAAATAATGCGTCAAATCGCGCACGGAGCGCTCGTTTTGCCCCTTGAAGTTGGCCACACGCGACCAGATCGGCGTGAACCAGGCATTCAGCGACAGCCGGAACGCCAGGTCAGACTGGCCAAAGAAGTTCTGGATGGGGTACGAAATGCGGCGTAAAAACTGGGTGTAGCTTTCTATCAGGCGGCGCAGCGGACGGGGCAGCGTGGTGGAATCGCTGGGCATGCTGGGGATGGCCCCGCCGTAGTTGTAAAACGTCTGGAAGCCGCGCTTGAAGCCGTTATTGAGAATCCCCACGAGCGGATTGTTGCAGAAGGCGACCGTCTGGTACCCGGCATCCCGCAGCAGTTCGGCCAGATGCGGCCGTTCCCCAGACAGGCTATGCGACGATTGAGTGACCTGGTGTGCCGTAGGGTACAGCCCGGTAAACATAGACGCGTGGCTGGGAATGGTCCACTGCGCAGGGGAAATGGCCTGCTCAAAGAGCACGCCCTCGGCGGCAAATTGGTCCAGGTTGGGGGTGATGGCTTGGGAGTGACCGTAGCAGCCCAGCCGGTCGGCGCGCTGCGTGTCCAGGACAATGAAGATGATGTCTGGTTGATTCATAGTGTTCTATTCTATCCACTCAATGCAGCAGAACCAACCAGAATCTTTAAACGGTTAGGGAGCACTAAAGCCCAGCCAGGCCAGCATGTTGGTGAGCAGCTGGGCCTGCACATCTTCTGGCAAGACCGAAAAAGGCATCAGCAAAAACACCGACTGCTGGTCGTTGTTGAACTCATCGGTGGAGGCCAGGCCAACGACATTGCCCGCGCCTTCGCTTTCCGGTCCCTGCAGCAAAAACGCCACGGACCCAGGCTCCAGGTCTTCTATCAGGAAATCGGCAAAGACGACCTCATAGGTGTCATCCAGCGTCAACACCTGGCCTGCCTCAAAACCTTCCAGCAGCACTTCGTCCTCACCAACAAACTCCAGGTCAGACAGGGCGGTCAGGCCAATGTCGCCAAACAGGGTGAGCGAGGAACCCATCAACAGAAGCGGCCGTCCCGAGTCGATGTACTCAAAGACGATAAAGGAATCTTCATCCAAAAAGCCGTCAGGATTCAGGTAGTCGCCCGAGTCCCAGATGAGCAAATCGGCCGTTTCCAGGGCATCGGCTGCCAAAGGACCATCTTCGCTGGTAACCCAGGTCTCCACAGTGTAGTCATCGGCCAGCAGCGCTTCCAGTTCAGCCTGGCTGGTAAAACCATCGCCAATTGGGTCCCCATCGTCGTCAATGAACAAAAAGATGGTCACGTCTTCGCTGCCGCTGTCCCCTTCCTCGTCACCCTCCTCATCGGCAGGCGCCTCGTCGGATTCGGTGACGGTGAGGACAAATTCGCCGCCGTCGTCGTAGAAATCCTTCAGCACGATGGTGTACTCATCCTCGTCGGGAATGTCGGCGCCGACGATGGTTTCATCATCGCCGGTAAAGCCGGAATCAGCCGAGGTAATCAGGTTATTGTCGGCATCAAACAGCTGCAAGATGGCATCCAGATCATCGCCGCTTTCCACGGTAATATCGATCACGGCGGGGCCATCGCTAAACGTCCAGCTGTAGGCTTCACCTTCGGGCAGGGCACCTTCCACGGTGTCACCCAGGCCGATGCTGCCCTGGTCGGTGGCGTCAATTTCTTCGCCGGGGGGTTCTTCGGGCTCATCGTCGTCTTCCTCATCCGTAGCGCCCTCGTCCTCTTCCTCTTCCTCATCGGCTGCTTCATCTTCATCCTTGGCCAGATCACCACCGGTCAGCAGTTCCGCCTCAACTTCTTCATTGTTTACATTGGTGGGGCATAGGGCCAGGTTGTCTTGCAGCAGGCAGTCGGCCAGGGCGTAGTCAGCGTCCAGCGGGATGAGGTCCAACAGACGATTGATGGTGTTTTCCAACCCTTCGTGGCTGGCGGCCAGCACCACCAGGCGACGGCCGTTTGCCCCCTCATCCAGCAAAATCAGCGCTGTGCCCGACATTTGCACGCTGCCCAGCTCGGACTGAATGAGGCGCAGGAAGGACTCTTCAGCAGCTGGTTCTTCTGTTTCGGCCGTGTCTTCTTCAGCGGGAACTTCTTCTTCAACGGCCGTTTCTTTCGGGTCGCCATCTTCAGCTTCATCGAGAGCGGCCGTTTCTACCCCGGTCAAAATTGCCGGATCGATGGTCAGCGTAATGCCTGCACCGGCCAGCATGTCGGCCACGTCTTCGGCCTGGTTGTACAGCCCCAGGTAGATGGCATCGCCACTTTGGGCCTCAACCGTGGTCAGGCTGAGTTCCTTTTCGGCCTCACGCAGGCTGGCCTGCAGGGTGATGATTTCGTCGAAGGCGTTGGGGCCAAGCTGCGGCCCGCCGGTGTAGACGAGATCGACATCCTCAGCGAAGAAGTAGGGGAAATCGGCCACGGAAAAGTCACGCTCGATGGGCGAAGCCAGGAAATCGGCAATTTGGGTAATAAACCGGGCATTATCCATCACCGTGTAATACGGCTCCATCAAAAACTGGATGTCGCCAATGGCAAGCACGTTGTTGTTTACGGCCGTTGCCGCCAAGAACAGCCCACCCGGCCGGTCCGTGGCCGAAGACCAGGTGTTGTCATCGCCGGTCAGCAGCACATCGGCCCGGGAACCAACCTGGAGCGAGTGTGACCCATAAAACACCACACTTTCCAGATCGGCCGTCAGCGGACTGCTGGTAAAACTTTCCTCGTTCAAAACGATATTGCGGAAGTTGCCTTCGTTTTGCCGCGTGTTGTAGAGGTAGTCGCCGTTGAAGATGATGTCGAAGCTGTTGGCCAGGCTGTTGAGCGGGATTTTGTCTGTTTCCACAAAAACGTTGAAGGTGAACAGATCTTCTTCCACGACCACGCTGTAGCGGGTGGGATCGCCCAGCATCAGCAGATTGCCACCGCGCCGGACAAAGTTCTCCACCGCCCGCACCTCGGCCGTAGAAAACGGCTGGAGCGGCGTGATGACCACAAAGGCGTTGGCGGCGCGCAACGCGGTGGCCAGGTCGCCCCCGGTGTAGGAAACCACTTCAACACCGCGGGCGGCTAAACGGCCGTCCAAATAACTAATCTCATCCAGGGTAAAGGCATTATCGTGGGACTGGTCCAGCAGCACCATGCCGCCAAACATTTCTGGTTCGTCCACAAACGCGGCGGCGCGCGGTGTGGCTACGCTTTCCACCACGGCATAAACCTCACCGGTGGCGGGGATGGTTCTGTCGCCGCCACCTAACCGGTAATGCTGCAAGTAGCGAACGGCCGTTGGCGCAGTCAGCAAAAAGACAAAAATAAGGAGAAAAATTAAACCTCGGCGCATAGTAAATTCCTATTGATTTTACCGGTTAGCAGGCATTTCCGTGTAAAGATAGTACAGGCCGGGCGGCAAATCGACGGGCGAAGCCCACAATTTTTCCTGGTCGATGGCCGGAACCTGGTAGGTGCCAAAAGCCACCGGGCCATCTTCGCCAAAGGTGAGCGGGTACAGCTCGACGATTTCATAATCGCGCACTCCCGCCAGTTCGGCCGCTTTGTCAAACGCCTCGCTGGTAGAAATGATGCCGTCGATCAGGCCCAACTCCAGGGCGCGCACACCGTCAAAAATTTCGGCGCGGGACAGCACATCGAGGTCGGCCTTGAGACGGCCGTCTCGCCCATTGGCCACGGCCTGCAAAAAGGCAAACTTCAGCGTCTCGGCGCGGCGCACAAAGCCATCTTGCGTGCCGCCAAACGATTTGTACGGACCGGTAGTCAGTATGTCCTCTTCTAGAAACGGGGTATCCGGCAGGGAGCTAATGACGCCAATGCTGCCAATGGCCGAGCCGGGCTTGGCGTAAATGGCATCCGTGGCCGCGGCGATGTAGTAGGCACCGCTGGCCGCCAAAAAGTCAACCGTGGCCACCACGGGCAGCTCCTGGCGCGCTGCCAGCACGTCCATGTACAAATCTTCACTGTCAGACGCCGTGCCGCCAGGGCTGTTGATGACAATCACCACGGCCTCAATGGCCGGATCGTTGCGAGCGTACAATAGCTGTTCGCGAAACTCAAAGGCGGTGGCATTAGAGATTTCGTAATTGAGACGAATCACCCCAATTTTGGGTGTTGGCACAATACGTGGGGCCAGGTAAAGGCCCAACGCCAGAGGCAAGGCAATCACAATCAAAAACAGGAGAATCAAGCGCAGCGGGGAACGGCCGTCACCATCGTTTTGCACCATACCCAACTCCTTTTGCTGACACGCATAACCTTAATGGCAAGCTCCGGTAAAATCCGGTCTACGGCTGGATAAAACCCTTGTTGATGCGGCCGTTTTCCGGTGATGCCGCAGTAGGATAACATGGAGAGATAGGCATGGCAACACGTAAGATGACGCCTATACCCGGTTATTGGTTTTATGACTTGAAGAGGCACTATGCTAAAATGGCACAAATTCCACCACCCGGTACTGGCACTAGCGAAGATTCATGCATATCACCCACCTCTCCTTGACTAATTTTAGAAATTACGGCCGTCTGGAACTTTCCCTCTCTCCAGGGCCTACCCTCCTCTATGGCCACAACGCCCAGGGCAAAACCAACCTCCTGGAAGCGATCTACTACCTGGCCACCACCCGCTCGCCCCATGCCGATAATGACGCCCAGCTGCTGAACTGGAACGCTACCCAGAGTGAGGAGCCCATCGTGGTGGGACGGCTTGTGGCCAACGTGGTCACCGCCCAGCAAAGCCGCCAGGTGGAAATGCGGCTCATTCAAGAACAAAAACCAACCGCCTCGCGTCAGCGCAACTTTAGCTTTCGCCGCGAAGCGCTGCTGGACCGGCGCAAGGTGCGGCTGATGGACCTGCTGGGGGCAGTGCGTGTGGTGCTCTTCCTACCGGAAGATGTGCAGATGCTCACCGGTGCGCCCGCCAACCGGCGGCGTTACATGGACATTACGTTGTGTCAGATTGATCCTGTTTACTGCCGCACGCTCTCCAATTACAATAAGGTACTTGAACAGCGCAACGCGGTCCTGCGGCAGATGGCCGAAGGTCAGCCAGGCCGAGATATTTTGCCCATCTACACCGACAAGCTGGTAGATTTAGGCAGCACAATTTTCCTGCGGCGGGCCAAATTTTTGGCCAACCTCAGCCGCGAAACGCAGCGCATTCATTACGAATCGTTAACAGAGGGGCGCGAATCCATCCGGCTGTTGTATTTACCCCGGTTGAGCGCCAAAAAATCCCGTCTAACATCGCCTGGCGAGCAGCATCCAGAAGCGGCCAGCGAATGGCTGGAAAGTCATCAGGGACAGTCAGAAATTGTTTCAGATCGTTTTGCTAGACTGTTACAGGAAACATTAGCAACAGACATCGCGCGAGGAGCCACCACAGTTGGCCCCCATCGCGATGATTGGTCTTTTCAATTGAACGGCCGTTCCCTGGGCAGCTTTGGTTCACGTGGCCAACAGCGCACCGCCATCCTGGCCTTGAAAATGGGTGAAATTAACTGGATGACGGCCGTCACCGGTGAACGACCTGTTTTGCTATTAGATGAAGTAGTGGCAGAATTAGACGAACGTCGACGAGCTGCCTTACTCAGCTATGTTAGCCAGGCTTCACAGACCATTTTGACAGCAACGGACCCAGGCATGTTTACCGACCAGTTCTTGCAGCAAGCCACCCGCATGGCAGTTGAAAACGGCCGTATCAATGTAACGTAACCAATGAAACACGGCATTCCCCTCCTAACTAGGATTGCCACTTGATTGAGTAAACAGTATTGTGAATCATTCCACCACCAAAGATTCTTCCGTTGTGCTCATTATCGACGACATGCGTGAAAACCGGTTGTTGCTCTCCTCCCAACTTCGGCTGGATGGTCACCTCATCCTGGAAGCCAGCGGCGGGCAGGATGGCATCGCCATGGCCCGAGAACACGATCCTGACCTCATCCTCCTCGACGTAATGATGCCCGACATCAACGGCTTTGAGGTGTGCAAGATCCTCAAGGAAGATCACGCCACCCACCTTATCCCCATCATCATGATTACGGCCCTGAGCAAGGTGGAATCCCGCATCGAAGGCAAAAAAGCGGGCGCCGATGAGTTCCTCTCGCGCCCCCACATTCGTGAAGAGCTGCTGGTGCGTGTCCGTACCCTCATCCAGCTCAAACGAGCCCGCACCAACCTGGAAGAAGAACGGCACCGCCTACAGCTGCTGTACAACATCAGCCGCGCCGTCAGCACCCAGCTGGATTTGGAATCGATGATGTCGGCCATCATTGCTCAGACGCAAGCGGCCGTAGGCGCCACCAAGGGCAACATCATGCTGCTCAACGAGCAGGGGCAGGTGTACCACAAGTTCATCATCCGGGCTGGCTCCCCGTTGGAAATTAGCGACCGGGTGACACAAGAAGTAATGACCCGCGGCCTGGGCGGCTGGCTGGTGACCCACAAGCGCACCGAAATCATCCACGACATTCGCCAGGACGACCGCTGGGTAACCCTGCCCGACGACGAAGGCGAAACAGGCTCGGCCATTGGCGTGCCGTTGATTGGTTCAGACCGCATGGTGGGTATTCTCATCCTGAACCACCCTGATGTCGGCTACTTTACCGACGAGCACCGCGAGCTACTGATAGCCCTGGGCAGCACGGTCTCCACGGCCATTGCCAATGCCCACCTATTCACCGAAATCAGCGAGGAGCGGCGCAAGCTGGAAGCCATTCTGGCCCAGTCCACCGACGCCATCGTCACCACCGACGAATCGTGGAACATTTCACTGTTCAACCAGGCAGCCGAGCGGTTGTTTAATTTGAAGGCTGAAGAGGTCACCGGGAAGTTCCTGGGGGACGTCAAGCCGCTCAGCGTTTTGCTGGCGGTCTACAGCAACGGCAGCAGCCAGTCCAGCGCACAGGAAATCAACCTGGAAAATGGCAACACGTTGTTCACCAGCGTCTCGCCGATTCAAGGGGTGGGGTATGCGGCCGTTTTGCAAGACATCACCGAACTCAAGCGCATTGAAGAGTTTCGCCTGGCCGCAGAAATCCGTAAAAAGCAGGAAATCAAAGAAACGTTCTCACGCTACATGGGTCCCAGCCTGGTGGATTACGTACTCTCTGACGAACCTGGGCTGATGGCCCGGCGCGAGCGGCGTCATGCCGTGGTGATGTTTGCCGATTTGCGCAGTTCAACCCGCTTTATCCGCCTGGTTGAACCCAACGAGGTGATTGCCCGCCTGAACCGCTTCTTTACCCAAATGACAGAGGTAGTTTACAAGTTTGACGGGACTATTTTTGAACTGACGGGTGATGAAATCCTGGTGGCGTTTAATGCCCCGTTTGATCAGGCCGATGCCTCTAGCCGGGCGGTGGAAACGGCCGTTGCCATGCACCAACGCTTTAACGCCCTGCGCCTGGAGCTGTTCGAAGGACTCAGCTCCAGCTTTGGCATGGGCATTGGCATCGACCAGGGCAACGTCATTGTGGGCAACGTGGGCGCCGAAACCCGTATGACCTTCCGCATGGTAGGTGATGCGGTCAACACTGCCCATCGCCTGGTAGACATCGCCGCCGACGGCCAAATTGTGATCTCGGAAAGTGTTTACAAAAACCTGGGCGTGGACTCAAGCCCGCTGCTGCAGGCCAGTCAGTTCGAATCGATGGGTGAAGTGGAAATTCGGGGCAAAGATGAACCGGAACACCTCTACAAGATCCAGGTTCCCCTCGACCATATGCGCTACGAGTAGTGAGCTATAACGGCCGTTTCCCCGGCACCCCCACCCGACGCGGATAAGCTGCCGGTGTCTCCCCCACCTTCAAAATAGTCACAAAAAAGTGCAGCTGTTCCCGGCCAGGTAGTGTTACACTGGCCAGTTTTGGCTCAGCTCCACCCAACAGGGCAATGGCGCTCCGGGCGGATTCCACTTCTGCGTGAACGCCTTCCCCTTTTTGGGCCAGCATCTGGCCGCCGACGCGACACAGCGGCAGTAAATACTCCACCAGCACGCGCAGCTCGGCTACGGCGCGGGCCACTGCCCAATCATACTGCTGGCGATGCTGCGGCTGTTGGCCCAACGCCTCGGCGCGCTCGGCCAGGATGGTCACATGATCTAAGCCCAATTCATCCACCACGGCCTGGAGGAACTGTCCTTTTTTGGTCACGCTTTCTACCAGGGTCAGCCGCAGCTGGGGGAACAAAATTTTGAGCGGCAGCCCGGGAAATCCGGCCCCGGTGCCCACGTCGATGAGGGAGCGGCCGTTCAACTCCCCCATTACCTGCACACAGCTCAACGAATCCAGGAAGTGACGAAGGCGAATATCAGCGGGTTGGCGAACGGCCGTTAAATTCATCCGCTCATTCCAATCTAACAGCAGCGCTTCATACTGCCGGAACTGGGCAATCTGCTCCGGCTGTAAAGGTGTGCCCAATGCTTCAGCCTCCTGACCAAACTGAACCCAATCTGAATCCGTCATCCCCGGCTCCGTTCCAGCTCCTTGCGATCTACTTCAATCGTGTAGCTGTCGTACTGCTCACCACCAAAAACAGCCGGTTGGAAGGTAACCCAGTTTTGCACCAAAAGCGTGTCGGCACGCAGGTAAAGCGGGGCAATTGGCGCAATACCCTCATCGCCAAACAGCAGCGTTTCTACCTGCCGGTAAATCGCCTGCCGTTCCGCCGGATCAACCGTTTGTGACGCCTGCCGGATAAGCGTATCCACCTCGCTGCACGGCCGATTTTCCCGGTTTTCGCTTTCCTCGCAGTGGATTAAATCGCCTGCCCAGTTGTGAGCATCCGGGTAATAAGATGCCCAGGCCAGCTCCCACACGTCGGCGCGTGCTGCCCCAGCATCGGGACGGGTATTGGCCAGCAGCGTACCAAATGGCACCTGCTCGATCTTGATCTGTGTTTCGGTACAGCTCAATTCCTCCACCCACATCTGCCGGATCAATTCAGCCTGCAAAAGTGAAAGGTCAGAAGACGAAACCATAAAGCGAATTTCCGGCATTAGCCGACAGCTGTTGAAGCCGCTTTCCGCCATCTGCAGCCGGGCAAAGTCTGGGTTATATCCTTTGCCAATTTCGTCCACAGGCAAGGCGCCCACCACGCCTGGTGGAATCAGGTGGCGCACGGGCACGGCGCTGCCGCCATAAACTTCCTCCACCAACCCCTCACGATCGATAGCGGCGCTAAATGCCCGGCGCAGGGTCGGTTCACGGAATACCCCGCTTTGGAAGTTGAAGTCCAGGTAAAACATTGTTTGCCCCCCCACCAGCAAAACCTGGTCCAGAGTAGAAATGGACACATCCGATAAATCCAGGGCTGTGGCATCAATCACGTCCAGCAGCTTCTCCTCCCACAAACTCAAGGCAATATCGTCTCGTTCCAGGTAGTTGATCTGAACAATCTGCACATTACCTTGAAAAGGGATCGGCCACAGGGTATTGCGTTGTAACGTGGTCAGCCCACTATCCAACGCCATAAACGGGCCACTGGTGAGGAGAGGCATGCCATTTTGCATAACCTCCTGCCAATCATCGCCAATTTCTTCGTCTTCCAGCAGTTCACGCGGCAACGGCCGCATAAACCACATACTGGTAATTGTCAAAAAATGGGCGGCGGGCCGGTTTAAATCGATTTGCAGCGTGGTGTCATTGAGTGCCTGAACGCCAATATTTGCCAGATCTGCGGGGGTAGCGCTGCCCAGCTGGTGTACCTGCTCACACCCTTCAATCAAAAAGAGGATAAAGGCATCAGGCGTGTCGGTTTCCCGGGCACAGGCGCGTTGGATGGCAAAGACCACATCGCTGGCCACCACAGGCCGCACCGCTTCTGAAATGACAAACCCATCCTGCACGCGCTGGCTGGGCTGCACCCAAAAGATGTCGTCACGTAGATGGAAGGTCCAGGTACGGCCGTTGCGCCCCACTTCCCACTCTCTCGCCAGCGCGGGTTCCACCTGATTGGTAGCGTGGTTGTAGCGAGTCAAACCCACAAATAAGTTTTCGATTAAATCGATACCATCCTCGTCGTTGGTCTTTTGGGGGTCAATGTCCGGCACATCATCCCGCACCAGGCTGAGATCAAGCACCACCGGCACATCCCGTTCCGCAACCAGCGTGGGCACGGGGGTTGGGGTCGGCGTCGGCTCCAAAATACGGGTGACGATCAACTCTTCACCCGCAACATTAAAAACCTCAGTTACAATAATGGGTGGTACTTCTGGGCTATCCTGGCATGCCGCCAGGAAAATAGTACTTATAATAGTGAGTGCTGTAACACTCAAAAACGTATAGATGGCGCGTTGGTTCATTTGGTATTTAGTCACCGCGCCATGCTATCCCATGCAAAACTGGGTGACAAGTTTTTTTAGGTAGTTGTTAAACGAACCGATTTCTGTGGTTGCAAGCTTATTGAGCGAGTAGTAATATAGTAAAATTGAATCTTCCCAGCCAAGGAAAGAAGACTATGTACGAACGCGTACTTATCATCGACGATTCACAGGAAATTCGCGACTTTTTGTGCGAGTATATTCTGCAACCAAAAGGCTTCGAAGTACTGCAAGCATCAAACGGGCTTATGGGTCTGGAAATGGCGATTGCCAAAGAGCCAGACCTGATGATTGTGGATCAGCAGATGCCTCGTCTGACCGGGCTGGAGGTATTGGAAAAGCTGCGGGAACGCGGCATCGAGATCCCCGCCATTCTGGCAACGGCACATGGTTCCGAGGAAACGGCCGTTGCCGCCTTTCGCCTTGGTATTCGCGATTATGTCATTAAGCCTTTCGACGCCGATGAAATTAGCGAGTCGGTTGATCGTGCCTTGCGTGAAAGCCGCCTACAGCGCGAACGGGATCAGCTGGTGCAGCAGCTCATGGAAAGTAACTCCCAGCTGCAGCGCCGAGCCCAGGAGCTGAATGTTCTGTATGGCGTCGGCAAATCGGTGGCGTCGTCGCTCGATCTGGAAGAAGTGCTGCACCGCGTCGTGGAAGCGGCCGTTTACGTGGTTGGCGCCGAAGAAGGGTCGCTGATGCTGCTGGATGAAGAACAGGGCGAACTGTATACTCGCGCCTCCAAAAACCTCGATTCCAAAGCCCAATCCATGCGCAAGCGCGTGAATGACAGTCTGGCCGGAAAGGTGCTGCAAACCAAACGGGCCATCGCCATTGGCAACGATTCACAGTGGAAGCGGACGCACACTGCCTTGCTGGTGAAATCGCTCATCTACGTGCCGCTCATCCTGCAAAACAAGCCCATCGGCGTGTTGGGCGTAACCAACCGGCTCAAAGAAACTTCCTTCGACAGCAACGATACCCGCGCCCTGTCTGCCCTTGGCGGCTACGCTACGATTGCCATTAACAACGCCAACATCTACACGGACATTGAGCAGCAGCGCGTTACTCTATCCGTGGTAGTGGACCAGATTGACGATCCCGTACTTGTGATTGATCACGAGGACAAGTTGCTTTTAGTGAACAAAGCCGCCCGCGACGTTTTTGAACTGCCAGATGCCAAAGTTGTGGGGCATCCAATTCAGAAGCTGCTTAAAAATGAAGAAGCCGTGGCTTTTATGACACAAGAGCCAGGCGACTCTGTGCGAACCACGGCGGAACTTCAGGGGGCAGACGGCCGTACCTACCAGGCGCGCATGACGCTCATCGAGGGTGGCAGCCGCTCCATCTTAATGGTAGCCCAAGAATAATCTTCAGTTGGTGTTCATTCCCAGCCAAAAGTGGTGCGGCAAAATATTGGCAATCGGCTGGACGTTCACCTTCCCCACTTTTGTTTCATCCTTTAACATCGTTGAGTTTACCAGGCAGGTATCGGGGAAACGCCCGTACTTTTCCTGGTAATATTCCACAGCCCGGCTTACTTTTTCCTCCAAACTGCGGCTGCGATCATCATCCAGCCACAACATGCCTACGTTCATCCTAAACAATCCTCCTATTCATCACGTTCCGGAAAATCTTCCGGCCCTTCATTATCAACCAGTTCCTCATCCACCTCGGCACCAGCGACATCCCACACCGGCGACTCTTCCTGGCGCTGCCACACAATTGGTTCTTGACCCGCAATAACTTCACCGGCCGCATTCAACTGCAAGGGCTGGGCCAGCAGCGGGCGTGGACGGTTACGATGAATCGTAGCCAGCGTCAGGTGCAGATCGTAATTGCCAATAAACGCTGCCTGGAAATGAGCCTGCGTATCGTCGATGACCGCCAGAAAATCGCCCTGGCCGAGCAAAAGTTGAGCTTCCGCGGCGGGAACGGCCGTTGCCGCCAAAGATTCCGCCTCATCCTGCACCTGACCCACCAGACGCAGCGGCAAATTGGTCCGCATGACGCTGCTCAGCCATTCGGCCGCGGGTTGACTGGTGCCTAACACCAGGTGAATCCCCGCATCAGCCCCACGCTGCAGCAGCGCCGCCAAAGACGCCAGCACATCGTCGGCCGCAAAGGCAACAAGCGCTTCCACGTTATCAATGAGGGCGACAATGGTAGGGCGCACCGTTTCATGATTCAGCCGGTGGTGCATCTCCTCAACCAGGACTTGCAGTGCATTACGCCCTTCCTCGGGCTCGGGAATTACCTGGCTGAGCAGGTGAGGCAAAAACATAAGCGGCGCCAGCTGGCGGTTCTGCTTGCCGGGGCGGTCAGGATCGATCACCAGCAGTTGGAGCTTGGATTGGCGATTGGTCATTGCCAGGGAAACGGCAATCGTGCGCAGCAGGGACGTTTTGCCTGAGCCCGCCGTGCCTGCCACCAAAACGTGCGTCATGTTGGCATCGGCAAGTGGCAGCAGCAGGGGCGCGCCTTCTTCATCGAGGCCGAGGACGGCCGTACTTTCCGGCAGGTCCGGCAGCAGCGGCAGCAAGTCCAGCAAAGCCACGGGCGGTTCATGCGGCCGCATGATGTCCAACCGCCACTGCCCCTTGTCATCTTTCACCAGTGACACATCCGCCACGCCCAGCACCGACAACAGATCTTGCTTCAAGCCGCGCAAGCGATGAATGCCTGACTCCAGGTGGGATTGCAAATCAAAGCGAATAGACTGTGTTTCTACCTGCCCGCCAGCCACACGTGCCGAAACCTGATGGGTGGAAAAGACACGTTCGATCTGCCGGGATTGAACTTCTAGCTGGTGGCGCAGACGTTCTTCCTTGTCCATTTTCTGCCACGTTTCTTTTTCACTCATAGTCTGTATCCAGGGGAGTACGCAAAAGCGCACATTTGTTCTAGTAAATTGATAAAAAAAATGGACGGCGTAAACGGCCGTCCACCACTAACCAACATTTTCTGCTACGCGGTCTGGCGCAGCACCATCATCACCTTGCCTTGCACCTGCACATCCTCGGGATCCACATAAATAGGTTCCATGGTGGGGTTGGCAGGCTGGAGACGAATCTTGTCATTTTCGCGATAGAAATACTTTAAGGTGGTGGTGCCATCGCTAAGCCAGGCCGCCACCATGTCCCCGTTACGCGCTTCGTTTTCGTTGCGCATGATGACAATATCACCGTCGTTGACCATCGCGTCGATCATTGAATCCCCACTGACGCGCAGTGCATACAAATTGTCGTGTCGCCCAGGGATCATGGAACTGCCCAACTCGACAGCATCCTCGTCATCGTAGACGGAAAAATCACCGTCGTTACCGACTTCAATAGGCGAACCAGCAACAATGTTACCGATCAACGGCACACGGAAGACGCTGCCAACGGCCGTACTGGCCTTTTCCATCGCCTTGCCCACAGACTGCTTCATCTGTTCCGTGGCCGCCGTTACCTTTTCCGTGAGACGCAGCCCGCGCGAAACTTCGGCATCCCGTTCCAAAAGCCCTCTTTCTTTGAGCTTGGTTAAATTGTAGTTCACCACCGAGGTTGAACTAATATTGACCGCGCCGCCAATTTCGCGAATAGTCGGAGGGCGTCCAAATTCGGCAACGTACTCTTCAATGTACGCCAATATATTCTTTTGCCGTTCGGATAATGATTTTTTGGCCATTTTGCCCAACTCCTGTGCTGTCTGCCGCAATACCTGAGTATCTGGTAAACTAACTGGTGTAATAGTGATAAACAAATGGATTATGACAATCGCTCATTTGTTCTGTACCGGAGTATACACGAACACCTGTTCGGTGTCAAGCCAAATTTGCGCTGCCGTATCTGGTACAATTATTTAAGGAAACCACATGAATTTTGAGGATTTTGCCTTCCCCAGCCGACGTTCCAACATCATTGGCCGCAATGGCATGGTGGCCACCAGCCAACCCCTGGCGGCCCAGGCGGGACTGGATGTTCTGAAAGCGGGCGGCAACGCCGTGGATGCCGCCATTGCGGCCGTGGCCACCCTGTGTGTCGTCGAACCCTGCTCCACGGGCATTGGTGGGGATGCCTTTGCCCTCATCTGGCAGGCCGATGAGGGGAAACTTTATGGCCTTAACGCCAGCGGCCCGGCGCCACGGGCCCTGACGGCCGATCTGGTGCGCCGCCAGGGCCATACCAGCTTCCCCGCCATTGGTGGCCTGGCTGTAACGGTACCAGGCAGTCTGCGCGGCTGGCAGCTGGCACTGGAACGATTTGGCAGCCTGGGGCTGGACACGCTGCTGCGCCAACCCATTGCCTATGCCCGCGATGGCTACCCGGTGAGCCAGCGCATTGCCCGTTCCTGGGCACTTTCTACGGAAAAGATGAGCCGTCTGCCCGATTCCAAACGGGTGTGGCTGCCCGACGGCCGTTCCCCCCACGCCGCCGAACTGTTCCGTAACCCCGAATTTGCCACCACCCTACAAACCATCGCCGACAAGGGCTACGATGCGTTTTACCTGGGTGACATCGGCCGCCAGATTGCCGAGGCGGTGCAGGCCGATGGCGGCGTGCTGACGCAGGACGATCTGGCAGCATACCAGGCGGAATGGGTCGAACCAATCAGCGTGGCTTACCGGGATGGCTTTGTGTTTCATGAGATTCCGCCCAACGGGCAGGGGCTGACCGCCCTGCTGGCGCTTAACATCGCCCGGCAGTTTGATTTGCCTGCCCTGGGCTACGGTACGGCCGATTATTACCACGCCCTCATCGAAGCCATGAAGCTGGCCTTTGCCGATGCCCACGCCACCATCGCCGATCCGCGGCAGGTGAACGTGCCGGTTGAGGCGCTGCTGAGCGACAGCTACACGCGCCCCCGCTACGGACTTATTCAGCCAGACAAAGCCTTGCAGCCCACGCCCGGCTCCCCCCAAACCCACGGCGACACAGTGTATCTGACCGTTGCAGACGGGAATGGCAACATGGTGAGCTGGATTCAAAGTTTGTACATGGGCTTTGGCAGCGGCATCACGGCGGGCCGCACCGGGGTCCAGCTGCAAAATCGTGGGGCCAACTTTAGCCTGGAGCCGGGCCATGCCAACGAAGCGGCACCGGGCAAACGGCCGTATCACACCATCATCCCCGGCTTCATCACCAGAGATGGCCAGGCGTGGAGCAGCTTTGGCGTGATGGGCGGTTTTATGCAGCCGCAGGGCCATCTGCAGGTGGGGGTGAACCTGGTTGACTTTGCTATGGACCCCCAAACGGCGCTGGATGCACCCCGGTTTAACTGGCTGGAGAACAAACAAGTGGCGCTGGAAACGGCCGTTCCCGACGACATCCGCCACAATTTGCAGCAGCGCGGCCATGAGCTGTGGGAAAAAGGCAAGCCGCTGCACTATGGCGGCGGCCAGGTGATCGTGCGCGATCCGGCCAGCGGTGTGCTGATTGGTGGCAGTGAACCGCGGAATGATGGTACGGCCGTAGGCTGGTAATTTCACTTGCAAACCTGCCATCTCGCACTATAATTCCCTTTCGGTTCGGAGAGGTCGCATAGAGGCTTAGTGCGCACGCTTGGAAAGCGTGTATACCGGAAGGTATCGCGGGTTCGAATCCCGCCCTCTCCGCCTCAATAAGCGCAGCAGATGGCTGCGCTTTTTTTGTTACAGTGGTTCTTCAGGAATTCGGGAGATTGGCAAGCCGCGAAGCGTGAAATGTGATGCCGCTCTGGTCACGTTTCACATTTCATGCAAAATCCTACGAACTTCAAAAGACCCCTCATTTCTATAAGTCTGTTGGTACACTGGTCCTATTCCCCCAAAGCCAATTGCCACGAGATGTGCCAACCATTACAATAGGCCTACCTGTTGACCTATGACCAAGTCTTTGCCCGCCCACCAGCCCATGAATAGTTTTTCCTGTCCGGCACAGTTCAATTGCTCGCTTTCATGAACGCATACCAGGCTAACCTTTACCTACCACTTATCGCCTCTGGCTTTTACGCGGGGATTTTGATCTTGCCTCAAATTCGCCGCCGACCAGAGAAGAATCAGGCATCCTGGCTGGTGGCCACGCTAATCTTTTCGATTATCTGGGAATTTTCGCTCTTTTTTGCGGCCAGCATCCCCCTGGCCAACCTGCCGACCATGGTGCTGCTGTTCTCGCTATGTGTCCTGGCGGGCACCACCAGCGCTTTCCTGGATTGGCAGCCGGAGCGGCGGTATGTGGTTTTGGGAGGAACGGCCGTACTCGCCACTCTCCTCATCAATTTGCTGACACCTAACCGCACCTTCCTCCTGCCCGGTGGCCAGCCGCTAGGCCCGACAAACGGCACGATGGCAGCGTATCTCACCTGGGGCGCCCTGTCTGGCGCCCTGCTCATCACCACCTGGCGCGAATATCGCAAAACTCGGTTTCCCTGGCACGCCAACCGGCTTCTCTTCTGGTTCACTGTGCTTGCCACCCTCTTTCTGGGCGAGTTGATCCAGTTTTTTGACCAGCTGGGATTTATAATCGCCGGGCAGATGCTGCGCTTTTTGGGCATGGTGGGGCTGGCCTACGGCATTTCTTCCTACCGCATTTTTGATGTGCGTTCTCGCACCCAGCGCGGCATTGCCTTTGTCATCATCAACACGCTGTCGGCGCTGCCGCTGATTTTGTCGGTCATCATCGTTTTTCAGTTTGGTGAGGCCATCAACCGCACCAACGACGTCTTCACCTCTATTTTGATTGCCCTGGTCATTACCCTGGGCTTCTTCCTGTACCAACCATTCCGCCGCCTTATTAGCAACGTGGTTTTCCGCTACCTGCGCGGGGAGGGGGTGAACGCAGGGCAGGTGGTCCGCCATTACAGCCAAGCCATTTCCCGAACGTTGGACGTGCAGCAGCTGTCAATTCTCATTGTGGGCACGCTGAGTGAACTGCTGGAGACCAACCGCGGCGCGTTGATGTTGGTGACTCATTTGGAAGATGGCGGTTTTGAAATTGATCCCATTCCGGCAATGGGTGTGCTGCCCCGGCATCCCGTGCGCTTTGCCCATGACGATTTGTTCATCAACACGCTGGTGGCCCAACACCAGCCGCTGCTGCAGTATGAGCTGGACTTCAACCCGGCCTTCAAAGGACTGCGGGAGGAAGAGCGCACCTGGCTGGCCGATATGACAATGGAAGTGTATGTGCCGGTGAGCAGCGGCGAAGATATTGTGGGCCTGATTGCCGTGGGGCCGAAGGTTTCGGCCGTTCCCTACCAACCCATCGAGCTGGAGCTAATGCAAACCCTGGCAGACCAGACTGTGGTAGCTTTACAAAACGCCCGGCTGTTTAGTGAACTCAACATCCAAAATGAGCACATTCGCTACCTGAACATTGACCTCGTGGAGCAAAACGAGAAGCTGGAAATCATGGACCGGGTAAAGTCGGACTTCATCACGATTGCCTCGCACGAGCTGCGCACGCCGCTGACCCAGGTGAAGGGCTACGCCGATATTTTGTCGGCGATGAACGAGGAAAATGCCCTGACGCGCGAGCAAACCCGAGAAATTGTGGGGCATATCAACCGGGCCACGTTACAGCTGGAGCGGCTGATCACCGCTATGCTGGACGCCAGCCAGTTGGACGTGGACGGCATGCAGCTGACCTTTGTCAAAACGCGGCTGGACACGGTGCTGCGGCTGGCCATCGAGCCGTTGATCCAGGCCATGCGCGAGCGGCGCATCCTGTACGAGGTGGAAGGAGTAGACAGTTTGCCACCCATCTATGCCGATTTTAAGCGGCTGGTGCAGTCGTTTACTAATTTGTTGGGCAATGCCGTGAAGTACACGCCGGACAGCGGCCGTATTCATGTGCGCGCGTCCATCGTGCCCGGCCAAAACGAAGAAGAGTTCCTGGAAATCGTGATTCGGGACACGGGCATTGGTATTGATCCCAAGTTTCACTCGCTGATTTTTGAGAAGTTTTTCCGCATTGGCGATCCGCAGCTGCACTCAACCGGGAGCACCAAGTTTAAGGGCGCCGGGCCGGGTTTGGGCCTGCCCATTGCCAAGGGCGTGATTGAAGCCCACGGGGGGCGCATCTGGGTTGAGTCGGAAGCGGAGGATGAGGAGCGGCTGCCGGGCAGTGCGTTTAACATTGTGCTGCCGGTACGGCCGCCTGGTTCCGAGGATGTGGTAGACGGAGAAACGGCCGTTCGCCCCGCCTATCTCATCGGTTAACAATGAGTAAGTGGAGATTGGAGATTGGAGACTTTTGCCAATCTCCAATCTCCAATCTCCTCGTTAAGGAGGCACAAGATGCCAACTGAGTCCCGCAAAAACGCCTTGATTCTTTCCGGGGGAGGCGGCCGTGGCGCATACCACGTGGGCGTCATGCGCTTCCTGGAAGAGCATGAATGGTTCCCCAACATCGTCGCCGGTACCTCGATTGGCGCGGTCAACGGCGCAGCAATTGCTTCCGGGCACAACTCCCGCTCGCTCTGGGCACTGTGGCAGCGGCTGACTACCGAGGATGTGCAAAAGCATCACTGGAACTTGCTGGACGGCAACTATCTGCTGGACACCGCGCCGCTGCGCAGCACCCTGCGGGAGCAGGGCTGGGTCAATTTTGAACGGATCAATTCGGCGGAAGCGGCCGTTCACCTGCGGGTCACGGCTACGGAAATCAACAGCGGCCAGCTGCACGTCTTTGGCAACAGCGACGACAGTTACCCCAGCCGCATGCGCCGCGAAAAGATCGAACTCAACCACATCATCGCCAGCTGTTCCATCCCTATTGTTTACCCCGCCACCCAGCTCAACAACACGCTGTACTGGGATGGCGCTACCGTGGCCAACACGCCGCTCGGTCCGGCCATCGACGCCGGGGCGGAAGAAATTGTGGTGGTTATCATGACCCCCTGGGAAAGTGACGAGGGTGGGGCAGAGCTGCCCACGCCAAAAAACATCCTCACCGCGGCCAGCACCATGCTGGAGTGGGCGCTGCTGGCCTCTTTCCAATCCGACCTGAAAATGTTTCGCCGCATCAACGAGCTGATACGGTTGCAGGTGGAAAACGCCCGGCTGCAAGCCACCAACCGCCTGCTGCTCAGCCAGCTGCGCGGCGAAGCGGTCAACCTGGAAGACAAGGATGGCAATGGCATCCCCGACATTTTGGAAGACAAATACCACGCCCTGCCGGAACCCATCATTGTGGCCCCACAAAAAGCCATTCCGGTTGACCGCATCATTCGCTATACCCGTGAAGGCCATGAAGAACTGTTCCAGATGGGGTATGAAGACGCCAGGCGGGCCTGGAAAGCGGCCGGCAAAGCGGTGGAAGGGGAATCGTAATTCAGCAGTTAACCTTCCGCAGGTTTTTGATAAAGTTATCTCCTGGAAGAAGCCTGCGGGAGGTTTTCTCTATTAGGAGGGTGTGATGTTAAGCGAAGATCCAAAACGGGCTTTGGTGCTGTCTGGCGGGGGCGGGCGCGGTGCTTATCACGTGGGGGTGCTGCGCTTTTTGGAGGAGCACGAATGGTTTCCTGATGTGGTGGTGGGCACGTCGATTGGTGCAGTGAACGGCGCGGCGATTGCCTCGGGGCATAACGCCCATTCGCTCTGGGCGCTGTGGCGGCGGCTGCGGACTAAGGACGTGCAGAAGCCGAACTGGAACCCGTTTTCGGCCGTTTCCCTCCTGGACACCACCCCTTTACGAGACACCTTGCTCAACGATGGCTGGCTTGACTTTGACCGGATCAATTCGCCAGAGGAAGCGGCCGTTCACCTGCGCATCACCGCCACGGAAATCACCACCGGCCAGCTGCATATTTTCAGCAACAGCCTCAAAAACAAAACCGATATCACGATCGAGCACATCTTGTCCAGCTGCTCCATCCCGCTTATTTATCCACACACCAACCTGGGTGAAACGCTGTACTGGGACGGCGCGGTGGTGGCCAACACGCCGCTCAGCGCCGCCATTGCTGCCGGGGCG
Organism: Candidatus Leptofilum proximum; assembly: GCA_016710325.1. Classification (GTDB taxonomy): domain Bacteria; phylum Chloroflexota; class Anaerolineae; order Promineifilales; family Promineifilaceae; genus Leptofilum; species Leptofilum proximum. Next base: position 5,506,498 of record JADJXK010000002.1, on the reverse strand, counting down.
GAGGATATTATTGTGGCGGTAATGACACCTTTGCCGGGAAGCGGCCGTTCCACCCCCGGACCGCCTAGCAACCTGTACGAAGCAGCCAGCGTGACCCTGGAATGGGCCTTACTCGCCTCCTTCCAGGCCGACATGAAAATGTTTGATCTCATCAACAGCCTGGCCGCCATCCGCGATGAATTCAACCGGCTCCAGGCCGATTATCCCGACATTGTGAACCAGTACATGCAGGACATGAACAACTTTGTCGGCGCCAACATCAAGCAAGATTACAAGCGCCTGGCAGTGCCGCTAATCGCTGCGCCAGAAGATTTTATTCCTGTGGAGCAAATTGTGAGCTACACGGAAAAATGGCACAAAAAACTGTACCAGATGGGCTACGACGACATGAAACGCGCCTGGCAAAACGCCGGGCGCGTGGTGGAGTAATGCCCCCAAACCAACCACTTTGCCGACAGGCGAAAGGGAAAATAACGAGATGAACCGTACCCGCCTCATTTTTATTGGCATCTTAGCTGTTACCGCCTGCGTCATCTTGTCGGTGGTTGCCATTCAGCTTTTCAACCATGGTGATGGCAGCGAAACGGCCGTAACCGCCGACACCCTTACCGAAGTCGAAGTTCCCTCCGGCTCTGTTTTGGTCACCCTGGCCTCCTCCAACACCAAAGAAAGCTGGCTAAACCAGGTGGTGGAAAAGTTTAATGCCGCGCAGATTGAAACGTCGGGCGGCAGCCCTATCGTGGTCAGCATCAGCCATGTGACGTCAGGCGGGTCGATGAACGCCATTTTGGACGGCAGCAGCCAGCCCACGGCGTGGAGCCCTGGCGACCAATCCTGGGTAGACCAGGCCAACGAAACCTGGCGGCAGCGAACCAACAAACCGCTGGCCAGCCAGAGCTGCACACCCACCATTTACGCGCCGTTGGGGTTTGCCATGTGGCGGCCCATGGCCGAAACGCTGGGCTGGCCAGAAACCCCTATCGGTTGGGACACCATCGTGGAACTGGCGGCTGATCCGGAGGGGTGGGCCAGTTACGGCCGTCCTGAGTGGGGCCAGTTCCGTTTTGGCCATTCTCATCCGGCCTACGCCAACTCTGGCCTGCTGGCCATGACCAGCTTTGTCTACGGTATTGCCGGCAAAACCGACACCCTTGCCCCGGCCGAGATTTATGCGCCCGCGGTGGAAGAAGCGATGCGCCAGCTGGAGGAAAATACGTCGAAATACGGCCGTCAGGCGCCCGCCCTGCTGGAAGCCATGGCCCAACAAGGCCCCAGCTATCTGCACGCCGCCGCCGTGCCCGAGGCCGATGTGGTGCGCTTTAATATCGAGCGGGGCGATGAACTTACTTTCCCACTGGCGTTTATTTTTCCTGCTGGCGGCACCATTTGGGCCGACCATCCCTACTGCATTTTGGACAATGCCGGCTGGGTGACCGACGAACAGGCCGAAGCAGCGCAAATCTTCCTCGATTATTTGCTGGCGCGAGAGCAGCAAGACATGGCGATAGATAATTATTTACGTCCGTTAGACACCAATCTCCCTCTCCACGCCCCCATGAGCCTGGAAAACGGCACCGATCCCGGCGTGACGCCGCGCACGGTGGCGCCCCTGCCCAGCCCAAACGCCGACATCAGTGCGGCCGTTATCGACCTGTTCAACATCACCAAACGCAAAGCCACCATCCTGATTGTGCTGGATGTCTCCGGCAGCATGGAGGGCGAACGCATTCGCACCGCGCGTGACGCGACTATTGAATTCCTCAGCCGCCTGGATGCCAATGACGAAGTGGGGTTGACCATCTTTTACGACAGCGTGACCGAACTGGCGCCGCCCTCACGCGTAGGCGATGTGGTTGAGGGGCTGAACCAGCGGGTGGCCGGGCTGATTGCCGGTGGCAACACGGCTCTGTACCAGGCAGTGTGTGATGCTGTCGCTCAGACCACAGCGCTGCAAGAAGAGGATACGGCCGTTGGCGAAACACGTCTCTACGGCATCATTTTGCTCTCCGACGGCGAAGACACCGTGGGCAATATCACTGAAAACCAGATGTTTGCCACCTGCCTGCCCGCCAACGCCGAAGCGGACGGGGTGAAAATTTTCCCCATCGCTTTTGGCGAAGCCGCCGACCAGGACGTGCTGAACCGCATCGCCACCGTCACCGGCGGGCGGCTGTTCACCGCCGATCCCGCTTCGATCAGCAACGTCTATCTGTCCATTTCCGCAGAACAATAGAACTTATGCGGGTCTTCAGGAATTCAGGGGGTTTACAATCCGTGAAGCGTGAAACGTGAAACGTGACCAGAGAGACACCACGTTTCACGCTTCACGTTTCACGCCAAAACCCACAAAATCCCAAAGAGCCACTTATGCTACCGAACTGGCAAGTGCAGGAACTGATCCAACTGATTCGCCAACGCTACCCGGACTGGGAGGATTTTGCTCATCCCGATTTCATGGCGGACGAGATTTCTTACAAGCAGGCCACGATTGAAAAAGCCGCTGACTGGCTGAGCCAGGAGTCGCTGGACCAGCTGCTGGCCGACGGGGATTACGCCACCTTTCTGGATTACCTGAACCGGCTGGCGCAGGATAACAATTTGCTGTGGCGCTCGGTGCCGTCTTCGGGGGATACGGCCGTACTCACCCACCCCAATCTCGACCAGCCCGCCTTTTGCACCCAGCTGCGCAACCTGCTCTACGGCGACCGTCCCTCCCCCGACCGTCTGCAAACCTTCTCCGACTACCTCAGCGCCAACGCCCTGCCCAACAAGTGGCCCTTTGCCACCTACTTCCTGTTTATCTGCCATCCGCAAACGGAGATGTTGGTAAAGCCGCGCACCGCCCGCTGGTTCCTCAAGTTCATCCAGCCGGACGACGGCAGCAATCCCACCGTGCCGCAAACCAAGATGTTCATCACGTTGGAGCCATCGGCCAGCAGTTACGCCCTGGTGCGTGAGCAGTCATATTCGCTATACGAATCATTGGCGGCGTATGGCGTGCGCGACATGGTGGATGTGCAAAGCCTCATCTGGGTGTGTGAGCAAATCAGCAAACACCAGACCGGGCGGCTGAGTGACAAAGCACAAATCGAGCTCGACGTGCCATCGTCGCTGAGTGCCAGCCCGATTCGGTATGCAGCGGCGGCGCCCACGGCCGTTCTGCACGAACCCCCTGCCGACTACCAAGCCACCGCCGAACCGTACACCCTGGAGCAGTGCGCGCAGGACACCGGCCTGACCCAAGACGAACTCAGCCGCTGGCTGCGGGCCATCGCCCGCAAGGAGCAGGCGATTTTGTACGGGCCGCCCGGCACCGGTAAGACGTTTGTGGCGCAAAAGCTGGCCCAGCACCTCACCCAGGGGCTGGATGGCTTTTGGGAGATGGTGCAGTTCCATCCCGCCTACGCCTACGAAGATTTTGTGCAGGGGATACGGCCGTTCACCGACAAATCCGGCACCCTGCACTACAGCCTGGTCCCCGGCCGCTTTTTGGACTTTTGCCAGCGGGCCAGCCAGCACGACGGCGTTTGTGTGTTGATCATCGATGAGATTAACCGGGCCAATTTAGCGGCCGTTTTTGGGGAGCTCATGGTGCTGCTGGAGTATCGCAACGCGGCGATTCCGCTGGCCAGCGGTGGCAGCTTCCAGATTCCGGCCAACGTGCGGATTATCGGTACCATGAATACGGCCGATCGCTCCATCGCCCTGGTGGACCACGCCCTGCGCCGCCGCTTCGCCTTCATCCACCTGCCGCCCAACTACGACGTCCTGCGCCAGTTCCACGCGAGCACCGGCTACGATCCCGAGCCGCTCATCCGCCTGCTCCAGCGCCTCAACCGCCAGATTTCCGACCCGCACTATTTTGTTGGCATTACCTTCTTTCTGGAAGAAAACCTAAGCGAACAGCTTGCAGACATCTGGCAGCTGGAAATTGAACCCTACCTGGAAGAATATTTCTTCGACCAGCCCGACCAGGTCGAAGCGTTCCGCTGGGCCAAAATCGCCAGCCAACTCCCGTAACTTACTCTCGTTCCCACGCTCCATCCCATTCTCGTTCCCACGCAGGAGCGTGGGAATGCCCTCCCCGGCGCTCCGCGCCACACGCGGGACGCTGGAGCGTCCCGATCTGCATTCCACGCCGAGCGTGGAACGAGTGTGAAAAATCTGTGTAATCTGTGAAATCTGTGGATAAGTTCTACCCAAACAACTTGGCAAAGAAGCCGCGCACGCCGCGGGACGGCCGTTTCCCCACCACATATCCCGTCTGTCCATTCACCAGCACGTCGAACGTCGCCCCATCCACTTTGTAATGCACCAGCCAGACGGGCAGCAGGGCCAGCTTAAATGATTCCACAATCAGCCCCAACGAGCCGAGTTTGAGATTGTGCACATCCGCCAGCGTCAGCTTGTGGGGATTGCGGCGCAGGTCGTGCAGCACCTGCTTGCGCGCCTGCAAGGAGGCATCAGCCAGGGGGATAGTGTGCCGCTCGGCGGGCCAATCGGCCAGGAAACGGCCGTCGTACGCCTGCAAGCCATCCAGATCGAAGCCAGCAAATGCGTGAGCCAGTTCGCCGTTCAGCTTGCGGCTGGCGGGCACGCGCACATCGTTGCTAAACAAGAGGTGGTTGCCGGAAATGGGCACCCAGTTATCCCCCTTCTTCACCTGCCCGCCCCAACGAATTTCGCCGCCCACGTCAAAGGTCCACAGCGGCAGATAAATGCCCACGATAGGTGAGAAGGACGGCCGTTCCACCCCCACCTCTTTCACCCAACGCCGCAGCGCTCTCTCCGCCTGTTCCAGTGAAACGCGGAACGGCACCACCGCGTGCGGCGGCATGATTTCCTGGGCAGCGGCCGTTTCCGTCACGTACACCGAATCGCAGTAGGGGCAGGTCATGGAGATGGCTTCGGGGGCCAGGACAAACTCTACGGCACAGCCGTGGCACTGGAAGGTGCGCATCTGCACCGGGGCCAGGTGTCCCTTGGCCTGGGCCAGCGCCGTGGTGAACTCCTGCTCAAAAGCGCCTTCACCAAACTGGCTGTTTTTGGCATGAACGGCCGCACCCACCGCCTGCTCAAAGCCACAAAAGCCACAGCGCAGCGTGGCGCCATCGGGCAAAAATTGCAGCTTCCCGGTGCACTGCGGGCAGGCAAACTGCTCGGCTCCCGTTGTTTCCGGTTCCTCACGAACGGTCTGGCTGATTTTGTCGGGGTCGATGATGTTTTGGGCATGGAGACGGCCGTCCAGCAAAGCCAGTCCCCGCCGGGCCACGCCGTCTGTCGGATCAAAGGCCAGCACCTGTTCCAGGCAGTGGCGTTTGTCCGCCGGATCGTCATACACTTCGCTGAGCCAGAGCCACGCCTGGGCCTGCTGCTGCTCGTTGGAATCGGTACGCAGGACCCAGCTGAGGTAATGAAACGCCTCGTCTTTGTCGCCCGCCTTGGCGGCGGCTGTGCCCTGCCGCAGCAGTTCACGCACGCCAGCGGTGCGCACGTTAGCAAAACCAGTCTCCTCGGTGGAATATTGCTGCAGGTGCATCAATTCCTGTGGCGTTTCGCGCTGGCGCATGATGGTTTGCTGGTGATTGCACCGTTCACATTGGCGGAAACGGCCATCGGCCGAAAAGACCAACAGGCCACCACATTCAGGGCATTGATTCTGGGCAACAGGCGATTTGTTCATGTCACCAGTGTAAAGGCTGGCATTTACAAAGTCACTTACACCAGGGTCATAGGGGGAAGGTTGCAGGTGGAAAGTTGCAGGTGGCAGGTAAGAACTTGCCACCTGCAACCTGCAACTTTCCACGTTTCATTTCTTTTTTTCTCTGCATTCCTCTTCGCCTCTCACCGCGCATATGGTAAAATGACGGCCGTCGTCCCCAAACCATGAGAATAGGCAAAAGCGGGAAAGTTATTTGAAGAAATGTAGAACCGTTTCTCCCGCTTTTGCTAAAGCAAATCACGCCGAAACGAGTCTATCTATTTTTAAAACTTTTCGTGATTTGCTAAGCGACTTCTACAGCAAAATGACACAAAAAACAGGCAGGCAAGACAAAGTATTGGCCGTCGTCAATCGCAAGGGAGGCGTGGCAAAAACCACCACGGCTATCAACCTGGCTCACGGGTTGTCACGCAAGCTGATGCGGCGTGTCGCCCCCAAAGATTTAGACAAAATCACCGACCGCAGCAACCTGTTCCAGTACCAGGACACTTACTATTATCTGCTGGGGCACGTGCTGCTCATCGACTTTGATCCGCAGGGGCACTGCGCCCACGGCCTGGGCATCGACACGGGCAAGGCGGACATCGGCGATGTGCTGCTGGAGCAGCGCCACATCACCGAGGCGGTGGTTTCGGCCGACCGGTCAGCCGAGGGCTTCCCCCGGCCCAACTTGTGGATTTTGCCCGCTTCTGATAACTTGGAACACGCCAAGGACATTTTACGCGCCCAGGCGTTTGCCATGCCCAGCACCAAAAATTATGGGCTGGTACGCATTTTGGAAGAACGGCTGGCGGTAGCCCTGGACCGCTTCACCTACATCGTGCTGGACTGCCCCCCGGCGCTGGACACCTTTACCCAGGCAGTGTACCAGTTTGCCGATGCGGCCATCGTGCCGGTGAAGCCGGACTATTTTTCGATGGCGGGCACGGGCCAGCACATCAGCTCCATTTTCGAGGCGCAAACGCGGGGCATCGACATTCGCATTCACACCATCGTGCCCACGCTGAACGTGGCGCGGCAGAAGCTGGACCAGCAGATGGTGGACGAGCTGCGCGAGCTGCACGGCAACATGGTCAGCCAGCCGATCCCCCGCAGCCAGGCCGTGGCCGAGGCACCGGCTCTGCAGCAGACGATTTTTGAATACGACCCCCGGTTTCTGAACCCGGCAACAGTGGCTTACCAGGCATTGGTGGACAGAGTTTATTATGGCTAAGAAAAGAAGCAGCAAAGCAGACATCGCAGACAATTCAACAGACCCGCTGAGCAGTGTGGAGACGTTTGACCCGAAACAGGTGACGGAAGAAACGGCCGTTCGCGCCCAAAACCAGCCCATCTCCCCCCTTGGCCCACCGCAAAGTGTGCCCACCCCGCCGCAGCTGGCCATGCCGGTACCGCTGAGCCAGCCCAGCGAAGACATCGCCGCCCTCAAGGCAGAAATTCGTGCCCTGGAAAAACGGAACATTGAACTGGAAACGGCCGTTACCCAACACAAAGCCACTATCGAAGAACTGAAACTAGAGCGGGAAGTGCGCCTGAAGCTGGAACGCGAAATGGCTGGGATGGAGGTGGAAATCCGCCAGGTGCGCCATGCCACTGCCGCCCTGGAAGAAGAACGTCAGGCCCGGCTGGCGCTGGAACGGCGCCTGGCCTCGCTGGAGGTCATTGCCGAGCGCGCCCAGGAAGCCACCGCCCAACTCACCGAAGAACGCGCCGCACGCGTGAAGCTGGAGCGGGAAAAAGCGACGCTGGAGGTGCAGGTGCAGGGCCTGCAAAAGCTGGACACGCTGCTCTCTGAAGAGCGGCAGGCACGCATGAATGCCCAATCACGCGCCTCCTCCGCCGAAGCCCGGCTGGCCCGGCTGGAAGGGGAAATCCAGCAAGGCGGCAGCGAAAGCGGCCGCTCTTTCATGGATCGCCTGCGCGGCCGATCGTAGAAGATGGCCACAGAGAGCACAGAGATTTAAGAGAATTTCCTCTAATCCCTCTGTGACCTCTGTGGCTAATAAACCTCAGGCCGACGGTCAGAAAAGACGGGGATTTTGGCGCGAACCTCGTTCACTTTGGCAGTATCGATTGTTGCCGTTGCCAGCATCTCCGCCTCTCCCAGCTCAAGCAACATTTCCCCCCACGGATCCACAATGCAGGAGTGGCCAAAAAAGTCGGTGTTTTTGCTGCGGCCGACGCGGTTGCAGGCCACCACAAACATCTGGTTTTCGATGGCGCGGGCGCGCAGCAGCGTTTGCCAGTGCGCCAGGCGCGGATGGGGCCACTCGGCGGGCACAAAAACCAACTGGGCGCCTGCCAGTGCGTAGCGGCGGAACAGCTCCGGGAAGCGCAGATCGTAGCAGATGGTCAGGCCCGCTTTGCCCCAATCGGCTTCCACCAACGTGGGCGCTGGCCCGGCGGTGAGGAACTGCTCTTCCTGCATCAGCCGGAAGAGGTGGAGCTTGCTGTATTGGCCCAGGGAACGGCCGTCCTTGTCGAAGTAAACGGCCGTGTTGCCAAACTGCCCTTCCCCCAACAGCGACAAACAGGAGCCCAAAATAGCAATCTGGTGCGTTTTGGCCAGCGCCGCCACCTGGGCAAACAGACCCGCATCGGTGGACGTAGCGTGGCTGGCCGCGTTTTCCAAATCGTAGCCGGTGGACCACAGTTCGGGGAAAACCACCAGGTCCGAACCGCGCCGGGCCGCTTCGACGGTCATGTCTTGCACAGTTTGCCAGTTGGCGGTGGGATTGCCCAACACCACATTCATTTGTCCAAGTGAGATGGTTAGCTGCATAACGGCCGTTCCTCCTGAAGACCCGAACCGCAAAGGACGCCAAGATCGCGAAGGTTTTTACTTAGTCTCTTTGCGCCCTCCGCGATCTTTGCGGTGAAATAATTGTCCCATCATACTGGCGTATTCTAACGCGGTGCATTGCTGCACCCAAGTTTCCCGGAAACTGTGCAAGGATGCTGTTGCGAAGACGGCCGTTCTCTGCCACAATCCCCCGCGCAGCAACTCGCAACCAACCCGTTTGTAAGGAGTTTCCTATGAGCTACATGGCGCAGCGTGTCGCCAATTTTGGCACCACTATTTTTACGGAAATGACCGCGTTGGCCAATGCCCACAACGCCATCAACCTGGGGCAGGGTTTCCCCGATTTTGCCGCACCACATTTCATGAAAGAGGCCGCCGCCAACGCCATTTGGGCCGACATCAACCAGTACGCGCCAGCCAACGGCCGTCCCACCCTGCGCCAGGCCATCGCCCAAAAAGTGGCCACCTTCTACGGCCTGTCGCCCGACCCACAAACGGAAATCAACGTGCTGCACGGCGCCACCGAAGCCATTTTTGCCACCATCATGGGGCTGGTCAATCCCGGTGACGAGGTGATTGTTTTTGAACCGTTTTACGACTCCTACGTGCCCGTCATCCAGATGGCAGGCGGGGTGCCCCGCTTCTACACGCTACGCCCGCCGGAATGGGCGATTGATGAAGCCGCCCTCGCCGCGCTTTTTACAGACCGGACCAAGCTGATCATCGTCAACACGCCGCACAACCCCACGGGCAAGGTGTTCAGCCAGGCCGAGCTGGCCCTGATTGCCAGCCTGTGCCAGCAGCACAACGTGATTGCCATGACCGATGAGGTGTACGAACACCTGGTGTTTGACGGCCGTCAGCACCACACCCTGGCCAGCCTGCCCGGCATGGCACAGCGCACGGTGACCATTTCCAGCCTGGGCAAAACGTTTAGCGTCACAGGCTGGAAAGTGGGTTGGACCATCGCCGAGCGCAGTTTATCGCAGGCCATTTTCCGGGCGCACCAGTTTGTGACGTTTTGTGGTGCGGCTCCTTTGCAAGAGGCGGCGGCAACGGCCGTTGCCAGCCCTGCCACTTTCTACACCGACCTCACCCAGTTCTACACACAAAAACGGAACTTCCTGCTCGATGCGCTGCGCAGCGCCGGGCTGGAGCCCATCGTGCCCAGCGGCACCTACTTTGTCATGGTGGACATTGCCAGCCTGGGTTTCGCCAACGACGTGGCCTTTTGCCGCTACCTGACACAGGAAATCGGCGTGGCGGCCATCCCGCCCAGCGCCTTCTACCACAACCCCGCCGACGGGGCCACACTGGCTCGATTTGCCTTTTGCAAAGAGGAAAAAACCCTGGCAGAAGCCGCTCGCCGCCTCCAACGTCTCAAAACCGGCTAACCCACCGATAACCGATGACGGCTTACCGATTACCGCTCACGGCTCAATTCTGCCTCACCCACGCATCCAGCCCTTCAGCCAATCCCTGGCGGATCGTCTCCGCGTCGGCCGCTTCCGGCTGCTCTTGGAGGTACGCTTCCAGGAAGATGACGGCCAGGTGCATAGCCCCAGCCTGGTAGTGGATTACGCCCAGGTCGCGCAGGTGGTAGGGGTTATTGGGTTGAATTTGCCGCATACGTTCCACTGCGGCAATGGCTTTGGCCCACTGCTGCTGCTGCATGTAGATGATGCGCAAATTGTTGAGCATGCGGCTGAGGATTTCTTTGTTGGAAACGGCCGTTAACCAGCTCGGTTGAAAAGCGCCATTGTACCCCACGGTCAGTTCCACCAGCCGGGCACAGTCCGCCGCCGACAGCCGCCCGCCGCCGTGAAACGGATCAAAATAGACATCTTCGCCCTGGACAGACACACCCACCACAAAGTGGCCCGGCAGCCCCACACCAAAAGCGGGCAAATGCAGCCGCTCGGCCACGGCCAGGTAAATGAGCGAGAGGGTAATGGGAATGCCCAGGCGGCGGTTGAGTACGTCGTTGAGGAAGCTGTTACGCGGATCGTCGTAAGCGGCCGTATTGCCCTGGAACTGCTCCTGCTTAAACAAAAAATCGCTCAGCAGCTCGGCGCGAACGGCCGTTGAATCATTCACCCGCACCTGGCTGGCGGCCCTGTCGGCCAGATCGTCCAGCTGGCGTACGTAAGTATTGACGCTTAAATCAGGATAAGCCAGTTCTTTGGCGATGAGTAAGGCGGCTTGGGGGAGGTTGGGTGACGGCCGTTTCACCAGCTCCCCAAAATTCAGTTCCATCATGCCCACATTTTAACCAGAATGATGCGCTATTCAAGTCCAGGGTTTAAGGATGCGGATGAGCGCAGATAAAAAGGGGTCTTCAGGGGGTTTACAATCCGTGATGCGTGAAACGTGAAACGTGACCAGAGAGACATCACGTTTCACGCTTCACGTTTCACGCCATACCCCACCAAATCCCAAAGAGCCATAAATAGCAACATTCCGCGTCTTCCGCACTTGTCCGCATCCAAATATTGCGGCTACCAAAAAGCCGTCCTGCATTTGCATACCTGGTGAGATTTAAAGGGAGCGTTCCGTGTATTGCGCTGCCGCCTGCTGCAGCTCGCTGCCGATTTGCGCCCTCAGCCAGTCTGGCGCCAGCACCTCTACCTGCGCGCCCCAGCTGCGAATAAACGGCTGCATCTCCTGCGGCTGGGCTACCTGCACGCTGAGCAAACAGCCGCCATCTTCCGTTTTTTCCAGCTTCTGCGTGGGATGCCACTGCCGTTCGTGGATGTGCGGTGTCACTTCCGGGGTGAAGCGCAGCACCACATCCGTAATTTCGCTGCCTGCCATGATGCGCCAGCCAGAGGCCAGGTGACTTTCCAAGTCAAACGCTTCCGGCACAGAAAACTTGCGCTCCAGCAGCGTAGCGCTTTCTAGCCGGTCCAGCTTAAAGGTGCGAATGTCTTTGGCCCAATCATCATGCCCAATCACGTAGATGCCGGACGGTGTTGGCTCCAGCGCGTATGGGGCAATGATACGCTCGCGCAGCTGGCCGCTGCGCGGGGAGCGGTAGCCCACGCGCACTTTACGCCCCGTGCCCCACCCTTCGGCCAATGCTTCCAGCACGGCCACCTGCCGCTGGCCATCGTTCAGGGTCTGTACGCGGTCGGCGGCCCGCTTGAGGTGGGGCGAGATGGCGTTGGGCAGGGTAATAGCCAATTTACGCAAGGCGGAGGTGACGTGAGGATTGCGCTCGTCGATGGTACGCGCGAGTAAAAGACCGGCCAGAGTCAGGGCAATGGCTTCATGGAAGGCGAGGTGAACGGTGGTTAGATAGCGGGTGCGGTTGAGGCCAAAACGGCCGTCTTTCTGCCAGATTGGTAAACCTTGTTCACACAAAAAATCGACGTCCCGGTACACCGTGCGGCGGTCTACCTCCAGCTTATCGGCCAGATCAACCGCGCGCAGGCCGTCTGGAGTGAGCAGCAGCAGCTCTTCAATACGACGTAAACGGGATGTACGGGAAGCCAGGCGAGTCATGATTCCTCCTGAAGCAGTAGACCATGCGTTCTATTTTGCGATAAGACAGGCGGAATGTCAAATGGAGCAGATGGTAAAAAGTCCTAATTTCCGCAGCAGGTTGCGAACTAATGTATAATCAACGTCGACTTTCTTATCATTTTTGCCCGCGCCATACTGTTGTAAACAAAAATTCGACAAACAGCTGCCAGCACGCAGGTTACACTGTGATGACCGATCAACCCGATAGTTCAATAGAACAGCTGATGGCCGAAAACGGCCGTTTACAGCAAGAACTTACCACTTTGCATACCCAAATTCAGCACCTGCAAGCCAGGCAGAACCGGCGCGAAAAGGCGCTGGAACGGATTGACATCGTGCAGGTGGTGACCGATGCGATTATTGTGACCGACACCCAATATTTGATCCAAAGCTGGAACCATGCGGCCGAAAAAATGTATGGTTGGCAAGCAGAAGAAGTGCTGGGACAATCATTCAATGAGCTGGTGGAAACGCAGTTTTCGGATGAGACACTTGAAGAAGTGCGTGAGATGTTTTTGGTCGCGGAGTATTGGAAAGGGCGGGTCTGGCAGCGCCGAAAAGACGGTGTTCTGATTCCCATTCTGGCGGCCGTGACGCCGATTAAGGATGATGACGGCCGTATCATTGGCGCCGTGGCTGTCAACCGGGACATTACCAACCAGATGGAAATTGAAGCGGGACTGCGCGAGCGCTCACGCACCCTGGAAGCACGCAACGAAGACCTGGCCCAGTTTGCCTATGCCGCCTCCCACGATCTGCAAGAACCTTTGCGTATGATCACGTCCTACCTGCAGCTGCTGTCGCAGCGGTACAGCGGCCAGCTAGACGAAGAAGCCGATGAGTTTATCGCCTACGCCTTTGATGGCGCCACCCGCATGCGTCAGCTTATCGCCGACTTGCTGGCTTATGCAAAAATCGGCCGTAACAACCTGGTTTACACCGAAGTGTCTCTGGAAAGAGTGCTGCGGCAGGTCCTGGCCAACCTCGACCTGCGCATCCAGGAAAACCAGGTTACCATCACCTATGACCCTTTACCCACCGTCATGGCCGAAAAAACTCAAATGCTGCAGCTCTTCCAAAACCTGCTCAGCAATGCCATCAAATTCAGAAACCAGACCAATCCGACCATTCACATTTCGGCCCATCAGGATCAGGCCAAATGGGTTATTCAGGTAACCGACAATGGCATCGGCATGGATCCAAAATTGAGTGAAAAAATTTTTGTCATATTTCAGCGCCTCCATACGCGGCAGGAGTATCCTGGCACAGGCATTGGGTTGGCAATTTGCAAGAAAATTGTGCAAAACCACGGAGGTACCATTTGGGTCCAATCAGAGCCCGGTGCTGGCGCAACCTTTACCTTTACTCTGCCCATTTCCACGGAAAAAGCAGCAGTGACTGGTCCTGGTGCCAGTTAAAAAGTCAGATTTTTCTGGGCATAATGGGTTTGTAGAAGCACCGCCTCTCCGGAGAAACGGGCCTCTCGGGCGGGTGACATTCGCCAGAGTAAATGACCAAATAAACTGGCTGATAAGTGCTTCTGCCCAAAAAGCTTCTTATCGTCTGAAAACTGATTGTGTACATTAGCTGTAACGAACCAAATTAGACAATGAATCCCAGTATGATTAATGTGTTACTGATTGAAGACAGTCCAGGCGATGTGCATCTGATTAAAACACTGCTCGCTCAGTCCAATCAAGCCGGTAGTTCGCCCTCAGTGATTCATCTCACACACGCAGAACAGCTAAAAAACGCTTACACGCTGCTTGCCAAAATTTCGTGTGATCTTATTTTGCTGGACCTTTCTTTGCCCGACGCCCACGGTTTGAGCTCATTTCTGGAACTCAATCAGTGTCAGCCAACCATTCCGGTCGTGATTTTGAGCGGCCATGCCGATCTGGAAATCGCCATTCAGGCCGTGCAGCTGGGCGCGCAGGATTACCTGGCCAAGGATGATCTGACGGCGAATTTGCTGGTAAAAACTATCCACCACACCATCGAGCGGCACCGGCTGCTGTTGGAAATAAGCCAGCGCGCCGCTGAGTTGGAACACCAAAATCTGGCGCTTAACGATTTTGCCCACACCGTGGCCCACCAGATTCAGGGGCTGCTCAGCCAGATGGTAGGCTATGCTTCCCTGGTCGATTCACACTACCAGGAGCAATTAAGCCCGTCGGCCCGGCAGGCGGTGGATCAGATCATGCAAAGCGGCTATAAGATGAACAATGTCATCACCGAGCTGCTTTTTCTGGCCAGCATGGGTTCCGAAAACATCCAGGTAAGTGAGCTTGATAACAAACGTATTCTCACAGAGGTTTTAAAACGTCTTCGCTACCAGATTCGTGCCGCCGATGCCAAAATTTCTATGCCCAGCCATTGGCCCAGCGCGCTTGGTTATGCGCCCTGGATCGAGGAGGTGTGGCTGAACTACATCAGTAACGGCTTAAAGTATGGCGGCAGCGATGAGGAACCACCCATTTTGAAGCTCGGAGCCACGCAGGAAGGCAATGGCATGGTCCGGTTTTGGGTAGCAGACAATGGGCCAGGCATTGCCCCGACGGATCAGAAGCGGCTGTTTAAGCCGCATACCAGGGTAACATCCAAAAAGATTCGCGGCGAAGGGTTAGGCCTGTCGATTGTCTGGCGTATTGTGGCAAAGTGCGGTGGCAAGGTTGGCGTAGACAGCCAGGAAGGATCTGGTAGTTGTTTTTGGTTTACCTTGCCGGAAAAAAGTTCGTAACTCTTCTGGCATTACTCTTGTTGATTTACCCTTTAACCATTCAAGGTAAATATTGTGGCTGAGACTGGGCTGAACGGCCGTACCATCGACATTCTACTCGTTGAAGACAATCCAGGAGATGCCCGCCGCATCGAGCTGATGCTGGACACGGCCGATGTGGATTACCGCCTGCATACGGCCGTCTCCCTCAAGTCTACCTTCAACCAGCTCACCGCACTTCCAGCCGAAGTTGTGCTGCTAGATCTGACCCTGCCAGACAGCAGCGGCGTAGAAACCGTGCGCAGCCTGCGCTCCGCCTACCCCTGGACGCCTATCGTGGTCCTCACCGGCCTGGAAGATGAACAACTCATTACCGAAGCCGCCACGGCTGGCGCCCACGACTACCTGGTTAAGCAAGACCTGACCCCAGCCAATTTGCGGCGCGTTTTGCGCTATGCCCTGGAGCGCCGCTCCCATGAAGAGCAGATCCGCACCAGCCAGTCGGCCTATCGTCGCCAGGCACGTGAACTGAATTTGCTGAACCGCATCATCTCTGCCGCCTCCGCCAGTAACAGCAAACAAGAAATTCTGCACGACACCTGCCTGGAGCTGGCACACTTTTATGGCACGCTGCGCACACTGATTTTGCTGTACCAGCACCAGGATACGCTGTTGACGGTTGAGGCCGAGTCCCATCAAGCACACCTTCAGCCGCTGCGTGGTCGACAGTTAAACATAGAGTCTGGAGCTGCTTTCATGGCCGTTACCGGGCTGGAACAGTCTTTGATTCTCCCCAGCCTGCCGCTGAGGTTGAAACAGTTTCTGGCAACCCCAGCCAACAGCAAACTAATTGTGCAACCGCTGTATATCTCAGGCGAACAGATCGGCTTTTTTGTGTTGAATCTGGCTGAGGACCACGAGTTGTCGGCCGGAGACGCGCGTCTGCTGGGCATGGTGGCTGAAGAGATCAGCCTGACGTTGGAGAAGATTCAACTGTACGGCCGTCTCCAGGCCTACACCAACGAGCTGGAAGAACGAGTGCAGCGGCGCACCCAGGCCCTGGCTGAAGCCAACGAGCAGCTCAAGTCGCTGGATAGGCTCAAGTCCAAGTTTGTCTCCGATGTGTCCCACGAGCTGCGCAACCCCATCACCAACCTTACCCTATACCTGGAACTGCTGGAGTTTGCCCCACCCGGCAAGCAGGCCAAATATTTCAGCACGCTGCGTACCCAGATCCGGCGGCTGTCTAGCCTGGTTGAAGAAATCTTGACCCTCTCACGGCTGGAAAACAACAAATACAACCACCTGTACCAGCCGGTTGACTTCAACTATCTTATTCAGCAGGTGGTGAACGTGCACAAGCTACGCGCACAAAGCAAACAGATCAAGCTCAGCTTTACGCCCGCCACACCCCTGCCCCCGGCCTGGGGCGAACCCAACCAGCTCACCCAGATTGTGACCAACTTGCTGGACAACGCCCTCAACTACACCGCCCAGGGCAGCATTCAGGTGACTACCTCGCTGTGCCAGGACGGTGACAAGGCGGAAATTGAGCTGCGTGTTAGCGATACGGGCATGGGCATTCCGCAGGAAGATCTGCCCCACATTTTTGAACGGTTTTACCGCGGTTCACAGGTCAATCGGGATGAGATGATTGGCACCGGGTTAGGATTAGGCATCGTGAGCGAGATTGTTTCTTTGCACAACGGCCGTATCGACGTCAGCAGCACGCCCAACCAGGGCGCCACCTTTACGGTTCACCTGCCCACCGCTCCGGAACAGTAACCCCCAGGAGTTGCATCCCCAACATTGTCTGCTACGATCCCCGTTAAAGGAGAACATCTGCACTTGCCAACTGCAACGGCCGTTGAACACATCACCCTCAGCGAATATGAAACCATACGCCTGCCCGCTCATGCCCTGCCAGAGGCCGTGGGCGAGCGGTTGTGGCGTCTGCTGGACCAAAACGGCAAGCGGCTGCAAGTATCCTTCCCCTCGCCCAAAACCGATCACCAGTGGGAACTTACCGCCCAGGGTTGGGTGGGGCAGTTTTCTTTGCCACACCAGATGCAGCTCAACATCCGGCCCAAGCTGCCTATTGCCCGGCTGTTCCAGCTGTGGGAAGCGGCTTACGATTTGCGCCTGGCCCACCTGGGCGATGGCCTGACCACGCTGGACTCGATTCCCGCGTTTTTCAACCTGCTGGCCGAAATTCTGGCCCGGCGTGTCTTGCGGCGGGTGCGTCAGGGCTTGCAGCAGGCGTATTTGAGTGAAACGGCCGTACTGCCCTATGTACGTGGGCGGCTGCTGCCCCGCCAACCGGCAGCTACCAGCCCCACGGTCCAGCTCGCCTGCCGCTACAACGCCCAAACCACAGACGTGGCCGACAACCAGGTCCTGGCCTTTACCTTGCACCAGATTGCTCGCAGCGGCCAGTGCAGCCCGACAACGCAAACGGCCGTTCGCCAGGCGTATCATCTCTTGCAGCCAGCGGTGACACTGCGGCCGTTTACCGCCAACGACTGCCAGAACCGCAGCTACGGCCGTCTCAACCAGGATTACGCCGTGATGCATGCCCTGTGCCGCTTCTTTTTAGAAAACACTGGTCCGCTGCTAGACGAAGGCAGCCATGCCATCATGCCCTTTTTGCTCAACATGGCCCAGCTGTACGAGCGCAGCGTGGCCAACTGGCTGCAGGCCCATCTGCCCGCGCCGTATCACATAAAAGCGCAAGAAAGCACCACCGTTGGCCTCAACGATGAGCTGCGCTTCCAGATTGATTTGACGCTGTATGAGGGGAACGGCCGTGCCCTCGCCGTGCTAGACACCAAGTACAAAACGCCCGAGCGGCCCAGCCCGGCCGACATCAGCCAGGTGGTGACCTATGCCAAGGCGAGGGGCTGCCAGCAAGCCCTGCTCATCTACCCGCGGGCGCTGGCTCAGCCGCTGCAGGTGCAAATTGGTGATGTGCAGCTGCACACGCTCACCTTCGGCCTGGACGAGCCGCTGGACCAGGCCGGAGAAACTTTTTTGCACCAGCTCCAAACACGGCTGAACCTACTGGGGACGAATATGTCAACTGATCAAATTCGTGAAAATTAGTGCCGATCCGTGGCGAAAGTGTGCCCTTAAGTGTGAGAGGCTATAAAGAATCCACCGGGAGCCGGGAGTAGATTCGTTAAAACAAGATACCTGCAAGGCGTTAGGTATGTATGAAGGAAAAGATTTATGAAAGGTATTTTCAAGAAGTTGTTTGGCAGCAAAAAAGTAATTACCGTGGTCAGTGGCCTGCCTCGCTCCGGCACGTCCATGATGATGAAGATGCTCGACGCCGGAGGCATTCCCCCACTCACCGACAAAGTTCGAACGGCCGATGACGACAACCCTAAAGGGTATTTCGAGTTTGAACGCGTCAAGCAAATGGACAAAGGTGACACCACCTGGATGGCAGACGCGCAGGGAAAAACGGTCAAAGTGATTTCCCAGCTGCTCAAGTACTTGCCAGCCGAACACGAATACAAAGTCATTTTTATGCGGCGCAACATGTCAGAAATACTGGCCTCGCAAAAGAAAATGTTGGTCAACCGGGGTGAAGACCCCAACGCTGCCTCCGACGAAGAAATTGCCGCGCTTTTTGAAAAGCACCTCAACAGCGTGATGGATTGGATGGCTGCCCAGCCAAACGTGTCTGTGACCTACATTCACTACAGCGATATGCTGGCCAACCCCTTGCCCCAAATTGCCCAAATTAACGAATTTTTGGGCGGCGGCCTGGACGTTCAGGCCATGGCCGAGGTGGTAGACCCCAACCTGTACAGGAACCGCAAGAATCGCTTGAATAAAGAAAACTCGCTATCAAATTAAGGGTTCATTACCACTCTGAATTTTACATAAAATTGCGATAGCGCTGCAAAGTTACAGGCCGAAGGACGTGCCTCATATGTATCGCTGGCTTATATCAGGATAGATAGATCAGCATTCACAAGGTTTTTACAGTTGAAGGATGAGAAGTGAATCGCAGCAGAACCACTGGTACTGAAGCAAATTCTCCTATGAGCCAACCGTAAAAAAATTTGCTTCATCACTAGGTCTGTTAGCCTAGACATACCCTCCTATTATTTGCTTCTCAAATTTTGTTTATATTTGTACCTGGTATGGGGGGAATAACTTTGATTAGCATTGCATCTAAAGATTAGGAGCCTGTAATGGATCATCAAACACAACACAATATGATATTAGAAGTAACACACACATCTGGTGCGGAAGAATGGGTTTGCCCAACTTGCGGCCGTCACTTGATCGTAGAATGGTGGCCCAAGTTTAAAAAAGTTGTTATGGATGCCGGTGACGAATACGCTATCCATAACGGCAGCAAGGGCGGCGTGGTTTTATCAACCCCAGAAAGTACCCAACCGCAAAGTCAGATAGTCTCAGACGAGCTTAAGTCTTTGCTGGAAGATGCCCTAAAGGACATTGATTTTGGTGATTAAACTCGATGTTGGGCCACTCATTCTACTGTATTGACTGACCTTCCAGCTCATGGAAGAGTCCGTGAGAGGTAAGCGCCAGCCTCGACCATTAACCTGCTCAAAGGGTCATAAAACGTTGACCGATGGACCTTGCAAAAAGTTAGGCACAGCATTGGCGGCCTGAACGGAAACCATGGCCCACAGTTGATGGACACCAGGTCCTAAAGTTGCCTCAGGCATTCTGACTCTATAGTCAAGTTTTCCCTCAACAAACGCTTTTGGCTCTGAGCTGGCTAAATCGGCGCCCCTTTTGCTGAGCGCTTCCTTGGCCACGACATTTACGCTGTATTTAGCGTGCTGTTTAGCAACCGACTCCGCCGCCTCACCACCAAGTGAAAACAGGACCTCCAAGGAAAATGGTTCGCCAGCGTTGAGCCTCGGCTGCTTAGATTTGCCGTTACCAACAGCCAAAGGATTTTCAGCCTCTGGTGGCTGAAAGAGTCGTACCTCTTTGATTTCTACTCTCGCTTCCTTAACAGGCTGCTTGTCTGGCTCTGGCTTTACTTCCGCAATTTCTAGCTGCTCCGACCGGTATGGCTGCGATGTGGTTGAAGTGGGTCTTTCCCCGGCTTGATCAAGCATCCAAAGAAAGTTTTCTGCCGTCAATTCTGACCATACTTTACTCTTGTCCTCTTCAATGTGGAAAACCTTAATCCGCTTCTGCCGTTCGCCATTGATTTCTCGTGCTTCAAAGTAGATGACAAAGGAAGCATACTCTTCCCAATCGTTCGCCCTCTTTGGTCGCCCGAGCCTACCCTCAGCAAAATCGGCCGATTCCACAGCTGAGAGGATTCCCTCATCCTCCGCCCTGGTTTCTACGGCTAATTCCTTTGCTTGTTTGATCCATTCTTCAATATTGTTCCTGGCCACAGTCTTTTTATCGGTGCTAAGTTGAGACTGGATCTGATTTACTGAAAGAGCGGCTAGATCCTGATAGGTACGGACTCGCAGCTTTTCTCTCAACCAGGATTGCATCTTGGGACCAATATATTTAATGACTGTCAAATCATCATAATTGCCCTTATTCGTGTTCATAAGCGTCTCTTCTCTATTGCGACGGTCAGGTTCCATCGCCTCATCTTGGGTGTGCTGTGAAAAAGCTTTCGAGCTGCACTCAAAATCCCACTGGCCCTGACCTACGGCCAAAACCAGTGGGATCCAGATAACACTGCATTTACTTAAGGCGTATAAAACTGGAGCATCGGGCCTTCAACAAACCCGGCCATAGGACCCGGAGCCCCAGTGGGTTCCAGATAGGTCATGGATACCACCAACTGATAGAGTCCCGCAGCAACTGCGCCCGCAGGCACGTCGAAGTGAACAAAGTAGTTAACGGGCGAGGTGCCTGGCGTCAACGGAATAATGTGGTCGGCAGGATCAACCAGATCTAAGTCTGCTCCCGGGCCGATTCGTTCCAGGTAGCAGTGCAGGTGCCAATTACCGGCAATCATCCCCGTGGTCAGACCTGTGGTTTGCCAGCTGACGTTAACTGCCCAGCTTTGATCTGTACGAATAATGGTTGACGGCGGCGCTCCTGCATGCTCATGCGCAGAGGCAGATATGGTGACATCATAGAGCGGTGCTGGAAATGGTGTTTCAAATGGCATTAGATTTCTCCTTTTACAAACTAAATTGATAAAACGATACGCTTAGACAAGTCTCCGGTGACTTTGTTGGCTGTTAGCCACTCATTTGGCTCGCAGTACGCCGCAATAATCACATGCGCCAATTAAGCAGTGCTAAATCAGCACTTAATTTGAGTTTTTTCTAAATTAAGTGGCCATTTGGGCAGATTGTGCGTAAGTTATCGGCTTTCTAAATGGGTTCGTGGCTGCGAATTGCTTCGTACAGCCGGGTGGTAGCTGGATCTGGGGGAACTGCCAGCTCTTCTTCCAGCAGTTCTACACATTGATGGTATTGGCGCAGGGCAAGGTAGCCTTGCTGCTGCCGGGCGTATGCCCGCATCAGCAGGCGATGCGTGGCCTCGTGGCAGGGTTCCACACGCAGCAGCTTGTTGGCAAAGGTAATGCAGGTGGCATATTGCTGCGTTGCAAAGTAGTGGTTACAAATGTGGGTGAGCAGCTGCAAATAGTGTCGCTGCAGCTGCTGCCGTCGCGCGGCGGGCCAATCTTCATAGCGATCTTCGGCCAGCAGTTCTCCCTGGTACAGGAGCTCGGCCGCGTGCAGATCTGGGATGGCAACGGCCGTTTCTCCCCGCTGCATCATCTCACACGCCTTTTTGTAAACCGCCTCAAACTGCTCCACATCTACCCAAATTTCCATCTGCGGGTTTAAAAAGTAGCAGTCATCTTCAAACAAAACGTGGGAGAAGTCCGGGTATCCATTGCGCAGCGCCTGCCGCAAGCCGTAAATCGCCACGTTCAGATTATTCCGCGCGGCATCAGCCGTGGCCTCGGGCCAAAACTGATCCATCAGCACTTCTTTGGTGATGCGCTTTTGGCGGTGCAGCAGCAAATATTTGAAAATGGCTTTCCCTTTGCGGCTGGGCCAATCTTCAATAGGATGTTCATCTTCGTAGGCGCGAAACGTTCCCAAACAATAGATAGTAAGCTGGGGGTAGGCAGATTGTGTGTTGATAAGCGGCCGTATCGGACTTTCTGGCTGCTGGCGAAGGGGGGGCGCAGCGGCCGTTTGCTCCTTCACCGCGTCAGTTGGTTCGGGGGGCTGGGGCAGGGGCAAGGGCCCCTGGTGCCACAGGCGGCTCACGCGCTGCCAGAGGGAAGGTTGTGTGGGGGGAACGGCCGTTTCTGGTGCCACGTTCACCATTTGCAGCAGCTTCTTGAGCTCGATCTTCAGCTTTTCCCGACGTCTTTTTGAATGGTGAAACGCCTGCTGATGAAACGATATTTCCTTTTGCATCTCGGCACAACTGGCGACAAGCTGCTTGGCGGCAGCTAACATCGCCGCGCGTTCGGCCTCGGCGTTGCCTAGGGCCTGGGCGTATTCGGCTTCAACATAACAGGAAATTTGATCGTATTGATCGTTGGCAAAGAGAGACTGCAATGTTCCACGCTCATCATCAGGTTTGCAAACGGCAACCTTTTCATGGGGAACCATGCTAGAGTACTCCATTGCACGAGCGTCAGCTAAACTCATTGTCATTAAACAAATTCGATTATTGATTTTCTAGACGGCTTAATGGACGAAGTTTTGTGAAGATTGGCCAAGTTAATGACCACACTCGCAGCGACCAAGCAAACCTCAGAAAATAGCTTGAAAAACGAAGCGCCAGTTCTCTGTGGTTTGCTTAAGTAAAAGCCAAGTGTGCGTTTAACCTAATTCATGATTCTTTTTGGTCTTTGCACAAATTCTTTGTCCACATCATAACACATTTCGGAGACGAACGAACACCGTTTTCCGCCCCTCATAACGTTAAACGAGCCCACCAGGCAATTTCCTGTAAGGAGTCTGTTCCCAATCCCCTTTTCTGAAGCAAAAATAGCTCGTGAGGTAAAAGTTAACTATGGTTAAATTTTTATTGTCACGTGGGTTAACTTTTGTTATAACCTGCGTTAAACAAAGCAGTGGTCAGGCTCCGGAGGATGCTCTATGTCATCCCAAAACCGTACAGAAATCAATGACAAGTAAGGACGCCCGCGCCTAAAATATGGGAAAAGGATTGGAATAATGCGTAACAACCCCCAAACCGAGCCAGAAGAGAGTTGTGCGGATCTCATCAATGAGGCTATTAGCAACCAGGAAGGCATCGTTCAGGTCAGTTTGCATCCTAAAGACGGCCGTCTCGAAATCGACTACGATCCCTCGCGAGTGTCTGAACCTGCGGTAGAAAAAGTAGCGCAGCAGGTCAGCCCGATTTTGCAGGAGCGGTGGCAAACCTGCACTATGCGGCTGGGACGTCAGGGTGGGCGCGCCTGTGAATCGTGTGCCATTGGGCTGGAGCGCCAGCTGGGGCAGCTGCCAGGCGTAAAGCGGGCCACCGCCAGCTTCATGGGCGGCGCACTCTCCGTCACCTACAACAACCAGCTTATTTCCCCAGACGAGATTACCCTGCATGTGCAAAAGATGGGTGTGCCCGTGGCCCCCTCGGCGGCAGAAGTGACCGCACGGGAACCCGAACCCGCAGCTCCCGCCACAGGCCTGAAGCGCGCCTGGGATTGGTTGATGGACGGCCGTATCGAACCCATCTTCACCGCCATCACCCTCGTCACCATGATTGGCGGGCTGGTGGCCGAGCAGCAGGAAGCGGCCGTGGCCGCCACCGTGCTGTTTGTCATCGCCTACATTACCGGCGGCGTGTTTGGCCTGCAGGGCGGGCTGGAATCCCTGCGCAACCGCACCATCGACGTCGATCTGCTCATGATTCTGGCTGCCGTCGGCGCGGCCATCGTTGGCGAGCCGTTTGAAGGCGCCATGCTGCTCTTCCTCTTCTCGCTCTCCAACGTGCTGCAAGATTACGCCATGGACCGTACGCGCAACGCCATCAAGGCGCTGATGGAGCTGCGCCCGGCCCAGGCGCTGGTGCGCCGGAGCGACAACACTTACCTGCTGCCCATCGAAAAAGTGGTCGTGAGCGACCGAATTTTGGTCAAGCCGGGTGAACGGCTGCCGCTGGACGGGGTGGTGGTAGACGGCCGTTCCTCCATCGACCAATCCTCCATCACCGGGGAATCCATGCCCGTGAGCAAAACCGTTGGCGACGCCGTGTTTGCTGGCACCATCAACAAAAACGGCAGCCTGGAAATTCGCGTCACCCGGCTGGCTAAAGATTCCACCCTGGCCAAACTCATCCAGATGGTAGAAGAAGCGCAAAGCGAAAAAGCGGAAACGCAGCGCTTCATCGACACCGCCGAGCAGTATTACGCCATGGGCGTCATTGTGCTGACCGCGCTGGTGGCCGTCGTGCCCGTGCTGTTCTGGCAAGAGGCGTTTGGCCAGGCGTTTTACCGCGCCATGACGGTGATGGTGGCCGCGTCCCCCTGCGCCATCGTCATCAGCACGCCCGCCACGGTGCTGTCGGCCATTGGCAACGGGGCGCGGCGCGGCATCTTGTTTAAGGGCGGCGTCTACGTGGAAAATGCGGCGGCCATCAAGGTGATGGCCTTCGACAAAACCGGCACACTCACCCTGGGCGAACCGCAGGTAACGGACATCATCAGCCTCAACGAGACCATCGATGAAAACGAACTGCTGACCCTGGCGGCGGCGGTTGAGACCAAATCGGAACATCCCCTGGCCCAGGCCACGGTAAAAACGGCCCAGGCGCGTGGTCTTAGCTGGCCCGACGCGGTTGATTTTCAGGCCACTACCGGGCAGGGTGTAGCTGCCCACGTGGCAGAACGGCACCTGCTCATTGGCAACGGCCGTTTCTTGCGCAGCTACCAACCCACCAACCTGGCCATCGCCGAGACCGAGCTGGATCGCCTGCAAAAGCAGGGCAAAACCAGCGTGCTGGTGGCCGAGGTGGATGATGCGGCGGGTACGGCCGTTCTCCTGGGCATCCTGGCTTATGCGGACGTCATTCGCCCCGACGCACCCGACGTGGTGCGCGCCCTGCACGCCGTTGGCGTGCAGCACGTCGTCATGCTCACCGGCGACAACGATGCGGTAGCCCGGCAAATCGCCCAACAGGTGGGTGTGGATGCCTACTTTGCCGATTTGCTGCCAGAGGACAAGGTAACGGCCGTTAAAAAAGTGCGCCAGCAGTACGGTCCGGTGGCCATGGTGGGCGACGGCGTCAACGATGCCCCCGCCCTGGCTACGGCCGACATCGGCATTGCCATGGGCGCCGCCGGTACCGACGTAGCCCTGGAAACGGCCGACATCGTCCTCATGTCCGACGATCTGAAGAACCTGCCCTACGTCATTGGCCTCAGCCGCAAAACGCGGCAAACGCTGCTGCAAAATCTGGGCTTTGCTATCTTCATGATTTTGCTGATGCTGGGCACCATTTTCTTTTCTGGCCTGGCGCTGCCCGCCGCCGTGGTTGGCCACGAAGGCGGCACAGTGCTGGTCTCCCTCAACGGCCTGCGTATGCTGGGCTACAAACCGAAATAATGGTGAATGGTGAATGGTAAATTGTTAATTGTTAACGGAAGCAAATTCACAATTTGTAGAGACGTTGTATTGCAACGTCTTTACTTTTTCAGGAACACTACCGGGCAATTTCTGCTTGACATGCATCGCATTCTGATTAAAATACACCATATTAAAATATTTTTTTAGACATATCAAAATATTTAGGTGTGCAAAATGAACAATCCAGCAATTTTACTCCTGATAGGCACGGCCGTTTTAGCAGTAACGGCCGTTCTCCTCTGGCCGCAGTCAGGACTGTGGGCACGCTGGCAGCAGGCCCGGCACATGACCGACCGCGCCCGACGCGAGGATGCCCTGAAACATATCTACAAGTGCCAGCAAAACGGCCGTCGCCCTACCGTGGAAAGCATCGCCGGGGCGCTGCAAATCAACACCCACGCGGCCACCGAACTGCTGGCCGATTTGCAGGCCAGCCACCTGGTGCAAATCGGTGGCGGCAGCCCGACGCTGACGCCTACTGGCCTGGAGTCGGCGCTGCACATCATTCGCGCCCACCGGCTGTGGGAGCACTACCTGGCCGAGCAAACCGGCTTTGCTGAGGCTGAATGGCACAGCCTGGCCGAATGGCAAGAACATCAGCTAACGCCGGAAGCGGCTAATGCCCTGGCTGCTCGCCTGGGCCATCCTACCCACGATCCACATGGCGATCCCATTCCTACCGCCGAGGGCAGCTACGTGAGGCACGGCGGTACGCCGCTAAACGAGCTGCCGCTCAACAGCACCGGGCGCATCGTGCACCTGGAGGATGAGCCGGAAGCGGTGTATGCCCAGCTGGTGGCCGAAGGACTGCATCCGGGCCAGGTGGTGCGCCTGATTGAATCGTCCCCCACTCGCATCCGCTTCTGGAGCAACGGCGATGAGCACCTGCTGGCGCCGCTGGTAGCCAGCAACATTTCGGTGCTGCTGGTGCAGAGTGACGATGCGGTGGAAACGGCCGTTCCCCAACCGGAACACGGCACGCGCCTCTCTGAACTGCCTTTAGGTGAAACGGCCGAAGTCATTCGCATCTCACCCAACTGCCGTGGGGCCG
Organism: Candidatus Leptofilum proximum; assembly: GCA_016710325.1. Lineage (GTDB taxonomy): Bacteria > Chloroflexota > Anaerolineae > Promineifilales > Promineifilaceae > Leptofilum > Leptofilum proximum. The sequence continues at coordinate 5,480,092 of JADJXK010000002.1, read as the reverse complement.
AACGACGCCGCTTTATGGATTTGGGGATTTTGCCGGGAACGGCCGTCACCGCCGAAATGCGCAGCCCCAGCGGCGAACCCACCGCCTACCGCATCCGCGATGCCATCATTGCCCTGCGCTCGAACCAGGCCAATCACATTTATGTCAAAACAACTTAACCAAACCGGATATTTGAGATGATTTTTGTCAACATGGTCAATCAAATTACCTTTGAACTTGTCATGCTGAGAGCCTGTGCTGAGGCTGCCGAAGCATCCCCCGAAGCATCCCTTGAACCTGCCGTTGACCAAAATTCAGGCCAACGGATGGCCCTAGTGTTTTGCTCCATAAATCCTTACCAGATTATTGTGGCACAGGAGCAAAACACTTAAGCAGTTGCCTTAACATAAATACCTATGAAGGACTTCCGGGCAACTGCACTAGGGATGCTTCACTCCGAAGACTCCGTTCAGCATGACAGCCGGAAATAAATTTATGGACACCAAACAAACCACATCCCAATCCACCGCCTCCGGCTGTGAAGGCTGCCCGATGCACCATGCGGGCAACCTGCGCAAGCTGGGCGTGAATATGGAAAATTCAGACTTTGTCATTGCCCTGGCGGGCAATCCCAACACCGGCAAGAGCACCGTCTTCAACGCCCTCACCGGGCTGCGACAGCACACCGGCAACTGGCCGGGCAAAACCGTCACCCGCGCCGAGGGCGGCTTCAGCTACGGCGACAAACGCTACAAGATGGTCGATCTGCCCGGCACCTACTCCCTGCTCTCCACCAGCCTGGACGAGGAAGTCGCCCGTGACTTTATCCTGTTCGGCCAGCCAGACGTGACCGTGATTGTGGTAGACGCCACGCGGCTGGAGCGCAACCTGAACCTGGTGCTGCAGGTGCTGGAAATTACGGATCGCGCCGTGGTCTGCCTGAATCTTGTCGATGAGGCCCGCCGCCACAAGCTCATTGTAGACGAGCGGCGGCTGGCGCGGGATCTGGGCGTACCAGTGGTGCCAACGGCCGCACGCCAGGGCGAAGGCTTGCCGGAACTGCTGGCCGCCATTCACGATGTGGCCACCGGGCAAACTGTCTGCAAACCGTACCGCGTTAAAACTGAGTCCCCGGCCATTAAGCAGGCGCTGGCCAGACTGGTGCCACAAATCGAAGCGGCTTTCCCCGGCCTGCCTAACGCCCGCTGGGTGGCCCTGCGGCTGCTCGACGGCGACGAGCGGTTGATGCAGGCCGTACGCCAGGGTGAGCTGGGCGATCTGACCCGACCGGAAGTTGTGGCGTACCAACCACAACTGGCCGCAACCCATCACGCCATTCCGCTGGAGGTGGTCTCATGACAACAATGACTCCTTCCGTAAGTCCGAATGATATTTTGAAAACGGCCGAATCCCTGCGCTGGGAAATCGGCCCGGAATTCCACGAGCAGCTCATGGAAGGCATTTACACCGAAGCGGCCCACCTGGCCGACCGGGCCGTGACCCGCCCCGATGAGAAGCCCCGCTTCGACCTGGATCGCACCATCGACCGGATCGTGACCAGCCGCGTTTGGGGCTTCCCCATGATGCTGCTGCTGTTCACCGCCGTCTTCTGGCTGACGATCAGCGGCGCCAACGTGCCCTCTGCGCTGTTAGCCACGCTGCTCATCGACAAGACTGTGCCGCTGCTGCACCAGGGCGCCGAGTTCTTGCGCCTGCCCTGGTGGCTGAGCGGCTTCCTGATCGACGGCATGTACCTGGCTACCGCCTGGGTGGTCAGCGTGATGCTGCCGCCGATGGCTATCTTTTTCCCGCTGTTTACCCTGCTGGAAGATTTTGGCTACCTGCCGCGGGTGGCGTTTAACCTGGACAACATCTTCCGCAGGTCCGGGGCGCACGGCAAGCAGGCGCTGAGCATGATGATGGGTTTTGGCTGCAACGCCGCGGGTGTTGTGGCTACGCGAATTATCGACAGCCCGCGGGAGCGGATCATTGCCATCATTACCAACAACTTTGCCCTGTGCAACGGCCGTTGGCCCACGCAAATCCTCATCGCCTCCCTCTTTCTGGGTGGGCTGGTGCCCGCGTACCTGGGCGGCATCATTTCGGCGCTGTCTGTAGTGGGCATTGCCCTGCTGGGCGTGTTCATCAGCTTTGCAGTTTCCTGGGGGCTGTCCCGCACGATGCTCAAGGGGGAAGTGTCCACCTTCAGCCTGGAACTGCCACCGTACCGCCCGCCGCGCGTCTGGCAAACGATTTACACTTCGGTCATTGACCGCACGCTGATTGTGCTGTGGCGCGCCGTGACGTTTGCCCTGCCCGCCGGGGCCGTCATCTGGCTGAGCGCCAACATTACCATCGGCGGCGTGAGCATTGCCGAGCACCTGGTCAACATTTTGAATCCGGCTGGCCTGCTGCTTGGCCTGAACGGCGTCATCCTGGTGGCCTACATCGTGGCCATCCCGGCCAACGAAATTGTGATTCCCACCGTGCTGATGCTGACGGTGCTGGTCACCGGGGCCAGCGGTGGCGCCGGGGCTGGCGTGATGTTTGAGCTGGATTCGCAGGCGGACACGATGGCCTTGTTTGGTGCGGGGGGCTGGACTTTGTTAACGGCCGTCAACCTCATGCTCTTCTCGCTGCTGCACAATCCCTGCAGCACCACGATTTACACCATCTACAAAGAAACGGGCAGCAAAAAGTGGACGGCCGTTGCCGCCCTGCTGCCCCTGGCGATGGGTTTTATCGTGACCTTTTTTGTGGCCCAAATCTGGCACTTGTTGGCTGGCTAATGCCGCGGTTTTGTGCCGAAAACTGAACTGAAGACAGAGCCATCTACCGTTGGGTAGGTGGCTGTGTTTTTCTGGGATGGTGAACGGCCGTTACTCGTTCATAGCGGGAATAATCCATAAGGATTACTTACCGATCGAGCAAATCTGCCAAAGGTTCTGTTTTGGCAGCAAGATAATACCAACCTAATGTGCAACTTTAGCGACGACGAGGTCATCAAAATCAAGCGGTGGTCGGCCAAGTTGCAAGTTAATAAACACACAAACCGTGTGTGCCAGTACCTTACGAATTAAACGATGTTGATAATGCCAAACATCACGGGTTCTGATTTTGGCAATCTGAAAGCGTTCTGTCAGATGCGAACCAACTGTTTCCACTTTCTTGCGCCATCTTTTACTGATGTGACGCAACGCCTCTGGCAACTGTTTGCTCATATTCTTGCGTGACCCAGTGACCAAGGCGATGTGCCGTTTTACGGCTAATTGCTCTTGACGCCAGCCATCAATAAACGCTTTGTCACCGATAATGATGCCTTCATAACCGGCAATAAGGTCGTCCAGCAGTTGGCTGTCGTGAGGTCGAGCCGGCAAGAGCGGGAAATGGATGATCATGCCACAGCGGGAGATACGCAGACCAAGTTTGAAGCCATAGTAGTTGAGTTGTTTAGCGGCGCAGAACCCATAATCAGCCTCCGGTTTAAAACAGCGGTCACGCCGAGCGCGGGTATAGGTGCAAACCGGCAGAGGGAGCGTGTCAATGATTTGGTATTCATCCTCAGCCTGACCACTTATTTGTGTCAAATGCTGCTGAATTCGCATCTTGACCCCTGTCAGGTTGGCCGATTGCCGTGCATAACTGGTTCGCTCTGCCAAGGCTGGAAAAAAGTGATGGTAGTGGGTGTAAAAATAGTCAAACAGGTCTTCATCGCGAAAATAGCCAAAATATTCGCCGCAAATATCGATAGTGATGACCTCTTCATCGCTCAAGGCTGGGGCAAAGCCGCGCCGACGCACTGGTTGCGGACAAAGAAGATGATACATTTCGCTAACTAAACAGAAGACCATGATGATAAAATTATCGCGTTCCATTGGAGACTCCAGTTGAAAATGTGATTTGGTCATCTTATTTTCACTGGTTTTCTCCAATGGTTCAATTCATGAAAAGTTGCACATTAGGTAATACCAAAAAGTTATTGTGCTGAGTGCCATTTTACTTCAATATTAAAGTATTGAATTCGCATTTACTGATTTCTTCTGACAATCATAAATCAGCGACAGTGCAGGCAAAGGAGTGCCCTGTCTCAGCAACATAACAGCCAACACAGCAGACACCTGTATCGCTTGATGACTCTCGCCAACTCCTTTGTTGTACAAAGAAGATAAGGAGACTCATCGTGAATCATCGACGAACTACCCCATTTTTGGTGCCACCTTCGGACTTTTTTACCTTATCTGCGCATGTGCGGCTGCGCATGGCCCAGCGGAATTTGAACTGGGAGGACATCCACTTTGTGCTGCAAAATGGCCAACGCACGAGAAAGGCGGGCGTCATCCACGTTTTTCTGGGAAGCCGGGACATTCCTCCGGAACTGCGAAAGAGATACGGCCGTCTTGAAGGTACCATTATCCTCGTCAGCAAAAACACGGACACCATTATCACCGTCTACCGCAACCGGCAAGGCGGATCTGGGCATATCCGGCGCAAGGCAAAAGAGGCGCGCAAAGCACAGCGGTGCCAACCGTTGTATCCGGTTTATCCGATGCACTGGCAGTAAACAGAAGGGGCAGTTGGACAGCGATTCAGCTGCCCTTTTTACTTTTGGGTGAGACGGCCGTTTACCGCCGCCGCCCACTCATCCACGCCAAACCCATCTAAATCGGCCCAAATGGAGACCACCACCCGCCCCTGGCGGAAGTTCACCTGTCGGAAACCGGTGCTTTCCAGGGCGCAGGCTTCTTCGCCCACCGCGGGCGGTTCGGCCTCGGTCATTTCTGACACCTCACAAACCTGGTGCAGCATGTCGGCAGCGGCCGTTTCGTCTGCCATCTCATACAGGTCACAAAAGGCGGAAGTGTTGGTGAGTCTGTTTTCGATGAGCGAGACGCCATAATAAGTTTCGATCTGGTCAGCGAGGGGGGTTTGGGGAGGAACGGCCGTACGTGTTGCGGCAATGGTGAAAGGTGGATTGGCGCTTACATCCGCTGGTTGGCAGGCAACTTCGGGTAGACTGACTTGCTCATTCACATTTTCGCCGCTGTTGCAGCCAGAAAAAAGTAATATTAGAAAATAAACCAAAACCGTGTATCGCAAGTATTTCCAATTAGTCGTCATTGAGAAATGCCTCTTTACGGTACTTACCAAACCAGCGTGCATAAACTATATCTAGAGAATGTTTAAGCGGAGAAGAAGTCAAATAAACTAAAATCGCAAATAATCCAAAGGCAAGCCAATCTACACTTTTATCTACAAGTAAGTTAGCGATCCATGCGCTGATCAGTGCGCAAATTACCCAGAGCCAAATAAACGGAAAAATGACCATTGCCGCAGTGGCATAGGCCACCCACGATTTGATTTCGTAATTTGCCAATGCTTCATTTCCAAATTTGACCACATAAAACAGAAAGCCATAGCCGAGGATAAGCAGTCCATAATTTACTTGAATACCAACTAAATCCACGAAAAAGAGCAAGGCCATAACGCCAATAATCTTTAGCAGTCCAGCCTCAGCTTTGTTCGTGGGAAGAAATCGTTCTTGCCAATTCATTTTGCCCTCCTGCAAAATCAATTAGTGAGTTTACAAAAAAACAACCGCAAAGACGCGAAGGGCGCAGAGTTTTAGATATTTCCAGAGAAAAAACTCTGCGTTCTCTGCGTCTCTGCGGAGAAATGACTCTTTTTCAGTAGAGCCATTAGTAATTTTTGATTAGCTCCACATGCCCCCGCAGGCTTTCCATCATCTTGGGGATGGCAATGTACTCGTCCACTACGTGCGCCTGGCTTTCTTCGCTGGGGCCGTAGCCGATGATGGTGAGGTTGTACGGCACAAAGTGACGGCCGTCCGTGGCAAACTCATACCGGCTCAACTCGGCCTCACGCCCCATGCCCGCACCGATGAGCGCCTGGGCACGCTGTACTTTGTCGTCGGTGGGCGGGGTGTAGAAGCCGAAGATCATCTTGTCGTCGTCAGGGAAAGGCGTGGGCGTGCTGCAAATGGCGTCCTCCAGAATGAGGGGCTGGTCGCCCGCCACACGCCGCACAAAGGCGCGCAGGCTGCGGTGGCTCTCGCTGGCGGTGCGGAAATCCAGGCAAACACGCGTCCAGGCCGGGGTCACGTTGGCGCTTTTGGTATCCACCTCAACGATCGTGGGCGTGACCGATGTTGGGCCAAGCAGCTCATGCGCGGAGAGTTCACTTTTGGCAGTCGTCAAATCCACCAGGAACTGGGCCAGGGCAAAATTGGGATTGATGCCCTTTTCCGGCACGCTGGCATGGACGGAACGGCCGTTAAACTGCACCCACATCTGGGCAATCCCCCGGTGCCCCAGGGCGATGTTGTTGTCCGATGGCTCGCCCAACACCACCAGATCGACGGGATAATCCAGGTTCTCTACCCAATGAATCGCGCCACCGCCCCCAACTTCCTCCTCTACAACGCCGCTAAACACCACGTCGCGGCGCGGCCGGATGCCCGCCCGCAGCAGCGCCGCCATGCTGTACACCTGCACCGCCAGCGGCCCCTTAATGTCGCAGGCACCGCGCCCCACGATGCGGTCGTCCACAATCGTGCCGCTGTAGGGCGGCACCGACCACAGGCTGCGTTCACCCGGATCGACGTGGTCCAGATGGGTGTTGAGCACCAGTGCGCCAAGTGAGGGGTCTGTGCCGCGGATACGGCCGTTTACATTCCCCACCTCATCAATCCATACCTGGTCAAAATTCAGCTTCTGCAGCTCGGCGGCCACCAGCTCCGCCAGCGGCGCTTCTTCATACGTCATGCTCGGCGTCTGGATCAGCCGCTGCGTAAAATCAACACAATCGTTTAAGAGAGCATCCCAATCGAGGGTCATAATCATTCCTTTCGGGGCTGGTGGCTAGTAGCTGGTTAATTGACGAACCACGAACCACTAGCCACCAGCCGCTACCCCAAATTTAACAAATAGACCGAAAACGCCACCACTTCCCGCACAAAGGAGAAGGTGCGGGTGACGCCGTTAATCCAGCGGATGGTGCGCGTGGGCGAGCTGTACGCCTCCATGTGCAGATCGTCGGCCACGGCCAGCGCCCGCCGCATGTGGTTGGGCGTGCTGACGATGAGGAAGGTTTCCAGCCCGTTTTGCTGCGCTAAAAGCTGGGCATTGCGCAAGTTTTCGTAAGTGGAGGTGGAGGTCGCCTCAAACAAAATATCGGCCGGGTTCACGCCCTGGCTGATGGCGTAGTTACGCCCCACCTCGCCTTCGGCCAGCTCGTCGCGGTTGCCCACACCGCCGGTGAAGATGAGCTTCTCTACCACGCCGGTGTGGTAAAGCTGCACGGCATGATTGATCCGCTCACGAAAGACCGGCGACGGCCGTTCCCCCCACACCGCCGCTCCCAACACAATGGCCGCATCGGCCGGGCGCGTCTCATCCCGCAATGAAAACAGGAAAACGGTGGTGGCCGTGTACCACCCCAGCAAAATGACCAGGGCAATTACCCCGGTGACAAGACGTGCCAGAAGGCGAACGGCCGTTTGCAACACCTTTATCAACTCACTTACCCAGTTCCGCGACTTCTCGCTGCCAAAACCAGCTGGCCAGCCAGAACGCCCAAATCGGGAAGAGCAGCACCACAAAACCGCCAATGCCCGTCTCGCCAATGGTGTAGGCCAGCGGCGGCGGCACCAGCGCCTCGACAATGGCCAGCAGCACCAGGCCAATGCCCGCCGCCAGGGTAAACTGGCCCAGGCGGCGCGCCTCCAGAATCAACCGACCCGCCAGCCAGATGAGCCACAGCCCCATGAAGGCAAAACTGGCCGTCTTAAAGCCCGAGTCGCGAATCGGTTCCACGTATTCCCAAATCTGGTTCACAAAGATGGGATTACCCAGGGCAAACCGGGCCAACACCGGCGTCCCCAGCTGATCAACCAGGCTGGCCACCAGGCCAAAGACGGCACCGACCATGCCCAGGGTGGTAAAAGCCCGGGTCCGGCTGTCACCCTGCCCCAACTCCGCCAGCAGCCCCACGAGGAAAACGGCCGCACACAGCCCCACCGTCGTCCCCACATGGAAAACCTGCCAGGAAATGAGATTCTCCCGGACAAACTGTAGAAACAAATTGGCGTCATCCCAAAAGTTGGACGGCATCCCTTGAATTATCGGGAACCAGACAAAAAGATTTACCACCACGGCCGCCAGCCAGCCCAGCCCCAGCAGCCCGGCTGCCAGCGTTCCCAATCGATTGTAAGACATCGCTTATCTGTCTCCTTTCAGCCCCTTCGGCTTTCGTTATGTGGTTTTATCAAGCAGATCCATCAAAGGCGCCAATCAGGTGCAGCAGCGCCATCGTATTGAGGGTTGCCTTGGGCACAAAGGAGCTAACCAGCACGTATTCCTGGTCTTTGCTGCCGTCTTCGCTGCGCTCTGAACAGTGCGCGTTGCCCCCCGCTGGCCCCAGGCCATCCAACGTAGGAATCCGCTGCCAAAAATGGTTGCCGTCGCTTAAACCACCGCGCTCCTCGGGCAGCACCGTGAAGCCCAGCTCAGAACCCGCCTGCCGCCAAATCTCAAACAGGCGGTCGGTGGCTTCGTTACGCCCCCAGGGCGGCGTTTTGCGGTATAAATTCAGCGCCACGGAGCAGCTGTACCCATCGGCCGAACTGACTACATCGGCCTGGCCGTTGAGCGCCAGGATTTGATCTACCGTTTCCGCATAAACATCCGGCTTAAAGGTACGCATCTCCAGCCACGCCTCGGCCTCGTGCGGCACCCGGTTGGTCACCACACCGCCGTGCACCGTGCCCACGTTCACCGTCACGTCGCGGCTGTAGTCGGTCATTGCTGCAAGCTTCAGGATGGTGTGGGCCATCTGCACCAGGGCATTGGCCCCTAGGGCGTGGTAGCTGCCCGCGTGGGACGAACGCCCCTCGGTTTTCACCTGGAAGACGGCCATGCCTTTGCGCGCCACTACCACCTGGTAGGTGTTGTCTACCTTGCTGCCACCCTCAAAAATAAGGCAGGCCAGGGTATCTGGCCCCTCCAGCCGGTCGATGCAAAGCTGGCCAAAATCTTCGGCCTCGGCCTCCTCGGCGGCGTCGATGAGGATAACCCAGTTGATCTCCTCAAACCGCTCCGGGGCGTGCAGGGCCAGTGCGTCCAGCATCATGTAGATAAGCATGGTACCGCCCTTGATGTCCACCGTACCGGGGCCATAAATGCGCTCGCCTTCTTCACGCCAGTGGAAGTTGTTGCGGAGCTCCTCTTCGGCGGGAAAAACAGTATCCAGGTGAGACACCAGCCCGATGGTATTGTTGCTAAAGCCTTTGCGCGTCAGCACCAGGTGTTGGCCATAGTGGGGAATGGCGGATTGGACAAATTCGGCTGCAAATCCCAGCCGGGCAAACCAATCGGCCGTCAGCTGGCCCAACTCGTTGACGCCGGGAGCGTAGGCGGTGAAGCTGTTGATGTCTACCATCCGCCGCAGCGCAGCCAGGTAGCCCGGCATGTTTAGTTGAAAATGCTGCTGCAAAATCGAGGGAAACGTCTTGCGATTCATGCGACCATCCTTGAATGTGTGTTGTCTTGTTTTTCTATCACGTTCGGCAATTTTAGGCGAATTGGTAACGCCGATAACGGCCGTTTTTTATACAAAGACATAAGGAAAAGAATCGGGTAAACTTGTCTTAAATTTCCCGGAAACTGACTTAGGGATCATCCTCGTTCAAGTAGTTTCCGGGAAAATAGCCACCAACCACAAACGGAGTTGAATCTATGCGAGGTGTGATTGCTGCGGGGGATGCGGCGACGGCCGCAGCCGGTCAACAAATTTTGCAGGCGGGCGGCAATGCGGTGGATGCGGCCGTTGCCGCCGCGTTTGCCTCATTTATTGCCGAAATTGGCGTGGTTCACCTGGGCGGCAGCGGCATCGCCCACCTGTACGATCCACAAACCGGCCAATCCCTGGTCTACGACTTTTTCAGCAACACGCCGGGCCTGAACGGCCGTTCCCCCTCCTCCCTCGACTTTCACCGGGTCACCATTGATTTTGGCGCCACCACGCAAGATTTTTACCTGGGACGCGCCTCCGTGGCCGTGCCGGGCAACATTGCCGGGCTGTGCCAGATGGCGGCCGATTACGGCCGTCTCCCCCTCAGCCAACTCCTGCAACCCGCCCTCAAACTGGCCCAAGAGGGCCACACCATCGCCAAATTCCAGGCCGACACCTGCACCCTGCTCCAGCCGCTCTACACCCACACCGCCGGGATGCGTGATATTTTTATGAGGAACGGCCGTATGATCCAGGGCGGCGACCACTTCTTTTTGCCCGATCTGCACGGCACGCTGCAGGCCCTGGCCCGGGAAGGGGCCAGCTACGCACAGACCGGCGCGCTGGCCCAGGCGCTGCTGCAAGACCAGGCGGCCAACGGCGGTCTACTCACCGCCGACGATCTACTGCACTACCAGGTGGCCAAACTGCCCCCCATCCGCCTGCCCTATCGCAACTGTGAACTGCTGCTGCCACCGCCCAGCTCCACCGGCGGCGTGCTGACGGCATTTACCCTCAAGCTGCTTTCGCATTTTGAGATGCAGCCGAGGCCGCATGGCTCGGCGGCACATCTCCAGCTGCTGTACGAGATCATGGTGGCCACCAACCGGGCACGGCCGTTTTGGGACGACTGGTGTGACACGCTGCCTGCCGCAGAAGCGATTGAGAGGTTTCTGGACGAGGGGTTTGTACGGCCGTACGTCGACGAAATTCAAACCGCACTCACCCGCCAGCAGGCCTCCCCCTTTGTGGCCGAACCACCCGCGCCCAAGAACACCAGCCACCTCAGCGTGGTAGACGGCGACGGCCTGGCGGTGAGCCTGACCACCACGGCGGGCGAATCCGCCGGGTATGTGGTGCCGGACACGGGCTACATCCCCAACAACATGATGGGTGAGGCGGATTTACACCCCAACGGGTTCCACAGCCGCCCCGCCGGGCAGCGCATTGCCACGATGATGGCTCCGGTGATCGTGCTGAAAAACGGCAAAACGCGGCTGGTGCTGGGCAGCGGCGGCAGCATTCGCATCCGCAGCGCTATTTTGCAGGTGCTGAGCAATCTGCTGGACTACGGCATGAGACTCAACGATGCGGTGAACACGGCACGGGTGCACGTGGAGGATGGGGTGTTGCAGTGTGAAGCGGGGTTTGATGCAACGGCCGTTGCTCAGCTGGAAGCGATGGGTTACCCGGTGAACCGCTGGCCGACACGCAGCATCTACTTCGGCGGCGCGCACAGCGTCTCGCGCACGGAAGACGGCCGTCTGGTGGCGGCTGGGGACAACCGGCGGGGCGGCGCAACGGCCGTTGCCTGAGCCCGCGGATTGTCATGCTGAGTGAAACGAAGCATCCCTGCGGCGCTGCAAATCCCAACTGCGTTGGAGCGAAGAAAGTTTTTTGCTTACTGGCTGATCCCCAACCGTTTGGCCACGATTTTGTCGAAGCGGCGGTCCGGCAGGTAGCGAGGCAGCAGCCAGCCTGTTAACAGCTTGCGCGCCAGGACGTAGCGCGTTTTGGGCTTTGCGGCCGTTAGCGCCGTGTAAATTGCCTGGCTCACTTTCTCCACGGGGATGCCGGTTTGGCCCCGGTTGACAAAGACGCGTTTCATGCCTTCCAGTATGCTTTTGTAAGGCGTATGGCTGTACAGTGCCACATCCAGCTCCTGGGCTTTGTCCCAAATGGGAGTGCGCACAGAACCGGGTTCGATAACAACCACATCCACGCCGAAAAGCAGTAGTTCTCGCCGCAGCGCATCGGAAAGGGCTTCCAGGGCGTGTTTCGAGGCGGCATAAGGTCCCATAAATGGATAAGCTACACGGCCGCTCACCGAGCTGATGTTGACAATACGCCCCGGTGCATGGCCTGGATTGGGCACCGCGCCAAGCAGCGGTAAAAACTTCTGGGTCACATCGAGCAGGCCAAACAGGTTCACTTCAAACTGCTGGCGGAGATCATCCAACGGCAGGTGCATAAGCGGCCCGGCCACAGCAATGCCCGCATTGTTGACCAGCCCGGCGAGACCGCTGCTGCCAATTTTTTCTTTGACCTGGGTTACGGCCGTTTCTATCGCCGCCCCATCCGTCACATCAAACAGCAGCGGAGTAAACTGTTCGCCCAGCTCCGCCTGCACGCGCGCCCCATCCGCCGGTTTACGCACGCTGCCAAACACATGAAAACCGTGTTCAATCAAATAACGTGCCGCATCATACCCAATCCCTGATGAAGCCCCGGTAATAACGACGTATTTCATGACCGTATCCCCTAACAACGTTACCGTAGAGACGTTGCAATGCAACGTCTCTACGCGAATCTTTTCATTAACCAGTAGCCTAGTCCTGTAACCAGCACACCCAACAGCAGTGCACCAACGCTCATGATGACGCCAATGTCGAACCAGAACTGCTCGGGAAAAAGGCGGATGAGCGAATCGGTGTAGTAAAAGGTCCAGCTGCCGGGTGGGAAGAGCAGCTCGTGGAACTGGACAAAAAAGATGCTCCAGCCTACGCCAATAAACAGCGCAATGGCCGCTAAAACAATGACGGTAGCCAACCCACCCTGGAAAATGGCACGGTATGCTACCGGGCGCAAGGCTGGTTGGACGAGTAGGAAAATAAGGCCAAGGGTGATGAGAACGGCCGTAACCCACCAAATTGTGCGAATCGCATCCGTCAAATCCTTCACATCCAGCATATGCCCGATTTCCCGCTCGTTGTACAGCGGTTCCTCGGAATTGGGCAGGCGCAAATCCTCCAGCAGATAAATGACTTCCTCCGACGGCTCTGGCCGCTGCAAATAATCCAGCGTGGCGTGGGCATAAAACAGCCGCTCCTCGGGCGTAAAGCCATATTGATCCGGCGCAATACGCGGATATTCAAAGCCAGGATAATCCCAGGCAATCACCGCCCGAATCATGCCCAGCCCCAGAAAAAACGGCATGGCAACGGTGGTGATCCACCTGATTATGTTAAGCAGCAGTTTGTTCTCCAACTTTCTTCTCCCTTTTTTCGGTAAACGGTAATCGGTGATCCATAATCGGTAAAAAGACCCTTAACCGATTACCGATCACCGATTACGGATTACTGCACCCCGGGCAATCCCCCCACGCCCTCTTGCAGCAAATAACGCAGCACCAGCCCATCGATAATCGTTTCCACCGGAGCGCGCTCGTCGGTGAAGATGACGTCGCTGGGATCGGTGGGCACGTAGCCGGTTACGGCCGTTTCCAACGCCGCCCGCAGCAAAGGATCCACCGTGGCATCTAAACCGGCCAGGTTTTGCTGCAAATTGTCCAGCGTTGTGGGCTGCACCGTAGCCACCAAAATTGTGTTCAGCGAGCCGGGCACGTCGATGGCGTGTACCGTGGGATATACCGTTTGCAGCGTGGCCGTCATGGCGTCCACCAGGCTGCGATCCTCCGGGGCACGCCCCACGTTCATGGCTACCACCCCGGTTTCGGTTAGATGAGCGCGCACTTCCTGGAAAAATTCCTGCGTGGTCAGGTGCCAGGGGATGTACGGCACCTTGTAGGCGTCGATGGTGATCACGTCGTAGCGGTGAGGCAGCTGGTTGAGTTGGTAACGGCCGTCGCCCACAATCAAGTTAATATTTGGCTCGTTTAGGGCAAAATAATCAATGCCCGCCTGCACAATCGCGCCGTCCAGTTCAATGCCGTCGATAGGCAGTTGCTGGCCAAAAACGCGCGTGTACTGCTTGGGAATGGTGCCCGCCGCCAGCCCAATCACCGCCACCCGGTTAATCTCTACCGGCGCAGCATTAAAATATGGTGCGGCCAGCATGATGCTCCACACGGACACACGCGGCACGGCGCCGCCGTCGCAGTAAAACGAGTGGTACGCCTGCCCCTCGTTCAGCAGCAGGTAGTTGCAGTCACCCTGCCGCACCACCTGGATGTAGTTGTAGGTCGACTCGGTCTCGAAGATTTGCCCCTCGTAAGCCTTGATGCCGCCGGAAGTCCAGGCCAGGGCCACGGGCAGCAGAATAATGGGCAGCAGCAGCGCGGCGAAACGGCTGCGCGCCTGCGTTTGCCACAAACCGCCTAATCCCACCAGCAGCAAGATCCCGCCAAAAATGAGCGCCGTCAATCGCGACCCGGCCACGGGAATGACCAGCAGCACGGGTAAGTACGTGCCCAGCAGGCTGCCCCAGGTGGAGATGGCATAAATTCGGCCGCTGACTCGCCCGGCCTCGGCTACATCCTGCACCGCCAGGCGAATGGCAAATGGGGAGATACAGCCCAGCAGCGTCACCGGCACGGCCAGGGCGAAGATGACACCGACCAGCGAACTGGCAATCGCCCCCACGTTCACCGCAGCCATGGCAGACGCGGCCGTTTTCAACAAAAGGCTCGTTAACAGCAAAAAAAAGACGCTGCTGAACCCGGCCCAGGCAACCAGGGCATAGAAGGTGTGGGGATACGGCCGTCTATCAGCCAATCGCCCCCCCACAAAATAACCGACCGTCAAAAACAGCAGCACCAGGCCAATCACGTTGGCCCAGACGATGTTGGAGGTCCCGTAGACGGTTTGCAGCATCCGGCTGGTGGTAAATTCGATGGCCAACGTGCTCATGCCCGCCACAAAAACCGTCATGAATAAATATTTTCGATTCTTCACACAAATATGCCGGTGCAGGGGCGGTTCGCGAACCGCCTCTACTTCCTTTTCTTGAGTTGCTGGATTATAGCGGGATGGCCTCATCGGTGCAGGTTGCAAAAAAAAGGGGAAGCAGGAGTGACGACAGCGCTGGGGCATAAGCGCGGCGGTTTCTCGGCGTTTGGCGGCATCACACCGTCTATTATACAAGTTCATACTTGACAAATTATTCCTGCAACCTATAATGCAAGTTAAATCTTGTAAAATTTACTGAATGGAGGTATTTCTCATGGCTACCACAACTGTATCTGCCCGTGACAAGACCTTCGATAACCCCGTTTATCAGGCTTACCGAATTTTGCACATTGGTTTTACGGCCGCTCCCCTTCTCTTTGGTCTAGACAAATTTCTGAATCTGATGGTGGATTGGACCCAATACCTGGCGCCTTTTGTGGCCAACATCATTCCCGCCACCACCTTTATGCTTATTGTTGGCGTTGTGGAAATCGTTGCCGGGTTACTGGTCTTTTTTAAGCCGCGCATTGGTGCTTATGTTGTGGCTGCCTGGCTGTTGGCCATCATCGTCAACCTGGTGCTCACCGGCTACTTTGACATCGCGCTGCGCGACTTTGGCCTTTTCCTGGGCGCATTGGCCCTGGCCCGGTTGAGCGAGACTTTTGCCACCTAACGAGACTCACCTATAATGGCCAGCATGGCAAGTAATGTAGAAAACATTTCAGACGTGCAGCAGCAAATCCTGGCTTTTATCAAACAACAAGGTAAAACGACCAATGCCGCTATCGCTGAAGAGCTAGACGTTTCTTATGAAGCGGTGCGGCAGCAGCTGCGCCAGCTGGAAGCAGCCCAACTGGTGGTTTCCGCTAAAAAACAATCGGCAGGCCAGCGGGTTGGCCGCCCGACCCGTGTTTATACGCTGAGTGCGGCGGGTGATCACCTCTTCCCCAAAGCGTATGATGAACTGGCGGTGGGCCTGATTGACACGCTGTCTGCCGTTCTAGGCCCTGAGGCGCTGCGGCAGGTGTTGGCTTCGCTCGCTGATGAGAATGTGGCCCAATGGGCGCCGCACATGCAAGGCAAGCCGCTGGCGGAGCGATTGGAAGTGCTCAAGGGCATTTACCTGGAAGATGATCCTTACATGAGCATAGACCAGGACCAGGCCAGCGGTGAACTGCGTCTGGTGGAGCGGAACTGCCCTTACCTGAACGTAGCGTCGCGGCGGCCAGCGCTTTGCAGCGTAACAATTTCGACGTTGAGCCGCCTGCTGGGTTATGCTGTGACCCGCGAAAAACGGTTTCAGGATGGCGACGGCCGTTGCGTCTTCCGCGTGCATCTAGACCGGCCAATCAATGCCGATGCTTTCCGCTTCGCCTTTGAGGCGGAACTGGATCACAGCAGCTAACCTCGCCGTACGGCAGCTTCAAGACAAACGAATTCCCCTACTTTGCAACCAGATACGGCCGTTCCCGGCCACAGTCAGCCTGAGCAGTTGCGCTCAAGGAGGGGTGTCTTTTGTCTCCAAAAGTATCGTCAACATTCCCCTTTCACCATGCCCATAGAGGTCCCTCGTGGACAGCAGTCCTATTTTGATGAGGCAAAAAGGAGATAGATATGGTTCATGTTAAAGATCATCATCGGCGCCTTTACCCTATTTTGATAGGCGTAACCATTTTGCTGGTTGGGCTGGGGGCGAGCATGGCTACCTCCAGGGCCGCTTCCTGTGACAGAGTGAATGCACTCTCGTCTCCCTTCGATAAAGTCATCTGCCGGCACGCGGCCGATTCAATTGATAACGGTCGGCAAATCTTCCGCTACGATACCTTTGGTGATGAAGCCTTTTGGGGTGGCACGCTCGGCTTACACCAGACCATTCAGGGTGAGCAGTTTGGCGGTATTGGCCCCGGGCTGTCGCCGGAAACAGCGTTGGCTCTGGGTCTCAAGGTGGATGTAGATGCGCTGCCAAATCCGCTGATCAGGCAGCTGCGCCGGGGCGAGGTCGATCTGACCGATCCGGCCGTTACCCTGGCCTTGCTCGAACTGGATGCTGTTGTAGGGGTCACCGGTTTCTTTAATGACCAGGGCAGCCTGGATGCGGTCGGCATTCAATGCGCCTTGTGCCACTCCACTGTGGATGACTCCCTGGCGCCGGGCATTGGCCATCGCCTGGACGGTTGGGCCAACCGGGACCTGAACGTAGGGGCCATCATCGCCTTTGCCCCCAATTTGCAGCCGCTGGCCGATCTGCTGGGCGTAGACGTAGCCACCGTGGAACAGGTACTCCTCGCCTGGGGTCCCGGCAAGTTCGATGCGGAGCTTGTTCTGGACGGCCAGGGCTTTCGACCGGATGGCGAGACCGCGGCCACCCTGATTCCGCCAGCGTTTGGCCTGGCCGGGGTGAACCTGCATACCTGGACGGGTTGGGGCTCGGTGACACACTGGAACGCTTTTGTGGCTAACCTGGAAATGAACGGCCAGGGCACTTTCTATGACCCGCGCCTGGATGATGCCGACAAATTCCCCATTGCCGCCGCCAACAACTTCGGCCATCTCAGCAGCGACCCTGATCTCATCACGCCCAAGCTGGCAGACTTGCACTTCTACCAGCTGGCCATCCCGGCACCAGAACCGCCAGCGGGCAGTTTCGATGAGGCAGCGGCCGTACGTGGCCAGGAGCTGTTTACGGGCAAAGCCAACTGCGCCAGCTGCCATGTGCCGCCGATTTTTACCGAGCCGGGCTGGAACATGCACACGCCGGAAGAAATTGGTATTGATGACTTCCAGGCCAACCGTTCACCCGACGAGCGCTATCGCACGGCGCCATTGAAGGGGTTGTGGACCCATACGCAGGGTGGTTTTTACCACGACGGCCGTTTCGCCACGTTGCAAGACGTTATCAATCACTACAACGACCACTTTAACTTGGGGCTCACACCGGAAGAGATCAACGACCTGGTTGAGTATCTGAAGTCGATCTAGCCTCAATACCTTTCTAATAAGGCGGAGTGAGCATCCTCAGATGCGAACGTCTGGCGCAAAACCCGCTCCGCATCTGAGGATGCTACCGCTGCTTAAAATCTTGTCCGCGAGACTGATTTTGTGAACGCTTAGAGGGATTTTTCACTGCGTTCAAAATGACAAATGGGTATTGTTGGACTATTCCGAAGGAAGGGTGAAGAGTGATTGCAGCTCTACGGCCGTTTTTCGCTCCACGTTCTCAAAAACAATCGTCAGCGGCTGGTCGTAGACGATAAAGCTTTCATCGGCCCGGCCCAGGTTGAAGCCGGGCTGGCTGTCCAGGTACGACTGCACCAGTGGTGGCGGCACCAAATCGGGCCAGCCAAACGTGTTGGGGCGCAGCTGCCAGCCAAACAGGGTGGGATAACGCCCGGCGACAAACACCGGCTCGTAACCCAGTGCCCCAGAAAAGAGCAGTTCGTGGTACTGGCTGGAGAGCGGATAGCGCTCCTGCAGGCGCGGCACGGTACCGTAAATCCGGTTGGACAGCACCGTGATATAGTCGGCTTCTGCCAGCAGTTCCAGGTTCTCGGCCAGCTTTTCGGCGTTGTCGTCCTCTTCTGTGCCGGTGAGCCAGGTGAGCTCATCGTTGGGATACTCGGAACGGCGGCGCACCTCGCCATCCACAACCATCGAGCTGGGCAGAGAATCGTCCCACTGCTCGCTCAGAATTAGCGCGCCGGGCTCCACGGTGCGGAAGATCCACTCCGAGGCCGCCACCCAGGGATGCGGCTGGCGATAAACATTAACAAAGCTGATGGCGTAGAGGGTGGTAGTGAGGAGAACGGCCGTACCTACCCCCCACTTCAGCCACGCCGACCGCCAGCTCCACAGCCACGCCGCCGCCCACACCATCAAAAAGGGCGTCAACGGCTGCAAGTAGCGCATAAACTTCACAAAAAAGCCGCCTGTCGTAACGAAAAAAGGCACAACCCAGGCTAACAGAAGGAGATTGGAGATTGGAAATTGGAGATTTTTAGCAATTAATCTCCAATCTCGCAGCCTGCGGCTGCCAATTTCCAATCTCCTAAAAACTTGCCAGACTGCCCAGCCAAACGCGCCAAACGCCAGCAGCCCCAGCGGCCACCCCATGCCCCAACGCAGCTGCATCTCGACAAAATAAAGATATGGCCGCGTGCCGCCGTACTGCCGCGTGAAGGGCACATCACCTTCGCCCTGCACCATGCTGTTTTGCGTGGCGATATTTTCCACGTAGCAAGCGCGCCAATCCAGTGCGGGCACGGTGACGGGACCAAGCTGCATGGCGGGTGTGAGGACTTCACAGCTTAAATCCAGCACGGCAAAGGGATTGGTGAGGAAGAAGGTGAGGGCGGTGGTGAAAACGGCCGTTCCCAACCAAAAATCCCAGCGCCCCTCCATCCAGGTGGCCGCCAACATGAGCGGCAGCACCAACAAAATCGCCGAAAACTTGGAACCAATAGCCAGGCCAATGAAGACGGCAGCGAGGAGCCAGTAAACGGTAATCCGTGAACGGTGATCGGTGATCGGTGAACCGTTATCGGCCTGATCTCTTTTCTCTCTGTGTTCTCTGTGGCTAACTGCCTTTATCAAAAGCACGAGGGCAGCGGTGGTGAAGAAGGTCTGGTACGGATCGGAGATGAAGAAGTGGGCCAGCTGGATGTGCATGACATTAACGGCCAGGAAGGCGGCAGCCAGCAGGCCAACCACGGACGAAAAGAGGCGTCGTCCTAGCAAAAAAACCAGCCAGACGGTGCCCACATCAAACAAGGCGGTGAGGGCCCGGGCAACGGCCGTTAAATGCCGGAACTCAATCAGCTCAGCCTGGTTGAAAAGGTCCTGTGTTAACAGCCAATCGTCGGGGAAAAGGGAGTGCAAACGCGGCCCCACCCACTCCATCAGGCGCGTCGCCAGCACGCCCAGGTAAAGCGGCACATGGCCGTAGGCAAAATCACGCGGTTCGTTCTGCGGTACTTCAATGCCGCGGCTGGCGGCTTCGGGGGGCCAGTAAAACGGGTTAAAGGTTGACTGGTGGGGAGAGAAAGCGGTCTGCCAATCAGATGAAAACTCAATCGTGGTAGCCACCCAGGAAATATACCGCTCGTCGGGATGGTAATGGTGGTAATCGTCCCAATCAATGCCAGTCAGGCGAAAAACGGCCGCAACCAACAAAATGAAAGCCAGACACACACGCTCCTGCCACTTCTTCATGGGCACATTGTATCTTGGGGCTAATCGTTGGGCGAATACGCGCCGGGGAACAAAACAGGCTCTTTGGGAATTCAGGGGGGTTACAGCCGGTGATGCGTGAAACGTGAAACGTGACCAGAGAGCCATCACGTTTCACGCTTCACGTTTCACCCCAGACCCCACGAAATCCTGAAGACCCACAAAACAAAAAGGGTCGGACCTGTGTCCGACCCTTCAGGTGCAAAATTTGTGAAGCAAAAAGAACGATTACTCTTCGTCTTCGTCCTCAATCTTGCCTTTTTCAATGATTTCCACAGAATCGGCCGTGGGTTCGAATTCTTCCTCTTCTTCCTCTTCAACTTCGGGCCGGGCATATTCAAAGCGGGCAACGGCCGTTTCCGGGTCGGTGAGAATAATCACGCCTTCCGGCACAGACAGATCACTCACGTAGATCGGCTCATCGGCGGTCATATCAGTCACGTCCACTTCGATCTCTGCAATCAGGTCGTCGGGCAGCGCTTCAATTTCCACGCTGTTCAGCGCCAAAACGTCGGAACCCTCGGCATCTTTCATCATTTGCGAACGACCCACCAAAACCAGGGAGGCTTCGGCCGTGATTTTGACCTTCAGGTCAACTTCTTGGAAGTCCACGTGAATGAGATCGCCTCGGGTGAGATGCTGTTGGATTTCGCGAGCCAGAACGGTGCGCTTTTGGCCGTCGAACGTAATGTCGATCAGGTTGGTTGTTCCCGCCCGGCGCAGCACGCGACGCAGCATCTTATTTTCCAATTGAATCGTTACCGGATCCTGGATCCCATAAATAACCGCGGGAATCATTCCATCCCGGCGTAACTGTTTCACTTGTTTACCGACAACCGTGCGCGGTTCGGCCTCAATAGCCAATCTAACATCAGACATGATCTTAAACCTCAGTTTGTAAATTCCTCAACAACGAGGGAGTTTTTTCTCGTGGTAATTATTCAGCAAAAAGCCTGCGGGCGGTAAGCCACAGGCTAGAGTGGGAAGTATATCAGTTTCTCTTCAATCGTCAATCAAAAATGACGACAAACCATCGAAGAAATCAACGACGCCTGTTTCCAAAGAATACTCGGCTCCCACCACGAGCAAACCATCACTGGCGATGAGCTTCTCAAGGATGCGCGAACCGTGCCGCAGGTGGTTGGCCGAGGTGCGAATGTTGGCCCGCACCGCCAGATGGAGCAGCTCATTGTAGTTGTGCTTCAACTCCGTTTCCAGCAAGCTTTGCACCGACGGCCGTATCCGGTCCACAATAGAATGCAGGTTGGGGGAACGATTGGCAGACGGCCGTTCCAGCTCCTCCAGCGTGGCCTGCACCGCCCCACAGTTGGAATGCCCCAACACCACCACCAGCCGCGTGCCAAACTTGTCGGCCGCAAACTCTACGCTGCCCACCAACGACGGGGCGATGATGTTACCCGCCACGCGGATCACAAACAGATCGCCCAGCCCCTGGTCAAACACAATTTCAGCCGGCACGCGGGAATCTGAGCAGCCCAGAATGATGGCAAAAGGGGCTTGCCCGGCCACCAGGTCACTGCGCCGGGCCCGGCTGCCAAGCGTGCTCAAACTCTGCACGCCAGAGACAAATCGTTGGTTACCCGCCTGCAATCGATCCAAAGCTTCTTGAGCGGAAATCATGAAGGGCTTTTCCTAAAAAATACGCTTCCTGCCATGCGGCGATTATAACCACGGAAAAAGCGGAAGGGCAACGGCCGTATTGCCCTCATCTCATACCAAGCTCCCCCTTACTCTTATCACATAGATCAGGTTACCCAATTCGATTAAAGTACCATTACCTGACTGCGAACGGGTTCCACTAATGGGCTGTTCGTGAATCCATTGTCCTGTTCGATAGGGAAATAATGTGTAGACAAGCATTCTGGCTTGTGATACTCTTTAGAAAGTTAAGAGTTACCTGAACAACGCAGCCTTTAGATAAAAAATCGCCCCAGGCCACAGAGGTTTAAAGCGATTTAACCGTTTATCTGATCTGATTATTGATTGAGGAAATACGTAATGGCAGACGAACCCAAGAAAGTAGTTTGCATCGAAGACGAACTAGAAATGATTGAGCTGGTAAAGCTTATTTTAGGCCGGAACAAGTTTGATGTTACCGGAGCCGTGGGAGGCCATGAAGGGCTGACCAAAATAAGCGAAATTCAGCCAGACCTCGTTCTGCTTGACCTCATGATGCCCGAAATGGATGGCTGGGAAGTGTATCAAAAAATGAAGGCCTCTGAGGAAATGCGTGACATCCCCGTTATTGTTGTCACCGCCAAAGCGCAAAGCATAGATCGCGTACTGGGACTGCACATTGCTCGGGTAGACGATTACATCACAAAGCCGTTTGGCCCCCAGGAACTGCTCGACAGCGTAGAACGCGTCATTAATAGCAAGGCCCAAACCAAACAAGAAATTAGCTCCTAAACCTACCCCCCCATTATCTACAGAAAGCCCACCTGCCATGCAGATGGGCTTTTTTTGTGTTAAATCAATATCGTGTCATTGGCGGAAACTTTTTCAAAATAGATAGGCGCCCAATCTGCCAATTACTTGAGCAAATTGCACCGATTGCAGACTACTTTCTTTCAAAAGCGGGTGCGGTTTACCCAATCTACGAAGATATTTGTTATACTCCACCTCGCGCCAACCTGGCTGGCCAATAACCAATCGAATTCAGAATAAGCTTTTTGTGAAGAGTTGCGACAAACGACAAAAGATGAGGGTAATTTGCAGATAAGATTTTGGGGGGTACGCGGTACGATACCTACACCAGGTCCCGAAACGATTCGAGTCGGAGGCAACACCTCTTGTGTTGAGCTTCGCACCTCTGACCAACAACTCATTATTATTGATGCCGGTTCCGGCATTCGTCGCCTGGGCAAAGAGTTGGTGAAAAACAGCGGGGAGCGGATCATTGGCAGCATTCTCATCAGCCATACGCATTGGGATCACATCCAAGGTTTCCCATTTTTTGCGCCGATTTTCGGCCGTAACAACCGGTTTGTGCTGGTGGGCAAACGGCGCGTCGGTAAACAGCTGGAAGAAACCATGGCCGGTCAGTTCATCGAGCCTTATCTGCCCTTTGCCTACAAATCCCTTCCAGCCGATCTGATTGTCAAAGAAGTGCAGGATGGCGAAACGATCATCATCGGCGATGATACGCGGGTGACTGTGGCCGACCTCAACCACCCTGGTGGCTGCCTGGGTTTTCGAATTGAGAACAACGGCAAAGTGTTTGTCTACTGCAGCGACGTTACCCACTACGACGACGGCTTTGACCCCAATCTGCTGCGCCTGGCCGATGGCGCCGATCTGTTGGTTCACGATTCTCATTTCGCTACTATTGAGGAGCGGAAAAAGTTTAATGAGTATGGTCATAGTGCCTGGCAAGAAGCGGTGCAGGCCGCCATTGAAGCCCGTGTAAAGTGCCTGGCGCTGTTTCATTATTCGCCCGATCTCACCGACGACGAGCTCGATGACATTTTACTGCAAGCCCGATCACTGTTTCCGCAAACAATACTGGCGCGTGAAGGATTAACGATTTCACTTCCTTTAGGTAAATTGCCAGATTAGCCCTTTTTAATTGTCTTACTCCTTTGCCGGAAAAATAGAATAGTTTACAATAAACCAACAATCAAAAACGGCATTGAGCAAGCAAAGCTTTTGATTATTTGATTGGCAGAATAGGGACTTATTTTGGCAAGACAATTCACCCCAGTACCCGGAGACGGCATTCATCAATCGGTTCTCATTGTTGATGACGAACCCATGGCCCGCACCCTGCTGCGGCTCATGTTGGTTCGAGCAGGTTTCCACGTGTCTGAAGCCGAAGATGGCTACGATGCGCTGGATAAAGTGCGCAAGAATCAGCCCGATGTGGTGCTGCTCGACGTGATGATGCCCGGCATGGATGGCTTTACGGTGTGTGAAAAGCTGCGTAACGAACCGGCTACGGCCGAATTACCCATCATTATGCTCAGCGCCAAAACCGACCTAGACAGCATCAACAAAGGGCTGCGCGCTGGCGCCACGGTGTACCTGACCAAACCCATTTCCCCAGAAGAGCTGACCCAGCACGTCAAAGACGCCCTGGTGCAGTTTGATGAGGACGTTTAACGTCTCTTGACCGGCAAACGGCCATCCCCTCTCCCCACTCCTTCTCAGTCCCATACAGCTTCCCAACCTGGACCAACCAGACCCAAACCGCTGAGCCTAAATCTTCACGCCCTCTTCACGGTCAGACAGCCTGGCCTTGTGGTATAGTCTCGGACCACGGGTGCGGAACATACGTTCGATTTCTCCAGTGAGTTTTGGGCAGAGTGCTCATTTCGTTTGGCAAAAGGAGCGTATGAACTTACCTCGATCGATCACCGATTTTCTAAAACACCTGGGCTACATTCGCCCGGACAGCTTTGTAGAAATTGACCCCACCCTGATTCCCCTCATCGAAAACATTGCCGACCGGGAAGGGCTCACTCCGGCCCAGACCATCAACCAGCTGCTCAGCTTTGCCGTAGGCGAACAGCATTTTGTAGATGAAAATCTGACCCGTTGGGAAAGCCTCACCGACCGTGAGAAACAAGCAGCGGCACTTACCTGCCTTGGTTATACCAACCAGGAAATCGCCCGCAAGATGGGCATCTCGCCCCACACCGTCAAAACACATCTGCGCAGCGTGCTGCAAAAGTTCAACGTCAACAGCAAGGCTGAACTACAGCGGCTGCTGGCCAGTTGGGATTTCCGCGCCTGGAACCGGCCAGATATGGGCTCAGTGCTGTACTTCTACCCAGATAAGCGGTAAGGCTACCCCCCTCACCCCGTGGGGTGACATCCCCTTTTCACCCACATTGCCACACACCACTTTGTTCGGGAACGGCCGTTTCCAAGCGGCGGTGTCCAGCTGCTCAACCTGATCGAAGCAACTACTCAACTTGACCAGTGTGGTTACTCAACCTAACGAATGAAGCTGCTCAACCTGATCAATGAGGCTGCTCAACCTGACTAAGACTGCTGCTCAACCTGATCAGGGTGGCTGCTCAACCTGATTCTTGAGGCAAGCCCAAGTTGGCCCAATTGCTTTAGGATGCACTCCTCGCCAGGGCTTCGCATGAGCCACCCCTCTAGGAGGAAGCGCTGGTATTTCTATTGGCTCTGTCGAGTGGTGAATGAAGGAAACGGACAAAATTTTGTCCGTTTTTTTGATCCTTGCGCTCTTGGGCAGGTGGAAGCGCATGTAAAGGGGAACGGCCGTTTGCTGACAACACCGGCTGGCAGGCTCACGCGCTGCGGCCGCAGACTAGTATTGCGCTTCACAAGTACGCATCAAGTTGCGCTCATTGCGCAATACTTAAGCAGTTTTTCGGAGCAGCGAGACATCATAACTTTCTCCATATTTCCGCAAAACTGCACCAGGTAGAAGTAATGTCTCGTGAAGGCGAGGGCAAACCCTCAAGAACTGAGTGGTTTCCCTAATTTTCTCGCGGGAGAGACCCGATTGACCCAAAAAACAAACCCTTGAATACTGATTTCAGGCAAAACAACGATTTAGCAAAGGCGGTATAACGAATTATGAGCGACGTCATTATCATTGGTGGGGGGCCAGCGGGAGCAGCCATGGGCTGTTATTTATCCATGGCAGGAATTAGCAATACCATTATCGAAAAGGCCAACCATCCTCGTCCTCATGTTGGGGAATCGATGGTTACCTCCAGCACAAGAATCTTTGAGGAAATCAGCTTTCTCAAAACCATGGAAGAAACGGGTTTTGTGAAAAAGTATGGCGCTACTTGGCACGCGCCGGCCAACCGGGGAAAGTTCTCTATTGAATTTGCAGAATTTCCTCAACCTGGCATTCACCAGGATTATACGTACCATGTTGATCGTGGGAAGTTTGACCACCAGCTGTTAAAACATGCCGAGGACATGGGTTCTATAGTCGTACAGGGCGTGGTGGTAAAGCGTGTCCTCTTTGAAGACGGCCGTGCCGTGGGGGTTCGCGCAGGTTTTGGCAATCAGGAAGTGGATATGCGGGCTAAGGTCATTGTGGATGCCAGCGGCCGGGGAACGTTACTAGGACGGCAGATGCGCGTCATCGAGAAGGACCCGTTGTTTAACCAGTATGCAGTACATGCCTGGTTTAAGGGATTAGACAAAGGGGATGATCATACACGTGATCATATTCACATTTATTTTCTCACCGTGGAACGCGGCTGGGTATGGCAAATCCCCATTACCGAAGAGATCACCTCGGTAGGTGTGGTGGTCGACAAATCTGTATTTTCTGAATTTCATTCCGACATAGAAACGTACTTTAACGCGCAGCTGCAAACCAACGCTAATTTAGCCCATACCATGCGGCACGCCGAGCGCATAAACGAGTTCAAAAGTGAAGGAGATTACAGCTATTCTTTGACAAATTTTGTAGGCGACGGCTACTTGATGATTGGTGATGCGGCGCGGTTTGTGGACCCCATTTTTTCATCTGGCGTGAGCATTGCCCTGTACAGTGCCAAGTATGCCTCTGAACGAATTGTGCGGGCGTTTGAGATGAATGACTTTAGTGCGGCCGTTTTTAAGCCCTACGAGGATCGCTTACGACAAGGGGCAGGCATTTGGTACGAATTTATTCGTCTTTATTACAAGCTGCTGCCGCTGTTCACCCGCTTTATTGCCAATCCCGAGTATCGTCTCCAAGTATTGCAGCTGCTTCAAGGTGAAGTGTTTGATCGGTCCGAAGTCCCCGTACTGGATACAATGCGCAAATATATTGAGACTGTAGAAAACGCATCCAGCCACTTATTTAAACCCCAGCTTGCTGATATTCCTCTTGATTAAGGGTAATAAAAAAAGGCGCCTCAGGAATTCATGTGGTTGATACCACGTGTAGGGGCGGCCCTTGTGGTCGCCCCGGACTGGGCGGGTAAAAAACCCGCTCTTCCTTTTATCGCCACCCTGCGAAATCCTGATGAGCCCCAAAAGCAACGTTTAGCCGGAGCAACAAATAAATGAAAACGGTTGTTTTGAACGTTTTACAGCATCAACGGCCGTTTCTCCCTTACTCCCCATAAATTTCGAGCGTTTAGAGCCCTATCCCCTTACCAGCTTGTCTTTGGAATTTTGCCTGACGCCCCACTTTTAACACCACAATCAGCCCGCTCGTCAGCGTCTGAAAGAAGGCCGAGACGACAATGGCCACATCCTGCCGGAGAAGCGCGTAGGTTAACCAGGTTGCACCCTCCACTGTCGAAATTGACCAGGTTCCCAGGGATAAATCAGATAGGTTACTCTCTTTATACGCCAGCCACAGTTGAGGAAGATTTGAGACTAAAACGCTGATAGCCAAAACCAGCCCCAGGCCATTTTGGCCCGCAACAACCCCAGCCAGCAGCAGTACACTGAACCAAACGGGAGCAATTTTGAATTCCTTCACGTGGCGGCCAAAGCGCAAGGCAAAAAAAGTGACGAGGGTGAAGATGAAGCCGGTTAAGCCGCTGGAAAGAGCAAAGAAAAATTGATGGGTTAAACTCCCATAAACAACCCAACTAAAGCTACAGATGGCGCTGGTCGCGGCGGTATCCACGGAAACGCCATAGGCTTCCTGGGCGCGCAGCAGTCTGATGAGTTGCGGCATCGCACGAACCAGCCCAAGCATCGTTCCAAACGTGCCGAGGATTGAAGTGATGATCATTTCTTACTTATTATTGACCTGTTTTTGCCCACGCCAAATTGAGCGCCAGTAGGCGTTCCAGAATTTGTTTATCGGTTAGATCATCGGGCCAGCCGTAAGCGGCTAGCACGGCCGTTTCCAGCTTCTTATGCGCCAAGTCCAGCCAGGTAGGGCGCTGGTTGTAAAGGTTGGTGCGTGTACTTCTTCAACTCGGTTTCACTGGCATCCTTGTGAAGCAACGTATTTTTTTCAGAGATACACCGCGCCATTTGTGGACAAATTGTTGGGGAGCAATTGTCGCCGGCATACGGATTGGAACCTCCTTACATGATTATCCAAATAACGGTACAAGCGGCAAGACGAAACAATTTAACGGTCTGTTATAATACCGAGGCCATGACAACTTAGGTTAAGGAGAACAATTGCCATGTCGGAAGAGGTGTTGGTTTTGGTTCTAGACACCGAGCTGAAGAACAGAATTATCGAGCTTTTTTCTTTCTTATCATCTTCCGGTCTTGGGGCGATCCACGTACAAAGAGCAGATTCGGCAGAAATGGCCCTGGAAATGCTGCAAGTTACCAATATCACCCTGGTTATTCTAGGCTTACCCATCAGCAGCACTTTTGGCGATGGCCTTAATCTTCTCCTGAAGATGCGCCAACTAAAGCCATTTATTCCCATCGTGGTGCTGGTTAATCAGGACACAATGGGTATTGGGGTTCAGGCACTTGAGCTTGGCGCGTTTGCTTATCTTCCTCGCCAGTACCTCACGGCCGAAACCCTACACCAGGTTATTCACAATGCGGCCGAAAAAAACCGGGATTTCCAAACCGATATCAAATTGAGCTCACTCGAAGCCGAGTTGTTTAACGCCTTTCCTGTATGTGTTGCCGTGTTAAATGATGCGGCCGTTGTAACGGCCGTTAACCAGGAGTGGCATTTACTGGCAGGAATTACTGAAGATCCATTAGTCACACAAACCCAGGTTGGAATCAATTTCCTGCAACTCTGCCAGGAGATCGACCGATCAGATGTAGCCGGTGTGATTCAATCAGCACTTGCAGGATACAAAACAAAAGAGGGCCTGGAATATTCCTGGAAGGAATCGGATGGCACGCTGCTTCTCTGGCGAAAAATTAATGCTACGCCACTGAAGTGGCCCAAGGGTGGGGTAATCCTTTCCCTTCAAGAGGTTACAGAGCTTGTTAACAGCCAAATCCATTTAGCCACCTATGAAGCCCAAATTTCTGACCTGAAAAGCAACTTTTCCACACTGGTACATGATTTGCGCTCACCCTTAACCTCGTTAAATCTTTATCTAGACCTGTTAAAATCAGGCAATTCGGCTAACCTTGAGCGCTATGTGAGGGTCATGAAGCAAGAAGTTATTCATATGGACCAGCTAGTCAATGACATGCTGACCCTTACTCGCATCGAGGAGTTTAAGGACGTTCAATACACCCCTATAAATCTGGCTGATTTAGTAGAACAAGTAGTCTTAATAGAAAAACCTGTGGCTGACAGTAAAGGTTTGACGCTGGATTTCACCTATGAAAAAGGACCCTTTTGGGTAATGGGTCAATCACAACAACTTCTCCGTGTTATCACTAACTTAGTGGCCAACGGGCTACGTTACACTTTAACTGGAGGGGTTAAGATAACCTTGGAAAGGAATACTGCACCAGAGCACATTATTTTGACCATCACTGACACCGGTATCGGAATTGCCCCCGAAGTTTTGCCTTTCATTTTTGAACCTTTTTTCCGGTCCGCACGGGCTCAAAACATCTCTCCCAAAGGCACCGGCTTGGGTTTGTCCATCGTAAAACGTATCGTTACCATGCACGAGGGCACCGTCGAAGTCTTTAGCGAGCTCAACAAGGGGACAGCATTTCGCATTGTTTTGCCTGGTATCAAAACGTAGGGGATTTAACTTCTCAACTTTGGATTGCTGCTTGCTTGTGCCATAAAAATAGATACTACTTCAAAAAACGGCCGTTACCAGTTCAGTAACGGCCGTTTTCCACACCCCTAACCCATGACCAACGGCTCCATCACTTGGAACACAAAACTAAACATGATAGCATTGCGCTCGGAATTCGGTTTAATCAAGGAAGCAGAATTTTGATGTACGAACTCGCGGGTAATATGCATATGCACACCTTTTACAGCGATGGCGAAAAGTGGCACGCGGATATCGCCGCGGACGCTATTGCCGCCGGGCTGGACTTCATCATCGTTACCGACCACAACGTGTGGGTCGATGGCGTAGAAGGTTATTACGAGAACGAAAACGGCCGTGTCCTTCTACTCACCGGCGAAGAAATCCACAACGTGCGGCGTGAACCCCAGGCCAGCCACCTGCTGGTCTACGGCGTGGAAACCGAGCTGGCCGACTGTGCCCCCTACCCGCAGCAGCTCATCGACGCGGTGCGCGCCCACGGCGGCTGCTGCTTCCTGGCCCACCCCCACGAAAAAGATTGCCGCATCTTTCCCTACCCCAACCTGGGCTGGCACGACTGGCCCGTAGAAAACTACACCGGCCTGGAAATCTGGAACTACATGTCCAGCTTTGTATCGGCGCTGGTGGATGCGCTGGAGCGGCTGCCGGTACAGATTGAGCTGCTCGACAAGTTAACGGCCGTTCGCCTGGCCTTCAATCCGCAAAAGTTTGTCGTCGGTCCAGAACCGCGAACGCTGGCCCTGTGGGATGAGCTGCTGGCGAAGGGCAAACGCGTAACGGCCGTGGGCAACAGCGACGCCCACGGCACCCCTATGAGCTTTGGTCCGCTCAAACGCATCATCTTTCCCTACGAGTTTTTGTTTCGTGCCGTGAACACGCATGTTTTGTTGGAACGGCCGTTGACCGGCGATCTCGCCTACGACAAACAGCTTATCCTCAAAGCCATTGGCCAGGGCCACAGCTTTGTCGGCTACGATCTGCCCCATCCCACCAAAGGCTTTCGCTTTAGCGCCACCAGCAAGGGCAAAGGCATCATGGGGCAGGAGGTCCGACTGAATGCCGGGGCCACCCTGCAAATCAGCACGCCCACCCGGGCCAACATCCGCCTTATTCGCCACGGCGAAGTGGTCGCCAGCATGCAAAATGACACTCACCTCACGCATATTCCCACCGAGCCAGGCGCCTACCGCGTAGAATGCACCCTGCCGTACCTGGGCAAAGAACGCGGCTGGATTTACAGCAATCCGATCTACCTCTTATAACGCGGAGGTTTTTTCATGTCCTTTATTCGTGGTTATTATCGCCTCTCCCTGTCTGCCCTCATTCTCATTATCTGCGCTGTTTTGATCATCATCACCTCCTATCTGCCCATTACCATCCGCAAAGTGCCGCTGCAGCTGCGCCTTGCCCAGGGCATGGTGCGGCTAATTTTGTGGGTTTTGCACGTGCAGGTTCAGTGCGACGAACCAGAAAAGCTGCGCGGTTTCGACGGCTTTTTCTTTCCCAACCACGTTTCTTACCTGGAGGTGCTGGCCATTTTTAGCATCATGCCCACACGCTTCCTGGCCAAGGCCGAGGTTCGCAGCTGGCCAGCCGTGGGGGCGATTGCCGCCGCAATTGGCTGCGTTTTTGTGCAGCGCGGCGATAAGGCATCGCGCCGTGAAGCGCGCCAGGCGCTCACCGAGGTCAATACCTTCCCGCCCATTACCATCTTCCCCGAAGGGAAGCGCGGCCCCGGTGATGCGCTGCTGCCCTTTCGTTACGGCGCGTTTGAGATTGTGACCCAGGGCAACTTCGCCTTCCTGCCCATTGCCGCCAGCTTCAACAACCTGGAAGTAGCCATCTGGCACCGGGGAGAAAATATCATCAAGGCGCTGTGGCGGCTGGCCCGTCAGCCCGAGCGCATTGTGGTAAAGATTGACCCACAGCAGCCCCAGCACCCCACACCAGCCGATGACCCGGTTGCTTTGTCCGAAGCGGTGCAGCAGCAGTTAACGGCCGTTCTCTACCCACCAGAGTGATAAGTGAAACGTGAAACGTAAAACGTGACTTTTCACGTTTCACGTTTTACGCCTCATCCCTCATTCAAAAGGCAGCTCAAAGTGAAAATCACCCGCGGCATTCTTCGGCTCGTCACCTTCCTCAACCTGCTCTTCATCACCACGCTGCTGGTTTTGGCCACCGCCTGGCTGCCCGGGCGCATTCGCGGCGTCCGGCTGTCTGCCTGGCTGCTGGTGCCGGTCTGTCGCCTGCTGCTGCTCGTGTTCAACGTTCAGTTCACGGCGCTGGAGGCAGAGCGCATCACCAAACACGATGGCTTCATCTTTCCCAATCACCTTTCCTTTTTAGACGTGATTTTGCTGCTGACAATCTTCCCCGTGCGCTTTTTGAGCAAGGTGGAGCTGGCCAGCTGGCCCCTCATTGGCTGGATTGCTCGCGCGGTGGATACGGTGTTTGTCAATCGGGAAGACAAGGTGTCGCGAGAAAAAGCACGCGATGCCCTGGTACAAATTCGCACCTTTCCTGCCGTGACACTTTTTCCCGAAGGCGGCATCTTCCAACCGCCAGACGAGCTGAAGCCGTTCCGCTACGGCGCGTTTGAGATTGCCCAGGCCGGTGGTGTGCCCTTTATTCCGGCCGTCTTTTTCTACGAACCGCTGGACATTGTTTTCTGGCGCGACGAACATTTGTTAACGGCCGTCTGGCGCTTCGCCACCCGTCCTGAACCCATCAAAGCCCGGCTCACCCTGCTGCGCACGGTGCAGCCCGGCCCAGAAGACGATCCGCGGCAGCTGGCCCTGGAAGCCCACGGCGCCATGGCCGCCGTCTACAAGTATGGCGATGACCAGGGAAACGAAGTCCTACAGTCAGGAATTTAGTAACTTTATTGTGGTAAAATGCACTATCAAGTGAAAAGGAATAAGTGAAAAGTAAAAAGTGAGAAAGTTCTTTTCACTTATCACTTTTCACTTTTTATGACAAAACAAAAGGCAATAAAAAGAACATGACATCCACAACTTCTATGCCCGCCACACGCCCTCTGGAACCGCAGCGGCGGGCCATCATCATAGGTGCTTCGTCTGGGATTGGGGCGGCGCTGGTGCGTGAACTGGCTCTCAGCGGCTATCTGGTTGCAGCGGTGGCCCGCCGCGAAGCCAAACTGCAAGAATTGAGCGATTCGGTGAAAACGGCCGTTGCCCCCCACAGCGTCAAAACTTACAGCCACAACGTCACCGACTACGACGAAATTCCCGTCCTCTTCCAAACGATCGTGCAGGAGCTGGGCGGGCTGGATCTCATCGTGTACGTGGCAGGCGTTCAACCGTCCGTTACCGTGGACGAATACAACTTTGAAAAAGACCGCAAAATGATTGAGGTGAATCTGCTGGGGGCTATCGCCTGGCTCAACCAGGCCGCCCTGCGCTTCGAGCGTGCCGGGCAGGGCCAAATTGTGGGCATCGGCTCCATCGCCGGGGACCGGGGGCGCGTTGGCTCGCCGGTGTACAACACCAGCAAGGCGGGCCTGGCCACCTACCTGGAATCGCTGCGCAACCGGCTGACACGCCACGGCGTGAACGTGGTCACCGTCAAGCCTGGCTACGTCGACACCGTGCTGCTGGCTGAAAACGCCAAAAAACCGTTTTGGGTCATCTCACCCCAGCAGGCAGCAAGCCAGATTCACAAAGCGATCCGGCGGCACAAACAAACTGTGTACGTACCTGCCCGATGGGGCCTGGTGGGCCTTATCATCCGGCACATTCCGTCAGTTATCTTTCGGCGGCTTAGTTTTTAGCAAGCGAGCCTGGACCTCGGTCCCCTCAATCTAATCTCCTTTGGCAAAAATCATGATACAACAAGACCTTCAAATCGAAACAGAAAATAAAGTGGTAGTTCCGCTCCCCTCGGACCGTTTAGAAGCCGTCGCTGGCTGGGGCAGCGCCAACAGCGGCATGGCATACATCTATCGCCCCAGCACGGTGGCCCAACTGCGCGAGATTTTTACCTGGGCAGCGCAAAATAACCGCACCATTGGCCTGCGCGGCGGTGGCAACAGCTACGGTGACGCCGCCATGAATGACGAAAGCATCTTGCTGGACTTCACCCGCATGAACCGCATTCTGGCCTGGGACCCGGAAAACGGCCGTCTCACCGCAGAACCAGGCGTCACCCTGCAGCGCGTCTGGGAATACGTCATCGAAGACGGCTGGTGGCTGCCGGTGGCCACCGGCACGGCCAACATCACCGTTGGCGGCGGTGCGGCCATGAACGTGCACGGCAAAAACGCCTGGAAGATGGGCACCTTCGGTGAGCACATCTACGAATTTGACCTCATGCTGCCCTCCGGCGAGATCAAAACCTGCAACCGCCAGCAAAACAGTGACCTCTTTTTTGCAGCGATTGGCGGCCTGGGCATATTGGGCTGCTTTACCAGCCTCACCCTGCACCTCAAGCGCGTCTACTCGGGCCTGCTCCAGGTAGAGGCGCTCACCAAACCCAACATGGGCAGCACCATACAGTGGTTTGAAGACCATCTGCACAACTCGGACTACCTGGTGGGCTGGCTGGATGCCTTCAGCAAGGGCAAACAGCTGGGGCGCAGCGAACTGCATCGTGGCATCTACCTGCGCCCCGGCGAAGACCCCAATCCCAGCCACACCCTACGCCTGGAAACGCAGCGCATCGACCCGGACATCATGGGCTTTTTCCCACGGTCGGCGTTGTGGCGTTTGCAACGGCCGTTCTGGAACAACTTCGGCATGCGCTGGGTGAACTTTGCCAAGTTCCGCGCTGCCAAACTGCATGAAGGCAAGACCTACCGCGAACCACACGCCCACTTCCACTTTTTGCTGGACTCGCTCGACTGGCGCAAACCGTTTGGCCCCGGCGGGCTGATTCAGTACCAACCCTTTATCCCCAAAGACAACGCCGAAGCCGCTTTCACCGAAATTTTGCAGCGGTGCCAGCAGCGCGGCCTGCCCAACTTCCTCACGGTGATGAAGCGGCACCGGCCCGATCCGTTCTGGCTGACGCATGGTTTGGACGGCTTCTCGCTGGCGATGGACTTCCGCATCACGCCGCGCAACCGGGCACGGGTGGTAGAGTTGGCCCGGGAGCTGGATGAGATTGTGCTGCGGGCTAACGGCCGTTTCTACCTGGCCAAAGACAGCACCCTGCGCCCTGAAGTGACCCGCGCCTACCTTGGCGAAGAGACTATCGCCAAGTTTAAGGCACTCAAGCAGCAGGTCGATCCGCAAACCACGCTGCAAACCAATATGTGGCGGCGCGTGTTCAGTCCGCTGTAAAAATACATCAGGAGTAGTTTCATGTCGCGCATCTCTATTTCTCTGCTTGCTTTACTGGTTCTTTTCCTGCTGATGTCTCTCCTTTCCCCCAGTGTGCGTGCCGAAACGCCGCCCCAGGCGCCTGCCGCCCCCGCCTTGGCGCTGCAAGACGAGCCCGCCGATGATACCGAAACACCGCCCACCCCTACCGACTCTTTTTTTGACAGCGTCGGCGCCATTTTGGCCACGCTGGGCGTGTATGTCGTTACCATGTTTACCATGGCTATCGGCACGGAAATTATTGTGGATATTTTTAAGGGGATTCTGGGCAAGCCGCTGGGGCTGAAAAGCCAGCCCAACTCGCGCAAAACGCTGGCCGAGTACCAGGCCTTTTTACCCGGCCAGCTGGACGATTTGGGCGTGTCGGCCGAGGCCAAGTTGAAGCTGGAAAAACAAACCGCACAGCTAAAAAAGCTCCTGGAACCCGCCTTCACCGCCGAGGCCGTGGTTACCCATTTACGGCAGCATGAGTTTACGGCCGCTCTCGCCGCTATCGGCCTGGAAAACTTGGGCGATGACACCATTAACCAGGTCAAAGAATTTACCCAGGGTGAGCTGCAAAAAGTGGTGGCCCAGCTGAACACAGCAACGACGCTGGGTAAGGCGGTGCAGGTGGCATTGGAGCGCAGTGATCTGGTCGAAAAAGCGAATCAGGCAATCGACCGGCTGGCACGGCAGGCAACGGCCGTTACCCCCGACCAGGTCTACCACGCCACCGCCACCCTGGTCACCGGCGAAATCGCCGCAGGTGTCAGCGCCTGGACCCGCGCCTACTTCATCAGCCTGCAAGAAGAAAGCTACGACACCGCCAAATCGGTCTACGATAACCAGCTGCGGCCACAAATCATCGCCTTTGGCCTGCCAGCCAATGTGCAAAATCAGCTCATTGACCAGTTCGAAAAATACCTGGAAAACCTGCGCACTTACCGCGGCACCGACGTTTACCTGGAATCGGTCAACCGTTTGTTATACGAATTGGAAGTGCAGCGGGATGAGGTCCGCAGCTGGATTGGCGAACTGTGGCAGCGCCTGGTGAACGGCGTCAAGCGGCTGCTCATTCGCACGCCGCGTATGCAGCACCCGGTCCTGGCACCAGTCACCTACAATCCCTGCATCAAAGACAGCACCGAAGCCGCCGCCAAGCTGTTGGACCTGGAACGCAAGGAAAAGGAGCTGGAAAACAAGCGCATCCGCCGCACCCGCTTCATTTCGGTGGTGTTTGGCATCTTCATCGCTTACCTGCTGCAAATTGATTCGGCCGATTTGCTCCAGGATCTGTTTCCGCCAGACGCCAACTTCCTCAGCATCACCCTGCTGCCAGACAGTTTTGTGGCGTGGGCGCAAACGTCATTTGGCTTGCGGAATGTGTTCAACCTGACGGCCGGCGTTATTCTCACCGGACTGGCCGCCAGCGCCGGGTCTGGCTTCTGGCACGACCAGCTGTCGCGCCTGCAAAACGTCAAAAAGGGCGTCGACCAGGTGCAGTCGGCATTGCAGCCGATCATCATTCAAACGCGGGCGGAAGTTGAAAGAGAGTGAAACGAAAAACGTGAAACGTGAGAGACTTCTTGCTCACGTTTCACACTTCACGTTTCATTTTTGCTTTTATTCTCGGGGGAGTTTGTACCGGTTGTAGCGGGTAAAAAAGTCGTGTTCACCGATGAGGGTGGTAAGGCGCATGTGGAGGGGACGGCCGTCTTCCACTTCGTAAGCCAGCGTCACCTGGTTGCCAATGATCTGGCGCACCAGCACCCAATACGGAATCGTCATCTCTTCCTTGGGGCGCATTACGCCATCTTTGTCTTCCTGCCGTCCGGCCAACAGCTCATCCAGCCGCACCAGGTATTTATCGGCCGCAGGAATCAGGTCTAATATCTCGGCGCGGAACACGGCCCGAACATAATCGCCATCGGGCAGCTTCCACACAAACTGCACCGGAAACCACTCCCCAACCATTCGTTTTGCTTCAGGCATATCTCTGTCTCGAAACTTTCTTTTCCTCTGGGCAAATTCTTGCAAATAAAAAAGCCGCCTCTCATGGGTATGAGAGACGGCCGTATCCACTCAAAAATTCAGCTAACGAATAGCCTCTTCCGTGTTCTTATCGAACAGATGCATGTTGCCCATGTCCATCACCAGGCCAATCTTGTTGCCAAAAGTGACGCTCATGCGGGTGTCTACCGTAGCCACCAGGCTGTTCCGGCCCGTATTCACAAACAGATGCTGCTCGTGGCCCAACAATTCAACAACTTCTACCGTGCCTTCCATTGGCGCTGCCTGGATGTTCGGCGGGGCAAATTCTGGGGCGTGCACGTGCTCGGGGCGAACGCCAAAAACGACTTCTTTACCCACGTACGAATTGAATGCCGCTTTGCGCTCATCGGGAATACGCACGCGGAAGTCGCCCGTGTCTATGTACAGGTTGCCTTCCTCACCCACCAGCGTGCTGTTAAAGAAGTTCATGCTGGGGCTGCCGATAAACCCGGCCACAAAGACGTTGGCCGGCGTGTTGTACAGGTTGCGCGGCGAGTCGATCTGCATCAGTCTGCCATCGCTCAACACGGCAATGCGGTCACCCATCGTCATGGCTTCCACCTGGTCATGGGTCACGTAAATGAAGGTGGTGCCCAGACGCTTGTGCAGCTTGCTGATTTCGGCGCGAGCCGTTACGCGCAGCTTGGCATCCAGGTTCGAGAGTGGCTCGTCCATGA
The DNA here is from genome assembly GCA_016710325.1 of Candidatus Leptofilum proximum. Taxonomy (GTDB): domain Bacteria; phylum Chloroflexota; class Anaerolineae; order Promineifilales; family Promineifilaceae; genus Leptofilum; species Leptofilum proximum. The sequence continues at coordinate 5,442,545 of JADJXK010000002.1, read as the reverse complement.
GAAACACGGCTGGTTCACGCACGATGGCGCGCCCCACAGCCACACGCTGCCGCTGACCACCGGAGAGTGCCTTGGGCTTGCGGTCCAGCAGCTGACCCAGGCCCAAAATGTCGGCCGCTTCTTTGACGCGCCGGTCAATTTCCGCTTTGGGGGTCTTGCGCAGCTTCAGGCCAAAGGCCATATTGTCGTAAACGGACATGTGGGGGTACAAAGCATAACTTTGGAACACCATGGCGATGTCGCGATCTTTGGGGGGCACATCGTTAACCACGCGGTCGCCAATGAGAATTTCGCCTTCGCTAATCTCTTCAAGACCAGCCAACATACGCAGGTTCGTGGATTTACCACAACCGGAGGGGCCAACAAAAACCACAAACTCTTTGTCTGCGATTTCCAGGTTCAGATCGGTCACAACGGTGACGTCGCCAAAGCGCTTGTACACATGCCGATAACTTACACTTGCCATTTGTATCTCCTTATGTAGTGAAGTGAGGTAAGGGGACTATAACGGCCGTTTCCCCCTCTGTCAAAAAAAATCGCCCAAATGTCTAATTGCGTGGTGTTGCTTCGTCGTACTCCTTCTCCAGGGCCAACACGTCTTCCAGATCACCGTCCAGCGCCAGCAGTTCCAGGATGCTGGGAGGTAAATCCGGCGGCAGGTAGTTGGCGTAGCCGTTGATCCAGTTGGCCACCGTTTGATGGTTCACCCCCAACAAACGGCCGATCAGCCGCAAACTTAAACCTTCCAGGTGCAGCACCAGCGCCTGTTGGCGAATCTCCTCGTCGTAGCCGTGGTCTTGGGGATTGGGTGTGTAGCGGCAGCGACAAAATTTGCAGCGATAGCGCTGGCTGCCAGCGGCGGTAAAGCCGTCTTTCACCTGTTTTTTTGTGGTCATGCACCTGGGGCAGATCACAGCAGCTCCTAAATAACCGTCAAAATGACCGCTGCCAAAAACAGCAAGAAGAGGGCCAGCAGGGCTACCCAGTTGGCGCGGATGGCCTCACTTAACCCTGGCGGACTGGGCGCACGCAGCCGGGTGCCGGGCCGCGGCTGCAAACCTAAAAAAACCTGCCTGAACGTTTCAACGTTGGACGGCCGTTCATCCGGGTGCATTTCCATGGCCCACATGATGGCATCGGAGACATGCGGCGAGATGTGAGGGTTCAGGCGGCGCGGCACCGGCAGCGAGGCGGGGTTCAAAAAACGCGCCTTGGCATCCGGCGGTGGAAAGTCGGTCAGCAGATGGTAGAAAGTGGCGCCCAACGCATAAATGTCTGAGCGCACGTCGGTGTGGCCGCCGTCGCCGCCGTACTGCTCCAGCGGCGTGTACAGCGCCGTCCCCCGCCCTTGCACCACCGTGATGGTCCGTTCATCGTCGGTAGCCATCAGCTTCACCAGGCCAAAATCGACCAGCTTGATGCGGTTGTCCAGCGTCAGCTTAATGTTGGCCGGTTTAATGTCTCGATGTAAAACAGGCGGGGCCTGCCGGTGCAAATAGGCCAGGGCATCTATAATTTGCTCGGCCCAGGTTAGAATAGACGCCTCAGCCAGCGGACCTTTGTTTTCTTGCAGCAGCTGGCGTAAATCCTTGCCAGACACAAAATCCATCACCAGGTAGTCACGGCCGTTTTCGGAAAAGAAATCAGACACTTTGGGCAGGCTGGGATGGTCAAGCTGAGCTAAAATACTGGCTTCCTGTAAAAACTGGCTCTGGGCCTGCTGCCGGTAGGCCTCGTTGCTGTTGGGATCGGGCTGCACTTCTTTGATGGCACACAGGCGACCGGGTAGGCGCAAATCTTCCGCTCGATAGACACTGCCCATGCCACCCTGACCCACAATGTTGGTCAGCTTGTAACGTTCACGTAAAATAACACCACTTTCGAGCGTAACAACCATAGGTTTATTGTATACTGGACCTGTTCTGTCGAACAACTATTCTAAGTGTTGAAGAAGCCACAGTGAGGGACTTTTATCATGAATGAAAAACCAGTTTTAGTTGCCCGTGAAGGACAGTTGGCTGGCCAGCGCTGGACAATTGACAGCGAAGAGTTTTTGATTGGCCGTGGTTCTGACTGCGACATTGTCTTACCAGAGCGGCAGGTTTCGCGCCACCACGTGAAGATTACCCAGGAAAACGGCCGTTACATCCTGCACGATCTGGGCAGCCGCAACGGCACACACCTTAACGGCACCGTGTTTGAAGGCCAAATTCCGCTGCAAGACGGCGACGAAATCTCCATCGCCCTGGCCGTGAAGCTCGTTTTTGTGGGTACCGATGCCACTATCCCGCTCACCTTTGAGCCGCCCACCGCCGAAGGCAACATGCAAATTGACGAAGCCCAACGTGCCGTCATCATCAACGGCAAGGAGCTTGATCCACCGCTGTCGCTGGCTCAATTCCGCCTGCTGGAGCTGTTGTACAATGGCGCAGGCGCCGTGTGCAGCCGCGACGACATCGTGGAAGTGGTCTGGCCCGGCACTGATGGCCTGGGCGTCTCTGAACAAGCCATCGACGCCCTGGTGCGCCGCCTGCGCGACCGCCTGGCCGAGCTGGATGATTACAACTACATTGTGACGGTTCGCGGTCACGGTTTCCGCATCGACAACGAACCGCACTAAGCAAATTATTCATTGCCGATTCAGGCTGTTTGTGATAAAAAACACAAAAAGCGGCCCCTTTTCAGGGTGCTGCCAGAAATCATTGGAGGCAAAACATTATGCTGGTTAAGCGATTAGGTGTGGCAGTTGTTTCGTTATTGATTGGCTTTGGCCTGACCATTCTCATCACCTTTTTGATTGGAACAACTTTGGAAGAGTACGGACCCATTTACACGTTTTTTACATCGTTGTCGATTGGTTGTGCCGTAGCCATCTGGCTGGACAAGTTTGCTGGCACTGAAATGCTGCCCAAGTAGTGGCCAGTGTCGGTTAAGCCGCAGTGCAGGACTATTTTGATGATTTACAAGGTCTCCCCACCCCGGAGACCTTTTTGTTTTTGCACACTATTTCGTAAACGGCCGTTGCCCATCCAGGACACGGCCGTTTACCCACCGTATTAAAAGGATAGTTCAATGTCAGCAAAAGTCATCGACGGAACAAAAGTAGCGGCCCGCGTCAGAGATGAAATCGCAGCGGCCGTTGCCGAAATGAAAGAGAAGTATAATTACACGCCCGGACTGGCCACCGTGCTGGTGGGTGAAGACCCGGCCTCGGCCACCTACGTGCGCAGCAAGCAGCGCATGTGTGAACGGCTGGGCATCCGCTCTATCGGGCATAAGCTGCCCGCCGACGCCTCTCAAGAAGAGGTGGTTGCCCTGGTCGCCAAACTCAACGCCGACCCAGATGTGAACGGCATTTTGGTGCAGTTACCCATGCCCAAACACATCAATGAAGAGGCGGTGCTCAACACTATCGACCTGGAAAAAGACGTAGATGGCTTCCACCCGGTGAATATCGGCCGTCTGGCCATGAAGGGGCGCGACCCGCTGTTTATCCCCTGTACCCCGGCGGGCTGCATGGAGCTGCTGGCCGACGCGGGCGTGCAAACCAAGGGCGCCGAGGCGGTCATCGTGGGGCGCTCCAACATTGTGGGTCTGCCGATGGCCATGCTGCTGCAAAAGGCAGACGCCACCGTCACCATTTGCCACAGCCGCACCAAGGACCTGACCGAGCACCTCAAGCGTGCCGACATCGTCGTGGCGGCCATTGGCTGGGCCGAGATGATCAAGGGCGACATGCTGAAACCGGGCTGTGCCGTGATTGACGTGGGCATCAACCGCGTGGATGACGCCAGCAACGAGCGCGGCTACAAGCTGGTGGGCGACGTGGAATACGACAGCGCGGCCGAGGTGGCTGGAGCCATCACCCCCGTGCCCGGCGGCGTTGGCCCCATGACCATCGCCATGCTGATGAAAAACACGCTGCGCGCCGCGGAAATTGCCCTTTCTAAGCGGTAGTCGGTAATCCGTTATCGGTAAGCGGTAAGCGGTAATCGGTAAGCGGTGCAAAACCGTTTACCGATTACCGTTCACTGACCACCGTTCACCGTTCACCGACCACCGGCCTCTTCCAGGTCCTCTGGGGAGTTAATGTTGGCGAAGGAACGGCCGTCCACATCAAACCGCTCAATCTCGTCCCGCTCCACAAAACGCACGTCCACCTGACCAAAAAACCCGGTGATTTTTAGCTGCTGTGCCTTAAGTTTGGCCTCGATGGGGTCCAGGCACGTTTTGCTGTAGATGGCGTGCAGCGGTTCGGGGAACTTCTCCCAGCGCGGCACGATGATATCGGCCGTTTGGCGCAGGCCAATCATGTATTCCAGCAACGGGCGGTTAAGCCAGGGCATGTCGCAGGCCACGACGAGGGTGTGGGGGTGGGTGGCGGCGTGAACGGCCGTAAAAATCCCGCCCAGCGGCCCGTGATCCGGGTACATATCGCCCACCATCGGCAAATGGAGCTGTTCGTACTCGGCTGGCTTGTTGGTGATCAGCAGCGTCTCGTCGCCCAGACCCGCCACTGTGTCGCGCACAACTTCGATCATGGGCCGCCCCTCAAACAGCACAAACGATTTGTCTGTGCCCATGCGGCTGCTTTTGCCTCCGGCCATAATTGCCACGGTTAATCTACTTTTCATTTTTTCACTTCTCTTTTGGGCGAGGCAGGTGGGGCAAAGGTGTTTTGTTTGGCATGGGTGTTTACCACCTGCCTCGCCCCTACGGATCACCGATTACCGATTACCGACCACCGATCACCGTCACGCGTCGTCTAACATGAACCGGTAAAACACCTGGTTGCTCAGGAACCACCCTTTTGGCGTCAGGCGGAGACGGCCGTTTTCCACCCCAACCAACTCCCACGCCAGCATCTGCTCCAGCGTGCCGTTATAAATTTCGCGAAGCGGCTGGCCGAATTGGGCGGCAAAGGCGTCCAGGTCCAGCCCTTCGTTGAGCAAGCGCAGCTGGGTCATCATCGTGTCGGAGATGGCTTCGGCGCGGCTGACGGGGTGACTGGCAGCCACGGCCGTTGACAGTGGATAGCCCGGCGCGGCCGCTTCTTGCAGTCGGCGCAGGTAAACACGCGGCTGCTTGACCACCTGGTAACGCACCCCGGCGGCGTGGCCGTGTGCCCCCGCGCCCAACCCTAAATAGTCGCCGTTGCGCCAGTACGTCAGGTTGTGCTCGCATTCCTGGCCCGGTTTGGCCCAGTTGGAAATTTCGTAGTGGTCATAGCCGTGTTCGGCCAGGAGGGTGCAGGCCAGTTCGTACTGGTCGGCGGCGAGGTCGGGGTCTGGGGGTTGGATACGGCCGTTTATCAGCCAGCGCTGCATCGGTGTGCCCGGTTCAATCGTCAGACAGTAGAGGCTCAGGTGCGCCGGGTCCAGTTCCAGCACGGTGCGCACGCTTTGTTCCCAGCTGGCCAGGGTTTGCCCCGGCACACTGTAGATCAGGTCTAGGTTGAAGTTGTCCAGCCCCACTTGCCGCGCCATCGCTACTGCTTCCACCACGGTGGCAAAATCGTGCGTCCGCTCCAGCAGCGCCAGTTCGGAAGGAATCACGCTCTGCACGCCGAAGCTGATGCGGTTGATGCCGGTGTGGCGAACGGCCGTTAAATAATCCAGATCCACCGTGCCCGGATTTGCCTCCATTGTGATCTCCGCATCGGCGGCCAGCTGAAAGTGCGTCCGCACCCCATCCAAAATGCGCCCCATAGCCGCGGGCGACATCAGCGACGGCGTACCGCCGCCAAAAAAGACGGTATGCACCGGCCGCCGCACATCGCCCGCCACCTGGGCCATCTCCGTCACCAGGGCATCGGCATACGTTTCCCGCAAATCCAGCAGGCTGGTGTACGTGTTAAAATCGCAGTACGCGCAGCGATGCTGGCAGAAGGGGATGTGGAGGTAGAGGCTAAGACTTGGTTGATTCATCCGTGTAATTGAGTAATTGGGCAATTGGGCAATTAATTGCTCAGTTACCCAATTACCCAATTACTTTCCATATTGAACAGTCGGTTAGAGACGGCGTTTACTCTCGACAAACGGCCGTCTCCGCCGCTTGTCGAAGCAGTCAGCATACCGTATCATATCTTGAAAGACAACCGAAGAAAACGGCCGTAACCAAGGTAAGATTTACACAGGTGAAGTTTTTTGAGCCGCGAATTTCCCGAATTGACGCCAAGCAAAGTTAAAATTCGTGAAATTCGCGTCATTCGCGGCTAATTAATTTATCAGTGCGTAAGTCCAGCAAGGATTCATATGAACGTGCAGCGCCCCAAACTCAATGCCGAACGGATGGCCCGCCTGGTCGAAATCAGCCGCGTGCTCAACGCCACCACCAACCTGGACCATCTGCTCTCGCGCATTATCAGCGAAGCCGCCGATCTGACCAAAGCCGAAGCCGCCTCCATTTTGCTGCTCGACCCGCGCACGCAGCAGCTCCATTTTAAGGCCTCCTCCAACAAGGTGCCGCCAGAAATGGCCAACATGGCCGTCTCGCTGGATGATTCAATCGCAGGCGCGATTCTGACCGAAAACAAGCCGATGTACATCCAGGACGTTTCTAAAGATGCGCGGTGGAACCAGAACGTCGATGAAGCGATTGCCTTTCACACCCGCTCGATTTTGGGCGTGCCCATGCACAATGTCACCCAGGAACCGGTAGGCGTGCTGGAAGCGCTGAACAAGGCGGGCGGCGGCGACTTTTCGGTGCAGGATTTTGAGACGCTTTCGATTCTGGCCGACATTGCCGGGGTGGCCGTGGAGCAGGCGCGGCTGTTTACCGAACTGGAGCAGGCCAATGCCGAACTCAACGAGCTGGATCAGCTCAAAACTGACTTCATCGCCATCGCCTCGCACGAGCTGCGCACGCCGCTGTCGGTGATTTTGGGCTACGTTTCTTTTTTGCGCGACGAGGCCGGACCAGAGATGACGGAGCAGTTTGACAACGTGCTGCAAGCGGCCGTTCACCTGCGCACCCTCATTCAAGACATGCTCAACCTGCGCTACGTCGACGCGGGCACGGCCATGCTCACCCAGGAGCAGGTGGACCTGGTGCAAATGGTGCGGGAGATGGATCTGGAGCAGGATGAAACGGCCGCTGCCAAAGACCAGACCGTCCACGTCACCCTGCCCGATGTGCCGCTGCCTGTTCTCATTGACCAGGACATGATGGAGGTGATCATCGGCAACCTGCTGAACAACGCCGTGAAGTTTACGCCCAAGGGCGGTCACATCGAGGTCAAAGTGCAGCGCCAGGGGCGCGAAGCGTGGTTCCGCATCAAAGACAGCGGCATCGGCGTGCCCGAAGACCAGCTGGAGCGCATTTTTAAGCGGTTCTACCAGGTGGAATCACCGCTGCGCCGCCAACATGAGGGTATGGGGCTGGGTTTGTCGATTGCCAAAGAGTTGGTGACGTTGCACAACGGCCGTATCTGGGCCGAGAGCAGCAACCACACCGGCAGCGAATTTATCATCGCCCTCCGCCTGGACATCCCCGCCACCGGACTTTTGTGATGTAATTGGGTAATTGAGTAATTTTGCCTAACCGGTTAGGAACTCATATTTTTTAGAAGACTATCCAATTTCTCAATTTCGTATTGTTATGAAACGATTAGCACACACCCGAAACTATCTGATTAGCCTGCTGCTGGCTGTGCTCATTTTAGGACAGACTGCCCTGTTGTACGCCCAAAGCAGCGAGGTAGCCGTGCTGGAATTTGACGGCCCGGTGACGCCCATCATGCACACCTACTTTGAGCGCGGGCTGGCCGAAGCGGTACGCACTGAGGCCGACGCCGTTCTCATCATCCTGGACACACCCGGGGGCGCGCTGGACACTACCATCCAGATTGTGCAGCTGTTCCGCGCCTCCGAAGTGCCCATCATTGTCTACATCGGGCCGCGCGGCGCCCAGGCCGCCTCCGCGGGCAGCGTGATTACGGCCGCTGCCCACGCATCTGGCATGGCCCCGGAAACGGTCATCGGCGCCGCCTCACCGATCAACTCAGATGGATCAGACATCAACGAGACGGCTTATCGCAAGGCAGTGGAGGATCTGAAAGCCACCATGCGCGGCCTGACGGCGCGGCGCGGAGCCGATGCCGTGGCTCTGGCCGAGGCAATGATCGAAGAGGCTCGCGCCGTCAGCGGCCCGGAAGCGCTGGAGGCCGGATTTATTGACGCCATTGCCGCCACACCGGAAGATTTGTTGGCCCAGCTAGACGGCCGTACCATCCTCATCAACGACGAAGAACAGGTGCTGAACACGGCCGTTCCCACCCAAACCCCCATTCCCCTCACCTTCATCGAAACGCTGCTGCTGGCCCTCACTAACCCGATCGTCGTCTCCATTCTCATGGCCATCGGCGTGCAGGCCATCATCATCGAGATTTCTAATCCCGGCGGCTGGGTGGCCGGTTTCATTGGCGTCCTCTTTTTGGGCATTGGCCTGTACGGCCTGGGCCAGCTGCCTGTCAACTGGCTGGGCATGGGGCTGATCCTGGTGGCCTTTGTGCTGCTGGCGCTGGAGACAACCACGCCCACCCACGGAGCGCTGGCCGTCACCGGCACCATTACCCTGATTGCCGGGCTGCTGGTGCTGTTTAACTCCGGCACCCCTGAATTTGTGCGCCTCTCCATTCCCGCGGCTATCACCATTGCCGTGTTCACTGCTGGATTTTTCCTGGCCATCGTGGCCTTTGCCGTGCGCGCCCAGCGGCGGCAGCCAATCACCGGATCGCAGGGCATGGTGGGGCAAATCGGCACGGCGCGCGATTCGTTCGATCCTGACGGCAGCTTGTATCGCGGCACGATCACGCTCAAGGGCGAAATCTGGCAAGCCATCGCCAGCCAACCCATCCACTTTGGCGACGAGGTGCGCGTGCGCCAGATGCAAGGTATGAAACTACAGGTAGAACCGGCCGCCGCAACGGCCGTTCTGGAGCCCCCCACCCCATGACCGAATTTACCCTCCGCCAAAACGACGTGGAAAAAAGCGTGCAGGCCAGCCGCCAGGGGTCTGAAATTCGCGTGGAGATTGAGGGGAAAACGGCCGTTTTCCAGCTCATCTCTCAAAGCGAAAACGGCATCTTGCTGGAACGCACCCTGCCAGACGGTTCCCGCCAGCAGTGGCGGTTGGTAGGGCACAAAGATGGGGTGAAGCGGATGATGTGGCTGAACGGCCGTACCCACCATTATGAGCGCGTTTTGCCGCGCGGCAGCGGCGGCCCCAGCAGCAGCGCATCCCTGTCGGCCACCATTCCGGCTGTCGTGGCCGACATTTTGGTCAGCGTGGGCGACCCGGTGGCGGATGGCGACAAACTTATCCTGCTGGAATCGATGAAGATGATCATTCCCATCCAGGCCCCCTACAGCGGCACCGTCACCGCCATCAACTGCGCCAAAGGCGACTCCGTGCAGGCTGGCGTCCCGTTGATAGAATTAGACGAATCGTAACAAAACCATTAATCCACAGATTTCTCAGATTACACAGATTTTTAGTCTTCTTATCTGCGAAATCTGTGTAATCTGTGGATAAATATTTTAAGGAATTGACTGCATGAACCAGACCCGTCTCCACAAACTCACACAGCAAATCCTGGCCCACGGCGTGGACGGTGTGGCCCTGGTGCCCGGCCCCAATATGGCCTACCTCAGCGGCATCCACTCCCACGTCAGCGAACGGCCGATTGTCCTCTTCTTCCCCGCCGATGATGATCCAGCTATCGTCATCCCCGGCCTGGAAGCGATGAAAGCGCGCGCCGCGGGCGTCCCGGAAGACCGTATCTTCGCCTGGAGCGACGACGAAGGCTACACCAGCGCCTTCCAACAGGCCTGCGCCATGCTGGAGCTGTCTGACTATTTATTGGCGGTGGAGGCGCTGCACATGCGCGTGCTGGAGCTGGAACTGCTCAAGCGTTACGCCCCCGGCCTCACCACCACCCACGCCGAGCCCATCCTCATGGCCCTGCGCGCCGTGAAAGACGCCGACGAAATTGCCAAGATGGAGCGGGCCATCGCCGTCGCCGAGCGAGCCATGGAACGTCTCATTCCCCAGATTGAGATCGGCATGACGGAAAAGCAGGTGGCGGCCATGCTCACCCAGTTCCAGCTAGAAGAAGGCGCCGACGCCATCGCCTTTGGCCCGATTGTCTCCACCGGTCCCAACGGCGCTTCGCCGCACGCCACGCCAACGGACCGGCGGCTGCAGGAAGGCGATCTGCTGGTCATCGACTGGGGCTGCCTGGTGGATGGCTACCCGTCGGACATTACCCGCACCTTTGCCGTCGGTGAACTGGACCCCGAGCTGCGCCACGTCTACGAGACGGTTAAGCTGGCCAACGAGCAGGGTGTGCTGGCTTCCTGCCCAGGTGCCACCGGGCAAGACGTGGACCGCGCCGCCCGCGAAGTGATTGACGATGCGGGCTACGGCGACTATTTCATCCATCGCACCGGGCATGGCCTGGGCGTGGAAGTCCACGAGCCGCCCTTCATGATGGAAGCCAACACCGAGCCGCTGATTCCGGGCAACGTCTTTACCGTGGAGCCGGGTATCTACCTGCCGGGCCGCGGCGGCGTGCGCATCGAGGACGACATCGTCATCACCGAAGACGGCTACCGCAGCCTGACCACGATGACGCGCGAGCTGATCACGGTTGGGTAAAGTTAAAGGTAAAAGACCCTCACCCCAACCCTCTCCCTGGGAGGGAGAGGGAGCCAATTCCCTCTTCCTGGTAGGGGAAGGGCCAGGGTGGGGGTCAGTGCTGCGCTGGTTGATCGGGCTGCTGTTGGTAACGGCCGTTACCACCTGCCAATCCCCTCCCGTTCCCACACCCACGCTGCCCCCCGCCGCCACGCCGGAAGCGTTGAGCCAGGTCACCGCCAGCGCGCCCACCGGTTACCCCTTGCCTGGTGAAACACCAACTGGCTATCCCCCGCCTGCTCCGCCTGTTGTCACCGAACCTTATCCGGGCGTCACACCAACGGCCGAATTGATCTTCACGCCACCGCCCGTCACCACGCTGGACGGCGACGACGTTTACCTGCCGTACGTGGCCGGGCCAGAGGCCGCCACGCCCACGCCGGTTCCGCCCACGACCGTGCCCAGCCCCACGCCCATTCCCACGGTGGATTTTGCGGCCGTTCGCGCCGAACTTGCCGCCCAGGGTCTGGCCCTCTCGCCTGTGAAGATTGGTTTCCACACCGGCATTGGCGGCAACAGCGAAGGGCTGGAAGTGTGGATGCGCGCCCTGGACGCAGCCGGCATTCCCTTCTTCCTCAAAAGCGTGGACAACGCCCAGCCGATCTACATTGCCCAGGAGCTGATGAAGCAGAGCGGCGTGCCGCACGTGCTGGTTTATCGCAAGGCCTCCCAGGGCGGCTCCAGCTATGATTGGAACGTGCCCAACTACAGCCTACCAGCCGTGCAGGCCGCCGAAATTCACTGGCAGATGCACCGCGACGCCTTCCCGCCCGAACTGGACCGTAGCCTGGTGTGGCTGGAAACCATCAACGAGGTAGATAAAAACCAGGCGGAGTGGCTGGGCCAGTTTGCCCTGAAAACGGCCGAATTAGCTCTGGCCGAAGGGTTCCGCTGGGCCGCATTTGGCTGGGCGTCCGGCGAACCGGAACCCACCGACTGGCAGACACCGAGCATGCTGGCCTTCTTGCGGCTGGCGGGCAATAATCCTGACCGGCTGGCCATTGCCCTGCACGAATACAGCTACCTGGTGGACGACATTGACCACGAATATCCGTACAAAATCGGCCGTTTCCAGACCCTGTTCCAAATTGCCGACCAGTACGGCATTCCCCGCCCCACCGTGCTCATCACCGAGTGGGGCTGGACCTACGAAAAAGTGCCCGCACCGGAGCAGGCCATTCAAGACATTGCCTGGGCATCGCGGCTGTACGCGCCTTATCCGCAGGTGAAAGGCGCCGCCATCTGGTTTTTGGGCGGCCAGTTCGCCGATATTGCCAACCTGGCGCAGCAGCTCATTGAGCCGGTGACCCGCTACAGCCTGCAAAATTACTTCAGCGCTCCGCAGCCGCCCGCGCAGGCACCCATTCAACCGGAGGTATACCACCCGTGACCCAGGGGAAAAAAGCCACAGAGAATACAGAGAGCACAGAGGATTTGAGCTTCATCTCTGAAACCTCGGTGCCCTCTGTGGCTAAAAAAATCTGGGAACGAGCGATCTTGCACCTTGACATGGATGCATTTTATGTCAACGTGCACATTTTGGATCACCCGGAGGATGTCGGACGGCCGTTGGCGATTGGCGGGCAGCCAGACCAGCGCGGCGTGGTGGCCTCCGCCAGCTATGAGGCGCGGCAAATGGGCGTGCGTTCCGCCATGCCGATGAGTACGGCCGTTCGCCTCTGCCCTGCGCTTAAAATTGCCCCGGCCAACTGGGAGCGCATCCACAGCTGCTCCAAACAGGTGATGGCCATCCTGGAGTCGTTTGGCCCGGTAGAGCAGATGAGTGTTGATGAGGCGTATGTCGATTTGTCGGACTGGGCCAAGCCGGAAGAAAAGGCGGCGGAGATACAAACGGCCGTCAAAAGCCAGACCACGCTCCCCTGCTCCGTGGGGCTGGCCAGCAGCAAGCTCGTCGCCAAAGTTGCCTCTGACCATGACAAGCCGGAGGGCTTCACCGTGGTGCGGCCCGGCGCCGAAGCCGCCTTCCTGGCGCCGCTGCCCACACGTGCCATCTGGGGCATTGGTCCGCGCACGGCCGAAAAGCTGGCCAAACTCAACATTCACACCTGCGAGCAGCTGGCCCTGGCCGACCTGGGACTGCTGCAAGGGGCGTTTGGCAGCCAGGCCGCGTCGCTGCGGGAAAGGGCAAGGGGGGTGGACGGCCGTACCGTCGTCGCCGATCGTGGGCTGGCCAAAAGCATCAGCCAAGAATGGACCTTCAACCAGGACGTCAACGATCCGGCCCGGCTGCGCACCAAGCTAAAGGAAATGGCCGGGGACGTTGCCCGCTCGCTGCAAAAGCGGCAGCTGGTGGCCCACACGGTCACCGTCAAGTTTCGCTGGGCCGATTTCACTACCTTCACCCGTCAGCGCTCCCTGGAGGTGGGCATCGACGATGCTGAAACAATTTACACAATTGCCGAAGCCATCTGGACCGAACATTGGCCGCCCGGCCAAAAAATGCGCCTGCTGGGCGTAGGCGTGAGCAAAATCGAAGCGCCCACCATTCGCCAGCTTGGCTTCAACTTCCTCGACTGACAAAAAAACAGCCACCGGTGGGTGGCTGTTTTTTTAAGTGTCTGACGGAGCCAGCTTACTACCTGGCGCTCTCGTTGATACCTTCACCGAGTAAGCCCCCCTCGGCCAGCTGCGTCAGCTTTTTGTCGGTCTCACCTTCTTCATCCAGCGTGCGCTGCAGCGTATTGGCGGCCTCGTCATAGCCCAGGATTTTGGCGTGGGAGCGGGCTGCACCATAGGCGGCGATCTCGTAGTGTTCCACGCGCTGCGCGGCCGCAATCAGCGCCGCATCTTTGGCCGTACTATCTCCCGACGTCTTAATGACATCTTCGCCTTCCTTGATCAGGCCTTCCATGCCATCACACTTCACGTTGCCGGGATTTTCGTCCAGTTCATCCAAAATCTGGCGAACACGCTGCAAGTGTCCCTGGGTCTGATCCAGGTGGTGCGAAAACGCATCTTTGAGCGACTGGTCTGAAGCTGCCTTAACCATCTTGGGCAGCGCCTCGGTAATCTGCTTTTCTGCACTGTACAGATCTTTTAATTCATGGACATAGACATCGTGTAAAGAGTTGAGATTCATCGGTTTTCTCCTTCAGTCAGTGGGCAACAGCTGAAATAATCATCAATACTGAGAAGTATTATGAAGGAGAGATGTACCACACTCCATGTGAAAGGATAGAAGGCCGGATACAAAAAAGGACACAGAACAAGAACATTCTTTAAGCCAGCTCTTCAACTTGTTTTTGGGTTTCGCCCAACGGCCCGGATTCCAACAACTCAATGCCGCTGATTTCTAGCAGACGCTGACGGGCCAAATCGAAACGGCCGTTCCGAATCAATTCCAAAATGTCAGAATCAACCAGCTCGTACCAGCGCTCGCGCCGCTCGCCAAAGCCGGGATACTGCTGGCTCATTGGCGCGCGGAGCTGCTGCATCCAGGCCAAAAAGGTGGCGTATTCCGGGCCGAACTCCTGGGCCATTTTCTGGCGCAGACGCACTGCCAACGCCGGGGCGGCGCCGCTGGTGGAAATGGAAATGGTCAGATGTCCCTGGCGCACCACGGAACCGGCCACAAAGTTGCAGTGGTCCACGTCATCCATCACGTTGACCAGCGCCCCTTCAGCCTCCGCCTCGGTCCAGATACGGCCGTTGGTGTCCGCGTCGGCTCGCTCGGCAATCACCAGGAAAGCGCCGTGCAGATCGCCAGGTTGGTACGGCCGTTGCAGCCAGGTAAACTGCCCCTCCCCAGCCCACGCTTCCAGCGCTGGTGTCAAAGTCGGGTGAATCACCGTCACCGTCGCGTCACAATCCAGCAAGCCCCGCACCTTGTTCTCGGCCTCATGCCCCCCGCCAATCACAATGCAGTGCCTGTTTTCCAAACCGATCAAAAAAATAGGATAAGGTTTCATTTTATTCCGCGTTTCGCCGAGGGCTAAAGCCCCCGGCTATTATTTGGAAGCCCTTTCAGGGCTAAAAATTAGCCTCGAAGAGGCTTCCACAGGTAGCCCAGGCCGTTTACGGCTGGGCGGATCTGACCACTGATTACTGCCCTACTGATCACCGACTACCGGCTCCCGTTCACCGCCACCTGGCTCACGCGCACCACCGTACCGTCCGGCTGGATGTGGATGCCACACTCCAGCTTTTCCGTCCCGGCCCAGCGGCCCGCCCGTTCCGGTTCGCCTGAAGCAACCGGGCGCGTGCAGGGCATACAGCCGATGCTGGGGTAACCTTCTTCGTGCAGAATGTTGGTGGGCAAGTTGTGCTGATGAATGTACTCCCACACCTGTTCTTGCGTCCAGTCTGCCAGGGGACACAGCTTCACCAGGTGGTTGGCGTTATCCCAGGAAATAATTTGCGTCTGGCGGCGGGTGGGGGATTGGTCACGGCGAATACCGGTGATCCACGCCTTTTTGTCGGCCAGGTAGCGGCGCAGCGGCTCCACCTTGCGCAGGCGGCAGCACAAATCGGGGTTGCGCTGCCACAAGGCGGCACCAAACTGATGGGCCTGTTCATTGAGCGAGAGGCCGGAGTGCACCTCGGTAAATTGCAGCCCAAGGCGCTCGCTGAGCTCATCACGCAGGGCCAGCGTTTCGGGGAAGAAGAGGTTGGTTTGCAGGTAGAAAACGGCCGTCTTCGGCCGAATTTGCGATACCATGTGCATTAGCACAACGCCGGAGGGTCCAAAAGCGGTGGAGAGCACAATATCGTCGGCAAAGGTGGTCAGGCCCCAACGCAGTACATCGCTGGCCGGTAGATTTTCAAAGCGGCGATTGAGCGGCGCCAGATTGGCCGGAAACCAGCTGGGGCGCTGTTTATTTTCAACTAAGGTCAAATGATTCATCACGCAACATACTTCCTTAAATATTGGAAAATTACCCAATTACTCAATTACCAAATTACCGGTTGTGTAATTGAGCAATTAGGTAATTGGGTAATTAGAACATCTCTCTCTTGACAGTTCGCTTTGTTAGTAGAGCTGTTGGTAATTTGCAACCGCCTGATTATGCCCACGGAACCTTGCGCCCAGCGTTGCTAGCTGCTCGTGCACGGCCACCACTTCGCCGACAATGGTGATGGCTGGCGGCGGCAAATGTTGGGCCTTATCCGCGATGTCGGCCAGGGTACCCACGACAAACTCCTGCTCGGGCAGCGTACCGGCGCGAATGGTGGCTGCGGGGGTTGTGGGGGAACGGCCGTTTGCCAGCAACCGCTCCACAATCTGCGGCAAATGTTTTACGCCCATCAAAATGACCAGCGTGCCGCTGCGGGGCAAATCGTCCCAGTTGGTGCCAAACGGATCGTCGGCGGTGTGGCCCGTGACGACGGTAAACGTCTGGGCCACCTGGCGATGGGTTACCGGGATGCCCACGACGGCCGGCACAGCCATAGCGCTGCTGATGCCCGGCACCACTTCAAACGGCACGTGGGCCGCCGCCAGCGCCAGGCACTCTTCGCCACCACGACCAAAAACAAACGGATCGCCACCCTTCAGCCGCACCACCGTTTTGCCTTTTTGCGCCTCGGCAATCAGCAGGTTGTTAATTTCGTCCTGGTCCAAACGGTGCCGCTGCGGTTCTTTACCGGCATAAATTTTCTCGGCCCACGGCTGCACCAGGTCCAGCAAAGCCGGATTGGCCAGCCGGTCATAAACAACCAGTTCAGCCATCTGCAAACATTTGGCCCCTTTCACGGTGATCAGGTCAGGGTCGCCAGGACCAGCGCCCACCAGATAAACAATACCAGTTGCTGCCATCTGTTAGGCCTCCACCAGCTGGTGAATTGGTACCAGGCTGACGTTGAGGGTAAACGGCCGTCTCGCCTCAGTATGCACATGGGTGAGCACAATGTCTTTGTCTGGGTAATGGGCTTGCAGAACGGCCGTTACCCCCTCGCGCAGTTCAGCCAGCGTTTCCGAGGTGTTGGGCACATGCAGCCGGTCCGGGAAGGCGATCTCCAGCTCATCGGCACGGAAGGCCACACCGTGCAGCTCGGGCGCTTCTTGCACAAGCGCCAGGGCCACGCTGGCCCGCTCCAGCGCGTGGCGCAGGCGCTCCGGCAACGAATCACCGGGCCATTCTCGTTTGTGCTTGTAGAGGAGTCCGGGGCGATGGTAACGGCCGTCCCAGGCATAATCCGCTTCGTGACCCATCAACAGCACCCCCGGACCCTCCGGCACGTGTTTGTAATCGGCCACGTCAATGGGCAGCCCCGGCAGACGCTGCTCCCGAATCCAGCGGTGAAACAACGGAATTAAGGCCGCTGGTTCCACCACTTCCCCATCACTTACAAAAAACTTCACGCTAATTCTTTCTGGTAACATGATTATTTCTCCTGTTAGTTGTCATTCTGAATGAAGCGCAGCGGAATGAAGAATCCCTCTAAACCTCGCCTGGCAGAATCTCCGCTCGCAAGCTTTTAGGCGTTGCACCTCCGAAGGGATTCTTCGCTGCGCTCAGAATGACAAGCGAGGTAGTGCTTAAAGCGACACACCACCGGCCAATGCTCCGGCCAGCCGCGCATCACAGGCGTGGCACGCCTCAATGAACAGATTCGCTTCTTCCACCAGCTGCCGCACAGAGTCAAGGTCCAGGCCTGGATTTGGGTTCTCGTGGCGGGCAAAGAGGTAGCGGGCAAACTTGCCTTTGGCGTAGCGGTCGTAAAACAGCTGCGTATCGTAAAAGCGCTGGCGAAACTCATTGACGATGTCCGCCGGATTGTCACCCACGTCCAAAAACTGGTTGCGCACCAGCGCCCGCGCCGCCAGAATCATCGCCTGGTAGGCGCGCTCGTCCGCCAGCGCGTAATCGGCATCGTCCAACGCCAGCAGCGCATCAAACAGGATGCCTTCCGCCTTGGCAATCTCAAATGAGAACAGGGTGATGACCTCACCGGCACACTCGCCCACGCCCATATCGCCAATGCCAAACTCGCGCGGATCGCCCCAGTCGGAATAGAATGTTTTGTCGGCTTCGTACAGCGGAATCTCCGTGAACGGCGTTAGCATGTCGCGCACTTCTTTCTTGCCCAAACGGCCGATCCACTCTTGAAAGTTCTCGCTTCGTTCCCGCTCCACCACGTACCGGCTGGTGATGGCATCCAGCACCTCCGGCACTTTTTTGGAAGGCACGGCGCCCACTGCCAGACCGTAGGATCCGGCGTTTTCCTGCCATTTGCCGCCCAGCACCACCTGGAAATGCGGCACGGTGCGGTTGTTGCGGCGGCGGCTGTTGCCAAAGAAGCCAATATCGGCCACGTGATGCTGGCCGCAGGAGTTAAAGCAGCCGCTGATCTTGATGCGCAAATCTTTCACCGCCTGGGGCAGGGTGGCATTTTGCGCCGCCAGCCGGGTGCGCAGCTCACCCGCCAACCCGCGTGAGGAGGCGATGCCCAGCTTGCAGGTGTCGGTACCGGGGCAGCTGGTGATATCCACGATGGTTCCTGCGCCGGGTGCGCCGAGGTTTACGGCCGTTAACGCCTCATACAGCGCAGGCAAATCAGCCTCCGCCACCCAGCGCAGCACGATGTTTTGCTCCACCGTCGTGCGCAAGTTGTCGCCCACGTACTCGCGGGCAATATCTGCCAGTTGGAATGCCTGCTCGCTAGACAAATCGCCCAGCGGTAAATTCACCGTCACCGTGGCGTAACCCGGCTGGCGCTGCCAGTAGACATTGGTACGCTGCCAATTTTTATACTCTTCTGAGGCGCTAAAATCTTCCAGGCGGATAGGCGGGCGGGCCGGGGTTTCACTGTAGTTGGGCAGGTCATCCAGGTACGCCGTCCAGCGCGGATCGTAGGGCAGCGTTTCGCGTTCTTCGGCCACCAGCCGCCGGAACTCCTCGATGCCCACCTGGGCCACCAAAAACTTCAGGCGCGCCCGGTTGCGATTGCGCTTTTCGCCGTGCCGGGCAAATACGCGGGCCACCGCCTGGGAAACGGGGAAGATTTCCTCTTCCGACACAAATTCGGCCAGCAGCCTGGCCTGATGCGGCACGGTGCCCAGGCCGCCACCCACGTAAATATCAAAGCCGCGCTTGAGCTCGCCGTCATGCTCTTTCACCCGCGCCAGGAAACCAACGTCGTGCATTTTTACCAGGGCACAGGCTTCGTGTTCACAGCCGGAAAAAGCGATTTTGACTTTACGGCCGAAATCCTGCACATCGTCGTGGCCCAGCAAATAATAAGCCAGCGCTTTGGAATACGGGGTGACGTCAAAGGTTTCGGTGTGGCACACGCCCGCCAGGGGACAGGCCGTCACATTACGCACGGAGTTGCCACACGCCTCCAGCGTAGTAATGCCCACAGCTGCCAGCCGACGCATTAAGTCCGGTGTGTCCTCAATGTGGACAAAATGCAGCTGGATGTCCTGCCGCGTGGTGACGTGCAGAATGTCGTCGGCATACTCTTCGGCCAGTTGGGCCATCACGTCTAGCTGAACGGCCGTCAGCCCGCCAAAAGGAATCTTGATGCGCATCATGCCGGGGGCATCCCACAAGGTATCTGGTCCCTTCACAATATCGCTAGAGGGATAAGCCAGCGTTTGCGTTTGCGCCCCATCATGGCGTTGACCATTATCGTACCGCTGACCGTAAACACCCCGGCGCAGGCGCGTCTCGGCAAACACTTTTTCATCCAGCTTGCCCTGCTTGCGCAGCTCCATCTGGCCCTCAAAGATGTCGATCTCATGCGCCAGATCGTCGGCCATCTGCGTTTGCAGGCGTTCCTTCCAGGTTGAAATTTGTGACATGTCCTCTCCTTTTTCTGCATTTTCCCGGAAACTCTTGGGGAGATGGCTCCAGAGCAGTTTCCGGGAAAATAGGGGAATAAAAAAAGCCCAGGAGCAGTATCCTGGGCTTTTGAGGGCTTTTTAACGGCGACTGCTCCAAAATCTTTCTGGGGCAGTGCCGCATCGTTTTTCTGTGGGTGTTAACTCTCCGTTTTGTTTACCCCGTCAAACGTGTTGCATCCGGCCCCAGTTGGGACACAAGCAACAACACATACACATGGTGTTCGGGGAGTAAGTTGAGAACGGGTTTGGTGTGTTCATCATTTTCAATGCTAACAGAGCAAGAATAGTTCGCTTATAGACAATTTCTCTGAAAAATACGGCCGTCTTTCAGACACAATGGCCAAAACAGCATAAGTTCTGACTATGGAACATAGGATACTCCACAAAATTGTTCTTATCAACGATCAATCTGCGCTGGCGATTTGCACCTCGCTGCGGCTGAGCAGGCGGCCCATTTCACGGGCAAAACCCAGCACATCGACACGGCTCAAGACAAAAACGGCCGTTGCCAACCCCACGCCCTCCAGCAAAAAGATCAGCCCGTACCCCGCACCGTCACCCAAATTCAGGCTGAGCAAAAGCAGGTCGCGCAGCGCACCACCCGCAAACGTACCCAGCCCTTTAAACACCACCACGGAAATCGTCCACAGCCCCAGGTACGCCCCGGCCTCTTTGTCCGAAGACATCACGGCCATCAGACTCAGCCCGCCAAACGTGTAGATGCCAAACCCGGCGCCAAACAGTAGCAGCGCCACTTCAATGAGATGCACCTGGTGGAAGACGGCCGTTGCCCCCAACAGCAGCATACCCAGCGCCATCCCCGCCAGGCCGCTGCCGGTGATGCGCCGCTGCCGCTCCGGCGGCCGTTTGCGCCACAGGTAAGCCCCACCGACCAGCGTGATCACCGTGGCCGCCTGCCAGTAGCTGTTAAAGCGCGTCGTGCGCGCCAGAGGCAGGTCAAACACCTCGGCCCCAAACGGCTCTAGAATGGCGTCCTGCATCCAGGCAGAAAACGTGGCCAGTGACAGGAACATGAAGAATCGGCGCGTGCGTTTGTCTAGCCAGATGCGCCGGATGGTGTTGATCAAATCAGTTTGCGCCGCCTGTTCCTTCACGGCAGCCAGCTCTTGCGGCAGGGAGATGCCTTTTTGCCGTCGGATAGCTCGCTCCATACCCCAAATAGAAAAGAGCCAGAAAAAGCCGCCGATGACCATCGTGGCCACAACCATCTCCCAAAAGATTACGAGATCAAACTCCTCCATCCAGAAGCTGAAGGTAATGCCGACAATGGCAAAAAAGATGATGAGCACCGTTTCGGCCGTGCTGATCGCCAGGCCTTGTTTTGCCCTGGGGGCTGAATCGCGCACCAGGGCCAGGTAGGGGCTGCCCGAAATCAATGTGCCCACGCCGTACAGCAGCGATGACAGCAGCGCCAGCATCCAGCCAGGCCAATCGGCCGTACCGCCCACGTCGTGAACGGCCGCAAAGCGCGCCAAGCTCCACCCCAGCAAAGGTAATGACAACACCATCAACCCTCGCCCCAACCAGATGTAAGAGGTACGCCGCATGCCGAGGAACGGCCGTGTATCCGAACGATAGCCCGCCCATAAACTCAGCGGCGACAGAAAATAGCGCAGGGCAATGAGCAGGCTCACCGGCGCAGCTGGAATGCCAAACTGAGAGATCATCACCCGGTTCCAAATGCTGGTTACCAAAATGTCGCCCATCGCCGACCCAATTTGGAAGCTGCTCAGGCGCAGCATGCGCCAAAAGCTAAAAGTGAGCTGATTGGACTCAGATTTCATAACGTTGTTCCTCGTATGCCGCAATCAGCGCCAGCAGCACATCGTTGGTAAGGGTGATAATTTTGTGGTGAATCTGTCCCCAATGAATCGGCCCCTGCGTACCCATCGTTTCGGCCATGTCATACACTGTTTGGGACAAAAATTCGCGGAAATACAGATAAGCCCGGGTGGTTTCTTCCAGCGATAGCCCGCTTTGCCGCCCCAACCGCTCGTAGTCGCGGCCAATCGTTTTGGCCTCGGCGCGGATTGCCAGTGGCGACGTTTCCTGCGTCAGGAAGCGCGTGAAAAGGTGCAGCAGCCGGTGACCAAGCCGGCGCAGCTGTTCGCGCGCAGGTTCATCAAGCCGCTGGTACCAGCTTTCATCGTTGAGCGCGCCTTCGGTGAGTTCTAGCCGGGCGCGGCCCACCATGTTCTGCACCACCAGCTGTACGCCGCTGGTTTGCGAACGGTCAGGCGCCACGGCCCGCGCTTGCACGTCGGCGCGGCGGAAGCGGCGGTGGCCGCCAGGGGTGCGCTGCATGGGCAGTTCGCCCTTGTCGCCCCAGGCACGTACGGTAGCGGGATGTACACCAAGCAGATCGGCCGCTTCGCTCAAGTTGATCCAATCGGGTTCCATGGAAAAACTATAGCAAACTGATCGAATTGAGCAAGAATCTTGTAGGTTTTTACAACTTTTGGGTAAGCTTTCAGTTCTTTCTGGAGCATGGGGCGCGAAGCGCCCTCGTGCGGGATTCCAAACGAAGAATCCCTCTTAGCTTTCTCCTGTGCAGGCTTTGGCCAAAGAAGTAAATCAGTGCAGTTGCAACGTTTTAGGGATGCTTCACTGCGTTCAGCATGACAAGCGACAACTGTCATTCTGAGTGAAACGAAGAATCCCTCTTAACCTAGCCCTGTGCAGGCTTTGCCGAAGCAGTAAACCAGCGCAGTTGCAACGTTTTAGGGATGCTTCACTGCGTTCAGCATGACAATTTGGCCGTACTAACAGAGGTTCCGCAAAATTAGACGATGGGAAGGGAAATGTCGAAGGTGGTACCCTGGCCAGGTTTGCTGTCTACGTAGATGGAGCCGCCCAGGCCTTGAATGAAGTCGCGGGTCCAGAAGAGGCCAAAGCCCATGCCCTTACCCTCTTTGGTGCTCCAACCCATTTCAAAAATGCGGGGCAAATCTTCCGGGCGGATGCCCACGCCGGTGTCACGCACCACGATTTGCAGGCGTTTGGGCGACTGCAAGCGGCTGGTGATGGAGAGCGTTCCCGATTTATTCTGGCTCAGAATGGCTTCGTAGCCATTTTTCAGGATAACGCGAAAAGCTTCGCTGAGCATGTCGGGGGTGGTGTGGATGGCGGGCAAATCGTCGGCCAGGTCGAGGCGCAGTGTGAGGGTAGAGTCGTTGACCAGGGAGAGATTGGTTTCGGCAACGGCCGTTTCCCCAATGCGCCATTCCGGGAAGAGATCCCGCACGGCCCGCCGTAGGCACGTGTTCACATTGACCGCCTTGTCCACGGTGTGCTGCCACGGCTCGTGCAGACTGTCCAGCAGCTGCATCGACTTCTCTACGCGGTCCACCATCTTGGCGTTAATCGACGCCAGCTCACTCTGCTCGGCGTCAGACAGGTGGTCCGCGCTTTGCAGCAGCTGAAGGTAAGTGCTGATGAGGCTGAGGTGATTGCCCAGGCCGTGTACGGCCGCTGTAGCGCTGAAAGCCATCCGCCCAAACAGCGAAGCGATATGGCGCTGCTCCTCCGCCTCGCGGTAAAGCCGGGCGTTACGAATCCCGGCCGCTGCCTGCTGGCCAAATGTGGTCAGCAGCGACGTTTCCCACGAGGAAAAGTGATCGCGCCGGGAGGCCACAAAGAGGTTGCCCACCACCTCATCTTCCACAAAAAAGGGCACGGCGATGACCTGGCGGATGCCCAACATGCGTTGAGCAAAGTCGGCCAGGGCACGGCTGATAAACGGCCGTAACAAATCATACAGATAATCCGAGGTGAGAAACTTTTGCGGACGGCCGTCGATGCCCTTCACCGCGCGCACGCTCAAATTGGCCTGGAAGCGCGGCTTGTCTAAAAACACCACCGACCTTGGGCTGATCAGCGACATGCCCGCCTTGCGTTCCAGGTGGGCCAGAATTTGCGGCGTGTCATCGAGGGCATAGGCACGCACCGGCAGAGCGTTGCCGTTTTCTAGAGTAGCCACCATGGCGCCCTCGTAACCCAACTCCTGCACCACGGCATCAACCACACTTTGCAGCACCTGCGTTTCATCGGTCATGCGTGCCTGCAGGCCAAAGATGACCCGTTCCAGCGACTCCATGGCCGTCAGACGATAGTTGTTCTGGATAGCGGCGGCCGCCAGATTGCCCAGCGCTTCCAGGAATTCCGCATCGCGCCGGGTGAAGGTGTCTTGCGACAGGGCCATGATGGCGCCTACCACTTCATTTTGCACCACCAGCGGCACAGCCACCACCTGGGTGATGTTGAGCTCACGCTGAATTTCATCGGCGGTGGCGCGGTCGGTTAACGGCCGTAACAAATCATACAACCGTTCGGAGATGAGGTGCTGCTGGCCCGGCTGCGGTGCGACGTTGACGTTGACGCCGTTGACGGCGCTGACACCGAGGTTGTAGCGATGCCGGGCATCATTGAGGTACATCAGTGCCTGGCCCGGCTCCAGGTTGACATGGCTTTGGGCAAACACTTGCTGTAAACGGCCGTTGGGCACCGTAAAAGCCGAGGCCCGCACATAAAGCCCCATATCGTTTTCCACGGTCGCCGCCAGGGCGCCCAAACAGCCCAGCCGGTTGACAACATCATCAACAATTTGCTGCAATACTGATTGAAGGCGGGGTGAAACGTGGATGTGATGTTTACGGTTCAGATGTAACACGGCTTTCCCTTTTCTTCTTGCCGGGTTCGCAAGGGTCGGGCGCAAATTTACGCTTCAAAACCCCAACAGCGCGGTGCCCTTTCCACTATCCGCCCATTGTAGCGGTTGCCGATCAATAAGCAGTAAAAAAGAAGCAAAAAGCGGGCAAATAGGAGCTATTTCCTAGTTGCCCACCTGCTTTGCCAGAAGTTTTGTGAGAAATGGCTTAACTGCGGTGATCGGTAATCGGTTATCGGTGAGCCGTTATCACTAATCGGTGAGCGGTGAACGGTAATCCGTTTACCGATTACCGTTTACCGTTTACCGATCACCGTCCCTACGGCCGTTCCAAAATATGCGTCACAATGGTCGCCCCGCTGCCGCCAATGTTTTGTGTCATGGCGATTTTGGCATCGGGGATTTGCGCCGCACCGGCCTGGCCGCGGAGCTGGAGCGTGGCCTCGGCCAGCTGGTAGAGGCCGGTGGCGCCTACCGGATGCCCGCGCGCCTTCAACCCGCCCATGGTGCAGATGGGAATACGGCCGTCCGGGAAGATCGCCCCGTCCTGCGCCAATCGCACCCCCTGCCCCCGCTCGGCAAAGCCAGTGGCTTCGAGCGAGAGGGCAGCCATCACGCTGAAGGCATCATGCAGCTCAAACAGATCGATGTCCTGCGGCCCGACACCCGCCTGGGCATACGCCCGCTGCGCCGACTGTTCTGCGGCCATCAGCCAGAGCAGATCGTGCCGGTCGTGCACCGCCAGCGTGTCCGTGGCCGAAGCCGACCCAATGACACGCACTGCCTGCGGCGCTTTGGCGGCAGGCACCAGCAGCAGCGCCGCCGCGCCGTCACCAATCGGCGAGGCGTCAAACAGGCTGATGGGATCGGCCACAATGCGCCCCTTGTCGTAGATGCGCTGGGTGATCGGTTCCTGGAACATGGCGTTGGGATTTTTGGCCCCGTTGCTGTGGGCGTTAAGGGGAAACGGTGCAAAGTCGGACCGCTGGTAGCCGTACTCGTGCATGTACCGGCGCATGATGAGGGCGTTCAGCCCGACAAAGGTGACGCCGTGAATGATTTCGTAGTCGGCATCGGCCGCCGTGGTGAGGGCGGCGGTAGTCTCTTTGAACACCGTCTCGGTCATCTTCTCCACGCCGATGACAAGCACGGCATCCAGCTCGCCGCTGGCCACGGCCAGCAGCCCCTGGCGCATGGCCGACCCGGCGGAACCGCAGGCGGCTTCCATTTTGACGGCTTCCACGCCGTGCTGGTTTAAATGATCGGCGACGAGGGCGCCCAGCTGCATTTGCTGGTTGAGCAGGCCGCTAGTCATATTGCCGACGTAGATGGCGTCCACGCGCGCCACCCCGGCATCTTGCATGGCAGCGCGGCCCGCCGCCACAGCCAGCTGGCGAATGGATCGATCCCACTGCTCGCGAACGGCCGTTTGCCCCACGCCTAAAATTGCTACTTCACGCATACAAAATCTCCAGTCATTGAGTAATTGAGTAACTGGGTAATTACCGGATTACTCAATTACCCAATTACTTTATAAAGCAAATAAAAAGCTGGACCCAATCTTGAATCCAGCTGCGAGTATCTTTCCATTTTGCCGCCAGAAGCTATCAGAGCTGGCGGGGCGGCTCTCAAATGGTGTCAATTTACGTGAATAGTGTGGGTCCAGTTGAAGCGGTCGGGCAGACGGCCGTATTGAATCCCGGTCAGCTCGTCGTACAGGTGTTTGGACACCGGCCCCGGCTGGTTGTCGTTGATGACATACGCCGCGTCTTTGAAGCCAAACTGGCCAACCGGGGCGATGACAGCGGCCGTACCGCAGCCAAACACCTCGGTGATCTTGCCACTTTTGACGTCGGCCAGCATCTGGTGCACGTCTATTGGTTCTTCACACACTTCGTAGCCCAGGTCACGCCCCAGCTCAATCACCGATTTGCGCGTGATGCCCGGCAAAATGGAGCCAGTCAGCGGCGGGGTGACGATCTGGCGACCTTCGTAGACAAAGCAGATGTTCATCGCGCCCACTTCTTCCACGTAGCGCCCTTCGATGGCGTCCAGCCAAAGCACCTGGGAGTACCCTTTTTGCCTGGCCTGCTCGCCCACGTACAGGCTGGCGGCATAGTTTCCACCCGTTTTTGCATCGCCCACGCCGCCGCGCACCGCCCGCCGGTAAGTGTCGGAGATGTACACGGGTACGGGGTTAAAGCCGCCTTTGAAATACGCGCCTACCGGCCCCACGATGACAAAGTGCAGGTAATTGCTGCTGGCGTGCACGCCCAAAGCGGCATCGGTGGCGATCATCGTGGGGCGAATGTAGAGGCTGGCACCTGCGGCACCGGGCACCCACTCATGCTCCAGCTCAATGAGCTTGATGATGGCGTTGAGATGATCTTCTTCATCCACCACGGCCATAGACATGCGGCGGGCGGAGTTGTTAAACCGCTTCATGTTTTCCCACGGTCGAAACAGGTTAATGTGGCCGTCGGCGCGGCGGTAGGCTTTGGTACCTTCGAATATTTCCTGGGCGTAGTGGAAAACGGCCGTTGCCGGGGGCAAGCTAAAATCCTCATACGGGCCAATTTTGGCGTTGTGCCAGCCCTTTTCCGGGCTGTACTTCTGGCTAAACATCCGGTTGGAGAATTTATTGCCAAAACCAAAATCGTCGGTAGGGGGCGTTTTCAGAGCGGTTGGATCCAGTTCTACTACTTCAATTTCCATGTTTGTCTCCTACGAAAATAGGCCACGGATGAACACGGATTAAATCTGGTAAATGGTTCGGCTGCGTTTACCACAAATCTGTGTCATCTGCGAAATCTGTGGATTCTCATTTGTGGGATTTTACTTGGATTTGGCAGATGATCCACCTGCCGAAACAAACCGACACACAGACTGCTTTATTGATTCACACAAAGGCGCAAAGAGGAAATTTTATACCTTTGCGCCTTTGCGTGAAGTCCGCGTGTTATTTTGTTGTGTCGGCGCCGTAGAGATGGCTGAGGCGCTGCTTGTACTCCTCGTAGTCGGTAAGCTGGCGGGCGTAGCTGGTGTGCATCAGGGGCGACGATATGATGAAATCGGCCGTGGTGCGGTTGGTGGCTACTGGGATGTTCCACACGGTCGCCAGCCGCAGCAGCGCTTTTACGTCCGGGTCATGGGGCTGAGCCTGCAAGGGATCCCAGAAAAAGATGAGGGTATCAATTTCCCCTTCGGCAATTTTGGCCCCAATTTGCTGGTCGCCGCCCAGCGGGCCGCTCATCAGCTTGTCGATTTCCAGGCCCAGCTCGGATTCCAGCAGCCAGCCGGTGGTGCCCGAGGCGTACAGGGTATGCTGCTGCAGCACGTCCAGGTTATACCTGGCCCAGGCCAGCAAATCATCCTTCTTGTGATCGTGAGCCACGAGCGCGATTTTTTTACGAGCCTGCATGAGGACTTCTTGTTGTGCCATTTTTACTCCTACTGTCGTAGTGGCTGGTGGCTCGTGGCTAGTGGTTTTACCAGCCACAAACCACTAGCCGCTCCTAAATTCTTACGCCGCGCCGGACGGTTACGGCCGATCCATCCGCCAGAAAGGCCGAGGCGGGTGTGGCCTGCAAAACGGGCACAAACAGTGGGCCGTACAGCGAGGCGACATCGCAGTCGAAGCGGTAGTCGGCCGCCTGCCAGACATTCCACGGGGGATGTTCTACCCGGTATTCCACGGTGCCACTATTCCGCTGTCGGGCGTAGCCCCAGTAATGTTCGGTGATAAATTCTGCCTGCGAGCCAGGCTGCAGCGGCTGGGGCTGGCCTTCGGCCCGTAGTTGTACCGAATGCCACGCTTTTTGCCAACGCCAGGCGTAGGTTACGGCCGTTTCCTTCTCATTACTCACAATTTCATGGCGCATAGGCACGGCCGCGTAATTTTCGTTGTACACCAGGCGGGCTGTAGTGGCGATGGCCCGGCGCGGCACCAGCTCTTTGATAAACACCACACCGCGACGCCACCCTTCCGGCCCCTTGCGCCGCACGTAAAAACGCAGGTTCAGCTCCTCAAAATTGACGTGGCGCGGGATGGCCAGCCCCAGCAAGCGCGTGTCTTGGAACAAGAAGCCAACCACGCTGATAAAGGTCTGGTCTTGCCAGGTGTCCAGTTCGGTGCCTTGGGGGATAAACGGCCGTAACACCTCTGGATCGATATGGTAATTCAGCATGATCAGATAGCGCCATTCGGCCGTTAAAAAACGCGGGACAGTTTCCATATGCTCTCCTTGGACTATTCAACAAAACTGTGTGGTTCTTCAGGGGCCAACACTGGGGTTTGCGGCTGCGGCCGCTCCTGGCTGCGGTCTAGCGGCAAATAAACCGAGAACTGCGTGCCTTCATTAAGCTGGCTGCTCACTTCAATCTGCCCCTGGTGCAAATCCACAATTTCTTTGACGATGGCCAGCCCCAACCCCGTGCCGGGAATGTTGGATTGGCCTGTGCGCTGGCCGCGATAGAAGCGGTCGAACAGGTGGGGCATCTCCTCTTCAGAAATGCCAATGCCATCATCCGAAACGCGCAGGCACACCATGTCGTCGTTGTGGCTAAACGTCTCCACGCGAATCCATCCACCCTGCCTACTGTAGTTGATAGCGTTGGCCACCAGGTTGGTCACCAGCTGCGACAGCTGGGTCTGGTTGCCGCGCACCGGCGGCAGTTGGGGCTCAAACTGGCCCGCTATTTGCAGACCAAATCCCTCGGCCCGCGCCTGGTGCCCGAGCAAAATATCGGCCACCACCGGGTTAAGCGCCACAGGTCCTAACGCCAGGTCTTGCGCCCCCATCTCCAGGCGAGACAGGCCCAGGGTGGCCTCTACCAGGTCGGTGAGCCGGGCGGCTTGCTGCTGCAATACGGTGATGTAATGCGCCTGCTTTTCGGGATATCCGTGCTGTAGCAGGTCGATGTAAATGCTTAAGTTGGCCACGGGCGTACGCAGTTCATGAGACACATCAGCGATGAACTTGGTTTTGAGCTTATCCAGCTCTTGCAGCCGCTCATTGGCGGTTTCCAGGTCATAGGTGCGGCTGGCAACACGCGCTTCCAGGGTTTGCATGAGGTGCAGGCGCTGCAGGCCGTTGGCCACGATGTCGCTCATGGCCCGCAGCGTGTGGATTTCATCGTCGGCAAACTCATACACCTTGTCCAGTCCGAGGTGGATAACCCCCAAAATGCCCTCTTCGCTGATGAGCGGCAGGGCAATGGTGGAGTGCAGCTGCGCGATGGATTCTGGCTCGCCGGGCATAGAAATCATCCGGGGATCGGTGTGGATGTCTCGGGTGATGTAGACCTGCCCGGTTTGGGCCACAAAGCCGGTGATGCCTTCGCCCAGGGGGTAGACAATGTCTTTGGGGTAAAAGTCGATGGGGTAACTTGCCTGGGAGACAACGGCCGTTCCCGCCTCATTCACCACAAAGGCCACCCCCACACGCGCCGACAAAATCTCCACCATCGCCTGGAGCACCGCCTGCAAAATCACCGGCACCGTCTCGGACGACCGCAGCGCAGCAGAGACGGTGCTGAGCGCTTCCAGTTCCGTAACCCGGCGCTGGATTTCGGTGAAAAACTGGGCATGCTGCAGGGCCAGCGTTGCCTGGCTGGCAAAGGCCGTCAGCCACTCCTCGTGGCGGCGCTGGTAAAAATCCGCCTCGAACTTATCTACCATCAAAAACGCGATAGGTATATTGCCAACCACCAGGGGTACACCCAGCCAGGATTTCACCTGGCCTACCAGTTTCATCCACCCTGGGTATTTAGCGGTGTTGCTGATGAGCAACGGCCGTTTTGTTTCATACATCCGGCGCAGGGAAGTCATTTCTTTGATCTGAAAACGGCTAAACTGCTCAAGTTGTCGGGCAATTTCGGCGCGCGATTGGTCAGGGTCGAAGTGACGACGGCGGACAATGACCGCTTCATCATTGTCAATGAGCGCAAAATGGGCTGCGTCATACGGAATCACACGACCCATCTCCTCCAAAATCCGATCCAAAACTTGCTCAAAATCCAGCGTACTGGTGAGCGCCTGGCTGGCTGCCTGCAGTGCTTCTAACAAAACACGCTGCTCTTTTTCAGTCGCTAACAGGTAGTTTTTGAAGATGGCCAGCGTAAGCTGCCGGGCAATTTGCACGCCCAAAGTGATTTCCTCTTGAATAAAGGTGCGGGCCTGGTTAAACCCAACGATTAGGGTACCTACAAACTGCTCATCCGCAATCATGGGCAGCGCCAGGAGGCTTCGCGATGGCAGCAGGCGTCCTTTACCAGCGGCAAAGGGCGATTCACCTATGTCTTCAATGGCCAGCACCCGTCGGCTGCGCTGTACGGCCGTTGAAATGGACATTTCATCCCTTTCCCGTCTCACCGTCAGATAAGGCTCGGTGCCTTCACCATAGGCAATCACTGGCCGGGAGCGCTGTTCCACCTCATCCCACAACGAAATGTAGCAATGGTCTGCGGCAAACAGGCCGACCAACCGGCTGGCCAGTACAGAAAGCGTGGTTTCAAAATCTTGGGCGCTAATCGCCGCCTGAGTAATGTCGTTCAACAGCGCCTGGTTGTAGGCCGACTGCTCAATGGTTTTGTGGGTTTCCGTTATGTAGGCCTGAGTACGCCGTTCCACGGTTAAATCTTCCAGCGAGCAGGAAAGGCCAAGAAATATCTGGTTGTTGTTGTAGACGGGGCGAATGGCCAGCAGGATCCAGGTGTTGGCCGAGCTTTTGGCGGCTGCTGCTGAGGAACGGCCGTCACGCAGCACAATTTCTTGCTGGTAACTTTGCTCTGGATTCTGCCGAACGGCCGTTTCCAACTGCCGCAGCTCTGCCTCGTTCTCCACATCCGGCAGCAGCCGTTTAACCAGCGCCGCAAAGGAAAGTGTTCCTCTGTCCTTGGCCAGTTGAATTGGCAGATGCTGCACCGAAAACGCGTTGGCATCTACCAGCACCAACTGCTCATCGAACACCAGCAGGCCAAT
Organism: Candidatus Leptofilum proximum; assembly: GCA_016710325.1. GTDB lineage: Bacteria > Chloroflexota > Anaerolineae > Promineifilales > Promineifilaceae > Leptofilum > Leptofilum proximum. The sequence continues at coordinate 5,411,369 of JADJXK010000002.1, read as the reverse complement.
CATTACCGTATCAACCACCTGCTTCATCGCCAGCTGCATGGGTGAAAAAAACCGGTAGGTGCTCACAACCCAGCCAGCACCAACGGCGGCAAATACAGGGGTCAACATGCTGCGCAATGCCGGTGGCAAATCGAACCAGGGCAGGTAAAGCAGCAGCACGGAAAAGGAAAAAAGCAGCAGCACCCTGGCCGCCCGCCGCAGACGTTCTGGCAGCAGCGGTGTAAAGGCAAACCAGCTAATGGGAACAATCAATAGGGTGTTGAGCAGGGGGATAAAAACGGCATAAAAGATACTGCTAAAACGGCCGTTTAACACCTGGTTCACCGGCACATAACCTCCGCCGTAAAGCGCAGCATCAAAGTGGAACAGCCAGCCAGCGGCCGTGAGCCAATCAATTACCCCCACCACCAGGACAACGGCCGTCAACGTCTGCAAAAGTACCGACAGCCAGCGCGTGAACTGATGCTTCGGCACAAATGTGTTCCACAGCAAGAGCCACAGCAGAGGCCCGGCCAGCAGCGTAGCCAGTGCGTGCATCCGGGAAGCACTGTAAACGCTAAAAACATCGCTGGTTGTGCTCACAACCAAAATATTGTAGCTGCTAACCACCAGCGTCAGCATGTACACAGCAAACAGCTGGTTGCTGCGCTGGCTGGGCTGCAACATCAGAATATACATCATTAGCATCAGCTCAGCGCTGATGATGATAAAGGCTGCTAAATAAAGTTGGGCAATGGACGTCATGTATTTTGAAAACCGGGCAGCTTACAGGCTTTTACAGTAGGGGCCGGGTTTGATCGTCACGGCTTCCGTCACGAATTGCGGCTTATTATAGCATTGTCGTTCATTATTCTTAGTTTGTATCTTGTGAATCCGTTTTTGGCTTGTAGCCAATTGGTAACCTTTCGCAGAGAGCTTGCCTGTCCCGGCGGGATTGCTTATGATGGAAGTATGTATCCGATTTTGGGGCGATTAGGCCCTTTTTTGTCTACGGCTACACGGCCGTATTTGCTGCCGGACTGCTGCTAACCTGGGGCTTTACCCGCCAGCAGGCGGGCAGAACCATGCTGCCCAACTGGCCAGGCGATGCCCTGGCGTGGCCAGACGCCGCTCTAGCCACGCTGCTCACCGGCTGGGTGGGGGCGCGGCTGGGCTTCATCTGGGTCAACTGGGGGTATTTTGCGGAACGGCCGTCCGAGCTCATGCGCCTCTGGCAGGGTGGGCAAACCGCTTACGGGGCGCTCATCGGTGGGCTGGTGGGGCTGGGGCTGTGGTGCTGGTGGCAGAAACGGCCGTTCCTGCCCAGCGCCGCCTTTTTTTCGCCAGCCCTGCTGCTGCTCATCATCACCGGCTGGGCTGCGTGCTGGGTAGAAGGCTGTGCCTATGGCCGCCAAACTTTCCTGGGGCCGTTTTCCGCCAATCTGCCAGACCAGTATGGCGTGTTTGCCGTGCGCTACCAAACCCAGCTGCTCGGCGTTGGTCTGAACCTCCTGGCCCTGGCTTTTGTGTTGTTCTGGCAAAAGCGGTGGGGTTACGGCCGTCTCTTCCCCCTCACCCTGCTCCTGGCTAACCTGATTCACCTGGGTCTCACTCTCGTCCGTGCCGATGCGGTACCGTACCTGGCTGGCTGGCGGCTGGACACCTGGCTGGCGCTGCTGTTCGCCATTGGGGGATTGTTGCTGCTACAATACGGCCGTCGAATAGAGCAAACAAGTGGCAGGTAGCAAGTGGCAAGTGGCAAGTACTCTTTCATCAAAATCCCACCTGCAACCTGCAACCTGCAACTTGCATACCTTCAACCAAAACTTATGAAACTCAAAGTCGGACTCGCCCAAATCACTCCCAAACTTGGCGACCTGGAAGCCAACCTCGAACGCCACCTGCAGGCCATCGAAGAAGCGGCCGAAAGCGGCGTGGAGCTGCTGGTCTTCCCGGAGCTGTCGCTCACTGGCTACCGCCTGCGCGACCTGGCCTTCAGTGTCGCTATCCAACCCACCTACAAAAACCCCATCTTTGCCCGCCTGCTGGATGCCAGCCGCGACATGGACCTGGTGGTGGGCTTTGTCGAGGCCGATACGCGGCAGAAATTTTTCATCTCAGCCGCCTATTTATCGGGCGGAGAGGTGGTGCATTTACATCACAAAGTGTATCTGCCCACCTACGGCATGTTCGATGAAGGCCGCTACTTCGCCTGGGGCGACCATCTGCGCGCCTTTAATACGCGCTTTGGCCGGGTGGGCATCCTCATCTGCGAGGATTTCTGGCACGTCAGCGCCGCCTACACGCTCTGGCTCGATGGCGCCGACATACTCATCCTCACCTCCTCGTCGCCGGGGCGCGGGCTGGCCACCGAACAAAAAATTGGCAGCGCCCGCTGGGTGGAGCACATCAACCAGGCGTACGCCAGCATGTTTACCAACTTCATCCTGCACACCAACCGCACCGGCTTTGAGGATGGCGTGACATTTTACGGCGGTTCAACCATCTTTGGCCCCGAAGGCAACCTGCTGAACCAGGGGCCATATTACGAAGAAGCCATCGTCACCGCCAAACTGGACCTGAACGAAATCCGCCGCGCCCGCATTCGCCTGCCCCTGCTGCGCGACGAGCGCGTGGGCCTCACCCGGCGCGAACTGGGGCGGATTTTGAAGGACAAATAGCTGACTGTTTTTTATCAACAGATTACGCAGATTGATGGTAAAAATCTGTTAAATCTGCAAAATCTTTGATTGATTCCTGCCTATTCAGCAGGACATGGTTCACGATTTATGGACGAACAAACTCCTATCCCTACTGGCTACGACATTAACGAAGCCCACCGCTCCGGCTTTGTGGCGGTGATTGGCCGGCCCAACGTGGGCAAAAGCACCTTGATCAACGGCCTGCTGCAAGAGAAGATCAACATCGTTTCACCGCGGCCGCAAACGACGCGCAGCCGCCAGTTGGGCATCCTCACCACGGCCGATTACCAGATCATCTTTATGGACACGCCCGGCCTGATGCAGCCGCGCCACAAGCTGGACGAATTTATGGTGGAAACGGCCGTAGACAGCCTCAATGAAGCCGACGTGGTGCTCTTCCTGGTGGATGGCAGCGAACCGGTTGGCCCCGGCGACCAGGCCATCGCCGAACAGCTGCAAGGGCTGGACGAAAGCATCGCCGTCATCCTGGCCATCAACAAGAGCGATGTCACCGCCGCGGAAAACGTGATACCCCACACCGAGGCCTACCGCGCTCTGCTGCCCGAGGCAACCTGGATTTTCTTTTCGGCGCAAACGGGGAACGGCCGTAACGAACTCCTCGACCTCATCGTGCAGGCTCTGCCGGAAGGACCGCGCTACTATCCCGCCGACCAGGTCACTGACGTCTACCTGCGCGACATGGCCGCCGAGTTCATTCGCGAACAGGTCATGCTCCAGCTGCGCGATGAGATTCCCTACAGCGTCGCCGTGCAGGTAGACCAGTTCAAAGAACGCGAAAACGGCACCACCTACATCAGCGCCAACATCATTGTGGAACGCGACAATCACAAAGCGATTGTCATTGGCGCCAAGGGCAGCCAGCTGCGCCAGATCGGCGCAGCCGCCCGCAAAGAGCTGGAGGCGCTGCTGGAAGGCAAGGTCTTCCTGGAACTCTGGGTCAAAGTTGAGCCCAAGTGGCGCCACAACGACCAGGCGCTAAAACGCCTGGGCTACAGCAAGCCAGAGTAAACAAGCAAGGGGCGACGTACTTCTGGAGCGCACTACTATACTCGCCAAGGGCATAATCTGACATCCTGTCACCCTGTCACCTTGTCAAGTATAGATTGTTAGCTAGACGTTCAGAAATTTGGTATTTCATTACAAAAGGTGGCAGGCGGCGAGCTTCACTTTTCCTTCCTTCACAGCCACACAAAACCTGCCACCTGCTGAATCAAGGCATTCCTATCGGGCGTGAAGGGAGCGTGATTTCCCTGAAAATCGATTCACCAAAAATTGAAATTTAGAACATTCGTGCTAAAATCACCCGCATTGGCCACACCGGGCGCTGTGTTTGTTGAGCCAATTTTTCTGGGCGCACGAATTTAGACGAGAGATTTTGCCGCGTTAAGGGCAAAACTCTCACTCTTGCTTCAGGAGAATGGATATGACAAACCACGATGATCAGGTTGTAAGCCGCCGCAACTTTATCAAAGCCGCCGCGCTCACGGCGGCAGCCGCCTCGGCCACCGGGGCCGCCGCCGCGCTCTATAACCAGGCACTCTCTACTCCCGCCACGGTAACCACCGTTTCCAACACCACGGCCCCGGCTGTGAGTACAGCCGTTGCCCCACCCATCAGCACCACCGCCAATGACATGTTTACCCGGTTGGCCGCCGCCCAGGCCGAAAATGTGCGCCTGCAAGCCGCCTTAGACGCCGCCCAGCGTCAGCTCAACAGCCTGCAGCAAAACAACCAGACCGCCGCCAGCAGCAGCGAAGCCTTGTCCGTGGAACTGGGGCAGGCCAATCAACAGATCGGCATTTTGGCCGGGCTCATCGCCTTGTATGAGCAGTTCGAAGCGGTGGACGTAGAAACGGCCGTCGAAAACGGTCTCAACCATTTCACCGGCGAAGTAGAAACGATGCTGGCAGAAGTGCCCAGCCTGGCCGAGAGCATCCAGATGGGTCGCCAGGCGCTGGAAAACTTTGAAATCCAGGTCCCGATTTTGGACAACGGCCGTATCTGGCTCATCGATCATCTCAGCAAAATTGAGGGGTATTTTCAGGCAGTGGAGCATCTGCTCAGCGCAGCGGTGGAGCGGATTGGCCCCTTCCTGCAAATGCTCAACGACTGGTTTGAAAGCATCCGCAAGTGGCTCCCCTTTGGTATGGGCCAGACGGCCGCCACCATCATGGTGTCAATCACCGACCTGATCATGGAAACGCCCAATACGCTCAACGGGCTGGATACCAACATTACCCAACCGCTCAACGTCTGGCTCAACCGCGACCAGAACAACGAAACCGCCCTGCACCAGACGCTCATCAAGCCCCTGCGCGACGACCTGATGCCCAAGGCGGATACGGCCGTCAGCAAAGCCCACCAGGTGCACGAAACCTACAAAACAGCGCTGAAGGAACCGGTGGAAACGGCCGTGGCCAGCCAGCGTGTCATCCGCGGTTTGATCGCCGAGTACCGGCAGCAGCACGGCGTGTAAGCCGGTAATCGGTGGTCGGTGGTTGGTAATCGGTCTTTTTACCGATTACCGTTTACCGATAACGGTTTACCGATAACCGATCACGTCGGCGCTGTTTCCAGGGGCGGCGCGACGGCCAGGAAGTCGTAGGCAAAACGCTGGCTGTAGTCGCTAATGAGCTGTTCGACGCGCTCGTGGTGGGGAGAAGCGACGATGAGCCCGGCGTGCTGCTGTTTGTGGACTCGGTACACAATTTCTGGGTCCTGGTAGGCGGACAAATCGGGCCATTCTTGCCGCGCCAGGCAAATCATCACCCCAGCGTATTCGCCTTTGTCTTCTGGCACTATGTATTCTTCCCCGCGTAAAGCGGCCGTTTCCAATCTTGCCCACTCTGCCCACAAATTTATGTCCGACGAGGCTTCCACTAACTGTTCAATGTTAGCCCCGCCGACGCGTGCGGCCGTTTCCAAAAAGTAAAATTCGCCGTCTTCCCCCTTGATAAACTCAGTGTGCGCCACGCCGCGCTCTATGCCCAGCGCTAGAATCAGCCGGTTGTGCAGCTTGATCAGCCCCTTTGTCTCTTTGTCCTTGCGCGGCATCGTGCGCGTCACAAAGACACCGCCATCGTGGGCCACGTCAATCGGCGGCTGCAAATATTGGTGCGCCGTGGCAAACACTACCTTGCCCTGCCAGACAATGGCATCCACGTGGTAAACCGATCCGGCCACATACCGCTCCAGCAAAAAGTAAGACTGCAAATCGCCCAGCTCGTCCAGCTTGCGCCAGAGCATCTCGGCATGGTCCATACGCTTGATGCCCATCGCCCCGGCCTCGGCGCGCGGCTTGAGCAGCCAGGGCGGCGGCACCTGGCCCATAAAGTTACGCAGCTGATCGTAGTTGAAAACGGCCGTAAATTCCGGCACCATGAAACCTGCCTGCCGCGCCTTCACCCGCATCGCCAGCTTATCGCGAAAGTGCCGGCTCACGGTCTCGCCCATGTTCGGCAGCCGGAAGTGCTCGCGCAGCGCCGCCACCGTCAGCACATCATAATCATCCAGCGGGATGATCTGATCCACCGCCTTTCCCCGCATAAAGTAGGCAATGGCGTAAATAATGTCCGGCTGTTTAGACAGCTGCGGCATGTAAAACACATCGTCGATGCTGTCCCACGGCCACGGCTCGTTGTGCAGCTTCTCGCGCGTCACCAGCACCACGCGGCAACCCGCCTGTTTGGCGGCGGTTAAAAAGGTGGTTCCTTTAAAATAGCTGGCCAGGCACAAAATCGTCACCGGCTTTTCAGCAGAGTTCGAGTCAGACATACACCCCTCGGATTGTTATTTTTTGCAGCTGCCTAAATGAGCAGCAGTATGATGGTCACAATTGCGGCAATCGTCAAAACAAAAAAGCTAATGATGAGCAGGATGACCAGCCAGTCTGTATCTTCGCGGTTCGCGGGACGATAGCTGGTTTGCAGATTGGCGACGGCCAGGGCCGAATCCTCTCCCATTGCACCTTCAGATCGATCTACCGCTGATGGCACTGGCGTCGCGGGCACATACGGCGCGAGCAGCTCTGGTGTTACCTCCAGCTCCTCTTCGCTGTCCATCGCCTGGGAGAGCATCGTAACCAGCTGCTCATCGAGAACGGCTGAGCGCCCCGTGGCGTTGAGCACAGGCTCCTCACCCTCTACTGCTGCCTCATCCTGCACCTCAGGCGGCGCCAGCTTACGCACCCAGACGGGCAATTCTTTGCCAGAGGCTTCTGGCGCAGCAGCGGCCCGGGCTTTGACGGCCGTTAACGCCGTCAACAGCTCCTGGCCGCCCGCCAGAATCTCGCGGGAATTGTCCGTTAACGCTCCCAGTGGATCCGTCTTCATCACTTCGATGTCTCTGGCCAGCAAATAATACTGGAGCCGCTCGGAGTCAAACATCAAATGACCGCTGGCACGTACCTCATCCCCCACGTGCAGCTGAGCGTCTTCCTTGGTATGACAGTTCAAATAGTGGGATTCTTCTGCCAGCACAAACCCATCTTTATGCAGTCGGCTCACCGTGCCTACCACAAACACCAGGCCTAGTGGCAGTTCAGGTGGCAGTTTCGAAGCCAAACGGCCGTTCAACCGACTTACCGAAATATCCATAACTAACTCCCAAAACCACGCTTTAGACTTATTCCTGCGCCTATTATATAACGAACAAATTCGTAAATCTGCCAATTTTCTGGAATCTTTTGTAACCCAAGATGCTAAAAACGGCCGTTCACCACAAAACACCGAAAAAATCTATTTGACGAAAAAAACACAAATGTTATACTTACCCGCCTGAGGTTGCTTAGAGAGCAGCGGGGTTAACTTGCCTATAATTTAGTTAAAATTTTCATACAAGAGATACGTGCCGACGTAGCTCAATTGGCAGAGCAATGCTCTTGTAAAGCATAGGTTATGGGTTCAAGTCCCATCGTCGGCTTGAGCAGCGTGCTCCAGTTTAACACACAGATAAATCCTGGGTCAGTGTCCCGAGCGGCAAAGGGGGCGGACTGTAAATCCGCTGGCGATAGCCTTCGTAGGTTCGAGTCCTACCTGGCCCACCTTCCAGTAAGTTGTGTCCAGTAATCAGTATCCAGTTAGTCAAACACCGATCACTGTTTACCGATTACGCCTTACTGTGATGCCCACGTAGCTCAGCAGGCAGAGCACATTCTTGGTAAGAATGAGGTCATGGGTTCAAATCCCATCGTGGGCTCTCTGCCCCGTCTATCTTGTGTGAGACACCAGATGGCGGGGTATTGTTGTGAAAACGGCAAGCGCCACAATACCTTCCGTGTAAAAAGCTTGCCTCAGCGATTCTAAATTGTCAATTTAAATTTAGACAAATCAATAAGGAACAAGGGTTTATTAACGATGGGTAAAGAAAAATTTGTGCGCGAAAAACCACATGTGAATATTGGCACGATTGGTCACGTGGACCACGGCAAAACCACCCTGACAGCGGCAATCACCAAAACCCTGTCGCTCAAAGGGCTGGCCGACTTCTCCGCCTTCGACCAGATCGACAACGCCCCGGAAGAAAAAGCCCGCGGTATTACGATCGCCATCTCCCATGTGGAATACCAGACCGAAAACCGGCACTATGCCCACGTCGACTGCCCCGGTCACCGGGACTACATCAAAAACATGATCACCGGCGCAGCCCAGATGGACGGCGCCATCCTGGTGGTGTCCGCTCCCGACGGCCCGATGCCCCAGACCCGTGAGCACGTGCTGCTGGCTCGCCAGGTAGAAGTACCGGCCATCGTCATCTTCCTCAACAAGGTAGACATGATGGACGACGAAGAGCTGCTGGAGCTGGTGGAGCTGGAGCTGCGCGAGCTGCTGGACATCTACGAATTTCCTGGGGACGAGACCCCCATCGTGCGCGGCAGTGCCTTGCAGGCGCTGGAATGCGAGAGCAGCGATGTGAACGCGCCGGAATATGCTCCGATTCTGGAGCTGATGCGGATGGTGGACGAGTACATTCCGACGCCAGAACGGCAGACCGACAAACCGTTCATGATGTCGGTGGAAGACGTCTTCTCCATCAAGGGACGTGGCACGGTGGTGACCGGTCGGGTGGACCGCGGCACGCTGACCCCCAACACCGAGGTAGAAATCGTCGGTTTGGCGGAGAAAACGCGCAAGGTGATTGTGACCTCGATGGAGATGTTCCACAAGGTGCTGGACAAGGTGGAGGCTGGGGACAACGCTGGCCTGCTGCTGCGCGGTATCGGGCGTGAAGAGATTGAGCGGGGTCAGGTGTTGGCCAAGCCGGGCAGCATCACGCCGCACACGGAGTTCATGAGCGAGGTGTACGTCTTGCGCAAGGACGAAGGCGGGCGGCACAAGGCATTCTTCCCCGGGTATCGGCCGCAGTTCTACATTCACACGCTGGATGTAACCGGCGAGATTTCGCTGCCAGAAGGTGTGGAGATGGTGATGCCGGGAGACAACGTGAACCTGCATGTGAAGCTGAGCAAGCCGGTGGCGTTGGAAGAAGGCGGCCGTTTTGCTATCCGCGAAGGTGGTCTCACCGTCGGCTCTGGCGTTATTACCAAAATCCTGGTTTAAAAATTTTTAGTGTATAATGGGGCATGTGATGCTACAGCATGCCCCACGTTTCCTTTAGGGGGTTAGCTCAATTGGCAGAGCGACGGTCTCCAAAACCGTAGGCTGCGGGTTCGATTCCTGCACCCCCTGCTATCAATAACCTCCAGAGGCCCTAGCTGGTCTCTGGAGGTAATTTTGTAAAAAGCAGCTGTTTAAACTGGCAAAAGAAAATCCTGGCGCCACAACAGCTGACTTCTGAAGAGAAGGAATAAACAACGGTGACAGAAAAAACAGCCAATCAGCCCAATCCAGTGGCACGGTACTGGAAGGAAACCCGTGGTGAGCTGCGGAAGGTGACCTGGCCAACCCGAGAAGAATCACAGCGCCTGACGGCAATTGTGATTGGTGTTACGATTGCATTTGCCCTGTTTTTATGGATATTTGATCTACTTTTCTCAAATGTTATTCAGTTACTTATTGAACAGCTCATCGGACTCGGTTAACTGAGCAATATGGCTGAAAGTAAGAAGCGAGAGTACAAATGAGTGATGAATTTGAAGACAAGGAAGATATGGCAGAAGAAGTAACAACTGGAAAATCTTCTTTGTCGGCAGGTAGTGAATCGAGCAGCTTCATTCCAGATGACGGCCGTTCCTGGTACGTCGTGCACTGCTATTCTGGCTATGAAAACAAAGTGCGCCACAGCATCGAACAGCGTATCGAAACGATGGGCATGCAGGGCAAAATCTTTGATGTGGTTATTCCTACCGAAGAAGAAATAGAAATTAAAGACGGCAAACGGCGCACTGTGGAGCGCCGCGTTTTCCCTGGCTACATTTTGGTTCAAATGCTGCTAGATGAAGATTCCTGGTATGTGGTACGCAACACGCCGGGCGTCACAGGCTTTGTGGGCATGGGCAATGAACCAACCCCGCTGCGCCCCGAAGAAGTCGCCAAAATTATGAACCGCATGGAAGCGGAAGCACCCAAAGTGAAGTTCGACTTCCAAGTTGGTGAGAAAGTGCGCATTGGCACCGGCCCATTTGCCGATTTTATTGGTTCCGTCTCTGAAATTGACGCCGATCGCGCCAAAGTCCGGGTTATGGTTTCCTTCTTTGGCCGTGAAACCCCGGTTGAGCTCGATTTCCTGCACGTCGAAAAAGTATAACGTTATCATGACGAAGGTGGCTTTTTGCGCTTAGGGCAATTGCTGCCTTCGTGTTTTGTTGTTTGATTTCTGGAGGAGCCTGAGCACAGGCGTTTGGACTCCATGGAGGTAATATGGCTAAGAAGATCAAAGCAGTAGTAAAGATTCAAATTCAGGGGGGCAAGGCCAATCCCGCTCCCCCGGTTGGTACGGCCTTGGGCCCGCATGGCATTAACCTGATGCAGTTTTGCAAGGAGTACAATGCCAAAACATCCAACCAGGTTGGGCAGGTCGTTCCGGTTGAGGTGACTGTCTTTCAAGATGGCAGCTTCACTTTCATCCTGAAGACCCCACCGGCGACCGACCTGCTGAAAAAAGCAGCCAACATTCGCGGCGGCTCTTCTGTGCCCAATCGCGACAAAGTGGGTTCCGTAACTACGGCCCAGCTGCGTGAAATTGCTGAAATTAAGATGAAAGATTTGAATGCCCGCGACATGGACGCCGCCATGAAGATTATTTCTGGCACGGCGCGCAGCATGGGCATTACCATTTCTGACTAAGTTATCGTGGGAGAACCTTAACTGGTTCGCTAAGACCACAAGGAGTTAACATGCCAAAACGAGGACGTAAATATTTGGAAGCCGCAGCCAAGGTAGACCGGAACAAACTGTATTCCCGGTCCGAGGCTGTGGAGTTGATTAAGGAAACGGCCGTTACCAAGTTCGATCCCACTGTAGAAGTACACATGCGGCTCGGCGTGGATCCGCGTCACGCCGACCAGCAGGTGCGCGAAGTAGTAAACCTGCCCCACGGTCTGGGCAAAACCGTGCGTGTGCTCGTCTTTGCCGAAGGTGAAGACGCTCGCCTGGCCGAAGAAGCTGGCGCCGACTACATCGCCGACGACGAGACCATCAAGCGGATTCAGGACGGCTGGACCGAGTTTGACGTGGCTATTGCCGTGCCGAGTATGATGGGTAAAGTCGGCCGTTTAGGCCGCGTGTTAGGTCCACGCGGGCTTATGCCTAACCCCCGTGCTGGTACCGTAGCCCCTGGCGCTGACCTGCCCCGCCTGATCGAAGAGTCTAAAGCAGGCCGTGTGGAGTTCCGCGTCGATAGAACCGCCAACATCCATGCGCCCATCGGGAAAGCCAGCTTTACCCAGGAACAGCTCATGGATAATCTGAATCACCTGCTGGACGCGGTGAAACGGGCACGTCCGGCCGCCGTTAAAGGCACCTATATTCAACGAATTGTCATGGCGAATACCATGGGCCCTGGCATTCGCCTTGACACAAACGAAGCTTTGGCGTAAAAATAGCGGCTGATTAAAAACTTATCTAAACTGCACTGCTCTACTGAAGACAGTTGGTTACGATTTAATCGTATTAAAATCGCCAGCCGAGGTGGGGACACGCAAACGATCTAAACAATTTCGCGGCCAGGGTAAATTATGCCTGGTTGGCGTTCTTGATTTTTTCTGACTGCAAAATCCTCATGCTCACTGGCATGAGGATTTTTTATTTCACTCAAAGGAGGTGAAACAGTTTGGCAATTACAAAAACACGTAAAGAAGAACTGCTTGCCCAATATGATGAGCTCATCCAGAACAGCCGCGCCATTTTCCTGGCTGAATATAGCGGCATGAATGTAAAGCGGATGAACGCTCTGCGCGACAAAGTGTATGAAGCGGACGGTACTCTGCACGTTACCAAAAACACGCTGTTCAAAATCGCTTTGGAAAAATCAGACAAGAAGGTTCCGGCAGACTTTCTGGAAGGTCAGCTGGCAACTGGGTTTGCCTTAAAAGAAGCGCCTTCCCTGGCCAAAGTGCTGGTTGATTTTGCCAAGGAAGAAGAAAAAGTCACCTTACGCGGCGGGTTCCTGGGCAATGAGTTTGTCTCGGCACAGCAGGTTGAAGCTCTGGCAAAACTGCCGAGCCTGGATCAATTGCGTTCGCAGCTTATTGGGATTATCAGTGCCCCGGCACGTAACGTGGCCTCTGTTGTGGCTAGCGGTGTTCGCCAGGTTGTGAACGTTGTTGATGCATACGCGAAGAAAGAAGAAGGGGCAGCCGAAGCGGCATAACCCCACCAATCCATTAGTTTAAATAACCCAAAAATTTTCGGAGGATATTAAAAGTGGCCGATTTAGCAAAAATTGTAGATGAACTGAGCAGCCTGACCCTGTTGGAAGCTGCTGAACTGACCAAAATGTTGGAAGAAAAATGGGGCGTTAGCGCCGCTGCTCCCATCGCCATGGGGGCTATGCCCGGTATGATGGCCGGTGGTGCTGCCGAAGCCGAAGCTGTTGAAGAACAGACCGAGTTCGACGTTGTTCTGAAGGATGTTGGTCCGAAGAAAATCAACGTCATCAAAGAGGTTCGCGCTCTGACCGCTTTGGGCCTGAAAGAGGCGAAAGAAGTTGTGGACAACCTCGGCACCATCATGGAAGGTGTGAGCAAGGAAGCTGCCGAAGACGCCAAGAAGAAGCTGGAAGAAGCTGGCGCTGTTGTCGAATTGAAGTAATTTTTGCTTCAAACAAAGTCGTTAAAAGGCTAGTGCCAATGGGGGCTAGCCTTTTTTCTTTCCTGCAGATCTATGAATCTTGAATTTATCCTGGCCTCACAGTCGCCACGTCGCCGCGAGCTCATTCAGCTGCTGGGCTTTCCTTTTCGGGTCATGGTGGCCGACGTGGATGAAGACAGCGTCACTGATCCGAACCCAGCCGTGAATGTGGTACAAACGGCGCGACTCAAATCTACACGCATTGCTGAGCAGCTTGTTGGCACATCTCTCCCGGCCCAAACACTCATTCTGGCCGCAGACACAACCGTGGCTTATGCCGGTGAGATGTTAAACAAGCCAGCCGATGAAGCAGCGGCCCGCATCATGCTGCAGCGGCTGGGCAATCGCGAGCATGAAGTGCACACCGGGTTTGTGCTGTTGAATCCGGTAAACGGCCGTGAATACCAAGGCGTCAGTACGGCCGTTGTCACCATGCGCCCCTACAGCAACGAGGAAATTGATGCCTACATTGCCACTGGTGATCCGCTGGATAAAGCCGGTGCTTACGCCATCCAGCATCCGGTGTTCCAGCCGGTTGCCCACCTGGCGGGCTGTTACTGCAACGTGATGGGCCTGCCTGTGTGTGATTTGATCGTTGCCCTGGAACAGTTCCTGGATTTAAATGAAGCTTCACAAACACGCTGGGATTTAACGGCCGTTCAAAAAGCACATCTCCACTACCCCTGCCCCACCCTTAGCCACCTGCAAACCCGACGTCTAGTTTGAGAAAATTGGCCCCTCGAAATTTTTGACAAGCCATGCTACAATGTCCGGTGTATTGTATTGTTATGTAAATGGTGCCAGGGTCTGGCCAATAAGGATGGGTGCTATGGACGACAAGCTCAAAGAGGCCATTGCCGCCGTACGAACCGGAAACAAACGTGAAGCGCAGCAGCAGCTCACCGCACTGTTAGACGAGGACCCCACACAGGTTCAGGGCTGGTATTTGCTCAGCCTGCTGGTGGACTCACCACAAAAACAGGCCGCCTATTTAAGTAAGACTTTAGCCTTAAATCCCCACCACGAAAAAGCAAAAGAACAGCTGGCCCTTCTGGAAGAGTCTGGGCAGATGACCCCGACAGCCAGCCTTGTGTCTGACCAACCAATGGATGTCCTGGCCCAGTCCGAAACAGACATGCTGCCAGAATGGCTGGTGAGTGAATCGGGCGATCTTGTGGCCACCCCGGCAGTGCAAAAGGTAAGCGAAACGGCCGTCCCCAACGACACTCTCCCCGACTGGCTCAAAGAACCCGCAGTGCCAGATTCTACCCCTACCCCTGCAGAAGCAGTAACCATTGTAAGCAAAACGGCCGTCACCGCCACCCAAACAGGCAAGGGCAAAGCAGCAAAACCCGCCCCGCCAAAACCGGTGCGCAAATCCAGGCAAAATACCCAAGGGCTCAACATCATACTGGGGCTGCTGGTCTCCCTGGCGGTGATTGTTATTATCCTGCTGGCTTATCTCCTCCTAAGTTAGTATAATGAGCCATCTTTACCGGGCAGAATAGCAAACACCCAAACAAATACGGTCCGAGCGCAGTGGCGACTTACAACTTTTTATAGACAAATGATGAGCAGAGCCTCTTCCCTTGCGGTAGAGCGCTCTGTTTTTGTTTGGAACGAAAACGTAAGAAATACCTCAATCTCTACAGAATAAAATACCGCCGTACTTAGTGGGACTGGTAAGGAAATCCAGAGTAGAAACGGCCGTCATCCGGCCACCCGATCAACAAAAAGTGACTCACCACAAATCAGGCGGTGTATATACCCCCAAAATACATCCCTGGTCTGTGTAAAAAAACCCCATATCCACTTTTAAGGAGGCAATATGTTGTTTCGCAATTTTTCTCGAACCATCCTACCCCTGCTGCTGTTTGGTGCAGGCGTCTGGTTGGTCAGCCTTACCGTCAGCCCGGCGCCTGAATCTGCCAGCCGCCAGGAAGCCATCCACGCTTTTGCCCCAGCAGGCAGCGGTATCGGTGAAGCCGGTGACCAGGTTGTGCCCGTTTCGCAGCTGGCCGTACCCTATGCGGTGAACCTGGGTGATATCCCCGCCGGTGTTTTGGACCCCAACAACCAGCTGGCTCGCTGGGAAAGAGGTGAAATCGACCTGTTTGAACAAGATAACATCGTCAGTACTGCCCAAATGGCCGAGCTGAGGGAGGTATCTACCCAGCTCCTGCCCAGCCAGTCCATTCAGGAACCTGACGGTCCCAACCCCCTCACCCCCGCCTTGGGCGTCACCTTCGACAGCATGGACTACACCGAGTGTTGTGGCGGCGGTGGCAATGTTCCGCCCGATCCAGAGCTGACCGTTGGCCCCAATCACATCATTGCTGTGGTGAACGTGGCCCTGGAAATCTATGACAAAAGCGGCAACTCTCTCGTTGGCCCCACCACCTTCGCCAGCTTCATGTCGGCTAACCCCAACTGCACCGGCGTGTTTGACCCCAACGCCATCTACGATGAATCGGCCGACCGCTACATTTTAGGCATCGACGCTGATGGCACAGGCTACTGCCTGGCTGTTTCCCAGACCGGCGACCCAACGGGTGGGTGGAACATCTATCACTACACCACTGGCAGCGCCAGCATCTTCTTTGACTATCCACACGCCGGTGTCGGTCGCGACGCGATCTACATGGGCGCCAACATGTTTACCTCCTCTTTCCTGGATTCGCGCATTTGGGCCTTCGACAAGGCGGCCATGTACGCTGGCCAACCGGCCGCCTCGGTCATGCGTAACCTGGGCAATAACGAAGACACGCCTCAGCCGATGAACTTGCACGGCTGGAACCAGGGCACCTGGCCCACCAGCGGCCCACACTACATCGTCACCGAAACGGGCTACAACGGCGCCAATCACACCGTTTGGGCCTGGAATGATCCGTTTGGGGCGAACACGTTAACGGCCGTTGGTTCCTTCAACCTCAACACAGCCACCGGCGTAACCGCAGGCTTGCCCATTGCCTCCGTTCAATCTGGCGGTGGCACGCTGGACGGCGGCGACTGGCGTCCTCTAGATTTTGAATATCGCAATGGCTACGGCTGGACCACCATGACCATCGCCTGTAATCCCGGCGGTGGCACCGTAAACTGTGTTCGCTGGGCCCAGATCAATTTGGCCACGGCCTCTGTGGTGCAGGCAGGTGTGCTCTCTAGCAGCGGCACCTACCGCTTCCACCCGGACCTGGCCGTCAACCACTGCAACGATCTAAGCCTGGGCTACACCCGCTCCAGCAGCAGCACCTTCCCCTCGATTTACTATGCCGGACGTCAGGGAACCGATCCACTCAACACCCTGCAGGCCGAAACCCAAATCAAGGCTGGAGAAATCACCTATACTTCCTTTGAGACCTTCCCACCACGCCGCTGGGGTGACTACACTGGCATGACCATCGACCCCAACGGTACAACCTTCTGGTACCTGGGCGAGTACAGCAAAAACACGGGCACCTCTCAGGGTCGTTGGGGCACTTACATCGCTTCAATGAGCTATGCCGCTTGTAACACCGGCGGCCCAACCCCAACCCCCACCAGCACCGGCGTGCCGCCAACACCGACCAATACCCCGGTTCCGCCCACGCCCACCAACACACCTGGACCGGGCACTGGCTCCGTCACGCTGAACCCCGTCGCTGACGCTTCCGTCTACTCATCGCGGCCCACGACCAACCAGGGCAGTACGACCTTCCTGCGCCTCGATGGGTCACCGGATATTAACAGCTACCTGCGCTTTAATGTTCAAGGCGTCACAGGCAGCGTCACCCAGGCCACCTTGCGGCTGTACACCCAATCCACTTCCGGTACTGGCTACAGCGTACACCAGGTCGCCGACAACAGCTGGGGTGAATCGACCATCAACTACAACAACGCACCAGCCCTGGGCAGCGTGCTTAACAACAGCGGTGCTATTTCCTCTGGCAGCTATGTTGAAGTGGATGTCACCGGCTACGTCACCAGCAACGGCCTGCTGAGCTTTGGCTTGAGTACGGCCGATTCCAGCCTGCTCCAACTCCACAGCCGTGAAGGTGCCAACGAACCGGAACTGGTGATTGAGTTTGCGGGCAGCGGTGGGCCAACCCCCACACCCACCAGCACGGGCGTACCGCCAACACCCACCAACACACCAGGGCCGGGTGGCAGCACCTTCACCTTCAACGCCGCCGATGACGCCATGGTCTTGTCGAGTCGGCCTGGGGTGAACTACGGCACGTCAGACACTATGGGCACGGACGCTTCACCGGTTATCCGCAGCTACCTGAAGTTCAACGTCAGTGGGCTTGATGGCCCGGTTGCCTCAGCAACCCTGCGCGTTTACGTGAACAGCGGCAGTGCACCATTCGACGTCGCGCAGGTGAACAGCAACAGTTGGAGCGAAAACAGCATCAACTACAACAATGCTCCGGCCGTGGGCGGCGTGATTAACAGCGCCGGTTCGGTGAGCAGCGGTTGGCTGGAAATTGACGTCACCGGCGCTATCAACGGCGACGGCACGTTTAGTATGGTGCTGCTATCCAGCAGCTCCCAGCGCAACCTGTTCAGCACCGACGAAGGCGCCAATCAACCCGAGCTTGTGGTGGTGACTGGCCCATAGCTTTGGCCGCACCAACAACAGTTTGATGAACGAGAGGACCTCTTCGGAGGTCCTCTTTTTTTCTGCCCACCGTTCCGGCGCGAAACGATAACTTAACTTTGGTGTTAAGTTTTGCTACCTAGACTTAGCCTGCTCCAATAGAGCAAATTCGACAATCGCTGTCGTCATCCACCAATTGAGAAGATTTTGAAGGGAGCACCTTAGCCCCAAGACTGCTCCGCATACTGTCTGACTTTGCCTACCTATAGGAAAAGGAGGTGTCTGCTACCTGATTGTCCTTCACCGGCACAGGAGCCCTACCCTTACAAGACCAAATAAAACAATTTCTCACCTCGATTCCCTTTTCCCTGAACCAGAATTTTCATGCAAGGAAATTTTTGAAATTTCTTTTGGAGACAGAATATGCAGAACACCCCAAAACAGCTACCTTTCAGATTGTTTTTATTTTTAGGCCTGGCGGGCGCAGCACTGCTGCTGATTTTTTTGGCAGCGTCGGGCGGGCGGCAGGCGGTGAGCGCCGCACCAGTTGGCGCACAATCGGCCGATGGCATGTGGCAGGATGTCGATGAGACCTCCCTACGACCAGCGGGCGAACGTGTGATTGTGCCCACGGCTTACCGCACCGTCTCATTGGACTGGGCAGCCCTGAACACGGTACTGGCCCAGGCACCGGCCTCGCTGGGTGGAGGCAACGTTGTGTTGTGGCTCCCGCTGCCTAATGGCGAATACGGCCGTTTCCAAATCATCAAAACGGCCGTTATGCACCCCGACCTGGCCGCCAAGTTTCCCGAAATCCAGACCTATGCCGGGGTGGGTATCGATGACCCCACCGCTTACGCTCGGCTGGACAGCACACCCAAAGGCTTCCATGCCATGATCTTGTCGGGCAACGGCCGTGTTTTCATCGACCCGTACACCACGGAAAATATCGACCTCTACCAGAGCTACTTTGCCCGCGACTTTGTGCCCAATCTGCCCGCTGATTTTGCCCCCGATGTCGTGCTGGAAAATCCAGACCATATCGACGAAGTGGATACGGCCGTAAACATCAATGGGCCATTTGCCACTGGCGGGCAGCTGCGCACTTACCGGCTGGCCGTCGCCGCTACGGGCGAGTACACCCAGTTCCACGGCGGCACCGTCCCCCTGGCCATGGCGGAAATCGTCACAGCCATCAACCGCGTTGCCGGTATCTACGAACGCGAAGTGGCCGTCACTTTCCAGTTGGTGCCCAACAACGACCAGGTTGTCTACACCAACGGCGCAACCGACCCCTACACCAACAACAACGGCGGCGCCATGCTAAGCCAAAACCAATCCACCCTTAACAGCGTTATTGGCTCGGCCAACTACGATGTGGGGCACGTCTTTAGCACCGGCGGCGGCGGTATCGCCGGGCTGGCGGTCGTGTGCGGTAGCGCCAAAGCCCAGGGCGTGACCGGTCTCGGTTCCCCCATCGGCGATCCGTTTTACGTGGATTACGTGGCCCATGAGATGGGTCACCAGTTTGCCGGGAACCACACGTTCAACGGCAATGCAGGCAGCTGCGCTGGCGGCAACCGGAATGGCTCCACCGCCTACGAACCCGGCAGCGGCACCACCATCATGGCTTATGCCGGTATCTGCGGCTCGCAAAACATCCAAAACAACAGCGACGATTACTTCCATGGCATCAGCTTTGACGAAATGGTTTCTTTCACCACAACGGGCAGCGGCAACAACTGTGCCGTCATTTCCAGCACGGGCAACACGCCGCCCACAGCCGAGGCCGGGGCCAGCTTCAGCATTCCGCTGAATACCCCCTTTACCCTCACCGGTTCCGGTTCGGACCCGGACGGCACGGCCTCACTGACCTACAATTGGGAAGAGTTTGATCTTGGCCCGGCTGGGGCACCCAATTCGCCCTCGGGCAACGCGCCCATCTTCCGCTCCTTCAGCCCCACCACCTCGCCATCGCGCACCTTCCCGCAGATATCTGACATTGTGAACAACACGCAGACCTTGGGCGAACTACTGCCCTCCTATGCCCGCACGATGAACTTCCGCTTCACCGTGCGCGACAACCAGGTACCCGCAGGCGGTGTGGCCAGCGATGGCACGACAGTAACGGCCGTTGCCGGAACCGGTCCGTTTTTGGTGACGGCGCCGAATACGGCCGTTACCTGGACCGGCAACGCCAGCGAAACTGTCACCTGGAATGTCGCCGGCACCAGCGCCGCCCCCATTAGCTGCGCCAACGTCAACATCAGCCTCTCCACCGATGGTGGCTACACCTATCCCACCATCCTGGAAGCCAACACGCCCAACGACGGCAGCGCCTCGGTGCTGGTGCCCAACATCAGCACCACAGCGGCCCGTGTCCGCGTGAGCTGTGCAGGCAACATCTTCTTTGATATTTCCAACGCCAACTTCACCATCCAGGTGGGCGGCGGACCAACCCCAACCCCTTCCAACACGCCAACGGCGACCAACACGCCGCTGCCGCCTACGCCCACTAACACGCCCGGCCCCGGCGGCCAGACGCTGACCTTCAACCCGGTGGCCGACTCCTTCACGATGGCCAATCGGCCCACCAGCAACCAGGGCAGCGCTACGACCTTGCGGTTAGACGCCTCGCCGGACAACAACAGCTATCTGCGCTTTGACGTGCAGGGCCTCAACGGCACGGTATCGCAGGCCACGCTGCGCGTCTACGCGCAAAGCAGCTCCAGCCTGGGCTACGATGTGCACCAGGTGGCCAACAATACGTGGGGCGAAACGACAATTACCTACGCCAATGCCCCCGCATTGGGCAGCCTTGTTAACAGCTCCGGGGCCTTTAGCAGCAACGGGTACGTGGAAGTGCCTGTCACCAGCTTCGTCGGTGGCAACGGCCTGGTAAGCTTTGGCCTGAGCACAGCCGATAGCAATCTCATCACCCTGGCCAGCCGGGAAAGTGGCAACCCGCCAGAACTTGTTGTGGAAACGGCCGGTGGCGGTGGTCCAACACCCACGCCAACCAACACGCCGGTTGGGCCAACCCCGACAGCGACGAATACGGCCGTACCGCCCACCCCTACCAACACCCCTGGCCCCGGCGGCACCACCTTTACCTTCAATGCCGCTGATGACGCCATGACCCTCTCCAGCCGCCCCACGGTGAACTATGGCAGCTCGACCACGCTGAGCACCGATGCCAGCCCAGACATTCGCAGCTACCTCAAGTTCAATGTCAGCGGGCTGGATGGTGCGGTGGGTTCGGCCACCCTACGGCTCTTTGTAGAAAGCGGCAGTGGACCGTTTGATATAACCCAGGTCGGCAGCAACAGCTGGAGCGAAGGCAGCATCACCTACAGCAACGCCCCGGCCACTGGCAGCGTGATCAGCGGCTCCGGCACGGTAAGCAGCGGCTGGCTTGAAATTGACGTCACCAGCGCCATCAGCGGCGACGGCACCTTCAGTATGGCCTTGCTCTCGAACAGCTCCATTCGCAACCTCTTCAGCAGCGCCGAAGGGGCCAATGGACCGGAATTGGTCATCGTCACAGCACCGTAGTCTGAGACAAAACAGCAAAAAAGAGGCTCTGGTTTGCAGAGCCTCTTTTTTGTAGAGACGTTGCAATGCAACGTCTCTACGGGCAATGTCTCTATGGATTAATCGTCCTGGCCGGGAATGGGTTCCAGCGGATTGATGGGCATGCTTTCCAGCGGCGGCTGCGGATCGCCGCAGTAGGTGAAGACGCTGTTTTTGCCGCTGTGGTAATAATATTCTTCACCATTCACCTGCAAAATCATTTGCTGCCCAGGCACCAGCGCCTGGGTGTAGGCCACGCCTGCTTCCGGGCAGCCCAGGCTGCCGTCACGCCACGTAACGTCCAGCAAAGAAACCAGCTCAATGTCGTCCACCGCCACGCCTAAACGCTGGCTCAGGTCGGTCATGGCCTGGACGACGGGGTCTTTGATGCCGGGGTTACCTGGGGCAGGCTGCACCACGGGCGTGCCTTCCAGCGGCCCGGAGGTCACATCCCCCAGGTCCACGGTAACCGGTTCGGACACCTGTTTATCACTGGTGGGCGTTGGCGCAACTTCTGGCGCGTCGCTTTCAGCGGTGTCTTCAACAGCAGGGCTTTCTTCTGGGGTTTCGTTATTCACGGGGGGCGCCTCCTGGGGTTCTGTTTCGATGGGAACGGCCGTTCCTTCCGGTTCTTCAGGGGTGGTGACGGCCGTACAGCCAATCAGGAAAAGTAAAACAAGCGTCAAAATCAGTTTGGTCGTTTTCATAATCATGCTCCTATTTTGCCATCATAAACAGGCAAACGACAATCGTTTGCTCGATCAGTTAACGATTCTTAGCGATGAGAGGTTCCCAAAGACCAAAAAGAGCTGCCAATAAATTTACTTTTTCCCACTCCCGCCCAACTCCGGTACAATAGCCGCCATGCGGAAACCACTGTGGCGACCCCTCAGCTACCAACAACGCCTGCGCCTGCTGCTGCTGCCTTACCTGAGCGGAATTTTGCTGCTGGTGGTGATGCCCGCCCTGCTGGCCTTTGGCCTGGCCTTCTTTCGCTATGACGGGCTTTCCTCGCCCACCTGGTTGGGTACCCTCAACTTTCTCTTTGTCACCACCGACGAGCTGTTTTTGCTCAGCGTGCAAAATTCGCTGGCGCTGGTGATTTTGCCGGTACCCCTGCGGGTATTTGGTGCGTTTTTGCTGGCGGTGCTGCTGCGGCGCAACGGCCGTTTCCTGGGCTGGTTTCGTGCTTCTGTCTACCTGCCCAGCATCGTGCCGACGGCCGCTTACGCCCTGGCCTGGCTGTGGATTCTTAACCCCCTCTACGGCCCGGTGAACCTGCTGCTGCAAGCCGTTGGCCTGGCGCAGCCCGGCTGGTTTGCCGACAGCCAATGGGCCAAACCGGGCCTAGTACTGCTCTCGCTCTGGCAAATTGGCGAAGGCTTCCTGGTCTGCCTGGCCGCCCTGCAAGACATCCCGCCTGCCGTGGAAGAGGCCGCCCTGGTGGATGGCGCCAACCGCGCCCAACGCTTTTTCTACCTCACGCTGCCGCTGCTGGCCCCCATTTTACTCCTGCTGGCCTTTCGTGATGCCGTGGTTACCCTGCAAGAGTCGTTCACTACCATCTTTTTAACCACGGGTGGTGGGCCATATTACGCCACCTACACTCTGCCCATGCTCATCTACGAACAGGGCTTTGGCCTGATGCTGTTTGGCGCCGCCAGCGCCGCGCTGTGGGTACTGTATGCCCTCACCGGGCTGATTGTGCTGGCGCTGTACGCCATCGCCCGGCAGTGGCAAATTGGCACAACGGAGGAAACCTTTGTCCTTTAAGCTGAGCTGGCGTCTGGTACTGCGGCTGTTGGTTACGGCCGTTTTTCTGCTACCCCTCTTCTGGATGTTGACGGCGGCGCTGCACCCCCAGGGACGGCCGCTGCCTACCACCCTGACCTTCTCGTTGGACCTCACCCTGGACAATTTCGGCCGTGTGCTGGCGCTGGTACCGATGGGCCGCTACACGTTCAACTCCCTGCTGGTGGTGCTGCTGGCCGTACCGCTGACCCTGCTCACCAGCAGCTGGGCCGGATTTAGCATGGCCCAGCTGCCCAAGGCCAGCCAGCGCCGCTGGATTGTCCTCTCCCTGGCGGTGCTGATGGTGCCCGGCGTGGCCCTCTGGTCTACCCGCTTTTTCATCTATGCCTGGTTAGGCTGGTACAACACCATCCTGGCCCTCATCGCCCCGGCCTTCATGGGCACCAGCCCCTTTTTTGTGCTGATGTTTTACCGCGCCTTTCGCCGCATCCCCGTGGCCATCTACGAGGCTGCCCGGCTCGAAGGCGCGGGGGTGCTGGCCAGCTGGCGGCAGATTGGCCTGCCCATTGTCCGGCCTACCGCCGTTGGCGTGGCGCTGCTATCATTTATCCTGTATTGGAGCGATTTTGTGTCACCGCTGCTCTATCTGCGCACGCAAAGCCGCTACACGCTGCCCATTGCCCTGCAGCTCTTGCAGCAGCTCACCCCGTCGCAGTGGTCACTGCTCATGGCGGGCGCGGTGCTGACCACCGTTATTCCGGTAGTGCTGTTTTTGCTGCTCCAGCCTTATTTTGCCCGCATTGGCAGCTGATTATACTGTCTACGCGAAGCCAGGGAATAGGTTTATGTCAGTTTATCTGAATAAGGTTTGGCGATATTGGCACTGGTGGGCTGGAATTTTGGCGGTAACGGCCGTTTCCCTCCTCCCCTTCATCCACTGGCAGCCACCCAACAAGGTGTACCAGGCCGAGGTCGCACTGGCCAATGGGTCTAGCTGCAGCGGCGATGTCATCCTGACGGTGATTGGGGACTTTGGCTATGCGGGAACGCCAGAGGCAGATGTGGCTAACCTGGTCCACAGCTGGAACGTCGATTACGTGCTCACCACCGGCGACAACAACTATCCCGACGGGGCGGCCAGCACTATCGACGCCAACATTGGCCAGTATTACCAGCAGTACATCGGCAGTTACACGGGCAGCTACGGTCCTGGCGCAGTGGAAAACCGCTTCTTCCCTGTGCCCGGTAACCACGACTGGAACACCGGCACCCTGCAGCCGTACCTGGATTATTTCACTCTGCCCGGCAACGAGCGGTATTACGAAGTTGAGCTGGGACCGGTGCATCTGTTTGCCCTGGACAGCGACAGCGGGGAGCCGGACGGCCGTACCGCCGCCTCTACCCAGGCTAGCTGGCTGCAAGCCGAACTCACCAGCAGCAGCGCACCGTGGAAACTGGTGACGCTGCATCACCCGCCCTACTCCTCCTCCAGCGTCCACGGTTCTGACCCCGATATGCAGTGGCCATTTGCCGATTGGGGAGCAACGGCCGTTCTCGCCGGGCACGACCACACCTACGAACGGCTGCAGCAAGATGGCATTCCCTACTTTGTTAATGGCCTGGGCGGTCGCAGCATTTACTCGCTGGGGAATCCTCTACCGGGCAGCGTCGTGCGCTATAATCTCGACTATGGCGCGATGCGCCTGGAAGCAGGCCCACACTGCCTCAACTTTAGCTTCTACAGCCGGGGCGGCAGCCTCATCGACAGCATCACACTGGTCAAACCCGATTTCTTCACAAACCACCTTTATTTACCGCTCACCCTCAGATAAGTGAGCCACCACGAAGTGAGGTAAACATCTGTATGAAACCCCCAAAAAGTGTGTCTTTAACTTTGAAACTTGCCCTGTTACTGACCATCATTTTTTTGGCCAACTGTTCCCAGCAAACCAGAACCGTTACCTTCCTGACCTTCGGCGATCCGGCCGAACAAAAGGCGTACGCCGACCTGGTTGCCGCCTTTAATGAGTCTCATCCTGATGTCCACGTGGAAGTGACGCACATTCCATCGGCCAGCGAATACCGCACCCGCCTGGCCACGGAATTTGCCGCTGGCAGCCCGCCAGACGTGACGCTGATGAATTACCGGCGCTACGCCGCCTTTGCCGCCAATGATTTGCTGGAACCGCTGGGACCGTACCTGGCCGAAAGTGAGCTGATCCAGCCGGAAGATTTTTATCCGATCACCATCGATGCCTTTACCTGGGATGGAGTCATCACCTGCATTCCGCAAAATATTTCCAGCCTGGTGGTGTATTACAACCAGAATTTGTTTGACGAAGCCGGTGTGGACTATCCTAGCGCTGACTGGACCTGGGACGATTTTGTAAAAACGGCCGTTGCCCTCACCAAAGACACCGACGGCGACGGCACCATTGATCAGTACGGCGTTGGGATTGAACCATCCCTGTACCGGCTGGCGCCGTTTGTCTGGCAAAACGGCGGTCCCATCGTCAACAGCGATGAGTTCCCCACCCGGCTCACCATCACCCGGCCACCAGCGCAGGAAGCGCTGCAATGGTTTGTCGATTTGCGCCAGGTACACGGCGTGGTGCCAGGCCGGATTGAAGAAGAAGCCCAGGACAGCGAGAGCCGCTTTGTGGCCGGTACCACCGCCATGTTCTTCGACAGCCGACGGGCTACCCCCACCTTCCGCGAAATTGAGGGATATGTTTGGGACGTGGCCCCGCTGCCAAGCGGCAAGGAATCGGTTGGCGTGCTGCACAGCGACGCCTACTGTCTCTCCAGCACCACGGAAAACAAAGACGCCGCCTGGACCTTCATCGAATTTGCCAACTCACCGGAAGGGCAGACGATTATTGCCGGAAGCGGCCGTACCGTGCCCTCCCTCATTTCTGTCGCTGAGTCGGATGCCTTTTTGGAACCCGGCGCCCTGCCCGCCCACAGCCAGGTGTGGCTGGACACCGCCACAAACCTGAAAATAGTACCCGTTATCAGCACCTGGGAAGAAATTGAAGGCACCGCCAACGAAGAAATTGAACGCGCCTTTTACGGCGAAATCACCGCCGCTGAAGCCGCCCAACTCATAGACACCCGCACAGAAGAGTATTTCCGTTTGGGTGTAAGCCGGTAGCCAATTGGCCACAGAGAACACCGAGAAACAAAATTTCTCGTTTTCTCAGTTTTCTCTGTGGCAAATAAAAAAATCCCTACGATTACCCTCTGGAACCTGAGTCCAGGTTGCTCCTTCCCAGATTTCTGGGTTATAGTTTTGGCCATGAATAATTCTGAACAGATCACTGCCATTCTTCGCACCGACACAGGACTTGTGCGTGATCATAACGAAGATTTTGTTTCCTACTGGGAGCCCGGCAGCCCCGAAGAAGAAGCCCGGCATGGCTGGCTGTACATCGTTGCCGATGGGGTTGGCGGCGCGGATGCAGGTGAAGTCGCCAGCAAGCTTTCCAGCGAAAGCACCATCAGCCATTACCTGGAAGACAGCGAATCGCCAGACCTGGGCCAGCGACTGCTGAATGCCATGCAGGCGGCCAATACGGACCTGCGCCAGCACGTGCTGGAACGCAACGCCAACAGCCGCATGGCCACCACGATGGTTGCGGCCGTTATTCACGAAGGCCGCGCCTATATTGCCAATGTGGGAGACAGCCGGGGTTATTTGTGGCGTAACGGCCGTATCCACCAAGTCACCAAAGACCAGAGCCTGGTGGCCAAGCTGGTAGAAGAAGGGGCCATCACCGAAGAAGAAGCCCACTTCCATCCCCGCCGCAACGTCATTCTCTACAGTCTCGGCTCTGAACGTTCACCCAAAATTGATCTGTTTGAGCAGCCGCTGGAAACCGGCGACATCCTCTTCCTGTGCTCCGATGGCCTGACGCGCCACGTGACCGACGAAGAAATCGCCTACGTACTGAGCCAGGAAACAATGGACGCAGCCTGCACCAACCTGATTCGTAAAGCCAATGAACGCGGCGGCGAAGACAACATCTCCGTGGCCCTCATCCGCTTTGATGGCGAAACGGCCGTTGCCCAGACCAGCGCCCGAAAAACCACCGCCCCACAGACCCAGCCCATTGTGGCCACCCGCCATCGGCCCCCCCAAGAACTGGTCGCTAACCGCTCAATGCTCTGGCTCTACACCGTGATCCTGGGCATGGTGCAAACCCTGCTGATATTTCTGGTTTGGTTCCTTCTCCGTGTATAATACCTTCTTCAGCCCCAACACCCACTAAAAACTTAACATAATCGAGCAGCAGACCCGCTTCTCGTACCCTTTGGAGGCTTTATGAACACAAAACTACGCATCATCCCTTTGGGTGGATGCGGCGAAATTGGCAAAAACATGACCGTCATCGAGTATGATGACGAAATCCTCGTCATCGACGCTGGAATCATGTTTCCCCAAAACGATATGCTTGGGGTAGATGCCATCATTCCCGACTACAAATATTTGCTGGACCGCCTGGACAACATCGTGGCGGTGCTCATTACCCACGGCCACGAAGACCACGTTGGCGCCCTGCCCCACGTCATGCGGGACATCGACGCGCCGATTTACGCCACGCCGCTCACCGTCGGGCTGATCGACGTAAAGATGCGCCGCTCGCCTCTGAAAAAAGAGGTGCAGCTGATCACCTTCGAAGCCGGGGATACTCTCACCCTGGGCAAATATTTCACCGTGGAACCATTCCACGTGGCCCACAGCATTCCCGACTGCGTAGGCTTTGGCATCACCACCCCGGCGGGGCTGGTGGTGCACACAGGCGACTACAAATTTGACCACACGCCCGCCGATGGCTGGCCGCCCGACTATGCCAAGCTGGCCGAATTTTCGCAGCGTGGTGTGCTCTGCCTGCTGGCGGATAGCACCAATGCCGACCGGCCCGGCTGGACCAAATCGGAGAAAGAGATCGAGCTGGCCTTTGACAAGATGTTCCGTGATGCGCCGGGGCGAATCATCGTGGCCAGCTTTGCCTCGCTCATTTCGCGCATCCAGCTGGTGGCGGATACGGCCGAAAAATACGGCCGTTACCTGGCCATCACCGGGCGCTCCATGCGTGACAACACCAAAATGGCCATGGATCTGGGCTACCTGACAATCGACGAGGCCACCCTTATCGACATCGGCGACATCTCCTCGCTGCCGCCGCAGCGGGTGGTCATCATGGCTACCGGCTCTCAGGGCGAGCCCTCGGCGGTGATGGGGCGGCTGGCCCGTGGCAACCACAACCGGCTGCAAATTGAGGAAGGCGACACCATCGTGCTGTCTGCCCACGCTATTCCCGGCAACGAGGAGCTGGTCTACCGCACCATCAACCAGATGTTCCGCCGCGGCGCCAACGTGCTCTACGAAAACATCGCCGATGTACATGTTTCCGGCCACGCCAGCCAGGAAGAGATGAAGCTGATGATCAACCTGGTACGGCCGAAATACCTGCTGCCCATCCACGGCGAGCTGCGCCACCTGAAGCAGCATGCCGTCATGGCCCAGGAGCTGGGCATCCCGGCGGAAAACATCGCCGTCATTGAAAACGGCACCCCGCTGGAACTGTCGGACGACTCCTTGCAAATCATGCCGCGGATGCGCGGTGGCTACATCTTTGTTGATGGCGAAAGCGTAGGTGAAATTGATTGGCCCGTGCTGCGCGACCGCGAGAAGCTGGCGCAAAGCGGCCTCTTTTTTGCCGTCATTAGCCTGAACGGCAGCAGCCAGATGGTGGGCCAGCCGGAAATCATCTCCCGCGGCTTCATCGACCGGCGCGACGAAGAGGCACTGATGGAAGGGGCCAAAGAGAAGATCGACCAGATGGTGAAGCAGTTTGCCGGGCAAAGCCAGGGGTTGAGCAAAAAGATCGAAGACGCCCTGAGCCGCTACCTGTTCGCCGAAACCGGCCGCAGGCCAATTGTGCAGGTAGTGATTAAATGAAAATTTGGCGTTGCGGATAGGTGTGAGGCGTGAAACGTGAAACGTGATGGGCCTCTTCTCACGTTTCACGTTTCACGCTTCACTTTATATAAACTCAGAGGCCTGTGCGTCGTCGAGCAGGCTGAAGTTGAAGTGGGATAGATCGGGCGGTACCTGCCACCAGGTGACCCGCGCAGAAGCTAACGGCCGTTTGATTTCAGACGGCCGTTTGATTTTCTCGGGCTGGCTAACGGCCGCATCGGGCAGCAAAATAGCGTGGACCAGTTTACCTTCAGCCAGGGGCGTTTGCCGGTGGGCAAAGGCAAAACAGAGCGGTTTGGCATACAGCTCCAGCTCACGCACAAAAAACTGCACGCTGTTGCCCTGGCGATCAAAGCCAAAAATCTCGGCGCGGGGGAACTGGTTACCGTTTTCCCGCACCCAGCTGTACACCGACGTGCCGCGCACTTCCCCACCCCAGTCGTCGATCAAAAAGCTGGGGAACAGCGGTGCCTCTGTGCCCATCACCACAAACGCCAGGCGCAGCGTCAGCGATGCATCCGACGCCGTTTCTGGTTTGGGATCGGTAAGCAGCAGGGCGGAACGGCCGTTCCCACCCGCCTTCTCGCCCAACAACCTGCCCCACACATGCTGTCCCACTGCCTTCGTCATCTCTCAATCCTTCTTCACTCTGCGCCCTCTGCGCCTCTGCGGTTAAATTTTCATTTCTGCGGTGACGATACCAAAACGGCCGTCAACCGGCAAGATTCCATTTGCGAGTTTCCCCCGCACTGTCTATCATTCCCACACACAACCATCACAGCAGAAAACGCCGCAAGCCAAAACCATCTGTGCAATCTGTGGATTTCCCAATAGTGCGTTTTCTGTGGCAAGCTCAGGAGTAAAACCGTGATTGAAGAAACCATCGCCCGTGCTAAAAAGCTGCGCCGCGAAGACGACCTGGAAGCCTCCCAAACTTTGCTGCTCGATTTGCTGAACGACTATCCAGAAGATCCCCGTGTCCTATACGAAGTGGGCGGCTCCTACGACGTTATGGGCGAAGAAAACGAGGCCATCCCCTATTACCAAAAAGCAATCAAGGCCGGGCTGGACGGCAGCGATTTGCAGGAATGCCTGGTCTGCCTGGGCAGCAGCCACCGCAACGTGGGCAACTTTAGCGAGGCCGTGGAAACGCTGGAAAAAGTGGTTGCCGATTTTCCCGACAACAACAGCGGCAAGGTGTTCCTGGCCCTGGCGTATTACAGCGACGGCCGTGAGGACGAAGCCGTGCGCCTGCTGCTGGAGCTGCTGCTGCAAACCACCACCGACGAAAACATCCTTGCCTACGCCGACCCGCTGGATTATTACAAAGACAACCTCGACGAAGTCTGGGACGATTAACAAACGTGAAACGTGAAACGTGACCAGAGAGGCATCACGTTTCACGTTTC
Source organism: Candidatus Leptofilum proximum (assembly GCA_016710325.1). GTDB lineage: Bacteria > Chloroflexota > Anaerolineae > Promineifilales > Promineifilaceae > Leptofilum > Leptofilum proximum. The sequence goes on along the minus strand of JADJXK010000002.1, from coordinate 5,381,124 downwards.
ACGCATCACTTTACCCAAAGGATGTTGCCATGAAGGCTGTTGTATTTTACGAACATGGTTCCCTGGAAAACGTGCAGTATGCCGACGTGCCGGAGCCGGAAATCGGCCCGGATGACGTGCTGCTGGCGGTGAAGGCCGCCGCGCTTAACCGGCTGGACTTGTGGGTGCTGGCTGGCTGGCCAGGTCTGAACCTGAAGCTGCCGCACATTATGGGCAGCGATGCTGCGGGGGTGGTGGCGCAAGTGGGTCGCAGCGTTACCGACTTCGCCGTAGGCGACCGGGTGGCCATCAACCCCACCCGCGGCAGCGACAGCGACTACTTTGGGCGGCGCGGCCAGGACAACATGAGCGACAACTTCGCCATCTACGGCGAGCATACGGATGGCTTTTTTGCGGAATATGCGGCCGTTCCCGTCCGTAACCTGCTCAAAATGCCCGACGAAGCCAACTTTGAAGACGCCGCTGCCGCATCCCTGGTGTACGTCACCGCCTGGCACTCGCTGATCACGCGCGGTGGCCTGAAGCCGGGTGAAACGGTGCTCATTGTGGGTGCGGGCGGTGGAGTGAATACGGCCGCAATCCAGATTGCCCAGCTGGCCGGGGCCCGTCGCATCTACGTCGTTGGCTCCTCCGACGACAAGCTAGCCAAAGCCGAAGCCCTGGGCGCCGACGTGCTCATCAACCGCAACGAGGAAGATTGGGGCAAGGCAATTTTTAAAGCCACCAACCGGCGCGGTGTGGACATCGTGGTGGACAACGTCGGCGCAGCCACTTTCCACACCTCCCTGCGCGCCCTCAAGAAAGGCGGGCGGCTGCTCACCGTGGGCAATACCAGCGGCCCCAAGTTTGAGCTCGACAACCGGCTGATCTTTGGCAAGCACCTCAGCATCATCGGCAGCACCATGGGCACCTCGGCCGATTACGAGACGGTGATGAACTTGATTTTTAACGGCCGTCTCCACCCCGTCATCGACTCCATCTACCCTCTCAGCGAAGGTGCTACTGCCCTGCGGCGGCTGGAGGAAGGGGATGTAGTGGGTAAGCTGGTACTGACCGTTTAGAATGATGCGTGAAACGTGAAACGTGAGGGCTTCTTCACGTTTCACGTTTCACGCCAACTGATCCACAGATTAAAAGTCAAAATCCATGCGCCTCTACGAAATCATCATCTTGGCTCTTTTGCTGCCACCGCTGCTCTGGGCCTTGTTTAGCCGCCAGCGCCCCAACTGGCTGGCTGCTTTTCCTACTGCCGGAGCGCTGTTCACCATTCTGCACCTGTTTGTGGAAGGGTACCGCTGGCAGATGGTACCGGCTTATGGATTAACGGCCGTCTTCCTCATCCTGGCCACACGATGGGCAGGCGGCACACAAAACGGCCCCCGCCTGAGCTGGCTGCTGGCCCTGCTCGGCCTGCTCACCTGGCTCATCGCCGTGGCCTTGCCGGTGGCCATGCCCGTACCGCAGCTGCCCGATCCGACCGGCCCTTACGCCATCGGCACCTTCACCACTTACCTGGTGGATGAGACCCGGCCCGAAACCTACACCACAGATCCCAACGACAACCGGGAAGTGATGGTCCAGGTCTGGTATCCCGCCGCTAGCCGGGAAGACGAACCGGCCCAATACCTGGAAGCACTGGACGTGGCCGGGCCGGTCATCGCCGAGCAGTTTGACCTGCCCGCCTTTTTGCTCAACCACATCAATCTGACCGAGCTGGATGTCTGGCAAGACGCCCCGGCAGCCAGCGAAGGCGCGCCGTTCCCCGTCATCATCTTTTCACACGGGCTGACGGGCATCCGTATGCAAAACACGGTGATGGTGCGCGAGTTGGTAAGCCACGGCTACATCGTCGGCGCGGTGGACCACAGCTACGCCAATGCCCTGTCGATTTTCCCCGACGGCCGTGTTTTTGTGTACGACCCATCGCGCATTTTCCCCAGCGGCCGTTCCAACCCCACGGAAGCCAATCCGCTGGTGCACGTCTGGGCCGACGACATCGCCTTCTTGCTGGACACAATGGCGGTGTGGCAAGAAGCAGAAGGGCATGTGCTGTACGGCCGTTTCGATTTCAACCACGTCGGCATTTTTGGCCACTCCACCGGCGGCGGGGCCACTGTGCAGTTTTGCCTGCAAGACGGCCGCTGCCAGGCAGGCGTGGGGCTAGACAGCTGGCTGCTGCCCGTCGACGAAACGGTGCTTACCCAGGGGCTGGACCAGCCTTTTATGTTCATCAGCACGCCGGAATGGCTGGGTACGGAAAACAAAACACGCGGCGAAACCATCCTCAACGATCTGCGGCAGGACGGCTACGCGCTGAGCCTGGCCAACACCGCCCACTATGACTTCACGGACCTGGCCCTGCTCTCGCCGCTGACGCCACAGCTGGGGCTTTCCGGCACGATCAACAGCCGCTACAGCCTGGAAATCCAGAATGAATACCTGCTGGCCTTCTTTAACCGCACGCTCAAGGGGCAAGCAGCGCCGCTGCTCGATGCCCCTTCGCCCTACCCGGAATTGACCATTAAACGCAACTAACGGCCGTTCCTCGTGAACGCTGAGGGAATTTTCGACGGTAGCCCTATTTTCTGCTGACTGGCCTGCCGCTTTTAGTTTATAATGAACCCGCCATGTCTGAAGCGACCCTTACCCTGCTCATACAGCTCTTTTTCTGGGGATTGGCCCTCCTGGCGCTGGCCAACCTGGCGCGCTTTCGGGACCACACCCGGCTGGACATTGCCCTGGTGATGCTTTCCGTCGCCCTCGCCCTGACGCCCCCCACCTGGTACCACAACATCGCCCTGCTGGAACTTACGCCATCGACGCTGGCCTTGGTGGCGCACCCGTATCTGCTGCTGCGGTTGGTGCGGCATTTCCGCAGGCTGCGGCCGATCATCTCCCGGCTGGCTCTGGTGGGCATGGTGCTCACCGGCCTGGTGATGACCTTTTCCAGCGGCCTCAACCTTTTTTGGCTGATCGTCTCCGCCTACTTTATCGGCGTTGAAGGGTATGCTATCTCGGCATTTATTCGCTCCGCCCGTGTCAGCAGCGGCGTGTCGCGTTGGCGGTTATTGCTGATCGCCCTGGGCATCCTCACCCTGCTGCTGGCGATTCTCACCTTCATTCCCTTCCGCGAAACGCTGACCACCAACTCACTGCTCTTTTTTGCCCCGATCACCCTCACGATCGCGGCTGGGGCCGCCTTTTACCTGGGATTTGCCCCGCCCCGCTGGCTGCGCAAATATTGGCAGCTGCGCGAATTGAACTATTTTTTGCACGCAGTGCCAGCGCAGTACGCGGGAATGGAGCTGGCCTACGTGGTGGAATACCTGTGCCACTTTGCCGCGCGCAGTGTAGACAGCATTACGGCCGTTGCCGCCATGCTCGATCCCGAAGAAGAGCAGCTCATCGTGACCCCACCGGCCGAGTACCCGGAACTGGCCGCCCACATTTCGGCGCAAAGCGGCCGTTTGGGGCGTGTCTGGTTAGAGCGAGGCCCGTTTTTTGCCACTAACCACGGCGACATGGGGCAGGTTGGCCTCCAGCTCACTCTGGCACTGGGGGCCAACGGCATCCTCACCGTGCCCATCAGCACACCGGTGCAGGCGTACGGCCTGCTGCTTGTCTTTTGCCGCCAGAAGCCGCTGTTTGTCGATGATGACCTGGACCTGCTCTCGCTGCTCACCGCGCAGGCGGCGCGCACGCTCAGCTACAGCCACCTGCTGGTAAGCGAGCGTAAAGCCCGCACCCGCGCCGAGATTCTGGCCCAGGTGGCCTCCCGACTCAGCGCCAACATCGAGCTGGAGCAAACTGTGGCCGTCATTTGTGAAGCCACCTGGCAGGCCACCAATCGTTCCTTTGCCGCCATTTTTACCTACGACGACGCCGCCAACAATTTCCGCTTTTGGCACGGCGCGGGCCACTTTGGCGGCCTGCTCAAGCTGAGCCAGCCGCTGCCCACCGCCGCACAACAGCAGCTGATGGCCCATGACCAACCGCTGCTGCTTTCCGCCATTGAGCCCAACGGGGAATGGCCGGAGGCGGAAAAGATTCGGGCAGCGGGGATTCATTCCCTGGCCCACGCGCCGCTCATCTACAAGGAACAGCTCATTGGCCTGCTCACTATCGGCTCGATTGGGGCGATGGAGCCGGTGGCCGACGAGGAGATGGCTCTGCTGCAAGGGATTGCGGACCAGGCGGCGATGGCGGTGCAGAACGGCCGTCTTTACCAGGAAGTGCAGGAGTACAACAACGAACTGGAAAACCGCGTCGCCCAGCGTACGGCCGATTTACAGGCGCGCAACGAAGAGCTGGATGCCTTTGCCCACACCGTGGCCCACGACCTGAAAATGCCCATCACCCACATGGTGGGTCTGGCCGAAACGGTGGCCAATAAGTTTGAGGCCCTGCCCCCGGCCGATCGCCAGCGGTATCTGGGAATCATCCAGCAAAGTGGAGAAAAAATGGCCAGCATTATCGACGCACTGCTGCTGCTGGCGGGCGTGCGTGAGATGGAAATTCCGCTGGCCCCGCTGGACATGGAAATGATTGTCGATGAGGCGCGGCAGCGGTTGGCTCACCTGAACCGGCAGTACGGTGTGCGAGTCCATTTGCCCGATTCATGGCCGCAGGCGCTGGGGTATGCACCCTGGGTTGAGGAAATCTGGTTTAACTATTTGAGCAATGGCATGAAGTATGGTGGCCATCCCCCGGAGCTGACGCTGGGGGCAACGGCCGTAACCAACAACATGATCAAATTCTGGATTCAAGACAACGGCCTCGGCATCAGCCCAGCCGCCCGCGAAAAACTGTTTGTGCCCTTCACCCAGCTCAACCTGCGCCGGGACAGCGGCTACGGCCTGGGCCTCTCCATCGTCCAGCGCATTGCCGACCGGCTGGGCGGCGAAGTGGGCGCCGAAAGCCTGCCAGGTAAGGGCGGCCTCTTCTGGTTTACGCTGCCAGCCCTGACCAATGAGACAGTCAAGGGCCATCCACAACCAGCCCACCACATCCCCCACTAGCGGCTACGGGCACTGAATAACGCCCTGGGCCCAGAGGCAAGAGCCGCAGGCAGGCGCTTCGTTCCAAAAGCAATCTGTTTCGTTATTTTCCAGCAGATCGCACCCGCCGCAGGCGGTACACGGCGCAAAAGCAAAGCGCTGCACGCGGTCCCGGTACGCTTCATATTCTGGGGTTTGCCACAGGGTTTTGAGGGACTGTTCATGAATGTCGCCCACAATGTGGGCAAACGATTCGCGCCGGTAGCCACGAATGTAGCCTACATGATGGTAAAGCAGCGGCGGACAGGGGGCGATACGGCCGTCCCACCCCACGGCCATCGCCCCTTGCTCAATAAACGTACAAACATCGTTCATTTCACCCAGGTTATTCCCGGCAAACGTCACGTTGTAACCGCTGTCAAATGCCTTCAACAAAGGTTCGGCCGTCTGTTCGTTAAAGTCCATCTTGGGGATGTTGAGGCGGCGCAGCCAGGAAGAAGGCTGGTAGGTGATGTTGTTCATGGCCCGCCGGTAGAGAATCTCCTCCTCCATCTCCGGCGTGTGCGGCAGCAAATTGCTCACGGAGAAATGTTTGACGCCCAGGCTTTTGCCCATGTTCAGCACCTCGGGCAGGTCGGCAATGTTGCGGCTCATGGCCACAAAGGCGATGCCCATTTCTGGCGTGGGGCGGTGGGCCGGGCGGCGCAGGCGGCGGAAACGACGCAGATTTTCCAGCACGCGCGGCAGCTGTGCGCCTAAACGCACGTCGGCGTAGCTGTCGGGCGAGGCACCGTCAATGGACACCCACAGCAGGTCCAGACCGGCGGCAATGAGCTGCTTAGCCCGGCGCTCGGTGAGCATCGTGCCGTTGGTAATCATCTCCGCCCGAAAGCCCAAGGCTTTAACGGCCGTAATCATATCGGCCGTTTTGGGATGCAGCAGTGGTTCACCGATACCGCCAAACATGACCGTTACCGGGGGCGTTAATTCGGCCAGGCTGGCTTCGACGGCAGCAAAGGTCCGGGCCGACATTTTGCCCATGGTCACGTCCCAGTTCTGGCGCATACAGGTGCGGCAGTCGATGTTGCAGCGGTTGGTAGGCTCGATGTAAATCTTGGCCAGCTGGGTAATGGGGCGGTGCAGCTTAATGCTGTTGGCCCCCAGTTCCAGCCGCAGGCGCGTGCCGGGTTCAACCCCCAGCTGAGCCATCACGTCAGCAGGAAGCGCTAAATGACCATTTTCATCGACATTGGCCCAAAGGGGTTCGAGGACGTTCATACCTGGTTCCTTGAAGAATATTAGTTTGACAACGTTAGATTCAAGGGCTGAGAGCCTTGCTCAGCCGCGATTTACGAGAACGAGTCCGATTATCGAGATGTTTGACAATCAACTCGGTTGCTTGTTGCGGGGAAAGTTGTGGTAAAGGCATGGTAGCTCGCAACAATTCACGCACATTAGCCACGGATAGCGCCGGTAACACATCCGTTTCGTACTTTTCCAACAAATCTGGGTCACGCTCATACTTTTGCGCCCACGCCAGTCTGGTTTCAGTGATAAACCAATTGGCCATGATGGTGAGTGCCAGGTGGTGCACCCAGGCTCGATACTTGATGGCCTGGAATTCATCCCAGCCAAACTCAGATTTGGCATCCTGATTGGAACGCTCAATGAAATATCGTTGCGATTTTCGTTGCGCCATTGTCCACAAAGGTGTGTCCTCCGGCGCATTACTCAAAGAATAGATTGTTTTTTGCTTCGTTTGACGAATGAGCAGCCACTCTGGTCGTAATGACCCATCATCGCGCACGGTCCAGGCCCGACAACGAGCAAACTTGGCCTGCAACATACCTCGTTCATTGGGACGCAAAGTGATGTGCTCCCACTCGATTGCGGGCTGAGCTTTCACCTCGGCAACCGTGTAAGCAACACCAATCACCTCATGATTCTTGGAGGGCACCCCTCTTTTTGTCAGCGGATATACGATTTGCGGCGGGGCAAGATACACTTGGGTATTGTGTGGCACATCTGCATAATACTCGAATCTTTCTTGGTCAAGCTCATCGCGGAATTCGCCAGACCGACCATACAAAGTGTCGCAGTCAACCGCGCAGAATGAGACGCCGTTTTCATAAGCCCGTTTGGTCATTTGCAAAGCCAACTCCAGTTTGGTGGCAAAGCTGCGCTCCGGCGGCAGTCCAATCCGCTTTCGCTTGGTGGCGTAGGCATCTGTGAACCATTTTTCAGGAAAATAGAGTTCGCCATCGATCCAATGTGGTAGCCACTATTGGTCAAGGAGAGAAAAAACGCCTACTTGGCTCATTTCGATTTTGCCTAAACGGCCGTTATGTTGCCGCCCGGCACCAGCACTGTGTTCCCCGGCCTTCTCATCGGCACTTTCGTCAATGAGTAGGACGCTCTCTGCTTGAAATTGTGGATGGGCACTTATATCTTGCTGGAGAACAGAGATTAAATCGTAACCAGACCAGGGTGAATCACTGATGAATTGTTGCATATTCTGCTCCGGTACACCGACCGTGCGAGCGATGTTGTTGATATTGCGCTTCGTTTTCATGCGTAGCAGTCCGCTGATGTAATCCAGTCCAAAACGACTGGTGTCTCGGGTGCAGGTTCGCATCCAAGCGTGATAACCTTGATGAAATTTTGTGAGACGTTCAGGCAGGTCTTCAATTTCGTCAAGATTTAGACCCCATTGGGCGATAAGATTGGTTTTTGTTTTTTCATTCGCTATTTTTACAGGCAATGGCTCTCATGAGCCTAATTTAACATTGTCAAATTAGACAGTATCGGCAATAAGAATTTATCCACAGATTCAGGCAGATTTTTTGACTTTAATCTGCGGATAGAAATTCATGTACGGAACCAGTTTGGGGGAAACGGCCGTTCCCCACCAGTGCACATTGCCAAAAGAGCAGGCGTCAAATGTCATCAATTGCTATCAGGGGGTAGTTTCGGCCAGGGCAGCCACCCGGGCACCCACCACGCGGCGCAGTTCGGCCACGGTGAGCTGCATCAAGGCATGCACTTCCCCACCACCGCCGAAGATGGGGTTGGTGAGCTGGGTAACGGCCGTTTCCACCACAGTCTCGATGGGTTGTTTGTAGCCAAACGGCGGCACCGACCCGGCTACGTAGCCCGTGTGGGCCAGCACCTGTTCAGCGCTGGCAATCTTCACCCGCCGCCGCGACACGCCCAGAAAATCGGCCAGCGCCTTGCGGTCCAGCCGGGCCAGGCCGCTGGCAATCACCATCACCGGCTGGCCGTCGGCCACAAACAGCACCGACTTGATAATTTGCTTGGGGGCGACGTTGAGAGAAACGGCCGCATCCGCCACGGTTGGCGTGTCTACGTCCAGGTGCAAAATGCGGGCGGCAATGCCCTGTTCATCAATAAATTTCTGCAAATGGGCTGCGTTTAAGAGGGTCATAACGCAATCATAGCCAATTTCCTCGAAGCTCAAGCTTCCTGCGCTTGTCATTCCCGCGCAGGCGGGAATCCACCGATGACTCCAGCGAATTGAAGAAGGTTTATGTTTTTCATTGTTATAGGCTAACAAACAGAATCGCAAAGATCGATAGCCAAATAATCGAAAGCGTATTGTTTATGGCAGCAATCAGCCAGGCACGACGATACGGCTCTGTCTTATTGAGAGTAAATAAAAGTACGGTCAGAATGGTGGCTTCAACAACAATAACCAACGCAATTAAAAACAGAAAGTAGATTATTTGCGACAAAGCTAACCAAACTTCTGTTGAGATCGCAGGAAATAAAAAGGGCACGATGTTGAATATTATCTTGTCGGTATTCCAAAAAGTAATATCCAAATAAACTACGATTATTAAAGTAATGTGGTTCTTTGGGAACTCATGGGGTTGACAGCAAATGTGGGTCAGGCAATGAAATGCCGATACCCATTCAGGTCAAGCCACAGACGGCGAAACAGACTGTCAACCCGTTTGAGACCATAAGAACGCCTGGTGATCGTTTTCAATTTATTGTTGAGTCCCTCAACAAAACCACTGCTGGCTCGTTTGTCAAAATAATTGGCAATTTCATCCAAGTGGTTATGCAGGGACTTGAGAAATTTGTCGAAGCAAGTGAGCGCCGCGCGCTTCACTTTGGCGGCCCATTTTTGCAGACGCTGCCGTCCTTGAGTCAAGCTCAGGTCCAGGTTGAAGATAGCGGTCAGCTCTTCACGCAAGGTGTGAGGCTTGATGCAGGCGTGGCGTATAGTGGAACAGGCGGCGCAATCGAACCTTATCATCCTCATCGAGATTGTCATAGTTGTGGCGCAATACCCAGTGCAGGCCGTGGCACACCTCTTGGTAAGTCGCTTCGGGTAATTCCCGGCGTAAGCGGCGCAGTTCCTGCATACGCAACGTGTCGAAATCGTCCCGATAGCTCCGGGCCACATGGAACCGGTCAATGACTACTTTGGCTTCGACTTGAGGATGAGCCGTCAGGAAATCGGCGATGGCGCCCAGATAGCCATCCCACATATCGGTGCAGAAGGTGTGGATGGTGGCATGCAGCCGTCGAGGAATCGTCATGAGAAAGTCGCTCACCGTCTTTTTTTTCGATCCTGAGCACCGCCAGGATGAGGACAGTCCCATCATCCTGGCGAGCGGTCAGCACGGCGCGGTAGCTTTGGCGCCCTTTCTTGTGGGCCACTTCGTCAATGCCGATGCTGCCCAGGTTCTGGACCTGCTCCCAGTTGACTTCTTCCTCAACTTGACGCTCCAGGGCACCCACAACGGCATCGTAGCCCAGGTTCTCTTTCAGGCTGACATCAGCCACCGTGCTGCCGATGAGCAGTTTCATCAGGTACCGGTCATAGGCTTTGGTGTGCGGGCTGCGCTGGTCATACCATTTCAATGTCTGTGTCGTGGTCGGATGGTGTAAACAGGTGGGGCATTGTGCCCGTCGTGGTCGAATCTCGATAGTCGTCTCTTGCCCCAGGATAGGCAAATGACGCAAACGCACCGTCTGACCATGGCCATAGTTGCAGGCAATCTCTTGTTTACAAACGCCACATTGGGTTGTGTCGCGGCGACTTTCAACCGTAATAATGAATTTACCGTCTTGTGTGTGCTTGGTAGCAAGCACATCAACCTGAGGAATATCTAGGGGAAAACTGATTCTGGCAGGGGTAGATATGGGCATGGGTTTCACTCCGTTTTTGAAAATGTCTGCCATTCTACATCACCACCATATCTGGGTACACCCCTTGTATTCCCAAAGAACCAGTAATGTTTATCCAAAAGGCATGTTTGAAAGATTTCCCCATGGGTGCCCAGCTCATTCGCGTCATAATGACTGCTTTTGCATAAGGCAAAAGGAAAAGAACAGACATATAAAAGATTGGGCCGAGACACAACAGAGCTCCATTAACCATAGAGGCACCACGCTAAACAAGAAAATCTAACGAACGCATGGAGTTTAGTTTGCCAAGAATCTTATTGCAAGCACACAGGTGTATTTTCAGAAATTTTTGTCTTGTGGCAGGAATCAATGCGTTATTTTTAACAACGGCCGATTTCAGGCATAATTGCTTAAATTTGAACCGTTTTCATCACGAATGTGACGAATGAACGAATCCCACGAATTTTTTTGCATCATTTGTGCCATTCGTCTATTCGTGTCATTCGTGATTCAAACCCATTCCCAGGAAACCCATGAGCCAGATTATTAGCCACATCCACACGAACAGTTCTGAGTACAAAACCAATTTTGAACACAACAAAAAATTAGCTGACCAGCTGCATGAACGGCAAAAAGAGGCGGCGGTGGAACGGCCGTCTCGCACCATCGAGCGCCATTTAGCCCGGGGCAAACTGCTGGTTCGCGACCGCATCGACGCCATTTTGGACGACGGCAGCCCGTTTTTGGAGCTGTCCCCCCTGGCCGCCTGGGAGATGTACGACGGCGAAGCGCCCAGCGCAGGCATCGTGACCGGCGTGGGGCGCGTGGCCGGGCTGGAGTGCATGATCATCGCCAACGACCCCACGGTGAAAGGCGGCACCTACTTCCCCGAAACGGTGAAAAAGCATTTGCGCGCCCAAACCATCGCCGAGCAAAACGAGCTGCCCACCATTTACCTGGTGGATTCCGGCGGCGCGTTTTTGCACCTGCAAGCCGACGTTTTCCCCGACCGGGAGCATTTTGGCCGGATTTTTTACAACATTGCCCGCATGTCGGGCAAGGGGATTGTGCAGATTGCGGCCGTTGTCGGTTCGTGTACCGCTGGAGGGGCGTACATACCGGCGATGTGCGACGAGACGATCATCGTGCGCGAGAACGGCACCATCTTTTTGGCCGGGCCGCCGCTGGTAAAAGCGGCCACCGGCGAAGAAGTCACCGCCGAGGAGCTAGGCGGCGCCGACGTGCACACCCGCCTCAGCGGTGTGGCCGACCATTTTGCCAACGACGAACAGGAAGCGCTGGAAAAAGTGCGCGAGATTGTCAGCCATCTCAACCGGCGCAAAAGCCCGCCGGTCGTGCTGCAAACACCGGAAGACCCGCTTTATGACCCTGAGGAGCTGTACGGCGTGGTCCCCGCCGACAGCCGCCAAACCTACGACGTGCGTGAAATCATCGCCCGGCTGGTGGATGGCTCTCGCCTGAGCGAGTTCAAAGCGCGCTACGGCCCGACGGTGGTGTGCGGCTTTTCTCACATTTTAGGCATCCCGGTGGGGATCGTGGCCAACAACGGCCTGCTCTTTAGCGAATCGGCCCTGAAGGCGACGCACTTCATCCAGCTGTGCGGCCAGCGCGGCACGCCGTTGCTCTTTTTGCAAAACATCGCGGGTTTCATGGTGGGCAAGCAGTATGAAAACGGCGGCATCGCCAAGGACGGGGCGAAGATGGTGATGGCCGTAAGCAACGTCAACGTGCCCTGCATCACCCTGTTCCACGGCGTCAGCCACGGCGCGGGCAACTACGGCATGATGGGCCGCGCCTATGACCCGCGCTTTTTGTTCACCTGGCCCAACAGCCGCATCAGCGTGATGAGCGGCGAGGCGGCGGCGGGCGTGCTGTGGGACGTGGGCCAGGCGCGGGCGCTGCGCCAGTTCGAGAATCCCACGCCGGAGCAGATTGCCGAAACGGAAGCCAGCTTCAAGCAGCCCATCCTGGACCAGTACGCCTACGAGAGCGACCCGTATTTTGCCACCGCCCGCCTCTGGGACGACGGCATCCTGGACCCGGCCCAAACAAGAATGGCGTTGGGATTGGCATTTTCGGCTACTTTGAATGCGGGGTTGGGAGACGGCCGTTTCGGCACCTTCCGCATGTAAATATTGCAGCTCGTTCCACGCTCTGCGGTAAAAAGACACGGAGTGTCCAGAACCATTTCTTTTGAAGTCATTTCTAAAGAAACCAAGTTGGAGATATACCACGATTATGGACGAAAAAGATTTACTATTTTGGTCAGATGATTTGCAGGCGGATTTCATAAATGAAGAAGATGGGAAAACTATCCCTGATGACTATTTATTTAGGCCAGACGAAAGATTTTCCAACGAATTTTGGACGATAGCGACTGAGATGACACAGCTTAATGATTATTGCGTCCTATTGATGCAAGAGACCTCTAAAAAATTGAAGGTTTTAAAATCGGAATTCGGAGATTTGGAAAGCGGAAAATCTCGACTAATCATTGATGAGGGTCCAATTACTGGTGATTTTACAGCCGAAAGGATGATGATGTTAAGTGAAGAGATTCATATTTGGAAAGATACATATGCCTTTATCACTCGGGCGACTTGTTTGCTTTTATTATCGGCTTTTTTGGAGAAAAGCTTAAAGACATTATGTGATAGCTTTTCCCCATCAGATATTTCTTCGTTTAAAAGAAAAAATCGCGAGAGTAAACCTGATATGTACCTCAGAATTCTACAAACTGACTGTCTAGTGAAATTTAAAGAATCCAAAGAAAACAAATCTCTAAGAAATAAGTTTCGTGTTATTCGTAATGCATTTGCACATGGTGATTGGGAAGAAGTCAGAATCAAGGTTGGAGGTATTCATCTCAGACAATCTTTTACTTCTGTGGCAAACTTATTAAGTCAAATCGAAGAGGGTGCTTGGTTATCCTCCTGGGGTGAAAAGAGTGAAATTAGCTGATATTTTGGGTTAGGAGCTTTTTTCAAAATGAAACGACCAATTTATAATCTGAAGTTTCCTTACTATTGTAACGAACTAAATATTTTCCAATATCACTTCACAAGGACCCCAGATTACTCTGATAAGTTGAACCAACTGCAGCATCTTGGATCAGTATTTTCTGAGTTCAAGATTTCACCTAATACGGGCAAGCACGCTGTGACTGGGTTCGTTGAACTTCCGAGTCCTGAACCATCAGCGATCTTGGAGTGGTCTGGTGAAGCGAATACGGCTTTGATGGATATCTTGTTGTTACTCTCACTCTTTACAGGAAGGGAAGTTTTTGCCGGAGAGCCAGGAACCGAAAGTTTTGGTCCGGAAGCTGTTATTACTAGGGATCCAAGGGTTTATAAATGGGGTGGAATTCTTAGAGCCTCGCCTATTTTCAAAGCGAGCAGCGATGAACCCTACAGTTGCAATATCGGCTGGCAAGAAACTATTAATAGGGTATATGGGTTAATTCGGAGCCAGAGATGGCAACAAAAATATCGTGGTGGATACTTTTTGTTCCTGGCCCGACAGGCTTTCCAGCAACAAATACTGGAGTCAGCTTTCATTCAATGCTGGACTATATGGGAACATTTATTCGCCATTTTAAACCAAGCTTGGTTGTCTAGCCGGAAGATTCGCACCTTGAGTTCTACAGAAAAAATAGCTTTTTTACTTGTGAACTTTGCCTTCACTAACGAGGTTGACAGCGAATCCGCAAAGCGAATCGAATCGCTAGCAGAAATTCGCAATAGACTCATTCACTTTGGAAGATTTCCAGAGCGGGGAAATGTTCATGACAATGCTCTGTTCTTTATTCGCCTAACGGAATTTCTGATAACTACTTTGACAACGTTAGATTCAAGGGCTGAGAGCCTTGCTCAGCCGCGATTTACGAGAACGAGTCCGATTATCGAGATGTTTGACAATCAACTCGGTTGCTTGTTGCGGGGAAAGTTGTGGTAAAGGCATGGTAGCTCGCAACAATTCACGCACATTAGCCACGGATAGCGCCGGTAACACATCCGTTTCGTACTTTTCCAACAAATCTGGGTCACGCTCATACTTTTGCGCCCACGCCAGTCTGGTTTCAGTGATAAACCAATTGGCCATGATGGTGAGTGCCAGGTGGTGCACCCAGGCTCGATACTTGATGGCCTGGAATTCATCCCAGCCAAACTCAGATTTGGCATCCTGATTGGAACGCTCAATGAAATATCGTTGCGATTTTCGTTGCGCCATTGTCCACAAAGGTGTGTCCTCCGGCGCATTACTCAAAGAATAGATTGTTTTTTGCTTCGTTTGACGAATGAGCAGCCACTCTGGTCGTAATGACCCATCATCGCGCACGGTCCAGGCCCGACAACGAGCAAACTTGGCCTGCAACATACCTCGTTCATTGGGACGCAAAGTGATGTGCTCCCACTCGATTGCGGGCTGAGCTTTCACCTCGGCAACCGTGTAAGCAACACCAATCACCTCATGATTCTTGGAGGGCACCCCTCTTTTTGTCAGCGGATATACGATTTGCGGCGGGGCAAGATACACTTGGGTATTGTGTGGCACATCTGCATAATACTCGAATCTTTCTTGGTCAAGCTCATCGCGGAATTCGCCAGACCGACCATACAAAGTGTCGCAGTCAACCGCGCAGAATGAGACGCCGTTTTCATAAGCCCGTTTGGTCATTTGCAAAGCCAACTCCAGTTTGGTGGCAAAGCTGCGCTCCGGCGGCAGTCCAATCCGCTTTCGCTTGGTGGCGTAGGCATCTGTGAACCATTTTTCAGGAAAATAGAGTTCGCCATCGATCCAATTGTGGTAGCCACTATTGGTCAAGGAGAGAAAACGCCTACTTGGCTCATTTCGATTTTGCCTAAACGGCCGTTATGTTGCCGCCCGGCACCAGCACTGTGTTCCCGGCCTTCTCATCGGCACTTTCGTCAATGAGTAGGACGCTCTCTGCTTGAAATTGTGGATGGGCACTTATATCTTGCTGGAGAACAGAGATTAAATCGTAACCAGACCAGGGTGAATCACTGATGAATTGTTGCATATTCTGCTCGGGTACACCGACCGTGCGAGCGATGTTGTTGATATTGCGCTTCGTTTTCATGCGTAGCAGTCCGCTGATGTAATCCAGTCCAAAACGACTGGTGTCTCGGGTGCAGGTTCGCATCCAAGCGTGATAACCTTGATGAAATTTTGTGAGACGTTCAGGCAGGTCTTCAATTTCGTCAAGATTTAGACCCCATTGGGCGATAAGATTGGTTTTTGTTTTTTCATTCGCTATTTTTACAGGCAATGGCTCTCATGAGCCTAATTTAACATTGTCAAACTACGATTCTAGAGTCAATTACCACCACCAAAGGTGGTGGCTTGAAATAATGCACCTAGAAGGTGCGATGGTGCTTACCTAGTCAAACAACTTACCTTGTGTGGCTTCCGCGTCGCTCTCTTTCTTGTGTTGCCACCTTACATACTTGCGGATGCGTTCCTCATCCAAACCAATGGTACTGACACAATACCCTCGTGACCAAAGGTGTTGTCCCCAGTACCGTTTCCGCAATTGCGCAAATCGGTCAAAGGTTCGCAGGGCCAGTTTACCTTTCAGGAATCCCATGAATTCCGATACCGCATACTTGGGTGGCAGGGACACCACTAGATGGATATGGTCTTCTTGAATGTTCACTTCCAATACTTCGACGCCATCTTTTTGACTGCACAGTTGGTAGATCTGCTCTTTGAGATACGTTGCCACTTCCTTCTGCAGGATTTTGTACCGATACTTTGGACAGAATACGATGTGATACTTGCACTCATACAACGAGTGGGCTAACTTCTTGAATTGACGAGTAGTCATTGTCTATCTCCTATTAGTTTCGCACCTTCTAGGTAGATAGATACTACTCGTCACAATCAATACACTGGTGGAACCATTACTTTTTCCACTGCCAGAGGCAGTGGTTTAATCTGATTAGTCAATTACCACCACCAAAGGTGGTGGCTTGAAATAATGCACCTAGAAGGTGCGATGGTGCTTACCTAGTCAAACAACTTACCTTGTGTGGCTTCCGCGTCGCTCTCTTTCTTGTGTTGCCACCTTACATACTTGCGGATGCGTTCCTCATCCAAACCAATGGTACTGACACAATACCCTCGTGACCAAAGGTGTTGTCCCCAGTACCGTTTCCGCAATTGCGCAAATCGGTCAAAGGTTCGCAGGGCCAGTTTACCTTTCAGGAATCCCATGAATTCCGATACCGCATACTTGGGTGGCAGGGACACCACTAGATGGATATGGTCTTCTTGAATGTTCACTTCCAATACTTCGACGCCATCTTTTTGACTGCACAGTTGGTAGATCTGCTCTTTGAGATACGTTGCCACTTCCTTCTGCAGGATTTTGTACCGATACTTTGGACAGAATACGATGTGATACTTGCACTCATACAACGAGTGGGCTAACTTCTTGAATTGACGAGTAGTCATTGTCTATCTCCTATTAGTTTCGCACCTTCTAGGTAGATAGATACTACTCGTCACAATCAATACACTGGTGGAACCATTACTTTTTCCACTGCCAGAGGCAGTGGTTTAATCTGATTAATTAACCCCATCGAATGTCTTTAACACTATTGAGAAGCTAGAAACATTTCTTGCATCCTCAAATCTAAACAAGAACACATGATCAAAACATTTGAAGAAGCCCCTTATTTAATCCGCAAGCTGCAAATCTGTACAATTTTCGAGAGTGAGAAAAGCGGCCTACCCTCGCTTTGGGGGTCGTAGCGCTCTGCGCCAACAGGACGCAGAGCGTCCCAAACGGCATTCCAACGGAGACCGTTGGAACGAGGGAATAAAACTAATGATCAAAACATTTGAAGAAGCCCGATTTTTAATTCGTGAACTGCAAATTTGCACGATTTTTGAGAGTGAGAAAAGCGGCCTGCCCTCGCTGTGGCAGTACGTCGATTTGCCCGAAAAGGTAGAAGGTGAAACGGGTTGGGGTCCCAAGGTTTCGGCCGTGTGGGATTGGAAAAACCGCCTGCCCGCCACCTTCCCCGACGAGATTTTCTACGGCAAAATCAAGGGCGGCTTTGCCGTGCTCATGACGATGCACTACCTGCGCAACACTCACTTCCCCGCCGCCTACAAGCCGGTCAGCCAACTTAATTCCCTGGCGGGCCACATTTTTGAGATGATTCGCAACGAGCCGTGGGAAACCACCGACCTGCGCCGCGAAATCATGGACGCCCACGGCTGTTCCAAAAGCCAGTTTGATACCGCGCTCAAGAATCTGCAAATTTCGCTCAACGTCGTCCGTTCCAACGATCCCACCATTGAACGCGACACCTGGTTGGCGTTCCAGGAGTTGTATCCAGACATTTGGGAACCGCATGTTGGTGATGGCAACATATGATATGGGGAGCCTTAGATGTACCGCCTCCTTGGGCCTGGCTGGTTATTGTGGGCAGCTTTGCGGTGTTGAGCGTGGTGGTATTCCGGTTTTCCTTTGGGGCCTATCACCGGCGGTACTTCTACAATAAAGCCCTCAAGTTAGCATTCTGGAGAACCGTCGGTTGGCTCGTGTTGAATGGAGGCACCTTTTCGATACTCTTTGGGTTGGTATCTCTGGCTTTTCCTGGCAGAGGGTGGTTACCTTATCTGGTCGGTGGCGCGGTGTGGTGGTTACTGTCTCAGACGGTGTTGTCGGCGGGCTTGCAGATTTTAGACCGCCTGTTAGAGAATTGGTAAAACGTTATCTCGTGTTATGATAGGGGCAAACTGTTATTCGTGAAGCAGCTTACTTTTCTATTTAGGAAGGAACCATGAGCCTAAAGGATGAGGTGACACGCCTTCAGTTCCAGCAGCGGCAGCATGAACAGGCCCAAAAAAAGGCAGAAGCATCCCGTGAGGCCGAACTTGAGACCCGGATCAAGACCGTCGGCAAGACTGTAGAGGCCCTATTCAACGAAGCCGAAGAAATTTTATGGCAGGACGACGACTGGGAAGTATCCTACCTTCAAGGCTGGGACAACCCCACACACAGCCTGTACACCTGGAAACTTCGGGCAGAAAGGAAGATCATGAAAGGGATCATCAACCGCCGGGTTGTCAGCATTTACAGGGAACAGCTGATCATCGCCTTTGCCCCAGGATCAACCAAACACGCCTTTAGCAGCCCTGGACGCAGTTATTTTGATGAAGCGCAGCTAGAAGAAGAAGTAGCCAGGCAAATCGTCCACACGCTTAAACTGCGCAAGGAATAAGCAAGCGGTGCAGGAAAGCGCCCATGGCCAAAAAGCTCCTGGCACAATCTATCCACTTGCGGCTCTGAAAACGGCCGTCCTACACACCACACCTCACCATACCCAATGCAGCATCCCCTACCCCCAGCCCCGGTACCGCCGTTAAGAGACGACGATCGAGGCAAGTCTGGATGCTGGTGGCAATAGGCCAGGAACGTGGGCTGTTTGCCATGAATGAGTAGAGCGGGTGCGCGCAACGCCGAAGCTGACCTTTCCTTAAACAATGGCTCTTCCCCAAAACAAACGCTAAACTTGATCCACTACAATCATGGAAAGGCGGTTTAAGAAAATGCGAATACTGTACGTCGATGCGGCCGGGCAACTTCAAATTCTGACGGAAATGCCTCCGGGCTGGGACAAAGCCAATCTAAAAAGCGCGGAGCTGCTGTGGATCGACCTGAACCACGTGGAAAGCAAGGAAATCACGGAACAATTCCTGACCCAGCAGTTTGGTTTCCATCCCCTGGCCATTGACGATGCCCTGAACGAAACCCACCTGCCCAAGGTCGATGATTGGGAAACCTACCTCTACATTGCCTTGCAAGACATCGCCGCTGAAGCCAATCTCCACACGATTACCTTGCCCGAGCTGGACCTATTTTTGGGCAAACAATACCTGGTCACCTACCACATGGACGAGGTAACGGCCGTTGACCGTGTCTGGCAGCTCTGTCAGCGGCACCAGCGCTGGCTGCAGCATGGCGCCGATCATCTGGTGTACCGCATTATCGATGAGATTGTGAACAACTATACGGCCGTCACCGAGCAGCTAGAAGCGCAAATCGTGCAGCTGGAAGGCCAGATCTTCACCCATCCTTCCGCCGACCTGCTGGAACGCCTGGCCCACTACAAGCGCCTGGTGCTGCACATCCGGCGCACCCTGGTACCCCAGCGCGAGGTGGTGAACAAGCTGGCGCGGGACACCTTCCTGGTGATCGGCGAGAAGGACCAGGTCTACTTTCGTGACGTCTACGACCACATGGTCCGGCTGTACAACCAGAGCGACAGCGTACGTGACCTGCTCACCGGCACGATGGAACTGAACCTCTCCGTGATGAACAACCGCATGAACGATGTGATGAAAACCCTCACCATCATCACCACTCTCTTTATGCCGCTCACCTTTATTACCGGCTTTTTTGGCATGAACTTTTTCCAGGCCACTTTGCCCTTACGCGCGTGGACCGGCACGGGCATGCTGGCCTTCACCCTGGCTGGCATGATTCTGCTGCCGCTGAGCATGTTCTACTGGATGCGGCGGCGCGCCTGGATGTGAACGGGGCAGCACTTACCCCAATTTCGCGCTAATTCGCGAAATTCGCGGCTAAAAAAACCGTCTGCGCAACTCCTGTTGGTAAAAAGATGAGCTTCGTAACTGGCCATGAACGGCCGTTTTCCCCTATACTGTGTGCGGGAGCCAACGGATAAATTATTGTTGGGGAGAATCAACGTCTTTGCCTCATCACACCTCGACCATCCCTCTCAAGACAAGGAGGCGTCATGTCTAAACTTCACGATCTGCACCAGCTGGGACAATCTACCTGGCTCAATTACATGCGTCACAACTACATCACCTCGGGTGAACTGCGCCAGGCGATTGCCAACGGCATTCAGGGTGTTACGGCTAATGCGGCCGTTTTCACCCAAACCATCAGCCAGCACGACGATTACGACCACGCCATCAGCCAGCAAATGGCCGAGGGCACGCCGTACCGCACCATCCACGAGCGGCTGATGACCGATGATGCCCGCCGCGTCGCCGACCTGCTGCACACGGTGTACCAGGAAAGCGACAGCTGGGATGGCTACGTCAGCCTGGAGATGGACCCCGGCCTGGCCCAGGACACCAAACAAATGGTGTCTACCGCCAAGCACTTACTGCACAGCATGGATCGGGCCAATACGATGGTGGAAATCCCGGCCACGCTGCCCGGCTGCGACGCCGTCCAGACGCTCATCACCGACTGCGAATCGCTGAACATTACCCACATCTTCACCGTGACGGACTTTGAGCGGGCGGCCCAGGCGTACATTGCCGGGCTGGAGCGGCTCCTGGCCACCCAAAGCACCTGGCGCATTCTGCCTACGGCCGTTGCCTCCTTCTCGGTTGGGGCGATTGATGCCGCGGTGGACCCGGTGCTGCGTGAAAAGGACAGGCCTGATTTGTGTGGGCAAACGGCCGTTGCCCTGGCCAAACTGCTCTACCAGCGCTACCGGCAAATCTTCAGCGGGCCGCGTTGGGACCAGCTGGCCCGTTACAAAGCGCGTCCCCTGCGGCCCAAATGGACCCGCACCACCCCGGCCGATCCCGCCCTGCCGCGCACCCACTACGCCAATGCCCTCATCGGCCCGGAAACCATCATGACCTTCTCGCCGGAAACGCTGGCGGCGTTTGCCACAAGCGGCCAGCCTGCCCTCACGCTCACGCACGACATCGACGGCGCGAAAACGCACCTGGAAGACGTGGCCAAAGCGGGGGTGGACCTGGACGAAATCGTGCACAATCTCCAGGCCAAATACCTGGCCGCTGGCGAAGCGCAGTACCAGGCGCTCATCGAAGCGGTGATGCAGCGCTCGGTTGCCCTGGGGATCGCCGCCTGAGAGACAGACGGGCCATACAATCAATTTGCCTGCGGCAGCGGCGCTGCCAGGGCAGGCGCTAAAGAACTACTCGTGGAGGAGTTATGTCTGACTTTGATAAATTTCACTGGGCCAAACAGGTATCCCGCAGCGATATTCGCCGCCTGTATGAAAGTGAAGCCCAGGGGATGCTGGATGAGGAATTGCTGGACAAGGTCCACTTTGCTATTTATGCCCGCGTCTGCGACATGTTTGAGGTGCGCCAGGCGCAGCAGTTTGGCCAGATCACCTGCCGAAAGTGTGGTACGGCCGTTCCCCAACCTTTCCAGATGGGTTCAGCCAACAAAAACAACGTCTTGCAGTGTACCCAGTGCGGCTGGCAGGTGACCTGCGGTGAATATTACAACAGCTACACGGGCAAGAGCCTGCTGCCCGGATCGGCCGTTGCCTTGTTCGAGAGCTACCTGGAACGGTTTCCCCAGGCGCACACCGCACAAGAGAAAATCCTGCTGATTGACTGGTTAATTCACCAGTTCCACGAGATGCAGGGTGTGGCCCGCATGCCGGTGGGCGAAAACGTAATCCAGGGAACGGCCGAGCAGGTGCGTGAACTCATCGAGACGCTGGCGACTGGCCCAGACAGCCTGCCGCAGCGGTTTTCCGTGGCTGCGTGGCGCGAGGTGTACTACAACCCAGTGCGGCTGTTTAAACAGGCCCACTCACATAGCCAGGTGCAAAAGATCGCCGCCGAACTGGGCATCAAAGGCCGGAGCCAGATGGCTGAACACGAACTCATCCCTGAAATTTTGCGTCGGGCGCCTTACCTGGCAGAAAAAGCAGAGTAGCGACGGATTAACGTTGCTCCAGGGCGTAGTGAGCTAACGCGTCCAGAATGACCGGCTCAGCCCAATCAGTGGGCAGGTTGCTGCTGCCCAAGACGTCCCCGGCGGTGTGGGCACGGCCCCGCCCCGTGCTGACCACGCCCACGTTGACAAACGCCGGGTTGCCCAGCAGCGCCTTGGGCAGCGCCAGCTCAATCACCGAGGGCGAACCCGTTTGGACGGCCGCACCAACCGGCAGTGCGGGATTTTGCCATTCGATACCGTCCCAGGCGTAGAACTCAAAGCTGCTGCCTGCGGTCCCCTTCCAATCCATCACCCGCAGGTCCAGGCGGAACTCAGGCTGATAGGGTTCAGCAGCGGTGATGGGCCGGTTGTCCACATCCACGCCAGCGCCCTGGCCATCTTCGCTGGTGTCCAGGTAGATCATAAATTGGCCCCACCCGGCGGCATACACATCTCCGGCAACCGTTATGGCCAGGTAGAGCGAATCGGCGTCATCCCGCACGTACAAATCGAGCAAGTCGAGGTGGTTAAACTGCATAAAGTTGTCGCCCGCTTCATCCTTTAGCAGCGGCTCGCCAAAGCTGGCCTCGATCATGCCGTCCACCGGTGCAACAGGATAGTGGTAAGGATAGCTGAGGAACTCAACCCCTTCGTGCAGCTCGTTGCCGTTCTGAAAGTCGAAGAAGGTGGCGTTTTCCCAGTGTGATCCCTGGCCCCATCGGGTGGTGCACGGCGTAGACACCCAGGCCGGTTCCCAATAAACCACGCCCAGGCCGCCGTTGCTGATCAGGCTCTGCGACAAATCAACCAGAAACTGGCGCTGGCCTTCAACCGAAATGCCGTAGCCGCGAATGCCCTGGTTGAGAATGTTATCGGCCGTTTCCTCCACGGCATCAAAGGTCCAGGGGTAGGCCGTCTCCACAATCATCACCTCTTTGCTATATTCCTGGCGCAGGTAGGTGACAAACGCGCCGACATCAACCGGCGAAAGCTGGCTCCACTGCGGGTAGTAAGACAGGCCAATCACGTCAAAATCAGTAACGCCATGCTGCTTTGCTTCGCGGAACCACCAGCTGGCGTTTTCTGGCTGGGCCACGTGAAGCACAATTTGGGGATGGGTGTTGGTCTCGGCGGCAAGGGTGCGCACGGCGCGAATCCCGGCGTTAAACAGCTGCGCGTCTCGCGGCCAGTCCAGCCCATCGACCCATTTCACCAGCCCGGCGTTGGTCTCGTTGCCAATCTGGACAAAGTTGGGCAGCACGCCCTGCGCGTGCAGCTGGCTGAGCACGTCGTAGGTGTACTGGTACAGGGCGTCCGGCAGTTCCGCTTCGGTCAAATCTTCCCAGGCGGCAGGGATTTGCTGCTTGCCGGGGTCGGCCCAGTTGTCCGAGTAGTGGATGGAGAGCAGGGTGGCCATGCCCGCTTCTTTGGCGCGGGTAAAGGTGCGGGTGACGTCGGCCAGGGTGCTGTAGTTGGTCCAGTCGGGGTTGTGCCACAGTCGGGCGCGCACCAGGTTGGCACCGTGCTCGCTAAACAGGGCATAGGCGTCGCGGGATCGGCCGTTTTCCTGGTAAGCCGCGCCGCAATCATCCATCTCGTTGACGTAAGACAAATCCACACCCAAATAAAACGGAGCATCTGCTTGCGGCATTGGCTCCGGGGTGGGTGCCAGCGTGGGCTCCAGTGTAGGGGCTGGCGTGGGCTCCGACATAGGCTCAGGGGTGGGTTCGACGGTTGGTTGGGGGGTGGGTACGGCCGTACTCCCTCCCATACTCTCCACCTCAGTCCGGCAACCAACAAGAATCAACATCATCCCCAATACAAAAATCTGCGCCATCTGCGTAATCTGTGGATATTTCACTCCTTCACCGCCCCCTGCGTCAGCCCGCCCACAATCTGGTCTTGCAGCAGCAGATAAATGATCATGATCGGCAGCGCGCCAATCAGCGCCCCGGCGGCAAACACGCCCCAACGCTGGTTAAACTGCGCCCCGGCAAACACCTGCAAGCCTACCATCAGCGTGTACTGCTCGTTGCTCTTCAGCAGCACCCGCGCCAGGATAAATTCGCCGTAGATGTTGATGTAGTTCAGAATCAGGATAACGATGAGAATCGGCCGCAGCAGGGGCAGGATCAGCCGGGTGAAAATCTGCCAGTCGCTGGCCCCTTCCACCATGGCCGATTCGTCGATCTCCCGGGGAATCGTATCCAGAAAGCCCTTCATCAGCCAGATGTTGATGCCCATGGCACCGCCCAGGTAGACCAGGATGAGGCTGGTATGGGTGTTCAGGCCAACACCGGGGAACACGTCACCGACCTGGGAGATCATGAGGAAGACGGCCACGATAGCCAGCAGCGCCGGGAAGACCTGGATGAGGAGGATGCCTTTGAGCATGGTTTTACGGCCGTTAAACCGAAAGCGCGAGAAAGCGTAAGCGGCCGTTGTGGTGATGGCCAGCGAAAGCACCGACGTAATCGAGGCAATCTTGAGTGAGTTGCCAAACCACGTCCAGAAAGGGAATTCGCCCGATGTCACCAAAATACGATAGTTGTCGAATCCCGGGCTGTCCGGAATGAGCTTCTGCGTGGCCAGGGAACCAGTGGGGTTTAGCGAGGCCGAGATCACCCAAAGGATGGGAAAGACGGAGAAGATAATCAGGAACAGCGCCACAACCAGGCGAATGCCCACGCTGACCGTGCGTCGGGCCTTCATCGACGTGCGCATCTGCCGCAGCGGTACCGTGCTAGACATTTTCGCTGACCTCCTCCCACATGTTGGTATAGCGGAACTGCAAGAGAGTAATAGTGCCTACGATGAAAAAGATGGCCATCGTGATGGCCGCGGCAAAGCCGTAATTTACCCCGCGGCTGGCCGTAAACGCCAGGTTGTACACATAGCTGATCAAAATGTCGGTATGCCCTGCTGGCGTGGGCGTGCCCGCCATCGGCGGTCCACCGGCGTTAAAAATGTAGATCAGGTTGAAGTTATTAAAATTGAAGATGAGCGAAGCAATCAGCAGCGGACCAACCGCCACCAGCAGCAGAGGCAGCGTAATTTGCCAGAACTGCTGCCAGGCGCTGGCCCCATCCACCTGCGCCGCCGCATAATAATCTTCAGAAATAGACTGCAATGCCCCGCTGCAAATGAGCATGAAATACGGATAGCTCAGCCACAGGTTGATGAGCAAAATGGCCACCTTGGCCCACCACTGATCGGTAAACCAGGGCGGCGCCCAGCCAACCAGGTCCTCCAAAAAGCGGTCGATGACGCCCAGCTCAGGATTTAACATGCCGCGCCAGATCAAAATGGTGAGCAGCGCCGGAACCGTGTAGGGAACGATCAGCAAGGAGCGAATGAGCTTTTTGAACGGGAAGCTGCGATCATTAAACATGATAGCAATAGCCAGCCCCAGGGCAAAGTTTAAGAGCAGGCTGAGGATGGCAAAGGCAAAGTTCCAGGTGATGATGCGCACCAGCGGACCGCGCAAAGCGGGACTGGTGAAAAATTCGCGGAAGTTGGCCAGCTGGATGGAGGCCACAAACCCCGGCCGCAGCTGCGCGCCTTCGGGCGCAGAAAAGGTGCCCCGGATGTTTTGGTAGACTACCCCAGTCTCCTGGCTGATCATGGCATCCCGCTCGGCATCGTAGGTGTATAGGGGCAGCAGTTCGGCCGCTTCTTTAGGCGCGCGAATCTGGATGGTGCTGCCCGCCTCGCCAAACAAGATGTTGGGCAGATTTTGGTCCGTCGTGGCCAGGATGGTGTTCAGGCGGCTGTAGCCTTCTATCGTCTCAGGAATGCCTGCCTCATCAAACTCGCCCAGGCCGGATTCGCCGGGTTGGGGCTGGGTGAGCGGTTCGCCGGGAGCAGCCAGGTAGCCATTGCCCTCGGCATCTTGCAGCCAAAGAAGGTAGTCGCCCTCGGCAGATTTGTAGGCGGTCCAGCTGTACGCCCGCCCCGCCTCTGGGAGGTATTTCTCGTTCAAAATCTGGGCAATGGCCTGCTCTTTGGTGATGAGATGGCCTTCGCCGTAGTTGGTGAAGGAGACCCAGATGGTGAAGAGGATGGGGTAGATGGTGAACATCGCCATCAGCACCAGGCCAACCACCATCCAACGGATGGGATACGCCTTGCGGTGCAGCAGGATACCGTTGACCACCACCAGGACGACAAACGTGGCGGCGGCGAGGGGATAGTAGCCCAGGGCAACCACGCGGATGAGGAAGTAGACGGCCGTACTATCCACAGCCAGCAAAAACACCAGGCGCAAAAAAGGCGACAGCGCCGAGGCCCTGGTTCGTGGGAGGGAGGGAGAAACCCTGTCAGACACGGTATCACCTTACTCTCAGAGTGGGCCAATCTTAAAGATTGGCCCACTCTCAGTCTTTAGATCAATTATTCGGTGGCGATGTCGACCAGGTGCGTTTCCGGGTCGTAGGTAAAGGTCACGGTGCTGTCGCTGGCCAGGCTGAGGGCGTAGTTGGGGCCATCTTGCGCGCCATCGGAACCATAATTTGTGGTCCAATCGCCGTCCAAGGCCACTTTGAACTCGTACTCACCCGCGGGTAAATCAACCACCAGCGTGTATAACCCATCATCACCCGCTTCCATGGCGGTGGCCTGGCAGGCCGGGTCCCACTGGGCGCCACAGCCAGCCTGGTCCTGGTAACTGCCGGGCAGGTTCACCATGCCCGCCAGCGCGCCACGGATCAAGGCACGAACCTGTTCAGCGGCATCGGCCATGGCTTCTTCGGCCGTCTGTTCGCCAGTTACCGCCAGGGTAATGCCGTTGTCGGCCGCGGCCCACACAGAGCCCATCTCGGGGATGTTGGGCATGGGCATGGCGTTGGCCCCGGCCAGACCCATCGCCTTCAGGTCGGGATCGTCGGTGGCTTCCAAAACGGGAATGTAGGCAGACGGCCGTAACCCGGTCTCATACAGCAGCTGCATCACTTCTTCGGTGGCCACAAATTCAGTCAGAAACGCCTGGGCCAGCAGCACGTTTTCGCTGAACGGGTTGATCATAAAGCCCTGCACACCCAGGAACGGCGCACCGTCATCGGGGAAGCTTTCGGCCACAGCGTAGGGCACACCGGAGGCGCGGATGCGGTCCAGCGCCCAGGGACCAGCCATGAGGAAGGGAATCTGGCCGGTTTCAAACAGGGAATGGGCCGTTTCGTAGTCGAACGTTTCGGGCATCAGGCCTTCTTCAACGGCCCCAGTCATCCAGGCTACGGCGGCAACCTCACCGTCACTGTCCAAACCCACGTCGTCGGGATTCCAGGCGCCATTTTCATCCTGGCCAAAGATGTAGCCGCCAAAAGCCGTTTGAATGGGCAAGGCATTGTAGAGCGGACCGGTGGAAACGGCCGTAGCATACTCCACCAACCCTTCCCCTTGCAGTTCACGCCCAATCTCCAAAACCTCCTCCCAGGTAGCCGGGGGTTCAGAAACCAGGTCGGTGTTGTAGAAAAAGCCCAGGTTCTCGGAGGCGTAGGGCAGGCCGTAGAGATTGCCATCAGTGTAGGTGAACGCGTCCAGCGTGGACAGTACAAACTGGTCTTCGATGCCGCCCAGTTCAATTGGGGCCACCAGACCACTTTCCACCAGCGCGCCCAGCCAGTCGTGCACACCGATGTAAATGTCAGGGCCTTCACCCGCCGGGGCAGCAATAATCACCTGGGAGCGAATGTCCTGGACCACGCCCAGGTCTTCCACCACCACTTCTACGTTGTATTCGGCCAGGAAGTCATCGGCCAGGCCCTGCAAAATGGGAGTACGCGTGTCGTCGGCCCAAATGGTCAGGATGGCCACAGGCTCTACCGCCGGAGCCTCGGCTTCTGGCTCTGCCGTGGGTTCTGCGGCCGGCTCATCGGTGGGTTCTTCCATCGGTTCATCGGCTGGCTCGTCCGTCGGCTCTTCTACCGGTTCTTCGACGACGGGTTCTTCTGCTGAGGGGGGTGTGGGTTCGGCATCGGCTCCGCCACACGCTGTTAACATCAAGGCGAAAAACAGAACAAAAAACAGGGTAAGAAAATGCTTCTTCTTCATCAGGAGCCTCCAAAAAGTTGAAAAATCTATGCACGGTTGGAAGTGAGCAGTTGTGCTCTATGTTAATTCAACACGTGTTGACATCACGTGTTACGAAGATTATACTTTGCCCAAAAAGAAAGTCAAGCAGTTTTTATCCGTCAAGTTCACTCACCCATTAGATGAAAAATTAACATGAGAAAACGTGCTCTTTTTAACGACAACTGGCAGTTTGCGGCCCAAAAATTAAGCCTGGATGCCCCAGACAATCTTTTTGAACCGATCACCCTGCCCCACACCAATAAACTGTTTCCCCACAATAATGTGGACAACGAGGCTTACCAGTTCGTCTCCACCTATCGTAAGAAGTTCTTCTGGCAGCAGCCGTTGGAGAACGATCCTTCGCTGGTGTTCCTGGATTTTGATGGCGTGATGCTGGCGTGTGAGGTGTATGTGAACGGCCGTTTCCTCCACCAGCACCTCGGCGGTTACGCACCCTTTTCCGTAGATATCACCGACCGGCTGCAAGATGGCGAAAACTGCGTCACCCTGCACGTCGATTCCCGCGAGCGCCAGGACATTCCTCCCTATGGCCACCTGGTCGATTACCTCACCTTCGGCGGCATCTACCGGGATGTTTATCTCCGGGTAGTGAACCCAATCCACATCAACAACCTCTTCGTTCAGACGCCAGACGTGGTGCCAAATCCCCGGCTGATGGTTGATGTTCACCTGAACCACTTGAAGTCTGGCCTCACCCTGGAAGCGGTCGTGACGGATGGTGGAGGCCACGAATTAACCACGCGCCAACAACCTGTGGCGGGCCAAACCACCCGCCTGGAATGGCAAGAGCTGCCCACCGTGGCCCTCTGGTCGATTGACACGCCGACGCTGTACACGCTGCACGTCTCGCTGCGGGAAAACGGCCAGCTGCTGGATACCCTCACCACCCGCTTTGGCTTCCGGCAGGCGGAATTTCGCCCTGACGGCCGTTTCTACCTCAACGAAGAAGCCATCCCCCTGTTTGGCCTCAACCGGCACCAGACCTACCCGTACATCGGCGCGGCGGCCCCCGCCCGCTTGCAGCGCCAGGATGCCGACATTTTGAAGTATGAGCTGGCCTGCAACGTCGTGCGCACCTCGCACTACCCGCAGTCGCCCCACTTCCTGGACCGCTGTGACGAGATTGGCCTACTGGTTTTTGAGGAGATTACTGGCTGGCAGCACGTGGGTGATGCGCAGTGGCAGGCAATTTGCCTGGACGAACTGGAGACGATGATCAAGCGCGACCGCAACCACCCCTCGATTATTTTGTGGGGCGTGCGGGTGAATGAGTCCGGCGACAACGATGATTTTTATACCTGCACCAACGACCTGGCGCGCCAGCTGGACCCCACGCGTCAGACCGGCGGCGTGCGCGACTTCATCGGCAGCTCCTTTTTGGAGGATGTCTACACCCACAACGACTTTTCTAACGGCATCCGCCCCCCCACGGAACGGCCGCACCTGATCACCGAATTTGCCGGGCACATGTTCCCCACCAAAAGCTGGGACCACGAAGAACGCCTCATCGACCACGCGCTGCTGCACGCCAGAATCCACAACTTGCAGCTGGGCGATGCGCGGATTGCTGGTGCGATTGGCTGGTGTGCCTTTGACTATGCCACCCACATTGAGTTTGGCTCCGGCGACCGCATTTGTTACCACGGCGTAATGGACATTTTCCGGCTGCCCAAGTGGGCGGCTGCCTTCTACCAAAGTCAGCAAGACCCAGCCCGGAAAATTATTCTGCAAGCCGCCACCCACTGGACCATGGGCGACCGCACTGGCGGCGGCAACAATCCACTGACGGTTTTTAGCAACTGCGACGAGGTGGAAATCATCATTGGCGCCATCAATGTGGGCAGGTTCCAGCCCGATTTTGCGCACTATCCCCACCTGCCGCACCCACCGTTCACCATCGGCGGATTAGACGCCTACAGCGCCTGGGGACAGTCCAAATTTTATGACCTGCACCTGGTGGGCTACTTAAACGGCAAGCCCGTGGCCGAGCAGTGGATTGCCAGCAGCCGCCTTCCCAAAAAGCTGGAACTGACAGCCGATACCAACCAACTCTTCGCCGACGGCGCGGACATGACCCGGCTCATCTTCCGTGTTACCGATGAATTTTGTAATCCGCTGCCCTATGCCACCAAAGTGGTCACGTTTGAACTGGAAGGGGAAGCTGATCTGATTGGCGAAAATCCGTTCCCGCTGATTGGGGGGCAGGCGGCGCTGTACGTGAAGGCACGCCACCAGCCGGGAACAGTTACCATTCGCGCCTGTGCACCGGGGTTGGCGGATACGGCCGTTTCCCTCACCATCCTCCCCGCGCCGAAGCTTGAATATCGGCAATTTCCGTAAAAACCGTTAGAATCCACAGCGGTTTTATTGAAGTGTCAAAGAGTGAAGGGATGTCAGAAGACAGAATTGTTACCCAGAAAGATGTGGCGGAACGCGCCGGTGTTTCCCGCGGCGTGGTTTCTTACGTGATCAACAACGGCCCGCGTGAGGTCTCCCCGGAAACGCGCGAACGAGTGCTGGCAGCCATCGACGAATTGGGCTACCGGCCCAACAAACATGCCCAGCGCCTCAAGCTGGGGGAATCAACGGCCAAAGAATCGTTGGGGATCATTGCCGGGGGGCACAGCTACAATGTGCTGGATCGGCCGTATTACAACACGATCATCGCCGGTTTGTTCGACGAAGTGCACCGGCTTGGCCAGGAAGTGCGCTTCTTCAGCTTCTTCGACGCCTTAACCGACCCGGTCTTTTTTAATAAAAATATTCACCGGGATGAAATTTCATCGCTAATCCTGATCCTCCCGGCGATGATTGCCCAAAATCCAGAACACCAGAAAATCCTGGACCAGATCGCCGAGCGCATTGACAACGTGGTTTGCCTGGAAGAGCCGCTGAAAGATTGGCCTACGGTCATTTTTGACCGGGCGGCGGCGGCGCGGCAGGCGGTGGAGCATCTCATCAAGCTGGGGCACAAACGCATTGCGTTCCTGGCCATCCAGGACGCCCGCCTGACCGGGTATCGCCAGACGCTGGCCGACCACAGCCTGCCCTACGACGAAAGCCTGATCTTTACACCAGACCCCTCCCATGTCCTTTCCTCAGCTTATGAGGCGATGGTTGAGATTTTGCAGATGGAGCGGCGGCCAACGGCCGTATTCGCCGCCAACGATGAGAGCGCCATCAGCGCCATTGCCGCCATGCACGATCACGGCGTGAAGGTACCGCAGGAAATCGCTATCGTCTCGATTGATAATATCGGCCTGGCGGAGATGGTCCGGCCCAGTTTAACCACGGTGGATGTGCCCAAACGGCGCATGGCCGCTTATGCCATGCAGGTTTTGATGATGCAAAAGCAGTTTAAGGGCCAGCAGTCGGCTTCCATCGTGCTGCCCACCGAGCTTATTATTCGGGAGTCGTGCGGGCATCACCTCAAGTGAAGCATCCACCGATTTCGCAGATAACACAGATTTAATCCGCGTTCATTCGCGGCCTATTTTCACAGAAGAGCACAAAGGTTTGCGTCCGATGAATGAACCAGCGGTTGCGCTTCCACTCAAACGATTTCTCCTCATCGAACACTGCCCTGAGGCCTGGCGGGGGCTGGACCTGTACCTCTTTCGCGATGACAGCGTGTATTTTTACGTGGGCCAGTCGCACCTGGCTTTTGCCCGCGTGTGGGAGCACCTCTTCGGCGGCTTCAAGGGGAATTCGATTATGGGGCGGTTTGTCTGGGCCAACTGGCCCAGGTCGATGAACTTCACTATCGAGCTGCTCAGTTCACAGGCAGCGCGGTTTCGCAGCGTGGCCCATGATCTCAATACCGCCGAGCAGCTGTTGATTCAGCAAGGGGCACCCTGCTTCAACGTGTCGTTCAATCCGCAGCCTACGGCCGTACCCTCCACCTACCTGCCGCCAAACGCCAGCCTGCGGCGACGCCGCAGCTTCAAACAGCTGCTGCGTGAAGCCGAGCGCGCCGTGCAGGCCGAGGACAATCAACGTATCTGGTCACCGCCCTTATGACTTTGAAGTGGGGTTGGGAGACAGCCCTAATCGGCAAGACCACGGCGCCTACTGATTTGTTTCCTTCATATGCTCATAGGATCGCGTGATCAAACGGCGCAGCACTTTTTCATCTACATCGGCCAGCCTGTTGACATACAGACAGGCTTTGCCAATCTTGTGTTTACCCAGTTCCGACAGTATATCGTCGTACTCATCAAAGCCGGGCATGATGTAAAGCGTCATGCTCTGCTTACGCGGCGAAAAGCCAATCAAGGGCATATCACCCTCACGGCCGCTTTCATACTTGTAATGATAGCTGCCGAAGCCGACAATGCTGCCCCACAACACCGCATCTTCGCCGGTTATCTCCGCCATCATCTCCAGCAGTTTAAAACTGTCCTCCCGGCGCGTTTGATGATCAACATTGCTCAAAAAGTCGGTCACACTATCGTCTGTTGGGCGAGTCTTATTTTCAGCCATCCAAACCATCTCCTTTGGGTTTCAGAACTGCTTTGAGCCAGTATCGAACATTCGTTCCATTCTAAACAGGACAATGAATGCCGTCAAATAAACACATGAGTTTTGATTTGGTAAGTAAAAAACAGTTGACATCTAGTAAAAAATACATTACTATTTGTATATCTTGATTTACTTCCAGTAAAATCAAACAGACATGCTGTGGGATGGATCACGGCCTAAAAATCATTTTCTGCAAAAGAGGGCAATATGTCTTTTCAAGAAAAAAACATCACGGTTTCCCTGGTTAACTTCACGCTCATCATGGGCTATTACCTGCTCAGAGTCCTGCAAATGGCCGCCACGGAGACCTTTACCAGGACCAACGTCTTCCGCCTGTGGGTCATCATTATTGTTGCGGCGATTATCGTCACTGTGGCGGCAACGGTGCTTACTCACATCGTTTCCGCCATCATCCAGGCAATTAAAACGGGCGAAAAAGAGCCAGAAATTGAAGACCTGGCTGACGAGCGAGACAGGCTCATTGATCTGCGCGGCACAAAAGTAACGTACACGATCTCTTCCCTCGGCGTTTTTTTGGCCATGCTCACCTTTGCCTTTGGCCAGCCGCCACTGGTGATGTTCGCCCTGCTTATCTTCTTTGGCATTTTGGCCCAGGTGGTAGGCGATATTTCCCGATTGATGCTGTATCGGAGGGGGTTCTAACATGGCAGAGAGTCCGATTAGCAACAACATTCGCAAGCTGCGTTTTTTTCATGATGAAATGACGCAAAAAGAGCTGGCTGACCGGGTCGGCGTGACCCGGCAAACGATATTGGCCATCGAAAATGAAAAATATTCGCCGTCACTTGAACTGGCTTTTCGTATCGCCGCCGTGTTTGATTCGCCCCTGGAAGAGGTTTTTACCTACGATCCGGACGCGGATCCCGTGTTAAACAAGAAAAAGTAGTCACAAGCACCTCATCGTTTCACCCATCAGATAGCGTTTGTTGACGGGCGACAAACGGCCGTTTCACCCCGCCATCATCGCCAAAAAAGCGCCCAAAAGCGAAGCTGCCCAGCCGCAGCCTGACACGCTGGCTTCTCTACAACGCTGCCTGGTGCCCACATAATAAGGAGACAGATAATGAATATAAGCAGGAAAAAAATCAGTTGGCAGGCCAGGTTGGTGCCGGGTGGCCTGATCTTGCTCAGTTTGGTACCGGTGATCGCTGGCGCCGCTCGCCTCACCCAACTGGCCAGCGGCGCAGAAATCAACGCGGAGAATGCCCGGTTTTTTGCCACACCGCTGCCGGTGGTGGTGCACATCATCAGCGCCACGCTGTACGCGCTGCTGGGGGCCTTCCAGTTCACGGCTAGTTTGCGCCGTTGGCGGCCCCGCTGGCACCGCTGGCTGGGCCGGTGGATTTTGGTGCCCGCAGGCCTGGCAGCAGCAGCGTCTGGCTTGTGGATGGCCCGGTTTTATCCCTGGCCAGCCGGGGACGGCGTGCTGCTTTACTGGCTGCGGCTCTTTTTTGGCGCGGCGATGCTGGCGTTTATCATCCGCGGCGCTTTGGCCGCCCGGCGGCGCGATTTTGCCCAACACGGCGCGTGGATGATTCGCGCCTACGCCATTGGCCTGGGTGCGGGTACACAGGTGTTGACCCACATTCCCTGGTTTTTGTTGGGCAACGGCGGCGCACCCGATGAGCTGTCTCGCGCCGCGATGATGGGCGCTGGCTGGGTGATTAACTGGGTGGTGGCCGAGTGGGTGATCTGGAAACGGCCGTCCTCCCACCCCCGTTCTATCCCAAACCATCTCGCCAAACAGGTCAACTAAAGTGAATAAGACAAACTCAGGAGTAAATCGCATGAAAGCAGTCGTTTATGAAAAATACGGCGCCCCGGACGTGCTTCATCTCAAAGAGGTCGCCAAACCGGTCTTACGGGACAACGATGTGCTGGTAAAAGTAGCAACAACCACCGTCACCGCAGGCGACACCCGAATGCGCAGTTTCAACGTGCCGCCCTCTTACTGGCTGCCTGCCCGCATTGCCCTCGGATTCTGGAAGCCCAAAATCAGCATTTTGGGCATGGAAATGGCCGGAGAAATTGAAGCGGTAGGCAAGAACGTAACCCGGTTCAAAAAAGGGGACTTGGTTTTGGCCTCCACGCTTGAACATGGTATGAAAGGCTATGCAGAATACATTTGTCTGCCAGAAGACGGTGTAATGGCTGCCTTTACTAATCTAACCTGTGAAGAAGCGGTCACTCTACCCGTCGGCGCGCGCACGGCCCTGTACTTTCTCCGAGAGGCCAACGTTCAGAAAGGGGCTAACGTGCTGATCTACGGGGCATCGGGCAGCGTGGGCACGTTTGCCGTGCAGCTGGCCCGGCACTTCGGCGCCACGGTTACCGGCGTTTGCAGCGCCGCCAACCTGGAACTGGTAAAATCCCTGGGCGCTGATCGGGTGATTGATTACACGAAAGAGGATTTCACGCAAGAGACCGTGAAGTATGACGTCATATTTGACACGGTGGGCAAAATTCCCTATTCGTCTGCCCTGCACGCCCTCAAAGAAGATGGGGCTTATCTGCAAGCAGTGGCTTCGCCGGGAATCAGTTTGCGCATGTGGTGGACGGCCAGGACCAGCCGCAAGAGAACGGTTGGCGGGGGTCCGCCACCGAACCCGGCGGATCTACGCTGCCTCATCGAGCTGATGGAGGCGGGCCAGATCCAGGCGGTCATCGACAAACGATATCCGCTGGACCAAATTACGGCGGCCCACCGGTATGTGGACACCGGCCGCAAAAAAGGCAACGTGATCATCTTAATGGAGTCTTCATGAACAAACCCAAAGCGATTATGAACTGGAGCGGCGGCAAGGATTCAGCCCTGGCGCTGCACGCAGTTTTGCAAGCCGACAAATACAATGTGGTGGGGCTGCTGACCACGGTGACGGAGGGAGACGGCCGTATCACCATGCACCACGTCCGTGAGGAACTGCTCGACCAGCAAGCGGCGGCCATCGGTTTACCGCTTGTCAAAGTACGTATCCCGACGCAGGCCAGCATGACAGCGTACGACAGCCTCATGCGCCACCACCTGGCGCCGCTGGCAGCCGATGGCGTCACCCACGCCATCTTTGGCGACCTATTCCTGGCAGATCTCAAAACCTACCGCCAGCAGCGCCTGGCCGAACTGAACCTGACTGGCGTCTTTCCGCTCTGGCAGCAAAACACGGCCGAACTGGCCCAGCAGTTTGTGGCCCAGGGTTTTCGCGCCATCACCGTCTGCGTCAACGAAAAGCACCTGGATCAAAGTTTTGTGGGGCGAGAGATGGATGCCGCCTTTTTTGCCAGCCTGCCCGCCAGCGTCGATCCCTGCGGTGAAAATGGCGAATACCATTCGTTTGTCTACGATGGTCCGCTGTTTGCTCATCCAATTGCCGTAACGCCTGGTGGCGTGGAGCGGCGCGTGCTGGGGGCAGCCAACAACACCTTCGACACCGCTTTTTGGTTTGCCGATTTACACGCTGTACCGGAGTTTGCCTGATGATGGATCGTGACCAGCGGCACCAACCGCTCAACTGGTTGTTTTGGATTACGGCCGTATCCCTCCTTCTCCTGCTCACTGCCTGTGGATCTAATGCAACATCAACTGCACCGGCGGCAAAGGAAATAGCGGTGGCTACGGCCGTTCCCACCGCCACACCAACCGCCATCCCCACCGACACGCCAGTCCCCACCTGCGATCCGTTCACATCGCCCGCCAGCGCGCCGCCCGCCAGCGTGCCCACCTACGGCTACCGGGTCATCCACACCTACCCGCACGACCCCGATGCCTTTACCCAGGGACTGCTTTTCGCCGACGGCGTGTTGTATGAAAGCACGGGCATCAAGCGCACCCCGTCCTCCTTACGTGAGGTCGATTTAAACATTGGTGAGGTAACGCAGTTTTTGGACGTGGGCAGCGACTACTTCGCCGAAGGGCTGGTGCTGTGGCAAGACCGGCTCATCCAGCTGACGTGGCAAAGCCAGGTGGCGTTTGTCTACGA
The DNA here is from genome assembly GCA_016710325.1 of Candidatus Leptofilum proximum. GTDB lineage: Bacteria > Chloroflexota > Anaerolineae > Promineifilales > Promineifilaceae > Leptofilum > Leptofilum proximum. The sequence continues at coordinate 5,344,618 of JADJXK010000002.1, read as the reverse complement.
CCGGGAAAGCTTTGAACTGCTGGACACCTGGGAATATGACACCGAGGGCTGGGGCATCACCCATGACGGCCGCTGCCTCATCATGAGCGACGGCACAAGCACCCTCACCTTCCGCGACCCGGAGACGTTTGCCGAGGTAGGCCACATTACCGTGCAGGACCAAAATGGCCCGGTGGCCTGGCTCAACGAGCTGGAATTTATCGAAGGGGAAGTGTGGGCCAACGTCTGGCAGACCAACCGCATCGTGCGCATCGATCCGGCTACCGGCCAGGTGGTCGGCAGCATCGATCTCACCGGGCTGTTGGACCCGGCCGCGCTGACGCAGCCCGTAGATGTGTTGAACGGGATTGCCTATGATGGGGCGAACGGCCGTATCTTTGTCACCGGCAAACTATGGCCCACTCTCTTTGAAATTGAATTGGTACCGGAGGGGAATAATTAACGGTGAATGGTGAATTGTGAACTGTAAATGGCTAACTTTTCACTTTTCACTTTTCACCTTCTCCTGCCCCATCACCATCTCCACCTTCTCCCCGCGCGTCAGCGGCAGGAGCACGTGGAACGTGGTGCCGGGGCAGTTTTGTTCATCATGGCCGGGACTTTCCAGCCAGATTTTGCCGCCGTGCGCTTCCACAATGCCGCGGGTGATGGCCAGGCCTAAGCCCGGACCGCCCCCCTTAAACTGCGTCTTGGCTGAGGAGTGCAGCGCCACCTCCCCCGTCTGGTAAAACTTGGAGAAGATCAGTTCGTGCACTTCTGGATCGATACCGATGCCGCTGTCGCGTACCAGGATTTCTACCTTGTCGGCCGCATTACGCTGGCCGTTGCTAAAATGCACCACGCCAGACACACGAATCGCGCCGCCATCGGGGGTATACTTGATGGCATTCACCAGCAGATGATAAAACACCTTTTCCAGCGCGTCTGGATCCGCTTCAATGGCGGGCAAATTCTCGATGTTGGCTATGGTAAGCGTCAGCTGCCGCTCAGCAAGAGCGTCGGCGAAGGTTTCAGCCAGATGGCTAAACAACGTGTCCAGGGAAATTTGCTTGTGATACAGGTTCAACACACGATTATCAATCTTGGCCACTTCCAGCATACTGCTGACCACTTCTTCCAGCCGCATGGCCCCAGACTGAATACCTGCGACCAGCTTTTCCATTTGCTCATCCTGCTTTACACTATTTTGCTGGAAGAGCATCTGGCTGTAGCCGCGCAAAATGGTGAGCGGCGTGCGCAGCTCGTGTGAGGCGATGCTGATGAAGTCAGACTTGGCCCGGTCCAGCTGCTCCAGCCGGGCATACGCCTCGTGGATGGCCTGGGTGCGCTGGGCCACTTCATATTCCAGCTGCTGCGAAAAGCGGGTCGATTTGTCGAAGCGGCGGGCGTTTTCCAGGGCAACGGCCGCTTGCGCGGCAAACGTCGTGGCCATGTTGATCGACTCTTCGGTGAAGGGCGTGGTGGTTTCACGGGTGAGTGAGAGCATACCGATCACTTCCTCACCGTGAATCAAGGGCACGCCCAACCAGGCACGGGCCAGCGGCAGCGTTTCAAACTGCCGCCAATCGGGCCACTGCACTACATCGGGGATGAACAACGGCCGTTTCGTCTCATAAATCTCGCGGAAAATGCTCTCATTTTCCAACGAAATACGAATCTCCGACTGCGTGGCTTCTGGGAAGCCGCGGGCGGCCATCAGCTCCAGCAAATCACCCCGGCGCACCAACACCGAGCCACGATCATAAGAAACCAGCTCGGCCAGCTGGTCCAAGATCAATTCCAAAACCTCGTTCCACTCCAGCGTACCGGTGAGCGCACGGCCCATCTTGTGCAGCGTTTCGGCCAGGCGGCGGGCGGTCCGCTCGTTCTGGTACAGTGAGGCGTTGTCGATGGCAATGGCGGCCTGATCGGCCAGGGATTGCAGGAAGGGAATGTCTTCTTTGTCGAAAGCGGCCGTCTGGCTGCTTTGCAGACTGAGTACGCCAATGAGGCGGCGACCGGCGCGTAGGGGCAAATCCAGTTCGGAACGGGTTTGCGAAACTAAATCATGGGGGATGTAGCGGCTGTCTTGCAGCACATCGTTGACGAGCAGGTGACGGCCGTTCCCGGCCACCCAACCTACCAATCCCTCGCGCCCCACCCGGATGCGCATGGACGAGCGCTTTTGCCCGCTGTGGCTGCCGCCTACACCCACCTGCCGCACCAGGTACCCTTCCGAACGCTGATCCAGCAGGTAAATGCCGACGTAATACAGCTTGTACTGCGCTTTGATCAGCTCCGCCACGGTTTGCAGCAGCGAATCCAAATCCAGGATGGCGGTGATGTGCTGCCCCAGCGACATGCTGGTCTCCATTTGCATGGCCCGGCGCTGCAGCTGAGCCCGCCGCTGGCCATCTTCCCAGCGCAGCAGTTCGTAGCGAGTCACCGATTGGCGTCGCACAAAAAACACCACCAGGGAAATGCCCGCGCTGAGGATGAGCAGGATGCCGTTGTAAATCAGCCCGGAGCTTACCGGCCAGTCGTACACAATGAGCAGCCAGCCCAAAAGCGTGCCGCCCAACACCAGCCCCATCCAGCGTGCGGAGAGCAAAAAGACGCTGGCGCCAACCAGCAAAAAGATGATGATGCTGGTGGGCAGCGGTTCCTGCGCCCGGTAAAGATAAATAAATACATTGGTGATGGACAGCGCCACTACACCTACACCCACCGGCTGCGCCCACTCGGGGGGAACCGGCCGGTAACGCACCAACCCGTACAGCGCCAGCAGGATAACGGCCGTTCCCACCACCAGCGGCACAATCGTCGTCAATATGACCGGCGGCAAAAAGACCATGTATGTCACTGCCAGGAAAAAGTGGAACAGCGCATACCCCAGCGTCACCGGCGCCAGGCTCATCTGGGCCACGGCATTCAGCGCCGGGGCAATGGAGGGTACGGCATCCTCATTCGTTGCTAACTGTGGGGACGTCTGTGTCGGAGGATTTTGGGGTGATGCAGCTGGCTCAGTGGGAGCAGCATCTGTATTAGCCATAGACATGGGGTTCTCTCAACACTTCTGGTTGTACCTGGGAATCGTCCTACGTGCAACCTTGCGGCAGTTATTTTACCATATTCCAATTTTTAATTGGGAACTCTGTCGTACGGACCGTGCGGAACAACCGGTATTGGCAATCATTTGGCTTAAGCGTATGATTCCAGGCTTAAAAATCCGCTTTCTTTTTTTTCCGTGCCCACACTTACTCCAGTTTGAGGTAAAAATTGGGGGGAAAGAACCTAATGCAGTTTGGAGAAATGGCATGACAACGTTCACGATTCATCCGGCCGAGGTCATAATACGGCCGTTTCACCCCGATGACACCCACGACCAGTACACCATGGTCTCTGACCCGCGCGTCGCCAGCCAGCTGCTGCAAGTGCCCAGCATGGAGCTGGCCGAAACCGAAAAGTGGGCCACCAGCGAACAGAACGGCCGTCACCGCCTGGTAGCCGACTGGCACGGCCGGGTCATTGGTGCAATCTATGTCACCGCCTACCAGAATCCCCGGCTCAAACACGCTGGCCGCCTGGGCATGATGGTGCATCCCGACGCCTGGGGCCAGGGCGTAGGCAGCCAGCTTTTGGCCGCCGCGCTGAACCTGGCCGACAACTGGCTCAACCTGAGCCGGGTGGAGCTGGAAGTGTTTACCCACAACCAGGCTGCGATTCACCTCTATGAAAAATTCGGCTTTGAACAGGAGGGAGTGCGGCAAAAGGTGGCCTTTGGCAGCGGCCGTTTCCTGGATGATTTTGTGATGGCCCGGTTACACGGCCGTTTCCCCGGCCCAGAAGAACCGGCCAAACCCGCCAGCCCACCACCCCGGGCCGACTTCACCGCCGAAGACGTACAGATTCGCCCACCGCGCAAGGGGGACATAGCCGATCTGCACGCCTGCTTCAGCCATCCGCTGGTTGACCGCACCACCCTGCAAATGCCCAGCCAGGAGAGCAGCCAGACCCAAAAGCGTTTCGCAGATCCTGTACCCGGCGTTCATCGCTTTGTGGCCGAGGTGCACGGCAAGGCGGTGGGCATCATCACACTGCACCAGACCCACAAGCCGCGCCAGAGCCACGTGGCTGGCATGGGCATGATGGTGCATCCGGCCTACTGGGGCCAGGGCATCGGCAGCCGACTCATGGCTGCTATCACCGACCTGGCCGACAACTGGCTGAATGTGGTGCGCCTGGAGCTGGAAGTGAACGTGGACAATCCGGCAGGCGTACGCCTCTACGAGAAGTTTGGTTTTGTCATCGAGGGCACCAAACGCTGGCACGCCTTTGGCGACGGCCGTCTGGCGGATAGTCACTTTATGGCCCGTGTTCGGTAATCCGTAATCCGTATTCGGTAATCCGTAATCGGTTATCCGTAATCCGTTCACCGATTACCGACCACCGACCACCGTTCACCGCCTACAGAATCAACCCCAGCCCCAGCAGCAAATTAAACGCCAGCGCCGAGAGCACCATCTGCTTGAGCAGGGGATTGAGCTTGAGCGGGGAAAAGGTGTTTTGCACGGCCGTTCCGTTACGTACCAGCAGCGGCACTGCCAGCAGGTACAAAAAGGCCCAGTAGCTGGTGAAGGTGAGCAAGACGTAGAGGGTGGCCAGGAAAACGGCCGTTCCCAGCAAAGCCCAGTGGTACAGCCGCGCCCGTTCCGGCCCCAACCGCACCGGAACAGACAGCTTGCCCGCCTGCCGGTCCGACTCAATATCGCGAATGTTGTTGACATTGAGCACGGCCACGGCCAGCAGGCCGCAGCTGGTGGCGGGCAGCAGCAGCAGCCAGTCCAGCCGCTGGGCCATCAAAAAGTACGGTCCCAGCACCCCCACCCACCCAAAAAAGATGAGCACAAACAGGTCGCCCCACCCGGCGTAGCCATACGGCTTGCGGCCTGCGGTGTAGTTCACCGCCGCCCAGATGGCCGCGCCGCCCAGCACCACAAAGACCAGCAGCCCCACCAGCCCCTCGGCCCCAAAAGCCAGCCAAATGAGCGCCAGCCCACTCACGGCCGACAGCGTGGCAAAAGCAATCATGGCCTGTTTCATCGTCTGCGCGCTGATCTGGCCGGACTGGACGGCGCGCGGCGGCCCTTCGCGGCGCACGTGGTCGGCCCCGTGGATGGAATCGCCATAGTCGTTGGCCAGGTTGGAGAGGATTTGCAGGAAAACGGCCGTTAACAAACACAACGTCGTAATCGGCCAGCTGTAGGCATCAGCGGCGGTAGCCAGGAAGGTGCCCAGAGCAATGCAGGAGAGCGCCAGCGGCAGGGTGCGCGGGCGGGTGGCACTAAGCCAGGCTTTGCGTAGGGAGGAACGGGGTTGCGTCGTTTTTGTCATAAGGGCGGATTATAACAAGAGACGGCCGCCCTGCCCTGTGCCAGTGGCAGGTGACGAGTGGCAAGTCCGTCGTGCCCACTCACAAACTGGCAAACTCGCCTAACAGGTGTGATTTGGTAAACTTGTCCAGAAGCAGCAGCCCGGACACAATCATGCACAACCTGGTTCCCCAATTCATCCTGGAGCAGTTGGCCCAAGAAAACCACCGTGGTTCGTTTGCGGCCGTTAGCCTGTTCATCGACATCTCTGGCTTTACCCAGCTGATGGAAACGCAGATGCAGCACGGCCAGCATGGCGCCGAGGTGATGGCCTCCGTGATGTTGGGCATTTTTGAGCCGCTTGTGCAGTTTGTGTTTGAGCAAGGCGGCTTTGTGGGCAACTTTGCCGGGGATGCCTTCACCGCCTTCTTTCCCATCCTCACGGCCGCGGCCCAACCCACAATCGCGCAGCAGGCCGTGACCGCCGCCTGGCAGGCCCAGCAGCACCTCACCGACAACCCCACCAGCTACACGCCTTATGGTGATTTCCAGATGACGGCCAAAATCGGTCTGGCGCTGGGGGATGCCAGCTGGGCCATCCTCAGCGACAGTTCTCAGGAGCGAGCGGCCTTTTACTTCCGGGGAACGGCCGTTGAACAATGTGCCCTGGCCGAAAAACAGGCCCAACCCGGTGAAATTCTGCTCACGACCAGCCTGGCGCAAACGTTGGGCAGTTGGGTGAACAGCCTGCCGCGCCACGAATTTTGGGTGCTGAACGGCCGTCCCGCCCGCCACACCGCACCCCAGCCGTTTACGCTGCCCCAATCCAATCTGCCGCTGCTCGGCCGTTTTTTCCCCAAGACACTCATCACCCAACCGCTGCAGGGGGAATTCCGGCAAATTGTCAACGTCTTCATCAGTCTGCCGCACCTGCAAGATGAAGCAGAGCTGGCACCATTTATGCAGACCGTGTTTGCCCTGCAAGCGCAGTTCGGCAGTGTGACCAGCCGCCTGGATTTTGGCGACAAAGGCTGCACCCTGCTGCTGTTTTGGGGCGCACCCATCGCCCATGAAACGGACATCGAGCGGGCGTTAAGCTTTGTCCTGGCGCTGCGGCAGCAAAGCCAGACGACTATCCGGGCGGGCCTCACCTACCGCGTGGCCCACGCAGGTTTCATCGGGTCAACCTTGCACCAGGAGTTCACCTGCTACGGCAGCGGCGTCAACCTGGCGGCCCGCTTCATGACCAGTGCCCCGCCGGGCGAAATCTGGGTCGATGCTCCGATTTTCCATCGCGTGCGCCAGCAGTTTGCCCTGGAGTTTGTCGGCAACCGGCCCTTCAAGGGGTTTGCCGGGGAGCAGCCCGTTTACCGGCTGGTGGGTCGCCAGGAAACGGCCGCTCCCATTTTCAGCGGTCAGATGCTGGGGCGAGAAACGGAATTAGCCCAGCTGGCAGAGTTTATACGGCCGTTGGCCAACGGCCGTCTGGCCGGTGCCATGCGCCTGGAAGGCGAAGCAGGCATTGGCAAAAGCCGCCTGGTTCACGCCTTCCTAGACAATCTATCCGCCAATTTTGGCCCGCACCAGGTGTTTCTCTGCCAGACAGACCAGATTTTGCGCCAGTCGCTCAATCCACTGCGCTACTGGCTGGCTCGCTATTTTGGGCAATCGGCCCAGCAAAGCGAAATAGACAACAAGGCAGCCTTTACAAACAGGCTAGAACAGCTGCTGTCAGCCACCCAAGCGCCAGAATTAGCCCGCGAATTGAACCGGACGCGTACCTTTTTGGGCGCATTGGTCGATTTGCACTGGACCGATTCGCTGTACGAGCAGCTGGAGCCGCAGGGCCGGTTTGAAAACACACTCACTGCCCTCACCACCCTGCTCCAGGCAGAGAGTTTGCGCCAACCAGTGCTGCTGGTCATCGAGGACGTGCACTGGCTGGACGATGATTCGCGCCAATTTTTGCAGCAGCTGTGGCTGTCGGTAACGGCCGTTCCCAACACCCACTACCCCCTGGCCATCATCGCCACCAGCCGCCCGGAGCAGCAGCCCGAAGGCAAGGCTGGCACCCTGCCCTGGCAAAGCATCACCCTGGGGCAGCTCAGCGCCACGTCTCTCAACCAGTTGGCCGCGGATCTACTCGACGGCCCCATTTCACCCCGCCTGCTCAAGCTGCTCACCGAGCGCGGTGAGGGCAATCCATTTTTTACAGAACAGATTGTGCGCTACCTGCAAGAGCAGGCGTTATTGGTGGAATCGGAAGAAGGTTGGTCGGTAACGGCCGTACAGCAAACCGTCCTGCCGCGTGATGTACACGCCCTGCTGGTGGCTCGACTGGACCGGTTGACGGCCAGGGTAAAAAATGGCGTGCAGCATGCGGCCGTTTTGGGGCGCGAGTTTGAAGTACGGCTGCTGGCGCTGATGCTGCGCGACGAAGAGCAGCTTGACAGCATCCTGAATGAGGCGGAGCAGGCCGCCATTTGGGCGGCGCTGAGTGAACTGCGCTACCTGTTCCGCCACGCCCTGGTGCGTGACGCCGCCTACAAAATGCAGCTGCGTGCCCGGCGGCAGGCGCTGCACAAACTCGCCGTCGAAGCCCTGGAAACCCTCTATGCCAGCGACCTGGCGCCGCATTTTGGCGAGCTGGCTTACCACGCCGAGCAGGCCAACCTCACCGGCAAAGCGCGCCGTTACCTGCACCAGGCTGGGGACGCCGCCCGCGAAGCATACCAAAACAACGAGGCGCTGGATTATTACGGCCGTGCCCTCACCCTCACCCCGCCAGAAGATAACCAAACCCGCTACGAGCTGCTGCTGGCCCAGGAAAAAATCTACCATTGGCAGGGCAAACGCACCAAACAAGAAACGCTGCTCAAAACGCTCATCGAACTGACTAACCACACCAAGGACAAAGAAAAGCAGGTCGAAGTTCTACTTTTGCAAGCGCGATTTGCGGAAGAAATCGGCGACTACCCGGCCGAAATTACTGCCGCCCAAAAGAGTTTGCAGCTGGCCAAAACCATCAACCACGAGAAGTTTATCGCCGACAGCCTGGCGTTTTGGGGAACAGCTCTGCATTGGCAAGGAAGTTCAACTGAAGCCAAAGACCAAATCAACCAGGCGCTGGAAATCTACCGCAAAATCGGTGAGCGAGAGATGGAAGCAGATGCCTTGTTCGACCTGGGGGCAATTGCCCTAAAACAAGGTGACTACGTTACGAGCAGCCAGCTAAAACAACAGGTGCTGCATATGGCCCAGTCGTTGAACAACCGTCACAAGGAGGCATTTACCAGAAACAGCCTGGGCCTGCTGGCGGGTCATCAACATGATTACGGCCTGGCGCAGATGCAGCTAAGCTTATCCCTCTCCATCTATGAAGAGATTGGGCATCGGCGGGGCATTGGCGTAGTGCTAAACAATCTGGGAACCATCGCCCATATGCTCGGCAATTACGAACAGGCTCAACACTTTTACCAACGCTCCCTTACGATCCGACGTGAAACCGGAGAAAGGCAGGGTGAAGCGATTATTTTGAATAATTTAGGCGAAGTTTTTGCCAAACAGCAGCAGTTTGCTACCGCCAGAAGTTTCTACGAACAATGTTTACACCTGGAAAAAGAGTTAGGTCTGCGCTTCGCGCAGGCTGCGACGCTCTACGTTTATGCAGAAACTCTAATTGCTCTCAACAAGCTTACCCTGGCTAAAGAAAATATGCAGGCGGCACTCAGGCTGCGCTTTGAGCTAAACCAGGCAACCCACCACTTGCTGCCACCTCAACTTGGGCTGGCTTACATTGCCCATCTCAACGGAACTCATGATAAAGCGCAAGCTGGCCTGGAGTTAGTGATGGCTGAACTTTCTGCACAAACCATGGACGGGCTGGGCGACCCCTTCGGCTTTTATTGGCTTTGTTATACGCTGTTAGATTACTACAAGGATCCCCGTGCAGCACAGCTCATTGCCGACGCCCATCAAAAATTACAGGTGCAGGCAAACAACATCCCTGATCTTGAAAGCCGTGACTCTTTTTTGCAAAACGTGCCAGAAAATCGCTTGATTGGTGAAACCTATCGGCAAATCAATCCCGAAACCTAACCGGGTGCAATCCAGAAAAGTAGGTTATGAAAGATCGCTAGTTATTGCCCAGACCGGTTCGGGTGCCGCCATCATCACCAATTGGGCCTTCGTCGGACCAGCCGTGGGAGCGGAGGAGCTGCATCCATTCGGCCGTTTTTATTTTTTCCGGCTTTTTCTTTGTTTCGACCGCCACGTGCTCTTTAAAGGAAATTTCTGCGCTGCTGGCAAAGATGGTTTCAATCTGCTCGTCGGTTGCCTGGCCATCTAGGAACAAATTTACCAGTTCAAGGTCATCATCGGGCATTTCATAGCCCTGGAATTCGTCGTAAAGCTTGCTAACGTCGTTTGAGCCTTCCATGCCCACATACTCTTTTTTATCGGGCAGGATGTCCGCCAGCGAATCTAGAATAACAGTGATGAGCGGGGCCAGATCATCCAGAACAGCCTGCCCAAGGATTGGTTGGGGATGGCCAATGAGGGGGTAGCTGGCTTTTAAAGGGTGCTTTTTGATCCAGGTTTTCCAATTTTTATCCAATTGGTCACATTCGTGGGTGTAGAATGTCTGCCCATTTTGGTCTGTCAGTTGGCGGAGGATTTGGGTTTGGATGAACGGCCGTATCTCCGGTATCGGATGTTTGTCGGTATCTTCCCGAAAATGTCCAGACATATCATCATCCAGCATATCCTGAAAATCTAGCACAATAACGGGGCCCAACAGCACCAGCGCATAGGCATCGGCGAACATCTCTTCCAACCAATTCAAACGCCAATCACCAGACTTTATGCCTGCTTCGCCTGCCTTTTTCAGCAGGTGATTCCGCATAGGCGTTTTCGATTCGGGATGCACCCCGTTCCAGTAAAGATGGTGACCAATCTCGTGGGGGACGGCCAAAAAGTTACGCGAAGGGTGGGCACCAGAATGTAGCGCGGAATACGGAATGCTGATGAGCAGCGTCGGCGAATAAGGCACCAGGCGCGAACGCAGCGATCGGGCCAGATAGGTAATCATCCGCGTGTTTTGTGGTAGATAGTTGGCATAAATTGCCAGGTCAACGGCCAGTTGGGCCAGCTGATCAGCCATCGCGAGCGTTTGCCCTTGCACCATAGGCCGTCCGTCCACATGCCGACGGCGTTGGTTAATGGCGTGCTGGATCACGCTGAGATCAAAAGAGACCTGGTCAACCAGGGTGCGCATGATGGTGCGCGGGGGCACATCTTTGGAAACGGGTAAATCCTTGTTAAGGTAGTACCCTTCCATAAAAAAGGTAAAGCCATCGCTGGTAAATGTGGCGAGGGCAAGGAGTAAATCCACGCAATACTTAAGTTGAATCGTTTCTTTAACCAGTTGGTAAAAATCGCGCCGTTTATATTTACGAAATGCCGCCGGCACGTTGCTGGGGCGCTTTGCTGCTGCCGACTTCAGGAACTTTCCCGGTTTTTCAGACAACATGTTTAGAACGACCGCAAATGGATTCTCATCTGCGTCTGTTTCGTCCTGTGCCCCAAAAACGCGCGCAATATCAAGCAAGTGGGAATCAAACACGAGAAGCATCAAGTCGGCCGTTTCCGCAACGGCCGTTTGCAGCGATTCCATTCTCGCCTGCCAATCGAGGGGATCATCCATCAACATAATAGTTCTCCTTGGCTCACAGATGATTGAAATAAAGGGGAGAGTGTCACCATGCCGTGACTACAGCGTGACAGATTGTAGCATCTTTTCTCTGGAACTCGCAGGTAAACGGACCCAACCAAACTTCATCACCTGCCAACAGCTCCTTAACAACTCCTGAACACACCCCGACTATAGTTCCGCTCATCAACCAACAACACAAACAACTGTGAGAGCAACAAAACACAGTAGGAGTTTCCATGACAACTCTAGCAACCCGTCAAAAACTCAGCGAAACGGCGCGAAACCTGTTTGTCGATCTGGCCATTGCCATCGGCTTTCTCATCACCCTGCAGCCGCACTTCACCGGCATGATCCTTCACGAATGGCTGGGCATCTCCCTGGGCGGCGCCTTTTTGCTGCATATTCTGCTCCACTGGCGCTGGCTCTACGCCACCACCAGCCGCTTCTTTACGAAGCTGGCCCGGCAGTCTCGCGTCAACTTTGTTCTGAACCTGGTGCTGCTCATCGACTTCACCATCGTCACCCTGAGCGGCATCCTGATTTCCGAAGAAGTGCTGCCGCTGCTGGGGCTGCAGGGCAGCCACGACATGGCCTGGCGATTACTGCACACCATCAGCGCGGAGCTGTCCGTCTGGCTTGTCGGCTTGCATATTGCGCTTCATTGGAAATGGGTGATCAGCGCCACCCGGAAATATCTCTTCGGCTGGCTGCCCCGGCGCAAAAACGAGGCAGCGCCCCAGGCAAGCTCAGCTGCTTAGGCAGGAGGAATCACATGTCAACACAACCTAAAACAAACAAACCGAAATTCTGGCTGGTTTTATTTGGACTTATCGTGCTGATTAGTTTAATTGGCGGCGGCACCTATGCCCTCAATGAGGCCGGGCTGCTGGGTTCCAGCACCATGAGCGAAGGCGACCGGGACGCTCCGTCGGCGTTCAGCGCAGGCGAACCGCCGGATGGCACCACCTTCACCCCACCGGAAGGTTTCCCGGACCGGGATGAAGGAGGCGCCAGCAGCATCGCACTGCTTGGCCTGGGCAAATCGGTGGGCCAGCTGGCACTCGTCATTGCTGCGGTTAATTATGCGCAAAAGTTGTCTGGCTGGCTGGAAAAACGGCGGCAAAAACCAAAGCTAAGCGGCCAGGCAGGCTGAGGCAGCATTACCCGGAGATCAAAAAAGCGGGAGCCGTTTGGTTCCCGCTTTTTGTTTTCTCCCTACTCGTTTTCGAACTCCGGGTCGGCCTGGGCGGCGCAGGTGGGAATCGCGGCTGTTGCATCGCCGCTTTGCGCCAGGCAGGCCAGGTACTGCTCGCCGTGGGCCTGGGCTTCGGCCAGGAGAGCGTTTAGATCCCCCCCGGCGGCGGCCCCTACGGCCGCTTCTTGCAGCCAGATGTAAAGCGGGTACTTCTGGCCAAACACGCTTGAATCCGCGTCTGGCCGAGAGGCGGCCAGGTGGCGGGCCAGGGATTCGCGCAGCACAGTCGCATTGGCCGGACCCACCTCATTTTGCCAGGCACGGCTGTTGGCCACAGATTGGCGGGCGGGCACAGCCGTCATCACATCGGCGCGTGTAGTGAGGAACTCAAGCCACTGCAAGCAGGGTGTGGGGTCCTCAACCTGGCTGGAGATGAACAGCACCGTCTGCCAGGGAGGCTGCAGCACCTGGCTGTTGAGCTGCGGCAGCGGCAGCGCGGCATATGGTTCCGGGATGCCGATAGAAAACGGCCGATCGTCGCTGAACGTGGCCCACAGAGCAGCACGGCCGTTTTGCACCAGCGCCTCCCGTTCATCAAACGCCTCACCCGGCGCAGAGGTGTAGAGGGCGTTTTGCTGCATCCAGGTGACGTACTGGCCGACGACGGCCGTTACCGCCGGATCGGTCAGATTTATTGTGCCCGCTGCCAGGTCCCAGGGTGACATCCCCTGCTCCAACAGCACCATTTCCACAATTTCCGGACCAGAAAACGTCCCGAAGGTGGTTGAAACAAAGCCATAGCGCTGTGGATCGGCTGTCTGGCCCAGCTGGGCCGCTGTCGTCAGCAGGTCGTTGAGGGTCCAATCGGCCGTGGGCACGGGGAGGCCATTTTCGCTAAAGCGGTTTTCATTATAGCGTACAACTACCGGGTTAATCTCCAGCGGCAGTCCCAGCAGTGTGCCGTCCGCCTGGAGCATGGTCAGTGCCTCTGGCGGGTAATCCGCCAGCGTCTCTGGCGCAACCAACTCAGACAGATCCCACACGGCGTCCACCAAGTTGGTGGGGCCCAGACCAATACCTGGCCAGGAAAGGCAGTCAAACTGCTCGGTAATATCCTCCAGGGTAACTGTGCTGCCAGGACCCAACCGGGCATTAAAAGAAACGCTCACGAGAACATCAGACTGGACCTGGTGGAAAGCATTCACAGCTTCGGCCAGGCGAAACTGATCGCCATAAAAACGAATGTTTACCGGGCCTGCGTCTGGCGGTGGCGCCGCGATGACCGGTGCCGTGGCTTCGGTCTCAGCGGTAGGGGCCGCTTCGTCGCCTGAACTGACCTGGGCCAATGCGTCGGCCAGGGGCACGCCAGCCACCACGTGCTGGTGCAGCGCCGGGATCAGGGCGTTGACCTGGTGGCGCTGGCTGCTAAACCAGGCGCGGCTGATGGCCAGCACGCTGACCGGATCGCTTGGCAGGCTGCGATCATCAAATCCGGCCGAAACCAGGCGGTTGGCCGGTACGCTGCCCGCGGGCAGTTCCGGCGGGTTGTAGGCCAGGTACGTCAGCCAGCGCCAGGCGGCTTCTGGCTGGCTGCTGCCCCGGCTGATGGTGAGGCAGGTGGCTTCGGCCGGATTGGTGGCGGTAAGGTCGCCCAGCGCGGGCACGGGCAGGCGGCCTAACGCCGTGCCAATCTCCGCCACACGTGGGCTGAGCGCGGTGGGATTGTCCAGCCAGAGACCGATACGGCCGTCCACAATCATCGTCTCCAGTTCGGCCGCATCAACGTCCGCGACGTGCCCAGCAGCCACCAGGCTGGCTACATCCTGGAGGTACGGCTCCACGGCGGCGGTGTTGAGGCTGCCGTTAGCGTCCAGGTTGGCCGCCATGAGCGGCTGGAGCAGCCGCAGCAAACCAGCCACGTTACCAAAGCCGTAGCGCGTTCCATCCCCTGTGCTGAGGGTGATGATGGTTTGTACCAGGTCGGGCCAGGTCCACTCAGCGGCGGGCACGGTTACACCCGCCTGGGCCAAAACGGTCTCGTCAAAGTAGATGTAAGAGGGGGCAAAGCTGAGCGGCAGGCCATAGGCAACACTGCCCACCTGGCAGCCCTGCAAGGCCCCGGCAAAATAATCCTGTATGTTGATGTCGGTGCCGCTTTGCAGCCGGTCGCTGAGGTCGACGAAGCTGGATGGATTGGCGGGGATGTGGGCAAGATCGCCGTGCAGTACGGCCGTATCCGCCTGCGTCGCCGGATCGCTGCCCGGCGCAAGGCTCACCACCTGCACTGTCACGTCCGGGTTAAGGCCGTTAAACAGGGCAGCGACCAGTTCATAGCGGGTACGCTGCGTGGCCGGGGCGGCAAAGGTCAGGGTGACGGCGGCACTGGCTTCGGTCACAGGTTGGTCCACAGCTGGGGTGGTTTCGGTTTCGGCCGTTTCTGGGGAACTGGCGGTCTGGTCGCCGCGGCCAAACTGCCACCACAGCGCCAGGCCAGCCACAACCACCACAACCGCCACGGCGGCAATGGTTCTGAGGGAAAGCTTTACGTTTTGCATAAAAATAGACCTCTTGATTTGTTTGTACATGGCTTGCTGAATTTGGGCTGCTCCCGCTGGTTTAAGCTGGTGTGGCGGCGGCATGGCGGCGCGCAGGTCAGCGATGAGGCCGTTCTGTTGGGCCACCCACTGGCGGCAAGCGGCACAGGTGCGCAGGTGAGCGTCGTAAGCGGCCGTTTCCGCCGCAGGCAGCGCACCATCGCGATAGGCGTCAAAACGCTCCCGCACCACGGCATGATTAGCAGCAGGAGAACGGTTGAGCAGGTTCATCTACTTTCTCCTGGAACCAACGAGAGCGGGACGGCCGTTTCTTGCTGGGCCGCCATCTGCGCCAGCTGGCGGCGGCCTTCGTTCAGCTGCTGGTACACGGTACCCAGTTTGACGCCCAACACCCCGGCGATGTCGGCGCAGGACATGGCGTAGCGGTAACGCAGAATCAGCGGCAGCCGCAGGCGTTCGGGCAGGCTGTTGACCATCTGCCACAGCGACTGGCGGTGCAGGCGCTCTTCCACCAGGTGGGCCGGGCTTGCGGCAGACAGCCCGGCGCGAAGAAGCTGCCCGGCGGGCAGTTGATCTAGCGAAAGGAAGCGGCGCACTTTTTGGCGGCGCAGGTGGCTGCGGCAGACGTTGACGGTTACGGCCGTTAACCAAGTTTCAAAAGCCGCCTCCCCGGCAAAAGTGTCGACTTTCTCCATGACGCGCAGGAAGGTGTCTTGCACAGCATCGTGCGCGGCAGCATTATCGCGCAAAATGACGCAGGCAAGGTCGTAGACATACTGCCGGAAGCGCCGGAACAGCACCGCAAAAGCCTCCAGGTCACCCTGCTGGCAGCGGGTAATCAGCTGTTCCAGGGCGTGATCGTCGGTCATGGTCACCTTTATTTTGACTTTGGAATTGCGTTGGGTCGGGCGTGAAGCGTGAAACGTGCTGCGTGAAATCTCGCTGGTCACGGTTCACAGTTCATGCCGCACGGGCTGTGAATTCCCAAAGAGCCTTGTTTTCTTAATTAAATTAGACGTACCAGGTGAAGAAATCTTTAGTGAGGAAAAGGCGGCAAAACTGTTTGAAAAGCCAGGACCTTACACTCCGGCCCAGCCAAACAGCGAAGCAATGAAGAGCACCAGGAGCATGACCAGGAAAACGACAATCGACCATACGGCCGTTACCCCCGTCACCAACCCACCGATGCCCAGGGCCAGCGGGTACTGCAAAAATTCAAGGGTCTTCAGGAGTTCAGGGGGGTTACAAGCCGTGAAACGTAAAACGTGACCAGAGAGACATCACGTTTCACGCTTCACGTTTCACCCAAACAGCCAAATTCAATCACGACAAACCCCAACGTAAAAGCACAGTGGTCAAAACCAGGCTGACCAATCGTAAAGGCATGCCGAAAAACAGGCCAACACCCTCAATTTCTGGCTCCGCCCGGCAAGCGTAGGCCTTGCGTAGGCCAACGGTATGTAACAAATGCGCGCCAAACCACGACATTACACATGTTGCAGACGCACAGCAAACGTTGGCCAAACGGCCGAGCTGTTATTGTCTGCACAACTTGATAAAAGGAGTATTAAACAATGTCTCGTACACTCATAATTATTATTCTTGGCGCATTCACCGCCTTCATCCTCAGCGCGCTGGGCGCGGTGCTGGTGTTTGGCCTGCGCTACTTCCAGATCAGCGACGCGGGGACTGTAACCATTGTCCCGACGATTGAAGTCATCACCGCGACCACAACCCTCGAACCCACGGTGACCGTTTCGGCGACAACAACGGGTGAGGCAACGGCCGTTCCCACCGCCATCGTCACACCCCTGCCCACCAGCACGGTCCAGGCCACGGCCATCCCCGTCTCCACCACCTCGGTGCAGTACGTCCTGGCCCTGACCGACGTCAACATCCGCAGCGGACCCGGCACCGGCTACAGCGTCATTGGCTGGGTAGCTGGCGGCCAGACGGCCAAAGTGACCGGCGTCAGCAGCGACAGCGGCTGGTGGCGTGTCGTCTGCCCCGATGGCACAACCGGCAGCTGTTGGGTCACGGCCGGTGCGCAGTATACCAAGGCGACCAACTCGCCCAACGGTCAACCGGTGCCCACGGCCACCAACACCGCCTGTACCAACGCGGCCACCTTCATCGCCGACGTCACGGTTCCCGACAACAGCCAGGTCGTGGCGGGCACGACGTTTGTGAAAACGTGGCGCATCAAAAACAACGGCACCTGCACCTGGGACGGCCGTTACCAACTGGTTCATGCGGGCGGCCCCACTTTGGGCGCCGTGGTAGAAACATTGCAAATGCCTGCCACCGTGGCCCCCGGCCAGACGGTTGACCTGAGCCTGACCATGCTGGCCCCGGTAACCCCAGGCAGCTACCAGAGCGACTGGAAACTGCAAACGCCGCAGGGCAGCTACTTTGGTGTGGGCAGCAGCAGCGCGCCGCTGTGGGTGAAGATCAACGTGGTGAGTGGCCAGAGCAGCACCACCATCTCTGGGCTGGTTTACCAGGACATGAATCAGAACGGCGTTTACAACAGCGGTGAACCGCTGATGGCCAGCCGCGAGATCTGGTTGGTGCCCGGCACCGCCTGCCACGTGAAGAACGACGCGGTCGCCATTACCACATCGGGCAGCGACGGCCGTTACACTCTCAGCGGCAGCTTCAACGGCAGCTTCTGCCTGGGGCTGGCGGGCAACGGCGGCCTGGACGACGTAGCCAGCATTGCTGTGAGCGCCGGGCAAACGCTGAATGACATCAACTTGAAAGCGGCCGTACCCAACATGTCCATCAGCGGCTTTGTGTGGAGCGACTTCTGCACCACCAACCACGATGGCACCGTGATCGAAGGCAACTGCGTCTTGAATGGCACAAATGGCTACATCGCCGACGGCATGCTGCAGCCCACCGAAACGTTCATCTCTGGCGTGACTGTGCTGCTGCGGCTGGGCAGCTGCGCCAGCGACAACGCGGTCCCGGTTGCGGCCGTCACCGACGCCAGCGGCAAGTACGTCTTTAACAGCCTGACGCCCGGCACCTACTGCGTCTATATCAACGCCACCGCGCCGGAGAACGTGGCCCCGCTGCTGCCCGGCGGCTGGACCTTCCCGTTCAACGGCACCTGGTACCACGAAATAACCCTACAGGCCGGAACCAGCGCCTATCCGGTGAACTTCGGCTGGGATTACCAGTTTCAGTAAAGTTGTAACGAGGCGTGAAACGTGAAGCGTGAAAAGTGATTGATTTGCTCACGCATCACGTTTCACGTTTCACCAAAAAAAAGAAAGAGGTAAAAAACCATGTCTACCAAACGATTTTTGTCCCTGTTTATGCTTTTCATCCTGATGGCCCTGGCTGCGTGCAGCCCGGCTGGCGGGGCGGAACCCACGGCCGAACCGGCCGACGCCCCCACCAGCGAACCCCTCATCGAGCCAACGGCCGTACCCACAGAAGCGGAAGCCCCGGCTGAAGACCTTACCGCCGCCAACTGCCCCGAAGCGACGGCCGGTACACACCAGCTCATCGACGCGGCCAACGGCATCTGCTTCCTCTTCCCGGGCAACTACGATGTCATCCAGTCGGAAACCGGCGATTTGACGCTGTATGTGAAGTCGCCGCTGAACACCGAAGCACCATTGGCCACGGTTCGCGTGGTGAAAATGGACGGCCGTTCCATCCAGGAGCTCGTCCCCGACTACCCGTCCGACGCCGACCTGGCGGCCATGTCTTTCCTGACCATCGACCTGGGCGGGGAGCAGGCCACCGTGCTGGACATCCTGCCTGGTCAAGACATCAACCGGCGCATCTTTGCCGTGCACAATGACCGGCTGATCGACATCATGATTGCCCGCATTGGTGAGGAGTACGGCGAGGTAGGCCAGCAGGCGGAAGCGCTGTTCCAGACAATCACCGAATCATTCCGCTTCATCGCTGTCGAACCGGATGCCGAACTGGTAGCCGGTCCCGAATGCCCCACCGCAGGCGAAGGCCAGGTGCTTTACACCAACGCCGAAGATGGTTTCTGCCTGCTGCTGCCGGAAAAATACACGGTAGATGACACGCTGACGACCGAAACCGGCACGGAAACGGCCGTTTTCGTCGAATCGATCATGAATACGGCTGAACCCAAACTGTTTATTACCGTGGAACCGGCCAACGGCCGTACCCTGGAAGAAGTCACCACAGCCAGGCAGGAAGAATTCGCCGATTTTGAGGTGATGTTCTCCTTCGGTTACATGCTCGACGGCGTTCCGGCCAACCAGTTCGACCAGTTGCCCGGCCAGGACCTCAACCGGCAGGTGGTGCTGGTGCACAACGACCGCTTCTACACCCTCACCTTCGTCCCCGACGACCCGGGCATGCCTGAGGTGTACGCCGAAATGCAAACCCTCTACGATCTGGTGATGGATTCCTTTAGCTTCCTGAATCAGTCGTAACCACAAAAAAGAGGTGGCAGCCGCTCCAAGGAGTGACTGCCACCTCTGCTGCATTCATGCCGGGCGGGAGCGTTAAAAGGTGTAGCCGAAGTGGTCGATGTCCTTCTTAAAATGGTTGTGAACGATAGCGGCCGTTAACGAAAAAGCCATCCGTTTGTCACAGGATGGGAATCCCACAACAAAACAGATGGCTTAACGGGTAAGACCAGAAAGCAAGCGAGGGTTTTGGACATACCCTGACCCAGTTAAGCTGTTCCAGTCGCGTTTCTCTCGTGCCAGTTTGGGGGAGGAGTTTTTGCTCACTTTCTTTACGCTTAACCAGGATAGACGGAGAATACCATAAATAAAGCTTATTGTACAACAAGTCATTAGTACCTGATTAAGATGAAATGGGTATCACACTCGGGCCTTCCTGCGGCCAGGTGATGGCACCAGCGGCAGAAAGAGGCGAATCTGCGTTCCGTCACCCGGCGCCGACTGAATATCGGCCTGGCCGTCGAACAGCTGCAAGCGATCGCCAACGCTGTACAGCCCATAGCCCGTGCCTGTTTTACCCGACAAGGCCGCCATGTCAAAGCCCTGTCCGCCGTCTTTCACAATGACCGAAAGGCCACTCTCTTCTTGTTGGAGAGTGAGTTCAGCTTCCTGCACCCTGGCGTGTTTGACCACGTTAAACAGCAGTTCTCGCACAATCTGGTACAGCAGCACGCGCAGCTCTTTGCTGACAGGCTGCGGCTGGCCGATGATTTCGTAGGCTACACGCAAGCCGTAAAGCTCCTGCATGTGGGCAGCCAGCCAGCGCAGCACTTCGGGCAGATCCTCTTCCTCTAAAATCGGCGGGCTCAGTTCTACGGTGAGCTGCCGCGTCAAATTGAGGCACTGGGCAAACAGCTCGGCCAGATCATCCAGATCATCATGCTGCTGCATCTGGTCGCGCAAAAAGTGCAGCTGGATTTTGGCGGCCACCAGCGTTTGCTGGAGGGTGTCGTGCAGGGTCCGGGCAATACGTTGACGCACCGACTGTTCCGACCCAATGAGTTCGGAGGCCAGCCGCCGCACCTGGGCCGTGCGCTGCTGCACGCGCTGTTCCAGCTCCACATTAAGACGGTCTACTTCGGCCCGGGCGGCTCGTTCGGCCTCAAACAGGCGGGTGCGTTCGGTGACATCACGGAAAACGTTCACGGCAAACAGAACCTCCCCCTGGGCATCAAAGATGGGCGTGGCATTTACTACGGACCAGCGCTCTTCCTCCTGGCCAAAGTAGCGAAAGCGCAGCAGCACTTCCTCGGGCTGCTGGCCCTGCAGGGCCAACCGGCCAGGCAGCTGGTCGAACGGGAAAGGGCTGCCCCACTCATCGAACAGCTCAAACTTTCTGGCAAACTCTCCCAAAGCGGCCTGTAAAAGCGTTTCCACCGATGGATAGCCAGCAATTTGTGCGGCCGTTTCATTGGCATAGATCAGGTTGCCCCCTGGTGTCTGTACTGTAATGCCCTCGGTGATGCCGCTTAAGATGGCTTCCAGCTGGTCTTTAGACTGGCGCAGCTGCTCTTCGGCCTGGCGTCGCTGGGTGCGATCTTCAACCTCGCGCAGGGCCCGGTGAACGGCCGGGGCCAGGCTGGAGAGGCGATGTTTCAGCACGTAATCGGTGGCACCCTGCTTTAAACTCTCGATGGCCATTTCTTCACCAATAGCACCGGAGACAAAAATAAAGGGAGTGTCGGGGCATTTTTCCTGGGCCAGGGCCAACGCCTCAAAGCCGTTGAACACTGGCAGGGCAAAGTCGGCCAGGATGAGATCGAGGTTGATCTGCTCCAGGGCCTGGATGTACCCAACCCGGCTGGTCACATGAGTAATGAGGCAGGGGATATTTTCTGCTTTTAACGTTTCCTCGATCAGCTCTGCATCGTAGATGTCGTCCTCAAGATGTAGTACTTGTAACGGCCGTTCCATTCACGCCACCTTCTCTAACCACCAGGGGGAGGTTCGTTGATCACTGCCCAAAACAAACCAATTTCCTTCACCGCATTCAAAAAATCCTGAAAATCAATGGGCTTAACCACGTAGGCATTCACGCCCAGCTTGTAACTATCCACCACATCATGTTCTTCACGAGAAGACGTTAACATCACCACAGGAATCGTCCGTAAATGCTCGTCACTTTTTATTTGCCGCAGCACTTCCAGGCCGTCTACCTTGGGCAGCTTCAGGTCCAGCAAAATGAGCACCGGGTTGCCCGGCGCCCGCATGCGAAAGCTGCCCCGGCTGTAAAGAAAGTTAAGCGCTTCCTCGCCATCGTGCACCACCAGGACCTCGTTGGCCAGATTTCTCTCCTCCAACGCCGTCAGGGTAAGTTCCATATCCATGGGATCATCTTCAACCAATAAAATCCGTTTGAGTTTCACCAGCCTTAACTCCTCCATCTTCGTTTCTCTTTGCATCAGGGTGGGTGGTAACGGCCGTTTCAGCCCCGGCAGTGGGCAGCGTAAAGTAAAAAGTCGCGCCCTCTCCCTCTTTGCCCTCGGCCCAGCACCGGCCCCCATGACGCTGCACCACCCGCCGCACCGTGGCCAGGCCAATCCCCGTGCCCTCAAACTCCGAAACCTTGTGCAGCCGCTGGAATACGCCAAAAAGCTGGCCCACGTACTGCATGTCAAAGCCCTTCCCGTTGTCCCGAACAAAAAAAGTGTATGCCGTTCCGCTCGGCTCTACGCCAATTTCAACTTCCGCTTCTTCCTGCTCCCGGCTGAACTTTAAAGCATTGGAAATCAAGTTGCTCCAGACCAGCCGCAGCATGGTACGATCGCCTTGAACCATGGGCAAAGTATGAATGTGCCAGCGAACCTGGCGCTCCTGCAGCTCTGGCTCAAAGTCAGCAATAACTTCTTTTACCAGCTGGTCAAAATCAACCTCGGTCCAGCGAATTTCGGAACGGCCGAATCTAGAAAAAGCCAGCAAGTCATCAATCAAAATCCCCATTCGCCGGGCTTCGTCCAGAGAGATCTGGATGTAGCGGTTGGCCTTGGCGTCCAGCGTCTCAGCCACATACTTTTGCAGCAGCTCCATGTAACCAGAAACATGCCGCAGCGGCGCCCGCAAATCGTGCGAAACTGAATAAGAAAAAGATTCCAACTCGCTGTAAGCCGCTTCTAGCTGCTGGGTACGCCAGCTTAACTTTTGGATCAACGCCTGTTGTTCCGATACCAGCGAAGCGTAGCCAAGCGCAATCGCCGTTTGTTCCGCAAAAAGCGCCAGCAGATTCAGGTCATCTGTGGGAAACAGCGATTTACGCCGGTTGAACACCTGCAAGATGCCCCAGGCCCGCTCCTGGTTCATGATAGGCACAATTATCGTTGCCTTGGCGCCCAGGCCAACGGCAATCGGCGTCTCCTTGATGCTAAAATCTGTGGGGATTAAACCCACGAGCGGCGTTTGGGATTGCCAGCTGCGCCAGATGGCTTCGCTGTCTACCCGCCGCCCCGTAGGCAAAGAAATCTCATCTGTCGAAGCACCAATTACCAGGTGGCTTTCCTTCTCATCCCACAACACCACCATGGCCGCAGTGCCCCCCATGGCCCGCATGGTCATCTGGCACAGCCGGTCCAGCGTAGAGGTAATGGGTTCGCCTGTCCACGGACCGGACGTCTGCCGCAAGAAGCGCTGCATCTCACGCAACTGCCAGTAGCGGCGCAGCCAAACAGGCGTGGCAAACCCGGCGTAGTAAGCCAGCACCGCAAAAAGAGCAATAAATTGATTGAGCGTTTCAAACACCGAGGCTAAGCCGGGAAGAACGGCCGTAACGCCACCCGCGAAAGCCCACAGCGCCAACAATCCAGACCCCGAAGCAGCCAGCGCCATACGCCAGTGGGTTACCCCGGCGGTCGCCATAGCGCCACGCACAAAGGCAACGGCCGCATACAGCTCCACATACACAAAATAGGCGACAAAAGCAACCGTCATGGTTGTGGGTACGGAAGGAACAAAGATCATAAGCGCCCACGACACAACAAGGCCAATGATGGCAAACCACCACACGGCCGCTGGCACCGGGCGAAAGTCCAGCACCAACCGCAGCAGCAAGTACGGGTGAGCCATCAGAACCAGCGGGATCGATAGGGACAGCCAGCGGTTGAGTGCTTCATTGGGGCCGGGATTCACCAGCAGGCGCTGAATAAAAACGATGTAAGCGAATGCGCCAAACAACAGGGCAATATCTAGCCGGATTTGATCACGGCGGCGAATGTAATTGGCAAAGGTGAGGACAGCAATGAGTACCAACGTAACTTGAATTATCAGAGTCAGAAACTCATTCAAAGTCATGTTTGTTCGTCTTCTTCCAGGCCGATGGCCATTAAATACCCTCGGGCGCGTTCCGTGAGGGGATATTGATTCACCAGCGTCCAAAAATTTGGCCCGTGGTTGGCTTCTTCCAGGTGCGCCAGTTCGTGGATGACCACGTATAGGAGCACCCACTCCGGCATGGCGGCCAGTCTGTGGCTGATGCGAATGGTGCCTAAAGTTGGGGTGCAGCTGCCAAACCGCTTGTTCTGGTTGGTGACATAACGAATCGACTGCCACTTTAACCGGTTGGCGAAGTAAATCTGGTTAAGCTGCCGGGCCATGGCCTCCAGCGCCGCGTCTGACTGCGGCGACCGCTGCGCTTTTTTCTGCAAACGCTGCCGCAACTTTTCGATGATGGGTGCCAGCTCCCGGTCACTCATGCGAGCCGGGGCACGCACCACCAGGGTGCCATTTTTTAGCTCAGCGCTTACCGTCTTTTTTCGTTTGGGGCTGCGAACCACTTCCACGGGCCATTGGGTGTTCTGCCTTTCCATGTGCTGAGAAGTATACCTCACCCAGCGCTAATAGTGATCATTTTTTGCGGCACATTTTTGGGCACGGCCGTTCCCGATGTAATCGCATATGACCCCATCGCCGGAGGCTAAAGCCATCCGGCTAGTTATGAAAGCCCGATTGGGCTTAAAAACAGGCCGTTCGGGCCTTTCATATTTAGCGGGGGCGTTCACGCCTCCGCGTACATGGCAGGCAAATTAGGCATGCGATTACTCTAAAGGCCGTTCCCGTTTGTATCCACCCTCAAATGCGCGTATGATCTGCCGCAGAGAACCCTGGCATTTCACCCAGTTATTTGAACCGTGATGACAAACGTCCACCAGCCACGCCCCACCATCGCTTTTTTATCCGCCAACATTCACGTCGGCGCGTCTCGCGTGTTGTGGCCGGGCATTTTGGATGCGGCCGTTTCCGCCGACGTAAACCTGATCTGCTTCCCTGGCGGCCGTTTACACGCCGCCGAATCCGGCGAAGCGATGCGCAACATTATTTACCAGCAGGTAGACAGCCAGCAGTTGGCCGGGCTGGTCATCTGGACCTCGGCCCTGGCCGGGGCCGCCACCCCGCAAGAAGTGGCCGATTTCCACCAGGCGTTCCACACCATCCCCCTGGTCGACCTGGCGGGCACCACCGGCCAGCACCCCATCGTGGCCATCGACGGCCGTCAGGGCATGCACGCCCTGTTGGTTCACCTGATCGAGGAGCACGGCTACCGGCGTATTGCCCTCATTCGCGGGCCGGAGAGCCATCCGTATGCCGTGGAGCGGCACCGCGCCTTCCTGGACACGCTGCACGAGAAAGGCATCCAGCCAGATGAGCGGCTCATTTCGCCAGCGCTGGGCTGGAACAGGGGAGTGGAAGCCATGTCGGTGCTGCTGGATGAGCGGGGTTTGCAGCCAGGGCGCGATTTTCAGGCGGTGGTGGCCGCCAGCGATTTACTGGCCATCGGCGCCATTCGCCTGATGGCCGAGCGCGGCATCCACGTGCCCACAGACGTGGCCGTGGCCGGATTTAACGACATCGAAGAAGGGCGCCTGGTACGGCCGCCGCTCACGTCGGTCTCTTTACCGTTTTACGAGCAGGGGCAGCAGTCCGTAGAAACGCTGTTGGCGCTGCTGGCCCAGGATTGTGTGCCGGAAAGCGTCCTGCTGAATTCACGCTTGCTGGTGCGCCAGTCGTGCGGCTGCCCGTCGTGGTCAGAAAAATTGGCACGAACGGCCGTCAACACCTCACCCCCTACCCACCCGCCACGCCAGATTCTCAAGCAAACCCAGGAACTGCTGGAAGCCGAGATTTTCCGCGTCATCCGCAACCGCGGCGTGTCCGCCACCTGGGCCAAGCAGCTGCTAGACGCCTTTCGCAGCGAGGTGGATGGTGGCGGCAGCGGCCGTTTCCGCACCACGCTCGACGGCATGCTGCAGCAGGGCACCCTGGACGGCGACGAAACGTCAGCCTGGCAGAACAGCATTTCCATTTTGCGCCGCGAACTGCTGCCCATGCTCACCGACAGCCAGCGGCTGCAGGCCGAGGCGCTGTTTGGCCAGGCGCGGGTGGTCATTGGCGACGCGGTGCAGCGGGCGCTGATTGCCCGCCAGCTGCGCGCCGAACGGCAAAGCAGCGTGCTGCGCGACATTGGCCAGGCACTCATCACCACCTTCGACGTCGAAGGGCTGGCCGACGTGCTGGCGGCCCGGCTGCCGGAGCTGGGCATCCGCAGCGCCTACCTGGCCCTGTACGACAATCCACGCGAGCCGCTGAGCACTTCCCGCCTCATTTTGGCGTATTCGGACAACGGCCGTATTCCCCTGGCAGGCAACGGCCGTACCTTCCCCTCACGCCAGCTGCTGCCGCCCGACCTGCTGCCGCCGCGCCGCTTTAGCCTGCTGGTCGAACCGCTCTATTTCCAGGACGAGCCGCTGGGCATCGTCGCCTTCGAGGTAGGGCCGACCGACGGCGACATCTACGAGGTGCTGCGCGGCCACATCAGCACGGCGCTTAAGGGCGCCATCCTCTTCCAGGAGGCGTACGAGGCGCAGGCCGCCGCCGAGCAGGCCAACCAGATCAAAACCCGGCTGCTTGCCAACGTCAGCCACGAGCTGCGCACGCCGCTGAACATCATCATCGGCCATGCCCAGCGGCTGACCGACACGCTGCCCGCCGTGGCGCACAAGGATTTGGACCAGATCGAGCAGAGCGCTGAGCACCAGCTGCGGCTGATCAACGATTTGCTCGACCTGTCGCGCGCTGAAATCAACGCGCTGGATCTGTACCCGATGATGCTGGACCCACGCTCGCTCATCGCCGATGCCTTCAGCTCGATGGCCAAGGATGCGGCAGATGATGTGGCCTGGCAGCTCGATCTGCCGGACAGCCTGCCCATCGTGGCAGCGGACCCGGTGCGGCTGCGCCAGATTTTGCTCAATTTGCTGTCCAACGCGGCCCGCTTTACCCAATCGGGCCAGATTTGCCTGGGGGCAGAGGGCACGGCCAGCCACCTGCATCTGTGGGTGGCGGACACGGGCGTGGGCATTCCCGCCGACGTCATTGAGCACATCTACGAGCCATTTGTGACGGTGGGAACGGCCGTTCACCCCTCCACCGGCATTGGCCTGGGACTCTCCATCACCCGCCACCTGGTGGCCCTGCACGACGGCTACCTGACGGTAGAAAGCACGCCGGGCGAAGGCAGCACCTTCCACGTCTACCTGCCGCTGCCGGGAGCAGCAGCCCTGGCCGTATCGGCTACCCCGGCCAGCGCCGCCACGCCCGGCGACGGGGCGCTGGTATGGTGGGCCTCGCGTCGGGAGGCCCCGCCCGAAGCCGTGATGGACTTCACCCGGCGGCGGCAGCTCCAGCTGCACCACCTGCACCCGGAAGCCTCCTGGGAAACGCTGCTGACGGCCGGGCTGCCTGCGGCCGTCATCTGGGACATGGCCAAGACCAATCCCGAAGATTGGCAGCTGATGCGCCGCCTGCACAACCATCCGCAGCTGTACCAGATTCCGTTTGTGCTGTACCAGCAGGAGCTGCTGGCCGAAGCAGCCGCCGGGCTGACCAGCCTGGTGGTGAAACCGGCCAGCACCCAGGCGCTCTGGGCGGCCATCCAGCCCACTGCGCCAGAGGCAGTCACCGGTTCGGTGCTTATTGTGGATGATGATCCGCGGGCGCGGCAGCTGACCCAGGCGGCGGTGGGCCAGGGCCTACCGGGCTTTGTGGTGCGTACGGCCGTCAACGGCGCTGAAGGGTGGCTGGCTATGCAGGCCGATCCGCCCGACCTGGTGATCCTGGACCTGATGATGCCGGAAATGGACGGCTTCGCCGTGCTGGAGCGGATGCGCGCCGACGAGCGCACTCGGCACATACCGGTGGTCATTTTGAGCAGCCGCCAGCTCTCCCTGGCGGACGTGAAGCGCCTGGAGCAATATTCGGCCGTAACGCTGCGCAGCAAAGACGTGTCTACCCCAGAGGAGATTGCCGCCTCGGTGCACCAGGCGCTGTTTGGCGACGAGTCGCTGCCGGTGCACACCAGCGCGCTCATCAAGCAGGCGGTGGCTTACCTGCATCAAAATTACGGCCGTGCCCTCACCCGCACCGCCATCGCCGACGAGCTGGGCCTGAGCGAAGATTATTTCAGCCGCACGTTTAGCCAGGAGCTGGGCATTTCACCGTGGGATTACCTGAACCGCTACCGCGTGGCCCAGGCCAAACAGCTTTTACAAACCACGGCAGACAGCGTGCAGGTGATTGCCCGCCGCGTGGGGATCACCGATCCGGCCTACTTCAGCCGGGTGTTTCGCCGGATTGTGGGGGAGTCGCCTTCCACGTATCGGCAGAAGTACGGCAGTTGACCTGCCGAAGGTGCGACGCACTTTGCAAGTGCGTCGCACCTAGTCTGACCTTTTGTTGCTTTTGACCAAGTAAAACGGCCGTATCCTAACGCAATTGTCCAACCCCTGTGCGCCATAATCCAACCGCCCCCTGCTAAAATAATTTCATATGAATGGAGGAGAGGATGCAATGACAACCCATGCTGATGGATCGGCAGCGACAGATGTTGCCGAGGCCGTGATGAAAACGGCCGTACCCCCCGCCCCATCACTTGCCACCCGCCGCAATACCGCCTGGCGTGCCTTTTGGCGCAGCCGGTACATCTACCTGCTGATGGCCCCCACCCTGATTTATTTTGTTGTCTTCAAATATGGGCCGCTGTGGAATGCCCAAATTGCCTTCAAAGATTTTAAGCCGCTGCTAGGCGTGTGGGGCAGTCCCTGGGTGGGCTTCCAACATTTCGAAACCTTCGTTAACTCTTTCTACTTCGACCAGCTTATTGCTAACACCATCTTCTTCAGCACCGCCAAGCTGGTGTTGGGCCTGCCCCTGGCCGTTATTCTGGCGCTGATGCTGCACGAAGTGGTTTTTAAGCGGTACCGCACCATCGTGCAAACCATTGTCTACCTACCTCACTTCCTTTCCTGGGTCATCATGTTTGGCGTGCTGCTGCTGCTGCTTTCGCCCAACAACGGCCTCATCAACAACATCATCAAGGCGTTTGGCGGTGACCCGATTACCTTCCTCACCTCACCGGACT
Source organism: Candidatus Leptofilum proximum (assembly GCA_016710325.1). Lineage (GTDB taxonomy): Bacteria > Chloroflexota > Anaerolineae > Promineifilales > Promineifilaceae > Leptofilum > Leptofilum proximum. The sequence continues at coordinate 5,315,935 of JADJXK010000002.1, read as the reverse complement.
GGTTCCGCTCGGTGGTAGTGGTTTCGGACATCTGGAAGGAGACGGGCTGGAGCACCATCATCTACCTGGCGGCGCTGCTGGCCATCAGCCCAGATTTGTACGAAGCGGCCACGGTAGATGGCGCCAGCCACCTGCGGCGCATCTGGCACATCTCGCTGCCCGGCATCCTGCCTGTGATTGTGTTGGTGACCCTGCTGCGGCTGGGTCACATTTTAGACGCGGGTTTCAACCAGATTTTTGTGCTGTACTCGGTACCGGTCTACAGCGTGGGTGACATCATCGACACCTGGGTGTACCGGCAGGGCATCTTGCAGTTCCAGTTTAGTCTGGCAACGGCCGTTGGCCTGTTTAAAGGTGTCATCGGCCTGGTGCTGATTCTGGTAGCCAACCAAGCCGCCAAACGGCTGACCAGCCAGAGCCTGTTTTAAGGAGCAGCTTGCCATGATACTGCGCAATAAAACTCGGGACGTTGTTACCTATCAACTTTTTCTGGTGGTGGTGTTAACGGCCGTTCTCCTCATTATCCTCATTCCCTTCTGGCAGGTGATTGTGACGGCGTTTACCCCGCTGGATGTCTACACCCAGCGCGGCGTGCCGTTTTTCCTGAACCCGGCCGACTGGACCACCGAAGCGTTTCGCCAGCTGCTGTCTCACCCGCTGTTTCCCCGTTCCATGCTAAACAGCGCCATCATTACCCTGGGCGGTACCTTTATCAGCCTGGTGTTAACCGTGCCGCTGGCTTATGGGCTGTCCATTACCACCCTGCCCGGCCGCAAGCTTGTCCTCCTGTTCATATTATTTACTTTCCTGTTTAACCCAGGGCTGGTGCCCACCTACCTGCTGGTAACCCGGCTCGGACTGACCAACAACTTCCTGGCCGTCATCATGCCGCCCGCCGTCAGCGTCTGGAACACGCTCATCATGATGAGCTTTTTCCAGGGACTGCCCGACGAGCTAAAGGAAGCCGCGCGCATTGATGGCGCCAACGAACTGCAAGTGCTGGTCAGAATCATTCTGCCCCTGTCTAAACCAATTCTGCTCACCATCGGCCTTTTTTATGCAGTCCATTTTTGGAATGAGTTTTTTACACCAATTCTGTACCTCAATGATAACTCTCTGATGCCACTGCCGGTGCTGCTGCGCAATATTCTCATCTCTGCCAGCTTCAACGAATATGTGGAATATAACGCGTTCAGCTCCACCTCTATTGAGTCGTTAAAAGCAGCCGGAGTTCTCATCACCATGCTGCCCATGCTCCTGGTGTATCCATGGATTCAGCGCTATTTCACCAAGGGCACCCTGGTTGGCGGCGTGAAGGAATAAGGCTGTGTTAATTCGAAGCACCTTTCACAAGTTAATTTTTAACCTAACAGACATAAGGAGAACGAATGATGAAGGGTAAGAAGCCTGCCAAACAATTTATCTTGATTCTGCTGTTCCTGCTGCTGGTCTCGTTTGTGGCCTGTACAGGCGGCGAAACCCTGGAAGTAGATTCCAGCCAGTTGGATGCGGCCCAGGAAGCAGCCGCCAGCGCCCAGGCCACGGCCGATGCCGCGCTTGCCGCCCTGGAAGCGGCCGCCAGCGGCGATGAAGACGCCAGGGCCGCTCTGGAAGCCCAGTTAGAGGAAGCGCAGGCTGCGTTGGAAGCAGCCGAAAGTGCCGTGGCCGAAGCCGCCGCTGAAGATGCCGCGGCCGCCGCCGAAGCAACGGCCGCTGCCGAAGAGGCGGCCATGGTCGAACCGGTCGATATTGAGTTATGGGCCAACGCGACCGTTACAGAAGCAGGCCCCCCGCCTGACGACTGGGTGGCTTACGACATCATCCGGGAAGAATTAGGCATCAATTTGACCTATGTCATCATGCCGCCCGGTGAAGACGGTGAAGCCAAGTTAAATGCCGCAGCCGCCGCCAATGAGCTGCCCGACCTTTTCCAGATGGTCAGCTCCACGGGCGATACACGCGGCGCACTGTACCGCTACGCCAACCTCGGCCTGCTGGCGCCCGTCGATGAGATAATGCCGATGATGCCTGAGCGCACCGAGCTGCACTACAACGATCCGCTGGCCATCAGCCTGTCCACCTTTGTGGGGCAGCAGTTTGGCCTGCCGGAACCCCCGCCCATCCCCCGGCGCGAAGGCCTGGTGATCCGCAAAGATTGGCTGGACAACCTGGGCCTGGAAGCGCCCACCACGCTGGAAGAGATCTACAACGTCGCCGTGGCCTTCACCGAACAAGACCCGGACGGCAATGGCCAGGACGATACCTACGGCGTAGGCGGCTTCATCAATGGCCAGGGCATTGGCAACCGGTTTGACTGGATCTTTGGCGGTTACGGCGTGCCTGGCGTATGGAACTTTGCTGAAAACGCGGAAGGCTTTGGCCTGAACGTTTATGACGAACAATATCCCGAAGCGCTGGCTTACATGAAGAGCCTGGTGGATGCAGGCGTCATCGACCCGGACTGGCCAACCCTGAGCCGCGATGAGTTCCGGGCGCGCTGGAAGCAAGGACAGTTTGGCATCATGTGGGAAGATTTTGCCGCGCTGACCAATCAGTCCAACTACGCCCCGTTTGACGAAAACTTCCCCGATGCGGAATGGATTCCGCTGCCTGCCCCCACCGGCCCCGATGGTGACGCTGCTTACGGTGTGTACACCGGTCGTGGCAACATCTTTGCTGTGTCGCAAACGGCCGCTGACGAAGGCAAGCTGGACGACATCGCCCGCCTGCTGGAGTGGATGGCCACCGACGGCTACTGGCTGCTGGGCTTTGGCGAGGAAGGCGTGAACTACGTCATTGACGCCAACGGCGACATTTCTACCGAAGGCTTAGACGCGGCCGCAGCGTACACCGCGCCGGAACGCCAACCCTTTACCCAGATGCGCAACCAGCTGGTGTTCTACAACAGCCCAGCCGAGATTCGGGCGCGCTACCCAACGTATGAGACGGTAAACGGCCGTACCATGTTCCCCATGGACTTCCTCAACTTCTTCCAGGAGCAGCCGTGGGTAGACGGCCGTGGCATCCAGGTCATTCTGCCGCCCGATAATGCCGCCGACTTCGACCGCTTCTACAGCGAAGGGCTGATCCAGTTTGTGCTGGGCCAGCGCCCACTGAACGACGCCAATTGGGCCGACTATCTGGCGGGGTTGGACACCCTGGGCGCTCAAGACTACATCGCTTCGGCCAGAGCCGCCCTGCTCGATGCCCGACTGCTCAACGAATAAATCAAGGCTCTTTGGGCTGGTGGCTGGTGGTTCGTACCAGCCACCAGCCACCAACCACCGGACCAGCAATTGAAAGGATTGCGCAATGGACTACCGCTTGCCAAGCCCCACAACCCCTCTCACAGAGTCGCCGCCCTGGTCACAGCGCATTGCCGCCTCGGCCCTGACCCGCTACGACATGGCGCAGAGCCGCTGGCACTACAAGCACGGCCTGCTGTTTAAGGGCGTGTACCACCTGTGGCAAAAGACGGGCAACGGCCGTTACTGGCAAAACCTGCGCGACTATGTCGATCACTTTGTCACCCCCAGCGGCAAAATCCAAACCTACCGGGAAGATACCTACAACATCGACGACATCAATCCCGGCAAGCTGCTCTTCCCGCTGTACCGGGAAACGGGCGAGGTACGTTACCGCCAGGCGCTGGACCGGCTGCGCCACCAGCTGCGCCACCACCCGCGCACGAACGAAGGCGGCTTCTGGCACAAAAAAATCTATCCCTACCAGATGTGGCTGGATGGCCTCTACATGGGATCGGTGTTTTACGCCGAATACGCCGCCGAGTTTAACGAACCGGAAGCATTCGATGACGTCGCCTTCCAGTTCCTGACCGTTGAAAAACACACCCGCGACCCGCAAACCGGGCTGCTGTTCCACGCCTGGGATGAAAGCCGCCAGATGCCCTGGGCTAACAAAGAGACGGGCTGCTCGCCCCACTTCTGGAACCGGGCAATTGGCTGGTACGTCATGGCCCTGGTGGACGTGTTGGACATTTTTCCGTCGAGTCATCCGGCCCGGCCACAGTTTTTGACGATATTGGAACGAACGCTAACGGCCGTTACCCGCTACCAGGACCCCACCACCGGCCTTTGGTGGCAGGTGCTGGACCAAAACGACCGGCCCGGCAACTACCTGGAGGCCTCTGGCTCCTGCATGTTTGTCTACGCCATGGCCAAAGGCGTCCGTCAGGGAATCCTGCGGCAAGATTGGCTGCCGGTAGCCCAGCGTGCCTTCAACGGCCTGCTGCACAACCTGGTCACCATCGACGAGGAGGGCCGGGTGGACCTGCACGGGGTGTGTTCCACCGCCGGGCTGGGCGGTGTGCCGTACCGGGATGGCTCGTTTGAGTATTATGTCAACGAACCCATCATCACCAACGACTTACACGGCGTTGGTGCGTTTCTCAACGCCGCCGTGGAAATGGAGCTGGCTGCGACAGCAAGCAAAGAAAGTGAAACGTGAAACATGATGCGTGAAAATATCACGTTTCACGTTTCACGCATCACTCAAACCCTAAAGCGTTAAGGAACAACTATGTCTTACTTTACCCATGTCACAACCCAGGATGGGTTGAACACATTACCGACAAATCCCTGCCATCTGCTCGATTTTCAGCTGCTCAGCCTGGCGGCGGGGGAATCGTACCAGGGCCGCAGCGGGAACCGGGAGGTGCTGGCGGTGATTTTGGGCGGCAGGGGGTCGTTTGCAGTGAACGGCCGTTCCTTCCCCAACATCGGCGGGCGACCCAACGTGTTTTCGGGCAAACCGCACGCGGTGTACATCCCTTGTGGGGCGGAATTTGGTCTGGTGGCGAACGGCCGTCTCGAAGTCGGCCTCTGCAGCGCCCCCAGCGATCTTGAAGCCGAACCGTATGTCATCGGTCCGGACCAGGTGACCAGCGGCTTGTGGGGCGCGGCCAACTTCAGCCGCAGCTTCCACCAGATTCTCACCGCCAGCAGCCAGCCGGACCTGCCCGCCGCCCGCCTCATCGTCGGCGAAACGTACACGCCGTCCGGCAACTGGAGCACCTACCCACCCCACAAACACGAAGCTGACAACCTGCCCCGCGAAGCCTACCACGAAGAAATGTACTTCTTCAAAGTGAACCCGGGCGACGGCTTTGGCCTGGCCCGCTTCTACAACGATGCGGTTGACACCGGCTACACCGTGCAAAACAACACCATTTTGATGATGCCCAACGGTTACCACACCGTCGCCAGCGCGCCGGGCTACACCACCTACTACCTCTGGTTCCTGGCGGGCAACCACCGCACCCAGGCCGTGGTTGAAGACGCCAGCGTGGGCTGGGTGAGCAAAACGGTTCCCATGCTGCGGGATTTGGGACATTAAAGAATGGAGATTGGAGATTAGAGATTAACCAATCTCCAATCTCCAATCTCAACAAACCATGAACGGAAACTTATTCTCTTTAGTAGGCAAAGTTGCCCTGGTAACGGGCGCCAGCCGTGGGCTGGGACAGGCAATGGCCCTGGGGCTGGCGGCGGCCGGAGCCGACATTGCCGGGCTGGACCGGCAAGAGTGTGGCGAGACGTGCCAGCAGGTGCAGGCCCTGGGGCGGCGCTTCCACGACGTGGTGGCCGATTTAAGTCAGGTGGGTCCCGATGAAGCCGCTCGCGTGGTTGCCGATGTGGTGGCCACACTGGGCCGCCTGGACATTTTGCTTAACAACGCGGGCATCATTCGCCGTGCGCCCATTTTTGAGTTCAGCGAAGCCGATTGGGACGATGTGCTGCAAATCAACCTGAAGGCCGTCTTTTTGCTCTCCCAGGCAGCGGCGCGGACGATGGCGGCGCAGGGCGGCGGCAAGATTATCAACATTGCCTCCATGCTCTCTTTCCAGGGTGGCATTTTGGTGCCGTCGTACACGGCCGCTAAAAGCGGCGTAGCGGGCCTCACCAAGGCGCTGGCCAACGAGCTGGCGCGGCACCAGATCAACGTCAACGCCATTGCCCCTGGCTACATGGCCACAGACAACACGGCCCCCCTGCGCGCCGATCCGGTGCGCAACCAGGCCATCCTGGACCGGATCCCTGCCGGGCGCTGGGGCGACCCGGCCGATTTGCAGGGCACGGCCGTTTTCCTGGCCTCGGCTGCTTCAGATTATCTCAACGGGGCTATCATCCCCGTGGATGGCGGCTGGCTATGCCGGTAATGATTTTCTGAGATTGGAGATTGGAGACTAGGGACTGAATAATCTCCAATCTTTAGTCTCCAATCTCTAGCACTAATAATTTCCCGCTTGTAAATTGCGGAGTAAGACCATGACTCAACAAAAACGTTTTGCATTGGTGGGCACCGGCGGGCGCGCCGGTATGTTTGTCGATGCCATCACCACCACTTACAAAGACGTGGCCGAACTGGTGGCCTTTTGTGACTTCAGCCAGACGCGCATGAACTGGTACAACGGCCGTCTCCAAACCGAGCGCGGCCTCAACCCCCTGCCCACCTACTTCGCCGACCAGTTTGATCAGATGATCGCCGAGACAAAACCCGACACCGTCATCGTCACCACCATCGACGCCGCCCACCACCTGTACATCACCCGCGCCATGGCGCTGGGCTGCGACGTCATCTCCGAAAAGCCGATGACCACCGACCTGCCCAAGCTCCAGGCCATTTTTGACACCATTGCCCAAACCGGCCGGTCGCTGCGGGTCACCTTCAACTACCGTTATGCTCCAGCCTACACCCAGTTTCGCCAGCTGGTGCTGGATGGGCATGTGGGACGGCCGTTAGCCGTCGATTTTTCCTGGATTCTAGACACCAGCCACGGCGCCGATTACTTCCGCCGCTGGCACCGCGAAAAAGAAAACAGCGGCGGGCTGCTGGTGCACAAAGCCACCCATCACTTCGACCTGGTCAACTGGTGGGTGGATGCCTACCCGACACAGGTGTTTGCCATGGGCGGGCTGAATTTTTACGGCCGTGACAATGCCAACGGCCGTGGTGAACAGTATAGCTACACCCGCTACACCGGCGTGCCCGAAGCGCAAAACGATCCATTTGCCCTCTTCCTCACCTCCAAGGCCGCTCTCAAAGGGCTGTACCTGGACGCCGAAGCCGAAACCGGCTACATCCGCGACCGCAATGTGTTTGGTGAGCCCATCAATATCGAAGACACCATGGCCGTGACCGCCCGCTACAACAACGGCGTCATCCTCTCCTACTGCCTGGTGGCCTACGCCCCGTGGGAAGGGCTGCGTGTGGCCATTACCGGCACCAGGGGACGCATTGAAATGGACATCGAAGAAACGGTGTCTCACCTGCTGGGGGATGGCCAGGCTTCGGCCAGCAAAGGGCCGTTTAAGCAGGCCCGGATGCGTGTCTTCCCCATGTTTGGCCAGCCGTACGAGCTGGAGGTGCCCGTGGGCGATGGCGGCCACGGCGGGGCCGATCCGGTGATGCTGGAGCAAATCTTCTCGCCCCAGCCGCCGCCCGACCCGTACCACCGCGCCGCGTCGCACATCGATGGCGCGGCCTCGGTGCTGGTGGGCATTGCCGCCAACCAGGCGATGCAAACCGGCCAGATGGTGTGCATCGAAGACCTGTTCCCGCTGGCCGCGATGATGAACAAGTAAAAGTGAAGAGATTTTTGCCACGACTTAGCGCGAATTAGCGCGAACATTGTCTTTCGGGTTTTCGACCTTGCCAGAGAAGATATCATACCCGCGAAGGCGGGTATCCATTCTGAAACGATAGGCAGCTAGACCAACATTTACGAATTTTTATGACCACCATTGCCGTCATTGCGCCTGTCTTTTTGCTGGTTGTGGCCGGGTACCTGGCCACGCGCGGCGGCGTGCTGAAAGCCCGCGACGTTGCCGGGCTTTCCCGCTTTGTCTTTAACATTGCCCTACCGGTGCTGCTGTTTCAATCCCTGGCCACCGTCAGCCTGCCGGAGCGGCTGGACTGGCACTTTTTGCTGGCTTACTACCTGGTGGTGCTGGTGATTTACGGCCTGGGCATGGTGTTGAGCCGCCGCTGGTCTGGCTGCTGGTTTTTTACGTCTTTGAGGTGGATACTTTATGGGCGGCAGTGGCGGTGATGGCTGCTGGTATGCCCGTCGGCATCAGCGCCTACATCTATGCGGAGAATTACCATTTGGGCACGGCCGTTTTGTCAACGGCCGTTTTGCTCTCTACAATCTTAACCCTGTTCAGCCAATCGATCTGGCTGCTGCTGTTGACGTGAGTGATAAAGCATGAACTTACCCCCCAATCGCTACTTTTCCCCGGACCCGGCGCAGCAGCGTGTGGCCCTGGCACTGTACCAGACCGTGGCTGAGCTGCCGCTGGTTTGCCCGCACGGCCACGTCGATCCCCGCCTGTTTGCCGATCCGGACTTCCACTTCGGCTCGCCCACAGAACTGCTGCTGATTCCCGATCACTACATCTTCCGCATGTTGTATTCCCAGGGGATCGCAATGGAAGACCTGGCCGTGCCGCGCCAGGATGGCGGACCGGTGGAAAGCGATCATCGCCGGGCGTGGCAGTTGTTTGCCGACAACTTTCACCTGTTTCGCGGTACGCCCACCGGCATCTGGCTGGCGGAAGAGCTGGCCACCGTGTTTGGCGTGACGCAGAAGTTAAACGGCCGTACCGCCCAAGCCATCTACGACGCCATCGACGACAAGCTCAAACAGCCCGATTTCCAGCCGCGCCGCCTGTACGAGCGGTTCAACATCGAGGTGCTGTGCACCACCGACGCAGCCACGGACACCCTGGCGCACCATCAAGCGATTTTGGATTCGGGCTGGCACGGCCGTATTCGCCCCACCTTCCGCCCCGATGCCGTGGTCAACCTGGACACCGAAAAGTGGCGTGACCACATCGCCGCCCTCAGCCAGGTTTCGGGGATTGACGTGATTGATTATCGCTCGTTTATCCAGGCGCTGGGCCAGCGCCGCGAATTTTTCAAGCAGATGGGAGCCACCGCCACCGATCATGCCGCGCTGACAGCCTACACCGCGCCGCTCACCGACCGGGAAGCCGACGCCATTTTCCAGCGTGCCCTGCGCGGCCAGGCCACTGCCGACGATGCCGCCCAATTCACCGGCCACATGCTCATCCAGATGGCCCAGATGAGCGTGTACGATGGCCTGGTGATGCAGCTGCATATTGGCGCCTATCGCAACCACAACGAGCAAATCTTCACGCACTTTGGCCGGGACATGGGCGCCGATATTCCCATCGCTGCTGAATTTACGCGCGGGTTACGGCCGTTGCTCAACCAGTTCGGCAACCACCCCGACTTCACCCTCATCCTGTTCAACCTGGACGAGACCAACTACGCCCGCGAGCTGGCACCGTTGGCCGGGCATTACCCTGCGGTGCGCCTGGGGCCGCCCTGGTGGTTCCACGACAGTCTCAACGGCATGCGCCGCTTTTTTGACCGGGTGATGGAAACGGCGGGCATTTATAATACAGCAGGCTTTAACGACGACACCCGCGCTTTCCCCTCCATCCCCGCCCGGCACGACGTCTGGCGGCGCGCCGCCTGTGACTGGGTGGCTGGCCTGGTAGTGCGCCACATCGTCGACGAGGACGACGGGGCGGAGATGGTGTGGGCGTTGGCCTACGATTTGGCCAAACAGGCTTACAAACTAGGTGGGGCGTGAAGCGTGAAACGTGAAACGAGAGGGTCAGTTCATCACGTTTCACGTTTCACGTTTCACTTCTCATACCTCTCTTGAAGGAAAACTATGAACGAGATATTGCAGCAGCTTGGACAGATTAAAATTATTCCGGTCATTGCGCTGGACAGGGCCGAAACGGCCGTTCCCCTCGGTGAAGCACTGCTAGCGGGCGGTTTGCCCTGCGCCGAGATTACGTTTAGAACGGCCGCCGCCGCCGAAGCCATCGAGAAAATGCGTACCGCCTTCCCCGAGATGCTGGTGGGTGCAGGCACCGTCTTAACAGCCGAGCAGGCGCAAAAGGCACAAGAGGCGGGGGCCAACTTCATCGTCACCCCCGGTTTTGATGCCGCCGTTGTGGACTGGTGCCTGGCGCGCAGCGTGCCTATCACCCCCGGCGTGATTACCCCGACGGACATCAACCAGGCGCTGGCCAAAGGGCTGGACGTGCTCAAATTTTTCCCGGCCGAAGCAGCAGGTGGCATCAAGCTGCTCAAAGCCATCGCCGCGCCCTACGTCGGCGTGAAATTTATTCCCACTGGCGGCATCGGCGCCAACAACCTGGCCGACTACCTGCGCCTGCCCATGGTGCACGCCTGCGGCGGCAGCTTCATGGTGAAAAAAGAGTGGCTGGCCGCGGGTCAGTTTGACAAGGTGAAAGAGGCCACGGAGCAGGCAGTGGCAATTGCTAAAAATTTGTGAAACGTGAAACGTGAAACGTGATTTTTTCACGCAACACGTTTCACGTTTCATGCCTCACCCCAGGAGAAGATCATGACTACCAAAATCGTTACCCTCGGTGAAATTATGCTGCGCTTGAAGGCGCCGGGTGTGGAGCGCTTTTTCCAGTCCCCGGCGTTTGAGGCCACCTTTGGCGGCGGCGAAGGCAACGTGGCCATCTCGCTGGCCAATTTTGGCCTGGATGTGGCCTTTGTTACGGCGCTGCCCAAAAATCCGCTGGCCGATGCCTGTATCCGCTATTTGCGCGGCTACGGTGTGGACACCCGCCACATCCAACGCAGCGGCGAGCGTTTGGGTGTGTACTTTTTGGAGGCGGGGGCCAACCAACGGCCGTCCAACGTCGTCTACGATCGGTCAAATTCGGCCATTGCCACGGCCCAGGCCAGCAGCTTTGATTGGGACGCTGTTTTTGACGGTGCGGGCTGGTTCCACATCACCGGGATCACCCCGGCCATCAGCGCTTCGGCGGCGGAACTGGCGATGACGGCCGTTCAACAAGCCAAATCACGCGGCGTCACCGTCTCCTGCGACTACAACTTCCGCAAAAAGCTGTGGCAGTACGGTAAAACCGCCCCGGAAGTGATGCACGAGCTGGTGCAGTACGTAGATGTGGGCATTGCCAACGAGGAAGATTGCCAGAAGTCGCTGGGCGTTAAGCTGGCCGAGGGCGACTACGAGCAGGCCGTAACGACGGGCGAACTGGACGCCGGGCGCTATGAAGCGCTGGCCAAAAAGATGTTCGAGACGTTCCCCAACCTGAAACTCCAGGCAATCACCCTGCGCCAGAGCTTCAGCGCCGACCACAACGGCTGGTCCGCCTGCCTGTATGACGGCACAAACTTTTTCCTCAGCCGCCGCTACAACATCACCGATATTATCGACCGCGTCGGCGGGGGCGACTCGTTTGCCGCCGGGCTGATTTACGGCCTGCATACCGGCATGAGCCATGAAGACGCGCTCAACTTTGCCGTGGCCGCCTCCTGCCTCAAACACAGCATCCTCGGCGACGTGAACCTGGTCACCGTGCCCGAAGTGCAGCGCCTGATGCAGGGTGATGCTTCCGGGCGAGTGCAGCGATAATTTGAACCGCAAAGCACGCCAAGAGCGCAAAGTTTTTTTGGTTTTTCTTTGCGTCTTTCGCGCCCTTTGCGGTTAATTAAAGGGAGATTGGCATGGAAGAGGTCATGACGATTTACGAAGATTCGGTGGTGGTTTTGGACGGCACAACCCATGCGCTGACGCGCTTAGCGGGGGGTAAGAAGCGATTGGTGGTGGCGGGGGATACGGCCGTTTTCCACGGCACCCCCCAACAAAACCGCCTCATTTGCGAACTGACACCGGAAAATGCCGCCGCTCTGCGCTCACGGCTGCCTTGGCTCAATCCGGTGCCGTTGGGCCTGCAAACCTCCTTCGGCTTTGGCGACCGCATTGGCGTGGCCACGCCCGGCCACGTCGCCGCGTTAGAATCAGTTCAACGAAGCGGCGAACAACGTGAACCCGAAGAAAATCTGCGGAAATCTGCGCAATCTGCGGCTAATTCCCAAATCGCGCCGATTTTTGCCCAGCAGTCAGTGCGAGAAAACACGCGCATTGGCCGGACGCCGCAGCAGGTGCTGGACGATGCCATGTGGGGGATTTTCGAGAAAGGCTGGAACGGCCGTTGGGGCGCCGACGCCGATCATATAAAGGAAATTGGCCACGTCGCCCCGTTTGCCCAGGCAGGCTACACCTTCTTCACCATCGATCCCAGCGACCACGTGGACAACGCCGCCCAAAGCGACGACCTGGACACCCTGCGCCAGAAAGGCGCTGCCCTGCCCTGGGCACAGTTTGGTACTACCCTGGAAGCACTCAACGACGAATACTGTGCCGCGCCGATAGTGCTGGAGGGCGTGACGCTGCACTTTGACGAGGCGGTGCTGCTGCGAGCTTTGGCCAAATACGGCCGTGCCCTGGCCCACACCATCAGCCTCACCGCCGCAATCCGCCAGCAGCTGGGCGGCAAACCGTTTGACCTGGAAATGTCGGTCGATGAAACCGACACGCCCACCGCCGCCGAGGAGCACTTTTTCATCGCCAACGAGCTGCTGCGGCGGGACGTACCCGTGGTCAGCCTTGCGCCCCGGTTTGTGGGCAAGTTCCAAAAAGGGGTGGACTACATGGGCGACCTGGCCGAGTTTGAGGCCGAGCTGGCCAAACATGCCGCTATTCTGCATCATTTCGGCCGCTACAAACTCAGCATACACACCGGCTCCGATAAGTTCACCATTTACGAACTAATCAACCGGTATGCCAACGGCCGTGTGCATGTCAAAACAGCGGGCACCAGCTACCTGGAAGCGCTGCGGGTCATCAGCCAAACCGATGTGCCGCTTTTTCGCCAGATTTTGGACCTGGGGCACAAACGTTTTGCCACAGACCGCAAAACGTATTTCATCGACTGCCAGCCGGAGCGTGTGCCCACCAGCGACCAGCTCAGCGACGCGGCCCTGCCCGGCCTGCTCAACGATTTTGATGCCCGGCAGCTGCTGCACGTCACCTTTGGCTCGGCGCTGGACGAATACGGCCCGGCGCTCAAAGCTGCTTTGCGGCGCGACGAGGCGGCTTACGAGGCGGCGTTGGTAGCGCACTTTGGGCGGCATTTACGGCCGTTTTGTGAATAGGTGGCCACAGAGGGCACAGAGACTTTTGAGGGATTTGAATGGGACACAGATAAAACAAAAAATCCGTGCAAATCCGCGTAAATCCGTGGCAAAAAAATGAACCGACAAGATGTGACACAGTGGTATGACTTTACGGGAAAAACGGCCGTTATCACCGGCGGTACGGGCGTGCTGGGCGGGGAAATTGCCTGTGCCCTGGTCGGCTGCGGCGCCAACGTGGCCGTGCTGGACCGCAATCCCAACCTGCCCGACGAGTTGAAAACGCCGCTGGATGCCGGTCCCGGCCAATACATGGTGGCGTATGCCGACGTGCTCAATCGTGACCTGCTAGCCGAAGCGGCGCAGACAATTGTGGCGGCATACGGCCGTATCGACATCCTCATCAACGCCGCGGGCGGCAACCATCCCCAGGCCACCACCAATCCGCAACAATCCTTTTTTGACCTGCCGCCAGAAGCCCTGCGTTTTGTGTTTGACCTGAACTTGATTGGGACGATTTTGCCGAGCCAGGTGTACGGCCGTATCATGGCCGAGCAGGATGCAGGTGTTATTCTCAACTTCTCCTCGATGGCCGCTTTGACGCCGCTGACCCGCGTGGTGGGCTACGGCGCGGCCAAGGCCGGGGTGAGCAACTTTACCCAGTGGCTGGCGGTGCACATGGCCCAGGAATACAGCCCGCACATCCGGGTGAACGCGCTGGCGCCCGGCTTCTTCATCGGCAAGCAAAACCGCGCCCTGCTGCTCAACGAAGACAACAGCCTGACACCGCGCGGCCAAACCATTGTCGACCACACGCCCATGGGCCGTTTTGGCCGGGCGGAAGAACTGCTGGGCACGGTTCTCTGGCTGCTCTCCCCCGCCTCGGCGTTTGTGACCGGCATTACCGTTCCCGTTGACGGCGGCTTCTCCGCCTTCAGCGGCGTTTAGCGGACATCCACAGATTTCGCAGATGACACAGATTTTTTACTCTAATCTGTGCCATCTGTGTAATCTGTGGATAAATCTCTTCAAAAGGTTGAACGATGATTAAACTGACTGCTCCTCCAGGTGAACTGCTGAGTGAAGATGCGATCCGGCAGACGTTAACGGCCGTTCTGCAACACCAGTTCACCCGGCAAAAAGTGCTGGTGCTCATCCCTGACCACACGCGCACCATTCCCCTGCCGCAGCTGTTTCGTATGCTCGTGGCGATTTTGCACGATACGCGGCAGCTAGACTTTATGGTGGCGCTGGGCACACATCCCCCGTTGAGCGAGGCGCATTTGTGCCAACTGGTGGGCATTACGCCGCAAGAGCGGCAAACCGTTTACCGGCAGGTGGGCATCCTGAACCACGCCTGGGACTCACCGGACGCTCTGACCCAGATTGGCATACTGCCCCAGGCGCAAATCCAGCAAATTGCCGGGGAGCGCTGGCACCACACCCTGGGCGGCGACGTGGCGGTGAACATCAATCGTGCCATCCTTGAGTACGATCATGTCATCATCCTGGGGCCAACGTTTCCCCATGAAGTGGCCGGGTTTTCTGGTGGGGCTAAATATTTTTTCCCCGGCATCTCCGGCGCGGAGATGATCAACGTGACGCACTGGCTGGGCGCGCTGGCCGGGGTGCGCGGCACCATTGGCATCAAAGAAACGCCGGTGCGGGCGATGATCCACGCCGCCGCCGCTTGTGTGCCCACGCCCAGCACGCTCATCGCCCTGGTGGTGGTGGGGCACGGGCTGGCGGGCCTTTTCATCGGCGACACTTTGTCGGCGTGGAGCGCGGCGGCCGATTTATCGTCAGAGCGGCATATTGTGTGGGTGGAACGGCCGTTCCGCCGCGTCCTCTCCTGTGCCCCACCCATGTACGACGAGCTGTGGACCGCGGGCAAAGCGATGTACAAACTCGAACCCGCCCTGGCCGAAGGTGGCGAATTGATCATCTATGCACCTCACCTGGACGTGGTGAGCCACGTGCACGGCAAGTATATTTACGAGATTGGCTACCACGTGCTGCCCTACTTTTTGCAGCAGTGGGAAAAGTTCAAACACATCCCGTTGGGCGTGTTGGCTCACAGTACCCACGTGCGTGGGGACGGCCGTTTCACCAACGGCATCGAAACTCCCCGCGCCAGCGTCACCCTGGCCACCAAACTGCCGCCGGAAGATTGCCAGCAGCTGGCCCTGGGCTACCAAAACCCGGCCGAGATTGACGTGGCCGAGTGGCAAAACCGGGAAGACGAGGGCATCTTGTACGTGCCCAAGGCCGGGGAGATGCTGTACAGGCTGAAGCAATGAGGAGACCTTTCAGGATTTGGTAGGGTCGGCGTGAAACGTGAAACGTGACCAGAGAGGCATCACGTTTCACGTTTCACGCATCACACCTTGACAATCCCGAACTTCTAATGAGGAAAACGAATGGCTCAATTATTTGTTTTGATGGGCGTTTCGGGCAGCGGCAAAACAACCGTGGGGCAGGCATTGGCAGCACGGCTGGACTGCCCGTTTTACGACGGCGACGATTTTCATCCACCGGAAAACGTGGCCAAGATGGCCAGCGGCACGCCGTTAAACGACGCTGACCGTGCGCCGTGGCTGGCCCGGCTGGCCGAGCTGCTGGAAAAACACGGGGAGCGGGGAGAAAAGGCCGTGCTCGCCTGTTCCGCCCTCAAGCAGAAATACCGCGAAAAGCTGCGCGTCAGCCAGCAGGTGCAGTTTGTTTACCTGGCAGGCAGCTTCGACCTGATCTGGCAGCGCATGGCCGAACGCACCAACCACTACATGAAGGCCGACATGCTGCGCAGCCAGTTTGCCGCCCTGGAGCCACCTAAGGTTGATGAAGCGATCTACGTTTCCATCGATCAGGACGTGGATGAAATCGTAGACCAGATTTTGAAGGCAGCTGATGAAGCCAAATCCAGCGGGGCGATTACACCTCCGCGTAGATAGCAGGTAAACCGAGGAGCCTTCCCCCTGCCGCTCGCCCGGGGGAAACACGTAGTTGTGGTAAACTAGCTGCCTGAT
Organism: Candidatus Leptofilum proximum; assembly: GCA_016710325.1. Taxonomy (GTDB): domain Bacteria; phylum Chloroflexota; class Anaerolineae; order Promineifilales; family Promineifilaceae; genus Leptofilum; species Leptofilum proximum. Next base: position 5,299,868 of record JADJXK010000002.1, on the reverse strand, counting down.
GTCCGCACCAATTTTAGCTACCAAACTGTTTGTGCCTCCACCTCGGCCCCAACTTGCGCCCCGCAGCCGTCTCATCGAGCGGCTAAACGCGGGTTTACCACGTAAGCTCACCCTCATCTCGGCCCCGGCGGGCTTTGGCAAAACGACCCTTGTTAGCGAATGGATTGCCTGTGGCGAACGGCCGTCTGCCTGGCTCTCCCTCGACGCAGGGGATGGCGATCCGGCCCGTTTTCTGCTGTACCTGGTGGCCGCTCTGCAGACTGTGGCGCCAGAGCTGGGCAAACCAGCCCTGACTGCACTACAATCACCCCAACCGCCGCCGCCCCAGGCCGTCTTAACACCGCTGCTCAACGAAATCGCCGCCATGCCAGATCCCCTTACGCTGGTGCTGGATGATTACCACGAGGTGGCGGCCCGCCCGGTTGATGAGGTGCTCACCTTCCTGCTGGAGCATCTGCCGCCGCAGCTGCACCTGGTCATCACCACGCGCGAGGACCCCAACCTGCCGTTGGCCCGCCTGCGGGTGCGCGGCCAGCTTACCGAGCTGCGCGCCGCCGAATTGCGCTTTACAGTGGAGGAAACGGCCGTTTTCCTCAACGAGATCATGGGCCTCAACCTCGCCGCCGCCGACATTGCCGCCCTGGAAACACGCACCGAGGGCTGGATTGCCGGGCTGCAGTTGGCCTCCATCTCGCTGCAAGGCCACCAGACCGATACGGCCGAATTCATCCGCTCCTTCACCGGCAGCCATCGTTTTGTGCTGGATTACCTGGTGGAGGAGGTGCTGATGCAGCAGCCGGAGCATGTGCAAGAATTTTTGTTGAAAACGGCCGTTCTCAACCAGTTAACCGGCGGCTTGTGCAATGCCCTCACCGGCGACCACAACGGCCAGGAAACGCTGGAGATGCTGGAACGGGCCAACCTCTTCCTCGTGCCCCTGGACAACCAGCGGCGCTGGTACCGCTACCACCACCTCTTTGCCGAACTGCTGCGGCAGCGGCTGCAGCAAACCAGCAGTGAAGGCGACCTTGCGGCACTGCACATCCAGGCCAGTAAATGGTTTGAAGCCAACGGCCGTGAGCTTGAGGCATTTCAACACGCGGCTCTGGCCAATGATGTGACCCGTGCGGCGCGTCTGATCGAGGGCCAGGGGCTGCCCCTTTATTTTCGGGGCGAGGCGATCCCTGTACGGCGCTGGTTGGCGTCATTGCCAGAGGCTGAATTTAAGGCCAGGCCGTCACTGTGGGTGATGTATGCCTCCGTGTTAACCATGACTGGGCGACTGCATGATAACATCGAAGAAATTCTGCAGGCAGCGGAGACGGCGCTGCAAGATGCAGCCGCAGATGACAGAACGAACGATCTGCTCGGCCAGATTGCGGCCAACAGGGCCATGTTGGCGGTCCCGAAAAATCATGTGGAAACAATCATTACGCAGTCTCGCCGCGCCCTGGAACTGCTGCATCCCGACAATGCACCGATGCGCACCACCACAACCTGGACCCTGGGTTATGCCCACCAGGTGCGGGGTGATCGTCAGGCGGCGCGGCAGGCGTACAGGGAAGCCGCGGCCGCCGCGCGCCGTTCCGACAATATCATGATCACGCTGGCGGCGCTGACCAATCTCGGCCAGGTGCAGGAATCGGATCTGCAGCTGCGTCAGGCGGCAAAGACCTATGCCGAACTGGTGGAAATGGCCGACAAACTCCCGTGGATGATGGCCTACTTGCCGGTGGTGCTGCTCGGTTTGGGGCGGATTCATTACCAGTGGAACGAGCTTACGGCCGTAGCGACCTATTGTCGTCAGGCCAGGGAGCTGGCGGGGGAGCTGGAGAATGTGGATACACCCGCCGCCGCCGGGATATTGCTGGCCCGCCTGCGGTTGGCGCAAAACGATCTGCCCGCCGCGCAGGCGCTGCTGGCGGAAACAGAACAGTTCATTCGCGAGCGGCAGTTCGACCATTGGTTTGGGGAGCTGACGGAAGTGCGGATTCTGGTGGCTTTGCAGGCGGGTGATCATGGTACGGCGGCGCAGTTGGCTCGGGAACGGCCGTCGCCGCGCAACCAGGCCCGCGTCGCCCTGGCACAGGGTGATCCAAAGGCAGCACTGGCAATGCTGGAACCGGCACACCAGCAGGCCGTGTCCAAAGCATGGGTCGATGAACAACTCCAGGTGATGGTGCTGCAAGCGTTGGCTTTAGATGCCGCAGGCGAATGTGACAAGGCGGTGGAACGATTGGCTGAAGCCCTGGCATTGGCCGGGGCGGGCGGATTGCTGCGGCAGTTTGTCGATGAAGGACCACCCATGGCCCGCCTGCTCTACGAAGCTTTAACCCGTGGTGTTGAACCAGGGTATGTTGGCCAACTGCTGGCGGCCTTTCCCGCTGCCGACTCTGTGCCGCCGCCATCGTCCGCGCCGCCAGAGATCGCAGCCGGCTTCATTGAACCGCTCAGCGAGCGCGAACTGGAAGTGCTCCAGCTCATCGCCGAGGGGTTGACCAACCAGGAGGTGGCCAACCGCCTGTACCTCTCGCTGCACACGGTCAAGGTCCACGCGCGTAACATTTACTCCAAACTTGGTGTCAAAAACCGAACCCAGGCGGTCGCCCAAGGCCGCACCCTGGGTCTGCTCTCACCCATTTAGCTCAAAAACAGCTCGCTGATGAACGCCGATGGCGCGGATTTTTCTTTTTTCCGCGTTTATTCGCGTCTCCCCAAATAATTCTCTGATACCTCTTTCGATGTATGACAGTAATCCCTTCTGACTGCTATGGTTTGGTCATCAAGTTAATCACCTGTTTATGTAAAAACCAAAAAGAATTTTGAATAAGCATGACCGCAAAATTGGTTTTTACCGGAGTAATCGGCCAAATCGCCCTAAGTATTTTTACATGCCGATTACACAACAAAAGGAGTTAGTCATGGAAGTTTTACACGAAGTTTTATCTTGGGGTTCGCCCGTGGGCATTTCGCTATTTATTTTCTTGATGGCCAGTGGTGCGGGCATTTTCATATGGGGATTTTCCCATCTCCCCAAAAGCGATAAGTAATCATAGGTTCGCGGGGTCGCAGCATGCTGCGACCCTACAATCTCACTGGTACTAGATGATGTCTGACACACGCACTTCAACAACCAGGCCTGATGCGCCACGGATTTACCAAATCAGGCTCCGGGGCCATCTGGGTCTTCAATGGGCGGACTGGTTTGATGGCCTGACCATCATTCTCACAGAGGATGGCGACACTCTTTTGACAGGTCCGGTAGCTGACCAAGCCGCCTTGCATGGCTTACTGAAAAAAGTGCGTGATTTAGGTTTGCCGCTCATCTCGGTCATCCAGATTCCACCGCAGGCAGATGAGCCTGATGCGTCACCGTGAGCGGCCTCCCAAATATTTTTATCAAGCGATTTGTTTGTTTAAAGGAGAAACTGAAATGAAAACCAACCTTCGTAAAATGTCCCCGTCCGCTTATGCCCGTTTTGCCGGTGTGCTGTATCTGGTCATCACCGTCGCCGCCATTTTTGCCCATATGGTTATCCCGGAGCAGTTCATTGTGACTGGCGATGCCGCCGCCACCGCCGCCAACATCGCCGCCAACGAAGCCACTTTCCGCCTGGGCACGGTGGGCAGCGAGCTGATTATTTTGCTGAGCGAAATTGTGCTCGCCGTGGTGCTGTACGTGCTGCTGAAGCCGGTGAGCAAGACGCTGTCATTGGTAGCGGCCGTTTCCCGCCTGGCTATGACCACGATCCACGGCCTCAATCTGCTCAACTACTACTTCGTTTTCCAACTGCTGAACGGCGGCAGCTTGGCAACCGCCTTTAGCCCAGACCAGGTGAACGCGCTGGTGACGCTCTTCCTCGACGCGCATAGCATTGGCTTTACGATTGGCATCGCCTTTCTGGTGCCCCACGTGCTGATTTTAGGCTACCTGATTGTGCAGTCGGGCTACTTTCCCAAGGTGCTGGGCTTCCTGTTCATCGCCGCCGGGATTGGCTACCTGTTCGACGCCACGGGGCTGCTGCTGGTCGACAGCTACACCGCAACGCCCGGCGTGATTGCCGCCGTCATCGCCCTTGCCGAAATTGCCTTCCCCGTCTGGCTGCTGGTAAAAGGCGTGAACATGGACCGCTGGCAAAAACGGGCCTTAGCCTTGGAAACTGCGTAGGTAAACATTCAAGTACAGGACCTCCAATCTATATTGACCCAGTGATAAAAAGGAAATAACCATGAATAAAAAACTTATTTTTACCCTTACCTTAATCTTGCTGCTGCTGATTGGTTGCAGCAGCCCTGCTCAAGACGACCCACAAGCAGCCCCGACAGAGGTTGTTATGGAGACCCAGGCAGAAATGGACGACACCACCGCCCAGGACGACATGCAGACCACCCAACAAGATGTCGCTGCGGAAGCACCAGCGGAAATCGACGATACCATCGCTCAAGACGGCCCGCAAGCGTTCCCGCCCGAGGTCGTTGCCGAGCTACAGGCTGAAATGGATGGTCTGACCGCAGAAAGATTTCCGCCCGGCATGATCATATGGATCGACGCCCCGGCATACCGATTCGCCGGGGCCAGCGGTTCCGCCAACCTCGCGGAAGGCACCCCGATGTCGCCAGAAGACGCCTTCCGAATTGGCAGCATCACCAAAATGTTTACCGCCACGGTGATCATGCAGCTGGTAGAGGACGGCGTGCTGACCCTGGACGATCCGCTGGCGCAGTGGCTGCCAGAGGTCGCCGAGCAGCTGCCGTATGGCGACCAGATCACGCTGCGCCACCTGCTAACCCACACGTCTGGCCTGTTTAACGTCGTCGAACACGAATCTTACTATGCGGATATTTTCACGGAAATTGTCGTCGATGAAGCCACTGGAAACGTGACGCTGGACTGTGTTGAACGAGATCCCAACGACACGCTGGTCCGCTACGTTTATGGGAAAGAGGCCCAGTTTGAGCCGGGGACACAGTGGCGCTACAGCAACACCAACTACACGCTGCTCGGCATGATCATCGAAAAGGCGGCGGAGATGCCGCTCGCCGAAGCGTATCGCACGCACATTTACGAACCCCTGGGCATGATCGCCACCTTCCTGGATTGCTACGAAGCGCCGCTGATTGATGTGGTCCACGGCTACACCGCCTCTGGCGACACCATGACCGACGTCACGGAACTGCATGAATCTGTGGGCTGGTCGGCAGGCGGCCTGGTTTCTACCGCATCAGACCTGATCGCCTTTGCGCGCGGCTTGTTCGGTGGGGCGCTGTTTGACAACCCGGAAACGGTGGCAGCGATGACAACCCCCGCCCCCGGCAGCGCCTACGGCCTGGGCATCATGCTTCAGGAGGGGTATATGGGACATGCCGGTGGGATTGCCGGTTTTCGTTCGGTGCTAAATTATGCGCCTGAGTTGGATACGGTCGTAGTTATGCTTTATAACACCGATGCGACCGGTCCCGAACAACTCCAGGCCGATATGATGAATCCGGTGCTTCCGCTGCTGCGTGTAGAAGAGTAAGAAGATGGGAGAAGCACACGTGCACAAAAAAAGATAGCGAGGAGCAAAAAAGTCATGGAAAATCTCAATAAGACCCGTATCGTTCGATTACTTAGAATAATCGGGCCCATCATAGGGCTAATCACCATCATCGTAATCCCCCCCTTGGACCTGATACCCCTATTGATAGCACCCTTGCCAGACACGGTGCAGGCACAGGTTGATGATGCCGTTAATCAGGGGCTAGATGGCATCATCGTCTATGTCGATCAGGCAGGCAAGGAACCCGTATTTTATGCGGCGGGCTGGAAAAACAAACTCGCCCAGGAACCAGCCGATCCGCACGCCTTTTTCAAAATTGGCAGTATACACAAACTGTATATCGCTACGGCCGTTGCCAAGCTGGTCAGCAACGGGAGTTTGTCCTTAGAAGACACTCTGGCAGATTACTTACCTGAACTTGTGGGCAATATTGAATATGCCGATCAGATTACAGTTAGAATGATGGTGCAACATCGCAGTGGCATTCCTAATTTCACCGACCACAGCGAATTCGACTGGTTCACGCCACACACAGATGAGGACGAGGACCTGGCACGGATATTTGATGAACCAGCCGATTTTAAGCCTGACGCGCGCTACAGTTATTCCAACTCAAACTATCTGTTGCTTGGCCGTATTCTTGACAATGTGTTGGGATACAGTCACCATCAATATGTCTATAATGAAATATTGGCGCCGCTGGGGCTAACGAATACGTTCTTTACGCTTGATGAAGTGGAATACGACGATGTTATCAGTGGTTACTGGTATGAATATGACGATGATCTCAGGTATCTTGAAGGGTCGATGATCGCCACGGCGGAGGATGTCGGTATCTTTTTGAGAGCATTGAATGATGGTTCATTGCTCAATGATGATGAGGAAGCGATTTACGCCTCAATTTACGAATATGATCATGACGGTTGGGTGCCTGGATACCATAGTATGGCACGCTATCACGAAGATATTGACACGGTTGTTATTCAGTTTGTGAGCACAACCGGCGGAGATACCTGGGGAACGGCAAATATTGTTGGCGGCAAGGCAACGGCCGTGTCGAGTATCATCTACAACCGCATTGTCCGGCTTCTGCACCGGTAATCAATTCTGCGGTGGGCCATGAATTAGCCATCGCGCCGGAAGGACAAAATGGGCTACTGAAGCGGCGCACAGCTTTTACGGACCCCTTCCTGTCCATAAGACGGAGCCGTTCATTGTGCCTGGTGACGGCATGGTTACGGCCGTCACCGAATCGCTGTTCCGCCCCGGTGCGATGGTCTGTGAAAGGCAGATGATAGGCTGATTTGTGAAGATGGGCACAACCTTGTCATCCGATTCTGACTGTGTTAGTATCTCGCTAACCCTGCTGTGTGCGTGATGAGCTTGCCAGTGTTGAGCCAACGCTTCACAAATGGGGGTCATAAATGCGCTGAGGGGATGTAGTAGCTCACGGCGGAAGTCGTTCGGCCAGGCAGATACTCGCGAAAAGGCTCCCACCTGCATACGCAGGTTCAAATTACGGGGCTCACACGGCATGGTGGGGTCACAAGGATCCCTTAGCAGAAGGAAATAGCAGCTCTATGGTGCGTGAGCGAATTGCTGACGACATCTATGTTTTTACAAGTCAGTTGTATGCCCAGGTTACAGCGGGAGCCATTCTCACCAAAGATGGCGTGATTTTGATCGACACGCTGTACTTCCCTGAAGAAACCAAAGCAATTAAAGAGTTTCTGGAAGATCGGCAAGGCTTGAAGATCCGGTATGTCATCAACACCCATTACCATGCCGACCATTCGCAGGGTACCTATCTTTTCCCCGAAGCTCAAATTGTAAGCCATGCGCTTTGCCGCCAACTGCTGGACAGCGTCGGCCGTACTGGCCTGGCGGAGGCCCAGTCCCAAATGCCAGAACTGGAAGAGGTAGCGATCATTCTGCCAGAGCTGGTGTTTAAGGAAGGGGTGCTGAACCTGTACCTGGGTGGCAAAACGTTGCAGTTGTACCACATGCCAGGCCACAGTTTGGACCTGGTCGGCGTGTATGTCACCAACAACCAGATTCTGTTTGCCTCGGACAACTGTATGCCGGTCCCCACTATTTTTGATGGCAGCCACAAAGCGCTGACAGATTCTCTGAAGAAAATGTTGGAGATGGAGCCAGACACGATTGTCCAGGGTCACGGCGAAGTCATTTTGCGCGGTGAAATCCACGCGGTTATTCAGGATGATTTGGATTACCTGGCGCGGATTCACGATAAGGTTTCCAAGGTGCTGAAAAAGAACCAGCCTATCGAAGCGCTGGACAAGATCGGCATTGAGAGCTGCGGCAAGTCACGCATTCCGCTCAACGGGCTGGTGTCTGATTTACACCGGGCCAACCTGTACCGGCTGTATGAAGAGCTGCGTGAAGAAACGGCCGTCACCGAAAGTGTGGCTTAAGTCGGCCCCACGTCGTCTATCCTGGCTTTTTCTTTTACTATTTCTCCCTCTTTTTGCCAACGTGGCCTGCAACGTCCCGCCGCAGCTGTTTAGCTCCATCGAGCCACTGCCCACGCTGGCGCCAACGCTGGCCCTGCTGCCGCAGCCTCCCACTCCTCTACTTACGCCAACCGCCGCGGTTTACACCGCCACACCAGACGCCACGCCAACGGCCGTTCCCCCTACCCCAATCCCCACCGACACGCCCCTGCCCACGGCAACGGCCGTTCCCAGCTACCACCTCATTCTCGATCCCAGCCAGCCGCAAAGCTACCTGACTCAGTTTCGCTTGGTGGCGTTTTACGGCAGCCCCACCGGGCCAGGTTTGGGCATCTTGGGTGAACTGCCGCGCGATCAGATGCACGCCCAGCTGCTGACCACCATCGCAGAGTATGAACCGCTCTCCGACCGGCTCATCTTGCCCGCGTACCATCTCGTGACCACGGTGGCCAACCCTCACCCACCCGGCTACCACCATCACGTGAGCCTGGCGCTGATTGAGCAGTGGGTGGCCGAAGCAAAGGAGTTGGAAACGGCCGTTATCCTCGACATTCAGCCCGGATATGCCGATTTGCTCACGGAATTCGGTCGTGTGGAAAATTTACTATACGAACCACACGTTCACCTGGCCATTGACCCAGAATTTACCATGCAGGGCGGGCAGATACCGGGCGTCAACGTTGGCCAGCTGTACGCGGCGCAGATCAATCAAATCCAGGCGCGGCTCAATGAGATCGGGGCAGCGATTGGACTGAACCGCGTGCTGATTTTGCACCAGTTCCTGCCGTCAATGCTGCCGGACAAGGCGTCTATCGAAGAGTATCCCTTTGTGGAAATTGTCATTGATGGTGATGGCGTTGGCCCCGCAGGCGTGAAGATTTACAACTACACCACCTACGCCAGCGAACCAGCCTTCGAGTTCGGCGGCTTCAAGCTCTTCCCCACCGACGGCGACTACCCTATTTTGAGCCCGGCCGAGGTGATGAACCTGGCTCCCCAGCCCGTCCTCATTATTTACCAGTAGGGGATCCACAGATTTCACAGATTACGCAGATTTTATCTCCTTTCTCTGCGCTCTCCGCGTGCTCCACGGTAAACTTTCTTAACTTTGCAGGAGGGTGAGCTTGCCGGGGAGTATTTCGTATTCGATGTGGGTGGCGGCTTCGGCGATGATTTCACCGTCGGCGTGGATGGGGGTGCCGGGCTGGCTGGTGATGGAGATGCGGGTGGTACGGCCGTACACCACCTGCGGATGATAAATGTGGGTCTTGCGAAACAGCCGGGCCAAAATGGCCAGCACCGTCAGCTTAGGCACTTTTGGCGCAAAAACAAAGTCAAACAGGCCATCGTCAACGGCCGCATCGGGCGCCATGTAAAAGCCGCCGGTGCGCGGTCCGTTGCACACAGACAGCAGGTACGTCGGCCCCTCGTAACCGCCGCCGTCCCAGCGCAGGTCCATCTGCCACGCCTTCAGCTTGATCAGCCCTTTCAACAGCGCCGCGACGTAGCGAATCTCGCCCGACAGCCGCTTCATGCGGATGTTTTCCAGGGTAATCATCGGTTCCATGGCCACGGCGCAGTTGTTGATAAAAAAGTGGTCGTTGATACGCCCGGCGTCAATCTGGCGCGTCTTGCCTGCGGCGATGATGCGCGCTGCCTGCGTCAGGTCGCGGGGCAGGCCCACCATATCGCTAAAGTCGTTGGCCGTGCCAATGGGCAGGATGCCAAACGGGGCTGTCGGGCCATCCCCGGCGGCGCGCAGCAGCCCGTTGGCCACTTCGTTGAGGGTGCCATCGCCCCCGGCAGCAACCACAGCATCGTAGCCTTCGCTGACGGCCGTTTCCGCCAAAGCTATCGCCTCAACCGGTTTGGCCGTCTGGATGATGTCTGGAGTAATGCCCGCAGCCGCTAAGGCTGCCTGCACCTCTTCCACACGAGAGCCAGCCCGCCAGCGATTGGCATAGGGGTTTAAAATCACCTTAACTTTCATGGTGTAACAGCGCTTCCCGCAACAATTTTGGTTGGTTGGTAATGATGGCATTCACCCCCAAATCGGCCAGACGCCGGGCCTCAGCCGGGTCATCCACCGTCCAGACATTGACCCGCCAGCCGTTTTTACCGGCCCAGGCCATGTAGTTGGCATCCACCATGCGGTAATGCGGATGCACTGCCTGGGCTGGAATCAGCGACTGGAGGAATTGCAAGCTGGATTTGTAGCTGAGGTGGGCCACCCAGGTGGACTGGGTCAGGTGGCGGCGAGCGTAGCGCACGGCCAGGGGATTAAACGAAGAAACTACCGTTTGCCGCGCCACGCCGTGGGATTGAATACGATAGGCCACAGCTGCCGCCAGACCGGTATCGCGTAATGCGGCCGTTTTCAGCTCTACGTTATACAAAAAGTGAGGGCCAAGGGTTTCAAACACCTCGTCCAGGGTGGGAATGGACTGCCCTTCGCCGGCATCAAACGCTTGCAGTTGGGCCAGGGTAAACTGCTGTACGCGGCCCTGACCGCTGGTGGTGCGGTCCAGCTTGCCATCGTGGATAACCACCGGCCAGCCATCGGCGGAGAGCTGCACGTCAAACTCGATGCCGTCAGCGCCTTGTGCCTGGGCCAGGGCAAAGGCCGCCAGGGTGTTTTCCGGTGCTGCGGCACTGGCGCCACGATGACCGATGATAAACGGCCGTTGCCCAGAAGACCAATCTGCCATTGTTTACCGTTTACAGCTGCACAAAGTAGGATTCGGCCGCCTGGTCGATCAGCTCTTTGGTTAGCTGCGGCTTCACCCCCATGTAATCAGCAATGTCCAACAGCTGGTCCAGCAAATCGCGCGGATGGTTGGCGCGCAGCTTTTGGTTGCGCTTGATGTAATACTCCTGCAGCAGGTAACGCACACCCTGCTCGTCGTATTCGACGCGACGGCGTTCACACACCCGCTTGAAAATTTCGCGGTAGCCGTCAAAAGAAGGTGAAGTCACCTCAATTTTGTGGCGAATACGGCGCAAAAATGCCTCATCGACCAGGTCACGCGGTGGCAGGTTTGTGGAGAAGACGATGAGCACCTCAAACGGCACCTCGACTTTGCGGCCGGTGTGCAGCGCCAGGAAGTCAATCTGCTTCTCCATGGGCACAATCCAGCGGTTCAGCAGGTCACGCGGGCGCACCTGCTGGCGGCCAAAGTCGTCGATGAGGAACATGCCGCCGTTGGCTTTCATCTGGAAGGGGGCTTCGTAATATTTGTTGGTCGGATCGTAAATCAGCTCCAGGCCGTCCAGCGTCAGCTCGCCACCGACCATGATCACCGGACGTTTGATGCGCACCCAGCGGGCATCACCCCGGCGCGGCCCAAGCTGGCCCGTGTTGGTGCGGCGCTCAATGTCGGGCACGGCCACATGGTTGATCTCGTCAAAGACCTTGATGATCTGCCCATCCACCTCCACGGCATAGGGAATGTACATGTCGTTGGTCAGAATCATCCGGCCAATGCTTTCGGCGATGGTTGTTTTGCCATTGCCGGGTGGGCCGTAAAGGAAAATGGACTTGCCAGAATTGGCCGCAGGACCAATCTTATTAAAGACCGACTCTTCCAAAATGAGGTGAGACAGCGACTGCTGCATCATTTTGGGGCTGACTTTAAGACGGTTGCCACCCTGAGCCTTGATGGCCGCCACGTAGCTGTCCCAGGGAACGGGCGCGGCGCCGACGTAGGTGGTGCGCTCCAGCTGCTCACGGGCTCGTTCGGCGCCTTTGGTGGTGATGGAATACTGGTACGTGGCCGCGCCCAGCCCGCCTGATCCTTTGACCTCGCACATTTGCTCGCGCTTGAGGAACTCCATCACGGTGCTGACGACAGTGGCAAAGGGGAGGTGCATATATTCGGCAATGTCATGCCCGGTTAACTGCCCGCGGAAATACATAATTTTTAGGGCCAAGTCTTGCAAGAAGCCCTGCGATAATCCCGTGTCTTCGATTCCTTTGATTGTTGGTGGCTCCCAATCAAGTCTCTGTGGACCCGATGCTGCTGTACTCATCTGTTTTTCTCCGTGAAATCCCTGAAACTGCTGCGAATGGTTGGTGCCGTATTGTAAATCGCCCCCAAATTTTTCACAAGCGGTTTATGCGGATATTCGCTGCACGCTGCGGGTAAGGTCAATGAATCTCGTGGACCTGAATCAGATTGGTCTGGCCCGCGAGGCCAAAGGGGACACCGGCGGTGATCACCAGCTTGTCGCCGGGGTTAAGGTTGTAGCGCTTCATGGCAGCGGCCGTTTGCTCCAGCATGCCGTCCGTATTCGTAAAATCAGGCACCAGCACACACTCCACACCCCACACCAGTGACAATTTGCGCTGCGTGCTCTCCAGCGGCGATACGGCCATCACCGGCGTTGGCGGCCGGTGGCGAGCGATTTGTGTAGCCGTGTAGCCAGACATCGTCGCGCTTACGATGGCCCGCGCCTTGATTTGCTCGGCGATGTCACAGCAGGCGGCGCTGATGGCCTGGGTGACGTTGTGCGTTTCAGCTACTTCGGCCTGGCGCCGGTTGCGCCAGTCGATGTAGGGGAAGGCGCCTTCGATGATCTCGCTGATTTGCTTCATCATCAGCACCGACTCGACGGGGAAGTTGCCTGAAGCGGTTTCGCCGGACAACATTACGGCGTCAGTACCGTCCAGGATGGCGTTGGCCACGTCGCTGGCCTCGGCGCGAGTGGGACGCGGGTGTTCCACCATGGATTGCAGCATCTGCGTGGCGGTGATCACCGGTTTACCCACGTCATTGCAGGCACGGATGATGCGCTTTTGCAGCAGCGGCACTTCCTGAGGATGCACCTCGATGCCCAGGTCACCGCGGGCCACCATCATGCCATCGGCCGCATCCCGAATTTCTAGCAGGTGCTCGATAGCTTCACTTTTTTCGATTTTGGCGATGATGGGGATGTTGGCATTTTCGGCGGCAATGAGGGCGCGCAGTTCTTCGATGTCAGCGGCCGTTCGCACAAACGACAGCGCCACATAATCCAGCCCCAAAGCACACACCAGCTTCAGGTCTTCTTTGTCCTTGTCGGTGATGCTGGAAATGGGCAAATCGGTGCCGGGGGCGTTGACGCCTTTGCGCGATTCCAGCAGGCCAGCCACCGTGGTGATGCAGCGCAGGGCATCGCCCATTTTTTCGGCGACGGTAAACTCCACCTCGCCATCACCAATCACCAGGCGCGCCCCCGGCTCGATGACCTCGATAAGGTCCGGGTGGGGCATGTGGATCATGGCAGGCTGGCCGCGGTGTGGTGTCAGGACGACTTCCTCACCCAGCGAGAGCTGAATACCACCGGTTTTAACGTGTCCCAGGCGCAGCTTGGGGCCTTGCAGGTCGCCCAGGATGCCCAGTATCTTATTTTCACTTTCTGCAACTTCGCGGAGCATCTTGACGGTTTTGGTGTGCTGTGCGTGGTCGCCGTGGGAGAAGTTGACCCTGGCCACGCGCATCCCGGCGGCAATCATTCGGCGGATGGTTTCTGGGTTATTCGAGGCGGGTCCAATGGTGGCGACTATTTTTGTACGGGCCATACGATTTCCTTGCTAAGTTCGTCAGTAGATGATTCTGTAATGGTATCCCAAGCAGATAACCCTTACAAACCAAAAAAGTTTTGACCCTGGTACCCCATAAAAAGAGTAGAGACGTTGCAATGCAACGTCTCTACTCGTGACCGGTTTCACCGCGGTGGCTCTAAGCAGCTTAAGCCAAATTTAGTTTAGACAGCGCCTCAACCTGCTTGTCGGCGTGGTAGCTGCTGCGCACCAGGGGGCCGCTTTCCACCCACTTAAAGCCCATCTCCAGACCAAGCTGCTTCAGCTGAGCAAACTCGTCTGGCGTGTAGTAGCGCTCGATGGGATGGTGCTGCTTGGTGGGCTGCAAATATTGGCCGATGGTCAGAATATCCACACCCCAGCTGTGTAAATCCTGCATCGTTTCCAGCAGTTCGTCCCACGTTTCACCCAAACCCACCATGATGCCGCTTTTGGTGAGCACATCCGGTTCCATTTCCTTGGCGTTGGTGAGGGTAGCCTGGGCCCACTCGTAGCGGTCCTGCGGCTGGATGGCGCGGAAGAGCCGCCGCACGGTTTCCACGTTGTGGTTCAAAATCTCCGGGCGGGCATCCATCACAATCTGCAGGGCGTCACGGCTGCCTTTGAAGTCGGGGATGAGCACTTCGATGGAGCAGCCGGGCTGCACCTCGCGGATGCGGTTGATGCAGGCAGCAAAGATAGGCGCACCACCATCTTTGCGCTCATCGCGGTTGACGGAGGTGATGACGACGTGCTTGAGGTTCATGGCCTGTACAGCCTGGGCCACGCGCTCTGGCTCGGCCCAATCGAGCGGCAACGGCCGTCCCGTCTTCACGTCACAAAAGCGGCAGCTGCGGGTGCAAATATCACCCATAATGAGAAAGGTGGCAGTACGCGCCCCCCAGCATTCGCCGATGTTGGGGCAGCGGGCTTCTTCGCAGACGGTGTGCAGTTCCTGCGTGCGCATGAGCCCCTTGAGGAAGTGGTAATTGTCGTTGGTGTCGTGAATCTGGCGGACTTTGATCCAGGACGGCCGTCTTTGCGGCTGCCGAGTTCCCGGCTGCCGACTTTCCGGCTTGGGTGTTTCTTGAATACTCTCTAAAGGAATTCGAGACATGGTTCACCTTTGTGTTTAGGCAGGCAAACTTTCTGCCAGGACGTTAATTTGTACCTGAAAAACGTCGGCAAACGCGGCGATGAGATGCGGCAGCACCTGGGCCACCGAAACAGGCTGGGCCAGCAGTTGAGCCATGCTGGCCACACCGTGATCGCGAATGCCGCAGGGAATGATGTTATCAAAATAGGCTAAATTGGGGTTAACGTTGAGAGCAAAACCGTGGCTGGTGATGCCATCCTTCTGGATGCGCACGCCCACGGCGGCGATTTTGTCCAGCCCGTTTGGCGTCTCTACCCACACGCCGCGATGCCCGGCAAAACGCTGGCCCGCAATGCCAAATTCGGCCAGGGTGCGGATGACCATCTCTTCCAGGTCCGTAACGTAACGCTGCACCATGCCCAGCCCCTGCTGCACGTAGACGCGCTTCAGCGAGAGGATGGGATAACCTACCAGTTGCCCTGGCCCGTGGTAAGTAATGTCGCCGCCACGGTCTACGTGGTAAAAGGCGATGCCGCGTTGGGTCAGTTCATCTTCGCTAAGGAGGAGGTTTTCTAGACGGCCGTTCCGCCCCAAAGTATACGTCGGCGGGTGTTCTAAAAGGAGAAATTTTCCCGCTGTTTCTGGCTGTTCGATGCGCTCGGCCACCAACGCTCTTTGGCGATCCCAGGCGACCAGGTAATCAACCTGCCCCACCCATTCGACGTCAATCTTCATTTTACTCGGTAGGCTTTAAGGAAATCTGGATTTCCTCGTTGTCCAGCCGGGTAACGGTAACCTGAACTTCATCATTTTCCGTGAAGTTGTCTTCGAACCAATGATGTACCGGCGGGCTGAGCACAATGCGGGCCATGTCGTTGGGCAGCATACGCCAGACGGCGCTGTCTTTGTCATACAGGCCATCGTAGTAAATGGTAACGGGCCGCGTTTCAGTGCGGGAATTGAGGGCAAAAAAGGGCCAGTGCGCCGAGGTCAGGTTAATAAAACCACGACGCAGGTGCAGCGGTTTAACCTGGGCCACGTGGGTGAAGCTGTCTTCGGGTTTGAGGACGGTTTCGATGGAGGAAACGGCCGTTTCCTCTTCCGCCTTGCCCCCCATCATCGGTTTGACGGTGCGCGCCTTGGGCCGGGGCTTACGCTTTGACCCGCCAGCCTGCCGACCGGTGAGGAAGTGAATCAGCGGCAGCATCTGTTCAATCTGGTCACGCAGCACATCGGTGATTTTTAGCCCCATAGCAGCGGCCTGCTCCGCCGAATAGCGCCGACTCAGGTAAAACGGCGTCACCCACTTTTCTTCGTTGTTCAGATAAGCCGCCTTGCTCATCACTTCGGCCGACACCTCGGGCAGCAGCGCCGTGATGCTATCTTTGAATAAATCCTGGTAATGCGCCACCTCGCCGCTTTCCTCATCCACCTGCATTTGCTGCAGGCGCAGGGACCAATCGGCCCCCAATTCGGTAATGAGGCGGTGGGCCATGACCGGCTGGGTCTCGGCGTTCTTGAGTGCCTTGGCCAGCGCTTTCTGATCGGTGATAGCTACCTGCATCTCCAGGCTCAGAGGCCGGGCAAAAAAGGCGATATGCAAATCTTCTTCGGGAGATTCATCGGCCGAAATAAAAACCGAGCGGTTTGCCCGGCTCAGCCCGGCAAAAGGTAAATCGGCTTTGGCCTGGCGAGACAGGTTGTTGTGAAGGGCGTGCACAAACAACTCTAGCTGCTCTAAGGCATAATTAATGGCGGTCTCTTCACCCGCCCAGCCAAACGCGGTGAACACAGGCATGGCCAGGCCCGAAAATGCTGTTTTTGATGACATTGGTAATTCCTCTGTGATTTCTATGAATTCCGCTTAACGAACATCTACCTGATGATGGGTTGAGTTGGGGATGCGTAAGTTGAGGATAATTCCTGCTCCCATCTATTTATAGCCTACGATTATATCTTGTCAAATTTATTGCGCTAAACAGGCTCATAGGGTTTTATTTGTTTCAGCTCACCCTGGATTGAGATAAACCCTTTGGGTCTTCGGGTTTGCCCGTTTGCCAAAACCCAAAGTTGAAAACGGGCAAACCTTAGCAACAGTTACTTGATGCGGTGCCCTTGATAATCGTTGTTGAAGAGCCAGGCAACAACGGAGCCAATTTCGATGGTTTCCGGCAGGTAAGTTTTCATGGTCACAGACGACGTGCCACGCGTGTGCAGCATGTGCTGGGTGCGGCGCATGCGCTCGAACCGTTCTTGCCACGTTTTGCAATTAGACGGCCGTAAATCCACCCACCCCTTCTGCGCCCAGGCATTCACATTTTCGTTCGTCAAATCCACCTCGTGGTAGATGCTTTCCGGGATGTTGAGGCGCGGACCACGAATGAGGGAACGGCCGTCTGGTGCCAAAATCGGCACGCCGATGGAGGTGATTTGGGTGCGCAGCAGCTCATTTTCGGTGATGAAGTGGTAGAGCGTTTCGGACAGCTCGCTGGCCGGTGTCTCCAGCACGCTGCGCAGGGTGCGGTAGTTGAGCCGCAGCAGATGCGCCTCGTACAGCAGCTTGGAGAGCTCCGGCGGCCCCAACTGGCCCAACGCCACGCTGTGGCTGTGCGTCTCCTCCTCGATGCGGGCCAGCTTGTCCAGGGCGGTCTGGCGCAGCACCCCAGCGCGGAAGCTGGGGTTGATGATGCTGCTGTCCACGCCAGCGATCACGTCGTAGCCGGTGTTGCTGCCCTTAATTTCCAGCAGCGCCTGCTGGGCGATCTCTTCCGGCGTCACAAATTCCATCTGGTTGATGTGGGTGATGGCTTCAAATTCGCCGCGGGCAAAAAAGCCGTTCTCGCCGGTGTCCACACCCGCCATGTGCAGCTTGCCCAGCCGGGTGTACAGGTTCTCATCGCCGCGCAGGGTAAGACGGCCGTTTAACGGCTGCACCTGGCTCTCATAGCGAAACTGAGGCATGCCCCGCACCTTGACTGATTTATAAGCCACCCGACGATAGCCAATCATCGCCCCCGGCTTAAGTTCCTTCACCAACGGGCCGTTGGGCGTGCGGGCCATCAAAAAGAGCAGGCCGGTGTGGGCGAAGGCGACGGCCGTTTTGCTCATCAACTTGGCGCTGGGGCGATCTTCGCTGTGGGTGTAGGGGATGTTCAACCCCATGCCCCCGGTGCCGGTGGTGCCAATCTTGAGGTACAGCCGGGTGCCTACCTCGCGCATGGCCCGGTGGATCATCTGCACGTGGCGGATGAGCTGCGGCAGCGATTGGGAGATGAGCAACGTGCTGACGTTTTGCTCCAGCGCCTGTCCCAATGCATCCAGGCCTTCCAAATCCTGATGATCCACAATCTGGCGCAGCTTCTGCAGGATATCGTAAGTTTGCTGGCTCAGGCTTTCCACATCCTGGTAGCTGATGGCCGTGGCCGTGTTGATGCTGTCTACGATCACGTCCGGTTTGTGCTGTTGGATTAGCTGGACGAGGGCGGAACGGCCGTAGGCCCCCTCCAACGCGCCAAACAGGTCATCATACAGCATGTCGCGACGGTGGCTGCTTTGCAGCAAACGACGGCGGCGCTCCAGGCTAAATTCGTCCCGTACAAAAACATCCCCCCAGGCACCAACAAACTCGATGTGGGGGAATTCCTTGCGTGCGTCGTACAAAAATTCGCGCACCTCGCCGCGGAACAGGCTGGCCACGACGATGCGTTCTGGCTCCAAAGCCCGCGCCACTGTGCGCACAATCTGCGACCCGACCAGGCCCGATCCTCCCAAAACTAAAAAGCAGCGGTCAGACATAAAACCTCCAAAGTAGGATTAGTGGTTAGTGGTTGGTGGCTAGTATACCGCACTCAACCTGTGATCTGCATGTTGCACGGTGATGTGATCACGCAAAGCCACAAAGGCAGGGTATTGTTTTTCTTGGCGCCTTTGCGTGACCTAACAATCAAACGGACAAAATGACGCCTTCGTTGGGGCGCAGCGGGAGGGAATCGCCAGTGAGGGTTGGCACGGTGGAGGCAGTGGTGAGGAGAACGGCCGTCCCCCCCCCACGCTCCGGCAAAGCCCACGTTTTCGGCTCACCGGTCATGTTCAGCACTATCCAGCGGGCCTGATGACCGTGGCGGCGCTCGTAGGCCAGCATGCCGTTGGGTGCGGGCAGGCTTTGGTAAGTGCCGTGGTGGAGAGCGGCCGTTTCGCGGCGCAGTTGAATTAACTTTTCAGTGAACACCAGCATCGAATCGGGATTGGTCCGCTGGCTGGCCACGTTGACCGCAGCCGCATCGGCGTTGAGCGGCAGCCAGGGCGTCACGTCTGGGGGACAAAAACCGGCGTTGGGGGCAGCGGTCCAGGGCATGGGCGTGCGCTCCGGGTCACGCCCCAGACCCAGCCCTGGCACACGCTTCTCCCACGGGTCCTGTACCTGATCGGGAGCGATGTCGCCATCGAGCATGCCCAGCTCGTCGCCGTTGTACAGCGTCGGCGTGCCGCGCAGTGTGAGCAGCAGCATCATGGCCACGCGAGCCTGGTCCGGCCCGATCCGGCTGGCAATACGGTGCTGGTCGTGGTTGCCCAGCACCCAGTTGGGCCAGGCGCCTTCGGGCAGCACGTTTTCGTACGTTTCGATCAGCTGGTGGATGATGGCCGCATCCCAAGGGGTAAACAAGAGGTTGAAGTTGAAGGGGAGATGGAGGCCGTCCAGGGAACGGCCGTAATGCAGCACCAGCTCGTGCGGCGGCAAATTAATCTCGCCAATCAGCACCCGGTCGTCGTATTCATCACACACTTCGCGCAGCCAGCGGTTGAACTGCTCAATGTCCGGCGTGTTGCGCGTGTACGTCTCGATCACCTGCTTGGCCGGGTCCATGCCCGGCCGCCAGTTGGGGTTAGGCGGATTGTCGCGGAATTGCGCATCCTTCATCGTCCGGTAGCTCACGTCGATGCGAAAGCCATCCACGCCTTTCTCAAACCAGAAACGCAGCACGGCTAGCATGGCCGCCCGCAGTTCCGGGTTGCGCCAGTTCACGTCTGGCTGTTCGGCCAGGAAAGAGTGTAGGTAATACTGCCCGGTTTGGGCATCCCACTCCCACGCCGATCCGTCAAAGCGGCTCAGCCAGTTGTTGGGTGGACCGCCGTCCGGCGCCGGATCGCGCCAGATGTACCAGTCCCGCCTGGGATTGTCCCGCGAACTGCGCGATTCGAGGAACCAGGGATGTTCGTTGGAGGTGTGGTTGGGCACAAAATCGAGGATGAGCTTGAGATTGTGATCATGCACGGCGGCCATGAGGCGATCCATGTCGGCCATCGTGCCAAACAGCGGGTGAATGTCTGTATAATTGCTTACGTCATAGCCAAAATCGGCCATCGGCGAGGGGTAAATGGGCGAAATCCAGATGGCGTCTATCCCCAAGTCATGCAGATAGCCCAGCCGCTGCTCGATGCCCGGCAGGTCACCGACGCCATCGCCGTTGCTGTCCTGAAAACTGCGGGGGTAAATTTGGTACACAATCCCTGTTTGCCACCACTTGTTCATAAGACCTCCGGTTACCTAATTTGGCAGCCATTATACCGTAGCCGCGGTTTCTTATAGCGCCTCTCAAACGCGGTAAGAAACCGCGGCTACATTAAACAAAAAAACACCTTCAATTTGGTGAAGGTGTTTTCTGGGAACTCGCTGGCTGCAAGTTCAACGGAATTTTTCTTTTGCGGAGTGGGCATCCTCAGATGCGAACGGTGGGCATCTGAGGATGCCCACTCCTCCAATCAGTCTATTCTAACTCAATAGCCAGGGCCACTGCTTCGCCGCCGCCGAGGCAGAGGGAAGCCACGCCGCGCTTGAGGTCGCGCTGCTGCAGGGCGTGAATGAGCGTGACTAAAATGCGCGCACCGCTGGCGCCGATGGGATGCCCCAGGGCAATGGCGCCGCCGTTGACGTTCACCTTGTCCCAATCCCATTGGTACCCTTTTTGCACCAGCTCCACGCCGTTGGCCAGCACCTGGGCGGCAAACGCTTCATTCACCTCAAACAGGTCCACATCAGCCATGGTCCAGCCGATTCTGTCCAGCAGCCGGGGAATGGCGCGGGCGGGGGCGGCAAAGAGCCACTTCGGCTCGACGGCGTAGTGGGTGTAGCCGATGATCCGGGCCAGCGGCGCAAGGCCTTGCTGTTCGGCGGCGGTACGGCTGGTGAGCACCAGGGCGGCGGCGCCATCGTTGAGGCCGGGGGCGTTGCCCGCGGTTACCTGGCCGTCATTCTCGAAGGCGGCGGGCAGCTTGGCCAGCCCTTCGACGCTGGTTTCCATGGTGTAACTGCCGTTGCTGAAGCTGGCGCGAATTGGCTCATCTTTATCGACGACGGTGCTACCTTTGCGGCTTTTAAGCTCGATGGGGACAATTTCGGCTTGGAAACGGCCGTTCGCCGTTGCCTCGGCCGCTTTTTCATGGCTGCGGTAAGCAAACTCGTCCATCTCCTGGCGCGTCACTTCATACTGCCTGGCAATAAACTCGGCGGCGTTGCCCATCGGCCACTCCTGGAAGGAGCACCACAGGCCGTCCGCCAGCAGCGAATCCTGCATTTCTACATGGCCGTAACGCAGCCCCTGCCGCGCCTTGGGCAGCAGGTAGGGCGCGTTGGACATGCTCTCCATGCCACCTGCCACGTACACATCCGCTTCCCCGGCAATGATACCGTTAGACGCCAGCATGACGGCCTTGAGGCCGGAGCCACATACCTTGTTGACGCTGGCCGCGCCAACCGTGTTGGGCAGTCCGCCGCGCAGGGCAGCCTGCCGGGCCGGAGCCTGGCCCACACCCGCAGACACCACATTACCCATGATTACTTCATACACCGAATTAGGATCAATACCGGCGCGGGAAACGGCCGCTTGCACCACCGCGGCCCCCAAATCCGTTGCTTTCTGGCTGGCCAGGGTGCCAGACATTTTGCCCGTTGGCGTGCGGGCGGCACCTAAAATCACTACATCTTTTTCATGTTTTGCGCTCATAAATACACTCCTCAGTGGGTGAGAACTATTTTTTGTTGAATGGTTTTATTGTACACGATGGCAGTTGCAAAATGGGAACGGAGCCAACCAGCCGCTGCACTGCTATGTTAGAACTCATGGGCTATGACCAAAGTGATACCCCTGAAAACTCCTATGTTGTGCCATTTAGTCCTAAAGTACGTATCTACCAGGTCAGGATATTTATATAATTTCTTAATCTTTCTCCAAAAGAGATCGTGGATGAAGCAATGGTTCCAATTCAGCTCGTTTACGACCAAAAGGCGGATCAAAAATAAGCCAGAATTCACCTTTGATTGTTTCTAAAAAGCTTAAGGAGCTTGACATGCAATTACCCAGTGCCCGGAACCCCATCTGGAAAGATCTGATACGCCGTGATAATCAATATCAGTTCGATTTTTTGGCTACCAAAATCATTCTCAGCCGCCTGAACTTAAGGTGTCGGCTAAATAATTCCCCCGAAGAGCTAGATAGATGCGTCAACGAACTACGCGCGTTCTTTGAAAAGAACTTGTATCTACCCAAAGTACAAAACGACTTAAAACGGGTCTTCGGCGAAGGAGCAATAATATAATGACGCAAGGAATGTATGATGTCGCAACTGTAGAGAAGTGGATTCGAAACGGTGAAAGGTTAGTCCTGGCTGGGGACGAGAGTATATTGAATAAACTGCCTGCGGGTAACTGGATTGGCGGTACCATCCCTTATTTTATGACCCAAGATGGAGGCAAGTTTTCTCAAGAGCAAGTTTATGTAACAAGAATGCCAGCTGATGCGGTGAACGTGACGGCCAAAGCGTATGACATCAGCACAATCAGTCAAATTTACACAGATGCTCCGGGGAATGGCTTCAGCATTATTATTCTACCTGCCTTCAGCAACATTCACGCCTCATTTGCCCTGAACTCGCCCGCCTATGACGGCTTTGCTACGTCACCGCTCATCGGCTGGATTTCCGGCATTTCGCTGGATGACACGAACCAGGCTACCCCCAAAACATACGATGGTCACAACGCTGGCCACGAAGATAAAGCCGTGGTATTTCACATTGAACTGCCACCGCATAAAGCGGCCGATGTACAGATCATCAATATCTTCCAACAAGGTGAGGGGGATACAATCACTTTCCCCGCCGATGGGTTCCAGGCAGAGGATGCTTTTGTCAACGGCAAAAAAGTGAACTTTGCCACCTACATTACCCAAAACCATATTGATACACGACTGCCTCTGGTGGCCGATATGTACGGCGTCATGATTAACACCAGCTTCCTGCAGGTAAATTTGGACGAAAAAAGGGTAGATTTCTACGCTCCGGTTTTTGCTGGTGTTGATTACAAAATTGCCAGACCTGTCGAGAATTATGTCACTGATTTTGCGGCAATGGTTCCTACCGACCTGGGGGAAGCCATCTTTTTCTCGTGCAACTGCATCCTAAACTACTTGTATGCCGACCTGGAAGGCAAGCCGCTGCAGGGCATTACCGGGCCAATGACCTTTGGTGAAGTTGCCTACCAGCTGTTGAATCAGACAATGGCTTATGTAGTTATCGAAGATATCTAAGGCTAAACCAAACACGGCCGTTCCGCCACACACCGCTAGAAAAACAAGCTGGGGGAACGGCCGTCTCTCCTCCCCATTAGAACTTACCCAAATAGAACAATTGTGCTAACATTCCGGCGTGAAGTTTCGCCGCCAAAATTCCCGCTCAGTGCGCCGCAGCCAGCCCATTAACTGGAATAAAGTGCTGCTGGAACAAATCCTCCTGGCTGGTTTGCCAGAACCCCAAACTGAATACCGCTTCCACGCCAATCGCCAATGGCGCTTTGATTTTTGCTGGCGGCCGCAGCTGGTGGCCTGTGAGATTGAAGGCGGTATCTGGATGCAAACAGACACCGGCCGCAGCAAGGGCCACGCCCACCCCGAGCGCTTTGAAAGCGACTGTGAAAAGTACAACGAAGCGGCCCTCTATGGCTGGCTGCTCATTCGGGTGACGCCCAAGATGGTGCGAGACGGCCGTGCCCTCGACTGGTTAGAACGTGCCCTTCTGATAGACTAACCCACTCCACAAATGGACTTTTTTTGGCTCTCTGGGATTTCGTGGGGTTTGGCGTGAAACGTGAAACGTGAAGCGTGATGCCTCTTCTGGTCACGTTTCACGCTTCACGCTTCACGGGTTGTCCACCCCTGAGTTCCTAAAGAGCCCGAAATCTTTGCTTGTGATCGTGATAAAATCAGGGCAATCTCAGCAAGTTGAGGAGCGAAAGCGATATTCACGGAGGTTGATGATGGACGTGTTTGAAGCAATCAAAACCGTGCTGGCTGTGCGGAGTTACGAAGCAACGCCTGTACCGCCAGAGGCCGTGGTGCAAATCCTGGAAGCGGGACGATTGACCGCAAGCAGCATGAACAAGCAGCCCTGGCACTTTATTGTGGTCGAGAACCCGGACACGCTAAACCGGCTGGGCAAACTGGCGCGGTCGGGACCCTACCTGGCTCAAGCGCCCCTGGCTATCGCCGTAGCCATCGAGAAGCAATCGCCCTATGGCGTGTCGGACGCCAGCCGCGCCATCCAGTCCATGGTTCTGACCGCGTGGGATGCCGGGATTGGTTCGAATTGGGTCGGGTTCAAGAACCTCGGTGATGTCGGCACGTTGTTGGGCGTGCCGGAATCGTTTGAGGTGCTGGCGGTGCTGGCGTTTGGCTACCCAACGCAGGAACTGGGCAAAGGCAAAAAGCAGCGCAAGCCGCTGGCAGAGGTGGCTTCTCGGGAGCAGTTTGGCCAGGCGTTTGAGTAAATCATCCCAACGGAAAGTCTACAGATTACGCAGATGAGAAAATCTGTGTCATCTGCGTAATCTGTGGATGATTTATGCAGAAGGGGGATACGGCAGTATCCCCCAACCATTCTTAACGCCCCATCACCCGCGCCAACGTCTCACAGGCCGGGCAGCCGCCATTTTTGCGAATCATGGCATAACCTGCCTGCGGATCATCCCCCCACTGCGTAAAATCAACGTTGAAAACGATGATCAGGCGGACCTTGCCCGTATTGGCCGCGACGCTCACGGCCTCTGCCAGCCAGGCGGCATGTTGGGCCACCGTCGTGCCGGCTGCCCAGCCAAACCGCTCCGGCACCCCGCCATAATCTTCACCAGACAGGTAGCCCAACTCGGTAAAACAGACCGGTTTACCCAGCTGCGCATACACATTCAGCGTGGGCAGCAGGTACCAGCTGTAGTGGGCGCTGCCCGTGGGGTGGCCAGAAATGGTTGATGGTGAACTGGCGCCTGCATTGAAATGCGCCCCGATGCAGTCGGCATAACGGCCGCCGCCAGCGGCCAGCATGCCCGCCATGTACCGGTTATCGGCCCAGGCGTTGGTGCCATTGTCAAAACCCGTCGGGGCAGGCGCGCCGCTGATAACCATCACGTTGGGATTGGCCGCCTTGATGGCGTTGTAGGCCGGGGCCAGCATGTTGTTGACGTAGCTGGCCGGGTCGATTTGCCCGGCAGGCCATTCAAAATCGATGTTCATCTCGTTCCAAATTTCGATGGCATCTGGCCCTAAGGCCGCCACACCCGCCAGGAATTGAACGTACTCGCCAAAGTTGATGCTCTCCGGATAGGTGTTGGCGCCGGGAATGCTCAGCAGCACCTTAAAACCAGCCGCGTGCGCATTGTTGATCCGCCCGGCCAGATCGTTGGGATTGTTGCCCTCGCCCCATTTGTGCTGGAACTTCACCCAGTTCATGCCCGCCGAAGCCATAAGCACCGGGTTGGCAAAGCTGTGCGTCTGCCCACCCAGTTCAAAGCCGCCCACGGCCACCGGAGGCGCCGAAACAGGCGGCGGTGGGCCTGAAGGAGATGCCGGAGCGGGAGTCGCCGCTGGGGCCGGGGTGGGTGGTGCCGATGCAACGGTGCTGCTCGGTGCCTCTGAAAGCACATTGGTTGCATCTGGCAGCGTGCTGATGTCAAACGCAGCATCAACCTCGACTAAACTAGCGGCAATCCAGCCCGTTTGTTCACCGTTGATGTCGGTAAAATTAATCTGGAGCCAGTAACCAAACTCATCCCGGCCAATAATCTGTACTTCGGTATCTAAAAGGATGGGACCCGGAAATCTGTCAAAACTTTCGCCGGGGCCAATGCGCACGAAGGCGTTGCGCTTCACAATGCCGGTGGTAACCACCATGTCCTCGTCGCTTTCGGCAACCTCTTCCGCATCTTCAGCCGCGGCGATGGTGATGGGCAGCGTGCCCAGCGAGATGGTCTCATCGCCCGAGGCAAAATCAACCTGGAGCGTAAACTCGCCTGGGTCTGACGAACCCTCCCAGCTGAACGATGTTTCGCTACCGCTTTCGGTGACGACGATGTTGTCTTCACCGTCCAGAACTGTCCAGATGATGGCCGGATCATCGGCCTGGGCAGGATCGAGCAGCCGGATTGGTGTGGTGAAGGCGACGCCATGTAGATGGTGATTGACGGCCGTTTCC
Source organism: Candidatus Leptofilum proximum (assembly GCA_016710325.1). Lineage (GTDB taxonomy): Bacteria > Chloroflexota > Anaerolineae > Promineifilales > Promineifilaceae > Leptofilum > Leptofilum proximum. The sequence goes on along the minus strand of JADJXK010000002.1, from coordinate 5,273,687 downwards.
ATCCGCAAAACCACAGTAGCCGGGTGCACCAACCACACTGTTTCGTCACCAACAGTGTAGCGGTAGGCAGACGTGGCCTCATCCCATTCTATCGATGAAACATCCCCGGAAAGCGCTGCTTCAACGGCCGTTTCCGGTTCAATTTGTTCAGCGTCGTCCGCAAGCTCAAGCTCGCCAAAGTGGCCGAGATGTTCTTCGGCCGTCAGGGCTGTCCACGTGCCATCGACCTGCATCACCGGGTCCGTGGGCAGCAGCGCCACCAACTTACGCCGGTCAATGTGGTCCGTGGCCCAGGTCAGCAGCTGATCGACTGTGCCATCTTCACCGTAGGCGTGTGGGTCCAGGGGCAACTGGAGATAAATCGTATCGGCAATGCTGCCCAACGCCGACCACTGCTCATCTAGCCTTCCCAGCGCCGCCGCTTCGGGCGCAGGCAGAGTAAGCGTAAGGTTTTTCTCCTGAGCAGCAAGCGCAGCGGCAAGGCTGTGCACAAAGGTCGTAAACGCTCGTGCTTGATCGGCGGCGACGCCTTGATAATTCAGGTTGATTCCCGCGTAGGGCTCCGCCATTTCCACAATGGCTTCGATGTGCGCGGTTTGGGCCGCTTCATCGGCCAACAAAGCCGCCAACGCTTCTGACTCAACCTCGTCGCCGACATTCGTCATGGCCAGATAGGGATTCGCCAGGTCGTCAGGCGCTTCAGCCGGTGTGCCTGCCAGCTCGCCATCGGCCTCCAGGCGCACCGTGCTGACGATGGCCTCGGTTAGCTGCGCAGCTTCTTCGTGCCAGACGCCGCCCACTGTGATGGGGTCCGGCGGCGCTGCCTGGGCCAGGGCAACGGCCGTAAACAAACGATGCTCACCCGTGTGTCGCTGCTGCCTGGCAGGATTATATTGAGAGGGAATAAAGACCCAGGCTGCGCCGTCCCAACCGTACACATCGATCAAGCCCGCATCAGCGTCTGTCGGGGTATTGATGGCGATCTGGCCGGTAACGGCCGTCTCCCCCCCATCCACCACAAACACATCGCTCAGCAGGCTGACGTTATCCGGCAAAGGATCAATCCCGGCGGCGGCCAGGTCATCTGCGCCAACGGCCGTTACGCCCACGGCAGCTTCGCTCCTGATGCTGATCTTGCCTTCGATGTCGGGGACGAGATTGGTTTCAACTTCGGCTGTTGGCTCGCTGGGAACGGCCGTTTCGGCCGCAATTGCCGGTGTGGCTGCTGCCTGCTCATCGTTGGGCTGCTCTTCCCGGCAACCGGCAACGAAAAGGAAAACGGCCGTTAGAACCGCCAAAAAACGTATCGCTGTCTGGGTAACACCCTTCACACCTACGATTCGCTTCACTTCCATGATCCTCCACCTCCATGATCCGGAAACCGGATCGATCCTATTTTGCGCAGGATTCTAACATAGGCCGGGTTTGATTGGTAACAAACCAAAAACAGGGATAGAGTAACCGCTCAGGATACAAAATATACGGCCGCACATCGCGGCCACAATAAGGAGACGTGCATGCACCGCCAGGAAACATTTGCCCAACCACAAATTCCCGCCGATTTTTACTGGTTTAACGAACCCAAAAAGGTCGAGTTTGAGAACGGCCTGGTGATTATTACCAAAGCAAACACCGATTTCTGGCAGGGAACCCACTACGGCTTTCGTCGCGACGACGGCCACTGCCTGCTGACGCGGCTTGAGGGAGACTTTTCCCTGAGCACGCAGGTCGCTTTTACCCCTAGAAACCAGTACGACCAGTGCGGGCTGATCGTCCGGCTGGACGCGGAAAACTGGATCAAGCTGTCTACCGAGTACGAAGATGAATCCACCAACCGCCTGGGCTCGGTGGTGACCAATCTGGGCTTTTCCGACTGGGCCACGCAAGACATCAACCCCACGGTCCGGGAAGTTTGGTACCGGATCAGCAAGCGCGGGCCAGACTTTTTGCTGGAGAGCTCGTTTGACGGCCAGCGGTGGCAGCAAATGCGCATTGCCCATCTGCATCGGCCGTTTACCATCATCGAGGTCGGCCTGTACGCCTGTTCACCGCTGGGCGAGGATTTTCGCTGCCGCTTCCGCTGGCTCACCCTTGCCGACAACACATGGTTTAGCGAAGGGGAGTAGGGGGGAAAGTGAGGAGATTGGCCCATGCGTACACAGTTTTACACGGCGTCCAGCCTCGACGGCTTCATCGCCACTGAGACAGATTCGCTCGACTGGCTTTTTCCGTTGGGTGATATCAACGACACCAGCTACCCGCAGTTTATCCAGGAGGTAGGGGCGCTGGCTATGGGCGCTGCCACGTACGAGTGGCTGCGGCACAACATCGTTCAGCCCGAATCCGGCCCTCCTGGAGAATGGCCGTACGAACAACCCGCCTGGGTCTTCACCAGCCGCAGCCTGCCAGCGGTGCCTGACGCAGACATCCGGTTTGTGCAGGGAGATGTGCGCCCGGTGCACGATGAGATGCGTGTGGAAGGCAACGGCCGTAACATCTGGCTGCTCGGCGGCGGCGATCTGGTGGGCCAGTTTTACGATGCGGCCCTGCTCGACGAAATCATCGTGCAAATTGGCTCGGTGACCCTCGGTGCAGGCAAACCTTTGCTGCCGCGCCGGATCACCTTCCCGTCGCTCAAGCTGATGTCAGTCCAGCAGGTGGGCCATGGTTTTGCCGAGCTGCGGTATGAGGTTTCGTATCCACCTGATAACCAGGAAAACAGCTAAACACGGCACCAATTACAAAAAATGAACCCAATCGACGCCACGACAAAGGCATTGTTTGCTCAGGCATACATCCTGGGCGGTTCTCCCTGCAGCGGCAAAAGCACCATTGCCGAACGGCTGTCGCAGGAATTCCAGCTGGCTTATTACAAAGTGGATGACCACGAGAGAGCACATTCGGCCCGGTGCAGTCCAGAACGCCACCCGGTGATGCACCGGCTGAAGGGCATGAGCTGGGAGGAAATCTGGATGCGCCCGGTACCGGAGCAGGTGGAGGAAGAATTTGCTTACTACCGCGAACGGTTTGCCATGATCGTTCAGGATCTCCAGGCGTTTGATCCAGAAAAACCGCTCATTCTTGAGGGAGCAGCCTACCTGCCCGAACTGCTGGAACAAAGTGGCGCCAATCCCCAACGAGTGATCTTTCTTGTACCCAGCCGGGAATTTCAATACGAGTATTACCGGCAACGGCCGTGGATTCACGGCATCTTGAAGGAATGCAAAGATCCGTCTCAAGCCTTCGACAACTGGATGATGCGCGACCACCTCTTTGGCCAAAGCATCCTGGCGCAGGCCCGGGCCAGAAAGTATGCCATGCTGCTGGTGGACGGCACGCTGACGCTTCAAAAACAGTACGAGTGGGTAAAAGCAAATTTTGGGCTGGATTGAGTGCTTCTGGTGCCTAAAAAGGGGAGGTTTTAGCCGGAACGCGTCCGGCTAAAACCTTTCAAGAGAAGAGAAGAGCAAGAAAATCCTGACGCACGAATCTTTCGACCGAGATCCGTGAGAATCAGCAAGATAGATAGAGGGCACAATCTGACAGTTTGTCACCCTGTCACCTTGTCACCCGGTCACCCTGTCACCTTGTCAAGTAGGCCGTTTACTCCCGTGGCTTAATGTTCTGGTTCAGCCGGAACAGGTTCATCGGGTCGTACTTTTGTTTAAGCGCCGCCAGCCGCTGGTACTGTGAGCCAAAGGAAGTCTGCATCATGGCGTCGCCTTCTTCCTGGAAGCCAGGGAAGTTGAGGTAGCGGCTGCCGTCGGAAAAGTCGGCCATGGCTTCGACAAAGTTGCGCGCCCAGCTAACGTTGGCTTCGTCGTCCTCGGCGTGTTCCCAGTTGGCTTCGGGATTGAGGACAAAGGCGGCGTGACGGCCGTAAAAAGCCGCATGATCACCGTTGAGCCGCTTCAACCGCCCGCCGATGTGCCACAAGTCGGTGGTGCTGTGCTGCGAGGGCTGCCGGTAGGCGTGGTCGATAATGCGCTCGATGGCGTCATCCTCCAGGCTGAGCAGGTTGAGCGATTTCCAGTAGTAACGCATCTCACCCGCCGGGTAATCTTCGTCGAAGAACTGCTGGGCGGCCAGGTACGGCATCGCCCCGCTAAAATCGGCCAGAGGCGCAGAAGTCAGGTCTCGCAGCGGCTGCATCACCGATTCACCTTCTTCGGCGTCACCGGCGTACATGCCCACAAAGGCCACAAACGGCTGGCCGTGCACCGCTTCCGGGAAAGGTTCGGCGCCGTCTGGAACAATGCCTAAAAAGGCCAGCACGCTCACGTCGTCGGGGGCAATGGCGGTAAAGTCGCGGTAGAGCTGCAAACCGGCTTTGGCCTTGCTGCCGTGGTGGAAGACGGCCGTAAAATACACCTCAGGCCCCACCGGATACAGCTTATAGACAAAGGTGGTGACGATGCCAAAGTTGCCGCCGCCGCCGCGCAGCCCCCAGAGAAGATCGCGGTTTTCCCGTTCGCTGGCGTGCACAATCTGGCCATCGGCCGTCACCACGGTGGCGCCCACCAGGTTGTCGGCGCTGAGGCCGTACTTGTTGCGCAAATGACCCAGGCCGCCGCCCAGCGTCAGCCCCGCCACGCCCGTTTCAGACACCACACCCATCGGTGTGGCCAGGCCAAAGCGCTGCGTCGCCTGGTCCAGATCGGCAATGGTGGCCCCGCCGCCAGCGTAAGCCAGCCGCTTTTCCACATCCACGGTAACGCTGTTCATGCGCGAAAGGTCAATGACAATGCCGCCGTCGTTGACGGCATGGCCGGCCACGTTGTGCCCGCCGCCCCGGACGGACAAGGGCCAGCCGGTTTCACGAGCGAAGTTAACGGCCGTTTGCACATCGGCTACGTTGGCACAGCGCGCAATCAAGGCCGGGCGGCGGTCGATCATACCGTTCCACACGCCGCGAGCAGTGTCGTAGCTGGCATCACCGGGGTAGATGAGCTCGCCGTGGAATTGAGTGGCCAGAACGGTCGTTTGTCGGTCAGCTATGAATGAAATCATAAGGGTTGTCTCCTTGTTTTAGGGGCGGTGTCATCACCTGGTGGATTTGGGCCAGGAGCGCTTCCCACCCGTCGCTTTTTTCTACAAAGCCATCCGCGCCCATCTCAAGCGCCAGGCGTCGGGTGGCATCATCGCCGTGGCCGGAAAGGACCAGCACGCGAATATCGGGCATTTGTTCCTTGAGACGCTGGATCACGCGGAAGCCGTTTTTGCAGGGCAGTTGGAGGTCCAGAATGACGAGATCGGGGGTCAAGTCGCGGCAGAGGTCGACGGCCGTTTCGCCATCAGCAGCATCACCCACCACGACATAGCCTGGAATTTCTTCCAACAGCCAGCGCAGTGCCTGACGCACCGACGGGGCATCATCTGCCAGCAGAATACGGAGGGACTTGGTATCTGTAATCATGCTGCCAGCTTAACTGAGGACGGCCGTCCTCACATCTGGCAGCAGTAAGCGGTTTGGCTTCTAAAAGGGGGGAAGCAGCACCTATCTAAAGTAAGGGCTGTTGGCACTTTGGGATATCGTAGGGGTTGGTATGAAACGTGAAGCGTGAAACGTGATGTCTTTCCGGTCACGTTTCACGTTTCACGCATCACGGCTTGTTATCCTCTGAATTCCTGAAGAACCAGGTTATTCCACACCGTGTTTGACGGCATAGAGGGCCGCCTGGGTGCGGTCAGCTACCTGGAGTTTGCCGAGGATGGTGCTCACGTAGCCTTTGACCGTGCCTTCGGTCAGGTGGAGCGAACCGGCAATCTCTTTGTTGCTCTGACCGCGGGCAATGAGGCGCAAGACGTCCATTTCGCGCTCGGTGAGGGCGCCGAGCAGGTTTTGCGGGGTGGGCTGGGTCATCTGGCGCATGAGCTGGCGCTGGGCTTCAGGATGCAGCGTGGGTTCGCCGCGGGCGGCGGCATGAATCGCCGACAGCAAGTCGCCCTTCAGGACATCTTTCAGCAGGTAACCAATAGCCCCGGCCTGAATGGCATCGGGCACACGTTGATCTTCGGCAAAACTAGTCAGAACGATGATCTGGCAGGAAGGGAAGTTCTGGCGAATCGCCTGGGTGGCGGCGATGCCGTCCATCTCTGGCATCACGAGGTCCATCAAGATGACCTGGGGCAGCAGCTTTTCGGCACGCAGCACGGCTTCACGGCCGTTGCTGGCTTCACCCACCACCTCAATCTCCGTCTCCTCGCTGAGGAGCAGGCGCAGACCCTCACGCACAATCGCATGGTCATCCACTATCATTACCTGAATTTTTGTCATGCTGATCCTCCGTTTTCCTGAGGCAAGCATACCGTGACGGCCGTTCCCTGTCCAGCTTGCGATTCAATCATCACGGTGCCATTCATCGCCTGAGCGCGTTCCTGCATGGTGTGCAGGCCAAAGCTGCCTTTACTGGTGCCGGAACGGCCGTAACGCACCTTCGCCACGTCAAACCCCACGCCGTTATCCACCACCGACATACAAACCGCGTCGGCTTCTTCATACAGCCGGATTTTTACGCGGGAGGCCCGGGCGTGTTTTACGATGTTGTTGAGCGCCTCCTGGGCAATGCGGAAAAAGGTAACTTCGTACTCCAGCGAATGGGAGCGATAGCCGCTGCTATCGAGCTCGATGTCTGGCGCATTGTGCACCAGCAGGCCAATGTGTTTTTGCAGTGCCCGCACCAGGCCGTCACGGCGCAGACGAGCAATGCCCGGCAGCCGCACCCCGGTTTCCGTGGGCAGCGGCGGCGGCTCAGTGGAGCGCAGCTCAAAGAGCAGCGTGCGCATCTCGGCCAATGCACCCTGGCTTAGCTCCAGCAGCCGCTCCACACGCTTCTCACCTTCGGCCGGATCGCGCCGCCAGGCTGGAGCCAATGATTGGGCCACCAGGGTAATGCTAAACACCAGCTGCGTCACCGAGTCGTGCAGTTCGCGAGCCAGGCGCTGCCGTTCGTGCAGCACGGCCATCTCCTGGCCGCTTTGCACCAGCAGCAGCTGCTGCTGGCGCGTGTCGATGGCCGTGGCCAGCTGGGCGGCGGTAACCTGGTACGGCCATAAATCGCTGACAGACCATTCATAAACGGTGCTGTAGCTCAAGATGACTAGGCCTATGCGCTGCCGCCGGACGATGAGCGGGATCATGGCCAGGGCCGGGCGGCCTACTTCCGCCTGCATCTGCCGCAGGTAATCATTTGCTCGTGGATCTTCGGCCACATTGGCAATGGTGACGGTTTGCCCGGCATCCAGCGACGGGTCCAGGGCATCCTTGCTGTACGGGTAACCGTGCCGCATCAGCTGCAAGCCATCATCTGGCGACCACAAACCGCGAATGATAACGGCCGTTCGCTCGCCAAAATCGTCAAAGTCATACAGCGCTACGTTGCACACGTAACGGCCGCGGGCTGCCACCAGCTGCAAATACGCCTCGATGACGTCATCCACGTCGAAGGCATGGGTGATGCGGCGGCTGGTTTCGTACAGGAGTTGGGTTTCGGCCAGGTTGCGCTGCGTCTGGTCAAACAGTTGGGCATTGACGATGGCTACGCCCAACTGATCGCCCACAATCTCCAGCAGGGCCACGTCGTCTTCGCTGATCAGGTTGGGCGATTCCACGTTCAGCACCCCCAATAGCTGGTCGCTGACGATGATGGGAATGCCAATTACCGAGCGAATGCCTTTTGCACCCGGCACCGGCAGGTAACGCGGGTCGTTAAACGCATCGTTCGTAAACACGGGGCGCCGGGCGCGAGCCGCCGCCCCGATCATGCCCTGGTGAATGCTCTGGCGGTAATTTTCCGGCAGAAGTTCGGCGTAAATACCGCTGCGGGCCACCATCACCAACATCTCCGGGTTGCTGTCATCCACCAGCAAAACACCGGCATCAGCAAAGTGAAGCTGCTCGCGTACGGCCGTAATGGCCATTTGCAGCAGGTCGTCCAGGTCCAGGGTGCTGGCGATAATCTCGCCGATGCGGTTGAGGGTGGCCTGCCGGGCGGCGCGGCGGCGTTCGGCAGCAAAAAGACGAGCGTTTTCAATGGCGATGCCCGCATGACGCGCCAGCTGGGTTAGCAGCTCCACATCTTGCTCGTTAAAGTATCGCGGCGGGGCAGCACCAATGCCAAAAAAGCCGATCATGCGATCCCGCCAAAAAATCGGCAGGCCGATGACGGCGTCCTGGACGAGATCAGCCTGGGTGTAGCTATCAATGTCGCCATAGCGGTTCAGAATAAGCGGTTCCTGGCTGGCCAGCACCTTGCCTGCCAACCCGACGCCTACCGGCATTTCCGCACCCAGTTCATCAGGGGGCATCTTGTACACAGCCTCGGTGCGAATGAGCTGGCGCTCTTCATCCACCAGGCCAATGGTGCCCCGGTCGGCGGCGAGCAGTTCGCAGGCGTGCTGGACGATGCTGGTGAGCAACGGCCGTAGTTCCAGCTCGCTGCTAATCGACTCAATAATCTGTCGCAGCGTCTCCTGCTGGCGTAGAATCGCGGCCAGGTCAGTCGGCGTTTGGTCGGTCATGGGTGTAGCATACACTGGCTTGTTTTGCTTGACCACTTGTTTACATTTTCGGTCTTCAGGAATTCAGGGGGTTTACAATCCGTAATGCGTGAAACGTGAAACGTGACCAGCAAGACATCACGTTTCACGCTTCACGTTTCACGCCAAACCCCACGAAATCTCCAAGAGGCTACATTTTTAATCTCACCACAAGAACCGCAAAGACGCCGAGGAGGGGATAAAAGAAAAATCTCGGCGCTCGGGAGTCTGGCTCATGGGTTCTCGCCCGGCTCAGCTGCCAGCCAGCAGGCCGGCATGGGTTGGGCCATGTCGAAGCTGTCCGGCGTGTCGGCCGCGGGCACAGGGTTGCAGCCCGGGTCGGCAAACTGGCGCAGAACGGCACGTACGGCCGTCTGGCTCAAGGATGGGGTATGGGTGGGTACGGCCGTTTCGTTGGCCGCCGCTAACGCCAGGGGGGTGCCCATCAGCAGCCCAACCAGGATCAACAGGGCCAGTCGTTTCTTTAGCGCCATTTCTAACTGCTCACTTCCCGTCTTTGCGGGCAAAGACAGTCCACAGGATTTAGCTTGCATTATGCAAAACGAGGCGGGAAATGGCATCCGCCTTGGGTCAGCAAATAGGGCATAACTTTTGGGAGGGGAACGGCCGCTGCGAGCCCAAAAATACCTGCTTGACAGAATCAAAAAATGCCTTAGAATCCTATTCGACATATATAAAATCAAATTGATGGTAATAAAATTAAATCATGGATGAATTGCTTTTTTTCCTGAAACTTCTGGCCGATCCCGCGCGGTTAAACATTATTGGCTTGTTGGCAGAGAACACCTACAGCGTCGATGAGTTGGCGGCCACGCTAAAACTGAGTGCCTCTACCGTCTCACACCACCTGACCCGGCTGCAGAAGGCGGGCCTTGTATCCGCACAGACGCAGCAGTATTACAATATTTACACTCTCCATGAGGATGCCTTTTACGGTTACACCGACCAGCTGACGCTGGCACATTTGGCCGAGCGTGTACACAAAAATGAGGCGATAGATAGCGAAGCCTTTACCCGCCAAATTATGACGCAGTGGATCAAAGATGAGCGCCTGCAAGGCATACCAAGCCAGAGGAAACATCGTCAGGTTGTTTTTGGCTGGCTGGCAGATAAATTTGAACCGGATAGACGCTACGACGAAGACCAGGTGTGGGATCGGCTGGGCGAATGGTCTGGACCAGATATTAAAGAGTACACATCGCTTTATCGCGCGATGATTGATGAGAAGCTTTTCGCCCGCACGGCCGACGGCCGTTGGTATTGGCGCACCGATTCGCCGCTCGCCCAAGATGCAGATTCCTCCACCATGGAACATCTGCCTGTGGCCACGACACCAAACATCAACCGATACACCTCACGGCGGGCAGCTTTGCAGGCGCATGATCCTGAAGGAGTTTATGCCAATTTAGAGGAAGAACCGCGTGTATCTGACCGCAGGCGGGAACTCATGCGGCTGGCACTGCACCTTAAATCGCGACGGCCGTACAGCGAGGCGGAAATTGAACAAACCCTTGCCCTGTTTACGGATGAGGCGGTAACGGCCGTTCGCGCTGAAATGCTCGATGAAAAGTTGCTGCACCAAAAAGACGATGGCACCTATTGGCGCGACACAATTTCGTAGAACCGTGAAGGAACTCAAAATGCAAGAACAGCCCCCGCTCTCGCCCTTTCAGGAAAACCTGGTGCTTTCTGTGTTTCCGTCAGGAGCACAGATCATTTCTGCCCAATACTTTCGTGATAAAGGAGTTCCCTGCCCGATGAAGGTCCAGGTGGCTTTGTCGGATGGCGGCAAAACCACCGTCGTGCTGCGGATCACGCGGCCGGAGGCGCCGCCCAGCGCGGAAGGACCTGGCGTAACGCTGGAAACAGAGCTCCTCCCTTTGCTGGCTGAATGTGGTCTGCCAGTTCCCCGTGTACTGGCCGGACCAGTTTTTGATCCGAACCAGCCGATGCTGGATGCCATGACGGTGCTATCTCTGCTTCCCGGCGAGAACCTTTTGACTTTAGGCGAAAAAGCTTCGCCACAGGAGCGGCAGGTATTGGAACCCATTCTGATTTCGGCTGTGAGTCAGATACAAAGTGTCACCCAAGTAATCATCGATATGCCGCTTGCCGCCACTTTTCCATGTGATCCTCTACAGCGAATCTGGCAGATGGCCACGGCAAATGAGACGTGGTGGCGACACGAACCGCAGTTAGCGGAAACAGTTCAGGAGATCACGCCCAGAGTCCAGCAAGTTGAAACCCCGCTGGCTTTTTCCAACATGGACTTTCACCCATCCAACTTTCTGTCTGATGGCCGTCGGCTAACCGGCCTTGTCGATTTTGTGACAGGCTGTTTCGAAGATCCGCTTTATGGGATAGCGGAGTACCCGGCCTTCTCCCTGACCTGGCTGCCCTACGATGGCCTTTCTATCGCCGAACGTTATGCAGATGAACATGGCTTCACGAAGTCCGAGCTCTATGTACGCATTGCCGTTGCCATTGTGCTCCAGCTTTCTTACCGTATGAGGCCCAACAGTGAGGCACCGGTGCAAATCAAGCAAGCATTACTCAGCCTTCTGCAAAAGGCCATGTATCAATTGTAGAAGCTGGCGCCTGGCGGTAGTCCTCTAGCCTGGTCAGCGGCATGGGGATAAGTTTGGAGGGGAACGGCCGTTCATAAGGCCACAGTGTGGCAAAAACCCTCGCTGGCTGTTCTATTGGCCTTGTTTTTCCAGGCACAACCAGGACCAGGCCCAATGCCGAAACTGGCCTGACACTTCTGCATTCAACAGTATATTTTATCTTGACATCCAGAACAGATGTTCTAAAATAAAAGCAAGTAACGCAAACCGTTGGGCAGACATGATCGTCGCCCCCACATAGGAGACATATAAATGAGCAAAGTGACACCTTTCCTCATGTTCAACGACCAGCTCGAAGCGGCCATGGAGTTCTACTCCGCAACGTTTCCGGACTCCGAAATCCGCAGCGTCGCCCGCGCTGGCGAGGACGGCCCTATCAACTCCGCCGAGTTCGTGGTCGGTGGTCAACTCTTCATGGGCTACAATGGAGGTCCGTACTTCAGCTTCTCTGAGGGGATCTCACTCTACGTGGACTGCGCGGACCAGGATGAAGTGGATGAATACTGGGACAAGCTCGTGAAGGCAGGAGCGAAGCCCTCGCAATGCGGTTGGATCAAAGACCCCTTCGGTCTCACCTGGCAAATTGTCCCGAGACGATTCACCGAGCTGATCCGTGATAGGGACCCCGGGAAGGTGAAGGCTGTGATGGAAGCCATGATGACGATGGTGAAGCTCGACGTGGCTGAGCTTGAAAGAGCCTACAACGAGGCGTAGTCGTGCTCGTCCAGTCAGATGCCCGAGCCCATGAAAGCCGCCCAACACTGCGTGGGGTACGCGCCGCGTTATTTGGGCAGTTTTCGTGGCTTGGAGTTTTCCCCATTTCGGCGGCGAGTCCACGCTCCCACCTCAAGCGGCTAACGCCAGCCGTTAACGGCCGTTCCCCCTCCCCTTCTTCTCCCTCCCCATTTACAAAATCCCCGCGCTGTGATAAGAACCCGGCATGAGCAGCTGGCAGTCGATCCGCACCATGATTGAGCGTACCGCCACGGCCAAAGGCCGGGCAGCTTCTGGCTGCTTCTTGATTGAGGGCACGCGGCTGCACGAGCGGGCGCTGCGGGCGGGTCTGTGGCCGGAGGCAGTGCTGGTGGCGGAAGCAGTCTGGCACAATCCAGGGGAACGAGAAACGGCCGTTCTCCACCAGCTCACCCAACACAACATCCCCATCTACCCCATCCCCAACGACGAAATGGCGCGGCTGACCCAGGGGCGGCAGCTGGGCGGCCTGCTCGGGCTGGTGCCCCTGCCCGAACCCATCGTGCTGGCGGAATGGCTGGCTAATCACCCTGCCCCCACTCTGCTGGTGGCGGTGGACGTCGTGGACCCTGGCAACGTTGGCGGGATGCTGCGTACGGCGCACGCGCTGGGCGCAGACCTGTTCATCGCGGCGGGCGGCAGCGATCCGTACCACCCACGGGCGGTGCGCACCTCGATGGGCAGCCTGTTTAAGCTGCCATTGGTGACTGCTTCGCTGGCTGAATTGTGGGCGGCTTTACGGCCGTATCCCATCCAAACCATCGGCACGGTAGCGGAAAACGGGATACCTTTGCCCGATTTTGCCTGGGGAAGTGGGGGAACGGCCGTTTTCATGGGCAGCGAATATTTTGGCCTGCCGAATGATGTGCTCAACCAGCTTGACCACCGCGTCACCATCCCCATGACCCCCGGCATCGACTCCTTCTCCGTCAACGCCGCTGCGGCCATCGTACTGTACGAACGCCAACGACACAAGAGAAATTAAAACGCAGACGAAAGAAATTTGCCGCGAATGACGCGAATTTTCGCGAATTTTTAGGCTACCTTCGCGCTAATTCGCGAAAATTCGCGGCCAAACCTGCTCGTCATTCCAGCCCGGCCAACGCTGCGCCCAGGCGGGCCACGCCTTCGGCAATTTCTGATTCGCTGAGGCCGCTGAAACCCAACAAAATGGCCGGGGGCGACGGCCGTTTCATGAAATACGGCGCAGCGGGATACACGCCTACGCCAACTTCGGCCGCGGCCTCCACCACGGCCGTTTCCGCCAAACGCTCCGGTAAATACAACATCACGTGCAGCCCGGCGGGCTCGTCGGCGTAGCGCACCTGGGGCAGGTGGGTTTGCAGGGCGGCCACCAGCGTGTGCCGCCGCTGGCCATACGCCTGGCGCAGATGGCGCAGATGACGCTCAAAGTGGCCCTCGCGCATAAAGTCGGCCACCGCCGCCTGGGTCAGCGTGGGCGCGCCGCGGTCGATGAGCTGCTTGGCCTGGACAAACAGCCGTACCAACCCTGGCGGCAGCACCACGTAAGACAGGCGCAGGGCAGGGAACAGCACCTTGGAGAACGTGCCCAGGTACACCACGCGTTCATCGGCGGCCAGTCCCTGCAAAGCGGCCAGGGGACGGCCGTCGTAGCGCAGTTCACCGTCATAATCATCTTCAATAAGCAGGGTGTTGTGCTGCCGGGCCCACTGCAGCAGCGCCAGGCGCCGCTCCAGCGGCAACGTGCCGCCGTGCGGAAACTGGTTCGACGGGGTCACAAAAGCCAGGCGCGCCCGGCTGCGGGCGGGAATCTGGTCCAGGCAAAAACCGGCGTCATCGACGGGAACGGCCGTTAGCACAGCCCCATTCAGGGCAAACAGCGCCGCGGCATCGGCGTAGCCGGGTGTTTCTACCAGCACCTCGTCGCCCGGCTCCAGCAGCAGCCGGGCCAGGATGTCCAGCGCCTGCTGCGCGCCGTTCACGATGACCACCTGTTCGGCCGTACATACCACACTGCGCCAGCGCGTCAGGTAGTCGGCCAGGGCCTCGCGCAGAGGAAAGAAGCCCGCCACGGAGCCATAGCGCGAGAGCATAACGTCATCGGTGCTCAGGTAGCGAGCCAGCAGCCTGCGCCAGATGTCGTAAGGAAAGATGTGGGGAAAGGAGCGGCCAAAGCCAAAGTCGATCTCTGGTTTGGGCTGCTTGTTGGCGGAGGGAACGGCCGTAGCCATCACCCGCTGCCCCCACGAGGAGAATTGCGGCTGGAAGGGTGTTTCGGCCGTATGCGTCTCCTCGATGAGCGCCAAGGGCAGTTGCGAGGCAATAAAGGTGCCCGCGCCGGGCCGCCGCACCACAAAACCTTCGGCCACCAGCTGCTCGTACGCCTGGGAGACCGTGATGCGGGCCACCCCCAGCTCGTCGGCCAGCTGGCGGCTGGGAGGGAGGCGGCGCTGGGCGCCAAAAGTCCCCTGCAAAATCGCTTCTCGTAGCTGATGGTACAATTGCAGGTATAATGGAGTCAGGCTCTGCCTGTCGAATGTCCAGCTGTTTACGTTCATAATTTAGATTCCAATTTAGAGAGACCAGTAAAGAAGTCATGGTCATAAGGCATTATAGGATATTGACGCCAGCCCGTGAATCTCATTATCCTTAAATGAATTGGCAAAAATCAGGATGGCATACAAAAGCAGCGACAAAACCCGCCAAAAAAAGGATGCCAAGCGTACGGCCATGATGCAAGCGGCCGTTCAGGTTTTTGCTGAGAAAGGGTATCATGCCGCTACCGTTCGCGATATAGTCAAACAGGCGGATGTGGCCATTGGCACGTTTTACTTTTACTTTCCGGATAAAGAAACCTTGTTTGTGCACCTTTACGAGGAAACGGCCGATTTTCTACTGCAGACCATTGAGCAGGCAGTACGCAGCCGGAAGGAGCTGGTCCAGCAGTTATCGTATGGTATACAGGCGTATTTAAACATCGCTATTTATGAACCGGCAGTGGTGCAGCTGCTGCTGGTCGGGGGCGTGGGAACTGTTCCCTCTTTACAGGCAAAAAGAACGACTTTTCGGGAGCGTTTGGTGCGGCTGTGGCAACGGCCGTTAGACCAGGCTATTGACGATGGCGTGATTCCCAACCAGAACAGCCGCCGGGTGGCCGAAGCGTTTGCTGGAGCGTTTGATGAAGTGATTTTGCAACTTCTGGCCATGCCAGAGCCAGAGGAGAAAGCAGCAGCAGTGATACAAGACCTGACCTTGTTTAGCCTGCGCGCCATTGCCTTTAAGGGAAACCCGCCATAAACCAGATTTCCCACAGGCAACAGTAAAGTGCAAGATCGACAGATGGATGATTACAACAAAACCAAAGATGCGTTGATCCGCGAGTTACAGCAATTGAGGTCTCAGTTAGCCACCCTTGACCAGCCACCTGATTCCCCGCCTGATGTTCGACAATTAACTGCTCTCACCAAAGCGGCCCAGTCCCTCCTGGGAATTCACGATTTACCCTCTTTATGGCGGCAGGTAGAAACGGCCGTCAAAAACCTGCTCCAGCCCGACCGCATGGCTCTCTACCTGTATGACATCGAAAGCGACAGCCTGAGCTGCCCCTACGCTTTTGGCCTCTCCGATGAATACGTGGCGTACATCAATCGCACGTTCCGGCTTACACCCGGCAATGGGCTGCTTTACAACCTGGCGCCCATATGGGCCGAAGATGTGCAAAACGATCCTGCGTTTAGCCACATGCAGCCCCACATCCAATCAGAAGGGTTTCGCTCACTGGCCATTTTCCCGCTGATTAACAACCAGGGCGCATCTGGCGGGGGATTGGCGCTTTACTGGGATGAGATACGGCCGTTAGACCCCAATTCGCTCAATACCGGTTTTACCCTGGCCCACATGATCGCCCTGGCCATCAACACCATCACCCTCTTCAACCAGACCAACCAAACTCTGCTGCGGGAAAAACAGTTGGGCGAGATTAGTCGTATGCTCAACGCGACGCCTGACCTGCCGACTTTGCTGGGCAGTATCATCAAAATGGTGGCCGAACTTGTCCGCGCCGATGCCGGACTGCTGGGCCTGGTTATCGAGCGGGGCATGATGACCTTTTATCCGCACAACATCCCCAACTCGATGAATCTGCGCCCCGCCCCACGACCCCGCGGCCTGGCCTGGGAAATCGTAAACAGCTGCGAGCCTATTTTTCTCACGGACTATCCATCTCATCCCGAAGCCATGAAAAAATGGATTGATGTAGGGGTGACCACCTTCATGGGCGTACCCTTACGCGCCGGAGACAGATGCCTGGGCATGCTGGCTTTGTTCAACCTAAGTCACTCCCCCTACCAGTTCAACCAGCGTGATCTCGATGTGATGGTTTCGGTGGGCCAGCAGGCAGGCATTGCCATCCAAAACCTGCGCCTGCTGGCCGAAACGCAGCAGCGCGCCGCGGCCATGGCTGCGGCGCTCAACCGCCAGGCCGAGCTGGATATGATGAAAAACACATTCACGCAAAGCGTCTCGCACGAGCTGCGCTCGCCGCTCGGCATCATTTACGGCCACGCTGAGCTGCTGGCCAGCGAGAGTTTAGGCCCGCTCAACGACGATCAGCGGCAGTCCAGTGAAATTATCATGCGGCGAGTGATGATGCTCACCAACCTGGTAGACGATCTCACCGCGCTGCTGGCCGCCGAAACGCAGGAACTGCGGCGTGAAGAAATCGACACCATCATGCTGGTCTATTCGCTGCTAGCCGACTACCGTATGCGGGCCGAGGACCTGGACATTACCCTGGAAGCGGAAATCGAAGAACCCATGCCCTGGATCCTGGGGGACAGCACCCATCTGCGCCGCGTGTTTGATAACCTGGTCTCAAACGCGTTTAAGTTTACGCCGTCCGGCGGCCGTATCACGCTGCGGCTTAAAGCAGTGGGTGAAGATGTGCATATTGAAGTAGAAGACACCGGCGAAGGCATCCCTGAAGATAAAGTGGGGCGGATTTTTGAGCGGTTTTACCAGGTAGAAAGCGGCTCTAAGCGGCGGCACAAGGGCACCGGTCTGGGGCTGACGCTGGTGAAAGAGATTGTGGAGGCGCATCGCGGCACGGTCAGTGTCCGCAGCAAACCAGGGGAGGGCACCACCTTCACCATTCACATACCTGGTTTTATTCCCAAGTAACGGCGGCCATCACGCCGAAGCCCCCGAATAATTGCTTAACCCCCAGCGCCAGATGCGGTTGGCGATGAAGAAGAGAACGGCCGTTAACCCCACCGAAAGCCCAAACGTTGCCAGCGACAATCGAGCCGTAAACGCCTCCGCCGGTACCGTCACGGCAAAAGCCACTGGCACCAGGAAGGTCAGAATGATGCGCAGCCAGCCGGGATAGATGCCTACCGGCCAGCGCCCCGCCTGGTACATCGTCTGGAAAATCTGCACAATTTCATACAGGCGAATAAACCAGAACGCCAGCGACGACAGCATCAGCCAGAAGCTGTACAAGATAAACAACCCCAGCAATATGGTAAACGTAAAAATCAGCGCGCTGCCCAGGGAAATGGTGGCTTGCAGTTCGTTGACACCCCAGCCAATCACCACCAGGCCAATGATGACATCTACCACCTGCCAGATGCGCAGTTCACGCACGCTCACCAGCAGCTGGGCATTTTCTGGCTTGGTCAGCATGTAGTCCAGCGTGCCCTGGCCAATATCGTCCATCAGGCG
Source organism: Candidatus Leptofilum proximum (assembly GCA_016710325.1). Classification (GTDB taxonomy): domain Bacteria; phylum Chloroflexota; class Anaerolineae; order Promineifilales; family Promineifilaceae; genus Leptofilum; species Leptofilum proximum. The sequence goes on along the minus strand of JADJXK010000002.1, from coordinate 5,256,045 downwards.
CACCATGTTGGGCTGGATGAGCATGGCCACCAGGCCGCCAATCATAATGTGCACCCCCATCACGATGAGCAGCTCCGGGCGGCTCCAGTCGTTCAGGCTGTCGGTGTAGGTGAACACCAACGACAGCACAATTAGCCCCGTGGCCAGGGCAATGGCCGACTGGCCCAGCTGCACCAGGAAGTTGACGCGGTACTGGACTTCATTCATGAAGCCCACGCGGAAGTAAATCCAGAGAAGTCGTAAGTAACCCATTTTCCCGTAATCCGTTATCGGTGGTCGGTTATCGGTAATCAGTCGCGGTTATCGGTTATCCTACCGATTACCGATTACGGTTTACCGATTACCGACTAAGCGCCAACGGCCGAATACTGCTTCACGCCCTGGCGCCACAAAATCATCATGATTACCCAGCCAATCAGTCCCCAGAGAAACTGCATGCCAAAGCCAAACAGCGTCTCGGTTACCGTAAGCCGCCCCAGAATCAGCTCGATGGGGAAGCCAAACGACCACTGGTACGGCAGCCACCCGGCAACGTTTTGCGCCCACGACGGCAGCAGGTCAATCGGCACCACCCGGCCAGACAGCAGCAGCTCGATGGCAAAGTACAGGTCAAACACGGCGCTGATGCGGGTGATCCAGAAGGTGATCAAGCCCAGCAGCCAGAGCCAGATAAAGCGCATGACAAAGCCGGTGATAATGGCTATGAGAAAACCAACAATTTGCCACCAGGTGGGGTGCAGATCGGGCTTAAAGGCGATGATGAGCAGGGTCATGATGGGAATGAGGCGAGCGATGTCCATCACCTTCATGCCCATGAAGTAGGCCAGGTCCTGGTGAAACGGGTGCAACGGCCGTACCAACATCGGCGACCATTCACCGCGCTGCACGCGGGACTCAAAGGCCCAGGGTGTCAGCGAAATGTTCATGACCCGAACGGCCGTCCAGGCAATGTAATACGCGGCAAAACCACCGGCCGTGTAACCACCCACCACTCCACCCTGCTCGCGGGCAATGGTGGACCACACCACCAGGTAAATGGTTGGTTCCACCACCAGGCTGATGAGCCACAAGAACGCCGCCAGCGGATACTGCGCCGTGATGATCGTGGCGTATTTCATTTGGATGGGATAGAAGTCGAAGACGGTTTTGATTTCCTGCCAGCGCGTTGGCGCTTTGCTTATTGTGCTCATGGCGGCCTCAGGCAGGTGCGGCCGTAGCCGTGGCCGTAACCGTTTCCGCATCAATTTTCTGGGCAAAAACGTCTTCGATCACATCTTCGATGGAAGGATCTTCGACCAGCAGGTCGGCCACGGGGAACTCGTTGAGCAGTCGGGCGGTGATGGCCGGGGCTTCTTTTTTGGCAACCTGGAGGGTGATACGGCCGTCGGCCTGCGACACCACTTCACCAAAGCGGGACAAATCCACCGTACCGCGCTCCACCGTCACCACCAGCCGCTTTTGCGCCTTGAAGCGGTCCACCAGCTCACTCAACACGCCATCGAAGAGAATACGGCCGTGGTGAATCACAATCACCCGTTTGCACAACGCCTCCACGTCTGCCATGTAGTGGCTGGTTAGCAACACCGTGGCGTTGTAGCGCTGGTTGTACTCGCGCACAAAGGCCCGGATACGGCGCTGCATCGTCACGTCCAGGCCAATTGTCGGCTCGTCCAGGAAGAGCGCCTTGGGCTTGTGCAGCAGCGCGGCGGCAATCTCCACCTTCATCCGCTCACCCAACGACAGGTTGCGCACCGGCTTGGTGACAATTTCCTTCATGTCCAGCAGCTCGATAAATTCGTCGCGGGTGCGGCGGAACTCCTCATCGGGCAGGCGGTAGATGGCCCGGTTGAGCTCAAACGAATCCAGCGCGGGGATATCCCAAAGCAGCTGGTTACGGTTGCCCATGATGAGCGTCATCTGGCGCAGGTAGCTTTTATCGCGCTGCGAAGGTGTATAGCCCAGCACCGACACGGCGCCGTGGGTGGGGTACAGCAGGCCGGAGAGCATCTTCAGCGTGGTGGTTTTGCCCGCGCCATTGGGTCCCAAAAAACCAACAATTTCGCCTGGCTCGATGGCAAAGGAGACGTTTTGCACCGCCTTCACTTCGCGCGTTTTGCGGTTTACCAGGCTTTGCAGCGCGGCCTTCAAGCCTGCATCACGAACCGGCACAAAAAAGGACTTGCTTAAATTCGATACCTGAATTGCGGTCACAAGATCTCCTTTAGGCTGAAAGTGGTCAATTCTACACAATTAACCTACAGCGGCAGATTCTACCATTCAAAATGGGCAAGTTAAAACGTTCATTGCAGTTTGAGCAAATATAACCGGCAGCATAACTTTAGTTAGAGGAACGGCCGTCCCAATTTCCCTACAATGCGATCAAGATTGTTTCGATACTTTTTCCATCTTGCAAGCCCGGAGCTTGGTCCAATGAGATAGGGGCACAAGACGGGGCCGACAATCGGCATACACGAGGAAAACCATGAAAATTGAAAACTTTAAATTCAGAATCTTGTTGGGAGTGATCTTACTTTTGCTTATCATCGTGGTCTGGGGCAGCATGGCCACCGTATCCCAGGCAGCCGATTCAAGCTGGTCTGCTGAATATTGGAACAACATCACGCTGACTGGCAGCCCAGTGCTGCAGCGAACAGAAGCCAATCTAAATTATAGCTGGGGCAGCGCCAGTCCGGCTCCGGGCATCGTAAATAGTGACAACTTCTCAGCGCGTTGGCGGCGATCAGTTTATTTTCCCAGCGGCAGCTACCGCTTTACCGCCACAATGGATGATGGCTTGCGCGTCTGGGTTGATGGCGTGCTCATCATTGATTCCTGGTGGGACAGCCAGGTACATTCCCTTACCAGCGACGTGTATCTGTATGCCGGGGATCATCAGATTGAGGTGCAATATTACGATGTCGGCGGGCAGGCCGTAGCCCAGCTAAGCTGGGCGGCCCTTGGCGGCATCACAACACCCGTTCCTTATACCAACTGGAAGGGAGAATACTTCAACAATATGAACCTCAGCGGTTCTCCGGCATTGGTGCGCGATGATGCAGCCATCAACTTCAATTGGGGCAGCGGCTCGCCGGACTGGACAGTGCTTCCTGCCGATCAATTCTCTGTTCGCTGGACGCGTTCACTGGCCTTCAACAGCGGTCGCTATCGCTTCACCATCACCTCAGATGATGGTGCGCGTCTGTGGGTTAACAACCAGCAAATCATCAATGCCTGGAGCGACCATCCGTCGCAAACCTACAGCGGCGAGATTGACTTGCCTGGCGGCTCAGTGCCCATCAAGCTGGAGTATTACGAAAATGTGGGTGGGGCGCAGATTCAGCTTTCCTGGATGCAGGTTACGGCCGTACCGCAGCCAACACCCCCGCCAGTTTCCACCTCTGCGACCGGCGTCGTGCAGACTGGCCGTCTAAATGTACGGTATGGGCCTGGCATGCAGTACGGAATTATTACCCAATTGACCCAAGGCCAAACAGTGTCCCTGGCCGGGTATCGCAGTGCAGACAATCATTGGGTCATGATTAACTGGGGCGGCAGCACGGCCTGGGTAAGCGGCTTGCCAGCCTACCTGTCCACCAATGTTCCGGTGAGCAGTCTGGCAGTGTGGCAAGGCACGGTGCCCGATACCGGTGGCCCCACACTCCCTACCAGCGCCACAGGCAGGGTGGCTAACTGTTACTACCTCAACCTCCGTACCGGTCCTGGGGTCAATTACTACATTATCAAATCCGTTCCCGCAGGCGCAGTGGTAACGCTGCTGGGACGCAACACAACATCAACCTGGGCTAAAGTTCGGCTCACCGATGGCACTGTCGGCTGGATGAACGCAGGCTACCTGATCAAATCTCTATCCATAAACAGCCTGCCGGTTGTGAACTGAGCCAATGACAACAACCTGTCTGAGGATGTTCCCCTCCTCCCAGGTTAAAAAATCTCGGGCCTTCAGGAATTCAGGGGATTTACAATCCGTGATGCGTGAAACGTGAAACGTGACCAGAGAGACATCACGTTGTTAGTTACTGTAAATTCGTACCTTTACAATCTCATAAAATCATACCCCTTCCAAAGGTAACGGCAGTTGAAACGATTCTGCTTGATAAACAGGCCAGTCAGGGTCAAGTGGCATCAAGCCAATGATGTCCGCTTGACTTAATCCTTTGGCTGGCCGTTCGTCGATGAGGTCACCGTTTTCCGTTGCAAAACGGAAAGAACGGCTGTCCGATAGAAAGGTCACCGATATTGTTTGGCCCGCATAACAGCGGCCCAAATGATACGGATGAGCAGCCACGCTGACGGTGCCTGTCTCACTTGCTTTTCGCGTCCAAACTTGCGCTGCCAGGAAACGGTCTACCCGAGCCAAGTCAAACAACTCCCACTCGGCAGCCGGATGGAAAGTGCGTCCCGAGTGAACCGCTTGTGGATGGGCGACCAAAGGTGGCTGTCGGTCACACTGTCTGGTCCGGGCGGGATAACGATGATTGTACAAGTCGTTCATCTCAACTAAGCCAGCCTGCAGGGCCGAGACTGACGCATACTCGTGGTCCGCCCAAAGCCAGTTGCCTAACGTGCGGTGCTCACGTTCCACCGCTCCCTGGTCCGTAGGGCGACGTAAGCGGATCACCTTGTGGCTAATGCCTAAACCGATTAGCCAGAGGGTGAAATGGGAGGAAAGTACCGTTCTGGGGCACCGATGTACACCACTTCGCGATCCGTTTGCACGGCCAACGGCCGACCCCAACGATGAAAAGCCTCACGCAGGGCATTCTGCACCTCTGCCAGGGTTAACTTGCGCCAGCCCTTGGCCGTTGTGGTGATTGTTGCTTGACTGGCAATCATCACCGCGCTGTATGGGTCACGGATGTTTAGGACGGTGGCGACATCGTTCTCCCCGATAGCCACTTTCTCTTTGCCATCCATCTGCCAGATCTGATGCGGCTGGGTAGCCGTTGTCGGCGACGTTTCAGGATATTGTCGTGGTCGATAGGTTTGTACCGCTTCCGGACAAGCCTCCTGGAACAGAGCGGCCAAACGGGACACGCTGGGCAACTCTGCCTCATCCAGGTCCAGGGCTGTTTGCAAATCGAGCCGGATCATCGCTGGCCCGCGATGGGGACACGCCCGTTTCAGGGCGATGGCTTTCTGGCGCACCATCTCTGGATAGGTGCTCAGCACACCTTTTGCCGGTCGGCCACGGGGCCGAGGCTTGCTCCCATCCCGACGATAGCGCCACCACTTTCGGGCCGTACTGTAGGTACATTCCAATTCCGCAGCAATATCTGCCAGCTTACGTCCACTCAGTTTCTGCTCGTAAATGTAGTCCTTTTCCGCTTCAGTTAAAGGTTCTCTTCTGTTCATGACACACCTACTTCTTAACTCTGAACAGAAGTTTACAAAACTAGGGGTACGATTTTATGAAATTGTTAAGGTACGATATTACAAGATTTAACACACGTTTCACGCTTCACGTTTCACGCCAAACCCCACAAAATCCCAAAGAGCCAAAATCTCTTATTTGAAAGGTATTGCAATTAGGCCTTTCACCTCACAGCCGGGGGCTTTGGCAGCCCTCGGCGAAACCGTTCATGCAATTGCCTTGGGTGGTCAACTTTTCCATATTGACGCGGGTCGCTAACCGCGGCAAAATGCGTCTCGATGCCTAATAACAAGGGTGATTTCATGGGCTTTTTCCTTTTTAGCCCTTATTTCACCACATTTCTTCATTCTCGCCAGCCTGCTGTTTACATAAGTCATGCAATCGCCCTACCCAAACTGAACTGACCCGAATTATCCATCATTGCGCAAAGTACCACCTCCCAACACCGAATCCTGAAAAAGTATCCGCTCGGCCATCGTCATCCCGGTGACGTGCGCTGTTCCACTGCGCCAATCCAGATATGCTTCCCGCTTGTCCTGGAAATGAATGCGCTGCGCCATTGTCCAGCCGGTGTCCTTGCCAACGGCCGTTGCTACACTCAAATACGCCTCCCGCTTGTCCTGAAAATCAATTCGGTCGGCCATCACCCACCCGCTTGACTGAGGTTCGAGATCTACTTCCGCCACCGAATTATCCGCCGTACAACCCACGGTTAGCCACATCATAAAGAAAATCCCGGCCAGTATTGCCAGCTTTAGCCACACCGACACTGGTTTGCGGCCGTTGCCCTTCGCCGCCAGCCGGTGCGCCGCTGCTTCCTTCCGATACGTCTGCACTCGTTCGTTTACCTGATGCTTCTGCCACTCAAAATTGCTGTTCATGTTTTGCTCCTTTTGGTCAGGCCAGTGAGGCCGAGTTATTTAACTGCCTCCAGTTTCGCCAACCGCCATTCACAAACCGTCACCCAGCCGTTAACAAAAAACGCCAAACCGTTAGCAAATGCCCAAACAGGCGCATTTCATGCTAAAATGTCCCCATCTCCAGCATTTCAGACTAAAAACTGGCATCAAGCGCGTGGAGGCGATAATGAGCCAAATAGAGATTGCGCTGCTCGGCCCATTCCAGGCCAAGCTACACGGAGAGCCTCTAAACGCATTTCGCACCCAAAAGGTGCAGGCGCTGCTCATTCGCCTGGCGGCCGAACCAGAGCAAGCCCACCGCCGCGAGCAGTTGATGACCCTGCTTTGGCCGGGGATGCCGGAGTCGTCGGCACGGGCAAATCTGCGTCAGGTTTTGTTCCATCTGCGTCAGACCATTCCCGATTTCGAGGTCAATGGCGACCCCATCTCCTTCCTCATTACCAATCGGCACACCATCCAACTCAACCCGGCCGCGCCTGTCGCCATTGACGTGGTGCAGTTCGATGCGCTGCTGGACCACGTCAAAACCCACAACCACGTCGATTTGCTCACCTGCGCCGCCTGCTACCAGCAATTGGAAACGGCCGTTGCCCTCTACCGCGGCGATTTTCTGGCCGATTTCTACCTGGACGACAGCAACGACTTTGAGGAATGGGCTGAAATCATCCGCCAGAAATACCGGCGCAAGATGCTTGACGCGCTGGACACACTCACCACCATCGCCACCCGCCGCAGCCGCTATCCCGACGCCCACCGCTACGCCGAGCGCCAGATTGCCATCGACGACCTGCACGAATCGGCCTACCGCCAGCTCATGGAAGTGCTGGCCCTCAGCGGCCAACGCGCCGCAGCCCTTGCTTGCTACGAATCCCTGCGCCGCCTGCTGGCCGAAGAGCTGGGCATGGCCCCCGCCAGCCGCACCACCGAGCTTTACGACAAAATCCAGGCGGGCGACCTGCGCTTCGACCACCCGCCCCTGCCCGGCGTGCGCGGCTATGAACTCAAAGAGGAAATCGGCGCAGGCGCGTATGGCGTGATTCACCGCGCCGTGCAAACGGCCGTGAGCCGCGAAGTGGCCGTCAAAATCATCCGCCCCCGCTACGCCAACGAGCCGGACTTCATCCGCCGCTTCGAGGCCGAAGCTCAGATGGTGGCCCGGCTGGAGCATCCTCACATCGTGCCGCTCTACGACTTTTGGCGCGAACCCGGCGGCGCTTATCTGGTAATGCGCCTGCTCAGCGGCGGCAACCTGCTCACCAATTTGCAAGATGGTGTCTGGTCGCCGGAACGCACCCGCCACTTTCTGGACCAGATTGCCGCCGCCCTCTTTGCCGCCCACCAGCGCGGCATCGTGCACCGCGACATCAAGCCCGCCAACATCCTCTTCGACAACGATGGCAACGCCTATCTCTCCGACTTTGGCATCGCCAAAAATTTGCACCAGCCCCAACCACTCACCGCCGAGGGCAATCTGCTGGGCACGCTTGACTACATATCGCCGGAGCAGATTCAGGCAGGCGAAATCACGCCCCAGTCCGACATCTACAGTCTGGGTGCGGTGCTCTACGAAATGCTCAGCGGCGAAAAGCCGTTCGCCGGGCTGCCACCCGCCGCGCTCATCCGCAGCCACCTCAGCGAACCGCTGCCCCTTGTCGGCCAAAGCCAACCCGATTTCCCGCCGCGCCTGGACAGCGTCATCCAGCAGGCCACCGCCAAGCAGCCAAAGGAGCGCTTCCCAACGGTACTGGCGCTGGCCGAAGCGTTTGCCGCGGCTCTGCACGGACGTTTCGCCGTTGCCACTATGCTGCCAGCCCCCGGCGACGCCAACCTTACCAACCCCTACAAAGGATTGCGCGCCTACCAGGAAGCTGACTCGGCCGACTTTTTCGGCCGCGAAGCCCTCACTGCGCAACTCGTCAACCGGCTGGCCAACGACCGCTTCCTCGCCGTTGTTGGCCCCAGCGGCAGCGGCAAATCCAGCGTCGTTAAAGCCGGGCTGATTCCGGCGCTGCGCCAGGGCGCCCTGCCCGATTCCGAAAAGTGGTACGTGGCCCAAATGACTCCCGGCACCCATCCGCTGGAAGAGTTGGAGTTGGCGTTGTGGCCCATCGCCGTCAATCCGCCGCCCAGCCTGGTGGAGCCGATGCAAAAGGACAGCCGCGGCCTGCTGCGCACCATCCGCCGCATTGTGCCGGACGCGGCCGACAGCCAGCTGCTGCTGGTCATCGATCAGTTTGAAGAGCTGTTCACGCTCACCAACGAAGCGCGGCGCACCCAATTTTTAGACAGCCTCTACACCGCACTCACCGCCGCCCACTCGCCGCTGCGCCTGGTCGTCACCCTGCGCGCCGACTTTTACGACCGGCCGCTGCAATACCAGCCGCTGGCCGACCTGTTCAAGCAGCATACCGAATTGGCGCTGGCCCTTAACCGCGACGAACTGCTGTGGGCGATTCAGGAACCGGCGCGGCGCGTGGGTGTTGCCTTTGAGGAGGGGTTGTTGGCCGACATCGTCGCCGATGTGGCCGCGCAGCCGGGGGCGCTGCCGCTGCTGCAATACGCCCTCACGGAGCTGTTCCATGCCCGCAACGGCCGTACCCTCACCCGGCAGGCTTACGCGGCCATTGGCGGTGTGCCCGGCGCACTCGCCCGCCGCGCCGACGATATCTTTGCCGGTCTGGATGACGATGGCCGTTCTGCTGCCCGCCGCCTCTTCCTCCACCTCGTCACCCTCGGTGAAGGGCGCGAGGACACGCGCCGCCGCGTCAGCCTCACCGAGCTGCACGCGCTGGGAGTAGATGCCGACATTATCAACGAATTTGGCCGGGCACGGCTGCTCACCTTCGATCACGACCCCATCACGCGGGAATCGACGGTGGAAGTAGCCCATGAGGCGCTGCTGCGCCGCTGGCAGCGGCTGCGCCAATGGATTGCCGACAGCCGCGATGACATTCGCTGGCAACGGCAGTTGGCCATCATCGCCGCCGGGTGGGAGGCCAACCAACGCGACGAGAGCTTTTTGCTGCGCGGTACGCGGCTGCTGCAATTTGAAGCGTGGCAGCAGCAAAACACGCTGCCGCTGCTGCCTGTCGAAGCCGCATTTTTGCAGGCGTCGCTGGCTGCCCGCGCCGAACGCCAGGCTGCCGAAGCCGCCCGCCAGCAGCGCGAACTGGAGACGGCGCAGCAGTTGGCCGCCTCCGAGAGTCAGCGCGCCGAAGAGCAGTTGCAGGCCGCCGCCCGCCTGCGCCGCCGCGCGGTTTGGCTGGCCGGGGCGCTGGTGCTGGTCGCTATTTTGGCAGTGATTGGGCTGTTTTTGGCGCAGCAGGCGCGGCAAAATGCCGCCGCCGCCGAGCGCAGCGCGGCCGAAGCCAAAAGTCTTGCCCTGGCCACCGGAGCGCAGGCGGCGCAGGCCGATCACAATCCCGATTTGGCGCTGGGGTTGGCTCTGGTTGCTAACGAGATTGCCGCGCCACCCGCGCTGGCGCAGCGCACGCTGTACGACGTGGCGCTGGCTCCCGGGCTGGCGCGGCTGATTGTCGGCGGCGGCGGCTGGCGCTGGTCGCTGGATGTGACGGCAGACGGCCGTTTCCTGGCCTCCGGCGCGGACGATGGCAGTGTGACCATTTGGGAGACTGCAACAGGCACAGAACATTTGCGGTTGCACGGTGAACATAGCGAGCCAATTGGCGATGTGGCTTTTACGCCAGACGGCCGTTTCCTGCTCAGCAGCGCCTATGATGACCAGATTATCAAGTGGGATGCCGCCAGCGGCGACGTGGTCTGGCGGGCCACAAATCCCACCGGCGACCCCAACATTTTGGACATGGCCCCCGACGGCAGTATCGTCGCTGCTGGGACGGAAGGGGGCGTTGTGACGCTGTGGGACGTCGCCACCGGGCAGATGGTTGGCGAGCTGGCAGGCCATGATCCGAATTGGCAGGTGCTGCCGGTTGTCTTTTCGCCAGACGGCCGTTTGTTGGCCAGCGGTTCGGAAACGGGCGAGGTAATCATCTGGGACGCAGCCGCACAGACGGTGCAGCAGCGCATCCCGGTGCTGGAAAATGTGCTGTTCGCCCTCGCTTTCAGCCCGGACGGGCAAACGCTGGCGGCTGGCGGCATGAGCAATGCCATCCAATTTTTTGATGTCGCCACTGGTGATTTAACCGGCTCGGTGACGGGCTTGCCCGATTGGGTGTTTGACCTGGCCTACAGCGACGATGGTTCGCAGATGCTGGTTGCCTCGCGGGATGGCGCGGTGATGGCGTGGGATCTGTTCGCACAGCAGTGGCAGCACATCCTCTATGGCGAAGCGGGCCGGGTGCTGAACGTGGCTATTGTGGATGAGACGACCATCGCCGCCAGCTACACCACCGGCAATGTGCGCCTGTGGGATTTGGCAGACGGCCGTTTACAGCAATCCACCAACCTCGACGCCTTTGTCAGCAGCTTTGCCCAGAGCGAAGATGGTCGTTTCGCCGCCGCGGGCTTGACAGACGCCATTGTCCTGCTGGATTTACAAACCGGGGAGACTATGCGCCAACTGGCGCTGGAGCCGGGCGACCCGACGGTGCTCAACAGCGGCGACGTGACCGCGCTGGCTTTTTCGCCGAACGGCACACAACTGCTCTCTGGTTTCGCCGACGGCCGTCTGATGTTGTGGGATGTGGCCAGCGGCAAACATCTGCGGGACTTTGTGGGGCATATGGCCTTCATTCACCAGTTGGCCTTTAGCCCAAACGGCCGTTTCTTCCTCTCCAGCGCCGACGACGGCCAGCTCATTTTGTGGGATGCGGCCAGCGGCGACACGCGCTTCGTCTACACACATCCGACGGATGTGATCACGGCGGTGGCGTTTAGCCCGGACGGCCGTTTCTTTGCGGGCGGCGTGGGGGCGACGCGCTACGTGGCCAATTTTGACCCGGAGGCAGTACGCGATACGCGCATTTTGCTGTGGGAGACGGAGACGGGTGCAGAGGTGAGGCAGTTGGCAGGGCATGAAGGTCCGGTAACGTCCGTGGCGTTTAGCCTGAACGGCCGTTCGCTGCTCTCCGGCGGGCTGGATGCGGTGCTGCGGTTGTGGGATGTAGACAGCGGCGACCTGGTGCGCCGTTTTGACGGCCACAGCAGCGGCATTATGTCTGTGGCGTTCACTGCCGATGGCGCGTATGCGGCGTCTGGGGCGCAGGACGGAACGCTGATTGTGTGGGACGTGGCGCATGGCGATTTGCTGCGGCAGATTCAGGCGCACCAGGGCGTCTTGCATTATCTGGCCTTCACGAGTGCGGGCGACGGCCTTTGGTCGGCGGCTGAGGATGGCGTGGTTCATTTGTGGCGCATGGGGCTGGATGCCGCGTTCATCCCGGATTGGCTGGCGACACAGCGCCAGCCGCTGCCGCTGACTTGTTTGCAGCGGGTGCAGGCCGGATTGGTGGCCGTCTGCACCGCAGATGAGGAGTGAGTTTGGGGAAACGGCCGTTGCAAACGGAATGGCTGCCCGCTTGGCGCGGATTTTACACCATCGAACGCGCCAGTTCGTAATCGCCCGCGCCAAGGTTGGGCGTCTAGTAGTTTTTAAGGTGTGGCAGGTGGGTAGCACCATTGCTTCCCTGGAAGCGTACCATCGGCTGAAATGAGAATTTTGCCGGGGTCGCGTCTGGCGCTGGTGTCATCACCCCAAACTCTGGCACCAATTTGTGCAAACCATAAAAAATAGCCTGCCGGTCATTCCGCGCGGCCGCCGCTTGTAGGCTGCGTAAGCCCGCCTCCAAATCACCCACCGTTAAATGGCTGCCATTCGCCGCCATGAAAATCTTCTCGTGGCAGGTCTGTTTATGGCTCTGGCCGTTGAGGAACAACTCTTCAAACAACTTCTCCCCTGGCCGCAGGCCGGTAAACACAATTTCAATGTCCCTGCCCACCTACAGGCCGGAAAGCTCAATCAAATCTCGCGCCAGGTCTACAATCTTCACCGGCTCGCCCATATCCAGCACAAACACCTCGCCGCCGTGGCCCAAAACGGCCGCTTGCAGCATCAGCTGCACTGCCTCCGGTATCGTCATAAAAAAGCGGGTCATTTCCGGGTCGGTCACCGTCGCAGGCCCACCAGCCGCAATCTGTTTCTTAAAGGTCAGCACCACGCTGCCCCGGCTGCCCAGCACATTGCCAAACCGCATCACCACAAACGCCCGGCCGCTTTGCTGCGCTGCCTGATGCACCAGCAGTTCCGCCACGCGCTTGCTGGCCCCCATCACGCTCGTCGGATTCACCGCCTTGTCTGTCGAAATCATGACAAAACGCCCCCCACCAGCGCCACTGCGCCACCATCGACCGAAAACGCCAGACGGCCGCGGCGGCCAGCAGCAGCGCCAGGGGCAGCAGCCAGAGCAGCAGGCCCGCCACCTCATTGGGATTGACGCCACTGTCGGCTGCGGCCGTTACCGCGGCCGGGAGGCGGGCTGTGAGGGGCGCCAGCGGTGCCAGCGCCACCGGCGAGCCAAAGAGCACCAGGCTGATGGCCACCAGGCCCAGCACGGCGGCATACAGCCCGGCAACACCCCACCACAGCCGGGCAGCTGATGTCCCCACCCACTGCACCACGGCATAAAACAGGGCAACACCATAGACCAGCCCGGCTATCTTGACCAGGCTGTTGGCCATGTCAAAGGTAGCATACTCACTCACCAGGACCATGAACAAGAGGAGCAGCAGCGAGACATCCAGCGGCGTCTGGGGCACCAGGTACCCCAGCGCCACCCAACGGGCTAACCACAACAACGGGATTAAAAGCAGCACGACCGGTCGCGTTCCTGAAGAAAATAATATAAACGGCAGTATCAATCCTAAAAACAACCATTCATAGGCTGCCACAAAGCGACAAAAACGCACCATAAACCGAAATCCTTTAGGGCCTGGCGGGTAGCAAATTTACCCCGTACCACGCTGATCAAGCCAATTCTAAACGCAAGATGGGCAATCCCCAACTGGGCGAGGTAAAATTCCCCCATGCCTAAATCTAAGAAGAAATCATCCACCCCCCAAAAGCCCTGGCGTAAAACAGTCAAAAAAGCAATGAAGCAGGCGACGGAGGAAGAAGCCAAACAGCGATTTGGTACGGCCGATCCCCTGTTTAACTATCGCTGGGAGCATGTAACGGCCGTTGTCACCCTGGCCCTCAAACTCGGCGAACTGACCGGTGCCGACCTGGAAGTGGTTGAAGCCGCCGCCTGGCTGCACGACATCCGCAAAGAAGCAGGCCCCAAACATCCGCAAGAAGGCGCCAAAGCCGCTCATGAAATTCTGCCCACCACCGATTTTCCCCCGGAGAAAATTGGCCACGTAGCCAAAGTAATTCGTTCACACATGGGGCTGTGGCGCAAAAAACCGCTAAAAGACCTGGAAGCCCAGGTGTTGTGGGACGCCGACAAGCTGGCTAAAATTGGGCTAACGGCCGCTTTTCACTTTACCCCTCTCACGTTGATGAAGGGCAACGGCACCGCCCTGCAAACCATCATCAACGACGCGCGCAGCAACAGCAAATGGATGACTAAAACCGTAGCCAGCATGCATACCGAACCAGCTAAACGCGCCGCTGAAAAACGCCTCAAGCGGTTTACCAGGCTGTGGACCCGCCTCGAAGCCGAGCTGAACGGGCAAGATTTGCTCAGCTAAGTAGCCGTGCAGAAATGAATGGCGGTTGTGAAACCCATCGGCTACTTTTAACTTATTTGCGAATGGGCACTAACCGGTTTGCACCGCCCGCCAAACGGCCGCTGCAATAATATTTTTAGCCTCGTCCAGCGATAGTTCCTGCATTCCCCCCAGCCAGCGTCGGGCAAATTCGTGGGCTGGACCCATCATGATGGCGTCGTAAGCCCACGGCGGCAGCCGCAGCAGTTCGCCGCTTTCCACAAACGGCCGCATCCAGGCAAAAATGTCCGCGTAAAACGCCCCCTTGAAGGCAGCGATCTCCGCCTGGTAGCTGCGCAGCAGCGTGCCCTGCGACGCCTCGTAGATGAACGTGGCCCGGCTGGGATGGGCCGCTACCCAAGCCAGGTAGGTGTTTACCAGCGCGGTGATACCTTCTTGTGCGGTTGTGGTGGCCAGAACGGCCGTGCGCAGCTGCGCAAAACAATTCTCAAAACAGTCCCGGTACAGCGCATACAGCACCCCTTCCCGGTCCTTAAAATGATGGTACACGCTGCCTACGCTGGCCCCGGAACGGCCGCAGATGTCGCTCATGGTAACGGCCGTTACGCCCTTCTCGCCCACCAATTCCAGTGTAGCTGCCAGGATAGCTGCCTGCCGTTCGGCCGTAGCCGTCTGCCTGTTTTGCTCATTCATAGTTTTTGCTTGCTCAGATTAGAATAATATTCTAGAATATCGCTCTAGAACATGATTCGATAACTACTGGCAGTCTATCAATTTCGACGGCCGTTAGCAACTCTGGAGGCAGCACGCATGACAGATCGGGTTTGTGTGGTGACGGGCGGCAACGCGGGATTGGGCCGGGCCATTGTGCGGGCGCTGGCCCAGCAGGAAGCGCATGTGGTCATGGTGAGTCGGGATAAAGTGCGGGGGGAAACGGCCGTTCAAGAACTCTGCCAGACTAATCCCAAGGCGCACATCGACCTGGTTGTGGCTGACCTGAGCACGGTGGCCACCACCCGCCAGCTGGCACAAAAACTACTTGATTGTTATCCGCGCATCCACGTGCTCATCAACAACGCAGGCGTCTGGCCCACCAGAAAAGAGATCAACGCCGATGGGTTGGAGCAGGGCTTCATGGTCAATCATCTGGCCCCGTTCATGCTCAACCAGCTGCTGCAAGACCGGCTCAAGGCGAGCGCCCCGGCCCGGATTGTGAACATTAGCGCGGGGTTGTATGTAAACGGCCGTGTCGATCTCAGCAAAACCCCGTACGGCCACGACTTCCACCCCATGCACACCTACGCCAGTACCAAGCTGTGCAATGTGCTTTGCCTGCCGCTAGAAGCAGCCCGGCTTGCGGGCAGCGGCGTCACCATCAACGCCATACACCCCGGCGTTTTCAACAGCCAACTGGGCGCAATGCGCGGGCCGCTGGGCTGGCTGATGAAGCTGGTCAAGCGCAGCTGGCCTCCGCCAGAGCAAAGCGCCGCTGCCCCCGTCTGGCTGGCCACCGCCCCAGAGCTGGCCGCCACCCACGGCCAATATTTCAACGAAAAAGAAGCCATCCCGCTGGCGGAAGTGGCCCAAAATGCAGAATTAGCCCAACAGCTTTGGCAGCTCAGCACGACGCTGTCACAATTGACCAGCTAATGTTTTCTTTTCCCGCGTCAAATTTCTAAAACTGCGGAGTCCGCATCCTCAGATGCGGACGGAGGGCATCTGAGGATGCCCACTCCTCCCTTTGCATCTTTGTAAGTACCTTCTGCTAGCAGCCTGTCGGAAAAAGAATATTAGGACGCGGAGGACGCGGATTGACGCGGAAAAAGCAGCCCAAAATCAAGTTTTATCCTCGTTTTTCCGCGTTCATCCGCGTCCAATTGGATAAGAATTGAGTTCTCCAACAACCTGCTAGCGGGAGTTTCTGTAGAAAAACTCGGTGACGGCGGGGTGAACAAAGCCGGGTTTGAAGAGGGCCTGCCACTCCCAGGTGCGGTCGTGAGCGCCGCCTTCGCTGTTGGCCAGCAGCCAATAGCTAAAGGCGAGGAAATACGGTTCGGCCTCGCGCATGTAGGTGTACTGGTAACGAATCAGTTCCACCTCTACTTTACGATCCGGGCTGTAGGAGCCGCCTTCGGTGCCAATCATCGGCAGGGAACGGCCGATATGGCTCACCACGATCTCATCGTACTTGCGGAAGAGCAGAAAGCCGTCGGGGTCGTCATACGGCCGTGTGCCATGATAATTATGGACCGACAGCCACGCCCGGTTCAGCAGTGCTTCATCGCCGTTAAACTGGATCGCTTGCAGCGTCCGGCTGAGAAAGTCGTAGTGGTTGTATTCCCCACCGGGGCTTAACGCCCCCAGTCCCGGCAAACCGCCGTTGGCAATCACCTCCCGTGCTGCCGCCGCCCAGGCCCGGGCATACTGGTTGGGATTGGCAAACCCCTGGTGGTTTTCCACGTTTACGTTCGGTTCGTTGTACAGCTGGTAGTAATACACGCCCCTGGCCCGGTAATGAGCCACCATGGGGCCAATGTTGCCGTCGTAAGGCAGCACGCCAGAGCGATAAAGGCGCATGACGGGCATGATGCCGTTGGCCACCAGCCGGTCCACCAAATAATCGTTGTCGCCAATTTGCGTGCCCTCGTTCAGGAAAACCACCCACTTGATGTGCATCCGCACCGCTTCGGCTACAAACCGATCGATCACGCCGCGATCCTGGCTGACAGTGGGCATCCAGTGCATACCCCAGCCGTTGTTGCCTGCCGGAACGGGGAATGCCTGGTAAGGAATCACTTCGCTCAGGCTGTATTCACCGAGCGGTTTAATGACCGGCGGTGTCGGGCCGATGGGCGTTTCGGTGGGAGTGGCCGTGGGTGTTGACGTAGGGGTGACCGGGGTGTTGGTCGGAATGGGCAGCGGGGTGCTGGTGGCGGGCAGGCTGCTCAGCAGACCAGATTGGGCGAGTTGGGTATCGTGGGCTACGGCTGTTTCCGGCAAAGGCGTAAACGTCACCGGAATGGGGGTTGCCGGGGTTGAAGGTCCCGGTAGGCTGATGGCCTGTACCCGCGTCGGCAGCGGCTCCAGGTTCCACGGTACCTGGCAGCCCATCAACAAACTCCACACCACTAAACTGAGAACAAAAAACACTCGGGACCGCTTCATCAACGCCCCATTGTAAACGATTCAATTTTTATGTCTAGTGTTTCGTCAAACAAGTTTTGACTGTTGGCAACATCGAGACGAAACACTTAAGCTGAAGCAAATGTTCCTGCAGGCTATCCGTCAAAAGCAGTTTGCTTCAGCACTAGCAGGAAGAAGGTAAGTTTAAGGAATTTTCACGTGGCGAATCATTCCCCAAGGACAAGCCAGGAACTGATAACCAATTGATACGAATCAGCACTATTTTTTGCTCTGCATAACGGGTACCATTTTTCGATTCGACCAAATTCCATGCTGGAGAGTACTGAATGAGATGGGCACGCCCTATTTTTTTGATCGTTTTGCTAATTTGGGGGCTGGCAGGTTGTGCGGTGGGGGAAACAGAAACGGCCGTCACCACCCCCACCATACCGCCAACGGAACCGGCTGCGGCCACGGCCGTTCCGCCTTCAGCCACCCCCTTGCCCACCAATACGCCAGCCCCTACCCCAACTGCCACCCAGGAGGCAACCATGACCCCCACCTCAGCACCTACCTTTACTGAACTGTTCGCCATCGAAGACGCGCCCGATGCGCTGAAAGATCCGTACGGCATTGCCGTGGACAGCCAGGACAACCTGTTTGTGCTGGACGCGGGTAACAACCGCCTGCTCAAGTTTGACAGCGCGGGCAATTTGCTACAAACCTGGGACGCCAGGGGCAGCGGCGAGAGCGAGTTTAATTCGCTGGGCTTTGGTGCCATCGCCATCGACGCCAACGACAACCTGTTTGTGGTAGACAACGGCAACTTCCGCATTCAGAAGTTCGACAGCGCGGGCAACTTTGTCACCCAATGGGGCAGCGAGGGTTTGCGCGACGGCCAGTTCCAACGGGCCATCGGTATTGCCATTGATGCAGCGGGCAATGTGTACGTGACGGACGACGGCCGTCCCGAAATCCAGGTGTTCGACAACGACGGCAGCTTCCTGCGCAAGTTTGGCAGTCGAGGCCACGAAGACGGCCAGTTCCAGCACCCCACCGGCATCGCCGTGGATGCCGAGGGCAATGTCTACGTGGCCGATTACGAAACCAGGCGCGTGCAAAAGTTCGACGCCGAGGGTAATTTTTTGCTCGGCTGGGGCATGGCGGAAAATAGCAGCGGCATACCGGAAGGGATTGGCATTGACACCAACGGCCGTCTCTACATCACCGACTACACCAGTGGGCGGGTAGAGATTTTTACGCCGGATGGGGCATTTATTACTTCGTGGGACGGGGGTGAAAACGGCCGTTTTGCCCGCCCCGTCGCCATTGCCTTTGATTCAGAAGGGAATGTGTACGTCAGCAGCCAGGCCAGCAATAGCGTGCGCAAATTTGCCCCGCCACCTCTGCCGTAATACGTTTTGTAGGGGCGGGACGGCGCGGCATGACCCGGGAATAACCCCGAAATCTGCTTCCGCGCCGTCTCGCCCTGGATGGCCACAGTTTTAGGCGAGACGCCCGGGGCGGTAGACCGGTTGTTTGTCCACCTAGTTTCCCGGTCGTCCCGCCCCTACATTATGAACTGGCAGGCAATGAAATGGTAAAAATCGCCCCACTGTTGGCGGGCGAAAGCACCCGCACCTCACCCTGGTGCAGCTCGGCGATTTGTTTGACGATGGCCAGCCCCAGGCCGGACCCACCGCTGTGGCGGCTGCGTGACTTGTCGCCGCGCCAGAAGCGGTCGAAGACGTAGGGCAGATCTTCCTGGGCAATGCCCGGCCCGCTGTCGATGACTGCCAGGTGCACGGTTTGTTTTTCTTGAACGGCCGTTACCCTCACCCGTCCCCCCTTAGGCGTATGGCGAATCCCGTTGGCCACCAGGTTGGTCAGCGCCTGCTGCACCCGGTCGGCATCCACGTTGATGAACAGCGGCCTGGCCGGGGCATCATCTACCAGGCGCACGCCGCTGGCCTCCGCCAGCGGGGCCAGGCGGGCCACCACCATGGCCGTCAGCTCGCGTACGTCCACCTTTTGCAGTGCCAGCGACAGTTGACCCGAATCGGCCAGGGAAAGCAGGCGCAAATCGTCGATAAGGCGCGAAAGGCGATGCACTTCGTCGTTGAGTTCTTGCAGTTCGGTGGGATTCGGCTCCAGCAAGCCATCGAGCATGGCTTCCAGGTTGGACTGCATAACGGTGAGCGGCGTGCGCAGCTCGTGGGCCACGTCCGCCACCATCTGCCGCCGCAGCAGCTCCTGCTCGGTGATTTTGCTGGCCATCTGGTTAAACGCCTCGGCCACCTTACCCAGCTCATCCTGCGAGCGCACCGGCACGCGCACCTGGGCCTCACCCGCCGCCAGCGCCTGCGAGGCACGCCGCATTTGCGACAGGGGCCGGGTGATCTGCCAGAAGAGCAGCGTGCCCAACACCAGCGAAACCGCCCCGGCAGCGATGACGGCCGTTTGCGCCGCCGTCTCCACATCAGACAAAAACGATAAGCCCAGCGCCTCCGGCGACGTGGGAGCCAGCACGTCCAGCAGCGGGATAACAATCACGTCTTCCGCCAGCGCCATTTCCCGGCCCGGTTCAGACACAATTTCCGGCAGTTCCGC
Source organism: Candidatus Leptofilum proximum (assembly GCA_016710325.1). Taxonomy (GTDB): domain Bacteria; phylum Chloroflexota; class Anaerolineae; order Promineifilales; family Promineifilaceae; genus Leptofilum; species Leptofilum proximum. The sequence continues at coordinate 5,236,353 of JADJXK010000002.1, read as the reverse complement.
CCCCTCAAGCGCCAGCTCCTCCTCGATGAGCGATTCCGGCAGCTGCGGGCGCTCGCTGAACGAAGGGGCAGGTGCTGGCGTGGGTGCGTTGGGGCGGATGATGATCTGGTCGTTGAGGATCGACACCTCAGCATCGGCCAGCAGCTCGGGGTCAATCAAGTTGGGCAGCTCGCTGCGCACGTACTCGTTGCGCTGGGCGATGTACTGGTTGAAGGCGCGCGAGGTGATGTCGCCCACCACGCTGTTGACGATGAACAGCATGAGGAAGATAACCACGGCAAAGGCGCCCATGAGGCGGAACCAGAGGCTGCGCGTCATCCAGCGGAAACCGCTCCAGGCGCGGCGCAGCAGGCGGAACCACCACCCTACCCAGCGCCAGAAGAAGCGAAACGGCCGTCTCAACCAGCCAAACCGTGTCGTCTCCTCTTTGAGAATGACCAGCTCACCACCCACACGCAGCTGCTTGGGGGAGATCTTCTTCCCGCGCCCCCGGCGCCGCCAGCGCCGCACCCAGTAAGACGGCCGTAACCGCTGCAACCGTTCACGCATGGGGCAGCTCCACCTCGTCCAGCCGGTAGCCCACCCCGTAAATCGTGTTGATGATGGCCACATCCCCCACTGCTTCCTTCAGCTTGCGCCGCACGTTTTTGATGTGCTGGTCGATGGCCCGCTCCAGCTCCTCGAAGGCCACACCCTGCACCGCTTCCAGCAGCTGCGCCCGGCTCATCACGTGCCCCTTGTGGCGCATCAGCGTGGCCAGCAGCTCAAATTCGGTCTGGGTTAAATCCAGCAGCCGCCCGGCAGCCCAGGCGCGGTACGCCGCCAGGTCGATTTGCAGCACCCCGGCTTGCAGCGTCTGGTTGTGGTTCAGCTGCCCCTGGGTACGGCGCAGAACGGCCCGCACCCGGGCCACCACTTCCCGCGGCGAAAACGGCTTGCTGATGTAGTCGTCGGCGCCCAGCTCCAGGCCGATGAGGCGATCCATCTCCTCGGTGCGGGCGGTGAGCATGATGATGGGCACGTCACCCAGGCGGCGCAAACTGCGGCAGACGTCCAGCCCGTCCTGCCCCGGCAGGTTGAGATCGAGCAGCACCAGGGACGGCCGTTCCTGCCGGAATGCGGGAATCGCTTCACTGCCGGTGTGAACGGCCGTAACGGCAAACCCTGCCTGCTCCAGATAGAGCCGCAGGGTGCGCACAATTCGTACTTCGTCTTCCACAATTAAAATTTTGTCGCTCATGAGTCAGTGAATTTTAGCATAGGTGGAGATTTTGAGATTGGAGATTGGAGATTGTCCAATCTCTAATCTCCAATCTCCTTTTACTTCAGCAGCGATTCAGGCGTCTTTTCCTTCGGCGCCCGCCGCCCGCGCACAATCATCACAACGCCCAGGCCAATCAGCCCAAACGACGCCAGGATGGTGCCGATGCCGTTCACTACGTCAAAAAAGGAAGGGCCGTGCTCAATGTACACGTGGGCCGGAATGTCCGGGATGGGTGGGATGGTGGGAATTGGTGGAATTGTCGGAATAGCCGGGATCGTGGGGATTGGGGGAATGGTGGGGATAGGCGGCATCTCGATGCGCTCAACCTCCTCCGCAAACTCACGCGCCATTTCTTCGTGCATCCGTTCATCGGCGGCAATCACCACCTCTTCTTCAAATCGGTACGGCACCTCATTTTGCACCACAACGGTGCGCCGGGATTGGCCTTCACTGAGCCCAATCGCCAGACCAAGCAGCACACCACAGCCAACCAGGGCAAACAACACCCCGGATACGATCAGCCCTTTGAACAACCGCTTCATATTTTTTCGCATTTCGCTACCTCCAAGTCGTCAATTAACATCCTCAAGAGCAGGGCACTGAGCCACACTTTCTGTACGCAGCCGGGTAAAAATCCGTGTCACTCAATGCCCCTCCCGTCTTGAGGAAGATGTCCAGTGCGTATAAGCGTACCGGGCAATTGTGTAGGCATTATGTAGACCGTTTTGAGAGCTCGTGTAGCATTTCGCTCCGCGAACTGTAGTAGGCTGCCAATCCCCACATTCCCCACACCAATTCTTAATATTTCCTGAACATCTCACCCTTAAACTAAAACCAGTTTGAAGATGACAGCCCTGGCAGGTGCGTTAAAATAACTGACCCTACAAAAGCTCGTTCCACGCTCCGCGTGAAATGAAGATCGGGACGCTCCAGCGTCCCCCCGCAGCGCAGAGCGCTGCAAACGGCATTCCCACGCAGAGCGTGGGAACGAGTAAGCAGAGGATTTTGGCGATGGCCCAAACAATTTTGGTGGTGGATGATGAAATCAAGCTGCGCGATATGCTGCGCGTTTATTTAGAGCAGGAAGGGTACAGAGTGGTGGAGGCGGGAAACGGCCGTGAAGCCCTCTACGTTGCCCGCTATGAAAAACCCAACCTCATCATCCTCGATTTGATGATGCCCGAGCTGGGCGGTTACGACTTCATCCGCACCTACCGCAAGGAAGCCGACACGCCCGTCATCATGCTCACCGCCAAAATTGAGGAGAGCGACAAGGTCGCCGGGCTGGAGCTGGGCGCGGATGATTACATCACCAAGCCGTTTGGTATTAGCGAGATGATTGCCCGGGTGCGCGCCGTGCTGCGCCGGGCCAACAAACAGGCTGCACCCGCCGAAATGCTGCGGGCGGGCAATATCGTGCTGGACCGCACCGGGCACATCGTGCAGGTGAACAACCAGGTGGTGGACCTGACCCCCTCCGAGTTTGAGCTGCTGGCTACGCTGATGACCACCCCCGGCCGGGCCTTCTCTCGGCTGGATTTGCTGGAGTACACCTCCGGTGACGCGTACGAAGGGTACGAGCGCACGATCGATGTGCACATTCGCAACCTGCGCGCCAAAATCGAACCCGATCCCAGCAATCCCCGCTATATCCAAACCGTGTACGGCATGGGCTACCGCTTTGCCGTTAACCCAGAGGTGTAATGCGATCTTTATCCATCAAACTCACGCTGGCTTTTTTGGTGGTGGGCATCGCCGGGGCGGCGCTGGTGGCGCTGCTGGTGGGCATGCGCACGCGCATTGAGTTCAGCAGCTTTGTCGACAGCCAGTCACACGTCGATATGACCACCGCCCTGGCCGCTTATTATGAAGAAAACGGCGGCTGGACCAACCTGAACGAGTTCATCCACCGCGATTCGGCCTTTCGCTTTCACGATAACCGTCTGATTGTATTGGACAATGACAACATCGTTTTATATGGCCTCGGGCCAGAGCGAGATGGCCAGCCTTATCCGTATGATAACGTGCCGCCCAGTCTGCCCATTGAGGTGAACGGCGCGACGGTGGGCCAGCTCATCATGGAGCCGGACGACAATTACAAGGTGCCACCGAGCCAGTTTTCGCCGGAGGATTCGTTTTTGCGCAACGTGAATATCGCCGCGGCGATCAGCGCGGGCATTGCCGGGCTGTTTGCCCTGGTACTCGGCCTGCTGCTGGCGCGCACCCTCACCCGGCCGATTCGGGAGTTAACGGCCGTTACCCAATCCATGGCTGAAGGCAAACTGGGGCAGCAGGTCAACGTGCGCAGCCGCGACGAAATTGGCGAACTGGCCCACTCCTTTAACCAGATGAGCCAGGACCTGGCCGACGCCAGCCGCCTGCGCAAGCAAATGACGGCCGACATCGCCCACGACCTGCGCACGCCGCTGACCGTGCTGCGCGGCTACACCGAAGGGCTGAAAAAGGGCACCCTGGCCGGCTCCGAAAAGCTGTTTAACATCATGCACGAGGAAGTGCTGCTCTTGCAGCACCTGGTGGAAGATTTGCGCACCCTCTCCCTGGCCGACGCCGGGGAGCTGAAGCTCAACAAGCGCCCCATCGATCCCAAGGCGCTGCTGGAGCGCACCGGCCTGGCCTACATCATGCAGGCGGAGGAGAAAGGGCTGGCGCTGCGTGTTGAAGCGCCGTCCAACTTACCGGCCATCCACGTTGATGGCGAGCGCATGACCCAGGTGCTGAACAACGTCGTTTCCAACGCGCTGCGCTATACGAGTTCGGGGGAAATTGTGCTGAGCGGCGCGGTGGCCAACAGCGACATCCGGTTGGAAGTGCGCGACACCGGCGCGGGTATCCCGACGGAAGAGCTGCCCTTCATCTTCAACCGCTTCTACCGGGCAGATCAATCCCGCCACCGCACTGTCGACGGCGCTTCTGGCCTGGGGCTGGCTATTGCCAAGGCCATTGTGGAGGCGCATGAGGGGAAAATTACGGCCGTATCCCAACCCGGCGCAGGCACAACATTTGTGATCACGCTGCCACGGTACGTGCGAGGAAATGAGTAAGCAGTGAAAAGTGGCTCCTACTTTTCACTTTTCACTTTTCACTTTTTACTTTCTCCCCCTTCACTCATTGTTCGCATCCACCAACCGGCTGATCTGCTCTGGGCCGCCAAGCACGCCGAGCACCAATCCCGGCTTGAGGCGGCGTTTACCTGCGGGGTGGAAGTCGGAACGGCCGTCTTCGCGCAGCAGCACCACACTCACCTCATAAGTCTGCTCAATCTCCGCAACAGAACAGTCCAGCAGTTCAGACGCGTCTCCCAGGCGCAGGCGGGCCAGGCTCAATGCCTCACCTTCCACGGTGATGGGACGTGTGATGTCCACGTCCGCCGCAGCGGCGGCAAAGGTGGGTGCGGCCATGCCCGTGGCGCTCATGGCGCGGAAGCCAAACTGCTCTTGCAGCGACTGGCCAAAATCGTCGTCGAAGATACGCACCACCACGCGTATTTGCGGATTGAGGCGGCGCGCCTTGAAGGCGATTTGCAGGTTCATGCTGTCGTTTTGGGTACAGAGGATGATGGACCGGGCCTTGGCTACCCCGGCGGCCTCCAGCGCCACTTCACGCCGGGCATCGTCTTTCAGCACCGGGATGCCCATCAACTGCGTCTCGGTGATGAGGTCCTGGTCTGGATTGAGCTCAATCACCGCCACGTCGCGGTCCAGCTCGTACAACTTTTGCGTCACCCGGTAGCCCAGGTGCCCCAGGCCCACCACCACGATGTGGTTCTGAAAGGTAGAAGCAACGGCCATTTCCCACTCCTTGCTGCGTTCCCGCCGGTTGAAAAACAAAATACCAAAGTCGGTCAGACCCTGCGCCAAAATGGAGATGCCGATGATGGGCATGATGAAGTAAAAGAGCTGAAGCGGCAGATGCTCGGGCAAATTGTCGCCCAGCGGCTGCAAGAAGGTAAGCCCCAGCACCTGGTAGATGGCTTCTACCACGCTGCGGCTGCCCACGGCTTCATCAAAATAGTGCGCCAGCCAGTAATACAGCAGCCCGCCGCCGACAGTGGTAAGGGCGAAGTAGCTTAACGGCCGTATAAATTCCCGCACCAGCAGCAGCGTATCCCGCCAAATGGCCCGCAGCCGCCGGAAACGGCCGTGTCTGTTGTGTTGGTTTCGTCGCTGAGTTCTCGTTCGCATCTGGTTTAGATTTCTAACCGCAAAGATCGCGAAGGACGCAAAGGGTGATAAACAATCAAAAACCTTTGCGCACTTTGCGTCCTTTGCGGTGAATTTTTACTCCACCGTGAAGCCGGTGAGAAGCAGTTTATCATCAACGGCCGTTCCCGCGCTATCCACCACCGAAAGTCGGCGCAACGTACGCAGCAGGTAGAAGCCCACCTGCACCCGGTACGGCCCATCGGGCAGCGCGCTGGCCAGCGGCACCTGGTAACGATCCTCCACAATTTCTCCCGGCGTCCACTGGCTGGTAGGGAATGTGCCCTGCACCGGCCAGCTGTCAATTTGCCCCACGATCTGGTCGTTGGCGTCTAGCACCTGGACAAAGACGGTGTAATCTTCCGCCATCGGAGCCAGCGCCTGCCAGGTCAGCGTCAGGTCCAGCAGGCCGCCGTGCAGCAAAGCCATCTCCGGCACATCCACCGCCAGCAGGGCAATCTTGTCCTCGAAGTTGGTGGCCCCTTCCGGCAGAGGCACACCGCTCACCACCACCTCGCCCACCACGCAAAAATTGGTGATGGGCCGCATCCATCCGCACTGCGCCTGCCCGGAAGCATGCTCGGCGATGAGTTGGTAACGGCCGTTTCCCGTCGGCGTCTCCACCATCATCTGGTTGGTAAAGGAGCGCTCAACAGGAACCCTCACATCAGGCGCCAGCCCAGGCTGCGGCAGCGGCAGGCCATTTTGGCGCAGCGCAAAATGCAAATCCACCGCACTGCCCTCGCCCGTCACCAAAATCGGCAGCGGGGTCTCCGGGCGTACCTGTGAGGAGAACTCGACGCCATTCAGCAGCGCCTGGCCCACCTGCGCCCGCACCGGCTGGGTCAGCGGGCGGGCAGACGCGATGCCAAAACTCTGGCTGGCTACCGTTTGCCAATCCAGCTGGGATAGCGGGGTAAAAGGCGGCGCGACCGCCACCTGTAAATTCAGCGTTTGCCCTTCTGCCAGCAGCGGGCGCGGCCAGCTGTGCACATCCACCACCAGTTCACCTGGCCGCCAGGCAGCGGTGGGGTAATTGTTGTGCACGGCGTGCTGCCCGGTGGCCACATCTGGGGCACCCACGTAGCTGGAACCTGCCCAGCGCACAAAAATGTGCCGCGTTTCGTCAATGGGCGCGTTGTTCTGCCACACCAGGGTGGCAGCCGCAGCCGTCGGATCGCTGGGGTCTTCCGGCTCAATGCCCACACCAACCAGCTGCATCGCACCAAAATCGATGTTGACCGGTGCCACGCTAGACGGCCGTTCCAAAAGCGGCGTGGTACTCACCTCCGTCAGCGGTCCAGCAGCACGCAAATGGTAACTCCCTGCCAGGCCAGGCAAGAAGCGCGCCAGGTACACCGTCTGCCCGGCGGCCAGGCGCGCATCGAGTTCGGCACGGTAAGCGGCTTCATCCGGCAGCACGATGATGTCCAGGTCTGGCCGGATGCCTTCGGCCTGCTGCAGGTAGTAGAGCGGCGGGAATTTGTCGCTGTCGGCCAGGATGGCGGCGTTTTCCGCCAGGGGCTGCTGCAACACGCCGAGCCCCCAGGCGGTACGGCCGTCACCCGACGAACTATCCAATCGAGCCCGGTTGTGCACCAGCAGCATCAGGGTAGGCAGGAGCAGCAGGAGCAAGACGGCCGTTTGCACCAGCGGCACCAGCGGCCTGTTGTCGCCATCCACCAGGCGAACGATGAGGTAGAGAACGGCCGTGACGCCCGTGGTCCAAAACAGCCCCACCACCAGCTGCGCCGGAATGAGGAAGACGGCCAGGTCCGGCACGTAGTAGTTGAGGCAGTAAAAGGTAAAGCCCAGCCAGGCAACCGCCAACACAAAGGTCAGCCGCCAGCGCTGCCAGGCCAGGTAGAGCACTCCCAGCACCACCAGCACCAGGTTAAACTCACCCCAATTGTCCACAAACAGCCGCCCCACGATGCCGTAGCGGGCCGGATCGTGCAGCCACGCCCCCCACTGCAAAGCGCCCTGAAAACGACCGCCCACCACCCAATCCACAAAACGGCTCAGCCCCATCGGCTCCCCATTCACCGCCTGCCAGCGCAGGGGCAGGTAGGCGTAAAGCAGCAATGGTAAGGCGAAAGCCAGAGCTAGCTTTATCAGTAATCGGTAATCAGTAATCAGTGAACGGTAATCGGTCTCTGTGAAACTCTGTGGCTCCTCTGTGCCCCTCTGTGTTCCGCTTTTCCTTCCCTGCCAAAGCGGCAAAATCAGCGCCAGCCCTGCCGGGGGCAGTAAAAACAGCGTCGTTAAATGATTGGTCAGCCCCAGCCCAATGACAAACGCCAGCAATAGCAACTTAAACCGCAAAGAACGCCAAGTGAGCCAGGTTTCTTGATTATTTACCTGCCACCTGCCACCTGCCACTCGCCCCTTTTCACTGATCACCCCCCCCATCAGCCACAGCGCCGCACACACCACCAGCGCATGCAGCGCATACACCTCGGCGGCGATAGCCTGGCTCCACAGGGTAGTGGTGAGCCCCATGACAACCGCGCCCAGCACGGCCGTTTCCACCTCGCCCCACAATTCCCACAAGAACTTGAAGAAAAAGATAAGGGCAATGGTGGCCAGAACGGCCGTGCCCACATTGATCCGCCAGGCCACCGAGCCAACGGGCACCAGGCTGAACAGCTTGCCCAGCAGCAAATACAGCGGGTAACCCGTCGGATGGGCAATACCCAACTGCGGCGCCACCACCTGGAACTCAAACGTGTCTGCCTGCCCCACCGTGCGCGACATGGTGCTCAGATAGGCTGGCAGCAAGGCGACGGCCACCAGCAGCGGCCCCAACCAGCGCCAGGTATCGGTGCGCCCGCGCCAGCGCCGCCCGGCCCACAGCAGCAGCGCCAGCCACAGCGCCGCGCCAAAAATAAACCGGCTGCGGCCTAAGTCCACCACCGGCTCGGCCAGGTAGATGAGGTTGAGCAGCAGCGGCGTCAGCACCAGGGGCGACAGCAGCCGCTCGGCCCAGCGCTGCCAGAGCAGCCAGGTGACAAAAGTGAAGATTGCCGTGAAGGTGAGGGTGAGCAACGGCCGTCCCAGCCACAGCCAGCGCGGAAACAACCCCTCATACAAAATCCGGCTGGCCGCCAGCCAGCCAATAAAGGTGAGAAAAAAGAAGGAAAGGTGGGTGGAGAAAAAGGTGAGACGAACAGAGTAAAAAGAAAGTGGCGGCTGGTGTTCGGTATCCATCGCCGCCTATTGTACCCGTTCCTGCATGACCCCGGTAATAATTCAGAACATTTGCTCTGTCTTGAAAATTGGCCGCGGATTAACGCGGATTAAATCTGGGCGTAAGTTGTGCCAATCTGCTGATCTTGGTTCTTTCGGAATTCGTGGGGTTGATGGCACATCTTGTAGGGTCAAGGCATGCCTTGACCTTACAAGGGCCAGCAAACCCCACAAAAGTTGATACAATCGGACCACCGGAGAATGGTGAACGGTAATCGGTTATCCGTAATCGGTAAACCGCTCACCGTTTACCGATTACGGATAACCGATTACCGACTCAAAGGAGCACCTATGACCCAAAATCCCAACTACCACCTGGAAACCCTGGCCGTGCACGCCGGGGTAGAGCCAGATCCACAAACCGGCGCGGTGATGACGCCCATCTACCAGACCTCCACCTATGCCCAGCCCGACGTAGCCCAGCACAAAGGCTACGACTACTCCCGCACCGACAACCCAACACGCACGGCGCTGCACGGCGCGCTGGCGGCGCTGGAGGGCGGCACGTATGCCCTTGCTTTTGCCTCCGGCATGGCGGCCATCGACACCATCCTGCGGCTGATCAAGCCGGGCGAGCACGTGCTCTCCGGAAACGACGTGTACGGCGGCACATTTAGACTGTTCGACAAGGTGCTGTCTGGCCTGGGGATTGAGTTTACCTTTGCCGATACCACGGACGAAACGGCCGTTTCCGCCGCCATCCAGCCCAACACCAAGCTCATCTGGCTGGAGACCCCCACCAACCCCATGCTGCGCCTCACGGACATCGCTGCCACTGCCACGATTGCCCACGCGGCCGGGGCCTGGCTGGGCGTAGACAACACCTTCGCCTCCCCCGCCCTGCAAAGCCCGCTGGCCCTGGGCGCCGACTTTGTAGTGCACAGCACCACCAAGTACATCGGCGGCCATTCCGACGTGGTGGGCGGGGCGATTGTGTTGAACGATACGGCCGTCTACGAACAGCTTAAATTCCTGCAAAACGCCATTGGCGCCGTGCCGGGGCCAATGGACTGCTTCCTCACCCTGCGCGGCATCAAAACGCTGGCGATCCGCATGGCGCAGCACTGCCGCAACGCCATGCAGGTGGCCCAATTCCTGGCCGACCATCCGGCCGTGGCCGAGGTAATCTACCCCGGCCTGGAAAGCCACCCGCAGTACGAGCTGGCCCAACGGCAGATGCGCGGGCCAGGCGGCATGATCTCCTTCATTTTGCATGGTGGGGAAGAAGCGGCTCGATTGGTCGCCCGCGAGACAAAGCTCTTCACCCTGGCCGAATCGCTGGGCGGGGTCGAATCACTCATCGAGCTGCCCGCACCCATGACCCACGCCTCCGTAGCCGACTCGCCACTGGCCATCGACCCTGGCCTGGTGCGCCTCTCCGTCGGCATCGAAAACGCCCAGGACTTGATTAATGATTTAAAAAGCGTGCTGAATAGGCTGTAGGAATGGTAAATGGTTAACGGTTAACAATTAACCATTTACCATTCACCATTTTCTACCGGATTTGTCCGCGGATTTCCCCGGCGGGATTGGCCACTGTGTGCACATTGACATAGGTATTGCCACTGCGCATCTGGGTCAGCAAGTCATCCAGGTCGGCGACACCACCGGGGCACACAGGCGAGTCGGGCTGGGGCACGATGTTGGCGTCGGTGCGGGTGCCTTCGGCCAGGACACCGCTAAATGGACCGGGGATCAGCTGAGCAGGCGGGGCGTCGGGGTAGAGGAAGGCCACAACCGGGCCGTTGGCCCCGGCCGGGCCGCAGTGGATATGGGCCTGGAGCACATCGACGATGTTGCGCACCAGCAGACGGTAATGGAGCGTTTCGCCGTCGGGACTGAGCCGGAAGTGCGCCTGGCCTTCGGCCTGGGTGGCCACGGGCGGCACTTCTTGCCGTCCAGACAGACGAGCGCGGAAGTCACTTCTGAGCCCCCGCGCGACCACGGTGCTGGCACCCATCGTCAGCAAGGCAAACAACAGCAGGACGATCAATAGTTTTTTCTTCATCAGATTTCTCCTTTTCTACGCAAAAGACAGGTGTGATTTGCTTAGTGGCCGTCCGCAAAATAAGGGCGCATTCATGCGCTGCGGAATTGTGCGGACGGCTTGGAGTAAGCGATCTTCAAATCAGTGAAGTTATTGTTGACCGCTTACTCAGTGGCTGGGGAGATAGCTCGATGACGGTCGGGAAAGGGGGTCAGCAGACAGTTTGTCGGTGAAACAACCCGGCAAACCACCTACCTGTTACAAGATACGCTGAACCGGACCAATTGGATCTATTTTCCCTTGCAGCTGGCCAGGCGTGGCGTAATCGTCCAACGGCCGTGCAGCACACCGGCGCCTGGTCAGAGAGAATAGACGGCGGGAAGTTCCCCAATCACACACCGGAGGCACTTATGCGTTACGATACGGCCGTATTTCTCCTCATCCTCTTCCTGTTAACCGCCTGCCAGCAGCCAGAGCTCGTTAACGGCGGCTTTCTCGCCGGGCACTACGCCTTCGTCCCCCACGACAACAGCGTGCACCTGGTCGATATCTCCAACGCCGACAACCCCCACTTTGTCAGGCACATGGACCTTCCGGGCCCGGTCAGCACGGTTGAAATTTTTGGGCAGCGCGCCTTTATCCACTACGTCACCCCCTACCCCGGCGGCGGCTATTCCCCCGGCGGTATGCAAATCGTGGACGTTTCTGACCCGACGGAACCGGTGCTGCTGGGGCAAATGGCGCAGAGCGACTTTACCAATGAGCTGCTGGTGACCAATGACCGGGTTTTCCGCGCCAGGTATGACCAGATTGAAACGCTGGACGTGCAGGACCCCGCCAATATCCGCCGCGAACTGGTCTTTGGCCGCAGCGCCAATGCCCTGGCCATCAACGGCAACGCGCTGGTAGCGGTGTGGGGTGGGTGCAGCCTGCGCACCGGCAGCTGCAGCGCCCAGCTAACCCGCTACGATCTCACCAACCTAGAGGAGATAACAATAACGGGGGAGCTGTCAAACCCAGCAATGCCTGGTTTTGATCTGCTGCTGCTGGAGAACTATGCCCTGGTCGGGGGATTTGGCGTCTGGGTCACAGACCTGACGCAATCGCCCCTGGTGGTAAACCACAGCACTGCCTTTACCGGCAATCCGTATTATGAAACGCAGCTGGCGCACCAGGGAAACATCCTGTACGCGCTGCAAAATGACACCCTGCACCTGTTTGATACCACCAACCTGCCTACCCTGGTTGAAGTTGGCTCCGTTACCCTGCCCACTGTTTTTGCCAACCTGGCGGTGCGCGGCGATTATGCCTATATCACTGGAAAAAACCCTGTGGGCGGCCCAGGCGGGCTGTTGGTGGTAGATGTGCGGGAGGCAGAACGGCCGTATCTGGCCAGCTTTTACGACGCCTCCCAACCGTAAATGACAGCGCGGCCTGGTCAACGGCCGTTTCTCTCTCCCCTCATCATCTCCCTGGTGCCGCTATCTACTTTGACAATGTTAAATTAGGCTCATGAGAGCCATTGCCTGTAAAAATAGCGAATGAAAAAACAAAAACCAATCTTATCGCCCAATGGGGTCTAAATCTTGACGAAATTGAAGACCTGCCTGAACGTCTCACAAAATTTCATCAAGGTTATCACGCTTGGATGCGAACCTGCACCCGAGACACCAGTCGTTTTGGACTGGATTACATCAGCGGACTGCTACGCATGAAAACGAAGCGCAATATCAACAACATCGCTCGCACGGTCGGTGTACCCGAGCAGAATATGCAACAATTCATCAGTGATTCACCCTGGTCTGGTTACGATTTAATCTCTGTTCTCCAGCAAGATATAAGTGCCCATCCACAATTTCAAGCAGAGAGCGTCCTACTCATTGACGAAAGTGCCGATGAGAAGGCCGGGGAACACAGTGCTGGTGCCGGGCGGCAACATAACGGCCGTTTAGGCAAAATCGAAATGAGCCAAGTAGGCGTTTTTCTCTCCTTGACCAATAGTGGCTACCACAATTGGATCGATGGCGAACTCTATTTTCCTGAAAAATGGTTCACAGATGCCTACGCCACCAAGCGAAAGCGGATTGGACTGCCGCCGGAGCGCAGCTTTGCCACCAAACTGGAGTTGGCTTTGCAAATGACCAAACGGGCTTATGAAAACGGCGTCTCATTCTGCGCGGTTGACTGCGACACTTTGTATGGTCGGTCTGGCGAATTCCGCGATGAGCTTGACCAAGAAAGATTCGAGTATTATGCAGATGTGCCACACAATACCCAAGTGTATCTTGCCCCGCCGCAAATCGTATATCCGCTGACAAAAAGAGGGGTGCCCTCCAAGAATCATGAGGTGATTGGTGTTGCTTACACGGTTGCCGAGGTGAAAGCTCAGCCCGCAATCGAGTGGGAGCACATCACTTTGCGTCCCAATGAACGAGGTATGTTGCAGGCCAAGTTTGCTCGTTGTCGGGCCTGGACCGTGCGCGATGATGGGTCATTACGACCAGAGTGGCTGCTCATTCGTCAAACGAAGCAAAAACAATCTATTCTTTGAGTAATGCGCCGGAGGACACACCTTTGTGGACAATGGCGCAACGAAAATCGCAACGATATTTCATTGAGCGTTCCAATCAGGATGCCAAATCTGAGTTTGGCTGGGATGAATTCCAGGCCATCAAGTATCGAGCCTGGGTGCACCACCTGGCACTCACCATCATGGCCAATTGGTTTATCACTGAAACCAGACTGGCGTGGGCGCAAAAGTATGAGCGTGACCCAGATTTGTTGGAAAAGTACGAAACGGATGTGTTACCGGCGCTATCCGTGGCTAATGTGCGTGAATTGTTGCGAGCTACCATGCCTTTACCACAACTTTCCCCGCAACAAGCAACCGAGTTGATTGTCAAACATCTCGATAATCGGACTCGTTCTCGTAAATCGCGGCTGAGCAAGGCTCTCAGCCCTTGAATCTAACGTTGTCAAACTACTTACAACACTGCTAATCCAGCCCCGCAGCCGCCCCGTAGGGGTGGGACAGGCGGGCTAAAACCATTGACCAACAAACGGGGTCCATTCCCGCCTGTCTCACCCCCTATTGCCACCACCCAGGGCGGTGGGGCCTCAAGGCGCAACCGTTCATTATGGGTGAGACGGCGCGGCAGTTAGGCGCCACGTACGGCCAGGGCGTTTCCGCGCCGTCCCACCCCTACGGCCGTTTTTACCCCCCAACCTCATCATCGCCGATAGACCCGACCGTACAATGTGTGTTTACCGGCTCCACAACTTGTAAGCAGCCACCCATTCCGCATTGTGCCCTGTTTGCTGGACTGGCTCAATTTCAGCTAAGGGGAAGGCATAGGTACGGCCGTTCTTCTCCACCGTCACCATCACACCGCGTCGTTCCGAGCTGGCGTCATTGTCAACCCCCAACACCTGAACCTTATCGCCTAAAACCGTGGCCTCAAAGGGGCAGCGCAGCTCAATATCCAGTTGAGCGAGCATGCCCCAAAACGCTTCGATCTCATCGTAGCAATCCACAGTGGCTTCCGCAATTAAATCTTGTAATCTCTCTTCGTCCATCCTGTCACCTCAGCCCCATTCATGGGGCTTTTTTTACCAGCCCGTTGATTCATCGTCGGGCGATCGGGGGCGACCAACCACTTCTGCCCGCCATGATCGCGGCGGCATGAATGCCACCGCTGCCTGGTTGCAGGCTGGGCCACTTCTACAACTCACCAAGATGCTCCATGACCCACAAAACCGCCAGCTTGGTTGCGCCTAATTCATGAAAATGACGATTGCGCTGCTCGCTAGACTTTATTGCCGACAAATGGCGTGAACTCATGCCGATACTTTCGCAAAATGCCTTTTGCGTCATTCCTTTGTCGCGGAGTTGGCTCATCAATTCGTCGAGCGTGACGCTGTCCAGGTACGCTTGCAAGGTATTCAGGTCAGTTACGGCCGTTCGCTCCACCTTCTCAATAACCACAAAACTATCCGGCTCGGCCAGAAACGTCAGCCCTAGGGCGGCACAGTGGTGGCAGTAGCCCTGTTTACCAATGTAGCAGCTGCAAGCCGACCACAGCCCGTTCTCTTGGGCTTCAATAACGACTTTGTAATCGCCGTGATTGCCTTCGACAACGGCCGTAATCCGCCGATCTCGCCGCGTTCGATCCCAAAACTGGCCCACATACTGCTTAACTTTGGGACTGGCTGTCTGGGATCGCGGCCAGCTGTTTTTAATCGCTTGTCGTAAAACAGTTACATCTTGCTCAGACATCAGGCTCTCCGAATCTCCCGGCGGTTCGGAACCACCGGGAGGTTAGTGATTATGATTCAATCGTCTGGAACATCACATCTAGCAAGGCCAGCAGCCCTTGTTGGTTTTGCGGAGTTACTTTGGCTTGGAGCGTTTGCTGACCCTGTTGGGTTAGTAACCCAGCGGCCTTCAAACGGGAGCGCAAGCTTGCCACCTGGTCAGCGGGTGTATCCGTATATTTGATGAGTTCACCAAGATAAAACTGAAAGATGTTGGGTGGAAAACAGTAGCCAAAGGAGGCCATACGGCCGTTTCCCTGCATCCGCATCGAAAATCCCTTGGTACGCCAGGCAATCTCGTACCCGGCAGTTATTACGCGGTCGATCAGTTGAGTATAAAACGACCGGGTTTCTGGCAGGCAGTTTTCCAAAAACATTTCCCGGGTAATGATACGGCTACTCGCTCCCTGCTTGGCCTGACGTGTTGCCTCAGTAATGCCAATCACGCGCGGCACCATTGCCCGCTGCCCTTCGCCCAGGAACTGCTTCACTTCCACCGCCATCACTTCCACATCATTCATCTTGGCGTTGAGGAACTCAACTAAACGGCGCAGCTCTTTGGGAATGGCATCAGCTACAAACACCAGGCGGATTTTGCCCTGGCGCAAATTGGCCTCCACCTGCTGCCAGAACCACTCTACGTCCAGTTCCACATCATCCAGCAGTTCGGCAATGGCTTGATCCAAATCTCGACCCTGCTGCTGGGCTGTTTCTACCGCCGATTGGCGCAGTTTTTCCATTGGCCAATACTCAGTGCCGTTGGCGGCGTAATCCAGCATTTGCGCCACCACTTCGCGACGGCCGCGTGTGTCTTGCGACCGCTTGCACTCGATAAAAGTGGGCATGCCATCCTGGTCCAGAAAGAGATGATCCAGGCTCCATTGATTACTGCCACCCAGCTCACCGGGAATGCCCAGTTCGCGCTGCACCAGCAGCCAGCGGCGGGGATTGTCTGGGTTGATCTGGTCGCCGGGAATCAGATCTGGGTATTGCGCCAGGGCCTCTTGCAGCACAACCTCCTGATCGTAAGGCATTTCGGTCATGGGCAGCCAGGTCTGGCCAGATTTATCAACGAGAAAGATTTTTGAATGGTGCATTTTGATTTCCTTCTGGCTGTGGCCGGTGTCGGCGCATACATGCACAACCGTGCCACAGCGGCAGTGGTAGGTAACGTTTGCCCACCGTGATCGCGGCGGCATGAATGCCACCGCTAGTAAAGGAAGCCTGCTGATGGCGATTCAAAAATAAAATCGGTAATAAACTTGACACTGAATCGCCTTAAATGAACCTGAAGTGTATCCGCTAGCGTTTACCGATTTAATTTCTTCAGGTTCATAAGCAGGCTGGGCCTATCCATGATAATTGCAGCTGGCTAAAAAGGAATAAACCAGACCGGCTGCGGCCGTTTCTCCGGCTTGATCGGTTCTGCCAGCCGTTCGGGATTTGCCAGGTGCCACTCATAATCACCTGGTCTGCCCGTACAGTTCACAATTTCCACCGTGCCGATGATGACACCAGCGGGCAAATCGCTAGGCTTCAACTTCAAATCCTTAAAGTCGCGCTCATCCCCCGGTGTCAGGCTGGCATAAATGTAGACCCGCTCCCGTTTGTTTGTCGGCTGGCTGCGGTATTCAAACTTCTTTTTACCACGCATGATGAGTTCAGCATACGGCTGTCGCACACTTAAAGCAGACATCTTTTTCATTCTCGCATTCCTTCCTCTCCAGCGGCGTTTCTAGCCAGGCGCATCCAGAATTATGAATATAGTAACCGCTTGCGAAACGACGCCACAATGTTATCAAATACGGCTTCATAGGCTTCTTTCATCTGCCGATTTTCCTCAATTTGGCGGCGCGCCATGCTGCCAATAATCAGCCTCATGAATACACTGATATCGTACTCACGAATTTCATAAAGCCGCACTTTGCCTAGTCTGTAGTTCGCAAACAACTTCAGCAGCCGTTTTAATTCTTGGTAATCTTCCGGATCAAAATAGGGAGCAAATTTATCGACCTGACTTTCTGCAAAATCCCATGCTAAAGAAAACGCTTCAATGTTTTCTAAGCTTGCCTCCTGCCACAAAGCGTTCCCTGCTATTTTGAGTGCAGACAAAAAGTCCCAAATGTGTTGATAGACATCAATTTGGGCCTTTGCAATGTGGTTCAACCCAGCTTCAGGAAGTTCACCCACCAATCGATGCACCATTTGCTGGTTGCTCATGGCAAGCTGTAAGGAACCTAACGGTTCTACGTCTCTAAACCGCTGCCACTTTTTTCTAGGTCGTACTCGTTGACAGTAATCAAGGAGGGCATTGAGGTGGTCTCTTCGATAACAATAGCAAATCAGCTCTCTGACTTTTGCTTCTTTTGTCTCTCCCGGCACATTTTCATAATCGATGTTCAAGGAAAAACACAGCTGGCGCAGTTCATCTAGGTTGAAGGATGTTGCCAATGGCTCTTGAAGGTCAACTAGTTTAATCATGCCAACCTCAAACTCGGTAAACCTCCCAAAGGTTCTGTGCCGCTGGAAGGTTGTTAATCTTGGTCGCGGCGGCATGAATGCCACCGCAAGTAGAGGAAGCCTGCTGAAGCAGGAATGGCTCCCTCATCAACTTACCCCGCGAAACAATCATTAACAATTGACCATTTACCATTGACAATTAACCATTAATACGGCCGTTCCCCCCTCACCTTCTCCTCCAGCACATGCAACCGCCCCTGCTTCAGAAAATGCAGCACCAGGTTACGCACCAGGGCGGGTTTGCCTTCGTTGGGCCCCGTTTCAATGTCGATGCCCAGCTCAAAGCAGAGGGTGCGCAGTTCGTCCATGTTGAACCGCTCCACCATGAGCTGCCGCAGGGGACGCGCCGCCCGTTCATCCGGCGCTTCGATGCCGTCCAGCAGAGCGTACACGTCCAACTCCACATCGTTGTCCGGGTCGTAATGGTTGGCGATGCCGCGTGATTCCAGGTTGAGCAGCGCCCGGTAGCGCACCGCCTTGCCCGGCTGGTCTGGCAGGGGCACCCACGCTTCTGCTTCTAGCTGGGCGAAGGAGGCGTGGATTTCCGCCAGTTGGGCGCGGACGACGGCCAGCAGGTGGCGGCGCTGCGGCGTGGGGCCATCCAGAGAGATGCTCAGGCGGTTGGCAGCGGGATCGGCAATGATCAGGACGCGGCAGCCGTCGCCGTGGATGACGAGGCCGTTGCGCCAGCGAACGGGCTGCCCCGGCGCCGCCTGCCAGATATGGGCGTGCAGCCGCACCATCAGCCGAGCAAGGATGGAGATGGGTAGAATGGCATAGTGGTATTCCAGTGCAGGCGTTGAGTTTGCAGGCCAATAAAAAGCAGGACGCTCCTTGGGCAGCAGGCCGGGGATGAGGTAGCGGTCCCGATCCAGGGGCACGACGATCTCAAATTTGTGCATGATTTCCAGAATAAACAGCTGTTTTGCTGGCGGGTAGCGACGGCGATCCAGAATATCGTCCAGATCGTCCAGGTGGAGCAGGCCGTTTTCTTGCAGCTTCACGGCGTTGAGGATGTGGTAAATGCCACTGGTGACCCATTCCGGTTTAAGGACAAGGGAATCTGCCAAGTAGCGATCATCCTGAAAGTTGAGAACTAAGCCAAGATCATGGAGTAAACGTACTAGTGTGTGCTGCGCCGCCTCGTGCTCAATGCCCGCGTCCAGGCAGAGCTGCACGTAGCTGTCGTAGGGCAGCGTGTCTTGATCCAGGGCGGCCAACTTTTCTTTGACCTCGAACCAGGGGAGGGGAATCCAGTCGTTGATGTGCGGCAGGGACTTCAGCGCGGTTTCCACCGCCTGGCGTAGTTCAGCGATGCCCGCGCCGGTGGTGCAGGAGGTGTGGACGATGGCCTGGATGGCCGGATACTTGAGCATAAGGCCGCGTTCGTCGAGGGCCAGGTGGCCCTGGTCGCTTTTGTTGACGACGAGGATGATGGGCGCCTCCCCCGCGAAGCTTTGCACGTGGCGCAGCCAGTAATCCAGCCGGTTGGCCGCCTCATCCTTGCGCGCTTCCAGGACCACCAGGTAAAGGCTGCGATGCGTCAGGAAAAATTGGTGGGTACCGTGGTAGATTTCTTGTCCACCAAAGTCCCAGACGTTAATGTTAAATGGCAGCAGGAAATCACCATTTTCTGAAATAATAGATATCTCTACCAACCAGCGGTGAATATCCAAACCTACCGTTCTTACTGAATCGTCAGGGGGCTGATTGTGAAGGAGGCGCCGGACAAGAGAGGTCTTACCTACACCACCCTCACCAAGTAGCAGCATTTTTGCCTCTGCCAGAGGACGTCTGGTCCTTAAATATTTACCTACAAGAACTTGAGGCGTATCATTAGTTGACTGATAAATTTCGGAGGCTCTTTTCCATGAGATAGTAGGCAAAAGCCTGTTTTCAACTCTGACTGGTTCCCATTCTGTTGCCACTAACTTCCAGACGTTCTGAATTTGAATTGGTAGGTTAGAAAAATAATTTACCTCAGCTATGACATACTTCCCATAATTTACTTGGACATTAGGACGAGTAAAAAATAACGATTCTGCCACATCAGAGCGCAGACTAATCAGCAAATATAAACTACCTCCAGTTGTAGCAATCAAGCTAACTTCATCACGTTTGAGATTATGCTTTTTCGCAAGAAGATTCAGAAATTCTTCTATTTCCTCATTGACTTCGCGTGAAGCTCTAGCAATGATTTGAATCTTTGTATTGGGAGAACAGGGAGGGAGTTTATCTAATAAATAAGCAATTTTATTCTGGGGGCGACGAGTGATAATCTCGATTACCAAACAAGCTAATTGTTCTCTCCGTTCAAAATAGTTCACTAGTTCAAGGGATAAACTTTGTTTGCTTTGAAAGCTTAATAACTCGTAATCAACCCCTAAATCGAATGCTAGGAGTTTCAGTTCATCCAAATCAAAATGAGCTTCAAGAAACTTACGCAGATGTGCTCTTTCTTTTGGTTCTAATTTATTTTCTTCCATCATTTGTCTTCTGAGGTAACTTTCCCTCCACGATGGCGATTTCGGTGGGGGCGAGGTTGTACAGTTTGTAGACGATCTGGTCGATGAGGTGGTCGGCGGTAGTAACACGCAAGCAAATAATGACTCGCTTAACAATTCGGGATGTTTTTTTACGCAACATGGCTCAATTTATTCAGCAAAGCTAGTCAAGCTTTTTCAATAGTACATGGGCCTCACTTGCAGGTAAATCCCATTTCGCTGCTATTTCCAAAGCTGCCTTACAATCTATTCGAGCCAATTGATAGTTGTTTTCAGGGTCAATATCTTTATTACCCATATTAAAAAAGCACTTAGCACGGGCTTGCAGGAGTGAAACAAGATAGATACTTGTTTGAGAAGTGACAATTCCGCGATTGCCAAGCTGGTATTCTTTCATTATGTGTAATGTTTCTTCTGCTAAGGTGATAATTTTTGTAAGCTCTCTGAAATTCAACATATTACATTCTCTTGATAAGAGTCCCAGATATGTTTTTTCGACTTTTTGAAACATTTCAGCCGCCACTTCAAAAGCCACATCTTTGGGTTCTATTTCAGGTTGAGATTGTTTTTTGAATAAAGGCATAATATTTCTCCAATGCAAAATTTTAGTTGTTATCCTTTGATTTAATTGCAGATCATGAGGTTTTACGGTGGTTTGCTGGCGGATCGATGGGCATGCGGGGTGGGGCAGTTTTCCAGAGCCAGGCGATTTCTTCATTGGTGAGGCCATAGGCTTGATTGACGAGGTCTGAGAGCTTTGTTTCTAGCTGGTTGATGGTGGTCTCTAGCTGGCGAACATCACGGCCGTATTTCTCGTGTGTCGTTTTCAAAAGGCGAACTTCTGCCGGAGTGAGGCGGCTGGCGGAGCGTGGCCGACGACTTTTGACCTCCTTCATGAACTCATCACCACTGAGAGCAGCAAACGATTCCAGTTTTTGCCCCGGTTTTTCGATGCCAAACTCAACGTGCAGCCAGTCCAGCATTTCTTTGCTCAAGGCACGTTGTTCTTTGGTCAGGGCGATTGTTTCGATAACGGCCGTTTCCACTCCAGCCCGAATCTCATCAGACGGTACAGCAATGGGCAGATTCTCAACAAAAGAGTAGATCAGTCGTAGTGCTTCATCCTTGCCGTGCATTGCATTACGCCACATGAATGACCAAAGCAATGGTGAATAGAGTTGTTCCTTAATAATTGAGATTGAAGTTCCAGAGACCAGCGGCAATGCCAATCACGTCATCCTCAAAAGACTTTCTGTGGTTACGAAATCGATGCACAAGAATATTGTATCGCTTCAAACCACAGATCGCGTTTTCAACCAATATTCTGATTTGACTCAACGCTTTATTGTCAGCTTTTTGTTCGGTTGATAAGGTGGTCACAGGGTTCTTCTTACTTTTACGTGGCTTTTTGTGGGGGATATGAATCTCTTCTCCCACATAATCGGCGAGAATGCCCTGATAGCCTAAATCAACTAAGACTGCCATGAATTCAAACCAAGCTTGTTCTGGCGGAAACTCCTCTTTAAGCATGGTGTAATCATGAACATGTCCGGCAAAGGTCCGTCCCAGGAAAAGAATCGTTTTGTTCAAAGCCGTTATCACCGTGTTTTTAAGCGTGTGTCTTTTTTTGCCACTGTAATGTTCACGCTGCTCTTGGTTATCCTGGGGACGGCGATAGCTCCTTTCGGTGACATCAATCAGAATCGTGTCCATACCAGCCAGTGCTTCGAGTAAATCGTCTGGCGTGGCAAACTCACGAGGGGGCATGACCTCCAGGTGAACCAGGGTTTGATATAAAACAGGGACTAACTT
This sequence comes from Candidatus Leptofilum proximum, assembly GCA_016710325.1. Taxonomy (GTDB): domain Bacteria; phylum Chloroflexota; class Anaerolineae; order Promineifilales; family Promineifilaceae; genus Leptofilum; species Leptofilum proximum. Next base: position 5,214,483 of record JADJXK010000002.1, on the reverse strand, counting down.
ATACAGGTTTTCATTCGCTTTGGACCGGGCCATGTTGAATTGAGTGCCTAACACATCGAAGGTGGGATAAACCTTGAAATAGTAGAGCAGAAACAACAATTTATCTCGCATCGTGGGCAAAGCACCTTTTCGGCCACCGCCTGGACGCCGTTGACGCACACCGGCTGCGCTACCGTCTTGATAGGCTTGCCATTGCATCTTGGTGTAAGTCATGAAAAATACTTCTAGTAAAATCTCGAATTGTGTTTCTGATACGCCGGTTAAAGCACGCATATGACGATCATCACGAATTTGTAGGCTCATTTAGTTTTCTCCAGCTGAATTGGCTGGAATTTACCCGTTTTTTAATTAGGAACAACTCTAATTAACTACAGCTAAAAGATAAAGATCATCTGTAGGCCATAAATAGGCAGTATTCAACAAGTAAATAGGATCGGGAGAAAAGGCAAATTGAGGCCGCCAAGTAATATCGGTATGAATTATCGTTGGCTTTTCGAAAACCTCGTAATAGGAACATGAACGCAATTCCCACCAGAATCTTCCTTGGTCTTGGCGTTGCTTTAGCCTGTCCACATGAGTCATCAAATATTTGTGAATTGATGGATATGTTTGCGCGAAAATACTTTCCGCTTCGTCTTGTGCTTCACTCCAAGGCCATTGGTAATTCTCGCTAGACTTAAGAAGAATCATCCAAAGCTCCATCCATTCGGATGACCAACGTTTAATGTCTTGCCCTCGCAAATATGGATGAATAATCTCCGCAGAACCGGGATCATCTTGAATTAATTTCGCTCTAGTGTCACTGTCAATTAGAAAAGCTTGATTGAATCCCGTTTTAATGCCGTAATAAGGCTTTTGGCCGATAAATTCACTTAATGCAACACCACGTTGCCTAACCTTTTCCATTAGGTCTTCAACTATTTCAGGTTCCAAACTCCAAGGCTCTTCGCCAAAACGTTTGCTTGAAACAGAAAAGCTATTTGCAACTACAAACTGCGAAACGTCTACATTTTCCAACTCTTCGCGAGGGAAAATGCAAATTTCAGTTTTGTTCTTCTCAATCTCCTGCTCGCTCTCCGGCTTTTGCAGGACCAGAATGCAGGGGAAGGTATCGGCGTCGGCAAAAATAGGCGCGTGACCAAAGTCAACGACGCCCTTGACCAGCGCTTCCTTTGCTAGAAAACCGCGCAAGCCATCACCATACCCTGCCCGCAGCCACTTGTTGTTGACGATGTAGGACAAAAATCCACCAGCCCGCAGCCAGTTGATGCCGCCATTGAGAAAGTAAACGTACAAATCGGCCGTGCCCTTGTAAACAGGTTCGTAGGCGTGGGGCAAAAATGGTTTGATCGCGGCCATCTGCTCCTGACGCACGTAGGGCGGGTTGCCGATGACGGCATCAAATCCGGCGGCTGCGCGGCGGGAACGGCCGTATTCGTCAAAAAACACTTCGGGGAAGGCCAGCTCCCAATGGAAATACTCGTTGTCCGTCACGGCGGGGTGCTGCAAGAAGTGGTGCAGCTGGGCGTCGCTGAGCAGCGTAGGTGACTTTCCCGGAAACTCCGAGTTTCCGGGAAAGTGCTGCAAGTGCGCCGCCAGGGCACGGTACTCTTCTTGGGTCATGGCGTTGCCAAAATAGGCGCTCACCCACAGGTCGGCCAGCGTTTGCCAGCGGGCCACGTGGGTGTGCTGGATGTCTTGCCAGGCGGCTTCCTTGGCGTGCACGTCTTCGATGTCCAGCGTGGGCAGGCGCTCGATGGTGGCCACGCCCTTGACGGCCAGGCTGGCGTCGCGGGTGAAGGCGGCGTCGTTGAAGAGGGGAGATTGGAGATCAGAGATTGGTGATTGGGTTTTGCTGTGGGGCGGGGCTTGCAAATCGTCCAGCCAGGCGCCGATGAGGCTGTCGCCGTGCTGCAGGTGGTGGTCGAGGAAGCTGAGCGGTTTGTCGGCAGCGGCCGTTTTTAGCCACAATGACAGTTTAGCCAGCTCCACCGCCATCGGGTTTTTGTCCACGCCGTAAATACACGCCTCCACGACGCGGCGCTTCCAGTAGAGGAGGTCGGTTTCAGGGTCGATGGGTGTTGAGGTGACAGTCACTTGAAAAGCGGCTGCCTGGGCACCAGTTCCGCTTGAAGTGACTGTCACCTCCGGCGAGGCATACTCATCCGTCGCCAACGCCCGCGCCAAAAAGTTGGTGGCCTCAACCAGAAAATGACCGGAACCCATCGCCGGGTCCAGCACGTTGAGGGCCAAAATCTCCTGCACAAAGAGCTGGGCGCTCTGGCGGCGGCGTTCGGCCTCGCTCAGCGATCCGGTCTGGCGCACCTGGGCCTTGACGCGCTCGCGGGCCTGCTGCACCAGCGGCCCCAGCGTGTTGGCCACGATGTACTCGACGATGTAATCGGGCGTGTAGTAAGAGCCGGTCGCTTTGCGCTCGCCCTTGTCGTTGGTCAGGTACAGTTCACCCGGCTGGCGTCGGTCCAGCGGCGCGGCTTTGCTCTGGCGGGCGGGTAGCCAGGTTTCCACGCCTTTCTGGCGCACCGTCACCATTTCTTCGGTGGCCACGGCGACCTTGTACTCCAGCAGCCCCTCGTAGATGGAACCAAGCTGACGCACGTCCAGGGTGCGGTAATCGACGGACTGGTAGCCCTGGAAACGGCCGTCTTCGCGCACGCGCCGGTAAGCCAGGTAATCAATCGCCTTCGCCAGCCCCCGGTCGCCCACAAAATGGCGCTCCAAAAAAGGATGCTGCTCGGGGTCGAACAGGCCACCGTTGTAGCGCGGCACGCCGAGTTCGGCGTTAAATTGGGCATCGCGCCCGCTGATCAGGCGAAACAGCTCTTGCAGCCGGTCCCAATGACGACGGCCGGTGGTGGGATGGCTGTCCAACCGGTCGCGCTGCCGGTGGAAGTCGCTGGCCAGGGTTTGCAGGCTGTAGGCATCTTTGTAGGTGGGATTGCCCATCGGCAGCAGGGCGCGGGCTTCGCCGTAGAACAGAAAGAGCAGGCGGTAGAGCAGGTAGAGGCTGTTCTGGTACACCTGGGCGCGGTGGTCGGCGTTTTGGGCATCCAGGCGGGTATCCCCGGCAAAAAAGCCAATGATGAGCTGTTCTAAAGAGCGGTAGGCATTGTCGCGCAAATCGGCTTCCAGGGCGATGGCATATGCCTTGCTCTGGCTCAGCGCGTCGTCCAGGAAAGTATGGCCGTGGGCATCGGGCCGGAAAGCGCCCTGGTTAAAGAAGGCCCAGAAGAAGGTAGCCACCGCCAGGGCGGAGCGGTCGTTGGGCGCTTCCAGGGCGGCCAGCAGGTCGATCTCGAAGTGCGTTTCCAGCGTGCGGGAGCTGTTTTTGTGAACCAGCCGCCAGAAACGGCCGTTGCTCACCACGCCCCAGGTCACCCCGCTCAAGCCCAGGTAGGTGTCGATCTGGTACATCGGGTTCTGGTCGTCAAAGCGGGGCAGCGGGCCGCTCTTTTTGCTCAGGTTGACGGTCCACTTTTTGGCTTCCAGCAGGGCCAGGACGTCTTTCACATAATTGGGCGTGTTTTGGTGAGGAACGGCCGTTTGCCGGGCCATCTCGTCAGGGAACAGGGCAAAGTCCGGCTTTTTGATGGTGCGGGTCAGGCCAGGGATGGACGCCTGCCCTTCCCACACGTGCCCCAGCCGGTCGAGGATGGGCTTGATCCAGTTGTCTTCCAGCTGCGATTCGTTGTAGTTGGCCAGCTGATTCCCCTCCAGGGCATACAAATCTTGCAGCCACGCCAGGAAATTGCCTGCCGGTCCTTGCATGTCTCGCCAGACGGCCGTACGGCGCAAAATCTCCTGCAAATAATGATCAGAAAAAAGGGATTGGTTGTTGTGCGGGCTAAAATCTAGCTGTGGTTGGAAGGGCGTATCTGGCATAGAGTATTTCCTTCATCAAGTGTCAATGTCTCTCTATGATAGTTCAGCCAGGAAAAAAATGAAACCTCAAACCCAACCTTCCCACCCTCCGGGAGCGTAGGAGCGGGTCTGTTGGTCTTTAAGAAAATAATCAGGTTAGCCTATGTCATTCCCGCCTGTCTCACCCACCAATTCCCGCCACCCAGCGCGATGGAACTGTCAGAAGACAATCATTCTGGGTGAGACGGCGCGGAAGATGGGTTCTACGTCAGGCCAGGGTGTTTCCGCGCCGTCCCACCCCTACGGCCGTTTTGGTGTGAACGTCTGTAGGGCCAAGGCGCGCCTTGGCCCTACAGACATCGTTTGGTACGGCCGAAAACGGCCATAAACTCGCCCAAAATCGGGCAATCATCCTTCGATCATCCTTCGTACTTCCTTCCTACATCCTTCCTACAAGCTCCCTATACGCTCCCTAACCTCTCAACCCCGTTTCATTCAGTCTCGAACAGCTGCGCCATACTGCAAAATCTCCCCTCACGTTTCACGTTTCACGCATCAGCTGCAACCCTTTGCCATCCTCAAAACTCAAATAGTTGCATCCCCGCCCCACTCCCCCTAAGATTCAGGGCATGAAAGCAGCGGCCGTTCAGATTCTCGAACTCTTCAAAGAAAGCGCCCAGGGCTGGAGCCGGGACAATGCCTCCCTGCTGGCCGCCGCCATCACCTACTACACCATCTTTGCCCTGGCCCCCCTGCTGGTCATCGCCGTGGCCGTGGCCGGTGCCGTCTTTAACGATGCCGAGGTGCGCGACCGGGTGCTGGCCGAAGTAAACAGCGAGTTCGGCGCCGAGATGGAAGAAGTGGTCCTCAACCTTATCACCAACGCCAGCAAGTCCAGGGCCAGCCGCTTTGCCACCGTGGTCAGCGCCATTGTGCTGGTGGTGGCCTCCTCCAGCCTGTTTGCCCATCTCCAGCGCGCCCTGAACATGGTTTGGGGCATTCGGCCCCACCCCAAAGCAGGCATACTGAACACCATTCGCAAGCGGGCCCTGGCCTTTGGCATGGTCCTGGTGCTGGGGCTGCTGCTGCTCCTTTCCCTGGCGATAAGTTTCATCATTACGGCCGTCGGCGACCGCCTCGCCTTCTGGCTGCCGGGCATCGGCGTGCTGCTGCCGCAAATCAACTTTCTGGCCTCCCTGGTCATCCTCACCGGGCTGTTTGCCATCCTGTTTAAAGTGCTGCCCGATGCACACGTCACCTGGCGCGATGTGCTGCTGGGTGCGGCCGTCACCACCCTGCTCTTCATGTTGGGGCGCAGCCTCATCGGGCTGTACCTGAAGTATGGCTCCGCCACCTCCACCTACGGCGCGGCCGGGTCCCTGGGGGTACTGCTGCTCTGGGTCTACTACTCGGCGCAAATTTTCCTCTTTGGCGCAGAATTTACCCGGGCGTACGCCAACAAGTACGGCTCACCCATCCAGCCAACCCGCAACGCTGTCTGGCGCCTCGCCCCGCCTCGCCCCTTCAACACCGAGGCAGATGAGACCTCCTGACGCATTGCCCTTGCACCTATGACCATCCACAAAGTTACCGCCTTCATCACCCGCACCGGCCGCCAGGGGCAGCCGCAGCTGCTGCTGTTTCAGCACCCCCAGGCAGGCGTGCAGCTTCCCGCAGGCACGGTGGATGAGGGGGAGGAGTGGCCAACGGCCGTTCTCCGCGAAGCCTTTGAGGAAACCGGGCTCACCCACCTCACCATCCACTGCACCCTGGGCCAGATCGACAACGAGCTGGCCGCCGGGGAAGCAGTTCTGAACCAGGACAGCTGCATTCTCAGCCAGCCAGATGAGACTTCGCTGCCGTTTGCGCCACTGTTTAGCCGGGGGATGACATTTAATGTGGGGGAGCGGAACGGCCGTTTCCGCCGCATCACCTACCTGGAGTACGACCAGCTGCCCAACCCGCAAACCATCACCTTGTTTATCGACGGCTGGCTGCCGGAGGAGCACCTCAGCTGGCGCAAAACCCGCCGCTACGTGCACCTGCTCTGCCACGAAAACACGCCCGATCGGTGGACCCTCCCCAGCGACCGCAGCCACGTCTTCACCCCCTTCTGGGCCGATTTGCAGCCCAAACCGGCCGTCGTCCACCCGCAAAACCGCTGGCTAGACGACGTCTACGACCAACTCCTCCGGCCAAGAAGTTAAGTAGTAAATATAATACTCGAACGAAGCTCACGGCATACGTTTACAAGCCTCTCAACAGTATTACTTCTATCTAAAAACAGCAGTAATTCCCTGACTTTTTCACTTTTCGAGGTACCAGGGAGAGATTCATAATCCAATCGAAGATCAAAACATATATCTCGCAAATCACTATCGCTAAAATGCTTAATAATTAAACGCCTGAGTTCTGGTAATCTAGTTGAGATAACATTCTCATTCTCCGTATTGGAGTTTAATCTATGTTGATCATACATGTGGTGATCATGATCAGGCAAAATCAAATCTCGACCTGCTTGAACCCCACTATTACTACCTTCATTGTAAATTCCACTGCTCATTTTTATCTCGCGATTTCCTTTTTTTGACATTTTGCCTCCATGAAAATCTCATTTTCAGTGTCTTAGCACATCAGTTACAAGTTAAGCTATTTTGTGAGTTGTCAAGCCAGCAATGGGCTACAATTCACGCATGAAAAAAGCAGACAATAAATCTAAAAGTACCGTCCGGCATACACGGGCTATTCAAGTTGATAGACAAAAAACGACCGCTCGTTGACAATTTAACCGATGAAGTAGAAGCTCTGTTTTACAGCCTGGTCCGACCGCTCACCTTGTCACAATGTGAGCTGTTCCGGCAGATGGGTTTGCGCGAACGCACCCTCACTCTGCCAGTCATGATGGCCTTGTTGCTGAGCGCCGTTTGGCGACAAATCGCGGCTGTGAATGAACTGGCTCGGCTGATTCGTGACGAAGCGGTGCTCTGGGAAGCGCCCCAAAAGGTGTCGCAACAAGCGCTTTCGGACCGATTCAACACCCTGCCAGCTATCTTGTTTCTCAACGTTCTCAACCTCTTGTTGCCCTTGATGCAGCAGCGTTGGCAAGAGCGCAAACGACCGTTACCACCAGAAATTGCTTGGGCCCAAGCACGGTTCAGTGCTTGCTTGATTGCCGATGGGTCCACCCTCGATGCGCTCATCCGTAAAGTGGGACTACTACGTGACCGGGCAAGCCATCCCCTGGCGGGCAAAATGACCGCTTTACTCCACCTGGGTTCACAACTCCCAGATAAAATCTGGTTTGACACAAAGGCGTCTAGCCACGACCAGAGCGTTTGGGAAGCGATTCTCGCGCACATCCAGACCGGCAGCTTGCTCCTGTTTGACTTGGGCTATACCAACTTCACCCGCTTTGGCCAGTTGACTGAGAAGGGCGTCACCTTTATTACGCGAGCCAAACGCAATTTGAAATATGAAGTAGCCCAAGTTTTGGTCAAAACCCCCGTCTTGCGCGACACCATTGTCTGGATAGGCACGGGGGATGAGCGCCAGCAGGTACGTCTGGTTGAAGTGTTGTATGGCAATACCTGGCGGCGCTTCCTGACCAACGAACTCGACCCGGAGCAGCTACCGGCTCGTTACCTGGTCGCCCTCTACTATCGTCGCTGGACGATTGAACGCGCCTATGCCAGCATCAAGCGGTTGCTTGGTTTGGCCTACTTCTGGTGTGGTTCTCAGAACGCGGTTGAACTGCAACTCTGGTCTACCTGGATTGTCTATACCGTGTTAATTGACCTCTGTGACGAGGTCGCCGGATTGTTAAAGTTGCCGTTTGAGCGTATCTCAGTTGAGATGGTATTCCGCTCAATTTACTATTACATCAAAGCCATTGAGCGAGGCGATGACCGCTCTCTGCCAGAGTATTTGGCAGACCGCTGTATCGACTTGGGTGTTGTGAAACGAAAGCGAAAAAACGAGGCATCTGTGTTTGAATCATGGCCCTTGACAATTGCCTCAAACCCTTAACTTGTAACCAATGGTCTTAGCATTTCCTCTAGTATCCTAACTATATCTTTGCCAGACTGTACACCCTCATTACTTTCCTCGTTATATATTCCGCCATCATCAAATCTAATGTTTCGCTTGTTTCTGCTTTGATCAATTCGAATATTTACCGAATTCGAGTCAGCAGAATTAAGATATCCTATTTCACTTGCCAACTGACTTTTGGCTTGAAGAAGAAAACTTTCACATTTATTGTGGTTCGTTTCTCGCCTAGCATCATTTCTCAACTTTTGAACCGATTGAAGACACGTCTCCAATCGGTTCTTGGTTCGAGGATTAATTTCTCTGTCCTGTACTCTAGTTTTTATACTGACTAAAGATGAATCAACATCTCCACTAACAGTTTGTATTCTTTCACGAACATCAATAATTGCTCCTCTTTCACTTTGAAGTAATTCGGCCCGTTTGCGAAATTCATTTCTGGTTTCTTTTAAGTAGTCAGCAAAAAGTTTTCGTAAATAAAAACCTTTCAGCATGAGACAAATCGTTCTGAATGGTAAGCACCTTATCAACTGAATGAATCATTTCGGCAATCGTTTCGAACAAGTGGTTGGCACAGGCTTTGTCTTTCAGGTGCCGCCAAAACCGCTCAATCGGATTGAGGTCTGAACAGTAAGGCGGCAACCAGAAAACCGTTGCCTGATTTTCATAAAAGGCCAGCAGGGCCTCAGAGACATAGCTGTGATGGTAGGAAGCATTGTCCAAAACAATCACAACGGGGCGATCTGATGGAGCCGAAGCCATCAATAGTTGAATGAAGAGACAGAAGGATTGTGTGTTTTTCTTCTCGGCGGGCATGGTAATGACTGCATCAGTGCGCCAATTGTAAGCACCAAATAGGTGATGCCACTTGGCCGGGCCAGGGGCAGGTACCCGTTTCTGTCGCCCCCGCTTCATCCAACATTTGACCAGCTTACACAGCAGTCTCAGGGTCGTTTCGTCCACAAAGAATAGTTCGATTTCGGCTCGTTCAGCTTTTTTTTAAGCATTTCCAGCGTGGCTTCAGCTCTGGCTTTGACCACTTTGTCCTGGAGTGGGTCCAATGTATGCTTCGGTCGTCGATAAACATACTCTTCTTCGGCCAAGATATTGAGGAAGGTGCGCTCGGTAACCCGCACGCCAGTTTCCTTTTCTAAATGGGCTATTAGCCGTTTGCTATCCCAAACTGTGAAGGCATACCCTAAATCGTGCGGGTCTTGTTCGATGACTTGGGCCAGTCGTTGCCGGTACTGCGCGTCAGCCGCTTGGGGACGACCAGAGCGGGGCCTGTCGGCTAACCCTTCTAGCCCTTCCGCTCGCCACCGCTGATGCCAATAGTAGACTTTACTCGGCTGTATCGACAGGAGTTCAGCGATTTCCTGCGGCTTTTGCCCTAAATGCAGCATCCGAATAATGGTTGCCCGTTGGCGAACGCGGAGGTCATCATGGTTTTTGATGGCTTGTTCGATTATCGCGAGTGATTCAGTTGTTAAAGTGTAGTCAATTTTTTTAGGCATCTCTCTATGATGCCACAATTATTAAATTCCGAAAACTTGTTTCGGTTTACTTATTTCGTCAATTAATTCATTTGTCAATCTATTGGAAGGATATTGAAGAATACGTTTTAGTTCTTCCTGCAACTCACCAAGTTCTTTGTATAGGGCCTTAAGTCTGTCTTCCCGGAGACAAATCCAACCCTCTTTTCGAAACTCAATGATATCTCCCATTGCATTTTCATATATCTTTACGGCATTTGTTTTGGCACCCTCTGCCTCTTTAATAGATTTTTTGTATGCTTCATCGTTCTGCTCAATTGACTGTTGCCTATTCCTTAATTTATTCAAATGCAAGTCCAAAGTGTTTGTAAGGTCAAGCATTTCTCTCGGATGCGATCTTTGAACTACTTGATGATATGAATTTTCATGATTCAATAAATCATGTTTGAGATCCTCTATGTAAACAGAGGGTATAGGTAATTCTTTTGAGGCTAATCGGGAATTCAGGTTTACCCAATTATCACTTAATTCCCCCCAAACGGTACGTAAGGAAGTTTCTACTGCAACAGTATCTCTATCAAACTGATTTTTTAGCCCCAACGCTTCTTCTTCAAGGGATTTTGCTTTTGCAATTAAATCTTCGAATAAAGGACCTTGTCCCTGACGCCACTCTTTTGCCCAATGTTCTAATTGGGATTGAAAATTCCCATATGCTTCCGCCCATTCTCGGAGAGGGTCTTTTCTCCTCATATCTCCTAGATCAATATCAATATTTCGAAGGATCTTGTCTCGGTCATTTAAAATTTCATACTGCCTTTGGTAATCTTTTAACAGAGTCGATAATCTATTTAGCTGATTAGTTAAATCTGTTATTTCTTGTTCTACCTTTTTCCCAATTTTATAGGCATCTCGGACACTGCTCTGCTTTGCTAGATCGGCATGGTTAATCTTTGTTGCACCCTGATGAATACTACCGACAAAATCTTCCACTATACGTCTTTCATTCTGACCATTATAAATGTAGTGATGATGGAAGTTGTCTAATCCAGCCAGCAGAATATTTACCTCCTTAGTAAGGCTTTCTGATTGAAACAACAACCTAGTTTGAAACGCTGTTAAAAATCTTTGCTGTTCGATAAAAGTCTGTCGCAAGTCAGCGCTTTCATGAATTTGAAGTAAACCTTTTTGACCTAAAGGAAGTATTTGACGAAGTGATTGTTGAGTTGCCTGATCCAATAAATTAGAAATTTCCTCAAGCAAGTCCTCCACTGTTGCCAGCAAATGATTACACAAATCTAATTCATTTTTATCTTTTTCAACATTTTGTATCTTTATCTTTTCGTCCTTGAAAGCATTTGTAAGGTCATCCCTCCCTGATACTGCCTTAAGGTAATCTTTTTTGAATTCATCAAGTTCAAAATGTATCGTATTAAGCTGAGTTTCCAGATTTCTTAGCAAACACGAATCTGTACCAGGGTTAACTAGACTTCCACTCAATTTTTTGTAAGCTTCTGGAGTTCGTTTGTTGTATTGCACGATTGCCTCTCCTATGTCGATTAACAAAGCATCGAATCGCAAGGCAATCTCTTCTAAGTTCAACCCAACTCCATGTGCCCAGCTTCGCTTGTCAAGAAGCTTATCTCTAGATTTTGTAATGTCATTTATTTTATCAGCACACCACTTTTGCGACTTTTCTATGGATCTCAATGCAGTGCTTAACTTCGGATATATTTTTTTAATTTGTGTTTGCAGACTGTAAACTTGTCCTAAATTTGCTCGATATTGAGCTAAAACAACTTCTTCCGCCACAGCATCCGGTGTATCATTTAAAATCTTATCTACTTGCAAAATCATATCCTGAGTTTCTAAGATTTTCCTTTCTATCGTCTCCAACCCTCTGTTTCCATTCGTCCGTAACTCTTGAAGCCGCTTGTTAAGTCTTTCAAACAAGAGCCTAGTTCTGTGTGTCTCATCTAAGTATGTACGTTTAAGCCTCTTAAAATTTTGTTTTAGGAGAAAAAGCTTTTCCACCTTCTCACTCCAAAACATTGTTTCTTTTTCCATTTTTGCCAGTTGTCTGGACAATTCAAATGCTCGGAATCCTGATCTCCACCAACCAATCGTTATCCATCGCAAATGATTTGTTGCTAGAGAACTACGTGGAAAATCTTTGATTATGATCTTGGCGCGGTCAAGTGACTCATATAGGGAGGAAAATATGGGTGCAGCTTCTTTGATAATTGGCACGAAGGGCTCAGGTTGCGAGTTCAAATAAAGCTCAACACTCCTAACACGTTGTTTCGTTCCCACGTAATTGCTTCGATACCTTTGGGCGCGTTGTATCATAACTTTGAAAAGACGTAATTTTTGTTCAAAGATGATCATCAAAGTTACAGTTAAGATAATAATTACTATGAGGAAAATCCAAATCAACTTCATATCGAACCCCAAGGACTTTGTTATTGAAGCAAAATAAAATTACGCGACAAGTAATTAGTGAAACATTATAAAAACTTTTCATCTGCGAAATCAAGTTTTCCATAAATTACTAAATCACAATTGTGCTAGGGATTAGGTTAATTTTCCAACCTCGTGTCTATGCGTTTAATTTTAGATAGCCCCGCCCCCTAACTTCCTGTACACTTTGTCAGCCGCTAAGGGCAACCACACACAGTTATCAAAATTGGAGCGCAACATGACTTATTCCCTCATCCACAACGGCACCGTGATTGACGGCAACGGCCGTTCCCCCCTGAAAAACGGCGCCGTCCTCATCCGCGATAACAAAATTGAGCAGGTCGGCCGCAAAAACGACATCCGCCTGCCCAACAATGACATCACCCTGATCGACGCCCAGGGCGGGCACATCTTGCCCGGCCTCATCGACACCCACATCCACTTCATCTTCGACGGCATCAACTTCATGGAAGGTTTGAACACCCCGTACTCGCTCAACTACTACAAAGCCATCGAGCCTATGCGGCGCACCCTGGACGCCGGTATCACCGCCGTGCGTGATGCGGGCGGTGCAGACCTGGGCATGAAGCAGGCGGTTGAACAGGGACTCATCGCTGGACCACGGATGCAAATCAGTATCACCGTGCTTAGCATCACCGGCGGCCACGGCGACAGCTGGCTGCCCTCCGGCGCCGATATGGAGCTGTTTCCGGCTACCCCCGGCCGCCCCAGCGGCCTGTGTGACGGCGTGGAAGCGGTGCGCAAAAAGGTGCGTGAAGTGCTGCGCGCCGGGGCCGACATCATCAAGGTCTGCTCCACCGGCGGCGTGCTCAGCCCCACCGATCATCCCGAGTTCACCCAATTCTCCCCGGAAGAGCTGGAAGTGATGGTGCAGGAAGCCGCCTACCGGCGCGGCGTCAAGGTGATGGCCCATGCCCAGGGCGCCGAGGGCATTAAAAACGCGGTGCGGGCGGGCATTCACTCCATCGAGCACGGCATCTTTGTGGACGACGAGGCCATTGAGCTGATGCTGGAACGCGGCACCTTCCTGGTGCCCACCCTGCTGGCGCCGCTGGCCGTGCTGGAACAGGCCGAAGCGTCTGGCAACATGCCGGAATGGGGCGTGCGCAAATCGCGCGAGGTCATCGAGATTCACAGCGAGAACATCGGCAAGGCGTTTAAGGCCGGGGTCAACATCGCCATGGGCACCGACGCCGGGGTGATGAAACACGGCACCAACCTGCGCGAGCTGGGCCTGATGTGCAACGTCGGCCTGTCGCCGATGGATTCCATTGTGGCCACCACCAAAACGGCCGCACAATGCCTGGGTTGGGACGACCGCCTGGGCACCCTGGAAGCGGGCAAGCTGGCCGACGTCATCGTCAGCCAGACCGACCCCCTGGCCGACATCCGCAGCCTGGAAAACGTGGACAACATCCGGCTGGTGGTTAAAGACGGCCGTATCGTCAAAAACCTGATGTAAGAAGTGGCAAGTGGCAGGTTGCAGGTTGCAGGTGAGTTTACTTGCCACCTGCCACTTGCAACCCCTCACCCCCAGTTATGGAAGTACCAACCAACCACAACCGCCAGGTCATGCTCCAGCGTGTCAAAACCTACTGGCTCGTCGGCGTGCTGCAAGAATCGCTGCACGGCGCCGCGCTGATCGATCTGGCCATGACCTACCGCAGCAACGCAGTTGCCAACGCCGTCGCCAGCCAGAGCGTGACCGACTGGCAGCAGCCAGACAACCTCCTGCCCGACGAGCTGTTCGACACCCCCCTGCCCATCGGCACCGCCATCACCACCGTCTACGACCAGGCCGAAGGCACCCTGCTGGTGATGGGCGAGCCGGGCGCAGGCAAAACCACCGTGCTCCTCCAGCTGGTCAGCGATTTGCTGCTGAGGGCGGAGATGGACGGCCGTCACCCCATCCCCGTCGTCTTCAGCCTGGCCAGCTGGCGCAACAACATCCCCCTGGGCGACTGGATGGTTAACGAGCTGGCCAACCGCTACGAAGTGCCGCGCCGCCTGGGGCAGGCCTGGCTCAAAAACGGCGAACTGCTGCCCCTGCTGGACGGCCTGGATGAAGTGGAGCAGGAACATCGTGTTGCCTGCGCCCAGGCCATCAACCAGTTCCGCCAGCGTTACCTTACCCTGCCCACCGTCGTCACCTGCCGCATTAAGGATTATGAGGCGCTGGCCACGCAGCTTAACCTGGCCCAGGCCATTGTGCTCCAACCGCTAAACCTGGAGCAAATTGACCAATACTTGGGCAGCATGGGTCCGCGCCTGGCCGGGCTGCGGGCCGCCTTGCAAACCGACGCGACCCTGCGTGAGCTGGCTGAATCCCCCCTCATGCTCAGCATGATGACCCTGGCCTACTACCGCATGCCTGAGCAGGTCGCCCTATCGCTGGGTGACCGCAAGATGGGGCGCACGCTGCTGTTTGATGTGTACGTGGAGCGCATGGTGCGCTACCGCGGCGGCGAATCAATCTACGAACCTACCCAAACGGTGCCGTGGTTAAGCTGGCTGGCGCAAAAGATGACCCAGTTTAACCAGACCATCTTCTTCCTGGAATATCTCCAGCCCAACTGGCTGCCGCGCGACCAGCAGCGCCAGTTTGCCAATGGCCTGCGCACCCGCCTGGTCGGGCTGTTCCTGCTGATTGGTCTGGCCGTCGGCGGCGTCGGCGCGCTGCTGTCCGATTGGCGTGCCCTGGCAGCTGGAGCGGCAGCGGGAGTCGTTACCGGCGGGCTGCTGGCCTTCTTTCGGCTGCTGCTGGTTTGGGCGCGGGTCAACTGGTTCCGCATCGACACGGTGGAGCTGCTGAACTGGCGCTGGCCGCGGGCGCTGCTGGGCGGCGGCCTGGGCGCTGTGGGCGGCGCGCTGGTGGGTGCATTGGTCTGGCTGGTGGGGCGAGATAGTGGCGTTTCCCCCGGCTGGATTCTTTTGCTGGCGCTGGTGGGTTTTGTCAGCCAGCTGGTGGCCCACGGCCTGGAGCGGGACGAGATGAAGATGCGCACCACGCCGGGGCAGGGTGTGGCCCGTTCGGCGCAGAACGGCCGTCTCGTTGGCCTGCTTACGGGGGTGGGAACGACCGTTTTGCTGGGTCTTGGTCTGCTGCTGGCCAGCGTGCTCAAAGTGCCTGTTCCCTGGTCCGCGGCGCTGCCGTTTGGCCTAGCCGCCAGCCTCTACCTGGGCGTCTCGGCTGGGCTGGCCTACGGCGGGTTGGCCGCCCTGCAGCACCGGCTGCTGCGCTGCATCCTGGCCCAGCACCAGCTCTCGCCACCGGACTACATTCACTTCCTGGACTACGCCGCCGAGCGCAACCTGCTGCGCAAAGTGGGCGGGGGTTACATGTTTGTCCACCTGCTGCTGCTGGACTATTTCCGGGAAACGGGCCGGTAATCATGGAGGTTTAGCGGCAGTGATGGATCGGCACATTCAACAAGCAGCCTGCCATTTGTCATGCTGAGGTCCTCCGAAGCATCCCTCTGAAGTCACAGGGGTCTAGACGGCCGTATCGCCCCTGGGATTCTTCGCTTCGCTCAGAATGACAAAGTCGAACGTGTAGAGGCAATGGTGGATCGAAGCATTCAGCAAGCAGCCCCACATTTGTCATGCTGAGGTCCTCCGAGAAATCCCTCTGAAGTCACAGGGGTCTAGACGGCCGTATCGCCCCAGGGATTCTTCGCTTCGCTCAGAATGACAAAGTCGAGCGTGTAGAGGCAATGGTGGATCGAAGCATTCAGCAAGCAGCCCCACATTTGTCATTTCGAGGTCCTCCGAGAAATCCCTCTGAAGTCGCGGGGTTTTAGACGGCCGTATCGCCTCAGGGATTCTTCGCTTCGCTCAGAATGACAGGCGGAAGGTGTTTTGCTGAATAAGAGAGATAGGAAATGATGCATCCTGATTATCCGGCAGCAGCCACATTTTTAGGCCAAACCGTCACCGTGGTGATAGATCGCCCCTGCCGCTCGCGCCACCCAGAGCACGGCTTCACCTACCCCATCAATTACGGCTACGTGCCCGGCGTGCCCGCCCCCGATGGTGACGACCTGGATGCCTACGTCCTGTTCATCACTGAGCCGCTGGTCACATTTACCGGAATTTGTATTGCCGTAATCCACCGCCTGAACGATAATGATGACAAGCTGGTCCTGGTTCCGCCGGGTCAAACCGCCACCGACGCACAAATTCGGGCGCAGACCTGGTTTCAGGAACAATTTTTTGAATCGAACCTTTTACGCTGATGGTTGGTTTACGGCCGTTCCTCAGCACCCACAGCCAGCTTCCCCACGCCGCAAAAAAAGTAAGAAAAAGGAGTCTCCAATCGTCACGCCATCACAGACGTGATATGTTATGAGCATTATGGATTTAATTCAAGACCTGCCCCTCATTGTTCTCAATTTTGTTTTAGTTACCCTGGCCTCCTGGCAGGTGGGACGGTTATTTGCCCACCTGGGCCTGCCCAAAATTAGTGGTTATCTGTTCACGGGTCTGCTGGCAGGCCCGTTTGTTTTGCAGCTGGCCAGCACCGAAGTGGTGGAGTCCCTCCGTTTTGTCGAGGAGACCTCGCTGGCGTTTATTGCTTTTGCTGCGGGCAGCGAGCTCTACCTGCCCGAAATTCGCGGGCGGCTGCGCGGCATTGGCCTGGTGACGGCCAGCATCGTTTTTGTCACGATTGTGGGCGGCACGCTGGCCGTGTTTATGCTGGCACGTTTTATTCCCTTCATGAGGCAGTTTTCCGTGAACGGGCAGATCGCCATTGCCCTGATGGCCGGCACGATCATGGTGGCGCGCTCGCCCTCAGTGGCCATTGCCCTCATCAACGAGCTGCGCGCCCGCGGCCCGTTTAGCCAGCTGGCGCTGGGTGTCACGGTCATCTCCGACGTGGTGGTTATTGTGCTCTTTGCCATCAGCGCCGACATCGCCGGGGCCGTTTTAGACGGCATCTCGATCAACCTGGGGCTGCTGCTGCTGCTGGCGGTGGAGCTGCTGCTGTCGATTGTCGTCGGTTTTTTGGTGAGCCGGGTGTTGTGGCTGGTCTTGCGCCGACGCTGGCAGCTGTGGGTGAAAACGGCCGTTACCCTCCTCCTCGGCTACAGCGTTTACCTCTTCTCCCACTTTTTGCGCGACTACTCCCACGCCAATTGGCCCGTGGAAATTTTGCTGGAGCCCTTGCTCATCTGCATGGTAGGCAGCTTTATCATTAACAATTACAGTGAATGCCGCCTGGAGTTCTCAGAAATCCTGCACGATGTGGGGCCTTTTGTTTACGTGGCCTTCTTCACCCTGGTCGGCGAAGGGCTGAAGCTGGACATCCTGGCCCAGGTGTGGCCTGTTGCCCTGGCCCTGGCCTTCATTCGCGTGGTAGTTATCCTGGCGGGCTCCTTTGCTGGCGGGTTTTTAGCTGGTGATTCGGCCAAAAGCAACCGGTATAAATGGATGGTTTTTGTGACGCAGGCGGGTGTGGCGCTGGGCCTGGCCAAGGAAGTGAGCGTGGCCTTCCCCGGCTGGGGTGAGGCCTTTGCCACAACCATCATCGCCATGGTGGTTATCAACGAAATCTTTGGACCGATCCTGTTTAAGCTGGCCATCAACCGCATGGGCGAATCCCACGTGCGGGCCGAGATGGCTCCCTTCGACGGCGTGCGCGACGTGATTATCCTGGGCCTCACGCCGGAGTCGGTGACCCTGGCGCGGCAGCTCCAGGCGCATCACTGGCAGGTGCGGGTAGCCGATCTGAACATCGAGGAGATGCAGCGGCGGCTGACGCTGTTGGATGAAAACGCGCTGGACGTGCGCCTGCTGCCAGACTTCTCGCTGGCCTCGCTGCAATCGCTGGAAGCCGCCCAGGCAGACAGCTTTGTGCTGATGCTGCCCGATGACCAAAACCTGGCGGTGTGCGAGCGCATCTTTGAGCATTTTGGCACGGAAACAGTGGTGGTGCACCTGCGCGACCGGGCCCTGCGCCCCGCGTTTCAGGAGTTGGGGGCGTTGATTGTGAATCCGGAAACGGCCGTTGTCTCCCTCCTCGAACACTTTGTCCGGGCGCCGTCTTCCACCATGCTGCTGCTGGGCATGGACTCGGCACAAGACATCATCGACATCGAGCTGCGAAACGCCCAGCTGGATGGCGTGACGCTGCGCGACCTGCGCCTGCCGCTGGACGTGCTCATCCTGTCTGTGCAGCGCGACAGCCAGACGCTGGTATCTCATGGACACACCCGGCTTAAACTGGGTGACAAGGTTACTCTGTTTGGCGCAGCGGACCGGCTGCAAGAGGTCATTCTGCGCTTTGAAAACGAGACCCCCACTTTTTATGGCTCAATTACCTGATTTTTTCTTCATTCTGCTCGCCTTTGGCGTGATTGCCCTGGCGGCGCGGCAGATTGGTGACTTTTTCACCCGGCTGCGCCTGCCGCTGATTACGGGCTACCTGTTCACCGGCCTGCTGGTGGGGCCATTTGTGCTGGGTTTTGCCAGCGAGGAATCCCTGGAACAGCTGCACTTTGTAGACGAAATCTCGCTGGGGTTTATTGCCTTTGCCGCGGGCCGGGAGCTGTATCTGCCGGAGCTGCGCGGGCGTCTGCGCAGCATTGGCCTGGTGACTGCCGGGCTGGTACTGGCCACGCTGATTTTTGTCACCACAGCCGTTTACCTGCTGGCCGATTACATTCCGTTTATGCGGGATTTGGGCGGGAACGGCCGTTTTGCCGTTGCCCTCCTCGCCGGGGCCATCCTCACCGCCCGTTCCCCCTCCTCCGCCATCGCCATCGTCACCGAGCTGCGGGCACGCGGGCCGTTTACCCAGATGGCCCTGGGCGTCACCGTCATCATGGACTTCCTGGTCATCATGCTGTTTGCCCTCAGCTCCTCCATCGCCGACGCGCTTTTTGCCAACGTGCCGCTGAACATCAACTTTCTTTTCCTGCTGTCTATCGAGCTCGTCCTGGTTGTGCTGCTGGGCCTGGCCCTTTCCGGGCTGCTGCGCTGGATTCTGGCCCGCCACTTCGACGGCCGTCTTAAAACCGCCTTGATTCTGCTGGCTGGCTACAGCACCTTCCTGCTCTCCGCCTGGCTGCGGGAATATTCACGCGCTCATCTGGCCTTTGAGCTGCTGGTGGAGCCGCTGCTCATCTGCATGATTGCCAGCTTCCTGGTCAACAACTTCAGCCCGCTGCGCGCCGAATTCGGCCGTCGCCTTAACGACGTTGCGCCGTACATCTACATTGCTTTCTTCACCCTCACCGGCGAATCGCTGGAACTCAACGTGCTGGCCAACGCCTGGCAAATTGCCCTGGCGCTGTTCCTGGTGCGCGTGCTGGCGGTGATGGTGGGCTCGTTTACTGGCGGTGTGCTGGCGCGTGACCCGTTCCGTTACAACCGCATCAAGTGGATGGCCTTCATCACCCAGGCAGGTGTGGCGCTGGGTCTGGCCAAGGAAGCGGCCGATGAATTCCCCGCTTTAGGCGCCGAGTTCGCCACCCTCATCATCGCCGTGGTGGTGCTGAACGAAATGGTGGGGCCGCTCTTCTTCAAGTGGGCCATCAACCACGTGAAGGAGGCACACACCCGGGCCAAAACGCCGGAGTTTGACGGCGTACGCGATGTCATCATCTTTGGCGTGGAGGGCCAGTCGCTGCTGCTGGCGCGGCGGCTGCGCCAGCATAATTGGGAAGTGAAGGTAGCCTGCCTGGAACCAAGCCTGGTGGGTGAAGCCGAACAGTCGGATGTGCCCCTGCTGCCGGTGCCTGGATACTCCCTGGAGAGTTTGCAGCAGCTGGATGCGGGCCGGGCGGATGCGGCCGTTCTCATGCTGTCCGACGAAGAAAATTACCAGGTCTGCGAGCTGCTCTACGAGCACTTTGGCACGGAAACCATTGTGGTGCGGCTGAATGACCGCACCCAGTCGGAACGGTTTGAAGCCCTCGGCGCCGTGGTCATTGATCCGGCCATCGCCATGGTGGGCCTGCTGGAGCAGTTTGTGCGCTCGCCGTCAGCTGCTTCCCTGCTGCTGGGCATGGAAGAAGGCCAGGACGTGATGGACGTTGAGCTGCGCAATCCGGCACTGCACGGCGTGGCCCTGCGCGAACTGCACCTGCCGCTGGATACGCTGGTATTGTCGGTAAACCGCCAGGGGCACACCATCATCTCTCATGGCTACACGCAGCTGGAGCTGGGCGACCGGGTGACCATCGTGGGTAAACCCACCAGCCTGGCCGAAGTGATGATTCGCCTGGATGGGTAAAAATTGAGAGTTTCCCCGGTGGACTTCACAATCTGGCCAAGTTGAGCCACAATCGTGCCGTATGCCGATATTTCCTGGAGAACTCCTCAACAAGCGGTACCGCATTCTAAACTTGCTGGCGGAAGGGCAGTATGGCGCCGTTTACCGCGCCTGGGACGTTGTGGACAAGCAGGATGTGGCCCTCAAAGAGTACCGCGACAGCTCGGTGGCGATGCAAAAGCTGTTCCGCAAGGAGGCGCGCCGTCTGAGCGACCTGTCTCACCCCCAGCTGCCGCAGGTGCTGGACCATTTTGCCCTGGAGGGCAGCGGGCAGTACCTGGTGAGCCGCTACGTAGACGGGATCGATTTGCAGAGCTTGTTGGCGCAGTACGGCCGTCTCCCCACCGAGCGCATCATCGACTGGCTGCAAGCCGCCTGCCAGCCGCTAACCTACCTGCACCAAAAAGGGCAGCTCCACCTCAACATCAAACCGGCCAACATCCGCGTAACGCCGGAAGGCAGCGTGTTTTTGGTAGACAGCGGCCTGCCGGGGCTGGGGGTACACCTGCACAGCCAGGGTTACGGCTCGCCAGAGCAGCAGGCCCAGCTGGACGTGACCCCGGCCAGCGACATTTACAGCCTGGGGGCCACGCTTTACACCTTACTCACCAACCAGGTGCCACCGCGTGCCCTCAACCGGGAAACGGGCCTGTCTGACCTCATCCCGGCGCGGGAAGTGAACCCCGACGTGCCGCCCTACCTTTCCCTGGTGGCCAACCGGGCGCTTTCGCTGCGCCCGGATGCGCGCTACGAAACGGCCGAATCCTTCGCCAACGCCCTGGTTAAACCGGGCGCTCAGCCAGAGCCACCGCCGCTGGAACCGCGCCGGACCCCCACCCGCCAGCTGGGCAGCCCATCGCCGCCGCGCCTCACGCCGCAGACGCGCAAGCAAATCGAGCAGCGTACCATCGTGGCCCTGGTGGTGATGCTGCTGTTGGTGGTGCTCATCGGCAGCCTCTTTACCCTGACGGGCCTGGGCGAACCGGATGAAGTGGCCGAAGCGGAGGCTACCGCCACGCTGCAATCGGCCATCGTGGCCGCGCTGACGGCCATCGCCCCCACGCCGTCGCCGCTGCCAGCGCCAACCCTGCCACCCACACCCAGCCCCGAACCGCTGCTCACCGACACGGGGGCGCGCATGGTGTATATGCCCGGCGGCACCTTCCGCATGGGCACAGATGAGGGCGAAGTGGATGAACGGCCGTCTCACCTGGTGGCCATGGACCCGTTTTTCATTGATGAGACGGAGGTGACCAACGGGCAGTATGCCCAATGTGTGGACGCAGGCGTTTGCAACGCGCCAAGCCGCAGCGCTCAGCCCTTCCCGCCAGACTATTACGGCGACCCTACCTACGCCGATTATCCGGTGGTGCAGGTCTCCTGGTACGATGCCGACACGTTTTGTGACTGGCGTGAGGCGAGGCTGCCGTCTGAGGCGGAGTGGGAAATGGCCGCCGGGTTTGATCCGGTGCAGGCGATTATCTTGCGCTACCCGTGGGGCGACGTTTTTGATGGGACCAAGGTGAACTTTTGTGATGCCAACTGCCCGCGCAATTACCGGGACAGCAGCGTGGATGATGGGTTCCAGATCACGGCAGCAGTGGGCAGCTTTGTGGACGGCCGTTCACCCATCGGCGCGTATGATTTGGCGGGCAACGTTATGGAGTGGGTCAGCGATTGGTACGACCGCCGCTACTACGAAGAAGCCACAGACAGCAATCCACTGGGACCAACAGAAGGGGAGTTCAAAGCGATTCGCGGCGGCTCCTGGCTGTCCGCCGTGGAGGACCTGGGGGTGGTGACGCGCAGCTCCTTCGACCCCACCGTGCGCCGCGACAACCTGGGCTTCCGCTGCGCCATGACGCCGCCGTAATCGGTTATCCGTAATCGGTTATCGGTTATCGGTAAGAGTTTGCTCTACCGTTCACCGACTACCGTTCACCGTTCACCGATTACCGACCACCGACCACCGTTCCCTGCTCCACGCGCAGGTCGATGGGCAGCTCAATGGTGAACTGTGCGCCGCGTTCGGGCCGGTTTTCCACATGGATGGCGCCATTGTGCGCCGCCACGATGCTTTTGACCGAAGCCAGGCCCACCCCGGAGCCTTTGCTGGACAATCCTTCCTGAATCCCCCGGAAAAACTTGTCAAACACGTGGGGTAAATCTTTCTCGGGGATACCCGGACCCTCGTCGGCCACGCGGATGGTGAGCCTGTCGTCGCCGTAAACCGTAGTGACGGTTATTTCGGTGAAGTCGGGCGAATATTTGATGGCGTTGTCCACCAGGTTGAGAATCATGTGGTAGAGGCGCAGGTTGTCGCCGTGGATTTTGTAGGGAGAGCCTTCGGTAACGGCCGTTACCTGAATCGCCTTGGGCAGCGCCGCCCCTTCCGTATCACGCAGCACCTGGGCCACCGTGTCTTGCAAATCCACCACTTCCTGCGCCAGCCGAATCGTTTCTTCGTGGGCCACGGTATCCAACAGCCGGGTAATCATGTCCAGCATGCGGTCGGCGGCCACGTTGATCTCATCCAGGAAGCGTTTGCCCTTTTCGCCCAACGTTTCGGTGCGCTCCAGCAGGTTGGCATAGCCGGTGACGGCCATGAGCGGATTCTTCAGGTCATGCGACAGCATGTGCATAAATTCGGAGCGGTCTTTTTCCAGCTTCTTCACGTACGTGATGTCTTGCATCATGGCGATGGTGCCGACGCCGGGCACGTGCTCGGTGGTGGAGAGGTAGGTTTCCTCGCCAATTTGCACCTCGATGGTGCGCCCCACGCTGCTGCTAATCGCACCAAAAAACTGGGACATGCTGTTGTTGAGCAGCCGCTGCGCCGCCCGGTTAGATACCAGCACGTTGCCCAAATCGTCCAAAATGGTGAGCGGCTCGGAGAGGGTATTGCCCATGGCCAGGATGGCGCCGCGCTGGCGTTCCGTGTTGGCGTAGAGGCGGGCGTTTTCCACGGCCGTAGCTACCGGATTGGCAAAAGCGCGCAGCAGGGCCGCATCTTCCTCGGTAAAAATGACGTCTGGCTGGTTGTGCAGCACCAACACACCCACCACTTCGCTTTTCACTTTGAGCGGTACCGCCGCCAGCGGCACCGGCTCGTTGGAGAGCAGTATGTCCAGCTCTTCATCGTAATCGGGGTGGTCGGTGATGTTGTTGGTGATGACCGCCTCGCCGGTGGCCACCACACGGCCCAAGATGCCGTGGCGGATGGGGTACTCGGGCAAGGGAGCGGTGTCGCTAAACGGCCGTAACACCGGCTGCGTTTCATCGCGCAAATAAAGATACACTCCGGCCACCGGCATGTGCCGCCGCACCTCCTGCACCAGCACCCGGTACACCTCGTTCATGTCCAACGAGGCGGACACGGTGCGCGCCAACTCGTTCAGGGCCGCCAGTTCACGAACACGCTCGTTCAGGGCCTGGTCGGTATCCCGGTAGAGGCGGGCGTTCTGAATGGCAATGGCGGCGTAATCGGCAATGGCGCCGAGCAGCCGCTCATCGTGGTCGTCAAACGACTTGCCCGGCTCGCGATGGGCCGAAGCCAGCACGCCAAAGGTCACCCCACCCAGGGAAATGGGCACATACGCCAGCGCCTGCACCAGGTAGCCCGTCATGATTTGCTGGGCCGCTTCCCCCGGCTGCGAACTGATGCGTAGGGCCTTGCCGGTTTTGATGACACGTCCGGCGGGGGTATCGTCGTCGATGGGCATGCGGGTGCGGCGCAGGCTGGCATCATCAATGCCGCGGCGGGCCTCCAGGAACAGCTCGCCGGTGGCTTCATCCACCAGCCAGATGGAGGTTTCCCCGGCGGCGGTGAGGCTCATGGCCGTGGCCACTACCTGGTTCATCACTTCGTCCAGGTTAAGCTGAGAGGTGATCGCCTTGCCAATTTGGGCCAGGGCGTCGACCAGGTCAATTCGCTGCTTGAGGGGAGCGGTTTGCAGGTACGGCCGTTTCACAATGTGGACCGTCAGCTGAAGGTTGCCCAGGCTGAGGATATCGCCATCGGCCAAAGCGTAAGGGGTGTTGATGCCGATGGAACGGCCGTTGCGCCGCGTGCCGTTGGTGCTGCCCAGGTCAATGACAAACAGGTTGGCGGCCGTGGGGCGCAGGGCCACATGCCGCCGCGACACGCCCAAAGACTCCGCGCCATACGGCGTCAGGTCGATGAGATCGCTTTCATTTTTGCCACGGCCCAGATGAATCTCATCGTTGATCTCCAGGCCAAACTGCTGATCTTTGTTAGCCGTTAATAAAAAGCGCACCCGCCAAACTGGCAAGGTACGCTCATCGGCTGTGGCCAAAGGCACCGGACGATAGTCCAGCTCCTCGGTAATGATACGGTCTGCTTCCGGACCGGATAACAGTTCAGTTTGTTTAATCTTTAATTGTTGCGACATAGATCTTTACGAGGTACCAACCTGAGCTACACCTTTCTGGAAAAGTCCACATGAGTAGCACTCAATACCATGACAAATGAATCTAACAATACTCGTTAAGATGATAGCCTGACCAGGGATTTCACGCCATTTTATCCTATGGAGTGCCTCAACAAGCGACCAGAGCTTCGTTACCGAGATTGGACCAATCTTGTTAGCGTTTAAGACAATAAACAGGGAATCAATAGATACCTTCAATTGTCATTTCGACCAAAGGGAGAAATCCCTAGAACGCTACGAATCCTCAAGGGCACCGAAGTTTAGAGGGATTTCTCGGAGGACCTCGAAATGACAAACATAGGTACTCTGCAAAAGTTGCCTGATCATTTTTTGAAATTACAAGAAGATTGGACCAATCTGCAATGGTACGGTCTTCAGTCATTTAGTCGCCGAAAATCGGTTTTGGTCACACTGTAAAGAGGAAATGGCTCGCCCCCCATGCATTCTCAGATGTATACACCAGGGTGGCTCCACATCTGAGAATGCAATCTCTTCTTCCCATCGGGCAGAATACCTGCTCAACCTTGCAAAATGTGTGAAAAGGGAGGGAACGGCCGTATCGCTGCGGCAATATGGTTTGAAGAAGTGCGCCGCGACAGGTATAGTAAGATGGTTAGACAAGGAGTAGTTTATGAACAAACGAATCTTAGTCGCCTATGCCAGCGCCAGCGGCTCTACCCGGGAAGTGGCTGAAGCCATTGCCCACGAAATTGAAAGCGACGACTTTACCACCCTCGTACAACATGTAAACCAGATCGAAAACGTGGCTCAGTACCACGGCGTGGTGCTGGGCAGCTCTGTGCGCCTTGGCCGCTGGCTGCCCGAGGCGACAGCCTGCCTGGAGCGCATCAAGAACCAGCTGAACGACAAGGCGGTGGCTTACTTCACCACCTGCCTGACGATGGCCGATGATACGGCCGAAAACCGCGAAATTGTCCTCAACTACATGGAGCCCCTGCTCAACCTGACGCCGGACGTCACGCCTATTGGCCTGGGACTGTTTGCCGGGTCGCTTGACCCCGACCGGCGAGCTATCCTGGTGGGCAATGGGCCGCAGGGCGACTACCGCAACTGGGCAGCCATTCGCACCTGGGCCAGAGAAGTGCGTGAGCAGCTGCGGCAGCAGGAGAGCACCGCGCCGCTAGACCTGGCAGAAACGGTGTTGAGCTTCACTGACCTCTCGCACAGCGAACTTTCCCAGGTGGATTTGCAGGGGGCGGAACTCCAGGCGGCCAATTTACTGGCCGCCAACATGGAGGCGTCGCAGCTGCAATGGGCCGATTTCAGCCACAGCCAGCTCAAGGGGGCCAACCTTTTCCAGGCCAACCTGATTGGCTCGGTGTTAACCGGCGCCAACCTGGAAGAGGCCAACCTGGCCGAAGCAACCCTCAACGGCGCGCTTTTACAGTATGCCAGTCTGATCAACGCCAACCTGGCCAGAGCGGACCTGAACTGGGTCGATTTTTCGCAGGCGGATTTGCGCCAGGCCAACTTGCAGCAGGCGCGGTTGGGCTGGGCCAAGCTGAGCGATGCCCGGCTGGATGGTGCCGACCTGGCCGGAGCGCGCTACAACGATCACACGATCTGGCCCGAGGGTTTTGCGCCGGAGGAAGCAGGCTGCATCAATGAAGGGCGCGGTCCGGTCTAGTGTTTTGCTCCATAAGTCCTTACCAGGTTATTGTGGCACAGGAGCAAAACAGTTAAGCAGTTGCCTTAACATAAATACCTATGAAGAACTTCGGGCAACTGCTCTAGCGGTTGGTCTGCACGAGGAAGGCCAGTTCGGTGGGAAATTCAAAGCGCTGCACCTGCCAGTTACGGCCGTCTGCCAGCATCTCAAAGTGCCGCGTGTAGTTTTCTACCATGCCCTTGCTGCGCCCACCCAAACTTTGCGCCGGATAGCTGATAAGAAGATAACGGCCGTTTAAGGCATCCACCAGATTGGCCGCCGCGTGTTTGTCTACCTGCTCCAGGCAGGGCAGGGTTTTGAGCAGCAGGATGAGGTCGGCCGGTTCGGTGGGTGGACGGCCGATGATGTCGCGCTGTTGGGTACGGCCGTTCACCCCGGCAATGGCAAAAAAGCTCTGAATGAAGTTGAGCATGTCGCCGTAGATGTCGACGGCCGTAAAGTGCACGTCGGGTGGAAGCGGCAACCAGGGGTAGGCCAGCGGATTCAGCCCGCAGGCCAGGTCCAGCACGGTGCGGATGGGCGGCAGGCCGGCCAGGGTGACCCGGTAGAACTCGTCGATGAACAGCAGGCGCTCGCGGGTAGACGCGTGGGCCTGCATGATGCTGTGGCAGATGGCGCGGAAATGAGGGGAAGAGACGGCCGCTTCCCGCAGCAAGGCCAATCCCTCTTCATAATTAATGCGGCCCGGCTGATACGCGGCGCCAATCTGGTGCAGCTTATTTTTGGTGGCCTTCACCGCCTCTTTAAGCGAACGCCGTTTGGCCAGCTCCTGCGCCCCAATGCGCCGCACCAGCTCCGGGGCAATGTCGCGATACTTCGACCCTTGCCGCACTTGTTCCGTTAATGATTTAAGCAGTTCTTCAGACATTTTCTGATATTGGAGTAGTTCCTAAATTATTACCCCCTGCTGTCATGCCTGCGAAGGCAGGCATCCATCTTTTTTGGAAAAATGGATACCCGCCTACGCGGGTATGACATCAACTGGCGTTCTACTTTGTATTTTCCTGGCGCAGGTTTTGCATGAGCTGGGTCATGAAGCGCAAGTTGTGCAGGGTGGCCAGCCGCTGGTAGAGCACGTCGTTGAGGCTGTAGAGGTGGTGCAGGTAACCCAGGCTGTAGCGGGTGCAGGCCAGGCAGTCGCAAAACTCGGAGAGCGGCCGGTTGGTTTTGACGTGTTTTTTGTCCTTGATGTAGATGTAGCGGAAGAAGTGACCGGCGTCGTCCAGGCGGCTGGTGTGTGGATCGGTGGTGAAGATCATAAGACGGCCGTGCCGGGCATCGCGGGTGGGCATGGTGCTGTCGAAGATGTTGTAGCCCATGCGGGCGCAGGCCACGACGTTGGCGGGGTGCCCCACCCCCAGCGCGTGCAGCGTGAACCGGGGCGGAATCAGATCGCGGGTGAGCTGCAACATCTCGGTGAGCAGGTTACCCTCGGCATCCAGCGGCCAGCCGCCGTAGCCGTAACCGTCGAAGCCGATGGCCAGCAGCTGTTCGGCGCACTGGCGGCGCAGGTCAGGTTCTGCCCCACCCTGAACGACGGCGATGAGAGACGGCCGTTCGCCCTCACCCAACCCTCGCTGGCCCACAATCCTGGCAAACTCTGCCTGGCAGCGCGCGGCCCACTGCACTGTGCGGGCCACCGACTTTTGCTGCTCGGCCAGCGGATCGTCCACGTGGGTGCAGTCATCCAGGCAGATGACCACATCGGAGCCGTAGCTGAGCTGGAGCTGGACGCTTTTTTCGGGCGTCAGGTTAAATTTGCGGTCGGAGCCTTCGGGGCGAAAGGTGGCGCCTTTGTCGTTAATCGAGCCGCTTTTCGCGTTTTGGCGCAGCAGTGAGTAGACTTGAAAGCCGCCGGAATCGGTGAAAATCGGCCGGTTCCAGCCCGCCATGCGGTGCAGGCCGCCCAGCGCCTGGATGGTCGAGGAGCCGGGGCGCTGCATCAGGTGGAAGACGTTCATCTGCACCGCCTGGATTTGGGCATCGGCCAAATCGCGGGCGTCCAGCGTGCGCACCACACCCTGAGTGCCATCGGGTAGGAAAACGGGTAACTGGAGTGTGCCGTGCGGCAGGGTTAGTTCAGAAAGCATACGGGTAATTGGGTAATTAAGTAATTGGGTAATTATGTCAATTACTTAATTACCCAATTACTCAATTACAAAACTTCTATGTCAATAAATCCACACGCTCCCCCGCCCGATTTTATGGCCAGGATGGCCGGGCTGTTGGGGGAGGAATTTGCTCAGTTTGCCCGAAGTTATGAGGCAGCACCAGCGGTGGGGCTGCGGGTGAACACGCTGAAGCTGAGCGCCGCTGATTTTAGCACTCTTTCGCCGTTTGCGCTGAAAGCGGTGGGACCGCATGAGCCAGACGGCTTTTTGGTCACCGACGGCAGCAAACCGGGCAGCCATCCCTACCACGCGGCGGGGCTGTATTACCTGCAAGAGCCGTCGGCGATGGTTGTGGGGGGCATAGTGGCGGCGCAGCCGGGCGAGTTGGTGCTGGACCTGGCGGCGGCGCCCGGCGGCAAAGCTACCCACCTGGCGGCGCAGATGCAGGGCCGGGGCCTGCTGGTGGCCAACGATATACACACCGGCCGCGCCCGCCTGCTGGCGGAAAACATGACACGCTGGGGCGCGGCCAACATCCTCATCACCAGCGCGGAGCCGGAGCATTTAGCGGCGCAGTTTGGCCCGATTTTTGACCGGGTGCTGGTAGACGCTCCCTGCTCCGGCGAGGGGATGCTGCGCAAATTATTGTTTGCAGACAAACAAGGGCCGTTTGAGTGGAGTGAGGGCATGGTGCTGGCCTGTGCGCGGCGGCAAACGGCCGTGCTGCACACCGCCGCCGGGTTGGTTAAGCCGGGCGGACGGCTGGTGTACGCCACCTGCACCTTCGCGCCGGAAGAAAATGAGGCAGTGATTGCCCAATTCCTGGGCGAATTTCCCCAGTTTGAACTGGTTGATCCACCGCGCTTTGATGGGTTTGGCAGAGGACGGCCGTCCTGGATCGATCCGGCCCTGGCGGACGAGGCACTGGAAAAGTGTGTGCGTCTCTGGCCACACCAGTTTCCTGGCGAGGGGCACTTCATCGCCGTGATGCAGCGCACGGATGAAGAGAAACCCGCCGCAGCGGTCAGGGCGGCTGTGCTTACACCGCCGGGCAAGAAGGAGCTGGCCATCTGGCGAGGGTTTGCGCGGGAAGCCTTGCGGGTGGAACTGGCGGAGGAGCGGCTGCTGCTAGCGAACGGCCGTCTTTACCTGCTGCCAGAAGCAGCCCTGGCAACCGGCAAGCTGCACCTGATCCGCTACGGGCTGCTGCTGGGCGAGTTGGGCAAAGGGCACTTCCGGCCCGACCATGCCCTGGCACTGGCGCTGAAGCCGGAAGAAGCGGCGCTCTCAGCCAACTTCGCAGCCGATTCGGACGAAATTGCCGCCTACTGGCAGGGGCTGGATCTGCCCAGCGCCGGGCCAGACGGCTGGCTGCTGGTGGCGGTGGATGGGTTTGTGTTGGGCTGGGGCAAGCGGGTGAACGGCCGAGTCAAGAACCATTATCCGCGGGGGCTGAGATGGAATGGGGATTGGCGGTTGGGGCGTGAAGCGTGAAACGTGAAACGTGAGGGGGGCTCATTCACGTTTCACGTTTCACGCTTCAAAATCTTACAGCGTGAGCAAACGGCCGTTGACCGCACAATCTTTGAGTGCGTTGCGGGTATCGATGATGAGCGGGGCGTGTTGGGCGATGAGGTCATAGTCGAAGGCGGTGTGGTGGGTGACGATGATGACACAGTCGGCCTGCTGCAGGGCAACGGCCGTGAGGGGGGTGGATTCGGCGGTAAACTCATCGAGCGTGAGGCTGGGCACGTACGGATCGTGGTAGGCAATCTGCGCGCCCTGGGCCAGCAGCAGGTGAATGATGTCCAGGGCGGGGCTCTCGCGCAAATCGGCGACATTGGGTTTGTAGGCCACGCCCAGCAGCAGCACCCGGCTGCCGTTGACCGCCTTGCGGAATTCGTTGAGCCCGGCGGCCACCTTGGCCACAGCGTAGGCGGGCATGGCGCTGTTCACCTCGGCGGCCAGCTCGATGAAGCGGGCGGTGTAGTTGAGCGTGCGCAGCTTCCAGCTGAGGTAGTGGGGATCGATGGGGATGCAGTGGCCGCCCAGGCCGGGACCGGGATAAAAGGGCATGAAGCCGTAGGGCTTGGTGGCGGCGGCTTCGACCACTTCCCACACGTTTAACCCCAGCCGGTCACACATCAGGGCCACCTCGTTGACCAGGCCAATGTTGACGGCGCGGAAGGTGTTTTCCAGCAGCTTCACCATTTCGGCGGCGGCGGTGCTGGAAACGGGTACGGGCCGGGCGACGATGGTGCCGTAGAGGGCTACGGCCGTTTCCCGGCAGGCGTCGGTCATGCCGCCAATCACCTTGGGTGTGTTGTAAACGGTATAATCGGTGCGGCCCGGATCGATACGCTCTGGCGAAAACGCCAGGAAAAAGTCGCGCCCCACGACATCGCCGTGGCTGGCCAGACGGGGCAGGATGACCTCCTCGGTGGTGCCGGGGTAGGTGGTGGATTCCAACACCACCAGCTTGCCGGCAGCGCCGATGCGGGCGATATTTTCGGCGGCGTCGATGATGTAGGAGATGTCTGGGTCTTTGGTTTTGCGCAGGGGCGTGGGCACGCAGATGGAGATGGCGTCGGTGGGGGCCAGGGCCTCGTAGCTGGCGGTGGGTTGGAAACGGCCGTTGGCCACCAGGGGGGCAATGTCGGCGGAGGCCACGTCGGCAATGTAGCTTTGGCCCTGGCACAGCTGGTTAACTTTGGCCGGGTCTATGTCTACCCCAATCACGGCAAAACCGGCCTGGGCAAAGGCCACCGCTAGAGGTAGACCCACGTAGCCCAAACCCACCACACCAAGGACAGCTTCATGGGCAGCTATTTTCTGCAAAAGTTGATCTTTTCTTTCCATTCGATTTATCATCGTCCTTTACTCACTTTGGTAGGCGGAGTATAGCGGGGAACGGCCGTTTAGTTCAACCTTGACGACGCTGCCGGAGTGTGAGAGATTCGGGAGTAAGATTGGACCAATCTTTAGAGATTGGTCCAATCCAAATATATGGTTATGAAGGAGTTAATGGCATGATGAAAAAGATTTGTGTGACGGGCGGAGCGGGTTTTATTGGGGCCAACCTGGTGCGGCTGCTGCGGCAGGAGGGGTATGCGGTGCGGGTGTTGGACAACTTTGCCACGGGCCAGCGCAGCTACCTGGACGGGCTGGACATCGAGTTGATGGAGGGGGACATGATGGATGAGGCGGTGGTGGCAGCGGCCGTGGCGGGCATGGACGGCGTGGTGCACCTGGCGGCGCAAACCAGCGTGCCAGATTCGGTTGAGGATCCGTTTTACGACTGCCGGCTGAATGTATTAGGCACGCTGAATCTGTTGGAAGCGTGCCGCCGGGCCAATATTGCCCGCTTTGTGTTTGCCTCGTCGAATGCGCCGCTGGGGCGGCAGCGGCCGCCAGCGCATGAGGAGCAGGCGCCGCTGCCTATTTCGCCGTACGGCGCGAGCAAGCTGGCCGGGGAGGGCTACTGCCTGGCCTATCATGGCACGTGGGGGCTGGGCACGATTGTGCTGCGGTTTGCCAACCTGTACGGGCCGTTCAGCGGCCATACCAAAGGCGTTGTGGCCCAGTTCCTGAAGAACATTGCGGCGGGACGGCCGTTGGAGATTCACGGCGACGGGCAGCAGACGCGCGATTTTATCTACGTGGTGGATTTGTGCCGGGCCATCCTGCTGGCGCTGGAGAGCGATTTGTGCGGTGAACTGTTCC
The DNA here is from genome assembly GCA_016710325.1 of Candidatus Leptofilum proximum. Taxonomy (GTDB): domain Bacteria; phylum Chloroflexota; class Anaerolineae; order Promineifilales; family Promineifilaceae; genus Leptofilum; species Leptofilum proximum. Next base: position 5,182,336 of record JADJXK010000002.1, on the reverse strand, counting down.
AGATTGCCACGGGCACGGAGACGAGCATCCTGGAGCTGACGGAGCAGATTGCCGAAGTGACCCAGCAGGCAGTTGAGCGCACCTACGGCGAGCGGCGCTTGGGGGACATTGGGCAGAATTATTCGGCCGTTTCCAAGGCCGAAAAGCTGCTGCACTGGCAGCCCAGCACCACGCTGGCAGACGGGCTGGCGCAGACCTGGGCGTGGTTTTCAAGCTAAGAAGCTTATAGGGAGCTTATAGGGAGCTTGTAGGGAGCTTGTAGGGAGGATGATTGGATATGTGCTATAGTGACAAAGACAGTGCACACGCCTGTTCTGGCGGCCAGTTTTACTCACCATAAACAGTTTCATGAAACCCCTGTTTTAAGAAAACCCAAAGGTATTTGCGGTTTAAGCTTATCAACATTTTTGCATTTGGGGAATCCCCCCAATCATCGTACCAGGAGGTATCGAATAATGGCCCGTGTCCAGTTAAATCCCGTTTTGGAACAAATTCATGGTCAAATTGGGGATCTGGTGTTCAGGCGGTATGAAGATCAGGTTGTTCTGGCCCGGAAATCCAGCCCCGGTCAGAAGGAAGCCACACCAGCGCAGATAGCAACGCGCGAACGGTTCCGGGCGGGGGCACAGTATGGCAAGTTGGTGATGGCCGATCCTGCGCTGAAGGCGCTGTATGCCACAGCGGCCAAGGCCAAAAAGAAGCCCGTTTTTAGCGTGATGGTGGCCGACTATTTACACGCACCGAGCGTAACGGCCGTTGCCCTGGATGGGTATACCGGGGCGGCTGACGAAACAATCACGGTAAACGCTTATGACGATTTTGAGGTGATGGCGGTGACGGTGACGCTGGCAAATGAGGGTGGCGCCGTGTTGGAGAGTGGGGCAGCGGTGGTGGAAAACGGCCGTTGGACCTATACGACGACAACGGCCGTTACGCCGGGCACTACGGTGACGGTGACGGCCACAGCCGTTGACCGGCCCGGAAACAGCGGTTCGGCGGAGGTGACGATGCTGGTTTCATAAGAGAGGTTCTAACCCTGGTGGTTTTCATCAAAGATTACGCAGATTGAAGGATTGAGAAGGTAAAGAAGCCTGGTAAATCAACGATTTGGACCAGCAGGGATGTTGAACGGTAAAAAAAAGCGGGTGGCGTTTGCCACCCGCTTTTTTATCAGGATAAGTTAAAATCGGGCTGAACTGCGGAGCAGGAAAGGTAGGGTAAGCAATCCTTGCGCCAGCCAGGCCGATACATTAACCACCAGGGGCGGCACACCAGGCAACCAACCCATGAGAATAATGCGAGTTCGGCGAGCTGCGGTCACCGGCGTAGCTGATAGTCACAGGCAGGGAAGGCTGGTCATAGTCGCCCTGGAGGACATCAAACCAGAGCACCTGACCGGCAAGCTCCTCGTTGCCGTAATCGTCGCTGGTAGTACTACCGAAGGGGGTCTCTACCGTGTGCATCTCTGCCACCTGGAGCTGGTCGGGATGACCGGTCCACTCCCAGCCAGTGTTGATGATGGCGTAGTCCGCACCATCGGGCCGAGCGAAATCAAGGGTTACCGGGAACATACGGATGATAACATGCACCAGCCAGGGCTCTTCGGCAATGGTTTGCAGGCCGATGTCTTCACAGGTCAGCGGGAAGTCGTCTGTCGGGGGCGTATCGTCTTCTGGTTCGAAGCAAAGGACTGCCAAGCCGAAGTAAGAATCACTGTGAATATCATTCACGTTGTTGGCAAACTCCAACTCTACTTGTGCAATGCCTTCCCCAGCTACTTCAAAGGTGTAGTTGCCTGGATTACCCGACTGCGTCGCGGCATCCCCGGTAAGGAACAGGTCACCTGCAGAGCCTGTATGTGGGTTGATGGATGCATCACTCGTGTAGCTCAAGGTATCTGTGTCTACGACAGCCCCATTGGCATCGTATGCCACCAGCGTCACGTTGTGCTCAGTGGCAAGCTGCTCGTTGCGATCACCATAATCCAGCATCTTCAATGTGAAGTAGTTGACGGCCGTATTCGGCGCAAAGCTGAAACTATAGTCATGCTGACGTGTCTCGTCATAGAATCCATCGAAGGGGCTTACCCCTAGATTCGGTATCGGAGTCCCCACGTTCGGCCCCTGATAAGCAAAGGGCGTTGTGTTTTCCTTGACCGCTACTGCATTCCCGGTTGTGCTGATGTTCAGCACTGGGTGTACTGTCCCCAGCCCTTCTACCGGTGTCCCAGGCGTCAGATCTGCAAAGTTCGCACAGGTGATCTCTTCCGGCGGGTCCACTGGGGTTTCTTCCGGTTCAAAGCAGAGTACTGCCAGGCCAAAGTACGAATCGCTGTGAATATCATTCACATTGTTGGCAAACTCCAACTCAACCTGGCTGATACCCTCACCCTCTACAACAAAGGTGTAGTTGCCTGGGTTGCCCGACTGTGTCGCCGCATCACCAGTAAGGAACAGGTCACCTGCAGAGCCTGTCCGAGGATTGAGAGCGGCATCACTGGTGTAGCTCAAGGTATCTGTGTCTACGACAGCCCCATTGGCATCGTATGCCACCAAAGTGACGCTGTGCTCAGTGGCAAGCTGCTCGTTGCGATCACCATAATCCAGCATCTTCAATGTGAAGTAGTTGACGGCCGTATTCGGCGCAAAGCTGAAACTATAGTCATGCTGACGTGTCTCGTCATAGAATCCATCGAAGGGGCTTACCCCTAGATTCGGTATCGGAGTCCCCACGTTCGGCCCCTGATAAGCAAAGGGCGTTGTGTTTTCCTTGACCGCTACTGCATTCCCGGTTGTGCTGATGTTCAGCACTGGGTGTACTGTCCCCAGCCCTTCTACCGGTGTCCCAGGCGTCAGATCTGCAAAGTTCGCACAGGTGATCTCTTCCGGCGGGTCCACTGGGGTTTCTTCCGGTTCAAAGCAGAGTACTGCCAGGCCAAAGTACGAATCGCTGTGAATATCATTCACATTGTTGGCAAACTCCAACTCAACCTGGCTGATACCCTCACCCTCTACAACAAAGGTGTAGTTGCCTGGGTTGCCCGACTGTGTCGCCGCATCACCAGTAAGGAACAGGTCACCTGCAGAGCCTGTCCGAGGATTGAGAGCGGCATCACTGGTGTAGCTCAAGGTATCTGTGTCTACGACAGCCCCATTGGCATCGTATGCCACCAAAGTGACGCTGTGCTCAGTGGCAAGCTGCTCGTTACGATCCCCATAATCCAGCATCTTCAATGTGAAGTAGTTGACGGCCGTATTCGGCGCAAAGCTGAAACTATAGTCATGCTGACGTGTCTCGTCATAGAATCCATCGAAGGGGCTTACCCCTAGATTCGGTATCGGAGTCCCCACGTTCGGCCCCTGATAAGCAAAGGGCGTTGTGTTTTCCTTGACCGCTACTGCATTCCCGGTTGTGCTGATGTTCAGCACTGGGTGTACTGTCCCCAACCCCTCTACCGGTGTCCCAGGCGTCAGATCTGCAAAGTTCGCACAGACTGTGCTAGAGGGAGGAGTAACTGAATCCGATTCAAAGCATAAAACGGCCAACCCAAAGTAGGAATCACTATGCGAGGCAACCACGTTATTTGAAAATTGCAACTCTAAACGGGTAATTCCGCTTCCCTCCGCTGTAAAGCTATAGTTGCCTGGGTTACCAGGCTGCGTGGCGGCATCCCCAGTCAAGAACAGGTCACCTGCAGACCCCATCCGAGGATTAATTGCTGTATCGCTGGTATAAGCCAAAGTATCAATATCTACTACGGCATCATTTGCATCATATGCGATTAGCGAAACTTCATGTTCCGTCGCAAAATGCTCGTTCCTATCGCCATAGTCCAACATCTTGATTGAAAAGAGATTGACGGAAACGCCGGGGCGAAAGCTAAAGCTGTACTCATGTAGTCTTTCTTGGTCGAAAAACCCGTTAAAGGGAGTTACCCCTAGATTAGGTGCTGGATCGTTATTTGGCGCTTGATAGGCAAATGGTTCCCCGTTTTCGTTAATGGCAACCGCATTGCCGCTCGAACTAATGTTCAGATCAGGGTGAACTAAACCTAATCCTTCAACACTACTTCCTGCCGCCAGCTGGTTGAAATCAGCACAAATAACTGAAGAAGCAGCTGCCACATCAAGCTGAGGTGCAGCGGCTGCAAAAGGCTGAAACGGGGGGAGGAGAATGCTCCCTACTAAAAACATTGCAACAAAATAACGATAAAAAAAACCTGATTTAAGCCCTTTAGAAAACATTTCTACCTTTCCCTCTTAATACTAGTCACTACGGATAACAATAAGGATTATAGCTTTTGTTTAAAGATTTTAACTGTTTCTATTGAAGTAAATTTTTTGTCGACTACCATAGATGGATAAAATGCTACGAAGTTAACATATCAAAATGAGGTTAAGATACTACTTAAGACATCGGAAATTTGGGACTGCAAGTCATTCAGATATTGGGCGGGCTTTTTGCGTCGTATCAGTTTCTTTAGAAAATAAAGTCTCTTATCAACTTTGTTTTCGTCGTCATTAAATTCTTGGCTATATTGTTCGGAAGTACTCTGGGGCGGCAAGGTTGAAGACTAAATCTTAACCAATATTTGAACAATTGTCACTTCGAACACCAAAATTTGGTTTATTTATGCCTTTTAAGGCTTGAGTGAATTAAATGGAGCTTTGAAAAAAACAGTGTGTACTTTTTTATTTACCCACAAAAATAAGCTAAGGCTCGCACGAATAAAGGACTTGGTCTATTTCAATTTTTTACAGAACCTACCTCTTTTTTCATCAACGTTACCGCACAAAGCATTTTTAAACAGTATACCTAAGTCTGGAACAAACTTATTAATAAAAGCCATTTACCATTTACCTGGGATGCACAGTACTACACTGTCATTTCATAGTGAGATGTATGGAACTCCGTGGCAGCCACGGCGACCATTAAGACAGCGGATATGGAGATGGTTCCCAAGTGAAAAGGAAAGCTATAATTTGGCCAGACAAGCTAAGCTCGAAGACGGTATGACCGATTTGCCTTCAAGTTTTATTCCCATTGGAGGGTTTCATAAGGTTTTTGTTCCAAAAGAAAGCCTAGGTGAAATATTGGCTCTCATCTCCCCGGGATCTTTTTTTGACGGGCATATGCCATATTCTGTGGCTTTCGAGCATTTGCTTGCTGAGGGAAACTTCAAATCGATCTTTATTATTCGAGATCCCAGAGATACCATAGTCTCTGAAATTAACTTCCTCCATCGCGAAAGCAACCTTGCTTTACATGAGCATTATAAGCTCATGGAAGTTGAAGAAGGTATGCTTTCAATCATTCAGGGTTTTGAGGGCGAGGAGTGCCGTTACCCAAGGCAACCAAGTTTTAGGGAGATATTGCTCGATTACATACCCTGGATTTCGAAGCCAAACGTTCTTGTTACAAGGTTTGAAGATCTAGTAGGTCCACAAGGCGGAGGGAGCGTTCACTCTCAAATCGAACAAATTTTGCTTATCGCACACCATTTGGAAGTTTCTATCTCACCGAAAGAAGCAGGAAATATAGCTAAGAGTCTATTTGGCGGCACACACACTTTTCGTAGGGGAGTAAAAGGAGCCTGGAAAGAGGATTTTTCTCCAGAGGTAAAAGATCGGTGTAAACATTTCTTAGGTGATCTCTTAATTCAACTAGGATACGAAAAAGATTACAGTTGGTAGTCAGTTTTATTAAGGAGACTTCATCGTTGAAGCTTTTGTCTGTTATATTACCGGCGTTCAATGCAGCACCATTTATCAATGATGCTGTTACCAGCCTCTTGAACCAAACATATAAGGATATAGAGATCATTGTTATTGACGATGGTTCAACAGATGCAACGGACAAAGTAATCTTGCCCTATAGAAACCTTAAGTACATTCGCCAACATAACTTAGGGGCAGCTTCAGCGAGAAACAAAGGTATTCTTGAAGCTACTGGTCAGTATATAGCTTTTATTGATGCAGATGATCTTTGGTTGCCGGATAAGACCATTGCACAAGTAAATTACTTGCAAGAATCGGGATTGAAGTGGTGCTACTGCGATTCTTACTTTTCCTGGTTTGGCAAGAACGATGTTATTGGCAAGTTAAGTAGTGTCCAGGGAGCTTATCACGGAGATATATTGATTCCTTACATCTCAAACAAGTTTGAGATTCCGTTACCCTCTACAGTAATAGACCGCAGTGTTTTCGATACTGTTGGCCTCTTTGATGAAGCATTAAGAACTGAAGAGCACACGGATCTATGGTCTCGAATTGCTATTCACTATCCAATCGGCTATATAGACCAGCCACTCGTGAAAATACGGAAAAGAGTCAACAGTCTTTCTCAAACCACTTCTCCTGAAGTTACCGGTGATAATAGAAGATATGTTTTGCAGAAGTTGCTGGAACTTGCACCTGAGAAAATAAAACCTCGTTACAACGAATTGGTAGCGATATCTTATCGGTATCAAGGGACTCACTATTTGCGCCGTGGTGAGGTTTCAGAAGCTCGAATTTGTTTCTGGAAAGCGAGCCGACTCAAACCCACCAAGATCGCTTTTTTTATCTATTGGCTGGCGTGTTTCTTTAAACCTATTCCCAATGCTGTCTACAAAATTAGATGGTATTTTTTACAAAATAAAAGAGCTAATCTAAACTCGGGGTGGTGGGTTAATCAAAAAACATGACATTTTTGCTACTGGTTTGGCTTATGGGTGATTTTTGAATGAATATTCTGAGTTTAGGATGTTTGCTTGGAACTATCTAGTCATGTATGATCTGTTCGTTTGCAATGTGAAAATGGAGAGGATGATTGGAAGAAGAAATTGATTTACGGCCGTATCTACAAGCACTGTTCAAACAAGCAAAATGGATTGTGGTTTTTGCCTTTCTTTGCGCAATTATTACTTTTCTAGTAGTTCGTTCATCAAAAAGCTCGTATGAGGCAACTGCTCTAGTTTTTGTAGCCGAAAACAGTGCCATCTTTCAATTTGATCCCCGTATTCAAGAAGTAACAGACAGGGAGCCCTTATCTGCCTTACCAGAGCTGGCGGTAAGCGATATCGTCTTGTCTCAACTAATTCAGCAAGAAGCTTTAGACGAAATCAACACGATAGAAAAGTTACGCCAAATGGTTCAGGCACAATCTGGCAACGACCGATCGATATTACGTTTATCGGTAACTGCTGAGGAACCTGCGAAAGCAGCAGAAATCGCCAACCTGTGGGCCAATATTTTTGTAACTCAACTCAACACAATCTTGGGCATTCAAGATGGAGGACAGCACACCTTTTTCGAAAATCAGCTGCTGCAGGCTGAGGAGAATTTACAAACGGCCGATAGCAATCTTATTTCTTTTCAGCAGATTAATCGCAGCAATACGATAAGCAATACTCTGGCTTTTTATAACCAGGAGCAAACTTTGTACCTGGCTGACCAGCAAAATCTCACGCAGCTTCTTCAAGATGCCGAGAAGCTGCGTGACCAGTTGGCTAGCCAAACTGGTGATAGAGCTGCTACCACCTCAGATCAATTGGTCGGCCTTACATTACAAATGGAGGGCTTTAATTCACAGCCCATTGCCCCGCTTTTTTTCCAGTTTGATTCCGACGTTTCACTGATTGGCAGCACAAAGAACGAACAGCTTGAATTTCTTGACAGGTTAATTGAGTTTCTCCAATTTAAGCTTTCGTTGGTTGAAACCAGATTGTCTACTCTAGAGCCTGAAATATTGCACCTGCAACAAGAATGGCAGGAAGCTGTGGTTACTCACGAACGTTTGCTTAACGATCGGCTGGTTGCCAGTGAAACTTATCTCTCACTTGCCAGAAAGGTGGAAGAAGAAAAGATCACCGCACAAGATGAAAATCGTGGCTTGCGCCTCATTAGTCAGGCAGTTGCCCCAAACGAGCCGGAGAGTCGTAACACAGTGCTGTTTACCGTAGCCGCAGGTGTTATTGGTTTATTACTAGGTATATCAATTTTGTTTGCTATCATATGGTGGCAGCAAGTGAAAGTGAATCTCTCTTCATAGTTAGAGCAGCCATCAACTCTAGGTATATACCAGGTGGCAACAGCTTCGTATGTGGTCTTCAAACGTTAAAAAGCCCTTTATAGAATAAAGCTACAACTTGGGTAATTAGAATTTTTGATGCCAAAAGCATTTTGGTATGCTACGAATTCCAAAATGCTTTTGGCTTTTTTTGAATCTCCCTTTTTAGGGAACCTTATTTTTAAGTGAGAGATCTCGCTCCCTTAAGGGAGTACTACTAGATCGATCAAATCAATTCTGAGAAACCTTTTCTTCAATTGGGTTTCTGGATTTCGTTTCAGGAGTAAAAAAAATGAATTGGCAAGATAAAACGGTTTTAGTTACCGGGGGAACGGGTTCGTTTGGAAAAAAGTTTGCGGAGATCATGCTGACAGAATATAGACCTAAAAAGTTAATAATCTTTAGCCGGGATGAATTAAAGCAACATGAAATGCGTACAGCTGGATTTAACCATGTGTCCCTACGCTATTTCATTGGCGATGTACGGGATGAAGCCCGCCTGCGCCGGGCTATGAACGGAGTAAACATTGTAGTACACGCGGCAGCACTTAAACAGGTCCCGGCTTGTGAATACAATCCCATTGAAGCAATCATGACGAATGTGATGGGTGCCAAAAACGTGATTGAAGCTGCTTTGGATAGCGGAGTGGATAGAGTATTAGCAATGAGTACCGATAAGGCAACTGCACCGGTCAACTTGTACGGTGCTACCAAATTGGTAGCGGAAAAGCTGTTTGTGCAGGCGAATTCTTACAGGGGAGAAGAGGGAACGCGCTTTGCTTGTGTCCGGTACGGAAATGTAGTGGGCAGCCGCGGCAGCGTTATTCCTTTGTTCCGAGAACAGCGTGAAAGCGGTACGATAACCATTACCGATGAACGTATGACGCGTTTTTGGATTACTTTAGAACAAGGCGTAAAGTTTGTCATTTCCAGCATTGAAAAGATGCATGGTGGCGAGGTATTTATTCCTAAAATACCCAGCATGAATATTATGGATCTCGCAAAATTGATGGCACCTGAATGCGACATCAAGATGATTGGCATTCGAGCAGGCGAGAAACTACATGAATCGATGATTTCAGCCGATGAGGCACGCCAATCAGTAGAGTTGAGTGACCGATTTGTAATTAAGCCAGCACATCCTTGGTGGCAAGCAGCGAACTGGGCAGAAGCACAAGGTTTACCTGAGGGCTTTTCTTATAGCAGCGATACAAATGATCAATGGCTAAACCATGAGCAACTACAGAGGATGATTGATGAAAGCTAAATTGGCTGTGGATGGGGGTGAACCAGTGCGCAGGACGGTGCTGCCATACGGCCGTCAATCCATTGATGATGAAGATATATCGGCCGTCATTGAGGTGCTGCGCTCTGATTGGTTAACTACGGGACCCAAAATTGGCCAGTTTGAAGCGGCTTTTGCCCAACAAACGGGTGCTGCTGAAGCAGTTGCTGTGAGCAACGGTACGGCCGCTTTGCATGCTGCCATGTATGCTGCGGGGGTAGGACCGGGCGATGAAGTTATCGTGACCCCCATGACCTTTGCCGCCAGCGCCAATGCGGCCGTTTATCTGGGCGCTAAACCCATTTTTGCCGACGTGGAACCAGAGACACTCCTGCTCGATCCCAACAAGATTGAAGAAAAAATTACCGCGCGCACCCGGGCTATTGTGGCCGTGGATTATGCAGGCCAGCCTTGTGACTATGACGCTATCAATGCTGTGGCGCAGAAACACACCCTTGTTGTCATTGATGATGCCTGTCACGCCGTCGGGGGGAGTTACAACGGCCGTCCCATAGGCACGCTCGCCGATTTGAACACCTTTAGCCTCCATCCGGTAAAACATCTTACCACTGGTGAGGGCGGTGTGATCACAACCCATGACTCCGAATTGGCCAGAAAGATGCGCGTGTTTCGCAACCACGGCATCACGACCGACCATCGCCAGCGAGCTGAGCAAGGTGGTTTTTTTTATGAGATGGTTGACCTGGGCTATAACTATCGTCTGACAGACTTTCAGGCCGCTTTGGGCATTAGCCAGCTGAAAAAATTAATGGGCTGGGTAGAAAAGCGGCAGGCAATTGCCCACATGTATGACGCCGCCCTGGCCCAGGTTGACGCCGTTGCCCCGCTGACCATACGGTCTGGTGTATCTCATGCCTACCACCTTTATATGGTGCAGCTTGATCTGGAAAGGTTAACCGCTGATCGGGCTGCCATTTTTCAGGCGTTACGCGCGGAAGGCATTGGTGTCAACGTCCACTACATTCCGGTGCATCTGCATCCCTATTACCGGCAGACATTTGGCACCGGGCCGGGAGATTGCCCGGCAGCCGAGGCTGCTTACGAACGTCTCTTGACCCTACCGATTTTCCCGCAGATGACCAACAGCGATGTGGAAGATGTGGTGACGGCCGTTGAAAAAGTGGTGGAGGCCTATCAAAAGTGAACATAGTTGCCATTATGCAAGCTCGCATGGGCAGCACCCGTTTGCCAGGCAAGGTCCTCTTAGATATTGCAGGTGAAACCATGCTGGCTCGTGCCGTTAAACGGTTACAAAAAGCAAAAACGCTTAGCAAAATTGTTGTCGCAACTACAACAGAAACGGTTGATGATCAGTTGGTGGCTTATTGTGCCCAAATGCAGTGGGCGTGCACGCGCGGTAGTGAAACTGACGTACTTGATCGATACTACAAAGCGGCTACACAATATCAAGCTGACATGGTTGTCAGAATTACGTCTGACTGCCCGCTTATAGAGCCAGAAATAGTTGATCAGGTTGTCGCTCATTTCTTAGCAGCAAATCCTGCTTATGATTACGTGTCTAACGTTTTCCAATTTCGCACATTCCCGCGAGGCTTAGACACTGAAGTTTTCACGATGGAAGCACTCAAGCGAGCCTGGCAAGAAGATCAAAACGCCAGTACCAGAGAACATGTAACGCCCTATCTATATCAGCAACCGGAGCTGTTTTCTGTCGGTGGTTTTTCGAATCCAGTTGATTACTCTCACCACCGCTGGACGGTTGACACACCAGAAGATTTGGAATTAATCCGCCGCATTTATGATCACTTTAGACACGATAAATTTAACTGGCACGATGTTTTAGCATTACTAAAAGAAAATCCTGACTGGCTACTTATAAACCAGCATATTGAACAAAAGAAAATTGGTGCGTAGTGAGTATGCGCTTATTAGTTCGAGCCGATGCAAGTATCCAGAGAGGAACTGGTCATGTAATGCGCTGTTTGGCCTTGGCACAGGCGTGGCTGCGGCAGGGAGGGCAGGTCACTTTCTTGCTGGCAGAGCGGCTGGCCGGGCTTGAAAAACGTTTGGCGGCAGAAAAGGTTCGCCTCTGCTACTTGTCAGATCACATCGAAGTGGGCAGTGCGGCAGATGCGGCGGAAACTATTGCCCACGCCCAAAACCTAGATGCAGCCTGGCTGGTCGTTGACGGCTATGATTTTGGGGCGGATTATCAGCAAAAAGTCAAACAAGCTGGCTTACTACTTTTATTTATTGATGATTTTGGGCATTGTGACAAATACTGTGCTGATGTGGTGTTGAACCAAAATGTATACGCCAATGAACACCTTTACTATCAGCGCAGCCCAAACACAAAACTACTTTTAGGCTGCGATTACGCTCTCTTGCGAGCCGAATTTCGCCCGTGGATTGGCTGGCAACGGAAGACAAAACCCATTGCTCAAAAGCTTCTTGTAACGTTGGGAGGAGGAGACTACCACAACCAGACATTAAAGATCCTCGACGCTTTGGCTTTCGTTGAAACACCTCTCTCCGTAACTGTGTTGGTGGGTGCAGCTAATGTATATCAGCAAATATTGGAAGAAACGGCCGTTACGCTCCCCAAAATCCATCAAGTCACCTTTTTACGAAATATTGCAGATATGCCCACCTTAATTACTGAATCCGATATGGCAATATCAGCTGGTGGAACCACTAATTGGGAACTGGCTTTTTTGGGTTTGCCAACACTCATTTTGATAATCGCAGATAATCAACGAGAAATAGCAAGCGAACTACATAAAAAACAAATTGCATATAGCTTGGGCTGGTTTGAGCACTTGCGCAAAAGAGATATTGCCTCTGCAATTGAGAAACTTTCGAATGATAAAGAAAGGCGCACAAAGATGACCTTAGAAGGACAAAACTTAGTGGATGGGTATGGTTCAAAGAGAGTTTCTGTAGAGTTAAGGAGAATAATTGCTGATGCGCGTGATCATATTGGCTAATAATTGGGTTGGTTGGTACTTGACTTCTTGGCTAGCAAAATACCCAGGGGTCAAAATAGTTGGTTTGGTTGTGCATCCTGAAACCAAACAAAAGTACCGAAAAGAAATAGTCGAAGCAGCAAGCTTATCCTCTGAATGTATTTTTGATGCCCCAGTTCTCAGACAGGTTGCAACTATTGAAAAAATTGCTAGTTTATCTGCTGACATTGGTCTATCCTTTTACTTTGGATATCTTCTCAAGCCTGTTTTTCTAGACTTATTTCCCCTGGGTGTCGTTAACCTTCATCCTTCTTTCTTACCCTATAATAAGGGGGCATATCCAAATGTATGGAGTATTATTGATGACACACCGGCAGGAACCACTCTGCATTATATCGACAGCGGTATCGATACCGGCAAAATCATTGCTCAACAAGCCTTAGCTATTGATCCAAAAGATACAGGAAAAAGCCTGCATGAAAAACTTGAGAAGCTCAGTGTAAGGCTATTTTGTGAAACTTGGCCCAAAATAATGGCGAATCAGGTTCAACCAGTCCCGCAAACCTTAGATGTTGGTACCGTTCACTTTGTTAAGGATGTAGATCAAATAGACGAAATTGATTTAGAGAAAACATACCGTGCAAAAGATTTAGTAAATCTTTTGCGGGCCCGTACATTCCCACCTTACAAAGGTTGCTATTTTTTGCATGAAGGTCGAAAAATCTTCATTCGTGTTCAGTTGCTAGAAGAGGAAGAGCTAAATAATGCATAATTATGTTGAAATTAATGGCCATACTATTGGGCCCGGACATCCCACTTATATCATTGCGGAAATGTCAGCCAACCATAATCATGATTTTGATTTGGCTGTGAAAATAATGGAGGCCGCGAAAGCGGCTGGCGCAGACGCTATCAAATTACAGACTTATACACCAGATACTATTACCATTGATTGCGACAGCGAATATTTTCAAATCAAAGGGACTATCTGGGAGGGGAAAAACTTATATGAGCTGTATGGAGAAGCCTACACACCTTGGGACTGGCAGCCAAAGTTGAAAGAGATTGCTAACAATCTAGGGATGGATCTATTTTCAACGCCATTTGATGAAACGGCCGTAACGTTCCTGGAACAAATGCATGTGCCCGCCTACAAAGTTGCCTCTTTCGAAAACGTGGACTTGCCTCTACTACGCAGAATTGCCCAAACCGGTAAGCCGATTATCATGTCCAACGGCATGGCCACCTTAGCCGAACTGGATGAAGCGGTGCAAACATTGTACCAGGCAGGCGCGACAGAATTGGCCCTGCTGAAATGTGTCAGCTCTTACCCTGCCCGGCCAGAGGATATGAATTTGCGCACGATTCCCAACATGGCCCAGACGTTTGGTGTGCCGGTTGGCTTATCGGATCATTCGATGGATATTGCGGTGCCGGTAACGGCCGTTGCGCTGGGCGCCTGTATTATCGAAAAGCACTTTACCCTTTCACGCAACATGAAAGGGCCTGACAGTGAGTTTTCTTTGGAGCCTGATGAGTTTAAGCAGATGGTGGCGGCGGTTCGTACTGCTGATCAAGCGCTAGGCAAGGTTCAATATGGCCCCACGCAGATCGAAACCAAAAGCAAAAGCTTTCGCCGTTCACTCTTTGTTGTAGAAGACATAGACGCGGGTGAACCGTTTACCGCAAAAAATGTACGCTCTATTCGTCCAGGACATGGACTGCACACACGTTACTTACCTGATGTGTTAGGCAAAAAAGCTGGCAAGCCCGTGAAACGCGGGACGCCTGTGACCTGGGATTTATTAAGTCATGGGTAAAAAGAGACAGTTCCCAGTGCTGTTTCAAGCATTTATTCGGAACCAGCTCCGGTGAATGTATGGGAAGACTATCTAGATTGACCTCAACGCGCACTTCTCACGCCTGGTCCGTGATGCGTAACATCGGGCAGAATCCTGTTGTGCTGTTTACCGCATCTCGTTATCTAGGCTACGCGATGCAGTTTGTGCGTGGCATCCTCGTTGCCAAATTTCTAGGGCCTTATCTTTTTGGCATATGGGGTTTCTTAACGTTGATGCAGCAATATTTGATGTACACAGGCTTTGGATTTCAACATGCCATCAATGTTGAATTGGCCGTAAACGCGCTATCAGATAAAGAACGACAGGCAAAATATATCAATGTTGCCTGGACTATGACGCTATTAATTGCGGTTCTCCTGGCAGTCATTGGGGCTTATGTTCAGTTCCGTGACGTTCCCCTCTTCACAAAATATAACTTTTACCAATACACGTTTGCCCTGAGCTTAATTGTTGGTTTGTCACATCTTAAAGAGGTGTTTTCCAATATCTACCGCGTCTATGGCCAGTTAAACCGGATCATGTTAGGGGAGATTCTCGTTGCCACCCTGCCGCTTATAGTAGTTTTTTTCTATCGCGACGAAGCATTGATTCTGGCTGTATTGGCAGCAACCTGCGTGTCTAGCTTGATTGCTATCTTAATCTTCATTATCCGGCCGCCTTTTGCACTGGCTCTGGAATTTGATTTTCCTGCAGCATGGCAAATGATGGCTATTGGGATACCGCTCCTAGTGTATACATTAAGTTATGCTCTTATTACAACTATGGGCAGGACAGTCGTTAGTATTTTTTATTCTGTCGAAGAATTGGGCTATTTTTCACTGGCCAACAGCATTACCTACGCTACCCTCCTGGGATTAAGAGCAGTAACTTGGGTAGTGTTCCCTTCTATTTTGACCAAAACCCGTGATGGATTACCAGATGATGAAGTGAGGAAAATTGTTAATAAAGTCAATGACTTGTATAGTACGGCCGTTTTCCTGGTCGTGTTTATAATGATTCTGCTCACCCCATTGCTCAATATTTTTCTCCCGCAATATAAACCGGTAGTAAGTATCTTGAGTGTAATGCTCGTAATGCAGGCTGTACTATCTGTCATCTTTGGCTACAACACGATTGCCGTTGCGCGGAATCAGCAGCTGAAAGTAGCCGGGATTAGCATTATTGCAGTTATTTTTATCACTCTCTTGAGTGGTTTAATCGGCTTGTTAAAATGGGATGTATTCTGGATCGCGATTGTCATGCTGGGAGGAAGCATCCTGTTTGTAGTACTGCAGGCACAGTTAGGCTCACGCTTAATGAATAATGGCAATATACAGAAAGGTTATTTAACTGATGTGTTACCGCTTGGCAGCATGATTGCCATGGCGTTTTTCGTCGTTGGCAGCATCATGAATACTCCAGCTCCTTTTGGCGTCATTGGCTTGGTCGTTTTTTTAATATCCAGACGCCACTCAATTCAGCAGCTGTCATCTTTTGCATGGAATAAGTTTCAATCAGGTTAGCGAAAGAGAAACGTTGTTTTCCGAGTGATTTCTCTCATAGCTATCTAAAGGTTGTAGAATACTGATTCTTCACCGGATTTGATTTAGAGCAAGAACAAGAATGTGGCCAGCAAAACCGTATTGGAATCAGTTTAGGAAAGGCTTACAATATTGGCAAATTTTTTGAGATTTTTGCGAGTTGTTGGGGATGCTACAAAACTGGATGTTACTAACTTCAGCTATATGTATTTGCCCCCATATTTGAAAGTAACTAAGACGATAAAGGTTGGTTGCCCAAGACCAGGAGTGATTGTTAGGGTTGGATCATTTCTATGGCATATGATTCGAACTTTCGCTTCATTACCCAGAAGCGCTCAAGCGCCGTCAGTTCGTAAAGGGGAAAAACTGTTTTTTGCAGTGCACCGGAATGAACATTCAGCACTTCAACCGATTTTAGAATCTTTCCAAAACAGCAAATTGCTTGGTGTCTATGAAGTTGGCGAGAAGTTTCCTTTGTTCTGGGCATATATATACGCTCTCAGCTTTTTCCCTTTAGTAATTTTTCGCTACTTTCAGGAAACACCTGAGATGCGAGAAACTTATCGATATGTACTTGATGACTATTGGTTAGCATACGGCTATTACATTTACGCGAGACAGCTGCTTGCAAATAAGCAACCGTCGGTTCTTGTAATGGCCAATGATCATTTAATGTGGACACGGGCGCTTCTACAAGCAGCCCGAAATGAGAAAGTTCCCACTATTTACGTTCAACATGCATCAGTGACCACAAACTTTCCTCCATTGGCGTTTGACTATGCCTTGCTAGATGGTATGGAAGCAGCAGAAAAATATGCCATCTGCGGAGCATCAAGTACAAGGGTCTATTTAGTTGGTATTCCAAAGTTCGATAAGTATCAAAAATTTATAAACTCTTTCGATAAGGTAAATCGTGTGGGCGTTTGTGTTAACCCGCTCAACACTCCAGAAGATCTTTCTTCGTTAGCTGAAGTGTTAAAACAACGAGTTTCAGAATTGCAGATTGTGTTAAGGCCACACCCAGCAGACACTCGTCTCGCATCCTGGATTGCATTCGCCCAAGGTCATGGATGGCAGTTTTCAGACGGCCGTACAAAAACTGCTGTCGAGTTTCTTAGTAATGTTGATGCGATAATAGCTGGCGAGTCTAATATATTACTAGAAGCTGCGTTAATGAACGTTGTGCCTCTTTATTATGACTTTTTCGGTCAAAATATGGACTGGTATGGTTTTCAAAAAAACGGCTTGGTGACCTGTTATTATGAACCAGATGATGTGGTCAAGGAATTACTAAATTTGTCCAGCCACAAGCCTGACATACGCCATCGCGCGAAACGATTTTGCGCTACAATAGGTACACGGTACGACGGCCGTTCACAATTCATTGCAAGTCAGTTGATCGAGAGCATCGCCGCCAATCATCCATCCGCTCCAGAAGAGTGGCAAAAAGTAGAGGAGATTAAAGAATTAGATGTGTATCGCCTAGTAAACGAAGCCCCATAACAATGAAGAACTTCTTTGTATCTGCAGTATTGCTGGTGTTAACTTGGGTTATTTTTACTCAGGTTTTCAATTCAAACATAAGACGCAATATAGACGTTCTTCATCTTAATAGAAGTTTAGGTGACCCTCGTCTTGATCTCGAAAAACGTATTGATATACTAAAAATTTTAGCTGATTCAACTAGTTTCCCTCAAAAATTAGTGGCAGCACAAGAGGTTGAAGCATACCAAAAAGCTGTTACACATTTACAGCAAGAAGGAATGCATTTGTCTTATAGCCCTGGCATACAGCTACTATATAATCCTGAGTTCGACCCGGGCTTTCAGCATTGGATTCAATATAATTCTAGCTGGTCATTATCTACCGAACCCGTTGGAGATGGTAGATCTATGGCTGTATACTCTCGGACGGGAGCAGGTCAGTCTTCCCTTAGTCAATCTCTGTCTTTAACTACAGGAGAGTGTTATCTCTTTACGGTTCAAGCGGCTGTGGTTCGGGAAGACTCCATCCCCACGTATTGGTTATACTGGGAGACATATTCTGAAGATAACATACCCACCGGTAAGAGTATTCTCTCTACGGTTGGTAGCCAACCTTGGACGACATATGCCGATATATTTTGCCTGCCTCAAACAAGTAACGCAGTTGAGCGAGTGACATTAGCTCCTGTGAACCTCTACGGAGATGCAACTGTTTACATTGGAAGTGCCCGTCTTTATCTTCTAAATTCGGCTGAAATAGAGCAATGAATTCCACGTCCGTCCCTCAACCTAAACAGTATCCCGCTAAAAAATTTACGCTTCCTCTCAAGTTTCCCTATTCGAAAGTAGAAGTAGCGATATGGCTAGTACTTTTCTTTGGCGCGTTTACTGGGCATTTAAAGCGCTACTTGCCTTTTTCAGATACGTTAGTCACGATTGTTTACGATCTTTCGTGTTTCGGTTTGTTGGGTGCCGTACTACTTAAAAGGTTGAGTCGCTCCCGTCGTTTGCCATACTCCAAATCAACACCGGCGATTGTCGTATTCACTTCTTTTGCCTTAGTTACAGCGTTTAATCCTTTACTTGCTTCTATAACACAAGGGTTGCTAGGGTGGCGGTTTTTAGCGAGCGGAATACTGCTTCACTTCTTGGGTTTTTATGCCTTTGAACAAGTAAATCAAATTTGGCGTTTTCTCCGAGTGTTTTGGATAACGGCTTTCCTCATTTCGTTATATGGGTTGGTTCAATTAATACGTGGCTATACAGCTATAGAGCTGGTATGGATTCAACAGTTGTCTGCCACAATGATGATTGCAGGAACAGGACGTTATCGTCTTATGTCTACGTTGGGTAGTGCTGTTGACTTGGGCTTCTATCTTACCCTTGCTATTTCTACACTCTCAACTGTGATATTGTTTAAATGTCCGAGCCAAAGGAGATTGTTTGCCTTAGTTCCTATGGTCGTGGCGCTACTCTTTACCTTTGTAAGAGCAGCATGGTTTGCAACCTCTGTTGCAGTTTTTATAGCGGCAGTAAGGCTATTCTGGCATAAAAAAATACTTAGATTGCTTTTTCCCGTAATTTTGCTACTGGTTGTTACAAGTATTTTGTGGTTCCCTCGCTTAATATTAGCAATCTCTCCTTACTTAGAAAATCCAGCACTCAACGAAAGAATAGCCTCACTCGCCACTCCACTACAAGATGCATCAATTTTAGATCGCGTTCGAACATGGACTGGCATTTGGACAGTTGTTAAAGATAACCCTTATGGTGTGGGAGTAGGCATGAGCGGCGCGGCTAGCTTGAGGTATAATGCAACAATCCCAACAATCATAACAACAGACAACACATATTTAAAAGTAGTATTGGAAACAGGCTGGGTTGGTCTTTTCCTTTTCTTCTGGTTACTTTCAACGATATTTCTACACGGTATAACACTTTCTATGATACTCTATGGAGATTTAAAGAGATTAGCTATCGTATTTACTACATCTTTTGTAGCGTTCATTGTGCTCCTTTTTTTTGGAGAGTATATCGAATTAAACCCTTCTCGAAATATTCTTTGGATTTTTTCGGGGATATTATTTAGCTTGCCACGATTTAACTCGTTGTCAGCCAACAATTATGATCGTATTACTCATTAGTCACACAGCCAATATGGATGGGGCAGAACGCACATTGTTGTCGTTGGCAACATCACTTCGTGAAAATGAATACACATGCGTTGTCATTTGTCCTGATGATGGGCCGTTGGTAAGGGAGTTAACCAAACGCTCTGTACCAGTCAAAATCAAACTGTTACCCCGACTCCAGAGAAACCCCTTTCACTTAATTCGTTTTGTTCTTCTATGGCCTTTTGTTGTGTTATACCTAGCTATATGGATTTGGAGGAACGATATAGACTTGGTAGTCAATAACACGGTTGATGGGCTCTACGGACCTTTTGCTGCAAAACTGGCCCGAGTTCCCTGTCTATGGCATATTCACGAAATTAAACCAGGGTATACCCTGGCGCGAAAATTTTTTTCCTGGTTGTTTCGAGCCTTTTCACAAAATACCGTTTTTAACTCAAAGGCAACTATGATGGCATATAGTTCAAAATTGCTAGCTAGTTGGCATGTTATTTATAACGGAATTGATGTTCCAGAAACTAAGAACTCTAAAGCGGTTAAAAGAAATCACATTGTGATTGGATTTGCTGGACAACTGGTAAAAATCAAGCGTCCTGATCGATTTATTAGTGCCATTGCAGCAGCTAAAAAACAAGTCCATAACTTGAAAGCGGTAGTTGCAGGAGAGGGAGAGTTATATGAGCAGGTTAATGCTTTAATCAAAAAACTGTCGCTCAATGACACTATTGTTATGTTAGGTTATGTTGAGTGCATGCCAGAATTCTATAATCAAATAGATGTATTCGTCCTTACATCCGATACTGAAGCTTTTGGTCGAGTGCTTATCGAAGCAATGGCAGCGGAATGTCCTATAGTTGCAGCGAAAGTTGACGGGGTTCCCGAAGTAGTTGATGAGAGTTGTGGTTACTTGGTATCTCCTAATGATATTGAAGCTTATGCCGATAAAATAATTCAATTGTCTAAAGATGAGAGCTTGCGTCATCGGTTAGGTAGCGCGGGAAGGAAAAGAGCCATAGAACTCTTCTCTGAAAGACAGTTTTTGGAACAAATGATCGTTCTCATTGGCAGTTTTAGTGGTCGTTAATCATCTTTTTTACTATTTCAGCCCTGTTTTATCTAATTAATCCGAATCACTTCATGGACCAAGATCGAGAGCTTACCAGCGTCATTGTATTAAACTATAATGGCATGCATAATCACTACCTAGCTAGATGTATCGAGTCTCTTTCCGAACAAACGTACTCACATTTAGAAATCATTGTGGTTGACAACGCCTCTAACGATGACTCTATTAAATACCTACAGCAGAACTTCCCCAATATTAAGCTGGTTGAGCTAGAAAAAAATTTCGGGTTTTGCGGGGGAAATAACGAAGGTTATCTTGTTTCAACTGGAAATTTTGTGATGTTTGCCAACAACGACACTGTGTTTTCCTCTGACAGTATCGAGCTTTTAGTCAAAGCGGCACAAACTGCTCCAGATATTGGCATGGCCTCTGCAAAGTTATTACGGCCGTTTCTCGACAACACTCAAACGAAAAGACGTATAGACTCTGCTGGGCTTATGCTGCAAAAAGATTTCACTTTAAGGGATCGGGGCTACTTTCTTGAAGATGAAGGACAATACGACGAGTACGCCTATCTTTTTGCTCCCTGTGGCGCCGCCGCTTTTTATCGTCGTTCGGCTTTGGAAACAGTGGCTGGCAACGGTAAAGTCTGGGATGAAGATTTTTTTGCCTACTATGAAGATGGAGATTTAGGCTGGCGGCTGCAAAACAAAGGATGGCGCTGCGTATACGTGCCTACGGCCGTTGTCGAACATCATCGAGGAGGAAGCAGTCCTTCTGCATTTTTTAAAAAACCAATGGTTTTCAAGGTACATACTCTCAAGAATCGTTATTTAATGCTGATAAAAAACGCCAGTCTCTCACTCGTGCTAAAGAACCTCTGGTGGTTTATAAGACAAGAGATTTTGATCTGGGGCTACTTACTGCTCCATCCAAAGCTGTTATTTGCCCTTACCAAAGCTCTGCAAAAAACTGTTCCAAGAGCATTAAGACAACGGCGACAGATGCAATTCCGTTCTAAACACTCCTCGCCTTTCTTGTTTAAAGTTCATCCTCTGGAGGTAGAATCTACCAGGACCCACTATAAGAGAAAGTAAGATCTCACCAGTACGAGCGTATGCCAGTTTGATATAAAAATGCATATGACCAGAAAAAAAATTCTTCATGTACTAGAGGCAACAGTTGGGGGAACCAGGCGCCACCTACTTTCTCTCGCTGCGAATTTAAATAACAACTACTTTCAGGTCGAAGTAGCAGCTCCAAAAATTCGTCATACCAGCATCGACGACACTAGCTTTGTAGAGGAACTGAGCAAAATTGGCATCCCCCATCACTATGTAGATATGTCACGGGAAATTCAGCCATTTTCTGACTTGAAAAGCCTGTGGACATTAACCCGTTTAATTCATCAAAAGCAGTATGATTTAGTTCACGTTCACAGCTCAAAGGCCGGGTTTCTTGGCCGTATTGCTGCAAAGCTTAATAAGGTTCCTACTGTCTATACCCCAAACGGCTTCTACTTTTTAGACGCAAGCAGCCCGGCAAAGGAAAAGTTCTACTTACTATTAGAACAGATAGCCGGAAAGTTAACGGATAAATTGATTGCAGTCTCACCAGGGGAAGGCGAGCAGGCGGTCAGGCGTAAAGTAATACCTCCCAAAAAACTCGTCCTAATACCAAATGCAATCAGCATTCAGGATTTTGAACCTGATAAGGAAGCCAAGCACTGTACAAAAACCAAACTTGGTATTCCAGCCGATTCCTTGGTAGTTGGAACTGTCTCTCGCTACATTCCTCAAAAAAATCCGTTAGCCTTGGTGCATATTTTTGCCCACATTCACCAGGCAATGCCAGACGTCTGCTTTCTTTGGTGCGGGGAAGGAGAATTGCGAGAGGACGCCGAAAGGTTAGCTAAAGATTTAGACGTGTTTGGTGCGATCTCCTTCTTGGGCTTTCGAAATAACATCAAAGACATCATGAACACGTTTGATATTTTTATACTTGCATCAGTTTTTGAAGGGTTACCGTATACCATACTGGAAGCAATGGCTCTTGCCTTACCAGTAATTGCCACTGATGTGGTTGGAAGTCGAGATGTCGTTAAACATGGTGAAACAGGTTTTCTCGTTCCTATCTCGCCCGATCTGCACTTAGAGTTGGCACAGTCTGTAACTAATCTATTAAGAAATGAAGCAAAAAGAATTGAATTTGGTAGGCGAGGTCGAGAACTGGTAAAAGAAAAACACAGCATCGCTCAAATGGTGGAACAAACAGAAGATTTATACTGGGAACTCCTGAAAAATTGATTTTAGTTTTTTAAGAGTTGACTCCTATTTGCCAGGTTTTTTCGCTGTTGAGCAAATTGCGTCACACAAGTTTGACGCTATAATTCTGTTGTTTAAGTAATGTTGTGCTTCTCACGAGCATGAGGTTTTTGTGTGTCCTATCCACTATTTCATTTTCTACATAGACTCAAGTGGGTATTCTTGCTACTGATTATAAGAAGGGGCCGATTATGCTGCGGCGATTTAGTATTAACTACGCGATATTTTCTATGGGTTCAGATGCCGTTTTAACGTTTTTGGCCTTAACCCTGGCGGTAATCATACGGCCGTTCCTCCCCCAATTCCCCTATCTTGTTCCCGTCGATCAAATTGTTCTCTCTCAAGCGCTTTACCTCATTATTCCTGCAGTTTGGGTGATGACCTTCCTGCTCTCATCTGTTTACGATCCCAAAAGAATTTACAAAATTACAGACGAAATTCAAACGATTGTCATAGCTGAAGCGGTCGCTTCTCTTATTTGTGCCGGCATTCTTTACCTGGGTTACCGGGAGTTTTCTCGCTGGTTATTTGCAACCTTCGTCTTTATCAACACCGTTTTTATTCTCAGCTGGCGGGTTTTTCTTCGTTTAGGCTTCAATTTCTGGCGCAGCCCCTCGCGAGAACGGCGCGTCTTGATTGTTGGTGCGGGCAGAACCGGTCGCAGCGTGGGCCAAATGATGCAGGACTACCAATGGACTGGGCTAAACCTGGTGGGGTACCTGGACGACGACCTGGCAAAAAAGGGAGATGGTTTGCCTATTTTGGGCGGTGTGGGCAGCGCCCGCCAGGTCGTAGAAAAGTACAACATTCAAGATGTCGTTGTGGCTTTGCCGCAACGCGCCTATGGTCAGATTAACAAATTAACCGTTACGCTCCACGATTTACCCGTTCACGTACGGGTCGTCCCTGATTATTTCAGCCTGGCCTTATACCGCGCCTCAGTCGATGACTTTGGCGGCATCCCTATGATCAACTTACGTGACCCCGCACTCAACGAAGTGCAGCGTCTGGTGAAACGCATTTTTGATCTCTTCTTCGGCATTGTCTCTGTCATGCTGCTGCTGCCTATACTGGCCATCATCAGTCTATTTATTAAGCTCGATTCAAAAGGTCCGATAGTCTTTCGCCAGGAGCGTGTCGGGGAAAACGGCCGTATCTTCAACATGTTTAAATTCCGCACCATGGTGCCCGATGCCGAAGCTCACCGGGAGCAGATCACGGAAATCAACCCAGAAAACGGCCGTATTCTCTTCAAAAAGCGCCCCGACGACCCCCGTGTCACCCGCATCGGCCGTTTCCTGCGCCGCACCAGCCTGGACGAGCTGCCCCAATTGTTCAACGTGCTGCTCGGCGATATGAGCCTGGTTGGCCCCCGCCCCGAGCTGCCCTGGCTGGTGGACCAGTACGAACCGTGGCAGCGTAAACGTTTTGCCGTACCGCAGGGTATGACCGGCTGGTGGCAGGTGAACGGCCGTTCCGATAAACCGCTCCACCTGCATACCGAAGACGACCTTTACTACGTGCAAAACTATTCCATCTGGATGGACATCTACATTTTGCTCAAAACGCCGTGGGTGGTTTTGCGAGGCAAGGGTGCTTACTAGTTGGCGCTCCGCCTGGCAACAACATATCTGGCTGCTCGAAGGGCTCATCCTGGCTGGCAGTCTGCCCTTTTTACTCTTTCCTAACCGGTTTGTGCCGGGCACCTTGCTGGCGCTGCTGGGCCTGATTTTCATCGAGACGGTTCCCGTGCTGTTCCGCTGGCGGCCTGTTCAGACCCCCTCTGCCCTTGATGTTCCCCTGCTGCTTTTCGCCCTCATTTTAGGCATCAGCATTCTCGTCACCGCCGACCCGGACCTGACGCTGGATAAGGCAGCTGGAGTGCTGCTTGGTCTCTTCCTGTGGCGTTACCTGAACCGGACGGTGCAGGCCGCAAAACAATGGACTATCGCCCTGTTTGTCTTTGGGGTTTTGGGGCTTGGCTTTGTTTCCCTGGGCATTCTCAACGCCAGCTGGCTGAACAAAATTGCGCTGCTGGCGCCCATCATCAGCCGCCTGCCTAACCAGATTGTGGCTTTGCCCGGGCAGCCAGGAGATGGCATCCACCCTAACCAGACGGCCGGAACCCTGCTGTTTTATTTTCCCCTGCTCTGGTCCGTGCTTTTGGGAAGCCGATGGAAGGTGGGATGGGCGCGCTGGCTCTGGCTGGGATTGGCCCTGTTGGGTACGGCCGTTCTCTTCCTCACCCAATCTCGCTCCGGCTGGTTAGGCGGTGCCGCGGCCGTGTATGTGCTGGTGGCGCTGTGGGCGCTCAGCCAGCACTCCGGCAGCCCGGCGCAGCGCCGCCTGCTCCTGCTGTTGGGGGCCTTAACGCTGGCGGGCCTGGCGGGCCTGGCGGTGATTGGACCGGAACGCCTGGTTGAACTGTGGCAGGATCCGGCGCAGGAAACGGCCGTTGGTTCCTTTGGCTCTCTCGGTTTCCGGCAAGAGGTGTGGCGCTGGACAATTGTGGCGGTGCAGGATTTCCCCTTCACCGGCATTGGCCTGGGCAGCTTCCGGCGCGTCATCCGGCGACTCTATCCGTTAGGCGTCGATCCCGGCTATGAAGTGGTTCATGCGCACAACCTTTATTTGCATACGGCCGTAGACATCGGCATTCCTGGTCTCATCGTTTACCTGGCGATCATTGGCCTGGTGTTGGGCTTAGGCTGGCAAGCGGCACGGCACAACACGCACGTACGGCCGTATGCCCTGGGGCTGACCGCCGGACTGCTCGCCTACCATGTTTATGGCATCGGGGATGCCCTGGCTTTTGGATCAAAAACCGGCCTGGCCTTCTGGTTTCTGCTGGGCCTCATCACCACGCTGCATCAGGTTAGCAACGCCACGGTAGAAGCAGAACCAGAAGTTTCCTTGCCCGGTGTAAATGCGCCTGGACAATTGGCAAATCAAAGATAGCTGTGCTATCTTTTACCGTTCAAACAGCTATTTTTATCGAACCAACACCATACCACCGTCTGGAGGGAAACATGGGGATTCAATTTGGAACCGACGAATGGGTAAAAGCCGCCATGGCGGCCCTCAATACCAGCCCCGGCTACGCTGAAGCCGCCAAAAACTGGGAAGGGGATTTTTACTTTATCGTTGAAGATGGGGCAGAAACCACCTATCTCTACATGGATCTGTGGCACGGCCAGTGCCGCGATGCCTTCAAAGTGAATGACAAAAGCGAGAAGTCGCCGGTTTTTGAGCTGAGCGCCCCGGTTAAGATCTGGCGCGGCGTGCTGGAAAAGAAGATTGATCCGATTCAAGGTCTCGTCACTCGCCGTCTGAAGCTGAAAGGGCCGATGATGAAGGTGATGAAAGCGCCCAAAGCGGCCATCGAGCTGGTGGAAGCGTGTTCCACCATTAACACGGAGTGGCCAGAGGCGTAAAAGGATACGGCCGTACACCATGTGGTTCTTTAAATGTCCTGAATTTTTCTTTGGCGAAGACGCCCTCAGCCAGCTGGAAATGCTGCCAGGCAATCGCGCCTTCATTGTCACCGATGCCAACATTGCCAGACTGGGCTTTCCTGAATTGGTACAAAAATCTTTGGCCAACGCCGACATCGACAGCCAGGTGTTTGCCGAGGTGGAACCAGACCCCTCTTTGCAGACCGTGCAGCGCGGCGCGCAGGCCATGCTCGATTATGCACCAGACTGGATCATTGGGTTAGGCGGCGGCTCCAGCATGGACGCGGCCAAGGCGATGTGGATTTTATACGAGCGGCCGGGCATCGAACCGGAATCCATCAACCCGATGGAGGATTTGGGACTGCGGGCCAAGGCACGGCTCATCTGTATCCCCACCACGGCAGGCACCGGGTCTGAGTCTAACTACGGCATTGTGCTCACCGATACGGCCGAAAAGCGCAAACTCACCCTTGGCTCTCGTGAAGCGACGCCAGACATCGCCATCGTGGACCCGATGTTTACCAAAAACCTGCCCGCCTTCATCACCGCCGACACGGGCATCGACGTGCTGAGCCACGCCATCGAGGCGTACAGCTGCGCCTGGGCCAACGACTTCACCGACGGGCTCTGCCTGCAGGCGGCGCGCATGGTGTTTACCTACCTGCCCCGCGCCGTGGCCGATGGTCCCAACGATGAAGAAGCCCGCGAAAAGATGGCCAACGCTGCCTCGATTGCCGGGATTACCCTGGGCAACAGCCAGGTTGCCCTGGCGCACGCGATGGGGCACAGTGCCGGGGCTTTGTTCAAGACGATTCCGCACGGCCGTATCACCGCCATCTTCCTGCCCTACACCGTTGAGTTTGTGGCCAATGGGGGCACGGGGCGCTACGCGGACCTGGCGGCGATGGTGGGCCTGGCCGTCAGCGATGAAGCCGACGCCGCGCCAAAGCTGGCCAACGCCACCCGCAGCCTGATGCGGCAGCTCGACCTACCCACTTCGCTGCAAGAAGCTGGCATTACACCCGATGAGCTGGAGGCCCACATGGAAACCCTCTGCGAACATGTCCTCATCGACACCAACACGCTGATGTCGCGCCGCATTCCCGAGCTAGATGAAGTAGAGAAGCTGTTTCAATATGCTTTTGACGGCCGTTCGGTTGATTTTTAGTTATCAGTCGAACCTCCCGGAGGTTTCCCGATGGCGACACTCCTAAAAGGAACCTCCGCGAGGTTTTCTAAGGGGAATCACCAGATACCCTCAACTGTCATTTCGACCAGAGGGAGAAATCCCTGTTACAACACGGATCCTAAAAGGCTCCGAAGTTTAGAGGGATTTCTCGGAGGACCTCGAAATGACATGCGGAGGTTACAAGGGATTCCCCGGTTATTTTCTTAACGAACAAGAGCGTTCCAGACGGCGTTCCCACGTTCTTAGTGTTTAAGAAAATAATCAGGTAAGTGACGTGTCATTCTGAGCGGAGTCTTCGGAGCGAAGAATCCCTACGGCCTCAGCCAGGTTTCGGCTGTTTCAGTTTAGAGGGATGCTTCGGAGGACCTCAGCATGACAAGTTTATTACCCGAATTAATTTTTAATTCACAACCACGTGGGAACGAGGTTGGGAGATTTCGTAGATAGATGTCCATGATGTTTAGCAAAAACGGCCGTCTCAAAGTCGGTCTCGCCCTGAGCGGCGGTGTGGCGCGCGGGCCCGTGCACGTGGGAGTGCTGTCCGTGTTGGAGCGCGAGGGCATCCCCATTGACTGCGTGGCGGGCGTCAGTGCCGGGTCGATTGTGGGGGCGGCTTACTGCGCCGGACTGCCCATGAAAGAGATGGTTGATCTGGCTGCGCGCTGGGGCTGGCGGCACGTGGCCAGCCCCACCTGGCCACGCCATGGCCTGCTCAGCTTTGTCAAGATGGAAAAGCTCATTGTGGACTTGCTGGGGGAGCTGGACATTCGCGACCTGGCCATTCCCTTTGCCACCGTGGTGACCGATCTGGACAGGGGAGAGCAGGTGGTGCTGCGCGAGGGGCGATTGGCCACGGCCATCCGCGCCAGCTGTTCGGTGCCGGGATTTGTGACGCCGGTGCAGATGAACGGCCGTTGGTACTGCGACGGCGGTGTGGCCGATAACCTGCCCGTGGACGCCGTCCGGCAGCTGGGCGCGGATTTTGTCATTGGCGTAGACCTGTTTGTGCCGCACTATTCGCGCCACCTGGGGCCGCTTGGCGCAGGCTCGGCCGCTATTCAAACCCTGGTGCGCCAGGCGGGTGGCGGTTTCAAAGCCGCCGACTGCCTTATCCAGCCCGACATTTCCGGGCACAGCTACCTCGATTTTTCCCGCAAAAAGAGCGAACAGTACATTGCCCTTGGCGCGGCCGCGGCCCAAAAAGCCCTCCCGGCCCTTAAAGCTCTGCTCAACCGCTAAAATTCGGCCACGTATTATCGCAGATTTTTCTTCTTAATCCCGTAACCATTCAGCTGACATCCCACACGCGGGCGCTTTTGTACTTTAAGAAAATAGGTAGGGGATCACCAGATACCCCCAGTTGTCATTTCGACCCCTTCGGCTCTGCTCAGGGCAGGCTACGGGAGAAATCCCTGAGGTAGTTCGGCTGTGTAGAGAACCCTGTGCCTGCTAAGGGATTTCTCGGGGGACCTCGAAATGACAAACATAAGTACTCTGCAAAAGTTACTGGATTATTTATTGAAACTACAATCGCGCCCCGTGCGGGCAGCGCCTGGGCGCTGTCCTACCTCTAGATTGGAGTGAATGCTTACTTAATCCCCGACGGGGTGCAGGCGAGGGCGGCGGCGGATAAACCAGATGTTTTCGACAGAGTAGACCAGCAGCGCCAGCCAGATGAGGCTGAAGCCGATGAGGCGATCCAGCGTAAACGGCTCGTGGTAAACGAGCACGCCAAGCAAAAATTGCAGCGTGGGCGCGATGTATTGCAGGATGCCAATTGTGGCCAGCTTGATGAGCCGGGCTCCGGCGGCAAAGAGCAGCAACGGTACGGCCGTTGCCACCCCGGCAAATCCCAGTAACACCGTCGTTAAAACATCCACGTGCCCAAAAGCGGCCGTTCCCACCGCCTCCAGGTAAACCAGGTAACCCAGCGCCGGCACAAACATCAGCGCCGTTTCTAACGAGAGCCCTTCCAGCGAGCCCAGCGGCGCCGTCTTGCGGATAAGGCCGTACAGGGCAAACGAGGTGGCCAGCGTCAGGGCAATCCAGGGCAGCGCGCCGTAGCGCAGCGTCAGGTACAGCACCCCCGCGGCCGCCAGACCAACAGCCACCCACTGCCCACGCCGCAGCTTTTCCCCCAGGAAAAAGACACCCATCAGCACACTTACCAGCGGGTTGATGAAGTAACCCAGGCTGGTCTCGACGATGTGGCCTGCATTAACACCCCAGATGTAGACAAACCAGTTCAGCGAAAGCAGCACGGCCGAAGCGGTGAACAGCAGCAATATTTTAGGCTGGGACACGGCCGTTTTTAACCACGTCCACTGCCGCCGCACCGCCAACAAAACCAGCACAAACAGCAGCGACCACGTCATACGATGGCTCAAAATCTCCAGGGCGGGCACATGCTGCAGCGTTTTCCAGTAGAGGGGGAACAAGCCCCAAAAGCCATAAGCCGCTATGGCGTACAACATTCCTTTATTCATTAAGTGTTTCCTTCCAAAGTGGTTAATTTGTTGCGGGTGGCAGGTTGCAGGTTGCAGGTGTGCAATGCGGGTTACCATTTATTTGCCACTTGCCACTTTTTACTTTTCACCTGCCTTGTGCCACTTACGGCCCCGGCGTCGGCGTGGGTGGGGGCACGATCCGGATGAGTGTGGTGGACTCGTTAAACGTGTCCCCCTCGCCTGCCGAAACGGTAATTTCGGCCAGCCCTTCCACGTCAAGCGGCAGCGTGATGGCGGTCTCCCAGTATCCCCAATAATCGGTGGTGAAGCTGCCCTGGCTGATGACACGGCCGTTTTCCAGCAAAATCGACACACTGACCGGTCCTTCGCTCACGTTGAGCGCCGTGCCGTACAAAGACAGCGCCTGCCCGGCAATCAGTTCGCTGTCCGGCGGCGGGTTGCCAATGGTGACACCACGCGCCTCCAGCTCCGTTGGCGCCAGCACGTCGATGGGCACCGACGCCTCACGCCAGGTTTCCGACCCCGGCTCGCCCGTGCTGGCTACGGCACAGGCCGGGCCAACCAGATTTTGCGGCACAATCACAAAACCCTGCCAGTACACCGGCCGGTTGCTGGCCCCCAACACAAAACTTTGCTGCGCCACCCGCCTCTGGCAGTCGTCAGCCCAGATGGAGACCGTGATGGTGCGGTTCACTGCCAGCAAAATCTCGCCGTCGAAGAAGATGTTGAAGCCACCCACGCCTTTCTCATTCACCTGGGGGCGGAACATTTCCAGGTAACGATCCAGCCCATCTTTGTTTAGCGCCAGCCAGACCGGAATCTCGTAAGAAGAAAGCACCACACCGTCGGCGGTGCGCAAATCGGCCCGGAGCGCAGCCGCGCCGCTGACGTAGGGCGGCGGCACGATGTCAGCCTGCCAGCCAAAGTCGCTGGCATCCACCTGCTGTTCCGTGAGCAAACGGCCGTTGCTAGACACCAACGACAGATACACTACCTCACCCGGATTGCGCTGCACCAGGCCGCGGGCCGTCATGGGACTGCCCAAGACTATCACGGCATTTTCGCTCGGTGAGCTGATGTTGATGAGGGAGTCAACGGCCGTTGGCGTGATGGTGGGTTTGGGCGTAGGCTTTACGGCCGTGCCCTCCAGCACCTCCGCGCCTGGGGTAGTTGCACCACTCACCGGCTGCCGCGTGCTGATGTCCATCGTCGCAGGCAGCGATGTGGGCGTGGCCGACGGCAGCACCATCTGCGAGGCCAGGGTGGGCAGCGGCGCTTCTGCACCGCCACAGCCGATTACCAGCAAAACCAGCAGAACAACCAGGGGCAATACTATCCATCGACCCGACCTGGCAGCCTTATTGGCTTGAAAAAAAGAGAGAAGTTGCGCTTTTTGTGCCATAGGCCCATTTTAATCCCTCATGAAGCACTTTGCCAGCAATGGCCCCACGGGCTACAATCGCCGCTTTGTATGGAAATTTTCCACATTCTCTTTTGGCTCCTGCTGCTGGGAGCCGCCGCCTGTGTGGCACTGCTGCGATTTCGTCCGGCCTGGACCTGGCCAACGGCCGTTGGCCTCCTCGGTCTGGTTCTGCTCATCTGGCTGGTCCTGCGTACCCAGCTACCCCTGGAAGCAACTTTTCTCAGCTGGTCGTCTAGCGGTTTTTTGCCCGACTGGACCTGGCGTGTCAACCGCCACACCTGGGGGCTGACGACCTGGGTGCTGCTGTTGGTGACGGCCGTTTCCCTACGCGCTTTCCTCCAACCAGACGGCACCAATCGAAGCACGACACCGGCCAGCCTGCTGCTGCTCCTGGCCGCCGCGTTCAGCGTCGTCTGGTCTGGCGACTTTACGGGGTTGCTGGCAGGCATGACGCTGCTGCTGGCCAGCTGGCTGGTCACGCTGTGGCTGGCCGGAGAACGCAGCACGGGCTTTCTGTTTAAAGGGGCGGTGCTGCTGCTGGGCCTGCTGCTCAGCTGGCCGATTGGTTCCAGCCGCACTGCCCTGCTGGGCGCGGCGCTGCTGCTTAACGTCTGGCCCCTGCCGCTGTGGCAGCCGAAAAATGTGGTACCGGTAACGGCCGTCGCGACCCTCACCTTGCTGATTCCGTCGCTGGCGGGCGGTATGCTGCTCATCCGGCTGCTGCCCGTGGCTCAGCTAAGCCCGGCCATCAGCCTGCTGCTCACCGTGTTGGCCCTGGTGGGTTTTATGCACGGCTTGCAGCTGGCGTGGAACCGGCTGCATCTGCCGGTTTATGCCGTAACGGCCCTGCTGCTGGCGCAGAGCCACCTGCTGCTGCTGGCTGCCATTTGGGTCGGCGTGCCCGGCGTGGCGGCGGAGCTGCGGGTTTTGCTGCTGGCCGGGGGCACGCTGTACCTGCTGGTCACGCAGCCATCGGCCAACCGCTGGCTGCGTCTGGCGGTTGGCGGAGTGGCCCTGGCGGCCCTGGCGGGCCTGCCGCTGACGGCTGGTTTTGCCAGCCGGGCCGGTTTGTACGCCATCTGGCTGGCCGACGGCCGTTGGGCGTTGGTCCTGGTGCTGGCGCTGCTGCACGTGCCGCTGGTGCTGGCCGGGGTGTGGCTGCTGGGGGGCGAAACGGCCGTCAGCAACCCAACCGAATCACGCTCCTGGCAAGATTGGCTACGCGAAGCCTTGCCGCTTCTGCCAGCGCTGGGGCTTTTGAGCGTAAGCAACGTCATTTGGGGCAACGTGCCCCTGCTCGCCTGGGCGGCCCTTTTGCTGGCCGCGGCGGCGGGGGTGGGACTGCCCCGCTTTGTCGGCGATTTGCACGATGGGCAGCAGGTGCGGGTTACACTGCGGCAGGCGTTGGGCAACGAACGGCCGTTTGCCGCCAAGCTGCCCTCGCTTAAACAGCTGGGTCTGGGGGTACAAACGGCCGTCAACGACGCCGCCGACATCCTGGACGGGGACAGTGGGCTGTTGTGGCTGCTGTTGTTGGCGGTGATTATTATTTTGATAGGATGAGGAGGAGAAGGGGTGACAAGGTGAAGGGGTGAACGCAAAGTCACCCCTTCACCCGCTCACCCCTTCACCCCTTCATTTTTGAGGGAATATGAGTTTTCCAACAATCTTCGACTGGCTGGAGCGGCTGCAAGGGCTGCGCGGGTTTACGGCGGCGTATGTGGTGCTGCTAACGGCCGTACTTGTGGTGATCATCTGGGATTGGCGCGTGGCGCTGGCGGCGCTGGCCGTTCAATACTTTTTTGCCGGGCTGCTGTTTGTCGATTTGCTCGACCCACGCCTGGCGATGGTGAAGCTGCTGGCGGGCTGGTTTGCCTGCCTCATTTTGTACTTTACGGCACGGCAGGTGAACTGGGGCGGCCGTCCCCAAGACGTTTCCGCCAATGAGCTGGACGATGTCACCCCGGAAAAAATATTCCAGGTTGGCCCGCTGCGTATAAGCGCCTCGCTGCCGCTGCGCCTGCTGCTGGTGCTGGTGATGCTGGGGCTCATTGCCAGCCTGTTCCAGCGGCCCGATTTTGCCCTGCCCGCCATTGCCGACACGATGAGCTACCTCTCGCTGGCCATCCTGGCGCTGCTGGGCCTGGGCGTGCTGGGGCTGGCCCTGACCAGCGAACCGCTCAAGGCAGGCCTGGGCGTGCTGATGTTTATGACCGGCTTTGAGCTGTTCTACAGCGCGCTGGACCAGTCGGCGACGATGCTGATCATTTTGGCGGCGGTGAACCTGGGCTTGGCGGTGATCGTGGCCTACCTGGTGCAGATGCGCCACGCGATACCGGCTTTGGTGGATTAAAAAAGGGGATTGGAGATTGGAGATTGATTGTCTCTAATCTCCAATCTCCAATTCTCCACTCTCCTAAACAATGACAACTTTGCAGACACTCCTGTTTACTCCCCTCATTGCGGCGCTGGTGGCCCGGCTGCTGGTGCGCCAACCGCAGCTGACGGCCGCTGTGGGCACGCTGACGGTGGGCGTGCTCTGGCTGTGGCTGCGGGCGCTGGAACCATCGGGAACGGCCGTTGTCTTTTGGGGCCAACCAATGGCGCTCACGTCTGAGAACCAGGCGCTGCTGCTGCTGCTGTTAGCCGGGCTGTTTGTATTGTTTGGCCTGGGTATCGTTTTTCCGTCCGGCGACTGGTTTGTGGCTGGCGGTCTGGTTGGGCTGTCGTTTTTGGCGGCAAGTTTGCTGGTACGGCCGTTTTCTGTGGCAATTGTCCTCCTTTTGCTGGCCAGCGCGGCGTTGAGCCTCACGGTGCAGTCGGAGCGCGCCGGATCGGTGCGCGGCAGCTTTCGTTACCTGCTGGCGGCGGTGCTGGCCGTGCCGCTGCTGCTGATCGTAAACTGGCAGCTGGAGGCCCAACCGACCACCTGGCTGCTGCCGCCGGGCGAACTGGCAGCGCTGGCCGCCCTGCTGCTGATGGCCGGTTTTCCCTTTCACATTTGGCTCCAGGCCGTGGTGAACGAGGC
Source organism: Candidatus Leptofilum proximum (assembly GCA_016710325.1). Classification (GTDB taxonomy): domain Bacteria; phylum Chloroflexota; class Anaerolineae; order Promineifilales; family Promineifilaceae; genus Leptofilum; species Leptofilum proximum. Next base: position 5,148,103 of record JADJXK010000002.1, on the reverse strand, counting down.
CGAGCCGCTGCCGCTGACCCTGGTGGTAGGCGTGGCGCCGCTGGTGCCGCTGGCGCTGCTCTTCCAGCAGTTTGCCATCTACCCCAATTTACTCGACGCGGCTTTTCGCCAGCTCATCTGGCTCAGCGGCAGCCTGACGCTGCTGGTGGGCGGGGTGCTGGCGCTGACGGCCGTTCACCTGCGGCGGGCTATTGGCAGCGTGCTGCTGCTGGACATGGCGCTGACCATTTTGTGCCTGACGCTGCCGGAGCAAATTGGTTGGGAAACGGCCGTTACCCTGCAAATGGGTCGTTTCAGTGGCCTGTTGTTGGTGGCCGGTGGCTGGCAGCTGCTCAAACGGCATCAGGCAAACTGGCCGCTGGACCGACTGCCTACCGGGCTGGGGCGGCGCTCGCCGCTGAGCCTGGCGCTGTTGGCGGTGGGGCTGTTTTCATTGCTGGGGCTGCCATTTACGGTGGGTTTTGGTGGGCATTGGCGACTGTTAACGGCCGTGGCCGAGCTGGCCCATCGCAGCGCCGTGCCGTGGTGGCTGCCCGCGGTGGCGCTGGTGGGGCTGGGGCTGGGCGCAGCGGGAGTGCTGCGGCTGGTGGCCGTTTTGCTGGCCAAACCGGAGCGTGGGGAAGAAGAAACGGCCGTGGCCGACCCGCTCTGGCTGCAAATTATGGTGGGGATGGTGGTGACGGCCGTTTTGTGGCTGGCCTTGTTACCGCCGCTGCTGACGCTCCCTAGCCTTCCCGGATAAGTTTTTCAATCCACGGCGCATGCTCTTCGTAGTGCTCGTAGGTGTCGGCCTTGATGAAGGCCACAATCGGGCTGCCGCCGTCGCCGGTAAACGGCGGGACAAAACGCTCGTAAGACAGCAGCAGGCCGTCATCGTCGAGCGGGACCATCGCGGCCACCAACTGCTCGTGGGCGATGACCAGCCAGCGCCGCGCCTCCTGCGGAGAAAGATGGCGATGCTGTACCACAATCGCCGCGTTCATCGCGTCAAAATCGTGGCTTTCGCCCAGCGCTTCAGAAATACCCATCGCCGCCCAGCGATCTTCGTGGCGCAGTAACGCGGCTACGCCATCGGCCCAAACGGCCAGGTGGGTGATGTGGTCGCGGGCATTCCAACCCACCGCATCCTTTGGTTCCAGAAGCTGTTCTGCGGAATATTGATCCAGGAAGGCTAAAAAATCTCTCAACCCCTCGTTCATCCGGGTGATGAGCGTTTGCTTATCGAGTTTGGAATCTGCGTCACTCACTTGCTCTTTCTCCATTCATCATCTTTGAAGGTTTTTACCTTATGACTTACGCAATCAGAGCTTTTTCTTAGCCGCGAATTACGCGAATTTCGCCAATTATGATCAACTTCGCGTTAATTAGCGAAATTCGCGGCAAATTTTTAGACGCAGTTCGCCTAGATGCGCAAGTCCTGTACCTTTTCTAGAAACGGTGTCATACCCGTGAAGGCGGGTATCCATATTGCCCACATGAGTGGGTTCCCGCCTTCGCGGGAATGACATTCAAAAGTGCAAACGTGGCGTGCACTATTGGGCCTCATAAATTGACGGGTAGATTTTTTGGGCGTGGTAAAAAAGGTCGGCCAGGGCCATGACTTTCCAGACGGGGCCTTTGGGCTTGACCTTTTTGCTGCCAACGGCTTTGGTGAGGCTGAGCTGGCCCAGCAAGATTTGGTGCAGCGCCTCGCCGGTGATGTCTACTTCGAGATCGGGTTTGTGGTTGTGGGCACGGCCGTATTCGATTTGCAACGGCCGTTTTTTGGCATTGATCAGCAGCAGCGCCGCCGGTTCCGTCACGTTGAAGCGAATGCTCAGCTTCGCCTTCAGCAGCGAATCTGCCGCCTGGGGCATATCCGCCTCAACCTGGTCAAACAGTTGTCCCAGGCAGTCGTAAAAATGTGTTTCGTCGCGAAAGGTCATCTGTAATTCCCCAATTACTCAATTACCCAATTACAGAACGTCATTTAGTAATTGGGTAATTGGGTAATTTACTCTTCTTCACTTTCACCTTTCAACCGCTGCTTCAACTGCTCTGCCTGGAACTGCACCGAGTAGTTGATCATATACCAGATACCTTTCCACGTTTCGGGGTCCATCAGATCTTCCCGCGTGGCCCCCTGCAGGCTGTCCATGATGCCTTTGGCGACGTCGGGTGCAAAACGATCGATGTTGGTTTTGACAAAATTCAGCATCGTGTCTGGCTGGAGCGGTTTGGGCAGCTGCTCATTCATCTTGTCGCGCAGCTGGTTAGCCTGGAACTTGGCCGAATAGCTGAGCATGTAGCCCAGGCCCTTCCACGTTTCAATGTCCATCATATCTTCGCGGGTCATGCCGCGGAAGTTTTCCAGGATGCCCATTTGCATTTCCGGGGTGAACTGGCTGAGGTTCTGGCGCAGGTAGGTGAGCAGCTGGACGGGGTTGTAGGGCGAGGTGTTGGTGGGGGGAACGGCCGTTTTTAAATCAGTCACCAGTTCATCCAGCTCGTCCAAAAGCGCCTTTTTGCGCGCCAGCAGTTCAGCTTCCGCCGCACCAATGGTCGAGTCCGGCGTGGCCTGGGCCACGTTTAGGTGCACGTGGCAGAACTCGGAGCCTTCCATGGCATAATTTTTACACGGTTTGCCCGCCTTGGTCGTGGCGGCACAGCGGGTGGGGGCTTGGTCACTCATCATTTTCCTCCTGTGGAAAGTAGGCAGTAAGAAGTGAAAAGTGATAAGTGAAAAGTAAAAAGAACTCTTCTACTTTTCACTTTTTACTTTTCACTAAAATCTATTTCCGTCGCCAGAATAACAGACCCGCAACGGCGGCCAAAACGGCCGCTCCCGCACTGGCGACAATGGCTGTGGTCCGGCTGCGGTCGCCTTTGGCCGGGCGGTAGGCCCGCCTGACGGGCAGCGCTGCCTGGGCCTGGCGCCGTACGTCGGCCAGCCTGGCGGGATTGTTGCGCAGCTCGTCGGCCAGGGCACGCTTTTTGGCCAGGTCTTCGTCTGTCAAAAAGTGTTCGTGGCTGCGGATGCCAGACAGCTCTAAACCGTGTTTTTTGTAGAGCCGGTAAATTTCCTTCACCCGCTCAATTTCGATATTGCGGCCGAGGGTGTAGTCTTCGAAACGGCCGTCCAGCGCCAGCAGCGCTGTTTCCGCCAGGCAGGCATAAGCTACGCCAGGCGGCAGGCCAATGTCCATGCCAAAATCGGGCTTGCCCGGCAGCAAAATCTCACCCGATTCAATGACCAGCACGTCGGGCCGCAGCGCAGCCTCTTCCTCGGTGATGTCCGGCGGACGGGCAATATCACAAATGACAGCGCCAGGCTTACACATCGTTATGTCAATAATGCGTGTATTGAGCGCCGTCGTCGTCGTCACGATGAGGTCGCAGTCGCTGACGTAGTCATCGGCCGTGGTGCTTAGTGTGACCTTTGCGCCGGGCGTTTCTGCCTCGATGGTTTGTTTGAGGGCAATGAGCTTCTCCGGGCGTGGGGCTACCAGCACGATGTTGGGCACAGCCTGGGCCAGCAGCCGCGAACAGACCGAACCAATCGACCCGGTGGCGCCAATAACCATCACCTTGCCCTGGTGTGCTTCATCCAGGTTGTTGCCCATCTTCACCACGGCCTGCTTGGCGGTTTCCAGGGTAGCGGCCACGGTCAGGCTGTTGCCCGAGGTGATGGCGATGTCGGCTTTTTGGGCCACGGTGATGCCTGCGTCGCCCACCACGGAAGTGAAGGCGCCCAGACCCATCAGGCGGGCGCCGTACCGCTCGGCCATGCGCGAGGCGCGAATGAGCCGCCGGTAGACAAATGCCGGATCACGCCGCATGAGCTCACGCGGCGTGCCGCCGATGTACAGCAGGTAGCCTTCAATCTTTTGCCCGGTCGCGGGGCTTTCGATGCCGGTAATGCGGCTGCCATACATGGGCGGCAGGTGGGCGGCGACACGTTCCACCAGCCGCTCCGGCAAAAAGCGCGTCCAGCGGAACTTGGGATGGCTGGAAATGAACCGGGTTGACAACGGATGAATGACAAAGGCAAATTTGTTGATGCCCGCTTCGTCTGGCTGCAAATATTTGATGCCCGGCTGCCAATCCATCTGAGCCATCAAATTAAGGTAGGTGTTTTCGGTGCGGGCGGCCTGTTTGTCTGGGCTAAGGGCAATGAGACACGCTTCAAAAACGGCCGCTCCCAAATGCGCCAGTTCGTGCCCCAGCGGCGGCATGGTGGTGACCACGGCCGAAACACCGCGCTCACGCAAATCGGCAACGTCCGCTTCCGTGGCGGACTCGACCACAACCACCTTACGCTTGAGCTCCTTGGGCGCATAGCGGCGAATGCCGCCCATATCCCCGGCCAGCACATCGGCCCACTCAAACAGCTTGGGACTGCGCGGCCGTACCGATTCTCCTGCCTGGGGAAAGAGGCGGCGAAACGGATAAGCGCGGAGCTGATTCAAAGTGGGTTCGGCCACTCGGGGCAGCGTTTCGGCACTGCCCACGCCGGGCACCGGAGGCAGGGCAAAATAGACAATGGGGTCCGCGTAACGCAGTTCTTCGGTGTACTGTTCCAGCGCCTGGGCCAGCCCGCCGTGGTTCAATCCGGGGGCCATGAGCACCCGCTTGCGCGACCAGATGCCTGGCTGTGCCTCGTCGGCCAAGCGCACGGCCCAACGCTCCATGGCGGCACGCACCCCGGCGCCATCTACTACCGGCGTTTGCTGGGCAGCACTAAACAACGGCTCGGCGGCAGGGTGTCCCACTTTGGCTTTACCCAGGCGCAGGGTTTTGCTGACGCCAGTGAGGGCAACGGCCGTTACCTGGCCATCCAAGGCTTGGATATGGGCTGCCATCTGCTCCAAATCCCCATCGCAGCCAATATGCCGAATGTGCAGCTGGCTGCCCAACAGTTCAATAGTCTCTTCAGATTCGGCCGTGCCGTGATAATGCAGCGCGGCAATGTGTGAGTTTTGGGGGACTTGCTCCGCCATAAATACGCTCCTTTTTCTGTCCAGTCAGTGGTTATCTATTGTACGGCGTTTCGTGTTATTGGCTTATTTTTCTTCTTTCAGGACGGTGAGTCAGATTATACTCGGTTTGTAGCAATTTTCAGATTGTTGCCCAACCCGTGTTGTAACCGGTCTGAATTTCGGATTGCTTACAGCGTGTTGGTCGAGCGTTTTCGCCATAAGACCAGGCAAATTTGCTGTATGATTTCATGATCTGGCGTGAACATGACCTCAGAAAAAGCAAACCATGCGCGCTGGCAGCAGGCTCTGCTGTGGAGAAGCTGGTTCACACTTCCCTAACCTTTGTCAGGGCTTATACCAATCTTTTTGCCTTGTCGAAAACTATCGTTGGCTGACTGTGCTAACGGCCGTTATCTCATACCCTGCATAGTAGGAAGTTATGGTGCAAAATACTAATTTGAACAAAACGGAACAGGACCTCCCCTTAATAGATGGAGATTATCCTCTTGTTGTCCCCGCCGAACTGCACGACGATGAGCTTGATCGTCGGCGCAACCAGTTGTGGGTCGGGCTGTGGAGCGTTACCGCCCTTGTTCTACTGTTCACCTTTATTGCCCGGCGCATCACTGGGGAGCCAATCAATCCACTCTCGCTCTTGATACAGCTGATGCTTTATGGCCTTGTGCTGGCAAACTTCATCTTTTTGAAAACCCGCCATGCGCAAATTGTACAGGGCCTCTACGTGTTGTGTATCCATTTGGCGGTTCCCCCTGTGCTTGTTCTTTACGGGGGTACACGCGGCTTTGGCGATATCGCTCTGTTTACGGCCGTCATTGTGGCCATGCTTTATGGCTGGCGCCCGTGGATGTTGGCGACCTTTGGCGCGATGGCCATTGCCCTGATTTGGGTGCTCTACCGCGATGGCGTCGGCCAACCGGTGGCGCCCCTGCTCGATTATTCAGCCCAGTTCACGACGCTAAAGTTCATCGTGACCATGCTTGTCATGGTCTTTTTTGTACGGTACATCAATACGTTTTACAAAGGATTACTGGATAAATACCGGCGCTTTGCTGAGAAGCAAGTGCGGTTGAATGGCGACTTGCAGGCCAGTGAACGGACTTTGGCCACGCTCAACATGAATTTGAAGCTATCGCGCCAGAAAATTGTCACCGCCCGGGAAGAAGAGCGGCGACGTCTCCGGCGGGATTTGCACGATGGGTTGGGGCCAACCCTGGCGGCGCAAATGTTTCGCATCGGGGTAGCCCAAAACACATTAGCAAAGGATCCGGCGAAAACGGCCGTTCTGCTCAACGACCTGGAACGAGATATTGACCAGACCTTAAATGATGTCCGGCAGCTTGTTTATGGCTTACGGCCCCCACTGCTGGACCAGTTTGGCTTAATCGGGGCGATCGCTGATTTTGCCAACCAGCAGGCAGAACGAATCCACATCGAGCTTAGCTTGCCCGATCGGCTGCCGCCGCTTGATGCGGCCGTTGAAGTGGCGCTTTTCCGTATCTTTCAAACTGCGCTCGACAACGTCCTCAAACACGCCCACGCGACCATTTGTACAATTCGCTTAATGGCTGAGCCAGATGCACTGACGCTGAGCATCCAAGATGATGGTGTGGGTCTTCCCGAAAGTTTAGCTGAAGGAGTCGGCCTAACGGCCATGCGCGAGCGAGCCGAAGAGTTAAGCGGCACCTTTCAGGTGGCACCGCGCCAGCCTCAAGGCACTTACCTGCAAGTTGTCATTCCCCTGATTGAAGAAGCAAATAGTAAAAAAGGAACTCAAAGTCATGATTAATCTGTTTATTGTTGATGATCACCAAATATTCCGTGATGGTCTGAAATTGTTATTTGAAAATACCGAAGATATGGCGGTGGCAGGAGAAGCGGAATCGGGTAAAGCGGTGCTGGCCCAGCTGGCAGACGTAACGCCAGACTTGATCCTGATGGATATTCAAATGCCCGGCCTGAACGGCATTGAAACAACCCGGCGAATCAAAGCGATGCAGCCAGAGGCAAATATCCTGATGCTGACCATGTTTGAAGACGATCAATCCGTCTTTGCCGCTATGCGGGCCGGTGCACTCGGCTATGTGCTCAAAGGCGCGAATCATGGCGAGATGTTGCAAGCGGTGCGCGTTGCGTCGGCTGGCGGGGCGGTGTTTAGCCCCAGGGTTGCTGCTCACATCATCCAATGGTTTGCCCAGCCGGACAAACAACCTGCGGAGGAAACGGCCGTTCAGCTACCAGCACTCACCACGCGTGAGCTGGAAGTGTTGGAACTGCTGGCCGTCGGGCTCGACAACAGCGTCATCGCCGAAAGGCTAACCGTCACAAACAAGACAGTGCGCAACTACGTCTCTCAGCTGCTCAAAAAGCTCGAAGTTAATGACCGTCTGGAGGCCGCAGAAGTGGCGCACCAGGCTGGTATTAAGTAAAGCGCCTGTCCCAAAAATGTCCCAATCCTTTTGAGGACAAAGTAAGGACCCTGGCTGGGTCATCTTAATGGTACTCTGTTTTTAGATATCCAAACGGGAATCTAGTACAGACAAGAAAGTATCGTTAATTTATTCAAAAGGATTGAAAATGTTCATAGACCCCAGATTTGCCCCTGTAACTCTGTTACAAGCCTATACCGAAAATACAACTCAATACGCGCACATGAAGCATGTGCAGCCCAAGTCGCCGACCCTCGTTAAGAAGTTAATGCGCCGGTTAGTTAAGACGCATTTGCCCAGCCAGCCCCTGATCAGGATTTAACCCTTATCCCAAATTAGCTCACACACGAAATTAAGAAAGCTGGCCTAAAAGTCCACTTTAGCCACAAAGTTGGTTGGTGCCTAGACGGCCGTTTTATCGCAAACCTCAGGCGTTGAGTCATAGTAATCAACGCCCAGTTTTTTGTCGTAAAAAAAGGAAATATCTCAATGTTTAATTTGACAACACATAAACAATCCGATCATCTGATAGCCATTCTAAGTTTCCAGGGCAATCTCGATCATCTCACTTACCGCGAACTGATCAATCAAGCCAACGAACTTTATACAAACGGCTACCGAAATCTTGTGCTGGATATGCGTGGCATCCCAAATCTGGGTTTGTCCGGAACCTTCGCCCTATACAGCGCAGCCACAGTATTTAGTGGCGACATACCGCTGGATCCAGCTGGCGGTCTCAAGGCACTTCGCGCCATGGCTGACAAGGTCGTGAGTAAACCAACGCCTCATTTCAAACTACTTCGGCCGCAGCCTGCTGTCAAAAATGCCCTCTCCCAATCGGGCCTATCTGTTTACGACGATATGGAATCTGTTTTGACTTCAATTGCCTGCTAAAGCGACATCCCAGACTGTAGTAACCAGTCAGCGACAAAACCAATTCATTAGGAAGATAAAATCATGAAAAACAAATCTACTCAGAGAGTAGCCTTGCTGCTTCTATTAGCCTTGCTTTGGGGCTCTGCTTACCCACTTACCAAGATCAGCGTTAATGAGATTCCGATGGTGACCTTTTCACTGGGCCGTTCAGTCATTGGGGCGCTCATCCTCTGGCTTATCCTGCGCTTTAAGGGGCAGCGACTGCCAGGCTGGGGGCGAGTCTGGATCCACCTGGTAATGATGGGGGTTGTGCATAACGCAGCGCCCTACGTCTTGGTGGCCTGGGGGTCTCAGACCGTGGACAGTGGCCTGACGGCTATCATCACCAGTACAGCACCACTTTTTACCATTATCCTGGCCCATTTTATGGTGGCTGATGATCGGCTGACCCCGGCCAAGATCGTAGGCGTTTTGGTGGCCATAAGCGGCATGGCTGCCCTGTTGGCGCCCTCCTTCCAGGGCGGGCTAACCGCCAGCCTGCAGGGAATAATAGCAATATTGGCCGCTTCTGTGTGTTATGGTGTGGCTACCGTTTACACTCGCAAACACCTGCGCGGTCTGCCTTTCCTCGTGGGCCCAACGGCGCAACTTATTATATCTTCCGGTCTCTTGCTACCTTTGTCGCTGCTGCTGGAACGGCCGTTTCAACTCCCCGTTCCCTCCTTGCCATCCCTGCTGGCCTGGGTCGCAACAGGTGCTCTAGGCACGGCAATGGCTTTCATCATCTTTTTCCGGCTCATAGAAATGGCCAACCCCTCCTTTGTCAGTATGGTCTCATACCTCATCCCGATTGTCGGGGCTGGATTGGGCATGCTGGTCTTAGGCGAACGGCTGCCCCCGAGCGCCTATGCCGGTTTCGCCATCATTCTGGGCGGCGTCATGATCGCCAACGGCCGTTACGACCGAAAGTTAGCGCCCATTACTCTCATTAAGCAAGTTAAGCACGCAACGCCTGGCTTGTTAACCAGTATTGGAAGATCACATGAACCTGTCCAATCCTGATCCCCTCAGCTTGCATCACAGCCGGAGAGGTGAGGGACTATCAAAAATAACAAATGTTACAGGAAATGGACGATGAGCATTTATAGTGGACAAGCAGCAGTTGCCTTCGACAGAGTGAAGGGGGAAGCCGATTGGGAGGGCTGGCGAAATATTCTTTTACGCCGCCCTAACACCCTACTCTCTTTTACGGCCGTCAAAAAAACATTAAACCTGAGCAGCGCTCAAGATATAGGCGTACAGACTATTGCTGTTAACGACATTGTTGGTAGCGTGGGTCGATACAGTGAGTTCAGCCGAACCTTCAAACCAAAAAATCGCTTCACAGAACAACGCTGGCGGCGAGTGGCTGAATCTTATTACCGGCGAGGTTTTAATCCCGTTAAGGTGTTTAAGGTGAGTCATGTTTATTTTGTGATCGATGGAAATCATCGAGTTTCTGTGAGCCGAGCCTTAAACATCAAAACGATCTGCGCTCATATTTATGAATTCAAGACTCAAGTTACGCTTAACAGTCTTGATGATCTGAACAGTTTTCCCTTAAATTGAGATCCTACATTTGCCATTCTGGCCTGCTTGACATTCATGACGCACTGTGTTATATTTTCCTTATGATGCAATGCGTCATGAATAAACCCAAATGAATTACATTATCGGCAATCCTGACTATACAGGATTGCAGGAGGCACAAAAATGGCAGAAAAAATTGAGTTCAACGAAACGGTAGAAGAAAACGTCAACATGCTGCGGGAAAACGGCCGTAAAGTCATGCTGGCTAGTTTGGGTGTTTTTACCCTGGCGCAGGAAGAATTGACCCATCTGTTCAACAACCTGGTAGAGCGCGGCACCACCACCGAGCAGAAAACCCGTGATATGTTCAACAAACAGGTCGAAGATCGGCAGAAAGACGCCAAAAAGGCAGCCAAGCGGGTCGAAAAGGAAGTGGAAAAGCGGCTTGAGGATGTTTTGCACCGCATGAATATTCCTTCCAAGAACGACATTGAAAAGTTGAACCGCAAGGTTACCACGCTGAGCAAGAAAGTTAACGATCTGAGCAAAGTTGCGTAACCAATCACGAGGGTGAATGCGAATCAAAGCATTTACCCGATAGCAACCACCTCTTGGGGACGTGAGAAATCAGGTAGGGCGGTGTTTAGTAAAAGCGGGAAAGTTTTTGAAGTTAGGAAAGCTAGGTTTGCCCGCTTTTACTCAAGTAATTGGCAGATTTGAAGCTAATCTATTTTGAAAAACTTTCTGCCAATTACCTAAAGCGGGTAGGTGAGGTTCATCTACCCGCGTGCCGTCGGTAAAGGCGGCATCGTTTTCAATGAATACATCCGTTTAGTGAATCAGGTGAGGTAAAACCATGGCTGAAAAAATTGAAGTTGAAGAAGAAGTTGTGGCCGAAGGGAGCAATCCTTTTGTAGAAGGTGTTCGTCGCGTTTTATTGGCCGGGGTTGGGGCTGTGTCACTGGCCCAGGACGAAGCCGAAAAGTTTGTCCAAAAACTCATTGAAAAGGGTGAGATTGCCGAAAAAGACGGCCGTTCCCTGCTCAACGACCTGGCTGAGAAGCGCAAGCAGCGTGCCCAGGAAAGTGGCAAACGCGTCAGCGATGAGCTGGAGAAGCGGATGGAAGGGCTGCTCAACCGCATGAATATTCCGACCAAGTCAGATATTGAGCAGTTGAGCCAGAAAGTGGCTGAGCTGACCAAAAAGATTGACACGCTGAAAGAACAAAAGTAAGCATTTGCTGCTTTTCTACAATTGAACAAAGACGGTTCAGGGAGAGGAACGGCCGTTATGGCCTCACCTCTCCCTTTTTGCATATCCCACAATCACGCCTATAATTTTGGATGACGCACTGAATCATTAAAGGTATCCCGAAGGAATTAGCCACTATGCCCGTTATCAAGCGTTACCCGAACCGCAAGCTGTATGATACAGAAGCCAAGAGGTACATCACCCTGGACGGCATCGCTGAACTCATTCGGGAAGGTGAAGAAGTGCAGGTGGTTGACCACACAACTGACGAAGATTTAACGGCCGTCACCCTTACCCAAATCATCTTTGAACAAGAAAAACGCAACAGCGGCTTCCTGCCTAAATCGGTCCTGACCGGACTGGTACGAGCTGGCGGCGATACGCTAAACGTTCTGCGGCGCAATCTTAACTCCCCGCTGGAACTGCTCAAACACGTCGATGAAGAGATTGAAAAGCGGCTGCAAACCCTGGTAGAGCGCGGCGAAATGGCTAAAGAAGAGGCGATTGGCCTCAGTGAAAAGCTGATAGCCGCTGGCCAGGAAAAAAGCAAAGAGATGATGGGCGGTCAGCAGCGGCTGGAACGGCTGCTGAGTATGCGGGGTGTACCCTCTCGCGAAGAAGTAGAAACACTGACCAGCCAGATTGAATCGCTGTCAGCCAAAATTGATTCCCTAATAGACGAAAAAGAGTTAGACAACACGCAGGAACCATAGCCTACAATCTCGCTGCATGATCAACATCACTGGCTCCATCACACGAGCGTTCGTTTTTCCCGCTATTCCCGAAACGGCGCTGACGTATTACAGCAACCTCAGCCGCGTGGCGGCATTTCTGCCACATATCACGTTAGTTCACACGTACGCTCCCAATCAAATTCGTGTGATGTATGAAACGGTGGAACTGGGCACTTACACCATTCAAATTTATTCGGATCTGGAGTGTAGTGTCGACCGAAGCGCCATGCAGCTGAAGGTTTATCCTGTCAGAATCGAAACGGCCGCTCCCGTGCAACCGGAAACCTCCATGCGCCATTCCACCGGCAGCGGTCTGTTTGCCATCGAGACCCAGTTTTTTGACCTGGGCGCCCAAACCCGCATTGAGTACACCATCCGGCTGAAGGCAGACCTGGAACGGCCGTTAGGCATGCGCCTTATGCCCAAACGGGTGGTGAACCGTATTGCCCAAAGCATCACCGACGGCCGTGTGCGGGAAATTGCTGATGGTTTCATTAAAGAATCGATGAACGCTTTTCCCGAATGGGAAGCCAATCACCAACTAGTGGGTAAGTAAGATGCAGTTTCAGGGCACCATAGATTTTGCCGCGGGGCAAACGGCCGTCTGGCACACGCTCACCAATCCACACATCGTCAGCCGCTGCACGCCGCACCTCACTGGCTGGGCGGAGCTGCCGTCTAACACCCAGTTTCATTTGCAGTTTACCTGGGGCAGCGGCAGCAGCCGGGTCACCATTCCCCTCCTGTTGACCTGGCAGACTATGAAGCCACCTACCCTGTTGGAGTGGCAAAGTGAAGCACAGATTGGCAGTACCTGGCTGCTGATTAACGGCCGTTTCCACCTCAGCGCCACCACCCCTACCACCACCCGCGTCGCCTTTGCCGCCGAACTCGAACCTCCCAACAAGATGCTCCAACAAGTGATCCAATCAACCGCTCCCCGCCTCCTGGACAACTTCTTTCGCTGCTTGAAAACAAGTGCTGAAGCCGTTTGACACAGCGGCATAGATTAGGTAAAACTTATACAAACAAATACCTACACTGATCAGCTAACCTGTACAAAGCCCAGGGATTTGTTCCTTCTAAAAAAAGAAAAGAGTCCAAACTGATAGCAGTACGCGCAGAGCGGAATTAATTTCGCAACCATCAACCATCCAGCAGGAGAAATGCTAAATGAGAATTGAAGGCAGCTACCCCTTTGCGGCACCCCGCGATGTTCTGTGGCCTATGCTGCTCGACCCCGTCACCCTAGCCAACGTGATGCCCGGCTGCGAAGAGCTGGAAACCGTTGGCGAAAACCAGTTTCATGGCATCCTCAAAATTAAAGTAGGCCCTGTTCAAGGCAAATTCCAGGGTGAAGTCACCCTCGCAGATATCGAGAGCCCTCACAGCTACAACATTATCGTTGATGGCAAAGGCGCGCCTGGCTTTGTAAAAGGCACCGGCTCGCTGCGCCTGGAAGAAGATGGCGATATGACCATGCTGCATTACAGCGGCGATGCGCAAGTGGGTGGCCGCCTGGCCAGCGTCGGCCAGCGTTTGTTAGACACCTCGGCCAATGCCATTATCCGGCAGAGCCTGGAAGGGCTCGGCCAGCAGGTACAGGCGCGCATGATGGCCGAAGCCAGCGGTGGGTTGGGCATGGCAGAGGCCCCGCCGCCCACACCTCCTTCCCAAATGCAGTTTGCAGCGGGCGTGGCCAAGAACCTGGCAGAAGAATACCTGTCCCCGGAAAATCGAGACAGCCTGATCAAGGGTGTGCTCGGGGTTGTCGGCGTTCTGCTGCTCCTACAGCTGCTTAGCAACTGGTGGGCCAACAAAATTGCCCGGAAAGTGGCAGCAGTCCTGGAAAAAGGAGGTAAATAAGTCGATCTTATAAAGCTTCACAAACGATTTGATTCCCAATTGTTTTTCCTATTCGCGACCTGAGGCAAACGGCCGTTCGCCCCCAGCCTCATCCACGAACCTTATCAACAGCGCACCTCATGCGCACTTATCAGGAAGGAGACGGGCTCTATGAAAGTCAGTGTAACCGTAAACGGGAAGCCAGTTGAGCGAGAGGTTGAACCCCGCACCCTCCTCGTTCACTTTCTGCGCGATCACCTTGGCCTTACCGGCACCAACATCGGCTGCGACACCAGCCAGTGTGGTGCCTGCACCATTCACATGAACGGGTTGGCCATTAAATCGTGCGCTACTCTGGCCGTTCAGGCCGATGGTGCTGAAATTACCACCATTGAAGGCCTGGCCCAAAATGGCAAGCTTCACCCCATGCAGCAAGCCTTCTGGGATAATCACGGCCTCCAGTGCGGCTACTGCACCCCCGGCATGATCATGGCCGCCACCAAACTTATTGAAAACAACCCCAACGTTACAGCAGAAGAAGTACGGCACGGCCTTGAAGGCAATATTTGTCGCTGCACCGGCTACGAGAACATCGTTCGCTCTGTGGTAGCTGCTGCGGCCGCAGGTGGAGGTGACTAATGGGCAACTACATGGGAAAAAGCATGAAGCGGGTGGAAGACCCGCGCTTTATTCAGGGAAAGGGTCGCTACGTAGCCAACCTTCAGCTGCCCAATATGGCCACCGTGGCCGTTAAGCGCAGTCCCTATGCCCATGCCAAGATTAACAGCATCAACACCACCGCGGCCGCCGCGTTGGACGGGGTGATTGCCGTCTACACCGGCCAGCAGCTGCTGGATGGCGGTGTTGGCTCTCTGCCCTGCGGCTTCACCCCACCCGGCATTAAGACGCCGCCGCACTATCCGCTGGCCGTGGATAAAGTGCGCCATGTGGGCGACGGCGTGGCCATCGTTGTGGCCGAAAACGCCTACATCGCCGCCGATGCGCTGGATTTAATCGAAGTCGATTATTCTCCCTTACCTGCCGTCGTGGATGCCAAAAAAGCCATGGATGAGGGCGCTCCCCTGGTGCATGATGACGTACCCCAGAATTTGAGCTTCCACTGGCCGCTGGGCGATGAAGAAGCCACCAACCAGGCCTTCGCCGATGCCGACCATGTAGTGGAGCTGGACCTCATCAACCAGCGGCTCATCCCCAATGCCATGGAACCTCGCGCTTGTGTGGCGCAGTGGGACGCCTTTAGCGAGTCGATGACTGTGTGGACCACCAGCCAGAACCCGCACACGATTCGCCTGCTGCTGGGGGCCTTTACCCTAGGCATTCCCGAACACAAAATCCGCGTCATTTCGCCAGACGTAGGGGGTGGGTTTGGCAGCAAGATTTTCCATTATCCCGAGGAAGTGATTGTGCCCTGGGTGTCGCGCGCCATTGGCCGCCCGACCAGGTGGGTGGCTACCCGCAGTGAAGCGTTTGTGACGGATGCACACGGCCGTGATCATGTCACCCACGCCAAACTGGCGCTGAAGAGTGACGGCACTATCACCGGCCTGCACGTGCGTACCTGGGCCAACATGGGCGCTTATCTTTCTACATTTGCGCCGCTCATCCCCACGGCCCTGTACATCACCCTTTTCTCCGGCCTTTACAAAATCCCCCACATTTTTGGTGAATCGTTTGGCACGATGACCCACACGGTGCCGGTAGACGCCTATCGTGGTGCGGGCCGCCCCGAAGCCAGCTACATGCTGGAGCGATTGGTGGACATCGCTGCCCAGGAATTGGGGATGGACGCCATCGAAATTCGGCGTAAGAATCTTATCCCCGCCGACGCGTTCCCTTACCAGACGCCCGTAGCCCTGGTGTATGACAGCGGCAATTACCAGGCCCTCTTTGACACGGCCGAAAAACTCTCTGACTACAAGAAGCTGCGCCAGGAACAGGAAAAAGCCAGGCAAGACGGCCGTCTCATCGGCGTTGGCGTCAGCGGCTGTATCGAGGCCAGCGGTCCGGCGCCTTCCGCGGTTGCGGTTGGTTTGGGAGCAGCGATTGGCCTGTACGAAAGCGGCGTCATTCGCGTGCATCCCACTGGCAAGGTGGCGGTTCTCACCGGTTCACACGCCCATGGCCAGGGCCACGAAACAACCTTTGCCCAGGTAGTAGCTGATGAGCTGGGTATCCCGATGGAAGATGTCGAAATTGTTCACGGTGATACCGAGCGGACGCCTTACGGTGTAGGCACCTACGGCAGCCGCAGCGCCTCCATTGGCGGCAGTGCGCTGGTGAAAAGCGCCGAAAAGATTCGCGATAAGCTCAAACTGCTGGCGGCTCACATGCTGGAAGCAGACGTGGAAGACATTGTTTATGATCAGAGCAGTGGCACTGTCCACGTCAAGGGATCACCCGATAAAGCCAAAGCGTTTGGCGAACTGGCGTTTGCCCTAACCACGGCCGATAACCTGCCCGAAGGCATGGAGCCCGGCCTGGAAGCCATTTCATTCTACGATCCGGCAAACTTCACCTTCCCCAACAGCGTACACATTGCCCAGGTAGAGATTGATAAAGATACGGGTGAAGTGCACGTGCAGAAGTATGCGGCCGTTGACGATGTCGGTAAGGTGATCAACCCGCTCATTGTGGAAGGCCAGATCGTGGGCGGCATTGCCCAGGGTGTCGGCCAGGCGCTGTGGGAGCATGGCGTTTACGACAGCAGCGGCCAGCTGGTCACTGGCTCCATGCTTGACTACGTAATGCCTCGCGCAGACGGCTTCCCGCACATTGTCGTGGACCGTAACGAAACGCCCTCGCCGCATAATCCGCTGGGCGTGAAAGGCGCCGGTGAGATGGGCACGATTGCCGCCACAGCCACCATTGCCAATGCGGTGCTGGACGCGCTGGCGCCGTTGGGCATCAAACACATCGACATGCCGCTGACGGCCGAAAAACTGTACGCAGCCATCCACGCTGCCAATGGAGGAGGTCACTAATGTATCCACCAAAATTTGATTACTATCGCGCCGGTTCCACCGATGAGGCCGTGTCCCTGGTGAAGGAACACGGCGGCAAATTCCTGGCCGGCGGCCACAGCCTGATCCCGGTGATGAACCTGCGCCTGGCCGACCCCGGTTCGTTGGTTGACATCGGCCGCTTGGACCTGAAGGGCATCTCCAGCGACGGCAGCGGGGTGAAGATTGGGGCGCTGACCACCCACGCCATGGTGGCCGCGTCTGACGCGGTGCCCGCGGCGCTGTCTGAGGCAGCCGGTATGATTGGCGATCCGCAGGTGCGCAACCGGGGAACAGTGGGCGGCAACATTGCCCATGCTGATCCCGCCTCGGACCTGCCCACGGTGCTGCTGGCTTTAAAGGCGACGATCAACACCAACGGCCGTTCCATCAATGCCGATGACTTTTTTGTGGACCTGTTTACCACGGCGCTAGATGAAAGTGAGATCATCACGTCGGTTAGTGTGCCGCATGAAGGGGCCAATACCGGTTCGGCCTACACCAAGCTCTTTAACCCGGCCTCGCGTTACGCGATGGTGGGTGCGGCGGCGCAGGTGACCATCGAAAATGGCGTCTGCTCGGCAGCCAGCGTGGCCGTAGGCGGCCTCACACCCAAGGCAACCCGCGCCAGTTCGGTGGAAGCCGCGCTGGTGGGCAAGCCGCTGAACAGCGACACGTTAGCCGCCGCCGCGGCCGCCGTGGCCAACGACCTGGACCCCGACGACATCCTGGGCGACATCCATGCCAGCACGGAGTACCGGCAGCAGATGGCCCCGGTGTTTGTACGGCGGGCTTTGGAAGCGGCCGTATCCCGCGCTTAGTGCAGTTTGGCGTAAATTTGTTCCGAATTTTGTAGGCGCTGCGCCAAACTGCTTAAAGTACAGCGGACCGTTTGCAGCTCGGAACTTACTTATGCAAAGCTGTACTTAGTAATTTTTAGCCACAGAGAACGCGCGGAGCCAGAGATTATTAGAGGAAATCTTCGCGTCCTCCGCGTGCTTGGCGGTTAAACTTCAATGAGACCGGTTGGTTGAAAAACCAGCCGGTTTTTTTATGCCGGGGAGGCAATTAGAGAAGTAGGAACAGTGCCAGTAAGGCAAAGTCGGTGCGTCATCTCAGACATTTGCCGGGGGGTGTAAGGCATGTCGTTTGTGAGCCACCAGGTGATGAGGGCGTACAGCGAACCAGCAATATGGCGGGCCAGAATCTCTACAGGTACGTGGGGTACGGCCGTTCCCAAACCGGCTCTAATCTGGATTTCGCTGTATTGAGTGATGTAGTCGATGATGCGATTGATAACGTAGCCAAGCCCGTTTTCGCCCAACAGCACACGGTACAGGTCTGCATTCTCGGCCACATGCGAGAAAATCAGCTCATCGGCTTCCGGGGTTTCCCAGATGGGTTTGTTGACGGTAACGGCCGTAATCTGTGCCACCAGCGCATCAAAGTGACCCTCTAAGCTGTCCGCCAGCAACTCTTCTTTGCTGCCATAGTGCAGGTAAAAAGTGGCCCGGTTCAGGTCAGCCCGGTCGGTAACGTCTTGAATGGTGATTTGCTCGAACTTCTTCTCTTGCACCAGATCGAGCAGGGCCTGTGCGAGCAGGTTACGGGTTCGTTTTACGCGTCTATCCATCATTTTCCTCTCATGTTAGTTGATAAGCATTTGGATAAGCGTGTCATGCCCGCGCAGGCGGGCATGACACCGGGAGTAAAAGCCTGACACTCTGTTTCCAACTATTCATGATTGATAATCAACAGTTGTCTACAAATCAACAGTCAGTAGCAACTCAGGCTTGACAATCACTAAAAGCGCTTTAATATTTCGGCAACACTTTATCCGTTAGTCAACAATTTGTCAATTATCTCGCATGAGGAAGTTTAAAGGAGTAAACACCATGGCAGTGAAACGGCCGTCTGGCCCCCGAGGCTCATTTCTCTTAGGCAGCGCAAACCAATTTAGAGAAGATGAACCTACCTTTTTGCTGGAAAGCATAAAAACATACGGCGATTTGGTCTACTTTCGCCTGGCAAACATGCACACCTACCTTGTGGGTCACCCCGATTTGGTTCGTGAAGTGCTGGTAACCCAGGGTGACAAATTTGAGAAAGCCGCGCTGGACAAAAAGATTTTGGGTAAGTTTCTGGGCAACGGCCTGCTGACCAGCGACGGTGATTTTCACAAGCGGCAGCGGCGGCTGGCCCAACCCGCCTTCCACAGCAAGCGAATCCAAAATTACGCAGAGGTAATGGTTGATTATACACATCAGATCATGGCCCGTTGGCAGAATGGGTCCGTGGTAGACGTCACCGAGGAGATGATGCATTTGACGATGCTGATCGTTTCCAAAACGCTGTTTGATGCCGATGTTATTACCGGGGCGGCTGATACGGCCGCTGCCATCGGCAGCGCCATGCATGACTTTCAAGCCGTCTCCAACCGGGATTACCAGCGCGGCTTCTCGCTGCCCGGCTGGATTCCCACGGCCGATAATCGTCTGCGCAGCAAGGCTGCCGCCCAGTTTAAGCAGGTGATGGACCAGATTATTGCCGGGCGGCGGCGTACGGCCGTTAACGGCCAGGTAGAAGATACCGGTGATTTGCTCTCCATGCTGATGCTGGCCGTGGATGAGGATGGCGCAGTAATGGACGATCGCCAGCTCCGTGACGAGGTTGCTACCCTGTTTGCCGCCGGGCACGAAACCACCTCCAACGCCCTGAGTTGGACCTGGTATCTTCTGGCGCAGCATCCCGAAGTAGAAGCCAAACTGCACGCCGAGCTGGACACCGTGCTGGCGGGTCGCCAACCGACGCTGGCCGACCTGTCCAACCTACCGTACAGCCTGCAAATCATCAAGGAATCGATGCGGCTTTACCCACCGGCCTGGATTTTAAACGGCCGTGCCGCCCTCGAAGATGTGCAGGTTGGCGATTACACCATTCCCAAGGGCAGCACCATCTTCATCTCACCCTACGCCATGCATCGCCTGCCGCAGTACTTCAACGAGCCAGAAACATTCAGGCCAGAGCGCTTTACGCCCGAGTTTGAGAAGGCGCTGCCAAAGTTTGCCTATATGCCGTTTGGCGGCGGAGCGCGGGTGTGCATCGGCAACGCCTTTGCCATGATGGAAGCCCAGCTGCTCCTGGCCGCTATTGCCCAACGCTTCCGCCTGGTGCTGGCCAACGACGAGCCGGTGCGCTACAAGGCCCAAATTACCCTCACGCCAGCAGGTGGCATCAAAATGCGATTGGTTGAACGGGAAACGGCCGTTACTACCCCACCGCAATCCGAACTCTCTTTCGCCTAAGGATTCTGTTCCCATTTTACAAGCGGTTTACAGTTCCAGTGAAGATCATTAACATCTGGCAGCCATCATCAAAAGCATGAACGGTTTACCCTTTTTCACACTTTTAAGGAGAGACAACATGCGACACGTAAAGTTAGGTTTGTTACTGGTAATGGGTAGTTTGCTTTTGGTGGCTTGTGGCACAGGCCGGGTAGAAATCATACGGGAACGAGGCAGCGATGTGTTTAACATCACCGTCGAGCTGAACGAAGATGATGTGGCTCAACTCGTGGAAGATGCCCTGGAAGCCAGCGCCAACCCGCTATTGCGCGATCCGGTGGTTGATTTGCAGAATGGCCAGATTGAGGTAACAGGGACCCATGAGCGGCGGGATGGATCTGGGGCGGTGAACGGCCGTATCATTCTCATCCCCTCCGTGCAAGACCAACATGTGGTGCTGGCAGCGACAGAAATCAATATCGAAGGAGTGGCTGTTTCTGATGAGCGCATCGAGCAGTTCAACAACAACCTGGCCGAGCGTATCACCGGCCGGGTCGAGCAGCGCACGCGCAGCATTAGTCTCACAGGCATCAGCGTCACAGACGATCTGCTGGTATTGACGCTTGACGCTGCGCCACGCAATTAATGACGACCTCCGGTAGGGCCGCCAAAAATTAAGACAAAAAAAGGCTCGCAGAACTGCGAGCCTTTTTTTCATTTGAGGATTCCTCCGTTACGAGGAATTTCAAGCAAAAGGTTTAGATTTTACGGACGTCGGCGGCAGCGGGGCCTTTTTGGCCTTGCTCAATAGTGAATTCAACCCGGTCGCCTTCAGCCAGCGAACGGTAACCTTCGGACACAATAGCCGAATGATGAACAAATACATCATCGCCATCTTGTTGTTCCAAAAATCCAAATCCTTTTTGATCGTTGAACCATTTAACGGTTCCTACTTTACGGTCGCTCATTTGTTGTACACTCCTTGTTTTGGTACATAAAAAATAGGGTGGCTCTCAATTTCAATACGTATGGTTCCTAACAAGAAAGACAACAAAAAGCGTTGTCTGGATTCATATGTCCAGACAACGCTCTAACATACTTTAATTCAGAACTTGCTACATCTTGAATTTTGATCCGAGGCTAACTATACCGGATAATAATCATTCTGTCGAGTTTCGAGGGAAGGCTGCTCATACTTTGTTCATAACGTCATTTTTGTGTCCAAAACCCACGATCTTTGGCCGCGCCAGGCGCAAAGCGCCCAGGAGATGCCCTTGCTGCAGGTAAGACTGAACGCTTACCCAAAACCTGGGAACGGCCGTTAAAAAATCACAATTAGCAAAATAATCAGTACAACCACCAGCCCAATGATGTAAGGCCAATATTTAGCGGGAACAATATCATTGGCTACGTCTTTGGCCACGTTCAGGGCCACCTGGGTTTGTGACGGGGGTTTATAGGTGGGCACGGGGGCGGGAGCGGCCGTTTCCTCTACCACCGCCTCGCCAGTCACAGGCGCTTCCACCGCTGCCGTTGTGGCCGCCCGCTGCGCCACCTGCACCTTCAAATAGTCGTTCAACCCCTCCAGGCTCTGCCGGATAATCGACTTGGCCGAGGTGTCCACCAGCCGCTGCCCCACGCTGGCAATACGGCCGCCCACCTGCGCCGACCCTTCATACGCCATGTGGGTTTTATCCCCCTGTGGCGTCAGCTTTAAACCGCCAGTGGCCTTGACAAAACCCGGCGCACCCTTGCCATCAACTTCCATCTGGTAACTTTCCGGCGGCACAACATCCAACAGCTTGATATTCCCCTTAAAGACGCCCTGCACTGGACCAACCTTGATCTTCAGGTTACCCTCAAACTCATTCTCGCCCACCTCGGCAAAACCTTCCCCGCCGGGCATGGCGTTGGACAGCACGTCCGGGTCTTGCAGCGCCTGCCAGACCAGGTCTTGCGGGGCGTCAAATGTGTATTCACCTCTTATATCCATGGGGTCTCTTCCTTTTCTCGCGTGTTGAACTGTAGGTGGCGTTAGTCTAATAGGGGATGGGCAAATCGTCAATTGAAGGGGAGGAAACAAGGCAGAGTCGGCATCCTCAGATGCCGGTCGCATCTGAGAATGCTCTCTCCTCGAAATGAGGTCTACGAACAAGTTGTCATTATATTTCACGCCAAGCGCAAAGACGCTAAATTTTCCCTTTGTACCTTCGCGTCTTTGCGTGAGTTAATAACTTTGCCTGACAAGTTGTTGGTACACCCCTCGAAATGATCAGTTAACCCTCGATGCAGAGAAGCTGTTAAAATGGGGCAAGTATCTATTTTCCACAACCACGAGAGACCGCCCATGAAATTTGGACCCATTCCCATTGACCAATCTCCTGGCAAAATCCTGGGCCACAACATCGCCGGAGCCAACGGCCGTCGCCTCTTCCGAAAAGGCCACACCATCACCCCAGACGACCTGCCCGCCCTGCGCCGCACCGGCCGCAGCGTGGTCTACGTGGCCCAGCTGGAAGCTGGGGATGTGGACGAAGACAGCGCCGCCCGCCGCATCGCCGACGCGGTGATGGGGCCGCACCTCTACACCAGCCGGGCCGCCACCGGGCGCGTCAACCTCAAGGCCGATGCCCTGGGCGTGCTGCGTGTCGACGCCGCCCGGCTGCACCAGCTCAACAGCCAGCCGGGCATCACCCTGGCCACCCTGCCCCACCACACGGCCGTTCCCGAGGGCAAAATGGTGGGGACCGTGAAAATTATTCCGTATGCTGTGCCGGAAACGGCCGTAACCGCCATCGAACAACTCACCGAAACCGGGCCCCTGCTCTGGCTCGATCCGCTGCCTGCGCGCCGCGTCGCTGTTATCCTTTCCGGCTCACCCAGCGCCGCCGAGCGGGTGCAGCGCAGCTTCGACCCACCGCTGCGCAGCCGGCTGGAGATGCTCGGCGCCCGGCTGGAAAGCGTCACCTACCTGCCGCTGGACGATGTGCATGACGAAGACGCCATGGCCGAATCCATCCAGCAGCAGGCCGCCGCCGGGGCCGACCTGATCATCCTGGCCGGGGAGACGGCCATCATGGACCATCGCGACATCGCCCCGCGCGCCGTGGCCCAGGCGGGCGGTGAGCTGACCTGCTTTGGCGCGCCGGTGGATCCGGGCAACCTGCTCATGCTGGCCTACCTGGATGACCTGCCCATCCTCGGCGCGCCCGGCTGCGTGCGCAGCCCCAAGCGCAACATCGTGGACGAGGTGCTGCCCCGCCTGCTCGTCGGCGACCGGCTCACCCAGGCGGACATCATCGAACTGGGCCACGGCGGGCTGCTGGAGGATGTGCCGGAACGGCCGTATCCACGCAGCAAACTTTAAAAGAGATTGGAGATTAGAGATTGGCGACTTACAAACACCAAATCTCTAATCTCCAGTCTCCAATCTCAGGAGAATCCCATGCAGTTCAAAACCATTATCGAACCGTTTCGTATCAAAATGGTGGAGCCGATTCGCCAGACCACCCGCGAGGAGCGGGAGCGGCTGCTGGCCGAGGCCCACTACAACCTGTTCCTGCTCAAGGCCGAAGACGTGCTCATCGACCTGCTGACCGACTCCGGCACCGGCGCGATGTCCTCGGGCCAATGGGCGGGCATGATGCTTGGGGACGAGTCGTACGCCGGGGCGAAGTCGTTTTATAAGTTTGAAGCGGCCGTACGCACCATCACCCATCTCAAACACGTCATCCCCACCCACCAGGGCCGCGCCGCCGAGCGCATCCTGTTTGGCTCCGTGCTCAATCCGGGCGACATCGTGCCCAATAACACTCACTTCGACACCACCCGGGCCAACACCGAATACCGCGGCGCGACCGCCCTGGATATCCCCATCGCCGAAGCGCACGATCCGGCCGCGATTTTGCCCTTCAAAGGCAACATCGATCTGGAAAAATTGGAGCGCGTGCTCGTGGACAATCCCGGCAAAGTGCCGCTGGCCATGATCACCGTGACCAACAATTCCGGCGGCGGGCAGCCCGTCAGCATGGCCAACATCCGCGCCGCCAGTGCGATTTGCCATCGCCACAACGTGCCCCTCTTTCTCGACTGCTGCCGCTTTGCCGAAAACGCCTGGTTCATCAAAACCCGCGAGGAAGGTTACGCCGACAAAACGCCGCTGGAAATCGCCCAGGAGATGTTCAGCTACGTCGATGGCGCCACGATGAGCGCCAAGAAGGACGGCATGGCCAACATCGGCGGCTTCCTGGCCCTCAACGACGACGCGTTGGCGCAGGAATGCAAAAATCTGCTCATCCTCACGGAAGGCTTCCCCACCTACGGCGGCCTGGCCGGGTACGATCTGGAAGCGCTGGCCGTCGGCCTGGAAGAGGTGCTGCACGAGGATTATTTGCAATACCGCATCCGCTCCGTGGCCTACCTGGGCGACATTCTCACCGCCAACAACATCCCCATCGTGCAGCCGCCCGGCGGCCACGCCATCTACATCGACGCCAAAACGATGCTGCCCCACATTCCCCAAAGCGAGTATCCCGCCTGGGCACTGTCGCTGGCGCTGTACCTGGAAGGCGGCATTCGCTCGGTGGAAATCGGCTCGGTGATGTTTGGCCACCAGCCCGACGGCAGCGAAAAGCCCGCCGCCATGGAACTGGTGCGACTGGCCTTCCCGCGCCGCGTCTACACACAAAGCCACGTCGATTACCTGGCCGAGGTGCTGCTTTATGTCAACAGCATCAAAGATGACATTCGCGGCGTTAAGATTGTGGAGTCCCCCCCTATGCTGCGCCACTTCTCGGCCAAGATGACGCCAGTACATGATACATTGTTACAGTCATGAAAATATTGGAATATGATAACGTAGATCCATTTGCTGTTCTTGACTTGAACCTTCTGTGTTTCCGCTTTGCCTTAACGCCAGAAGTAGCAAAAAAAATTCGTCGTTTGGATGAACGGGCTTTTCCGTTTTTGGCGATTTATGCGGTGGATAACGGCCGTGTTGTCGGACAAACGGGTGTCTTTCGTCTGCCCATGATGACATCAGAAGGGCCCGAAGACGTGGGAGGCATTTGGGCGATGTGTACCCATCCGGCCTACAGTCGTCAGGGGATTGGTTCTTTGTTGATTAGCGAAGCACACAACCGCATGCGTGAAGCGCGTTTACGCTTTGCGGCGCTGGGAACCAGCCCTCATTGGGTGGCACATCCTTTTTACTTGAAACATGGCTACCAGAACGTCACCCATTTTGCCGCCGCCCTGGCCCCACGCGCTCTTATTGAGAACTGTGGCAATGCATTCACTGTGACCAAAGCGACTCTAGAAGCCCTGCCCGAAGCCGATGCGCTCTTTCGACGGGTAGCGCTTGGCAAAACTGGGTTTGCTCGACGGCACGAAGATTTCTTGCCCAAGATGGTAGAAATTGGTGATGAGATACGTTTGGAGGATTTGCGTCTCCTGTACCAAGGCAATGACCTGATTGGCTATGCGGCCGTTCAGACTTCAGATTCTCTATTCAAAGTGGATGACATTCTTTTGCTGGACGAGGTAGACATTGTCGCGGCTGCCGCTGCACTACTATCTGAATCAGACGCTCCTTTTGTCCAAGTCACTATGAACCGATATTCGTCGCATGTAGCTCGGTTACAGCAAGCTGGTTTTCAGGTCACCGCGACAACATTGGATGTGGTCATGCTTAGTTCGTTGGAAAGCAACCTGGACACACCAGCTATGTCGCCTCATTTTGGTCTGGGTACAAGCCAGTTTATGGTGTCATGGATGGATGTAACCTGAAAGGATAGTATGCGGTTTGCAAACCTGCCAGGTCTACAAGCCAACTTTGCTATCGAGGCGTTTTGTCTTGCAAAATAACTTGCTGGCAAAGCAGCTCAAAAGACCTGTCAGGTTTTTTGGGGACGAATGTTACTTCTGCCAGTGCGCTGCATCCAATAAAATTGAAAGATGCACACCTGTAACTGGAGTAACGACATGTCTAATTCTCATCACAATTTATCACACGGCCGTCGCGACGCCCGGCGGCAAAAAAAGGTCCGGCAAAACAACATCTTGCTGGCTGCCGCCCTGGTTTTGATTCTGGGCGGTCTGGGTACCATCATCTGGGTGAGCTTAAAAACGGCCGAACCTAAACCCACCACCAACAGCTACGGCGCCCCTGCCCTGGCGCAAAAAGGCGGCACCGTCACCGATTTCAGTCTGGGGTCACTGGATGGCGAGCAAATTGCCCTGGCCGACTATGAAGGCGACGTGATCATCATGAACTTTTGGGCCACCTGGTGCCCGCCCTGCCGCGCCGAAATGCCGGGCATCAACCGCTTTTACGAAGCGCACCAGGATGAAGGGCTGGTCGTTCTGGCCATCAATGCCCAGGAGGATGCGGCTACGGTACGGCCGTTTATCCAGGCCAATAACTTCAGCTTCCCCGTGCTGCTAGACATCGAAGGCCGGGTCGCCAGCCAGTACAGCACGCGTAGCTTCCCCACAACCTTCATCATCGACCGCGAGGGTGTCATCCAGCACGTGCAAACCGGCGAAATCAGCGAACGCGAGCTGGAAAACATCGTCCTGCCGCTGCTGCAATAAGCACGGTCGTAAAGTGGAGAAGGTATGTCATGCTGAACGGAGTCTTCGGAGTGAAGCATCCCTGACACCTGGCGTTAGCCGAGTCGTGCCGAGCGAGAAAAGTTCCAGGGATGCTTCGGAGGACCTCAGCATGACAACTTAAGTACCGGTGTGGTTTTTTCATTCAGCACTACTCGCCAGCCTATTTCGCATCAAGCGGCAGGCGCACCTCAAAGCGGGTTTCCCCCGGGCGGGAGTGGACGGTGAAACGGCCGTTATGCTTTTGCACCACAATGTTGTACGAGATGTTTAGGCCCAAACCGGTGCCCTGGCCAGGCGCCTTTGTCGTGAAAAACGGATCAAAAATCTTGGCCTGAATCCCCTCCGGAATGCCAGGGCCGTTGTCCGTAACGGCCACCACCAGCCACGCCCCCTCACGCCGGGTTTGCAGCGTTAACTGCCCTTGCCCGTCCATGGCATCGATAGCGTTGTCGATCAGGTTGGTCCACACCTGGTTCAGCTCGCTGCCGTAAGCATCAATCAGCGGCACGTTGTCGCCGTAGTCACGCACCACTTCCACACCTTTTTTCAGCTTGTGGCGCAAAATCGCCAGCGTACCGTCCAGCCCCTCGTGGATGTTTACCTGCTGCGTCGGCGCCTGGTCCATGTAGGTGTAAGACTTCAGCGCCTTGACAATTTCCGAAATACGGCCGGTTGCCTGGCTGATTTCCTGGGCCAGGGCAAACAGGGCATAGGTGGCGCTGATCCAGGCCACCACGGCCGAAAGCTGGGCCTTGCCAAACGTCGCTTCCAGCCGCCCCAGCGCCGTCTTATCGTACCCCATCGCCACCAGTTCCGGCGCATATTCCCAGCAGTCGGTCACCTGCTGCGCTTCCAGCCACACTTCAATTTCTTCCTGCCGGTCGCTGCGGGTCAGGCTGTCCAGGTGCATTGGCTGGGCCGCCTGCTCGGCCGCCCGTTCCAAGAGCGACGTCAGCTGCACCGACTGCGCCGATGACAGCCCGTGCATATCCAACCCCAGCTGGGCCTTTTGCAAACGGCCGATTGCCGTGAGCAGGTAGCTGGCGCTGCGCTGCACCGCCGCTGCCGGATTGTTCAGCTCGTGGGCCACGCCCGCGCTCAACCGCCCCAGCGTCGCCAGTTTTTCCGACTGGCGCAGCAGCACTTCTTGCTGCAAATAGACTTTTTCCAGGTCGCGCAGCTTCTTTTTTTCCAGGCTGGTCTCCAACCTGGCCTTCAGCAGCACCGGATCAAACGGCTTGGGCAGGTAATCCTCGGCACCCATCTGGATGCAGCGCACGATGCTCTCCATCTCATCCAGCGCCGAAATAACAATCACCACGATATCGCGCCAGTTGGCATTGGCCTTGATTTCGCGCAGCACGGCATAGCCATCCATCTCCGGCATGAGCAGGTCGAGCAGCACCACGTCAAACGGCCGTTCCCCCAACATCTCCAGCGCCAGACGGCCGTTTTCCGCCAGGGCCACCGTATGCCCCTGCTGCGCCAACATGTGCGACAGCTTGATGCGGTTCATGCGGTTGTCGTCTACCACCAGGATTTGCCCGCCAGGCGTCACCTCGGGCGCTGTCGGTTCACTCATGGTCGCTCCTCGTCACGGCCTCTACAGCCCCATCAACCAGGGCACGCAGCGCCCGCTCCACCGGCAAATAGGCAGCGGCAACGGCCGTTACCAGCTCTGGTACCTCGGCCAGGGCGCCGTCTCGGGCCAGCGTTTCGATCTGCCGCGTCAACTTGTGCACCTCCCTGGCGCCAAAGTCGGCCACGTTGGACTTGAGGCTGTGGGCCGCCAGGCGCACCGCGGTGGCATCTTGTGCCGCCACCCCTTGCTGCATCTGGGTGATGAGTTGGGGCGCTTCCTCCAAAAAACTGTGGATTAACTCATGAAGGTAACGCAGCTCGCCGCCCATTATGGCTTGCAAACGGTCCAGGGCTGCGGGATCAACGGCCGTTGGCCCATCGTCAGCTTGCAGCGGGGCAGCTTCTGCTTCGGTCGGAGCGGGTGGCTCGGCGCTGCCTGCGGCCCGCGCCAACGCGGCCATGAGCGCGGGTACACGAATCGGCTTGCTCAGGAAGTCATTCATACCCGCCGCCTCGCAGGTGCTGCGCTTGTCCATCAGCACATCGGCCGTGGTGGCAATGAGGTAAGGCTGGCGCAGGGGCATCTGGCGAATCTGGCGCGCCGCTTCCAGGCCATCGATCACCGGCATCTGCACGTCCATCAACACCACGTCATAGGGCTGCCGCTGGACGGCCGTTACCACCTCAAGCCCGTTGCCCGCCACATCGGCCCGGTAACCCAGCTGCTGCAGCAGGCGCACGCCAAGCTTCTGGTTGGTGCTGTTGTCGTCGGCCAGCAAAATGCGCAGCGGCAGCCGCTGGCCCATCGTCGAATCAAACTCCGAATCGCGCCGGGGCTGCTCGGGCGAAGACACAGGCTCAACCAGCGCCAGTCCGGCCGCCGCCCGGATGGTGAAGGCGAAGGTGGAACCCTGCCCCACCTCGCTGGTGACGGCAATATCGCCGCCCATAAGCTGGCACAGCCGCTTGCAAATGGCCAGCCCCAGCCCGGTACCGCCGTAGGTGCGCGTGGTGGAAGCATCCACCTGGCTAAACGAGCGAAACAGCCGGTCCATGCGGTCCTGGGGAATGCCAATGCCGGTGTCCCGCACGGCAAAGTGAACTTCAAAGGGTTCGTCCGGCGTGGCCGGCGGCACGGCATCTACCGCAACCGCCACTTCGCCCGTTTCGGTGAATTTGATGGCGTTGCTGAGCAGGTTAATCAAAATCTGGCGCAGGCGGGTCACGTCGCCCACCAGCGTGGGCGGCGTTCCCGGGGAAATGGTGTACGAGAGGCGCAGCCCCTTGTCTTCGGCGGGCATGGCGATGAGTTCCAGGGCGGTTTCCACGGCGTCGCGCAGGTCAAACGGCCGTTCCTCCAGCTCTAGCTGCCCCGCTTCAATCTTGGAAAAATCCAGAATATCGTTGATGAGCAGCAGCAGCATTTCGCCGCTGCGGCGAATCGTTTCGGTGAACTCGCGCTGTTCGGCCGTTTGCTCTGTGGCCAGCAGCAGGCTGGTCATGCCAATGACGGCATTCATCGGCGTGCGAATTTCGTGGCTCATGGTGGCCAGGAAGGCGGACTTGGCTTCGTTGGCGGAAACGGCCGCCGCGCGGGCAGCGGCCGTTTCTTCGTACAGGCGGGCATTGTTGATGGCAATCGACGCCTGCCGTGACAATCGCTCCAACACGTGCAAATCGGCGGCATCAAACGGCGCTTCCCCCGCCGGGCGCCAAATCGACATCACGCCAATCACCTCCTGGCGCGAAAAAAGCGGGGCCACCATCAACTTTTCTGCCCGGGAGGAGGCCGACACGTTGGGCAGGGTCACCCGGCGTGGATCGGTTGACGTGTCGGACACAATTTCTGCCTCGCCGGTCTGGGCCACATAGCCGATGATGCCCTGGCCCAGGCGCGGCTCAAACGCCTTTACCTCGTCTGGAATGGACCCGGCGCAGGCAATCAGGCTCAGCTTTTGGGCTTCGGGCCGGAGCAGGTAGATGGCGCAGTTGTTAGCGGACAACAGCTCGCGGGCATGGGCCGTGATGCGCCCCAACAAAACGCCCAGGTCCAGGGTGGCCAGGATATCGTTGCCAATTTCTGCCAGCAAGGTCATTTCCGTGGTCTGGCGGCGCATCTCACGCACCAGGCGCACGTTTTCGGCCAGGGTTACGTCTTTCTCCTGCAAAAAATGGCGCAGCAGCACAAAAGCGGCCGTCCACGGCCCAATGATGTTCATAGCAAACAAGATGGTGCGCACCTGCGGATCGGCCGTACCCCGGCTGCTCACCACCGGCTCCAGGAACAGGCTCACCACAACCAAAACCAGGAAGGCGAAGAACCAAAACGTGGCCCGGCGACGCTCGGCCACCAGCAGGGCGGCCAATGGGGCAATCAGCGACCAGAGAATTGTGGCGCTGCCCTGCACCAGGCCGCCCAGAAAGATCATCATGAAAAACGGCAGCAGCAGGCTGATGCTGAGCTGGATAAAGCGAAAGCGAGGAAAGTTGCGCGTGCGGGCAAAAACCGCCACATTCAGCAGGGAAATGGCGCCGTAGGCAAAAGGCGGCAGCAGCGCCAGTTGGTTCTGATAAAAGAAAAAGACAAACGTTCCCCAGAGGACACCCGCCAGGCTCATCGCCCAGGCGAAGGTCAGCACGATCGTTCGCCGCAGGCGCAGCTCGTCACTTTCGCCGGGGGTGAAGCCTATTTGAGCTAACCGTTTGCGGATGTTCATAGCCTTTGCCTGTGACCCCCACCCTGGCCCTCCCCCTCTGAGGGAGAGGGAATCTGGCTGGGGTGAGGGTGGAAATTACACTGTCTTCAAATATTGGTGCACCAGCCGCACGGCAATGGCGCCTTCGCCGACGGCCGAAGCTACGCGGCGCGTGGCCCCCTGGCGAATATCGCCCACGGCAAAGATGCCGGGCACGCTGGTTTCCAGGTAATAGGGGTTGCGCTTGAGTTTCCAGCTGGCAGGCCAACGGCCGTTTTGCCACAAATCTTGCCCGGTGCGGATAAACCCGGCGCTGTTGCGCTCTACCACGCCAGCCACCACGTCGGAATGGGGCACCGCACCGATGAACAGGAACAGCGCTTTGGCCGGCAGCGTTTCCGTTTCGTCCGTGGCGCTGTTGTGCAGCGTCAGCCATTCCAGGCGCTGTTCACCACCGACACCCACCACCTGCGTGTTCAAGCAGACCTCAATGTTGTTCGTGGCCCTAATCTGGTCCACGAGGTACTGCGACATGCCCTTTTCCAGCGAGCTGGAACGCACCAGCATGGTGACGCGGCTGGCGTAGCGCGAGAAAAACATAGCGCCCTGGCCCGCCGAGTTAGCCCCACCGACGATAAAGATATGTTCGCCCTGGTAATGGGCCGCTTCCGTCATGGCCGCGCCGTAATAAATGCCCGCCCCGGTCAGGCCGTCAAAATCGGGCAGCTTCAACCGCTGCACGGTGACCCCCGTGGCGATAATCAGGGCGTGGCAGCTCAGCTCGCTGCCATCGCGCAGGACCACAATGCGGTAAGGATCTTCCACGCGCACCGAGACGACTTCCTGAGCTGTCAAGATCTCCGCGCCAAAGCGGGTGGCCTGGATGGTGGCCCGCTGCGCCAGGATGGCCCCACTGAGCCCCTTGGGAAAGCCCAGGTAATTTTCGATGCGCGAGCTGGTGCCTGCCTGGCCACCGGTGGCCTCCTTTTCAATCAACGCTGTGCGCAGCCCTTCCGACGCACCGTAAACGGCCGCACCCAGCCCTGCCGGTCCCGCCCCAATAATGATCAGGTCGTAAAAAGGCTGGCTGGCCTGGGTGCGCAGCCCCACTTTGTTAGCCAGGGCCAGCGGATCAGGATCGATGAGCGTGCTGCCATCGGGGAAGAAGAGTACGGGCAGACGGACCTGGTCTGGACTGGTGGTGGCGACGAGAGCGGCCGTTTCTTCATCCGTTTCAATGTCCAGCCACTGGTAGGGAATCCGGTTCCGCGCTAGAAAATCCTTGACGCGGTGCGACCCCGGCGACCAGAGCGTACCGGCCACACGAATGCCGTCAAACGGCACGGGCACCGTGGCCCACCAGTCGCTCAACAGGTCATCGAGCACGGGATACAGATATTGTTCCGGGGGGTGCCACGGCTTCATCAGGTAATAATCGAGGCCAATTTCGTTGATGCTGGCAATGGCCGCCTGGGTGTCGGCGTAGGCGGTCAGCAGCACCTTGCGCGCTTCCGGGTAATATTTCATCGCTTCAGCCAGAAAAGCGGTGCCCTCCATGTGCGGCATTCGTTGATCCACCAGGAACAAAGCTACCGGATCGTTACGTGCTTTGAGCTGGCGCACCGCTGCCAGCGCTTCCTGGCCGGAAGCAGCTTTCAAGATGCGGTACTCCCGCTGGTAGTGCTGGCGTAGATCACGTTCGATGGCATTAAGTACCTGCGGCTCATCATCGACAGTGAAGAGAACAGGCTTGGACATGGGGTGTGCTCCTTCGGATTTTCGCAAGGTGATCGGGTTTACAGCGCAACCATTGTAACCGCCTTCCCAATTCCCGCACACCCATGATAGACTTTGAGCAGGGCATTTGCATGAACGACTTCGCGGAGAGCGGCCCTCCGCAGGGGGCGGCCCTCCGCAGGGGGCTAAAGCCCCCGGCTACCGTATGGAAGGCCCGTTGGGCCTACTTTTTAGCCCCTTCGGGGCTTTCATATTGTAGCCAGGTCGTTCACGACCTGGCGGGTTGGGGTTTCATGCGATTACCTTGAGACTTTGGGCGCAATCAATCAGACAGAAGGAAAACCGGATGCAGCAGCTAAACGGAAAAATTGCCCTGATCACTGGCGGCGGTTCTGGCATTGGCCGGGAAACGGCCGTCCTCTTCGCCCAACACGGTGCCACAATCGCCATTGCCGACCTGGACCCGGACGGCGGTCAAGAAACCGTGCAGATGATCCGTGATGCCGGCGGTACGGCCGTTTTCATCCAGACCGATGTTTCCCAGGCAGCCCAGGTGGAAAATATGGTGAATGTGGTGGTGGCGGAATACGGCCGTCTTGACATCGCCTTCAATAACGCCGGAATCGAGGGCGCACCCGTGCGCACCATCGACGTCACCGAAGCGGAATTTGACCAGATCATGGCGGTGAACGCCAAAGGCGTCTGGCTCTGCCTGAAGTACGAAATCCCGCAGATGCTCTTGCAAGGCGGCGGCACCATTATCAACACCGCCTCCGTGGCCGGGCTGATTGGCGCACACAGCATGCCCGCCTACGCCGCCAGCAAACACGCCGTCGTTGGGCTCACGCGCACCGCGGCGGTGGAGTACGCCCGCAAAGGCATTCGTGTCAACGCCGTCTGCCCGGCTATCATCCGCACGCCGATGGTGGAGCGGGCCATCGCCCAGCTGCCCAAGCTGGAGCAAGGAGCCATCATGAACAACCCCAGCCGCCGCCTGGGCGATCCCCACGAGGTGGCCCAGGCCGTTCTCTGGCTGGCCTCGGACGCGTCATCCTTCACCACCGGCGCCACACTGACGGTGGACGGAGGTCTGACGGCACAGTAAACAGCGCCTGGTAACGGCTGATCGATAGCCAGTCACCAGAAAAGGAAAAGTGCTTGTGTTTTTGAAATATTTATTTTGTCTGCTCTTAACGAGCTTATGCCTGCTTTTGTCTGGCTGCCGCTCAGAAGAACCGGTGAGGCCCACAGCAGCGGCCGTTTCCCCAACTCCTTCTCTTCCAGCCACCGATAGACCTCAACCCACGGAACTGCCAGCCACCTTGCCACCGAGGCCGACGGCCGCCCCCACCAGCCCGCCGCTCACGTCCGAACAGGAGCTGGCCAATCTGGTGGCTTTTGCCCGACTGTACGGCGTGGTGCGTTACTTCCATGCCAGCGACCAGGTCGATGCTGTACGCAACTGGGACCAGGTGGTCATGCGCGGCATCGAAGCGGTGCGTGACTCAACCACACCGGATGAACTGGCCCGACGTCTGAACGACTATTTTGCTCCCCTCGCCCCCACGGTGCTGGTAATCAGCGGCGAGCCGGACGAGACGGCCGTTTTTCAACCAGACACCGCACCTGAACAGCTCATCATGTGGGAACATTACGGCGTTGACGCGGACAACTTGTATCCCCTTTACACCAGCAAGCGGGTCAGAACGATGGCTGGCAATCCATCTGACAGCTTTCACGATCCGGCGCGGCCGTATCTGCAACCCTTGGGCGGTGGGTTAACGGCCGTTGTGCCGCTCGCCGTCTATGTGCAAGGTGGCAAAACCCAGCCCGCCATTTCCACTGATGCTTCCTTAAACCAGGCGACCTCCCACGCGCAGCAGACCGAGTATCTTGCCAGCGTGATCATGTTTTGGGCCATCACCCAACACTTCTATCCCTATTTTGACGTCATCGATGCCGATTGGAACGCGTCGCTCGGCCAGGCGCTGGCAGCCATTCTAAACACGACAACGGAAGCTGAGTGGGAAATCGCGTTACAGCAGTTGGTGGCAGATTTAGATGATGGTCACGGCCGTATCACCGACTTAACGGAGAGCAACCCCGCCATTTACAGTCCGTTCATCTCGCTGGGTTGGGTGGAAGAGCAGGTTGTGGTGACCGGGACGTTTGCCGGGGCGCGGAACCTCGTGGAGGTGGGAGATATTGTGCTGAAGATTGGCGCAGAAACGGCCGTTGACCGCCTGCAAGAAGAGATGAACCTCATCTCCGGCGCAACGGCCCAATTTAAGCGGCATCTTGCCCTGCAAAGAGTGTTAGCTGGCCAACGCTATTCCAGCGCCACCCTGACGGTCCAACACGCAGACGGTACTGAGGAAACGCTCATGCTTGAGCGCGATACGCTCCTCAATCTTATCCCGCCTAATGAGCGCCCCGCCAACTACAGTGAGGTGGCTCCGGGAGTTTATTACATCAACCTGCCGACAGCGGTTGAAAGCACTATCGAAATGGAACTGGCTCAATTTGAAGGAGCCAACGGGCTCATTTTTGACCTGCGCGGCTACCCAACCGTTGAGCCGGGATTTATGGAGCTGGTTATCAGCGACACCGTGTCAACTGCTCAGTTTCTTATCCCGCAAACCACCTGGCCCAACCGGGAAAACGTCACCTATGACAACCGCGCCTGGACAATGGAGCCCCGACTAGAAGCCCCCCTCAGCGAAAACATCGTTTTTCTAACCAATGGCCAGGCCATCAGCTATGCAGAGACACTCATGGCTGTGGTGGCTCATTATCAGATTGGCGAAATTGTGGGCGAGCCAACGGCAGGCACCAACGGCAACATCAACCGGATTGAACTGCCTTCCGGCCACGCGGTTTTTTGGACCGGCATGTTGGTGCTCAACCATGATGGCTCACAGCACCATGGAGTTGGCGTGCAGCCGACGGTGCCCGTTTCGCAGACGCTGGCAGATTTGCGCCAGGGAATCGATACACAGCTCCAGGCAGCCATCACGCTCATTGAGCAAAAGCGGTAATGGGGCAACGGCCGTTTTCTTGCTAAAATAGGCACATCATCAACCCAGGGCAAGGAGACCCCATGCAGATTGATTCCATCGACCAATTACAAGAAGCGCTGCGCGGGCGGCACTACGTGGCCGACCGTGGGCTGGCAACGGCCGCTTACCTGGCGCTGAAACTGCAACGGCCGCTTTTCCTCGAAGGTGAACCCGGCGTGGGCAAGACGGAAATTGCCAAAGTGATGGCCGAACTGCTGGGCACCGAGCTGATTCGCCTGCAATGTTACGAAGGGCTGGACGTCAACCAGGCAGTTTACGAGTGGAACTACACACGCCAGATGCTGCACATCCGCCTGCTGGAGTCACGCGGCGAGCGCGCCAGCGAGGCAGAGCTGTTTGGCAAGGAGTATTTGCTGGAACGGCCGCTTCTCCAGGCCATCGAGCGCAGTAAAACCCAGCGCCCCGTCCTCCTCATCGACGAAATCGACCGCAGCGACGAAGAGTTTGAAGCGTTCCTGCTGGAAATCCTCTCCGACTTTCAGATCACCATCCCGGAAATCGGCACCATCAAGGCGGCCCAACCGCCCGTCGTGGTGCTCACCTCCAACCGCACCCGCGAGGTGCACGATGCGCTTAAACGGCGCTGCCTCTACTACTGGATCGACTATCCCAGCTTTGAAAAAGAGTACAACATCGTGCGGGCCAGGCTGCCCCACGCCGCCGCACAGCTGGCCGAGCAGGTGACCTATTTTATCCAGGAGCTGCGTCAGCAGGACCTCTACAAAATCCCCGGCGTGGCCGAGACGCTAGACTGGACCGCCGCCCTGGTGGCCCTGGACGCCCAGGCCCTCAGCGTGGAAATCGTGGAAAACACCATCGGCGTCATCCTGAAATACCAGGATGATATCGAGAAGGTCAACGGCGAGACGACAAGGCTGATTTTGGATCGAGTGAGGGCGAATGCGTAATTTACCCCCACCCTGGCCCTCCCCCTGGCAGGGGGAGGGAATCCGGCTCCCTCTCCCTCCTAGGGAGAGGGCTGGGGTGAGGGTCTAAATCTCATGTCTAACAACTACCTCCTGCACAACCTGATTTTATTCGGCCGTTTGCTGCGCGCCCTGGGCATGGACGTGAATCCAGGCCGGATGATCGACCTGGTGCAGGCATTGGAACACGTCAACCTGGCGCGCAAGGCGGACTTTTTTTACACCGCCCGCAGCCTGCTGGTGCACGACCGGGATGATTTGCCCCTATTTGAGCAGGCGTTTGAGCTGTTCTGGCGCGCCCCGCGCGATAGAACCCTTTTCGACGATCTCTTCAAGTTTCATCCTGACACGCCGGAGAAAAAACCCATCGTCACCGCCCCACCGCTGGAAGCGCCAGAGCAAGTCAGCGACGGTGACGAGGGCGAGGACGACGAAGTGCAGGAGGTTATCGAGGTAACGCGCACCTACAGCACGCGCGAGGTGCTGCGCCACAAAGATTTTGGCGACCTGACCCCGGAAGAGATGCAGGCGGTGAAGCATTTTATGGCCCAGATGGTGTGGGAATTGGGGCTGCGCCGCACCCGGCGGCAGCGGCCCGGACGCGGTCGGCGGCTGGATTTGCGGCGCAGCCTGCGGCGCAATTTGCGCTACGGCGGCGAGCTTATCGAGTGGCCCAGCCGCCAGTTTAAATACAAACCCCGTCCACTCGTCGTCATTGCGGACATCAGCGGCTCGATGGAGCGCTACGCCCGGCTGCTGCTGCACTTCATTTACAGCCTGGCGAAGGGGCTGGAGCAGGAGGTAGAGGCGTTTGTCTTCGGCACGCACCTCACGCGCATCACGCGGCAGCTGCGGGGCAAGGAGATCGATCGCGCCTTGACTGAAGTCTCCCATGAGGTGACGGATTGGTCCGGCGGCACGCGCATGGGCGAATCGCTGAAGACGTTCAATTTTGAGTGGGGGCGGCGCGTCTTGGGGCGCGGCGCGGTGGTGCTGCTCATCAGCGATGGCTGGGATCGTGGTGATCCGGTACTATTGAAGAAGGAAATCGGCCGTTTGCAGCGCAGCTGCCACCGGCTGGTCTGGCTCAACCCGCTGCTGGGCTCGGCAGAGTACGAACCACTAACGCGCGGCATGCAGGCCGCCCTGCCCTACATCGACGACTTCTTGCCGGTGCACAACCTGGCCAGCCTGGAAGACCTGGCGACACATTTGCAGAACCTGACGGCCGAAAAACGGCCGTCCCGCCGCCAGCAGCTTAACTTATCCGGGGCCGCCTTCATCAAGGATAGATAGGGGAATGGGACGCGGATGAACGCGGACGAGCGCGGATTTTTTTATCCGCGTCGTCCGCGTTCATCCGCGTCCAAAAAAAATTATGGAAAAAGTACCGTTTGACATTGATGTAGTGATGGAACGGGTGGCGGAGGCGGTACGGCCGTTTCCCAAAGCTGCCATGTTTGAACTCGCCGAAAAGGGGCACAACAGCCCGTTTGAGCAGCTCGTCGGCTGCATCCTCTCTATCCGCACCTACGACGAGGTCTCCCTGCCCGTGTCGCTCAACCTGTTTGCGCGCGCCCGCACGCCGCAGGAAATCGCCGCTATGGACGTAGCCGAGCTGACCAAACTCATCCAGCGCAGCAGCTTCGCCGACCGCAAAGCCGAGCAAATCATCGCCATTGCCCGGCAGGTGGCCACTGAGTATGACGGTGAGCTGCCCTGTGACCGCGAGCTGCTGCTCTCGTTCAGCGGCGTGGGGCCCAAGTGTGCCAACCTGGCCCTGGGCATCGCCTGCGACCAAAAAGTGATCAGCGTGGACATTCACGTGCACCGTGTTACCAACCGTTGGGGTTACGTGGCAGCAAAGACGCCGGAAAAAACGATGGAAGCCCTGCAAGCCAAACTGCCCGAAAAATACTGGATCGAAATCAACCGGCTGCTGGTGCCTTTTGGCAAACACATCTGCACCGCCAGCCGCCCGCGCTGCTCCACCTGCCCGGTCCTGGCTATGTGCCAGCAGGTCGGAGTGGAAGAACATCGTTAGCAATCGAAAACCCGGGGATAAATCCCCAGGCTATGAGGGAAAATGACAGCGGCCGCCGGGCCATTAATCTGCACCGCGATAAATCCCCAGGCTATGAGGGAAAATGCACGGAGGTGCTAACAAGGCAACAGCTATTTAGCCTGGGGCAACAGCTATTTAGCCTGGGGCAACAGCTATTTAGCCTGGGGCAAAGCTATTTAGCCTGGGGCAAAGCTATTTAGCCTGGGGCTTCAGCTATTTAGCCTGGGGCTTCAGCTATTTAGCCTGGGGCTTCAGCTATTTAGCCTGGGGCTTCAGCTATTTAGCCTGGGGCTTCAGCTATTTAGCCTGGGGCTTCAGCTATTTAGCCTGGGGCTTCAGCTATTTAGCCTGGGGCTTCAGCCCTAGGAACCGAGGTCAAAAATGAAAGAAGTAATCGACGATATCAACCGGTGGCATGAAGACAACCAGCCGGTGGCGCTGGCCACGGTGGTACAAACCTGGGGCTCCGCCCCGCGCAAGGTAGGGGCCAAGATGGCCCTGACGCCGGACGGCCGTATGAGCGGTTCGGTGAGCGGGGGCTGCGTGGAAGGGGCAGTCTACGAGGAAGGCACGGCCGCTCTACAAGCCAACCAACCCAAGCTGCTGCACTTTGGCGTGGCCGACGAGACCGCCTGGGACGTGGGCCTGGCCTGTGGTGGCACAATTGAGGTGTTTGTGGAGCCGTTGGACACGGCCGTTTACCACTTCATGCACAATCTTATAGAAAACGACGCAGCAGGTGCAGCCATCACCGTCATTCGCGGACCAGAGGAACGGCTGGGGCGCAAGCTGGCCGTCAGCCGGGCCGGAGAGCGATTGGGTTCGTTGGGCGATGCGGCGCTGGATGCCCAGGCAATTGCCGCCGAAGCCAAAGCGGTTCATCCCCAGCGCGTCCAGCTCAACGACGAAGTGGAGGTATTCATCGACACCGTGCGCCCCGCGCCAACGCTGATCATAGTTGGCGGCGTACACATCGCCATTGCCCTCACCAGCTACGCCAAGACGCTGGGCTACCGCACCCTGGTGATCGACCCGCGCCGCGCCTTTGGCAGCGACGAGCGCTTCCCGCACGTCGATCAGCTCATCCAGGCGTGGCCAGACAAAGCGTTTGCCGAAGTGGAGGTGACACCGGAAACGGCCGTGGCCCTGCTCACCCACGATCCCAAAATTGACGATCCGGCCTTAAAAATCCTCTTAAAGGCTGAGCCGTTTTACATTGGCGCTTTGGGCAGCAACAAAACCCACAACAAGCGCATCGAGCGGCTGCGCGGTTACGGCTTTAGCGATGAAGAGATTGGCCGGATTCACGGCCCCATCGGCCTGGACATTGGCGCACAGACCCCGGAGGAAATCGCCCTCTCCATCATGGCCGAAATTGTAAAAGCCCGGAGCGGCTCGTAAGCCCGTTTACCCTCTCGATCTTCCCTGTTATAATTTTCCTATCTGGCTGGATCTGACCGTGGTGAGGTGAAAACGATGGAAGCGATTCGCAGGCAGCAAACAATTCAAAAGAAGGGTGAATTAACCATTCGCAATTTGCCTGTCGAGGCCGGACAACAGGTTGAGGTCTTGCTGTTCATCAGCACACCCGAACAGTCTAGCAGACCCCGCCTGACGGCCAAGCAGCTGCTGGAATCTGGTCTCATTGGTCTCTGGGAAGATCGAGAGGATATTAGCGACAGCGCCGCCTATGCCCGACAGCTGCGTGAAAAAGCCCAACAACGATACGACGTGGATGGGATTGTAGATGATAGTTCTGGACAGTGATGTCATGATCGACTTACTGCGTCGGCATCAGCCAGCTGTCGCCTGGCTCGATTCGTTGGGCGAAGAAGAAATTATTCTGCCTGGGTTTGTGGTTATGGAGCTTTTGCAAGGCTGTCGCAACAAAATAGATCAGGCTCAGGTAGAACAGGTTTTAACTGGATTTGACACGGTCTGGCCCCTGCCAGAAACGTGCGAAACAGCGCTTGAAATTTTTGCTAGCAGCCATTTGAGCCAGGGGATTGGCATGCTAGACGCCTTGATTGGCCAAACGGCCGTT
Source organism: Candidatus Leptofilum proximum (assembly GCA_016710325.1). Taxonomy (GTDB): domain Bacteria; phylum Chloroflexota; class Anaerolineae; order Promineifilales; family Promineifilaceae; genus Leptofilum; species Leptofilum proximum. The sequence goes on along the minus strand of JADJXK010000002.1, from coordinate 5,107,374 downwards.
GCTCTTAACCTCCCGCTGTATACCTTCAACCGCAAACATTATGCAGCAATCCCCAATTTGAATACTGTTGCTCCCTATAACAAGTAGCCCTCTCGCCAAAATCTCATGGAATATCTACAAGGTGGGCGGGAAAATCAGATTGTCCGCAAGGGTGCGGTGGTGCACCGGCCAGCAGGTCCGTGGACCCCATCAGTTCATGCTTTGCTGCGGCACGTGCGGGTGGTGGGGTTTACGGCCGTTCCCGAACCGCTCGGCTTTGATGACGCAGGCAATGAAATGGTCACCTTTCTGTCCGGGGAAGTGTGCAACTACCCGCTGAGCGCAGCGGCCGCCAGCCAGGAAGCCCTGGTTTCGGCAGCCCACCTGCTGCGTGTTTACCACGAGGCAACGCGCTCTTTTCTCGCCCAAAATCTAGAGAGCCACACCTGGCAGCTGCCTACCCAAACGCCCGTCGAGGTCATCTGCCACGGTGATTTTGCGCCGTACAACGTGGTTCTGAACGGCCGTCGGGCAGTGGGCATCATCGACTTTGACACGGCCCATCCCGGCCCCAGAATTTGGGACATCGCCTACGCGCTCTACCGCTGGGCGCCGTTCACCCATCCGCAAAACCCGGATGGCCGGGGCGATCTGGAGACACAAATCGGCCGGGCGCGCCTCTTTTGCGAGGCGTATGGCTTTCCCGTTGCACAGCGGCATGCCCTGGTAGAGATGATGATTTTGCGGCTGCAAACGTTGGTCAACCACATGCAGGCGGAAGCACAAAAGGGCAACGAAGCGTTTATCGCCAACCTGGCTGATGGTCACCACCTGCTGTACCAGGCGGATATTGCGTATTTGGGGAAGAAACGGCCGTTTATCCTGGCGGGTCTGCAAGGTTGAAGGAATACGGCCGTTCCCTACCTCACCGCCTGTGCAAAATCATTCCTTCGGTCACACTTGAGTGCTTGAGCTTGCGGTTTTCTCTCTTTATGCTTGGTGAGGAAGCCAACCGGGAGGATCGTATGTACGACTTAATGTTTCATCGCAAGTCTGGATTTTTGTTAGGGATTCTTTTGCTGGCAACGGCCGTTATAGGCGCATTTCTCTTCTTCCCCATTGTTTCTCTTTATTTGCCCTATGATCACACGCATGTTGGCATTCTGGTGCCAAGCATTGGCAGAAAAGGCTACGTGTATCCAACTTACGATGCTTCCATATCGGGCGATGGGCAACTTGTGGCTTACACTTCTACGGCTAATTCACTAAGGTATGGCAATAGTGGCAGCAGCAAAGGTCTATTTCTCTATAATCGAGACGCAGCTGAAACCAGGCAGGTTTCCACGGGGCTGTGGCATCCTTTCGTGAGCCTTGAAAATCCCAAAATCTCAGAGAACGGAAAATTCATCGCCTTCTTTGCCGTTACCTACAACAAAACTCGCGATGCCTGGCCAACGGCAGCGCTCCACCTCTACGACATCAGCACGCAAACCACAAAAGAGGTGCCTCTCCCTGAGGGCATAGGACTTGACCGAACCAACGATATGAAATTTTCGCAGGACGGCCGTTTCCTTTGGTTTCAAGCCTGGCTCCAAGGATATGAAACAGTACTTCTCCACGATCAAGTGGCAAATACAACAACCTCACTGTCCAACCTCCTGTTTGCTCCCAGCAGTAACTTCGCCATCGAGGAGGTCGAGTTCGTTTCAGATGATTTCCTACTGTTTACGGCGACAGATGGACACACCAGCCGGTATGGCGTTTATGAGTACGCTCAGATGGATTACCGTCTCATTCCCCCCGAACAATATGAAGAATTGTCCATCAGCAGACTGCAAGAACTCCCTGGAGACATCAGAAAAGCTTTGACCTACAACAGTCATGGAGAATTACTGGCACTCTCCACAGACCAAAATACGGCCGTTGTTTCCATTGCCGCAAACGTAGAAAATTTAGGGGATTTTGACTTGACTTCAAATCTATACCAGCTTGACCGTTCAACAGGCGAGTTAAGCCGCATTCCCACGCCAAACTGGAAGCGATCTGCCTTTCTCATTTTGAGCGTCATGAACACTATAGTAGCTGGCTACATTTTGCTTACGGATGCGGCACGTAGTAAACGGCCGTTCGCCATTCCCTGACCGCATTCAGCAATCTCCTCACACCGCTTCAAATCAGTTATCGTGCGGACTTTTGTGCGCAGGGAGGAGCAAATCCTCGTTATAAACCGTGCACCAGGTTGCCTAGCAGCAGCACAATATAAGCGGTTACCAACAAAGCCCAGGCAGAAAAAGTGGCGGCTAAAACGCCGAGCCAGACCAGAACAGCCAGCACTGCCAGGACAATCGACACGACCAATACCGCCCGCGAAGGCGGCGTGACGCCCCAGCGATAGCCACGCCGACTGTTTGTTACCCCCATCAGCCCAACTAACAATGCGGCACCAATAATGGCCCAAACCAGCGGGAAATCGACTCCTGCCACCGTTATCTGCAGAATGACTGGCAAGTTAAATGTGCGTACCAGCCAGGTGCCCAGAAAGGCACCAATAAAACCCAACACAATTGCCAGCAAAATGCTGTCTCGTTTATACCCGCCCAACGATTGGCCAATAAAACCAACAATGGCAGCCACAACCAGCAAGACAATCAATTCAACTAAAGTCATTTTTCTTCTCCTTGTGTTATGTGCCAAAGCCTTTATTGTACAGGTTGTTGAGAGGTACACAGGTTATATTTTTTTTCATAGATTCGGCACATAAACGGCCGTTCCCCACCCCCTAACCGAATTCAGCAAAAAAATCCCCTCGCACCGCTCTAAATCAGCAAGGTGCAAGACCTTTTCGCGCAGGGACAAACCACCCGGATTTTGAAAACCCTGGGGGGTTTTGAGCAGATAGCTGCGAAACGTGCCGCCTAGCAGGCCAGATTCAATCGGCGGTGTCACCAGCTCGCCGTCCAGCAGCAGGGCGATGTTGGAGCTGCTGGCCTCGGTCAGCTCGCCGCGCTCGTTGTGCAGGAGCACGTCATCGCAGTCGGGGCGGGAGGCACGAGCCGCGTCGTACAGGTCGCGGCGGGTGGTTTTATGGTACAGCCAGACGGTTTGCGAATCGACCGGCGTTTGCGCCAGCCCCACGCGCACCGGATCAGGCCGGGCGCCGACGCTCAGCGGCACGGCTTGCAGCGTAAAACGGCCGTCCTGCCCCAGCAGTAATCGCACTTTGACTGGCTCGGTGAGGGTCTGGCACAGTGATTCAAGTTCGGCGAGTACAGCCGTTTCCACCCACTCAATCCCAAAATATTCAGCCGAACTGCGCAGCCGGGCCAGGTGCTCGTCCAGCAAAAAGAGGCCACCGTCGGGCTGCCACAACATCGTTTCGATCAGTTGGAATGACTGCCGTTTCTCCGTCAGCACCCTGGATTTCACCCGGCACTCCTCGTACTCCTCCGCCGCCACCGAATCCCAGACGATGCCGCTGCCCACGCCGTAGGTCGCCTGCCCGCGTTTGCGATCAATCAGCACGGTGCGGATGGCCACGTTAAACTGCGCCTGCCCATCTGGGGCCAGGAAGCCAATCGAGCCGGTGTAGACACCGCGCGGCTGCGGCTCCAACTCCTTGATGAGCTGCATGGTGCGCACCTTGGGCGCACCGGTGATGGAGGCGCAGGGGAACATGTTGGCTACAATCTGGCTCAGCGCGGCGCGGGTTTGGGCCTCCACGGTGGAGGTCATTTGCAGCAGCGTGGGGTAACGCTCCACCTCAAACAGCTTCGGCACCTGCACACTGCCCACGTCGGCCACCCGCCCCATGTCGTTGCGGATCATGTCCACAATCATTACGTTTTCGGCGCGGTTTTTCTCCGACTGGGCCAGCCAGGCCATGTTGGCTTTGTCTTGCGCCAGGGTGAGGCCGCGCACGGCCGTTCCCTTCATCGGCTTCGAGCGCAGGCGGGTGCCATCCCGCGCAAAAAACAGCTCCGGCGAGGCCGAGCAAATGGCAAACCGGCCGATGTCCAGGTACGCTACATAATTGGCCTGCTGCGCCGCCACCAGCTCAGCAAAATAAGCCAGCGGCTCCCCGGCAAAACTGGCGTGCTGGGGAAAGGTGTAGTTCACCTGGTAGGTGTCCCCGGCAGCAATGCGCGCCTTAATTTGCGCAATGGCCGCATCATACTCAGCGCGGCCAATCGCTGGCTGCCAATCGCCTACAGTTGGAGATTGGAGATTAGTGATTAGAGATTGCTCAATCTCCAATCTCCAATCTCCAATCTCCTCAAATCCATCAAACAAGCCAAACCACACCAGCGGCAGCCCCTCCAGCGGCTCATGCACGGCCAAATCAAAGGCAGCGGCCGCTTCATAGGCAATAAATCCAGCGGCATAAAGATTTTCGGCGTGCACGGCCGTTTCCACTTCAACCAGCGCTGGCAAAACTTCTTGGAGGGAAACGGCCGTTACCACCCGCACCGGTTTTTGGAACTTGCGGAAGGAACGGCCGTGTTGCAGCAGAATTGTGGGAGACATGCGGGATAATCGGTGAACGGTAATCGGTGAACGGTGAACCGATAACCGACCACCGATAACCGACCACCGATTACGGTCAACTTTCCGGGTCATCCTCCGCCTTGCCCTTGCCCAGGGAGACGGAGCGTTCGTAAGCGGCCCAGATGCCACGCGAGATAACGGTGCGCAGGCCGCCTTTTTCCATGTGGTACAGCGCCGCGGCTGTGGTGCCGCCGGGCGAGGTGACCTGGTTACGCAGTTCGGCCACGTGTTTGCCCGACTGCATGGCGTACTCCACCGAGCCCAGCATCGTCTGGAACACCAGCTGCTCGGCAATGCGCCGCGAAAAACCCAGGTGCACCCCGGCGTCGATCAGCGCCTCCATCATCATAAAGACGTACCCCGGCCCGGACCCGCTGAGCGCGGTGGCCATGTCCAGGTAATCTTCTTCATCGACGTAGATTTCCTGGCCCAGCGAGGCCAGAATGGCCTGCGCCTGCTGCTTTTGCACCTCGGTCACCTCCGGCGTGCTGGTCCAGACGGTGATGCCCTGGCCAATTTGCGCCGGGGTGTTGGGCATGGATCGCACAACGGCCGCATGCGCCGTGCCGTCGGCCAGCTTCTTGATGGGCACACCGGCCAAAATCGACAGCAGCAAATCCTGGCGGCGCAGATGGCCGCGAATCTCCGGCAGCACATAAGGCAGCGTCTGCGGCTTGATCGACAGGACAATAATTTGCCCTTTTTCGGCTGCTTCGCGGTTGTCGTCGGTGACGTTGATGCCGTAGCGATCCGCCAGCTCTTCGCGCCGCTGGCCCCACGGATCGGCGGCCAGGATCTGGGTGGGCAGCACGTTTTTCTGCCCCAGCAGGCCGCGAATCATCGCCTCGCCCATGACACCGCTGCCGATAAATGAAATGGTTTTGTCTTCAAACATAATTCCCTCAGACATTTCCCCGGAAACTTGGAGTTTCCGGGGAAATAAGCTAGTTGGTAAAACTTTCCTGGCGCAGGGTGACTGCTTGCAGCCGCGCCGCATCGACCTCGATGCCTAGGCCCGGCCCGGTGGGCACGGTAATGGTACTGTCCTCGGCGTTGAGGAAGAAGGGCGTGGCGATGTCGTGTTCGTAGTAGCGGGAGGTGGCGGAGATGTCGCCGGGCAGGGTGAAGCCGGGCAGCGCAGCCAGGGCTAGCTGTGCCGCCCGCCCTACCCCGGTCTCCAGCATGCCGCCCACCCACAGGCCCAGGCCGTAGGCCACACCCAAATCGTGAATTTTGCGCGCCTCCGTCCAGCCGCTGACCCGCGTTGGCTTGACGTTGATGATGTCGCACGCTTGCAGGGCCACGGCCAGGCGGGCATGATCCACCGAGTGAATGCTCTCGTCCAGGCAGAGCGGGCTTTTGATTTGCGGCCGTAATTTGCTGTGGTCGTAAATGTCTTCGTAGCCCAGCGGCTGCTCAATCATGAGCAGGTTCAAATCGTCCATCGCCTGGAAGATGACGGCGTCGTCCAGGGTGTAGGCAGAGTTGGCGTCGAGCATGATGGGCACGTCGGGGAATTCGTGGCGCGCCTGCCAGGCCAATTTCACATCCCAACCCGGCTTAATTTTGAGCTTGATACGGCCGTATCCCTCATCCAAATGTCTGGCAATCACGTTCATCGTCTGGGCAATGCTGGGCTGCGTGCCGATGCTCACGCCCACCTTCACCCGCTCGCGCGGCCCTTCCGGGTACGGCTGGGCCAGCTTCTGGGCCAACGACAGGCCATCGCGCTGGGCGGTGAGGTCCCAGGCGGCCTGATCCAGCGCCGCCTTGGCCAACGGATGGCCGCGCACCTTGCTCAACCAGCCCGGCAGCTGCTCCGGTTCGTCCAGCTCCTTGCCCAGCACCGTGGGAATAAGAAAGTCGGAAAGAATGTGCCAGGCGGTAACGGCCGTTTCATAGCTGTACCCCGGATCATTGGTAGCCACACACTCGCCCCACCCGGTCAATCCCTCGCTGCGCAGGGCCAAAATGAGAGCATCACGCTGCTGCTGCACGCCAAAGCTGGTGCCAAACGGCGTCACCAGGGGCATGGAAATGTAGTAGAGGTCGATGTGTTCGAGTTTCATATTTTTGCGATCGGGCGTGAAACGTGAAACGTGATTTGTCCTTCTTCACGTTTCACGTTTCACGCTTCATTCTTTAGGAATCGTTGTGGGTAAGCAGGTAAAAGCTGCGCGAACGGCCGTCCCCGCCCGGCTGAAACACAAAATCGGTGACGGCAAAGTTGGCCGCAAAATAATACTCAAACAGCTGCCGGGTGTGCTGCCGCCACTGCCGGGCCAGGGCCAGATCAGCCGCTTTGAGCCCTTGAATATCCGACGGGATCTCAACCAGCAGCAGATTATTGTCACTACGCGCAAAATCCAGCGGTGGTATGAGCAGACCGTCGTCGAAAGTGGCTTCGTTGACCACTACCGCCCCGGCGCCCAGCATGGCATCGAGGCTTAACGGCCGTCTCTGCTGCGCCACCCGTCCTTCTACCCGATTGCTGGTGACCCACCACTCCACCTCGAAGCGGTCGCTGGCCAGCCCAGCGTTGCGCCCGGCCATGGGGCCGTGGAAGTCGCGGTAGTACCGATTACAAATGGCCCCCAGCTTGCCGATGTTGAGACGGCCGTTGCGGCTCTCCAGCGGATCGTAGGTCCAGGTAATCATGCGGATGCCCAGGCGCAGGGCCGCCTCGCGCTGAGCCAGCTTAAGCTGGGTGCCGATGCCCTGCCCCTGGTAAGCGGGCAAAATGCCCATGATGACGGAAAACAGCTTCAGCCGCGCCGCGGCTATCTGGTCGATGCGGCCCGGCGTTTCCACCGTGCCCAGCGTACTCAGGATGTAGCCCACCAGTTGGTCGCCGTCGTACGCGCCCAGCAGGATACCGCCGTTGTGCTGAAAAGCGTGCATCGACAGCGGTGGCAGCGTCTCGGCGGCGTCCACGCCCCAGGCGGCCATGTGAATCTGCCGGGTTAGCTGGTAATCGTCGTGGCTGGTTAACGGCCGTATTGTAAATTGAGTCATAAGATTTTTGGCCACAGAGGGCACAGAGAAAAAAGAGATAAAACTCTGTGCTCTCTGTGGGCTCTGTGGCGATTTTTTAGTGACGGCCGTTCAAAGACCGTTTGTCTTGCCCGCTGACAGGGCTGTTTTGCCACGCCTGGGTAAAACGGCGTGCCTGGGTGATGAGATCGGCCATGGTTTGCGTGGGGCCGCTGAAAAGCGGCGCGCCAACCACCAGGGCGGCCGCACCTGCCTGCCGGTAGCTGGTCACGTCAGCCGGGTGCAGCTCCGCTTCCACGATGATGCCTAATTCGTGCTGCACCTCGCACAGGGCACGGACGTAATCGGCCCCGGCCGGGCCGCCGGTACGCAGGCGAATGCTGGGGCAGCCTTTCTGCTGCGCCGCCTGGGCCGCCCAGACGCTGATGACACCGGGCAGGTAGGCCAGCCCGCGCTCGCGGCAGCCTGCCAGCAGTACGTCGTCCAGCCGCGAGGAGGAGATGTAGTCGATGGGGCATTGTTGGAGAGAGTGGAGCTGAACGGCCGTTTCCACCCCGCTCACGCCAATCAGCAGCTTGTCCCCGGCTCGCTGGCGCAAATCGTGCAGCAGCTGGGGCAGCTCGTTGCCGCCAAAGGCCACATCCACCGCCAAAATCGGCGAGGCCAGCAGGGCATCGGCAATGGGCAGGATGGTGCCCAGGGGCAAATCGCCCGGCAGCGCCACCACAATGCCTGCTTCCTTTAGTTTTTCGATGATTTTTACTTCCATAGTTTTTCTTTTTACCGCAAAGAACGCAGAGAGCGCAAAGGAAAATAACAATCTTGGCGCTCTTGGCGCACTTTGCGGTTAATCCAAAAATTGCTGGACGTACTGCGCGCCCCAGATGAGCATGACGATGCCGCCCAGGGCCAGGTATTGGCCGTACGGCAGCGCCGTATCGCGGGTAACCCGGCGGCTGAGCAGCAGCACCAGGGAAAAGAAGCCGCCCAGGAAAACGCCCAGGATCAGGGCAAAAAAGATGCGGTGAAAGCCCAACATCGCCCCCATGAGCATGGCCAGCTTCACGTCGCCTGCGCCCAGTGCGCCACGACCGGGGCCGTAGATGAGCTGGGCCACCCAGTAGAGCAAAAAGAAGATGGCGTAACCGGCCACCGCGCCAACCACGGCCAGGCGGATGGAGTTTTCTTCCGGAGTAACCAACAGGCTGGTGAGCAGGGCAACGGCCGTTGCTGGCAAAACCACCGCGTCAAAAATCAGCCGGTGCTCCAGGTCAGTCACGATGATGAGGATGAGGACGACGATGTGGAAGCTGTTAACGGCCGTATCCACCACGCGGTCCAAAAAGAAGGGCAGGCTGCCCAACACCAGCGGCGTGAAGAGGAAGACGAGTAACGGCCGTTTGCGCTTCGACCAGCCCCAGGTGTGCCACTGCGGCCGCAGCGGCGTGTGCGACGACGGCAAATAATCGGCCAACATGTTGATGAAAACGGCCGCTATCAGGCCAATCACAAAAAAAATGAGGTTCAACATGGGGTGGAATTATAGCGGTGAAGGCAGGGATTTACGATTTACAGTTTGAAGGTAAGGAAAAAGTCACGCATCGCCTGCTCACCGGCCGTAACCAGGGCGGCGATGCGCGCATCGCTCATGTCAAAATCAGTTGTTTCGTACCCTTGAGCAGGCAAACGACAAACGCCATCCTTGTAAGCGTCGATAATGATTTTATCGTAGCCGTTGGTCATGGTATTAACCAGACTGGAGACACGGCGCACGATGGGCAGATTCTTCATTTCCCAGGCTCGCTCAGGGTCCATGCTTGCCGTGCCGAACCCACTATCGGTCACCGGTTTCGTTTCATCAATCAGCAGGCCCAGGGCAAAGGTGCCATCGTGCGGCCCCATCACCGCAATCACGTCGGGGCTGCGCGAGATCAACAATCGGATCGGAAAGTTTGAGTTCAGGCCGCCGTCTACGATGGCATGCCCCGTAATGTCGCGGCCATGATACGTTCCCCAGGCTTGCTGCCAGCGCACTTCTTGCCAGATGAAGGGAATGCTCATAGACATGCGCACAGCCCAGGCTACGGGGCAGTCTGGCGCGGTGCGATGGTTCAAAACCAGGATGCCGCCGTGCGTGATGTTAGAGGCAACCATGTTGAGGTCTGTGCCTGTATGTTCGTAAAATTCTGCCAGGGTAGCCTGCCGCAGGTTACGGCCGTCTAAATCCAACTTCTCCCGCAGCCATTCCAAAAATGCCTGACCAGCATACAAACCACCCAATTCTAGAAAGGTGAAGAGCAGACGATAGACTTTCATCTGCGTTAGCTGTCCGATAACAAAGTTATCCATGCGACCTTCTATTGATTCTGGCACCAGCGGCCAATCAACTTGTTTGAACAGTTTGAAGAGAACGCTGTTTTCCCAATCAGTGTCAGAAATCGAGTCGGCCACATCCATGAAAGTAGAAAAACGGGGTGAGCCGTCGGGCAGCTTTTCGTTGACCTGGGCTAATATTTCATGCGCCGAGAAACCGGCCGCCAAGAGAGTTGCCGTGATGGCGCCGGCAGATGTGCCTAGGAGACGGCCGTACGTGTGCCCCTGCCTTTCAAATTCCCGCATCGCCCCAACAAAAACGGCCCCTTTGGCACCACCCCCCTCAAAAACAAGATTAAAATGCATGTCACCCTCCTTATTTCCCCGGAAACTTTAGCCGAGATTGGCCGTTCACCTGAAAGTTTCCGGGGAAATTTAAGGATTGTCAAGGAAGGTTGTGTGGCAGGACGGTCACTCCACAATCACTACGTCGCTGCCGCTGCGGCCGAATACATCTGGCGAATACATTTCTTCCGCCTTGGTGGGCGGGGCGACGAAGGTGCCGGGGGTGGTGGCGCGGGCGACGTAGTCGTAGGTGTAGACGCCTTCCCAGAGCAAGGCGCTAAACGCCTCCACCCGCTCATCACGCATGTTTTGGTGGTCGTACCACTGCCACCACCACCACCAGGGCAGCTCAACCCCATCTGGATCGTCCGGCACGCTTTGCGAGACGGCCAGGGCCGGGTTGATCGGCTCCAGCCCGGCGGGCAGCGGATCCACCAGGGCAACGTGGTAGCGGCGATTGTCGGCCACCAGCGTCAGGCGGACGCGCACCCGCGCCCCCAGCTTGATATGCCAGACGCCGTCGGCGTCCTGGTAGACGCCTTCGGGATCATCGACGCCTTCGTAGGTGCGCTGCACCACAAAACCCCGACTCAGCGGGTCGAGCGTCAGGTCCGACGGGGCGTAGTTGAGGGCCAGGCGGTAGTAGAGACGGCCGTCCCCATCCACGCTCACAATTACATCGCCCACCTCTTCCGCGGCCAGGTAGCTCATCGGGATTTCTGTCAGGTAGCGATCCGTGCTGCGCCCGACAAACTCCTGCGCCCCGGCGTAGGTGTTACCCAGCCAGAGCTGGACCACAAAGTCCGGCGTTTGCGCCTCGAAGGTGTTGAAGTAGCTGTCCAGCGCCAGCAGGATGAACACATTGTCCTGGCTGCTGCCCCAGTGCCCCTGGGTGCGATGGGCCAGCAGGCCGTTGACCACCTTGGGAATCAGGTCGCTTTGCGGTTCCTGGTTGATCAGCGTTTGCAGGATGACGCCATCAGTGCGGCGGTTGGAGTGCAGCATCAGGTAGGCGTCGTCGCCGTAGGCAGTGGTGAAGTTGGCTGCATCGGCCGTTTCCACCGCCCGGTTGCTGATAAACTGGCGAATTGCCGCCACCTCTTCCGACGAGGCGGGATCATCGGCCAGGATCTCCCACAGCCAGGCCAGGCCTTCCATGGGCATGTTCTCGATGCCCGCTTCATCCAGCAGGGCGCGCGCCTTGGCGAAGTCGCTGTTACCGGCCAGGTGGCGCACGTACAGCGCATAGGCGCTTAGCGCCCAGCGAATCCGCTCGCTGTACCAGCTGGGGTAGTGGCTTTCGATGTTTTGCAGGTAGCTTTGCACGTTGGCCTGCATGTCGGCCGGGACGGCAAACCCTTTCTGGCTGGCCACCACCAGGGCATGGGCCACGTGCACCGTGTGGAACGGGTACGACTCCCGGTTGCGCTCCCAAATGGGGAAGCCGCCGTCGGGGTTTTGCAGCCCTTGCAGCGTTTCCAGGTCACGCACAACGGCCGTTTCCATCTCACCCGGCTCTGGCAAATTCTCGGCCTCAAACGCCGTCAGCACATCGCGCAGAGCGGCGATGGTGAGGATGCGCGAAGCGAGCTCGTCTGATGAGTCGTAGCGGGAGTTGGTGAGGTAAAGCACCGCGTCCGTCAGCGCCTGCAGCGCCGTGGAGGAAGTGTTGATTTCCAGGCCGCCAAACCCGGTAATGACGCCATCGGGCATAACAAACGGCTGGGCCACGGCCCCTTCGTCCAGCGTGCCGTAGGTGGCAAACGCTTCGGTGGTGGCGGGGGTGTAGACGGGCAGTTCACCGCTGGCGGCGTCGGCGTAGGCGCCGGAGACGACGGCCACCTGGTAGCGGGCCGTGCCCGCGCTGCTGGTGGTGGCCGGGAAGCGCACCTCCACGCGGTCATTGGCAGGGACCAGCACGCGTTGGCCTGCGCCAGCCGTCAGCGTCAGGTTGGTTACGTTCAGCACCACGTCCACTTCCATTGGCTCATCGGTCTGGTTTTGCACAACGATGGGCAGCTCAAACTGGTCGCCAAAGTTGAGGAAGCGGGGGGCAGACGGCCGTACCATCAACGGCAGTCGCGCCGTCAGGTTGCTCTCGCCCGAACCAAACAGATTGTCATCCGCCACGGCCACGGCCATGATGCGGTAGCGGGTCAGGTTATCGGGCAGGGTAAAGCTGACTTGGGCCGTGCCGGAAGCGTCGGTCTGGCTGGCGGGGGCAAACACGGCCAGCGGATCAAAGTTGGTGCGCAGGTCGATGGGTGCCTGGGCCTGGTCGCCATCATCACCCTGGGCAACGGCCGTTGCCATTGGCGCAGGCACGTTGGCCATGTCCATATCGGCAGCCCCAGCCTCCATCGCTGGTTCCTCTGCCATGACCATTTCAGCTTCTTCGACCGCAGTATCTGTCACAACACGCGTTACCTCAACCACTGTGCCACTCTCTAGAGTGGATAACTCTTCTGGGTTGACCAGGATGATGCTGGAACGGCCGTATCGACTATCAATCCAGCTCCACGGGTTGGTGTAAAAAACGTTGAGCGGATTGGCCAGCTGGTAGTTGGTCAGGGCCAGGATCGCTTCATCGACGACCACCAGGGCCACTTCGGCGTTGGGCACGGGCTGGCCATTGGCATCGGTGACGGTGAGGGAGACGGCCGTTTCTGCCCCCGGCTCCAGGCGATCGGACTGCGGGTTAATGGCGATGTTTAGCTCCCGGCTGTACGGCGGCACGCTCAGGCTGAGCGATCCGGTAGCAAAGGCGGGGCGCGGCGGCACACCGGCCAGCGGCTCGCCCGCGTCGTCGGTGCGCGGCGCGGAACCGGCCAGGTCCACCTGCACCGTCAGGCTGGGCAGGTGGGCTTCGGTGATGGGGATTTGCAGCGTGGTGGTGCCATCGGCCAGGCTGAACGGCTCGGTGGAGAGGATGCCGCCGCGGCTGAGCGTCAGCAGCCCTTCGGCCGGGCTAAACGGCGACTGCACCAGGATTTGGGCCACGTCGCCGGGCTGATACTCCTGCTTGTCGGGGATGAGGGTGACTGTTTCTTGGGTCACGCTGCGCTGCACGGGCTGCTTGCCGCCGCTGACCCAGCGGGTGAACTGGCTCTGGTTCTGGCGGCCCTGGGCGTCGGTGACCACGGCCGTAATTTCATACGTACCGCCCGCGTTGGTTGCAAAGGTGCAGGTGACGGGTTCGGTGGTGGTGGTGACGGTGCAGTCCAACGTCTCGACGGGCTCCAGGCCGCTGCCGTAGTTCCATTCCAGCCGGGTGGCGGTGATGGCAACGGCCGTACCGGCCACCGCCGCACCATCAATGTCGGTGACGATGGCTTCAATTTCCAGCGGCTCGCCCTGCTCCACAAAGGTACTGTCGCTGCGCAGCCCCACGTAGAGGCTGGCGGGATGTACCAGCAGGCTGGTATTGGCCGACCACGCCTGCCGGTTCACGTCCATCACCGTGGCTTCGGCGCGCACGGTAAACGGCCGATTGCCTTCCAGCGCTTCAAAGTCGATCTGCAGGAAATGCTCGCCGCCCGCATCGGTTACGCCGCTAAACGTCTCGGCTTCTTGCACAGGGCCGCCAGGGAAGTCATAACTGATGTATTCAACTTCAGGACCGCCAAAGTACCACCAGGGGACCCAGGTGCCAAAGGTGAATTCCGGCCAGCCGGGCGGCGAGTAGTAAGTGGCGGTGGAGGTCACCAGCCAGTTGGTTTCCGCATTGGGCAGCGGACCACCGGAAAAGTAGCTGGCGGTTACGGCCACTGTGGCGGCATCACCCACCACGTACGGACCCACGCTTTCTTGCCGGGCGCTCACCTCAAATTCCGGGCGGCGGAACTCCTGCACCTGAAATTCATGGGAAGCATAGTTATTGCTCAGGCCGGGCAGGCTGCCTGTGGCCTGGAGCTGGACGTAAGCGTAACCCAGGTTGCTGTTTTCCGGCACGGTAAAGGTAAAGTCGAAGCCGCCGAATGTATTGACAACGGCCGTTCCATCTGCCACCACATTACCCTGAGAATCATAAGCAGAGTAGGACACGTCGCTGACCTGGCTGCCCAACAGGGTAACCGCGCCCGCGCTGCTGACGCGGCGCAGCCAGCCTTTGACATGCACCTCTTCGCCGGGGCGGTACATGGCGCGATCGTCAAAGGTGAACCAGCGCAGCTCGTCAATTTGTTCGCGGGCCAGCCAGCCTTGATCGTCCCAGTAGTAGGTGCTGGCGGGTAAGACGGCCGTATCCTCACCCTCAGCGGCCACCAGGTACAAAATGCCGCTGCTGGATAATTCAAACGTGGCCAGGCCGTCGCCATTGGTTTGTTGGGTCTGGCCGCTGTTGGTGGTGAGGCTGATGCCGCTGAGTGGGGCGCCATCGACCAGGTTGGTGGTCCAGGCCACCAGCTGTGAGCCATCGTTGAAGGCATCAACACCAATCTGGGTCACCTGCACCCAGGTTTGGATGGTCTGGTAGCGCCGTTCCCAAAAGTCGCGCAGCAGCCGGGGTGGTTCAATGATGGCAATGACGTGGCCGGTGGTGCCGTTGAGAGCTGGGGTGAGGGAAACGGCCGTTTCCGTCAACACATCCTCTACAGAATCGACCGGAACCGTTTCATCCACCACCAATTCGCCGGGTGGGGTGGGCATCTCATCGTTTTCATTCATCTGGTCAACATCGCGCCGGTAGCGCAGGTAGGCGGGCCAATCTTCCGGCGTGACGGCGTAGAGCTTGACGTGCAGTTCATCGTAATTCATCACGTAGAGGGTGAGGCTCGGAGTAGTGGCGGAAGGATCGGCGGTGACCAGCATTTCTTGCGGACCGCTGACGAAGGGAACGGCCGTGTCCACGCGGAAGCGCACCGTTTCGTCATCGCCCAGCGTCTGGCCAAAGATGTCGGTGAGACCGGCATCAACCGTCACTTCGTAGGTGGTGCGCCCCTGGGTGAGGCCCTGGATGGTGAGGCTGTTGTAGCTGACCTGCACCGTGGCGCCGGGCAGCTCTGGCTCGATGCGGATCATCGTTTCGCTGAACAGCTTGGGGTCCAGCGGATTGTTAAATTCGAGATGGAATGGGGTCAGCGGCGGGCAATCGCCATTGGACCAGCCGCAGGTATCGCGCACCAGGCGCAGCGGCGGGTAGGTGTAGAAGTTGAAGGTTTGCGCGTTGGGGTTCAGGCGCGGTCCTTCGGCAGAAGGAATGTTGGGGCCAATGGTCACGTCGATGCTGGCGTCGGCGGGCAGCGGCTGCGCCGGGCGCAGCGCCAGCCAATACCCCTCGCGCGCCGATTCGGCCATCTGGCTCACCCACTCATCCGCCTCGATTTCGGCTTCGGTGGCCAGGCGCACGGCCTGGGTATCGCCGTCGGCGGTGAGACGAATGACAGACAGCACTGCGTCTGGGTCGATGAGCTGGTCAAAGGAAACAAAAATGATTGGGTCTAGCGGCTGCGGCTCGTAGGAACTGGGGTAGCTGTTCACCAGCTGTACGGGCGGCGTGCTGAAGGTCCAGCGCACCGTTTCCGCCAGTTCGTTGCCGGTGGCCGAGGTGGTCCCGGCGGGGATTTCGGCGACAAAGTCGGTGGCCATCGGCAGGCGGTCCACCGCGTCGGCGTCCGCCTCAAAGCGCAGCGTCTGCGGGCTGATCCACTGCCAGGTGCCGGGGATGTCCGGCGTCAGGTTCACCGGCACTTCCGCTTCGGTGAGGCTGGTGAGGTCGGTCAGGGGCACCATTGGCTGGTTGAAGGTGACGTTGAGGAAGGGGGCCAGGCCGATTTCGCCTTCGGGCGTGTAGCGCAGCACTTCCAGCGGGCCATCGACCACCACGGGTGGTTCGGCCTCGGTGGGCGGCGGGGGGAATGTCTGGCTGACGGTGGTGCCGGGGCGCGGCGGGGGCAGCACCTCATCGGGCAAGTTAAAGTCCTGCTCGTCGGCTGGCTCGCCGGTCAGTTCGGGCAGGCGGGCCAGGATTTGGGCAATTTCTTCTTCACTGAGCGGTTCGCCCGTCACCAGGGGATTGCTCTGGAGCTCATCGGGCAGGGCCTGGCCTTCACTTAGGCTGATGAGCAGGCTGGCGACGGTGGAGTTGGCGCCGCCAAAGCTGGCGCTTTCCAGGCCAATGGTGGTGTTGGGGGAAACTGCCGTATCCGTGCGCAGCGTTGGAGTGGTGAAACCATCACCACTGCCGGGCCGGTCTTTAAACTGGAAATACCAGATGCCCACACCTGCGGCAATAACAATCAACAGAGTCGCCACGCCACTGAAAATGAGGCGGCGCGGCCGTTTATTCGCTGATCCAGTTGGTTGAGACATACTTTTCCCGTCCTGTGTTGGCCCTCGGCCGCTATTTGGGGTCGAGGAGAAATGCAAACGAACCAATGCCAGGTGGCATCACTATTGTAAACGATGGCGGGGCAAGAAAGGTTCCCGAGTTCACAAATTTAATTATCGTAGGGGCGGGACGGCGCGGTGCTGTCTTTGAATATCGTGAAAACTGCCTTCCGCGCCGTCTCGCCCTGAAACCTGCATGGGCGAGACAGGCGGGAAGCAAGTTGTCCTGTTCAACCAAGGATTTGCCCCGCCTGTCCCGCCCCTACTGTTTGGGGGTTACGGCCGTATCACCACCGGCAAAAACGTTTCGTGCAGATCGGGCACGACGTAGAGGGTAACGGGCAGGGCAAAGGGCGAACCGGGGGCGGCGGGTGTGGTGGTGACGGTGAGGGTGGTGGCGTAGGTTCCGGCGGGCAGGCCGCTGCTGTTCACGGTGAGATGGAGGTCGGTGCTGGTGGTGCCGTTGGTCTGGCTGAGGCTGGCGGGCAGCGTGCCGGATGGATCCAGGGCGGCGGCCCAGGTAAGCCCCGGTGTGATGCTGATGGCGACGGTGTGGGTAACGGCCGTTGGCAAATCCACATCCAGCAGGGCAGTCAGTTCACCCGGCGTGACGCTGGCGGCGTGTTGGAGGGTCAGGGTGGCGTCGTCCCAGTAAACGTCGTTGTGTTTGACGGGAATGTGGGCTTTGGACCAGAGGAAGACGGTGATGGTGTCGGCCTGGGCCACGGCTTCGACGCTGAAGAGGCCAAATTCGTCGTACTGCATGCGCATTTCGCCCCAAACCACAGTGGGACTTTGCCAATCGGTGCCGCCGGTGGGGTCGATGCCGACACGCTGGTAGAGCTGGCCGTGGTCGTTGGGGTCGCTGAGCCAGCCAGACAGCGTTTCGCGGGCCGACCAGGCGTGGCCCCAGCTGCTGAAGCAGTAACGGCCGTTTTCCAGCGCGCTCACCTGCTGCATCAAGCCGCCTTCATGCGTGCTCCAAAAGGAAAAGTAATGCTGCGACTTTTCGCCGCTGCGCACCCGGGGCGGCTGCTCGTGCGGCAGTGAGGGCACGTATTCCGGCTGGATGTTCATCCATCCTTCCGTGCGCGGCGTGTTGAGCCAGTAAGGATGCCAGTCATCGGCCAGCTTGACGCGCTCGCAATATTGGTTGGGCTGGTCATCGAACCAGGTCTGACAGTCCGGGTGGCCCGGCGCAGGCATGACGTAGACGGGATAGCTGCCTTCAAATGAGGGATTGGCCAGCAGGTTGGTTCCGGTGCACACTTCCTCATCACCCACGGTTAGGGTGAGGGGCTGCTGCGGGGTGGATGCCAGAACCACGGGGCGGGGGCGCAGCAGCAGGGCAACGGTGGCGGTAAGCACAAACAAGGCAGACAAAATTGAGAGGGAAACGGCCGTACTTCTACACACAACAAAACTCCTTGGTGGATTTTTGTAGATGGTAACAAAGCGGTTTACCTGTTTCCGTGCCTGGGGCGTGAATTGTGGGCTGTTTTTACGTTCTTTTTGCGGCCATTCTCCCCTAGTTGCCCCTCCCCAAACCGGGTATCATTGTGTTGATTCAACCAGCTGCGCCCCATCCTAAACGCCGCAAAACGGCCCGGCACAGCCCACACCCCACTGGAGGAAAAGATGAAACTGGCAGCCCGCATTGGATTGATTTTACTTGGCATACTGGTTCTGCTGATTGTGGTTTTGGCCATTGTTGGTCTGGTGAACGTGAGACGGCCGTTCCCCAAAACAGACACCACCCTCACCATCCCCGGCCTGCAAGACGAAGTCAACGTCTACCGCGACGAAAACGGCATCCCCCACATCTACGCCCAAAACGAACACGACCTCTTCCTGGCCCAGGGTTACGTGCACGCCCAGGACCGGTTTTGGCAGATGGAATTTTGGCGGCACGTCAGTCTCGGCCGCGTCTCCGAAATAGCTGGAGCCTCCACCGTTGATATCGACACCTTCATCCGCACCATGGGCTGGAACCGCATCGCCGAGGAATCCCTGGCTTACTACGAAAGTGAAGCGCCGGAAATGCTGGAAATCATGGAAGCGTACAGCGAAGGTGTCAACGCCTACATCGCCGAACAGGGTGACAACCTTTCGCTTAACTACACCATCCTGGGCCTGGTCAACGAAAAATGGGAGATCGAGCCGTGGCAGCCGCTGCATACCATCGCCTGGGCCGTGGTCATGGCCGATGACCTGGGCGGCAACTGGAGCGAAGAAATCGAACGGGCCAATCTCATCAAGGAGCTGGGCGAAGGCACCACCGCCAACTTGCTGCCCTTCTACCCCTACGACAGCCGCCCCGTCATGGTGCCCACCGACGCCATGGAGATCGACTTCACCAACGAGGACAGCGAAACGCTGCGCCAGCACATGCAGCAGGTTGATTGGGCCAACGTCAACACCACTCTTGTTGGCAGCTATCCAGAAAATGGGTTCCTGGGCGGCGGCGACTACGTCGGCAGCAACAACTGGGTCATCAGCGGCGAACACACCAACACCGGGATGCCCCTGCTGGCTAACGATCCGCACCTGGGCATTCAGATGCCCGCCATCTGGTATCAGGTAGGGCTGCACGCCCCCGGCTACAACGTGGCTGGCTTCAGCTTTGCCGGGGTGCCGGGCATTGTCATTGGGCACAACGATAACATCGCCTGGGGCGTCACCAACGTGGGGCCAGACGTGCAGGACCTGTACATCGAGAAAATCAATCCCAACAACCCTAACCAGGCCGAATTTATGGGCGAGTGGGAAGATATGGAAGTGATCGAAGAAGTCATTAGGGTCAACGGCGGCGAGGATGTGTTCGTTGAGGTGAAAATCACCCGCCACGGCCCCATCATCTCCGATTTGCGCGATGACACCAGCGACGTGCTGGCCATGCGCTGGACCGCCCACGAGCCGATGCGCACCCTGGAATCGATCATGGGCCTCAACAAGGCGCAAAATTACGAAGAGTTCCGCGAGGCGCTGCGCTACTGGGATGCGCCCTCGCAAAACGTGGTTTATGCCGACGTGGAAGGCAACATCGCCTACCAGATGCCCGGTCTTATTCCCCTCCGCGCCAACGGCAACGGCCTGGTGCCCATGCCCGGCTGGACCGGCGAGTACGAGTGGGAAGGCTGGGTGCCCTACGAGGAACTGCCCGCCATCCTCAACCCGGAGTGGGGCTACATCGCCACCGCCAACCATGCCATTGTGGATGAGGAATATCCGTACCTGATCACCTACTACTGGGCCGATGGCGACCGCGGCGAGCGCATCGTGGACATGATCGAGGCGGAGCTGGACGGTGACGGCGAGCTGACGCAAGAAGATTTGGCCCGCATCCAGAACGACAGCCGCTCGCTGATGGCCGACAGCTACGTGCCGCTGCTCGACGGCCTCTCCAGCGATGATGACAAAGTGCAGGCCGCCCTGGAACGGCTGCGCGGCTGGGACCGGCAGGCACGGCGCAGCAGCGTGCCTGCCGCCCTGTTCGAGATTTTCTATATGCACCTTGTCCAGGCCACCCTGACCGATGAGGTTGGGGAGGAAAACGTCAGCTCGTTTGGCGGCCGTGTGCTGTTCCACCAGCTGGCGGCCAATCCCGACGCGGTATGGTGGGACGACACCACCACCAGCGCCGAAGAGTCGCAGGCGGACATTTTGCTGGCCGCGCTGGAGGACACGGTCGCCTGGTTTGAGGAAAACGTCGGCGACGACATGAATGAGTGGACCTGGGGCAGCATTCACACGGCCACCTTCACCAGCAATCCGCTGGGTGAAAGCGGCATCGCGCCGGTTGAGGCGATTGTGAACCGCGGCCCGTTCCCGGCCGACGGCGGCAGCAGCATTGTGAATGCCAATGGCTGGAGCTGGAGCAATCCTGCGGCCGTTACCGGCCATCCCTCCATGCGTATGCTAGTCGACATGAGCGATTTTGACGCCAGCGAGTGGGTCATCCCCACCGGCGCGTCTGGCCACCCCTACCACCCCAACTACGACGACCAGATTGAGCTGTGGCTCAACGGCGACTATTTGCCAATGGTGTGGCGTGAGGAGGTGGTGCAGGAAACGGCCGTTGACCACCTGATCCTTACCCCATCAGAATAACCCCCTGTAGCCGCGGTTTCTTACTGCGCTGGTTTTTCGCGGTTAGCCGTTATGTTAGCATCCCGCACGAGGGCGCTTCGCGCCCCGTGCGGGGAGGATGATTGGGGTTTTTCACTTTTTGGGGTCATTTTGACCCCAAAAAGTGAAAAACCCCCTCAACTTTAGCAGCGCCAGGCGCGAAGCGCCGAGGCGCTGCCCTTGCTCTAGAACGAGCGGAACGCTTGCCTTCGCGGAAAGAATCCGCGGCAACGAGGGTTAAAGAGCTATGAAACGATGGCAAAAAATTGGGTTGGGCGTGATTGGGGTGCTGGCTTTGGCCGCCGCGTACATCTTCTGGCCGCAGGGCGTCTGGCCCTTTGTGGTAAACCTGGACGACCTGGAAGCCATCAACGACAACTACAGCGTTGTCATCCGGCGCGATGAGCTCGGTGTGCCGCACATCTTTGGCCAGAGCGACGCCGACGCCGCCTACGGCCTGGCCTACGCCCACGCCGAAGACGACTTTGCCACCATCCAACAAACGATGATTGCCGCCCAGGGCAAGCTGGGTATCGCCTACGGCATTGACGCCGCACCAAACGACTACATGGTCCAACTGCTGCGCATCTGGAACGTGGTGGACGCAAAATACAACACTATCCCGCCCGACATACAGGCCATTATGCAGGGTTACGCCGATGGCCTGAATTACTACGCCGCGCTACACGAGGATGAGGTGATTTTGCCCGAGGCCTTCCCCATTTCCGGGCGAGATGTGGCCGCAGGTTTCATTCACCGCGTGCCGCTCTTTTTTGGCCTGGACGGCGCGCTCGGCGACCTGTTTGCCGAAACGCGCCAGGGCACGGTGTCGGAAAAGGAGATTGGAGATTGGGGAGTGGCGATTGCCCAATCGCCACGCTCGAATCTCCAATCTCCAATTACCAATCTCCCTCCCAACGCAAAATACGGCTCCAACGTCATCGCCGTAGGGCCAGGGCGCAGCGCCAATGGTGAAACGTTTTTGGCGGTGAATTCGCACCAGCCGTGGGAAGGGCCGGTGGCCTGGTATGAAGCGCACATGCACAGCGAGGAGGGCTGGAACATGGTCGGCGGCCTGCTGCCTGGTTCGCCCACCATCACCCACGGCCACAATGAGCACCTGGGCTGGGCGTTTACGGTAAACAGCCCGGACCTGCTCGACATTTACGTGCTGGAGATGAATCCCGACAACCCGGACCAATACCTCTTTGACGGCACATGGCGGGACCTGGAGGTGGGGGAAGCGCCGATTACGGTGACGTTATTCGGCCGTTTTCGCTGGACCGTCAAGGAAGAGGTGCTCTGGTCGGTGTATGGCCCCACGGTGCGGCAGGATCATGGCGTGTACGCTATTCGCTACGCAGGCATGGGCGAGATTGGCCACGTCGAGCAGTTTGTCCGGCTGAACAAGGCCACTACCCTGGCCGAGTGGCAGTCAGCCATGCGCGAGGGCCCTTTGCCGATGTTTAACGTGGGCTACGCGGATGCTGAGGGGAATATTTTTTATGTGTATAACGGCCGTATCCCCCTCCGCACCCCCGGCTACAACTGGCAGCAGTACTTGCCCGGTAGTACCTCGGAAACGCTGTGGACGGAGTACCTGCCATTCGATGAGCTGCCCCAGGTGCTCAACCCACCGTCTGGCTTCATCCAAAATGCCAACAGCAGCCCATACCGCACCACCACCGGCGCAGGCAACCCAGAGGAAGCCAACTTCGCCTCCACCCTCGGCATCAACGACACGATGTCCAACCGCTCCCTGCGGGCGCTGGAACTGTACGGCGGCGATGAATCCATCACCGAAGCGGAGTTTGCCGCTTACAAATACGACATGTCTTACGACGCCGAGGCCGACATCGTGCGCATGGTGGCGATGATCCTGGCCGAACCGCCGCCCAGCGACCCCGATGAACGCGCCGCCTACGACCTCCTGGCAAGCTGGGACCGGCAGACCACCCCGGAAAACACCGGCGCCACCGTGGCCATGCTGACGCTCTACTACGTTTTGGAAGCGGAGGACACGCACATGTCGGTTTCCAACATGACGGGCGGGGAGTTTACGGCCGTTACCGCCCAAACCAGCTTCTCCCAGGCAGTGGATCTGCTGCTGGAAAAGTTCGGTACGGTGGCGGTGCCCTGGCAGGAGGTCAACCGGCTGGTGCGCGGCGACGTGGACCTGGGCCTGGGCGGATCGCCCGATGTGCTGCACGCCATTTACGGGGAATTGGGCGAAGACGGCCGTTTCCACGGCATCGCGGGTGATTCTTACATCTTGCTGGTCACCTGGCAGCCCGACGGCTCGGTCAGCTCACGCAGCATCCACCAGTTTGGCAGCGCCACGCTGGATGAGGATTCGCCTCACTACGCCGACCAGGCGCCGATTTTTGTGCAGCGGGAGCTGACACCCGTCTGGTTCACCGAGGCAGACATCCTGTCTCATTTGGCGCAAGAATACCGGCCGGGGGAGGAAAGCGGCCGTTAACCACCTCCATCCCGCGCCCCACTCTACCGTCAGGCTCCTATTTTGAGGGTAAACCCCAGTTTTTTATGAGGGTTTACCCTCATTTCTTTTAGGAAGTACCGTAAGGAAAACGGCCGTCTCACCTGATTGACCCCTTTTGCCTTAACCCCTACTATTTTGCACAAGGGAAAAGAAATAGGTTGAGTCCATTTCTGTAGAACCGATCAACAACTCACTGTAATTTTTAGGAGCAAAAAATGAATTCAACTTACAAGACAGATGTTGTCATCATAGGTGGCGGGCCAGGGGGAACAACGGCCGCCATGTACCTGGCCCGCGAGGGTATCCAGTCCATTATTGTGGAGAAGGATCCGTTTCCTCGTTATCATATTGGCGAATCGATGACCGGCGAATGTGGCGCCATTGTTCGTGATTTGGGCCTTGAGTCTATCATGCTGGAAGACAAGCATCCCAAGAAGTACGGGGTGAACGTCTACGGCGCCGAAGGCAAGAACCGCTGGCATATACCGGTGATGGCTCGGGACGAGAACAACGATTTGCAGACCCAGTTCACCTGGCAGGTGCGCCGCAGCATCTTCGATAAACGAATGCTGGAAGCGGCCGTTGAGCGCGGGGCAACTTTGCTGCAGGCAACGGCCGTTAAGCCCAACCTCAATGAAAACGGCGACGTAATAGGTGTTCAGGTTCGTATGCCCGATGGCCGCCTGGAAGATATTGAGGCGAGAATGGTCCTCGACTGCTCCGGGCAAAACACCTTCCTGGCCAATTCCGGCATCACCGGGCCGAAATACCTGGGCAATTACGATAAACAGATCGCTATCTTCTCCCAGGTTGCCAACACGGAGCGCGGCGATGATGAAGATCCCGAAACCCACCCCGACAACACCCTCATTTTCTACCAGAAAAAGTACCATTGGGGTTGGTTTATCCCCCTGGATGATGACGTGGTCAGCGTCGGCATCGTTGTGCCTTCGGCCTATTTTGTGGAGAAAGGGGAGAGCAAGGACGACTTTGTCAAACGAGAACTGCGCGAGTTGAATCCCGAACTGGCGCGGCGTGTGCCCGATACAACCCTGCTGGAGCCAGCACGCAGCGTGGTCAACTACTCCTTCCAGGTGAAGCGGTTCACGGGCAAAGGCTACATCTGCATCGGCGATGCCCACCGGTTCCTGGATCCTATCTTCTCGTTTGGCCTGTACGTGAGCATGAAAGAAGCCCAACTGGCCAGCAAAGCCATCAAAGCGTACTTCGATGGCGCCAACCGCGATGCGGACAACCCCTTTGCCGACTATCAAGCCTACGTGGAGAAAGGGATTGACGTGCTCGAAGATTCGCTGGACGCCTTCTGGGAACAACCGCTGGCTTTTGCCAGAATCGTCTACAGCCTGCACCGACCATACATGATTGACGTGTTTGCTGGCCGCATTTACGAAGGGCAGCCTTCGCCGGCAGCCCTGGCCTTCCAAAATCTGCTGAAGCGCGACCGCCAGTACGACAGTGAAGACCTGTACTCCGTGCCGATTGGTTCGCGCTACCATCCCGAGCGTGCCCCTATCTGGAATACGGCCGGTTCGGTGGTGCGCACCACCGAAGGCGAAGCCCTGGTCAACTACTTTGAGTCGTAAAGTAGGTTGAACCGTAAGGTTTAGCGTTTAGTTTGTCACGATTGGTAACTGTTCAGGTTGGAATTCAGCTGACCTGAACAGTTACTCTCTTTTTAAGATGTTCAGGTAGTTCCTCTTCGCTTTTACCCTTATCAGAACAATAGAAAAGCCGCAGTCAATTTGCACAGGGCGCCATACTGCTACCGCTGAGCCTGAGCACACCGGGGCAAGACAACAAATTTGGGCGGCAAAACACAGAGTGGAGAAACACGATGTTTAGCTGGATACAACAACTCACCCCCGCAACAAACGTTACTGGACCAGTTTTAGTGGCCTATGTGCTGCTGATCGTTTTTTTGATTGTGGTGCTAGCCCGCATTTTGGGTAACTTGATGCTTAAACTGAACCAACCGCGCGTGGTTGGTGAAATTTTAGCCGGGATTGCTTTGGGGCCAACGCTGCTAGGCAATAATTTATCTCAAGTGATAGCTCCCATGGAGGCAAGAGCGACAGTGGGTGTCATTGCCACCCTGGGCTTAATTTTGTTTATGTTCCTGGCAGGTGTGGAATTTGATGCGTCGCGGGTGAAGCCAAAAATCAAGCAGGCTGGTTTGCTGGGATTTTTGTCTGTGGCGCTGCCTGCTCTAATAGGATTTCCGGTTGCCCGGCTCATGCACACCGATGTATACGCGGGGACAGCCGGCGCAAATCTGCTGCCTTTTGCTCTATTCATTGGGGCGGCGCTCTCGGTGACGGCTTTTCCGGTGATGGCTCATATTTTAATGGAACGAGGTGAACTGAATTCAGCCATGGGTTCGTTAGGGGTGGCAACTGCGGGCATCATCTCTATCCTGATGTTTGTGTACATTGCATTTGCCGGAGCGGTAGCAACTTCGATGGCTTCGGGTGCCGGATTCGGGCAGTTTGTCGTAAAGATAGTGTTGATCATCTTGTTTGGCGTTGTTTCGTGGTATGGGGTACGGCCGTTCCTCGCCCGCGTGTTACCCAATTCCAACCACATCAACGGCAACCAGATGGCCATCGCTTTTGGTGGCCTGGTGCTTTATGGCCTAATTGCTCACCTGCTAGAGATTAACGCCCTGGTAGGTGGTTTTGTATGGGGCCTGATTCTGCCCAACGCGCCAGAACTACGCCGGGCGCTTGCCAGCAAAATCAACGATATCGCCATGATTTTTCTGCTGCCCATCTTCTTTGCCAATGCCGGGTTCATGGCAGATCTGAAGTTGTTAACCGTAGAAACCTTGCCCGTCACGCTTATGGTCTTGGCCGCTTCGGTGATCAGCAAATTTTTAGGGGCCATACCGGCCAAATCGTTTGGCCTCTCCTGGCGTGAAATTGGCTTCTTGGGCGCGTTGTTTAATACACGCGGGCTGCTGGTGTTGGTGGTGGGGCTAATTGGGCTTCAGTTAAACATCATCACCCCCATTACCTTTAGCATCACTGTGGTGGTAGCCCTGGGCACAAATCTAATGACGCTGCCGCTGTTAAGCCTCTTTACCCGGCGAGAAACTGCACCTCAAGTTGCCAGCTAACGGTTTGTCCTGTTTCCACTTGCGGGTGACTTTTCTGACGCATAAGCTGCGGGTAACGTAACCTGAGAACAAAAAAAGCAGGGCGACAGTCGCCCTGCTTTTTATTTTTTTAGATGAAACGACTCTAGCCCAAATTGCCAGTGATCACCATCAGGCCAATGGCCCCCATAACAATGTTGAGCAAAACCAGCAGGGCCAGCGTCAGTCGCTGCCCCGGCGTAAAGTTGCTCCAGGCAAATCCACCCCCGGAACGGCCGCTCCGTTCTTCACTAAAAAATGTATCCTCACTGGCCAGATCATCATCCAGCGATCCGCCGCGAGTGCTTTTGCGGCGCAGCTGCTCAAACTCATCGTCTTCGTCCAGCGGTGGCAAATCTTCCATCATCGGCGCGGCGCTGGCAGGGCCATCATCTTCGCCAAACAAATCTTGCCGGAAAGAAGCAAAGTCATCGTCACCATCATCAAAAATATTGCGATTGTCGGTCATGAGCTGGTACCTCACATCAGTTTGTGCCGTAAACTGTCTGGCAGGTAAATCGATTCTTCGGCAATCTCAAGAATGCTGATGACAAACCGAAGATTGCCGGTATTGTAACTGAAAGTATGGAAAAACGAAACAACAACTTTACCATAATTAATGTTGGCGCAGGGTCACATCGGCGGCGGTGATGGTGTGCCGCTGGCCTGCGGTGTCGCGCACCAGCAAGTGCCCGGCAGCATCGGTACCCTCGGCGATGCCCAGCAAGGTTTGGTTGGTATGGGGATAATTCACTTGCACCGGCTGGCCCAGGGTGATGAGCCGCTGTTGCCAGGCGGCGTGTGGCGAACGGCCGTTCCCCACCCCATCGTACAAAACCTCTACACGCGCCAGCAAAGCCAGCAGCAGCGGCAAACGAGGCACAAACTGCCCAGTAGCCACCAGCAGGCTGGTGGGCGGTGTGATGCCTTCGGGCAGCTGGCCGGTGGGAATATTCACGTTGATACCAATGCCGACGATGGCCCATTGGAGACGGCCGTCTGCTCCAAAATCCCCTTCCTGCAAAATGCCGCTTACCTTGTGCCATACCCCTGCCTGCCGCACCAGCACGTCGTTAGGCCACTTGATGCCGACTTCCAGGCCGGTTTGGGCGGCAATGGCCTCGGCCGCCGCCAGGCTGACCAGCATCGTGAGCCAGTTCACCTGCTCCGCAGGCCAGTGGGGGCGGAACAGCATGGAAAGCAGCAGCGAACTGCCCGGCGGCGCTTCCCAACGGCGCGCCAGACGGCCGCGCCCTTGCCGTTGATAGTCGGCCAGCAGCACAAAACCAGCGGGTGGCTCACCCGAATCACCCTGCCGCACCATCGCTTTCAACAGGTCGTTGGTGGAATCCACCTCCGGCAGTACCTGGCACGATTGCCCCAGCCAGCGCGTGGTAAGGGATTGGGTAACGGCCGTGGCCGTAAAACTATCCTCCATTGTTTACCTCATGCAGCTTGATCTGAATAAAATTTGTATAAAAAATTAGGTTTGACACCATCTTATCTCAGCCTATAATAATTGAGACGAATCCTGGGAATCAACCCATTTACTTCCACAAATCATTGTCGCCGCCGTCTTCGCCGATTACATCCTGGATTTCCACCATAATTTGCCTTGTTTACAGCCTGAACATCCGGTAACATTAATAAAAAATTATTACAGAGAGTAATGGAAATGACAGCAGATGCTTCCCCCGAAATCTCCCCCCAGCCGCAGTCAGACGATGCCTATTGGGCTGCCTTGTTTGAACAGGAGGAAGCGCTGCTGCCCAGCGATCCCCGGCCGGACGTTCCGGCAAACAACAACTGGGCGCCCATCAACCAACGGATAGACGGCCGTTTCCGCTGGTCAGACGGCGGCCATGAACCCACCACCGACCCCTGGCAGCTTGCCCAGGAGCTCATGGACGCCGACGACGCCATTTCCCTGCCCGTGACCGGGTTTAACAAGGGCGGGCTGCTGGTGCACTGGCAAGGGCTGCAAGGTTTTGTCCCCGCCTCGCAGCTCATTGACTTCCCCCAATTTCATCTGGAAAGTGAACGGCTGAACGCGCTGCGCCAGTGGCAGTCGGAAAAGTTGACGCTCAAAATCATTGAGCTGAACCGAGAGCTAAACCGGCTGATTTTGTCTGAACGGGCCACACTGGTGGAAGCCGACGAGCGCGAACAGCTGTTTGTGCGCATCGAGCCGGGCCAGGTTCGCGAAGGCACGGTGACCAACCTGACCAACTTTGGCGCATTTGTGGACCTGGGCGGTGTGGAAGGGCTCATTCACATTTCCGAGCTTTCCTGGAGCCGTGTCATTCACCCCAGCGACATTTTAGAGCCGGACCAGCCGGTGAAGGTAAGAGTGCTGAGTGTGGATTCGGAAAACGGCCGTGTCGCCCTCAGCCTCAAACGACTCAAAGAAAATCCGTGGACAACCGTTGACCAGCGGTTTAAGCCAGGTCAGCTGGTTGAAGGTGTGATCACCAACGTCGTCAACTTCGGCGCGTTTGTCCTCATTGAAGACGAGCTGGAAGGCCTCATTCACATCTCGCAGCTGGCCGAAGGCGTGTTTTTGCATCCACGCAAAGTTGTGCAAAAAGGCCAGATCGTCGTGGCCCGCATCCTCAAAGTAGATGGCGCCAACAAGCGGCTGGCTCTCACCTTGCGCGGCTTCAACGGCGACAGCGGCGAATATAGTGAGAAGTAATTAAGTAATAGGGTAATTGAGTCATTGGGTTGTTATCTTTCCAATTACTTAATTACTCAATATCCCAATTACTCCGTTATGTATCGGTATGGCACGATCAAAATCTTCTGGCGGCAGCAAAACCCCTGCCCCACCCCCACCCACGTGGGATGAACGTCTGATCAACAGCCTGGTGCCCTGGCGCATCGAAATCGCCGGTATCATCCTCTTCACCATTTCCTTTCTCATTTTTCTAGCCCTGTTAAGTTTGCCCAACAACGCCTGTCCCGGCGTCTGGCTCTGCCTGTTTCGTGAGGGATTTGGCTGGGGCGCTTACCCACTGCTGCTGTCCCTGTCTGCGGCGGGGCTGCACCTGACGCTGCGCCAGGTAGAGAAGCCATACCAGGTGCGCGTGGCCCAGGTGATTGGCTTTGAGCTGGTACTGCTCACTCTGCTGCCGCTGAGCTACCAGCTGGGCAACACCACGCTGCCAGAGGCCCACCTGGGCAAGGGCGGCGGGCTGGTCGGCTGGGCGCTGTCTGAACCGCTGCTGGACTTTTTTGGAA
Source organism: Candidatus Leptofilum proximum (assembly GCA_016710325.1). GTDB lineage: Bacteria > Chloroflexota > Anaerolineae > Promineifilales > Promineifilaceae > Leptofilum > Leptofilum proximum. The sequence continues at coordinate 5,077,846 of JADJXK010000002.1, read as the reverse complement.
GCTTCCTCACCAACGGCTTTTACCTGCTGCTGCTGGCCTACGGCGTCAGCCTGATGGTGGGCTTCACCTGGGATGATTTTTTGGCTGGACTCAACAATCTGTCCGTGCGCCTGCGCCAGCTCTCGCAAGAACTGGCCCCGCCGGAAACCACACCGCGTACGGCCGTTCAACCCGAACGCCCCACCCAACTCCCCCTACCCGAACCACCGCCGGCCCCCAACCCCGATGAGCTGCTGATTATTGACGATACGGCCGTCTACACCGATCCCACCAAACGCAGCAAACGCCTGCCGCCGCTCACCCTGCTGGAAGAAGGCGCTGATTACGTGCTCACTCCTGAGGAAGTCGATGAGAAAAAGCGCATCATCGAAGAAACGCTGGCCCACTTTGGCCTGCCCGCCACCGTGACGCAAATTCAGCGCGGCCCGGCCATCACCCAATTTGGCGTGGAGCCGGGCTATGTGGAGCGCGTCGGCCCTGACGGCGTGCCGCGCCAGCAAAAAGTCCGCATCAACCAGATTGCTGCCCTGCGCAAAGACCTGGCGCTGGCCCTGGCCGCCACCCGGCTGCGCATCCAGGCGCCAGTGCCGGGGCGCGGCATTGTGGGGGTGGAGGTGCCCAATTCGGAAACGGCCGTTGTCCGCCTGCGCTCCATTGTGGAATCCCCAGACTTCAACCGGTTCAACTCCCCGCTGGCAGTGGCCCTGGGCAAAGACGTCTCCGGCGCGCCCATCGCCATCGACCTGGCCAGGATGCCTCACCTGCTCATCGCCGGGACCACCGGCTCTGGCAAGTCGGTGTGCATCAACACGCTCATCACCTGCCTGGTGTTCAACAACACGCCAGAAAATCTGCACCTGGTGATGATCGATCCCAAAAAGGTGGAGCTGATTCGCTTCAACGGCCTGCCACACCTCATTGGCCAGGTGGAGGTGGAGGCAGATCGCGCCGTGGGCGTGCTGCGCTGGCTCACGGCAGAGATGGACCGCCGCTACGAGATGTTTGCCCAGGTCAACGCGCGTAACATCGGCGGTTACAATCGCAAGGTCGCGGGCGACAAAACGCGCAAAAAGTTTCCTTACATCGCTGTCTTCATTGATGAACTGGCTGATCTGATGCACACGTACCCAGGCGATGTGGAGCGCACCCTATGCCGCCTGGCGCAGATGGCCCGGGCGACGGGGATTCATCTGGTGGTGGCCACGCAACGGCCGTCCACCGACGTCATCACCGGCCTCATCAAAGCCAACTTCCCCGCCCGGCTCTCCTTTGCCGTCGCCTCCAACGTCGATTCCCGCGTCATCTTAGACACCCCCGGCGCGGATCAGCTGTTGGGTAAAGGTGACATGCTTTTCCTCTCGCCAGAAGCCAGCGCCCCGGCGCGCGTTCAGGGCGTCTTCCCCGCCGACGCCGAGATTGAGCGTATCGTCAACTTCTGGCGCCAAAACACCCCCGCCGGTTTTGAGCCGATGCCCGCCCCCTGGGAAAGCCTCATCGCCAAGTACGCCCTGCTGGACGAGACGGACAGCCTGCTGGAAGCAGCCATCGAGCTGGCGCAGAAAAACGACACCATTTCCGCTTCCTTCTTGCAGCGCAAGCTGCGCCTGGGCTACCCGCGCGCCGCCCGCCTCATAGAGCACCTCTACGAGATGGGGCTGGTTGATGATCCACAGTCCGGTGGCAAAACCCGCCGCACCCTGGTGGACGAGGACGATGACCCGCTGGATGATTTGTTGGGGCAGTAATTTTGTGAAGGGGTGACAAGGTGAAGGGGTGAGCGGGTGAATGGCCTTCAATTCTTTGGAATGTATCCCAGGTTCTCTAGCGTTGTAAAGAGTGGCTGCGGTGCGGCAATAATAAGGGCGGAGGCCAGCCATTCCTCGTTGTTGCCTACAAAAAGATAGCCGTTGCCGCTGTGACGGCCGTCTACCGGAATCAAAAAGTGATTAAGCGCCATATTTAACCCCACAGTTGCCCCGACATCATCCGAGAACTGAACCTCCAGCACATATTCTTTTTGGCGATAATCTTGTAGCGTCACTTCTGACAGGCCAATGGAGACACGGCCGCGAAAATCGTTGAGAGATTGGTTCAGCGCTGCGCTTAACTCGCGGAATGCCTCATCGCCCGATTCAAGCATCGTTGACTCGCCATAATAGTGAATTGTAATGCGCTCGGGAGCATAAGTCCGCTCTGGCACAGGTTGGAACCAGAGCGGATCACCTGTGCTAAGCGCATAAAAGCCCCAGACAGTCAGCAAAATCACTAAAATCGCCATCATCATGGGAAAAAGCAGTTTAGGCATTTTTCGGTCAGTCATCCTTAAACTCACTCCTTTGTTGTGACATGGCAATAATGCCGATTGTGCTGCCGTGCTGGGTGTTTTGTGGAAGGAATAGGAAACGGCCATATTCTATCACATCTTTGTTTGATGCTAACGCGGTGGAAAAGCGCTATACTACTTCTTACTCTACTTGCTTTAGCCAGCCCTCAACACTGCCACAGGCGAAAAGCAGAAAAGATGGTGGACAATGGATCGTGGAGTGTTACGCCGTCTGCTTATCGATGCGTTCAGTGAGAGTGAACTCAGGGACCTCTGTTTTGATCTGGGTGTTGACGACGAGGCCCTGCCGGGAATCAGTAAGCCGGATAAAGTACGGGCGCTGATTGTCTTGTGTGAACGCAGCGGCCGTTTATCCGACTTGATCGCTGCTTGTCGCCAATTACGGCCGCATCTCTCCTGGCCGTCAGAGTCGCAGACCGCAGACACAGCCGCCCCCGCCCTGAACGAGCGCCAGAAGTTAGAACACACCATTGAGGCCCTTCAGGCGCAGCGGGCAACCCTGGGCGATGCCATCGTAGATGCCGGCCTGGCAGCGCTGCGACAGCAGGTGACCCGGCTGGAAGAAGCGGCCGTTCACCGGCCTTCCCCATCCGGCTTGCAGCGCAAGCAGGTCACCCTGCTCTTCGTAGACATCGTCGACTCCACCCGCATCGGTCAAAATCTAGATCCTGAAGACATTGTTGAAGTAATGAACAGCGCCCTGCAGCGCCTAGCGGCCGTTGTTGAGCAGCACGGTGGCTACGTCTCTCGATTTATGGGAGACGGATTCAAGGCTGTCTTTGGCGGACCAACGGCGCGGGAAGACGACGCCGAGCGCGCCGTACGCGCCGGGCTGGCCATCCTGGAGGCCGCTAAAGCGTACGGGAGTGAACTGGTCGCCCGACGAAGCATCGACTCCTTCCAAGTGCGTGTCGGCGCCAACACGGGGCTGGTGGCGATGGGCGAGGGTGTCGAGGGCGCGAATACAATAATGGGAACGGCCGTTAACCTAGCCGCCCGTATAGAGAGCGCCGCGCCCCCCGGCGGTTTGCTCATTTCTCACCACACGTTTCAGCACGTACGCGGCATTTTCGACGTGGAGCCGCTGGCCCCCATACTGGTAAAAGGCCTTGACAATCCCGTGCTCGTTTATCTGGTGCAGCGCGCCCGGCCACGGGCTTTTCGCCTGGGCCGCCGCGGCGTAGAAGGCATTCGCACCCGCATGATCGGCCGCGAACGGGAGCTCAAAGTCTTGCAGGATGCATTTTATACGGCCGTTGATGAAAGCGAGCGGCAGATGGTCACCATCAGCGCCGACGCTGGCGTCGGCAAATCGCGCCTGCTGGATGAGTTCGTGCAGTGGCTGGACGTGCTCCCGGAACGTGTCCTTTATTTCAAGGGTCGGGCCCGGCAGGAGATGCAAACCCTTCCCTACTCTCTTCTGCGCGATCTCTTTGCCTTCCGCTTCCAAATCCAGGAGAGCGACTCCGTGGCTGATTTGTGGCAAAAGATGGAGCAGGGCATGGCTGAAGTTTTAGGCTCAGGAGACGAGAGCCGCCTGAAGGCGCACGTGCTGGGCCACTTGTCTGGCTTTGATTTCAGCGACAGTCCGTTTCTGGCGAGCATTTTGAACGACGCCCAGCAGCTTCGCGATCGGGCACTCGTCTACCTGACAGATTACTTTCGGGCTGCGTCGCTGCGTCAGCCGGTTGTTATACTCTTGGAAGACATTCACTGGGCCGATGACAGTTCGCTGAATGCGCTGAATCAGTCGGCGCAGGGACTGCCGCAGCAGCGTCTTCTCATCGTCTGTGCCGCCCGCGAAGAGTTATGGCAGAGACGGCCGTTTTGGGGTAAAGGCCAGCTCTGGCACATACTACTCCCGCTTACGCCCCTATCAAAACGTGATAGCCAGCGGTTAGTAATGGAGATCCTCCAAAAAGTAGCAGATCTGCCTACCAACCTGCGCGAATTAATCGTAGAAAAAGCAGAGGGCAACCCCTACTACGTCGAAGAGCTGATCAAGATGTTGATCACCGACGGCGTAATTATCAAGGGTGAAGAGCAGTGGAGCGTAGAGCCTTCTCGCCTGGTTGAAGTGCAGGTGCCGTCTACCCTTATGGGCATCTTGCAGGCTCGCCTCGACAGCCTGGCCGCGGAGGAAAAAGTTGAGCTGCAGCGGGCGTCTGTCGTGGGCCGGCTGTTTTGGGACGACGTGGTAGCCAGTCTGGTTGAGGAAGACAAGATGGAGAGCGAAGAAAGGAAGCAGGTCCTAAACCACCTGTTTGCCGCGCTTAGCCAGAAAGAGATGGTGTTCCCACGCGAGATTTCAGATTTTGCCGACACAAAGGCGTACATCTTTAAACACGCTTTGCTGCGCGAAGTGACCTACGAAAGCGTCCTCAAGCGGCTGCGAAGAACTTACCATGCCCTGGTTGCCGAATGGCTCATTACTCACAGCGGCGAACGACAGAGCGAGTACACGGGTCTGATTGCCGAGCACCTGGAACAGGCTGGTAAAGGAGAGCAAGCGGCCGTTTACCTCCTTCAGGCCGGAGAGCAGGCAGCCGCTCGCTTTGGCAATACCGAGGCTCTGAATTACTTCAGCAGGGCGCTGGCGCTGGTCCCGGAAAGTGAGCTAGCCCGACGCTATGATATCCATCTGGCGCGGGAAGAAGTTTACAACCTGTTGGGAGAACGTGAGGCGCAGCAGAAGGACCTGGAGGCACTAGAGGCGCTGGCGGAGGCGCTGCACGATGACCTCCGCCGCGTCCGGGCCACGCTACATTGGGCCGCTCTGGCCAGCCAGTCTGGAAATTTCTCGGACGCCAGGCAGCGCCTGCAACAAGGCCTGGAAATCGCCCGTAGGCTGGGGGATCAATCTGCCGAGGCCGATATTCTCCAGATACTTGGCGTCACTGCTACCAGACAGGCAGACTATCTCACCGCGCGCGCCAGGTTGCAGCAAGGCATGGCTTTGGCTCAGGCGCTTAACGATGTCAAAAAGACAGCTAGAATGCTGGCCAATCTGGGTATTGTTGCCTGGTACCAGGCAGATTACGCAGAGGCGCAGGCTTACTATGAGCAAAGTCTGGCCATTGATCAGGCCACCGGCAACCGGCGATTTGAAAGCTATACGCTGGGCAACCTGGGCCTTCTGGCCACCAACCTGGGAAATTACGCGGCAGCGCTGGCTTATCATGAACAAAGTCTTACCATCAGCCGCGAGATCGGTGACCGGGCGGCAGAAGGCCGGACGCTCAATAACCTGGGTGAGGTTGCCTTCGAAACAGGCGACTATGTTGGTGCGGCCGATAACTTTAAACAGAGCCTGGCCATCAGCCAGATTGTCGGCAACCGCGTGTCGGAAACAGTCGTCCTGCATAATTTGGGTGAGGTTGCTCTGGTGCAGGCAGACTATGCTGGGGCGCGCGCGCATTTTGAGCAGGCGCTGACTATCGCCCGCACTCTCAACGCGCGCCAGCAGGAAGCCAATGCGCTGGCGGGACTGGGCAATTCAGCCGTGGCCGAAGGGCAGTGGGAAGAGGCCGTAGCCTATTATCAGTTGGCGCTGACGCTATACCAGGAACTGGGACAAACGGCTAGAGCAGTGCAAGTCGTTAAAAGCCTGGCACTTATAAGCGCAGAGCCGAAGAAGAACTCGGCTGCGGCCGTCCAGGCGCAGGGCATTTTAGACCATCTAGCGCCGGAATTACGGGCCGAATACGAACGGGAAGCCAACCGGCGGACGGCCAGTTAACAGTCGGCCGCTTACACCAACTGCTGGGCGAAATCTATGATAAGCTACATCTGCTTAGCTCTTTTCCCATGTTCTCATCCATTGATGAACCACCACAACCATGATTGCTAACGCCCACGCAGTAAACGTGGCAATCAGCACATTTACAAATATCCTTGGTCTAACAGGTCGCTGTGGTACGGCCGAACTGCTGGCCAGACTCACCCCGCCGGTTGTGTCTTCTGCCGAAATTCGTTCGGCATCCACGCGACGCGCCAGGGCTGTGTAGGTCTCCTCTGCTTCCTGTTGAGCGCGCTGCAGCCGCACTTGTTCCGTAAGAACCGCCTGGCGTTCTTCTTGAAGAGCCAAAATTTGCGGCTCTACTTCATCCACCATTGCTTCATTCTGCGTTTGCTGCGCTGCCAAACTGCTCACCAGGCCAGCCAAAAAATTCAGTTGTTCCCCTCGATCGGCTCCTGTTAAGGGTGTTTCCGCCGCCAGCTGTAACTCCACGTTGGTGGGCGTTTCTGCACTGTAGGCGCGCAGCTGCAAGCTGAGGGCCGTCAGCTGAAAAGCAAAAGGAGCATCGGCGTTCTCGGCCTCGGTGGTCAACTGCGTTTGCAGCTGCTCGGCATCGCGCCGTAAAAAAGCCAGAACGCGCTGCTCTGCCAGCAGCTCTGCCAGCGTGCGAGATAAGGCATCCAGTTTGCTTTGTAAAACGGCCGCTCGATTCGTTCTCTGGTAGATGATCAACGCCTCTTCGGCAGCGGCTAAATTGCTGCGGGCCATCGCCAGCTGCGTCTCAAAAAAGTCCAGGCGCTCGGCATTGGCGACGCTGTGGGTTTCATTTACCCAAGGCACAAACAAGCCCGCCCAGGTATTGACGATATACGCCGCTGTCTGCGCATCGCCGAATTTGGCGGTCAGACGAATCAGGCCGCGATCGCTGCCCGGTTCTGCCGTTAACAGCTTCCGTAAACGCTCCAGATCTAACGTCTCCCCGGCCGGCAAGTCTAATGCGGCCAGCAGCTGCTGCATCATCTCATCACTGCTGGCAAGGGTGGCATATGCTTCCATGGAGAGCATAGGCTCATTGACCGAGGTAAAGTTGGGATCGACCGTGCTCTGAGTGAGTGAATCGAGTACCACCTGCTGAGGTGACGTGACGACCATCAGTGCGGTGGCTTCATAGGTGGGCTGCAGACTGATTGAAATAAGGAAGGTGGTGAACCCAACAACAATCACGGAAACGACGATCCAGTAGCGACGCTTGAACAAGGCCTCTACGTACGGACGTAAATCGATTTCCTCTTCCAACGGTTACTCCTTTAGTTATTCCATTTAGGCTCAACCAAGTGGCAAGATTTATGAAACTGTGTGCAAGTCCGTGGTGTGGCCACTAGAGGATACTCCGTACGCCGCCAGCGAGCAAACACCAACTCGCAACAGCTGAGCCAGTTTGGGCCTTATCTGCAACAAGTACTGGCCGAGGTGAATCCGCGCATGCTGTCTAGCCTGAAGGTGGCGGACGTGGTGGAGCAGCTGGGGCCGGTGGTGGCGAAGAGCCGTTGACCAGCGCGCTGAGCCAGCTAAAGGCCGACGCCTCGTTTCGCGTCATTGGCGACATGCCGGTTAGCCCGCTGCTGCGGCTGCTGGGCCTGGGGCAAACCGAGGCAGTGGAAGAGATTCCTGTCGTCTGATAATTCGTTTCATGCCCGTGGTAGGGTCAAGGCATGCCTTGACCCTACCACACAACCTTTTATTCAAAGTAGGGCCATTCGATGTCGTCCAGGCAGGTGGTGTCTGGCGATTGGTCTGGATTTGCCAGAAACTCATCGGTGATGGTGGTGGCACATTCGACGGTGCCAAGCAGGGAGTGACCAGCGCCGGGGACTTCAACCACGGTGCTGTTGGGCAAGGTGGCGGCGGTGAGCGCGGCCCAGCGCGGCGGCGTGGCCACATCGTACTGGCCAACCAGGATGAAGGTGGGGATGGCGCTGGAGACGGCCGTATTATCCACCTGCTCCATCGGATTCCAATACTCACATAGGCTTACCAAATCAAACGTGTTTTGCAGCAGGGCGCCTTCTAGCTCTGGGGGGATTGTACCGACGACGGCCGTTTCCACCCGCTCGTAGTCACCCAGGGCATACTCATCGTGGCAGATCACCGAGTTGTACATGCCTTCGCTGTCGCTGCGGTCCTCGTCGTCCTGGTACTTTGTCCGGGCAAACCCCTCTTCAGCGCTGATCTCGTCCAGGGCGTCAAAATTGTCGTTGCTCACCTCGTAAATCACGTACGGCAGTAGGGGAATCAGCGATGTGTCGCTAAAGGCGCTGCTGAGGGCAAAGACGAGATCATCACCGTAGATTTCGGCCGTTTCGTCTTCGTTCAGCCGCTGTACGGTGTCCAGAAAGAGTGACTCCAGGTCCGGGTAATTTTCGCGGCAGTAATCGTCCCGTTCGCAGTCGACAAACAGCTCGGCCAGAGCATCGGTGAAGCTGTAGACTTCGTCCACTGGCGTATCGGCGTTGGGTGGGAAGGGCGAGTCCAGAATGACGGCGCGCACGCCTTCAGGGTAGCGGCGCATCACTTCCAGCGCCAGCCGGGTGCCGTAGGAGATGCCCAGCAAGTCCCACTCCTCAATGCCCAGAGCCAGCCGCAGGGCAGCCACGTCAGCGGCGTTTTCCTGGGTGTTATAGGCCATCAGGTTAACGCCTTCGTCAACCAGCCGGTCATAGCAGAGGGTGTCCGGATTGTCCTGCTCGTCGGCTTCGACAAATTCAGGGCAGTCCAGCGTGGGTTCGGAGTAGCCGGTGCCGCGCTGGTCCAGCAAAATCAGGTCGCGGTTTTGCAGGAAGGGGAATTCCCAGCTCTCGGGGTCAACCAGGTAATCTTCGAGGCCGCTGCTGCCGGGGCCGCCGGCCAGGTAAAGCATGGGCGGTGCGCTGGCCCCATCTGGCGCGGCGACGATGGCCACAGCCAACTCAATGGTGGGCGAGCTGGCGTCGCTGCGATCTTCGGGCACGGTGAGGAAACCACATTCAATTTCGTACCCGCGCGGCACATCGAAGGGGCAGTCGGTAAATTGGAAGGCGATGGGCTCGGTGACGGCCGTATCCGCCGCATCATCAGCCAGGTCTGCTTCAAGGGCGGCAGGTTCGTCAAAAATATCATCCACATACTCGTCTGACACGTCCTCACAGGCGATGAGCAGCAGTCCAAACAACAGCAGCAAGCCAAATTTTTTCATCATTTCATCTCGTTTCGTAGGGTTGGTAAATGGTTGTGGAGCATCTTAGCAGAAAGCAGCTGACTTGGGGATAAACCGTGCGTCCTGGATACGGCCGTTTTGCCTAGAAACGAGCGCAATTTCACACCGGAAACCTTTTTTCGGACCAAATCGCCAAGCGATAAAAATGGTCCAATCCCCCCCGAAAACAATTGTTGACAAAAATCATCCATATTTCCGTCAAATGTCATTATGTTTTTTTTCTCGTCTGAAATGAGAATCATTCCTGGTATAATCGGGGCCGGAAGAGGATTGTTCAACCTTCTGGGGGCCTTTACGCCTCTGGAAGGTTGTTCTCTCGAAAGAAAACAACTTGCAGGAGCAAAAGATGTCAGAACAAGACAATAAAAAAATCATTCGCTGGCTTTTTGTGGTGTGCGGCCTCATCATGATCATGGTGGTATTTGGTGGCTTTGTGCGGCTCACACGCTCTGGGCTTTCCATTGTAGAGTGGAATCCGGTCAGCGGCGTTATCCCCCCCATTGGCCAGGCTGCCTGGGAAGCTGAGTTTGCCAAGTACCAGCAAACCCCGGAAGGCATGTTCATCAACAACAACATGACGCTGTCGGAGTACAAAGAAATTTTCTATGTCGAGTACATCCACCGGCTGATTGCCCGTTTTGCCGGGCTGATTGTGGTGATTCCCCTGTTTTACTACCTGTACAAGGGGATTATTCCGTGGCGGAAATCCTTTGTCTATTTGCTCATTGGCGCCTTGTTTGGCTTTCAGGGCTTTTTAGGCTGGTATATGGTCAGCAGCGGCCTGGTAGAAAACCCGGCGGTGGACCATTTCCGGCTCACTATCCACCTGCTCATGGCCCTCTTCTTGCTGGCGCTGACAATGTGGACGGCGCTGCGCCACGTACATCATTTTCCTCCGGTCATCAACAAGGGACGCGGGTCGCTGCCGTACGTTTTGTCGGCTTTGGTTCTAACAATTTTGGTGATTCAGATTACCTACGGCGGTTTTGTAGCGGGACTAAAAGCCGGCTGGATTTCCAACACCTGGCCGTTGATGGCCGGGCGCTGGATCCCCAACACGCTGTTTACTCAGTTTGACGCCTGGTGGCAAAACCTGATTTCGGCGCCGGTTGGGGTTCATTTTGTGCACCGTTGGTTTGCCTTTGTGGTGCTGGGAGCGGCCGTTTGGCTCTACTTTATTACCAAGCGCCATGCCTACTCGGCCAACGTGCATAGAGCAGTTGTGTACTTCCTTTGGCTTGTAGGGGCGCAGATCGTCCTGGGCATTAGCACCATCTGGTTTAGCGTGCCGATCGTTTTGGCGCTGTCACACCAGGCGTTGGGGCTGCTGCTGTTCATCATTGCCGTATACATTCGCTACGAAATTGTGCACACACCTATTCCTGAGCAGATTGCGGAGCCGGCAACGGCCGTTGCCCAAACCGGCGACTGACCGATCATTCGACTCCTTCATTACGTGCATGCACGATGATCTTAGCCGGCAGGTCATCAAACACAACATTATACGATGCGTCCTGAGCCACTATTTCGGGGATGTTTCCCAATTGCTGTGTGGCCATGCTCCACACAGCAATCCTCTTTTCTGGACAGGTGACCATCCCTTTGCCCCTGGCAACCTTAATGGGATGCTCAGGCGTTGTTGGCAAATCATCTGCTTCACGGGCCAGTGTAAACGTAATATCCATACCATCATGACAGCCGGGGCCAGCTACCGAAATCTCCAGCAGTTTTAAACGTTCTCCCCGTGTATGGCGCAAATAGACATATTCTCCCAGTTCATCCCGTCTGGACGTTTCGAAATAAGTTGCCGGGTCAACCCAGATTCCCTCAGCTACGCCATCTGTATACCAGGTGAATTGGTCAGCAAAAAATTGTTCTAATTCAGCCACATCACCAGCGTTATAAATCTCGATAAAGTGGTTGACAATCGCTACCATGTCTTGAGGGCCACAGCCTGCGGGAAAGGAACCCACATCACCAACAAAAACTATCTCCGGATCAGGCGCTGCTGATTCCGGTGCTTGTGCAGAATTCCTGGCCAAAGTACAAGTCGATACTGTTAGGATAGTCAACAGCAGTATAAGCCTTGACCGTAAAAGGTGGCGGATCAAAAAGTAAGTCATGAAATTTCTCCTGTCGAGGGGGGCTTGCGAGCCACAAGTCACTTCATGACGAGTGGGAGTGTCGGGAAATTTGGCCAGGAAACCTTCGATTTGGTGCCCGGTGTGTAAAGGTGAACGGTTACAAAGGTTGGTGAAAAAGTAAGGTGATTAGTAGAGTTTTGTAATGTGCACATCTTGATCCTTATAATACCTCTTGGAAAAGGTAAGTTTGAAGGAGTCAACGATGGAAACATCTAGCAGTGTAAGTTGGCATATCGGCACAATGGGCTTTAGCTACAAGCGGTGGCTTGGCCCGTTTTACCCTGCCGGGATGCCTGCCAAAAATTTACTCTCTCATTACAGCACTCTGTTCGACACGGTGGAAATCGACAGTTCGTTTTACGGCGCACCCCGTCCGGAAGTGATCGTGCGCTGGTACCAGACAACACCAGAGAATTTTACTTTTTGCTTGAAGACGCCAAAGGCCATTACCCATGAAACCAGTTTGGTTGAGGGAATTGATGAAATGCTGGCTTTTGTGGCTACGGCCGTTCTCCTCCAACAAAAACTCGGCTGCATTTTGCTCCAATTTGGACCCGACTTCACTTCTGAGCAGGCCAACAATCTCGACCAGTTGCTGAGCCGACTGCCTAAAAATGTACGTTTTGCGGCGGAGTTTCGTAATGATTCCTGGGCTGTCGAAGAAACGGCCGAACTGCTGCAACGGCATAACGTTTGCTGGGCGGCCGCAGACTACCTTTATATGCCTAAAACCATCGTGCGCACGGCCGACTTCTTATACCTGCGCTTCCTGGGACGGCATGGGCAGTACCCGACTAAAGACAAAGAAATGGTAGACAAAACGGCCGAACTGCAAAGATGGCACGAAAAAATCAAGCCCCACTTATCTGAAGTTACTACCGTCTACGCCTTTTTCAACGACGACTACGCCGGATTTTCGCCAGCTTCAGCCAACCGCTTCAAGAAAGTTGTAGGACTGGATGCTGAGGAAATACGGCCGCCCCAGCAGGGCCGTCTTCTTTAACCCACCAACGACGTTTGTTAACCTCGTCTCCATTTACAAATCGCTTTAGACGTTTGGTGCCCGCAGGTAACTTTGTTACAATCGGCTCCTGCACCCAATCAACACGCCCAGCATTCTTAGGCAGTATCTTGCCTGCTCAAACCGTCCATTTTACGAATAAGGAGAACGCTATGAAACGATTAAACATTTCCAGCGGTGCCCCTTGGGAGTCGATTGTGGGTTATTCCCGGGCTGTGCGGGTTGGTCCGTATGTGCATGTGGCGGGCACAACGGCCGTAAACGGCGATGGCAATCTGGTCAGCGCCGACGATCCCTACGGCCAGACAATCTTCATTTTGAGCAAGATTGAAAAAGCGCTGCAAGAAGCGGGCGCCGAGCTAAAAGATGTGGTACGTACCCGCATCTACGTCACCGATGTGACCGACTGGGATGAAGTTGGTCGCGCGCATGGCGAGGTCTTTGGGCAAATACGGCCAGCGGCTACGCTGGTGGAAGTCAGTTCTTTGCTGGAACCTGAAATGCTGGTGGAAATTGAGGTAGATGCATTCTGTGAGGGAGATACCTTTTAGGGTCTGCCCGTTTTCAACTTTGGGTTTTGGTAAACGGGCAAACCTCGCGGCTGCGTTTTCTTAGCAAAAGTTATTTGTGAACACATCCTGGGCGTTTGGGAAAAGAGGGGGAAGGCCGACGCCTGCAACCCCGGCAAGCTGTCACAGGACAGTGCCGGGGAAAAGGCGTATACGCTGCTTTTACCGGCTTCCGGCGGTGAAGTTAGAAACCGTTCTGGGTAATGATCAGTGTTAAAACCATGCTGATCACGATGAGAATCCCCATCACCAGCAAGAATTTTTCCGCAAAGGTGCGTTTGCGGTTGTAAATTCGGTTTTTATCCGATACCTGCGGCATCTTTTTCTTGGGCTGACGCCGTTTTCTTACTTTGGCCATCTGAAAAGACTCCTTACTATAAAATCTCCGCTTAATGCGCCCCTCAGTATATCATAATTTATAAAACCACGTGAAAAAGGCGGCACAAATTTAAGCAGCCGCTAAAAAGCATCCGCTGTTTCATCAGGCTGGCAGTTTACTTGTGCCCAGGTGGTTTAGTGGCAGATTAAGCCGCCGGTAAGCGCCCCATTCTGGCCAGCACCCACTTCATGCACTTGTGGAAGGGGTCGAAGAACATCATGGGGCAGCCCCCGGCAATGACCGTGATGCCGTTTTGTCGGCAAACGGCCGTTCCCTCCTCAGATACACTGGAACCCAGCCAGGTATTGTTGTGCATCCAGACACGCGGCACACCTGCCGCTACGCAGTCGTACACAACCTGCGTGCTGTGTTCTGGCGTGGTCACCAAAATGGCGCCGTCAACGCCACCGGGGATCATCTGCATGGTGTGGTAACAGGGGCCGTCTTCTACGGAGTCGGCGTTGGGGTTCACGGCAAACACTTCATACCCTTTGTCGCGCAGGGTGCGGAAAATGCCGTTGGCAGTTTCGTTCGGATTACGCGACACGCCCGCCACGGCAATCCGCTTTTGGGCGAGGAAATCTCTGGCTAACTCTTCAAACTGGCTCATGATCTACTCCTTACACACGGTTTAAGTCACGGGGCAAAAGCTCAGAAACGTCGGCTTTTTCGCGCCCCTGACGCCTTTGCGGTTCAATTTCTAAATTCCAAACATCCTCAGTCTTGGCTTTTTGGCCCGGGTTGTCCAGTGATACTCCCTGTCTAAAATGGTGATTTTTGTCAGGAACGGCCGTTCCCACACCCGTTCCAACATTGACGCAGCCCCCTGTACCGGTATAATCACCTCCACAAGAAAATATTGAACCTTCGGGGCAGGGTGAGGCGTCCGGGTGACGTCCAATTCCCGACCGGCGGTGAGGCCCGCGCAGGCCAAGCCCGCGAACCCATTAACAATTAACCGTTAATGATTCACAATTAATTGTTAATGTGGTTGATCTGGTGGAACTCCAGAGCCGACAGTATAGTCTGGATGGGAGAAGGTAAACGAAACGCGGCGCGTTTTGTTTGTTATGCCATGAACTGAATGAACTGCCCCACAGTGATGTGGGGCTTTTTGTTGGTGAGTGGATGTGAAACGGCCGTTTCCGTTGCGTGGTGGTGTGCCCTTGAGGCTGCCGCCATCCCTCGCGCTCAGCTTTCCCTTGCCCCGCTCAATTTGTGAGGATTTTATGGAATGGTTGCGACGGCAGCCTGTTTCCGTGACGGTTGCCGCTTCATTTACCCTGCTGCTGCTGCTGTGGCAGGCGGTGGTGCTGCTGGGCGCTTACGATAAGTTTATCCTACCAGGTCCGCTGGATGTGGTGCAGCAGTTTGGCGTGGTGGTGGCAGACGGCCGTTTGCTGCGTCACAGCCTCATCACCCTCAGCGAAGTCATTCCTGGCCTGCTCATCGGCGCGCTGATTTCTCTGCCGCTGGGCTACCTGCTGGCCAAGTCGCCCCTGGCCGAGCGGCTCATCTCACCCTACCTCATCGCCTCCCAGGCCATCCCCGTGATTGCCATTGCTCCCCTGCTCACCATCTGGATTCGCTCCACGTTTTGGGCGCGGGTGTTGGTAGCCGTGCTGGTCGTCTTTTTTCCCGTGCTCATCAACATCATTGCCGGGCTGCGCTCCGTGCCGCGCGAGCTGTACGAGCTGATGGCCTCGCTGCAGGCCACGCGCTGGCAAATCTTCCGCAAGCTGGAATGGCCTGCCGCCCTGCCCATCGTGCTGGCCGGGCTGAAGCTGGGGGCTACCCTGAGCGTCATCGGTGCGCTGGTGGGAGAGTTTGTCCAGCCCAAAACCGAAGGACTGGGCTATTTGCTCATCACCGCCCGCTACCAGTTCAAAACCGACCTGGTCTTTGTGGTGCTGCTCACCCTGGCCTTGATGGCCCTCAGCCTCTACGGACTGGTGACGCTGGCGGAAAAACGGCTGCTGCACTGGCAGCAGCATCAATAAATGGGACGATTTTTCCCTAAAAGGAGTTAGTTTGTGATGAAAAAACAGTTGTGGACACTGCTCATTTTAATTCTGTTGGCGCTGGCTGCTTGTACTCCCGGTGCCGGTGAGGACACTGAACTTATGTCCGTCCGCCTGCCAATGGGTTTTGTGGCCGATCCGCAGTTTGCCCCGTTTTACGTGGCGGCGGAAAAAGGCTATTTTGCCGAAGCGGGTTTTGCCGTGGAGTTTGATTACGGCTTTGAAACAGACGGGGTTTCCCTGGTGGGCGCCAACGAACTGCCCTTTGCTATCGTCAGCGGGGAGCAGGTGCTGCTGGCCCGCGCCCAGGAGGTGCCGGTGGTGTATGTGTTGGAATGGTACCAGAAGTATCCCATCGCTGTGGTCAGCAAAGCCGAAGCCAACATTGTGACACCGCAGGACTTAAACGGCCGTACCGTCGGCCTACCCGGTTTTTTTGGTGCCAGCTACGTGGGTTACCTGGGGCTGCTTTCGGCCGTAGGTTTGCCGCCAGAGGATGTTGAGGCCAGCGATATCGGCTTTAACCAGATGGAAACACTGCTCAGCGACCAAACCGAAGCCGTGGTCGGCTATGCCAACAACGAACCGGTGCAGCTGGCAGCTCAGGGTGTGCCCATCAACGTCATCCAGGTTTCCGACTACATCGACATGGTGGCCAACGGCCTCATCACCAACGAGACGACAATTGCCGAAAACCCGGAAATGGTGGAGCGGTTTGTTGGCGCCGTGCTGCGCGGCCTGGCCGATACGCTGGCCGACCCGGATGAGGCGTTTGAAATCAGCAAGACGTACGTGGAGGGGTTGGAAGACGGCCGTAAACCCGTCCTGGAAGCCTCTCTGCCGCTGTGGCAGGCCAACACTTTGGGGCTGTCTGACGCCGCCTCCTGGCAAAATACGCAGGACATCCTGCTGCAAGCCGGGCTGATGGATGCACCGCTGCCGGATTTGACGGCCGTGTTTAACAACGAGTTTGTTCTGGCAAACGGAGAGTAATTGAGTAATTGGGTAATCAAGTAATTGCCAACCACAATTACCCAAATACTTTCCCACCCACATCGCATGAATCAGGAACTTTTCCTCACTGTCCAAAACGTCAGCCACGTGTTTGGCGAGAAGCAGCAGGTGCTGGCCAATCTCTCGTTTGTACTGCCAGCCGGGGGCTTTACAGCGCTGGTGGGGCCATCGGGAGTGGGCAAATCGACGCTGGTGCGGCTGCTGGGTGGATTGTTACGGCCGTCTTCGGGCCACATCCACTACGCCAACCAGCCCAACGGCCAGCCGCCCTCCATTGGCCTGATGTTCCAGAAGGACAACCTGATGCCCTGGCGCACCGCCTACGAGAATGTGCGCCTGCCGTTGGAGGTGTACGGGGTGGGACCGGAGGCGGCGGATACGGCCGTTAACCAAATGCTGGCGCTGGTTGGTTTGACCGGTTTTGAAAACAAGTACCCCGCCCAGCTTTCCGGCGGCATGGCCCAGCGCGTGGCGCTGGCTCGTGCCCTGGTGCACCGCCCGACGCTGCTCCTGCTCGACGAGCCGTTTGGCGCGCTGGACGCGCTGACGCGGGAGCGCATGGGGCAGGAACTGCTGCGCATCTGGGCGGCGCTGCCGGTGACCGTCTTCATGGTCACCCACAGCATCCAGGAAGCGGTGCTGCTGGCCGACGAGGTGATGGTGATGGGCGGCCAACCGGCCACCATTCGCGAACGTATCCACATTCAGCTGCCGCGCCCACGGACTATTGAGATGGCAGGGTCTGTTCAGTTTCAGAAATGTGCGGGGGCGGTACGGCAGGCGATTGAGGCGATAAATGGGGAGTGAGGCAGCAATTGGGTAATTGAGTAATTGGGTAATTAGGCGGTTCCTTCAATTACCTAATTACCCAATTACTTGGTGATCTTATTCGGTAGTAACGGCCGTTTCCGCCGCCACGGGAGTTCCCCGACGGCGCCAGCGCTTCAGCGCAAAGCGTGCCACCAGCCAGAGCGGAATACCAACGATGAGCAGCAGCGGCAGCAGGTAAACGGCGAACCAGATACCGAACTCAGCCACACCTTGCAGCGCCTCTACCAGCGAGTCTACCGCATTGCGGAAAACCACGGCCGGCCGCCAGTTGCTCGGCTCGATGGGCTGGGCCACGATGTCGGGCGTCAGGTCCACGGTGATAGTGGAGAAGGAAGCCGACTGGCTCAGGTACTGCAAACGGCCCTTCATCGCTTCAATTTCGCTTTCCAGGCGGCTCAGCTCCTGGTTCACGGCCAGCGCTTCTTCCACCGTTTCGGCCTCATCCAGGAAGGCGCGCACACGGTCGGCCGTGGCTTCCAGGTTCTCCAACCGGGCCGACAGGTCCACAAACTCCTCGGTTACGTCCTGGCCTGAGGTGCTTTCCTGGCGCACTTCCACCGCCATGTTGCGCAGCGCTTCCATGGCGCTGTTAAACCCCGAAGACGGCACGCGAATGGTGATGTTGCCCGTTTTGGCCGTTTCGTTGTACTGGAAGACAGAGCTGTTCACCACCCAACCGCCGTTTTCCTCGGCCATGCGGCTGATCGTATCCATCGCTTCCTCGGTGTCGGTCACCACCAGGCTCATGTTGGCCGTGCGGATGATGAGGCGTTCCTGGGCCACCTGGATATCAACGGTTTGGGCAGCGGTGTTCATGGCAAATCCGCCATCCATTGCTTCTCCTGCCATCGTAGTTTCTTCTTCCGCAAAATCGCTGGTATCACCCAAAAACTCATCCCGGGCAGCAGCCGGTTCCGACGCCGCTTCTCCATAGCTGGCCATACCACCACAGGCAGCTAAGAGAAGTAAAAAGAAAGTCATTGTAATAAAAAAGATTGGTTTGCGGGTCATGGTTGTGCTCTCCTGAATAAATGATTAAAAGTTGCTTCTAGAGAGTAAAACGAAGGCGCAGGACAAAAGGTTCCCGCAGTTGAGGAGATTTTGGAGATAACTCTAAACGCCGTAGGCCAGCCGGTTCACCAGGCGTTTGGGCATACCGTACTTTTCCATGCGCTCCTGCACATCGCGTACCGGGTAGGGTACGCGCTGGTAAAACCAGGTCATTGCCTCTGTGTCTAGCAGGGCATAGGCCGCCCGGGGGTCGGAATCGCGCGGCTGCCCCACGCTGCCGGGGTTGATGATGAGCCGCTCAGGGCCAAGGGGGAAGGCATCCCGGCTGCTGCTGGAATATGTCGGCGGGCGCACGTTGACCCGGCGGAAGCCATTGAGCTGCTCTTCAAAAATAACCGGTACATGGGTGTGGCCCACAAGGCAAAAGTCGGTTTCAAACCAGTTGAAATTTTCCGAAGCAGTGAGGGGATCTAAAATGTATTCCCAAACCGGATAGCGCGGGCTGGCATGGGCCAGAGTAAAGTCCCCTTCCACCTGCTTGGAGGGCAAGCTTTGCAGGTAAGCGCGTGTCTCGCTGCTGATTGTTTCCTGGGTCCAGGTAATGGCGTATTTGGCTTCGCGGTTAAACGATTTGATGTCCAGCTCACCCAAAACGGCTTTGTCGTGGTTGCCGGAAAGGGCGATGTGGCTGTACTTTTGCAGTTCCTGCACACATTCGTTGGGGTCTGGCCCGTACCCAACCAGGTCGCCGAGGAACCAGATTGTGTCCCAACGGCCGTTCGCGTGGTCCAAAACAGCTTTAAAAGCCGTCAGGTTCGCATGAATGTCAGAGATGATGAGGATACGCATGAAAGGTCAGCTCAGTCAAAAAATTGTGCGCCGATTGAGCAATTGACGGATTTGACGCCAGCCTTTTTGAAAAATTTTCTGTCAATTGCAGGGGCGCTTGGTTATGATACCATGATCACAGGGAGAGGGTATAATAAATCAGCCGTGAATTTAAACTGTAGGTGACTAAATGGCTATTTTGGACCGCTGGACAATTGATTTTGTGAGCAGCAGCGTAGAACAAACCACACGCCTGGGCGTACGGCTGGGCGAACTCTTGCAAATACATGATTTGGTCTGCCTTTCCGGCGATTTGGGGGCGGGCAAAACGGCCCTGGCGCGGGGCATTGGCCGGGGCTGGGGCAGCGGCCTGCGGGTAACCAGCCCGACGTTTACGTTGGTCAATGAATATCCCCGGCTTGCCGACGGCCGTATCCTCTACCACATCGACTGCTACCGGCTGGAAGAAACGGCCGATCAGCAAACCGCCGGGCTGGAAGACGTGCTGGAAGGCAGCGGAGCGGTCATGATCGAGTGGCCCGAGCGCATCGAATCGATGCTGCCGGAAGACCGGCTGTGGGTCAAACTAAGCTATGTGAGCGAAACGCGGCGCAAGCTGCACATTACTGCCACCGGGGACCGCTCGGCGGAGCTACTGGAAGCGTTTAAGAAAAGTGCCTTTGGGGTTTGAGGAAAGACCATGATTTTAGCAATTGATACCGCAACACGCTGGCTGGGCCTGGCCCTGCATGACGGAACGGCCATCATCGCCGAACTCGGCTGGCGCTGTCTCAACAACCACACCATTGAACTCTCCCCCAATCTGCAAGAAATGATGCAGCGCGCCAGCGTCACCGCGGCCGATCTGAGCGGGATTGCCGTGGCCATTGGACCTGGCTCCTACACCGGGCTGCGCGTGGGGCTTTCGCTGGCCAAAGGGCTGGCCCTGGCCAACCAGACGCCGCTGATGGGCATCTCTACCCTGGACATCGTAGCCGCGGCCTTTGGCCCTTTCCCCGGCCAGCTGCTGGTGGTGGCCGAGGCGGGCCGGACCCGCATCTGCGTGACGCCGTATGAATGGGAAAACGGCCGTGGCTGGCACACCGAAACCACCCCCACCATCGAAAGCTGGGCAGAGCTGCTGCCCAAGCTGGAAGGCCGGGTTACTTTTGCCGGTGAAATTACGGCCCAGGCTGCCAAACAAATCAAGGCCACCAACAAAACGTTCCAGATTGCACCCCCGGCAGCGGCCGTACGGCGGGCGGGTTACCTGGCGGAGCTGGGCTGGCGCCGCCTGCGCGCAGGCCAGGTCGATGATGCCCAGACCCTGGCCCCCATTTACCTCCGCGATCCGGCCGGTAACTAATTTTTTCTCCCCATGTTTACGCCGCCTGACCCGTACTGGCTGCGCCCTATGGCGCGGCATGACCTGCCCGAAGTCCGCGAAATCGACCGGCTCTCCTTCCCTACCCCGGCGCGTGCCGGGATGTTTGAGCACGAATTGGAGCAGAACAACATTGCCCATTACCTGGTGTTGGGGCGGATGGGGGGTGATAACGGCCGTCTCAACCCCATCATCGGCTTTACCGGCTTCTGGCTCATTGCCGACGAAATTCATGTGAGCACCATTGCCACCCACCCGCAGTGGCGCGGTCGCGGCCTGGGTGAACTGCTGCTGCTCGCCCTTTTATTTGAGAGCTACGAGCATCCGGCCACCATGGTGACGCTGGAAGTACGGCGCAGCAACACGGTGGCCCAGCGACTTTACCGCAAATATCAGTTTGAGGAAGTGGGCACCCGCCTGCGTTACTACCGCGACACCGGCGAAGATGCGCTGCTGATGACTATGCCCTCGCTCAATGCGCGCTACTTCCAATTTTTAGAAAACCAGCAGGCGGCGCTTTTTCAGCGGCTGCGCAGTGAGGCATAAACAGGCAAACTTTGTATAAACTTTACAGGTGCGACGCACATTCTCTAAAGGCGTTTACTTTTTGAATTTAGGATCTTCAGGAATCAGGCATGAAACTATTCATCACTGGCGGCGCGGGCTTTATTGGCTGTAACAGCGCCGATTATTTTTTACAGCAGGGTCACGAAGTTGTGATTTTCGATAATCTCTCGCGCAGGGGCGGCCCGGCCAACCTGGCCTGGCTGCGGGAACGACACGGCAAGCGGCTCCACTTTGTTCAGGGCGACATTCGCCACTATGACGAACTGGCTGCGGCCATTACCGGCGCAGACGCAGTGCTGCATCTGGCCAGCCAGGTGGCGGTGACCACCTCGGTGCAAAATCCGCGTGAGGATTTTGAGATTAATGCCCTGGGCACGTTTAACGTGTTGGAGGCGGTGCGGCATATCTGCCCGGAAGCGGCCGTTTTATATGCCTCTACCAATAAAGTGTACGGGGGTATGGAAGGGGCCAAGGTGGTGTTGGATAACGGCCGTTACACCTATGCCCACTACAACCACGGCATCCCCGAAACCTACCCGCTGGATTTCCACTCCCCTTACGGCTGCTCCAAAGGCACGGGCGACCAATACATGCTCGACTACGCGCGGATTTATGGCCTGAAGACGCTGGTGTTTCGGCAGTCTTGCATTTACGGCCGTCGCCAGTTTGGCATCGAAGACCAGGGCTGGGTGGCCCACTTTGTCATCGCCACCATCCTGAATCGGCCCATCACCATTTACGGCGACGGCAAGCAGGTGCGCGATCTGCTGCACGTTCAGGATTTGGTGCGAGCCTACGATCTGGGCATTGCTCAAATCGATTCGCTGCGTGGTGAGGTGTTCAACGTGGGCGGCGGCCCCCAAAATACCCTCTCCATCTGGACTGAGTTTGGTCCACTGCTGGCCGAGCTGGCCGGGCATGAGGCGCCGGTAACCCGTGCGGATTGGCGGCCCGGTGATCAACGTGTCTTCATCGCCGACATTCGCAAAATCGTCGACAAACTTGGCTGGCAGCCCACCATCTCACCCCGGCAAGGCATCCGCGATCTGTACGCCTGGGTAGTGGCTAATCCTGAGCTGTTTTAGTAACCCGCTGTGAAAAATGCGCAAACTGGCTGTCTTTACCCCTATTTTCCCATTTTGCCGGATTAGAGTCGCTCTTACTATTTAAGGTATGGCCAATCGATTGGAAGGGATTGAATTACTGGATTTTGTGCTTCGTGTCAGTCGGCGTATGGCTGAGTCTCACTCGCTGGCTCCTTTGCTGTCTTACGCCATTGACCAGGTGCTGCTGATGGTGGGCGCCGAACGGGGTTTCATCACTCTAAAACGTAAAGATGGATCGCTCGATTTCAAAGTCCGGCGCAATAACGAAGGCAACGATCTCCCTGGCACCAGCGATGAGATTAGCTATTCGATCTTAGAGCAGGTGGTGCAAACGGGCGAGTCCGTGGTGCTAAGCGATGCCATGCAGGACCCGAAGTTTGGCCATGCTAACAGCGTGATGGCCCTGCGGCTGCGCTCCATTATGTGCGTGCCGCTCATGACGCGTAACCAAATCATTGGCGCCATTTACGTAGAGAATCGGTCGATTCGCGGCCGTTTCCGGCAAACCGATCTGGCTCCCCTACAACTTTTTGCCAACCAGGCAGCCATCGCCATCGAAAACGCCGAACTGATTGAAAACCTGAAGATCGCCAACGATCATCTAACCGAGCTGGATGAGCTGAAGAACAACTTTATCCTCCTGGTATCCCATGAACTGAAGACGCCGCTAACGGCCGTTTCTACCAACGCCCAGCTCATGAACATGATCATCGAAAAAGCTGGCATAGCCAACGACCCCATGCTCAGCCGCACGGCAGCTAACCTGGACAAAGCCACCAACCGCATGCGCCACGTCATCGACGAGATCGTGCAGTTTTTTCGCATCGCCTCGGGGCAGTTGGAGCTGGCCCTGCGCGAGGTTCGGCTGCAAGATGTCATTGCGCCGGTCGTAGACAACCTGGGCTCAGTCTGTGCTGAGCGCAACCTCACCATCGATGTGGCCGAATTGCACTCCCTGCCCAAAATCAATGCCGACCCGCACAAGCTGAAAATTGTGTTCCAAAACATCATCGGCAATGCGGTGAAGTACACGCCGGACGGCGGTGCTATCCACATTTGTGGCCACTGCCCAGACCACACCCATGTCGAAATCCTGGTAAAAGATACGGGCATCGGCGTGCCGCTAGATGAGCAGCAGCGGGTGTTTGACATGTTCCACGTTCTGGGGTCGCTCAACACCCATTCCACCAGCAAAAGCGCCTTCCGGGGCGGTGGGTTTGGCCTGGGCCTGCCCATTGCCCGTGGCATTGTAGAGGCGCATAACGGCCGTATCCGCCTGGAGAGCAGCGGCTATGATGAAGTACAGCTGCCCGGTACGGTTTGCGCCGTGACGCTACCCTGCCTGGTCCCCGTTCTGGAAACCAACTGACGGCTGCCTAAAGCGGCTGGCTTTTAACGGCCGTGCTCCACGTACCAATCCTTTTTTGCCACCACCCGGCTCCCAACAAACTTCCCAATAACGGATAGTACCTTTGGCCTACTCGCGCTCTTTTTTCATGTTGTGTAACAGTTTTTGTAAGGCAATCTGATTAAGTTAACCCTACCGGGCATAGGTCTGTTTATTTCAGGCATTTTGCCTTTAGATCGGGGAAGTAGCCAAACAACAATTTAGGAGAGCCACCATGAACCGGGGAGCCATACGTTCAAATCGTACCCGTTTCGCTTTCATCACCATCTTCATGCTGCTTACGGCGTTCATCATCACCAATGTGGGGGGAACGGCCGTTGCTCATTCACGCACGGTTGAAGTGGCCTGGCAAAAACTAGACACAGCCTTGCAAACGATGATTGCGGAACAACCAGATCAAGTCATACCCATCATCGTGCAAAAAGAGGCCGATACCGATGAAGCCGAACAACAGCTGTCCGCGCTGGGAGGCAGCGTCAGCCAGGATCTGGCCATCATCAACGCCTTTGCCACCGAACTGAGCGGCGAGGCAATTGTGCAGCTGGCCCGGTCTACGGCCGTAGCCCACATCAGCCTGGACGCCGAGGTACAAACCAGCGACACCGGCAACCCCCTGAATAAGCTGGAGAATCCCGGATTTGAATCCGGTTTTGCCGGGTGGAATATCTCCGGTGAATCCGCTATTTCTGGAGATGCCTACAGCGGTTCAAATGCCCTGGAGATCAAGGGTGAGGCCTTCCAGCATATCAACGTTATACCTGGCGATACCGTTACCTTTTCAATCTGGGCCAGGAAGGTGGCAAATCCCGGCCAGTCCAAAGTGGCTTTGGAATTTTACAATGCCTACGGTTATCTTCTGGCCAATCGCCGCGTGGAAATTAACAGCCAAAACTACGCTCAGATGAGCGTTGAATACCTGGTACCCGCCCAGGCCACCTACGCCACAGCTCGTGTAAGCACCAACGGAACAAATGGTTCTCTACTTATTGACAACGCATCATTTGTCGTCAAGGTTAGTGCCGCCGTTGCCAGCAGCACCAGCTTGCTGAAAAATGGCGGGTTTGAAAGCGGCATGCTCAACTGGAACACCAGTGGTGTCATGCGCTATACAACATCCAGCAGCTATATCCGAACCGGCAGCCGCGCCATGGAGTTTGGTTGGGGCAGTACCGGCATAGATCAATGGACCACCATTCAACCGGGCCAATCCTACACCCTCACCGGTTGGTACAAGATGGCGGGCAGTCAACAGTCCTATTACTGGGGCTCTGTCTGGGTGGGCTTTCATGATGCAAATTGGAACGAGATAACGGGCGTCAGCACCAGCCTGCGATACAGCGCCGAATATGCCCCCTTTGAAATAAGCTTCGTCGCGCCAGCGCAAGCGAAGTACCTTGTTATTTGGATGGGCAAAGATGGCCTGGTGAAGATGTATAGCGATGACCTGTATCTGAACATTGGAACGGCCGCTACCACTTCAATCAACATGCTGGACAATGGCGATTTCAACAGCGGTGAATCCAATTGGACCACATGGTGGACCAACAACGCCACCAACATCGTGACCGATTCACCCGTCGACAACACCAGCCTGAAAATTGACACCAGCTGGAGTGAAAACAGGATCTGGCAGCAAATCATGGCCAGACCCAGCCAGGCCTATACCTATTCCGGCTGGATAAAGTCAACCCGAACCCTTGCCAGCTATGATAGTCCCTGGATCACGGTCTCGCTGGATTACCTGGATGCCAACAACAACTATCTGTCCTCCGTCTCACACGAAATTTACGCAAATAACACCTGGATACCATTCCAGATTTCCAGCATTGCGCCAGAAGGCACTGCCTATATAAACGCCATCGCCCGGGCAGCTAATTGCGTAAGCTGTAGTCTGTATGTTGATAATCTCTCGCTTACCGCCTCCACAAATGATATCCAGCTCAATGATTACTTGCAGGTTACCGGTGTGGATCAGCTACACAAGTTGGGATTCAACGGATCGGGCGTCACCGTGGCCGTGTTGGACTCTGGCGTAAACTCCAGCGCGCTGCGCAAGTACGCCAGGGAAGGTTTTAATATTGACTGGAACTCATATGGCGATGGCAACGGCCACGGCACTTTTATGGCTGGGCTGATAGCCGGTGGCGCCACCGATCGCCTGGGTAATCCTATCTCCGTAGCGCCAGGCGCTGAACTTATCAGCGTCCAGGTGCTGGACCGTGCAGGAAAAGGCAGCACTTCTAACGTGATCGCCGGGCTGAATTGGATTCTAAACAACAAGAACAACTACAACATTCGCGTGGTGAACATGTCTTTGTCTGGTCCGGTAACAGACGCTTACTGGAACAACCCCATTAACCAGGCAGTGGAGCAGTTGTGGAAAGCGGGCATTGTAGTGGTTGCCGCCGCGGGCAACACTGGCCCGAAGGCAGGCTCCGTCACCACACCAGGTAACGATCCTTTTGTTATTACCGTAGGCGCCTTCACCGACAACTATTCCCCGCTGTACTTCAACGATGACTACGTGCCGCCGTTCAGCGCCTCGGGTCCGTCTGAAGCAGGTTTTGTCAAACCGGATGTGTTGGCTCCCGGCGCTCATCTGTTGATGTACGTAGATGAAAACAGTGACTATGCCAAGGCGTATCCCCAGCTGCGGCGTGCAGGTGGTTGGTATCTGGGTTCGGGCACTTCGGCGGCAACGGCCGTTACCTCCGGCGTCGTCGCCCTGATGCTGCAACAAAATCCCACTCTCACCCCCAACCAGGTGAAATACCGGCTTATGATCTCGTCCCGGCCCTCCATCAACACCAATGGCACGCTGGCAGCCAGCATCTTCCAGCAGGGCGCCGGGCGCATCTGGGCACCTGATGCCGTGCTGGGCAGCTATACAGGCGAAGCCAACGCCGGAATGATCCCCGGAGAAGCATACGTCGGCCCCGTGATCTACGACGAAACACGTGGTGGCTACACCCTGGTAGATGCCAACCGCAACCCGCTGCCGCAAGGGCAAGACTTCTTCTGGGATGGTGGCAACTTCTGGGCTGGCGGCAATTTCTGGGCCGGTGGCAACTTCTGGGCTGGCGGCAACTTCTGGGCCGGTGGCAACTTTTGGGCCGGCGGCAACTTCTGGGCTGGCGGTAACTTCTGGGCCGGCAGCTACTTTGAAAATTCTGATTATTATTGGAATACTGCCCAGTATGTAGAAGAAAACCAAACGGCTAGTGATTTTCAGATTGGCTTCCTGACACAGCAGCCGTAAAAAGATTGGACTTTCCGCAAAAAGACCCGACTTTAGCCGAAGTCGGGTCTTTTTGTTTTCCAAGAGAAAGAAATCCGGGTGTTAATTCTGGGATTCGAACAGAGCGGCAATTTCCTGATTTACCGCCACACCATCCAGAAAGGAGTCGCGGCGCTGAGGGTCGGTAATTTGATTGGCCCAGGCGGTTAAACGGCCGTAAGCCATATCCAGCACCGTCTGGGCATACGCATCGCCCAGCCAGGACAACACTTTATAGGTTAGCAGCAAGATGTAGAACGGACGGGAAGTCCCGTCGAGCGTCTGGCCGTCTTGCAGATGGGCGACAATGGGTGTGATGTGGGAGCGAACGGCCGTCTTATCCCCCCGTGCAAGCGCCAGCCAGCCCAGCCCGGCCTGAGACTCTAACACCTGCTCGGTATGTGCCAGGCAGACCAGCGAGGCCTCGTAAACCGCTTCGGCCTCTGCCAGCTTCTGTTGGTTCACCAGCAAAAAGCCGCGATCCTTTAAAGCGAGGCCGCGCAAAAACTGGCTGCCAATCTTGTCGGCCAGCGCCAGAGCTTCCTGGCTGGCCAGCTCCGCCTGTTCATCATCCCCCAGAAAGTGAGCTGTTTGACTCAAATTGATAAGGTTCAAACATTCGCCAAAAGGAACATCGATTTCCCGGCAAAGCTCCCACCCTTCCTGGGCATAATGTCGAGCTATGCCATAGGCACCTAGATCCATGTAAAGCGAACTAAGGTTTGTCAAAATACGGGCGCGTCCTTCACGATCACCGATGGCCTCATCAATTTCTTGGGCTTTTTCCAGTGACTTAAGCGACTCTTCAATATTTCCCTGTGAAAATGCAACCACGCTCAAATTGTTGTAGACGGCGCTTTCGCCTTGTTTATCCTTCAACTTTTCGTAGAGAGGCAGCGACTGGCCATAATACTGGTTCGCCAATTCCAGTTGGCCCGTATCATAGGCCGTTACCCCTAACTGGCGCAGGCTGTCGGCTTCCAAATTGGTAAAGTTGTGCGCGCGGGCAGCTTGCAAACTTTTCTGGAGGCTAAGCTGGGCCTCTTCGTACTTGCCCTGCCGCACCAGCGCGCGCCCCGCCACCAGATAACTGGCCGCTTCGTCCTGCCGGTCGTCATTTTCCAAAGCCACGCGCAGGGCCTCTCTGGCTGCTGCCAGGGAGGTGGGATAATCGCCGGTTGCCTCGGCGTAGTTGGCCAGGCGCAACGCCACGTCCGTACGCCTATCCAGCTTGTGTTGGGCCAGCAGCTCCTGGGCGAGATTATCCAGGGCCGCGAGGGCCGCTTGCTGTTCTTCGCGCCTGCCCTGAAGGTGGAAAATTTGCTCACGTGCCAGGTGCAGCTCAAACTGAGCCTGCAGCTCGTCGGGCGGCGTGAGGGCCAGGGCCCGGTTGTAATACTCCAGGGCAGCGTCGTTAAGGAACTGCTGTTGGGCATATTCGCCAGCCACCCGGGCATAGTGCCGCTCTTGAACCTCGTCGCCCGCTTCACGCCAGTGGTATACCAGGGCAGCGGCCTGCTCTGGATTGTCGGGATAAGCCTGAACGATGAGCTGGGCGACACCTTTATGCCACACTATCTGCTCATCAGCGGAAATGGTTTCCAGGATACCTGCACGCAGCTTGTCGTGAGCGAAGCGCCAGCTGCCGCCAAACA
Source organism: Candidatus Leptofilum proximum (assembly GCA_016710325.1). Lineage (GTDB taxonomy): Bacteria > Chloroflexota > Anaerolineae > Promineifilales > Promineifilaceae > Leptofilum > Leptofilum proximum. Next base: position 5,049,295 of record JADJXK010000002.1, on the reverse strand, counting down.
GTTCCAACACGGCCGCATCCGTACAGACTGCCAGCCACGTTTCCACCGGCATACGGGTTTGCGTGCTTTGGGCCAACAGGGGCAGTAAATTCAGGTCGATTTGCCGCCCGACAACGGCCGTACCCACCAACAGCGGAACGGCCGCTCCCGGCACTCGCGCCAGGCGGCGCTGCACAATTGTTTGAATCCCCTGGGGGAACAGCTGCTGCGGCAGCCGCATCTGCCCGATGGCGCTTAAGCGGCCCGCTTCTTCTGCCAGGGCCCGCACCACCTCCACCAGGAAAAAAGCGTTGCCCTCGGTCTCGCGCTGCAGCAGCGCCAGCACCTCGGGGTTTTCGCCCACCTCCCCCAGCATGCTGGTGCTAAGTTCAGACATCTCAACAGAGGTCAGCCGCGGCAGCGGCAGCTCCTGCATCAATGGCAGCTGCTCTGCCAGCGAAGACTGCTCATCGTTGCGATAGCTGCCGATGATAAGCAGCGGCAGCCGGGGCGCCAGGCGGGTAAGCTGCTGCAAAATTTCCAAGCCAGCCTCAGCCCACTGCAAATCTTCCAAAATGAGCAAAATACACTGCGACTGGCTGCTGAACAGGCTGGTGATGGTGCTGATGAGACGTTGACGCGCCGCCGTGCTGTCCAATTCCGGCGCGGGCGGCGCGGTGCGCCCCAGCAAACGTTCAATGTCGGGGATAAGCGCCTGCAGCACGCTGATGGCCAGATCATCCAGCGGCACAGTCAGCACCAGGCGGCGCAGCACTTCACGCCACAGCTGCATGGGTGAGCCACCAACATCCTCCACCCCCTGGCCACGCAGCACCAGAGCTCCCTGCACCAGTGCCTGGGTAGCAATCTCGTCCAGCAGGCGCGACTTACCCACGCCGCTTTCGCCGCTGACCAGCCAGGCGGAGCCGCGGCGCTGTTGGGCCTCCTCCAGGGCGCTGAGCAGCTGCGCTTTTTCGCCCCGGCGGCCTACAAATCTGGCTGCCTGCAGGTAGCTCTCGCGAATGGCGATGCTCTCGGCGGGAATGGGCTGGCCAATGGCCTGGCTAAAGGCGGCAATACACGCCTCGGCCGACGGGTAACGTTTTTCCTGTGTTTTTTCGATAAGGTGGCTGATGACGGCCGTTACCTCCCGTGACGCCTTCAGCAAAGATAGATCCGGTGGCTCGTCCAGCACCTGGTCAATAAATCCGCGGCTGTTGACGTCAAAGGGATGCCGTCCGGCAAAAAGTTCGAAGGCAATCACGCCCACGGCGTAGAGGTCAGCCGCTTCGGTGTGCGGCTGGTCTTCCCATACTTCCGGGGCAATGTACGGGATGCTGCCTGCCGCCTGCATGGTGCTTTTTTGGGTGGTGGCCAGACCAAAATCCAGAATACGAACGGTGCGGTTGGTCACCAGGACGTTGGCCGGTTTGAGGTCGCGATGCAGAATGCTGCGCCGGTGCAGGTAGGCCAGCGCCTGGAGCATTTGCTGGACCAGGTTAACCTTACCCGCTTCATCCAGCCCAACGCCCGCTTCCAGGATGGTTTTTGCCCCCATCATGTAATCCATGGTGAAAAACGGCCGTCTCTCTTCATCAAAGCCATAGTCCAGCACGGAAATGATGTTGGGATGGCGCAGCGAGGCCAGCGTTTCAAATTCATGGGCCAGGGCCAGGCGAAGCGTCTCGGCGATCTCCCCTTCGGTTTCATCATCCACCTGGTAGTGCCAGGTGGGCACGATGACCTGCTTGAAGGCCAAAATATGCTCGGCCAGCCGGTCGGTGGCGCGGTAAACGACCCCCATGCCCCCCTCGCCAATCTTCTCGTGGATGAGGTAACGGCCGTTTACCGTAAGGAGAACTGTCTCTGAAGTTAGTTGCGGTGACCCCAGCGAATTTATACTCATGCGTTCAAGGGCAAAACTGGATTAACATTACTGCAAAGCGGGATAGTATTGGGAAAATCACAGAAGGTTTTACGAAAAATCATGGCCATACCTATGCAGCTTACTACAGAACAGGGAAAGCTGCTCAAGTATATCATAAGCAGGCATGGGATTATACCCGTGCAGCTTAACATAGGTACTATACTTGACAGGGTGACAGGGTGAAAGGTGACAAGGTGATGGCTGCTGGGTGCGCTTGTCAGGGGGTAGGGGGAATGTTAAACTAGCGCCATGTCCCAAGCCCTCTACCGCAAATGGCGGCCCGGCCGCTTTGATGATGTTATTGGTCAGGAACACATCACCCGCACCCTGAAAAACAGCGTCGCGGCTGACCGGCTGGGCCACGCCTACCTGTTCTGCGGCCCACGCGGCACGGGCAAAACCACCAGCGCCCGCCTGCTGGCCAAAGCGGTGAACTGCCTGCATGAAGACCCGGCGGAACGGCCGTGTAACCAATGCTCCATTTGCCAATCCATTAGCAGCGGTAATTTTTTAGACTTAATCGAAATTGATGCGGCCTCGCATACCGGTGTCGATGATATTCGAGAGTTGCGTGACATGGTCAAGTTTCATCCTGGCCCTGGCACACGTTTTAAGGTCTACATCATTGATGAAGTCCACATGCTTTCGAATGCTGCTTTTAATGCTTTGCTCAAAACATTGGAAGAGCCACCGGATTGGATTAAGTTTGTTTTGGCCACGACCGAAGAGCACAAAGTGCCCATTACCATCAAATCCCGCTGCCAGCAGTTCAACTTCCGCCTGCTGAACCAGGAGGAAATTAGCCAGAGGCTCAACTGGTTGGCCGATAAAGAAGGCTTCACCATCGAGCCGCAAGCGCTGCAAATGATCGCCCGCCAGGGCGCGGGCAGCCTGCGTGATGCCGAAAGCCTGCTGGACCAGCTGGTAGTGGCCAAGGATGATGTGATCACCGCCGAGCGCACCCAAATGGTGCTCGGCACCGCCTCCAACGAGTCCGTAACCCGGCTCACCGACGCCTGGCTCAGCCGGGACGGCGCGGGCGGCCTGGCTCTCATCCACGAGGCGCTGGCCTCGGGTACGGATGCCCGGCAGTTCTGCCGCCAGATGGTGACCTACCTGCGCGAACTCCTGCTGCTGCAGGCCGCCGGGGACACCATTCCGCTGGAAGCCACGCCCGAGCAAAAGGCCGAGATGCTGGCCCAGGCACAGCGTGCGCCGCGGCAGGGTCTCATCGACGCGATTAAGCGGTTTAACGAAGCGGCCCTGGTAGCGGCGGGCAGCTGGCAGCCGCAACTGCCCCTGGAGCTGGCGTTTATCGAGCTGCTGCCAGATGCACCATTGCCTATGCGAACAGTGGTGGCGGAAACGGCCGCTGCCCGCACATCATCCCCTACCAAACCAAAGTCGGTTGAAGTGGAAACGGCCGCTCCCCCTATGGAGAAAGTGGTGAAAACGGCCGTGGCCGAACCAGAGCCCGCCAAACCAGAACCCAAACCGGCCAAAGCCCAGCCCCAGACCGGGCAAAAGCCCCTCACCGTGCGGCAGGTGCAGGGAGTTTGGGCCCAGTTGGTCAACCAATCCGGCGAGAAAATCAAGAACCTGCCCGCCCTGCTCAACATGGGCAAACCGCTGGCGGCCGAAGGGCGTACGTTGGTCATCGGGTTTGATTACCCCTTGTTTAAAGACAAATTTGACAATTTAGCCGGAGCCACCAACCTGGTAGGCGACATTTTAACCGAGCTGCTGGGGCAAAACACCACGGCGCGTGCCGTGGTAACCAGTGAATACACCGTGCCCGTGCAACCCGACGATTTCCGTGCCCTGGCCGAAGAGCTGGGTGGCACGGTTTCTGAAGATTAATCGTACGATTCAGGTGCGACGCACTTGCACGAGCAGAAGGCGTAACAAAATGCCTGCCGCCGCAAGTGCGTCGCACCTCTCAAAAAGAGAAGGAGTAAACCATGTCTAAACGATCCTTTCGCGGGCGGCCGCAGCCGAAGAAAAACAAGATGCCCAGCGCCAGCGGCTTGATGTCCCAGATGCAGCAAATGCAGGAGCAGATGGCCAATGCCCAATCTGCGTTGGAAAATGAAACCATTACCGTTACCGCAGGCGGCGGCGCCATCAGCATCGTCATCACCGGTCACCAGCGCGTTCAATCCATCACCGTGAATCCGGAACTGCTAACGCCGGACGATGCCGAAATGCTGCAAGACATGCTGGTGGCGGGTGTTAACTCTGCCATCGAGCAGTCGCAGGCACTGGCCGCCGAGCGGATGGAAGGCATCACCGGCGGTTTGGGCGGCGGCCTGAACGACCTGCTGGGCGGCCTGGGGTTAGGCTAACCGATGGCCTCGGCGTTGCCCCAGCCGGTGCAGCGGCTCATCAATGAATTTGCCCGCCTGCCGGGCATTGGCCCCAAGTCGGCCGCGCGGCTGACCTTTTATTTGCTGCGCATGGCGGATGAACAGGCGCTGGATCTGGCGGCGGCGCTGCAGGATATGAAGGAACGCACCATTTTCTGCAGCAGCTGCTTCCACATCACCGAGGCAGATCCGTGCCTGATGTGCACCGACCCGGCGCGGGATGACCGGCTTTTGTGCGTGGTGGAGGAACCGCTGGACGTGTTGGCCATTGAACGGTCGCAGGCGTATAACGGCCGTTACCACGTCCTCCATGGCGCTATCTCCCCCGTTGAAGGCGTTGGCCCCGAAGATTTGCGGATCAACGAGTTGGTCAGCCGGGTGCAGCACAGCAACTTTCAGGAAATCATCCTGGCCACAAACCCCACGCTGGAAGGCGAATCGACGGCGCTTTACCTGCAGCGCCGCCTGGCCGATTCCGGCGTGCGCCTGACGCGCCTGGCCCGCGGCCTGCCCGTCGGTGGCGACCTGGAATACACCGACGAAATTACCCTGGGGCGAGCGCTGGAAGGGCGGCAGGAGCTGTAAAGAATTGGAGATTGGAGACTGGAGATTAGAGGTTGACAATCCCCATTTCTTTGCAGCCAAAATTCGCTCTGCCGTTCTTGCCATCGCCCTGTCAATGTGCTAACATTCGCCCGTCTTGCGGTGTCGCCAAGTGGTAAGGCAGCGGACTTTGAATCCGCCACTCCCTGGTTCGAATCCAGGCACCGCAGCAGCTCAAAGGACTGGGTTTAGGCTCAGTCCTTTTTTTATCTCTGAACATGATGTACTTGGGTAATTAAGTAATTGAGTAATTATCCAAGTACTTAATCACTTAATTTTATGACTTTAGCAATTGTGATTCTTGCGGCCGGCGAAGGCAGCCGGATGCAGTCCAAAATACAGAAGATTTTGCACGAAGTGGGCGGCAAGCCGATGGTGCAGCATTTGTTTGATTCGGCCGTTTCCCTCACCGATATTCCGCCCGTTTTGGTGATTGGCAATGGGGGCAGCGGCGTGAAGGCGCTGTTTGGCAGCCGGGCGCAGTACGCCGTGCAGGCGGAACAGCTGGGCACTGGCCACGCCACGCAGATGGCCAGACCGCTGCTGGCTGGCGCATCCGATCAGGTTATCGTCACCTACGCCGACATGCCGTTGCTGCAATCGGCTACGCTGCAGCAGCTGGCCGACATGCAGGCCGAGACACAAACGGCCGTCACCCTCCTCAGCGTGATGGGTTCGCCACACTCTACCTTTGGCCGGGTGGTGCGCGATGAAAACGGCCGTGTCGTGGAAATTTTAGAAGTAGCCCAGGCCCAGCGGCGATCCAATGCCGCCGAACTGCTGGCCATTCCCGAACACAATGCCGGGGTGTACTGCTTTGCCGCCGACTGGCTGTGGGACAACATCAACAAGCTGCCGCTGCGGCAGGCGCGCAGTGGCCCGGAATATTACCTCACCGACATGGTCGAGCTGGCCGTCCAGCAAAACCAGGGCGTGGCGGCAACTACCACGGCCGACGCCGACGAATGTTTAGGCGCCGGGACACGCGCCGAGATGGTGGTGGTAGAAAAAACGTTTCGCCGCCGGGCCAACAACCGCTGGCTGGCGCAGGGTGTCACCATCGTAGACCCGGACAGCACGTACATCGACCCGGACGTGACGATTGGGCAGGATACGATCATCTGGCCCAACAGCTATTTGCAGGGGCAAACGGCCGTTGGCCAGGACTGTGTCATCGGGCCAAACGTGATTGTGCGGGATACGGCCGTGGGCAACGGCTGCCGCATCGAGCAGGCGGTGGTGGAAGGGGCAGTGTTGGCGCCGGGCACCAGAGTGGAACCGTTTACTGTGATGAAGAGGGAGAAATTGTGAATTGTGAATAATTAATAGTGAATGGTGAAGTTCATTGGCAATTGACCATTCACAATTGGCCATTGACAAATGATCAGGAGTACACGATGGTAAGCCAGGAACAACGAACAGCCCTCATTGAAGCCGCAGTTGCCGTGCGGGAACGAGCTTACGCGCCCTACTCAAACTACCAGGTAGGCGCGGCGCTGTTGATGGCAGATGGCAGCATTGTCACCGGAGTAAACGTTGAAAACTCATCCTATGGCCTGACGATTTGCGCGGAGCGAACGGCCGTAGGCAAAGCAATTGCTGCCGGGTACCGCAGAATCCTGGCCGTGGCCGTGGCCACCGACAACGCCGGGTCGCCCTGCGGCGCCTGCCGCCAGGTGCTCACCGAGTTTGCGGGGGATGTGCCGGTTTATTTGGTAGATGGGGCAGGAAACGGCCGTGACACTACCCTTTACACACTTCTCCCCGATCATTTTGGGCCGGAGCAGTTGACATAACTTTTTTAAGCAAATCAAAACGGCCGACCCTACTCCCCTCATTGTACTAACTCGCCAATAAAAGGCCTTTTTTATTTAGGCAAAACAGCTCTTGCTTATTGCTGAGGGTTGGCGATTGTTGTACACTTAGCACACTTGGTACACTTCAACCAAGTGCTCATTTTAATCAGCGTTTCACCTTCTGTCTATTGCCGCTAGTCAATAGACACCCCTGGAGAAGAAAAATGGATCTTAAAGGATATGCGAACCGCGTTGCTCACATTGATTTAACCAAAGGGGTCATTGAGCAAAAGCCAATCCCGGAAGAATGGGCGCGTAAATATATCGGTGCTCGTGGGCTGGGAGTGCGCTATATGCTAGAAGCTGGCCCTACTGTTGATGCATTGTCACCGGACAACTGGCTCTGCTTTATGAATGGCCCTCTGACCGGAACGGCCGCCAACATGAGTGGACGCCTGGCCATTGTGACAAAGTCTCCGCTTACAGGTACGGTGACGGACAGCCATCAGGGCGGTTGGGCAGCAGCTCGGCTGCGCTGGTCCGACTATGATGGGCTTGTTTTTATGGGCAAGGCAGCCAGCCCCGTTTATTTATACATTGATGCCGAAACGGACACGATTGAACTGCGTGACGCCTCGCATGTTTGGGGAAAAGGGATTCACGACACCATTAAAACGTTTCAGGATGAGTATGGAAAGAAAGATTTGACCGTGATAGCGATTGGCCCCGCGGGCGAAAATCTGGTGAAATATGCCTGTTGGATCAATGAAGATGATCGCGCCAGCGGCCGTGGTGGCACCGGGTGTGTGGGTGGCAGCAAAAACCTGAAAGCCGTTGTGATCAAAGCCAAGAAGAAAATGCCAAAACCGGCCAACAATGAAGCGTGGAAGCCGGCCCACTCGCGCGCCTTGTCGGTGATTATGGACGAGGCCAATATCACCAGTCCCCGGAAAGGCGGGTTGTCTGTTTACGGCACCAACGTCTTGATGAACATAACCAGCACAATGGGAGCCCTGCCCACGCTGAACGGCCGTACCACCTCCTTTGGTGAAAGAGCAGAACTTCTCAGCGGCGAGTACGTGAATGATAACATTTTGGTCAACAACCCCACCTGCCACGCCTGCCCCGTTGCCTGTAAGAAAGAAGTAGAAATTACCGAAGGTGAATTTGCGGGCCTGCGGATGGAAAGTGTTGAATATGAACCGGCCTGGGCCTTGGGCGCAAACTGCGGTAACGACAACATTAACTCTGTGGCTAAAATGATTGATATGGCCAACGATTTTGGCATGGACGCTATTGAAATTGGTGATGTGTTGGCCACTTATATTGAAGCAAGCACAAAAGGTTACACCAATGGTGATGGCGGGCTCGCCGAAGGTGACTACATGGCCATGGTGAATACTATTGAAAAAGTAGCCCATCGCCAAGGCATTGGTAGTGTGCTGGCAGACGGTGTTAATGCCGTGGCCAACCATTTTGGCCATCCAGAAATTGCCATGTCGGTTAAAGGACAGGGCATTCCTGCTTACGATCCACGCGGTCTAAAAGGAATGGGCATTGCCTATGCCACCAGCAACCGTGGGGCCTGCCATCTGCGAGCCTATACACCGGCTGCTGAGCTAAACATTATGCCCTTCCAATCGCTGAGTGTTGATCCGCTGGAATGGAAAGGTAAGGGTGAACTGGTGAAAATTTTCCAGGACATCCATGCTTTCTCCGACAGCCTGGATTTGTGCAAATTTAGCGCCTTTGCCATGGGCGCCGATGAATACGCGCAGCAGTATGCCGCCTTCGTGGGCATTGATGAGTTTACCGCCGATGACGTGTTGGTGGCCGGTGAGCGCATTTACAATCTGGAGCGTTATTACAATAATCTGGCTGGACTTGGGGAAGGCAGCGACTACTTGCCCAAACGGTTTACTGAGGAACCCTCGACGAATCCTGGTTCTGAAGGTCACGTCTGTGAACTGGATTTGATGCTGGAGGAGTATTACACAGCCCGCGGCTGGCAAAATGGTGTGGTACCAGAAAACAAGCTGAAGGAATTGGCCATTCTGTAATAGGCGATTCTGGAATACGCTAAATTCGTAATGCTCTACTTTCCGCTAAGTGAAATGTGACAAAAAAGAAAATTGGTGGCATGTTATTGGTTAAAACCTTCGACCAAAAAGGAAACCAGAACATGCCACCAGTAACAGAACCAACAATGTCAGCTCTGATAGCAATTGTAACCAACTTGCCCATTGGCACCAATCTCGCCATGCTCCATTTTTTGTGGATGTTGGTCAGCGGTTCCTTGCTAACGCATCGAGGTGCTTTATTTCCAGCCTTGCAATCAACCGGGATTGGCGAAGAGGCGGTGCGACGCGCCTGGGCTGCCTTGCGCAGTGGGGTGTGGCAAATCAGTGAACTGATCGTCGAGTGGGATAAATACATGCAAGCCCGTCAATGGCAACCTTGTCGTTACGAAGGCTATTATGCGGTGGCCATTGACACAACCCCGTTCTGGCGGCCCAAACTGCAAGGGTTGGCTTCCAAGTATTATCACAGTGTGGCCGAGAAAGCGTTACCGGCGGTCATTTTGGGACTGATTGCACGGGTGGGGCAGGTGAAAGGCAAACGCATCGCTTTGCCCAGCCACATGGTGCGGGTGAATCCGCAAGACCCTGGCGAAGCGGCGCTCAAGGAATCGTTGCTCAAGAAAGCGGCTCGTGTCCTGGATTTGCTGGAAATCCTGCTGGCCGACGCTGGCTTCAAGCTCAAAGATGTCCACCAGGCCAAAGTGGCCCGTTACCTGGTCCGCTTGGCCAAAAATGGCACGGCCCGCCGTAACTACATCGCCTACACCCCAGAGCAAAGAGGCGTCAAGCCATCTTACGGTCGCCGCGTCCGGCCACGGGTGCGAAGCTACAAGGGACGGGAAATCGCCGCGACCCCAGCCGATGCGACCGTCACCTGGCAATTGGCAACAGGCGAGGCGATAACCGCTAACGTCTGGTATGACCTGGTGCGCCCTGACGTTCAACCCAGCCCAGAGGCCGACTTGTTTGATATCTATGCCATCAGCGACCCCCGCTATAAGGACCCTCTTTTGGTGGGCACCAATGTCAAACTGCAAGCGCCGACGGTTCATGCCCTTTACACCGACCGCTGGCCGATTGAGCAATTGCCGCTGGCGGGCAAGCAAATGGTAGGGGCTCATCGCCAGTTTGTCTTTGCTCAGGAAACTTGTCAACGCTTACCAGAGTTGGTGCTCTTGGCCGGTTCCATTCTGACGGGATTGGCAGCCTTGCATCCAACCATCCCAACTGGGTTCTGGGATAGAAATCCCCAACCAACCCCAGGCCGCTTCCGTCGGGCTTTGGCCGGTCTGCCTTTTCCGCAAAGTTACCCTTTACCAGGGCGACTTCGCCAAAAACCAGCTGTCACGGACCATTTGCCCAAAGGAATTGCCGCCCACCGCAGACAAAAACAAACAGCGGTGGCTGTTTTGACTTAGCTTTTGGTCTTTTTTGTCACATTTTTAAGGTTCTGTCATTGGCAAAAGATTTGCCAACGAATTTTAATTTTTCAATGAAGTCTTTTTATGTTAATTCTTTAGCGGAAACTAGAGTAATGGGTAGTTGGGTAATTGGGTAATTGATGTAATTACTCAATTACCCAATTACTTTTTTAGGCGCCGGCGCGCATCGTCTTCTTTTCAAGCTGTGGATTTAGCCGGGCAATCGCTTCATCTTCGCCTTTGATTTCCATCATCACCTGGCCGACACGGAGGGAGCCAAGGGCAAACGGCTCCATTTTGGTCAGCGTAATGGTCCAGCCATCCCCTTCTACCTGGGTTTCGGTGACGGCCGTTCCCCCCAACTCCTCTAAATATTCCCGCAGCAGCCAAAGAGGAATGCCCCGAATTTGTCGTGATTCTGTGTACACGTTACCCACCACCCACGGCGGGAAAGATATTCAACTGGTCATTGGGTTGAATCACGGTGTCCATGCCGTGTTCCAGAAAAGGGGCATCACGGCCGTTGACAAAAACATGGACGTGCCGGTAGAGATTGCCATTTTCATCGAGCAGCTCTTTACGCATTGGGGGATATTGGGTCACAACCATTTCTACAAATTCACGAACGGTAACATTTGCGGGTAAATCCATTTCTACCGTCTTTTGACCCACAATTTGGCGCAGCGTGGCGAAGAAGTTTACTTTCACAGCATATTCTCCTGGTTTGGGTTGCTCGCCAGATCTTACCACAAAACCCCGCTTTTGCAGCTTTCATGCTAAGATACGGAAAAATCGGCGAGCTGTCACAGCGAGGAAAATTAAATGGCGACTTTTGTTTTTACCAACGGCCGTAAAGCAAAAAACGATACCTGGATATTGTCAAACCTGGCTTCCGGACCGGAAGAGGAATGGGACCGGCTGCGCCACTTTCTGAGTCTGACCAAGGCCGATTTTGAGCTTATGCTGGCAACGGTGGAGCCGCTTTTCCGGCGCGGGCATGAACTGGTTGTGGGCACGTATGATTATTTGCTGGCTCATCATGATACGGCCGTGATCCTCGGTTGGGAAAAAGGCGCCGATCCGGAACATCTGGCCGAGCGCCGCCGCTTTTTCACGGTCTGGCTGGCCCGCACCTTGGGCCTGGACCTGAGCCATGATTTTGCCCGCTACCTCTTCCGCGCCGGGCAGATCCATGCGGCGCATGGGCCACGCCAGATTCATGTGCCGGAAATGTACGTTACCGGCTCCATCAGTCTGGTGAATGCCACCTTTGCCCGCTTTCTTACGGAAGAGATGCCTGGAAACCCGATGGTACCTGCTGCTTTGGCCAGCTGGAACAAGCTGTTGAGCATGCACCTTCACCTGATGCACCTGGGCTACCAGACAGCCCGTGCCTGGGATGAGGGGGATTTCCCCATAGAGCTTTCCTTTTTTGGCCGGGTACGCAACTATACGCGCCAGCAAAAAATGACGATGCGCTTGCCGGAAGACAGCCGCATGGAGACACTGCTGGTGCGGTTTTTCAACTACTTTCCCCAGATGCGCCCCGATGTGTTTGATGTTGAATGGTTGGGTAAGGATCGTGTGGATGAGCAGGGGCGGCCCTGGCTGGTGACGGAGAAACAGTACCGGGTGCGCAAAGGCTGGCGGGTGCTGCTAAACGGCCGTAACATCAACTTTGAGAACGGCCCGCATCAGATCGTCCAACCCGGTGATAAAGTGAGCATTTTCCCGCCCGGCCGCTAATGGATTATGGCGAAAACCAGGCCCGAATCTCGGCCGGAAGGCAGTTGGTTTGTTCGCAATAGGCAACAGAAAGAGCGTTTAACTGCTGCGTGTCCCCATTGTGCCCAAAAACCACAATCCCGGAGTTGGTGAGCAGGAAAGCCAGCATCACTGCCAGGATGATGGCCGTTCCCTGCCAGGCCAGCAAAGGGGCATGAATCCGCTCGTTTTCTGCCAGCGACAAGCGGCGCAAATAAACGATGGGAACGACCAGAACGATTAGCAAACCGAGCAAAACTGGAATCAATGTTCCAGGGAGCTTTAGCAAAACGCTGGACAGCGCCGTAGTAGCAACCCAGACGAGAGCCAACCGGTGACTTGCCACGGGCGAGAGACCTAACACCCCAAACAAATCGCCGCCGAACCGGTGCGCCAACCGGACAGCCAGCCAGATAATCCCCAAAGCGAGCAGCCACAGCAGGCCAATGGCCACCGGGTTCCTTTGCAGCATCACGTTAATCAGCACAATTGGATCGCTGGAAGTGGGCGCCTGCCAGCCCATGAACAGCCAATTGCCACCCATCCAGGCAAGATTGACCAGGATATAGCCGTGCCAGAAGAGACGGCCGTAACCCGAGCCTTCTTCCTGAAAAGCCCGCGTACGCGTCAATAGAAAAACGATCAATGTCAAGGCCAACTGCCCGGCCCATCCCCCGATAACCCCCAGGCGAATAGATGGCAAGTTTTGTCCCAGTGCTTCCAACAACTGCAGTTGGTGGGCAGTTTCAAACGTTTCTGGCGTGAGGCCGCTGGTTTGCAGCCAGTTGACTACTTCCATTATAAAAGCAGGATCGGTGGGGAAGGTGCCGCCAAAATTAGAAATGTTGTTTTGCCAACCAATGCTCAAAGCAAAGGTGATGGCGTGGCCTAACTCATGTACCCATACATTAAACAACATGATGGCCAGCCAGGTGAGCAGCAAAAACATGCCCAGTGAAACACTCTTTTTTATCGACATGATCCCTCCAAAACGATGGCCTCTTGTGTGACAACATCTTAATCTTATGGTTCTTCAGGTGGGCTGGACGGCCGTTTCTCTGGAAACAGCGCCATGGTTAAGACATACTTGCCGTCGGATTCGCCCGGTGCGTCTATAGAGCCTTCAAACTCCAGAATAAGCGCATGTAACTTTTCATAAAAGGCGCGGGCTTGCGTTTCGCTCAGGTAGCCGCGCGAACGTGTCAGGTGGAGGGAATGCGGGTGAGGCGGATTTTTTTGCAGATTGATGGTAGCAACGGCCGTACTGTGGCGAATCAATTCTATCGTCCCCTCAAAAATCGAGGCGAAAATCTCATCCAGGTACGCCTGCTGCTCATCCTCTTGCAGCGACAAAATTGTGCGGTCGATGCGATAGTTGAAGGCCGTCACCCGGTACCACTTCTCAATAATGCCAGAGACCACCTGCGTATCAACCACCCGAATGAGGCCGTTTTTCTCCAACAGATTGACGTGGTAGTAAAGTTTCACCGGTTCCACGTCTACGGCCGCAGCCAGCTGCTTCACCGTTTGTGCCTCGTCCACCAGAAGTTCCAAGAGACGTATACGGAGTGGGTTAACCAGTGCTTTGTGGGTTTCCAGATCGGTGATCATGAGTTCCGGGATGGGGTCGTTGCTCAATTTGATTAATCCTTAACCATTTGAATTATTTTTAAATGATTGATAAACATTTTAACCTTCTTGGCACACCTGTCAAGCATTCATTCAGATTCATTAGGAGTAAATTATTCTTGCACTTCGTTAATTTGGGTCTGCAGGCGCTCCCAGTTCTCCTGCACCGCTTGTGTACGCGGGTGCTCCGTCCCCAGCTTCTCTTCTAAGATGTGCAGCGCTCGCTCCAGGTACGGCCGTGCCGTCGCCAATTCCCCCAGCTCAACCAACAGCTCGCCCAAACTGTTGAGACTATCGCCTGTCTCGGGATGATCTGGGCCTAGTGCCCGCTCTCGAATGGTCAGGGCTCGCTCCAAATGTGACTGTGCCCTGGCGTGTTCTTTTGTTTTCAGAAGTAACCGACCCAAGTTAGTATGGGCAACAGCCGTAAGATGATGTTCCGGCCCTAATACCTCCACCCAAATAGCTAATGCCTGCTCCAGGTATGGCTGTGCCTCCTTATAATCACCCATGTCCAGCAGCAGCTTACCAAGATTGTTGAGGCAGGCCGCAGTAAGGGGGTGGTCAAGGCCAAAGACTGTCTCCAGGATAGCCAGGGTGTTCTCATAGTACGACAGCGCGCCACTCAGATCCCCCATCGCTTGCAAGAGATAACCTAAATTGTTCATGCTTACGGCAGTATCGAGGTGTTTAGGGCCGAGGGCTGCCTCGCGGATAGCCAGGGCGCGCTCGAAGTACCTCCGCGCGCCACTCAGGTCTTTCACTATGACCAGTAGCCCGCCCAGGTTATTGAGGCTGCTGGCAGTTTCGGGATGGTTGGGGCCAAGGGCTGTCTCGCGGATGGCCAGGGCGCGCTCAAGATGGGGCCGCGCGCCATCATAATCGCCCATGGAATGCAGCAGCTCCCCAAGATTGTTGTGGCTGTATGCGGTTTTGGGGTGGTCCAGACCAAAAGCTGCCTCACGGATAGCCAGCGCCCGCTCGAGGCACGGCCGGGCGCCATCATAGTCCCCCATGTCGTGCAGGAGGTTGCCGAGATTGTCGAGGCTGTCGGCGGTATGGAAGTGGTTGGGACCGAGGACGGCCTCGCGAATGGTCACGGCTTGCCCAAGGTACGACCGCGCACCAGCATGGTCGCCCATGGCGCGCAGCAAGTCACCGAGATTGTTGAGGATTTGCGCGGTTTCGGGGTGGTCGGAGCCGAGGGCTGCCTCGCGGATGGTCAGGGCACGCTCGTAATACGGCCGTGCGGCATTATAATCGCCGAACTGCTGCAGGTAGACGCCGATTTCTCTGTTTACAGCGGCGGCGTGATTGTCCTGCACCGCTTCCTGCGCCGCCCGTTCTGCCACGGCCATCATGTGCGGCAGCAGAGCGGCGCTGGCAGGCCATGTGCTCATATCTTGTACTTCAAAGGACCAGTTATTCACCAGCAGCGTCATCGCCACTTCTGCCCACTCCCGCCGCCGCTGGGCTCCCATGCGCTCCCGCACCACCGCCCGCACCAGCCGGTGCACGGCCAGCAGGTCTCCGCTGCGCTGCAACAACGAGTAACGGCGCAGGGCGGCCACCGCCTCGTCCAACGCCAGCAGGTCTGCCGACACTTCGGCCAGCTGCGGCGGCAGCACGCCGGGCGAGGCCGTCAGCAGGGACAGTGGGATGTCTTCCGGCGCCAGAAAGCTGCACAGATCCAGCAGTGCCACCGCCCCTGGCGTCGGCCGTACTTTCTCAAAGGCCAGCTCCCAGGTGGTGGCCACCGTGGCGTGATAGGCATCAGGCGGTTCTGCCTTTGCCCACAGCCGCTGCCGCTGCGCCCGGTACAGCATCCGGTAGTGGGCCAGGTTGCTGCCGGTTTCCTCCACATAAGCGGCCGCATGTTCCAACGCCAGGGGCAGGTAACCCAACTCCTGAGCCAACGCTGCGGCTGCCGCGTCATCACCCTCACCCCCCAACCGCTCCTGCCAAAAGGCGGCTGCTTCCGCCGCAGTAAAAACTCCCAACGTGAGCACCTTTGCCGCACCGCCCCAGTTAGGGTTGCGCGAGGTGATAAGTACGGCGCCGTTGCCGCTGGGAGGCAGCATCTGCCGTATGGTGCGTGGCGCCATGTCGTCGGCATTGTCCGCCACCAGCAGCCAGCGGTGGTCAGAGGCGGCCAGCCAGCGGTGCAGCCGCTGCCGCACCTGTTCCAGGTCAGTGTCTGCGGCTGCGGCCACACCCAGCGCCCGCGCCAGCGCTGCCAGGTCGGCCGCCAGGGTGCTTTCCTCTTCCGCGCGCAGCCAGTAGATGAGGCCGTAGTGCTCCCGCTGCTGGTGACAGTACTGCAGCGCCAGCTGTGTCTTGCCCACGCCGCCCAACCCGGCAATAGCCTGGGTCACGGTGGTGGTGACGCCCTGGCTCAACTGCTGGTGCAGCGTTTGCAGCAGGCCCTTGCGGCCAGTGAAGTTTGGGTTGGGCGGGAAGGGGATGTGGTGCAGGGGGAAAGTCGACACGGCGCCTGCCGTCAGCTCTAGATGGGGACGCGCCTTCTGTACAGCAGCAACCAGGTCATTGAAACGGCCGTGGCGGCGAGCATACTCTACGAGCGAGAGGGTCTTGTTCGTCAGAGTATCACCGCTTAAGTCGTCGTAGCGGACGTCTAGTTGAAAGCAGAGGGTGCGCAGTTCGTCGAGGTTAAAATGGGTGAAGAGCGCCTCGTGTATCTGCTGGGGGGTTGTGCCTGCCATGGGCTGCCTCCAGGAGGATAGCGGGCTGTCTGGTTCACATGGAAAGATGATAGCACAGAAGCACGGGCCGGGACAGCAAAGCTAGTTCAAAAAGGGAGTCATAAATAATCCAGCGCATTCACAGGCTGGATATCTGAACAGCCGGTTGCCAGCTCACGCAAGACAGCCAAATGGCCAGCACCAAAAATCACTAAAATCCGGTCGTGCGGCTCCATGATTTGCCGCAGGTTAGCAAAGATGCGAATGTTGCGATCGTACCAACCGGCCAGCACTTCTGCCCCGATGTAGGTGTCGCCTGCGCCAACGGCCGTAAAATCCAGGTACAGCTGGTGATTTTCGGCAATCGCCTGAGGGCTGTTGTACTGACGCAAAATCTCCCCCACCGAAACCGTTTGCTGGAGCCGATTGCTCTCTGCTTCCCAGCGGGCAATCGTTGTCTGGAACTTTGTCAAAAAATCAGGATGATGTGCTTCAGCATACGTCAAGGCAGCTTCAAATGGAATCGCGCTGCCGGGATCGTCAATGGGGTAAATCCGCTCGTGATTCAGCTGCGCTGCCAGGCGATAGCCCAGCTGCTGAATCTCGTTGCGGGTGAGCTGGTGGTTGCCTGCCCGGTACGCGGCATACTGCTGGTTGAGCGATTCGGCTTCTTTAAAAGGCGCCTCGACGGCGATTTTGGTGGGCTGGAAGGTGGCGAGGGTGTGGAGAACGGCCGTAATCTCCCGCTGCTTTTCCTCCGCCAGCACATCTGCCACCTGTGTTTGCACCGCATCCAAACCGGGATTGGCAAAATGATAGGTTCCTAATATCAACAAGTGAGCCATGAGATTTTCCTCTTGAATCTTGAATTTAGGCCGTCTGCTGCTACACTTCACGCATGGCACGAGAACGCACTTTCCGCAGCGAGGCGATTGTATTGCGCCGCACCGACTTTGGCGAAGCTGACCGTCTGCTCACCCTCTACAGCCGTGACTTTGGCAAGATCAAGGCCGTGGCCAAGGGCGCGCGCAAGCCGCAGAGCCGCAAAACGGGGCACGTGGAGCAGTTTATGCGCTCCAACTTCCTCTTTGCCAGTGGGCGCGACATTCCGATTCTTACCCAGGCGGAGATGGTGCAGCCCTACACCGCCCTGCGCGACGACCTCATCCTGACTACCTACGCTGCCTACCTGGTAGAACTGTTGGACCGCTTCACCGTGGAAGAGGACAAACACACCGGCATCTACCAGCTGCTGGCCGATGGCCTGGGCTGGCTAACCACGCACGAGGATGTGCTGCTGGTAGCTCGTTTTTACGAACTGCGTTTGCTGGGTTTGGCCGGTTTTCGGCCGCAGCTGTTTCACTGTGTTTCCTGCGGTGAGCCGATTGAAGAGCAGGACCAATTTTTTAGTGGGGAACTGGGCGGATTACTCTGCCCGAACTGTCGTGGGGAGGATAGACGGGCTATGGGGATTACGGCCGTTTCTACCAAAGTTCTGCGTTACCTGCAAACACGGCCGTGGGACACCGTGCACAACCTGCGCCTCAAGCGCGCCGTGCACACCGAGTTAGAAAACGTGATGCACTACTACATCACCTACGTCCTGGAACGCAACCTCAAATCCGTCGAGTTCCTCCACCGCCTCCGCCAGGAAGCCGCCCTCCTGCTGCCCCCTACTGAGTAAAAAAGACTTAAACACGAATAGCACGAATGGACGAGTTTAACGAATGAAAAACATTCGTCTCATTCGTCGATTCGTAAAATTCGTGATGAAAATAGCGAGATGCCTGTGGTCTCCCGCCATGTTATAATCGTGCGCTGTTAATTTGACTAATTCCATCGAAGGTGTGCATGAGCGAATCGCTGACGTTTCAAGACATTATTTTAAAGCTGCTCGACTATTGGAAGTTACAAGGATGTTTAGTTCAGCAACCCTATAACGTGCAGGTGGGCGCGGGTACCATGAACCCCGCCTCCGTGCTGCGTGTGCTGGGGCCGGAGCCGTGGAATGTGGTGTATGTGGAGCCCAGCATCCGGCCGGACGACGGCCGTTTCGGCGACAACCCCAACCGCATGCAAATGCACCACCAGCTCCAGGTCATCCTCAAGCCCGATCCGGGCAATCCGCAAGAGCTGTATCTCAAAAGTCTGGAGGCCATCGGCATCGATCCGCGACGCCATGACATTCGTTTTGTGGAAGATAACTGGGAAAGCCCGGCGCTGGGCGCCTGGGGCCTCGGCTGGGAAGTGTGGCTCGATGGCCAGGAAATTACTCAGTTCACCTACTTCCAGCAGGCTGGTGGTCTTACCCTCGACCCTGTTTCGGTGGAAATCACCTACGGGCTGGACCGCATCGCCCTGGCACTGCAAGGGGTGGACAGCGTCTGGGAGATGGCCTACGGCACGGACATCAGCTACGAAAACGTGCTGCTGCAAAGCGAAATTGAGCACTGCCGGTACTATTTTGACGTGGCTGACGTGGACAGCATTCGCCAGATTTACGAAATTTACGAGCGCGAAGCCCGGCGCTGTATCGAGTCCAAACTGGTGATTCCGGCGCACGATTACAACCTGAAATGCTCCCACCTGTTCAATATTTTAGACACACGCGGCGCGGTCGGTGTGACCGAGCGGGCCAACTATTTTCGCCGGATGCGCGGCCTGGCGCGGCAGGTGTCTGAGCTGTATGTGGCCCAGCGTGAAGAACTAGGTTTTCCGCTGCTCGACGGTGACCGGCAGCCGGTGGTGGCCATCGGCCGCCCGCAGCAGGTCGAGCCAAACACGTCGGATGCGCCGCAGACGTTTGTGCTGGAGATCGGCTCTGAAGAGCTGCCTGTGTCTGATTTGGATGCGGCGTTGAAGCAGTTGGCAACGGCCGTTCCCACTCTCCTCAAAAACGCCCGCCTCAGCCACGACCGGATCGACATCGACGGCACGCCGCGCCGCCTGGTGGTGCAGGTGCACGGCCTGGCCGGTCGCCAGCCCGACCTGGAAAGCGTGGCCAAAGGGCCGCCCGCCGATCGCGCCTTCGACGCCGACGGCAATCCTACTCAGGCGGCCATCGGCTTCGCCCGCGGCAAGGGCGTGGACGTGACCGATTTGCAAATTGTGGAGGAAGGCGACAAGCGGTACGTTTCGGCCGTGGTGCGCGAAGACGGCCGTTCCGCCATCACCGTATTAGCTGAACGCCTGCCTGACCTCATCGCCGGGCTCAAGTTTGAGCGCAGCATGCGCTGGAACCAGACCAACATCAGCTACAGCCGCCCGCTGCGCTGGATTGTGGCCCTGTTTGGCCCGGATGTCGTGCCCTTCACCTACGCCGGGGTCAGCAGCGGACGCATCAGCCGGGGGCTGCGGCCGTATGACTCGCCGGAAATCATCGTCGACGAGGCGCGCAGCTACGGGGGTTTGATGCGCACCAATGGCATCGTCATCAGCCAGGAGAAGCGGCGCGAGTTGATTACGGCCGTTTCCCAAAAACTCGCCGCCGAGATGGGCGGTACCATCCCCGAGGATCCTGCCTTGCTGGAGGAAGTGACCAACCTGGTGGAAAAGCCAACGCCCCTGCGCGGCCGTTTCAGCAAACGCTTCCTGGCCCTGCCCGCCGAGGTGCTGGTGGCCGTTATGCGCAAGCACCAGCGCTATTTCCCCGTCTACAACGACAAAAAGGAGCTCCTGCCCTACTTCATCGCCGTGCGCAACGGGGATGAGAAGCACCTGAATTTTGTGGTCAACGGCAACGAACACGTGCTTAAGGCCCGCTTTGCCGATGCCGAATTTTTCTATGGCAAAGACAGCCAGCGCCAGCTGGCCGACTTCCTGCCGGGATTAGATACGCTCACTTTCCAGGCCGAACTTGGCTCCATGCTGGACAAAGTGCACCGGCTGGAAAAACTGACGCCGGTTATTGCTGAAATGCTCGGTTTGAGTGAGGCTGATACGGCAACGGCCGTTCGGGCCGCTGCTATCTCCAAAGCCGATTTAGCCAGCAACATGGTGGTCGAGATGACCTCGTTGCAGGGCATCATGGGCGGCCATTACGCCAGACGCAGCGGTGAAAGCGACGCCGTGGCCGAGGCGATTGCCGGGCAGTACCACGCCGTCAGCGGCAGCCGGGCCGGTCTGGCCCTGGCCCTGGCGGATCGATTGGACAGCCTGGCCGGGCTGTTTGCCGCCGGGCTGGCGCCCAAAGGCTCCAACGATCCCTTTGCCCTGCGCCGCGCCGCGCTGCACCTCATTGAAAACCTGATTGCCTACCAGCAGCCGTTTGACCTGCGCGCCGCCTTTGCCGCCGCTTCGAACCTGCTGCCGGTGCCGTGTGATGAATCTGTATTGCAAGAGGTGATGGGATTTGTCAACGGCCGTCTCGAAGGCGTGCTGCGTGATCTGGGCCACTCAGCCTTTGTCGTCAAAGCCGTCCTGGCCGAGCTGGGGCACGATCCATACACCGCCTCCCGCGTGGCCGAAGCGCTCAGCGAAGCGATTGAAGCGGAGGATTGGCCGGAGCTGCTGGATGCCTACGCTCGCTGCGTGCGCATCACCCGCAGCCAGTCGGAAACGTTTATCTTGCGTCCCGACGCCTTCACCCTACCCGCCGAGCAGCAGCTTCTGGCTGCCTACCGGGAGGCCGCCGCCAGGCAAGACGGCACAATGCCCACCTTCGTTGCCACCTTGCGTGACCTGAAGCCAGCCATCACCCAATTTTTTGATGACGTGCTGGTGATGGATGAGGATACGGCCGTACGCCACAACCGCCTGGCCCTCCTACAGCATATCGCCGCCCTTACCGACGGCCTGGCCGACCTTTCAGAGCTTGAGGGGTTCTAAAAAGTCACGAGAATAATAGGAGAAAAAGATGATGATAGAGCAACATATCATCCCTTGGGCGCGCGCGGTCCTGAGTACGACGCCAGAGCGATGGCTCAGACTGGCCGAAACTCTGCCGGTAGCGCTCTTACAGCGCCAGCCCGTTGCTGGCGAATGGCCGGCCCTGGCCTGCCTGCAACACCTGATCGATACGGAACGCTTTGTCTTTCCTGCACGTGTGCAATTCTTGCTGGCCGGGCAAGATTTCCCGGCATTTGACCCTGACAGTGCAGGCCCCCATCCTCAGGTGGGCCAATCTCCCCTGGACCTGGCTCAAACCTTTGCCCAACTGCGCCGCCAAAGTCTAGCCGAACTTGACCAGGTGCAGGCTGCCGACCTGGATCGCCGGGCACGGCATTCAGAGCTGGGCGTTGTCACGCTGCAAGAAATGCTGCACGAATGGGCAGGACACGACCTGATGCACACAGTACAAGCAGAGCGGGCGCTGATGCAGCCATTTATCGCCGGTTGTGGCCCCTGGCAACCCTACTTCGCCGATCATTGGGCTGGTGACAAGGCAGTGTAGGCAACAGCCCCAGAACGCGACCTGACACCGGCCATTACCCAGTTTTTTGACGATGTGTAGGTGATGGATGTGGTTACGGCCGTACGCCACAACCGCCTGGCCCAGCTGCAACACATTGCTGGCTTTACCACCGGGTTGGCCGACCTTTCACAGCTGGAAAAGTTTTTAGAGAGGCTAACCATCTGCCTGATCATGGCGCGCTTCCCAGGCGGCCATGATCTCACGATTGTACGGGATATTCTCCAGGAACATCTGCCGCTGCGATGGATCGCTGAAACGATCTGCTTGGGCCATCAACTCTGTGTATCCCTGCGACAAAATCTCAATGGCACGGATTTCCTGGGTGGAATCTGTGGCAGCACTGGCATTAAGCACGCGATAGCAGGTCAACTGCACCTGTAATGGGTACTCCATGCCGTCAGTACCGTATTTTTCTAGCCAGGCAACTATCTCGTTCACCCGCTCAAATGCTTTTTTTAGATCTCCATGGGCCAATGCCACCCGGGCCAGGCCTGCTAAAGTGTCCATGCGCAAACCAGGCTGGCCCATCTCGCTACGAAGGGTCATAGCAGCTTCAAAAGCGGTGTCAGCGGCTTCAAGTTCACCCAAGTCGGTCAGCGCATGGCCTAAATAGGTCAGGCCGTAGCCCTGGCCAACCTTGTTTCCCAGCTCTCTCTGAATCACCAGTGCCTGCTGGTAATAATCCAGGGCAACGGCGTAGTCCCCCTCGTGCCTTGCAATTTCACCCAGTTCGGCAAGTAAGTGACCCTCAATACTTCTGACGCCGACTTGCCGGGCGATGGCTAGAGCTTGCTCATTGTGAACACGTGCGTCGGCGTAATTACCTTCGCGGCTGTAAACATTGCCCAAGTTGTGAACCACGTTTCCCTCAACCAACCGGTCACTTATCTGCCGGACTATAGCCAGGCTCTGATCATAATAAGCTCGCGCTCTAACGTAATCTCTCTTGTTTTTAGCAACTACACCCAGGTTGTTGAACGCAATACTCTCACCCCGCAGGTTACCTATTTGTTGAGCTATAGCCAGAGATTGCTCATAATAAGCGCATGCCTTGTCATAGTCTCCTTCACGGCCAGCGAGAGCGCCCAGGCTATTGAGCGACCACGCCTCACCTTGACGGTTCCTTATCTGCCGTGCTATGGCCAAAGATTGCTCAACATAAGCTCGCGCCGCAGCAACTTTCCCCTCGGTCTCATCAACTATAATACCAAGACGGCGCAGGGCCTCCATTTCTAACTTGGGCTGGGCAGCTATTCTGGATTGAGTCAGCGCCTGCTCCAAGCAATGCTTGGCCTGCTCATAATTTCCTTGCCGCCAAAGCACAGTACCCCAATCCAGGTAAGCTCTGCCTGCAAGATAATCATCACCGGCCTTTTGCGCCAGCATCAGGCTGCTCTGGGCGGCTACCACTGCCGTGGGATAGTCACTGATGGCCTCGGCATAGCGAGCCCGGCGCAGCGCCACCTGTGCCTGCAAGCCCGCCTCGTTCAGTCTGGTGGCCAGGCTTTCTAGCGCGGCTAAATCATCTGCCTGTAAAGCCCGTTCCCCCCGAAGATGACAGCCTTCTTCTCGCTTCAGCAGCAGATCCAGCCGTGTCTGACTGTCTTCATTCGGAATCAGCGCTAGCGCCCGGCTGAAATAGGCAATGGCTTCGGCATGGGCAGAGCGGGCTGCCGCCCAGTCGCCAGCCCGCTGCAGCCAGGCAGCCGCCTTTTCCTTCTGGCCCGAGCGCTCTAAATGGTCAGCAATTTCCCCGGCGTTTTCGTCGGGCTGACCACCGCTCTGTTCCAGCAGCCATTTGGCTGCTAGGCCATGGTACACTTGCCGCGCTCGCCCGGGAATGGATTCCTGGGCAACCTGCCGCAGCATCACATTACGGAAGGCATATTCATCGGCCGTAACAAAACGAGATGTTTCTCGGCGCGAGATAATCTCGTGGTAATGTAATTGAGCCAGTATGCGATCAGTTGTTTCGATTTGCTCTCCTGAGGCATCTCCGGCCAGATAAGCAACCGTCCGGTTCCAAAACGTCGTCCCCACCACGGCCGCTTGACGAACTGCACCCCGTTCTGGAAGCGGCAAGGCGTCGAGGTTGGCCTGCAGAATGCCAACCAGCGTCGAGGGCACATTCAGGCGACTTAATAATGCGGCCTGCACCTTCCACGCTTCTCCTTCCTCCACAATGGTGCCGTCGCGCAGCAGCATCTTGGTAATTTCCACCATATAAAGCGGATTGCCTGCGGCTTTGTCCAGAATCTGTTGCCGCAAAAAATCAGGCGGATCGTCCATTTTCTGCAAGATTTGCCCCAGCAGTTGGCTGCTCTCACGGCGTGACAGGGGACGCAGCGTCAAGCGGATATGCCACTCATATCCCTCGCCCCAATGAGGGCGGCGTTCGCTAAACGACGGCCGTGCCGCTGCCGCAATAAGTACCTTGTTGCCTATCAGCCCCAGGGCTAAACGATTGAGGAAATCTAGCGAGCTGTCGTCGGCCCAGTGCAGGTTTTCCAGAAAGATGACCACCGGGCTGCGGCGAGACAACAGTTCGAAATATTCAGTCAGGTAGAGCGTCGCCCGATCCTGCAGCTGCTTGGGGTCCTCATCCACCGGCTGCAAATGTGGGCTGTCAGCGAAATCAAACCCCAGTAGGTGGCCAATGAAGTGGGCTTTCATTTCAGCGTGCCCATCGTTGAGAAAGGTGTCGGCCAGAAAGCCTGCCAATGTTGGACCCAGCCGTTCAGCTTCGGATTTTTCCAGACCAGCAATCCGCTGCGCTAGCAAGCTCCGTAGCAGACCGTATGGCCTGTCCTGGGTCTCAGCCTGAGCTTCGGCTTTGAAGAATTTGATCCTATCTGGCCGCAGCTCCAGCCAATCAAAAAATTCATCCAGCAGGCGAGTTTTGCCCAGGCCGCTTTCCCCTGTAATGGTTACCATCTGTCGTTCACCGTCTTCCGCTGCGGTCAGGAAAGCTTCTGTCAGCTGCCGCAGTTCAAACTCCCGGCCTATCATGCGCGTGGTGACGCCCGCAATGCCGTGCCGCTCGACAGTGAAAGCCACCTCTTTCACGCCTTGCACTAGGTAACAAGGTAGGGGCTCCGCCCGGCCGCGCCAGGCAACGGGATCGGCTCGGGCTACAGCAAAGACACCGCGTACTTGATCATAGGTGCTGTCGGCGATGAGAATGCTATCCGGTAGGGCGCTATCTTCTAATAAATTGGCGATCTTGACGGTATCCCCAATAATGGCAAATTTGCCACCAGCCTCAACTTGTTCAAGCAGCACCGAACCGGTGCTGAGGCCAATGCGAATAGAAAGGGGAATCTCCTGCTCTTTTTTCATTTCGGCCAGGCTGGCTTGCATTTCCAGGGCGGCTTTGACGGCCCGAGCCGGGTCGTCGGGATGGGCCGTGTCGGCGCCAAACAGTGCCGTTAGCTGTTCGCCGGAACGGCCGTTGACCAGGCCACCGTGTTGGGTAACGGCCGTATCCAGCCGCTGCCACGCCTGCTCCACTAAATCCCGCAATGTTTCCAGGTCGGCACCCTGATACATCATCGTAAAACCGGATTGACGGGCGTAAAGGACGGTCACCTGCTTCTGCTGAGGTGGCAGCTTGGGCGACTTGAGTGCCTCAAGCTGTTGTTGCAAGGAAGGCAAGGCGGCAGCAACAACGGCGTCCCCCAAGATAGCTCGCTGCGCTTCCAGGGCGGCAATGGCCCGTTCCAGTTTCTCAAGCTCTGTCGCCGATGCCGAGGTTGTGCCTGTGTCTTGCCAAGCTAAACGCGGCCGCATTTTCTGACAAACTGTTATTAAGTCTGGCAGCCGGCCAACACGCTGGCAGTAACCAATTAGCTCCCGGATTTTCTCTAACTTGTTTTGGCCAGACAGCTCTTCATAATCAATGCTGATTTCAAAACAGATGTCTTGTAGTTCAGCCTCATTAAAAGCTGTCCTTAGCAGCTCACGCAACCGACTTCGATCCATGACACACCTACTTGTCCCTTCCGTGATCCAGGGTACCCTAGATATCAGCCTGATAGCATAAACGTTGCTTGCTTTGGCGCATATTAAACCAGTCTCTCAGTGGTGACGATTCCAATAGGACGCACCCATGATAGCTGAGTCGAGAGATAAAACCATTATTAAACGGTTCACAATTAATTCGGCCGTTCCCCCACCATCTTTTAGAACATTTGTAAGGTCTACGGTATAATTTGCCCAGTTGTCCGATTAAGCATCTGTTCTTGAACACATGACTGTTACCGAAGAAATCAAAAGCCGCCTTGATATCGTGGATGTTGTCTCCGAGACCGTTTCCCTGCGCCGGTCAGGGCGGAATTACGCTGGCTTTTGCCCCTTCCACCACAACACCCGCACCCCCTCGTTTTTTGTCTTCCCTGAAACCCAGACCTGGCGCTGCTTTGGCGCCTGCGCCGAAGGTGGCGATCTCTTCTCCTTTGTCATGAAAAAGGAGGGCTGGGAGTTTAAAGAAACGTTAAAAAACCTGGCCCAGCGCGCCGGGGTCACGCTGGAAGAAGCCGACCCGCTCGACAGGGAAACGCGCAAGGCGCACAACAAGCAGGCTGGCCTGCTGCAAGCCGCCGCCGATTACTTTCACCAGCTCTTTTTGTACGCGCCGCAGGCCGAAACCGCGCGCCGCTACGTGGCAGGGCGCAGCCTTAACGAAGAAACGATCGAGGCCTTTGCCATTGGTTTTGCCCTGGATTCCTGGGACGCCTGCCGCTCGCACTTCAACATGCAGGGTACAGCGACCAGGAACTGCTGGCCGCCGGGCTGCTGACGGAAAATCCGGACAAAGGCAGCAAATACGACCGTTTTCGCCACCGGCTGATGATACCCATTCGGGATGTGGACGGCCGTATCGTTGGTTTTGGTGCGCGCACGCTGGAAAAAGACGGCATTCCTAAGTACCTCAATTCGCCCCAGACCGACCTGTTTGACAAAAGCCACCTGCTCTTTGGCCTGGACATGGCCAAACGGGCCATCCGTGAAGCGCGCCAGGTGGTAATTGTGGAAGGCTACATGGATGTGATGCAGGCCTGGCAGGCGGGCTTCCGCAACGTGGTGGCGCAGATGGGCACCGCCCTTACCGAGCAGCAGCTCCAGCTGCTGAAGCGGTACACCAAGCGCTTCATCCTGGCGCTGGACGCTGACGCCGCCGGGGCCAAAGCCACCCTGCGCAGCCTCCAGGTGGCCCGTCAGACGCTGGACCGCGAAGCGGAAGTGAAGTTCGATGCCCACGGGTTGGTGCAGCACGAGGGGCGGCTCCAGGCCGACATCCGCGTGATGACCCTGCCGGAAGGCAAAGACCCGGACAACATCGTGCAGGAAAACCCGGAGGAGTGGGAACGGCTGGTGGAGCAGGCCATGCCAGTGGTGGCCTATGTCATTGCGGTGGCCACGGCCGATCTGGATTTGAATGACGCCAAGGCCAAAACGGAAGTGGCCCAACAGGTTCTGCCGCTCATCAAGGACATCCAGGACCCCATCGAGCGCGATCACTACTGGCAGCAGCTGGCCCGGGCCTTACGCATTGATGAACGCGCCCTGCGCCAAATTCGCCTGCCGGAGAAGCCCCTGCCAGAGAGACGAACTGGGCCAGAAACGGCCGTAAACAAACCCAAACCTGCCGCCCACGCCGGTTGGACCACTGTGCCTAAAAAAGCGCAAGGCATCGGTGGCCCCCTGGCCACCGACATGCGTCAGAGCGACTTCTTGCACCAGTGTATTCGCTTTCCCCAGGCGCTCTTGCGGGTTAACCAAAAACTAGGTGAATCGGGGCAGCCCAAAGTAGTTGATGATGATTTCCTGATGGCTGAAGATCGCGCTATTATGCGACAAATGTACCAGTTGATCACTCACTCACCAGTTGTCACGATTGACGAATTGTGGGATAGTCTAGAGCAGACGCTTCAGAATCGGTTGAAGTTCTTGCTATCATTACCCCAATCGCCAGAGACTGAGCTTGAGCGAATCTCCGACACCCTTGTGTTATCCGTTTTAGATTGGCGTCTGGCTCGGGTCAGACAGCTGTTAAGTGAAGTGAAACATTTGCTGCATGAAGCACAAATTGAAAACGACACAGATGCATTGGCTATTTATCAGCAGCAGCTGCGCGAACTGCCTCTGGCGGTGTTGCAGCTCAACAAGGCCAGAGATTCAATGTCGGCCACCAGCCGCCGTCGAGCTGAAGATGCGTTAAACGGCCGTTACTAGCGTCTATACTTGCGGCAGGCACTTCCTAACCTTGTCATCTCTGTCAAAAGAGTATGCCCTTTGCGAGTATATATTGTTCCTACTGGGGATAGTTCCCAACCCTTAATCAATCGCTTATCTGAACCAAATTGATCAAACATCCCTCATTTAGGTCAGGAAAATAGACAATGGATTTATCTGAACTAGACAACGATTTCGACGAGAATATCGAAGACGAAAGCGAAGACGAAGAAGAAACCGAAGTTATTGATATTGAAGCTTTGGTAAAAACCGCTCGCCGTTCGCGCCAGATTAACGAGGCAGATGTGCAGGCCCTGCTGGCTACCGCCGACGAAGAGCAGGCCGAACGTCTCTACGCCCGCCTGCAAAAGCTCAACATCCGCATCGTCTCGGAAAATGGCGAAACCCTGGACGACTTTGGCGAAGGTCCCACTCTGCTGGGCAACCTTGAAGATGACGACGACAAAGACGATGACAGCGGCTATCTCACCGGCACTGTCGAGGACGATCCGGTCCACACTTACCTCAAAGAAATTGGCCAGGTTCCCCTGCTCACCGCCGACCAGGAAATCTGGCTCTCCACCCAGCTCACCGCCGCCACCGTTTTGGACCGCCTGAACAACGATGTGAGCAAAGACGGCACTGACTCGGAAGAAGAAGTTGACTTCCGGGCCATGATGGCCAACTACACCAACCTGCTGGAAAACTGGCAGGTGGTGGAAGAAGCGCGCAAACTGTTGGGCGTCGCGGGCGTTGATGTGCTGGCCTTCATCGAGGAGGCGCGCGATTTGCGCCAGGGCTGGCAAAAACGAAGTGAGTCTTACCTGCGGCAGTACCTGAACAACGGCAACTGGGGCCAGGAAGATGCCTGGTTGGATCTGGCTCAAGCGTGTTTCCATATGTTTACGGCCGTTTACCTTCTCCCCGTAGACATTTCCCGCCAGCTCTTCCAGGAGTACAAAAAGGCAGGCAAGTTCCCCGCTGTTAATACCTTCTACGAATGGCTGTCGAAAGACATGGTGGGTCTGAGGTACAACGAGTTCATGATTTACGAACTGGCCGAAGAAGCCAAAGTCAGCCTGACTGGCGCCAACCTGCGTCTGGTTGTCAGCGTGGCCAAGCGGTACATGGGGCGCGGCATTCATCTGCTGGACCTGGTGCAGGAAGGCAACGTGGGCCTGCTGCGCGCTGTCGAAAAGTTTGACCACACTAAAGGCTTCAAATTCAGCACCTACGCCACCTGGTGGATTCGCCAGGCCGTCAGCCGGGCCATTGCCGATCAGGCGCGCACCATCCGCATCCCGGTGCACATGTTCGAAACCATCAACAAAATCGTTAAGCTGCAGCGCGACCTGGTGCAAAAGCTGGGCCACGAACCCAGCGACGAGGAACTGGCCCTGGAGCTGGACTACCTCACCCCGGAAGAATCGGAGACGATCAAAAATGCGCTGAGAGACGACGAACCCATCGATCCGGTATTAAACCGCAAATGGCGCCAGGCAGTTTCCAAGATTCGCGACATCAAGCGCATCTCTATGGACCCCATGTCGCTGGAATCCCCAGTGGGCAACGAAGATTCCACTGAGTACGGCGACTTCATCCCCGACGAAAGCGCCCAGGAACCGGTTGATGCCGCTTCCAAGGAGCTGCTGCGCGAGCAAATTCGCAACGTGCTGGGTTTCCTCAGCGAGCGGGAGCGTGAGGTGCTAGAAATGCGCTTCGGCCTCAACGATGGCAAGGACCACACCCTGGAAGAGGTAGGCCGCAGCTTTGGTGTCACCCGCGAACGCATCCGCCAGATCGAAGCCAAGGCTCTGCGTAAGCTGCGCCATCCCAGCCGCAGCAAGGCTCTGCGCGACTATTTAAGCTAGATTTACCTGGATTACACCTTTTTTGGCCCAACGGCTGGCAACGGCCGTTGGGCTTTTTACCCCCACAAAACCCCATCAAAAACCGCCCCAAATATGTCTGGATGGTAGGTTGGATACGGCCGTCCTTTGTTGCCGCCCCCTATTGCTTGTGATAGAATGCACAGGGATCATTTTGGAAGGAAAAAACATTTCGCTGCTTCTATTTTCAACCGAATTTAACCAAGAAAATTACTAGGTAAATTACCAGACACGCAGCTTCAGGACAGAAAAGTTTGACTCATGGAAAATAACCCAATACTTATTGAATACCTTCCCATTGCTGTTTTAATTGGGATTGCCTTATTTTTCGCCGTACTGCTGCCCGTCTTGTCCCTCAACCTGGGCCCAAAACCAAAAGAAAGTGCCCGCAGCAAACTGATCCCCTACGAATCGGGCATCGTCGCCATCGGCGAAGCCCAACGTCGTTTACCTGTCAAATTCTATCGCATCGCAGTGCTCTTTATTCTGTTTGATGTCGATATCATTCTCCTCGTTCCCTGGGCTGTCACGTTTCGCCAAATGGGGCTTTATGGCCTGGCCGTCATGGGCGTTTTCATGGTGCTCTTCATCCTCGGTGACGTCTGGGTATGGAAGAAAGGAATTCTAGAATGGGAGTAGAACAAAAACTTGGCGACATGGGTGTTATCACCCTGCGTTTGGAAGATTTAGTCAACTGGGGGCGCACCAACGCCATGTGGCCAATGCTGTTTGGCCTGGCCTGCTGCGCCATCGAAATGATGTCCTCGCAAGCATCCCACTATGATGCTTCTCGCTTCGGGATGGAGCTGAACCGTCCCTCGCCGCGCCAGTCTGACCTGATGATTGTGGCTGGCCGCGTTTCGCGCAAAATGGCACCCGTTGTCCGCCGCCTGTACGATCAAATGCCCGAACCGAAATGGGTGATCGCCATGGGTGACTGCGCCTCGTGCGGCGGTGTCTTCAACAATTACGCCATCGTCCAGGGGGTTGATGAAATTGTCCCGGTTGATGTGTACGTCGCTGGCTGCCCGCCGCGCCCGGAAGCTTTGATCGATGGCTTCATGACCCTGCATGAAAAAATCCGTGGCGAAAAATTAACCGACCACGCTTAAGCACCTAACACAGAGTTGTTACGCTGGAGAATTTACAGTCATGAATGCAGATCAACGTGTTGTTGAGAAAATTAAAGCTGCTTTTCCGGACGCCATCGAAGAAACCAACGACTTTCGGGGCGAACAAACCCTTTTCATTCGCAAAGAGCGGCTTAAGGATGTCTGCCAGCTGCTAAAAAAAGACCCACAGCTCAGCTACAAATTTTTGTCGGACATTTGCGCCGATGATTATTTGCCAGAATTTCCCCGCTTTGCCGTCAGCTACCACCTCTATTCCTACGACCATAACCACCGGCTGCGCCTGCGCGTGTGGGTCGATGACCCGGAAGAAGGGCCGGAAACGGTGGGGACCGTCTGGGCGATTGGCAGCTGGCTGGAGATGGAAGTTTGGGACCTGATGGGCATCCGTTTTCAGGGCAACACCCACCTGCGCCGCCTCTTCCTGCCCGAAGATTGGCAGGGGCACCCGCTGCGCAAAGATTATCCGTTGGGGTACGAAGAAGTGCAGTTTTCTTTCAACTGGCAGGAAGTTGACGCCAAAAAACCCTACGCGCAAGAGTAAGCAGCGCTGGTTGCAAACGGAACAAAAAGGCACATTATGGGCGACAACATTCAAGAATTAACTGTAGAAGAACTCCGGGCCAAAGTTGGCACCGGCATGGCAATTGAAAATGCCGAAGAGCATATGCTCCTCAGCATGGGGCCGCAGCATCCCAGCACCCACGGCGTGCTGCGCCTGCTCGTAGAGCTGGACGGCGAAAACATCGTCAACCTGGCGCCGGACATCGGTTTTCTGCACACGGGTGTGGAAAAGACGATGGAATCCAAAACCTACACCAAGGCGCTGGTGATGACCGATCGCCTGGACTACCTCTCGCCAATGTCTAACAACCTGGGCTACATCCTGGCCGTCGAAAAGCTGCTGGGGGTGGAAGTAACACCACGCGCTCAGGTTATTCGCATTATCCTAACGGAGATGGCCCGTATTGCCAGCCACCTGGTCTGGCTTGGCACCCACGCCCTGGACCTGGCAGCCATGTCCGTCTTCCTTTACTGCTTCCGCGAACGTGAGTACATCCTGGATGTGTTTGAGATGGTGGCGGGGCAGCGCATGATGGTGAGCTACTTCCGCCCTGGCGGACTGTGGCGCGACGTGCCGGAAGAGTTTGAACCGGCCGTACGCCAGTTCCTGGACTTTTTCCCGGCCAAAATTGCCGATTATGAAGCGCTGCTCAAGAACAACCCCATCTGGCTAGACCGCACCAAGGGTATTGGTGTGGTAACGGCCGAACAAGCCATGGATTGGGGTATGACCGGGCCCAGCCTGCGCGGTTCTGGCGTTAACTGGGACATCCGCAAGGCGCAGCCATACAGCGGTTACGAAACGTACGAGTTTGATGTGCCGGTGGAAACCGACGGCGATGTGTACGCCCGGTATCGCTGCCGCATTCAGGAAATGTGGGAAAGCCTGCGCATCATTCGCCAGGCCATGGACCGGCTGCCGAAGGGGCCGATCAACATTGACAACCGCAAGATTGTGCCGCCACCGCGCTCGGAGCTGGGGCACAGCATGGAAGCGGTGATTCACCACTTCAAGCTGTGGACCGAGGGTTTTAACGCGCCAGAGGGCTACGTTTACCAGAGCGTGGAGTCGCCGCGTGGTGAGTTTGCCTGCTACCTGCGTGGTGACGGTGGGCCAAAGCCAGCGCGGGTGCACTTCCGCACGCCGTCGTATGTGCATGTGGCCTCGCTGCCGATCATGTCTAAGGGCGTGTTTGTGGCGGACTTAGTTTCTATCATTGGCTCAATTGATATTGTTTTGGGCGAAATCGACCGGTAACGGCCGTTTTAGGGAATCACATGTTGCTGCAAGAAAAGTATCCTGAAGAAATTAAAGGCATCCTGGCCCGGTTTCCGCATAAAAAATCGGCCGTTTTGCCCCTCATGCACCTAGCCCAGGAAGCGTACGGCTTCACCAGCCGCGAAGCCATGCGCGAAGTGGCCCAAATCCTGGACCTGGACCCAACCCACGTTTTGTCGCTGGCTGGCTTCTACACGCTGTACTACGAAGAACCAGTGGGCAAATTTGTGCTGGAAGTATGCAACGACCTGGCCTGCGCCCTGCGTGGCGCAGATGAATTTGTCGAGATGGCCAGCCGCAAGCTGGACATTCCCGTCGACGGCACCACCAATGATGGCCTGTTTACCCTGAAAACCGTGATGTGCCTGGCCGCCTGTGACCGGGCGCCGATGCTGCAGTGCAATTTAAAGTTTGAAGAAAACCTGGACGAAGCCAAGTTCGACCAGTTAATTTCCCACTTGCGCGCTGAAGCAGCTGCGGACAACCCAGAACCGTCAATCGTTGAACAAATTTCGGCGTTTGCCAAATAAAACTGGCACGCTTTCTAGAAAGAATGGGGTTCGAGAATGGCTCACATTTTGTTGCGTCACCGAGACATTGAAAATATCCACAAGCTGGACGTGTACCGGGCCAACGGCGGCTACGACGCCTTAAAAAAGGTGCTGACCGAGCACCAGCCAGGCGAGGTCGTCGACATTGTTAAGGCTTCCGGGCTGCGTGGGCGCGGTGGCGCTGGTTTTCCCACCGGGCTGAAGTGGAGCTTTATTCCCAAAGCGCCGGGCGAAAAATATATTGTCGTCAACTCCGACGAATCGGAGATGGGCACGTTTAAGGACCGCGAACTGCTGGAGCAAAATCCGCACCAGGTAATTGAAGGGGCGCTGATTGCTGCTTACGCCATTGGCGCCAAGCAGATTTACAACTACATGCGCGGTGAGTTTATGGGCATCGGCCAGCATTTTGAAGAGGCGCTGCAAGAATGTTACGAAGCTGGCATTTTGGGTGACAATATTTTGGGCACCGAATTTAGCTGCCGCATGTACGGCTACTATGGCGCGGGGGCCTACATTTGTGGTGAAGAAACCGCGCTGCTCTCCTCGCTCCAGGGCGATTTGGGGCAGCCGTGGTCCAAACCGCCGTTCCCAGCCATCGAAGGGCTGTACAAAAAGCCCACCGTGGTCAACAACACGGAGACGCTGGCCAACGTGCCAGCCATCATCCTGAATGGGGCCGATTGGTATAAATCGATAGGCACCGAACAAAGCCCCGGCCCAAAAATTGTCTGCCTGAGCGGCCACATCAACAACCCCGGCAACTACGAAATTGAGATGGGCATGACGTTCCACGATCTGGTGTATGGTGAAAATTACGGCGGCGGTATTCCTGGCGGCAAGAAGTTTAAGGCGCTGCTGCCCAGTGGTGGCTCTGGCCCGGTAGTCGTTGCCGATGCGCTGCAAGCCCCCATCACCTATGAAGGGTTGACGCCTTTCGGCTCCACTATGGGGTCGGCCTCCGTGGTGGTGATGGACGAGACGGTGGACATGGTGTGGGCCGCGTTGAAGATGGTGCATTTCTTCAAGCATGAATCGTGCGGCAAATGTACGCCGTGCCGGGAAGGCACGTTTTGGATGGAGCAGCTGCTGCACCGCATTTATGAAGGGCACGGCACGGAGCAGGATTTAGAGGTGCTGAAGAGCGTGGCGACGCAGATCAAGGGCAAGACATTGTGTGCCCTGGGCGATTTTGCCATCAACCCGGTGTTAAGCACCATCCGCCACTTTTTTGACGAGTACAAAGCAAAGGTCAGTGGGGCTGGTAAGAAGGTTGTGAAGGAAACGGCCGTTCCCGCCCCCACCGATTAATTTCTACACAATCCCTCTGGAAGAGGAAACGTATGAGTGACCAGGTTAACTTGATGATTGACGGCGTCGAGCTGAGCGTGCCCAAAGGGACGCTGGTCGTTGACGCCGCCAAAATGATTGACAATGGCATCCCGGTGTTTTGCTACCACCCCAAGATGGCGCCCGTGGGCATGTGCCGCATGTGCCTGGTGGAAATTGGCCTGCCCGTGCGCGACCGCAACACCGGTGAGCCGGTGCTGAACGAAGACGGCACGCCTCAGGTGAGCTTCCGGGGCCTGCAAACGGCCTGTACGGTGCAGGTCAGCGAAGGCATGGTGGTGCGCACCAGCACCGAGCCGGTGCTCCAGGCGCGCCAGGACGTCATTGAATTTTTGCTCACCAGCCATCCGCTGGACTGCCCGATTTGTGACAAGGGAGGCGAATGCCCCTTGCAAAACCTGACGATGGCCCACGGCAAAGGCACCAGCCGCATGGATTACAGCCTCAAGATGAAGCTGGACAAACATGTGCCGCTGGGTGAGTTGATTTACCTGGACCGCGAGCGCTGCATTCAGTGCGGCCGCTGCGTGCGCTTCCAGGCCGAAATTGTCGACGATCCGGTTATCCACTTCCACAACCGGGGGCGCAGCCTGGAAATCGTGACCATGTCTGATCCGGGGTTTGACTCGTACTGGAGCGGCAATACGACCGACATTTGCCCAGTGGGTGCCCTCACCACGGCCGATTTCCGCTTTGGCGCACGGCCGTGGGAGTTGACCCCCGTGGCCACGCTGTCGCCCCACTGCCCCTCCGGCGCGAACATGACGATCAGCACGCGGCGCGAGGCGAAGTCCGGCGGCCGTTCCGTCATCAAGCGCATCATGCCCCGGCAAAACGAGCAGGTCAACGAGATCTGGATTTCCGACCGGGACCGCTTTGTGCATCACTTTGCCGATGCGGTTGACCGCCTGCAGAAACCGCTGATGCGCCAAAACGGTGAGCTGGTTGAGGTAGAGTGGAACGAAGCGCTGGATGCCGTGGCCGGAAAATTGCAGCAGGTTAAAACGGCCGTTGCGGGCATCAGCGGCGACCGGGTGAGCAACGAGGACATGTTCCTCTTCCAGAAGCTGTTCCGCAAAGGGCTGGGTTCCAACAACATTGATTTAGCCAACCGGCGGCTGGCGGGCGGCGACGTCGTGGCTAAAGTGGGCATTACCAAGGGCAGCAACCTGCTCAACCTGGGCCAGGGCGACGCCATCGTGGTGGTGGCCAGCGATCTGCACGAAGAAGTGCCCATCTGGTGGCTGCGTGTGAAGCAGGCGGCCCAACGTGGCGCTTCGTTGGTGGTGTTAAACGTCCGCCCCACCCGGCTGGACGAATGTTCGCGCCACGTTATTCATTACCGCCCCGGTAAGGCCGTGGCCACCATGCGCCAGCTGGTGAACGACGCCAAAGTGGCCACCGCCGATGCCGATAACAGCCCTCTCAAAGCGGCCGCCGACGTGATTATGCAGGCCAACAACGTGGTGGCCTTTTACGGCGCCGAAGGGCTGACTTATGAAGAAACCGATGCAGTGGCCAAACTGCTGGCCAACCTGCTGCTGATTAAAAATGAAGAGGCCCGCGCCGGACGGCCGAATAACGGTCTGATCCCGGTGTGGCCGCACAACAACACCCAGGGCGCCTGGGACATGGGCATCCACCCCGCGCTGGAACCGGGCTACAAGGCTGTCGCCAACCCCGGCATGTCGGCGGCGGAAATGTACGCTGCCGCGCAGAGCGGTGAACTCAAAGCGATGTTTGTCCTGGCGGCCGATCCCATTGGCGATGGCCTGATGGCCGACCGGGGCAAGCTGGACTTTTTGGTGGTGCAGGAGCTGTTTCTGACGGAAACGGCCGCACAAGCCGACGTTGTTTTGCCCGCCCAAAGCTGGGCCGAGCGCGAAGGTACCTTCACCAGCGGCGAACGGCGCGTGCAGCGCTACTACCCCGCCATCCAGCCCGTGGGCGATGCCCGCCCCGACTGGCAAATTCTGGCCCAGATTGGCGAGCGCGTCGGGCTGGAGAAACCGGCCTTTGCCGCCAGCCTGGTCTTCCGTGACCTGGCCAAAGCGGTGCCGCAGTACAAAGAGATGGATTACCGCACCCTGGCCCGCGTCGAAAAGCAGTGGCCTGACGTGGGCGGTGACGACCTGTACTACGGCGGCAACGCCTACGAAAACCGCGTAGGCCTGGGCATGCAGTGGGCGGTAGCCGCCGAATCCGGCACTGTGGACCATTTTGAAGTGAACGATGTGGCCGAAAATGCACCCACAGGCGTGGCCCTGGTGCGTACCGCTGCGCTGTTCACCCCCGGCACGCTCATCAACCACACCGATCTGCTCAAACCACGTATGGCCAAAGCAACGCTTACTGTGAATAAAGATGATGCGGCTGGTCTGCAAGTGATGGACCAGGAAGCCGTGTCGGTTGAGGTGAATGGTAAGGCTGTGGCGGTGGAAGTGCAGGTAAACGGCCGTCCCCCCCAGGGCGTGGCGTTGCTGCGCGGCGTGCCGTACCTGGCAGGCCTGACTGAACTAAAAGTAATTAAGTAATTGAGTAATTGGGTAATTAAAGCGTAATTACTCAATTACCTGATTACCCAATTACTCAGTAACTTCTCAAGAGGATTTGTATGACACCAGGACAAATAGCGCTGCGCGCCTTGATTGTAGGGTTTATTGTCTCCTTTGCCGTCATCACCGGGTTTGCCTACACCACCCTGCTAGAGCGTAAGGTGCTGGCCCGCTTGCAGCACCGGATAGGTCCCAACCGGGCGGGCTACATTCCCCTGCCCCGCCGCGCCGGTGGTCCCGAGCGCAAGCTGCTGGCTGGTTTCCTACAGCCCGCCGCCGATGCCGTCAAGCTGTTCTTCAAAGAGGACATGACGCCCGGTCGGGTGGACCGCATCACCTACATGTTGGCCCCGATGCTCACCGTGATGCCAGCGATTGTGCTGCTGGCCGTCATTCCCTGGGCGGGCGAAATCAACATTTTTGGCGCGGAATTTACGCCTTACTTTGCCATTGCGCCGGGCCTGAACGTGGCGGTGCTCTTTGTTTTGGCGATTACCTCCATCAGCGTGTATGGCGTGGTGCTGGCCGGTTGGGCATCGAACAGCAAGTATGCTGTGTTGGGCGGCATTCGCGCCTCGGCCCAAATGATCAGCTACGAGCTGGCGCTGGGGCTGACCGTGCTCATTCCCATTATGCTGGCCAACTCGATGAACATGGGTGACATTGTGGCGGCGCAGTCGGGTGGCTTGTTGAATATGACCAACTGGTTTGCCTTCCGTCAGCCAATTGCAGCCATTGTCTTTTTCATCGGCATGATGGCCGAACTGCAGCGCGCCCCGTTTGATTTGTTGGAGGCGGAGCAGGAGCTGTCCGCCGGATTTAACGTTGAATACAGCGGGATGCGCTTTGGTATGTTTTTCATGGCCGAGTACATGAAGATGATTATCTTTAGCGCGATTATTGCCGTGCTGTTTTTTGGTGGTTATAACGGCCCGTTTGTCGAGCAGCTGCCTGGCCTCGGCTTTTTGTACATGATTTTGAAGATTGTCTTCTTCCTCTTCATGATGATCTGGATTCGTGCCTCTCTGCCGCGTTTCCGTTACGATCAGCTGATGGGGCTGGGCTGGAAGCGGCTGCTGCCGATCTCGGTGTTTAACTTTATTTTTACGGCCGTACTCATCGTCCTTTACGAAGAAGGCATTTTTGATTCGCTGCTGCAACTCTTGGGTTTAGGTTAAGCTAGCCGCCGTTACCCGAGCGGCTTTCGGAGAATTCTATGATTGGTGAAATCATCAAAGGCATGGCGACCACGCTGAAGCATCTGTTTCGCGACCCGGTCACGATAGATTATCCAGATGTGAAGCGCCCGGTGCGCTACCGGTTTAAGGGTCGGCACGAACTGAAGCGGTATGACAACGGTTTGGAGCGCTGCATCGGCTGTTCGCTGTGTGCGGCCGC
Organism: Candidatus Leptofilum proximum; assembly: GCA_016710325.1. Lineage (GTDB taxonomy): Bacteria > Chloroflexota > Anaerolineae > Promineifilales > Promineifilaceae > Leptofilum > Leptofilum proximum. The sequence goes on along the minus strand of JADJXK010000002.1, from coordinate 5,010,664 downwards.
CTGCCCGGCCGACGCGATTTTTGTCGAAGCATCGGAAAATACCGACGAGCGGCGTTTCTCACCCGGCGAGCGCTATGCCAGCACCTATGAAATCAACATGATGCGCTGCATCTTTTGCGGCTACTGCGAAGATGCCTGCCCCACGCAGGCGATTGTGCTGGAAAACAAATACGAGCTCAGCTTCTACGACCGGGCCAGCTCTATCTACACGAAGGAGATGCTGATTGTGGACGTGCCGGTGAACGGCCGTCCCACCCCGCAAACCGTAGAACCTGGCAAATACACCAAGTCCATCCCGGAGATGGAAGATCCCCGTTAAATTGGGATCGGCAAAGGAAAGGCGACTGGAATGGGAAGTGGACCTGTAGTTATTGTATTTTTTTTGATGGCCCTGGTCTCAATTGTGGCGGCCGTCATGATGCTACGCAGCCGTAATGCGATCCACAGTGCGCTCTGGCTGGTGCTCAACTTTACGGCCATTGCCGTGCTGTACGTGCTGCTAAACGCGCCGTTTATCGCCATGGTGCAAATTACGGTGTATGCCGGGGCGATCATGGTGCTGTTTCTGTTTGTGATCATGCTCCTGGGCGCGGAACAGCTGCAAGCAATGACGGGCGTACAGGGCAGCGAACGATATCACCGGGCCGTGGCGGTTGTACTGGTGGTCCTGCTGGTGGTGGGGTTTGGCTATTTGGTAACGTTGGGTGGTATTGGTGCTGGTGGGGAAACTCCTGTCATCGATGCCAGTCCCGTCGCGTTGGGGCTGCGCCTGTTTGAAGGCTATGTGCTCCCCTTTGAAGTCACCGGCGTGCTGCTGCTCGCCGCGATTATCGGCGTGGCCGTCTTCACCCGCCGCAAGAAAAAAGAGGCCTAAGCTCATGGAACTCACGATCAACTGGTACATCGCCTTAAGCGCCATCCTGTTTTCGCTCGGCGCGCTGGGTGTTTTGCTGCGCCGCAACGCCATCATTGTGTTTATGTCAATTGAAATGATGTTAAACGCGGCCAACCTGGCCTTTGTAGCCTTTGCCCGGCATCTTGGCGACCTGGACGGGCAGGTGCTGGTCTTTTTTGTCATCACCGTGGCCGCCGCCGAAGTGGCCGTCGGCCTGGCACTCATCGTGACCATCTTCCGCAGCAAGAAGAGCATCAACATTGACGAAATCAACCTGATGAAAGGTTGAGGTATGAATAGGAGGAAATTACTTAATTACTCCATTACCCAATTACAGTTTTACATGTAATTAAGTAATTAAGTAATCAGGTAATTGAGTAAATTATGGGAATATTTGGAATAGCTCCCCTACTTTTGGTTTTTCCACTGATTGGCGTCTTGTTCAACGGCCTGGTTGGACGGCGCTTTGTGGAGTACAACCGAGAAACTGGCGAAAAATGGTCAGGTTGGTTTGGCAGCATCATGGCGCTGAGCGCCCTGGCCGTCGCTGGTACCCTGCTGTTTGCTCTGGCAGGGCACGAATTCCATGCGGAAATTGTGGTCTTGTTCGACTGGATTCACGTGGGCGAATTCTACGTGCCGTGGGCCATGCAGGTCGACACCCTTTCCGTGACGATGATGCTGGTGGTAACGGGTGTCGGCTCCCTGATTCACATTTACGCCATCGGCTACATGCATGGCGACCCCAACTTTTCGCGCTTTTTCACCTATCTGAACCTGTTCCTCTTCTTCATGCTCATCCTGGTGACGGGCAATAACTACCTGATGCTCTTTGTGGGCTGGGAAGGCGTGGGTTTGTGCTCTTTTCTGCTGATTGGCTTCTGGTTCGACCGGGTAAACGCCAAGGGCGAAGCGATGAACGCCAACGCCGCGCGCAAAGCGTTTGTGGCCAATCGCGTCGGTGACCTGGCCATGATCCTGGCCATGAGCCTCACCTTCTGGACCTTCAAATCGCTGGAGTTCCAGCCAGTGTTCGACAGCGCCGTGGAGATGTTTGAAAGCGGGCACATGGTACACTTTGGCGCACTTGAAGCGACCTTGGGCGGTGTTTTGACGGCCATTACCGCGCTGTTTTTGATGGGTGCGGCCGGAAAATCGGCGCAGATTCCGCTGTACGTCTGGCTGCCGGACGCGATGGCTGGTCCCACCCCGGTTTCCGCGCTCATCCACGCCGCCACGATGGTGACCTCTGGTATTTACCTGATTGTGCGCAGCAACGTACTGTTTGAGATTGTGCGGGAGAGCGGTTCATTGCTCCCCGGTATCGGCATTTCTTCGCCGGATTTGGTGGCGTTGACGGGGGCGGCAACGGCCGTAATCGCCGGTCTCATCGCTTTTACCCAGTTTGACATCAAAAAAGTGCTGGCCTACTCCACCGTTAGCCAGCTGGGCTTTATGATCGCCGCCGTGGGTATGGGTGCTTACGTCGCCGGGATGTTCCACCTGATTACCCATGCGTTTTTTAAGGCGCTGCTCTTCCTCAGCTCCGGCTCGGTGATTCACGGCATGGAGCATGGCCATCACCACATTTCGCACGGCCACCACGATGACCACGACCCCTTCGACCCGCAAGACATGCGCACGATGGGCGGGCTGCGCCACAAGATGCGCACCACGTACATCGTTTACATGATTGGCTCGCTGGCGCTGGCGGGCATTGTGCCCCTGGCCGGTTTCTGGTCCAAAGATGAAATTTTGGCCCACGCCAGCAAAAATCCCGGGCCAATTTTCTTTACAATCTACATCATGCTGACGGTGGCCGCTTTTTGTACCGCTTTTTACATGGGTCGCCAGTTGAAGATGGTGTTTTTTGGCAAACCGCGCCACGCGGCGGCGGAACATGCGGAAGAGAGTTCACCGTTGATGACACGGCCGTTAATGGTCCTGGCCGCGCTGGCGGTGTTAGGGGGACTGCTCAACTTCCCCTTCTTCAGCGAAGCGGCCTACGAAGCAGCCCACGAAGCCCACGATTACGGCATCAACCTGGCCCTGGAACACTGGCTGGAGCATTCGATTCCTGCGTTTGAACTGACCGAAGAAGGCATTGTGCACATGCCGCACACGCCAACCTGGATACAGTTTGACGTAGCCGCCATTTCGACGATCCTGGCCGTTGCCGCCCTGTTGATCGCCGTCTTCCTGGTTTACCGCAACCGCTGGCAAACGGCCGATGAGCGTGACCCCCTGCAAAGCACCCCCATCTGGTGGATGGCCGTGCTGCCGTTTGACACCCTTTACATGAAATATCTCATCCCCTTGTTCAATCGGCTGGGCGACTTTTTAGCCTACCGCATTGATTGGAATTTGTGGCACAACTTCTTCCACGAGCGCGTCGTTCGCGACACGTTTGTGGGCTTTTCAAACTTCGCCTCCGACGTGCTGGACCGGCAGGGTGTGGATGGCCTGGTGAACGGCGCCGGGCAGGTAGCCCGCTGGCTGTCTGGCGGCCTGCGCCTGTCGCAAACCGGCTATGCGCGCACGTACGCCCTGGGCATTTTATTGGGCACGGTGGCTCTTTTGGCTTACTTCTTGTGGCCATTTATTTTTGGCTAACGATGCTTTTCAAGGGTCGTGCCCGTGAAAATGGGCATCCTAAAAATGGATTCCCGCCTACGCGGGAATGACACGACACACAGTGAATTTCGTTAGGTTTTTGGAGAAAGAATGGGCATTTTATCACTTTTAACCTTTTTTCCGCTGGTAGGTGTTCTCATCCTACTGCTCATGCGTAACCAATCGGACAACTCGTACAAAATCGTGGCGACTGGCACCGCAATTGTCACCTTTGTGCTGTCAATCATCGTGTTGGGACAGTACGATGGCGGTACTGCCGGGTTACAGCTTGTGGATCGCTTCAATTGGATCGAGGCGTGGGGCATTGAGTACCATATGGGTGTTGATGGCATCAGCATCCTCATGGTGCTGCTGACTACCTTCATCATGATGCTGGCCATCCCCTCTTCGTGGAACGCCATCAGCACCCAGGTGCGGCAGTATTACATCTTCATGCTGCTGCTGGAAGCAGGTATGCTGGGCGTCTTCCTGGCGCAGGATTTGTTCCTGTTTTACATCTTCTGGGAGTTCACCCTGGTGCCCATGTACTTCCTGATTGGCATTTGGGGTGGCCAAAACCGGGTGTACGCCGCAATCAAATTCTTCCTGTACACGATGGCTGGTTCCTTGCTGATGCTCTTGGGCATCCTCTACATGGGCATTACCAACGATACCTTCTCTGTGCCGGACCTGATCGCCGGGCGGAGCGCTTTCGCCGACGTGCAAAACTGGCTCTTCCTCGGTTTTGCCATTGCCTTTGCCATCAAGGTGCCCATTTTCCCCTTCCACTCCTGGCTGCCGGATGCGCACACCGAAGCGCCCACGGCCGGTTCCGTCATTCTGGCGGGTGTGCTGCTAAAGATGGGTACCTACGGCTTCATGCGCTTTAACCTGCCTCTGTTCCCCGAAGCGTCGGTTGAATTTGCCCCGGCGATTGCCGTGTTGGCGATTATCGGCATTATTTACGGCGCGATTGTTTCCTTTGCCCAGAAGGATGTGAAGAAACTGGTCGCCTACTCCAGTATCAGCCATTTGGGTTTTGTGATGCTGGGCATCTTCTCGCTAAACAACCAGGGCATCCAGGGCGCTATTTTGCAAGGGGTGAATCACGGCATCAGCTCGGGCGCATTGTTTTTCATCGTCGGTGTGCTGTACGAGCAGCGCCATACCCGCGAGATTAAGGAGTACGGCGGCGTGTGGAAAGTGATGCCCGTCTTCAGCGCCCTCACGCTGATTGTCACGCTTTCGAGCATGGGTCTGCCCGGTTTGAACGGCTTTGTGGGTGAGTTCACGATTTTGCTGGGTTCGATGGGTGCGGAATCGCTTGGCCCGAACCCGTGGATTTACACGGCCTTTGCCACAACCGGTGTGATTCTAGCGGCCGTTTACCTGCTGTGGATGTTCCAGCGGGTCTTCATGGGACCGCTGGACAATCCGGCCAACGAAAAACTGCGCGACTTGAACGTCGGTGAGCTGGCCATTATGCTCTCCTTCCTGCTGTTCATCATCTGGATTGGTGTGGCGCCCTCCGGCTACTTTGACCTGATGAACGGCACTGTCTCCCAGTTAGTCACGGATATTGGGTCTGTGCTGGTGGCCGGACCGTAATCCAGTCCGCAACCATTTCCGTTTAATTTTTGGGGCGTGGCAGTCGTGTTTTGACCGCCACGCCTTTTTTATTCTTTCAGTGGGAAACCCTCATGCAACGAGGTAAACAACGGTGGGGTATCTGGTCTTTTTTTGTGGTGGCCCTGTTTCTGCCGGTGCTGCTACGGCCGTTTCTCACCCCACCCCCACCTCCTCCCCCGCCCACACCCACAGCAACAAGCCAGCCCGCCGCCGTGGGCAAAGCCATTCCCCCGACAACGGCCGTAACCTCCCCCACCCCCCTGCCAACAGAAACGGCCGTCCCCACCACAACCCCCGCGCCGACTGTGTTTTTGGCGACGGCCGTCGCCACTTCAGCACCGCCTGCCTTCACGCCCACGGTTCCACCCACGACGATGTTAACGGCCGTTGCTCCACCCGCCTGGCTCGTTTACCTGAACCAGATTCGCGCCAGCAGCGGTTTGCCACCGGTGCAGGAATCGGCTGAACTGTCGGCCGGGGCAGCGCTGCACAGCGAGTACATGGCCCGCAACGACAACGCCATCGCCCGTACGCAAAAGACAGACAATCCCCTGTTTAGCGAAACCGGGCGCACCGCCGCCTGGAACAGCAACATTTACGCCACCAACATCAGCCGCAGCAACGACATCTGGGCCTTCAACTTCTGGCTGTCGGCCCCGTTCCACGCGCTGCCCCTGCTGGACCCAAGCCTGCAAACCGTGGGTTATGGCCACTTTCGCGACGATTTGGGTTCGGTGCAGGTATCGGCCGTTTTGGATGTGCACTCGGCCCCACGCGTGGCGGGAACGGCCCCCACGCCTTCGCGGGGGCAAGCTGTGTACCCCCTGGCCTACCCCCCACCCGGCGGCGAAATCTGGGTGCTGCAGCAAAGTCTGATCGAATACCCGGAACCGCTGAGCAGCTGCCCTGGCTGGCACAAGCCGGTTGGCGCGCCGATCCTGCTCCAGCTCGGCAGCGGCAGCGTCATACCGGTCGTCAGCGAAGCCGGGTTGAGCAGCAGCCATGGCCCTCTGCCGCTGTGTGTCTTCGACGAAACCAGTTATGTCAACTCAGATGAGTTTGCCCAGGCGCGCGGGCGGCAAATTTTGGATGCCCAGGATGCTGTCGTGCTGATTCCGCAGCAGCCGCTGGCGGTGGGTGAAACATACTCGGTACGCCTGGTGGTGAATGGCGAGACGTACACGTGGTCGTTTACGGCCGTATCCCCCCCACCGCTGCCAGAGGAGCCTATTCCCATCGGCCTGCCAGTGCCGCTGTACCCCATCAACCTGGGCAGCTTTGCCTGGGGCGGGCAAACCCACGACCTGCAAAACCTGCCGCTGATGCAGGCGGGGGGCATGAAGTGGCTCAAGTTTCAGCTGAAGTGGCGCCCCGACAGCACCCCAACTGAGCTGGTGGAGCGCATCTGGCTGGCCAAAGCCGCTGGCTTTAAGGTCCTGGTGTCGGTGACGGGCGATCCCTACCCGACTGAGATCGACTTCGCAGCGTTTGTGGCCTTCATGGAGGGGGTGGCCCGGCTGCCCCAGCCACCCGACGCCATTGAAGTGTGGAATGAGATGAACATCGACTACGAATGGCCGCCGGGGCAAATCGATCCGGCGCAGTACGTAGAGCAGATGTTGAAGCCGTCTTATCTGGCCATCAAAGCCGCTAACCAGAACATCAGCGTCATTAGCGGTGCGCCCGCTTCTACCGGTTTTGACAACGACATCAATGCCTGGGCGGTAAACCGCTACGTGGCCGGGATGGTGGAAGCCGGAGCGGCCAACTACCTGGACTGCGTTGGCGTGCACTTTAACGAATCCGCCACGTCGCCCTATGCCGACAGCGGGCATCCAGCCGGGAGCCATTACCTGTGGTATTATCAGCCCACTTTGCAGATGATCTATTTTGCGTTTGGGGGAGCACGGCCGTTATGCCTCACCGAGCTTGGCGTGTTGTCAGCGGATGGCTATCCGGCGCTGCCGGGCCGGTTTTGGTGGGCGGCCGACACAACGGCAGCGGAACAGGCGCTTTGGCTGGCTGAAGCCCTGACCATTGCCAACCATTCCGGCTACGTGCGGCTGGCCATCATCTTTAACGTGGACATTACCCACTGGGAGAGCGATCCCCAGGGCGGCTTTGCCATCCTTCGGCCGGGTGGAGATTGTCCTTTTTGCCGCCTGCTGCAAAGCGGTTCACCTTAATTTTGGGAGCATCAGTCGAATGACCAACAACGATACTGTCTATTTTGTACACATCAGCGATTCACATTTTGGCCCCACGGCCGATTATTCGCGCCACGGCCACCAGCCCCAGCCATGCGTGGAACGGGCCGTAGAGCTCATCAACAACCTGCCCAGCCTACCCGATTTTGTGGTGCACACGGGTGACGTGGTGACCGACCCGGATGAAGAGTCTTACCGGCGGGCAGCGGCCGTTTTCAGCCAGCTCACCGTGCCCGTGTATTACGTCACGGGCAACCACGACCGGGCCCGGGACATTCGCCGCTTCATGGCGCTGGGGCCGCACCTGCCACTGTCCGATGACCCGGATGTGCTGTCTTACGCGTTTGAGGTGAAGGGGTACCGTTTTGTGGTGCTGGATGCGCGCGGGCCGGATGAGATCGATCCGCACGGCATCTTGTCTGAGGCCCAGCTGGCGGTGGTGCGGGCGGAGGCAACGGCCGTTGGCCCACCCCTCACCATTTTTATGCACTTTCCTCCGCTGCCGATGAACTCCATCTGGATGGATCTGAACATGCTGGTGCTCAACGGCGACGTGCTGCACCAGGCGCTTTTGCCCGCACGGCAGCGGCTGCGCGGCGTCTTTTACGGCCACATCCACCAATCCATGCAGACGATGCGGGATGGGATTTTGTATACGGCCGTTCCCAGCCTCTTCTCCCAGTTTGCCGCCTGGCCCAACGATGCTGTCGTGCGCGAAGACCCAGACTACCTGCCTGGTTTCAACTTCGTCCACCTGCTGCCAGAGCAGACCATTATTCACCAGCACACCTTTCCCCGGCCTTGAGTAAGCCCCAGATTGGCCCAATCTTTGAGTGGACGAAGGTGTTCTATCTTCTCTGTATCCTGCTTTTGTATCAGGACATATTTAGCCAAAACAGGAAAGCCGTTATGCTAAAGTCAATATCTTAATGCAAAAGGAGTGAAAAAGATGACCACAGTAATTGGCTTGTTTGCGGATGAAATGAAGGCTGAAGAAGCGATCAATGCCCTGACAACGGCCGACATGGACGATCTGGAATTTGAAACCATCTCACGCTGGGCTCAGGCCGACGATACGGCCGCCGCGGCACCCACCTTGGGCTCGGACCGTGGTGCAGCCGTCGTGCCTGTGGTTGGCAATATGTTTTCCTCCTGGAGCCTGGACCCCGAAGAGGAAGAATATTTCCGGCGCAACGTGCAAAACGGTGGTGTGCTGGTGGTGGTAGATGTCGACGACGATGATGACGTACCCCAGGTACGGAGCATTCTTCAAGAAAGCAGTGAAAAAGTGGCGGTCAGCTCCTGAGCGACCAGCTGCCTGAAAATTGAATAATATAATTGAAGTGGCGGACCAGATGATTTGGCCCGCCACTTTTCCTTGCCCGGTGGTAAAATCGGCACGACCTGATTCGATAAGAGGTGAACCATGGCTGCTCAACTTGTACGCGGGGCGTGCCCGCATGATTGTCCGGATACCTGCGGCATTGTGACGGAGGTAGAAAACGGCCGTCCCGTCCAATTCTACGGCGACCCAAACCACCCGATTACCCAGGGCTGGCTATGTGCCAAGGTACGGCCGTACCTCGACCACGTCAACCACCCCGACCGACTCACCCATCCGCTGCGCCGTGTGGGGCCAAAGGGCAGCGGGCAGTGGCAGCCAATCAGCTGGGACGAAGCCATTGACGAGATTGGCCAGCGTTGGCGGACCATCATTGCCGAATATGGCGCAGAGGCGATTTTGCCCTACAGCTACAGCGGCACGCTGGGACTGCTGCAAATGAGGGTGGTGAACGGCCGTTTCTGGAATCGCTTAGGCGCCAGCCAGCTGGAGCGTACCATTTGCGGTGCCGCGGCCGAATTTGCCGTGGAGGCCACGCTGGGCAGCCGCCGCAGCCCGCGCTACGAGGACGTGCCGCACAGCCAGCTGGTCATCATCTGGGGCCACAACCCGGTGAGCACCGCGCCGCACTTCATGCCGCATCTACTCCAGGCGCGCAAAAACGGCACCCAGGTTGTGGTCATCGATCCGCGGCGCACGCGTACCGCCAAACTGGCCGACTGGCACTTGGCCCCCAAGCCAGGCAGCGATGGCGCGTTGGCCCTTGGCCTGGCGCAGCACATCGTGCAAAATGGCTGGCATGATGAGGCGTGGTTAGCCCAGCACACCGTCGGCTGGCCCGAGCTGCGGGCGCGATTGGCCGACTATCCGCTGGCCCGCGTTGCGGAAGTCACCGGCCTGCCGGAAGCCGACATCGCCCGCCTGGCCCAACTTTACGCCGAAACCACGCCTGCCCTCATCAAAATTGCCGACGGCTTGCAGCGCAACTTCACCGGCGGGCAGACCGTGCGGGCCATTTGTGCTCTACCGGCGATCATGGGGCAGTACGGCCGTCTTGGTGGGGGTCTGGCCTACAGCACCAGCGGCTACTTGCAGTGGGATGGCGAAGCGGTCGGCAAGCGGTCGCACTGCCCACCGCCAGGGCGCAGCGTCAACATGAACCGGCTGGGCGCGGCCCTGCTGGGCGAGGTGACCAATCCGCCCATCCAGTCGCTGTTTGTCTACGGCTCCAACCCGGCAGCGATTGCCCCCAACGCCGGGCGCGTGGCCGAGGGGCTGCGGCGCGAAGATTTGTTCACCGTCGTGCACGAGCTGTTTATGACGGATACGGCCGTTCTCGCCGACATCGTTCTGCCCGCCACCAGCCAGCTGGAGCACACCGACCTGCACAAAGCGTACGGCCACACTTACCTGACGTACAACCACGCGGCCATCCCGCCGCTGGGCGAGTGCCAGAGCAATTGGGAGCTGATGCGACGGCTGGCCACCGAGATGGGCTTCACCGAACCGTGGCTGCACCAATCCGCCGACGAGGTGCTGAACGAGGTGCTGACGGCTACAGCGGCCGAAAATCCGGCGCTGGCGGGCATTACCCTGGCGCGGCTCAAGCAGGAAAACACCGTGCCGCTCACCATTAACCCGCAGGTACCCTTTGCCGACGGCCGTTTCCCCACCCCCAGCGGCAAAGTTGAACTGTACAGCCAAACGATGGCCGAGCTGGGCCTGGACCCACTGCCGGGCTGGCAAGAAGCCTCCGATTCCGGCGGGCAGGATGGGGCGAAGTTGAACGGCCGTTTCCCACCTGACCAGGCCCTAACCCTCGTTTCTGCCGCGGCGCACCACTTCACCACCAGCACCTTCGCCAACCAGGATGATTTGCTGGCGCGGGAAGGGGAGCCGTTTGTGGAAATCCATCCCGACGATGCCGCCCGGTGCAATATTCAGACTGGCGATTGGGTGCGGCTGGAAAACGGCCGTGGCTTCTGTGATTTACGGGCAAAAGTGACCGATGGGGTGCGCCCCGGCGTAGTCGCCTCGCCCAAGGGCCGGTGGAGCAAAATGGGAAACGGCCGTAACGTCAACTGGCTCACCTCCGACGCCCTGGCAGACATGGCCGGGCAGAGCACCTTCCACAGCAGCCGCGTCTGGCTGCGCCGCCTCGAATAATCAGGGGCAAAACGGCCGTTCCGCCATCTCGCGCAAATCGTAGACGGTGAGTTCGTCATCTTGCAGCAGCGGTTCATCCTGCGCAAAGTAGGGCGCTAGATGCGCCGTTCTGTCCTGGTTGTGCAGGATGACGTAGCGAAAATTGTCGGCGATGAGTTGGGTAACGGCCGTGTCCAACTCCCTCCCCACACCATCGCAGTCCAGCGGAATCTCTTCCTGCCACGCGTGCAGCAGCGGATTGGCTTCGATGTAGCGATAGGCTTCGTCCGGCGTGCGGGCGCTCAAACCTTCCACCATCGGCTTCTCATGGACGGTCTGGTAAAATACGTAGGGTTTAGCCGCCTGGCGCCCCAGCGGCAGTTCAATCAGGGCAAAACGCTCCGGCTCCTGGGCCAGCGCCTGGTAAAACGGATGAACCGTGGCCGGCATGCCGGGGAAAGGGCCGTTCCACAGCTCGAAGATAAGCAGCGGCACAGCCAACAGCAGCACCGCCCGCCAGCGACGGCCGTAAGACGATTGGGCGGCTTGCTGCCACAACGCATCAAAACCGTACGCCGCCAGGATGCCCATCGGCAGCAGCAGCCCCAGCACAAAATAGTCGGGCGTTCCCACGGCGCGAATGGGCGGAAACCAGGACAGCAGGCTGGCGGGCAGCTCAACATCCCGGTACCGCTCGCCATTGAAGCGCAGAATGGGGCCAGCCGCCAGCAGCAAAAAGATCAGCCATAGACTGAACCAAAGCACCACTTCCGGCCGTTTCCGCCGCCGGGTCAGGGCGACGACCAACAGCAGCAGCGGCACCACACCCAGGTAAGCTGGCCACTTCTCGTTTGTGTAAAAGTTGTCGCTCTCCACCTCAACCAGCGGGGCAAAAACAGGGTTGAGGTGGGACGGCGTCACCAGGGCCAGCAGATCGGTCTGGTTGAGGCTGGCAGCGTACTTGGCTTCAATCACTTCGTCTAGCGTTTGGGGCGTGGCGAAGATGGCCCACAGGCGAACGGAGAGGAGAACGGCCGTCACCACCGCAATCCACACGCCGTTTCGCCAAAACCTTGCCGTACGCCAGCACTGATCTTCCACTGCCGCAAAAATAAAGATCGGCCCCAACGTCAGCAGGGTAAACACCATGATGTACAGGCTGGTATAAGCGCCGATGGCAATGACGACGGCCGTTGCCAGGATACCCCAGCGGGAACGGCCGTCTCGCAAGGTCATCAGCAGCAATAGCGCGGCCAGGGGCACCGGCGCCAGGTGCACCAGGTCGGGATGCCCCCCAGCGTGCGTGACAAAATACGGCGAAAAGCTGTAGATGAAGCCACCCACAAAAGCGGCCGTTCGGTTGTGCAGCAAATAGTGAATCAGCAAATAAGCGGCATAAGCGCTGGAAAAAATAGCCCAGGGAATGGTGATATTGTACGCGTCAATCGGCCCCAGCAGCGGCGTAAGCAGCCAGCTAAACGGCGCCACCACCCAGCTGATGCTGTGGTAAGACAGGTCCAGCCCAACCGGGTAGAAGAGATCGTGTGTGTAGAACAGCGGCTGGCCGGTCGCCAGGGTGCGCGACAGCCACCACTGGTCCCACAGCTTCACAAACGTGTCGGTGTCGTGAATGGCCAGCCAATTATCTCCCAGATTGGTGGCCAAGGGCCAGGTAAACGCACCGGTGAGCGCCAGGTACAGCAGCAAAACAACGGCATCCCGCCGCATCCAGCGAATCATTTGTTTGGGCGCTTCTTTCATCGGGATCGATTATGGAAGCATCGGCCGAATTTGCAACTGCGGCATTTGGCTGGGCATGGTTTTCAGTAGTTTTATCAGGCAAATGTGGTATGATCGCGCCCATTGTGGCAGCCTGCCAAATCGATACTCGCGGCTGTTGATCGGCCCAAAATGTCACACCACATTTTATCGGTTCAGGTCCGATCAGAAACTATCTCAGGAAGGGTCTTCGTACGTTATGGAGTTTCAAATTCCAACACTGTATTTTCCAATTGCCGCCCCCGTCATGATTGTGGCCGGGTGGGGCGTTCTTCTCATGATTCTGGACCTCTTCATTCCCGAAGAGAAGCGCACCTGGGCGCCGTGGTTAGCGGCCGTTGGCCTGGTACTGGCTATGGTCCAGTCCTGGGCATTGTGGGGTGACAGTTACGGGACTTTTACGGCCGTTGGCGGCCATCCCATGCTGGTGGTCGATAACTTCGCCACCTTCCTCAACATCACCTTCTTGCTCACCGGCCTGCTCTCCATCCTCATTTCGGCTGGTTACCTGCGCAAACACGAGCTGGACCGCCCCGAATTTTACATGCTCATGCTCTTTTCCATCAGCGGCATGATGCTCATGGGCATGGCCAACGATCTCATCTTGATCTTCCTGGCGCTGGAAGTGCTTTCCATTCCGCTCTACATCATGTCTGGCATGGCCTGGCCCCGCACCGATTCGGAAGAGTCGGCCATGAAATATTTCTTGCTGGGTGCCTTCTCCTCCAGCATTTTGGTTTTTGGCATTGCCCTCACCTACGGGGCCACCGGCTCCACCGCTCTGCCGGACGTGCTGGCCAACATTGGCAGCAGTGGTGCACTGGGGTTGGCAGGGGCGGCCTTCTTGCTGGTGGGTTTTGCTTTTAAGGTTGCGGCCGTACCCTTCCACATGTGGACCCCGGACGTGTACGAAGGGGCGCCGACCGTGGTCACCGCCTTCATGTCCGTGGGCGCCAAGGTGGGCGGATTTGCCGCCATGCTGCGCATTTTTGTCACCGCCCTGCCCAACCTGGGTGATACGTGGACCGGTGCGGCGGCCATCATTGCCACTGCCACGCTCATTGTAGGCAACGTGGTAGCCATCTCCCAGGCCAACATCAAACGTATGCTGGCCTACTCCAGCATTGCCCATGCTGGTTACATCATGATTGCCGTGGCGGCGGGCCTGGGCAGTTCCGATGGCGTGAGCTCGGCGCTGTTTTACATGTTTGCCTACCTGTTTACCAATCTGGGCGCCTTTGCCGTGGTGGTGGCGCTGGAGCGCCAGCAAAACGAAGGCACCATGCTGGATGATTACAAGGGATTGGCCAAACGCAGCCCCTGGCTGGCCCTGGCGATGGCCTACTTTATGCTGTCGCTCACCGGTGTGCCGCCAACGGGTGGCTTTTCCGGCAAATTTTTCGTCTTTCGTGCCGCCATTGAGGCCGACTTGCTCTGGCTGGCCATCATCGGCGTGATAACGAGCGTCATTTCCGGCTACTACTATCTGCGCGTGGTCTACCTGATGTACATGCACGACGGCGATGGTGAAGTGGCGGCACTGCCCAGTTTGAATCTGGCGGTGGCGATTACGGCCGTTGCCACCATCATCCTCGGCTTTTTCCCTGGGGACTGGTTTGCCATCACTCGGGAAGCGGCCCTGCTGGGCGCGCGCCTCATTGCGGGTGGTTAGTCCTGCTGAAAGCCTGTACCTAAAAAATACAAGCCGCCCTCCGAGGCGGCTTTTTTGTTGCAGAAAAGCATACCGCCCTCTGGCAAATCGTTTACCAGAGGGCGGCAGCCCAAGCAGGAGCAGAAGAATAAGCCCGCTAATTAATCGTCATCGTCATCATCGTCATCGTGGTCACCCTGACCGCAGGGGCCAATGGTGTCGCCGTGGCGGCTGTGTTCGTTCTCCCAGGCAGATATGCCCACAGTGATGGTGTGGCGCGCGCTGGGATTCCCCGACGGCACGTGGCAAATCGTGATCTGGCCGCTGCCGCTGCCGCCATTGTCATCGTCGTTGCCCACTGACGGTGGCGGTGGATTGTTGATAATGATCTGAATCACCACAATGTTGATCACAATCACCGTGTCATCGTCGCCCAGGCACAGGTTGAGAGCGATGATGGTGTTAGGCGCCAGGTTGCCATCGATCTGCACGTCGTCATCCAACGTGAGGGTGGGCCAGTTGGCCAGCACGATCTGGCTGCCGTTGACAGAGATGATCTGTGTGTTGATGGTGAAGCAGCCGCTGGTGGGCGGAAGCAACGGCCGTAACCACACAATCTCCCACTGGCCATCTTCCGTTAAACGCGCCACCACCTGCACCAGCGTACCCACCACCACATCCTCGTCGATGTGTGAGTCGTCCGTCGCGTAGAGCGTGATGCCATTTACCACCCAGGGATCGCGGCTGGTTAAGACGCCGGTGAAACGAACGATGATGCCCTCGTTTATGGTGTCATCCAACAGCCGGATTTCCGCAGCCAGCCAGGTGCCATCAGGCAAGATGATGCCCTCCACCCGCACCCGGTCGCCGGGCGCGACGGCCGTATCAATCTCCGTCCACTCATCCGTGCTCAGGGCAATACCCGCCACCAGCCAGGGATCAATCGTTTCCACCAGCCCGGTGAATTCAAACCGGGTAACCTCATCGTCATCATCCCGGTCGTTAATCTCGCGGGCCAGCCAGGTGCCATGAGGCAGGATGATGCCTTCCACCCGAGCTACCTCGCCCACGTCCAGGTCATCGTCGATTTCGGTACGGCCGTTAACCGCCACGGTAATCCCGGAAATCAGCCACGTTTCCGCACCAATGTTTTGCACCACGCCCGTAAACTCAAAGGGGGTGCCATCTGGCGCAATGCGCCGGATATCCCGCGCCAGCAGACTGCCATCGGCCTGCACCACGCCGGTGACCCGCACCCAGTCGTTCAGGGCAATGGCGGGATCAACAACCGTGGCATCATTCAGCAGGATGATCACGCTGCCCAGGCGCCACTGGTCCGCCCCCATTTCGGTGACAACGGCCGTCAGTGCGAACTCATTTTGGGACACCTGTCGCACCAGCACAATCCGGTCTGCCACCTTGGTGCCGTCATCCAGCAGATGGCCCTGCACCATAACCCAATCGCCCACCTGCGGATTGCCCACGATGATCGTTTGTTCGTCCGTAGCAAAGGTCTGCCCGCCAATGGTCCACGTGGGGCCAACGGCCGTTACTTCCCCTTCACCACTCACATGGAAAACTGGCTGTGTGGGCGGCAGATTGTTCAGAATGGTCGTGAGCTGGCCCGCCAGCACAACAACGGTCACGTTGATGTTGGTGACATCAACCCGGCCTTCCAGCACGGTGTAGCGGCTGGTGAGGTCCGGCAGCACAATCACCTGGAAGGTGGTGCCGCGCGCCACTCCCGTGCCCGACGGCGACTTCACCTCGTACTGCGAACCGCTGTCATTGCGGAACTGCACGTCATGGGTACTGTCGCCGCGCCACTGGGTCAGCACCACGGTGCGAAAGCCTTCTTCCGGCCGCAGCGCGTTCAGGGTATCAATGGAGAGCTCGCTGTCTGGCCCCAGTTTAGCCACACTGCCGTCAAAAAAGGTGAGGCTGGCTTTAGACAACGCCCCGGTACGCACGCGGCTGCCTGCCGCCACGCTGCTCAGGCTGCTTACCGGCGCCCAGCTGCCGTCCGGCTGCTGCACGGAGACAACGCCCTGCAAATCGCCGAGCGCGGCCGTTTGCGGCCCGGTCTCCAGCGATTCAGTCAAAACCGGCAGGTAAAGTTCATAACCGGGGCCTTCCTCACCAGTGACGGCTTCGCTCGCAGGCGCGGTCGTACTTTCGGCAACGACCGTAGGCGGGACCTCTGCCTCATCGCGGCCAAACAGCCGGTCGAGCAGGGAAGGACCGTCGCTGGCGCTGTCTTCTGGTTCTGCCGCTTCCTGGCGGTCCTCGTCTTGTTCCGCCACCGCCGGGGTTGATTCCGCTTCACGGTTCAACAAGCCACCCACAAAAAGAATGAGCAGCACGGCGGCAACGGCCGTTGCCCCCCACGCCAGCACCTGATGTGCACGCCACCAGGCCAGCAGAGCCACCAGCCATGCCGGGGCAGCCGCATCGGCGGCCGGTTCAGCGACTGCCAGCTGCTGCCGCGCCGCCTGCAAAACGGCCGTTCGTTGAGCCAACACGGCCGTTTCGTCCGGTTCTGGCATGGGAACGGCTCTTAATTCAGCAGTCAGGGCGAGGAGATCGGCCATATCTTCCGGCAAATCGCCACCGGCCACGGTCACCGGTGCTCCCT
Organism: Candidatus Leptofilum proximum; assembly: GCA_016710325.1. GTDB lineage: Bacteria > Chloroflexota > Anaerolineae > Promineifilales > Promineifilaceae > Leptofilum > Leptofilum proximum. The sequence goes on along the minus strand of JADJXK010000002.1, from coordinate 4,993,768 downwards.
GCTCCACCTGCTCTAATCGTTCTTGTAACAGCGCATCTAAATCGTTCATTGTGTGCTTCCTGTAACCTATCAATCAGCTCATAATTCCAGTTGGGCCAGCGTCGCCCGCATGGTTTTCAGGCCGCGGTGCTGCATCGCTTTCACCGCCGGGAGCGATCGTTCCATCACATCGGCCGTTTCCTGCAGGGATAAGCCCACCAAAAAGCGCAAGATAATCACCTGCCGCTGCTCCGGCACCAATGTTTCCAATGCCTCTTGCAGCGTCTCGCTGGTTAACTGCCGCTCGACCTGCTGCACCGGGTTATGCTCCGGCTGCGCCAGGAGCGTCACCTTTTCCAGCGACGCCAGCTCCAAGCCGTTCGTCACGCGGAAGTGGTCCATCGTCAGGTTGTAGGCGATGCGAAACAGCCAGGCGCGAAACGGCACACCGGTGGGTTTAAAGGCGGGCAGGTGATGCACCATGCGGGTAAACAGCTCCCCGGCCAGGTCTTCGGCCTGCTGCCGCTGGCCCACGCGGGCGAAGAAGTAGCGGAACATGGATTGGTAGTGCCTGTCGAACAGGTGGCCAACGGCCGTTACCTCCCCCTTTTGCGCCCGGGAAACCAGTTTTAAATCATCTTCCAGCTCGTGTTTATCCATAGCTCTTTATTTTTTGCCGCTGATCAACGTCATTGTTAAGAGTAACGGCAAACGGCGTAAAAGGATGCAAATTGTCGGGAAAAGGATGCGAAGTTGGACGTTACAGCTGTACGTCGGCGCGGGCCCAGGCTTTGGGGAAATGGCTCTCCACCTCGCCGGATTTCGTGTGGAAGACGCCCAGCCCCAGGGGGTAGCCACGGTAGCACACGACCACGTAGCCGGTGTCGGTGCAGGTGGTGGTTTGGGCCGGTTGTACGGAGAAGGTCTGGCGCTGCAGGTAGGCCTGGGCCTGCGCGGGGGTAAGTTCGATGCGGTTTTGCGTGCCGTGCTGGCCAAGCAGCATGGCAGCGGCCGTGGTCATCTTGGCGTAGCGCTGGCCGGTGTGCATAAAAAAGAGGCCGGGCGCATCCAATCGCGGCCTGGTTGGCAGCTGCTGGTCCCGATTCACCAGGTACACACCGCGATTGCTCCAGGGCACGATGGCGAGGTTGTTGAAGACGGCCGTATCCATGCCAAATCGCCCCATCACTTCCGCCAATAAAGAATCAAAGGCTGAGTCCCCGTCAGCATCGATCTCTAAAAACCGATCACCGTCCACCGAATACCGCTCACCACCCACCTTCTCCAGCACCGCCACAAAAAAGCCGCCCGTGTCGTTCTGCTGCGGCCAGATGCGGCTGGCAAGGTGCAAATCAGGATGCAGCGGCTGGCCCTGCCACTCGGTCAGCCCGGCTGAGGCCACCAGCCCTGGCACGGCGCTGGGGCACAGGCGCAGCCCATCGCCCGACTCGCGCAAGATGGCATCCACCACCATCTCGTTTTCCTCCGGGGCAAAGGTACAGGTAGCGTAGACGATGCGCCCGCCGGGGCGGCACAGCTGCACCGCCTTGCGCAGCAGCGCCGTTTGAATGCGGGCCATCTTCAACGACGCCCCCACCGATGAGCGGCTGAGCACGCTGGTGTCTTTGCGGCAGGTGCCTTCGCAGGTGCAGGGCACATCCACCATGATCTTGTCAAACTGCCCGATTTCGCCGGGCAGGCTGCTGCCGTCCCAGGTGAGGGTGGTCACGTTGACCAGGCCGATGCGGTTCAGCACATCGCGGGCGGCGCGCATACGGCCGCTGTTACGATCGTTGGCCAGGAGCGTACCCCGGTTGGCCATCATTGCCCCCATCTGCGCCGTTTTGTTACCCGGCGCGGCGCACATGTCCAGCAAGCGCTCCCCCGGCTGTGGAGCGAGCAACAGGGCGGGCAGCAGCGCCACCTCTTCCTGAACCTGGTACAGCCCAGCCATAAACTCCCAGCGCAGCCCCGGCATTACGTCGTCCGGCAGGCGAAACGCGCCGGGGTACCAAGGCAGCGGCGTTAGTTCGACGCCACTTTCGGCCATCAGGCTTTGCAGCTTTTCGGGTGTGATTTTGAGCGGATTGGTCCAGATAGTGGTGGGCAACGGCCGTTTTACCGCCGCCACAAAACCATCCCAATCCTCAATCAAATCCCGGTATCGCTCAAAATAGTCCATCTTACCCGCTGTGCGTCTCTAACAATTCCATAAACCGCTGAGCGGTTCGGTCCCAATTCATCTCTGTTTCTACCCACTGCCGACCCGCCTGGCCCATCTGTTGCCGTTTTGGCGCATCTTGTAACAGGGTCAGAACGGCCGTTGCCAATTCCTCCACCGAATCAGGGGTAACCAACAACCCAGTGATGCCATCTTGCACCGCTTCCACGGCACCGCCGCTCCGGCCGGCAATCACCGGCAGGCCGCTGGCGCTGGCCTCTAAAAAAACAATGCCAAACCCTTCCAGGCTGCCCTCTTCCTGGATTTCCCGGTTGGGCATCACAAACAGATCGGCGCTGGCATACAGTTGCGGCAGTTCGTCGTCTGGAATGCGGCCTAAAAACCGAACCGCGTGCTGGATGCCCAATACCTGCACCAATTTTTCCAGCCGGACACGATCTGGGCCACTGCCGCCGATGTGATAGATAACGGCCGTTTCCCGCAAAATCAGCGGCAGCGCTTGCAGCATCAGGTCGATGCCCTTGCGCGGCACCAGTCGCCCCACGGTCAACAGGATCGGCGTTTCATTATTCTGGGGGCGCCTGGCGGGAGAAAACCGGTTTGGCTCTGTGCCGGGGTAAATGATGGCTGCGGTTTGGTTGATGATTTTTTGCAGGGCAACGGCCGTAGCCCGGGAAATTGCCATGATTGGTTTGCCTTGCCGCAGCAAATAGTTAAAAAACGGCCGATGCCACCGTCTCTGCGCCGCGAGAAAATCGTTGCCATAGACAAGTACGGAATAGTTCCCCCATAACCAGGCACCTGCCAGCAGTTTCGGATGGGCATGACCAACCAACACATGCGTTGGCGCCAGTGCTCTTAACAATCGCCAGATAACAAAAGGTGAGACTCGCGGTAAACAAACACGTTGAAAAAAAGTTTCTTGTGGCAACCCCCCTAAAACAGGCGTCACAACCGTAACGCGAAACTGTTTCGCCACTCTTTGGCTCAGTTGAAAAAGATATTCCTGAACGCCCCCCGTGTCCGGCTTAAAGTCCAACGTAAGAATCACCAGGTGTTTATCCATGAACAAATTTTATCACCTTTTCACCCCTCACCCCTTCACCCTGTCACCTTGTCACCCAATCATCTTCAAACCGGCTCCGCCACCACATACAAATCCGCCATCAACGCTTCATTGTACAGAACTTTCAGTTTAAAAAGCGCCTTAATCAAAAAGCGCGTTGGTTGGCGTAGTAAAGTCGGCCGTACAAACTCTGAAAAAAACGCTGGACTTACAGCCCCCCTGCGTGCAATGTGTCGCACATAGAAACCCGCTTCCGTTAATTTATCCGACAAACCAGCCACATGATACTCTCGCTGGTGGGTCTTATCGATGTGGTGCTTAAATGTCAGGTTATAGGGCGTGATGAGGGCGTCATCGGCATTGGGGACCGAGAGGAGCAGGCGCTGCCCGGTCAGGCGACGCAGCTCGTGAAGGGCTGCCATCTCCAGGGGCTCATGTTCCAGGATATCGAAAGCTAAGACGGTGTCGAACGGCCGTTGAAACGGCAGCGCCGCCAAACGCGCCTGTACTACAGGATAAGCATAGTCTCGCTGAGGCTGAATATCCACCCCCACAACCTGGAACCCTCTTTCTTGCAGCATCGCGCCATAAAATCCCGCACCCGTGCCAATATCTAAAGCCGTGTTTCCCTTAGCAAACTGCTGCACGTACTGCTGCTTGATTGGTGAAAACTGCTGACGCCACCATTGACGAGAATCAGAATCGTTCATCGATTTATCCTATCGGCGAGCTTGGGCCGCGGCTGCTTTAGAAGCGTTTTCTGTTCCGCAGTCTGAAACCGGCAAATAAAGATTGTACCTGGTGCCAGACCATTTTTGAACTGTGTAAAATTTCCTCTTTTTCGATGATAAATAATAACCCGCCATAAATAACACAGATTAGCCCGGCCTTGATGATTAACACCAGCCAGGACGTTAATGTTACCCAGATTGGATTGAGGAACAAAATGGCGGCGCCCGTCACAAAGAAGGCCATACCCGGCCACAGCCAGAGACGTCGAGCCGAATAATCAACAAACCGGTGTGTGTGCCAGAACAGGATAATTGCACCTATTGCAACCATCAAATTAGCTGCAAGCGCCACCCCCACGATGCCCAACCAGGACCCAAGCAAAATGACGGCCGGTACAAAAATAATAACCTGAACTATATTTGTGCGGAACGGCAATTCTGGACGTCCAATGGCCACGAGCAAATCCGCTGCCCCTACTGCCAGCGGGTCCAACAACGTGTAAATGATCATCAATTGAAAGGTAACCAGCATGGGCTGCCAGGTCTCCCCTAAAAGAGAGATAAATTCAGGGGCCGCCAAAATAAGAATGAGTGAAAAGCCAAAACTAGCGCGGACCAGCAGACTGGTCAGGCGAAAAAATGCCTGAGATAATCGCTGCCTATCGTCCTGCAAGCGCGCATACGTAGAAAAAAACACGGTGCTAAGGGGCAAAGCGATTACACGTCTGGGATAACGGGCAGCTTCATAGGCGCGAGAATAATAACCCAGGGATTCCGATCCCATTGCCTGCCCTATCCAAAAATCATCAAATCTATCGGTGATAAAGCTGAGTACCGATGTGCCCCACAATTTGTTGCTAAACTGCCATAAATCGGCCGCGATGACCTTATTCCAACCGGGCCTGGGCCACCAGACACGAGCAAAAAACCATACAATTCCTCCCCTGGAAATCTGCCCAACAAGTACCTCGGCCACCAGGCTCCAGGCGCCAAAACCACGCCAGGCCAGATAAGGGGTAAGAATAGTCATAGAGATCGCACTGGTAATGTCGGCTGCTGCAATTTGTTTAAATGCTAGTTCGCGGCGCAGCAGGGCCTCTTGAACACCGTTTAATCCCTTGACGATATCCAGGCTCAACAGCGCCAAAAGAATCCCCGTCAGCAGGGGCATCGTTGGATAAACTTGTCCGATATACGGCGCCGCTGTCGCCATAATAAGAACACTAACAATAAGAGAACCCATTTTCATAGAAAAATAGGTACGCCGGACAGATTCATTTACTTCTTGCCGCTGAATAATGGCTAAATCCAAACCTGGCAAACGTAACTGAGACGCCAGGGTGATAAATAACATTGCCTGAGTAAAAACACCAAAATCTTCAGGGAGCAAAAAGTAGAGCAGTAGAATAAATCGAATAAAGCCCAGCGTGATTGTGATGGTAGAAGCAATCAGACTATACAGTGAACTATGGATGGTTCGGCCAGCAATGCTACTATTGTCATTTTGCGACATAGGCGGTTTGTCTTTCTAAGATTAAGCTTCTGGCATCATACGCTTCAATCGTAAATTTGCCGTGTCTCTATGATGTGCCACAATAAGGTAAGAAGTAATTGGATAATCAGGCAGTTACCCAATTACCCAATTACTCAATTACGCACCCGTACTCCAGGAGACCCCAAATGGACCTCGCTACGATCGATAAATTATTAACCACCACCCGCTCTGTGCGCAAACGGCTCGATCTAGATCGCCCCGTGCCACCCGAAGTGATCGAAGAATGCCTGGAGATTGCCATTCAGGCGCCCACCGGCGGCAATTCGCAGGGGTGGCACTTTCTGGTTATCACCGATGCGGAGAAAAAAACGCAGATTGGGGAGCTGTACAAACAATCATTTTTTATCTACGCTCGCTCCAACCACGAGCAGGCGGAAAGCCGTGGTGATCGAGACCATGATCCCAAACAGCAGAGCCGCGTGGTGAAATCGGCCCTTTTCCTGGCACAAAATATGTCTCGTGTCCCCGTTATGGTCATCCCCTGCATCGAAGGGCGGGTGGAAACTGCCGGGCCGATGGCCCAGGCCGGACTGTATGGCTCCATTTTGCCCGCCGCCTGGTCCTTTATGTTTGCCCTGCGCGCACGCGGCCTGGGTGCGGCCTGGACCACGCTGCATCTGCGCTACGAAAACGAAATTGCAGAGATTCTGGGCATTCCCCGCTACGTTACCCAGGCCGCCCTGCTGCCGGTAGCCTACTACACTGGTGATGACTTTCAACCAGCCAGGCGCGTTCCGGCCAGGGAAGTCACATCCTGGAACAGTTGGGGCAGCAGGCGGTAGGAACACACAAAAACCTCCCGCTGGTTGGCCCGGCAGGAGGTGAAACAGCAAATTTCCCCGGAAACTTTCCACAAAAGAGTTGGTCTCGCAGACAGTTTCCGGGGAAATGTGATTTGAGCTAATCTTACTCCAATGAATCGAGGAAGCGGCTGACGCCGTCCTCATCCCAGTTGTCCTGGTCGCCGAAGATCATCAACATGCCCGGGCTGCCGCCTTTTGTCTCAAAAACACCGAGGATTTGGCGGACGTTGTTGCCCTGCCCATCAGTACCTTCGTAGGTAGCCAACGTGGCGTCGGCGCCGTTGATAGTGACCTCTTCACTGCCAACAAGTTCCAGCTGCATGTTTTGCGTCCCGGTCTGGTTGGCAAAAGCGTCACGCATCTGCTGCTGCATCTGCTCCTCCTCCCCGGCCAACGAGGCAGGGAATTCTGCCAGCATAATCATAGAGTTTTCGTCAGGACCGGTGATGAAAGCCATGCGAAAACCGAAAAAATTCATGGCTCCTTGTTCATCGTAACCAGCGGGCAGATCATAATCGACGATCGATGAAGCCACATCAGCTGCCGCGGCGGGATCATCCACGCTCTCGGCAAAGTTTTGGAACATGCGGGGCAGTACCAGGGCAGCAACAATGGCGATGATGCAGCAAACACCCAAAATTCCGGCAATAATGCCGACCACAATTTTTGTATTACGACTCATTAAAATCCTCCATGTATGGGAAAAATGGCCACGGCCGTTCCGCGCCATTATGTCAACTTTCTCACAGGCTTACACCTGATCACCGGTATTAAAGACTTTCATCCCCTCTTTTGTCAACAATTGTAGGGCCATTGGATGAACGGCCGTTGTGAAAATTGACGCAACTTAGCAAAACTGAGTATAATTCGTTCAAAATATTTTGAAAGTTCTGCACTTTTCTGGCTGGCGAGGTGACAAGATTGTTAGATAATTGTCGCCAATCTGGCCCCAGGAAAAGGTTATAAGGAAAACTGTGAATCGTTTGCCGAAACTACAATCACCCGCGCCCACTCAGGCCACAAAACCTGTGCACATTACGGCTGATTTTGCCGTGGGTAGCAGCGATGTGGTGCTCATGGCCGGGCCATGCTCGGTGGAAAGCTATGCCCAGACCCGCGCCGCCGCCGAAGCTGTGGCCCGTGTGGGCGGCCGTGTGCTGCGCGGCGGCGCCTTTAAACCGCGCACTTCGCCGGACAGCTTCCAGGGGTTGGGCGAAACAGGGCTGGAAATTTTGCGTGACGTGGCCGACGAGTTTGGCCTGCTGGTGATCACCGAGGCGCTGGCAGTAGAACACGTGCCGCTGGTGGCACGCTACGCCGACATCATCCAGCTGGGCAGCCGCAACATGCAGCATTATCCGCTGCTCTGGGCTGTTGGCGAACTGCAAAAGCCGGTGCTGCTCAAGCGCGGTTTTATGTCAACTATTGAGGAGTGGCTGAAGGCCGCCGAACACATCAGCAGCCGGGGCAACCAAAACATCATGCTCTGCGAGCGGGGCATTCGCACCTTTGAGACGGCCACGCGCAATACGCTGGACACCAACGCCATCGCCCTGGCCAAGCAGTTGAGCCCCTACCCCGTCATTGCCGATCCCAGCCATGCCACGGGGCGGGCTGACCTGGTGCTGCCCGCCGCCCGCGCCGCGCTGGCCGCCGGAGCCGACGGGCTGCTGGTAGAATTTCATCCCGACCCGGCCAACGCCCTGTCCGACGGCCAGCAATCGCTGCCGCTGAGCACCCTGCCCCACTTTGTGACAGAGATGGAAAAGGTAACGGCCGTTTTCGGTCGAACTTTTACCTAAACCACGTGCATTAGGAGATTAGAGACTGGAGATTGGAGATTGACAATCTCTAATCTCTAATCTCAAATCTCTTCTATGATTAACTTCATCTTTAGTCTCGGTTACTTTGGGCTGTTCCTCATCAGCTTTTTATCGGCATCACTGCTGCCGCTGGCCTCGGAAATTTTTGTTGTGGGCATGCCACCGCTGGGCTACAACGTCTGGCTGGTGATTGTGGTGGCCACGGCGGGCAGCTATTCTGGTTCGGTGCTGAATTACTTTGTGGGTAAAAAAGGCACCGATTTTGTGCTGGGACGGTATGTGAAGATTGATCCCAAAACATGGAGCCGGGCCGAACGATTTTATGAGCGTTGGGGGCCGGTGGCCCTGTTTTTTTCCTGGGTGCCGTTTATTGGTGATCCGTTAACGGCCGTTGCCGGTGCCCTCCACATGCATTTGGGAATCTTTAGCTTCTGGGTCATCTTTGGTAAAACACTGCGCTACCTGGTACTCCTGGGCATCGCCTCCCGCTTCCTAAAAATGTTTTAGCGGCAATCCCATTGACAGAATATTGTTAGAAATTTACCGCTGGCCCGTACTATAATTCCGCCAACAAACAAAGGAGTAATCTTGTGAAATTTATCGATCTTACCATTCCCCTCGGCATTGGCACCCCGCCCTGGCCAACCTACGAGCCGCTGCAGGTGAAATATTTCAAGCGGCTGGCACCCAACGGCGCCAATGGCCAGGTTGTTACCCACAGCAACCACGTTGGTACCCATCTCGACGGCGAAATTCACTTCTACACCCCCGGCAAAGACATTGCCCAGCTCAACTTTGATTTCCTGGCGGGCGACGCGGCCATCGTCGATTTAAGTGACGTGTGCGGCGATTATGATGTGTACACGCCGGAAATGATCGAGGAGCGTGTGGAGGTGCGCGAAGGCGACATTCTCATCATTCATACGGGCTACCACCATTTTGGCTGGGACCAGCCATACGGCAACGAGGTGCGCTACATGGTGATGCATCCCGGTCCGGATGCCCGCTTTGCCCAGTGGTGCATCGACAAAAAGATCAAGTGGATTGGCGTGGACTGCGGCAGCGCCGATCATCCCATGAACACCAAAATTCGCGACTGGATGCCTGCCCAGGCAGCTGATGCCGACGCCCATTTCAAGAAAAAGTACAGCAAGGCCCTGGCCGATTATTTCACCAAAGACATGTACCAGATGATGCACTTGTGGATGTTCGACAAGGGCATCATCCATGCCGAATGTGTGGGCGGCGACATTGACCTGGTGGTGAACCGGCGCGTGCCAGTGGGCTGCTTCCCCTGGCGCTTTGTGGACGGCGAGGCCAGCATCGCCCGCATCGTGGCCATGGTAGACGATAATGAATACGAAGAACTGATGGCCAGGAAGGCCACCATGCCCAAAACCAAATTTGGCGACTGTTACGATCCGGTTCATGTAGAACGGCTCGGTGGCCGCGGCTCCGTTTACTAGCATTCTAGCCACAGAGGGCCAAGAGCAAAAAGAGAAAATCTCGTAATCCTGTGTGGTTGTTTTTTATTTGGCAGGTCAGGTTTTAGGCTTGATCAACGATAGTTGGAGCAGACTGATGAAAAATGAAGTATTGATTACGGCCGTTCCCCACCTACCAGAACTCATGAAAACCGCCAATCACATTGACATAAAAACGATCAGCGGGGACGTGTCGCTGCGGGAATTTATTGCTGGCATGCTTTCTTACACTCCTGGCTGGGTCAAATTTCTGTACGGCGTGCGCTGGTTTTTTGTGCGCCTGCTGGGCATGAAACAGAAAGGAATGCCACAAAACCTGCAAATACGTCCAGCAGATGTTGCTTTTGTGACCGGGGAGTCGGCTGCCTTTTTCGCGGTCAAAATGGCGCAGGAAGACAGCTATTGGTTTGCCGGGATAACCGAATCTCACCTGACGGCGCATTTAGGGGTGATTGTGGAAGCTGGCCAGCCAAACCGTTTTCACGTGCTGACAGTTGTGCACTACCATCGCTGGACGGGGCCAGTTTATTTTAATGTGATACGGCCGTTTCACCACCTCGTCGTCCGGCAGATGATGAAAGCAGGTGTCAAGCCCCCTCTACGACTGCAGGAAGCTTAAAATCTGGTCGGCGATTTGGTCACGGACCTGGCGGAATACGGCCGTAACCTCCTCCTCACTCCCCGTAGCCTCCGCCGGATCGTAAAAGCCGATGTGGGTCTTTTGCCCCGCGCTGCCCAGCCAGACCGGGCACGTTTCTTTGGCCGAATCGCAGACGGTGATGACGTGGTCAAAATATTGGCCTTTGAACAGCTCCGTTGACTTGGATTCGTTCTGGCTCAGGTCAATGCCCAGCTCGCCCATGACGGCAATTGCCTTGGGATGCACATAGCCGCTGGGCACTGTGCCAGCCGAGTACGCCACAAACTGGCCGCCCAGGCGGGCATTAATTAGCCCCTCGGCCATCTGGCTGCGGCAAGAATTGCCGGTACACAACACCAACACAGACTTTTTCTCACTCATAATTTGGTCTCCTGCCAATATTGTTCGATTAGAGTTTGTAATTCGGTTTGGGCGTGGGTGACGGCCGTTTCCCGATGCCCTTACTTATTCTCTACGTTCAAGCTCTTCAGGTGTCGGTTTCTGGAAGAACTCAATCCAAGGCTTCATACTCTCTTCAGAAATGTGGAAGCTCCCCTGTGAAGGTTGCGAATTCCTGACCGCAAGCCGCCTCAGCAGCTCCTCTTCCGGCACATCAAGAAAATGCACTTCACTGCTGGCTCCAAGGCGTTTGGCCCGCAGCCGGTAATCTTCGCGCTCTTCTCGTGCCCAAAAGCCGAAATCGAGGATGACATTCGTTCCTAATTCCAACGCTCTGCTTGCGATATTCCAAAGCATAGCCTCGATCAAACTATGTCGAGCATCATGTTCTGGTTCTTCCGCATCTTGATCAAAAAGAGCAACCTGCCATTCATCCGGTGTCAATCGAAGTGCTGACCGTTTATGTTCAAGCTTCTTTGCAAGCGTTGTTTTCCCTGAACAAGGCAGTCCAACCATCAGATGAAGCGTTGCCACACTTTTTACTCCTAAAGATTGTTTACAAGCCGCCTAACTTCGCCATAAGCAGGCAACTGCAAACCAGGCAAAAATTTACAAATCCAGCGCTGCCATTACCGTGTTTAAATCTTTGTCGCCGCGGCCGCTGAGATTGACCAGGATGACCTGATCCGGGCGCATTTTAGGCGCTTGTTTGATGGCCTCGGCCACAGCGTGGCTCGATTCCAGCGCCGGGATGATGCCCTCCGTTTTGCACAGCGTCTGGAACGCCGCCAGCGCCTCTTCGTCGGTGGCGTAGGTGTAGAAGGCGCGCTCCTCGTCTCGCAGCAGGGCGTGTTCCGGCCCCACGCTGGGGTAATCCAGCCCGGCGCTGATGCTGTGCGTTTCCCTGATCTGGCCATCGGCCGTTTGCATCACGTAGCTTTTGGTGCCGTGCAAAACGCCGACGCGGGCAATGTTCATGTCGGCAAAGCGGGCGGCGTGTTTGCCGCCGCTGATCCCCTCACCCCCAGCCTCCACGCCGATGAGGTCCACGCCCTCGTCGTCGCGGAAGGCGTGGAAGATGCCCATGGCGTTGCTGCCGCCGCCCACGCAGGCGATGATCGTGTCGGGCAAACGGCCGATTTCGTCCAACATCTGCTGGCGTGCCTCGTACCCAATCACACTTTGGAAGTCCCGCACCATCATCGGGTACGGGTGCGGTCCCAGGACGGAACCAAGCAGGTAGTGGGTGGTTGCCACGTTGGTCACCCAGTCGCGAATCGCTTCGTTGATGGCGTCTTTGAGCGTTTTGCTGCCGCTTTGCACGGCGCGCACTTCCGCGCCGAGCAGCTTCATGCGGTAGACGTTGGGCTGCTGCCGGGCAATGTCCACGCTGCCCATGTAGACAACACATTCCAGCCCCAGCAGCGCGCAGGCCGTCGCGCTGCCCACGCCGTGCTGCCCCGCCCCCGTCTCGGCCACAATGCGGCTTTTGCCCATGCGTTTAGCCAGCAAGGCCTGCCCCAGCGCGTTGTTGATTTTGTGCGCGCCGGTGTGGTTCAAATCTTCGCGCTTGAAGTAGATTTGCGCCCCGCCCAGGCTGGCGGATAGACGTTTGGCGTGAGTGAGGGGAGACGGCCGTCCCACATAGCTTTTGAGCAAATGGTTAAACTCGGCCAGAAATACCTCGTCCAGGCGCACCTCGTCATAGACGCGAATGAGCTCGTCCAGGGCGGGCATCAGTGTCTCGGGCACAAACTGGCCGCCATACGGACCAAACTTACCGCGTTCATCGGGCACTGCTGCAGATTGAATCATTTCATTTTCCTCTTCGTGTATTTGCGAAGCTGATTATAGCAAGAGGCAGCCCAATTGGGATGACAGTCCGCAGAACTGGCGGGCAACAATTTGTATCCTTGCAGTTTTGTGTCAGGTAGCCAATAATTTTTCGGCACAGAGCAGCAGCGCCAGGACGGTGTTGCCGTCGCTGATCTGGCCGCTGCGGGCCATGTGCAGCACCTCGGCCAGGGGCTTGACGTGGGTTTCCATCACTTCAGTGGCCTCGTGCTCTGGCTGGCCCAGGCGCACGTTGGTGGCCAGGTAATACACCCCCAGCTCGTTGCAGATGCCGTTGGCCGTGTGAAAACGGCCGATTTCCACCAGAGCATCCTCCGTTTCACCGCCCACTTCTTCTTTCAGCTCACAAACGGCCGCTTCCAGTTCGGTCTGCCCCGGCTTGACGCTGCCGGCCGGTACCTCCCAGCACCACTCGTCGATGGTGTAGCGATAGTTGTTGATGAGCACAATCTCCCCAGCGGGGGTCACCGGTACAATCCAGACCGCAGTGGGGCTTTCGATGACGTTGTAGACACCGGGACGGCCGTTTGGCGTGATGATTTGATCCTGGCGCACCTGGTACCAGGGGCAGGACCAGACAATCTGGCTGGCGGTGGTTTGGTACGGTTTATTCATAACGTGGCACTGTTCCCCTTCCTGAAAATCTGCTACTGATGGTTGGCCAGAAAGTCTGTCACCACCTGCATCGTTTCTTCGTAGGCATCGCGGTGAATGCAGTGCCCGGCCTCTGGCAGCCGCACCGTTTTACAGTGGGGGATGAGCCTGGTGACCGCAACGGCCGTTTCCGGGGCAACAATGCCGCGTTCGGCCGTGAGCAGTAAAACGGGACACTGCACCCGTCCCGCTGCCTCACGCCAGTCGTATTGGTGCATACGCCGCCGCACAGACGGGCTCTGAATTTGCGGGTCGTACTCCTCTTTGGATTCGGCCCAGGGAATGATTTCCGCTTCGGCCCAGCCGGGTTCGTTGGCCCGTATGGCAGCGATTTTTTCAGACAACGGCCGTTCCTGAAACACCCGCGCTTCATCCGCCATTTTTTGTAGGAACTCGGTGTCCTGCTCGGCAGCACTCTCCCGGTGGCCAAACGGCGGATCTTCCAACACAAGCGCCCGGACCAGCTCGGGCGCATTGGCAGCCACAATCAGGGCCGTTTGTGCCCCCATCGAATGGCCGAAGAGGAACGGCCGTACCAACCCCAGCGCCTGAATAAATACCAGAGCATCGGCGCCCAGCTGTTCATACGAGAAGATTTGCACGTCTCCTTGGGTACGGCCGTGGCCGCGGGCATCCGGCATGTAGACGTCGTAGTCGTTTTGCAAATCGTGGGCCACACGCGCCCAGCACAGGCCGTTGTCGGTGTAGCCATGCAGCAAAACAAGCGGCGGTTTGGAACGGCCGTCACCGCCACCGGCGCGATGGTAGAACACCTCAAGATCGTTTACCTGCACGTAGTTTTGAGAAAAGTCCATAAGGCGGAAGTGTATCAGGCTTTGGCCAAACAGGCAGTTACGTCATATGTCGAATTGCTGGCAGCAATTCTCAATTTAGATTGAATCCAGCCTTGTTACCCCCGATTGAAACCGGCGGTTGTGATGAAAAACCTGCTGAAGCAGGTTTGTGGCCCTGTTTTTAACGTGCTTCAGCACGTTTCCATACGTAGCCTGGGGATTTATCCCCTGGCGGTGCGGCCAGATTGAGAATCGCTGAATTGCTGGCAAACAGCTTGACAAATGGCAAAAAGCGTTGATAATTTTTGGCCATAGGGCAACTTTGGTCCCATCAAAATTTATAAGAACGGCGTTCTTATATTTTTTTGCCCGGGAGTGAAACGTTTCACTCCGCCCTATTCCCAGAAATTTTAAGCGTTGAAGGGTTGAGAAGGCCCCATGCACAAGAAATTTGAAACGGTTTACGGCTACTTTTCCGAGGACGGCAGAGAGTACGTCATCAAGACACCTAAAACGCCGCGTCCCTGGGGCAACGTCATCAGCAATGGGGATTACAGCCTGCTGGTGTCCCAAAACGGCTCGGGCTACAGCTGGCGCGGCAATGCCGGGCAAAATCGCCTCACCCGCTCGTTCCAGGACCTCGTCAAGGACAACTGGGGCAAATATTTTTACATTCGGGACCAGCAAAGTGGGGAATATTGGTCTGCCACTCATAAGCCGGTGATGCGGCCGTATCAATCCTTCTCGGTAATACATGGCATTGGCTACTCCACCTTCCGCCAGCAAATTGAAGACATTGCCAGCGAACTGACCGTTTTTGTCGCCCCGCAGGACCCCGTAGAGATTTTCCAGCTCACCCTCACCAACCACAGCGCCAGACCCCGCCAACTGGATGTGACCTCCTACGCCGAGTGGCTGCTGGGCTTTGCCCCGGATGAGCACCGCGAGTTTCACAAGCTGTTCATCGAAACGGCCGCCGATCTACCCAACCGCACCGTCACCGCCCGCAAATGCCTGTGGGGCTTCCCGGATGACAAGGGGCGCCACAACAACACCAGCTGGCCCTACACTGCCTTCATGGCCGCCAGCGAACCGCTGCTGTCCTTTGACTGCGACAAGGAATCTTTCCTTGGCCTGTACAACAACGACGACAAACCGCAGGCAATGATGGATGAGCGGCTGGCGGACAGAAGCGGCCGTTTCACCGATGCCATTGCCGCGTTACAGGTTGGCGTCAACTTGGAGCCGGGGGGCAGCCAGACCATCGTCTTTACCCTGGGCATGGCCGAAGATGGCAAGGAGAACGTGGCGGAATTGGTGGAACGGTATACGGCCGTTGCCGCCAGCGCCCAAACCCTGCAAGACGTGCACCACTTCTGGTCCCGCTTTGTCGACACCGAAAAAGTAGAAACGCCAGATGACGCTCTCAACTTCATGACCAACTATTGGCTGAAATACCAGGCCATCTCCTGCCGCCTGTGGGGCAAATCGGCCCTGTACCAGGTGTCGGCCGGCTATGGCTTCCGCGACCAGCTGCAAGACAGCCAGATTTTCCTGGTGAGCGAACCGGACTACGCCCGCCAACAGCTGCTGCGGCATGCCGCCCAGCAATTTGTCGAGGGGGATGTGCTGCACTGGTGGTTTACCATTCGCGGCGGCGGGCCGCGCACCAACTGCTCGGACGATTTGCTCTGGCTGCCGTTTATCCTGGACGCCTACCTGCAAGAGACCAACGACTTCACCGTTCTGGACGAGCAGGTGCCCTACCTCAACGGCCCGGCCGAGTCGCTGTACGACCACTGCAAACGGGCCATCGAGCGTTCTTTCTCCCGCTTTTCACCCCGCGGCATCCCGCTGATGGGCGACCACGATTGGAACGATGGCCTGAGCGCCGTGGGCACGCTGCTCAAAGGGGAAAGCTTCTGGGTGGCCGAGTTTCTTTACATGATTTTGGGCAGTTTTGGTCCGCTGGCGGCGCAGCGCGGCGACGGCCGTTTTGCCGAAAAATGCCAGGTGATTCGCCGCAGCCTGCAAAACGCCCTGAACTGCCACGGCTGGGACGGTGCATGGTATTTGCAGGCCACCACCGACGACGGCCTGCTGCTCGGCGCCAAAGCCAACGACGGGGGAAAAATTTTCCTCATGCCCAACGCCTGGGCCGCCATCAGCGGCGCGGCAGAGGCCGATCGCGCCAAAAAGGCGATGGATTCCGTCACACAATACCTGCTGAAACCGTACGGCACGCTGCTAAATTACCCGGCGTTTACCCAGCCGCGCCCGGACGTGGGGTACGTCACCCGCTATGCGCCGGGTTTAAGGGAAAACGGGGGTGTGTATACCCATGCCGCCACCTGGGCCGTGTGGGCCTACGCCCTGGTGGGCCAGCCGGAGCTGGCTTACGAAGCGTACCGCCGCATCTGCCCGCCCAACCGCAGCGCCGACATCGACATCTACAAAGCAGAGCCGTACGTGACGCCGGGCAACATTGATGGGCCGCTGTCGGAATATTACGGCCGTGGCGGCTGGACCTGGTACACCGGTTCGGCCCAATGGCTGCACCGCGTGGCCACGCACTGGATTTTGGGCATACGGCCGCAAGCCGACGGCCTGCTGATCGACCCAGCTATTCCTGCTGATTGGCCGGGTTTTCGGGTGGTACGGCCGTTTCGCAGCGCCACCTACCACATTGAAGTGAAAAACCCCAACCACGTCAGCCAGGGAATCACGTCTGTGACGGTAGATGGACAACCCGTTGAAAGCAATCTGATTCCGGAATTTAACGATAGACAAACCCATTTTGTAGAAATTACCATGGGGCAACAAAGGAGGTGATTACTGCAATTGAGTGAAACATCCCTCTCTAAAGTTTTAACAAAAAGCACGAGTCATTTAAAAATGCGAGGAGATTAAGAAATGAAAAACATAACAAAACGATTTTTCTTGCTTGTTTTGTTGATTTTGGCCCTGGTTGCCTGTGGTGGTGGCACAACTGAAGAGCCGGTGGAAGATACCTCAACCGATGCCCCTGCCCAGGAAGAAGAAGCCGAAGCCCCGGCCGAAGAAGAAGTTGAAGCCCCGGCTGAAGAAGAAGCCCCCGCCGAAGAAGAGGCGCCTGCTGAGGAAGAAGCCCCCGCCGAAGAAACTGAAGCCCCGGCTGAAGAAGAAGCCGAAGCACCCGCTGGTGAAGGCATCACCCTCCGCTATGCCAACTGGAACCTGGGCACCGAAGAAGAAAACAACATTCAGCGTCAGATGGTGCAGGCCTACATGGAGGCCAACCCCGATGTCACGATTGAATTTGTGGACATGTCTGCTGAGGGTGGCTGGGATGCCGTTCTGACCTCCTACGCCGCCAAAGGCGAGCTGCCAGACGTCTTCATGGCCAACAATGTGCCGCTGTACGTGGCCAACGACTGGGTAGCAGACCTGACCGATCTCACCGCCAATGATCCGGATTGGGCCAACGTGCCGCAGGCGTTGAAAGACAGCGTGACTTACAACGGCCAGGTGCTCGGTTTGCCCGCCGCCCAGTTTGTGATGGGCTATTTTGTGAACAAAGATCTGTACGAAGCCGCCAACCTGGATGCGCCGGAGTATGGTTTTACGGTCGAAGAGTTTGAAGAAGCCGTGACCTCCTTACACAACGTACAGCAAGGTGTGCTGGGCCTGGATGAAATGGAATTCATCATGGGCTGGTATGCCAACACGCAAGACCCGAACCTGAAATGGTTTAGCTATGATGGCGAGCAGATGAACTACAACTCGACCGCCTTCAAAGATGCGATTGCTGCCGCTGGTGAGTGGAAGCAGTACACCTGGCAAGGGCTGACGGAAGAGCAGCTGGCCAACTTCAACTCCACCGGGCCGTGGGAACTGTTCCTGAACCAGGAAGTGGGCATGCGTTGGGACGCCTCCTGGGCGGTGCCGGGTTACGTGGAAAACGCTGAATTCGAGTGGGATTTCATCGGGATCCCCGGTGGGAACCAGGCGCTGGTAACGGACGTGATGGTTGTTTCCAAGACCACCGCCAACCTGGAAGCCGCTTACGATTTCGCGCGCTGGATGACCTTCTCCACCGAAGCCTACGCCAAAGAAGCCGAATTGGCCTCGGCGATGGGTTCGGCGCCCAAGATGCCGGTTTCGCTTGACGAAGCATCCCTTGAACTGTACAAAACATTTGTCGACAAGCCGGGCATCCACGCCGCGCTGGACAACCTGGACAACAGCATGGTTGAATCCCTGGCGAAAGTGGTGCCGGGTTACATCAACGCCCGCTGGGAAGGCAAGCCGGGTATCGACGTAGGTGAGGACCTGGACGTGAACATGTGGTTTATGTTCAACTTTGCCAATGACGGCCGTTACAAATACGAAGACTACTCGGCCCAACTGGAAGAGTTTGCCAACCAGATCCTGGCCGACGCCGCTGCCGAACTGAACCAATAAACTTTTAGCGGAAGTTGGAAGGAGCTGGCGGAGCTCCTTCCAATTTCCAAATCTCTGCCCCACATCTTAAAGACACATCGCTATCATCAATTGGCATTGCATGGACAAATTTAGCAGTCATGAAATCAATAATTGATACCCAATTTGATTACCCTCGACTGGCCGTCAACATTATTGCCCTGCCCAATGAGTTCGAAGCCAATGCCATGCGTGCATTACTTGAAATGCTCGGTGGCGTTGTGACCGTCCACTGGATTGGCACCCCGATGGACTTTCTAAAAGTGCTGGGACAAGGAGATACCGCCCCGCGCTATTTGCTTATTGCCGGGCACGGAGACAAAGAAAGTGGTTATTACCTGGGCGAATATGGCGAGCACATTGATACATCCATGCTTCATGAACACCATATGCCAGCAGCAGTGATTGCCCCAGTGGTTAATCTGCCTGGGTGTACCGTCATCTCATTCGCTTGTGGCGGTGGCACAGAAGCAATGGGACGTGCCTTTACCAATAATGGCAAGATTAATGCTTACATTGGCTGCCGGGAACACCCAGGTATAGAAGTACATGCCTTTGCCGTAAACTTTTTCTTTAATGTGATACGCAAAAAGATGTCCGATCATGAAGCCTGGGCGAAAGCGATGGTGGCCACGGATCATGCGACCACTTACCAGATGAGCTACTTTCACTCGAACGGCGTAGAAGACCGATACCAGGAAAGCTAGTGTTCCGCCAAGCTGAATGTGTGGGGTGATGGGTATAGGCGGAACACTTAAACCGAAGCGGTTTTCGCCTAAACTACCCCACAAAATTAGATCGCTTCGGTACCAGGCACGAGTTCAAAAATGCTGTTGAAATTTTTCAAACCCATTCGCTTAATCGGAACCGTTTTGATCTTGATGCTGGTCATCACGCCATCGACCCGTGCCTTGTGGATTTTGAACTCAGATTTGCTGGCGGCAGCACCACCCCAGGCACAAGATCAACCGCTGGCTGACCCGGACATCGCTATTGAAGTGACGGCCGATTCCTTCAACCTGCCCCCCAGCGACCACGACGCCACCGCCGACTACGACAAGCCCGCTGTGTTTTTGCAGGAGGAAGATGCGGTGAGCTTTACGGCCGTTATCCCCCAAGAAGGTCTCTACACCGTTTCGTTTGATACGGCCGTGCCCGACGCCTTCCTCAATCCGCCCGAAGGCCAGCTGCTGGTGGATGGCCAGTTCCCGTCGCTGGACACCCAGCGCATTGTCTTCCCCGTTTTTTACCGCAATAGTGGTGATGGCGTTGACGAATTCCCGCTGGATCGGTACGGCAACGAGGCGCTGATTCGCCAGGAAAAGCTGGTGCGCTGGACCAAAGTGCCGCTGCGCGACGCCAATTTCAGCCTGGAATATCCGCTGCAGCTCCTGCTGACCGAGGGGGAACACACCTTTGAATTTAAGCTGACGGACGAAACGCTGCTGTTGGGGAGCATCTACATTGAGGCGTTTGCCCCCTACCCCAGCTACAGCGAATACCGCGCCGCCCACGTAGCACCGGACACATCGGGGGTGATGATTGAGCTGGAGGCGGAGTGGCCGACGTATAAGAACGATACGGCCGTACGCCCCGTCAACCACCGCAGCCTGGCCGTCACCCCGTATGACACCTACCAGCTCCGGCTCAACACCCTGGGCGGGGAAGATTGGGATCGCAGCGGCAGCACCGTTTTTTACGAGTTCACCGTGCCTGAAGACGGCATGTACCTCATCACCTTGCGCGCCCTGCAAAACGTGAAGAGCAACTTCACCGTTTTCCGGCGCATCAGCCTCAACGGCGAGGTGCTGTTTGATGAGCTGAATGACGTGCCCTTCAACTACACCGCCGACTGGACCAACAAGACGCTTGGGGGCGACACGCCGTACAAAATTTATTTGGAGAAAGGTGTCAACGTTCTGGGTATCGAGGCCACCAATTCGCCGTACCGTTCGGCCATCGAGAAGATTCAGAAGGTGCTGCTGGACATCAACGACCTGTCCCTGGAAATTAAGCGCCTCACTGGCAACCAGGTGGATCCGTTTAAGGAATGGGTCATTTCCGACTACATTCCCGACATTGAGGACCAGCTGATTGCCATTGCCGACGATTTGCGCCAGGATTTGAACGTGGTAACGGCCGTAAACGCCAGCGGCGGCTCGGCAGAAGTGCTGACCTACCAGATGGCCATCGATAACATCCTCTTCCTGGCCGAAGATCCGGATGAAATTCCGGTGCACCTGAACCGTTTTTCCGAAGGCTCCGGCTCGGCGGCGCAGCTGCTGGGCACGCTGCTGCCCCTGCTGCAAAACCAGCCGCTGGCCCTGGACAAAATTTACATCCACTCGGCCGACACGGCGCCAGAAGCGGTACAGGTCTCCTTTTTTACCTCGCTCCTGGAAAGCCTGAAGCGCTTTTTCCACTCCTTCCGGCCCAATCCCTACCAATCCATTGGCGCGGATGAAGGTGAGCTGGAAGTGTGGGTCAACCGGCCGCGGCAGTACGTGGACCTGATGCAGCAGCTCACCGACGAGACGTTTACCGCCGAAACCGGAATCAACGTCAAATTTTCGATTATGCCCGACGAGTCCAAGCTGGTGCTGGCCAATGCCGCCGGGATTCAGCCAGACGTGGCCTTTGGCGTCAGCACCAACGTGCCATACGAGCTGGCCATCCGCAACGCCCTCAAAGATTTGCGCACCTTTGAAGATTTTGACGAGACGATTGGAATTTACGCCCCCGGCTCGCTGCTCAGCTACATCATCAATGATTCTGTTTATGCCATGCCCGAAACGCAAGATTTCTGGGTAACCTACTACCGGCGCGACATCCTGGAGTCGCTGGGCATTCCCATCCCCAACACCTGGAACGAGGTGACGGAGATTTTGCCAGAGCTGCAGCGCTTTGGCATGAACTTCAACACGCAGCTGTCGGCGGGCAGCGGCACCAAGCCGTACCTGATGACCGCGCCGTACATCTTGAATCAGGGCGCGCCGCTCTACAGCGACGATGGTTTTGCCACCGGCCTGGCCAGCGACGAAGCCATTGAAGGGCTTAAGTTTATGGCGGAGAGTTTCACCATTTATGGGATGCCGCTGACCACATCCAGCTTTTACGACAGTTTTCGATACGGCCGTATCCCCATCGGCGTCTCGAACTTTGAAACGTATCTCAAGCTGGTCACGGCCGCGCCCGAGCTCAACGGCTTGTGGGAAATTACCCTCTACCCCGCTACGGTGCTGGAAGACGGCCGTGAGCTGCGCTACGCTACCGGTTCGGCCCAGGCGGGCATCATGTTTGCCAACACCGACCAGCCCGAAGAAGGCTGGGAATTTATGAAGTGGTGGGTATCCACCGAAACACAGACCGATTTTCAGCAGCAGCTGATTTTGAACTACGGGCTGGAATATTTGTGGAATTCGGCCAATCTGGAAGCGTTTGCCCAATCGCCCATCCCCGACGAGCACAAAGAGGTTATTCTGGAGCAGTGGGAATGGCTGCAAGAGCCGGTGAAGCTGCCCGGCAGCTACATGCAGGAGCGCGAGTTGAGCAACGCCTGGAACCAGATTGTGTTTGAAGGCGTGAACCCCCGCGTGGCAATTGACAACTCGGTCATCATCATCAACCGCGAAATCACCCGCAAAATGGAAGAGTTTGGCTACCTGGAAAACGGCGTCAGGGTGCGCGAATTTACCATTCCCACCATTGAGACCGTTGAAAGTTGGATGCAAAATGGCGACAACTAGCAGCACACTGATTGAACAAGAAAAAGTGCGGTCCCGCGAGGACAGGTTCAGGCCGCAGGAAGGCAAATTCCGGCAGTGGCTGAACAAAGAAGGCAGCGCCTATGCCTTTTTGTCCGCCTACGGGCTGATGTTTACCATCTTCATCGTGGTGCCCGTGCTGGTGGCCATCTTTCTCTCCTTCACCTTTTTTGACACTATCCAGACGCCCAGCTTCATCGGGCTGAAAAACTACATCGCCTTACTGACGGCCGACGACATCTTCATGCGCTACGTGTTGCCCAACACGATCAAATTTGCCGTGCTCGTGGGGCCGGGCGGCTATGTGCTGTCGTTTATGCTGGCCTGGATGCTGGCCCAGCTGCCTAAAGGGCCGCGCACCATTTTTGCCCTGATTTTGTACTCACCCTCCATGACCACTGGCGTGGCCATGGCCGTGGTGTGGAAAACGCTCTTCAGCGGCGACCAGAACGGTTACCTGAACAGCTTCCTGCTGGGCATGAACGCCATTCAGGAGCCGGTGCAGTGGCTGCAATCGCCCGAATATTTGATGACCATCATGATTGTGGTCACTTTGTGGAGCAGCATGGGCGTGGGCTTCCTGGCGATGCTGGCCGGGATTTTGGAGATCAACCCGGAGCTGTACGAGGTAGGCAGCCTGGACGGCATCAGCAACCGCTTCCAGGAAATTATTCACATTACGATTCCCTCGATGAAGCCGCAAATGTTGTTTGGCGCGGTGATGGCCATCGTGGGCACCTTCCAGGCGGGGGCAATTGGCGTGACGCTTTCCGGGGCCAATCCCACGCCGCAGTACGCCGGGCAGCTGATTGTGAATCATGTAGAGGATTATGGCTTTTTACGCTATGAGATGGGGTATGCAGCGGCCGTTTCCGTGGTGCTGTTGTTGATGGTGCTCTTTTTCTCCAGAGTCGCCAACAGGTTGTTTGTGAGCGATGACTAGATTAGTTCTCAGGCGCGGTAAAAGAAAAATCAGCCGCTTCTCCGGCATTCGCAACAGCCGGATTAATCCGCAGGGGTTCCACACCAGCCAGATCAAATTCTACCTGGTGCTGCTTCCACTGACGGTGTTTATGCTGCTGCCCATCGTGTTTATCTTTTCGCACGCCTTCAAGCCAGCGGATGAACTGTTTGCCTACCCGCCGCGCTTTTTTGTGCTCAATCCCACGGTCAAAAACTTCACCGACCTGTTTTCACGCTTTTCCAAGTCTGGCATCCCGGTAACGCGGTATTTGTTT
This sequence comes from Candidatus Leptofilum proximum, assembly GCA_016710325.1. GTDB lineage: Bacteria > Chloroflexota > Anaerolineae > Promineifilales > Promineifilaceae > Leptofilum > Leptofilum proximum. The sequence continues at coordinate 4,970,341 of JADJXK010000002.1, read as the reverse complement.
AACAGCATCCTCATCACGGTGGTGACGGTGGCTGCTTCGGTGGTGGTGTCCACAACGGCCGCTTACGCCCTCTCCAAAAAGCGCTTCAAGCTCAAAAACGTCTTATTCACCGTCAATACCGTCGCCTTGATGTTTGTGCCTATTGCCGTGACCATTCCGCGCTTTTTAGTCATCGAAAGGCTGAACCTGATGGACAGCTTTTGGGTGCATATCTTGCCCGCGCTGGCCCTGCCGGTGGGGCTGTTTTTGCTCAAGCAGTTCATGGATGGTATCCCGAACGAGGTGGTGGAAGCGGCGCAGATTGACGGGGCATCTGACGTGGCCATTTACTGGCGCATCATCCTGCCCATGATCAAACCGGCCATCGCCACCATCGCCATTTTGACCTTCCAGGCCACCTGGAACAACGCCGACGTGTCGAACCTGTATATCAACAGCGAAAGCCTGAAAACGTTCGCCTTTTACCTGACGACGTTGACCACGACAACCACCGGGGCTAACGCCGTGGCTGGCCAGGGCATGGCCGCCGCCGCCACGCTGATCATGTTTTTGCCGAACCTGCTCATTTTTATTCTGCTGCAAAGCCAGGTGATGAGCACGATGTCACATTCGGGATTGAAGTAGGTAAATAGGTAATTGAGTAATTGGGTAATTAAAGCAAATTACTCAATTACCCAATTACTCAATTACAAAAAAGCTCATGAAAAGGATTCTATTCTTCACCTTTATTATCGGAATACTGCTGCTAACGGCCGTTCCTACCCGCGCCGATTCGCCTTACAACACCTGGGCCATTGGCCCGGCTGGCTGGCTGGTAATGACCCAGGATGCCTACACGCCGTACAACGAAATCGATCTGGACATTTCCGGGGCGGAGGACATGTTTATCACCGAAGAGGGCGTGATTTACGTGGCGGATACGGGGAACGGCCGTATCGTCAAGCTCAACGCCAGCTACGAAGTTGACACCATCTACGGCGAAGAAGAGCTGTCCGCGCCCAGCGGCCTGTTTGTGGATGACGAGGGCACCATTTTTGTGGCCGATGCCCGGCAGGACATGATTTACATTTTTGACGCCGCCGGCAACGTGGTGAATTCATTCGGCCGTCCCGATGAGCCGCTTTTTGGCCAAAACCGGCAGTTCCTGCCCCGCAAAATCGCCGTCGATGCGCGGGAAAACCTGTACATCATCAGCGAAGGCTCGGTCAACGGCATTGTACAGATGAACACCAACGGCGACTTCATCGGCTACTTTGGCGCCAATACCGCTTCCATGTCGCTTAAGATGATTTTGCAGCGCATGTTCCTCACCGATGAGCAGCTGGCCCAGTTCATCAAAAACGAGGCCGCCTCCCCCTCCAACCTCACCATCGATCACCAATCGCTGGTCTTTACCGTCACCGCGGGCACCAACGACTGGGAGAGCATCCGCCGCTACACCGTTTCCGGCAAAAACATTTACCCCGACATTTGGGGCTCCACTACCTTCCGCGATGTCGATGTCAGCGAAAACGGCCTGGTGCTGGCCGTCGATGCCGACGGCTTTATCGTGGAGTATGACCTGAACGGCACGATGCTCTTCTTGTTTGGCGCCAAAGATACGGGCAACCAGCGGTTGGGGACATTGAAGAATCCTACGGCCGTAGAACGCCACGGTGAATTCATTTATGTGCTGGACAAAGACAAAAACGCCCTGGTGGTGTACGAAACCACCGCCTTTGCCCGCGAGGTCCACGAAGGCGTTCGCCTTTACATCGAAGGGTTCTACCGCGAAGCGCAGCCTTACTTCGAAAACATGCTCAACCACAACGGGTCGCTCATCATGGCCTACCAGGGCATTGCCGATGCCCACTTTAAGGCAGGCGATTATCCCACGGCCCTGGCCAACTACCGCTATGCCGAAGACCGCAATGGCTATTCCCAGGCGTATTGGGAACTGCGCAACCAGGTGCTGCAGCAATATTTATCCCAGGCGTTTCTGGGGCTGATTGGCGTCTCGCTGGTGTTCCAGGTTGGCAAACGCGTGGAGCGCCGCTACCGTTGGCTGGATCCGGTGCGCGACTGGTTCCGCCGTCTGAAGCAAATCAAGCTGGTGGATGACTTTGTCTTCATGTTCCGCTTCATCAAACAACCCGCCGACAGCTTCTACTACATCAAGAAAGATCTGCGCGGCAGTTTACGTTTTGCCATCCTCATCTATGTCTCGGTGATTGTGATCCGCATCCTGTCGCTGTACGTCACCGGGTTTGTCTTTAACCCCTTCAGCTCGGTGTCAGACATCCCACTCGAAAACGAGATTGCCCTCACCCTGGGGCTGCTTGTCTTGTGGAATGCAGCCAACTACCTCATCTCCACCATCAGCGACGGCGAGGGGCGCGTGCGTGACGTGGTCATTGGCACCGCCTACAGCCTCTTCCCGTACCTGCTCATTGCCCTGCCGGTGGCCCTCATCTCCAACGTGCTCACGCTCAACGAGATTTTCCTGCACGACTTCACGCTGAATCTGATGTGGGCCTGGGTGGGCATCATGCTGTTTATCATGGTGAAGGAGATTCACAACTACAGTTTTTCGGAAACGGTGCGCAACGTGCTGCTGACGCTGTTTACGATGGGGCTGTTTGTGCTGACGGGCTACATCCTCTACGTGTTGTTTACCCAGCTGTTTGATTTCATCTCAGCGATTCTTCAGGAGTTAAGGTTACGTGGCTAAGCTACTGCGAATTTTCCCCTTCATGATGGTTGTGGGGCTGCTGCTGGGACTGGGGGCCAATCGGCCTGAGGCCAGCGTGCCTGCGCTAAAAACGACTCCGGCGCTGCCTGTGGTGGAAACGGCCGTTTTCCCTCCCCCCTCCACCCCCTTCGCCCTCACCGCACGCCTGCAAACCATCCCCGAAAGCTACGAGCTGCTGGCCGAAAACGAGGATTTTCAGCTGTACGCCAACCGGGAGACGCTGGCCTTTAAGGTGGTAGACAAACGCAGCGGCTACGTCTGGCACTCCAACCTGGACGAAGTGGCTGAGGACGACCGCCTCAACCGCACCTGGACCGCCTTTGCCCAAAGCGGCATCAGCATCGACTACCTGGACGCCAGAGCGACCGACAAACGTGCGTCTATCACCAACAGCGAACGCACCATTGATTTCCAGACAACCGATGATGGTTTTGAGGCGACCGTTCATTTCCTGGATCCTTCCATCACCATGACCCTCATGGTGAAGCTGGAGACCGACGGCGTGCGGGTGGAAGTGCCGCAGGCATCGATCAAAGAAGAAGATCCGGCGTTTAAGCTCGGCCTGCTGTACGTGTATCCCTTCTTTGGCGCGGTGCGTGATGACAGCATTCCCGGCTACATGTTCATCCCCGACGGGGCGGGCACGCTGATTCGTTTTGCCGCGGAGACCAAGGCGCAGAATATGTTTTACGGCCGTTACTACGGCCCCGATCTCGGCATGTTAGGTACCCTGCCATATGACCCGCTGGTGAATCGGCCGTACAAACTCTCCCTGCCCGTGATCGGCATGGTGCACCAGGAAAAAGAAAACGCCTACATCCAGGTGGTCGAAAAGGGCGCGTCCTACGGCGAAGTCCATGCCCACCCGGCCGGGATCATCACCAATTTCAACTTCTTGTACAACGCCTTTGTCTATAACCAGAGCTACTTCCAGGCCACCAACCGCTCCGGCGCGGGCGTCACCACTCTGCAGCCCACCACCAACAAATTTGACGTGGCCATCCACTACCGCTTCCTCACTGGCGAGACAAGCGACTACGTGGGCATGGCACGCAGCTACCAGGAATATCTGCTGGAAAAAGGGCTGCTGCCCAGCGTAGACGATCCAGAAAGCGACATCGGCATTCGCCTGGAGTTCCTGGGCGGGGAAAAAGAGAAGGTGCTGTTCTGGTTCCGCTCCATCCCCATGACCACCGTAGCGCAGATGCAGGCGATTCTGGCCGACCTGAACGTACACAATCCCGAGGTGGTGTACTATGGCTGGCAGCCGCGCGGCGCGTCGTCGATGCCGCCGGGATCGCTGCGACTGGATCGCAAGCTGGGCAATTTGAACGAACTGAATGAGCTGGTGGCGGAGATTACGGCCGTTGGCGGCCGCCTCTTCCTCTACCTGGACCCCCAGGCCGCGCTGCGCGACGACGAAAAAGGGTACTCCCCCCGCTACGACCTGGCGATGGCCATCACCAATGTCAACCTGATTGGCTACAACCGCAACAAGGTGAATTATTATCTGAACGATGAGGCACTGAACGGCCGTTACACCGACCTCAGCCAGGATCTCACTGCCGAACTGAACGCCGGTTGGGCGCTGGACGGCATCGGCTCCACCCTCTACAGTGACTTCAAACCCAGCCACCGCCTCAACCGCGAAGACACCATCCAGCTGTACCAAGCCATCCTTGCCCAGAACAACGTGGCCACCAGCTTCTACCAGCCCAACGACTACCTGTTTGGCCGCATGCAGGCCTATTACGATATGCCCCTGGGCGACAGCGGCTATATTTACACCACCGAGACCGTGCCATTTTTGCCGATTGTGCTGTCTGGCTACGTGCCCTTTTACGGCAAGGCCCTCAACTTTTCGTCCAACCTGCGCGCCGATTTGCTGCGCCACGCCGACTATGGTGTCTATCCCTCGTACTTCCTCACCCAGGAAGTGACGGCCAACATCCTCAACACCCCGTCAAACTGGATTTACACCTCGTCTTACAGCCAGTGGGGCGATGAGGTGGAAACAACTTACCAGTGGCTGAACAACCTGCTAGGGCCGGTCAAAGGGGCACACATCGTGGCCCGCCAGCCGCTGGCCGCTGGGGTGATGATGACGAGGTATAGCAACGGCCGTCAAATCATCGTCAACTACACCAACACGCCTTATTCGGCTAATGGTCTAACGGTACCTGCCCTGGATGCCGTCGTAACGGAGGTGACCCCGTGAATGCTCCCAACGTTATAAACGTGCCCCGCACCCGGCGGCGCGAAATAAAACACCGCACCCGCGAAGCCCTTTCCGGCTACATGTTTGTTATCGTCTGGATCGTGGGTTTTGCCGTTTTCACTCTCTGGCCTCTGGCGCAAACGCTCTACTTCAGCGTGAACCGGGTCACCATTTCGGCCACGGGCATCAACCTGGAATACATCCAGTGGCAAAATTACACCAGGGCCTTGTTCACCGATCCGACCTTTGTCCAGCTGCTCATCGAATACGCCATCGAAACGCTGGTTTCCGTGCCCATCATCCTCATCTTCTCGATGATTATTGCCCTCTTTTTGAATCTCAACTTCCGCTTCAAAGGGCTGTTTCGCACCATCTTCTTTTTGCCCGTGGTCATCACCAGTGGCCCGGTGATTCAGGAGTTGGTGTCGCAGGGAGCCGCCACCGTGCCGGGACTGGCCATCACCGACTCGGTCACCCAATTTCTGGCCGATTTGCCCCGCTACCTGCGCAACCCGGTGGAGTACCTGCTCACTTCGTTTATTCTCATCCTCTGGTTTTCTGGCGTGCAGATTCTGATTTATTTGTCCAGCCTGCAAAAAATGGACCCCAGCATCTACGAAGCAGCGGCCATTGACGGCGCCTCGGCCTGGGAATCATTCTGGAAGATTACCCTGCCTTCCCTCTCCACCACCACGCTGGTGGTGGCCATCTACACCATCATCACCCTGTCGCACTTCTCGGAAAACAGAGTTATCAGATACATTTCCGGGCAGACTTATGCCGTGGAGGGCGGCATTGGCTACTCCAGCGCGATGTCGTTTTTGTACTTTTTTGTGCTGATATTGCTCTTGGGCCTCGTCTATTTTCTGATGAACGCGCGGGGAAGGAGGCAGTATGGCTAGCCAGGCAACCCATGAGGAGCGCCAGTCGAATTGGCGTAACAGCGAAAGATTTTTTGAACGCAAGGTGCTGAACCGGTTAAATCGTGACGGCCTGAGAAACTTCTTCTTTGGCAGCCGCACCAGCTACGGCCTAATCTTTAACGTCATGCTGTACCTGCTGCTGATTGCCATCGGCTTTGTTTACCTTTACCCGCTGCTGTTCATGTTTGTCACCAGCATGAAGAGCCCCAGCGATTTGCTCAATCCGATGGTGCAGTGGATTCCCACAGTGCTGTACACAGGCAACTACGAGAAAGCCTACCGCGTGTTGGACTATCCCAGCAAGCTGGCCTCCTCCATCATCATCAGCCTGGTGCCCTCGATTTTCCAGACTGTCGTTTGTTCTCTGGTGGGGTATGGGCTGGCCCGCTACCGCTTCCCCGGCAAGAACCTGATTTTTGCCCTGATCCTGGCCACGTTTATCATTCCCGCGCAAAACACGGTCATCCCGCAGATGCTCACCTACCGCGAATACGGCCTGCTGGGCAACATTTTTGCCCTCATTCTGCCCGCCGTCATGGGCCAGGGCTACAAAAGCGCCATCTTCATCCTGATTTTCTACCAGACGTTCCTTTCCTTGCCCAAAGTGCTGGAAGAGGCCGCCCTGCTGGACGGCGCGTCCAGCCTGAAGATATTCACGTCTATTGCCCTGCCTGCGGCCGTTCCTTCCTACATCATCGCCATCATCTTCTCTACGGTGTGGTACTGGAACGAAACGTACCTGACCGTCATCTTCCTGGAAGGTGGTATCCAGTCGCTGCCCATGCAGCTCTCCAAATTTGTGCAGGCGTACGAAAACCTGTACCCGCCCGGCACGGTCAATATTTTCGACCGGCTGAACGAGGCCGTGAAGCTGAGCGGCACCTTCTTGAACATCCTGCCGCTGCTGGTGATGTACTTCTTGCTGCAGAAATGGTTTGTGGAATCCGTTGAAAGGACAGGAATTGCCGGTGAATAATATTCGTTTGCGCCAATTTTTTTGGCTGCTGCTGTTGTCGTTTGACTTGATGAGCTGCGGAACGCCGGAGGGTGAGGCAACAGCCGTTCCCCCCACACCATCACCCACCGCGACGGCAACGGCCGCGGCAACCGCCGCCCCCACCCCAACCCCAACCCCCTCCCCCACCGACGCAGCCATCGAATACGAGATGCGCGGCGCGTTTAACTTCTTCTGGGAGCAGGCCAACACCGACCCAACCAGCCCCGGCTACGGCCTCATTCGCGACCGCTACCCTGGCTCGCCCGGCATCGCCAGCATCGCCTCCGTCGGCTTTGGCCTCACCGCCTACGTGGTGGGCGTGGAAAAAGCGTACATCACCTTCGACGAAGGGTTCGAGCGGGCCAACGGCACGATGGACACCCTGCTCAACATGGAACGCACCGAAGGTTTCTACTACCACTTTGTGGACATGCAAACCGGCGAGCGCGCCTGGCAAAGTGAAGTTTCGTCCATCGACACCGCCATCCTGCTCATGGGCGTGCTGACCGCTGGCGAATACTTCGGCGGCGACGTCCAGGCCAGGGCGGAAGAAATTTACGACGGGGTCAACTGGCCCTGGTTTTTGGACGAGTCGCGCAACATGTTCCACATGGCTTACCGCCCCGGCGAAGGCTACGCCGGGCACTGGGACTTCTACGCCGAGCAGCTGATGCTCTACGTCCTGGCCGCCGGTTCAGACACCTTCCCCACCGACGACACGCCCTACTACACCTTCAACCGGCACTACGGCAAGTTTGGCGACGGCGAGGGCTTCATTCACTCCTGGTTTGGCTCGCTGTTTACCTACCAGTTCAGCCACGCCTGGATCGACTTCCGGCTGTACACCGACGCGGAAGGCGTCAACTGGTTCGACAATTCGGTGGCCGCTTCCCAGGCCCAGGTCGATTTTGCTATTGCCCATGACGATGAATACCTTACCATTGGTCCTAATGCCTGGGGCATCACCGCCAGCGACGGGCCGGGCGGCTACAATGGCCTGTACGGCGCACCGCCCTCCGGCTTCGACAACAATTCGCACTTTATCGATGACACCATCGCTCCGGCAGGGGCCATTGGCTCGATCATTTTTGTGCCAGAACATGCCGAAGCCGCCTTGTTGAACTATTATTCTATTGAATCCCTAAAAGGGGAGTACGGCTTTTTAGATGCCTACAATCTCACCGAAGATTGGTTCGCCAGCGACGTGATTGGCATCGACAAAGGCATCTCCCTGTTGATGCTGGCCAACTATCAAAACGACCTGGTGTACCAGACGTCGATGGCCAACGAACATATTTTGAGCGGACTCAACAACTTGCAGCTTTCACAGAGGTAGCAGCTTCATGACAACCATCAAAGATGTGGCCAAACATGCCAGGGTGAGCGTGACGGCCGTTTCCTACGCCCTCAACGGCACCGGCACCATTAGCGACGACACCCGTAAACACGTACTCAAAGTAGCCAAAGAGCTGAATTACCATCCCAACGCCTTTGCTCGAAACCTGAAAAAGCGCAAAACCGGCACCGTCGGCGTTTTTATTACCAGCTTCGGTGGTTCGTTTTACGAAGAAATTTTGGAAGGCATTCACGAAGCCGTCATCCAGACCGACTATGAAATGATCGTTTGCCCCGAGAGCTGGACCAAGCGTAAAGTGCTCACCCAGCGGCAAGTGGATGGCGCCATTGTGTTCGACTACAAAATCGACAGTGAGACCATCCTCAACCTGGCCTCGGAAAAGTTCCCCATTGTGGTGCTGGACCGCTACCTGGAGTCTGACTATTTGCTGCCGCTGCTGCTGGATAACGAGCAAGGCGCCAAAGACGCTTTCTACCACCTGTACAACCAGGGTGCCCGGCGCATCGCCTTCATCTCCGGCGCATCAGACTCCTTCGACAACGCCGAACGCAGCCACGCTTTTTTGCGCGAGGCCCAGAAACACAATCTGCCCATCACCCGGTTTAAGGGCAACTTTACCGAAAAGTCCGGCTACGAAGTGGCCCAGGCCATCATCGCCAGCAGCGACTTGCCCGAGGCGGTCTTCTGCGCCAACGACCAGATGGCGATTGGCTTTATCAGGGCAATGAAGGAACACGGGCTCAAAGCGCCAGATGACATGGGTGTAGTTGGCTTCGACGACATCATCATTGCCCAGTATCTCCAGCCCAGCCTGTCTTCAGTGGGTTCGTCACGCGCCGCGTGGGGCGCGGCCGCCGCCAACCAGCTGATTGACCTGCTGGAGCACGAAAATCCGTTCCCCAAACCGTACCGCATTCGCACCCAGCTGATTCAGCGGGAATCCTCTACCAGGAATTACGGGGCGAAATGAACAGGTTGGTTGGTACGGCCGTTCCCCTCCCCAAATCAGGGGTCCAACCCGGCATCTCCACAAGGACACATCCAGAACGCATGGACACACACACACTCTTGCACAATGAACTCAAAGGTTCCTTCGATTTTTTCCTGAACTTCACCAACCTCGATCCGGCCAGCCCCGGCTTTGGCCTCACCGTCGACTCCACCAAAACGCCAGAAGTAGCCTCCATCGCCTCGGTGGGCTTTACCCTCTCTGCCTGGATCATTGCCGCGGCGCGCGGCTTTATGCCGCGCCAGCAGGCGCTGGACATCACCCGGCAGACGCTGTTTACCCTGCTGCACCACGCCAGCCACCACCGCGGCTTTTTTGCCCACTTTCTAGACATGGCCACCGGCGCCCGCCTGCGTAAATGCGAATTTTCCACCATCGACACGGCCCTTTGCCTGAACGGGGTCATTACTGCCGCGGCTTACTTCCAGGACCCGGAAATTTCCGAACTGGCGCAGCTGCTGCTGGACCGGGTGGACTGGAACTTCATCATTTTTGAGCGGGAAGGCGTAACCCTCTTCCGCATGGCCTACAACCCGGATGAGGACGGCGACTACGTCACCGAAGCGCCGGGTTTTATTCACCAGTGGGACATGGCCGCCGAGCAAAAAATGATGTACCTGCAAGCAGCCGAAACCATCGATCCCACCATCGCCCGCCAGCTGTACCGCGGCTTCTCGCGTGATATTGGCCTCTACGACGGGCAGGAAATCATCATCAACCCCGGCGGCCACCTCTTTGCCTACCAGTTCAGCGAGGCGTGGCTGGACACAGCCCACTATCTCGATCCCGACGGCCTCGACTGGTTCAACAACACCCGCCTGGCGTCCCTGGCCAACCGCAGCTTTTGCATGGAAAAGGCCGACGTTTTCCCCACCTACCACGCCAACAGCTGGGGCATCAGCTGCGGCGACAGCCCTTGGGGTTACGACGTTTCCGGCAGCACCCCCAGCCTGCAAAAGCCCATCCCGCACGGCACCATCTCGGTTTTTGCCGCCCTGGCCTGCCTGCCCTTTGTGCCCGATGAGACCCTGGCGATGATTGATCACGTTTACCACAATCATCCTGAACTGTGGGGGCCGTATGGCTTTTTTGAATCGTACAACCTGGCCGTCTCGCCACCCTGGTACAGTCACTCCATCTACGCCATTCACAAAGGCTGTTCCATGATCATGATCGAAAATTACCTGAGCCGGCTCATCTGGGAAACATACACCAACAGCCCCACTATCCAAAAAGCACTCACCATCTTGGGGTTTTCCCGCCGATAAAGGTAAGCGATTAGCGCAAGGGCATCGCCTCGGCGCTTTGCGCCTGGCGATGCCGAAAATTGTGGGGTTTTTTCACTTTTTGGGGTCAAAATGACCCCAAAAAGTGAAAAAACCCAATCCTTTCCCCCGCACAGGGCGCGAAGCGCCCTTGTGCGGGACACGAACTGAACGGTTACTGATAAGGAGAAAGATGCGTAACTTTTTTGCCAAAGACGGCCGTTTCTGGCTCGATGACCAACCGCAGCTGATTCAGGCTGGTGAATTTCATTACTACCGCACGCCCAAGGATCAATGGCCGCAGCGCCTGGGCCTGCTCCAACAGGCGGGCTTCAACACCGTGGCCACCTACATTCCCTGGCTGTGGCACCAGCTGGAAGAAGAGATGACCGACGTGGACGGCCGTACCCACCCCATGCGCGATCTGGCTGGCTACCTGGACCTGGCCACCGAGATGGGCTTCCTGCTCATTCCCCGTCCCGGCCCCTACATCATGGCCGAAACCATCAATGAAGGCATTCCGCCCTGGGTGTTCACCAACTACCCCCAGGTGGCCTTCATCAGCCAGGACGAGACGGTACAAAACATCGTCAGCTACCTGCACCCGGATTATTTAGCCTGTGTCAAAAAGTGGTTCAAAGCGATCTTCGAGGTGCTAACGCCGCGGCAGGTCACTCGCGGCGGCAACATCATCATGGTCCAGCTGGACAATGAAATTGGCATGCCCCACTGGGTCAGGAACATTTTTGACATCAACCCCGACACCATTGCCCGGTTTGCCGAACACGTGCAGGAAAGATACGGCCGTTCCCTCCCCCAGCGCTACCCCACCGACAACCTGGACCATTTCCTGCGCGACGGCCTCATGAACCCGGCCGGACCGCACGCAGCCCCCATCGTCGACGACTACCGCCATTTCTACCGCAACTACGTGCACGACTACATGGACTTCCTCTGGCGCGAAGCCCGGGCCAACGGCATGGAGGTGCCGCCCATCGTCAACATCCACGGCTTCATGAACGGGGGCAAAACGTTCCCCATCGGCCTGTCGCAGCTCATCAAAGTCATGGAAATGGAGGGCATGATCAGCGCTACCGACGTTTACCCATTGTTCATCGGCGAAGGCAACTTTCACCAGCTGCTGTTTGTCAATGAAACCACCAAGGCACTGCACAACAAGGACCAGGCGCTGTTCTCCGTCGAGTTCCAATCCGGCGGCAACAACGACCACAGCAGCAACCAGTCGTCGATGTACGATCTGCACAGCCGCCTGTGCATCTCCTGCGGCATGCGGGCCATCAACCACTACTCCTTCTTCGCCGGGGAAAATGATCCCGTTCTCAGCCCGGTCAAGCGCCATGATTGGGGCCCGCCGGTGCGCAACGATGGCACGGTGCGCCACCACTACCATCGCTATCCGAAGTTGTCGGCGGTGCTGCAGGCGTATGGCACAGACCTGGTGCTGGCCCAGCCGCAAAACGTCACCACCATCGGCTTCCTGCTCGACAACTTCATGACCGAGGTGAACAACACCGCCACGCAAGACGTCACCCGCATCATCACCCACCAGCGCGAGGTGGTGCTGTGTGACTTCATCGCCCGTGGCCTGGCCCTCACCCACCGCCCCTTCGACATGGTCGAGCTTACCCGCACTGACCTCGACGCAGCCCAAACGCCGCTCCTCTGGGTGATGCTGGACAAGCAGTGCCCCGCCGAGGTGCAGCAAAAGCTCGTAGATTATGTCAAATCCGGCGGCAAGCTGGTGCTGGCTGGTCGCCTGTGTGTGGCCGATTTTAACGGCAAGCCGTGCACCATCCTCCAGGAAGCACTTGGCGTGGAGCATATCGACAGCGACGCGCCGTTTACCCACACGCGCATCAACGCCTTCCACTACACCGATGTGCCCGTTTCCTTCGTGGAATCCTATACGGGCCGCTTCGACGAGGTGTTTGCCACCCGGCTCAGCGGCGAGACCGTCGGATTTATCCAGTCCGTGGGCCAGGGCACGGCCCTGTTTTTTGGCGCCGCCCTGCCGGCCGACACGCTGGAGGATCTGGACATTGTGCACCAAATGGCCCGGCGCCTGGGCAGCGAACCGCTGCTCCAGCTCAGCCATTGGGCCGATGCGCGGCTAAGTGTGGGCGAAAACGGCCGTTTCCTCTACCTCAACAACTACCAGGACGACCCCGTCGACACCACCATCGCCCTGCAAAACGAGCCGCTGTTTGACGGCCGTTCTATCCACCTGCCCGCCCGCCAGGGCCTTATCCTGCCCGTCGAATGGCAGCTCAACGACCACGTCACGGTGCACTACGCCACGGGCGAAATCACCGGTGTCACCGAAGCAGGCGACACGCTGGTGCTCACCACACGGCCGTCCACCGCCACCGTCGCTATCACCGTCGGCGGTCAGCGCCAGACGCTGCACACCAGCGACGGGCGATTTGTACTCAGCATAAGGATGTGAAACGTGAAACGTGAAACGTGATGAAGGCTCCCTCACGTTTCACGTTTCACGCCTCCTATCAAGGAGCTTTACGCGTGCGATTACTCTACATCGACATCGACAGCCTGCGCCTGGACCACCTGGGCTGCTACGGCTATCTGCGCAACACCAGCCCCAATATTGACCAGTTGGCGCAGGAAAGCGTTTGTTTCACCAACGTCTACGTCTCTGACGCGCCGTGCCTGCCCTCGCGCACGGCTTTGTGGAGCGGCCGTACCGGATTCCACAACGGCGTCGTCAGCCACGGCGGGGTAGCAGCCCAACCGTTCCCGCCAGGACCTAACGTGGGCGACCGGGCCAACGTCTTCACCGTGTCCGGCTGGATGGGCGCGCTGACCGACCTGGGCATGAAAACTGCCACCGTCAGCCCCTTTGGCCAGCGCCACGCCGCCTGGCACTGGCATGCTGGTTTCAACGAGATTTACAACACCGGCCAATACGGCGATGAGCTGGCCGACGATATTGTGCCCGTGGCCCTGGACTGGTTGGAGCGGAACGGCCGTCACCCCGACTGGTTCCTGCACGTCAACCTGTGGGACCCGCACACGCCGTACCGCACCCCCGCCTCATTTGGCCATCCCTTTGCCGAAGACCCCTTACCGGACTGGTTTACCGAAGAAATGTGGCAGCGCGCCTGGAACGGCTATGGGCCGCACAGCCCGCAGGAGCCTAACTGGCTCTGGGGCAAAGTCAACGACCGCTTCCCCCGCCAGCCCGACGCCATCGACTCGATGGACGCCGTACGCCAGTGGGTCGACAGCTACGACACCGGCATCCGTTACGCCGACGCCTGGCTGGGCAAACTCATCGACAGGCTCAAGGCGCTGGGCATTTACGACGAGACCATCATCGTCGTCAGTGCCGATCACGGCGAAAACCTGGGCGAACTCAACGTGTGGGGCGACCACCAAACGGCCGATCACCTCACCTGCAACATTCCGCTCATCATTCGCTACCCTAGCCTCACGGAAAACGGCCGCGTAGACACCGCCCTGCATTACCACTTCGACTGGGCCGCCACGATGATTGAACTGCTCGGCGGCACCGTGCCCGGCAATTGGGATGGCATCTCGTTTGCCGCTGCGTTTCGGGCGGGCAAACAAGAAGGGCGCGAGTTCCTGGTCACCAGCCAGGGCGCCTGGGCCTGCCAGCGCGGCGTGCGTTTTGTGCTGGATGACACCGACTACCTCTGCCTGCGCACCTACCACGACGGCTTCAAAGAGCTGGAACCCATCATGCTCTTTAACCTGAATGAGGACCACCACCTGCAAAACGACCTGGCAGCAGAAAAACCCGGCGTTGTGGCCCAAGCGATGAGCCTGCTGGAAAGCTGGACCACCGACCAAATGCTGACCAGCCAAACCAACGTAGACCCCCTGATGACGGTTTTGCGTGAAGGCGGGCCGTTTTACACCCGGGGCCAGCTGCCACGCTACATCGAACGGCTCAACGCCACTGGCCGCGCCCACCACGCCCAGCATCTGGCCCAAATCCACCCGGATGAGGTTTAATTGACTCCTCTCCAATTAACCTCCGCCTGTCATTCCCGCGCAGGCGGGAATCCAAAAAATAGACCTGAAATTCCGATCAGTCACGATCTAAAAGCGAGCAAAAATGGACAATCATATTACCACCTACAACCAACTCAACCCGGCCGCCGAAGCGCGTGTGGACGCGCTGCTGGCCCAAATGACCCTGGCGGAAAAGGTGGGTCAGCTGGTGCAGACCAATCCCTTTGGCCCCTTTGACCGTGACCACTACGACGCGCAAAAGCAGACGGCCGAAGAGAATGGCGAACCGTTTGAATACTTTCCCAAGCTGCGTCATGACATGGAAGATCTTCTCCGGGCTGGCGGTGTGGGCTCGTTCCTCAACGTCACGCTGCCCAAGGCGATCAACCACTGCCAGCGCCTCGCCGTCGAGGAATCGCGGCTGGGCATCCCCATCATGGTGGGCAGCGACGTCATTCACGGCTACCGCACCATCTTCCCCATTCCCCTGGCCGAAGCCTCCACCTGGAACCCCGAGCTGCTGGAAAAAGCGTCTCGCGTGGCCGCCGAAGAGGCCTCGGCCGTAGGTGTAGACTGGATTTTTGCGCCGATGGTGGACGTAGCCCGCGACCCACGCTGGGGCCGCATTGCCGAAGGCGCGGGTGAAGACCCGTTTTTGGGCATGGCCATGGCTCGGGCCCGCGTGCGCGGCTTCCAAACGACACACCTGGCAAGCGGCCGTCGCATTGCCGCCTGCCCCAAACATTACGTCGGTTACGGCGCCGCCGAAGCGGGCCGCGACTACAACACCACCGACTTCTCCGAACGCACCCTGCGCGACGTCTACCTGCCGCCCTTCAAAGCGGCGTTTGATGCCGGGGCAGGCAGCGTGATGAGCGCGTTTAACGAAATCAGCAGCGTACCGGCCACGGCCAACCCACTTATCCTGCGCACTATTTTGCGCGACGAGTGGCAGTGGCCCGGCGTGGTCCTCAGCGATTACGAGGCCGTCAAGGAACTCATCCCCCACGGGCTGGCCGCCGATCTGCGTGAAGCCGCCCGCCTCAGCCTGCTGGCCGGGCTGGACATCGAGATGATCAGCGACGGTTACCACAACCACCTGGCCGAACTGGTCGAAAGCGGCGAAGTGCCGCTGGAGCTGGTGGATGAGGCGGTCCGCCGCGTGCTGCGCCTGAAAATCGCCGTCGGGCTGTTTGAAAAACCCTACGTGGATGAGTCCCTCGCGCCTAAACTCATCCTGCGGCCCGATTTCCGCGAGCTGGCCCTGGACGTGGCGCACGAATCGATGGTGCTGCTCAAGAACGACAATGACCTGCTGCCGCTCTCGCCGCAGGCACGGCTGGCGGTGATTGGCCCGCTCGCCAATAATCACAAAGATATGCTCGGCTGCTGGTCGCTGCACACCCATCCTGAGGATGTGGAAACCGTGCTGGAAGGGCTGTCGGTTTACCTGCCGGACGAGGCGTGGACTTATGTGCCCGCCTGCCCCATCCGTGAAGATGGGCCGCTGGATATCGCCGCCGCCGTGGCCGCCGCCCAAGACGCAGACGTGGTGCTGCTGGTGCTGGGCGAAAGCGCCGACATGAGCGGTGAAGGGCACAGCCGCACTGACCTGGGCCTGCCGGGCCGCCAGCAGGAAGTGGTGGATGCCGTGGCCGCTACCGGCAAGCCAATCGTGTGTGTACTGATGAGTGGACGGCCGTTAGTCATTCCCCAACTCGCCAGCCAGGCCGATGCGCTGCTGTGCGCCTGGCACGCGGGCATTCGCGCCGGCCGCGCCGTGGCCGACATCCTTTTTGGCACTGTCAACCCATCGGGCAAGCTCACCGCCAGCTGGCCCCGGTCCATGGGGCAGATTCCTACCTACTACAGCCATAAAAACACCGGCCGCCCCGCTTCAGAAGCGGGCACCAAGCAGTTTGCCGAATCGTTTAAGTCGGTCTACATCGACGCGCCCAATTCGCCGCTGTTTCCCTTTGGCTATGGCTTGAGCTACACGCGGTTTGCCTACAGCGATCTGCACATTGTCCAGCCAGAGCTGGGCCTGGACGATACGCTGACAGTCACGGCTACGGTCACCAACGCGGGTGAGCGGGCTGGCGCGGAGGTGGTGCAGCTCTACGTGCGCGACCTGGTGGGCAGCGTCACGCGCCCGGTCAAAGAGTTGAAAGGGTTCCAGAAAATCACGCTCCAGCCGGGTGAAAAACGAACCGTTTCGTTTGCGGTACCGGTGAGCGAACTGGGCTTTACGGGGCTGGACATGCGCTACGTGGTGGAGCCAGGCGACTTTAAGGTGTGGATCGGACCGGATTCAACCAGCGGGTTGGAAGGATCGTTTCACATTAAAAAAGCGTAAGTCGGATTGGCAATCCGACCCACTTTTACGCAGGAGGTTTAAATGACATCTTTTAACGGACTTGGCATGAATTTGGGCAACCTGGCCCGGCTGTCGACGGCCAAAACGCGCTCCATCAGCCCGGAAAACTTCACCGGGGCCAAAGGCCAGGGCGGCATGGCCACCGAAGGCGAGGGGGCCAACGCCGCCCGCGAGTTGGGCCAGGGCTGGAAAATTTCGCCATGTGTGACGATCAAAGCGGGCACCACCTTTGAGCTGGCCGACATCACCGGGCCGGGGGCCATTCAGCAAATGTGGCTGACACCAACCGGCGCCTGGCGCTTCAGCATCTTGCGCATTTACTGGGACGACCAGCCGCATCCCTCGGTGGAGTGCCCCGTGGGCGACTTTTTTGCCAGCGGCTGGGGCGAGTTTGCCCAGCTCAGCTCCCTGGCCGTGTGCGTCAATCCGGGCAGCGCTTTCAACTCGTACTGGGAAATGCCCTTCCGCCAGCGCTGCCGCATCACCATGACCAACATCGCTGCCGAAGACATGGTGCTGTTTTACCAGATTAACTACACGCTGACCGACGTGCCGGAAGACGCCGCCTACTTCCATGCCCAGTTTCGCCGGGTGAACCCGCTGCCGTACAAAGACGTTTACACCATCCTCGATGGCGTGCGTGGGCAGGGGCAGTACGTGGGCACCTACATGGCCTGGGGCGTCAACAATGCTGGCTGGTGGGGCGAGGGGGAGATCAAGTTCTACCTGGATGGGGACGAATACCCGACCATTTGCGGCACGGGCACAGAGGATTATTTCTGCGGCTCTTACGGCTTTGAGCACCCCATCAAACGCGGCTACCAGGATTACACCACGCCGTACGCGGGCTTCCACCAGGTCATTCGTCCGGACGGCAACTTCAAGTCCCAGACACGGTTTGGCATGTACCGCTGGCACATCACCGACCCGATTCGCTTTGCGGCTGATTTGCGGGTGACGATGCAGGCGCTGGGCTGGCGCAGCAACGGCCGTTACCTCCCCCTACAAGACGACATTGCCTCGGTGGCCTACTGGTACCAGACGCTGCCCTCAGCGCCATTCCCCGCCCTGCTGGGCAAAGACGAACTGGAGATTATCTAGTCAAGCGTTCAAACAAGTCAGGATTTTTATCAACAGATTTCGCAGATTACACAGATAAAATCTTTTCAATCTGCGAAATCTTTGTTTTTCTTGCATGCTGGACAAGAACTACAGTGTTAATAGACTAAAAAATGGCGGCGGCTTTGGCGTTGTGAATAAACTGGCGGACCAGCGCCGGGTCTTTTTTGCCAGGACGGGTTTCCACCCCGCTAGCCACATCAACGGCAAACGGCCGTACCCCCCTTACCGCCTCGGCCACATTTTCGGCCGTCAACCCCCCGGCCAACATCAGGCCAGGAATATTCTGCGCCAGCTGAGCGCTCATGGCCCAATCACCCGTTTCCCCCGTCCCGCCGCGCAGCGTGGGATGGTAGGTATCAATCAAAAGAGAGGGAGATTGGAGATTGGAGATTAGCGACTGCTCACCGTTCACCGATAACCGTTCACCGCTCACCGTATACCACTCCGCCTCCGCCTCCGCTTCGGCCAGGCTGGTGGGGCGCAGGGCTTTGTAGCAACGGCCGTAAATCGGCGAGCGTTCATCCCCCACCAGGAACGGCACTTCCTCGCCGCTCAGCTGGGCCAGGTCCAGACCCACCTCGTCTAAAATCTCGGCCATGCGCGGGCCGGTTTCGTTGACAAACACGCCCACCAGCACCGGGCAATTTGGCACGGCGCGCAGCGTCTGCACGATGGCTTTTGCTGTGTTTATGTCAACTGATCGCTTGCTGGGTGGGTAGAAGATAAAGCCCAGGTAGTCGGCTCCAGCGGATACGGCCGTTTGCGCATCGTCCAGGTTGGTGAGGCCACAAATTTTTACTTTCATGCCGGTATTATGCCCCGCCACGATGAGCAAGCCAAAGAGAAAATATGAAACGTAAAACGTGAAACGTGACTGCGCCCCTTCACGCATCACGTTTCACGTTTCATATTTCACGCATCACTCAATGATGCCAAAAATCTGGAACACGTCTGGCAAAGTGACGGCGGAGCGAATGCCGGTGAGGACATCGTACTGCTGCAGCGTGCCGTTGAAGTTCTCGTCGTAGTCGATGAACAGCAGCACGTGCTCGTTGAGCCAGAGCGCTTCACCGCCGTTTTCAGCGATAAACAGGGGTTCCTGTCCGTTCTGGCTGTAAAGCCACAAGCCGTTCCGCGCGGGATCGTTGTAGAACTGCCGCAGGGCCAGCCAGCCGGGATCTTCACTGAAAATGGGATTGGGGTATGGTCCGCCAAAGGCCGCAGGCGGGAAGGAGGGCAGGTTGGCCACGCTGCCGCTTTCCAGGTCAAACACGGCAATATGCATGTTTTGCCCATCGGAGACAAGCCAGGCCAGGAAACGGCCGTCCACCGACCAGGCAGGCGCTGTGTAGGAGCCTGTGGGCGCCCCGGCAAAAGCGGCCATGTCAAAGGCTGCCACGCCTGTTTCTGGATCGTAAATCCAGGCCAACTGGTTGTCTTCAGCACTCTGCGGTGCGGTTGAATAGGCAATGGCACCGTCGCCAGCGACGGCAGGGCTGCTGCTCATCAAGTGCTGATCGTCCAGCACGGTGACATCGCCGCTGGTGATGTCAATCAGCGCCGGGTGCCCCAAATTCGGGCCGCCTTCCGCATTCAATTCCAGCCAGACGCCGCTGAGAATTGTGTCATTGTCGTACCACCAGTGGAATCCTGCCAGATGCGTGCCTTGCTCGTCACGATCGGTGGTTAAGGCACGCGTTTCGCCAGAAGCGATGTCCAACAGCCACAAATCCCCCTGGACCTGGAAAAAGGCGTGCTGCCCGTCGGGGGACGGAACGGCCGTAATCCCTTCCTGATACCAGAGCTGCTGCGGCTGGCCATCGGCACCAACCTGCCACAGGCTGCCGTCTGGCTGGCTGTAGAGCAGCCCCACAGGCGCAGGCTGTTCGTCCTGCACAGGCAGCTCGCCAGACACAGGCAAGAAACCAAGCGGCGCATAGAGCAACGCTTTGAGGGCAAAACGGCCGTCTCCCTCCTCCACCACAAACAAAATCGCCTCATCTTCACCTTCAGTGCCCCAGCCGGTGCTGTGCCACGCGGCCACAACCGGCACGTCGGGACCCAGCATCGTTTGGGCGGGTTGGCCATCCAGCATGACGCTCAGGTCTGTATCTGCAGGGCTGAACTGCAACGCAGCACCGTCTGGCAGCCAGTTTTCCAGCAGCGGCCGTATCTCGGCGGGCGTAAACTGCTGCCATTCCGAGCGGTAATTGCCAAAGGCAAACGGATCGCTCATGAGGCTGACGAGTCGGTCAAAATCGCGCTCCGCCAGCGCGGTCTGGACGGTCGTCATAAACGAAGTGAGGTCATTGGTGGGAACGGCCGTCGGCTCCAATTCGGCCGTTGGTTCCGGTTCGGCCGCAGCCTCGTCGGTCGGTGTGGGTGGCGGCACATCTGTTGCAGATGCGGTGGGCTCGGTGAGGGTGGGCGGAACGGCCGTTGCCTCCACCCCAGGTCCAGTTTCGGGCGTACAGGCAGTGGCCAACAGCCACAGGGATAACAGAGAAAACAGGGCTAAAACTTTAGGAATTGTCATGATAGGTCAATACTCCCGGTCTGCGGATCAGACCACTAACAAAATTAGCGGCTGTTCGGCCGCTAATTTACAGTATGTCAGATCTTTTTTTGTACTGATGCACGAAAGGGGAACGGCCGTTCCACGTTTGGTCTACTGCAACATAGGAAACAGTTCCATCAGCGCCAGCGAGAGGTACAGCAGGACAGCCGCCGCGCTGTTGGTCGTCACGTGCACCACAATGGGAATGAAGAGCGAGCGTGTGCGCTCATAGGCGATGGCGTTAACCACGCCAATCACCGAACTGGCCGCCACCACGCTGAGGCTGTCGGCGTGGGCCAGGGCAAAGAGGGCACTGCTGGCCAGCACCCGCAGCCAGACGCGGCTCGTTTTGCCCCAAAACCAGGTGTGCAGCAGGCCGCGAAAGTAGAGCTCCTCAGAAATGGGCACCAGGATGCCCACACCAACAAACGTGCTCAAGAAGCCCAGCCAGGAAAATTCCAGCGCCCCGCCCAGGATGAGATCGCTGCGCGCCTGCAGGCTGTCCAGGTTACCCTCGACAAGTATTTGCACCAGCAGCCCGAGTACCGCCCGGCCGGGCAGCAGCAGCACCGCCAGCCCAATGCCAATCAACAGCCACTGCCAGCGCCAGCGGAACGGCCGTAACCCCAACTGCGCCCAGCTTACATTTCCACGCCGGATGCCCAGCAAAACCGTCGTGCCGCCCAGGCAGAAAAAATTGGCCAGAAAAAGCAGAAAAGAGGCGCCCAAACTCAGCTCTTGAAACTGAGTGGCAATCAGGGTAGACACCAGCAAAAAGGAGCCAATGCCCACCAGCAGATACGACGCAAGGTCCAGCCAGCTCTGGGGCGGCGGGCTGACTTCAACCGGCTGCTCCGGTACAGCTTTGGGCTGTTCAAACTGCGTCATCTTGTGTGCTCCCCACGGCCAGCGGCACTTCTTTGCGCCGCCGGAACAAAACCAGGTAAAAAATCACCGCCATCGCCCAAAACGAGACCAGGGCGTACACAGCATCCAGCTCCGTCACCAGGAAGATCGATTCGGTTTGCAGGGCCGAACCGGTGTAGTTGGCAAACAGCGCCGAGTAGAGATTGTTGGCGGCGTGAGCACCGATGGCCAGCGCCGCTGAATTGTCCTGCAGGGTGATGGTGGCAAAAAAGGCGCCGATGCTCAGGTAGAACAGCGGTAGCAAAATGACGCTGGCCGCTAGCTCCGGATTGCCCAGGTGCGGCAGCATGAACAGAATGCCGTTGACCAGCGACAGCACCACAAAGTTGCGTCCCAAATGGCCAGTGGCCTGCAGCAGGTAGCCGCGAAACAGCAGCTCTTCGGCGGTGGTTTGCATAGGGGTCAGCAGCAGCGCCACCAGGGCAAAGGGCAAGAAGCGGCGGGCATTAAACACAACGGTGTAAATCTCCGGGTTGATCAGGTACTCCACCACGCTGGCCAGCGTTACCAGCAGCAGCCAGAGGCCAAACCCCTGCCACATACGCCGCCAGTTAAATCGTTTGGCCGGGGTGATGATGGAGCGAAACGGCCGTCCATGCACAAAACGCACCGCCACAAACACGCCCACAATCATCATGCCAAAGCTCAGGTTCAGGGCCACATAGTTGATCATCGGGTTCACGCCGGTAATCAGGCCCGTTTGCAGGTCTACGGCCGTTTCCGGGTCGCCATCAATCATCACCCACACCAGCGGCACCACTACAAACAACGAACCCAAGACCAGCCAAAAAAACAGAATGGACACTACACCAAAAAAGTAGCGATACCACTCGGTGTGGCCCAGCCTCACCTGATCCAGAAAGGATTCTTCCAAGGATTCTTCCATGCCAATGTCCTTCATCGTCCTGCTGCCAAACGGGGAAAACGCCCCGCTTAATGGTCCCACCTCTGCCCCAAACAGGCAAACAAGCGGGCAGATGGTGGGAGGGAACGGCCGTTATTATGAACCGCAGATAAATGAGAGGATATATCTTAGATATAAAAACGATCCTTTTGGGCCAGACTAAACTATGCTTCCCAGGCTGCAAATTAGCCGTCAGCATCCAACGCACTTTCGACCTGGATAAGCTAACATATCCTTAAGTTATGTAAATTGGAGAGTAGAATAAAGATGAAGAAGCAGAGCAAATTGTTTATCGGCGCCCTCCTGTTCATTCTTGGCCTGGGGGTGCTGGTTCTGACGCTGGCGAATGGGAGAACGGGGACCACCTACGCCCAACGCACCGCTTCAAGCAATGAAGTGCTGTACCTTCCCCTGATCATGAAGCAAGTCTCCTGCGATCTGCCCAATGCCAGCTATGATCAAATTCCCATCGCCTCTGAACCGTCAAACATTCCCGCCGATCAGCATCCAGACATCAACCTGGCTATTCGCGGCTATGAACCAACCAGCGCCGCGCTAACGCTGGTGGACTACGCGGGCAACATCGATCCCAATGCGCCGCAGCTAGATACCCTCTTTGCCACGCCGCGCCTGCCAAACTTTAGCAACGCCTACCAGATTTACCGCTGGGACTGGCAGTGCGGCTGCCGTGGCGAGTTGATGGACTCCTGGGATACCAACCTGCTCGGCATGCAAACCACACCTGGCGAAACCATCCATGTCCCCGATTCCGGCTACGACATCGGCGGCAACCACGATGTGATGGTGCTCTACGCAGCGGAAAACCGCATCACGCTCAAGTACACCCGCGAAGACAACGTGGTGGGCGGCTACACCATCCACATCGAAGATGTGTGCGTCGATCCAAAGCTCATCGGCCTTTACAACTCGCTGGCGGCGGCCGGGCGAAGCCAACTCCCAGCGCTGCAAGGCCACCAGGCCTTTGGCCGGGCGTTGGGCAGCGAGATTAAAGTTTCGGTCCGGGATGTGGGTAACTTCCTGGATCCACGCTCACGCAAGGATTGGTGGCAGGATTACTAAAAACGTTCCGCTTTTCAGATTGGCCCAATCTTGAAGATTGAGCCAATCTCGACCGGAAATTGTATGTCACGCTTCGGCTAATTTGCGCTGGAGGCGGGCCAGGCGGTGCGCCAACTCGTCATGTACAGGATTGTAGGTGCGCCGCTGCCCGCCGCTGGCCAGCAGGTTCAGCGCCTGCTCGGTCCAGAAGATGGCCTGGGGCAGCTCCTGTGTTTGCCATTCGTAATACTTGGCCAGCTCCAGGTGTGCCGTGACGTCTTCAAAGGTGGTGGCGGCAATTTGCTGCCACAGGGGGAGCGCTTCGGCGGCACGGCCGTTTCGCTTCAACAGTAAACCTAACTGGTACAAATTTTGGTGGTACAGCTCCAGAGGTAAATCCCCCTGGGCCGCCAGCCGCAGCGTTTGCTCGGCGGCATCGCTGAAGCCCAGATCGGCCTGCCACTTACCCAGGCTGTACAGGTCGATGGGGTGATCGGCCGGGTCCGGCTGGCTGAGCAGGCGCGTTACTCGCGCCGCCAGCGTCACCATCGATACCATGTCGATCTGGTTGTGGTAAAACACGCGCACCAGCTCGCGGGCGTCGCCGCTGCGCAGGTAGTTGTTGTACAGGCTGGGAATGAGCCAGCCGGGCACATCATCCTGGCTGCGGCGCAGCCCCAGCAGGCTGCCTTCCAATGAGCCCAACGCACAGGAACCCAGACGGTGGCGCCACAGCCGCCGCGCCGGGTGCAGCAAGTCCAGGTGCGGCCGTTCGCGCAAATCAGTGGGCATGCGGTTCATCAGGAAACGGCCTTCCAACAGGGGGATGTCGAAGGAACGGCCGTTAAACGTCACCAACCCCGCTTTCCCCGCCAGCAATTCGTCCAGCAGCAGCAGCAGGGCTGGCTCATCGCCATGATCGCGCAGGAAATATTGGCGCACCACAAAACATTCGCCCTGGCTGCCCGGCTCAAAAAAGCCCACCCCCACCATAAAGGCCAGCGTGCCCGCCCCGGCCAATCCCGTCGTTTCCGTGTCCAAAAAAAGGAAGTCACGAAAGTCGTGCTGCGCCAGGCGGGCATCTTGCACAAAGGGCGCCGCGGCCGCCGGACTGAAAGTAAGCAGGTCGGCCAGCCGGTCATTGCCGTGCTGGTGTTCCAGGGCATAGACGTGGTCCAGCACAAAGCAGCTGCCTTCGGCCGTTTCCACCAGCTGGCCGCCGGGCAGGAGTGTTTCCAAAGGCTGAAAATCTTCCTCGACGTCTGGGTAGCGGAGGGGGTGTGGGGGGGAGAACGGCCGTACCAATTCCTCATCCGCGGGCGGGGCAGGTTTTAACTCACGCGCTGGTTTGAGATCGCGCGCCCCCTTCACCACGCCCAAACGGCGCAGTTTTGCCTTTAGCTCGTCCTTTTTGTCGGCCATATGTTCTGATTGTAAGCCGCCCGCCGAGGAATGGCAACCATGCTAAGCTTTTTGGCTCTTTGGGATTTTCTGGGGTTTGGCGTGAAACGTGAAGCGTGAAACGTGATGTCACTCTGGTCACGTTTCACGTTTCACGTTTCAACTCTCCACCAGCCATTTTCCCGTTTCAGGCCGTTGGCATATACTTGGCCCATGAAAATTTACCTTGCCCGGCATGGACAATCGCGTTGGCAAGTGCAGCGGGATGATGAAGATTGGAACAGCCCACTTACCGATTTGGGGCAGCGGCAGGCCAAACTGTTAGGCACCTGGCTGGCCACCCACGCCCGCCTGGACAACAACTCACGGCTGGAGATTGGCTGCGTCCGCACCAGCCCTTTGCTTCGCGCCCAGGAAACGGCCGCTCCCCTCAGCAAAGCCCTGGACTGCCCCCTGCACACCGATGCCTACCTGCGCGAGGCCGATTTTTACGTATCGGAGCATCTGCCGTTCAGCGAATCACCGTACCAGGCCATGCCCATCTACGAGCCGTCGCACATCTATGCCGCTTTCAAGCAGCAGGCCCAGGCTGCCCTGTATGCCCTGCTGCACGACGCTGAAACCAGCGGCCAGCCGGTGCTGGGCATTGCCCACGGCGGGCTCCTCTCCACCGTCTTGCGGCTGGCCACCGGCAGTGATTCGGTTTCGTTCTGGCTGTACAACACCAGCCTGAACCTGATTGAGTGGAAACGCGGCCGTTGGCACCTGGTTTACCTGAATTTGTGGGATCATCTGCCGCCAGCATGGCGCACTTTTTAGAAAATCATGGGAATCATTGAAATTACACTGGTGGTCGGGCTGATTGTGCTGGCCAACGTGGTGAAGAAGCAAAATTCGGATACGTTTATCAAGCTGTTTGACCTGCTGCTGATCTGGCTGAACGCGCCCCTGTTTTTGCTGGGAGTTTTGTTTGTTTTCCAGACCAATGAGCTACGCTCTATGGTAAATTTGCAGCTGGACAGCCCGGTGGCGTTTGGCATCTTTTTGCAGGCAACGGCCGTTTGGGGCGTCATCGTCAGCTTTCGCTCCACCCGGCACAGCCTGGAGCGGTGGATGCCCATCAATCCGCATTCGCCGCTGCACACCCTGGCGCTGGTCCTCAGCGGCTATTTTGCGGGCAGCGTCATACTCCAGGTAATTGGCGGCCTGGAGAACTTCACCGAGAACCTGCCGCGTGTGTCCATCGCCCTGTTTCTGGTCCAGCAGGCGGGCTTTGTGCTGATTGCCTTTTTAGGCGTGGGGGCAGTAATGCGCCGGGACTGGACGGCCGTTTTCCAACGGCTGGATCTTGGTCCGGTAAACGGCCGTCAGCTGGTGGAGGCCCTTGGCTGGATTGCCCTGCTGGTGGTGCTGCAGGCGCTGGGCGGCGCTGCCTGGGAGCTGATCGACCCCGCGGAAGTGGCCCAGGTGGAGGCGCTCAGCGAACGGCTGTACGAGGGCTTTGGCTTCTGGCATTGGCTGGGCCTGGCGGTGGGGGCCGGCATTGGCGAAGAGATTTTGTTCCGAGGCGCGCTCCAGCCGGTGCTGGGTATCTGGTTCACCTCGCTGCTGTTTGCCGTGGTACACGTACAGTACGGCCTGCTGAACCCGGCCACGATGGTGCTCTTCCTGCTTGCCGTAATTTTGGGCACCATCAAGCAACGGCACAACACCACCGTCGCCATTTTTGTCCACTTTGGCTACAACCTGGTGCTGGCGCTGATTACCTTGATGGCCACAACGGCCGCTTCGTAACAACTAAGGCATCTAATTCCTGAATTTGAGGAGTGGGCATCCTCAGATGCGGACGGTGGGCATCTGAGGATGCCCACTCCTCAAGCCAATTTCTTCTGCATGATGGCAGGCCACGTGATGTGGCTTTTCGGCTGTGCCCAGGTTGCGGAACACCGGGTCTTCTGTGTGGCAAATCTCCGTAGCAAAAGGGCAGCGGGGGTGGAAGCGGCAGCCCGCCGGTGGCCGCGCCGGGTTGGGCACGTCGCCCTGCAAGATGATGCGTTCTCGCCTGGCTTCCTTGATGGGATCAGGGATGGGAATGGCGGAAAGCAAACCCTGGGTGTAAGGGTGTAACGGCCGTTCAAACACGTCATCTCGCTCGCCCAACTCCACAATTCGCCCCAGGTACATCACTGCCACCCGGTCGCTCAGGTAGCGCACCATCGCCAGGTCGTGGGCAATGAAGAGATAGGTCAGCCCCAGCTCCTGCTTCAAATCATCTAGTAAGTTGATTACCTGCGCCTGGATCGACACGTCCAGCGCCGAAATCGGCTCGTCGGCCACGATGAAGCCAGGGTTGGTGGCCAGAGCCCGGGCGATGCCAATGCGCTGCCGCTGCCCGCCGGAAAACTCGTGCGGGTAGCGGTGTACGTAGTGCGGATTTAGCCCCACCCGCGCCAGAAGCTCCTGCACCCGCTTGCTGCGTGTGGCCGGGCCAACACCCACGTTATGCACCCGCAGCGGCTCCTCGATGATCTCCCCCACCGTCATACGCGGATTGAGCGAGACGTACGGATCCTGGAAGATCATCTGCATGTGGCGGCGGCTGGCGCGCAGCTCCTCAGCGGACAGCGAGGTCAGCTCGCGGTTGTCCATGAGCACGCGCCCGGCAGACGGCCGTAACAGCTGCAACAGCAGTCGCCCCGTCGTCGATTTGCCGCAGCCGCTTTCGCCCACCAGCCCCAGCGTCTCCCCACGATAAATCTCAAAATCCAGCCCATCCACCGCCTGCACCGCGCCGACCTGCTGCCTGCGCCAACCGCGTCGGATGGGAAAGTATTTCTTGAGACCTTCAACACGAACCAGGACGTCAGCGTGGCCATTGCCGTTGATTGGTGTTGTTTGTGTCATGCCCCCACCTCCGCCAGCTGGTCTTTCTGAGCCGCACCTTGCACCGCTGCCTTCTGTACCACGTCCCAGCGCCAGCAGGCCACCGAATGCTGCGGCCCGATGGGCTCCAGCGGCGGGTTCTCTTGCCAGCAGTGGCCAATGGCAAAGCGGCAGCGCGGCGCAAAGGGGCAGTGATCCGCCTCTTCGCGCAGGTCTGGCGGCGTGCCCTCGATAGGGATCAGCCGCTGCCGCTCTTTGGCATCCACCTTGGGCAGCGATTCCAGCAGCCCCAGCGTGTAGGGATGGCTGGTCTCGCTGTACAAATCCACCACGCGGGCCATTTCCACGATAAACCCGGCGTACATCACGGCCACCTTGTCCACCAGGCTGGCCACCACGCCGAGATCGTGCGTAATCCAGATGACCGACATGCCCAGCTTTTCCTTCAGCTGCTTCACCAGGCTGATGATTTGCGCCTGGATGGTCACGTCCAGCGCGGTCGTTGGCTCGTCGGCGATGAGCAGGACCGGATCGCAGGCGAGGGCCATGGCAATCATGATGCGCTGGCGCTGCCCGCCGGAAAACTGGTGCGGGTAATCGTTCAGGCGGTTGGCCGCATCGGGGATGCCCACCAGGTTGAGCAGTTCGATGGCGCGTTTTTGGGCAGCGGCCGTTGCCAACCCCAGGTGCAGCCGAATGCCTTCCACCAGCTGTTTGCCCACCGTCAGCACCGGATTGAGCGAAGTCATCGGATCTTGAAACACCATGCCAATTTCCCCGCCGCGCACGTGGCGCAGCTGCCGCTCGCTCTGCTGCAGCAGGTCAATGTCCTGGAACAGCACTTCGCCCTGCTCCACCACTCCCGGCGGCGAGGGTACCAGCCCCAGTAGCGACAGCGCGCTCACCGACTTGCCGCAGCCGCTTTCGCCCACCAGGGCCAGCGATTCGCCTTTGTCCAGTGTGTACGAGATGCCGTTCACAGCGTGCACCACGCCATCGGGCACGTAAAAGCGGGTCACGAGGTTTTTAACTTCGAGTAGTGTTGTCATAGTTTTTTAGTGAAAAGTGAAAAGTAAAAAGTAGAGTTGTTCCTAATTAAAAAACGGGTAAATTCCAGCCAATTCAGCTGGAGAAAACTAAATGAGCCTACAAATTCGTGATGATCGTCATATGCGTGCTTTAACCGGCGTATCAGAAACACAATTCGAGATTTTACTAGAAGTATTTTTCATGACTTACACCAAGATGCAATGGCAAGCCTATCAAGACGGTAGCGCAGCCGGTGTGCGTCAACGGCGTCCAGGCGGTGGCCGAAAAGGTGCTTTGCCCACGATGCGAGATAAATTGTTGTTTCTGCTCTACTATTTCAAGGTTTATCCCACCTTCGATGTGTTAGGCACTCAATTCAACATGGCCCGGTCCAAAGCGAATGAAAACCTGTATAAGTTAGTCCCTGTTTTATATCAAACCCTGGTTCACCTGGAGGTCATGCCCCCTCGTGAGTTTGCCACGCCAGACGATTTACTCGAAGCACTGGCTGGTATGGACACGATTCTGATTGATGTCACCGAAAGGAGCTATCGCCGTCCCCAGGATAACCAAGAGCAGCGTGAACATTACAGTGGCAAAAAAAGACACACGCTTAAAAACACGGTGATAACGGCTTTGAACAAAACGATTCTTTTCCTGGGACGGACCTTTGCCGGACATGTTCATGATTACACCATGCTTAAAGAGGAGTTTCCGCCAGAACAAGCTTGGTTTGAATTCATGGCAGTCTTAGTTGATTTAGGCTATCAGGGCATTCTCGCCGATTATGTGGGAGAAGAGATTCATATCCCCCACAAAAAGCCACGTAAAAGTAAGAAGAACCCTGTGACCACCTTATCAACCGAACAAAAAGCTGACAATAAAGCGTTGAGTCAAATCAGAATATTGGTTGAAAACGCGATCTGTGGTTTGAAGCGATACAATATTCTTGTGCATCGATTTCGTAACCACAGAAAGTCTTTTGAGGATGACGTGATTGGCATTGCCGCTGGTCTCTGGAACTTCAATCTCAATTATTAAGGAACAACTCTAGTGATAAGTAGCAGCCACTTTTCACTTATTACTTTTCACTTTTTACTCCTCAAACAGCCTTCACCGGCTGCGGCGTAACCAGCTCGGCCTGGCGGCGCCGCCACCAGATGCGGCGCGGGCGCGTCACGTCCATCTGGCGGCGCAGCCCTTCGCCCAGCATGTTGAAGGCAAAAATTTGCAGGAAAATCACAAAGCCCACGATGGCGATCTCCCAGGGGGAAATAATCATTTTGGACCAGAAGTCGGACAGCATTTGCGCCAGTTCCGGGAAGCTGGCGGTGAGCCCTACCGGGATGGTACCGCCGCTGTTGGGGTCTTCAGACAGGCGCACAAACGCCTCACCGATGAAAAGACCCAGGAAACCGAGTTCGGCCACCACCAAAAGGCTGGCGCTGAGCTCAAAGGCGATTTGGGCGGGCAAGGCGGGCCAGAGCTGGGGCATGATATAGCGGCGCAGGATGCCAAACGGCCGTACCCCCACCGCTCGTGCCCCTTCAATGTACGGCGATTGTTTGGTCACCAGCGTGGTGTTTTTGACGAAGACGGCCGTATTCGCCCACCCCGTCGCCACCAGGGCCACGATAAAGGTCCACAACGTCGGCTCGCCCAAAAACGAGATCACCGCCAGGGCAAATATTAAGATGGGAATCGCCAGGCTGGCCCCGGTGAGCACATCGATGACGCGCTCGGCCAGCCCACCAAACCAGCCCGCCACCAACCCCAGGAGCACACCAATCACAATGCGCAGCGCGGCGATGACAAAACACAAAATGAGCGTGGGCCGCACGGCATACAGCAGCCGGGTGAGCAGGTCACGCCCGGCGTTGTCGGTGCCCAGGGGAAATTCAGGGGCGGCCAGCGGTGGCACGGGATTGCGGCTGGGGTAACGCGGCTGGCCATCCACTTCGACCAGCTCGTTAAAGACGCGCATTGGGTCGTAGGTGGCCAGGCTGGCACCAAAAATGGCCACCAGCAAGAAGAGTGTCGTCAGGCCAAGCCCAACCAGCAGCGGAATGTTTCGGTTCGTAATTTTTGGCATTGTAATTCCCGTTAGGCGACGGCCGTTTCCAGCTCATCTTCCGTCTGGCTCAGGCGCGGGTCAAACGAGTAGGCCAGCACGCTGAACAACAAGTCCGCCAGCAGCAAAATGGCGCCCAGCACCACGGCAATGGCCGCCAGCAGCGGCGGATTGCCAAAGTAAACCCCCGGCGGGCGGGCATCCAGACGCAGGCCAATGGTAAACAAAAAGATGCGGCCAATGCCCGGCCAGATAAACACCGCCTCGATAATCACCAGCGCCCCCACCATCAGCCGCACCGACTCGCCGATGGTGACCAGGATGGGCGACATCATGTTGGGCAGGGCGTGGGACCACAGCAGCCGCGGCCAGCTCAGCCCCTTGCTGCGCGCTACCTGGATGTAATCCTTTTGCAGCTCATTTTCCAGCAGCCCGGCCACCACCTTGGCCAGGTGCAGCGTCGGCTGGATGGCCAGCACCAGCACTGGCAAAATCAGATGTTCATCCAGTCCATAGCCGCTGATCGGCAAAAAGGTCCGGTTGGCATCGGTGAAAAAGAGCAGGTATACCATGATGGACAGCAGCACGCCGCCCAGCAAAAAGCCGGGCATAGACGAACCAGCGGCCAGCACAAACAGGCCAGAGGTGCTCATCCGCTTGGAGCGGGGCGAGACGGAAAGGAGGCCCAGCAGGATGCCCAGCACAATGGCGGTTACCAGGGCAAAACCCACCAGCACCAGGCTGTGCTGCACCGGCCCAAACAAAATCTCGGCCACTGGCACCCGATCCACTCGCCCCAGGTTTCCGTCTAGCAGCAGGCCCTTCAGATAGCTCGGGTACGGCGCAAAGTTGGCCGACACGGCATTGCCCAGCGGCGAGGCAAACAGCCGGGGATGCACCTGGGCGTAGGTATAGCCGACAAAATTCAGCAGGGGCAAAAAGAGCAGAATCAGCAGTAACTTGCGGGTAATTAATCGGGCCACATGGTTGCTCCGTCGTCTATTTAACCCCCACCCTAACCCTTCCCCTGCGAGGGGGAGGAAACTGGCTCCCGCTCCCTGATAGGGAGAGGGCTGCGGTGAGGGTAATTACATGATTGTAAACTACAGGGTCATTCATTTTCGAGCGGTTTAAAATCG
Source organism: Candidatus Leptofilum proximum (assembly GCA_016710325.1). Classification (GTDB taxonomy): domain Bacteria; phylum Chloroflexota; class Anaerolineae; order Promineifilales; family Promineifilaceae; genus Leptofilum; species Leptofilum proximum. The sequence continues at coordinate 4,938,355 of JADJXK010000002.1, read as the reverse complement.
TTGACCACCCAGCTGGCATCTTCGTAGATGACGGCGTTGGGGTAGCCGTAGGTCTTGTTAAAGGTCATTTCGGTTTCCGGATCGTTCAGGCCCAGGACAAATTCGGCCGTTTGAAACAGCGCCTCAATGGTCAAGGTTTGCGGATCGACATCACGCAAGACGCAGTTTTGCGCCGGGTAACAGGTTTGGCTGGTGTCTGTCACTGCACCGTCCTCCACGGTGATGGTGATGTACTGGGTGTCCCAGGTGGGCTGACGGTGGTTGATGGTCACCTGGTAACTGGCTACTGCCTGATCATTCCAGAGGGCAACGGCCGTCTCCAAATTTCCCCGCAGCGCCGTCGGATCAAAGGGCGGTTCCGCACTGGCGGCAATGGCGGTGGTGAGGGCACTCACCGTCATGTCCCGTTCAGAGAGGGGGGTAACGGCCGTATCCTCCTCAGGCGTTTCTGCCCCACAAGCTGCCGCCAACAACAGCACCAAACACACAACAAAAACCGTTCTCATTTCATCTTCCTTTTTGCCAATCCGTCAGCTCCCTATCAAATAATTAGACGTTTACCCTGGCATATTTTTTGATCCATTCCCGGCAAAAGTGTATTGGCAAGCCCCAGGGCGTGCAAACAGATGATGGCGAATATTCATTTGCTTGCCCCCTGCCGTTTTGCTATAATGCCGGGGCCGTCGGGGCATGGCGCAGCTTGGTAGCGCGCTTCAATGGGGTTGAAGAGGTCGTGGGTTCGAATCCCGCTGCCCCGACCAGAGGAAACGAGAAGAAACGCCGCGTGCCTTACGTGGCGTTTTCTGTTTATGCACAATCTGCATTTGGGAAGATGGAGATAACAATGAGTAATGGAAAGAACGACAGGGCCGCCAAAGTGAGGCGCACTGTCACACTGACCCTGTTTGTCACTGGCCTCGTCCTAATCGTCTTATCGCTGGCGGCCGAGTTTATTGGCCTGGACATTACGCCGGGTTTCGGCGTGGTGCAGATGCTCCAACTGCTGGTGGGCCTCACTGCCCTGACGCTTTCACTGTTTTTATACCTCAATGCCCAACGGCAAGAAACACCACGCTCCCTCCAGGCCGACATTGGCGTACGGCTGGCGGCCACCGGCCTGGTGTTTGCCTACGTCACCGGCCTGTCTGACCTGATTCGCATTGGCACCCATGTGCAGCCGCAATTTGAACGGCCGTTTGTCGGCCCACTCCAGCTTGGCGGATTGGCGCTGGCCGTGCTAACCATTGTCATCGGCCTGGGGCTCTATTACACCAGCCGAGGCACGCGGTCAAAATCGTCGATGGAGTTCATCGTCAACGGGAACGGGCAGCACTGAACCAGGCTGGATGTCAAGGATTTCGTGGGGTGCGGCGTGAAACGTGAACATCACGTTTTACGCGTTGCCAGAATCACCAAACGAAACTTAGCGCAGATTGGTTAGCTGGAACCCCTGATTGAGTACGCGGAAAACGGCCGTGTCCGTCGGCGGCCGTTGGTAGGTGAGGAAAAATTGCAGCGTCTGCCCGGGCGGCACCGTCCAGGGAAACGGTGGATTGGTGGACAGCAGCAGGTAGATAGAGCCGTCCTCCGTTTGTAAAGCCACATCCGACTCGGTAATCACAATTGGCTGCGTCCCCAAATTGGTGGCCTGCCCGCCCAGGTTCAGACTCATCAAATCTGTCGATATGTCCACCCGCGCCAGGGTAATTGAGGAGCCAGCCGCTGCTGAAGCGCCACCAGTGAACGGCAGTGAAACGTAAACCTGTGCCCCAGACCGCGTGTTGGTCACCACCCAGCTCAAGGTGTCACTTACCAGCCCCAACGGAATCTGGTAGCCAGCGCTAGCCTGGACAACCTGGTTGGCGTTTAAAAAGCCGCTTAGCGGCGGGAAGTTGCCCAGCTGCGTGGCCAATGGATTAAGGACGTACTGGTTGCCCAGACTGTCAACCAGGCTTAACTGCAAATTGCCGCTGTCAATCGCCGTCATACCCACGTTTTGAATCTGGTAATCGACGACAAACAGGGCAAAGCCGGGCGGAATTTCGGCCCGGTCGGCGATGTAGGTGGTGCTGTTAACGGTCAGCTGGATGTTTTCCAGCTGCGCTGCTTCGCCCAGGCCCACCACGTTGCCCGTCTGGTTGTCGGCTTCGGAGACGACGTAACGGCCGTTCACCACCAGTCGCTCCGTGCCTTCAGAGCCCAGCAGCACCAGGGTGATGCCCGGCGTATTTTGGGCAAACACGTTGCGGTCGGTCACCGGCACGGTGCTGCGGCTGTTGAACGAGAAGGTGTAGCGTGTGCCGCCACGGGTGGCCAGCATGATCTCGTCGCCGGGGGATAACCCTTCCAGCAAGGCGCGGTTCTCATCCAAATCGGGCAGGCCTACCACGTAGTTGACGATGGTGCCGTAGACCCAAACGGCCGTACCCGCCTCATCCACTGCGGGCGTCCAGGTGCCGTCCGCGCCAATCACCTGGGTTTGCACGTTAAACTGCTGGCCCGGCAAGCTGAGGGTCGTTGGCGAATCCAGCGTCACGGAGATGGTGTCGGAATCGCTCATGCCCACCACCAGCGGTTCACCAGCCAGGCCGCCGTCTTCGCTGCCAAAGGGTGTGGGGGTGCCGGAAACGGCCGTATCCACTTCATCCTCTCGCCCGCTGCGAATCAAAATCACCGACAAAACAATCACCGCCAGCAGGGCCACCAGGGCAATACCCCCGGCCACCAGCACGGCCGGATTCGACAGCGAATCTCGCCACGCGGCGCGGGAACTGGTTTCTGGCGGAATATTTTGCGGATCGTTTGTCATAAAAGGACCTTTTTAGGGAATGCCGATGGGCAGTGGCTGCGGCGCAACGCGCACTAAAATGTCAGCATTGCTGCCCAGCACCACCTGGCTGTAGTTCAGGAAGGGCACCACCACGCGCACCGCTCCGGCCGCATTGACGCCGGTAAAGCGCACCACGCCGGTTTCGTTGGTATGGCCAAACGAGATGAGTTCACCCGTGCCGTTGTCGTAGAGCGAAACGGCCGCATTCACAATGCCTTCCGTCAGCTCAGGCAAGAAGTTGTTGTTGCTGTCGTAATACAGCGTTACGTTAATATTGGCTGCCTGGGTTCCCCCACCAGCTGGGGTGGAGGTTGGCAGCGGCTGGAACTGCACTACGGGCGGTGGTGCTGGCGTTGGCGTAAAAAATGCCGATAGATCGATGGGCGTGGGTGTGGGGAACGGTGTGGGGAAGGCGGCCGTTGGCTGCGGCGTGATGGTCGGGAAGGTACCAGTCCCACCGCCACCACCCCCGGTAAACGCCGATGTGGGCGACGGGGTCGGCGTAGGCGTGGATTCCAGCCCCAGGCAGGTGAGGCCGTACTGATGCTGCGGCGCTTCCTCCAGCGGCGGCACATTCACCGGACCGACGACAATAAACAGCCAGCCGGTGTAAGTAGCGAGATAACTCACCTGGCTGCCAAAATCCAGGCCACCAGGAACTTTATCGTCATTGCCCAACCAGGGGTTAAACGGATTGCCGTTGTTGTCCCAGAATATCATATTGGTATCGGCCGCCGACCCGGCCGGGATGACCGTCTCACAGGTGTAGAAAATGCCAGGCTTCACCCACATTTTGAATACGTCGGTGTCTTGGGAACTGCCCAGCGAAGGCACAAAATTCAGATTTGGCTTGGTTTCACCGGCCACAAACAGGCAGGCGTTTTCAATGTTGCTGTTAAACTCGCAGTCATCGGCCGCGGGGGGGAAGCCAGGCGGGGGGGTGCTGGTTGGCTGCACGGAGGAATCGACAGCAAAGCAGTACCGCTTATTAACCGGATCTATCGGCGTTTTATTGGTTACGCGGGCGTAGTAGTAGCCATCGGACCCGGCCGTAAAGCGCACCTCGGAGCGGAAAATACCCGTCGAGACATCGTCATTGGTGGCAATGAGCGATTGGTTGGTGTTGTAAACGTCCAGCACGGTATCCAGCCCAGCGGCCAGGTCAGAGGTGGTCACGATGTAGGTGATGCCCGCTTTGCCCCACCAGCGGAAGTAATCCTGATCGCCAGGCGGATAAAAGGTTAAGTTACAGAGGTCGGCGGCATCTGCGGCCGTTTCGGCGGCCTCGTTAAAGCTGTTGTTTGGCTCCTGGGCATCGGCAAAGATTTGTGGGGTAGCCGTCGCGCCGGAATCGTTATCGGTAATGTTGATCGAGGCCACACTGGGCGTGCCCAACGTGGCGCTTATGGGATTAAAAATCTGCAGCAAAAAGGACTGGGTGCCTTCAGCGGCCGTATCATCCAGAATGGTAATGCTGATCTGCTTGGGGGTTGTGTCGTTGACGCCAAAGGTAATGATGCCGCTGGCCTGCACATAGTCGGAGCCAGCAACGGCCGTACCGTTGGCCGTGGCATAACTTACCGTAATCACTTCCGAAGGCGAGGTATTCACCGTCACATTCAGCGTGGCAGTGCCTGCGTTTTCGGCCACGGTTAAGTTGCTGGTGCTTAACCGGAGCTCCGGTAGCGTTTGTGCTTGAAGGGAGTTGGTGAGGTGAGTCAGCCGTAAGAAGGCAAGTGCGGCAATGAGTACAATGGCGAAGCTCATCAAAATCATTGCTGCACGAGAAAAACGTTTATTTGGAGAACCTGCCATGGCGTCCTTGGTCAACCTGTGAAGGGTGGACGGTGAAGTTTGGAAACATCAGCAAATTCCAGCCGTCAGTATTTATTACATAACATAATTACATCAATTGCACCTACAGAACATGGGGATTATAAGGAGTGTAGAAAACAATAGCAAGTACGGAGGGTTGGGGAAACGGTCAGCGCGGACAAAAAACGGCCGTTCCCTGGGGAACGGCCGTAGCTAAACGATTCAATTACAAACCAGCTGGTTATTGGCCAGTCAGGACCTTATCCACCAGGCCATAATCAACGGCCTGCTCCGCATTCATGTAGATATCCCGGTCGGTATCCACTTCAATGCGCTCGATGGGCTGGCCGGTGTGCCTGGCCAGGATGCCGTTCAACGAGGTGCGCAGACGCAAAATTTCGCGGGCCTGAATTTCGATATCAGACGCCTGACCCTGAGCACCACCCAGCGGTTGGTGCATATGGATGGTAGCATTGGGCAGTGCATAACGCATCCCTTTGGTGCCGGCCGTCAGCAAAACCGTGCCGAAGCTGGCCGTAAACCCCACGGCCACTGTGGAAATCGGGCACTCAATTTGCTGCATGGTATCGTAAATGGCCAGACCAGAGTACACCTGCCCGCCGGGGCTGTTGATGTACATGCTGATGGGTTTGGTAGAGTCCTCACGCGCCAGGTAAAGTAGCTGGGCTACAATCAGGTTCGCAATCTGGTCATTAATGGGTGTGCCCAGCATGACGATGCGATTCTTCAACAGAAGCGAAAAAATGTCATAAGCGCGTTCACCACGGCCGTCGGTTTCCAAAACCATGGGGACAAGCGATGTTGGCAAGTTCATCATGAGTTAGTTGTCTCCTAAAAATGTCGCTAGTTGCAAATGGCAACTTGTTTTAGTATTTCGCCACAATGTCCATATCCGACATACCTTGTTTAGCGAAACGCCAGACATTCTGTTTCACGCCAAAGTGAGGGAAGCGCAATCAATGTCAGCAAACGCTCAGCAAAACCACTGCCCCTAACGAAACAATAAGCAATGGCGGCAGTTTAACCAAGGTGCGTTAGATTTGCGTTATTCTGCCTCACCTTCTTTGGCGTCGTCGGCCTCAGCCGTTTCTTCACTCTCTGCCTCGGGGGTGGCTTCGGCAACGGCCGTTTCCTCGACTTCGGCTTCTGTGTCTGGGGTGGCTTCGGCAACGGCCGTTTCTTCCCCATCTTCTACCGTTTCTGCCTCCTCAGCTTCTTCGGCAGATTTCGCTTCCGCTTCCAGCTGGGCCAGGTCGGGGGCGTTGCCCGTTAGAACCGCCTCGATGCGCTCGTAGGCTTTGTTCATCAGCACTTCACTGCTGAGCATTTCGAAGCCCTGACCCTGAAGGTAGTAGTCACGCATGCCTTTCCGCAGCGCTTCGTTGTCGCTAAACTGGGCCACACGCTCGTCGATAGCCGCCTCAATATCCTCGTCGGTGATGCGCAGCTTCTCATCAAAAATGAACTGGCGCAGCACCAGCTGGCGCTTCAACTGCTCTTCGGCGCCCTCGCGGAAGTTTTCGCGCAGCTGTTCTTCAGCGGTGCTTTGCAGCTGCAAAAAATCTTCCCAGGACCAGCCAGCGCGGGTCACCTGGTTTTTGAAGTTCTGCACCATGCCGTCAACTTCGGTCTCAACGGCCGCTGGCGGATAAACAAGCGTGGCGTCTTGGAGCAAATCATCAATCATGCCTTCGATCAGGGCGTTTTTGGCCTCACTCTCGGCGTTGTTTTGCAGCTCTTTCTGGATGGAATCACGCAGCTCGTCCACAGTTTCAAAAGTGCCTTCCAGCTTGGCCAGTTCATCATCCAGTGGGGGCAGATTGCGGTTGCGCACGTTGAGCACATTGATGGTGAAGGTTGCTTCACGTCCGGCCAGCTCTTCCTCCTCAAAATCCTCGGGGAAGGTGACGGTGAACGTTTTTTCGTCACCAGCCGCCATACCCACGACGTTGTCCACAAACGCCTGGCCCCAGAAGAGCTGCTTGGCATCCATGATCAGATCAACGTTCTCGGAATTGAAGATGATGTTGTCTTCGGCAGCGGTTTCGGATTCGGCCGTTTCGCCTTCTTCGGCCGGTTCTTCCGTTTCTTCCTGGGCTTCCGCTTCATCGCTGGGCAGCAGTTCACCCTTACCGCTTAAGGTGACCATGTCGCCCTGTTCAACGGGGCGCTCAACATCTTCCAACGTCTGGTGCTGGGTTCGAATGCGCTCCAAAGCTTCATCCACTGCTTCGGGGGCAACTTCCACCGGCTCAATTTCTTTGCGCAGTTCGCGATAGTTACCCAAGGTCACTTCTGGCGTCAGCGGAATGGTAAATTTGAGCACCAGCGGCTCAATCTCCATATCGTCAAAATTGGCCGGGGCGTACATTTCTGGATCGATTTCATCAATCGCCTCGGTAAACACAGCTTGCAGCATGTCTTCCACCGCTTCGGTGCGCAGAGCGTCGCGGCCAACCCGCTTGAGCAGCACCGGGTAAGGCACCTTGCCCTTGCGGAAACCGGGGATGTTGATATCTCTGGCCAGCTTACGGGCCGTCTCCCGCATCTGTTTTTCGACACGTTCTTCAGGGACCTCGATGGTCATCAAAAGCTGTCGTTTGTCATCTTGTTCTGTTTGGATCTTTAACGTCACGAGCTACCTCTCAAAAAAGTCAATTACCACCACCAAAGGTGGTGGCTTGAAATAATGCACCTAGAAGGTGCGATGGTGCTTACCTAGTCAAACAACTTACCTTGTGTGGCTTCCGCGTCGCTCTCTTTCTTGTGTTGCCACCTTACATACTTGCGGATGCGTTCCTCATCCAAACCAATGGTACTGACACAATACCCTCGTGACCAAAGGTGTTGTCCCCAGTACCGTTTCCGCAATTGCGCAAATCGGTCAAAGGTTCGCAGGGCCAGTTTACCTTTCAGGAATCCCATGAATTCCGATACCGCATACTTGGGTGGCAGGGACACCACTAGATGGATATGGTCTTCTTGAATGTTCACTTCCAATACTTCGACGCCATCTTTTTGACTGCACAGTTGGTAGATCTGCTCTTTGAGATACGTTGCCACTTCCTTCTGCAGGATTTTGTACCGATACTTTGGACAGAATACGATGTGATACTTGCACTCATACAACGAGTGGGCTAACTTCTTGAATTGACGAGTAGTCATTGTCTATCTCCTATTAGTTTCGCACCTTCTAGGTAGATAGATACTACTCGTCACAATCAATACACTGGTGGAACCATTACTTTTTCCACTGCCAGAGGCAGTGGTTTAATCTGATTAATTAAAGCGTTGCCGGGGCAGCAACGCTCTTGGTCTCTTAAAAAGTGGGGATGGAGGGACTTGAACCCACACGCCTTGCGGCACATGATTCTAAGTCATGCGCGTCTGCCAATTCCGCCACATCCCCAGCAAGCGAATTATTATACCACTGGTCGGGTCTTTGCCAACCACCTCAGCCGGATGAGGGTGCACGAACAACTTGTCAGGCAAAGCAATTTACTCACGCAAAGACGCAAAGGGTAAAGGGGAAAAATTTGCGTCTTTGCGACTTGGCGTGAAATTTAATGACAACTTGTTCGTAGACCCGCCGGACGACGAGGCAAGAAATTTGGAAAAAACGGCCGTTTCCCACCAGAATGTATCCGTTTTTGTATCTTCTCCTGTGTCGCTGTCTATCAAACTGCGCCTGGGGAAAACTTATAGTAAGCATGAATCACTTTGCTTGGCTAAACCTATTTACACAATAAGGACATTGACATGGTATTCCGGAGCAGAGGGAGCCGCAGTTCAGGCGGTCGCAGCTTTAACGCAGGCCGCATTTTGGTAGCGCTGGTCATCGCTGGCATTTCGCTGCTCTCCTATTGCAGTTCGCGCAGCTACAACCCTGTAACCGACGAAACGCAGTACGTGGGCATCAGTCCAGACCAGGAGATCGCCCTGGGTTTGCAGGCTGCGCCAGAAATGGCCCAGCAGTTTGGTGGCCTGGATGGCGATCAGCAGGCGCAGGCGCTGGTGGATAAGGTGTGTAACCGCGTTCTGACGGAGAGCGAGGCGGGTGAGACCGACTGGCCGTTTGAATGCCATTTGCTGGCCGATGACCAGACGATCAACGCCTTAGCTCTGCCGGGCGGTCAGCTGTTTATTACGGCCGCTTTATACGACCAGCTAGAAACCGAAGGCCAACTGGCCGGAGTGATGGCCCACGAGATTGCCCATGTCATTGCTCGCCATTCCTCACAGCAAATCGCCAAACAGCGTCTGACAGAGGGATTGACCGGTGCGGCCGTTATCGCCACTTACGATCCCGATAACCCCAACAGCAGCCAATCGGCCCAGGTAGCCTTGCTCATTGGCCAGCTGGTCAACATGAAGTTTGGCCGCGACGACGAGCTGCAATCGGACCGTCTGGGCGTGCAGTTTATGGCGGAGGCCGGGTATGATCCGCGCGCCATGATCCAGGTGATGCAAATTTTGGCAGCGGCCTCAGAGGGCAACGCCCCGCCAGAGTTCTTCAGCACGCACCCGAATCCAGACAACCGCATTGCCCGGATTGAGGAAGCGATTGAAGAATTTTATCCCAATGGCGTTCCTGCCGGGTTAGACCAATAAATAGAGGAGGGCACAATGGGACGATTTCGTGTTCAAGTGAGGCACCTGGTGGATTGGGCAGCGGCCGTTTACGCCGGAATTATTGCCGGGGCCGTGTTTTTGCTGGTTTTGCTCATCGCCTACCCGCTGGCGACGGGCGGTACGCCGTGGACGATTTTTCGCTTCATAGGCGCCATTGTGTTGGGGCGAGACGTGCTGCCCCCGCCGACAACGTTTGATGCCGGGGTGATGGTAACGGCCGTTCTCCTCCACTTTGCCCTCTCCATTATCTACACCCTGGTGCTGGCCTTCATCGTGCACCGCTGGCGTTTGCTGATCAGCATTTTGGGCGGAGCGCTGTTTGGCCTGTGCCTCTTCCTCATCAACTTTTTTACCTTTACCACATTTTTTGCCTGGTTTTACCCCGCCCGCGCCTGGCCATTTTCGCTGCTGCACATCCTCTTTGGCGCGGTCGCTGGTGGCGTGTACGAACTGCTGGAGAAAGATGTGTTTGTGATCGAAGAAACGACCGTCTCCTGATTTTCCCACCCCCACTCCCACCCTAACCCTGCCAGGGGGAGGGTTAGGGTGGGGGTAAGATTTAGAATTAAACCCCATTTTGCATTACAATTCCTCCCAGGGAGCGATTTCCCCTATCACTTACCATCATCACAAAAGTTTGGGAGGTTCAGATGGGTACATTATTGGTGAAGAACACGGCCGTTCTCGTCACCATGGACGACGAGCGGCGCGAAATTGTCAATGGCGGGCTGTTTGTACGGGACAACGTCATTGAACAGGTTGGGCACAGCAGCGAACTGCCAGAAACGGCCGATACCGTCCTCGACTTAAGCGGTCACGTGGTCCTGCCCGGTCTGGTCAACACCCACCACCATTTGTACCAGAGCCTCACCCGCGTGCTGGCCCAGGACAGCAACCTGTTTGACTGGCTCACCACGCTCTACCCCATCTGGGCCAACCTCACCGATGAAGCGATTTACGTCAGCACCATCACCGGGCTGGCCGAACTGGCCCTCTCTGGCTGCACCACCAGCAGCGACCACCTCTACATCTTCCCCAACGACTGCACCCTGGACAGCCAGATTCGCGCCGCGCAGGAGATTGGCGTGCGCTTCCATGCCGCCCGCGGCTCTATGTCGCTGGGCGAAAGCCAGGGTGGCCTGCCGCCCGACCGGGTTACCGAAGACGAGGCGTTTATCCTCAAAGACAGCCAGCGCCTCATCGAGACCTACCACGACGCCAGCCGCCACGCCATGATGCGCGTGGTGCTGGCCCCCTGTTCCCCCTTCTCCGTCACCCCAGACCTGATGCGCGAATCGGCCAGCTTGGCCCGCGCTTATGGCGTGCGGCTGCACACCCACCTGGCCGAAACGCTGGAGGAGGAGGAATTTTGCCTGCAAACCTTTGGCCAGCGCCCGGTGCCTTATGTGGAGTCCCTCGGCTGGACGGGCGACGACGTGTGGCACGCCCACTGCGTGCACATGAGCCAGCCAGAAATTGAGCTGTTTGGCCAGACGGGCACCGGCGTGGCCCACTGCCCGTGCAGCAACATGCGGCTAGCCAGCGGCATTGCCCCGGTGCTGGCCTGGTGGGCCGCCGGGGTGCCGGTGGGGCTGGGGGTCGATGGCTCCGCCTCCAATGACGGCGGCCACCTGCTCAACGAAGCGCGGCAGGCGATGCTGCTGCAGCGCGTCGCCCCACATCGCTACCTGAGCGAACAGCCGGGTGGGCGTGGCGGCTTTGGCGGCCGTCCCGATGCCATGTCGGCGCGGCAGGCGCTGGAACTGGGCACGCGGGGCGGTGCGGCCGTTTTGGGGCGTGACGACATTGGCTACCTGGCGCCGGGCATGAGCGCCGACTTCATCGCCCTCAACCTGAACCAGGTGGCGCTTGCGGGCGCATGGCACGATCCGGTAGCGGCCATCATGCTGTGCCAGCCGCCCACAGTCGATTACTCGGTGATCAACGGCAAAATCGTGGTGGATCAAGGCCGTCTCACCACGATAGAGCTGGAGCCGCACCTGGAAAAACACAACAAAATCGCCACCGAAATGGTGCAGTAGAGACGTTGCAATGCAACGTCTGTACAAGAGATTATGCGTATCACAGCCAGCAGCATCGTTACCAATGAAGCCGGCGAGCTTCTGCTGATCGAGCGGCACGACATTCATACCTTTGACGTGCCAGGCGGCGGTCTGGAAGCGGGCGAGTTGCCCACGGAAGCGGCCGTTCGCGAAACGTTTGAGGAAACCGGACTAAGGGTACGGCCGTCTCACCTGCTCGGCGTTTACCATTGGCCCAACGAACCCAACGCCTACCTCACCTTTTTTGTGCGCTGCGAGCTGCTGGGCGGCACCATCCAACCCTCAGCCGAAACGCCCCGCGTTGGTTTTTGGGCCACCAACCGCCTGCCCCTGCGCATGCTACCGATGCATCGCCAGCAAATTCGCCGCACGTTGGCCCACGGGAACCAACGGCCGTTTTGGACCATCCAACCCATGACGCTGCTGCTCAAAACGGGCAAACGTGTTTTGGGCAACATTATCCATCCCTACCTCCAATGGAAACAGCGGCGGCGTGGCCATCCGCCCTGGCCCATTCCCCAGCCCTGGCGCACCGGCGCGTTTACCGTCATACGCAATGAGGCAGGCGCGGTGTTGTGGGTCAAACGCACCGACCGCGACCTGTGGAACCTGCCGGGTGGCGGCGGCGAAAACGAGGAACCACCCTGGGAAACGGCCGTGCGCGAAACCCGGGAAGAAACGGGCTGCCAGGTGCGTTTGGGGGAACTTTCCAGCATCAACAGCTACACCAACGAGGCCAACATCACCTTCACTTTCACCGCCGAGATCGTGGGTGGACAGCTCACCACGGGGCCGGAAGCGGCGGCCTTTGCCTGGTTTCGGCCTGGTGAAGAACCGGCCAACACCCCGCCCCAGCACCGCGAACGTGTCGCCGACGCCTGCGATACGTCAAATGGCGTTGTCTTCCGCAAGCAGGAAAACCGCATTTATCAACCCTGAGCCAGCCAGTCAAACAGGAGGTAACACGATATAATGAAAAACCAGATGGGTGGAAACGACCTTGACTGTTCAAAAAATCTTTACGCCAAGAAAGCGGCTAAGAATCATCTGTGCAATCTGTGAAATCTGTGGATGTTTAGAAATGAATATAGGTACCAATGGCATCGTCGTGGACCAGCATGGCAACGTGCTGCTGATCAAGCGCAACGATACGCGCACCTTTGCTCCGCCTGGTGGGGCGCTGGATGCCGGTGAACTGCCGCCCGACGGCGCTGCTCGCGAAGTGCGCGAAGAAACGGGGCTGGTTGTGCTGCCCGTGCGCCTGGTGGCCCTCACCTACCTGCCGTTGCCACCCCAGGGTTTTCTCAGCTTCACCTTCCGCTGCCTGCTGCGCGGCGGCGAAATCACCACTTCGGATGAATCCCCCAGCGTGGGATTTTACCGGACCAACCCGCTGCCACGGCGCATCAGCAGCTTTCACCGGGAGCGCTTGGAGAAAGGCTTAACCCACGCGGGGGAACGGCCGCTTTTCTTCCAACACCGCCTATCTACCTTCAACAAAGCCGCCCGCTTTGTGCTGCGCCACATCGTTTATCGCTGGCTCGACGTAAAGCGCAAGTTCAATCGACTACCCCCTTACCAGGCGCCGCCCATCTGGGAAGTAGCCACTTACCTGATCTACGCCAACAAAGCCGGGGAATATCTGTGGCACCGCCCGCACGAAAATGCACCCTGGCAGCTGCCGGGTGGTCTGGTTTCAGAGCTGCAGGCGCCGTGGGAAACGGCCGTTCAGCTCGCCCACCAGCAAACTGGCCACACCTTGCAGCCGCAGCAGCTCAGCGACGTCTACATCGGGCCCCAGGGCAACCAACTCAGCCTGGTCTTCCTGGCCAGCGACACCAACCAGGGGCCGTCTGGTGCGACCAACTTGAGCTGGTTCACTCCCGGCCAGGAACCGACCAACTGCCACCCCCACCACTGTCAAATGGCCACCAACGCCACCCTGACCAACCAACCGACCCTGTTCCATACCCTCACCCGCGATGCATGAAACGTGAAGCGTGACCAGAGGTATCTCGTTTCACATATCCCATTTCACGCCAAACTTCATGCACTAAAGTGTAAGACACGACTTAAGAAATTTCCCCTATTCTGTGGCTGGAAAGAAAAGTCGGCACGGGCCAGTTATACTCAGAAAGGGCCTCATCTTACATTTTTACAGAAGCGTCGCAGTTAGAAAGCGCCCGCCGCGAGTAATTAAACAGCATCCTGGCCGGCCAGCCATTGGCCAACGCCGCACACTTTTAAGGCAGCATCACACGGGGCAGCACCCCTAAACAATTGGGCAACACAGCATCATGAACGACACCCATTTTGAACCCACCACTGCAGAAGAGAACAGGCATACGGCCGTTACCCCAAACCACCTCTGCACCCTGTTCAACCAGGGCTGTACATACCTCATCAACCACCGCTGGCGGCAAGCCGAAGAAATTTTCCTCCAAATTGAATCGTACAACTCCCACTACGAACAAGATGGCCTGCAAGCCAGCTACCTGCGCCAGAAAGCCCATCACGAAAGAAAAGCCGAAATTGTCTGGAAACTCGGCGATTTAGAAACCGCTCTGGTCGCCTACAAAAACGCTGATGACTTTGAGCACGTTAAAGAAGTGCATATCTTGCTCACTATCCAGGAGCGTGAAGCCCGGGCCGAACGGCTCGCCAGCTGCGGCGAGTATCAGGCTGCGGCCTGGATTTTCGATCAGCTGCTGGCCGAATTCCCCAGCCATGACAAAGAAACTAACTGGCAGATCAAAAAGAAGAGTTGTTGGGAGGCGGAATTAATGCCTTACTTCATCAGTTACAAGTTAAGCTATTTTGTGAGTTGTCAAGCCAGCAATGGGCTACAATTCACGCATGAAAAAAGCAGACAATAAATCTAAAAGTACCGTCCGGCATACACGGGCTATTCAAGTTGATAGACAAAAAACGACCGCTCGTTGACAATTTAACCGATGAAGTAGAAGCTCTGTTTTACAGCCTGGTCCGACCGCTCACCTTGTCACAATGTGAGCTGTTCCGGCAGATGGGTTTGCGCGAACGCACCCTCACTCTGCCAGTCATGATGGCCTTGTTGCTGAGCGCCGTTTGGCGACAAATCGCGGCTGTGAATGAACTGGCTCGGCTGATTCGTGACGAAGCGGTGCTCTGGGAAGCGCCCCAAAAGGTGTCGCAACAAGCGCTTTCGGACCGATTCAACACCCTGCCAGCTATCTTGTTTCTCAACGTTCTCAACCTCTTGTTGCCCTTGATGCAGCAGCGTTGGCAAGAGCGCAAACGACCGTTACCACCAGAAATTGCTTGGGCCCAAGCACGGTTCAGTGCTTGCTTGATTGCCGATGGGTCCACCCTCGATGCGCTCATCCGTAAAGTGGGACTACTACGTGACCGGGCAAGCCATCCCCTGGCGGGCAAAATGACCGCTTTACTCCACCTGGGTTCACAACTCCCAGATAAAATCTGGTTTGACACAAAGGCGTCTAGCCACGACCAGAGCGTTTGGGAAGCGATTCTCGCGCACATCCAGACCGGCAGCTTGCTCCTGTTTGACTTGGGCTATACCAACTTCACCCGCTTTGGCCAGTTGACTGAGAAGGGCGTCACCTTTATTACGCGAGCCAAACGCAATTTGAAATATGAAGTAGCCCAAGTTTTGGTCAAAACCCCCGTCTTGCGCGACACCATTGTCTGGATAGGCACGGGGGATGAGCGCCAGCAGGTACGTCTGGTTGAAGTGTTGTATGGCAATACCTGGCGGCGCTTCCTGACCAACGAACTCGACCCGGAGCAGCTACCGGCTCGTTACCTGGTCGCCCTCTACTATCGTCGCTGGACGATTGAACGCGCCTATGCCAGCATCAAGCGGTTGCTTGGTTTGGCCTACTTCTGGTGTGGTTCTCAGAACGCGGTTGAACTGCAACTCTGGTCTACCTGGATTGTCTATACCGTGTTAATTGACCTCTGTGACGAGGTCGCCGGATTGTTAAAGTTGCCGTTTGAGCGTATCTCAGTTGAGATGGTATTCCGCTCAATTTACTATTACATCAAAGCCATTGAGCGAGGCGATGACCGCTCTCTGCCAGAGTATTTGGCAGACCGCTGTATCGACTTGGGTGTTGTGAAACGAAAGCGAAAAAACGAGGCATCTGTGTTTGAATCATGGCCCTTGACAATTGCCTCAAACCCTTAACTTGTAACCAATGGCCTTACTTCCAGATTGGCGTTCAGGCCCTGGAAAATCAGCAGTGGCGCACGGCCTACAACGCCTTCACACAGGTGGTGGTGGTTGATCCGTACTTCCGCAACAACGGCCGTTCCGCCGCTGGCTTGCTGGAGATGGCGCGTAAAGAAGTGGTGCTGCAGGCCGATCAGCAGCTGCGGCAGGGGCATGTGCAGCAGGCCATGGACGCCTATCGCGAGATTGGCCACCTGGGCCGCATTGAAAACGTGGCTGAGTTCCTCCGCCTGCGCCAACACGAAGAAGAAAGCGCCGGGCGCTTAGAAGCCGAAGGTAAATGGTTTGAAGCGGCCGCCAAGTACAAATATTTGTGCACGCTGTATTACGATGAAAACGGCCGTGCCCGGTGGCAGTGCGCCGCTGACCGGTGTGCCGAAGAGGGGCACCTCAACGCGCTCTACGAACAGGCCATGGAAGCCATAAGCGCCCAGCATTGGCCCGACGCTGAAAAGCTGCTGGCGCAGATCGTGGCCATTCGCCCCACTTACCAACCCGAGGAAGAACCCGTCCGCAAGCTGCTCCGCACGGCCCGCTGGCGCAGCCTGGTCTCCCGCCTGACCCAGGACACAAGCACCCAACCGCAGCAAATTCATCGCGGCAAACTTTCTTGAAACACCGCGTGAAGGCGTTGCAATGCGTGGAGACGTTGCACTGCAACGTCTCTACCTACGGCCGTACCACAAACGGCAGGTAGACGTTCTGCACCACCTGGTTATATTCGTAGGCGCCCCGATCGCAGGCTGAGCCAAACGGCCGTGCCACCCCCCGCTGATCTACCGATGGGCAGCTGCTGCCGCTGTCAATCGCTGGTGAGCCAAGCAGCAGCGCGTGAGTCAACGTAGGGCCGCCGTTGTTTTGCAAAACGCCCAAGCGCGGGTTGGTGTTCTTTAAATCCCCCGTACCAGCCAGCTGGCAGGTGTTGTCGCTCACAATGTTGCGCCCTTGGGAAGTTATTGCGCCGCTGCAGTTGGTGCCCGACCCGCTGATGGCAATAATCGTATTTTTGGCAGTCACCGCGCCTGCCAGGATGGAAATCGACTGGCCATTGACCACCGTAGACGTGTTGTTACTGAATGTGACGTTGGTGAGGTCGGTCACTGCGCTGCCTGCACTGCGCAAACCGCCACCCTGCCCGGCGGTGCTGTTGCCGCTGATGGTGCTGTTGGTAATGGTGAAACTGTTGACGCCGGTGACGGGATCGACGTTGTTGACAATGCCCCCACCGGAGCCTGCCGCCACGTTGTTGTAAACGGCCGATTGATCCAACGTCACTGTTCCCGACTCCGTACTGATACCGCCGCCACCGCCAGACCCGGCCTGGTTGCTGTAAATATTGCTAGTGTTAATCGCCAGTGTAAACTCATTGTGCAGGCCACCGCCGCGCCCACTGGCCACGTTATTGTGGACGCTGCTGCTGTTTACCGTCAGGGTACCCTGGTTGTAGAAGCCCGCCCCGATAGATGCCGTATTTTGGCGCACCTGGCTGCCGGTTAAGGTCATCACCCCAACGTTTCTGATGCCGCCGCCTTGCGAACTGATACTGGTGGCCGTGTTGTTGTAGACGGTGGTATTGACGGCCGTTAAATTACCAGGAACATTAGCCAGAAGATTATTATCGATACCGCCGCCAGAAGCGGCCGTATTGTCGTGAATGGCGCTGTTTAAAATGGTCATCACGCCGCGATTGTAAACGCCGCCGCCTACGCAATCGCTGCACCCCGCTGGATTGGTTGAGTTGCTGCGCACTGTAACGTTGATCAAAGTCATGGTGCCGCTGTTGCTGATGCCCGCGCCGTTACGCGCCAGGTTATTTTCCACCACGCTATTGCTCAGGGTGACGACGCCGACTTCATTATGCAAGCCACCGCCATTGCCACTGCCAGCATCTCCATCACGAAGGGTGACGCCGGAAATAGACACAGTCACCGTTCCGTTAACCACCACCACAGTATCAGTTATCTGGCCGTCAATAATCGTCAGGCCTAGACCAGCACCCACCAAATTGACCGAACGCGAAAGGTACAGATTCTCAAGGTAGGTTCCGGCCGCTATGGTGAGGGTATCTTCGAGACTGTTGTCAATGGCGGTTTGGATGCTGCTGTAGGTACAGCCTGAAGGGCACACATCGGTGGTCCCCGCGTGCAGCTGGCTAACAAAAATCAGGCTGACGGCTAACAGCAGTGGTAAAAAAAGAAGGGTGAATGAGAGAGGAAGTCGTCGGTTCATAGGGGAATCCTTTACTATTATGATGAATGGTTTCGATGTCAAAAAGAATTACGATAAACACTTCCGTTTGTCATTGTGCATTTTATCACGACCACAAGACGTGGCCTAACTATCGCATGAGAAAGTGGGCGAAATTTGTATGGGGGCACGGCCGTTCACGTTACAATTCCGCGCTATGTGGCCCAACAGAACAATGCTCCCTCTCTTGATAACACTCCTGCTGGGGCTCCTGGCCGCCTGTGAACGGCCGTCATCTGCCGAAACCACCCTCGCCCAGCTGCCCGCCAACGCTGCCGCCCCAGCCATCAACGAAGCAGCGGCCACACCCACCCTGGCCAACACCGCGGTTGCCACGCCTTTTCTCGCGGAAACGGCAACGGCCGTTCCGCCCACACCTGCCAGCAGCGCCACCCCGTTTCTGCCCGAAACTGACCTGCCGCCCTGCGGCCAGCTGCTGCCCAACCTGCCGCAAAACACCACCCCCACCGTCACCAGCCTGGTGCCAGACCCAGCCGTGCTGGCCGCTGTCACCGTGGCCGTGCCGGAAGCAGCCCGCCCGGCCTGGGAGTACCTGCTGGAAAACCCCGGCAGCGTGGGGCTGGTGGCTTACCGCGTGGGCGATGAAACCAACGGCATCTATCACAACGCCGACATGCAGATGCCGCTGGCCTCCGTGGTGAAAATCATCCACCTGGTAGCCTATGTGGAAGCGGTGGCAGCTGGCCAGCTGGACCCCACCAGCTATGTCACCGTAGACACGCTGAACAGCTACTACCTGCCCGGCTACGACCTGGGTGCCCACAACCGGGCGTTAGCCGAACTGGAAGCCTCTGGGCTGGTCCTACCCAGCCCGGATCGCGTGCGGCTGGAGGATGTGCCCTGGATGATGATGCGTCACAGCACCAACGCGTCTATGGACTATTTACACACACTGCTGGGGCAAACGATGATTGAAGAAACGGCCGTTGCCCTCAACCTTACCCAGCAAACCGCTCCCTGCACCTTTTTGGGCCAGTTCCTGGCGATGAGCAACCAGACCCGGCAGGGGCGCAGCGATCGGGCCGCTATCCAGGCGTACCTGGACAACCCGGCCAGCTACGGCACGGAAGTGGTGCAGCTGGCCGAAGCGTACACCAGCGACCCCAACTTTCGTGAGGCTGAACAAACGTGGCATCAGGATGAGAGACGGCCGTCTTCGCAGGATCAGCGCTTTTTCAGCCACAACCTTAACGCCCACGGCACCCCGCGTGAGTACGCCGCCCTCATGGCCCGGATTGCCCAAAACGGCCTCAGCAACCCGGAAAGCAGCTTCCTGGCCCGCCGCTACCTGGAATGGCCCATGATCTTCCCCGCCAACCAGGAACGCTTCAGCAACCTCGGCTATAAAAACGGCTCCCTGCCGGGCATCCTCAACACCGCCTACTACGTTTACCCCATTGGCGAAGTGACACCCACCGTGGTAATTCTCTTCTTTCGCGACTTGCCGGGCAGCACCTACCGCGAATGGCGCAGCAGCCTGGCGCACGATGAGCTGGCCCGCTGGCTGCTCGACAATCCCGACGCGTTAAGCCTGCTGCGAGCAGCCCTCATGCCTGCATCGTGAAAAACCGCTCTACTTTCCAGAGAAACTTTGTTAAAATAGATTGCCAGATACTGAAACTAAATCCGGTGACCAGCAATTCGTTAAAAAACGATAGAACCAGTCCATTCTCAACCCAACAAAACGGCCGAACTGCTTCAAACAGTTAACTTATCAAGCAGGTTTCCGTTTTCAGTGTTAGCCACCTGACTGTGTGAGCCAGTCAGGTCTGTTCCGACAAGGTACCAGGCATTCATGAATCTTGCTCTAGCCCCTTATCTGTTTGCGCTGTATATCTCCATTTCCGTTTGTTGGTTTTTAGCCTTTTACACCTGGCGGCGGCGCCATTTGCAGGCTGCAGTGCCATTTGCCGCGGCGATGTTTTTCGCTGGATTGTGGGCCTTTTTTTATGGCCTGGAGCTGGTTGCGCCCTCTCTGGAAAGCAAGCTGTTTTGGTTTAACCTCAAGCAGTTGGGCATCCTCGCTGTGGCGCCAAGCGTTTTTTTGGCCACCCTGGCTTTTACCCGGCTCCGCATATCATATCCCCGGCTGCTTTTAGTCCTGCTGCTGATTGAGCCGGTGGTCTCGCTCATCATTTATTGGACAAATTCGTGGCACGGATTGGCCGGAACCCCGCGGCTGGTAACAGATGTTCTTCCTTTTGCCGTGCTTTATTTTGCCTACGGTCCCTGGTATTGGCTTCGCCTTTTTGCCAGCTACTTTCTGCTGCTTGTGGCTACCCAGATATTGGTGGTACAAATCCCTGGAGCAAACAAAATTTACCGGCGGCAGCTAATTTTAATCCTGGCCGGGCTGCTGCTGCCGTGGCTGCTGGGCAGCCTCTCCATCTTGAGAGTAGGAAACCTGGAATATCTCAATGTCCCTACCTTTTTCTTGCCGATTGCGTCGGTTTTCCTGGGGATGGGTTTGTTCCGCTATGGGCTGCTGCAGCTGACACCGGTGGCGTATTCGGCCGTTTTTTCCAGCATCCGGGATGGCATTATCGTACTGGACCAAAACTTTCGCATCGCTGAACTTAATCCGGCGGCGCTGCTCATGTTGGGCCGGAAAGAACGTGCGCTCATCGGCCAGTCAATCACCGATGTTTTCCCAATTTGGGACCAGTCGCAGCTAAGTCAAGAATTTTTTGAGCAGAACCAGTCGCTAGAATTTTACTACGAGCACGGCGGGCAGTATCGCTATTTGGAGGTTCACAGCGGCGTCATCATGAGCAGTATGCTGGACGCGGCAGGCACCGTGCTCATTTTGTACGACGTCACGGACCGTAAGCTGGCCGAAAAAGCGCGGCAGGTGTTGGAAGACCGCTACCGCACCATTTTTGAAACCGACAGTGCGGCGACAATAATTCTGGAAGAAGATATGACCATCTCGCTGGCCAATGACGAGTTTGCCCGGCTGGCCGGTTATGCCCGTCAAGAGCTGGAAGGCAAAAAGAAGTGGACCACTTTTGTGCACCCAGAAGATGTGGAGACGATGAAGCAGTACCATATCAAGCGGCGTCAGAACGGGGAAGAAGTGCCCGACAAGTACGAGTTCCGCTTTGTGGATCGCAACGGCCGTATCAAAAATGTCTTCGTTTCTGTGGCCCTGGTGCCCAATTCCCGTATCAGCATTGCCTCGATGCTGGACATCACCGACCGGAAACTGGCGGAACAGCTGCTGCAGCAGCGCGCCACCGACCTGGAAGCGGCCGTTCGTTCGGAGCAAGAGCGCAGCGCCATCATTCTGCGCAGCGTCAATGATGCCATTGCTGTGAGCGACTTGTCATACAAAGTTGCTTATGTCAACCCGGCGTTCACCCGGTTAAGCGGCTACAGCCAGGAAGAGGCGCTGGGCAAGCCGGTGAGTTTTATATTGAACGGCCGTATTCCCCAGCCCATTTGGCGCGGGCTGCAAGGCGCTGTTGTGGACCAAACCATTTGGGAAGGCGAGCTTCAGCTCAAGCGTAAAGACGGCACCGTGTATGAAGCGGCCGTGCTCATTGCCCCCATGCGCGACGGCCGTGGGCAGCTCATCGGCTACGTCTCCAGCCATCGCGACATTACCCAGGCCAAACGGCTGGAAGAGTCCCGCCGCCGCTTTATCACCAATATTTCGCATGAGCTGCGCACCCCGGTGACCAATATCAAGCTGTACACGGAGCTGCTGAAGCGCAACTTCCAAACCACCCGCCGCGACCGTTATTTTGCCACCCTCAATGAGCAAATTGAGCGGTTGGAAAGCATCATCCAAAACAGCCTGGAAATTGTTTACCTGGAAGACGAACAAAAAGAGCTGCACCGCGAAGTTATTCATTGGGAAATGTTGAGCGAGAGTTTACAGACGCGCCTCCAGCCCCAGGCCACCGAAAAAAAGATTACCCTCCATTTTGCCTCCCAAATTGCCCAACTGCCGCCTATCATCGGCGATCCGCAGCGCATTTCCCAGGCCGTCTACGAGCTGATCCACAATGCCATCTCCTTTACCCCAGCCGGCGGCGAGGTGACCATCGCCGGCGCGGTGCAGCAAGAGCAGGATGGCCCGTACCTCACCCTGTCCATTAAAGACAACGGGCCGGGCATTGCCCTGGCCGAACAGTCTCGCATTTTCGATCGTTTCTACCGGGGCAAGCAGGCCGAATCGGCCCAGATTCCAGGCACAGGACTGGGGCTGAGCATGGTGACGTTGATTGCCCAGGCGCACAACGGCCGTCTCACCGTAAACAGTCATCCAGGCGAAGGCAGCACCTTCACCCTGTGGTTTCCTCTCAGCTGAACTGGGCGTTAACGGCCGTCTCCCACCGTTGCCATCTCTCCTAATTGCTCTATAGTAAAAGAATCCCAATACGTGTGAGAACGGTGCGGCGCACCTGTGTCGTTAGAAAAAAGGAAGGATGAAAAATGGAAATTTTGGAACAAGCGCAGGCGCTGATCCTGACCTATGGTTTGAACATTTTGGGGGCCATTGTGATTGTGACAGGGGGCTGGTGGCTGGCGGGTATCATCTCTCGCTGGGTCGAAAAGGCGCTGGCCAGAACCAGCAGCAACAGAGCCCTGTACCGCTTTATGGGCAACCTCACCTACTACGCCATTTTAGCCTTTGCCGTGGTGGCAGCTCTGGCGCGGCTGGGCGTGCAAACTGCCTCCTTCATTGCCGTGCTGGGCGCGGTTGGCCTGGCCATTGGCCTGGCCTTGCAAGGCGCGCTGTCTAACTTCGCCTCCGGCGTGATGATCCTGCTGTTTAAACCGTTTGAGATTGGTCATTACGTGGAGATCAGCGATTCGTTTGGCAAAGTCACCGACATCAAGATCTTCAACACCGTGCTGGTCACCCGCGAGAAGAAAACGGTGATTATTCCCAACGGGCTGATCATCAGCGACAAGATTGTGAATTATTCCAGGCAGGGCCACATTCGGGTAGACATGGTGTTTGGCATTGGCTACGATGACGATTTGCTGAAGGCCAAGCGCATTTTGGAGGAGCTGGTAACGGCCGATTCCCGTGTACTGCCAGAACCCTCACCACGCGTCGCTGTGCTGGAACTGGCCGACAGCAGCGTTAACTTTGCGGTACGGCCGTACGTCAAAATTGAAGATTACTGGGACATCCAGCTCGACATGCCCGAACGTGTCAAACTGCGCTTCGACCAGGAAAGCATCTCCATCCCCTTCCCCCAACGGGATGTGCATCTGTTTCAACGGTAGTCGGTAATCCGTTATCGGTTATCGGTAATCGGTTAACCAGGTTCCATTCACTCACCGTACGCAAAGCACCCTCACCGACCACCGACCACCGACCACCGTTCACCGACCACCGACCACCGTTCACCGATTACCGTTCACCGTTCACCGACCACCGACCACCAACTCCGTGGCTAATCTGCGCACAGGTACTAAAATAGCGGGCATGGATAAAAAAGTAACTGCCTATTTTCTCGCCTTCATTGCCCTGGGCATGACCTCAGCGGCTTTGGGGCCAACGCTGCCGGGACTGGCCGAACAAACCAGCACCCAACTCAGCGGGATTAGCTTTTTGTTTGCCACCCGCTCCCTGGGTTTTTTGGGCGGGTCGATTTTGGCCGGACGGGCCTATGACCGCCTGCCGGGCCACCCCCTCATGATGGGCTTGCTGCTGCTGATGGGGCTGGCGCTGGCGCTGGTGCCTTTCATCAGCCAGCTGTGGCTGCTGACCCTGGTGATGTTTATCGCTGGCTTTGTGGAGTCGGGGGTGGACATCGGCAGCAATACGCTGCTGGTCTGGCGATTTGGCGAGAAAGTAGGGCCGTATATGAACAGTCTGCATTTCTTCTTTGGCCTGGGCGCCTTTTTATCGCCGATCATCATTGCCCAAACGATGCTGGCCACGGAAGGCGGCATTCGCCTGGCGTACTGGGTGCTGGCATTGATGGTGCTGCCGCCGTTTTTGTTCTTTTGGCGCTTCCCCAGCCTGCCGATTCGTCATAGGGATACGGCCGTACACGGCCACAAAGCCAACGTTGTGCTCATTCTGCTGGTAGCCGCGTTTCTGTTCCTCTACGTCGGCGCCGAAGTGGCTTACGGCGGCTGGGTGTACACTTATGCCATCACCCTTGATCTAAGCACGACCACCGTGGCCGCCTACCTCACCAGCTTTTTCTGGGGTGCGCTCACCCTGGGACGGCTCATTTCCATCCCGCTGACAGCGCGGCTGCATCCCAAAACGCTGCTGGGCGGCGCACTGACCGGCTGCCTGCTGAGCATGACTGTGCTGTTGTTGGGTCAAAGCAGCCCGGCTGCCTTGTGGGTGGGCACGATTGGTCTCGGTCTGTCGATGTCGGTCATCTTCCCCACCACCATTGCTCTGGCGGAACACACCCTCTCGCTGAGCGGGCAGATGACCAGCTACTTTTTCATCGGCGCTTCCCTCGGCAGCATGTCAATTCCCTGGCTGATCGGCCAGCTGTTTGAAAGTATTGGCCCGGTGGTGACCATGCTCACTATTTTCCTCACGCTGCTGGTGGCCGTGATGGTGTTTGGCCTGCTCATCTGGCAGGCCCGGCTGCATCAGGAGGCCAAGGCGGCCAAAGTGCCGGTGTGAGATGAGAAGTAATTGAGTAATTCAGTAATTGGGCCGTTACTCAATCACCCCAATTACAGGTGTACCCATGAACGATTTTCTCTGGCAAGAAGCTGATTCACAGGATTTTATCGATTACGGCCGCTACTTCGTGCCCCAGCGCGAATACCAGCTGCAAACCATCGCCGATCTCATCCCGCCACCCAACGGCCCGGCCCACATCCTGGAGCTGAGCTGCGGCGAGGGACTGTTGGCCGAGGTGCTGCTGCACCGCTTTGCCACCATCACGCTGCACGGCTATGACCTCTCGCCCGCCATGCTGCAGCAGGCAAAAGCACGCCTTGTCCCGTTTGGCGAGCGGTTTGTGCCGCGCCGGTTTAATCTGGCCGAAACCGAGTGGCGTACGGCCGTACCAACGTTCCACGCTGTGGTCAGTTCGCTCACCATTCACCATTTGGACGGGCCAGGCAAGCAGCAGCTGTTCCACGACCTGTTTGCCATGCTGCTCCCCGGCGGCACGCTGGTGATTGCCGACCTGGTGGCGCCAACGCGGGAATTGGGGACGGCCGTTGCCGCCAACGCCTGGGATGAAGCCGTGCGCCAGCGCAGCCAACAGCTGGCTGGCAGCGAGGACGTGCTGGCCCGGTTTGAGCAGCTGAAGTGGAATCTTTACCGCTATCCAGAGGAGCCAGACATCGCCATCGACAAGCCCAGCGGCTTGCTCGATCAGCTGAAGTGGGTGGAGCAGGCGGGGTTTACGGCCGTAGATGTGCATTGGGCGCTGGCGGGCCACGTCCTCTACAGTGGAGTAAAAGTATGAGTGTAGGACAATTTTTAGGCGGGATCATGGCATTGGTGCGTGAGGTGGAAAACGGCCGTTACCTCCTCCTCCAGCGCGCCAGCACCAAAGACGTGGGCGCAGGCAGCTGGGAATGTGTCACCGGGCGGGTGGACCAGGGCGAAAGTTTTGAGGAAGCCCTGTACCGCGAAGTGTGCGAGGAGATTGGCGTCCGCCCGGAAATCGAATTTATTCTGGGCACCACCCATTTTTATCGCGGCCCGGCCATTCCAGTAAATGAACTGCTGGGCATCGCCTATGCCTGCACCATTCCCACGGCCAGCGCCATCCGGCTGGGCGATGAGCATGACGCCCACCACTGGTTCACCGCCGCCGAAGCAGTCGATTTTTTGCCAGAGAAACATTGGCTGACGCCCGTCGTGCAGCGTGCCGAGTTTGTGCGCCAACATTGGCCCGCTGCACTGCGCGATTATTTTGCGGAACGGCCGTTTGAGTTCTTTTGATCCGTAGAATTCTCTGTGCAGCTCTGTGTAACTCTGTGTTCCGCTTTTTTGGAGATAAACAATGAGCAACGAGTTTGAAGAAATGGTAAGCACCGCCACGCCAGAAGTCGCTAACCTGGCGCGGCAGGCCAGATCGCTCATTCAAGACGTCATGCCCAACGTCGTGGAAGTGGTCTGGCTCACCCAGCGCATCAGCGGCTACGGCGTCGGGCCGAAGAAAATGTCCGAACAGTTTTGCTACATCGCCCTCTTTCAAAACCGCATCAACCTGGGCTTTTACTACGGTGCGGACCTGCCTGATCCGCAAAACCTGCTGGAAGGCACCGGCCAGAGCATGCGCCACCTCAAAATCAGCCGCCCGGAACAGCTAGAAAATCCGGCCCTGCGCGATCTGGTCGTGGCCGCCTCCAAACATCTGCCGAAGTTGAACAAGTGAGCCACTGAGGTCACAGAGACCTTTGAGATTTTCCTCTGTAGCTACCTTAAAACGGCCGTACCCCACAACCAACGTTTCATCTCCACCGCCTACCTTACTGACTGCGCTTCTAGAATTTCAGCGGGCCAGCTGCTTTTGATGTACGCCAGAACGGCCGCAATCTGCTGATCCGTCAACACACCATCGTAAGCAGGCATAGCGCTCACGCCGATGTTTGGCTCCAGCCGTGCCCCGCCCAGCTTGATTGACTCCACCAAAGAGGCGTCGCTGTGATGCCAGGTATGGCCTGTTTCGTCATGCGGCGGTGCCTTCAACGAACCGTCCGCATAAGGCTCCTGCCAGTTTGGCTGCCCTTCCAGCTCGAAGCCGTGGCAGGCGGCGCAGTACGTGTTGTACACCTCCTCACCCATCGCTACCAGCTGGGGGTCGGACAAATCAATCTCTGCCGCACTGCCAGACTGCCTCCACAAAACCCCGATCAAAATAAGCACTCCGCCAACCACTACCAGTCCAATCATCATCCACTGCTGGCGCTGCTTCTTTTGCCTCTCTAATTGTTTTTGTTTTTGCCCACGTTTCATACAGCAGGTCTCCTTCCAGTAAATCTCTTTTACGCAAACGACAATCGCCGCAAAGTTTGGGCATTGATGGCCACGATCACTGTGCTCAATGACATGACCAGGGCGCCCAGCGCGGGCGGCAGCAAAAACCCCCACGGAGCCAAAATCCCCGCCGCCAGCGGAATCGCCACGATGTTGTAACCGGCGGCCCACCAGATGTTCTGCGCCATCTTGCGCTGGCTGGCCCGGCTTAGTTGGATCATGCGCACGACATCCAGCGGGTTGCTCTGCACCAAAATGATCCCGGCTGATTCCACGGCCACATCCGTGCCGCTGCCGATGGCAATGCCCACGTCGGCCCGGGTCAGGGCTGGCGCGTCGTTGACGCCGTCGCCTACCATCGCTACTTTTTTGCCCTGCTTTTGCAGCTCGGTGACCTTGGCATCTTTGTCCTCCGGCAGCACCTCGGCAAAGATGCGGTCGATGCCCAGTTCGGTGGCGACGGCTTGAGCCACGGCTTGGCTGTCCCCGGTGAGCATGACCACTTCCAGGCCCATCTCGTGCAGTAATTGCACAGCCTGTTTGCTTTCCTCGCGGATCACATCGGCCAGGGCAAAAGCGGCCGTTACTACCTCACCCTGCACCAGATACACCACCGTCTGCCCTTTTTCGCCCGATTCCTGTGTGAACTTTTCCAGACCGCCCGGCAGCGACAGCGACAAATCTTCCAGCAGATGCGGACTGCCTACATAAACCGTCTGCCCCTCATGGCTGGCCTGCACCCCGCACCCCTTGCGAATTTCAAAGTCGCTAATTTGCGGTCGGGAAACGTCGGAGGCTTGCGCTTTGCGGCGAATGGCGCGGGCAATCAAATGTTCGGAATCCCCCTCGATGGCTGCCGCCAGGGCCAACGCCTCGTTTTCATCCGTGTCTCCGGCGGTGGCGATGGCCGCCACACCCTGTTCGCCTTTGGTCAGCGTGCCCGTTTTGTCGAAGATGACCGTGTCTAGATGCTGGGCCGTTTCCAACGCGCCGCGATCGCGCACCAGGATACCGTTGCTGGCGGCAATGGAGGTAGACAGGGCCACAACCAGCGGCACCGCCAGCCCCAGCGCGTGTGGACAGGCAATCACCAACACGCTCACCACGCGCTTGATCACCTCAACATCAAATCCCACAGCGATGATCCAGGCAACGGCCGTTACCGCCGCCGTCACCAGGGCAATGTAAAACAGCCACGCCGCCGCCCGGTCCGCCAACAGCTGCGTGCGGGACTTGCTGCCCTGCGCCTCCTCCACCAGCCGCATGATGCCGGAAAGGGTTGTTTCGTCACCAACGGCCGTAATCTCCACCCGCAAGCTGCCGTTGCCCGCATTTACCGTCCCGCCAATGACCTCGCTGCCGACTTCTTTCTTTACCGGCTTGGACTCCCCCGTCACCATCGCTTCGTTGGTTTGGGAACGGCCGTCAACCACCTTCCCATCCGCCGGAATCGTTGCCCCTGGCCTCACCAGCACCTTGTCCAACGCCTGCAATTCAGAAACCTTAACCGTTTCCGTGTCGCCACTTTCCGTGATGCGCTCGGCTTCGTCGGGCATAAGCTGCGCCAGCGCATCCAGCGCGCCAGACGCCTGCCGCACGCTGCGCATTTCCAGCCAGTGCCCCAGCAGCATCACGTCGATCAGTGTCACCAATTCCCAAAAGAAGCTTTCGCCCAAATCCCAAACCAGCGTGGCCAGGCTGTAAACAAAAGCCACACTGATTGCCAGAGAAATAAGCATCATCATGCCCGGCTGGCGCGCATCCAGCTCATCCCGAGCCATCTGCAAAAAAGGAATACCGCCATAAACAAAAATGATGACGGCAAACAGTGGCACAATCCACCGGCTGCCGCTGAACTGCGGCGCAGTAAAGCCCAGCAAATCCTGCACCGTTGGGCTGTAGGCTAAAACCGGCAGGGACAACACCAGGCAAACCCAAAACCGGCGACGAAACATCATTTCATGGCCAGTATGGTCGGTGTGGCCTCTGTGCGCCTGATGGTTGTTTTGTTTTTTGTCCTGCTTTTCACTTCCGTGGTGGTTGTGCATAGAGCAGCCTCTGTTGTCGAATCGTCCCTTTTTATTATCATAAGGAAAATCGTGAAACGCAACTGGTGTATAATAGGCCAATGGAAGAAACAACCCGAATAAGTGACATTGCCTCGCCCAAACGGCCGCTCCTGCAAACCAAACTCACCCTGCCGCGCCTGCGCACCAACCCGGTGGTGCGCCCCCGTTTGCTGGACCGGTTGAACACGGCCGTTTCCACCGACGGCAGCATCCAGCCCAAGCTTACCCTCATCACTGGACCGGCGGGTTACGGCAAAACCACCCTGGCCAGCCAGTGGATTGCCCAGATGGAACGACCCGTCGCCTGGCTGTCGCTGGACGCCGCCGACAACGACGAGGCTCGCTTCCTGGCCTACCTCTTTGCCGCCATCGGCACCGTGCGCGAAGAAATTGGCGAAGCGGCCCTGGCCCGGCTGACCTCCACCTACCTCTACAACGACAGCGAAGCCATCCTCACCGCCCTGCTCAACGATCTGGCGCTGGGGGAAGAAACGGCCGTCATCGTCCTCGACGACTATCACCTGATTACCGCCCCCGCGGTGCACGACGCCGTCACCTTCATGCTGCAAAACATGCCGGTACAGCTGCACCTCATCATCACCAGCCGCAGCGAACCGCCGCTGCCGCTGGCCCTGCTGCGCGCCCAGGACGCGCTCAACTGGATTGGCAGCCGCGATTTGCGCTTCACCCCAGACGAAGCCGCCCAGTTTTTGCAGCAAACGATGGGCCTGCGGCTCAACCACCAGCAAATCGAACAGCTCGACGAGCAGGTCGAAGGCTGGGTCACCGGCTTGCAGCTCATCGCCCTGGCCCTGCAGGAATCGGTCTCGCTGCCCGAGGCGTTTTCCGGCAGCCAGCGCTACCTGGTGGATTACCTGGCCGATCAGGTGCTCAGCCGCCAACCGGCCGAAGTCCAGGAGTTTTTGCTGCAAACGGCCGTCCTCACCCAGTTCAACGCCAGCTTGTGCGAAGCGCTAACTGGCCATCCCTGCCAGCAGCTGTTGGAACAAATCGAAGCGGCCAACCTCTTCCTGGTGCCGCTGGACGCGGCACGGCGCTGGTACCGCTACCACCATCTGTTTGGTGATTTTTTGAACGGCCGTCTCCAACAGCAAAAATCCCCCGCCCAGATTGCCCACCTGCACCAGCAAGCCGCCTGCTGGTACCACGAAAACGGCCAGTCGCTCATCGCTGTGGACCACGCCCTGGCTGCCGCCGATTACGATCTCGCCGTTCTCCTCATGGAAGAAGTGGCGCGTGACGTGCTGATGTTTGGCGAAGGCATTACCCTGCGCCAGTGGGTTGAGGCGCTGCCGGAAGCGCAGCAAACAGCCCGGCCCCGCCTCACGCTCTTCTACATCTGGTCGCTCATCCGCACCGGCGACTCTGTCCGGGCCAAGCATCTGCTGGAAGCGGTCAGCGAGCACCTGGACACGCCGCTGCTCTGGGGCGAATGGTCCGCGCTGAGGGCGCGATTGGCCATGATCACCGGCGACACGGAGATTAACATAAAGTTTTCCACCAAAGCACTGAACAAGCTGCCCGAAGATCAGCACATGCTGCGCAGCGAGGTGGCCATCAACCTGGGCTTTTCCCACCTGCAGCGCGCCGAGCTGGACGCCGCCCGCGACGCCTTTGCCGAAGCAGCGCAAAACACCACCCACGATCCCGGCCTATGGGCGGTGATGTTTGCCACCTTTTACTGGGGCCAGACCCACGAGCGGCAGGCGCAGCTCAAAGAGGCGTTTGCCATTTACGAGCGGGGATTAGCTACGGCCGTGGGCCAGTCAACCCCTTCCGCCGCCGTGGGCTTTATGCACCTGGGGCTGGGCAGGCTGCTCTACGAATGGAACCGGCTGGGCGAGGCAGAGACGCACCTGCGCCGCGCCCTGGCCTGCGCCGAGCGCAGCGGCGATCACAAGATGCTCATCTACAGCCGCGAGTCACTTGCCCAGCTGCTAAGTACCCTGGACGACTGGCCCGCCGCCGAGATGCTGGTGCTCGCCCTGGAGCAGCAGCTGCAATCCCCCACCATCTCCACCTTCCGCGCCGACCTGGCGTTGCAGCGCAGCGACCTGCGCCTGGTGCGCCAATGGGCCGATGGACTCGGCATCGCCATTAACGACACGGCGGAAAAGATCCGCGAGCTGCCCGGCGCTTACCTGCTGCTGGCCAGATTCCACGTCGCCAACCGGGATTACGAACGGGTGCTGCCGGTGCTGACAGTGCTGTGCGAGTTTGCCGAAGCGCGGCAGAGTAAGAGCTTTAGGCTCAACGTGTCGCTTTTGCAGGCATTGGTGCAGGCTAAGATGGGGATGATGGAAACGGCCGTACCCACCTTCCAACAAACCCTCACCCAGGCCGAACCGGGCGGCTATGTGCGCCTCTTCCTTAACACGCCCGACCCGGCGCTGCACCGCCTGCTGCACCTGGCCGCCAGCAACCCGGTCACCGCGGCCTATGCCCGGACCATTTTGACCCACTGCGATCCGGAAACGGTGGAACCCGATCCCACCATCCAGCCCCTCAGCCCGCGTGAACTGGACGTGCTGCGCCACCTGGCCGCGGGCCGCACCAACCGCGACATCGCCAACAAGATGGTGCTCTCCCTCAACACCATCAAAGCCCATACCCGCCGCCTCTACGCCAAGCTGGACGTCAGCAACCGCACCCAAGCCGTCGCCCGCGCCCGCGATCTGCATTTGCTCGATTAGAATTACCGCAAAGCACGCAAAGAACGCAAAGAAAAGCTAAAAGCTTTGCGCCCTCTGCGCGCTTTGCGGTTAATTAGATTCACCCGTGGATATACCCGTTTGGGTGACAAGGTTCACCCGGGGTAAACCGTATACTAAGGCGTCACGGGACAACTCCGTTTATTTTCACCAATTGAAACATTCAACCGCATAGCGATACGGCCGTATCCACACCTTATTTCGCCAACGTAGACGCGCTTTCTTAGCGCGTTAAACGAGGATTGGAATCCTCGACTACAACTTTTGAAGGAGCAGAGAGATGCAAAGTAAAAAGCTGAAAGTTCTGGTTTTAGGTTATGGCGCACGCGAACACGCCCTGGCCTGGAAAATTGCCCAATCGCCGCGCGTGGGCCGCATTTTTGTGGCCCCCGGCAATGCCGGCACGGCCGAAATCGCCACCAATATCCCCATCAGCGATGAAGACGTGGCCAGGCTGCTCGCCTTCGCCCAGTCAAACAACATCGACCTGACCGTCGTGGGCACCAACGATCCCCTGGCGCTGGGCGTGGTGGATGCCTTCCAGGCCGCCGGGCTGGCCATCTTTGGTCCGCGCCAGGCGGCAGCCCGGCTGGAATATTCCAAGGCGTTTGCCAAGGAATTTATGCAGCGGCACCACATCCCCACGCCAGCCTTTGCCACCTTCCACCGCTACGATCAGGCGCTGGCATACCTGGATTCGTTGGAGAACGGCCGTGTTGTCGTCAAGGTCAGCGGGCTGGGCAAAATGGGGCTGGGCGTCACGGTGTGCGACAGTAAAGCCGAGGCCCAGGCAGCGCTGCACAGCTACATGGTCGATAAGCTGTTGGGCGAAGCGGCGGCGCAAACCGTCATCATCGAAGAGCGGCTGAGCGGGCCGGAACTGTCGATGTTTGCCCTGAGCGACGGGCAAACGGCCGTACCCCTCTTCCCCGTACGTGACCACAAGCGCATTTTCGACGGCGACACCGGCCCCAATACCGGCGGCATGGGCGCCTTCGCCCCGCCGCCAGACCTCTCGCCCAACTTCGTCACCGAGGTGATGCAGACGATCATCCAGCCCACCATCGACGGCATGGCCGCGGCAGGCAGTCCGTACGTGGGTGTGCTCTTTGCCGGGCTGATGCTCACCGACCAGGGCGTGCGCGTGCTGGAGTTCAACTGCCGTTTTGGCAACCCGGAAACCCTGGTGCTGATGGCCCTGCTGGAATCCGACCTGGTGGAGGCAATGCTGGCCTGCATCGAAGGGCGCTTAACGCCTTCCCATGTGCAGATTCGGGACGGCGCCGCCGCGGCGGTGATGCTGGCTTCCCCCAACTACCCAGACGAGACCTTTCCTGTGGGCCTGCCCATCAGCGGCACCAAAGAAGCGCGAGCATTACCTCACGTGAGTCTGTTCCATCACGGCACGGCGTGTGCCAACGGCCGTCTCGTCACCTCACGCGGTCGGGTGCTGGCGGTCACCGCCACCGCCCACGACCTGCCCACAGCGCTCAAACGGGCCTACCAGGGCGTAGACACGATCAGCTTTGCCGGGGTGCAGTTCCGCCGGGACATTGGCGGGCTGCTGCGGCTGCAAAAGCCGCCGGTGGTCAGCTGGCCAGAGAAGCAGGTGGGGTGGGGAACGGCCGTTTAACGCCCATCCTGTCTGCCAATCGTCACATACAAAATGGGACACCGATTCCCAAAATCGGTGTCCCATTTCAACTTTACCGCCCAGATGCAGGAATTGTATACCCGCTTTTTGTATCCAGATACACGCCAAAAACGGCCGATTTCTGCTATGGTTATCCCACTTTGAGCATCCAGCTTGAGGGCGGGGAGCTGCGGAGGTAAACATGCACAAATTGGCGTTGAGATTTGGCGAAAATGTATACGCCTATGGCAAACACTGCGGCCAGCTGGCCAAAATTGTCGTCACCCCTAAGGTCTGGCGAATTACCGATGTCATTGTGGAAAACGGCTTGCTGTTTAAACACGCTACGGTTCTGCCGATTTCCGCCGTCAGCGACACCCTCGGACAGAACATCAACCTGAACGTCCCCGTTGAGCAGATGAAAAACTACCCGGAATTCCAGGAAATGCTGGTAAAAAAGGGCCGCACCGACTGGCAGGCAAGCAAAGCGGTAGGTGAGGTGGAATATTTTACGCTGCCCGCTGCGGCCGTTCCCGTCCTGGCCACCGCCACCGAAAAAGAACGCACCGGCGTCAGCAAAGAAGCGCTGATTTTGGACAGTGACACCGTAGTTGAGTGCCTGGAAAGCCAGATCGGCCGTTTAAGCCACGTCATTGTCGATGCCAAAGATTACCTCGTTAACGACCTGGTGTTTGCCCAGGGCACGCTGTTTCCCAAAAACTACACCATCTCAAGCTACTATGTCGATTATTTGAGCGAGGCCAAAATTCAGATTGCCCTCACCCGCGCCGAAGCGGATCAACTGCCCGAATACACGTTTCTGCACTACAGCTAACACAAGGAGGTATCCCCTATGTCGTTACTCGGACTGATTATTCTCATTATTATCGCCGCCGTTTGCGGCAGTTTGGGTCAGGCCATCGCTGGTTTTTCGCGCGGTGGCTGCCTGGTTGCGGCCGTTGTTGGCTTCATTGGCGCGTTTTTGGGCATGTGGCTGGCGCAGCAGTTGGGCCTTCCCGAAGTTTTGCCAATCACTATCGACGGGGAAACGTTCCCCATCGTGTGGTCCATCATTGGCTCTGCACTCTTTAGTGCCATTCTTGGCCTTCTCTCCGGGCGCCGTCGGCGGCGTTCTGTCTAGATATTTTCGGCAGCTTCCGTCCTCTTCCCAAGGGCGTTTTTAAGTAGGAAAGCAGCAGGTCAGGCCAGGGCTGATCACCCTGGCCTTTCCGCTTGTGCCGCTTCCGTTTGAAAACCCTGCCTCGCCGCGTTACCATTAGCGTTGCTTCTGATTAAAGAGAAAAAAACAGGACGCAGATTTTTACAGATAAACACAGATTTTTTGTTTTATCTGTGAAAATCTATGTTTATCTGTGTCCCAGCTAAAAACGAATGAACCCTCAGGGCGACTCACAAAAGGAACAATGATGATCTCCAATTCTCCTGGCTTAGCAGCTTTTGCCGACACCCAACGGCTCATCGTCATCGCGGCACACCCGGACGACCTGGAAACGATGTGTGGTGGCACTATCTGCCAGCTGGCGCAGCGCGGCGTGGCCATCTTCTCCGTTAACTGCACCCTGGGCGACATCGGCACCAGCGACGCCAGCCAAAACCGCACCGATCTGGCTGCACTGCGCCTGCAAGAAACAGAAGCCGCGGCCCGTCTGCTGGGCCTGCAGCAAATCTTCAACCTGGGCCGCCACGACGGAGAACTGCTGCCCGACCTGGCCCTGCGCGCCGAGATTGCCCGTCTCTACCGCCTCACCCAGGCGGATACGCTGTTCACGTTTGATCCCTTCTGGAGCGGGCAAATCCACCCGGACCACCGCGCGGCGGGCCAGGCGGCACTGGATGCTTACATGCCATCGAAGATGCCGCTGTACCATCCGGAACAGCTCAACGAGGCAGGCGCCGGGCTGGGCTGCCTGGCGCGGGTGTTTTTATTTGGCACGGATCGGGACCCTGATGTGCTGGTGGATGTAACGGCCGTTTACCCCCAAAAAATCGCCGCCAGCCTGGCCCATGTGAGCCAGTTCCCCGAGGGTGAAACCAACCTGGAATGGATGAAGGAACTGGACCGTGTGCCCGGCGCCAAGCTCGGCGTGGAGTTTGCTGAACAGTATAAGCAGGTCAATGTCTGGTAAAAAAAGATTGGGCCAATTTTAAAAATCGGCCCAATCTAAGCGCCAGAGTAATCAGGCACGCCGCGCATAAATGTCGCCGCTGTGTGCCTGCGGCGGCAGCTGCTGCAAGAAGTGCCGGATTTCGTCAGCGGTCAACCAGGGGTCTGCCTGGAGGCGGTGCGTTTCCCCCGGTGTGTGGTTGAAGCGGTAATTACCAAGCTGCTGCAAACGATCCACACAGCCCAGGGCCACATCCAGCGCCGCGGGAATGTATTCAAACGAGAGCGCCGGAATCGGCGTTGACAGTCCCCGCAGCACTTCCAGCTCAAACCCCTCCACGTCGATCTTGCAAAAGGCGGGACTGCCGTATCGCCCCACCAACTCATCTAGCGTCACCACCGGCACGGTAACGGCCGACTCCCACGCCACCCCCGCAAAACGGCCGTCCTGCTGCACCGCCTTCATCCAGCTGGCGGACAGCGTCGACACCGTCGGCGTGCGCTGGCTGATGTGCAGCGTGGCCTGCCCCGGCTGCGCACCCACCGCCTGGTCGAGCAGAATCACA
Source organism: Candidatus Leptofilum proximum (assembly GCA_016710325.1). Taxonomy (GTDB): domain Bacteria; phylum Chloroflexota; class Anaerolineae; order Promineifilales; family Promineifilaceae; genus Leptofilum; species Leptofilum proximum. Next base: position 4,902,432 of record JADJXK010000002.1, on the reverse strand, counting down.
TGGGGGGAACGGCCGTACAGCCGCTGCAGCACGCCAAACAACACCGGCTGCGGCTCGATGGCCACCACCCGCGCCCCCAGCTGCCGCCAGACGCGCAGCCGGTTACCCACGTGCGCCCCCACATCAAAACACAAATCACCCGGCTGGATGAAACGGCCGTACAGCCGCCGCATCTGCCGGGGCCGCCAGGGAATAGCGTAATACATCAACAACGACCGGGCCAGGCCCATCATTTGTGCAACATTCATCATCCCGATGTTACAACCTCCCGCAGGTTTTATCCAAGAGGAAGCTGCTGGACGGAGCCCGCGGGAGGTTTTGTCTTGGCCCGAATCTAAACAATCAGTGAGATTTTACCCAGGCGGACTAACGTCCGATTGTGGAACGGCTAAAATCTGGCGATGGAGGCACACTCGATGAGGCAGCAGGCAATCAAGCAGGTTATGGTCGGTTTGACTACCACGCTTTTGCTGCTGGTGGCCTGCGCTACACCCGCTGGCAGCCCAACGCCCCTGGCAGCCGTGAACACACCGGCAGCCACCCTCACATCCGCCGCTACCGCAACGCACACGGCCGTTCCCACCGCCACCAACACGCCCACACCAGTTCACACGCCAACGCCCTCCCCCACGCCAACGGCAACGGCCGTTCCCCTCACCGTTTTGGGAGACATCCGCAGCTTGCAGCTGCGCGATCCTGTGCCCACGGGCAGCGCCGCCTGCGGCCTGGTGGACCTGTTCGACTTCCCCATCGACCCGCCGCATGCCGCCAGTGTGGGCCGGGGCGGTGGCGACTTTGGCGTCTTTCGCGACCGGTTCGACAAGTTCCACGCCGGGGAAGATTGGGGGGGACCGGGCAGCAGGCCCAATCTAGGCACACCCGTCTACAGCATCGGCCACGGACTGGTGACCTATGCCCAGCCGCTGGGCTGGGGGCGTGACCAGGGTGTGGTGATTATCGAGCATACCTTTGCCAACGGCCGTACCCTGCTCTCCTTCTACGGCCACCTGGACCCCGCCAGCGTGCTGCTCACCCCCGGCACCTGCGTGCAGCGCGGCCAGCTTGTCGGGCAGATTGGCCAGCCGCGCAGCTCGCCGCATCTGCACTTTGAAGTGCGCACCCAGGCGCCCTACCAGACGCTCACCGGCTACTGGCCGGAAGACCCCACCAGCGTGGGCTGGCTCTGGCCGTCGCAGGAAATTTGGGCGGCGCGCGTGGGGGCGATTCCGGGCGTCAGCTGGGCACGGCCGTTTGCCCGCATCATCGATGACGACGAAATCTGGCTCGGTGGCAGCCAGCCGGTTGGCTACGCTGACGACACCAGCTACCTGCTGCTGGAAGGCGGCCAGCTCACCCGACTCAACATGGCTGACGGCCGTTCCAACCCCATCCTCTTCTCGCTGGAAACAATCGACGCCGCCCTGCAACACGAAACCAGCCGCCTGCTCTTCCTGGCCGACAGCCGCACAGACATCCTGGCGGCGTACCGTCTGCCGGACCTGATCCAGCAGTGGCAAATCCGCCTCACGCTCAACAGCGCCGTCCGCCTGCTGCCCCTGCCCGACGGCGGCGTTTTGGCCACCACGCGCACTTCGCTGACGGCCGTTTCCGCCGCCGGCGCCGAGCTGTGGACCCTGCCGCTGGAAAGCCAGGTGCTCGACTGGCTGCTCGCCGAAGACACACTGTACCTGACCACCGATGGCAACGACGGCCGTTTGTGGCAGATCACCGCCGCCAACGCCCGTCCCATTGCCGACCTCGGCGGCAAGCTGGCGCTGAACAGCAGCGGCCTGTGGCTGTACCACCGTGAAGGGCTGTACCGCTTCGATTTGGCCAGCGACGACTCTGCACCGACCCTCATCTACGACCTGCCGCCGGGCACCGTCAGCCGCGGCGATTTGCTGGTCCTGCCCGATGGCGGCCTGCTGCTTGCCCACAGCGACGCCGCCGACCGCCGCCTGCTGCACTTTGGTGCCGACGGCCGTCTCACCTGGGAGCGCTCCTTCAACCGGCAGCTTCAGGGCAACGTCACCCTGCACCTGGTCAACGACCAGCCGTACCTGGCCACCAGCCTGGGCAGCGGCAACAACGGCGAACTGGTGCTCTACGCGCTCAACCAGGCGCAAAACAGCCTCACCCGCCTGTTCGAAGGCGGCTCGCGCACTCCCCTGGCGAATGAGATGTGGGTAACGGCCGTAGCCAACAACCAACTGCTCATCAACGTCGGCGGCGGCCCATTGGCCCTGTTTGACCCGGCGAGCGGTAATCCGTAAACGGTGAACGGTTATCGGTAGTTGGTAATCGGTAGCCAGTCACCAGCCACCTGCCACTTGCCACTTGCTACCTGCAACCCTCCCCTCCCCATTAACAATTGACCATTGACCATTAACCATTTTTTTGCCCCTCACCCTTTCATCCACTAAACTTCTCCCATGAGTGAGATCCCCGCCGAATTCCGCTACCCACACCGACCCACCATGCGCCGCGTCTTGCGGCGGCTTTCCCGCCTGGCTCTGAAAACCCTTACTCATTTTGAGGTCATCGGCGAAGAAAATATCCCAGGCAGCGGCCCGCTCCTGGTAGTCGGTAATCATTTTTATTTTGCCGATCCCGTGGCGGCACTGGCCGCCCTGCCATTTCCGCTGGAATTTTTTGCCAGCACGGATCGTCCCGCTGCCCCCACCATTGTTAAGTGGATTCCCGAATTGTGGCAGGTGTATCCGGTAGAGCGCGGCACCACTTCACGTTACGCGCTGAAAGCGGCCGAATACATCATGCAGCAAAACGGCGTTTTGGGCATTTTCCCCGAAGGCGGCGCCTGGGCCCAGGTGCTGCGCCCGCCCCGTCCCGGCACTGCTTACGTGGCTACGCGAACCGGCGCAACGATCTTGCCAATCGGCATTACGGGCATGACGGAAACATTTTCGGCACTGCGGCGAGGCCAGCGTACCAGGCTTACCATTCGTATTGGTCAACCGTTTGGACCGTACAGCGCAAACGGCCGTGGCCGACAACGCCGCGAGCAGCTGGACGCCATCGGCCACGACATCATGCAGCACATTGCCGCCCTGCTGCCCCCGGAAAAACACGGCGTTTACGCCGCCGATCCGGCCGTCCGCGCCGCAGCGGAGGCGGTGGCGGTGTATCCGTGGGAGACTACCAGCGAGTTTTAGGATGGGAGAAGGGGTGAAGAGGTGAAGGGGTGACAAGGTGACCCCTTCACCCCTTCACCCGTTCACCCCTTCACCTTGTCATCTTTCTATCAGGAGCAATCACTTATGAGCTTCGATTTCGACACTGAAGTCAACAAATTTGGCATTAACAGCATCAAGTGGGAGTTTATTTTTGATGCGGAGCACAACGCCACGCAGGGCGACCACGCCCATGCCAAACATGGCGACGAGCGCCTGCTGCCGCTGTGGGTGGCCGACATGGATTTTCGCTGCCCGCTGCCGGTGATTGAGGCGGTGGTGGAGCGAGCCAAACGAGGCGTGTTTGGCTACGCCATGCCCACGGATTCTTACTACGAGGCGGTGATCAACTGGTTTGCCCGGCGCTACGGCCGTTCCATCCAAAAAGAGTGGATTGTGCTGACCCCCGGCGTGGTGCCCGCGCTCAACTTGATGATCCAAACGTACACCCAGCCGGGCGACAAAATCCTCATTCAGCGGCCCGTCTACCATCCATTTACCTTTGCCATCGAAAACAACGGCCGTGAAGTGGTGTCTAACTCGCTGCTGCTGCGAGACGGCCATTACCAGATGGACTTCGACGACCTGGTCGCCAAAGCTGCCGACCCGGCGGTGAAGATGGCCATTTTGTGCAGCCCGCACAACCCCGTCAGCCGCGTCTGGACCGCCGAGGAGCTGACGCGTTTTGGCAAAATCTGTCTGGACAATGATGTGTTGGTCGTCTCTGACGAGATTCACTGCGACCTGATCTATCCAGGCGTAGAATTCACCAGCTTTGCCTGCATCAGCGAGCGTTTTGCCCAGAACAGCATCGTCTGCACCGCACCCAGCAAGACGTTTAACCTCGCCGGGCTGAAGCTGTCTAACATCATCATCCCCAACGAAGCGCTGCGCACCCCGTTTGGCAAAACGATTGAGCGCACGGGCCTCATGGGCACCAACACCTTTGGCGTGGTGGCCACCGAGGCGGCTTATAATTTTGGTGAACCGTGGTTAACGGCCGTTATGGCCTACGTCGAAGGCAACTACAACTTCATGCGCGACTACCTGGAAGAGCACCTGCCCCAGCTTTACCTGCTGCCCGCCGAAGGCACCTACCTGGTCTGGCTGGACTGCCGCGTCCTGGACATTTCGCCCGCTGAACGCAAAAAGCTCATTTTTGAAGACGCCCGCCTCTACCTGGACGAAGGTGAAATCTTCGGCCCCGAAGGCGCAGGCTTCGAGCGCATCAACCTGGCCTGTCCCCGCTGGCTGCTGGCGGAGGCGCTGGAGCGCCTGAAGGCGGTAATCCGTAATCGGTAATCCGTAATCGGTAATCTGTTTACCGCTCACCGATTACCGATAACCGACCACCGAATACCGACCTATGAAAGTAACGCTAATCGCCACCACCAAATTTGGCCTGGAAATGGTTGTGAAACAGGAAATCCAGGCCTTGGGTTTTGAGGAGATTGTGGTGTCAGACGGCCGTATCGAATTCGAGGCCACGCTGGCAGACATCCCCAAAGCCAACCTCTGGCTGCGCTGTGCCGACCGCGTGCTGCTGAAAATCGCCGAGTTCCCCGCCCACACCTTCGATGATTTGTTTGAACAGACCACCGCTTTGCCGTGGGAAGAGTGGATCACGCAAGATGGCAAATTCACCGTCAACGCCAAATCCCACAAATCCGCCCTCAAAAGTGCGCGCAGCTGCCAATCCATCGTCAAAAAAGCGGTGGTGGAGCGGCTCAAAAGTGCCTACCAGATCGACTGGTTCCCCGAAACCGGCGCCGAGTTCACTATCCAGCTGGCCCTGGTGCGCAACAGCGCCCTGCTGACGCTGGACACCTCCGGCATGGGGCTGCACAAGCGCGGCTACCGCGAAGAAGCAGGTGAAGCGCCGCTCAAAGAGACCTTTGCCGCCGGGCTGGTGCAGCTCAGCTTCTGGCAGCCAGACCGCCTGCTGCTGGACCCGATGTGCGGCTCCGGCACGATTTTGATTGAAGCGGCGCTCATCGGTCGCAACATCGCCCCAGGACTGTATCGCGACTTCGCCGCCGAAGGCTGGCCCGCCATCCCCGCCGAAGCGTGGGCGCAGGCGCGCGAAGAGGCGCAAAACGCGATCTTGCCCGGCGGCACCTTGCAGCTGCAAGGCAGCGACAGCGACCCGGCCAGCATCGAAATCGCCCGCAGCAACGCGGCCAAAGCGGGCGTCGCCGACGATATTCAGTTTGAGGTGAAGGACGTGCGCAAGTTGTGGATCGACCGGGAGTATGGCATCGTCATTACCAATCCGCCGTACGGCATTCGCCTGGCGGAATACCAGGAGCTCAACAGCATCTACATTGCGCTCAACAAGATGTTCCGCAAAAAAGATGGCTGGTCCATCTACGTGCTCACCGCCGACCAGAAGTTCCCGGACTTTTTCAAACGCGCCCGCCCCGACCGCGTGCGCAAGCTGTACAACGGCACGATTGAGACCAATTTTTACCAGTATTACGGCCGTAAACCGTAAGTCGGATTGGCAATCCGACCCACATCACAGGAGGAAGCATGAATGGGTTACACCCCGATTTAGCCCGCATTTTAGTGCCAGAAGAAACCATCCAGGCTCACGTCAAAGTGTTAGCCCACCAGATTTCGCTCGACTATGCCGACAAAGGCCCGGTTTACCTGGTGGGCGTGCTGCGCGGCGCGTTCATCTTCCTGGCCGATTTGGTGCGTCACCTCACCATCCCCCACGTGGTGGACTTCATGTCGGTGTCCAGCTATGGCAAATCGACGGAGTCTGGGGTGGTGCGCATTGTGCTGGACCTGCGCGAACCCATCGACAACCAGCACGTGATCATCGTGGAAGATATTGTGGACAGCGGCAAGACGCTCAGCTACCTGTACAACATGCTCAAGAGTCGCAATCCCGCCTCGCTGCGCACCTGCACCCTGGTGCAAAAACCTAAAGGGCCGCTGGATGTGCCGGTAGACTACCTGGGCTTCAAAATTCCGGATGTGTGGGTGGTTGGCTACGGCCTGGACTACGCCGACAAACACCGCACGCTGCCCTACATTGCGGAGCTAAAAGCGTCTGTGTACACCAAGTAGTAGTTCTCAGTCTCGTTCCAACGAACGGTCTCCGTTGGAATGCCCTCTGGACGCTCTGCGTCCTTTGCGCAGATTGGGCCAATCTAAGCAGGTTACGCCACCGCCAAGGCTCCACCCTGCCGTGCTCGGCGTGCCAAAAGGGCAATGATGCCCACCAGGAGCAGAATGATGGCCATTAGAATCGCCACATCGGGGGCAATCTCGGCAAAGCTGGCGCCCTGCTGCGTCACATCCATGATCGGGCCGATGACGTAGTAGGTGGGGAAGATGCGCCCCACCCATTCCGGCAGCGAGGGGAACATGTAAACGATGGCCGGGGCGTACAGCAAAATGCCAATGCCCTTGATGGTGGCAAACAGCGAGTTGATGTCCTTGAGCAGCATGCCCAGCAAAATACCAAAAGCCGAGGCCATCGTGCCGCCCATAGCCAGCAGCCCCACCAGCAGCAGCGGCTGGCTGCCAAACGCCCGGTTCATCGCCAGGATGATCACCCCCATCACCACGCCAAGAATGACGCCCAGCAGCCCTTTGGCCAGGTACACTTCGCCGACCGACGCTGGCGTGGTGGTGATGGCCGTCAGGGTGCGCTTCATCTTTTCGTCCACCAGCGAGGTGGCAGGCACCATGATGCCGCCAATCATGATGGTAAGCAGCACGATGAAGGGCAGCAGGCGGTCTTCCCAGGGTACGGCCGTTTCATCCCCCAGCGTCGTGGCTACAATCTCTACCGGCTTTTCCTGCCCGGCAATGGCCCGAATCCAGACGGCCATCGAGGTGGCCAAAATGGCCCGATCTTTCAGCAGGCTCTCGCCCCAGATGTAGGCCGAGATTTCGACGGATTCACCGGTTTGAACGGCCGTATCAAACCCCACCGGCAGCACCAGCCCCATATCCACCACGCCGCTTTCCACCGCCTGGCGCAGCGCCGCATCGGACCCGTATTCATTCACAATGATCGAATCCAGCGCCTGCGCCTGCGTCACCAGCTGCGAACTGCCCGCATCGGCCACGCCCAGCTTGGGCTTGCCGGAAAAAAAGGTGCCAAACAGTAGTGAAAGGAACAACGAAAGCACAACCGGCACCACAAGGGCAAAAATAAAGATGAAATTGCGCGGGCCGCGCACCAGCTCCTTACCCAACAACACACCCACACGTCGCAGACTCATCGGAATTTCCTCCGTAACACCACAATGCCCAACCCCATAAACACCAGGGCAAACGCCAGCAAAATCAGCAGGTTAGACCCGGTCTCCGCCCAGCCAGCGTTCAGCACCGCAGCCTGATACACTGTGTCAATCAAATAATAAGTCGGCAGAACCTTCACCCAGTCGGTGGTTAACCCAGGCAGCAGCAGGCCCATGGCGGGCAGGCTCAGCAGCAAGATCGTGGGCACGCCCCAGGCCATCACCGACATGATGTCGGTGGAGACCGAAGCCAGCACAAAACCGATGCCCGTAACCAGCATCGATCCCAGCAGCAAGGCCACGATAATCAGCAGCGCCTGGTGGCTCAAGCCACCCGTGACGGCCATGAGGATCAGTGCTTGCAGGAAGGCCAGGCCCACTCCCACCACGCCTTTGGCCACAAACAGCCCCTCCATGCGCACGGGGGTAATGAGCAGGGCGCGGAGCGTGCCCGCCTCAATTTCGCTGCTGATGAGGCTGGCCAGCCCCAGCGTCTCCACGGCCAGGATGAGCACGGCCAGGAGCGGCAGCATTTTGTCGCGTTGGGGAATCTGCTCGCCAACCCGATCCACGCCTAAGACCTCCTCATGGGTCTCGATGTTTAGCCGCTGCCCGCCCAGGTTGTAACCAATCTCTTCAAAGAAAACGATGTAGGCTTCCTTGAGTTCTTCAGGGAATTCGGGGCTAAAGTACAGCTCGATCTGGCCTGCTTCGCCAGCGGCCAGGGTTGGCAGCAGGTCGGGGGGAAGCACCACACCCACGGCGTATTTGTTGTCGGTTACGGCCGTTTCCAGGGCCGCCTTCGTTTCCATGTTTTTCAGCACCACCCCGGCCTCCTCAAACGAGTCGGTAAACTGCGTGGGCAGGTTGGGGCCAAAGATGGCCATTTCCACCGTCTCGTCCACGGTGGCGGGCATGGCGAAGTAGACGCCCGCGTAAGCCACCAGCGCCAGCCCCGTCACCAGGGCAAAAAATTGGTTGCTAAAAAAGATTTGAATATCTTTTTGAATCAGGGCAAGGATGATACGGCCGTTCATGTCAGGCTCCGTCCAGTAATCTGGATGAAAATGTCTTCCAAGGTGGCTTCCTCGCTGTGCAGGGTGACCACTTTTTCTGTGGCGAACAGGTCGGCAACGGCCGTTCCCGTGTTGGCTTCATCCAGGGTAATTTCGCGGGTTTCGAGACGGCCGTCGGCCATTTCTACCTCTGCCAGGATGGCGCGCTTGCCGTACTTTTGCTTCAGGCGGTGCGGCGTGTCCAGGGCCACAATTTTGCCCTGGTTGATAAACGCCACCCGGTCAGACAATTTATCGGCTTCCAGCATGTCGTGGGTGGTCAGGAAAACCGTGGTGCCGCGCACCTGCTCCTCCTTGATGATGTTGCGAATCGTCTCCGACGAAACGGGGTCCAGCCCATCCGTCGGCTCGTCCAGGAAGAGGATGCGCGGCTGGTTCACCAGGGCGCGGGCCACCATCAGGCGCTGTTTCATGCCTTTGGAGTAGGTTTGCACCTTGTCTTTGCCACGGCCGTTTAGCCCCACGCGATCCAGCAGCGCCTCGGCATCTGTATGGCTGCCGTACAGCCGGGCAAACAGCTTCAGGTTATCCAGGGCGCTCATCTGCTCGTACAGGTTGGTGTTTTCAAAACAAACGCCAATTTTGGCCTGGATTTGCTTGGTTTGCCGGGTTATGTCCAGGCCCATGAGCGTCGCTTTGCCTGCTTTGGGCAGCAGCTGTCCGGTTAACATGCGCACCGTGGTGGATTTGCCCGCCCCGTTCGGCCCCAAGAAGCCCAAGATTTCACCTTCGGCCACCTGGAAGTTGATGTGATCAACGGCCGTTAATTCCCCATACTGATACGTTAATCCCTCCGCCACAATCGCCAAATTGTTCATCGCCACTCCTAATTACTTTCTCTTGAGACTAGAGACTGGTTAACTGGAGACTGGAGGTTTTCACTCTCCAGTCTCTAGTCTCTAATCTCCTGGCTATTCGCCAGCCCATTGCGCATAAAGTCGATTAAATAGTTCAAGTTTTGTTCCATCTCGGCCGGATTTTCCAGGTTGGCAAAATCGGCCGCCTGGTTAAACATGTAGCCGATCATCTGTTTGATAAACGGCAGCGGCAAATCATCCCGGAATTCGCCCCGTTGGTGCGCCATTTCAATGAGCTGACCAACTACTTTGTTATCCTGAAAATCGTGCCTGGCCATCACTTTTTCATAAATCGGGCTGCCCTTTTCGCGCAAAAATGCCTGGCTCAAATCATGAATTTCCGGGTACTCCATGGCAAAGGCCAGGCCATACCGGATTTGCAGCTTAAACAGGCTAAAAATATCGCCTGGCGAATCTCCCAGCAGATTGAGACCTTTGAAATATTCCAGCTTCTTTTGGACACCCAAATCCATCAAGGCAAAGTAGAGCGCTTCCTTGTTTTTAAAATGGTAATAAAACTGCCCTTTGCTCATGCCCGCCTTGTCTAAAATGCGGTTGATAGATGCCTGTTCATAGCCATAGGCATTAAACTCCGCCAGGGCCGCATCCAACAATTTTTGCTTGTGCTCAAAGGACTTTGTAAAGCTCATAAATCCACCTTTTGATTGCCAATAATACGGTGATGCCTATGTTAGACCAACGAGTCTAGACTGTCAAGTCTATCAGCCCCAAAACGCCTTAAACTTTTGCCTTCAGCGGGGCCTATGGGTACACTCTTTGGTGGCGCGTTCTCGTGCGCCAATTGACTTTCTAAACTTCATACAGACGAGGAAATTCCTCCTCAATGAGGGTAGATCTCTCTTTGCGGAGCCAAACCTCGCCCACACCATTCAGGAGGGTTCTGATGTCCAAACGTCTTGTTTACCTGCTGGCTACGGCCGTATTCCCCCTGCTCATCCTCTGGTCAACCCTGGCCCCACATTCCGGCGCGCTTGGCAGCGCTGTGCTCATCGACGCCGTTTATTATGACGGCTTTGCCACCAACGACACGGATGAGGCCATACGCCTGATCAATGTGTCGGATACGGCCGTTGACCTCAGCAGCTGGCGGCTCAACGACGGGGAAGATACCAGCTATGCCACCATCCCACCCGGTGTCACCCTGGCCGCTGGCGCCACCCTCTGGCTGGCCAACGACGCCGCCAGCTTCACCCGGCAGTTTGGCTTTGCCCCCGACGCTGTTACCAACGGCAGCTGGCCCGGCTACAGCAACACCGGCGATGAAGTGATCCTCTCCGATGACACCGGCACGGTGATGGATGTGCTGGTTTACGAAGGCGGCACAACCACAACCGTTGGCTGGAGCGGAACGGCCGTTTACCCCTACACCGTCACCTCCGTCTTCGGCGCCGAAGGGCAAATCTTGTACCGGATGCGTGACCAAACGAGCGGCCTGCCTGTGCCCGACACGGACACAGCGGCCGATTGGGCGCAAAGTACGGGGGATGTAGTGAACGGCCGTAAAGTCCTCTACCCTGGCTGGGATCTGGAAACCTACTTTCAGACGACCAAATTCACCCAATCCGGCACGCTCACCGTGGCCGTGGCCCCGGACAATGCGTACGAAACGCTCAAGCTGCACCTGGCCGCCGCCCAAACCAGCATCGCCATCGAGAGCCTGACGTTTGAAAACGTGGCCATCGCCAACGACCTGATTGCCGCGTTGAATCGGGGCGTGGCCGTGACCATTTTGCTGGAAGGCGCGCCGATTGGCGGAGTGCCAGACCAGCATCAGTTGTATACAATAATGCATCTTCCCCTAACCAGCATTTAACCTCAAGGAATCTTTCTCCATTTTCTTTCTCACCAGGTGTTGCTTCAAAGTTCAAAACATCCAGTAAATTTCTTTTATCTTCATATGTGCCGCCATTATCAAGCCTACTTCTAACATTTCTGGCAATTTCTCTAAGCCAGTCTTGCTTTTCAGGCGTTATTCCAGTTTGATTGAGTTTATCTTCAAGCCCCTTTCTTTCATTACCAAGGCTCTTAATCATGTGGGCTGTTTCTCTTATTTCATTTTGCAATGCATCTCTAATAATTGAATCATCCTCTTCTCCAAATGCCGAAAGCAACCTTGAAAGATTCCGTTCTTTTTTGGCCAAAATAGTATCAATTGTAGATATTCGGTTTTTAGTTGGCTCCAGTTCATTTTCGGCCTGTTTAGCCATTTCCAGGAGGCCTTCCTCTAAAGCCGCTTCATCTGAAAGCAAGCCTTCTACCCATTGCCAGACCATATCGTCTACAACATCTAACCTCATACTTTTTTCTTTACACGCTACAATGTGGCTGTAAATTCGCTTCCTGCCGCAATGGTAGTAAAAGTATTTCTTCTTTTTTTGATTAACTAAATAAGTTCCATTCATCGCCCCTCCGCAACTACATCTGATATGGCCAGTTAAGAGGTAATCGTGTTTTCGATTACGCTTCGCATTTTTCTTATTTTTCACCAATTGTTCTTGAGTTTTCAACCAAATGTTCTCGTCAATCAAAGCCAGTTCAGGATGGTGGACAGTAAATCCTTTATAGGTAACGTTACCAAGATAAATGTCATTCGATAAGATGCGATAGTAAATCGTTGTAGCGTACCACGCTCCCCCCTTACCCTTTGACCGACCTGGGGATAGGATACCTTCCTGAGTCAGGATCCTGGCAATTGTTCTGAGTGGTGTCTTTTTTTGGCCATTTATCCCCAAGTACATTGAAAATATGCGAATTACAATAGGTGCTTCAATTTCATCTATTTCAAGTTTTGCTTTAGGACCTTTTCCGACCTTTCTATATCCGTAGCTAGGCCGCCCATTGCCAACCCATTTTCCGCTTTTTGCTTTTGCTAATTTGGCTTTCATTGTTCGGTCTCGGATAGCAGCCCTTTCTTCACTTGCTCCAATGCTTTTGAAGAAAACAATCATTGCTCCCATTGGGCCATCAATTTTGCCCGTTTCTACTGAATGCAACTCAACACCGCTATTTGCAAACTGTTCATACGTCGTAAGTAAACGCGAATATTCGTTTTGTGGAGGCCGACTTAATCTATCAAGCCGCCAAACAATTACCGTGTCCACGTTTCCGTTATTTACAAGTTCCAGCAAACGAAGGCCACCTTTCCGTTCTTCTAATCGCGTTGCCCCACTAACATCCTCTTGGATTATTTCAATAACCTCTAAATCATTACGCAATGCATATTCTTTGCAACCATTAACTTGAGTTTCAATCCCATAGCCTTTGGTCTGTTCGGTAGTAGATACCCTTGAATAGATAACCGCTTTTTTCATCATGAACTTATTCCTATTAATTTAAGGCATGGGATCGTTTAGCTCCCATGCCATCATCATTTATTGATCTCTTCCCTGAAATATTTGGGCAACAGTTAAAAAAAACGGCAACACTTGGGAAACGGTAACAAGTTCGCCATCAGAATTTATTTCACCAGACTCAACAATTAACTCGCAATGATCGCCACATGGGGTTTCCCATTTACGAATTTCCAAGAAACGGCCATTATTGCTATCTGGATATTCGGAATATAAAATTTTCAAAGTTGCCGATTGTGGGTTATTTTCATTCAAAATCATTGTTCATTACTCCTAAATCGTTATCATGGGAGGGAGTAGATCCTGTGACCCACCTACAAGGATTTGACCTTTCCCTTGCGTATACCAGTTGAAAATCAGGCGCACAACTCCAGCTTGTTGCTCGTTGATAACCAAACTGTATTTGTCACCGTCGTGCACCAGGTCATAACCATATGGTGCTTTGCTGTGGGCGATTATGCTGCCTCGCTTTGCTTTACACTGGCGACCCCGAAGCATACGTTCGGTAATTTTGATGCGCTCGTGGCGGGCAATCACGGCTTTGATGGTTTTATGCAAATATCCCTCCGGAAACTCAGGGTATTCGCCCCACACACAGACGACTTTTACACCGTGGCGCTTCAACTCGCCTTCAATCATGGCCAGTTTGCGTCTGTCGCGTGACAGACGATCAATTGCTCGAACTACCAGAAAGTCATAACCGTCCTTACTTGCCAATTCCAATGCCCTGTTTAATTGAGGCAGATAGTCACTCGCACCGCCGCCACCCTGACCATCTTCCGCCAACTCAACTATGATTTTCCAGCCTTTATTGGCGGCATATGTACGGCACATCTCCAGTTGGCTTTCTAAATTGCGACCTTCGTTCTTTCGATCGCCGCCGTTAACACGCGCATATAAAACCGCTCTTTTTGTCATTTCCATCTCCTTTGATTATTCACTCTTCTAAACAGTAAAGGTTTGTAACGTTTTCAATCGAGTGCCTCTTATGTGGCAATCGTGACCGGTTCAATTCTTAAAAATGATCAGTAGAAAAACTTGTGTTGGAAAAGGACCTTCGTTCACACCAACGCTTGCCAGCCGTTTCCATTTCGTACCAGGCGGCCGTTCCGTTCAAGCTCGCTTACGTAGTTGGCCACGGTAGATTTGGAACGGTTAATGTGACGGCCGATGCGCGACAGGCTGGCGTCCGGATGTTCGGCGACAAAGCCCAGCAGCAGTTCCAGCGCTTCAGCCCGGCTGATGGCGTCTTTCTCCGCCTTCACCGCCCGCGCGCGTTCGAGACGGTTCATTTCTTCGCCTTCATCGGTTTGGGGTTCTTCGGCCAAAACGGCCGTTGCCGCCTGGGTCGTCTTGCTTGTTGTTGGCCGCTTCCGTTCCTTGTCCGCTTGCTTGACGGCCGTTTCCACGTCGGTGCCCAGGATTTCGGCCAGGGCCAGTACGATGAGCGAAACCAGCCCCGTAGCGGACAGGCCGATAAACGCCTGAACCGGATCTAGCGTTCGCACGGTCGCCAGCGTTAGCGCCTCATCCTGAACGGCCGTAAAGCCTTCGGCAATGTTGGCCACGGCTGACACCACCACCACGGCGATCAGGACAAAGAGAAAGAAGCCCGTAGATTGTTTGGTGCGGCGCAGCTCGCCAATGCGCAGCGACAGGCTGACCACCGCCGCCTCAATGCCAAACGCCGCCACGTAGCCGATAATGGCTGGATGGACATAGCGCGCTAGCAGGCCACCGGTGTGGACCAGGGTGTAGGTCAACAAGGCCAGCAGCGAGAGAATGGTCGCACCAATTTGTACTTTTGCTTTCATCTGCACCTCCAGAGATAAAAAAAGCCTCACTACTGATGCCAGCGATGAGGCGGGAAAACGATAGGGGTAACCCGTTTGGGGAAAACAAAACGGGCAACCCAAAACGCTGTCGCCAGGGTTGCCCGTGCGGCACGTGTCACCGAGGTGAGACGTGTGCTAAAATCCGGTCAGCCCATTCGCTGCTCAATCAGCGGAAGGGTTAGGGCTACATCGGTGTTCGCAGCACTTTTGTAGCCCGTAATTAGGGTATAATATGTTCAGTTATTGAACGTATTATACTGAAAAAAAAGAGCTTGTCTACTACAGATGAACAGACCTAACCGTTCTTTTCTGGTTTTGGACCCCACCGTTTGTCTTCTGACTGGCGTGCAGTTTCCAAATAGTCCGTGAACGACGATTTATTCACCTGCCAAATCGGGCCAAACTTTCTGGCTTCAATCTCTTCCTGACGAATCAAGCGCCGGATGTGATTGACGTGATAACCGCTGAGGCTGGCCGCTTCGGCTGTGGTAATCCACTCTTCTTCCATAAGGGCAGATTCTACCGTTTTACCCTGCCTATGCAATTGGCATTTTCAACTATTCAATTGTAAAAGTTCTGTTTCGGTCGTGATTGAGCTCACAGAGCCAACCACACCTATCCGTAAATGTGGCCGCAGTTGCGCCAGGTGTGCCAGGTAAACCATCCGAACTAACCTGTTTTGTGGCTGCAAGTGGGCCAGGTGGGCCAACTGTGCCAGGTGTGCCAACCTCTCAGAGAGGCTGGCCTGTTATTGGCTTAAACTGTTCCGGCAGCGTAATCCCGTAGGCGGCGGCCAACCGTTTCAGCTCATCCAGGGTTATCAACCAGTGCCGATTCCCCTTACCACCAGGGCGAGGCGGCTTTTTCAGCCGCATTTTGCGCAGCGTCAGGCCAATCTTGACCGTGGTTTGCTTGTCCAGCGTCAGCATCAGATCTTCCGCCGCCAGCTCATATACCACCTCCACCAGTTGGCTGGCCGCAAACTGCCAATGCACTTTACCGGTATATCCGATATGGCTGGCACACCTGGCACACCTGGCACAGTTGGCACATAGTTCGACCAGAGCCTGCAGTACCAGGGTGGTGAAATCATCCGTCTCCAGCTGCGGCCGTTCTGCCTGGTACTGCCAGGACAGCCCCTCCAACCGCCCCCACAACCCCACAACCCCTTCGTCCGTCAACCAGCGGGCCACGGCCAGGATGGCGCGCCACGGTTCCAGATTGCGGCCCGTCAGCCGCGCTTCCTGGTTGACCAACCCTTCACACGCCCGCAGCACCGGCAGATAGTACAGTCCCAGGCACCACAGGCTGTCGATGAGCGGCCGTCGGTCATGGGGCCACTGGCTGTATTCCAACGGATCGACGTTGGCCCGATACCGGTCCGGCGTGCGCGTCAGCGGCACGATAATCGTCCGGCTGGCCAGCACGTGGTCGGGCAGATGAATGGCCGAGAAGAGCCGGAAGGAGAACGGGTTGACGTGCCGGGTTACCCAGTTCTGGTCGGCATCTTTTTCTTTAAAAGGAATGGTGGTGCCGCGCCGGTTGCCGGCCAGGAGCAGCGTGCGCTTCTCGGGGCTGGTGCCGCGCGCGTCGGCCAAATCCTCGGCATCGTCAAAGGCCAGCGTGGCGCCGTAGTCGGCCAGGTCGCGCAGGGCGGCAAAGGAGCCGCTGGCGTGAACCACATGTCCCAGGTAGGACAGCTCGGTGACCACCTGAAGCAGCTGGGTCTTGCCGCTGCCCCGGTCGCCGTTGGGCCAGAGATAGCCCGTCACCGTGAAGGCATCCAGGAACCAGGTGGCCAGGATGTAGCAGGCGATCAGTTCGGCCATGGTGTCCTGCTCGGCCAGAGAGTGGTCGAAGTCGATGAACCGGTTGACCACCTCCTTCACCTGCTGAAAGACGGCCGCAGCTTGCGGCGGGTTCTTTGGGTCATATGCCTTCATTCCTCTGGCGGAGAGCAGCCGGTCAGCGATGGGGACTTCCGGCAGGTAAACCTCCAGCGGCAGCTTCTCCAGCGGCTGCTGTGCCCCCTCGCCAAAATTGACGCCATCCTGGCGCAGGATGAAGAGGCGTTTCTCAAACCGCTGCAGCGGCGGGTCGTGCCGCACAATGGTGCCGTCTTTCTTCTGCGTCTCGCTTTGCGACACTTTGACATGGCACCAGGTGGCGGCGTAGCTGTAGCCGCCGATGAGAGACAACGGCCGTACCAGCCGGGCCGGCGCTTCATCCAGAAGCTCCACCTTGGGCGGGGCGGCTTTGGGTTCTGGTCGTGGGCCGCGCGAGAGGGCGATGAGGTCATCCACCCCTTTCCCGGTGGCGACGAGCCAATCATCAACGCCGGTTTTGCCGTCATCGAGCGGCGGCAGCCAGACTTGATGCACCACTGCCCCTTTGCGCTTCAGGTGGTCGGTGAACCGCTCCAGCGCCTGACGCACGCCGTGTTTGGTCAGCACATCGGAGTCGAAGACAGGTACACCGTCCGGTTCTCCCAGGCAATATAGTCCAGGTCGTTGGTGAAAACGGTGCCGCCGTATTTGTTGCGCTGCTTCCAGTTCCAGACGCCGGTCAGGGCAATGGCGCAGGCTCCCAATGAAGCCAAAGCATCTCCCTTTTTTTGGCCTTCAGTGATGAAAAGCGGCACCGCCGGGTCTACCAGCTTCGACTGGCAGATGGGCGGGCAGTCTACCCGCACCGCTTCCCCTTTGGGCTGTTCGTACTTGATAACCTGCTGGGGATGGGTACCATCGTCCAGCTTCTTGCGCCGGTTTTCAATCACTCGCGGGTTGTCTGGCCGGTAGATGGCTGGCCCCAGCGTGCCGTCGGTGGTGTGCAGCGGCAGGAGCAGACCGGGCACCCGGCATTGGCTGAAGGTAAAGCCCAGACGGAGCAGGTCGGCCTCATCGGTGATGGTGCGGTAGCCGCGGGCGGCTACCACCTCATCACAAATGCCAGACCCATCCCGCAGCATCGACAGATGTTTCTCGGATAGTGTCATGGTTATGGTTTCCAATGGGTTCAGTCCATGCCTTTTTTACGGCGGGACGGCCGTCGCTGCCGGGCGGCGATGATGACCGGTTCATCCGGTTCACCCCAATCGGGCGAAAGGATGATGGCATACACTCTGGCCAGCAGCTTGGCGCGTGTTTCTTTGAGAATGGGATCTAGCGGATCCGTTTGACCACTTGCCATGGCTTGTCTTCTCCTTTGTTCGTCTCGGTTGGTTTCGCCAGCAGTGGGCGAGGTGCTGGCATTACTCCCAGTTCTTCTGCTTTTTCCAAAGCCAGGACCCGCAGCAGGTCGCTGCGGGTGCGGCGCAGGTGGCGGGCCAGCGCGTCGATAGTCTGCATCTCCCGCTGGGTGACTCGGATATGGATATAGGCATCTCGTTTTCTCATGTGAACCTCCATTGCGGTGGCAGGTAAGTTTATTGGGGCCACCTGGCAATCACAGTAGCAGGGCAGCGCGTCACTGTCACTCCAAATTGACACAATTGACAGAGTTGACAGAAAGTTGATTAATTTGACCGAGAAATTTCCCAGCCAGGCTGGTAGACTGGGGCTTGTCGAGGTCACACGGCACAAAAAAACGCCTCACAGGTTGGTGTACTGGCCAACCTGTAAGGCGTTCACAACGCAGCAAATGCGGGCAGATGTGGTTAATTCACGGCGCCAACCTGTCCCGCTGGCCTCGACTTCCCCTCCTCTTGGGCGTGGTGGCGTCGGCTTTTATGGGTTTCCTCCTCCCTGCCCGCCGACGTCACCGCTGCCCACTCTGCCTTCGACAAACTGTGATACAGTGTCGAGAGTATTTCCGAGATTTCTGTTTCATTGTGTCCCGAATAGTGATGCAGCCAGGTGACCAGGTTCCAGCGATACCGGACATCATGCCAATGCGTGAACAGCTCAGGAATCTTGAGTAAGGTATTGCGGCTGGGTCGGAGTGGACTTTTGAAGGTCTTTATTCTTGGAACCTTACCCCAGGCATCTATCTGGCGCTGTCGTTCGGCCACCATGATGCAGATGTTGGACAACGTTTGAGTATACAGCCGCGGTGGCTTCATGCCGCGATACAGCTGCAATTCATCCTCCGACGGCACGGGAACAGGCGGGGGCTGTGGCTCAACCTCGTCGTTTTCACCTACTGGCTGCGCAGCCTCCTCCGCAAAATGCTCTAACTCGTTCCCGTCGCCCTCCTCTTCGATGATCCGAAACTCTGTCTCGCTATGCAGCCAGTCCTGCCCCTCGATAGCCTGGATTTGCCAATTGGGTAATGGCTGTTGGTCTGGTGTCTGTGGCGGCGGCGCTTCGGCATCGGCATAGGTGAGTATTACCGTCGTGGCATCTTCCTCAACGGCCGCTGCCTCGGCCCTGGATTTCAAGCCATCGTTGACCACATCTACTTCTGGCGCTTCAACAAACTCTGGCAACGTCTGTTCGTCCTTGTCAGCAGCCATCTCATTCGGGGAGCGTTCCACCCGTAAGGGGCGTTCTGCCTGCAAGGCGGGGGAACCGTTGGGCAGCAGCACCTGGTGCAGGAGATCTATGTACTGTTGCAGCAAGCTATACAGCTCGTCTAGCCCTGACAAAGGAGCGGTGTCTGTCCAGCCGATGAAGAGGCGCAGTATGGTTTGCGCCGGGGATATCTCAGCAAAGTGCAGCCGTGCCAGGAGCAAATCCTCTGGATATACCTCCGGGTCCGGTAGGTCAATGCAGGGCGTTTGACCCTGCGTCGAGTAAAACAGCTCCAGCACCACTTCATCAATGGATTGCTCATCGCGGTGCAGATGACGAAACAGTTGGATGTGCCGGCCCACCTTGTCCATGAAACGCGTCACTGGATTAGTTGACCCCACCAGATAGCCGCAGCGCCACAGGAAGGTAGCCATGGTATAGCTGGAAACCCGACAGACAGAGAGCATCGTGTTGGGCACCCGAAAAGCTACGGTGTGCCCATAGGGAACTAGAATGGCTTTTTTATCAATAAGCAAAGCAAACAACTGTAGGGCTTGCTCCCGGCGGCAGGGTAGGACATAGTCCAGTCGGTCCTGCGCGGGCGCTGAGCGGCCCAGCGTGTAACAGTTAAAGTAACGTTCTCTCATTTTTACTCCAAAAGAATATGGTGAGGAGGCAAGCACCTGCTCCCCGGCATCTGGCCCAACCAGACAGCCTGGAAGCAGATGCTATTCGTCCCTACCGGTAGCGGGAACGCGCCACGTTCAGTGATTGTTCTGACGCTTCCTCCGCTTCTGTTGAGGGTTCAGGCTCTTTAGCCGGTGCGGCAGCCGAAAAACTGGTGAATGGTCCGGCGGAGTCGTCACCGGTTTTTTCGGCACCAGTTTCTTTGGTAGCAGGATCTCGACCAACGGCCGTTTCGTCCCTCTCGTTTTCTCCTTCAGCGTCTTTAGCCGGGATGGGTATGGCCCCGTTGGCCATCAGGAACTCCGCCATCTTTCGGGTCAAATCTGGCAGGTCGGGCAGCCACTGGTCGTAGCGTCTGGGCACGGTCTCAGCCGCAGGCGGCAGCGGCGGTTGGCGCTGCGGGAAATCTTCCGGCAGCTGCACCGGTTGGCCAATCACCACATACGGCCGTCCCCGCTCGGTTACCAAGAGCAGCTGGTCCTCTGGCCAGGCGAGTATCTCTTCGGGCGTCAGCTCCGGCATGGCCTCGCCAGCGGAGGTCAGGCGGGTGCCATAACGGGTGGCTATGTACACGGCCGTCTCCCGGTCGCGTGGCGCATACCAGAGCTGGTGGGCAAACTGAGCCGACAGCGTGGCCCCAGAGTCAGTTGGTGTCAGGGCATCCAGGGCAGTGAGCGAAGATGCAGTCAGGATAACCGCAATGCCAAAATCTGCTGCTGTGGCCAGGAACTGAGCAAAGTGCGGCAGCCGGCTGGCCAGATTGGAATCCAGCACAAGCAGCAGCGGCTTGCTGAGGCCATAGGTCTGGTGGGCGACGAGCTGGCTGTTCACCACTGCCGCCACCAGGCCCGCCATTTCGGCTAGCTTAGTGGCGGGATAGGTGAGGTACAGCGTGCTTTGCTCGCGATACCAACTTTCAGGGATCACGTCCTTTTGTCTTCGGGCATGGCAAAGAGGGTATACGCTTCCTGGTAGCGCCATAGCTGCTGGCTAAACCAGGCAAATGCCTGCACCGTGGCCGCATCGTAAATGGCCAGCTGGGGCGGCTGCCCTTTGGTGAAGTGGCGCACGTGCAGCCGCGCTTCCGGCACCGTTTCCAGAGCCGCCAGGGCGGTGAGCATGTCGGTCAGGGCCATGTCCAGGAGCAGCTGGAACGGATTGCGCTTGGTAGCTGTGCCGTACAGACCTACAGCACAGATGAGGGAGATGGCACGGTCCCGATACGCGTCTGCGGCTGGCGCTGCCTGCGCTTCTGGTGGCATGAGGAACTGGTGCAGTTGGAACGCGACTTCAGGGAGCCAGAGACGCAGCAAGGGATAAGCTCGCAGGCGGTAGCCAGGGAGCGTATACACCGCGCCTCTATCCTTTTGACGGATGGCGCCCGTTTGCCGGTACAGCTGGCCATCCGGGTCTACCACCAGTGCGGCCCCAGGCCAGTGGGTTAAGGTGAGACAGAGCTGCTCGCGCCAGGTGCGGTCTGGTGGGGCGACAATGAGCAGATGACCCCGCTTGTCGGCCGTGGCGTAGACGGTGGGCATGGTGCCATGGGAGACGCCCAAGCGTGCCAGGGGCATCTCACCGCTGTCCGGCAGGCGGGTGGCTGCTTCGTTGGCCGTCAGCCGCCCCTGCGCCAGCCGGTGCTGCTTGTGCTGGCGGGCGCGCCGCCAGGTGTGGATGAGGGTTTGGATGTTCTTCTGCATGTGGTTACAGCTCCATTCCCCAGCTTTGCGCTGGTGTGTATTCGAGAGCGGGTTCTGCTTTCTCTGCTTCCAGCTGCTCTAGCTGCTGGGCCTCTTGCTCACGTCCCGCACCGTGCTGCACCCTGTCACCTGGCAGCTGCGGGCCATCACTCTCCTGCTGTATCTGGTTGCTTCGTGGCTGCTTGCCCGCTGCATCTTCATGCTCCAGACCTGCGCCTTGCTGCAAGGCGGCCGCACGTGCTTGCTCCAGGGCTGCTTCCTGCTGCATTTCCCGTGCATTGGCCTGCTCGCGCTCCAGCGCCTGCCGCACCGCCTGCCACCAGGATTGAAACGCCTCCGACTTAATCTGCACCGGCTGGTTGCCAAAGGCCAGGGCGTGGGCATGGGGATACCGGGTGTCGTCATGCTGGATGAGTCGCCACTCGCTAAAGAGGGGTCCCCCGGCAACCATCGCCCGGTTGAACGCTTCATCCGTGAGCTGGGTTTCTTTGACAGAGAGGATGAACTGGTAGGTCACCTCGTGGCTCATGCCCTGCTGGCGCACCCATTGCAGCACTTCCGCGTGGCTGCACGACCGTCCCGCCTGGTCCAGCCATTGGCCCCGCGGCGAGCGTTGTTCTTGCTCTTTCTCTCGGCCCCGACCGAGGGCGAAGTATTGCGCCAGCTTGCGTGCCTTGGTGGCCGAGCGACGACCGGACGGTGTCCGGTTGGACAGCCAGTCCAGCCGCACGATGTTGGTAGCCTTGGATTTACTCATCTGTCTCCACCTCCTCATCCGAGATGACGTCAACTGCCTCGCCTTGCAGCTGGTGGACCAGCTCCCGCAGCGGCTTGCGCAGCAGGGCACGCTGCCGCCCGCGGGCGACGGTACGCATATCTTTGTAGACGGCCCGGATACGGCCGTCGCGGGTGGTGCGGTCGCCCTGGCCCACCTGCATCACGTCCTCGAAGTTTTGCGGATGGTCCGTCGCCTCCTGGCGTATTTGCTGGAGCAGCAGCATGGTGGTCAGCTCATGGGCCATGGCCGCTTCGGCCGAGGCCAGCAGCCCCAGCTTGGCAATCCGGTTGAACTGGCGCTCCATGCCGCGCTCCACGCTGCTGTGGATGAGGGGGATGAGCAGGGCGGTTAGGTCGGCCTCCATGCCGATGAGCGCCAGGGTCTCGATGGCGGCGCTGAAGGTCATCTGATGTGTTTTGGCAAAAGCGTGAATTTGTGCCCGACCGGCATCGGTCAGGGTGATCGTTTTCTTGCGGGTGGACCCGCTGCGTTCTTGTACATTTAACATGTTGTTCTCCATGTGTTTGGCACCGGGACACAGGTCCGGTGGTTGTCTAGAAGTTGCTAGTTGGGCACCCAAACAGGCAGCGGCTGAATTAAGCGGCGGACAGCGGCGGGCCACAACCAGGCAAAGCACAATGCCCAGCAGCGGCCGTTTTACCCCGTGTGGGTGACACTTCTTGAGAAACTATGGAGAACTAAGGGGCGAGCAGGAGGTTGGCCTGCTGGAACAAAGCCAGGGGGGCTTTGCCAGCAGTCCAGATTCTGGGGGGTCTCTTCACTAACCTGCTGCGCAGCTGGTGGATGAAGGCGGTAATGCGTGCCTGGACGAACGCTGTCTGCTGGGAGTCCAACAGGCTGGTCAACGATTCTGCGGCCGGTGGGCGGCGACCGGAGCGGCGGATGTGACGGACGAAAACGCCCCAGGCGAACAGGCTAAACCGCCAGTAGTGATATTTAATGAGGGCCAGCATAAGACAGGGCATGATGAGGGCGGCCGTGAGGAATACCAACTCATCCATGATGCCCAACAGCGGCAGCCAGGGGAAGCTCATGTTTTGAATGAAGGAAAGAAGGGTAATAAAAACCAGGGGAATAAAGAGAGACAGCAAAACAGCCACAGTCGCCTCCTGCAGCAAGGTGAGGACCTGCTCTAGTTGGCGCTCCTGTTCGCGCTGACGTACCTTTTTAATGGTGAGTGCTGGTGTAAGCATGCCGTCCTTTGTGAGTGCACCCGTGCGTTTGCGATTAAGCGCGAAAATATGCCACAACTCGCCAAAATTGGCAACATTTTTACGTCCGCCCATTTTTTACCGCTTGATGTTCTTAACCAGATGTGAAAATGGCCAAACCCCTGGATGTACGATTGCCGGGACGTAAACCTATGGGGTTGCTATTATTAGCTTGCCTTGCTCGTCGAAGAAGGGTGTTAGTAACCGATTGTTAAGGATGAAGCTGCTTTATTCGTCACGCTTACATCAAACAGAGCCTCTTTAGGGAATAACTTAAGGTTCTGGCGTATTCGTTGCTGGAACAGGTGGCGATGCTACTGCTGTGCAAAACCGACGTGAGGGACTCGAATAAACTAGGGTGAAACTCTCTGGAAGAAATCCACTTCCGCTCTGTACGTTGGAAACGATTAAATCAACATTCCAAAAACAGCCATTTTCACCGCTGCAGTTAACCAGCTGCGTGTAAACAGCTATGGGATCTGAAATATTCTCAACCTCGTATCTAGTGTTCTTGATCCAACTCACACTATAAACAGGTGAACCTTCAGCCCAGATGTTTAGGGCAAAGTATTCACCATTTACACCTTCGATACTGTTTAATGAACGTGTCGCCTCCCACGAGAACACAGCATTTTCGGAACCAACACACGTTTCATCCTTGGGCTCCACCAACAAAATGCCAAAAGAAGGAACTGTCGGGGACGGCGTTTGTGAAGGGGTTGGGGTAAAGAAAGCCACTGTCTCTTGGGGTGAAGTTCTAGGTGTCGATGTTGGGCGGGGTGATCCGGTTGAGTCCGGCGTACTTGCGGGCTGAGGCGTCAAAAACAGTGTAGGCGTAGGTACTGATATTGTTTCTGATGCAGCGTCCGATGTCTCAGAACTACTTACAGGGATGATGATTTGATCACCCACGTTTAGTTGATTCTGATTAGCAATGTTATTTGCGGAAATAATGTCATCTACCAAAACATTATAAAAGTCGGCAATCGTATCAAGTGTTTCCCCTGACTGTATTATATGAATACGATCGGATTCAAAGTTCAACAAGAATGAATAAAGAAAGGGCTGATTGTCAAACCATATTTTAACAATCAAAGTATCAGTATTGGGCGTCGTAACCGGTTGATAAACAGCCTCCCATCGACCTGTAGCAAGTATTTCTCCGTTATCAGCTGACCATGTAATTTCCACGTTTTCACTATTCGCTAAAAAGTTTTGGCAAACGAGGGATTGGTTTTCCCAAGATAATGACAAACTCAACCTTTGGAAATTACTAGGAAAGTTAATAGCTTGATTCTGAAGGACAAGTTCTTCAAAGCCATTGTCGTTCTTGACAACCAGGTCGAAAATAGCACTCTCAACACATTCACGCTCATTTACTAAAGTAACAATAGGTGATCCCAAAAGACCATTTTCCAATAAATTAGGAAAAACACTCTCTAAATTTTCCGAATACACAATATGGTCTTTCAATCCCGATTCACTTTGCAGGAAATTGCTTATAAAGTTCAGCCACTGACTTCGAGTATTGAACTGAGATAGCAAAGGACTTGGGGTAGGTGTGGAAGATGATTGGGGGAACAAGATCGTTGCCGGCAATTCATCTGTACTTGCAGGCGTAGCTGTGTTATCAAAAGTTGCTTTAGGTGTCAGCGTAGTGGAAATTGGAGATGAGGATAAAGTAGGGGACTCCGTCGCACCTGCTACACTAGTTGAAGCGGGTGTTTGGGTCAGTGTTGATTGAGTTAAAACACTTGTTGGCAAGGTTTCACTTGGCTCAGGCTCGGGCTGAAGTAAAACTAAAGATACAAGTCGATCCAAATCTGCTAATGCCAAACTATAATAGTTTGGGGAACTACTCTCGAAGTCTGCCACATTACCCAGCTCCGTCAGTATACGTGCACGTTCGAAGAGTGTAGCAGGATTATTCGGATTTGCCGTAATTGCATTGTTATACGCCTCTAAAGCGTTTTCCAAATCACCCCTTGCTATCGAGGTCCGTCCTTGAATCCATTGGTCAATTTCTTGTTGCAACACAGCAACATCTTCACCTTCTAAGTTTTTCAAATTGTCTGCCATATGGGTGAGCATAGCTGTGGACTGTTCTGTTTCATCTACATCAACCATTGAAGTGTAGACTATCTTTATCATTCGGATTAATTTTTCCGGGCTTTCTCTAAACCGGTGATGATCGTAAATCGCCTTTTGCTGCTCCCAATTACCCACCCCAAAAAACAATTCTCGCACGCTTTGCTCGTAAGGGCTTGAATCACCAATGACAGGTAGCGGTCGCATAGACGCTAATCCAGCTAAAGCTTCTGCTTGTTCGCCTGCCGATGTTGCTTGCAAGAAACTCAATTCATAATTGCGTTGCAGGTTAGGTAGCCACACTGTGTTGTAAAGTAAAGCTGCAATGGCCAAAAGAGCAATGACTCCACCCGCAATACCAATCGAAACGCCCCAATTAATCTCTGTTTCACGCTGAATCCATTGGTGATTAAATACATTGCGATAAATTTGGTTCCGAACTTGTAACTGTCCTTGTTTAAGGAAAACCAAACCGGAGAGTAAAAGCTGATTTTGAGCAACGGAAGCCTTGTCTTCTTGCACTGCCTTCCCGGAATAAACTCGTTTATAGAGTTTTACAAGACTCCGCTTGTTGTAACTGCCATCAATTCGGCTCTGAATGAGCTTGATGTTATCTTCATTCCGGGCCTCATCTGAAAGGAAGGTTTGGCGGACTAACATGTCTATAGTTTCGTCGGACCAATCGCGATCTGATTTCTGTGTAATGAGTAAACAAAGCCGCTGAGTTAAATAAGGATGCCCTGATGTCCAATGGAAAATACGTTCCAGGATTGCCTTAGCTTGTTTAGGATGTTGTTTTTTCAAGCCCTTCAATAATGGCGCTGCGTCACTTGGGTCAAACTCTTGCAGATTAATTTTTGTACCAATATTAAACGGGGTGCGGTCCGGGTCTTTAATTAGTTCGGAGGGTGAGGCAACGCCTAAAAGTACAAAGGTGAGACGTTCAAGGTCCGGATCGCTAGCACGACCATTAAATAAAGCTCGAATTGCTGCAAAAAAATTGTCTCGAAAAGGCATAGTCAGCATCGTGTCGATCTCGTCAATAAAAATAACGACACGGCTGCTTACCTGTGGCAATAAATGATCGATAAAAAAGCGACGAAAACGAAGCGAAGCACCGAGGCGACCGTTTTCATCCCACCAATCTTCAACAACAACATCTAGCTCAAAAGCCCGCCGCAATTCATCAAGAATGTTGAGGTAAAAAGTATCTTCATCCAGCCCACCACTGTCTTGCAAATCAATGTTTGCCGTGTCAATGTGCTCTGAATTCAAGCGAACAATCGTGCGAGCAACAAGGCTGGATTTACCCATTTGGCGAGGAGTGAGCACATAGCATAGTTCTCCCATCATCACATGCTCAAACAGCTCATCATCGCTGGGGCGTTTGACATAGGACGGAATGCGAGGTCCAAGCGTGCCGCCCGCCACAAAGTATGGTGCGCGTCTAGGTGGTAGAGTCGTCATTTTAACTTTTGCTCAAAATACTGCTCGTAAAGACCGCAACGGCAGGTCACAACATCGCCATTTTGGGTAACAAGGCCAGCCTTTTGCAAACGAAACAAGGCATCTTCATTGCTGCTCTTACGTGTTCGGATAATTTCGAGTAAAGTATGTTGCAGCTTCGGCTGAGTGCGGATACTCCAGTTAAGGCGGCGCAAATGGTCACCAAATGGACCATTGTCTAGAAGTGCTTTTTCTGAAACTTGATCCCAGGATTGCTGTTTCGCTGTTAATAAATAAAGTAGTTTGCGCGTTAGATAAGGTTGTCCATTTAGCAAATTGAATGCCTGGATAATCGCTGCTTCGTCTAATGGTATGCCATGTTGAACGTTAAGCCGACTGAATTGATTGAGATCAAAATCTACCAGGTCAAGCTTCAGCCCTACGTTAAATGGGGATTGGTTAATATCATCGATGAGTAGATACGGTTCGGTTGAGATTACAAGCGCAATATTGAACTTTTCCCACTCTGGTGTCATCGGGTTAGCACGTCGGTTGTGCCAAGCGCGCAGCAGTCCAAAGAAATGCTGTGAAAAATTGGTCGTTAATAGAGCATCGGCTTCGTCAAACGCTAAGACAATCGGTACATCAAATTGAGGTAGGATGTGATCTTCGATTAAATTGGTTAGCTTCTTTTGGGAGCCTAGACGACCATTCCACACCTTTTCAACCCGTGACAACTCTATCCCCAGTTCGTCACACAATATTTCTGCCAGAGTTCGCAAAAATGTATCGAATTCTGATTGTTCGTCTAGCCCTAAACTCTGACCGTCAACGAATACCACTTCTGCTCCATAACCACGTGCATGGTGCAAGCCACGCATGAGGAGTGAAGTTTTCCCGGTTTGGCGTGGGGCACGAATGGTGATGGTTGATCCCCATCGCACAATTTCTTCTCTTAAATCGCTATCTTCTTGCCTTTCAACATAAAGCTTGTCACTTAGACGAACGGCCCCTCCTGGTGCGGTAAGCCGTTTGATAAACCGGGGATCGAATTCAGGGGAAGGCGGGGAGGTGATTTGGGTAGACGTGAGTAGACGGCCGTCTTCTGACAACGCTGCTTCAGTAGCAGGAATTTGTGAAAAAGGGTCTGGCTGTTCAGGTAAGTTATTGTTAATAGCTTGTGTAATTGCCTCAACTGTTTTGTTATTATCTGATGGAGATTGCCAGTGAATATATTGTAAGGGATTCAAAAACGAAGCAATGGCATAGGGAAGCATCCCTTCAAATGCTACGCGAATAGGCAAAACCTGCGGCCTTCCTTGAGCTTTTTGGTATTCTTTTGCTCGAAAAATTTCTGAGCGGACCATCTCGGAATCTATAGAATCTTCCGACAGAAGGACAACCAGGAAATCAGAAGTTTGGATTTCAGAATCAATCCGATCTAACCATTCTTCACCAGTGCGCATATTTTGATCGATAAAAACCGAATGCCCAAATGATGTAAGTGTATCGAATATGTGAGTTGCAAGTTTTTGGTCTTGGAGAGCAAGTCGCTTATAAGCAATGAAAAGCTTTGCCTGGTAAGTCCATACAACTTTGGGTCGATGATGGTGACACCGCTCAATAAGTTTGGGTAGCTGATTGTTGCTATCTAATTTATCTATAAGGGCAATAATCCGCTCAAGCTTAGTAGCACCGGGAATATTGTCGTGCTCTAAGGCCAAATCAAATACAAGCTCACGGAAATCGCCTGCGCTGAAATGCTTGTTAATCTTTTCTTTTAGTTGAACTAAATGGTTTTTATGTGCCATTTTGTTGGAATAATTGTATGAAAATGGTAAACGCTGCTGAAGTAACTACATTCTAGCACAACAAGTATCGAATTTATAGCCAGTTGGCCGACACCTGCACACCGCAGGCAAACAGCCGCCGAGACAGCCCGTAAAATCCGTCACGGGGAAGTAATCCTGCGTGCACTTTCCTGCGCCAAAAGCAAAAGATTATGATCCTTGCTTGTTGTCTATTTCAGAACGCTTTTTGGGCATGATCATAAACCAAATAGGGCCACGATCTTTTTTACGGTACAGCTTCTCCGCGAAGCGGCTCAGAGGCGGCACAACCCAGACTTCAGGTTGAACTCCTGGTGTTCGATGAAACCAACCAAACAAGCGGACCAACCTTTGCTGCCGTTGGCTTCCGCTCACAGCGCAGTTGGTCTTATACCTCCGCTCTTTGGGCATAGTTTCTAGCGAAACCCAGCACACTGCCTGGAATATAACTTGACGAAACAGAATCGTACGTAAAGACCGGATCATACCATTCTATGTACTATACCAGACTCGCATTCCCCTTTTACCCCCGGTCGTAAAATTCTAAAAACGTACGATTGTGCTGGCCAAATTCCCCATCAGATATCCCTACCTAAGCCGTTCCGCAAACATAAACATGCTTGAACCAATCTGCGAAGCGGCAACCTTTTCAATCCTCAATCTACGGTTGTTAAATTCTATCTCACTATTCTCATCGGTTTTGAGGAAACGACCGTAACTCGGCCGTTTTTACCCCCGCACAATTTTTACCGCCTGATGTTCTTAACCAGATTTGAATTCCACCAAAACCCCGTGTGTACGATTTCCCAGACGTAAAAATCTATTTCTTCGATTGGACGATGGCGTGTTTAGCTAATTTCTTCTTACTTGTTGCCCGGTGTCGAAGATTATGATCATAGGGGCAGCCAAAGATTATGATCCTCCCTTGTTGTCGCAATTTAGACCGTTTTTTGGGCATGATCACAATCCCCCCAGGGACATAATCTTTAGAGAGATACAGCATCTCCACGAGGCACCAAAAGGGCGAGCATATCCAAGACTTCAAGGTAAACACCTTCGGATTCAATGACACTAACCAAATAGGCTGACCTTCATTAGCAATCTTTGCATTAGCCCTGCAAACCAATCTGAGGGGAGGAGGGCGGGCATGGCCGAAGGCAGCGCCTTCGATTGTGGCCTTTGGGCCACAATAGGGGTGGGAGGGCGGGCGTTTTTTTCTTGCGCCGGAGAGCCGCTTTGGCCTTTGGCTTAAGTTGGGCTGGATCTACCTGCATCACCCTGAACTAACAGCTTCGCTGCTACGCTCCAAAAAAAGTAGGCCCAGCCAGCTCCACACAGGGAACCAGTTGGGCTTGTGTCAATCCATTGGGCCAATGATCCGCTAGGCGTGGAGCGCCGCCAGCTTGCGCTCAACGGCAAAGCTGGCTTCGTACAGCCGCTCTTTGGTCAACTCTCCAACCGGCCCCAGGTGCATCGCCCGCAGCAGCTTCTGGCCATTAACTTGCCGCATCTTCTGCAGCGACGCTTCGACCTGCCCCGCTCGCTTGCCTGCATTTTTGCCGCGCTGCTTGTAGATAATGGTGTAGATACCGTGGGGAAAGACCACCATCTTGCGCACGGCCGTATTCAGGAAAGTTGTGTCCAGCTCTTCAAAGAACGTAATGCGCATCCGACCGCGCAGCTTAATCATCTCCTGGTGCAGCGGTGAGAACTGCAAGTAAGGGTTGAGGTGCCGCTTGCGCCAGGCCCAGTAGATGTCATACAACTCTTCAAAGCTGAGCCCTGTACGCTCTTCCACATGTTCCCAGGTGTAATTCCGGCCTAACAGAGTGATGATGAGGGCGGCCCGGTAGAGCTGCTCCGGGTAGAAGTTGCCTGACATCCCAGCCAGGATGTAGAGCACCTCGCGCAGCGTTTCAGCCTGGGTCTGCTCCGGCGCTGCCTGGCGGCGCAGGATGGCCCATTCCACCGGTCGCGGCACGTTTTCCCACGGCCGGGCGCTCAGCGTCTCTACGGCCGTTTGTGGGCCATCCAGCGGCTCGTCAGCTGCTTCCGGGAGGACGTCGGCGAAGTTCATGACCGAGTAGCCATGTTCAATGCAGGCCAGAGATTTCCAGCCGCCGTTCAGCCCACGAATATGAATCCAGCGGTAGTTCTTGAGGGCAGTGCGCGCGGCCGCGTAGGCATACCCGGTCGGCTTATCGGCCAGCTCCAGGAAGGTGACAACGGCCGTTTGCAGCATATCCTCGCGGTGCATGCGCCAGACATGTGCCGGTTGGCCCACCAGCGCTTCGCGCACCAGGGCACCGGCACGCCGGAGCAGCTCGGCCTGGCTCCACTGAGCGGGGTTAACTTCTGTCCGTGTCTGGTCTGTAGACGTGATACAATTGTCAGTATTCATTTTGTGGTTCCTCTATAACCAGGAAATGAGAAGCCGGATGGAATGACGAGGTCCATCCGGCTTCATTTGTTTTGGGGGAAGCAGCGCCATAGGAATGGCTACTGCTCCAGAAACAAAACAGCGCCAGCTCTAGATAGAGGATGGCGCTAACAATAAGGTTATTTGGTTGGGGAGATGCTGTGCCTGGCGGAATGTACCAGGAGAATTTGGACGGTTACGGCCGTTGGTTGAAGCGTGTCGTAGTGCCTCCTGTACCTTGCTTCACGCTGGCTGCTTGCGGGCGAGGCAGGACACGGCCGTGGGTCGCGGCACCGGTTGGATATGCTGTTGAGGCAGCGGACTGCCTGGTTGGCGGCTGCGCCTTAAGC
This sequence comes from Candidatus Leptofilum proximum, assembly GCA_016710325.1. Taxonomy (GTDB): domain Bacteria; phylum Chloroflexota; class Anaerolineae; order Promineifilales; family Promineifilaceae; genus Leptofilum; species Leptofilum proximum. Next base: position 4,870,860 of record JADJXK010000002.1, on the reverse strand, counting down.
ATATCTCCCGCCGGTGGGTGGCTGACATCTGGTTGGACTGCGTCTTCAGCCGGTACGGCCGTTGGCAGCAGAATGTCGTAGCCCGGACTGCTGGCGCTGGCATAGCCCCGACAATACACCGTTTCCCCGGTTTCGGGATGCACCATTTTGTGCGAGAACCAAAAATCTCCCTGTTTGGATCTTTGCTGCATCGGCACACCGTGCCGGGGGCAGATAGGCAACCCTTCGGCCGTGAGCACCGGCTCCCGGCTGGGCGTGTAGCCCCGCGCTGCCAGGCGGCGCATGGTGGCGGGCAACTCCTCGAAGGTCACCGGGATGTGCAGTTCGTACCCGGTGGGATGAAAGGCGATGAGGGTAATGAGGTTCATGGTTGTGTCTCCTTGTTTGGATTGGATTTGGTGGTAAATACGGCCGTTCCTGGTGATCAGGCCAATGCGACTGACGTGACCTGGTTGGCCAGTTGGTGATATGCAGGACTGTTGTTTGGTTCGGCATTCTGCGCGGCCTCAGCAGCGGCTTCCAGCTCAGCCAGCTTGGCTTGCAGCTCCAGCGACTTATCCCACAGCCGCTGCCGGGTGATGTGCCCCACCTCGCCCAGCTGCACTGAACGGTTCTGCACCTTGCCGTTGACCCGCCGCCCCATCTGCATCCGGCAGAGCTGCTTGCCCTTACCCTTGCTGTGGTAGTAGCTGACGGTAAACGCGCCGTGGGGCAGGATGACGATGAAGCGCTGGCCGCTGTTGAGCGCCGCTTCGGTGACTTCTTCCCACCATTGCAGCCGCAGAGCGCCCTCGGCCAGAATCAGCCCCTGGATGAGCGGCGAGTGGGCCAGGAACGCTTCCAGCTGTTCCCGGTAATGGATGATGATTTGGGTGGCGGTGATCCAATCCACGCCGAGCATCTGGGCGATGTTGTAGTTGGAGGTGCCCTTGACGCTTTCACACAGCGCCTTGGCCGCCCGGCGCAGCGAGTTGGGATGCCACTGCTGGCCGCGCATCACCGCCAGGATGCGGGCAATCTCCTTTTCAAACCGCTCCCAGCGCGCCTCGTTGGCTGCACTCCCTTCGTGCAGCACCAAGGCATCTTCCGTTGGCCGCCGGGCGTAAATGCTCATGGGCAGGCGAGGCGTCTTCTGCCCGTAGCTGTCTTCCTCGTGGTATTCCGGCTCAGTGAGGTTGTCACTAATCTGGTACTGCTTGGACAGCTCCCACTGGTGACCGCTGCCGCCGCCGCGGATGTTGACAAAGACGTAGCCGATGAGGCGGGTGCGCGTGGCGGTGTAGGCATATGCTTCCGTCTGTCCCTGGAGGAAGTACAGGTCATACAAATGGCTGAGCGCTTCCTGGGTCATGTCTTCGCGAAACATCTGGCGTTCGCTGGCGTCCATATGCATGTGGCGCATGACGCTCTGCACCAGGATGTACGCCTTGCGGTTGAGCCAGGTCAGGGTATCTGGCGGCAGCTCCATGACGGCCGGTTGGCCGGGATGGGCGGGCAGCTGTTTGTCAAAACGAGGCGTGGACAGAACAGAGGAATTTGTGGCATGCGAGGCTTGCCGAACGGCCGTTTGGGAGTATACTGTTGACATGATATGCATCTCCTTGTGAGGTGTGGGCGCAAGCAGAGTCGCGAGCTCTGACTTGCGCTTTTTTGTTGGTTGGTAATCAAAAGTTGGGTTTTTGGCTCCGTGCCCGGTGGCTCCCGAGGATTCAGAAAAACTACTCATACTGGTGGCCCTGCTCGCGCAGGGTGCGCAGGGCAACGCCCCAGCTGTCGAGGGCGGCGCTGCTCTGGTGCGGCTGCCAGGGCTGGCTGGTGTAGGTGGGCTTCTGCCGTTGGCGCGTCTGCTGGCGGGGCTTGAGCACGACAGCTTTGGCCGGGTCTGGTTGGTTGTGGTTGGTTTGTGATGGGTTTTGGTTCATCGGTCTCTCCTTTGGTGATGAATGGGGAAACAAAAAACAGCCAGCCGGATGACCCGACTGGCTGCTGAAAAACAATATTGTGCATGGGTGTTATGCCCACGCATTATGGCTTATGCGGTTGTTGGTGATACCTCCTTTTTTGGTTTGTTTGATTGGGGATTTTGAATAGCAAACGGCCGTCTTCATGACAGCCGCAAAGCTTCACAAAGCCCACGGCCGTAGGCCGTTATGAGGTGGGTTACCCAGGGTGCTGCTCAGTTTGGTGGCGTTTTGCTGTCAGATCCAACGTAACTTTGGAATGGAATGCCAAACCAGCGTTGTAGGATTTTCTAAATAATGGAACCCGTCCAGTAAATAACGGAACACGTCCACCAAATAATGGAACTGGGACAATGCCCCCTCGTGTAAATGATGTAGGATTCTTGGCTTTTGTTCTTGCGCAATTAGTAGGCTAGTTCCACTTTTTCTTGGATATCGTAGGGCAGTCCCATTATTTACTGACAAACTCTAAATTTGCCATTTTTGCCTACCTCTGGAAGACCATTCCATTATTTAGTGGATCAGTTCCGTTATTTACTGGATCCTACAAGCGTAACTTTGGAAAAAATTTCTGCGCTTTTTACTCGGGCGACACAGCATAAAGCGATACTAACACTCTGGGCTTGCCACCATTGAAGCATCCTGATTTTCCAGAGTACACTGGACAAGAAACACGTTTTCTATAATTACACTGGATCGTCACGCTTCAGAGAGTTATTTTCATCTCTTTCAGCGGCTTTTCCGCCCATTTTTGCCTATTTAGGGGCTATTCCACTCCAGTCTTACGTTGGACGTGACATTTGGTGGCGGAGCTAGCGTAACTTTGAAATGGGATCGCAATCCAGTGGAACATTGGGTGATCAGTGCCAGGGTCAATTACTCAACTAGATTGAGTTGCCTGGTTTGGCGTTGTTTGGGGAGCGCCCCATCAATGGTCTGTTCAATTATCTTTGGCGCAGATTAATCCAGAGGGAACGAAAAAAGTTGAGGGGCGAATGAAGACGGCCGATTCCCACGTGCCGGGCGGCAAAGGCCAAAACGTGGCGAGCGCACTGTTCATCTTTGGCGGCCGCGGCCAATATCAGCTGTTCATGGGGGTAAAAGTTGCGCCCGGAGGCAAAGCCACCATTGTACCAATTGTGCCCGGCCAGCCGCCGCCAATGCAGTTTTTTGTATTGGGTCAACCCCTTGACCACATCTCCGTTTTTAAGCAGCATCTCGGCCGTGGCGTCCACCAGCCAGGCGGCCGATTCAAACGCCCAGCCGCAGCCGCAGCCCCACAGCGGATCGGTTGAAGCGGCGGCGTCCCCAACCAGAGCCAGGCCCGGTACGGCCGCTGGCCGCCAATGAAACTCCCCCTTTAACATACCCAACGCAGGCGAGAGGCGTTCTGCCGATGCCATGTCTGGGGCATCGGGCAAGGCGGCAAAATGTTGCTCCAGAGCGGCGTGAGGGTCTGGTTTGAAGGCGGGCAGCTTGTCCAGGCTGGGCATGTAGGCGATGAGGGTGATGGCGTCATCGTTGGGGAAGGCGTAGGCGACATCTGGCTGCTTAAACCAGATCTGGGCCATAGGGCCGGTTGGCAGCGGTAAATGGCGGTAGTAGGCGAAGTAACCAAAACGGCCGTTTACCCAACTTCTTCCCCTAAGCTTCAATAACTCGGCGGTTTTGGAATAATGTCCGTCGGCGGCAACCGTGAGACGGCCGTTAAAGCGGTGGGTTTGCTTACTTTTCTGCTCGCTGGTGAGGACGCCACTGATGCGTCCCTGACTATCCCACAGCAGTTCGCGCCAGGCGTGCCCATTAAAGAAAGTCACGCCCGGCGTTTCGGTGGCCAACTGGCGCAGGAGCGGGTCTAGCTTTTCGCGGCGCAGGCTGTAACCGTGCGGCGGGTAACGAGGGTCGGCCGACGGCCGTATCCAGCCCGACTTCGTCCAAATAGCCATCCCGTTGCGCACGCCCCCAACCGCTTCGATGCGCTCGCTGACCCCCAGGCGATCCAGGGTGGGTTTGGCGCTGGCTTGAATATAGTGGGTGCAGAGCTTTTTGTAGGCGTGGTTGTCTGGCTGCCGTTCAATGAGGGCGACGGTGAGACCGGCACGGCCGTATAGGGTGGCGGCGGTGCAGCCGGCAATCCCTGCGCCAATGACGATCACGTCAAAATTGTGTACGGCCGTAGGATTCATAAGCTTGGATCAAAACGCTTTCAGTCACTGCCTCAGTTTTGACACGACTTTTTGTGCCTGAGAGGTGAACGCCGGGTGACGGGCTTGCTTGAGTGTATCGCCCGTGAGAGTGAACACAATAAATCTATGCGCGATTATAGCTGGTACGGGGTAGATGTCGCTGTCTATTAGGGAGTGTCTAACAACTCATCTCTTCCGATGGACTGGGCAATGACTTCAGCCAGAGCAGCACTTGCAGGACCAATAACATTATTATCTATCTCAGCTAGCGCCTGGGGAATTGGGATAGCCAATGCTTGCAGGTCGGCTCTGATAATTTGCGTTTGTCCTCGAATTTGTAAGTAGACCGACCGCGCCTCTTTTTTGCTGGCTGGGTAAAGCAGCAAGGCTGCTGGTGGCACACTATGGGCATCACTGTAAGCATAGGCATAGAGAAATGATTGATAAATATCAGCAGTGCTTAGTCGCCGCTCATCGTACAGTTTGTATTTGGCGTCTACCACTAGCCGTCGGCCGTTTCTTCCCTGTATTAAAATGTCTGGCGTGATGTGGGTATACGGCCGTTGCTGTAGTAAATCCCAGATGATGGAACGGTCACGTTTCTGCGGCTGAATTTGATAACTTTCTTTGGCTAATGCATACCTGAAAAAATAGACGATGAACCGTTCAAATAGCTGGTTCATGTCGAGGAGAAAGGCAAAACTTCGTGTCTGGCCACTGGCTAACAAGTCGTCAATGCCGATATTGTCTAGCAAAAGCCAGGCCAGTTCATGCGCTTCGCGGTAATGGTTGTTTAACCGGTGATAATGCACAGTTGCGCGAACGCTTTTCCAGTCGGCAAGTCCGTTAGTAGAGCAAACGGCCGTAAAAAGCGTATGCAGCCGGTGGATATGCAGCCGTACTGATGGCTGGTTGACCCGCGATCGACAAACACTCAACGCTGCCGCCAGAATTTGATTCTCCACAATGTCGCTCAGATGATCGTCATAACGGCAGGCCAGGCGATCTACCCGCCCGTAATGATGGCGCAACTGCTGGTCGACTAAAAGTCGCCCCCGCAAAACCGGCAAATCTGTTTCTCGCTCCACGTAATCGTGCAGCAAACCACCCTGAAGAATCCGCTCGCACGCTTCAGCGAAGAGAAGGGCTAGCAGGTCGAAGAGATGGGCGTTTTCGGCAATCGCCAGACAGCGCTGCCCCCGATTACGTCGCAGAGCGCTGAGGCCGCTGGTTAAGGCCACCATTTGCACCAGCCCCGCCTGACCGCCCGCCAGCTTGGGAACGATTCGTACTTCGAAATTGTGAAAACGAACCACGCCGACCCAGGAAAGGGCGCGGATATGCAACCCCTCGCGCAGTTCTTCAATCTCTAGTCGGCCAGCATCACCGCCAACCAGAGACGCTGCCAACGGCCGATCGGCAGCAGTGAGCAGCAGACCGGGTAAAATTATGGTCTGCCATTCAGTGAGGGTGTAAACCGGCAGTGTTGAGATCACGCCACCGTCCCTTCGTGGACGACGGCCGTCAGCGCCTCAATCAGCCGGTCATCGTCGGCCAAAATTTCCATATTGAGCGTCCCTTCGCGGCTGTTGATTATCTGGTCGCCTAAATAGTGGGCTAATTCGGTGTAATCGTCATAGCAATAGTCTTGCAGCAGCGGCAAAATTTCCTGGCGGAAGCGCCGGCCAAACTCCTCTGGTTCACTGACAGGCATCTCCCCATCAAGCAGAAGAGCGTGACCCATTTGCTTTTCACGCCCTTCCGTTTCAACGATGCGCTTGTTTAACGTGGTAAGTAGCTCACCGAGAGGCAAGCCATTAATGATTGCGCCGACCAGTAGGGAAACATCAGGCATGATTTCCATGAAGGCAAACGACGACGTAGGGCGGTATCCATCAGTTTGATACTCCGGTCGGCCGTATTCATCGTGCCCAGCAGGTAAACGTTGGCGGGTACAGAGAAACTTTCCTTACTTTGCGGCAGCGTTACTACCAGCCCTCGCTTGTCCTTCTCCAGTAAGGTGATGATTTCGCCAAACACCTTAGCCAAGTTGGCGCGGTTGATTTCGTCAATAATGAGCAGGTAATTTTTGTGCGGTTTCGCCTGGGCTGCTCGACAAATCTGCTTGAAAAGACCGTCTTCCAGCTTCAGAACCAGATTGCCTTCGCCCGTATCTACTGGACGGAAACCTTCGATGAAATCCTCGTAGCTGTAGGAAGGGTGGAATGTCATCCAGGTCAGAGGGCCAATGCTTTGCTCATTGGTGGTGATTTCTGCCAGTGTCGGGTCGCGCTCGCTCAGTAAGGCCAGCAACGAGTCCGCTTCACTTTCGGTCAGGCGAAAGAGGGTGCCCTGGCAGCGAAAGCGCATCGGTTCCGACTTGCTCAGAAGGGGATCGGCCAAAAGGTCGGCGTAGGTCGGACCGTTGGCCACACGGCGCAGCTGCTTCAGTTCAATCGTTGGTTCGCCGTTTGCTTGTTCACTTAAGCCTTTGTACACCTCGGCCAGAGCGACGATGCGCTTGTCTGGCGTGGACTGGTAGCCGACAACCAGGTCGCCGGGCTGCACCAGTGGGTAGTTTCGCTGTAAACGGCCGTAACGATACGACACCCGCCCATCGGCAAATAACTGTCCCCAGCTCCACTCTTTGGGATTGGCCACCACCCACCAGACACGCCGCGTCACCTGGAGCGTCTTTAACTGGCGCTCGGCTGCCAGCAGTTGTTGGGTATTGGTCAAGACCGTAGAGGCCTGCGTATCCCCTTGCCCCTGTCGCAGCCACCAGGCGGCAAAGCGGCGGGCATGAAACGTCTTGCCCGTGCCGGGCGGCCCATAAAGGATGACCTGACCGCGGCGCTCCAGAGCGTCGGCTAACTCTGAGTAGAGAGGGGGCAGCGGCGGCGGAGTCGCTGGCCCGCTGCTGCGCGTTAGAAGACGCTGCGACAATTCAAGCCCCACCGGCGCGACGGTCACGGTGCCCCAATGTTTGGGCAGGCCAATCTCTTTGGCATAGGAGGTGTCCCACTGTACGCGAACCGTGTGTTTGTACTCAGCCCGCTTCGGCTGCCATTCGTAACCCGGTTCTTCCACTTCACCCACCGCCAATATGTAGGACAAGCCCTGGTTGGCAATAACCAGGTCACCCGGCCCTAATTCCTTCAGCGTCCACACTTCTTTGCCCTTCTTGCTCACCGTAGATTGGCGATTGTTGTAGGCGGCGGCATATTCTGCGGTAAAGCGGTCATGGAACTCCTCTTGAGTCTCAAACTCGCGTAGATCGCCCGTATCGTCCCAGCCAACACAGATGTAGCCATTGGCCAGGCAGTCATCCCAAAGTCTGCCCCGTTCGCCGGGGGCAATTTTGACGACGCGGCGGGCTTTGCGTGGGTCTGCCCAGGCATAGAGGAAGCGCACAATTTCCGAACTGCTCCATCCTTGCAGTTCATGGTATTGGCGCATGGTTTGCAGCAGGTAGCGATTCAGACGCACGCTATCCCAATTTTTCATCTCTTCCGAGTAAGCACCGAGCCGCTGCAGAAAATGTTGCAGGTGATCGGTTGAAGTAATTGGCAAAATATCGTCAGGAAAGTAGAGATGTAGGGACTTGAGCTTAAGCATCCGACCGCCGCTGAGCGATTCAATTTCGTCAATTTCGTCCCAGCGCCCTGCTTGGGCCAAGGTAAACATCTGGACGAAGGCAGCGCTCAGCGCCTGCCACGCCTCTTGTTCGCTGCTGTACTGCGTGCGGTAATACCAACCGGGTTTGCTCTTGTGCTTATAGATGATGTGCTTGAGAGCGCTGCCGCCGCGCATACTGCCCATGTGGAGCGTACCAAACTCCAGCCAGCGACAGTAGGTGTCCGTGGAATCCGGCTGGCCCAGAGCATACTGTTCCAGATGCATGGTCGGCCACGCTTCCAGAGGGAAACGGCGCTGCATTTCTGTTCGTTCCTCTGTAGCTTTGGCTACGTGATCCTAGTGGATGCTGCGATTATAGCTCTTTAAGGCATCTTTGACGGATTTGAATTGTTTTGACATTGGTTGTCCTTTCATTATTTCTGGCATGGCGGAAAATTTTGTTTGTAATGCTGATACTCAGATGAGTACATCCAAGTGGTGGCATTTCTCCACCTCTTGCTTATGGGTTGGTTAGGTAATGGACCAACGGCGCAAACAGTTCCTCTTTTGTGCGAGGGCAGTCAGCCGGATCATCGCGGAAATATTGCTGGCATTCCGTTTCAGTAAAGCCACGTTGGAGACGGAGGTACGCTTCCTGCACCATGTAGGCAGTGATGTAATTAGGCCACAGCGACCACAGCCGCGCCGTACCGTCACTGCTGGCGGTGAGGATCGTTTGCCCATCGGGGCTGAACACGGCCGAATTGACCCAACTCTCTTGCCCACTTAAGATGGCCAATGTGCTCCCCTGCCGATCCCACAGCCGCGCCGTGCCGTCGTCGCCAGCGGTAAGGATGGTTTTCCCATCGGGACTGAACACGGCTGATCTGACCCAATCCTCATGCCCGCTTAAGATGGCCAAGGTGTTCCCCTGCCGATCCCACAGCCGCGCCGTGCCGTCACTGCTGGCAGTGAGGATCGTTTGCCCATCGGGACTGAACACGGCCGACCAAACTACTTCCTCATGCCCGCTTAAGATGACCAATGCGTTCCCCTGCCGATCCCACAGCCGTGCCGTACCGTCGCTACTGGCGGTGAGGATGGTTTGTCCATCGGGACTGAACACGGCCGAATAGATCCAACCATCATGTCCACGCAAGATGGCCAACGTATTCCCCTGCCGATCCCACAGCCGCGCCGTACTGTCCCTGCTGGCGGTGAGGATCGTTTGCCCATCGGGGTCGAACACGGCCGAATCGAGCCGATTATCATGCCCGCTTAAGATGGCCAACGTATTCCCCTCCCGAGCCCATAGCCGCGCCGTACCATCCGCTTCACCAGAGGTGAGGATCGTTTGCCCATCGGGGCTGAACACGGCTGACCTGACCCAATCCTCATGCCCGCTTAAGATGGCCAATGTATTCCCCTCCCGATCCCACAGCCGTACCGTACCGTGAAGGCAGTTAAAATTAGTATCTTCAATCTCATCACAGCCGGTAGTGAGGATCGTTTGCCCATCGGGACTGAACACGGCCGAATTGACCAAATCCTCATGTCCGTGCAATATGGCCAATGTGCCCCCCTGCCGATCCCACAGCCGCGCCGTGCTGTCGTCGCTAGCGGTGAGGATGGTTTGTCCATCGGGGTCGAACACAGCCAAATTGACTGAACCCTCATGTCCGCGCAATATGGCTAATGCGTTCCCCAGCCGATCCCATAGCCGCGCCGTGCTGTCGTCGCTAGCGGTGAGGATGGTTTGTCCATCGGGACTGAACATGGCCGACCTGACCCAACCCTCATGCCCGCTTAAGATGGCCAATGTGTTCCCCTGCCGATCCCATAGCCGCGCCGTGCCATCGTGGCCAGCGGTGAGGATGGTTTGCCCATCGGGACTGAACACGGCCGAATAGATATGGCCCTCGCGCAAGATGGCTAGCTCTTTCCCCTGCCGATTCCACAGCTGCGCCGTGCCGTCACTGCCAGCGGTGAGGATGGTTTGCCCATCGGGACTGAACACGGCCGAATCGAGCCGCCCACTTAAGACGGCCAATGTGTTCCCCCGCCGATCCCATAGCCGCGCCGTGCCATTAAGGCAGTTAAAATCTTCACAGGCAGCAGTGAGGATGGTTTGTCCATCGGGACTGAACATGGCCGACCTGACCCAACCCGCATGCCCACTTAGGACGGCTAATGTGTTCCCCTGCCGATCCCACAGTTGCGCTGTACTGTCCCATGCATCAGCAGTGAGGATGGTTTGCCCATCGGGGCTGAACACGGCCGAATTGACTGTACCATCATGTCCACGCAAGATGGCCAAGGTGTTCCCCTGCCGATCCCACAGCCGCGCCGTGCCGTCGCCAGCGGTGAGGATGGTTTGCCCATCGGGGTCGAACACGGCCGAATTGACTGTACCATCATGTCCACGCAAGATGGCCAAGGTGTTCCCCTGCCGATCCCACAGCCGCGCCGTGCCGTCGTCGCCAGCGGTGAGGATCGTTTGTCCATCGGGGTCGAACACGGCCGAATTGACTGTACCATCATGTCCACGCAAGATGGCCAAGGTGTTCCCCTGCCGATCCCACAGCCGCGCCGTGCCGTCACTGCTGGCAGTGAGGATCGTTTGCCCATCGGGACTGAACACGGCCGACCAAACTACTTCCTCATGCCCACGCAAGGTGGTACGATAAGGGGATTGTAAACCTTCAGCCAGCACTGCGTGGGTATTGGGTTGAACATTGAGCCGCAGGCCGGCTACGGCCAACAATAATCCGCGTTCGGGGTCCTTGGCCAGTTCTGATTGCGCCGCTAAACTCAATTGGCTGGCTTGAATGGCGTTTTTTAATTCTTGCACAGTTTGCCGTGCAGTAACCGCTTGCCATGTGGCTGCTATAGCCAACAACAGAAATAGCCCAATTCCAGCCATACTCCAGCGCAGCACGCGCCCCACCCGCTTTTGTGTTTGCAAATCGGCAGCCGTCTGACGGTGTTGCGCTTCGGTTGCTCGCTGTCGTTCCCGTTCAGCTATGCTGGCCTGTAAAAATGCCTGTTCCTGTTCATTAAGCTGGTTAGGGTTGTATATTGCCCACTGCTCCGCCTCCGCAAGCCGCAGCCCCTGGTATACTAGGCTATTTTCTTTCCCCTTCTCTTGCCACTCCCCCGCAGCATTCGTCAACCGGCGACGAATCATTAACCCTTCCCTGCCATTATTCAGCCATTCGCGCAGGCGTGGCCACTCCCGGATCAACGCCTCGTGCGTGACTTCCATGCTGCTCTCAGTGGTAGTGATCAGGCGAGCATCAGCCAGCTTTTTGACCATCTGTATAGTTAATGGATCGTTGGGCAGCTCTGCCCGATCCAGGCAGCGGCGAGTATCTTGTGTCCCTTCCCCAAACTCTGTCAGGCGCAGGAAAATTTGTTGGGCGATGGCCCGTTCCTTTGATGCGAGGCTTTGATAAACTCTTTCGGCCGTCTGTGTAATGGCCCCTTTTACCCCACCGGCCGCCCGATAGCCAGAAAGTGTTAACACACGGCCGCGCCGCCGTTCCCATGTTTCCCGCAAAGCGTGAGAGAGTAAGGGCAACACACCTGGCTCTTGCCCGACGTCTTCTAACAGTTGCTCCGTCAATCCTTCTTGAACTTTCCACTTTCCTTTGGCCGCCGGTTCTAAAATAACCGCCCGCAACTCCTCGCCGCGCATGGAGCCAAGTGGCTCTTGACCCTCTTTCAGGACGCGGCGCAGCGGTTCATAGCGCAAGCAAGCGGCGTAAAAGTCCGCACGTACGGCTATGATGATTTTACAGTTTGGCTGGGCGACCGCCGCCACATTAGCGATAAACATTTCCCGCTGATCTTTATCTTTACACTGGCTGAACAGTTCCTCGAACTGGTCAATGACCAGCAACAAGGGTTGCTCAGGCGTGAGTTGGTCAGCCAGGTTGTCACAAAGGGCATTGGTATCGGTTACCAAACGGCCGTATACACTCGCCTGGCGGGCGTTATCATCAGGGAAAAGCGTATCTACCAGCTTTTCCAACGGCCGTGCCGTCGGCGTCATTACTTGCACCTGCCAATCGCCCAGTGGCGGCACAGATCCGTCTGACAATGGCTTGCTCCCCTTCAAGGCAGGAATAACCCCAGCCCGCACAACGGAAGATTTGCCGCTGCCAGACGCGCCAACCACAGCCAGGAAGTTGGTTTCGTGGAGCCGGTTGACGAGAACGACCGTTACCCGTTCCCGTCCAAAGAACCAATCAGCGTCTTTTTCTTCAAAATAATGTAAGCCTTGATAGGGGGAATCACCCGCTTCAGGAGGCAAATGCTCTAGATCGGTAATCTCGGCTCCGTGCACGATGATCTGCTTCTCAACATAGGTTTGGGTCTGGATTTTGTGTCCAGCCACCTTGTCACCGTGTATCACATCCCCCTGCACCATGTCGCCGTAGTAATGGTATGTCTGAGGGAAAACGGCTGTCTCCCCCATTGCCAACGCTTCTGGCAGTTGAAAATCATCCAGCACGGACGCCCACTCAACAAGCGGGCGCAGTTGTCGGAGGTGAGCAATGAGATCGGATAAACGGCCGTTTCGCGCCAACCCCAACAGTAATTCCCGAATGATCGATGGCTTTTCTGCACCCAGCACGCTCTCGTAATCTACATGGAGGTATAAACAAAGCGTGCGAATCTCTTCCAGGTTGAAATGCTCGGCTAGGCGTTTATGCAGGTTAGTGAGATAAGTGGTGCTATCGTTTCCCATCTTGTATTTCATCGAAAAATACGGCCGTTCCCCTACTCCGCCAACGCCTTATACGCCACCCGCCCCAGGTCACTGTAAAACTCAATCTGCAACTTATCAATCACCTCTGGCGGCAGGACCGCAAAATCACAGCTGTTCTCCGTGGGGAACAGCACATGCTTGGTCGCGGCTACCCGCAGCCGGCCATCCATCCACTTCAACTGCTCTTTCACCCGGCAGCGAATTTCTAGGGCAAAGTCCAGATATTCGCGCATTTCGTTTTGGATACAAGGGCCTTCTGGGTGAATCAGCTTCATCAGATTAATGATATGCAGGCACGGAAGCGTGTTTATCGGACTCATCTCGTTTATCTCGTTGAGAAATTAATTGATCTCACACTTTTTCGGGGAAGAACACTATCGATAGCCTAATCCTTTTCGGGTAAGAATATCAAGAACGCGGCCGCCAGGAACAAGGCTAATGGCGGTATATTTGTTGGCAAGGGCGATGGGAACGACAGCGTTCTCGTAAAGGTCAGTTTCAAAGTGGTTGATGAGTGCCAGAACGCGAGGAAGTTCTTTGTAACGGCGGACGTCCACTTTGGCTTGAATAAAGTCAATGCCTGCTGGTAGTTTGGTGGCAAAGGGGTAGGGGAGACCCAGGATGAAGGTGCGCCCGGAGTTAGTTTTGTAAATGAAATCCTGTCCATAGTAAGTCTCAAAGCCGAAGCCGTTGCCTGCGGGGTCGCGGCCGGCAAAGATATATTGATAGCGATATTCGTCAGTAATGGGGAAGATGTGGTTGGGTTCGACGTAACGGTCAATGAGCTGCACATGATCGTAAACCTGACCGGTTTTTTGCAAGCCCATGATGAGTAGTTGTTGGAGATTCTTTTTAGCTAGCCGCGCATTTATTTGGGCGAGAAAGCGCATGATGGCCAGATGCAGCCATGCAGATGGGCCAAAAATTGACAGCGGGCCATCAAGGAAAAAGGCGGTTTGGGAAAGTGTGTCCAAGGCGTCGTTATCGGCAAGATAGCGAATGTAGTGCATGGACATGAGATGTTCAACGACGAGCATGAGGCGGGTGATGACGGTGAGGTTTGATTGGTAGTCGGAAATTTCTTCCCAAAGGCGAAGGCTGTCTGTGGGGTAGATTTCGGCCTGGCAATGGGGGCAGCGCTGTTGGTCTGGCTTATTTTCTACTTCAACCGGGCCGGTTCCACAAGCGGGACATTTGTTGATTTTAAGGAAATTGGGAGAGATGGTTCCCATGGAGCCTGGGCGACGATGCGCCAAGTGAAAAAGGGTAGTGCGTAAGCTGGTATTGGGATCGTCGGCTTTGAAGCGGGTTTTCTCGCCATAGAAGTATTGGTCAACGGCCGATCGAAAGCCATCACGGACTGTCTCTTTGCCTTGCCAGCGTATGTTGGCGCTGGGGACGGTGATGGTGAGGGAGGTGGTGTTGTCTTGTAGTTTGGCAACTTTGAAAGGGTCTACGTAATGTCCCACTTTGAGGGCATCAAATTCTTCCAGTTTGATGAGGATGGAACTGACTTTGATGTAGCCGACTTTGGTACTGGGAAGACGGTCGTTGATGCTGGACTCGTGACGGCTGCCATCGAATGCGATAATGCTGCCAGGCATGGCGATATTAAAGAGGGGTGGGACTTTGAGAAAATGCTCGGCGATTTTTTCGCCTTCTTTGTCAGAAGGGATGGTGAGATAATCGCAGGCTTGCAAGAAGTCAGCGACATCGGGATTTTTAACGATGTCGAAGTGGGAGGCTTTGTTGGCAAGTTCTCCGCTGTAAGGCATTAGCTGCCTCCTTCAAAGAGATCGTCCCAAGCGACTTCCTCTGAGGATTGGTCTGCGGCTTTGTCCGGCGTGGCGTTGGAAACGGCCGTTTCCACCAAGGTTGCTTTTCCTGACTTTTGTCTGTCAATTTCTGCCTGTGGGTCAAATTTGTCAATTTGGACGGGGATGACAAAGGGGCCGGAAAGTGTCTTGACCCGGGTAAAACCTACGTCTTGGGCACGGATGAGCGAACGGCTGAAGTCACCAAAGTCGTAGAAGTGAGATAATTCACGAATCTCACGGTCATTGTTGATATGGGTAATGAACCAGTTTTCGGTATTGGCTAGAATGTTGGGGTGAACGGAAGAGACTTCCTGAGTGGCATAGACAAGGGCAATGCGGTATTTAGCGCCTTCTTTTGCTAGTCGGGGCCAAGTGTCAGTCAATGCCATTCCACGACCAATTAGGTTATGTGCTTCTTCAATATAAACAACGATGTTTGGGGGGTGAACGCCTTCAATAAATTTACCCATGGATTTGTTGAAAATATCGGTGGCGATTTGTTTGCTAATACGGTCTCGCAATTGTGGGTTTCCAACTGATAGATCAAGAATAATGATTTTACCATCTACAAGGTGTTGGTAGATTTCATCACCTACTTCATCACTACGACGAGATGAATGATATGGTATAGCATCGACAAGATTGTTGTAACCACGAATATATGAACCGTTATCATTCTTTTTCGCAATTAGATTAAGGATTGCTCTTGTATCGTTGTCTAACCAAGCGTTACCATTGCTGCTTTGCAGATTGTTGGCAGCGCCACCATTGGCTTCACGGGCTGCAATGAACCACTGAACCGCCTGATCGAGGGAAAGACCACGTGCTGGATCCTGAAAGTTTGTACCAGCTGCATTATCAACTGCATTGCGAACACTTAGATTTGCACGGAATTTCACTTGGTGGTTAGATGGTGCTTCAAACCCAGCGATATAAAGGAGTGCTTGATAAGCAGCAATGCGTACTTGCCATCGGGTGAAACTACTTCTTTCCCCCTCTTCTGGTTCATCAAAAGAGGCATTAATAAATGTTCCAATGTCCTGTTGATCAGTTAATCTCTTTTCTTCCAGAAAATCCCGGATGATCTTATGACCTTCTGGCAATTGAATGAAAAAGTTATTTTGAAGTTCTTTAAATCCTGCTGTTTTTAGCATCCGATAGCGGATGGTTTCATCCGGGTAAACATCGGCGATTGCTCCTTTATCCTGCTGGTTGGCATTAGCGTATTCGCCATTCATATCGTAGATGATTTGGCCGATGGGGATGGCGCTTTCGTCGGCGATACGTTTTACGACAGAGACGGTTTGTTTAACCATGTTAGACTTGCCAGTGCGGGTCATGCCCAAAACGGCCGTTCTGCGAGCTAGAAAATCTGAGGGTTGGATGCGTACAGGAACTTTGTCATCCTCCACACGACGGTGCAGGCGGTCAGTAGAAGTGTAGCGAACTGTACCAATCTGGAAGGGGGCAATGGGTTTTTGGATGCCCAATTGTTGAGCGTCTTCGATGGCTTTTTGACGGCGGAGCGGGTCAAGGTGGTTGACGATGATTTCCAGGGCTTTGTTGCGCGGCCGGAAAACGTTAAGGCGGGAAGCGGTGGCAAATGACTCCAGATCGCTGCCCAACCAAAGCTCGCCATCGCGTTGGAAGAAGGTGCCCAGAACGTTACATTCTAGACCGCCAAATTGCAGCTGGTTGCGGGTGATGTCATCGTAGTCGCGGGGGTTAGTCTCACCGTAGATGCCGGTTTGCTGTTGGTAGTTGTCAATCTTGGTGCGGATGAGGTCATCATCCTGGGGCAGTTTGGCGGAGCCAACGACACGCAAGAGGATGATCTCTCGTTCTTCTTCTGGCGTGACAGTGTAGCGTTCTGGGTTGAAGGTGGCGGCAACCAGGAAACAGTTATGGGGAACACCAGAGGCTTGCGATTTCCAGAGGTCATTGGTCATGACATGGGCTTTGTCGTAGTCGATGTAGTAGACCCAGCCAACGAAGTTGTCGACCTGAATGAGCTGTAAGAGTTTTTGCTGTTTGAGTACCTCATTGATATTTTGCATGGTTTCCTCCAAACTGATTAGGTGTGATTGGCAGCGTTATCATGGGGTCAACGGCCGTTTCCATTTTTCGCGGACGTCCGCCACAATTTTTTATTAAGGGGTAATTGGTCAAGATTGGTCAAGATGACCTCTTTGGCCTCCCGTTGGCCACCGTTTTGGGCGGCGCTGTAGAGCATTTCGATGTGAGTGGGAGCATTGTTGGTATAGAGTTCTTCGACCTGGTCGCAGTAGTCGTAGCTGAGTATCCAATCATGCTCTAGGGTAACAATCGCATCGCGCAGTTTGGCATGATCGCCATTGGTGAAATAGTAGTTGTACAGTTTTTCCGCTTTGTTGAAGAAGGGAGGGTCAAAGTAAAAAAGGACGTTTTGGGGCATTTTGCCTTGGCCCTGCTTTTGGACGATGCGCTTGAGACCGGTTGACCAGTCTACCTGCCAAATGAAGGCAACTTTGTCCCGCAGGGCGTTGGCTTGCTCAATGCGCTTAATGAGGGTTTCTCTGGGAAAGCGGCAGTCAATGGGGTAATCTGATTTTTGCTCGTAGCCGCCTAAGGGGCCAGAACTTGGCGCCAAAATACCGGAGAAGCTGGTGCGATTGAGGTAAAGACAGGCCAAGGCTCTCTCACGTCGGCTGTCAGGGACGGTAATTTTGAGTTCTTGCCATCTCTCAAGAGTAATTTCCATTACTTGGATTTGAGCGATGAGCCAGTCAACATCACTTTTGGAGAAGACGACTTTCCAAAAAGCGGCCACAAGGGGATCTTTTTCGATTAGGCCGACTTGTTGGACGCTCTTGTTTTCCAGCAGTTGGAGCGACAGGCTGGCCCCACCGGCGAAGACCTCGACGAAGAGGTCAGGCTGGAGATTATTGGCCTGAATCATCTCGTCAATGTATTGGGCAAGACGACGTTTTGAGCCAGGGTAGCGGAGTGGACTGATGATCGAAGGCATAAAAAATCAGTGTCCCCCTAAAACTGTGTAGCCATCAGCCCGAAGTTTATCAGCCAAAGCCCCCTCTGCTTTTTTGGCTAACTCATATGGTGATGGATTGTATTCCTCATACAAATGAGGTAACAAGCTCACCCCATAGTCTCGTACATAACCTTTGCCTGCCTTATCATTGTTTTTATGCTTTTCAAAACGCTCGGATGGCGTTAATCCAGTTAACCCTACATATACTACAGGATGTCCAGAATCTTCATTTAAATATCCAAACTTTTTCTTGGCTTTTTTGTTGAGTTGAACGACATAGATATTATGATGTCCAGAGTGATTTTGGCGTGCTTTCTGCAAAATTAAGTGGAAGTCAGACATTTCTCTTGACCTTTTCAAACATGAAGTGATTGTTTTGGTAAATCGGCTGTCGAAGCCATGACTTTGTAGGAGACTTGCAGCGCTTGTTCAAAATGGGTTCGGCCGCATTTGATCTTTTGCGATTCGTGGGCGTATTGCAGTTTACTGGTGTCCGTTTGCCCCTTGGTTTCGCTGATCAGGTAGAGCAGTTCTTCGCCCGGTCTGTCGGGATCTTCCATGACGATAGCCCAGTCGGGATTATAGTTGCCGATGGGTGTGGGAATCTTGAACCAGTCGGGCAGCTTAACGTACATTCTGACGTCTTCGCGTTGTTCCAGTTCTTTGACAAACTGGCGTTCGACATTGGAATCAACGATAACTTGATCATAGAGGGCCATGGTGGCCGGTTCGACCAATTCTTCCCAAGATTTGACCTCGTCATCGAATAGTTCCATCTCATACCAATCCTCAAGACGATGGTATTGAATGCCGTCAATCAGTTGGTTGGCCAGTTTCTGCTTAATAATGGAGACGGTGGCGGCGGCGAATTCATTGGGGTTTTCAACGATGGCGTTCTGATTGGGAGCGCTTTTAATGATTTGCAGCAGGGTGTGGCGGGTCAGGCGCATCGGGGGCGAAGTTTGCTCCATGAGCGTCGTCATGATGTCTACCAGGTTGGGGAGTGGGTAGCGTCCAACGAGGCTGACGAGGGTCCTGGCTGCGCTCATCTGCCACGCCTGGAAGACGCCAGCAAAGTCGAGATCTACTTTGGCTTTGGTGATGGAAACCTGAGGTGGGCGAAAGTCCACATGGGCTAATTCGGCCGTTACATCTCGGATAATTCGGTCGGTGTCGATGGCGACGGAATAGCGTGTCTTGCGGCTGATTTTCTCCCAGAGCGTTTGGAATTCAGGTTTGAGAACCATCTGTTTGCGCAGATTGACGGTGACACGCTGGCGGGCATTGGCCGGTCTGGGCGGTAGAATGCCTTGACCGTATTCTTCTTCAATTTTGGCGCGTTCCGCGAGGGTGAGTTTGTCAATCTTTTTGCCGTAACGCTGCTCAATTTCGGAGCGGTATTCTTCGGCAATTTCGCTTTGCAGTTCAGACACGAAACTTTCGTAGCTCTCGTTGGCGATGACGGTAAGGATGTTGATGGCATCGTGTTGGATGCGTTCACCAGTCTGGTCAACGGCCAGGCGGATTCCCCGGCCAATTTCCTGGCGCTTTTTAACATCGGATTGGGATTGGTTGAGGGTGCAGATTTGGAAGACATTGGGATTGTCCCAGCCTTCACGCAAAGCGGAATGAGAAAAGATAAAAGAGACGGGTTCGTCTAGGGACAGGAGCCGCTCTTTTTCTTTCATGATGAGTTCGTAGGCTTCTTTATCTTTTTGCGATGTGCCGGTCTTGCTATCCTCCAGGATGACTTCACCGCTGCGCGTGGTTTTTTGGGCAAAGTAGGCAGCCTGCACAGCTTCCGGCTCATATTCCTTCCAGTCAGGGAATTGGTGTTTAAGTTCGTTAAACGTTTGGTTGAACAGTTGGCGGATGATACCATCGGCCGGAGCGTAGTTGTCTACGCGGTCAATGAAAAAGAGAGAGAGAATCTTGATGTCTTGCGCCTTCATCCAGGCATGTTTGCGCATGTGTTCTTCAACAGTATAGCGGATTTGGGCTTCAAAGATGGCCGCTTTGTCGGTGCCCAATTCCTGTCCCACGCGCAGTTCTTCGGTGTTGCTGAAACGGATGAGATCGCGGTCAATCTCGATGTCGGCAATGGTGTAGGGGGCATAGATGTCGCGGCCGCCCGATTTGTCTTTGAGAGAATCGCCCGGTTTGCAGGTAACGGTTTTTTCTTTGATTTGGCCGCTTTTTTGCAGTTGGTGCAGGGCGATGCGGCAAGTGAGGGTGCGCTTTTGGGTTTTGACGCTGACTAGGCGCAGATAGGGTTTGTTGACGCTGCCTTCTTCCTGAGTGGAAGCGACTTCGATGCGTTTGACGAGGCGGCGTTGGTAAGCGGCGGCCGGGGTCAGGCGGTAAACGATGTTGTAAGGGACGCGATGGGTGGCACTGTAGCGCAAAGCGAAAAGGGGATGTAGTGCAGCTAAGGCAGCGATGCTCTTTTCGCTCTCCATGTTTTGCGGCTCGTCCAGAATGAGAATGGGACGAGCCGCCTGCACTAGGTGAATGGGTGTTTCACCTTGCAGTCGGTCGGTGCTTTGATGGATAACATTGGCGGCTTTGTTGAAAGCGGCCAGGGTCATGACCATAATCTCGACGCTGTCAGAGAGGGTAAATTGGCGTACCTGGGACAGATTGGAGGAGTCGTACTTGTAAAAACGGTAAGGAACGTTGTTGTAAAGCTCCTTGAAATGTTTTTCAGTAACTTGCAAGGTCTTGAGGACACCTTCACGTATAGCTACGGAAGGAACGATGACGATGAATTTACGCATTCCGTAACGTTGGTAAAGCTCCAAGACAGTACGCAGGTAGACGTAGGTTTTGCCGGTGCCGGTTTCCATCTCGACGGAGAAGTTGGGGAAGCGGACGGTTTCGCTGCCTTCGGCCATGGCGATAGTTTCGCTCAGGTATTCAATTTGGGCATCGTGGCGGATGTGGTGGCGTTCCTGAACCAGTTGCAAGTTGCGGAGTAGGACGTTTTCGTACAGGTCGAGCCGGTTGGCGACGGCGGGAATGCCGCCCAGTTTGAACTGCAAGTCGCGTTCCTGGCGGCGCTGGCCATCAAAGATGTCGGCAATGGCGTTGATAGCTTCGAGTTGAAAGTCCTGGTTGGCGTCGAATTTGAATTCCATAGATTTGTCTCTCAGGCGTTATTCACTCTTCTGTTTCTTCGGTTGGCTGAATCTTTTGGGAGAATTTTTGACGGGCAATCCATTCCTGAAAATCCGGCCAACTTTGAAAGTCATGCTGCAAAAAGGCAATGATGACATGTTTGACTAAATCGTCCATCTCTTTTAGTTGTTCGACGGTGACGGATTCGCCACGATGAACGATTGCACTGCGACGGCCGTATAACCTCTTGGTTTGTTCTGACTGTTCGTGCCTGGACTCAAAATCATTCTTGAGCAGAAAAGCTGTTCGTTCCCTCAGATTCTGGCTGATACTGCCGGAAGTGGTATAGGGGCCACTCCCTTCGCCACCAATCAACAGGCTTTCTAAAGCAATGGCCAGATTGACAAACTGTTCATCGTGGGTGTCTGCATCAACCGCTTTCCCATACCAAGTAACGGCTCGTTGAATGCGGTTGGCAATATCTCCGTCGGTCTGATAACAGGCAAGCAGCCTCTCCACACTTTGTTCTAATGTCTCCGGGTCTTGTCGCCAGTTTGGGACAAAGGCAGGGTCGGCTCGCAAAATGTCTCGGTGAACTGGCTTCAAGTTTTCTTGAATGCTGTTCTTGCTGAGATGTAAGGCACGAGAGGCCGGGTAAGCCAAATGGGAACCGATACGCACATCGTCCGGAACATCGGTTGGCGTGTAGGTGTTAATAACGATTTTAGCGATGCGGACTTTGGCCCAACATGGTTGGTGAAGGGTGGAGCTAAGACCGAAGTTTATGGCATGAATGGCCTCTTGTACTTTGCGGACGGCTTCAGCTCTGGCAAAGATTCCGTCTCCCACAATCGTTATTTTGGCAAAGCATTGCGCATTTTCTACGGCTTTACGGGCAGATTCGCTACTGCTCCGGTCACGTTCTTCAATGGCAGTAATGAGCTGGCTGAGTTCACTTTCTTCATGGTTACGGTGAAATTCCACATCGCCAATGGTGACGCTGCCGTTAAGTTCAATACCTTCAATGGGGACAAAAACGGTTTGAGGGATGGTCTGGCTTTTCAGCCATTCGATTGCATCAATAAGTTGCTCATCAATCTGGGAAACTTCAAGAACTTCCAAAATGGAATCAATCTCTCCCCCTTCTTGCTCAGCTTCTTCATCTTGGTGTGGCGCGTCTGGGTCTTTGTTGACTTTTTGGTCTTCGAAGATTTTGATCATCAACTGCCGCAATGTCTGTCTGATGAGTTTTTCTGACACGTTAGGGCATAACTTTTTAGCATCAGCCACGACCGTGTCCAATGGCTCATCTTCCCATTGCAAACTTAAAAATTGATGTTCGCCACGGCTGTAATAACCATGCAGATTGGGGTCTTCCAAAGAGGGGCCACCGTTGGATAGGATTTTGAGATTAAAGTGAATGAGACCATCTGGGGCACGTTTTGGTTGCCGATTACGGTCTGAACGCAGGGAAACGGCCGCAAGAAACTCCAGGAACTTGCTTTTGAACGGTTGAATTCTTTGTGCCATTTTTGCGGGTCGGGACATGACAAAATCTTCTTTGCGCTAAATGGTCTTCAAGCGGCATTGTAGAGCCAGGTTGGCGGCCATGGTGTCGTCGAGGGCGATGTCGCGGCAGACGAAAAGGGCTTGCGGTTCAAGGCCTAGTTTGGCAGGCAGGTTTTCGGTGATGGCGTTTTCCAGGCATAGGTAGAAGTGCTGCTCTTTTTCCTGGTCGTTGATGCGGTAGACTTCGTGACCGGCTACTGCCGTGCGCTGGATGTAACAGTTGAGGGAGTAGCCTTCTTTAAGGGCAATTTCATAGATGACGTTAGCCGGACGCCAACCGTCAACGAGCGGGTCGGTAAACAGTTCCATCTGGCTAGCGAATTCTTCGGGAGTCGCTTTGGCCGTGCCTTCCCAGGCACGGAAGTTGGAAGGAGCTAGTTTAAACACCTTGAAGCCTAAGTCTTCGGGCATTTCGCGGGTTCCTATGGGTAGGTTGCCTTCATCTTTGGCTTTCATTTGTAGGATAATACGGTAGATACGCTCCCTACCAACATCTGAGATATGTTTAAAACCTTGTCTCATTGCAGATGACTTTTCAGGAATTGGTTCAGGTAATTGAACAACAATAAATTTTCTTCTGCCGTTATCTTCGCGATTTAAAGTTAAAACGGCTTCCGCTAGAGGACAAGAACCTGCAAAAAAATCCATGACAGTACAATTGGTGTCTCCACCTACTTGAACCAAATATTTCAATAGTTCTGTCGGTTTGGGATAATCAAAATCAATTCCAATATCTAAGAGTTTAGATGCTTCTCCTTGGACACTCCCCATTCCACGCAAAACCGTGAGAACATGACTTTGTCCTTCGGGACGTTCTTTTCTATTAAAAATGGCACCAGATTCTGTGAAATAGAAAGTTGTTTCCTGATTTTTAGTGTCAGTTACAGGTTTGAAATTTGACTCGATGAATCTTTCGAATATTTGTTTGGAACTCCACCCACTGGACACTGTAACAACATTTTTGGTCTTATAATTTTCGACCTCAACACGATTGCCAAGCTTTGGCCAAAAGTCTTCAGAATCATTTGGTTCTATTACGCCCGCTTCAAAATTTGCTGGGAATCCAATGGGAAGTTCAACACTCGAAACAGGATTTTTGGGCCCGTTTTTCACGATAGTGTTTTCAATATGTTGCCTATAGAGCTTGCTGGTTTCAGGAATATTGGGATCAATTGCTGGTGGGTGACTGAAAAAATTTTCATCTTTTGCATAAGCAACTATGTATTCATGATTACGTTTAACTTTACTTTGATTGTCGATATTACCTTCATTAACCCATACGAAAGTAGCGAGGAAGTTTTCCTCGCCAAAGACCTCATTAAGCAGCAATCTGAGATTCGCCATCTCCCGATCATCAATGCTAACAAGTAATATTCCATCATTTGTTAATAACTGTCTTGCAAGGAAAAGTCGAGGGTAAATCAGATTAAGCCATCGGGAGTGATAACGTCCACTAAGATCACTATTTGTAGTAAGTAGATTCCCTTCTGTGTCTTGTTGTCTAGTGAGTTGTAAATATACGTTCAACGGATCAGTAAAATTGTCTGGGTAAATGAAGTCCTTGCTCTTATTATAGGGTGGATCAATGTAAATCATCTTCACGCTGCCGAAGTAGGGTTTGTAAAGCAGTTTGAGGACTTCCAGATTATCCCCTTCAATAAAAATGTTTTGGGTATTGTTGAAGTCCACCGATTCCTCAGGGGCAGGAATCAACGTGGCACTGGTAGGTGTCTGCAAAATGCGGATGGCGTCTTGTTTGCCGGCCCAAGTAAAACTGTACCGTTCCTGCCGGTCATCCACCAAGTCGCCTAGGGTGGCGCGTAGTTTGTCAAAATCGACTCTGCCTTCCGTAAAGGCTTCTGGGAAAATCTGGCGTAGTTGGGCAATGCGTTCTTCATTGATGTCGGCGCTGGTAGTTGTTACGGGGTTAGTCATTGTTATCGTTTTCCTCGCTTAATTGCGACCTATCAGGCAACCGCAATGAAAATGGTAAAGATGATTCTCTGGCTACAAAGCGATAAAAAGCCACCCCTGCAAAATATATATAAAGCAGGGTCAACCCTAGTCCTACAAGGTTATTGATGGAAACATTTTCAGGCAGCAAGATGGATCCAACTCCCCATAAGCCAAACAAGATACCTACGGAGACTTCCAAAGCAGAACCTCGATCATCAACATATATTAGGGAAGTGATAAAAACTGCCATAAAAAGCAAAAGGATAACGGTAAGAATCTGTTGTCTCAACGGCCGTTTGAGAGTGATGGATATGAGTTTGGCATCTATGGTTGTTTCGTCCGATTGTTCTTGGGTCAGATAGACTTTTTCATTTACAAGACCAATTTTCTCATTCCAATCAGGAAGATTGGTATGAACTCTCATGTTGAGGGGATACGAGATTTCATTCTCATAACGTGATGGCACCCATAGAACTAGGGGGGTTTTGCTTACTAACGAGTCAAATGGAAAAAAGTGTGAATTCTGAGATTCCATAACGATGGAAATCGCATTAAATGCTTCAGGTGAAATGACAAATTCTCTGGAGGCTGATGCTGTAGGTGGCTCAAAATCAAAAGAACAAGGATTTTCACCTTGGAAAAATATATTGGGAGAGTTGGGATTTTCCCCTAGAAAGTAAGTCTCCCCTGCAACATCTTCATCTCCAAAGATAGATTGAGAAAAATTGGTTGACTTTACTAGAGCCGGCTTTAAGAAGAAACCAGGAATACAAATTTTCTCCTCTAAAACACCTTTTGGCATTCCCGGAATGCTTGCCGCTAGATTATCCAATATAACTTGATCAATATTTTCTCCACTTTGGTCAAGATAAATGTCGATGGATAATCCAAAATTCGCGTCTCCCCACCACGGGGCTGATTGGGGAACATTTCGATCTTCAAGCAATTTGAAAGTTCGTTCTGGACCTCGGAAAAAGTCCCAAGTTATTGTTAAGGCGACAAGGACAAGCAGTACAATTGGAATCATTGTTACCGATGAACGATATTGTACAATTGACAACCCTATAGCTCTATTTCTCAATCCATAATGTAGAGATGTCAATGAATGGTATTGTGTAAGTATGAACTTAGTAATACCTATTCGTATTTGCCGAATCATGATGTTGATTCTCCTTTACGGCAAATGCCAGCCAGTTCACATTGTTGGCAAGTATCACACCAACTGTTGAGTCGGGTCAATCGGTTGGCACGCAGATCGCGGCCGGCATCTTCTACCTTTTGAATGGTGCGGCGGATGAGGCCCTCATTGACTAACTCGCGGTTGACGCCACCATTGTCCATGTTGTGAATCTCAATCAGGCTGGCCCGTTCGCCGGTCAACTGCTCATAGCCCAGTGCGTACACCTGTAACTGTTGGCGGGTAATCTCTTCTGTCTGTGCGCGTTGGCTGGATTTGAAGTCCACCACAACCATGTCGTTGGTGTCGGTGCGGCGAATGAGGTCGATGCGGCCGTTCACCACAATCCCATCTCCCAATTTCAGTTCGATGTCCTTCTCTACATGCTCCAATTTATCCAGCGTGTCACCGTTGCGCTGCAAATAGGATCGCAAGGAATTATTGGCGGCGACGCGGATGTTTTCCTCAATTTGAGTATTGGCGTAAGGTAGGTGCAGATGATCGTCCACCAGGCGAGGCACGTCGGTCACTGTAGGGATATTGCCGCGAATGGATTCAGAGTGAATTTCAGCCAGCATGTCGTGCAGCGATTTGCCATAGCCGTGGGCGCGGTTGGTGGGTTCCTGGAAACCATAAAGGAAGCGGAGCTTGAAGGAGTAAGGGCAGTCAAAAAAGTATTTGAGTTCACTAAAGGTCAGGGCCAGGGTGATTTCTTCATGACGTGGCTGCGGTTCCAAGTAGACACGCTCGGCCGCTACCGGCGGCTCTTCGGTTAAGACCTGAACGGCGTTGGTACTCTCTTGCCAGAATTGGGATACCCGCTGGTATTGGTTGGATGTACCCGGCGACCAGGATTGGAAAAGATAACGTTCGGCGCGGGTAATGGCCACATAATAGAGGCGGCGTTCATCTTCGACGGTGCCTTTGTAGCGATCCACATTGGGAACGGCCGTTTCCGGGATGACATGCCACACCTGGCGGCCGCCGACGCGACGGGAGGGGAAGCGATTGCGGCGCAAACAGGGGACAAAAACCGCAGGCCATTGCATCCCTTTGGATTTATGAACAGTCATGATTTGCACAGCGTCTAGTTGGGCAAAACCTTCCTCTTCCCAGCCTTCAGGGTAGTAGTCAGGAGCCTGATAGCAGAGGAAGCTGGCAAAGCCTTCATACAGTTGGCGAGGATAAGACTTGAAGTGAATCTGTTCGTAGTCAGCAATGACCTGGCTGAATTTCCCCAGATTGTAGAAGACGATTTCGCCGGTGCGTCCGCCAATCGCGGGGATGTTGGCTTCACGAATCTGCAACTTTTCCAAAAAGTCGAGATAGAAACGCTGCAAGAAGAGTTGGGCATTGTCATCATCATTCAGGTAGGATTTGCGATTCTTGAGAAAGGCAATACCATTTTGGATTTGGGTAGGTGTTAAGCCTAAGCCACTGTCACGCAAAAATTGGGTCAAGGCGTGGTCGGTCACGGGCGGCGTGTCGCGAGTGGAGAAGTCGGCCATGTAGTAATAGATGGCCCGCATGGCTTGAATTTCCGGGGTGTTGAACAGTTCATTAACCCCGCTAACCACATAGGGGATACCGGCTGCGTCCAGTGCTTCTTTGATGGGGCCAGCGTCGTGGCGCACACTACGCAGCAAGATGGCAAAATCGCCGTAAGTGAGGCCGCGCGAATCGCTTCCAATGCGGTCGGTATATTCAGAGCGGTAAAGCTCCTGAATTTTCTCCGCAATCCATTCTGCTTCTGCGGCGATGGTGTTAAAGCTGAGGGCGAGTACATCGCCATAGGCAAAGGGTTGGGCGTCAGTGCTTTCCATCCGCTTGGGTAGCCGTTCCGGGTTCCTTTCGATGACGGCTAAGGCGGTGTTGATGACGGCCGAATTGCTGCGGAAGTTTTCATTGAGCCGAACTTGCCTGACGTTGGGGTAGCGGTCAGCAAAGGTGATGATGTTGCTGACTTCACTGCCACGCCATTGGTAGATGGTTTGATCATCATCCCCCACAACACAAAGGTTGGTGCCACAGTCGAAAATGAGGCGGATGAGCAGCTCTTGCAGCGGGTTTACGTCTTGATACTCGTCCACAACCAGATAGTTGACCTGGCTGGCAATTTGGGTGCGCAATTGCGTATTGATCTGCAATTCCTGAACGGCTTCGCCGATGATCATGGTGTAGTCGAGGAAGCGCTGCTGATGTAGCAGTTGATGGTATTGGGCGATAGCGTCATGCACTCTTTGCGGAATGAGATCGTGATTGATGCTACCCTCGCCGTAAATGCTGATGAGCTGCTGATAGAGGCGCGAATCCTGCCAGCGATGTAGTGCACCGCCATTGAGGAGCGGGGTGTTGGTTAATCCGCTCTGGGTACTGTGGCGGTCGATGAGGAGGCGTTGTTGGATGTCGTCGAGGACGCGGTATTTAAGGTAGCGGTAGAGTGGCGGGGATTGGAGCAGGTTGAGGCAGTAACCGTGGATGGTGCCAACAAACATGCCGCCCAAGCCACGGTTGGAGCCCAGTTCAGCCACGCAAAGGCGGTCAATGCGGTCTCTGAGTTCACCGGCGGCTTTTTCAGTAAAGGTGAAGGCGATAATTTCGGATGGATCGGCGCCGCGTCGCAAGATTTCCACAATTCGGGCAGAAATAACTTGGGTCTTGCCGGAACCAGCACAGGCGATAATTTGCAGGTTTTGATCAATCGTATGGATGACTTCTTGCTGTGATTGGGTGTAATGCACTTGGCGTTCCTTTTTGATTGCTATCGGACCTCGTTCAATATAGCGAATTTATTCCCTCACCTGATTATGCAGCGAGCGTTTGCAAAACTGCCTAACTGCCGGTGTAAATTGCCCTGGTTGCTGCCCGTATGCTGGGCGCGAAAGACGTTGTTGTCGCCAAATAGATACTCTTCAATATTCTCGGTGATCCAGGGCAATGGATGGCAGTTCGATATACCGAGCTTGTTTCCCCACTTTACACCTCATTTCATACGAGTTTTTGTGCAGGCGATTTTCGGTGATGATCGTCTCCTTAATACCTTCCGGGTCGATTTCTTCCAGCGAATTGAAGAGCGCATACAGCTCGAACAACAGGGCGCCAGTGGAGGTGTTGCGAGAGGAAACAAGTGCCTGGTCTCGAATATTCGTTAAGGCGCGGCTGGTCGATGGTTTAATCAGTTTCATGAGTCTCAAGATTGACTGGTTTAATGGTACGGGGTGTGGTCTGTTCATTACGCAGCCAATCATCTACTTCCGTTCTGCTAAACTTCCATAGACGACCCGCTTTATGGGCAGGCAGCTCATTACGTTCGATCCATTTGTAGATAGTGCTGCGGGAAACCCCGAGGTATTCAGCGACTTCATTTACGGATAACCATCGTTCGTTCATGATGTTTCTCGTTTTGTCTAATGGATGCGACTAGATGACAAGCAATAGTAATAAAAATAATAGCAGAGTGGAAATGTCATAGCAATCGTCTGGCAAACATTTCTGGTGAGACTTACCACCTATTGACTATCGATAATAGCATTCAGGAAAAGCAAAGCATTCAAGTGATTTGTCGCCTTAACTGACGGAAAGATCAAACTGCCGATAATCCTGCCCCAATTCAACCGCCTGCTCATTAAAAAGACCCCGAATATGGTCATCCATCGTAAAGTAGAGGATTTGCCAACCATGTGCCGCCGCCTGAGTGAGATGGCGCACCAGCTGTTCCCGCCGCTGCCAGTCTGAATGCTGGAACGCATCATCCAGAATCAAAAACAGACTGTCCCGCCCTAACAATTTTGCCGCAAACTCCATACGTAGGCTTAAGAGAATTTGCTCCTGAGTACCAGTGCTCAAACTGCTCAGAGCAAATTCGCCGTAATCGTCACTTAGCAGTAGATTTTCCCCATCTAACCGGATTCCATGGTAGCGATTGGTAAGGAAATGAATGGGCGTATGGAGTGCCATGCATCCCAAAGCCCTTCTCACCTTTTCATCTTCTTCAGCCCGAGCCGTTTCCACCACCTCAGATACGATTATCTCTGCCAACAGTTGGGCTGTTTCCTGGCGATAGGTGCCAACCACCTGCTCACGTATTTCTTGCAAATTTTGAATTAACGCCTCCCAATCCACAGAAATATCGTCGCCCGTCTCCTGGCACATTCGCTGCTTGAGATTGTTGAGGGCCTCCTCTTCTACGCGTAATTTTTGGGCTGTTGCATCACGCTGATGGCTTATTTCCCCCATTTTTTTAGGATCATAGGTGACCGCAGCGGGTTGGGGCTGCTGGTGAATTGGCTCGACGTTAAGCGCGGCTAATTCTTCTCTCAAGCTGTTGAGCTTTTCGCGCGATTTTCGCTGATTCTCCACCAGAGTGGGAATGGTTTGGGACCAGGCTTCGGGCGAAACTTTTTCCCCAGATAATCGATTTAATTGGCCCGCCAACAGCTTGATCAGTTCAGTGGCTTCCTCTTCTGCCTGGACTAAATCTTTGCGGCGCTCTTGTGCGCCGTAATAAGCCTCTCTCACCTTTTCGATTTGCTGTCGGAGGAGCGGTAATCCGGAGAATTTTTGGCCCAGGCGGTTTTCAAATTCCTCAGCCATCTTTTGCCGTTCGACCGTCACTGTGGCCTGGGCGGCCGACTGCCGGATTTGCCGGATATAGATCCAGCCAAAAATTGAGGCCAGGATAATCATGAATGTCGTGCCAAAGGCCAGCTGCAAAAAGGTTAACACCATAGCCAGGAAGAGAGCGCCAACGCCCAAGAACAAGAAGAGTGGATTGACTTGCACCTGAATCTCGCTTTCTTCATAGTAGGCAGCTGCCTGCTGTAGCCATTGAAAATGTTGGCTGTCCTGCTCCAGCCCGACCAGGAGCAGCTTAAGACGGGCGATAGATTTCTGTTTCTCCTGCAGGGCCGTCCAACTCGCCTGCAGCTGGTCCAGCTCCTTTTCTGGCCATTGGTTCAGTACTGCTTCCAGCTGGTTTCTACGCTGTGTCAATGTATACGCGTGATACTGTTTGGCACGTAAAAGTTCCTGCTGCTCGGTCGTGAGGTGGTCTAACTTGCTTTGCAGGGCACGGCGGGAACCGCCTGAGTAAAGCTCACTCAACTGGGTGAAAAGATCATCGATGCGATTTTTGTGCTGGAGCAAGAGGCTGCGCTGCTTGATCTTACCCGAATTGCTTCCCTGGATAACTCCGTTTTCAATCGTCGCTTTTTGTACAATCTTTTGTATTTTGCCTTGAATACTTTCCAGGACGCCTCGACCGGATAGAAACTCGCGCAAGACATCCCGATTGACGCCATTTGGGTTGTGGTCAGCAACCAAGCCTGGTTCTCCACCACGAACCACCAACAGACGACCAATATACGGCGGCAAGCCTGGATACAGTTGGGATAGATAATCCTCCAGTTTATCTACTCGACGCGATGCGCCTGGAGTAAAG
The DNA here is from genome assembly GCA_016710325.1 of Candidatus Leptofilum proximum. Taxonomy (GTDB): domain Bacteria; phylum Chloroflexota; class Anaerolineae; order Promineifilales; family Promineifilaceae; genus Leptofilum; species Leptofilum proximum. The sequence continues at coordinate 4,840,217 of JADJXK010000002.1, read as the reverse complement.
GCAGTGAGTTCGTCGGCTAATCCAGATAAGACAACCTTTCCTCTGCCTTCAACGGATCGCAGCTTCCAGTTATTTGTTTGCCGAAAAAGGGAGCGAATTAAAAATTCCACCAAAAAGGTTTTGCCTTGCTCGTTACGGCCGTAAACCAAATTCAAAGATCCTAATTCCCAACGCAATCCCCGCAGTGGTCCCATTTCCTCAATGTTGATTTGCTCGATTCTTGCACCCATCATGAGCCTCCATAAAGCAGATGCAAGGCGGCCAACACGATCTCATCCTGCTCAGGTTCATCGGTGCCAAATGGCCAGTTCAACGCTTCTAGTTTTGCTAACGTAGTCTGCGCCAGATAATCTCTTTCCAATTCGGTGGAGCTCGATACGTCCCCGATATCTGGCTCTTCCTCTTTGTGAAAGTGGAAGCCGCTAAATGCTTCTTGCAGCGTGTTTCTGAGTGCGCCGCGGTCGGCGCAGTATCCTTGAACCTGAATGCGTATCCTTGCCTTTGGCTGTTCTTCGGGACTCAGGTTCCAGGCCTGCTTTCGCAAAGCAATTTGCTGCCCCAGATAAGACAATTCGTCGGGCATGGGGAGAATGACAAACCGCTCACTGAAGAAGATAACGTCTGTCTCGATGAGTCTGGATTCAACCCGATTGCTCTGAATGTCATAGATTAAATAACGTCGGCGTCCCGTTTCAGTAATATCCAGCCCGCAGGGAGAACCGACATAATGAACTGGAGATTGGTCCAGATAGCGGTGGATATGCCCCAGGAAAACTCGCTCCGGGCGATAAGTGGCAATATCCCGCCGCGTCAGTGGCATGTAGACACCAGGCTCTGTAGGGTTGGGTCTGCGCCATCCATCAGACCAATCGCCGTGCCCGATGAGTACCCATTTGTCTGGCGCCAGCCTGTCCGCAAACTCGGCCAAAACATCCCCCATTGTTTGATGATCTCGATAAGGGATAAAGAGAAAAGATTGCCCGGCTATTTCCTGAAGTTCTGGAGCGGTAACTATGTGGATGTTGTCACCCACTATGGTTTTGTTATCTATCCCTGGGTCATGATTGCCCGGGATAATCGTAAACCGCATGTTAGAATCTTTTAAGCGGTAGCAGAGGGCTTCAAACTCGCTGTAATTTTGGCGTGAAGCGTCAAACAAATCTCCTGCGATTATGAGGTGGGTAATGCCCTGACTTATGGCATCACGCAATAGGGCAATTAAGGCTCGAAATCTTTCGGGATGTTCGTTTCTGGTTGTTAGATGTACATCGGCGGTAATCGCGACTTTCATAAGCTTTTCCCTCTTGCTGCACCATATCCTTTGAAGGTAAAGATACGTATTAAGGATAGTGGACTGACTGGACTTACCAAAGATAACGGCCGTTTCTGACAACAAAAATTATCCTGGATATATTTAGGCTGGTTTAAACTCCTGACAATGACTGTGAAAAAGGGTCATGGCAGCTTGTGGTGGCTACTTATTTCATCTACGATGTCATAGGGCTTTTGATAACGGCCGTTAACGGCGATATATCAAACTGAAAAAATGAACTATTTCTCTATCTATCGAATAATCCCCACTCTGAAAACGTTAGCCATTAGGCTACAATGTCGGTATACTGAAAACACTTTCCAGCCAACGATCGTGGAGATTACCTTTTGATCACACTCACCATCCCCTTGCGGGACATCATCATTGACCCGCAAGACAACCCTGATTTGTTGGCGTTGCCCAAAGCGGAGGCTATTGCCGTGCTGACCCAAGCCTACGCCTTCCTGGATGCACCGCTCACCATACGCGTTGAAGCAGAAGCGGCTGTTATCGAAGCGGACCTCAACAGCGCCGACCCAACAGACAAAAACATCGTCCGGCTGCGTGAAAACGCAGCCCGCGAGGCCAGCCGCGGGCGCTATTCTCGCGCGGTGAAGCTGTACGACCAGATTCTTGACCAGGCGCCGATGTTGGTAGAAGTTCGTCGGGATAAGGGTATGTCTCTCCTGGAGATGGAACAGCCGGCCGAAGCCAGGGAAATCATCCGCCAGGCGCTGGCGCTCAATCCCACCGACCCATACAGCCTGCTCCTGATGGGCAACATCTACTTCCCCACCAGCCAGGAAACGGCCGAATTATTCTTCACCCGCGCAGCACGGCATGCTCCGACAGACCCGTACATTCTCTCCAACCTGGCCAGCCTGGTGGGCAAGCAGGAAAAGTATGACGAAGCCATTCCCCTCTTTGAACAAGCGCTGGCCGCAGACCCCAGTTATCCTAATGCCGGCTTTGGCCTGGCTCTTGTCTACATGCGCCAGGAACAATATCAGAAAGCGGTGGAGACACTGGAGTCCCTCTTTGCCCAACCGGCTTCAGTGGATATTCGCAGTGAAGGCGTCTATCAAGAGGCGTGGCGCCTGTATCGTCAGGCCAATCTGGAACTGGTGAAAGCCAATCCTGAGAAGTACATGGCCTATGTGCGCCAGCTGCGGGACGAGGTAGAAGCTGCTGGTGGTGTGGAAATCGAGCTGGTGCCGGACAATAGCATCGGCACGATGGCCGTGGCTGAAATCGCCTGGCACCATAACCGTTCGCGTCATGTAGTGCGCTACAAGGACAGTGCTCCTACCATCGTGCCGCACCTGATGGCTCATGAACTGGAGCATATCAACCTGGAAACGGCCGCACGCCAGGCGGACAACAACCGCTTCTTCATTACCACCCCGGCAACCCGTGAGGCGGCCGAAACGGCCGTTCTGCCGGAAATCAGTCAGCTGAAACGTTCCGGCGCGCTGGGTGACATGCTGGAAACCTTTGTCACGCAAATCATTTCCGGCCTGGTCACCCAGCTGTTTAACCTGCCGCTGGACATGATGATTGAACATACTCTGTATCACAACCATCCGGAGCTGCGCCCGGTGCAGCTTATTTCCCTGACCCAGACGATGGCCGATAACTTGCAGGTGCTGACTGATAGTCAGGTCAAGCGGTTGTCGCCCCGGCTTATCTACAATGCCAACCTAACCATGAACGCGGCTTATGCCGTTTTCACCGACCATCTGTACAATGGCCGTACCAACTTCACTGACCCGTATGAATCCACCCGCTACCTACGGCCTGGCCGAGAGCTGTTCAGCTTGTGGCTGGAGACGATGGAGGCGTACCAGCCGGGGGATGAGTATGACCTGGTAGATAAGGTAGCCAGCCAGCTCAAGTTGGAGGCCTGGTACGGCTGGCGTAAAGATGAAAAACGGCCGGTGGCAGAAGCGGGCGGGGCCAGCAACGAAGCCCTGCTCAAAGAGAAAGAGCCAGCGGCGATTATGTACTGCCTGAGCGCTCTGCGTCGGTTTGAGAAGCTCAACCGGGACCAGATATTCCCCATCGTCTCCGAAATTGCCATGCTCGGCCAGCGCGGCCTGGATTATGCCGACCCGGAGCAGAAATACACACTGAACAGCCTGCCCGGTGAGCAATTCTCCGGCCTCCAGCTGATGTGCCTGATGTACGTCGGCTTCAAGGACATTGAACCCACCCTTGATATGGGCTTTGATTTGTCCAACCCATATTATCTCGCCTTACAACTCTATCAAGAAGAAAGTTAAAGGAGCAACCTCTCCACAATATGCATCATATGTTCTGATATATGGTACTTGGCCTAACCTATGACACGATTGCGATCGTTTATTTTGAATTATGCATTGGTAAAATTCGCAACGATTTTAATTACTCTCTTTTCAAAGCTTGGATGATCAACCAACGTCTTTTGCTTCCTTAGTTGTAAATGATATTAAATAATAAAAGGTTCTTTGGGAATACAAGGGGTGTACCCAGATATGGTGGTGATGTAGAATGGCAGACATTTTCAAAAACGGAGTGAAACCCATGCCCATATCTACCCCTGCCAGAATCAGTTTTCCCCTAGATATTCCTCAGGTTGATGTGCTTGCTACCAAGCACACACAAGACGGTAAATTCATTATTACGGTTGAAAGTCGCCGCGACACAACCCAATGTGGCGTTTGTAAACAAGAGATTGCCTGCAACTATGGCCATGGTCAGACGGTGCGTTTGCGTCATTTGCCTATCCTGGGGCAAGAGACGACTATCGAGATTCGACCACGACGGGCACAATGCCCCACCTGTTTACACCATCCGACCACGACACAGACATTGAAATGGTATGACCAGCGCAGCCCGCACACCAAAGCCTATGACCGGTACCTGATGAAACTGCTCATCGGCAGCACGGTGGCTGATGTCAGCCTGAAAGAGAACCTGGGCTACGATGCCGTTGTGGGTGCCCTGGAGCGTCAAGTTGAGGAAGAAGTCAACTGGGAGCAGGTCCAGAACCTGGGCAGCATCGGCATTGACGAAGTGGCCCACAAGAAAGGGCGCCAAAGCTACCGCGCCGTGCTGACCGCTCGCCAGGATGATGGGACTGTCCTCATCCTGGCGGTGCTCAAGGATCGAAAAAAAAGACGGTGAGCGACTTTCTCATGACGATTCCTCGACGGCTGCATGCCACCATCCACACCTTCTGCACCGATATGTGGGATGGCTATCTGGGCGCCATCGCCGATTTCCTGACGGCTCATCCTCAAGTCGAAGCCAAAGTAGTCATTGACCGGTTCCATGTGGCCCGGAGCTATCGGGACGATTTCGACACGTTGCGTATGCAGGAACTGCGCCGCTTACGCCGGGAATTACCCGAAGCGACTTACCAAGAGGTGTGCCACGGCCTGCACTGGGTATTGCGCCACAACTATGACAATCTCGATGAGGATGATAAGGTTCGATTGCGCCGCCTGTTCCACTATACGCCACGCCTGCATCAAGCCTACACCTTGCGTGAAGAGCTGACCGCTATCTTCAACCTGGACCTGAGCTTGACTCAAGGACGGCAGCGTCTGCAAAATGGGCCTCCAAAGTGAAGCGCGCGGCGCTCACTTGCTTCGACAAATTTCTCAAGTCCCTGCATAACCACTTGGATGAAATTGCCAATTATTTTGACAAACGAGCCAGCAGTGGTTTTGTTGAGGGACTCAACAATAAATTGAAAACGATCACCAGGCGTTCTTATGGTCTCAAACGGGTTGACAGTCTGTTTCGCCGTCTGTGGCTTGACCTGAATGGGTATCGGCATTTCATTGCCTGACCCACATTTGCTGTCAACCCCATGAGTTCCCAAAGAACCTAATAAAAATAAGAAATGGAACGATCTGTAAGCATCTATTTAAACAAATTCGATCCAATACCTCTACCCCTCAGAGATTCCGATGTCTCCTCAGGGTATTTGGAAGAGGTGAAAATAAATCTCGCGGAGTTGTATCATCACTACTACCTTGATACATATGGAAGATTGCCCCCAGATCCGGACCCAGTTCATTTTGAGTATTTGCAGTTTTTAAGCAGAGACCCGGATTTTCGATTAAGCGGGGATGGGCTGGGATTCTCAACGGCCGCACGAAGGCATCGATCTAACGAACTTGGACAAGCCTTTTGTCGCTGGTTTTTGGACAAGTTCTTGAATATTTCTTATTTTGCCCACATGGAACATGTATTAAATAAAGGGGCTCAGTCGAGAGCTGGACAGGTCAGAATTGAAAGGCAATTTTCTGGAGACGCCCCCGATTATCTTTGTGCTGACACCAAAGGTGTATATCTTGCTGAGGCAAAAGGAAGATATAGAGCAATCAGTTTTAAAAATGCTGAATTCAACAAATGGCGTAAACAGTTCAGTCGAGTAGTGGTGAAAGATAATAATGGCAAAGAGCTAAGTGTAAAAGGATATATAGTGGGTACGCGCTACGCCACAGAAAAGGATAGAAGCAATGTTAGCACGACTATTTATGCAGAAGATCCTCGATCGCCCGGTGAAGAAAGTCTAAATGATGATCAGGGATTTCTATCTGCAAGGGTTATCGCTACGCATTACTCATATATTGCGGATAAGCTTAACCAGCCATTATTAGCCTCATCATTACTTTATAACTATTTAGTGCCTGAGGAACTTAACTTTCCAGCGATAGTTTGGGAATTGATTGCTGGTCCCCTGGCAGGAGCACGCTTTGTTGGGGGTTATTTTTATAAAACTTGGCCCCCTAGATTTTGGTCTGGATCGGAAAATTTCTTTGAATGGGATCGAGCAAACCTTAACGCATCCCGGGCGACATTTTTTGGTCTTAGCGAACAAATTTTCAGTTTTATTGTCAAAACTGCAAAACAAGGTGCCCGATTTCAAGGCAATATAATAGGTTTTGAGTTACCAAGCCCATTTTATGATGGACTTAGCATTTTAAGAGATGGATCTATTCTTGCCCCAATAGACTTTGTTCGTCCAATAGAACAAGTCAATTTTGTTTAAAACAAGGACTAGTTTTTAATTCTGTTGCACGGCGGTGCTTATCTTGAGCGACCTTCTTAATGATGATTTTAGATGAAGGAATATATGTTTAGCTAAGATATCATGAATTCCACCATTTACATCTTCTGTATCAGGAATTGTTTGTCCCGTAAAGATGTCCTAGACTTTAATACAGACTTGCTAAAGACTGCATTTACATTGTAAAGTAGCGAAAAATAGCTTCATTATTGACATTAAGTCGCATTGCATAAATTTGAGTTGGTTATACCCACCCCTAAAATGGCACAAAATCGCTTACCGTCTTTTTCAGGTCAATTTGCAAACCTAAATAACGCTGCGTGGTAGCAATGCTGGCATGGCCCAGCAGCTTGCTAATCTGGCCAATGTCAATTCCCGCGTCATAACCAATCCTGGCATAAGTACGCCGCAGGTCATGCGGTCGCAAGTCCTCCTTCCCCAGCTCTCGACCATAGGCATCGACAATATCCAGAACTGCCTGGCCAGAGATGCTTTCTCCTAGTTCCCCACCCTTCGTCACCGAGCGGGCAATATAACCAGCGCGCCCCACCACCTCAGCCCATTCCTCCAGCAACGTCACCAGCTTGTCATTGACGGGAATCATCCGCCGCTTCTTTCCCTTACCCGTGATGCTCAGTACCGTGCGCTCCCCTTGCTGTTTTATATTTGCCCAAGTCAGGCTGGCCAGCTCATCCCGCCGCAGTCCAGCGCCAACCAGTAAGCCAAACACCACCCTGTCCCGCTTGCCTTTTATCGTCGTTTGGTCCGTCAGACTCGTCAGTAGTGACCGCACTTCGGCCAGGTTTAGCCAAGTATGCGCCTGCTCTCCTTTCGTTGCTTGTACCTTGATACTCTCCTTCAACGCTTCAGCCCGCCACAGCACTGCTTGCATTTCAGCCACATTCGCTGGCGTCGCCCGGGCCTTGGCCACCTGGCTCAGCTCATCAGCCAGCAGCCCCACGGCCGCTCGCAAAAACATCTTCCGGCTGCTGGGCAAATCGGCGGCGTAGTTGGAAACGGCCGTTGCATCCAGCAGGTTCACTCCGGCAGCTCTCGCCAGCTTAATTTCTCGACCGTAACGGTAGCGTGTCGTCTGCGCCAAATTCCGTTTGGCCAGAATTGCTTCAAATTTATCCGGTTGTTGAATGGTCGTTAAGGCACTCATTGGATCTCGCTTTTACTTGTGATAATGGATATATACACAAGCAAAATGATAGCAAAAGTTGTGAAGGAAAATAACTAAAACTCTGCCTGACCGCTGATGTCAATATTGGGGAATGCTCATAAAATGAGCGGACGCCCTGTTATGTGCAATGTGTTCTTTTGCATCCTAACGTCCGGTTCAGGCGCTGGCGCGGTCGTCCAAAGTCTTAACCGTAGCAATATTCGAGACAACGCATTGGCGTCGCCTGCAACCTGTGTTAAGCGGCGACCGCAGGTTGTAGCAATACTATTGACGATAACTGGGTAAAGAATGGTGCAACTGCCGCTACTGCTTTGGCAACATCCGATACCATTTTTAGAATTGATAATAAGCCTTTATTTGCTCGTGCGATTGGTGAACTGCCGTAATGCAAGCGTACCGTCTGGCAAAAGCACCGACAGTTTGTATCTATACAGGTCTAGATATGGGCCGAAAGGTAAAAAAAGGTGATACTTGTCCACATATGGCGGTACTGTTTTTACTAAAAGTAAAATTTTCAGCAAATCAGGCCATTTTACCCACAAATTGCACCCCCATATATGGACTTTTTGTGCAATTCAGCTTTGTTTTCAGCACATATGAACACCTGTATAGCTACGACAGTTTAATTGTAGGAGCCGTAGTTTGTGAATGGTCGCGTGGTGACTTGATTCGACTTTATTATTGTAGATATGGTAATACATTATTGGGTCAAGTTACTTAATGAGTTCAGATGTTCAGCAATTTCTTCATATGTAATGTCTGGTTGCCATCCATATGCCTTTAAAACTGCATCATCTAACTGGTTTTGGATTCTATCAAATCCTATCACTTCATTGAGTGACAGCCTGCCTTTATACGTTGACTCCCATACTTCTTCAGTTTTAACATCAAGAGGGATTGATCGATAAGCATACAAATCATCATAAATTTGAGTCATGGTCAATCCCAATTGATTTATTTTAATCGTATCTATTTCATCGTGGTTCTGAAAACAGGAATTTCTGAAGCTATTTAACTCATCTGCTAGCCTTCCAATTTCTAACCTATGAGGTTCTGCCCCCTGGTCTGCCTGTGTTTGGATAGGGTATGGAAACGGAAAAGTACTAAAGACTGAAGGAGTGTATCTAGGTACATCATGTAATTTGCTGGCAACCAACTCTGTCCATATATTGTGGCATTTTGAGTGTAATACACCAAAAACATAGCTATCTGAGGTAGCAACGACTGTCACTTGTTGTGCGGGAATAATTGAACTACCTAACCAAACAAAGAACCTATGTTTTGATATGGCAGGCGTTGCAATATATTTTTCAAGTTGCGCAAGCTCCTGCCGAAGTTCATTTCTTGGTCTTGAAAATTGCCACCAGTATTCTTTCTCTCTTTTGTTTCTAGTATTTTTCCGAACTGGATAAACATTGTCGATAATATACTTAAAAGGCGCTTCATATTTTTCTGCCTCATTACGACTCATGTCGCCAAAATCTATCACAAATGATTCTATATTTAGGGAAATATCTCTGCCAGCACGCCACTGTCTGATCACATCGGCATTATTCGTACGCGAATCTCCATTAGATTGGTTTAACATTCTCCTTGCTAATTGTGGTGGTATATTAAATGGACCACCTAGCACAACTCCGATATAAACTATTTCCGTATTTTTTAGTGTATTCAGACCCCCACAAACTAGGCATGTTTGCGGTGTTGAATCGGCCTTCACTGCTACAAAATGGCAGAATGAGCATTCAATATATTCAGACCCTTTGGCCAAATCTGTATTGATTTTTTGCTTTAACAAATCGTACTTTGTTTTCAGATACTCTGTATTCTTGCGCATTGATCGATCGAAGTCATCAATATCAGACAAATATTCGGAAAAATCCTCAGACCAATATTCGGTGAGAATCTCATGTAGATAAAACCACACCCGACACATTTTGGCCAATATCTCAGTTATGGTGTGTTCATCAGAAGGGGAAAAATATTCTGGAGTAGAAAAATGGACTAACTTATTCCTATGCTTTCTTAAAGCATCAAAACTTTTAATTGCTTCACTTGTTAATGTCTCGTCTGAAATATTTTTTAGCCTTGTTAGGCTTTCATGCAGACCAACCGAGGCAAAATCACCCTCATTAAATCTTGTGATGGTTGCTTCATTTGTTTTTACAACAATCAGTGACCAATGCTCCAAAAGCAGCTTAGCTTTCAATAGCAATTCAACAGCTGTGTAGAAATTGATTACAGAATATTTCGGACTATCGCTCAATTCACTGACAGCTTTTGCTAAGAAATCAAGAGCATTAGTAACAATCATATTAAACGCGTCTGATACCAGAGGAGAGTTCTTGCCATTAACCACGATTAAGAATTCCTACAAAATATAAGTCCCACTATGGGTTTTGATTATCGAAAGGTTTAAATTTGGAATGGGTCATTATTCCCAATGTTCATTTGTATCAATTATTGCCTCGTTACTAATGGCGGATAGACTCGGTTTGGGTCAAAAACAGCGGGCGGAGCTGATGGATTCGGAGTGTCTGATACATTGGCACTATGGATATACAAGCAAAATGATAGCAAAATTAGAGGAGAATAACCACTGAAATGGCACAGTTGAGCAATGCATTTGCCAATCATAAATATGGTAAACGTCCAAGACTCAATTCGCAAATGGTGACATTTTATTCGGCGTGTTTAGCACATTTCCAGTTTGCCAAATACACGAGGTATCGCGTCATCGTCAACTTGACGGAATATTAGGTGATTCCATAGTAACTTTTAGTGGTAATTATGAGTCTGTTCACATCCAAATCGAAGTCATAGTTGTCAAAAAACACAGAATCCCACTTTTCTGGTTTTTTGGAAGTCGCTAATGGGTAGCCAGCGGGATCAATCCATAGAATTTTCTCGTCATTTTCTACCGGAATTACTCGCCAAAACGCTTGAGAAACTTTACTAAAATCTCTAAGTAATCTTACCTTAATTTGATGTGGGGGGGATACAGTTGAAGATTGAACAGAAATATTGTAACGATTATCTGCCCATCGTTTGATTGAGACTGCGTTTAGCTTTTCGTCTACTGACGTGAATTTTTGCGACTCATAGTAAATTAAAGCAGCTTTTTCAGCATCTGGTCGTGCTATTTCCATTTTTCTACTTAACAAATAAGCAGCCACAGGTTCTAGAGTTCCCCAAATAATTAGATCTTTCATCCAAAAAGCAGCCCAAGGCATTCCAGTGAGCGACCAGTCTTCAAAGGTCGGCACTAAAGCAGGAATTCCTCCATCCTCTTCCTCGATCAGTAGTGAGATCGTGCTACCAAGACCCCAATTAACCCGATATTGAAATGTGTTAGACATATATGAATGCCAGTCAGAAATTTGCTTATATGTCGGTCTAACTTTGGCAATAGTTGGTGATAACCACCATCGTAAAATGTCTTGCCATGAGACAATGACTTTGCCGCTCCAAGTTTTATCCTTTGGTCGAAAACGCTCAACACTGCCAAGCAACTCTATAGTCTCTTGAATGAAAGCCAGACGTTTGTCTTCCGACCAATCAGCATAATCCACACCTGTTTTAAGATGATTGCGCATCTCTGTCGATAATAAAATTAATTGGTTTGCAGTACGGGGAGGTAAACTTGTTCGGTACAGTTTTCGTCTAAAATCTCTGTGAGGATATACCCGGTTATGTAGTACACGACCGCGTCTAACAAATAAATCGCTAAGTAGTAATTCTTGTTGGGTTGCATAATGAGCATATGTATTTTTCCACACTTTTTTTAGTAGCTCTTCTAGCTCATTTTCGGATATAGGACTCTCTGCAACTTCTTCCAGCTCAGCGATTGATGACAGAATTATAGTGTCTAATGAGTCTACAGCCTCAACAATCACTTTCTCTTCTTCATTGAGATTTGTAAAGTCAAACTCAATAGGTGCTACTTGCTCCAACCAATGAATAAAGGCATCTCGGTTTGTCGATCCTGCTAGCTCTTCCCACTTTTGTTGTATCAATCTCAATAATTCAGCTAATGGGCTGATAGCATTCAACGAGTTACTTTCACTGCTTTTGCTTCTATTAATCTCAGCTATTAGCTCAAAGTATCTATCACGAGTTTGCTGTACTTGTTTCCGTTTCTTATCGACATCTGCACTATTCAGATCTGGCATTAAAACAAGACTACGACCTTCTGTACCAAAACCAGGTCTACCCGCGCGGCCGATTAAATTTGTAAACTCTCGCGCACTAATCGATTGCTGGCGGTTCTCTTTGTATCTTTGGAGTGAAGGCACTAGGATAGTTTCAAAGGGTAAGTTCACGCCCTCTGATAATGTTGATGTCGCTATCACTAAACCGACAATCTTTTCTTGAATGGTCTGCACCAACAATCTTGCAAGTAAACCCGGCATTTTACCGTGATGGACGATAATGCCTTTTTGCAACAATCTGTATTCACGAGAATCTTCTGTAAAGTAATCGGCACAAGATTTAAGTGTCTGTTGCCAAACACCAATTTTTAATGGTTCTGTTGGCTCTGCAAAAAACTTTGGCAATGTTATATCTTGCCAAGTAGAGTTTAGTAATTTCAGAAAATCTTCCGCATACCCGTTAATATTTGAAGGGACGGAGATTAGTACACCCCTAGAATTGCCATCTGAATCAGGGGCAGCTAAATGCATCGCAGCCCATAGAAGATGCGGACGCATTTGGATTTCTACACTTTTTTCTCGCCACTTAAAAGCAGGCGGATGAGGAGGAAAAGGATTGGGAATGAAAGGGGAGTTATTAGTTGGCCCATCCTGAAACTGTAGATTTTCACCATCCAATTGATCGAGTCGTATCTCAAATCCTCTGTTAGCAAGACATTCAAGCCGCCCAAGCAATTGTCGTGTACTCCGATATTTTGTTTTTATAGGCTGAGAATCTGATTCACCGGAGACCCAATTGGCTAAGGGGACTTCATAGCCAGATGCAACCGCCGACAAGGCGATAACTGGGCGGTTGCGTTTATGTAAATTGTGTATAAGCCTACTGCCAAGAACTTCCAACCTTAGTGGACGACTTTCTGCTTGATATAAATTCTGCAAGTTATCATCAAATTGAACAGAATGCGCCTCATCAATAACAACAAGCGAAATTCTGTCCAGAAACATTGGCCCCAAGAAACGAATTAGTGCCTCAGCTTTTTCATAAGTACAAATTAAGACAACCCTTTCATCGGAGGTTAGCCAAGCATCAGTTGGCCCCCAATCAGTTCCCCCATAGAGGCTACTTACAACTATTCGAGTTGACCTTATTCGATTTACCACCATTGTTAAATGAGACTCGATTTCTGAGGCTAATGCTTTGGAGGGCACCAGATAAACAACCATATTATTCTGAGAAGAGTTGAAAGGGCTGTCTCCGTTAGGTTGAGCGTTTTTGCTAAAGAGGCTCTGCAATATGGCAATCTCTGCAACCGTTGTTTTTCCTGATCCCGTAGGTGTACAAAGTGCAAATGAATTTTGTGTTTCTATCCCAGCTATACCACGAAGTTGAGACGGCCAAGCTAATGCTCTTGAGTGTTTATAAGTCTGTCGCAAATATCGTTCAATTATTTGGCTTCCCTGAGTATCCATGTTTTTGATTACACCTGACAAGGAACTTCGCAGTGATGACTGAACGTATACTTTAACAACCTCAGCACAAAGCTTTGCTAAAAGCCACGAGTATGGATCTTTGCCGTGTAGCATTACTTTTGCTACTGCATCAAGTTTGTTAATCGCATCATCCAAACGCGATTCGTCGTCACCCCACCTAAATGTAGTGCACAAGATCCCTAAAGCTCTGATTGTCTCGTCAGCTATCCATTGCTGAAACTGTCTATTGTAAGCTCCCTGATCTTCCCATGGAATCGCTTGTTCTAATTGATTGCTCTGTTGAAATTGTAGTCTCCAATATTGCCCGATCTCATGAAATAGACTGTGAAAATCAGCCCTTAACAAAAAATATAAAATTCTGGATTGTCCATTGAATAGAACTGCCTGATTTAGTAGTCCCAAAGCTCGTGCTGGATAACCAGCGAGTTGGTAAGTTGCACTGGCCAAAAGTCGGATTGGCAACCCTTCCGGATTTGTTTCTGAGTGCGACAACCATTCCAAGAGTTCTCCAGCTCGGCGTAACGCAGTTTGCCAAGCTTCAATACCTGAATCTTTCTCCAAAAAAGCTATTCCGATTAGACGCATTGCGTCGTGTAAGCGATAGTATGCTTCATCAGATCGCCATCCTGCTAAACCGATTTTTTCAGCGCTAAGGCGAGTATGATGACTGTATAACTTAGCAAAGGCTGGACTAAGCCCTTTACCAGCTAGACTTTCACCAACACTTCTCGCTGATTGGAAAACTTCGGACTCATTCATGACAGATTATTTGAGATATCATAAACATCTCGAATCAACTTTGTTACCCCATTCAAGTGTACTTCTACTGCCTCTAACCTTCGCTTTGCTGTGTATTGTTGATGAGGTTTATCTGGTGGGATCCAAGTTTTGTTCCTAACAGGAGGCTGACCGCAGACATAAGCCACCAAGTCTATTCGCTCATAGTTTTTACTCGCATCACGATAATATAATTCCCGAAGTGCATTCACCCAAGCTTTGGATTCGCAATCATCATAATCCTCTAGAATCTCAATGAGGTTAAGAATATCCACAGGTTTAAGATTTGGATTAGCGGCTTTCTCGTGTGCGTCCGAAATCAATTTTGCTTCATGATTCCTTGTACATTTTGCCTCACACACAAGTGACCGGGTAATACTTCCTTCTTGATCCCGTAAAAATGCCAACATGTCGTCACCAGTGCGACCGGGAACCTTGACAGCATCTGATGGGTTTTCAGATTGACGCCATTGCTCTAACATTTGAAAAGCAACAGTATGAAATCTAAAGGGATAGGCAGGAACTTCCCAGCCATCATCGCCGAAATGTCTGTAGTTTTCGGCAACTATGCCAGCAAGTATTTCGCCAAAATACCCTTGCAAAGTAACAATATCTAACTTTTGTGGATAACCGATGGTTGGATCCTTGATGTTTTTGTTTTCCCCAAGAGGATCTAAGGAGAATCCTGCTAAATGACGTAATCTTCGTTTTGCATCTTCATGAGCTGCTTGAGTGATTCTCCGTAGTTCGTTAATGACCTCATCACTGCGATGGTTATTAAGTAAACCGAAACAAGTTTTCGGAATTTAATAATTGTGGCATCATAGAGAGATGCCTAAAAAAATTGACTACACTTTAACAACTGAATCACTCGCGATAATCGAACAAGCCATCAAAAACCATGATGACCTCCGCGTTCGCCAACGGGCAACCATTATTCGGATGCTGCATTTAGGGCAAAAGCCGCAGGAAATCGCTGAACTCCTGTCGATACAGCCGAGTAAAGTCTACTATTGGCATCAGCGGTGGCGAGCGGAAGGGCTAGAAGGGTTAGCCGACAGGCCCCGCTCTGGTCGTCCCCAAGCGGCTGACGCGCAGTACCGGCAACGACTGGCCCAAGTCATCGAACAAGACCCGCACGATTTAGGGTATGCCTTCACAGTTTGGGATAGCAAACGGCTAATAGCCCATTTAGAAAAGGAAACTGGCGTGCGGGTTACCGAGCGCACCTTCCTCAATATCTTGGCCGAAGAAGAGTATGTTTATCGACGACCGAAGCATACATTGGACCCACTCCAGGACAAAGTGGTCAAAGCCAGAGCTGAAGCCACGCTGGAAATGCTTAAAAAAAAGCTGAACGAGCCGAAATCGAACTATTCTTTGTGGACGAAACGACCCTGAGACTGCTGTGTAAGCTGGTCAAATGTTGGATGAAGCGGGGGCGACAGAAACGGGTACCTGCCCCTGGCCCGGCCAAGTGGCATCACCTATTTGGTGCTTACAATTGGCGCACTGATGCAGTCATTACCATGCCCGCCGAGAAGAAAAACACACAATCCTTCTGTCTCTTCATTCAACTATTGATGGCTTCGGCTCCATCAGATCGCCCCGTTGTGATTGTTTTGGACAATGCTTCCTACCATCACAGCTATGTCTCTGAGGCCCTGCTGGCCTTTTATGAAAATCAGGCAACGGTTTTCTGGTTGCCGCCTTACTGTTCAGACCTCAATCCGATTGAGCGGTTTTGGCGGCACCTGAAAGACAAAGCCTGTGCCAACCACTTGTTCGAAACGATTGCCGAAATGATTCATTCAGTTGATAAGGTGCTTACCATTCAGAACGATTTGTCTCATGCTGAAAGGTTTTTATTTACGAAAACTTTTTGCTGACTACTTATTCTCCCTAAGAAGTCGGAGAATATAACTGTCCGAGTTGGAACTAGCGGGCATGTCTGAAGGCGATTCTAACCAGCTTTCTAGGTATTGAGTCTTATTCATCGTAAAAATGCAAATCATGACAATATCTGTGGTAGAGTTATTTTAATTACCTAACGCCTGCATAAGCCGCGATTCGCGTCGGCTTCATGCTCGGTTAGGCGGCGGGCTTAATCTTTTGTCCAAGTTAATGTTATGTTGAAAGTTGAATCAGTTGGCGATTTTGCGATTATTGCCCCAGATTTGGCATCAAACTTTATTCCAAAAGTGACTGTCACGTCATTTGGTATATGCTCCATGGAACCCATTTTTCTTACTATAGAGTTTGACACTATCTCAATCGCATCTAGAGCATTATTCAAATATTTAGGTGCTTTAGTTGCCGAGTTGGGAGTTGCTGAGATACCCGCTATATCTTCAACAATTTCCGGTGTTTCAATTTCTATGAACAGCTTTTTGTTACTGTCTTCAATCGAATATTCTATAAATTGGCTCATTGGTTCGTGTTATCCTTTTGAGGGCGAAAGATAATGCTTTCATTTTCGCGGAAAAAATTCATCTCTAAAATCAAGCTAAACCCTACGTGCGTTCATAAATTCGCAAATCTTCAACATCGTCTGCAATACCCTTAGCTGATAGTATAACTGTTGCATCTTGCTGACTGGAAGTTGCAAACACACTGCCAATGACTTCACCTGTAGCATTTACAACTGGTGTACCACCTGCTCCTCTTGAAACCTTCATATCTGTAATAAACATGGGTACATCAACATCTCCCATTTTGGTATCTAAGCCGATAACTTGTCCTGATGCTAAAGTCCATCCCAAGTCTTTATTGTTTAGTAGTGCAAAAACTTTGTCTCCATATCTTGGTTCATAAGATGGCAAGATATTTGCTGAAGGGAATTTGTCTCCATCTATTTTGAAAAGCACAGTACCTTGAGATTTTTCAAGTCTTACCAGTTCGGGTTTGTAAATATTATTGCGCCACTTGATCTGTATATCGTCAGAAATCTCCATAACATAACTAGGGGCGAATACATGACCTTCTGGTGTCAAGAAAAATCCTGATGAAATATCTTTTCCATCATGACCAACGAGAGTAACCAATGCGGTTTCTAAAGACTTGAATAGATTGTCCAGAGAAGTTTCAGCACGTTTGGCAATTTCGGGATTTGCGCTCGAGGCAATTTTTGAAAGAGCTACCACTGCTCCCTCTGACCTAAAAAGCGTAGCTAAATCAGTTGCTAGCCTCGCATCTAAAACAGAAATCGACAATATTGCAGCTTCTACAGCGCGCGGGTCATCCGATTGCAACTGTGGCATAAAACTCTGTGTGGTTTGTACTCGCTGCACTGCCAGTTCTCGGTCGTTGTGGGCATGATCCGCTTTTCGCTTTCGTTCGTTATAAGTGTAAGTTGCAAGACCGCCAATAATTGCCACAGAAATTCCTGATACAAGACCTGAAATAGCCGCCAATTTATCCCATACATCTTTTTGCGGATTATTCAATTTTTCATCTAATTCTGTTAAATCGTTCCTCAAGTTTTCGATTTGCAACTCAATAGTTGGAATTGGATCAGGTGTTGGAGTTGCCGTCAATTGAGGTGTTGGAGTTGTCCCTTGAGCAATGGTAGTTCTCATAACCAGAATGAAAAACAAGATTATTGACGCCATTGTCAAACAGCTCAACCATTTACGATTCATATTCATAAAACTTCCAAATCATACATAATGATGAAAATGCTAAATCCGTCCGCCGTTCAGTTGCTTAACCTGCGCGCTCGTTTCCTTTGGCGCGTCAGCTTTAAGCTGTTGTTAGGGCGGCGTTTTGGTTTGTAGAACGGCCATCAATGACCGCCCTAACGAAGTAAGGATTCATGCAGCGCGGAGTCTTCGGAGCCGCCGCATAATCCTGAGTTGAACTAAGCCGCACTCAGCCGAAGCCCTTCTATTTGGAATTTAAGCCTGGGAATACCCGATAACCGCTACCTTTCACCCCCACGACCAGAGTCATTGTAGCAGTTTAGACTGGAAAAGATCAATATCCTACGCCAGATTTTCCCCCTTTGTGTCGCGCCGCCGACACCACCGCCGACCGCCAGACGACCACCAGGCAACATCAAACAAACAGCCCGCCTGTGGCTGCTTTTTGTTATGCATTTGTCCGCCCGCGACAACACTCAAGGCGGCTGCCAGGGAGACCTTGTAACCGGGTGCGACCGGGGCAGCCGCTGCACAAGACGGAGTGGTTGGCCGCACAGCGGACAGCGTCGCCCCGTCTCCGTTGGCTCAGGCGCAGGCGTCGCTGCTTCGCGGGACTGTTCTTTGGGCAGCGCTGCCGGTGGCTTCAGCCAGGCGGCCACCTGCCGCAACCGTGCCCGTTGTCAAATAACACCATTTACGGGTGTTATTTGACAACATTGGAGCACGGCAGGCTATCCGGCAGGATTTGTTATTCCCGCAGGTGCATTTTGCGCTGTTTCGCGGAGGGATTGTAGATACGATTGTTGTACTTTTTCTGTTTCTGGCTCCGCCATTCATACCGCTGGCAATGCTCTGGGCGATTGGACTGCTCTGGCAGACGCTGGGTGGCGCGCCAGACAAGCTTGCGGTGATAATCGCATCTTTGCTTGTTTTAGGGGGTGCTGCTCTGCATTTGCTCGTCGATGGTCAGAACAAGACCAGCTAAGGCAGCGATAGGAACCTCATTAAACGTAACGTTGCCATTGTCGTCGGTCATCTCGGTGACGCTCACTTCTCCATATACAACTGTTTTCTGCTGTCCGGCACTAACTAGGCCAGGCCAGATGAATTATCAGCCGGCACGCTAGGTCTGTTTGGTGATGGGCACGAATATCAACATTCAAAGCCGACATCTGGTGCACATGACACGAAAACAGCTCCCACTCGGAAAAGTGAACATGAGAATAGCTCAGATTCAATATGCAATTGGATCGGAGGAAATCTGAGATGCCCCCCAAACTTGGCCTGCGACTTCTGTCAGAACATCGCACCAACATTATAGAATGATTGTAGTGCTATACCAGACGCGTCCTTTTGTATGAAAGTTCGTTAATGATTATTTTGGAGTAGCAACACAAAAAACTTCTTTGACCGCACTGTTCTGTTAAACATCTGTTTTCACACAAATTGCGGGAGTTCCACTTTCTTCTTGCCAAAACATTGCAAGACACGTTGGCTCTTATTTAGATTTGGCTACCCAATTCCCTATCTTAAGCCTCGAAAATCTTACAACAACGGCGTGGTACTTCCACCCCAATACATATTTAATGGCGGAGATGGTTGAAGATCTGAGTCTGTGATCTGCTCTAAATCTTTATTGAATAAAGAACTTATGTGCGCTGGCACCCTACTCCACTTCCGAGGATATTCCGTCTCGGATGATAGCCATATGATCGGTGTGGTTCATGCTTGATTTATTATGATATCAATAAAGGATCTCTCAGAGGCAGCCGGGCAACTTCTTGCAGCGTAAGAATGGCTCTCACCTTTTCCAAAACGCGAAAAGCATCTTCAGCAACAGAAGCATCAGAATCCAGTAGACGCCACCACAAAGCTTTTCGCACGTGGCGTAACAAACGTTCATCTTCTGTAGTTGCGATTAAGTTTTCCAATAACATAGTGGCCCAATGACGTACGTTTTTATCACTATCTCTCAGAGCTGTAATGAAATGGGGCAAAGCCGCTGTATCTCCTATGCGAGCAATCCCCAGTACGGCACTTTTCCGCACATCGCTGTCGCTATCGCTCAGAGCTTTAATGAGAGCGGGCATGGCCGTCACGTCCTCAAAATCTGCCAATGCTCGGGCAGCGTTCCTGCGCACATCGCTGACGCCGTCGCCCAGGGCAGTAACAAGGGCAGGCACTGCTGTCGCATCTCCAATCTTTCCCAACGCTTCTGCAACCGAACGGCGTACATGCCAGTCGTTGTCATCTAAGGCAATAATGAGTGGGGGCAAAGCTATGGCATCCCCAATCTCTCCCAACGCTTCGGCAGCCTCATTGCGCACATTGCTTTTGCTGTCGCTTAGGGCAGTGATGAGAGCAGGTATGGCCGTTACGTTTCCGATCTTTCCCAAAACTTTAGCGGCCGCATTGCGTACCTGGTTATTGTTATCCTCCAAGGCAGCGATAAGAACAGGCACTGCCGCCTCTCCTACTCGCTTCAATGCCTCGACAACCGACCTTTCACTTAATGAGTTTTTGTCACCCAGGGCTGTGATGAGAACTGGTATAGCCGCCTCATCCCCTATTTTACCCAATGCTATGGCGGCTGAATTGCACAGGTATATGCCGTCAACAAGTCTGATATAAGGAATTTCTCCTGTCTCCCCTAGAGCAGCAATGAGAGGGGGTACTGCTGCTTTGTCCCCTATCTGTCCTAGTGCTAGGGCTGCCGAACTGCTCACATAGCTATTCTTATCTCCAAGAGCAGTGATAAGAGGGAGCACGGCTGCCACATCCCTAATTTGACCCAACGCCTTCGCGGCTGAATCCTTCAAAGACCAGTCGCTGCCTCCCAAGGCGGTGACGAGAGTGGGTACGGCTGCTACATCTCCTATCTGTCCTAGCGACTCAGCCGACGAACTACGCACATGGCTATCGCTGTCGCCTAACGCCGTAATAAGAGGTGACACCGCTGCTACATCCCTAATTTTCCCTAGTGCTTCGGCAGCTGAAGAGCGCACGAACTTGTCGCTGTCGCCCAGGGTAGTAACTAAAGCGGACGTTACCGTGGCATCTCCAACCTCGCCCAATGCCTCGGCGGCTGAACTACGAACATGCCAGTCGCTGTCTCTTAGGGCGGCAATGAGAATAGGTAAAGCTTCATCTTTTATCTCCCAAAGTGCGCTGACGATTGAGTTGCGCTCGTAGGATTCTGTGAATCTCAGACCGTGGATGAGGGGAAACAACGCTGTCGTATCCCCAATTTTCCCCAATGCCTCAGCGGCCGCACTGCGTAAAAACCAGTCTTTGTCGTTTAAAGCGGTGATGAGCACAGGTACGGCAACCGTATCTCCTATCTCTCCCAGCGCCTTGGCGGCCCGATGGCGCACAGTATCGGTGCCGCTCTCCAACATAGTTAGCAAAATCGGAATTGCCATTGGCCCAATTTCGCTCAGCAATGTAAAGATGGGTTGATGGTCGGCAAAAGGTCTTATTCTCTTAAACCAGGTGCGTCCTTGGATTAGTTGATCCAGGCGACGCAAGATTTTCCGACTGTCTTCTTCATCGAGTGGACGCTCGGCCAGCAGCGTGCCAGCCAGGCGCAAATCGCGGTGGAGACTACGTTCGTCAGGGCTGAGGCCGCGTAATAAATTGTGTACCAGTTGATTTATATGCTGGTCGTTCATTAGTCCGACCAGGAGCAGAATTGGCTCCCGCCACGCGGGATGATGCAGACGGGGCTGGAGAAAACGCCAGGCGGCTCGTTCATCCCGCTGCCAGGCTTTGTTGAGACCCCAGGCGACCGCATATTCTTGGAAGGTAAGATGGCGAAATGTCAGATAAGTGTGCTCGCCAATATGCCAGACATCCAATAAACCTGCTGTCTGCCAGAAGGTAAACAGTTCCTCCGCCAGATTCTCCGGTTCGGCAACACCATCTCGGGAAAGGAAAGCAGCCAGCGTATTTACCATCAACGTTTTATCTGGTGGAGCTTGTGCTTGCCCACCGTAATATTGCAGATGCAGCGTCCAGCCAAGGTAAAGAAGACCGTCCTGGACGGTCCGACGGGCAGCCTTTCCGCGCAAATCGCCTAGTTGGAAGTCATTATTTGCTTCTTGGCGGTTTATTTCCCAGGACAACAATTCTTCTAAGTAACGGGCATATAAGCTAGATCGTTGAACCGGCAACTCCGGTACTGCTTCCCGACTGGCCAGCGTCACCAGGAAAGTGAGCAGCAACGGATTGCGTGTGAGGGCTTGTAGGCGGGGGCGGTCGACCAGTTGTGCTTGTAGGTTTGCTACCCTGCCTTGGATAACTTCTGGCTGATCGGCTAATTCTTCGACCACTAGGTGGAGCCAGTTGCATAAAAAAGTTTCTACGTTCTCGGGTGCTATTGGTAATAATTCGAAGTGGGGCAAGCTGTGCAAGCTGTTACTCATATATCCTAGTGGGCGAGAAGTGAGTATGAGTTGTCCCGGCAGTCTGCTCGCCTGACGAGCTGCTTCACCAGCCAGTTCACGGGCTTCATCCAAAGCGTCTAATAACCAAAGTGCCCGTCCTTGCTCGACTACCTGCGCCATTGCCTCTTGCAACAAACGGTCGCCCGCGGCTGCTTGTTGCAAGGCAAACTGGCGCAGTGTTAACTGTGAATCTTGACTGCACGCGGTAGCATAATCACGCAATGATACCAGCAGGGGAAGGGGCGTATCTTCTTGTTCAGCTGCTCGCCGGGCCAGGTAGCGCAGCATTGTGGATTTGCCAGCCCCGGGTGCACCCAGAACGACCAGGCGTTTATGCTTTAATAAGGCTTGTTGGGGGTCTGTTGACTCTGGGCGCTCTTCAGCTCGGTAGAGTTGTCCACGGCGATAGTAATATTCGCCCAGCTGTCGCATTGGCCCTAGAAAATCTGATGCAGATACGGCCGCTCCTCCAATTTTCTTCTCTTCTTGCCGTTCTTGCAGTTCCTGTTCTTCGCTGGCGATGGCTTGTAGACGAATGTAAATCTCGTCCAAAGGGATTTTGGGGTCGCGGGGACGACCGTCGCGTGCTGGGGGTAAAGGAATCCCTTTAAGTTCTAGGTAACGTGTCTCGTTCAGCAAATGTTGTCGATATTCAGTCAACTTATCCTGCCGCCCCCCTAAGGTTTGGGTGATAACGGATTCAAGTTCAGCGATACGACCGTGACGTATACAATATAGCACTAGCTCCTGGGCTATTTCCCTTTTTGTCTCGCCAGGTAAGTTTTCATGGTCGATCTGCAGCTGGAAACAAAGCCCTCGTATGCCTTGCCTGTTAAACTGGTGGTTTAGCTGCTGTGCCAGTCGTATTTGTTGGTTTTCTGTATTTGGAGATTCTGATGTATCGACCATTGGCCCAATCCTATATTTGGATTTAATCATAGTAGATCACATTCATTCTACCAACTTCATCTGGCTCAGTTTCTTCTGGCACAGCAGGTACCAGATTAACAAGATTGATTTAGGGATTTGAGTGGTCATGATGGGCAAGCCCAATTTTCATGGACGAATAGTTTAATCGGAGTCTATTCAAAATACAGGTCAGAGCAAAAAGTCAAGGACATGATATTGTGTAACATCGTTAAAGAAGGATGTTACGCAATACACGCCCTATAAAACCATGGTAGTACTAAAAATGACACGGCCTTTTGTATGAAAGTTCGTTAATGATTATTTAGGAGTAGCTACACAAAAACTGCTTTAATTCAGTGTCTCATTTTGTTGGAAAATAGCTACCCAACAACGCGCCCGAATTACAGACAGTAGACACGGTACACGACCCTCTGTACTGTCCATTGAACCAAAGACGGCCGTTCCTCATGCAGAGAAACGACCGTATGGCTGGTTCAAACACCGGGCGCTACGGGATCATCGGCCAATGCTGCAGGACTTCTGCCACGACTTCTGGCGCTCCGGCCGCCGCGAGCGCCGTCACAGTAAGGACAATACCCACAACGATTATGAGTGTACGCAAAACCGTTACTTCTGATTGTGGCCGCGGCTGAGTAGCCCGAAGAGTTGCCAGGTAAACAATAAGTGTAAGCCAATTCGGCTCAGCCTCAGAACAGTTGCCGCATTTCTCGTCAGTATATTTCTCGGCCAACTCCCGAATGATGATAATTTTATACTTGGTCATAAGTGAATCTCCTCGTTTTGAGTTAGAGCCACGTCTCGGCCGTTGACTTGACTCATTTGGGCGCTACGCCAATCGACACTACCGATACTAATGGAGAAAGCGGAAAAATCTGGGAGCAGATTTGCACCTACACTGCTCCTTATGGTTAAATTCCTGAAAACATCTTTTCGTGTTAGAGCTTAGCCTATGCCATGAATGCTGACTTAGCCGATTTAGACTTTGGTAATCTCATAAACCACTTCATCAACCGCCGCAAGCTGGGCGATCAAAGCATTGCCACGCTGGTGAATGAGCGGTTCGGCCGTATGGTACAAGTAAGCCGCTCCACGGTTCGCAACTGGCGTAATAAATCCGATACTAACATTCAGGACTGGAAGCAGTTGGCGGCCGTTGCCACGGTTCTTGACCTCAGCGAAGAAGAAGTATCTCTTCTGCTCATGAAAGGCGGACTTCCAACGCTGGAAAAACTTTGGTCGGAGGCATCAAAAGAGGAGCGGGCATTGTTGCAAAAGTGGGTAGCACCGGCTCCTTTACAAAGTATTGATTCGCGGCTGGAAACGATTGCGTCCAGTGTTGATGAAATCCGTAGTCTCTTTCCAAAATCGGAAACGCCGACTGGCCTTGACCTCACAGAGTTGGAGAGCCGTTATCTTCGTGCAGCAGCGGAGGAATGGGCTTATCTCGATATTGAGACAGGTGCCCGCGTACCTTTGCGGCAGGTATACGTTATGCTGGAGGCAATGCGATCAACCCGTCCTTCCCCGGTTTCGGAACGCGACGACATGGCCCATTCGCACGAGAGAAACCTGAATGCCGAAGCGAGTGACCAGTCAGCAAAAACGGAGCCACCGCGACCGATGCCGCTAGCCGATGTCATAAATAAGCATCAGCACCTGGTAATTCTTGGGGAAGCCGGGGCTGGGAAATCAACCACATTACAGAGTATCGCCCTGGCCTTAACTGGTGAACAAAACCAGCTTAGTTTAGGTTTAGAGGATGTGCGCATTCCTGTCCTAGTGCGCTTGCGAGAACATGAAGCAACGCTGGCAGAAGTGGTGCTGGAAAGTGTACTGGCAGTGGCCGTACGGCCGTTTTTGGGTATTTCAATCGTTGATGCCCAGAACTTGGTTGAGAGATGGCGTGACGAGAATCGGCTGGCGGTGCTGCTTGACGGGCTGGATGAGCTTTCTGAGGACGGCCGTCGGCAAGCGCTTCAAGCCATTCGCGGCTTTGTCCCTGGCCGGGGTAAAACGTGTCGAATGATTATTACGTCCCGAATAACGGGATACCAGGACCTGGGTGAACCGCTGCGTGAATTTGCCCTGAAGCCGTTTGTCAGCGCAGCAGATGCCTTGCCGTATGCCACTGGGTGGTTGGTGACACTGAGGAATTACAGCATAGGACAGGCAGATGAAGCTGAAAAAGA
This sequence comes from Candidatus Leptofilum proximum, assembly GCA_016710325.1. Taxonomy (GTDB): domain Bacteria; phylum Chloroflexota; class Anaerolineae; order Promineifilales; family Promineifilaceae; genus Leptofilum; species Leptofilum proximum. Next base: position 4,815,033 of record JADJXK010000002.1, on the reverse strand, counting down.
AGCACAAGCATTATTAAAACAAATGGAAGGGCATCCCAGCCTGAAAGGGATTCTTGACAATCCTTTGTACTTCCGTTTGGCCCTAGAAATCTATGTACGTGAAGAGCGTCTGGTTCAAAACCGTGCCGATTTGTACCAAACGGCTGTTGAGAGTGTTGCCTGGCGGCGGGCCGAAAACCGGAGTATTGAATTTAGCAAGACGATGGTCGTAAATGCGTTGCAATGTATAGCTTGGGCCATCCATGTGGAAGGCAAGCGGGAGCGATCCGCGTTGATAAAGGCGCTAAGCCTTGCTGATTTTGGTGCTGATTCCGAAGCACTACTTGAGGCATTGCGGACAAAAATGGGACTGATTTTGCTCTATGGAGAGGCCGGGGATCGAAATGTGGCCTTCAGCCATAAAACCTTTCAGGAATATCTCGTAGCCCAGCGGCTGGCAGCAGCCTGGCAAAAAGAAGGGAATCGAGACAATGCCTGGGCATTTCTACGGCCGCGGCTGCACCATCCAGATTGGCATGAAGCTATTTTATTAATGGCTATCATCTTGGCAAAAGATACAGTCACACAATTTGTGAAATTTATTTTTGATGCCCAAAGCCCTTTTGAAGGCATCTTACACCGTGATTTACGTTTGTCGGTGGAGCTGATGAGCAGTGGGATTGATGTCGATGACAATATCGTTGAGCAGATCATGAACCGCATCCGCCAGATACTTTCAAAACGACGCTCACTGCTCGACTTCTTGCGTTTCAGGAGGGTAAATAATAAGATAATATTTTTGATAACCTCCTTAGGTGATGTTGGAAGTGAACGCGTGACCTCGACCCTCATTCCCCTTTTGCAAGACAAGGACAACAACGTGCGTAGGAGGGCAGTGATTGCGCTAGGGCAGATAGGCGGGGAGACAGCCGTCGCGGCCTTACAAGCGGCGTTGCAGCATGAGGATAGCCACGTGCGCTGGAGGGCGGTGGATGCGCTGGGACAGATAGGCGGGGAGGCAGTCGTCGCGGCCTTGCAAGCGGCGTTGCAGCATGAGGATAGCCACGTGCGCGGGAGGGTGGTGCTTGCGCTGAGACAGATAGGCGGAGAGACAGCCTTCACTACCCTGAAAGCGGCATTGCAGGATGATGATAGCGACGTGCGCAGCAGGGCAGTGCTTGCGCTGGGACAGATAGGCGGAGAGACAGCCTTCGCTGCTCTGCAAGCGGCGGTGCAGGATAAGGATAGTGACGTGCGCAGCAGTGCAGTAGATGCGCTGGGACAGATAGGCGGGGAGACAGCCGTTGCGGCCTTGAAAGCGGCGTTGCAGGATGAGGATAACGATGTGCGCCGGAGGACGGTGGATGCGCTGGGACAGATAGGCGGGGAGACAGCCGTCGTGGCCCTGCAAGCGGCGTTGCAGGATAAGGATAGTGACGTGCGCAGCAGTGCAGTGGATGCGCTGGGACAGATAGGCGGGGAGACAGCCGTTGCGGCCTTGAAAGCGGCGTTGCAGGATGAGGATAACGATGTGCGCCGGAGGACGGTGGATGCGCTGGGCCAGATAGGCGGGGAGACAGCCGTCTCGGCCCTGCAAGCGGCGCTGCAGGATGAGGATAGCTACGTGTGCTGGAGGGCGGCGAGGGCGCTGGGACAGATAGGCGGGGAGACAGCCGTCGCTGCCCTGCAAGCGGCGTTGCAGGATGAGGATCGCCACGTGCGCCGGAGGGCGGTGGATGCGCTGAGACAGATAGGCGGGGAGACAGCCGTCGCTGCCCTGCAAGCGGCGTTGCAGGATGAGGATAGCTACGTTCGCCGGAGCGCAGTGGATGCGCTGGGCCAGATAGGCGGGGAGACAGCCGTCTCGGCCCTGCAAGCGGCGTTGCAGGATGAGGATAGCTACGTTCGCCGGAGCGCAGTGGATGCGCTGGGCCAGATAGGCGGGGAGACAGCCGTCTCGGCCCTGCAAGCGGCGTTGCAGTATGAGGATCGCCCCGTGCGGCGGAGGGCGGCGACGATCCTGGGACAGATAGGCGGGGAGACAGCCATCACTGCCCTGCAAGCGGCGTTGCAGGATGAGGATAGCTACGTTCGCCGGAGCGCAGTGGATGCGCTGGGCCAGATAGGCGGGGATACAGCCGTCGCTGCCCTGCAAGCGGCGTTGCAGCATGAGGATAGTGACATGCGCTGGAGAGCAGCGACGATCCTGGGACAGATAGGCGGGGAGACAGCCATCACCGCTCTGGAAAGGGCGTTGCAGGATGAGGATAGCAATGTGCGCTGGAGTGCGGTAGTGCTGAGACAGATAGGCGGGGAGACAGCCGTCGCTGCCTTGCAAGCGGCGTTGCAGCATGAGGATGGCTTTGTGCGCTGGAGGGCGGTAGATGCGCTGGGACAAATAGGCGACGAAACAGCAGTCGCGGCCCTGCAAGCGACGTTGCAGCATGAGGATAACGACGTGCGCCGGAGGACGGTGAAAGCGCTGGGAGAGATAGGGGGGGAGACAGCCGTCGCGGCTCTGCAAGCCGCGTTGCAGGATGATGATATCACCGTGCGCTGGAGTGCGGTGGCGGAGCTAAAGGCACATCTTTTCTCGATGTCTTATTCTTCATTGAAAAGGTTGATCAATCAGCTTCAGAGGCTCCAGTTTTCTGATTACCTTTTATTTGGCAAAGCAATTGTCCGTTTAACAGAGTTACAAGTAGAAGAACTGAAGCATACGGATCCTTTTACGCCGCCATCACTATCGCCAGGCAAGCGAACGATGAGCACAATTGCTATCATCGCTATTCTTGGGCTCATCATCTCCGTACTGGCGCTGCTGACAGTCTTGTCCAAGGCCGTATCTGGATTTCTAGAAACTGAGTTTGAGCAGGCGCTGGACGTACTCAGCTCAGATCCGCTCTGGTTGAGCGTAACTGTGGTGATTCTGGCTCTGCTTACTGCTGTGCTGGGCTTTGCAGCAAACAAATTGCGCAAGCGAGTTCAAGACAAAATATAGTTGAGAGTTATATACAAAATCACTGGCGATCTTATAACAATAGAAGTGAATCGTTCCTTCTAACTGGGGGCACACGTCGATGGTTTCTCACTCTTTCATAGAATGATGATAGTGCTAAACCAGACACGCCCTTTTGTATGAAAATTCGTTGATGATGACGTTCGAATAGCAACACAAAATGCCTTTTTGCTAAGAAACGGCCGTTTTCACATTAACCTGGCTCTTTCTCACTTTACCGTGCTTCCTACAGAATTTAATGGTTTGAACGCCGATTTTCGTCCAGTATCGAGTTCGCCAACAACATCAATATGCGAAAGAGCCACCAAAACGGGTAAAGCCCATGTTGAAGATTTCTTTCTCTTCAGCCAACAGTGTAAGGCAAAATAGCTGAAAACATAATGTTTGTATGGTTGTGTATAGATGTTTGAGGAAAAGTACATTTGCCAGCAAATCGAAGCCGCAGGCGGCAAGTGCTGGTTTATGATCAGCGACGACACCAACGACATCGCCGACCGGTATCGCTTCCTCCACGCCAAGTTCATCCTCATCGACGGCCAGCAGGTGATCATCAGTAGTGAAAACCTCAGCCCAAACTCCATGCCCAGCGACAGCAAAAGCGACGGCACCTGGGGGCGGCGAGGTGTGGTGCTGGTCACCAACGCGCCGGGTGTAGTAGCCCACGTGCAAAGCCTGTTCGACGCCGATTTTGACCTGGTCCACCATACAGACATCACCGGCACCAGCACTATTGGCGGACCGCCCATCGGCTTTGTGCCCGTGCTGGAGTCGGGCGGTATCACCTATACCGTGCGCCATTCAAGCGCGGCCGTTTTCAACGGCACATTTAGCTACGAACTAGTCCACTCCCCAGAAAACAGCCTGCGCACCACCGACGCGCTGCTCGGATTGGTGGCTCAAGCTGGAGCTGGGGATGTGGTATTGGTGGAGCAGCTGGATGAACGGCCGTACTGGGGCGCCACCACTTCCAATCCCACCGATGATCCCAGCCTGCGCGTAGAGGCCTACATCGACGCCGCCCGGCGCGGGGCGCAGGTGCAGCTGCTGCTCGACGGCCTGTTTGACACAGGCAACGCCACCAGCAATACCGCCACCTGCGCCTACGTCAACGGCATTGCCCAGGCCGAATCGCTTGATCTGGCCTGCAAAACGGGTAACCCCACAGGGCTGGGTATTCACAACAAAATGGTGTTGGTGCAGGTCAACGGCCAGGGGTACCTGCACGTGGGCAGCCTCAACGGCAGCGAGCAGTCCAGCAAAGGCAACCGGGAGCTGGCCCTTCAGGTGCAGTCCAACACCGCCTACACCTACCTGGCAGACATGTTCCAGCGGGATTGGGGCGCCATCGTCTATCTGCCGGTGGTGCTTAACAATTACATTGGCCCAGCCGATCACCTGCTCATCAGCGAGGTATTGTACGACCCGTTTGGCCAGGACGATGCCGAATTTATTGAGCTGGTGAATCCGACGGGAACGGCCGTTGACCTTGGCAACTACAGCCTGGGCGACGCCGTCAACACCACCGATTTTGAGGACGTGCGCCGCTTCCCGCCCGGCACGTCGCTGGCGCCAGGCCAGACACTCGTGGTGGCTACGGCCGCCACCGCCTTCTTTGCCGAACACAACAAGAACCCCGATTTCGAGATTTTGAATACCAGCCCCACCGTACCCGACCTCATCGACGATCTGGCCTGGGGCGATCCGGCCGCACTGCTCCAGCTGGGCAACGGCGGTGATGAAATCATCTTGCGCGACCCGACGGGCAAGGTGGTGGATGTGGTTACGTACGGCAGCGGCAGTTACCCCGGTGTGGTAGCCTGTCCGTTGGTTACGGCCAGCAACTACAGCCTGGAACGCTTTCCATTTGATCGCGACACGGACGACGGCACTGTAGACTTCCGCGAATGGCCGTTCCCCAACCCGGGCACCCTTCCGTAACCGCACGGCCCAAAGGGTGTCAAAAAAGGAAATTTTGTTGTACCACAACAGGGAGAGCATCACTTTTGGGCAGATTGCTCAAAATCCTTGACATCCTTTGGGCTTTATTGTATAGTGACGCCTATATGGAACCGGTTCCATTGTTCCATAGGATACCAGCGGAAGAGAAGCTTCGAAACATTTAGTAATAATCCTCATAGCAAACAAATAACAAACAACTAGCAAGGGAAGACTGATGGCCAGTGTAACCATCAGGGACGTCGCTAAAAAAGCAGGTGTTGGCGTCGGGACGGTTTCTCGGGTGCTCAATCGTAATCCGGCCGTTCGTGAGACAACACGACGTAAGGTCTTAGCTGCGATAGAAGAGTTAGAGTTCACGCCCAGCCCAATTGCTCGCCGACTGTCCCTGGGCAAAACAATGACTGTAGCGGTGATTGCGCCTTTCTTTGTACGGCCGTCTTACGTGGAAAGACTTCGTGGTTTAGACACCGTCTTCGCCGAGAGTGAGTACGACTTCATCCTCTACAACGTGGAAACAACCGCCAGGCGCGACCGCTACTTTCGTGAAATGGCGCGTAGTGACCGGGTCGATGGCTTGTTGATTATGTCCCTCGTACCAACAGAAAATACCGTGGAAAGCTTCATGAACGCCGGGATCCCCACTGTCCTGGTAGATGCCGTCCACCCACGCCTCAGCCATATCGTCATTGACGACCACAAAGGCGGTTACAAGGCGACCAAACATCTCATCGATTTAGGTCACCGCAAAATTGGCTACCTGAGTGACCACATGTACGAAAATCCGTTCAATTTCCAGCCAGTGATCGACCGATACAAGGGGTACCGACAGGCGCTGGATGAGGCCGAAATCCCCTTCCATCCCGAATACCATCGTCAGAGTGAACTCAGCCGACGTGCCGCCAAAAAAGTTGCCCGAGAAATGCTGACACTGCCCGACCGCCCCACCGCCATCTTTGCCTATTCAGACACGCAGGCTTTTGGCGTGCTGCGGGCCGCCGAGGAGTTGGGCATAATCGTACCGGAAGAGCTATCGGTGATTGGTTACGACGATATCGAAATCTCTGAGTACCTGCATCTGACCACCATTCGCCAGCAGCTGTTTCAGTCCGGCGTTGAGGGGGCAAAACTGCTGCTGGAGGAAATCGACATCCAGCACACCGAGCCGCAAGAAATCGTCTTGCCCACGGAGCTGATCCTGCGCAAGACCACCGCGCCCCTGGTCTCGTCATAGCGTTTTAACCAGGGTTGTGCCCAGTTATCATCATCCCTATGCATGGAAACCACCAGAAAACTTTACGAAAAGGAGGTAAACCTAAAGAGAGATCAAAACAAAAGTGAAACCTTGTGAATACCTTTACAAAATTGGTTTAGACACAAAATCCTAGGAGGACAAGAAAACATGTTAAACCAAAAGTCTTTTAAATTGCTGGCAATCTTGCTGGCTCTCGCCCTGGTTATGGTTGCCTGTGGTGGCGGTGGCGAAGAAACCGACACGACAGAAACCGACACGGGTGCCACCACTGACACCACCGATGAACCTGCCGCAGACGAAGAACCCGCCGCCGAAGAAGATATGACCGAAGAAATGGCGGAAGGCGAAGAAATCGTTTTGCGCATTTTTGGCGGTAATGTCGGCCAGGAAAAAGAGCTGACCGAAGCTGTCGCCAATCGGTTCATGGAACAAAATCCTGGCATCACCATCGAGGTAGTCGAGACTCCAGACTTTGTGGAAGATCGTCTGGGCACCTACCTGCAGTTGTTTGAGGCTCAATCGCCCGAAGGTGACGTATTCCAAATCGACGTGATCTGGCCTGGTGACCTGGCTGAGCACTTTGTTGATTTGTACGAGTACGGCGCTGCTGATGTGGCTGGTGATCACTTCGATGCCATCATCGAAAACAACACCGTTGACGGCAAGCTGATCGGCATCCCGTGGTTTACCGACGCCGGCCTGCTGTACTACCGCAGCGACCTGCTGGAAAAATATGGCTACGATGGCCCGCCTGCAACCTGGGACGAGCTGGAAGAAATGGCCACGACCATTCAGGAAGGCGAACGTGCTGAAGGCAACGAAGACTTCTGGGGCTATGTCTGGCAAGGGAACGCCTATGAGGGTCTGACCTGTGACGCCCTGGAATGGATCGCCTCCAACGACGGTGGTTCGATTGTGGAACCCGATGGCACCATCAGCATCAACAACCCGCAAGCTGCCGAAATTGTTGACCAGGCCGCTGGCTGGGTTGGCACCATCTCCCCAGACGGTGTGACCGCCTTTGGTGAAGAAGATGCGCGTAACATGTGGCAGGCTGGCAACGCTGCCTTCATGCGCAACTGGCCCTACGCTTACTCCCTGGGTAACGCCGAAGACAGCGTAATTGCTGGTCTGTTTGACGTCTCCCCGCTGCCCGCTGGTGATTCCGGCTCTGGCGCGGCGACGTTGGGTGGCTGGCAGCTGGCTGTTTCCAAATACAGCGAACATCCAGAAGAAGCGGCTCGCCTGGCCTTGTTCATGGCCTCTTATGATGAACAGAAGTATCGTGCCATCGAGGGCAGCTTGAACCCGACGATCAAAGCGCTGTACGAAGATCCTGACGTACTGGAAGCTGCACCGTTCTTCGGCAGCCTGTACGACGTGTTCATCAACGCCGTCGCACGGCCGTCCACCGCCACAGCGCCGCAGTACTCTGATGTCTCTGCTGCGTTCTTCAACTCGGTTCACTCCGTTTTGACTGGCGGGCAGGATGCGTCCACAGCCTTTGAGGTTTTGGAACTGGACCTGCAGGACATCCTCGACCAGTAAAAAACTCCTTAGGCTTGTAATTGGCTAGCCAATTACGAGCAACAAGAGGCGAGAGAGACTTTCTCTCGCCTCTTGATTATTCACTTTTTATCTTGAAGAGTTGGGAGGAAAAGTATGAGCGCAGCAACTGTGCCGAAAAAGGGGAGTGGAGGCAGCGATCTGGCAAAGCGTGAGGCACGCCTTGCCTACTACTTGATGATACCAACTTTTGTCATCCTTGTGCTGATCGCCTTTTATCCACTGGGAACGGTTTTTTACAACAGCTTGACCAATCGTGTTTTTGCCAGTGGGCGAGAAGTTGAATTTGTTGGAGGCGAAAATTTCATCAATTTATTGAGTATGACCATCGTCGAGGCACCACCGGAAGTAGACGATGCTGGCAACGTGGTTACCGACCCGGAGACAGGTGAAACTCAATACCAGTCGGCGGTTAGCGTGCTGCCGCGTGAGCCACGCCGCTATCGAGAACTGAGTCAGTTTAACCTGTTTGGTACGCAGTATGTTATTGGGGCTACGGATGCTAATTTTATCCGGTCGATCGGGGATTCATTAAGATTTACGTTTATATCGGTTGCCATTGAAACGGTGCTGGGATTGGCCATCGCCCTGGTGGTGAACATGAACTTCAAGGGGCGGGGCATGATGCGGGTGTTTATGCTGGTACCGTGGGTGATTCCTACGGCCGTTTCCTCCCGCATTTGGGAATGGATGTTTGCCTCAACCCGCGTAGGCTTCATGAACGTTATCTTCCAATACCTAGGCATAGGCAATGGGCAAATCCCCTTCCTGGCCAGTGAAGCATGGCAGGTACCAGCCATGATCATGATTGACGTCTGGAAAACTACCCCCTTCATGGCGCTGCTGCTCCTGGCTGGTTTGCAGCTCATCCCCAAAGATTTGTATGAAGCGGCCGACGTTGATGGCGCGGGTAAACTACGCCAGTTCTGGTCCGTTACCCTGCCGCTGCTGCGCCCCACCATCGCCGTAGCTCTAGTCTTCCGCACGCTAGATGCGGTCCGCGTTTTTGACCTCTTCCAGATTGTGTTGGCCCAAAAACGGTATTCCATGGCCAGCTATGCTTACTATGAACTCATTAATGGCCAGCGCATGGGTTACTCCTCTGCCGCCAGTGTAATCATTTTTGTGATTATCACCGTCTTCGCCATCGGCTACATCAGACTTTTAGGAGTAGACAATGACTAAGGAAACCAGACACATCATCAACCGCATCTTGTTCTATGCCGTTTTGGTCATTGTAGCCATTTACCTGCTGTTCCCATTTTATTGGGCCATCAACTCCTCGTTCAAAACGGAAAATCAGCTGCAAATGACACCGGCAACCTTCGTACCGCGTGATCCAGCATCCGATGACGTCTCTTTCAGCCTGAGAAATTACGAGGGGGTATTTCAAAACAGGGATTTTGGTCGCGGTTTAATTAACAGCACGATTGTGGCGCTTTCTACAACGGTCCTGTCTCTGGTCGTTGGATCATTTGCCGCGTTTGCTTTGGGTAAACTCCGCTTTCGAGGCAAAACGCCGTCGCTGTACCTGATCTTGTCCATGACGATGTTCCCGCAAGTGGCGGTGCTGACCGGACTGTATGCCGTGATTCGCGAGCTGCAAATTCCGGCTATACCCAGTATGATTCTTTCATACATGCTCTTTACGCTGCCATTTACCACCTGGGTAATGACCTCCTTTTTCCAGGGTCTACCCACAGAGCTTATGCAGTCGGCACAAGTGGATGGGGCTACACCCTTCCAAACCTTCTATAAGATTTTGCTGCCGCTAACGCTGCCTGCACTGGTAACGACGGGTCTGTTGGCTTTCATCAATGCCTGGAATGAGTACCTGTTTGCCCTCACCTTTACCACCATCGAGTCCAGCGCCCGTACAGTGCCGGTGGTGATGGCCCTGTTTACCGGCCAGATTTCTCGCCAGGAACCATTTGGCGAGATTATGGCCGCAGCCATCCTCATTACCATTCCGCTGCTGATTTTGGTGTTGATTTTCCAGCAAAAGATTGTGGAAGGGTTAACGGCTGGCGCGGTGAAAGGCTAACCAAACGGACCGGTTTGCCTGGCTTTAGGGTCATTCGTTGTTTGGCAAATCTTCCAACTCTGTAACGGGATTAAACGAGAGAAAGGGGCCTGGAACCCAGCCTTCATTGGGTTTTGGTGCCCCTTCAATTTTTACCAGGTAGTAGTCGAGCACGGGGTTTTGCTGGTAGAGAATGACTTGAACCTGAGCACCGTGTGACCCTTTGGCGATGATGCTCAGGCGCGAATGGCTGTCGTAGAGCAGCACCGTGGGCTGCACCAGTTCACCCTCGTACACGCCGTTGAGCCAGGCAGCCCCTTCGTCTCCCCAGGCCGTGGGAATGCCGCACTGGTCCGGATCGGGGTTGTCGGGGAAGGGCAGCGATGGCACGTCTGGGTCGCGATTAGCCGCCAGCCAGGCAGCGGCCGTTTCGTGGGCTGGTGGTTGGGCAGTGGTGGATACGGCCGTATCCACCTCCTCAACCCCCGCCGCCGCGCAGGCCTGCAGCCCAAAACAAGCAAGCAACATCAGGATTCGTTTTGCTTTAAGCATATCGCCCTGCCAGACACTAACTGATATGATCAACTGTTTTGGCTGAATTCGGCCGTAAACACATTAAAACCATACTACATTTTTTAAAGAAATGAAAACCTATCACCCGAATGGCACAAACAATCTAAAATGGTGGCAAAAAGCCACCTTCTACCAAATTTATCCGCGCAGCTTCCAGGACACCAACGGCGACGGCATCGGCGACCTGCAAGGCATCATCAACCGGCTCGACTACCTGGTAGACCTGGGCATCGATGCCATCTGGATTTCGCCCATCTTCCCCAGCCCGATGGCCGATTTTGGCTACGATGTCGCCGACTACTGCGACATTCACCCCATGTTTGGCGATCTAGACACGTTTGACCGGCTGCTGGCGGAGGCACACGGCCGTAATCTCAAAATCATCCTGGATTACGTTCCCAACCACTCCTCCCACCAGCATCCCTGGTTCCTGGAATCCCGCAGTTCGCGTCAGAACCCCAGGCGCGATTGGTACATCTGGCAGGATGCCAAAGCAGACGGTTCGCCGCCCAACAACTGGGAAGCCTTCTTTGGCGGCTCTGCCTGGGAATGGGATGAGCTAACCCAGCAATATTACCTGCACACCTTTCTCCCCGAACAACCCGACCTCAACTGGCGTAATCCAGAAGTGGTGGAAGCAATGTACAACGTCCTCCGCTTCTGGCTGGATCGGGGCGTCGATGGTTTTCGGGTTGATGCCATCATTTGCCTTATGAAAGATGAGCAGTTTCGAGACAATCCGGCCGTGCAGCCCGGAAGTTTCTGGGCACGCTGGGGGAATCAACTAGAGCCGCGCTACACCATGCACCTGCCGGAAACCCGCCAGCAAATTCGCCAGATGCGCCAGGTTTTAGATGAATATGAAGACCGCGTGCACATTGGCGAAACCAGCGCCCCGGAATACATTGACCTGATGCCTTATTATGGCGACCCGCTCGATGGCTATGACATTCCGTTTAACTTCAACACGCTTAATGCACCCTGGTATGCGGCCGGGATGCGCGCGCTCATTGAAGATTATTACGCCGTTTTGCCGCCGGGCGGCTGGCCCAACTTTGTCTTTGGCAACCACGACGTGCACCGCCTGGCCACGCGATACGGTCATGAAAATCATCGCTCCGTCGGTATGCTGCTGCTCACCCTGTGGGGCATCCCCACCATGTATTACGGGGATGAAATTGGCATGGAAGATGTTTTTATTCCCCTGGAGCAGCGCATTGATCCCTGGGGCATCAACAAACCAGAAACCGATCTGGGGCGCGACCCGGAACGCACGCCCATGCAGTGGAACAGTTCGCCCAACGCCGGGTTCACAACCGGCAAACCGTGGCTGCCCTTAGCCGATAATTACACGCAAGTGAACGTGGCCGCGCAGCTGGCTGATGAGGGCTCCACCCTCAACTTCTACAAAAAGTTGCTCCGCCTGCGCCGCAGCCTGCCCGCCCTGCACAACGGCTCTTTTACCTTTGTTGATGGCCAGGGCGATGACCTGCTGGCGTATCAGCGCGAAGCCAACGGCCAACGCCTGCTGGTTTGCCTCAACTTTGGCGCGGCAGAACGCACCATCGACCTGAGCCATTTGACCAACAGGGCCGAAACGCTGCTTTCCACCCATTTCACAAACCACAGCGGTACAACGTTCACCCTACGGCCGCACGAGAGCATTTTGCTCCAGCTCAACTAACAAAAGGAAGTGACCCCTATGAACGAGCCTCACTGGTATAAAACGGCCGTCTTCTACGAACTCAACATCCGCGCCTACCAGGACAGCACCGGTGATGGCAACGGCGACTTTCGCGGCGCCATCCAGCACCTCGACCACATCCAGTCGCTCGGCGTAGACTGCATCTGGATCATGCCCCACTACGCCTCGCCGCTCAAAGACGACGGCTACGACATCGCCGACTACTACCAGGTGCATCCCGACTACGGCACCCTGGACGACTTCAAAGCATTCTTAGACGCCGCCCACGAACGCGGCCTCAAAGTTGTCACCGACCTCGTCACCAACCACACCTCCGACCAGCACTCCTGGTTCCAGGCCGCCCGGCAAGACAAAAACTCACCGTACCGCGACTACTACGTCTGGAGCGATACCGGCACCGAATACAGCGACGCCCGCATCATCTTCCTGGACACCGAAGACTCCAACTGGACCTACGACGAGGTCGCCGGGCAGTATTTCTGGCACCGCTTCTACAGCAGCCAGCCCGACCTGAACTACGACAATCCCCAGGTGCACGAAGAAATGTTCAACGTCATCCGCCACTGGCTGGATATGGGGCTGGACGGCTTCCGCGTCGATGCCATCCCCTACCTGTACGAGCGCGAAGGCACCAACTGCGAAAACCTGCCCGAAACGCACGCCTTCCTGCAAAAAATGCGCCGCATGGTCGATACCGAATATCCTGGCCGCGTGCTCATCGCTGAGGCCAACCAGTGGCCGGAAGATTTGCTGCCCTACTTTGGCACGGAAGAAAATCCCGAGTTCCAGGTTTGTTTTCACTTCCCCATCATGCCCCGGCTGTACCAATCCGTGAAGGCAGGCGACAAAACGCCCATCGAGGAAATCTGGGCGCGCACGCCGGACATCCCCAAAAATGCGCAGTGGATGACCTTTTTGCGCAACCACGACGAGCTGACGCTGGAAATGGTAACGCCAGAAGTGCGCCAATGGATGTGGGACAAATACGCACCAGACCCGCGTATGAAGCTCAATCTGGGCATCCGGCGGCGGCTGGCCCCCCTGCTGGACGACAACAAAGCCAAATGGTCCCTGTTGCACGCCCTCTTTTTGTCGCTGCCCGGCACGCCCATTGTGTATTATGGCGATGAGATTGGCATGGGCGACAACATCTGGCTGCCGGACCGGCACGGCTGCCGCACGCCGATGCAGTGGAACGCGGAGCGCCACGCAGGCTTTTCAGAAGCAGAAAAAACGTACCTGCCTGTTATCGACGATGAGCTGTTTGGTTATCGGCAACGCAACGTAGCGGCTCAGGAAAAGGACCCGGCTTCTTACTTGAACCTGATGCGCTTTTTGCTGAAAACCCGGCAAGGCGTGCCTGCATTTGGCGATGGCGAGTTTGAGTTTGTGGGGACGGGGAACAGTTCGGTTCTCGCCTACACCCGCACCACTGCCAGCCAAACCGTCCTCTGCCTCTTCAACCTGAGCGACCAGCCACAAACCGCCCAGCTCAGCTTACCCGAAACATTCACCGACTTACTTGCCGCAAATCCAGCATTCAAGTATCAATTGTCCTCAGAGGGGCAGGTGGTGGAATTACGGCCGTTTGCCGCCCATTGGCTTGTCTGAAAATGTAATTGAGTAATTAGGTAATTGGGTAATTTTGCTTCAATTACTAAATTACTCAATTACCCAATTACAGTTCTCATATATGATCGCGACTTCCATTCAAAACCAAATCAAAGAGCAGGTCACCCAAGACCCCACCTTTGCCAGGCTGTACAAATACCGGCAAAACCAGTTTTTTCAGCGGTTGGCAGTGTATTGGGATGATTTGATACGGCCGTTACACCACCTCTACGGCCACCTGGACAATTTTGAGCAGTGGCTGGCCGATACCATCACCCACGTCGGCGTCGCCTATGCCCAACGCCCCAACGATCTGCACCTGCTCGACGAAAAGCGCCTGCTCCAGCCCGATTGGTACCAAAAATCACACATGCTCGGCTATGTGGCCTACACCGACCGCTTTGCCGGGGACCTCAACGGCGTGGCCAGCAAGATCGACTACCTTAACGAACTCGGCGTCACCTACCTGCACCTCATGCCCCTGCTCCAGCCCCGCCCCGGCGCCAACGACGGCGGCTACGCCGTGATGGATTACCGGGAGGTCGATTCCCGGCTGGGCAGCATGATAGACCTGGCCAATCTGGCCGCCCAGCTGCGCCACAACAACATCAGCCTGTGCATCGACCTGGTGTGCAACCACACCGCCAAAGAGCACGACTGGGCCAAAAAGGCACGCGCCGGGGACCCCACCTACCAAAACTACTACCTCATGTTCCCCGACCGCACCCTGCCCGGCGCCTACGAACGCACCCTACGCGAAATCTTCCCCGACTTTAAGTCCGGCAGCTTCACCTACTACGACGATTTTGACAAATGGGTCTGGACCACCTTTAACGAGTACCAGTGGGATTTGAACTACCAGAATCCGGCCGTTTTCACCGAAATGCTGGGAATCATGCTCTACCTGGCCAACCAGGGGGTGGAGATTTTGCGCCTGGATGCCGTCGCCTTCATGTGGAAGCGCATGGGCACCGACTGTGAAAATCAGCCGGAAGCCCATCTGCTGCTGCAAGCCTTCCGTGCCCTCAGCCGGTTGGCTGCGCCCGGCCTGCTGCTCAAGGCGGAGGCCATTGTCTCGCCGCCGCAGCTCATCCCTTACCTGGGGCGCGGCGTGGCCGCCAACAAGGAGTGCCACCTAGCGTACCACAACGTGCTGATGGTCGTTTTGTGGAGCTGCCTGGCGGAGCGTAAGGCGGTGCTGGCCACCAAGGCGCTGCAAAACATGCCGCTGATTCCGTCGGGGACGAGCTGGGTCACCTACGTGCGCTGCCACGACGACATCGGCTGGGCCATCACCGAGGAAGACGCGGCGCAGGTTGGGCTCGATGGTTTTGCCCATCGCACCTTCCTCAGCGATTTTTACACCGGGCGCTTCCCCGGTACCTTTGCCGCAGGCACGACCTTCCAATATAACCCGCGCACTAATGACCGGCGGGTGAACGGTTCATTGGCCTCATTGGCGGGGTTGGAAACGGCCGTATCCAACACCAACTGGTCCGAAGTGGAACTGGCCATCCGCCGCATCCTGCTGCTGCACAACCTCATCTTCGCCTACGGCGGTATCCCGCTCATCTACATGGGCGATGAAATTGGCCTGCTCAACGACTACAGCTACCTGGAAAACCCGGACCTGGCCAACGACAGCCGTTGGATTCACCGGCCATTTATGGATTGGGCGAAAGCGGCCGAGCGGCATGATCCGCAAACGATCACAGGGCGCATTTTTTCAGCTTTATGTCAACTAATCGCGGCCCGGAAACGGACCAAGGTGCTTCATGCGGAAACGGCCGTTTACCCCACCTGGACCCACAACGACCACGTCTTTGGCCTGCTGCGCGACAATCCGCGCGGGCGGCTGCTCATCCTGGCCAACGTCACCGAAGCACCGCAAATCGTCAGCCGTGACCGGCTGCGTGAGCTGGGCTTCACTGGCCTGCTCATCAACCGGCTCACCGAACAGCCCATCGACATGTGGCAGGACCTCACCCTGGAACCGTACCAGGCCGTCTGGCTGCAGTAAGCACCATAAAAATTGGACACTGATTAACACAGATTTTCACTGATTTTTATCTGTGTTAATCAGTGTTCATCTGTGTCCCATTGATTTTCAGGAGATACAACTATGACACTCTACGGCGGAATCGAAGCAGGCGGCACCAAATTTGTCTGCGCCGTCGGCACTGGCCCCGGCGATATTCAGGCCGAAGTGCGCTTCCCCACCACCCAACCAGCCGAGACTATCCAGCAAGCCATCGACTTCTTCCAGGCGCAAATCGCCGAACGCGGCCCGCTGGTGGCGATCGGCATTGCCTCTTTTGGGCCGCTGGACCCCCATCGCGACTCGCCAGCCTTTGGCCACATCACCACCACGCCCAAACCCGGCTGGGCCAACGCCGACCTGGCTGGCCCTATCCAGCGCACCTTCAACGTGCCCATCGGCTTCGACACGGACGTGAACGGCGCGGCCCTCAGCGAAGGGCGCTGGGGAGCGGCGAAGGGTCTGGATACGTTTGTCTACTTCACAATCGGCACGGGCATTGGTGGTGGGGCGGTGGTGAACGGCCGTCTCCTCCACGGCCTGCTCCACCCAGAGATGGGTCACATCAGCCTGCCCCACAACTGGGACGCCGACCCGTACCCCGGCAAGTGCCCCTACCACGGCGACTGCTTTGAGGGTATGGCCGCCGGTCCCGCCATTGAAGAACGGTGGCAGACCAAAGGCCAAAACCTGCCTGAAGACCATCCCGCCTGGGAGTTGGAAGCGCATTACATTGCCCAGGCGATGCGCAGCATCATCTGCACTCTGTCGCCGCAGCGTATCATTTTGGGCGGTGGGGTGATGGAACAGCCGCAGCTCTTCCCCCTGGTGCGCCAGAAAACGCTGGAGGCGCTCAACGGCTATGTGCAGTCCCCCACCATCCTGGACAACATCGACACCTACATCGTGCCGCCGGACCTGGGCAACCAGGCGGGCGTGCTGGGCGCATTTGCGTTGGGCATGATGGCGGAAGGGAACGGCCGTTAATCGCTTTTTTTGCCGCGAATGACGCGAATTTTCATGAAGGAGGCATTCACCCATTAAAAATTGACCGTTGACCATTCACAATTAACCATCAAAAAATGGTTTGCGATTTCCCCATTTAGTGTCATAATACCCTTATTGTTCCTAAGGTAGTTCCTAAAGCAAAACGGGTCCTATTGCCCCGTGTGTGTCCACCCAATGACGGGGTCTTAGTTCCCACGATACAAGTTCGACTTTGCGTTTACCAGTCGCCAAGGCATTTTTAGAATAAAAATAAGCCTGTTCAATCCGAAAATGCCTCAAGCGAATTCCGAAATATATCGAATTTTCATCCGATTATTTCTCGGAACTCGCCAAAGCCGTCAGATAGCAGTTCCGTCATGGCTCAGAACAAACGTCCGTTTAACTATTGGTCACCCATCCAGGCAATTCGTGATTTGTTTGGCCTGCCAGAAGCCAAACCAGACGATCCCGATCGCTCAGCATACCTCAAAGACCTGTACTTCCAGCACCGCAATTTTGATGTCAAAGGCATCGCCGCGCCGGGCGAGGCCACGCTGAACCTGGCCCACGTTTTTGTCGATGTGGGGCTGGCGCCAACGCGGCAAACCGTTTCGGCGAACCCTATCCCGGCTTTGCGCAAAAACGGTTCGGAGGAAAGGCACTCTATCTGGCGCTTTTTGCTGCGCCAGGAGGAGTACCCGCCCAACCTGGTGGTGCTGGGCGCGCCGGGCACGGGCAAAACGACCCTGCTCAAACACATCACCCTCACGCTCACCGCACCCACCCAGGACGCACCGCGGCTGCACAAAACACCCATCTTTTTGTACTCGCGCGACATTGCCCAGCACGTGGGCCAGAATCCGGACTACAGCCTGCTCCAGGCAATCCGCGCTTTATTCCAAAGCCGCCAGGTCAGCGTGCCGCTCAACTGGCTGGGGCATGACCTGGGCAACGGCCGTTGCCTGATCATGCTTGATGGCCTGGACGAAGTGGCCGATCCAGCCCAGCGCCAGCAGGTTGTCACCTGGGTGCAGCGCCAGATGCAGCAGCACCCCACCAACCAGTTTGTGGTTACCTCACGGCCGTTTGGTTACGCCAGCAATCCCCTGCCCGATAGCCTGCTGCTGGAAGTCAAACCGTTTACCCTGGAACAGGTGCGCCAGTTTGTCACCAGCTGGTATGCCGCCAACGAAGTCAAAACGCAGGGACGTGACGACGAAGGCGTGCGGCGCGACGCCGCCGGGCGCGCCACCGATTTGCTGCGCCGCCTGCGACAAACACCCGCCCTGCTGGATATGGGCGTCAATCCGCTGCTGCTGACCATGATTGCTACCATTCACCGCTATCGCAACACCCTGCCTGACCAGCGGGTAGCGCTTTACCATGAAATCTGCGACGTTTTCCTGGGCAAACGGCACGAGGCACGCGGCATCACCTACGAGCTGTCGCCCTCACAAAAGAAGCGTGTGCTGCAATGCCTGGCCTACGAAATGATGCGGCGCAATCTGCGCCACATCACCCGCGCCGACGCCGCCGACATCATCGACCCGGCCCTCAGGCGGGTGTATCCGCAAACCAGCAGCGAGCAGTTCCTACAATCGATCACCGAGACGAGTGGGCTGCTCATCGAACACACGGCCGGGGTGTACAGCTTCGCTCACCAGACGTTTCAGGAGTATTTAACGGCCGTTCACCTCAAAGATCAGCGGCTGGAAAAAGTGCTGCTGGACCGCGTGGATGATCCCTGGTGGCACGAAACGATTCGCCTCTATGCCGCCCAAACCAACGCCACCAACATCATCCGCGCCTGTGTGATGCGCGAAACGGCCTCCATCCCCGCGCTGACCCTGGCCGTGGAATGCATCGAGGAAGCGCTGGAAGTAGAAGATGACTTCCGCAAGATTCCCGCCGAACTGGTGCAGAGCATCGAAAATGACAATCCAGAAATCCGCCGCATTGGCGCCGAGGTGCTGCTGCAGCTGCGCCTGCGCCGCCTGGTACGCCTGGATGAAAGCACCTACGCCGACCGGTCGCTGGTGACCCAGGCCGAATACCAGCTTTTCCTGGACGAGCTGCGCGCTCAGGGCAGCTACCGCCAGCCGGATCATTGGCAGGGAATGCAGTTTGCCAGCGGTGAAGGGCAGATGCCAGCGGCTGGCGTACGGCCGTCTGACGCCCAGGCATTTTGCAACTGGCTCACCGAACGAGAAACTGGCCCCTGGCGCTTCCGCCTGCCCACGGCCCAGGAAACGGCCCGCCATCCCCTCAACGCCCCTTCCACAGCACCCAACGATGCCGCGATGGGCTACTGGTTCTTCAAGGATGGCCACTTTCAGCTGGCGCCCTCGCCGCAGCTGGACGCAGACGTCGTCCTGATCCAGTCGCTGCAATGGCAAATTGAGCACAAGCTGCTGGATGACTGGCTCTTCCTGCCCGAGCTGGACGTAGACCACCCCGCCAGCGAACGGCTGCGCCAGATCGTCCTGGAGCAGGCCAGGCGGCGCGCCTATTCGCTGCTGGACCTGGACCGGCGGCTGCCGTTTAGTGCTGATGATGGAGCAGAAATCGGCCGTTTCTTCAGCCTGGTGCAAGATCGCACGGCCGAAGGGCTGGCCACCGAAATGGAACACGCGCTGCTGACCACCAAAGCGCACATCGACAACCCCACCCAAGCCGCACGACAGCAGCCACTCCTGGAAGAAATTATCAGCCTGGCCAGCCAGCTGACGGCATCTTTGGAAAGATTACCCTTTGCCGAAGAATTCACCGGTTCTATGCAGCAGTTGATGCGCGTCCTGGGCCGGGCCAGGGAACAGCTGGATCCGTTGCAGCCCAGCATGCAGTCTGAATTTGTGTCCCACCGCGAGTTGGTGCGCCATCTGAACATGGCCCTACACGCGGGCCAGGTACTGCTGAATGATCTGAGCAACAAACGCAGCTACGCCCGAGATCGCCTGCGCATCCAGGCGCTGCACCACAGCCTGACGCTGCTGCAAAATCACTCGGGCCAGGTATCGACCTCCCGGCGGCAGGTGCTGGAACTGCTGCAAATTCTGGTGGATTTGTACGTGGACATGGCCATTTTAGACGGCCGTTCCTCCAAGCCAAACCGCATCCCAGCGTTGGAAGGTATCCGCATTGTGCGCGAGGCGGCTGCGTAAGGGCGAGACAGGCGGGAAACCATTTTTGATTGCAGAACGGTCTTTTCCCCGCCTGTCTCGCCCAGTTGTCCTGAAGCGTTGGGCCAGACGAACGGCCGTTTGTAGCTTCTGTTAGCTGGCAGCCATTTTTCTATCACATTTTTGTCAGGTTACCGGCCTGGCGGAGCCATAAAATAGACTTACGGCAAGTTGGTTATGATCCTGGCTGGAGAACGTACCTTCCTTCGCTGTGACAGTTCGTCCTTGATCCATTTCTGAAAAAGTTGTAGCAAAAACAGTTGACAATGTGACAGGGTGACAGGGTGACAAAATGTCAGATTTTGCCCTTTGTCAATATAAATCACTTTAGCAAGACTGAGTCCTACTGGTTGACATTGAGGCATTCCCTGCTGCGCCGTAGGGGAGTACAAAACAATGAACATACTCTACTCCAATCACCAGATTTCCCCTCTGCCTGTTTATAAAGAAGGATGTTTGCACGCCGTTTTTCAGGCTGTGCAGGCAGGCCGATGTGCCCGGGTGTTGGGGCCGCGCTGTCGCTCCAAAAGTGCGCTGATGCTGGGTGCAGCCCAGCTGCTGCAAGAACATGGTACCCACAACGTGCAGTACATCAGCATCAACAATTTGCCGCACGTGCGGGAAGCCAGCTTCATGGTAAAACTTTCCACCGATTTGCTGCTGCTGAGCGAGGTAGATGTGTACGCCGCGCTGTTTGGCTGGCTGCAGCGTGAACTGTTTCCGATGGACACCCCCACCGATCTCGAGCTGATGCAAACGGCCCGTGAGTTCCGGGAAGGCATGATGATGCTGGTACGGCGGCTGGACAGGCCGCTGGTGCTGTTTGTCGATAATTTAAATGCGGCACCGCCGAATGTAGTGCTGTCGCTGCTCAATACGCTGGCCGATTTGTATACGGCCGTTTCCCACCACAGCGGTCCCCAATTTTTAGCCGTTATCGGTGGCGCGCTGGATTTGGAAGAAAACGGCCGTGTTGCCCCCACCCGCTTCTTGCCCATCTCCGACCTGGTCTGGATTGATGACCTGGAGGCCGAGGAGCAGCTGGCTTATACCCTGGCGGCCTGCCAACGGGCCGAGGTGACTGCCTCGCCGCTGGCAGTAAAAACGCTGCTGCGCCAAACCGGCGGTGACCTGGTGCTGTTGGAGCACATTCTAGGCCTCTGCCTGAAGCAAATGAGACGGCGCGGGCAAACCGAACTCACACCACCGCGTGTCGCCGACGCCATCGATACCTTCTTAAACAATCCCCTGAATCCCAAAATCGAAGAAATCCTGCGCCAGGTGGAAAGCGACACCCACCTGCTGCACTGCACCCTGACGATGTTGGAGCAGGGTTCGATCCACGTCAGCCAGGCGCCGCTGACCGTGGACGTTTTCCCCAACCTGCTGGATTTAAGCGGCATTTTTGCGCGGGAAGGTGACCGCTACCATCTGAAAAACGAGATTTGGGGTCAGCTGCTGCAAAAACATTTAAATCCGGCACGCGTCGGCGGCTTTTATGCGGTGAACGGCCGTTGGCGACACGCCTTTGAATATTTAGGCCGGGCATTAAATGACGGCGACAACCAGGTACGGGCGGCTTTGTTTACGGCAGTTCTCAACGCCATGCACGCCAGCGACAACGCCGCCGGCGCCTTTAGCACCCTGGCCGAGGGGTTGTCCGCCGCCTTCCCCCATAGCGATCTACACCTGTACACCTGGCAAGAAAGCAGGCTGAACTGCTTTTTCCCCGATGGGTATGAAATAACCGAGGACACCCGGTTGCAAAATCCGCATGGCCCCGAAATGCAGGCCCTGCACGGCGCCGACTACACCGTGGTGCCCGTCGCGGACGACATGCGCCTGCTCATCCCGCTGCGCACGGAACTAAAACCGGGCACGCCTGTCGGGCTCGTTTCGTTGGGCAAACTGGTGGCGCCCCAGTCGCCCTACCGGCGGCGTGATGAGGTGATGCAGCTCGTCAGCTTTTTGCAGCAGGCCGCCCGCGTCGTTGAAGAGCGAACCCACTATGCCAGCCTGCTCTTTGCCGCCGAAACCCGGGTTACCAAGCTAAACCGGCTCAACACCATGCTCACACAAATGCTGCACCACCGGGAGTGGCCTGAATCGCGCATCTTGCAGCTGGCCCTCACCGGCATCACCTCGCCGTATGGCTTAGACTTCAACCGCGCTGCGCTGTTCTTGCTGAACGAAAACGAGCAGTGCCTGACGGTGCCCTTTGCTGTGGGTCAGCTCACGCAGCAAAATGCCGAAGCAGAGCGGCAGATGTGGCTGCAGCATCCGCCGGAAACACTGTTTGTGGAAACGGCCGTTACCCACCCCGCCGCCTCTCCCCTGCGCAACGCCCTCAAACGCCTGCGCCTGCCCCTGTACGCCCCCGCGCCCGACCTGGTGCTGCACCAACACAAGCTGGGTGAAGCGCTGTTTAGCAGCAGCCAGCTGCCGCGCAACGGGCTTCCCCCAGAGCTCATCCAGGCCATTGGCGCTCCCGTTGAATTTGCCCTGGTACCCCTTGCTTCCGGTGAACACACCTTTGGTGTGCTGTACGTCGATAACAAATTTTCATCCGAACCGATCACCCACGAGCAGTTTGAGCTGCTGCAGACGTTTGTGAACCAGGTAGCGCTGGTGCTGGAAAACGCCCGCGCCCTGGTGGTAGAACGGCAGCGCACCAGCAATTGGCGGCAGCTGCTGGACATTGAAAAGACATTGAACAACCGCGTCACCCAATCAGTGGCGGAGCTGCTGGAAACGGTGGTGCTTTCTGCCCAGGAGCTGTTCCAGGCGGACAGCGTGGTGGTGTACCCGCTCCAGCCAGACCCGAGCAACAGCTCGTATCGCTATGAAACCAAGGATGTAACGGCCGTTGGCACACAAACGGCCGTTTGCCCCTCAGACAAACCGCGCCCAACACAGGGCCTGGCCGCCACCATTTTGCAGCAGGGCCAGGTGGCCGTGTCGGATGTGGAAACGGCCGTGACCCCCAAACTGCGCCTGGGCATCGAAACCAGCACCTTTTTGCCCCGCGAAGGCATTCGCGCCTTCATCGGCATCCGGCTTGGCTCGGCCGCAGCCCCGGTAGGCCTGCTTTACCTGAACTGGCGGCACCCGCACCAGCTCACCGCCGAGCAGAAAACCGTCTTAGAAGTGTTTGCCAACTTTGTGGCCATCGCTTTGCCCGGCGCCCGCACTTACCAGCAGGTGCAGTACAATCTCGACCGGCGCCTGATGGAAATGAAAGGCCTGGACCAGCTTTTTGCCAGCGGCGCCTACTTCCGCTCCGATGAGGGCATCGAAAATGGCATCTACCTGGCGCTGCGCCGCGCGCAAGAATACACCAACGCGCCGCGCATCTTTTTAATTCGCGATGAACCAAAAGGCGCCTGGGGCATCTACCAGCTGCTGGGCTCTGGCAAAATCCATTCACGCCAGATCGACACGCTGCCGGGCGGCCTGATTGCCCAGGCCTATACCCAGGGCACCACGCAGCTGGTTACCAACGCAGGCCGCCCGGAAACCGGACGGTTTCGCACCCGCTTTTTCCCGGAATCGCGCAGTGCCCTGGCCGTTCCCGTTAAAGTGACCAGCAGCACCCTGGCGGTGCTTTATCTGGAAAGCCCGGAGCGCGAGGGACTAAAGGAACACCGACGGTTCCTGGAAAAACTGGCCAGCCGCCTGGCCGTCAACCTGGAACAAGCCGACCGCAGCCGGGCCATGCGCGAACTGCGCAGCCTGTCGCAGCGGCTGGCCGATGAAGCCAACCTGACCAGGCTGTTGGCGGCGATCATCACCCAGGCGCTGAACGCCCTGCAGGCGGTGGATGCCATTGTCCTTTACCACCAGGATCCAGAAACGATGCGCTACATTGCCACCACCGTTTCCAGCAGCCAGCCGCAGGCCACGGCCGTTCCCCTTTCCGGCAAACCCAACCAGATCGTCCTCTCGGCCTGGGACCTGCCCAAGGGCAAATTTTTCTCCAACATCGAAAAAACACCCCAGCTGCGCCAGGCCTTCCCGCACACAAACCGATACCAGGCAACGGCCGTGCTTCCCCTGGAAGTTGGACATAACCGCGTCGGCTGCATGTTTTTTGGCTATAAATTCCAAAATCCGTTTAGCGAGGGCGACCGCGGCACGCTGGAGCTGTTTGCCCAGCTGGCCGCCCTGGCCATTTTGCGGGCGCGCCTGCACACCGAAGCCGAACAGCGTCAGCAGCGGCTGGACACCGTCTCCCACATCACGCCCATCATCAGCGCCAGCGTGGAAATTGACCTCATCTTCCGCAACCTGATGCAGGAGATTCTGGCCGCCTTCCCCAAGGTCAACAACGCCTGCATCGTGGAGCACCTGCCAGACAAAAACGAGGTGGCCGTTACCGGCAACACCCAGCAGTTTTACCGCATCGATGTGCCCCTGCTGGAAGATGAAACGTTCCGCACCCGGCTGGACAAACGGCGCGGCATCGCCGGGCGCGTGCTGGCCACCGGTGAACCGAGCCTGGTAGCCGACGTCAGCGGGGACATCGACTACATCCCGGCCGTTGCCACCACGCAATCACAAATCGGGATTCCCATCATGATAGACGACGTGGTGAGCTACGTGCTGGTGGTAGAAAGCGACGAGCTGGCCGCCTTTACTGTTGAAGATCAGGAGCTGTTGGTGACGCTGGCCAAACACACAGCGCTGGCCGTTAAAAATGCCCGGCAGTTCCAGCACGCCCGGGCCTTAGAGCTCACCCGGCAAACGGCGATGATGGCCACCGGCCTGGTACACGACATCAACAACGCCGTGGCCGCTTTCCCCGACCTGGTGGATGAGATTACCTACAAGTACCAGAACAACCGGGACATTGCCGCGCCGCTGGCGAACCTGCAAAAAAGCGCCAGGGTGACCGACAAAATTAGCGGCCGTTTAAAGGACTTTGTGTTCACGGGCGAATATCGACCCGAGCTGCACGACATCGCCACCCTGGTAAACAACGCCATCGACTTAAGCAAGCCGCAAAAGCCCCCGCATGTAACCATTACCAGGGAAATTGCTCCCGATCTGCCCAAGGTCCAGGCAGACAGCTTGTGGATCGAGCTGCTGCTGAAGAACCTGCTGGTGAATGCCTTCACGGCCGTTCCCACAGATCGCGACGGATTGGTGACGGTAACGGCCGTTTCCGACGACAACCACATCCATTTAACCGTGCAGGACAACGGCAAAGGCATTGCCAAAGACCTGCAAACAAACGTCTTTAAATTTGGCACTTCCACAAAAAGTGACGCCCTGCATAAAATGCACGGCGTTGGGCTGTTCCACTGCCAACTCATAGCACAAGTCCACAATGGCTCACTCCAGCTAGAAAGTGAACCCGGCATAGGCACAACCTTTACCCTCAGCCTGCCGCTGCACACCAGCAAGGAGCCTACTGCCCAGGAGGGATTGGTCGATGCCTGAACCAATAATGATGACACATCAGTTTCGCATCTTGCTGGTAGAGGATGATGAAAGTTCATACGATCCCATCGCCCGCTGGCTGAAGGAAGAAGGGTATGTGGTTCGTCTGGCGACGTCTTACCGTGAAGCCAAATCCGCCCTGGAAACCGACCACTTCCATCTGGCAATCATAGACATCAGGCTGGTGGATGAAGACCCAGAAAACACGGAAGGGTTGCAGCTTCTGGAAGATATTGAGCAGCTGCAACTGCGGGAAATCATGCCCACCATCGTTTTAACGGCACATCATCAATATGCGCTAAAGGCCTGGGACCTGAAGGCCGACAAGTTGATTATCAAAGAAGCGGGTTATCTTCGATACTTGCTTACGACCGTCAACGAGCTGCGCGCCAGTAAAATCAAAATTAATTTCAATCTGGACTATGTCAGTGATTCGCTAAACGTGTTGGAAGATGTGGCGGAAGATGTAAACTGGTCGATGGCGGAACGGCCGTCTACCAAGCTCCTCACCCCTCAAGTGCGGGATTTATTTGGCAAACTGTTTGTCGATGCCCGCAGCCTGTTTGTGAGCAAGCTCAAACCTGGGCTCACCGGCGCGGCCGTCGTGCGCATCCAGCCTACCTGGAACGGCGGCCTGGGGCGCTCCTACGTGGCCAAAGTCGGCCGGAAAGACAAGGTAGAAACGGAACAGCGCCATTACGAAGCCAACGTCAAACATTTCCTCACGGCCAACGCCGTCACCCAGGCCGACGTGCATTACTCGCGCCACCTGGGCACCCTCCTCTACACCTTCGCCGAGGAGCAAGGCGTGGCCCTCAAAGAGTTCGATGATTTTTACCAGCGCAGCGACGCCCGCCACATTATTGCCAGCCTGCGTGAGCTGTTTGAGCAAACTTACCGCTACTGGTTTGCCAACCCGGAGCGCGTGCTGGCCGACCTGCGCACCCTGTATTACGAAGCGTTTCAGCTGGACCGTAAGAAGTTGATCGGCCGCATCCAGGTTGTGCTGCCTGAGCTGGACCCTGAAGCCGCGTTCATCCAGCTGACTCCCGGCAAGGAAAAAGTGCTCAACCCCATCGCCTGGCTGGACACCCACCGCGAAGAGTGTGTGATGCAGGTGCATAAAACCATCACCCACGGCGACCTGACCGGGCGCAACATCATGGTGGATGAATCGGGCAAGTGCTGGCTGATAGACTTTTACCGCACCTTCAAGAGCCACATTTTGCGCGACTTTGTCATCCTGGAAAGCGATATAAAATACCGGCTTATGTCCTTGCTCAGCCTGACCGACTTTTTGCACCTGGAAGAGGCGCTGCTGGAGGCCGACCGGCAGAATCAGCCGCCCATTTTGCCACCTTCCTTCTCTAAAGATGCGCGCAAAGCAGCTGAAGTTATTTTTGCCCTACGCCAGCTGGCGCACAAGTATGCCAGCAATTACAACACCACGGAAAACGACGCCCGCAAGGAATATCTGCTCAGCCAGCTTATGGGCACGTTAAACGTGGTGCGCCTGCGGCACATCTCAGAAAATCGCAAGCTCCAGGCGATGCACTCGGCGGTGATGTTGTGTGAGGAGATGGACCGGCTGGCAGGACGGCCGTCGCCCACTCGCGTCATCGAGATGTACCGGGAGCCGGTGCCGATCAGCCAGGCCACCTTTGCCGAAGACAGCAGCTTCTTTGCCCCGGCGCTGATGATGGCCAGCGCCCAGCAGCGTTTTCTGGCCGAAAACCTGGGCAAGGACAACGTGATTCTGTTCATCGGTTCGGCCGTACCGCGCAACACCGACTGGCCCAACAACCAGCAGCTTGCCCTCCAGCTAATGAAAGAGGTTGATATTTCCACCTCGCTCACCGACAGGCATACCAAGCTGTTTGCCTTTTACATCAACCGGATGGGCAACCGCAAGCGGCTGATTCAAAAACACATCGAGTATTATGCGCCGGGGAAACGGCCGTCGCTCTACCGTGCCGCCGCCAAGCTGCCCTGGAATACCATTTACACCACCAACCAGCATACCTACCTGGAGCAGGCTTACCAGGAAAAAGGGGAGTCGTTCACCATTCAGCTAAAGGCCTGCGAAAGATGTCCTGAAACGCAAGGGGACGCTCTCATTTATAAACTTTACGGCTCGCTCAACGCCCGCGAACCAGACACCGACCCCGACCGGCTGCCCATCACCGAATATGATCATCGCCAGCAGAAAACGATTAGCCGGGTAACGGAATTATGGCAGCAGCTGGCAACGGCCGTTCAACAAGGCGCCTTCTTGCTCATGCTGTGTCCCTCCGAAGATGAGCTCATGGCCGCTTACCAATACTGCCAGCCCGCCACCGCCAACGGCCTCGTCTGGCTGGCTGGCGGCGACATCTCCGAAGAAGAGCAAGACGTCTACCGCAACCTCGATTTCCGCGTGCTGCCCGATACACCAGGCCAGCTGCTAAAAGTGCTGTTCACCCTCACCAACTACGAAGGCCAGGAAATCCCCGGCCTGCCACAAGATTGATCGAAGGAAACCTCATGAGTGGCACAACACCAAGAATGAAAATCAACAGATTTGCAAGATTTTATCTGTGTCCATCTGCGTTTATCTGTGTCCTATTTACGAAGGAGAAGTGTCTGTGACCCCAACCACCCAAAAACCCGGTTTCCGCCAGATCGAAACAGAAAAGTTGTTCAAGTGGATGCAGGCTGGCGAGTCGGCTTCCATCATCGGCATCAGCGGGGTGGGCAAATCGAACCTGTTCAACCACATCCGCGATCCGTACACTCAGGCCCACTTCCTTGGCGAGCTGGACGGCAGCACAATCATCGTGCGCGCCAACTTCCACTACATCCCAGACTTTTCCGACCGCAGCATTTACAGCCTCATCCTGGAGCAGTTGGAGCTGCTGGAAGGCGACCTGGATCGCCTGGGGCTGACCCATGAAGATATAGAGCATATCAGCCGCTACCACGAGCTGCTGCTAGACGCCCAAGACGATATTCTCAAGGTGCAGCGCTACTTCAAGCTGGCGCTGCGTGTGCTGTTGGCCCAATCCAGCCGCCGCCTGGTTTTCCTGTTTGACCAGTTTGATGACGTGTACCAGGAGGCCGAACCGCGCTTTTTTGCCAACCTGCGCGGCCTGCGCGAAGCGTACAAATACCGCATTTCCTACCTGGTATTCACCCGCGACCTGCTGCCCAACCTCATTGAGATGGACAAAGCCCGCGAAGAATTTTACGAGCTGCTGGCCTCCAACATCATGGGGCTAAAGCCGTACGTCAAAAGCGATGCCATGTCCGTGCTGGAACGCATTGCGGGGCGCAACAAGCTGGCGCTAAACGATGCCCTACGCGACAGGCTGTACGAGCTGGCCAGCGGCCATGCCGGGCTGCTGCGCGCCGCGCTGCTGGGGGCAGCCCAGCACCAGCTTATCGGTCAGCTGAACCAGGACAACGCCGCCGAGCTGCTGCTGCAAATCCCTGGCGTGGAGCTGGAATGCGAAAAGCTCTGGCGCAGCCTGAGCGTCCACGAGCAGCGCACGCTGATGGCCAAAACGCAGTCGTTTGATACGGCCGTTGACAACACCGTTGTCGCCCAGCTGCAAATTAAGGGATTGATGGGTGAGGAAGATGCCGCGATCTTCTCCCCCATCTTTGCCCGCTTCATCGCTTCTCAACAGGCGCTTTGGGAAGAACCGCTCTTTTTTGACGAACCGTCGCGACAGATTTGGGTGCTGGGCCAACCCGCCCCCCGGCTGACTCAGCTGGAATACCGTCTCTTCCAGCAGCTGTACGAGCAGGAAGGTGAAGTGGTGGAGAAAGATGCGCTCATTGCGGCTGGCTGGCCCAGCGCGCAGGGCGGTGTCTCCGACGAAGCGCTGATTGCTGCCATTGCCCGCCTGCGTCGAAAGATCGAACCCAATTCTAAAGAGCCGCGCTTTTTGCACAATGTGCACAATCAGGGATACATGCTGCAAATTGGAGAGGGGTAACGGCCGTTTCCGCCTCCCCGCTCCCCAAAATTGACGTCCAACAACCCCACGTTTGTAGGTCTGCTGTTGCCTTCTCGTGCGCTGCCTGTCAGGCAAATCCATCCCCATTTGCTAAGATAAATCCAGGCTGGCCAGCAATGCCAAACGGCCGTCGACTGGGCAACGTTGTGGTGACTCACTTCGTATTGGAATGGTAGTTCGTATTGGGATGTGATAAAAGGAGATACTCAACATGTTAACACTGTCTTATGGTGCCCTGTTTGGTCTATTGCTGGCCGCCTTTATTCTGGGGCTGGTATTTCCCTTCATGCTGCTCATCTACCTGATTGCTCGAAACCCGCCGCGCTGAGCTTGTAACATTTATCATCCCCTGTGTGCCTGGTGTGGGATTGGTGTCAGGTAAACAATCGATTTGCCTGTTACACTTAGCGGCAGTCAAACAATACGGGAGGCAACCTGATGATAATCAATCTCGCTTTTTCAACCCTCGTCATCCTGGGGCTAATCATGATTATTACCGGGATGGTGGTCGGCGTGAGCATAACGCGCCCACGCTAAATATGTGCTTTGGCGTCAATGACGTTGGTTTGTTTTAGGGGATGGGGTGGTCTGAGCCGCGAGTTCTCTAGCCAAAGAAAAACGGGATGGCAAAAACCATCCCGTTTTTCTTTGCTTCCACTTTATTGATTAGACTGGCTAGTCGCGGCGCCCACCAGCCAGGATCATCACATAATACAGCAAGGTGCCGATGGCGGAAACGGCCGCTGCCACATACGTCCACGCGGCCGCATTTAATACCTTGTTGACACCGTTAATCTCGTCACCAATCAGCACACCGTCGCTTACCAACAAGCGCTTGGCGCGATTGCTGGCATCAAACTCAACCGGCAGGGTAATTAGCGTAAACAGCACGGCCGCGGCAAACATAATCACACCTACCCAGGCCAGACCAATAGAATCGATTAATAAGCCGACGATAAACAACCAGGGCGCCAGCGAGCTGCCAAACTGAGCCGCAGGCACCAGAGCACTGCGAATTTGCAGGGGGAAGTAACCGCCCGCGTCCTGCATAGCGTGCCCCATCTCGTGAGCAGCAACACCGGCAGCCGCGATGCTAGGCGTCCGATAAACATCCGGGCTAAGCCGCAGCACCTTACCCCGCGGATCATAGTGATCGCTCAGAAACCCTTGCGTCTCTTCCACGGTCACATCGTGCAGCCCCTGAGAATCAAGCAACCGGCGCGCCACTTCCGCACCGGTTACATTGCGTGATGTGCGCACTTGTCCGTACTTATTAAAGTTACTCTTCACCCGGGATTGAGCATAGAGGCCCAAAAGTAATCCCGGCAAGGCAAAAAGCAAAAATAGTGGGTCAAAAAACATCGTTCCACCTCGTTATTTTTCGAATCGTGGCGGGAGCGAGCGAAGCCTTCGGCTGTTGGCGCTGTTTATGCCAAAATAACAATAAAACGCCCGTTACCCACGTGAATAAAACAAGCCACACTGAAACAAAAGGTATTATTAACACAGATTCCCCTATATTAGGTAACTCTCTTCAACAAGTTTTGGAAATTGTGGCATATTCGTCCAGGTATGGTCAAGATTTGGCAAAAATTTCAAATGAATATCTTACAAATCGTGCCAATAAATTACCCAAAGATGAGAGATGCACATACAATACAGGGTCGGCTCCGACCGCTAGAACAAATACTTTTTAGGATAACCACATGAGTGATCAATTTAACTTACCGCAAGATTTAGGAGAAGGCCTCGTTTTACGTTGGGCAACTCCAGACGATACAAAAGCGCTGGCAGAGTTCAACGTCCGAATTCACAGCGATAATCCCGAGAAACCAGAAACCTGGCTGGCTCACTGGACAGAAGATTTAATGCGCGGCGACCACCCCACAACCACTGCCAGCGATTTTACAGTAGTTGTGGATGAAAACGCGGGCGGCAAGATTGTCTCCTCCATGAATTTGATTTCGCAAACGTGGCTGTATGACGGGATTCCGTTTGGGGTAGGACGCCCGGAGCTGGTGGGCACAGATGCCAACTACCGGCGGCGCGGGCTGGTGCGTGAACAGTTTACGGCCGTTCACGCCAAAAGCGCCGCCCGTGGTGAATTAGTGCAGGCCATCACCGGTATTCCGTGGTATTACCGCATGTTTGGCTACGGCATGGCCCTGGACCTGGGCGGCGGTCGTGACTTTTTATGGGACCGGCCCGGCAACGACAAACCGGTTGAAGAAGAGCCATACAGGCTGCGCCCGGCAGCCGAAGCCGATTGGCCGCTGCTGCAAACGCTGTACGAAGCCCACAACCGCGGCAGCCTGCTGTCGCGCGCCCGCGATGAGGCCAGCTGGCGCTACGAGCTCACCATCCCCCACCCAGATTCGATGTATTCGCGCAGCTTTTACGTGGTGGAAACGGCCGCTTCTTCCCCCCAGCCCGCGGCCTACGTGGAATACAAGCAGTTTGGCAAAAGCTACTACGTGCGGGAACTCGGCGTGGCGCCGGGCCACTCCTGGCGCGCTGTCGGGCTGTTCCTGATGCGGTACCTCAAGAAGCAGGCTGAGGCGCTGAAGGAGAAAGAGGACAAGCAGCTGCGCGGCGTTTTCTTTGGGCTGAGCCAGGGGCATCCCGTGTACGAGGCGTTGGGCAGCCAGCTGGAGGAACAGCGACGGCCGTATGCCTGGTACATTCGTGTGCCCGATCTGCCCGCCTTTTTGCACCACATCGCCCCCGCCCTGGAAAAACGCCTGGCGGAGAGCGTATTGTCTGGACACAGCGGCACAACCAGGGTAAACCTCTACCAACAGCAGTTCACCCTTGTTTTTGCCAATGGCCAGCTAAAAGAAGTGGGCACCTACCAACCAAAAGTAGTCGAGGATGGCGACATTCACTTCCCCGGCAGCACCATCTTGCAGCTCATCTTTGGCCATGCCTCCCTGGATGCGCTTAACACCGTCCACCCCGACTGCTTTACGCGGGACACAGAAGCGGCCGTTTTGTTTAAGATTTTGTTCCCGAAACGGCCGTCCTGGGTAGTGCCGATGGGATAAGCGCTCTAGCGAACAATGATCAAATCGTCCGTTACAAACTGGCGCGTGTTACCCGTTTCTGGGCCACCCACCACCTGGCTGATGGTCGCTCGAACCTCCATGCCCTGGACAAAGTTGGCCACGCCAACCGCCTCGCCATCGTCGTACAAAATGTCCGGCAGCGCCTGGGCACGCACCCGGTAAGTGCGCCCAGAAGGCACCCTGAGGACAAACTCCGGCGCTGACTGGGGTGTCAGGTTCATACTGGCAATCGTTCCCTCCACCACAAAATCTCCCTCGGGAATCGTTTCTGGATTAAGCGGTAAACCGGTCGCTTCATCGATGGTGTATTCTTCGGGGGTTGTGTCGCCGTTAGAACCACAGGCGGCCAACAACACCATCAAAGCCAAAAGTAAAAATTTGCGCCATGCTCTCATGGTAAAACCTCCATGGTGACTAAAAATCTGCTACCATAGTTTACCAGGGCTCCCAAACGTCCATTAGTGATGAAGTTCCCAATAAAACAGGCAACTCCTCATTAGCAAAAAATGGTGATACCATGACGCAGCAATTTACGAACCCAATCGAGCCATTCCTGGCTTACCAAAATGTGTTTATTCTGGATGGCGGACTGGCCACCGAGCTGGAAAACCGGCGCTACAACCTGGACGATCCGCTCTGGTCGGCCAAAATCTTGCTGGAGCAGCCGGAGGCGATTCGCCAGGTGCACAGCGATTACCTGTGGGCCGGGGCGGACTGCATCATCAGCGCCAGCTACCAGGCCAGCCTGCCCGGCCTGGTGACCCGCGGCCTCAGCGAAGACAAAGCGGCCGATTTGATCCGCTTCTCCGTGCAGCTGGCCATCGAGGCGCGGGACCAATTTTGGGCCGTGATGGCCAACCGGCGGCAGCGGCTGCGGCCGTTGGTTGCCGCCAGCGTGGGGCCATACGGCGCTTACCTGGCCGACGGCTCCGAATACACGGGTGTTTATGACCTGGATGAGGCCGGGCTTTTAGATTGGCACCGCCCCCGCTGGAATATCCTGGCGCACAGCGGAGCCGATCTGCTGGCCTGCGAAACCATCCCCTCGCTGGCCGAGGCCAAAGCACTGCGCCAGCTGCTGCGGGAAACCCCAGACATGCCCGCCTGGATGAGCTTTACCTGCCAGGACGGCCGTCACATCAGCGATGGCACGCCCCTGGCGGAGTGTGTGCGCCTGCTCAACGAGGTGCCCAACCTGGTGGCGGTGGGCATCAACTGCACCCCACCCCGCTTTTTGCCGGAGTTGATTACGGCCGTACAAGCCAACACCGACAAATTGATCATCGTCTACCCCAACTCCGGCGAGGAATACGACCCTGAAACAAATCAGTGGCTGGGCCAGGCAAACCCGGCCGAGTTTGGCACCATCAGCCGTGAATGGCGTAAGATGGGGGCACTGCTGGTGGGCGGCTGCTGCCGTACCGGCCCGGAGCACATCCGGCAAATCCGGGACCGGACGAGGCCAGTGGGCGGTGAGCGGTGAACGGTTATCGGTATGGCCGCCTGTGGTCTTGTCTCATTTGCCGCGTGGTGAGAAAAAAGCAAATGTTGAGCCAGGTGGTGGCGGAACTGCTTTCCTTTCTTTGACCGATTTGGCATGACGGCGGGCCAGCTCCAGTTTCAAACTTTCTTCGCCTTTGTGCATGGCCCAATGGTGGTTGGCCGAGAAAATCGGCTTCATGATAAACGATAACCAGCGCAGCAGCGGTTTGTCGGCACGGATGCGCCAATCATAGGTGATATCGACCCAATCACCATTTTGGGTGAAGGTCCAGTCGCCAGTGCCAACAAAATCACCCCACGCCTCCAGGGAAAAGCCATAAGGGGAGCGATTGGCGGTGACGCGGAACTGCCAGCGCAAAGTGTACGGCAGCCAGCCTTTGGTAAACAGGCTCACCACTTTGCCAATACCGTTTTTATCGCCCGGTTCTAATTCCTGTACATCCAGGTAAACCGAGGGCCACCAACGGGTCAGATCGGGGGCATTGCCCAAAATGTCGCTGATTTCCTGGCAGGTGCTTTGTACTCGCCAATGGGTTATAAAAGCATATTCATTACTTTTCATGGTTGATCTCCTTACCTGGACAAGCCAGAACTAAAGCTGAGAAATTTCTGGATGCGCCGTCCGCTGCCTACTTCGGCTACGTACAGAGTGCCGTCGGCGGCGACAGCAAGCGCATGAGGCCAGATAAAGTGGCCTGGCTGACGGCCGTACGCGCCAAAACGATCCACAATCTCTCCAGCCGTGGTTAACTTCAGAATGCGGGCGCGGTCCGGCAGCCAGTTGTTTTGATCCCCGCCATCCACCACATACACAAAACCATCGTCACCCACGCGCACAGCCCAGGGACGGCCGAGCCGCAGGTCATCTTGCCAGCTGGTGAGGAAACGGCCGTCTTCGTCAAAAATTTGCACGCGGGCGTTGCCCCGGTCAGCCACGTACACCCGCCCGGCAGCATCCAGGGCCAGGCTGTGCGGCACGTCGAACTCGCCTGCGCCTGCTCCGGCGCTGCCCCAGGCAAACAAGTAACGGCCGTCGGCGGCAAAGCGGGCAACGCGGCTGTTGAGATAGCCGTCGCTCACGTAAAAAGAGCCATCCGGCCGCACTGCCACATCCGTCGGCCGATTAAAATGTGTTTCATCGCTGCCCGCAACACCGGCCTCGCCTAGGGTGAGCAGCAAGCGGCCGTTCGGGTCAAACTTGTAAACTTGGTGCAGCCCCACATCCGTCAGCCAGACGTTGTCCTCGTTATCAATCGACAGGCCGTGGGGCATGACAAACCGGTTTTCACCCCAGGAATTGAGCAGTTCGCCTGTTGGCCCGTCAAAAACGTAGACCGCGGGCGAGGAAATTATGGCCGGATCGATGGGTTCAGCATCCCACACTTTCTCGCCGCGGGCAAAAACAAAAACCCGCCCTTGAGAATCAACGTCGATGCCGGTCACCTGTCCCAAAACCAGGCCGGGCGGAAGGCGCGGCCAGTTGGTGGCGACGGTGTATGGCGAACGGCCGTTTAGCAAGGGCCGACCCACCAGCCGCAGGGCCAGCCACAGCGCAAGAACGATGGCGAGTAAAATTAGTCCGGCTACTTTCCCGGAGCGGCGGGGCAGCAAAGACATGTTACACCAGCAGGCGGTAAACGGCCGTCACCACCAACCCTACCCCATAAGCCGCGGCATAATAAACCAGCAGCGGCTGACGGCCGTACCGCCACAACAGCCAGCCTGCTAAAAGCGCCAGACCCAGGACAATGTACAAATCCAGCCCAATCGCCTCGAAGCCCAAATTGGCAAAGATACCCAGGGCCACAAAAAGAGCGTTGAGGGTGAGGACGGCCGTATCCCGCCCCCGCACCTGCCCCGGCCAGGCATAGATCACTTGCAGCAGCATCAACGCCCCATTGAGCAAGACAAAACCGGCAAAAAAGAGCCAGTGAGAAAATTCGTCGTCGTTGAAGATAACAATGCGGCACAAATCGCTGGTCTCACCATCCGGGCAGAAGCGGGCGTGCAGGTAGTTGGTGGTTTCGTGGCTGCCGTAGCTGGCGGCAAACAGGTACAGGCCAATGATGAAACCGAGATTGAGCAGCAGCGGCCAACGGCCGTTCGCTACCAGATCACCTCGTTCAATTTCCTTTTTCAGCAAATAGAAGGCCGTCACGCTGATCAGCGGCAGGGTGAGCATGTTGTGCAAATCCACCCAGCGCAAAAATTCGTTGGCCGCCACATACCCCAGCGTCCACGAGCCCAGCCGGTTGAGCGAGCCGAGCAAGATAACGATGGTTTGCACGCCCAGCAGCCAGTGGATGCGGGAAAGAGAGGTGGACTTGGGCAGGTCTTTTTCTGTCATTGCTTGATTTCCTGATGACGGAATTGTACATCTACTATTTTGCCATCATACCATTCGGGATCGGCCGTGAGCATGCGCCGCTGTCGGAGCCGGAATGATACCCAACTGCATCAACAGGCTAACGTCGTCATCTTTGCGCCAGAACTCGACGATACGGCCGTTTCGCAGCCGGAACAGTTCAATGCCATTGACAACGGCCGTTTTGCCCGTCCCCGGCAGCCCCATAAACGGCCCGGTGTGCGTCGCCGTGTGCGTGTGCAGCACCGAAACATACTCCCCTTCGGCCACCATTTCCTCAATGGTGACGCGATGGCCGGGGAAGGCAGCATCAAACATTCCCAACAACTGTCCGAAGGCATCCATCCCCTGCGTCGTTCCGGTGAAGGGATCGTGGATGATCACATCAGCATCAAACGCTTCATCGATGACAGCTTTGTTTTCCTGGTTAATCAGTTCCTCAAAAATACGTCTCACAATGGTTTTGTTTTGTTCAAGAGACATCGAAATTCTCCTTTTGTTTTATCTGTTTTGTGTTGATTGGCCTTGATGAGATTAGGATACGGCCGTTCTCTACTCATCTTCCAGTTCAATTCCTGTTCATCTTTTGTTCACTTTGAAGGGAAACGCGAAATAATCAAAAAAACATGAGTCATGGCTCAGGCATTTCCAACGTCTGCAATATCTGGTTTGCGTCGGCGACAAAGGTGGCGAATTGGTCGTGTGGCGCTTCAAGATAAACGAAAAGGAGCGTATCACCAACGTTTACGACGACGAGCCGCAGTTGGGCCTCCGGCGACGAACTGGTCCACGAAAAGCCGGGGGCGAAAAATTGCTCGACAACGTCGATGATCTGAACGCCGGCCGGAATGTCATCGTTTACATTGCCCGGGTAATCTGAATTGGGCAAGACGGCAAAATCTTGCTGCCAGCCTGCATAACCAGCAAGGTCGGCCACCATTGGCTCGCCCAGCGGCACAATTGTCGGCTCTTCTAAAAACTGAGCCATCAAACCCTCAGCTGAACCGACGGACGATGCAGTCATAAACACAATCCATTCGCTCGGATTGTTGAGGCTGTTTTGGCCACGTGCCAGTGCAAACA
Organism: Candidatus Leptofilum proximum; assembly: GCA_016710325.1. Taxonomy (GTDB): domain Bacteria; phylum Chloroflexota; class Anaerolineae; order Promineifilales; family Promineifilaceae; genus Leptofilum; species Leptofilum proximum. Next base: position 4,777,683 of record JADJXK010000002.1, on the reverse strand, counting down.
GCCTGGCCTGCTCTTCATTCATTACCCGCCAGCCCTCGCCGACTTCAAGCATCAGCGGCATGTCAAACCAGACAGGCAGCCGGTACAGGCCAGCCGGCACGGTGCGCCCTTTGCAGCAGTTTACAACCGGAAAATTACTGATGGCCGCAGTAGGCGTGACCGAAGCGGCGGCCATTTCGGCTGGCGCCGGTGTCTCTGTAGCTGGCACAGGACTGGCCGTTGCCGCGGGGGAAACCCGTGAGGCGGTAGGCGAAACGGGAACGGCCGTTTCCGTCGGAAAAACCGCTGCAACTGTGGGTGATATGGCAACGGCCGTATCTGTCGGCGCTTGAACTGGCGTGGCGCTTGGAGTACAAGCAGCCATTAACAACATCAGAACGAATACCGGACAAAACTTTCTCAACACGATAGCACCTCTGTAGAGTGAGACTTGTTTACCTTTTGGCAAGGTAAGCCGGACGTATACGTTTCCACTCAACCACTTCTTATGCCGCTGTTGGAGCCGGAAGGAGACCCAACTGCATCAACAGGCTGACGTCATCATCCTTGCGCCAGAACTCGACGATACGGCCGTTTCGCAGCCGGAACAGTTCAATGCCATTGACAACGGCCGTTTTGCCCGTCCCCGGCAGCCCCATAAACGGCCCGGTGTGCGTCGCCGTGTGCGTGTGCAGCACCGAAACATACTCCCCTTCAGCCACCATCTCCTCAATGGTGACGCGATGGCCGGGGAAGGCAGCATCAAACATTCCCAACAACTGTCCGAAGGCATTCATCCCCCGCGTCGTTCCGGTGAAGGGATCGTGGATGATCACATCAGCATCAAACGCTTCATCGATGACAGCTTTGTTTTCCTGGTTAATCAGTTCCTCAAAAATACGTCTCACAATAGTTTTATTTTGTTCAACAGACATCGAAATTCTCCTTATTATTTGTAGATTTTTTGGCCGGACGGCCGTTCTTAATGAGCATAGAATACGGCCGTTCCTCGCCCATTTTCCAGTTCATTTCCGGTTCATTATTTGTTCACTTTAGAAGAATTCGCGAGATGTTTCTACGTTGCAGGTATGGGTTCCCGTGAAAGGACATTCTTGTCCCTCAGGAGCGCCCAGCCGAGCCAGGCCCACGCCACAAACGAGAGCACCGCAAAAATTGGACGTGTGAACGCCAGCGGTCCCGTGAGCTGCTGCACCAAAGCCAGCAGCACAAGCAGTACTCCGGCGTATGGCGGAAACACTTGAGCGCGGTAAATCGATATCCCAAAGACGATGAGACCGGCAAACCAAATCCAGGGCATGATGGCAATTGAGAAGGTGTAGGCAGGCACCTGCGCGATTTGTTCATTCGTAATCGCACCGGCGGCCACGCCCAGGTCGACGGCATAGCTGCCGATGAAAAACATGGTTGCCACCACCAGGAGAACATAACCGACCAATCCCAGAACACCACCTCGATGTACCTGCCGGGCAAACAGAGCACCCAGGCCAAATACCTGCAGGGTGTCGCCACAGAATGCGATCCAAAGCCCCAGCGTTGTCGGGCCGTCCGGCTGCCCCGACAGAAAATACATCAAGTTACCAATGCCGAACAGAATCGCGGAGAGAAACACAGCAGCCCCTCCAAGCTGAAATAACGATGTTGTTTTCATGATCATCTCCTTGTATAAAGATGTTTTGTATCTGTTGGCCGCTTGCGTCAAGAACGGGCCTCCAGAAAATTGAGGAGCAGGCGATTCACTTGCTCCGGTTGTTCTTGATGCACGAAGTGTCCGGCAGCAGGAAGGATCTGTTTTTCCAGGCCGTTTGGAAAGTACCCCTCCATCCCCGCCGTCGTTTCCACGCCAATGCCACCATCCTGCTCGCCGTGAATGTAGAGTGCAGGCACAAGGATGGGTTCCCCCTGCCGTTCGCGCATGGGTTGCAAGGCAGGGGCGTGGTTGGCCGGATTAAAGCTGTGCCGGTAATAGTTGAGAGCGGCCGTTAACGAAGCGGGCTGGCGGAAAATCGCTTTAACGGCCTCCAGGCTTTCACGCGGGTAATTCCACCCTGGCGACCAACCCTGCCAGAGCCGCTCAACCAGGGCGAAGTTGTTGTAAGCTACGGCCTCTTCGGCCCAGGGTAGCTGGAAGAAATAGATGTACCAGGAACGGCGCTGCTGCACCGGATTGACAAGCCAGGAGTTCCAAAGTTTTTCTCCATAGGGCACGGCGATGGTAATGAGCTTGGCGATTTTCTCTGGGGCCAGAACGGCCGTCCCATAAGCAGCAGAAGCACCCCAATCATGACCGATGAGAATAACGGGCTCGTCGGAAAGTCCGTCAATCAGGGCCAGAACATCCTGCGTGAGCGCCGCATGTTCATATGGGGCCTCCGGCGGTGCATCTGTGGGAGCGTAGCCACGCATGTAAGGAGCGACAACCCGGTAACCCGCCGCGGCCAGGGCTGCCATCTGGTGGCAGAAAGTGTGCGGCGTATCGGGAAAGCCATGAAGCGCCAGCACCAACGGTCCCGCTCCCTGTTCGATCCAGTGGAAGTTTAAGCCATTAACCCGGGCGCCATTCATCTCAAATGTTGTGGTGGAGGACATGATTTCACCTAACGGCCGTTCGTTAAGCCATCCCCTTCCAGTCCAACACCATGACGATTCGCCACGGCTACAATATTCTGCAAGTTGGCCTGGCCGGAGGTGTACAGGTTGCCCAGCTCGCGCGAGAAACCGGCGAAGGGCGCACCAATCGTGACCATCAGCAGCCTGGCAGTGCCCGTGGGCACCCGCACCGAGTGGGCAGCGCCAGCCGGTAACATCTGCACGGTACCAGGACCACCTGGCACCCACTCACCGTTCAGATAAAACTCCACATTTCCTTCGATGACGTACTCCACCTCATGCCAGGGATGATAGTGAGCCGGTGGACCGTCCCGGTCTGTCGAAATATATTCAATCACCTGCACATTCCCTGCGGCAGAACGGAGCAAAATCTCATCGTCGGGATAGCGCACTGTTTCAAAACGGCCGCCGTCTATGATTTCGGCCGTCATCTGGATATTAAATGGTTGCATCATGTTTCACCTCCAGCGTTTATTTGATGGCAATTTCCTGCATCATGCCCAGGGCGAAGTGTGGGGCGTGGCTTCCCGAATCGGGCAAGAAGCAAAACAACACGTATGTTCCTGGTTCCAGCGTCACAGGCACATATTGGCCATCACCCGGCACAATGCCGGTAATACCGCCAAGAGAAGCTCCTGGGGAAATTGCGCCCGGTGGGGTATTCAGGTAATCATCGGCCGTTTTGCCATCTTCCAGCCGCACCAGAAAGGCTTCATGCACCTGGGTCCCCCTGTTTAAGAAGCGTATTGTCTGTTCACCAGCAGCTAATGGCTCGGAGATGAAAAATGCAAAGTCATTCAGGGCAATGGTGACATCTGGCAGGGGCTCACCAGCTATGATCCCGTCCGGTTCTGTCACCGTTAAGGCCTTCATCATACCGTTCTGGAAATGAGGCACACCTTCGGCATTTGGGATCAGGTCGATCAGTGCGTAACTGCCGGGCGCCAGGTACACAATAGCCGCGGTCCAGCCACCAGGATCGGGGGCGTTGGGTCCGCCGAAAGGCTCGGCCCAAGCAGGGTAGATTTCTGGATTGGCCGTCAGGGCGGCTTTCAGATCCTCCAGGCTTTTACCGGCGTCCAGGCGGACAAGCTGGATGTGATAGGGCTCGTGGCCTTCATTGGCCAGGCTAATTTTTACCCACCCCCCGGTGATCTCCTCCGGCCCGCTAAACCCCGCGTCGGAGGCCGTAAAAGCAGCCTCAGCAATATCCGGCCGGGAATCCGAACCCAACGCGGTATAGCTTTCGATGGCTGCGACCAGGCCATTTTCAACCACAATCGTATCCTCACCACTGCCGTAGAAAACCCCGTTTTTGTAGGCAGTCCAGCTGTAAGTAACTCTGCCTCTGGTGGCTCTTATATCGCTGATTTCGCTGGTAAAACCACTATCAATGTCAGCCTCGATGTAGGTCATGACACTGCCTTTGCCGGTTAAATAAGGCGTGCCGCGCCAGCGAACATCCTCGGCGAGCAGGGCAGACACCGTTTCCAGGTCGCCCGCGCCCCTGGCATCCAAGAAGTTCTGGGCTACCGTGATCGCATCCATCGGTTTGGGAGCAGGCGTAGCAGCTGCGGTTGCGGCTGGTTCTTGGGTTGGCTGTTCGCTAATTTGCGGAGCTACGGCCGTTCCACCACAGGCAGCCAGCGCAACGGCAAAGATAATCGATAAAATGAAAACAATTCGTTTGGTATTCATCATTACCTCTCTTATCTGCCCGGAGGCTCGGTCGATCCTCCGGGCCTTAAAAATTAGAATTACGAGCAACGATTCCTGCGGCTAACGGTTACCCGCCTCTTTGGGCTCTACCGACTGAATAAACAACCAGAGGGCCTTGAGCTCTTCGTCGCTCATGTTACGGTAGTTGCGCCAGGGCATTTCATCCACAAGCTGGTGGCCCGATGGGTCCACACCGGTGCGAATCGTCTGGATAAAGTCTGCTTCTGACCAGGTTCCCACCGGGCCGCCGGGTGTAAGGTTGGCTGCCTGGGGCCAGTCCGGCGGCGCGCCGAGAATAGGGCCTCCAGAGAGACCCGGCCCGTGACAGCCGGTACAGCCGGAGATATTGGCCAGGTAACGGCCGTATTCCAGCGAAACTTCCGCAGCAACCGGCACCCGGGGCATGTCGTCATCAATGCGCTCGGCGATCATGATGTCTAGCTGGTTGGCACCCAGCAACAGGCGCGCCAGTGTTGATAGTTCCGTTGGCGGCAGGTCGGTGCTGTCGACCGGCGGCAGGCTGCGCACGTAGGCAATGATGGCCCCCAGGTCGGCATCGCTGAGGTGCGTGTAATCTTCGGCAGGCATCACGAGGAGGGAACGGCCGTCTGGCAGCACCCCGTAGCGAATGACCCGCACAAAATCGGCATCGCTCAGCTCATTCCCAAAACCGCCGGGTCCTTTGGTAAGATTTGGCGCCACAATCCGACCCAGCGCCGGATCATCGACCACTACGCCTCCACCAAAATCCTCACCGTGGCACTCCACGCAAACGCTCACGTTGGTTACCAGATACTCTCCCTTGGCAATCGCCTCGGCGTCCGTAGGAATAAACACGGAATCCTCTGGCGGGGAGTAAGTCTTGTTCAAAATCTGGTTGCTGCGCGTTAACAGGAACCCTACCGCCATCACCAGCACCCCCACCAAACTGCCTAACACAATTCCCGCCCATTTCAGAATATTAAGCAACATGATGCCTCCTCAAGATGCGTAGAAAAGTTTTGTCTCCCCACCGTCCTTTGGTGGGGAGACCGATCTGTTTACCGCCATCAACCGGCCACTTCCATCCCCAGCAGTTCTTCGTTGGCAATGCCTACCGAGGCGTGGAGTTGAACCAGCTTCCACTGACCGTCCTCCTGGTGAAAAACGGCACTCCAGCGCGGCGACACATCTTTGCCGTTGGGCAGGGTGAGGGTGGGATGCGCCAGCCCCCAGCCGACGGAGCCTTCTTCATAGGCCTCCACGTTGCCAAGCGAGACTTTTACCATGCCAGCCATAGCGCTTGCTTCTTCTTGCAGGAATTCGGCTACTTTCTCGCCGGTTAACATCTCATTGGGGTCTGTGCCCACCAGCCGGGCACCAGCATTGTGCGAAATGTGGCGGTTGGTCCAGGCGGTGTCGCCAGTGGACACCGCTGCAAACCACCCAGCAATAACATCGCGCAATTCGGGTGAAGCTTTCATTGTTGATCTCCTTTCATCAAAAATTGATGTAACAATTACTGCACTTATTTTTCAGAGCGTCTCACACACAACTCTTATTCAAAGGAACCATTTCTTTATCGACTGCCACTAATCACCGACCGTCGGCTGTAATTTAGGAACGGCCGTTGGCGACGGCCGTTTCCCCCGCAGCACGCGCCACAAAATCCGTGGATGAAACAGGCTAGGCGGTGGGGCCATCAGGTTCATCACCTTGAGGAAGGCTTCACCCACCACTTCATCGTGCAGCGTGGCCCGGTGCACTTTCGCCACGTACCGGTTGATAAAGTCCGTGCCAGGCGGTTTGGGTCCGGTGGTTTGCGGGAAGCGGAAATCTTCACCGACGGCCAGCTGCCAGGGCACATCTATCACTTTGGCCGCTCGCTTAAAGAAAGGCCTGGCAATGCCCTCCAGCGCGGGGCGGCGGGCCAGCAGCGCATCCAGTTCGGCCGCTTGCAGCGCAGCCGAGGTCATTCCCTGGCCGTAGGTGGGGTTGAAGCTGGAGATAGCATCTCCCAGCAGCAGGTAGCCTGCGGGGAAGCGGTGCAGCTTTTCGTAATGACGCCGCAAGCTGTAGGGGAATTTGTGTGGAATGATCTCAGAAATGGGCTCGGCCTGGCTGATGATGTTGTAAATATCCGGTGCGGGCAGGCTGCGGGCAAATTCCAGGAAGGCGGCTTCGTCCAGCGGCGCGTGGTCGCCCAGCCAGCCGCCCATCGAGCAAATCCAGCGGTCGCCTTCGACGGGGAACAGCCCGCCGAAGCGATTTTCTTTGGGCGCTTCCGGTGTGACCAAAATCCAATCAGTGCCGCGCTTGTCGGCCGGATCACGACGGTAGACGCGGGTAGCATACCCCACATCGACGCGCACTTCGCTTTCCGGGGCGGGATCATAGCCCAATTCCTTGAGCCATTTTGGCGTGTGCGAACCGCGGCCAGTGCAGTCCACGATGAGATCGGCGTTGAGCACATCTTGCTGCCCCTGGTTACGGTATTCAACCTGCACGCCGGTGATCTGCTCGCCAGAAACGGCCGTTACCAGGCCCAGTACACCGCAGTTATCCATCAGCGTCACGTTGGGCAGAGCCAAAACCCGCTCTCGTACCAGATGCTCCAGCAGCGGGCGGCTCATCAAGGTCGACTCCACGCCCATTTTGAAGCGCTTACGATAGCCGCCGTAGCTGTACCACTGCATCGAATCGGCAAAGTCTGCCACAACTGCACCATTGTCAATAAGCGCCTGGCGCAGATCGGGAAAGTAGCCGCTAAAGACTTGCAGGCCGGTGGCCAGCAGGCCATGCAGATGGCGCGCCTGCGGTTGGCCTTTGCGCGGTGCTGGATGGTTGGCTACCTCGTCGCGTTCCAGAATGGTAACCTGGGCAAAGTGATTGCTGAGGACACGAGCGGTTAATAAACCACCCAGGCTGCCCCCTATAACAATCGCGTGTTGACGATTTGTATTTTTGCTGTTCATAAAATCACTTCCGCCTTTTATGCTGGAACGGCGCCAATTTGGGTCATCAGACCCATCATGTCCAATTCCGACCAGCGCTCAACACATTTACTGCCAGCAAAACGTAAGATAGAGATCGCTGAAACAGAAACAGGTTTGCCACTGGCAGGAATGCCCATAAGTTCGCCCTGGTGCGTGCCGGTGAGGATGATTCGTACGGCCGTACGATCCCCATCAACCAGGATGTCCTGAACATCGATATAAATGTCGGGAAACGCAGCCATAAACATGCCATAAAACAACCGGGCTCCAGCGGCACCACCCGGCAGCTGCGGCGGTAAATAGTGGAGGGCAGCGTCCTCGGCATAAAGTTCCAGGTACTTTTCCAGATCGCCGTTGTTAAAAAAGGCAACAGCGTTTCGAATAATGGATTCCAGATTTGTTGTCATTGTGTATCTCCTTTTATGCGTCTGATTCTGCATGAGCAGAATGGACTGAACTTTTTCGCTTTAGTTTGTTTCCGGGGCCGGAATAACGCCCAGCTGCTGCATCAGGCCAAAGAAATCGGCGCCAAGCCACAGTTCAGCCGGCTGGCCGTTTTCCAGGCGGAAAATAACGATGGCCTCAACTACAACCGACTTGCCGGTCGCCGGAACGCCCTGAAACTCAGCCTGGTGTGTGCCACGAAGCGTATGGGGTACGGCCACGCGATCCCCCTCCGCGATAACGTCGTTCATCTGGAAATACGCGTCGGGAAACGCGGCCAACAGGGCGGACATGGTTGCTTTGTAGCCAGCTGCGTCCATCGTTTGCGGCCCCCAGCCGTGAAAAAGGCAGTCTGGTTGGTAGTAAGAGACAACGTCGTCCAGGTCCTTTTCATTCAGTACCGCAAAAATACGGCGGATAGTGGTTTTGTTCTGTTCATTTGACATAACTTAATCTCCTGGTGAAAAATTGGGCTACACTTTAAGATTGAACTAACCTGATTGAACCAATCTGAAATTACTGGTGGTTACTGCGCCGGAACGGCGCCGATCTGCTGCAACATGCCCAACAAATCTAACTGCACCCAGTTCTCAACGGCCGTACCGTTTTCCAGCCGCCAAATATCCAGGTAAGGCACCTTCACTTCTTTGCCGGTGGCCGGAATACCGTTAAACACCCCCAAATGCGTGCCCGTAAAAAAGCCGCGCGTGACCACTTTGTCCCCTTCAGCCAACACATCTTCAACGGTCACCCTCATGTCTGGAAAACCGGCCTGGAACTGGCCCAGCATTTGCCGGAAGCCCTCAGGGCCAGGAACGGGAATCGGCAAATTGTGGTTAACGTAGTTGGCGGCGATGATTTCATCGTAAACAGCCGGGTTTTGCTGGTTAATACCTTCTTCAAACCCACGGCGTATCACTGCTTTATTTGTTTCGGTAGACATTTTAAAATTCTCCTTAATTGAGATTGGTTATGCGAAACCGGAGTTATACTACGGCCGTTTCCACACTTTCCGCTACGGGATACCCCACCAGGCCGTTCAGCCCTTTGATGGCCGAAATTTCACCCGTGTGCAGGGCCACATTAGTAAACGCCAGGAAAAGCGCTGCGGCGCCGTTTACCAACCCCATGCCAACTTCCGTCAGGTCCACCGGCTGGTCCAAAATAGTGTCATCGGCGGCCGCCAGGAACGTATCCGTCGCTTCGTAAACTTTCAGCGCATAAGCACGTAAGGCGGCCAGATCGGTCTCTTCGGTGCGGGCCCACTCATCCCAGCCGGTAGGCGGTGGTGGCGTTTGGAAGCCTGGATTGGTACTCATCATGACCGGGGTGCGGTTGGCCAGCTTCACGTTGATGAACCAATCTTCGCCAGTCACCAGGTGGGCATACTGGCCCAGGATGGCTGGCGGACCGCCCGGCTCATACCGGGCAACGCGGTCATCCACGTTTTGCATGGTGCCCTCCAGGTAGCCATGCAGCTGCTCAAACATAAATCGTAAATTGTTCACTGCTGATTGATTTTTCATTTTTTTGCCTCCAGAAATGTGTTTAATTTTCTAAAAATGCCCGGGCCATGACGGCCGTATCATAAAATTCCCGCACCCGAACCACCTGGCCATTTTGCACGGTAAACAGATGGGCCCAGTCCGTCTCGAATTCCCGGCCGGTGGCCCGGACGCGAATCCGCTCACGCCCCAATGAGAGCACGTGCTCACCCAGGGTGATCACTTCGTCGGGGCCAAAAGCCAGCACTTCACAGGTCTCGCCGACGGTGCGGAAAAAATCCATCATGCCAGCACGACCCTGCCAACGCCCGCCAAACGGGATGTCTTCAGGACGGCCGTTAAAGTGCCAATCTACCTGCTCATCCAGCAAGTTAAGCAAGCCCGGCAAATCGCCACGGCCAAACGCCGCATACAAATCTTGCACAACCTGCATCTCTTCCGCCTCATTACTCATTGCATACCTCCATCTCCTTGGTGGCTTGCCGCCACGATGTTGTTCCGGAAATTGTTCAGGCTTACCTGGCGCGCCAAACGGCGCAGCCATACCGGAAATGGGGTTAACTTTCCACTAAACATGTCGGCCTGCTGCCAGACAGTCCAGAATGTTTCCAGGACGATTTGTTCGGCAACGGCCGTTTCTAAATTGAGCCGCAGTCCAAATTCCATAACGGTAGGCGCATATCTGTCATATAAAAGTGAAAAAGCTGCCAGGTTCCCATTTACAATTTGCTTCATCAGCTCTTCGTCTGAGTAACTGAACATAGCTGCACTTTAGCGCCAGCCGTTGGCCAATCTCCAGGCCAAAAACTGTTCACTTTTTGCTCAGTTTCCTTTGGACAGGCCAAGCATCAGGGACAATCGAGGTAAGTATGATGTTCTGCGCCACTCAGAAATTTGTTGTGAAACGGCCGCACCGGGGCGTGTTTCAAAAATGAGGTAAAGGGATAACATCAAGACGGCAACGGCCGTGTTAAAACCATGCAAAAACCAGATCGGCCCCACCGGCAGCCCCACCACATATAGCCAGTAAAGCAAATTCCCCACGTTCGCCAGCATGATCTGGCCCAGGCTGTACGACTTCAAATCACGCGTGCGTACGGCCTTAACCACCATCGGGAAATTACTCAAAATAAAAATCAGGCTCGACCCAAACCCGGCAATCATTTCTACGCTCTGACGTTCCACTACAGACCTCCTATTTACTACCAATACTTGTCTTTAGGTGCGTCGCACTTAGGAAAGTGCGACGCATCTAAAGATAATCTGGCCCGCTGGTCAACTTCCAGATCAGTTTCTGTTCAATTCCTGTTCATCTTTAGGCCAACCTCTTGTATAATCACCCTGTATTTGCACTCGCAAGGTTTCCGTAATCTGGGATGAGGATGAAAGATGCTTGCGCCACCAACAACTCGCCTTGGCAATCGTTATCAACTGCTGGAACGCCTGGGAACAGGCGGTATGGGCACGGTTTTTCGTGCCTATGATCAGCTCACCGGGCAAACGGCCGCTCTCAAACGAGTCCTCACCTCCCCCATGCAGCCCGCCACCCCCGAACTGCGCCTGGCCCTGGCCCGCGAATTCCAGGCACTGGCCAGCCTGCGCCACCCCCACGTTATCGCCGTGCAAGATTACGGCTTCGACAAACAGCGGCCCTACTTCACCATGGAGCTGCTACCAGACGCACGGCCGTTTACCGATGGCGCCCAGTTTCTGCCTACTTCGGTAAAAATCGAGTTACTGCTCCAGCTGCTGCAAGCCCTGGTCTACATTCACCGGCGCGGCATCATTCACCGCGATCTAAAACCGGGCAACGTGCTGGTCAGCCATCAACACGTCAAAATCCTCGATTTTGGCCTGGCCACCATGACCAACGAGGGCCAACCCGCCTCCGGGACGCTGGCCTACATGGCGCCGGAACTGCTGTACGGCGCCCCAGCAACCGTCGCTTCTGACCTTTTTGCCGTGGGCGTGATGGCTTACGAGCTGTTCGCTGGCTGGCACCCCTTCAGCCAAAGCACCAACCTGGTCGATGCCATTTTGCACACAGAACCGGACTTCACCTACCTGGAAGCAGCACCGGCGGTGACGGCCGTTTTGCAAACCCTCCTGCACAAAAACCCCGACCAACGGTACCCTACCGCCACCACTGCCATCGAGGCGCTGTGCCACGCGGCGGGCCATCCCCTGCCCACCGAAACCGAAGCCACCCGCGACAGTTTTTTGCAGGCCGCTCCCTTCGTTGGCCGCGAGGCAGAGCTGGACCGGATGGAAGCAGCCCTGGAAGCAGCCTTTGCCCGGCAGGGCAGCGCCTGGCTGGTGCGCGGCGAGAGCGGCATCGGCAAAACGCGCCTGCTGCAAGAGCTGCGCACCCGGGCACTGGTGCAGGGCGTTTTTGTGCTGCGCGGCCTGGCCAACCCCGGCGGCGGCGCTTACCACCTGTGGCGCGAACAGCTGCGGCCGTTCCTGCTGCTGGCCCAACCGGATGACCTGGAAGCGGCCGTTTTGCAAGCCATCGTGCCCGACGTGGAAACGCTCCTGGATCGCCCCATCCCCCCCGCGCCGCCCATTGACGCCAGAGCCGCGCAGACACGCCTGCACCTCACCGTGGCCGATCTGCTGCGGCGCGCCAGCCGCCAGCAGCCGCTGCTGCTCCTGCTGGAAGATTTGCACTGGCTCGATGCACCCGGCCTGGAGCTGCTAAATTCCGTGGTCCGGCTGTGCCCGGAAACGGCCGTCCTCCTCGTGGGCAGCTACCGGCCTGGCGAACGGCCGAACCTGCCCCAGGAACTGCCCGACTTTGCCCTGCTGCCGCTGACGCGCCTGGCCACCCACCAGGTTGCCAGCCTGTGCACGGCCGTTTTGGGCGAAAACGGCCGTACACCGGAGCTGATCGACTTTTTGCACCGCGAAACGGAAGGCAACACCTTCTTCATCATCGAGGTGATGCGCACCCTGGCCGAAACGACCGGAAGGCTGGACCACATCCCCGGTATGCCGCTGCCGCTTCACGTCTTTGCCGGGGGCATGCAGCGTATGGTGCAGCGCCGCCTGCAGCGTGTCTCCCCGGCTGCCCAACAGCTGCTGCAAACGGCCGCCGTCGCCGGGCGGCAAATCGACCTGCGGCTGCTGGCCCACCTCTTCCCCGGCGCCGATCTGGATGAGTGGCTGACCATTTGTGTGAATGCGGCCGTGTTGGAGCGGCCCGACGGCAGCCTGACCTGGCAGTTTAGCCACGACAAGCTGCGCGACGGCCTGCTGGCGGAACTGGACCCGGCGCTCAAGCAGCGGCACCACCGGGAAATTGGCTGTGCCATCGAGAGGGTGTACGCGGAAGACCTGGCCCTGCATTACGGCCGTCTGGCCCACCACTTTGGCCAGGCGGCGGAAGTAGACAGGCAGCGCCGCTACCTGCATCTGGCCGGGGAGATGGCCCAGGCCAGCTTCGCCAACGAAGCCGCCATTGATTTTTACACCCAGCTGCTGCCGCTGCTCGACGCCGCACCGCCGCGTGTGTCCGTCCTGATTCAGCTGGGAGATGTGCTGCATTTTGTTGGGCAGATGGACGAGGCGGAGCAGCGCTTGCAGGAAGCCCTGGCGCTGGCCACCGCACTGCCCGATCATGCCGGGCAGGCGCGCAGTTACCTTCAATTGGGGCGGCTGCGGCACGGGCGCAGCGATTTTCCGGCGGCGCTGCAATTTTTAGCCAGGGCGCAGGACATTTTTACGGCCGTTGCCGATTCCCGCGGCCTGTGCGATGTGCTCACCGTAACCGGCGACTGCCACTACTACCTGGGCCAGTACAGCGAAGCCGAAGCCGTGCTTCATCCCGCACTGGCGCTGGCACACGAGCTGCACGACCAGAGAAGAACTGCCGCCGTCTTGAACCATCTCGGCCGTACCGCTTTTGATCAGGGCAACTATGAAACCGCGCAGCAGCGGTACGAAGAAAGCCTGAAACAAAGCCAGGTGCTCGACGACAAGGTAAAAATCGCTTCCGCTCTCAACAATCTGGGCATCCTGGCTTCTTACCGTGGCGATAGAGAAGCCACCCGAACATACTATGAAAGCGCCCTGGTGATTCGCCGCGAAATTGGCGATCGGGCTGGCATTGGTGCGTCGCTGAACAACCTGGGCATACTGGCCCGCGATGCCGGTGACTACGACAAGGCGATCACGCTGTACAAAGAAGCTCTGCGTATTAACACAGAAATTGGCGACAAGCGAGCCATGGCCTATCCGCTAAAAAACCTGGGTGTCGTGGCCCTGGACTTGCAGCAGTATGACGAAGCGGAAGCCTACTACCGGCAGGCCCTGGCTTTGCGGCAAGAAGTAGGGGACAAGTGGGGCGTGATCAGCGGCCTGTCGGCTTTAGGGGATTTGGCCTCGGCCCAAAAACGGTACGGTGAAGCAGCACAATTTTTCGCTGAGGGCCTGCGGTTAAACCAGGAGGTGGGCGACCACACCCACACCGTGCACAATCTGTGCGGCCTGGCTTCGGTGGCGGCCAACCAGCCGCCAGTTACCGAAGAAAACCTGCAGCGGGCGGCCCGGCTTATTGGCTACTGGCAGGGTACCCTGGCCGAAACAGGCATCGTGCCACAGGTGTGGATGCAGCAAGAGTACGATGTTCTGACACAAACCGTGCAGGCGGGCTTAGAAGATGCGGTGTACGCCGCCTGCTGGCAGCAAGGCAAGGTGATGACGCTAGCGCAGGTCGTCGCCTACGCCCTTGAAGCCGTAACCACTCCGGCGCACCACAATGAATAAAAATCCACAGATTGCACAGATTTTTGATCTAATCTGTGGATGATTTTCCTGGGAGAAAAAGTAATGGCTGAAACGTTGATGGACCGGCTGGAGATGGCGCGGCGGCAGCAGTTTGTGGGGCGGCAAAATGAACGCGAACTGTTTCAAGCTGCCGTAACGGCCGTGGAAATGCCGTTTTTTGTGCTGTATTTGTTTGGTCCAGGCGGCGTGGGCAAGAGCAGCCTGCTGCGCGAGTTTGGGCATGCTGCCGCCCAAGCTAAAGCCGATGTCATACCGCTTGACGGCCGTTCCATTGATGCCAATCCAGACGCATTCCTGGCTGCCATCCAGAGCCACATCGGTGCCCCGGACCCGCAGAAGGTTTTTTCCACGCTGCGAGAGCGAGACGGCCGTACCGTCATCCTCATCGACACGGCCGAAATGCTTTTCCCACTCGATGGCTGGCTGCAAGACAGCTTCCTGCCCCACCTGCCACATACCGTCTTTGTGGTCATCGCCGGGCGCAACCCGCCCTCCCTGCGCTGGCGCACCGACCCCGGCTGGCAGCAGCTCATGCACGTGTTACCCATCAAAAACCTGAGCCAGGAAGAGAGCCGCGCCTTCTTGATGCGCCGCCAGATTCCGGCGCGGCAGCACGAAGCCGTCTTAAACTTCACCCACGGCCATCCGCTGGCCCTATCGCTGGTCGCCGACGTGTTTGCCCAGCAGCCCATGCTCGAATTCCGGCCAGAAAATGCGCCCAACATCATCAAAACGCTGATGGAACAGTTCATGCAAGAAGCGCCCAGCGCCCAGCATCGTGCTGCCCTGGAAGCCTGCTCCCAGGTGCGGCTGCTCAACGAACCGCTGCTGGCCGCCATGCTGCAAGTGGCAGATCCACACCCCATTTTTGAATGGCTGCGCGACCTCTCCTTCATGGATTCAGAACGGCGCGGGATTTACCCTCATGACCTGGCGCGGGAGGCCCTGGCCGCCGATTTACGCTGGCGCAATCCCGCCCGTCAGGCGGAGCTGCACACATTGGCACGCCGATTTTATATAGAGGGATTTCATGAACGAGATGCACGCCAGCAGCGGCAGATATTGTCCGACTACATCTTCTTGCACCGGGACAACTCCATCATTCGGGCTTATTTTGACTGGCAGTCCACCGGCACGGTGTTTACCGACAACTATCAGGAAGCCGACCGGGAGGCGGTGCTGGCGATGATTGGGCAGCACGAGGGGGAAACGGCCGTGCAACTGGCCATCCACTGGTTAAATCGTCAATCACCAAGAATGGTTGTGCTGCGCCAGGCAGGCGGCTCGCCCGAAGGCCTGCTGCTGCTGCTGCCTCTGGAAAAATGCAGCGCTGCCGACCGCAAACTGGACCCCGCCGTGGCTGCTGCCTGGAACTATCTGGAGACACACGCTCCCCTGCGCGCCGGGGAAACCGCTACTCTCTTCCGCTTCTGGATGGCCGCCGATACCTACCAGGGGCTCTCGCCCATACAGAGCCGCATTTTCCTCAACATGGTGCAGCACTACCTGACCATGCCCGGCCTGGCCTTCACCATGATCCCCTGTGCCGAACCTGATTTTTGGACGGCCGTTTTTGGTTTTGCCGATCTGCACCGCCTGCCGGAGGCTGATTTTACCGTTGCTGGGCGCACCTTTGGCGTTTATGGGCACGACTGGCGGGTGGTGCCCCCGTTAATCTGGCTGGCAAACATGGCGGACCAGGAATTGGGGTTTAAGGGGGAAGCGGCCGTACCCAACACTCTCCCCACTCCACTGCCCATTCTGGATGAAGCCGCCTTTGCTACGGCCGTGCACGATGCCCTACGCGAGTTCACCAACGAGGTCGCCCTGCAAAATAATCCCTTGCTGGAAAGCCGCTGCCTGCTCAATAAGGCCGGAGCCAGTGCCAGCAAAACCGCCCGCGTCGAGTTACTGCGATCCCTGCTCACCGAGGCAGCGCAAACCATGCAAAATCACCCCAGGCAGATCAAATGGTACCGGGCGCTGCACCACACCTACTTTCAACCGGCCGCCACGCAAGAACAGGCCGCCGAGCTGCTGGATTTACCGTTCAGCACTTACCGGCGCTACTTGCGGACGGCCGTTCAATACGTCATCGACTGGCTGTGGGCGCAGGAGGTTGGCCAGTAGCCGCGGATTCTTTCCGCGCTTTTTTCGCGGAAAGAATCCGCGGCTACGGCTTTATCGCATCACAAACGGCAGATATACCTGCTCCGAAAGGTCGGCCATGAAGCCGAGAGGGTTTTCATCTGAGGTGGTGTTGTAAAAACGGCCGATATTCGGGAACACCGCGGCCAAATCACCGGGGGCCACGCCAAACCAGAGCGCCAGCTCGGCAAAATATTCGTCGCAGGAGGTGGTGGGGATGAGCCGCCCGCGGCCCGTGTCCAGTGGATTGTTTTCGTACAGCGACGGGAAATCACCAAAGATGCGGCTGCCGCGCACCGAGCCGCCCATGACGATGTGGTTGCCACCCCAGGCATGGTCGGAGCCCTGCCCGTTGGAGGTGAGCGTACGGCCGAAATCGCTGGCGGTAAAGGTCGTCACATCGTTTTGCACGCCCAGCTCCGTCAGCGCGTCCTGGAACTCCTTCAGCCCCTTGCTCACCACGGAAAGCATCGCCAGCTGGTTGTCCAACACCTCATCATGATGGTCCCAACCGCCAAACATCACAAAAAAGGTCTGGCGGCGGAAGCCCAGGATGCTTCGTGCAGCAATCGTTTTGGCCACCATGGCCAGACTTTCCGAGAAGTTGTTGTCGGAGAACTGGGTGACAAACGGTGGCAGATTTTCAATGGCGCTGGCAAACAGCTCCGAACCGTCCACAGCAGCGCGGGTGGTGTTGGCAAAGGTCTGGTCGAACAGATTCTGGTAGGCCAAGTCCAGCATCGACTCGATGGCCGCGTTTTGCAGCACGTGGCGTGACCACCAGATATCGTCGTGGCCGTGGATTTGCACCGCGCCGTTGCCCCAGGGCACCACGCTGTACTCGGTGAGCGTGGTGCCGGTCTGGAACAGGTTGGTACCGGACAGGGAGATGTTCATGGAGATGACGTCGCTGTCGTTGAGCGATTTGAGCAAATCGGCCGTGCGCCCGCCCCAGCCAAAACCGGTGCGCTTGTCGGGCACAGACGTTTGCCAGTGCATGATCTGGTCGCTGTGGGAATACAGCCCCAGCGGCAGTTTGGCCAGGCCAGATTCGATGCCCGCCAGCGTGGTTGGCTCCACTAGAGTGCCCACGTTGGCCACAAAGGCCAGCTGACCGGCATTGAACAGTTGGGCCACTTCGGGCATGGCGGGATGAATGCCGTAGGTACGGCCATCTGTCTCCAGCGCGTTCAGCGGAATCAGATCGCCCTGCGGCAGGGCCAGGTCTGCCCGGATGGTGGCGTATTCGCTGTACTCGGTATTGCCACGCGGCACCAGCATGTTAAACGAGTCGTTGCCGCCCGCCAGGAAGACGCAAACCAGCGCCTTGTAGTCGCTGCCGCCCGCCAGGGCGTTGGCAGACAGGGGGGAGATGGGCAGGTTTTGCGCAGCGGCCGTATTGGCCATGCGCAGGTTCATCAGGGTGGAAAAAAGGGAAGCGGAGCCTACGGCCGCACAGCTGGCCGTGCCCAGGAATTGTCGTCGGTTCATTTTGAATGGCATGAAATTTCTCCAGTTGCAGGTAAATTAAGGAGGTAATTGAGTAATTGGGTAATTACTCAATTGCTTAATTACCCAATTACTTTTAGACCTGGACAGCATATTCCGGACAAGTCATGAATAAAAAGATGGCAAAGCGCACCACGTCTTCGTCGCTCACCCAGTCGTCGTCGTTGTAGCCAGTAACGGCCGTTTCAATAATCGCCCGCATTTCGGCCGACATCGTACCGGAGGTCAGTACCAGGTCCAGGTGATCCAACAGCGAGTCAATGCTGCTGACCAGCGTCACCTCGTAGCTTAAATCCGGCTGGGGCTGGTCTAGGTCATAGGTCTGGCCCTTGATTTCCGTAGTCTCATCGGGCAAGTCGATAACGTAACCCCACCACAGCCGCGAATACCAGAAGTTGATGGTAGAAATGGCGGTGTAGCTGTTGAGCAGCTGGAATTCCGGCCCGGTCAGCCCGTTGTTGCTCAATGCACCGGGCGGGCGGTAGCCAGGCGAGAAAAAGTTGAAGACGCTGGGCGCGTTAAACATGTACTGCCGCAAATCGTTTTCCACACCCCAGCCGGAGTCCCAGAATTTGCCCTGCGGGTTGGTGTAATGGAAGGCGCGCACCAGCTGCGTAAAGCGGAAAAACGGCTCGCGCAGCTTGCCGTGCGTCGGGTCGGTAATGTGCACGGGATTGCGCGCTTCATCGTCCAGCAAGATGGCCTTGATGACGGCCTGCATATCGCCGCGCACGCCGGAACCGTTGTTGTTGAAAGCGGCCGTTACCCGCCCCACATACCCCGGAGAAGGATTCGACTTCACTAACCGCTGGATGAGCTGCTTGCCAATAAACGGGCCGACGTTGGCATGGTTAAACAGGTGGTCCAGGGCATCGTTCAGGTCTGCCATGCCGGTCTGCCCATTTGGCACCACGTAGCCGTTGAGCAGCGTCTTGCTGCCGGGTTCGTGTTCGGAATCCCACATTTTCATGGGGCGTACGGCCGTATACGGGTTCAACCAGCCGCTGTTAAAATCCGGCGTCCACCAGACGTGCGGATCGCCGTCAAAGTCGTACTGCAAGCCGGTGAAAACCTTGGCAAATTCGGTGATGTGGCTGTTGTCGTAAGTGGGAATCGGCTCGTTGTTGCCGTCCAAAATGAACGAGCCATCGTCATTGAGCAAAAAGAGACCGATGGTGAACAGCTGCATGATTTCGCGGGCGTAGTTCTCATCGGGGAAGCGATTCTGTGACAAATCGGTTTTGCGGTTGCCCGCATGGCTCAGGAAGCTGCCCATCAGCGGATGCAGCGTCACGTCTTGCAGCAAATCGCGGAAATTGCCAAAGGCATTGCGCAGCAGCATGTCGTACCAGTCCGCCGCGCCGTTGGCCACGCCGTAAATGGCATCGGTCTCCGTGGAAATGACGAAAATCTCGCTCAGCGCCAGGGCCACGCGCTGCCGCAGCAGGTCGTCGCCGTAAAGCGTGGTTTGCCACAGGGCGTATCGAAACAACTCACGCCACGGACTTTCCTCGCCGATGTCCGCCTCGTCATACAGCTCCGCGTATAAATAGTCCAACAGCTGGCTCTGCGGGATAGTGAACTGGTCATCAATCCACGCCTCAATGCCCATGGTCGCGACCTGCTGGATAAGGGCCAGATCGGCGCCCAGCGTGGCCTGGGCCAAAAAGCGCGAGGCTTCTTGTTCGGCCGTGAGGCTGCTGTTACGTATGGCGACGCCACCTTGAGGGGCCAGTTGTTCGGGCGGATTGAGTAGTTGGCGGAAAAAATCTCGCCGGTTTGTTGAACCCATGCTATCTGCTCCTTTTGCTCTTTCAGCAATGCTTTTGGCAGCTCAAGCCAGCACCACAGCCCTACGCAAAACTGCACGAACTACGAAGGATTCAATTATTCGGATAAATTTGGCTTGGGGCAGAGTAAGCAAAAGTCAATTTAGCGCTTAATTTGTTTCAAAGTGTTTTTGGCTTTTGCAACCTTCTTCACGGGTTTCTGCCTGGATAAATGGCTTGTGCACCAGCTTATGCTGCCTGTAATATTCTTCTTTTGGCCATGTTGATACTCCGCGCACATGGCACACAATCGGGAAACTGTCTTCAAGTGTAAGCAGCGTACAAGGTTCCGCCAATATTTTCAGCCGGACTTAAGTACCAAAAAAGCTAGACATTTGCTTAATCAAAAACCAGGCAGACGGTGTCAAAGGGGAGGCTCGTGCCCACCATTTCTTCCCCGGCGGCCACAATTTTGTAAGCATACGGCTGGCCAACGAGGGGATTGGGCAGTACGGCCGTACACAGAAACCGCCCGTCCTCCGCCCCACATTCTGCTACCTGCCACTCGCCCTCCGCAAAAGCAAACACGCTCACCTCGTCCACGGGGGTCCCGCCGGGCAGGCTGGCTTCATAGATGACGGGGTAGGGTTGGGGAACGGCCGTACATTGCGACGCACTCAAATCGGTGATCAGCAGATTGTTGACCTGCGACACGCCGAGTTCAGGGAACGGCTCGCCGCTGGCAATATCCGGTTCCGGCTGGGCGGTGAGGCTGCGCAAGTCGGCCAGCGGGCAGCCAACTTCATCGGCCGTCACCGCCAGCTCAAGGCGTACACTGTCCGCGCCGGATAGGCTCAGGGTTTGTTCCACATTTACCTGGCGCAGCATCACCTGGCTGGGGCGCAGCGGGTAGGTGATGAGGCCGTCCTCGACGGTCATTGGCCCCACCCCGGCCAGCCCGGTCACCTCGACCGTGTAGCTGCCTGGGCGGGGTAGCGGCAGCTGGAACTGCTGGCAAGCACCGCCCTGAGCACAGGTGAGTTCCTGACGGCCGTTGGGAGTAACGGCCGTTACCACCACCGCCTCACCCTGCGACTCTACCGCAATCTCCAGAACGGTTGGTTCCGCAGCCGGACATTCAAGCGGCGACATGGCCACGGCGACGGTTTGTGTCGTCACCCGGCAGCTGCCGTCCTCGGCTTCCGTGACCACCACGGAAACCTCTTCACTGCCATAGCCCGATTTTTCCAGGCGGATCTGGTAGGTGCCGGGACCTTCCTGAAACACAGCCTGCTCGTTGACGCTTTCCGGCAGTGCTTCCCAGGAGCCGTCGCCCAGCCGGTATTGCACGCGGACCAGCCGCTGGGGCAGCCCTTTTTCATCGAGGATGTTGAGGGTAACGGCCGTTTGCCCGCCAAAATCACATTCCGTCACGTTGCTGCTGGGCTGCCCCCCACAGGCCGCTGCCAATGCCACCAGACCAACCATCACCAGCCAGATCCACCAATTACGCATCTTGTTGCCACCTCATTTGAAGATGGCTCAATTGTACCGGCAGGACGCGCCGCAGCGGTAGAAATTGCTTATCACTGAGATTGGCCCAATCTGTACCAGACAGTTGCTCACGAACGCAGCACGTTGCTGGCCGCTTCCTGGGTAACGGCATTAAAGATGGTCAAAATCTGCTTGGCGATGCCCGTCCAGCCGAAGTTGCGCCGGGCAAAACGGGCTCCTTCCACGGAAAGCTGGTGGGCCAGGTCCGGGTACAGCATAGGCACGGCCAGCATTGTGCCGTACTCCAACGGCCGATTTGGATCCGCGTACAGCGCATGTTTGCCGTAATCAATCAGCTCGTACAAACCGCCGTGCACGGTGATGACCGTGGGGGTGCCACAGCTCATGGCCTCGATGGCCACCATGCCAAACGGCTCATAACGCGACGACATGGAAAAAACGGCCGCTGCCCGGTAATAGTCCGGCAGGTCCGCCTCTTCAATAAACTGGATCCACTTGATGCGGTCGCTGATACCCAGCTCGTCGGCCAGCTCCTTCAGCGTGGCCACCCCTGCATCATCCTGCGCCGAATCTTCACCGCCAACGGCCGCAATCAGCCGCGCCCCCGGCACCAGCTCAAACAGTGTGGGCAGGGCACGGATCAGCAAATCGTACCCCTTGTTGTGCGCCATCCGCCCCAGCGTCAGCACATCGTGTGCCCGCAGATCGTATTTCTTTTGCAGATCTTTGATCTCCGCCTGGCGGAAGGGAGAAAAGCGCCTTTCATCCATGCCCGGCGGCACGACCGTCATGCGCTGGCTGAGCAGATCGTACTCTCGCTTCAGCAGCTCCGCCTGTGGTTCCGTGGTGGCAATGACGTGGTCACACATCTGGTACACCAGAAACTCCTTGCGAATTCGCTCCTTAAAGCGATAGGTTGTTTCCATTTCCGCCTCACTCAGGTGAGTGCTCATGTTTTGCTGCTTCCACGAGCCCAGCGAGTGCGGCGTGTGCACGTGCAGCACCTCCAGCTCTTCGGCGATCTTTTGCCCGGCCCAGCCAGCATCCCAGTAGTGCGAGTAGATCACATCGTAGCGCACGCTGCGCAGTCGAATCGCCGAGAGCAAATTTGTCACAAAATCGCCAATATGGTCGTGCATATCTTCCTTGCGAATAAACTCAGACCCGCCAAACGGAATGCGCCAGACGCGTAAATTCTCGTTGATGTCGTCATATTCTGGCTGGTCTTCAAACCGCCGCGTCACCAAATCGACCCGACGGCCCAGGCGGCTGAAGCGCTTGGCCAGCTCCAGTACGTAGACCACCTGCCCGCCCGTATCTGGCTTGCCCAGTTCTGGTTCAGCCGACACGTAGCCATGCAGTGAGATCATTAAAATGTTGTTCATCGACTGTTCGAACATATCCATTAATTGTTTCTCCTTTTGGGGGCCTTTTAGAAACTCCAGGGGAAGATAGCGCGTGAAACGTAAAACGTGAATTTTTCACGCATCACGTTTCACATTTCACGCAAAACCCACACAGCCCTCAAGCCCCTTTTTCTAGGCAACCACGTGCAGCGCGTGACAGGCGTGAATAAATTCAGAAGCCGACCAGGCCTGAAACGCTTTGCCCATGGGACGGCCGGTACGGCCGTGTGCCCATTCATTAAATTCCCATTCCTGGTGAACGCCTAACTTGTTTAACTCCGCCAGCCGGTACAGTTCTTGCAGCGCCATATCGCGCAGGCCTAGCTTGTTGATAAAGCGCACCCAGTGCCCGCCCACAAACGGCCAGATGCCGCCGTTGTGGTAATGATGCGGCAGGTTGAGCAGGTTGACGGTGTAATACGGCCGCCAATCTTTGTCGCCCGCCATCACGGCTGGATACAGGTTCACTACAGGAAATGGCTCGTTGACGCCCACCCCCCACATGAAGCGAAACGTCTGGCTGGCCTGTTTGGCATCAACCACATCGTACAAAAAGGCCAGCAGGTTGCCCAGCGTGTCGCAGCGCCAGCTGAAGTCGAAGGGGGTCACCTGGGCAATCAGGTAGCGGGCATCACCTAAAGAATACTGCTGCTCGGCAAACGAAACGGGATGGTTGGTATCATGCTCGGTGGTGGGCCAGAAGTTGAGGCGAATTTCTCGCTTGATCACCCGCGCCCAGCGGTAATAGTCACCCGCCCGCTGCTCATCACCCAGCATTTGCAGCAAACGGCCGAAACACACGTTGCAGCGGTACCACAGCACTTCATCGTACAAAACGTTGTAGCTGCGGCCAAACAAGTCCGTCCAATCACCCGCTTCGGGGATTTCCAGCAGGGCGTCGTTGTTGCTGTCGTGAGCACTCAGCCAATCGATGACCGCCTGCAGCGGGCCGATGTACTGCCGCAAAAAGTTGTGATCGCGCGTGTGCGACACGTAGGCGTAAAAGGCAATAATCAACCAGAGGCCGCTATCTACCGAGGCGATGCCGCCCACGCCGGAATAATCGGGGCGCTCATCGTCGATGCGCACGTTAGCGGGCACCTGGCCGTTGGGCGAAATGTGCTCCAGCAGCGTGGCCAGCGTCTGGCGCTGGCACTGGTGAATCGCCTCGTCCTGGTTGGTCAGCGGTAGTGATCCCACAATGGTGAGCGCGCCGTCCCGGGCCCAGACGCTGCGGTAATTTTCGTCGGTGCCGATGACTTCATTGTCTTCCAGGGAGCAGGCGGAAAAGCCCAGCGGCGTGACGTTGCGCTTGATGGCCTCGATGGCCTTGTGGTAGCCCTGGCGAATGAAGGCCATTTGCTCCTCCGACAGGTGTTCGACCGTCTCGCCGCCCCCTGTACGGATGGTTTGGTACAGCTCGTGTTGGTCAGACGGCCGTTCCCCCTCCCCATCTGCTGCCGCCAACACGCCAAAATGCCGCAGACCGGCCAGCACCGCGTGGGCGCACACCTCGCTGGGCGGGCCAACGTACAGCGGCATACCATCTGCCTGGGCCAGCAGCTCCGGCTGAGCATTGCCCGGAATGATGCCGCGTACGCCCTTCAGGCGGAACATGGCGCTGTCGTTGCCGCTGTCCCCGGCCACCAGCACGGCGTCGAGGGGAATCTGCAAGTGCTGGAGCAGCCAGCGCAGCGCATTGCCCTTGTTGGCCCACTTAGGCAGGATGTCCAGGTGGCGGCTGCTGGAGTACACCATGTGCATCTCCACCCCGGTTTCTTCGAGGGCCGCCTGCAGACTGTCCAGCTGCTCCTGGGTGGCATCATCCAGGAACCAGCTAGACTTGTAAGCATTTTGAAAATGTTTGGGTTGTTTTTCCAGGGGAAGGTCAATGTCGTGCAGCACTTTCTCCACAGTTTCGCGGTCCCATCCCTCTTCCAGAACCTCGGTAAACTGCTTGAGCAGGTCGCCTTTGGCTACGTCGTACACGGCCGTTCCCACCCCGCTGATGATGTAATCCGGCCAGGGCAGCAGCCCGTTGGCAATCTGCGCCTGCACGTCCTCCAGCAGCCGCCCGGAGTTGTAACAGAGGATCGGCCGTTTTTCCTCCGGCTCTGCTTCCCAAATTCGCTTAAACTGGGCGGCGGCGGCGGCATCGCCCAACAACGTTCCATCTAAATCTGTGGCAAATAATCGAAAATCTGTTGAATCCAAAATAACTCCTTTCGTTAAGGGTAAGTGCGTCGCACCTCTTGACGAAACTCAAAGCACCGCCGCCCAGCCCGGAATATCTCGGCTGTAACGATCATTTTGCACGACGATGCAGATTATGTTTTGGGTAGCGGGATTGCAAAATTGGCGAACGGCCGTTGCCGACCCATTCAAACTTGTTAGATAAAGTCAGTATAGGCAGGTTCGCGGTTTGAGGCAATATAACAAGGATAGAAAACGGCCGTTCCTCATTGTACATTCCCCCAATTTCCCCTATCATCCGCCTTTGTTGGGTTTGCATTTTTGATGGTCATTCCCACGATGGCGGGAATCCATTCGAGTGATTAAATGACACAACCTGTGATGGGTTAAAAATCCGCAAAAGTCGAGCAAGCTTTATCTGCGAAAAACGCAACAAGAATTGGAGAAAGCACATGAAGACAAATCCCCTCTGGTGGCAAAAAGGCATCATTTACCAGATTTACCCCCGCTCCTACCAGGACAGCAACAACGATGGCATCGGTGACCTGCCCGGCATCCGCCAGCGGCTGGATTACCTGCAAAGTCTCAACATCGACGCCATCTGGCTCTCGCCGATCTACCCCTCGCCTATGCACGACTTTGGCTACGACGTGGCCGACTACGTGGACATCAACCCGCTCTTTGGCACGATGGCCGACTTCGACGCCCTGCTGGCCGACACACACGCCCGCGGCCTCAAGCTCATCATCGACCTGGTGCCCAACCACACCTCCGACGAACACGCCTGGTTCCAGGAAAGCCGCAGCAGCCGCGACAATCCCAAACGCGATTGGTACATCTGGCGCGATCCGGCCCCGGACGGCGGCCCGCCCAACAACTGGCTCAGCTTTTTTGGCGGCCCTGCCTGGACCTTCGACGACAAAACCGGGCAGTATTACCTGCACCAGTTTGTCACCCAGCAGCCCGAACTGAACTACCGCCATCCCGACGTGCTGCCCGCCATGCTGGACGTGATGCGCTTCTGGCTGGACAAAGGCGTCGATGGCTTTCGTGTGGACGTGATCTGGCTGATGATGAAAGACGCCGCCCTGCGCGATGAACCGCCGAACCCAGATTGGAACGGCGTGGAGCCTTACCAAAGTCTCAACCACATCTACACCCAAAATCTGCCGGAAGTGCACGACCTCATCCGCCAGATGCGCACCGTGCTGGACGAGTACGACGAGCGCATGATGGTGGGCGAAATCTACCTGCCGTATGACCAGCTGATGACCTACTATGGGGAAGAGTTGGACGAATGCCACCTGCCGTTTAACTTCCACCTCATCCAAGCCAAATGGCGGGCGCAGACTATCCGCCAGCTGGTAGACAGCTACGAAGACGCCCTGCCGGAGGGCGCCTGGCCCAACTGGGTGCTGGGCAACCACGACCAGCACCGCATCGCCACGCGTGTGGGGTTGGCCCAGGCTCGTGTGGCCAACATGCTGCTGCTGACGCTGCGCGGCACGCCCACCAGCTACTACGGCGAAGAGATTGGCATGGAAGACGGCCGTATCCCCCCCGAATACATCCAGGATCCACCCGCCGTAAACCAGCCAGAAATTGCCCACATCATTGGCCGCGACCCGGAGCGCACGCCGATGCAGTGGGACGATTCCGCCCATGCTGGTTTTACGGCCGAAACGGCCGTACCCTGGCTGCCCGTCGCCGAGAACTACACCAATCGTAACGTGTCCGCGCAAGACGACGATCCCACCTCGATGCTCAGCTTCTACCGCGCGCTGACAGCCCTGCGCCGCAGCGAACCGGCTTTAAACGTGGGGCACTATACGGCCGTCGACCATGACAACAACGACGTGTTGGCTTATGTGCGCTCGGCAAGCGGCCGTACGTTTATGATTGTGCTCAACTTCACGGGAGAACCACAAGAGGTCAGCATCACAGGCTATGGCGAAAAAGCCCCCATCACCCTGGCCACCCACATGCAGCGCCGCGGCAGCGTCACCCTACCTCAGTTCACCCTCGCCCCCAACGAAGGGCTTATCCTGCAAATCTAATGAAGGGGTGACAAGGTGAAGGGGTGAAGGGGTGACAAAATATTTCACCCCTTCACCCGCTCACCCATTCACCCCTTCATCTTCAGAAAGGAAAGATCACCGGCAACAGCAGCGCCACCGCCGCCAGCATCAGGAACACCAGCGGCACACCCACCTTCACGTAGTCGCTAAAGCGGTAGCTGCCCGCGCCCATCACCAGCGTGTTGGTCGGCGAGGCCACCGGCGAGGCAAAGGCCATCGACGCGGCAATGGCCACGGCCATTAGAAACGCGTGCGGCTGGATGCCCAACGTCTGCGCCGCTGCCAGGCCAATCGGCGCCACCAGTACCGTGGTGGCCGTGTTGGACAACACCTGGGTAAACAGCGACGTGAGCAAAAACAGCCCTACCATCACCGCCAGCGGCCCCCGCCCACCCAGCGTGTCCACAAACCCGTTGGCAATCAGATGCACCAGGCCCACCTTTTCCAGCGCGGTGGCCATGGGCAGCATCCCGGCAATCAGCACGATGCTCTTCCAGTCGATGGCGTCGTAGGCTTTGTCCATCGTCAGGCAGCCGGTGAGCACCACCAGCAGCGCGCCCGCCAGCGACGCGACCACCAGCGGCACAAATTCACCCACCATCAGCGCCAGCATCGCCAGCATGATGGCCGCGGCCCAGCGTGCCTTGCTGCGCGGCGGCCGATTAATCTCAGACTCCGGTTCGCCCATCACCACAAAGTCGCGCCGGAAGTCGCGCAGGCGGGAGATGTCGCCCCAGCGGCCCTGCACCACCAGCGTATCGCCAAATTGCAGGCGCGTACGCTTGAGGTCCAGGTTGTGGCCATCATCCGGTCGGCTGATAGCCAGGACGGTGAGGCGGTAAGTGGTGCCAAAGCGCACTTCGGCAAGCGTTTTGCCCAGCAGGCTGGAGCGCGGCGGCAGCAACAGTTCGGCCACGCCCACCTCGCGGCTCAGCAGCGCCTTGGCGTCTTTGGGTTTGGCGGGCTGCACGGCCAGGTTCCAGTGGATGGCAGATTGGTTAACGGCCGTTACCTCCCCCTGCACCACCAGCACATCGTTGCGCTCGATGGTCACGTCTTTGTCCGGCACGATGGGCGTATCGTTGAGTTCGGTGTGAATCTGGCCCCCATCGGCAATGTCCAGCAGATTGGGCGGGCGCATAATCCTCAACACCGTCACGCCAAACTGCTCACGCAGGCAGGACTCAAACACCGTCCGCCCGACCAGCCCCGAGCCGCGCCGTACCCGCAGGCGCAGCAAATTTTCCGGCAGGCGGTAAGCGTCCACCAGCTCTTTGGGCGTAGCCACGACCTGTTTTTCCACCAGCACCTTGCGGTCCGGCAGGATGCGCCGCCCCACAAAAATCATGAAAGCGATGCCAATCGCCGCCAGCACCAGCCCCATCGGCGTGTAACTGAAAAAGAAAAACGGCTCGTAGCCCGCGTCGCGCAGCACGTCACTGACAATGATGTTGGGCGGCGTGCCGATGAGGGTCATCGCCCCGCCCAGCAGCGAGCCATAGGCCAGCGGAATCAGCAGCTTGGCCGGGCTGATCTTGGTGTTGATCGACAGGCTGATGATGGCGGGCAGCAGCACGGCCACCGTGCCCGTATCGCTCATGAAACCAGACAGCAGCGTCACGGCCACCATGATGACCAGCACCAGCCGCCACTCGCTGTCCCCGGCAATGGTGAGGATGCGGCGGCCAATCGCCCCCGCCAGCCCGGTGTGCAGCACCGCCCCACCCACCACAAAGAGGGAAGCGATGGTGATGACGGCCGTACTCGAAAACCCCGCCAGCGCCTCCCCCGTGGTCAGCACGCCGGAAATCATCAGCGCCAGCAGCACGCCCACGGCCACCACGTCTACGCGCAGCCATTCGGTAATAAATAAAACAATTGCTGCTACCAGGATGCCCAGCACCAGCCACATTTCAAGCGTCATAATTTCCCCCGTGAACGGTAATCCGTAATCGGTATTCGGTAAACGGTAAACCGACAACGGATCACCGTTTACCGTTCACCGATCACCAAACACTCGTCATCCTACCCAAATCGGCGGGGAAGTACATGTGAAGATTGTCACAAAACGGCCGTGAGGCTTGGCGAGTATAGATTTAGGTAAGGCAAATCTATGCTAAAATTCGAAGTCGCAATTTGATGAACTAAAATGGAAACAAAGGTCTAAACGGTAATCACAAACTCGGTTTGTCTGCCCTGTACGCGGAGGCGTAAACGCCCCCGCTACCTATGAAAGGCCAAAAGGGCCTGCTTTTTCAAGCCCAATGGGCAGAGCCCCACGGGCAGCCCATGGGCTTCCACAACTAGCCGGTTGGCTTCAGCCACCGGCGATGAGGGAATATGCGATTCTCCTGCCCTACCCCTGAACCTTCTCCGAAGACACCAAATTCGCTGAACTGCCTGTCTCCTCAAACTCCTTCACGTTTTCCAGCGTCGTGCGGGCGATGTTTTCCAACGCCTTGCCCGTAAAAAAGCCCTGGTGCCCGGTGATGAGCACGTTGGGCATCGTCAGCAGGCGGGCAAAGACGTCATCCTGAATAATCTGGTTGGACAAATCTTCAAAAAAGAGGTCCCCCTCCTCCTCGTACACGTCCAGCCCCAGGTGGCTGATTTTGCCCGTCTTTAAACCCGCCAGCACCGCCTGGGCGTCAATGAGCGCGCCGCGGCTGGTGTTCAAAATCGTCACGCCGCGCTTCATCAGGCCAATACTGTCGCTGTCAATCAGGTGGTACGTTTCCGGCGTCAGCGGCGCGTGCAGGGTGATGATGTCCGCGCGGCGAAACAGATCGTCCAGTTCTGTGTATTCCATGCCCATTTCGCGGCAGGCCTCGTTGGGGTACAAATCGTAGCCCAGCAGCTGGCAGCCAAAGCCGTTGAAAATGCGCGCCGCTGCCTGGCCAATCTGCCCCGTGCCCACAATGCCCACCGTCAGCCCATACAAATCAAAGCCCAGCAGGCCATCGAGCGAAAAGTTGCCCTCGCGCACCCGGTTGTAGGCGCGGTGGGTCTTGCGGTTCAGCGCCATGAGCAGGGCCACGGTGTGCTCGGCCACGGCGTGCGGCGAGTAAGCAGGCACGCGCACCACGCTGATACCCAGCTGGCGCGCCGCCTTCAAATCCACGTGGTTAAACCCGGCCGAGCGCAGGGCGATCAGGCTGGTGCCGCCTGCCTTTAGCTCCAGCAGCACGTGGGCGTCCACCACGTCGTTGACAAAGACGCACACGCAGGGGAAGCCCTGCGCCAGCAGCACGGTGTCTTTGTCCAGCCTGGCTTCAAAGTAAGCCAGCTCGTGGCCGATGGTTTCATTGGCAGCGTCCAGGTAGCTGCGGTCATATGGTTTGGTACTAAAAACGGCAATTTTCATAATCGTTCCTTGCCTGTCATGCCCGCGTAGGCAGGCATCCAGAATATGGTCAACGGATGGATTCCCGCCTGCACGGGAATGACAATTGTTAATTGGTTCGTAGGCGCCAACCACCGCCAGGGGCTGAACCCCTGGCTAGTTGTGGAAGCCCAGAGGGCTTTCATAACTAGCCCGCCCGTTTACGGGTGGGCTGCGTGTTGCGTCTTAGTTAGCAAAATGCGCCAGCCGCGCTGTTCGGCCGTTTCTGCCAGCTCCAGCAGCGGAACATCGCACACGGTGTTCCCGCAAAATGCCTACGCGAAAAGCCGTCGCGCGCAGCATATTCTGGCGCAAAAAGCGGCGGAAATTGTTGTTGACTTCCAAAAACAGTGTAGCCTAAACGCCCTCATCGGCAAAAAAACGATTGGCTATGCCTATTATCAGCATTCACTTTTTATTTTGTGACATTTATCACAAATAAACCAGAAAGAACGCAATCGGCAGGGGATTTATCTTCGTTAACATGTAGGGGAACGCTGTAAAGCGAATCCGTTAGTTGAAACAAACAATATGCACGAATTAGCTGTTACAGAGCAAATCTTGAATCTTGCCCTGCGCCATGCCAGGGAGGCGGATGCCCGTCAGGTGACGGATCTGCACCTGCAAATTGGGGCACTTTCTACCATCGTTGATGATTCCGTTCAATTTTACTGGGACATCATCAGCCAGGGCAGCCTGTGCCAGGGTGCTGCACTGCACTTTCATCGCACCCCGGCCCGCTTTCACTGCCTGGACTGCCAGCAGGAGTATCACCTGACTGGTGAGTTAACTGCTTGCCCAGACTGTGGCAGCATACATGTGCAAATTATGTCTGGCCAGGAGTTTCAACTCACGTCCATAGACATCGAAACTTAAATTTTGTTACCGCAGAACACCCCCAGGAAAGAGGCAGAAAATCTCGTCTCTCCCCTCTCTGTGTTCTCTGTGGCTTAAAACGAAAAAAGGAGATTGCATGTTAGCAAATCCCAAGCAAATCGAACCGCCAACCGATGATAAACGTTGGCGTTTTGTCCAGGCCACGATGCGCCGCAATGGATTCCGGCGTAGTGCCCTTATCGAGACGCTGCACACGGTACAGGAATCCTTCGGCTTTTTGGATGAAGAGGCGCTGCAATACGTAGCCGCTTCCCTGCATGTGCCGTTGAGCCAGGTGTATGGCGTTTCCACGTTTTATCACCTGTTTAGCCTGAAACCGGCGGGCAAACACAGCTGCGTGGTTTGCACAGGCACGGCCTGTTATATCAAAGGCGGTCCCAGGCTGCTGGAAAAAATCGAACAAACCTACGGCATAAAGCCCGGCGAGACGACGGAAGATGAGCAAGTTTCACTGATGACAGCACGCTGCGTCGGCGCCTGTGGTCTGGCGCCCGTCGCTGTGTTTGATGGCGAGGTGTTGGGCAACCAGGACCCGGAAAAAACGTTGGCGACCCTACGGAGGTGGTCAGACGATGCATGAGCGATTTGAACAAATTACCCAGAAAGAGTTAGCCGAAGCTGCCAAGGTAGACCATACCATTCAGGTCTGTGTGGCGGCCAGCTGCCTGTCATCACAAAGTGACAAAGTGTTGGAAGCGGTGCAGGCCGAGATTGAAGCGGGCCAGCACAAAGGCTGCCAGGCCAAGGGTGTGGGCTGCATGGGGTTGTGTTCGCGCGGGCCGCTGGTCAGCGCAACCCACAAAGATGAGAAGCTGGGCGAAACGATGTACCAAAACGTCACCCCAGAGGATGCCCCGGCGCTGGTGGCAGCTATCAGCCAGGGCAAGCAGCTCAAAGAACGCATCTGCCCCACCGATGTACCGTTTTTCCAGCGGCAAACCAAGATCGTGCTGGAAAACAGCGGCCGTATCGACCCAGAGCGCATCGAGGAGTACGTGGCGGCTGGGGGGTATAGTGCGCTATTAACGGCCGTTACCGAAATGACCCCCAACGACGTGATTGACGAAGTGCTGCGCAGCGGCCTGCGCGGGCGCGGCGGCGGCGGCTACCCCACCGGCCTCAAATGGACCACCGTGGCCAAAGCCGACGCCAAGCTGCGTAAATACGTCATCTGCAATGCCGACGAGGGCGACCCCGGCGCATTTATGGACCGCTCCGTACTGGAAAGCGATCCGCACCGCGTGCTGGAAGGCATGACCCTCGCTGGCTACGCTATTGGGGCGCGGCGCGGCTACATCTACGTGCGCGGCGAGTATCCGCTGGCCGTGGCCCGGCTGAAGAAAGCCATCAATCAGGCGCGCCGCCTGGGCGTGTTGGGTGACGGCATCTGCGGCACCACCTTCAACTTCCAGATCGACATCCGCCTGGGCGCGGGCGCTTTTGTTTGCGGTGAAGAGACCGCGCTCATCGCCTCGGTAGAGGGCAAGCGGGGCCAGCCCCGGCCGCGTCCACCCTATCCGGCCGAATTAGGTCTGTGGGGCGAACCAACCCTTATTAACAACGTAGAAACATTTGCCAACGTAGCGCCCATCATTCGCAACGGCGGCGACTGGTACGCCAGCCTCGGCACAGAAAAAAGCAAGGGCACCAAGGTGTTTGCCCTGGCGGGCAGCATCGTTAACACGGGGCTGATTGAAGTGCCGATGGGCATTCCGCTGAAGGAAATTGTGTTCGAGATTGGCGGTGGCATCCCCGGCGGGCACCAGGTAAAAGCGGTGCAAACCGGCGGCCCATCCGGCGGCTGCATTCCGGCCGATTATTTTGACACGCCGGTCGATTATGAATCGCTGGTGAAGCTGGGTTCCATCATGGGCTCGGGCGGCATGATTGTGATGGACGAGACGTCCAACATGGTGGATGTGGCGCGCTACTTCATGGAGTTCTGCAAGACCGAGTCATGCGGCAAGTGTGTGCCCTGCCGGGTAGGCACAGTGCAGATGTACGACCTGCTCGACAAGATTTATCGCGGCGAAGGCACGCGCTACGAGCTCAAACTGCTAGAGAATCTGTGCACGATGGTGCGCGAGATGAGCCTGTGCGGTCTGGGCCAGACGGCGCCCAACCCGGTGAACAGCACGCTGCACTACTTCCGGCACGAGTATCTGGAACTGCTGCGTGATGGTGACTTAGCTGTGGAAACGGCCGTTTCCACCCCCGAGGTGCAATCATGAGACGATCCCGCATCATAACCTTCAAAATCAACGGGCAAGACATTGCCGCCCGCGAAGATGAAACGATTCTGGAGCTGGCCCGCCAGCACGACATTCACATCCCCACCCTGTGCTACCTGGAAGGTGTGTCCGCCTACGGCGGCTGCCGCCTGTGCATGGTGGAGATTAAAGGCTCCAACCGCCTCTACCCCGCCTGCATGACCTACCCGGACGAGGGTATGGAAATCACCACCAACTCCGAGCGGCTGAAGGCGTATCGCAAACAAACTGTTGAGCTGCTCTTTTCCGAGCGCAATCACGTCTGCGCGGTGTGTGTCTCAAACGGCAGCTGCGAGCTGCAAACCCAGGCGTACAACCTGGGCCTGACCCATGTGCAGGTGCCTTACATCAACCCCAACCTGCCGGTGGATGCCAGCCACGCCTACTTTGGCCTGGACCACAACCGCTGCATTTTGTGCACCCGCTGCGTGCGGGTCTGCGACGAAGTGGAAGGCGCCCACACCTGGGACGTGATGGGTCGCGGTGCAGAAGCTCGCATCGTGGCCGATCTGAACCAGCCCTGGGGCGATTCGCTCAGCTGCACCAGCTGCGGCAAGTGTGTACAGGTCTGCCCCACCGGTGCGCTGTTTGAAAAAGGCACATCCGTGGCCGAAATGCGCAAAAAACATGAATTTCTGCCCTACCTGCGCCTGATGCGTGAAGGGCGCGATGGAGGTGAAGAATGAGCAAAACAACCATGGCCACCGTCTGGCTGGACGGCTGTTCCGGCTGTCACATGTCGTTTCTAGACATCGACGAGCGGCTCATTACCGTGGCGGAGCTGGCCAACCTGGTGTACAGCCCGCTGGTAGACAACAAAGAGTTCCCCGAGATGGTCGATGTGACCCTGATCGAAGGCGCGGTGAGCAACGAGGACGACTACGAGAAGATCAAGAAGGTGCGCGCCCATACCAAAATTTTGGTCTCGCTGGGTGACTGTGCCGTGACGGCCAATGTGCCCGGCATGCGCAACCCGTTTAAGCCAGAGGCGCTGCTCAACCGCGCCTACCTGGAAAATGCCGACGCCAACCAGCACATCCCGGTGCAGGTCATCCCGCCGCTGCGTAAGATGTCGGTGCCGGTGCACCAGATAGTGAAGGTGGATGTGTTTGTCCCCGGCTGTCCGCCCTCAGCCGACACGATTTTTTACGTGTTGACAGAGCTGCTGGCAGGGCGTAAGCCGGATTTAACAGGCAAGACGCGGTTTGGTGCGTAAACCCTCACCCCAGCCCTCTCCCTGACAGGGAGAGGGAGCCAAGTTCCCTCCCCCTGACAGGGGGAGGGTAAGGGTGGGGGTGAAAATTAAAACAGGAAACTTTCTGATGAGTAAAACAATCACAATCGACCCGGTGACCCGTATTGAGGGGCACAGCAAAATAACAATTCAGCTGGATGAGAAGGGGCGGGTAGCCGACGCCCGGTTCCACGTGACCCAGTTCCGCGGTTTTGAGAAGATGACGGAGGGACGGCCGTTTTACGAGATGCCCTCTCTCACTGCCCGCATTTGTGGCATCTGCCCGGTGAGCCACCTGGTGGCCTCAGCCAAGGCGGGTGATGCGCTGCTGGCGGTACAAATTCCGGAAACGGCCGCTAACCTGCGCCGCATCATGAACCTGGCCCAAATCATCCAGTCTCACGCGCTCAGCTTCTTCCACCTTTCCTCGCCCGACTTTGTCATGGGCTTCGACGCCGACCCGGTAGAACGCAATATCTTCGGCGTGATGCAAAAGCACCCCGACCTGGCCAAAGACGGCATCGCCCTGCGCAAGTTTGGCCAATCGATCATCGAGCTGCTGGGCGGCAAACGAATCCATCCCGCCTGGGTGGTACCCGGCGGTGTCAGCGCACCGCTGACCCAGGAAGACCACAACGCCATCATGGCCCTGGTCCCCGATGCCCTGGCGCGCATCCAGCGCACCCTGGACTGGTACAAAGACGTGTTTGGCACCTTCAACGATGAAATCCGCAGCTTCGCCAACTTCCCCACCCTGTTTATGGGGCTGGTAGACGCCAACGGCGAGCTGTCATTGTACGACGGCAAGCTGCGCATTGTAGATGCCGTGGGCAACATCGTGGCCGACCAGCTGGATCCGGCGCGCTACATGGATTTCATCGGCGAGGCAGTAGAGCCAGACTCGTACCTGAAGTCGCCCTACTACAAGCCGATGGGCTACCCGGACGGCATCTACCGTGTAGGACCGCTGGCGCGGATGAACATCATCTCTCGCTGTGGCACACCGCTGGCCGACCAGGAATGGGCCGAGTTCCGCATGCTGCAGCGTGGCGCGGTGCTGAGCTCCTTCCAGTACCATTACGCCCGCCTGATCGAAATTTTGTACTGCACGGAGCGAATCGAGCAAATCCTAAACGATCCGGACATCCTGAGCCAGCACGTGCGCGCGCACGCTCAGCCCAACGCCTTTGAGGGCATCGGCACATCTGAAGCACCGCGCGGCACGCTGATGCACCACTACAAAATCGACGAAAACGGCCTGATTCGCTGGGTGAACCTGGTGATTGCCACGGGGCACAACAACCTGGCGATGAACAAGGGCGTTTTGCAAGTAGCCCGCCAATTCATCCGCTCCACCAAAATCGAAGAGCCAATGCTGAACCGGGTCGAGGCGGTCATCCGCACCTTCGACCCGTGCCTGAGCTGCTCTACGCACGCCATGGGCCAACTGGCGATGGACGTGCAGCTGATCGGGCCGGATGGGGCGTTGGTGGATGAGGTACGACGGGGGTAATCGGTGAGCGGTTATCGGTGAGCGGTTATCGGTAAACGGTTATCGGTTATCGGTGAAAGGTGAAATGTAGGGGCGAGGCAGGTGGCAATGATCTTGGCCAAACAAAACAATCACCACCCACCTGCCTCGCCCTTTTCTAACCAACATATGACGCAAAAGACGGTTGTTATTGGCATTGGCAATCCGCTGCGCGGGGATGATGGCGTCGGCTGGGCGGTGGTGGAGGCGCTGGAGAGCGTGGCGGCGGCGTGGAGGGTTACGGCCGTTCACACCCATCAGCTCCTGCCTGAACTAATCGACGACTTTTGCCAGGCGAGCCAGGTGATTTTTGTGGATGCCAGCGTCGGCGGGGAACCAGGGTCTATGGCCGTGACACCTATCCAACCAGCGACAGACGGCCCAGCAGCCAGCCACCAAATGCATCCGGGGGTGCTGCTGGCGATGGGCATGAAGCTGTACGGCCGTATGCCTTCCGCCCACCTCATCACCGTCACCGGGCAAGAATTCGGCTACACGGAAACGTTATCAGCCCCGGTAGAACAGGCGGTTACAGCCGTTTTGCACAAAATTCAACAATTGCTTGAAGCTCCTGCCTCAGTTTCTGAACCAACCACTCCCAACTAGTAACAAGAATTAGGACGCGGACGAGCGCCGATGAACGCGGATTGAACTTGATTGAATCTTGTTTTTTCCGCGCTTATTTGCGTCTTATCTAAGTTGGCGACGGTTTGCCTGGTTCATTCTGCCTGGTGGACGGCAGCATCTGGGCCGCACCTGCCTGGATGAGTCCGGGCACGGTGGTGAGAATGATTTGCGCGCCGCGGCCAATTTGCTGTTGAGCGGCGGCCTGGCTGCCCGCGGTAATGCCCACCCACAGCCCCGCCGCCTGAATGATGCGAATGGCGTCGTCGATACGCTGCTGCACGTCGGGATGGTTGGCGCTGTCGGGGTAACCCATGCTTAAAGCCAGGTCGCGCGGCCCAATGACAAAGCCATCGATGCCGGGAACGGCTGTAAGCTCCGGCAGCATTTCCAGCAGGGCAATCTCCTCAAACTGGGGCAGGATGAGAATCTGCTCGTTGGCGGCTGCGACGTAGGCTGCCTGTTCGGCGGGCGAGCCCAGCATGTAGTTGGCAGCGCGGCCTGGTCCGAGACCGCGATTGCCTTCCGGCGGGTATTTACAGCCGTGGACAAACTGCTGGAGGTGAACGGCCGTGCGCAGCCCCGGCATCATAATGCCCATGATGCCCGCGTCGAGGTATTGCAGCACCAGCTTCATGTCGAACTGTCCCACCCGCGCCAGGGGGGTGATGTCCACGGCGTCGCAGGCGCGGGTCACGTTGACGGCATCGGCGGGGGTCAGCGGGCCATGCTCGGCGTCGAGCATGTAGAAATCGAAGCCGACCAGGCCAACCAGTTCCGCCAGATAGGGATCGGGGCTGGAGGAGAGCACGCCGTAGACAGGGAGACCTTGTTGGAGTTTGGATTTGGTTTTGTTTTCGCGCATGGGGAATGGTAGCGTAGGGCGGTGGGTTGGGGCAAGAAATGGGGTGGGAAACGGCCGTGGGACCTGACCAAATTCATCCCTCCAATCGACCCCAATTTTTTGACAGTTTACCCAAGTTTTGATATTATCTCGGTCGCTCAACAAGGGGGCGTGGTGTAGTGGTTAACACGCTGGCCTGTCAAGCCAGAGATCGCGGGTTCGATCCCCGTCGCTCCCGTAGCAAGGAAAAGCTCTCGAAAATTCGAGGGCTTTTTTGTTTTTAGATCGCGGGAGCGACGGGCTTTGCTCCCGTAAAAACCAGGCGGCACAACGGCCGTTTCCCACCTACCCTACCTCACAGCCATTCAACCGCTCGCGTCGCGCGCGCCAGTCGGGCATCATCCGGTCTAACAACTGGTAAAACCGTGTGCTGTGATTGTGCTCAATTAAGTGACACAGCTCATGCACAATCACATAATCAATGAACGCCTTCGGCACCTGCATTAGCTTCAGGTTGAGCGTAATCATCCCTTCCTCTGTACAACTGCCCCAGCGGGATTGCATTTTGCGAATGGCAAGCTGTGGCTCGGCGGGCAAAACAAAGCGGGCAAATCGAGGTAGCATGGCCGCCAACCGCTCGGGAAACACCCGCTTTGCTTGCATACGATACCATTCTTCAACCTGGGATTGCACCTGGGCTACATTGGCTTTGTCTGGCGTCATCACGGAAAGAAAGCCACGTGTCAGCTTGACTGAATGGGCTTCATCCTCGCGCACTCTCAGCCGGTACTGTCGCCCGAGGTAGCGATGCGTTTCGCCGCTGACGTATTGGCGCGGCGGAGTTTGAGGCAGATACAGTTCTAGCTCTTGCTGCTGGCGCAAAATCCAGGGAGCGCGTTGCCGTACTTTCGCTTCAATCGCCGCAGGTGTGGCCGATTGAGGGGCTACAACCGTGACGCTTAAATCAGGATGTACGTTGATCGCCAGCGTTTTGCGAGTGGCAAACGTCACCTCGTACTCAATGAGGGTATCCCCAAATTGCAGTTGATGCTGTTGGCTCATTTGGCCCGGTCCCGCGCTTTGGCCACTTCCAGCAGTTGAGCAATGATCTGTTCCAGCTCGGCCATCTCAATCAAGGATCCCGTTTTTTGCTCAAGTTCGTAAAAGGCGTCGTCCAATTCCCGCTTGATTTGGTTTTGCACATCCAGATTGTTGTGCCAATCGGTAATCTTGTGCGCCTCAATAATCTTTTCTTGCTGGATGGCCATATTGGCAATCTGATCATCGCTGACGTTGTAGGCAGCCAGCGGCTCTTGCAGCACACGGTAGTAGGCAGCTGCATCGCGATAATTGTAAAGTTGTGTGGGCTGGCCGTTCCCTGGCTGCCCCTGGCGGAACGCCTCTTTGTGGCTTTCAGCCCGCCGATAATATTCCAGTTCATCAATGCGTCCCTGCCGGTACGCTTCAATCGTTTCAGCCACCATTTCCGAGAATTTGCGGTAGAGAGCCGGGTCTTCGTCCATCTTTTCGGTGATGGTGCGGGTCATGTGGCTCAGAATGGTGTCGGCGCGGGCGGCGGGCGTCTGCAGACGGGCCACTTCCTGGTCAAACTTTTCCACATCGAAGATGTTAACCAGTTTGGTAATTGCTGTCGTGCCGGTCGCTTTGACGTGTTCGTCCATTAGCTTGCGCACTTTTTGCTCGTAATCACGATAGTCGATTGCTTCAGCATAGCGCATTTTCACCGCCTGTCGCAGCTGGTGGAAAAATTTGAGGTCGTTTTTGTACTGCTCGATACGCACTTCAGGCGTCTCTTCGTAAAAAGTGACCGCGCCCAAGGCAACCCGCAGCGTTCCGGCGAAGGCCGTCAGCGCCTCGTAGAAGGTCTGGCGCTTATCTTCTGGTCCCAAGAAGCGCCCCATCGCCTCGATATCTTTTTTGTTGGCCACGGAGGCAAAGATGGCCCACAAATCTGAGTGGCGCTGGGGCAGTTTGGCAATTTCCTCGCTGACGTCATTGAAGGTATCTTTAACGTCTTCAGGATCGAATTCGGCCAGGGCGTCGTACAAATCCATTGCCTCGTTGAGCTGACCCAGCACGCCGCGATAGTCGATGATGTAGCCGAACTCTTTGCCCTCAAACAGGCGGTTGACGCGGGCAATCGCCTGGAGCAAGGTGTGCTCTTTGAGCGGCTTGTCGATGTAGAGGACGGTGTTGCGGGGTTCGTCGAAGCCGGTTAGCAGCTTGTCTACCACGATAAGAATTTCGATGCCGTCTGAGCTACCAAAGGAATCCAGCAGCGCCTGGTTGTACCGATCCTCGGTACCGAAGCGGTTCATCATTTGCTTCCAGAAGTTTTGTACGGCCGGTACGTCCAGCGCATCCACTTCGGTGCTGCCTTCGCGGCTGTCTGGCGGGGAGATGGCCAGTTCCGCTTCGATACCGTATTCGCGCAGGTACCCCAGGTATTTTAGCCCAAGCTCTTTGGAGGCGGTGGCCAGCTGTGCCTTTAAGCCTTGCCCGCGCCAGTTCATTTCGTAATGGGTGGCGATATTGTAAGCGATCTCTTTGATACGCTGTTCGGTGGCATTGACGGCATCGCTGCGGCTCATTTTGCGTTTGAGGTCCGCCTTTTGCTCCGGGGCAAGGTGGCGAGTGGTGCGCTCAAACCAGCGTTCCAGCTGCTGTTTGTCTACGTCTTGCTCCACAATGCGCCCTTCGTACAGCAGGGGTACGACAGCGCCGTCCGCTACGGCCGTTCGCATCGGGTACTTGTGAATAAACGCGCCAAACTTTTCGGCCGTCGATTTCTCCTGTTTGGTCAGCGGCGTGCCGGTGAAACCGATGAAGCAGGCGTTGGGGAACACCTTCTGCATCTTGGCATTAAGCGAGCCATATTGGCTGCGATGACTCTCGTCTACCAACACAAAAATATTGATGTTTTCGTCTCGCGTTTTTTGCCGCGCTGCCTCCTCAAACTTGTTGATGATGGTGGTGACAATGTCGGCGCGTGTTTCCCCTTTTTTGAGCCGACCGGTGACCAGCCGTACCAGGTGTTTGCCGCTGGTGGCCTGGGCCACCGACTTGCCGCAGGCGAAGAACGTGCGGTAAATCTGGTTGTCCAGGTTTACCCGGTCCGTCACCAGGATGACGCGCGGGTTTTGAATGTTGGGATGCAGGCTGAGCGCCTTGGCCAGCATCACCATCGTCAGGGATTTGCCACTGCCGGTGGTGTGCCAGATGACACCGCCGGTGCGTGTGCCCTGGGCGTTGCGGTGAGCCACCCGGTTGATGGTCGCCTGGATGGCAAAATATTGCTGGTAGCGGGCAATCTTTTTGTGGCCGCCATCGTAGACTATGAACTGGTAGGCCAGTTCCAACAGCCGTTTGGGACGCAGCAGGGCGTACAGGGTGCGATCCTGCTCGTTGGGCAGGCGCGGACCGAGTTCGGCAAAATGCTGGCGGATGAGGTGGCCGTACGGGCGGGCACTGAGGATGCGCTGCCAGATGTCGGCAGGCAGCGGCGCGTTAATGAGGCCAGTAACCCTATCTTCGAGATCGCCTGCCTGCGCTTCTTCCTCGCGCCAGAGTGACCAAAACTTTTTGGGCGTGGCGGTCGTGGCGTAGAGCGCGTCGCTGGGGCTGATGGCCAGGAGCAGTTGGGAGGTGAGGTAAAGATGGGGAATGTCGTCTTCACTCTGGTAGGTGAGGTGCTGCTCAATGCCCAGGGCCACCGCCTTTTCGCCGTGGTGATCTTTGTCGGCTCGTTTGCATTCAATAATGACCAGGGGAATGCCGTTGACAAAGCAGACAATGTCTGGGCGGCGGGTGCTGTGGCTGCCCCGCTTCTCCACGACAAATTCGTCACTAACGTGGTAGACGTTGTGAGCCGGGTTTTGCCAGTCGATGTAGTGCAGGCTGTAGCTTTTGCGGTCGCCGTTAATGGTCTGGCTGAGGCTGGTGCCCAGGGTGAGCAGTTCGTACTGCTTTTCGTTGGTCAGGCGCAGGCTTTGGAACGGTTCGTTGACCAACCGGTTGATTGCTTCGTGGATATTGGCGTCGCTGAAGGGGACGGTTTGGCCTTTGGTATTGATCTGGTTGTGCTGGCGCAGCCACGGTTCTAAAACGCCGGTAAGGATGACGTTTTTCTCTTTGCCGCCGCGCAGGGCCAGCGCTTCAGCGGGGGTGAGGTAATGCCAGCCCATGTTGACCAGGAGCTGCAAGGCGGGAATTTGAGAGCTGATTTCTTCCAGGTAGGCGTGTTGTGAAGCCATTTTTGTTCTCGCTGGGTGGAGGTATCCCTACTGTGCCTCATAGGCTTTGTTTTCGGCAACAAATTGATTGTAGGCAACAATCTCATCGTGGCAGGTTTCTAAAATCTGCCACAGGTTGCCCACCAATTCTGCCATGAACTGCTGGCGGTCTGTGGCCATTCTGCTGGTAAATTCTTTCAAACGCGCATAATACGGCAGTTGGCGCACGCCTATCCACCATGGTGGGTTAGCGCTAAGCCCAATTGTGTTTAGTTTTTCTTCTAATAGCTTTAGCGGCGGACCCACATGGTATTCGTTCTTGGGCTTCATGGCTAAAACAACCCCATACTGCAGCCAGTAATTGCTCCGTGCCGTGGATTGCTGAAGAATGATAGAGGCATACGGCCGTTTCCCCCTCCCCTCTATCCCTTGCGGCACTAGATCACAACTCATCCAGCTTTCAAAATATTGCGACGCATTGGTGGGCGGATCTACGGACCAATACGCGCTATACTCGGGTGAACCTTCCAGCTTTTCGGCCAATGCCTCACTCACTGCGGGCCAAAACGCGCCGTGCATCTCAATGACCAGCCGGTTTAACGCCTCAGATATTTCAAACGCCAACTCCAGATTGCCTGGTTCCGCTAAAAAGTTAAGAATCGGGTCTTCGCTGGTCATGAAGAAAGCTCCTTTCGCTTGCCAAAGCTGCAAATATTGGGCGAGGGCATGTCTCAAGTTTTGGGCCGCAACGGTAGGCAGAATGCCTGCCAGCCAGGGGGCAATATCGTCGTAATAGGACAGCGGGAAATACCGATAGTCACCGCTGGTGATCGATTCATGCCCTCTGGGTGTGAGAAAAATCAGCGCCCTGTCGGTGAAAGCTTCCTCTTGGGTGTCCAGCCATTGGCTGTAGCGAGATAGCTGTTCGTACTGCTCGCCCGCGCCTACCTTATTCTCGATGACGCAGAGATAGCCGAGATCCGAGCAGGACAAAACGATGTCTAACCGGCCAAAGCGGACGGTGCTGCGCTCGCGCTGGACGTGCCAGGCATAGCGGGTAAGTTCACCCTTGGGCAGCGGGAAGGTTGGATCCCGTTTTTGGCAGACGTTCAGGAAACTGGTTAAAAAGGCATACTGCTGCCCGTGACTGGCGGCCGGATCCAGCAGAGAGGCCAGAAAAGCTGAGTGGGTGCGGACTTCATAATGTGAGACGCCCAGAACGGTGAACAGGTTGAAGGAAGGCGCTTCCTCTCTGGCTTGTTTTTGGGCGGCTCCTTTTACCTGCTGGAAGCTGGTTTTGAACCGGGCAAAACGAGACGCAAAATCAGCCGCTTTTTGCCCGACCGCCTGCGCCTGAACAGCCCGATATCGGCTAAAAAAATCAGCAACTTCAGCTAACTGGGACGGCCGTTCCTCAATCATGGTTTTTAGCTCTTTTCGTAGCTGGCGGCGATGAGCGGCTTGGCTTTTTCCAGGTCGGCACGGCTGCGCACGCGGATTTCCAGATCGCCGGTGCCAAAATGGCCAATGCTGCGCACGTCGCGGGTGAAGCCTTCTTCCAGGGCGATTTCATCCGGGTTGACCTTGACAAAAACCAGCAGGTTTTGTGACTGCGGATGAACCTCGACACAAACAAAGTTCTTGATGCGCTTATAGGCAAAGTAGAACTTGAGCACCTTTTTCTGTACATCATCCCCCAGCGCGGTGATAAACGCCTCTAACTCGTAGAACAAATCCTGCAGCGCGGTGGGGGCCGATTCAAGGAACTCGCTCACCGTTTTGTAGCTGCTTTTTGCGCCAGACGCCGGGCTGGCGTTTGTGGTCTGCCCCACGACTGGCTGCTCCTGGGTAACGGTATTGACCATTTCCAGCAGAAGCAAGCTGTCGCCGTAGCGGCGGTAGCGGATGAGCTCGACGGTGCGGTTGATTTGCTGCACGGCGTGCTCGTCGTAGCGGGTGAAGTCCCCGGCAATGCAAAGCAGGCGGGGGTTGGACCATTCGATCTGGTCGGCGACGGTGGGGCCGAAGCGGCGCAGCACCATCAGCTCAAATTCGGCCTTGTGGTCGAGCAGCCAGTTGAGGTAGAAGAG
Organism: Candidatus Leptofilum proximum; assembly: GCA_016710325.1. Taxonomy (GTDB): domain Bacteria; phylum Chloroflexota; class Anaerolineae; order Promineifilales; family Promineifilaceae; genus Leptofilum; species Leptofilum proximum. Next base: position 4,733,902 of record JADJXK010000002.1, on the reverse strand, counting down.
CCCCTGGTTGATGACGTTTTCGTTGAGGGTGCGCTTGTATTCGATGATGACGGGGAAGTTGTTTTCGTCGAGGCCCAGGGTGTCGATACGGCCGCCGTGGTTTTTGCCCGTGCTGTACTCCGAGGCCAGGAAGCGGACGCCGAGCAGGCTGTCCAGGTGCCGCTCGATGAGGGTTTGCAGCGACTTTTCCAGGGCGACGGATTGGCCGCTGAGTTCGGTGACGTGCGTGGGGGTGATTTGGAATAGTTTGATGTCTGCCATGGGTGGTTCCTGGGTTAAGATTTTCCCGGAAACTCTGAGTTTCCGGGAAAATGGGCGGTGTTGACGCGAATTTGGCCAGTGAGCAGGCGCTGCATGAGCCCTTTTTTCTGCTGCTGGAGGGCGACGTGTTGCTTCTCGGCAACTGCAATCTCGTGATCTACTGTTTCGAATAATTCAACAATCCGGTTTTGCTCAGCCAATGAAGGAACTCTAGTTTCCGCTAAAGAATTAACATAAAAAGACTTCATTGAAAAATTAAAATTCGTTGGCAAATCTTTTGCCAATGACAGAACCTTAAAAATGTGACAAAAAAGACCAAAAGCTAAGTCAAAACAGCCACCGCTGTTTGTTTTTGTCTGCGGTGGGCGGCAATTCCTTTGGGCAAATGGTCCGTGACAGCTGGTTTTTGGCGAAGTCGCCCTGGTAAAGGGTAACTTTGCGGAAAAGGCAGACCGGCCAAAGCCCGACGGAAGCGGCCTGGGGTTGGTTGGGGATTTCTATCCCAGAACCCAGTTGGGATGGTTGGATGCAAGGCTGCCAATCCCGTCAGAATGGAACCGGCCAAGAGCACCAACTCTGGTAAGCGTTGACAAGTTTCCTGAGCAAAGACAAACTGGCGATGAGCCCCTACCATTTGCTTGCCCGCCAGCGGCAATTGCTCAATCGGCCAGCGGTCGGTGTAAAGGGCATGAACCGTCGGCGCTTGCAGTTTGACATTGGTGCCCACCAAAAGAGGGTCCTTATAGCGGGGGTCGCTGATGGCATAGATATCAAACAAGTCGGCCTCTGGGCTGGGTTGAACGTCAGGGCGCACCAGGTCATACCAGACGTTAGCGGTTATCGCCTCGCCTGTTGCCAATTGCCAGGTGACGGTCGCATCGGCTGGGGTCGCGGCGATTTCCCGTCCCTTGTAGCTTCGCACCCGTGGCCGGACGCGGCGACCGTAAGATGGCTTGACGCCTCTTTGCCCTGGGGTGTAGGCGATGTAGTTACGGCGGGCCGTGCCATTTTTGGCCAAGCGGACCAGGTAACGGGCCACTTTGGCCTGGTGGACATCTTTGAGCTTGAAGCCAGCGTCGGCCAGCAGGATTTCCAGCAAATCCAGGACACGAGCCGCTTTCTTGAGCAACGATTCCTTGAGCGCCGCTTCGCCAGGGTCTTGCGGATTCACCCGCACCATGTGGCTGGGCAAAGCGATGCGTTTGCCTTTCACCTGCCCCACCCGTGCAATCAGTCCCAAAATGACCGCCGGTAACGCTTTCTCGGCCACACTGTGATAATACTTGGAAGCCAACCCTTGCAGTTTGGGCCGCCAGAACGGGGTTGTGTCAATGGCCACCGCATAATAGCCTTCGTAACGACAAGGTTGCCATTGACGGGCTTGCATGTATTTATCCCACTCGACGATCAGTTCACTGATTTGCCACACCCCACTGCGCAAGGCAGCCCAGGCGCGTCGCACCGCCTCTTCGCCAATCCCGGTTGATTGCAAGGCTGGAAATAAAGCACCTCGATGCGTTAGCAAGGAACCGCTGACCAACATCCACAAAAAATGGAGCATGGCGAGATTGGTGCCAATGGGCAAGTTGGTTACAATTGCTATCAGAGCTGACATTGTTGGTTCTGTTACTGGTGGCATGTTCTGGTTTCCTTTTTGGTCGAAGGTTTTAACCAATAACATGCCACCAATTTTCTTTTTTGTCACATTTCACTTAGCGGAAAGTAGAGAAGGAATAGGAACAGCGATTTGCGAGAATTCGTTCCATCTCAAGCTTCCACGACGATCAACTGTTCCAGTTGTCCGCGTCTCGAAAATATGTCTGTAAAGTTCTGTTTTCAGAACGCGATAGAGAAAAGCGTCATTTATTGAGCTATTTGTTTGAAAAACGGTGTACATTGGACTAATCAATGCTTCTTCATAGAGATCTTGATAACCAATTGAGCCTTCCTCAATGTGATTGGTCGCATAAGCGAATTGGTTTCGAGAAACAACTTTATAGCTTGAAGTATCATCCGGGAAGATTTGTCTGCCAAAATACTCAAGAGAATCAACAAGACCATCATATTTGGTGCAGGAAAGAACTGGCAATTCTTTTGCCTTATCGTTCTTTTTTGAGACAGATTTAGCAATTGCTCCAATTGGTTTGTAATCCCAATCGGCAGGAATTGTTCCAAATTTTGTTTCCCTTTTTCCCGGCCGTTTACCCTCAAACTCTGGAAATCTTACCTGGCCGGTGAGCAGGCGCTGCATCAGTCCCTTTTTGCGCTGCTGCAGGGCGGCAGTCAGCTGCGCCACCTGGGCAATCGCCTCATCCCACGTCCCCAAAATCTCCGCAATCTTCCGCTGCTCTGCCAGTCGGGGGACAGGAACATTTAGATTTTTGAGAATTTGCTGATTGAGATTTGAAATATTTGTCCCACCACCCTGATGAGACAGTGCATGACGGATTAAAGAAGATTGAAACAGATATGCGTAAAAAATTGGTAGCAATTCATTTGAAGTAAAACGTAATCTAATTGTAAATCCTGAAAATGTTACTTTTTCGTTTATTCCTTTTATCAACAAACTTCGTCCGATAAGCTTTTTATTACCATTAGAGCGCACAAAAATAATGTCGTTTTCTTGAAGATAATCATCATCTGAAACAATACCTTCAGGATTGATTTGGCTTAGAGTATCAAAGCGAGGAAAAGTATAGTTCTGGAAATCGCCAACTCCAATGACTTTGATGCCGACACCAGCATTATCTTTGTTGTAATTGATTCCATTTCTGAACTCGGCGATATTTCCGAGTTTAGTTATTGGCCAACCAGTTTTCACAACCCCAGCTCCTGTAAATACTTTTCCATTTGTTCTTGGGTTACATTTAGTTTTGCACGCAAACCGGCAATATCTTCATTCACAGCCGTTAAATCGACTAGCTCTTCTTCCTCAAAGGTGTCCACATAGCGGGGAATGTTGAGGTTGTAGTCGTTTTCGGCAATCTCGGCCCGGTCAGCCACGTAGGCGTATTTATCCACAAATTCCCGCTGCTGGTAGGTGGCCACAATGCGCTGCCGGTCTTTATCCCGCAGTACGTTTTGCGTTGTGCCCTGCTCAAACTCATTGCTGGCATCTATAAACAGCACGCCGTCGTCGCGGCGGTTGCGCTTAAAAATCAATATCGCCGCCGGGATGCCGGTGCCAAAAAAGAGGTTGGCGGGCAGGCCAATCACCGCGTCCAGCAAATTCTCCTCAATGAGCTGCTGCCGTATCTTGCCCTCGGCCCCACCGCGAAACAGCACGCCATGCGGCACCACCACGCCCACGCGGCCATTTTGCGTTGGGTCCAGGTAGGTGGTCTCAATCATGTGGCTCAAAAAGGCGTAATCGCCCTTGCTGGTAGGCGGTGTCCCGCGATGAAAGCGGTTGAAGCGGTCGTTGGCCGCATTTTCCGCGCCCCACTTGTCCAGCGAGAAGGGCGGGTTGGCCACCACCACGTTAAAGCGCATCAGGCTCTGGCTGTCCTCGGTGAGGGTCGGCTCCTTCAGCGTGTCGGTCCACTTGATGTTGTCCGTGGTCACATTAATGTTGTGCAGAAACATGTTCATCATGCACAGCGCCCAGGTAGCCCCGTTGGCCTCCATGCCGTAGACGGCGTAGTTGGCCCCATTACCGGTGGCGGCGCGATTGGCGCACTTAATCAACAGCGAGCCGGAGCCGCAGGCAGGGTCGCAGATGCGGTCGCCGGGCTGGGGGTCCAGCAGTTCGGCCAGCAGCAGGCTCACTTCCGGCGGGGTGTAAAATTCGCCCGCCTTTTTGCCCGCGCCGCTGGCAAACTTGCCAATCAAATATTCGTAGGCGTTGCCGATGATGTCCAGGCTGCCAATGCGGGAGGGGCGCAAATCGAGCCGGGGGTCGTGGAAATCTTCCAGCAGATTTTTCAGCCGGGCATTACGCTGCCTGGTGCGCCCCAGGGCCGCCTCGCTGTTGAAATCGATGTTGCGGAAGACATTTTCCAGCTTCTCTTTGTTGGCGTCTTCAATCGCTTCCAGCGCCTCGTTGATCAGTTCGCCCAGGTTGGCCTCGTTGCGCTGGTTGTACAGGGTGTAATAATCGGCCCCGGCGGGCAGCACAAAACGCTCGTAGCGCAGCTGCCGATGGATGCGCGCTTCGTCGTCGCCGTATTTGGCCTGGAGCTGGGCGTAATGGTCGCGCCACACATCGCTGATGTATTTGAGGAAGAGCATAACGAGGATGTAATTCTTGTACTCGGAGGGGTCGATGGTGCCCCGGAAGGTGTCGCACGCTTTCCAGAGGATGCCGTTGATTTCGTCCTGATTGATGCTGGTTGGGGTCATACCACTCCTTCGAAAGTAGGCCGCGGATGAACGCGGTTAAACGCGGATTAAATCTGGGCGCAATTTGCGTAATGTGCTGTGCTTTGTCTTGTTCCGGCGCTAGCCACCGCAGAGGTGGTGAATTTTTCCGGGAAAAGCTGGCAAAGTTTGCGGGCAAAAGATACCAGAAAGGACACGGGCAAGCCAACAGTTTTCAAGGATAGTTACAGGGTAAACTGGCCAGGTAACAAACGATCTAACGGTGCCACTTTGAGACAATGATGAGCAATCAGGAACGCAGACACGCAATTACCGGGTTATCGCTTTCCTGGCCAAACCCCTAAAATAGGCAAAGATACTGAACCTCAAAGCCAAGTACATAACTTCCGCCTCGCCCTCTCTTATTTTGGGGAAGGCTACAGCGAATTTTAGTAATTAACGAATTAAATCTGCCAGAGAAAAAATTCGTTGTTTACTTCAATTCGTTGTAGTCATCAGTGAAAAAGATTAAATCTGTCAGTCAATCAGGGTTTAATGTCATGCGCCAGGAAGATCAACTTGAGTTGTCACAAAAGTCAAGTTGAGTTGTCACAAAAGTCAGGTTGAGTTGTCGCACAAGTCAAGTTGAGTCGTCACAAAAGTCAAGTTGAGTTGTCACAAAAGTCAAGTTGAGTTGTCGCCATAGTCAAGTTGAGTTGTCACACGAGCCAACCTGAGCCGCCGGGCAGCACCAACCGGACATTGAGGCAGCAGGTCGGGGCGGGACGGGCGGGAAAGAATCCTGGCTTGCAGAACGGTCTATGCGCCGCCTGTCTCGCCCAGGTAAGGAACAGCATGGGGCGAGGTGGCGCGGAATGATTCTCTTCCAAACGTCAAACTTTAATCCTACTCCTTACCTTCTTCATTTAACTGCGCCAGCAGCAGCTGGATGGTAAAGACATCTATCTCCCTGGACTTCTGGTAACATTTGCTGCACTGGTACATCAGCCGTCCCCAACTGCGATATTCTAAAACAACGCCGCCACAGCCAACGTGCTTGATTGCCGTCTTTTCTTTCCTTGCCATTTGCCGTTTGCCTCGTTGCGCCCCTCAATGAATTTTGGTGGATGGCAAGTATAGCCCTCTGATTGGTAACAACCAGACCAAAACCTGGTGTTTGTGACAATGCATGCCACAAACCGAACATTTGTGCCAAATATTTACGCTGCTTTCACGCTGCCCCTTGCTACAATGCCCAACCGACTGACCACAGTCCGATTAACCTTCAATCATCTAGGAAACGTCCATGCAACAGGGGAAAAGAGAGAAGCTCGGTGGAACGATTGCGTCCATTCAAAAACGGTTTGGTGCTCAGGCAATTGGCACACAAGCCGATAGAAACAAACGTAAGATTCCGCGCCTGGCAACTGGTTTTCCGGCTTTGGATGTGGCACTTTCCGGTGGGATTCCCCACGGCCGTATCACCGAGTTTATCGGCATCCCCACCTCGGGTATGACCACGCTGGCGCTGAAGCTGATTGCTTCGGTTCAAGCGGTGGGGAAAACGGCCGTTTACCTCGACACGCTGCACACCTTCGACCCAGATTATGCCCACCGCTGCGGCGTGAATTTGAGCCGCTTGCTGCTGGTGCATCCCTACAGTCCGCAGCAGGCGGTGGCGATGATGCCGGAATTCATCGTCAATGGCGGCCTGGATTTACTGGTGCTGGATATGCCGTTAGCGCAGCAAACTCAGCCAGGACAGCAAGAGCGGCTTTCTTTGGCTTACGGCCGTTTGCTAGCACCACTCAGTAAAAGCAATTGTGCCCTGCTGGTGCTCACCGCCCTGCCCCCAGCCAGTGACGCCGCCCTGGCCCATTATGCAGCGGAAGCGGCTTTGCCGTTTTATGCCAGCCTGCGCCTGCTGCTGCAAAAAGAGCGGTGGCTGTTTCAGCGGCAGGATGTGAAAGGGTATGCCCTGAAGGTGCAGGTGATCAAGAACAAGTTGGGACCGCTGAACCAGTCCATCCCACTGGCCATAGACTTCCAAACCGTTGTGCAGGGGGATTGTGCATGATTGCCTGCGTCAACCTGCCGTATTTTGCCGCCGCTGTCGAGCGGCGATCAGATGATACGCTGAAGCAAAAGCCGCTGGCCATTGGCGGCCATTCGTGGGAAGCGCGGCCGGTGTATGCCTTTTCGCAAGAGGTGGCCCACCGGGGCGTGTCGCCGGGCATGTCGCTGCGGCTGGTCAATGTGCTGTCGCCGGAGTCCCACTTTTTACCGGCAGCCAGGCCGCAATACGGTCGTGTCTCGGCCGAGGTGGTAGATGTGCTGACCGATTTCTCCGACACTATCGAACCACAAGAGCTATGGCATTCTTTTGCCGATTCCGACCTGCGCCAGACGGCTCACGGCCGTACCTTGCCCGCCCGTTACTGCCTGGATTTAGACAGCTTGCCTCTGGCGGAAGCCAGCAGCTTTGTGGGGGAGATGGGCAAACAGATGCGGGCCAAAACGCAGCTGGCTCCGGCCATTGGCCTGGCTCAAAACAAGTTTACGGCGCAGGTAGCGGCGGCGGTGGCCCGGCCCAATCATTTGCTGCCGGTGGAAACGGGCAACCAGGCCGATTTCCTGGCCAATCGTTCGATTGAGTTCCTCTCGTTGGGTAAAGAAACCTTTCGTCGCCTGCGCCTGCTGGGGATTCGCACCCTGGGGCAGCTGGCGGCGCTGCCCATTACCGCCTTAAAAGAGCAGTTTGGCGCGGAGATTGAACCGGCTTACCGGCTGGCGCAAGGCGAAGCGGTCGAAGCCTTGCAGTCAAGCCCACCCAAGCAGCAGGAAACACGCAGCCATTGGTTTGATGATCCTGTCGAAGACAGTCAGGTGATTACGGTCGTTTTCCGCCAAATGGCACATGAGTTAGCAGAGCAGCTGCAAAAAACCGTTTTTCAAGCCCGTACCGTCTCTCTGATGCTGAATTGTGAAGAGGGGCCGCAGCAAGAATTTGTCACGCTGCACCAACCAACGATGGAGGTAAAACGATTAACGGCCGTAGTCCAAGAATTATTCACAGCCTTCGAGATTAACAGCGGTGTCCTGGGCATGACTTTGGCCATCAGTGATTTGCTGCCCGCCACCGCCCGGCAGTTGACTTTCTTCCCCGATACGGCCGTTTCGGCTCAGCTGCAACACACCCTGGAAAACCTGGCGGCGAAGTATGGCCACGGCCGTTTTGTCCAGCCCGCGCTGGCCGAACATTACCATCCCTTACCGGAAAGACGGTTCCAGCTGACGCCCGTAATTCATGACCCGGCTCTGGCCTGATGGCGATCCGATTGAGGTAAGTGGCAGTTCAGAACATCCTGACCAGTTCTTCTGGCAAGGACAGCATCATCCTGTAGCCAGCATCGCCAAGCGGTGGCGTGTTCATGTCGATTGGTGGCGCGAACCGACCCACCGGGATTATTTCAAGCTCACCACTACAACCGGTTTGCTGGTCATCATTTACCACGATCTCATTCAAGGCACCTGGTTTTTACAGCGCCTCTACGATTAATGTCTGCTTACGTTGAACTACACTGCCATTCCAACTTCAGTCTGCTGGATGGGGCGAGCCATCCTGAGGAACTGGTGGCTCGTGCGGCTGAACTCAACATGTCTGCCCTGGCATTGACAGATCACAATGCTGTTTACGGTGCGGTGCGCTTTATTCAGGCAGCCAAAGCTCAGGGTATCCAGCCGATTCTGGGAGCAGAGTTAACCCTGTGTGACGATGATGCACCAGACAGCAAGCACCACTTAACGCTGCTGGTAGAAAGTCAGGCAGGCTGGCATAATCTCTGTTACCTCATCAGCCGCGCCCAGCACAATGCCCCCAAGGGCAAAGCCATCCTCCCCTTTGCCGAACTCACCGGCTGCACCGATGGCCTCATCGCTCTTTCCGGTTGTCGGCAGGGGAAAATCCCCGGTTCCCTGGTTGAACAATCCACCCCCAGAACGGCCGTTAAAACCACCTGGCGCTTCCTTGAGCTGTTTGGCCGCCACAATTTCTTCATCGAACTACAAAACCATCTTCTGCCCGAGGACGAACTGAGAAACGGCCGTTTAATTGCCCTGGCCGATTATCTGAATCTCAACTGCGTGGTGACCAACAACGTCCATTACCACCTCCCCGACCGGCACCGCTTGCAGGATGTGTTAGTGTGCATTGACTATCTCACCACGTTGGATGAATCGGCACATTTGCGCCGCTTGAATGGCGAATACTATTTGAAGACGGCTGACCAAATGGCGGCTCTTTTTCCTGGCCAGGCGGAAGCCATAGCCAACACGCTGCGGATTGCCGAACGGTGCCAGTTTAAGCTGAACTATGGTTTGCAGGATTTACCCTTTTTCCCCACAGTAAAGGGAATGAGCAGCAGCGCCTATCTCAGCCGCTTGTGCCATGAAGCCCTGGCGGAGCGTTTCGATTCTCCTGGTGCACAAGTACGGGAGCAGCTCCACTATGAGCTGCAAGTCATTGTTCAAGCAGGATTGGCCAACTACTTTCTAATTGTGTGGGACATCGTGCGTTTTGCCCGTGCGCAGGACATTCGCTGCCAGGGGCGCGGCTCGGCGGCTAATTCTTTGGTGGCCTATCTGCTGCACATCAGCCCGATTGATCCCTTGGCCCACGACCTGGTTTTTGAACGGTTCCTCAGTGCTGAACGGGCCGTCGTGCCGGATATCGACATTGATTTTGATGCCCAGCGGCGTGAGGAGGTGATTCAGTACATTTACGGCCGTTACGGCCCAGAGCACACAGCAATGGCCTGCACCTTTATTACCTTCCGCTCGCACAGCGCCATTCGCGACATTGGTAAGGCACTGGGTCTGGCACCCACTGTGGTGGCCACGGCCGTTCATGCTCTGGAAACAAATCAGGCACCCCAACCGGAAAACAAGGCGGAGCAAAATGCCCTGGATCTGCTGCTGGCATTAAGCCAGGAGATTGAAGGGTTCCCCCGTCATTTAGGCATCCATTCTGGAGGCATGATTATTACCGGTGCGCCGCTGATGGGACGGGTGCCCACCGAACCGGCCACCATGCCGGACAGGGTGGTGGTGCAGTGGGACAAAGAGGCGTTGGAAGATGCCGGGCTGGTGAAGATAGACATTCTGGGCTTGCGCATGTTGTCGGCGATTAGTGATGCGGTGCAGCTGGTGGGGCAAACGGCCGTTCATCCGCCAGATTTGGATTCGCTTTCTTTCACGGATACGGCCGTTTACGAGATGATTGGCACCGCCGATACGATTGGCGTTTTTCAGGTTGAATCGCGGGCCCAGGCGCAGATGCTGCCCAAGCTGAAACCGGCATGTTTTGCTGACCTGGTGGTGGCCATATCGCTCATTCGGCCAGGACCCATTCAGGGCAACATGGTGCATCCTTATTTGCGCCGTCGCCAGGGGATTGAGTCGGTGCACTATTTGCATCCGCTGCTGGAATCGGCTTTGTCCGAAACGCTGGGCGTGATTTTGTTTCAAGAGCAGGTGCTCAAAGTCGCCCGCGATCTGGCAGGCTTCACCCCAGGACAAGGCGAGCAGCTACGTCGGGCCTTGGGAGCCAAACGAGCCACGGAAGCGATTGAGCAGTTTCGCGCCCAGTTCCTGACCGGAGCCCAAGCCAAGGGCGTTGCGGTCGATGTTGCGGAAACGGTTTTCCAGCAGCTTCTAGCCTTTGGTGGCTACAGCTTTGCCAAGAGCCATGCCGCTGCGTTTGCCGTTTTGGTCTACCAGTCTGCCTGGCTCAAACGATATTATCCCCAGGCGTTTTATGCGGCGCTGCTCAACAACCAGCCGATGGGCTTTTGGAATGCGGCCGTTTTGGTCAATGAACTGCGACGGCAAAGTATTCCAGTGCTGCCGGTGGACATCCACCGGAGCCAGGCAAAGTGCGGTCTGGAAAATGATGGCATCCGCCTGGGATTGAACTACGTGAAGGGGATCCACGAAAACCAGATTGAGGTCATTCTTGAAGAGCGGGGGAAACGGCCGTTTAGCGACCTGCTCGACTTTTGCCAACGGACTCGTCTTAGCCGCCGTATTGCCGAGAATCTCATCATGTGTGGGGGTATGGATGGCTGGGGGATTCCTCGTCGCCAATTAGTGTGGGAGCTGGGCACAATTCATTACCGTGAGAATGAGCTGGATTTACGGTTCCAGCCGCAGGCGATACCGCTACCGCCCCAGACAACGGCCGAAGCGATGTTAAGCGAGCAGCAGGTTTTGGGGTTGTCCCCCGGCGACCACATTATGACGTTTTACCGCGCAAAGTTGCGGCAGCACAATATTTTGGGGAGTTATGGGGTAACGGCCGTTCCCAATGGAAAGTGGGTTCAGGTGGCGGGGCTGCTTGTTGTGCATCAATCGCCACCAACGGCCAAAGGCTTCCACTTTCTAACGCTGGAAGATGAGGATGGCATGATGAATGTGATTGTCAATCCGCAGGTATACGGCCGTTACCGGCACATCATTCGCTCGGAGAAACTGCTCTTGGTCCACGGTGAAGTGCAGCAGGAAGATGGGGTAAGGAATATTTTGGCGCAGTCGATACGGCCGTTATAGAGACAATATAGGAAGCGCTGCCTGATCTGAAAACGCAATTTGCGCTTTCAAAGTTAGGACATTTGTCTCCATCTCATGTATGATTGCATGGATACACAAGGAGAAGGCGGTAGTGTCTCCGAATGACAGCACCCCGATTAAACAACTTACCAGACTGAGAGAAGGCATCATCGACACATTCAACCTGGAAGAAGTCCGCCTTCTTGTATTTGACCTTGGCGAAAATTATGATGACCTGCGCGGTGAGACGATCAGTGCCAAGATACAGGCTCTTTTGGAACATCTGGAAAGGAAACACCGCATTCCTGTTCTCCTGAATCATTTGAAGCAGAAGCGTCCTGACGCAGATTGGGACAGTTATCTCCCCGCCGAACCCGAAGCCAAATCTCCCTACAAAGGATTACAATACTTTACCGAGAACGATGTCCAGCTCTTCTTCGGCCGTGAACAGCTGACGGCACTGCTGGTTGAACGGTTAAAAAAGGAGCGCTTCCTGGTGGTGGTTGGGGCATCAGGTAGTGGCAAGTCATCGTTGGTGCGAGCTGGGCTTGTGCCAACCATACGAAGGGGGGTCATTGAGGGTAACGGCCATTCTAGCCAGGATTGGCCCATTCACATCATCACCCCTACTGACCAACCGCTCAAAACTCTAGCCGTTTCCCTAACCAGGGACAGCGAATCTGTGACGGCGGCTACCACGTTGGCGACCGATTTACAGAATGACAGCCACAGCCTAGATTTGTTTCTGATGCGCCAGCTGGCCGACGAGCCGAACGGCCGCTTGCTGCTGGTAGTTGACCAGTTTGAGGAGCTGTTCACCCAGTGTGAAGACAAGGAAGTTCGGCAGCAGTTTATAGATAATCTGGCAAAAGCTGTGCAGAGTGGCAAGGAATGTCGACTGAAGCTGGTATTGACACTGAGGGCCGACTTTTACGCCTTTGCCGTGCAATATGAATCGTTACGGCCGTTACTCAAAACGGGCCAGGAGATTGTCGGCGAAATGAGTGAAGCCGAACTGCGGCAGGCCATTGAACGACCGGCCAAAGAAGAAGACTGGCAGTTCCAAGCTGGCTTGGTAGAAATAATTTTGCGCGATGTGGGTCAGGAGCCGGGGGCGCTGCCGCTGCTCTCCCATGCTCTGCAGGAAACGTGGCGGCGGCGTGAGGGCCGAGAAATGACCCTGGCCGGTTACCAAGCTGCTGGCGGAGTACGCGGAGCGATTGCCAAAACGGCCGATGCCGTTTACGCCGACCTCTCCGCCGAACAGCAAACCTTGGCCCGCACCATTTTCTTACACCTGACGGAACTTGGCGAAGGCACAGAAGACACCCGTCGCCGGGTCTGGCAAACGGAGTTGGTGCGGCGGCCGGAAGAGCAGGAAACGGTTGCCGCTTTGCTCCAGCAGTTGGCCAATGCCCGCCTGATTACCACCGATACCCTCCGCGGGCAGGGGAGTGAGGTGCGAGAGGTGGTCGAAGTTTCCCACGAAGCCCTCATCCGTGAATGGCCCGCGCTGCGCGTATGGCTCGACGAGAATCGCGAATGGCTCCGCTTTCAGCGCCGCCTGAGCCGGGATGCCAGGGAGTGGCTGGCGGCCAAACGTGATACGAGTTTGCTTTACCGTGGAGGGAAGTTGGCCCAGGTAAGGGAGCAAACGGCCGAACATAAAGAAGAATTGAACCAAGACGAACAAAACTTTATCGAAGCCGCCATCCAGGAAGAAGAGGGTCGCGCCGCCAAAAGAGAAGCACAACGCCAGCGAGAACTGGAAGCCGTTCAGGTACTCGCCGAAGCCAAACAAAACGAGCTCGAAGCTCAGGAAAGAAGGACAACGGCCGTGCGTCGCGCGGTTGCTGGTTTGTCCGTTTTATTGGTTCTTGCCCTGATAGCTACAATTTTTGCCCTCATTCAAAGACAGTCAGCGTTGGACAATGAAGCCGAAGCTATTGCTCAAGCCAAAATTGCCCGTTCGCAAGCCTTGGTGGTAAGTTGGCAAACAGTAAGAGAACAAGACCCTATGGAGGCGTTATTATTGGCTATTGCCGCTGGGAAAACGGCCGAGACCGCATTGGCAATGGACGCCCTCAATCAACAACTTCCGGGAATGGCCAAACCTATAGGCAATATGACCCATGCAGAAAGGGTCTTGGATGCGATCTGGAATACGGCTGAAGACCGTATCCTCACCAATAGCAGTGATGGCACGGCGAAGGTCTGGGGTGTGGGTGACCAATACCGGCCCATGATTACTTTGACTCACGGGGAATGGGTTTTTGGAGCTACCTGGAACAGAGCGGAAGATCGCATATTTACCAGTGGCAGTGATGGCACGGTGAAGGTCTGGGATATAAATCATACGGACCAGCCCTTGTTTACGTTAACCCATGAGGCTTTAATTCAAGGTGCTGTCTGGAACGGAGCGGAAGATCGCATTCTCACCTGGAGCAACGATGGCACTGCTAAAGTCTGGGATGTAGGTGACTCGGATCAGCCTTTGTTCACCATGGCTCATGGGGGTTGGGTTTTTGGTGCGGCCTGGAACAGGACGGAGGATCGCATCCTTACCTGGAGTCAGGATGGCACAGCCATGATTTGGGATGTAAATAATCCGAACCAACCTTTGTTTATTTTGACCCATGGAAGTTGGGTTTTTGGTGCGGCCTGGAATGGAGCAGAAGATCAAATCCTTACCTGGGGATGTGATGATATTGATGCGCCTCCCGATAATGCAAGTTGCGTTGTTGGCTCAGCGAAGCTTTGGGATGTGGATGATCCAGATGAGCCTCTTGTAATATTAACTCATGGAGGTTTCGTTTCTGGAGCAGTTTGGAATGACGCCGAAGACCATATCCTTACCTGGAGCGGTGACGGCAAAGCCAAAGTTTGGGATGTGGCCGATCCGGACAAACCTTTGTTTACCTTGACCCATGAGGATTGGGTCGATGGCGCGGCCTGGAACGGAGCCGAAGACCATATTCTCACTTGGAGCGGTGACGGCACAGCCAAAGTTTGGGATGTGGCCGATCCGGACAAACCTTTGTTTACCTTGACCCATGAGGATTGGGTCGATGGCGCGGCCTGGAACGGAGCCGAAGACCATATCCTCACTTGGAGCGATGATGGCACAGCCAAAGTCTGGGATGCGGCCGATCCGGACCAGCCTTTGTTTACTTTGACTCATGGGGGTTGGGTTTTTGGTGCGGGTTGGAATGGCGCAGAAGATCATATCCTCACCTGGGGATGTGATGTGGTCAATGATTCTGGTTCTAGTTGCATTGTTGGGTCGGCCAAAGTCTGGGAGGTGACCGACCCGTACCAGCACTTGTTGACTTTAACACATCAAAATCGGGTCGTTGGTGCTACCTGGAATGAGGCGGAAGACCGCATTTTCACCTGGAGCGACGATGGCACGGCCAGGGTCTGGGATGTGGCCGACTCGGAGCAGCCCCTATTAAAAATGGAACCCGGATTTAGGTACAGTTTCCCGGCCTGGATTGGGGAGGAAAACCTCATCATTACGGTAAACCTAGACGACCAGATCAAATTCTGGGATATGGCCGACCCGGAGAAGCCCTTGTTTACCTTGAAAAGTGAGCAGAATTTTTATGGCGCAGCCTTGAATGAAGCGAAAGACCGCATCCTCACCTGGAGTCGGGATGGAAGGATCTATGTCTGGGATGTGACCGACCTGGAGCAGCCCTCGTCTACTTTGACCCTTGAGGGTTCGGTCCACGGCGCGGTCTTGAATAAAGCGAAAGACCACATCCTTGTCTGGAGCAGGGATGGCACAGCAAAGCTTTTGGGGTTGGAAAACCCAAACCAACCCTTGTTTACATTGACGCATGGTACTTGGATTTGGGGAGCAGTTTTTGATGAGGCAGAAGATCACGTTCTCACTTGGAGCATAGATGGCACGGCGAAACTATGGGATGTAAGCAACCCTGACGCGCCTTTATTTACCTTGATCCATGATGAATGGGTCAATGGGGCGGCTTGGAATGGTGCGGAGGATCGTATTCTCACTTGGAGCGGAGATGGCTCAGCCAAAGTCTGGAATGTGGCCGACTCGGACCAGCCCTTGTTCATTATGACCCATGAGGATTCGGTTGAAGGCGCGGCCTGGAATAGTACGGATGATCGCATTCTCACCTGGAGCAACGATGGCTCGGTCAAAGTCTGGGATGCAGCAACAGGGGAAAGGTTATTCACCCTACTCGGTGATGGCAGTGGCGTGACGTTCGCCCGCTGGAATCGGGACGAAAGCCGTATTTTACTGGGAACAGCTAATGGGTTAGTCCGAGCTAATTACACTTTCACTATGGAACTCGCCGAACTCGCTTGCCAATACACCACCCGCAATTTCACCTGGGAGGAGTGGCAGCTTTATTTCCCAGGCCAGCCCTATGAGCCAACGTGCAGCCAGTGGCCAGCACATCCCACCGTCCCGCAAGGTCAATAAGGAGCCGTTCTTCCCGGTTGACGGACAGCTGCCGACATTAGCTCCTCCATAGGCGACCGTTTGCTGGTTCTGTGCGACATTGATTTCCTGCCAGGGTTATCGCTTCACCCATTGCTCTGAATTTGCTACTTCGTCGATGAGGTCTTCTAAGGCATAGAGTTCTTCCGGGGCATTGAGTAGACCGTGATAATGAGTGATCTCCGTTCGTTGGCCATTGACGCTGAGGGAGGTGATGACATCCGGCGCGTGGCGCCGCCATTCATAGTCATCGCGAACGCAAAGGGGATTGGCTGCCCGGTGATAATCGGCCACCAGCGCATAATAGTTCAGATCCTCAAACCCCGCGATAAGTCGTTGAACATCTGCTTGGCTTATCTGCGCGCTGTGTTGACCGGCCTGTCTTACATGCTTGGCACCCTCGTAAAGCACTCGGCCGTCATCATGAATTTCCAACCTGTAGGACGGGCAATCGCCAAAGCAAATGGTCCGTTCCAGGGTGATAACAACGCTGGCGTTCTGCGGGATGAGGGTTTGCCGATCTTCATCGACCCGGCAGGCGCCAACATACCAAACCAGGCCCACCATAAAAACCAAAGAAAAAACAACGCCGACCACAAGAAGGATTTTGTACCCTATTCGCATGAGTCTTATACCTGTTTATCAGCCTTGAAAGCCGCCCCTTTACCCTTTAACTCAGCCATATTTATCCGGGCCAACCTGCTCAATGGTAATGTGGGTGAGCACCCGTTTCTCGCGCACCATTGCCTGGCGGTAATCTTCCCAATCGGGATGTTCACCCACCACCCGTTTATAAAAATCTACCAGCGGTTCCATCGCCTCAGGTAGCGACAGGATTTCAGCCGTGCCGTCAATCTGTATCCATTCGCCATAGAATTTATCGACAAATACGCAAACGGAAGCACGAGGATCGCGGCGTAAGTTCTTTACTTTGTAGGCTGTTTCGCGAGAGCTGATGATCCCCACCCCGTCGGCGTTAACGCCGATAATAATAGGGGACATTTGCAAGCTGCCATCCTGCCAGTAGGTGGTTAACACACCACGATGATTATTCTGCAAAAATTCTTGTGCCTTTTGGACATCCATCACAACACTCCTCGGGGATATGAATCAGGTAAGGGTTTGGCTACAACTATAGCAGGAACCAAAATTATTGATGCGAATTGCCTTCAAGGAAAAATTTTTTGGTCAAAACCGTATCCTCTCTCCCGTAAAGAAACAAAGCAGTTCTGCCCAATAATAATGTGATCGATAACCTCCACACTCATCAATTGGCCAGCCTCGACTATTTTGCGCGTCACGGCAATATCTTCAGGTGAAGGGGACGGGTCGCTGGAGGGATGGTTATGCGCAATAATAAAAGCAGCCGCATTTTCCCGCAGCGCAGCCCGAAATAGCTCCCCGATGCGAATGACCGAAGTATTCAAACTGCCGACGTAGATGGTGGGCGTGCCGAGAAGGCGATTGCGGGTGTCAAGCAGGACAAGCCGGAGATGCTCTTGCTCTAAATGCATCATGTCGGGCATCAGCAGGTTTGCTGCATCGCCCGGAGAGGTTATATACGGCCGTTCCTGCCGCGCTGTTAGCAGTAACCGACGACCTAACTCCAACGAGGCTTTCAGGCGACTGGCTTTAGCATCGCCGATGCCCCGGATAGTTTTCAGCTCGGCCAATGAAGCACGGGAAAGGCCAGGCAAGCCGTTAACTTCCGCCAGCAAATATTGGGCCACCGAGAGCACATTATCGCTGGCGTTGCCAGAGCCAAGCACTAGAGCCAGGAGCTCTGTGGTGGATAGGGCACGTTCTCCCACCTGGCGCAGTCGTTCGCGTGGCTGCTCGTTGGTGGGCAGGTCATGCAGGCGTAATATTTTTCTGGTCGATGGTTCGTATTCGGTCAGGGGTATCCTTTGTTGCTATCAGATAAAGCGAAACATGAAGGCCGCTTTGGCAAAATCGAAATCGCGTTGGTTAGGTGGCAAGGCTTGCCAATAGGTCATCGCCTCATCAACCAAATAGGCCAACGCCTGGCGCTGCACCGCTTCATGCGCGTCTAATTTGCTGTATTGGTACGTTAAGTCGTCGCCAAAGAAGGCAAGGGTAAAATGATCTTGTCTTACCAGCGCGTCTGCCACAGCGGCCTGGTCAGGTTCGGCGATGTTGAGAAAGGATTCAAACTTGTAGGGATTGGTAGGGTTGTCCAAGATGCGAAATTCTAGCCGGAGCAGGGGAGCGGTGGGCATTTTGATCAGCTGCCATTGGGACAAGAGAGGTGCTTCGGCAAAGCTGGCAATATCCTGGTCAGCGGCATGGCACACGTGGATGATGCCCTGGTCACATTCCAGCGCCAGACAGCCGTAGCCGGTTTCGGCAAAGAGCTCTTTAACGGCGGCTGGTAGTTCGACGCCTGGCGGCTGGTGGTGTGGATATTCGGTTTCCTTCATGGTAAGTCAGTGGGCAGATTGTTGTTTAATAACGGACGTATGCGATACGAACTCACCCGCTGTTCTGGCTTGAGTAGGGCTATGATAGGTTCTTCAGCTGGAAGGTACTCCTGTACAAATCGGTCAATTTGCTCATTCTGGAACCGCACCACTTCGGCCTGACTGAAGTAGCTGAACAGGTTCCCCGTCCCCATCGGACGGCCAGTGACGTCCACCACAATGGCTCCGCGACCGATGAGCCTGGCTCCTTGAACGGCCGTTTCCCAAAAGAGGCGCATATTTTCGCCAATCCAGGCGTGATCTTGCGCACGCTCCTGGATGGCCCACTCTGGTATTTGATTGGCTTCTGGCTTCATAGGGAGTGGCTGCAAGATACCATTGGCGATGCCGGGAAAGCAAGAGGCGGTTTTTAGAGGATCTGGCGACCATCTATATAATAGGAAGGCGTAAAAGCAAGCCAAAAGGATAACAGGAGTGTTGTATGTCGAAGAAACCAAGTAAGGGGAAGTTGCCTAAACCCAATGCCACTTTTCGTACCGCCGACCAGACCGGGGAGTTTACCGCTGCTGACATTCTGGGCATGGTGTGTAATCCCATCTACGCGGGTGTCGGGCCGTTCCCGCAGCTGATTCCTGATGAAGAGTGGGTGGCGGCTGCCAGCCAGGCAATTAAGAAGGAAGGGGCAGAGCAATTTCTGGTGAATATGCTTTATCTCTTAAGGCAGTCACTGGCGGGGGAGATGTAGCGACCAATTCTAATTCGTTGTGCTACACAAAAGTTCGGGATTGTTCTGGTTGCCTGTTTTTGCTACTGTGAAGGTATATGCCAGTTGAACAAGACGACATTGATTTACCCGGACAGATATCACCCCCTTTTGAGGCAGAAAGTGCCCAGATAAAAGCCTTATGGCAGGAGTTGCCAGATGCTCATCAGGTGGCGCTGGTATTGCAGTTGGCTAGTTCAGTGATGAGTGGGCCATTACGGCCGTATTTCCGCTATGCGATGACCCAGCAGTGGCCGGTAAGACCAAACGAGTTCCCCGTTGCCTATCCCCGATTTGAAATAGCTGAAGAGGATTTGATTCAGGCAAACTTAGATGAGGAGGACGTCGCTCAATTATCCCCTGAGCACCGTCAGGAAATTGCCGAAACAATGCGCAATCACTTTATCCATGATTGGTTTTGGCCAGAACTGCGCCATGTAGCGTATATGGTTTTGGAGAATTTGGGACAAGCGGCCGCGTCCGATCGTGACGTTTCGTAACAAAAGCTGTTTTCTACTCATCAAGCGCAATGTAGAGTGGGGTTCCAAGCAGGACACGTTTTGTGCCGGACTGACCTTCTAACAAACGCTTAGCCACGAATTCGACCTGCTGAGGCGGGCCGGACATTTCTGAGATAGTGGATGCCAGAGCATCTATTAGCCAATCCTCTTTATAAGGCGGTTGAGCCTCTTCTAGTAGGCTCTCAATGTTGCGTGGTTTCAATTCCTCGCTAAGAAAGTTCGATATGACATATTGCACGGTCGTTGAGTTTACCATCATGCCATTTAGGTTTTGCTCCACACTTTCAGCGGCACCCAATAAATGTTGTTTAGAACCACCCAGGGCGATAAGGGTATTTTTTGACGTTTCACCGCCAAAAAACGCAATGTGTTGCCAGATTTGAGTTGGGTCATTCTGGCTGGAACCAGGTCCCCAGCGCATCGCCATTTTCCCCGCGAAAAATTTATTGGGGCTCTCCACAGTGCCCACCGATTCATTGGCATGAATGTAATCTAGCACCGATTGGAGTTTTCCATACAGCGTACTGTGGGGTGGTTCATTGACCGGGGCTAAAGATGGCCAGCCAATTTTAGGTCTTTCTTTTTGGAGGATAACCAGCAGATCGGCAATGCGGCTGCGATTGTCCAGATAATCTAACAATTCTCTGGTTTTATCCAGTTTATTCTCACCGGAGAGGTTCTCGTAATCTATCCCTAAATCCCAGCAAAGGTTGCGCAAGTCAGTTGTATTAAACGCCTCATTGAGGTTCTGCCGCAGTTCAACCAGCTCTGCCCTTCCCACGGCCGGTGCGGAAATGGCGGGATGCGTATACTGCCCAGGCAGTTGATCATAGAGCATATCGACCTTCATTTTGGAGAGGTAGAGATAATATTTCATGTCAGCATCTGTTCCTGTTGACTTTGACGTGCTTATAGTGGATGGAGTAGAGGCGTTTTGCTAATGAAGCGAGCCTTGTCCATTATGCAACAAAAAATGTGTTGCAGCGAATGACATGACCCGGCGTTTTGTTAATGGATTGACATTTTGACTTGGACTTCATTTATATCGAATCGGCAAAATAATTGCTAGGGTATGGAAGCTATCAACACTCGCCGGAAGATTTATCTATGGAGGTCACTTTCATGATTACCATGCCGTTGGTTTATCTGATTATCGTTATTTTGGCATCGCTGATTGTGGGCATCATCTTGGGCAGCCGCCGTACGGTTTCATAGGTTGTTTTAGATTCCGTCCAATCTGCCTCGGTCATCATCCTTTAGAAGATTTCTTGTTTCGCTGCGCCAGGTAGGCATACAACGTGGGTTTTGAGATACCCAACATCTGGCATATTTCTTTGACAGCGTATTTCTTCTCATCATATAGTTGGTAGGCCAGTTCTGTTTTCCTGGCATCCAGTTTCCTGGGTCTGCCACCCAATCGCCCTCGCGCCCGTGCCGCTTCTAATCCTGCGATTGTTCTCTCGCGAATTAAGTTACGTTCAAATTCCGCCAGTGCCCCAAAGATGTGAAAGATGAGACGGCCGCCGCTGGTGGTTGTGTCGATGGATTCTTGCAGGCTGCGGAAACCAATGCCCTGTTCTTCCAACTGACCCACCGTTTCGATGAGGTGTTTGAGGGAACGGCCGAGTCTGTCCAAGCGCCACACGACAATGCTGTCGCCTTTGCGCGCAAAGTTGAGGGCGTCTTGCAAACCGGGTCGATCGGACTTAGCACCGCTGATTTTGTCTTGAAAGATGCGTTCGCAACCTGCTTTCTGCAAAGCATCTATTTGCAAGGCAACATCTTGTTCCAATGTTGAGACTCGTGCATAACCGATGAGCATGAGTCCATCTTACCGTTAAGAAAGTCGTCAATGCAATGACAAATTTCACTTTGATTTGTTAACTGGGTTGTCTAACTGGCGGGTGTTGAAGTTTGATCTTTTCGATTTTGTGGTTAATAGAGGAGTAAAGAAAATGGGCGTTTTTGGATTTAGCCCATCCTGGCAATCAGCTTAAAATCGTCTATAGGAACTCATTAACACCGTTCCCATAGAAACATTGATTTTAGTCTTTATTGGCAACGCTGCCTCAAAATCTAATGCGCTTGGTGTTCTTTTAGAGCTACCTCTATCTCTGTTAGGAATTCTCGCATCTGTTTAACAGCTGGGCTTTTGATAAACTCAGCCGACTCTACAGCTTGCGCCATTTCTGTAGCAGCTTCGCGGAGATTACCGTTTGCGTGGTGTAACTGGGCTAACCACCAGCGAGTAACTCTTTCTCCTTCATGCTCGCCAACTTCTTCATAAATGGGCAAGGCCTGGTTAAAGTAATCCATCGCCTTGTCTGGCTGCTTCAGTTTGCGGTAAACAGCACCAATGCTGCGAAGTGTGTAGGCTTCAAATGACCGAAACACCACTGCACGATGAATGTCCAATGCCTGATTAAAATAGTTTAGAGCTTTATCAAAGTCACCCAGATCGCTATAGACCATACCAAGGTTAGACAGCAATGCGCCTTCACCAGCGCGATCTTGTACTTCCTTGTAAATGTAGAGCGCCTGGTTATAGTAATCTAAGGTTAAATCTAGCTGCCCCAGGTTGCGATAGGCAATAGCAATGGAGCTGAGAGTGAGCCCCATCTCTTGACGTAGCCCTAATTCATCTAAAATATTCAGCGCCTGGTTGCAATAGACCAATGCCTCTTTGGGTTGGTTCCTCTTGTTATAGTTTCCTCCAATTCTGGAGAGCGTAACGGCCAAGCCGGTTCGATCACTCCCTCCTTCTTGGATAAGTAGCGCCTGGTTGTAACAGTCAAGGGCTTTGTCTGTCAGCCCCTGCCTGTCGTAAACCAGCCCGATATTGGAAAGCGTTGCGGCCAACCCTGCCTGATCACTGACTTGTTCTCGGATGGTCAGAGCTTGATTGTAATAATCTAATGCTTTGTCTCGTTGCCCTACTTTGAAATAGAATCTGCCCATATCGTCAAGTATGGTGGCCACACCTGGCTTGTCGCCCACTTCTTCCAGGATGGACAGGGCCTGGTTATAGTAATCTAAAGCCATGTCGGGCTGCCCTATGCTGATATAGACATCCCCAAGATCGTTCAAGAACTTACTTTCGTCTTTCCGCAGTCCTTTGCTCCTAGCGATGGCTAAGCAGCGCTTGTACCAGTTTATAGAATCTTGCCTTAAGCCCTGGCGTTTCTGATAGATTTCCAAAGCCTCTACGAACTCTAACAGCGTTTCGCTTTCTTGGGCGTTCTGCCAGGCCCACTGGAGTTGTCCATAGATCGTCTGGATCGTCTGCCAATCTTCTCTATCGTTATTGACGATTTCCAAATAATAGTTTCGATGTTGGTCGATAGCGGCCGTTTCTAGCCTGGTTTGCGCCACATCAGATACCGTTTGATGGATGGTCAGCTGCTCATCGGCTTCCTCTAACAGATTTCTTTCCACCAACCAGGCAATAATGTCTTCGTCACATTTACACACCGCAGTAGCGGCCTCCCAGCTAAATTGAGCTGGTTTCGGGGCAAACGCCCCTAGAGCGTTAAAAGCCTCAACGGCCTCTTCCCCTCCTTCCTCTGCTTGTAGTCCTTCCAGACTGAGAAGAATTGTCTCTGCCAATGTTTCCTTCTCTCCAGTAATAGAGCCTAGCCGCAGTTGTGCCTGCTGTAGTCGTTTGGCTGACTCTGCCATCTCAGCCAGGGCCTTCTGTCTCAACCCGGGCCGCAGACTGCGGCGTGTTTCGCCCAGATAGCCACCGAGCAGTTCAATAGCAAGCGGTAGTTCGCCAACTGCCGCTACCAGCTCTTTAGCGGCAGTAGGATCTGCCTCGCAAGTGGCTTGGGCCATAGAGCACAACAGGGCATAAGCTGACGCTTTGTCCAAAGTAGGGATATACATTACCTCCGTTTGGCTGGCAACTTTACCGGCCAGATCTTTAGAGCGCGTGGTAACGAAATGGCAACAGTTAGGTCCACCACACTTCAGCAGCTCGGCAGCCTTTATCTCCCAGGCATCATCAATAATTAACAAGAAAGCGCGCTGGCCAATGGCGTTCTTAATGGCTACTTTTCGCTCCTGATCAGACATGGATTGGGAAATGCTGATTGTTAAGGCCTCAGCCCAAAGATTTAGAATGCTGGTCACGTCTGCTTGAGGTCCCAAACTGGCCCAAAGCACCCCATTTTTGAAGTGTTCTTGGATATCTTTGGCATGAGCCAGAGCCACCGCCAGCGTAGTTTTTCCCACTCCCGGCAATCCTTCAGCTGCCAGAGTCAGACCCTTACCTGTAGTTAGCTGCCCAATTAGTTCGTGGATAAGTTCATCTCGCCCAAAAAAGTGGCTGGGCATGCTGGGCACGCCAATAAATAGCGATGGTTGCTCGCCTTGTGCCATATAGACAATTTTATTGCCCAGGACTTTATCTCCCTGAACTTTGTCTTTATTAATATTTACGTCCCGACCAGAGATATTTTGGGCTTCAACCGTGGCCCCAGAACCGGCAACGACACCCGAACCCACATTACCCTCAATGTGAATGCTCGTTTGTATTGATGATTGCTCATCCAATTGCTGACTCTGGCCAATTTGTTCCTCAGTGGATGGTACATCCGGCCAGGTTGTCTTGGGTCGGAATCTTGAACAGGCAATGACCAACTCTCCAACGCGGCCCCGTCGAGCCATATAGAGAATCAAATTATGTATCTTCGGGAGTTTGCTACTTCCAGCAAGATGCTCAAAATCAACACCTAGATCAAAAGCTAAGAGCGCAATTTCTTCTTGGTTGAAATGATTATCGATTAGATGCCGGATTGTGGCTATATACTCCCTGAATTCATTACTCATAAGATAATCCCCTGGCTTGTTGGCAAAAGATATGGTCTTCAAAAAAACTTGACGATGATTTCAAGGGAGATTTCATGAACGGCGGCACACCACCACAAATGAAAATCCACAGATTGCACAGATTGCACAGATGACACAGATTTTTTGCTTTTCTCAGCGCCTTTGCGCCTCTGCGCGACCTATTTTCACAGGAGCAAAAATCTGAATAGCGAAAATTTAGGAATTTCGCCAATTACGCCCAGGAAATATTACATTGTGTTGACAAGTACTACCACAAATCCGCAAAGGATAGAATACCCGGCGTAAGTAGATGGCCTATTCCCCATACGCTTGGAGTTACTACAGTCGTTACACTTCTGTCCCATCTGTAATCACATAATATTTGTTGCCTGACTCTTTTTTCTATCGCATCAACCTGGAACCCACACTGTGCTCAATGGACGATGGCTCAAGTTTGATTTGGACCCGGATTTTCAAAACTACCGGTTTCAAGTTAGTTTCAGTTTAGCACTATCTTGTGAGAAGCAAGATAATGTAATATGAACTTGCGCATAAATCGATTAATCTGTGAATATAATAACGGTCATGGTCATGAAAAAAGGTAAACTCACAGTTGTGCAAACTGAAATTCCTGATGTGTTATGGATACAGGCGCAGGATTTAGTGGCTGCTGGCTGGTTCCGTGACCTCGATGAATTAATGCTGGTTGCTTTACGCCGTTTCCTTGAATCTCATCCAGGTGAATCGATAGAGGAGTTTATTCGCCAAGACGTTGAGTGGGGTTTGCGTGGGGATGAATAAAGAGTCTGTTTCTAATGTCCGTAATGCTAGCCGCGAATCTGCCTAACTGAACATTCTTTTTGCCCGCTAATTTGGTAAGATTAGCTCAACTATGAGCCCTGAACAATCCCTTCAATTTCACATTCCACCCGAATTTACCCAAAAGCATCATGATGCCCTGATGACTTACCTGATAGATAGCCGCAGCCTCACTACGGCCGTTTGGCGACACCTATTCCAAGGGATAGATTTACTTGATGCTGCCCAAGTCAGTACGCCAACTGTCACTCAGAGCTTTCGCCAGGTGTACGGTGAGCTCATTGAACGGCCGTTTGCCAATCAATATATTCAACAATTGCTAGAAACGAAGAACGTCATGGCTGAAAGTCCTGCTCTGTCTGCTAATTTTGCCCGGCAAATCAGGCCGATTCTCCAAGAAGCGGGCTTCTGGAAGCGTGAAATGCCGTCCAGCATCCTTTTGCAGGGATATTGTCTTTATTGGTGGCAAAGTTTCTCA
This sequence comes from Candidatus Leptofilum proximum, assembly GCA_016710325.1. GTDB lineage: Bacteria > Chloroflexota > Anaerolineae > Promineifilales > Promineifilaceae > Leptofilum > Leptofilum proximum. The sequence goes on along the minus strand of JADJXK010000002.1, from coordinate 4,708,407 downwards.
CGCGGCTACACTTTTGAACTGTTTATCATGCGGGACTTGTTGGCTGGCGGAATTGAATTTCAAATGCACGATATTCGTCAACCAGCAGAACGGTATTCACCAGCCGATCTTATCGTGCTGGATTTGTTGGGTGATATCAAGACTTCCATCTACTTCTTGCAAGAGCCATCAGCTAATAATTTGCCCAACGATTTCTACATCACGCGTCTTTATGAAAAAGGTCGGGAACGAACCCTGGTTGTTTTTCAGAAACCGGATGCCTGGGATCTAATTGATGGGGGTGCAACTGAACCAGGAACATTAGAGACCATTTTGGAGTTGTTACCAACACCCATAGAAATAGAGCAGCGTGGTATAATGTTAGTCGTAGTAGAATATGAAACCTGGAAGCAAATGGTTCGTCAAAAGCAATCAGGTGAAGGATCGTGATATGTCTGAAAAGCACCTAAAAATAATGGATGTTGATAAATTTCAGTCGATAGCTGATGCGTTCATTGATCGCTCCTCGCAAGAATTTGGTGAGATGCCAGCTTCCTCTTTCTTTGAACTGCTATTTGAGAGAATGGCTGAGCGTGTGTCTGAAACGGTTGAAGTCGAAGGTGAAATTGTAGACAATCAGCTGGTTTTGAAATTGCCGGTTGATGCAGAAACGGCCGTACAAGTCAAAGACAACGAAATCCTTATCGGCGACCGCCGCATAGTGGTTAAATTAAAAGATAATACGATTTACCCGACTGCCCAGTGAGGGAAGAAAATCCGAAGCTCCCTGATAGCACCTGACATTAGGCGGCTAGAAACCAAAATCAAGTAACATTCAACAATATCCGAAATGAAACACAAGACACTCGGCTAAAACGCGAGTGTCTTTTTCATTTTTAGGTCAATTTTGATGTGGCGAGAAATCCCACGATTTGTGAGTAAAGAAAACGAACTATTACCTTCCCTGGCATTTGGAGAGCGCCGTGGACAGTTTCATCACTTATTACAACGAGCAACGATATCACGAATCGTTGGGAAATGTGACGCCGGCCGACATGCTCCATGGCCGGGCAAGAGAGATTCAATCAAGGCCCGAACCAATCAAAGAAAAAACGATGCGTGAGCGCCGCAGATTGAATCGACATGAGGCATCAAGTTTGTTATCTTAGAGGTGCGAAAGTCTCTCTTAGTTTTGGCCTAAAGATGTCCCAAAAGGTCTGACGACGTACATCTGCCTACTTTTAGAACGGATGTACAAGGTTGCCAGGACAGCCGTGAAGCGCGTACCCGTCTCGACAAAAGCCAGCATCAAATCCAGCGTGCCCAGAATGTCACCGGTTAGCTGTCGGTAATCAGCAACGGGGCGAGCAGCCAGCAACATATTGGGTAAATCAGGCATTCCCCAATCATCAGTCGTGAAGAAGTTCTCTACAATGCGCTTCCGATATTTTGCCAAAAGGGCTTCATCGCGTCGGCTGCCAGCGGCCAGATGCTGCCCACACCAGGGACAATAGCGAAAAGGCGCTTCAGATAACAAGGGTGCCAACGCCATCCGGTGGGTCTGCCAATCGGCGCAGCTGCAGGTGATTCCTTTGTTCATTTGTTACCCCAAATACATGGCAGCCGCGGCAAAAGCGTCTTCCGGCTTGCCGATGAAGCTGCCGTCGGGAAACACGGAAAGTTCATACTTTTCATGACTGTAAGTGTAAAAGGCAAAGCCCCATTCATCCTCGCCAAAGTAACGCAGGCGGCACAGGTGCGTGGGCGTATTGCGCAGTCGTTCTATCATTTCTTCTCGGGTTTCTGGCCAATCATCGGGTGGCCACTCTTCCCCTAGATACGGTTCTGTATAGGCATCGATGTAACAAAACTGGCCGCGGAAGCGAATGTCCAGCTGGGTATATTGCCCGGCATAGTTTTCGGCCGCATATTTTTCAATTCGCTGTGTCACTTCCCGCTTTTTGTTTTCTGGAACCTTTTTCCCACCGTAATTTGGGTCAAACATCCATCGCTTTTGGGGCATTCTTTATTCTCCTTACCTCGTTTAAGACGCGCCTCACAGGATAGATTAGTTATTGGGCATAACGGCCGTTTCCCAAGCTAATCTCACCTGCACATATTCTACTCGATAGGACCAAGTCGCAAGTTATTGGTTAGAAACAAGCAGGCGCATGTATGCTATAATCGACCTCAAGAATCACAAATTGCTCTGAGCAAGCAAGGACAAAGCACATGACGACACTTAGTTTAGAAGGGCTCATCGTAAAGAAACCAAATTTACGTGGCGGACGTCCCATTATCGCCGGTACCGGTGTTACAGTGCGTACTATCGTTGGCCACTACAAACTGGGTTTATCAGCCGAAGAAATCGCTGACAAAATGAACCTGGCTTTGGCCGGTGTCTATGCTGCCCTGGCTTACTATCATCTCAACCAGGCTGAAGTAGAGGCGGATATTATTGCCAACAGTGAAGCGGCCGTCATGAAAGAAATTACCGGTGGCTGAGTCCATAAAACTTTATCTGGATGAACGAAAAAGTCATTTCAAATATGCCAACTGATGAATTTGATGCTGTGGTGGATGCTTTTATAGAACGTGAGACAAAAGATATGGGGGAACTGAAGGCACCATTATTCTACGAAGCACTCAGGGAAATGATAGCATCAGAGGCTGCGGCTGATACGATCGAAGTAGAGGGGCAAATTGTCGACAATCAACTGGTTGTCGATTTACCGGAAGATTTAGAGACGGCCGCACAGATGAAAGATATTGCCATCCTGGTTGGAAATCGCCGAATTACCGTTAAATGGAAAGATGATACGATTTATCCAACTGCCCATTGAGTGGGAGGGAAACGGCCGTTACCCAAGATTGGCTAACAACATACTTGGGGAGGAAAATAACAACGAGTTTTTTACACGTCAGTGACCGAATCCCGCCGTCCCCGTATAGCCTATAGCAATCTCCTACGACACAAAAGACCTCAATGAACTTGGGGGCTTTCTCTTTTTCCGTGTTTTTTGCCTATCCTATAGTTACGGTTGTGAAAGGCAATATTGCTCCCGCAAAAATTTACTGCGGCACAAAACGGCCGTTACCCTAAAGTCCCATTCATTCGGAAAAAGCCATTGAACCACATGTACAACTATGCTATCATGTACGAAGTATGCAAAACTTACATACTAGTAAACTTGATGAAATAGCGAGAAATGTTATGGAAAAAGTTACCAACAGCAGTGATCTCAGAAGCAATCTGAGCCTGGTTTTAGATGAAGTACAGTTTAATCAGGATAGCTACGTTATCGAGCGTAAAGGCAGACCAGCGGCCGTCATTGTTCCTCTGACCGTCTTTGAAAATTGGAAGCGCAGTCGGGAACGTTTTTTTGAAGCAGTCAGCCGAATTCAAGAGGCCAACAAAGACGCTGACCCGGATGAAGTTCTGCAAGATGTTCTGGAAGCCCAACAAGCCATTAGAGCAGAAATGACTCAAGAACAGTAGCAATGAGAGTTGTCTTAGATGCCAATATCTTCATCAGTGCCTTGATTTCAAGTCAAGGGAATCCGGCAAAAATTCTCGAAAAATGGCAGAAAAGAGAACTTGAGATTGTCGTCTCACCGACTATCGTTGCTGAAATTGAACGGGTCACCGGCTATGAAAGGTTGCAAAAGAAATATCGACGCATTCGTGAGGAACGGGAAGGGCTGATTGACGACTTGAGAAATTTTGCCACGATGGTTGATCCTCAGCAAAACCTGTCTGTTGTACAGGCTGATGATTCAGATAATCGTTATATTGAATGTGCCATTGAAAGCGGAGCAAGCTATATTGTAACGGGTGACCCACATTTGCTCGACATTAATGATTTTCAAGGCATTCCCATTCTAACTCCGGCAGTTTTTGTGGCACTGCTCGAAAATACATGAAGATACCAAATTCACGAAATCTTCAGTTGCAACCGTCGCCTTGTGATCAAATTGAAAGATAACCGGGACTGGTTCACAACATATACACAAATCCTGTCCTGACAACCATAGTCATCCGTCCCAAATTGGGGTACTGAAAGTGACCTTGAGCCGTGCCAGCCAGCGAACGAACAGCCAAATTCAGTTTGTAATAATGATGGGGAACATAATCTTCGAGATTTTGGGCCAGGGAGGAGAAGGACACACGCCAAAAAAGGATCAAGCAGCCAAGCGGAACTAAACGTTCAACCTTATTGACGCCTTGAAACTTCGGCTAGATCTCAAATCGAGGTGCTCTAATGGGCGGCACCAGCGTAGGCATAGCTGTGATGCAGACCAGACAAGATGGGCATCGAAACCACCTTACCTTGAACGCGATTGGAGGTAGGGGGTCTGTGCTGGACAAACCAGGTGGGAATCCGCTGTTGAATGCCCTGGTGAGGGCGATGCTGATTGTAGTAGGACACATATTCCTGAACGATGCGCTGCAACTGAGCCTCACGGAATATGAGGAAATTATCAAGTCCTTCTCGTTTCAAACTGCCGAAAAATCTCTCGCAAATGGAATTTGCTCGTGGTGCTTTGAGGGGAGTGAGTAGTTCCTTGATGCCACTGCTGCAAGCTACAGTAGAGAACTGTTTACCGAACTTTTTGTCATTGTCGCGAATGAGAAATCTTGGCTTCCGATTCCAAGGCGTCGCTTCTCGAAGTTGTTGAGCGACCCAGGCATCGGTGGGGTGGCGAGTCACGGCCGCATGGACAATTTCTCGAGAGTGGTGAGCGATGATGACGAAGGTGTGAATGGGCCTGAATAGAAGATCATGAGTGACGGTGAAGTCACAGGCCCAGACCTCGCGAGCGTGGTTCCTCAAAAAAGTAGCCCAACTCTGCCCGCCAGTGGTGCGACGGGCTTGTTTCATATACTTCTGAACAGTGGGTTTACCCACCGTGATACCCAATTTCAGAAGCTCGCCCACGATTTTCTCGGCACCCCAGAGATGATTTTCTCGAGCCATTTGCTTGATTAGGGCGATGGTCTCTCGGGGTGTGAATGGTTCGCGGTTCTTTGGTTTGGAGATGCGTTTCCAATAGCGCTTGAACATGTCACGGTGCCATCTCAAGATTGTATCTGGCTGGATGATGTGAAGGGCTGATTGCCAGAAATTGGTAAAACGAGCCAGAAGGGTTAGTCGGATGCGGTCACCGTTGGTGAATTTCGGCCGTTTGACGAAGCGCTTGAGGACGATCAGCTGCTGACGAAGCATGGTGTTCTCGACAAGGAGGTCGGTTTTGGAGCGAGACAAATCGGTGAGAGCACCGACAGCGAGGGTGATATTGGCCGGTTTGGTCCATTGTTTGATTGTGTCTTTGACGCGGTTAAACAGACTTTTGCAAGCATTCCAGATTTGAGAAAACATGATGATATGAACTCCATTGGGATAGATTTAAGATGGAGTCAGATGGTAGTTGAAAAGCTCACATTTGGCACAATTGCGGTCTGATTTTTGGGCGGATGTACAAGGTTGCCAGCACAACTTGCTAACTTGGTGAAGTTAAAACAACGTACTTCAAATACTTGGGTTCCTCGGTTTGTAGTTACTAATGAAATGGGGAAAGACCTACATTTCGGCTTTTTGCGTAGCGAACATGATTATTGGCTGGACCAAGCCATCTATCGTGTTAAATGTCTGAAACAAAAAAGAACAAAAGTTAAAGACCGTCTTCAATTACACGTGCAGGTCAAATAACGCAAAGCTTCGCTATTGTGACTTCGTAAGGCGTATACTATACAGATAATCCCGCAATATACAAATATTACGTCCAAACAAGATTTACTCGAGTGGTTTGAGTAAAATCGCGAGTTGACTGAAGAGGAAATAGAAGTGTTTTTGCCAATTGATTGTGAGCAATATACTTTGGCAAGAAAACCACAATTATACACGTGAGTGGGCGAATCCCGTCGGGCACGAGCCTGTAGTATATTTTTATAGGACAAAGAACTCTCAAAATACTTGAGGGTTCTTTTTGTTTTATAGGTTTCAGGGCAATTTATATACGGGGGAGAGAGCCCCGTATTATATGGTAAAGAAACCCAAGTTTTGCAAGAAATATGATGTGCTTTACTTTCCGGTAAGTCATAGGTGCTGATGGCGACCAACATGTCCATAATTGCAGGTAGTAGCGACACAAACTGCAAGGAGGACATATGTCAATCGCCATCACCCGTACTATACAAGTTCTGGAAGAAATCGTAAAAGTTCTGCCCGTAGGCACGAACCTGGCACTTTTACAATTAATGTGGGCCATGGCCAACGGTTCTTTTCTCAAAAGCCGCGGCGCTGTTCACAGTGCGTTAGTTGAATCTGGTTTCACGCCAGGCAAGGTCAGGCGGAGTTGGTCAGCGCTGCGCTATGGCGTTTGGTCCATCAGCGAACTGGTGGGGCGATGGCGAGCGATTGTCCTGAGAGAAGGTCGTTGGCAGCCTCGTGAATATGCTGGCTACCAGCCATTGGCGGTAGACATCACGGCATTCTGGCGACCGCAACTCAAGGGTTGGGCTGGTAAGTTCTTTTACCGTCTGGCCAACCGGGCCATCAAAGGCGTCGGCTTCGGCGTCATCACGCAGGTAGGCCAGGTGGATGGGCAGCGGATACCTTTACTCAAGCGGATTATTCGGGTCAAGCGGCTAGAGATGAGTGAAGCCGACCTCAAGGCGGCTAATTTGCGTCAGGTAGCCACCTATCTGGCAGAAAAGGAGGTTTGGGTCCATGACGCCGGTGTGGAATTGGCAGAAGTGCAGACAGCCGCTATTCCCCGGTACGTCATCCGTCTGGCCCTGAACGTGACCGGACGCCGAAACTACCTGCCACCGCCACAAAAGCGCGGTCGGCCCGCTGAATATGGGGTGAAAGTGCGTCCGTTGCCACGGCAACGACTAGAGCGCAAGATTAAGGCGACGCTACCTGATGAGTGCAACCAATTTCAATTTCAAGGGCGCACGATTCAGGTGCAAGGCTGGCATGGCCTGATACGTGCGGACCAGAAAGTGGCCGATGCTGGCGACACCTTTACCATTTGGGTCTTCCATGACCCGTTGTATGACAAGCCAATGGTCTTGGGCACAAACCTGGAGGCACAGGCGGAAACGGTCTATCGCCTTTACCTAGACCGCTGGCCTGTTGAACAGCCGCCACTGGTTGCCAAGCAGATGTTGGGATTGCACCGCCAATTCGTTTTTTCCCCCTGTCTGTGTTCTCCGCCTGCCAGAGTTAGCCTTGTTGGTAGCCAACATCATCACCTACCTGGCGGCAGTGTTACCTGCGATGCCCACCGGATTTTGGGACAGGCAGCCAAAACGCACCTCAGGGCGGTTGCGGCGGGTGCTGGCTAGGGCAGTTTTTCCGACTGAATATCCTTTTTCTGAGCGACTTCGAGAAAAGCAGTCTGTTACGGCCCATTTACCCAAGGGAATTGTGGCCCATCGACGCCAGAAACGACAGCAACGGGTTCTCTGAAACCGTATTTGGCGCTATTTTGCCCACATTGTTAAAGTTCTTTCAGCCAAAGCTTGGCTTTGGACTGTTCGCTTTGCCCCATTGGGGCAGGCAGTTACCCGAAAGTAAAGATGGGAGCAAACTTATTTTGTCACAGTTCTTCCAATTTCTGTACGGGCGATCGATACCCATTGCTGATCATTTGGCCCAGCATTTCATTCGCTTCTAATAGCGTCAACGTCTCAATTTGAACCAGGCGAAGCAAAATACCTAATGTGCCACTCATAGGGATTTTCAATTGGGCCGCCAGTTTACGGGCATCTCGATCATCCGTGAGGATACGGCCGTTTCGTTGAGAAGCCACAGCCAGACAAGCAGCTTCACCGGCGTTCACGCGCATCAACATTTCCTGGAATACCGTTTCTTCTTTACCTTCCAAGTTGATAACTTCAAGCCAATCCAACCTGGCTTCTGGCACACGACCTCTAGCAACCCCACCATTAAACTCATCAACCACCTGCGGTGTGGTTGCAACCTGACTTCCCAATGCGATGGTCAGTAATTCGATGCGACCCACTAACGCAAAGTTGGAAAGAACTGTATTGTCTAGCAGAAGCATCATGGGAGCTAGGCACTATCTTCTTGAGAGAACCAGGAACTTAACGCCTGCGCTTCAGCCCGCGCTTCGGCTTTGTCAGCAGGGCCTATTCGCAGAGGAATGCCCAACTCTATGAAGCGGTCACGCAGTTCAAGTTCATGCATCCCCAGCATTTCGGCCGCTTTACCCAGATTGATTTCCTCATCCAGATAAGCACTGATAACCAGTGACCAGGCCAGGTCTGGATTATTTTCAAGCATTCCCTGCAGCGCAGTATCAACCAGCTTGGGTTGCTGTTTATGCAATTTGGTTAAGTGAGTAAAAGTCCAGTCTGCTGACCACATCATAGGTTCTGCCCTCTAAAGTTTAGAAGATAGTTCAACTAGAACAGTATACCATATTTACATCACTATGAGCTTTCCTAGAATTTCGCTGATGATTCGATAATGATCGGCATGTGATGCCCAAACCACACACCTGTGCCCAATGTTGCCTCCAAACCCGTCGCTCCCGCTCTGGGCACAGGAGGTACAAGTTTCATCGCTTGTACCTCTTGTCGTTTCTGATCTCAGTTTCTCCACGATTTCATCCGGGGTAAAGCCGCTCTCTCAACAAAAGCCGTTTTACACAATGCCGCTCAAAGACAAGGCCTTCAAGCCAGCGTGAATAAGCTGACGACTGCCCAGGCAAACAATGCTGTAGAGGAAAGTGACCCGCCAGCCTTGACGACGTTTACGCAGTTGAGCATATTGCAAACGTACGTCCGGAAACCAATGAAATTTTCGGGCACGTTTTGGCTTATCCCAAAAACCGAAGTGAGTCGCGATGCCATAAAAATATTGGTTGAGCCCGTCGCTGGTAAAATGGGCAAGGTATCGGGAACCAGGCGCTGCCACACTTGATGGAGGAGCCGATGGGCATCGTCCGATGAGCGACGACCAATATGGAGTGCCAGAATGAGCTTGCTTCTTGCTGCGACCGCTGTCCAGATCCAAATGCATTCGGTATCTTGTTTCACTTTGGTCACTAACTCATCCAGTTGCAGATGTCCATTCGTCAGTGCCCGGTGAAACAATCGCTCATGCAAGCGTTCGCTGTGGCGACCACATCGTTCGATCCAGTGGGTAATGGTGGTCTGGTGATGGCCAAAGATATGCCTGGCGGCTGAGATATCAACACCTTCGGACATTGCAGTCATGACCATAGCGATACGAGAAAGTGGTGTTTTCAGCCAATACAAAGGGGTACCATAGCGACTGGTTCGACAACCGCCGCAGGATTGGCACTTCAAATAGTCGAGCATCTGTTGCTGGCCCCGGCGGCCGTTGCTCACCAGGGCATGAATCTCTGAATCAGCCACAGCGATGTAATCACACAATGGGTCAATTACCACCACCAAAGGTGGTGGCTTGAAATAATGCACCTAGAAGGTGCGATGGTGCTTACCTAGTCAAACAACTTACCTTGTGTGGCTTCCGCGTCGCTCTCTTTCTTGTGTTGCCACCTTACATACTTGCGGATGCGTTCCTCATCCAAACCAATGGTACTGACACAATACCCTCGTGACCAAAGGTGTTGTCCCCAGTACCGTTTCCGCAATTGCGCAAATCGGTCAAAGGTTCGCAGGGCCAGTTTACCTTTCAGGAATCCCATGAATTCCGATACCGCATACTTGGGTGGCAGGGACACCACTAGATGGATATGGTCTTCTTGAATGTTCACTTCCAATACTTCGACGCCATCTTTTTGACTGCACAGTTGGTAGATCTGCTCTTTGAGATACGTTGCCACTTCCTTCTGCAGGATTTTGTACCGATACTTTGGACAGAATACGATGTGATACTTGCACTCATACAACGAGTGGGCTAACTTCTTGAATTGACGAGTAGTCATTGTCTATCTCCTATTAGTTTCGCACCTTCTAGGTAGATAGATACTACTCGTCACAATCAATACACTGGTGGAACCATTACTTTTTCCACTGCCAGAGGCAGTGGTTTAATCTGATTAATTAAGGCATGCATGGCCGCTGGTATCAATGGGTTTGGGACGACCCCTTGGACCCTTCCGTTCCGACCATGGCACGACTTCCGGCTTGGGTCGGTGCGGCAGAAAGCAATTGTCTCGGCTACACAATGGACAATCTTCAGGCGATTTGGACTTGAGGGAGCGCGGCCCACGTCGCCGACGAATGCGACGGCCATGTTTGGTCCAGATGTATGTTGTCAGACAGAGAAGCAGGAATACGAGACATTCGAGCGGAGTTAGTTGAACTTCATAAGCTGATTCGGTATGATTCGTTGGCGAAAGCTGAAATTTTACCGAATCAGCCGGATTACTTCACTATATTAGTCAACTGAGCAGACACGAATTATCCATCATCTTGAAGAGTACTACCTTGTGGAGCCAATAACCACATAAGTCGCAGATGATGAAGGAATGGTAACGGCCGTTATCACCTGGCACCTTGACAATGAGCAAAACCAGGTTGAATCTCTCTTCCGGCTGCAACCCAGCCCCTACTTTGGTTGGGATGTTGTCCACACTTCCTTGCTAGACGATTTACTCACTGTATTGTGTTAATGACCCTTGGCAATCTCCACTTCAAGCCAGCAATGCCAATAATTTGACGCCTCACTTAACGACTTGCTCGTTCAATGCAGTTTGCATCATAATCTCTTCTATGCCTAAAATGTAGGTACACATGTTGATCACAAAGTTATTTCAGCCCTACCACAAGCGTTAAAACAAAAGTGAAGAAGAAAGCAAGCAGCAGATATGTCTAAACGAAAAAAACAACGAAAAAATCAACGTTCATCCAAACGGCCGTCACCCAAAATGATGCGTGAGTTGTCAGCCGCTATGGAACTATTCGAAGACGGGAACACCACCTCTGCCCGAAACCAGCTTTTACATTTAGCCGACCAGCAACCCCGTAGCAAAGCAGTACTGTACGCCTTGCTAGAGGTGAGTTCAGCAATGCAAGACTGGCACACCTTTGCCTATTACAGCGAACAGCTGCTGCCCCTGGAACGTGGAGAAGACCGGGAAGAAACGTTAAACAACCTGGTTTTTGCCTTTATTCAACTGCTCCAGCCCGCGCTGGCCTGGCAGTACGCCCACGAATTGCTGATACAGCATCCTGATTCTGAGCTTAAAGAGCAGGTTCGTTCTCTTGTTGAAACGGCCGAACCGCTCCTATGGCAGGAAATTGAAGAAACCATGGGAGACACTGGGTTCAACAGAGAAGAGAAATTTGAGCTTAGGATAATGCACGACCGCGTCCGATTTTTAACTGAAGCAGGGCACGCGGCAGAAGCCATAGGTGTAGCAGAACAGCTTCTGGAAAAAATCCCTACCATGCTGCCAATTCTCAACAACCTGAGTCTTTCGCAGTTCATGCTGGGGAATGTCGATCAGGCTATTGCCACGGCACAAAAAGTGCTGGACCAGGACCCAGAAAATTTCCACGCTTTGGGCAACCTGGTGCGGTACCATTTTTTGACAGCGCAGTTTGACCCGGCCCAGGCTTATGCCCAGCAGCTGCAGCAAATTGAGAGTGACACTCCCGATGTTGAAATGAAACAGGCTGAAGCGTTTGCGTTTTTGGGTGATGATGAAAAGGTATGGGCGGTTTATGAGAAGGCCAAAGCAAAAGCTGCTGATCTTAATCCAGTTTTGTTGCATCTGGCGGCTGTGGCCTCATACCGCCTGGGAAATGAAAAAACGGCTTGGCAGTTGTGGCAGCAGGCTGTTAAACAACAACCTTCACTTGAAATGGCCCAACAAAGTCTGGCTGAGAAACGGCTGCCTGTAGGTAAGCGCACGATTGCCTGGTATTGGCCATTCCATTACTGGTTCCCGCAAGACTTCAGGCAGCTGATGGAGCGGCACCTGGGGAGAAATGTCCAGCGGATGGGGAAAAAGGGGGTTGAACGGGCCATGACTTCGCTGTTGGCGGAACGGCCGTATCTCACCCAGCTGTTTCCCCACATCCTGGAACGTGGCAATCGCCAGGCCCGCGAATTTGTATTGCACTTTATCCGTGTTGTTGAAACCCCTGAACTGCTCCAACTGCTGTATGACTTTGCCCAAAGCCCACATGGCAGCGACGACCTGCGCCTGGAAGCCATTCAGTTCATCAGTCAACATCATCCTGCCATGCTGCCGGAAGACAAACAGGTGCCTATGTGGATCAATGGCCGACAAACGGAACTCTTTATGTTGGGGTTCGAAATCACGAACGAGCCGGAGTTGGTTGAAGGGGTTTCCGAGGCGATTCTGGACAAATATGAAGTGACCTATGAGTTGCTGATGGAGGATAAAGTGGTAGAAGCTGAACCACTACTGCATGAGATCATTGCGGAAGCACCTGAATTCTACAGCGCTTATAACCAGTTAGCGGTGGTTTATGAAAAACAGGGGCGGCGACAGGAAGCACGAAAGTTGGTAGAAGAAACGCATGAACGCTTTCCCGATTATCTTTTTGCTCGTGTTGCCCTGGCCCGAATGAAAATTCAGGAAAAGCGCATTGAGGAAGCACGGGATTTGCTGAAGCCCATGCTTATGTTACCCAGGCTGCATATCAGTGAATTTCGGGCTTTGGCGCGGGCGCAAATGGACCTTGCGCTAGCCAATAACCAGCCAGAATCCGCCCGCGCCTGGCTGAAAATGTGGCAGCAAGTTGAAGAGGACAATCCCGAGATTACAGAGTGGGCAATGAGGATTGATGGTCCAGGCCAACTGCTGGCAGGATTACAAAATTTAATCGGCCGTGGCCGTAACCGCCGCTAAGGAGTGAAGATGCAAGTTCTGCACCTTCATTGGCTCACACCCACCCAACCGGGTCAACACGGCCGTTTCTTCCTCTGGGCTGAAACGACCTTTGCCCCTCAACCCAACCGCAACCGGCGCAAAAAATCGGCCCAGCCCCACCCGTTTTCCAGCGACAGTTCTGAGCTGCGCGGCCTGCTCAAAGCGATTGGCTGGGCGGGCAGCTTGCCTGCTGAGGTGCTGTCGCTCTGGCTGCCGACCAACCACTTTGGCCCCACCCCTTCCCCAAACCTGCCCCACAGCTGGGAAAGGGACGATGACCCTCCCGAACTCCTGCCCTGGACCCTCGCCGGGCTGACGTTAGGACCAACGCACACGCTGGCCTTACTCACCTATTTACAGCAGAACAGCCTGCCGCCGACGGTGCGCCTGGGGGTGGACGGCCGTTTCTGGCAAACCACCTTCTCCTTCATTTTGGAACTGCTGGCCAGGCAGCTTGTCCGCCCCACGCTGGTGGAGAGGCGCAGCAAAGACGGACTGCAATTCGAGGCCCGTTGGCAGCCCCTGCTGGACGGCGAAGACGACGCCCGCCGCGCCGCCCAACTGGCCAACGCCATGCCCGCCATCTGCCGCGCCGACGCCGCAAACCCTGACGAGACACTGCCGCCCCGGGCCATCCTGGACAGTTTTTTGAACTATGTGGTGGATACGGCCGTTCGCCAATGGGCCAACCGCATGGAATTGTTTCTGCCTACTGGGCGAGAGCCCGCCGCTGCCTGGCTCCGCGCTTTGTTTGCCACCGACCCCGCCGTCCAGGCCAGCGCCGGGCAAATGCAGCACTTTGCCAGCAGCTTCCGCGCCTGGGAGCGCGCCCTCACCATCGCCGGAGACCAGCATTACCGCGTGGCGCTGCGGCTGGAGGCGCCCACCCAGCAGCAGGCCAAAAAGATGAAGCAAGGCGAGGCTGCCTGGCAGCTGCATTACCTGCTGCAAGCCCGCGACGACGCCAGCCTGTTGGTGCCCGCCAGCGAAGTGTGGCGCAGCCAAAGCAGCGTCCTGCAGGCGCTCGATCGCCAGTTCGACAAGCCGAAGGAGCGTTTGCTTACCGGCCTGGGCTACGTGGCCCGCTTTTTCCCGCCGCTCCAGCGCAGCCTGCAGCAGCGCAGCCCCAGCAGCATGGCGCTGACCACCGACGAGGCGTACACCTTCCTGCGCCAATGTGCGCCGCAGCTGCAGCGGGCCGGTTTTGGCCTGCTGGTGCCGCCCTGGTGGAACAAGCCAGGCACCCGGCTGGGCGTACGGCTGAAGCTGGGCAGTAGCTCAAAATTAACGGGGCAAGCGGCGGTAGGCAAAGGCCACATGACGCTGGATAACCTGGTGCGTTACCGCTGGCAGCTTTCGTTGGGCGAGACGGAACTCAGCCGGGAAGAGTTTGATGCGCTGGTGGCGCTGAAATCGCCACTGGTGCAGATTCGCGGCCAATGGGTGCAGCTCGACCCGGAGCAAATCGAGGCGGCCATTCGCTTTTGGCAGGAGCAGGATTGGGAAGGCGAGCTCTCCCTGTTTGAAGCGATGAAGCTAGGGCTGGCGGGGGACGATCAGCGGCACGACAGCCTCCAGGTAGAAGGCGTCGAGCTGGACGACTGGCTGCAAAGCTGGCTCAATCGGCTGCAAGGGGATGAGAAGCTGGCCATGCTGCCCCCGCCGGATGGGTTGCAGGCGCAGTTACGGCCGTATCAACAATACGGCTTCTCCTGGCTGCATTTTGCCCAACGCTGGGGCATGGGCGTTATCCTGGCCGACGACATGGGTCTGGGCAAAACGATTCAGACGCTCACCCTCATTCAGCAGCTCAAAGAAGAAAATGAGGGGCTGCCCGGCCCGATTTTGCTCGTCTGCCCCACGTCTGTGGTGACCAACTGGGAGCTGGAGCGGCAAAAGTTCACCCCTGGCCTGCGGGCGCTGGTGCATCAGGGGGCCGACCGGGTGCAGGATGAAGCACTCATCGCCGCCGCGCAGGAGGTGGACGTAGTGCTCACCAGCTATGCCCTGGTGCGGCGCGATGGTGACGCACTGAAGCAAATCGACTGGTTTGCCGTGGCTCTGGACGAGGCACAGAACATCAAAAACGCCAACACCAAGCAGGCGCAAACCATCCGCAAGCTGTCGGCCGATTTTCGCCTGGCGCTGACCGGCACCCCGGTAGAAAACCGGCTGTCGGAGCTGTGGTCGATTATGCAGTTCCTGAACCCTGGCTTTTTGGGCGGGCACAAGCAGTTCCGCCAGGATTTTACGCTGCCCATCGAAAAGTACGGCGATGAAGCGGCGGCGCAAAAATTAAGGAAGTTGACACGGCCGTTTCTCCTCCGCCGCGTCAAAACCGATCCCACCGTCATCCAGGATTTACCCGACAAGCAGGAGATGAAGGTGTACTGCCACCTCAGTGAAGAACAGGCCACGCTGTACGAGGCGGTGGTGCGGGATGCCCTGGCCGCCATCGAGGAACAGGAAGAAGAAGGCATTGCCCGCAAGGGGTTGGTGCTGAGCATGTTGATGCAGCTCAAGCAGGTGTGCAACCATCCGGCCCAATATTTGCACGAAACAGAAGCGTACCAACCGGGGGAGGATAACGGCCGTTCCGGCAAGCTCCAGCGATTCGACGCCCTGCTGGACGAAATCTTGGCCGAGGGCGACCGGCTGCTCATCTTCAGCCAGTTCACCGAGATGGCCGGTCTGCTGCAAAACTACATTCAGGAGCGGTTTGGTGTACCCACCCTGTACCTGCACGGCGGCGTCCCCGCCAAGAAGAGGGCCAAACTGGTGGAACAGTTCCAACGGGAAGACGGCCCGCCTATCTTTCTGCTCTCGCTCAAAGCGGGTGGCACCGGCTTGAACCTGACCCACGCCAACCACGTCTTCCACTTCGACCGCTGGTGGAATCCGGCCGTAGAGGACCAGGCCACCGACCGCGCCTTCCGCATCGGCCAAACCAAAAACGTGCTGGTGCACAAATTTGTCTGCCTGGGCACGCTGGAGGAGCGCATTGACGCCATGATTGAGGAGAAAAAGGCGCTGGCCCAAAGTATCATCGGCGGTGGCGAGAACTGGCTCACGGAAATGTCTACGGCCGATTTGCGGAATTTAGTTGCATTGAGGACAAACTAACATGGGATGGTACTACGACTATAAACCCACCATTGAAACAGACAAAGGGATTAAGGCAAAAAGCAAACGAGGCAATTTTGTCAAAAATTGGTGGGCAACCCGCTGGCTGACGGCGATGGAGCGGGTGATGGACCGCGGCCGTTTGCAGCGGGGCCGCACCTATGCGCGCAAGGGTCAGGTTTTATCACTGGAAGAGAGCAAGGGGGAGATTAAGGCCAAAGTGCAGGGGTCACAGCGAAAGCCCTACAGAGTAACCATCTCCCTCACACCGCTTTCGGAGAAGGCGTGGGAGAAGGTGATAGCGGCACTGGCGGAACGGCCGTACTTCGTAGCGCAACTGCTGGCCGGGGAAATGCCGCAAGAGATTGAAGAGGCGTTTCAGGCAGTGAAGCTGGATTTGTTCCCTGGCCGTCGCGAGTTGGTCCAGGGCTGCAGTTGTCCCGACCCGGCCGATGTGTGCAAACATCTGGCGGCGGTACACTATATTTTGGCCGAGCGATTCGACGAAGATCCGTTCCTGCTGTTCCGCTTGCGGGGCAAGGCGCAGGAAGCGATTTTGGCTTCTTTGGGCAGTGGGTTGGCTGATGTGGAAACGGCCGTTGCCCCCGAACACAGCCCCGCGCTTCCCTTGTCCGAATCTCTGAACAACTTTTGGCAGACTGACCCGGCGCTGGAAAATTTTGCCGTGCGCATCGCCCCGGCCGAGGAACCTTATCCCTTACTGGAACGCTTAGGCGACCCGAACTTTTTCCCTGAGTCTCGCCGCTGGTTGGTGAAGGCGTATGAGGTGGTGGCGGAAACGGCCGTGCAGATCGCTTTCCAAGCAGAAGAAATTACCAGTGATAGGTGACCATACCCCACGAAATCCCAAAGACCCAGGGATTTTTGGAAACGTTATTGTCTCCGAGTTTAGTCGTTCGAAAAATCGCCTGCAATTGCGTTTACCCTACATCGCAATACAAGTTATTTGTCATTCCGGTTACTGCGTGCACTGATGTACCCGAAATTTCCAATTGTGTCCCCTAACAAATTGATCCAGGTTTTTAGCAACTGAGCAGTTGCCTTCCAGCCAACCTGCTATGATTCTACTATGATTATTTAGCTCAAATCCATAATCTTCAATGAACCATACCTGGTAGTCTCTCCGCTCTAGATTAGACATTATTGGAAATAAGACAGTACCTCGAAAGACTGTAAAATCAGCCAACCATATAACAAATCAAAGAGGTACTGTCTCATATTATCTTACGATATCCAAGAGGTGCTGGCCTTTTTCTTTGGCTTGAGCCAGGGACAAGCTAACAGCTGGATTCATCGTGTGGTCAAGCTATTAAAACGTGCCTTGGCTAAGTTGGGTCATCTGCCTGAGCGGGAGGGCACGCGCTTGTCGACGATTCTGCGTGAAAACGAGGCGCTCACTTTTGCTCAAGATGGCAGCGACCGTCGGCGGCAGCGACCGAAAGACCAGGAAAAGCAAAAAGCGTCTTACAGTGGCAAGAAAAAAGCCCATACGGTCAAAAATCATTTGGTCGTTCATCCTGAGAGCCGCCGGGTTTGTTGCCTCAGTGCCATGTCTCCCGGCAAAAAGCATAACAAGAAGTTGGCCGATGAAGCCAATTTGCATTTTCCTAACCGAACCCTACTGGAGCAGGATACGGGATTTCAAGGCTTTAATCCAGAGCAGGTTATCATCCGGCAACCGAAAGAAGAAACCCCGTGGCAAAGCGCTTTCTATCGGCGAACGATTCATCAATCGTTGTATTTCTTCAGGACGTACTATTGCTGAGATTATCATTGCTGGTGTTAAACGCTGTCGGATTGTCAAAGATGTGCTGCGGAATTGGAAAAGCGATTTTGACGACTTTATCATAGAGTTGGCTTGTGGCTTGCACAACTTGCAAGTGGCTCATCGCTCACCTATGGAATCTGTCAACCTTATCGATTTTTATTTCCAATAATGTCTATTGTTATCAAAACCACGGTCAAGATAGAGCCGTTGGAGACGCAATCCCAAGCGCCGTCCATACGCCAGCAACCGTTCCACGACAGCCTGCGCTTTTTCTCTACGTCGCATCAGCACCAGGCCCAAGATGTAACGCTTTTTCTTTTTGACAACACAAGGTGGCAAATACAAAGAAATGGGTTGTGCCTTCCCTGGCTCGTCCCCGACACACGTAGGGGTCATCTGGTGGATACTATCCATAATAGGGCAGTTCCGTCAAGTCGATGGCTGCTGGTAGTTTGCTTTTGAGCAACTGGTGCGGCAACCGGACAGTGAGCAACTCATTAACCCGCCTTTCCACATCGGCCATCTGGTCCACATCTTGCAACATTGTTTTGATCAGCGTACGCACCATGGTGCAGCTGGGGGTTGCTTCCAAGAGCTTGCTGGCCACCTTGATGCTGATGCGCTCGACCGAGGCGGCTACCAGTACATCCCAAATGTCTTGAGCGGTGTAATCTCGGTTCTTTATATCCAATTGGAAATGTTCTTGTCGCGTGTCGCTGACCAATTGATAAACGTCTTGTGCGCTCAGCTGCCTGTTGATACTATTTTGCTTAGCCACTTTGAATCCTCCATTTTGGAAGGGTGTTGGATTCATGGTGGCTCTTTATTGATTTTGTCTACTCATTTCGATCTACTGATAATCTTACAATCAGCAAAAACAAAGCGTAGCTGCAAACATGTGTACACATATTTGCAGCACGCTGCTGTCCATAAGCGAAAACTCGCTTATGAGCCGGGACAATGTTGGTTCATAACAACAGGCAGGAAAATGTTGTATGTGAAACCTTCCAAGGACATAGCAGATGGGGAAACCGGCGCATTCATTGTTACCTGGACACAAGCAGGCTCGATGAATTGTCCCACGGCAATAGCCCAGTCAGATTTATAAGGAGCGGACCATATTTGATCGGTGGGGTTCAATTGTCCCAACAGGATTTCTGAATAAGTAGATGCAGTGTCCACAGCAACGGCCGTTTGCATACCGACCATCCCTGAAAGATTCAATTGGACCGAACTCACATCCTCTGCATAAAAAAGATAATCAATGTTGTTCGGCCGTTTCAAACAAACACCGTTCGTTAGATTATTGCACCGCGTCATGTCCGCAAAAAACCTATCGTTCATAAAATTCGCGTACGTTCGAATCCATTCTGGATTTGAGTAGGATAACGATGTTCCCTCTCCCTCGTTGGCACTTGTATCTCCAAATAAGTTACCCCATATATTAGCAATCCCGCCAGCCATCGCCGAATGCCAAAGCCCACGCCGTGTCAACAGCATCGTATAATCTTTTGGATTCCCTTCATTACGAATGCGGAAACGATCTTCGGAAAAAGAAGGTTCCTGGGGCCTTGCTTCAATCGTTTCCACATAAATATCATAATCCGGCTGATGCTGTTCATAAGAAGAATAATCCATTGCCTCTGATAGCTGCATAAGCTGATTTTTTTGAGATCGTGCTCCCAGTAAATGCGTCCAGCCTAAATGGGCCTGCATGTAAGTATGCCATGCAGTCAATTTTGGTTCATCTGTCCATTCAAACAAATCGAATCCATATCCCATCGTCCATCCAGGCAGTGGGCCAAGCCGTGCCGCAATATATCGCTGCAGTCGAAGATCTACTGGGCCGTTGATGCCCCCTGGTAAATAATTGGGGTTTTGCTTTCGTTGATCATCGCCCCACATCCAAATATGCACCACGCCGCCGGCATTGTATACCTTTGTTACCATCAATTCTAGCGCTTCAAACGTCTGTGTATCTGGATTTGGACTGCTGCCACTAATTTGATCGCAGTCGGGTTCGTTAATGTCGAACCAACGGCAAAAGACCGGTGTGTGCATGCCGTTAAAGCCATGCTCTACAAAAAACGTTTGAATCTCATCATCCACACGACCAGGATTATTCAAATAATCTTGAGGGCCGCTCACCATCACAAATTGGGGCACAAACGCCTTATTATTACCAGAACGCATCCACTTGTTACCATAATGGGTCACAAAACCAGGGGAATCTGGATTAGGGTTGATTGTTGCTGTGCCGGTATGGGCATCCAGATCAGTGTCGCTGCTTTCTGTAACGAAGCTCCAGTTCCCTGTGCGCGTCCCGGCAAAGCGAAACTTCCATGTGTTGTTTCCGTCATAAAACATTTGGCTCGTCCGTGTTTCACCGGAAGAGCTATGCGTAAACGTCACAGTTGCCACTAAATCGAACGGGTTTCCGCTGTACGTAGAATTTGAAAGAGTCCACTCCAGGTAAGGTGACCAGAGCGTACCTGTTTGATTGGGAAAAGTTATATTTACACTCTCATTAATACGGGCTGAAGCGGAATCAAAAATCAGAGTAGAAATTGCGATCAATAAACTAATTAAGAGGATAGCACGCTCTAATTTTGTTGCGGGTTTCATCAATCTGCTCCTTAATTGCTCAAATTGTTACCGCTTTCAGGCAGGAATTTGCTGCTTAATGCTCAACTAAGCAATCGCATCCGGGTTATTTCATCTGGCAAGAATGACACAACAAAATAAAAAGTGGGATAAGTAACCCTCGCTGCCTGATAGCTCTTCACGCTTTGCAGCTTTTAATAAATTGACAGACGGGGGAACTTGCTTTTCTCTGCCAATGCTTCTTCGTATCTTGTTTGCTTCCATAAACCTTGAATTGTGTCCGGCCTCACCTCCTTCTAGCTAAGTAATTTGTGTTATGTCAAATCTGTATTCATTCATGGCCGCATGATAGCGACGATGCCAATGGCGGGTGAATAGGAAAAAACGCACAGTACGGCCGTCCTAATCTTGTTATTTGGCGGCAAAAATCTGTCAATTTTTAGGGGCTTGGGGCTAAATCAAGGGCAGTTGGGGAGTTTTTGGTAATCTTTTTGCCGAAACAGCGAAGAACGGCCGAATTTTTGCCAGGGGCATTTCTTTACGCCTTCTTCACGGCAGGAAACGGCCGTTCTTATCTGTCACTTATTTGAGCTGTCGAGCTGGCTAAGCGCAACTGATTGAGGAAGAAAGCTGCTTTTGGGTCTGGAACCTCGCCATCGGCGATGGCAGCGGTTGCTACTCCAGCTGCAATCGACAACGGTGAACCGACTCGCTTCGAAAAAAAAACAGGACGTTAATCGCCAGCCAGATTGGCTGCCAATTGAGCCGCCTGCCGCAGCCAATCAATAAACAGCGACCAGTTCTCATTCGATGACACAATTACTGGTTCCTCACATCCCAGCGCCCAAACAGTGGCGGCGTCAAACAACTGCCACGCCTGTCCATTGTAGTCTGGGCTGCTGCCATTGAAAAACGCCACGCGCCGCGCTGGCGCCGTCATGCCCACCATGGCATCCCCGGCTTCGTAGGCAAAAATGGCGCTGCGGCTGGCATCATCCGCCAGCGTGGCAATCGTGATGGCATCCCCCGTCGGCACGCCCCAGTAGAAGCGATGCGGTACCGTGACCACCGTCACCGTCCCCTCGGCCAGCCCACCAGCCAGGGGATGGCTGCCATTAACAATCGCCAGCTGCGTTTGGTTGTTGATGTAGTTGTAATCTACGCCCACCACGCTGCCGGTCAGCTTCATGTCGTCGTACAAGCCCGACTCCCAAATGATCACCGGCACAGCTGTGTCAGTAAAGGTACTACCAACATTGCGTGAATTGATGGAATCCGAGATCATGATGAGGTCTTTGCCGACGGCATCGCCGCTCACCACCTCGTTTTGGCCGCGGATGATCACCTCGTGCCCCTGCGCCACCAGCCGGTCCACCAATGCCTGGTCTGGTACCGACAATGTTTGCGAATCGCCCACAAACAAGATAGTAGCCGCGCTACAAGTGGAACCAGTAGGTGTTGCCGTCGCCGTTGACGTAGCGGTTGCCGTCGGTGGTGGTGGCGTTTCTGTCGCTGTGGGCGTATTCGTTGCGGTTGCTGCAACGGCCGTACTGGTTGCGGTAGCCGTGGCCGTGTTTGTCGGAACGGCCGTAGCGGTACCGGTAGGCGTTTCTGTTGCTATGGGTGTATTCGTTGCAGTTGCTACAACTTCCGTAGCGGTAGCAGTCGCCGTGTTTGTTGGAACGGCCGTGTTTGTAGAGGTTGCTGTGGCCAACGGGAGTGTTGGCGTCGCCGTCGGTGTTGGAGGTTCATCACAATTTAGGGACCAGACAACGGCGGCATCAAACAACTGCCATGCCTGCGCGTTGTAGTCTGGGCTGCTGCCATTGAAAAACGCCACGCGCCGCGCTGGCGCCGTCATGCCCACCATGGCATCCCCGGCTTCGTAGGCAAAAATGGCGCTGCGGCTGGCATCATCCGCCAGCGTGGCAATCGTGATGGCATCCCCCGTCGGCACGCCCCAGTAGAAGCGATGCGGTACCGTGACCACCGTCACCGTCCCCTCGGCCAGCCCACCAGCCAGGGGATGGCTGCCATTAACAATCGCCAGCTGCGTTTGGTTGTTGATGTAGTTGTAATCTACGCCCACCACGCTGCCGGTCAGCTTCATGTCGTCGTACAAGCCCGACTCCCAAATGATCACCGGCACAGCTGTGTCAGTAAAGGTACTACCAACATTGCGTGAATTGATGGAATCCGAGATCATGATGAGGTCTTTGCCAACGGCATCGCCACTTACCACTTCATTTTGACCACGAATGACCACCCCGTGCCCCTGC
Source organism: Candidatus Leptofilum proximum (assembly GCA_016710325.1). GTDB lineage: Bacteria > Chloroflexota > Anaerolineae > Promineifilales > Promineifilaceae > Leptofilum > Leptofilum proximum. The sequence goes on along the minus strand of JADJXK010000002.1, from coordinate 4,685,763 downwards.
GCCACCAGCCGATCCACCAATGCCTGGTCTGGCGCCGACAGTGTTTGCGAATCGCCCACAATCAGAACGGTGCTGCTGCCGCAGGTGGACCCGGTGGGTGTAGCTGTGACGGTTGACGATACGGCCGTGTTCGTAGCGGTTACCGGAGGAGTGTTGGTCGAAGTTGCTGACGGCGTGCCGTCTAGCAATGGCTCCAGCGCATCAAACCAGCTCTGAGCCATCTTCTGCTCACCGGCCACATTCGGGTGCGTTCCATCGTAGGTGTCGGCCGTAGCGCTAAAGTCACTAAAGTGGTCAACGACCATCACCGGTGAATTAGGCTGTGTCTTGCTCGCCGCCAGGGCCGGAATTTCCGCATTCAGCAGCGGCACGCGCTGAGCGCGAAGTGGATGCGTGGAAGGGATCAACTGGGCCAACAAAATCGTTACGTCAGGGTTATCAATTCGCAAAATATCAATGATCTGGCCTATCTCGTTAATGGTCTGAGCTACCACAGCGGCATCACTGCCAGGATCTTTCAGGTCATTGGAGCCAACGTGCAGCAGCACAATATCGGGCGTGTAGCCTTGCAGCCAATCGGCCAGCTTTCCGCTGCCGGAATTAACAGGGCAGCCATCACAGCCATTGATCATTTCTTCCGCGTACCACCCCCAGTGACCTTCATGGTCCATATCAAAATCGGGATTAGGCGGTGGTTGGTTGGGATAAGCAACGTCCCACGAGCCAACAAAATCAACGTTGGTGTATCCGTTTGTTTGCAGCATTTGCCACAAAGCACGACGGTAGCTGTTGTACTTATTTCTACTCTGGTTTTCACCCTGGGTGATGGAGTCACCCAGTGGCAGTATGGTGATTGGTTCGTTCGCACCAGATGTCTGGGTGACCTGGAATACAAGCAGGATGAGCAGAGAGATAACGGTTATCTGCAAAGCGAATTTGGCTGTTCGAAGTTGAGTTTTTGCTAACATTCCAGCTTCCTTCTGGCTAAATTCTATCTATTTGGTGCTTTGTTGGTTGCGATTGTGGCAAGCTGATATCAGTTCGATTCTAGGAACCGGCCCTTACCTGTTCCCTTACATCTCTGTTTCTACCCCAGGTCAGCCCAATTCTTTTAATCATCAAAAGTCCCGACGGCGATGGCCCAATCAGATGGGTAAGGTGCTTCCCAGGTGTGGTTTTCCGGCGAAAGTAGCCCCAGTTCGATTTCGGCGTAAGGCAGTAGTGTGTCGACAGCAACGGCCGTTTGCCCACTCTCCATCTGCGACAGATCCATCTCGACAACGGCCGTATCCTCAGCATAAAAGATATACGCCGGGCGCGACTGCCGCATCAGGCAAACTCCATTCGTCAGCCCATTGCAGCGTATCATATCCTCCCAAAAGCGGTTGGCAAAAAAGGTCGCGTACGTCTTTATCATTTCCGGATTGGGATACGGCGCTGAAGTAGTCAAGCTGTCGTTGGCCTGGGGAGCGCCTAGAAGATTGCCCCAGATATTGGCCACGCCGCCAGCCATCGTCGAATGCCATAGTCCACGCCGCGTCAGCGTCATTGTATAATCTTTGTCGCGCCCCTCGTCACGAATACGAAAACGATCCTCGGAAAACGTTGGTTTTTCCGGGCGCAGTCCAATGGACTCAACGTAAAGGTCGTAGTCCGGCCGATGCTGTTCGTAGGAGGAGTAATCCATCGCTTCAGATAGTTGATCGAGCCGGTTGGTGCGGGAACGTGCTCCTAAATAATGGTTCCATCCCATTTGGGAATGCATAAAATCGTGCCATTCCGTCAGGTCATCACCATCAACCCATTCAAACAAATCGTAGCCATAGCCCATCGTCCAACCAGGCAGCGGACCAAGCCGGGCGGCAATGTAGCGCTGCAAGCGCCGATCAGTCAGTCCGTTGATCCCCCAGCGCTTTTGGTTTTCGCTGCGTGAATCGTCGCCCCACATCCAGATGTGAACAACCCCACCAGCTGCGTGCACCTCGGTGATCAAATCTTCCAACGCCTCAAATGTGCGCATATCCGGGTTGGGGTCGGCAACGTTGATACGACTGCACTGCTGCTGTTCAATGTCAAACCAGCGGCAAAAAACGGGCGTGTGGACGCCGTTAAACCCGTGGCCGGTAAAAAAGGTGTCGATGTTGTACTGAATCTCGGCCGGATTGTTGTAGTAGGTAAGCGGGTTACCAATCATCACATACTGGGGCACAAAGGCGCGGTCAGTACCCATACGGCCCCACTTATCGCCAAAGTTGGTGACAAATCCAATACCGTCCGGATTTGGGGCAATCGTCACCGTCCCTTCACGGCCGTTTAGTTCCGGGTCTTCACTGCTTGTTGTAAACAACCACTCACCCGGCTGCGTACCCGTAAAGCGAAACTGCCACGTGTTCTCCCCGGCGTAGAACAGCCCGGTCGTGTGCGTTTCGCCCGTTTCCGTGTGCACAAAAGTGGCCGTTGCCTCCACATCAAACGGATTTCCCTCGTACGATGGGTTGGTCAGCGACCACTCGATGTAAGGTGCCCACTGCGTACCGGTGGCATCCAACAGCCCACCGGGCATCTCGGTTACCTCCACGGGCGCAGGCGCCGTGGCTGTGGGCGATTCGGCCGTTGCCATGGATGATACGGCCGTTGCCGTGGCAGTCCCTGTGGGCGCCGCAGCCGCATCTACATCGGCCGTTGCCGTTGGACGCACCAAAGTGACCTCTTCCGCCTCTGGCAGCAAGTAGACGAAGCGGGATTGCAGCATGCGGCCAACTGTACTTCGCGCCGTGGGCACCACCAGCAAGAGCAGCAGCGGCAAGACGCCCACAACCGCCAGAGCCAGCCAGTTGACTCGCTGAACCAACCAGCGTGCTACCCAATCAACCAATAGACCAAGTAAGGGCAGCAAAACGGCCGTTGGCAGCAGCGTACCCCACCCCAACGGCGGCAGCGCCAGCAAACCGGCAGCCAAAATGAGGAGTGCGTCGGCCAGGAAGATGAGGGGGTAAACGGCCGTTTTCTCCCGCCAACGATAGTGCAGGGCAACCCCAACCAAAACTACTGGCAAGATTGGCCAAAACGGCGCCCAGGCACCCACACCTACCAGCGCGCTCCACACAGCCAGCGAACTGAGCAGCCAGCCAGGCGGCAGCTGCCATAACGGCGCCGCCTCGCGCCGCCACAGTGCCCCCTGTGCCCGAAAAAGCAAAGCCAATCCAAACAAAACCAACTGCACATTCATAAGCGTCTATCCCATAAAAAAAGCGTGCCAGACGGCCAAAGCCCGAAAACTTTCGCCTCACCGACACGCCATCGCAAAATCATCAATTAACGTCGAAAGGCGTAGAGAATGCCTCCTAACACGCCCTGCAGTACCACCATGCCGTAGGCAATCCAGGCAAAGGCCACTGCTTCCGGCTTTGTCACGGCAAACGCAGCAAAGAAAAAGATGTACACATTCTCTCGTACACCGATGCCGTTCACCGAAATGGGCAGCATCGTGATAATCGTAGCCAGCGGCACAATCAAAAAGAAGCTGAAAAAGGGAATCGGCAAGTTCAAGGCTCTGGCAATCAGATAATAGTGCAAGATCACGTTTGCCTGGAGTAGGGCCGACAGAATCAACGCCTTTACCAGCACGGCACGCTGTCCTTGGAAGGCCAAAAACGCCTCAATGATGCCGCGAATCTTGTTGCCAAACGGCAGCTTCAAATTGGCAATAAAACCAGGCAGCCACCGCGGTGGCATGAAGATTAACCAGACAAAAGCCAGCATACCCACCGTGCCTAGGCCAATCCATAAAAACAGGTAAGGAATGCTGGCGGTCAATTCATTTGCGCCGAGCAAAGCCAGCAGGGCAAACAGCATAAGGGCCAGTAACCCTAAGAAGCGATCCACAAAGACGACAGCCAGCGCGCCGGATTTGCTCTGGCCCAACCGCCAGGAATCGTACGCGCGATAAACGTCGCCGCCAATGGTGGAGGGCAGGAAATTGTTGAAGAACATGCCCACCAGGTACGATTCGACCAGGAACAAAATGGAAGTGTCCGTACCGCGAGAGCGCAGCAGCATGCGCCAACGGAAGGCGCTGATGGTGAACCCGATAAAATGCAGCGAAAATGCCAGCACCAGCAACCACACGCTGGCCTCACGCACCGCCGCGAAAATTTCACTCAGGTTTGTCCCGCGCAAAATCCAGATAATCAACCCGGCGGAAACGCCCACTTTCACCAGGTTAAGAATCAGTTTACGCCACTTGACGCCAGGTTTGGCTTCCGCCGAAACGGGAGTGTTCACCACTGCTTCTGTCTTTTCCATTACGGGTTCCTCACTCTTCATCTAGAAAGCGGTCAATTCCCTTTATGAGCTGATCAACAGCCGTTTCATCATAAATAATCAGTGGCCCAAAATTGGCTGTGTTGGCGTAATGGTCGGCATTTTCCAGCGTAATGTACGCTTTTTCGCCAACGGCCGTTTCGTATACATCCTGCAAAAAGCGCTGATCGTCACTACTTTCCAGCGCGCCATCCAGCAGCAGCAGCGGCACGTGAGACGGCTGCGCCAGATAATCGTTGTGATTTTCCAGAGGCAGCACCGTGCGATAGTCGATAAAAACATCCTCGGGAATGGCGCGCCACAAAAACATGTAGCGCATCTCGCGGCGGCGGAAATAATCAAACTCCGGTGCACCGGGCGTGCCGCCCCGCTCCAAAAAATGGCGGCCAGGGCCAATCAGCACCAGCTTTTCCACCAGCGCACCGCCGTCAGCAACGGCCGTTAGCGCCACATCGCCGCCAAAGCTGTGTCCTACCAGATAAATCTCGTCTGGATCCACGCCCGGCGCAGCAACCAGGTAAGCCAGCGCCGCGTTCACGTCCGCCACAAAGTCAAAGCTGGCGGCGTCCTGCACATCTGGCGGATTGTCCGACTGGCCAAAGCCGCGCTGGTCAATGGTTAACACCACGTAACCCTGCTCGGCCAACTTGCTGCCCATGAGGCGGTAAAGTCCCAGCTTGCGCCCCTGTGGTGTGGAGCCGTGCAGCAGCAAAACGGCCGGTTTGCGCGCCGCTTCCTCCGCACCGTAAAGCGTTCCGGCAATGGTCAGCCCATCGCTCTCGAATTCAACACGCTCGCCGTCACGGGAGAAGGTAACGGCCGTCTCTCCCTGCACAGCCTGCGCCAACGAGGCCAGGGTGGTCAGCGGGCGGCCAATCAGCAGCCGCGTGTCGAGGGCCCACAGCGCCAGCGGTTCCGGCACCCAGGCGGGTGGCACTGGCGCCAGCGTCATCGCCGGTACAAAGACGAGCAGCACCAGCAAAACGGCCGCTGCGCTGCCACGTCGTATGAACGGCCGTTGCCACACCAGTTTGGCCTGCGTGGCTAATTTTGTGGCGGTCAAATTTGTGTCCATTACGCCTGTCCGTTCGCCAGCACACGCGAGCGCACAACCTTCGCCGGAATGCCCGCGGCCAGGCTGTTCGGCGGAATCTCATCCCGAACCACAGCCCCGGCCCCAATCACCGAACCAGTACCAATCTTGACACCATCCAATACCTTAACGTCTGCCGCAATCCAGCAGTTTGGCTCCACGACGATGCCACCCATGGAAGCCAGGCCATCCTGATCGGCAAACGACTCGTCCGCTTTTGTCAGATCGTAATTGCCGCCGCCGACGATATAGCAGTAAGCGGCAATCAGGGTGTTGGCACCAATGTGTACTAAGCTAGACGAAAAGATCTCGCAGTTGAAACCCACGTTCACGCCATCTTCCAGGCGAATATCGCCGTCCTTGCAGCTCAAAATCGAGTTGCGGCCCACAAACACCTTGTTGCCGATAAAGATACCTTCATTCGTCGCGCCTTTCGCGTCCAGCATGCAGTTGTCGTCAATCAATACGTCGTCACCAATGAAAATTTTGTGCGGATGGCGCAGCACCACATTGTTACCAAACACCACGCCGCGGCCAACGCGGCCCAGGAGCAGCGGATACAGCTTGCTGCGCAGAAACAAACCAAGCACACCCGGCACCCAGCTGCAAAGCAGCATAACCAGTTCGTACTTGATCAGCGCACCCCAGCCCGGTTTGCCAATAATCAGCGCCTTGTATTTGTCCGACTTCGACGAACTTTCGTCCGTGAGCAGCTTGCGTACTTTTGTATCCGTTCGCTTCATAAGGACACCTCGTTACATCAGACCTTGTTCTTCATACCATCGCGCCGTTTGCGCCAGGCCGGTGCGCAGGTCCACTTTGGGCGAAAATCCCAGCTCTTGCCGCGCTTTGGCCACGGAGAAAGAGCGATCTTTGCGAAAAAAGTCAACGCGGCGACGGTACAGCGGCGGCTCAATGCCCAAAGGTTTGCACGCGAGTTCACACAGATAACCAGCCCAGTAGATGGGCATCACCGGCACGCGCAGCTTAGGCTTTGGCACACCCACCACATCCGCAATCGTGGCCATAAATTGATTCAGCGTCAGCGCCGGTTCGCCGGTGAGAATATAAATGTTGCCCACGGCATTTTGGTGGGTGCCGCATAAAATGATACCGTCTACCAGGTCGTCAATGTGAATTAACGTGTACAGCACCTTGCCGGAACCAATCATGAGAAAACGCTGCTTCTTGATGGGCCGGAACAGCTTCAGGAAGCGGGTATCGCCAGGGCCATAAATGCCGCCTGGTCGGAAGATGGCGATGGGAAGCTTGCCCGCTTTCATGTACTCAATGGCGATTTTTTCACCGGCAGTCTTCGATTCCTGGTAATAATCGCCGGGCGCGTAGGGAGATTCTTCGGTAGCAGGCGGATTTTTCACATCGCCGTGCACACCGATGGTGGAGCAGTGCACGAAGCGCTGCACGGTTCCAGCGGTAACAGCCGCTTCCAGCATATTCCTGACGCCATCACAGTTCACCGCCCACATCTGCTCTTCGGAAATGCTTTCCTCGCGGAACGTGGCAGCGATATGGTAAACCAATTCAATGCCTTCCATGGCGCGGTGCAGCGATTCTGGATCGGTCAGATCACCTGGCACCAGTTCAATGCCCAGGTCGGCCAGTTCTTTACCCTTCTCCGGCCGGCGCACCAGGGCGCGCACGGCATGGCCATCACCAGCCAACCGCCTGGCCAGGTGCCCACCGGTAAACCCAGTCGCCCCGGTGACCAAAATTTTTGCGTTACCCATTATTTGTCCTGTTATTCTCCGACATGACACAACATCGTTTATAAGAACGCAGCCTTCTTACAAGCGATATTTCATACGGCCGAAAGTGTGAGAGTCTTACAAAACCTTCACATTCCATTATGGCTTTTCCCTTTTCTGAGTTTCATACGCATTCCACACCTCGTCCAGTTCCTGATGCATGCGCGATTTGCCCCAGCCTAGTTCGACCGCCATGATGCGTGCGCAGGCGTTGAGGGTCGCCTGAGAGGGTGGACCGGCGCTGCCCATTTCGGTGCGGCGCAGCACAACGTCGCTGAGTCGCTGGGCCATCTCGGCGCGCACTGCGCGGATGATTTCTGCGTGGGTAACGGCCGTTTCCTCAGAAACTGGCTGCCCGTTCTCTTTTTCTTCCATGATGTAAGGTAGCAGTTCGGTATGCGCAGAGCCGTAGTTGCGCCACAGCCGTTCCAGTTGGTAGGGTGGCAGCTCTGCTGGCCACTGGGCGGCCGAAGCGCTGGTGGTTACCGCCATGCTGTGGCTCTGGCCACCGTAAATGGGTCGCTGCCGCGTCTGGCAGGCGGGCGACGGGCGTTTCAACTTTTGGAAGACGAGGTTCACCGTCTTTTCAGCCAGATAACGACCGGTTGTGTATTTGACGCCAACGGCCGTTATTAAACCGTCAATCCCATTGTCTCGCGCATGATCTGTCACCTGCCCTTCCCGAATCAGGCTCACCTTCGTCGGATCGCCATCTTGGGGAACCATCGGCAGAAAACCTTTGTGAACATGGTAGACGTCCTCACGACGCAGCTGCGCGCCGGGATAAGCTTCGTTGATCTCGGCAATAAAGTCACAAATCATCCGCTCTGTAACCCACTGGTCGTTGGGACGGCCGTTGTAAGGGGCATGCAGCGTCCCCACCAGCGAATAGTCTCGCCACGGCGCTACAAATAACACCCGCGATCGCTTTTCCACGGAGCCGTCCGGCAGAGGCTGCTCATAGTGGCCGGTGAGCCCAACGGCATGGTGCGGCAAAATCTGGCGCGTGACCAGGTTCATGGCGGTCGAGAGCGGGAACTGGGGCCGCAGCGGTACCGCAGCCAGCTCAGACAATAACTCATCTATCCACGGCCCAGCCGCATTGACAACCATTTGCCCCCGCACTTCAAGCTGTGCCCCCGTCAGTTTATCCGCCGCTTGCACGCCGATGACTCGGCTGCCCTGGCGCAAGAATCCGGTGATGCCGACGTAGTTGGCAATTTGGGCACCAGCTTCAGCAGCAGCCAGCAAAATGGAGAGCAGCAGCCGCTCTGTATTATAGATTTGCGCATCGTACCAGAGCACGCCACCGCTGAGGTTGGTGTCGTTCAGGCCAGGCAGAATCTCCAGCGTCTCGCGGCGGGAGAGGATACGACTGTTGGGCAGCACTTGCGCCGGGTCCATGCCAAAATTGCGGTCAAAGCTGGCCAGATCGTTGAGCTTGACGGCCGTTCCCAACACCAGCTTGCTGCGCATCAGTTTGTTGCGGAAAGTGGGCATCATCACCGGCAGCGGGTGCACTAGATGGGGCGCGACGCGCAGCAGCGCCTGCCGCTCACGTATCATCTTGCGCACGAGCCGAAGATTGCCGTCCTGCAAATAGCGCAGTCCGCCGTGTACAGTTTTCAGACTGTTGGCCGAAGTAGCCCCGCCAAAATCTTGCTTTTCCAACAGCGCAACACGCAGACCGCGCAGCGCAGCGTCCCAGGCAATATTGGCGCCGGTAATGCCGCCGCCTACGACGATGAGATCGTAAGTGCGGCCAGTAAGTTGCGACAAATCTCGCTTCATGTTACGTCGTTTAGTCTATTTGCGAGCGAAAGCCATCAGATGCCAGCCAGTGGGACGCACCAGCGCCCGCGGCAGCAGGTTAAATGCTTTCACGAAAAAGGTGTTGTACAGGGTGGCTTTCAGGCCGTGGTGCAGCTTGGACTCCACCGGGAACCGTTCAGGCACGATGCGGACTTGGGAAAACGGCCGTAATATCTTCTTCAGATCACCGATGCTGTATTTTTCCAGCACAGGCGCGTCTTCGTGCTCCAGATCCACGCTCATCAGCTTAGACAGCGCATTGAGCCAGGAATATTTGTTGTAGACCATGACGATGGCCTCACCGCCGGGCTTGAGCACCCGGTGCAGTTCGCGAGCCATCTGGTGGGCATCGGCCGTATATTGCAGCACGCCATGGGCGTAAACAACGTCGAAGCTGTTGTCTGGAAATTCCAGCGCCTCGCCGTTCATCACCCGCAGGTCGGCCTCCAGGCCATTTTGCTCAAAGTTCTTTTGGGCCAGGTCGATGGACACCTGTGCCAGATCGACGCCGGTGACAATGGCCCCGGCGCGGGCGAAGCGCACTAGGTCGATGCCCACGCCGCAGCCTACTTCAAGCATCTTTTTGCCCTTGTAACTGGGAAAGTCGACAACCTCTGGCAGATAGCGCAGTTTGTCGAACCGGTATTCGTCCAGCTCGCGGAAAAACCCGGTTGAGCCCACGGGGTGGGTAGCAATCTCTAAATCATGAATACGTTCGTTCCAATAATTGCCAATGGCGGTGATGGTGGCGGCATTATTGGCCGTAGCGTTTGCAGAAAGGGTGGTTTGTGTCATCTTGTTTTATGGACTCCTCAAAGTGCGTAAACTGGCAGTTTACACGACGCAGATTTATTTTGTGCGGAAAGGTGCTCATAGTTTCCTGGGCTTACATAGAAATTGGAGATTAGAGGCGTCGGAAGCGCGTTTTCGGTCTCTAATCTCCAATCGGTGCAGGGACGTAAGGCTGTTGTTGTTTAAGATGCTGCCTGCAATTCGGTCGGCGTGGGCACGTCCATCACCTGGCGGTGCCACAGCTCAAAAACCATCAGCGCCCAGAGCCGGTGGCTGTGATTGGCCTGACCTGTGTGGTGCTCAGACACCCAGCGGGTCACAGTTTTGGGATCGAAGTAGCCGCGCCGTTGTACGGCATCCGGCGCGAGGAGATCGTTCATTAACGGCCGTAATTCCCCCCGCAGCCAATGTTTCAACGGGATACTAAAGCCTTCCTTCGGCTTGTTGAGCACCGCTTCCGGCAGCCGGTTGGCCATAACACGGCGCAAAATCACTTTTGTCTCGTCGCCGTTCAGCTTCAAATGAGACGGCAGGTTGAGCGCAAACTCCACCACGCGGTGATCGAGCAGCGGCACGCGAGCCTCCAGCGAGGCAGCCATGCTCATGCGGTCCACTTTCACCAGAATGTCGTCAACAAGGTAAGTCTTTACGTCCACATACTGCTGCTGGGCCAGCTTGTTGGCATGCATCGCCTGCTCAAAGTAACGTTCGATCAGGGCACCGGGCGTGTCGCCGTTGAGAGCAGCACGCACATCGGAATTATACAGATGGCGCTTGTCATGAGCGTGCATGAACATCATCCAACGGGTGTGCTGCCATGCCTCGGGCAGCGCGCCGCCTTCGATGAAGCGTTTGGCTTTGTTAATCCGGCCCTTTTTGGCTGGCTGCGGTGGAATGAGGTCCATCATGCGCGGCAGGGCTTGTTGACGCAGCCACCGGGGCAAACGGCCGTAATAGCGCTGATCCAACGCCTGCGCCACGTACGTATCGTACCCACCAAATATCTCGTCACCACCATCACCGGAAAGGGCGACAGTAACAAAGCGGCGGGCCACTTCCGACACCAGAAAAGTGGGGAAGATAGAGAAGTCGCCAAATGGCTCGTCGAAGTGACTGACCAGGCGCAGAGCCATCTCGTTGATGTCTGCTTCCAAAAATTCCTCATGATGCTGCGTACCGAACGCTTCGGCCACCATGCGTGCATAGGGCAGCTCATTGTACGTCGGATCACCAAAGCCGATGGAGAATGTCTTCACCGGTCTGTCCATCAATTCGCTCATGAAAGAAACGATGGTGCTGGAGTCGATACCGCCGCTAAGAAACGCGCCCAGCGGCACATCGGCCATCAGGCGGATTTTGACTGCGTCACGAATCAGTTCGGTCAGGGCCTCGATGTAGGCTTCGTCGCTCTTAAAGTTCGCTTGCAGTGCCACGTTCCAATATTGTTCGATGCACGGAGCGCGGCCGTCTTCCATAACGAGACGATGACCGGGTGGTAATTTGTGGATGTTTTTGAAGATTGAGTGGGGGCTGGGAATGTATTCCAGCGTCAGGAATTGATCTAACGCCTGGAAGTCAATTTCTCGCGGCACGTCGGGATGGGCAATAATCGCTTTCAGCTCTGAACCAAAGATGAGCCGGTCACGGGAAGCATGATAATAAAGCGGCTTAATCCCTAGCCGATCACGCGCGATCAGCAACCGGCGGCGGCCCGTGTCCCAAATGGCAAAGCCAAACATGCCATTGAGATGATTTACAATGTCGTCGCCGTACTCTTCATAGCCATGAACAATCGCTTCGGTATCGGACTGAGTGGCAAAGACATGCCCCTTGCCTTCCAGCCGACGCCGAATTTCCTGATGGTTGTAAATTTCGCCGTTGAAGACGATCCAGACGGTTCCGTCCTCATTGCAAATAGGTTGTTGACCGGTAGAGAGGTCGATGATACTGAGCCGGCGCATGGCCAGGCCAGCCTGTTTGTCTAGATAGTGACCAGCGTCGTCCGGGCCACGATGCGCCATCGTGTCATTCATATGACGCAGCAGCGCTTCCCGCACGGGCCATTCTCCATTTCGCGATACGACACCACAAATACCACACATATCTTTGTAACCTTCACGAACTAACAGATACGGTAGAGCCGCTGCTTATACCGTCGGGCAGTGTAACTTCACTAATCCGTTTCTGGTATTTAATGGCCAGATAAGCCCGTTCCAATTTGCTTAGATAGCCTTCTTTGGAAAATTCTTTCTCGGCACGGGCCCGGGCATTTTGACCAATCGTGAGTCGCAGTTCAGGTGATTCAATGAGTTGCAGTAGACCCTGTGCATAGGCCTCGGGGGTGGGATCCACGAGAACGGCTGTCTCCTCATCCAAAATCTGCGTGTGGGCAAAGATGTTGGTGGCCACCGTAGGACGGCCGGAGTGCAGGTAGGAGTAAATCTTTAGCGGCACAGAGAGCCCATTCGTGCGCGGCGACACCAGGATTTCAGCCAGCTCCAAATATTTCAGCGACTCATCCAGGGGCACGATGCCCGTAAAGGTGACATTGTCGGCCAGACCCATCTGGGCCACTTCCTGCTTCCAACGCGCCACTTGCTCCGGCTTGCCGCCGACCATGACAAATTGCACGGTGGGATGGGCAGCGACAACGGTTTGGGCGCTTTCAAACAACATATCCAACCCCTGATAGCCTTCGAATGTGCCGGTGTAAACAACGGCCGTTTTACCCTCTAGATTTAGCGCACGCCTCATCTCTGCAACTTCGCCGCTCGCATGCTTCATATCATTATGAATGGCAATATTCTCGATGCGAATGTGATTTGCCTGCCGATTCACAAACAAAACGTAATCTTCCAAATCTGAGCCGATAGTCAGCACCACCTCACACGTTCTTAGCACCCAATTCTCTAACATTTCGAAGAAAGCAACGATAGGACGGTAGTTCCCAAAATTAAAGTTACTGAGCTGTTTTGGTAAGCTGGAATGCATATCGTACAGATGTGGTGTGCGGAACAGCTTGGAGAGGAGAACCGTGAAGAAGGCAGCTTCCTCGTGAGAATGAATCACATCATACTTTCGCGTCAATAACATCCACAGCGACATGAAAAAAAGCATGATGTCTAGTGGAATTTTGGCAATGGAAGGACCGATTTTCACTCTTTTAATGAAAGGAATTGAGGGTGCACGATGAATGGTGATACCAGGTATATCCACGTTATCACCAATGGGATATGTAACTAAATCAACTTCGTAGCCCAAAGAGGAGAGGCCGTGGAGCCGTTGGTAAACGCTAATCGGCGTTCCCCTTGGTTCAAAAAATGGCTGGGGTGCAATCATCAATACCTTCATGCTCAGTCTCCTTTTTGGTTTTTATACATTTGTTAATTGCTAGAGACAACGGTCACTCTACTCACTAACGTATGTTCGAATTGGAACCTGATGAAAATGTAAGCTACTTTACCTCGGCATCCGAAACCAACACCGCGTGACGTTTTTCATCAGAAATAGGGGAGGGAGCTTCTGCAACCTCGCGTACAACATAAATCGGCTTGTTCTGAGTTTCGTGGTAGGTGCGGACAACCAATTCTCCAAGAAGCCCCATAATGAGGAGCTGTACGCCAATGACCACCAGCAAGACAGCCAGAAGCAATATGGGTCGGTCACTCAGACCCACGTTGAAAAACAGGCGCATGACAGAAAGATACGTCCCCAGCCCCACACCGGCCGTTAACGTCAATAAACCAACAAAGCCAAAAATCTGAATCGGCCGTGTGGCAAAGTCAAGCAAGAATTTAACGGTAAGCAAGTCGAGAACGACACGTACAATCCGACTCAGGCCATATTTGGATTTACCAAAACGACGCGCCGAATGGTTAACGGGTACTTCAGCCAACAACACACCCATCCAACTGGCCAGTGCTGGAATAAAACGATGCAGTTCGCCATATAATTTGGTGTGTTCCAATACCTCCCGTCGATATACCTTTAGCGAGCACCCATAGTCATGTAGGCGAACGCCGGTCGCTTTAGAGATAAGCCAGTTAGCTATCTGGGAAGGCAATCGACGAGTTATGAACTTGTCCTGGCGGTTCACGCGCCAGCCGCTAACAATATCATAGCCTTCATCAATCTTTTTCAGTAAGGCAGGAATGTCACGCGGATCATTTTGCAGATCTCCGTCCATCGTCACGATTACGTTACCACGAGCATAATCAAACCCGGCCGAGAAAGCGGCCGTCTGGCCAAAGTTCCGGCGCAGACGAATCACCCGCAGGCGCTCATCCTGGGCTTGCAACTTTACCATGATAGAAAAGCTGTCGTCGGTGCTGCCATCGTCTACCAGGATAACCTCTCCCTCTCTGTCCAGCCCATCCAACACCGGCTTCAACTGCTCATAGAGCAGTTCAACATTCTCTACCTCATTTAACAGGGGAATAACGATAGACACGTCAACATTTACAGATGCTCCAGGCTCGCGGGCCGACAACCAGGGTTCCTGAGAATCTAGCGGATAATTTGTAACCAATTCGCCATTCCTGACTGGACTGAAAAAATGTTGACTTGTTTGGGTCATGATAAGCAATGCCTTATGAAGGTGCAGTTGACACCGTTCACATGAGAAAATAATTGTGAGAGCGCGTAGGTAGTACTCCAATACTAGTTTGCTTTGAATCGTAAACAGAAAAGCTTACGCTAGTTCTTACGGGCTGCTGTCAGCATTTCGGCACAGCCTCACTGGGTCAAACACGTAAGCATTGCTGTAAGCCTGCGCTCCTATATTGACTGGCAGAATCGCTGTTTAAGCAGTGCGGCACGTATAGGATTCAATCAAGTAGCAGCAGTACCGGAAGGAGGAGGGAACTACGCTGAATTTATCTGAGTATTGGACGTTCATCGGAGCCTATGTATTATGAAACAAAACTTATTATCTTTACTTATTCTGAGCGGTGTCTTCGCTGTAATTCTTGGCACCGTGAGCGCTGTGGCCAGCAGTGACAATCTCATTTCGCACTGGAACCTGAACGAAATCAGCGGGATGACATTTGCCGACTCGGTGGGGTCAAACGACGCCGCCTGCAGCGGCACTGGTTGTCCCATAACAACCACCGGCGTCATTAATGGCGCCCTGCTTTTTGACGGCGTGGATGACGGCCTGGACGTAGCCGACGATCTCAGCCTGGACTGGACAGTAGACGACAGCTTTAGCATCGTGGCCTGGATCAAGGGCACGCAGGATTGCAGCGGTAACAAAGTTGTCATCGGCAAACGTGGAGTCTCGGGGAGCGCAAACTGGTGGCTGGGTTGTGTCGACAACAGTGGTACAGATGTGGCCAATTTGCAACTGCGCGATTCAACGGGCCTAGCGGCAAACGTGACTGGTGACACTGTCATCAATGATGGTAATTGGCACCAACTGGTAGCTACCTGGGACACCACTTCTATGCATCTTTTTGTCGATGGAGTCGAAGAAAACACCCAAACCATCGCCTTCACCGGCGCGTTCTCCAACACTCGCCAGTTGACCATTGGTTATTACAATATCAGTCCTTTTTATTGGTTTGAGGGCGCAATTGACGAAGTGAAACTTTACAGTGTTGCGGTGATCCCAACCTTGATTACCTCTACGCCAGTGGAAGCGGCCGTTGTTGACCAGCCCTACACTTATACCGTAACCGCCGATGGCAACCCGGCCCCAACTTTCAGCCTTTTGCAATTCCCGGCGGGCATGACCATCGATGCCAACACCGGCCTTATCTCCTGGACACCCACCACGGCCGGGAGTTTTGTTGTTGAAGTGGAAGCTGACAACGAGGTGCGGACAGAAACGCAGGCCTTCACCATTGAAGTCATTGACGTTGTTGTCACCAAGTCGCTGGGTAGCCCACCCCTGGACAGCGGTGCGCCAGCCAACTTTACAATAGCTATCACTAATACGAGCAGCGTGACCCTGGACCTGACTGTACAAGATCCTCTGGAGCTTAGTTGTGAGAACGCACTATCCCTAGCGGCCGGTACCAGCATTTCTTATGACTGTACTAAAGACGCTGTTCAGGCTGACTTCACCAACGTTATCACCGTTACCGGAACCTATACGCCAACGACTGGCAGCCCGGTAAGCGTAGTGGCCTCGGATTCCGCCTTTGCCGACGTGCTGCCCACCATCGAGCTGAGCCAGAGCCTTGAGCCGGCTTCCCTACCGGAGCCCGGTGGTCCGGTGACTGTCTCCCTCACCATCACCAATACCAGCCTGGATCCGGTTACCCTGACATCGCTCACAGTGCCACCTTATGGCGACGTGCTTGACACTGGTAACGGGACTGTCACGGCGACGGATTGTGTCCTGGACGAGCCTATCCTTGGTGGTAACACATATTCCTGTTCCTTCAGCGTCAATTTTGCTGGTCAGCCAGGCGAGCACAACATTGTGACAACGGCCGTTGCTCAGGACAGCACCGGCAATGAAGCCAGCGACGAAGCCACCTCAACTATTACCATAACAAACGTCCCCTCCTCTATTGCCGTGACCGTAACGGCCGATCCGGCTTCCATCCCGGCGCCCGGGGGGCTCGTCACGTTCCTGGTCGAGATAAGCAATACCAGCCCGACCGACAGCGTGGTCATCAACAGCCTGAGCGACCAGCTGCTCGGCTCACTAGACGGTGAAGGCACCTGTAGCCTGCCCACTGCATCCATTCTGCCCGGCGGGAAATACGAGTGCTCCTTCACTGCCCCTGTTTCCGGCGTGCCAGGCGATAACGTTAGCAACCAGGTGTCGGCTTCCGGCAGCGACGATGACGGCAATCCCGTTAGTGACGACGGAGTGGCCTCCGTAACAACCACCCAGAACCTCGTCTTCCTGCCCTTTATTACTGTAGACAACTAGGTGCCCAGTTAGAAACAGCTTTCCGTTTTTCGGATGGTCAGGTCACTTGAAGCACATCCAGCAATCCCGTATGGGATTGCTGGATGTGCCCTAATCTTTGATTGTGTTCCAGTCCAGTTATAAAGAAGAATAACATCGTGAATAAACAGGCTACTCTCCAGTTCCCCAAACGGTTCAGAATAATCTTGAGCTTTATTGCTCTTGCACTTTCCCTAACAATTGTCCTCCTGAGCGCCAGCCTGACGGCTCAGGCCGCGACACAATACCGGCTGGCCTACTGGCAGTTAGAGGAAGTCGCCGCGCCTTATGCCGATGCTATTGCCAGTCACAACGGCACTTGTACCAACTGCCCCACGGCCGATGCCACTGGCCTGGCCGGTACCGCTCAAGAGTTCAGCGCCAGCACGATGGATACCATTACTGTCCCCGCTTCCTTCGAATTCGACTGGAGCGCCAGCGACAACTTTAGTGTGGAGCTTTGGGTCAAAGCCGAGCCGGGTGTCACCTGCGCCACGGCGAACGAAGTGATGGTTGGCCGGGGGACACCGGGCAGCGGCCATTGGGCCATTGGCTGTGACAGCGCCACAGGCAAGGCCCGCTTTGAACTAAGCGATACGGCCGGTAACAGCGTCACCTTGCTCAGCGACCGTGTGATCACAAACGGCCGTTGGCACCACCTCGTCGCCGGTCGCGATGGCGTCAACGGCCTGAGCTTCCTCCACCTCAACGCCACTGACAGCACAACCACGGCAGCTGTTTATGAGACGGGGCCGCTGGTAACCACAACGGCCGATCTCACCATCGGCTCCATAAACGGCGGGCGTTTCTTTAACGGCCTCCTCGATGAAGTTGCCATCTACGGCGGTGCTGTTCCTCAGACCGAGCGATATACCCACTATTATCTGAGCCGTCGCTACACCGAAAGCTGTGATACGGCCGTGGCCACCATGCCCTTGGGCGACTCGATCACTCAAGGCAAAAGCTCCGGTGTCCTGGATGAAAGTCTTATGATCAGCTACCGCAAAGATTTATGGGATAGCCTCACCGGCAGCGACTACGACGTCGACTTTGTTGGCAGTAAGATCAACGGCCAGGCTTACGAGGGCTTTGATCCCAATCATGAAGGTGAACCAGGCAAGACGGACAAGTGGGTAGCTATAAACGTCTATAACTTCCTCACAGATAATCCGGCCGATGTGGTGTTGCTGCACATCGGTACCAACGAGCGTAACGACAGTGATCCGGAGGACGTTGAACTAATTTTAGATGAGATAGACCGCTATGAGAGTGATAACAACCGGGAAGTTACCGTTATCCTGGCTCGCATCATCAACCGCGAACAATATCATCAGTTGACTTCCGACTACAATAACAATGTCGCCGCTATGGCTCAGGCCCGCATCGATAACGAAAGTGACAAAATCATCATCGTTGACATGGAAAACGGAGCCGGCCTAATCTACGACCTTCAAACGAGCGGCGGTGATATGTATAATTACTTACATCCCTTCGCGAACGGCTATACCAAGATGGCCGTAGTCTGGGAGAGTACGTTGGCAACCTTCCTGCCTCCTTGTGCGCTTGTCAGCCCTGCCATCAACCTCATTGACGACGCAACCGCCGACATAGATAGGCTGTACCAGCATCAGGTAGTGTCCACGGGCAACCCATTGCCGACATTCAACCTGTTGGAATCACCTGAGGGCATGACCATTAACAGCAGTAGCGGCCTCATTGCCTGGACGCCCACCGACAGCCAGGGCGGCTTGCACAATGTGACGGTTCAGGCCACAAACTCTGAGGGGGAGGATACAGAGTCGTTTACGATTGAAGTCCTCATACCGGACCTTACCATTACCAAGTCACCGGATATCCAACTACTCGACAGCGGCGACCCAGCCACTTTCACCGTGGCCATCACCAATACCGGCACCGTAACTTTGAACCTAGCCGTGGCGGATCCCCAGGAGCCTGGCTGCGAATCGGCGCTGCCCGCGACCAGTCTGGCGCCAGCCGAGAACCT
This sequence comes from Candidatus Leptofilum proximum, assembly GCA_016710325.1. Lineage (GTDB taxonomy): Bacteria > Chloroflexota > Anaerolineae > Promineifilales > Promineifilaceae > Leptofilum > Leptofilum proximum. The sequence continues at coordinate 4,667,068 of JADJXK010000002.1, read as the reverse complement.
GAGTTATACCTGCACCACCACCAACGTGCTGCAGGATTTCACGAACGTTATCACTGCCACCGGCGCCTATACCCCCGCTACTGGCGGCCCCATTTCTGTCACCGCTTCGGACACGGCCGTTGTCGACGTACGGCCCACCATCGAATTGGCCCAAAATGTGTCGCCTTCGTCCCTGCCTGAACCTGGCAGCACGGTGAACGTCTCGCTTACCATCACCAACACCAGCCAGGAACCGGTCACCCTCACCGCGCTCACCACCACACCGTTTGGCAACGTGACCGACCCCGGCAATGGAGCCATCACGACCACCAACTGCACTAAGGCTACTATAAGCGGCAGCGGGGTCTACACCTGCTCCTTTAGCGCCATCTTCTCCAGCCAGCCGGGTGAGTACAACCTGGACAGCATGGCCACGGGTGAGGATGACGAGGACAACGAGGCCAGCGCCGGAACCAATTCTACGCTGTCTGTTACCAATCTTGCTTCTTCTATTGACGTTACCTTAACGGCCGTTCCCTTTACCATTCCAGAGCCGGGTGGTCCCACCAATTTTACAGTCACGGTAAGCAACACCAGTTTGTCCGACAGCATAACAATAAACGGCCTGAATGATCAGTTGCTCGGCTCGCTGAACGGCAAGGGCAGCTGCAGCCTGCCCACAGTCTGGCTTGCGCCTGGCAGCGTATACCAGTGCACCTTCACCGTTATGATCTCCGGTGTCACTGGCGAGAACATCGCCAACCAGGTGACGGCTTCGGGTGAGGACGACGATGGCGATTTGGTTGGCGGCAATAGTGCCGTGTCAACTATCGCCATCGACGACAAAACAATCCTTATTTTCCTCCCCATCATCACCAGCGGTAACTGATCCTCATCGTCCGGTGAAACAGTCGCTCACATAAGCGTTCACTGTGATGGCCATACCAGTTCCAGAACTGGGTCCCTCAAATAGCTGCTGTTACTCCTCAGCCACGACAAAACTGCTGGTCAATTCGGCCACCAGCGCGTCGTTTTTGTCAAAGGCCCGTACGATCCAGCTGTAGCTGCCAGCCCCCAGCGGCAGCGTTATCGCAAACGACGTTTCACTCGTCATCTCATCCAGAACCACAACCGGCGGATAAGCGTCATCATCCAGCACGATGACCTGGTAAGTGACCGCGCCGGGAAAGGCTTGCCACGCCAGCAGGGGTTCGGCCGCCACCGTTTCTCCGGCAGCGGGGGCGACCAGGGCTACCACATTCTTCACGGAGAAGGTGCTGGTGAGTTCGGCAAGTACGGCCGTATCCCCATCCTGCGCCCACACCGTCCAACTGTAGTGGCCGGGCGCCAGCGGCGGATCAACCGCCAGCATCGGCTCGGTGACAATTTGATCCACGATGACCTCTGGCGGATAAGCGCCGTCATTTAACACCACGATGTGGTAGTCCGCCGCACCGGCAAAGGGTTCCCATTGCAGGATGGGTGACGGATCAACCGCTTCTTCAGCGGGCGGATAACCCAGGGTAATGGCATCTTTAACACGAAAGACCCGGTTCGATTCGGCCAGGACAGCCTCATCGTCATCCAGCGCCCGTACCGTCCAACTGTAGCTGCCCGGTTCCAGGCCTGGTTCCACGGGCATCATCGTGTCTGTCGTGAACTGGCTGAAGGCCACCACCGGCGGGTAAACATCGTCGTCAACCACCACCACTTCGTAACGCACCGCGCCAGGGAAGGCAGCCCACTGTAAGATGGGCTTGGCGTCTACGGATTCGCCATTGTTGGGCCAGGTGGCTTCCAGGGTGGGCGTTATCCCGCTAACCGAAAGGGAGCTGATCAACCCATCCAACGCCGCCAGATCCGGCGTATAAGCAGCAGTTGGCTGCCCGTCCAGCAGTGTTAACGTCTGTGCCAGGTAACCTGACCAATCTTCCATCAGCTTGCCAAATGCTTCATCGCTCATTTGGGGCGAATCCGGCAGGTCAGGCAGCGTCACCGGGAAGTAGGCGGCCACGTATGTGGCGCCATCGGCCGTCAAGCCCTGGAACGTGTAAAACAATTCCTGATTGCTGAGCGGGACTGGTCCCTGGCTGAGCTGCGTCAGGTAACGCACGCCGCTGCCCTCGGCAAAGGTGATCATTTCCACCTGAGCGCGGAAGTTTTGCACCGCGTTGCTGGGCGGAAGCATCGACAGACCTGGTTGGGCTGCGCTCGCTTCCGGGCTAACAACCCCATAAGCAGCCAGGTTGGATGGGTCGGCCAAAAGCTGCTGCAAGGCGTCCACTGCGGGCCGTACTTCTGCGTTCAGTCCGGCCACCGGATAGATGTGAATCTGCGCTTCGGCCGGGAGATAAAGCCCCATGGGGGCATGATCTTGCGGTCCACCGGCCTGGGTCAGGGTAAAGACGATATGTTCCGGTGGCGCCCACATGACGCCCGGTCCTGGTACAGCCGGACGCACCGGCACTAACTCCGGCCAGACGCTGTTAGCTACGGCTGTATCCGCCGTAAAAGCCACACCCAGGTAATTCACGTCCTGCTGGCCACTTTCGCCAACAGAAATGGCACCCTCCAGCGGATTGCCCCAGAAGCGGTGAATGGCAGCGTCGTACAGTGCCGACGGCACCGTACCGCTCAGCTGGTTAAACGTCAGGTCAACTTCGGCCAGCGCCGGTAGTTCACCCAGGCCAAAAGGAATCGCGCCGGTGAACTGATTGTCACGCAGGCGTAGGGTTTCCAGGGCTGTTAGACTGGCCAGGGAAGCAGGCAGTTCGTCGTTAAGCTGGTTGTAGGCGAGATCGAGATTCCGGAGAGCAGCCATCTGCCCCACCTGGGCCGGAAGCGGACCGGCTAGCTCGTTATGAGCCAGGTTGAGTGATTGCAGCGCCGCTAACTCGCCGAAGGTTTCCGGGATAGAGCCGGTGAGCTGGTTAACGGACAGATCGATGTATTCCAGGTTGGTTAAACGGCCGTATTCTGCCGGAATCGGGCCAGTGAGGGCATTGTTGTGTAAATCCAGCACGCGCAGCTGTGTCAGATCGGCCAGGGCTGCCGGTAGTTGGCCTTGCAGATTGTTGAAGTAAATGCCCAGCATGTCAACGTGGCCCCCGGCGCAGGTGACGCCCGGCCAACTGCATGGCGTGTCGGTTGCCAGCCAACCGCTGTTGTCTGCCCAATTGGCGCCAGCGGTGGCTTCATAAAACGCCACCAGCGCCTGGCATTCGGCAGCCGGGATTTCGCTGACGGCGGCACAATCAAATCCGCTGTCAGGGACTGTAGTTGAAGCGGGGGTGGCTACGGCCGTATCGCCCGACGATCCGGGGTTATCGGGCGCATCCACAGAACCGCGGCAGCCAGAGAAAAAAAGCAGAAACAGCAGTAAAAACAGTACTTTTAATGTGAAACGAGACATCTTTACCTCCCAAAAGCGTATTTATCACCCCACAAAACAAATCGCCTGTTCCTGTTTCAGAACGCGTTTGTATCAGGTGATGCTCATTATGCTCAGGGTACTGGAAGGGGAAACGGGCGTCTTCTAACCAAAGTTATGGCCCGAGGTTATGTCTTGCCAGGGGCAAATTAAAGCGAGAAAGTCCGGGTCATAAAGCTGGTTATGCGGGCCTGATCAGTCGCCCAATCCGTGTGATTCACCAGCAAACCGGGAAAGGGAAGCTGCGGCAGCAGGGCCAGTTCAATGGCCTGCCGCATTTCGTAGAAGCGAACCAGTCCCTCAAAACCCTGCCAGCCCTGCGCTTTGCCGTGTCCCTGCTGCGTGTGATAGGCGATCACAAAATCGAGCCATTCCTGGGGCCGGGACTGCGCGGCCTGTGTCAGCGTGGTTCGAACATCGCCGGGATGCAGGTAAAACCAGCGCGGCTGCAACGCCTGAACAGCAGCTGCCAGTTCAAGGATGAACGCCTGGGCGGCGCTGACTGGTTCATCATGTCGCCCCAAAAACATGGTCAAGGGATTTTGCAAAAAGCAGCATTCAAAGATGTAAGTGACGTCGCCAGCAGCGGCCAGGGACGCAAACCGCTGCCAGCGCCGCCGTACCAGCCGCCGGTACTTCTCGGCTGGCAGTTCGTAAATTTCGTAACGGGCCAACGCTGCCAACAGCGCCGGGGAAAGCTGGGGATACGTTTGCTGCAAGTAGCGGTAGCGGAAAAAGTAGTCGTCCCCTTCACAAACGACCTGGCTCGCCAGAAAACCAGCTTCGGCGGGAAACTGGGCGTTCAGGTCGGTGTATTCCTGAGCATCCAGGCAGGCGACGGATTCAAAGTCAGCCGGATGATCCAGGTTGCCTTCGAGGAAAACGGCCGTTGCCACCCCCCGCCGCTCTAACCAACTGGCGATAAATTCGGCCGTCGTCGTTTTGCCCGAACCGGGCAGACCTTCAACCAGGATGAGCTTTGTCTCTGCCATCATTCATGCTTCCGGAACCCGCAGCACGGAATGGCATACGGGTTCAAAATAGTTCAACCAGAAGAGAGTGGCCTCTGGATTAAACGACTCAAAATTTAAGGCGCAGCAAGTAAAACCCAGCGATTCGTAATGGCGCAGCGCCGCATCCAACATTGCCGGAGCCGCTCGTTGGCCGCGATAAGCCGGGCGCACGTACGCCCCGGTGATGGCTGCCGTCCGGTCCGATTCCACAATGGCCACGCCGTCAAAGTCGTAGCCGTCGCAGCGGATAAATCCGGCCAGGTGCTCGCCGTCGCAGGCCAGCCAGACGCTGTTTTTGCGGCGGGACAGAAAGGCAATATTACCGGCCTCATTCAATCCGGTACGCGCGGTCATCAGAATGGGCGGTTGGGAGTAGTGCTGCCAATGTTCGGCATCGAGGGCTGTGAGGGCGGCGGCATCCTCAACAGTGGCCTGGCGAATGTGCAGCGCGGTTTGGGGCAGCGTGTTCAACGGCCGTACCGGCCGCACAGCATCCAACACCGTCAGGCCAAAGCCGTGCCAGAACCAGGCCCTTTCCGCTTCCTGGTCGTGGGCCAGCAGCGTGATGGCGTGGACCTGGCAGCCAGCCGCCGCCCACTGCCCGGCCGCCGCTCGATACAAGGCCCGGTAGATGGCGGTTTTGCCGTCGTCTACGGTGGCGTGGCCCCACTCCGGCACGTAAGCACCCCGGCGCGGGGTGTCGCGAAAGTTGGGCACCAGATACCAGGCGAGATAACCGAGGAGACGGCCGTTTTCCACCGCCACCACCCCCGATGAAACGTCCAACAGACGAGTCAGTCGCTCGGCCACCGGAACTACCTCCGCCATAAGGCCCGGCAGCACTGGCACAATCTGCCGCTGCCGCCGGTAATTCTCCACAAACAGGGCAGCGGCTTCAACCACATGCTCGCGATGAAATTTGGTGATCTTCATATTTGGGAACAATATCACATTCCTCGTAAGCCAACCGCCGACCAGCGGACAACGAAGATGCCCCACAACAAAAAGATGTCGATGGCAATGGGCAGGACCAGCCAGGGGCCGAGGTAGAGGAGATAAAGGGCCAGCGAAGCGACGCTGGCGATCCCGACTAACACGCCCCACCATTCCGCCGGAATGAGCAGGCCAAACAGCGCCAGGAGCGCCGCCAAAAAACAAACCCCGGCAATCACCGACAGCAGTTTGGTGAGGTTACTGACACCTTCACCGGCCAGGCCCAATACGGCGTGAGAATCGGCAGCAAAGGGCCAGAAAACCCAATCCTTTCCGGTGGGTGCGGGCATAGTGGCGGTCAGGGCAAAGTGGGCGCCAGCCAAAAGCAGCAGGGTGATCAAGATCCTCATGATTTTCTCCTTCAAAGCGAGATCGCGGACAGCTCATCCGCCTTTGGGTCATGGCAGGCCGCGCTCCATAGCAATCAAGTTGCCGATGCTGGTGAGGGTTTTATAGGGGAAACGGCCGTATCCTCCACACAACGCAGCAAAGCCACAACCAGCCATACAGCCCACGTCCCCATCACTACCCATGATCCAACCATGCCGATGTACACAGCAATGGGCAGGGTAATACCGGCCATCGTCTGGAAAATGGTTTGGGAGATCACGACAGTGCCAACCAGCGAACAAAGGATAAGCATGGGCGCAGCCAACAAATATCCAACCGGGGCGCGCTGCAGCAGATAAACGCCAGTCAGTATGGCCACGGGAGCGATAATCCCTATGTCCAGCGCGTGAGTCACCAATGTTGTGTACGGCCCTAACGCCTCAACCGGCAGCTGCCTCTGGGTAAGTGAGCCGATAATTTCGCTGAGCCAGATAAAGCAAGTTCCCAGACCGGCTACAAACATGAAGATAGCCATTCCGCGGCGCGGCACGCCAGGAGAGATGTGAGCCAGCAGCACTGCCAGGTCAATCTCTGTGAGTGCGTAAACCAGCGCGAAAAAACTGGCCGAAAAGAGGGCGGTATAAACCAGAAATAGGCTATTGAAAGCGGCGGAGAATGCCAGCGAAATGCCATCATAAAGGAAGAAAGCAAGCACACCAAGCATAAGAAGCCGACTGCGTAGTGATCCTTGACGATAGCGCCAAAAAGAGACGATGAGTAAAGGCACACAAACAAAGAGGGCAACAAAATCCGTTCCGCGAAAGATGGGGGCCTTAAAGTAGGTATCATTATGATAAATACCTTGCCCGTACATCTGGACGCTCTCACTGTGGAGTGTCGTAAAAGTGAAGGGGCTTGCGCTGTTTTGCCAGAACAACCCCATGCCAGCCGCGATTGCCGCCAGGACAACGATCAGGGGATTCAGCCAGTTAAGAATGGAATGTGTTTTCATCGCATACCTCCATTAACCGGTCGGCTGAGCGACGGGCGACCAGTGGAAGACGAGCAGCGCAGCCAGCACCACCAGGTTAAAAATCAGGGCAGATAGGATGGGTGAGCTGACCGGGTTGCCCCAAAAGAGAATCAAGCCCAGGGTGGAAACGGCCGCTACCACAATCGCTACCGTGCGCCACCAGTCAGCCATGTTGAAGAAGCCAATGGCTACGGCCGTAAACCCCATAATAGCCGCCAGCCAGATCAGACTTCCCACTCCCTTGGCCAGCCAGCCGCCTCCCAGCAGCCACGATTGGGCAGGCTGCCCCCAATCAGCTATCCCCAACAAGGGGACCAGGAACAGAACGTGGCCAATACCGTGAGCGCCCACGACAAGGGCCACAATAAGGCGCATCCAATTTGACATAGGTATCCTCCGAGAATTTTTGGGGTGTGAACCCATTGATCGCCCGGCGTTTATTGTCCTGCCAGGCGTTAATCGTCCATGAAGCCGATCTCATCCAGATATACTGCGCCACCCTGTTCGCCCATGAAGATGAAGCGAATTGCCGTGATCCGATCCGGTTGAAAGGCGGGGTCGGCCGTCTGGAATGCAGCCAAAGGTATCACGTAGGTCTGCAACACTCGTTCAAAAGGTGTTTGCATGTGAATTTTGTCAAACCCCAGCAGCGGCGGCACCCAATCTGCTTTCAGAATGCGCGCTGGCAATGGCGGGTGAATCGCGCCAAATTGTGACAGAGGTAAGCACACTTTTGTGCCTACGGCCGTTTCCAATTCAACCTGCAGGTCTAGAGGGTGGGGTTCATCTTGAGCCGTGGCCAGAGCAAAAGTCAAAACATCATCACCGGTTAGCGCCCAATCTTGTATCGTTTCCAGGGGTAGTTCTAACGCATATACTGGCGTCATCCCCGCCTCCCAGGTCAGGTGCAGGGCCAGATTCTCCTGCGAGGTTTCTGCATCCCGCAGCATCAGCCGTCCCCGCTTCCAGGTGGAAAAATCGGTGGCAACGGCCGTTGCGCCGGGCAAAACCACCTGTGTTGCCTGGCCCCCTCGTGTGCTGGTATCTACCGCTAGGAAAGTCGCATCTTTGTAAGTCGTCACCAGTAAGCCCTCAGGCAGCCAGGCGGCCGCAGCGTGCGGCGTGCGGAACAAGTTGCGGTAACCCTTCTGTCCGTTGAGTGCAGCTTCCAGAAAGGCGGTGATGATCACTTTTGCTGCCTGTCGCTGTTCCTCACCGCTAAGGTAGGCTCGGCGGTTGAGCAGCATCGAATCCATCAGGCCATAATCCCGATCCCCCCACACCGCGTTGAACTGGCCGTGATTGGCGCGATACAGGTACGCTACGGCGGCAAAAGCTTCAGGATTGTCAACAAAACGCGCCCGATTATAGGTTGGAATGGCCATCGCGGTGTGGGTATCGGCGTCATGCCCGCCGACCAGCATCAGGTAGCTGGTGTCTTGCAAGATAAGGCCACGGCCGTTTGGCTTAAACTGCCCATCCGAAGGCGCAATGCCCACGACGCCACGAATGCCAAAACCGAATGTGTCGGCTGAAGCCGCCTCGGTCACCGGCGGGTAGAGCCGCGTATTGAGGACGGCGGCGTGGGTGACGGCCTCACCGCCGCGGGAGTGGCCGATGAGGGCGACGCGAGTTAAATCTACCTGTTGGTAAAAAGGCGTGCCCGGTGTCTCGTTCCAGGTGCGCCACTGCTGCAAATGCTGGAGCAGCAGCCAGCCACGCAGGGGCATATCCTGCCCACCGCCGTCGGCCAGCATGTAGCCGTTGAGGAAGTTTTCATCAACCGAGACGGCGATCAGGCCCCGGCTAGCCAGGTGTTCGCCCAGGTAGGCATACCCGGCGTCGGAAAAGTGGGCCATGCTGTGGTTGCCATGCACGATGAGAACCAGGGGAAACGGACCGTCGCCTTCTGGGTACCAGACACGGCCGTTTAACGGCAGATGACGGTAGTCAAAGCCCCAAAACCAGTCGGCAATCGCTCCGCCCAGGCCGCCGAAACCGGCGTAAATGGCAGAACCGTCAACCACCGGCGTAACCAGGGTCGCGTCAACGCCGTACTCGTCGCGCTGCCGGTCGCTGCCGCTGCCGTAGATGAGACTTTTGACGGCATAGGGACCGGCCAGGCCGGGATTGGGCAGCGTAAGGGGGGTAACGGCCGTTACCGGTGTCATTTCCGCCCGCGCCAGATAACCCTCCGTTCCCCGGTAGAGCAGCCAGCCAATGGCCAGCCCGTTCAACAACAGCGCCACACCCAGCAAGGCCAGGCGTGTTTGCTGGCGGCGGACCGGCATCCGGGCCACGGCCACCAGCGCGCCGCCCAGGGTTATGGGCCAGACCAGGAGGTGCGTGGACGGCGGCAGACCGATATTGTCGAAGATGGTCCCTGGAAAGAGGTGACGGCCGTACAAAAACAGCACCACCGCCAGCAGCCGCCCAATTTGGGCCTGGGGAATGGTGCGGATAAGGTGATACGGCCGTTCTGACTTCAGTCGTCGCAAGACAAAGCCTAGAATTTTCCACAGCAGGGTTAGAATTCCGTCCCCGGCCGATACAAAAGCAAAACCGAGAAAAGCAAATAGCAGCAGGTTCCAGGGCAGAGGCAGCAGGCGCTGCTCATACCCGGCCAACATGGAGGCCAGGACAGCGCCCCACAACGCGCCGCTGCCCAATCCGCAAATGATGGCTCGCCAGAGATGGGTTTCGGCCGTCAACCAGCGGCGACGCAAGCCCATTCCGGCCGGACGGCGGGCTTGACCGAACGGTGAAGACACAGAAGGGGGTGAAGACATGGTAGATATTTCCTTGCAGTGGTTCGAAGTAAAAAAGAAACCAGGTTTCTGTGTTACATTGTCATTTTATAAGCGGGAGGGGGAGCCAGCTTCTAACAAAAGTTATGGTCGCGGTTATGTTTTACTGGGTGTAGTCAAAACTTTCTTCTTGCAGCCAGGCCAGGCATTGCTCTAATCGGGCCAGCCGAACGTTCGCCATTTGCCTGGCGATGGGCAGCGTAAAACGGTCTTGTATCTTCTCGCGTCGGGCCATCATACGCTGGCAGATGTGGACCAGGTTCTTTCCTCCCCAGTTGACCTCGCGCACCAGGCCGATGATGCCCAGGAAGTCGAGGAAGTCGGCTTCACGCAGCAGCAGTGCTTCGGTGGTCACCACCGGGCGGAAGTCGCGGTAGTCATGGTATTCGATGGTTTCCAGGATGATGGTGACGGCCGTTTCCACCAAATCCATCCGCGGCAAAATCAGCGTTTCGGCCACCTGGCGCGACCGCAGGGCATGTTCAACCCCTGGCTGCTGGTAGCGCGGGTACGCGCCCCAGTCGTGCAGGTAAGTGGCAATGGTGACGGCCGTTTCGTCATAAGCCATCCCCTCGCCAATCACGGGGATCAGTTTCAGCAGCCGGTGCACGTGCGACAACTGCCACGGGTCGCCATCAGTGTGGGTCATCTCCGCCAGATCGTCTATCGTCAGACAGGTTGGATAATCTGTCTTAAAATCAAGAGGATAGTGGCTGTTCGTTTCGTTCATTGAACGAACTCCATTTAATATTGGCTGGCAAACTTATAAAACAGTCTCACCCATTCTTCCGAAGGAATACCAAAATCAATCCCATTGCGCACAATAACCAGGTTTTTTGCAGGGGAAACGTAAATGTATTGCCCCTTGTCTCCCTCCGCGGCGAAGTCGTAGGAATCCTCACGCGCCATCCCCCACCACATCAACTGATAGTATGCCTGCCCCGGCAGTGATAAAAACCATTCGGAGTAGTAGTCTGTATAGTTTTCCGGTAATAACGGCCCGGTTGATTCCTCTACCCATGCCTGGGAAATTACCTGCTCTCCCTGCCAACGGCCGTCATTGAGAAACAGCACGCCAAACTTGGCAAAATCAATGGCGCGCGCATTCACACCAGTCTCCATCTTCTCAAAATCGCTGGCTTCACTGTCGGTGGACCACGAACCGTCAAACTCCATCCCCAGCCTGTCCCAAATCCTGGTTTGCAGATACTCGGTCACCGGCATGCCGGTTGCCCGTTCAAGGATCATTCCCAGCAACTGGGGGTGGTATTTGTTATAACGGAAATATTCACCCGGCGGATCGATGATGTGCGTGTTCTCAAGCGAGATTTTGCGCTGATCCGGGTAATACGAGGTCAGGATATCATCGCTGTTAAAGAGCAACGGCCGAAACTCCTCATATTCCAGGCCCGAAGCCATCAACAGCAGATGGCGGATGGTGATCTCGTTGAAACGCGGGTCACGCTCTGCCAGTTCGGGCAGGTAAGTGGTGATGGGGTCGTCCACACTTTCGATATAGCCCTCGTCAATCGCTATGCCGATCAAGGCGGAGGTAAAAGATTTGGCCACCGAAAACGAGGTAACGATTGAATCCTGCTGCGTATCGTTGAAATAATTCTCGTACAAGACCACCCCGTCCTGGATCACGATAAACGCTTGCGTGCTGTTCGCTTCCAGAAACCCATCCCAATCATCCGTCCCGGAAAGCTGTTCAAACAGTTCTTCCACCCGCGGGTCTGGCGCCGCCTCGAAGTGATAAGCGTCCGGGGCTGCCTGGAGCGGATGCGCCGGGTATTTTTGCCAGTCAAAGGCATCAGACTCCCGCCAGGCGAGGGTGCGGTAGACATAGAGGGGCGAATAGACCAGCATGGCAATCGCCAGGAACAAAAATATCCCCAAAAACAAGATGGCAGCCAGCACACGAAGCGTTTTTTTCAATCTCATCATTTGCTCCAATTCCAAAATATGTGCCTGCAATCAGGTGGTCATCAGTTCGAAGTAACCTCAGTAGATTGAAGCAGAGTTCGCCTCCTCAGATGCCGACTCCTCTCATTTCGCTCTACTGAGGGTAGGTTTCAGGCAAGACCGTTTCTTTCATAATTTGGGTAAATGCCTCAAAATGCTCAAACGCCGGGGCATGGGCTGAGTTTTCAAAGGTATACATACGCTTGATGGGCGCATCCAGCAGGTCAAACCATTCCAGCGCCAGATCGCGGCGGGCAGACAGTTCGGCCGCGCCGTCGAGCACGTAAATGGGTACCTCCAGCCGGGGCACGTCTTGCCGGAAGTCAATCGCCTGCAACTGCGGATAAAGAATGGATGCTGTGTCTAGAAAACCGCGAAACACATTCACTTTTTCCACAAAGTTGTACTCGCTGCCCAATACGTTCCACGGGCCTAAATTGGCGGCTCGCCCTTTTTCCAGGTACGCTGCTGGTGGCGTGTAAGGCTTGTAAAGCGCTTCGTAGTAGCCCATGACGAAGGCGTAGGCATACATATCCTGGTAGGGTGGCTCGCCATAAGCCAGCATTTTTTCGGCCAGCGCTTCGTCTCCGGCGCGGTCGGCATAGGCCAGCACGTCGTAGTAGAGCAGCCGGTCGGTTTCCGGCTGGCTGACCATCTGGCCGCTGCCGATGATGGCATGGTAGAGGTCGGGCCGCTGCTGGGCCGCCAGGACGGCCAGCGTGGTGCCCCACGATTCGCCGAGCAGGTAGATTTTATCCTCGTCAAAACGTTCGCGCAGATAGTTTGTTACCTCGATGGTATCGGCGACAGTCCGATCCAGCGTTAAGGTCACATCAGGGTCGAGGGCGGCATATGATTTACCCGTTCCCCGCTGGTCCCAACCGACGATGATTAAGTCACGAGACAGATCATCGAACAAAACACGCGGCCAGGGCAGGCTGCTTTGGCCCGGCCCGCCGCTCAGGTAGAGCAGGATGGGTTTGTCCACGTCATAGCCGCGAATCATCAGCGCCTGGTCCTGGCCGTCAATGGTGACGCTCGTCAGCTCGGCGATGCTGCCGGGCAGCGGCTGGCCATCTGGGCCGAGGATGGGGGGCGTGCTGGCGGGCAGGGCAATGAAAACGGCCAGGGTGACGAGAAGAAGGGTGAGTACGGCCGTAACCCACCACCTCCCCACTGTTCTCCTGCGACTGCGAAGGGAGGCGTCTCCTGCCAGAACACCAATTTCCACGCCCAAAACCATTGGCAGCAATCCCACCAGGCCATGAAAACCGCGGCCCAGGATGAAAGCCAGGATGCTGAACGTATTGTCCACACGAATGGCGTCCACGGTTGGGCCAACGGCGTCCATTCGAACCAACTCAATGACCACCATGTAAACGGCCGTGATCAACAAAAGCGACCAGCGACGGCAAATGAGCCGCCCGGCCATCAGGCCCACAATCAGGCTGCTGCCCATGACGGCCAAAGCCTGAATGGCCGTTGCCGGACCGCGCGGCATGGTAAGGGCAACGACCAGGCCCACCAGCGCCGCCACGGCGGTGGTGATAGCCAGGCTCAACAGTCGATTCTGTGCCAGGAGGGGGAACGGCCGTACGGCCGCTCGCGTATCTGGAGAAGAAAATTCCGTCATCGCTGCCGCACCGTTCCCAGACCGTTGATCGTTTCCTTGACTGTGGGGCTGCCGATGTATTCCACCGTGCCCAGGCCATCGATACGCACGTCCAGCACCTCGCTGACCTGGACGACAACCATGCCCGCGCCATCCTGCTCGATAGTGGCCTCACGGCTCGCCAGTTCATCGGCCGTATACGCACCCGCACCGTTGATCTCCACGGTTTGGGTGTCTACCTGGCCGGAAACGGTGATGTTTCCGGTGCCGTTGAGGTTGACACGCCAGTCATCGCTGTCCAGGTTGCTGACCTGGATGCTGCCCGCGCCATCCAGCTGTACACTCTCAATTGTGTTGACCGTGACGTGGTAGGTCAGCTCGGACACGTTGTTAAAGAGGGTATTATCTTGGATGCTGATGATTAGTTTGCCGCTGCGGACCTGGGTTTCGACGTAGGGTAACAGGTTGTCGTCGGCCGTGATGGTCAGCGATTCGCTGCCGGTCTGGTCAATCACCAGCTCGCCAACGCCTTGAAGGGATACGGCCGTAAACCCACTCACCGCTCGCTCTTCCGTCACCACATTACCCGATCCTCGAACCGTCTCCACTGGTCCATTGCGGCCAATGCAGGCTGTAATCAGAAGGGTCAGAACAATCATGAAAATTACATATTTGGTACGCATGTTTTCTCCACTTCTCAAGGGGACGATTTAAAAAATCGTCCTACAAATTTACGGGCCGGTGGCGCGGATGTACGCCTGTACGTCCACGTTGTAGACAATCTCTTCGGCGGTGAAGGTAGCCCAGGGTGTGCCCTGATCCAGCCAGGTGGCCGAACCGGTAGCATTCAATTTTGCGCCGCCAGCCTCAATGGTTTTGCCGGGCACGGCCGCTGCCAGCCACAGGATTTTGTCGCTGGCTTCGTCCCGATAGCGCATTGCTTCCATCAGGAGCAGATTGCCGGTTTCCGGATCAAAGCGCACGACAAACTGCTGCTCTTCATCGCCAAAGGGCACAAAAAGCACGGCCGTTTCATCATCTACTGCCTCCCAACGAACCCGTTCATCCGTGATCCAGATCGCTGGCAAGAAAGTAGCTTCGGCCCACAGGCCCAGGTTGGCACCCTGGTCCGTTTTGGGGCCTTCGGTTACGCCGATGATGGGCAGGTCTAAACGGCCGTGTCCATCCAGGTAATGCTCATTCACCTTCATAATGGGAATGCCGAAAAAGGTGGATTCGATGTAGTGGCGGTAGCCCTGACCGGCCTCATACACAAAACGAATGCGGGACGGTAAGGCAAAACCAAACGGCTTAATCGTCGCCTTGCCGGTGAGCACGGCCGACGTAATGACCGGCACCTCGTCGCCATAAAGCTGGCGGAAGTAACGGGCCACCGGTGCAGGCAGATTGTCTGGTAAAGGTACGGTTGGCAGCGCGCCAGCCTGGACCGGATAGGCGGCAAAGGATCGTGGTTTTACCTGCAAACCCAGCCAGCCAACGGCCGTTAAAACCACCAGCACACTTAAAATAGTCACAATGATTTTCATATTCCCTCTCCCCTACCTAACCGGCAGCGTTCGCCCAGGGCCTCGTTCCAGATGGACGCTGCTTTCATCGGGCATCAGCACCTCCGTTACGCCAGTTCCCTTTTGGAACATTTGCTGGCGATTAAACCAGACGACAAAAACGGCCGCAACAATGAACAGGTAATTGTCCCAGGGCTGGGCATCGGGCCAGAGCGGATTCATCATCTGAAAGTGATACAGGGCGGCAATCAGCAGGCTGCCGCGGGAGGCATTAAACAGCGGCGTCAAGATGACGGCAATGGCGACGACGCCCAGGAAGTAGGGGCCAATGTCCCAGGCGCTCTGCGGCGTTCCACCGATAAGAAAAGAAGGAATGTGCCAGGTTGCCCAAATGACACCCAGGATCAACCCGGCCCAGAACGGGCTGTATTTGCGCTGCAATAACGGCAAGGCCAGCCCACGCCAGCCAAACTCCTCGATAGGGCCGAGGAACAGGGCCAGCGCCAGCGCTGGCAGCGCCTGGTGCCAGGGAGAAAAGGGAAATGGGTCGTCGATGGTGCCCTTGATGGCCGCACCAGTGTAGACGACGGCCGGAATACCGACGATGAGGAACAGCCACCACAGACTGGAAGCACGCCACAGGGTCAGACGACGAAAGAAGCTGCCCAGGCCGCGCAGTCCATAATGGCGCCAGACCAGAATCACCCCGGCAAAGGCGGGTGAATACACGGCCAGGATAAACAGCGGGTTGGAGGGGCTAACTTCGCCAAAGATGGCGACGATCTGGTCGTAGAACAGCATGAGCAGCGCCGCCAATCCCCAGGTCAAACCGAAGGTGATGGCCAAAAAAGGGCCAATTGTTTTTGTGGTCATTGGGATTTCTCCAAAGCAAATTGCTCCACCTTATCCCGCAGCGTCAGCAGCATCTTGCGCTCCATGATGAATTGGACGAAATAGGTCAGCTTGATCGGCAGTTCCTGCTCAATGGCCATGTTGGAACGCAGCAGCAGGCGGGTTGAGCCATCAGTCTGTGGCACCAGGACAAACTGCCAGGTGTCAAAGCAGGTCTCATCCGGTTTACCTTCCAGCCCAAAGCACAGCAGGACCGCTTCGTTTTCTATTAATTTTTGCACGTACAAGCCGGGGCCAGGATTCAACACGTAATCCTTGGGCGTAAAGCGCCAGAAATCGCCAATTTGCACGTCCTGGTATTCGGACACGATGCGATCCGTGGTGTGCACATTGAGGCCAAACAGGTTTTCCAGCCAGTCGTAGCTGTACATGCCACCCCGGTCCACGCCGATTTGCAGCAGCCAGGGGTAAATGGCTTCCGGCGGCGCTTGAATCGTTATGCCCTTGGTGGAGCGAATGTTGGCGGCGGGCACGATGTCATCCCCCGGCAGCGTGGCATTAAGCTCCGCTTTGGTAGCACCCCAGGATCGCATCCAGGGCCAGAGGAAGAGCAGGTAAACGGCCGTTCCCACCCCCCACACAGCAATAACGATGAAAAAAATGCGCCAGAAACGGCCGTATCGCCGTTTTTTTGCTGCGGTTGTGGGCAGCAAAACAGGTTGTGTTGTCATCTTAAAAATCCTCTTTTTACACAATTAAAATCCAGGCCGCGTAGGGCAGCAGCGCCAGCAGCGCCAGCGCCGGGTGGCCGCGCCGTTCCTCGTTGTGGCTGTCCCAGCGAAACAGGTACCAGGCCAGCAGAAAGGCAGACACACCGCCGACAAACAGCGTCAGGACTGACCCCCAGGCATAAAATGCGGCCGTACCGCCCATCACCAGCCCGTTGAAGGCGTTCATGGCATAGGTTGGCGGCAGCAGCAGAGCGATTTTGGCCGCCGCCGCGGGCAAAACGTCGTAGGGCATCATCACGCCGCCGATGATCATGGAGGGCAGGAAGAAAGCTTGCGAGTAGAGCACCGTCAAACGGGCGTTGGGGGAGATGACGCCAATGAGGATACCTAAGCCAGACAGGGCTACGGCCGTTCCCAGCACAATCAGGGCAAACACCGCCAGGTTCTGCGGCAGCGGCGCGTCAAAAAAGACGGGCGCCGTGGCGGTGATAATCACGGCCACAACAATGATGTGCAAAATGGTGGAAAGTGCCGGAATGAGTAAGATATTCATCGCCGGGACGCCGTTGATCTTGTAGCTGCGGAAAATGCCCGCTTCCCGTGCCTGCACCAGCGGGTCCGGCAGCCCCAGCAGCGCCGAGGCCAGGATGCCAAAGGTGATCATCGACGGGATGATCGTTGCCTGGAACAGCGGATTGATGCCGGGCATGATCAGGCTCATCATCAGGTAGAGGCCCAGCGGGAAGAGATAGTTCATCAGCAGCAGGTTTTTGTTGCGGATGCCGGTGCGGAATTCAAAGGCGAAATGGTTGACAAAAGCGGTCATTTTGCTCCTCCGTTGGTGAGTTCCAGGAAGCGGTCTTCCAGTGACGGCCGTTCCACGCGCAAATCAATCAACGTGTCGGCCTGGGCCTGCACGTAGCCAATCAACGCCGCCACCGTCTGGCCGATGTCGGTGCTGAAGTAGATGGCATAACCCTCTTTGACGTGCTGCTGGCTCACTGCGGGGAAGTCGTGATGGTTGGCCAGCAAGGAAGCGGACCTGGTGTTGACGGAAATTTTGGTCAGCCCCGCGCCGGTGGCCGTAATCGCCAGCGGCGTATCCACCGCCACCAGTTTGCCTTGCAGCAAAATCGCCACCCGGTCCGACATCTCTTCGGCTTCGGCCATGTCGTGCGTGGCCAGGATGATCGTCGTACCTTTTCCCTTCAATTCGCGCATCAGGTTGTGCAGTTCCACCCGCGAAGCCACGTCCAGACCGGCCGTCGGCTCATCCAGGAACACCACTGGCGGTTCGTGCGCCACAGCCAGCGCCAACGCCAGCCGCCGCTGCTGGCCGGTCGATAACCCCTGAAACTCGACGTGCCGTTTGTCTTGCATCCCCAACCGTTCCAGCAGGTCAAAACGGGGGGCAACGCCGTGGTAGGCGCAGAACAGCTTCATCGCTTCATCGGCGGTAATGCTGGCCGGTAGGCCGCCCGACTGCAACTGGACGCCGATGACATGGCGCAGCTTGCGCGGTTCGGCCACCGGGTTCACCCCGGCCACACGCAGCGCACCGCCATCGGGGGCGCGCAGCCCTTCCAGGCTTTCCAGGGTGCTGGTTTTGCCCGCGCCGTTAGGACCCAGCAGGCCGAAGATTTCACCCTGCTGGACCGAGAAAGTGATGTCATCTACGGCCGTAAAATCGCCGTACTTCTTCCGAAAGTTTTTGACTTCAATGACAGGATTGGACATACCTCGTTTCCTCGTCTTCTAATAGTCGGCTTGGCGTGAAACGTGAAACGTAAAGCGTGATGGTCCTCTGCTCACGTTTCACGTTTTACGTTTCACGACTTGTCAGCCGCTTAAATAGCTGAAAACCCAAAATTGGCTAATCGACGGTCACTGAACCCAGGGAGATGTGAATCGTCAAGTTCAGCCGGTCTTGAGCAGCGTCATACCCGGGCGTTTCCCAGACGTTTTCCTGGCCATCCACCTGGCGCAGCCCGGCGTTGCTGGCGCTAAAGCTGCCCAGGGCGCGGTCCACCTCAACATGGAGCGCCATGCCGGATGGCAGGTGCAGGGTGACAGACCCGGCATTCACTTCTAGATTGAGGTCATGACGGCCGTTTTCCGGCAAAGCAACCTCGGTTGTGCCCGCATTGGTGACCAGGTGGGCGTCATAACTGCCGCCGGGCAGCAGCAGTTCAACATCGCCTGCGTTGGTCGTCAGCTGCAACGAATCCAGCTGCAAATCGCGCAGGTCTAACTGCGAACGCCCGGCCACCGCCTCCAGCGTCATGTCCGCCGGAACGTTTTGGTTCAGCCCGAGCTGCCAGCGGTTGGTCTCGCCAAATTCGCGCCAGTAATCGGGTAGAAATACCCATTCCTCGCTGCGGTTTTGTGGGGCCAGCCGGATGGTCGCTTCGCTGCCGGAAAGGTGCGTGTCAAACAGGTACTCATCCTGGTAGGTAATGGTCCCGGCAATCAGATCGCGGCTGTCTTCCAGGGCGTACAAATCTGCGCCGGGTGGGCCGATGGTGATGTTGTAAACGGCCGTGTTCACATCTTCCACGCCAAAATGGATAGGCTCCGTTTGCCACTCACCCATTTCCAGGCGGCTGCTAAACGGCGTACCGGCCAGGCCGTTGAGTAAGACGTAACCAAACATCACGACGGCTGCCAGAGAAATGAAGCCGCTAAAGAGGGAGGCATACGGCCGTGGCGCTTGCAAGACCAGCACATTGAGCCCCAAGAAGATGAGCAGCAGCGGCCACAGCCGCAAAACGTCCAGCCAGTACAGGTCAGTTAACAGGTTAAACTGGTTAAACAGAAAAAACAGGCCAATAGCGATTAACACAATCGGTCCGAACAACGAATTGGCCCGTCGTTCAGGACGCTGCGTGATTTGAGACATTTTTTCCTCCTCAGGCGTTGCGCCAGCCGTGTCCCAGGTTGCGGATCAGCAAGAATAAGCCCAAGGCAATCAGCAGCAGTGGCAGGCCATACCGGCCAAAACCTAAACCGCTGACGCCGATGACCAGTTCAAAGAATACGGCCGCAACCACAAAGATAATTAAGCCGACCCGGAGTAAATCTTTGCCCGTCTTCACCAGCTCATCCCGTTTTTTCAGCGTTCCCAACAACCATAGGCCCAGGCCCGGGCCTGTTGGAGCGACCAGCGCCCAGGCATAGGACCAACTGGCCCAGAGGTCGGTAAAGGTCATCACAAACAAGATAATGCCCACCATCGTCACAATGCCGCTGAAGATGGCCAGCGCCTTGCCTGCTTCTTCATCCAGAGCTAATGCCCCAAAAAACAGAAATACACCGGGCACAATTACCATAAAAGGCCACAGGTAGTGACCCAGGTGAAAGTCAAAAATTTGACCCACCAGAAATGCAATGCCCAACACGATCAGCAGTGTGCCACCAAGCGCATTGCCTCTCGTCATGGCTACAGGTTTGTTTTGCTTCTCCATGCTAATTTTCTCCTCGTTGTTGCAGATTGGTTCAGTCTCCAAAGATTGAACCAATCTCACCAGTTAAAAACGAACGGTTATTTATCAATCGGGGGATTTAAACACCCACAGTGGCTTTTCCCGGATGCCACACTTCACCACTGTTAGCTTAGCAATAAAGCGAACTGGTTGTCGTCTATCTTAGGTTATGTCCGGGAACGTAACCTCAACCATAACCTAAGTTAGAGGCCAGTCAGGCCATTTTGTGCCACACTATTTTGGCGGGAATGAGGAGAAAGTTATGAATCAAACGTTCCACCTGACGGAAAATTCTTATCTGGTTCGACAGAGCAGCCGAAATCTGACAGTTCTGGCCTGGGTTGTCACCCTGCTGATCAGCACGCTACCAGAAATTGCCTGGACTGAGCTGACCGGCACCAGTCCAGCCTGGCTGGCTTACGCCAAGATGGGTTTGCTTCTGATCCTGGCTGTATCCGCGTTTATCTGGCAGCCGATACGGCCGTTACGCAATTTCTTGCTGGTCATGTTCGCCTTCTTCGGCCTGATGGAGCTGCGCCTGCAATTCAACTTCACTCTGCCTGCCCTACAGTCGCTGTTTGGCAATACCGTTTTTGACGAGCGCATGCAGGCCGAGCAAACCGGCAAACTGGCCATCGCCCTGGTGATGATCGTCGTCCTGCTCGTTCTGGGCTACCAACGCCGCGACTTTTTTCTGACCCGTGGCAACCTGCGCGCCCCCATCGAATCGGTGAAATTGCTGGGCTTCCCCAAGCCTGCCCCCTGGCCGGTCTTTGGCTTGCAGTGGGGCTTGTACATTGCCATTGCCCTGGCTGTTGTCCAGTACATGGGCCTGCGGCCCGACGGCGATTTGATGCTCAAAGTTGTGCCCATCCTGCCCTCCATCCTTTTTTATGCCGCCCTCAACGCCTTCAATGAAGAGATCATCTACCGCGCACCGATGCTGGCCACGCTGGAACCGGTGGGCGGCAGCAAGCAGGCGCTGTGGCTGTCGGCCTACTTTTTTGGCATCGCCCACTACTTTGGCACGCCGGGCGGGGTGATTGGCGGTGTGCTGTCCATTTTTATGGGCTGGATTTTGGGCAAGGGCATGGTGGAAACGCGCGGCCTCTTCTGGACCTGGTGGATTCACTTTTTGAGCGATATTGCCATCTTTACCTTTTTGACGGCCGCTTTGCTGTCATAAGGCACAGTGAAACGGGCGCTGGAAGTGAACAAACGATTGAATTTCAGGACTCTTAAAGACGATGAACGAGGAATTCGAACTGGAAGAGCTGGCGCCCTGGGTGTTGGGCTTCGTCACATTGATTGGTGGCGGGCTGCGGCTTTTACTACTCGGCACTAAAGGGATGTGGTTGGATGAAACGTTCAGCGTGTGGCTGGCCAACCAGAGTGTTGTCGAAATGCTGCAATGGACCGTCAAAATCGACCAACACCCGCCCCTCTATTATTATCTGCTCCATTACTGGATCGCCCTCGTGGGAGACACACCGTATTACGCCCGCCTGCTTTCTGTATTATTCGGTACCGGCACAATCCCGATGATTTACCTGATCGGCAAACGCCTTTCCGGGGTGATGGTGGGTTTGGTGGCCGCAGTTTTCCTGGCCCTTTCGCCTTTTAACATCTACTACGCCCAAGAAACGCGCATGTATACGCTTCTGACATTTAATACGGCCGTGGCGATTTATGCCCTGGTCAGGCTGCTGACGGATTCACGTGCCGTCAGCCCC
Organism: Candidatus Leptofilum proximum; assembly: GCA_016710325.1. GTDB lineage: Bacteria > Chloroflexota > Anaerolineae > Promineifilales > Promineifilaceae > Leptofilum > Leptofilum proximum. The sequence goes on along the minus strand of JADJXK010000002.1, from coordinate 4,645,582 downwards.
ATCGGCAGCCAGTTTCGGGACTATCTGCATGCCTGGCGCACATCTGGGCCGGTTGAACCAGACTCCGAAGAAGGCTTCAGCTATAAGATTACGTCCCCTCGGACCGGATTGCGAGCCTGGATTTATCGCCATCGCTGGTCACCCATCCAGACAATTGAGACTGACCTCGCCTGGGTGGCGTTTGTTGTATTTTCGGCGGCGACACTGCTGAGTCATAATACGGCCGTACTCTTCCCATTAGCCACCAACATCTTCGTCCTTGGCCTGATACTTTTTCCGAGAAAGCAGGAATCAGACTCTCCACCGGCCTTCCAGGCTCCCACTTTGGGGAATTGGGTAAAGGCCCAGATTGGCATCTTCTTGCTCTGGAGTCCATGGATATTTGCCTTCATCAAGCAGGCCAGCGGAGTCTATCAGAGGTTTTGGATTCCTGAACCAACCTGGGACGCTGTGATCCACGTCCTTGCGTCCTTTTTGAACCCATCCATGTCATATCTGGAAGGTGGCCAGGTAACGGGAATGTGGATCCTGTATGCATTGGTGCTCGGCTTAGGGCTGGTGCATTTCCGGAAAAAATGGTCGCCCTTCCTACTTCTGGCAACCCTATTCGCCATCCCCTTCCTGGGTGAGCTGCTTGTGAGCATCCGCCGACCGATTTTTTACGATCGAACGCTGATCTGGACAACAATTCCCTTATTCCTGGTACTGGCGGCTGGTGTCGCCCAGTTAAAATTTCGCCCTCTGATGTTCCTGGCATTGGGCAGTTTAGTGACCTTCAACCTGTTTTCTATCGGTGATTATTACCGGTTTTATCAAAAGGAGGATTGGAGCACTGCGGCCGGTTATGTTGCCCTGTTCGCTGAAAAGGACGATTTGGTGTTATTCAATTCAAACTTTGTGGAAATCCCGTTCGACTATTACTTCAAGACGTATGAAAACCTGTACGGTACCCAGGTAGAGAAACAGGGCATTCCACTGGACTTGTTTGACAGCGGTATCCTGGAACCTACGATGACGGAGAGCGATATACCCGAGTTAATTTCATTGCTGCACGGGCATTCCAGAGTCTGGCTGGTGTACAGCCATAACTCGTATACGGATCCAATGGAGTTAATCCCACAAACGCTTGCCTCGCAGAGGACGTTAACCCGGCAGCGCAATTTTTATGGGGGGCAGGTTCAATTATATGAAACACCCTGAGCCTCATTTCTACTCAATTATCATGGAGCGTGAATCAAATGGTTATTACTGCACCTACCCAATCTTCTCGTTCATCGTGGTTGATGCTGCCAGCGCGGTTGGCGCTTTTCGCCTTCTGGCAGATGGTTGTGGCCATTGTTTTCGTTTTGTTGGGGGTGAGTGATGCCTGGCGGGCGGCGGTGGCGTGGTGGCCGGTTACGGCCGTACTCGCCAACCTCGTCTGTCTATGGCTGTTACACAACCTGTACCGGCAGGAAGGCAAACGTTTTTGGGACATCTTCCGCATCCAACGCCAGACGTTGAAAAAAGACCTGCTCATCTTGCTGGGCACGCTCATCTTCACCGGCCCCATCGCCTTTTTGCCCAACATCCTGACGGCCAACTGGCTGTTTGGCTCGCAGCAGACCGCGCTGGACATGTTCATACACCCCTTGCCGCTGTGGAGCATCATCTTTGCCGGAATCTTCTTCCCGGTGACAATCGCCCTGACTGAACTGCCGACTTATTTCGCCTACTGCCTGCCCCGGCTGGAAGTGCAAACGGGTCGCTGGTCGGCGGTGCTGCTGGCTTCGTTCTTTTTGGCGGCGCAGCATTGTACGCTGCCGTTGATTTGGGACGGCCGTTTCCTCCTCTGGCGTCTGCTCATGTTCATCCCCTTTGCCCTTTTTGTGGGCGTGCTGCTGCGCTGGCGCCCCCAAATGCTGCCTTACATGGTGGTGGTGCATGGGTTGATGGACCTGGCGCTGGTATTGATGGTGCCAACGGCCGTGTAACAACCAGTTGGGCCACACAAACAAGGAAAGTGACATGATGAATTTCATCAAACGCAATACATTCCAGAAACCAATTTTGACCGGCATTATCCTGATGCTCATTGCCCTCAGTTTTCGCCTGATCGACATCTTTGTTCTCAGACTGGATGAACGCCTGGGAGAAATCATCTTGTCTAAGGCGCTGGGCTTTTGTTTGGTCTTATTGTTTGTTTGGGCGATTGGTAAAAAGCCAGATTCGATTGGTTTTCACAGCCGAAGATTAGGTGCGAGCCTCCTGATCGGCACGGTCATCACGATGCTGCCATTTATCGTAGCCTACACCGTTGAATGGATAGTGTTGCAGCAAATGGGTCAAGAACCCAGGTTCCTGTTTGCTGCCATCGATCCCAAAGCAGGCGTCACCGGAGGGCTGTTGTTTGCCTTATGGCTGGTTGTTGGCAACTTCATCAACTCATTCATGGAAGAAGGGCTTTTCCGCGGTGTGATGTTGAATCTAAACCGCAGACGGCTTTCTTTCTGGAAATCGAACTGGTTGCAAGCGGGTTTGTTTGGCGCCTGGCATCTGGTCTGGGTTATCAAATGGGTTCAAACCGGCGTCGTGTCAACACCCGGTGAAATTGGGTTGGGCATTGTCGCCAATTTTCTCCCCCAAATCTGTCTGGGGCTGGTGTGGGGTTATGCCTATCTGAAAACTAACAACCTGTGGACTGCCTGGATGGCCCATACGTTGACCAACACCACGTTAAACCTGCTGCACGTAGCCACAGTGGATGGCATGAACCCGGGCATGAGTATTCGCATGACTACGTTCAGTAACGTATCACTCCTGATGATGTTCCTGATCCGTTATCTATGTAATCGACGGAAGATGCCAGAATTGTTGAGCTATGCACCAATGGAGGCCATTTCATGATTATCTCTCAACTGGGACTTACACCAGACACTTTGCGCGGAGAAACCGTGATCGTCACCGGCGCGGGCGGGGGGATCGGCTACGAGGCGGCGCGCGCCTTGCTCTGGCTGGGCGCCAACGTTGCCATCGCCGAGATCAACCCGGAAACCGGCCGCAATGCCGAAACCATGCTGGCCCAGGCGTTCGGTACGGACCGTATCCTGTTCGTGCAGACCGATGTGGGCGACGAAGCCAGCGTGCAGAACCTGTATCAACAGTGCGTGGCTCGATTTGGCAAGGTGGATGGGGTGCTCAACAACGCCACCATCGCCGTGCTGGGCGAAGTGGTGGATATCCCCATCTCTGAGTGGGACCGCAGTTATCGTGTCAACCTGCGTGGGCCTGTGCTGATGGCCAGGACCTTCCTGCCCGATATGCTCCGGCGGGATCACGGTGTGTTTGCCTGCGTCTCCTCCACGGGGACGGCCTACCTCGGCGGTTACGAAACCTTCAAGGCCGCCCAGGTGCATCTGGCCAACACGTTGGATGCTGAACTCGAAGGCACGGGCGTGATTGCCTACACCATTGGCCCGGGACTGGTCCCTACAAAGACCGCGTCGGAAGCGGTTGCCCAACTTGCGCCACAAATGGGCATGTCCGTTGAGCAGTTCTTTGAAATGAACAAGGGCGCGGTGCTGCAGGTTGAAGAAGCAGGTGCAGGATTTGCCGCATCAATCGTCTTCGCCGAGAAATTTCGGGGGCAGGAGATCTCTTCCATCCAGGCGCTCAAGGCTGCGGATATCAACTTTGGGGCCGGGGAAACGGCAGATGCCTCGGGGCAGTTGGCTATCGAGAAACGAGAACAGGCTCGAAACTTGTGCCAGCAAGTCCACAAAACGCTGCTGGAACAGTCCCAGGGCTGGAAGAATCGCTCCCTGTTTGAGCGCCAATGGGTCCTCCGGGATTTCAAGAAGACCGCCGGCATGCCGGTAGAGGAGTGGCTGTTGACTCTCGAACGGCTGGAGAAAAGTTGGGGTGGGGAGGCAGCCATTCAGAAGCCGCCGCTGAAAAAGCTGGCCGGTTACTACGAGCACCTGGCCGATCTGGCCAAGGGGTACGAGAAAGACTCTGTAAAACTGGAAGAAAACTTGCGTCACGTTTATAGCTGGCGTGACGAAGTGATAGCGCTTGAGAAGATTTGGTAACTGCAAAGGAGTTTGTCATGAAACAATGGGTTCAAAAACACCCCTTACTATCGTTCTTTATTCTGGCTTATGCCATCATTTTTGGCGCGGTTTTCACCGGCATTTACTTACAGCCCGGTCAACCCGATCACCCCTGGTCGTTGGTCTGGTTTTTGGCGGCCTTCAGCCCCACCTTCAGCGCGCTGATTGTCTCCTGGATCATTGGCGGGAAGGCTGAAGTCAAACGCCTGCTTGCAGGATTTACCCGCTGTAAGGTGGGTGTGCGCTGGTATCTGGCCGCAGCCTTTCTCTTTCTTGGGCCGCTGGCGTTTGCCCTGATCTACATTGCCCTGGGCAATTCAATCTCTGGCATCAAGCCTGGCATGACGACATCGGTTTTCTTGGGCCAGCTTGTCTTTACTTTATTCTCCGGCCCATTGTCTGAGGAGGCCGGATGGCGCGGCTTTGCTTTGCCCCGCTTGCAACAGAAATATAACGCCCTGGTTTCAAGCCTGATCCTGGGCGTCATCTGGTGCTGCTGGCACATTCCGCTCTTTTTCCAGCCAGGCTCATCGCAGCAAGGCATCCCGTTTCCTATCTATCTGATGCTTGTTGTGACCCTCGCTATCTACTTCACCTGGCTGTACAACAACACGCGGGGCAGTTTGATCATCACCGTGTTGGCCCATTTTTCTTTCAACATGAGCGGTGGCTTTATCGCCGGCACGTTGGGGCTTTTACCGCCGATGGTGCTCTACATGGCGGCCGGCTCGATGCTTGTCTTAACTGTGATTGGGGTTGTGTTTTACTTTGGCAGCCGATCGTTATCGAGGCAACCAATCGAAGAACTTGCTATTTAGAACACACTGCGCTATCTGGGGCGCCGCACAACAAAACTCAGTTGAGCATCATAAAATCCAGGTTAAGGCATCGCTTCTCCTGTGCTGCTTATGTGGGAGGTTGGCTGTTGATGTTAGGAAATCACCCTGTTTCTAAACGAGCTTATCGAGTAACTCGTCTGGTCTTCGCGTTTGCGGTTTTGTTGATCGTGGCGACGCCCTTGATGGCCTCCACACAGCCTTCCCCGGCCGATGGTGAAGCACTTATTATCCAGGAATACCGGGAGTTGATTCCTCAACTCATGGCTGAACAAGATATCCCCGGCCTGGCCGTAGCGGTAGTGGACGATAGCCGGGTGTTATGGGTCGAGGGTTTTGGCTATACGAACGATGACCACAAAACTGCGATCACACCGGACACGATCTTCAGTGTGCAGTCCACCTCAAAAACGTTTACGGCCGTTGCCATCATGACGGCCGTTCAGGACGGACTGCTCAACCTGGACACCCCTATCACCACCTACCTGCCCGATTTCACCGTGCACAGCATTTTTGAAGAACACCCGGAGCGTAAGATCACCCTGCGCATGTTACTCGGCCATACCGCCGGATTCACCCATGAAGCGCCGGTGGGCAACAACTTCGACCTGGAACCCGTGACGTTTGAGGCGCACATTCAAAGCATTTCCGACACCTGGCTCCGCTTCCCGGTAGGCACAGGTTACGCCTATTCCAACCTGGGGATCGATCTGGCGGGGTATATCCTGCAAACGGTATCCGGCCAGCCTTTTGCCCAATACGTTGAAGAAAAGCTGCTGCTACCAATTGGCATGGCCAACAGCTCATTCGATATGACACAAATCCGGGCCAATCCTAACCGGGCAATCGGGCATTCAAGCCCGCTGCCGGAGGTGCCGCTCGAAGTCCCCATGGTCCCGGCGGGCGGGCTATACACCAGCGCCAATGACATGGCCCGCTTCATCCAGTTTCACCTCAACCAGGGCAGCGCCGCCGGGCAAACTGTCCTCAGCCCGGCGCTGCTCGACGAGATGTACACTGTGCCTCCTCCGGTAGAGGGCAGTCCCGAAGGCTATGCCCTGGGCGTGGCGCGAACACAATGGCATCGGGGCCGGGAGGCGGTGATCTTTTCGCATGGCGGAGGCGGCTTTGGTTTTCTGTCTGATATGTGGTGGCTGCCGGAATTGAAGATCGGCATTGTCGTTCTAACCAATGCGACAGACCACAATCTGCAAGGCGAACTGGCGCTGAACATTCTGTACGATTTTGTTCATGATCCAACCAGCGTCTACTATGAGCGGCTGATGGCCTTGCCGCGCCGGACGGTAGTGAGGGATGGCGACGGGCGCTACCGGCCGCCGATCGGATTGGCGCAAGCCATTGCGGAACAAGCCCTACCGCCTTCGGACCAGGACCAGCTTCGCTGGGCGAAGTATATAGGGGACTATAGTACGGCCGTTTGGGGCGTTCTCGACCCTACCAAAGCATTGGGCCAGGTCTATCAGCAAGGCTCCCATCTCTTCATCGAAGTCAAAGTCGGCGGCACAGCTAATAAGCTAAGGCTAACAGAAGTTGAGCCGGGATTGTTTTTTACTGGGGATGGGGAGGCACTCGATTTCCGTGGCGATGTACCTACTTTAGGTAACATCAAAATCACCAGGATTGGCGCAGGGCCTTCCCTGTGGCAGCAGGCGATCCTGGCAGTGTGTGCCCTGGTTTTCCTCACAATGCTGCTCTTCCCTCCCTTGCGCAGCATCATCCATCGTTTTCGTGGGGTTGCGCCTGCGGGAACAACCGTGAGCCGAGGCAGATGGCTGGCTTCAACCGCAGCTATTTCGTCCAGCTTATTCGGCTTATTGAGCATCGGTTTGGTGATTGCCATGCCGATGATCATCTACTCCGGATTTCTGGGCTGGCTGGAATTACCGCTCTGGCAGCGGCTTCTGATGCATGCCCCATTGGCGTTCCTGGTGACCGGAGCAGGCTTTCTCGCTTTGAATGGTCTGGCCTGGAAAAATGGCTGGTGGTCGCCGGGGGAGAGAATAGGTTTTGTGGTGTTTGATCTAGCTTTTATCGCCGTGCTCCTGTTCTTCAGTTATTGGCGTTTGATCGGATTAAGCCTGGGTTGATGACAATAAGGAAATCCCAAAATGACGACACTTGCCTCTGTTAATTCCCTTGAAGCTGCCCAATCGCGCCTCCTTGAGGGACGCATTCCGCGTTATGGCCCTATGCTGATGCTTTTGGCCCGCCCAACTCTCCTGCTCCTCGTTCAGGGGATTGTCTTTATGCTTTTCAGGCAGCTAAACGTGCAAAATGCTGGGGCCGCCATCCGCAGCTGGTGGACGGTGTTCGGTACCCTGGTTGATCTCGGCTGCCTGGGGCTTTTGATCTGGCTGACCAGGCGCGAAGGGATTGGCCTGCGTGACCTGATCGGTTTGGTCAAAAGCAAACTCAAATTCGATATTCCGCTCGGTTTGGGCATTTTTGTCATCGTTTTCCCGCTGACTGTTTTTGGTGGGGGCATGCTGGCGATGTTGCTTGTTTACGGCCGTCTTAATCCCATCTTTCCCGAAGGCACATACATCCGCACCTTACCGCTGCTGGCCGTGCTGTACAGCCGTATTCTCTGGTGGCCGCTTTGGTCCTTTACCGAGGAAATGACCTACAACGGCTATGCCCTGCCGCGGCTGATTGCCTTAACCCGCTCTCCCTGGTTATCCGTGCTTATCGTCTCTTTTTTCTATTCGATCCAACACAGCTTCCTGGCCCTGGCCGGTTTCCAATACGGACTTTACATGTTCCTCACGTTCATTCCCCTCACGATTGCCCTGGAGCTTATTTACCTGCGCGTTCGCCGTCTGCCTCCGCTCATAATCGGGCATTGGCTGATGGATCTGTCTTCGGTTTTGTTCATGCTTCAGGTTGGATAGGCGGAAAACGATTGTCAGAAAACAAACGAAACCCATGATGGTCTGATGGCTGTGCTTCCGCCGTGCCTGGCAAAACATAACCCTGACTGCAACTTTAGTTAGAAGACGGCCGTCTCCCCAGCGAATATCCTCATAGATGCAAGAATTAAAAACATGTTCGCTTTGATTAGGAGAAAAAATGTTCACTAAAAAGCAATTCGGATTTACCTTGCAGCTGCTAATCGCCCTCCTGGCGCTCTCGCTCCTGCTCGCGGCCTGTTCTACGACGGCCGCACCAACCACGCAGCCTGATCCCACGGCCACATCAGCGCCAGCGGCCACTGTGGAACCAACGGCTACGACCACACTGCCTGATCCTACGGCTACGCCAATGCCAGTAGAGCCAACGGCAACGGCCGTTCCCCCCACCGACGACTCGCTCGACATTTCGCTCGATACCAGCGGCATGGCCACCGGCTTCCAGACCGAAACGGTAACGGCCGTGCCGGCCAATGATGCCCCCTACTGGGAAGTGCTGCCTGAGTACACCCGCCTAACCCTCCAGGGCTACCCCATCACCAATCACCTCTTGCAGCCGCAGATCTTCATCTATCCGGTAGAGGAGTTGAGCACGGTTAACGAAGGTGCGGGCATGATTGTCACATCGCTGCAAACCCTGATCCAATCGCCTCAGGAGATCACCCCGATGCCTTTCCTGCCGCTGTTTAATGCCACCCAGGTGATGCATGCTCACGTTCAATACCTGGACTTCAAAAACGGCCAGGGGCTGCGTTACCTAACCGAGTTTGATCAGGGCATCGTACCCATCAACAACTACGAGCTGATTTACACCTACCAGGGCCTGACCAGCGACGGGAGATATTATGTGGCCGCTGTGCTGCCGGTTGGCCATCCCAGCCTGCCGGAAGATGCAACTATCACCGGGAATGAGCCGCCAGAATTCACCAGTGATTTCCCGGCTTACCTGGCCAACGTCGTCAGTACCTTGAATCCCCAGGCCGGGAATACCTTCACGCCAGATTTAATCCAGTTAGACGCCATGATGAGTTCTCTGGAAATCAAGTAGAGGAAGCAACTGCTCAGGCGGCATTTCAACCGCGAGGAGAAATCTTTGTCGGTGTATGAACCACAAAGATTTCTCCTCGCCACACAGTCTCAGGAAAGGGTATAAATGTCAAACACGATCCCCGTTTTCACTACGCCGGAAGGTGAAACCGAAACGATGCAAGCATATCAAGCCATTGTAGATCATTGGCCCGTTTCCTTCACTGAGTTGATGGTTCCCACCAGTTTTGGCCGAACACACGTTATCGCCAGCGGGCCGGAAAGCGGGCCGCCTATCGTGCTTTTGCATGCCCTCCTGGCCACCGCGGCAGCCTGGTATCCCAATGTGGATGCACTCAGCCAAACTTACCGGGTTTATGCCGTTGATGTCATTGGAGAAGGCAATAAAAGCCGCCCAACGAAGCCGATTAAGGTACTCGATGACTTCCTGGTTTGGTTTACGGAATTGATTGAGGGTTTGGGTATTGATACTTTCTCCCTGGTAGGGAATTCATATGGCGGTTTTACAGGCGCCTATTACGCCATGAAACTACCGGAACGGGTGCGCAAGCTCGTTTTGATTGGCCCGGCCGCCACCATCTACAGGATGACGCCGTTTTACTTTCACATGTTCATTCCCAAAGCCATCTACGTGATGCTCCCGAAACTGCCAGGGCTGAGACGCACCATGCGTCAGAGTGTGGATTGGATGCACGCCGGTCTGCCATTCGACCCGCTCTGGGAGCCGCTGTTTTATCGCTCGATGGTATTTGGCAGTCTGATCAACCAGGTGCTTCCAAGAGTCTATACAAAAGAGGAATTTGCCCAGATCAAATCCCCGGTGCTGCTTATCCTGGGCGACAAGGAAGTCATCTACAGGCCGCAGCCTGCTCTTCAGGCGGCAAAGGAATTGATCCCCGGTTTACAGGTAGAAATGATCCCGGAAGCTCATCACATCACTGCGCTGGCCCAACCGGAACTTGTAAACCAACGGATACTGCGCTTCCTTGCCAAATAAAGAGCGTTTTGGCTGTGAAAGCCTGGAATCAACCTGTATGACAAATTTTCAAAAAACAATCACTTGTAAGGAAAGTATCCTACAGAAAAGAGGAAACGATGAGTACACAACCTGCGATTTATCCGGAACAAACCAGGCCGGAACCACCGTTGGATACGGCCGTTACCGCCCTGCCGGTCAACTGGTCCCACGTGGCCTGGTTCCTCGGCCTGGCGTTTGGCCTGACCTGGCTGGTGGACCTGGTGATCTACTTGAATGGCGGATTGGCCAACGCTGGCGCGACCCTGCTGTTACAATTCCAGATGCTGCTGCCCGCCTTCTCCGCCATGCTGCTGGGCGCCTTTTTCTTCAAAGACAGCCCCATCTTTTACCGCAGCAATCGCAGTGCTTCGCGCTGGTTCGTTTACTATTACTTCCTGCTGACAGCTCTATATCTGGTTGGCGCCATCGTGAGCCTGATCCAACCCGATAGGGGAGCAAGCCTGGCGCCGCTGCTGCTCATCCCCAATCTTTTAGGGCTGGTCCTGCTGGTCGTTCTACGCCTCAAGGGTGGCAAAAATACTTTCGTTGAGGCGGGCATGGCCGGCGGCAAAGCGCGCATTTGGTTTGGCTATGGGCTGGGCCTCGTGGTTTTCTTTGGCCTCCAGACCTGGCTCAATTACCTGTTCAATCTCGGCACGGTTATCGACTTAAACACGGCGTTCCCGGAGTTAGCCGCCAGCAACCTGCCACCGGCGGTTATGCTTCTGTCAATTGCCGCCAACGCCGTGCTTATTGGCCCGTTTCTTGGCTTGATCATCTCCTTCGGCGAGGAATATGGCTGGCGCGGCTTCCTGCAAACCGAATTGATCCGGCTGGGACGTATTCGCGGAGTATTTCTCCTGGGCGTTATCTGGGGCATCTGGCACTGGCCTGTTATCTGGATGGGCTATAACTATCCCGGCCAGCCGCTGCTTGGCTCGCTGTTCATGGTGGCCTACTGCATCATCCTGGCTTACTTCCTGGCCTATGCCGTTTTCAAGTCAAAAGGTGTCTGGACGGCGGCTTATTTGCATGCCCTCAATAATCAGACCCTGGGTTTCTTTTTTGTGGCAGTCGTCGCCCCCACCAGCACGATTTTCTCCTTCGGGATTGGTCTGCCGGCGCTGCTGCTCGGCGCCATCGTCGTCTTGCTGCTCCTGCGCGATCCGGTCTGGAAAGAGAGGTAATAGGTATCACCAGTTGTTCCCCGGCAAGACATAACCTTCGACTATAACTTTGGTTAGAGGACGGCCGTTTCCCCTTCGCATATCCTGATAAATACAGGTATCACGCCAATCGTAGGTGTGAGCCAGGAAAAGGAGAAAACAAAATGTCCGATCAAAATAAGCTTGATGGTACACAAGGTGGGTATACCTCGCGCCGGGAGGAACGGATCGAACGACGCGCCGAGCGCCGGGCCGACCGGCAGGCCGGGGGTTTGGGCTGGTTTGCTGGCCTGGTCCTCATCGCCATCGGCGTGCTCTATTTGCTGCATGACTACGGCGTGTTACCAACCTTGACCAACTGGTGGGCGCTCTTCCTGCTGCTGCCGGGGTTAGGCACGCTGTCGGCGGCGATAGGCGCGTACCGGCGCAACGGCGGCCAGTGGACGATGGAGGTCACCGGGCCGTTTATTGGTGGGTTATTGTTTGTGGGGATGACGGCCGTATTCCTCTTCGAGCTCAACTACAGCTGGCTGTGGCCCCTGTTTCTGATTGCCGCCGGTCTCCTGCTGCTGGCCGCGCCTGTGATAGCGCGCAGCCGCTGACAAGGAAGAATCTTTAATGCAGCATCAATTCTCATTCCGCAACTGGATCAACGAAAATAGGCTGCTGCTGTTGCTGGCCCTGGGCGTCACCCTGGTTCACACGTTGGCCAACGGCCAGTACGGTTTCCACCGCGACGAACTGGACATCTTAATCAATGCCCGCCAACTCGACTGGGGTTACGTCGCCTACCCGCCGCTGACGCCGTTCATCGCCCGCATTGGCCTGGCGTTATTCGGCAATTCCCTCCAGGGACTGCGCCTGTTTCCGGCGCTCGGCCAGGGTCTGGCCGTGGTACTGGTCGGCTTGATGGCACGGGACATGGGTGGCGGGCGCGGTGCGCAGCTGACTGCCGTCATCGCCGCCGCCATTTCACCCGTTGCCCTCACCGCCGGGACGCTCATCCAGTACATGTCCTTTGATTACCTGTGGTGGCTGCTGCTGGCCTTCTTTCTGGTTCGCCTGCTGGCCACCGACAATCCGCGCTGGTGGCTGGGAATCGGCGCAGCCATCGGCCTGGGCATGATGACCAAATACACCATCGCCTTCTTTGTCGCCGGGCTGATTGCCGTCACCTTGCTCACACCCCTGCGCCGCCAGTTACGTACCGTCTGGCCCTGGGCAGGCGCAGCGGTGGCTCTGCTTATTTTCCTGCCTAATCTCCTCTGGCATATCCAGCACCAGTTTATCTCGCTGGACTTCCTCAACGCCATCCACACCCGTGACATCGCCTGGGGACGCACCAATTCCTTTTTGCTGGACCAGCTCTACGTGGCGTCTAACCCTTTCCTGGTGCCGCTGTGGGCGGCCGGTTTGGGGTTCTGCCTGTTTCATGAGCGCTTCCGCGCTTTGGCCTGGGTTTTCCTCGTCACCTTTGGCTTGCTGCTGCTCGCCCGCGGGCGGGGTTATTACATTGGCCCGGCCTATGCCATGCTGCTCACGGCAGGCGCGGTCTGGTGGGAAGATTGGCTGGCCGGGCGCAGCGCCAACGCTCGCCGTGCAGGACTGGGTATCTCCTGGGGGCTGCTTGCCGTGGCCAGCCTGGTTGGCCTCGTTGCTACCAAACCGATTGCCCCCATCAACTCGCCGCTTTGGGAAATCACTTCGCAGCTGAACGGCGAAGTTGTTGAGATGATTGGCTGGCCTGACCTTGCTGCCCAGGTTGGCGAGATTTATGCCGGTATCCCGGCCAACGAAAAGCCGGGCACCGTCATTCTGGCGGGAAACTACGGTGAAGCGGGGGCGCTCGATCTTTACGGGCGGGATTTTGACCTGCCGCGTGTCATCAGCGGCACGAACAGCCTTTGGGCGCGGGGCTATGGCGACCCGGAACCGGAAACAGTAATCGTGGTGGGGTTTGAACGAGAGTATGCTGTCCGTTTCTTCGCTTCTTGTGAACCGGTCGGCCGTGTCACCAACCAGTATGGCGTGAAGAACGAAGAGTCACAGCACCACACCGGATTGTACGTCTGCCGTCAGCCGCGACGGCCGTGGGCGGAACTCTGGCAAGATATGCAGTGGTTCCAATAATTTATTTGTTCGGGCAAGCGGATCAGCTTGTCTGCTATTTTTGAAGGAGCGGTCACCGGCTGCGCCGAACATTCTGAATGAAATCGGCACGCTGTTGTAGCCCGATTTTGTAAATCGGGCGGCGATTTGAAAAATCGCCCTACTTTTATGAAGGAGAATGGGAGATGAAAAATAAGCGAAGTAATCTGATTTGGGGCATTGCCCTCATTTTGTTCGGTGGGGTGTACCTGTTAGTAAATTTGGACGTGATTCCAGACTTTTCGCCCACAGTCTGGGGTGTTGTTTTTGCCGGCGTTAGCCTTGTGTCCCTGGTTATGTACCTGACCAGCGGGTGGCAAGAGTGGGGCTGGTTGTTTCCCATCTTTGTTCCTGCCGGTCTGGCCACCGTGATCTTCCTGGGGGAATCGGAAATCGAAGGCCAATGGATCGGCGCGCTGTTTATGGCCTCGATGGCACTGCCTTTCTGGCTGGTGTTTCTAATCGAGCGGAAGAACTGGTGGGCGTTGATTCCGGGATGGGTTTTTACGGTGTTAACGGCCGTTATCCTCCTCAGTGAAAGCGCCGCCGGGGAAATCCTGGGCGCGCTGGTGATGTTAGGCATCGCCCTGCCGTTTTTCATCGTTTTCCTGCTCAACCGGAGCCGCTGGTGGGCGCTTTTCCCGGCCTTCATCCTGGGCGGCATTGGCCTGATCCTTCTCTTCAGCCGCGGGTCAGGTGAATGGATAGGAGCGATGGTTCTTTTTGTTATCGGCTTGCCTTTCTTGTTTGTTTACTGGCGACGCCCGGAGCAGTGGTGGGCCGTCATGCCAGCGGGCATCATGACCACTCTGGCGATCATTGTACTGCTGAGCGGTCTGATTGAGTCCGAAACGTGGGGACCCCGTGTCATCGCTGGCGTCCTCTTTTGGGGCATGGCCCTGCCCTTCACCTTTCTCTGGCTGCGGCGCGACCGCTACCCGACCCGTTGGGCCAGCTATCCCGCACTGGGTTTGGCAGTGCTGGGCCTGCTGGCGCTGATCTTTGGCTCAGATCTGGAGTGGATTTGGGCCGTGGCCCTCATCGCCACCGGCGGCTGGCTGCTGCTACAAAACGCCCGGCAGCCAAAATTGAAGGGGTAGCTATCTGATTTCTTTTAGCATCTCAGGAAAGACCTCATGCGCTACGGCACGCCTTAAATGGAGCGCAGTCTACCAGGCCGCAACAAGGGCGGACGGGTCGTCTGCGCCCCCATTTTTAGGGAAGGGATTTAGCCACGTGGTTAGAGCACAGGGAGTGTCACGACTTGGGAGTGACATTCATCACTACGCTACCGCCTTAGCTTTCTCGTATCATATTTGCTGGAAGAGTAGAATTTGTTCCTGGCGACTTTATGATGCGAGATCTGTTAGTAGATTCAGAACGGCCGTTACCGCCTTCTCCCTCTTCGCCGGAATCCATGCCGGTGATGGAAAGTCCGCTGCTGCACACCAAGCTGCGTATACCCGGTTCCACCCCGACACTGCTTTCCCGGCCCCGCCTCACCAACCACTTAAGCCTCCAGCCGGAAGGGCGCCTGACCTTGTTATCCGCACCGGCCGGATTTGGCAAAACGACGCTGGTCACGGACTGGATCCGGCAGCAGAATAACCCGGTTGCCTGGCTGGCGCTGGACGAACAAGATAACGATCCTATTCTGTTTTGGCGTTATCTTATCGCCGCCTTACGAGCGGTTGACGCCCGCCTGGGCCTGCAGTCCCAGGCCGTGTTGTCGGCCTTCAGCCGGGTTTCGCTGGAAACGGCCGTAACCTTCCTCATCAACGACATCATCAGCCACATCCAGCCGGATACCACCCTGACCCTGGTTTTGGATGATTTCCACTGGATTCACACCGCCTCGATTCATCAAAGCCTCAACTACCTGCTGCAGCACCAGCCGCCGCAGCTTCACCTGCTGCTGTTAACCCGTGCCGACCCGCCGCTGTCCCTGGCCCGTTTGCGCGTCGAAGGGCGGCTGGTGGAGCTGCGCGCCGCCGACCTGCGCCTGACCCCTGAGGAAATGGCCTCGTTTTTTAACCAGGTGATGGCCTTGAACGTTCCCGAAGCAGCGCTCCACCTGCTCAGAGAGCAAACCGAAGGCTGGGCCGCCGGCTTACAACTGGTCGCCCTCTCCCTGCGCCAGCGCGGCACAGAGGATGCGGCCCGGCTGGTACAAACCTTTAGCGGCGTCCGGCAGCATGTTTTTGCCTATCTCATGGAGGAAGTGCTGCGTTATCAACCGGATGAAGTGCGCCACTTTTTGCAGAAAACGGCCGTCTTGCGCCAGTTTTGCGGGGCGTTGTGTACGGTCGTCACCGGCCAGGACGACGCGGTTCACCTGCTGCGTCAACTCAGCGCCGACAATCTCTTCATCACCCCGCTCGACGACGAAGGGCAGTGGTATCGTTACCACCCCCTCTTTGCCGAGATGCTGCGCGCCGACCTGGATGAAGCCACCCGGCGCGAATGCCACCGCCGGGCTGCCCATTGGTATGCCGGGCAGCAGCTTATGCAGGATGCCGTGCGCAATGCCCTGGCCGCCCAGGACTATGGCTTAATGGCCAGCCTGCTCACCAGGACCTACAAAACCTTTCTGGCTCATGGCCTGTTGGTCTCTTTGCAGAAATGGCTGGACGCTCTGCCAGCTGAATACCAATCGCCTCGCTTGCGCCTGGCCGTCGCCTGGTGCCGGGTTTACGAGGGCAATGAACCCCAATTGCAGCAGCTTATCGCCGACATTACCAAACAGCTGCCCCAAATAGAGGACTCGTTTCAAGGTGAGATTCTGGCCGTACACGCCATCTATGCTTCCCTTTATGCCCGACCCGATGATGCCATCGAATGGGCGACGCAGGCGCTCTCGCTGATTGATCCCACCGACCACCTCAGCCTGGCGGCAGCCCATCAAGCGCTGGGGAATGCCTACCGCTACCAGGGCAAACTGGATGCTGCTTTAACGGCCTACACCCAGGGCAGGCAGCAGTTCGAAGCCCTGGGCAACGTCTTCATGGGCCAGCTGCCGCTCTACCGCATCGCCAGCATTCAGATCATGCAAGGGCGGCTCCATCAAGCGTGGCAAACTTATGAATCGATACGCCAGCGTGCTCAGGCTGCCGGTTTTGAACCGTTGATCATGACCGGCGAAGTTTTTGGTCATCTCAGCGATCTGTATTGGGAATGGAATGATCTGGAACAGGCCGAGGCTTATGCCCGGCAGGAGATTGAACTGGCCCAATCTGGCCACATGCTGCTGGCCCTGGTCGATGGGTACCTTAAGCTGGCGGCGGCGACGGCGGCACAAGGAGATGAGGCGGCGGCGCGGGAAGCGCTGGAGTTGGCGGCAGAAACGGCCGTACATCTGCAATCCACACCGGTCTCGGCCCAGGTAGCTATGCGTCAGGCCCGGCACGATCTGGCCTACGGCAACCTCATCGCTGCAGCCGCCTGGGCCAATGACTACGCCCAACAGCGCGCCAACGGGACGTGCACTTTGACGCCCCTGCTGGCCCAATCGGCCGATCTGCTCCTGGCCCGTATCTGGCTGGCGCAGGGTCAGGCAACGGCCGTACTGGCGCTGCTGCAAGAAGTCATCCCCCAGTGTGAAGCCATCGGGCGCATCCAGCTGATGGTAGAGGCATACATCCTGCAAGCCCTCACCTGGGCCGGGCAAAACCAAGGAGCCGATGCTCAAACCGCGCTGATCCGGGCCTTGACGCTGGCCAAACAGGAGGGTTACATCCGCGTGTTTGTGGAGAATGGCCCGGCGCTGGCCCCGCTGCTAAACCAGGTACGGCACTTGTTCCCCGACTACGTTGCCCAACTCATGGCTGCTATGCCGGCCGGCACGGCAGCCACTTCCCCCACTACTCCTCTGCTCGACCCCCTGACCGAACGAGAGCAGGAAATCCTGAAGCTCATTGCCCTGGGACAATCAAACCGGCAAATCGCCGATGCCTTGTTCATCAGCGTCGGCACGGTGAAAGGGCACGTGAATCACATTTTCAGCAAGCTGGACGTAAAAAACCGGACGCAGGCGCTGTTACGTGCCCGAGAACCAGGCTTGCTTGACAGCTAAAAAACCGCAATCATAACTTTGGTTAGACGACAATAACCTCACAACGGCATACACTTTTGGCATGTTAGAACCACTGCGGCTACGCGTTATTGGCGCACTTAAAAATGAATCATCCGCCACGCTGTCAACCAACGGCCCAGGCGGCATTCAGGCTGGATTTTTCCCGTGCGAGGCAGACGGCTTGACGCTTTTTCTCCTGGTCCCTGCTTCATCGGATGTGCTATTTAACCTGGAATCGGAAACGGCCGTCGTCATCACTACCCCCCGCTGGCAAATGGAAGGCAAAGCGGAAATCCGCTCCCTGTCGCAAGCGCCACCGGCCCTACAGTTGGTTCACTCACCGCGAGCCGCCGGTTGTGCTCTGGTGTCCGTCTTCTGCTGTCGCCTCCACTTCAACTGGACAGAGGGCTGGGGCTACCGGGAAACGATTGATTGTAACGGCCGTTAACCAAGAACATCTTGTCGTTAGCCCCTTGTTACTCTCTGGCCAGGCCATGCTTTTGCGCCAGCAGCGCGGCCTCCACCCGGCTGCGCACGTGCAGCTTTTGCAGCACGTTGGTCATGTAATGTTTAATCGTCTTCTCCGCCAGGTGAAGCCGGTCGCCAATTTCCCGGTTGGTCAGCCCTTCAGCCACCAGCTGCAAGATTTCTCGCTCCCGGTCGGTGAGCGTTGTGAGCGGATCGTCTGCCTGTTTGCTGGCCGTTAGCTCAAACAAAATGCCACCCGCCAGCGCGGGCGAAATGTAAATGTCCCCGCCCGCCACCACACGTACGGCACTGGCCAGATCGCGGGCGGTAACCCCTTTCAATACGTAGCCCCGAGCGCCCGCTTTGAGCGCCGCCATCAAAGTGTCCTGGTCCTCCGAAACGGTGAGCATCATGATGCGCACCACGGGCCAGGCGGCGGCCACCTTGCCCGCGGTGACGATGCCGCCATCACCGGGCATGGTCACGTCCAGCAGCAGCACATCGGGCAGCAGGTTGCCCACCAGGGCAAACGCTTCTTCGCCAGAGCCTGCCTGGCCGACAACGGTGAAATCGGGTACGCCAGAGAGTGATTGGGCTACGCCTTCACGGAACAGTGGATGATCATCGGCAATGACAATGCGAATCGGTTCAGACATCTTCAACCTCGGGGATCGTCAGGGGCAGGATGGCGCGAATGGTAGTGCCGTGGCCGACGGCGCTGTACAGATGGAACTGCCCGCCCAGCAGCTCAACTCGTTCGCGCATACCCACCAGACCCAGGCGTTGGTGAACGGCCGTCTCCTGCCAATCAAATCCCAGACCCGTGTCGGCAATTTCCACTACCAGCTCTCCGTTTTCTTCATTGGTCACATACGCCTGCACCGACAGCCCAGCGCCGCCCGCATGGCGAAAGCTGTTGGCCAGGGACTCCTTCAGCACGCGATAAACGGTGATCTTCACCGGCAGCGGCGCCTGTTCGGGCAGGCTGCCCAGGGTGAGGGTGACTTCACAATTGGTTTTTTGCTCAAAGTCACGCACGGCGCGGTGGATGGTATCGGCCAGGCCGATGGGGGCAATTTCGGGCAGGCGCAGCCCGGCCGAGATGGTGCGCAGCTCTGCCATGGCCGATTCGGTGGCTACCTGGACGGTGCGAAAATCCCGGCTGACCTCCGGTTTGGCCTCGGCCACCGCTTCGCTGAGCGATTCCAGGCGCAGCAGCGCCAGGGCCAGATCCTGAGCAGGGCCATCGTGCAAATCGGCGGAGATGCGGCGCAGGTTCTTTTCGTTGAGGGCGGTGGTGCGGGCGGCGGCGCGGCGGACACGGCCGTTTAGCACCTCGTTTTGTTCCAGCAGTTCATTCAGACGGGTGACGTTGGCCTTAAGCTCATTTTGCTGGGAGACGATGGTGTTGCTGGCGCGCCCCACCATACCGTTGAGCAGCAGGTACAGCCCCACCATCACGGCGGCAACCACCAGCCAGCTGCGGTACTGCGCCGCACGGATTTCTGCTTCCAGCCCCGCGGAGGTCTGGTAAAACTCGGATACGGCAATGATGGTGTCGCTGCCTGCGTCACGCGAAGGCGCGTAGGTTTCGATCAGCGTGCCGTAGCGCTCCCGCTCCAGCGCCTGCTCCGGCTTGTCCAGGTTGCTCACTTCGGTCACCACCTCGCCGTTAAAGGCAGCCGCCAGACCATCTTCGATGGGAAACTGCTGGCCGATAAGATCCGCATTGGTGGCGTAGAGCACGATGCCATCGGGGGACCACACTTTGAAGGAAACAATCTGGGTGCCCAGGGAGGTGTCGATGAGCAGCCGTTCCAGGGCCGCCACGTCGACGCCGCTTTGGTTACGGCCGTCGGCCAGCCCTTGCAGGTGAGGGGAGATGTAGCTGTCTACATACAGGGCGGTGACGGCAGCGGTGCGGTTGGTAACGGCCGTTTCAATCTGCTGGCTAATCCACAAACCGATGCCCACCATGCCGCCCAACATCACCAACAGGCTGACAAACATGTACTGCTGAGCCAGTGTCCGCTGTTTACTGGCAACCATGCCCGACTCCTTCGAAATAGGACAGAGATAGCGCAGATAAGAAACTCCTTGCCATCCGCCCAATCTGCTGATCTTTATTCGCGGTGGTGCGCCCACACGCGAAGTTTCCTCTGAAGAACTTACGCCAGGACGCCGATGAACTCCGACCTCTGATAAAACAGCATTATACCGGCTTTAGCCTCTCCCACACATAGACTAAGGTCTGACCAACTCTGGCCCATGGTCCGAACCAGGTCGCGACCATCTCCCCTACTGCCAATCCGGCCAAAAACCTACAATGCAAACATTCAACTGACAATTTTGGGAAATGCTCTTATGACCGACGAAATGAAACTTCTCCAACGCGTACGCTCCTTAGACCAGGAAGCACTGGCCGAGGTACACGACACATATTACGATGCCATCTACCGCTTTGTGGCCTTCCGGGTCAACGACATACCAACGGCCGAAGATCTCACCAGCGAGGTTTTTTTGCGGCTGTTAACGGCCGTACGCGAGAAAAGCGCGCCGCAAAACACCCTGCGCGGCTGGCTGTACGGCACCGCCACGCTGGTGCTCAAGGAACATTATCGCCGCAAGAAGCGGGACAGCTTCACCATGCTGCATGAGGATATTCCCACCAGCGAACAAAGCGTGGATCACCAGGTAGACACCATTTTGCAAAACGAAAATCTCAAGGCTGTGATGGACAGCCTGACACCGGAACAGCAAAACGTGCTGGCGCTGCGCTTTGGCTTTGGCATGCCCATTCAGGAAGTGGCGCAAACGATGGGCAAAAGTGAAGGGTCGGTCAAAATGCTGCAGGCCCGGGCTATTGCTTCTATCTCCCAGCGCATCATGCTGCAAGGAGCGCTGGCATGAAAATCGTCGAAGAAAAACTCCTGTTTGAGTGCCTGGAGCAGTTTGAGGCGGGTGTGCCGGTAGAAACATTGCTGGCAAAGCATCCCCAGGCGGCGGTGGAAATTGAGAAGTTTCTCACAGTAGTAGTTCAATTGCAGCAGCTGCGGCTTCAGCCCAGCCTGGCGGCCAAACGACAATCGCAGAAAGTGTTCTTGCAGCAGGCGGAGCAGCTGCGCGCTGCGGCGCGGCAGGCGCGGTTTTCGTGGCGCGGATTGCGGCAAACGCTGCTGCCGCTGGCTTCCCTGGCGCTGTTTGTGGTGCTGTTTGGCTTTACCCTCCTGTTTTCCGCCGCGTCGGCGGTGCCGGGGGATATGCTGTATGAAGCCAAGCTGTGGGTGGAATCTTACCAGTTGGAGCAGGCAGGGGACGCCACTGCCGTTTTCACCCTGCGCCGCCAAATGAATGATGAACGGGTGCGCGAAGTGAAAGCCATTTTGCGCACCAACCAGACGGCCGCACTTGCCTTTGAAGGCCACATCAACACCAGGCAGGGCAGCAATTGGATTATTGCTGGAGTGCCCGTGGCGGTAAACGACCAGACTCAGGTGGAGGGATTCGCGGCGATTGGGGCACTGGTATTGGTGAACGGCCGTGCTGAAAACGGCCATTTTTACGCCAGCCACATCGTGGTGTTGGAAGATGGGCCAGCCACAGCCACCGTCACGCCGACAGCAACGACAACGGCCGTGGCGACCGGCACGGCTACCCAGTTGCCCACGGCCACCACCCCCAGCAGCGCCACCCCCACGCTGACGGCCACGCCCACGGCATCGGCCACACCAGACACGACAAGCACGCCGACGCCCACGCTTACCAGCACAGCGACGCGTGAGCTGCCCACGGCAACGGCCACGGTCACGGCCGCTCCACCCACCGCTGTACCGCCCACGGCCACACCGCAGCCACTGCCAACCACCGTGGTGAATGACGATAACAACAGCAACGACAACAACAACGACAACTCCGGCGGTGGGGGCAACGACAATGGCAACAGCAACGATGCCGGTGACAACAGCAACAACAACGACAGCAATGACAACTCTGGCAGCAATGACAACAACAACGATAACGATGACAATGACAATGATGGCGACAACAGCGGTTCTGGCGGCGGTAGCGGCAACGACAATGACAATGACAACGGCCGTAATGATGACTAAATCCCAGGATAACCCCAATATCGTTACCTTTTAGCAAGCTGCTTCACTCACTGGCGTAACGGCCGTAGGGCACGCCAGCAAACAACCTCTCGCCGGATTCCGTGCCCTCGTGTCCTTAAGCGCACGGCCACGAATCAAAATCAGCAGATTGGCGCAACTTGCGCTGGCAGATTTGCGCAGATTGCGCCCAGATTTAATCCGCGTCCTATTGTCACAGGAGACGACACCGGCTGTCGCCGACCACCATGAATGAAAATCTTAGGTCGGATTGGCAATCCGACCCACATTTACGAGGAGAAGTAAGTTATGTTAAAGATACCCCCCTTGCCCTCTTTTGTGCGTTCGGGGCAAACCAACAGCACCTGGTGGCCGCGGCTGGTTCGGCTTGATTGGCCTGCAGCGGCCGTATTTGTCCTGCCCTTTTTGCTCTACTGGCTCACCCTGGCGCCCACCATTTACAACCTGGACAGCGCTGAATTTACGACGGCCGTAGTCACCAACGGTATCATCCGGGCCACGGGGTACCCGCTGTACCTGCTGCTGGGCAAAATCTGGTCCTGGCTGCCGCTCAGCAGTGACATGGGCTACCGCATGAACCTCTTCTCTGCCTTTCTGAGCGCCCTTACGCTGCTGCAAATGGAGGTCATTTTGCGCCGCCTCAAAGTAGAACCGTGGCTGCGGCTGGGTGCGCTGGGGCTGCTGGCCACGGCGCCTTATTTCTGGGCCATGTCCCTCATCGCCGAGGTGTACACGCTGCATACGGCCCTCATGGCGGGAACGATCCTCAGCCTGCTGCGCTGGGCCGATGAACCCACACCGCTGCGCCTGGCGCTGCCCATCTTGTTGATGACTCTCAGCCTGGGCAACCACATGGCCACGGTACTGCTGGTGCCTGGTGCGGTCTGGTTTGTGCTTACCAGCCAGCCAGCCCAGTTCAAACATTGGCCGGTGTGGGTTGCAGGGGGAACGGCCGTCCTGCTTGGCCTCGCCGTCTTCCTGGTGCTGCCCCTGCGCTATGCCAGCCAGCCCGTCTTCAACTACGCCGGGGAGTACGACGCTGCGGGCGTTTTCCACCCCGTCAACCTGATGCGTTTTTCCGGTATCTGGTGGCTCATCACCGGGCAGTCGTTTGCCGGGCAGATGTTTGGCTACCAGCTCAACGAAATTGGGCCGCAGGTGGCGGCCTACGGCGCCCAGCTCTGGACCGCGTTCCTGGCCATCGGCATTGGGCCAGGGCTGCTGGGGCTGGTGGTGCTCACCCGGCGCAGCTGGCGGCTGGGCGGCCTGCTGCTGCTGATGTTCCTGGCCAACGCCATCTTCTACATCAACTACCGGGTGGTGGACAAAGATACGATGTTCCTGCCCACCTACCTCATTTGGGCCATCTGGCTGGGCGTGGGCTACCAGCAGCTGGCACTGTGGCTGCAAAACCAGGTCCAGCCGCAGTTCTCCTGCTGGCTGCTGCGCGGCGTGGCCGTTGGTGCGGTGCTGCTGGCCGTGGGGCTGAACTGGTCCCTGGTGGATCGTTCCGCCGATTGGAGCACGCGCGAGATGGCCGAAACGATCCTGGCCGAGGTGGAGCAAGATGCACTGGTGCTGGGCTGGTGGGACACGGTGCCTGCGGTGCAATATTTGCAGCTGGTTGAAGGCCAGCGCCCCGACGTACAAACCATCAACCGCTTCCTCATTCCCGGCGCGGCGATGGAGGCGCTGATTCTCAGCCAGCTGGATGAACGGCCGATCTACATCAACAACCCATCCATGACGCTGCTGCAGCAGGCAACGGCCGTTCCCGCAGGCCCGGTGTACAGGCTGGAGCCGCGAGTTCCGTAACGGTATGTCTTATTTTTGAGGAAGCCGAGCGGCACGGTAGAGATAAGCGGTGTCAACCCCGCGCAGGCAGGTATTCATCTTCTTCGCAAAAGTGGATTCCCACCTTCGCTGGCATGACAATCAAAAAAAGGTGTGTTTTTCCTGTTCCGCCCGGTCTTCCTCGCGTTCACAAGGAGGCTCTATGAGTCAAGAAAGAAAAGAAGCAGTACAACGATTGGGTATCACCCTGTTGGTTTTGTTGGGTGGGGTGCTGCTGCTGCCATACGTGGGCAGCGCCCGCGCGGCCATCAACTGGGAACTGTTTGGTGACGCCTACTCCCCCGACCTCAGCGTCAGTGACAACCAGGGCGCGCCGGGCAGCCAGTTTGCCTTTACCGGCTCGGGCTACCAGCCTAACCGTCTGGCCGTCATTTTTGTGAATGGACAGGTAGTGGGCGGGGTGACCACCGACGGCAGCGGCACGGGCCGCTTCATCATCGACACGAACGGCGTGCCGGATGGCGAGCTGACCGTGGTGATGGAGACGGATGCCAATGTGTCGGCCTTCAAGACCATCACTGTAGACAGCGGGGCTTCAGTGGTAAACCCGCCGGGTGGTTTTAGCGGGCCAATCTTAGGCACAACGGGCAGCAGTACTTACTTGCCGTTTGTGCAGCGTTAAGGGTGGTTATGCCGGGAACGGCCGTTTGACGGCCGTTCCCGCTAACAAATGTCGTTTCTATCCACTTTATTTGTAGTTGCGAAGGAGGTAACTATGAAAACATTCACTCTTCGGACGATGGTACGCGCTGTCGTTGCCCTGGTGGTTCTGCTGTCAGGCATCGCTATGGTCCCCTACTTTGATCGTCCTGCTGCCGCGCTGGAATGGCGCATGATGGCCGGTGTGTACACCCCGGAATTGTCTGTACACGCCAGCGAAGGGGCGTTGGGCAGCCAGTTTGCCTTTACCGGCACCGGGTTCCCCCCGCACAAGCGAGCGACCGTGTTTGTGAACGGCCGTTACCTGGGCCGCGTCATGACCAATGCCCACGGCATGGCCCAATTCATCGTGCAAAGCCCAACATCTCCCCTGGCGTTGGGGCACCATAACATCACTTTGGAGGTAGACATGAACGCCTCGGCCACGCAGGGCTTCACGCTGAGCAATGACGCTCCCCTGGTCTGGGCGCCGGATGGCTTTAGGGGTCGGGTGTTTGCCTTGGGTCAGCGGCTGCCCCAATAAAAAGCTGCAATGGTGAGATAGCGGCACTATCTACACCATCGCAGCTCAGGTAGTTTTGGCGGTTTGGTCACAACAAATGGTTTCCCAGAATCACTGTAGGCCAGACCGCCAGACTGTTTTCATTGTACTCAATTTACAGATGACAGTCACTTCCCAAAGTGGCTGTCCCCTCAAACAGGCTATTAGATGGACGTGAAATTAGACCAACCTAGCTTACCAGGCCAAACGCTGTTTAGCCGCCTTACCAGCCTGACGCTGCCGCGCTGGCTTTGGCTGCCGACGCTGGTGTTTGTGGCCACCCGGCTGGGGGTGCTGCTGGTGGCCTACCTGGCTGTGCCGCTGCTGCTGGACTCAACGTCCCCGCCGCCTTACCACCTGCGCGGCACGGAAAACATTCTGCTGGACGTGTTTGCCAGCCGGTGGGACACGGGTTTTTACATCAGCATCGTGGAAGAGGGATATAGGTTCTACGATGTGCCCCTGCCCTCGGTGGCCTTTTTCCCGCTGCTGCCCCTGCTGATGGCGGCCATCACGCCGCTGACGGGGGATGCGGCCGTTTCGGGCATCATCCTCAGCAATCTGGCGCTGTGGGGAACGGCCGTCTTCTTCTACCGTCTCACTGCCGAAAATTATTCGCCAAAGGTGGCGGACCGGGCCGTCTGGTATTTGCTCAGCTTCCCGATGGCGTTTTATGGCTCGGCGATTTATACCGAATCCCTCTTTTTGCTGACGACGATTGCGGCGTATTACTTTGCCCGGCGCGGTCAGTGGCGCACCAGCCTGCCGTTTGCCGTGGCGGCCACGCTGTGCCGCCTGGTGGGCCTCATCATCGTGCCGATGCTGTTGCTGGAATGGTGGCGGCAGCGGCGTCGCAATGATGAGGGGGAACGGCCGTCGCCGTGGGCGTTGTTGGCGCCTGCCAGCGCGCCGCTTGGGCTGGTTAGTTACATGGCCTACCTGTGGTACGTCTTCAACGACGCACTGGCGTTTGCCCATGCCTCGGCGGCCTGGGGGCGTGTGCCGCAATCCCCTTTTATCACGGTGGCGGATTTGCTGCAACGGCCGTCTGGCGGCTGGCTCCAGGCGTTCACCACCGGGCAGATTCATTTCGACAACTGGATCGATTTCACGTTTGTGACGATTTTCCTTATGTTGGGTATGGTGCTCCTGGCCAAAAGACGCTATGCCGAAGCGGCGTTTGTGCTGCTGGGCGTGGTCATTCCCTTCAGCTCTGGCCTGCTAATGAGCCAGCGGCGCTACATGTGGGTGCTGTTCCCGGCCTTCATTCTGCTGGCGGAGTGGGGCGAGCATCCCTGGGTGGATAAGGTGGTAACGGCCGTTTCCCTCTCCCTCCTCGCCCTGTTCACGGCCCTCTACGCCAACGGCTACTGGGTCGCCTAATCCAAAATTCACTATCCACAGATTACACAGATTACGCAGATTGGGTCTTCAGAAATTCAGGGGGTTTACAATCCGTGATGCGTGAAGCGTGAAACATGATGACCCGTCCTAAATATAGTTGACACCAGATCTTATCCATGTCACATTGTTCAGGACGGAGATGACTATGAAAAAAGAACCCATCAAACGATACAGCCAAGCCTTCAAACAGCAAGTGGTGCGAGAGTACGAGGCTGGCGCCAGTGCCACCAGCTTGGCGCAACAATACGGCATCGGTACCCATACAACCATCAAGAATTGGGTCAAGAAATACGGCTGTTCTGGTTTCCGCACCGAAAAAGTGGTCATCCAGACGGTTGCAGACCAAGTGGAGGTCAAAGCGATGAAAGCGCGCATCGCAGCGCTAGAATCTGCCCTGGCCGAAAGTGTCTTGGAGAATCGGATGCTAGAGGCAACCTTGGCCGTGGCGAGTGCCGAGCTGAAACTTGACCTGAAAAAAAATTTCGGCAACCCACTATCCGGCACGTCAGGCAGGAGCAGCAAGTGAGCCTCAAGGACGCCTTGGCCTGGTATGGCATTAGCCGCCAGGCCTATTCCCAAGCCGAGCAACAGGCACAATGGCGTGCGGCCGAGGACCAGCGCATCTTGGCACTGGTACGAGAGCAACGGCAGAACCATCCCCGAATGGGGGTGCGTAAGCTGCATCACAAGCTTAGCCCTGACCTGGCCGCGGCGGGCATCACCAGAGGGCGAGACGCCTTTTTTGCCCTGCTGGGTCGGCATGGCTTGCTGGTCAAGCCGCGGCTCAGCCGACGGCGCACCACCCGCTCTGGCTTGTGGCGCTGCCCCAACCGCCTGGCGGACATGACCCTGACGCGGCCACATCAGGCTTGGGTGGGAGACATCACCTACATTGCCACGGAAGAGGGCTTTGTCTACTTGGCGCTGTTGACCGATGCCTACTCCCGCTTTATTGTTGGTTGGGATGTCTCCACCTCTTTGGCCGCCGAAGGCTGCTTACGTGCCCTCAACCAGGCCATGGCCCATACGGCTGTTTCCTTAGCCGGCTTAGTCCATCACTCTGACCACGGCATCCAGTACGGCTCCTGGGACTATCTTGACCGCCTCCGTGCCCACCAGATGCTGCCCAGTATGGGCGAGGTTGGCAATTGTTATGATAATGCCTTGGCGGAACGGATGAATGGTATTTTAAAGTGCGAATATGGTCTTGATGACCTGTTTATCAATCTGGAACATGTCCGGCTGGCTGTAGCGCAAGCGGTGTGGCTTTACAATTACGACCGGCCACACCTCGCCCTGGACTTTGCCTATCCGGCCACTGTCCATTTTACATAAGGAGTTGCGTGTTGCCCTTTTTTTGTCAATCTATTTTAGGACTTGACAGACCCGGAGAGACATCACGTTTCACGCGTCACGTTTCACGCCAAACCCCACGAAATCCCAACGAGCCCGCAGATTAAACCAAAAAGTCTGTGGCATCTGTGGGCACCTCTTTCTTCTGGTCCAAATTCTCCCTTCCCCTCTATGACCTCTGTGGCCAAAAGCTTCAACCAATTTCGTTACTTTTCTGGCCTGAAGGTAACTTTCCTGCAAGTGAGTCCAAAGCCAATCAAAATGGAGTGGAAAATGCAGGTAAGCACACAGAAAAAACGACAATTTCTCCTGGGAATGGCCCTCAGTTTACTCTGTCTTAGCGGCATGTTTTGGGTGATCAAACCGGCCGAGATTGCCCAGGCCGTTCAGCAAACGAAAGCACATTATCTGTTGGGGACGGCCGTTTACCTCACCCTTTACCTCTTTTTGCGGGCGGTGCGCTGGCGCTTTTTGTTAGGCCGCCGTATCGCTCAGGCAAAGCTGTTCCACATCCAAAACATTGGCCAGATGCTGACGCAGCTGCTGCCCTTCCGCCTGGGGGACGTGACGCGGGCGATGCTGGTAGGGCGGCAGCCCAACCTTACGGTGCCGCAAGGTGTGACCACAATGGTGGTGGAGCGGCTGCTGGACATGCTGCTGATGGTACTGCTGCTGCCCCTGGCCATACGGCAAATCGAGACGCTGCCCGGCTGGCTGCGGCAGGCGGCGCTGGTTTCTGGGGTGGCAACAGCGGGACTGATTGGATTTCTGGTAGTGTTGGCGAATAGACGGCCGTTGGCCCACTCTCTCCTCACCTGGCTGGGCGGCAAAGTGTCCCAACTATCGGCCGGGAAACGGCATCAGCAGCTCGATGATTTGCTGGACGGGCTGCACGCCTTCACGCAGTGGCGTTCAGCGCTGCTGGTGCTGGGGCTGACCCTGCTCACCTGGCTGCCCGTTGTGTTTGCTTACAACGCGGCGCTGCAGGCGGTGCATCTGCCACCTTCCTTTATCAATGCTACCTTCATTATGATTGTGGGCGCCTTTGCCGTGGCGGCACCATCTTCACCGGGTCAGATTGGTGTCTTCCACATGGGGGTGATTGTTGCCGCGACGACGCTGGGCCAACCGGCGGAAGCGGCCGCTTCGCTGGCGGTACTCTACCACGCTGTCAACTTTTTGCTCATGGTGTTGGCTGGTATTGTGGGACTGAACAGCATCCAGTTTTCCTTTTCCGGCCTGACGCGCTCCTTGGGCTTTCGTCTTGGCTCACCTTCGCCTGAATGGACAGGCCCTATTTCGTAAAAAGATTTCACCTGTCGGCTTCAGCCCACTGTATCACAATCAGAGACAACCCCGTCAACACCGCCAACCCGGCCAGCAGGGGCACAATGGTCCCGTTGTAGCTCTGGCCAATGACCGTGCCCAGCAGCACCGAAATAAAGGTTGAGAGCGAACCAACAACGGCCGCTCCAATGCCCGCCATCTGCCCCAGTGGTTCCATCGCCAAAGAATTCAGATTGCCAAACAGAACCCCTACACAGAAGAAAGACAGCATCAAATACGCCATAAAAACGGGAAAGGGCAGCTGACCGGCCAAAAGAATCGTGCTGCCCAACGCAACCGCCGACAAGATGCAGGTAGTGAGCAAAGAGCCCCTCACGAGGAAGCGCATCCCAAAGCGCATCACCAACCGGGAATTCAAAAGAGACGCCAGGCCAATGGAAGAAGCAATGATGCCAAAATAGACGGAGAAAAGATCTCCCAAAGCGTACTGTTCCTGGAAAATTTGCTGCGCCGAATTCAGATACCCAATAAAGGCGCCGCTCACCAGCCCAGCAGTCACTGTGTACCCCAATGCCAGCCGGTTTTTGATGATCAGCTGCGTCGTTTTAAGAATGCGCTCCCCCGTAAATGGCGCCTGATTTTCTGGTGCTAAAGTCTCCGGTTGGCGCAGCCCAAGCCAGATCAAAGCGATGGCTGCCAGCAGCAAGAAAACGCCAAAAATGGTTCGCCAGCTTGAAACCTGCAGGATTGCCTGCCCCATCGTCGGGGCAAGCATCGGAACCAGGATAAAAACCGTCATCACAAACGACATCACCCGAGCCATTTCCCGGCCGGCAAATTGATCCCGCACCAGCGCCAGCGTAACCGCCCGCGGCGCGGAAGCCCCAATTCCCTGCAAAAAGCGCCCAAGCAGCATCATCGGAAAATTGACGGCAAACATCGATAAAAGGGCGCCGCCCATATACAGGCCCAGGCCGGAAAAGATCGCCGGTTTGCGGCCAATGCTGTCTGAAAGCGGCCCAAACAACAGCTGACCCAGGGATAATCCCACAAAAATCATGGAAATAACCAGCTGCCTGTCATTGGCATCTTGCACCTGCAAATCACTGCCAATCTGGGCCAGTGCGGGCAGCATGGCATCTATAGACAAGGCAGTCAATGCCATCAGCGTTGAAACGAGAACAATAAATTCAGCAAAAGAGGGGCGCTTTTTAACGGCCGTCGAAAACAAGTTAGTACCTTCCTTTTAGTAGTAAAGCGCACTCATTTTAACAAAGACGAGTGGGTACGGCACGATGTAGGACAGGTGGATGGGCCACGGCCGTTAAACAACAAGGGCCGGTCCAATGTGGACCGGCCCTGATTTTACCACTTGTGCTAGTGCTTCAGCGCATTTGTGTTTTACCGGGTTTCGAAGTTGGTCACCGTGAAGCGCACCTCTTCGTCCGCCATCGTCTCGCTGATGTCGATGTTGGCCGAAAGCGGTACGCCGAAGGTTTCGTCGTAGGTGACGTCGAACTTGACCGGATTTTCGGCCTGAACGGCCGTTAACCGGGCAAACAGCTGCTCAACCGTGGCGTAACCTTCAAACAGGGCCGGGTCGGCGGTGGTGTTGTCGTCCAGGTAGGTGATCGAGCTCACTTCACCGTTTTCCACTACCACACGCACCGGGCGGACCAGTTCAAAGATGCAGAAACAGCTGACCTGCAGATCATACTGGTAACTGTCCACACCCTGGGACTCCCACAGCGCCTGCGGAGCGAGGTTGTCACCAGCCGTGCCGCCGCTGCCCCGCAGGGCAGGCAGGGCAAACTGCCAAACCGCGAGCGCGGCCACACCAATCAACAAAAGGGCCAATACGATTGTTTTCCAACTGTGGTTACGGCCGTTGGCCATAACCTGGTCTTGCAATACGGTACTCATGACTGATTCTCCTAATTTGATAGTAGTTTTTGTTACGCCATGAAAACGACCTGCCTATCAAAAAGGTTCCATCAAATAAAAAACGTCGGCCAACGTGAGCCCTGGTGATGGGATCGCCAGAGTGTGATTGTCTGCTTCGGTAAACGGGGCAAAGTGGCGCAGCTGCTTCTCCGCTTCAGTCCGCGTTGCATGGTCGGCTTTGGGCTGTTGGCTGACAAAGGAAAAGAGAGCATAGCTGCTTTCCCACTGCTCCACAGCCATAAACAGGCTGGCCATGGCGCTCAGGATGGAAAAAAACAGCGGCACAAAGTTCATCTCCGCAGCCAGCAGCAGAGCCTGATGCAGTGCGTACCGGGCAGTTTCATATTTGCCCTGCGCACAGGCAATCTGCCCCAATCCCTGGTAGGTGCGTGCCAGCCCACCCTTGTCGTCAATTTCCTGGTAAATGCCCAGGCTTTGCTCAAAAGAGGACTGAGCTTCGGCGTACGCCTGTTTTCTGAGCAGCACCTGGCCGGAATAAACCAGGGCAATGGCCATGCCTTCAGGGTCTTCAATCTCCTGGCGCAATTGGTAGCTGGCCTGGAAATGTTTCTGCGCGGTGGCTAAATCATCCTGCGCCAGGGCAATTTTGCCCATTTCGATCAAAACATAGGCGGTAAACCAGCGATCGTTAGCGCGCCTGGTGAGCGTGTAGGCCTGGTGTGCATACTGCTGCGCCCTGGCATAATCCCCTTGCGCCAGAGTGGCGCTTGTGAGCACGTAGTAAGCGTTATAGAGATTGGCGATATGGCTTTCAGGGCTGTTGGCCCGCACTGCCTGCTCCGCCAGGGTTACGGCCGTTGCATAATCCCCGCGCATCGTCGCCAGTAAACTCAGCGGGATGGCCGGGTCCGAGGCGTAGCCCGGCACAGGCAGCTGCCCTGCCTGGCCATAGAGCGATTGGCAGCGTTGCAGCAGCGCTTCGGCTTCATCCAACCGGCCCACGCGGATCAGGAGCCAGCCCCAGTAGACCAGCAATTCAGCCAGCGTCCGGTCGCGTTCTGGCGAGGGCTCCTGCTGGTGCAGCTTCTGGTAAGCCACTTCATAAATCTTGACACCTTCCAGGTAGCAGCTCTGAAACTGGCAGTAAAGCTCCCACGGGCGCAAAGCCTGCTGAATTTCAGCCAGCCGGTTTTCTTGAATAGCCCACTGCCAGGCGGACCAGACGTTATCATATTCCCGGTTAACGGCCGTTAACCCGCGCCGCTGCTGCCCGCCCAACAGGTACTGCGTTTGCTCCTGTAAGAAGTTTGCGAAAAAGGCGCAGTGGGCATTCCGGGTGGACACCATTTCTTCCGGGAAACAGGCGAGCTGCTCCGCAGCAAATTGGCGCAAAAGCTCGTGCAGTTCGTAACGGCCGTGGTCCCCAACAGCCACAAAAGATTTGTTGATCAGCTGGCGCAGCTGGCGCAAACGGCCGCCGGTGACGGCCTGAGCCGCTTCGCGCGTAAATCCGCCGCAAAAAACCGACAGCTTCATAAACATCTGCTGTTCTTCCGGCGCCAGCTGCTTCCAGGAGGCGGCAAACACGGCCCGCATGCTGCGCTGCCGCGCGGGAATGTCGCGCATTTCCGTCGCCAGGAAGCCCAGGTTGTGCGAAATTTCGGCGGCGATCTGCTCCAGGGAGAACATGTCCAGCCAGCTGGCGGCCAGCACAATGGCCAGCGGCATCCCCTGCACCAGTCGGCAAATCCGGAACAGCGCTTCCTCGTCTTGTGGAGTAAAAGTGAATTCAGGACGGATCATGCGTACACGCTGGCGCAGCAGGGCAACGGCGT
Source organism: Candidatus Leptofilum proximum (assembly GCA_016710325.1). Lineage (GTDB taxonomy): Bacteria > Chloroflexota > Anaerolineae > Promineifilales > Promineifilaceae > Leptofilum > Leptofilum proximum. The sequence continues at coordinate 4,612,840 of JADJXK010000002.1, read as the reverse complement.
CCGTCTGGCTGGCGCCCGGCGCACCGGCTGCGTCTGGCAGTGCCAGCCCGGTCACGGCGTACACCGTTTCTTCGCTCAGGTTTAACCGCTCCCGCGAGGTCACCAGCAGGGTAAGCTGAGGCGCACGGTGCAGCAGTTCAACCACCACGTTGGCCGCTGCCAGCAGGTGCTCAAAGTTGTCCAGCACCAGGAGCAGCTTTTTGTGGCCCACACAGGCCAGCAGCTGCTGGAGCGGTGGTTCGGCGCCGTTGAGGCGGCACTGAACCTTTTCGGCGATGGCCGTTACCACGCCTTCGACGGTGGTAACGGAGGCTAAAGGTACAAAGTGCACGGCCGTATACAAATTGGTCACGGTTGCCGCTACTTGTAGGGCCAACCGTGTTTTGCCAATACCGCCGGGACCAATGAGGGTGCACAAACGGCCGTAACCCTTTTGCAACAGCTGAGAAATCTCTTTTATCTCCCTGGCCCTGCCAATAAAAGGCGTAGGCAGCAGGGGCAAGGTGGGTGCCGCCTGGCCGCTCGTTTCATCAGCCACCTCAACGATTGTGGCTTCTTCCGTCGCCGGTTCCGTGGCTTTGAGAGCGGGCAGCAAGTCGGCGGCAAATGAACGCTGCCGCGTTTTGATGGCTTCATAAAGTGCCGTGGTTTCCGGCTCCGGCGCCACGCCCAGCTCCTGCTGCAGCAGATCCCGACAGCGTTCGTACTGCTGCAAGGCGGCCGTTTGCTGCCCGGCCTGGGCATAGAGCTGCATCAACAGGCGGTGCACGGGTTCTTGCAAGGGATCGAGCGCCAACCAACGACGGCCGTACACCACCGCTTCCTCAAACGCGCCTTCTGCCTGCAGCCTGGTGATGAGCTGCTGCAGGCCGATGGCCAGCTTTTGGCGCAGCCGCTCCCGCTGGAAAAACTGCCATTCATCAAATTCGGTGCTGTCGGGCAGGGTATACCCGGCCATGAAGTCATCCCGGTAGAGCGCCACGGCGTCGGTGAGGGCGGCGGTACAGGCGGCGCAGGGGAGGTCGGCCAGGTGGTTGTGCTGCTGGACGGCCGTTACTTTTTCCACAAAAAGCTGCGCATCCACACACAGCGGCGTTTCCCGGTTTAAGGCGATCTGCTCGCGATCGGCCGTTATCAAGTTATCTCCCAGCTGGCGCTTGAGAAAGGAGAGGTCACGGCGCAGGTTGGCCCGGGCCTGTTCTGGCGTCTGTTCGGGCCAAAGCAGCGTCGCCAACCGCTCCCGGCTGTGCGGTTGGGCGGTCATAACCAGGTAAGCCAGCAGGGCAATGGAACGGCGGCGACGGTGAAGGGAGATGACCTGCTCTGACTGCTCAAGGTGAGGTGATCCTAATAAGTGCAGGTTAACAGGCGTCATATGGCTTTCATTGTAAAGGCAGTCCAGGCACAGGCCATCTAACTATGGTTAGTGTCAGAGACAGCCGAAAGGAAGAACATGACGGGATGCCAGACTGACGTTGGCCGGGTCAACCGGTAGTTCACGCGTTTTCGGACGCTGTGGGGACGGTGTGGGTACGGCCGTCCCCTAACATGGGCAGCTGAATGCACAAATCTAAAACCGTTCAAAAGGAGACAGTTATGAACACTTTAGTTAAAAATCGCACTTTCTTAAGTGAAGCCGCTCTGGCCGATTTTGCCCTGCGCCTGCGTGGCGATCTCATCCGTGAAGGGGATGCTGACTACGACGAAGTCCGCCAGCTTTACAACGGCATGATTGACAAACGGCCGTTCCTCATTGCCCGCTGCACCAACGTAACCGATGTGATAACGGCCGTGAACTTTGGCCGCGAAAACAACCTGCTCATCGCCGTGCGCGGCGGCGGCCACAATGGCGCTGGCCTGGGCAGCTGCGACGACGGCCTGCTCATCGATCTCTCCCAGATGAAAAACGTGCAGGTCGATTCAGAACAACGCACCGTGCGCGTCCAGCCAGGCAGCACCCAGGGCGACATGGACCAGGCCACTCACAAATATGGACTGGCCGTACCGGCTGGCATCGTGGCCTCTACCGGCGTGGCCGGGCTCACCCTCGGCGGTGGCCACGGGTATCTCTCCCGCAAACATGGCCTGACCATCGACAACTTGTTGGAAGCCGACGTTGTGCTGGCCGACGGCAGCTTTGTCACCGCCAACAAAACGCAGCACAGCGATCTTTTCTGGGCGCTGCGCGGTGGCGGCGGCAACTTTGGCATCGTCACCAGCTTTGTCTTCCAGGCCCACCCCGCACACACTATCTACGGCGGGCCAATTTTCTGGGACATCGCCCACACCCGCCAAATCATGCAATGGTACCGCGACTTTCTGCCCCAGGCTCCTGAAGAATTGAGCACCTTCATCGGGCTAAAGACGATGCCCTCCGCCGCGCCGTTCCCCGAAGAGCTTTGGGGCAAAAAGGTGTGCGCCCTGATTTCCTGCTACAACGGCCCAACCGAAGATGCTAAGGCAGCAATGCAACCCATCTACGACAACCTGCCTACCCCCCTGCTGGACGGCTCGGCTGAAATGCCTTACCCGGCCATGCAGGCGCTGTTTGATCCGCTGCTGCCCAAGGGATTGCAGTGGTACTGGAAAGGGGACTTTGTGAAGGAACTGCACGACGAGGTCATTGATGTTCACCTGGAGTTTGCCCACAAATTCCCCAGCCCGCAGTCTTTGATGCATCTCTATCCCATTGACGGGGCGGTGCAGCGAGTTGGTTCGGGCGAAACCGCCTGGAATCACCGCGATGCCACCTGGTCGATGGTCATCTGCGGCATCGATTCTGACCCCGGCCAGGCCGAGGCGCTGGCCACCTGGGCCAAAGCGTACTGGCAGGCGGTGCATCCCTACACCCTGGGTGGTGCCTACATCAACTTTATGATGGAAGAAGGCCAGGAGCGCATTAAGGCCACATACGGTGACAATTACGAGCGGCTGGTGTCCGTCAAAAACAGGTACGACCCCCAAAACGTGTTCCGCGTGAACCAAAACATTAAGCCGACGGTTTAGGCACGGCCGTTCCTCCCTCTTCATAAAAAACGCCCCGGCGGCTGCCGGGGCGTTCTTCATTCAAACATCCAAACAAAGTTTCGTTCGTTATTCAACGTCTACCACATCAACCTGCGTATGCGGCGGATTGTTCTGGAACAGCCAGAGCATCATACCAGGGCCACCGCTGGTGTCTACTGGCACGTTGGTGCGCATGCGCGGTTCCAGGCCGAAGCTGTTCATGTCCGGCACAATTTCGTCAGCCAGGTCTACCGAACCGGTGGCCACGTCGAAGGTTTCGTCGGTCAGGTCAAACGTCACCAGCGTGTAGTCGAATGTGGTGTCACCGGGTTCCAGGAAGCCAAACTCGCCATGACGATCGACAGTGAGAACGGCCGTTCGGTCATTGTAATCACCACTCACAAACCACTCAATGACGCCGCTGCCCGTGCTCAGGTTAAACAGCGCCGTCACTACCTGGCCGGTGGGGTCCTGCCCTTGCAGCAGGCCCAGATCGACCGCCGCCAGGGCGTAATCGTCGGTGCCATCTTCGTTGGTGTCCAGGAAGACATCCACCTCGTAAGCCGACATGGATTCCCACGGCGCTTCTACCGCCAGACCAAACTGCACCACGTCGATACCGGAGAGGGTGTTGGTGCGGTAGCCAAAGGCCTCGATGGCGTTTGGCTCATCGTCCAGGATCAGGCCTTCGCCGTTGCTGTAGGTGAAGCCTTCAACCCAGCCCAAGGACGGGCCCTGATTGCCCAACTGAACACTACAACCACCCTCTGATCGGCAGCCCACCGCCCGGGCATTGACGTTTGAAGCCGGGTCAACCACAGCCAGGTAACCCACGCGAAGGGAATCACTGCCGTCATCGAAGATGAACCAGCCATCCACTTCCGTCTGGCTGAAGAAGGCATCGTCAAACGGGCCAACGCTTGGATCCATCGTCAGCTCCAGCCGCACGACCGCACGGCCGTGTGGTGGTACCTGGATGGAGCTGCTGCCCAGGTTGGTAACCGTAACGCCAGGGAAGGTTTGATTGGGCACATGGCTCACTGCGTAGGTACGCATCTCGTCGCTCATGTTTTGGATGGCAACCCGCGTTTGCACCGTCACCGTGCGGAAAGGATTCACACGGCCGAAGGAGACACCACCAGGCATCACCAGGCTCTCCAAAGCCGCGGCCTGGTCCACACGCAGCACACCGGTCCCCTGACGGGACAGTGCATAAGGCGTGTCGGTGCCAGGACCACCTGAATTGGCAGTGACGGTTGAGTTTTGCAGCAGCGCCTTAATCTCCAGCGGCGAGTAATCGGGATGGAGTTGCACCAGCAGCGCCGCAGCGCCCGCCACGTGCGGCGTAGCCATAGAGGTGCCGTTGTTCAAGCCGCCCTCGAAACCGGTGCCCACCAGCGTAGACTGGATGCCCACGCCAGGTGCGGTGATGTCGGGCTTGAAGGTTGAACCGCCGCGCCCCGGCCCGGCCGAGGAAAAGTCAGCAATCGTATCGGCCACCTCCGGCTTATCCACAATGATGTCGGCCGAGATGGTAACCACTACTTCCTGGCCACTTTCGATGGTGTCTTTAAGAAGGTTTCCATCCTCCAGGCTGATCATCACGCCAGGAATTTGGATGCCGGTCGGATCGCCACCCATGTTGATCGGCGGGCCGTCTACATTGTTGTAGACCAGGATAGCCACACCACCCGCTGCCTGGACGTTGAGATGTTTTTGTGCGAAGGTGCAGGTACCTCGCTGCACCAGGGCAATGTTTCCGGCAATTTCGGCGGCGTTAGCCAAAGGTGTGCAGGCATCCAGCGGCTCGGCGATCACCAGTTCCTCAGTGATGGGATCGATATCATCCAGCGAAACGCCGATGGCCGATTCGGCCGCCTCGTAGACATTGGCAATAGACGCTGGCGACACAACCTCGATGCCCAACACCGTGAAGCCGCCATCGTAAGAAGCGGCCACTGAAATTGCATCCGGGGCAACTGAAGGGGAGCCAACAACATAGTGGGCCGGTCCGGCATTGCCTGCGGCCGCAACTACCACCACGCCCATTTCAACCGCGTTTTGTGAAGAAACGGCCGAAGGGTCTTCCGGGCTGCCAAAGTCTGAGCCCAGGCTCATGTTGATCACATCGACATGATCATCCGTTGAACCATCACCGTTGGGATCAAGCGCCCATTCAATGGCGTCAGACGTGAGGTTGGTACAACCGGAGGTGTCGTTGAAGACTTTCAAGGCGTACAGGGAGGCATCGGGCGCCATACCGGGGCCGATTTCCACTTCGCTATTCACAGTTACGCCAAGGCCAGCGGCCGTTCCTGCCACGTGGCTGCCATGCCCATTCCCATCCAGAGGATCGGGGTCAGGATCAGCCGGTTCAATCGGCGGATCGGCACAGGGGTTGTAGATGGGACCGGCAAAATCGAAGCCGCCTATCACTTTGGCGGTGGGGAAAGTGCCTGCTTCGATCACTTCTGGATCGTTGTTGTCGTAGGCTTCAACGGTACCCGGCCCGCCAAAGTTGGCGTGGGTGTAGTCGATGCCCGTGTCAATAACGGCGATGGAAATGCCTTCGCCGGTTGCGCCGTAGGTATCCCACACCTCTGGGGCGCCCACCCAGGGCACGCTGGATTCATTGACCGGATAATGGTAGGTAACGGGGGCGACTTTGACCACGCCGGGCAGCGCCCGAAGTTGGGCAATATCACCCGCACGCACCAAAACGCGGAAGCCGTTGGCGCCCACCTGCAGCGACGACAGCTCTACCGCACCAACGCGGCTCAGTTCGTCGCGCAAGGCCTGCTGCTCATTTTCGATTTGGGCGGCACGGGCCTGCTGTGCCGCGCGGTCGGGTCGTGACTGGCCCTGGGCTATGGCTTCGCCCACAAACTCAGCCACGGAAGGGGTTTCCAGATAAGCAAAAACTTCTACAATGCGGTCGGGATCACCGGCGGCGAGGTTGGCCAGATCAACGGCCGTACGGTCCAACGATCCGGGGTCTGGTCGATCCACCGTTCCGCCATCCTGCGCCAGGGCAACCGTGCTGGCAATCAATACCAGCAGCAGCGCCAAAACTACCTTAAGAACCTTTTTGTCGTGGGTCAGATTTGTCACATTTGCCTCCAATTCAATGGGATTTAATTATCGATACTTTTAGATAGGAAACCGGGGTTGGTTTACGGCCGTATTCAGTGGTGTCTATCATCATGATCCATGCAGTTGCTCCTTTATGTAAACTTACATCAGCCCTACACAGACACGAAAAGAAAACAGCTACCTGGTCGCGTCGTCCCAACATCGTAGCAAGAGGCGATATTTGATCGAATAGGTAGAGATACACAAGAAGGTATAGGAAAAGATATACAGCGCCACAGACTCCAGAGGAAAAGAGATTAAAAATATAGATGAGCCTGGGGCAAATTCGGCCTATAATTGCCCGGGAAAAACAAGCAAAGAGAGGACTTTATGGAATTGGTAAAAACAGTGCATGATTTTGTAGGCTCACAGCCGCAGAAGTTTTACAAAACCACCCTGTTTCAGAGTGATGCCCTGCTGCTGGGGCTGAACTGCCTGGAGCCAGGGCAGGTGCAAAAACCGCATGACCACGCCGACCAGGACAAGTTTTATTACGTGGTGCAAGGAGAAGGGCGGTTTTGGTTGGGGGAGGAGCAGATTACGGCCGTTTCCGGCCAAATCGTCTGGGCACCAGCAGGTGTGGTTCACGGCGTGCAAAATGAAGGCCAGGAACAGCTGGTACTGCTGGTGGGCATCGCGCCCGGGCCTCGTTGAACTGCGCCTCGATTTCCCCGGAAACTGTTACAAGCAAGTTAACTTCTGGTGGAAGTTTCCGGGGAAATGGCCTAAACCTCGTAAATCTTGTCGATGTACCGCTTGAGGATGTCGCTCACCACGCCGCGCATAGGGATGCTGGCCGCCAGGCCGTAAACCGGGGCCAGGCCGCCCTGTTCGGCAGGGTGGGTGCGCACGTGGTGAACGGCCGCTTCTAAATCCGCCACAAACCGCTCCGCTACGCCCGGCCGGGTATGAATGTGCGTCACGCAAAAGTGAATACACGTTGGATGGTGCAGCCCGTTCAGTCCCCAGTGCCGCTGGCTCATAAAATCCATCACCCGGTAAATATCAAACTCATCGGACGTAAAGGCATGCACGATAAGCGACTTACCCAGCAGGCGCAGGCCGGGAATTTGGGCAATGCCTTCGCGAATTTTTGTGGACGTTTCCAAAATTCGCTGCGTTGCTTCCAGGTAACCTGCCTCACCCAGCGACACCATCGCTGCCCAGCAGGCGGCGCTCAGCGCGCCGGGGCGGCTGCCCGCAAATGAGGGCGAAAAGTAAAGCCCACCCGGCCAGTCCGTGACGGTGAAATATTGGTAGCGGCGCAGTTCCACGCCCCGGTACAATACCACCGAGGTGCCCTTGGCGGCATAGCCGTACTTGTGCGTATCGGCCGACATGGAGGTAACACCCGGCAGGTGGAAATCAAACGGGGGCACGTCGTAGCCCAGCTTTTTGGCCCAGGGCAGCACAAAACCGCCCAGGCAGGCGTCCGTATGGAAGCCGATGCCGTTTTTGAGCGCCAGGGTAGACATCTCCTCGATGGGGTCAATGACGCCGTGCGGGTAGCCCGGCGCGGAGCCCACAATGACGATGGTGTTGGGAGTGATCAGGTCCTGAACGGCCGTCCAATCCGCGCGAAAGTTGTGGTCCACCGGCAGCCGCACCATCTTGATGTTGAAATACTGCGCCGCCTTGTCGAAGGCCGCGTGGGCCGTCACCGGCACGATCATTTCCGGGTGTTTGATGCCCTTTTTGTCCCGCGCCCAGTCACGGTACGTTTTCATCGCCAGGAGGATGCTTTCCGTGCCGCCGGAGCTCATCGTGCCGCAGATTTCCTCGTCCACGCCGTAGCCCGGCGGCGTCTGCCCCGCGCCCAGCATGTGGGCGGTCATCGAAACAATCTCGGCCTCGAATTTGCCGGTGCTGGGCCAGACGTCGGCGTGCAGCGGGTTGCTCTGCGAGTGCAGGGTGTACACCTGGTTCAGAAAGTTGATGTGCTCATCTTCGCCGTGGTAAACCGCGCCGGAGACGTAGCCATCCTGCCAGCGCGCCTGCTCCAGCTTTTTGAAGGCGGCCATTTCAGCGAGGATTTCCTGGTGGGAACGGCCGTTTGGCGGCAAACGCTCAACCGTCTCAAACTCACCCCGGTACGGCTTGAGCGAGCTGTCCAGCCCGGCCATCATCTCGTCATACTGCGCCTCGATGCGCCGGTTGATCGGCGGGATGGCTTTGAGCCCTTTTTCCACTTTGGGCATGATGCGTTTGTTTAACTTCCCCACAAATTCTTTGATTCCCATGTTTGGTCCTTTTTACCCTCACCCCAGCCCTCTCCCTCTGAGGGAGAGGGAGCCAAATCCCCTCCCCCTCCCAGGGGGAGGGTTAGGGTGGGGGTCTGCTATCCATTCAAACGCGCGTAAATGCGCTTGTTTTGTTTGTAGATGTTCAAATACTCGGCAAACAGCTGGTCGTACAGCTGGCGGTGGGCCGGGTTGGGTTCGTAGGTGTGGGCGATGGGCACGCCGTCACCAATGGTATCGAAAGTGGACAGGCCGAGGGCAACGGCCGTTAACAACCCCACCCCCCGCGCATTCGCCTGCACCGGGTCCTGCACCTGCTTGATGCGCCGGTTGAGCACGTCGGCATGAATCTGGCACCAGATGTTGGAGTTGGCTCCACCGCCAATAAAATGAATGTCGTCCAGCCGCCGCCCGACAAACTTCTCCACGTACCCCAGCAGCCAGCGCGAATTGTAGGCCACCCCCTCAAACACGGCGCGGATAAAGTGCGAGCGTGTTGCCGAGAGCGACACGTTGTAAAAGCCGCCGCGCACCAGATGATCTTCCACCGGGGTGCGTTCACCGTGCAGCCAGGGGGTAAAAATGAGGCGTTCGCTGCCTGCCGGAACCTGCTCGGCCATCTGGTCGAACACCGGGTAGACGTTGGGGATGTGCGTTTCGCGGGCCAGGGCATCGTTTGGATACAAGATGTTGTCGCGCAAAAAGGAGAGGCAGGCCCCGGCCGTTTCCTGCTCGTTGGCGATGAAATATTTGCCCGGAATCGCCGACGGCAGCGAGGCCATGTTATGAAAGAGATCGGTCTTTTTGTACGGCACGTGGCACGTCAGCCAGGACGAGGTGCCGATGTAGAGATGAGGCTGGAAGTCGCGCAGCGCCCCGGAGCCCAGCGCCGCCGACTGCAAATCGGGTGTACCCATCACCACCGGAAGGCCGGGCAGCAGCCCCAGCTCCTGCGCCGCCGCGCGCGTCAACGGACCCAGCACATCCACCGCCTGTTTCAGATCAGGCAGCTTTTCCCGATCGATGGTGGAGAAGTTGATGAGGCGGTCGTTGTAACAGACGTGGTGAATGTCGCGGTTGTCGGTTACCCAGTGCAGGGTGATGGAGTCGAAGGAGGCGGCAAACTTCCCGGTGAGCTTCAGGTTGAGGTAATCCTTTGGCTCCAGGAACTTGTAGGTCTGGCGGTAAATATCGGGATAGTGGTGTTTGATGAAGAGGATGTGGGCGATGGGGTCTTTGCCGGAGCGCACCGGGAGGCCGCCGGTGAGCCGCAGCCAGGGAAGCAGCTTGTTAACGCCGTACCCTTCCAGCCGGATGGGGCCGTTGGTGATCTGGTGCACGTAGGGCGCACCGCGCGAATCCATCCAGATGATGGCGTTCATGAGGTGACGGCCGTTTTCATCCACCGCCACCGTGCCCGACCACTGCGCCGTGCAGCCCACAGCCGTGATTTTTTCCGGGGTCACGCCGCTGTTGGCCAGCAGCCGCTGCGTGGTACTTTTAATCGCCTGCCACCAGTCGTCGGGGTTTTGTTCGGCACCCCCACCGGGTAAAAGGGTAACGCCAGTTTCGCCAATTTCGCACGCCTTCACGTGCCCCTGCGGCGTGACGAGGGCAACTTTGGGACCCGAAGTACCGAGGTCGATGGCCAGTATGAGATCGTCCATAGCCAGATCCTTCACCATGAATGAGGATGGGATAAATTGGCTCTCCACCGTTTCAGGAAAAATGCGGCCTCATCATACCATAGGCAACGAGCAAGACAAACAATTTGCCTGACTACAAAAACTGTTTCAAGACCTGGAAATCGTCTTCCAGCGTTTGCCGCTGGTCGCGGTTATAGAGGCTGACGGCGGGGTGGTAAAGGGGGAGGATGGTGACACGGCCGTAATCCGCCTCAGCTTCCAGGGGACGGCCGTGCATCTGGCTGATCTTCTGGCCCGGCTCTGTCAGGCCAAACTGGGCCAGGACAAATTCCATGGCAAAGCGGCCCAAGGTGGCAATGACGCGGGGCTGGATGATGGCAATTTGCTGGGCCAGGAAAGGAGCATACAGCTCAATTTCGCGGGGAGTTGGATCGCGGTTTTCGGGAGGACGGTCCTTCACTACGTTGGTGATGTACACGTCCTGACGCGCCAGGCCGATGCAGGCCAGCATCTCGTCCAACGCCCGGCCTGACGCACCGACAAACGGCCGTCCCTTTTTGGCCTCCCACTCTCCCGGCGCCTCGCCGATGAACATCACTTTGGCATCCACATCCCCCTCGCCAAAGACAGGCTGATACTTGTTTTCCTGACGGAATTCGTACAGGGACGAACCGGTGAGTTCCTCCACCTGGTGCGCCAGCCGGGCCAGTTTCTCTGCTTTTTGGGTATTTGGCATAAGGACACTCAGGATACGGCCGTGACAAAATGCGGCAAAATCAACGAGCTTTGTCTCGTCCCCCGACGTGGGCCGGGGGATGGGTGGCTTCTACGGCCGTAAACGGCTCCAAAATCTCATACTTGTGTTCGACGCCTTTGGGCACCACCCAGGAATCACCGGGATTCAGTACGGCCGTTTGCTCGCCGATGTGCAGTTTAGCCTTACCGGCAATGACATAACCCACCGTTTCATACGGCCGTGTATGAAGTGCCTTCTCCTGTTCCGGCGGCTCGTTTTCCCACAGCCGCATGGCCAGCGAAACGCCAGAAGCAAGATATTTTTGGCCCATCTCACCTTTCGGCGAATAGTTTGAATCTACTTTTGTAATCGTTGTATCGTTTGTCATTGTTTACCTCCTAACCTGGACATGCCAGAACCAAACACGATTTTTATCAACAGATTTCGCAGATTAAATCTGTTCAATCTGCGAAATCGTTGATTTTTCTTGTTCACTGTTTAGGGATTCACTGAACACCCACTAATCAGGCGTTCAGCTGGCCCTGGCTGCCAGAGGTGAACAATGGACTAAATTCTTGCGGCAGCTGACCACGTACATCCTCAAGCTGGCTGGGCGACACGGCTTCACTGAGCACTTCCACCACGGTGCGGGCATGATGCGCCGCATCGGGCAAATCGACCTCAGCGCGTCCAGCGACTCGCTCGAAGAATTCATCCAGCGAAAATCGGTCTACCGTGTCACCCTGCTTCAGGTAATAGCCGATCTCCCGCGGCAGCTGGGCCGCCAGGTGATGGGCTTCATCGGTCGAGATGCGTTCTGCCAATGTTTCTAGCGTGGCACGAATAGCGGTCACCGCTTCGCCCTGGGTACCCAGGCGCGCGCGGTTTTGTACGTGTCCTACAAATTCGTTGTACTTCATGGCTTCCTCCGTAATCTGTCAATCAACTTTGCTGTGGATGAGGGGAACGGCCGTTTACATCACCCGTTCGTGCGCTTCCTTGGCAAATTCAACAATCATCTTCTCGTTGAAGGCAGGAATGTCATCCGGGTTGCGGCTGGTGACTAGGCCATCGTCTACCACCACCTCTTCATCTACCCACTCGGCCCCGGCATTTTTCAGGTCGGTTTGCAGCGAGTGGTAAGACGTGAGACGGCGTCCCTGCACCACATCGGCATCGATAAAGGTCCAGGGGGCGTGGCAAATGGCCGCCACCGGCTTGCCCTCGTCAAAGAAGTGGCGCACGAAGCTTTGCACCTGCTTGTTACGCCGCAGCTTGTCCGGGTTCATCACGCCGCCGGGCAGCAAAAGCGCATCGTACTGGGCCGGGTCGGCTTCATCCAGCTGTGTATCGACGTCAAATTCATCGCCCCACTCCACGTGGTCCCAGCCCTTCACCGTTTTGCCCGCAGGCGAAACGATGAAGGTTTTGGCCCCAGCCTCTTGCAGTGCCTGGCGGGGGCGGGTCAATTCTTCCTGTTCAAAACCATTTTCGACGAGGATGGCCACTTTCTTGTTCTGTAACTGTTTATCAGGCATTTTCAGTCTCCCTGGCTCGATCTTTCAGCTCGGTCACCCCTTCGCGTTCGGCGCAGTGGGCGCAGCAGAAGATCTTGCCGTACGCTTCCACGCCATGCCCCACAATGGTTACACCGCAGCTTTCGCAGCTGGGCGCCAGGGCATGGATGGCACACTCAAAACTATCAAAGGTAAACGTTTCGTTGTTCATCACTACCTGAAACGCTTTGTCGTACTCGTTGCCACAAACTTCACATTTAGCCATTTGCATTCTCCTTTTGTTGAACCGCCGAGGGCTGATGCCCCCGGCTAGTTGTGAAAGCCCTGATAGGGCTGAAAGGCAGCCTCGAAGAGGCTTTCACAACTAGCCCGGCCGTTTACGGCTGGGCGATCTTTGCTTAACTTTTTTCCGCTGCCAGCGTGGGCAGCGGGCGGGCGGCGCGATCAATCTCCTGCCACGGATCGGCCTTTTGCCCCAGCCGCTGAAAAATGTTGTTCACGGTGTAGCGCTGGGAATGCAAATCCCCGCGATCCAGTTCATTCCAGCTCAGCGGCGTGGCCACGGGGGCTCCGGGCAACGGCCGTACCGCATATGGTGGCACGGCCGTTTGAGCATAGGCATTGCGCAAGTAGTCGAGGAAAAGACGGCCGTTACGCTTCTCCTTGCGCACTTCGGTGGTGAACTTGTCCGGCTGCTGCCCGGCCAGCGTGTCGGCCACCTGCCGGGCAAAGGCCCGCACGGTGTCAAAGTCGGCGCTGCGGTCCAGCGGCACCGTCACGTGCAGCCCGCGTGAGCCGGTGGTCATCACAAATGGCGTCAGACCCAGGTCGATCAGCGCCGTGCGCAAAGCCCGCGCCGCGGTACGCACCAGGTCAAAGTCTTCACCCGGCGGGTCCAGGTCAAAGACGAGCCGGTCCGGGTGCTGCAAGTCGTCGGCCCGGCTGAGCCAGGCATGGGGCGTGATGCAGCCCTGGTTCGCCAGGTAGACCAGCGTGGCGGCATAGTTGCACACCACCTGCGGCTGGAGGACTTTCTCTTCCTCTACCTGCACCATTACCCGCTCAATCCAGTCAGGAAAGTAATCCGGCGCTTCTTTCTGGTAAAAGCCATCTTCGTTGATGCCGTTGGGGAAGCGCTGTAGGGATAACGGCCGTTGGCGCAGGTGCGGCAGCATTACCTCGGCCACACGCCGGTAGTAAGCAATCAGGTTGCCCTTGGTCAGGCCGATGTCGGGAAAATAAACTTTGTGCGGGTGAGAGATTTGTAGGGAACGGCCGTCAATGTCTACATCGTTTTGCTTCATTTACCTACACTCCCCACGGATACAGTTCCGGCGGTCTGGTGCTGCTTGGCTCCAGGTGCAGCGGGTGCAGCGCCTGGCTTTCCTCGATGAAAAGGAAGGCGTCGTAGCGATTGGGCAGCACGCTGGGCACGTAGTTCCCGCCTTCCCGCTCGGGATGGTACACCACGCCAATGGCGCGATGGCCCCGTACCTGCCGCCCCGCTTCTATCGACCGCAGATCGTCGAGCAGCAGCAGCTTATCGGCCGTACCAGTCTGGTAAAGGACCGATTCCCAGCTTTCCGGCCGCGCCCGCGGCACCTGCATCACCTGCATCGGTTCGCCCCAGGCATCCCCGGCGATGACGGTGCCTCTATGTGAGCCAAAGCCTACCAGCACCACACCATCTGCCATGTGGCGCTCACGCACCAGCTGGCCCACATTCACCATGTTGGCCCGCGCCATGTCTGTGGCCCGGGCATCGCCGATGTGCGTGTTGTGCTCCCACACAATCGCCTTCGCCTGCGGACCGTAATGGTCCATCAGCCGATCCAGCGTGTCGGCCATGTGGTAGTCGCGCACGTTCCACGAGGCGGCACTGCCGCGCAGCATGGTGCGGTAATAATGCTCGGCTTCGGCCACTACCCAGGCGTTTTGCTCGGCGTTGAAAGCGCCTTCAGGATCGCCATCGTCCTGCGGCGCCCGGGCCTGTTGGCGTATTTCGCGCAGCAGGTCGATCACTTGCTGTTCGCAGGTTTCGGGCACCATGGTTGTGCTCCAGGCGTACGCCTGGCCGTTTTCGCCGTAAGGCTCAAAGCAGCGATAGGCGGCTTTGGCCGCTTCCAGGGCGTCGGGTTCGTTTTCCGTCAGGTAGTCGGTGATGGCGGCCATCGATTCGTGCAGGCTGTAAACGTCCAGCCCGTAAAAGCCCACCTGCTGCGTCGGCGCCCGGTCGCCCTGGCGCTGGTTGTAGCTGCGCAGCCACTCGGCCAGGGCCACAACTTCCCAGTTGGCCCACATCCAGGTGGGCCAGCGGCGGAAGTTGTGCAGGATGTCGTAGGCGCTGTCGGCGTCGCTGCTGCCCTTGATGTAGCGGTTCAGCCGGTAGCAGTCGGGCCAGTCACCCTCGACGGCGATAAAGGAGAAGCCTTTTTCCTGGATCAGCCGCTGGCTGAGGCGGGCACGCCAGGTGTAATACTCGGAGGTGCCGTGGGAGGCTTCACCCAGCAGGACGTAGTTGGCGTCGCCAATTTTGTCCAGCAAGGTATCGAGATCGGCGTTGTCGGCCAGGGGGTATTCAATTTCGCGAACAGCCTCGACCAGCGATCGGGTCCGCTCGGTTGTGGTTTGTTGTCGCACAGCATCCATGCTGTTGGTTACTCCTTATTAACATCGAAGAAGATGCGGGCCTCCCAGTTGTCCAAGGTTTGGCTCACATCGAGCTGGTGGGTGGTGACGGCCCTGATGTGCCGCACGGCTGGCTGCTCCGGCTCGTCACCGGTTACGGTGGCTTCAATGAAGGTTGGCTCCCAGGTCATCACGTTGTACCGGTGAAAAATGAGACCGGTGGTTTGGTACAAATGCAGCAATTCGCTCAGCCATGCCACCAGCAGACTTTCCGGGTCTTCGGCGGAGAGGGTGACCTGGCGCCAGTCGGCATCCTCGTCGGCAGCGGCCGAAACCCTGGAGGTGGGCAGCGGGCCGGGCTGGATGAGGTGGAACATGGCCTGGGCCGCACAGGTGAAGAGGGATACGGCCGTATCCGCTTCCAGCCTCAGCCCCACTTCCGCAGGACGGCCCAGTTCTTCATAGGTACAGTCGGTGGATGGAATGGTGGGCACAGTTTCCGCAGCTCCCTCTCAGACAAGAAAAAATTAACGTATCTGCTGGGATATTTACCCAACAGAATTTTCAAATAAAACGCCAAATTCATCAGGCAGTTGGGCCATCACATCTTGCAGTTCACCAGTGGTCACCGCCTCGTTGAGCACGTCGAGCACGGCCTGGGCATACCGGGTTGCCGGACCACGTCCCAGACGCAATTCCCCGGCGATGCGCGCGAAGAATTCTTCCAGATCAAAGGTTTCCTGGCGGTTCTCCGTGCGCACCACGGTTTTGTACGGCTCCGGCAGTTGGGCGGCCAGGTGCTGCGCCTCTTCATCGGAAATGCGGGCGCTCAGCGTGCTCAGCACCGCGCCAATAATTTCGTCGGCCTGGTCATTGTGTACCACACCAATGCGTGTTTTAACAGCCTGGCGAAATTCTTCTTGTTTCATAAGCGTGTGCTCCTTTGGCATTATTTTTGACACGGTGACAGGGTGACAAAATGTCAGATTGTGCCCTTGGTTAATTTACATAAGTATTCAGCTACACTGAATACCTACACGAAGTAGCTCACCAGAATGACAATAAAAAAGCCGATGAGCAGAATCCAGAAAAATAAGTTGACGGCAAACAAAGCTCCGGCGCCCGCTTCCAGCTCTTCTTGCATACCGGCAGGTCCTTCCCTGGGTGAACGGGGCAGGGGTACGATGGCCATAATTAGCAGGGTAAAAAAGACACCGGCCAACACAAAAGAAAGCCACGAGATGCCAAAAACAGGCGGTCCCAGCGGGGTCAGCCAGACGCCTCCGGCCCAGGTTGCCAGAAAGAGGAGGAGAAAAAACCAAAACAAGCTGCTGTCCAGGCGGGCGCGGCGGTAACCCAGGCCAAAAATTGCCACCAATACAACAGCGACAAGCAAGGCGACCAATAGATCACCTAAAAACACCATGTGATTACTCCTTATGCAGTGCTAATCGTCATGCTTCTTCGTGCTCAATGACGCCGATCTTGTGCCGGTAGGCCAGTTCGCCGCCATACCAGCCACCCACGCCCAAGAGGACGGCCGTTACAGCCGAAAGAATAAGACCGGTGGGCAGCGCGGTGGCCGCCGGATCATTCCAGCGCACCAGCACATTCACCAGGGCCAACACCAGGGCCACGGCGTTGCTGCCCAGGTGCCACCACCCAATCGTAAGGGCACGGGCGCGTTCGATGGTCAGAAAATCTATCAGGCCCACGAAGGCGGCAACACCACCCATGATCAAACCGGCCACAAGCAGCCACAGTGACATGCGCGCCCAAAACGTCCCCTCAGTTGCCCAGTAAACGATGTCTGTGACCAGGGCACCGGTTAAAAAGGCAATGGGAAAAGGAATCAACATGGGGTGAATGGGATGGCCGACAATTGCGGCCGTACTTTTAATACCTTCTTGCTGAAGACTTTCTTGTACTGCGGCACGTTTAGCATCTTCACGACGGACTGTTTCTCTCATTGGATCACCTCTTTTGGGTTAGCGCCAGGCGGCTTCAGACCGTTTTTCGTAATGCGCGTAGGCAGTTTTAAGGCCGGTTAAGACTTCGGCCGACGTTTCAAACAAGGCCTGTGCTTTGGGATCGTCCACTTTTTGCACGTCCTGGCGCAAGTGGTCAATCAGGTCACTCAGCCATGCTTGTACTTTCTGGGTATGGTGACGCGGATCACTTTCTGGGAATGTTTGCTCCATGGCAGCTGCTCCTTCTGCCTAAAATCTGTTCATGCTTATCCACTTTTCACAATAGCAAAAGAAACGGCCGTACACATCCACAGAGGTACACAAAGGGGATATAAGTTCGATATAACTTAAGAATGACAAAGAAACCTGAAAGGGTTTTGCCCCAGTGCAAAACGGTGTCTTCTAATGTTGTTGTCTGGCTTGAAGGAACGAGAGCGAGGCCCCAAAGCAAAACATTCTCCAGGCAACGTCCAATGCCACTTAATGGACTACTGAAGTATGCCTGACAATGTGCTGGGCAATATATTCCGCATCTTCCCCAACGCCCAGGAAAAGCCCAGATTTCAGCGTGTGCAGATAATGAAGCCCCAGAAAGTAAAGACCCGGATACTCAGTGACGCCGCGGTGCTGTATGGGGTAATCAAATTCATCCAGAATTGGCAAATCGACCCAGCTAAAATCCCAATCGAAGCCGGTGGCCCACAAAATAGTGTTGATGCCGGCTTTTTTCAGGTCTAATCGCGTACCTTCAGCCTGGTCATAGCCATCCTGTGGCTCGGTCACACTTTCTTCCGGCACCTTCAAGCCCGCCTTTTCAACGTATTTGTCTACACCCTGGCGGAACGTTTTTGCCTGTTCGTCGCCGACAGCAAGATTCTCATATAGGTCGGCAGCCAAAACAGCTTGCCCATCCTCAAAGTCTTCCAGATGGCCTAACAGCCGAATACCGTCACGGGCGAATTGATGCAGGTTGATGTCCTGACCACCATCCTTGCCGGATATTTGTGGATTTGCCTCAAAGCGCTCTTCGGGCGAATCCAGTTCCTCAACGGGTTGGTCCACAATGCCCAGCTTGATGGCCCACCACATGCCGTCCTTCCCCCGGTAACGGCGGGGAATACGACCCGCGCTGCCCGTGCACAGATACACCTGGCGACCACTCTCGTTGAGCTCTTGGGCGATCTGGCTGCCAGACTGTCCACTGCCCACAACCAGCACTGCACCGGCTGGTAGTATTTCTGGATTGCGGTATTCGCTGCTGTGGATCTGGTGGATATCCTGGGGGACTTTCCGGCTAAATGGAGGGATCTTAGGCGTTTGGAATGTTCCTGCCGCTATCACCACGTTATCAGCCTCGTAAATCCGAATCTGTCGTGTGCACCAGGTAGCCATCTCCCTTGTCAATTTTTTCGACGGCCTTCACCTCAACACCAAAGCGCAGTGGTGGATCAAAGCTGGCGGCATACTCTTCCAAATACGTAACTACTTCATCACGGGCGAGGAACCCATTGGGATCATCATCTTCATATGGATGTCCCGGCAGTTGCAGTTGCCAGTTGGGTGTCACCAGGGTAAAAGAGTCCCAACGGTTGCGCCAGCTTTCCCCGATTCGCTGTTCCTTTTCGAGAACGACATGATCCTGATCGTGCTGGGTCAGGAGAAAACTCATGGCTAAGCCAGACTGACCACCTCCAACAATCACCGTTTCTCTTCTCTCTACATGTTTGGACATATCAGTTTTCCTCTCTTTAACAGCCTGAGAAATCCGGTTCCTTCAGGCTGCCTCTATGCTTTTGTCGTAAGTCTTAGCAGATCTCTGAGATTTTTGGACATACAACCCGGCAGGGGTTCACTTCATAATGATAGGCAGGTAAGTTGGCATATCAGCCTCAACCAGATCAACGTCAACGCACCAGTCAAAGGTATCTGTCACGCTCCCATTATCCTGCGTGGTGGCCAGGCCGCAGGCTTCGGCCGTACCCTCAGCAAAAGAGTCGGTGGTATTAGCCGTGGTTAGGGCGCTCCAGTTTTGCTCCACACCGGTACAATCCTGCATTGTTTCTCCGGTGGACTGGGCACCGCTTGTGGCCTGGGTTATGGTGACGGCGATTGTCACCTGCTGCCCGGCCGTGCAGCCACCATGGCCGCTGGCCACTACCTGGCGCCCACTGCTGATAATGGGCAGCGGCGCATCAAACCCATAGGGAATGGAGATACGCAGCGAGGCACGAAGCGGCGGTGCATAAATATCTGATTTCGGCTCTGAAACAATTGCGGGGAACGAGGAGTCAGGCGCCAAAGACGGCGCTTGTTGGACGGTGGATTGTTCGTGAGGGCCAACCACTTGGGCATACGCTCGGTGGATGGTATGTCCGACTGCAAAGAAGGCGGCAACGAGTAGTACGAATACAAGCAACCTTTTGATATGCTGGATGGGATACCTCCCATTTGCCTAGCGAGAATTAATCTCAGGAGCAAAAGCGAATTCTCATTTCAACAGATGTAAATGTGGGTGCTCCTGCCTTTTACTATAACATCCCCTCCCCCCCTTCCGTCAACCCGCCAGGGCAAAAGTCTGGTTGGTCAGGGGCATGAACTGGCCCTGAAATTCGGCACAGGGACAGGAAATTCACTCGTGTTCACCTTTTTCCGTTCCCTACTTGACTCTGACATTATTTTTGTTAACAAAGATATAGGTGCGCAAATTAGAATGAGGAAAACAACCTTTTATGTCTAAGCAAATCCATGAAGATAAGATACGGCCGTTCACCCGGATCGTCGCTGGGGTTGTGGTACCTTTCCTGATCCTGGCCTTTCTCATCCTCTACTTTTTCCCCCAAGAATCGGGCGAGCGCTTTGCCTGGGCCATTAATCCACCCATGACGGCTATGTTTATGGGCGCAGGCTATATCGGTGGAGCGTGGCTCTTTGTTAACGCCATCTTCGGCAAGCGCTGGCACCGGGTAGCGCCCGGCTTTTTACCGGTAACCACCTTCACCATAGCCATGATGCTGGCCACCATCCTGCACTGGAACGTGTTCGAACCGAATCACTTTCCCTTCATTTTGTGGCTGGGCCTTTATGTGGTTACCCCTTTCCTGGTTCCGCTGGTCTGGCTGCTAAACCGTTCGGCTGACCACGGGACACCAGAGGAAGGTGATGTCATCGTCCCCAGGGTGGCGCGCTGGTCGCTCCTTCTCCTGGGCATCATCCTCCTGCTTTTTGCCCTGGGCGGTTTTGCCAGGCCAACCTGGCTGATTGAGCTCTGGCCGTGGACGTTAAGTCCGCTCACGGCCCGGATCATGAGCGGCTGGTTTGCCCTTTTGGGTGTCGGGGGCATCGTTATTGCGCGGGATGTGCGCTGGAGCGCCTGGAAAGTGGGGCTGCAAAGCATCGGGCTGTGGCATGTACTCGTGGTCATTGCAGCCGTCGTGCAAAGGTCCGATTTTGCGAACGGGCTGGGCAACTGGTATTTTGTGAGCGTAATCATCGTGTTGGCGGGAATGCTGCTTCTCTACTTGATGATGGAAGGCAAACGTAAAGGAGCTTAAAGTTAGGCTGCCGGATCAGGTGAGGCCGGGGATGATGGCCGTAATCAGCTCAATCAACGGCGAAGGATACAGACCCAAAACCACCAGCAACAGGGCCAAAAGCACCAGCACAACACCAGCCGGGGAGGACAGCGTGGCGGTAACGGCCGTTCCTTCCCCTTCACCTTCCACCCGCCGTACCATCACCAAAATGATGCGGGTGTAGTAATAAACGCCAATCAGGCTGGCCAGCACCAGCACCACCAGCAGCAGCCACAACCCCGACTCGATGCCCGCCAGTGCCAGGTAAATCTTGCCTACCAACCCGGCCAGCGGCGGCAGCCCGGCCAACGACAGCAGCGCCAGCATAAACACTGTGGAGAGGTACGGCCGTTGCCAAAACAACCCGGCATAGTCGCTCAACGCCTCCCGCTCCTCCTCCGGACGCGAGAGCAAAGCCACCACACCAAAAGCACACAACGTGGTGACAAAATAAGCCACCAGGTAAAAAGCCGCCGCCTGCATCGTTTGCTCGTTGAAGGCGATGAAAGGAATGAGCAGATAACCCAGGTGGGCA
Organism: Candidatus Leptofilum proximum; assembly: GCA_016710325.1. GTDB lineage: Bacteria > Chloroflexota > Anaerolineae > Promineifilales > Promineifilaceae > Leptofilum > Leptofilum proximum. The sequence goes on along the minus strand of JADJXK010000002.1, from coordinate 4,591,858 downwards.
ATAGAGGAGTAAGCCAGGATGCGCTTGACGTTGTCTTGCCTCACAGCCAGGAGGTTGCCCACCAGCATCGAGGCGATGGCAATGATCGTAAAGCCGCCGGTGATACGGCCGTCATCCAACAGCTCCCATTCGCCAAAGTAGCGCAGCAGCAGCACAAACATGCCGCCCTTAGACACAGTCGCCACAAACCCAGTCACCGGCGCGGGCGCACCCTGGTACACGTCTGGTGTCCACAAATGGAACGGCACCAGCGCCAGCTTAAAGGCAATGCCCACCAGCAGCAGCCCGATGCCAAAAATGAAAATGAGATTACGCGGCACGGCCGAAATTTCCGCGCCAATTTCGGCCAGCTGCATGGTGCCCAGCTCGGCATAAATCAGTGCCATGCCAAAGAGCAAAAAGGCGGAAGTCGTGCCTGCCAGGATGAGATACTTCAGACCAGCCTCCACCCGCTCTTTGGACTGGCGTGTGTAGGCAATCAGCCCGTACAGGGAGATGCTGAGCAGCTCCAGCCCAAGGAAGAAGCTGGCAAAGTGGCTGCTGGTGACGAGTACGGCCGTGCCCAGCGTCGCCAGCAGCAGCAGAATGTAAAAAGCATGGGAATCGCCGCTCCAGGCGCGCCAGTAGCCGTAGCCCTGCACCACCACCACAAACGCAGTGGCCAGCAGCAGGCCTAGGTAAAAAATGGCATAGCCGTCCATCACCAGCAGCGGCGTCACCTGGCGCGGCACTTCTGACCAGACCAGGAACAGCATGGCAAATGCCGCCACCAGGCCGACGAGGGTAAGAACGGCCGTCACCACCGACCGCCGCACAAAAGCGGCCACCAGCATCACCACCACCACCGCCCCCGCCAACACCAACAGCGGACTTATTACCAGAAGTTCAATCTCACTCATGCTTTTCCGTAATCCGTAATCGGTTATCGGTAATCAGTAAACCGTTTACCGACCACCGATTACCGTTCACCGATTACCCTCTCAACTCACTCGCGGCATCCACATCCACCGTCTTAAAACGGCTGTAGAGCTGCAAAATCAGCGCCAGCCCGATGGACACTTCAGCGGCGGCCATGGCCAGGATAAAGATGAACATCACCTGCCCGTCCGCCTGCCCCCAGCGCGCCCCGGCCACCACAAAGGCCAGCCCGGCCGCGTTGAGCATAATTTCAATCGACAGCAAAATAAAAAAGATGTTCCGCCGCACAATCACGCCAATCATCCCCAGGACAAACAACATCCCGGCGAGAATCAGGCCGTGTTCCATGGGAATTTCTGCCATAGTTACACCACGTGAAACGTGAAACGTGAAACGTAATGCTTTTCCGCTCACGTTTCACGTTTCACGCTTCATCCATCACCGTCTGCCCAAATGATGCGCCCCTACCAGCCCGGCCAACAGCAAAAAGGAGGCCAGCTCTACGCCAATGAGGTAAGGGCCGAAGAGCGCCAGGCTGACCTGTTTTGGGGGGACAACGGCCGTTGTGAGAGAACGGCCGTCACCCCACAGCGCATACGCCAGAAACCCCACCAGCAAAAGCGCCAGCAGGGCCGGTCCCCACCAGGCGCGTGGGCTGAGCCAGAGGGCTTCTTGAGCGGCCGTTTGCGCCCCCAGATTGAGCATCATCACCACAAACACAAACAAGACCATAATCGCCCCGGCGTAAATAATCACCTCCAGCGCCGCCACAAACGGCGCCCCCAGCGCATAAAACACCAGCGCCAGCGCCAGCAAAGAGACAATCATGTACAGCAGCGCATGCACCGCATTCAGCCGCGTTATCACCATCACCGTAGCAATCAGCGCCACGGCCGCGGCGAGGTAGAAGAGTGTTGTCATGGCAATAAACTCCGCACATTCACAGGCGGGTCTTCGTTAATTGCTTCGCCCTTTTCCTTGCCGCCGATGGCCAGGCCCGCGACGCGGTAAAAGTTGTAGTCGTGGTACTTGCCCGTACCGTCGATGAGCAAATCTTCTTTTTCGTAGACCATGTTTGGCCGCTGGTACTCGCTCATCTCAAAATCGGGCGTGAGCTGGATGGCGTAGGTGGGGCACGCTTCTTCGCAGTAGCCGCAAAAGATGCAGCGCGAGAAGTTGATGCGAAAGAAGTCGGGGTAGCGACGGCCGTTTTCATCCTCCGTAGCCTGCAAAGCAATACAGTCCACCGGGCAGGCCACCGCGCACAGGTAACAGGCCACGCAGCGCTCCTCGCCGTCCGGGTCGCGCGACAAAATAATCCGACCCCGATAGCGCGGCGCCAGGTACGCCTTCTCCTCCGGGTACTGGATCGTCTCTCGTTTGGCGAAGGTATGCTTCAACACTTCCCAAATTGATCGCAAAATACTTAACATAATTTACCTACTTGATTCATGGCTCTTTGGGATTTCCTGGGATTTGGCGTGAAACGTAAAGCGTGAAACGTGATGTCTCTCTGGTCACGTTTCACGTTTCACGCATCATGGATTGTAAACTCCCTGAATTCCTAAAGACCCTGATTCATTTGTTGTCACTTCGCCTGGCTCTGTGCCGGTAACCACGGGCAGGCTGGGGTCGTTGCCCCACTCTGCCCAGGAGCCATCGTAGCCGCGCACATTTTCATACCCCATCAGGCGCAGCAAAAAATAGAGGTGCGCCCCACGCCAAAACGTCTGGCAGTAGGTGATAATTTCCTCATCGGGATTGATGCCGCGTTCATCCAGCAAGGTTTGAATGGCCTCGGCGGATCGGAAGCGTTCCACGTCAGCGTCGCGCAGCTGCGCGCTCCAGTCATCTTCCGTCGTGTACACCGTATCGCCGCCGGTTAGGGCATCGAGCCACACCAGGTTCACCGCGCCGGGGATGTGCCCTGCCTGCTCCGCATAGCTCACTTCACCGGTGTACTCCTGCGGCGAGCGAGCATCTACCAGCGTCACGTTCGGGTCGTCCAGCTTGCCCAGAATCTCTTCGGCCGTGGCGATTTTGTCGCTGTCCAGGGTGATAGGATAGCTGCTGCTGCCCACCTGCGGCGCCTCGGTGGTTGTTGGGCGATCTTCGGCCAGCCAGGCATTCCAGCCGCCGTTCAGCACGCGCACATCGTCGTGGCCCACGTACTCAAGCGTCCAGAACATACGGGCCGCGCTCATCATGCCCAGGTTGTCGTAGAGTACGGCCGTCATCGCCGGTTCCAGGCTGGCGGCGTTTAAGGCTTCCTGTACGGCCGTTTCCTCAAACTCCAGCGGAATGTTATTGGCGGAAATAGCTTCCAGCGGCACGTTGACCGCCCCGGGAATATGGGCCTCGGCATACGCCGCCGGGGGCCGCATATCGATGATGCGCACATTGTCCAGGTCATCCACCCGCTCCGCCAGCCAATTGGTTTCGACGAGGAGACGGCCGTTGGGGTAGGCGTTCTCGGTTACGGCCGTTTCACCCCCACCATCCCGGCAGCCCACCAAAAACAGCAGCACCACGCCTAAAATCAGACTAATTCGAGCCAATCTTTCCCATCTTCTCTGTCCAAACATCCTCAACCAATCTCCAATCTCTAATCTCCAGTCACCTTATCGCCAACAAAATCGCACCCATCACCAGCAAATTCACCAGCGCCAGGGGCAGCAGCAGCTTCCAGGCGTAGCCCATCAGCTGGTCGTAGCGCGGGCGCGGCAGCGCGGCGCGCATCAAAATAAAAAAGCTGATAAAGCCAAAGGTCTTCAAAATAAACCAGACCAGCGGCGGCAAAACCGGCCCCAGCCAGCCGCCAAAAAAGAGCGTCACAATCATGGCCGAGATGAGCGTCACGCCCACGTACTCGCCCACAAAAAACATGCCAAACTTCATCCCCGAATACTCAGAGTGGAAGCCCGCCACCAGCTCGCTTTCCGCTTCCGGCAGGTCAAACGGCAGCCGGTGCGTTTCCGCCAGCCCGGCGATCATAAACAGCACCAGGCCGGGCAGCTGGGGAATAAAAAACCACAGCCCGCGCTGCGCCTCAACAATCTCGCCCAGGTTAAACGACCCGGCCAGCAGCACTACGCCCATCAGCGACAGCCCCATGAACACCTCGTAGCTCAACATCTGGGCCGCGGCGCGCAGGCCGCCCAGCAGCGAATATTTGTTGTTCGACGCCCAGCCGCCGAGCATGACGCTGTAGACGCTCAGCGACGACATCGCCAGGAAAAAGAGCAGGCCAATGTTCATATCCGCCACGGTGATGAGCGGCGTGAAAGGCACCACGGCAAAAGAGAGCAGCGTGGTGGCCATGACCACCGCCGGGGCCAGGACAAACACCGGCTTGTCGGCAAAAGGCGGAATCCAATCCTCCTTGGCAAACAGCTTGATGGCATCGGCCAGCGGCTGGAGCAGGCCAAACGGCCCGACGCGGTTGGGCCCGTAGCGATCCTGCCACAGAGCCAGCAGCCGCCGCTCCAGCCAGATCAATCCCGCCGCCACAGACAGCGAGCCAACCAGCACGCCAAAAATAATGAGTAGTTGAATCGTTGTATTCATAACCACTTAAACCGCGGAGACGCGGAGAACGCAGAGAGTTTATTCATGCTCAGTTCTCCTTTCTAACTGTACAAAGGCGGGCAGCGGCAAAGCCGGTATGCCAGGCAGACCGGACGGCAGGCCCACGACGCCCTCCGGCAGGGACGGCATGATGTGGCAACGGAGGTGCAGCACGGTTTCGCCCAGGGTGAGCTGGACGGGTTGGCCTTCCTGCAGGTTGAGTTGGGTAACGGCCGTTTCCCCCACCGCCACATACGCTTCCGGCACCAGTTCCGCGATGCCCGGTGTCTCCCGGCTGCGCGGCTCGGAGCCAAAGATGTGGTACAGCGGCACACACAGCCATTGTCCATCCTGCACCTGGAACGGATCGGGGACGCTTTGGAAGTAAGAGGGCCGTTCCCCTCCACCCGGTTCGATGAGGCGACGGCCGTTGCCCGCGGCGTCCTGCCCGCGCAGCAAGCCGCCTACCTCGTCCTGAAACTTGTTCAGCGCCTGCACCGAATTCCAACCCGGCGCCCAGTAATGGCTGATCAGCTCCGGCGGCGGCTGCCCCTGGTAACCCTCCATCGAGAAGGCCAGCGGCGCGTCGCGATCCAGCGGCGGTGGCTGTTCGTGCACGGTGTGATGGGCGTTGATGGCGGTACGGCCGCTGTAGCGGTGCGGCTGGCGCGGTATCCGCTCGCCGTGAATGCGAAAATCGGCCGGGGGCGCGATCTCTAGAATTGGAGCAAATTGTGGCTCGGCTTCCACCAGCGCCTGCGACACTTCGTCCAGCGACAGCCAGCCTGGCTTCCCGCCCATCTGCGACAGCCAGCGCCAGCTTTCCCACGCCTCGTGCGGCGGCACAAACACCTGGTAAAAGCGCTGGGCGCGCCCCTCGTTGTTCACCAACGTGCCGTCGCCCTCGGCAAAAGTCGCCGCCGGGAGCACCAGGTCGGCCGCCGCGGTGGTGGCCGTTTCCAGTTCGTCCAGCACCACGACGGTGGGCGCACTGTCGTGCAGCGCGCGGGCAAAGGCAGGGGTTGTCTCCTGCGTCAGGTCGTTTTCCAGGATGATGACCGCTTCGGCCTGGCCATCCAGCAGCGCCTGCGCCGCCTCGTGCAGCGGCTGGCCGCCCAGCAGGCTCAGGCCAAAGCTGTTGGCCGCGGGCAGCACCAGCGATAATCCGGCGGGCCGCTCCGGGTTCGACAGCGCCCAGGCGATGTTGGCCGCTGCTTGCAAAACGGCCGTACTCCCACAACTCGTCCCGCTAACGATGAGCGGCCGTTCCGCCCCGCGCAAACCCTCGGCAATCGTTTTAGCCAACTGCTGCATTTCTTCCGACAAACCGTTTACCGCTGGGGCACTGCCATCCAGCAGGTTGGCCACGGCAAAACCCAGCCGGGCCAGGTCATCTGGCGCGGCGCGGTACGTGGCGCTGGCCAGTTCATCCAGATCGGTGGCGGCCGTGGTAGCGCTGAAAAACGGGCCGTGCTCGTCCTGAATCAGTTCGCGAACGGCCGCATCGTTCCACAAAGGAATGTCCAGTTTTTGAGCCTGGGCGCGGGGCTGGTTGTGCGCCGCCTGCCGCAGCGCCAGGGCCAGGCGCGGCGCGGTATTGGTCACATCTTCGCCCAGAATCAGCACAGCGTCGGCCTGTTCGGCATCGTGCAGGGAAGCCGAACGCGCCGGGCCGTTTCTCAGGATGGATACGGCCGTATCCACCAACTCTGCCTCACGCGTGGGCACGCCGCTGTAAAACCGCTCTGCCCCCACCAGCTGGCGCAGGGCAAAGTTGGCCTCCAGCGAGGCGCGGGGCGAGCCGATGCCGATGACGGTTTGGGGTACGGCCGTTAATTCCTGCAATTTATCGAGGGCGGTTTGGGGGGAAACGGCCGTTAGCTCGCCCGTCGCCTCATCCCGCAGCAGCGGCTGGCGAATACGCTTCTGGCTGTTGACAAATTCGTAGCCGTAACGGCCGCGATCGCACAAGAAGTAGCCGTTGACCGCGTGGTTGTACCGGTTGCGAATGCGGCGCAGCGTGCCGTAGCGCTCGCCGGGGCTGGTGTTGCAGCCCAGGCTGCACAGCGTGCACACCGACGGCGCGGTCTGCAAATCCCACTTACGCGTGTAATGCTGCTTCAGCGTCTTGTCCGTAAACACGCCGGTGGGGCACACCTCCACCAGGTTGCCGCTGAACGGGCTTTCCAGCACGCCGTCTTCGCTGCGGCCAAAATAAACGTCGTCGTGCGCGCCAAAGACGTCCAGGTCGTCGCCGCCCGCGTAGTCGCGGTAGAAGCGCACGCAGCGGTAGCACTGGATGCAGCGGTTCATCTCGTGGTTCACCAGCGGCCCCAAATATTGGTTGTGATAGGTGCGCTTCTTGAAGCGGTGCCGCCGGTAGTTGTGCCCGGTCATCACCGTCATGTCCTGTAGATGGCACTCGCCGCCCTCATCGCAAATGGGGCAGTCGTGCGGATGGTTGATCATGAGCCACTCGATAACGCTTGCCCGGAAAACGGCCGCTTGCGGATCAGCCAGGGCAATGCGCGTACCGTCGCTGGCGGGCGCCATGCAGGCCATCACCAGCTTACCCTTCGTGTCGTTTTCGTCCTTGTACTGCACCACGGCACACTGGCGGCAGGCCCCCACCGACCCCAGCGCCGGATGCCAGCAAAAATACGGCAAATCCAGCCCCGCCGACAGGCAGACATGCAACAGGTTTTCCTGCTCGTTCACGTCGTACTGCTTGCCATCAATGAAAATCGTAGCCATTTATCTTCCTTAAAAATGGGACACAGATTCACACAGATAAACACAGATAAAGAGCAAGAAATCTGCGAAAATCTGTGTGCATCTGTGTCCAATTCCCTTCACTCACCGGTACGGACATCGCTTCTCTAAAATATGCTGTTCAAAATCGTCGCGAAAATATTTCAGGGCGCTTTGCAGCGGTTCAACGGCGCCGGGGGCCAGGGCGCAGAAGGTGTGGCCCGGTCCCAGCAGCTCGCACTGCTGCGCCAGCAAATCCAGATCGCGCATCAGGCCCTCACCCTGCTCGATGGCTTGCAGCACCCGCGAAGCCCAGGGCAGCCCTTCGCGGCAGGGGGTGCACCAGCCGCACGACTCCTGCGCGAAAAATTTCTCCAGGTTCTGCACCATGCCCACCGGGCAGGTCTGGTCATCCAGCACGATGATGGTGCCCGTGCCCAGGCGGCTGCCCGCCTTGGTGACTGAGTCAAAATCCAGCGCCACGTCCAGGTGTTCAGCCACCAGGAAGTCGGTGGAGGCGCCGCCGGGCAGTGCGCCGCGAAAAGTGAGGCCGTCCATCATGCCGCCCGCGTGCTCGTGCAGCAGTTCGCCCAGGGTGGTGCCCAGGGGAAGCTCCCACAGGCCGGGATTTTTCACTTTGCCGCTGGCGCCGTACAGCTTGGTGCCGCCCTCGTCGGTTCGGCTCAGCGATTTGAACCAGTCGGCCCCATTTTTGAGGATGTGCGGCACGTTGCACAGCGTCTCCACGTTGTTGACGATGGTCGGTTTGCCCCACAGTCCGCTGACCTGCGGATAGGGCGGCTTGGCGCGGGGGATGGCTCGCTTGCCTTCCAGACTGTTGATCAGGCCCGTTTCTTCGCCGCACATGTAGCGCCCGGCGCTGACGTGCAGCTGCATTTCCAGCCCGTAGCCGCTGCCGAGAATGTTCTGTCCCAGGTAACCGCCGTCGTATGCTTCGGCAATAGCTCGACGCAGATTTTTCTCTGAGGTCTTGTAGGCCCAGCGTAAAAAGATGATGGCCTCGCTGGCCTGGATGGCGTAGGCGCTGATGATCATGCCCTCGATGAGCTGGTGCGGATCGCCTTCCATGAGCAGGCGATCTTTGAAGGTGCCCGGCTCCATCTCGTCGGCGTTGCAGATGAGGTACTTGGGCGTGGGCGCATCCTCGCCCATGGGCACAAAGCTCCACTTCTGCCCAGTGTTGAAACCCGCACCGCCCCGGCCCTTGAGGTTGGCCTCTTTGACCAGGTTGGTGACATCACCGGGGGGCATTTGGAAGGCGCGGCGTACGGCCGTATATCCCCCCACCTGTTCATACGCAGGCAAATCCAAATGCGTCCTGTCTGGCCGAATGTTCTGGGTTAAGGGTGTTTCCATCGTGTCAGGCTATTCTCCGTTTTTGTAACACACTCAGGATCAAAGCCGCCAGCAAGGCGAGCGTCGCGGGTATATAACCGCCACCAATAGAAAAAAGTGTCAGCCAGGAAAAGATAAGCGCCGGGATGGCAATGAGGGCGAGAACGGCCGTGCGTCCCGTCCAGGCCGCCCAGGCAGCCACCACAAATAATGCCGTCCACAACAACAGCAGCAATGTGCCGTAAAATCCGGCATACGCAAACCAGCCAATAGCCACGGGCTCAGCGGGCTGTTCACTGCCAGCCGCTTCCGTAACCGTCATGACGGCAGGCGAGCTCATGATGCTTACCGTAATAGCTGCGGCCCACCCAACGGCCGTAATTACCAGGACGCGAATTAAAAGGGTATACGGCACGATGGCCCTATTCATAATCACCCAGGAGGCGCGTGACTTTTTCGGCATCCAGGTCGTGGTGCAAATCTTCGTCAACCATCAAAGCCGGGGCGTGGTCACAGTCTCCCAGGCAGACCATGGGCAGGAGGGTGAAACGGCCGTCGGCCGTTGTCTGCCCCATTTCAATGCCCAGCTCTTCACGCAGGCGCTGCTGAATCCGCTCGTAGCCCATGATCCAGCAGCTGACGCTGTCGCACAGCAAAATGACGTGTTCACCCACCGGCTGGCGAAAGATGAGGTTGTAGAACGTGGCCACGTTGTCCAGCTCATGCACCGACATGTCCAACAGCGGCGCCAGATCGCGCAGGCTCTCGTCGGAAATCCAGCGGCGGTGGCGCTGCAGGATTTTCAACGCCTCGATGCAGGCGGCGCGTTTATACGGATAGTGGGCTATTTCGGCCTTGATTTCCTGTCTTTCTTCGCGGCTCAGCATGGCAATCAGGCGGATTGGAACGGTTTGCCGCGGCCGGTTTCGCAAAACAGGCGCAGGCTGTCCAGGTAATAACCCCAGTTGAAGTTGTAACGGCCGTACACCACCTCGTCCAATTCCTCGGCAAAATCTTGCGCAAAGATCACCATTGTCGACTGGTCGTCGCCCTGCAAGCCAAAGGCAAGGGTGCTTTCGTGCCAGTTATCGTGGCCGCCGACGCAGTGCCAGCTCACTTCCTTATCTTGCTGCTGCTCCTCGATGCGCATGTTGGGGTTAAAATCTTCATGAAAGCGGAAGCGCAGCACAGCGTTGGTTGTGTCTGTCTCCACCTGGGTGGTCCACCACTGCCTGAGCTTGTCGGGCAGCGTCAGGGCCAGAAACACCTGGCGCGGGTTGGTGTCAATCTCTAAAACGTGAATGATGCGTTCCATAAGTTCCTCCAGTTTTTTTATCGATCCACTTCAGCCAGCACAAAATCCACGGCGCCCAAAATGGCCAGCAGGTCCGGGATGGTGTGGTCGCGGCTGATGTAGGGCACCATCTGAATGTGGGTAAAGGACGGCGCCCGGATGCGGGTGCGGTACGATTCTGTGCCGCCGTCGCTGACCAGGTAGTAACCATTGCTGCCTTTGGTGCCTTCCACAGCCACAAACGCCTCGCCGGGCGGGATGACCGGCCCCCAGCTAACGTTGAGAAAGTGGTTGATGAGTGTTTCAATGTCCACCATCGTTTTCTCTTTGCGTGGCGGCGTGGCCTGGGGATGGTCAGACTTAAAGTGACCGGCGGGCATGTTGTCCAGGCACTGGCGGATGATGCGCAGGCTCTGGCGCATCTCGGCCACGCGCACCACGGCCCGGTCGTAGCAGTCACCGTGAACGGCCGTTGGCACCTCAAATTCAAACTGGTCGTAGGCGGAATACGGCCGTTGCTTGCGCCAATCCCACTCAAAGCCGCAGGCCCGCAAGCCCGGCCCGGTCACGCCCCAGGCAATGGCTTCCTCCCGCGAGTACGCCCCAACCCCTTGGGTGCGCCCCTTGAAGATGCCGTTCTGCATCACTAGCTTGTCGTACTGGTCCAGCCTCGCCGGGAGATAATCGACAAAATCGCGAATCAGCCCGTCCCAGCCGTTGGGCAAATCCTGGGCCACCCCACCGATGCGGAACCAGCCGGGATGCATCCGCCCGCCGGTGATCGCCTCGCTGATTCCTAAAATGCGTTCCCGGTCGGTAAACATATAAAACACCGGCGACAGCTGCCCCACATCCTGGGCAAAGGTGCCGTACCACACCAGGTGGCTGGCGATGCGGTACAGCTCGGCCAGCATGACGCGGATCACCTGGGCCCGCTCGGGCACCTGGATGCCCGCCAGCTTTTCCACGGCCATGACGTAGGGAAAATTGTTCATGACCCCGCCCAGGTAATCGACCCGGTCGGTGTATGGAATGTAGGTGTGCCACGTCTGCCGCTCGCCCATCTTTTCTGCGCCGCGGTGGTGGAAGCCAATGTCGGGCACGGCGTCGATGATCTCTTCGCCGTCCAGCTGCAAGACGATGCGCAGCACGCCGTGCGTGCCGGGATGCTGCGGCCCCAGGTTGAGGAACATGAAGTCGGTATCCTCGTGGCTGCGCTGCAAACCCCACGCTTCGGGATCAAATTCCAGAGCGTCCATTTCGCGGTCCTGTTTTTCTGGCGGCAGCTGGAAAGGCGGCATCTCCGTGGCGCGGGCGGGATGCTCTTTGCGCAGGGCGTGCCCCTGCCAGGTGGGCGGCAGCAAAAGGCGCGCCAGGTGGGGATGGCCGTCAAACGTGATGCCAAACATGTCCCACACTTCCCGCTCGTACCAGTTGGCGTTGGGCCAGAGGTGGGTGATGGTAGGCACAGTAAGATCGTCGCTGGCCAGGGCCACTTTCAGCCGCACGTCGTGGTTGCGCTCAAAGGAGAGCAGCTGGTACACGACGGTAAAGTCGCTGGGCGGCTGGTTATCGCGGTGGGCGCGGTCGCGCTCGTCGACGGCCGTTAAATCATACAGCATGCCAAACGACAGCTCCTCTTGCAGATAGCGCAGCACGGGCACCAGCGAGGCGCGGTTGAGCCACACCGTCGGGATATCGTCCCTGGTGTGCTGCTGGGCCACGATGGCGCCGTTGGGAAACTGCCGCTGCAGTTGGGGCAGAAAATCGTTCATTAGATCTGGTCCGGGGGGCGTAAGGTGGTCATCTGCTGGCGTAAGTCGCGCTTTTGGTCTCGCAAAGAAGGCAGCTTGCCCTTGATGACACCCTGCGGACCGAGCGTCCAGGAAAGCGGCCGTTTCTCATTACCTACCGCTTCAGCCAGCAGGGTTACACCTTCTAAAAAAGCATCGGGCCGGGGCGGGCAGCCGGGCACATACAGGTCCACCGGCAAAAATTTGTCCACACCCTGAACCACGCTGTAAATATCGTACATGCCGCCGGAGTTGGCGCAGGAGCCCATGGAGATGACCCAGCGCGGGGCCATCATCTGGTCGTACAGCCGCTGAATGACTGGGGCCATTTTCATGAACACGGTCCCGGCGATGACCATGACGTCCGCTTCGCGGGGCGTGCCGCGAATCACCTCGGCGCCAAAGCGGGCAATGTCGTACTTGCTGGTGATGCTGGTGGCCATCTCTACATAGCAGCAGGAGAGGCCAAAGTTGAAGGGCCACATGGAGTTGCGGCGGCCCCAGGCGAGTAAATCTTGCACGCGGGTGAGGGCCAGGATACGGCCGTAAATCTCCTGCAGCGCCCCGTCTGAACCTTCATGCGCCTGCGGTTCTTCGGTTTCCGGCTTGCTTAGCCACCATCGCATCTAGACTTCCTCCTTCTGAAAAATGGGACACAGATAAACACAGATGAACGCGGATTAAAATCTGGTAAATCTGCAAGCGCAAGTTGCGCCAATCTGCTGATTTTCATTCATGGTATTGGACCTGCGCTTACGGAGTCTCCTTCACATAACTTAAGCCAGAGACGCGGAGGCGAAGAGAAAAAATCTGTGTCATCTGTGCAATCTGTGGATTTTTGTTCATGCCGTGTCCTCCGTCACGCGTTCGCGGCGTCGGCCGGTTTGTGGCGCCCAATCGAGCGCGCCCAGACGCCACAAATAGACCAGCGACGCCAGCAGCACGCCGATAAAAATGGCGATTTCGATGTAACCCGCCCAGCCCAGCTCCATCAGCCCAATAGCCCAGGCGACGATAAACACCGCCTCCAGGTCGAAGATGACAAAAAACATGGCCACCAGGTAAAAGTTGGCCGACAGGCGCAGCCGCGCCGTGCCGGTCGATTCAATGCCAGATTCGTACGGCTCGTTACGGCCGCGGGCCTTGTGCCGCTCGCCCAGCGCGTAAGACAGGCCGATCATGGCCGCGACGAGGACGATGACGGCCGTTCCATACACCACCAGGGGCCAAAGCTGTGTTGTCATCACTTATTTTTTCGGATTTCTGTACGCATGGGGAAACTCCTTCGAACAGAGAGGGCACAACGTATTGATAATCAACCCTCACTCTAGCGCGGTTTGCGGGGGGCAGATATATATCGCTACATAGAAAGAGGGCATACAGCTAGATATAAAGGAAACAGGGCGTTTTTCTTAGCTTGCTTGTTTCTCCTGCTCGTAATATCGCTGGCTTTCGCGTTCGCGGCCGCGAATGACGCGTTTACCGGTCAGGGGACCACGCGTTTCGGTAACGGCCGTTGCCTGGTCCTCCTGCCCATCCCACGAATAATACAGCACCACCCAATCATCGGTTTTGCCCAGCTCATGGGCCCGCGCCGTGTTGGAAAAGAGCGCCGTAAACTCCCAGCCATCTTGCTCTGCGTGCATGATGGGCAGCCACGCCTTGCCATCGGGATTAAAGCGCTTGGGAGCAATGCGGCGCAGCTCACCCGCCTCGGCCTGCTTGCGGTAAGCCTCGTCCACGACCAGCAGCGTGGCCACGTCTGGCTGGGGCTGGTCCTGGGCCTTTTCGTAGGCGCGCCGCCGGGCCGACTGGTTAAGCAGGCCCGCCAGGCTGACGCGAATGTTGCGCACTCGCGTGTGACCAAAGCCTGGCAGCTGTTGGAGACGGCCGTTGTGCGCCGCTACTTCCAACTCCTCCAGGGTGGCGATGCCCAGCTCCTCGGCAATACGCTGCGCCAGCTCAGGACCGATGCCGGGCACCTGGGTGAAAATCTCACCGGGAGCGGCTTCGCCTTGCAGCCGGGTTAAAACGGCCGAATTTCCCGTCTCCACAATCGAGGTGATGATGCGGGCAATGCCCCGGCCAATGTGCGGCAGTTCCCGCAGCGCCTTTTCGCCCTTCTCCGCCACCAGCTGCGCCAGCGAGGTCTCCGCGGACCGCACCGTCCCGGCGGCATCGCGGTAGGCCTGTACCCGAAACTGGTTGGCATCTTGCGCCGCCAGCAGGTCGGCAATCTGGTCCAGCTCAGCGGCGATGGCGGTGTTGCTGACGTCTCTTTTTGCGGTTGGTGTGGCTGTAGACATGGTTCATCCTTAGATTGGGCCACTCTTCCGAGAGTGATCCAATCTTGCCGTAAGTGGTCAGGAGGATACGGCCGTAAACAGCTGGCGAAAATCCTCGGGCAGCTCTTGCAGAACAGGTTCCAGGGCGCCGGGCGAAACAGCTTCTGCCAACACTCGGGCCGTAGCCCTGGCTCTGTCCTCCGCCTCTTTAAATCGAACATCGGCCCGGCTCTTGATGCGGTTGTAAAATTCCTCCAGCGGCAGATGCACCGTCTGCCCCCTCACCTGCTCGGGATCTTGCTGCTTGAACATAAAGTCCTGGAATTCAGCAGGCAGCTGCGCCGACAGCTTATTGGCCTCGGTCCGGTAAACCCATTCACCTAGCGTAGCCAAAAATATCTCGGTCATTTGCAGGGCCTCGGCCTCACTGTCCAGGCCGCTGTAATCCTGCACTTTTTTCAGAAACTCGTCTCGTTGCATCGGGTCTCCTTCTATTTCCCCGGAAACTGCGGTCGAGTTATCTGTCTACAAGTTTCCGGGGAAATCGTTTTCCGTTAATTGAGGTACTGTCGGAACCAGTCGCGCGCCAGGTGGGCGGCTTTTTCCAGCGTGCCCGGTTCTTCAAAAAGATGGCTTGCGCCAGGCACTATTTCCAGGGAAGCTTCGCTGGGAATCTGCTGCATGGCTTGACGATTCATCTGGATCACCGGCTCATCGTGCCCGCCCACAATCAGCAGCGTGGGCGCCTGCACCTCTGGCAGCGCTGGTCCGGCCAGATCGGGCCGTCCACCACGGGAAACGATGGCTTCGGCCACCTTGGGCCGCCGGGTGCTGGCAATGAGGGCCGCCGCCGCACCGGTGCTGGAGCCAAAATAACCAATGCTGCGCTCGGCGGCAAACGGCTGCTGCAGCAGCCAGTCGGTAGCACCCACTACTCTGTCGGCCAGCAAATCGATGTCGAAGCGCAGCTCGCGCGTGCGCCGGTCGATGGCATCTTCTTCAGCGGTGAGCAGATCAAACAGCACGGTAGCCAGGCCGCCGCGGTGCAGCTGGTCGGCCACAAACTGGTTGCGCGGGCTGAAACGGCTGCTGCCGCTGCCGTGGACAAACACCACAATGCCCTGGGCACCGTCGGGCACACTCAGGTTGCCTTCCAACATCACGTCCCCAGCTTGAATCGTGATTACTTCTGTTCCTTTGCCATGTTGGGTCATTGGTTTCTCCTCAGATCAGAAATGGCTCTTTGGGATTTCGTGGGGTTTGGCGTGAAACGTGAAGCGTGAAACGTGGATATCTCTCTGGTCACGTTTCACGTTTCACGCCTCACGGATTGGTAACCCCCTGAATTCCTGAAGACCCAGATAAATCAGGCGACAGGTTCTCCGAAAGCGGTGGCTTTTTCGAGCAGGGCGCGCACTTCGTCATTGGTTGTTTGCGCAAAGGATTCAAACCAGGCGCCGACGCCCAAAAACGGCCGTGGCTGCTGCAAACACACCACTTCATCCACCAGCGCTTCAAAATTCCGGCACGCCTCCGCCGAAGCCACCGGGGCAGCGACGATGATTTTGGCCGGATTGTGCTGCCGCAGCCCCTTAACGGCCGCACGCATACTGGCACCCGTAGCAATGCCATCATCCACCAAAATGGCGACCTTACCGTGCAAGTTGATGCCGGAACGGCCGTTGCGAAACGCTTCTTCACGCCGGGCCAACTCCTGACCCTCCTTGCGGGCAACCGCCTCAATTGCTTCTTGCGCCAGCCCCAGCTCGCGCGTGACGTCCTGGTTGATCACCCGTACACCGCCAGAGGCGATAGCGCCCATAGCCAGCTCTTCGTGGCCAGGAACCCCCAACTTGCGCACGATAAACACGTCCAGCGGCGCATCCAGCGCCCTGGCAACCTCATACGCCACGGGCACGCCCCCACGCGGCAAACCGAGCACCACTACATCGGCACGATCCTCATATTCGGCCAGCGCCTCGGCCAGCTGCTGCCCGGCATCAGCCCGGTCTCTAAATATGGCCGGGCTTTCTTTGTCTAGACCAAACATCCCTTATCACCTCACATTCCATTAACCGATTATGCAGACAACGTAGCAAAAATCAGCCTGGGCCTCTATAACTAATGGTGCTAGTTTGAGTTGAGCACCGGATTCTCCTATTCTGAGGGTAACAAACCAAAACCAGAAAGGAGAATCCAATGCCTATCGAAGATTTTATCATCGAATTGTTCTGCCAAGTGGATGACAAGATGCTTAATGCGACCAAACATTCCCAAGCAACGCTTTTTCCCAGTGAAGTAGTCACCCTTGCCTTGCTCTTTGCTCTTAAAGGGCGTGGCAATCGAGCCTTTTATCGCTGGTTGATAAACAACTGGCTGCATTTCTTTCCTCAGCTGCCGCATCGCACGCGCTTGTTTCGTTTGTTCAATTCCCATCGCCACTGGGTTGACTGCTTTATGGCTGACCCCAGTCTGATTGGCGTCATTGATAGTTACGGCATCGAACTGATTCATCCTCGTCGCCAAGGACGAAGTTCTAAGCAGATTGGTAAGAAAGGCCTCTCCAACCAGCGCTGGATTGTCGGTGGAAAGCTCTGTTTGCTGTTGAATCATCTCGGCTTAGTTGTTGGTTGGGATGTGGACACAGCCAACGTTTACGACGGCAGTGCTTTTCAGCACCTGGTCGAGGCAGTCGCTGAAGACATGTTGGTCTTTGCCGACCCCCATTTTGCCAAATCGGGCTGGCATCCGCCCAATTTGAAGGTGTGCGCCAAAGGCACCTGGAATGACCGCATGATGATTGAAACTGTCTTGTCGATGTTGACCGTTGTGTGTCATTTCAAGAAAGTGGGGCATCGTGTTTGGGACTATTTTAAGAGCCGGGTTGGATACACAATGGCCTTGTTTAATATCCTGGTTCAGTGGCATGGTTTACGGCCTGCCGATGATGGTTTCGTTCATTTATCAATTGCTGAGTTCAGTTTATGAACTAGCACCAAAGGTTCTATAGATAGCTGTATAACGCCAGACATAGATAAGGATAGATTTCCCCCGCCCGCTTTTCTACCCATCTATATCGTATCGCGTATCTTATTTTGTGCCTTTGGTAGATTGAAAATAACCAGACAGTTCCGGTACGTTGAAAGTGGTTGACTGTGCCCGCTGGCGGTGGTACAGCGAGAGCAAGCCCGTTTCAGGGCACGGCAAAGGATAAAAGGCAATGTTAAGACTAGGAACCCAAACCAAACAAAGTCCGCAAGAAGTGCTGGCCCGGGCCACGGCTTTTTTTGGCCCAAAGGGCACTGGCCTAAGCGTCATTCCCCAGGGGCCGCGCGCTATTGAATTTAGTGGCGGTGGTGGTTTTGTGCGGGTTGAGGCCGAACCCGTCGAGGGCGGCACCGATATTGACATTCAAACCCGTGAGTGGGAATACGACGCAAAACGCTTTTTGGAACAGTTTTAGAAGGAGAAATTAAAGATGAAAAAGAACAAGCTTCTGGTTCCGTTGGATGGAAGTGCATTTAGCCAGCAGATTATTCCCTACGTGGTGCGATTCTGGCCAGCGCAGGAGAATGAACTGGTGGTACTGCGTGTGGGCAAACCACCTGTCTCCCTGCTGCCCCCACCGCCGCAGGCTACCACCTACGACTATGCCGCTACACCGGGCACCGTGACCGGCTTTGGCATGAACATGCTGCTGACCCAGCCGCCCCGGGCCACCGAGCCAGCCATCGAGGCGGGGTCGCCGGAACACCACGTGACGGAAGACCAGGCCGAGGACGGTTTGAAGGATGCCCTGGCGGACGAACTGCACGACAACGTGCTGTGGCCGCTGCGCCACGCCGGGTACGATGCCTTCATCGAGGTGCGTTTTGGCGATGATCCGGCCGATGAGATTGTAGAGTACGTTAACGAGGAAGCGGTTGACCTGATTGCTATGGCCACACACGGCCGTTCCGGTCTCAGCAAGCTCCTGCATGGCAGCGTGGCCCAAAATGTGCTGCAAAACGTCAGCATCCCCGTGATGCTGCTGCCCGTGCGCGAGGAGGACGGTGCGTGAGAGCCAACCTCCGTATTCGCCGCTTCAACCCGGAACAAGACACCGTTCCCTGGTGGGGCGAATACACGGTAGAAAATGTTAAGTCTTCCGATTCAGTTTTAGATGTTCTGCATCGTGTGAAGTGGGAGCACGACGGCACGCTGACGCTGCGCCGCTCCTGTGGCCACGGCGTATGTGGTTCCGATGCCATGCGCATCAACGGCCGTAACCGCCTGGCCTGCGCCACGGTAATCTTGCATATCACCAACAAGGGCAGCAGCGAAATCGACTTGCAGATTGAACCCATTGCTGGACTCCCGGTCATTAAGGATCTGGTAGTGGACATGACGACGTTTTACGCGCACAACCGGCAGGTGATGCCCCACTTCATCAACAATTCGCCCCCGCCGGAAAACGGCCGTGAACGCCTGCAATCACCCGAACAGCGGGCCCGGTTTGACGACACTACGAAGTGCATTTTATGCGCCGCCTGCACCACCTCGTGCCCAATTTTCTGGGGGAACGGCCGTTACGTCGGTCCGGCGGCTATTGTGCAGGCCCACCGCTTCATCTTCGACAGCCGCGACGAGGCGGGGGCGCGGCGGCTGAACGTGCTCAACGATGGTTATGGCGCCTGGCGCTGCCGCACGAACTACAACTGCACCAACGCCTGCCCACGAGACATCAAAGTAACCCAGGCCATTGCCGAGGTCAAAATGGCGCTGGTGAATGAGAAAATATGAGGTGTTTTAAAGAATGAAAAAGTTTTTGTTATTGCTATTTATGAGCCTGTTATTATTTGGCGTGGCCAGCTGTGCCAACGGAGATCCGGGTACGGCCGTTGCCTACCTGGACGCCCTCAACAACCGCGACCTGGAAACGGCGCAGAAACTGGTGTGTGAAGCCCGCCAGAACGATGTGACGATGGGCCTGGTTTCGGTAGCCGGTGCGCCGGTTGAAGCCTATGAATTTACCAACGTCTCCTGCTCCTCCCGCGCGGGCGACGTACTGTGCCGGTTTACCATCGAGCAAAAAACCGTGCGCGATGACATCGGCGGTGTGGCCGGGATTGATGTAACACGCAGCCGCCAGGTGATCTTTGAATTTGAAGATGGCCTGATTTGCGGCTTTGAAGAGCAGGTTGCGGAGTAAACTCATGGAAAAGGCAGATTTTGTCATCATCGGCAGTGGGCAGGGGGGCGTGCCTCTGGCGGAGCGATTGGCAGAAGACGGCCGTAAAGTTGTCCTCTTTGAGCGGGCAGAGTGGGGCGGCACCTGCACCAACACCGGCTGCATCCCTTCTAAAACCCTGCTGGCCTCGGCCCACGCGGCCACAGCTGCCCGGCGGGCCGCCAGGCTGGGTATTCAGACCGAGGTCCAGGTTGATTTTCCCGCTGTCATGGCGCGGGTGCGCCAGAGCATCAAGCCGCAAATGGTGGCTGACGGGTTAGAATCTTCTGGGGTACAGCTCGTCCACGGCGAAGCGGCGCTGGTGGGTGACCGTACCGTGGCCAGCAACGGCCGTACCGTCGCAGCCGAAACCATCATCATCAACACGGGCAAGTCGCCGCTGGTGCCGCCCATCCCCGGCCTGGCCGACACCCCTTTTCTCACGTACCAGAATTTCTGGAACTTACAGACCCGGCCCAACAAGCTGATCGTTTTGGGCGGGGGCTACACCGGGCTGGAGCTGGCCCAGGCGATGCAGCGGCTGGGCAGCCAGGTTCACGTTGTGGAGAAAGAAGACCGGCTTGTTGCTGATGAAGAGCCAGACGTAAGCCAGGCCTTGCAGCAGGCGCTGGAGGCCGATGGCGTTTGTTTCCACCTCAGCAGCACGGTCAGCAAGGTTGAACACGTGAACCGGCTGTTTTTGCTGTCGGTGAACACGCTGGTGGATCCGCTCATTGGCAATGCGCTGCTGGTAGCCACGGGCCGCCGCCCCAACGTGAATGCCCTGGCCGCTCGCGAGCGCGGCATTCAGCTGGACGACAAAAACCATATCCAGGTAGATGACCAGTTCCGTACCAGCGCCGACGGCGTGTACGCCATTGGCGATGTCACCGGGCAGCCTGCTTTTACCCACGTCTCGCGAGAAGATCATCGTCGATTGCTGGCGGTTTTGCGGGGGAACGGCCGTCACCAAAACGATCGCGTGCTGGCCTATGCCTTTTTCACCGAACCACAGGTAGGCCGCGTGGGGCGGACGCTGGCCCAGGCCCAGGAACAAGGGCTGCCCGCCCGCGCCGAAACTGTTCCTCTGAGCGAGTCAACCCGGGCCTTTAACACCGGCCATGACAACGGCTTCTACCGGCTGGTCATCAACACCAAAACCGACCAGATCCTGGGCGCCACCCTCGTGGGGCCGCAGTCGGCCGAACTGGTCCACATCATCCTGGCGCTGATGGAGGCCGGGGCCACCTGGCAGGTGCTGGCCCGCTCGCAGAATGTGCACCCCGCCTACGCTGAACTGCTGCCAGCGCTGGCCCGAAAGTTTGCGTCCGATTAGGCCGCCCAGGCCTGGCTCAGCACAATAAACAAGATAGAAGTTGTCAGAAAAAATCAGGCAAAGGATTCTCCTCTGTCTCTCTGTGAATTTCTGTGTCTTCTCTGCGTAACTCTGTGAAACTTGTTTTTGAGGCACACAAAATTCGTTTTTTTCGGCTGAGTCACGTTTTTTACAGGTATGCGTGTACAATTCGCCCTTTGGTTCTGTATATATAGGTAACCATCATCCATGAACAACCACAGGTTCCCCGGTGGGCAAGCGTGACGTTTTTGGCGCAAACGGGAATGTCTGTGGGCCATTTTTTCAAGGAGACAATCAGGTGAAAGCAATTCGCATTCGACAAACGGGCGATCCACACGCCCTCCTGTATGAAGAGATTCCCCAACCAGTACCTGGCCCCGGTGAGGTGCGCGTCAAAATTTTGGCGGCCGGGGTGAATTACATCGACACGTATCATCGCAGCGGCCAGTACCGGCAAACCCTGCCTATTACGCCGGGCATGGAAGCCAGCGGTGTGGTGGATGCGGTGGGCGAGGGGGTAACGGCCGTTTCCCTCGGAGAGTTCGTCGCCTATGCCATGCACATCGGTGCGTATGCCGAATACGCCATTGTGCCCGCCTGGAAGCTGGTGCAAGTGCCGGAAGACGTTAAGCCGGAGCTGGCGGCCGCGGTGATGCTGCAAGGCATGACCGCCCATTACCTTTGCCACAGCACCTACCAGGTGCAGCCGGGGGACGTGGTGCTGGTCCATGCGGCGGCGGGCGGCGTGGGTCTGCTGCTGGCGCAGATCGCCAGCCTGCGCGGCGCGCGGGTCATTGGCACCGTCTCCACGGAAGAAAAGGCGGAACTCGCTTTGGAGTACGGCGCCGATGACATCATTTTGTACAGCGAGACGGATTTTGAAACGGCCGTAAAAGATCTCACCCAGGGCAAAGGCGTTAACGTCGTGTACGATGGCGTGGGGCAGGCAACCTTTCTGAAGGGGCTTAACTGCCTGAAACCACGCGGCATGATGGTGCTCTACGGCGCGGCCAGCGGCCCGGTTGACCCCATCGACCCGCAGCTCCTTAACCAAAAAGGATCGCTTTTCCTCACCCGCCCCAGCCTGGCCCACTACGCCGCCTCCAACGACGAGATCCAGGCGCGCGCCGACGACTTGTTTGACTGGATGGCCAGCGACGCCATCGAGGTACGCATTGACCGCACCTTTCCTTTGAGCGAAGCAACCGCAGCGCACACCTACATTGAGGCGCGCCGCACCAAAGGCAAGCTGCTCCTCCTGCCGCAGCACGAGAACAAACCGTCTCGGGTGGAGGAAACCATCGACACGGAAGATCCGGTGGACGAGCAGGGCTGGGAATCCTTCCCCGCCAGCGATCCGCCGCCGTATTAATCAGTAGAGACGTTGCATTGCAACGTCTCTACTGGCTGTCTGACTGGCCGTTTTGGTGGAAGCTGCGCTGGGTTTCGGCCAGCGATTCCAGGTAGTCGGCCACGCGGCGGTTGATGGTGTTGGGGGGGAAACGGCCGTCTTCATCCGCTTCACCTGCCGGAATGCCGGTTAAAATTTCGATTCCCTGATCAATCGTTTCTACAGGGTAGACGTTAAATTCCCCAGCTTCTACGGCCGCTACCACGTCGTGGCGCAGCATCAGGTTCTTCACGTTGGAGGCCGGGATGAGCACCCCCTGCTCGCCCGTCAGGCCACGCTCCTGGCAAATGTCGAAGAAGCCTTCGATCTTCTCGTTGACGCCGCCAATCGCCTGCACCTGGCCGCGCTGGTTCACCGACCCGGTAACGGCATACGACTGCTTGATTGGCGCGTTGGCCATCGCCGACAGCAGGGCGTACAGCTCGGCCGAGGAGGCGCTGTCGCCGTCTACCCCCGCGTAACTTTGCTCGAAGACCAGGGAGGCGGTGAGGGAAAGCGGCCGTTTCCCGGCATACCGTCCGCCCAAGAAGCCGCTCAAAATCATCACCCCTTTGGAGTGGATCGGCCCGCCCATCTCCACCTGCCGCTCGATGTCGATGACCTCGCCCTTGCCCAGGCGCACCCGGGCGGTGATGCGGCTGGGGCGGCCAAAGGCGTGCTGCCCCACGGCAATCACTGACAGGGCGTTGATCTGCCCCACGGTTTTCCCTGTCGTGTCGATGAGCACTGTGTCGCGCAGGATGGCTTCCTGCATGCGTTCGCGCAAACGGCCGTTGCGATAGCGCTGCGCCTCCACCGCTTTTTCCACATCTTCCGGCTGCACGACGGTACGGCCGTTTTGCCCGGCCCAATAGCTGGATTCACGCATCAGGTCGGCCATGGGCTGCATGTGCGTAGACAGCCGCTCGGCATCCCCCGCCAGCCGCGAGCTGTACTCGATGATCCGGGCCACGGCCTGGCGATCAAACGGATGCAGCTCTTCGCGGTGCACCAGCGAGCTGATAAACCGGGCATAAATCCCGTTGTTATCCCTGGTACGCACCATGTCTTCTTCAAAATCGGCCGCCACTTTAAACAGCTCGCCAAAGTCAGGATCGAGCTGGTAAAGCAGGTAATACAGCGTCCGCTCGCCCAGCAAAACCACCTTTACATCCAGGGGAATCGGTTCCGGCTCCAGCGTCACGGTGCTGATGAGCCCCAACGAATGCTCCAGCGGCTCAATGTTAACTTCACCAGCTTTTAGCGCCCGCTTGAGACTTTCCCAGCTTTGCATGTTTAGCAGCACTTTACGCGCATCCATAATGAGGTAGCCGCCGTTGGCCCGGTGCAGTGCCCCCGGCTTGATCATGGTGAAGTCGGTGAACAGTGCCCCCATTTGCGCCTTGTGCTCAATACGGCCGATCAAATTGGCAAACGTCGGATGATCGGCATAAATCACCGGCGCACCGGTGGTCTGGCTGTTGTCGACCAGCAAGTTCACCTCATAGCGGTTGAAAAACGGCGACTCACGCGTCAGCTGCTGGCGCGCCTGCATCATGGCGGCAATTGGGTTGGCGTTCTGCTGGGCCGCCGCGTTGGCCCCATCCGAGCGGAGAAACATATCGGCATTTTGAATGACGTCTTGCTTCACGGCATCCAGGTAAGCAACCACCTCCGGGTAGTCGGCATACTTTTGCTTCAACTCTTCGGCAAAAAGCGGCGTCACCGCCAGCGTAGCCATTTCTTCGTCGAGCTGCTTAAGCTCTTCGCGGCTCTCGCGGCTCCACTGCGGCACCTGCCGCGTCAACCGCTGGAGCTCTGCCTGGTACTTCTCCAGTCTGCTTTCGTACGCTTCTCGCTCTTCGTCGGAGAGCTCTTTAAATTGATCTGGATTCAGAATTTCACCCTGACGCATGGAGGCAATGGCCAGCCCCTGCTGTGTTTTGAGCAAAGCCACGTTGTCCTGTTTGGCCGATTCATTCAATTTTTCCAGCACTTCTTCCTGCCGGGCCTGCAAACGTTCGTGGATGGCCTGCCGCTGGGCCTGGTACTCCTCGCTTTCAAAGGTGGCGGGAATGACGGTAAACAACTCGTCCAGCAGATTTTCCATATCGCTGCCCAGCTGGCTGCCCGTTCCGGCGGGCAGGCTGATGGCTGTGGGATGGTGTTCCACCGCAAAATTGTGCACATAACACCAGTCGGGCGGCACGGGTTTGTCCTTGGCCTGTTGATCGAGGTAGCGGCAGACGGCCGTATACTTCCCCACCCCGTTCGGCCCCAGGGCAAACAAGTTGTACCCTTGTTGATTCATCGTGATGCCAAATTGAATCGCTTCCACAGCCCGCTCCTGGCCAATGATGGCAATGGCGTGGTCTAAATCGGCCGTCGTGTCGAATTCAAACTGATTGGGGTCACAGGTGCGGTACAGTTGTTCGGGGGATAAAGCTTCTAGAGATAAACGCTCTTTAAGGTCCATAAGTTTGTCCTTCTTTTTCACTGTCGATGTTTATCAATATAATTGTTTACCGTCGGTTTTCCCATGTATCTGGTTATAAGCAGGCGGGTATAACCTGCCAAATTGTGGTGCAAAGGGGGTGGGCAACGGCCGTTCCCCACCCCGTTATATCCAAATTGTGTCCGACCTTTGTACCGCGATACATAGCCGCAACACACCCTCTTGGCTAAGCTGGCACAGATGACACAGATTTTCTTCTCTGTGCCCCTACGTCTCTACGCGACCTACTTTTTTCTTTCACAGGAGAAAGAGCATGACAATAGAAGCCATCAATCCCGCTACCGACGAAGTCATCGGGCGTTATGAAGAACATTCACCCTCCGACGTAAACCAGATTATCCAGGCAGCAGATCATACCTTCCAGCAGTGGCGCCGGACCGAATTTGCCGAGCGGGCCAGCAAGATGCGCCAGGCAGCGCAAATATTGCGCAGCAAGGCCCGCGACTATGGCGAACTGATGGCTCGCGAGATGGGCAAGCCGGTCAAAGACGGCATCGCCGAAGCGCAAAAGTGCGCCTGGGTGTGTGACTATTACGCCGACCACGCTGAAAAATTCCTGGCACCTGAGTTTATTGAAACGGATGCCAGTGAGAGTTTTGTGAGCTACCAGCCGCTGGGCGTTGTGCTGGCGGTGATGCCCTGGAACTTCCCGTTCTGGCAGGTGTTTCGCTTTGCTGCCCCGGCGCTGATGGCGGGCAATACGGCGCTGCTCAAACACGCCAGCAACGTGCCCGGCTGCGCCCTGGCTATCGAGCGTATTTTCCAGGACAGCGGCTTTCCCGAACACGCCTTCCGCACCCTGCTCATTGGCAGCCATCAGGTAACGGCCGTCATCGAACATCCGCTGGTCAGAGCCGTGACCCTCACCGGCAGCACCCGGGCCGGGCAGGCTGTGGCCCAGAAAGCGGGTGAAATGCTCAAGAAAACCGTGCTGGAATTGGGTGGCAGCGACCCTTACCTGGTTCTGGCCGATGCCGACCTGGAACTGGCCGTGGCCACCTGTGTGCAAAGCCGCCTGATCAATTCCGGCCAGAGCTGCATTGCCGCCAAACGTTTTATTGTGGTGGAATCCCAGCTCGCCGCTTTTACAGAAAGATTTGTGGCGCGTATGTCGGCCGTTTCTATGGGCGATCCGCTGGATGAAGCGACAGAGGTGGGACCGCAAGCCCGCCGCGACTTGCGCGACGAACTGCACGAACAGGTGGCGCAAAGCGTGGCCAAAGGGGCAACCTGCCTGCTGGGCGGCAAAATCCCAGACGGTGCGGGCGCCTACTACCCGCCCACCGTGCTGACCAATGTCAAACCCGGTATGCCCGCCTACGAAGAAGAGCTGTTTGGCCCGGTGGCTGCCATCATTGCCGTGGCCGATGAAGAAGAAGCCATTTACGTGGCCAACGATTCGGTGTTTGGTTTGGGTGCGGCCGTTTTCACCCGCGACATAGAAAGGGGCCAGCGCATCGCCACCGAACGGCTGGAAGCGGGAGCCTGTTTTGTCAACACCTTTGTTAAGTCAGACCCACGCCTGCCTTTTGGTGGCATCAAGGAAAGCGGCTACGGCCGTGAGCTGTCGCACTTTGGCATTAAAGAGTTTGTTAATATCAAAACGGTCTATGTCAAATAGATACCCTGTGTTTTAGAGCAAAGGAGAACTTTTTGCATGAAACGAGTCTTACTCCTGGTGATCGATGCCCTGACTGCCCCCCTGCTGCTGCAAGAAATGGATAACGGCCGTTACCCCCACTTCCAAATGCTGCGCAAAGCAGGCGTGGTTCGCGAGCAATGCCTCAGCGTTTTTCCCTCCATTACCCATGCCGCCCTGGCCAGCATCGTCACCGGGAAGTATCCTGCCGAACATGGTGTAGTCGGCTCGCACTGGTTCGACCTTGAGGATGAGAAAATTGTTTACTTCAGCGGCAGTTTGGGCATGATGCTGCAAAAAGGCGTGGGTAATTTCTTCCATGAATTTTTGTTGGAACTGAATAACGACTACTTGCAGTCACCGACAATTTTTCAGCAGTTGGAGCGGGCGGGCAGCAAAACCGCCTGCATCAACTTTCCCCTGTACCGGGGCGATGTACCCCACCACGTCAACATGCCGCTGCTGCTGAAGTGGCTGCCCGGCCTGCCCGCCAGCACCACCCTGATGGGGCCAAAAATCCTGCTGCTGGGCGACTTGCTGGCCAATTCGGCCGACCTGGAAATTGAAGCCACCTATACGGGGGTCACCAACTGGTTTGGTTTTTCTGACCGAAACAGCAGCGACCTGATGCAGCAGCTGGCCGCCAAGGACGAGTTTCCCGCCTTCACCCTGGCCTACTTCCCCGACAACGATGAGATCTCTCACCGGCAAGGTCCGGTGAGGGCCCAACAGCAGCTCGGCCACCTGGATGAAATGCTGGAGCGGCTGTTCACGCTTTACGGCGGGCTGGAGTCGTTCCTGGAACAGTTCATGGTGGTGATCACCGGCGATCACTCCCAAAGCGCCACGGTGGCCGATGCGAACCAGGAGAAGATCGACCTGATGGAGATTCTGAGCGGGGCCCAGCTGGCCAGGGCAGGCCAGCCCTGGCGGGACGGAGATGACATTATGCCCTGCCCCAACCTGCGCTCGGCGCAGCTTTACTTCCGGGAGATGGACACCGCCTGGATCGAAAGTATTTGCCAGAGCCTGCTAAACGACGAGCGGATTGACCAGCTCATCTACCGCGCCGAATTATTTGGCGAAGGGGGTGGCTATGTGGTGAAGACCTGTAACGGCCGTCTCCGCTTCTGGCGCGCTGCGGAAGATGAGGCGATGGCTGCTGATCACTACGGCAACACCTGGTGTTGGGAGGGCGACCTGGCGGTGGTAGACGGCCGTGTGCAAGACCAGCTCATCACTTTTCCCAACTACCCCAACGCCTTTGAGCGCCTGGTGGGCGCGCTGGACTGTGACAACAGCGGCCACCTCTGGATGACGGCCAGGATCGGGCATGAATTTGTGGTGCCCGGGGTTTCTCCCTTCCCTGGCGGCGGCTCACACGCCTCCCTGCACCGGCTGGATTCCGAACCCCCGCTGTTTGTTGCCGGAGCGCCAGAGAATGTGCCTATACCAGAACACGTACGCATTACCGACGTGTTTGGCCTCTGCCAGGCCTGCCTGAGAGCGCCAGAACCGGCCTGAGTTTCTTCTCTCCGAAAAGCTATCCTTTTTATAACCTGGCTCTATATCCTCACACATGGCGCAGCAGCTGGCCATGTTTTATCTTACCTGTCATGGAAAAAATAAAATCCTTGGGATCAGAGAAGATTCTGAAGTACGGCCTTCACCTCGCCATTTTGGGTGGGGTGATTTATGCGGCCGTAAAGTACCTGAACGGAGCAGAAGTCCTCAATGCTCTGCAATCCTTTAATTACGGCTACGCCCCGCTGATTCTACTCATCTCTACCAGCTACCTCCTGCTCAAGGCCTGGCGGTTTGTGCTGCTCATGGCCCCCTTTGCCGACGGCTTGCCAGGCCTGGTGACGTTTAAAGCCTACGTGGCGGGGCAGGCCGTTACGCTGCTGCCGGGCGGCATTGTGGCCCGGGCCGGGCTGATGAAGCAGGTCAAAATTCCCATAGCCGAAAGCAGCGTGCCCATTGCCTTTTCCAGCGCCATCGACCAGGTGATCTTCATCGTGTGTTCGCTGGGGGCGGCCTTATGGTTTGAGGCAGCTCGTCTACCGGCACTGATTTTGCTGGGGGTGATAACGGCCGTCACCATCCTCTACCTCATCCCCACCACCCGCCAGTGGCTGGCCCGCGCCGCCGATTGGATCGCCACAAAGCTGCACGCCCAGGATAAATGGCACACCTTCTTGGAATCGGTGCCCAAGGTGCTAACGTGGCGCATCATGGGTCCGGCCTTCCTGCTCACCATCCTGGCGTTTGTGGGCAAGATTCTGGCCCTGGACCTGTCGCTGCGTGGTTTGGATCTCGATTTGGGGCTGCCCACGGTAATCCTTGGTTTTATCTTACCGACCATGTTGGGCCGCCTGGTGCCGGTTCCCGGCGGCGTCGGTGTCACCGAAGCGTCGATGGTTGGCTTTTTAGCCTCCGCCGCGCAGGCCAACGTGAACCAGCTGGCCGCCGCCGTGGCCATTTTCCGGCTGGCTACCGTTTTCTTCCAGGCTGTACTGGGAGCGGCCGTTTACTTCCTCTGGTGGGACGGCACAGCAGAGTTAGCCGCTGAATCAACGAATAAGACTGTGGTACAGGAGAAAGCATGAAAGCAACACTCATCTACAACACGGGCGCTGGCCAAGCCAACTCCCTTACGCCAGAGGATATCCTGGAAGGCCTAAAAAATGCCGGCTTTAGCCCGGTGTATTTGGCCACCAAAAACGAAGATGATTTGGACGAAATTCTTCATGGTATTGACGGCCTCGTGGTTTCGGCCGGGGGAGATGGCACCGCCAAGGCCGTAGCCACCCGCCTGGTTGGCAACCCAGACGCCGCCATGACGATCCTGCCCATGGGCACGGCCAACAACCTCAATGCCACACTGGGGGTTGAAGGCACGCCGCTAGAAATTATCGAGCGGCTGCGCAACCCGCAAAAACACCGGTTTGATCTGGGCCACGTGTCGGCCCCCTGGGGAGACGACTACTTCATGGAAGGAGCGGGACTCGGTTTTTTTGCCGAGGTCCTGGCGCGGTACGAGCCAGAAAAAGGCAAAAGCGTCACGCGCAGCGTGAAGTCCCTGGTGGAAGTACTCACGCAGGGGTATGGGCAGCGAACAACCGTGCACCTGCCCCAGCAAGACGTTACCTGTGAATTTTTGCTGGTAGAAATTTTAAACGCCCATGCCGTCGGTCCGCGCCTGAAGTTTGCCCCGGATGCCGATCCCACGGATGGTCTGCTGCACGTGGTGTGCATCGATGGCGAAAAACGGGAGGGCTACTTCAGCTACCTGCGCGGCCTGCTTACAGAGGAGATGGTGGAGCTGCCCAGCGTGAGCGTTTACCGGGTACCGGAGCTGTCGATAGAGTGGCATGGCTTTCCCTTTCACATTGATGACTATGTGCAGCCAAAAGGGTTTAACTTTCGCCGTGAAAACCAGGAAGAGGCAGCCAACCTCATCCGAATGTTTCCCGATGTGCCTGAAGAGGCAACCATTCACGTGAAGGTGCTGCCACAGGCCTTGAACATTTGGCTGCCCGAGCAGCTGGAGGGGAAAGAGTATTCACATGCGAATTGATCTACATTGTCATACGGAAGCGTCCGCTGACTGCATGACGCCGATCGAATTGTTCCCGGAGCGTCTGCGTGAGCAGAAAATCCGGGTGCAGGCGATTACGGACCACGATGAAGTGTGGGGCGCCCAGAAGCTGCAGGAGATGGTGCTGGCCGCCACCGAAACGGCCGCTACCCCGCGCCTTCCCCTCACCATCATCGTGGGTGAAGAAGTAACCGCGCTGGAAGGGGAAATTATTGGCCTGTTTTTAAAAGAAAAGATTCCCGCTGGCCTGCCCGCCACCGAGGTGGTGGCCCGTATTAAGGACCAGGGAGGGCTGGTGCTGCTGCCCCATGGCTTTGACCGGTTGAAAGTCGGCCGTCTCCGCTCCACCGCCCTGGCCCAAATCGCCGATGATATTGACGTCGTGGAGGCGTTTAACGCCCGCATCTCCTTCCAGCGTTACAATCGCCAGGCCGCAGCGTGGGCGGCTCAGCACAACGTAGTCACCAGCGCTGGCACAGACGCCCACCGCCTGGCCGACGTAGGCACCGCCTGGGCCGAACTGCCAGACCAACCCATTAACGGGCCGAAAGATTTGTTAAAAGCTCTGGACAAAGGAGAGATCATGGGGCAGTGGACTCACCCTGTCATCGCCTTTATCAAAAAGATGTTTGAGCAAACCAGGCAGCGCCTGCGCGCTTTATAAGGAGGTTGTTATCTCTACTATACTCGACCAAATCCGCATGTTGGCGGAACAGGTGATACAAACAACGGGGTACGTGGGCATTGGTTTTTTGATGTTTATCGAAAACCTTTTCCCCCCGATCCCCTCTGAAGTGGTGATGCCCTTTGCTGGCTTTCAGGTCAACAAGGGCGAGATGAGCTTTGTTGGCGTGATCCTGGCCGGTACGATTGGCGCCTTGTTGGGCGCGGTGGCCATTTACTATTTTGGCTACAGGCTGGGTGAAAAGCGTTTGCGTCAGTGGATCGACAAAAACGGCAAATATTTGCTGCTATCGGAAGATGAGTTTGATTCCTCTCTGGAAACGTTTAACGATCATGGCAAGAAGATGGTGCTGTTCGGCCGTTTGATTCCCACCATTCGCAGCATTATTTCCATTCCGGCCGGGGTAGAAAAAATGAACATTCCTGTTTTTCTGCTCTTCACGGTTATTGGCACTACAGTGTGGAACCTGCTGCTGGCCGGGGGTGGTGTTTATTTGGGCCGTAACTGGGATCGCGTGCTGGGCTGGGTGGATACCTACTCGTACGTGATCTATGCCATCCTGGGCATCTTGCTGCTGTATTACGTGGGCAGCCAGGTGAAGAAGCGCATGGACTAACCGCCAGCCGCCGAAACGGAACGTTCTTCTTGTTCCGGCACTTTTGCCTCGCCCTCTTGTTCTTCTCGGTGCAGCCAGCGGGAGCCCAGCCAGCAGAGCAAGGCCCACACGGCCCCAATCGTCCAACCGGCCAACACATCAGACGGCCAGTGCACGCCCAGGTAAACCCGGCTGAAGCCCACCAGCACCATCACAAAAATAGCCAACAGTATCATAAATGCTTTGAGCCGAAAGCGAGACTGTACCTGGGCCATGAAGGTACCGAGCGTGAGGTAGGTAGCGGCGGCCAGCAGCGAATGGCCGCTGGGGAAGCTGGCGTTGGTGAAGGCGCTGGTATCGGCCACGAGATCAGGCCGAGGACGGTCAAAGATGTCTTTGAGAAAGAAGCTGAGAATGACGGCGCCGAGAACGGCCGTTAACAAAATCGCCAGGTTTTTATACCGCCTGAGCATGAAGAGGTAGCTGCTAACGGCCGTTACCATCAAAATCAACACACCCGTTCCCCCCAGCGACGTGTAATCCCGAATCATTTCCTCAAACCAGCGTGGCCCGATGGGATCATTGGTGTCGCCCGGCTCCCGCAGCGCCAGCAGCAGCTCCTGGTCGATCGTGTGTGTATCGCCCTCCAGGACTTCACTGGTCAGGTTAATCGTGAGCCAGATACCGCCCATAATCAAAAAAAGCGCCAGCAAAATGCGCCACTCGTAATGGCCCAAACGCGACATGAGGCGGTAAAAGGGATTTAAGAAGGTTGTGAGCGAATCAGTTTTATCCATATGGCTCTCCTTGTGCTCCAACGGGGCACCACGATACTTTTTGGGTCTTCAGGAATTCAGGGGGTTTACAATCCGTGATGCGTGAAACGTGAAACGTGACCAGAGAGACATCACGTTTCACGCTTCACGTTTCACGCCAAACCCCACGAAATCCCAAAGAGCCTCCTTTTTTACGTTCAGCCTATCCCGTTGTTGCTGCCAGGGCAATAGATACAGATATAGGCCGCCAGTTACATTTGTCACATGGCGGCCGCGGCTGAATTTATACCGTTTTTTCTACCTTTGTTTATATACCCTGCACTGCACCTGGCCCTTTATATCCTTTACCGTATGTAATAAAGCTTCACAAAAAAGGAGATTAAGATGAATAAACAACAAAGTTGGTTAAAACCCTTGATGCGCTTTGGGTTTGTGGCCAATGGCCTGGTCTACATCACGGTTGGTATTTTGGCGATCCAGGCTGCCCTGGGGAGCGGCGGCCAGACCGCCGGTGCGCAGGGCGCATTTGCGGCCATTGCCAGCGAACCATTGGGCCAGTTTCTGGTTGGCGTGATTGGCGTTGGCCTCATTGGGCTGGCTATCTGGTACGTCATTCGCGGCGTCTACGACCCGGACAACGCGGGCAGCGACGCCTCGGGCATGGCCAAGCGTGTGGGACTTGTGGCTGCAGGCCTGGGCTATGGTGTATTGGCCTACTCGGCGCTGCGCATCCTCTGGACCGCACGGGCCAGCGGCAGCGGCAACCAGGTTGCCGACTGGACGGCACGACTGATGCAGCAGCCATACGGCATCTGGCTCATCGGCATCGCCGGGGCTATTGTCGTTGGCGTGGGCATCTACCAGCTGTACAAAGCGTATCAGACCAAGTTCCGCCAAAAGCTGAAGGTGCAAGAAATGAGCGCCACCGAAATTAAATGGGGCATCCGCGCCGGGCGAATTGGCATCGCCGCCCGAGCCGTTGTTTTTGGCCTGATTGGCATCTTCCTGGTGCGGGCCGCCTGGCAGGCTAATCCGCAGGCAGCTGGCGGCGTGGGCAGGGCGCTGCAAACGCTGGCTGGCCAGCCGTACGGGCCCTGGCTGTTGGGCATCGTAGCGGTCGGCCTGGTGGCCTATGGGCTGTACTCAGCGATTGTTCTGGCCCGTTACCGCCGCATTCGCCTGAGGTAACAAATTGGCGCCAGCACCGGGTACGGTTCATACCGGCCCGGCGCTGCCGCCAGAGTCTCACCCTCATTTGTACCTCTCCTCTATGTCCTGACACATAGACGTCATGTGTCCCAGTGATATCCTGGCATTGTCTTACCAAACGCAAAATATTAGGAGTAATTCATGCCAGAAAAGAATGAAGCCCGTATCACGGCCGTTATCCCCGCCTTTAACGAAGCAAAACACATCAACCGGGTGCTGGACCCCCTGAGCTCTATGCCGCAGCTCAACGAAATCATCGTGGTAGATGACGGTTCTGTAGACGATACGGCCGCTGTTGTCCGTGCCTACCGCGCCGCAGATGAGCGCATCCAGCTGGTCTCTTTGCCGCACAACGTGGGCAAAGGCGGGGCCATCATGGCCGGTATCCAGGCCAGCTGCCCCGATTTGCTGGTGCTGCTCGATGCGGACCTGATTGATTTACGGCCGTCCCACATCCTCTCCCTGGTGCGGCCGGTGCAGCAGCGCCGTTGTGCCATGACGTTGGGGATCTTTAAGAACGGCCGTCAGCAAACCAACCTATCACATCGCTATTTCTACTTTCTCAGCGGCCAGCGCTGTTTGCGCTGGTCTGCTTTTGGCCACAGCGCCGCCTTTCATGAAACCCGCTGGGGCATCGAAATGGCCTTTAACCTGACGGCCTGGCAGCGCGGACTACGCGTGCAGCAGGTGCCCTGGGAAGGTGTAAGCCATACCATGCGCCTTGAAAAAATGCCTGGTTTAAGCAAATATTGGACCTATGTGGAGATGTGGGGGGACATCATGAAGTTTTTACTCGCTCAGGGCGTGCGGCAGTGGGTGCAGAACGGCCGTACCGCCTCCTGGAAACGCCAGCTAACCCCCGGCCATAACCTGCTGGACTGACCCGGTTGGTTACTTTAAGGGTTTTCTGGCGGCGCTTTTTGGTTTTTGCTTTTATCCGTTTTTTCTACTTTTTCGATTACCGGGGGATGCCAATGATGTGGCTTAAAGCCTTTGCCAATCGCCTCATGACCCTGGCCAATAATCACAAAGGCGTTATCGTCCATGCCCGCGACGATGTTTTTTAAGACACTCACCTGCGGCCGGGTCACGGTGCAGTACAGCGCCGTGTGGTGATTCTCGTTCTGGTAGCCCTGCACGCCCCAGCGGGTAATTCCGCGCTCCAGCTCTTCTGACAATGCCTGGCTTAAGCGGTCAGGCTTGTCGGTGATGATGAGGGCCGTTTGCACCACATCGGGGCCTTCCAGCACAAAATCAGCCACCGCTCCAGAAATAAAGAAGCTGATCAGTGAAAACATGGCCGCTTCCCAGCCAAAAACAAACCCGGCCGCCAAAACAACCAGCCCGTTGGTAATAAGCTTGGTGGTGCTCATCGGCCAGGCAATCTTCTGGCGCAGCAGCCGCGTGGCCGCACCACCCGCCCCGGCAATTCCTCCGGCCCGGTAAATGATGCCCACGCCCATACCACCAACCATGCCGCCAAAAATAGCGTTGAGAATCATCTCATTGGTCAGCCCGCCAGGTGGCACATAACGGCCGATTAAATCCACAGACAAATTGTAAGCCAGGGTGCTCACCAGCGAGCGGAATAAAAACGAGTTGCCGCCCAAACTCCGGTAGCCCAGGAAAAAAGCGGGAATATTAATGAGCAGCATGGTGACGCCAATGGGTACAGCCACAAAATTGGCAATGATAATGGCGATGCCGCTGGCCCCACCAGGCGCAATGTTGTGCGGGGCAATAAACAAAGCCACGCCAAAGGCCACAATAATGCCGCCAATTACCAGCTGTAAAAACTCCCGAAAAGCAATGTTAACGTGGATGCGCTTTTTGTATTCATCATCCCCGTCATCAATTTCGATAGTGCTGGCCCGCTCCACGGTCTGGCGCAGCTTGGGCGGAAGGTTATTATTCACGAGCTACGGCGGATGGGGAACGAGCTGCTTCGAAGTGAGGCTCTGGATCTTCTTTAAGCAGCTCCACTTCTTCGTCCCCCAACAAATCTTGCACATACAGCATTTTGGTCGCCATCAACAGCATGGCCGTCACCGGCGCGGCCACCACCAGTCCCCTGAAGTTGAAAAAGTAGCCAAATACCAACTGGGCCAGGATGAGCAAAACGGGCGGCAGGGAAACGGCCTTGCGCTCGATGATGGGTGTCAAAAAATAGCTTTCGACTGTTTGAATACCGAGGTATAGCAGCAAGACGTAAAGTGCCTGTGTCGGGCTAATGGTGAAGGCAATGAGCACAGGAAAGATGAGTGCCAGCAGCGGCCCGATGATGGGAATGAAAGCAAAAAGACCCGCCAGAACGCCCAACACAAAAGCCAGCGGTATCCCCAGAAAATACAGCCCTACCACTGACAATATCCCTACAATGGTCATTGAGGCCAGACGCCCAACCAGCCACCAACGCATAGTATAGGCCAACTCGTCCAACACTTCACCAGCCCGCCGCCGGTACGATTTAGGCACCA
This sequence comes from Candidatus Leptofilum proximum, assembly GCA_016710325.1. GTDB lineage: Bacteria > Chloroflexota > Anaerolineae > Promineifilales > Promineifilaceae > Leptofilum > Leptofilum proximum. Next base: position 4,556,441 of record JADJXK010000002.1, on the reverse strand, counting down.
GCCGGATGAGGCCATTGGCGTATAAATCGGGTTCCAGGGCCAGGTAAAGGCCAACAAACAAGATCACTACAGCATTGGTCACGATGTCCATCGTGCGCGAGAAGATGCTAAATACGCGGCTGATAAGGGTGTCGGCAGAGCCGGTCCCTATCTCTTGCGGATCGGGCAGGCGGTTGAGAATTGGCTCGGCCCACGATTGGTTAGAGAAGGTCGTTTGTAAATCCTGGACCGACGTTTGCAAATCATTGACCAACTGCTCCCCCTGTTCTGCCAGGCTGGGGGCGGCCAGCCAGCCAGCAAGGCCAACAACGGCCACCAGCAGCACAACGGTGACAAGCAGGGCGAGGCGGTAGGAAAGTGGGCTGTGGTCTTCTATCCAGCTGCTGATCGCCGTGAGGAACACGCTGAACAACATGGCCAGAAAGAGCAGCAGAAGAATATCTAAAATTTGCCAGGTGAGGATGACGAGAATGGTAACGGCCGTTACCAACCCCACCACCACCAGCGCGCGCCGCACAAAGCTGTCGTTTCTAAGCTGTGATGATTCCATGATAGATTTGCCGCTCCCCATTTCCAGGAAATTCACCTACCGGGCCTGCCGCATGACCGGCCCATAAAAAAATACGGCCGTTTCAGCATTGAAACGGCCGTATTCCTTCCATTACGTATTACTTAACTGAGTTGGACACGTGTTTAAACAGTGTATTCAGGATGCCGCTCGAAGTAACGGTCTACTTCGCGCCGGGCTTCCTCGCGGGAACGGCCGTAGCGTTCCTGAATGCGGCCGACCAGCTTGTCATACTCACCATTGATCATGTCAATATCATCATTGGTCAGCTTGCCCCACTCTTGTTTAACTTCGCCTTTAAACTGATTCCACTTACCTTTCAGAATGTCGGTGTTCATTTTTTTACCTCCAGAATATGTTGTTTGTAAAACCTCTTGTGCTGTCATTTATTGTGGCAATTATTGACAAATGCCAGTCAATCTGTTTCCAGTATAGAAACCGCCTTGCCTTATTAACATGCATCGGGGCACAGACAGAAGATACATTTTTGGCATATACGGCCGTTGCCTCACGACGAGGTCAGCGGCACGGCCTCTTGCGGCGGGTCCAGCGCATCATCCAGGCGCGTTAGCGCTTCCGACAGCTGGGCCGCAGCCTTGGGACGGCGATCCGCCGCCGCTGGTGGCCATTCCTCGGCCAGCGCCGCCAGCGCCGCTTCACTTGGCTCCGGCCGCACCTGGACTTGATGGCGCCGCCAGGCCGCCTGCCACGCCGCTCGATCCTGGGCCAACTGTCGGGAGACGGTCACAAAAGCATGCCGGGCAATCTCAAAGCGATCGCCGTAGCGCATTAAATTGGGTACAGACATGACCGGATCATCCTTATCCGGTTCGATGAGGTAAAAATCGACGTCTGGATAGACGGCGGAGAGATGCTTGATGTGGTAGTGCAGCCCGGCGTGCATGCGAGTGCGCATCGCCTGGGCCATAATGGTTTGCATACTGGCTTCACCAATGGCAAAACGATCGCTTTCGCTGTTGTTTTCCGACGGCGAGGGAGTACGGCCGTCAAACGGTACCACTGGATTTATACAAATCACCGTAGTAGCGCCCCGCTCCACCGCCACATCGAGGCTGGCATTGCCGCGCACGGCCCCATCCACGTAAACGGCACCGTTCAGTTCCACTGGTTTGTACAAACCCGGCACGGCCGAAGAAGCGGCCACCGCCTGGGAAATACGCACGTTACTTTCCCGGTTAAACACCACCCGCCGCCCGGTGTCTAGCCGGGTGGCAATAATGTTCAGCTCCTTTTCCAGATCGTCAAACGCATTGCTGCCGCCGAGATTGGTGATAAATTCTTGCAGGTACGCCTCCAGCCCAGCGCCGTCGTAGAGCGATGAGGGCAGCAGGTCCATCAGCACCCACAAGGAGCCAAACAGGCCGCTGTCGCGCAAATCGCGGACGTAGCGCTGACCGGCACGCCATAGGCGCCGGGGAATGCGCGAACCAGCCCGTAGAAAACGGCCGATATCCATGCTCCATAAATCCTGGCGTTCAAACGGCCGTGTCTTGTCATGGTTTCCCTGCACCGCGTGCAAAATCATACCTGGGCTGAAGCCATTGGCCAGCAGAGCCGAAAGCGTGGCCCCGGCGCTGGTCCCCACATAAATGTCAAAATCGTTCACATTAAAGTCCACCAGCGAGCAGTCCAGGGCATGCAGCGCGCCCAGTTCATAGGCAATGCCGGTCATGCCACCGCCAGCCAACACCAGGGCTGTTTGGCCAACGGCCGTTTCCCGCTCCGGTTGATATTGGGTTTTCTTATTCATTCGCTTTTCTCTTCTGCGAGTTATCTCTTCTTGAGAAGTAGTCATTTTTGTTTCATCTTAAAAAGCGGCCGGGCCAGGGTCTATATGCCCTTAGACAAGCGCCGGGTACACATAACGATACATTCAGCGGCAAAAAAAATGTGCCCTATGTGTACCTCCCTTTTGGAGCAGGATACATTGCTGAAATCCGCTAATAAATTACGCTGGGAAAAAGCAATTGAGAGGAGATTCTTTCATGCGTAGAGACGTTAAAACTTATTTACAAGCGGCCGCTTTGGGCCTGGTTGCCGGAATGCGCAGCGCCAGCGCCCCGGCCATCGTGTCTGGCTACATTCGCCAGCGGCGCAGCCGGATTTTGGCATCGCCGCAGCTGGCCGATTCGCCGCTGCGTTACCTGATGTCGCCCCTGGCCAGTAATGCTTTGCGCGTCTTCGCCCTGGGTGAGATGGTGATGGACAAAATGCCTTTTGTGCCCAAACGGACCGAAACATCCAGCCTCGCTGCCCGGGCTGTATCTGGCGGGCTGGCCGGGGCGGTGGTAGGCGTGATGTACCGGGGCAGCCCCATGCTGGCCGGGCTGATTGGCGCGCTGTCGGCCACCGGGGCCACGTTTGGCGCCTACCGGCTGCGCAAACAGCTGACGGAGAACACGGCCGTTCCCGACGCCGTCGTTGGCGGCCTGGAAGACCTGCTCGTTTTAGGCACGGGTTACTACCTGGTAAACACAAACGAAAACGCAGCGATACAAGGAGATTAATCAGTGGCAAACCAAAAAATGAAAGTGAGTGATGAAGCGACTCAGGAACAGCTAGAAATGGCCAAAGAGCAGGGCCGTGTGCTGGGTAAAGCGCTAGATCACATGATTGGCCAGGTGGCCGATGACGGCCAGGAGAAAACCGTGGGGCCTTACCGGGTCGGGTATGCCATCGAAAAAGCCGAAGGCATGTACCACTGGCAAGACGGCGAGCTGGTGTGGCAGGAACCGGAGGAAGAAAACGTACATGTAGAAGTGTCCGTGCGTGATGCGGCGGACGGCCGTTTCATCCCCAATCTCAACATTCACGTCCGGCTCATCGACAGCAACCAGAACGATGTGGGCTACCACCAGCAGCCGTTTGTGTGGCACCCGTGGCTGTTCCATTACGGCCGTAACTGGCACGTGCCCGAAGAAGGCGACTATCGCATGGAAATCCACATCAAAGCGCCAGACTTCCCCCGCCACGATGAGAAAAACGGCCGTCGCTACGACCAGGACGTCGACGTCACCTTCTCACCCGTCAAAATAGAAACCGGCCAATCGTAATCTGATAACCCAGGTGCAACGCATTTAATCCGAACGCTACTCAAGTGCGTCGCACCTTTCCACTTCAACTTGCACTGTCTCTCTGGGTGGTGAGCCAAAAACGGAGGGCACGGAAAGTAATCCGTGCCCTCCGTTTCCAATTTCTTCCCTAATCCTCCGCGCCTCCGCGGTTAAATCTCCCCCCTCTAATGCTGCTCCATCGCCTCCAAAACCGAGATGCTCAGCAAGGGCGTGACGTTAAATCCCTGGTCGACCAGCCTTTGCTGGATCTGCTCCACCAGCTGCTGCTCAATCTGCTCGTCGGGCAGCAGCACACCCTCCTGGCGCTGCACGTACAGCGTGCCCAACAAAATTTCCCCAGGCGATGGGGTCGGTTCCGTAAAGCGAAAATTAGCCGAGACAAAGCGGGCCAGCTCACTCTCGTTGATTACCTGTTCCGCCTCGCTGACGGCCCGCTGCGCCCGGGTGGTACGCTGCAAATCCGGCGTCGTGTGAACCTGGAACCAGATCAATCCCACGGCAACCACTGCAGAAACAGCCAGCGAGGCAATAAAAATAGCGGGTTTGCCCCGCTGGTAACGGCTGCCTTCTGGCGTCAGACCACCGTAAAAGCGAAAAACCAGCGCGCCGCTCAGGTTGATCATCACCAGCTGCAGGGCAAGGACAAAGAGGGCATTAAACACCAGCGTCCAGTTTTGCAGCGCGGCGGCCATCCCGGCCACCCCGGCGGGTGGGGCCAGGGAAGCGGCTACCAGGAGACCAACGGCCGTTCCCGGCACCAAACTGCTCCGCTCCGGCTCAACCAGGTTCAACGCCCCCACTGCGCCTGTCACCACAGGCAGCAGCGCCGCCACGGTCGAAACCTGGCCCACATCCATCATCAAATTAGTCACCCGGTTCAGCTGCAAAGCCAGGCTCACCACAAATGTCGTCAGCATCAGCACCAGCAGGCCGACGGCATAACGCAGCACACTGCCGCGCAGTAGATCTACATCGCCGCTGGCCGAGGCCAGGCTGGCGTTCATCGCCGGGCCGCCAAAGGGGGCAATAAGCATGGCCGCCACCAACAGGTAAATGGTGTTGGTAAACAACCCAATCCATACCACAATGCCCGCGGCCACCGCATAGCCCAAAAAACTCTTCCACGAGCCAATGCTCTGCAGCCCGTTGAGCCACACCTCAATGGGGCTGCGCCGCGACACATCGGCAATGCTGTCCGCCACCTCTTCGTCGGGCGGGCGCATCGTTAATACTTCGCTGGGATCCAGGGTAATCTGGCCTTGGGGAATGACGCTCAGCTCTTCCAGCAGCCCGCCCACAGACCGGTTGGATACGTGTAGAATCACAGTGGCTTGTGGACCTTGGGGAGTAACGGCCGTAAACCGCAAAACATTAACCGGATCGTACTTATTCGCCAGCTCAATGACCTGCTCTCCCCTGCCCTCTGGAACCTGAATGATTAGTTGGCGCACCGCTTCGTCTTTTCCCTTTGCCGCCCTGTGGGCCGCGACATTATCTCATCTCTGTTGAAGTGTAAGCCAGGCAAACTGCCAACTTTTGTGCCAGGGATACACAACCAGGGATACAAAAAAGGTAGAGAAAGAGAGCATAACTCATTTGTATCCTTACTCTCTACCTTGATAGATAGCCCTGCAGGCACCAAAGATTTAACGTAAAGAATAAGTTGATGAATGGATGAAGGAGCTACTCCATGCCGGAGAAAGATCAGATACCCTGGCTGAAGCCGGTCGGCACCGTTTTGACTGTTCTGGCTGCCGCCCCTGGCGCAGCACCCGTGCCCCCGAAGGGTACGACCAGCCCCACGTGCACTACAACACCAAAAATTCCACTCGCTTCCTGGGCGCGGACGCGGCCGAAATTGCCGCCAACATCAGCCAGGCCGTTTACCAGGCCATCCTCAAGCCGTACCCCACCGCGCCGCAGCAGCAGCTGCTGAACCACGGCTGGATTATCGGCGGGGAAGAGACGATTAGCTGGGAGACACAAACCACGCTGGATGTGATGTTAGACGCTTATATTGCGGAGGAAAAAAACGAATGATACAAGAAATGAGAACACCCCATCAACAGAAACAAGCCCACAGAGGCAACGGCCGGGGCATGAAGCCGACGGCCGAAAAGGTGGTACGCCACCACACACACCCGGCACCGGAAACGGCCGTACCCTACCCACCCGTCTTCCCCCGCCAGCTCTGGCTGGGACTGTGGGGCGGCATGGCCATCGGCGCCGTGGTCGGCCTGATCTTTGGCTGGCTGCTGTTCACCGGCATCCTGGCCCCACGCGGCTGGGAAGCCATTTTCTCGCTCGGCCCCTTCACCTTCCACTTCTTCTGGACCATGTTGGGCCTGCTGCTGGGCGGCGGCGGAACAATCTTGATGACCAACCGTGGACAAGAGTGGCGTTGAGGAACTTTGGTAATTGAGTAACTTGGGCAATTGACGTGTTGCAGCCTTCCTTACCCAGTTACTCAATGACGCGATTACCTCCCTGCCACCGCACAAAGGAAACACAATGACACACAACTTGAAACAAAACCTGCCAGTCCTGACGGCCGATGAGTACCGGCTGGGGCAGGCGCACACGCTGTACCATCGCCAGGAACCAGCCGAACCGGAGCACACTCTGTTTGCCAGCTACCTGATGGTGGTGAATATGACGATTGGGGACGATTATTACGTGCCCACGGCATACATTGATGAGGCGCGGGCGGAGGGAACGGCCGTCCACCTCACCCTCACCCGCGACGACATTCAGAACAAAACGCTCACCCGCACGCCCCAGTTTATTGTTGACGACCGGTACAATGAAGAAAAGCTGGCCCCTGGCGAAAGCAGTGCGGCCGCCGTCCCGCAGCAGGGCAAGCCCATCGACGACAACGTCGTGCCCCTGCCGCCAAATCTGCAAACCAACCCCGAAGACAAAAGCAACCCACTGTGATTAATTTCCTGGTGATTGCCGTCCTCGGGGCGGCCATTGGCTACTTTTGGGGCCGGATTTACCACAATCGTTATGGACTTGGCCATCTGCTTAATGCGTTGATTGGCCTGGTTGGGGCGCTGCTAGGGTCGTTTGCCGCCATGTGGTTGACCGGCAGCACCATTACCCCGGCTGCTCCCCTCGCTTGGGGAGTCTGGCTGGCAGCGGGCGCCGGGGCCTTTTTGCTGGTGGCGGTGGCTCAATTTCTACGGGGGAGGCAGTATGAATGAGTACCCAGGCCTACAACGACGCCCATGATTTGAACGTGCGCACCCACATCATGAAGTATTATCGGCTGCATTCTTGCAGCTGGTTTGAATGGTTGGGTGACCAGCTGGTTTTGCCGGATCACGGCCGTTTCCTGGAGTTGGGCGGCGGGCCGGGTGACCTGTGGCAGCAAAAAGAAGGCTGGCCGCCGCCAGGCCAGCTGCTTTGCCTGTCTGACCTTTCAGCCGGGATGGTGCGGGAAGCGCGCCAGCAGCTGCCGGGCAACCCCGCCATTGCCTATGCCGTGTTGGATGCCGGGCGGCTGCCGTTTGTGCAGGGAGTGTTTACGGCCGTCTTCGCCTTTGGCGTGCTGGACCAGCTGGCAGACCAAACCCCGGCGCTGAGCGAAATTCACCGCACGCTCTCACCCGGCGGTGTGTTCTACACCTCCACCGGCGGGCCGGGCCACCTGCACGAGATCAGAGAGCTCATCCAACCCTTTTTGCCCGAAGCGAACTACGGCGGCGACATTGAGCGCTTTGGGTTGCAGAACGGCGCGGCGGTGCTGGCGCCTTTTTTTGCCGAGGTGGAGTTACGGCCGTATCAAAACCATCTGCTCTTCCAGGAAGCCTACCCCCTGCTGGCCTACGCCCTCTCCGAACCCGACGTGCGCCAACAGCTTACCGCCGCCAGGCTGGAAGCGTTTGAGCAGCACGTCGAAAGCGTTGTTGCCCGCCAGGGTGAGATTCGCGTCACGATTAACAAAGGCCTGTTTATTGCCCGCTCCCCGCACTGAGGACGAGAGAAACCTTACTCAGCGGTGCCAATCATCACCTGGCCCAGGGCCAGCCCGCCGTCGTTGGGCGGCACCAGGTGATGGGTAAAAACCGCAAAATCGTGCTGCAGCAGGCGCTGCACGGCCGTATCCAACACCGTCACATTCTGGAACACGCCGCCGCTGAGGGCCACCTGGTTCAGGCCGTGTGCCTGGCGCATCCGCAGGCTCAGCTGCACGATGAGATCGGCCACGGTATTGTGGAATTTGGCCGCGATGACGGCCGCCGCCACCCCCGCCCGCAGCTCCTTAACTATGTCAGCAAAAACCGGCGCAGGGTCAATTTCCTCGCCATTTAAACCAAACTGGTACTGTGCCGTTACGTCCCGTGCCGCCATCACCTCCAGCTCGATGGCCGCCTGTCCCTCGTAGGTCACCACCTGGCGGATGCCCAGCAGGGAGGCCACGGCGTCAAACAGCCGCCCCATGCTGCTGGTGGGCACGCTGTTGATATTTTGGGCCAGCATTTGCCGCAGCACCCGCTGTTCATCTTCCGGGCAGGCGGCCACGCAGGGCAGGGCTTCATCCCAGGCCAGCCCGGCAGCGTGCAGATGGGCCAGGGCCAGGCGATACGGCCGTTTCACCGCCACATCCCCGCCCACCAGCGGCACGTACTTCAGATGGACCGCCCGGGTAAAACCCCGGTAGTCGGCCAGGAGCAGTTCGCCGCCCCACACGGCGCCGTCGGTACCGTACCCCGTGCCGTCGAAGCTAAAGCCAATGACCGGCGCCTGGCCGTCCAGCCGGTGCTCGGCCATGACGCTGGCAATGTGAGCATGGTGGTGCTGCACGGCCACGACGGGTACGGCCGTTTGCGCCTGCGCCCAGCGGGTGGAGAGGTAGCCGGGATGCAGGTCGCACACCAGCTTCTGCGGCTCGGCGCGGAAGATGGCCTGGTAGTGGGATACGGCCGCTTCAAACGCCTGCAGCGTCTCCCAATTTTCCATGTCGCCGATGTGCTGGCTCATGTAGCCATACTCTCCCTTGGCCAGGCAAAAGGTCGCCTTCAGCTCGCCGCCCACCGCCAGCGTGGCGGGCACACTGTAGGGCAGCTTGACGGGAAACGGCGCGTAGCCCCGCGACCGGCGCAGGGGAAGAAGGTAATCGGTGGTCGGTAATGGGTGGTCGGTAATCGGATTACCGATTACGGATAACGGATTACCGATTACCCGCACGACCGAGTCGTCGCAGCGGCCGTAAATCTCCCGGTTGTGCATCAGGAAGGCGTCGGCCAGGGTGGCCAGGTGCTGGCGCGCTTCGTCGTTGTCTTTGACGATGGGCTCATTGCTGTAGTTGGCGGAGGTCATGACAAGGACGGGAGAATGGCGATTGGCGATTGGAGACTGGGGTTCCAGCAGCAGATAGTGCAGCGGGGTGTAGGGCAGCATGACGCCGATGGTGTTGTTGCCGGGGGCCACCAGCGGCGAGAGGTTGTTGTTTTCTTTCTGGTCGAGGAGCAGAATCGGCCGTTCTTTGCTCGTGAGCAGGGTTTCTTCGGCAGGGGACAAATGGGCAAATTGCCGCACCGCGGCCACGTCGCGGGCCATGACGGCAAACGGCTTATCCACCCGCCCCTTACGCTGGCGCAGCGCGGCCAGCGCAGCATCGCTGGTGGCATCACACGCCAGGTGAAAACCACCCAACCCCTTCACCGCCACGATCTTTCCCGCCGCCAGCAGCTCCTGCGCCGCCACCACCGCCTCATCCCCCACCACCGCTAACCGTTCACCGTTCACTGTTAACCGATTACCGTTCACCGCCAACCGTTCACCGCCCTCCAGCCACACCTGCGGCCCACACACCGGGCAGGCATTGGGCTGGGCGTGAAAGCGGCGGTCCAGCGGATTATCGTACTCGGCCTGGCAGTCGGGGCACATGGTAAATTCGGCCATGGTGGTCAGGGGCCGGTCGTAGGGAATGTCTTTGATGATGGTAAAGCGCGGGCCACAGTTGGTGCAGTTGATGAACGGGTAGCGGTAGCGCCGGTTGTGCGGGTCGAACAGTTCGTTGTAGCAATCATCGCACAGGCAGATGTCCGGCGAGATGAGCGTGTTGGCCGCCGCCTGCGCCTGGCTGTGCACGATGACAAAGCTGGTGCTGCCCTGCGCGGGCAGTTCCTCGCTGGTGACCTGCTCGATGTGGGCCAGGGGCGGCGGGTGGTGGATGAGATCGTGTTGGAATTGGGTAACGGCCGTCTCCCCTCCCTCCACTTCAATAAACACCCCGCTGCTGTTGTTGCCCACAAACCCGGTCAGCCCATGCTGCAAGGCCAGGCCATACACAAACGGCCGGAATCCTACCCCCTGCACTACCCCGGACACCGTCAAACGGCGGCGCACCGGCTGGGCCATTGGCGACATGGCTGTGAAATCTTGCTGCTCCTGACTCATGGGCTCCATTTTACCCGATCTACCAGAACGTGCCGGGCCGAGAAACGGCGGCGGCCAGGGCTACACCAGCCCTAACCAGCCCGGGCCTGACCCGCTGATCCACAGCCAACCCACCACAGCCAAGTACAACCATCCCAGAAAAACAGCGCCATAAATCAGCCCGGCTGCCAGAAGATAGCTTGAACCGGCCACTGTCCCTTCCTCTTTGTTTTTTAGACGCATCATGAACTGGCCGTCTTTGAGTTTGAACCGTTTTTCTTCCCATCTTGCCCCAATTTGAATGAGGCGGTGGCAGCGCTTCATGTTGTGCCATTCATAAATGAACAGCCCCAAGGTGATGAGGCAGCCCAAAACGCCAAATACCAGCAGGGTGAACGGACCCACGGCGGAACGGCCGTTGCGCAGCAGCAAAAACACGCCTCCTGCCGAGGCCAGGGGCAGCAGGCTCAACAACCTGGCCCGAAATTCGCGAATGGCATTGTAGCTGTGGCACAGCTCGCCGTAAGCCAACTGCACGTCACTGGGCGCCGCAGCTGGATTAAACGTGTGCTTTTTCTCTTCTGCAGACATAACAATCAAACCTCGTTCAACCATAACTTCATACCGCAAACATATCCCGCCGATATATCAAGATATATGCCTCTTGTGCAGCAATTGTTTAGCCTTGTAGTGATCGCTGGGAACAATTACAAAAGGGAGAAGCATGATGAACACCAAAAGCAAAATTGAACAGGCCGCCGATATGGGGCAGTCGATCTGGCTGGATCACCTGGACCGGGAATTTATTCACTCCGGCAAGCTTCAAGCGCTGGTGGACCGGGGTCTGCGCGGTATTACCTCCAACCCGTCGATCTTCCAGAAAGCGATTGCCGAAGGTGGGGAATACGACGACGAGATTGCCGCGGCCGAGACCAGCGATGACGATGTGGCCGTCTACGAAACGCTGGCCATCGCCGACATCCAGCACGCCGCCGACACCCTGGCGCCCGTGTTCATCGATGCCCAGGGCATGGATGGCTTCATCAGCCTGGAAGCGAACCCGAACCTGGCCTACGATACCGAAGGCACCATTCGTGAGGTAAGGCGATTGCATACGGCCGTTAACCGCCCCAACGTTATGTTCAAAGTACCGGCCACCGCTGCGGGCATTCCGGCCATCGCCGCCCTCATCGGTGAGGGCATCAACATCAACATCACCCTCATGTTCTCCCTGGCCGACTACGACAACGTGGCCGATGCCTATATGCGCGGCCTGGAAGCTCGCCTGGCCGAAGGGCTGCCCATCGACAAAATTGCGTCGGTGGCCTCCTTTTTTGTGAGCCGGGTGGATACGGCCGTTGATAAAGAGCTCGACGCCATCGGCAGTGACGTGGCCCTCTCCCTGAAGGGCAAAATCGGCATCGCCAACGCCAAGATGGCCTATGCCCGCTACCTCAACACCTTTAGCAGCCAGCGCTGGCAAACCCTGGCCAGCCACGGCGCCCGCACCCAGCGCATCCTCTATGGCAGCACCAGCGTCAAAAACCCCGACTACCCGAACACAATGTACGTAGACAACTTGATGGGAGCCAACACGATCAACACCCTGCCGCTGGACGCCCTGGAAAAATTTGTCGATCACGGCATGGTGTCAGATGCGTTAACCAAACAGCTGGAAAAGGCGCGGCAGGAGCTGGTACAGCTGGCCGCCCTGGGCGTGAACCTGGACCGCATCACCCAACAATTGCAGGACAAGGGCGTCACCAAATTTGCCGATGCCTTCAACGAACTGCTTGGCTCGATCAAGGGCGTACGAAACCAGGCGCAGGAAAAAGCTACACAGCGGCAGCCTGAGCCTCTGGTGGAAGATTAAACAGCAGCTTCATCACCTCTTCGCCCAACATTTCTTCTTTTTCCAGCAGCGTGGCGGCTACGGCCGTCAGCCCCTCTTTGTGCGTCTGCAGCGTGTCGTGGGCGCGTTGGAACGCCGCGTCTAAAATCGACATGACCTCTTCATCTACCTCGCGGGCGGTGGTTTCGCTGTAGTTACGGCCGCGTGAAATTTCCTCGCCCAAAAACACCTGCTGGGAACGGCCGCCCAAGGCCATAAAACCAAACCGCTCGCTCATACCCCAATCCAGCACCATACGCCGGGCCAGCTCTGTGGCCTGCTTCAGGTCATTTTCCGCGCCGCTGGTGGCCGTTTGGAACTGCATATTTTCGGCAGCGCGCCCGCCCATCATCACCGCCAGGCGATCCAGCATGTATTCACGGGGGTAGATGTACTTTTCGCGCTCGGGCAGCTGCTGGGTAACGCCCATGGCCTGGCCGCGTGGCACGATGGTGACTTTGTGGATGGGATCAGCATGGGGCAAAACGGCCGCAATCACCGCATGCCCCGCCTCGTGGTAGGCAATCATCTCCCGTTCTTTCTCGGTCAGGGCCAACCCTTCCCGCTCCAGCCCCATTAAAATTTTGTCGCGCGCCTCTTCAATGTCCGACTGCTCAATGACGTCCTTTTCCTGGCGAGCTGCCAGCAGGGCCGCCTCGTTCAGCACATTCTCCAAATCCGCCCCGCTGAAGCCCGGCGTACCGCGCGCCAGGTCGTTGAGATCCACCCCAGGGGCCAGCGGCTTGCCCCGTGCGTGAATCTGCAAAATATCTTTGCGCGCTGACAGCGTGGGCAGGTTCACCGTAATTTGCCGGTCGAACCGGCCGGGACGCAGAAGCGCCGGGTCCAAAATGTCTGGGCGGTTGGTGGCGGCAATCACCACCACGTTTTCGGTCGGCTCAAAGCCGTCCATTTCGGAAAGCATCTGGTTGAGCGTTTGCTCGCGCTCGTCGTGGCCGCCGCCCAGCCCGGCACCGCGCCGCCGCCCAATCGAATCCAGCTCGTCGATGAAGATGATGCACGGCGCGGTTTTGCGAGCGTTGTCGAACAGGCCGCGCACGCGCGAGGCGCCCACGCCGACAAACATCTCCATAAAGTCGGAGCCGGTGATGCTGTAAAAGGGCACATTAGCCTCGCCAGCCACGGCGCGAGCCAGCAGGGTTTTGCCCGTGCCGGGCGGCCCCACCAGCAATATGCCTTTGGGCGCCTGGCCGCCCAGGCGCTGCACCCGCTCGGGCGCTTTGAGATAAGCCACAATTTCTTCCAGCTCGGTTTTGACGCCCTCCAGCCCGGCCACATCGGCAAAGGTGATGGGTTCTTTCTCCTGGTCGTATAGCTTGGCGCGGCTCTCGCCCATGGAGAAGATTTGCTGGCCCGACTGGCGCATGCGGCTGATGAAAAAGTAACCGAGGCCGATGAGCAGCAGGAAGGGCAAAACGTTGATCAGGATGGCCCAAAAGGTGGAATCGGTGGGCGGTACGGCCGTTACCCGCACATCATACTGTTCGAGAAGCGGCAGCAGGCTGTCATCGCCCACGGCGGGGATGAAAGTGGTAAATTGATTGCCGGTAACGGTGGCTTCCTCCCCGGCGCTGTCCGCGGCGGGCACGGTGACGGCTTCGGCCAGTTCACCGCGCACCTCAAACTCCTCGATGGTAACGGCCGTTACGTTCTCCGCCGCCACCTCCTGCCGGAACCGGGAGTAATCCAGCGTGATGCGGTCGGCGTCGGCGCCATTGGACAGGAAAAAGTAGTAAACCACAAGCGGCAAAATTAACAGCAGCCAAAAGAGCAGCCGCCAGATAGACCGCGTAGGCTGGTCGTCTGAATCAGATTCTGGGACGTTGGGGATATTTTGTTGCATTTGGTTCCAGGTGTAAACCACAGGCGCGGCTGTCGCCTGCTGTTACAACAATAACTCGCCTCGCCAAATGGGGATGCAATCCTTCCGGCAGGGAACCATGAAAACGGCTTGGGGAAACGATGCGATGAGGCTCGGTTTCATTATAACAGGTGCTATGGCGGTAAACGGCCGTAACGCCCAATTTTGGGGAACTGCTCATAAAAACTCAGGGACCGGCCGTCTTAAACACCCGGGCAAAGTAGCTGTCTACCAGCTCATTCAACCCCTCGTGCACCGCATCGGATAAATCAATCCCGGCCAGGCGCTGGGCCAGCTGCTGCTTAAATTCCAGCTGCATGTGGCGGTAAATCTGGATGCGCTGCGCCTGCGGCGAACCCGCGCCGTGCATGGACTCGGTGAGGTAGCCCACCGCGTTGCGTCCCAGGGTCATGTTTTCAATCAGGCGCATGATGCGCATGCGGTGCGGCGTGGGCACGTCGGCGCGGCCCTGGAGGTACTTTTCCAGCAGCGGCCCCAGCTCCTCGTGCATGTAGTCTGCTTCGGACGGCATGGTGGCCACCAGCCCACCGGCGATGTCCTGGGCCAACCGGCTGATTTCGTAGGGGAAGCGGGTGACGTGGTGTTTGCACACGTTGGCCAGCATGTCATCGCAGATGTACGCGCCGGATTCAGTGGCGTGGCTCTGGTAAGAGGAGGCAATGCCCGTGGCGTAAATCGTTTCGTTAAGATGGGTCATTTCCACCAGCTTGTCGCGAATGTGCGAGGCGCGTTCGACGCCGTTGTATTCGGCGGCGGTGGCCGCGGCCCCGATCAGCACATCACCTACGCCGCTTTTACAGACGTAACTGCGCCGGTGATAGCAGGTGAAGCGTTCTACCAGCATGGCGGCAAACTCCGTTTCGCCGTCCATGAAAATGAGCTCGTTGGGGATAAACACGTCGTCAAAAATGACCATCGCTTCCTGGCCGCCGTACTGGGCGTTGCCCACGTCGATGCTGCCGTCTTCCATGCTGCGGGTGTCGCACGACTGACGGCCGTATACATACGTAATCCCCTCGGCCGTCACCGGAATCGCGCCGACAATGGCAAAATCGCGGTCCGCCGGGCTGAGCCGCAGCGTGGGCATGACGATGAGCCAGTGAGAGTTGATGCAGCCGGTCTGGTGCGCCTTGGCGCCGCGAATGGTCACACCATCGGCCGTGTGCCCGCTGATGTGCACGTACAGGTCGGGGTCCGCCTGCTGGTGCGGTGCCAGGCTGCGGTCGCCCTTCACATCGGTCATCGCCCCGCCGATGACCACGTTTTGCTGCTGCACCTGAGCCAGGAACGCCTTGAGCCGCTCGTGGTATTGCGTGCCGTGCTGCGCGTCCATTTCGTAGGTGACGGAGTAGAGCGAGTTCAGCGCATCCATGCCCACACAGCGCTGGAAGCAGGTGCCGGTGAGCTGGCCCAGCCGCCGCTGCATCTTGTTCTGGTTCACCACATCTTCAACGCTGTGGGCCACGTGCAAAAAGCGGTTAACACGCTGGCCGGTGAGGTGCGACACGGCCGTTGCCAATTCCGGATGCTGCACGGCCAGGTCATAGGTTTCGGCGACGGCGTTGATGGACGGCCGTATCATCGGGTGATCCACCGGCTCGGTAATGCGTTCGCCAAAAAGGTAGACGTTCAAATTCCGGCCGCGCAAACTCTCGATGTAGTCGGCACCGGTGACGATGCGGGCAGGGGCTTCTTTTTGTCCGTTCTGCTGGCTCATGGGTTTCCTCCGCAAGCAAAAATAGGTGTAGGTGTCCTTCGTTGTAATCTTAGCAGGAAAACGGCTGTTGCTCCACAGGTTCCGAAGCAGCCAGCAATTCAAACCGTAGGGGCGGGACGGTGCGGTGTTACCCTTGGCCAACCAGCAGAACCTTCTTCCGCGCCGTCTCGCCCTATCACGCCATCGATTGGGCGAGACAGGCGGGGCGTTGACCGTTCTGCAAAACAGGATACTTGCCCGCCTGTCCCGCCCCTACGATAGACAATTTCATATTTTGAACTTTAGGCAGACAGTTGCGCAGCAAATTTGCCGGAGATATGGTTACCGGGTGACAGAAATAATTTGACTAAAATGAAATCGGGCTTATGAACTCGGGTTGGCCAGCGGAGAATAATAGATGAATCAGAACTGGAATTAGGCAACCTGGTGCCGGGTCAACAAGCCTGGATCGAACAGATGGCATTTGAGGTAGAAATTCTTTGGTCTGCAGACGGCATAAAGTAGGGCAATAGCGCGCTATTGCCCTACCTCGTGGCAGGCGGCAAAGTGGCGTGGTTCGATTTCGCGCCATTCGGGGTCCGCTTCCTGGCAGTGGGGCTGGGCGATGGGGCAGCGCGGATGGAAGCGGCAGCCGCTGGGCAGGTTGATCGGGTTGGGCGTTTCGCCCTGCAAAATGATGCGCTCGCGCCGCAGCCGGGGGTTGGGCACGGGCATGACGGAGAGCAGCGCTTTGGTGTAGGGGTGTAACGGCCGTTCCAACACCGCCAGCGTCTCCCCCTGCTCCACAATGCGCCCCAGGTACATCACCGCAATCCGGTCGGCAAAGTAGGCCACCGTGCCCAAGTCGTGGGTGATAAACAGCACCGAAATGCCACGTGTTTCCCGCAAGGAAGCCAGCAAGTTCAAAATCTCGGCGCGAATGCTCACGTCCAGCATCGACACCGGCTCATCGGCCAGCAGCACTTTTGGCTCCAGCACCAGCGCCCCAGCAATCACCACTCGCTGCCGCTGTCCACCGGACAATTCATGCGGATAGCGGCGCATGAAGCTGCTGGCGGGCTTCAGCCCGGCGTCCTCCAGAGCGCGCACCACCCGGGCTTCCCGCGCCTGCTTGTTGGGCGCCAGGCGGTGCACCACCAGCGGCTCGGCCACAATGTCGCCAATCGTCATCGTCGGGTTGAGTGATTCGTACGGGTCCTGGAACACCATCTGGATGTGCCGCCGCATCGCCTGCAGGGCCTTGCCGCTCAGGTGCGTAACGTCCTTCCCCTCAAAGAAGATCTGCCCCTCGGTGGGCGATTCCAGGTTCATCAGCGTCAGAGCGAGGGTCGATTTGCCGCAGCCGCTTTCGCCCACCAGGGCCAGTACTTCGCCGGGGTGCAGCACAAAGCTCACGTCATCCACCGCGTGCACAAACAGCTCCATGCGGTCCCACAGCGTCGTTTTTTTGACGGGGAACAGTTTGCGCAGATTTTTTACTTCGATGATGGGCTGTTGTTCATTCATCATTTTCAAACAAGAAATTTCTAACTTGTGAGGAGTGGAGCATCCTCAGATGCGGAACGGGTTTTGCACCAGCCGTTCGCATCTGAGGATGCTCACTCCGCCTTATTTTTCAGTTTGAACCAGGTGACAGCTGGCAAAATGACGGCCGTTCAGCTGGTGCAGCAACGGCCGTTCCTCATGACACCGCTCAAAAACATGCGGGCAGCGTGGGGCAAAGCGGCAGCCCGGCGGCAGGGCGTTCAGCCGCGGCGGGTAACCGGGAATGCTGACCAGCTTTTCGGTGGGCCGAGTTAAGTCGGGAAAGGCACGCAGCAGTTCCTGGGTGTACGGGTGCTGCGGCGAGTTAAAAACGGTATCGACGTCGGCGTATTCGGCCGTAACGCCGCCATACATCACCAAAACCGTGTCACACATCTCGGCCACCACGCCCAAATCGTGCGTCACAAACAAAATCGACAGCCCCAGCTTGTCGCGCAGCTTGCTCAGCAGCTCCAGGATTTGCGCCTGGATCATCACGTCCAGCGCCGTCGTTGGCTCATCGGCAATGACCACCTGCGGATTGCAGGCCAGGGCCATGGCAATCATGGCGCGCTGGCGCATGCCGCCGGAATATTGGTGCGGGTACTGATCCTTGCGTTCCGCACCGATGCCCACCAGCTCCAGCAGCTCCACCACCCGGTCATTCACCAGCTTTTGCTCGGGGATGTAGTTGTGCTGGATGATGGCTTCAGTAATCTGGCGGCCGACGGTGTGCACCGGGTTGAGGGCGTTCATGGCCCCCTGGAAGATCATGGCGATATTTTTCCAGCGCACGTCATCCATTTCGCGCTCGGAGAGGGAGAGCAGGTCGGTGTTCATGAAGTTGATCTGGCCGCGGGTGATACGGCCGTTGCTTGGCAGCAGCCGCATCAACGACAGCATCAACGTCGTCTTGCCGCAGCCGCTCTCCCCCACAATGCCCAGAACCTCACCCTCGCGCAGCGTAAAGTTGATGTCCACCAGGGCGTGGGCCGGGGCCTCGCCCGGCGTCACAAAATCTGTGCTCAGATGACGCACGTCGAGCAAAACGGGGGCACGCTGTAACGATCTCATGCCGCTGCCTCCACACCCATCTCTTCTGCGGTCATTTCTGTGCTGCGGTCGATCATGTGCTTACCCACCGCCAGGTGGTGCGTCTCCAAACGCGGATTGAGCACCTGCTCCAGCCCCTGGCCCAGCAGCGTGCAGGCCAGCACCGCCCACACGATACCCAGGCCGGGCATCACCAGCGCCCACCAGGCGCGGGCACTCATCGCGCCGCGGGTGAAGGCAAAGTTCAGCATCTGCCCCCAGCTCAGCGCCGTGGGGTCAGATAGGCCCAAGAAGCTCAGCGTGCTCTCGTTCAAAATGGCCAGGGAGATAACCAGCACGGTGTTTACCACAATCAGCGGCAGCACCATGGGGAAGATGTGGTAGCGAATGATGTGCGCGTTGCCAGCGCCAAGCGAGCGCGCCCGCAGCACAAACTTACGCTGCTTCACTGCCAGCGTTTGCGAACGTACCAACCGCGCCGAACCGGTCCAGCCCAGCAAGCCAATGACAAAGATGATGTTCCACAGGCTGGGCCGGGTTAAAGCGACAATCACCACGGCCAGCGGCAAATCGGGGATGACCAGCATGATGTCGGTAAAGCGCATCAGGATGTTTTCGGTACGGCCGCCGTAAAAGCCAGCCACAATGCCCACAAAACTGCCGATAAAAATTGAAATGAAGGAGGCAAAAAAGCCCACAATCAGCGAGACGCGCGAACCGTAGATGAAGTTAGACAGCACATCCCGCCCGGCGTCGTCCGTGCCCAGCCAGTGCGCGGCGCTGGGCGGGGCATAAATGTCGTCGATGGTGACACGCACCACTTCTTTGGGATCGTAGGGGGCGATGGTTGGGGCGAAGACGGCCGTTAAAACCACCGCCACCAGCATCAACAGGCCCAACAGCCCCATCCGGCTGCGCCGGAAGCTGCGCCAAAAGCCACTCAGGGAGGTAACTCCAATCGATGTTTCACTCATGGCTTACCCTGCCTGCACCCGTGGATCCAGGTACGAGTACAACAAATCGGCGACAAAATTGGCAAAGATGACGCTCACCGCAATGAGCAAAAATGCCCCCTGCAGCATCGGGTAATCCTTGCGGCCAACCGCCTCATAAATTGCACCGCCTAACCCCGGCCAGGAAAACACTGTCTCGATCTGAATGGCGCCAGCCACGGTAAAACCAAGGTTCAGGGCAATGATCGTCACCATCGGCAGCATGGCGTTTTGCAGGGCATGGTCCTTCAGGATTTGCGCCGTGCGCAGCCCTTTGGCCTTGGCCGTGAGGATGTAATCCTCGCTCAGTACATCCAGCAGGGTACTACGCATGATGAGCATGTATTCGCCTAAAAAGACAATGGTGTAGGTGAGCGTGGGCAGCAGCAGGTGGCGGCCTACATCGCCCCATTCCTGCCAGACGGTGGCAAAGTTTCCGCCGGGCGTCAGCTTACCCCCCGTGGGCAGGCCAAACTGGTTGCTGCCCCAAAACAGCAGGATGATGCCCAACCAGAAAGTGGGCAGGCTCCAAAACATGAGGCTGGCCAGCAGGGCGGCGTAATCAATGGTGGTGCGCGCCCGCCAGGCGGCCACAATGCCCAGGGCCATCCCCAAAACAATGGCCAAAATCTGCCCGGCACCAATGAGCAGCACCGTGTTCCACAGCTGCTCCTTGAGCATGTCAATCACCGGCCGGTTGGTGTGGTAGCTGATGCCCAATTCACCACGCAGCAAGTTACCGATGTAGATGAACAGCTGGGTATCCAGCGGATTTACGCCGCAGCTGCCAAACTCTACGGGATTGAGCGATTCAAAGCAGTTGATGACGGGCTTGTCCAGGCCAAACCGCTCGCGAATGGCGGCCACGGCTTC
The DNA here is from genome assembly GCA_016710325.1 of Candidatus Leptofilum proximum. GTDB lineage: Bacteria > Chloroflexota > Anaerolineae > Promineifilales > Promineifilaceae > Leptofilum > Leptofilum proximum. The sequence goes on along the minus strand of JADJXK010000002.1, from coordinate 4,536,438 downwards.
CTGCGTCAGGCGCGGATCACGAATGCCCGCCCGGGCCGGGTCACCGGGCAAAACACGAAACAGGAAAAAGTTCAGCAGAATCACAATCAAGACGGTCAGCACCGCCCAGCTAATTTTTCTGAGGAGGAAACGGGATTGTCTCATGATTAGTGGTCGGTGAACCGTAATCGGTAAACGGTAATCGGTAAAACACCGATTACCGTTTACCGATCACCGATTACCGTCTACCGTACCGGTTCAATTACCAGCAGGGAACTTGGGTCTTCCAGAGCAATTTTACCGGCGTCGGTTTGCCAGCCGGTGAAGCGGTCTGTGCGGTAGGCCTGCACCGATTGGGAGTAGAAGGGGATGATATACACCACATCTTCATGCACAATGCGCTGCATTTCCCAAACGATGTCTATGCGCGCGTCCTGATCCAGCTCAACCGCCTGCTCCCGGTACAGCTCGTCGTAGGTGGGGTTGGAGTAGCCGGTTTCGCTGTTGCCGGTGGGGATTTCTTCGGTGAGCATAACGCTGAGCAGGAAGTTGGGGTCGGGATCAGAGCCCCAGCCCCAAAGGATGACGTCGAAGTCGAAGGTGGGGCAGCAGATGGAGGTGAGGGCGTCGGGGTCGAGGGCTTGCAGCTGTGTGCCCACGCCGACTTCGGCCCACATGCTGGCCAGCAGTTCGGCCATCCGTGGGGCGTTGGTGCTGTCGCTGGGCCAGTTCATGCGGAAGTTGAGCGGATTGCTGCCGTCGGGCATTTCGCGAATGCCGTCGCCGTCGCTGTCCAGGTAACCAGCCTCGTCCAGAATCTGGTTAGCCAGCTCCGGATCGTAGGCATAGTCTTCCAGGGAGTCGTTATAGAAAACGCCCAGGCTGTCTGGGATGAGGGTGAGGCCGGGCGCACCCAGGCCCAACAGCACCACATCGATGATTTGCTGCTTGTCGGTGGCGTGGGCCAGGGCCAGGCGCACCTGGCGGTCTTGCAGGGCGGCGTGGCCGGTGCAGACGCCGTCATCGGGCGGGCAGTTTTCCGGGGCGGTCTGGTTGAAGATGATGTCGGTGACGCTGGGGGAGAGCGGCGGACCAGTGACCAGTTCGATGTTTTCCTCGTTGCGTAGGGAGGTTACGGCCGTATTCGGCATTTCTGTAATCATGTCCACCTGGCCCGTGCGCAGCGCCTGCACCAGGGCATCCTGGTTTTCAAAGGTCTGGAAAACCGCCTCGTCGATGATGGGACCTTTAACAAAATGATCTTTCACCCCTTCCAGGCGCACAAACTCGTTTTGGGCATATTCCACCATTTTAAACGGGCCAGAGCCAATCATGGCTTCGTTCTCAAACTCGGCCACGGCCGCACCTTCCAGGCTGCCCCAGATGTGCTCCGGCAGCACGTAGAGGAAGATGAGCTGGCTTTCGATGTTGGGAATGGCATCGGTGAGGGTGATGACGACGTTGTTACTGTCATCGGCCTCGACGGAGGCAAAGTACCCGGTGTAAACCGGCAGGAAGGGGAAATCTTCCTGGGTGGTGTACAGGTTATAGGAAAAGGCGACGTCCTCGGCGGTGAGCGGTTCACCATCGTGGAAGGTGATGCCATCGCGGATGTGGTAGGTGTAGGTCAGGCCATCTTCGGAGACATCGACACTGTCGGCCAGTTCCAGGCTGTAGGTGCCGTCCAGCTCCAGCTGGTACATGGAGTCGTACACCAGCTCAAACAGGGTGTACGCTTCGGCGAGAACGGCCGTACCCGGGTTGAGCGTGTCGGGGCTGCCCGCCCAGCCGATGCGCAGGACTACCGGTCCGCCGCTGTCGCTGCTGGCTCCGGTGCCGGTGTCATCGCTCTCGGTCGCTGTATCGGTAGTGTCTATCGCCGTGTCTTCATCCGTGATGGTATCAGCCTGGCCACCACAGGCCACCAGCAAGCCGGCTAGCAACAAAAATAACCACAACCTGAAAATAACTTTCTTTTTCATCTTTCTTTTCTTCTCCTTCATCACTGTTTTTGGTTTTGACACAAGCCCGTGTTTTTAGACTATGCGATACGGGCGCTCCCCACAAATTTCGGCTCTACTTCATGACAGGCCACAAAATGCCCCTCTTTTACCTCACGCCAGACCGGTTCCACCTGGGTGCAGTGTGGTTGGACAATGGGGCAGCGGGTGTGAAAACGGCAACCAGTGGGTGGATCAATCGGGCTGGGCACGTCGCCGCTGAGAATGATGCGCTGCCGTTGGCGGGATTTTTTGGGGTCAGGCACAGGAACGGCCGATAACAGTGCTTGCGTATACGGATGCAAGGGATTCTCGTACAGCTCATCCTTCTCCGCCAGTTCGGCCATGACCCCCAGGTACATCACGGCCACCCGTGTACAAATGTGGCGCACCATGCTCAAATCGTGGGCAATAAACAGGTAGGTCAGGTTAAACTGCGCCTGCAAATCTTCCAGCAAGTTCACTACCTGGGCCTGAATCGATACGTCCAGCGCCGAAATCGGTTCATCACAAACGATGAAGTCCGGCTCGGAAGCCAGGGCCCGCGCCACACCGATACGCTGCCGCTGCCCGCCGGAAAATTCATGCGGAAAGCGGTTGACATAACGGCTGCTTAGGCCAACTAACTCCATCAGCTCTTTCACCCGGGCAGATCGCGCCTTTTCATTCGGCAGCAGTTTGTGCACGCGCAGCGGCTCACTGACAATCGCGTTCACCGTCCACCGTGGATTAAGCGAGGCAAACGGGTCTTGAAAAATCATTTGGGCCTTGCGCCGCACCTGCTGTAACGTCTTCCCTGTAGCGGCCCGCACGTCTAAACCGTCGATGGTAATTTCCCCGTCAGTGGCCGGATACAGCCCCAGGATGGTGCGCCCGGCCGTGCTTTTGCCGCAGCCGCTCTCCCCCACCAGCCCCAGCGTTTCGCCGCGCGCAATATTAAAGGTAATGCCATCCACGGCCTTTACCGCACCCACCGTGCGCTGAATTACAATTCCGCGCTGAATGGGAAAATGCTTCTTCAAATCCTTGACGGTAACCAGCGTCTCTGTTCCATGGTTGGCAGCGGTCATCGTGGTTCTCCTGTGGCAATATCGACCCAGCAGGCAACTTTATGCCCGGCGGCAACTGGTTCCAGCGGCGGCATTTCCTGGCGGCAGCGCTCGATGACAAAGTCGCAGCGCGGGGCAAACGGACAGCCGCGCGGCGCAAAGAGCAGATTGGGCGGCGCGCCAGGAATTGATTTCAGTCGCTTTTCGCGCCGCTGGTCCACGCGGGGCAGGGCGGCCAGCAGCGCCATGGTGTAGGGGTGCTGCGGCCGTTCATACAGATCGTCCACGATAGCTTCTTCGACGATGTAGCCCGCGTACATCACGATCACCCGGTCGGCCATCCCGGCCACAACGCCCAGGTCGTGGGTGATCCAGATCATGGCCATGCCCATCTTTTCGCGCATCCGGATGACGAGGTCGACGATCTGGGCCTGAATCGTTACGTCCAGCGCCGTCGTTGGCTCGTCGGCGATGAGCAGGCTGGGGTTGCAGGCCAGCATCATGGCAATCATCACCCGTTGGCGCATGCCCCCGGAAAACTGGTGCGGATAGCTGCCCAGGCGGCGCGCCGCATCGGGAATGCCCACCAACTCCAGCAGATCAACGGCCCGCTTGCGTGCCTGTTCTTTTTCCATGCCATAATGCTTTTGCAGCGCTTCGGTCAGCTGGCGCTCAATGCTTAAAACCGGGTTGAGCGAGGTCATCGGGTCCTGAAAGATCATGCCGATTTCGCTGCCGCGCAGCTGCTCCAGGGCATCTTCGGACAGCTGCAGCAGGTCACGTTCCAGCCAGAGGGCACGGCCGTTTACAATCTTGCCCGGTGGGATGGGAATCAGCCCCAAAATGGACATCATGCTCACCGATTTGCCGCAGCCGCTCTCACCCACCACCGCCACCGCCTCCCCTTCTTTGATGTTGTAGGAGATGCCGTTCACAGCGTGAACCGTGCCTTCCGGCGTATCAAACTGGACCTGGAGATTTTCGACTTTGAGGATTTTATTCCTGGATGGATTCATGAAAATTCCATTTCGGAGATTAGGGATTGGAGATTAGAGATGACAACAATCTCCAATCTCTCATTTCCAATCTCCTTTTTTATCAAACCGCCCGGCTGCGCGGATCCAGCGCATCGCGCAGACCGTCACCTACAAAATTGATGCTGAGCACGGTTAACACAATCAGCAAGCCGGGAAAAATCCACAGCCAGGGAGCCGACTCGATGTAGTTGTACGAGCCATCGAGCATGTTGCCCCAGGTGGCGGTGGGGGGCTGCACGCCCAGCCCAAGAAAGCTGATATACGCTTCGGAAAGAATGGCGTTGGCCACCCCCAACGTGGCCGAAACCACGATGGGGGCAATGCTGTTGGGCAAAATATGCTTAAAAATTATTTGCCAGTTCGAGGTGCCGATGGCTTTGGCCGCCAGGATAAATTCGTTCTCCTTGATGGAAAGGAATTCAGCACGGACGATGCGCGCCAGGTACATCCAGCTAGTGAGGCCGATAATGAGAATAATGACGATAACGCTGCCGCTAAACGTGCGCCCTAACACGGTGACGTCGGGAATGGCGCCGCCAAAGAATTTGGCCATGACAATCAGCAGAAAAAGCTGGGGAATGTTTAAAGCAGCTTCGGTGAAACGCATCAAAACCGAATCAATTTTGCCGCCATAGTAACCAGCCACAGCGCCCACCAGCACGCCGATGGCTGTTTCTAGGATAACGGCCGTTAAGCCAATCAACAGTGAAATCTGGCCACCGTAAATGGTGCGGATCAAAATGTCGCGGCCAACAGTATCTGTGCCAAACGGGTGGGCGGCTGAGGGGCTGTTCAGACGTAAACTTGTGTCGGTAAAATTGGCGTCTGCTTCGCTAAAAATAATTGCCCCGCCAAAGGCATAAACAAAGAGCAAAATAATGACAAAGGCGCCCACCAACGCCATCTTGTGGCGGCGAAAGCGGCGCCAGGTCAATTGCGCCAGCGTTAAAGGCGGGGCTTCTAAATGATCGGCACCGAGGGGAATTGTGGCCACAGTAGGTTCGATAGTGCTCATAAGGCAGCTTCTCAGTCGTACCGGATGCGTGGATCCAACACCGCGTAAGTAATATCGGTCAAAATCTGGAAGATGATGACGGCTACGGATAAAAGCATCAGGATGCCCATGACCACGGGCACGTCGTTGCGCGAAACGTGATCTAGAAAGAGCCGCCCCATGCCCGGCCAGGCAAAGATGCGCTCCGTCACCACGGCACCACCCAGCAAGAACGGAATATCCAAGCCAACCACCGTAACGATGGGCAGCGAGGCATTTTTTAAAGCGTGGACCAAAACGATGGTCCGCCCTTTGAGCCCTTTGGCTTTGGCGGTGCGAATGTAATCCTGGTTCATCACTTCTAACATGGTACTGCGAATGTAGCGACTGTAAGCGGCCGTACTGATAATGGCGATGCTCATCACCGGCAAAATTAAGTGCAGCAGCACCTGCCCGGTGGTTTTGCCTACTTTGGGATCAAACATGCCCACTGCCGGCAGGTGGGGCAGACCCCAACGCTGGAAGTTGACGGAAAAGATGTAGATGGAGAGCAGGGCAATAAAGAAGATGGGCATAGAGTAGCCGATGAAGGAAACGGCCGTAATCGCATGATCAAACAAAGAATACTGCCGCAGCGCCGAATAAACACCAATCAACAAGGCCAGCACAATAATGACAATCTCCGACGCCACCATCAAGATCAGCGTGTTAGGCACCCTGTCCCAAATTACTTCCAACACCGGTTTGCCCCGATTGACCAACGAGGTGCCAAAATCACCGCGCAGCACCCCTTTACGGTGGCCTGGCGTTTCCGCCACCCCATCGCCATCCACGTCAAAAGTGGCCCAATCATTCCCTGCCAGCCAGTAGACGTACTGCAGGTAAATGGGCTGATCCAGGCCCAACTGCCGCGTTAACCGTTCCCGATCGTCGGGCCGCGTGGCACGACGGCCGCCCATCGTCGCCAGCGGATCGCCCATATTTTGCATCAGGATAAAAAGGACGACGCTGATGATGAACAGCAAGGGAACGGCTTGCAGCAGTCGGCGAGCAATATATCGAGTCATATTCGTTGGCTCTTTGGGAATTTATGAGGTTGGCAGGCCGGTGAAACGTGAAACGTGATGCGTGAAAAACCCCATCACGTTTCACGTTTCACGCATCACGCTTCACTCAAAACCTCATAAGCTCCTGCTTATTCGCTCAAATCCCATTCAGCAATGTTGAAAAACGGTGTGGCCCCAGACATTTTCACATTCGTGAGTCTGGAACTAAGAGCCCAAATGTCCGGGTCTTGCCAGATACCCAGCCAGATCACGTCGTTAAACATGAGGTTGGTGATTTCGTAAAACGTCTGCTGCCGGTCTTCAAAATTGATCTGCGTGGTTTGCAAGGTAAACAACTCGTCCAGACGCTCATCACACAGGCGCTGCCAGTTACCCCCGTCCGGATTTTCATCACTGGGGATTTCACTGCAATACCAGTAGTAATGATCCGGGTCGGGGTAAGATGGGCCGTCTGACCATTCAAAGATGTCCAGTTCGCCGCTGGCGGCCGGACCACCATCGGCCAGCCCGCCAAAGAAGATGTCGGCGTCATAGCTGACGATGTCCAGCGTAATGCCCACATCGGCCAGCTGCTGCTGGGCCACCGCCTGCATATCCTGGCGAATTTCGCGGATAGTAGTGCCGTGAGTCAAGACCAACTCAACGCCATCTTTATCGCGCGTGCCATCTTCGTTGGTATCGATCCAGCCAGCTTCATCGAGCAGGGCGTTGGCCGCTTCCGGGTCAAACGGCCAGGGTTCAATGGCCGGATCAACGTAAGGCATATTGTCCCACAGGGTAGCCGCCGGTTCAGTCAGGCCCAGCAGCAAATCCTGGGCAATCGTCTGCCGGTCAACGGCCATGGCAATGGCCTGGCGCACGCGCACATCCTGAAGGGCCGGATGCCCTGGCGCGGCTTCATCGCCAAAGTAGAAGAACCAGCCTTCATTGTACCCGGACGGCACGGACAGAATTTGTACGCCAGCGTCTTCAAGTGCGGGGATATCTGAATAGGCAATAAAGGTACCCAGATCGCCATCACCCGTTTGCAGCGCGGCAATTTGCGATGCGTCATCCGGTACAAAGCGGATAAAGATTTCGTCGATGTTGGGTGCGGGACCCCAGTAATTTTCGTTGGCCACAAAGCGGGCAAAACTACCAGATTCCCATTCGGCGAAGACGTAAGGTCCAGCACCAACAGTTGGTGCCAGGTTCCATTCGGCATTGTCCAGCGTGCCGTCGGCTTCATAGACAGGGCGCAGGATGTGTTCCGGCAGGATGCCACGCCACAGGGTAGCCTGCCAGGGAACAAACGGCTCGTTAAAGGTTAAAACGACGGTGCGCTCATCTGGCGCTTCGGCTGTAGCAATCTGGTCGTAAGGGTATGTGGAGGTCACGATATTGTTGGGATCAACAACCATTTCGTAGGTGAAAACGAAGTCGGCTGAGGTCATGGGGGTGCCATCGGACCAAACAATATCGTCGCGCAGGTTAAAGGTTAATACGGTGCCATCTTCGGAGATGCCACCATTTTCCAGGGTCGGCATTTCGGTGAGCAAAACGGGGAACGGCTCGTTGTTTTCATCGAAGTGCCAGGACCATACTTCCCAAAATTGGTACGTAATGGTGGTGAACCACATGCTGGTATAAAGCGGACTCAGGGTGTCGAACTCCTGGGTAAAGATAAAGGTGGCCACTTTGTGCTCGTCGGCGGCGGGTTCCTCATCGGCCGCCTCTTCAACCGCAGGCTGTTCTTCGTCGGTAGTCACGGGGGCCGGTTCATCGCCAGTATCCACCGCACCTTCAGTGCCGCGACAGGCCGCCAGCAAACCAGCGATCAGTAACAGAACCCAAATCCTCAAAATCTTGTGCCTTTTCATCTTTCTTCTCCTTTTCTAAGGGTACGACGCACGGTGAAAGTGCGTCACACCGACAACTTACACCATAAATTCCTTCACCGGATTTTCGGTGAAAAGAATGGGGCGACTGAATCGGAACAGGCTCAAATCGTGTTCAGACTGCCCGGTTGTGGCCAGCTGACTCAAGATCTTGCCCAGCAGCGAGGCAAACTTGAAGGCATGTCCGGCGCCGACGGCGATGGCGACGTTGGAATGCCCGGGCAGCGTATCCAGGACAAAGTCCCGGTCTGGCGGCATGGTGTAGAGGCAAGTTTTGGCGGTGATGACGGGGCCATGAGCGGTGGGCAGATGCTGGCGGAGAAACGTGTCGGTGCGCTGGAAAGCGGCCGTATCAATCTCAAAGGTGCGGGATTCGGCCGTGGTTTCCTGCCCACCAACATCCTGGGCAATCTTCGGCCCTGCTTCGCCAAAGGCCGGGAAGCCGTAGTAACATGGCTCGTCCAGCCAGATCCAGATGGGGAAACGCTCCGGGGCAAAATCGGCCAGATGGGGTGAGGCGTAGTAGGTCACCTGCTCCTGGGTAACGGTGAGGTTGATGTGGCTGCCAAAGTGGGCCAGCAGGTGGTTGGTCCAGGCGCCGCTGGCGATGACCAGCTTTTCGCAGGTGTAGGTTTCACCGCCCGCCACAACGGTGATTTCGTTGCCCGACGGGTAAATGGCGGTGACGGGGGCATTGTCGCGCAAGGTTGCGCCGAACGCGCGCGCCAGCCGCTGGTGAGCAGCGTTGCTTTTGGCCGCGGCCACCAGGCCACCTTCGCTTTGGAAGAGGCCAGTCACGTGATCGGGCAGGCGCCACTGCGGCCAGCGGTGCATGATTTCGGCGGCATCGAGCAGTTCGTAGGGGATGTTGCGGGTGGTTAAGCTGTTGGTGTAATCGCTGAGGGGCAGGCGCGAACCGGCGGGGGACAAATCCAGGCCGCCGGTTTTGTAAACCAGCAGCTCATTGGCGTCGGCTTCAACGGCCGTCCACGCCTGGTAAGCGGCCTGAGCCAGTTTGACATACGTTGTGTTGTGGTACGAAAGGCGAATGATGCGTGTGTGGTCCTGTGAGCCGCCGCGCACGTGACCCAGGGGAAACTGCTCTAACCCCAGGACGTCTGCCCCTGCCTGCTGCGCCAGCCAGTAAGCTGCGGCGCTGCCAATCCCCCCCAAACCTAATACCAGGTATTGAAACGTTCGTTTCCTAACCGGTTCCCGCACTGTTTCATCTCCACAATGATTGTCGAATCTGGTTTCTCTTGGGCAAACAGTTTTCCTGCAAATTGTTAAAAAGGATGGGGAAGTTTATAGCCGTACGGGTAAATGTCAAGGGATTAGAAAGGGAAACGGCCGTTCCCCGCACAATGTTGTAAAATACGGCCGCAGCCCAAACCACCGGGCTGCACATCAGTTATTGTTAAGGAAGTTAGACACCTATGGCCCAAAAAGCTCCCGGTCCGGTTTACCCGCTCTTGGCTCTCCGCGCGATGGTGCTGGATACTCAGCGTCTCACCCCGCCCAACCATGCATCCCCCACCTTTACCCCTGAGGCCATTGTTGATCTGGTGCGGTGGCTTGGCTACGTACAAATCGATACGCTGCACGTGGTCAACCGCGCCCATTACGTTACCCTGTGGGCTCGCTTCGGCGCCTATGCCATCGACGATTTCCACCAGCTGATCTACACCCCTGGCCAACACCGCCTCTACGAAGGCTGGGGCCATGCTGCCAGCATCATGCCGCTGGAGCACTATCGTTACCATCGCTGGCGGACCGACCGGAACATCAGTTATAACCCCAGCTTTCAGGAGTGGGTGAACAAACCCGGCAACCGCGAGCTGGTGGCGGAGACGTTAGACCGCATCCGCGCGGAGGGTGGGCTGCGCGTGGGGGACTTTGAGCACAAAGGCCCCAGGCGCGGCGAGTGGTACGATTGGCGACCTTCCAAAAATGCGCTGGAAGCGTTGTTTGCCTGGGGCGATCTGATGGTGGCCAACCGGGTGAACTTCCACCGCGTGTATGACGTCCGCGAGCGGGTGCTGCCAGAGTGGGTGGACACAACGCCGGTTGATGCCGATGCCGGGCGCCGCTTCTGCCTGGAGCAGGCGGCGAAGGCGCTGGGTGTTTTTGAGGCGCGTCATCTTACCTTCTACGCCTACATGAAAGCGACCCCGGCCCGGCCGCTTATCAAGGCGCTGCTGGCGGAGGGGGTGCTGGTTGAGATTCAGGGGGAGACGGTGAACGGCCGTAAACCCTGGCTGGTCCATCGCGACAACCTGCCCCTGCTGCAGCGCGCAGCAGACGGTGACATCCGGCCAGAGCGTACCACCTTCCTCGCCCCTTTCGATTCGCTGTTTTGGGCTGGGGACCGCGATCAAAAGCTGTGGGGATTCAAGCAGCTGCTGGAGTGTTACAAGCCTGCGGCGCAGCGGGTTTATGGCTACTTTTGCTTGCCCATCCTTCACAAAGATCGGCTGGTCGGCCGTTTCGACCCCAGGCTGGACCGCCAAACGGCCGTTTTGCACCTGAAGGCCCTCTATCTGGAACCGGGCGTTGAGCCAGATGACGAGCTGGTTGCCGGGACAGCCACCGCCATGCGTGACTTCCTCGCCTGGCACGGTGCCAAAAGTCTTAAGATTGAGCAGAGCGACCCGGCCGCGTTTGGCGAAAAGCTGCGGCGGGCCATTTGAGCCTGCGCCAGACACCCACCGAAAGGAAACCGTTATGACACCTGAATGGAAATATTCGTCAGAAAATGTGGACTGGGAAGAACTCGCCAGACTCTATCTGATCGCCCCACTGGGGCATAAAGACCCGACCGACCTGCAGATTGCCTTTGCCAACAGCAGGTTCATCTGTTTTGTGTATGATTCCGGGCAGTTGATAGCCGCTGGCCGCGCCCTGGCCGATGGCAAAGACTGCTCCTACATTTGTGACGTGGCGGTCCATCCTGGCTATCAGGGGCGCGGCCTGGGCAAGGAAGTTGTTGCCCGGCTGGTCGATTTCTCAAAGGATCATAAGAAGATTATTTTGTATGCGGCCCCTGGGAAGGAACCCTTTTATAAAAAGCTGGGCTTCAAACGTATGGCCACCGCCATGGCCATTTTCCAAAATCAGGCGCAAGCCCTGGAAAACGGTGTGATTGTAGATGATTAAAGCGGCCAAGAAGCTGTACTCAACGTGTTATGCTTAACCTGGATGAGCCTCGTTTATTGGACGCTATGGGAGAATAAAAGCATGAACAACAGGAATGACAATCAAAAAGAGCTGTCACCGGCACAACAGGACGAACTACTCACGGCATTGAAGGACCGTTTTGAGCAAAACATGAATCGCCATGCGGGCCTTGAATGGGCCAAAGTAGAAGAAAAGCTGGAAGCAAATCCAGAAAAGTTATGGTCGTTGAATGAAATGGAAAGAACGGGTGGTGAGCCGGATGTCGTTGGTTATGACGAAAAAACGGCCGAATACACCTTCTACGACTGCGCTGAACAAAGCCCAAACGGCCGTCGCAGCCTGTGTTACGATAGGGCAGCGTGGGAGTCGCGCAAAGCCAACAAGCCAGAAAGCAGCGCTCTGGAGATGGCCGCCAGCATGGGTATTGAGATGTTAACGGAAGAACAGTATCGCACACTGCAAACTCTGGGCGATTTCGATACCAAAACGTCCAGCTGGGTGCAGACCCCCACCAAAATCAGGCAGCTGGGTGGCGCCATCTTTTGCGATCGCCGCTACGATCACGTTTTCACCTATCACAACGGCGCCGAATCCTACTATGCCGCACGGGGGTTCCGTGGCTGGCTAAAGGTCTGATTCTACTCACGAGCCGAATGAACATTTCTTTTGTAGCCCGATTTGGTAAATCGGACGGCGATTTACCAAATCGGGCTGCGTTTTCACAGGAGGTGGGGTGTGAAGTTGTCGCAATCTCAAACCTATCGCCTAACGCTAAACCAGATTCGCCAGCATCGCTCGACAATAGCCTTGTCGATACTGCTCATTCTGATCGCCACGGTGTTGGACGTGTTGTCGCCGCTGCTGTTTCGGTATTTGATAGACGACGCTATCGGTTCGCGGGATTTCGGGTTGATAGCGAGTGTTATTGCGGGCATGGTGCTGCTGCCGTTTGCCTCATCCGGCTTAAGCATTCTGGAGGGGCACCAGCGCAGCAAAATCGGAACGGCCGTTACGCAGGCCCTGCGCCAACGCGCCTTCGAACATACGCTGTCGGTGCAAATGCGCGATCTGGAGCAGTACGATTCTGGCGCTCTGTTTCAGCGCCTCACCCGCTCGGGCGGGCAGGTTGGCGATGTGTTGATTGGGGATAACCTGCTGCCCTCGATCCCCAAAGTGCTGTTCCTGGTGGGCAATGTGGTGGCGATGTTTGTCACGAGCTGGCGGCTGGCCCTGGCCACGATGCTGGGAGTCCCGCTGCTGTTTGGCGCGGGCTGGTTGGTGCGCAAGCGCGTGGCAGCGCTCGATGAACGCTTGTACTTCTTGCTCGAATCCGGCTCCAACATGATCCACGAGACGCTCGCCGGCCTGCGCGCCATTCGCGCCTTTAACGGGCGGCAGCGTGAGGAAACACGCTGGCAAGCGTGGTCCCAGCAGTACTGGGAAAGCAAACTTGCATCCAGCGCCCTGCACGGCTTCCTCGTCTACACACTTTCCTCGTTTCTGAACAATCTGGTATTTGCGGTTGTGCTGGGCTTTGGCGCATTTGAGATTATCGGCAACCGGCTGTCGATCGGCTCCCTGGTGGCGTTTCTGGTGTACGCGCCACGCGTCTTGTCGGCGCTCCAGCAGCTGAGTCGTACACACCTGAGCATTGCGGAAGTCCAGGCCGCAGTCACCAAGCTCGATGAACATTTCGCCATGCCGCTGGAGCGCACCGACGGCAGTGCCCTCCCCATGAAGCCCAATCGGGATCCAGGAATGGCCGTGACCTTCAACGATGTTACATTTGCGTACGGCCGTGGCGAAGCGGGCATCAAGAACCTGTCTTTCGAGATTGGGGCCGGGGAGTTTGTGGGCATTGTCGGGCCAAGCGGGGGTGGCAAGAGCACCATCTTCGATTTGTTGCTTGGCCTCTATGAGCCTGACAGTGGGCAGATTTTACTCGACGGTACAGAGATGCGAAACCTGTCACTGGCGGCAGTTCGGGCTGAGATAGGGATTGTGCCGCAAGACACATTTTTATGGAACGCGAGCCTGGTCGAGAACCTGACCTATCCCCAAGAGCCAACCCTGTTCGGTGCGGAAGTGGACCGCGTGGTTCACGCCGCGCAGCTGCAACCATTTGTTGCGGCGCTGCCAGACGGCCTTCAGACAAGGGTAGGCGAGCGGGGTCTGGCTCTCTCTGGCGGGGAGCGGCAGCGGGTGGCGATTGCCCGGGCGCTGCTGCGCCAGCCACGGCTGCTGCTGCTGGATGAGGCCACCGCGGCGCTGGATCCGCTGACAGAGGTCAGCTTGCGCGATTCGTTTGAGGCGCTGCGGAACGGCCGTACCACCATCGCCATTGCCCACCGCATGACCACGGTGGCCCGGGCCGATCGCATCATCGTTATAGACAACGGTCGTGTGGTGGAGTCAGGATCGCCACAAGCGCTGCTGGCGCAAAAAGGGCTCTACTATTCTTTTTACCAGGCGCAACTAGCGGCCAGGGCCGAGTGATTCGGGTAAAGTCGCTCTACCGTTACGGCCAATTACCCAGTTGTCACCATCTATGGCTCGTGCTAAGATACGAACGCATGTTCCACTCCATCCGCCCGACTGGCGCCTGGGCTTCGCTGTACCAGACGACAAAGGGAAAAGCTTAATTAACGAGGACGGCCGTTTCTAACCAAAGGAAACAAGGAAATGACAAGAGCCACAATCGCCGAAGCACGTGTTTTTGTCAGCTGGCAAGATTATCAAGACGCCCTCAAGCGCGCCATCGCCCCCCTCACCGACGCACAACTGCAACAGCAGGTCATACCCGGTCTGCGCACGCCCGGCGAAATCGCCGAGCATATCGTCTTTGGCCGCGCCTTGCATCTGCACCACGCGCTGGGCGAGCGGGCAGCCGAATTGGTTCCGCTGCACCGGTGGGATGACGAGGATGATCGGCCGCGAACGGCCGTCGAAATTGTGCAGGGACTGGACCTGACCTGGCGCACCATCACCGACTGCCTGATGAGCGGCTCCCCTACCGACGAACTTACCGAAGAAGAGACCGAGATCGTGCAGACAATTTGGGGGATGCTCGACCACGACCTGCCCCACGCGGGGGAGCTGTCGCTGTTGTTAGGCGCGGCTGGCCTGCCTGGGGTGGAAATTTAGGCCTAACGAAACGGAGGAAACACCATGACGAAACATCGAATCTTTACCATGCCTTTTGCGGCCGTTTACCCGATGTACGTGCAAAAAGCAGAGCGTAAAAATCGGACAAAAGAGGAAGTTGACCAGATTATTTGCTGGCTGACGGGCTACGACGAGGCAGGCTTACAGGAACAAATCGAACAGGAAAACGATTTCGAAACCTTTTTTGAGCAGGCGCCTACCATGCATCCCAATCGTACGCTCATCAAGGGCGTGGTGTGTGGCGTGCGCGTGGAAGAAATTGAAGACCCGTTGATGCAGAAAATTCGCTATTTGGACAAGCTGGTTGATGAACTGGCCAAAGGCAAGGCGATGGAAAAGATTCTGCGGCAAGGAGAACCCTCATGAAATTTCTGCTTACTTCTGCGGGCATTAAAAACGCGAGTATTCACAACACGCTGCTCGACCTGCTGGGCAAACCGATTGCCGCGTGCAACGCTCTTTGTATTCCCACTGCCTCGTACGGCCATCGTATGGTCAGCCCGGTGATGGCCTGGCAGTTCATTAGCGGACAAGAAACGGAAACGCCTATGGTCGAACTGGGGTGGAACTCTGTGGGTATTCTGGAGCTCACTGCCCTGCCCAGCATCGAGAAGGAACGGTGGGTCTCCTGGGTTCAGGAGGCAGACGTTTTGCTGGTAAATGGCGGCGACCCTTTGTATCTGGCCTACTGGATGCGGCAGTCCGGACTGGCCGACCTATTGCCGTCGCTGCGCGAGCTGGTCTGGGTGGGATTAAGCGCGGGAAGTATGGTGATGGCCCCCCGCATCGGCCAGGAGTTTGTCGGCTGGACGCCGCCCACTGGTGGCGATGAAACGCTGGGACTGGTGGACTTTGCTATATTTCCCCACCTGGGCCACGAGATGCTGCCGGATAACACCCTGGCCAACGCCGAAAAATGGGCAGCTGGCATACAGGTGCCGGGGTACGCGATGGACGACGAGACCGCGATCAAAGTGGTCGATGGCACTGTCGAAGTTATCTCAGAAGGGCAGTGGAAATTGTTGACGCCCTGAGTTATTTTGGGTAGTGGGTAACGGCCGTTACCCACTATCGCTTTAATAACACCTGCTTTCAATCCCTGACTAACCTTAGGGATATCCCCCATTTCCTCGCTGAATCCCCTCCCTATAATAAAAGTTGGAACATTCTGTTCTTTTCTTGGGCAAAGCTCGGAGCAGGCTGCCTCGGCAGGCGAGTTTGCTGTCTGGATGTGCCGGTTAACCCCGCTTCATGTCTTGGCTGCGGCAATAGCAAAGCAAAACAAAGTGACCCCGCCAAAAGTACGAGAAGAGAAAAGGTGAAATATTATGGAACAACAACCCTATGGTTATCTGATTGCGGCTGTCATCTTTTTCATCGGGACGGTGTGCGCTTTAACCCGACTGCGCGGCGGAGTCTTGGGTTTCATCAGCCTGTACTTTGGCAACAACATCAACGAGCTGCCCGGTTTTGTCCTGCTTTTCCTGGTGGCCAATAGCGGGCTGGACCCACTACAGGATTTGGAAACGGCCGTTGGCCAGATCGCCTCTGCCCTGACCCTCCTGACAGGTATCGGACTTATCGTCGTCATCCACCGCGCCGCCCGCACCGCGCCGGTGATTGCCCAAACTTTAGACCAGGGGATCGGGCCAGGATGGCGCGAACACCGCGGTGGAACGATCCCGGTATTCCAACCGGTGGCACTGTTGGGGCCGTTCTTCCGGCGTCGCGGGGATGTCGAGCGCATCGGCAACCTGCGCTACGGTGACGCCGGGCGATACAACTTGTTGGACGTTTATCGACACCGCGCCCAACCCGACAACTGCCCGGTTTTCATCCACTTCCATGCCGGGGGATTTACCAGTGGCGCGAAGAACAGCCAGGCGCTCCCGCTGCTTTATGCCCTGGCCAGCCAGGGCTGGCTGTGTATCAGCGCCAATTACCGCCTGGGACGAGCAACCGCCTACCCCAATACCCTGATCGATGCCAAGAAAGTCATTCGTTGGGTGCGGGAAGAGGCGGAGGCGTATGGCGCTGACGTGGATGCCATCTTTGTCGCCGGGGGATCCGCTGGCGGGCAGATGGCGCTTGCCGCGGCCTGTACCGCCAACGATCCCCAATTCCAGCCCGGCTTTGAAAGTGCGGACACTTCGGTGGCTGCCGCCATTGCCTTTTATGGGTATTATGGCTGGCCGTTACCCGCGTTTCCGCCGGATGCGCCGCCCCTCTTTGTCTTGCACGGCGATCTGGATACGGTTGTGCCCGTTGAAGACGCGCGCGCTTTTGTGGATAAGGTGCAGCGGGAATCGCAGAACCCGGTGCTCTATGCCGAGCTGCCCGGGGCGCACCACAACTTTGACCTGTTCCATTCCATCCGCAGTGAAGCGGTGATTGATGGTGTGGAAGCATTTACCGCCTGGGTATTGGCCAACCGCTGAAGGAATGGTGCTGCCCGGATTTCAAAATCGCACTTGATGTAGGAGAGGAGAGGACGGCCGTACCCCCAACACAAATTCCCCGTTGCGCAACACGCAACATTCTGTATAATTCCATCATGATCAAGTCATTCAAGCACAAGGGCCTGAAACGATTCTTCGAGACAGGCAATGTGGCAGGAGTCAATCCCGCCCACCGCCAAAAACTCCGAATTCGACTCACGGCGCTAGACACTGCCGCAACGCTTGAAGACATGGATTTGCCCGGCTTTCGACTGCACCCGCTGAAAGGAGACAAACAGGGCATTTGGGCCGTTGACGTAAGCAAAAACTGGCGCATTACCTTCGAGTTTATTGATGGAAATGCGTACATTGTCAATTATGAGGACTATCACTGATGAATATGTACGATCCACCACATCCCGGAGAATTTATTCAAGAAGTTTACTTAGATGAGCTAAATGTCAGTGCGCGGACAGTGGCGGCCAAGTTGAAGGTGTCGCCCTCTACCTTTACCCGCCTGCTCAAAGGCACCAGCAGCGTTACGCCAGAAATGGCGCTGCGGCTGTCCAAAACGCTGGGGCGAACCCCAGAAAGCTGGCTGGCAATGCAAAACAACTACGACCTCTGGCAGCTGCGCCAGCACCTTAACATAGATGAGGTAGAAAAGCTGGAGTTTGTGACACAGTAACGGCCGTTTCTCCTCCCAACTCATCCCAAAGCGTAGGCAACCCATGATAACGATTGGCTTCCTGGCAGATCATCTAGACACAATCCCCACCCTGGCCATTTGGTTCCGCAATCAGTGGCCAGATTATTTTGCCGACTGGTCGCAAGTCGAGATGGAGCAAGATTTTCTGGCCGACATTGCCAAAGATAGCCTCCCTTCCCGCCTGGTTGCCTTGGCGGCTGAGGAACTTGTGGGCACGATTGTCTTGCGCGAACAAGGCGACGAAACGTTGCCAGGATGCCAACCGGAGTTGGGCGGACTGTTTGTCATCACCTCACATCGTGGGCGTGGTGTGGGTACGGAATTGGTTCGGGCTGGGATGGAGCGGGCGCGGGCGCAAGGGTACGAGGCGGTTTACGCCACCACGGTGGCCGCTGCGGGCATTTTAGAAAGCCTGGGTTGGACGTTCCTCAAAACGGTCGTGCATCAAGATGGGCCGTTGGGGTTGTATGAATGTAGGTTGGAGGGGTAACAGCCGTATCCCGCCAACATTTTCAGAGTGAGGGACAAACCCACCGCCCCAAAACCGTACCAAAGTAACTTTAAATTTGCTTCAATTTTTCACAAGCTTTTTGTGCTTGTAGACCTAGGTTTACAAAAATCGTTGAGGAGATCGTATGGCAAAAAATAGTGCGCTAGTTCAGTGGAAAAACTCTCTGAAAGTTGAGCAAATTGCAGAGGGAATGAATGCTGCCGCTTCGAATGCCACAAGATTGCTTGAAGACGCCGAAACTTTGTTTAATTTGGGTCGATATCCAACAGCTATTTCACTAGCGATATTAGCTATTGAAGAAGCTGGCAAGACCTCTATCTTGCGTGAGCTAGCTATAGCTCGTGATGGCAAAGACGTTAAAGCGGCTTGGAAAGCTTACCGTTCTCATACAAAAAAGAATGCTTTATGGTTATTTCCTTCTATGGTGTTATCAGGCAATCGAAAGTTGGAAGACTTTCGCGCCCTTTTCGAGGAAGGCTCAGACCATACAACACTTCTAGACGAACTTAAGCAGATTGGTATTTATTCTGATTGCTTGGGGAAGGCGAAGGCTCATTGGTCACATCCAAGTAAGGTGATCGATGAGGAAACCGCGGACGGAATCATTAAAGTTGCAAGGGTTCTTTGCACAAACAAGGTGTACACAAAGAGAGAAGTTGAGCTTTGGGTAAAGCACATGAGGCCAGTTTGGAAAGCGCCTCTTCCGGAAATGAAAAAAGCGTTACACGCTTGGTTTGATGACATGGTTAGTGAGGGCCTTGCAGAACAAGGAAGTGTACCTTTTGTTGATTTCATCGGCGATTGAAAATTAGAGTAAACAGCCAAAGCGAATTACATTTTACTGCTTCCCCCACAAACCAAACCCCGCCTCGCGCCGGGCTTCGCGGCGGGTATGCTGCTCATGAATCTCGTGCACGTGGGCCACTTTTTCGGCAATGCCCACTTCCAGCCAGCGACGGCCGTTTTCCACCGTCGCCACACTGCCCGCCCCATACGCCCCCGTCGCCGTGTCGTCGTCCCAGGGCGGGTTGGCGATGAGTTCACCGCCTTCCACCCAATCCATGTAGTAACTCGGCGTGCTGATGAAATCAATCTCGTCCACCGCTTTTTCCTGCTGCACCAGGTCAGGGCGCAGGTGCAAAATCATCGCCGTTTCCAGCTCGCCCGCGTGCCCCATGCCGCCCCGCGCTGAGAGCCGCGTCGCCTGCACCACCGGCGCGGCGATGTGGCCGGAGGTGTGCAGCCAGGCGGTGGCACAAAAGATGCGGCGGTGGCGCTCCCCGGCATATTTCACCACGTTGACCAAAAAGGAGCAGTTGCCGCCGTGCCCGCTCATCAAATAAAAGCGGTCAAAGCCCCGCCCCACCAGCCCGTCCACCACGGCCAGCCAGAAATCCTCGAAGGCGCGCCCCTGCACGTTGAGCGTCCCGGCAAACGCCTGCCGGTGGGTGCTCACGCCGTAGGGAAAAGTGGGTAACGTGACGGCGAGGTTGGGAGCGGCCGTTTCCACCCC
The DNA here is from genome assembly GCA_016710325.1 of Candidatus Leptofilum proximum. Taxonomy (GTDB): domain Bacteria; phylum Chloroflexota; class Anaerolineae; order Promineifilales; family Promineifilaceae; genus Leptofilum; species Leptofilum proximum. Next base: position 4,516,922 of record JADJXK010000002.1, on the reverse strand, counting down.
GTTCCCAATCGCCTCAATAATCAAATTATCGGTGGACAGTGGCAGATGGTAACCGTGCTGCTCCGTATGCCCGATGGGAATGATCACCACCTTGCCCACGTCGCTGGCAGGTGGCAGCAAAGGTGCAGATTCAATCTGGCTTGGATTCGGCAGCACAATCGCCTGTTCGTTGAGCCCCAGGCTCATGTCTTGCGGAACCAGGGCAAAGGCGCGGCTGAAGCCATCTTCGCGCAGGCTGTTGAGCAGATTTTGTAAAACGGCCGTTAACAACCCCTCCGCCACCGCCAGCCCACTGCCCCGCCAGCCAAACGGAACGGTGGGCAGCAGCCCCACCCGCTCCGGCTGGCCCAAACAGTCGGCCAATCGCGCCAAATCGTATCCCGTCCCCAGCGGAATGATGAGCGGGGTGGTGCGGGGAAGTACGGCCGTTTCCGGCCAGGTCAGTTCGTCGTAAACAAAAAATTGGGTCATCACCTTACTCTCAGGGAACTTACCCAACCCCTTCAGGCTGAGCCAAAAATGTGTCAATTCTCTCTATTTTCTAATGAGATTAGTCACATGACAAATGTGCTATCTGGCACTTTCTTGCAGCAGGACTTCTTGCTAAGGTCAGCTGGCTCAATTTAATAACCGTTTCCACATCCATATCAATAAGTGAGTGTAAGTCCATGATCGCAAATCCCTATCCAACGCTTCCCACCGTTCATGCAGACATGTTATTGATGCACGCCCCTGCGGTATTTGATTTTCGCAACCGTACCGATATTTATTTTCCTTATCTCAGCACGTCAGGCGACGTGCCCATTACCCCCCTGTACGAATATTTCCCCCTAGGCTTTAAGTCCCTAAAACGCGTTTTATCCGAAAATGGCAACAAAATTGAACTGCTCAACCTCTCTTCATTGCTGCTGAAGTATCCGAACATTGACGTTACCGCCCTCTTTAAGGCGCTTGACCTTCGCCTGCTGGGAATTGATTTGCACTGGATGGTCCATGTGCAAGGCAGTCTGGCCGTGGCTGAACTGTTTAAGCGTGTCCACCCGCAGACGCCGGTTATTTTTGGCGGCATTTCCTCCACCTACTTTGCCCACGAGCTGATTCGTTACCCCTTTGTCGACATGGTCATGCGTGGCTACGATACACACCAACCTATGACCCAGCTGCTTGGCGGCCTGGAAAATGAGCAACAGCTGTCCAAAGTCCCCAACCTGTTCTGGAAAAACAGACAAGGCGAGATTGTTGATAACGGCTATACCCACATTTCCAGCACGCTCTCCTGCGGCATCGACTGGTCCTCAATTGCCAGCCAACAAAGTAGTGGCGCTTCACTGCCCATTCAAGAGGTCATTGCCACGCAGAACGCAGGCTGCGCCTACAACTGCGGCTGGTGTGGTGGCTCGCGCGATGCTTACCTGCGCATTAATCAGCTCGACCACAATATGAAGTCCACCATCCACAAACCGCTGGCGGAAACAGAGTATGAATTCCAAACAATGGCGCTGATTCCCGGCAAAGAGAAGTACCATTTCTACACAGTCAACTCTTACAGCGAGACCAACAGCCGGTTTGATTTCTTCATGGACCGGGTAGCAGAGGCTAACTTTAAATCGGTCAGCTACGAGCAGTTTAAGCTGACGCCCGATGACGTTCTGAGAAAAATGGTAGCCGCCAATCCCCGGACTTCCATCACCCTTTCACCGGAGAGTCACGATTTGAAAGTGGCCAAAAGGGCCGGACGAGGGGCTTACACTCCGGCCGAAATGGAGGAATGGATTGCCAAAGCGCTTGACTATGGAATCTACCAGATTGACATCTGGTACTTCGTGGGCATGCCGGACCAGGATAAAAAGTCGGTTGAAGCTACCCTTGACTACTGTGACCGGCTGCTCAAGAAGTTCGAAGGGCAGCGCATCTATCCCTACATTTGTCCCATGATCCCGTTTCTTGATCCAGGCTCTACTTTCTTTGAACAGCCAGAGCCACATGGCTATCGCCTGTTTTACCGCACGGTTGAAGAACATCGCCTGGGCATGACACGTGCTTCCGTCATTAATCGCACCAACTATGAAACAAAGTGGTTAAGCCGCGCCGACCTGGTGCACGTTGGCTTTTGGGCGGTGCGGCGTTTAGCCGAACTAAAAACCAAATATGGCATTTACCCTCGGGGCGTGAGCAACAGCGTTTGCCGGCGCATTGATGATGCTCTGGCTTTTACCGATGTTGTTCATGAAATCGACTGCCTGCCCGATCCCCAGGTACGCCAGAGAGAGTTGGCTCGCATCGGCGATGAAATTCTGCGGCGTAACCGGGATGTTTTCCGCGCCGAGGTGGCTAATCAGGCCTTTCCCATCGAGCGCAAGATAGGTGGCCGTTGGTTTGACGAGCTGCTCTGGGACCAGACAACGTTAGAACAGTTCAACGCCGCATCGTAACGCTTGAGGTGACAGGCACTTGCCGAAGTGCCTGTCACCTCAAGACAGCAGCCCCCTCAGTCGTACAAATTCTGCCCAACCAGCTCCCGTTCCCGCCGGGCCAAAAAATCACGCAGCGCTTCGGCAATACCTGGGTCGAGGGGCGGTGGTTCGTACTGTTTGAGCATTTGCTGCCAGATGTGCTGGGCGCGTACGGCCGTATCCTTCCCCCCACTCTGCACCCAATTCTCGTACCCCTGCCGGTCCGCCAGCGACGATTGGTAAAACGCCGAGGCAAACTGCGCCTGGGTGTGCGCCGTGCCAAAATGATGCCCGCCCGCGCCCACTTCGGCAATCATGTCCAATGCCAGGCTGTCTTCGTCCACCGCAAAACCCGCCAAAAAGTGGCGGAACATCGCCAGGTTCTCCAGGTCGATGATGAACTTCTCAAACGAGGCGGTCAGGCCACCCTCCAGCCAGCCGACGGCGTGCATCAGCAGATTGGTGTGGGCCAGCACGGCGGGCCACAAATTCCACATCGTCTCGTAGCTGGCCTGGGCGTCGGGGGATTGGGCATTGGTCAGGCTGCCGCTGCCGCGATACGGCAGCTTGTAGAAGCGAGCCAGTTGACCGCCCACCAGCAGCGCCCACGCCCCCTCCGGCGTGCCAAAAGCCGGACTGCCGCTCTTCAAATCCACATTGGTGGTGAAGCCGCCGTAAATGACCGGCGCGCCGGGCCGCACCAGCTGCGTCAGGGCGATGCCCGCCAGCGCCTCGGCGTTTTGCTGGGCCAGGGCTGCGGCCATCGTCACCGGGCTCATCGCCCCGGCCAGGATGAACGGGGTGATGAAGGTCACCTGCCCGGCGCGGGCGTAGGTGAGCAGCCCGCCCAGCATGCGCTCGTCAAAACGCAGCGGGCTGTTGACGTTGATCACGTCGCCAATCACCGGGTCGCCCTCCAGCGAGCCAAAGACAATTTCGGCCATCTTCAGGCAGTCGGCGGTGATGAGTCGGCCGTGTGCCGCCTCCATCACCGCCTTGTCTGCCAGGGTAAAGCCAGCCAGCAGCCGGTGCAGGTGGCGCGTGTTCACCGCAATGTCCTGCGGCGACACCTGTTCCCAGGCGGCAAAGTGCAGTTGCGGCGCCATCTGCGACAATCTGACGAAGTTCTGGTAATCAGCAAAGGTGCCGGGGCGACGGCCGTTTACCAGATCCTGCGCGTACACCATCCCCCCATTTGGCCCAAAAGCGATGCTGTTGCCGCCAATCAGCACGTCATGCGCCGGATTGCGGGCGCGCCAGGTAAAGCTGGGCGGGGCGCTGGCGACTGCCTCCAGCAGCAGCCCGCGATCAATCCAAACATGCCTGGCGGCAAAATCTACTTTAGCCCCGGCATTGGCCCAGATCGACAGCACTTCGTCGTCCAGAAAATCCATCCCCACGTTTTCCAAAATATGCAGCGAGGCATCGTGAATTTTCTCGATTTGCTCAGGGGCGAGGAAGTCGTACGGCCGCTGCCCATTGCGCACCGTGCCAAACTCCATCTGCAGCAGCGGCAGCGCCAACCGCTCCGCCCGCCGTTCAGCTCGTTTTGTGTGGCGTTGTCGCGCCATAACCCTCCTTTTTTGAGGAATGGGACACAGATTTTCACAGATAAACACAGATTTGGTTTTTATCTGTGAAAATCTGTGTTTATCTGTGTCCTGTTTTTGGCAGGAGGTACCAATCCAAAAACGTTTCCATACGGCCGTAAAAATCCAACACCGTCTTCTTGTGCAAAAAGCCGTGGGCTTCACCGGCGTACGTCTTGTACTCAAACGTCTTGCCCGCGCGGCGCAGCGCCTCCACCCACTCCTCCGACGCCTGCGGCGGCACCACCGTGTCGTCCAGCCCGTGGGCGATAAAAACCGGCTTCTGCACATTGTCCACCTCGGCGATGGGCGACGCCGCCACGTGCACCGGCCGGTTGTCTGCCGGATGTCCCAGGAAAATCTCGGTGTACAGCCGCAAATCCCGGTTGCACTGTGCCCAGGAGCTGATCACGTTCGAGTCGCCATACTTGCTCACGCCGCAGGCAAACAAATAGTCGGGGTCGCGGCTGAGGCAGCACGCCGTCATGTAGCCACCGTAGCTGGCGCCAAAAATGGCGATGCGCTCTCGATCAATCTCGGCAAATTGGTGCAAATAGCGCGCGCCGTGTAAACAATCCTGCGTGTCGCCCACACCCCAATCGTTGTAGTTGGCGTGCTCAAAGGTCACGCCGTAGCCGGTGCTGCCGCGATAGTTGGGCGCCAGCCAGGTGTACCCCTTGGCCACAAAATATTGCGCCCAAATGTCCCAGCCAAAGTTGTACAGCGAAGACGGCCCGCCGTGCGGATGCACCACCGCCGCCCCGTTGGATTGGACCGGGCGGTACAAAAAGGCGGGGATTTCCAGCCCGTCGTAGCTTTTGTAGCTGACAATTTCTGGCATCACCAGCGGATTGGCCGCCAGGGCGGGCAGGTTGGAAAAGGTGAGTTGGGTCACACGGCCGTCCACCACCTCCACCCTGTACAAATCCGCAGGCAAAATGGGATCCTCATACTCGACGGTGAGGAAACGGCCGTCTGGCGACCAGTTGGGCAAGGCGTGAACACCGCTGCCCGCCCGCAAGGTAAGCACCTGGCCCGTTTGGGCATCCAGCAAAGCCAGCTCATACGCACCTTGCCGGTTGATAGTGCAGGCAATCTGGCTGCCATCGGGCGACCAGGCCAGATCGGCAAAATCGGCCCCTTCGTGCGACAGCTGGCGCAGGCCAGAGCCATCCGGGCGCACCAGCCACACCTCGTTAAATTCCGGCCGCTGCGAAATAAAAGCAATCTGCTGGCCGTCGGGCGACCAGACGCCGCCCCAGCTGCGCAGTTTGGGCGTGTGGGTTAGCTCACGCAGCTGCCCCGTCTCCAATTCCACCAGCCAGATGTCCAGCCGGTTCATGTCGTCGAAGGGGCGGTGGGTGAAGAGAAGGAAACGGCCGTCTGGCGACGGTTTGGCGTCCCAGGCATCACCGGGCGTTTTGATGAGTTGGCGCGGCCAACGGCCGTCCCGGTCCGTGAGCAGCAGCTGCACCTGATCATTACGCTCCACGCTGACCACCAGCTGGTGGTTATCCGGCAGCCACATCGGGGAGGAGGCAGACGCGGCAAAGTCGCTGATTTTTTGCGGCAGGCCGCCAGCCGTTGGTGCAATGTGCACGTGATCTTGCATGGTGAAGGCCAGGAAACGGCCGTTGGGCGACCACTGCGGCACTTCATCGGCCCAGTATGCCACCGCCGCCCGCCGCGTAGAGATGCGCTGCGGCCAGCCGCCTGCACTGGCCATCACGTACACATCCGACTGCTCCTCGCGGTCCCAGATGAAGGCAATTTGCTGGCCATCGGGCGAAAGCCGGTGGTTGCGCACCCGGTTCACGGCTGGGATCAGCGCCAGGTCCCAGCCATGCGGCGGCTTGAGGTCCGGCCGCTTGACGGCGGGCCACCCCTGCCGCTCGTACTTTTCCTCAATCACCTGCCCATCGGGGTTACGCACAACGCTCATCTGTCTGCTCCTGTGCCTGGATTTTCACCGCAAAGGACGCGAAGCGCGCAAAGAAATAAAAAGCTTTGCGTTCTTGGCGCACTTTGCGGTTTGCTTTCCTGGAAAATTGCGGGGATTATACGGCCGTCCTTCCTCATCAGGTAGAAACCGGCAAAAACTACGTGGCGCAGTGGGAGTTGGCTATACTTGCCAATTAAAAGCGGAACACAGAGCTTCGCAGAGGTAACACAGAGTTACATAGAGAAAAAGCAAATCTCTGTGAAACTCTGTACCTTCTCCGTGCCCCTCTGTGTTCCAAAAAATCCTCAAAAAGAGACACCTATGAAAATCCGAACAGAGTTCCCCCACACCGTCACCATCCTGGAAAACGTCTGGATTCCCCTGGCCGACGGCACCCGGCTGGCCGCCAAAATCTGGCTGCCAGACAGCGCCCAGCAGCAGCCCGTGCCCGCGCTGCTGGAATACATCCCCTACCGCAAAAGCGACTACACATCCGCCCGCGACGCCAAGCGGCAGGCGTACTTTGCTGGCTACGGCTACGCCAACGTGCGCGTGGACATGCGCGGCAGCGGCGACTCCGACGGCATCCTCTACGACGAGTACCTGCCGCAGGAGCAAGATGACGCGCTGGAAGTGCTGGCCTGGATTGCCGCCCAGCCGTGGTGCAACGGCAACATCGGCATGCACGGCATCTCCTGGGGCGGCTTCAACAGCCTGCAAGTGGCCGCCCGCCGCCCGCCCCAGCTCAAAGCCATCATCGCCATCGGTGCAACGGACGACCGCTACCACGACGACGTGCACTACATGGGCGGCTGCCTGCTCACCTCGCAAATGCTGCCCTGGGCCTCGCTGATGTTTGCCTACAATCCCTCCTCACCCGACCCGCGCTGGGTGGGCGAAAAATGGCGCGACATGTGGCTGGAGCGGCTGGAACAGTCCCCACCGTACATCGAAAAATGGCTGGAACACCAGACCCGCGATGCGTACTGGAAACACGGCTCCGTCCGCGAAAATTACGCCGACATCGAGATTCCCGTCTACATGGTCGGCGGCTGGGCCGACAGCTACAACAACTCGATTCCCCGCCTGATGGCCGGGCTGACGGGGCCGCGCAAGGCGCTCATCGGGCCGTGGTCCCACGCCTTCCCCGAGCAGTGTGATTCGCCCGGCCCGCCGATTGGCTTTTTGCAGGAGAGCCTGCGCTGGTGGGATCACTGGCTGAAGGGGATCGACACGGGCATCATGGACGAGCCGATGATACGCTGCTGGCTGCAAGACGCCGTGCCACCCGCCCCCAGCTACCCGGAACGAAACGGCCGTTGGCTAACAGAACCCTCCTGGCCATCCCCCAACATCCAGGAAAAAGTGTACTTTTTGAACGAACACCGGCTGGATGGCGCCGCGCAGCCAATGCAAGAAATCAGCTTTGTTGGGCTGCAAAACCACGGGCTGGATGGCGGCGGCTGGGGCGGGCACGGCTCCCCTGGCGAATCCCCCGGCGACCAGCGCCCCGCCGACGGCGAAAGCCTCACCTTCACCAGCCAGCCGCTGGTTGAGCCGGTGAACCTGCTGGGCCGCGCCGAAGTGCAGCTGACGCTAAAAGTGGACCAACCCCTGGCGCTGGTGGCGGTGCGTTTGTGTGATGTAGCTCCAGACGGCCGTTCCACCCTCGTCACCTGGGGCTTGCTCAACCTCACCCACCACCGCAGCCACGAGACGCCGGAGCTGCTGGTGCCGGGGCAGGTGGTCACCGTCACCGTGCCGCTAAACCTGATGGCTTACCGGCTGCCTACCCGGCATCGCTGGCGTGTCGGCATCTCACCCACCTACCTGCGCCACGCCTGGCCCTCGCCAAAACCGGTGACGCTGACGCTGCGGTTGGGTGAGGGATGCAAACTGGTGGTGCCGGAACGGCCGTACCACCCCCTCGACGATACTCTGCTTGACTTCCCCCCGGCCGAAATTGCCCCACCGGAGCCCATCGAAACGCTGCGCCACGAAACCCGCCGCCAGACCGTGACCCGCGAAGCGACCACAAGTACCACGACTTACACGCTCCATCAAGATTCCGGCCGCATCCGCTACCAAAACCACGGCCTGGAGCTGGACGACACCAGCACCCACACCCTCACCATCCGTGACGATGATCCGCTGTCGCTGGCGCAAGAAGTGCGCTTCCGCCTGGAATACCAGCGCGGCGACTGGCAGGTACGCATGGAAACGCACAGCAAGCTCACCGCCGACGCCACCCATTTTTACACCTCCAACCAGCTGGACGCCTACGAGGGTTCCGTGCGTGTTTTTAGCAAGGCGTGGCACAAAAAAATCCTGCGGCAGGGGGTTTGATCGGGAAATGCTTTAATTCTGAGAATTAGTTTAATATTAAACTATTTAATATTGACCTATAGCGGCACTCTTGTTAAACTTTGGCAGCAAAGGCAAACTACTCAAGCATGTAGAGGAGCACCGTGGGCACCCATTACGAAGGCACAGAAGCAGAAAAATTGGCGCTGGACTGCTACATCGAGCTGTTCCGTGCGGCCGAATCAGTGGGCCAGCGCATCAATGCTCACCTGCGGGACCATGATCTAACCACCAGCCAGTTCGGCGTGCTGGAGGCGCTCTACCATCTTGGCCCGATGCAGAGCGGTGAGCTGGGGCAGAAAATCCTAAAAACCAGCGGCAACATGACGATGGTGATCGACCACCTGGAGAAACAAGGCTATGTCACCCGCCAGCGTCGTGAAGATGACCGCCGCTGTGTTGATATCCACCTCACCACACCGGGTCGCGCCCTGATTGAAGCGATTCTGCCTGCGCACGTGGCTGGCGTAGTAGATGCCCTTTCGGCCTTAACCACCACCGAACAAACCCAGCTGGCCGCCCTTTGCCGGACGTTGGGTCTGGCGCAAGCGTAATTAGCTTACATGATTTCCCCGGAAACCCGGGGAAATGATCTGAGGAGTAAACGATGAAACCCGTACAAGGACTGCACCACATAACGGCCGTTGCCAGCAATCCGCAAACCAACCTTGACTTCTATCATCACATCCTGGGGCAGCGGCTGGTGAAAAAAACCGTCAACTTCGACGATCCCGGCACCTACCACCTCTACTACGGCGATGAAGTAGGCACACCGGGCACCATCATGACCTACTTTCCCTGGCCCCATATGCGGCGCGGGCGCAAGGGAAACGGGGAAACGGCCGCCATGGCCTACACCATCCGCCCGGAAGCCATGGGCTTCTGGCAAAACTGGCTCAAGAAAAACGGCATCAGCACCGGCGAAATACAAACCCGCTTTGGCGCTGACGTACTCCCCTTCACCGATCCCGACGGCCTGACGCTGGAACTCGTCACCTCTGACGACCCGGCTACGCTGCAGCACTGGACCGGTGGCCCAATTGGCGCAAAGGATGCGCTGCAAGGCTTCCATGGCGTCACGCTCTGGCTGGATGAGGTGGAACCGACGGCAAACCTGCTGATTGAGCAGATGGGCTACCACTTCACTGGCCAGGAAGGCAGCCGCTATCGTTACCAGGCCGGGGGTGAGGACGTTGGCCTGTACGTCGATATTTTGCACCGCCCCGGCCAGTCCGCAGCCCAATTTGGCGCGGGCTCCATTCACCACATTGCCTTCCGCACGGTAGACGACAGTGAGCAGTTGGAATACTTCAATAAGCTGCGCCAGGCGCACTTCCACGTCACGCCGGTGCAGGATCGGCAGTATTTCCGCTCGATTTATTTCCGCTCCCCCGGCGGTGTGCTGTTCGAAATTGCCACCGACGCCCCCGGCTTCCTCTATGACGAACCCGTGGCCGAACTGGGCACTCATCTCAAGCTGCCGCCGTGGTTAGAGAAAAATCGCCCGGCTATCAAGGAACGTCTGCCGCAAATCGAGCTTAAACCTGTCGTCCCGGCAGCCCTGTAGCCGCGCTTTCTTAGCGCGAAGGAAACAATCCGCAGATTACACAGATGGCACAGATTTTCCTTCTCTCTGTGAAACTCCGTGCCTCCTCTGTGCCCCTCTGTGTTCCGCTTTTTTTAGGAGATAACGTATGAGCAACGCAGCAAACCCACATCAAGGGCAGCCATTGTTACAACTCGGCAAACCGCTCAACGAAGCCAAAGCGGCCATGATTCTGGTACACGGCCGTGGCGCCACCGCCGAAAGTATTTTGGACCTGGCCAGCGTGCTGCCGCACCCGGAGATGGCCTACCTGGCGCCGCAGGCCAGGGGCAACACCTGGTACCCGCAAAGTTTTTTGGCCCCCATGCCGCAAAACGAGCCGTGGCTTAGCTCTGCCCTGCAAACGGTGTCCGATGCCGTGGCCACGGTAGAAGCTGCCGGAATTCCAGCCGAGCGGCTCATTATTGGCGGGTTTTCGCAGGGGGCGTGCCTGGCTAGCGAGTTTGTGGCCCGCAACGCCCGGCGCTACGGTGGTTTACTGCTGTTCAGCGGCGGCCTGATTGGCCCGCCCGGTACGCCGCGTAACTATGACGGATCGCTGGACGGTACGCCGGTGTTCATCGGCTGCAGCGATGTCGATTTTCATATTCCGGTGGAGAGGGTGGAGGAAACGGCCGTTACCCTCACCCAACTCGGCGCCATCGTCAATAAAAAAATTTACCCCAACATGGGCCACACCATCATCCAGGACGAAATCGACCAGGCCCAAAAAATTGTCAACAATCTGTTGGCCACATAATGACTAAACCGCAAAGAGCGCCAAGAACGCAAAGCTTCAAAAAAAACTTTGCGCCCTTTGCGTCCTTTGCGGTAAAAACACTTGGAGGAAATTATGCAGAAGATTCAAACACAAGGCGTGCACCATATCACCCTCATCGGTGCCGATCGCCAGACATCGATTGATTTTTGGGAAGGTGTGCTGGGCATGCCGTTCGTTTTTGAGCAGCCCAACCTGGACGTCCCGGCGGAGAATCACCTGTACTTCGATCCGGGCGACGGCATTCTCGTTACCATTTTCACCAACGAAAACCGCCAGCCGGACCCCACGCCCAATCCCGAAGGCATTGGCAACTTGCACCACATTGCCTTCAACGTTTCTCGCGCCACCTACACCCAGGTGAAAAAGCGGCTGGACGAGCGCGGCATTCCCAACAGCGGCGAGGTCGATCGCGGCTTTATGTACTCGATCTACTTTCGCGATCCGCTGGGGCAGCTGTACGAACTGGCCAACTACAAATTCGACCCGCCACCTGGGGTGACCCACGCCGAGGTGATGCACCTGGCGCACCAGCTGCGCACCGAACGCGATGACTACAACATCACCGACGAACACCTGGCCGACGCCATTGAGATTTTTGTGCAGCGCACCGCCAGCTCACTATCCAGCGATCGCGCGCCCAAAAACCCCTATCCGCAAAAAAATCGGGCCTGATCTGGTAAGAACTGGAGGCTCTTCGGGAAGTTAGGGGATTGGGGGGTGGTGAAACGTGAAGCGTGAAACGTGAGCAGAACATCCCGTTTCACGCTTCACGCCAATTCCGAAGGATCAACATTCAGAGAGCCCGGCGAAGGTGGGTTTGAGCGCCGGGTAGAGACCCTGGTAGAGCGGGTAGAGCTGGTTGTAAACGGCCGTATCCCCCCCCGGCTCCGTCTTGCCCGTCACCTGCACCAGTGCAGCACACGCCTCTTCAACTGAACCAAACACGCCTGCACCAACCAGGGCCAAAACGGCCGCACCATATGCCGCCCCCTCCGTGGTGTTCACCGTCACAATTTCCGCTTGCAGCACATCGGCCAGGATTTGCCGCCAGAGCGGGCTGCGCAGCCCGCCGCCGGACGCCCGCACCTGGGTAATGCTGGCCAGGCCCGCGCCGCGCATCAACTCCAGGCTGTCGCGCAGGCCAAAGGCCACACCCTCCAGCACTGCCCGCGTCAAGTGCGGCTGGTCGTGGCGCACGGTGAGGCCGATGAAGCCGCCGCGCGCCAGCGGATCGGGATGCGGCGTGCGTTCCCCGGTGAGGTAGGGCAAAAAGAGCAGCCCCTCGCTGCCTGCCGGAACGTCTGCCGCAGGAACCAGCAGGTCGCCAAAGTCTACACCGGGGGCCAGGGCATCGCGGTACCAGCGCAGGCTGCCCGCCGCCGACAGCATCACGCCCATCAGGTGCCATTTACCCGGCGCGGCGTGGCAAAAGGCATGGAGACGGCCGTCTGGCTCCACTACCGGCACGTCACTGCTGGCAAACACCACGCCAGAGGTGCCCAAACTCAACGCCACCACGCCATCAACGACGGCCCCGGTGCCCACGGCGTTGGCTGCCTGGTCGCCGCCGCCCGCCACGACGGGAATGCCTGCGGGCAGGCCGGTGGCTTCGACCGCGTCTGGGGAGAGATGACCGGTAACGGCCGTTCCTTCAAACGTCGGCGGCAGCCAGGTGAGGTCAATACCCAGCTTGCGCACGACCTCGCCGGACCAATTGCGCTGGCGCACGTCGAACAGCTGCGTGCCCGCCGCACCCGCCTTGTCGGTGGCCAATTCCCCGGTCAGCCGGTAGCGCACGTAATCTTTGGGAAGGAGGATGTGGGCGATACGGCCGTAAATCTCCGGTTCGTTGTTTTTCACCCACAAAATTTTGGGTGCGGTAAAGCCAGTCAGCGCATCATTACCCGTTATGTCAATTAGCCGCTGCTTGCCGATGATGGCGCGCATCTCGTCGCACTCGGCGCCGGTGCGCTGGTCGTTCCACAGCAGCGCCGGGCGCAGCACCTGCCCGGCGGCATCCAGCAGCACCAGCCCATGCATCTGCCCGGTGAGGCCGATGGCGTGGATGGATGAGGAGCGAACGGCCGTTTCTGCCAACAATTGCCGGATACTGGCCACCGTGCCCGTCCACCACAGCTCAGGATGCTGCTCGCTCCACAGCGGTTTAGGTGTCTCGTAGTCATAGGTAGACGACGCCACGCCCACCACGTCACCCGTCTCCGCCAGCAGCAGCGCCTTCGTCGCCGTCGTTGAACTGTCTATGCCGATGAAATAGCGCATCTTTTACCTCTCGGAAAACAAACAAGCCAACTGTCATTCCCGCGAAGGCGGGAATCCATAAGCCTGGCCCCCCGCCTTCGCGGGGGTAACAGGCAGGATGATTACCGCACCCCCAACAGCAAATCCACCACCAGCTGGTCCAACTGCTCATAAGGCTGGCCGCGCCGCCCCAGCGCCGGGCGATCAAATGAGTGAGCGCGCAGCTGGGCGGCTTTTTCGGCGCTGTACTGCCCCATAAATGGGGACATCGCACCGCTGTCGGTGTTGATTTGGGCTAGCAGCGCCTGGATTTCACTGTCGGCGTTGAACTGAGCTGCTTTCTCTTTCAAAATGAGATAGGTCTTCATGCAGCCGCGGGCAAACGCCTTCACATCCTCAAAATCGCTGGTGCGGTAGGCGTGGGCATCGAAGTGGCGGCTGCCGTCGTAGCCGTTGTCCTCCAGCAGCTTCACCAGGAAAAAGGCGGATTTCAGATTGACCGAACCAAAGCGGAAATCCTGGTCGTAGCGGCCGAACGCCTGGTCGTTCAGATCGATGTGGAACAGCTTGCCAGCTTCCATGGCCTGGGCCACGTGGTGGGTAAAGTTCAGCCCGGCCATGTGCTCGTGGGCGACTTCGGGATTCACGCCCACCATCTCGGGGTGGTCCAGTGTCTCGATGAAGGCCAGCATGTTGCCCGTGGTGGCGTTGTAGATGTCGCCGCGCGGCTCGTTGGGCTTGGCTTCCAGGGCAAACTTGAGATCGTACCCTTGATCCAGCACGTACTCGCACAAATAGTTCATCGCCTCGCGGCTGCGCTTGATGGCGGTGATGGGGTCCTTGCCTGCGTCCGTTTCCGTGCCTTCACGGCCGCCCCAGAAGACGTAAATTTTGGCGCCCAGCTCCACACCCAGGTCGATGGCATGCATGGTTTTTTGCAAGGCGTAGGCGCGCACGTTGGGATCGTTGCTGGTGAAGGCGCCGTCACGGAAGGCGGGATCGGTAAACAGGTTGGTGGTGGCCATCGGCACCACGAGGCCAGTGTCGGCCAGCGCCTGCTTAAAGTCGCGCACGATCTGGTCGCGCTGGGCGGGCGTGGCATCGATGGGTACCAGGTCGTTGTCGTGGAAGTTGACGCCCCAGGCGCCAACTTCGGCCAACAGGTGCACCAGCTCCACCGGCGACTTAACCGGGCGCACCGGTTCGCCAAACGGATCGCGGCCTATGCTGCCCACGGTCCACAGGCCAAAGGTGAATTTGTGTTCAGGTTTCGGTTCGTACATAGTTTCTCCTTAGAATGGGACACGGATTTTCGCAGATGAACACAGATTTCAGGCCTTTTGAGTGAAACGTGAAACGTGAAACGTGATTTTTCTCACGTTTCACGTTTCACGAACTTTTATCTGTGAAAATCTGTGTTCATCTGTGTCCTAATTGATGGTGGCCTCGCTGAAGAAGGCGCTGTTCTGGCTGACGTTGGTGACGGGACCGGTGATGTGGAAACGGCCGTTCAACCCCATCTCCACCGACGACGTGCCAATCATAAAATGGATTTCTCCCGGCTCCACTACTTTGCACAGGTCGCGGTTGTAAAAGCCCAGGCCGCTCGCTGGCAAGGCAAATGTCACCCGCCGCGACGCGCCTGCCGCCAGGGCGACACGCTTAAAGCCTTTGAGCTCTTTCACCCGCCGCGTCACCGAAGCCAGTGGATCGTTTATGTAAAGCTGAACCACCTCTTCACCATCACGCGGACCGCAGTTTGTCAGCGTGCAGCTAATCTGGATGGTTTCGTCGGCGGCTACCTCTATTTTATCCTGCTGTAGATTATCCAGCTTAAAATTGGTGTAACTCAGACCAAAACCAAACGGCCAGAGCGGCTTGCTGCTTAAATTGACATAATCATCTTTCCAATGCGACCGCCCGCCGGACACTTTGTGGTTGTAATAAATCGGAATCTGCCCCACGTCGCGGGGGAAGGTGATGGGCAGCTTGCCGCCGGGGTTCACGTCGCCAAACAGCACGTCGGCCACGGCCTCGGCGCCCTCTTCGCCGGGCAGCCACGCTTCCAAAATGGCGGGGATGTTTTGCGCAATCCAGTTAATGCTGAGGGGACGGCCGTTCACCAAAACCACCACCACCGGCTTGCCCGTTGCCGCCACGGCCTGCACCAGTTCTTCCTGCACGCCGGTCAGATTAATCTCGGACCGGTCGCGCGCTTCACCACAGGTGCAGTCAGACGTCAGGCCAGACTTACCACCGACAAACACAACGGCCACGTCTGCCTGCCCGGCGGTAGCCAAGGCTTCAGCAAAACCCGAGCGATCCTCCCCGGTGACGTCACACCCTTTGGCGTAGGCTACGGCCGTTCCCGCCGTCACCTTCTCCTGAATCGCCGCCAGAATTGGACGGATGGGCACAAAGTTGTCTACCAGCTCCACGCTTTCGGGCACCGGAATGTTAAATACATTTCCGGCAACGTGGGTCATCTCGTGCAAGGCTTCGATGTGGCACGGGTAAGCGTAGTCGCCCAGCAGGTGCCGCACGGTGTTGGCCTGCGGGCCAATCACGGCAATGGAGCCGATGTTTTTAGCCAGGGGCAGTAGCCCATCTTCATTTTTTAGCAGCACCATCGACTTTTGGGCAATGGTGCGGGCCAGCTGGCGCTGTTCCGGCGTGTCGAAAACGGCCGCTGCCCGCGTCTCGTCCACATACGGATTTTCAAACAGGCCCAGCATAAACTTGGTGCGCAGCACGCGGGCCACGCTCTGGTCTACCAACGCTTCGTCGATCTGGCCGCTGCGTACGGCCGTTACCAGCGGTTCGTCATAACAATCGGTGTGCGGCAGCTCCACGTCGATGCCTGCTGCCAGCGCCAGGTGCGCCGACTCGGCCTTGCTGCTGCTCAGATGATGCGCCCGCTCGATCTCCTGCACCGCAAAGTAGTCCGACACCACAATGCCGTCAAAGCCCCACTCATCGCGCAAAATGTCGGTGAGCAGCTCTTTGGAAGCGGCGCAGGGCATCCCGTCCAGCTCATGGTAGGCGTTCATGAGGGATTGGAGATTGGCTTGTTTTACGGCCGTTTCAAACGGCAGCAAAAACACCTCGCGCAGTTCACGCGGGGCAATGTGCACCGGCGCCCAGTTCATGCCGCCTTCGGACATGCCGTAGCCGACAAAATGTTTGGCCGTGGCCAGCACCCCTTCCTGCCAGTTCTGCCCTTGCAGGCCGCGCACAAAATGCACGCCCATCTGCGACACCAGGTACGGGTCCTCGCCAAACGTTTCCTCCACCCGTCCCCAGCGCGGATCACGCGTCACGTCCAGCACGGGCGACAGCCCCTGATGTGCCCCGGCGGCGCGCATCTGCGTGCGCACCACGGCGGCCATCGCTTCTACCAGCTCCGGTTCCCAGGTGCTGGCCACGCCAATGATCTGCGGGAAGCAGGTGGCATCACGCGTCATGTAGCCGCTGCAGCACTCCTCGTGCACCATGGCCGGGATGCCCAGCCGCGTCTGTTGCACCAGGTAGCGCTGGATGCTGTTGGCCACTACCGCCGCTTCCGCTGGGGCCAGGCTGCTGGCGCCGCCCACCCGGGTAATCTGGCCAATGCCTAGGCGCATCAGTTCGGCCGCTTTGGCCGGATCAAACTGCTTGTTCGTCAGCAGCTGGTAGACCCAGGCACTGCCCAACTGGGCCGCTTTTTCCTCCAGAGTCATGCGGCTGAGGAGGTCGGCGATACGGCCGTCAATCGGTTGGGCCGGATCCCGGTAAATTACAGATAAATCTTTGCTTGTCGTTTGCATAATTGTTCATCACCGGCACGTTATGTTTCCTCTTCTTTGAGGGAAATTGTGAAAACGTTTGCAATATTAAGGATGTGGTGGTGCAGTTGTTTCGCGAATAATTAGTTCAGTAGGAAAAACAATGCTTTCCGGTCTGTTTTCGGGATTTTGCAGCAGATCCAGCAGCATTTTTGTGGCCGACCGGCCCATGTCTTGCAGAGGTTGGCGCATGGTGGTGAGCTGGGGACTGAGCAAAGCGGCCATAGGAATGTCGTCAAAGCCCACCACCGAAATATCTCGCGGCACTTGCAGCCCCTTGGCCCGGGCTGCCTCAATCACGCCCATGGCCGAGATGTCGTTGGAAGCAAAAATGGCCGACGGCCGTTCCGCCAGTTCCAGCAAACAGGTGCCGCCAGTAAAGCCACCTGGCTGGGAAAAATCACCCTGATACAGCAGTTCCTCCTCAAACGGGATTCCCGCGTCGGCCAACGCCGCCCGGAAACCTTCCAGGCGATCCCGGGCACTCACCATATCCATCCATCCGGTGACGATGCCAATGCGCCGGTGCCCCAGTTCAATCAGGTGCCTGGTGGCGTCGTAACCACCCTGGTAATTGTCGGCCGAGACAAACAGGTCAGAAGGCTCTTCGCTGCGGTGATCGATGATGACGTAGGGAAAGCCCTTCTGGCGCAGCGACTTGAGATACGCCTCCGGTTCACGCGGCAGGCTGAGGAGCAAGCCGTCGGCCAAGCCGCGAGCCATCATGTGCACATAGGCCGATTCCTTGGCCTTGCGCCGGTGAGTGGTGTAAAGCATCAGCTCGTACTGGTGCGCCGCCAGCACGTCATCGATGCCGCTGATAATTTCGCCCATGTACTCGGTGGTCAGGTCCACCACCAGCAGGCCAATGACGTTGGACTGGCCGCCAGCCAGGCTGCGGGCGTGCAGGTTTACCTGGTAGCCCAGGCGCACCATCGCCTGCAAGACACGGTCCCGCGTGTCTGGGTTCACGTAGGTTTTGTTGTTGACCACGCGGGAGACAGTGGAGTAGGAAACGCCAGCCTCTTTGGCAACATCTTTGATTGTGACTTCATTGGAGGACTTATTCCGCTTCATGCCAACTCTTCCCGATTTCCTGCAAGCGTTTGCAGTAAAATAACCCGTTTTCGGCCGTCTGTCAACCTTTTTTGGTTGAAAAGATAACGAGTCATTCCAGCGCAGGCAGGAGGCCAGCCTGGATGCTCACTTTCGTGGGCACGACACTGTTTGGTTCCTCAGGAAAGTTGAACAGTAAGACTGATTGTGGTTTTGTCTGGCCGCAGCAAGACGCCATGTTCGTGGGATTCAGCTGTGCCGCCGGTAACGGCCGTAACGGCCGTTTCACCCCTCAACACTACCGTCCACGGCTTTATCGCCCCTTCAGCGGCGATGTGCAGCGTGCTGCCTTCCCGGCGGACGTGCAGGGTGAGCTCAGTTTCGCCTCGCTGGTTGGGAACGGTGCGAGAAACGGCCGCTCCCTCCTCAAACCCAAACAGGTGAAACGTTATCCCGTCAGCGAAGTCGTAGTCGGGGCGGTTTTCGTTGTAGCCCAGGGGGAGGATGGTATTCGGCCGTACCCACAACGGCAGGCTGAAAAAGTCGTAAGAGTCCCGCTGCCAGCGGCCGCCTTCCCGCTCCTCACCGGTGAAAAAATGCGTCCAGCGGCCTGGCGGCAGGTAATAATCCACCACGCTGTCGTGGCGCATCACCGGCGCCACCAGCAGCGCATCGCCCAGCATGTACTGGCGGTCCAGCGTATCGCAGCCGGGGTCGTCGGGGAACTCCAGCAGCATGGCCCGCAGTGTGGGCACGCCGCTTTCGTGTGCTTCACAAGCCAGACCGTACAGGTAGGGCATCAGGCGGCACTTGAGTTTAGTGAAGTGGCGCAGCACGCCCACCGCTTCTTCATCAAACAGCCACGGCACGCGGTATGAGCTGCTGCCGTGCAGACGGCTGTGTGACGAAAGCAGGCCAAAGGCGCACCACCGTTTGTAGACGTCGGCGGGCGCGGTTTGCTCAAAGCCGCCAATGTCGTGGCTCCAAAAGCCAAAGCCGGACAGGGAAAGCGACAACCCGCCGCGCAAACTTTCGGCCATGGACACAAACGTGGCGGTGCTGTCGCCGCCCCAGTGCACCGGGAACTGCTGCCCGCCAGCGGTAGCCGATCGGGCAAATAACACAGCCTCGCCGGGGCCGCGTTCGGCTTGCAGCAGCTCAAAAACGGTTTTGTTGTACAGCTGGGTGTAGTAGTTGTGCATCTTCACCGGGTCAGAGCCATCGTGGTAAACAACTTCGGTGGGGATGCGCTCGCCAAAGTCGGTTTTGAAGCAGTCGACGCCCATGTCTAGCAAATTACGCAGCTTGTCGCTGAACCAGCGGCAGGCGTCGGGATTGGTGAAGTCAACCAGGGCCATGCCCGCCTGCCACTGATCCCACTGCCAGATATCGCCATTGGGCTTTTTGACCAGGTAGCCGTGGGCCATGCCCTCGTCAAACAGGGCCGAGCGTTGGGCAATGTACGGATTGATCCAGACGCAAATGTGCAGGCCACGATCTTTTAATCGCTGGAGCATGCCTGCCGGATCGGGAAAGAGACGTTCGTCCCACTCCAGGTTGGTCCAGTGGAACTCCTTCATCCAGAAGCAGTCGAAGTGAAAGACGTGCAGCGGAATGTCGCGGTCGGCCATGCCCTGCACAAAGCGGGTGACGGTGGCTTCATCGTAATCGGTGGTGAAGGAGGTGGAGAGCCAGAGGCCAAAGGACCAGGCGGGTGGCAGGGCGGGCCGGCCGGTGAGCGCCGTATAGCGGTTGAGCACATCTTTGGGCGTCGGACCGTTGATGAGGCAGTAATCCAGTTGCTCACCGGGCACGCTAAACTGAATCCGCTCCACTTTTTCGGAGGCGATTTCTAACGAAACCTTTTCAGGATGGTTGATGAAAACGCCGTAACCGCAGTTGGTGAGGTAGAAGGGAATATTTTTGTAGGCTTGCTCGCTGCTGGTGCCACCGTCTTCCTGCCACAGATCGACAACCTGGCCATTTTTCACGAAAGCCGTAAAACGTTCGCCCAGGCCATACACGTTTTCGCCGACGCTGAGGCCGAGCCGTTCGTGGATGAAACGGCCGTTACCCACCACATCCACATACCCCATGCCGCGCCAGCCGCTGTGCGTCAGCAGACGTTCACCGTCTAAATAATCCACACGCCAGTTTTCACCTTTTCCTATGCGAACCGTGAGACGGCCGCTGGTGAAGCTGGCGAAGTCGGTCTCGTTGCGGATCTGCACCGGGGTGTGGGGTTGGCTGTTGAGGGTGAAGTGGGGTGATAACGGCCGTTGCCCCTTGTGGTGCCACAGCTGTACACGAATGACGCCCGGCATGGGTGAGGAAAAGCGCACGGTGAGCAGTCCCATATTGAGCGTGTCGCCGCGATGCGTGATGCGCCGGGTGGCGGCGTAAACGGTCAGCGCATCGGATTCTGTCTCTACGTCATGTGCATGCACGGCAAAATGAGGCGTCACATTAGGCCGAAACTGCCAGTAACCATCGGTGAATTTCATGGGAGGAGTCCTTTTTCTTATGAAACGTGAAATGTGAAGCGTGAAGCGTGAAACGTGAAACGTGATTTTTCCTTCACGTTTCACGTTTCACGCTTCACTTTTGCGCTAAATTGCTTGCTCTTCTGGATATTTCAGTCCCCACTGCCCGCGCATTTCGTCCAGCAGGGTCATGATTTCCAGTGTGTCGACATGGGGCACCACGGCCGATTCCAGTTTACCCGCGCGCAAACAGTCATGGACCTCGCGCACCTGGTAGCCGTAGCCGTTGCCCTCGTAGGGCAGCTGAATCACTTCCGGCTTGCCGCCAACCTGCTGGACGGTGAGGGTTTGGGCGTGCCAGAACATGTGATGCAGCTTGATGTACCCCTGGCTGCCGGTGATGAAGGCTTCACACGGCCGTTCCAACCGCTGGGTACTGAGCAGCACCGCCTGGGCGCCGCTTTGGTACTGCCAGATGGCCGTGTTGAGCTCATCCACCCCCGTCTCCCCCAAATGCGCCGCCGAGAGAATCCGGTCTGGTTTGCCCAGCACCAGGTGCACCAGCGTGGCGGGGTAAATGCCCATGTCCAGCAGCGCCCCACCGGCCAGCGCCGGATCATATAACCGGCTGTGGGGATTGAAGGGGATGTTAAAGGCAAAGTTGGCCTGAACCAGCTGAACGGTACCAATACGGCCGTTGCCCAGCCACTTCATCATCTGCCGGATCGCCGGGATAAACTTCATCCACATGGCCTCCATCAAAAAGAGCCCTTTTTCTCTAGCGAGTTCCATACATTCTTGCGCCTGGGCTGCATTTACCGTAAGTGGTTTTTCACACAGCACATGTTTGCCAGCGTTCAGGCACAGCTTCATAT
The DNA here is from genome assembly GCA_016710325.1 of Candidatus Leptofilum proximum. GTDB lineage: Bacteria > Chloroflexota > Anaerolineae > Promineifilales > Promineifilaceae > Leptofilum > Leptofilum proximum. Next base: position 4,495,711 of record JADJXK010000002.1, on the reverse strand, counting down.
TTTCATAATGCAAATTGTGCGGCGTGGCGATGTAAATCACGTCCACATCGGGGTCTGCGGCCAGCGCTTCATAGGTGGGATACCGGCGCGGAATGCCCCATTTTTCGCCAAACGCATCCGCCGAGTCTTGCGAACGTGAGCCGACGGCCAGGCAAACTGCATCGGGCTGGCTGTTGATAGCCGCCGCCAGCTGATCGGCAATCCACCCAGTGGCCAGAACGCCCCATCGAAATTTTTCCATTTCACTGCTCCTTTTTTCTGGTTCGTAGAGACGTTGCAATGCAACGTCTCTACAAAGCATAAATCAAGCTCATTCTTTGTGCCAGGGCTGCTGGGGAACGGCCGTTGCCTGGGTGACGGCCGTTCCCTTCTCAAAATCCCCTCCGTCAAGACAACCCAAAATATGACGAGCCCCTGCCCGCAGGATACAATGTTTGGCCAAAGTTATTCTGACAAAAGGCATCTGCCACCTTGTCACCTTGTCCCATCTAGGAGTGTGCTATGAATCGCGTCTACCGGAATCCTATTCTGCCTGGATTTTACCCAGACCCTTCCCTCTGCCGTGTGGGAGAGGATTATTACATGGTCACCTCGACGTTTGAATACTTCCCCGGCCTGCCCATTTTTCACAGCCGTGACCTGGTGCACTGGCGGCAAATGGGGCACGTGCTGGACCGCCCCAGCCAGCTGCCGCTGGACGGTTTACCGGCCTCGCGCGGCCTGTATGCGCCAACGATTCGTTACCACGATGGCGTTTTTTACGTGATTAACACGCTTGTGCTGGGGCAAGATAGCGGCCGGAATTTTATTGTCACGGCCACAGATCCCGCTGGAGATTGGTCAGAACCCTACTGGCTGGACGATGCGCCGGGCATTGACCCATCGTTGTTGTTTGATGAAGACGGCCGTTGCTACTACACCGGCAATCGTATCCCGCCGTCAGGTGAGCAGTTTCCCGGCCACCGCGAAATCTGGCTGCAAGAAGTCGATTTAAACACCATGCAGCTGACGGGTGAGCGAATTGCCCTGTGGGACGGCGCGGTGAAAGGTGGTGTTCATGCCGAAGCGCCTCATCTCTACGCCAAAGATGGCTTTTACTATCTGCTGATTGCCGAGGGCGGCACAGCCCACAACCATGCCATCACCATTGCCCGCAGCGAGAAGATTACCGGGCCGTACCTGGGCAACCCGCGTAACCCCATCTTAACGCACCGGCACCTGGGGCTGGACTATCCCATCGTGGGCACGGGCCATGCCGACCTGGTGGAAACGCCGCAGGGTGAATGGTGGATGGTGCTCTTGGCGATGCGGCCGTATGATGGTTACTACTACAATTTAGGGCGCGAGACGTTTATGGTTCCGGTGCGCTGGGAAGAAGGCTGGCCGGTAGTGAGCCCAGGCAACGGCCGTGTTGAATTCCACCACGCCGCCCCTGATTTGCCCGAACAGCGCTGGCCCACCTCCCCCGCCTGCGACCAGTTTGACGCACCGCAGCTGGGCAACTGCTGGAACTTGATTCGCACCCCGCGAGAGAAAATTTATAGTTTGGCGGAACGGCCGTCTCACCTGCGGCTTTATTTGCGACCAGAAACGCTGGCGGAGCAGACCAACCCCACCTTTGTCGGGCGGCGGCAGCAGCACATCAACTTTTCGGCTCAGACCGTGCTGGAATTCTCACCACAGCAGGCGGGCGAGTGTGCGGGTATGGCCCTCCTGCAAAACAACAACTTTCATTTTCGTTTGGTGGTGTGCCTGGTAGGGGGAGGGGAAACGGCCGTACGCCTCATCAAACGCGCCGCCGGTACAGAAACGATCCTGGCAGAACAGCCCGTGAACGGTGGCCGCTACTATTTCAGGGTATCGGCCAGGGGACAGGCGTACCGTTTTGACATCGCGACTGAACCGGGTGTGTGGCAAACAGTGGCGGAGGGGGTAGACGGCCGTATCCTCAGCACGCCGGTGGCTTCCGGCTTTACCGGCGCGTACCTGGGTTTGTACGCCAGCAGCAGCGGCCAGCCCAGCGACAACGTCGCCGACTTCGACTGGTTCGAGTATCAAGGTGAGGCTTGAAATTTGACACAAGCAGTCTGTCGGAGATAACAAACGGGTCACAGATGAACAGAGATGGGCACAGATAAGGAGTTTAGATGAGTGAGGTAACCTGCATATGGCAGATTCCGGCCCAGCTTGGCGAGGGGCCATTGTGGGCAGCGCAGGAAAACGCGCTTTACTGGGTCGATATTTTGAACCGGCAGGTGCACCGGCTGGAACCGGCCAGCGGCCAGAAGCGCAGCTGGACGTTCAGCGAGCCAATTACCAGCCTGGCGCTGCGCCAATCGGGTGGTTTTGTGGGCACCGTGACGCACGGTTTTGCGGCCATCGATCTGGACAGCCGCACCATCGAGCCGCTCGTGCCGGTAGAAACCGATCTGCCAGACAACCGGTTTAACGACGGCAAGGTGGATGGGTACGGCCGTTACTGGGCAGGCACCATGAACAGGCAGGAGAAAGAGGCCAGCGGCACGCTTTACCGGCTCGATCCCGATTTATCGCTGCATACCGTGGACGAGGAGTACATCATCACCAACGGTCCGGCCTTCAGCCTGGACGGCACAACGATGTACCACAATGATTCGGTCAAAGGTTTTGTGTACGCGTTTGATTTACAGGATGATGGAACGGTGCGGGGGAAACGGCCGTTTACCCAACTCACCTTCGCCAAAGACGGCGCGCCCGACGGCATGACAGTAGACAGCGAAAACTGTCTGTGGCTGGCCCACTACGGTGGGGCAAGGCTCACCCGGTTTGCGCCCACGGGCGAAATTCTAGAGGTCGTGCCGCTGCCGGTACCCAACGTCACCAGCTGCACCTTTGGCGGGCCGAATTTAGACACGCTGTACATCACCACCGCCGCACAAAATATGTCAGCGGCAGAGCTGGAAAAATACCCGCTGTCGGGCAGCCTGTTTGCCTACCAACCCGGCGTCAAAGGGCTGCCCACGCCGCAATTCGCGGGATGAGTTGCTGGGTAGGGCAAAGGCGCGCCTTTACCCTACCCCACAAGCCCACCAACGCACGCATTTTAAATTCCAAACAAAGCAAAAGCCTGCTATACTCTCCCCAGGTATTCTCTGGAAGTTTTTCGCCAATCTCATCCCAATTCAACCATCGCCCCTACACCAACGCCACTATCCTGTTGTTGTTCAACGCAACCTACACACCGTTTCAGTAAGGAGGCTCCCGATGACCGATTCTGCACCCCCCAACCAGCTGCGCGATCCCGATATTTTTTGGCTGCATCGTTGGCTCGCTCTAAAAAAAACGATACAAGCAACCAGAAAAAGTAAAGATACCAAGGAACCATTCAAAGGGCTGCTCTGTAACCTGTTGGCGTTTGGCCAAAAGCAATTTTTATATTTTTTTCTTGGATTTACTCACAGTCTTGGTCATTACAAAGAGAACAAAGATTTTGAACAGGCTAAAAAGGATGGCGGCTTTGGTGCAGCGTCACCAAAATTGATCAAAGATTACGACTATCCACCAGAGTACGTCTTACGCACTATCCTGGATCAAATTGCTGTTGACTTTGAAATCATTCAGCGGGCCATGCATCAACGGCAGCACGGTACAGAATTTCAGCAAGAAACCTTGAACTTAGCCGACAAATGGGGACAAGAGCTTTTGGGCAGGGTCAAAAAGATGATCGAGTTTTCGCATGGTGACGAAAAGGTTTCTTTGCACCCTAAAGTAATTACATACTTTAATCGTTCACCTTTGATTCGCATGATTCCATACGATAATGTGGCTTTAATTGGAATTCCACTAACAGCCACACGGCCTGATCACAGGCGGGATTTGTTAGTCATCGGGCATGAATTAGGCCACTACGCTTACTGGCATGGACAAGTCAACGGTCAAAGCATCCGGGAAATACTCAGATACATCGTTCGTGGGGAAATGCCATACATAAAAAATTGGATTGAAGAAATTTTTTCAGATGTGTTTGGTTTCGTAGTAAGTAAACAGTTAGCCATGTCACTCTGGGCATTAGAAATGATTGCTGATAATCTCCCGAGCGAATATGTACATGACAATCGGGTTCATCCAATTGACCTTTTACGGCCGTATCTTTTTCTGCTCACACTTTCTACTCTTGAACTCTCTCCCCACACTCGTGATTCAAGGGCAGGCAATGTAGCAGCGATTGTCAAAGATAGAGGTGGCCATGAATACTTCCGAACAATCGATTGGGAAAGGAAGGAGATCAAAGTTAAGCTAGGCACCGCAAAAAATACCCTTCAAACAGTTATAGTTAAAATATTAGATAACATCCTTCCGAAATTAAAAACGGAAGAAAATTGGGATGTAGGATCGCCGGTAGGATGGTGGAATGCTAATCAATCATTACCGGCTGAAAACAAGAAAAAATGGGAAGAAGAAAAGGAAAGGCGGTATAAAAACTTTGAGAAAACAATAGATCCCCCAAAAAATCCGGATTCAAATATCCAACCCGAAAAGTCCGAACAAAAGAAAGGGGAACAACCCGCCAAGACTCACGCCTTTGTGACTGTACGTGAAGCAAACTTCGAAAGATATCTAGAGCCGGAACTATGGAAGATAGTCTTTGCGGCGGATGGCTGGGCTGTAAAGGGGCCAGAAACGCAGCCTGTTGGTGGCTGGGAGGGGGACTCTAGCGGGGGGTACAACCCGTTTCATCTATAAGCGTTTGCAGGCGGCGCTGCAGCCAGGTGTGCTGCAGCGCTTGGGCCAATCGGAGCGCTTCGGCCCAAGTCGTGCAGGCAAACGTTTTTTCCCCTTGCTGGGCCAGCAAACGGCCGTTCATCAACAACAAAAACGCTTTACCAACCTCGTAACCGACGGCCTCTGAAACAGCCAGCCCATTGCGGCAGTAGCTCAGACCCTCCGCAAACTGCTGCCGCGACGGTTCAGCCTCATTCCAAAACACCTCAATCCCCGCCAGCAGCAGCAGGGCATTCGCCTCAGAACTCCCATCAGCCATTTGCCGAAAATAGGTCAGCGCTTTTTGGGCGTAACTGTGGGATTCGGCAAAAGCTTGCTGCTGGCGCAACAAGTCGGCATAGGTGTAGTAGAAAGCGGCCGTTTCCGCCAGATCATCCACCTCTTCCACCAACTGTGCCGCCACCCGGCACTGCACGGCCGCCTCGTCAATTTGTGTGAGCAAAATCAGCGCCAGGGTTGCCAGGCGACGGCTGCGCAGCTCGCCTAGCTTGTCGCCCGCCTGCTGCTGGCTGCGGATAGCGTCCATCACCAAACCTACAGCGCGTTCATTATCCCCGCGAAAATAGGCAATTTCCCCCAACCGATACAACGCCCGACCCATGCCAATGACATCTTCCACCTGCTGGTAGCCCTGGTAGGCTTGTTGAACAGCAGATTCGGCGTCATCAAAACGTGTCTGCTGCAGCGCTACACGAGACAAATGGTAATGAGCATTGGCGACCCCCAATTCTTCGCCGACTGTCTGGAACAGGACCAGGGCTGCGGTCAGCAGTTCCTGAGACTCGGCAAAATCCGACTGCTCCAGGCAAGCCTGCCCCCATGCCAGCCGGATTTGCGCCTCGGCCGCTGGATCGGCCGTTTCGCAAGCGGCGTCTAAAGCCCAGGCAAACCCTTGCCGGGCCAGGCCGTAAAGCCCCTGCCGCCGCCAGGCTTCGGTTAGATGGTTGGCATAGGCAAGTACCCGAGGCCAGGATTGCTGCCGGTGCGCCGTCTCCATGCCTGCCATGACGTTGCTCCACAAATCCTGCTCTGCTGTTCGCCACCAGCCAGGGTAGGCTGCCAGATCGGCATAATAGGCGCTGAAACGCTCCCACGAAGGATCATCACCAGCCAACTTCTCAGCGGCGAAGGCAGCCAGCAGGGTATGCTGCTGGTACTGTGGCGTGCCAAAAGAGGCGGCCGTTTTCATCATGGTGAGCAGTGAACGGCGGCAAAGACGGGTGAGCAGCAAGGCAGCTTCCGGTTCAGTCAGCCCGGCAGAGGCAGCAAAAGCCGTAAGCCCAAACGGCCGTCCCCCAAAAACGGCCAACGTCGCCAGCCCACGACGCGCTGCCTCGTCCAACAGAGCCCAGCTTTGCTCAAACGCCAGGCGCACCAGCGGCCTGTCCTCAAGGCGCAGATGATCCAGCCGGTGGTTCAGATCGCGCAGCAGCACCAGTAAATGCTGAAGTGTCAACCCGGCATCGACGCACAGAGCAGCACTGATGTGCAGCGCCAGAGGCATATCGCCTAACAGTGCCGCCAGCTGATCTGCTTCCACAGCCGCCTTATCTATTGCTGGTTGGCCCATCACGGCGGCCAAAATCGCCAGACTGTGCGGGCGACGCATTGGCGCCAACTGAAGCACCAGGTCAGACTGCCTGCGTGTCAACAAAGAAGCCGCATCCTCAGAACGGGTCGTGACCAGCACAGCACAATCAAGGTTGTGCGCCGGGATCATTTGCAGGGCAGTACGGCCGTCCACCACATCATCCAAAATAATGAGCACCGTTTTGTGGGCTAAGAGGGAACGCATCGCCGCCGCACGGCTGTCGAAATCAGCCATGCGTCTCATATCAACACCCAGAGCTTGCCCCCAGCTTTCCAGAACCGCATCCGCCACACCGGTACGCAAATTGCCCCAGAATACACCCTCCTCATATTCATGCCGCAGCTGATGGGCTAACTCAATGGCCAGTGTGGTTTTGCCAATGCCAGCCATGCCCACCAACACGCAGCGCTGCCGCCGCTGTAGATTTTCCACCGCCCGCACGAGTTCCGTTTCCCTACCGATCACCGTCTCAATCGAGCGGTCAGGCGCCATAAATGGAACATCCAGGTACAGCCAGTCTGCCAACAACACCATTTCTGCCTGGGATGCGCGGCGTGCCAACCGGAAGATGGGTGGATGCCCGGCACCCTGCAAAATGAGGTTGGTTTCTGACGTTGTTGCCCGCAGCGCCAGCAGCACCTGTGCCAGCGGCTGCCAGTCACGTGGCGACTGTACATCGCCGCGCAGCCAGCTTGTGACGGTTTTGGCACTCACGCCGGAGCGGCGGGCAATTTGTGACCGGCTCAATCCTTCGCGACTGATGAGGTGGTCTAAAAGGAAGTACCAGGGGGAATTGTCTTTCATCCTTTTTCATCCATATTGAGCCTAACTGCGGCGCAGATTTCAGGCACGATGAATGGCATCAAATCAATTAGCCGTTGCGGGTCCTTAAGGCGGCCAGGAAACTGGCCGAAGCGCGCTGCCCCGACGAGTTCCCCACAAAGGAGGTGACTCGCGTGATGCAGACCGCAAAGGCGCTTGCCTTACAAACTTTCCTGATCCACATGCTGCCTGTGGCTTTAATGGCCATTTCGCTGCTGGGCGACTGCCCATCCATTGGTTCTTGCAGCGTTGGCGGATAGACCCACTCTGCTTTTATTGTCAGGCTGGCCGCAAAACCAGCCTGACGAACCTTAACAATTGAGCGCGGCAAACGCCGCCAAAAACTCCTGGTAGAGGTTTTTGCCCCTGGGGGTGGCGCGTTGGTTGGCCAGCAGCGCCAGCGCTTCGCGGTACAGGGCACGCGCCTCGTCAAGCCGATGTTGGGCGCCGAGCAGTTCGGCCAGGGTAGCCAGGCTGTTGCCCAGGTTGAGATCATCACCAAGGGTCCGCCAAAGCGGCAGGCTCTGGCGCAAAAACGGTTCCGCCTCGGCCAAACGGCCGTGTTTGAGAATGGTGTTGCCCAGGCTGTGGCAGGTGTGCGCATACAGGCTGGGATGAGCGTCTGGCTGTCGCCCCATTTCCAAATGCAGGTCGCGCAAAAGCCTTTCTGCCTGGTCGTACTGCGCCTGGGAGAAGTGAAGTACGGCCGTATTGTACTGCACGATCATTTTTTCCAGCCAAAGCGTTGTTTTATCCAACTGGTTGAGCGCCTGGTGAAAGGCAAGCAGTGCTTCTTCTGCCTTTTCTTGCTGCCGTAAGACGTTGCCCAGGTTGCTTAGCGCGCGGCCCAGTTCCACCGGCCGGTTCAGGTTTTGCCACAGCTGAATGGCCTTGCTAAACCAATCGGCGGCTGCCTCCAGCTGGAGTAGTGCTTCGTGAATGAGGCCCAGGCTGTTGGCCGCCGCCGCGCGCCAACTGATGGCGTGCCACGCGCCGTTCTGCCGGGCGGCGTTAGCGCTGTGCCAGGCGGCCAGGGCATGTTGTTGGGCCAGTTCAAACTGGGCCAGCCGCCGATAATCCTCGGCCAGCTGAAAGGCAATTTCGCAGGCAATGGGGCTGCCAGGCGGCAGAGGCGCAATGACGGCTACGGCCGTTTGGTGTACGTGCAGCGCTTCATCCACGCGGTTGTCCAGCCGGTAAAGTTGACCCAGGCGGCCCAGGAAACGGCCGTACTGCTCCCGATCGATGGTGCAGAAACGGCCGTAAATTGCTTCAAACAAAGGCAGCCAATCGGCCCAGCGGCCGCTGTTGCCAACCAGAGGAAACGTGGCAAGGGCCAGCTGCAGAGCCTGGCCGCGCGTCGCTTCAGCCCCCATTCCCAGCTTAACGGCGCGCAAAATATTGACCTGCTCAGCCAGAAAGGTCTGGTTTGGGAAGCCGTCCAGGGCCTGCACAACAGCCAACCAATAATCCAGGGCCCGGGTAATGATCTGGACGCTTTCTGGTGTAACGGCAAGTGGTTGGCTCATAAAAACTCGTCAGGGTAATGAATAATTTCAGTCTGCAGAAAGGTTTTGGTGAGGCTGTGAATGCGGTAGCGCATCTGTGCTTCCCAGGCAGAACCGTGCGTTTCCAGCAGCGAGCGGTTGATTAAATCCTCAACGGCCGTGCTGACGGCGCGCAGATCAAGCTCCGGGCAAAGCGAGGCGATATAGGCGAGATTGGCCCCGGCGGCCGAATCGGGGATTTGCATTGCCTTGAGCACGGTCTGGCTTTCTTGGCTCAAGGCGCGCCACGCCTGCCAGTAAATCCGCCGGTACATCTCCTCAATCCTGGCTTCTATCTTCAGTTCGGTCAGATCCTTGAGGATGGCGGGAATGGTGTGTTTGTCAGACAGGCCCACGATGAGTTTGAGGGCCAGTGGATTACCGCCAACTTTGCGGTGGATCAGGCTAATTTGCTCGTCGGAGGCGGTGGCCAGCTCCATACGGCCGATTTTGTGGGCATGCTGGCGGATGAGGTTGGCAACGGCCGTCATCGGCAAACTGGCGATCGGTTGGGCAAAAAAGCTGTGGCTGATAACGGGCCGGTGGCGCGAGGTGATGAGAATTTTGCTCGGATTGGCCCATCTGCCCAACCCTTCTTCCAGGTGCGAAATGTCGTCTTCAAAACCATCGATGAAAACCAGGGTGGGATGTGCTTTCAGGCAGCGCACGATCTGGCGTTCCGTCTCCGCCTCGTTGGTAACGGGCAGCCCAAGCTGCCGGGCGAGCAGGGCCCGTAAGTTGGCCAGGGGCAGGCTGCCCGGTTCCAGGTAAATGGCCACGATTTGCTGGAAGCGCAGGGTGGGAATGATGAGGCGGATGGTTTGGTCGGCAACGGCCGTTTTGCCCAAGCCACCCAGGCCGGTCACGGCGATAAGCCAGGCGTGATCTTTGGCCAGCAGCGCCTCCTTGAGCCGCGTCACGTATTCCTCGGCGCCAAAGAGGGTGTCGTACGTTGGCTCTTTATCCAGGCTGCGCAGCAGCTTCGCTACCTGCTGTTGGCGCGCATTTTGCTCCCACGACTGCAAAATTTCCGCCAGCCGGTCAATTGCCTTGCGCTGCTCCCGATCGACCCGGTAGCGGTTTTCGTAGCCCAGCTTGTGGGCAATGCCGCGCATGGTCATCCGGTCGATGTAATGGCTTTTCAGGATGTCGGCCCACAGCGGACGTGTTTCCGCCATCTGGTTGATGGCCGCCAGCAGCAGCTTGCCACACACGATGTGCCATACAGATTCTGACGCTTCGTTTTCGGTATGCAGGCGCTGGCGCATGATGAGCAGCGATTTAAAAAAGGGAGGCATGGGGGCGTCGGTTGAGAGGCAGGTAAGAGCAGCGGCCGTTTCAGCCTTAATCGTTGAAAGGGTGAGTTCACTGTTATTCATTTGGCAAAGCCTCTCAGATAGTTGCGATGGACAGAAGCCGCAAGGATACACAGATTTGCACAGATTTGCACACATCTGCGCACATTCAGACGTAAGCTCCATGATAAACTGTCGGCACGGATTATTCAACAGCTTGGGGACTGTCAATGGCTCAAAAGCAGGAACAAACACCTTTAGTCTGGCTGCTGCTGGCGGCCCAATGCGACGAAGCGTTTGTGGTTAGCTGCATTTGCCAGATGCGCCATCGCAGCATAGGTGTGTTGCTGGTGGGGCTTTATCCTGGCCCGGTAACCGGGGCACACGGCATCTGGCTGAGCCCGGACCAGAGTCTGGCTGATGTAGCTACGACAAACGGGCCTGGAGCGGCTTGCCTGCTCATTTTACCTGGGCCAGACGAGTGTACGATGCAGCTTTTGCTCAATCCACGGGTGCACGAACTGATAGAGATGACGTTTGCCAATGGTGGTTGTGTAGCGGCCGTATCGGCCAAAATCCAAAATTTGCTGGTGCGCAGCGGCCTGACCACCCCGGTGGCCAAACAATGTTTTTTGTTTCAAAACCAGCTCAACTCTGGCGAATTTATCGACGTGTTGGTACGGCAAACAGAGCTGCTAAGCAGCGAAATGCCTTTTTAATCGAATTAGGAGAGTGATCCATGTTACGCAATGGCAATTTTACCGAAGGTTGGGAAACCCTCCCTCCATTACGGGAGGCCGGAAATTTAAAAAACCAACGGCCGAATCACTGGCAGTTGACCTGGCTGAATGTAGGCGACCCCCTCTATGCCGATCCTAACAGCCGGGTAACGGGCATTCCTGAATGTGTTCATAAGCTGAGCACACAACTACCTGCCGATGAGCAGCCTGGCGGCGCCAGGGCGCTCATTCTCGCCGGGAAGACCACCTATAAAATTTTTAGTTCAGGGGCGGTTTTTGGCGCAGCGCTGGCGCAAACGGTGACTGGGCTGCGGCCCGGCAGCCGCGCTGTTTTAACTGTACCGATTCAAGCACACCTGCATGGGGAAACAGATGACTACGGGGCGGAGTCTGGCGTTTGGGTCAATGGAGAAGGCAGTTGGGTAAACGGCCGTGTAATGTGTGACCGCCAATGGTACCGGCACACAGTCGAATTCATCGTGCCAGGCAATGGCACAGCTGACATTGTTATTCGCGTCAAAAGCAAATGGCCAAAGCCGAAGGACTTCTTCATGGATGCTGTTTCTTTGGAGGCTGAAATGGCTGAGACAGAGACAACAAATTCAGAACCAGACCCGGAGCCAGAGTTGACCAGAGAAGCAGATGATTTGGCAAACTCGTCGGATGAGAAAAAGGTGAAGTACGTCACGGCTGAAGCCGGTTTATGGCTGCGCAGCGGACCATCAACAGAGGATGACACCCTCGTGCGCATGATGCCCGGTACGGCCGTTGAGGTACTCGAAGAAAAAGTAGACTCTGAAGGCAATTGGGACTTTGTTCGGCTGGGAGAGATGACCGGCTATGCCTACCGAGCCTACTTAGCAACCGGACAAACTGAAACACCACGCAAGCCAGACAATGTTAAATTGGGCCGTACCCCCACAACAACCCGACTGGCCAGCGGCATGAATATTAATCCAGATGCCCCCCACAGCAATCCTTTGCACGAAGGGGTGCTGCGTGGCTTTGATTGGGTGCGTTTCCCCTTCAAAGCAGCCGATAAACACCGGTCCGTTACGGCCGCTTTTAGCGAATATGATCCCATCATCCAGGGCTACGCGAGCCAGGGGGTTGGTTCGCTCGTGGTTCTCAATCAGCAAACGGTGGCCGGGAATGAAGCGCCCTGGCCACAAAAAAATTGGGCTGGCCTGGTGCACCAATATGCGGCTAAGTTTGCTGCCGCCGCTGGGGAGATTGCCACCCACTATGCCCATTTAGGGGACAAAGTTGCTTACCAAATTTGGAATGAGGGTGATAACCCGGAAACACCGTGGGTCTCGGTTCATGTCCCTCCAGAGCATTTTGCGGTTATCTTGAGTCGGGCTGCCCAGGCCATCCGGGCTGCCTCACCGGCATCACCGATTGTTTTTGGGGGACTGTCTACGGGGCCAGACCAGGCGGCGGCTTATGTGCGTGCCTGCCAACAGGCGTTGGGTGGCCAGCTGCCGGTTGATGCGATTGGGCTTCATCCATACGGCCGTTGGCCCGTTGCGCGTCCTTTTCCAGATTGGACCTTTGGCAGGTTGGACGATGCCTTTGCCGTTTTCAAACGCACCATCCCTGACAAACCTCTCTGGATCACCGAAATTGGCATACCTGGGCATGCAAACCCAATTGGTGAACAACATTACCCAACGATTGCTAACTATATGCGCGAGGTCTACACAACGATAGCCAGCAACCATGCCGACCATGTATCGGTGGTTTTCTGGTTTGCCTGGTCAGACAACATGGAAAATGCCGGCATTGTTACCGCCGATGGCAATCGGAAAGCACATATCTTTAACGCGTTTACGGCCGTTCGTGATCGCCAAATCATTTAAGACTCTGCCAATTTTTTTGGGCAACAAGCAGCATAAATGGCTGTTTGTTCAATTCTAGAAAACCATGCTTTGCAAAGTGGAGGTTCAATGATGTTAAAAGTATCACCCGTCACTAGTTTGGAAACATACCCAGGGTCTGGATGGACCGTTACGAGCGGGTTTGCTACCCAGGCTTACTTTGACCGGTTTGGCGCCTGGCATACCGGGCATGACCTGGCAAAATCAGTCCAGGGAGGAGAACCGATCTATGCCGTGTCTGACGGCGTCGTAAAATTTGCAGATTTTGCCGGTAACGATGGGTTTGGAAACCTGGTTTTTATCAAGCACAGCGATAATCTCTTTACGCGCTATGCACACTTGGCTGAGATTCATGTGCAGCGCAATGATGAGGTTCGTGCCGGACAAAGGATCGGGTTGCTTGGGGCAACAGGGCGGGTCACTGGCGCTCACCTTCACTTTGATATCATGCTTAACAGCAATGCCCTGGATTGGCCAGGGCGTGAGCGCACGCGACTGCTGCAGCAGTATCTCGATCCACCGGTTTGGTTTGCTGAACTACCTTTTTCGGTCACGCTGTCGGAACCATTCACAACAAAATTTATGCGTGTCATTCCCCCAGACGGCTTAAACGTGCGACAAAAGCCCAACCGACACAGCACCAAAAATTATTCATTGCCATTTGGGGCCATCGTGGAAATTAAGCCTATGCAAGTTGAGGCAAACGGCCTGGCCTGGAGTGAGCTAACAACAGGGGGATGGGTAGCGGCCCAATACCTGGAACCCGTTTAACTGGCTGTCAGAATGAGGTTTGACGAGGATAAAAAAGGCCTGGTGACAACTTTATGTCTACGCAAAAAGCCTATAGACTTCGAGGAGGGTAAAAAATGAGTCGAGAGCAAAGCGTGCAAGTCCAAGAAGGACACGGCGTAAACATGGGAGATGGCGGCCGAATCGGCCAAGTCGGTAACAACACAAATTACCATATTTCTTCAGCAAACCTCATTTTGCCTCCAGAGTTTATTCAACTGTTCCATGCAGCTTACGAACAAAGGGATCGAGAAGATTTTACTTTGGAAGAGATTCCTAGAGAATCATGGGAGCCAGAGACCTGCTTTGTGCCCGGAGGAATTTTTCTGATGGGCAGTGAAGCCGGTGATGACATTCCCCCAAGCGAATCGCCCCAATTTGAATATTTTCTGCCAGACTTTCGAGTAGGTAAATATCCTGTCACCAACCGACAGTACGCGCACTATCTGTTGGCCACAAATGGCGATGTGCCAACGGAGTTAGCCTGGCAAAACGGTATTCAACCGGCAGAAAACCAGCTTGACCTTCCAGTCAGGGGGATCACCTGGAAGGAAGCAATCAAGTATTGCAACTGGCTAATAGAGGTAACGGGACGGCCGTATGCCCTACCATCAGAAGCCCAATGGGAAAAAGCAGCTCGTGGCCCAGAAGGGCATAACTATCCTTGGGGAAACGACTGGCAGGAAGGAACGTTTTGCAATTCGTCGGTTGCTATGGTGACACCGGTAAATGCCTATCCAGGCGGCGCCAGCGTTTATGGCTGTGAAGATATGGTTGGCAATGTCCGTGAATGGACAACTTCTATGTGGGGACGCAAAAGACGCCATAATCTTGATCCGCTTAGCGCCTATCCCTGGCAAGAAATCTGGAAACCTAATGGCGGCCATGACGAACTAAACCAAAACCGACAAATCAGGCGGGTTACGCGTGGTGGGGCCAAACTGGTTTCAGACGTTCCGCTTAGAGCCGCCAACCGGGATTCAGAGTTACCGTTTATGCGCGGGCTAAAACATCGTCGCATTGGCTTTCGGGTCGTCATTAACTGGGAGTAGTCAAAATGAAAGAAACAAAGAAGTTACTCAGCAGAAAAGCGATGCTCGCCAATCATGGATCATTCAACACATTAAGCCCTGTTTCCTTCATGGAAAAACTCTGCAAGGACATTCAGGAAGGTAATCTGGTGCCAATTATTGGAGATACTATCCGCAACGCCCACATTTTTGATGTGGACGAGGATCAAGACATTGGTATCTTGCGCCCTCTAAAAGCGAAAAACTCAGAGAATGTACAAAGTAGTGACATTAACAAGGAATTTAACGTAACTGAGGAACTGGCCAAGAAGTGGGCTGAAGAAGGAACGTATATCAGGGACCTCGATGAAATCATTTCATACCCTCTAAATGATGATGTTCAGATTGCCAGAGTTGCTCAGTTCTATGCCCTCATGCACAACAATCCGATTGTTGCCAGAAGAGAGTATCTTGTTTTCCTGAAAGAAAAATTACTCCAGATCGCGTACCAAATTGCTCAGATTGAAGACAATGCTGAGGAGGTGGTTTTTATTGAGCAGTTACACGAGGAACGGTATTATTTTTCTTACTCAGACATCGTGGCAGAATTGGATTTCCCTCGATTTACGGCCAACAGAGTCGACCCGATAAAGACATTAGCTCGTTTACCACTAAAAGTTTATATCACCACCAGCTACCATGATTTTGTGGAACGCGAATTAGAAGCGGCAGGTAAACATCCCCAGAGCCGTTTGTGCTTCTGGAACAAGCAGCTGTCATTCGACAACCTGGCCCCTGAACATATTCCCCAAGCTGAATACAAGCCCAGTGAGAAATGCCCGGTTGTGTATCACCTGTTGGGCATGGAGCAATATCCGGCCTCAATGGTTTTAAGTGAAGATGATTATCTTGAACTGCTCTGGGCGCTGGCGCGCGACAAACAAAATGAGAACCACAACGGCGATGGCATTATTCCACCTTATTTTGAGACAGTTTTGAATACTTCTTCGCTTTTGCTGCTTGGTTACCGACTGCATGATTGGGACCTGAAGATTTTATTCCGCGGCCTGCTGCGTAAGCCGCGAGAGCAGTCTAGTCATCGTGGCATTAGCACAGCAATCCATATTGATATGGATGAGCAGCCCTGGATAAAAGACACAGTGCAGGCCAAAAATTACATCAAGTCATTCTTTAAACAGGCTCACATTGCTGTGGAATTTGGTGATTCTGATGAATTTATCGCTGATTTAGGCCGCGAATGGGCAAAATGGAGTGGGGCATCATGATCGATCAACAGCAATCTACAGAAACGGATTTATTAAATCCATATGTTGGCCCCAGATCGTTTTCTTCTGAACAATTCCATTTATTTAAGGGTCGAACGTCTGAAACAGACGAGTTGATGCACTTGCTGCTTGCGCGAAGATTGGTGCTTTTTTATGCACAATCGGGCGCCGGAAAAACCTCGTTGCTTAATGCTGGATTAATTCCAGCATTAAAAGAGGCTAAAGATGGTTTTGAAATTTTGCCCGTTGGGCGAGTTGGTGATTCTGTAGAGCTGCCTGAGCAAGTAAACAATATTTTTGTGTTTAACTTACTGGTGAGTCTGGGGGTTAGCCAGAACAACAAGATGCTGGCTAACTTGAAGCTGAATGAGTTTTTGTTGGATTTGGCTTGTGATGGCAAAAATTTTTTCCATATTTCGGAAAATCCTCACTATTTAAGTCCGCCAGATTCAACTGGAGGGCAAGAAGGTGAGGAATTTGCACCTGTCAAGCCCAGGGTGTTAATCATTGATCAGTTTGAGGAAATTTTTACTGTTCATCCAGAATTTGAAGAACAACGAAAAGATTTTTTCCAGCAAATTTCCGAGGCGTTGGCCGCTGACCCTTATCTGTACATTTTATTGAGTATGCGGGGTGATTATTACAATCGCATGACCCCCTATGTGCATTTGCTGCCAGACAGCCTGCGCTCTCGGTACAACATGGAACCTATGCGCGAGACGGCCGCTTTACAAGCCGTCATGGAACCCGCAAAACAGTTGGGACGGCCGTTTACCCTCAAAGTAGCCCACAAATTAATCACCTACTTACGCCGGGTCCAAACCGATCAACAAGGCATCAATTCCGATGGGGTAATCCTTGGCCCGTACGTAGAGACTGTCCAGCTCCAGGTGGTTTGTTTTCAACTTTGGAACCGACTGCGGGATGTTCCTGGCAACAATATCACGCTGGACGATGTAAATGAAGTTGCTCGCCGTCTGTATGCCGAATTATCACAGCAAAAAAACACAAACGAAGATGTACAAGAAGATCCTTTGGCCACCATCATTAAGACAGCACTTTCCAGCTACTATGAGCAGGCGGTATTCCAGATTTTGCACGAGCCAACAGTTAAGGGAATTGATGAATACCAGCTGCGACGTTGGTTTTCTGAAGAACTTATTACCGACGGCGGGATGAGAAATTTGCTGCCGAGAGGGGAACTTGATACGAAGGGCATTCCAGAAACGGCCGTCACCCTCCTCGACAAAAAACACCATCTGATTCGGGACGACATGCGCGGCGGGCGGCAGTTCATTGAACTGGTACATGACTCCTTCGTGGAACCGATTCTAAGCGCCAACCAACGCTGGAATGAAAATCGCTACCGCAGCTTCCCCTGGCTGGAAGACGCCAAACGCTACCACGAAAATGCCGATCCAGCGCTGCTGCTGCGCGGTAACCGCTTGCACACGGCCCTGAAACAAGCAGAGACAATGGTGGGACTGCCCGAAGATGTGCAGCTGTTCCTCAGAGCCAGCAAGGTAGCCGAAGAGGAACGGGAACGACAACAGGCTTTAAAAGAGCAGCAGCGAGAAGAAGAAAAACGGCAACAAGAATTAGCACATGAACGCGCCCTGGCGGAAGAACACCGCAAAAGAGCTGAAGAGGCAGAAGCTGCCAAAAAGAAGCAAAGTACATTAACTACAGTAGCTGTTATCTTCTCAGTTTTGGCGGTTGTTGGTGGCCTTCTTGCTTTTGGCCAACGGCAAGAAGCAGTAAAAGCACAATCAACGGCCGAATCTGTAGCGGCAACGGCAGTCATTATTCAAACGACGGCCGTCGCCAATGCAACCACAGCATCAAGTGAGGCATATAAAGCACAAGAAGCTGAGGCAACGGCCGTTGCAGCGCAAAACGTGGCAAACCAGCAGAAACAAATAGCCGATGCTTTGCGTTTAGCCGCCCAGGCCAAGGAATATTTAAACAGCGGAGAAACAACCAGCGCCCTGCTGTTAAGCATTGAAGCATTAGCCTCGCTGTCAAAAGAGAACCTAAATAGTGAAGAAACAACCAGCCCTCTGCTGTTAAGTGTTGAAACCTTAACATCCTTATCAGAAGCAAATGACCAGGCCGCCAGTTTAGCCCACGACATCGCCCAAGGCATGCTGCTTGAAGCCCTCTACACACCTTACGATATTGCCATTGGTGAAGACCGCGCAGCCTTCAGACAGGAGCTCAGGTTACCAGAGGGAATTACAACGACGGCTGTACTCTATCAAGGACCTGTATCAAACAGCCTCGCTGCCATACAAGATAATTCAATCATTTACTGGCAAATTGATGATTTGGTTACCCAAACAATTGAGTTACCGGCTGACTTCCCAACCCCCATCATCTCAACCATTAATCAGGATGGATCGAAACTGGCCCTGGCCAATGGGACAGCCATCGCCGTCTATCCACTTTCAGCTGATAGAATCGGTGCACCAGAAAAGTCTCTAACGAGTAACCTTGAAAAAGGCGTAATCCAGCCAAGCTCAAAAATAACGTTTAATGCAGATAGCTCAATGTTAGCCGTTACAACGTGTACCGAAAGAGAGGTTACCTCAACTGGATCACCTGATAACGAAGAGGAAAAACCGGCCACACCTGAACCTGCACAGGAACAGTCTACGCCCGAATCACAGCCCGAAAGCAGTTGCTTTATTCACATTTACAATCTGGCAGAATCAGCCCCGCAGCCAAAAGGATGCCCGTTGCCGCTGCCTTCTGTAACAACAGCCATTGCTTTCCTACCTCATGGTAATCAGTTGATTTGGAGCGGACAAAGGAACGGGGCAAACCCATCACAACTGTACCGACTGGATTTTGCAGACTGTACTCCCCAGTCAGTGCAACTACCATCTTCCCATCAAATAAATTCAGTTTCCGTTTTTGGTGGGACAGCAGGGAGTTTACTTATAACCGCTGGCGATGGTCTGCAATTTTGGCGGATAAGTGAAGGAAGTTTACATCCTATTGGGAATGTTTTACCAACATCGACTCTGATTTCTACTATCAACATCATTCCTGCCCAATCAACCCTCATTGCCCGAAGTCATCAATCAGTGGCTTACGCATATGATATAAACGTTTCAGACTGGCCATCAGCGGCTTGCCGCCTCGCAGAACGTAATTTAACCGTGGCAGAATGGGAAAAAGCCTTTCCGGCGTCACGGCTAACCACGTATGAAGAAACTTGCGTTGAGTTTAATTTTGGCATCCATATCTCCCTTGCTCTAGATAAACTGGATGAGGCCAAAATGGAGATCCAGAACTGCAAAATTGCTTCTGCCAGCTCGAAATTCAGCTCGGCCTATGAGTTGGCTATGGCGTCGCAAGTTCAAGACCTGTGGAATAACGATTTTAATAATTGGGCGCGGGAAGAATTAATCGCCCAATATCTTCAAGGAAACCTATCCCCATCTTGTACAGACGTCGAGTTCGAAGCTGCACTTCGCTCCCTATCAAACGAACCGGTTTCGCCTGAGGTGCTCATCAACATTGCTGATATGGTTCGTGACGGCCAAACTCTTTTTAATTTAGGTCTAGATGAACAGGCCATTGCCGAATACGAAGTTGCTTTCCAACAAATTGCCGAGCAGCTCCCTGAAACCTTACATCCTCTATTCAATCGCACAATTGTAAAGGATTACAGCAACGCTTGTGTTTATGCTTTTGCCAACAATTATGAAGTTGCATGTGAAAGGCTTATAGAACTCGCTGCGCCAATTTCCGCTGGCACATCAAATTTCTCAACCGTTGAAACCCAACAAATATGGCGTTTTGAAGCAAATACTGGCTCAATATTCTCGGTCAAAATTACAGCCGAAACAGATAACTTGGATCCGCTGCTTCTGGTTTTCAATGAAGAGGGAGAACTTCTGGATTCAGACAGTGGACCGCACTCTGCTTCAAGCCAGCCTCTTTTTGCCCGTGAGTCTGAGAATTATCTTATTTTAGCCACGGGAACAGACACTTTCTCAGGTGCCTATCAATTAACAATCGAAGAAGAAACATCGACAGAAATCACCTTCGAGCAAGTTGAAATCGCCTCCACGGCCAACCAAACTTTCTGGGTATTTAATGGACAGGCTGGCGACGTAATCAGTATAAGCATGAACGCAATTGGTGATTCCCTGGATCCCTATCTCACCTTACTAAACGAACAAGGTAATGCAATCATGGAAAACGATGATGTGGGAGACAGTTTAAATTCTCTAATCGACAACTTTTTACTTCCTGAATCAGGTAACTATTACGTTCAAACCACAGGACGGGGAAACAGTGTAGGGTCTTACGAGTTAACCTTAACGAAAGAGAGTCCACATGAAATTACCATAGGCCAAATAGAGCGTGCCAGTACTGAAGATGTTCAATTGTGGGCTTTTGAAGCAAATGCTGGCGACGTTATTGATATCAGCATGAACGCAGTTGAGGATTCACTCGATCCGTACCTCACGTTGTACGATACAAATGGCGAATGGCTTATAGACAATGATGATAGTGAAGAGAGTCTCAATTCGCTTATTTCCAATTTCCAAATTCCCGAAACCGGTACTTACTTCATTAAGGCCACAGATTTAGGCAACGGTAGTGGCATCTATGAACTACGTCTTGAGTTAGACATTGTGGCCTCAGCTTTGACGCAAATAAAAGCAGGTGGAGTAATAGAGGGTTTAACCAACCTTGAAGATAACGATGCTTTTGCCCAAAACGGGACGCTAATGGCCGAAGATTACAACCGGATTTGCTGGTTTGGCAGTTTATGGGGATTTGTAGCAGAAGTGTTGTTTGCCTGTGACACGGCCGTTTCCCTGGAACCTGATCACGGCGGTATTGCCGACTCCCGTGGTGTTGCCCGCGCCCTAACCGACGATCTGGAGGGTGCAATCGAAGATTTTCAGCAGTTCATCGAGTGGGACCTGGCCTATGCCGAAGATACTGCCCTGCGCCGCGAATGGATTGAAGTCTTGGAAGCTGGCGAAAACCCCTTCTTCGTTAACGGGGTAGTCAACGAAACGCTTCTCTCTTATCTGCGAGGCGATACCCAGCTTTTGATTCCGCAAAACGTGGGCGAAATTACTGTGGGCGACTCCCTGATCGCGAGTACGCAAAATGCGTCAGTGTGGTCCGTTGTGCTTGATGAACCAACTACTGTAGCCATCTCCATGATTGCCCAGGATGAGCTCTCGCTTGATCCGCTCCTTTACCTTTTTGACGAGTCAGGTAACGAGCTTTTTGTGGATGACGATGGCGGGACAGGTCGAAATTCATTCATTACCATTACTTTGGAACCCGGAACTTATTACCTTCGCGCAGGGGCGTATTCCGGCTCAGGCGAGTACGAACTAACAGTGCAAGTAACCGATGAATAAAAGTTTGCCCGTTCACCAAAGCTCCAAATTAAAAACGGGCACACTCTAAGGAGGAAAAGATGAGCGAAGTTTTCCAACACGGATATGCCCTTGTCATTGGGGTAGATGACAACCAAATTAACCGGCTGGCGCTGCCCACGGTAGCTAAAGATGTGCAGGCAGTTCACGATGTGCTGGTACATCCCGAACGGTGCGCCTACGCCCCAGAAAATGTGACACTGCTTCACGGTAAACAGGCGACACGCAAAGATATTTTGCAGCAGCTGCGCCGTCTAAAGGAAAAAGTGAAGGCAGACCCAGAAGCAACGGCCGTTCTCTACTACTCTGGTCATGGCATGGAGGATAAAAGTAACGGCCGTTACTATCTAATCCCCTACGACATCTCATCCCTTAACTATGTGCGGGCCGATGCGATTGAGGCAGAAACATTCGCGGCCGAAATCAGCGACATGCCTGCTAAACGGCTACTGGTCATTTTAGACTGCTGTCATGCCGATGGGATGGGCGTAAAAAATGTCAATCTCGCGACCAATGAACTGGAAAATATTACGACAGCACCGTTTCCTATAGATTTACCAGGCACCGACATTCCCCAGTTTAGCGCAGAACCTGGCAGTAAAAACGTAGCCGAGCTTTTAGAAGATGAAGGCCGCGCCGTTCTGAACTCTTCTACCAGCGCTCAATCTTCATATGTCCGGCAGGATCGCACGATGAGCCTCTTCACCTACCACCTCATCGAAGCGCTTACCGGGCACGCCCCCCACCCGGATGATGCCTCCGTGGTGTATGTGACAGATGTAATGAGTTGGGTCACGCACGAGGTCAAAAAATCTGCCAAACAGCAAGGTGTTGACCAGACGCCCATCATGCGTACCTCGGGTGTTTTCCCCATTGCCCAACTAATAGGAGGTAAAGGAGTGGCGCTGGCTAAGGGAGAAATCGCACCAGACCCACTAGAATTTGTACCGCCTGCTGTGAACCAGCACGCCCACGCCGAAGGCGGCCATGCGGCCAATTTTGCCAACAACGCCAACGTGGGCCAAATTGGCAATAATGAAAACTACACACTAAACAACGTGTCCGGCCCCGTGACCTTCGGACAGTGAGCATTTACTGCCCACAATAATGGCCCTTAATTGGCCTTCTCGACCTGCTCCAACACGTCGGCCAGCTCCTGTGGTGACACGGGGCCGCCCAGCCGGGCGACGACCATGCCGTCCTCGTCCAGCACAAAGGTCCACGGCTCGCTGCCCAATCCCCACTCGGCCATTTCATCGGCCAGCACGAGCGGGTTGAACGCCTTGTACACCTCCACGTGGATGAAGTTAGCTGCGTCGCCAAACTCATCTTTGGCGGCCGAAACACTATCAACCACCGGCGTGCAGTAACGCGTCTGGCAGAAGCCGGGTGTGGCAAAGGTAATGACGCTTGGCTTGCCAGAAGCCATCGCCCCGGCAATAGTTTGCTGGTACAGGGCCGGATCGGGCTCGGCGGCGGAGGTGAGTTTGGCTATATCAGGCTCGGTGGCCAGAGTGCGGTTTTCACTGGCGGGCGGCACCTCGCCCACAGCGGGCGAATTGGTTTCTTCGACCAGTTCAACCACAATTTGCAGCCGCGCCGTGACCTCGCCCAGGGTGGTGTCTACCACCAGACCCCACTCACCCGGATGATCTACTTGGGGATAAACTACCCAGTAAGGCAGCACGTAATCGTCGTAGCGGGTTGCCTCTCCCTGCCAGACCAGCGCAGGTGTGCCTGACGATAGGTCAAAGGCGGCTACCTCTACCTTGTCAGCACCGGTAATCCAGTCGCTGCCATCCTGCAAAATGAGGGGAATACGCGGGTATTGGTAGGAAATATCGTCACTGGCCACCACCACGCGGAAGTCGGTGATAGGTTGGGGGGTAACCGTCGGACTCGTTGCCACCACCGCTTCCTCACCAGACGCCCCACAAGCCCCCAACAACAAAACTAACAAGATAGCCACAGAGATCACAGAGGAAAAAGAGAAACCCTCTTGAATCTCAGTGCCCTCTGTGGCCATCTTAAGCATGGTCTTCCACATTCCCATAAATCTCACGGTGTTCCTCCATTTCCCTTTTAATTTTTCCACACTTTGGGCTGCACCGCCACGATATTCGTCATAATAGGTGGTACCACTCATACCCAATGCAAAACTGTTGTTAGCTGTTTATCCCTGCACTTTCGGTTATGATTGTCAGGCACCTATTTCCACTTTTCTTGGCTGACGATAGTGCGCCTGGATGCGCTCACAACTGAGGAGATTATGTCAATCACTGAATACAAACCTGGCCTCTCGATAGAAGATTTGCCCACCGAACTGCAAACCCAAGAACCGCTTAAGCTGGCTTCCAATGAAAACCCGCTCGGTCCTTCCCCGCTGGCCCTGCAAGCCATTCGCGACAACCTGGACACGCTCAACACTTACCCGTCCCGGCAGCTGGAATGGCAGCTGCGGCAGGCTATTGCCGCCTCAATCAGCGACCAGCTTGGCCCGGAGCATATCGTCATTGGCAGCGGCGGCATTGAGGTGCTGGAATTTGTCGCCCGCAACCACCTCACCAGGCCAGATGCTGCCAGCGCCTTGCCCCGGCAGTCGTTTCCGTTTCTGGCGCGCTACAGCGGCCGTTCCGGCAATCCCATCAACTTTTTCGATTTAGACGAAGAAGATTTTAGCTACCACCCCGAGCGTATCGCCGCGGCCATCACGCCAGGCACCCGACTGGTTTACGTCTGCAATCCCAACAACCCCACCGGCACCTACACCACCGCCACCGCACTGCGCCACATCACGGCCGTCATCCCCGACGACGTGCTGCTCATCCACGACGAGGCGTACATCGATTTTGTCGATACCCCCGACTTCCCGGACCTGCTGCCAGAGGTATTGGCAGGCAAGAACCTGTTCCTCATGCGCACCTTTGCCAAAATTTACGGCCTGGCCGCCCTGCGGCTGGGTTACGGCATTGCCAGCCCGGCAGTGATCGAGCGCGTCGCCGGGGTGAAGCGCAACTTCCACGTGAACAAGCTGGCGCTGGTGGCCGGTCTGGCCGCGCTAAACGACGCCGAACACCGCCAGCGCACCATCGCCAACAATATGGCGGGCAAGCAGTGGCTCACCGATCAGCTCACCCGCCTCGGCTGCCGCGTCTGGCCCAGCCAGGCCAACTTTGTCCTGTTCTCGCACCAATCGGTGCCCGCCCAAACGCTCATCGACGGCTTGATGGCCCTGGCCATCATTGTGCGCCCGGCCTTTGGCCTGGACAACCACATCCGGCTCAGCATCGGCATGCCAGAACAGAATGCGCGGTTGGTGAAAAGTTTAACGGCCGTTCTACAACAGGAAATTGGAGATTAGAGATTGGAGATTGGCTCAATCTCTAATCTCCGATCTCCAATCTCCCCAAACCCATGCCTCGCCCCACCCAGGCTCTCCCCACCCAGCCCCTGGCCGACACTGAGCGGGATTTTTTGATACGGCCGTTCCTCATCGAGACCGATCCCCAAGAAACCCACGAACAGCCGCACCGCCACAACTTCCAGGAAATCCTCTGGGTGCGCTCCGGGCGGGGTAAACATGTCATTGATGAACGCGAACTCGCCATCCAACCCAACACCTTCTACCTCATCGCCAAGGGGCAGGTGCACCAGCTCATTACCGGCATCGACCTGGACGGGCTGGTCATCCGCTTCACCGACGCCTTCCTACCCAACTTTTTGTCGCAAGAGATGGGGCATTACCAGACGGTGCTGTTTAACAACGTCACCATCAACCACACGCTGCCCGTGCCGCCGGAGGCGCTGCCCAATTTTGAAGCGCTGCTGGGGCTGCTGCTGGCGGAGTTTGGCGCGGGCGACGGCCGTTCCAACCAGGAAGTTTTGCGTCATTTATTAACGGTTCTGCTGGTGAAGTTGGGCAAGGTGCAGCAGGAAGTGGTGAGGGAGGGGGGAACGGCCGTATCCCCCGAAGCCCAGCTGTTCCACGAATTCACCCTGCTGCTGGAAGAAAAATACCGCCAAACGCACACCGTCGCCGACTACGCCGAAGTGCTCAACATCACCCCACGTCAGCTGTCCGACATTACCCGCCAGCTGGTCGGCCGCACCGCCAAGCACCTCATCGAGGACCGTCTCATCCTGGAAGCGCGGCGGCTGCTCACCTTCACCAACCTGTCTGTCAAAGAAATTGCCCACCGGCTGGGCTACAAAGACCCATCCCACTTCAGCAAAATCTTCAAAAAGAAAACCCACACCACACCCCAGGATTACAAAACGGCGTGACCCGGCCACCCGTAAACGGGCGGGCTAGATATGGAAGCCCTCTTGTAATTTCAAGAAATAATAAGGCAACTTTTGCAGAGTACCTATATTTGTCATTTCGAGGTCCTCCGAGAAATCCCTCTAAACTTCGGTGCCCTTGAGGATTCGTAGAGTTCTAGGGATTTCTCCCTTTGGTCGAAATGACAACTGAAGGTATCTGGTGATTCCCTGTTTTTTTTCCTAAAGTGCAACTGGGCTTTCACAACTAGCCGGGGGATTATGAACCTGAAGAAATTAAATCGGTAAACGCTAGCGGATACACTTCAGGTTCATTTAAGGCGATTCAGTGTCAAGTTTATTACCGATTTTATTTATGAATCGCCATTATTCCCCGGCGATCTGTGCCCGCGAGCAAAGTTGCTGTCAGGCGAGGTTTAGAGGGATGCTTCACTTCGTTCAGCATGACAATTGTTGCCTGTCATGTTGAGCGCAGCGAAACATCCCTACGCCGCAGCAATTACCGGTCAGTTCACCAGCGAGCAGAAACCAATAAAAAATTACCAGCCACAGGCCCTTTTTTCCATTTTGTAATTACCAATCCTCCGGTAAAATGAATAAACTGAACCGTGACGCGTAATTGAGTAGTTGGCGCCTACACAAACATTGCCAATTACTCAATTACCCAATTACCCAATTACCCGATCACAACCCATGACCCAACTTACCGGCGGCGAAGCGGCCGTTAAAACACTCATTACCCACGGCATCCACACCCTGTTTGGCCTGCCCGGCGTGCAAAACGACTGGCTGTACAACGCCCTGCACGACGCCCAGGACCAGATTCGCGTCATTCACACGCGGCACGAGCAGGGGGCGGGCTACATGGCGCTGGGTTATGCCCTGGCCACCGGCGATATCAGCGTTTTCAACGTGGTGCCTGGCCCTGGATTGCTCAACGCCAGCGCCGCCCTGGCCACGGCGTACGGCCTCAACGCCCCTGTCCTCTGCCTCACCGGGCAAATTCCCACCCGGCAAATTGGTCAGGGCAAAGGCGTGCTGCACGAGATTCCCGACCAGCTGGCCATTTTGCGCGGCCTCACCAAATGGGCCGAGCGGGCCACCAGCGCCGCCGATGTGCCCGGTTTGCTCTATGCCGCTTTTGCCGAATTGCAAAACAACCGTCCCCGACCCGTCGCCCTGGAAATTCCAATGGATGTGCTGGCCGAACGCGGTGCCGTGGAACTGGCCGCTCGCCCCGCCCCCATTGCACATCCCCAACCCGATCCCGACCTCATCGAACAAGCTGCCAAAGCACTCGGTAACGCCAAACGGCCGCTTATCTTCGTCGGCAGCGGGGCACAAAATGTGAGCGCAGAAGTCCGTGAGTTGGCCACGATGCTGGAAGCGCCCGTCGTCGGCTACCGCACCGGCATGGGGATTATGGACGGCCGTTCCTACCTCAGCTTCCATCTGCCGCCCGCCCACGAACTGTGGAAAACTACGGACGCGGTGCTGCTCATCGGCAGCCACGCCCGCGAAACGTTTGGCTGGGGCACCGACGACCAGATGACGCTCATCAAAATCGATATCGATCCGGCCACGCACAATCTGTTCCACAAACCCAACATCGCCCTCACCGCCCGCGCCGAGGAAACGCTGCCCCTGCTGCTGGAACGCACCGCCGCCCACAACCACAAACGCGCCAGCCGCGAAGACGAACTGATGGCGCTCAAAGCCAGTTGGGAACAGCAAACGGCATACCTGGAACCGCAAAAAAGCTTCCTCAACGTCATCCGCGAAGAATTGGGCGAGGACGGTATTTTTGTCGATGAGCTGACCCAGGTGGGTTTTACCAGCCGGATTGTGTACCCGGTTTACCAGCCGCGCACCTACATTTCCACCGGCTACATGGGCACGCTGGGTTACGGCTTCCCCACCGGACTGGGCGTCAAGGTGGCCAAACCGGACGTGCCGGTGATCAGCGTGGCGGGGGATGGGGGCTTTATGTTTGCGGTGCAGGAGTTGGCAACGGCCGTTCAGCATCACATCGGCCTCATCACCATCGTTTTCAACAACAACCAGTACGGCAACGTGCAGCAAATGCAGAAAAATTTGTACGGCAACCGGGTCATCGCCAGCGATTTGCACAACCCGGATTTTGTGAAGCTGGCCGAATCGTTCGGCGCGCAAGGGCTGCGGGCCACATCGCCTGCCGAACTGCGCCGCGCCATTCAACAGGGCCTGCAAACCGACCTACCCACCGTCATCGAACTCCCCGTCGGCGACCTGCCCAGCGTGGACCGGTTCCGCAAACTACCGAGAGTACGGTAATCGGTGAACGGTAAACGGTAATTGGTAGGCAGTTACCGATTACCGACCACCGATTACCGATTACCGAACACGGATTACCGAAAATGCTCGTTATCCCAATCGCCTCCAACCTCTACAAAGTCGTCAAAGAGATGGTGCACACCAAGCGGCTCATCTTTGTGACGGGCATTCCTGGCGTGGGCAAAAGTTTGCTCATCCAGCAGATGGCCCTCATTGCCAGCGAGGCGGGGCGCGAGGTGCACCTGCTGCGCTACAACCTGGCACGCCAGCCGTTTGAGACAGAAGTTAACATAAGCAAATACCCCGAGGTGGACGGTGTGACTGACCCGGCCATCCGCAAGGCCGTCGGCCTGTGGGCGCGGCAGGCGGTGTGGCAGTGGCACGAGCAGCACCCTGCCGCCAACCAGCTGCTCATCGGCGAGCTGCCGCTCATCGGCAACCGTCTCATCGAGCTGGTGGAACCAGGCGATGACGCCGCCGAAGCGCTGCTGACCAGCGATCAGACGCTGTTTGTGGTGCCCGTACCCTCCTGGGAAGTGCGCGAGGTGATTGAAGCCACGCGCGCCCGCACCGTCGCCGAACCGCAAAACGAGCAGGAACGGCTGGACGCGCCGCCCAACGTGCTGCGGGCGATGTGGGAATCGGTTAACGGGCTGGCGCGGGACATCGGGCTGACCAAAGCGAGTCCGCAAACGCCGTACAATCCATACATTTACGGCGGTGTGTTTGAGGCGCTGCTGCAGTTTCGGCCGTCCCAACTGCTGCTGATTGACCAGGTATTACGGCCGTCTCACTCCGTTTACGATTTGGATGTGCTGGCGGGCACCCTGGTGCCATCGGTCGAAGCCGCCAACGCCGCCATGGCCGAAGTGGAAAGCCGCTACACCCACGCGGAACTGGTGGAACTGGTGCAAAACTGGCACGGGCTCATCACCCAAAATCCCAGCCCGCCCAATCCTGGCCCCGAACTGCGCCTGCCCCTGCCGGAAGCGCTGGCGTGTGCGCCGGAAGAGACGCAGTTAACGGCCGTTCAGCGCACCGCCCTGCAAAAAATCATCAACCTGCCGCTGGATACTGCGCCAGACAAAACCATCGCGGCACTGGATGAGGCAATGGCGGTGCTGGGGGTGGAAACGGCCGTCACCACTGCCAACGTGCACAAATTTGACGTCTACGACAGCTATTTCAACGTCAGCCGCACCAGCGAGCAAAGCGGGCTGACCTTCCTGCACGGGCTGCTGCAAGCGTACCGCAACGTGCTGCTCGACCTGCAAAAACCACCGCACACCCTCACCGTCATCGAGCTGCCCCTGCTGCGCATTGCCCTGGAAACCAGCCTGCGGCAATTCGACATTTAATTGGCCGCGGATTTCGCAGATTAACCGGATTTTTGTAGCCGCGGTTTCTTACCGCGCTCCTGTTGAGACAAGGTAATGGAACGCTGATTTTCCTGATCAGATAAATCATGTAAATCAGGGTGATCAGCGTCCTATTAACAAGGAGATTTACGCATGTTGAACATGCAAGAACTGGATCAGGCACGACAGCGCTGGCAGCTAGGGCACCACCTCTTTTTTGCTTACGTGCAGTCGCTCATTCTCATCTGCGACAAGCTGCAAAAGCAGGTAGACGCCGGCGATCTCAGCGCCGCCCGGGCTGCCATCGAAGAGGCCACCTACCTGATGTGGGGCGTCTCCGTCACGTTTAAACTCACTGGCGGCTTCAGCCAGGCGGCTTACGATGGCTACGTGCGCCCCAACATGTTCGAAGCCAGCGAAGGCTTCAGCGGCCTGTGGGCCCAAGACCACGACTTCCTGGTGAAAAAAACGATGCGCCAGCTCAAGCCCCTGTTTGCCAATCCGCCTGATGAACTGGCGCTGGCGGTGCAAAACTTCCGCCAGGCGTTTGCCATCATGTACGACTCACACAAATTTGTCTGCGACAAGTTCGAGGGCGGCGAGCCCAGCCTGCTCATGGGTGCCGAAGCGCAAAAAACGGCCGCAGAAATGATCGACACCTTCAAACGCAACCGCCTGCTGGTCCTGGGCGTGCCCATGCCAGAGTAAAAATTGGACACTGATTAACACTGATTGACACTGATTTTTTATATCTGTGTTAATCAGTGAGTCCACTGAAAAAAGCCAACGCAGAGGCGCGGAGACGCAGAGAAATCCAGAGAGAAAAATCTGTGTAATCTGCGAAATCTGTGGTTTTTTCAGTAGAGCCATCAGTGTCCAAAATTAGAAAAAAGCTATGTCCGATATCATTCTGCCAACCGATTCCAACATCTACACCACCTTCCAACAGCTCGCCGCCGGGCAGCGCATGGTTTTTCTGGCCGGGCTGCCGGGGACTGGCAAAAGTTTGCTCATCCAGCAGCTGGCGGTGCTGGCACAGCAGGCTGGGCGCACCGTACATTTGCTCCAGTGGGATGTGACGCGGGCGGCGTTTGAAACGGCCGTTAACCTACACACCTACCCCGAAATCGACGGCGTCACCCACCCCGCCATTCGCAAAGCGGTGGGGCTGTGGGCGCGAACGGCCGTGCACCGCTGGCACCAAACCCACGATCCCCACCACCTGCTCATCGGCGAAGTGCCGCTCATCGGCAACCGGCTCACGGAGCTTACCCAGCCGCTGGACGACGCCGCCGAACCGCTGCTGAGCGATCCCGCCTGCCAATTTATTATTCCCACGCCCAGCCGGGCCGTCCGTCAGGTCATCGAAGAGGCCCGCGCCCGCTCCATCGCCAAGCCACGCCATGAAAAAGAGGAGCGTGACGCCCGGCCCAACGTGCTGCAAATGCTGTGGCAAGAAGTGGCGGAAATTGGCTACAAGCTGGGTTTGAATGACGATAAAAATTTGGCGTATGATCCGGGGGTGTACACGGCCGTTTACCAACACCTCCTCCAGCACCGCCACCATCAAATCCTGCCCATCGGCATCGTACTCAATCCCAACGGCTCGGCCTACACCCTGCAAATCAACGGCACCGAACTGGCCGCTACACCCACCGAGGTGGACGCCATCATGCGGCAAATCGAACAAACTTATACCAGCGATGCGCTCGCTTACGACGTCAAAAACTGGTTTCAACTTTGAAAATTTTGCAGCGAATGAACACGAATTTGCGCGAAAAGGATTCAAATTCGTGAAAATTCGCGCCAATTCGTTGCCAAAATAAAGGAGAAACAATGAAACTTGCCCGATTCGCCTACAACGGACAAATCCACGAAGCCATCTACAAAAACGATCAGCTCTGGGTGGGCACCGTCGCCCACGACCCGGACGACGTGATGTGGCTGCCGCCGGTGGATGCGCGGGGCTGTACGGCCGTTGGCGTCGCCCTCGGTTACGCCGACCATGCTCAGGAACTCAAGCTGGACGTCCCCGACTACCCGCTGCTGTTCCACAAGCTGCCCAACACCTTCATCGGCCACAAAGCCAAAGTGATTCGCCCAGACGTGGAGTACATGCATTACGAGGGTGAACTGGTGGTGGTGATGGGGCAAAACGGCCGTCACATCCCCGAAGCAGACGCCCTGAACTACGTCTACGGCTACACCATCGGCAACGAATGCACCGTGCGCGACTTTGTCGGCAACTACTACCGCCCGCCGGTCAAGGCCAAGGGCTTCGACACGTTTGGCCCGATGGGTCCCGTCCTGGTCACCGCCGACGAGATCGACCCCACCAACACCGAAATTCGCACCTACGTTAACGGCGAGCTGAAGCAGCAGGGCAACACCAAAAACCTGCGCCACAGCGTCGCCCAGCTCATCGCCTACATCTCCGAATTCAAAACGCTCCAGCGCGGCGACATCATCTACACCGGCACCCCCGAAGGCATCTCCCACGTCTACGCCGGGGATGTCATGCGCGTGGAAATTGATGGCATCGGCTTGTTGGAGAATGAAGTCATTGCGGAATAAATCTATCCACAGATTTCGCAGATTACACAGATTAAAGGCTTCTCTCTGTGAACCTCTGTGCCTTCTCTGTGCAACTCTGTGTTCCGCTTTTAAAAAAGGACCAACCAAATGGCAGCAACAGGAACCCTAACCGAAAATCTCGAAAAAGTGGCACCTTACCGGGCTAAGATTGCCGAGCGTGGGCTGAAGAATATTGTGAACGGCCGTCACATCGAGTCCCAATCCGGTAAAAACTACAACAACCACAGCCCCATCGACAACAGCCTCCTCTGCACCGTCGCCGAAGGGGATGCGGCCGACATTGACCTTGCCGCGCAAGCTGCCCACGATGCCTTCCCCGCCTGGGCCGCCCTGCCTGCCAAACAGCGGCGCGACCTGCTCTACCGCGTCGCTGAGCTCATCGAGGCCCACGCCGAAGAAATTGCCCTGCTGGAAAGCATCGACACCGGCCAGCCGATACGCTTTATGAGCAAAGCGGCCGTGCGCAGCGCCGTCAACTTCCGCTTTTTTGCCGATCGCGTCGAATCCGCCAACGACGGCCTCTCCCTGCCCGCGCACGAGCACATGAACTACACCATCCGCCAGCCCATCGGCCCGGTTGGCGTCATCACCCCCTGGAACACCCCGTTTATGCTCAGCACCTGGAAGATCGCCCCGGCACTGGCCGCCGGCTGCACCGTCGTGCACAAACCGGCCGAGCTCAGCCCCGTCACCGCCCAGCGCCTCACCGAGCTGATGCACGAGGCGGGCATTCCTGCGGGCGTGGTCAACCTGGTCAACGGCTTTGGCGAGACGGCGGGCAAGGCGCTCA
This sequence comes from Candidatus Leptofilum proximum, assembly GCA_016710325.1. Taxonomy (GTDB): domain Bacteria; phylum Chloroflexota; class Anaerolineae; order Promineifilales; family Promineifilaceae; genus Leptofilum; species Leptofilum proximum. The sequence continues at coordinate 4,463,236 of JADJXK010000002.1, read as the reverse complement.
CCGAACATCCGCTCATCAAGGCCATCGCCTTTGTTGGCGAGACGACCACCGGCAGCCACATCATGCGCCAGGGAGCGGACACGCTCAAGCGGGTTCATTTTGAGCTGGGCGGCAAAAATCCTATTATTGTGTTTGCCGATGCGGATTTGGAAAGGGCGTTGGATACGGCCGTATTCATGAAATACTCCCTCAACGGCGAACGCTGCACCTCCAGCAGCCGCCTCCTGGTAGAACGCTCCGTGTACGACGAGTTCACCGCCAAACTGGCCGAGCGTGTCAAAAAGCTCAAAGTCGGTCACCCGCTCGACCCCGCTACCGAAATTGGCCCGCTGATCCACCAGAGCCACTGGGAAAAAGTGAGCAGCTACGTGCAAATTGGCCAGGAAGATGGCGCCACGCTCATGGCGGGCAGCGGGCAGCACCCCGCCGGGCTGGCCAACGGCGCCTACATCACCCCCACCTTCTTCAAAGACGCCACCCCCACCATGCGCATCGCCCAGGAAGAAATCTTCGGCCCCTTCCTTACCGCCATTCCGTTCGACACCGACGCCGAAGCGCTGGAAATTGCCAACGGCGTCAAGTACGGCCTTACCGCCTACATCTGGACCCGCGACGTTAGCCGCGCCCTGAAAATGGCCCACCAGGTCGAAGCGGGCATGGTTTGGGTCAACTCGCAAAACGTGCGCCACCTCCCCACCCCATTCGGCGGCGTCAAATCCAGCGGCATCGGCCGCGACGGCGGCGACTACAGCTTCGACTTCTACATGGAAACGAAAAATATCAGCATCGCCCTTGGGGATCACCGCATCCCGAAACTGGGGAATTAGAGATTGGAGATTGGAGATTAGGTTCAATCTCCAATCTCTAATCTCCAATCTCCCCTCCCGTAAGGAGAAAAACCCATGCCCATCCACCACCCCGCCGGAACCCCACCCTTCAACATCATCCGCATGAGCCATGTGGAGCTTGGCGTTACCAATTTGGACGCCTCGCGCAAGTTTTACACCGAAAGTTTGGGCCTGATTGAAACAGAGCAGGTCGACGACTCGATCTACCTGCGCGGCCTGGAAGAGCGCAACCACCACTCGATTATCCTGACGCAAACGGCTGAACCACAGGCGCTGCGGCTGGGCTTCAAGGTCGCCAGCGAGGCGGATTTGGACCGCATGGCGGCCTATTTCGGCGAGAAAGGCGAGCCGCTCACCTGGGCTGAACCACATGGCCAGGGTCGTTCACTGCGCCTGCGTGACCCGTTTGGGATGCCGCTGGAGTTTTGCTACGAATTTGCCCAGGCAGAGCGGATGCTCCAGCAGTACGGCGCGTATCGCGGCTGCCACCCGCAGCGCATCGACCATTTCAACTGCTTCACCCCCAACGTCCAGGCCAGCCACGACTTTTGGGCGCTGGAGATGGGCTTCCGCACCACCGAATACACCGTCTCCGAAGATGCCGATCCGCAGCTGTGGGCGGTGTGGATGCACCGCAAGGGCAACATCCACGACATGGCATTAACGAACGGCGTGGGCCCACGCCTGCACCACGTGGCGCTCTGGGCACCCACCGCCATGCACATCATCCACCTTTGCGACCTTATGTCAACGACTGGCTACTTGAGCAACATGGAACGTGGCCCAGGGCGGCACGGCATCTCCAACGCCTTTTTCCTCTACGTGCGCGACCCCGACGGTCACCGCATTGAAATCTACACCAGCGACTACTTGACGGTAGACCCCGACCTGGAACCCATCGAGTGGCAGCTCCGCGACCCGCAGCGGCAAACCCTGTGGGGCGCCCCCGCCCCCAAATCCTGGTTCGAAGAAGGCTCACTGTTCGCAGGTGTGCCCGTACAGGCACCTGTACTGGCCGCCCAACCGATTGTCGCCCCGTAGCCGCGGATTCTTTCCGCGCGTTTGCGGCGCGGAAAGAATCCGCGGCTACAACTTCAAAAACAAGGGGAGAGAAAGTGGTACGGCCGTTCCCCTCCAAACAAAAAGTGGCCGACGTTAACGTCAGCCACAGCTATTCATTCAATTCCACGCTAAGTGCGGGCCACCACTCAAGCAGTTATGCGCGGGCGATTTTCTTCAGTTCGCCAAAGCCGATGAGGCGGAAGTTGGCCTCGTCCCACAGCCGATAGCGAATGCATTTGAAGCTTTGCAGCAGCGTCAGCGGCTCCACGTGCAGTTCCGGGTTGGCATTATGGCACGGCTCCAAATTGTAGTTGGGAATGCGCGGGCTGAGGTGGTGAATGTGATGGAAGCCGATATTGCCGGTGAACCATTGCAACACCTTGGGCAATTTATAAAACGAACTGCCTTCGACAGCGGCCGTAGCATAATCCCAGGCGTTGTGCCGCTGCCAGTACACTTCTTCATACTGGTGCTGCACGTAAAAGAGCCAGACCCCCGCCATCGCCGCCAGACCAATAATCGAAACTTGCAAAATGGCATAGGTCTTAAAACCAACCAGCAGGCTCATCAAAATGGCAATCATGAGGAGGGCTACATTGGTAAGCCAGACGCTGCGGTGTTCGCGTTTGCGCCCTTTCGTAGGAATGCGGTGCACGAACAAAAACAAGACCAGTGGGGAGATGACAAACAAAACCAGGGGGAAACGATAAATGCGGTAAACCGCACGCATCCACCAGGGAGAAGCCAGGTACTCGTTCACGGTCATCATCCAGACGTCGCCGTCACCGCGCCGGTCCAGATCGCCAGAGGCGGAATGGTGCAGGGCGTGGCCGTACCGCCAGGCAAAGAAGGGCGTGAAAGCAACCAGTCCTGTAATGAAGCCCACAATTTCGTTGGCACGGCGCGACTTAAAAAAAGCACCGTGACCACAATCGTGAAAGATGATAAAAGCACGCATGGTCAATCCAGCATTTAAAACGATGAGCGGCAGCGCCAGCCAAAAGGAAATGCGGAATGCCGGAACCATTAGCATCCAGATCAGCAGATACGGCACAAGCGTGTTGACAATTTGCCAGACACTGCGGCGCAGATCAGGCTTTTGGTAGGGGGCCACGGCCGTTTTCCAGGCGCGGCTTTCGGCCAAAATCGGCCGACTTTCTATTTGTTTCATCTGTAATCTCCCAGGGTAAATCTAAATGTGGCGAGTCAATACCGTGAATTGTAACGGCCGTTGCCAATAAAACGAATAATTCAATACCAGACAGGCAAATTTTTAGCCGACACTCACCTGAGCACAATCTCGTAACCACCCTCGTAAGCCAACCTCACAACCATGCTCTGTGGTAGTGAACATTAACGCGCCCGTAGTCAAGCATTCAAAACGGCAATGACCCAGATGGCGCAGGCATGCGGCTCAACCGCGGCAGCTTCACGCTGCTCAACGGGACCCTCAGCGGCAATGATGCCACAGATTCGGACGGCGCTTTGTACGTGGCCAGCGATCAGCGGGGCCAAGCCCGGTCGCTCAACGAGCACTGCGACATTGGTGCAGTGGAAATTTGGGTATTTCGCCTTCATCTCCCGGTGATTATGGAATAAACGGCCGCTGCTGGCTCACGGTTTGCGGCGCAGCAGGGCATCGGCGGCTTTGATGACTTCGCTGACGGTGACGCCTTCTTGCCAGGTGAACGGCCGTTCCTCACCCCCACGCCACAACGTCACCACCCGATCTTCGGCGGGAGAGTACGGCGCAGAGATGGCTGGATTGCTGGGGCCAAAAATGGCCAGCGTGGGGCAGCCCACGGCCGCAGCAATGTGGGTTGGCCCCGTGTCGTTACCCACATACAAGTTGGCCATCTCGGCCAGCGCCCCCAGTTCGCCCAGGGTGATGCGCCCGGTCCAGTTGGCGCAGCGCTGCGACGTCATCCCGGCGATGGCGGCGGACAGTTCCTGGTCGTGGGCGCTGCCCACCAGCAGCACGCGTGCCTTGTGCTGGCGCACCAGATGGTTGGCCAGCAGCACAAACCGTTCGCTGGGCCATCGTTTGCGGGGATCTTCATATACGGAACCAGCGCCGCCGCCAGGATGCATCACCACCAGGGGTACATCGCCCAACCAATCCAAATCATCGATCAGGCGCTGGGTAACGGCCGTTCGGTCATCATCGGCCGGGTAAAAGGCCATCGGCGGGCGTTCCCCAGGGGGAAGATCAACGCCACACGCCTCGGCCAGCGACAGATAAATGTCCGCGGCATGCTGCTGGCCAGTACGCCGCGGCGCCACCAGCGTCTGGGCAAAACCACGCCCACCGGAAGCCAGACCAATCCGCTGGGGAATGCGCGCCTGCCAGGCTACCCAGGATAAGAGGCTGGAGCGACCTGGAATCAGGCACGTGTCGTAATCGCCCTGCCGCAGTTGGTCAACCACCCCCAGCAGTTCGTTAACGGACATAAAAGCCAAGCCCAGGTCGCCCGTAGGAATCAGCTCGGTAATTTGAGGATTTTTGGCGACAGCCGGCCTGGCCCATTCGCTCACGGCCCAATCAAACCGTGTGTTGGGAAACGCAGCTGACAGCACCGAGAGCAGCGGCGTGGCCAGCATCACCTGGCTAAGGCAGCAGGGGTGCAGAATGAGGGCTTTGCCGGGGGGAATAAACGGCCGTCGCGCCAGACGAAACGGAATGCTGAGCAGTTTTGCACCAATGGTTGTCAGGATGGTCTCTTGGGGCATAAAAAGAACAGGAAAACCACCCGGTCTTCCTCACTCTCCTACGGTGATAAACGCTTGAATCTGTTCAAATTTAGCCGGGCCAATGCCGGATACATTCATGATTTCCTCGATGGCGGCAAACGGGCCGTTGGTCTCCCGGTATTCTACGATCTTTTCGGCCGTACTGGGACCGATACCAGGCAAGGTGTCCAGATCAGCCACGCTTGCACTATTTATGTCAACCAGCTCACCCGGCGCGGCAGCCGCGTCATTTACGGCCGTATCCAGCTCAATCCCTTCCGTACGCACCACCGGGTTGGTGATGGCCGCCTGACCCTGTGCGGCCGTTTCTTCGACGGTGGGCACATAAATCTGCATGCCATCTTGCAGCGGAAAGGCCAGGTTGACAACGGCCGTATCCGCCTCGGCGGCAAATCCCCCGGCCTGTTCAATGGCCTGCTGCACAATGCTGCCTGGGACCAGTTCGTACACAGCCGGGACAGCTACCGCGCCGTTTACAAAAACATGCAGCGGGCCGGGCGTGGCGGTGGGATCCGGCGCCGCCGTAGGTGCAGGCGGCTGGATAATAATCTGGGCTGGCTGCACCCGCCGTGTTAAGGTCAATCCCCCCACCCCTAAAATAATCCCAACCAACAAAACCAACAGGTAAGAAAGCAGATTCTCTTTGTTGAGCACAATTATCCCCCAAACGATGACGGCCGTCGCCGACAGCCTCAAATTTTGCGAAAACGCTCATGGCACGGCCGTAATTTTACACGAGGGGCAGGCAGCCAACAAACGGAGCGCATTTTTCAAATCGGGCCAGTTGAAGTATCTTACAAGGGTGATCCAGTGCCACCGGTTGTCAAACGGGGGAAATCGGTGACTCACCCATCAACGAATGCAGAATCTAGTTTACAACTTGGAGATTGAACATGAACGACACACCCAATCCGAATCCAAACCCAAATCCACAAAAACGTATTGCCATTGACATTCCCAAGGAATTAACGGCCGTTTACGCCAACCTCGCCTTTATCAGCCACACGCCGGGGGAAATTGTGCTGGACTTTGCCCAGATGCTGCCGCGTATGCCGCGCGGCCGCGTGCTGTCGCGGGTAATCATGTCCCCCATGCACGCCAAAATGCTGCAAAGCGCCCTGGCGCAAAACATCGCCAACTACGAGCGGCAGTTTGGCGAAATCCGCCTGCCCACCAACCTGGCCGACCAGTTTTTCCGTTTTCCGCAGCAAGGGGGCGACAAAGACGAAGATTAAGCGCCACAGAGGGCACAGAGAGCATAGAGATTCTAAATCAAAAAACTCAGCGCCCTCTGCGTCTCTGCGGTTAACTATTTCTCTTTTACCCAGAGGGAGACGGTTTCGATGTGAAAGGTTTGCGGCCGCATGTCGATGGGTTGGACCTCGACCAGCTGGTAGCCGCTTTGGTGCAGGGAACGGCCGTCACGCGCCAAGGTAGCCACGTCGGAACTCACGTAAATCAGCCGGTGCGGCGCGGCCCGGCCAATGGCGCTAATCGCCTGGCGCGACAGGCCGTTGGCCCAGGGATGCACCACCATGACCTCTACGCCGGTCGGCAAAGTGGGCAGCACCACTTCCACGTCCTCTTCATACAACGCCACATTTTCCCGATCATCCAGGTTAACGGCCAGGTCCTCCACAGCATCCGAATTGCGCTCGACGGCAATTACTTCCTTTGCCCGTTCCGCCAGAAATGCAGTTAACGTCCCCACCCCGCTAAACAGCTCAATGACGGTTTCCTGCCCGGTGAGGGCCGCATAACGCAGCACGGTTTGCACCACCGCCTGCATCGCGGTCGGGCTGGTTGCCATATCCACCCCCGGCGACACACGAAAGTCACGGCCGTTTACCTGCTGCACCGAATAAAAGTCGCCCACGAGGGAAGCGGCCGTTTTGTCTGGCAGCACAATGGCCACGGAGATAGGGAAATCGGCCTCCAACTCTGGCGGCTCCACGTCATCCACCTCGATGGCCGCCAGCAGCGCCTCGTCATCACCAATGCGCAGGGAAAGTTTGCGCAGGCCGGGCAGATCCAGCTCCACGTCGTGCAGCAGGGCCACCAGCTCTGGCCGCGAAATGGGGCATTCCTCAATGGCAATTACTTCTCGCTTAATAGGTGACCAGTATCCGAGACGGCCGTTGCCCGCCGGGCTCAGCACCATTTCCACCTGGTAGGCATATGGCTCCGAGTTGGGCACCACTGGTTGCACGTTGGCCGACTTAAACCCACCCAACCGCGCCAGTTGGTCACGCACCACGCTTTCTTTGGCCGCCAGCTGCGCCGCGTAAGCCATGTGCTGGAAGTGGCAGCCACCGCACACGCCAAAATGCTGGCAGCGCGGCGCCACCCGCTCCGGCGAAGGCTGCAAAACCTGGATCAGTTCCGCCTGGGCATATTTGTTCTTCTCAGAAACAATTTGCGCCCGCACCTTTTCCCCCGGAATCGTCAGCGGCACAAATACCGTGCGGCCCCGCCTGGCCCGGCCAATTGCCGAACCGCCGTGCGCCATTTCCGTTACATCCAGCGTGATCATTTCCATGCTAAGCCCTTACAGCAATCACCATCGTAAACGTGGCAATAAACCAGTGAATCAACCACGGGTACAAAAACGACTCTGACTGCCACGCTACAAAACCAAAGCCCGCCCCACCAAAAATTGTGCTCAACGTTTCCACTTCCGGCTTGCCCAGGTGCATAAAGGCAAACGGCACCGCCTGCAAAAAGATGGCTGCCCCTGGGCCAAATTCGCGGGCAAAGGCAAACAGCATTACCCCCCGCCAGATAAACTCCCAGCCAAACAAATCGACTCCGTTCAGATAAATAATGCGCCAGATTTCCTGAGGCGCGCGGTTCTGATAATACTGCGTCATGCTCGGTTGGCGGGCCACAAAATACAAAATAATGGCCATCGCCGTGCAGGCACCCACCACCCAGGCCAGCCCCGTCTGCCACTTGCCAATCCTGAAGCCATACTCCGCCGGTGATTCGCGAAAAATGACCAGAATAACCAGCATGGGGATGACAAAGTACCAGATCATGCGGTCATACGCCTTGGTGCTGGTGATCTTGTGCCCATAATAATCCAGCATCGGCACCACCGTCCCCAGGATAATTAGAAACGTTATTTTCAAGTCAAACTGCACGCCGCCAATTGTCACACGCTTTCTCCTGCCATCATTCGAGTTGTTTTTAGGTAAGCGCTCAACCCTACCTGGAGCAAGGGCATCGCCTCGGCGCTCCCCGCACGGCGCGCAGCGCGCTCGTGCGGATATCAGAAGGTAGGTTACTTCCTGAGCCAGGGATTATAGCAAAAAAAAGCCCGACCTGACGGTCGGGCATCGCTTTCAAATTTAATGTGGGGTGTCTACTTATGCAACGGATGGTTGGCCAAGCATTTCGCCTAATACGCGTTCAATGGCCATGGTGTGGCTGCAGTAACCACGACTGTGAAAGAAGCTGCAATCGCAGTCCCAGTGGCCTACATCGTACTTAATGTTGTGCACGCCACCGCTGTCTCCTTCAAGCCGGACAGTAAAAGAATCAAAACTAAACCGTTCGGGCTCCTGTGCGTAGAATTTTGACTTCTCAATCTTTCCAATCATGCCATAGTCCATAATTTTTCACACTCCTCTCTGCTAAGGGTTTTAAAGGACTTCCGGTTAATAGAAACAAAAAACGCACGCAAAATGCGTGCGCCGTGGGCTGATGTTGTATTTAGCAACTGATGATGTTGTTTTATCATCCATGCTCCAAGTATAACGAACAAGCTATTGATGTCAATAAGACCAGACGGCCGATTTACGAAATTTTAAGTATCAAAACGGGGGCAAAAAGTTTACTGCCTGCCCGGCTAAGACACGGCCTGGGGAATGGTGAATTGAAAAGCGGTGCCTTCGCCCAGCTTGCTTTCCACCCAAATCTCCCCGCCGTGCAGCTCGACGATACCTTTGGTGATCGACAGCCCCAACCCGGTGCCCTTGGCCTGGCGAATGTTGGGGTCCTCGGAACGGAAGAACTTGGTGAACAGCTTCTCCAAATCGTTTTCGGAGATGCCGTAGCCGCTGTCTTTGACGCAGCACCACACCATCGCCTGCATTTCGCCCGTCGCTTCCTGGGCCACCATACGCGGCATGAAGCTGACGGTGACATCGGTGTCGGGCGGCGAGTATTTGCAGGCGTTGCTCAGCAGGTTGGTCAGCACCTGCACCATGCGGCCTTTGTCGGCCATGATGGGCGGCAGCTCATCGGGCAGCTCCAGGTGCACGCGAATGCCTTTCTCGTCGCACAGCCCTTTCACGGTTTGCATGGTCTCGTTAACCACGTTGACAAAGGAGGTGGGCGACAGTTCGATGTGCAGCTGGCCGGTCTCGATGCGGGAGATGTCGGTAAGGTCCTGAATTTGCTGGCTCATGCGCTTGATGTTGGCCGCCATGACTTCGAGAAAGTTGCGCTGCTGGTCGGTTAATTCGCCCGTCATGCCGGAAAGGAGCAAATCGGTGTAGCCGCGCAGTGAGGTCATCGGCGTTTTTAGTTCGTGGGAGACCATGGAGACAAATTCGGACTTGGCCTGGTTGGCTTCGTTGACCTTGTCGTAGAGGATGGCGTTGGCGATGGCGGCAGCGGCGTGGTTGGTGATGCGTACGGCCGTTTGCAAATCATCGTCCGTATACTTCCCGATCACATCACTCTCGATGGCAATCACACCGATGAGTGCCTGCTTGTTGATAAACGGCAGGGTCATCTGGGAGTGGGTGTTGAAATTGGCAGCGATATAGCGCGGTTCCTCATGTACATTAGGCGCATTGTGCGGCTGCCGAGATTGAATAACCTGGCTGATCAACCCCTTGTCCGCCGAAATCTTTGTCTCGTCAAACGTATCGTCATACCCCTGGGCCACTACCCGGTAAATCTCGTTGGTTTCATTCACCAGCACAATCGATCCGGCCACTCCCTGGTAAATGCTCAACATCCGGCTGAGGGTCAGGTTGAGCACGTGGTCCAAATCCAGCGTGGTGCTCAGATCACGATCCAGCTGCTGCAAGAGAAACAGTTCATCGACGCTTTTTTGCAGCGCCTCGTCTGTTTGGGCCAGCAGCCGGGCATTTTCCATGGCCACCACCGCCTGCCCGGCGAAAGCCGTCAGCAGGCTCTGGTCTTCCAGGCTGAATTCGATACCGTTTCGCTTGTTGATGACTTGCAGCACGCCTAACACGGTGGTCTGCCGCACCAGCGGCACGGTGAGGATCGACTGCGAGTTAAAGTCGGACCCGGCATCTACGGCCGAAAACCAGCGCTCGTCTTCCTGCACCCGGTTGGAGATGATGGCGCGGCCGGTTTGGGCGGCCGTTCCCGCCAGACCCGCACCCAGCGGCAGCCGCCGCCCCACCAACCCGTCACTGGCCGGACCGCGCGCCACGCGGAACTCCAGCTCGCCATCCGCCTCGCGGGAAATCATGAAGGTGCCCGCTTCTGTGTCCAGCAGCTCGATGGCCTTGTCCAGGATAAGCTCCAGCAGCGGGTCCAGCTCCTTGGTGGCCGCCAGCGAGAAGGTGACCTGGTTCATGATCTCCAACTGCTGGGCACGCTCCTGCAGCCGCTTGTTGGTATCGATGCGCTCCAGGGCAGTGGCCGTACGGTCGGCAAAGACGGTGAAAAGCTGCTGCTGCCGGGCGCGGATTTTGTAGGCCGGGTCGCGGTAAAAGGTGTGAATGGCGCCCAGCGTATCGGCTCCGGCATTGAGGGGGGCAGCGATCCAGGAACGGCCATATTCATCCTCCTTCACCACCATCTGCCCCATGTTGATCACTTGATGAATCGCCGGATCGGTCACCAGTTTTGTTGACCCTTCCTTGTCTTCGTAGCGCTCGCCGTCTTCCAGGTAAAACACCGTGTAAATCTGCTTGGTGGCCTTGTCGCGCAGCGAGATAAAAAAGTCATTGATGCCCAGCAGGCGCTGGAAATTGGTAAAGACCAGCTCCAGCAGGGCGTCAAAATCAATGGTGAAGTTCAGCGCCTGGGAGAACTGGCTCAACATGTCCAGCTCGGCCACGCGTGTCTCCAGCCGCCGGATCACGTTGGCCCGCTCCAGGCCAATCAAAGATTGGTCCACCAGTGAGCCGATGTAATTGATTTCCGCCGGGCGGAAGTGCTGCCGGTTTTGCTTGGGGGAAAGCGACAGCCAGCCAAGCAGTTCACGGCCGTTGTTGATGGGCACCAAAACGGCCGCATTTAACGCCTGCACCGCCTCCGTTTGGCCAGCCAGGGACTCCGGCCAGGCCCGCTCCTCTGTCAGGTCAATCGGCCCGTTGGTCTGGCTCATGTAGGCCACCAGCGGCGATTCCACATTAAGCCGCCCCGAGGTGTGGTTGTTGTAGCTGGCAAAATAATTCATCTGGGCATCGGGCAAAAAGAGGTGCGGCGTGGCTTCCGGCACGCCGGAGGAGACGTATTTCAGCAGGGTATTGGCAACCTGGTCGGTGTTTACGGCCGTTGTCAACGCCCGGTTATACGCCCGCAGCAGCTTGTCCAGCGCCACCGGCTCGCGGAAAAAGAGCTGGTCGATGGCCTCTTGCAGCTTGCCACGCACCGGGTTAAAGGCCAGAACCAGGAGAACAATCAAAATCGCCAGGACAACGGGATTTTCAATGATGGTGCCAAACGTGTTGCTCAGGCCAACCGTCACCAGCACAAAAGCCGCCAGCAGCAGCCCCGTCATGAGGCCGTAAGAGAGTGAGCGGCGCATGATCTGGTCCACATCCAGCAGCCGGTAGCGAATGATGGTGTAGGCAATGGCCAGCGGGTAAATGACCAGCGGCGGCAAATAAAACGCCGAGGGCAGCCAGGCCACATCCACCATTTGCGAAGCGGGAATAAAAAAGAGCACCAGCGGCGTAAAAGCAAACAGGCTGCCCACCAGGATGATGCGTGCCTGCTGCCGCACCAGGGGTGAAGGGGACCACACCCCCCGGTAAGCCATCAGCGCCAGCGAGAGGAGAATGCCCAACGCATTGAGCAAAAATAGGGTGCGCCAGGGAATGGCATAATACCAGGCGTTGGCCTCGTTATACAGCCAGAATTGCGCCCAAATACCGGCCGCCAGCCCCGGCAGCAGCAGCAGCCACTTGCTGCGCGGATAGCGAATGACAAAACTCATCTCGTGAGGGAAAACGGCCGCTAACCATACACTCAGTCCCGGCGTCAACGACAGGGCCAGCAGCCAGATACGGGCAAATTGCTGCGAGGTAAGCAGGTTAAACAAAGCGCCCACCGCCAGCGCGGCAAAGGCCATGAACAAGGCAAACACCTGGGCCGCCTCGGCCTTGGGCCGTACCGAAAACGTCCACACACCGATGATAAACATGATCAGCCCAGTGAGGTAGAAGAGGCCAAACTGGTTCCAGATACTCAGGGGGGTCAGGGGAATGACGGGCAGTTCTACAATGCGTTCTGGCTCAGGAAAGTTGGGTTCGATGTCTATGCCAGGCGGCGGCTGGACCAGGGTAAGGCTGACCACTTCGCCAGTTTGTAGGCCCTCCAGCGCAGTTAGAAATTCGCCGATGGTGCTGACGGGTTGGGTGTTAACGGCCGTAATCCGATCCGGGTAGCTCACCAGGGGAGCATCTCCCTGGCTGGGCCACGACGGCTCGCCCGAATCGTTTATCACCAGGTTGGGGTCAACAAAGAAGCCAAGAAACGGAGATTGGGCCCAGCGCAGCGCCGAAAACGGCAGCAGAATGTACAGGATGCTGCCAACTAACAGCAACAGCCCTACCAAACCGACCCGGAGATGGCTATATCGTTCCGCTGTCACAAGATAGAAAACCTTTCAGACGCTTTACCGAGGCGTTTTTGGGTGTTTTGGATTTCATGGGGTTTCGCATCACGTTTCACGAGCTGTTAACCCCGTGGATTCCCAAAGAGCCGCGTTTTTACGGTTGAACACGGATATCTGACAATAATAAGCGATCATCAATATAGTGTCCATCCTCGGCTACAATATTCTGCGGGGCTTTTGTTACAGCGTCAATTAATGCCACGTGAATACCATAAGAACCGGGAGCCAGGGTGGCGTCCAGCGGCAAGGAATGGGTATCAACCACAAGCTGGCCACTTTGCCAGCTGCTCGTTGGGGCAGCGGCGGGCGGAGCAACGGCCGTTACCAGCGACGGCTGCCAGTCCGGGCAGGGCAGCGGGCACAGCGCCACCTCCACCAGGTAATCCGGCGGCGCATCGCGCAGCGCTTCCCAGTACAGCGTTATTTCCAGCGTATCGCCAGGAGCCAGCACCCGGCTGTTGTATTCATACCCTGTCAGCCGTACGTCGTTGAAAAAGTTTTGGTTGAGCAAGTTGGGGAACGATTGGCCATCGTCACGCCAGTTAGCCACTTCGGTAATGGCGATGTTGCCCAACGGCAGGGCATCGCCCAAGAAGCTGCCGTCCACGTCGGCGATGCCCAGCCGGTAGCCGTTTTCCCCCGGCGCATAGAGCCCGATGCTGAGTTCGGCCGTTGTGGGCGCAACCATCGTCTCGCTGGCGTGCAGGCGAATCGACTCGACAAAGCGGTCGCCTGGCTGCCACTGGCTGCTGGGGAAGTTACCCAGGCCAGGATGGGTGTCACGCTGGGCAATCAGCGTGCCGGTTGCCTCATCGATCAGATGGACAAACAGCAGGTAGTTGCCGGGCGGCCGATTAATCACTTCCCAGTACAAATCGAGCGTGATATAGCCGCCCGGCTGCAATGTGGTACGGTCCAGCGCATAGCCGCGCAAAATGACAAAGCTGTCGAACTGGGCGTTGATGGGGTTGGGTACGGCCGTATCCGCCGCAAACGGTTCAGGCCGGGCAAAGGCCGCCGCCAGGTAGCCAAAAATGGCGATGATGGTGAGGACAGCCATGCCCACGTTGAGAGCAAAGGCCAGGATGGAGACTGGCGATTGGCGATTGAAGGTTGGGTTAGGTTGCCAAATAAGATCGACCCAGGCAGCCAGGCCGTAAAACGTAAGCAGGGCTAGCGCGGGCAGCGCCGGGAAGAAGAAGCGCCCCATTGCCCCGGCGGGACTCACCAGAAGATAATTAAATACAACGGCAAAAAACAGAATGACGTCGAGGGCCAGTAAAAGTAGTGGGAACCCCTTCCCCGGCCCTCCCCCTGAGAGGGGGAGGGAGTTTGGCTGGGGTGAGGGTGGCTGGGGTGAAGGTAAAAATGACCGAATTCGCAGCACCAGCCCCAGCAGCCCAATCCCCACCAGCCAGCGCAGACCGAGATAGATGCCATCTGGCAAAGGGACTTGCCCGTAGCCAAAGCGGCCCCACAGGCTGGTCCAGGTGTAGGGCAGCTCAAAGATGGCCACGCCCCAGCTCTCGGCCGGGTTGCGCACGCCCCACAGCTCGGTGAGACGCTCAAAGCCGGTCGGTTCGCCGTACAAAATCTGGTTACGCCCAAACCACCAGCCCGCCAGCAGCAGGGTGAATACAGCAATGAGCAGATTGGCTTCCCACCACAGCCGCCACTGTTTTTTACGCCAGGCGGTCCAGGTGACGGCCGTTTCTATCAACAGCGCCACCGCCGCCAGGTTAAACTTGCTCAGCAGCGCCACGCCAAACAGCACACCCAGCCAGATGCCCCAGCGGCGCGACAACCCGGCGTCTGACTGCACCAACTGGACGCTGGCGACGAGAACGGCCGTGCCGCTCAGCGCGGCAATCACGTCGTTGTTGATCGAGCCGGACATGTAAACAAACATCGGGTTAAAGGCCACAAATGCCGTGGCGCCAAGGGCGAGAGACGGCCGTTTCGGCCACAACAGCCGCCCCAACAGCCAGGTGAGGTACACCACCGCCGCACCAATCAACACGTTCAGCCCGCGCACGATATGCGCCGCCAACGCCTCCCCAGACCAGGGAAACGCTTCGGCCGCTGTGTGCAGATACTGGTTTTTGTTATCGTCGCCCACTTCCCAGTAGTGGTACTGCCAGAACGGATTGTCTTCCAGGGTGGTGCAGACGGGTTTGCCGGTATCAACCCAAAACGTGGCCGCCGCCGACAGCGCGTAAAACAGCGGCGGATGATGCCCCTGGGCACTGCAGGCCATTTCCCCCTGCACCGGCAGCCGCTTCAGCTGGATGATGTGCTGCACAAAGCGGTAATGGCGCAGCTCGTCCGTTGACTCAAACAGGGGATTAATAACGCTGGAGGCAAAGGACAACGTGACAAAGGCCAGCAAAATCAGGGCGATTGGTTGTTTGGTCCAGGGTGTTGGCTTTGTCACTCCATTCTCCATCGTGGCGTCGTAGAGACGTTGCAATGCAACGTTTCTACAATGCAACGTCTCTATAAGGCAACGTCTCTACCGAATGTCTAAACGCAAATGGTCTCGGCCGTCGATGGTGCGGATGCGTTCACCAGTCATCGGATCATACAGGCCGAAGACGGCCGTTTCCGCCACCACACCTTCCGGCAATGTTAACCAATGCTGCTGTAAAAACGTATCGCCCGGCTGTAGCGTCACGGGGTCAACCCATAGGCCATCGTCGCCAACCAGGAAGCTGCCCTCGGCGTCCAGCAGTTGCGCAAACACCTGCAAACGCGGACCGGCGTACACACCGGGCGGCGGCGGATTGCTAATGAGCGGCATCTCTGGCAGTTCCAGCGTCTCGCCCACCTGCCAGCCTAGCTCCAGGCGATTGGTGGCGGGATCAAAAACGGCCGTTAACCAGCACAACCCGTTGCTAAAACAGATGCGCTCCTCAGTCCGGTCAGCCAGCATCTGCGCCTCGGTTTGGGCCAGCACATAGTAGCCAGGTGTAACTTGTGGCGTAACCGGGTTGAGCAGGGATTGGTAGGGAGCGGCCGTTTCCGGAAAGCCCACAAAACTCAGCGGCGGACTGAGCAAAAGCACCCGCTCGCCGTTAAACCAACGTGGGCGCACCACGACATCGTTATGTAAACCAATCTGCAAGGCCATGCGGTCCCACGGCCCGGCCAGCAGACCGGAAATGCCGAAGTCAGTTAGCTCTGGATGTGTATTGACATAATCCGCCACATCCTGAATATCCGCCCGGTACAAAAAGCGCACCATGCCCCGCTCCGGCCAGCGCTGAAAATAGTCCGGCAAATCCCGCACGGCAATGCTGACGACGAGCAGCACCGCCATCATTATCGCTAGAAGAGATTGGAGATTGGAGATTGGAAATTGAGCGGCAAATCTCCAATCTCTAATCTCTAATCTCCTTTTCGCCAATCTCCCAATGGGGAGCGCCGCCAAAATATACGTAGCCGGTTGGGCCAAAATGGTATGCCCCAGGCTGGCGGGCGGCACGCTGATAAATGCCGGGGCAATCCCGGCCAGCCACCAGAGCAGCAAAAAGGCCGCGGGCAGCGCCCGGTTCACTGCCGCAGGCTCGCTGCGGCGGCGCAGCCACAGCCAAAGTGCCGTACCCACATCGATAACCGCCAGCAGCACTCCTCCCCAGAAGAAAATCGCCCCAACCGCACCAAACAACGGCCGATTCGGGATATTGTATAGCCACTCACCGTCGCCAGTAGCGTGGAACATGCTCAGGGTGGTCACCACGTAGTCACGCAGCGGGGCAAAGTTGCCCTGGCGCGCTTCTACCAGGGGCACAGCCAGCTCCCCTACCCGGCCTTCGGCCTCGGGCTGGGCCTGCAGGGTGATGATGAGTGGGATGGCCAGGACGGCCGTTACCGCCAACATCGCCGCCCAGCCGCGCCAATTCTTGTAGAAAGACGGCCGCTGCACCAGCCAGACAAAACCCATAAACGCCAGCAAAATTAGCGGTAGGCCCCGCCCGGCAAAATAGGTGTAGAAACCGAGGCTGATGAAAAAAGCGGCAATCAGGTAATTGGTAATTGGTAATTGGAGATCAGCGATTTTCGGAGCTTTATCTCCAATCTCCAATCCCCAATCTCCCTTTTGATAGCCGCGCCAGAAGAAGTAGAAAGCGGCCGTTACCAACACCGGCATGGTGACGTGGCGCAGACCGAAACGGCCGTACATCAACCCCCAAAAGCTAAACGCCAACCCGGCCGCGGCCGTCAGTCCGACCCAGCGGCCAAACAGCTTGCGCCCCAGCAGGTAGGTCAGCGGCACGGCCAGGGTGGCCAGGAACGCGGAAAGCAGCCGGATGCCCACCCAGTTGGCGCCAAACAGCCCCAGCATGATGGCGTTCAGCGCATGGTACAGTGCCTCGTGGCCGGACGCGTCCGGATAGTAGACAGCCAGGTTGCCATCCAGCACCTTCTGCGAAATGACCAGCGAGTTGATCAGCTCGTCGTCGCGCCAGCCCGGCGGGAAATGGCCCAACTGCCACAGCCGCAGCACAAACGCCACAAAGGTGATGGCCACCACCAACCAAAAATCACGCCGCCGCTGGCTCATGTATCACCTCTAGAAAAAATCCACAGATTACACAGATGGCACAGATTTTTGAAGCTAGTGACGCTCTGCCTCACGGAGGTGTTCAATGTATTCATTGAGCACACAAAGCTGGATTCCCGCCTTCGCGGGAATGACATATTGTATTTTCCTCTGTGAAACTCTGTGTCTTCTCTGTCCACCTCTGTGTTCCTCTTTCTCAATCTGTAATCATCAACTCTGTTAGCTGTAAATAGTCGCCAACGGCCGTTCCATCCTGCCACACCGTTAACCGCTCTGTTTGCGTACAGGCCGCATCCAGGCAGGTGTACAGGCCTATGGTGAGCGGGTAGGTGCCAACGGCCGTTCCCACCGGCACCACAAACTCATGCCGCTGCACCAGCCAATCACCCGCCACCCAACTGCCACTCGGCGCATCCAACCGATCCGCCTGGGCCAGCGGCACACCATCCGGCCCCACTAGGTGGGTAAACAGGCGCAAATCCGGCGGTGCGCTCTGCACCTGCCACACCGTCACCAGCTGCACCGTCTCGCCCACCGCCAACACACCGGACGACAGATCATAACCCAAAAGAGCCGCCGCCTCACCAAATTGGGCGGGCTGCGGCGTCAACCACTGCTGCCAATCAGCCACCGCTTCTGCGGCAGCCACGTGATACACCCAAACGGGTCGGTCTACATCAGTCAGGCGCAGGGGCAGGGTGTCTTGCAAAACGGCCGTTTCCAAATACGGCATCAACGCTTCCGGCAATGGAGCAAACCCCGAAAACACCACCAAAGCTTCAGCTGCATTGGGTACAATCAGGCTGCCACGCCCGTCAAACCAGCGCGGCTGGAGTGCATCTTCGGGCAGCGTCAGCGCCGCCACGGCCGGTGTGTGGAACTCGCCCGGAGAAATGGTGGAAACGGCCGTGTCCACCACCGCCTGATCCGCCAAATATTCCAGCGCCGCCACCATCGTGCTCTCATACTGCACGCGCACCTCCGGCGCATTGGCCCAGGTGCCAAAATAATCCCGCGCGGTGACAACGGCCGTTCCGCCAAACAAAAATAACGTGCCAATGGTCAACAGCCAATTGACCATTGACCATTGACCATTGACCATTAACCATTGACCATTGACCATTAACCATTGCCACAGCCAATCAATAACCACCGCCACTAAAAGGTAAACCACCGGCTGCATCCCCATCGCCTGGGTCATGCTCAGCTCCGGCCCGGTGATGAGCACCGGAGCCAGCCCGCCCAGCAGCCAGATGAGTGCGGCGGCGTAGGCCAGACGGCCGTTCCGTCCCACCAATTCACCCTTCCCACGAAAAATTCGCCACAGTGCCACGCCAATCCCCAGGTAAAATAACCCACCCATGACCGGCCCCAGCAGCGGCCGTTCCGGGATGTTGTAGCGCCAGGCCATATCCCCCGCGATGGTAAAAATCGCCAGCCCGCCCTTGATGTTGGCCCACAGCAGAGAGAAATCACCCTGGAGCGCGGCCGTGAGCGGCGCGCGCAGTTCATCAATGCGAATCTCGGCGCCAGGATTGGCCCGCAGGTAGGCAAACAGCGGCCAGGCCAGAATACCAGCGATCAGGAGGGGAACGGCCGTTCCCCTCCAGGCACGCTTCAGCCAACGACGATCCCACAGGCCACCCACCAGCAGCAGCGCGGGAAACAGCAGCCACAGGCCGCGGGCGGGGATGTAGGTGTAGAAGGTGAGGCCGAGGAGAAGACCCGCGAGGAGGAAGGTAATGTCGCTCCGCGACCGCTTCGCGTACGGTAATTGGTTAACGGTGATCGGTTTGCCAATCTCCACTCTCCAATCTCCAATCTCCAATTTTTGCAAACCGCGCCAGAAAAAGACCAGGGCCAGGGTAAAGAGGGCAGGCAGGGTGATGGAGCGCAGACCCTGGCGGGCGGCCATGACGGGCCAAAAGCCGACGGCCAGCCCGGCGGCGGTAAACAGAGCTACCCGGTTGTTAAACGCCAGGCGCGTCCAGGCGGTCATGGCCACAATCATAAGCAGGCTGAAGAGAACGGCCGTTCCCCGCAGCACCCACCCTTTTTGCCCCAACAGCGCCATCAGGCCCGCCGTGGCATAATCAAACAGCGGCTCCCGGCCATGCCCGATGGTGAAATAAATGTCGCGTGCGCCGTCGAGAATGGCTGCGGCCGTAATGCCATGATCGGCCTCGTCGTGGGTCAGCCCGGGCGGCACTGCGGTCAGGTGGTAGAGGCGCAGGGATACGGCCGTTAGCAGCACCAACAGCAGCCAAAAGGTAAACCCGGTTCGCTTCTCGACGTCCAGAAAGTTACGCATCGCTGGCGGATATTATATGAGCCACGCAGCCGAGACAAATACGGCCGTCCTGCGTTTGCACCACAAAACTACTCTGGCCACAATAAAAAAGCGCCACGCTTTTTCTCACGTGGCGCTTCCAAAATGTAGGTGTAGGTGTCAGACAAATTTAATCAGGCAGCTTCACAATTAGCTTGCCAAAGCTGCCTTCGCCAGATTCACAACAGCGGCAAAAGCGGCTTCATCGCGCACGGCCAGGTGAGCCAATGCTTTGCGATCCAGGTTAACGTTTGCCAGCTTAAGCCCGTGCATAAAACGGCTGTAGCTCAGGTCATGCATCCGCGTGGCCGCGTTGATGCGGGTAATCCACAGGCGGCGGAACTCGCGACGGCGGACGCGGCGATCCCGGTATGCATACCAGTAAGATTTCATCATGGCCTCGTTGGCACGACGGAACAGTTTACTCCGCGTGCCCCACTGGCCTTTGGTCATTCGCAATATTTTTTTATGACGTCGTTGGGTTGTAAACCCACCTTTAACTCTCATGTGTGTAACCTCGCATTTGTTGGTGTCAAAGCGCGAAAAACAACTTTACTTGATTTCAAGTCTTTTCCCGCTGTGGACAGATGGCCTGGCGCTCAAGCCGTTCCAGAAAGGGGACCGAGGCCAGGCAGCGAACCATCTCAATAAATTAGGCGGGCGGATTTGCCTTGTACTTCTTCAAGTACGGGGCCAAACGCTTGATACGCTTGATGTCACCCGAGTTTTCTACAACGAGCATGCGGCTAAACAGCTGCTTGGTACGGCTGGACTTACGCCGCCGCAAGTGGCTTTTACCACCCTTGGTGCGCACGATCTTACCGCTGCCAGTCATCCGAAAACGCTTGGCCGCCGCTTTATAGGTCTTCAACTTGTATTTTTTCTTTTTTGCTTTAGCCATTTTATCCTCTCAACATGAAAGCGTCCCAGATTAAAATCTGCCTTCACACAAAAGCCCCCAGAAGGGGCTTATTCGACCAACCTACAACCTACATTTTGTTGGGAAAAACAACAATCTGCTTTTTAGCTAAACAAACAGCCTCAAGGCTAAACTGTTGGATTTAACAAGAGTGTCATCGACCAGCCTTCCAGCTTCGGGGCCTGTTCCACTTCGGCAACGTCACCCAGCAACTCCGCAATTTCCTCAAGCGTCTTTTGACCAATCTCAGGATAGGTGATTTCGCGGGCTTTAAAACGCACCTGGAACTTAACCTTTTTGCCTTCTTCCAGCCATTTCTTGGCTTTGCTTACATAAACATCCCGGTGAAAATCAGAGGTACGAGGCGTCAGCCGAAGCGTTTTGATTTCAATCTGCTTCTGCAGCTTCCGCGCCTCACGTTCCCGCTTGGTTTTTTCGTAAGCAAATTTGCCATAATCCATGATGCGGCAAACAGGCGGGTTGGCATTGGGGGCGACCTCTACCAGGTCTAGTTCGGCCTCTTCAGCCATTTGCAATGCCTGATTGATGGGCACGACCCCGTGGTTTGTGCCGTCCTGGCTGATTAACCGGACTTCACGAACCCGTATACGCCGATTGATGCGATATTCCGGGTCTACCGTGACCCGAGCACTTGTACTACTACGCCGTTTTCGAATAGCTATTGTTCTCCAGTTATTAACGTGTGGCAATTTCGAGAAAATGCCAGACCAATAAAAAAACAAATAGTCCGGTCATAAGACCGGAACTCGTCAAAAATCATATCACAATGGTCTGGTAGCGTCAAACGAATTTGCCCCAAATTGCAGGAGCAGAGCCGTATGAGATGTTTTTTTGCCATCGGCAAAGTTTTTCTATTGCAGAACCAGGTTTAACACGATGAGCAAGACAAACATCACCGCTGCCAGAATAAACACCCAGCGCAGATCTTTGAGCACGTAAGCGTATTCCTCAGCGAAGCTGGCGTTGCTGTCTCGTTTTTTGTCGGTTTGGCTGCCGTCATCGGCCATTTGCTGGCGTAAACGGGCGCGGCGGCTTGCACGGTCTTTGGCCATAATAAAGTTCCTTTTGCTGGTAACGGCCGTTGCCTCAACAGCCTGCTCAACTGCGAATCATACCGCCGCACCACAAAACATGCCAGCATACGTCGTTCCAGTCAATGAGCAAACTATGAGGATGGCGCGTTTGTTTTTAGATCGGCAAAAACAACGATGCGCTGGGTATTAATACGATAGGGGTAGCAGGAGATGAGCGTGGCGCTGGCATAATCCGTGGACTGCATCACGCCGACGTCAGTTGGCTCCACAATATCGATTTTGGTCACCACGTAGGTATAGCTGCGTGCTCCCGTAGACACGGTGAACTCATCACCGGGCGAAAGCTGGTCCAAATCGCGGAAAATTTCGCCATAAATGTCATTGTGGGCTGCCAGGATCATGTTGCCGTCCTGCCCCGGCAGGGCAGAGCCCGTGTGGTGGCCCACGCCGCGTTTGAGCTGTTCCCAATCGTATACCCCGGCCACGATGGGGGCGTTGACGCCAATGGCGGGAATTTCGATGATGCGGGCCTGTTCGGGGCCGGGGGTGGGCAGCGGTGGCGGTTTATACGCCTGCAAGGCAGGCAGCAAGTGGGCGGGAATATCGCCGGATTCAACCGGTTCGGGGGAACGTCCTTCGACGTAGCGATGCCCGGTAGGCAACACCACCAGGTCGATGAGCGGTGCGGCCGTTGGCGTGGGTAAGGTCAGCGCGGCGGCCTGGGAGTGCTGCACCTGTGCCAATTCCTGGTTCAGTTCGCGCTGGGTGCCCCACAGGTTCAGCAGCACCATCACCAGACCCACCACCGCGCCTATTTCCACTAAAAAGAGCAGGCGGTTGAGCCAGGTACGGCCGTTTCCCTTCTTAGCCTCAACCTTCACACTTTCTTGGGCAGGTGCGGCTTCGTCTTCCAATTCCAGCAGGTAGTGGCGCATCGCGCCCGTGGGGGCCGCTTTGGGGCGCGGCAAGGGAGGTGGCTGTGATGCCGGGGCGGGGCGGCCCGCCACTTCCACCATCCGGCCCTCATCCTTGATCCGCTGCAAACGCTCCCGCCGCGCGGCGTGCTTTTTGCGGTAGAGCAGCTGCTCAAGCTCGGTGATAGATAAATTGTCGGGTGGCTGCGAGTTGCTCATGGGCCAATCATACGGAAAAAGTTACACTATGTAAAGTAAACGATAGCCCTATTGGCCAATTTCCAGTTGAGGTACGGCCGTAAAATCCCCCACTACTTCCCCATCAACCAAAACCGGCAGTCGGTCGCCCGAGAGCCGGTCATAGATGCCCACGATGGCCTGGTAGCTGCCGGGCGCGGTTTCGGCCGGAATGGTGATGGGATGAATCTGGGTCAGCAAATCCCCTGCCTGCCAATCCCACGACGGCGCGTCCAGCGCGTCGCGTTGGGCAAAAGACACGCCGGACACATCCAACAGCTGGGTGAACATGACCACATCGGTGGTAAACGCGGGCGGTACAATCGGTCCCACGTTTTCTGGATTGGTGACGTGCCAGACCAGGAGCAGTTCGGCCGTTGCGCCAGGAGCCACTGGATTGAGCCATTCGGCGTAGTGCAGGGTGAGGGCGTTGTTGAAGTTGGCCACGGCCGTTTCCCCCACCCACGCATTTAGCTGCGAGGCATCCAGGGCAAAATCGGTGAACGAGGGATCCAGATCGTCCGGACGCAGGGAGACGGTTTCACGCGGCTGGAGCCATGGGGCAAACAAGGGATGGGGCGGTGTGGAGGCGGGGATCAATACGGTGCTGTTTTGGCCCCCTGGCGCCACCAGTGCCTGCCGCGCATCGACCCAGCGCCAGCTGCCTGCGTCCCCGGCCAGCACCAGGCCCAGCGACGGGTCATGCGCCGGACCGGGGTAGACGGTGGACAGCACGACAGGCTCCGCCGGATCGATGCCGTCCAGGTAAGCCAGCATCTGGACGGTGTTTACCTGGTACGCGCCGCGCACGTCGGGCGATTGGGCCCAGGTGACAAAGTAGTCAAACGCAGCTACGCCACCGGCAAACAGCAGCCAGACGGCCGCGGCCGCCCCAGGCAGCCAGGTAGGCTGCTGCGGCCAACGGGTTTTGAGCCAGTGAACGGCCGTCCCAAAACCAATACCCGGCAGCACAAACACCGGCGCCAGGGCCGCCAGGTTGCGTGTTGTGTTGGCCGTCGGCCCGGTGATGAGCGACGGCAAAATGCCCACACCAAACCAGAGCAGAACAAAGGCGTACGACGGCCGCTGCCAGCGCCACACACACACCAGAAAACCGAGGACGAAGAAGACAGCCGTAACCGCATCAAACACCGGGCGGCCAGGGATGTTGTAAGCCAGAAACTGGTCGCCATATCCTGGCCAGATGAAGGCCAGCAGCGCCACGGTGGCGTTTTGCCACAGGGGCAGCAGATTGCCGCTACGCAAATTTTCCAGCGGCCCATCGAGCATGCTCAGGCGGGTTAAAGCGTAGGGGTTTTGTTGCAGGTACACAAAAAGCGGCGTGACAAGCAGCGCCGCCAGCAGCAGCCCCAGCAGCACCGGCAGCCAGCTGCGGCGGAAGGTGCTGCGCTGCTGCCAGGCCAGATAAACCATGAACAGCGGGAAAACCAGCCAGGCGACGCGGGCAGCCAGGTAAATATGCAGGGTGATGGCCACACAGACGCCAAAAGCCGCGGCCAGCCACCAGCGCCGCCGGTCAACCTGTGACTTCTGCGCTGCAACATGGTCTAACAGGAGCCAAAAGAACCAGACGGCCGTTCCCATGAAAAACGGCAGCATTCCGGCGCGCAGCGCTTGCCGGGCTGAGGCTAAGGGCCAAAAAGAGACGGTGAGGAGAACGGCCGTTACCAATGCTGTGGTTGTATCAAACCGGCGGCGCACCCACAAAAAGGTGATACCAATCGTGGCCACACTAAATAAGACATTAACAAATCGCAGCGCAAAAAGCGTCTGGCCCAGCAGCCGCATCATCCCCGCTACGGTATAGCTGTACAATGGCTCGCTGCCGTAATTCAGGGGGAAAATAAAGAGGTAGAAGCCGCGCAAAATGCCAATCGCTTCACGGCCGTGATTGGCTTCGTCATGGGTCAACCCAGGGGGAATTTCGGTTAAGGCAGAGAGGCGCAGACCAAATGCCAGCAGCAAAATCAGCAGGATAAGAAGCCACTTTGAATGTTGTTTCATCACAAGAGGTGCATTATAAAGGAGCGTCATACCGGCGTCAAAAGCACCGTTGGCTGGGCTCAATTCACGATTTGACGTTCGATTTTGTTTTTATGCTATAATCACCGCGCCCTTCCGGCACACTCCGGCACGGAACGCGCAAGAAGATATGAAATCCAATCCACCTCGTCGCGCCCCAGCTCGGGTACGTTTACCACTTTGGGCAGTCATACTCATTGGGCTGGGCACCATTATTCTAATCGTTGGCAGCTCCGTCTGGCTGTTCAGAACCGTTCAGGGTACTGTTTCCTCCCTGGAAATCATTAACCCTGAATTTGCCAATGCTAGCAGCGGCAACGATCCCACCGAAGAATTACCTGCTCCCAGCAGCAATGTTGAAACCATCCAGGGTGATGATGAAAGTGAACCGATTTTGTCGGCCAATGCTTTTCAGCGTTGGGACGGCAAGAACCGTGTCTCCATCTTGATGATGGGCATTGACCAACGCTGCGACGAAGAAGGCCCGGCCCACACCGATACCATGATGGTGTTAACCATCGATCCGGTGGGGTTGTCTGCAGCCATGCTGTCTCTGCCGCGCGATTTATGGGTGGAAATTCCCAATTTTGGCGTAGACCGTATTAATCAGGCCAATTATTATGGCGAAGTTTATGAATATCCCGGTGGTGGGCAGGCGTTAGCTGTCCAGACCGTTGAAGCACTGTTAGGGGTCCCTATTGATTATTATGTCGCCGTTAATTTTGATGCTTTTGTTGAGGTAGTTGATTTGATTGGGGGCATTGACATTGATGTCCCTGAAGCAATTGACGACCCCAACTACCCCGACGAGTGTTATGGTTATGATCCTTTTTCTATTGAAGCAGGCGAACAACATTTAGATGGTGAGGCAGCGCTGAAATATGCGCGGACACGCGCCACCTTTGGTGGTGATGTCGACCGGGCGGGGCGACAGCAGGCGGTTATCCTGGCAGTGCGGCAGAAGATTTTTGATCTGAACCGCATCCCCCAGTTGATTGCCCAGGCACCGCAGCTGTGGCAGACGTCCCAGGAAAATGTGCGGACAAATATGACGCTGGACGAGGCCATTCAGCTGGCCTTGTTGGCGCAAGATATTCCGCGGGAAAGTATTCGCACGGCCGTTCTCGATTTCAACTACGTCTACAATGAAACAACCCCAGACGGCCGTCAGGTGTTGGTCCCTGTGCGCGAAAATATTCGCCAGCTCAGAGACCAGTTGTTTGCCCCCCCGGCTATTCCCACGCCGGTTATCGAAAATCTTCCTGCCCTGATGGCCGCCGAAAATGCTCGGGTAGCCGTCTACAACGGTACGGCCGAATTTGGCCTGGCCGCCTCCACGCAGGAATATCTGGAATCGTTTGGCATCAACGTCACCGAAGTTGGCAACGCCGATGCCTCGACCTACCTCACCTCTCAAGTTATCACCTATGGATCATACCCCAACACCAGCCGCTACCTGATGCAGTTGATGCATGTTCCACCCCTTAACGTCAGCAGCGGCACAAATCCCGACGGCGACTACGATATCCTGATCATCATCGGCAACGATTGGAGAGTGCCCAACTCATAAACACGACCAGCAGCACGCTTTTCCGTATGGGCTGACTGCTGCGGCCGTTCTGAGGCTGGCCTACCGTCTCAGATGAGTCTCTTCACCCGTACCGCCGTGTTCCATACCTTCTGGCCGCTTCAGCCGGGGCTGAAGATAATGGCCAGCCTGCTTGCTTACCTGCGGCTTTGGTATGTTGCAAGCCAGAACGAGAGTGCCTGCCGGGCAAACTTTCGGCGGCCTCTTGTGAGAGGAGAGAACAGGAGGACTGTCCATGCGAAAACCTAGCTGGTCCTGCTTGCTGATCGGTTTGATGATCGTAGTTGTGGCTGCCTGTAAACCGATCAGCGAAGATGAAAAGGACCTCATGACGGCGGAGTTTGCCCCTTCCCCCACCGATTTGCCGATCGAGGCAAACCAACCGGCAACGCTGTCCATTCCAACCAAATCGCTGGTTACCGTTGCGCCTCCACCCGCCCCAACCGCCGCGCCAACCTCCCCTGCCTTTGCTGGCTGGCAGCAGATTGGCAATCCGGCCACCGGTTTGCAGCTTTTTGCGCCGCCGGACTGGATTAATTTATCTGGACGGGTGGATACGGCCGTTACCGCCAACGAACTCGGCATCACGGTGATGCTCCTGGCCAACTCCACGCGCACCGGCGACAGCCTCCTGGGCAGCAAAGCCATTGGCGACGGCGCCTACGTGGCGGGCCTGATTGCTCACCTGGACCTGCCGCCCAACACCCCACAGGCAACCCTTACCCGGCTGGCCAATGATCTGGCAAACGGCCGTACCCCTATCAGCGAAGCCGCCCCCATCACCGTCTCGACCGGCACGGGCAGCCGGGTCACTGGTTCCTACATCGATCTGGAAGGTGCGCCCCTACTCTTCAACACATCCGGCGAAACGATGCGGTCGCGTCTTTATCTGTTCACTACCACTTTGGCAGGCGCCATCAGCCAGCAGACGCAGGCTCTTTTTATAATGAGCGCCACCACCAACCAGTGGAACCAATACGTTGGCACCTTTGAAAAAATGGCCAGCAGCATCCTGCTGCACGACATCTACGCCGAAATTGTCATTCAGGACGGTTCGGCTAACGTGCGCGGCAGCCTGGGGCAGCAGGACCTGGTGAATGGCAGCCTGGAGGCCAACATCAAGGACGTCTGGACGTTTAGTCTGCCAGGCCCTCGTTACGCAAACCTCACCCTCAGCCCAGACAACAAGGACATCGATCTCATCCTCTCGCTGGTCAGCCCCACCGGGCAGACCGTCACCCGCATCGATAACGGTTATGCCGGGGACACAGAGATCATGATCGACAACCTGCTTAAAGACAGCGGGCTGTATGTGGTAGAAGTTAGCGAGTTTTTTGGCAGCTCAGGCGGCTACACGCTCAGCCTGGTGCTTACCGAAGAACCGCTCTTTGGCGGCGGCGGACGACTGTCACCGGGCCAGACAATCCAGGGCAGCCTGACCCGCGGCGCCCAGCACGTGTGGAAATTTAACGGCAATGCCGGTGATCTGGTCAGCGTGGTCCTCACGCCGGCTCGGCAGTTCGACGCTATTCTGGACATTTACGGGCCAGACGGCAGCCGCCTGGCCGCGTTAGATGAAGGGTTCAGCGGGGATGCCGAGGTAGTGACCGGACTGGAACTGCCGCTCACTGGCGAATACTCCATCCTGGTGCGCAGCTTTGCCGGTGAAGGCGGCAGCTACTCACTGTCGCTGGACGAGGGCGGCAACAGCACCACCAACTTCTATGACGCAGGCGATCTCATTTTTGGCCAGGTGGCGCAGGAAACGCTGCGGGAAAACGAAGCCCATGCCTGGTTTTTTGCCGGGCGTGCGGGGGACGAGTTGTTTATTACGGCCGTTCCCCTGGCAGGCAATCTGGACCTTGACATCTGGCTGCTGGACGGCAACATCAACCGGCTGGCCGAACAAGATGCCTTTTTAACCGGCGAACCGGAAACAATCGAATATGTGCTGCCCAGCGACGGGCAGTACATCATTCTGGTGCGAGACTTTTTTGGCGAGTCTGGCCGCTATGAGATAAGCCTGCGGGCCAACGAAGTCGTCGGCCCCGACGAGGCAGGCACGCTTGCTTATGGTGCTGAAGAGATTCGCACCTTGCAGCCAAACCAATCAGTTGGGTGGTTTTTTGCCGCGGAAGATGGAGATTTTGTTGATATAGAACTTATCCCCTCAGACAGCAATGCCGATCTGGTGCTGCTGCTGTATGACCCGGCGGGCAACCAGGTGCTGTCGGTGGATGCAGCGCAGGCTGGCGAACCGGAACAGATTAACGCCTACCCGATTATGAGCGACGGCACCTGGCGCATCGTGGTAAAGGAGTTTTACGGCGAGGCGGCGGAGTACACCTTGCGCCTGAACGAAAATTAGTGGTTCTGCACAAAGTTAATTTGCAACAAGTTTTCGTTGCAGTTGGGGCGGGTTTGGACGCGGTAGATTTGGGAAACGGCCGTGCCATTCGGCGACTCTAGCTGCACGTTGTAATCACGCATCACCGGCGAATCGAAGACAAACTGTTCCCAGCCAGATGGACCGTAGCTGGGCGCGCCACCCACCACCACACGCTCATCAATGCCGCTGCCCCACACATGCACCCGGTAACTGTCAATCGGCACCGGGTTCCGGTTAAGGTCCAGCACTTCTCCGGCAATACCCAGCCAGCCGCAGCCCGCATTGTTGGCGTGGTTTTGCAAATAAAACGGGCTGTTATCCGTTTTGGTGAACGGGTACGCCGAAAGTGTTGCTGTAGGCGTAGCGGTCGGCCCCGGCGGGGTGGCCGTGGGCGTGTTGGTGCTGGTTGGCGTATACGTTGGCGTAGGCGTTTTTGTGGGGAATATTGGCAACGGTGATGGCGTGAGCGTGGGCTTGAGCGTGCTCACCGGCAGGGGCGTGGGCGTCGCCTGGGTCGGCAGGGGCGTCCAGGTGGGGGCCAGCGGAGAGCCAGCAAAGGTAGGGGTGAGCGTCGGCAGTTCCAAGGCGCCTACCAGGGTGGGCAGGGCGTCTTCCTGGCCAATGGCCAGGGGCGCCAGGGTAGGCAGCGGCGGCAGTTCCTGCCAGAAGGTGAACTGGGGCAGCCGCTCCGGCGCCACAAAAAAGAGCGTCATGCCGGCCACCACCACCACGGAAAGCAGCAGCAGCAAAGCCGCCGCCACGCTCATCAATCTGCCCATACACCCGGTTTTTTGCGTCCGTCTTGTTGCCATGCTGCCCGTGAACCCCGAACGTTATGAGCCGCTTTCCACCAACCGTTCAATCGTAGCAGTTTGCCACAGTTCGTCCAGCCACGCTTCAAATTCTTGCTGCAGCAAAACGGAGCGTGCCAGGGCGTCTAACGGCCGTTCCGCATCCCGCTCAATCAACTGCACGATGTAATAAACCGGATTGCCTTCGCGGTTGACGGCCATAACTACCTCACTCACCGCGCCCGGCTCGGTAAGGGCGAAAGCGGCCGCTTCCACTTCCGGCACCAGCAGCGTCCCCTGGGCAAAAAAGTCCAGGTCACCGCCATTTTCTCCCGTAACGCGGTCCAGCGAATGGATTTGGGCCAGCGTGGCAAAGTCATCGCCGTTTTGGATCTGGGCCAGCAAGGTGTTGGCCAGCGTAGCGTCGTCCACCTGAATGTAGCGGGCATGAACCTGCTCGGCGGCAAAGGGAACCTCAGCGGTGACGATGTTTACCATCTGTTCTTGAATCAGGCCATCGGCCACGGCGGTGCGGAACTCCGCCTCGGTGTAGCGGTTGGCCTCCAGCCAGGCGGCAAAGTTCTCCGCACTCTTGGCTGCTGATTCCAGCTCGGCCATCTTCTGATCAACCATCTCGTCGGTCACTATGATGCCCTGCGCGGCCGCCGCCTGCCGGATGAGCACCTGCTCGATGAGGGCATCCAGCACCACCCGGCCAAAATCGGCATCCCCGGTCGTGCCCAGTTCGGCCTGGGCCTGCTGGTAGCGGGCCAGTTCGGCTTCAAAAGTGGCCAGGGTGAGCGGCTCATTGTTGACGCGGGCCGCCAGGGGTTCATCGGGCGTGGGGGGGATGGCAACGGCCGTTTCCGTGGGCAGCACAATCGGTTCGTCGCTCACCACGGGTGGGGCCAGGCCATCCTCGGTGGTCTGGCTGGCTGCGGGGACCACCGTGGGCAGCGGCTCCTCATTCTGGCAGGCCAACAGAAAAATGAGCGGAAGTAAAAGCAGCAAAAAGAGGTGTCGTTTCATAAAATATCTCGGCGCTTTGGGAATTCAAGTGATCAACTCGTGAGTGATGCGTAAAACGTGAAATGTGCGTCATTCCGAATGACGCCTCACACCGCGAACTCCGAAAGTGCCATTATCTCTTATCAGGTTAAGATTACTCGGGCGATTATACCCAGCGCCTGAATGATGCCAACTCGACCGCCGCCTTCCTCCCGAATTCTCACTTAAATTTCACCCCACCACGCACAAAAAAGCGCCACCCTGGGGCAGCGCCTATTCACTTACAACGATGGAGGCAAAACGGCCGTTCTACAAATTCAACAGCGAATCCTCCGTGCCGTACTGGTTGGCCACGTAGGCGTCAGCGTCCCAATCGTTTTCCCAACGCTCACTGTCCAGCAAATAGCGGAATCGATAAGACTGCCCCGCGTCGAGCGAGATGGTCACGCTAAAGCTGCCATCCTTCAGTTGTTTCATGGGGTGACTGGTAGGATTCCAGTTGTTGAAATCACCGCACAGGTGCACGGTTTCGGCCTTGACCTCGGCGGGCAGCTTAAACGTTACCCGGCAAGCATCCCCTGACTTTACGAAATTTTTCTTAAGCATCGTTTTCACTCCTCATGCTGTGCAAATCACAGAATCAAGCAGGATCGGCCAAGTTTCCGTGATTTGCCTGGAACAAATTATTCATCTGATGCGGCAGGTCCATCCTCTCCAGGCGCCAGATCAGAACCAAGAACTTCTTCAATAGCGGGCAGACTGGGCGGCTCGCCGGCCACTCCCAGCAAACGGCGCACCTGTCGGGTGAGCCGGGGCAGTGCCGGTTCCCGGTATTCATCAGCCAACAACTGGGCCAGCTCGGCCAGCTTCTTGCAGGTGCCATATCGCTCTTCCAGCCGCTCGCGGTGCTGCGACAGCCAGGCAAAGAGGTCGGCCTCGGTACGGCCGGGAAAATCGTGCAGCAGGGTAGAATCTTGAATGATTTGCACGGTTGGCAGGTAAACCATTTCGTACCAGGCGTCAACGGCCGTTTCCCAATCCAGCATCTCCCCATCAATCTGCGCCAAGACCTGACGCAGGCCGTGAATTTGGGCCATCAGCTCGGTGTAACGCCCCGGCGATGTAAAACGAATCTGGTGATCGGGATAACGATCGGCCAGCCTGGTACTGGCCATGAAACTTTGCTCACCCAGTTGGATGAATATGTGATCGAGGTTGTCTTTGGGGTCAATGGTGACATCCACCGGGTAGGCCAGCACGTGAGCCTCAATAGAGTTCAGCTCCAGCTGACGGGCCACCGAGACACGATGATTGCCATCTTTCACAAAGTAGACATTGCCCACCTGGTACAGTTCCACCGGCGGCCAGCCCCGCCTTGCCGCCAGGGCATCCACCGCCACCCACCGATCCTTGACACTGTCCGTGAGGGGCAAAAATTTGCGGGTAAAGGTTTTGTAGCGGCCTACGCTGCCCACAATGGCATCCAGGGGCACTTCGACGACACCGCGATAATAGGGGTTCTGCTGCTGCAGCTGCGTGCGAATCGCTTCAAACGGCAGCAGTTGAATATCCTCACCAGTAAGCCGGGCCGAGACCTGAGAGAGAGCAGCCCGCCGCCGCGCTTGTTCAAAGCGCTGCCTGGCCACAGAAGCATTGGGATCCATAACTTCGTTCATAAAGTCCCATAGTAGGCGCTAAATTACGGCCATACAACAGATATGTTGTTAGAATAACGGCCGTTCAAGCTTGTACAGGTTCACTATGTTGGGATTGTTGGTAATTTGATTCGCAGTGGAACTTATTCTACCGACCACACCCTCTCACATAAGATACCATGAATTAACGAGGATGATCAATGCGTAATTTTTTGCAGTTCCACCCTGAAGTAGCAGCAGCGCTGGCCGAAAACAAGCCTGTCGTCGCCCTGGAAAGCACGGTGATTACCCACGGCCTACCTTACCCGGATAATGTACAAACGGCCGTCAAAATGCAAACCTCCGTCCGTGAAGGCGGCGCGGTACCGGCCACCATCGCCATCATCAAGGGCAAGGTGCATGTGGGGCTGACTGACGATGAGCTGGAGTATTTGGGGCAGCTGGCGGGAACGGCCGTACGCAAGTGCAGCCGCCGCGATATTCCCCTGGCCATTGGGGGGCAGGAAGATGGCGCCACCACCGTCGCTGGGACCATGATTCTGGCTCACCAGGCGGGCATTCGCCTGTTTGCCACTGGGGGCATCGGCGGCGTGCACCGCGGCCACCCGTTTGACATCAGCGCCGACCTGCTGGAGCTGGGGCAAACGCCCGTCACGGTGGTCAGCAGCGGCGCCAAGTCGATCCTGGATTTGCCCGCAACTCGCGAGGTGCTGGAAACCCACGGCGTGCCCATCATCGGCTACGGCACGGACGAGCTGCCCGCCTTTTTTGCCCGCAGCAGCGGCCTGCCCGTCGATATCCGGCTGGACACGCCAGACGCCGTGGCGCAGATAATGCAGGCGCACCAGGCGCTGGGGCTGCAAAACGGCATCCTGGTTACCGTACCTGTGCCAGAGGCCGACGCCTGCGACCCGGACATGGTTGAAGCGGCCATCACCCAGGCCACGGCGGAAGCCGACGCGCAAGGCGTGCATGGTCCGGCCTCGACTCCCTGGCTGCTGCGCCGCGTGGTGGAACTGACAAACGGCCGTAGCCTGCAAGCCAACGTCGCGCTCCTGCGTAATAACGGGTACGTGGCGGCCATGATTGCCCGTGCCCTGGCGGCCAGCTAAATTTGTGACCGGTGGATTAAAATTACCACGCATAAAAAGAAATCATAGTACCATCAGTCCAGGATTTTACACTTTTTATGCTATCGTTATTTTTGATCTGTCTAGTATAATTGGGATCGCTCAATTGAAGTAACAGCAAACCCAACCTACTAATCGGTAAAAGACCCTTTGCAAATTGAGCCAACACAAACTGATTTCAAATTCTCAAATGAGTAAAAACCTGGCAGCAAAAATCAAAAAGGAATTTCAGCGTCTAAACTTGTTTGTTTCAGGCATTTTTATCCTGGCAATCGTGGTGATGTTAGTCATCTTTTTTGCCGTCTACTCCTTTCTGGAAAGCAACCTGGTGGACTGGCTGCCGGGTATGGCCATAGCTGCCTTTACCTTGATCATCGTGCTTGTTGTTGTGTATGCCCTGGTGGACCGGTATGCGGACAAAGTGCAAACGACCACCACTCAGCTCGTTGGCGCTGAGCTGCATCAGCTGCGCGCGGCCAACAATCGCGCCAAATCACTGCAATCCATGGCCTCGGTGATGCGGGCTACGCTGAGTTTTGAGCGGGTGGTAGAAGAAGCGCTGGACGTGTGCAGCCTGGCCATTGAAGAGATGGGCATTCCGCGCCAATCGCTGGTGGGGGCGGTCTTTTTGTTCAATGGGGACGATCTGATTCCGGTGGCTACACGCCGCTTTACCCCTGTGGACATCGAAAAACAGCTGTATGGCAAACGCGGCATTGTCGGTGCGGCGCTGACCCAGGCCGAACCGGTCACCACTGATCATCCCCGGCAAGACCCCGAGCTGCGCCAGTTTGTAGCCTTCCACAACTGCCTGACGGCCGCTTGCATTCCCCTGCGGGCTGGCTTCCAGATTTTTGGCGCTATTGTGATTGGCTCGGATACGGCCGTAAAATTCGACAAAGAACACTTTGAGCTGTTCAACGGCGTGGCCGACCAGGCCGTGATTGCCCTGCAAAACGCCCAGCTCTACCAGCGGCTGGAAGCCGAAAAGCAGCGCATCATCGAAGCCGACGAAGAAGCGCGTAAAGAGCTGGCCCGCGACCTGCACGACGGCCCCACGCAAACCATTGCCGCCATCGCCATGCGCATCAACTTCATCCGCTCCCTGCTCTCCCGCGACCCGGAACAGGCACTGGGCGAGCTAGAAAAAGTGGAAGAGCTGGCCAAACAAACCTCCAAAGAGATTCGCGGCATGTTGTTTACGTTACGGCCGTTGGTCCTGGAAACACAAGGCCTGGCTGCGGCCGTCGAAACGGTCATCGCCCGCATCAAAGAAACCGATGGCCTGAACATTCGCCTGGTGGGCGGCGACAAGGGCGAACTGCTCAACGAGCAGGCGCAAAGCGTCGTCTTCTCCATCGTCGAAGAGGCACTGGGCAACGCCCGTAAATATTCCAAGGCTACCCAAATCCAGGTCCGCTTCTGGCAAGAAGACAACCTGTTTGTGGCCCTGGTGCAGGACAACGGGGTCGGCTTTGATGTGCAGGCAGTCAACCACGACTACAGCTCACGCGGCAGCCTGGGCATGGTCAACATGCGCGAGCGCGCCGACCGCATCGATGGCTCCCTGCGGCTTGATTCCACCCCCGGCCACGGCACCTCGGTAACCTTGGTGGTGCCGCTGGACAAATATGGCAGTCACGTAACGGCCTGAGACGGTTTTCGGTGAACGGTAATCGGTGAACGGTGTTCGGTGTTCAGTAAAACGGTCTATAATTCAGAGCTTTAACCGATTACCGATAACTGACCTACTGATTACCAAATTGTGACTGTACCATCGCGAATTTCCCCTAAATTGCCAAACAACTTAACGCTCCTGGCGCTGATCTTGCTGGGTGGCTACCTCGTTTTTGGGTGGTGGTTTCCGTTACGGCCGTATTTCAACACGCTTCCCCTGCAAGACGTGCGCAGCTTTGCCCCTTCGCTGCTGGCCGGGCTGAGCTACGCCCTGCTGCTGCTGGCGCTGTTTGGCCTGTACTGGCTGGCGTTTCGGCTGGTGGACCGGGGTCGGGCGGTGCCGTCGCTTAGCTTTTTGCTGGGGACGGCCGTTCTCTTCGCCATCCCTCTGCTGCAAACCTACCCCATCAACGCCAACGACCTGTTCCGCTACGTCATTCGCGGGCGCATCACCAGCATCTACGACAAAAACCCCTACGACACCCCGCCCGATACCTTTGCCGACGATCCCTTTCTGCCGCTGGCGGGTGAATGGGAAGACGCCACCTCGCCCTACGGCCCGCTGTGGGAGCTGCTGGCGGGGGGCATCACCGGCATCACCCAAGACAACCTGCTGGCCGGGCTGCTTTCGTTTAAGCTGGTGGGACTGATGGCCCACCTGGCCTGCGGCTGGCTGATCTGGCGCGTGCTGGCCAGCGCCGCGCCCACCCGGCAGCGCAGCACCACGCTGCTCTGGCTGTGGAACCCCGCCCTGCTGCTGATGTTTGTGGTGGATGGTCACAACGACGTGCTGATGATGGTGTGGCAGCTGGTGGCGGTCTGGTTTTGGCGGCAGAAACGGCCGTCGCTCACCCTCTTTTTCCTGCTGCTGGCCGCCCTTGTGAAGCCGATTGCCCTGCTGCCCCTCTCATTTTTTGCCCTGGCCATCTGGCGCGAGCTGGAAAATAACGCTGCCCGTTTGCGGGTGTTTGGCTGGGGGGTAATTTGGGGCGGAACGGCCGTTTGGCTCAGCTTCCTGCCGTTTGGCTCACCCGTAGACCTGGCGCTGCGGCTGCTGCGGGAGGCGTCTGACATCCCCGGCTTCTCTGCGGCCACGCTGGCGCTGCTGGCATCTGGCGAACGGGGGCAGCCGATCACACCGGAATTTGTTGGGTTCATGGCGAACTTATTTAGGGTGCCGTTTGGGTTGTTGTTTTTGTGGTTGTTGTGGTTGGGGTGGCGGAACGGCCGTTCCCCCCTGCGCGCCGCTGCCGATACCCTTTTTGCCTACAGTTTGCAGGCGCTCAGCTTCCGCCTGTGGTACAGCACCTGGCCCTTCCCCTGGCTGCTGCTGGAAGACAATGGCGAAGCGTCGCTGCCGTATCGCCTGCGCGTGGGGCTGTGGTTTTTACTCACCGTCCAGCTTTCCGTGCTCATCTATGGCCACCTGCGTGTTTATTCCCTCGGCGGCAGCC
The DNA here is from genome assembly GCA_016710325.1 of Candidatus Leptofilum proximum. Lineage (GTDB taxonomy): Bacteria > Chloroflexota > Anaerolineae > Promineifilales > Promineifilaceae > Leptofilum > Leptofilum proximum. The sequence goes on along the minus strand of JADJXK010000002.1, from coordinate 4,426,988 downwards.
AGCTGGCGGCCCACCTCATCGGTATCCCTTTTGTTTTTGGACTGCCGTTTTTGCTGGCATTTATAACCAGGCATCGCACGCAGCGGTAACGGCCGTTACACTACCTTCATCTGCTGAGGGTCGTGCACCAAGGAAAGGAAACCCTCGGCGTCAGGCGGCCCTTCTAGCAAAAAACCAGCGGACTGAAGACAGCGCTGGCTGGCTAGATTATCCACTTCCGCCATTGCGATAAACTTCCTAACGGTACTCACCTCCGAACGCGTTATTAAAGCGTTGAGGATACGTCTCCCGTAGCCCTGTTTGCGCAATTCTGGGTTAACGTAGAAGCCAATGTACGCTGTCCCGTCAGTTTGGATGTCAACCTGTAGATGTCCCACGGGGAAATCACCCTCATTGATCAGCCAGGCGTAAACATTTGCCTTATTGCAGACGTAATCAAACCAGAGACGCGTTGGATACTCAAGCCTTTTTTGAAGCTCTTCATCACTAAACCAAGACCTGAGCACAGAAAAACCATCTTCATCAAGCGGGATAAATTCTAAAGTTGACATATCCAAACAAATTGAAACCCCTTCGCCAGGTGAGCGTAGTTATTACTCTTCTCAGACCCGGTCGTAGAGCAGACACAGAGCGCCGCTCTCTGTTGGCTTGCTTTGGCGCAAGGTCCAGGATGAGGCAGGCAGACCGTCTTCAAACAGGCGAGCGCCACCTCCGGCTATCTCGGGGCATAAGGTGATGCTCAGGCAATCCAAGGCATCTGCCTGGAGCAAACGCTTGATTACGCTGACGCTGGCCAGCACGATGATGTCGCCGCCCACTTGCTGCTGCAGCTCGGCAACCACTTTCTCGGGTTCAGCATCCACAATGCGCGAGTTTTCCCAACTGGGTTCCGTTAGCGTGGCTGAGAACACAATCTTCTCTACAGAATTAAGCCACTGTGCGAAGGTGCGGTCACGCGGGTCGGCAGACTCGTCATTGGCCACGTTCGGCCAATATCCCCCAAAACCCATGTAATTTTTCTTGCCCAAAAGTACAGTTGTGGCTGGAGAGGTGACGTCGACCATGTGGTCACGCGCACCGTCTGTGATTGCGTGGGGAACAATCCATCCCATGTCATACTCATCGCCTGGGCCTGTTACCCTTCCGTCCAGGGATAAAGAAATGTTGGCGACAACAGTGCGAGCTTTGCTTGTTTTTTGTGACATTTTTTCTCCTTTGGCTTTGATTAGCAAATTCACTCATAGCTTACTCTCGGCCAAAGGTTTTTGTCTTGTATAAAACGGCAAGCTACAAAATTTCATCCAGCCGTCGCGCTTCTGCGGGCGGATTTTCAACCCACTGCTTCGGCGTCTTGCCAATGTACTGCTTTAGCGCTCGGGTCAGATGCGGCTGATCGAAATAGCCCATTTCGTAAACGGCGTCGAGGATGGAAACGCCTTGATGCAAAAGTTCGGCCGTTTGTTGGGCGCGTTTGAGTTGATGAATGTGGCCCTGGGTGAGCCCGGTAGCCTGCCGGAAGCGGTGCCGCACCGTGCGTAAGGACTTTTCCGGTAGTTGGTCTTGCACCGCAGCGCTTACAACGGGATCCTGCACAAGCGTCTCTTCCCGCACGAGCCTGTCAATAAAAGCTTCCACGTTGTCGTAGTCGGGAAATTGCCACGAAGAACTGTTTAACCAGAAGGATTTGCTTGAGGCATCGGGCAGCGCTATTTCCGTATCCAGAAACTTTTTTGGCGGCAAATGGGGCATAAATACGCCAAGTTTAAACCTGATCCAAAGAATCTCGCTGCCTGCTCCCCAGAAGGCAACACCTGCCGTTGTCCACGGCCCCACGAGCAGCGGCTGCGGATCGCGGTTATGCCTGACAAAAACCATGTGCCAGCCGCTCTCAGCGGGCCGGATCGTCGAACCATCACTCACCGTTTGACCGTGCATAATCGTTTCTACAAAAGGTGAATCCGAAACCCGTTCTTCGTAGATAAGGCTCATGGTGCGTCGTTATTGGGGTTGGCGCCTTACGGCCGTACCGGTGGTACCGGGCTGCGTTCAGTCTGGATGTAGTTAACCAGCTGCTCGATGATAAAATCCTTTTCCGTGATGATGTCTTCCACCACATCCCGCATCGAAACCATGCCAGTGACTTTATCCTCATCTATCACCGGTAAGTGGCGGATTCTGAGCCGCGTCATGAGGGCCATGCAGTCATCAATGGTCTGGTTGGGCCGAACATAGGCCACGCGAGTGCTCATAATTTCGCTGACAGCCATTTCTTTGGAGGAACGGCCGTGTAAAATCACCTTCCGCGCATAATCCCGCTCAGAAAAAATGCCTACCAGGTTATCCCCTTCCATTACCGGCAGAGCCCCCACATTGCGCCGGGCCATCTCTTGCAGGGCATCAAAAACCGTGTCTTGCGGGGAAATGGTATAGAGCTGCAGCTCGCGCCCTCTCAACAAATCTCGGACAGTGCGAACAGTTTCCATCGGGTTCTCCTTTCATATGCCAGGATCAGCCGCCGCTTGAGCCTGCCAAACACACAACCGGGCGGTATCCTGGCACAACTTTCCAGCCAACAAACAACCTCTTCAGTAGCCATACACTAACAGATGGTTGCTCCGTAGACAAGACCTGGATTTTAGCGGTCACCCTTCCCCCACTCCATCTTTCACGCGATCTTGATGGCCTAAAATCTTTCCTGGCTGGCAAGCGTTCCCGCTCCGTGTTACCATTTGGCATTATGAATTCACCCAATACTTTGCGTAAAAATATCTGGCAGGTTGCCCCCAAAGTGCCCGCCCACGTGCAACAACAATTAGGCCACATCCACCGCGTTATGCTCCAGGTGCTCTACAATCGGGGCATTATCAAACCGGGCGACATTCAGGCCTTTGTAGAAGGGCATTACCTGGACTCGACCGATCCGTTTTTGCTGCCAGACATGGACAAGGCGGTTGCCCGCATTGAAAAGGCGATTGATAAGGAAGAAACGATCATCGTCTATGGTGACTTTGATGCCGACGGGGTGACGAGCACGGTGCTGCTGACGCAGGCGCTGCGCGGCCTGGGGGTGGACCGGAATTTGATACGGCCGTACATCCCCGATCGCGTCGACGAAGGGTACGGCCTCAACGTCGATGCCCTCACCGAGCTAAAAACCAAAGGCGCCGACCTGGTCATCACCGTCGACTGTGGTATTCGCTCCGTCTTTGAGGTGGAACACGCCAACCAGCTTGGCCTGGACATGATCGTCACTGACCACCACAGTTTGGGGCCGGTGATGCCCGCAGGAACGGCCGTTATCAACCCCAAACGCCCTGACTCCGCCTACCCCGAAGACATGCTGGCCGGTGTGGGCATTGCCTACAAGCTGGCCCAGGCGCTCAAACTGTCGCGCCCCAACCGCGCCACCTTCGACGAAAGTGACCTGCTGGACCTGGTAGCCATTGGCACCGTGGCCGACCTGGCGCCGCTGCTCAAGGAGAATCGCAAGCTGGTCATTGACGGGTTGCAGTCGCTCAACAACTCCAAGCGGGCCGGGATTGCCGCCATTGCCCGCGCCGCCCGCCTGACACCCGGCAGCCTCACTGCCGAATCCATCGCCTTTGGCATCGGCCCGCGCATCAACGCCGCGGGCCGCCTGGCCCACGCCTACAGCGCCGCCCGCCTGCTGGCCGCCAACAACCCCATCGACGCCAACCGCTACGCCGATGAGCTGGACCGGCTCAATCGCAAACGCCAACAGCTCACCGCCGAACTCAGTGCGCTGGCCGAAGGCATGATCACCCCAGACGCCCCCATCCTCATCGCCGCCGACACCTCGTTTGTTTCCGGCGTGGTGGGGCTGGTGGCCAGCCGCCTGGCCGAGAAACATTACCGCCCGGCCATCGTCATGGAACAGGGCGAAGACGAGAGCCGTGGCTCCTGCCGCTCCATCGACAAGTTTCACATCACCGAGGCGCTGGATGAAGTGGCCGACCTGCTGGTGCGCCACGGTGGTCATGCCCAGGCCGCTGGCTTCACCGTACGCAACGAAAATCTGCCGGAGTTCTTAAGCCGCATCACCGACATCGCCGAGCGCAAGCTGCGCGATATGGACCTGGTGCCCACGCTCACCATCGATGCCGAAATTGAACTGGATGATGTCGATTGGGCGCTGTTTGAACATTTGCAGCAGTTAGAACCCACTGGGGCAGCCAATCCACAGCCGATTTTCCTGAGCCGGGGCGTGGAGGTGGTGCATCACCGCGGCGTGGGCCAGGATGGGGCGCATTTGCAGCTGACCCTGGCGGCAGACAGCACCACCGGCTACCGTGAGATTGGCGCCATTGCCTTCCGTCAGGGCGAGTGGGCCAGCCATTTGCCACAAACCATCGACCTGGTTTACAGCATCAGCGTCAATGAATGGCGCGGCAACAAAAATTTACAGCTGATGGTGCAGGATATACGGCCGTCGCAAATCTAACCCCCATCCTAATCGGTCCCTCTCTGAGGGCAGGAAGCGGCTAAAGTGAGAGGGAGATCTCCCTCTCGCTTTAGATCAGGAGTTTAATCCACAATGAAGGTACTCGTCACCGGCGCAGCCGGATTCATCGGCAGCAGTCTGGCCGAAAAGCTCGCCCGGCGTGGCGACACTGTCATCGGCCTGGATAACTTTAACGATTATTATGACCCCGCCAAAAAGCGCGCCAATGCCGCACGGCTGGCTACCTACCCCAACTTCCGCATGATCGAGCAAGACATTCGCCAGCGCCAGGCAATGTTTGACCTGTTCGCCGCGGAAAAGTTTGATGCCGTTGGCCACCTGGCGGCGATGGCTGGCGTGCGTAACGCCGTGCGCCACCCTGATTTATACGTGGAGGTCAACCTCAACGGCACACAAAATTTGCTAGACGCCGCCCGCGCTGCGGCCCGCGCCGCCGGCAACGTGCAAAACTTCGTGATGGCCTCCACTTCCTCTGTCTATGGCAACACGAAGCAAATCCCCTTTGTGGAAACTGACCCGTGTGATCGCCCGCTGCAGCCCTACGCCGCAGCCAAGCGCGCGGCCGAGATTTTGGGTTATGCCTATCACCATTTGTTTGGGGTCAACTTTACGGCCGTTCGCTTCTTCACCGTCTATGGGCCAAACGGCCGTCCCGACATGATGGCTTACCTGGTGGCCGAAAGCGTGGCCAAAGGCACCGAGATTCCCCTGTACGATGGTGGGCAAATGTACCGTGACTGGACCTACGTCGAAGACATCACCGACGGGGTGGTGGCCGCGCTGGACACACCCTTGGGTTACGAAATCATCAACCTGGGCCGCGGCGAACCCACGCTGCTCAAGAATTTTGTCACGCTCATCGAAACGCTGGGGGGGCGCCCGGCCAACGTGGTGCACAAACCACGCCTGGCCGCCGACTTCGTCAAAAACGAGGCCGACATCAGCAAAGCGCGTCGTCTGCTGGGCTACAACCCCAAAATCTCGGTAGAGGAAGGGGTACGCCGCTTCTGGGAATGGTATGAAAGCACTACCCACGAAACGCCTCTCTCTTGACCAAAATGCTATAATGAGGCTTATGTTTACCACCATTGATGGAGCGTCTTTGTGAAATTACCGCCTCATAAACTTATTACAACGCAGTCAGATTGGCGCTATTGTTTAGAAAAGTTACAAGCGGAACCTCGTTTAGCCATCGATTTGGAAGCTAACAGCATGTATGCCTACCGCGAAGAGGTGTGCCTGATCCAAATCACGATTCCCCATCAAGATTACATCGTTGATCCGTTGGGCGTGACCGATTTGAGCGGCCTGGGAGACATTGTGCAAAACCCCGAGGTAGAAAAGGTTTTCCACGCCGCCGAGTATGATCTTACCCTGCTCAAACGGCAGTTTGGCTGGCAGCTGCAAAATCTGTTCGACACGATGTGGGCCGCCCGCATCTTGGGTTACCAACGGTATGGTCTGGCCAGCATGTTGGAAGCGGTTTACGGCATCGTCCTGGACAAACGGTATCAGAAGTCGAACTGGTGCAAACGGCCGTTGTCCCCCGAACAGCTCGTCTATGCCCAACTGGATACTCACCATCTGCTCCAGCTGCGCGATCACCTGGCAGCGGAACTTAAAGCGGCTGGCCGCCTGGAAGAAGCCGCCGAAACCTTCGCCGAACAGACACAGATTAAGCTCAGCAACAATCAATTTGATCCCGATGACTTCTGGTCGATCAGCGGCGCATTTGACCTGACACGCCAGCAGCAGGCCGTACTGAAAGCATTGGCCGTCTACCGCAACCAGGAAGCCCAACAGCGCAACCAGCCGCTCTTCAAAATTTTCCACGACAGAACGCTTATCGAGCTGGCCCAGGCATCCCCGACTTCCCTGTCTGCCCTGCGTGATGTGTACGGCATGTCGGCAGGGCAAACGCGGCGATACGGCCGTCAGCTGCTCAACGTCATCGCCGAAGGGCTGGCGGCGTCACATCCCCCTTACCCACCCCGCAGCCAGCGCCCGCCTGAAGCCGCCATGAACCGGTACGATAAGCTGCACACCTGGCGTAAAAACACCGCCAGCCAGCGCGGCGTTGAGTCCGACGTTATCATTAGCCGCGATGCCCTGTGGGCCATTGCCCTGCAAAACCCCCAAACCGAAGCCGAACTACAACAAATTGAGGAAGTGGGCACCTGGCGCGGCAAAACCTATGGCCAGGAAATTCTGGCCGTCTTGCGCAGAAGCTAACCAGAAAGAAGGAGAAAATTCATGGAGATCACGTTTCATGGTGCAGCGCGTACCGTCACCGGCTCGCAGCATTTGGTGACGGTGAACGGCTTAAACATCTTGCTGGACTGCGGCCTGTACCAGGGTTCCCGCAAGGAAAGTTACGAGCGAAACCAAAATTTGCCCTACAACGCAGCCGCAATTGACATTCTGGTGCTCTCCCATGCCCACATTGACCACAGCGGCAACATCCCCAACCTGGTAAAATGCGGCTTCACCGGCGACATTGTGTGCACCTACGCCACGCGCGATTTATGCGCCATCATGCTGCGCGACAGCGCCAAGATCCAGCAGTACGATATCGAGTACGTCAACAAGAAACGGAACCGCCAGGGGCTGCCCCCACTGGCGCCAATCTACACCATGGCCGACGCGGTAGAGAGCTTGAAGAACTTTATTGGCATCGGGTATGAACGGCCGTACAAACTCGCCCCCGGTATCACCCTCACCTTTTACGACGCGGGACACATCCTCGGCTCTGCCATTGTGGCCCTGGACATTGAAGATCGCGACGCCGGGCGCGATGTGCGGCTGGTGTTTAGCGGCGATTTGGGCCGTCCCCACCGCCCCATCCTGCGCGATCCCACCTTTTTGGACAGCGCTGATGTGCTGCTCGTCGAAAGCACCTACGGGAACCGCTTCCACGATGACAAGATTGAAGCCACCGACAAGCTGGAAAAAATTGTGAAGGAAACCTACCAGCGCGGCGGCAAGCTGATTGTGCCTGCGTTTGCCGTAGGCCGGACACAGGAACTGGTCTACCGGCTGCACCAGCTGGTGGCCGCCCGCGATATTCCGCCCCACCTGCCCGTCTTTGTAGACAGCCCGCTGGCGGTGGACGCTACCGGCATTTACCGTCTTCACCCGGAAGCATACGATGAAGAGCTGCACCAGTTCCTGGCCGATGGCCACAACGGCGATCCGTTTGGCTTCGACATGATGCGCTACACGCGCTCCACGGCCGAATCCAAAGAGCTTAACTTTCTACGCGAACCGGCCATCATCATCAGCGCCAGCGGCATGGCCGAGGCGGGCCGCATCTTGCACCACCTGAAGAACAACATCGCGGACCCGCGCAACACCATTCTGATTGTGGGCTGGCAGGCGCCGCATACGCTGGGCCGCCGCATTGTGGAAAAACAGCCCAGGGTGCGCATTTTTGGCGAGGAGTACCAGCTGCGCGCCCAGGTAGAGACGATTAACGGCTTAAGTGCCCATGCCGACCGGGGCGAGCTGCTGGAGTGGACGGGGCATCTGCAGCAACGGCCGTCCCACACCTTCATTGTGCACGGCGAGGAAGATGCGTCGCTGGCGCTGGCCGAGGCATTACAGCGTGAGCAAGGGTTTGCCCAAGCGGTGGTGCCGCAGTTGGGCCAGAGCTTTACGGTATGAGTGCTGAAGCAAATTCTCCCATACTAGTACTGAAGCAAACATCTCTTGACGAATAGCTTTAGCGCAATTGCTTCAGTTTAAGTGTTCCGCCTTGAAGTTGTATCCGTCATTATTTGTTTGGCGGAACACTAGCCCAGGATTCCTATCCACCTCCCCGGCCTTAATTTGTTATAGTGTCATTGTGACGGCCGTTTTTCTTCATTGTAGTTGACCGGAAACGGCCGTTTTTCTTTCTAGTGAGTAGTGTAGACAGGCTGGCTTGTGGAACCGAGAGCTAAGCAATAAACAAAACAACAGCAGCAGTTCAGCTCTCATTTACAAGATCAGTTTTGTGCCCACAGAGATGGGTTGGACAGGAGCCACCAGGTGAGCCATTTTACAGAAGTTAGTTATTGGCAAGCTGCCAAACCATATGAATCGGAGCAAATCATGTTGGCCTCAATCTCCAACAACGCCCCGACTATCGATGAAAGCATTCAACTGCTGCGGGCTCAGTTAAAAAATCTAAACGCCTGGCCAGACGCTGGTGATACCTTCTTAGAGCTGCTGGAGCAGGTACGCGGCTATGGCGTCACCCTGGTACCCACCGATTACGACTGGCTCGACCAGGTGGCCGACTCGGCATGCAAGGGCGAAGATATCGGCCTGCGCTTCCCCTCCATCTTTCAAAAACTGCTCACCTTCCCCGATCTGCGCCACAAATTTCTGCACATCCTGAAGCTGCGCGGCACCGACGCATAAAAGAAGGTAATTAGGTAATTGGGTAATTACTCAATTTACTTAATTACCCAATTACTCCCCCTCCCTTAAATTACACCTAACTCTCGCCCCACGCGGCCAAATACATCCAACGCTTCTTCCAAATCGCTCTGGCTGTGCGCCGCTGAGTTCATCACGCGAATGCGCGCCTTGCCCTGCGGCACGGTGGGATACCCAATCGCCATGGCAAACACACCTTCCTCAAACAACCGCTGGCTGAACTTTTGCGCCAGGGTGGCTTCGCCCAGCATCACAGGCACGATGGGCGTTTGGGTAACGCCGGTGTTGAAGCCCATCGTTTGCATTTCTTGTTTAAAGAGGGCGGCATTGCGCCACAGTCGATCTACCAGCTCGGTAGATTCTTGCAGCAGTTCAACCGCCGCCAGGCAAGCGGCCGTATCCGGCACAGTAAGCGCGCTGGAAAAGAGGAACGGCCGTCCCCGCTGCCGCAGCCAGTCGATGATCGGTTGTTTACCGGCCACCAGGCCGCCCATCACGCCAAACGCCTTGCTGAGGGTGCCTACTTCAATGTCTACCCGGCCGTGCAGGCCAAAGTGATCCACAATGCCGCGTCCGCCTTCACCCAGCACACCCTCGCCGTGGGCATCGTCCACCATCAGCAAAATGTCGTGCTCTTCGGCCACCTCACAAATTTTGTCCAGCGGGGCAATGTCGCCATCCATGCTAAACACGCCGTCGGTGACGATGAGGCGACGGCCGTATTCGGACGTCTCGGCAATCTTGCGACGCAGGTCGGCCACATCGTTATGGGCATAACGCACAATGTTGGCCCGGCTCAACCGCGACCCGTCGATGATGCTGGCATGGTTCAGCTCATCGGAAAAGATAATGTCGCCCTTGCCCACCAGGGCCGGAATCGTGGCTAAATTGGCCGTAAAACCGCTTTGCAGGGTGATGCAGGCCTCAGCCCGCTTAAAAGCGGCCAGCTTCTCTTCCAGGGCGATATGCAGCGACATCGTCCCGGCAATGGTGCGCACCGCGCCCGGCCCCACGCCGTATTGGTCCACGGCCTCCTTTACGGCCGCCCGCAGCCGGGGATGGTTGGCCAGACCCAGGTAGTTGTTGGCGCAGAAGTTGAGCAGGGAACGGCCGTCAATCGTCACGTGGCCATCCATGGGCGATTCAATGGTGCGAATGCGATTAAACAAGCCCGCCGACTTTAACGCGGCCAGCTCATCGTCAATCCAGGCAATTGCTTTATCAGTCACAGGAACTCTCCTCGGTTAGTGGGTAGTGGCTGGTCGCTAGTGGCTGGTTGTTCAAAAACTGGCCCCTAACCACAGCCACCCGTTACATTTTTGTGGGAAAATCAAAAAAGCGTGTTGCCACGCCGAATTTCTCGGTGAGATGGGCGCCCAGCGCCTGTACGCCAACAGTCTCCGTGGCGTAATGCCCGGCAAAAATCACGTTCATGCCAAAATCAGAGGCGGCCCAGTAGTTGGCGTGGGACGTTTCGCCCGTCAAATAGGTGTCGGCGCCCAAGGCCTTGGCTTCGGCCACCTTGTCGGCGCCAAAGCCGGAGAGCACGGCCAGCCGCTGCACCGTTTTCGGCCCATGAGGTAAAACGTGGGCGCTGGTGTTCAACTTGCTATTGATGCGGTTCACCAGGTCGTCCAGGCTGGGCTGAGCAGGCACGTCCCCAACCACGGCGATGGGCACGTTCGTGGGCGAATACCACCATTGGAGATTGGTAACCCCAAACATTTGGGCCAGCACAGCATTGTTGCCCACTTCGGAATGGGCATCCAGCGCCAGGTGCGCCGCATACAGGTTTAGTCCGTGGGCCATCATCTGGCGCACACGTTCCCCCAGCGGCCCGGCGATGCGCTCCACCTGCCGCCACAGGATGCCGTGATGCACGAGGAGCATATCAGCCTGGTAGGAGACGGCCGTTTCAATAATCACCGGTGACACGTCCACCGCCAGGGCAATACGCTGCACGCTGGTGTTGGCCGTCTCCACCTGCAAACCTTGCGGTCCATAATCGCTAATTTCGCCGATGCGTAAATAGCTATCTAGATAACTTACCAGTTCAGCTCGATCCATCTCCGCCTCGTTTTTGATAATTTTCCCACGCTAACTTCTGGATGCGCGAAAAACCTGCTTCTATTAACTGATCCAGCTCCGTCACCATACGCTCATACTGCCGCCGTGAACCGCCATACGGATCGGGTACGCTGCCACGTTCATCCACAATTTGGCGCAGCGTGTAAATTTTATCGCGGTGCGCCGGAAATGCCTCTTGCAGTTCCTGTTGGTGAGCTGTCTCCATACACAGCACCAGGTCGCACTGCGCCAGCAGCAGCCCGGTCACCGGCTGGGAACGATGCCCCTGAATGTCCAGACCGCGCTCCTCCAGCAACATGACCGAAAATTGGGACGCCGGGTGACCCCCTGCGGCCCAGGTGCCCGCCGAAGAGATGGTCCAATCGACCAAACCAGCTCGCTGCAGTTGTTCGCGCAGCAGCGCCTCAGCCACAGGCGACCGGCAAATATTGGCAGTACAAACAACAAGAATGTGGGGTCCTGACATGGTTGGTATCGGGAGGATGATTGACCCGGTTCTGCGGGTAAAAAGCAATTTCCCCGAAAACGTGGTGGGCTGCTTTCGGGGAAATTGATCAGGTTCGCTTAGTCAAGATCGGGTTGGAGCAGACCATAGTTGTTGTCGCGCCGCCGGTAGAGGACGTTCACCGCCTGAGCATCGACATTGAAGAAGACAAAAAAATCGTGACCGAGCAGTTCAATCTGATCCACGGCTTCTTCCGGGCTCATTGGACGCATGGTAAACCGCTTGGTGCGCACGATGCCGGGCTGGTCTGAATCCGCAATCTCTTCCTCCAGGGGCAGGGGCTCGCCCATGACCAGCTCTTCACCCTCGCTGCCACCCCGCCATTTGCTGCGCCGCTTGCCCCGGTAGCGGCTGATTTGGCGGTACAGCTTATCTACCACAGCATCAATCGAGGCGAACATATCGTTGCTGCGCTCTTCAGCGCGGAGAATGGTGCCCCGGTTGTCGCGAATGGTGATTTGGGCCACCTGGCGCTCCACCGCACTGCGGGCATTGGTTTCAGAAAGGTCTACGTGTACTTCAGCCAGATCGGGCATATATCTATCGAGTTTTACTGTTTTCTTTTCCACATAGTTGCGCAACCTAGTGGTGACTTCCATGTTACGGCCGTTAACTGATAGTTCCATCATCTAATCTCCCTTTTTGTTAGAAAAGAAATTCTGGTTGTTTACCCATCTCTATGATATGAGAAATGGTGCATTTGCTAAAGTAAGTTTGCTCACAGTAAGTTGTGCTAAACAGCACGGGCGACGCAATACCCGGATACAGCGCGGGCACCAGCGGCGCAAAGAGCATTGGCGGCCGCCGCCATGGTGGCCCCGGTGGTGCACACATCATCGATCAATAAAACGTGCCTGCCCTGTACCCAATCATCGGCGGTAAAGGCATCTTGCACATTAACCAGGCGCTCAACGGCCGTTAAACCCACTTGCGGCGTGGTAAAACGGGTACGGTGCAAGGCGTGTTCAGCATACGGCAAGGCGGCCTCCTGGCTAAAGGCATGCGCCAGCAGCGCCGACTGGTTGTAGCCGCGCTTGCGCTCGCGTTCTGCATGAAGCGGAATGGGCAGCACCAGGTCGACCGGCATATGCCACCTGTCCCAAGCGTCAACCATCATTTGACCCAACGGTTTGGCCAGGCCAAAAGCGCCGTTGTACTTGAGGTTGTGGATCAGCTTAGAGACGGGGTCAGCAAAAAGGACAGCGGCGCGAATTTGTTGGAGGGGTAACGGCCGCTCCTGGCAGACCGAACAACGATCTGTGGCTTTGGCAACCGGCCGCCCGCAGCGATCACAAAGTGGCGCCTGTACCCATTGCAGTTGGGCATGGCACGTGTCACACAGTAATGAACCGGCTTTTTTGCAAGCGCCACAGACAGGTGGAAATACAAAATTGAGGAGGGAATCTGCCAGCCCTCTAGCACGACTACGCCAGGTCAAGACTGGCATGTGAATCTTTTCAGCCAAAGACTGCTTGACCTTTTACTGAGAAAAACTGTTAATAAATCAGGCGTCAGCCTACTTTGGCTGCGCCTGGTGCCATACATATTGCGCAGGTGAAACTGCGTTTAGCCGGTAATTCCGCCCAAGGATTCGTTGCGCAATACCTGAAAGCCTGCCGGCCCCAACAAAACGACAAAGATGGAGGGGAAGATCAAGAAAACCATCGGGAACAACATTTTTACTGGCGCCTGCTGGGCTTTTTCCTCCGCCCGCTGCCGCCGCCGGACACGCATTTGCTCTGACTGGATACGCAAAATCTTACCGATACCCACACCGAGCTGGTCAGCCTGTAAAACGGCCGCAATAAAGCTGGTGACATCGGGCACATCCATGCGATCAGCCATATCACGTAGTGACTGTCGACGCGATTTACCAAGCTGCATTTCATGGATAACCCGGCCAAATTCGTTGGCCAGCGGATCATCCCATTTTTCATCTACTTTTTGCATGGCGGCGTTAAACGTCAACCCGGCATCCACACAAATGGTCATCAGATCCAGTGCATCGGGCAGCTTTTTGATAATGGCATCCTTGCGTCGATCCACCATAGAGCGCAGCAGCATCCAGGGCAAATACCAGCCCAAAATAGCGGCGCCCAAGGTGTATAGCAGCCGTCGGTTTAACTCGGCACTGCCCAGACGAGACATCATCAAGAAGACGAGTGCCGCGAAGAAGACGGTGAACACACCACGCACCACAATAAAGTCGGCAGCGCGCATGTTACGCGGATTGCCAGCGAGCTCTAGTAAGCGGGTAGTGCTTTCCAACGTCTTTTGCGGCGTATACCGCACCAAGAATTCGCTGACACGCCGAATCATCGGCACAAACACACGGTCGGAGAAAGGCAAAGAAAGCTCAATATCTTCGATTGAGACAATTTCTTCCCGTGCCGCAAACTCATCAATACGAGTGGCCAGGGGATCTTCTTCGGAGCGCCGCAGCAGCAGCACACTGCCGCCCATAAATAACAGAGCAACAACCACGATAACTAGTAACATGATAGGTGTTATTGTCATAGTTTTGTGTTCTCCTCCCTTTGTGAACGGCCGTTACACTTCAATATTCACAATCTTGCTGATGGCGTAGGCGCCAGCACCAATCATTCCCAGGCTGAAGCCAATGACCACCCAGCCACAAGGCACGATCTGGGGGAATATCCATGGCTCTTCGCGCACCCACAATTCAGAAACATACTCAGGATTGATCAAAAACAGCACAAAGCCCAAGGCAATCGGCAGCAGGCTGATGATCCAGCCAGAAACACGTCCTTGGGCCGTCAGGGTACGAATCTCACCCTTAATGCGAACACGCTCACGAATGGTAAAGCTGATGGTGTCCAACACTTCGGCCAGGTTACCACCCACTTCACGCTGGATGTTTACGGCCGTAATCACCAAATCCAAATCTTCGCTGGGTACTCGCCGGTACATGTTAGCCAACGCCTGTTCAACACTTAAACCCAGCCGCACTTCCTGGACCACCCGCTCAAACTCCACCGAAACTGGTGCTGGCAGTTCAGTGGCAATCGCTTCCATAGACTGCAAAACGCTGTAACCGGAGCGCAGTGCGTTTACCCACAGGTTCAAGGTATCGCTCAACTGCCCGTCAAATGCCTGCATGCGCCGTTTGGCCATGGTACGAACATAGAAACGAGGAACGCGAAGGCCAAGAAATATACCTACAATCCCCAGCACCCAGGAATTCTGCTGCGGCAAAACGTAGCCCAGGAATCCCCCTAAAGCCCCACAAATAACGACAAGAATGATGTATTCACTCACACGGAGTTTGGCATCGGCTCGCGAGATCCGTTCTTTTATGGACTCAAACATGTTGCGGCGGGACAATGCCTTGTCCAACCGATCCGCCATATCGGGGCCATCTGCTGTGTCTACACTCTCCGGCAGGTCCACCCCCACCGTTGTGGTCACAAACTGCTCCATGCGCTCGTCAACGGCCCTTTGACCACCTGTCATTACCAGAGCAATCCCTGCACCTAGCATCAACAAAATGGCCAGAGCACCGGCGATAATTACTATTGGAGGCATAAACACACTCCTATGGCTTTACCCCTATCGTTCAAATTAACGACGACGACTACCAATACCAAAGATCGAAGGCGGCAGCATAATACCGGCTTCCTGAATCTTCCACATAAACTTCGGTCTCAAACCAGTCGGGCGTAAACGGCCGATTACCTTGCCGTTTTCTATGTTTGTCTGCTCAAAACGGAAAATTTCAGAGGTGGTGATTACATCACCTTCCATACCCTGAATTTCACTGATAGAAGTAACCTTACGCGAGCCATCCCGCATACGGTCCTGGTGCACCACCAGGTGAATGGCCGAGGCAATCTGTTCACGAATAGCCCGGTGCGGCAAATCCATACCGGCCATCAGCACCATTGTCTCCAAACGGGCCAACATATCGCGCGGCCCATTCGCATGGCCTGTCGCCAGGCTGCCGTCATGGCCCGTGTTCATCGCCTGCAACATGTCCAGCGCCTCACCACCACGAACCTCTCCAACGATAATGCGGTCAGGCCGCATACGCAAGGAGTTGATCACCAAATCCTGGATAGTGACGGCGCCACGCCCTTCTACGTTGGCGTTGCGTGATTCCAAGGTCACCACGTGATCCTGCCGCAGCTGCAATTCGGCCGCGTTTTCAATCGTCACAATACGCTCATCATCTGGAATGAAGCCAGAGAGGATATTCAAAAGCGTGGTCTTGCCAGAACCCGTACCGCCGGAAATCATCACGTTTAGCTTGGCAATAACGCAGGCTTTTAGGAACTCAACGGCCTCAACCGTGATGCTGCCAAACTCAATGATATTCTCAACAGTAAACGGAATCTTTGAGAAAATACGAATGGTGAGGGTGGCGCCATTTAAAGATATTGGCGGAATAACGGCATTTACACGAGAACCATCTGGCAAACGCGCATCCACCATCGGTGACCCTTCATCGATACGCCTGCCCAAGGGGGCCACAATACGGTCAATGATGCGCAGCAAATGGTCATTGTCCTCAAACGTTACATTCACACGCTGGATTTTCCCGCTTCGTTCAATATAAACGTTTTTCGGACCATTCACCATGATTTCCGTCACGCCATCCATGTGCAAAAACTGCTCAAGTGGACCAAACCCAAGAATTTCGGCCACGATGGCTTCAAACAAACGGCGTTTTTCATTGCGGGTTAAAACAATACTTTCTTCAGCCAGCATGGATTCAAACATTTCCTGGATCGTCATGCGGACTTCGGCCGTTTGTGTAATGTCCATACTCGGATCCAGTTCAGCAATGAGCCGCTGCTGAATCCGGTTCTTCAAATCTACATAGGCGTCACGCGAACCTACTGCCGGAGATGCACGTTTCACTCGCAGCTCTTGCAGCTTTGAGGGTTCTGCCTGGGTTGTTGTCTCTTGATTTCTTTCGATACGTTTTAAGAGTGACACAGTTATCCTCCAGCCTTTTCGCGACGACTAAAAAGCCTGCCAAACAAACCGCTCGATTTTTCAGACTCAGCTTTATTATTGCTCACTGGCGATTTGCCATTCATTAATTCTTTGGCAATCTGATCCGCAATTTTTATAATGGCCAGACTAATTGGCTTCTTCTGATGCTCTCCCATAACCATGGGTACACCCTGGTTTGAAGCGTCAGTCACCGTAATCTCATCATCTGGAATTGTGCCGTAAATCGGCCGTTTTAAAGCTTTACCCACGTCATGGACCGAAATACCTTTACCTTGCTTGCTTTTCGCCCGATTAACAACAAGCCAGACCTTTTGGGTTTCATATTCCAAACTCTCAGCCAGATCAAAAAACCGGCTTACATTTTTCAGGCTAGATAAATTCTGTTGCGCAATCAATACGATTTTGTCGGCCTGATCCAGAATTGCCAGCGTCTTCTCACTCAGGTAAGAAGTAGTGTCCACGATAATAAAGTCAAAAGATTCTTTCAAGACCGCAAGTAATTGTTTAATGTTCTCTTCAGTAACCACATCAGCCATTTCTGGACGGGGTGGCGCGAGAAGCACATTGAGGTTGCTACGATGAACTTGAGAAATACTGCTGATCAACTCCTGATCCAACTCACTACCGCGATCACTTAAATCGGCAATGCTGGTCATTGCCTTCATATTCAGCATCACAGAAACGTCCCCAAACTGCAGGCTGCCATCGACCAAAATGGTCCTTCTCCCTCTACGAGCCAACGCAACAGCCAGGTTGATAGCTGTTGTTGTACATCCGGCGCCTCCTTTGGGGCTGTAAACAGCGATGACATTTCCCTCTGGCAAAGCCATTGGTTCCACGGGAACGGTGCTGCTTACCTGCCGTGCCTGTCGTGCTGGTGTGGCGCTTACCGTGGGACGTTTATCATGGACCCGGCGAATGGCCGCAACCAGTTCATCACCACCAAAGGGTTTCGTTAAAAAGTCACGAGCCCCAGCCATCATGGCACGGCGCAGGTAGTTAGGGTCACTCTGCACAGACATTATGATGATTTGCACCGAGGGCACCGACTCTGTGATTTGCTGGCTGGCACCTATGCCGTCAATGCCCGGCATATTGATGTCCATCAAAATAATGTCTGGCTGGTGTTCTTTGGCCATTTGTACAGCTTCTTCACCTGTACCCGCCTGGCCAATTACTTCTATGTCCGATTCAAACTGCAAAAGTTTGCGAACATTTTCCCGTGTCTCGGGTAAATCATCTACAATCAGTACGCGAATGTTTCCTGCCATTATGTATCCAAAAGGTGATCTATCTTACGCTTGTTAAACTGTATTTCTTTTTACAGAGTTTTTCTTGCGCGCTTTCTCCAAAGGTATTTACAACGAGGAATCAAGGAGAAGGTATTGTTTATATCTACATAATATTATGCCCCAAAGACGGGATTTAGACCATCATACTATGATCCATAACATTGTCAATAGGGGAAGCAGGAATACAAAACGCAGGAGATGAATGAGTAAATATAAAAAATTGAGCCCTATCAAATGATAGGGCTCCGGTCTCTAAAAAACAAACAACGAATATGTCTTAGAATGAATATTGCCTGTGATTAGGCATCGAGACCGTCAACGATACGGCTAAATACGTTACCAATTTGCGGGCCGAGCAGGGTCAAAATAGCAATGACAACAACAGCCACAAGGACCAATACCAATGCATATTCTACCAAGCCTTGACCATCTTCACGGTGTAAGAATAACATCTGTTGAAACCTCCTTTACAGTTTACAGATTCAATCGCAAATTAAATCACAAATTTACGCTTGTTAGCTTAATCTTTTATTGATGTTCTCACAATAGGAGTGTGGTACTTTGTTTGCTTTCTGTTTAATCTACTGGCTAACTGCTGACAATTAATATAGTAGTCCTAGTACCTTACGCTTAGCATTACTACGGAATCACCTGTTCCAGGGTACCAGTTATATCAATTGCTTGTCAAGCGAATTAAAAAGGACCGCTTAGTCCTGCTTCGTCGGAGATGGGTATGATGAACTCAACTCTTGTGCCCTGGCCAAGGTTGCTTTGTATATTTAGTTCGCCGCCCAGCATTTCGGTTCTTTCGCGGAGAGTGGCTAAACCAATCGTTTTGTTACCGCCACCGAGGGCATCGTCTACGTTGAAGCCGCTGCCATTGTCTTCGACAACGGCCGTTACCTGATCTTGCCCCATATCAACATGAACTTGTATCTGGCTGGCCTGGGCATGGTTCATCGCATTTTGCAGCAGCTCTTGTACGTTGCGGAAAACGGTCACCTCGATATGGCTTTCCAGGCGGCGTTCCACACCGGTAACCGCAACGGGCACGGGCACACCGTTTTTTTCCTGGAATGATTCAGCGTAACGGCGCAGCGTGGGAATGACCCCCAGATCGTCCAGCATCATGGGGCGCAGATCAAAGATGAAATCCTTTACATTGCTGAAGGTGGCACCAGCAGAGCTTTTAAGTGCGTTGAGTTCGGTTCGGGCGCGGTCGGGATTGACATCGAAAAAGCGCTGGCAAATTTCAGCCTGCAAGATGAAGTTGCTGATAGAGGAAGCGACACTGTCGTGCATCTTGCGAACCAGGCCCTGACGCACCGCCTCTTCCGTTTGGATAACCCGAATGACGTTCGGCTGTTCTACACCAGCACGTCGCCCCGCTTTGGGCAAAGCAGCGCCACCCCCGGTTAACTCAATGATTTTTCTCTGAAAATCAGCTAAGCGCTCAAGATTTCGCTGATCGCTTTGCAGCTTTTCCAGCTGGCCCCGCATGGTAAACAGACGCTGCTGCACATCGTTTAGGGCTTCGTAGGCTTCTTTGATGTCTTCGCGCGGCAGCGTCTCAAAGTTGGTTTGAAGTTGGCGCGTATAGCTGGTGACTTGGGAGTTGCGTTGGGCCAGGCGCTCAACTTCTGCTGCACTTTGTTTAATGAGAATGTCAATTTCTTTTAGATCTCTTTGGGTTTGCTCGTAGTCTTTGTGTGTCTCTTCCAAAAAAGAATCCAGTGAAAAGTCATTGTCCATTCTAGATGTGCTTACCATGTATTGATTTTCCTCGGTTAGTATTGCGCGGCGTAAGTCCTTTTCCATTTAGCAGATGTGCCGCACAATACTTAAACAGATTGGCACCTATCACCAATAACGGGAAAAGGATTTTTGCCAATCTGTAGTAGTGGGTTATCGAGAGCCCTCCAGGCGAACCCATCCATGCCGCAGCGCATAAACGGCCGCCTGCGTACGGTCATCTACACGCAGCTTGCGCAAAATAGCCGTCATGTGGTTTTTAACAGTTTGATGACTGATGCCTAGTTTATACGCAATTTCTTTATTGCTCAAGCCCCGAGTCACATGCTCTAGAATTTCCATTTCACGGGGGGATAACGGCACGAAAAGATCTTCTGAATCACTAATTAAGGGACCGCTAAAACGGCCGATTCGCTGTTCCACCCAATGCATCAACTCATCGTACGACATCGTCTTCTCTTCAACATAGTAGTTGCCGTCGCGCACGGTGTGGATGATGTTGATCAAAGCTTCGGGGGTGATGTCTTTGGGACAGTAGGCCGACGCACCGGCACGAATGGCGTGGAAAACCTGCTCGGCATCATCATAGCCGGTGATCATGATCACTTTTACGTCCGGCAGCTGCGCCTTGATTTTGCGGGTCACCTGCAACCCATTGATGGTGGGCAGGTTAATGTCCATCAGGATAACTTCTGGATTGATCTCATAGGCCATTTCGATAGCAACTTCACCATCGGCCGCTTCACCCACTACCTTGATGCGGGAATCCGTTTCCAGCACGTCCCGCAGACCCTGACGGAAAACGGGATGATCATCAACAATAAGTAATTCGGTTTGTTCTGTCACAATTTTTACCTCGCTCTGTATTTTTATCCTGCACATACCTGCTAAACTTGCCAGTGGCAATTTGCAGCAATCTGAACTTCTGCCCATCAATTGCGCTGCAGATTTTGGGCTAACTGACTTAAATCATGGAACCATGAAAATTGGATGGATGATGTTGAGAAATTACAAGAGCAAAATCAGTATAACAGGTTTTAACAAAACAGGTACTAGGACTACGGTACCCTCAGCTCGTAAACTGTCATGTTGTTGAGCCCCTGCGCTTGGGTGAGAGCAAAATCGGTCGTAAAACGCAGAATGGTAGAGGGGTGGTTGGCAATTTGGGAGTAGGTCCACCCCGGTGCGGTCACCAAGTACTGCGCTTCACTATTAAGGATGTATTGCGTCAATGCCGATTCACTCTGGAGCAATGGGATCACTTCAGGCGAAATCAATCCGGCCAGGTCTAGCAACGGCCGTTCCGCGAAGTATCCGATTGCACCAATATCATGTGAAGCAATCAGGGTATCGGGCGGGGTGTTATTTGCCAACCACCCCGCCACGGTAACCATTTCCCCTTCAACGATGGCTACATCTGTTGCAAAAGCCAAAGCCCCTTGCAACAAGAAAAACAGCATTAAGATGGTAAAAGACAGGCGCGCCACTTGTTGTCCTAGCCACAAGGTACGGTCACTTTCTGACGAACTAAATAACAGTACCAGGACCCACCCCGCCAGCCCATAAATTACCCAAATAGGCATGATGGGAATGAGGTAACGGCCGTGTTGAAACGTCACCGGCAAGCGCCAGGCATAGAGCAAGACATGCCCACCCGCCCACATCAGCGGCAGCAAAAAGAGCAGCCGACGCTGCGCCCAATCGGCCCGCAGCGCCTGCCAGGCAGCCACCAGCAGCCCCGGCAGCAGCAATAAATGCGCACTGCTAATACCCTGCCAGCCAGAAGCAGCCCCGCCTAAACTCAGGTAAAGCAGCTGCAAAAATCGGCCCAAAAACGGCCGTGCCAACGCCGCCGCGTATTCCACCTGCTTGGCATACAGAGTATTGGGCCAGAGGGTGCCGCTGGTCCAGTAGTTAAAGAAGAAATAAGGCAAAAGGGGCAGGACGGCCGTTCCCACCAACAGCACCACCCGTGCAAAACGCTGCACCAACGGGGCAGGCAGCAGGAAAATCCCCCCGGCGATGAGCACCATCGGCAGCAACCCATCCGGACGGGTAAGGATGAGCAGCCCGGCAAACAAGCCCAGGCGTATGGCATCACGGCGAGAGAAGATACTGGTGGCAGCAATTTCAGCGTACCAGGCGGCCAGCTGCAAACCCACGGCCGCAAAAAAAATCGTTTCCATGCCGCTGGCGGCAGCCCAGAGCAGCGGCCAGGTAAGCACCAGCACCACGCCAGCCAGCCAGGCTCGATTGGCCTGTGCAGGCCACAGCGTCTGCCATAGGCGCATGCCGCTCCAGCCCAGCCACAGCAAAGAGAGGCCACCCAGCAGGTTGCTCCACAGTAAGTAGGGCAGACGCAGCAGGTAGCCCAAGGCCAGCAGCAGCGTCCAGAGGGGCGCCGTGGAACCGGCACTGGGCAGTCCAGGGGTGAATTCGAGACGGCCGTATCGCGCCAGGTTCCGGGCATACGTTTGGTGAATCCACGCGTCATCCAGCGGAAAACCCAGTCCATCGTGGGCCGCCAGGCCCAAAAAGAGCGCCATCCCGATGACAACGGCCAGCAAAACCCAAATGCGGCGATTTTGTATCATGTGCTTACCTATGGTGCTGAAGAAAGCTGGTAGAGCTGGTACCCATCGCGGGCAAACCGCAGTTGAAACCCCAGCGGCACCGCCTGCTGTGCATACAGCTCGGCGAGCGGCTGTGGATGATCCTTATCGAGCAGCAGGTGGGTCACGCCGTAGCGCGCCGCTGCTTCTTGCAGTACAGGCAGCGGCTCGTTGGGAATGCTGAGCGCTGGCAGACCGGTGTGATAGGTAACCCCCGGCGCATTGCCCGCCATGATGACGGCCGTTTCCGGCAGCATCTCGCCCACTTCCGCATACACTTCTGCCTCCAGTGTGCTGTCTGCCCGCGCATAAAACAAGGTAGCGCTGATGGCCAAGGCCACCACCACAAACAGCGCAGCAAAGCGGGGCTTCGCTTTGTGCGGTTCCCAATGGGGCAGCTTTGCTGCCGCCCAATCAACTGCATAGTCCAGCCCGGCAGTGGCCAGCACCATCAGCCAGGGCCACAAGGCCACGGAGGAGTGCAGCAGGCCGCCCCGCCCACCCGGCAGGGTGAAAACGAGGCTCATGGTGGCAAACAGCAGCAGGGCATACCAGGTCAGGGGGCGCAGGTACGGCCGTTTCTCCTCATCACGCCACCATTTCCACCAGCCCCAAATAATTAGCGGCGTCAAAAAAACCAGCCCGCAAACGGCCACAAAGGTGCCACCAGCCAGCAGCAAGCCATCCAGTTTGGACTGCAAAATATTGCCCCAACCCCACTCCAGAAAGTGCGCCAGGTCAAAGGAACGGCCGTAAGCAAACAAATCGTCGTACGTGGTCAGGAAGATGGTTTGCATGCCGCTGGTGGGTAACGGCCGTCCAAACACGCGCCAATTGCGGGTGAACCAGGGCGTCATGATCAGTAAATAGCCAATTAAAAGGAAAATTGGAGATTGGAGATTGGAGATTGACAAACGCTTCCCAATCTCCAATCTCCAATCTCTAATCTCCCACAGCCAGATGAACCCGCCAACGACTAGCAGCAGCGCCCCGTCGGCACGGGTGAGGTGCGCCAGGCCCGCGGTGAGGCCCGCCAGGAACCACCACTTGAGGGCCGGGCGCTGCTGGGTGAAGGCGAGAAAGAGCAGGCATAACCCGCCCGCCCAGGCAAAAGGCACAAAGGTGGACGGCTGGTTGAGGAAGCGCGTGTAAAATCCGCCGGAAATGGTGAGCAGAACGGCCGTCCACACCTTCCACCGCTCGCTAAAAAATTGCAGGCTGATCCAGTAGGCCAGCAGCGGCAGCAGACCCGCCAGCAGCCAAAACGGCAGTTGGGCCGCCCGGAAGCCATCGCCCAGGCTGTAGCCAACGGCCGCCAAAATTGAAGTCAGCGGCATCCAATAGCTGTGGCTGGGCGTGGGCAGCCCGACCGGATCGTCCAGATACTGCCAGATGACCAGCTCAGTGAAGCCGTCCCCAGCCGCCAGGCGCTGGCCGTTGGTGGTGTAGTAGTAGGCGTCCATGTAGGTCGGCGTGGGCATTTGCACCGCCCAGACAGCCTGAAACAGCAGGCCTATCAAGGCCAGCCACAGCCAGTCGGTACGCCTCCAGTTAGCGGATGGTTGGGACACGGTTGCTTCCATCGAGGCGGGTTGATTTTTTGACGCCAAGGCACGAAGGGATAAAAGGAGCAAAGGATTTTTCTTTGCGTGTTTCAACTCTTTGCGTCCTTTGCGTCAAAATTCCACACATCACTTTGCACGAATAAATATTTGGGCCAGGTTGTCTGCATACACCTCGGTCCAATCGGGGCTGGCAGCGAGAACGGCCGTTAGTGGCGATCCAGCTTCCATCAACACATAGTCCACGTCGTACTCGTCCAGCGGTTCCTGCCAGCCAGGGCGCACGTCAAACGTGCGGCGGTAGTACAGCAGGAAGGGATCGCCGTACACGTCGGCACGGCCATCAACAAAGACGGGCACACCGCGCCAGATGAGGTAGCCGCCCCAGTTGTAGCTGTTGTAGCCGCGCGCCTCGTCCAGCCCGGATGCCGCCAGGTAATCCACGGCGGCCACCGGGTAGCGGGCCGCAATAGCCGCCTCGTTGTTGTCGATTTTGGTGCTTGTCCAGACGACGGCCGTTCCCACCGCCACCATCAGCAGCAGCCAGTTTAGCACAGCAAAAATTGGTTTGGCGGGCTGTTCAGGGGATTCACCCACTGCCAGACGACTGCCCGGCAACACATTCAACCAGCTGCGCGCCAAAATCGGGGCCACAACGATGGCAAACAGCGGGATGTGCCGGGCAGACAGCAGCCCGGCCGCACCTGTGCCCAAAAAGAGCAGCAGTTCCGTGATGGTCGGACGTTCCTTTTGCAAAACCCAGCCCAACACGCCCAGCGCCAGCATGGCGGCAAAGGGCCAGAAATAAGTTTGGTGAAAGTCCGGCGAGTGCCATTCCTGGATGTACGCCTGCATCGGGCCGCTGCCCAGGGTGAGGAAGGGATAGATCCACAGCTCGATGCCGCTGGGGTTTACGGCAGCGGCCAGGAAACTGGCAAAAGTGGCGCCAAAGAGGTGAGTGACGGCCGTTCCTTCCAAAGTCCTCTCCGTCGGCATAGCCAGCCAGCGCTGCACCACATCGCCCACGGCGTAGGTGCCCAGCAGCACCACGCCGAGCAGGTAACCACTGTGCAAATTGGCCCAGACCAGCGTCAGCAGCGGCAGCCACCAGAGCGTGCGCACGCGCCACTGCCCATCTTTCACCCGCTCAATGATGAGAACGAAAACGGCCGTCAGCAGCAAGTTGAATATCTGCGGGCGCGCTCCCCAAACGATGGCGGAAGTGACGGCAGCTAACAGGACGGTGAAGGCAGCGAGATACGGCCGTCCCGCACACGCCAGGTACAGCAGCCAAAACGTCACGGCAATCAGCGCGGCAAAAAAGAGGATAAGGCCCGGCAAGCCGCCTGCCAGATACACCAACCACATGATCAGCTGGGAGAGCCATTCGTGTGTCACCCAGGCGTTTTGCGGCACGGTGAAGGTAAACACGTCTTGCGCCGGGATACCGTTTTGCAGAATGTACTGCCCCGTCCGCAGATGCCACCACATGTCCGGGTCCAGCGTCTCGCGCACCGCCATCGTGAAGAGGGCAGTAGCAAACAGAGCCAAAAACAAGCGTTTCGTATTCAGAAAGGCAAATTTAGTCACTGTGAGACACGGTACTAAGAAACTCTGTCGGCAGAAATTACGCTGTGAAGGAGATCATTTCCTGGCCAAGGTGACAAGGTGACGGGGTGACAAGGTGAATGGCGTCATTAACCATTCACAATTCACAATTCACAATTAACTCGGGCGTCTGGCATACACTGTAAATAAATCGCCAAAATTCAAGGGAACGGCCACATGCCCCAGCCGCAGGCCGTTTACCACCCAACCAGCCAGGCGGCCCAACGGCCGATTCAACGCCACAACCCGCGAGACAAAATAGTTCAGCCGCAAATAACGCCCTTCCGCACCAGACCAGACAACTTCAAAGCCGTTCTTCTCCAGCATTTTCCCCAGCGTTTTCTGGCTGAAGTAGTGGATGTGCATATCCATCAGCCAGGGCCAGCGCGCGCCCATCAGCCTGGCAATGAGGCTGCTGATGTCCATGGTGTGGATCACCACCCAGCCGCCCGGCTTGAGCAAACCGTACGCTTTGCCAATTTCGCCCGAAGGGTCGGCGACGTGCTCAATCACGTCCCACATCGTCACCACGTCAAACTGCCTGCCGTTTAGCTCTGGCGCGTCCTGCGTGCCGTGAATGACGTTGAGCCCCTGCCGCTGCGCCACGCTGGCGGCCCACTCGGATGGCTCGACGCCCCACGCCTGCCAGCCGGCCTGGCATGCCGTCTCCACAAACACGCCAATGTACGCGCCAACATCGAGGAGGGAACGGCCGTTGGCCTGCCCTACCCGTTTTTCCATCGCCCGCAAATGTTTTTGGAAGGTGAGTTCGCGACCGGCCCGCTCTTGCACGTAGGTTTCGTCGGTAACGGCCGTGTACGCCTCTAAAATTTCATCACCTGACCAACGAGGATTGGCATAAACGTGGCCACACCGACGGCACTGCACAATTTGGGCATGGTGGCCATAACCCGGATTTGTACAGGAAAACGCATCAACTTCAATTCTTTCGTGAGGCTGCAAAGTAGCGGGAAAACACACCACATAATCATCTGCACCACATAAATTACACTGAACGTCAATCATGATGAGGAGATAGGGACTTCTGGTCTTCGTGGCTCACCGCCCCGCAGGCGGCGCAAAAACAGGCGCAGCAGAGTGTACTGCGCCTTGATCACTTCATTACGGGAAATTTTTGTCTTTCCCTTGCGCCGATCTTCGAAAATAATCGGCACTTCACCAACCTGCCAGCCGCGCCGCTGGCACATAAACAGCATCTCTACCAAAAACGAGTAGCCGCTGGAGAAAATCCGCTCCAGCGGAATTGACTCCAGCACCTCCCGCCGGTACAGCCGGAAGCCTGCCGTAGCATCTTTGGCGCGCAAACCAAGCAGCGACCGGGCCACAAAGTTGGCCCCCTTGCTCAGCACCACACGCTTCCAGGTGCAGTTGCGCTGACCGCCACCCGGCACATAGCGTGAACCAATCACCACGTGTTTTTGCTTGCTCAAGGCGATCATGTCTGGAATATAGCGAGGATTGTGGGAAAAATCGGCATCCATGGTCAGGATGCGTTTAGCTCCGATGCTTAGTGCCTTCTTAAAACCAGCGATATACGCCGTGCCCAGCCCCATTTTTCCTGGGCGATGAACTACCAAAACCCTTCCAGGATTATCCGCCGCCCAGCGGTCTGCCAGCTGGCCAGTACCATCTGGCGAGTTATCGTCCACCACAATCACACCAACGGACACTGGCAAGGCCAACAATTGGGAGATAAGATCATCAAGGTTATCTGCCTCGTTGTATGTAGGTACAATAACAAAGCTGTCTGTCATAAAGTTTAGCCCTTTTTGTGGGGTACCTGTTCAAGCAGTTGGCACCCGCAAATATTGGCCAAAGGTTGCGATCACCATTCAGCCAAAACTGGGCGATTGTAACGATTATCCGACGACCAAACAACTATATTTGGATTTCGATCCGACTTCCCGTCAGGAGTGCGCATGACAACTCATTACAAAGCTGTGTTTTTTGATCTGGATGGCACCTTACGTCTGCCCATCCCCTCCCCAACCGATGCCTTCATCCAGTTTGCCCGTTCCCAACGCATTCATATCGATGATGCCTCTACCCGGCGCGTAAAAATTTGGGCACATGAATATTGGAGCCAGGATTTGCTGCTGAGTGCAGAAATGGCTCGCCTGGGTGAGGACGCTTTTTGGATCAACTATTCACGCCAGCTGCTAGAAACAGTTCAAGCGACTGATGATATTGACGTCCGTGCCTGTCTTGTTCGAGAGTATTTTGGGACTGACTATGCCCCTGAGGTGCAGTTGGCACCCGGAACGCCGGAACTCTTAGCCCGGTTAAAATCCGCCGGGTATATCCTGGGGGTCATCTCTAATCGGTCGCAGCCTTTCAGCAACGTTCTAACGGAGCTAGGCATTGCCGATTGGTTTGACATAACGTTGGCAGCCGGTGAAATTGGCTGCTGGAAGCCCAATCCAGCCATTTTTGATCATGCGCGCGCTCACTTTGCCGACCTAACGGCCGCTGAGTGCCTCTATATTGGGGACAACTATTTTGCGGATGGCATTGGGGCACAAAGTGCAGGCATGACACCCATCATTTTTGACCCAGATGCTTTGTATGGGGATGATGCATTTTCTTGTGTGACGGAGCTTAGCGAAATCCTGGCGTTTTTGGAGCCTCATCCTGCCTGATTGATGGACTTTTAGGCGTCAGCGTCGTCTTCCTGGTTAAAATCGATCAGACCACGCTGAAGTGCTTCTTCCATGGAAATACCGCGCACGTGTTGGGCCTCGTCATCGGTCAGCGTGGTATCCCAAAAGGCATCGAGATCGGCCGTTTCATCCATTGGCCCTTCGCCCCCTATGAGCAGGTTCAACAGATCGTCTGGTTCGATGTCCAAATAATCGGGTTCTGCTGCGGCTGGCGGCGTGGGCGTAGAGGGTGTGACAGGTACGGCCGTTCCCGGCACCGTATCTTCTTCTTCCACCACCGCTTCTTCACTGGCAGCAGCAGCGGGCACAGGTGGCAAGGCTGGCAGCATGGCCATCAAATCCTTGATCGCTCGCTGCGTGAACACCCAAATGGTGCCAATCCGGCCACGCCGGGCGGCCATGTCAAAAAAGAGGGATAAAAAGTGCCCGCGTCCTACATTGGCGCAATAAAATTCAAAATTGTCGCCCACGTGATACTGCAAGGTAAAAGGCTCGGAGGCGCCCAGCTCATCGGCCAGCAAAAAGCTGTTGCTTAAATTGTTGGCCACAATGCTCATCAGCTTGGGCAGGTCAAACTGACGGCCGTCACCCGCCGAAAACAAAATATCCCCTATCGTTGAAGAAAGGGTTAAATGCATGGCGCCAGTATCCACCCGGAGCGAATCGAGACGGCGCTGGAGATCATCGGAAACGGCCGTTTTGGTCGGCGCGGCAGCAGCGGGTGCGGCGGCCGGTGGAAAGGTAACGGATTCGCCATGAAGGGCGGTGTGGACGGCCGTTAATACACTGTCCGTATCTAAAGGCTTCTGGAAATAACGGTAAACCCCCAGGTCCGCTGCTTCCTTTCGCCCCTGGTTCGACGAATAAGCCGTAATCATAATGACCGGCATCTC
Source organism: Candidatus Leptofilum proximum (assembly GCA_016710325.1). Taxonomy (GTDB): domain Bacteria; phylum Chloroflexota; class Anaerolineae; order Promineifilales; family Promineifilaceae; genus Leptofilum; species Leptofilum proximum. The sequence goes on along the minus strand of JADJXK010000002.1, from coordinate 4,398,110 downwards.
GCGCCCCAATGCCTTAACCCGCCGTACCAAGTCAAAACCGCTCATGCCCGGCAGGCGCACGTCGGTAATCAACAAATCAAACTGTGCTCGGCGCAGTTCCAGCAGCCCCTCCTCAGCCGAAGGGACCGCCAAAACCTCACAATCCTGGTTAGACAGCTCCAGCATAGATCGCAAAAACTCTAACATCTCAAAGTGGTCATCAACAACTAAAATCTGCTTTGCATCCGCCATAGTGATATCCTAGTATTGCGCTCCAGAAGTTCGCATCAATTTATGCTTATGGCGCATTACTTAAACAGTCCAGCGTACTTGTCATAAGATCCCTATGGGCATTTCCGCCGGACTGTAGTAGTCCTATTTACCTTGCCCATTATAGAGTCTGCCAACACAATAAGACAAGCATGAAAAAAGGCCTGCATGTGCAGACCTTTTTAAAATCACACCTGAAGTTTGCTGACCAAACGGCTCAGACTAATACTCAACCACGTAAGCATCATCCGGCAAATTCTCTCGCGTCAACTTGCTGGCGCCCTTCTCACCGGTTTCCAACAACCAGCAGGCAGCGTAGTGTTCACTGCCGTAATCTTTAAATGGCGGCTCTTCCTGCGAGCATTTGTCAAAGGCCAACGGACAGCGCGTGTGAAAACGGCAGCCACTGGGCGGGTTCAACGGGCTGGGCACGTCACCTTCCAAGATCACCCGCTGCCGCTTTAACGTTGGGTCGGGTATCGGAATGGCCGACATCAACGCCTGCGTGTAAGGATGCAGCGGATCGCGATACAAATCGTTGCGCGAAGCCATTTCTACCATTTTGCCCAGGTACATCACACCCACCCGGTCACTAAAATGCTCCACAACACTCAAGTTATGGGCGATAAACAGGTAGGTGAGTCCAAAATCATTTTGCAGTTCGCGCAAGATGTTCAGCACCTGGGCCTGAATCGACACATCCAGGGCAGACACGGGCTCATCACAGACGATGAATTTCGGCCGTAGCGCCAGCGCCCGGGCAATACCAATGCGCTGCCGCTGCCCGCCAGAAAACTCGTGTGGATACCGCCGCGCGTGATCCGCCCGCATACCCACACGAGTTAACATCTCTACCACAATGTCGTAGCGCTCTTGGGCATTTTTATCCGTATGAATCCGCAACCCCTCCGCAATGCTCTCGCCGATGGGCATACGGGGGTCCAAAGAAGAATATGGATCCTGGAAGATAATCTGAATGCTGCGACGCATCTTCTTGAGTTCGCTGGCATTCAAGTCAAACAAGTTCTGGCCATCAAAAATCACACTGCCTGAAGTAGCCGGAATCAGACGCAAGATGGTACGGCCGATTGTGGTCTTGCCACAACCAGATTCACCCACCAAACCAAACGTTTCCCCTTCGTAGATAAAAAATGAAACATCATCTACGGCTTTAACCCAGGCTTTCACACGCTGCAGCAAGCCAGCCCGGACCGGGAAATATTTAACAACATTGTTAACCTGAACCAAAACCCGCTTATTTTTGCTGGCCCTTGCACTCAGATTTTGCTTTGCTTGTGGTTGCACTTGCTCTACCATCTTAATTACTCCGCTCCTTCTTCGTACAGCCAGCAGCGAACCTTACGATTAGGGGCAATCACTCTAAGTTCTGGCTCTTCTTGCGTACAAATCTCCAGCTCATTTTCAACCCGGGGCAAACACCGCGGGGCAAACTTACAGCCTTCCGGCAAATCAACTAGGTTGGGTACGGAACCAGGGATAGTGACCAACTCTTTTTCCGCCTGTCCCAGAATGGGAGTAGAACCAATTAAAGCGGCCGTATAAGGATGCTTCGGTGAGGCATACAACTCAACAACAGGCGCCTCCTCTACAATACGACCCGCATACATCACCACAACCCGATCGCACATCTCGGCCACAACACCTAAATCATGCGTGATCAAGATGATTGAAGTTTCCATTTTTGAGCGCAAATTGCGCATCAAATCCAGAATTTGTGCCTGAATCGTAACGTCCAGTGCCGTTGTTGGCTCATCGGCAATGAGAAGCTCCGGCACACAGGCCAAAGCCATGGCAATCATCACACGCTGCGCCATACCCCCAGACATTTCATGCGGAAACGAATTCACCCGTGATTCCGGCTCTGGAATACCCACCATGCTGAGCAGTTCAACAGCACGCTTCTGGCCCGCTTCCTTGCCCAAATCTTGGTGAATGAACAAAACTTCTGAAAGCTGATCGCCAACCTTAAAAACCGGATTCAAACAGCTTTGCGGCTGCTGAAAAATCATAGAAATGCGGTTCCCCCGAATCTTAACCATTCGGGATTCTGGAATTTGCAAAAGGTCCTCATTATCAAAAACAATTTGACCCTCTATAATCTTTCCGGGCTGGCCAACCAGGCGCATGATAGAGAGAGAAGTCACGCTTTTACCACAACCAGACTCCCCTACAATGCCTAAGACCTCACCGCGCCTAACGGCAATATCAATGCCATCAACAGCACGTACAACACCAGACTCAGTATAAAAATGAGTCTTGAGGCCTTTAATTTCAAGAATGTTATCTTTGGTATTTTTCTCCACGTTCTGTGCCTCTTCCCTAAAGATGGATTGACTACAATTTCAGTCTGGGGTCAAGGGCATCGCGCAAACCATCCCCCAGATAGTTCACCGCCAAGACCGTGATGAAAATCAACAACCCCGGATACAACGCCTTCCACGGCGCTGTGAACATGTCCTTCTGCACATTCTGCAGCATGTTGCCCCAGGTGGCCACCGGCTGCTGAATACCAAACCCCAGGAAGCTCAAGGCAGATTCCACCAGAATCACCCCGCCCAACCCCAGCGTCGCATTCACAATAATCGGGGGGATGGCATTGGGCATCATGTGCCGCAGAATAATCTGCAGGTCGCCCATGCCCAAGGCCCGCGCCGCCTCGGTGAACTCCTGGTTGCGCAGGCTCAACACCGATGCCCGGGCCAACCGGCAGGCTCCCGTCCAGCCCAACCCGGCCAGAATGACGATAATCACAAACGCCTGGCTCCACTCCGGCGGCAGAAACGAGATGCGCAAATCGCGCAGAATGGACGACAACACCAGCAGCAGCGGCAGCGAGGGCAGAATGATGATGAACTCCACCACCCGCTGGATGACGTTGTCTATCCACTTGCCAAAGTAGCCCGACACCGCCCCCATGAACATGCCAAACACCTCGGCAATCAGGGTGACCGAAAAGGCAATTGTTAATGAGAGCTGCCCGGCCACCATCAGCCGGTACAGCACATCCCGGCCCAATTCATCGGTGCCCAGCGGATGCTCCGCCGACGGCGCTGAGTTGCGCGATGCCAGGTCCTGGGTGTCCCGAGTGTAGGTCATCTCTTCACCACGCGACACGTTGTAGTAGGTCATGCGTGACATGACCGTCGGGCCAATCACCACAAAGGCGATGATAAGCCCCAGGATAACCAGGCTGGCGGTGGCCAGACGGTGCCGCCGCAGCCGCTTCCAGTAGGTCATCATAATATGTTCGGGTTTAGATGTGATCAGCGCTTCGGCTTGCAGAGCATCCACATCAATTTCGGCTACGCTCATTGTTCTCTCCTTCAAGAGTGGCTAGTTTGTTAGTTTGCTGGTGGCTGGTTTGCTGGCGCCTTGTGCGCCGGATTATGTTACCAGCCACCAACCACCAGCCGCTATTTAGTCAAACCGGATGCGTGGGTCAACAATCGTGTAGAGAATGTCGCCAATCAGGGTGGCAATCACAACCAGGATGGCGGTGATGAACAGCAGGGCCATCACAATCGGCCAGTCGTCCCGGTTGAGCGAGTCGATGAACAGCCGCCCCATGCCAGGGTAGTTGAAGATCGTCTCGGTGATAATCGCCCCACTGAAGATGCCCGGTATCTGGAACACCACGATGGTGATGAGGGGTATCAGGGCGTTGCGGGCGGCGTGCTTGAGGATGACCATGCGTTCGCGCAGTCCCTTGGAGCGGGCGGTGCGCACGTAGTCTTGCCGCAGCACTTCCAGCATCGAGGAGCGCATGAAGCGGCTCCAGCCCGCCAGGTAGAGCAGGGTCAGCACGCTCACCGGCAGTATCAGGTGGACGATGCGGTCGGCCAGGGAGTAGGGCTGGATGCCCAGCACGTCCTGGATGCTACCCGCGATGACCCGCGTGGTGAAGACGTCACCGGTGGGGAAGAAGGGCAGCCCCCACCTTTGGAACTGCACGCCAAACAGGATGATGGTGAGCAGGCCAAACCAGAAGACGGGCATGGAGATGCCGAAGAAGCTGAAGGTGGTGACGGCGTAGTCCAGGCGGGAGTACTGCCGCACGGCCGAAATGATCCCAATCGGCAGGGCAATCAGCAGGGAAATGACGGTGACGGTGGTCATCAGGACCAGGGTGTTGGTGACCCGGCTGCCGATGACGGAGGTGACGGTCTGGCCGCGGGCCAGGGACCAGGACTGGCCCCAATCCCAGCGCAGCACGCCGCCGCGGCAGGGGGCGATGCGGGTGGGGTCGGCCCCTTCGTTGGTGCCGCCCGCGTTCTGGCAGGTGGGCGACTGGTAGTCGCGCCAGGTGCCGGTCTCGAACAGCTTTTCTTGTGGACCGGGGTTGCCCAGGGCGGCGCCGACTTCGTCGAGCCAGTCCTCACCGGCCAGCCAGGTGAGGTAAGCCAGGTAGGTGGGTTTGTTCAGACCCAGGGTGGCTTCCAGCCGAGCGATGTCTTCCTGGCTCAGCCGCTGCTTGGCGTCGGCCGCCAGGTTCAGTCCTGACAGCGGCCCGCCCGGCACGGCGTTGAGCAGCAGGTAGATGGTGATCGTCGCCAGAATCACCACCAGCACCATCTGAAATCCACGCCGAATTAAGTAATTTGTCACGATTTTGCCTCCGAAAAAGGATTTGAGTATAGCTTTTTCAAGTTAGTTAAGAGTGACCGCATCTTTGCAATAATCAAGAAGCAATTAAATCAAACTTAGACGTATTTTATGATGCCAAAACAAGAATGATGGAGATGAACTTATGTCCTTTCACCAAGGGTAAAAATATTGTACCAAAGCAAAGTTGCGTACGCCACAACCACAAACTTTATAAAAAAGAAAAGCAATTTGAAGGCTCTTGTTCTCGGTTTATTACCAGAAGTAACCGGGCCATTGAAGGACGTTACACTAACTGAACGATACACCAGTTTGTTCAACAATGACAGCTTATGGGGATTTGGGCAAAACAGGGTATTGGGAAAGAGCGGGAAATGGGTCAACCAAAAACGTGATTTTATTACTCTACATTTTATGCTTACGGTGTCTGCGGCAGTGTTCATCGGCATAAAACAGAAACACGGTTATAAAAAAGTAGTGGCAGTGCGGGGCACTGCCACTACTTTATCTAACTAGCCAATCTTATTGTTGAAGATCGATCTCGAAGATGTTGTACATCTCAGAGTTCTGGGTCGGGTCCACGCCGAAGTTCAACACGTTCGGGCGAGCCGCGGCTACCTTCAAGCGCAGGAACAACGGAATAACCGGTACCTGCTCAGAGAAGACAACCTGGGCATCTTTGTGGCCTTGCTCGTAATCTTCTGTACCTGGCAGGGCACCCAAAGCGCGCTGGCAAGCCGCATCAAACTCTTCATTTCGCCAACCAGCATTGTTCTGACCACCCCAACCTGAAGGATACAGATCAGCTTCTTCGGGAGGACCAGGAACCTGCGAACCCAGATACAGGGTGCAGCTGGGCTCAACGCCGGTCAACCAGGCAAACTCGCCCAGGTCGTAACGACGGCCGAACAGCACACCATCAGGACCATCAGCAAACCACTCGCTGGACGGCAGGTAGTACAGTTCAACATCGATACCACATTCCAGCTGGTTCTCTTTGAAGATCTGGGTCAGCTGCTGCCGCATCTCGTTACCCGTGGTGGTGCCGAGCGTCACATGGAACGGCACGCCGGTGGTCGGATCCTCGCGGATACCATCACCATCGCCGTCTACGTAACCAGCTTCGTCAAGCAGAGCATTGGCCGCTTCCACATCGTACGGCCACTCGGTCAGCCCTTCGGGGTAGAGCGGGTGCACGCTGGGGACGTAGGTGTGAATGACCTCGGAACGGCCGAACAGGATGTTGTCAACCATGCCCTGGCGGTCAGTACACATTGTCATCGCCTGACGAACACGCACATCCTCGAACCAGTCGGGACGGCCGACGCCATCGCCGTAGTCGCCCGCACTATCGATACCAAAGTCAATGTGCTCGTACACGGTACCGGTCTGGAAGTAAGGAGTCAGCAGGCCGTTGTTCTCAGCTTCGATGAGGAACGGCGCCTGGCCAGCATCCATACCATCCTGCGTGCCGATGTCGCAAGCCCCAGACAGCAGCTGAGCGATCAGCTGGTTGGTGTCGGGGATGAACTTGTAGGTTACGCTGTCCAGATAGGGCAGACCTTCTTGATAGTAGAACTCATTGGGAGTAAGACGGATGCTGTCGCCAGCGACCCACTCTTGAATAGCGAAGGGACCATCACCCACGGGCAGACGGCTGGATTCTTCGGCTTCAAGCAATTCGGCCGCGCTAAAACCGCCCCAAACATGCTGCGGCATGGGTGCCCAGAAATTGGTGTAGTAGGTTGCATCACGGAAGCCCGGCATGCCTGTCCAACGCACACTCAGATCACCTGTGGCTTCGTAGCTCGCCGTCCGTTCCACTACATACTTCCCAATCGGGGTGTCCGGTTCAGCATTCAGCCCGAAGCTGTACACAGAGTCTTCGGCCGTAACCGGGGTTCCATCACTCCAGGTACGGGCTTTCATGGTGAAATCCACCACCAGCTGGTCCAGCATCACCGGGTTGCCATCAAAGGTAACTTCTTCGCCGTCAGAATTGACAACCGTAACACCTTCACCCCAGGCGACAACTGTATCAGTAGCATCACGAATCATATCACCAGGCTGCACTTCAACGACATTTAGTACAGCATCGCCATCGGCCAGGCTGGGGATTTTTTCGATACCTTGTGCCTGATAAGAATAGGACAAGGTGGTGATATTGTTTTCAAAGATGGCATGCTGCACAGCGCTAGCTGCCAACATAGAGCCACCGTAGGGGTACATAGTGTCTGGTTCCTGCGCCATACACACAATCAGGTCTTTGGGACCAGCCGGTTGGGCGTCGGGTTCAACTTCAACCGTTTCCACCACTGTTTCGGTGACAACGCGGGTTACTTCTACTGTTTGGCCTTCTTCCACGACCGTTTCGGTAACAACGCGGGTAACCTCAACCGTGACGGTCTCGGTTGTGGGGGTACAGGCTGCCAAAACAACCGCACCAAGAGCAACGAGGAGGGCGACAAGCGCCCATTTTTTTGTATTAAACATGGAAAAATCTTCCTCCTCTCATGTTATTGAACTAAGGGGTTTTTTCAAGAAAGTTCTGACCAGGTTGCTTCTAAACTTCTTTGTTGAATAGTTGGTCAGATTTTACGAACATGGAATTATGGATGCTCGTAAATGCAGCTACTATCAATACAATCGCACCACCTCCTTAAAGTTAATGATTGGCTGTTTTACTGCGCTAGATGTGTTTGGTTCGTTAAGGCATTAAAGATTACACATATCCAGTTGCACAAAAAACAGAATTGGCTCCAACTTTTTCACTTAAACAAACAAAGCACAGCTAAACTCACAAAGGCAAGCTTAGTTGTGCTCGGTTAAACAAGAAAGAATAGGTTTTGATCGTTTTGTAGATAAACAAGAAAGTCTCTTCTTCTCAAGGGTCTGGTTTATTACAAACATACAGAAAATTGCATATGCAGCATTCGCAACTTACCATCGTACTATGTGAAGCTATTATAAAGCGTTCATCTGATGATGTCAAACCAGGGACAAAAAGGGGACATTTAAGGGCGAAACAGTAGCGAAGGGGAAACAGAGACGTTACAGTTCTCGCTGGCGGAGCTGGGCCAGAAAAGGCTCGTAGGCCGCAGTATCCTGATTTTGGCGATGTTGGGTGAAGTAATCCTGGATGATTTGTGCCTGCTGCTCTCGATTGAAGTGACGGAATTGTTTGCCTTGCTGATGGCAGACACGAAGATGGGCGCGGCCGCCATACTGGTAGCAGTTGCGGTTGGTCGTTGCAAGATAATAGACCGCTTCACCCAGGTAGCGAGAACCGACATGGTGATACTGAAACACGTGGGTCAATTCATGAACCAACAGGGGTAAGTTTTGGCGGCTGGATACGGCCGTTCCCTGCCCCACATCTCGCTTTACCGGCAGGTGAATTGTGTACCAGGTGGCAAAAGCCAGCCCGCCGTTGAAGCGAAATATCAAGTGCAGAACACCTCCCTGGGCAATACGCACATCCTGGTAACGCAGGTTATGGGGGCCGAAGATGGACTGTACGGCCGTTTGCTCCGCCGCTGTCAGGGGGGTGGTGTGCATACCCAGGTGCATGACAAACTGGCAAACTTCGGGTCCGCCCACCAGATCAAACAGCTGCACCAGAAACAGATGCAGCCAGATGCCGGTTTGCCGGGCAGCATGGCGCAGCTGGCGCCTGAGTGTACCAGCGCGTGCTACCTTTCCCATAAAAAGAGGCCATCGCAAAAGAGCATTGAACCCAACAAAAATGGTACGCCCCAAACGGCCGCTTCTCGCCGGAAAATCGCGTACCAAGTTCAGCGGCCACAGCCAGGCATCGCGCAGCCGTTCCTTGAGCCAGTACAACACGGAGACAAACATCGGTAAGGTTATATCAAGTTGGGGTTAACGTCGGCTGCTTGCAGCACGGCCATGACCGGCGGGGCGTTTAAGAAGCAGTGGCGCAAGCGCTCATCTTGCAGCGGTTCGGCCGTTTGGCGGATGAATTCAGCGGCGATGTTGAGGTGCACAGCGGCAATTTGTTCGTTGTCTGTGACGTGGCTCATGGCGGCGTGTAGTTTCCAGAGAATGCCCCGGTCAACGGCCGTTTGCGCCGCCAGCATGGCCAGGTTTAACTCGTTTAATGCTTCCGGTTTGCGCCCCTGATGAAACAACAGCTCGCCGTGCACAAACGCCGCCAATGCCCGGTAACGATCGGCGTTGAGCAATTCAGCCACATGGGTCAGGGCCAGCACCAGCTGGACTGCCAGGCCGTCATCGCCGTGGTGCAAATAGGCGCGGGCCAGGTGGTAGAGCGTCAGCGCTTCATGCTCGCGGTTGCCCTGCTCACGCGTACCTTTCAGGGCAGCCTGAAGATAAACCAATCCCTGCTCGTACTGGCCAGACTCCACCAGATCGACACCTAAATTGCGCTTGATTTCGGGGATGAGCAGCTTTGCCCCGGCATTGGTCGCCAGCTGCAAGGCTCGCTGATGATGTTCGTACGCTTTTTCAACGTCGTAAAGCGCCTGGTGGCACTCGCCAATGTCGTTGACGGCCTGGGCCACCCGCCACCGGTCGTTGACCGATTCCAAAATGACGTATGCTTCCCGGTGGGCCACCAGGGCCTGCTGGTACTCACCACGCGCCTGGCGGGTGCGCCCCAGGCTGGTGAGCACCCGCCCCTGCTCACGGGTCTCCCCACCCTGCCGGAAAATAGCCAATGCCTGCGTGAGCTGGCTTAAGGCGCGTTCGGTGTTACCCTGGCGCCGATCGAGGATGCCCAGGCCACGCCGGGCGCGGCCAATCACCAGCAAGTTTTCCGTAGCGTTGCCTTCCTGGAGGGCCTGCTTGTAAAGGTCGGCGGCCGTTTCGTACTCGCCGCGAAAGTCGGCCAGCTCACCCAGCCGCACGCGGGCACGCGCCATCTGGTCGATACTGTCGCTGGTGGTAAGGGATTCGCGGTAATCTTTTTCAGCCGCCTTAAACTCACCAATCAGCCAAAAACAAAGCCCGCGATATTCAAATACACGGGCTCGAAAATGGGAGGGGGTTCGGTCAAAGGCAAGGGCCTCGGTGTAATACTGGATGGCCTTGTCAAACTCTTGGTCGCTAGACGCCAGACGGCCTTGACGAAAGGCGGTAACGGCTGCTGCCGACACACCTGCCAGACTAAATTGACCAGAAGAGATAGTGTCCGACATGACCATATGATACACCGGGGTATTGAATTGACAATGAAGGGGACGTGAAACGTAGTAGGTGATTGGTCATCGGTGGTCAGTTATCGGTGAACGATTATCGGTGAGCTGCTTACCGATTACCGTTTACGGTTTACCGATTACCATTCACCGACGCGCGCAGCGCAACAATAATCTTCCGATCGGTAACGGCAAAGGCGTAGCTATCCAGGTCGGCGAGGGTGACCCAGGCGTGGTTGGCAACGCCGAGGTGTTGGGGCTGGCCAGAGAGGTGCCAGGCATGGAAGGCGTGCAGGGTGATGCGGAAGTGGGTGTAAGCGTGTTTGACCGTGGTGAGGAAACGGCCGACTTCAATCTGCAGCGCCAGTTCTTCCTCAATTTCACGCACCAGGGCCTGGGGCAGGGTTTCGTTGTCTTCCTGTTTACCGCCGGGGAACTCCCACAAGCCGCCAAGCAGGCCGTCGAACGGCCGCTGCGCGATCAAAAATTTTCCAGTCGATGTACCTACTTCGGCTTTATTTTGCCAGATGATACCCGCCACGACATCGTAGTGAGGCGTGCGCTGGCGCGGAGGGCGCACCGGCCGTTCCAGCTGCGTGCCGCGCTGCCGCGCCAGGCAGTCGGCGGAAACAGGACAGAGCAGGCAAATCGGCCTGGCAGGCAGGCAGATTTGCTGCCCCAGCTCCATGAGTGCCTGGTTGAAGTCGCCGGGACGATCGGGCGGAACCAGCTTTTCGGCCAGCTGCCAGAGAACGTTTTTGGTGCTCGTTTGGGTCACATCATCGGGCAGGTCGGTGAGGCGGCTGAGGACGCGGATCACGTTACCATCGAGGACGGGGACTGGCTCGTCAAAGGCAATCGAGGCGATGGCCCCGGCGGTGTAACGGCCGATTCCTTTAAGTTTCATCAGGTCGACGGCGGTTTGGGGGAGACGGCCGTTCCACTCCACCACCACCATTTGCGCCGCCGCACGCAAATTGCGGGCCCGGCTGTAGTAGCCCAACCCTTCCCACAGCTTCAGCACCTCGTCCAGCGGGGCTTCGGCCAGCGCCTGCACCGTAGGGAAGCGGCTCATCCACCGCTCAAAGTAGGGAATGACGGTGGTAATCTGCGTCTGCTGGAGCATGATTTCCGACACCCAGATGGCGTACGGGTCCCGACTGCGCCGCCAGGGCAAGTCGGCATGGTCAGCGTCCCACCAGCCGAGAAGCGCATCTTGAATTTGCTTGGTGTTTTCCATAGTTTGCCAAGTTAAAAAACAAAGATTTCGCAGATTGAAAAGATTTATTGACAATTGTTAGCCCGCGGAGGCGGGCATCCAGGTATTTACCAGAGTGGTTTCCCGCAGCCTGCCCCCGCGAAGGCGTGGGGCGGGAATGACGGGTACAAAAATATTAAGCGTCGGCTTATGCTTTTTGGTACTGCACGACGGGGTGGTGCGTTTTTTGGATTTCGTCCAGGTTGGCGGCGATGAGTTCACCGCGCTGGTAGAGGTATTCCACGTGGGCACCCGCTTCTTCCAGGGCCAGGAGGACGTGGTAGCTTTCTACGCGGCCAAAGAGATCACGGCTGATGTCGGCCAGGGACTTGGGTTCGCAGCAGATTTCCAGGATTTTGTTAAGGCGGTCGTCGTGGGCGGTTTTGATGGATTGGATACGGCCGTACAAATCCGTCATTGGCGCTTCGTGCCCGCCCAACGCCAGCCGCACGTTGGGCACTTTGGCGATTTTGTCGAGCGAGTCCAGATAGTGGCCCAATCCCATGTTGTTGGTAATGCTTTCCGGCGCCTGGTGGGGCGTAGTGCGGCTGAGGACGTGATCGGCCGTGAGCAGCACATCATCCACCAGCAGACACACCTGCCCTGGGCAGTGCCCCGGCACGTGAAACACCTCGATGCCACTCACCGTTGGCTTGCCTTCTTCCAGCAAAAACTGCACCGGCGTCGATTTGTAATACTGCTTGCCAAAAAGATAAACCTGCATCAACTGCTGCCGCCGCTCGGCCGAGACGCCCGCTCCTTCCAGGAAGCTGTCCAACCGGCTGGAGGAGAAGATGGCCCGCTCCTCGTGGTTGGAGAGGACGCGGCGGTCCAGCACATGCACGCCGACTGGCGCATCAGTGAACTGGCGCACAAAGGGCAGCCCACCAAAGTGGTCGATGTGGCCGTGGGTGATGAGGATGTGGGTGACGGCTTCCAGGCTAATGGCTTCGTTGAATTGCTGGGATACGGCCGTAACCCCCGCCAACAGTTCGTCATTGGCCTCGGCAAAACCTGAACCGCAGTCGACCAAAATCAGATTATCGCCATCGCTGATCAGGTAAATATTGTTTACCAAACTGGGAAATGACTGCACGGGAAAAGTGTAAATTGTACGTCCTGCCCCGGTTGTGAATTTACTTGCTTTTTGCATGGCACTCAATTATAAACAAACGCTACCATCTTGCCGAAGCCTTAGGGTTTGCCTGTTTTCAACTTGAGGCTTTGGTAAACGGGCAAACCTTGCGGATGCGTTTTCTCGTAAAAAGTTATTTGTAAACGCATCCTTAGTGAGTCTTAACATCTTTACCAATTATCAACTGGGAAGCAGCGCGGCGCTCACAAACCAGGCGTTAAGGAGGGAGTAATGCGAAGATCAATCAAGAGGTGGGGTCGCAAAATCATTTCAGTGTTTAAACGGCCGAACCCCAATATAGCTACCGAAAAAGATTTGTACGCCTGCTACTGGCTTCTGTTGAACAGAAAACCAGACAAGCAGGGACTTAACCATTGGCTGAACTTGATGGAAAAAACGCAAATGGAACGACAAGTTCTGGTCGGCTTTTTTCTGCTAAGTGAAGAATTCCAGCGACAACGACTTGGGTTAAGGCGCCAAAGAACCCTGGTTAACCTGCCAGACTTCAAAATGGTTGTGAATCCAAATGACTTTTCAGTGGGAAGTTCTATCCTTAGAAATAAAAAGTATGAAGCGCATGTTTCCCAGGCAATCAAGTCACAACTAAAATCAGGCGATGTGTTTGTTGATATTGGGGCAAACATTGGCTATTTCACCCTATTGGCGGCGGCCACCGTGGGAGAAAAGGGCCATGTCTACGCATTTGAGCCAAATCCGAGCAACTGTGAGTTGATTCGGGAAAACATTGCTCTTAACGAGTATTCAAATGTCACGCTGTTTCCTTATGCCGTGGCTGAAAGCAGGCAGACGCTCAATTATTATGGCGAAAGTATTAACAGCAACGGCCAGGTGTCGGATATTTCTGAGGGTGAGGAAGCACTTGTTAAAGTTGAAGCCGTTGCTTTGGACGAACTGCTTCTGGATTCTGAAAAGATTACGGTGGTTAAGATGGATATCGAAGGCGCTGAAGCGCGAGCCTTTTCAGGGATGTCTCAGATCATCGATAAATTTCGGCCCGTTATTTTTACTGAATTTTCGCCACACCTGCTCAACTATGTCAGTCATGTGCAACCTGAAGCCTATTTAACAAGCCTCCAGGAACATTATGATGTTTTTGTTCTTGAATCAGAAGAGTTCAAAGGGCTTCGATTTGCGGAGCCTGCATCTGTGCAAGAAATTATGGAAAAGTATGCTCGAACAAACGATACCCACCTGGATTTAGCCGCATTTCCCCGCGAAGTAAAGAAGTAGGAATATGTCCTGTGCAAAACTCGTTAAAAACGGCGTGAAGCACCGTTAATTCATGGTTTTTTGGCGGCAAGAGGGCCGTTTCTGTGCCACAATTCTCCCGCAATTGAAATCAGGAATAGGACGCATTTACCCAATCGGGGAGATCAGGTAAATCTGCGTTCTATTTTTCGAGGTGTTCAACCATGAAACGAGCTGCGATTTTACTGAGTGCCTTTTTTATTTTGATGTTGGGGTTAAAAACCGGGGAAAACGTGGCGGCTGGGGAGGATACGGCCGTCTACCTCCCCTTCATTACCAGCACCACCCCACCCGAGCCCGAACCAATGACTGAATTTCGCGGCATCTGGGTAACCCGCTTCGATTGGACCACCTTTGGCCAGCCCGCCAGTCCGGCCAAAATTGATGAAATTGTGCAAAACGTAGCTGACGCTGGCTTCAATGTCATCTTCTTCCAGGTGCGGGGCATTGCTGACGCCTATTACACACCGGGCCTGGAACCATGGGCCGACCGCGTCAGCGGCGTTTATGGCCAGGCGCCAAATCCGCTGTGGGACCCGCTGGCTCGGATGATTGAGAAGGCCCATGCTGCAGGCATCCAGGTACACGCCTACATGAACGTTTATCCGGTGTGGAACGGCGGTGTCTTCTGCAGCAATCCGCCCAGTGCCAGCGTGACGCCTACGCCGCTCTACCACCAGCTGCTCAACGCACACGGCAGCATCAACGGCAAACCTAACGGCTTGCAGTGGACCACCAACTATCTCGTCAGCTGCGACTCCTACCTGCGAGGCACGCCCGCTTCGGTTTTTCTTGACGATCATCTCATCGCTGTGGGCAAAGATTTGGTGACGCGCTACGATATTGATGGGCTGCACCTGGATCACATTCGTTACGGCGGCAGCAACACTTCCTGCGACCCGGTAAGCGAGGCCCGTTACGGCGCCAACTGCTTCAGCAACAGCGGCTATGCCGACTGGCAGCGCGCTCAGGTCAACGGCACCGTACACCGTTTTTACGATGAGGTTGTGCCGCAGAAACCTGGTTTGTGGCTTTCGGCGGCCGTCTGGCCGATTCATGAGCTGGACCCGGCGTGGGGTTTCCCCGGCTCGCCGCAGCAGGGCAACATTCATTATTACCAGGATTCCAAAGCGTGGTTAGCCAGCGGCACCATCGACAGCATCTCGCCGATGATTTATCCCGGCAGTGCCTACAACGGCTGCGACGCCAGTGGCAACTACCTGGAAGATCCATCTACCAGTTCCTCGGACTATTGGACTCGTTCCCGGTGGCAAACGCTGGTGGCAGATTTTCAGGCGGCGGGGAACGGCCGTTACGTCATCCCCGGTATTGGCGCAGGCTACTGCTCCTTCGCAGAAATTGAGGCCCGCATCGAGATGGCCCGGGCGACGGGCACGGCAGGACACGCGCTGTTCTCCTACAGCAGCCTGCTAAGCAACGGCTATTTTGACGATCTGGCAGCCGGGCCTTATGCGGAAACGGCCGTGGTGCCTGAAATCAGTTGGCACCCATAAAAAATGGTTGATTGTTAATGGTAAATGGTTGATGGTAAACTTCTCCAAATTTTTCTGGGAAGAGACCAATGGAAACGGGCCAACCACCAGCCAGCAGTGTGCCAAACGAACCCTCAGTTGCAGTTTTGATTTTGAACTGGAACGGCCGTTCTCTGCTACAAACCTGTCTGCCCCTGATGCTCAACCAAACCTACGCCAACTATGAAGTCGTGGTCGTAGACAATGGCTCTAGTGACGACTCGGCAAGGTTTGTCCGAGAGCGATTTCCACGGGTGCAGTTGATTCAAAACAAAGAAAATCTGGGCTTTAGCCGGGGCATCAATGCCGGGCTGCGCCAGATTCAGGCCGACGTGGTGGTGCTGCTGAATAACGATGTGTTGGTGCAGCCCAACTGGTTGGCGGAATTGATACGGCCGTTCCACCAGGATCCCCAAATCGGCATCGTTGGCTGCAAACTGCTCTACCCCGACGGCACCATCCAGCATTTAGGCGCCGAGCTAACTTATCCCCTGGCACACAGCCGCCATTTTCACTACAAAGAACCAGACGTTTCGGAACTGCCTGCGGTGCAGGAAGTGCCATACGTTACCGGGGCTGCCCTTGCCGTTCACCAGAAAGTCCAGGCAGAAATTGGCCTGCTGGACGAGAGCTTTCATCCGTTTTATTACGAAGAAGTGGATTACTGTTACCGGGCCAGGGCAGCAGGCTATCGCGTCGTAGTGGCAACAAAGGCCGTTGCCATTCACAATGAATCTGCGTCTATGCGCAAAGTGCAGGATGCCATGCTGCAAACCCGGCACCGCAACCGGTACCGCTTTGTGCTCAAGCATTATTCCCTGGATCAATTTTTCCAGGCGTTTGTTCCAGCCGAAACAGCTTACCTGAATACCCATCATCTGTTCCCGGATGTCGATGCGGTGCGGCTGGCTTGTCTGGAAATAGCGATTGCGGCTCCCAAGATTCTGCCCGCAGACATTGGCGCTGAACAGTTAACGGCCGTTCAAAAGGCGCTGTTGCAGTTGCGAGAAGCGGCCGTACAGGCACGCGCCAGTGCAGAGAGTCCGCCACCAGAGCTCGAAGAATTTTCTTTTACCAGGTCTAGACAGGGGTTTGGCATGTTGATTGCCAGCTTCAGGCAGGCATGGAGCAATGTTGCTGCTAAGTGGCTGGTTCGCCGTTTGCGGCAGCAGCAGACACTATACAACCAATTTTTGCTGCGCCAGATCGAGCGACTTGAAACCCAGGGGCGCTCTCAGGCAATGGAGATCGAGCATTTGTTGGCGACACTTTTGCCTGCCCAGGCATCTTTAAAACATCTTGAAACAGAACTGATGCAGATCAAACAGCAGTTAGACCAAACTGACACCGAAAACAATCGACCATAGTGAATTTTTTGCCCCTCCTCCTCATTTTTTTGATCATTTTGCTGCCTGGCCTTGCGGTCTGGCTGCTTCTTGCCAAGAGCATAAGACTATCTGGTCTGGAAAGCCTGTTCATTTGCCTGTTGGCAGGAACGGCCGTGGTCAGCTGGTTGAGCTTAACATTGGCAGAGTTCTCACTTTTTTCGCTCCCTGTGCTGCTGGGTTTAATTCTTTTTCCTGGCGGTTTGGTGATTGGCCAGGCTGTGTGGCAGGGGCCTTTTTGGCAAACATTTTCTGGTCTGACCTGGCATTGGCAGGACGGCATCGTGGGTGCGTTGCTGTTAGTTAGTGTGGTGCTTTCTGGACGGCCGTCTGAATACATCATCGGGGGACGGGATCACGGGGTTTATGTCAACACAGCCATCCACATTGCCAAAACGGGTGGCATTATTGTGGTTGAACCAGAGATAGAGTCGCTTCCACCGGAGTCACGCACCGCGCTGGTCTGGCCCGAAACACGCACCTACCAGGCCGGTTTCCCTGGCCCCTGGAGTGAAGGCCAGCGCATGAGCGGCCTGACGATTCGGGATTTGGATGAGGGTGTTTACCTGCCACATGCCTTTCACCTGTATCCTGCGCTGATGGCCTTTTTCTTCGCGGTGGGCGGCATTTCTACGGCACTGTATGCCACGCTGTTTTTGGCCCTGTTGGGCAGCCTGGCTATTTATGTGACAACAGCGCGAGTTTGGGGGCAGTCAACCGGGTTGCTCACCTTGGTGCTCCTAACGTTTAGCGTGACGCAGGTCTGGTTTATGGGTTATCCCACGGCCGAAATGATGGTACAGGTTTTCTTTTGGGGCGGGCTGTTTGCCCTGATTTTGATGTTGGAGGGAGAGGGAAGGGTGACGGCCGTTTTAGCAGGCAGCTGTTTCGGCTTGCTTCATTTAGCTAAACTGGACACGGTCCTGGTTCCCGTAACTGCGGGTGCTCTTTTTCTTTACTTTTGGCTGCGGGACCGGTTTAAACCGGCTTACTGGTGGGGCATGGGTGCCTACCTTCTTTTAAGTGTTCAAGCATTGGTTCATGCCAGTTTCATCGCCACTATTTATTTCTTGGACCATGCTATACGGAATTTGCTGCCCGCTTTTCTGGCCGGGCGGCTGGTAGCAGCGGCAGACGGCTACTCTTATCCCACCGACTGGATCGGGCGCTTTGTTACGGCTAACTGGCTCTTGCTGCTCATCGCCTTACTGGTACCGGTGGTTGGCCTGGGGCTGTTGTACTGGCTGCGCCCCAAACTGGCTCCCCTGTTGGCAAAGCTGATTGGGCCACCACGCCGCTGGTCGCAAGTGGTTGTGGTAGGGCTGCTAGTGGTGACGGTGGGAACGGCCGTTCCCACCCAATTTCTCGTCACAACAGAACTAAACGGCGCTACCCAGGCGGTGCATCTTTCGCGGCTGTATTTAACGCGGGCAGGATTGATCATCGGTTTTTTGGGGATACTGCTGCTAGTTTACCAAGCAAACACCATAGGCAAACGAGCGGCGCTGTTTCTGTTGGCCGGGAACATGGCCCCACTTTACTTCTTGGGTGCAGGCACTTCCCCAGACCATTTTTGGGTCATTCGCCGCTTTATGCCCATCGCTTTTCCCTCTTTTCTCCTGGCAATGGCCGCACTCATTTGGTTTTTGTGGTCCCTTCGCCAAAGCCGCTGGATGCCAGCCAGATGGCCAATAAGAATTGTCGCCGCAGGAATTTTGCTGGTGATATTGGCTGGCTTTTTTCAGCACATTCGCCATATCGCCAGAGTTGTGGAGTTCGATGGTTTAACAGGACAACTTGAATCTTTTGCCCAAAATTTACCGGCTGATGCCGTTTTACTCATTCAAACAGGCACTCCGGCGCAGCAGTTTAGCTTGCCTTTGTGGTTTTTGTTTGATAAAAGTGTTTTTTCTATTCGGCACGAAGTGAAGGAAGATGCGGTGTTGGCAACGGCCGTTGCCAGCTGGCAAACCTCCGACAGGGATGTATTCTGGGTTGCCACACAAGAAACACCACCACCTAGTTGGCAAAACTGGCTGCAGGAATATCAATTTACTTACTCGATCGATGTACCGCAAATGGAAATGCCAAGCGATCGGATACCGCATCAGTTAGAACAACTGCACATAGAGCTTATTGTCTACAAGCTTGTTAGACCATAGATTGACTCAAGACCAGCCCAGTAAAACAGGCGAAAGGCACTATCATATGAACGTGATTGAAATTCGAGATCCGACTATCAATGCCGAAGAAATACTGGAGCTTGTTGCTGAACGGATGAAAGATCAAACATCCCCCGATTTTTCTGCAATCGGTCCTGAAACTCTACGCTTCACAGAAACCATTCATTCTTCATCTGTTAACAGCCAGGCAGATAACCCTGAACTATTTCTTGATCTTATAATGACGCACCAACTGGAAGAACCCAAATTCAGTTCTGAAACACCCATTATTGGCTCATGGATTGTCCGCTTGCGCGAGCTCTGGAACTGGATGTCTACCAAGTGGTACGTGCGCCCCATCATGCGCCAACAATCCACGATCAACGGCCAAATGGTTCTGATTTTGATAGAAATGGATGCCCTGTTGAAAGAATACAGGCAATCAATTTCCCAGCTGGAAGAGAAGGTGAATCAGTTGGAATCACTCATCACTTCCCATACGCTGCAAAAATAAATTATGCGAATTCATCAACTCGTACCCAGCATGTCGCCAGGTGATGCCACCTCAAACCACATTCTGGAAATTGACAAGCGTCTTTCTAAATGGGGGTTTGAAAGCTATATCTATGCCCAACATACCAGCCATGAACTTCAAGAGCAGGTTAGACTCATAGAGGATTTACGGCCGTACCTCAATCAAAAAAGCGATCTGCTCATTTACCATTATGGCATCTTTCATACCAGCGCTTACTATTTTCACGCCGCAAGCTGTCGGCGAATGCTTGTGTATCACAACATCACGCCAGCACATATGTTTGCAGGATGGGATAAATACAACCAGACGAACTGTCGCTTAGGCAGGCTGATGCTGCAAACGCTGAAGGAGTGCGATCTCGCTGTGGGCGATTCAGATTTCAACCGCCAGGAGCTGGTGGCCAGTGGTTTTGATGCGGTAAAAACGGCCGTTATCCCCATTTTTCTCCCTGTTGATGAATGGCAAAATCTTCCAGTTGACACTCACCTTCAATCCGCCTTAAAACAGCCGGGTAAAACAAACTGGCTTTCGGTAGGGCGTGTTGCCCCTAACAAAGCAATCGAAGATGTCATCCGCCTTTTCTATGTATACAAAAACGATGTGAATCCTCAGGCTCATCTGTACCTGGTCGGATCGTTAAGTATTCAATCCTATGTCCAGGCGCTGCAAGAGCTAGTGGCCTCCCTCAATCTCACAAACTATGTTTCTTTCTCTGGACGCGTTTCCAACAGCCAGCTAAAAACCTACTACCAAAATGCGCACCTCTTTCTATCGGCAAGTCGCCATGAAGGATTTTGTGTGCCATTAATTGAATCGATGTTTTTTGAGTTACCCATTCTGGCCCGCAATGCGACGGTTATCCCAGAAACAATGGGTCAGTCGGGCATCTTGTTTAACACGCTGGATCATTTGGCGGTTGCCCATACGGCCCATCTCATGGTTACCGACAACGCTTTGCGGCAGCAAATCATTAACACGCAAAAGCTTCGGCTCCAGGCATTTTTGCCCGATGTTGTCGAAGTTCGTCTCCATGAGGCGCTGCAAAAGCTTGACATAACCATACCATTAGTAAGTACATAAAGTCTATGCTCCTCGCGTACGTAAAAAACAGATTTCAACTAAAATGAAAAGCTGAAACTTCCGCATTTTAGGAGCTTGTACTGTGAGAAATGGAAAAAAAGATTTACGTATTGGAATTGTCCTACTACTGCTGCTACAAGGAATATTGCTCCAGCTAACGACTGGACAAAGTAGTTCCCATAAATTGGCAGCAGCTCCCAGCAACTCAACAATTGTACTGGGTGGAGCACGGGTTACACATTCCTCCCCAATAGCGGCAGATTTGAATGGAAACGGCCGTAAAGAAATCATCGTTGGTGCCTCCGACGGTATGCTTTATGTTGTTGCCTACAATGGCAGCACCTGGAACAAAGTATGGGAGGTTCAAACGGCCCTGGCCATAAACACCGTCGCCAACAAAGTTTGTGGCAACCAGGGTTCAGGTAAAATTGAAGCCTCCCCGGCGGTTGGAGACATTGATAATGACGGCCAATTGGAAATCGTCGTGGCCACAGGCGGAGTACCCAACAGCAGCAACCCCAGCGAAAACCGTAATGGAGCCGTCATTGCCTATGAGCTCACCAATTCAGCGGGAACCAACTGGTCCTTCTCCGTAAAATCTGGTTGGCCATTTGTCATGCCCGATGATATGGGCGCCGGTGTGGGCGCACGTGACCCCGATGGCGTTTGCGATGGCATTCGTACCGATCCAACGTTAGGTGATATCGACGGAGATGGTGATTTGGAAATCATCACCATGGCTTTTGATAGGCGGATTCGCGCCTTTCATCATAACGGCAGCGTCGTTAACGGCTGGCCTATTCAGCGTGAAAGTGGCGATATTATTCTTAGAGGCGGCCAATCCTCTGCCGCCATTGGCGATATTGATAATGATGGAATCGATGAAATCATTATTGGCACCAACAGTCCGCCCTGGAACGGAGATGCATTCAATGGCCCTTTCCCCGATATCTACAATATTCCAGACTATACACTGGCAACCGTTTGGGCGATTAATGGCGACAGCACCCTCGTGCCCGGTTGGCCAGTGATTACCCAACAAAATATCGAATCCTCTCCGGCCCTGGGTGATATTGACGGGGATGGGGAACTCGAAGTAATTGTTGGTACCGGCTTGTTTGATGGCTATGTAAACGGTCACCAGGTATATGCCTGGAATGCCGATGGCTCTCTTGTAAGCGGGTGGCCTCGCCCAACGGCCGATAAAATGCCATCTTCACCAGCGATTGCCGACCTGGATGGCAACGGAACGCAAGACGTTATCATTGGCTGTGGCAAAGCTGCCCCACCCTTTTGCCGTACACTTTATGCCTGGAACGGCAGTGGCAATAACTTGCCAGGTTTTCCAATGAACACTCCCTTTGCGTACCCCTACCCGCCAGTTGTTGCGGATGTGGACGGAGATAACAACCTGGAAATTGTGTTGACCTCTCTTGAAACAGATGTTGTGTCTGTGGTGCAGCACAATGGCAGCAGCTCTGTCGATACCTCCCGCAAAACAAACAGCATTATTTTGAACACACCGCTTGTGCATGATCTGGACGGTGATGGCTCTCTGGAAACTGCGATTGCCAGCTCATCGGGCGGTCAGGCAGCTATCTATATTTTTGACGAAACTAACAGTACCTCCCCGGATTCACATTCTTTACCCTGGCCAATGTTTCAACGCGATGCCGCGCACACAGGGCTTTTCTTGCCGCCAAGGCTTGGGTTTTCTGCCAACGAACTGCGCGTGTATCATCCGGTGGGTAGCGGCTCAGTTGCCAAAACATTTGGTACAGTCCAGAATATTGGCGGCGAACAGCTGGACTGGTCGCTGAATACCAGCGGCACAGGCGGTACAGTTACGGCCGATATTTCATCAGGTACTGCTCTCATGGCGAATGAAAGCGATGCCGTTCAATTTTCCATTAATACGGCCGCATTCTCCCAAAACCAATGGCATAACCTGGGAAATATCACCATCACAGCAACAAACAATGGGCAGCCTGTCTTAGGCAGCCCCAAGACGATACCTGTCTTTCTATATGTTGGCGACATTACCCAGGTATATTTGCCGTTCACGATAAAATAATCTACTGTTTTGCTCCGTTCAGAGACAAACTCCACTCAAAAGTTGATCTGGAGAGGTAAACAGGTTGGAGTGTAATGAATAAAGATAATGACGCCATTCGGCAGGTTTTTGAACTGGGAGAAACGGCCGTTAACCAAACCGATCTTGCCAATCGCATCCACGCAAACTTGCAAACACACCGCCTCGAATTACCCGCTGACTGGCCAAGTTTTGCCCTGAACGCAGAAAGTGCCGCAGCGTCGTCAACCGCTAATGTATACGCAACCATCGCGGACGCGGTGAAAGCGTATGACCAAATCTGGCTGGAGCCCGCCATTCCCACGTCAGATAATTCACTTTTAGCGCGGTTGAAACGGCCGTTGCACCAACTAACTCTGTTTTATGTCAACAAGCTGGGCCAAAAGCAGATTATCTTTAACGATCGTCTGCTACGGGCCGTGAACAGCCTGGCCAGCCTGGACGAAGAAAAGGGCCGCGAAATTCAGGCACTGCGTGAACAGATGACCCACCTGCAGCAGCGGATCGAGGCCCTGGAACAAAAGCAGTCATGAGCCAGGCAATTCACCAGGTCATTGGCAAAAGCAGCCCCGGCTACTCAGTGTCTGACTACGCCCTGGCTTTGCAGGATGCCCTACAAAGTTGGGGCTATGCCTCTACCATTTTTGCCAGTGAAGTTGATCCCACTTTGGGCAGTCGGGTACGGCCGTTGCGCAGCTACAAATCCCAGGCAAATGACTTGCTCATTCTGCATTATGCCCTGGCTAACGAGGTCACAGATTGGGTTAAAACCTTCGATGTACCGCTCATCTTTTGCTACCACAACGTCACTCCACCCCACTTTTTCACCGGCGTAGGTGGGACCTTACAGCAGGCAAGCCAGCGAGGCGAAGCCGAGCTGAAACAGTTTGCGACACGCGCCCGTTTAACGCTGACCTACTCCCAGTTTAGCGCCCAGGCACTAGAGGCAGCTGGCTTTCATAACATCCATGTCCTGCCCTTGATCATGCCCACTACTTTGCAGCAGCTAACCCCAGACCACAGGGTACAAAAAAAGCCGGGAACCAATCTGCTGTTTGTCGGGCGAATTGCTCCCAACAAACGGTGCGAGGATATTCTTAAAGTCCTGTATGTATACCGGCAGATTGACCCCCAGGCGCATCTTTTTTTGGTCGGAGCAAGACGATATGTACCTGTTTATGCCGCGTGGCTAAAAGAACTCATAGAGCGTTTTCAGCTGCAAGATGCGGTTACGTTTACGGGTCATGTTTCATTTGAAGCGTTGGCCGCTTACTACCGAACCGCCGATGTTTACATAAGCATGAGCGAACACGAAGGGTTTGGCATTCCGCTGGTAGAAAGTATGCGTTTTAATCTGCCTGTAATAGCGTATGATTGTACGGCCGTTCCTGAAGTTCTTGGCAGTTCCGGCGTTCTCATCAAGCAAAAACGGTTCGACGTGATTGCCGAATTAATTCATCAAATTCAAACTGATACGGACCTCAAACAAAAAATTATTTGGCAGCAGCAGCAACAAGTCCAAAAATTTGCCCCGGAACGCGTGCTTGAACAGATGCACACACTCATTGAACTGGTAGTCAACCCGTGAACCTTATTGTCTCCTTCATCAATCGCCTGGCCCCCTATGATTTGTACGAACGGCACAGCGTGGTCAGCCAACTGCTGCAAAAAGCGCTGGGCAGCCATCTCCAGCAAACTGTTCTGGACGTCGGCGGGCGCAAGGAGCTGCTGGAGCGCTTCTTACCTTACCCCACCATCTCTATTAACCCCGATGGCACTGGCCACCTGCTGGGCGATGGCGGCCAGCTGCCATTTGCCGACAGCAGCTTCGATGCCGTGGTAAACCTCGACACGCTAGAGCATCTACCCAGTAAGACTCGCCTGCCGTTCATCCAGGAATGCCTACGCGTGAGTAAAAAAATCGTGGTGGTTGCCGCCCCCTTTGGCTCATCGGAACATATCCAGCTAGAAAAAACTCTCAATGAGTTGTACCGGCAGGCATTAGGGCATCCTCACCGGTACCTCAGTGAGCACGTAGCGTTTGGCCTGCCCAGCTCAGAACAGTTGAACCAGTTTGCCGAGGCGCTACGGCCGTTTCCCACCCAGTTCTTCTACGCCGGGGACTTCACCTGGCAGGGGCACAGCTTCGCCCGCGCCGTGCATGCCCACCAGCAGCCCCGCCTCCTGGCCGCGCTGA
Organism: Candidatus Leptofilum proximum; assembly: GCA_016710325.1. GTDB lineage: Bacteria > Chloroflexota > Anaerolineae > Promineifilales > Promineifilaceae > Leptofilum > Leptofilum proximum. The sequence continues at coordinate 4,373,416 of JADJXK010000002.1, read as the reverse complement.
CAAATTTGTACAACCAATTTTCTGGTATGGCCCTCTTCCACCCGATTGCCCTCACCACAGCCCCCACCCCCCGGACCAATCGCTTTTACATGGTTATCAATAAGGTGCCTTAATCTTCGGGCACACCCTGGAACGTGCCGGAAATACAGACCAATCCGCTGAGCAGCGTTGGCCACCAATTGCGCAGCCGAGTTAAATTATGGCCAACCCCCAAACGCTGCTCTGGCTCAAATCCAGCAATCTGGTACAAAATTTCCACCTTACAGTTCATCATACTTTTGCCTCAGGCTGGCAGAAACTTTTTCATCGCCCACAGATCTTCTACCTTTGGTGACGACTGATCGTTTCAAGGTAAACCTGTCGCACCTTATCGGCCACCTTTTCCCAGGTAAAGTTGGCCAACACTTTTTCCCGGCCCGCCGCCCCCATTGCCGCCCGCTGCGCTGGTTGGGTCAGTAGGGTCACTACTTTGTCTGCCATGCTGGCCGCATCCCCGTAGCGAAACAACAGCCCATCTTTGCCCGCGTCGATGAGCGAGGCCAGGGCGCCTACATCGGCCCCTATGACGGGTTTGCCTGCCGCCCACGCCTCGGCGAACACAATACCAAACGATTCATTGCCAGAGGAGTGCACTAACAGGTCAGCCGCCGCCAGTAAATCGGGCTTTTCACTCTCGGGAAAATCGTTGATGATGTGGATTTTGGCCTGCTGCACGGGCGGCAGGGCAGCAATCAGTTGGTCTAGCTTGGCGGAGTAGTTGGTCCTGGCCCCGGCCAGCAGCAGATGAGCGTCGGGCTGCTGCGCCCAGATGTGGGGCATGGCGGCAATCACCGTGTCCAGCCGCTTCAGCTCTGAATGACGGCAGAGCACGATGATCACAGGATTGTCGGCCAACTGATACCGGTCGCGCATGGCACGGCCGTTCCCCCCCACAAACGGCGCCACATCTACCCCTCCGCCAATCACGTGAATTTTGTCCGGCACGACGCCCTTGCCCACCAGATATTCCTTCTCAAACGTGGTCAGCGCCAGGTACGCGTCAGCTTGCTTAACAGCATCGATGATCATCTTGCGGTCGTAGCCCCACACGTCCCCGGTGTGAATCGCTCCCAGTAGCACCATCGGCTTGCCGCTGCGCTTCGCGCCAGCTACGGCATACTGCATGTGCAAAAATGGAAAGGTAGAGGCCATAATCACGTCCGCAGGCTGGTGGGCAATCTCCCAGGCAAAGCCCCAGATGATGGGCCCCAGCTGGATGGCTCGCGCCCAGTCATGGTAGGGCAGCTTGAACCGGTGTGCCCCATGCGCCCACAACATGCGCAGCCAACGAAGTCCACGATACACCGGAAAGCGCCGTACCGTCACGCCATTTATCGTTTCCGTGCCAACCGGCAGCGGACCGCCCTCGTTGCGCCAGAAGTACGCAGGCTTGGTAACGGCGGCAGTAAACACAGTCACTTCGTCGCCATGCCGTTGGACCATCTGCTCAGACAAGTTCTGTGCCAGCCATTCGGCCCCGCCCTTCACGGGATGGTACGCCTGGACAACATGCAAAATTTTCATGCGCCAACCTCCAGCGCCGCCTGGTAAACTGCCCGATAGGAATCAATCATTGTTTGCAGCGAAAAATCTTGTTGGCCAACGCGTACGGCCGTTTCCACCATCCCCCCGTAATTCGCCACCAATTGATCCACCGCCTGCCCAATCGCTTCCGGCGACACCGCCTCGACCACCACGCCGCAGCCGGTTTCGGCCACAGTGTCGGCCATGGGGATGGCCCGGCTGACCAGTACCGGCTTGCCCGACGCCAGCGAATCCAGCAGCGAATGCGGGTACGCCTTGACAATGCCCTCGGTGCTGGCCAGGTTGACGGTGGCGTGCACGGTGGCCAAAATCGCGTTCACGTCCACCAGCGCGTCAATCACCTGCACCCGCTCGGCCAGGTTGTGCGCCGCCACGCGCCGCCGCATCTCGTCCAGCAGATGGCCGCGCCAGAGGAAAGTCAGCTCGATGTCGGGGCGCTGGGCGGCAAAGGCCAGCAGGGCGTCGACGCCCTTGCTCTGGAATTGGGCCACGGTCCACGGCGCGGAAGCCACCAGCAGGTGGATTTTGCCGTTGAGCGGCTGGGGCGTATGGCTGAAACGGCCGCCATCCACCCCGGCTCGCACCAGATGCACGTTTTTTAAGCCCCAGCCGCGCAGCCGCTTGTAGCTGCGTTCGTCCGGGACGGTGATGGCCGTTAGTTTGGACAAGTAGCGCAGGTTCGGCCGTTTTTCACCTACGCCGCTGCTGAGCGAATACACCACTGGTCGCCGCAACAAGCGCAAAATAGGGAAGGGGAACGGGTCCGGGTTGTAGACGTGGTGCAGGTTGATGTCGGCTTCGCGGCGGCGGATTTCCGGCAGCTTGTGGAAGCCAAACAGCAGCCGGGGCAGGTACACCGGCGAGCTGATGTTGGGATTGAGGTAAATCAGCTCCCCGCCAAAAGCAGTTTGCAATGTCGCGATTTCTTGTGATAAGGCTTCGGCTTTGGGCATTTTCGGCGGCAGGATGGTGAGGTGGTAAAGCACGTTCATGCCGTCGCCTCACCTGTGCAGTACGCCAGAACCCGCTCGTTTTGGCCGCCAAAACGGCCGTTCACCCCATCCCCCAGCGCCAGCCAGACCGCTTTGGCCGTCACTGGCTGCCCGCCCAACCGCAATTTGAGCGCCAGGGCCAGCGTGTACGCCAGCCAAAAAGCACGCAAATCGAACCGCCAGCGGTAGTGGCTGCGCAAAAACAGCAGCCGGTTGCGCACAATATAGTAGACATAAAGCGAGCTGCGCAGCGGCGCCGACCGGCTGATCGTGTGGCTGGCCTCGGCGCGACGGTCCACGGCGCAGACAAAACCATGCCGCCGCGCCCGCAGCGACAAATCGGCCATTTCGGTGCTGAAGAAGAAGCGTTCGTCCAGCAGCCCCACCTGCCGCAGCATGGCGGCGCGAATGAGCACGGCCGTTCCCGAAATCGTCTCCACCAGCTGCACCGGGGCATCATCGGGGAAGCTTTGCACCCGTGTCTGGATGTGAAACGCGGGATTTTTGCTGCCAACCGCCACCAGTTTGCCATGTTCGTCCAGAAGCTGGGGAACCACCATGCCAATTTGGGGATTTTCTTCGAGCGTTTGCACGAGGCGGCGCACGGCCGTTTCCCCAATCACCGCGTCATTGTTCAGCAGCAAGATGGGGGCGTCGCCCTGAGCCAGGGCAAATTCCATGCCCCGATTGGACCCGCCAGAAAAACCCTCGTTACGGCCGTTTTCCACCAGGCAAACACAGGGCAGCGCCTGCCGGATTTGGGCCACATCATCCCCTGCCGAAGCATTATCGACGACGATGAGAGACGGCCGTACCTGCCGCCAATCCAACATCGGACGCAGGCAGGCTATCGTATCTTCAGCCCCGTTCCAGTTCAGAAGCACGATCGAAACGTCCATATCCTCTGCAAAGCTCAATCCAAACTCATCGCTTGTATCAAAAGTTCAATTGGCTCACGCAAAGGCGCAAAGGGCTAAGTTTTTCCTTTGCGCCTTTGCGTGAGATTTACCTCTGTGAAATTTACCTATTCGTACAGGCCAAAAGCGTTCTTTTTTGACAGGCGCGGCATCTTAACATACCATCCCCAGCCGGACAAAAGCATGCGCATTCTTCACCTGGTTCACCAATACCCGCCCGACCATGTCGGCGGCACCGAATTGTATACCGTTTGGCTCAGCCGCGCCTTGCAGCAGCAGGGGCACGACGTCGCCATTTTCCACCGCCGCAGTGCTGATGGAACGGGCCTGGCCCGGCGTGAGGAGGATAGCATATCAATTTGGTCAGCGTGGCACGGCCGTTTCCAACCCACCAACCGCCTGCTTTCCACCTTCCGCAGCCAGCCGCTTTTACACAGCTTCCAGCAGGTCATCGCCGACTTCCAGCCTGATGTGGTGCACGTTGAGCATCTCATGGGCCTGCCCACGCAGCTGCTCACTTTTTTGCACGCGCAGCACATTCCGTACGTGGTCACCCTCTGGGATTTCTGGTGGATTTGCGCCAATGCCCAGCTGCTCACCAACTACGATCAGACGCTTTGCACCGGTCCGGATCGCTTCCTCAACTGCGCCCGGTGTGCCCTTGCGCGGGCCAATCTTCCCCAGTTTCCCCCGGCGATTCCGGCGTTGGCGCTGCCGCTGAGTTGGCGCAACGGCCGTCTCCGTCAGGCCCTCCAGCACGCCAGCCAGCTCATCGCCCCGGCCGAGTTTGTCAAGCAGTGGTACGTGGACCACGGGCTGCCTGCCGCCCAAATTGAGGTGCTGCCACCCGGCCTGGACCACCCAGAAAAACCCGCCGTGCCGCCGCACGCACCGTTCCGCGTGGGCTACATCGGCGGGCTGTCGTGGCAAAAGGGGGTGCACGTGCTGGTAGAAGCGTTTAACCAGCTGCCGGAAACGGCCGAACTCTGGCTGGCAGGCGACCCCGATTTTGATCCTGATTATGTAAAGCAGCTTAAGGCGGTGGGTCGTCCCACCTTTTTGGGCAGGCTGGAGCGAACGGCCGTCTGGCACATGCTGGCCCAGGTGGATGTGGTGGTTGTGCCCTCGTTGTGGTATGAGACGTTTGTCTTTGTTATCTCCGAGGCGTTTGCCATGGGCGTGCCCGTGGTGGCCTCGGACCTGGGCGTGCTGGCCGAACGGGTGCGTCACAGCGTGGATGGGCTGCTTTTTCCGCCGGGTGATGCTGCCAGATTGGCCCAGGCGCTGCAAACCCTACACGACGATCCGGCTTTACAGGCCCGGCTGCGACAAAACATATTGCCCGTTGCCACCGGGGCCGAACACGCTGCGGTTGTGGCCCAACTGTATGCCAAAGTTATCAGCCTGCAAAAACAAGATGAGAAAATTGGCAAAGCATCGTAACGGCCGTTGGCCAATGGTATACTTTTGGCAAGAAATTTGATTGAAGGCGTTTTTTTATGTCAACCAACACAGAAACCCTCCCCCAAAACCCACCGCTGCCCAAGTTTGATTCAGCAAATTTACAAACGCTATCCGGCAAGCTGCGCGAGCTGTATGCCTACCGCTACCTGCTCAAAAACCTGGTCATTCGCGACCTGAAAGTGCGCTACAAAAATTCCTTCCTGGGCGTTATCTGGAGCTTGCTGCACCCCCTGCTCATGATGATGGTGTACACCATCCTGTTCACTATCCTCATCCCCAACGAGGGCGTGCGGGATTACCCGATTTTTATTCTGGTGGGCCTTATCCCCTGGCAGTTTCATACCGGCACGATGAACAGCGGCGTCCATTCCATCACCGGGAATGCCGCGATCATCAAAAAGGTGTACTTTCCGCGCATTTTGCTGCCTACCGCTACGCTGCTGTCTAACCTGGTCAACTTGCTGCTGGCCTCGATAGTGCTGCTGGTGCTGCTCTTTGCTTTCGGGGTAGGATTGACAATTCATACGCTATGGGTGCCGGTCATCTTGCTCATCCAGGTCATCTTTTTGCTCGGACTGACCTATTTTGTGGCCACGTTACAAACTTTCTACCGGGACACGGCCATGATTTTAGAAGTGGGGCTGCTGGCCTGGTTTTTCCTCACGCCTGTTTTTTATCCATTCGAGCGCTTTGGCACCCAGTCGGAGTTGTTTGGCATTGTGTTTAATCCCGCCCGGCTGATGCGCTGGCTCAATCCGATGGCGTCCATCATTGATGGATACCGGACCGTTTTGTGGGGCACCGTTAACAGCAATGGCCCGGCTTCGATGGACCCACTGCCGCTGCTGCGCACGTTGGTGACGGCCGTTCTCGTCTTCATCATCGGCTACACCGTGTTTAGCCGCTCCGAACACCTCTTTGGCGAAAAGCTGTAAAGCGCAGCAGGCGCCCAAGCCGACGATAGGGCTACCAACGGGCTACGACCTCTCTGCCGGATTTCTGGGGGTTGATCGACCGTGTTATAATGCCCCCCGGCACTCAAGGGTCCGAGATTTGCCTTGAGCACAGTACAGAAAAAGTAGAATCGGAAAGTTATGTTTGCATCCTCAAAAATCGCCCGGCTGAGCCCCTGGTTTGTGGCAACTTTGTTTCTACTGGCCATGGGACTAGTGGCCGGCTGTACCACCTTCACCAACCAGCCCCTGCCCACCCTGGCCCCCACCCGTGGCATGCATGTCGCCGTGAACAACACCGCCACCCCGGTCACACCGACCCTCACCGCCACGGATGAACCAACCGAATCCCCTTCGCCAGGACCAAGTCCCACGCGAGATGCGTCCGCAACGGCCACCACTAAACCGACCCAAACGCCCGTGCCAACCGCCACCCCCACCAGCCTGCCGCAGCCAGAGCCAGAGCTCACCATCACGGCGCCGGAAGAGCTGCTCGAAGGCATTCCGACACCGTCAACGGCCGTACCCACCGCCGTGCCTACCTTCGAAATACCAGACTCTACCACCAATATCCTGCTGCTGGGCAGCGACACTGCCCTGGGCACCAACAATACCCGCACCGACACAATGATCATCGTCTCCATCAACGAAGACGGCCCCACAGCCTCCATGATTTCCCTGCCACGTGACCTGTTTGTCTACATTCCCGGCAAAATCATGAACCGGCTCAATACGGCGCTTTCCCTGGGCGGGGTTGATTTGCTTAAGCAAACCATCCTGTACAACTTTGGCATTCCCATTCATTACTACGCCCGGGTGGATTTTGAGGGGTTTAAGACGGCCGTCGACGCCATCGACGGCGTGGACATTGCCGTAAGCTGCCGCCTGCAAGATTGGCGGCTTATCTCGCCAGAGCTGGACCCGCAAGACGAGGACAACTGGGCCCAATTTGCCCTGGAGCCAGGCGTACACCACATAGACGGCGACACGGCGCTCTGGTTTGCTCGCTCGCGCCTCTCCACCAACGATTTTGACCGCGGCCGCCGCCAGCAGCAGCTGCTGCGCGCCCTGCTCAACCAGGGGGTGGATCTCGGGCTTATTTCGCAGTTCCCCAGCCTCTGGGACGCCTACCAAAACAACGTCGAAACAGACATGGACATTGGCCGGATGCTGCAGCTGGCCTCCCTGGCCCCGGCCATTCGCAAAAATGGCGTGCAGCACCTCTACCTGGTGCGCGGTATCATGCCCTGGGAAACGCCCAGCGGCGCTCAGGTGCAGCTGCCCGTGTGGGAAGGCGAAAATAATCTACAAGAGACGTTTAGCCGCCTCTTCCGCGTTCCCTCCCTCAATCGGGCCGATCGCCGCCCCATCACCGTGGAAATTGTCAACGCCAGCGGCAACCCAGACATGGCCCTGCTGGCCGCCGACAACCTGGCCTGGTACGGCTTTGTGCCGATCATCGGTGAAGAAGCGCCAACACAGCCGCTCACCGAGATGTTTTATTACAAGCCCAATTTCAAAGATTCGTTCGATTGGATGATTAGCTGGATTTTCGACAAGTTTCGCAGCGAGATTCAGCTCACCGAGGACGGCACGTTTGAATACGAGTACAAAGTCGTTTTGGGTGAAGATTACGATCCGTGCCTGAACCAGCTTTACCAGCCGCAGGAATTTTTGACTGAACCAGAACCATAATCTTCTCATTGCGAAAACGGCCGTTCCCAGGCATAATCTCCGCCTTGAATGGGGCAGATGAGACGGCCGTTTCCCTTACAGTGATCTGAGCGACAAGCCCATTCCAGTGCTTGTCGCTTTTTGTGTAAAAACGGTCCAGCCCAATCCCACACCTCAGCGCCTTGCGCCGACATCAACAGCTTCATCAGGAGAAGAGACCTTGAACGACAAACGCGAAATCTTCGGCTGGACCATGTACGACTGGGCCAACTCCGCCTTTAGCACCACCGTTGTCACCGCCCTGCTTGGCCCCTACATTTTGGCCCTGGCCGAATCCAGCAGCACCCCCCTCATGCTTTTTGGGTTTCCCGTCCAACCGGCCGCCATTTTCCCGGCCGCCACCTCCCTGTCGGTGCTGCTGCAAGTTTTCTTCCTGCCGCTACTGGGCACCATTGCCGACTACACCAACCTCAAAAAGCGCATGATGCTGACCTTTGCCTACATTGGGGCCATCACCACCATCCTGCTGTTCACGGTACAGGCCGATATGCCCGTTATCGGCACCAACGGGGCAGTGCTGTTGGCCAGCATCCTGGCCATCGTCGCCAACCTTTGTTTTGGCGCGGCCATCGTCTTCTACAACGCCTTCCTGCCAGAGATCGCCTCGCCAGACCAGCGCGACGCGGTGAGTTCGCGCGGCTTTGCCTTCGGTTACCTGGGCGGCGGGCTGCTGCTGCTCGCCAACCTCGGCCTGCTCAACTTTATGGAAGATACCGGGCTGGCGGTACGCATCAGCCTGGCCAGCGCGGGCATCTGGTGGCTGGTCTTTACCTATCTGTTCCCCCAGCGCCGCCTCAAAGCCCGCGACGCGGCGCGCCAGCTGCCTCCTGGCAGCACGCTGTTCTCACACGGTATCCGCCAGATCGTGCACACGCTGCGCGATTTGCGTCAGAAATACCCATCTACTTTGCATTACCTCATCGCCTACCTCATCTACAACGACGGTATTCAAACCGTCATCATCGTCTCCACCGCCTTTGCCGCCGACGAACTGGGTGTAGAAACCAGCAGCCTGCTGCTTCTGGTGTTGATTATCCAATTTGTGGCTTTCTTTGGGGCGCTGGCCTTTGGCTATTTAGCGCGGCGCATCGGTGCCAAAAAATCGATCATGCTCAGTTTGGTTATTTGGTCTGGCCTGGTGATTTATGCTTACGCTTTCTTAAGTAACGAAACGCAGCTCTTCATCATGGGCGGGTTTGTGGCCATTGTGTTAGGCGGTTCGCAAGCGCTCAGCCGCTCCCTCTTCTCGCAAATGATTCCCGCCGACCACGAGGCGGAATATTTTGGCTTCTACGAGATTAGCGAACGGGGGACGTCCTGGCTGGGGCCGCTGGCCTTTGCCGCGGCCGTTCAGCTCACCGGTTCACAGCGCATTGCCATTGTCTCTTTGATTATTTTCTTCGTCGTGGGGCTGATTTTGCTCAGCACGGTCAACGTGCGCAAAGCGATGCTGGACTCCGGCAACAATCCTGAGGGAGTTGTTTTATAGTTTGGCCACAGAGGACCCAAAGGATTTTGAGGGTTTTCTCTAAATTCTCTGTGCTCTCTGTGGCTCAGTACCAATCTTTGCCACGTTCTTGTTTGCGCTCGCTGCGCTTTTTCTTTTCGGTAAGCCGTTTTTCCTGGGCGGCGGCGGAAGGTTTGGTGCGGCGGCGCTTTTTTTGTGTTTTCAGGGCTTCGGCCAGGAGCTGCTGGAAGAGGGCAACGGCCGTATCCCTATTCCTATGCTGGCTGCGTGACGACTGCACATGCAGCTGCAACACCCCATCCTTGTCAATCCGGTTGGCCAGCTTGATCAGCAGCCGCTGGCGCACCTCGTCCGTCAGGCTGGGTGAATTGGCCACGTCAAACAGCAGCGTCACCCGGGTGGCGCTTTTGTTCACGTGCTGCCCCCCCGGCCCGCTGCTCGTCGAGAAGCGAAAGCTCAACTCCGTCATTGGAATTTGCACCGCCTCGTTAACCGGAACCACTCTTATCTCGTCCATCCCCGTTAGTATAACATGGGCAGGACTGATCGCTGCGGTATAATTTTTCCCAAAAAGGGCGGGTGGCTCGTGGCCAATGGCTGGTAAGAACAAGCCGCCAGCCACTGGCCACGAGCAACAAGCAACGTATGATCAAACAACCCAACTCCGACTACTGTTTTGTCTGCGGCCGTAAAAATCCACGCGGTTTGTATGTGGCGTTTTACGACAACGGCCGTAACGAAGTCCACGCCACCCACACCATCCCCGACGACTACCAGGGCTACCCCGGCGTGGTGCACGGCGGTGTAGTCGCCGCCCTGCTGGATGAAGTCGTAGCCCGCGTGGCCATGATTGGCGATCCGCACCATTTTATGATGTCGGTAAAGCTGGAGGTGAAATATCGCCATCCCGTGCCCACCGAGACGGAGTTAACGGCCGTTGGCCGCATCGTCAAGCTGCGCGGGCGGCTGGGCAAAGCCGTCGGCGAAATTATTTTGCCCGATGGCACCATCGCCGCCGAAGCCGAAATGACCCTGGCCGACGTGCCCGCCGCCTTGCTGGCCAGCGCCAACCTGGAAGCCTTGGGCTGGCGCATCGACGAGGATTGACCAAAGTTTCATTGACAGGAGGCACCACCCTGACTACGCTGTTGAGCGCGTGCAAAGGTGTGTTCTGGAGGCAACCTTAACACAATTTATACGGCAGCCGCCTCCCCTTAGCCTTAAAATGAGTTGTTATGGACCAGGCCTATTCAAACGAACTGAGAAGTGATACTGCTTCCATCCTGATCCCCCTGATTGCGGGGACAACCACGCTGGCCACACTGCTGGCCGCCATTGCCGACCAATCCTTTTTTACCTCGTGGCACTTTTGGCTAAGTGTGGGGCTGTCTCTGGCCAGCGGCATCGTGGGCCGATACTACCTGAAGCAAGATCGGGCCACTCTGGGCACGGTGATCTTTACGGCCGTTCACCTCCTCATCTTCTCCCTGCTGCTTTACCGCAACTGGATGCCCGGCAGCATGATTCCCTACCTGTTTGCCATCCTCATCATTGCCAGCAGCATGTTTACCCAGCCCGACTACGGCTTTATCACCTGGGGCGCCGCCACCTTACTCACCACGCTGACCCTCATCCACCACACCGAAGGTTTCATCGACCTGGTGCAGAGCCTGATCGGCCCCGTGGTGGTGAACCTGTTTGTGGCCACCGCCGCTTATTTCTCCGCGCTGGAGTGGCAGGTGGCGGTGGAATCCGTCAGCGCCCTGCACATCAAGGCGCAGCACCGCCGCGATGAACTGTTTGCCATGCAGGAAGAGCTGCGCCTGGCCAATGCCAAGCTGCACAGCACCAATGAAGAACTGGAAAAAGCGCGGGAAACGGCCGTCGCCGAACGTGACCTGCGCACCCGCTTTATGAACCAGGTCAGCCATGAGCTGCGCACGCCCATCAACACCATCGTCAACTTTGCCCATATCCTCAGCCAGGGAGAAATTGGCGGCGTCAGCGAACGGCAGGTCGATTACCTCAGCCGCATCGAAAAGTCCGGCTGGCACTCCATGAGCGTACTCAACGACCTGCTCGACCTGGCCCAGATGAACGCCGGTGAGTTCCGCCTGAAGCGGCAGCTGGTGGACCTGGAAGCCGTGTGTGAAGAAGCCATGGCCAGCGCCCGCGGCCTGCTGCAAAACCCCGACATCGAACTGGTGCGCGACTACCCTAAAGTCTGGCCCAAAGTGATGGTCGATCCCAAGCGGTTCCAGCAGGCGCTGCTTAACCTGCTGAGCAACGCCGCCAAATACACCGACGCCGGGCAAATTACCCTGCGGGTGCGCACCCACCAACACACCGCCACCTTTGCCGTGGAAGACACCGGCATCGGCATCCCCGAAGAGCATTTTGAAACGGTTTTTCAAGAATTCCGCCAGCTGGATGAAACGATTGCCCGCCAGCGTGTCGGCACCGGGTTAGGACTGCCCATCAGCCGCCACCTGGTCGAGCGCCACGGCGGCACGCTGACGGTTTCCAGCGTCGTAGGCCAGGGCAGCACCTTCACCATCACCCTGCCCCTGGCGGAAGCTGAAGGCAGCAACGGCGCCGCCACCCCGCCCGCACGCCCGGCGAAACCCGTTGCCCCGGAACGGCCGTTTTGATACACTCTCACCATAGAAAACAGGTAAACCATGTCCATACCAATCGCCAACGCCACCATCATACTCGTCGAAGATGACCCCAACGCCCAACTGGTTGCCCTGGATCTGCTGCGAATGGGCGGGGCAAACCGCTGTTACTCGCGGCGCAGCGTTGATTCGGCCATTGCCTTTGCCGAAAAGATGCCCCGGGTCGATCTATTTTTGGTAGACATCAACATGCCTCAGAAAAGCGGCTTGGACCTGCTGCACGAAGTTCGCCAACACGAACGCCTGCAAAACGCCCTGGTGGTGGCCGTCAGCGCGGGCACCCTGGAGCACGATACCGCCCCCATCCGCGAGTTTGGCTTCGATGGCTTCATCAGCAAGCCGCTGCGCGCCGCTGAATTTGCCAACCAGGTGCAGCGTATTCTCGACGGCGAACGCATCTGGGAAATGCGCTAACACATTTCAACTGGAGTTTCCGTGAATCAGGCCGTACCCCAAAACCTTGTCAAGCAGCCCCAGCGGTGGCCGCTGGTCAGTTTGCTGCTGCTGTTTTTGCTGCTTACCGCCTGCTTCGGCGGTGGTAACAGCCCCGAGGAGATCGCGCCGGAAGCGGCGGCTATCACCACAGCGACCCTGCGCTGCAGCGAAAGCTGCCTGGCCCATGGACAATGTGGCACAGCCGCAGACGGCCGTACCGTCATCCTGGCCCGCAGCGCTGGCGCCGGTCTGAGCGACCATGATGTGCTGATGGCCAGCGACAGTGTGGTAAACATCATGGCCCAGGAGTCACACATCATTCAAGATGTTACCGGCGTCCAGAGCAGTCTGAATTTTTACTTCGTTCAACCGCCCGAGGGCGGCTTTTCCAACTGGGTCGCTGGCAGCTGCGTTGAACTGAGTCTGCAACCTTAACCCATGAGCGATAATTTACACATTCTGACCGAACTGTTGGCCGCCCAGCAAACAGGTGAGCCGGTGGTGCTGGCCACCGTCATCAAAGCCCGCGGCTCCGTGCCGCGCCACAGCGGCAGCAAAATGCTCATCTTTGGCGACGGCCGTACCTCTGGCAGCGTCGGCGGCGGTGAAATGGAAGCACGTGTGGTGCAGGAGGCGGTGCTGGCCTTGAAAGACGGCCGTACCCGCATCCTTCCCTACACGCTGGTGGAGCCAGAGCGCGGCGACCCCGGCGTTTGCGGCGGCGAGGTGGAAGTTTACCTGGAACCCTACGCCCCGCAGGCCACCCTGCTGGTGATCGGCTGTGGCCACGTGGGGCAGGCCGTGGCTGAACTGGGCCACTTTCTCGGCTACCGCGTGGTGGTCACCGACGACCGCGAAGCGCTGGCCAGCCCCGACATCATCCCCAACGCCGACGTCTACCTGCCCGGCAGCTTTGCCGATGCTCTGGCGCAAAATCCCATCACCGCCAACACCTTCATCGTTTTAGTCACGCGTAACGTGCTGGTCGACCGGGAAATTGTGCCGCTGCTCGTCCATTCACCCGCGGCCTACATTGGCGTGTTGGGCAGCAGCCGCCGCTGGGCGGAAACAAAACGATTGCTGCTGGAAGATGGCCTGGCGGCCGAAGATTTGGACCGCTTCCATGCCCCCATCGGCCTGGAAATTGAAGCGGAAACCCCAGAGGAAATTGCCGTCAGCATCATGGGCCAGATTATCCAGCTGCGCCGCACGCGGCAGCCAGCTTGAAGATTGGTGCGGCACGGCCGTTTCGACCCATTTTGTATCAGTCACCCCGCCCAACCTCGTGACTTTGTGTACTTGTCAACCTTCGGAGAGCAACTCTATACTTGTGCCATGAACTATCATTCCCACAAAATCACACGCTATGAAACACCGGTAACCGTTACGGCCGTCCTTGAGCTGTTGGCGCAGGTCGGCCGTCGCGCCCGCCTCGTTGCTGGCGGCACGGACCTCCTGCTGGAGCTGGAGCGCGGCGTGCGGCGCGATGTAGATATGTTGATCGACATCACCCGCATTCCTGGCCTGGCGGACATCACCCAGGACAAGACCGGCACCCTTCACCTGGGGCCGCTGGTGACCCACAACCAGGTGGTGGCCTCGCCGCTGCTGGTGCAAAAGGCGCTGCCGCTGGCCCAGGCCTGCCTGGAAGTCGCCTCGCCGCAGCTGCGCAACCGGGCTACCGTGGCCGGGAACCTCATCACCGCCAGCCCGGCCAATGACACCATCACCCCGCTGCGCGCCCTCAATGCCCGCCTCACGCTGGCCTCCGTGCGTGGCGAGCGGGTCGTGTCCCTGGCCGATTTTCACACCGGGGTGCGCCAAACGGTCATGGAACCAGACGAAATGGTCACGGACATCGCTTTTGCCCCGCTGCCAGAATCGGGACGCGGTATTTTTGTCAAGCTGGGGCTGCGCCGCGCCCAGGCCATCTCTGTGGTGCACCTGGCCCTGGTGCTGGATTTTGCTGAGGATGGTTCCGTTAAGAGTGCCGCCATCACCCAGGGAAGCGTGGCCCCCACCATTATTCGCTCCCCGGCGGCCGAGGCGTACCTGCTGGGCAAACCGTTGAGCAATGAGGTCATTGCCCACGCCGCCAACCTGGCTGCGGCGGCCGCCACGCCCATCGACGACGTGCGCAGCACCGCTGAGTACCGGCAGGAAATGGTGCGTGTGCTCACCCGGCGCGGGCTGACCGCCTTGCGTGATGGCACCGAGCGCAGCCAGTGGCCGCACGACCCGGTGATGCTGTGGGGGGAGACCAACGGCCGTTTCCCCACCGGCGCCCAATTCAGCCATACTCACCATCCCGACACCCCTATCACCACCACCGTCAACGGCAAAACCATCACCGCCACGGGCGGCAACCACAAAACGCTGCTGCGCTGGCTGCGCGAGGAAGGCACGCTCGCCGGAGCGCCGTTGACGGGCAGCAAGGAAGGCTGCGGCGAAGGTGAATGCGGCGCCTGCACCGTCATCATGGACGGCATGGCGGTAATGGCTTGCCTGGTGCCCGCCCCGCGCGCCCACGGCGCCACCATTGTGACCATTGAGGGATTGGCAAACGGCGCGGCTGAGGCACACTTACATCCACTGCAGCAGGCGTTTGTGGAGACGGGCGCAGTGCAGTGCGGCTATTGCATTCCAGGGTTCCTGGTAGCGGGCGCCAAACTGCTGGAGGAACGGCCGTCGCCCAACCGCGAGCAAATTTTGCAGGCCTTTAGCGGCAATCTCTGCCGCTGTACCGGCTACTATAAAATCATCGAAGCCGTCGAAAAAGCCGCTAAAGAAAATCCCTACTAAGTGCTGGAGGTTCTGAAATGCGTCTAGAAAAGAAACGTGCCGAAGAATTATCAAAACGAAAAGGTCTGACTGGTAAAACCATTGTTCAGGTTATCTGGCTGCTCGTCACTGGTTTCCTGGCCTACCTGTTTGCCAACTACCTGTTTGACCAGGGGCTGGTATCGGCCAGCCTGTTTTACAACCAGCTGCTCATTCCCCGGTCGGTGCCCATTTGGGGGCTTAAGCTGATCATGGTGCTGGGCATGGTGATTGTGATGCAGATCGTGTTTTCCTTGGGCTACATCCTTGCCAGCCCGGAAGGCCGCCGCCGCACCGGAGATGCCACCCTGCACTCCCGCAACAAAGATCCGTTTGACGATCGTTTTGGCTAAGACCCAATGCATTTTCCCGGAAACTACCTAACCTGGACAAGCCAGAACCAAAAAGGTTTGACTTGATTTACAAATCGAGTATATTGCGATTGTCGAAGCTGTCATCGTTTTCCTATTTTTGAGCCCTATGAGGCCACTGTTAAACATTCTGTTTGAACGAAAAGCTTCGACAACAAACAGGGCAATCGGTCTAGACCTTTTGACTAACCAATTAACTCCTGGAATCAGGAAATCCTTTTTGAACCTGTTGCCCTTATACTCGACTAATCAGCCAAACAAGTTATGAAATTTGCTCGGCTACTTGTATTTCTGTACCTTTTGAAAAGTCCTTGTTATGTGTACAAGAATTTCACTGGTAAGGTACTAACTACTCTAATTGCTAAGCTCAGGGGTGAGAATCTCAGCCAAGAAAAAGCTCATCGTATGAGCCAAGATTTTGGTTGTTGTGCGATTAATCAGCCCTGATAACGATCGTGATTTCGGACGTTCAAAATTGAATACCGTTGTGAGGACACTGAAGGTCGTCTCCACACGATGACGCAAATAGCCCAGTATTTTTTGGATACCAGAAGGCCACTGTTCTTTTTGATTATCCTTTTTAAGCGCCAGTAGGAGATGTTCGCCATCTTCCCATAAACGCTCGGCTAAATCCTGGGATACATACCCTTTATCACCGATGATGCCCAGTCCTTGACGATTTTCGAGCAAAGCGGCCATTGGTTTTCGGTCATCGTATGAGCCAGGTGCCAGAAGCCAGCTATCAATCATCTGGTCGAGGGTTGTCAGGACGTGACACCGAGGTCCGAAGAATTTACTTTTCTTGCTGGTACAGACACCAAACCATTCGTCCCGCCACTCAAGCGGAATGGTTTGGCATCGACCGCCACGAGTGTAGGTGCAAATGGCGATAGGCGCACTATCCACCAGACGTAAATGCGCTTCCTCTTCTGCTAGAGAATGGGCTTTGCGCCAACGGTCGCGCAACTGTTCACGGATAGCCTCCATCACTTGAGTCAGCTGGTGGCGGCGACGGTTGAAACGAGAGTTGTCTAGCAAGTTAGGAAACAAATCCAAATGATACTGACGCATGAAATGCAACGTCTTATCTTCATCACCACCGAAGATGATTTCAGCAAAGAGGGCAATGGTGATGACTTCACTGTCACTGAATTCAGGAGTTCCCTGAGGCGCAAACTTTCGCTTGGGTTTCAGGGTTGGATTCAGTTGTTTGTAACTGTCATCAACAAGAACGTAAATCACTGTCAACATATCACTCCAGGTGGATCGCGTAATATAATCTGTTAAGCCTTTCATCTTGGACTCCTTTTGAATGATGTGGTAGTCAAACAAAGGGAGTTTAATTTGAAAGGCTCATTAGCCAATGACCATTTCTAGGTTAGCAATTAGAGTTAAATGGTTTGAACTGCGCAATGAAGTTTCCGGGAAAATTAAAACTAATCCACCAAATCGAGAAAAAGTATGCTCAAGTCCCAATCTGTTTATCGCGTAGACGCTCCTGGCAAAGTCACCGGCGAAACGCTGTATGCCGGAGACATTACCCCGGAAAATTTGCTGCATGGCAAGGTGATGTTTAGCAACCAGCCCCATGCCCGCATGATTTCCATGGATACCGCAGCGGCCGAGACGGTGCCCGGCGTGGTGGCCATCCTCACCGCCAAAGACGTGCCGGTGAATGGCTACGGCCTCGGCGTACCCGACCAGCCGGTGCTGGTGGGGTTGGGCAGCAGCAGTCCCCACGCCGACATCAGCCGCTGGGAAGGGGATCACGTGGCCGTCATCATTGCCGAAACGGAAACGGCCGCTGCCCAGGCCCGCAGCCTCATCAAAATCGAATGGGAACCGCTGCCCATTGTCAGCACCATGGCAGAGGCGCTGAAGGATGAGGTGATCCTCCACCCCTGGCACGGCAGCAACATCCTGAAAAAGTACCAGATTCGCAAGGGTGACATGGAAGCTGGCTGGGCCGAAGCGGATGTTATCATCGAAGGCACCTATCATTTGCCCTGGCAGGAACATGCCTACTTGCAGCCCGAAGCGGGCGTTGGCTTCATCGACGACAAGGGACGTGTGACCGTGGAATTTGGCGGGCAGTGGGCGCATGAAGACCGGGAACAGGTGGCCCATTCGCTGGGCCTGCCGGAGGAGCAGGTACGCATCATCTACCCGGCCATCGGCGGTGCGTTTGGCGGCAAGGAAGATATGTCTTTGCAAATTGTGCTGGGTCTGGCGGCCAAACGGCTGCACGAGCGCGGCATCAACCGCCCGGTGCGCATCATCTGGACGCGTGAAGAGAGCATTTTGGGCCACCACAAGCGGCACCAGGCGACGGTAAATACCAGGTGGGGCGCGACAAAAGAGGGGAAGGTTACGGCCGTTTCCGCCACCGTGCACATGGACAGCGGGGCCTATACCTACACCAGCCCCAAAGTGCTGGGCAACTTCCACCTCATGGTCACCGGCCCGTATGAAATCCCCCACGCCCACATCGACAGCTACGCCATCACCACCAACAACGTGCCCGGCGGCGCCTTCCGCGGCTTTGGCGGGCCACAGGGCGCTTTCACCGCCGAAACGCAGATGAACAAGCTGGCCGAAGCGCTGGGCCTCAGCCCGGTAGAAATTCGCCTGAAAAACGTGCTGCGTGAAGGCAGCCTGCTCACCGTGCAGACTCCGCCTCCACCCGGCATCAGCATGGCCGAGGTAGTGGAGCGCTGTGCCAGCGAAGTGGGGTGGCCGGTGAACGGTGAACGGTTAGCGGTGGACGGTAATCAGTCGTCGTTTAACAGCATTCAATCGCTGCCCGGCAACCCCAAGGGGCTGCGCCGCGGGCGGGGTTTTGCCTGCTCGTTTAAGAACGTGGGCTTCTCTTTTGGTGCGCCGGAAAGTTGTGAGGCTATCATTGAGCTGCACGGCAAAACGCAAATCGAGCGTGTGGTGCTGCGCCACGCCGGGGCCGACGTGGGCCAGGGTGCGCACACTGCTTTCCGCCAGATGGTGGCTGCGGCCGTGGGCGTTGATGTGAACCTGGTCGAGCTGGACATGTCCGACACGGCCAGCAGCGGCAACTCCGGCTCGACGTCCGCCTCACGCCTGACGTGGATGGCGGGCAACTCCATTCGCGGCGCGGCCGAAGCGGCGCTTACGGCCTGGACCAACGAGGATCGCCCGGCCATTGGCCGTCATCGCTACGTGCCGCCCGGCACGCAGCCGTACGACGCCGAAACCGGCGTCTGCATGCCCAACTTCACCTACGGCTACGTGGCCGAAGCGGTGGAAGTGACGGTGGACATCGAAACTGGCCACATTCGCGTGGACAAGGTTGTTTGCGCCAACGACGTAGGCAAGGCGATCAATCCGGTGCTCATCGAGGGCCAGATTGAGGGTGCGGTGGTGCAGGCGCATGGCTATGCGATAATGGAAAATTTGCAGGTGAAAGACGGCCGTATCCTCAACCCATTCCTCAGCCAATACCTCATCCCCGGCATCAAGGACGTGCCGGAGATTGTGCAGTCGGTCATCATGGAAGTGCCGGACCCGATTGGCCCGTGGGGCGCACGCGGCATGGCCGAGATGCCCTTCCTGCCGCTGGCACCGGCCATCGTTGCGGCCGTTCACGATGCCACTGGCGTCTGGTTCGACGAAATCCCGCTGACGCCTGACCGCGTTGTAGCTAAATTGCAGGAAGTTAGCATACACCGCTAGGCAAAATCTGCTACGCTTTTTCCGGTTCATCCTCAAAACACCGACAATTTGAAAACTTTCTCAATTGTCGGTGTTTTTTATTGTTGAATCTACCAACCCCACAGAAGGAGTAAAACTGAACATGCAAAAGCGACGATTGGCAATCTTGATGGCTTTGCTGGCGGCCCTGTTCCTGGCCGCAGGCGGACTGGCCGCACCCTCCGCAGCGGAAGAACCAGCCCAGGTGTTTACCAAACAGGTGGCTGGCCCAGGGAGCGACGTGTTAGACGGCCGTTCCCAACTGCCCAACCCGGTCGAAATGGGGGTCCGCTCCCGCACCGCCATGATTCCCGTCACCTTCAGCAAAGCCGCCGACGGCAGCTGGCAGTGGCAAGATTCCCTGCTGGTAGACAGCCGCAGCGAGATGTCGGTTATGGTGCTCAGCCCCGACACCGCCAGTTGGGAGCTGACCCTTAACTCCCCGGCGGGCCAATCGATGCGCCTGGGCCAGGGCATTGAGCAGTCTGGTGTGGTGCAGCGCAGCGGGCAGATTGGCCTGGAGCAGCAGTCGTTTTCCGGCGATATTTACACCTTTGCCCATCCCGCCCGGGGCGATTGGCAGGTGACGGTGCGAACGGCCGTACGCCCCAGCGCCACCAACGGCCCCAGCGGCTATCTTTTGCTCTCCAACGACAGCCCGTACCAGATTTACGCCCATCTCAGCAGCTACAACTTGTGGACCGGCAGCCCGGTGGGCCTGGTCGCCTACGCCTACGACGCCACGCTGGACAGCGGCGCCAGTGCCCCTGCGGCAGCGGCCAATATCATTCGCCGCGCCCAAATGCGGCTCATCGCCCCCGATGGCCGGGAGCAGCGCCTGATGATGTTTGACGACGGCCGTCACGGTGACGGCGCGGCCAACGACGGCGTTTTTGGCGCACTGGTGACACCGCAAGTGGCCGGGCAGTACACCGCCCAGGTAACGATGCGCGGCCAGACACCCGACGGCGCGCCGGTGCTGCGCACCACGGAGCACATCTTCCCCGTGGTGGACCAGACGATCGCCCTGAATGGAGGCCCGGTCACCGCCTCGGCTGATGGCCTCAATCGCCTGAACATGAACCTGGGCACCACAACCACCGCCGACGTCGCTCAGGTACAGCTCTATGCCGAGCTGTGGGGCACGGATGCCAACGGGCAGATGATTCCAGTCACCTGGGTGGGCGGCCTGGTGACCCCTACGGCTGATGGCGTGTCGGTGAGCGTGGACGGCCGTTGGCTTTCCTTGGCCAACGCCACCGCCCCGTTTGAACTGCGCAACGTGCGCCTGCAGGACGTACAAACCCACATCCCGCTCACCTCGCTAGACAGCGTCGCGGTGACGATTCCGGAAACAGTGAGTAGAGGGGTGGCGGAAACGGCCGTTACCGAGGTTACGGAAGAGATGTTGATGGGTGAACGGCCAACGGCCGTGACCGCCAATCAGCCCGCGCCCAACGCGCCGGGCGGCGTGCTCATGCTGGTGCACGGCTACTGCTCCGGCGGCGTCTGGCCCACCGGCGACTTCACCAGCGATGTGACCTTCCAGGATTACAACCAGAACCGCACGCACGATCAGTTTGCCAACCTGATTGGCAGTTTTGGCAGCCAGTATCCGTCCTTTGGGGTGGTAGCCCACAGCCAGGGCGGGGCGGCCTCGCTGCATCTGTACACCTACTACTGGAGCGGCCTGGATTATTCCACCGGCAGCCGCCTGATCCAGTCGGTGGGCACACCGTACCAGGGCACGGCCCTGGCGGGCAACCTGGCGCTGCTGGGCCAGCTCTTCGGCGCAGGCTGCGGCACCAACTGGGACCTGAGCTATGATGGCGCGGCGCTGTGGCTGTCTGGCATTCCCAGCTGGGCGCGCAGCCGGGTTTATTACCACACCACCTCCTTCAAAGACGTCTGGTACCGCTACGACTACTGCAACATCGCCACCGATCTCTTCCTGAGCGATCCGGACGACGGCGTGATCGAAAAGTGGTCCGGCCAGCTGAGCGGGGCCAACAACCTGGGGCACAAGACAGGCTGGTGCCACACCAGCGGCATGCGCGACCCGGCGCAAACGCAGGATCACAGCCGTAATGCCAACATGAACACCTACGCCAATCGGTAAACGGTAAGCAAGGGAATGAAGAAAGGGGGTGCGCAAGCACCTCCTTTTTTATCGCACAACAATGGGGAGATAAAAATGATAAGGGGCGTTGAACACTGGATTGCTTTGGATACACCATTCGGCCTCACACATCCAAGCCTGGTTGAGGACAGGTATAGGCGTCAAGCTAAAAATTCTAGTTGTAGCTGGTATAGGGGTAGCTGTGGGTGCCAGAGTTGTCTCGATAGGGATCGGTGTTGCCGTTGGGGTACAGGTTGGTCCTGGCGTGCCCCCACCACCCGACCAGCCAGTTGAGCAGGTTAAGCCGGAATCTATGCTAGGAACCGTGGCAGTTGGAGTTGCTGTGGAGAGAGTGGGTGGAACGGCCGTAAACGGGGGCACTACCTGTACGGTAAAGGTTGTGCTGCCTGATTGATTCAACTCAAGCGTCGGCACTGTCCAGGTGAGGATGCGTGTGCCAGGAGAAAACTCTGGGCGGATCAGATAGGTATTGGTAGGGATTTCATCGGTGATGATGAGGTTGGTTAACGGCCGTAAACCGTTATTGGTGTAATGAATGGTATAGGTGATTTGATCACCGGCAAAAACCTCACTCTTTGTACTGCTGTCTTTTGCTAGCCAACCCAATGGTGTATACAGGCTGGCTACCTGATAGTTCCCGATAGTTTGTGTTAAAGGGGCTCGTATTCCTCCTACTAAATAAATTTGGCCATTTTCTGCAACAATTGAATCATGCTTCTCTATTCCTAACGGGAGCTCTGAAGTAATAATTTCTGTCACACTTTCGTTTTCTATCCGAAATCGATAAATCAACTCAGATATTTTAAGATCATCTGGCGTGCCCCCTATGATGAATATCTCTCTACCAGATACAGCAAGGGAGTGAAATATGACACCCTCTCCAATGTGTGCCCCGTCCTTCCATCCTGCAAGGGTTGGAGATGTACTTTTCGCATCTATAGGTGAAGTGTATATTGATTGTTGTATGCTTGGATTTACCCATCCTCCTACAACAACTAAAAAATTCTTCCCAGATTCATTTGCAATGATACCCGCCGCAGCATGTGACAAACTAATTGGCAAGGCAGGCTCATCTACCCACTGAATAGGCCCACAATCCGGCATTGTCTTACCGGAATAAACCGTGCTTGTGGGGCCATTGTTCAACCAACCGCCAATTATATAAATTCGATCCTCTAAAACTGCTATTGCAAAGTTAGTCAGTTCTGTTCTTAACGAGGTTGTTGGCTTCCAACTGTTGATTGAACCATCGGACAAGGGTGATGCACAAAGAACCTGTTCATCCCCACCAAGCACATAAAGTTGCTGACCCACTACGGCCGTATTGTGCGCAGAGAGGCCAGAAGCACGGGAAACCGCTAAGGTTGGTTGCCAAGTTGACAGAGTCCCGTCAGAAAACACCTCAGCAAAATAAACTTGAGTTGTTGAAACCCCATCAATCTCTCCCCCGATGAGGTAAACAAATTCCCTATCGCCGATTTTCATGGCTTCTGCTGAAAGATATTCAATAGGTTCCTTGATACTTGATGTTGTTTCCCACTTGAGATCAAATTCACCATTTGCTGTACTGTCCGCATCAAGAGGCAAAGCTGTCATAACTGACAGCATAGTCCCTAAGACACACACTGTCATACATGTTACTATCGCTATAAAGACAAGGCGGCTAGTTCGACTTAAATTCATGCGTTTTTGGACGTGCCAACCGAATCAATCTTCCGAGCTTATCCTCTTTAGTTACATTGAGATGATGGTAAATTGCACGGCGTAGGTGAAGGTACCGGCGTATTTGTTGGCGGTGGAGCAGGATTTGCATACGTGCAGAACTTTCGGATTTGGCTAGATGCGACTAGTGTGAAACTTTCTGGTTTCCATCCGCTGCCCCGTTCAACGCGGGAAACAATCATATCAACGCTCCAATAACATCCTTTTTCACTACTACAGTTGATCTGTTGGGTATAAGCAGCTATCGGATCCGTGATGTTATCAATTTCGTATCTAGGATTTTTAATCCAACTGACGCTGTAACGCGGCGAATCATCTGACCAGATGTTAATGGCGAAGTACTCTCCATTGATACCTTCGATGGTGTTTAACGGCCGTGTCGCCAACCATTCAAACACAGCATTGTCCGAACCAACACAGGTATCGTCTTTTGGCTCTTGCAGTAAGATGGTAAAAGCTGGAACCGTTGGGGTAGGTGTATGCGAAGGCAGCGGCGTGGGGAACGGTGTATTCGTAAAAGCAAGCGTCGGGACCAGAGTGTGGGTGGCGGATGGCTGAAGCGTTGGTATGTCAGTGGGAGCGACGGTTAAGGTGGGCGTGCTTGTTGGCTGAGCCGTTTCCGTGGCCGTCGGCGTGCTGGTTGCCGGGCTGGCGACCACTATTGTTATGGAGTCAGTGGCTACCTTACAGCCTTCAGCATTTGTAACCGATACAAAAACTTCCACCGATCCTTCGGTCTGGGGAACTGTGAGGTCTGTGGTGCTTTCTTGGGGACTGCTGAGAAAGCTATCTTCGGAGGCTGTCCATTCATACTGCCAGACTAGACTGGTCTGTGATAACCACAGTGAAATAGTTTCACCAGGAGCTGCCTCTGCCTTACCACGAATGGTCACGGAAGCAGAACAACTGTTGTTATTCGCTACTTGATTGGGGAAATTGGTGCCCGTCACCGACATATTCGCGCAGGCTGTGATGAGGAAAAGCACTGTTATCCAAACTGCAAGCTTCTTTTGGTTCATGTTTTTCTTCCCTAAAAGGTTTTTCCGCTATGGACTAAAGGTTAAGTGATACTCATAGGGAATCTGCTGATTGTCATACGACAGGGTAATGACGATCGTATCTTCGTTAACCGATGGATCTAACTTCTGGTAAACGGCCGTCCAACGGCCGTTTACCGCAACCCCCCCTGCCGCAGCGGCCCATGTGCTTTCAAGGCCGGGATCAGCCGCAACAAACTCCTGACAGTCTGAAGATAAAGCGCCGTCTGGCCAACCGAATGTAAGCGCCAGATCGTCTGGTTCACCAGGTACATTTCGAAGTTGAGCGGGTTCTACCACCACGCCTATCTCATTTTCCGCCTCCACCAGCAGCTGCGGCGCGGCCGTTGCCAAACATGCTTTGGCCTCATCCAAGGACAAAGCTGTCGTACCCCAGCCCCAAACTCCAGAATAGTACCAGAGCAAAATCGCTACAGTACCACCAATGAGCAAGAACACCGCCAGGGCTGCCTTTTTACTGTGCGACCAGGCCACCCACCACATCTGGCGCTGTTTCTTCTGCCGGGTAGCAATTTCCTCATGGAGCATAACGGCCGTTTCGTGCCCCTCCACCGTTTGCAGCAAAGCCAGCGCCTCTGACCAGTGCGCCTCATCGATCGCCTGCCGCACCCGCTCCAGCACCTCATCGATTTTTTCTGCCAGCTGACCCAACAAACGATGGACATCCTTGTACTTCGGTTCTAACCGGTCAGTCTCTTCTAGAAGCTGCTGCGCCGTTACCCACTGCTCCTGCGCCAGGACGGCCTGGCCCTTGGCATACAGCTGCTCGACCTGCTCCTTTTGCTCAACGTACTCCAGTAAATCGTCCCGTTCAGAGGAAGGCGGCACTTGCAGCAAAAAATGAGTCGCATCGTTCCACCGTTCTTCCTCGATGGCCACCCGACTGCGGTGGAAAATACCCGATTCCGTCTTACGCCGTCCAGCTCGTTCTAAAGATGCTCGTACGGCCGAATCATACGGCCGTATCTCCAATGCCTGAGTGTAAGAGGCAATCGCTTCCCCCCACTGCTTTTCTTTGTAGCTGTCATCGCCGTGCTGGCGCAGCGTTTCAAAAGCGTGGCTCTCACGCGCCTGATTCAAGCGCGAGACCAGCTCACTGGCCGTAGCGAAGCGGTCGCCGGGTCGCTTGGCCAGAGCCGCGGCAAAAATTGCATCAAACTTCGGCGGCAACGCTGAATTAACCGAGGTAATGGGTGGGGCTGGCTGGTTTTCGATGCTGGCACGCAAATCGGCAACCGCCGTTTCAGTAAAAGGTCGGTGCCGGGTTAACAGCTCAAACAACAGCACACCAAACTGGTAGATGTCTGTTTGCGGCGTGGCTGGCCCACCTTGCCACTGCTCTGGCGCCAGGTACGGTAAATACCCTAGAGGCTCCTCCTGATCTACCACCACTTCGGTTAACTCAGCCAGGCAGTTCATATGAAAATCGGCCAGATACCCATTGCCCATTGTATCCAGCAGCACGTTGCCTGGATTCACGTTCCCGTGCGTGTTTTGGCTCTGGTGAATGGCATCCAGCGCGTGAGCGAGACGTTCCCCCTGTTGACAAACCGCCTCCACCGAAACCGTTCGTTCCTTACGTAGGCGGTCGCGCAGCGAGGCGCCTTCCATAAACCGCATCGCCAGGTAAGGCTGGCCGTTGTGCAAATCCACATCATAAACGGGCACAATGGCCGTATGCTGGATGCTGGTAATCACCTGCTTTTCCTGCTGAAACCGGCGCTGGTACGCCAGATTGCGGAGCAGCCGGTGCTTCATGATTTTCAGCGCCACGTCCCGATCTTCGAACAAGTCACGCGCCAGGTAAACCACCGCCAGGCTGCCATGCTGCAATTCCTCCTTGATCTCATAGCGGTTTTTGATCTTTTCTGGACGCAGCAGTTTGGCTACGGCTTCTGCCAGTTCCAAAGGTGTAGCGTAGCGATCCAGCGGATTTTTGGCCATCGCTTTAGCCAGGATGGGCTGAATTTTGCGGGGCAGCTGTGGGTTGATGGCATACGCTTCTGGGAGTGGACTATGCACATGACCCTCCAAAAGAACCTGCATATCCGCTCCGGGAAACGGCCGTTCCCCCGTCAATATCTCAAACAGCGTTACCCCCAACTGGTAAATATCTGTCGGCACACCGACCTTTTCCCCCTGCCACTGCTCCGGCGCCATGTAAAAGGGTGAACCGCCATAAGCCGATGGAACCTGACCCAGTTCGATGCTGTCCAGCGGCGCCGCCAGACCAAAATCAGCCAGGAAAACCGTCCCTTCTTCGTCCAACAAAATGTTAGCGGGCTTGATATCGCGATGCACTGTACCCTGGTTGTGGGCGTACATCAGTGCTGCGGCCAGACGGTTCAAAATCAGGCTGGCCTCCTCCAGCGGAATCATTTTATTACGCTTTAGCCACTCGTGGAGAACATCCGGCATCAGGCGCATCACCAGGTACAATTGGCCAGTAACTTCATCCTCACCAAAATCATGAACCGGCAAGATCGCCCGATGTTCCAACCGGGCAATCGTTTTAGCTTCACGCCAAAACCGTTCCTTAAAACGCGCATCCTGAGAAAACTTTGTGCGGATAATCTTGAGTGCGACCAATCGCTCCATCACCGGGTCATAGGCTGTGTAAACTTCAGCCATCCCTCCCTGACCCAGCATATTTTTGATTTCGTACCGGCCAAATGTTGTGAACGTCATGCGTTGAGCCCTTTGAAATCGTTGTACCCAAGTCCTGTATAGGCGTCTAATAATCTCCGACAGGTTTTTGTCAGCCTGTCAGATTTGTGTCCTTACTTTCAATCACAACTGCGCAGGTAAAGAAAAGAGAGAGCCTATCCAGTGCACTGACCATTTAACTGGCAATGTTCTCTACGGCCGTTGACATCTGGGTAACATTTAAACCAAAAACAGCCGTTGCCACCGCAAGCGTCTCAAAAATTGTATGAAATTTCGCCACTACAACAAGAATTTGTACCGATAAAAGCGCAACTGCTGGGCATTATACAGAACTCCAGACCTTAAAGTCAAAACCACACCAAATCTGACAAACGATCTAACAAAGCGGCAGCCGGTTGCCGCCAACCGCTTGCCCGCCAGCGCACCTGGGGTAAGATCAGCCCATGTTATTTGCACAATACCTCGTAATCTTGCGCGGCGGCGGCGATCTGGCCACCGGCGTCGCCTACCGCCTGCACCAGGCAGGTTTTCCCCTCATCGTGCTGGAACTGCCGCAGCCGCTGGTGGTGCGGCGTAAGGTGGCCCTGGCCACGGCCGTTCTGGAAAACCACATTCACATCGAAACCCTGCACGCCCAACGGGTGGAAACGGCCGATGAAGCTCTCACTCTGGCCCACTCCGGCCAGATTCCCGTCCTCGTTGCCCCAGATTTGTCGGTAATGTCGCTGCGCGACCGCTCTGCGTACGGTAATCCGTTGTCCGTAATCGGTAATCCGTTATCCGTAATCGGTAACCAACCACCGACCACCGACCACCGTTCACCGATTACCGCTCACCGTTCACCGCTCACCGCTCACCAAATCCCGATCCTCATCGACGCCCGTATGGCCAAGCGCAACATCGACACCTCCCCAGACCAGGCAGAGCTGGTGATTGCCCTCGGACCCGGCTTCACCGCCGGGGTAGACTGCCACGCCGTCATCGAGACGATGCGCGGACATACCCTCGGGCGCGTCATCTGGCAGGGCGCGGCCATTCCCAACACCGGCACGCCCGGCATTGTGGCGGGCAAAGGGGCGGAGCGGGTGCTGCGGGCGCCAGCCGAAGGCAAAGTAGATTGGAGATTGGAGATTGGAGATTTGGTATCGGAAGGGCAATTGATTGGAGAAGTTGCTGGCGAGCCGGTTATCGCGCCGTTTGCGGGTGTGCTGCGTGGGCTGATTGCGCCAGGTACGGCCGTATCCCCCGGCCTCAAAATTGGCGATCTGGACGCCCGCGCCGACGTGGCCAGCTGCTTTACCATCTCCGAAAAAGCGCTGGCCGTTGGCGGCGGCGTGCTGGAAGCCATCCTCACCCACCTGAACCGGCAGCCATGAGCGCCTTTACCCTGCCCGCCGCGTTTAACCTGCAACCCCAAAACGAGCTCGTTGCCTTTGTCGGCGGCGGCGGCAAAACCAGCCTGCTTTTTGCCCTGGGCGCGGCCCTGCCCGGCCGGCGCGTCCTCACCACCACCACGCGCATCTTTGCCGCGCAGATGAGCCGGGCGGAAAAGGTGATTTTTTTTACCGCGGAGGACGCAAAGAACGCGGAGGAAAAAATTGGTGAAGCATTGAATGAAGTGAGCCTTTGTTTGGTAGTGGGCGGCGTGGCGGGCGATAAGGCCGTGGGCGTACCGCCAGAGCTGCCCGGCGCGTGGCTGGCCCGGCCCGATGTCGATTTTGTGCTGGTAGAAGCCGATGGCTCGCGCATGCGGCCCATCAAGGCGCCCGCGGCCCACGAACCGGTGATTCCACCCACCAGCACGCTGGTCGTGCCGGTGGTGGGGATCGATGCACTGGACGGCCGTTTCACAGAAGTCACCCACCGGCCAGAGATTGCGGCCGAACTGTTATCGGTAATGTCGCTGCGCGACCGCTTCGCGTACGGTGAGCGGTTATCGGTAAATGATGTGGCGCGGCTGATCGTTCATCCGCAAGGCGCGTTGAAGGCCGTGCCGGGTGAGGCGCGGGTAATACCGTTCATCAACAAGGTGGAAACGGCCGCTCAGCTCACCGCCGCCCGCCAGATTGCCAAACAGCTGCTGCACACGCCGCGCATCGAGCGGGTGGTGATTGGCGCAGCCAAAACTGATCAGCCCGTGCGCGAGGTGCACCAGCGCGTAACGGCCGTTGTCCTGGCCGCCGGGCAAGGCAAACGCATGGGGCAAACCAAACAGCTGCTGCCCTGGGGTGACACCACCGTCCTGGGCCAAACCCTGCGCAACGTGCAGCAGACGGCCGTGCACCAGCGCCTGGTCATCACCGGCCACGAAGCGGCTGCCGTGGCCGCCATCGCCCAGGCAGAAGAGTTTGAAACTTTACATAACCCGGCTTACAACACGGGGGAAATGCTTTCCTCGCTGCAAACGGCCGTCCGCACGCTGGATGAATCGGTGACGGCCGTTCTCGCCATACTGGCTGACCAGCCGATGGTGGCGCCAGCAACAATCGACCTGATTTTGGCCGCCTACTGGCAGGGCTCGGGCGACTTGATCGCCCCGGTGTACGAAGGCCGCCGCGGCAACCCGGTGTTGATCGGCCGCCGCTACTTTGCCGAGCTGCTGGCCCTGCCCCCCGGCGATGCCCCGCGCACCCTGCTGCGCCGCCACGCCGACCGGCTGCACCTGGTGCCCGTCCCCACCGACGACATTCTGCGCGACCTCGACAGCCCCGAGCAGTACCGGCAAGAACGGCCGTAGCCCGCTCTCTCTCCTCTCTATGCCCTCTGTGGCAAAAAAATTAACTCAACGCTGCAGCGCGTCTACCGTTTCTACCAGGTGCGTGGCTCGCTCGGCCAGCAGGTGGGCAATCAGCCGGTGCAGCCCGGCCGCCGCTTCCGGTGTTTCCATCTCCATTCGGGCCAGGTCCTGGCGCGACAGCTCATACACCACCCCCGGCCCGTCGGCCACCACCGAGGCGGTGCGCTCCTGCCCCAGGTAGAAACCCATCTCGCCCACCACCCGGCCGCTGCCCATCGTTTCCAGGCGCAAAGGTTCCTGCGACGGCCGTTCCAACAGCGCGGACACCTGTCCCGACTCGACAAAAATGAGCCCGTCGGGCGGGCTGCCCTGTTTCATCAGCATGTCACCCGCCACCACTTCGCGGCGCGTCAGGTACGTTAGAAGCCCTTCCACCACCGCGTCATTGGCCATGAACTGCCGCAGCTGGCCGCGCAAGGGTAAATCTGCGTCTTTGGCTTCGGCCACGCCAGCGGTCGCCAGCAGCGCATCTTCACACCATTCCAGCCCATCGTCGACGTCAACAAACCAGCGCACCAGGCAGTTTGCCGCCAGCGCGGCACGCAGCTGCTGCTGGAATTGATCCCGCATGCCGGTATACACAATGGTGATGTTCTGCTTGTCAGCCAGCTGCTGAAGTTTTTGGAAGCTGAAAACGGCCGTCGAATCCAGCCCGGTCACGCGGTAAAAATCGAGCACCACAAAGGAGAGCGGCGGTAAATCATGGTCGGCAATGCGGTCGCGAATCCGGTTCAGCAAAGCGTCGGCCGTGCCAAAAAAGATGAAACCTTGCAGCTGCCAGAGGTGAACCTGGGCCAGCGCCTGCTTGAGCTGCTGCCGCTGCAGGCGGGGCCGGGTGACCCGGCTGCGCACATACGGTCCGGCCAGCTCATGCCGCACCACGTCGGTACGGCCGTAATTCACGCCAAATAAAATCACCGCCGCCATCAGCCCCAAAAACACGCCTTGTAAAAAGCCCACTGTGGCAATCACCACCACAATCAGCAATATGATGAAGCTGTCCGCCGGCGGCAGCTTAAACCACGAGACTACTACCCATTCCAGCAAAAAGTCCAGCCCCAGGTAAAACAGCAGCCCGCCGACAATCACCTTGGGCACAAAACCCAGCACGGCGGCCCCCTGGAACAGCATCACGCCGCACAGCAGTGCCGCCACCACTCCCGCCAGACGGGTCCGTGCGCCCAGCTTGAGATTGAGCGTGGAAATGCTCAGCGCCTGGAAACCTACCAGGCCGCCCAGCGGCGCCGCCAGCAGATTGCCTAATCCTGCTGCCCGCAGCTCCTGGTTCAAATCAATATCTTCCCCGGCGCTCAGCTCCAACCCGCCTGCGTTCAGCAGCAGCGCCAGCGTGCTAACGAGGAAAATCGTCACGAAGTTGCCCGCCTGCCCCGCCAGCGCAGGCCAGTTCACCTGGCTGAAGTCCAGCGAGGTAAGCGGCAGCCACAGGCTCTGGTCGGGAAACGGCCCCAGCAGCCAGCCCGCCGCGGTGACCATCGCCAGGGGCGTGCCGGACAGCCAAATGTAGCCGTAAAACAGCAGCGTGCCGCCCAAAACAAAGCCGGGCATGAGCAAAAAATGATCTGAGTAGCGCCTGGCCAGGAAGAACAGCAGGGCAAACACCATGCCTGGCAGCCAGCGGCCCAGCGTGCCCACCTGGAAAAAGAGGCCCAGCTGAGCCCAATCAAACGCCACATCGGTCATCAGGCCCAGCGAACCGGTGAGCAGCAGCCAGCCGGTGCCGCCCAGAAAGCCGCCAATGACGGGAAAGGGCAAAAAGCGCACCCAGCGCCCCATACGAAAGTAACCCAGGCCCAAAAAGAAAAGTCCCGTCAAGCCAGCAGTGAGGGCGACGGCCGTCACCACCGTCACCACCATCTGCTCGGGCGAACCGGCCAGTTGGGCAGCCAGAGCCGCGGCAATTACCGCCAGAATCGCCGCGGGTACATCCTGGATGCTGGCCACTATTCCCGGTAAGGTGGTAAAGAGACTCACCGCCACCCCGGCGACAATGGCGCCAACCAGCGCCAGGCCAACGCCGTTGGCCAAAAAAGGCGCCAGCGGCCCGGCAAAAATCAGGGCGGCAAAGGAAACGGATAGAACGACCTCAAACAAAGCCACAATGCCGCCGCCCACCAGGCCGGGCAGCAGCACCTGCGGGGCGAAACTTTCCTTCACTTTGGTCAGGGCACTCTTTTCGGGAACGGCAGCCATATCGATTCCTTTCTACGCGGTTTGATGTTCTAAGTACAGCTTTGCCAGCCGCTCGTGCAGCTTTTCTACCGTGGGCTGGTCACCAATCTGGCTGAAGATGGCCAGGCTGCGCTGGAACTGAACGGCCGCTTCCGCGTAATTCTGACTGGCAACGGCCGTATCCCCCAGATGCAGCTGGCACAATCCCTGCCCCCGCGCATCCTGCATCTCCCGGCGAATCGCCAGGCTTTCCTCGTAGCGGGCCTGTGCCGTGGCGTAATCCCCCAACGCGTAGGCCACCCGCCCTAAATTCACCAGCGAAAAGCCCATGCTCCACCGGTTGCCCAGCGCCTGCTCCAGCTTCAGGCTGGTTTGCGAAGCGATTTGCGCCTGTTCGTAGGCGCCTTGCTGATAGGCCACCTGGCTCAAAATGTTGTGGCTGATGGCCTGACTGTACCGCTGCTTGTTTGCCCTGGCAATCGTCAGCGCCTCTTCGCACAGCGATTCGGCCGTGGCAAAGTCATTCAGCGAGCTGTTCACCACCGCCAGAAAGTTCAGCGTGTAAGTCAGCGCCTCAGGATCGCCGTTGGGGTGCAGCGTGGCCAGGCTGCCGCTGAGCAGTTCCAGCGCCTGGTGCGGCTGGCCAGAGAGAAAGGCAAACCAACCCTGCCGTGCCCGCAGTTTGGCCAGCAGCTGGGGTGGCGCCTGGCCGTCCAGCCGCTCGGCGGCCAGGCCAAACAGCTCCAACCCTTCACGGAACCAGCTGCGCATGTACAGGTAAAGCGACAGCGCCGCTGTCGCCTGGTTGATCGATTCGATGTCGGCCCGCATGACGGCAAAACGCCAGGCCTGGCGAATGTTTTCCACCTCCTGGTTGATGAGGGCCAGGGCATGGCGCTGCTCGCTGCCCTGCAGGGCGGCCTGTTGGGCGGCCACCAGTTGTAGGAAAAAACGGCCGTATCGCTCCCGCAGCGCCGTCTCATCTTCCAGCCGCTCGATGGCAAACTGGCGCACCACGGTCAACATTTCATAGCGAGAAGTGGCACGCACGGCCGTATCGCCGCGAACCACTGTATCGCCGCGAACCACTGTATCGCCGCGAACCGCTGTATCGCCGCCCTCGTTCATCTGCCGCCGCAAAAAGGATTTGTCCAGCAGGGCCGAAAGCTGCGGCAGCCGGGCCTGGGCCACCTGGGCCGCCGCCTGCCGGTCGAACCCGCCCTGGAAGATGGCCAGTTGGGCCAGCGTTTGCTGCTCGTCGGGGGTGAGCAGCTGCCAGGAGTAGTCGAACACGGCGCGCAGGCTGCGCTGACGCTGCGGCAGGTCCACCGCCGTGGCGCTGAGACTATCCACATTCTGGCGTAGTTCTTCCAGAATTTCCGGGCAGGAAAGCAGCCGCACCCAGGCCGCCGCCAGCTCAATGGCCAGCGGCAGCCCGTCGAGCAGATGGCAAATCTCGGCCACGGCCGTTTCCGACCAATCACCTTCCGCCGCCAGGGCAAAGCGGGGTTCCACCTGCTGCGCCCGCTGCACAAAGAGGGTTATGGCCGGGCTCAGCGCCGCGCCGTTGGCGGCAGTGGGCAGGCCGCGCAGGGCCAGCACCTGCTCCTCGGCCAGGTTGAGGCGTTGACGCGAGGTGACCAGCACATTGAGCTGCGGCGCCTTTTGCAGCAAGGCCAGAATCAGCGCCCGGCCAGGCGCCATGAGATGCTCCAGGTTGTCCAGCACCAGCAGCAGATGTTTGTCTTGCAGGTAACAGAGCAGCTGCACCTGCGGCTCGGCCGCACCGGCAAAGGTGTAGCCCAGCGCTTCGGCCACGGCCGTTACCAGCGGATTAAAGCCCGCCGTGGCCACAGCCGCCGATTCCACCGCCGCCACGCTGGCCAGCGGCACAAAAAAGACCCCCTGGCTGAACGGTCCCAGGTGGGTGGTGGCCACCAGCCAGGCCGCCTCCAGCGCCAGGCGCGTTTTGCCCACGCCGCCCGGCCCCACGATGGTGTGCAGCCGCTGGGTGGGGTTGGCCAGCTGGCTGGACAGGCGGGCCAGCTCATCGCTGCGCCCCACCAGGTTTTGCTCACGCGGCGGCAGTTGGTACGGCCGTTCCGCCCCGGCATCGCGAATCTGGTCGGCTAAAGCGGCCGTTTCCGGCAAGGGTTCCACGCCCAACTCGTCCCACAAAACCTGGCAGAATGTCTGGTACGCGGCCAGGGCTTCGTTGCGCTGCCCCAGGTTGGTCAGAGCCCGCATGAGCTGCTGCTGCGCTTCTTCCGACCACGGCTCGATGGCCAGCTGCTGGCGGGCAAAGTCGGCCGCCTGCTCGTATTCACCGCGCTGCTCGTGGAACAGCGCCAGTTCGGCCAGCGCCGCCAGGGCCAGCTGCTGGAGCTGCTGCCGGGTACCCATCAGCCACTCGTCGAAGGCGGCGCTGTCTTCCAAAAAAAAGCCATCCAGAAACGGACCTTGGTAGTGGGAAACGGCCGCTGCCGCCAGGTTCATGCAGTCCGGGCAGTCACTGCTGCGGCGGCCAGGGTGCTGGGCGCAGCCTGCCAGGCCCGCCTGGAACTGCACCACGTCCAGCGTGTGATCACTGTCGCCGTTAAACTGGGTTGATTCGCGGGTCACGAGCAAAAAGGGCGGGTCGGCGGCGTCATCCTGGATGGCCCGGCGCAGGCGGGTGAGCGTCTGGCGTAGGTTGGTGCGGGCGGCTTCTTCTGACGCGTCGGGGAAAAGCAGGCCAGTGAGCACTTCGCGCCGGTGGCTGCGAGCGGCTTCAACTGCCAGGAAGATGAGCAGGGCTTCTATTCGTTTGGCCCTTGATTTGGAGATGGGCGTTTGATCAACGGCGGCGTGGAAACCGCCCAAAAAGTGGAGCGCCAGGTGCATGAACTTTTCCGTCCTTCCAGGTAAACCGCCTCAAAGAAGGCTTGGCAGAATTGTGATCGGGGAGCTGGGGCATTTTAGCTGATGGTGTGGTTTGTGTCACGTTTGTGTCACGGGACGGCCGTATCCTGACTCATAGATAGCTTACAGACGAGATGTACTGGTAACGCCAAGGAGAGTAAATCATGTTTTTAGGGACAACCACCACCACGCAAAAATTGCAAAACTGGGCCAGCAGCACCATCTCTCGCCTGGCGACCAAAGCCGAACCGCTGCCCACGTTGTCCCAGGCCACCGCAGGCCAGACCATCGCCGACCACAGCTATGTGGGCATCCAGCAGATACCCCTGCACCAAATCAAAGGCACCGCCAGCGACGGCCGTAGCCGCGATTTTGACGCCAACTTCCGTCTGACCAACAGCCACAACCGCAGCCGCCTGGAAGGCGTCCGGCAGGCCCGGCAAAAACTGGCGTCGCTGCCGCCCATCTCCCTGGTAGCCGTGGGTGATGCTTACTACGTGCAGGACGGTCACCACCGCGTTTCGGTTTTCCGCTCTTGTGAGGAAACAACCATCGCCGCGCACGTTACCGTGTTGGTAATGGGATAAACATCATTTGGAGGAGTAATCGTCCTCGTACAGTGACTTCACTTCCTGGCTGAGATAAGTTTCACCTTGCAGCACGTGCTGGATGCCTTCAATAATCGCTTCGGTGTTTTGTTTAGAGACATAGCCGTTGGCCCCGACGGCTAAAGATTGCTTCACATAATGTAAGGCGTGGTGCCCAGAAAGCATCAGGCAGGGCAAGTCGGGGTATTTCTTTTTTATTTCTACCACCAGGTCAATCCCGTTCATCTCTGGCAGTGAAATGTCTACCAAAACCAGGTCCACTGTCGCGGGCAAAAGCTCTAGCGCTTCTTCCGCAGAATGAGCCACACCGGCAACATCCATTCTACCCTTGCGGTGCAGCAAACGCGTCAGCACCAACGCCATATAGTCATGGTCTTCTACAATTAAAATGGAGGGCATGATTATTTCCCTCCCCTTTGGGTTTGCCCGTTTTCAACTTGGGACTTTGGTAAACGGGCCGACCTTGCGGATGCGTTTTCTTATCAAAAATCATTGGTAAACGCATCCTTAAAGGGATAGATTTACATTTTGAAAAACTTCCTGCCACTAACATGACTACTGGGCCGGGTTTGATAAGGGAACGATGATTGTTATGGTTGTACCATCACCCGGCCCCGAGTTAACTTCTATCTCATTGCCCAACAAGTTTAAACGCTGCCGTATTTTCAGCAGTCCAAGCCCCACACGACCCGAGGCAGGGGCATTTAACATCGCCTCGGCATCAAAGCCTTTTCCGTGATCAGAAATGATGATGGCATAGTAGCTGTTGTGATTTTCCAGCGTGACCTGGGCGTGAGACACCTCTGCATGTTTGACAATGTTGAAGAGCAGTTCACGCACGGTTTCATACAGCAGCACGCGCAGGCTCAGGGCGAAGTGCGGCGGTTCCCCGCTGGATTGGACGGACACGTTCAGGTTATGCTGCTCGTGCATTTGCAGCGCCAGCCAGCTGATCGACTGCACCAACCCTTCATCTTCAAGCAAGGGCGGGCTGAGGTCGATGCTCAGATTGCGGCTGATGCTGATGATTTCGCGGAGCCACTGTTCCAGCATCACTACTTCTTCCTTAACCGATTCTTGCTCTTTTTCATCCAAAGAATCACGCAGCAAGCCTAACTGCACCTGGACGGCGTACAGCCGCTGCTGCAGATCATTGTGCAGCACCTCTGACAGCCGCCGCCGTTCTTCTTGTTCAGCCAGCGTCAGCTGCGAGGAAAGATCACGAATTTGTTGTTCTGCTTCTACCCGCTCGGTGATGTCGATAAAGGCATAAATCAGCGCCGCCTTGTCCTCCAACATGAGATGTTGTAAAGAGAGTAAGATCACTTTTGTCTGGCCCGAGGGATGCCCTGCTTCTATTTCGTAGTCACGAATCCGGCCTTCTGTCTGAATCCGCTCGATCAGCCTTTGCCGTTCGGCCGGTTCCAGCCACTGGTCCAATTCCTGAGGTGTACGGCCGATTATCTCATCTCGCTCATAGCCAAAATAACGGAGGTAGGCATCATTCACATCCAGCAGCACGTTGCCCTCCAGCCGGGTGAGCGCCGTGGGAATGGGGTTGGCGTGGAAGAGGGAGAAAAACAGATCGTAAACCTGCCGGAGCTCCCGGTTGGCCTCGTCCAGGGTGGCAGTCCGCTGCTTTACCTGCTCCTCCAGCGATTCGTTTAGCTCCCGCAGAGCATCCTCTGCCCGTTTGATCTCGTTGATGTCGATGAAGGTGATCACCACGCCGTCGATACGATCATCGATGGTGCGATACGGCCGTACCCGCATCAAAAACCACAGGCCATCGTTTGCCTGCACTTCCCGCTCCAGGGGAACCAGCTGGCGCAGCACCTGACGCGCATCTTCTTTCAGGGCATCGTAAGCCAGCATGTGGGTCAGGTGGGCAATGGGCCGGCCACGATCAACAGGACGGATGTTAAAGAGAGCTTCGACACCAGGGGTAAAACGCTGAATGCGCAGGTCACGATCCAGGAACAGCGTGGCGATTTCGGTGGCGGCCATCAGGTTTTCCAGGTCGCTGTGGGCACGCGAAATCTCTTCCAGCTTGTTTTTCAGCTCGTTGTTGACCGTTTGCAGCTCTTCGTTGACCGACTGCAGCTCTTCTTTGCTCGTTTCCAGTTCCTCGGTGGCCGAGCGGTACTCTTCGTTGATTGATTGCAGCTCTTCATTGGCCGCTTTCATTTCCTCGTTGGAACTTTCGTATTCTTCCATCGTGGCTTGCAGCTGCTCACGCAGCTGGTATATTTCGTTTTCCAGCTGCTTCACCAGTACATCCTGGCGCGCCTGGTCGGAAGCAGCGGCCGTTTCTTCCACCCCCTCCAACAAAGCCAGGGGATCGTGTTCATCTTCCAGGAAAACCACCAGCGCTACCGGGTTTCGCTCAACGGCCGCTTTCACCTTGCCATTCTGGCGACGGGGGCGCACCGAAAGGATCACCTGGTGGCGCTC
Source organism: Candidatus Leptofilum proximum (assembly GCA_016710325.1). Taxonomy (GTDB): domain Bacteria; phylum Chloroflexota; class Anaerolineae; order Promineifilales; family Promineifilaceae; genus Leptofilum; species Leptofilum proximum. The sequence continues at coordinate 4,335,740 of JADJXK010000002.1, read as the reverse complement.
ACCGTTAAACTGCACCGCTACGGGCCGGGACACCACGGCCTTGTTTTTGTTAAATGCTTCAAACAGGGCTGCGCGCAGTGTTGGCTTCAAATCGTCCCGCACCAGCAGCAGCAAATCGCTGGTGATGGGGCCTTTGGGTGGCAGCAAATACCGTCCGGCCGTTTCTGAAAGGTGTAAAACCTGGTATTGAGCGTCCACTAAAATACTCGGCGGGCCAATCGACTCCAACGTCTCCTGGTGCAAAGAAGGAAGCGAAATCCCCCCTTCGCTGTACCGCCGGGCAGAACGCCTCTGGCTGCTGGCCCGGTCAGCAATGCTTGCACTTTGCACGCGCAAGGGCATTATCGGCACATGTGGATGTTCCCCCGGCCACGGCCTGGTTTTATAAATGCGGTACCCTTTGTCTACGATTTCAAACAAATATGGCAGCGCCTCGGCCGATTCTGAACTGCCCAAAAACAGATACCCACCAGGTTTCAGCGCATAGTGGAAGATTTCAAACACGGTCTCTTGAATGCCACGCTGCAAATAAATCAGCAGGTTGCGGCAAGAGATGAGATCCAGCCGGGAAAAAGGCGGGTCGCGCAAGGCGCTGTGGGAAGCAAAAAGCACCATTTCGCGCAGTTCCCGGCGCACCCGGTAATGGTCGCCCTCCTGCACAAAAAAGCGCTTCAGCCGCTCCTCGTTCACATCTGATTCAATAGAAGCCGGGTAAATGCCCTCGCGCGCCCGCGTCAAGGCGGTCTCATCCAGGTCGGAAGCAAATACCTGAATTTGAGGATGAATGTCCAGGCTGGCGGCGTGTTCCACCAGCAGCATGGCCAGCGTGTATGCCTCCTCCCCTGTGGCACAGCCAATGGTCCACACCCGTACCGAATCGCCCGCTTCCTTGCCGGCAAATAAGGTAGGGAGCACCTGTTCAACCAGCACGTCCCAGGCATCTCGGTCGCGAAAGAAGTTGGTGACACCAATGAGCAGGTCATTGAACATGGACTGCGCTTCGTTGGCGTCGTGCCGCAAGTAGCTCAGATAAGCGCCCAACGTGCTGTAGCCGTTGAGCTGCATACGCCGCTGGATGCGCCGCAAAATGGTAGACCGCTTGTACTGCCTGAAGTCGTGGCCGGTGCGGGCCTGCACCTGCGCCAGAATGCGCTGGATTGTGTCCAACTCCTCATAAGTCAACTCATCGGAATTCTGAGGCACCACGGTGGGCTGATTTTTGAAATCGACCAGCTTGGCAGCCAGTTCCTCCACCGGCAAAACCACGTCTACCACACCAGTAGCAATAGCGGCCCTGGGCATGCTGTCGTATTCAGCCTGGTCTGGATGCTGTACCATCAGCAGACCGCCCATTTCCTTGATGGCCTTAATCCCCACCGCGCCATCGGTGCCCCCGCCAGACAGTATGATGCCGACCGCATCGCGATGTACACTGGCCAGACTGCGAAAAAAGTCGTTGATGGGCATACGTTGTCCCTGGGGCTCCGTAAAATCCTCAGTATCCAGATGGTTATCCGTCATGAGGATACGCCGGTTGGGCGGGATAAGGTAAACATGGTTCAGTTCGACATTAACCTGGTCGGTGACCTGCCTGACAGGCATCTTGGTGCGCAGCTGCAAAATCTCATCCATATGGCTTTCCCGTTCGGGATGTAGATGGGTGACCACCACAAAAACCATGCCGGTATCATCTGGCAGCGCCTCAAAGAAATTTTGCAGCGCCTGCACGCCGCCGGCCGACGCACCGATTCCTACCACGGTCAGGCGTGCCTGCGGGGTTTTGCCTGGTGAATCAACATTTTCCAGATCCGCTCTTTCTTCGTCTGTCATGGCTATCTCACTTGAGGTCAATTCTCGGTAGATTGTGTTGTGCGTGGTAGTAGGTAGCTGCTCGGGCATGTTTAGAAACAGCTGAACCGATGTAAAAAGAGCAGCCGGGGTGATTGGATTGAGAATCAAGGGTTCTTATTGGTTGGTGAGTATACCATTGCCGCGGCGCGAAGGCATTTTTGAAAGGTGGCATGAGCCAGCCAAAAACAGGGCGTTGCAAGATATAGAAAACGCAGGGGGAACCGGGCCACCCTTTCTCTGCTTACATCGATTTCATTTTGAGGTAGCGTTTTATCTCGGGCAAAGAAGCCACAAAAAGCACGCCGCCAGCCAAGCAAGCGAAGATGCCTATCACTTTTATGAGAGTAGAGGCATTCATCTTTGGCGATTTATCCTGGTGACCCATGGTTTTCTCCGGTGCGTCCAGAGCTTGGAGAGAGTGCGGGCTTTTCTCTGACCGCGCATATGTTTTTGCAGAATTTGAGTTTAGTGCCCGTTTACTACAGGATGCGGCGCAGGATTTGGGTGGTGGCGGCGGTGGCCAGGCCGTAAGCCAGGTGGGCGCCAAGGCGATTGAGGTGACCGGTGGGGGAAACGGCCGTTGGCCCTTCTTGCAGCCCCAACATCGGCACCGTTACTTCATCACCCAACAGCCAGAGACCTAGGCCGTGGGCGGCACCGCCGCTTAGATCCAGCCCTTTGTTTGTGCCGTTGGCCGCCCGGGCTGCACCGTACAGGCCGCCTTGCAAAATGCCGTAACCCCAGTGGACGAGGTTGCTCAGCGCGGTGCGCGTTTCTTTCGTTTCCGGTTCGCTGCCTGTCACCCGTTCATAGGCCATGCTGCCGAGGACGGCCGTCGGGCTTTCCTCGGGATCAGGATGGCGTTCAACCTGGGAAATATCATCCAGGTCCAGGTTTTCCGGGTAGACATCGGTCCCGCCCAGGTCCACTTTTTCGTTCAGGGACGGAGCAACGTTCTCCCAATACCAGCGCATGGCCATCAGCCCGGCCACGCTGCCTACCGCACCAATGATAAATCCTTTCCAGCGGTTGCCTGTACCATTGCGGTCCATCTTTTTCTCCTTTTTCTCCCAGCAAAATTTTGTTATAGGGTGCCAATCTGGCAATCCTCTAAACACTTTGCCAGATCTCAGCCAGAGATTCAATGTACCGGCGATAGGGAAAGGGGCACAAGTTGGTTATATGTTTGATTCCGTGTCTTGCTCTTTGTCCTCATGCGTCAGGCGCCCCGACTCGTCTACGCTGTCTGCGGTCTTCATTTTCTCACGCTTCTGGTAAGCCGCATGCCCGATAGCGTGGGCAGAGACCGGCGCTGTTAGAAGCAGCAGCATGCTGATCAGGATAACGCGGAAGATGATAGCTGGCTCTCCCGATACGGTGGAAGCCAGTAAGATAGGGATGACGCCAAGCACCACGGCTTTGCTGGCGGCGTGGAGACGGGTGTACACGTCCGGCAGCCAGATCATCCCGTAAACGGCCGTACCCATAATCACCGCCCCTACAATCACCAGCCCATCGGCCAGCCACGGCAGCAGAGATTGCATCACGAGAAAACCCGCTTGGTGCTGTAATAGCGGGCAGCAGCCACCGTGCCCACAAAAGCCAGCAAGGCGAGCGCCAGCGCCGCGTCTAAATAGTAGGTTGAATTATTAGCGCTGGTGATCAGCCCCAGAATAGCGATCAGCATCAGATTCAACGTGTCTAGCGCCAATACCCGTGTTATGGTTGAAGCTGTGCGAATAATCAAGACAATACAAACGCCAAAAAGGATCACAGTCCAGATGATGACGGCATAAAATACAATCGCGTGCATAGCAAAACCTCCTATGGAAATACACGCCGTTGGTAACGGCGATAAAAATGATTAAACTTTGCCCGAACAGCTTCAGGATCAGAAGCATCTGTGACATGAAACAACATCACCTGACGCTGCCAATCCACATCAATCAACACAGCCCCGGGCGAAAGGGTTGTCACCAATGCCGTCACAGCCACACCAGCAGGTGTTCGCTCCTCAATTGGCACTGCGATGAGGCCAGCGCGCTTCAGGGGGCGCAGGTGCAAGGCAATGAGCATCACCTGCCAGGTTCCCCTGGTAATATCACCAGCCACCGCACCAATAAAGGGCATGAGAGCCACCATGCGTCGTAGCCACGGCGGCGCCGGTTCTGCCAGGTCATCAAAAAGGTACCGGCGGAAAAACAGGTACAGGCTTCCCGAGATCAGAACACCCATCAGCAGGTCCCAGGGATGGAAACTGCCCAGCGTAAAGGCGTAAATCAACGTCAGGCACAAAATGGAGATGAAAAAGCGGCTCATGGTCCACCTTGCAGCAGGGCGGCTGCCTGTTGGCTCACCGCCAACAGCGGCTCCGGCCACAGCCCCAACAAAAGCACAAAGCCGCTCAAGCCCAAAACGACGATTCGCCTGGCCAACGGGCTTTCTTTTTCTTGGGTCTCGGGCTGCGCCCAAAATTCTCGCTGGTAAATTTGGAACATGTAAATAAAGGCCAGGGCGCCGCCGAGAAAGATGAAGGCTACCAGCAGGCTGCTCTGCGCCTCAATGCCGGTATGGAAAAGGGCCGCCTTGCCAAAGAAGCCCACGGCCGGAGGCACACCGGCCACACTAAATGCGCCAATGACAAAAGCTGCGCCCACCAACCAGCCGCGCACCCCGGTAACCAGGAAGAGCAGGGTCTTGTTGAGGGCATTCACCACGGCAAAGAGAACGGCCGCTGCATACCCCACCGGTCCACCCACAGCAATCGCCACCAGGATGTAACCGGCCTGGCTGATGGAAGAATAGGCCAGCACCTCGTTCGCCGTGCGCCGGGAGATGGCCAGCAAAGCGCCATAAACCACGCTGGCCACGCCTAAAATGAGCAGCATCGTCGCCCCAAAGCGCACTTCTCGCGTAAGCACCCCGGCGCCAAAGCGCAGCAGGCCATAACTGCCGATGTTGGCCAATACCCCACTTAAAACGGCCGCAATCACCGGCTGCACCCCCTGGTAAACAGCTGGCAGCCAGAAATGAAACGGGAAAAGCCCCAACTTCACGCCAAAGGCCACAAAAATAAGAGTGGCAATCAGAATCACGGAAGTGGGTTCGGCCGCGTCGGCCCAGATGGCAATGCCTCTCATGTCCAGCGTTCCCGTCAACCGGTAAAGGCCCACCACGGCGCCCAGGAACAAAACGGAACCCAGCAAATTAACCACCGTGAAGAGAAGGGCATCGCGAATTTCGCGTTTGCCATGCCCATAACTGGTCAGCACAAAGGAGGCAGTCATGGAAACTTCGAAGAAAACGTAGAAGTTAAAGGCGTCCCCGGTAAGAAAGAGGCCGTTTAGCCCCGTAGCCAGGAACAGCATAACCGCCGGAAAGGTGCGCTCCTGCACTTCACCAAAGGATTCGTACACCAGCGCCAGCAGCAAGAGGCCATTCGCCAGCAGGGCAAACGTGACGCCAAGCGCATCGGCGCGCAGCCGGATGCCGATCTCCGCTGGCCACCCCCCGGTTATCATCTCGACCGGCCCTTGTGTCCAAACGGCCGTCGCCAACCACAACGTGGCTATCAATGCAGCGCTCAGGCCGGCAATCCCCACACCATCGACCCAGGCCCGCCGACCGTCCAGGCGAACCAAAAAGAGGGCAAAAAACCAGGTAATGGCCAAAGGCAGTGCCAGCATCACGCCCCCTTAGCCTCCGGCTGCTCCGTCTGCTCCTGGGTAACCACTTTTCGCTCCTTTCTCTCCTGCAATGCTGCCTGGTCCAGTGACCGGTGCGTCCGGTAAATGGCATACAGCAGGCTTAAGAGCAGGACCGTAATGCCAAAATTGATGACAACGGCCGTTAACGCCAAAGCCTGCACCAGCGGATCGCTGACGATGGCCCCACTTTCAATCGGGTAGATGGGCTCCTGGCCGCGAGACACCCCGGCAGCCAGAATAAAGAGATTGATGGCGTTAGCCATCAGGTTAACGCCCACCATCACACGAATCAGGTCGCGCTTCAGCATAAGCGAAGCGCCTATGCCGAAGAGAACCGCTACCACCAGCGCCAGCAAAAAGTTCATGACAGCCTCTCATCCGCAACCCGCGCGACTAAATCCATGACAAACACCAGGAATCCGGCAATAAGCAAAAAGATGCCTACATCAAAAAGGATGGCACTGTGCAGTTCCAGCGTGCCCAAATGGAACACTTCCGCCTCACCCGCCGGTGGAAAATGGGTCAGGAGGGGTTGGCCCAGCAGCAGCGGCCCAAAGACCACCAGCAGGGCCAACAGCAAACCGGCCACGGCCGCTTTGGATGCCAGGTGCACGGGAAAGCGGCGTTCTACTTTCTGGTAGCCGCAGGCTACGTATTGCAGCAAGATGCCCATCGCGGCAATGACGCCAGCGCTAAAGCCATCCCCCACATCGGCATACCCTTTAACAAGCACGGCCACCGCGACCACCAAGATGGGCAGCAGCAGGAGCCTGGCGACGGTTTCGGTAAGAATTGTCACGGCCGTTCCACCCGGCTCAGCAAAGAGACAATGCCCACCAGGGCAATAACGATCACGGTCACTTCACCAAGCGTGTCCAAACCGCGGAAATCGGCCAGAACGGCCGTTACCACGTTCCCCGCATGCGCCACCGGCGTCAACCGGATATATTCAGCCGCCACGCTCTCCCGGGCCACCGGCTGCGACAGCACCCGCCAGCTGGTAATCAGGGCAAAAACCCCGGCGATGCCCCCAACCACGTTATCACGCAGCCGTAAGCGGCGCGCCGTCTGCTGTGCGGCCGTATCCTCCAGCACTTCCGGCGGCACCAGCACCAGCACCCCCAAAAAGAAAAGAGAGGAAACGGTGCCAATCAGGATCATGACCAGAGCAACGTCTGGAGCACCGAAAAACACATAGGCCGCGGCTAAACTGTAGCTGACGGTCGAGAGAACCAGCACCTGGGTCAGATGACGCCGGACCAGCAGGAGGGTAATGGCGGCAACGGCCGTTAGCCCCAGCAGCAGGATCAAGGGTAAGTCCCCCAGTTGAACCGGGCTCACGGCAAACTCGCCTACCGCCGACGTGGCCAGCCAGCCAATCAGCAGGAGAATCGCAGTGGGGACCAGGATAAAAACCAGAGAACCAGCCAGGTCCGGCACAATGCGCCGGTAAATCCAGTCTGAAACGCGGCTCAGCCCATTCAGCCCGGCGCGGTACCACTGCTCAGGCCCCAGCCGCTCGCCCCAGTTCGCCACCGCGGCGGCGGCGCGCGGCAAAAAGTGACGGCGTGACAGGCAAATCAGCAGAACGCCTATTCCGTAAGTCGCCAGCGCCATTAAATTCTCAGGGCGGGCATCCAGGTGATAGGCCGATTCAACGGGCGTTGGCGCGCCCAGCGTGGCGCTGCCCGCCGCCTCGGCCAGGTGCGCCGCCGGGGACGGCAGGATGCCACCCAGGAGCACCAGCAGGCCCAAACCCGCCACCGGCCAGACCAGCCCCGCGGGAATCCCCTGCCCGCTGCCCGCTGTCTCAGGCTGATCGGGCATTCCATCCGAACCGCTCACCGGGCGGCCCAGAAAGATGCCGCTCCAGAAGCGCCAGGTGTATGCCAGGGTCACCGCTGCACCCAACACCGCCAGCGCGGCAAACGGCCAGCCATGTTCCAGGGCGGCGGCAAAAAAGAGTTCATCCTTAAAAAAGCCAATGGTGAGCGGCAGCCCGGCCAGCCCGGCTGCCGCCAGCGCACTACCGGCGGCCAGAATGGGAAGCGGCCGTCCCCAACCACCCAGGCGCGAGAGTTTGTTCTCGCCCGTCGCTTCGGTGACCGCCCCGGCGGTGAGAAACAGCCCACTTTTGCACAGGGCATGGGCAATGACGTAAAAAGAAGCCCCCGCCACACCCGCCTCGCCGCCCAGCCCCAGCATAAACACCACGTAGCCGTACTGCGCGATGGTGGAATAGGCCAACACGCGCTTCAAAACGTCTTGCGCCAGGGCCAACAGGCCGCCCAGGAATATGGAAATCAGGCCGATAACCTGGAGAACGTCCAGCAGCCGCGGCGCCGCCAGCAGCAGCGGATAGATTCGGCCCAGCAAAAAAACCCCGGCGGCCACCATCGCTGCGGAATGCAGGTAAGCCGATACCGGCGTGGGGGCAGCCATGGCTCTGGGCAGCCAGAAGTGGAACGGCACCTGGGCGCTTTTGGCCAGGGCCGCTAAAACGATGAGAGAGACGGCCGTTGTGACGGCCGTTCCCGGCTCCACCTGCTGAATGAGCAGCGGCAGTGAAAACGTCTGGTATTCCCCGTAAAGCAGCAACGCGCCAATGATAAACAGGACGGACGTGATGCCCGTCACCAAAAAAGCCATCAGCGCCGCCTCGCGGGCCTCCGCCTTGTGGGAATCGTAGCCAATCAGGAAATAGGAAGTGATAGCCGTCAGGTCCCAAAAGAGAAAGAGCAGCAGCAGGTCTTGGGCCAGCGCCAGCCCCACCATCGCCGCCATAAAAAGCAGGAGCATGGCAAAAAAGCGGGTCGATTCGGCCGTGGGTCGCCCCTCCTGCTTCAGGTGGCGCGGGATATAAGCAGCGGAATAAACCAGGATGGCAAAGCCAATCCCGGTTGCCAGTAGCCCATACAAGGCAGCCAAACCGTCAAGGGTAAAATGCAGCCGCAGGTTCCAGGAAGGTGCCCAGGCCACATCCACCGTACCGCCGCCCAATGACCAGCCCCAAAGCACGGCGCCAAAAGCCGCTCCGGTGAGAACAATTCCAATCGCGGGCACCCAGGCAGCGCGGCGCACCCCGGCCAGCGCCGCCAGGAGCGCAGCTAGTAGCACGGTGAAGAGGGGCAGAAGAACAATCATTGCTTTCGGGGAGCTGCTGGTTCATTCTGGATAATAAAAAGAAGCGCCAAGATAGCAGGGAAATAGGGACAGTTCCTATATCTGGGATACAGGAAAAGGCACAAAAAGGTGCATGAACTTCCAAACGGCGTGGATTCCGGCCTTCGCGACAACGACAATCAAAGCGAACATAGTGTTACGATGAAATGATGTGTCTACAGTGAAACAAATGAGGCTCTTTGGGAATTCAGGGGTTACAGCCTGTGATGCGTGAAACGTGAAGCGCGACCAGAGAGCCAATCACGTTTCACGCTTCACGTTTCACGCCAAACACCACAAGATCCAAGAGATCCTAATTTGCTTAATCCCCCAGCGACACCGGGGCTTGTTCAACACGGTTGTGGTTCAGCATGGGCGCGGGTACCTGGTGGGTTTCGTGTTCACGCAAGCAGGCGCCCGCGTAGAAGCCATCTTTAATCGAGTCGGCGATGCCCTGGAAAACCCAGCGAGCATAACGGCCAACCTGGTAGATGCCCTGCTCTTCCAGCGCGTGCAGCGCTTGCGCCTTCCAGGTGGAACCGGGCCGCGACCAGGTGTAGGCCACGTCGATCCAGGTCGGGTCAACCACTTCCGCTTCGGTGATGAAGCCCCACTCTTGCAGCTCTTGCACTACGGCCGTTGCATACTGCTTCACTTCTTCGGCCGTTGGTTTGCTGCCACCTACAAAGGCCCGCTCGATGTAAATGCTCACCCGGTCCTGGCTGCGCCGCGCCGACTGGGGCAGGAAGCTGGCATCCACGTTGCTGTAAAAGCCCACGCGGTGGAAGCCAGAGCGCGTGTCCGGGTTGTAGAGCCAGTGGTCGGTGGGGCAGTTTTGTCCCCGTTTGGCGCCAATGTTGAGCACCAGCACCGACGTGTACGGTTCCGCCTCGCCGGGCACCTCCAGGCCGGTCATCTCAATCATGCGGTTGAGCGGCAGGGTGGAGAGCAGCGTATCGTAGGTCACCCGGTCGCCGCTGCTGAGAGTGAGGCGGCGGTTGGCCGGATCAATCGCTACGATGCGGTGGTTGTAGCGAATGTCGCATTGGGCCGCCATGCGCTGAGCCAGCTGGTTTAATCCATTTTGCGGATACAAAAAGGTGACGTTGTAGCCCACCGCGGCCGCTTCCTGAAAAGCGCCGCGAATGACCTGGGCCATGCTCACCGGCGATTTATAGGCGTCTTGCGGGGCGATGCGGTCGTACAGCCCGGCGGTGTACAGATCGTGGAAGGGATCGAAGAAGAGATCGCACAGGGTGGGGCCAAAGCTGGCCCGGAGCCACTCTTTCATGGTGACAAAATCGCTGGAAACGGTGGTAGCCAGTTCCTGCAGGACTCTGGTTACCGTTTCCTCATCCAGGTAACGCAGGTGGTTCTGCAAGGGATAGGGCACATAGAGATTTTTGCCGGAAAAATAAACGGCCGAACGACGACTATACCGCTTCACTGGCACCATGTTTTGAATGAAGTGCAAAATCGTGGGATCGCCGCCAAAAATCCAGTGCCCGCCGCCAATCTCAAAACGATACGCTTCGTCATCCGCCGGGGCTTCAGGCAGGCGCGTCTGGCTGCCGGGGCGCACATAATACGAGGAGCAGATGCCGCCGGGCTGGAGGGCTGCTTCCAATACAGGCAGACCCGAGGTGATACCAGCGGACAGGCCGGTGACGCCGCCGCCAAGGATGAATTTTTGCTTCTGATTACGTTTCATGACTTGTTCTCCATTCTGGGATTTAGATTCAGTAATTTTTTGTGGTTGGGCAGGCTGGGCTGAACGCGACGTGCCGGGTTTTGCGACTGCACCAGCCGGTTAAACAGGGCGCCGGTTTGCACGGCCGTATTCTTCAAACTAAACTCGTTTTCCACATGCTGCCGGGCCGCCTGGCCCATCTTCGTGGCCATCTCTGGATTGGCCAGCAGCATGAGCAGGGCGTGGGCCAGCCCATCCCAATCGCCTGGAGCAGACAACAGGCCGGTGCTGCGCGCCTCCACAATCTCCAGCACGCCGCCCACGCCCATGCCGGCAAACGGCCGTCCACAGGCCATGCCTTCCAACAGCGCCAGGGGCATGCCTTCGGTACGTGAGGTTTGGGCCAGGATGTCTAGAGCGGGGTAGACAACGGCCGTATCCGGCCACAGTCCGGCAAAATGCACCCGATCTTCCAGCTTCAACTCAGCCACCAGCTCCTCCAACTCGCCGCTGAATGGCCCCTCACCCACCAACACAAAATGCGCCTCGGAGCACCGCTTGTTCACCACTCTGGCCGCGCGAATAAACTGGTCTGGTCCCTTCTCCCACGAGAGGCGGCCCACCAGGCCAATCAGCGGCGCGTCACCAGGAATGCCCACCGCCTGGCGAAACGCGGTGCGCAGTTCAGTGCAGTCGGAACGTGGCGTGAAGCGGGTAAGGTCAACCCCATTGCGAATCAGGCTGACCTTGGTGCGCGGCACGCCGTAGGCCAGCACCTGCATGTAGGCCGCCTGGCAAATAACGATGAGGTGAGAGTTGTTGATTTGCTGGATGCCCACGCTTTCCAGCCCGGCCATGCCGTGTACGGTAGCCACCACCGGCTTCTGCGTCAGCGCGCCCGCCAATCCGGCCAAAATGTGCGCCGGTGGCAGATGGGCGTGCAGCAGCTGCACGTTCTGGCTGCGAATGACGCCCACGGTTGTCTGCACCGACTGCCAGGTGGGGTCCGGGTCGATTGGGGTGATGAAGACGTCGTGGCCCATGCGCCGCAAATCGGCGGTGATGGGGCTTTCGTAGGGGCAAAGGCAGGAGATTTTAAATTCGTTAGCGGGTAAGGCGCCGATGAGGCTGCGTACGTAATTTTCCATGCCGCCGACGATGGCGTTGCCCAGCACTTCTAAAACATGAATCCTTTCTTTTTTGACCCTGCTGTTATTTGTGCTCAAGCGTTTTCTCCCTGTTTTCCAGATTCAGCCAGGCAGCCGCGGTGTGATACATGATTTGTTCCCGGCCACTGTCGTCGACGTTGAGGTCGGTGAGGAGGGCGTGGACTTCATCGACGGCCGTACGAATATGCGCGCCGGAGCAGGGCAGGAAGCGGTCACTGCCAAACTGGATTAGCTCCGGGCCCAGCACGTCCAGCGCTTTGTGCAGCACCTCGTGCCGGTAGACCGGCGGCGGCCCAAAGGATATATCGAAGCGGAAACAGCACTCTGCGGGCGGCACGCCGTTAATCAGATCAATCAGCCCCACGGCGATGGCCTCATCACACCAGGGCCAGCCCAGGTGGGCCAGCGTCACGCGCAAACCGGGATGGTCGCGCAGGGCTTCATAAAAGGTGGGGCGGCAGAAACGGCCGCTGCGGCCGTCGATAAATATGCCGCTGTGCAGCAAAACAGGAATTTGCAGGGCGGCGGCGCGGGCGAAGACGTGATGGGCGCAGTCGTCGTAGGGGTACCAGCCGGTGGGCACCGTCTTGAGGCCGCGCAGCCCCAGGTTGGTGACGGCGTGTTCCAGGTCGTCGGCGGCGGTGGGGTGCAGCGGATTGACCACAGCAAAGCCCACCAGCCGGTCTTCGTGGCCGCGCACCAGGCGCGACAAATGCTTGTTGCCGTCACGTAGGGAGGCGGCGTCGGCCAGGGTGTAGGGATCGGTGAGGAAGGGGGCGAGCAAAACGGCGATCTCAACTCCTGCGTCGTCCAGGCTGTGCAGCACGTCTGCGGCCGTTTCCTGGCCAGAGGTGTGCAAGTGGGCATCAATAATCATGGGGCACCTCCTTTGCGCTGTTTTTCATCTTCACGGCCCGGGCGGTGATCAGCAGCTGGTAGTCAGGGTCGTGAAAGTCCAGCTCCTCAGCAGTGAGCTCATGGGCGGAGAGACCGTGCAGGAAGCTGACGGCCGTCAGCACGTTGCCATGCGCCGTCACGGTAAGCTGGTCGGTGGGGAAAACGCCGGACAGCAGCCGGTGAATGGAAGCGCTGGTGAAGCGCCAGTAGTCGCCCCAGCGGTCCATATCGAACCGGCAAATCTGGCTGATGACGGGGAAGGTGCCCAACAGCACGCCGCCCGGTCGCAGGAGGCGATGCAGGCTGGTAACGGCCGTTTCCAGCCAAAAAATATACTGCAAGGTCTGGGTAAAAATGATGCAGTCGAAGACGTTGCCGGGAATGTGCTCAGCATCCTGCAAATCGCCCACGATGGTGGCCCGGCTGTCCTCACGCGGCAGGTCCAGCACGTCGGCGTGCTGCACGCGGTCGCCGCCAAAGTGGCGCGTGTAGTGATCGTCGCCAATTTCCAGCACGCGGCCGTGAATGTCGGCGGCGTGTTCGGCCAGGAACTGCTCGATGTAGTAGCGGTCCACCGGCTGGCCGCGCTCAAAGCCAAACGCACGGCTGATGGGCGTCAGGCGGCGCAGGTCGCCAAAATCGATACGATGCGGCGCGGCCACGTGGTTAGTTGTGGGATTGTGTTGAGCCATGATCAAATCTCCAGGAGGCAGTACGGCCGTTGGCCAAAGCGGTGGCGCACAAAACGGCAGACGTTGTGCACGGGAATGCCACCCGCCGTCTGCCCCTTGGGCGAGCCGTGATGGGCGTGGCCATGAAAAATCACGTCGATGTCGTGCCGGTCCAGGGCATTGGCCAGGCGCGAGGAGCCGAGGAAGGGATACAGTTCCAGCGGTTCGCCTTCCAGCGTGTCGCGCACGGGGGCGTAGTGCAGCACGGCCACTTTGTGCGGGCAGTCCAGCTTCACCAGGGCATTTTCCAGGCGCACCGCTTCGTCCAGGCTGGCCTGAATAAAGGTCTTGAGGGCGCGCTCACCAAAGGGATGGATGAACAGGTCATCGAAGCCGCCGCAAAAACCCTTGGTGCCCACAAAACCGACGTTGCCTACTTCACACACGGTGCCGTCCAGCACCTGCACACCGATGTTGCACAACATCTCGGTCAGCGCTTCAGCCTCATCGCTTTCATGATCATGATTGCCCAGCACAGCCACGATGGGCAGGCCCAGCCCGGCCAGCTCCCCTTCCAGCACGGCGATCTCGTCGCGCAGGCCGGTGTCGGTGAGGTCGCCCGCCAGCACCAGCACATCGGCTTCGGTTTCGACGCTGGCCAGGAGCGGCCGTATCTCCCCCACCGAATTCCGGCGGCAGTGCAGATCGGCAATGGCGGCAATTTTCATAGCAGTTCTCCCGATTTTTCGTCCACCAACGGCTCCAGCTCGCGGGCATCGCGGTAGCCCCAATCGTCCAGGTCCACAACAAAGGAATGCGGATCGAGCAGCAAACCGCGGAACGCTTTGGCGGCAAGGCGTGGTTCCTGCCAGCGCCGCTGCACTTCGTCAAACAATTCCTGCATCAGCTCCTTGGGCAGCGCATCCCTCCGGCCCGGATAGACAAAATCGAACAGCAGCAGGTGGACCAGCACCAGGGCGCGGTGGTTGCCCAGTAGATCAAGCACGCGGGCCCAATCCAGCTCGCCTTTGAGGCTCAGCACCAGGTGCAAAATATCGGCCACGTCGCAGCGGTAGCGCTCGATGACAAAGGCTTTGGAGACAAACAGCTCTTCCGGCGGAATGAGGAACGTCTCGACGCCAGCCACCTCGATAGGACGTTTGTGGGCAAACCAGCTTTCGTCTACCTGGATACGGCCGTGTCCCATGCCAAAAATCAGGTCGATGAAGTAGTCGTCGTTGCTGGCCTTGGCCAGCCAATGCGGATACTCAACTGAGGTGTCCAGCCCTTCGTTGGCCAGCAGGTCGAGCACCCGTTCCAAATCTGCAGCGCAGAGGAAGAGATCCAAATCTTTGGTATCGCGCCAGACGCCAGTGTAGGCGTGTTTGGCGTGGGCCCCGGCCACCAGGTACGGCACGCCACCCTCGTTTAAGGCACGCAGGCAGCGGGCAAACAGCTCGCGCTGTTCCGGAGCAAACTGGGCTTCGCCGGTGCGGCCAACGTCTGGTTCTTCTGACTCACTCATAAGCAAAATCCTTGCGTGAAACGTGAAGCGTGAAACGTGATTTGCCTCTTTTCACGTTTCACGTTTCACGCATCACAGTATCTTTGTCTCTCAGCGCCGCCTGAATGTGGTCGTTCATGGCCGCGGCGATATGGTCCCAGGTGTGTTGGGCCAGGTGCTGCTGCTCGCGCTGGGTGCGCTGGGCTCGTTGTTCGGCCGTTTCGCAGAGAGCGGTGGAAACGGCCGTTTCAAACCCCGCTGCATCCCCAGCAATGTGTACAAACTCCTGCCAGTTGGCCACCACATCCGGCACCGGCGTACTGACAATCGGCTTGTGCGCCGCCATGTATTCCAGCGTCTTGGTCGGGCTGATGGTGCGTGTGGCCTCGTTCAGGGCAAAAGGCATCAGGCAGACGTCGAACCCTTTCAGGAAGTGCGGCAGCTTTTCATAGGGCTGCTGCCCGGTGTAGACGATGTTGGGTAGGCGCGGCAGCTCGTTGGGGTCGATTTTGGCCACCGGCCCCACCATCACGAGGGTCCACTGCGGGTTGGCAACTGCCAACCGGCACAGCAGCGCCAGGTCGATGCGTTCATCGATGACGCCGTAATAACCGAGGATGGCCTGGGGGGAACGGCCGTTGTCACACAACCGCGCAATTTCTGGGGCGATGGGCGTCTCCGGCAGCAGCGCCTGGGCAAAATGCTCCGGCTCTACGCCGCTGGGGAAAAGATGCAAATTGGCATGTTTGCCCTGCCGTTCCTGGTACATGCTGCGCCCCCCGGCAAACACCACGTCGGCCTGGGCCAGCAGCGCCACCTCGCGCTGTGGCAGGTCGGCCGCCGCACCTTTGAAGTTGGCCAGGTTGTCCATCACGTCGTACACCACCAGCTGTGCCGGGATGTGGTCCAAAAAGTAATACGGCGTCGGCGTGTAAAACCAGAGGATGGGCGGCGCCGCATCCGGGGCAAGCAGCGTTTTTACCAGACGCACGTAGTTGGCGCGCCACTGTTCCAGCACCTCGGCCCGGTTGGGGAAGATGGGCTGCCAGGCCGTTACGCTCTCATTGGCAAACACCTTTTGCAGATAGGGCTGGCCGTCGCAGGGATAAAGCGGGCTGTCGGGACCAACCGGCCGCGGTTCGTTCACGTAGATGAGCGCGTACTGCCGGGCCAGGCGCGACAAAATGTGCTGCGGCCGTTGCCAGACAAAGTCCCAACCCAAATGAGACAGGCAAAGCAGCGTGGGTTTCGTGGTCGAGGATTGCCTCATGCTTTCACTCCTATCACCTGGCGCATGAAGGCCAGCAGATCATCGGCGTGATGGTCGAAGGTGAACAGCGGGCGGGCACGCCAGGCGTTTTCCTGCACCTGCCGCAGACGGGGCTTATCGTCCATCTGGGCGCGCAGTTCGGGGATGCTGCGGAAGAAGATGCCCACGTCATGACGGCGGGCCAATGACTGCGTCGCTACGCAGGCGCCGGCGTTGTCGTATTGCAGCATGGGCAGCCCGGCGGCCATGAGCGTGGCCATACGCGCCGGGTAGTTGAGATCGTCCCAGTTGGCCCGGCTGATGTCGCCGCCGTTGTGGCTTTTTTCCCAGTGCAGCCAGCCCGCGTCGTACTGGGAAAATTCACACACCCAGCCGCCCTGGTCTACCTGGTTGTGCAAGTGCAGATGATGGGGCGCCATCTTCTGCGTCTTTTCAATCCAGCCCAGCCACTGGCCGTGGGTAAAATTGCCGTAGAAGTGCAGGTGGATGCCCTGCTCGGCCAGCTCGGCGACGTGGTGCGGGTGCAGGCCAATCGGCCGTCCAGGCACCACGGTGTGAATCTCACCGTCGCTGTCGGACAGGCGGGGCGAGCGCGGGATGTCGCAGAACCAATCCTGCTTGGGCAGGTCGCCGTCCAGCACGTGGGTGGGGCTGTGGCGCGTCACGCCGGGCATGGCGGTTTCGTACCACGCCTGCATTTCCGGGCTGGAGAAGATCTGGCCGTCGGCGCTGCGGTGCAGCTCTTCCAGCTCGGCCCACAGGTTGTGCTCCAGGCAGATGAACGGCCCTTCCTTGAAGTGCCAGACGAAAGGGATGTCGGGGAAAGCGCGGCGCACCTCCAGAACAAAGGGCACGGCCTGCCAGTTAAGCAGGCCGTAGATGACATCGGGGCGGATGTGGCGCACGGCTTCGCGCCAGTTATGGCGCGGTAGATCATGCACGTGGCCGAAGGGCAGCGGCCCGACGGTGTTGTACCAGTACGGTTTGGGCATCCACAGGCCGTAGAGGCAGTGGCCGCGTTCTTCCAGGGCCAGCACACGTTCCGGGTTGTAGGCCAGTTCACCCACCAGCAAAATTTTGAGGCTGTCGGACGATGGGGGCGTGTCAGGGCGGTGGCGGAAACGGCCGTAATGCGCCCCCTCATCCATAAAGTTTCCCTGCGTGGTGTGGAAGCGCAGCGGGTGCCGGACGTTGAAGTGGCTGCGGTAGGTATTGATGCCGCCAATTGGCTCCTGCAGCAGCTTGTGCAGCTGGCGCGGGTGAGCCACCCATTCACAGGTCAGCTGCTCCGTGCCGATGAAGTCGCCCTGGCCGCGCAGCTTGTGCCAGAACATGCGCTCCAGGTCATCGGTGACCAGCTCGCTGCGCTCCAGCCAGCGGTCCGGGGTGCGGCGGTGCAGCACCTGCACCATCTGCAGCGAGTGGTGCGGCAGGGGAATCTGGCCGTTGGTCAGGCGGTTGTAGTGATAGCGCACGCCGGAGAAGGCCAGCACCGCCTGCGGGTTGGCTTCCAGGCAGTCGTAAAGCGACTGGAGATGATCATCGTAGTAGACGTCGTCGGAGGGCAGGTAAGCAATGTACGGGGCGCGGGCCAGGTCCATCGCTTTGTTGAGGGCTGCACCGTGACCCTGGTTTTGCTCCAGGCGGCGGTAATGGATACGGCCGTCGCCCAAATACGGCACCACCGCCGCCGGGGTGCCATCCGTCGAGCCATCGTCGATGAGGATCAGTTCCCACGCCTGGAAGGACTGGCGGCACAGGCTGTTCAGGGCCCGGCGGATGAACGAGACCTGGTTGTAGGTGGGCATCAGCACCGAAATTTGTGGCATCATGGCAGCACCTCGGTGAGCGGCTGCGGCGCAAAGGTGTGGGCTTGGGCCAGCAGTTCCTGGACGGCCTGGACTACCTCGTGGGGAGTAACCAGGCGCAGGCAGTTGTGGTGGCCCTCCGGGCAGACGCTTTTGAAGCAATATTTGCAGGGGACATCATGAAAAAGCACGCGGTGCGGCACCGCCCAGGGGGTGTGCTGGGGATTGGTCAGGGCGTATAGGTCCACCACCGGCGTGCCCACGGCCGCGGCCACATGCACCGGGCCGGTGTTGTTGGCAATGAGCAGCGGGCTCAGGTGCAGCAGCGCCCCCAGTTCGCCCAGGTCCAGGGCATTGGCCAACGACACGGACGGCACGCCCATCTCCTGCTGGATGCCCGCCACCAGCGCATCCTCGGCACCGCTGCCGGTGAACAGAATTTGCCAGCCATGTTCGACGGCCAGCAGGCGGGCCACTTCAGCGAACTGCTCCGGCGGGTATTGGCGCGAGGGAGCCGATACGCCGGGATGCATGACGAGGAACGGCCGTTCCACATCCACCCCACGCTCTTCCAGCAAACGTTGCACCCGGTTGGGCGCGCCAGCGGGTACCTTCAAGGACAGCCGGTCGTCGGCGGTGCGGCCACCGACGCTGGCCACCAGGTCGAGGTGGCGACGCACTTCGTGGCGGATGAACTGGGTGGGTTCGAGATCGCGCAGCCAGTCGGTGAGCAGCTGGTATGGATTTTCGTGGCAGTGGGCCAGGCGCAGCGGAATCTCGGCCAGGTAGCAGAGGAAAGCGGCGGGCAGCGGGCTCTGGCTGAAGGTGGTGAAGATAACGGCCGCATCAAACCCGGCCTGGCGCAGTTGGTCGGCCATGGCTCGCTCGGTCTGGCTGTTGGGGCGGTGGGCGGTGGCCTTCATCCACGGCGCGTCGTAGATGAGCGTGTCATCCACTTCGGGAATGAAGGGGGCAACTTGCGCGCCCGCCGGGGAGGTCATCAGGGTAATGTGCCGTCCGGGCTGGGACTGTTTGAGGGCGCGGATGGCCGGGGTGGTCATCAACAGGTCGCCAATTGTGTCCAGGCGGAGGCAAAGAATATGTTTCGCGTCGGTCCAGGTGGGTGGCATGGTCATGAGGTTAGGTGGGAAACGGCCGCTGCGGGCTGCGGATACCGTTCGCGAATACGGCTGATTAAATTGGTTGTCGAAATATCTTCCAGGTAGCTCAAGATATGTACCTCCCCGCCTAACGCTTCCACCAGCGGAGCCTCTGGCAGCGTATGGCGCGTATAATCCCCTCCCTTGACAAAAATATGCGGCCGTATGGCCCGGATCAGCGCCTTGGGTGTGTCTTCGTGGAAGGGCACGATATGGTCGATGCAGCTGAGCGCAGCCAGCACCTGCACCCGGTCGGCCAGGGTGTTGATGGGGCGGCGCTCCCCCTTCAGGCGGCGCACGCTGTCGTCGCCGTTGACGCCTACGATGAGAATGTCGCCCAGGGCCTTGGCCTGGTTGAGGTAGGTGATGTGACCCCGGTGCAAAATGTCGAAGCAGCCGTTGGTGAAGACGATGCGGCAGCCGCGCTGACGGTAAACGGCCAGCCGGTCCACCAGCATGTCCAGGTCGTCGACGTGTTTATCGGCGGCGGCCAGGGTACCACGCAGCATTTCGGCGGTGCAGCTGGTGGTGCCGTTTTCGTTGACCACGATGCCCGCCGCGGCCGCGGCAATTTCGGCGGCGCTGTGGCGCGGTGCGCCCGCCGCCAGGGCCAGGGTGAGGGCGCTGAGGAAGGTGTCACCGGCGCCCGCGGCGTGGGAATCGGGCTGGGGACGGGTGTAGGTACGGTAGTTGGGCTGGCCACGTTCCAGGAAGAGCGCGCCGTCCCGGTCCAGGGTTACCGCCACCAGCTGCGCCCCGGTCAGGTCCAAAATACGCTCGCGAAAGGCGGCGATTTGCTCGGCCCGATCGCCGCCGTCGAGCAGCGCCGTTTCCTTAAGAAGCTGGATGCATTCGTGGTAGTTGGGTTTTACGGCCGTTACCCCCACCTCCCGGTACTGCACCAGCTCTTTGGCATCGACCGCCAGCAAGCGGGGCGACTGCCGCTGCATCTCGGCCAGAGTCTGAATAACGCCTCGGGTAAGGATGCCGTAGCCATAGTCGGAAGCAATGACGGCGTCGCAGTGGGGCCACAAGTTGTGCAGCTTCTGGCACAGCAGCGCCTCGTAGTTAGCGTCGACCGGCTCGGTGCTGCCCTGGTCGAAGCGCACCGTCAGCTGCGAACCGGCCACGACGCGGTTTTTGCTCAGCGTGCGCCGCTGGGGATGGCGCAGCAGGTGCTCACAGGAAACGCCGCGGGTTTGCAGCGCCCGGCACAGGCGTTCACCTTCCCCATCCTGGCCGATGACGGAGAGGAAGGTGACGTGGGCGCCGAGGTTGTGGACGTTAACGGCCGTATTGGCCGCACCCCCCGGGGCATCTTCCTGCTGCGACACGCTGACCACGGGCACCGGTGCCTCGCGGCACAGCCGTTCGCTGTGGCCGTGCAGGTAACTGTCCAGCATCGCCCCACCCAGCACAATGACATTTAGCCGGGGAAAGTTGTTGATAAACTGCAGGTAATTTTGGTTCATACCGTTGTCAGAGCTCCATACTTTAATGAGCCAGGCTCTTTGGAATAAGTTCGTGAAACGTGAAACGTGATGGTTGAGGCCTATCACGTTTCACGTTTCACGCTTCACGCCCCTCTAAATTCCTCAAGACCCCAACTCTATGGCCAGCTGCTCTCGGTGAGCGGCGTAACCAGGACCTCCTGGATGACGGACTGCTGCGGCAGGCGCACAGCCGAAACGATGACGTTGGCCACGATGGCCGGATCTTGCAGGTTGGCTTCGTCGGGCATGGGGATGCCCTGGTCGGCGAAGCGGTCGAAGAAGTGGGTGCGCATGCCGCCAGGAATGATGGTGGTGACGCGAATGTTGTACGGCCGTCCCTCCACGCCCAGCCCCCGGCTAAAACCAACCAGGCCCCACTTGGACGCCAGGTAAGCGGAGGCGTTGGCCCAGGCACGAGTCGCCGCCGTCGAGGCGATGTTGACGATGTGGCCGCCATTTTGCCGCTGCATGTGTGGCAGCACCGCCTTGGCCAGCAGGAACGGCCCGCGCAGATTGACGCCGATGACCTGGTCCCACTGCTCAACGCTCATCTCGGTGACGCTGAGGGTGTGGTCGACGGCGGCATTGTTGACCAGGATGTCGATACGGCCGTACTGCGCCACCACCTGCTCGATCACGTCAAACACCTGCCGCGCATGGCTGACATCACAGGCAAACGCCGTGCAGGCCACATCTTTTGCCCTTAAATCATCGGTGACGCGCTGGAGATTTTTGTCGTTTAAATCCAGGCACACCACCTGGCAGCCCGCGCAGCCAAAAGCCTGCGCCGTCGCCTCGCCCAGGCCGCTGCCTGCACCGGTAACGATGACCACTTTTCTGGTTAAATCTTGATCCATTGAATTCTTTCCTTTTTACCCCCACCCTCCCCCTCCCTGAGAAGGGGAGGCGACTGAGCTCCCTCTCAGGGAGAGGGCTGGGGTGAGGGTCATTCCTTAATGTCCATCAAGCGCCGTAATAATTCGCGCGGCGTCGCAGAAGTTGGTGACGACGTGGTGGGGCAGCCGCTGCGGCGTCAGGAGCCATTCGTCCTCACCGCCGGAGTCCAGCAAAATGGTGCGGCAGCCAGCCCGGCGGCCCGCCTCGACGTCGCCCAAAATGTCGCCGACCATCCAGGAGCGGGTGCAGTCCAGGCCGTGTTCGCGCGCCGCCCGCAGCATCAGGCCAGGTTCCGGCTTGCGGCACTGGCATTCAATGGCAAATTCTTCCACGGCGCCATCGGGCAAGTGCGGACAGTAGTAGTAGCCGGTCAGCTCTGCGCCTGCTTCTTCGAACAGATCGGCCAGATGGTGACCAACGGCCGTCATGTCCGCCTCATTAAAAAAACCACGCGCCACCCCCGACTGGTTGGAGACCACTACCAGGGCGTAGCCTGCCCTGTGCAGCCGACGCAGCCCCTCCGCCACACCAGGCGCCAGGCAAATAAGCTCGGTGTTGGCGTTGTAGGGAATGTTTTGGATGATGGTGCCGTCTTTATCCAGAAAGACGGCTTTTTTGCCGGGTACATCTTGCTGAAGTCGATTGGTCATGGTTGGTCTTTACTCTTTGAGTTTGATGCGTTTTGGAGTGAAACGTGAAACGTGAAACGTGATTAAGAGAGGCTTCACGTTTCACGCTTCACACCTTATCAATCCCCTGAATTCCTTTTACTTCTGGAGCGGCCGTTACAGGGGGAATACGGCCGTTCCGCTTGCCATGAATCCGGTAAGGATAATGACCGTTACCCCCATTTTTGCCGTTGGTGGGACGGCCGTTTGCCGTCTGGGTGGCGTGTTTGGGCAGCCACAGCTCCACCAACTCACACAGCAGATGCAGCACCAGCACCTGGGCCTCCTGCACGCGCTGGGCATCGGCCGTGGGAATGACGATGGCTTTGTCGCTGAGCTTGGCCACGGCACCACCATCGCCGCCCAGCAGAGCCACACGGGTGAGCCCCTGGCGCTGGGCGGCCTTAAACGCCTGCACCAGGTTGGGCGATTGACCGCTGGTGCTGAAGCCCAGCAGCAGATCGCCCGGCTGGCCAAAGGCCTGCACCTGGCGGGCAAAGACGTCGTCGTAGCCGATGTCGTTGGACCAGGCGGTGAGCACGGCCGTATCCGCCGTGAGGGCCAGTGCCGGTAAGCCGGGTCGATTGGCCAGCTTAAAGCGGCCCACCAGCTCCGCCGCCAGGTGCTGTGCCTCGGCGGCGCTGCCGCCGTTGCCACACACCAGCACCTTGCCCCCACTGGCAAAACAGCGGCTGATCAGCCAGGCGGCGGCGTGAATGTCCTGCGGTAGGATCTGCCGGGCGTGCTGGAGCAAGGCCATGCTGGCGCTGAAGGAACGTTCAATCAGGTGCAGTTCTTCCTGCTGGGGCGTGCGCTGGTCGTGTTGGCGGCTCGCCACCTGGTGATACAGTTCGGCTATGGAGCGGGTGACTTTGGCCCAGGTGAACAGCTCGTTGGCTCGCCGGACGCCCGCTTCACCCATTTGGCGGCGCAGGTCGGGGTCTTGCAGCAGGCGGGCGGCTTTTTCGGCCAGGGCAGCAGGGTCTTTGGGCGGCACCAGGTAGCCGGTTTCGCCATCGCGAATGGTGTATTGGATGCCGCCGACCTGGGACCCGATGACGGCCGTACCGCAAGCCATCGCCTCCACCGGGGTGATGCCAAACGGTTCATACCAGGGGGTAGAGATAAAAATGTCGGCGGCATTGTAGTAGTGCCGCAGCAGGTGGCGGCCGCGCCGCCCGACAAAGGTCACCTGGTCGGCAACACCTTCCTCCGCAGCAATGGCTTGTAAACGGCCGATTTCCGGCGTCAGTTGCGGGTCCGGCTCATCCGCCTCGCCGCCCACCACCATAAGTTGAGCAGTCACGCCGTGCCCATCACGCAGGTGGCGCAGGCTGCGAATGACGTTGGCCACCCCTTTGCGCGGCACCATGCGGCCTAGTTGGAGGAGGAGCGGCCGTTCCAACGGCAAATTGAGCGCCAGGCGGGCTACCGTCTGGTTCATGGGGGCAAATTCCTGCGGGTCAAAACCGGCCGGAATCATCGTGATGCGTTGAGGATCGGCGCGGTACAGCGCGCACAAATCTTCATGGTCCTGCGGGCACTCGGCGATGATGGCGTCGGCTTCCCGCACCACCCGCTCTTCGATAGCAAAGCGATCGTCGGGGAAACCGTCGGCTTCGCCCTGGTGGCGGCGGCGCACACGGCCCAGGGCATGGAACGTCACCACGAAGGGAATGCCAGTGGCCCGTTTTACGTCGGCGGCCACCAGGGCGGACATCCAAAAGTTGGCATGCAGCAGGGCATAGCTGAAGCGGCGGCTGTAGCCGATGACAAAGCGGGTGAAGTCGTCCATCAGGGGCAGCAGCCCTTCTTTGGCAATAAAGTGCGGTGGCCCGGCAGGCACGTGAATCAGGCGTACGCCTTCGGCCAGCTCTACCACCTCAGGCAGCGATCTGGCATCGCGCCGGGTGAAGATGTCCACAGCAAAATTGTGCCGGGGCAGGTGCCGGGCAATCTGGTTTACATAAACATTCTGGCCACCGCTGTCGGTACCGCCGAGAGTGGCCAGCGGGGAAGCATGTTCGCTGATAATAGCAATACGAGTGTGAGATTTTGGGGTCATTAAATCCTCTACAAAATCATTTTTGGCGGCAGAAAGGCTAACCGTGCATCTCTGCCTGAGTCGTTTCCGATAAGGGCAAGGTAGTGGCTGGGAAAACGGCCGTCTCCCTACCCACCACCGCCCGCAGTGTCTGGTCCCAATCGCGGCTGAACCGTTCGATGCCAAACCGTTGGCGCGCCCGGTAGCGGGCCGTGTCGCTCAGCCTTTGGGCACGGAGGGGATGGGCGATCAGCTCCTTCATGCGCTGGATAAGCCAGGGAATGTTGGTGGAAACGTAGCCGGTGACGTTGTTGTCAACGGCCGTTACCATCTCCGTCGTCGCCAGGCCAATCACCGGCAGGCCAATCATCATCGCTTCACACACGGCCAGGCCCAGGCTGGTGTAGCGGATCGGGTTAAAGAAAAAGCGATAGCGGGCAGCCAGGGCAGGCAGTTCGTCATGATTGATTTCACCCAAACCGCCAAGCGTCTCCGAATCCATACCAACCAGGTCCAGCGGTACCTCGCGGCGCACCTGCTGGAAGATGTCGGCGCCGGTGAGGCGGTTGCGCCGCGCCATGTTGTTGACCACCACCAGGCCACGCGGCCGTTCACCCGTGTAATGTACGCCGGGCGGAATCATGACGCCGTGCTCGATGACCTGGGTGGGGGTACGGCCGTTGTCCCACATCAGTTCGTTAAAGTGGGTCACGTGCACCAGCAGCACCTCGGGATCATCTACCGGGTGGCGCGTGTTGGTGGGGTGCTGGCGCGGCGGGTTGTGTTCCAGGAAGATGCGCGGCAGGCGGCGCTGCGCCTCGGACAAGATGTCGTACTGGTCTTCCAGGTAGTTTTTGTGCGACTGGTACAAAATGCAGTCTAACTCTGTCGCTTTTACCTCTGCGGCAGGAATGTCGTGCACATTGTCGGGCCAATCGAAGCCGGGCAGGCGGCCACCGTAGCCTTCGGGGCGGCCGGGTTTGACCGGCAGATAAAATTCGTGGGGCACCTGGGACAGGTAGTAGAGATAGTTGCCATGAATGTGCCAGGTGAGAATGCGTAACGGCCGTTTCATACGGGTTCCTCTTGCTGGGTTTCCAAGATTGGAAAGATGAAGCGTGAAACGTGAAACGTGACGAGAGAAGCATCACGTTTCACGTTTCACGCAAAACTCCGCAACATCTGAAATACCAAAAAAAGTATCAATCTGTGCTCGCGCCGGTGCATGCAGCAGCGAACACACCGCCTCGGCCACTTCCTGCGGCGGAATGTCCAGGCATTCCAGTTGGTACGGGCAGTGAAAGGCATAACAGGGTGAGCAGGACGTCGGGCGGCGCAGCAGCCGGGCCGGGGCGCGCCGAGGCCGCCACTGGCTCTCGTACTCTGTGCCGGAATAAAGAATGACCATTGGCCGGGCAAAGGTGTCGGCGATGTGCAGTGGGCCGGAATTGTTGGCCAGCACCACGTGGGCACGGCGAATGACGGCGGCCAGTTGAGGCAAGGTGGTGGCACCAACCAGCGACACCATCTGTCCACCCCATGCCTGAGACAGAATAGGTTGGAACTTCTCCTGCTCCCGCTCGGTGCCGACGACAACCAAGGGCAGCGTGGTTTGCGCTGCCAGGTGGCGCATGGCGGCAGCAAACTGGTGTGCCGGGTAGCGGCGAGCGGGGCAGCTGGCCCCCGGCGCGATCACGATGTAGGGCGCTTCCGGGTTGATGCCGCGCTGGTGCAGCAGGCGATCGGCCGTTTCCTGCGCACCATCGGGTAACTGCAAGGCCAGGTGACGGTCATGGATAGGAAAGCCGACTGACTCCAGCAGGAACAGGTTGCGTTCGGCCTGGTGCATCTCGTCGCGAGACGGCCGTATCCAATCCGACAAAATCCCCCCGCCAAACGCAGGCGACTGCCCCAACCGCAGCGGAATCCCGGCCAGGTAACAGACGTAGGCGGGTGGGTAGGGTGACTGAGAAAAGCTGGTGAAGATAACGGCCGCATCAAAGTTCCGCTGGCGCAGCATTTCGATCAGCGCCATCTCCTGCTCGGGGCGCTGCGGCAGGTTGCGCGAGACATCCTGCCACACAGCGCGATGCACAATGACATCATCGACCCAGGGCAGCAACGGGGCAACCTGGCTGCCCGCGGGCGAGGCCATCAGCGTGATGCTGGCCTGGGGCAGCGCCTGGCGTAGGGCACGCAGGCTGGGGCTCAGCAGCACCACGTCGCCGATGTTGTCCAGCCGGATCACCAGGAGGCGGCGCACGCAGCGCCACTGTTTAGATAACATTTGGCTGCTCCTGGGCCAATAATTTTTGCACTTCGGCCCAAACGGCCGTGAGTTGGGCCAGATCTGTTTGGGCATTTGCCCAATCGGCCGATGGCTGCCTGACGCGCCCATTTTTAGGCGATGTCACCACCACGCGGTGGCGCTGTTGGTTGTGCGGCGCCCAGCGCACGGGGTCCGAGGCGGGCGAAAAAATCACCACGCTGGGCACGTGCAGGGCATCGGCCAGGTGCGACACGCCGGTGTCGTTGCAGATGAGCAGGCGTGCGCCTTGCAGCAGCAGGGCCAGGGAGCCCAGGGTGGTTTGCCCAGCCAGGTTTATGGCAGGATGGTGCATGGTTTCGGCAACGGCCGTTGCCAGCGGCTTTTCTTGCTCGGTGCCGGTAAGCAGCACCTGGAAGCCCCGCTCCGCCAGCCGGTCGCCCAGCTGGGCAAACCCTGTGGGCGACCACCGTTTGGCTGTTTCGCTGGCACCAGGATGCAGGCAAACGTAAGGCGTGGCGATAAACGGCGCCTCTTGCAGCATGGTGGCAAACTCCAGCTCATCACTTTCCCGGAAGGCAAACTCCAGCTCCTTCCCCGGAGAGGCAATGCCCAGGAACTTCAGGAGGGCCAGGTAGCGCTGCACTTCGGAAAAGTGGGTAGGATAGGGCAGGAAGGTACGCTCGTTGGGGCATTGCTGCTCTGGGGGAAAAAAGCCGCTGGTGAGCGGCGCGCCCAGGAGCAGGGCAAAGCTGTTGCTGATGAGGCCGCTGCCATGCATTTGCAGCGCCAGATCAAACCGACCCTGCATGGCGGACAAAAAGGCAATAACTTCGGGGATGTGGGGCGTTCTTTCAAGCCCGTTTTTTCCAGACAAGCCGGCTTTTCCGGGCAGTCCGGCTTTTCCGGACAGTCCGGGGAAGCCAGGGAAGGGCAAAAAGCTGTCGATGTAGTGGGTGTAGCGAGAAACCAGCGGCCACGTTTCGGCCAGGCCAATCAGGCTGATGGTGGCCCGGGGAAAGGCGCAGCGCAGCGCCCGCAGGGCAGGCACAATACACAAAAAATCGCCCAACCCAGGCAGTGCCCGGAAGACGGCGATGTTGTTGATGTGGAAACGGCCGTTGCCGACTGACGAAGACATTTTTCTTGAAATGGACATGTTTCAACTTTAGCGGCTGGACATCGAGATTACATTAAGCACATGCACAGCGAGAAGATACAGTTTTAGGTACATTCAAGACATGTTCCGCGCTGGCTTGTTGTGCATCTGCCCAACCGGCCTAAAGGCTCTCCCCGGCAGGCAGCTGAAACGAAGGTTGACAGGCAATTTTTGAGTATGGGCTGCGTAAATAATGGGGGAACGCGAAAGAATTGGCTCGCAAAAAATCTTACTGTACGGGAAGGAGTCCGCATCCTCAGATGCCCACCGCCCGCATCTGAGGATGCGGACTCCGCAAATTCAGAAATTTGATGTACTAGGGCTGCAAAACAACCTTGATGCAGTTGTATTGTTTCTCTTTAAACATGCTGTACGCGTTAGCAGCGCTGGCCAGCGGCAGGCGGTGGGTGATGATAAACGTGGGGTCAATGTCGCCTGCTTCGATGTGGGCCAGCAGCTTGCGCAAGTAACGGTGCACGTGTGTCTGGCCCATTTTGAGGGTGAGCCCCTTGCCAAACGCGGCGCCGATGGGGAACTTGTCCACAAAGCCGCCGTAGACGCCGGGGATGGATACCGTGCCGCCTTTGCGGCAGGCCTGGATGGCCTGGCGCAGCACCGTGGGCCGGTCGGTTTGCAGCTTCAGGCTGTGTTTGGCGCGGTCGTAGATGGCATCCAGGCCGGTGCCGTGCGCTTCCAGGCCCACGGCATCGATGCAGGCGTCGGGGCCACGGCCGCCGGTGAGTTCGTGCAGGGCTTCCAGCACGTCGTCGTCTTCGTAGTTGAGCACCGTCGTTTCGCCCTGGCCCTGGGCCACGCGCAGCCGGTCCGGCACGTGGTCGATAACGATAACCCGTTCGGCCCCCAGCATAAGCGCGCTTTTGATGGTGAACTGGCCCACCGGCCCGGCGCCCCACACGGCGATAGTGTCGCCCGGCTGGATGTCGCAGTTTTCGGCGGCCATGTAGCCGGTGGGGAAGATGTCGGTGAGGAAGAGCACCTGCTCGTCGGTGAGCGAATCGGGCACTTTGAGCGGGCCGACGTCGGCAAAGGGCACACGCACGTATTCGGCCTGGCCCCCGGCATAACCGCCCATCAGGTGGGAGTAGCCGAAGATGCCAGAGACGGGACGGCCGTACGCCCGCTCCGACATCCAGGCATTGGGGTTGGAATTGTCGCAGGCGGCGTACAGTTCACGATCGCAGAAAAAGCAGTTACCGCAGGCAATGGGGAAAGGCACCACGACCCGGTCGCCCTTCCGAATTTTTTTCACTTCGCGGCCCACTTCTACCACCTCACCCATAAATTCATGGCCGAGGATGTCGCCCGCCTCCATGGTGGGGATGACGCCGTCGTACAGGTGCAGGTCAGAGCCACAAATGGCGGTGAGGGTCACTTTAATGATGGCATCTTTTGGATTCAAAATGGTGGGATCGGGCACATTGGCTACGCGCACGTCGTGGGTGCCAAACCAGCATACAGCTTTCATATTTCTCTCCTCCGAAAATATGGGTCGGATTGGCAATCCGACCTACGATTTTCATTCGTGCAGGATGACAACTGAACAGTTACCTTATGACAATTAAACTTATTTTCGGGCCGAGGGCTGCCCTTCGATGGTGGGCACTTCGCCGGTTTCCATGACGTGTTTGAAGCGGCGCACTTCTTCACGCAGCAGCTGCTCGGTGAGGGTGTTGGTGAGGTAGGCGAAGGCTTCGCCGACCAGGCCGCCGGGCGGCTCGTAGTGGAACTGGGCGGTGACCTCGGTGCCGCGCCCGGTGGGCGCCGGGTTAAACTGTACCTGCCCGGCGTGCTGCACGGCGGCTTCCGGCAGCGTGCGCCACTGGATCAGGCGGTTGGGCTGATCGGCCACAATTTGGGCATCCCAGGCCAGGGTGATACCTGCGGGAGTTTTGACCTTCCAGTGGGAACGGCCGTTCTCCCCCATCTCCACCGTTTCCAGGTGTGTCATAAAGTGGGGCAGGTTTTCCAGGTTGCGCCAGAACCGGTACGCTTCTTCCGGCGCGCAGTTCACCGTGACCGTTTCCTTCATCTTCAGCTCCACGGGCAGGAGGGATTTGGGAATATCGTGGGAACTGCCCTGGCGCAGGCCAGCGCGCAGCGGCAAACGGCCGGTGAGGCCGCGCAGCAGCAGGCCGGTACCTACGGCGCCTAACAGCAGCCCGGGCCAGGAGCGCTGGCGCATGGCCAGCAGCAGGCAAAGGCCGCCTCCAGCCAGGGCCAACGGGCGTTCGTTTTCGATAAACACGTCAGTTGGTTCAATACTCATTGTTTCTTTCCTTTAACTCCTTTTTTGACTGGCCGGCAGCTGTAGATAACGTTGTGCGGCCTGCTGCCCCAGGGTGGTGAGCAGCGCCAGCACCTGGGCACGCAGCGGGGACAGTTGTTTTTGTACGGCGAGACCTTTTTGTACGGCCGTTTCCCCCAATTGCGGTTCCGGCAGTAAAAGGTTGTTCACCACGGTCAAAATGTCGGTTGTCAGGGCTGGGAAGAGTCCGTGGAAATTGGCCAGCAGCGAGGCAGGCCAGGAGAGCACCCGTTCGGCCTCGCTGCGCCGGGTGGCTGCCACAATTTGCCGGGCGGCACGCCGGGCGTCCATGGAGATGACGGGCAGGCTGGCCCCCAGGGAAAACCAGGTGAACTCTTTTTCCTGGTCTCCCTTGAAGTGGGCGTGCAGGTGCGAGCCGGTGCGCATGAGTCCCGGCACAATGGTTGTCACCTGGATGCCGTCCCCAGCCAGCTCGGCGCGCAGCCCTTCAGACAGGCCCACAGCGGCAAACTTGGCGCTGTTGTACGGCAGCAGGTGGGGCACGCTGACCCTGCCGCCGATGGAGGTGATGTTGACGATACGGCCGTAACCACGCTGCTGCATTTGCGGCAGCACAGCCCAGGTGGCGTACAAAATGGCCCAGTACATGATGTCCATAGCCTGTTTGAAGTCGGCAATGTCCATCTCTTCGGCGGGACCTACCTGGATGATTCCGGCGTTATTGACGAGGATGTCGATACGGCCGTAGTGCCGCGTTGTTTCGTCAATCAACTGCCGCACCTGCTCGTGGTCGCCGACGTCGCAGGGAATGGCCAGCACCTCCGCGCCGTGGCGGGCCAGGCTGCGCTGTGCCCGGGCCAGCTCGGTGGCATCACGAGCGCAGATGGCAAGGCGGCAGCCCTCACGGGCAAATTCCTGGGCCAGCAGGTAGCCCAGCCCGCGTGAACCGCCGGTGATGAGTGCCACCTCCCCGGCCAGGCTTTCTTCACGAGGCTGGCGCACCAGTTTATAAGCCAGCATTCCCAGACCAAAAGTGGTAAGAGCGGTTTTTAATTTCATATCCTAGTTTCCTCGAAAGCGACAAAGCAGCCGGTTTTTGGAGTTACTAAATAGAGTTGTTCCCTTATAAAAGCTCTACGCATGTCATTCCCGCGCAGGCGGGAACCCACTCTTCTGCGGGCGGTTCAGCTGAAGCTTTGTGGTGATTTCTGGCGCTTGTGGTGGTTTTGAATAAGTTTGCTCTTTGTTACTCATTGCCTCTGCTTTCAACCTTCGGATTCTGGGGCGTTGTATGGCTTATTGCCCCATTCCGCTGCCTGTATCCAGGCGAGCATGAACTGGCGAAGCTGGGTTCTGTGCTTTTTGGTTTCGGCGGCTCGTTCGTGGTAGTCCAGGGCTGTTTTGTGACGGCCGTTTGCCTCAGACGAAGCGGCCAGCCGGTCCAGCATGCGTTCCCGCTCCTCCAGGGCACGTAAAGCGGCCCACAGTGACTGCTCCACACCGTCGCGGTTGCCACGAACCAGGCTGGCGGCGCTAAAGGCATGACCAACTTCACAGCGGTAACGAGGTTGTCCGGCGCTGGCCAACTCCCACAAGCGCCCGCCACAATCGGGGCAGGTGAACGAGGTGGCCTGCGCTATCTCATCCATCAACTCTGATCCTCCCATGGCGCGCTGGCTGAAGGCCACTTCCAGCCATAAATCTTCGGGAACAGGTGGGCTTTGTGTAAGCGGGCTGTACACCAGGCGATTGAGCAGTTCGGCAAGCTCCACCAGGGGCAGGCAGTGGTCCACATCCATAGCGGCCAGGGCATTGTTGACCATGTCAGGATAGGCAGCATCCACAGGGTTCTGCACCATGGTGACACCGCCACAGCGCCGGATGGCGTCCAGCCCGGCGGTGCCATCATGCAGCATGCCGGTGAGCAGCACACCAACAGCGCGCGACCCATAGGCAACGGCCGTAGAGCGAAAGAGGGGGTCGATGGCTGGCCGTGTTCTGTTTTCGCGCGGGCCAGCCATTACCCGGATACGGCCGTCTTCTACCACCAGGTGGCGATCGGGCCTGGCCAGATAGATACGACGCGGCTGCAGCGGTTCACTATCCACCGCGTATGCCGCGGGCAGCGCTCCGGCTTTGCTCAGGATATCCGCCAGCAGCTGTGGTGAATCCGGCGCCTGATGCTGCACAATGAGGACCGCAGCCGGCAGCGCTGCCTCCAGATGGCCCACAAAAGTACGCAGCGCATCCGGCCCTCCCATAGAAGCCCCGACGGCGATAACGCGCCGCAGCTCTGTTTCATTTGGCATAGTGCCTCCTTTTTTTGCCCTGCGGCTCGGGCCACTGCCCAACTACGAAGGAGCACGCAGCAGCAGCGCCAGCCGCAGCTGCACCGCGTCGTCAAACTGTCGCGGGTCCAGGCCAGTGAGGGCAGCAATTTTGGCCAGCCGGTAGGTAAGCGAATTGCGATGAATGTCCAGCCCGGCAGCGGCCTGAGATGGCGTGCAGTTGCTGTCGAAAAAGGCGTAGAGCGTCTCCAGCAGCTTGGGCTCGGAGCTGAGCGGGCTGAGAATATGGGCCGCCAGGTCGCTTTTGATGCGTTCGTCGGCCATACCAGCAAAGGCAGCAATGCCCAGTTCGTCCAGGCAGTGCACGGCGTTGGCGCCATAAAAACGCAGCCCCAGGGAAAGAGCAGCCAGGGCGTCCTGGTAGGAGTGGGCCAGGCCCATGATGCCCGGATGATGCCGCCCAATGCCAATGGTGAACAAATCTTGCAGCGTTTCCGACAAAACCGTCAGCAGCACCTGGGAAGCGCGTTTTAGCGCTGCCAGGTTGGCCCACGAAGCCGCTAATGAGGTGGTGTTGTCATCCCTGGCCCAGTTGACCAGGTTTTTAGTGTTGGTCGCTTTGAGAATGGCGATTTTGCCCTGGCCCATGTGGGCGCAAATAGTATCGTTGGGCAGGGAGAAAAAATCCACAATGCAGTTAATGACCGAGTCGATACGCCGCCGATACTGCACGGTTTCTGCCAGGTTGGGTTTCTCGCTCTCGCTGCTCATGACGTAGTGGGAGGCGTCAACCACAAGGGCCGAACGCGGTGGGGTGAGGTCCAGGTTCAGCTTTCGGGCGTGCAGTTCGATGATGGCCGTGTCGTGGATACGGCCGTGCAGCAAGTTGTATAAAAAATTGTCCTTCAACAAATGGTAGTTGGGCAGCTGTTCGATGAGCAAGATCTGGTCGATGGCCAGGTGCACCACCTTGCGCGTGAGGGCAATTTTGTTTTCGTCCTGCTCTGGCTGGTAAATATGCAGTTTACCCGCTTCAGTGTCCAGGCTGAGTGGGATTTGAATGGGTGTGATCCCGGCAAGGGGCACAACGGCCTCCACCTGAAGCCCTTCCCAATTGCCAGGCCTGGACGCGACAACGGTGTTGTTTTTATCGGTAACCAGGACAGGATTTTCTAAGAGTTCATAGACGGCATTGGTAACGCTGGCGGCAAACAGATTGAACGAAGTGGGCGTTTCTGGTGTGGTTTCGGGTAAAGGCAGCGATTTGGCCAGCCCATCATGCTTGATCCAACGGCCGTAGGACCCAAGATGTTGGCTTGCATATAAACTCATAACTGGTCAGGCTCCGGCAACGGAGACACCTGGAAGGTGAGCGAAGGAAACGTTTGAAAGTAATGACCTGTCAGGTTCTCCTAAAATGTCATTTGGTTGGTGTGGCTGTATGTTAAACGGAATCGGATAAACAACCATCTACCCTGACATAGAAAGAGCCGGTTGCCGGGTACAGATCAGATACATTTGCGAAAAAGTGAAGGAAAGAAAGATGCGTGAAACATGAATACCGTTAACCACGTTTCACGTTTCACGCCATGCTGTTTTGCCCGAAAGGTTGAGTGAACGGCCGTTCCCCCGCTAATCCCCCGCCTCATCCCCCAATTTCAGGTAACGATAGCCCCGGTTCCAGTAAATGAGCGGCGCAGCCCCGGCGCGTGGGCATTCAGAAGCAACCACCTGGCCAATGTAAATGGTGTGGGTACCTGCTTCATACCGGTTGTATATGGTACAGTCGAGCCAGGCCAGGGCATCCTGGAGAACGGGCGCGCCGGTAACGGCCGTTCCCCAATTCCCCACCGCAAACCGATCCTCGTCCTTGATCCAGGCAAACCGGTTCGAAAGCTCGCTCATGTCTTGTGGCAGGATGTTGACAGCAAAAACGGCACCCTCTTCCTGCAGCAGTTCGTGCCCAGAAGCGCGGTGGTCGATAGCCACCATGACCAGGGGCGGCTCGGGGGAGATGGAAGCAAACGCCGAGACGGTAAGCCCGTGTGGCTTGGCCTGACTGGGTGCCTTGATAGTAACGATGGTTACGCCAGCCGGAAAGTGGCGCAGCGCTTCACGATATTTCTCTGAACTGATAGTCATTAGGAAATCCTTGTTGTCATGAACTGGGGACAATGCCCAGTAATTGAGTAATAGAGTTGTTGCCAATTAACAATGACACACGATTGTCATGCCTGCCCCCGCCTGCGCGGGGAATGACAAGGGCAGAATAGTATAAAGGAACAGTTCTAATTGTGTAGGGCCAAGGCGTGTCGGCGTGTCTTGACCCTACACAAAATCGCACTACCTTATCCGCTGCGAATTATAATTACACTTACGAAAAGTCGCGGGCGGGTAAACCCAAAAAGGTGCGGGTAATTTTGGCAATGTCGCGTAAATCGTAGATTTGGCTGGCCAGCTCCGCATGGCCCGGCCCGACCAACAGCGTGGGCACCGGGTTGCGCGTGTGCTGCCGCTGGTTTTTCTCCTCGATGTTGCCGTGGTCGCTGGTGAGGATAAAGAGGCCGTTCTCATCATCCCAGGCGGCCAGCAGCCCGCCCAGCACCTCGTCGATGGCTTCCAGGTGGGCCACGGCTTCGGCCAGCGTACCGCGGTGCCCCACCTGGTCGCTGGGCCAATGCTCAAAGAAGCTGAACTGGTAGTGCCGGGCCACGTGGGCAATTTGCTGGCCCGCTTCAGCCAGGGTGAGCAAGGGGATGTCGGTGTAACCCAGGTGTTCGCGCCATGCCTGCCCGGTAAAGCCAGGGCTGACGGCACGGCCGTTTCTTAAATCATCGGCATTCATGAGGGCCAGTCCCGCCTCGGTGGCCGCCAGCGGCACGGCCGACAGCAGCCGCTTGCCCCGCGCTACGGCGTCGAAGTAGCCCTGCGGGTACGGCGTGATCAGTGCCGCCTGCCCGCCCGCCTGGACCACTTCACGGAAGAGTGTGCCCTGGGCAATGACCGCCTGCACGGCCGGGTTGGGCTTGGGGCCGTAATGCTCGCCCACCAGCTGCGGCACGTTGCGGCCGGTGAGAATCGTCGCCTGGCCGGTGGCGCTCTGCGGCTTGTTGGGCAGGCCCAGATTGGCGTCGGTGGGTACCAGGCTGGCCCGCCCGTTGACGATCGGTTCGCGGCTGAGGTACCAGCCAGCGCCGAGCAGCCCGGTGAGGTGCGGCAGGTGGGCAGTGACAAAGGGATTCACGGCGGGATCATCCCCGCCCAGTCCCACGCCATCGAGGAAAAAGAGGTGTACGTAACGGCCGTTTTTCATAGTCAGTCGTTTATTAGTGGCTGGTTTGCCAGTTTAGGGTCTGAAAGCTTCATTTAAAAATCTATCCGAAAAAGCCACAGAGGAAAAAGAGAAATATGAGAAATGAACCTTCGCCTCTAAGCTCTCTGTGAACTCTGTGGCGAATATACTAAGTTTTTCCCGCGTGGCTGCGATAAAGCGCCGTGCGCACTTTGCTGGTTAAGGCATGTTTCGCCTGCGGATTAACCCAAACGGTTAGTGATTCGGCCGTTTCTATATCTGGCCCACGGACCAGAACTTCACTTAACCGCCGGTAGGCGCGAAAGAATTCAGCCCGACTGCGCAGTTGGTACCGCCGCAAGAAAGCCTCATCGCTTTGTTCGCCACGTTGTTGTAAGTGCAGCATCGTGGCCCGGAGGTCATCGTGCGTCAGGCCAAAAGTCTCCAGGCCAATCAGCAGCACATTGCTGTAGTGCGGCCGTAACTGGCCGAGTTTACTGCAAATCGTATCAGCCAGACGCAAATCGACAAACTGCCCTTCGGGAACGGTATTGGGCGCAGATGCTGCCAGGGTGTTCTTTTGCTCGGCTTGCAGGCGGGTGACTTCCAACATAAAAGTCAGGCTGGTGGTAAAGGTGACGGCAAAATCAGGGCAGCGCGGCTGTTCACACTGTGGTTCATACGCCAGGTTTAACGGCCGTTGGCCCAGCAGCAGATAAGCGGTCTCCAGTTCAAGCTGCAAATCGAGCAGGCTGGCCGGATCCGGCCGTGTGCGCAGCTTTTTGCGGATTTTGCTCCGGTAGGTCGTGACAAAAGTGGTAAACCGCCGCGATGAAGCCAGCCACGCGGCCATCGGCGGCGCCAACAGGTGTGGCTGCCCATCAAAAAGGTAAGTCAGTAATTCCTCAGCTAACATGGTCGTATGCTGGCGAATGCCTCGCGTGGTGGCTGGTTGCCAGTTGTGGGAGTGAGTGTAGCTTGGTGGGTAAGAGGCGGCAACTGGCCTTTGGATCGATACCGTCGGCTCACCAAGCCTGGCAAAAGAAGCGTGTTTACGACCTGTTGGCTCACCAATTGTATTGAAACAGGCAAAAAACACGGCCATTTTAGCAAAAAACAGACCGAAATTGAGCCTAACTCGCTGTGTTGGTGGAGAAAAAGATTATGGTCTGGCTAGAGATGGCGTGTTTTTTGTGGGGAAACGGCCGTTTTAACCGTGCATCAAGACCTTTAGCTCAATACATGTGTCGATCAAAGCGTGCGGTGGGTGTTGTAGACTAAAAAATGGCTGTTTTATGGTGAAATCTTAACTGCACGAGAAGAGCCTAACCAGCCTTCTGCACCGTTTTCAAGTTCTATTTTGTACCAGTTGCCATTTTCGTCTGTCTCAATGACTTCAAATTCTTCAGCGTCGTAGGCAGTTCCTACAATGTCGAAGTCGGTGCCCGGTCCAGACCTCACATTTGAACTCCCCGACACTCGAATTCTGGTTACCTCATCTTCACCGCTTCTCTTAGTGGCTGGAAGAGTAGGCGCTGTCTGGTCAGGGTCGTTTTTATTGCTGTCATTTTCAGAAAAGAGTTCAACTGCGTCAGCAGGTTCAGCATCATCCATTTCTTCCTGAAAAACTTCCAGCAACGCTCTGCCATCGCGCATTATCGTATTGTTCAGCAGGGAACGGCTCGTCCAGATGTAGACTATGATAACAAGGACAAAACCGACAACCAGAGTCGCCAGCCGTTTTACACATGAACCGCCTTTGGTTGAGACGGGTTGGGGTAAGACAACGGCCGTTGGCCGGGCAGGTTCTGGTTTGGGAGCAGGTGGAATCGTATACGAGTGACGCGACGAACTATTTTGTTTAATGAAGTACTTTACAAAATCGCCGTAAGCTTCGGCTTCCGCTTGCTCTACCTCAAGATAAGCCCCGTGGCCAATAATCTGACGCCTGGCATTTTGGTTTTGGATTCTCTTTTTGTCTTCATAAGCAAGATGACGTTTCGCCTCCCAAAGCCTGATCAGATCACCCCATCCCGATCTTCTACCGTTTAAACCCTCTTCCAGCCGGGCAATTTCTGCAGCCAGTTCTTGACGGAAAAAATCTTCAATGGCACCGTGGTAAGCGACCAGGGCAAAACCGTACTGCTGTTTGTTGCCCCCCGCGTTTCTGAGCAAGTTATCGGCATTCCGTAATTTTTCTTCAACCATGCTGTTACCCCAAACTAACGCTGTGGTCGGTCTCCGACCGTGCCACCATTCCGGGATACGGCCGTTGTGCATCGTTTGCAAGTTTGCTAGTGGCTGGTTGCCAGTTGCAGGAGCGAGTGTAGCGGCAGCAGCGGGAGGAGGCAACTGGTCTTTGGATCGATCTCAAATCGAACGGCCGTTACCGTACCATCCATACAAAAATGTGGGCTATGGGTGATTTTTTAGCGTGGTGTTGCGGTTTTGAGGTGAAAAGCGAATAAAGAGGAGTGAAGAGTAAAAAGTGATAAGTGGCTCACTTTTTACTTTTCACTTTTCACCTGCCATTCCCTACTCCGCACTGGCCAGAACTGGCGCCGTTTTCACGTAGGCGGCCAGCAAGTCCAGCTCTTCGTTGTAGATCTTGCGGGAGATGGGCGGCGTAATGAGCTTTTCGATGAAGCCGCGCAGACCGGGCGCCGTGCGGGCGCGGGTGTAGAGGGTGACGTAAGACGCCTGCCCGTTGTTCACCGGGTCGATGGTAAAGGTGGTGATTACCCCGGCCGCTTTGTCCTCTTCTTGCAGCACGCGGCCCGGTTCCGGTTCGGTGACCACCATATGGTAAGTCACTTTGGCGCCCATCACCGCCATGTTGACGGTGATTTCGGTGCCAGCGCCGGTGCCGCCCTTTTCGACCGTCATGCTGGTGAAATAGGGTTTGGGCAAAACGGCCGCATGCCCCTGATGATAATCGGCAAATACGCCATAAACGGCCGCTGGCGGTGCGTCGATCCGACGCGATACGGATACTTCATATTGGTTCATGTTTGTTTACCTCCAAATTGAGCAATCATTTTTTCTACAATCTCGGCCATCGGATAGTTGGCCGGGTCCAACAAATACTGCTGGATAGCGCCCTCGACCACGCTGTACAGGTAGTACGCTTCTAGTTGGGGATTTTCCTTACCCGCGTGGACCAGTTCATCCATAAAACAACCGCGTAAAGCGGCCGTACGCTGCCGGAAATCATCACCCAAAACGACCGAAATCGCCGGCTGCGTGCGTAGGGAATAAAGCAATCCCCAGAACTCGTGCTGGCTGGTCAGCAGATCAAAAATCGCGTGCAGCAGGTGGGGCAGCCGTTCACCGGGGGGATGGGTGAGGAGAACGGCCGTAATCACCTCATCAATCCGCGCCATCACAAAATCAAACACGGCGTAGAGCAAACGCTCCTTGCTGTCGAAATAGTGATACATCAACCCCACAGACAGCCCTGCCTCAGTGGCGATGCTGCGCGTGGTGGTCGTGGCGTACCCTTTCTGGGCAAACAGCCGCATGGCGCTTTCTACAATGGTCGCCCGGGTCTCGGCTCGGATTTGTTCGTTTTGTGCAGTCGTTCTCGGCATAATTCTTTCCATTGATCAAACGTTCAATCAAAATATAAACGATTTCCGAAAATCTGTCAAGATTGAATGTCACGCAAAGGCGCAAAGGAAAAAATTATGCGTTTTAAGTGTTCCGCTTTGAAGTTATATCCGTCATTATTTGTTTGGCGGAACACTAGCCGACGCGGTGGACACGGCCGTTTCCAACCAAACCATGCGGCAAAAAGCAGCAGAAGTTGGCCAGAAAATTCGTGCGGAAGATGGGATTGGAAAAGCGGTGGCGTTGATCGAAGGGCGACTGTAGATGGGGTCGGTGCCGATTTTGGCGTCGCGTTTGAACGCAGGGCAAACGCTTACCGTCGGAAAATACGAAGGGCCAGGCCGGGACGGCGCAGGTAGCTGATGGTATCGCGCACGCGGGCAGGCTGGAAGCCAAACTGACGCAGGACGGTATCGTGCGGGGTCACTTCAGGCACAAAAAAGCGATCCATGAAGTAGCGGCTGACGGGGGGCCAATACCACCAGTAGAGCGTGAGGCGGTTTAACGGCCGTAACAGCAGCATAGGCACCGGCAGCGGCGCGCGCCTGTAACCAGGCACGTCGAGCAGCAGCTGGACCAGATTAACATAACGCAATCGTTCCGCTCCGGCCACGGTGATGGTTTTGTTGATGAGATCGGGGCGGCTGAGCGACAGCACCAGGCAGCGGGCAAAGTCCTCAACCCACAGCGGCTGCAGGGCCATTTTGCCACCGCCGGGCAGCCAGACAAAGGGCCAGGACCATATGGCCAGGCTGACGATCAATTCAAGGAAACGGTCGTTACGGCCGTACAGCGAGGTCGAGCGCAAAATGGTGTAAGGGATGCCACTGCGCTGGATCATCCGCTCGATCTGTCCTTTTGTCTGGAGCAGCGCGTGCATACTGGCGGGGTCGGCACCAAACCGGCTGGCAAAGATGAGGCGCTGCACACCCGCGCGGCGCGCTTCTTCCACCAGCCGTTCGCTGCCGTCCACATCCACGTGGTGCAGCAGCCGGTCCCGGCCACGCGCCTCGGACCCGGCCAGGTGGATCACGGTGGTGATGCCATCTAACTCGGCGCGCAGCCGGATAGGGTCATTCATGCGCCCCTGGTAAGCCCGGGCGGAAAATCCTGCCTGCTCCAGCCGAGGCATGAGGGAACGGCCGATGAAGCCGGTGGCGCCGGTGACTAAAATCATGGAGGCAATTGTAGCGGGGGGAGGGGGGAAGTGAAAAGTAAAAAGTGAAAAGTGGCAAGTGTAGG
The DNA here is from genome assembly GCA_016710325.1 of Candidatus Leptofilum proximum. Lineage (GTDB taxonomy): Bacteria > Chloroflexota > Anaerolineae > Promineifilales > Promineifilaceae > Leptofilum > Leptofilum proximum. The sequence continues at coordinate 4,295,606 of JADJXK010000002.1, read as the reverse complement.
TCCAGGCATATACCACCTGCCACCTGCTACTTTCTACTCGCAGACTCGCCCACTTTTACACTTTCACTATAATTCCCCCATGCGATATTGCTTGATTGGGCCGACGTACCCTTACCGGGGCGGCATTGCCCACTACACCACGTTGCTGGCGAAGCACCTGCGGCAAACGCACGAAGTGCTGCTGCTGTCGTTCTCGCAGCAGTATCCTGGGTGGCTGTTCCCTGGTAAAAGCGATAAGGATCCGAGTGAACGGCCGTTGCAAACCGAAGCGCACTACAGGCTAAATCCGTTAAACCCGCTGACCTGGCGGCAAACGCTGCGCCAGATTCGCGCCTGGCAGCCGGATGTGGTGATTATTCCGTGGTGGCACCCGTACTTTGCCCCGGTCTGGTGGGGTCTGGCACGCAGCATCCGGCAAATGGCACCTCGTCCGCAGCTGCTGTTTATTTGCCACAACGTACGGCCGCATGAACAAGGGCGATTGAGCCGGTGGCTGCTGCCACGCGTGCTGAAAACAGTTTTGGGACAGGGGGATGGCTTTATTGTACACTCGCAGGCTGATCGAACCATTTTGCGCGCGTACCTGCCCCAGGCACGTGTTTTGGTGTCGCCGCTGCCTACGTACGCGGAATTGGGCAATGGCTCGACTGCAGAACTACCGGTTGACCTGCCAACGGATCGGCCGCTGCTGCTGTTTTGTGGGTTGGTACGGCCGTACAAAGGCCTGGATATCCTCCTGGAAGCGCTGACGCTGGTTAAACAGCCTGTGCACCTACTGGTAGCCGGAGAATTCTGGCAGGGTGGCTTGGCCACGTACCAGACGCAAATTCAGCGGCTGGACCTTACCAACTGTGTGACCATTATCGACGAATATGTGCCCGACGAGCTGCTGGCCGCCTGCATCGACCGGGCCAACGTAGTGGTGCTGCCCTACCGCAGCGCCACGCAAAGCGCCGTGGTGCAAACGGCGTTTGGTCGCGGCAAACCGGTCATTACAACCGATGTGGGAGGCTTGGGGGAAGTGGTAGAAGACGGACGTACTGGTCTGGTGGTCCCACCAGAGGATCCGAGGGCTTTGGCTGAAGCCATTGAGCGTTATTTTGCACACGGTATGGAGCAGGTGTTTAGCAGGAATGTGGGGGAGGGGAACGGCCGTTTTTCGTGGCAGGCGCTGATTCAGCAGTTAGAAACTCTCACATCTAGAGTAATGATACCGATCAGTCTATCATGAAGGTTTCCATCATTATTCCTAACTTAAATTCGCCGATAATTGATACCGTGCTGGAAAAAATCAATTGGCAAAGTGAGTATGATGCGATTGGTGAGATTTTAGTCGTAGGTAAAGATGATTTGTGCCTCCTGCAGAAAATTGAAGACCCGTTGGTGCGGTTGATTGACACGGGAACGGCCATAAACGCCGCCAAAGCGAGAAACATTGGTATCCAGCAAGCCAGCTATGATTTACTCCTCTTTTTGGATAGTGATTGTTTACCGCAACCTAACTGGCTGTTTGAACACTTGCGGCGCCAAGCAGAAGGGCATGCCATAGTTGGAGGCGGTGTGGCGCCCATTGGAACAAACTACTGGAGCCTGAGCTACAATTTAACACTCTTCCACGAGTTTTTTGCCACGGATTTAGCAGGCACAAAGAACTACCTACCCACTCTCAACCTTTCAGTTCACAAAAGAGTTATTGAGTCCGTTGGGCTACTCAACGAATTGTTAGGACGGGGGCAGGACATCGAATGGACAACTCGTATGCAAAAGGCAGGATTTATCCCTTTTTTTGAGCCAAAGGCCACGGTAATTCACGAACATAACCGAAGAAGCTTTACGGCCGTATGGCATGACTGCGCCCGCTCTGGTCACCATATGCGGCAGGTAAGAATGCAATATCCTGAACTATTTAAAGGCTCATGGCTTATACAAAACCGTTTAATCCTCTTACTGCTCTCGCCTCTCATCGCCTTTGTGATCACCTTCAATATTGTAAGGAAACATCTCAACCTTTTTCAGAAACAATGGTCAACCATTCCAGCTATATTCCTCACCAAAATTGCCTGGTGCTGGGGCGCAAGCCGGTAAGCTCCCATGCCAACCTACCCACCAATCCTGATCATCCTTATTAACTGGCGCCAACCTCAGATTACTGTTGAATGTGTACATTCCCTTCAAAAAATGGATTATCCAAACAAACAGTACCTAATTGTTGATAACGGCTCCGGGGATGGTTCACTGAATATTTTTCGCCAAGAGCTCCCTTTCGTTAAAGTTTTGGCATTAGAAGATAATTTTGGCTTTGCTAAGGGGGCCAACGCTGGCCTACGCTATGCAATAGAAGAAAAGTATCAGTTTGCTTTACTAATAAATAATGATGCCTTTCCCAAAGTCGATATGCTCACAAAGTTGTTAGGGTCAATGGAACCAGACACAGCACTTCTCTCCCCTAAAATTTATTTCGACGCCGAGCCAGATCTTGTCTGGTTTGCCGGTGGGCAACAGCATCCAACACTTTTGGAAGTAAGAAACCGCGGACTAGGGGAAGTAGATGGACCAAAATGGCAGCAATCTCAGGACGTTGACTATTTACTTGGTACTTGTCTGTTAATTAATTTGGCACTAGTTTCACAAATAGGTTTCTTCGACGAGCGCTATTTTATGTACTATGAAGATCTAGACTTATCCCTACGCTGCCGCCTGGCTGGTTTTCGGCTCCGACTTGTTACCGAGGCTCACTTATATCATCGGGTTGCTACCAGCTCTGGAGGGATCGATTCCCCTTTTCGTAGCTATCTTATTGCCAAAAGCGGTGTCATCTTTTTTCTAACCCATCACAAACATGGTAAAGGCCTTAATATTTTCTTTTTTCGAGTTTTAAGCTCTATCAGGCAAGTATTATCCTGGTTAATTCGAGGCAATGTCAAAGTGGCCGTTGCGCATATTCGTGGACTTCGTGACGGTTGGATATTGGGCAAGAGCGCCACAAAGTCATGAATCTGCCTAGAAAACTTTTTAGCAACTTCACGCTGTCCTTTGCCAGCCAATTGATCTCAAAAATCAGCGACGTTTTGCTTTTTATTATTGTTGCACGTACGATGAGCGTGGAGGACGCTGGCGCTTTCAGGCTAGCAAAGTCCTTCATGGCCGTAACTTTGGCGTTGTCAGCTTTTGGTCTTCAAGACCTTCTTATCCGAGAGTTGGCACCCCGCAGAAATGAAGGGAAAAAGTACTTAATCAACTATGTGTTAGTTAGAGCCGTAACAGCAACATGTGCATACGGCTTGTTGCTTCTGCTTCTTTCGACCAATATTCCTTATTCTACTGAAACAAAATCAATCATTCGCATCTTTAGCCTGGCTCTACTCCCAGAAGCAATTTTTTCCATTTGCGAGGCGTTTTTTACTGCCTATGATCGCCTTTGGCCACCTACCGTTGCGGGCTCAGTTGGCGGTTTCGTAAAATTAGTCGGAGGATTATGGATTCTTTTTCATTACAATAGCTTGATCACTTTAACTTTGATAATTCCTGTAGGAAGCTCGATTGGTCTTCTGACACTTTTGCCATCATTTTGGAAACTGTTTAAGGAAGTGCGACAAGACTATACGTTACAGCTTGACTGGTCATTTATCATCCAACAAATTAACCAGATATCTGGGTTCATTTTGATTGGCGTTTTTTTTAACTTAAATGATCAACAAGATACTTTTCTGGTTTCCATCCTTCTCAGTGAGACGGAACTCGCTTGGTATGGAGCAGCACAGACAGTTGTATTTGGTTTTTCTTTGTTATCGGCAGCAATTAGAACGGCCGTATATCCAACAATGTCACACTATTATTATGAATCGCCAGAAAAACTCGTGCCTTTCTATCAACACATCGCAAGGTATTCAATCATTTTTATAATGCCGTTGACAACCTTGGTAACGCTTTTTGCTAGAAATATCATCGTTTTTATCTATCAAGAACCATTTGGCCCAGCCTCAGTCCCTCTTAGGTGGATGATTTGGGAAGTCTTCTTTTTAATCCTCCATATCCCCACCGCCCGACTGATGCTTGTTCAGGGGAAACAAAAACAACTTGGCTGGATCACTGGCATTGGTTTATTAATTAACGTTTCAGCCAATCTGATTGTAATCCCTAGATTCGGGATTGAGGGTGCTGCTCTCATCAGGCCAATTGTAGCTAGTATTAACTATATTTTAGGTTATCTGTATATACGTTCATTGGGAATAGAAATAAACATTATCTCCTTATTTCCTCGCCCGTTACTGGCTTTAGGTGCAATGGTAATGGTTGCAATTCTATTTGAAAATTCATTTCTATTTCCCTTCTTTATATCAATTTTGGTTTATGTTATCGTTCTTTATTTCCTTGGGGAATTAAATCACAAAGATTTGAACTATTTACTCCAGTTGTTGTCTAAAAATTAATCAACCTTCTACTTAACCTTATGGACCTAAAGCACATTCGCGAAACCTATTTACAATGTCCAGTCTGTCGAGTTCAACTAATAAACAGTCAGTGTCATTCCTGTCGCCGAAGTTTTTCTGAAACAGCGGGAATTATTGACTTGTGCTGGCCTGCCATCGAATCTAGTAAACAGGAAAAGGAATTAACTTCACTATTATTAAAACATTTCGATAACAGCAGCTTTTCTCAACTCATAGAGTTGCGTTTTCAACAAACATCTGCACCCACAGAATTTCTTGATCTATACCGAAATTACCAATCAACAATGCATGCCAGAGGCTATTTGATGATCCAGATGTTTAGAAAACGCTTGGAGAAGACTTTTAAAACTCCAGATAGTTTTTTGGCACTTGATCTAGGATGTGGGGTTGGCAGTAGTAGTGCGGTATTAGCAAAACAGTTTCAGTGGGTTATAGCAGTTGATCCGTCTCTGCCAGACCTGATTCTGGCCAAAAAATACTTCGAAGAAAATAAGATCACAAACGTTATACTGGTACGATCGTTTGCTCAAAACTTACCTATAAAAAGCGGGTCCATTTCTTTGGCAACCTCGATTAATGTGATTGAACACTTATTCGATGTTCAAGGCGCCTTTGCTGAATTGCATCGTGTGCTGAAAAGAAAAGGATGTTTTTGTGGTGATTCTCGGAACCGTTTCGATCTATTTTTTCCAGAACCGCATGCGCAGCTCCGTTGGGTAGGATTTTGGCCAAGGCGCTTACAACCTTGGTACGTCAACAAGCTAAGAAACGTGTCCTATTCAAGCGCTTACCTTCTCTCTTGCTTCGAACTGCGAAAATATGCAAGAGCGACATTTGGGAAATCATACACAATTGTCATGCCTTTAGTTTCTGCCTATGGCCATTCCACACAGCTTGATGAGATAATAAGAGCACTTGAAAAACTGCCTCTCTTGCGAAACCTAGCTATATTTTTTTTCCCATCACACTTATTGATTGCTCAAAAATGAGGAGACACCTGAAGATTTGGCTGCCTTGAGCATACTTTGCACACAAACGGCCGTTTTCTGAGTTGATTCATCATGCTGACCTTAGTTCACAATATAACACCATTCATGATTACCAGCTTTTGCTCAAAACCCATCAAGTACAGCCCAGATTGGGACATGTTAGTACCTGTTTTGACAATCTGGCAATAAAAAGCTTCTTGGGTTCACTCAAAACGGAACGGTTATGCTTTGAGCGATTCAAGACGCAGAGGCAGGCAATGATTACAATATTGAGTAGATTTACAATCGTAAGGGGCGATATGCGTCCATTGGTAGCTTATTTGCCTTAGAGCAGGTTGCTGTACAGCAACAGAATCTGCATCATTTCTCTGTTCACTAAAGTGAGCTCATGTCACAAAAGAAACCTTCTAGTATATTAGGAAGTCACCGTAGTGAGCCCCTGAGTGAATTATGCAAAGATAGTATCTAACCTAATGTGCGACTTTTTATGAATTGAACCATTGGAGAAAACCAGTGAAAATAAGATGACCAGACCACATTTTCACTTGGAGTCTCCAATGGAACGAGATAATTTTATCATCATGGTCTTCTGTTTAGTAAGCGAAATGTATCACCTTCTTTGTCCTCAACCAATTGCGTCAGCGCGGCTTTGCGCCTGCCTTGATTGACGAAGAGGTCATAGCCATTGATATTTGCGGCGAATATTTCGGCTATTTTCGCAATGAAGACCTCTTTGACTATTTCTACACGCACTATCGTCACTTCTTTCCGGCCTTGCAAGAGCGAACCACCTATGTGCGACAATCGGCTAATTTGGCAGGCATCAAGATGCGGATGCAACAGCATTTGACCCAAATAAGCGGTCAGGCTGAGGATGAATGCCAGATTATCGATACCGTTCCACTGCCTGTTTGCACCTATACTCGCGCTCGACGTGACCGCTGTTTCAAGCCTGAAGCTGATTACGGGTTCTTTGCTGCCAAACAACTGAACTACTATGGTTTCAAACTTGGTCTGCGCATCTCCCGTTGTGGCATGATTATTCATTCCCCGCTCTTGCCCGCTCGACCACACGACAGCGAACTGCTTGACGACCTTATTTATGGCCGGGTATGAAGGCATCATTATCGGCGACAAGGCGTTCATTGATGGCTGACGACAAGAGCAATTAGCCGTGAAGCGGCACATCGCTTTGGTCACTGGGTCGCGCAAGAATATGAGCAAACAGTTACCCAAGCACCTGCGACACATCAGTAAAAGGTGGCGCAAGAAAGTAGAAACGGCTGGTTCACATCTGGCGGAACGCTTTCAAAATGCCAAAATCAGAGTCCGTGACTTATGGCATTATCAACAACGTTTGATTCGTAAGGTGCTGGCACACACAGTTTATGTGTTTATCAACTTGCAGCTTGGCCGACCACCGCTTGATTTAGATGATTTGGTCGTTGTTAAGGTTGCACATTAGGTAGTATCTAGAAAATTTGTCTTAAGATAGAGCCAAGATGGGGTCATATAACGTGGCAAAACATAATAATCGAAAACCTTATGATGCTGATTGCGTTCTAGCAGTGTGTTTAACACTTATAGCATTTTTTATATATTTCTGGGGTATTAAACAGAATTTACCTTACGCTCCAGAAGTTGACGAGAAGTCTATTTTTGTGGGTCGAGCGGTTATGATGGCCAGCACTGGGAATGCGAATCCAAATTGGTTTGGAAACCCAGGATCTACGGTTATCTATCCTCTGGCTTTAGCGTTTCGCTTGGCTTATGGAGAGGGGGCTCAACAAACATTCGAAACGGCACCATCTTGGTTTTACTTTTTTGGTAGATTATTAAGTGTATCCTACTCAACTATGAGTATTCCTCTAATTTATTTGTTCGGGAAGAAGATCTTCGAAGAGAAAATCGGCTTGCTTGGCGCCTGGTTTTTTATATACACTCTATTAGCCACTATGCATTTTAAAATTGTCCGTACCGATAGTGCTGCCCTTTTTTGGGGATTAGTTGCTCTTTGGAGGATCCTGGTTGCACATGAAAAACCTACACTACGAAATCAAATTTTGGCGGGCGGCTTGATTGGATTAAGCGTTGCGAGTCGCTATTTTATGATAACACTAGCACCTGTTCTGTTATTAGTTAACATCATACCTTTAAGACAACCAGTTCAAAAAAGAGACACCATAGTTGCTATGTGTGCTGGCTTCCTGACTATAGGTCTGATTTTTGCAGTTTCCACGCCTTATTTTTTCTTAGATTTTTCTACAGCTTTGGATAACCTTCGCTTTGAAGCTCGAACTGAACATATTGGGGCTGATGGTTTATCAAAATTGGGGAACTTTTGGTGGTATATCTCAGCAGCATTACCTGAGGCCCTTACATGGCCTCAATACATTCTCGCCATTGTGGGAATCTGTTTTGCAGTTTTGCAAAAACGAACGTCCATACTATTGTTAGGAAGTTATCTAATTGTTTTTTTGTTTGCTATCAGCCTCTCGGGATTACATTGGGCACGCTGGTTAATCCAGATATTGCCCTTGTTCAATCTATTTTCAGCGTTTGCTTTGTTTACCCTTGCTAAAATGATATTCAAATCAAGGAAGATGTATCTAGCCACCGCAGTTTTGTTAATGCTCTTTCTTACGATAGCACCTATTTATGAGACCTTATTATTTGATTACAGATTATCCAGACCAAGTACACGGGTTTTGGCACGTAATTGGATTATTGAGAACTTGCCTCCAGGGAGTCATATTTTTCAGGAAGCATATGCAGCTTTGTTGGCTAATACCAATTATGAAGTCTCGGAAATATTCTCTTTATCCCAAAAAGGCACCCTGGATTTTTATACTTCAAACGATTATCGTTATTTAGTAACAAGTGACAATGTATATAATCGTTATTTCTTAGAACCCGAACGATATTCCGATGAAGTTACATTTTATAACGAGTTATTCGAAAACGGTCATCTACTTACTGAACTTAAACCATCTAATATTCAAGGTGGTTATACCATTAGAATATATGAAATAATCGCCCCCCCTCCATAACCATCTTACTGGGGTTACACAAAACTGAGTTCCCAGACCCAACACCTCTCTTGAAATAACACATCTGGTAACTATCGTTAAGTATATCACCCGAAAAATGGTGGCTAATACTCCTTATGGGTTATAGATATTTGAGGGGATGTACATAAAATTAGCCTTGTAACTTGTTAACAACCAGTTTGCCTGGTAATAGAAATTAGGAGTATTTTGTTATGAAGAAAAAATATTTTGGATTTAGCCTGATGGTTGTACTGATTTTAGCATTGGCTAGCTTTTCTAATGCTGCTGCTGCTTTCAATACAGGCATTGACATTGTTAGCCTATCAAGTTCAAGTGGCACTGTTACAGTTGAATTTTTCAACGCCGACGGGAGTTCAGCAGGTACGCTTCCTGCAAGCACAATCAGTGCCTTTGGAAGTCTAAATTATTACATTCCAACCACTAGCCTCGCTTCTGGGCAATATTCAGCACGGGTAAGTTCGGATGTGCCGATAGCTGCCACCGTTGGTCTTACGGACAATACTGAACAGCTTGGCGACAATTATTTAGGTACAGACAGTCCAGATACAACTCTGACATTTCCTTTAGTTTATCGGAGTTTCGGTAATTGGAATTCGCAAATCGTTATTCAGAATGCCTCCAGCACAGCCCAAACGGTAAATATTAATTTTTACAAAAATGGCTCCACTTCGGCAAACGCTTCCGATTCTGCAACCATTCAGCCTTATTCGTATAAAATATTCGACCTTAGTTCTAGTAGTTATAGTGGGTTTGGCAACGATTATGGTGTTGCTGTTGTGACTGGTGCGCAGCCATTGGCAGGCACCGCGTTAGCTGTACGTGATCCTGGTACAGGGCCGGCAAACAAGGCTGAATTAATTTATCGTGCCTTTAGCAGCAGCCAGCTTGGTACTAGTTTGGTTGCCCCTCTATTTTATAAGAACTTTAATGGTTTTGCGACTGGTATTAATGTGGTTAATAGAGGTAGTGTAGCTACTAATGTTACTGTCGTATTCTCAAGCGCAAATGGGGTAGCCGGAGGACCGTGGACAGCTTCAAAAAATAGTCTGCAACCGGGTGAGGGATACACTTTCTATACCCCAAGCATTAGTAATTTACCTTCTAATGTTTTTGGTTCAGCTACTATATCTTCCTCAGCTTCTAATATTGCTGCGGTTATTTCTTCCTCTCGCTTTGCTGGTGGGAGTCAGCAAGCATTTGCTTACGAAGCACCACTCCAAGCAAGTGCTACTGGCTGTGTTGCATTGCCTGTGGTTCATAATCGTACAACCTGGAAAACAGGTATTAACATTATCAATTTAAGCTCGTCATCGGCTACTGTCACTGTTAACTATTCCAGCTCGAATCCTAGCACTGGCGATGCATCAAAAACGTATTCTGTTCCTGCTGGTGCACCATATAATATTTACATGCCTTCCGATGCTGCTACTACACTTGGTTTCTATGGAGGTGCAACTTTAGAGAGTAACCAAAATATTGTTGTTCTCGCCAGCCATGCGAATTCTGGTGTAGGTATGGCACTGAACTATATGGGTGTCAATTATTCCTGCCCCTAATAGATTCACAGGTTAAAGTTTGATAAAAAGTCGGGACAAGACTTGTCCCGGCTTTTTATTTTAGGGTCTTCAACAATTAGTGTGCTAATTCCGTTTGAAACCTCGGCTTGTCATTCCCGCGAAGGCGGGAATCCATCAGATTGTGACTGTATACTCCTGGATGCCTGCCTTCGCAGGCATGAAAGTTGTTGCGTTAGAAGTTTGTCAAGCACACTATTTAGCGTAGACCCTTATTTTACTTAGCCCTTAAGTTTTTCCTCAACCCCTTTGAGCAAAAAATCAACTCCTCAACTTGACATTTGTTCCTTAATTACGTACATTCACAGGCTCAAAAATTATTAGAGATTTCATCGCTGATGTTGGAGGCAAATATGCCTTATTCTTTACGCGCTTTATGTTTTATTTTTCCTTTCTTGTTCATTCTTCTATTAGGGTGTGGTGCCGCTGAAACTGATCCAACGAGTGTAACGGCCGTTGCCACTCTAGCGCCTGATCAAGATGGGGGATATCCGGCACCAGATGGTGCTTACCCTGCACCGGAAATAATAGATAGCGACGGTTTGATCGCGGCAGAATCAGAATCTTCGGTGGAAATTCCGGAACCCACAGGGGGGTTAGCAGCATTGGGCGGTGTCTTTATTAATCAAAGAACGGGGAAGGCACCCTTGGAAAGCATTGTTTATTTAGGGGATATCGTCTATACGGATACAGGTCTACCCGTTATCCGTTTAGATCGGCAAACAGCACCTTTTGCCATCTTGGAGGAAAATGGGGAATTTGTCTTTAGAGATATCATGCCGGCGGAGTATGCGGTCATCTTTTTTACCCCGGAGGTTTCATTTGCCATTGATGATTCTGAAACTGGGGAAACGCTCATTCTCAACTTGCAACCAAACGATAAGATTGACCTAGGGATCGTAGAACTCCCTGTCCGCTAAACTATTAGGTTTCGAATACATGAGCGCTCTCGGCGAGAAGCTTCTATTTTATTTAAATCAAGCTGTTCCAAATCAACATAAGTCTCTTTTAGAGGCCAAGTCAAGTCCAGAATCATACAATTCCTTTTTTGCAAGGAGAGCTGCCTCTTCTTTCGCTCAGTTTGGAAAAATTGACCTAAGAGATCAACACATTCTAGATATAGGTTGCGGGTTAGGAGCAAATCTTGATTTCCTGATCAAAGCACAGGCATCTCATATAACAGCGCTAGATATCAGCGAGGGTCAAATCAAGAGTACCAAGAATATATTAAACTCTGCCCTGCAAAAAATGCAGGAAAAGATCACTTTCCTTGCTGCTGACGCAGCAAGACTGCCCTTCAAAGATGAAACCTTCGATGCAATGGTAGCAGCAGACACATTTGAACACATTGATGATTTGTCAACGGCAATGGGGGAGCTAGCTCGTGTTCTAAAATCCGGCGGCCACTTATACGTATATTTCCCCCCCTTTTATGCACCTTGGGGTGCCCACATGGTCAATTGGATAACGATACCTTGGTGTCAAGTCTTTTTTACAGAGAAAACAATCTTAAACGTAGCTCGAAAACTTGAAAAAGAAAATATTGCAATAAATTCTATTTTGCCTTCTGAGACCCGGTTAGATTTGGGTGATGGACAACTGATTCCTTTCGTTAACCATCTAACAATCAAACGCTTTCTAGATATTGTGCAATCAATACCGACTTGGCATATTCAAATGTCTAGGTTCTTAGCACCGAATTGGCGAAGCAGCAGAACCGCGTTTAAAAATGTTTTTAATACTATTAACCATGTCCCTTGGATACGTGAGATGTTCACAGCAAAAGCTGTTTTTATTTTACGCAAGCAGTAATCATGTTGCCATAAGGATTCGTTAAAGATGATCAAAAACTGGTTCAGGAACAAGAGAAAAGAGACGGTGACGTTTGAGAACTTAACTTTACCGGCACTGCATTTGCGTACAGGGGGAGAACAGTTTCGCGATAATAAATATTTCGTCCACTCTGCACAAAAAGAAATAACCCGGCTGAAAACTCATTTTGGCTTGTCGGGAAGCTCCGTTCTTCTGGACATAGGTTGCGGATTTGGACGTTTAGCAATAGGTTTTCTTAGTATTGGAGACCCAATTTCCTACTTAGGGATTGATGTCAACAACAATGCCATTACTTGGTGCGACAAACATATTTCCAGTCGCAACCCAAGATTCCATTTTATTCACCTTAACCTTCAAAACAATCGCTACAATCCCAAAGGGAAATCCATCGATCTTAATTTTAAGTTGCCATTAGATGACAAATCGGTTGATGTTGTCTATTTATATTCAGTTTTTTCTCACATGCTTCAAAATGATATTAAACACTATTTACGTGAACTAAGTCGAGTCCTCGTTTCACGTGGCACAGTTTTTTTTACTGCTTTTGCAGAACCGGATGTGCCTACCGAAACAGTAAATCCTCCAGGCTATCAAAACATAGAGTGGAAAGATGCTCTCCACTGTGTTCGTTATAATCATGACTTTTTGCTTACTTTAATTGAAGAAAGTGGGTTTACTGTAGATGAGTTTAAATACGGTGAAGAAACCGAAGGACAGAGTGCATTTTATTTATCTAAGACATAAACGTGTGTGCTTAACACAGTCCGTAAGAGACAATTTCTACACTAGAAACGGTTCGCATCCTTTTCGTTCCCCACGGCCACTGCTATGATTTGCGAATCAATCAGGTTTTACAAGCGCAGAAGTAACCTTCAAAATTTAAGAAGCAGCCCGGTGCCAATCTCTTTCTACTCAGTGATTGGCTCTAGGGCCGCTTTTTTTGTGAATGTTGCCTGCAATTTATTCAAAGGGGTATAGACCATTGTTAGCTGCTAAAGAAAAAACCACGCTCATTCCTCCCTACGGTGACAAACTCGTAAACTTGCTGGTGCCCGCAGAAGCGCTGGAAGAACACACCGCTTACGCGGGCCAACTGCCTTCGATCCGCCTTTCGGACCGCTCTGTGTGTGACTTTGAACTGCTGGCCATCGGCGCTTTTTCACCACTGGACCGGTTTATGGGTCAGGCCGACTACCAGAGCGTACTGGACACCATGCGCCTGACCAATGGGTTTGTCTTCCCCATGCCAATTCCGCTGCCGATCGATGATGAGGTTGAGGTAACGGTAGGGCAAGATGTGGCCCTGCGCGACCCGCAAAATGAGCTGTTGGGCATTATGCGAGTGGAAGAGGTGTATAGCTGGGATTTGGAAGAAACGGCCGTAAAAGCCTTCAACACCACCGACCTCCGCCATCCCATCGTCGCCGAAATGCACCGCTGGGGTAAACGCAATATCTCCGGCCCCATTCAGGCCCTGCGCCTGCCCCCCCACTACGACTTTAAAGACATTCGTATGACGCCCGCCGAAACCCGTGCCCGGCTGGAAACCTTCGGCCACCAGAACGTGGTCGCCTTCCAGACCCGCAACCCCATGCACCGCGTCCACGAAGAACTCACCAAAAGAGCCATCGAAGAGAAAGATGGCGTCCTGCTGCTGCATCCCGTAGTCGGTATGACCAAACCGGGTGATGTGGATTATTTCACCCGCGTCCGCACCTACAAAGCGCTGGCCAACAATTATTACGACCCGGACCGCGTTTTGCTTTCCCTGCTGCCGCTAGCCATGCGCATGGGCGGCCCACGCGAAGCCCTGTGGCACGCTATCATTCGCCGTAATTACGGCGCCAACCACCTGATCGTGGGGCGCGACCATGCTGGACCGGGCAACGACTCCGAAGGCAAACCGTTCTATGGCCCGTACGACGCCCAGGATTTGGTCGAGAGCTTTAGTGAAGAAATTGGTGTCACCGTGGTGCCTTTCCGCATGCTGGTGTACCTGCCCGAAGAATCGCGTTACGAAGAAATCACCAAGATTACCGACGGCATGAAAACGGCCAACATCTCCGGTACGCAGGTGCGTGAGGAGTATCTTCACAAGGGTCAGCTGCTGCCGCAGTGGTTTACTCGCCCGCATGTTGCCGAGATTTTGTCTGAGACATACCCGCCGCGCTACCGCCAGGGCGTTTGCATTTGGCTGACCGGGCTGCATAATGCCGGTAAATCGACCACGGCCAATGTGTTGACAACGCTGCTGCAGGAGTATGGCCGTAACGTCACCCTGCTCGATGGCGATGTTGTGCGTACCAACTTCTCCGAAGGGCTGGGCTACAGCAAGGAAGACCGCGATGACCACGTGCGCCGCATCGGCTACGTGGCGGCCGAAATTGTGCGCCACGGCGGTATCGCCGTTTGCGCCGCCGTCAGCCCGTACCGGGCCACCCGCAACGACGTGCGCAGCATGATGGAAAACGACCACTACGTCGAGGTCTTCGTCGATACACCGCTGGAAGTTTGTGAAAGCCGCGACACCAAAGGCATGTATGCCCAGGCCCGCAGTGGCAAGCTCACAGGGTTCACCGGCATTGATGATCCCTATGAAGCACCCCGTCACCCGGAAATCCGCGTCGATACGACCAGCCATTCAGCCGAAGAAAATGCCCACCAAATTGTCTCTTTCCTGCTCAACAAAGGGTTTATTCGCCCCCACCACTAAAAATATGTAATTGGGTAATTGAGTAATTACGCAGTAACTCAATTACCCCATTACTCACTTACCAAAAGAGGTTTTATTGTGACCGAACAACAAGGATTTGTCCTCTGGATGACCGGCCTGTCTGGCGCCGGTAAAACAACCATCGCCCTGGAACTGCTGAGCCAGCTGGCCGACCGTAATCTGCGCCTGGAGCGGCTCGATGGCGACGTGGTGCGCGAAAGCCTCACCCGCGACCTGGGTTTCTCTAAAGAAGACCGCGAAAAGAACATTGAGCGCATCACTTTTGTGGCCAAATTGCTCTCGCGCAATGGCGTGGGCTGCATCTGCTCCTTCATCTCCCCCTACCAATCTATCCGCGACGACGTGCGCGCCAGCACCACCAACTTCCTGGAAGTATTTATTGACGCGCCCCTGGACGTGGTGATTGAACGGGATGTGAAAGGGATGTACAAAAAAGCGTTGGCTGGCGAGATCAAAAACTTCACCGGTATTTCTGACCCGTTTGAAGCCCCGGCCAGCCCGGACATTCACGTGCGCACCGACAAACAAACGGTGGCCGAAAGCGCCGCTTTCATCATTAGCGAGCTGGAAAAGCGCGGCCTCATTCCGGTAGCGCAGCCGGCATAAACGCCCCGCTTCCAACTCTTTTAAAAGTAGGGATTGGAGACTGGAGATTGGAGATTAAAAATCTCTATAATCTCTAATCTCCAATCTCTTTTGTTGCTTTATTGGGCGCTCCCGCTTATGCTTTCCGGCTATGAATATTGAGGCAGCGCTGCTTTACGGCCGTTCCCAACTCACTCCCCACTCCCCCACACCCCAGCTGGACGCCCGCCTGCTGCTGGAATACCTGCTCGATGTGCCTTACAGCTACCTGGTGGTGCACCACGACCAACTACTAACGGCCGATCAAGAACAGCAGTACCGGCTCCTTCTGCATCGTGCCCAACAGCAAGAACCCATTCCCTACATCACCGGCCAGGCGCCCTTTTTTGACTTTGACCTGCACGTCACGCCCGCGGTGTTGATTCCCCGGCCAGAGACGGAACAGCTGGTAGAAACGGCCGTCTCCTGGGCCAGACAACATAGCGCCCGAACGGCCGCCGACGTTGGCACTGGCAGCGGCTGTATTGCTATTGCCCTCGCCCGGTTTCTGCCGGAGATGCAGGTAACGGCCGTTGACATCTCGCCTGCCGCCCTGGCTGTAGCCCAGCAAAACGCACAGCGGCTGGCTCCAGGACGTATCCAGTTTCAGCAGAGCGATTTGCTGCACGCCGTCGCCGGGTCGTTCGACATGATTGTGGCCAACCTGCCCTACGTCACCACTGGTGAGTGGCAGTCGCTGGCTGATGGGGTAAAATTGCACGAGCCTGCGCTGGCTCTGGACGGAGGTGAGGATGGCCTGGACATCATCCGGCGGCTGCTGGAACAGGCCGTCACCCGGCTCCGGCCCAACGGCGCTATTTTTTTGGAAATTGGCTGGCAGCAGGGACAAGGCGCCCAGGCAGAAGCCCAGCGCATTTTCCCGCAAGCCAGCATTGCCGTTTTGCCTGATTATGCCGGGCATGATCGGATTGTGAAGATCGTAATTGGGTAATTGGGTAATTTGCTCAATTACCCAATTACTCAATTACCTTATTTGGAAGAGGAACAAGTGGAATCTCAGGAACGGCCGTACGCCCCCAGCCAAACTCAGCTTTTGCCTGCCCACCGTCCAGGCACCATCACTCATGCCGCAGCGGAGGCCCGGGCTGGCCGCCTCATCGTCATCCCTACGGATACGCTGTACGGGCTGGCCGGGGATGCGTTTAATCCAGACGCCATTCGCGCTATTTACGCCGCCAAGCAGCGGGAAAACACCAAAGCAATCCCCATCCTCCTGGCCGACAGCACCGACTTGCCGCGCGTCGCTCGGTTTGTACCGGCTGTGGCCCAGACCTTCATCAACCAGTATTGGCCCGGTCCACTCACCATCTTGCTGCCCAAACACCGGGACCTGCCGCCTGAAATTTCCCACAACGACGCTATCGCCGTGCGCATTCCCGATAATGCCGTGGCGCGCGACATTATTCGCGCGGCGGGCGGGGCATTGGCCGTGACCAGCGCCAATCTTTCCGGACAAACACCGGCCGAAACGGCCGCTGCCGCCGTAGAACAATTGGCCGGATGGGTAACGGCCGTCGTCGACGACGGTCCCTCGCCTCACGGCCTGGCCTCAACCGTCCTGGACTGCACCGGCCACGAGCTAAAAATCTTGCGGGAAGGTCCCATCTCTGCCCAATCGCTGCTGGGACTGACCAAATAACGAATTTATGAGTGCACTTATTATTCCCATCGTCCTGACCTTTGCCGGACTCCTACTCGCCGTGGCCACCTACCAAAGCATCCGGCGCGGTGGTGCACGCTTCTACACGCTGGAGCGAGAAGCCGTTTTGCGCCGTGCCGCGCTAACCCTGTTGGGCAGCACCCTGCTGTTTATCGCCGCCGTTGGCTACATGGCCGCGCAAGAAATGCAATCCCAGGCCGTAGAAGCCGAAGCTGACGCCGTACTCGAAGGCGAAATCACCGTTACGCCCACGGTAGAATTGGGTGTATTCCCGCCCACACCCTCGCCGTCACCCACGGTGGATGCCTCCATCCCCACCGCTACCCCGACCGCCATTTTGTGCCGTGCCATTGTGGAAGGCACCTCCGGCAATGGCCTGATGCTGCGCGAAACGCCCGGCGGCGCCGAAATTACCATCCTGGCTGAAGCCACCTTTGTTACCTTGGTCCAGGATGAGGCGCCGCAGGAAGCCAACGGCATCACCTGGCGCATGGTGCGTGACAACATCTCCGGCGATGAAGGCTGGGTGGCCGAAGATTACCTCTCGCTTGGCCCCGGCTGTGAGTAACATCCGTACCTGACTTTATGAAAAAATCCACAGATTACACAGATTGCACAGATTTTGATTGGTTTCCTCTGTGCCCCTCTGTGTCTTCTCTGTGCAGCTCTGTGTTCCGTGTCGCCGAACTAAAACCTCCCGCAGGGTTATGGCAAAGGGGTGATGGTTAATGAAGCCGGCGGGAGGCCTAGTGATCGGCATCGACGCCAGCCGGACAATTACCGGGCAGCGCACAGGCACGGAGGCATACGCCACCTTTTTGCTGCAGGCGCTCATTCCTCTGGCATTGGCGCATCATCACCGGGTTCGGCTCTACTTTAACCAGCCGCCGCCATCGCAGCTCTTTGCCGCTTTCCCCGAAGTTGAACAGGTCGACATCCCTTTCCCCCGCTTGTGGACCCACCTGCGCCTGGCGGCCGAATTACACCAGCGCCCCCCAGATGTCTTTTTTACCCCCGCGCACGTCATTCCGTTGAGCTATTTTGGCCCGTCGGTAGCCACGGTGCATGATTTGGGCTACCACCACTTCCCGGAGGCCCATCCCTGGCGGCAGCTGGTTTACCTGCGCTGGAGCACGCGGCACAACGGCCGTCGCGCCCGCCGCGTTGTGGCCGATTCCCAGGCCACCAAACAGGACCTGATCCAGCTAGACGGTATCCCCGCTGACAAGATCGATGTCATTTACCCAGGTGTAGACCCCGCTTTGCAGCCAGTAACGGATGAGAGCGTAATCACGGCCGTTCTCCACAAATACCACATCACGCCACCCTACCTGCTCTACCTCAGCACCCTGCAACCCCGTAAAAACCTCGTCCGCCTCATTCAGGCATACGCCGCCAGCAATCTCCCCCACCGACTTGTCCTGGCAGGCAAACCCGGCTGGCTCGCCCAACCCATCCTGGAAACCATCTCCAATCTCCAATCTCCAATCTCCCAAAAAATCGTGCTTACCGGGTTTGTGGATGAGGCAGACAAGGCGGCGCTGCTTTCGGGGGCAACGGCCGTTCTCTACCCATCCTTGTACGAGGGGTTTGGCTTTCCCGTGCTGGAGGCGCAGGCGTGCGGCACGGCCGTTCTCACGGCCACCACCAGCTCCCTACCCGAAGTTGCCGGGGACGCTGCCCTGTTGGTTGACCCGTTGGATACGGCGGCCATCACCCAGGGCATACAAACGCTGGTTCACGACGAAGCGTACCGGCACCAGCTGGTGCAGCGTGGCTTTGAGAATGTGAAAAAGTTTAGCTGGGTGGAAACGGCCGTGCAGCTTCTACACAGCCTCGAAAAAGCAGCCAGAGAGACCCCCTGACAAAAATCCCCCAACCCAAAGCTGCTAATTCAGAGCAGCATCCCATCTTGCTGCCCCGCAGAGCCATAACTTCTGTAAGAATCGTACGCTTCAATGAAACTGCCTGCGCAATCGCCCTCATACCCTGATTGCGTCAGAGGGAGCCTGACTTCATGCACCTGACGACAAAACCTTTTTGGTTGCCCGTACTCCTGTTGGTGGCACTGATCGCCTTTGGCAAAATTCGCGAAACATTTCAACGGCCACCGCGCCAGGACGTCAGCGAGGAGCTGTTTCAGGGAATCACCTACCATCGCCTGGCCCGATCTGCGCCACGGCCGTTGGTCATTCACATCCTCGAAATTGATCTCACCATGCCGGGGATAGACTTCCTGGTAACACCCGGCGATGACACCATTGATATGGATTTACGGGCGCGTACCACAACCGAATTTGCCGATGAATTTGAGGTGCAGATCGCCGTCAATGGCAGCTTTTTTGAACCGTTTCACGCCGAACTGCCCTGGGATTATTATCCCAAGCTGGGTGATCCGGTAAACATCAATGGGTTTGCCATGTCTGATCAACGCATTTACTCCGAGGACAAACTCAAGTGGCCGATTTTGTGCCTGGCAGCGGCCCACGTGGAGATTCGCTACGCATTATGTGATACCAAAGACACCCAGGGTCTGGCAGGAAACCACATGCTGCTGCAAGACGGTGAAATTGTGGCTCCGGCAGATGATGCGCTGCATCCGCGAACGGCCGTTGCCACCAACAGCAGCGGCACCAGACTGTGGTTGATTGTGATAGACGGCCGTCAAACACGTTACAGCGAAGGCGTCACCCTGTGGGAACTGGCCCAAATTGCCCTGGAAGCCGGTGCCGACATCGCCCTCAACCTGGACGGCGGCGGCTCCAGCACTATGGTGATGCGCGGCGACAGCGGCACCAACATCCTCAACGCCCCGTTCCACACCAACATCCCTATGCGCCAGCGCCCCGTCGGCAACCACCTGGGCATCTTTGCCCTGCCGCTTGAGCAATGAAAAAACACGAATGGCACGAATAAACGAATACAACAAATATTCGTGTCATTCGTCCATTCGTAATATTCGTGTTTCGCATTTACCCCAACTCAGCCAACACGCCCGCCAGACGCATCGTCGGTTCCCAATCCGCCGGGTCGCCGCCATCTTCGTAGCTCCACCAGGCAGAGAGGACCGCCTGGGCCAGACTCCACTGGCGCAGCCGCTCGCGGTCCAGGGCCAACGTTTCCGCCAGGATGTCCAGTCGCCGTGCCGTGATGCGTTTCAGGTCTGGCTCATCAAAAAGGGTGAAAGGATTGCGCAGCAGGGCGCCCACCTCGTAGGCAGGTTCACCGGCCACGCCCTTGGGGTCGATCATCCGCCAGCCATCACCCGCGGATAAAATGTTGTAATGGTGCAAATCGCCGTGGAGCAGCACCGGTTCGCCGCTGGAAGCGAGCAGATCGGTGAAGAGGGATTCGGCCGTTTCCACCAACCTCCTGTCAAACGGCCCCGTCCCGCCGCCAAATTCCTCGCGCAGTTCCGCCAGCCCTGCCGCCCAATCCGCCACGGAGGGGAAGTTGTGTTCGGCGGGCAGCGGCCGCCACATCGCCTGCATCACCTGGGCGGCGATGTGTGTCGCCGCGTCGTCATCGGTGACGATGGTGAGCATTTCGCCAGGCGAAAGCCGCTCCAGCAGCAAGATGCCCTGGTCGGCATCGGCATCCAGCAGGCGCACGCAGCCGCGCCCGTCGTACAGCCGCAGCGCTTCGATTTCGGTGCGCAGCTCGCGGTTGGGCACACCCGCCTTGAGCACAATCTCCGTGCCGTCGGCCAGCGTGGCGGGCGCGACGTAGTTGTAGGAGAGGGTAAAGGTGGACGGCCGTATCACCACTCCCCAACGCCGCTCACATACTGCCAGCAAATCGGGCAGCCGCGCCAGCCATTCCGCCCCGCCCGTGAACGTGCTGGTGACCGTTTTTATGAAATGTGTAGGTAAAGTCATCATGGCAGATTGGTTGATTGGAGATTGGAGATTGGGCGTACAAATCGCCAATCGCCAATCTCCAATCTCCTTGTTCACCGCAGCAAAAAGCCATGCCCCAGCGGGTCATCTGGGTCGATGAGCAGCTGGTTAATGCCGCAAATGTGCGCCGTTCCGGTGACCTGGGGAATAACGGCTTGATGTGGCCCATATTCCGTCATCGCCACCACCTCTCCGGTGAAGGTGCTGCCCAAAATGCTCTCTACCACAAACGGCTCGTGCAGGCCAATTTCCCCCCTGGCAAAGTGCAGCGCGGCACGGGCGCTGACCCCCGTGCCGGTTGGGCTGCGGTCCACCTCGCCATCGGCAAAGATGCAGACGTTACGGCTGTGGTGCGCCGGGTCGTGCGCCGCGCCGACAAAGATGGTGCCGTACAAAAAACCCAAATCCGGCTCAAACGGATGCACGGTGGGCAGGCTGGCCATCACCGCATGTTTGATGCGCCGCCCCCAATCGATCAGCTGGCGAAAATCGTCGGCCGTCAGCCCCAGCCCCACTGATTCGGCCTCAACAAACGCATAAAAGCCGCCGCCGTAGGCCACATCGTAGCGAACGGTGCCCAGGCCGGGCACTTCGACGGTTTGGTCCAGCGCCAGGACAAAGGAGGGCACGTTTTGGAAAGAGACGGAAGTGATACGGCCGTCCACCCTCACCCCCATCGCCACCACGCGCCCGGCCGGAGTGTCAATCTTCAGCACCGGCGCGTCGCCCGGCCTGTCGATCAGGCCCGTATCCAGCGCCACCTTTGTCAGGCCGATGATGCCGTGACCGCACATCGTGCTGAACCCTTCGTTGTGCAAAAAGAGCACGCCCAGGTCGCCATCCGGCGTCACCGGCTCGGTGAAGATGCAGCCGTACATGTCTGCATGACCGCGCGGCTCCCACATCGTCGCGGTGCGCAGCCAGTCGAGATGTTCCTGAGCGTAACGCCGCTTCGCCAGAATCGTCTCGCCAGGAATCGGTGGGATGCCGCTGGTGAAAATCCGCAAAGGTTCACCGCCGGTGTGGGCGTCAATCGCCGTAATTTGCTGCCAATTTTGCGGGGGTGTCCAGGGGGGCATGGGGATCTCCTTTTTTGACAGGGTGATGGGGTGATAGGGTGACAGGTGACAAGGTGACAAGGTGAAGGGGTGAAGGGGTGAAGGGGTGACATGGAGATATTTTGCGAGGATAGCGAAAAAAGACAAGACTTTCTTTTGCCTCTTGGCGCCTTTGCGTTAAATTTTGGGCTAGAGTACAGATTTTCTCTCTGTTCTCTGTGCCCTCTGTGGCAAAAAAAAGGAGCAGACGATGTTTGATGTGTTGGTGATTGGCAAGGGGTTGATGGGATCGGCCGCGGCGCGGTATTTGCAGGGGTTTGGGGCGGCTACGGCCGTTCTCGGCCCCGACGAACCACACAATCCGCAAACCCACGACGGCGTGTTTGCCAGCCATTACGACCAGGGGCGCATCACCCGGCGGCTGAGCAAAGATTTAGCCTGGGCCACGCTGGCCGACCGCTCAATTGCCCAATACCGCGAATTGGAAACCCGCAGCGGCATCAACTTTTACGAACCAACCGGCGGCCTGTACGTGGGGCCGGATGACGGGAGCCATGCTTACTGGCAAAATGCAGCCTCTATCGGGCAGCGCTTTGGCGTGGCCTACGATGAGCTCACCGCCGACGAACTGGCGGTGCGGCTGCCCAAGCTGCACTTTCCCGCGGGCTTTGCCGGGATTTTGGAGCATGCCCCGGCTGGCTACATCAATCCACGCGGGCTGATTGCGGCACAGCTGGCGGTGTTTGCCGAACAAGGCGGCACGATTTTGCGGGAAACGGCCGTAACCGTCACCCGCCACCCCACTCATCTCACCGTCCAAACCAAAGAGGGCAGCCAGTACCAAACGCGCAAATTGCTCATCGCCGCTGGCGGGTTTAGCAACTGCTTTGATCTGCTGGAACGGCCGCTCCCCCTGCGCCTCAAAACGGAAACGATCATCCTGGCCGAACTGGACGCCGCCGAAGCCGCCCGGTTGAGCGATATGCCCACGGTCATCTACGAGATCGAATCACCCGACCTGCGCGGGATTTATTTGCTGCCGCCGATTTTGTACCCGGACGGCCGTTTCTACCTCAAAATGGGCTGCGATACCCGGCTCGACCAAACCCTGCCGCATGATGTGGAGGCCATCCGCCGCTGGTTTATCCATGGCAACAGCGACGCCATCCTGCCCGCCATGCGCGCCGCGCTGGAAGGCATCATTCCCGGGCTGCGGGCGCAGTCGTGGGCCACCAAACGCTGCCTGATCACCTACACGCCGCACGGCAAGCCGCTGATCGACGCTGTGGTGCCGGGGCAGGTGTACGTGTGCACCGGCGGCAACGGCTCCTCCGCCAAATCGTCCGATGCCATCGGCCAGCTGGCCGCCAGCCTCACCTGGCACGACGCCTGGCAAGACACAGAGCTAGACGCCGCTTTGTTTGCCATCCCGTAGCCGCGGATTCTTTCCGCGCAGCCCGCCCGCCCGTAAACGGCCGGGCTAGTTTATGGAAGCCTCTTCGAGGCTGGTTTTTAGCCCCCAGGGGCTTCCATTTTGTAACCGCGGGCTTTAGCCCCGGCGGAAGAGCGCGGAAAGAATCCGCGGCTACAAAAATGGTTGTTCTATTCTGAGGTATACTCCCAAAACCGAATTTTTTGCTTTTTACTGTTCACTTTTTACAAAATTTGGGCGAGGCAGGTGGTGGCAAGATTGCTTTGCTTGACAAAAATGTACCCACCTGCCTTGCCTCTACTTTTCACTTTTTACTTTTTACTCCAAAAGAGGCACTCATGCGCATACTCATCACCGGCTCCAGCGGCCAGATTGGCACCAATTTAGGACTTTATCTGCAGGCTCAGGGGCATTATGTGTTTGGCATCGACAAACGGCCGAACACCTGGACCACCGAAATCGAGACGCTGCTGCAAGATCTAAGCACGCCGCAGCGCAGCTTTGAGCGCGGCATCGGCTATGTGGATTATCCGCCAGACCTGGACGCCGTGGTCCATTTTGCCGCCCACGCCAAGGTGCATGAACTGGTCGAGCAGCCCGACCGCGCCCTGGAAAACATCACGATGACCTTCAACGTGCTGGAGTTTTGCCGCCACAACAACCTGCCGATCATCTTCAGCAGCTCGCGTGAGGTGTACGGCGACATCCACCGCTACATCACCGAGGAAAGCTACGCCGATTTTGCCTTCACCGAAAGCCCGTACTCGGCCAGCAAAATCTCCGGCGAGGCGCTGATTTATAGCTATGCGCAATGTTATGGGCTGCGTTACCTGGTGTTTCGCTTTAGCAACGTGTACGGCCGTTACGACAACGACCTCGAACGCATGGAACGCGTCATTCCTCTCTTTATCCGCAAAATTGGCAACCGCGAACCCATCACCGTCTACGGCGAGAAAAAAGTGCTGGACTTCACCTACGTGGACGACTGCGTCAGCGGCGTGGCCAAGGGGATCGAGCGGTTGGTCGACGGCCAGATTGAAAACCACACGATCAACCTGGCCTTTGGCCAGGGCAACAGCCTGGTCAACATGGCCAAATACATCGGCGAGGCGCTGGGCATTGAGCCAGACATGACCATTAAACCATCCCGCGTGGGCGAAGTAACCCACTACGTGGCCAATATCGGCAAGGCCCGCGCCCTGCTCGACTACACGCCCACCACCTCCCTGCGCGACGGCATCCACAAGGCGGTGGCCTGGTCGACAGAGTGGTGGAGGGGAAGCGGTAATCGATGAACGGTAAACGGTTATCGGTGAATGGTGAACGGTTATCGGTGAACGGTAAACCGCTTACGGATTACCGATTACCGACCACCGCCCCCTAGCCCTTTGGTACTATGTCGGGAAGCGGCAAAGCTGTTTACACTTCACAGACGGCCGTACACATGACGTCAGCAACGGCCGTAAGCCTAACCTAACATTCTTGCCGAAGTATCTATGAACAACAACGCCGCTTTACTCGATACCCTCTTACAGCAAGCTCAAACGGCCGCTCAGCGGCACAGCCAGCACTCACGCCTCACCCGGCAGGCCATCAGCCGCCGGTTGGAGCGAACCGACAGCGAAACGGTGGCGCGCCAGCTGGACGCCGTCTACCAATACCGCCCCTCGCGGCTGCCCGCCCCCTGGCGTGTCGCTCAGCAGCTGATCTTCGCCGACAATCCATCATGGTAGCCGAAGTCGCCCTCAAACAAGGCCAGATCTGGTGGACCCAGCCCCCAGAGATGCGCCAGCCCCAACCTGTTTTGGTCATTCAAAGTGATGCGTTTAACCGGAGTTTGCTGGAAACGGCCGTGTGCGTCACGCTCAGCCCGGATTGGAAACTAGCGCCCGCCCCCGGCAACGTGCTCATCGCCCAGTCAGATTCAGGCCTGCCCAAGGCGTGCGTGGCCAATGTGGCCCAGGTCATCACCATCGACCGCCGCTTCCTGACAGAATACGTGGGCACCGTCCCCCCCTTCATCCTGGAAAGCGTCCTCGACGGCGTCCAGCTCGTCGTCGGCCGCAGCTGATTTTTTACCGCAGAGACGCGGAGAACGCTGAGATTTTTATAGCAAACTCTGCGCCCTCCGCGCCTCCGCGGTTCACTTCCCACAGAATCACAAACTAAAAAATCTTAATCTGCGTAATCTGTGAAATCTGTGGATGTCTTCTACAGTGGCCAGTCGCGCAGCATGCGCTCGGTTTCTTCGGAATGCCCCATTTCGTCGCGCACCATGTCTTCCAGGGCCACCACCAGCCCCTTATCGCCATAGGCGTCGGCTTCTTCAGCACGCTGCGTATAATTTTTGCCAGCTTGCAGTTCGGCCGCCAGAACGGCTTGTAACATTTCGCGGTTGTTGTGAGCGGGAGGCACAGGCTGCGCCGTGGTAGTGGGTTCGCCGCCCAGGGCCACAATCTTGTTGGCCAAAAATTGGGCGTGAATCTGCTCATCGGCCACTTCGGTGAGGAAAAACTGGGCCAGCTGCGGGCGATACGGGCCAGTGGCTTTGGCCGCGTAGGTGATGTACTGAATGATGGCCCCAAATTCACCAGCCAAATCTTCGTTCAGCTTATCGATTAGTTGTTGTTTGTCCATGGTTATCTCCTTGGGAAAAAATTGTTAGAAGTGTCGCACCAAGCAACTTAGACACGAATTGCGCGAATTCACCAAAGTTCAAAATAATTAGCGGCAATTTCTTAAGGGAAGGTCCGGTGGTGCACACGCTCTGATGAACGAGCGTTGGTTGTAGTATGCCAGCAAGGACAGGGGCGGACAAGTGATTTTAATCACACTTGCGGCCAGGTGGCGTACGGCCGAAACGTATAATATTTAGGCTGCGAATCCAGCCGCACGTGCAGCCAGTACACACCCAACCCGGAAGTGCTGACCCACAACGGCCGTTTCCCTACCAAATTTGTTACCACCTTACCCACCCGCTGCCAGAACTGGTGCTGCTGGTCCAGCGGCGCGCTGCGGCTAAACGCCGCCAGGTGGGCAAACGCATCATGCGGCTTTTGCGGGCAAGGTACCACCAGATGCGCATCGCCGCCCAGGTTGGAGAAATCAACCACGGGCGCAGAGGTAAAGTAGCGGGCAAAGGCGCGGCGCTCGGCGGGGACTGGAGCGAGTTGGGGTGCGTTGACCAAGACAAATTCAAACGGCCGTGCCAGCAAACTCGTTGTAATCGGCGGGGTTTCCCAAAAGTAGGCGTCAAACGGGGCATTTGTCAGCAGGCCGATGAAAAAGCGGCGAAAGGTCTCGTCAGTTTGCCATTTTTGCAGGATTTGAGGGGTGGTGAACGGCCGTTCCCTCTCCAGAATCCGGTACTGCTGGATGCGGCCGTTTTCTAAAACATCAGTGTGGGCTTTCATCAGGATCTCTTTACCAATCAAACGAACTGCCGTCTGGCAGCAAGCAGAGGCCGTTTTGGGCAGCCGTTAGATTGGCGATGAGGGGGACCAGTTTGGGGACGGCCGTATCGGCCGTTTCGGCTTTGGCGTCGTAGCCATTCATGTCCGTTTGTACGTAGCCCGGATAAAGCGCAATTGTTATCAGGCCTTCTTCGGCCAGCTCGTCAGCGGCCATTTTCACCAGGGCATTGAGCGCATACCGGCTGGCAATGTAATGGTGGTTTGTCGTCCGATTCTGCAGCAGGCTTAATGCTCGCGTGGGCATTGTAATGTTGACAATGCGCGGTCGCGACGCTTTTTTCAGCAAAGGCAGCAGGGTCTGCCACACCATCAGCGGCGCAATGCTGTTCACCTCAAACGACTGTCTCAGGTTGGCGGCACTGATTTGGCGAAAGCCGTCGCTGGGCAGCAGAATCCCGGCGTTGTTTACCAGTACGTCGATACAGTCACAAATTTGCTCCATCGTGGGCACCAGATTGGCCAGGGATTCCGGTTCCACCACATCAAGTTCAACCAGGTGCAGCCCACCCTGATGAGCGGCCTCAAGCTCATGCAGCGCCGTGGCGGCATTGGGAGTCCGGCAGCTGGCAATCACTCGATAGCCACTTGCTAAAAATTCCCTGGTCAGCGCCAGCCCAATCCCCCGATTGGCGCCCGTAATAAAAACTGTTTCCATTCCTTTGCCTACCTCCTGGTCACATCGAGATTTTTGAGCAGCGCCACGCGCTCGATGTCATCCCACATGGGGCCGCGATAAATTTCCCGGTAGCCCAGCTTTTTGTTGAGGGTGATGACGTGTTCATTCACCGCTTCAGTGTGCGTGTAAATGGCCCCCACCTGGCGGTGCACTGCTTCGTCTTCCACCATTTGCTTTAGCTGTGAGCCTAATCTCTGCCGCCGGTAAGCCGGATCGACCCAGAGTTGGAAGATGGCGCAGAAACGGCCGTCCCCCGGAAAAAGATCCGTGGAAACTGTCCGAAACATGCGCCACCGGCCAGCCACATCTTGCACGTGTAAAATATCGGCATAAATGCCCGCTACGCGGCGCTGGCTGGCCACTTCCTCAGTTACAAAAGCAATCTTGTCCTCGCTAGAGATATACGCCGCAATCTGCTCGCGATGAGCCGCCCACTCCGCATCTGCCCAGTTTGCCATGTAGGATGAACTGACGCCCTCATCTTTAATATCGATCCAGATCAGAAAATTAACGTCGCCTGCATTAGCACGGCGCATAGTAAGCATGGCTTTCTTCTCCAAAGGTTTTTAGGTAAGCGGGGAAATCATACTGTCTGATTTGGCAAACTGTCAATTTTGGAGGGGAACGGCCGTTCCCTAGAAAACAAATCTGAGAGGGGAACGGCCGTTTGGTAAATCTAAAATTTTCATACGTTGAAGCAGATCAAACGATCATCTCATCTGGCATTGAGAACTGTTTCGGCGTACGCTGCCATCTTGGCAAAGGTTTGCTTCCAGCCCTCATTAGCACCCTCATCACCAGCGGGCAGGCCAGCGTGCGTCATAACCATCTTGGTGCACCCACCCAAGTTTTCCAGCTGTACAGTGACAGTAGTCGTCACTAAACCGTGGTCCGGTAGTGAAACCACATTGCCATGTTCATCGGCAGGGCTGCTTGTGTATACAAGCCGTTCATTAGGAACAACTTCACTGTATTCGCCTGTGGTCCAAATTTTCCGACCGCCCTCAGGCGTTTGCATTTCCATGCAAAACAGATGCTTGCCACCAACGCGCACATCCATCTCGGCAACCGGCGTTGTGAAGCCTTGTGGTCCGTACCAATTCTTGAAGTGTTCAGGTTCGGTCCACAACTGCCAAATGAGGTCTACAGGTGCGTCGAAAATACGTTCAACTACGATAGCCTCTTCAGTGGCGGTGTTATTACTCATTATCTTTCTCCTTGTTTTTCAATTGATTGATATAGTCGTCCATGCGGTCAAAGCTTGCCTCCCAAATGTGGCGATACTGCTCTGTCCAATTAGATACTTCTTGCAGAGGGGCTGCGTCGAGGGTGCAGGGGCGATATTGCGCTCTTTGGCCCCGTGTGATCAGCCCTGCGTGTTCCAATACTTTGATGTGCTTGGAAATGGCCGGCAAACTCATATTAAATGGTTCTGCCAGTTCATTTACAGTGGCTGCACCCTCCGCTAAACGGGCTAAAATCTCCCGCCGCGTTGTATTGGCCAGAGCGGCAAATGTCTGGTCTAATCTTTCGTCAACACGCCTCATTGTGTTTGTCCTCATTTAACTAATTGGTTAATTAACCTGCCGGTATAATAAGTCCATTTATTCTGTTTGTCAAGCAAATCGCCCAATTCCTCAAGAACTGGACAATTGACCAGTATGATTCCTCTCGACAACCATTCGCAAACTGATACGATCCCCTTTGTTAAAGGAAGCCATTCATGACCCGAAGCGAATTCACCGTTGCCGACGCCTACACCTATGACCACCGCTCCACCCTGCGCTGGCTGCAATCGCATATCTTACGCTACAAGGGGCTGATGCTGACCTTTTTGCTCACCACGGTGGGCATGGCGTCGGCGCAAAGCATGACGGCCGTTACCGTCGGTTGGGCCTTCGACAGCGTGATCCAGAATGAAGGCCGCGCCGGGCTGACCGCAGCTGCGCTCTACGTCGTGGCCGCCTACGTGGGCTACGGGCTGTTCGACATTGTCAACAGCCTGGCCATCCGCGTGCTGGCCCAGCGCGTGGAGCGCAACGCCCGCGACGAGCTGTACCTGAGCCTGCTCAGCAAAAGCCAGACGTTCCACGGCCAGCAGCGCGTGGGCGATTTGATGGCCCGGGCCACCAACGACGTGCAGCAAATTACCCTTTTTGTCAGCCCGGCCCTGGGCACCACCACCGAGTCGATCCTCACCCTGCTGATACCCCTCATCACCATCACCACGCTCGATTACCGCCTGCTGGTCATGCCAATTTTGTTCCTCATCAGCACTTATTTTGCCCTGCGCCGCTACAACGACAACCTGAGCCCCGTGGCTACCCAGCTGCGTGCCACCTTTGCCGAGATGAACGCCGGGCTGGCGGAAACGATTTCCGGCATCGAGGTGGTAAAAGGGTTTGCCCAGGAACCAGCCGAAGAAGGGCGCTTCACCCACAACGCCGGGGCCTATCGCGACGCCTTCGTGCGCGAGGGCGAGGTAACGGCGCGCTACCTGCCGCTGCTGCTCTACGGCCTGCTGATTGGTCTGGGTTTTGGCCACGCGCTCTACCTGTTTATGCAGGGCATCGTCTCGGTGGGCCAGGTGATTGCCTTCATGGCCCTGCTGGGCACGCTGCGCTCGCCCATTCGCTTTTTGCTGCGCAACATTGCCACCTTCCAGCAAAGTTTTGCCAGCGCCCGGCGCATTTTGGACATGATCCTGACGGAAACGGAGCTGGATCAGAATGAAGCGGGCGTGGCGCAGGAGATGAAAGGCGAGGTGGTTTTTGAGGATGTGAGTTTTGGGTATGGGGAGGTGGCAGGTGGCAAGTTGCAGGTGGCAGGTGATGGGCATGTAGTAACACAGTCGCTGGTTTTGCAGGATATCTCGTTTACGGCAAGGCCCGGGCAGACGGTGGCGATTGTGGGGCAGACGGGCGCGGGCAAGAGCACGCTGACCAAGCTGCTGAACCGGACGTTTGATGTGACAAACGGCCGTATCCTCATCGACCAGATTGACGTGCGTGACTGGAGCCTGGACAGCCTGCGTGGCCAGATCGGCACCATCGAGCAAGACATCTTCCTCTTTTCGCGCACCATTGCCGAGAATATCGCCTTTGGCGCCCGGGCCGACGTGCCCCAGGCGGAAATTGAAGCGGCGGCGAAGCAGGCCCAGGCCCACGACTTCATCATGAGCTTCCCCAACGGCTACCAGACGAAGATTGGCGAGCGCGGCGTGATGCTGTCTGGCGGCCAGCGGCAGCGGCTGGCCATCGCCCGCGCCTTCCTCAGCGATCCGCGCATTTTGGTGCTGGACGATTCCACCAGCGCCATCGACAGCAACACCGAAGACAAGATTCAGCGGGCCATGCACAACATCCTGGCCGGGCGGACCACCCTGCTGATCACCCACCGCCTGTCCCAGATTCGCAGCGCGGACCTGATTTTGTTGATGAAAAACGGCCGTCTCATCGCCCAGGGCACCCACGAGGAGCTGATGGCGCAGAGTGCGGTTTACCGGCAGATTTTTATTCGATAAATTGGACACTGATTAACACTGGTTTTTACAGATAAAAGCAAAAAAATCAGTGTAAATCTCTGTTAATCAGTGTCCCATAATTGAGGCAAGCATGGGCATCACCGGCGGCTTAAACCCAGAGGAATACGACCGGAATTACAGCGACCGGGAACTGGTACGGCGCATTGTGGGTTATTTTCGGCCGCATATTGGCAAGGTGCTGCTGGTGGCGGCGATGGTGTCGCTCATCTCCATTTTGGCCACGGCCACGCCCATCATCATCTCGCGGGGTATCGATATGCTGGCGGCCAACCCGCAGTTACAGCTGCTGCTGACGCTGGCGGCGGTGGTTACCGTGATGGGGGCGCTGAGCTGGGGCTTCAACTTTGTCAGCCTCTGGTTTTCGGCGCGGGCCGTGGGCGACGTGGTGCTGGCGCTGCGCGAAGACGCATTCCGCGCCGTCATGCGCCGCGATTTGTCCTTTTACGACCAGTTTGCCTCCGGCCGCATCGTCAGCCGGGTGACGTCCGACACGCAAGATTTTTCCACGGTGGTCACCCTGACGATTGATTTACTCAGCCAAATTGTCCTGGTGCTGGTCATCGGTACCGTTCTGCTGACGCAAAACGTGCGGCTGGCGCTCATCACCTACGCCGTGGGGCCGGTGGTGGTGACGATTGCCCTGGTCTTCCGGCGGCTGGCGCGGAACGCCATGCAGCAGGCGCAGCGCGCCCTGGCCACGGTCAACGCCACCATCCAGGAGACGGTCAGCGGCATCGGCGTGGCCAAAAACTTCCGGCAAGAAGCGGCCATCTACGACGATTTTCAAGACGTCAACGAGCTGGCCTATCGGGTGCAGCTCACCCGCGTGGCCGTCTTTGGCAGCATCTTCCCCCTGCTCAACACCGTCTCCGGCATCGCCGTTTCGGTGATTATTTACGTCGGCGGGTTGATGGCCATCCAGCAGGACATCTCTGTGGGCGAGTGGTACCTGTTTGTGCAGGGGCTGACGATTTTCTTTTACCCGATCACCAGTTTGGCGTCGTTCTGGAGCCAGTTCCAGCAGGGCCTGGCCGCCAGCGAGCGGGTCTTTGCCCTGATTGACGATGAGCCGCTGGTGGTCCAAACGGCCGTTGAGGCAGTCGGTCGGCTGCGCGGCGAGATTGTGTTCGACCGGGTAACGTTTAACTACAGCACCGGCCGCAGCGCCGTCTTGCAAGATTTTTCATTGACGATTTCGGCGGGGGAGACGCTGGCGATTGTGGGGCACACGGGCGCGGGCAAATCGAGCCTGGTGAAGGTGTTGATGCGTTTTTACGAGTACCAGGGCGGGGATGTGTTGGTAGACGGCCGTTCCATCCGTACCCTGGACCTGAGCCAATACCGCCGCCAGCTGGGGCTGGTGCCGCAAGCGCCGTTTTTGTTCTCGGGCACGGTGGCGGAGAATGTGAAGTACGGCCGTCCTGAAGCAACGGATGTGGAAGTGGAAACGGCCGCACGGCAGTTAGGCGATGGCAGTTGGTTGGAAGATTTGCCTGAGGGATTACAAACCGACGTGGGCGAACGGGGGGCGCGGCTCTCGTTGGGGCAGCGGCAGTTGGTGGCCCTGGCCCGCGTGCTGCTGCAAAACCCGGCCATCCTGCTGCTGGACGAAGCCACCGCCAGCATCGACCCGCTGACGGAAGCGCAGGTGCAGGACGCCCTGGCGACCGTCCTGCAAAACCGGACCAGCATCGTTATTGCCCACCGCCTCTCCACGGTGCGCGCCGCCGACCGGATCATCGTCCTGCGCGACGGGCAGATCATCGAGGAAGGCAGCCACGATACGCTGCTGGCCCAGGGCGGCCACTACGCCGAGCTGTACACCACCTACTTCCGCCACCAGTCGCTGGAATATCGGCCGTGGTGATACTCTTAATGTTTAAAAACTAGGGAGATGATTTCTAATAGCTTATTCTGGAGTATCTTTTTCAGGAAGCTCCGCATTTTCAACACGTCTTGCTAACAAACTAGCAAAGATGAGATTTTGGGCAGCTACTATTTTGTCGGGGTTAACAGATAATGAATGGGCTTTGGGGTTACGAACACTCCAGTAGGTTCCTTCCAAAAGTTTCATAAATCCAATTTGATCGTTCCTTCCGCTTTCAGTACGCATATTTGAAACGATCAACTTAGGCGAGTTAACAGAAAACACAGTTTGGGCCAACTTGCTTCCATCTAAATCAATTCCGGTCCGATGCCTGATAAGATCAAAAACGGCTAGAATCGCATTCAAAACGGCATCTCTATAATGCCCGTTACGGAAGTGATGATAAGACGAGTTAATAATAGATGGATGGAGATAGTCGAGGATGCTTGTAGAAATGTTCGTTGCCTCTTGATTAGAAAAATGCTGTTCTAATGGTTCCATCACTTCGTCTAAAGCGAACAGTGTGGTTAAGAACATTGATTCTTTACCTCTCCACGCCTCATTTTCAATTTCCAGGTATGCCTTTTCCAAAACACTTCTATCAAGATCTCTAGGCCATAGTCGCTTAAGTTCTCTCAAATCGCTCAGAATATAGTTGGCTACTAAATCATGGTCTTTCAATTTCCCCTTTACTTCAGAGGAATATGCATCAACACATTTAGTGTTGATTGATCTAACTAAGCGGCTTATTGTAATGTAATCATTGATCATTGTTATCCTGCTCCAAAAAAGGGCTTGGCAGCATAGAACTTCACCCGGCTGCGGTCGGCGTCCCGTTGTACCACTTGCTAGACCCTGTAGAACGCCTGAATTTTAGCATCAGGTTGGGGGAATGGTTTTGCCGGATTTTTGCGTGAGGGTGGTGGAAGAAACGGCCGTATCTCCTCACAGCTTGTTGGAATGGTTACGGCCGTTCACCCTAACACTGGTTTGTAAATCGATTTTTGGATTTTAGCGTGTGTTTGGTGGAATACGGCCGTTCCTCCGCACAGCTTTTGGAATGATTACTGCCGTTTAAGCAAACCAATAGGTGGTACGGTGGGGACGCCGACCACAGCGCAGGTGGAAGACCTGCTCAAAGCAAGGGGAGAGGCCTGACTTTTCGGACCTGGTGATGAAAGTTGCTTGTGGCTTTCATAACTCCGGATGGAATCTCGGCATCTCCTCTCGGCCTTTTCTTGGCTTTAACTTTCACCCTGATATTTATTGCGGATAATGTCTAATGAACCAACTAACTGATTTGCAGCTCTACTTATCTTTTTGAACTTCTTGCTTATTTTCTGAATGTGCTTCGCGACCAACTGAAACACTGTTTGAACCAATGATATCCCCTGTGTTAATTTTATCACCTTGAACTATTTCATTGTGGATCGTGACGTTGTAAGGCATAGATGAAACAGCCTCTAACAAGACCTTCATCGCAGATTCAAATGTCTTTTCGGAGGAGACATTGTGATTAGCCGGATATGTGATTTCTGAGGCCAACTGATTTTCTAATTCATCAAGGGGTAACTTGTCATTCTTTATTGCTTTTTCAATAATTGAGAATACAAGACGCATTTTCGCAGCTATTTCTTTGACACTCATCCCACTCAATTCAATGGCAATATGCTCCTCAGTACGAATATCCTGAAACATCAGCAGACAAGGGAATTTTGTGAAGTCTATATTAAATAATTTGCCAATTATAGTACTATACCCTTCATCTGATTGCTCTTTAACATATCCCTTCCAATCATTGTCATTGAAACCGGTTCTTTTAAAATCAGATTGACTTAATGCAATTACTAGACAGTTATTACCAGAAATTATATCTAATTCTTTACCGTACTCAGTTAAATATCTATTAACTTTGTTATCTGACGGTAGCATAAGAAAAAAAGCATAACATGCATGTCGATCATAGGTTCGAATTATTTCATGCCACCATATTCGAAGACCACGTGTATCCTCTGTATCTATAATGACCCTGGCACCTCGACCAATAGCAACAGCTCGACCTGCACTTATATCTATATCCCCAACAGAAATTTCTGATCCTTCGGTATCTGTCACAAGCAATTTCTCCTAAATAATAAAACAATGTCTAATTTTGAATTAGGTTGAGATTGCATCCTCTGACATACTGGATAAATCTACAAAACTATAGCATAGCATAAGCTTGGGTAGCAACGGCCGTTCCCCTCACAGCTTGTTGGATTGAAAATTAAGCAGGAACCAGAGGCTGAATGCGGGTCACATCGCTTTGAATAGCCCCGCTGCCCACACAATCTAGAACGCCTGAATTTTAGCATAAGGTTGGGGGAATGGTTTTGCCGGATTTTTGCGTGAGGGTGGTGGAGCATTAAATCAAGCAGGAACCAAAGGCTGAATGCGGGCCACATCGCTTTGAATGGCCTGGGTGGCATCCCAAAGGTCTACAGCGCGCTGTGCGTTAAGCCAGAACTCCGGCGAATTGCCAAACAGCCGTGCCAGGCGCAGCGCCATTTCCGGACTTACCCGCCGCCTCTCCCGCAGCAGTTCGTTGATCGATTGACGCGACACCCCAATCGCCTCTGCTAAACCAGACACCGTCAGATCGTAATCTGGCAAAAAATCCTCGCGCAACATCTCACCAGGATGAGTGGGACGGCGTTGCATACCGCCTGTGTTTGGAATACTCATGATTTACACCTCGACTTAGTGATAGTCACATACCTCAACATCGTAACCGTCACCGTCAATAAAACGAAAACAGATACGCCATTGGTCGTTGATGGAGATTGAATATTGTCCTTCTCGGTCACCTTTAAGTGCATGAAGTCGGTTACCTGGTGGAACCTTCAAGTCGTCCAGTCTAGTCGCCAAATCGACATACTCAAGTTTCCGTGTTGCCCGTTTCGCCAAATCCTGTGGAAACCGCTTTGCTTTACCCGTGGCATACAATTCTTGTGTTCGTTTATCGGCAAACGACTTGATCATGCGCTAAAATGTACTCTGTCACGTGACGCTTGTCAATCCCCTCTCCCATCGTATCGCCCGCTGGCTGGCCGGGAACTGGGCAACTGAGGTGGGGAACTGGTTAGGCACCATCTAGGTTAGCTCTCAATACTTTGTGCCGGTGGGCAAAGACCTGACTGATAAACCAGCCAACCAGGCGCTGCGCTATACGAGGGCGAAACGTAAGCTGATCCACCAGCAAAACCGCACTCGGATCATCTGGGCATGGCACAATGCGCCTCTCGTGGCGCCATAATTTCATCGAGCCCATCGGCGACTGCTCGACGAAGCCCTGGCCGGGGTCCAGTTCCACCAGGGTCATGTCGGAGTAGTCAACGGGCAAAACGCCAAACAGAAAAACATAACTACGAAACAGGCAAACACCAGGTTTAATCGCCACGTCATTTAGTGAGCGCACACCTTTTGGTACAGTCATACGCAAGTACGGCCGCATCTCCGCAGTAATGCCCTCAATCGAAGTAATCCACTGCCAAACACGGGCCGCAGAGGCATGTAACTTGGATTCAAAGCGCAGCGAGATAGCATTTTCCACTTGACACCGCCTCTCGCGTCTTCAAGTAAAACTCCAGGACCGATTGATAATTGCCTGAGGCCTCCAGGCGCTTCGGCTCATGTCTGGGGACAAAGTTGGGATCCCACAGCGAGGATTTAGAATCCAGAAAAAAAGTGAGCCCATTGCCCATTTTGATTTCAACATGGGACTTTCTTTCGCTCCCTTCGGGGATTTGCAGGCCCAGCCGCCGGTAAAATTCCAATGACTCGCCCATGTCCTCAACCACCAGGCCAAGCATGTAAAGATCGAGTGCCATTGTTTCGCTCCTTATTTAACCCTCCCGCGGCTTGTAGGCAATAGCATCAATTTCCACCGCCGCGCCCAACGCCAGCTCCGCCCGGCCAACCGTAATGCGCGCTGGCGGATCGTCACCAATTGCGGCCAGATAAGCCTCATTCATGGCGACAAAAGTTTCTATGTCCGCCAGAAATACGTTGATTTTCACCAGGTCCGCCAGCGAAGCGCCACATGCTTCCAGGATGGTCGCGATGTGCTCCAGCGCCTGCGTCGTTTCGGGGCCGGTGCCGCCTTCAACCAGGGACATGGAGCCGGGCTGCGTGCCCAACGTGCCGGAAACGTAGATAAAGTCGCCCGCGATGACCGCGTGGCAAAAGGTCGGCAGGCGCGCCAGGCCAGGAACCGTTACTTTTTGGGCTTTTTTCATTAGGTCATCTCCTATAAAGCCTCAACGCGCTGGCGCAGCAGCGGCTGGCCAATCATCCCAGCCTCCAGCTGGCTCGCGCCCAGGAAGGTAACAAACCGGGCAAAACCGCGCGCCAGGGCTTCGGCGAATGTTTCATCCTGGCCCAAAGCCTCATCCTCCAGCCAAAAGCCCAGGATAACAAACGTGTTGCTTGTCCGGTCGAGCTTGCTGTCAAACCGGGCCACAAGCTGGTCACCCCACAACACCGGCAGCGTGTAGTAGCCAAACTGGCGCTTGTCTACCGGCTTGTACACCTCCCACACGTAGTCAAAGCCGAACAACGTTTTGGCCCGGCCTCGTGCACTCACCGGGTCCAGCGGCGCCAGGAAAACAGCTTCTTCCGTGGTGTTTGTCTCTAGCGGCGTCCACGCCTGCGGCACGCGCCCGGCGCTTAACTCGTGCAGCAGGTGGGCGTCGCCCGCCAGCGCGTAATGCACCTGCTTCCAGCCCTCCACCTTCACCTCGACGATCTCGCCGTCGGCCAGCAGCGCCTGGCTGATCGGCGCCTTCTGGCTAAACGGCACGCCGCGAAAATATGCATCCTGCGTGCGCTGCAGGCGCGACAGGCCTAAGTGGCTGATTTCCTTCAGGATCAAAAAGCGGTCGGCCTCGGCCTCACTACTTTCACGGATGAGATGGGCCGGAGCAACCGCTTCCGTCAGCGCATACACACGCTCGAAGTTTT
This sequence comes from Candidatus Leptofilum proximum, assembly GCA_016710325.1. GTDB lineage: Bacteria > Chloroflexota > Anaerolineae > Promineifilales > Promineifilaceae > Leptofilum > Leptofilum proximum. Next base: position 4,257,699 of record JADJXK010000002.1, on the reverse strand, counting down.
CGCGGTGGTGGGTCATCACTTCGCCGGTGCGCCAGAGGTAGTACAACGCCAGCGCGCTGTCCTTACGGCCGCGATAGCTTTGCGTCCGTTGGCGGGCAGCCATCTCGAAATCACGATTGCTCACCATCCTCTGCTCGCGCAAAATGGCGCGCATTTCGTCAATCGCTTCGGCATGATCCTGGGCCGATTTGCGGGTGCGCGGATCGCAGTCGGGATGGCCATCGCGCTCGCGGTGCATGATCACGCGCCAGTGCGGCAGCTCGTCCATGGGGCGCAGCGCCAGCCAGCCGCCCCAATCAAAAAAGCCGCGCTGCTCGTAAGCGGCCGTTTCCCACAATCCCGGCGTGTAGTCCAGCACCCGGCTGTGCAGGGTGATGTCCTGGCTGCGGGCAATGATTTGCAGCGGGTCAAGCTGTAAATATTCCATCGCCTGTACAGCCTGTGCCGTGCCGTCCAGACCGCGCCAGCGCCGCCCGGGCCACAAGCCCTGCTTGCCCAAAATAAACCGGCGCGCAGTGTCAATGTCGATGGTCAGCATGATAAATTCTGTCTCACTCTGATTTTTTCTCGGCCTGGAGCACCCAGCCTGGTGCGGAGCCTACTTTTTGCCCCAACAGCAGGTTAAGCTGGGCGGCGTGCCCGGCCACGTGGCGCATGTTGTAAAGCAGCAGCTCGGCAAAGGTGACCTCGCCCCAGGGAAAGCGGCAAATGCGTTGGGCTGCTTCGTCGGTCAGGGACTCAATTGTAATGCGGCAGCGGTGGCGGCATGTTTCCAGATAGGATTGCAGTTGAGCTTTGATGTACGGCCGTTCCGGCAGCGGCCCATCCTCATTTTGTTCCACCAGCAAAAACGGCTCCGGTGGGGCAAACCCTTCTTCTGCGCCCGTCAGATAAAGGTCCAGCCAGAAGAGCGAATGGTACACCACGTACCAGAATTCTGGCAGAAAAAAGCGCTCTTGTTCCGGTTCATCCCACAAACGCGCCCGCCATAACTCATCTGGACAGGCACGCAGCGCGTTGTCCAGATCGTCAATCGCCGCGCCAAACTGCTGCCAGATGATGGTTTTCCAGGGAATGTTCATTTCTTACTTCCTTCGAAAAGAATCCACAGATTACACAGATTTCGCAGATAAGATCATCTGTGTAATCTGTGTAATCTGTGGTTGTTTCCATAGAGCTACGGATGATCGTATACGTGGAAGATGAAATCTTGAGACACGGTCTCGACGCCCAGGTCATTGAGCTGGCGCAGAATTTGGGCCCGGTGATCGGTGGCGTGATTCACCACGTGCAGCAGCACCTGCCAGACGATGAGGTTCTGGTCTTCGTCCGGCTCCTGGATCGGCTTCGTGAACAGCATCTCATCCTGCAAATCGGCCAGGTAGGCGCGCATTTTTTGTTCCACCCGGTCCCAATGGGCACGAATGGTGGCCCGGTCTTCCTGGCCGGTGGCCTGGGGAATAGGGTCAAACGGCTCAATGTTTTGCAGCTCGCTGAACCAGATGTCATCCACGTCGATCAGGTGCACCAGTTGCTCACGTACAGAACCATGCGAGTAGGCGGCTTCTTGCACAAACTGTTCGTAGGTCAGCGGCGCAATGTACCGATCCCACAGGCTGCGGTTTTCCGCAAAATGGTAGTTGTAGAAGTAGCGAAAAGCCTCTACGTTCATGAGAGGTCTCCTTACGCGGTCTTGGTTTTGGCCAGCCAGGCGCGGATGTCTGGCTCGTGGTCATCGTGGAAATGGTCAAAAAATTCCCCGGCCAGGAAGCGTTCCTCACCTATCCAGACGAGATAAAAATCTTTTCCTCCATGATGTACTGTCTCTATCCGCGCATCGTCGGGCAGGGCTTCGAGGATGGCCAGGAGCTGCTGAATTTGTTGGTGGGTTTCGGCCAGGATTTCGGACAACGGCCGTTCCCGGTTCCTTTCATAAATCCAGGCGTTGATTTCATCGTCCGTTTGCAGGTGGGCAGGCCAGGGCGACGGCGGCTTTGGTTCCCCGTGCAGCGCCGCCTGCATCGGGCCGATAAGCGTCGGATGCCAGCCGCTCAGGTGAGCCACGATGTCTTTCGTCGTCCAGTGCGCCGCCACACCGGGCAGTTCCATACGCGCCGGACCAATCTCGTCCAGCAGCGCCTGAAACTGGCTGTACTCCTCTTTCAGCCAATCGATCAGTTCACGTTTGTCCATTTTACTCTCCCTGGTGTATCTGATTGGGCCAATCTCAGTCAGCAAATTGGTGATGGTTATGGGCTGGTTAATTGTTTTATCCAGGGAATTTTAGAACATCCGTTCCGAACCGTCAACGAATTGTATGAGGTGCCTGATCCAATTCACGTGCCAGTGGGCAAACTGCCCGGTTACGGCCGTCCCCCCACCCATGACAATACCCTCTCTACTACCCACTCCAGCGGCATCGTACTCGCTCCAGCCGGGTTGATCCAGGTCAACGGCCGTACACCCTCGCGCCTTCAATGTTTCGACAAGTGTCGATTTGCCCGTGCCCGACATGTCTGTCAGTAGAACACGCTTCATCCAGCGCTCCCTGGCTACCTGCTATACCATCCGGTCTTCAATTTCCCAGATGTGGTCGATGATATGCCAGCCCAGGCGGCGCACAAAATAGCGCGGCGGCCACCGTTTACCACCGCGCGGTCCCTCCTCGGCCAGATCGCCAGCCGCTGAAGCTTCCAGCCCATTGTTAATTTCATCGCGCAGCCGGGCCATCCGTTCTTCTGGTATTTCGCCCTTAACTTTGGGGAACGGCCAGCCCAGTGCTTTGAGGTAGCTGACGCTGGATTCCAAAACGTGCTCAACAATACCGTCCAGCTCACGGCCGCCGCCGCGTGGACCTTTGCGCAGTTCGTGGCCGACGGCCGTTGCCACCGCAGCATCAAAGCCAGCCCAATACGCATCCAGCAGGATATGCACCCGCTTTAACTCCTGGCTGCCAAACGACTCATGGTCGCTCTCAATAACTACATCCGGTGCCCCAAAATCGGTTGTCGCCGTGCCTTCCACGCGCGCCACAATGTCAAAAGCGTCAGTGTTTTTCGGGGCTTGGAATTTAAGATCGGTTCCTTGTAACAGAGTGGCGTAGCGTGGACCCGCCTCCAGCAGCGCCTGCAGCGCGGCCTCTGCGTCCTTGCCGTGGCAGCACCAACCCGGCCACTCAATGGCCGCAGCAAACACTTTTTTCTTACCAGATTCCAGGTAAACATGGATCTTTTTTGCAGACAAAACGTTACTCCCTGGCAGACGGCCGTTGGCCTCCCACCTTCGGTTATTGTTCGTTGAGGAAAGCAGTAAAGTCCAGATCGCCGGGGGAACGGCCGTAGCCTGTCAAAATGGCGGCGGCTTCACTGCGGTGCTGCGTGCCGTGGTTGGCCAGGTGCAGCAAACAGTGCCACAGCACTCGCTCGCGGTAAGCCCCCTCTGGCGTGGTGTAGCTGATGATACCGTTCAGTGCATCGTCACTGAGCTGAGCCAGGTAGGTGCGCATGGCCTGCTCATCTGCCTGCCATTGCTGCACCAACAGGTCAAACGTGGCGAAATCGGCCTCCTGCCAGGCGCCAAAGTAGGCCAATGTCTGCTCCTCGAACAGCTTACGCCAGGCGCGCTCGCCATCCAGCGTGTGCACCAGCGTGCCGCGCAAACTGCCCAAGCCGTGCCCGGTGTGGGTGATGAACTGCTCAAGGCTCACCTGGGCAGCAGCGGTTAAAATGCGGCGTGTGGCCCAATAGTTGTAATCGAAAAGTGTTTGAATATCTTGTGTGTTCACAACTTCTCCTTAACGATTCGAATTGTAGAGACGTGGCAATGCAACATCTCTACAAGGCAGTATACCCTTGGTGTTGGCAAATGCGAATGTGGGTAAGGACGAGAAGGATCAGGGGTCGGGAACGGCCGTAGCCCCATTTAACTCAGCAAACTCGGCCGCCATGTCGTTGTTGTTGAAGGTCAGCAGCAGATGTTTGGCCTCGGGGTCGAGCTTACCGCGCAGCCCGGCCACATAGTCGGCATCCTGGATAAATTGGGCCATGAGCATGGGTGATTGCCACAGCGCCTGACCAAAGAAGGGCAAAAGCAGCAGACGGGCCACGCCTTCAAACAGAAACGCACTGACCAAACCAACGGCTAAACCCGCTACCCCTCCCACCACCAGGGAGTTGCCGCTGCCCGGCACATTGTTGAGATCCAGGCCCATATCAACAGCATAAAAAGTCACCACCACAAACGCCGCCCCACCCAGCAAAATGAATCCTGTCAGAAAAGGCAGCAAACCAGCCATAAAGACCGATTTGGTGCCGCGGTAACACCTGTCGCAGTGAGGCACAGCATAATGCAGGGTCACAGGTTCCTGCCGCTGTTTGCGCATCACCAGGCGGCTCACCACCAACGTCGAGTCTGCCTGGCGCGGTGCGCCGCAGCAAACGCAGCGGTTGGGAAAACGGATTTTCTCCGGGTTGGCGGCGGGAAGGGACAGACGGAACGATCGGGACATGAAGATCATCTCCTGGTGAAGCGCAGCTACAAATTGCTGGCCGGTTTGGCACGGCTGCTGCGCCGCGCTATAAAAGCGCCCAGCGGCGCAGCGACCAAAAAGGCAAGCCCAGCCGCCACAACCAGGCTGACAAGCATTAACAGCCCTACCCAGTAAAAAGCAAAATCCGGGCTGCCTTCTTGCACTACGTCACCCGCGGCATTCACGCACTGCAATTCGTAGCCCGTCGCCGGTTCTAGATTACCAAATTCGTCGGTGGTGGTGGTTTGGAAGGTGACCACTTCGGCGGTGCTCTCATCTGGGCAAAGATAAGGCCCCAGGATGCCCGCCACGGTGTCGGCACCCAGGGTGGTTGAGAGGGTGCCAATCACGACGGCAATCGGGCAAAGGCACAGCGAGACAAGCCCAAACGCCAAAATCCAAATCACACAACCTGATGTAGTGCCAACGGCCGTTGCTTTCATCGTTTATATCCTTGTGTGGTGGGGTAAGCCGGACGGCCAACTATGGAAGAAAGGAAGAGGACGGCCGTATCCCGCCAACAGCCCGAAAAAAAGAAATGATATCCAAAAACCCGGCTGGCAGACTTTCGTTGCGCCGGGTGTTATTTTTCAGTCTCCTAATCTGCAAACGTGAACAGGTGGGTTTGCCAGCGTGTGAGTGGGCTTTGCCCGGTTTGCTGAAAACACTGCCAGGCAGCACGGGCATCCAGCGTCCGGTCGGGTCTATCCGGCGCGGCAAACGCGTAAGGCCCCCCGCCGCGCGCTTCTTCTTCAGCGTACAGCGCCAGGCAGTGCCGCAAATCGTCCCGCCGCAGGTCAAACGGCACCCAACCGGTGCTGGACAATACGCCGCCGTAACGATAACCCGGTATCTCCCCGGCGAGTGCCGCAATACGCTGCGGCCCGTACTGGTAAGAAATGCTAAGGAAGACCACACCGCCTGGGGCCAGAAACGGCCGTCCCTCCGCCAGCACCACCCGCCGAAAACCAAAGCCGTCGTCGCCATCGCTGGAAGGCGGGTTGGCCAGGATGAACCGAAGCTGCCCGTGTAAGGTGGCCAGATGGTTTTGGTCGGTAACGGCCGTTGGCCTATAAGAATCGGCCAGGAAAAAGCTGGTCTTATCTGCGACGTTGTTAAGGACCGCATTCTGCCGCGCCGCCGCCACGTTTTCCGGGACGATGTCCAGGCCGATCACCCGCTCAACCGCCGCCAATTGGGCCGCGGCAATGGCCAGAGCGCCACCCCCGGTGCCCCAATCCAGCCCAATGCCCACCAACCGCTCGCGGTGCTGCCCGATGGCCTGTAAAGCCACACGGCTGGCGGGGGTCAGGCCAAAGCTGCCCAGTGGCTGCACCAGGCGCAGCGCGGCCAGGCCGCCAGTTTCGGCCGCAGTTAACTCAATTTGCCAGGGTTGGGCATCAGGCAGGTCGCTCATGTTGAATAAAATCCTATCGTTTTATCAGTTTAAACCTTCGCCCGCCCCTGATTCACCGTGAACTTGAGCAAAGCAACCGTGTCTTCAATTTCGCCGGGCGTAAGCGGTTCTGGGTGGCGGCGGGCGGCGAGCGCACGTCGAATGAGGTCTGGCCACGGCGGGGGCAACGCCTGCTGCGCCCAGTGCACGGCTTGCGGCTTGGAGGTCACTTCGCTGGTGGCCAGGGAGTACAACAATCGGCACAATGTCTGCACCACAAAGGTGTGATGCGGCCGTTCCCGAAGCCACACCAGCCAGGAGGGATCATTTTGCGCCGCGCTCAACCACTCACCGGTGATGGCCACCACCGCCGAGGCCATTGCTTTTCGCTCCACAGGTGCCGCCAGCGTACGCGGATCCGGGCCAGCCACAGCGATGCCCCGCTCGCGCAGCGTCCAGCACTGGAATACCCAGCCCGGCTCCAAAGCCATCATCACCAGCGGCTCGCCCTTCTCAACTTGCGGATACAGCGCCGTCAGCGACGGCTGTGCCCCAAGCGCCGCCTGGGGCACGTACACCGCCTCCAGGCGAGTGGCCCACGGCGAAGCGCTGGCGGCAAACTGTTCGTGAAGCTGCTGCAAGCCGCGCACAGCTGTCTCGCCCAGGTCTGTGTTTGTCACTACGATAAAATCGATGTCGCTGCTGGCCGGATCAAAATCGCCCAGGGCCAGTGAGCCCATCAGAACCATGCCCAGGAACTGCGCCCCTAGCACCGACTGGAGCCGGTCACAGAAATGCGCCAACACCTCATTGACGTCCGCAAACGGCGTAGGAGGAATCTGCTCAGGCATAAGCGTCACCTTACTTTTTTTGAGGGCTAGCCGCCTGGCGAGCGGTTCGCCAGGAAAGGCGCTATAGATTTAACGCTACCGGAAAGCGTGGTGGAGAAAGTCCAGGATGGCGGCGTTGAACTGATCGGGGCGCTGCAGCGGGGCGAAGTGGCTCACCCCAGGCAAATGAACAAACTGAGCCTGGGGAATGGTCTGGGCCAGATAATCCGCATGTTCACGCGTGATAAACTCGTCGTGCTCGCTGTGCACCACCGTGACCGGCACGCGCACCTGCGCCAGATCCTGCGCCGAGTAGTTGGGTTGGGTGCTCTGCATGTGGTTAACGGCTTCAACAAACCTTTCAAACTCCCCTGGTGTGGCCGATAGTTGGGCGTAATCTTGAGCATGGCGGCTGAAGCAGCAGTCCAACAGCGGATTGGCCTCCGTGATTTCCTTGACGCCGCTGGCATCCACGTTGCAGGCGAAGAAATAAACTCCGGCCACACGTTTTGGCGCCTGCATCGCCAGCGTCAGGGCCACGACGGCCCCGTCGCTCCAGCCCACCAGGGCGGCCCGGTCCAGGTGCAGCGTATCCATCACCGCCAGCACATCGCTGGCCATGAGATCGTAGCGCAACGGCCGTTCATCCCGCGTGCTGCGCCCATGTCCCCGACTATCAATCACCACCGTGCGATACCCGTGCTCCACCAGTGCTGGAACCTGATAGCCCCAGTTACCGCTGTGACCCAATCCGCCATGCAGCAAGATGACGGGCAGCCCCACACCAAACGCCGCATACCAGATTTGGGCGCCGTCATGCTCAACGTAGCCCTGCTCATCGGCAGGTGGCAGCGGCGCCGCACCCTCGGCGGCAAACCTCTTGAGATCGTCGTCGTAATCTGACATTTTCATTTCCTTTCTGAAACTTCAGCGCGCGGACAGTATAAATTTTTTGCGTCTCGTTTTCAATGGGTTCCGTTGGTATGATGGGGCGCATGGACAAGAAAGATGAGGCATTTATTACGGCCGTTACCGAAGCCATCAAACAATCCCGCAAGTACGGCGACACCAGCGAAGCCACCATCCGCCAGCTGGCTGAGGAGGCGGCACGCCAGCACAAAAAGCCCAAAGCGGCTATCAAAGCAGTGCGCGCCCGGCTGCACAGCATCATGGCGCCGTACCTGGGCGACCCGGACTATGATGCCATGGCCCAACAGCTCAGCGAAGCCTTTGCCGCCCACGACGAAGCGCGCATCACACAGCTCTGCCTGCAAAGCCTGGACGCCCACCTCTCCACCCGCGAGCGGCTGCCCATTATGGCCGACTTTTACCGGCAGATTTTTGCCGTCACCGGCCAGCCGCAGGCTGTGCTGGATATTGCCTGCGCCTTGAATCCGTTGGCGCTGCGCTGGATGTTCCCAGAGGCCGGTGATCGGTATTTGGTGAACGGTGAGCGGTTGAAGTTTTATGCGTATGACATTCATGAGCCGCGCATCAACTTTATCAACCATTACTTTCAGCTGGAGGGGTTAGAGCCACTGGCGCGGGTGCAGGATGTGGCCATGCACTTCCCGCAGGAGCAGGCGGATGTGGCGCTGTTCCTCAAAGAGATGCCGCGCTTTACCCGGAATTATGGGGATTTGGGACGGCCGTTGCTGCAAGCCCTCAACGTGCGCTGGCTGGTCATCTCCTACCCCAGCATCAGCACCCACGGCGGCCGTAACCTCACCAGCCGCTACCGCGACTTCATGCACCAGCTCATCAACGGCTTCAACTGGCCCATCACCGAATTGTTATTCGAGGGGGAGTTGGTGTTTGTGATTGAGAAAGGACACAGAGACCAGTGAGAAAAAGGGAGACCAGAGAGATTTAGGGAGAATTGGAAGAGTCATGCGAGATTATGAGCATAGTGAGCTGACGCGGCAGATTATTGGGGCGGCGATTGAGATTCATCGGCATTTGGGGCCGGGACTGTTGGAGTCTACGTACGAATCTTGCCTGGTTTATGAACTGGAAAAGGTGGGACTGGCGGTGCAAAAGCAGGTAGCCTTGCCTGTGGTGTACAAGGAACTGCAACTACCCAAAGCGTACCACATCGATCTGCTGGTCAACGATCAGATTGTTGTTGAACTAAAAGCAGTCGACAACATCCTGCCTGTTCACGAAGCGCAAGTGCTGTCCTACCTAAAACTGTCCCAACTCAAGGTTGGTCTGCTTCTCAATTTCCACGTCAAAATGATGAAAGATGGCGTTCGCCGCTTCGCCCTCAAATAATCCTCAAGAATCTCTGCGGTCTCCACGACGAAGTCGCCATCTCCCCAATCTCTGCGTCCCGTAACGGGTCGAAAAACAAGAAAGATTGCGTTCATCGCTTCGCCCTCAAATAATCCTCAACACTCTCTGCGATCTCCACGACGAAGTCGCCATCTCCCCAATCTCTGCGTCCTTCTTAGTCGGCCAGGTCGGGAGCGATTTCCAGTTCGCCTTCTTCAACCGCCTGCTTGGGCCGGACGCGATGGTGTTTGGGCACCATCACCGTTTCGGCCACAATCGCCCGTGTCCCCTGGATGTTGAGCTGATCAAAGAGGAACTCAAACTGCTCTTGCAGCACCTGGCCCAGCTTCTCCTGCGCCTCGGCGGGTACATCCCACCACTGCTGCTTCAGCGGCCCGAAGGCCCTTTTGCGCTCCTGGTAAAGGAACTGGTCCTCGGTTTGATCCGCTTTCTGCTTGAAGTTGGCCCGCACGTAGTCGTAGGCAGCATTTACCATTTCTTTGGGTGCCTGGTCGTAGATGATGTTTTGGAAGCCGGTGGCCAGGTGGATTTCCACGGTGCCCACTTCGGGGAACTTGTTGAAGGCATTGGCGGGCAGCGTGGAAGCGCCGTGCTGCACCGCGCCGCCCAGGCCGTACTCATCCCGCGCCGCCGCGCTGAGGGCACGCAGCGTCTCAAAATCGACCTTCACCTGGGCCAGGGTGCCGTCTGGCAGCACCACACCGCCGTGGCTGGTGCCTGTTTGCACGGAGATTTTGGAGATGCCTTCCAGGCCGTTGAGCGCGCGCCGGTAACCCTGCATGAAGGCATGCAGCTCTTCCACCGTGGAGTTTTTGTGCCCCACCTCACCAATCTCACCACCTAGAGAGACCGTGATGTCCTTGGGTTCCAGCTCGCGGGCATAGCGGGTGAGTTCAGCGCATAGGGTGTAGTTGAGCCGCTGCTGCTCGTCCAGGCTGGGGAAGCTCAAGTCCACCAGGGTCGAGGTATCGATATCGATGTTGTAAAAACCGGCGGCGATGGCCTCCTTCATCAAATCTTTAACAGCCTGAAGCTCTTTGTCGGGATCGGCCTGGTAGCCTTTGGCCGACACCTGGAAGTGGTCGCCCTGGACAAACAGGGGGCCACGGAAGCCTTCTTTGATGGCCGCACCAATGAGGGATGTGACGTATTCATACGGCCGTTGCCCCGTATAGCCAATCTCCGAGCGGGCAATCTCCAGCAGGATAGCGCCCGCATCGTACTTTTGCGCCGCGCGGAAGATGGCCCGCGCCGTATTGTAGTTCATACCGCGCACGTTGATCGCCGGGACGGTAAAGTTGTGCGGCACATCGCCGCGGCCAATGGCCATGTAGAGTTCGTGAATGGAGGCGGGATAGATGCCCAGCGCCTGGCCCAGCTCCCACAGCAGCCAGCGCGCCGTATCACGCACCAGCCCTTCGGTGAAGACGGCCGTATACACCAGATCATCCACCTTCACCTTTAGCGCGGCTTCATCGGTCACTGTCACCTGGCTGCCATCAACCTGAACACCATCCGCAACGTGGTTTAACAACGCCTCAACAGATTCTAAAGCCTTCATGAAATTTCTCCTTTTGATAAACACACAAGTACATCGAGGCAGCCTGGGTTGTTTGCTATAATCCAGACACAGCCTCATCCTACCATACAACACCCTCCCCAACGGCCGCAAACACAAGTAATAGTATAAGGAATAAGGCAATCTGTGAAGCCATTACAATGGACGGGAAAAGGTTGTGATGTTTGTCACATCTCGCCTCAGGGGCATAAAGGGTATGCTGTCGGGGGCCAACCAGGCCTTTTGTAACGACTCCTGTTTGGCCTAAAAAACAGACCTTTTTCTCCAGGAAAGTCGCCCAGGTGTGGCGCTTTCTTGCAGGTGAGTAGTATTCTATGAAACGAATTGGTGTTTTAACAAGCGGCGGTGATGCTCAAGGTATGAACGCGGCAGTACGTGCCGTGGTGCGTATGGCGCTGGACAAAGATGTAGAAGTATATGCCATCTACGAAGGCTACCAGGGCATGGTCGATGGCGGCAGCAAGATTTGCCCAATTGGCTGGAACGATGTCGGGGGGATTTTACATAAAGGTGGCACGGCCATTGGGTCTGCCCGCTGCGCCGAGTTTCGCGAACGTAACGGCCGTCTCAAAGCCGCCCGCAACCTGTTGGAACGCGATATCGACGCCGTGGTCATCATTGGCGGCGATGGCAGCCTGACCGGTGCTCAGCTTCTTTACCAGGAGTGGCCTGGCCTGGTCAATGAATTATTGGAAAGCGGCCAGATCAGCCAGGAGATGGCCGAACAACACCCGCACCTCACCATTGCAGGTATCATCGGCTCCATCGACAACGACATGTACGGCTCCGACGTCACCACCGGTTCCGACACGGCATTACACCGCATCGTGGAAGCTACAGACGCTATCTCCAGTACGGCTGCCAGCCACCAGCGCATCTTCGTGGTGGAAGTGATGGGCCGACGCTGCGGCTACCTGGCGCTGATGGGGGCCATGGCCGGTGGCGCCGACTGGGTTTTCATTCCAGAAAACCCACCAGACCTGGACAACTGGGAAGAGAAGATGTGTCAGGTGATGCAGCTGGGACGGGAAGCAGGCCGCCGCGATATCATCGTTGTGGTGGCAGAGGGGGCGCAGGACCGGTACGGCAAGCCCATCAGCAGCAGCTACATCAAGGAGGTGCTGGAATCGCGGCTGGGCGAAGATACGCGTATCACTGTGCTGGGGCACGTGCAGCGCGGCGGGTCACCCAGCGCCTTCGACCGCAACCTGAGCACACTGCTGGGCGCAGCGGCCGTTGACCACCTGCTGGCCGCCCAGCCCGATGAAAAGCCGTTTGTGATGGGCATTCGCGGCAATAAGATTACGCGAACGCCGCTGGACGAAGCGCTGGCCCGAACCCGCGCCGTGGCCGAAGCCAACGCCGCCCACGACTTCAAACAGGCGCTCCAGCTGCGTGGCAGCAGCTTCACCGAATCCTTCAACATTGTGCGCACGATGGTGCGGGCGCTGCCCCATCCACCCACGCCGGGGCAGCGGCGGATGCGCATCGCGGTGATGAATGCGGGGGGTCCGGCGCCGGGGATGAATACGGCCGTTCGAACGGCCGTACGCCTGGGCACCGACAAGGGCCACATCATGCTGGGCATCAGCAATGGCTTCCACGGGCTTATCGATGGCGACATTCGTGAAATGGACTGGATGAGCGTCCACGGCTGGGCCTCCCAGGGCGGTGCAGAAATGGGCACCAACCGCTACGTACCCAAGGGCAGTGACTTCTACGCCATTGCCCGCAGCCTGGAAGCGCACCAGGTAGATGGGCTGCTGCTCATCGGCGGTTGGTCAGGCTACGAAGGTGTGTTAAAAATGATGGAAAATCGGCCTACCTTCCCCGCCAACAACCTGCCTATCGTCTGTGTTCCGGCCAGCATCAACAACAACCTGCCTGGCGCCGAACTCAGCATCGGCGCCGACACCGCCCTGAACAACATCGTCAACGCCGTGGACAAGATCAAGCAATCGGCCGTGGCCTCGCGCCGCGTGTTTGTGGTGGAGGTGATGGGGCGCAACTGCGGTTACCTGGCGCTGATGAGCGCCCTGGCTACCGGCGCTGAGCGTGTCTACATCAGTGAAGAAGGCATCCGCTCCAGCGACCTCATCGAGGACGTCAAACAACTGGCGGCCGGCTTTAGCAAAGGCAAGCGGCTGGGCCTGGTCATCCGCAACGAGAGCGCCAACAAGGTGTACACTACCGCCTTCATTCGCGCCTTGTTTGAAGAAGAAGGTGGCGATTTGTTTGACGTGCGCGAGGCAATCTTGGGCCACCTACAGCAGGGCGGCGATCCCTCGCCGTTTGACCGCATCCTGGCTACTCGCCTGACGTCCCATGCGCTGAACCACCTGGAAAAGCAGATTGAGGACAACGATATAACCTGCACCTGCCTGGGGCAGGTAGGCGGTTCGCTGGTCTTCACCGATATGGAAGATGTGCCCCGGCTGTTCGACATGGAAAAACATCGGCCAAAAAAGCAGTGGTGGATGGAACTGCGCTCCGTCGCCCGCATTCTGGCCAAGCCTGCGCCACACTAATTTCCGGCATGGGCTAAAATAGATAAAATCTGGTCTTATCTAGAGTTCATAAGCAGCTACACGAATTGAAGAACGCCAAGTTTTTACATGGAAAAGGAGCAAAAGATGACAAAAATTGGCATTTTAACTGGCGGCGGCGATGTGCCTGGGCTGAATCCCTGCATCAAGGCGGTGGTCAACCGGGCCATTGACGAGGGATATGAAATTATGGGTATACGACGAGGTTGGGGTGGTTTGCTAGAGCTGAACCCCGATGACCTTGATTCGGTAGCCAGGCACATTATGCCGTTAGACAAAAACGCGGTGCGCACCATTGACCGTACCGGGGGCACCATCCTGCACACCAGCCGCACCCATCCGGGCAAGGTGAGCCCCAGCCGCGTGCCGGACTTTCTGAAAGACCCGGAACATCCCGAAGCGGAAGCGGCCGACAAGAGCCTGCGCGACTTTACACCGCACGTGATGAAAAACCTGGAATTCCTCGGCATCGACACCCTGATTCCCATCGGCGGTGACGACACGCTAAGCTACGGCGAGCGGCTGCACAGTGAAGGCATCCGCGTGCTGGCCATCCCCAAGACGATGGACAACGATGTGTACGGTACGGATTACTGCATTGGGTTTAGTACGGCCGTAACCCGCAGCGTCCAGTTCATCCACCAGCTGCGCACCAGCACCGGTTCACACGAGCGCATTGCGGTGATTGAGTTATTCGGCCGTAACTCCGGCGAAACCAGCCTCATCAGCTCCTACCTGGCGGGCGTAGACCGGGCCGTCATCTCCGAAGTCCCCTTCGACCCGGAAAAGCTGGGCGAGCTGGTCCTGAAAGATAAACGGGCCAACCCCAGCAACTACGCCATGGTTACTGTCAGCGAAGGCGCCCACATGATGGGTGGTAAAGTGGTGGAATTTGGCGAAGCTGACGCCTACGGCCATCGTAAGCTGGGCGGCATTGGCGAAATTACCGGCGAGGCGCTCAAGAAGATCACCGGTGAAGGGATCATCAACCAGAAGGTCTCTTACCTCATGCGCTCTGGTGCGCCGGATGCTTTGGACCTCATGGTGGCCACCAACTACGCCAACCAGGCCGTCAGCCTGATCAAAGAAGGCGTCAGCGGGCGCATGGTAGCCCTGCGCGACGGCAAGTACACCCATATTCCCATGAGCACCGTCACCAGCGGCGTCAAGCGCGTGGATGTAGACGAGCTGTACGACGTGAAGGAGTATCGCCCACGCGTCCGCCACGTCATCGGCAAGCCAATGTTCCTCTATTAAAACGTAGGGCCACAGAGGACACAGAGAAAAAAGAGGGATTCTCTATCTTCTGTGTGTTCTCTGTGGCCCAAAATCCCCATTTATACTCACAAAGCGCATAATCTGACATTTTGTCACCTGGTCACCCTGTCACCCTGTCACCTTGTCAAGTATATCTGCTAAAATAGCTGGTATGCACCGATTTTTTGTTGCTCCAGAATGCTTTGCTGGCGACCGGGTGGTTTTGCCGGAACAGATTGCCCATCAGATTCGCAAGGTGCTGCGCCTGCGGGCCGGTGCGGCCATTGTAGTGCTGGACAACACCGGCTGCGAGTACGAGGTGCTGCTGCGGCAGGTGGACCGGCAGCAGGTGGTGGGCGAGGCGGTGGCCAAACGGCCGTGTCCCAACGAGCCCTCTGTCTACCTGACCCTCTACCAGGCGCTGATGAAGCGAGACAAATTTGAGTGGGTGCTGCAAAAAGGCACGGAGATTGGCGTCAGCCACTTTGTGCCCCTGGTGACGCAGCGCAGCCTGGTGCAAGATATTGACATAAAAGAAGGTAAGCAGTTGCGTTGGGAGAAGATCATCACCGAGGCGGCCGAACAGTCGCGCCGGGGCTGCATTCCCAGCCTGCACCCGCCGCAAACGCTGGCCGAGGCCCTGGCGGCACAGCCGCCACAACCTGGCCTGATTGCCTGGGAAGAGGCAGACGGGTTGACCATTCGCGGGGTGTTGGGGGATGGGGAACGGCCGTCGCACGTCTCCCTCTTTATTGGCCCGGAAGGGGGTTTTGCAGCGGAAGAAGTGGCCGCGGCCCAGGAAGCAGGATTAAAAGCCGTTACCCTGGGCAAACGGATACTCAGGGCAGAAACGGCCGCACTCGTCGCTTCTGCCCTTGTCATGCATGAACTGGACATAATCTAGATCGAATCAGGCCGGGATCCAGACAAGTTGCTCTAGAACCTCACGCAAAGTCGCAAAGGTACTTTTTTTGCACCTTTGCGACTTTGCGTGAACAAATTGGTTTAGCTGGCAAGTTGTTTATGTATCCGCAGGCTAACTGGAGTTTGAATGCTTTACCTCGTAGCCACCCCCATCGGCAATCTTGGCGACATCACGCTGCGGGCGCTGGAAACGCTGCGCCAGGTGGATGTGGTTGCCAGCGAGGACACCCGCAAAACGGGTTTCCTGCTCAAGCATTTTGAGATTAGCAAGCCGCAGCTTTCCTTTCACGAACACAACGAGGCCAAAGCCGGGCAAAAAATCATGGGCCTGCTGGCCGAAGGCAAGTCGGTGGCGGTGGTGACAGACGCGGGCACGCCGGGCATCTCGGACCCTGGCTACTCGCTGGTGCAGCGGGCCATTGCCGAAAACCTGCCGGTGACGATGATTCCCGGCCCAACGGCGTTGGTAATGGCCCTGGTGCTGTCTGGCTTACCTGCCCATTCTTTCACCTTTCGCGGCTTCCCGCCGCGCAAAAGCGGCAAGCGGCAGCGCTTCCTGGCCATTGATGCCGAATCACCGCACACGCTGGTTTTTTACGAAAGTCCGTACAGGCTGAAAGCATTTTTGCAGGATGCGCTTGAAGTGTATGGGGATCGGGAAACGGCCGTGTGCAATGAACTCACCAAGCTGTTTGAATCGGTCCGGCGCGGCCGTCTCTCTGAGCTAATCACCTACTTTGAAAACGAAGAACCACGTGGGGAGTATGTTGTGGTAATCGGTGGTCGGTGAACGGTAATCGGTGGTCGGTAAACGGTAATCCGTAAACCGAATACGGATAACCGTTCACCGATTACCACTATTTATGATACTGTTCGCCGGCCAAAATGGTGCAGGCGCGGTAGAGCTGTTCCAGCAGCAACACGCGGGCAAGTTCGTGAGTGAAGGTCAGCGGGGAGAGGGAGATTTCTTCGTGGCAGGCGGCCAGCACCTCATCGGAAAAACCCAGCGGACCACCAATGAGGAAGGCGACACGGCCGTACACCTCCACCCGGTTTTGCAGCCAGAGCGCCAGGTTGGGGCTGGTGTACAGCTTGCCCGTCGGCGTCAGGACAACGAGACGAGTGCTGTCGGCGGCGGCCTGGAGCAGTTGCTCCCCCTCCCTGGCCATCGCCACGTCGTCGGGAATGCTGCGCCCGACGACGTCTTTCACTTCAACCAGGTTCAGCGTCGTGTAGTGCCCCAGCCGCTTGACATAATCATCCTCAGCCGCCAGCCACGCCTTGTTTTTGATCTTGCCAACGGCGGCGAGGGTGAGACGGCCGTTTAGTCGCATTTTTCGGTAAACGGTAATCGGTAATCCGTAAGCGGTAAGCGGTAAACCGTTCACCGATTACTGCTCACCGATTACCGACCTACTGAACAATCCCCAGCGCCCGACCACCTTCAATAATCGTGTCGGCGCAGTAATCAATATCTTCTAGCTGGTGTGCGGCGGAGACGCAGGCGCGCAGCCGGGCCTGGCCTTCAGGCACCACGGGGGCTACCACCGCCTGCACAAAAATACCGCGATCCTGGCAGAATTTGGCCAGCATTGCCGCCCGCTCAGTGCTGCCACACACCACCGGCACAATGGCCGTCTCGGTGTAGAGCAGATCAAACCCGGCTTCGCGCAGCCGCCCGGCAAAGTGATCGTAGTTTTCTTGCAGCTTCTTCACCCGCCACGGCTCCGCCTCGATAACGTCGAAGGCGGCTTTGGCCGCGCCGGCCGACGCAGGCGGCACAGCAGCCGAAAAGATAAAAGCGCGCGCTTCGTGCTTGAGGAACTGAATCAACTCGTGGTTGCCAGCCACGTAGCCCCCTGCGCTGGGAATCGCCTTGCTCAGCGTCCCCATTTTGATGTCGATGCTGTCCGGCGGCATGCCAAAATGCTCTTCAATGCCATGCCCGCCTTCACCTAACACACCAATGGAGTGGGCTTCGTCAATCATCAGGTAAGCGCCGTACTTGCGGCACAGGCGCACCATTTCCGGCAGGTTGATGATGTCGCCATCCATGCTGAACACAGCGTCGGCAATCACCAGTTTGCGGCCGTCATCACCCGCTTCCTGTAACCGTCTTTCCAGGTGATCCATGTCGTTGTGGCGGAAGCGCACAAACTTGGCCATGGCCAGCAAACAGCCGTCCACAATGCTGGCGTGGTTCAGCTTGTCGCAAATCACCGTGTCGCCCTTGCGCAGCAGGCTGGAGATGGTGGCCAGGTTGGTCACATAGCCGCTGGAAAAGGTGATAGCCGCTTCGGTTTGTTTGAAGGCGGCAATACGCGCTTCCAGCTCATTGTGCAGCTTCAGTGAACCGGCCAGCAGGCGTACGCCGTGGGTGCCGGTGCCGTAATGATCAACGGCCGCTTTCGCTGCAGCATTAATGTCTGGATGTCCAATCAAGCCCAGGTAGGAATAGCTCCCCAGCATGATCATTTCGCCGTGGTTTTCTACATTCACACGGCCGTTTGGCAAAATTTCCTGGGTGGCTTCCAGGTAAAAATAAAGCCCAACCTCCTTGTAATGTTCCACATCCCACAACATCTCCGGAATCAGGTCCGGTCTTTTTAACGTGGATTGACCAATCATTGAATTCTCCTCTTCACACAAATTTCATTCAGGCCGTCGCCAACTTGCCTGAACTACTGTCACCTGCCCGAATAAATGGATTAAGGTTGAAGAATCGGCAGGTCAGCGGGCTAATTTTATCCCTTGCCCTCTCATTTCTCAACAAGTTACGCGATCCTGCTTAAATCGTTGCTCAGAATGAGCCGCCACAGCTTGCCCGGCCCCGGCAATCCTGCGACAATCCGGTGGTCGGTGAACGGTAAGCGGTTATCGGTGAACGGTAAACGGTTATCAGTGACCGATTACGGATTACGGATTACCGAATACGGATTACCGATTACGGAACCATGCCAAAACCAACCCGAGTCGTAAAATGGCGCGTGCGGCGCCAGCAGCGCAGGCAGCGCAGCGGAGTCAACGTTTTTCGTTGGCTCACGGTGGCTGTGTTGGGCCTGGCCACGGCCGTCTTCACCTTCATTCTTTTGGGGGCGGTGGGGGTAACGGCCGTATTCGCCAGCTTCACCCGCGATTTGCCCGACTTCACCGAGTTGGAGCGATTGGGCCAGGACAGCAGTGCCACCTTCGAGACCACCAAAATCTACGCCTGGGGCAGTCCCAGCCAGGCCAACCCGGAGCAGCGTGACCTCACCCTCATCTACGAAGTGATTGATCCGCTTGGCGGCGACCGCCAGTGGATTCCATTGGACCAAATCCCCCAACAGCTCATTGATGCTACTGTTGCCATTGAAGACCGCACCTTTTGGACCAACCAGGGTTTCGACACGGTGGGCATTGGCCGCGCCTTCAACGAGTATGTTCTGCAAGGCGGCGACATCCAGGGCGGCTCCTCCATCACCCAGCAGGTGGTCAAAAACAACCTGATCGAGCCGGAACGGCGCGTTGTGGGCAGCGAGGTGGGGCTGGATGATTATCGGCGCAAGCTGGAAGAGCTGCTGCTGGCCCGGCAGGTGACACAAACCTACAGCAAAGAGCAAATTCTGGAGTGGTACCTCAACACCAACTTCTACGGCAATCTGGCCTACGGCATTGAAGCGGCCGCGCGCATTTATTTTGACAAGCCCGCGTCGCAGCTCACCCTGGCCGAGGCGACGCTGCTGGCCGCCATCCCCCAATCCCCCGCGCTAAACCCGATCAACAACCCGGCAGCGGCCAAGGCGCGGCAGGAGTTGGTGTTGGAGGCGATGGTGCGTGAGGGAATGATTAGTGAAGAAACGGCCGTATCCACCAAAAATCTCCCCGTGCCCGTCGTCAACGCCATTGCCGACCGCTTTGACATTATTGCGCCGCACTTTGCCCTGTACGTGCAGCAGCAGCTGGAGCAGATGTTTGGCCCCGACTTGGTGCTGGGCGGCGGTTTGCGCGTTTACACCACGCTTGATTTGACCTACCAGCAGCAGGCGGAATGTGTGGCCCGGGCGCACGTCAACCGGCTGTCGGGCGCCATCGGCCCCGGCCTGCCCGCCGATGAGCAGGCCAGCTGCGCCGCCCTCGACTTTTTGCCGCCGCTGCGCCCAGCCGATGAAGGGGTGGATCATGCGGTGAGCAATGCGGCCGTCATCATGCTGGACCCGCGCACGGCCGAAATCAAAGCGATGGTGGGCAGCCTGAACTACTGGGACGAAAGCATTGACGGCTCGTTTAACGTGGCCGTCGATGGCCTGCGCCAGCCCGGCTCCGCCTTCAAACCGTTCACCTACCTCACCGCCCTCAGCCAGGGGTACAGCGCCGCCAGCATGGTGCTGGACGTGGAAACCGACTTCAGCGAAGCCAACAACGGCATCCCCTACGTGCCGCAAAACTACGACCGCCAATTTCATGGCCCGATGCGGCTGCGGCAAGCGTTGGCCAACAGCTACAACGTGCCCGCCGTCCAGGTGATGAGCTGGGTGGGTGTCAACAAAGTTCTGCGCACCGCCCACAGCCTGGGCATCAACAGCCTGGACCAGGGCAGCGGCAGCTACGGCCTCTCCATCACCCTCGGCGGCGGTGAAGTCACTTTACTGGACATGGCCTACGCCTTTTCCGTGATGGACAACATGGGTGTGATGGTTGGCCAGCCGCGCCCGGCGGAGCAAATCCGCCCCGGCTACCGTACGCTGGACCCCGTGGCCATTTTGCGGGTGGAGGACCAAAACGGCAACGTCCTCTACGAGTACAACCAGCCGCAGCGGCGCGAAATCCTCACCGCCCAGCTGGCCTATGTTATGAACGACATTTTATCTGATCGCAGCGCCCGCTGCGCCGGTTTTGGCTGCCCCAACGCCCTGGAACTGCCAGACAATCGTCCCGCTGCTGCCAAAACCGGCACCACCGACGACTTCCGCGACGGCTGGGCCATCGGCTACACGCCGCAGCTGGTTACGGGCGTCTGGGTAGGCAACAGCGACAACAGCCCGATGCAAGACGTGCCCGGTTCCAAAGGCGCAGCCCCCATTTGGCACGCGCTGATGAGCTGGTCGCTGCAGGATGAGCCGCTAGAAAATTGGCCCCGGCCCACGGGCATCGTGGAGCAGCCAGTGTGCAATTTGTCTGGCCTGCTGCCCACCTCGTTCTGCCCCATCGTCTCCGAGATTTTCATCGACGGCACGCAGCCGACCATTTTTGACAACATGGTCCAGGAGTTTGCCATCAACCGGGAGACAAGGCGGCTGGCCACCATTTACACCCCGCCGGAGCTGGTGGACCGGGAACTGTTTGTCATCTATCCCGAAGCAGCCGCTGACTGGGTGCGCGAAAACGACATCCCGCAGCCGCCGGACGAATACGACACCATCACCGCGCCGGACAGCCCGGACGAGAACATACGCATCAGCTCGCCTGCGCCGTTTGCCTACGTGCAGGGGCAGGTGGTGATTACCGGCACCGCCCGCAGCGACAATTTTGCCTTCTACCGGCTGGCCTATTTTGAGGGACTCACGCCCAACAACCTGCAAACGCTGGCGGACAACGTGACGGAACCGCGCGAGAACGCCGAGCTGGCGGTGTGGGACGTGTCGCAGCTGGAGGGGCTGTACACGCTGCTGCTGACGGTGGTGCGCCAGGACGGCGGCTTTGAGGAGTACAGCGTGCAGGTGACGGTGGACAACACGCCGCCCACAGCCGAAATTCTCTTCCCGCTGCCCGACCAGCAAATCTTCACCGATGAAGAATGGGTGATCGTGCAGGCGCAGGTGGCGGATAATTTATCGTTGAGCCGGGTGGAGTTTTACGTGGATGGAGCGGGGGTGCCGTTTGCCATCAGCACAGTGCCGCCGTTTACGGAGAAGTGGGACATCCCCGGCCCCGGCTGCCACAGCTTCCGCGTGCTGGCGGTGGATGCGGCGGGGAATGAGAGTGGGGGGGATACGGCCGTATCCGTCTGCCTCATCAACCGTGAGTAGGGATTAGCTCTCGCCCCGCAATGGCTTGGGCAATAAAGATTTTCTAAAGTCAGGCGTTCCCATAACCAAAGCAACAAGATAACCCAGCAACATACCAACCAGAAATAAAAACAGCCCGTGCCAAAATGAGTTTATATTCTGGTGGACCCTTTGGAACTCGATCAAAGTAATCGGAACCAGGATGAACAGCATCATTGCGATCTTGTTTCGATAATGCTTATGTTCTCCCACCATTTCGTCCAGTTTGGTGTCGAACGCTTTTGGGCCAAGACGAGCAGCGACCTCCAGAGAAATGTAGATACCAAGAAAAGCAAGTGGCGTCGCTATCCAAGTCGGCAACTGTATACCCACAAATTCAATCAATCCGTAGGGAATAAATCCAACTAAGAAAACAATGGCAAGCATGATTATGACTGTTGATACAAAGGAAAATCTTCAACTCATAAGTGAAAATGTGCTTTTGATTGATGGCTGAGTACGGCCGTATTTTTCCACCCCCACACCTTACCCCAACCAACTCGCCAATGGGAAACGGCCATTCCCTCTAACAATACGAGATATCGGCAAAATTTGGCAGCTGTTTCGCAAGGAGAATTTGTTACAAAGGATTCTTTACATCTAGAAACGCGAATTCGGCAAAATCGGTTGTGTTGACGGTGTAAAGTCCCTCAATGCCATGCTCTTTTAGTGTGGCAGCTAAAGCCACATCAAATATTTTCTTCCTCGATTTAACTGTCTCAAGCAGTTGTAGCAATGTGAAAAGATGGGTTTGATTTTGATGAAGGATGGTGACACCAGATTCCACATAATCGCGGACAATTTGCAAGGCATCGGTCAGGGACAAAGGTGCTTCAAGCCGAGTCCAGGTGATTACATTTAGAAATTCTAGCAGCACCTGGGCCGGAACGCAGACTGATAGCATTCCTTCATCGTCTCGACGGTTCATCACATCTTGAACAAATGCTTTAGCCGCTTCATGTCTCGCTGCCCCAATGTTATGGGCATATACCAAAATGTTTGTATCAAGTGCGTACATCAAAGACCCCGGCTTATGTACATTGCTTCACGATCTGGCAAAATGTCGCTGCCAAGATCAAATGTCCGCACAGTAAACGGCTTCTGTGTTTTTTTAGCAGACTCCACAAGCTCAATATCATTTTTTAGAGATTGAACAAGCAATTCAATAATCTGAATCCGTTCTTTAACAGGGGCGTCCTGTAATGCTTTAATAGCTTCTTGGACTGTCATATATTCTTCTCCACTTGAGCCAATATGCTCGTTTGGCTAATGACTCCTTCTGTTGTCAAGGTCACAATCATGTTAGCAGAAAGCAGATTCGGAATCTACATTTTGGGATGAGTACGGCCGTATTTCCGCCCCCACACCTCGCCCCAACCAACTGGCCAATGAGAAACGGCCGTTCCACCAATCCTCCTCATTCTTTGTAAGCCCAACGGCCGTTCCCCACCTCCACCAATTTATCAGCCGTGCGTTTATAAATGCGAAACGGTAAATTGGGCGTGCGCTGGAAACGCAGATCGACAACTGGATAGAGAAAGTACTGCTTTTTGGTCCCGCTGATTTCTTCCCAGGGCACAAAAAAGGGAGCATGCCCTGGTCGGAAGAGGAACATCACCGAAAAGTAAAGCCCTTGCTCATCCGCGCAAATTTTGACCACGGCATTGTAATTGGACATGAAGCGTAAGATGGCGCTTTGCAGCGAGAAACATTGGGCTAACAATGGTTCACGATAGGGATACGCTTCCGCCATGCTGCCCCAGCCGCCAAAGCGGGAAATGAGAAAAACGATGGCACTCCAGAAGAGGGGAAAAACAACAAAAAAGGCGAAAATAATCAGGACAAGGGTGGTTGTTTCACTGTTCATGGCTGAAAAGATAGCGTGTTTACGGCCGTTTGTAAACCATCTCGTGTGAAGCAGAAGTAAGGTTGGCGGATGGCCGTTTCCCCCAGTCACGCTCCTGTCACGGTATCCGCGTAAAGTCGGGCTAAATCTTGAAGCAACGCCTATCTGTAAGGAGCATGAAATGGAAGCTGTACTGAATTTTGAACTGTTGGGATATTTAGCCTCTTTGTTTGTGGCCATCTCGCTGATGATGCGCGCGCTGACCCGGCTGCGGGTGATCAACCTGGTTGGCTGCCTGCTGTTTGTGGTCTACGGGCTCATCATCGGCGCCTACCCGGTGGCGGTGATGAACAGCTTTATCCTGCTGGTGAACCTGTACCACTTGCAGCAATCGTTCAAAGAAACGGCCGTAACCCCAGCCCCGCAACAAGCCTGACCACCAACTAAAACAGATGCGGCCGTTCCGGCGTGACAATGTACCAGATGTAATAGGTGTACACACCCATCACCACGGCGGCCGTCCAGACGATGAAGGTGGCCCACATCCAGTAGCGCAAACGGCCGATTTTTCGCGGCAAAATTTTGTGCCCGGCCAGCAAACAGTATATCGCCAACCCCTCGGCCACCGTCCCCAGCACGGCATGAATCACCACGACGAGGTAGAACGGTTCAAACGGCCGTTCCACAAACTCCGCTGGCACATTTTCATAACGCAAAGAGAGCACCATAATCACTAAGATAAAAAAGAGGTTCAGCAGCACCACCGGCGTCTGAATCCGGTCGTGCCAGTGGTACAAGCCCCGCCGCTGCGCCACCACGGCAATACAAATGAGCACGTAAAAGACAAGCTCGCCTACCAGGGCAATATCGGCGCCCAGGTAGCTGGCTGGTGCCAAAAAACCGTCGGAACTGAGCATAAACACCTCTTTTGTTGTGGGAATCGGGTAGAAAGTAAACAATGCTATGCATTGGCAATGCTTGGCATTATAAGGAGTGCGGCTCTTTCATGGCAAGCGGAACTTTTGCCGGAAGTGGCGTGGGATTTTCATCACGAATTGGACGAATGGACGAATGAAACGAATCATCTGGCGTCCATTCGTTCTATTTGTTGATTCGTGATATTCGTGTTTAAGGGGTAGGCGTGGGGGTGGGGGTAACGGCCGTATCCACCTCTCCTTCTACACCTTCTTCGCCCGCTGCCTCGCCATCTTGCGTGTTGGCAGCTTCTTCTGCCGCAGCCGCCGCTGCTGCTTCAGCCGCCGCTTCACGCGCGGCCGCCTCACGAATGGCGCGATCATCTACATTTTCCGTGTACGGATCTTCAAAGTTGAAGTAGTTGTACGTCAGCTGGGCAAACTGGCGCAAAATGGGGAAGCTAAAATCGTGCAGCAAAAAGTCGCCACCAGGGTAATGGACATACTCCACCATCACATAATCGGCGCCGGGCGAAAACACGATGCCCGCATCACCGTGCGTCACCTCGTCCCAACCGTGCTTGTGAGACACGTTTACCTCTTCGGGCACGCCAAAACGAATCAGATTGCCTTCCTCATTTAAGACCATCAGGTCGATGATGTTCTGGCAGTCCTGCGGCGTAATTTCGCCCGGATAAACTGCCAGCAGCGCCCCGCCCCCTTTAGAGCAATAGTAAATCATAGAAAGCAGCGTCCCGATGTCTTCGGCGGTGGTTTGCCGGGCGGTGTCCGGCTCAAAAATCAGCTCTGCAGCCGAGTTCGCCGGTGTGGTGTAAGTGCTCGGCCGGGTAGCTACAACATTGGCGTCGTACGGAATAGCCAGAAAGGTGTTAACCAACCCCAGCCGGTGCATCGATTCTGTCAGCAGTTCGGCGCCCAGGTAGGTGTTGGCCTCACCGGCAATTTCATGCAGCAGCAGGTTGGCGGCAAAGTTACTGGATAAAACGGCCGTATCATACAACAACCCCTGCACATACTCATTCGGCGTACCCTCCAGCACCCGGTACGTTTCCACAAAGATGGCAATTTTCAAAATGCTCAGCCCGGAAATGGCATCCGTGGCGTTGATGGCCAGTTCCTCACCTGTTTGCAAATCCAAAACAAATACACTGTCCAAAAGACCCTGCCCATCACTGGCCATCACCTGCTCAATTTGCGTCCGCAGCACGTCCATGTTTAATTCGGCCGCTTCCTGCATCTCAATGACCAGCTCAACCTGGCGCTCTTCGGCTTCCGGCTGATAAAGAGCCATCTCGGCCGCTGGCAGGCTGGCTTCCACGTCGGTCACATAGCCCGTTTCGCCCGGTTTGTACGACGTGCCCGCCCCCAGCAGCAGCTGCGGCGCAGTAGCCGGTTTGTCGAGGAAGCTGGCCACATTTTCCAGCTGTGTCCGCAGGGCTGCCTGGTCGTACCCGGCAATAAGCTGAATACTGGTCGAATCAAATGATCGCTGCAACAGGAACTCTGCAAAACCTTCCCAAAACGGCACATCCCCTCGCGCCGCTTCCGCCTGGTCCAGCATCGTTTCCACATCCATGTTAAACCCCACATCTTGCGGGTTTAACTCCACCTGTTCTTCCAGGTGCTGCAAGATAACCGGCGAGAGGTAACGTTCGGTCAGGGCGGCGGCCGCTTCTTCACGCGACAGTCCGCCCACATCCAACTGGGCAATGGTCGCCCCGGTAGGGAGTTTTTCCCGCACCTGGCTGTACAAAAAGGCCTGGTACCCTAAATAGAGCAGCCCCAGCACCAAAAGCAGCAGCATGAGTGTTCTTTGGATTGCTTTAAGCATGGATTAATTTGTCCGTGCATCCGTCAGGTACGGATTGTCGAAGTTGAAGTAGTTGTAGGTTGCGCGGGATAAGTTGGCCAGCAGCGGCGAGCTGATCTCCCACTCCAGCCAATCGGGTTTATACAAAAATAGAACAATGACGTAATCGGCGCCGGGTGAGAAAACAATGCCGGCGTCGCCATGTGTATCGCTGATCCAGCCATGCCGGTGGGCAACGGCCGTTTCCGGCGGCACCCCTTCTTCAATCAAGCTGCCAATCTCATTTTGCAGCATGAAGGCCAGAATCGTCTGGCACTCCGTCTGCGTCACGTCCCCTTCAAAGACGGCCATGAGCGCCCCGCCAGTACCTTCGGCGCAGTAATACAGCATGGAGAGCAGGGTACCCATGTCTTCGGCCGTGGTTTGCAGGTAAGGGTTGGGCAGCGTGCGCAGCTCTTCCACAGAGTTGGCGGGGGTAGACGGCCGTGTGGTGCCCGCGGGGGGTTCGCCATCGTAAGGCAGCACAATAAACGTGTTCACCAACCCCAGCCGCTGCATTGTTTCCGTCACCAGCTGAGCTCCCAGGCGTGGGTCGTCCTGCCCGGCAATAAAACGCAGCAGTTGGTTGGCCCCCTCGTTGCTCAAATCGGCGGAAAGGGTGCTGGAAATCCAGCCCGCCTGCGTCAGCGTTGGCTCCTGGTCCAGCAGGCGGTACGTTTCCAGCACAATGGGCAGCTTCAACAAGTCCATACCCGACATCGGCAGATCGGCATTGATGGCAATCTCATCCACCCCGGCGTTCAGGTCCATCACAAACATGCTGCCCGCGCCGCTGGTCACCTGTTCGTAATCTTGCAGACTGTTCACCAGCAGCCGAGTCAGCAAGTTAATTTGCGGACGGTCGGGCGTGCTTGGTTCTACCACCAGGCGCGCCTCTCGGTTAGCAGCCCGGTAGAGCGCCCCTTCGACATCGGCAAAGCTGGCATCGACGTTGGTCACGGTGCCCGTTTCGCCATACTGGAAGCTAAAGGTGCCGGGTACCGGCTGGGCGGGCTGCGTCGGCTGGTCCATCAGGGCGGCAATGTCACCCAGCACCCGCCGCAGCGCCTCGCGATTGTGCGTGGCCGAAAGCTCCACCGGCGAAACTTCTACGGGCGTGCCCCACAAAAAGCCCCAGAATCCGGCCCAAAAATCTTGTTGGGTTCGTTCAATATCGGCCCGGCTTAACATCGTCTCCAGGTCCAGCTCAAACTCGGCGTCGGAGGGGCTAATCTCAAAGCGGTCCTGCCCGTGGTAGATGAGCACCGGCGCTTCGATGTAACGATTGGTCAGCACATTGGTGGCCTCTTCCCGGTTCAGTCCACCCACGTTAACGCCAGCCACGGTCAAGCCGGTAGGATAGTTACCACGCAGGCTGGCGTATTGAAACAGCTTAATCAGGAGAAAAATGGTGGCAGCTACCAGGATGGTAACCGTAAACCACTGGCCAGCGCCCGGTGATGATCGACGATTCATGTGACGGATTGTTCCTCTATCCCAAATTCATGCCGTCCGCACAATTCCAGTAATTTATTTGCGGACGGCCGCTACCGCTGCCTGGATAGCCAGCTGGGTATGATCGGTAATTGGCCCAGGCAAAGCATGGCAGGGAAACCACTGTGCTTCGATGATTTCATGGCTCAGCTGCAAATGGCCTTGATTTAGCTGAGCCACGTAGGCAATGCCCACGTAGGCAGTTGCGGCATCGTGATGTACGGAGACGGCTGGGCCAAGTACGGCCGTTAACCCCGTCTCCTCTCGCAATTCCCGCAGCACGCCCACATCTGGCGCTTCATTTTTTTTCAACCAGCCGCCGGGCAGCCCCCATTGATAATATGGATGAAACACATGCCGCAGCATAAACACCTCGTTGGCCTCATTGAGGGCCACCAGACCAACACCGATGCGCTGCCGGGGCACGGTGAGCCAGATTCCCACCTGCATCGCCAGGCGGCTTAACGGACTCCGTGCCAGCTGCGTCGCCCAGGCTTTCCATCTATTTTCCGCTGTGGCAACCTCTTGAGCCAAACCCAATCCTGTTTCTGGGCAATATTGGCAGCACACGCCAAAATTGTCCACTCTTCAGGCCTTTCCTAAATTTTTTATGAGAAGCCTGAGCCATTTTACCAACGGCACAGTATAGCAAAAAGCAACCGTACCGTCAGATATGGGTAGGGCCAAAGGAGTGACGTTAGTCTGGCATTTAGCTGTCGTTTAGCCAGCTCTCATCTGTTGCTCAAGCGATAATTTGCGGCCAGAACGCGGCTGCCCCACCGCAAAGAACAGCCAGCAGTGGATCAAAGGCAGTCACAAACAGGCGAATCGTCAGCAAACAGGACAACGATTGGGGCAAATCTTTGGCAATAACCGGCCCGAAACTTTCACAAAAGCATGACGTATAGGCGGTTAGTTCAACAATCACAGCGCTGCACTCGCAAAATCTAAGCAGCGCCTGTACGGAGGCAACATGTCTGAAAGCAGATTAACTCGCAGCGAAACAGACAAAATGATAGCCGGTGTATGCGGTGGTCTGGCCGAATATCTAAACCTGGACCCGGTCTGGGTACGACTTTTGTTTGTCCTGTTGTTTTTTGCCAGCGGGATTGGCATTCCCATCTACCTGGTTTTGTGGGTCATTATGCCCCGAGTAGAGGCCGCCGGGCAGCCAGGCAGCGCCGTCTTGCAAGACAATTTTGAAGATTTAAGCCAGACGGTTTCTGACAAAATGAACCGGTTGAGCCGCCCAGGCACCGTCGGCACCTTACTCATTCTGTTTGGCGTGTATTTTTTGCTCTCACAGTTGGGCTGGTTTCACTGGCTGAACGGCGCCATTTTCTGGCCAATTGTGATTATTGGGGCCGGGGTTTACATGCTGACACGCCGGGAGGCGTAGGTATAAACCAGGTTCGTTTGTAAGCTGTAATTAGACGGCCGTCTTGCCTAAGACGGCCGTTTTTTTATGACGATCGCCGAAAAGTAGAGCCAAGTACCCGCAGCCCAGGCCGCGTTTTGGAAAGGTCTTCCGACGAGCCGTCAATAGGCATCGTTGTGGGCTCCACCACAACCGGCAGAACAATGGTAAACGTCGTGCCTTCGCCTACTTTACTCACCACGTCGATATTGCCGCCATGTGCCTGGACAATCCACTTGGCAATGGCCAACCCCAGCCCAGCGCCACCCTGCCCAGAGTGGCCCCGCGCCCGTGCTTTATCGACCCGATAAAACCGATCAAAAATGTAGGGCAGATCCTCAGCTGGAATGCCCATCCCGGTATCGGTGATGCTCAGATAAGCCCAGCCATTTTTCTTCGACAAACTCACATCAACCGTGCCGCCGTCCGGGGTGTACTTGATGGCGTTGCCAATCAGGTTCAGCAGCAGCTGCTTCAGACGGTCCACATCGCCCATGATGCACACCTGGTCCACCTCGCTGACTTTGACCTCAACCGTTTTTTCTAGCAGGCGCACCTGGCGGTAAACCTCAAACAGCAGGTTATCCAGCTCCACCTTCTGCTTCTCCAGGGGCAGGCCGCCCGCGTCGGCCCGGGCCAGCAGCAGCAGATCACCTACCAGGCGGGTCATGCGCTCAATCTCTTCCTGGATGATTTCCAACGATTCAGGATCGGCATCGCCCATACGGCGCATGAGGTCAACGTTGCCGCGAATAGCAGTGAGCGGGGTGCGCAGCTCATGGGATACGTCGGCCAGCAGCCGCTGCTGGGTCTGGAAGAGACGCTCCAGACGTTCTAGCAGCTGGTTGAAGGAGCGGGCCAGCACGCCAATTTCATCGGTGCGCTCGGTGTTGGGCACACGCCGGCTCAGGTCATCGGCGTTGGTGATCTGCCGGGCCACAGCAGCCATATCTTCCAGTGGTTTAAACGAACTGGGGGTAAGGAGCACGGCCAAAAAGAGGGAGGCAGAAGCCCCAGCAAAACCGACAAAAAGGGCAATCACCAAAAAGCGGTTGAAGCTTTCGATATTGTCCACCAGGCGCCCAACCTGCAGATAACCTATCAGTTCATCCCCATCGTGCAGGGGCACGGTTAATACTCGAATTGTGCTCTCTTCACGAATGACGTAGTTGAGCGTTTCCCGGTCGTGCAGGGCCGTTTCGTCCAGCAAGGCGGGCTCCAGGGAGATCAGGTTTTGCGACTGCAAAGTGATCTCACCATCGACGTCTAGCACCATGAAGAAGGAAGCGGCCGTTTCCAGATTATCCAGATCTTCATCAATACCAATGCGGATGGTACGGCCGCCCACAGGTTCCAAATTGGCGGACTGTAACTCAGCGGCCAGGGCCCGCAGATCCATGTCTACTTCCTGGTTGATGCGATTGCGTGGCAGCAGGTACACAATGGCGGCAAACAAAACAAAAGCCACCATAAAAATGGAAGTATAGACAAGGAGCAGGCGGTTTTGGATGGACAACTTTTTATGACTCTTCGCGCAGCACGTAGCCGATGCCACGCACGGTATGAATCAGGCGGGGTAAGCCACCTTCTTCGGTTTTCTGGCGCAGGTAGCGCACGTACACTTCAATGATGTTGCTTTCGCCGCCAAAGTCGTAATTCCAGACGCGATCAAAAATGAGGTCGCGGGTAAGTACCTGGCGCGGATGGCGCATGAACATCTCTAGCAGTTCGTACTCTTTGGCAGTAAGATCGAAGATACGGCCGTCGCGACGCCCCTGCCGCGTACCCGTATCTAACTCCAGGTCAGCAAAGCGGTATACCTGCGGCTGCGTCGGCTGCGAACGGCGCAGCAGGGCGCGCACGCGGGCCATCAGCTCATCAAAGGCAAAAGGCTTCACCAGGTAGTCGTCTGCCCCGGCATCCAGGCCAGTCACGCGGTCTTCGATGGTTTCCTTGGCGGTTAGCATCAAAATGGGCAAATCGCTCACGGCGCGCAGGCGGCGACACACTTCAATGCCATCCATGCCGGGCAGCATCAGGTCCAAGAGAACCAGGTCCGGCGGATTTTCACGAGCCAGTTCCAACCCGGTTTGGCCATCTGCGGCCGTATCCACTCGGTAGCCTTCAAAGCTCAAGCCGCGCTGTAAAAAATGTCGAATACGTTCCTCATCTTCAATCACGAGAATACGAACGGTCATGTTTTCCTCCAGATTGTGGTGACGCAGTCTGGCTCATGGGCTGAGCTACTGCGCAAAGTAGCATTTTTGTATCAGGCAAACCACCAACCAATAGCGCTTAACTGCCTGGGCCTGAGTGATTTCCTTCATCGTAAATTGTGGCAGTAGATTGTAAAGGCGGCACCAGTTTTACACAAAAACAGCTTGTCGGATTGGTTGGGACAGGGTTACAATGGTTGCGGGAAGATGGGAATAAGACCAACATTTACGCAAAACCTGTTGCCCAACAGGCTAGTGCAGCTGCCCATGAGTTGTTCACAGGGATTTATGTTAAGGCAACTGCTTAAGCGTTTTGCTCCTGTGCCACAATAACCTGTTAGGGATTTATGGAGCAAAACACTAGATGGTGCTTTTATTTCTAATCTATGATAGTAACAAATGAGTGATTCCTGCGTCTAGAAATGTGTGTGTTTCTTAATCTCTCATCTATATTGGTGTGCTCTGGCACGCAACCCTTGCCCAAACCCCTTCCCTGCTGATAAAAAGCAGGGCTATGGCGCAGTCTTGCCCATGTGGAGTCGATAAATGGATCCTCTTTATCAGTTTGGTCTGGATGCTATCCACTGGCTGCAGTCAACTTTGCCGCAGTTGGAATCGTTTTTCAAATTTATCAGCACACTTGGGCTTGAGGAATTTTACCTGGCGATGCTGCCCCTAATTTACTGGAGCATACACAAAGAGGCAGGACGGGCACTGGCCTATATTTTTTTGTTGGGCAATGTATTTAACAATATGCTCAAACACGCTTTTCGGGAGCCACGGCCGTTTTGGCTGGACCCCACCTTAGAGCGATTTACCGACTATGGCTACGGCATTCCCAGCGGTCATTCGCAGTTTACCGTCACTATCTACCTCTTCATTGCCACCTGGGTGCGGCGGCGCTGGGTGTGGTTCCTGGCCATTCTGATGGTGATCTTGATGCCAATCAGCCGCATTTACCTGGGCTCTCACTTTGTGCAGGATGTGGTAGCGGGGCTGCTGCTGGGCAGCCTGGTGCTGATAGGGTACCTGATCTGGCAGCGGCGCTACATGGCCCGGTTCGAGAAGCGCATTATGGGGCAGCGGCTGTTGACGGCCGTCGCGGTTCCCGTGGCATTAACGGCCGTTTACCTCATCATCCTGCTCATCATTGGCGAACCAGACACCAGCGTGCCGTGGGCCAGCTATATCCCGGTGGCGGAGCTGGACAGTATTGAGGGCATGGTAACGGCCGTTGCCACCTTATTTGGCGCGGGCGTTGGCCTGGTGCTGGAGCGCAGCCGCATTCGCTTTTTGGTCGATGGTCCCATCTGGCAGCGAGCTCTGCGCTACCTGCTGGGCATCCTCGTAGCGGGCGCCATTTGGGCTGGCCTGGGGCAGCTCTTCCCCGACGATCCGCTGTGGCTGGCGCTGCCGCTGCGCTTTCTGCGCTACACACTGCTCACCCTGTGGGTGACGTATTACGCGCCCTGGCTGTTTGTCAAAGTCAAAATCGCCCAGGCCAAACCGGACCCCGGCATTGAAATGACGCTGTAACCCCCTCAAGGCCGCACCACGAAAGGCAGGTAGGTGGGCAGCCCGTTGGCGATGACCATCAGCGTGAGCGTTTCTTGATTGCCTTCACCGTCGTCGACAACGGCCGTAAACCCAATCGGCGTCGGCGTCAGTACCCCGGCATTGATTGCCACGTTGTACTGAATTGTCAACGGCACCCCGGCGAGCACCGCGCCAGACCAGCTCACCTGCCCCGCCCCGTACGTCGGCGTGCCGCCGCTGGCCGACAGGCCACCCGCATAGCTCACCTGGCCCGGAATCGCGCTGGTCAGCGAGACGCTGTTTAACGTCGGCCCTGGATTTTTGAGCGTGATTTTGACCGTGACCGTATCCCCCGCGCCGGGCAGACTGTTGTTAACGCCCAACGAGGAGCCATCCAGCGACCCCAGCAAAAACGAGCCGGTGCGCTGGTAATTGCCCCGCCCGGTGCCCCACAATACGCGGGCATTGGCCGTGCCCGGCAAATCGTAGGCCACCACGCCGGAGTGGGCTGTGTTCAGCACCAGTTCCAGGTCGGCATCGGCGTCGATGTTGGCCAGGGTGGGTGCGGCCATTGCGCCGTTCCAGTTGGTGCCGCCAAACGGCGCAGGCAGATTGATCTCGTACAGCATCGTGCCCTGGTAGTTCAGCACGTGCAGCCTGCCCACGTAGTTGCTCCCTTTTTGCGGCCACGAGGCAAAAATCACCTCGGCCAGGCCGTCATTGTCCAGATCAACCACCACCGGTTCGGAGGCGAAGCGGATGCCGGGTCCGGTATTGCTGACGTTGTAGGGCCAGTTGTGATGTTCCGTTTTGTCCAGCCAGAACGCGTGGAGACGGCCGTCGTACGACGCAAACAAAATCTCCTTCTCCCCATCACCATCCAGATCGGCCACCCCCGGGTTGGGCATGGCGCTTTCGATGACGTTGTAATCCTCGCTCAGCGGTGCGCCGGTGTTGATCGGCACCGTTTCCCAGTTGTAGCCGTCCTCGTTGAAGCGGCTGCGATCCGCATTAAAAATGTAGACGCCGATGTAGCGGCTGGGCGGATAGCCCGCGTTGCAGTCATAGACGTTGCCCGTCACCACCACTTCTACGATGCCGTCCCCGTTCACATCGGCAATGACCGCCGGGCCATCGGCGAAGTTGGTGCGGTAGCTTTCCGTGCGCGTGCCGTCGCAAGCGCCCCAGCCGCGCAGTTCCGGGACCAGGCTTTCCCAGATGCCCACCTTGCCCCACCCCTTGCCGCCGTAGATGGCGTTGGCCGCAATTTGCGCCCCGTTCGCCTCGTAGGCATTGATGTAGTGCACGTCGGATGGCACAACCAGTTCTCCCTGGCCGTCGTTGTCCAGGTCGCCCAGGGCGGCATTGTCGTTGTAGACGCCCCAGCCGTAGCCGCTGTCGTTGTTGAGCTGCGGCCAACCGCTGCGCAGCGTGCCGGTGTGCTCGTAGACGTAGGTGTTCACCTCGTCGCCGGTGGATGTGACCACCAGTTCATCGGTGCCGTCGGCGTCCAGATCGTAGACGGAGAGGCCGCGCAGTTCGCCACTTTCCGGCGTGTGCGTCCAGGCCTGGCTGCCCATGTGATCGTACACGGTGAGGGAGCCGCCGCTCTGGGCGATGGCAATCTCCAGGTCGTTGTTGTTGTCGATGTCGGCCACCACCACGCCGGGCCAGGTACGGCCGCCGGGCGGATCGACGCTCCACTGCACGCTGCCGTTTTCGCCATTCAGCACAAACAGCGTGTAGGGCGAGGCGATCACTTCCGGCTTGCCGTCGTTGTCCAGATCGGCCACGGCAGGCGAGGAGTACCAGCCGGTTTCACACCAGGAGCTGTAGCAGCCGCCGTGCTGCCACTTCAGTACAGGGGAGGAGATGGTACCGGCTTGTACGGCCGTTCCGCCCCAGCCACCGACCCATAAAACAACAAACCCAAACAACCCAATGACAAAAATCAACCGATACGCTTTCATATTTTTCCTCACAACCAACTCGTTCCACGCTCGGCGTGGAATGAAGTTCAGGACGCTCCGCGTCCCCGGCGCGGAGCGCCGCAGCCTGCATTCCCACGCCGAGCGTGGGAACGAAAGTCAGCGGATAGTCAATGGTAAATAAACTAGCAAGTCCGTGGGCATGACGCTGACCGTGGCGGTGAGGACCGGCGAGCCGGAGACCATCGCGTTTAGCGTGATGTCGTACGTGGTGTAGTTGGTCAGCCCGGTGAGCGTAGTGCTGCGCGTGCCCGCCGCCAGCCCGGTGATGGGCGATGGCTGGTCGCCCGCCGGGCCGCTGTAGGTGATTTGCCAGGTGGTGCCGGGGGCAACGGCCGTGTTCACCGTCCAGTTCAAAGTAATCGTCCCATCGCCGGGCGAGCCAGAAAGTTGAAGCTGCGGGATAAATTCCACCGCGCCGATATCGGGAGTGGTACGGCCGTTGCCCAAAATATCTTCCGCAGGCGCGTTGGTCGGATCGGCCGCGTCCACCACCGGGCTGGTGCCCGACGGCGTGCCGTAGAGCAGTACCAGGTTCGTGAACACCTCGGCAATTGTGCTGGAGCCATCGGCAAACTGGCTGCCGGTCCAGCGCGGCAGCACCAGACCCGCCTGCCCCGGCAGCTGCGGATTGGCCACCAGCCGGTTGGCGTCGTCGGTGTAGTTGATCAGTTCAGCGCCGTCTTGGGGGATGGCGCTGCCGCCGTTCCAGTACAGGTTGTTGTCCAGCGTCCAGGCGCTGGTTTGGCCGGGCGGCGTGTCGGAAAAGTCGTTGCTGCCGCCGCCGTTGGCCCCCATCGTGCCCGTCGGGTCGGACCAGATGTTGTTGTAGAACTGGACATTTTGGTTGGCCGGATTGCTGCCCTCGGTGTTGAGGCGGAAGGCAAAGGCCAGCGCGGGCAAATCGCCCACGACGGTGTTATTGCGGAAGGTGACGTTTTGGCCGCCCTTCACGCCAAAGGCGGCGCGCATGACGTTGGCCGCATTGCCCAGCATCAGGTTATTTTCCACCAGCACATTGTGTGCCTCGAAAAACGGCTGGCCGTCTTCACCAATCAGCACAAAGTTGGAGCCGGTGGAGCCCTGCCAGTTGAAGAAGATGTTGCGCCGTACGGTGATGCGGTCGTTACCGACAAAGATATCGTCATCGGCGTTGCTGTCTTTGATGACGATGTAGCTGCCGGTGTCGTTGAGGTTGGAACGGCCGCTTCCCGCAAAATCGTTAAAAAAGATATTGTCCTGGATGATGACATCCTCCACGCTGTTCACGTCGATGTGCTCGTCGTGACCGGTCTGGTTGTAGAAGATATTGCCCTCGACCAAAATGTCGTGCGTGGCGTTGTTGATCTTGAGGATGTCGTTGTCATAGCTGTCGTGCAGGATGTTGTTGCGCAGGGTGATGTGGCTGACGCTGCCGTCGCCGCCGCCGTCGATGTGCACCACGAGCGGGTCCGACCCCGGCCCGCTGTGACGAATCTCGAAGCCTTCGATGGTGATGCCCTGTACGCCGCTGGGATCGGTGTAGGCGGTGATGACGCGGTCGGTGTTTAGCAGGACTGCTGCGTACGGAACTTCGGATCGAACGGTGACGCCAGTGGGAAAGGTGCCGCGAATGCGGATACGGCCGTTGTACACCCCACTCTTCACCAAAATCAGGCTGCCGTCGGGCACGTTGTCCAGCGCGTGGGTAATCGTCGCCCACGGATTGCCATTGGTGCCGTTCCCGGTGCTGTCGCTGCCAGTGGTGGCCACGTAGTAGGTGCCGCCCCCCTGCGGTGCGGCCCACATCTGCTGAGACATTCCAAGCACAAACAGAAGAGAAAGGCAAAGCAGGCCGAAAACAGTTTTGGATTTCGTGGGCATTATCACTCCTTTAAAAGAGGATCACAGAGCGGCACAGAGTTGCACAGAGAAAAGAAAATCTGTGCCATCTGTGTAATCTGTGGATTCCTCATTCAGAAACAACCAGCGGCAGGTTCACCCAGTTGGTCGGTACAAAAGGTGGAGCGTCCAATTCGTCGGCGCCGAGGTCGGGGGCGGGGCCGAAGGGGCGCGGCTGGCCATCCACGTCGTCGGTAACTTGGGGCAGGGCAAGGGCCTGGTCGATGGCCGCCGCGGCTGTGCTGAGCAGGTGAAGGTTGCCGTTGGGGCCATCGACAAAGAGGGAAAGCGGCGCATTTTGCAGGTTGTGGCTGAGTACGGCCGTTCCACCCCGATCGCGCAAATTATGGCTCACCAAATTGTTGCGCAGCTCGATGTCGGTATTGTCGAAGCGCCACTCAATCGAGGAAAATGGCGCCTGCGTGGAAACCACCGTGTTGTTGAAGATTTGCGCGCCACACGCCTGCCACAAACAGATGCCGCAGTCGAAGCCATACTCCGAAGCAAACAGCCCGCCATCGCTGGCAAAAACAAAGTTGTTGCGAATGAGGCCGCCGAAATGGTCCACATATCCGCCGCCCGCGCCGGGGCAGGGATTGTCGGTGTAGGTACGGCCGTCGCCGCTTTCCGCCAGGCCAAAACCAATGCCGCGCGCGTTGTCCCGCAGCACGTTGCGCTCAACAATCGTATCGCGGCAGCCACGCCACAGGTGAATGCCGTGTTCCGACAGCCCTTCAGCACACCAAAATCCCTCAATCACATTGTCCCGAATGACCCAGCCTTCGGCCTGGTGGGCATCGATACCGCCGGTGTAGCAGTTGTTACGAATGTGCGGCCGTCCCGCGTCGGTCAGCTCGATGTGCGAACAGGCAATCACGCCATCATCGGGGTAGGTGCCATCGGCAGCCGGGTTGATTTTGATCGCCTGCTCGCCGGGATCGATGATGTGCACGTTGTAGATGAGCGTGTTCAGCGTGTCGCCTGCCTCGGTGGTCATGACATGGATGGGGTGGTAATACGCTTCACGCAGGGTGATGTCGGCAATCGTCACGTTGGAGACCACCACCTGGATGATTTCCGTGGTGCTGTAGTTGCCGTCCAAAATCACCGCCTCGCGATTGCCGCTGGCGGCGCGCAGGGTCACGTCCGGCGTGTCGATACGCAGGTAAACGCCGTTCAGATTGTAGACCCCATCGGCAATCAGGATGGTGGTGTTGGATGTGGCAGTGTTGACGGCCGTTTCCAACGCACCCACCGTAGCCACTGTCACAATCGTGCCTTCCGGCGCGGGCAGCGGCGCACAGTCCGCCAGCGCCACAAGGGCAGAATCGGCCAAAACAGACTGGCTGGCCAGAACAGACTGGCGGGCCTGAACTGGCTGGCGCGCCGACCAGTGAAAAATGAAACTTACCAACAAAAGGATCAGGGGAAAAGAGCCCAGCGGGCTCAGAGGAAATCGCTTCTTCATAGGTGCTCTCGTAAACGCTACTACCGGTATTAGAAACAGTTACTCTGCTCCCATGCATAGTACCCTATGGCTACGGTGAAATCTCTAGGGCAAAGGGGCTAGGAGATAAGTACCATCGCTTGCGCCGTGTTAGGACATCTCAGGAGAAAAAAAGAGCGGTCAGCTTCACGTTATGACCCGTTCACGCCGCCTTCACGGTGATTTTACGGCCCACATACGGACGTCCTCTGAGGGGTGACGTATTCTATAAACGCAGCGTCTTGCTGCCACTCGCCATCCAAAATGACACACATTGGGAAATTTGCACTTCCCGTAAAAACGTCTCTGGGATGAAGATAGGAATCAATTCATGGTTATAACTCAAACCAAATCAACCGGAGAGTTTTACGATCACTTGCTGGAAACGCTTTCGGCCGGTGTGCTGGTGCTGGACGACGATGGTATTGTTACCTCGGCCAACACCGCGGCGGGGCGCATTTTAGGCTGGCGGGCCGAACAGCTTATCGGCCGAACCTGGGCCGAGCTTGGGGCCGAGGGGCACTCGTTAAGCGAGTGCACTCCGCACCAAACGACGCTGCGCCAGCCAGACGGCCGTTCCGTCACCGTCAACCTGGCCATCACCCCCGTTTCTGACCACATCACCAGCACTACGATGGTGTCATTTACCCACTGGCAGGAAATTGAACAGCTCAACGAGGCGCTGCTGCACACCCAGCGGCTGGCGGGCATTGGCATTCTCACCGCCAGCGTGGCCCACGAACTCAACACGCCGCTCAGCATCATTGCCGCCACGTGCAGCAACCTGATGCACGAAGTGGAGGAAAACAACCTGAGCATGGAGCAGCTGGTGCGCTACGTGCAGATGATCGAGCAAAGCGCCTGGCGATCGGCACGCATCGTGGAGGTGCTGCGCAACTACTCCTACGCCGAAGAAATGCAGACGGCCGTTACCGACCTCAACATGATCATCGAAGATGCGCTGGTGTTGGTGCAGCACCAGTTCCGGGGTGAGTTTAATATCCAGATCGTGAAGCGGTTGGATGAATCGTTGAAAACCATCGTGCTGGATCACAATCGCATCACCCAGGTGCTGATCAACCTGCTCATCAACGCCCGCGACGCCATGCTGCCCAACGGCGGCACGGTCGAAATTTGCTCCTGGCGGCTTCCTGACGACAGCACGCTGGTGGGCCGCAATGGCAATGGCGCCCACCAGGAAACATACGCATTTTCGGTGAGCGACACCGGCAGCGGCATCGAGCCAGCTTTGCTGGACCGAATTTTTGATCCGTTTTTCACTACCAAACATTCGGGGAAGGGCACCGGGCTGGGCTTGTTTATTGCCCGGCGGATTGTGCAGCAGCACAACGGCCGTATCTGGGCCGAAAACAACGAATTAGGGGGAGCGACGTTTACGGTGGTTCTACCAAGAAAATTGTAAAGCAGTGAAAAGTGATAAGTGATAAGTGCCTTTACTTTCACTTGTCACTTTTTACTTTTCACTCTCCCCCTGCCTCTTCCAGCAACCACGCCTCTGCCGCCTCAATCTCCTGGAAAATCTCAACCTGAATTTGAGACTTTAAGGATTTAGCCACGTCTTGCAGTAATTCGGCGGTAAGATACTGTGTGCCGGTCTGTATGACGTAGGCAATCATGCTAAGCACGTCATTTTTAAGCAGAAGTCGCTGGGCATCGAAGCTGTACTCCACACCATGACCCTGTACAACGATAATGCGTACCTCGCCAGAGTTATCCAGCTGGCGAATGATGTCCAGGAATTTTTGGGCCGTAGATACATCGATAGCCAGGTCGTCTTGTTTGTAGAAATAAATAAGCCCATTCGCCTGCCGGGTGAAACGGCCGAATGGTCCTGTGATTGTTCGAGGGTGTTCTTCCATTGCCCTATTGTAGCGGGTTATGTAACTTCTTCAATCCATCACGCGGTGGAACTTTCCTGATTTTGCTGTTTTTCTTGCGCCACAAGCGACAAAAAATATTCGTGGAAACGGCTGTCTCCCGTCAGTTCGGGGTGGAAGGAGGTCACGAGCCAGCGGCCTTGCTGGGCAGCCACGGCCGTTCCGTCCGGCAGCTCAGCAATAACGTGGGCATTACCCTTGGCGGCAATCAGCTGGGGGGCACGAATGAAGACGGCGGGAAACGGCCGTTTATCCCCATTGGCAAACACCAACACCTCCAAATCGGTTTCAAACGAATCCACCTGCCGCCCAAACGCATTCCGCGCCACTTCAATGTCCATCATCCCTAGCAGCGGTTGATCACGGCCAGCGGTGCCGCTGGTAATCTCCTTGGCCAGGAAGATCATCCCAGCGCAGGTGCCCCAGACCGGTCTGGCCTGGGCAAAGCTGCGCAGCGGCTCCATCAACCCAAAGCGGCGCGCCAGCTTGCCAATGGTGGTGCTTTCCCCGCCGGGAATAATCAGGCCATCGAGGTCGGCCAGCTGCTCCGGCAGGCGCACTTCCACCGCCTCCACTCCCAGCGATTTTAGCATGTTGATATGTTCAATGAAGGCGCCCTGCAGCGCCAAAACGCCAATTTTCATAGTTGTTTTGCCGTTGATTTTCCCGGAAACTGATCCGAACCAAGTAAGGTTACTTGAGCCAGTTTCCGGGAAAATGGGTGGCTAATCCAGTTTCTTGATAAAGTTGATTTGCCGTTCGACTTCGGTGAAGCCGAGGGCCAGGTGGCTGGCCAGGCTGATGTTGTTGTCGATGGTGGTGTCGGAGGCGATTTCGGTGAGGCCATTTTGCCGTGCCCAGGCTTCGGCGGCAGTGATGAGGGCTTTGCCCACGCCCTGGCGGCGCACATCGGCATCAACAAACCACTCTTCCAGGTA
The DNA here is from genome assembly GCA_016710325.1 of Candidatus Leptofilum proximum. Taxonomy (GTDB): domain Bacteria; phylum Chloroflexota; class Anaerolineae; order Promineifilales; family Promineifilaceae; genus Leptofilum; species Leptofilum proximum. Next base: position 4,216,834 of record JADJXK010000002.1, on the reverse strand, counting down.
GGCCACGGGGGAAGTGGTACAGCCCTCGGCGTATTTGCGCGTACCGACAAAGACGTAACCGGCGAGATGGGGGGAAGACGGCCGTTCCGCCACCAGCACACAGCCCACTTCCTCGGCCAAAATTTCGGCCATCTCCTGCCGGTGCTCTTCGTCCGTGCTGTCGTCAAACAGCCCCTGCCGCAGCCGCAGCCACTCCACCATGTCCCGCTCCGGGTCTAGTTCACGTACATCCATCTCGTTCATCCTATAGCCACGCTTTCTTAACACGCTGCGAGAAGCGCGGAAAGAATCCGCAGCTACAATCACCCCTTCACCCTGTCACCCCTTCACCCTGTCACCCCTTCACCTTGTCAACCTTTCACCCCGTCACAACTACCAGCCGCGTGTCGCCAGATGCTCGCTCTCTGGCAGGCTGCTCACGTTGATCCCCACCATCGGCTCGCCCAGGTTTTCACTGACTTTGGCCAGAATCTCGGGATTATTGAAATGGGTAGTCGCTTCCACAATGGCCTTGGCCCGCTCAGCCGGGTTGCCGCTCTTGAAGATGCCCGAGCCAACAAACACACCATCCACGCCAATTTGCATCATCAAAGCCGCGTCGGCAGGGGTGGCAATGCCGCCAGCAGCAAAGTTCACCACCGGCAGACGGCCGAGTTCCTTGGTTTCCTTCACCAGCGCATACGGCGCACCGATGTTTTTGGCGTAGGTCATCAACTCTTCGTCGGGCATGAGCTGCAGGCGGCGGATTTCGCCGAGCACGGTGCGGGCGTGGCGTACGGCCTCGACCACGTCGCCGGTGCCCGCTTCCCCCTTGGTGCGAATCATCGCCGCACCTTCACCGATGCGGCGCAGCGCCTCACCCAGGTTGCGGCAGCCGCATACAAAGGGGATTCTGAAGTTGTGCTTATTGATGTGATGCTCTTCGTCGGCGGGCGTGAGTACTTCGCTTTCGTCCACGTAATCCACGCCAATGGCCTCCAAAATTTGGGCTTCCACAAAATGGCCGATACGCGCTTTGGCCATCACCGGGATGCTCACCGCGGCAATAATCTCCTTGATCATGCCGGGGTCGGACATGCGGGACACGCCGCCATCTTTGCGAATGTCGGCCGGAACACGTTCCAGGGCCATGACGGCACAGGCGCCAGCCTCTTCCGCAATAACAGCCTGTTCCGGTGTCACCACGTCCATGATCACGCCGCCTTTTAACATCTGAGCCAGGCCAGCCTTTACCTTAAAGCTGCCAACCTCGCTGTGTCCATTCTGCTTGGTGTTCCCGTTTTCGGTCATCTTAACCTCCACTATTTTGGTTTACTGACTTCTTTGTGACCTTCATCACAGAAGAGGTAGTAACTGTTTACGTTACTTTCTTTATGATTTTAATCCGGCGGATGAGGCAATACAAGCCGATTGGCCCTACTAAGATTGGTAAAAATAATGCCTGGTAGAATTTATTTATGTCAAACCATCCAGCTTAAGCCAACGCGATGCTCACTTTTTAGCCTAAGCGTGGATAAGAGACTTTCAGCCCTTACTTGTTTTTATCAGGCCCAAACTTGAGCTTTACACATTTTGTACACGTTTATTTGTTACTATTGGGCTCAAGTTCGAATAGCAAACCACAGAGAAATCTCTGTTCGTTTTTCAAAATGTTTTCGGTGGTTTGCAAAAAACAGGAACAGAAATATGTTGAGGAAAGTTTCAATCTTGCTCATTTTCATCGTTATTGTCGGTGGGGTTATGCTGGCTTTTCCGCAGATTCGATCATCCATTTTGCCAGAGGATGCACCCACGGCAACGGCCGTTGCCAACCTGGCGGATTATGAAGGGCTGTTAGCTCTAGCCAAATGCATGCAGGCCAATGGGCTGCCCACCTATCCCGACCCAACCGACGACGGAATAAACCTGATAGGCACCGGCATTGATGTGAACTCGGCCGAATTTAAAGCAGCCAGGGAAGCATGTGCGGCACTAATGCCTCAGGCTCCTGGCCTTACCCAGGTAAACGGTGTTGATCCGGACAGTTCAGAATGGGAAAAGGTTCTGCCTGGCAATACAAGTAAGTGTGCCGATGGCAGTGAATATGCCTTTTGGACCCGTCCGGCAGATCCGACAAAGGTGGTACTTTTCCTGGCGGGTGGCGGTGCCTGCTGGGACGCGACGACCTGCGCTTTCACACATGGCGACTCAACAACATACGAATGGAATGTCACCGACGGCGATAATCCGGTGTTTCGGAATGGCATTCTTGCTCTCTCACATCCTGGTAACCCGTTTTCTGACTACTCGTTTGTTTACGTGTCATACTGCACCGGCGATTTGCACCTGGGCAATCGTACGCAAGAATACACGCCAGGGCTAACCGTCCTGCACAACGGATTTGCAAACGGCACAACTGCCCTCGCCTATCTGGCCGAGAATTTTCCCAACGCCGACCAGGTTGTTGTAATGGGCGCCAGTGCCGGATCGGTAGCTGCACCTATGTATGGCGGTTTGGTGTCCGATGCGCTTCCAGAGGCACAGATCACTGTTCTGGCCGACAGCTCTGGAGCTTATCCAGGGGACCCAGAGCTAAACAACAGACTCCTGGAGCTGTGGGGAGCTTTCGCGACCATACCCGACTGGGAAGTGAATGAAGATCTGCCAACCCAAGAATGGAGTATTCCCATGTTTTGGGTCCAGACCAAGGGGCACGACCCTGAGATAACGTTGGCTCGGTTCGATTATGCCTTTGATGAAGTTCAGGCAAGTTATTTGACCTTACTTGAACTGGATGCTTCCAACCTTATCGCATCGATCGACGCCAATGAGACGCTGATAGAAAGCGCTGGTGCGCTCCAGCACAGCTATACGGCACCTGGCGATAATCACACCATCCTGAGCGGCGAGGAGTTTTACTCAATGCAGGTTAATGGGGTTGCCCTGGTCAACTGGGTCCAGGCACTTATTGATGGAAACCCTCTGGCAGACGTACACTGTGATCCATGCAGCACTCAATAGGGGCGAACAGCTTATCGTTGGAAAGCAAACCTGACTTTTGCACCTTACCTGTAGTGGATATGGCCGTTACAATTACACGTTCATAGCACCTGACTAAACCTCCACGGAGAAACAAACATGAGTGTGTCTGTGACTTACGAACAAGGCAAAATAAGCGACAATTACGAAGCCTATACGCTTTTTGAAGAAACCCTGGCGGATCTCGTTGGCCGTTTGGGCTTTGCCGGGGCCACCAGCTGGGGCGATGAGCAGAAGTTAGAGAAGTTGTGGCACATCAGACGGCCGCTTTACGAGCACCTCACCCACACCGCCGAGCATTTCTGGCTGGCCAAAATAAACGAGGAAGTGGTGGGCTTTGCCCGTTCTACTTTGCGCGACGGCGTGCGGGAGCTGACGGAGCTTTTTGTCAAGCCCGGCACCCAATCCAGCGGCCTGGGGCGCCAGCTCATCGAACGCGCCTTTCCAGAAGCTGGCGCCGAACATCGAATCATCATCGCCACTTCGGACTTCAGAGCCCAGGCGCTGTATCTAAAATCTGGCGTATTTCCGCGCTTTCCCATCTACTTCTTTGGCCGCCAGTCGGAGCAAGTTTCCGTCGCTTCTGATCTGGCGTTTGTCCCTCTGGAGAACACCGAAGAAACAATGGCCACCCTGGCCGACATTGACAAAAACGTGATTGGCTTTCGCCGGGATGCGGATCATGCGTGGTTTTTGGCCAACCGGGAGGGCGTTTTGTACGTCCGGGACGGCCGTCCCGCAGGCTACGGCTATCTGGGCCACAACAACGGCCCTTTTGCCCTGCTCGACGCCGCTGATTTCCCGGCGGTGCTGGCCCACGCCGAAAGCGCTGCCCACGCCGCCGGGCGAAACGAGTTTGGCGTGGAGGTGCCGATGGTGAACGAAACGGCCGTTACCTACCTGCTCTCCCGCAACTTCAAAATGGACGTCTTCATGGCAATGTTCATGAGCGATCGGCCGTTGGGCAACTTCGACCGCTACATTGTCACCAGTCCACCCTTTTTTGTTTGATTCACCGCAGAAAGAGCGAAGGGCGAAGGTTATTTGCCTCTTTTGAAATTTGGCACTTGATTTCATGTCAAATATGACATACTATTGAGCATATGGTTCCTCTCGAAAAGCCATTGGTTTGGTTACATGGCGAGATCAAGACACCGCCTTTTACGGCTTCTGCACGGCTTGAGGCGGGCTTTTTGTTGCGCAAGCTGCAAAATTGGGTCTGCCCCATTCCAGACCAATGCCTTCGATTGGACTCAGATGCCATGAGCTGCGCATCAACGACAGCCAGGGTACCTGGCGCATTGTTTATCGAATCGACGAGGACGCCATTATAATTTTGGAAGTCTTTCAGAAGAAAACGAACCAAACACCGAAAAAAGTGGTCGAAACCTGTCAGCGACGCCTCAAGCTTTATGATGCAATTTGACCAAGAGAGCAAAAATGGATAAAGAAAAGCAGGAAAGGTTAGCCAAAGCGGGTTGGTCTGTAGGAAATGCCGAGGATTTTCTTGAACTGACCCCAGAAGAGGCAGCCTATATTGAGCTAAAGCTTACCCTCGCCCAAAATCTGCGGGCCGAGCGGCAGAATAACCAACTAACCCAGGAAGAACTGGCTCGTCTTCTGAAGTCCAGTCAGTCACGCGTGGCCAAAATGGAAGCTGGCGATCCCTCAGTCTCACTTGATTTACTCATTCGAGGACTGTTTGCCCTGGGCAAAACGCCGCGCGACTTATCCCGACTCCTCGCCCAAACTTAGCTTTTCCAGGACCAGTAAATGGGAAATGCCCAAAACAGCAAAAGGCGTCTTTTCGGCGGCGTAGAGAGTGTTTTTGATGAAACGGCCGAATCCCGGCCACCTTCTTTCAATATTGTCATACCCACCAAAAATACGGCCGTGATGCACGACCTTCACCGGCAAACCGCGGCATAAATCCAGCAGACTGCGTTTGGTGTAGGTGCGCACGTGTGGTGCCAGCCGGTTGCGCACTGGGGTGGGCAGGTAGTTCACCAGGGGGATGTTGCCAAATTTGTACTGCCCCCGCCAGTAAATGCCATGCTGTTCTACCGGGTACCAGCGGTTGGGGCAAAAGATGAGGATACGGCCGTTCTCCTTCGTCACCCGCACCATTTCCGCCAGCGCCAGCCGGTCATCGGCTACGTGCTCAATCACCTCGTTGCTGAAGACAAAATCGAAGCTGTGGCTGGCAAACGGCAGCTTTTCACCCATTGCCTGAACAATGCCGGTGGACACGGCCAATGCTTTTTGGGCGCGATCCAGCTCCAGCTCCAGGCCAAAACGGTGCAGTGTAAACGGGGTAAACGCCTCCAGGTAGGTGCCCAGGCCGCAGCCGTTGTCCAAAATCACCGCGTTAGTCAGATCAATCCACTGCTGGATCATACGCAGGCGGCGTTCCTGGCCGGAGCGCCACACGTAGCCGGGTTCACCGCGCAAGGCAGCCTTTTCAGAATGGGTCATGCAGGAACTACTCCACCAGCGAATCGTACACGCGGCGCACTTCCTGGATGTCTTGCCACATGAGCGACTTGGGGCTGCCCGGCTGGCGGCTTTGGTTGCGCAGCAGGTACGAGGGGTGGAAGATGGGCATGACTTTACGGCCGTTCAGCTCATGCCACTGCCCGCGCAGCCGGGTAATGCCCGTCAGACCCAACAACGATTGGGTCGCCACGTTGCCGGTCAGCAGCAAGATTCTGGGATCCACCAGGCGAATAATCTCCAGGACGTAGGGCCTGTAATACTCAATTTCCTCGTTGGTGGGCTTACGGAAGTTTTTACCCCCATCCCCCGGCGGCATGCGGAAAACCGAGTTGCTGATAAACACGTCTTTTTCCGTGTCGAACTTCACGGCCTGCAAAATCTGGTCCAGGAGCTGGCCCGACTTGCCCACAAACGGTTTGCCCTGAATGTTTTCCTGCGGTCCTGGCGCTTCACCCACGATCATCAGTTTGGCCCGCGGATTGCCCCGGCAAATCACCACGTTGGTCCCAGCATCGGCCAGCGGATCATCGTCCATGGCCATCATGGCGTCGATTAGTTCAGCCAAAGAACTGTACTGCTTGCCTGGTTCGTCAAAAAAGCTTTTCTGCATAATGTCCTTTTCCTCCTCGGGGAACGATTTTAGCGTAACCAGAGCAAATTCTCTAGTTTATCGACTCGCCAATAGGAATTCCGGTATATGACTTTTTTGTAATTGGCATCGTTTGTTGTTTCTTCTATGCTGTAGGCATCTCATGAGAACGGATCAGCATTCACTTTCTATCAACAATCATCTAAGCTGCTCCATGAGAACAAAGCACTGCAGCAGAGCCAATCTTTATTGTTTTGTTAAATTAAGAATCGCGGGTTCTGTTTTATAAAAGTAAAACTGTACCATCGTCATACCTCGCTCTGTTTTACTTTTATTTTTGTGATTCTCGAATTCTAGCCTCACGCTAACGCCTTGATTTTTCGAGAATCACATTCATTTTTTATGGCGCTTTGTTCATCACACTGTATTGGTAACGGCCGTCTAAAACACTTTATCGTCCAACCAAAATTGTATGACCTGACGCAACTGTATTGGTTGGAGAGTCCGGGAAAAGGTAAGCGACGCATTGGAATTCCTGGCTCTCAAAAGCTATTTTCGGGGAGCTACACATCATCATGCAAAAAGAGAGTCAACCTACAACGGCCGCTCCAACCAACAGCTGTCAGGAGGATGTGGTCCTCAACTTGACGATCAGCGGCGCCCGCGAACAAATTCTCTGCCTGCTTGAGCAGATGGACGCCATTTCCGGGTTTTCCGTGCTCAAAGGATCTTTTATCGTATCCGCCCCACGGAACACCCCGATGTAACAAACTTTTGGTTTTCTCCTGTTATGAAAAACGGCCGCTTCCCAGGGAAGCGGCCGTTTTTTGCCCTTTGCCCTTTCTTTTGGCTACAATGTGACGGCTAATAAGGAGTAAGCACCATGATCATGATTCACACTCAGCTTGTGGGGCAGCCCCAGACCTTAACCGATGATCGCGGCACGTGGCGTTCCGCCATCTTTCGTACGCCAGTGGCCGAGCCGGTTTACCTCCAGCAGCGCGGCCTGGCCGGTGACCAGGTCGCCGACACCAAACATCACGGCTCGCGCGACCAGGCCGTGTGCTGCCATCCCCTGGCCCACTACGACTTTTGGAACAGCTTCTACCAGCTGGACAGCGCAGAAACACGCCTTGGCCCGGGCAGCGTCGGAGAAAATTGGACGTTGACCAATGCCACCGAAGCCGACGTGGCCGTGGGCGATATCTTCCAGGTGGGCGAGGCCACGGTGCAGGTGAGTGCGCCCCGCTACCCCTGCACCAAGCAGGAACGTAAGCTCAAGCTGCCTAACTTCTTTAAGGAAGTGATGGCCACCCGGCGCACCGGCTTTTACCTGCGGGTGCTCACACCGGGCATGGTGCAGGTGGGGGATGAACTCAAGCTGGTGGAACGGCCGCATCCCCAGTTCACCATCCAGCTCATCAACGAACACACCTTAGGCACGCCAGACAAGGAGTTGGTGCGGCAAATGCTGGCTCTGACTGCCCTGTCTGAGGGGTGGAAAAGGATTCTGGAACATATGCAAGACAAGGTGACGGGGTGACGGGGTGACAAATTAGGCATTTGTCAGTATAAGGTGCGGAATTGGGAATAAAAAACGGCCGCCCTGCGGGGCCGGCCGTTCCGTCGAAATCAGCTAAAACTTCAACCCATCAATCATTTTTTCGTCTGGGCTCTTTTCCTTGAGCAGCACAGGAGTACGGCCGTGCAGCAGAAAACCAATGCCCGCCATAATTAGCAGCAGCGCCCCCACCATGCTCACCCAACCGGACAAAATCAGGCTCATCACGCCAAACAGCCCCACCGACACCAGGCACACGATCAGGCCCGCCCAAACCATTTTGGGGCGTACCCCGGCGCTGGCCACCAGTAAGGCCAGGCCAACGGAAAGCGGTTCCAGCACCCACAAAATAGCCCACAAATCCCACAGCCCCGTCACGGCACAAAATTGGAAGATCAACCCATTCACGCCCACGATAATAGCCGGAATCATCAGCCAGATGTTGTGCATAAAAACGGCCGAAACCAAAAACCCTACCGCCAGCCCAATGATGATCAAGGGCCAGAGATAGCCCCAAATGCTCCAAATATTGAACAGACTGCCCAGCAGCAGCAGGGAACTTACTACCAAAATGGGAAATCCCGGAATGAACAAGGCCCGCAAGCCGCGCTGCCGGGGGAATAAAACCGGGGCGGCGATAAAGCTTAAGCCAAGCACGCCCACCAGCAGCGGCCAAAAGCGCCAGAGGCCAAAGCTCCAGCCAAACAGCGGGGCAATGGTGCCGTTCAGCAGCGCCACGCTGCCCAGCAAAATAAGAATCGCACCACCGTAATTTACCTGTCTTTTTTTCATGAGATTGCTCCTTCAGAATATTAGCCACAGAGGGCACAGAGGCGTTTGAGAAGATATTTTTTCTCAGGCTTCTCTTTTTCTCTGTGGCTCAAACGAATTTGAAGTTTTGTTTATAGGAAGGAGTGTAGAGGAACGGCCGTATCATCGCCTATCGGTTAGCTAACTTCCAGCTATCATTCGCCCGGTTAGGTTTAGGCCAGCCACCAGTTTAATAGAGCAACAGCCGCCCCAAACAAAACAATCACCGCATAGGTTAGCCTTAGCAGCTGGCGCCCCCACAAAACCGCCAATGCCTGCGACTCCGTCGCTGAAGCAGCCCGCGAAATGGTAAACCACAGCACACCAAAGACGAGGAACACCTGCAGCGGCCACAAAAATAACCAGTCCTCCCAGCGGGCGGAGAGCGCAAAATAGCCCAACAAAATGCCTTCCCCCAGCAGCAAGCCGCCGGGAATCAACAGCCAGGGCGTTCCCCGGCTGAGCATCAACTGGCCAAAAAACACGGCAACCAGCATTAGTTCAATGGGCCAGCCGCTGCGGAAAAACCAGCCAGCCCCGGCCGTCCCGGAAAACATCACCACCACCGCATGCACCAACACCAACAATCCCACACTGCGCACGACCGCAGGCCAGGCTGAGGGCCTTTTCTCGATGGCAACGGCCGTTTCCCCCACCGCATCTACCACCGACGGTTCCTGCGCTTTGAGGGCAGCCAACGCGGCAGTAACGGACGGCTGGCTGGTAACGGCCGTATCCTGCGCCGCAAACTCCACATTGGCCAGCTTTTGCCGGGCGGTACCAGAAAAAACGGCCACCGAATCGGCGGGGGCTTCGCTGGTGGAAAAGGAGAGCGGCAGGGAAATGCGTGGGGGCAGGTCGATGTGGGCTTCGGCCGCGGCCGTTTTGAGGGCTTCGGCCATTTGGGGTGCGGATTGGAAACGGCCGTCACGTTCCTTGGCCAGCGCTTTCAGCACAATGCGCTCCAGTGGCACAGGCACCTCCGGGTTCAGCTCCGATGGCAAGGGCAACGGATCATTGACGTGTTTAAGCAAAATGGCCAGAGGCGTGTCGGCGTCAAACGGCGGGCGGCGGGTGAGCATCTCGTACAGCACCACGCCCAGCGAATACAAATCGCTGCGCACGTCGCTGACGCCTTCCAGACCCTGCTCCGGGGCCATGTAGTTGAGCGTGCCCAGCAGCGCCCCAGAGACGGTGTGCCGCGTGCCGCCCACAATTTGGGCAATGCCAAAATCGGCCAGCACCGCCTGGCCGCGCCGCGTCAGCAAAATGTTGGCCGGTTTGATGTCACGATGAATCATGCCTTCCTGGTGGGCGTAGCTCAGCCCGTCAAGCACATCGAGCATGATGCGCACGATTTCGCCCCAGGGCATCGGCTCGTCCCGCACCCGGTAATCGTTGAGGCGCGTGTGTAGCGTGTCCCCGTCCAGCAGCTCCATCACCATGAAGTAGACGTCTTCGGCCACGTCAAAATCGAACACCTGGATGATGTTGGGATGGCGCAACGCCGCCACAGATTGCGCCTCGCGCCGAAAGCGGGTCAAAAACAGCTCGTCGTCCACCAGGTCGGAGCGCAGCACTTTGATGGCCACGAAGCGGTCCAGCTGGGGATGGTAGCCGCGATACACGCGGGCCATGCCACCGCTGCCCAGCGGTTCCAACACACGATATTTGCCTAAATTCTGCCCCGTCAGCGATGACCGAAACATTGTTTTCCCTTCTACTTTTTGCAGCCAATTGGACGCGGATGAACGCGGACGAGCGCTGATTTTTATTTGATCCGCGTCCTCCACGTTCATCCGCGGCCCATTCATTTGGATGTATTACGCATCTGTGGGCGCGCCGGGCCGGAGGAACAGCCAGCCACGCGTCAGCAGCCCGGTGCCAATCAGACCGACACCCACCATACCTTCCCACGAAAGCCAGTTTGGAGCAAGTAATTCCATCAGGCCGCTGCTCACAATCCAGACGGCCGTCATGAGCAAAAGCGTGGAGGCCCAGGCGGATTGGCGCAGGACGCGCCAGCCCTCAAAAAAGGCCCCGATGCCGGAGAGCAAAATGATGAAACCCCACCAGTGAAAGTCGCCAAACAGCGCCGGCAAATCAATCATGTTCAACTGATCGGCCAGGAAGGTAAAGCCCAGCCAGAGCATGGCAGCAGCCAGCCAGCGGTGAAAACGCAGAACGGCCGTTACCCCCACGCCATACTTCGCCCCACCCACCAGCCAACAGGCCACGCCGGGCACCACAATCATCAACGGCCACCAGACGTTCCAGTCCAGGTTCAGAGCAAACATGGCCGCCACGGTGGTGATGACCAGGCCCAGGCCGGTGCTGAGGCGGGGAAGGATGTGGGTACGGCCGTTCCGCCCCCACATCGTCCGTCCCACCCCCAGCAGCAAAAGGCCCGGCAGCAGAATAAACCCGCTCCACCAATTTTCCAGATGCCGCACCCCTAGCAGATTCACCGCCATAAACACCAATCCCACTGCCAGCAGCGTCAGCCCACCCATGTCCAGCCAGGACAAACTGCGCGTCGCTTCATGTTGGCTTACCGTTTCTTGTTTCATCATTACCTCCACCTGTTCAATAAAACACGATCTTCGCCGGCTTCGACCACACCAGAAAGCCTGTCATACCCGCGCAGGCGGGTATCCATCTTTTGCTGACACCAGTGGATTCCCGCCTTCGCGGGAATAACAAACAAAGGTACAAAGATAGTGCAAAAATGTATGCAGGCAGTGTAACGAAACAGGGAGGAACGTTGCCTATCGGGTAGCTAACAGTTGGCTATCAAGGTGAGGGGGTGAAAGGGTGAAAGGGTGAAGGGGTGAACGGCCGTACCCAAACCGCCAAGCCTCCTACTATTTTGTTTCGCGCTCATTCGCGAAATTCGCGGCTAAAAATTTGAACCAGCTACAAAACCAGCTTGTAGCCGCGGCCGCGTACGGTGAGGAGGAGCTGGGGATTTTGGGGATCGGACTCCAGCTTCAGGCGCAGGCGGCGGACCAGGTTTTCGATCTGGTAATCAAACACGCCGCCCTGATATTCGGGCCAGACGGCCGTTCCAATCGCATCTTTCGAGCAAACCAGGTTCGGCTGGGAAAAGAGGTACGCCAGCAGCTCAAACTCTTTGGGGGCCAGGTCGACAGGCTGGCGGTTGATCCGCACAATGCCCGCAGGAATGTCCATTTCCAGCTCTGGCAGCACCGTATCCTGGTACGTCACTTCTGGGTCATGGAAGACAAACAGCACGTCGCCCACCTTGATGTGATCCCCGTCGCGCAGTTGGACTGGCTCCAAAATACGCTGGTCGTTGAGAAAGGTGCCGTTGGTGCTGCCCACATCTTCCAAAATGACACGCCACCCTTCGCGGCGAATGCAGGCGTGCTCTCGCGAAATGCGCTGGCTGCTGACCACAATCTCATTTTCCACGGCGCGACCAATCATCGTCGTCGCCCCGGCTAAATTGTGGGTGCGGCCGGTGGGATCAGTCAGGGTGGGGACACGTTTTTCGCTCATCAACGCCTAGTACCGAAGCAATCTAATTTTGTGGGGCTGTTTCGGCGAAAACTGCTTCGGTTTAAGTGTTCCGCTCATACCCAGTACCCCACAAATTCAGTTTGGCGGAACACTAGACTACGCAGAACGGCCGTTTCTGTCAACGGAGAATTGCCGCTTTGAGACTATAAATTGATTTCACGCAAAGACGCAAAGGACTTTTTTTATGCCTTTGCGTCTTTGCGTGAATAATTGGATTTTACCTGACTGGGCTTCGCTGAACTGCCAGGCTTGAAACAAAAACGGCCGTTTGCGGAATGCAAACGGCCGTTCCCTACAAAAATCAAAACTTCAACTACAACAAACCCGCCATAATCTCTTGCAGCGAGGCGGCCGACGGCCGTAACTTCGCCGCAGGCACGCTGGCCAGACCCGCAGCGGGTAAATGGCTGGCCTCCGCCAGATTTTCCCGGTGGCCATCGTAGTAGATCAGGCCGGTGATGAACTCCTGCTTTTCCTGGGCCCACATCAGGCGGTGCAGCGCACCCATCTTGTCCGTCGGATCGTAATCCTCGTCCAACTTGCGCAGCTGAATGTGGGAACCATCGTGCATGTCCACGACCTTCATCTCACCCGGCGCGTATTCATCAATCACGATCTCTTCCTGCGGCGCCACCCAACCGATGTCGTGCAGCTGCTCTTCGTGGTCCTTGCCGTAGGTGTAGCTCTTGGTGGAGCTGTCGTGGTTGTTAAACGCCACGCACGGGCTGATGATGTCTAGAACGGCCGTACCCCGATGGCTCAGCGCCGCTTTCAACAGTTCCCGCACCTGCTTGGCGTCGCCCGAAAACGAGCGGGCCACAAAACCACAGCCCGCCATGATCGCTTCCATGCAAATGTCGATGGGCGGCAGATCGTTCGACCCGGCATATTTCAGCTCCTGGCCCTCATCGGCCGTGGCGGAAAACTGCCCTTTGGTCAGGCCATACACGCCGTTGTTCTCCACGATGTACACCATGCGCACGTTGCGCCGCATCATGTGCTTAAACTGGCCCATGCCGATGCTGGCCGTGTCGCCGTCGCCGCTGACGCCGATGGCCCGCAGCGTGTGGTTCGCCATGAGCGCCCCGGTGGCAATGGAGGGCATACGGCCGTGCAGGGAGTTAAACCCGTGCGACCGCCCCAAAAAGTAGGCCGGGGATTTGCTGGAGCAGCCAATGCCGCTCAGCTTGATCACTTCATGCGGCTCGATGTTCAGCTCATACGCTACCTGAATAATCTGGTTGGCAATCGAATTATGGCCACATCCTTGACATAACGTTGAAGGCGAGCCATTGTAGTCTGCTTTCGACAGACCGACTAAATTTACGTTTACAGTTCGTCTACTATCCATTGTTATTTTCCTTCACGCGCCAAAACAGCCTCAACCACCCAGCGCGCCGTCAGCGGCATCCCGTCCAGGTATGCCAGCGAATGCATTTTGGTAGCCAGTTCCGGCATCTCAGTTTGCAAAATGTTGTGCATCTGCCCATCGCGGTTCAGCTCCACCACGTATACGCGGTCATGCTGCGCCACAAATTCTTTGACGGTGTCATTCACCGGCAGCGCCCGCAGCCGCAGGAAGCTGGTCGGCAGGCCGTTGGCCGCCAGGCGATCGCGCGCCTCGTCGATGGCAAACTTGGTGGTGCCATAGGCAATAATGCCGATATTGGCGTCGTCTACCACATCCACCATCGGGGCAGGCACCAACTGTCGCGCCGTATCAAACTTGCGCTGCAAGCGGGCCATGTTTTTCACCCAATCCTCGGACCGTTCGCTGTAGACCGCTTTTTCATTGTGGCCGGTACCGCGGGCAAACCAGGCACCCAGCGGATGTTCGTTGCCGGGCAGCGTGCGGTAGCCCACGCCATCCCCGTCGATGTCCAGGTAGCGGGCAAACCCTTTTTCCTGCACATCCTGCGCCGTCAGCACTTTGCCCCGGTTGATGGGTTCCGCCGGGTACTCAAACGGCTCGGACATCCAGTTGTTCATCCCCAGGTCCAGGTCACTCAGCACAAACACGGGGGTTTGCAGCTGCTCGGCCAGGTTGAAGGAAGTGGTGCCGAAGTCGAAACATTCGCGCACGGTGGCGGGCAGCAGGATGACGTTTTTGGTGTCGCCATGGCCCAGGTAGTAGGTAGAAATCACATCGCCCTGGCCGGTGCGGGTGGGCAGGCCGGTACTCGGCCCCACGCGCTGCACGTCCCAAATAACGGCCGGAATTTCGGCAAAGTAGCCCAGCCCGGAAAACTCGGCCATCAGCGAGATGCCCGGGCCAGAGGTAGCGGTAACTGACCGTGCCCCGGCCCAGCCCGCGCCCAGGATCATGCCGATGGCCGCCAGTTCATCCTCGGCCTGGACCACGGCATAGGTTTTTTCGCCCGTTTCCGGGTCGCGGCGCAGCTTGGGCAGGTAATCGTTGAGGGCATCGACAAAGCTGGTGGACGGGGTGATGGGGTACCAGGCGACAAACGTGGCGCCGCCGTAGACGCTGCCCAGGGCACCGGCTTCGTTGCCGGTGATCATGATCTGGCCCTCGGTGGCGTTCATTTCGGCCACACGGTAAGGATCGCGCTTGTCGATGTTTTCGGCCGTCCACTCGAAAGCGGCTTTGACGACGGCAAAATTGGAATCTATGAGTTTGCGACGGCCGTTAAACAGATAATCCAGCGCCTCCTCAATCTTTTGCAGGGGAATCTCCAGCAGTTGGGCTACCGCGCCCACGTACACCATGTTGGCAATGTAATCCTTCAGCTTGCCCTTCATTCCGGTGTCGCGCACAAACTGGTTCACCGGGATGCCGTAGTAGATGATGTCGTCCCGCTGCGGCAGCGAGCGCCAATCCTCGTTGTGGATGCAGATGCCGCCAGGCGGCAGAATCTGGATATCCTCGTTGACCGTGGCAGCGTTGAAGGCGATGAGCACTTCAGACGTATGCCGCCGGGCGACGTACCCTTCGTGGCTGACGCGGATGTGGTACCACGTGGGCAGGCCTTGAATGTTGGAGGGGAAAATGTTTTTACCATTGACCGGAATGCCCATTTTGAAGAGCGCCCGCAAAATGGCCAGGTTAGCGGTCTGGCTGCCGGTGCCGTTGGCGGTGGCAGCCACAATAGAAAAATCGTTGACAACAGACGGCCGTTCCTCTACGGCCGCTTCTGGTGCAATCTTTAAAACTCCCATACGAACGAATCTCCTTGGTTCAGCAAATTGGGAAAAAGAAACTCATAAGCGTGAAAGCATCACACCTATGAGTTTTCACGCCTTGTAGGGTCTTTCGAATTTCGTGGGGTTTTGCATGTTGCGTGAAACGTGAAACGTGATTTACTCTTAGTCACGCATCACGTTTCACGTTTCACGGCTCTCAACCCCGCAAGTTCCAAAGAGCCCAAAATTGCTTCGTTCAGTTTAGGCTGAACTAGGCAAGTGTCTCCTTCAAATGATGAACAACATCGCGGAAAGATACAACACCTTCGGGTCGATGTTCATCGTCTACTAACGGTAGATGGCGGAAACCATGCACGTGCATCTCGTGCAGTGCCTGGGCGATGGGCAGGTCGGCTTTGAGGGCAATGGGGTCGGGCGTCATGTAATCGGCGATGACGGCCGTTTCCATATCTTCCACCAGCCCCACCACCCGGTGCAGCACGTCCTTTTCGGTGAAGATCCCCACCAGGCGGTCGTGTGCGTCCGTCACCAGCAGGCAGCCAATGCGGTGTGTGTTCATCTGGCGCACGGCCTTGGCCAGCGACGCCGAGGCCTCGATGGTGATCGGCGGCTTGGGTCCCAGCGCGGCAATGGTGTCCTCGATCAAATGATCCTGGATCGCCGTCGTCGGTTCCGGCTCTTTATCCATCTCATCGACATACTCCTCGTCCATTTCCAGCGATAACCGGCCCGTTTGTTTGGATTTGACCCGTTTTTCCTCTTTGGCCGTCACCGTCCACAAATCGGCCGATTCGTACAGCGTACGCAAATCGCCCACGCCCTTAGCCTGCTGTGCCGTGGCAATCTGGTTCATCAACCCTTCGCTGTACGTTTGCTTCTGCACCCGCCGAATCACGCCCATCGGCGCGGGGAATTCGGGGTATTCCATGCTGGCCAGGATAAACGCCAGCTGCGTCGAGGTTTCGTCGTGCACCAGCAGGTCCGCTTCGCTGACGCCGTTACCCAGCTGTACCACCTCCGGCCGGAAGCCGTTCAGGCGGATGCCTTTGTCCAGGTCCTTGCCAAAGATCATCGGCTTGCCATGTTCCAGGTACAGGATGTTTTCGTCGCGCACGCGACGGTCATCCAGCCCCACCCACTCGTTCGGGTTAAAGATGACGCAGTTCTGGTAAATCTCCACAAAGGAGACGCCGTTGTGCTGCGAGGCGGCCAGCAGCGTGTCGCCCAGGTGCTGGGTGTGGGCATCAATCGAGCGGGCAATGAAGGTGGCTTCGGCAGCCATAGCCAGGGCGATGGGATTCAGCGGCTGTTCCAGCGAACCCATCGGCGAGGACTTGGTTTTGGCCCCCTGCCGCGACGTGGGTGAATACTGGCCTTTGGTCAGGCCGTAGATGCGGTTGTTGAACAGCAAAATGTTCAGGTTGACGTTGCGGCGAATGGCGTGAATCAGGTGGTTGCCACCAATCGACAGACCATCGCCATCCCCGGTGACCACCCAGACGCTGAGTTCTGGGTTGGCAATGGCCAGCCCCGTGGCCAGCGTGGGGGCACGGCCGTGGATGCTGTGGATGCCGTAGGTGTTCATGTAATACGGAAAGCGGCTGGAGCAGCCAATGCCGGAGATGAAGACGATGTCTTCTTTGGGCACGCCGATGTCGGGCAGGGTCTTCTGGACCGAGGCCAGGATGGCGTAGTCGCCGCAGCCGGGGCACCAGCGCACGGTCTGGTCAGAGACAAAATCTTTGCGGTTTAGGGTAACAGGAATGCTCATCATTTTTCTCCACGTATTCGTAGAGACGTTGCAATGCAACGTCTGTACGCAATGCAACGTCTGTACGCAATGCAACGTCTCTACGATACCAGTTGCTCAATTTTGTCGGTTATTTCGCTGATTTTGAACGGCCGTGCATGCATCTTGGGGAACGATTGAATGTTCAGGGCAAAACGGCCGCGCAGCAAAAAGGCCAGCTGACCACCATTCAGTTCCGGCACGACGATCTGCTTGTAGCGGCTTAAAATGTCACGCAGGTTGCGCGGCAGCGGGTTGAGGTAACGCAGATGGGCATGGGCTACGGAACGGCCGTCTGCCTGCGCCCGGGTCACGGCCGAACGTACCGCGCCAAACGTGCCGCCCCAGCTCAGCAGCAGCAAGTCACCGCTGCTGGGACCAAACACCTCCTGCTCCGGCAAAAAGTCCGCCAGGCGGGCAATCTTCTCGGCCCGCTCAGATACCATCTGCTGGTGGTGGGCCGGTTCATAGGAGACGTTACCGGTGACAGGTGCTTTGCTCAGGCCGCCGATGCGGTGTTCCAAACCGGCCGTACCCGGAATGGCCCAGGGGCGCGCCAGCGTTTCCTCATCACGCCGGTAGGGCAGGAAGGGTTCTTCACTGCCGTTGTGTTTCGCCGCCGGATGCACCACGGGAATCGGCGCGATATCGTCCGGGTTGGGCACCAGCCACGGCTCGGAGCTGTTGGCCAGGAAGCCGTCGGACAAAATCATGACCGGTGTGGTAGCCCGCACTGCCAGCCGGGCTGCCTCGATGGCGATGTTGAAACAGTCGGCCGGGCTTTGCGGGGCAATCACCACAATGGGGCTTTCGCCGTTACGGCCGAACAGCGCCTGCAGCAAGTCCGCCTGCTCGGTTTTGGTAGGCAGGCCGGTGCTTGGGCCGCCGCGCTGCACGTTGATGATCACCATCGGCAGTTCCAGGGCGATGGCCAGGCCCATGCCTTCGCTTTTTAGGGCCACGCCCGGGCCGCTGGTGCCGGTGACGGCAAACGCACCGCCAAAGGCCGCGCCAATAATTGAGCCCATGGCGGCAATTTCGTCCTCTGCCTGGAAGGTGCGCACGTCAAAATGGCGCAGCGGGGCAAGAGCGTGCAAAATGTCGCTGGCGGGAGTGATGGGATAGGTGCCATAGAAGAGTGGTTTGCCCATTTTGTGAGCGGCCGTAACCAGCCCCATAGCCATCGCTTCATTACCCGTTACTTTGCGATAGGTGCCGGGTGGCAGCTGCGCCGGGCGCACGCGATAGCGCTGTTGGAAGGTGCGGGTCGTATCGCCAAAAAAGTAGCCCGCCTGCATCGCCTTTGTATTGGCTTCGATGAGGTCGGGCCGCCTGGCAAACTTCTTCTGCACCCAATCCAGCGTGGTTTCCATAGGCCGGTCAAACATCCAGAACACAATGCCCAGGGCAAAAAAGTTCTGCGAGCGGTCCTTGTCCTTGGTGGAAACCGACTCGATGTCCTTGAGCGCTTCCCGGTTCATGGTGGTGAGCGGCACCTCGATGATCTGGTAGCCGCGCAGGGAGCCATCTTCCAGCGGATTTTCCTCGTAACCAGCCTTGCGCAGGTTGGTCTGGCTGAAGGCGTCGGTGTTGATGATGATGGTGCCGCCGGGGTCCAGATCGCGCAGGCTGGCCTTGAGGGCGGCGGGGTTCATGGCCACCAGCACCTGGGGCGAGTCGCCGGGCGTGAGAATATCCCGGTTGGAAAAGTTCACCTGGAAACCGCTAACACCTGCCAGGGTGCCTGCCGGGGCGCGAATCTCGGCGGGGAAGTCGGGCATGGTGCTGATGTCGTTGCCTAAAACGGCCGAAGTATTGGTAAATTGGGTGCCCGTCAGCTGCATCCCATCCCCAGAATCCCCGGCAAAGCGAATAACAATTGAATCTAGCTCTTTGAAGGGTGTTTCTTCACTCATGGTTTCTCCTGAATTTCGGTAATCCGTAATCCGTGGTCGGTAATCAGTGAACGGTAATCGGTGACTATTTCCGATAACCGATTACCGTTCACCGATAACCAAATCACCCGCCTTCTTGCTTCTGCGGGAACTGGCCTGGGCGCGGCGGGCGGTTGAGCACTTCGACAGGGTAGCGCGCGGCCAGGTAGCTGATGACCGCCTGGTGGGTCATATTGCCCAGGATTTGGCCTTCCTGGCTCACCACGGGCAGGTTGCGAAACTTCTTATCATCCATCAGCCACAGGGCATCAGCGGCGGAACTGTCTGGGGTGACGGTGATGGGATTGGCGGTCATGATGTCGTCAACGGGTGCATCCAGCCGTTCGGGCGTGGTGGCCACTTTGGTCAGCACGTCGCGCTCGGTGAGGATGCCTTGCAGCGTGTTGTTGGTGGTAATCAGGCACACGTTGGTTTTGTTTTGCCGCATGGCGGCGAGAGCCTGACGTACGGCCGTACCGCTGGCAATCTCGCAAAATCCCGATAAATCGAGATGGGACACCTGCTCATTCATTAGCTCTTCTTTCAAACTCATCGGTCAAACCTCCTCTGACCTTGGGCACCCCTAGGCCACCATACCGTGCCCCGATTAACAAAATGCTTAAAGAAATGTTTTTTGTCACTGGCCGGGGCCCGATCCATTGTCACCGGCAGCCCGTTCGGGCAGCAGGCCAAAATGGGCGTTTAACAACTCTAAACCCCCGGCATAATCATCCCGCACAATGGCTTCGACGATCTTTTCGTGGTATTCCCACACCTCCAGCCAGTAGTCGTAGGGCGAAAAGCGCGTCAGCTCGCTAGCCTCGTAGGCATCCCAGTAGGCGGCAAGCATGCCCTGGACAAACGGGTTTTCCAGGCGACAAAAGATAGCCAGGTGCAGCTGGCGATGTTCTTCGTTGGGGACGTGAATGGGGTTGCCTTTTAGTTTGGCCCAGGCCTTTGCCACCAGCAGCTGCAAATACGCTTTGTCTTCAGGGGTCAGACCACGTACGGCCGTTTCCCAAAAATCGATCTCAATCGCCTGCCGCAAATCGCTGAACTGCTTAAACTGCGCCTCGCCGGTGCCCAGACCAAAGAGCACCCCTGCCAACACCGCCTGGGAAAAATCAAACGGTTCCCGCACAATGCCCACACGCGGCCGCACGGAAACCAGCCCCAAGCCGCGGGCAATCTCCAGCTGCTCGCGCAGCTTGCCGACGCTAACGCCAAGCTCTTTGCCAATCTGGTTGAGGGTGGGCAGTCGTTCACCGGGGGCGACCTTGCTGTCTACCAGGTAACGCAGGAAGGTGGAGTCTAGTTTATTGAGGTGCATGGGGGAAACGGCCGTAACCAGCCAAACGAGTGCCGCCGGGCGGGAGATCTGCTGCTGAATTGCGTGGGAAACACAGCTTTATCATCCAAATGATCCAATAAATCAAATTAATTAGATGTTTGAGCATATTACCATATTGAACAGGCAATTTCAATACCGAAAAACCCCGACTTTTGCTAAACTTACCCTTTGGCGTGGAGAGATTCCCAAAGGAGTTTGTTTTGGCTGTTGAGACTGTGGTTTTTGATTTGGGTGGCACGCTTATTGAGTATGCCGGGACGTATGCCACCTGGCCGGAGCTGGAAACGCCGGGTTTTTTGGCGGCTTATGGGGCATTGGCAGGGAACGGCCGTTCCCTCCCCCCTTTTGAACTGTTTTGCCAGGCCGGGTTCAGCCACTTGCCCCGCATGTGGCGCGCCGCCACGCAGCGGGAGGCCAATTTACAGGTCCACGGGCTGCTGGCCGCCGCCTGGGCCGAGGTAGGCATCAATCACTTTACCGAGGGCGATCTGCTGGCGGCGGCGCAGGCGTATGGCGAAGCGATCCAGCAGCAGGCGTTGGTGATCGAGGGGGCGGTGGCGGCGGTAACGGCCGTTAAAGCTGCGGGCTACAAAGTGGGATTGGTCTCCAACACGATGTTCCCCGGCACGATGCACCAGGCCGACATGGCCCGCTTTGGCCTGCTGGACCAGTTCGATGCTACCGTGTTTTCGGCCGATGTGAACAAATGGAAGCCCAACGCCGATCCGTTTTTACACGTGCTGGATGCGTTGGGGATGCGGGCAGAAACGGCCGTGTACGTGGGCGATGATCCAGCCAGCGATGTGGTAGGCGGGCGCGCCGCCGGGCTGCGCACCATCTACTTCCCCTCCAGCCAGCGCTTCCACCTGCCGGATGGCCTCAAGCCAGACGGCCAGATTAGCAGCCTGGGCGAGCTGCTGCCGCTGCTGGCATCCTGGTAATTACCCAATTACTCAATTACAAAGCGTAATTGGGTAATTAAGTAATTGAGTAATTTGTTATACTACCCATTATGGCCAGCGACGAAGAAATCACCCGCGAAAAAGCCATGGTCTTGTTTGACCAGGCGTATCGCAAACAGATCGACGGCGAGTTTGGCGATGCCATTGTGCTGTACAAGCGCTCCATCAACACCTACCCCACGGCCGAAGCTTACACCTTCCTTGGCTGGACCTACAGCCTGATGGGCCGCAGCGACGAGGCGATTGCCATGTGCCAGCAGGCCATCGAGACAGACCCCACCTACGGCAACCCGTACAACGACATCGGCGCTTACCTGATTGACCAGGAGAAGTGGGAAGAGGCCATTCCCTGGCTGCAAAAAGCCACCATCGCCCCACGCTACGAGACGCGCCAGTTTCCCTACATGAATTTGGGCCGGGCTTACCAGAGCCTGGGCCAGTACCAGACCGCGATGCAGCACTACCAGCAAGCCCTGGCCGAAGAGCCGTTCTACCTGCCTGCCCACTGGGCACTAACCGCTTTATTAGCCAGGATGAATTAGGGTTGGGAGATTCGGCCGTTTCCCACCGGCATCCCTTTACTCAAAAATCCTGCTTCCGCCGGGCACATGCCTGGCCTTCAGACAGACGGCACTGCCCGCGTGGATTTGGCCGGGCTGGACGACCCTTGAGTTCCTAAAGAACCTTCATCTTTTAAGCTTAAACTGGCAGCTCCTGGTGTATAATGAGAACAGGATTAGAGGATGTGAGGTGCCAAGAAGTTGGTCACCGCCTGGTGCGACAACTTGGCAAGTGGGAAACTGCGCTTTCGACTCCATAACCCACGAAAGCCGGACAAGAGAAATGAAAACCATTCCGCAGGTTCTTACTCTGCTTGTTGTACTGCTTTTCGGTCCCATACTCAACACGCATGCTCAGGATGAAGCTCTCCCCCCTATCACGCCAGACTTCAAATTTACCCACCTCTCCCTTGAAGATGGGCTGTCCCAAACGACCGTAAATTCTATCCTTCAGGACAGCCGCGGCTTCATGTGGTTTGGCACGCAAGATGGCCTCAACCGGTATGACGGTTATAACTTTGTCGTGTACCGTCATGATCTCAATGACCCCAACAGCCTGGGTGACAACCGGATCAGGGCTGTGGTGGAAGATCCTTCGGGAATTCTCTGGATTGGCACTGAGGCAGGCGGGCTGAACAAGTATGATCCAGACACCGATACCTTTACCCGCTATAGGCATGACCCTGACAACCCCAACAGCCTGAAAAACAACAGGGTTTGGACCATTGGGCAGGACGAGGCTGGTTTCTTATGGCTGTACATGGATGAAGGTTGGTTGACCCAATTTGACCCTAAGAGCGAAACCTTCGCCCACTATCAGTTTGTCCCGCCTGAACAAACTAATCTTGCCACCGGGCAAAACATCAAGGCAGTTTATCAAGACAAAACTGGCATCATTTGGTTGAGCAATGACGAAGATGGTCTGGTCAGCTTTAACCAGGAAACGAGCCAGTTTACCTATTTCCGCCATGATCCTGAGGACGCCACCACCATTGGCCCTGGCGAAGTCATGTATGTATACGAAGATGAAGCCGGTAACTTGTGGATTTCCACCGAAGGGGGCGGGCTTAATCTGCTGGATCGTGACAGCGGGCAATTTACCCATTTTCTGTATGACCCAGATGATCCATACAGCATCAGCGATAATAATGCCCGCCAGGTTTACCAGGACCGCAGAGGTACATATTGGGTGGCTACCGCGAAAGGACTAAACCTGTTTGATCCCGGGACCGGGCAATTTATTCGCTACCAGAAAGACCCAACCAATCCTTATGCTTTGTCTGATGACAATCTTAATACCATCTATGAAGACGGTGGCGGTGTCCTTTGGCTGGGAACCAATGGCGGAGGAATCAATAAACTTGATCTGGGGAGAATACAGTTTACGCATTACAGAAACTTGCCAGACAACCCAAACAGCTTGAGCACCAGTTATATCTATTCCATTTTTGAAGATAAAGACGGCATCCTGTGGGTGGGCGGCGATGATGGGGCACTCAACCGCTTTGACCGGGCCAACAATCAAGTAACCCGCTACTTACCGGATGCGGAAAATCCTTACGCCCTTAACGAAAGCTGGTCGGTCAGCGCAATCTATGAAGATAGCGCCGGTACGTTATGGGTTGGCACATTTGCTGGAGGTCTCCACACCTTTGACCGGGAAACGGAACAATTTCAACGATATCTTCATAACCCGGACGAGCCGAACAGCATCGCCAGTGACATCATTCTAGCTATTTATGAGGACAGCGCGGGTACTTTATGGATTGGCACGGATGGAGGGGGGCTTAACCGCTTTGACCGCCAGACTGGAACGTTTCAGCACTACCTCGCTGATTCCGGCGCTCCAAATAATGTCAAGCCAGGGACAGTCCGAGGCATTTATGAAGATCAATTTGGATTTTTATGGCTGACCAGTTGGATAGAAGGGCTGACTCGCTTTGACCCTAAGACAGAGCAGTTTGTGAACTACCGGCATAATCCCGAGAATCCACAAAGTCTGAGCCGAGGTGAAATCTATGTCGTTCATGAAGACCGGGCAGGCTACCTGTGGGTAGGCGGGGGCAGTGGGCTGGATAAGTTTGACCGCGAGACTGAAACCTTTAGCCATTACACGGAAAAAGACGGCCTGCCCAACAGTGTTATTTACGCCATTGTAGAAGATGCTTCGGGCAATTTGTGGGTTTCAACCAATAAAGGGGTGTCCAAATTTGATCCCCGCGCTGAAACATTCCACAACTATAATGTCTTTGATGGCCTGCAAAGTGACGAATTCAACCAAAATGCTTTTTTCCAAAGCGAGAGTGGCGAGGTGTTTTTTGGCGGGATTAACGGCCTGAACGCTTTTTCTCCCGAACAGATTACCAACAACCCCTACCTTCCTCCAGTTATCCTGACCGACTTTCAACTTTTTAATCAACCTGTCGCTGTTGGTGAAGATTCTGTTCTGCAAAGGCCCATCTGGGATACGGAAGAAGTTATTCTGAACTACGATCAGGATGTTTTTTCTTTTGCGTTTGCAGCGCTCAGCTATGCTGCTCCCGAAGAGAATCGGTATCGCTACAAACTGGAAGGGTTTGACGATGAGTGGAACGAGGTGGATGCCAGACGCCGCTTTGCCACCTATACCAGCTTACCGCCAGATAATTACGTTTTTTGGGTGCAGGCAGCCAATGAAGACGGCGTCTGGAACGAAGTAGGGACGTCACTCATCATCACCATCACGCCGCCCTGGTGGCAGACGTGGTGGTTTAGAGGTACGGCCGTACTGGCAATCGTGGGTCTGCTCACCGCCGGATACAGCTACCGCGTGAGCAGCCTGCGTCGGCAAACGGTAGAACTTGAGCTGCAAGTGACCGAGCGGACGCATGAATTACAAATCGCCAAGGAGCAGGCTGAAGCGGCCAACCAGGCTAAAAGCGCTTTCCTGGCCAACATGAGCCACGAGCTGCGCACCCCCCTCAACGCCATTCTGGGTTACGCCCAAATCCTCCAGCGGCGGCTCCTGGAACCCGAAGACATCCGCGCTTTAACGACGATCCAACATAGTGGCTCGCATCTGCTGACCCTCATCAACGACATTCTGGATACAGCTAAAGTTGAGGCTGGCCGAATGACGCTTACACCAGGCACGGTCCACTTCGCCACTTTCCTGGAAACTATCGTAGAGATTCTTTACTCTCGCGCTGGAGAGAAAACGCTGCACTTTACCTGTGAGACGCACGGCCCCATGCCGGAGTGGATTCGGGCTGATGAAATACGGCTGCGCCAGGTGTTGCTCAATCTCTTGAGCAACGCAGTGAAGTTCACCGATGCAGGCCAGGTGACGCTGCGTGTCACTCGTTTAGACACACCGGACACAACCGCCGGGCATCCTGTTCCTCACAATCTGCTGCGTTTTGAAGTGGAAGACACCGGCATCGGGATTGCAATGGACCAGTTGGAAAAGATATTCCAGCCCTTTGAACAGGTAGGAGAGACGTCTCGCCACGCCGAAGGATCAGGTCTGGGTTTGGCCATCAGTCGCCAGCTGGTGCAGTTAATGGGCAGTGATTTATTTGTGGAAAGTACGCCGGGAGAAGGCAGCCGTTTTTGGTTCGAGATCGCCCTTCCGGTGACGGACATGTCGGCCAAACTCAGCGACGCTGTAGAACGGAAGTATGTGGGTTATCATGGCCCCCGCCGCACTGTGCTTGTAGTGGATGACATCGCTTCAAATCGGGCCGTGCTGGCCGATCTGTTGGTTCCGTTGGGATTTGAGGTCATCGAAGCCCGGAATGGACAGCAGGCCATCGAGGTGGCCCAGGCGGCAATGCCTGATGTTATATTGATGGACCGGCGGATGCCGGTGATGGATGGATTAACGGCCGTTCAGCAGATACGGCCGCTACCCGCGCTGGCAGATGTCCCCATTATTTCTGTCTCGGCCAGCGTTTTGGACGAAGAACAGGAGGCAAGTTTAGCAGGAGGGTATGACGCTTTTTTACTCAAACCGATAAAGTGGCCCCAACTGGCAGCGCTGCTTGAGAAGTTCCTGCATTTGGAATGGACCTACGCAGAGGTTGAGGACACGGATTCACCAGGCGAGACAACAACCTATGATATGACAGACATCACAGCGCCACCTCAGGAGGAACTGGAACAGCTGCTAGAGCTGGCGCTGCGGGGAAATATGCGTGGTATTCGAGATCGCGCCGCGCATCTGGAAACAGTGGATGC
Organism: Candidatus Leptofilum proximum; assembly: GCA_016710325.1. Classification (GTDB taxonomy): domain Bacteria; phylum Chloroflexota; class Anaerolineae; order Promineifilales; family Promineifilaceae; genus Leptofilum; species Leptofilum proximum. The sequence goes on along the minus strand of JADJXK010000002.1, from coordinate 4,190,838 downwards.
GCGTTATACCGCTTTTGCCAGGTCACTGCATGATCTGGCCCAGGGGTTTGAGCGACAAGAAATTTTGAGGCTAATCAAAGGGTGTATGGGAGAGAAGCAATGAACACAGCATCGGAGTACACCATCCTGATAGTGGATGACCAGCCGTCGAGTCTAGAAGTATTGTCGGAGTTACTGGAGGGCCATGGATTCGAGGTGTTGGCGGCACGGGATGGCGAAGCGGCCGTTGAAATCGCACAGCGGGCCCGGCCGGCTCTGATCTTGTTAGACGTTGTTCTGCCCGGAATCGATGGGTTTGAGGTATGCCGCCGACTGAAAGCAGATAAAGCGACCGAACGCATACCGGTCATATTTATGACTATTTTGGAGAAGGTCGAGGACAAAATTCAGGGATTCCAGCTGGGAGCAACGGATTATATCACCAAACCTTTCGAGACGGAGGAGGTGTTGGCGCGTGTTACCACCCAACTGCGCCTGCGACGTCTAACCCTTGAACTGCAAGAAGCAAATGAAACGCTTGAACAGCGCGTGGCAGAACGCACCGCGCAGCTTGCTCAGGTGAACAAAGAGCTGCAGGCTGAGGTCGCCGAGCGGAGAGCGGCGGAGGCGGCGTTAGGCAGAGTGAATCGCGCCTATCGAACGCTGAGTGAGAGCAACCGGATTGTCGTGCACGCCACTGAGGAAACAGAGCTCTTGGAAGAAGTCTGTCAAACCATTGTGACACACAGCGATTACCTGCAAGCATGTGTTGACCTGGTTGAGCATGATGGCGCAAAAACAACCCGAACCGTAGCCCAGGCGGGTTATGCGTTAAAGGATGGCTATGCCTCGGCTGCGGTCTTTCCCCTGGTCACCAGCGAACAAGAGACAATTGGCGCGTTAACCGTCTACGCCGCAGAGGCGGATGCTTTTACGGAAGAAGAAAACTGCCTGTTTATGGAACTGGCAACTGATATGGCGTTTGGCATCACGGCAATGCGCACCCGCGAAGAGCGTAAGCGGGCTGAAGAAGCAGAGCAGCAGCGACGACGGATCGCGGAGACGTTGGTTGAGGCAGCGGCCGTTCTTAATTCCACCCTCGACCTGGACCAGGTGCTCGAACTGATACTGCAACAACTGGGCCAGGCGATTGATTACGACAGCGCCTCCTTCCTGGCAATGGAAGGAGATCAGGTGGTGATTTCTGCCTACCACGGGTTTCGCCAACCAGGGGACGTGCTGGGTTTCAGGTTTTCCCTGAACCCTGAGCTGCCAACGTATCACGTGGTAGCGGAAAAAGCGCCGCTGCACCTGGCCGATGTCAACCAGGAGTATCCGCGTTTTCAGATAAAGGAAGCCACAGAACCGTTCCACTATATCTACACCTGGCTGGGGGTGCCCGTATTAGCCAAGGATTCTGTGATTGGCATCATTGCCTTGGACCGATTCGAAGTACGGCCGTTCACCGAGGACGATATCAGGTTAGCGGCCGTTTTTGCCAACCAGGCAGCCATTGCCATTGAGAATGCCCGTTTGCACCAACAAACACAACGCCACGCCGAGGAGCTGGAAACCCGTGTTGAAGAGCGCACAATGGATTTACAGCAACAGATTCTTGAGCGCAAGCGGATTGAAGAAACATTGCGTGAACGCACCTTGCAGCTTGAGGCGGCCAACGAGGGGCTGCGGGTACTCAGCCGGGTGAAAGACGAATTTGTTTCGAATGTGTCGCATGAGCTGCGCACCCCGGTTACCAATCTGAAACTGCGCCAGCACCTGCTGGCAGCACGGCCAGACAGGTGGGAGGGACACTTGGCCGTTATGGCCCGCGAAACCACGCGCCTTGAACAAATCATCGAAAGTTTGCTGTTCCTCTCACGACTCGATCAGGCACGTGTGGATTGGAAGCCAACCCGTGCTGATCTGAACGAGCTGGTTTCTCAATTTGTCCGTGACCGCGCCGCGCTGGCGCAAAGTGGGGATTTAACGCTGTCATTCAGCGGCGAGCCGGAGCTGCCATTGGTTGAAGTCGATGTCGTATTGTGGGAGCAGGCGTTGAGCATCTTGCTGACCAATGCCTTCAACTACACACCCGCTGGCGGTCATGTAGAGGTAAGAACCGAAGTAAGTCAACGAGACGGGCAGCGCTGGGTAGGCGTCAGCGTGCATGATACGGGTCCAGGCATCCCACCTGACGAACAGCACCACCTCTTCGAGCGGTTCTTCCGCGGCGCGGTAGGGCGCAAATCCGGCGCGCCGGGCACCGGCCTGGGCCTGGCCATCGTCCAGGAGATTGTAAACAGGCACCACGGGCAGGTTGAGGTAATGAGTGAGGGATTGCCGGGCAAGGGAACCACTTTCAGTTTATGGTTGTTAGCAGCCGAGTCAGCAGAGGCGGGTGTATCTGCGTAACAAAGATGTTAGTAACTGGGATAAAGCCCGTAATATTGCCAGAGTTGGGTAATATCTCCTTGTAAATTGCCGCGAAAGAACGACCAATCACCTTCGGAATTAAAATAATCATCGGGGTTGTCTGGCTGGCCTGTGTACCAGCTGTATTGGTCGTCGCTTTGCCAATAAAGCTGGTAGATGTCGGCCCCCGGTCCAGGAATTTCCACCGGTTCACCGCAGATGCTGCCCAGCAACGGCCGTTTCCCATTCATCACGCCCCAATAAACAAACTGCACCCCATTCGGATGCCAATTGATGAAATCAACGGCCTGGCCCTGGTCATAAAGCATCGTTTCCCCGCTTTCTAAATCGGCCAGATACAGTTCACGCGCGTTGGATTGGCTTAAAGCAATTTTGTAGAAGGCCAGGTAACGGCCGCTGCCCGAAAATCGTGCCGATAAAGGAAAGCCCGTGTAGGTTTGCAGCGACACGGCCACTTGCCCCACCGCATCCACCTGCCATACCGTAAACGTCGCATCTGCATTGCCCCACACATCAGCCGTGTTGCTGATGAGGGTCAGGAAGGAACGGCCGTCTGGCAGCCATTGAATCGTCGGCCAGACAGAACCATGCCCCACGCCAATGGTCACGTATTCAAGGGGAATCAGCGTTTGACTGCCGCTGTTGGTGTCGATAATTGCTACGCCACCTGTAGCAAATGCCGCCAGGAAACGGCCGTCTGGCGAAAAGACAAAGGTCTGGTCGGACGAGCCGCTGCCAGCCAGAGCCAGATCGTGCAATACTTGGCCTGTACTCGCGTCGATGAGGCGCAGGCCGTCCTCGACAACCGCGGCAGCCAGACGGCCGTCCCGCGAATATTGGGTGCTCCACACTTCGTCACCGGCATATAGAAGATACGTGCTCCCCGAATCGGCATCGACGACGGTGGTTGCTTCGTTGGGCAAACTTCCCAGGGCGTCCAGGGTGGGACTGAGTGCGTAGGCCAGCTTGTGCGATTGGGGCAGCCAGCTGTAGCGCAGCTGCACATCCACGACAAATTCTTCGGCTTGGGCCAGGTAGTCGGCCAGGGAAACGGTGGCCAGCCGCCGTTCATTTTGCCCATCGGCGGAGACAACCCACAGTTCGGCCGTTTCCTGCGACACGGTGCGGACAAAGGCCACCAGCGTGCCGTCAGGCGAGCGCTGGCCGTATTGCACGTCGCCGGAAGTTGTGAGGGAAACGACCGTCTCCATGCCCTCCTGCCACAGTTTCAAATTGCCCGCTTCGCTGTACAGCAAGCCAGCCGGTCTGGCCGAGGGCAAGGGTTGTGCTGTGGCATTGGCATCCAGGCAGCGATTCGTAGTTGGGAGTGGCGATGCAGTGGCAACGGCCGTTACTCTCTGGCTAAACACCACTCCCTCGCCCAGCAGCAGTACCGATTCGCCGGGGGTGTCCCAGGTCAGCAACCTGGCTGAAGAAGGGACAGGCAGTGCGTTTGTTAAGGACACCGCGCCGGTTTGTGGATTCAGGGTGAAATAAACCGGCTGGGAGCTCTCTGGAAACCCGGCAAACGGCTGGCATTTGCCAACGCCAATCACCAGGGCGTTGGCCACAAACAAAGACGGGGCGTCCAGGCAGCGATAATTTTCCGGTTCACGCAGCGGTTTATCAATCTGCTCCAGAAAGGTGGACTCAGGCAGGAAGTGGACAAAGCTGCCATCCGCTGCCGCCCAAGCATAGCCAGCCGGATGCGGCGTTGGGGCACGATCGTCATCGGCAGTAGCATAGAGGAAAACCTGGCTGCTGTCGGGCGTCCAGTGCGGTTTCCAGAACAAGCCCGAGCCACCATATCCGGCCCGGTCTAGTGAGGAAATCCGGGTTTCGATACCGGTTTCAATGTCTACAACGTACAGGCCGGGTAGAGCGCCGTCTAAACCATAGTGTGATTCGCGGGTGAAGGCGACGGTACGGCCGTCTGGCGACACCTTGAGTGAATGAGGCACATCCACCGCCAGCAGCCAGTCCTCCCCAGAGGCGGTCCGCCAGCGCAGTTCGTACGTTTCTGGCGTGGCCAAAATGTAGGCAAAATCCTGCCCGTTGGGCGCCCAGCCTGCAGAAACGACGTTGTCGGCCACAATTTCTACGGCCGCCGTAGCCACATCCGCGATGAAAAGCTGACCCACCGCCAGATTGCCCGGCCCCGCTCCACTACCGAAACTCCAGGCCAGCAGGCGGTCCGTGGCCATGGCATAGTCAGAGTCAACCGAGCTGATGCTTAGGGCGTAGCCCAGTTCCTCATCAAAAAGCCCAGGCGGATACGGCACGGTGTCTAGCTGCCAGCTATCCCCCTGGCGAACGAGCCCTGTCAATTGATTGTTGCCGCCTTCGATTGCAGCAAAGGGGAGGAATTTGTCAAAGCGGGGGGTGAAGGTAGCGGGCTCAGCGGTGGGCGTTAGCGACACGGCTGTCGGCGTCGGCAAAGGGAACGGTGTGGGGGCAACGGCCGTTTCTAACATTTCCGCTACGGCCGTTGCAATGACGGTAGGACGACTTTCCACTTCTGGCGTGGGCACGACGGCATCCGGTGTGCAGGCAGCCAACAACCAGAGAGAGGTGAGCAAGATTATTGTTCTGGATTTCATTTTCATAAGATGAATCCGGTGCTGTAATTGGGTAATTGAGTAATTTTGTGACTGTCCAATTACTCAATTACCCATTTACCCAATTTCCTTTTCTATTCTGGCGATTCAATCACAATTTGGCTGCTGGTGGAACGCCCCCACAGGGCCGCATCGTACATGGCGTACACCTCGGTGGGCATGGCGGTGAAGCTGCCTGCCTGCGTCGCCCGGGCGTAGTAGGAGATGGTGCGCGCACTGCCGTCCATCTCGGTGATGAAGAAGCTGACGCGGTCGCCAAAGACCTCTTTGTAGTTGTAGCCCAGCTGCTGCCAGCGATAGGTGGCCCCGTTGTAAGCGTCGGCGATGTGGCTGATGGTGTTGAGCCCTTCGTTGAGCGCTTCCAGACCGCCGGGCAGATGGTCTTCGATGATGATGTAGCTGCCATTGTCGGGCAGATCCACCGTCAGGCGGATTTGCACCAGCTGACCCGGTTCAATAGTGGTCAGCGGCTGGCCGGTTTCGCCGTCCAGGTAGCGGCGGGTGACGGTGACCGCCCCGGCGGCTTCGATTTCACCGCGGGGCACGAGCATACGGCGGTTCAGCACAAAGTACAGTCGCCCGCTGCCGCTTTGGGTCAGCACTATCTCGTTTTCGCCGGTTTGCAGGTCGTCCATGGGGATGGACAGGGAAACGGCTGGTTCGCCGCGTCCCAGCGTGCCGCTGGCGACCGTCTGGCCATTGACCTGCACCGTGTAGCTGGTGCCGGTGGCAGCTTCGCTGTAGCTGGTGGCCAGCAGGTGGTCGGTCAGGCCCAGGATGGCAAACGACGTTTCGTTGGTGGTGCCCCAGCCCTGGCTGCGCCGCTGAGCCATCAACCAGCGCACCATGCCAGGGATGAGCTCGCTGTTCGGTTGAATCTGGCTGTAGGCGCTGAGGGCGATGGCCGTGGTGCGGGTGTTGGAGGCCATCACTTTGTCGTCGTAGTAGCCGTCGTGGCTGGCCCCTTGCCAGTAAACGGAGCCGTCGCGGGAGACGGCCGTTTCCCCCAGTTCGTCCAGCACGTCAACCGCATACGCATTCTCGCCGATTTCATGCAGCGTCAGGGCCAGGACGGCCAGGCTGAATTCGTCGCCGTTCAGGGTGTCGCGGTTGCGGTTCAGGGCCAGGGTGGCTTCTTCGTTGGGCAGTCCGGCCAGGGCCATGGCGTACAGGGCAAAGGCGCGGGTGCGCACGTCCATGTTCGCCCGGTTTTGGTTGAGCCATTCCACGCCGCGCTCAATCACGCCAGGATCGATTTCGTAGCCCGCTTCGGCCACCTGGGCCAGGCCAAAGATGACCCAGGCCGTCTGGTAGTCGTGGCTGCGGTCGTCGTACCACCAGCCCCAGCCGCCGTCATCGTGCTGGAAGCCGTACAGCCGCTGGATGCTGGCGTTGATCTGCCCCGGCAGCTCCGCTTGCAGCGTGGGATTGGTAACGCCAAGCTGGTTCAGCGCCCGGCCAACGACGGCATTGGGCAGCGCCTTGCTCATCGTTTGCTCCACGCAGCCGTAGGGGTAGCCAGTGAGGTATTGCAGTCCCTCCAACATGCTGCCCGCGATGGAGCGGCTGAGCTGAAGCTCAACCTGGCTCATGGGCAGGGCATCGTCTGGTACGGTGACCGTCGTCTCAAAGCGGCCGGTAAACTGGCCCACTTCGGTGGTGACGTCGGGGACGGCCAGGGGTTGGATGGTGAGGGGCAACTGGATGGCGTCGCGTGGGCCGTTGCCAGAGGTGGGAACGGCCGTTATCAGCACATCCACCTCACCCGCTTCAACCGCTTCAACCGGCCAGCCCACAATACGCTGCTGCCCCGGCTGCAGGGTGATGGTTTGCGCCGCCTCGCCGCCAATCTCCAATCTCAAATCTCCAGTCTCCAATTCCACCACCAGCTCCTGAACGGAATCACTGTAGTTGTGGACGATAGCGGATAGGGCCATCGTATCCCCGGCGGTGAGGATGCGCGGCAGGAGCGGCCGTATGATCACATCTTGTTTGGTGATGATGTTAGCGGTGGTTTCACCCACCTGCGTGTCGGCGGTGGTGGCTTTGGCCGTGGCCCGCCAACTGGTGAGGCTGTCCGGCAGGGTGGTGGTGATGCTCACTTCGCCGTTGAAGTCGGTGTAGAGGACGGGCTGCCAGACGGCCGTATCCGGGAAATCTATCCGTGGACCGGCGGCAAAGCCGCCATCACCGCCGCCGCCGCCCATGCCACCATCCCAGAGGTAGCGGGTGGGGTTCATGGCGTTGTACGTGGTCACCGTGCTGCTCCGTTCGTAATAAAACGAATCGTACATCAGCCCGTTCAGCTCCGGGCTGAGGGCAAAGATGGCTTCATCCACCAGCGCCAGCGACACCTCGGCCGAGACCGGCTCGCCGCGATAGTTGGTAACACGCACGGTGAAGGTGGCTTCTTCGCCGGGGGCGTATTCGGCCTTGTCGGCGGTAATGGCCACGTTGAGCCGTTTGGTGAAGGCAGGCACGGACAGATTGACATAACTGGTGATCAGACGGCTGTCCGGCAGGTTGCTGCTGGTGTTTTCGGTCAGGGTAGTATCCTGCTCCTTCCAGGCGTTGATGGCCACGTACACATTGGGCACGTCGCCCTCTTCGATAGGAACGGGCAACCGGGTGACTGGCGCAGTCAGCTCAACGAGCTCTTCGCGGCGAATGGAACCGCGCTCCACGGTGAGCAGCGCCGGTCCGCTGAAGCTGGATTCCACCAGCAGATGGGCCACCTCGCCGGGGCGGTATTCTTCTTGATCGGCCACCAGGCGCAAATCGCCGCTGTCGCTGCCGAACCAGCTGCTGTAGAAATCGCTGAAGGCATAGATCCAGCTGGTGTAGGTCATGGTGCTGCCCTGGCGGTCTATGCCGGTGACGCGAATCTGGTAGTAGCCAGGTTCCTCAATGGTGAAGTTGAGATTGGCACGGCCGTTTTCCCCCGTGGTCAATTCGGCCGTCTGCACCACCCTGTCGTACTCATAACTGCTGCTGTTCCAACGGCGCAGGCTGAGTTCCAGCGGGCGATTGGCCACCGGCTCGTCGAAGATGGTTTGTACGTGGGCGGTGATGTTGAAGGGCACACCCGGCTCCTGCACAAAACTGCCCGTATCCACCGTGAGATACTCCACGGCATCGTAAATGGTGATGACCGCGTGGCCGCTGACGGTCTGGCGGCTGCCGTCGTCGACGGTGGCTTCCAGGCCCCACTGAATCCGGCCCAGGCTGCTGTTCCAGTCGCGCTGTTCAAAGTAGAGGCCATCGCCGGTGAGTGAGACGTTGAGGGTGAGACGGCCGTTGGCATCCGTGGTGCCATGCAGGTCGTTGGCGCCGTAGAGCTGGTACCAGGTGTAGAGACCGGGTGTGTACCAATCGGGCGAAACCTGGAAGCGTTTTAAGGTGACCTCGGCGTTGGCCACTGGTTCGCCAAAGAAGTAGGCGGTGTCGATGGTCACTTCGGCCATGTCGCCGCGCACGTAGGCCGCCGCGTCGGTGCTGACGGTGACTTCGTAGTCGGGCTTGCGGTAATCCTCCACTTTGAAGATTTGGGAATGGTTTGTGCCGCTAAAGCTGGCCTCGACGGTATAGACACCGAGCGAAGCCCCCTCGGCAATCTGGAACTGGCCGTTGACGGTGCCAAAATCGTTGGTGGCCAGCTCCTGGGTTTGCACCACATTGTTGCGGGCATCACGAATGCGGAGGGTAACGGCCGTACCTGCGGGCGGCACAGAGAGCAGGGCATCGTCATCCAGGCGCACGATGGCTTTGAAGTAGACGATCTGGCCGGGTTTGTAAATCGGCCGTTCGGTGAAAACAAAGGCGCTTGACTGAACCTCGGCGGGATGGCCCGACTGCCAGTCGTAGTAGCCGCCGCTGCTTTGCCACTCGCTGGAAAGACCGGTGAGCGTCACGTCGTCGCCCACCTGGGCGGCCACGATGAGCGGTTCGGTGGCGGGCGGGCCGCCTTCTTCAAAGCGGGGCAGCGTGGTGGCAAACAGGCCATCGCCGTTGGCCTGCCCCGCGTCGATGACGGCACCGCTGCGGGCGTACACGGTGACGGCGGCGTTCGGCACGTGCGCGCCATTGATGTCCGTCACCCAGACCAAAAGCTGTTCATCGGCCTGTTTCACCGCAATCGCGTTTTCGGTCACCACCAGGATGAGCTGATCGTTGACGCTGCCCGCGATGAGGTTGAGGATATAGAGGCCGGGCGGCACGTCACTGGGAATGATGGTTTCCTGCACGTTGGCCCATTCTTGCAGCGGGCTGGTGCTGGTCATTTGCCATTCGGCCGCCATTTCAGTGCCTTGCAGATCGATCCTGGTGTCCTCTTCATCATTCCAAATCCAGCCGTGAAAACCGGAGTTGTAGCGGTCCAGGAACTGGTTCATGGAGAGCCGGTAAAGCTCAAAGCGGAACTGGAGCGCATCGCGGCGGAAGGCCTGGAACTGGATGGCACGACGGCCGTTTACATCCAGCACCTGGGCATTGGGGCCGTAACCAAAGTTGGCCACATCTTCCAGCGCCTTGGTGCTGAACTGCCAGGTGTACGCCTGGTTGAGCACCGTCTCGCCGTCAGCGCTGAGCGCCGAGGTGGCAATGGTGACGGTGAAGGCGCTGTTTTCTGCCAGGTAACCCTCTTCCGGGCTAAAGGTGAGCGTCGTTTCGTCCCAGCTAAAGCTGCCTGCGGTGGCCGGTTCAATCTGGAAAGCGGCTTCGGTGCTGGCGGGGTCCATCAGCCGGTCGAAGCGAATCTTGATCGTGTCGGCGGGATGATTGTTGTCCCCCTTGGGCGTGGCGGCGAGGATGACGGGCGGCGTGGTGAAGGTGACATCGTCCGGTGTGGGCAGGTCCAGGCCCGCGGCGTCACGCAGCGGCCCGGTGAAGCTGAGGGTGTAGGTGGTGTCGGCGGGCAGCTGGGTGTTGGGGATGAGTTCGGCCGTTTTGTAGTCGCTGCTCCAGCTCAGTTTACCGCTGATGGCGGGCTTGATCTCCAGGGCATCGCTCAGGCTGGCCTGATCGATGGGATAGTTAAAGTTGAGAACAATCGGCGCCAGGTGGTCCGCGGCGGTGGGCCAGCTCACATCATCGAGCGTATCGGCCAGGCGGATGGTCCAGGTGTAGGGTTGGGCCAGGTGACGGCCGTCTTCGTCTACGGCCGTTTTGGCCACGGCAAATTGATAGTTGGTGCCAAATTCCAGCTGCTCGTCAAGGATCAGGTTGAGGGTGTTGTCTTGCCAATCTAGCGTGTAATCGACGGTGGGTGTGATGGAAACGGCCGCTTCTACCGAAGCACGATCCATCGCCCGGTTGAAGGTGAGGACAAAACCTGGCTGGCGCTCGGCCAGGGTGGTGCCGCTGGGGACACGCCGGGTAATTTGCGGCGTGTGCTGGGTTTTGAGTTGCCAGCGCTGCACGGCGGTAAAGGCCAGGCCGCTGCGGCTTTTGAGGGAAGCGTGCAGGTTCACCCAGTAAGTGCGGTTGGAGCTAAAGCCCTCGTCCGGCGTGAAGGTAAGGACGGTGTTGTCGTCGCTCCATGCAAACGTGCCGCGCACGGTGGGGGAGAAGAGGAGCGGCTGCGGCGCGGTAGTCTTCATCGGCTGGTTAAAGCGGAGCACCAGCGGCGCGTCGGGCGGGAAGTCATCCAGGGCAAAGTCACCCACCGGTTCCCAGGCGAGGAAGTCGGGCAGTTCGGCAGGCTCACTGGTGGGTTCGGGTTCGGTGGTGGTGATGGTTTGGGTGCGGTGGGAAACGGCCGTGGGCGTCGGGTCAGTGGGTTGGTCGCCCTGGCACGCGGCCAGGATAAGTAAAGCGGAAAAGAAAATAAGTAGAATGCGCAGGCGCTGATTCATGGTTGTACCCCCTGGGTTGCGGTATTCGGTAATCGGTGAACGGTGAACGGTGAACGGTGATCCGATTACCGCTTACCGATAACGGTTTACCGATAGTGAAAGGGTACGCGTTTAGAGCGGGGCGCTGCTGAACGCTGGGACATTGATTGCCTGACGGGATGCCGACGGGGGAGGGGGGGGGAGGGGGGACGGCCGTCAGATTTGTTGTCAGAAAAAACGGCCGAATGACATTTAGTAAGAAATTGTTTTTTGCATTTAGTGGCAAATTCAGGCCTTCAGGAGGATTGCTGTGCATCGTTCCATTCGTGTTTACATCCGAGTTTTCACCTTATTATTCCTAGCTTTCTTCTTACTTCAAGTTTCCGCAATGCCTTCAATTTCTGCGGTGAACAACCAAGTGTTGGACCTTTCAGAAAGTTTATTCTTACAAGCCGAACCAGCACTAACTTTATCTGCCTCATCTTCGGTCAGTCCGTTAGCCTTTGGTGAACTAGGTGAAATAGTTCTGGAAATTGAAAATACTTCGGCCTCACCCCTGTCCAAAATTCAGCTAGACGTACCGTATCATCTAAATTTGCATTTCATGGATGCTGGTGGGCTAGATTTAAATAGCCATCTAATTGAACTGGGCAATCTTGAAGGCAATGCCAAACAGAATGTAACATTGCTGGTACAAGTGCTCGCAGGAGCACCCAACATTATTAATCTACAATTTATGGTTCGCTCTGTAGAGTCAAATAGTGTGGAAACTGATTTGGCTTTGTTCATTGACACAGAAACGAACGCAAGTTTAGGTGGGGGAGAAGTTCCAGTACCAGAATCTGTGACAGCGGATCCGTCAGGGTGGGAGCCTACCTATACGCCACCAGGCGCCTCAGAATTTACCGGAGCAGCACAGTTTAGTTACCCAATAACTGTTGTCCCAGGCGTTGGTGGATTAACGCCGGAACTTACCCTTTTCTACAATAGTGGTGGACTTGACAACATTCGAGGACCCTTAGTAATGAGCCAAGGTTTTGGTGAAGGCTGGTCGTTACCACAGGCGCAAATCATTAACGGGAACTCATCTAGAATGTACAATGTTGAAGGTTACGGTGGATGTTGCCACAATTTCGAGACTACGCGCTTCACCTTAGAACTAAATGGCGTTTCGTACAGATTGAAACCGATAACAACGGGTAGGCACGGCCGCTATGAAGCTATTGGAGATCCTTCTCTCTATATTGAATATATAAACGGCAGTTCAGATAGTACCCTGACTAATGTGACAGGAGAATATTGGCTCATAAAAACGGCCGACGGTACCCAATATCGCTTTGGATTTAACCAAGATGCTGAACAGGTTATTGCTCCAGTTTCTGTTCACAATGACTCCCAGCCGCGCAATAATTTGTATTCAGCCTACAGCTGGAAACTTGACACAATCACAAATGCAAATGGTCTAAGAATTCTCTACACCTATCAAACAAAATGTGGGGCAACGGTGGATAATTCTTCTCTGTGCCGGTCTGTGCCAGGGGGCAATTATGATACTGAAGTTGATGTAGCCTTAGACAAGATTTATTATAACTATTACCCAGGCCAAGGTTATAGGACTGAAATAGATTTTAATTATACCCAGACAAATTTTGATGCGGCCGAGAGGGCAAAGTTTATGCTTGCCGGGTGGTTTAAGCCATCAGAAATTAAACTAATTCATGATGGGCAAACTCTCAAAAGTTATTTGTTTAGTTATAACTCTTATAATCATCAGACTGACGAGCCTACAGGATGGACCACTGAATTCTGGATGATGACCAGCATAACAGAATTGGGCAGTGATGGAGCCAGTTCTCTGCCAATTACATCGTTTACATACGATCAAAAAGCATGGAAGAGTTGTGACAGTGATGGCCAACAAGAACGATGTATTGAACTGTTGACCCGTGTAGACAATGGGTACGGAGCCGCTACTAAATTAGCCTACGAAGAGTTCGGTGATCGTTTTTATCGGGTCAGTGACGTATTTACCTGGGATGGCGTAGAGCACATTTATAATGGCAGCAATGGGACCGCAGCAACGCATATCGAATATGATCGGGATAGTGCTACGAGCTGTCACGATATAGATGGCTCGGGTTGTCGCTCTCCTTACGGGAGTGGTAGCGGTAATCTAGTAGGATTCAGCGAGGTAATCATTCGAACTTATGATCCAGATCCAGTTACAGAGAACATAGTTCTTAGTGAAAGCAAACAAACGTTTAACATTAGTAACTACTGGCTTAACGGAAAACTACTAAATTCTACTATCTACGATCCAAATACCCAAAAGCCTATTACGGAGCAGATCAATGACTGGGTTTGGTCAACCATTACGGAGGGTGAATTTGCCCGCTTAAGTAAATCAACGACCCTCAATCATGCGCCAGGGGGGCAGTACAATGGAGTCGAAGTGCGGTACACTTACGCACCGGGTAATCAAGGAAATCGTCAATGGGGGCGGGTCACCGGTCAAGATGTTTATAACGTGTCCAAGGATATTAGTGGCAGTGTAAGCTCACAGTTCAGTCATGGCAGCCGAACCCGATATGTTACAAATGAAAACGCCTGGATAATCGTATCCTGGTTAACACGTTCACTAGATAATAATAGTAATACGGCTGCACGCACCTTTTATTTGTATGATGGCTCAATGGATCCGGATAATCAAGTCCCAGTAAAGGGCAATCTCACATTAACAAGAGTGCAAAGAAACTTAATTGATATGGATCCCGGTTCATTGGAACTATATGAAACAGTTGATACTCGATACACCTATGACAGTTTTGGTAATGTCCAAACTGTAACAAACTACAGCGAATATGGACAGATTGGAACCGTTACAGGTTCAGGAAATTGGACATTCTGGACTTCTGCTGGAAACGGCAGCAGTGGGCGTGTCACTACTTCATCCTATGGCAGTTATGGGTTGCAACTTTATTCGGTCTCAAACCCTCTCCTACATGCTACTGAGATATCTTACGAATCTGAATTTCCCTGGTTACCCACATCAATTACCGATGTTGCAAATAACCTCACAACTCAGTACAGATATGATGTTTTTGGACGTTTAACAACTATCATCGGACCGGGACAAACGGCCGCAAACCCGACAATTACATATACATACTCCGTTATAAACAAAGTGCTTCAAATTGATGAAATAACGTTTCCCAATGACCCTGCACTAAGATCAACGACCAGACGTTTTTATGATGGATTAGGGCGAGTTGTGCAAGAAAGAAAATTCGACGTGGCCATTGATGGAAGCGCCAATACGGTTATCTGGCAAGAGACCCACTACAACGCTTTAGGGCAACCTTCCTGCCAGATTCATCCAGGCGGTACCAATACGGCACAGTTCTACTGGCACGATTGTGCGAGTTACGCCAGTACCAACAGTAGCTATGATGCTTTGGGACGGCCGTCTCTCATAACAGCCCCGGACGGTTCGCAAACCACTACTGTCTATGGTTTGCAGAGCACATACAGCTCTAATGCAGCAAATCAACTACAAGCAGCCTTTACCGATAGCTTTGGTCGTTTGGCAAAAGTTGATGAAACAACAGCTACCTTTAGTGATGAGTTTAACAATGCCAGTATCCCTGGATGGTCTAAAGTCGGGGATGTAACGGTGAGTAACAGTGAAATGCGGATCAAGGGGTATGGAAACTGGAACAACAGTGCGACACGTACCTTAAGCACAACCGGAGATGGCGGTGCAGCCTTTTCATTTCTTGTTGATAATGCCAATGCAAAGGTGAATATTCATCTATCAACTGGCAGCCAAGATCAACCAGATTATCGACGATGGGGAATCGATATTGCTGTCGGCCAAATTCGATTAATCCAATATGAAGGTGCAACATATACTTCTGAGGTGATACTTCCTTTAAAAGCAAACACCTGGTATCGGGCTGTCCTACGGGGAAGTCAATCCTCCGCCGACTATGCCATTGTGATTTGGGAAGAGGGAAATCCAGCCAATTCTGCGGAAATAAGGGACAGCAAGGACAATAGTTGGAAAAATCCCGGTTGGAAATTTCAAGCTTTTGTTCACACAAATAATGTTACCTTGCGTTTGGATGATTACCAGGAGTTAGAATTCAATCGTACCAGCTATCAGTATGATACGCTGAACAATTTAGTTGCGGTAACAGATGCTGTTGGCAATCAAACTTCAATAGAATATGATGCCTTAGGCCATAAAACAGGGATGACCGATCCCGATATGGGTACCTGGAGCTATGAATATGACCCAGCAGGCAACCTGGTTGAGCAAATTGACGCCAACGGAAATTCTCTTTGTTTCACCTACGATAAGTTAAACAGAATCCTAACCAAAGAAATTGGCAATCACCTCTGTTCCGGCTCACAGATTTTGGCTCACTACTCCTATTATGGCAACGATGCAGACGCAGGAAGCGTTGGGCAACTATATATGATTAGTTGGGGATCGAACCCAGCCCAAAACTATGACACATTCTTCTACGATGCGCTGGGTCGTCTGGAAAAACAAGAGCGCATTATTGATAGCCGTCCCTACACCCTACAAACCCTCAGTTATGATCCGCTCAATCGGCCGTTGCAGGTTCAGTATCCCAACGGTGAGGTCATCAACATGACCTATGATCGTGAAGGCGAAAATACCCTGGTTGCTGGCGGTGATACACTGGTTGCCGATGTACGCTACAATGCGATGGGGCAACTAACCTATGTAGATCGAAATCACACTTCTAACCAGGATACGCTGTTTAGGTATGGTGGCGCAGCGAACAATTTCCGGCTTGAGAAAATCATTAACGGTACGGAAACCACTACCCCCAGCACAGGTGACAATCGACCAGATTTTGCTTACCAGTACGATGCCATCGGCAATGTTACTTCGATACTCTCAACTACTTCCTCCGATGGCACGGATAAACAAGAATTTACTTATGATAGTCTGAACCGCTTAATTACAGCAAACGCTACGGGGGGAGTAGCTGATTACATTTACAGCTATAGTTATGACGCCGTTGGTAATCTTATTGGAAGACATATAAATTTCCCAGGTTATATCGTGACTCCTTATTACGCGGATGAACTGTATGATTATCCTGAGTCAGGCATGGGTCAGCCAGTGCATGGAGTTACATCAATTGAAAAAACAGTCGTTGGATTAAGTGGGATTGATGTCTCTCTAATAGGTGAGTTCGCCTATGATGCCAACGGCAATATGGTTGGCCGTATGGATGGGGATGGACAGTTTACCCAGGTTTTTGATCAAGAGAATCGGCTGGCTTACGTTGTAGACCGTGAAGACAGCACATTTATGGATTCTTTTGATGCAAAAGATACCAGCAGTTGGCTATTCAACTCATATCAGGTAGTACCTCACAACTTACCTGGAGCAGGTAATGTTATTCAAAGTAGGGGAGCAGGCGACAATACCTGGAATGGCAACTTCAGAAGAACTGTCTTTGATTTAGAAAGTGGAGAAAGTATTCGGCTTGAGTTCCAGGTAACGGGCACAAATACAAGTGCCCATTTTGGCCTTGAAACGGACGGCGGCTGGGGTGTTGACGGCAGTCGTTTTGCATTGATCGCGCGTAACAATGGTTTTGACGTACAGCAACGAGTGGGAAGTGCCGACCCTGTATATACGACTTTGCCGCTCACTGTGCAACCCGGTACCTGGTATGTGCTGACCCTTGTGGTTGACGATACAAACGGGCTTACCCTTCATCTTTATCCCAAGAGTGCACCAGATACCGCTGCTGCTTACTATCAAACAAGTATTTTCCCGAAAGGTGAGAGTTGGCGCTTCCATCACTGGATTTATCGTGACATTGCCTATATTGATAACTACAGCGAGCAGCCATTCACCGGGTTTGGCTACGATGCCTCGGGGATGCGCCTGACGCAGACATGGGGAGATAGCGTAAAGTATACGCCCTTCCCCGGCTATGAAGAAGAAGTGCGCCTGCCTCTTTCGGCGGGAACCGTGGCGGCTGCGCCATTGAACACGATATCAACGACATTTGCTGGACCTGTTGTACAGGTTGAACAACAGAACAAACCTACAACATCCACCATTTCTGACTTTCTCTTGTATGTCGTTCCATTGGTTTTGTTGGCAGGGCTTTCTGTTCTGTGTCTGGCAGAGTTGGGACGCTGGTACTGGCATAAAGGCAGTAAACGAACCCTTTCACGAGGGACACTGGTTAGTTTGTTCCTGCTGCTGCTTTTGGCTGGTCTGGCAGGGTGGGGACAGCGCGTGAAAGCACTGGACGATGTCGTTCCAGATATTGAGGGGAATCTGGCTAGCGAACAGCAAACCAAGTTGTTTGGCCCCGTCAGTTCACCCTGGGTAAGCAGCGATATTGGTGCAGTAGGTGTAACCGGTTCTGCTGATGAAACCAACGGCACGTTTACGGTAAATGGCGGTGGGAGTGATATTGGTGGCACCACAGATGCGTTCCACTTTGTTTATCAGAGCTTGACAGGAGATGGAAGCATTATAGCTAATGCCGTTTCCTTGAGTGGTGGGGGTTCCCGACCAAGAGCGGGCATTATGATGCGCGACAGCCTATCGGCTGATTCGGCTCATGTGGCTGCTGTTATAATAAATAATCGTATCCGGGTGATGGACCGGGCCAGCAGTGGAAGTGACACCACGGATGTGACGGGGTACACGTTGGGCGCACCGGAGTGGTTGCGCATTGAGCGCAGTGGCAATACCTTTACCTTGTCCCATTCGAATGATGGGGTGAACTGGGCAGTAATGCAAACACGCACCATTACGATGGGTACAACGATTTACGTGGGTATGGCCGTGACGGGATATAGCACGACCACTCTGGCTACTGGCGTATTTGACAATGTCAGCGTGGTGGGTGGAACTCCGGCTACGGCAACAGCTACGGCCCTGGTAACTACGACACCAACCGCTACATCAATTAGTTTAACAGGCACCCCGCAACCTATGTTCACGCCTACCTCAACCGCTACAAACACGGCCACGGCGACACCAACCCAAACGCCAACGGCCACACCTACCGCTTCGCCAACCGTTACACCTACACCGGCAGGAGATATTAGTGGGGTCGTTAGGTACTTGCAAGGTGCATGGAATCTTTGGGCGAACGCAAATGTAATGCTTTGGGATGAAAACACTACCACCTTACTTGCCACGACTGTTACTGATGCAATGGGGCACTACGAATTTCCGCAATTGCCTGCAGAGAATTTCAAGGTAATTGTATGCGGCTATATTGGAAGCAGTTCATTTGCAGGAGAAAGAATAGTAACAACAATACCTAATCCATCTGTAGACGTGTGGGCTAATTCAGCTCCCTGTCCTGTAGAGGCTCCACCGCCAACGACACCGCAAACGATAACGATTTATGCGGCGGGGACACAGGTGAATAATGTGTACCCGACGATGGAGCTGCGGATCAATGAACAGACTGTTGCAACATTTACGAACGTGCAGGGGAACCCGGCCCAACGTGATTTTCAGGCGTTTACTTATACAAGCAGCTATTGGCCAATTGATGTAACGACGGTGAAGGTAGCGTTTGTGAATGACAGCGGTTCACGTGATTTATACGTGGATAGAATTGTGGTGGGCGGTGTGATCTATGAGACGGAAGCGCCCACAACGTACTCAACCGGCACTTACAGCGGCACCGGCTGCGACGATGACTACAAACAGTCTGAACGGCTGCATTGTAATGGGTATTTCCAGTACAGCGTGCGAGTGCAGCGGACGAATTACAGCCTGGCCGGGCAGGCGATTGGGCTGCGCATTGTGGGCAGCCCAGATGGGGACAATGGCCTGTACTACATGCACACCGACCACTTGGGCAGCACCAGCACCTTAAGCATTTTGCAGGCTGATGGCACCGCCCCACGTGTGTATGACTCCCGGGCGTTGTATGAGCCGTTTGGGGATTTCCGGCTGGAGCCGACGGGTGAGTACTCGGACCGGGGCTACACCGGCCACCTGGGGAACAACAGCGGCAGCAACGACATTGGGCTGATATACATGAACGCCCGCTACTACGTGCCTTATCTTAACCGCTTTCTGTCAGCGGATACGATTGTACCAGACCCCACCAACCCGCAAAGTTTCAACCGCTACTCATACGGATATAATAACCCTATCAGATTCATAGATCCCTCTGGGCATGCCCCATGCAAAATGCTTGGAGATTCTAATGACATTCAAGGTTGTGAAAACCCAACACTACCTGAGGTTTTACCCTCATCACCGCCTGAGGGACTTACCGATCGCCCGTTTCCATATGGAGGAGCTGGACCAGGTGGACTGCAAGCTTACAATGGGCTTCAAACACTTCAGGAAACATCAAATGAGCAAAAAAAATATTCGGGTTGGTGGGGATCTCAAATTGATTCTCAAGAGGCAATGGCTATTTTATTAAATGCCGAATTTGGCAATCTTTGGGCACCTGATGGCACACCCGTTCAAGAAACTGTAGAGGTTACCGCCAATAGATATAGTGCATTCTGCTCCGATGGACCATGGAGTGCTTCATGCTTTAATAGCTTTTGGGCATATGCTCAACCTATTACAGATATGGAAGTACACGCCAATGATCGGAATAATGCGCGGTTCAATCCACGCTACGCTCGCGAGGATTTCTTTGAGAGCCTTACTACAACAGCAAGTGACATCCTTAATAGCAATGTTCAAGGAAGCAAAGCCCCCTTTCACTACGGCAATGCCCTAGTAGATATGCCCGCATTCCTAAATGGAGGACGGGAAGCATATTGGATGTATATTTACTCTGATGCTAGAGGAGAGCCCGTGCAAATTTTTGTCATTCTGACATCCGAACAACATACGGGTACTTTACGCTAATATTCCTGAACCAATTAAAGAGAAGTTAACTAATTGAGGGCAAATATGTACAAATCAATAAAAAGCAAAGTATATCTGCTTATTATCTTTTGTGTAACAGCATGCTACCCAAACTCCGTGGGAGAGCCAGCACCTATATCACCGTCTCCTCTCGCGACTGGGATCGCATCAACTCC
Source organism: Candidatus Leptofilum proximum (assembly GCA_016710325.1). Classification (GTDB taxonomy): domain Bacteria; phylum Chloroflexota; class Anaerolineae; order Promineifilales; family Promineifilaceae; genus Leptofilum; species Leptofilum proximum. The sequence continues at coordinate 4,170,893 of JADJXK010000002.1, read as the reverse complement.
AGTACAAATTGAAACAACCATCCCAACAGTCGATACGGTGGACATTAGACCCACAGCAACAATAACACCCACACCCAAAACTGATTCATCTCCGATAATGACCCCATCGCAAACGAATGAACCCGAAACAGAATTGGTAAATATTGGAGAATGCCCTAAACAAGTTGCCTCAGATACACAACCCTTTTGGTCAACGGGTAGTATCCTGTTTGGCACTGGACAATTGCTTCAATTCGATTATCCATATCCGTACACTCCTCAGTCACCGGGGATTTGGGCGGCCTCATCTTCTAATCTAGAACCTCAATTAGCTTATGGGATTCCTGAGGATTCTTCATCTTGGGTAATTGTTTCGGATGATGGAAATACCCTGTTGCGATTCGAATACACAAATGAAGATCGTACAGAAGAAGAAGTCATTTTCTATGATTTGGAAAACCAAACTGAAACACGTTTGCAAATCATTGCCGGAGAAGTTTGGGACTTCGAGTGGCTGCCAGATGGACAAGTTAAAATCTTAACTGACGTGGAAAGAATTTGGGGAGAAGGAATAAAACGTGAGTTTGTACTGATTGATCCAGTAGCTGAACGAAGTGAAATTCTAGTTGAAAACCTTTCTTTACCCGGATATATCTTTAATGATGAGGTCATCCCAGGTGGGTTTGCTTCTATCAGCCCCTCTGGCAACTTGGTGCTTTACACCGCTCTTGCAAACGATGAAGTTAAAGTCCGTCTTTTGGATCTTATAACAGAATATATTATTTGGGAGGAAGAATCTCGTGTCTTGCCTGGCCCACCGCCACCAGTATGGACAGCAGATGGAAGCCGAGTATTGTTTTATATTGGAGACAGAATAAACGAAAAGCGTTTCGGATTCGATAGAATAGTTAATCTTGGCAAGGATGGCCAAGAAGTTGAACTTCCTTTTCAGCCGTATCCTTCGACGGACGAATTTGTACTTAGCCTCTTAGAATGGTCACAAAATCAACAATATATTGTTTACGGAACTAAGAGGGAGCAAAATGGTGTAGGCTTTTTGCTCGATACTTCAGCTTGGCAAGTTGGGCACATTTGCGATTCAGAGGCGACATTCTTTGATGGTCAGTGGTTAACTAATGAGCTGTTCGTTTATTTAGCCTTGATTGAAAAAGAGGGGCAAACTGCTTATTCATTGCGTATCTTGGATGTCACTAGATGGGAATATCAGGAAATATTTCAGTCTGAACCTGGTTATGGAATAAATCTCTTTGGCTGGACTAACTTTGAGTTTGACTAATGGATTTTGCACACCTACCTGCTCCGGGCAGGTCTTCATGGTAGGCTGTGGCCCGGCCTCTGGCCGCGACACTTGCTTCGTCCGTCGCAGGCTTGTCATTCAGCAACCATATGTTCTTTCTTTTGGCATTGCCCAAAAGAAAGAACCAAAGAAAAGGCTAGGCTCCCCCTCCCTGGTTTGTTTCAGGGCAAGGCTACGGGTTGCCTGGTCAATGCCACTGGCTCGTTAACAAAATGGCTCATCTCCCTGGCTGCTCCATTAGCCGGTGCCAGCAAAGCTGTCAGCTGCTGTTGCAATGCCGTTACCAACGCCTGCTGGCTTTCCGTTAAGGGTTCCTGGTTCAGGTTGTCCACCAGGGTCAACAAGTGGATTGTCGTGCCATTCAAGGTTGGGAGACGAGTCACATCCTGCTGTGGTGGCGGCAGATGGTCGGCCAACCGCTTCTCCACCACGGCCATGGCCGCAAAATAATCTTCAGCTACCGTGCGGTCATGGACGCGAGCATAGGTCAGGGTGGTGTTGAGATGCTGATGTCCCAACAGCGCCTGAATCGTGGTGATTTTGCAGCCCGCATTGACCAGCTGGGTGGCATAGGTGTGGCGCAGCTGGTGCGGCGTCACCTTCACCCTGGCTCGCACACCCGCCGCCTTGATGCGGCCGCGAAGGAAATCTTTGCTCACCGGCTTGTGCCGGTAGAGAAACAGGTGCTCCGCTGCCCCACTGCCCCGCACCACCAGGTACGCCTGCAAGGCAGCGATGGCCCGGTCCGTCAGATACACCGCCCGGTCTTTGCGCCCCTTGCCCTGGCGGATGAGGAGCTGTTTTTGGGCCAGGTTCAAGTCGTCTAACCGCAGCTCCTCCACTTCACCCAGGCGCAAGCCGCCCTGCCACAGCAGGTAAAAAGCAGCCCTATCCAACAACACATTGCGCCGCTGCGTGGCGCTGTCGGCCTGCTGCACCCGCTGCTCGAAGTCGGCTTGCAGCCGTCTCACCTGCTCATCGGTCAGGAAACGGGGCAGGCTGTCCGGCTCCTTCAACCCCGGCAAGCGCAGCAAGGCGCGGGGCACGGCAAAATCCCGCTCTTGCAAGAAGTGAAGGGTAGCCTGAAAGGCGCGTAACTCCTGGTTGACACTCTTGGCCGTGTAACCTGCGTCCAACCGTTCATCGATGTAGGCAAACAGATGGGCGCGTTTAATGTCAGCCATAGCCTGGATGTTTTCATGGGCAAAAAGCCAGCGCCACAGCCGGGTATGCACGCTCCAAAAGCGCAAGATGGCCTCGTTGAGACGAGCGGGTCGCCAGTTGGCCTGGCGAATGTGCTGCAACTGAGTGAGCTGCTCGACCAACCAGGCGGGCAAGCCGTCATGATAGTGGGCCACATTGGCCTGCTTGAAGGTCACCAGCTGGGGTGTGAATCCTCGCTCTGTCTGCATGAAGCGGCAAAAGCGGGTTAAGGCGTGCTGTCCCATGATGAGCCAGCCTGCACCGACCTGTTTGGCGCGAAGCAAATCCAGGGTGCGTTCCAGGTCGCTCTCCAAATTAAGGTGTTCGTGCGGCTGGAGATGGTAGCCGAGGACGTGCCCGGCCATGGGCAGGTAATGCTGCTTGATGCAGGTATGCCCCGCACCGTCGTCAATGAGCCAGGCCAGGTAACGCTCGAACAGAGCCACATTTTCTTCCGGCCAGGCAGCCGGTAGCTGGGGTTGGGGATAGCCGGGTGGCAGTTTCCCTTTACGGCCGTTTTTCAAGACGGCCGTGTACCATTCGGCAGCGGAAGTGAGGCTTATTTGTTTGTTCATGATGCCCACCTAGCCTGCCTCGACCTGCCAGCCAGCCAACTGCTGGGCGGCGGTGTAGAAATCTGCCTGCACCTTCCGGTCATTGGCGGCAATGTAGGTTTGGGTAGAAACCAGCCAGGCGTGACCCATCAAGTTCTGGATGGTGGTCACCGGCACGTCGGCGGAGACGAGGTCATTGGCGAAGGAGTGGCGCAGTTGGTGGGCCGTCAGGTGGATACCGGCAGCGGTCCGGTAGCGCATCAGTCGTTTGTGAATAGCGGTGGTGGAGAGGCCAGCCAGTTGATAGCTGAGGAAGAGAAAGTCGCTGGTGGTGGACGGCCGTTCGGCCAGATAGGTTTGCACTGCCTGCCGCGCCTGGTCTGAGAGGTACACAACCCGTTCCTTGCTGTTCTTGCCGCTCACCCGCAAGCGCGGCGGTGATTCAGCCAGGTACAGGTCCGATAAACGCAGACCGGCAACTTCAGCGATACGTAACCCACAGCGCAGCATGAGCAAGAACATGGCCTGGTCGCGTGCATCCGCCATAACGGCAAAGAAACGCTGCAAATCCGCCTCCGGCGCTGGCCGGGGCAGCCGCTGTGGTTCTCGCAGGGTGTGGCGATGAGGCAGCACCGGACAAACCAGGTCAGGGTGTTCATCGGCCAGGAAGGTGTAGAGCGACATGACGGCTGCCAAATGCCGGTTGATGGTGGCCGGTTTGAGGCCACGCGCGGCCTGGGCAGTGATGAAGTTGTCGATATCTTGCAGGGTGACAGCGGTCGGAGGTTTGTCGCCCACGATGGCCACGAACTGGTTCAGGTCATAGCCATAATCGCGCCAGGTACGGGCCTGGGGGTTGCGGCGGCGCAACCAGTTGACAAAGCAGGTGATTTCATCAATCATTTTGTGCCTCCTAATGAGTAGAGATAGTTTTGTGACAGAAACCATTCTACTCTTAGGAGGTCATCTGTTTTCACCCAAGAGATGGAATTGGGTGGTTAAGATAAGTGATCTGGCATAGCCCGCTTTGCGAGTGCAGATACAATTGTACCAGACCACTCTAATCCACAATCATTTAATAGATATGCTTATGTGCTTAATTCCCCGTTAAATCTTGTGGATCCGACCGGCAACTTTAGTGAAGACGCAATTTGGGGACATATCTATAATGACGTGTGTTATTCTGATCTAGAGTGCGTCTATAATACTATGGAAACATGGAAACAGGACGTTGACTGGTGGGATATGTTGATTCAAGCCCAAGCTGGTGATGTATTATTAACAAACGGAGGATATTACGTTTTCGATGGAGAAGGGAAATACTTCTTGGGAGGAATTAACTTTGGTTATTCCGATGGTGGATATTCTACAACCTATGCTGGAAGTGACCTTTATGATGTGTCTTTAAATGAGCTGTTTAATAAGAAGGATGGAAAAATTTGGGGAGGGTTAATTCAGTACAATGAAGATGGCACACTTTTGAACATCCTTTATAGAATATCTACTTTTAGTGAAATAACAGAAGATGCTCAATACCTTCCCGGTGTAGTGAAGGGGGGTGCCACCTTGGGTGCAAACGGTTTATGTTCAGTACTTGGTGGTCCTGGGCCTACATGCGCTGGTGTAGTTAGGGGAGCAATTAACGGCGGTGAATGGGCGTTAAATCCGAGAAATTTACAAGAGGGGGACCAAATATTTTCGTATATGGGGCACTCTACTATCATTCATACTACCCGCATCACTCGTTTCAGTATGGGCGAGCAAGCTAATGTAACCAGTGTCAATTTGCGATACTTTGGCCCTGCTGATATTAAACCACAGATCGATGTTGAGTGCGTTTGGAACGGAGATTCATATTCATGCCAGTAGGTTCACTATTTTTCGTAAGAATTGGCAGGATTAATATATGAACACAATGACTAACGAGTTGCTATTCGGAAAATTGCGAACAGCCATACTTTTTTTGTTACTTTCTTGGCTAATCGCCTGCAATTCTAATCATGGGGCAGAAAGATATAAGAATTCTGATTTAAATATTTCTTTTCAGTACCCTAACGAATTTGACATAAGGAAAGAAGAGGGTTTTAATAAACCTTGTTCCGACATAATCTTTATCGGGCAGGAAGATGATGTACATTGCATTTTAGTCGAATTAGGCCGCAGGGATCAAGAAATTTGGAAAGTGACTGTTGAAACTTTTCCCAATGCCTCACTTAATTTCAGAGAAGCGCATGTTTTGGACATGTACCTTAATGCTATTAAAACGGAATGGGGTGAAGATAATGTTAAGGTGTTGAAATATGACATAAAAGATGATTCAAACGACCTAAATCAAACCAATATGATTATTATGAACATCGATATTATCAATAATCAGCCGGGTTTGGGAATCTGGGTAATACAAAGTGCAGTCAAGTTTGTTGAGGGGGAAAAAGAAAGTGCAATAATTGTTGCTCAAACTCTTGCTATTAGAGACTCCGATGATATCGATCCAATTTTGCAAACTATAGTTGAAAGCTTTCAATTTGACTGATTTATGATTGAAACTCCAACTCCCCCCTTGCTTTGGGCAGTTCTTCTAAAACTTTGGGGCCTGGCATCATCGCCATGCTCCTTGTCTTAACTGTTGTAGGGCAAATGGCAAAGACGACAGTAAATTTAAGTAACAAACGAAAGGACTGCTGTCATTGGAAATTGTTAATGTCCGAAACGGTCGTACCTGGCTGGTGTTGGGGGCACGGCCGTTACTCCCCCCACCCAAAACTCCGCTGAATGCGCCGGTACAGCCGCAGCTTGATGCGGTAAACGTCCTGCACATCGGGGAAGTGGTCCGGGAGGCGGGTCACAATCTGGCCCGGCTTCAGCTCCTCTTCAAACGACAGCTGGTAAACCATCTTTTCGGCTTCGTCCTGGCACTGCTCTTGCAACCAGCGGCGTAAATTTTCTCGCTCCACCGCCGCCGCTTTTTGCGTCCACAGCTGCTCTAACGGCCGTGGTTCGGGTGTGGGTGGGGCATCGGCTGCCAGGCGCTGGTGCAGGCGATGTGCCCGTATCTCGCCGCGCTGCCATTCGCGGCAGGCGCATGGGTTGGTTTCAGCTTGTGAAACCTTCACCGTTTCCCCTTATTAATGGCAAACGGCCGTTTCAGCCTCAGTTTATGTTATACTTTGGTCATGGATGCATCAGAGGCTAAAGCATACGTTCGGCGTTGGGAAGCTGTCGCCGAAATAGAGCAGCAGACACAACAATCGCGCTCCGTAGCTGAAAACTGGCGGCAGCTCAATGCAATTAAGGGCCGTGCGGTGCGCCTGGGCATCACGCGGAAAAGCGATGAGGGGGAGATGTCGCTTTTCTTGTTATGGGCCAGGCTAAAAGCAAACCATGACACCAATTGACCCTCAAGATTTTTTCCACGATCCACTCGAATCCCTGGAACGATTATTGTCCCAATTTGATAATCAAGGCGTCATCATTGGCGGCATTGCCGTGAGCCTTTTGGGGCAGGCGCGCTTTACGGAAGATCTCGACGCCATGGTATTGCTCTCTATTGACGAAATCCCCCATTTTTTAGAGGTGGCCAAGTCAGAAGGGATTGAACCGCGCATTGCCCAGGCAGACGATTTTGCCAGACGAAATCGGGTATTGTTGTTACGCCACACTGCTTCACAAACAGATATTGATATTTCGCTCGGCATTCTCCCCTTTGAACAGGAAATGGTTGCCAGAAGCCAGGTTTACGAAATTGACCAGGCCTTGAAAATTCATCTGCCAACGCCAGAAGATTTAATTATCATGAAGGCCATTGCGCATCGTCCCAAGGATTTGCTGGATATCCAGGGCATTATTGGCAATCATCCTCACCTGGATCGGGCGCGGATTCAAGATTGGGTAACGCAGTTTGCCGAGCTGTTGGAAAGGCCGGAGCTTTGGGAAGATATTGCTGGTTGGTTGCAATAGTTAATTCTTTCTGTGGGTGGGATGCAGTCTGGCCGTTTATTGGAGCTTATTCACACAGAGCACGCTGAATGCGCCGGTACAGCCGCAGCTTGATGCGGTAAACGTCCTGCACATCGGGGAAGTGATCCGGGTGGCGGGTCACAATCTGGCCTGGCTTCAGCTCCTCTTCAAACGACAGATGGTAAACCATCATTTCGGCTTCGTCCTGGCACTGCTCTTGCAGCCAGCGGCGTAAATCTTCTCGCTGCACCGCCTCCGCTTTTTGCGTCCACAGCTGCTCTAACGGCCGTGGTTCTGGCGTGGGTGGGGCATCGGCTGCCAGGCGCTGGTGCAGGCGGTGGGCCCGCATTTCACCGCGCTGCCATTCGCGGCAGGCGCTCCGAATGCACTGCTTCATGTACTTCAGCAGGGCGCCGGTACAAGCAAAGCGGTCGGCCAGCGGGACGGGAGAAGCGGCCAGGGCACACCAGAATCGCTCCAGGGCCGTCTGGAGCAAATCTTCTACCACAAAATGATCCAGGGCTCCGTGAACGGATTCGTACACCCAGCGCACAAACAGGGGGCGAAACTGCTTCACAACAGCAAACCAGGCCATGTCGTCTCCCTGCTCTATGGCCCGGCGAAATAGTTCAAAACATCTGCCCTGGGCTGAGGTTAGCTGGTTTTGCTCCTGGCAGCAACCGGAAATTAATTCAGATAAACTGGCACCAATGAGAGTTTGTTGTGAGTTCATTGCCGACTAGATTGATAGTGTGATGTGACTGAATGTTTGGCAAAGGGTACCAAACATTTCTAACGTCGCACTGGGAAACAGCTATAAAAGAACTACAAAATCAGCAGTTTGCTGCCTGCTCCCAGCACGGTTAACCTTTTGTGCCAGTTTGGGTGTTTATGTTCAACGGTTAGGGGACAACAACGAATTTGAGTAACAAACGAATGAATGGTTAATGGTGAATCTCTAGTTTCCGCTAAAGAATTAACATAAAAAGACTTCATTGAAAAATTAAAATTCGTTGGCAAATCTTTTGCCAATGACAGAACCTTAAAAATGTGACAAAAAAGACCAAAAGCTAAGTCAAAACAGCCACCGCTGTTTGTTTTTGTCTGCGGTGGGCGGCAATTCCTTTGGGCAAATGGTCCGTGACAGCTGGTTTTTGGCGAAGTCGCCCTGGTAAAGGGTAACTTTGCGGAAAAGGCAGACCGGCCAAAGCCCGACGGAAGCGGCCTGGGGTTGGTTGGGGATTTCTATCCCAGAACCCAGTTGGGATGGTTGGATGCAAGGCTGCCAATCCCGTCAGAATGGAACCGGCCAAGAGCACCAACTCTGGTAAGCGTTGACAAGTTTCCTGAGCAAAGACAAACTGGCGATGAGCCCCTACCATTTGCTTGCCCGCCAGCGGCAATTGCTCAATCGGCCAGCGGTCGGTGTAAAGGGCATGAACCGTCGGCGCTTGCAGTTTGACATTGGTGCCCACCAAAAGAGGGTCCTTATAGCGGGGGTCGCTGATGGCATAGATATCAAACAAGTCGGCCTCTGGGCTGGGTTGAACGTCAGGGCGCACCAGGTCATACCAGACGTTAGCGGTTATCGCCTCGCCTGTTGCCAATTGCCAGGTGACGGTCGCATCGGCTGGGGTCGCGGCGATTTCCCGTCCCTTGTAGCTTCGCACCCGTGGCCGGACGCGGCGACCGTAAGATGGCTTGACGCCTCTTTGCTCTGGGGTGTAGGCGATGTAGTTACGGCGGGCCGTGCCATTTTTGGCCAAGCGGACCAGGTAACGGGCCACTTTGGCCTGGTGGACATCTTTGAGCTTGAAGCCAGCGTCGGCCAGCAGGATTTCCAGCAAATCCAGGACACGAGCCGCTTTCTTGAGCAACGATTCCTTGAGCGCCGCTTCGCCAGGGTCTTGCGGATTCACCCGCACCATGTGGCTGGGCAAAGCGATGCGTTTGCCTTTCACCTGCCCCACCCGTGCAATCAGTCCCAAAATGACCGCCGGTAACGCTTTCTCGGCCACACTGTGATAATACTTGGAAGCCAACCCTTGCAGTTTGGGCCGCCAGAACGGGGGTTGTGTCAATGGCCACCGCATAATAGCCTTCGTAACGACAAGGTTGCCATTGACGGGCTTGCATGTATTTATCCCACTCGACGATCAGTTCACTGATTTGCCACACCCCACTGCGCAAGGCAGCCCAGGCGCGTCGCACCGCCTCTTCGCCAATCCCGGTTGATTGCAAGGCTGGAAATAAAGCACCTCGATGCGTTAGCAAGGAACCGCTGACCAACATCCACAAAAAATGGAGCATGGCGAGATTGGTGCCAATGGGCAAGTTGGTTACAATTGCTATCAGAGCTGACATTGTTGGTTCTGTTACTGGTGGCATGTTCTGGTTTCCTTTTTGGTCGAAGGTTTTAACCAATAACATGCCACCAATTTTCTTTTTTGTCACATTTCACTTAGCGGAAAGTAGAGGTGAATGGCAAATGGTTAATTGTTAATGGGTGACCCTCGCACTGAGGGGTGCTATGCACGGCTAAAAAAGACATACGGCCGTTCACCCCTTCACCCTGTCACCCTGTCACCTTGTCACCCTGCCACCCCCTCTCCCCATGACCGACGCAACAAGAGTTATATCCCACTTTATGCCCCTGGCATGTGTCATGGTAGATGAAGAATCGCTGGTTTTGACTATCGTTATAGGTAGGAACTGTCGAACGCTCGTACCAGATTGGACCAATCCGGGAGATTGGTCCAATCTCGGACGTTAGCACGAAAGGGGAAAGAGGAAGTTGTGAACAGAGGCATAACAATAGGCCGAATTTTCGGCATTCGCATCAATATCGATTGGAGCTGGCTGCTTATCTTTGCTCTGATCACCTGGAACCTGAGCACGCTGTTTATGGAGACTCATCCCGGCTGGACACTGGCGGCACAGTGGGGACTGGCGCTGGTAGCGGCCGTTCTCTTCTTTCTTTCCGTCCTGGCGCACGAGCTGGCCCACTCTCTGATGGCCCGTGCCCAGGGCATTCCGGTGCTCAGCATTACACTCTTTTTGTTTGGCGGCGTCTCCAACATCCAGCGAGAACCGCCCTCACCCCGCGCTGAGTTTCTGATCACCATTGTGGGGCCGCTGACCAGCATTGTGCTCGGCGGGCTGCTCATCCTGGTGGGCAGCTTCGCCCTGCCGACGCTGTCGCCTGAGGCGCTGAACAATCCGTCTGGGCTGGCAGCACAGCTTTCGCCGCTGGCCACCATCCTGCTCTGGCTGGGACCGGTGAACCTGGTGCTGGGTGTGTTTAACCTGATTCCTGGCTTCCCGCTGGATGGCGGCCGTTTGCTGCGTTCGCTGCTGTGGGCCATTACCGACAACCTGCGCCAGGCCACCCGCTGGGCGTCCTGGGTCGGCCAGGGCGTGGCCTGGCTGCTGATTTTTGCAGGTATTGCCATGGTCTTTGGCCTGGAACTGCCGCTGTTTGGCACCGGGCTGAGCGGCTTGTGGCTGGTTTTGATTGGCTGGTTCCTCAGTACGGCCGCCGTGCAAAGTTATCGCCAGGTTGTGGTGCAGGACATTTTAGAGGATGTGCCCGTATCGCAGCTCATGCGGCGTAATCCACCCACCGTGCCGGGCAGTGTCACCATTGCCACGCTGGTGCACGAGCATTTAATGCACAGTGATGAACACGCCTTTCCGGTGGTGGAAGACGGCCGTCTCCTCGGTCTGGTCACCCTGGAAGATGTGCGCAAGATTTCCCGCGACCAGTGGGAAACCACGCTGGTTCGCGATGTCATGACGCCCGCCGCAGCGCTCACCACCCTGTCGCCGCCCAAAGACGCCAGTGAAGCGCTGCAAAAGCTGCAGCAGCGCGACGTACGCCAGCTGCCCGTGCTGGAAAACGGCCGTCTGGCCGGGCTGCTGCGTCGTCGCGATATTTTGAAATGGCTGCAGCTGCAAGGAACAGAATAGAAATACAACCAACAAACAACCTGCCAGAACAATGGCAAAACATTCAAAATGGAGGCAAAAAAACATGGCGAAGCAAGTAACCAAGAGCATTATCGTCAATGGCGATGTGGATCAACTGTACGAGACCTGGGCCGATTTTAGCAACCTGCCCCGCTTTATGGAGCATGTTACGGCCGTTACCCCCGCCGGTGAAGATACCAATCACTGGGTCATGGAAGGGCCGCTCAAGAAAAAATTGCAATGGACCACCAAAACCACCCGCATGGAGCCAGAAAAGCGCATCGCCTGGAAAACCATCGAAGGCGATATGAAAACCAGCGGCCAGGTGACCTTCAACGCACTGCCCAAGGGACAGGTAGAGGTTACGGTCATCTCCCAGGTCATTCCGCCGGACAACCTGCTAGACAAAGCCGCCCTGGCCCTGTTTGAAGACGAAGAAAAACAATTGGAAAAAGATTTACGCAACTTTAAGGCGATGGTAGAAAATCGCTCAGACCGGGAAAACCGCACTCGATGAGACCTGAAAAAATGGATGCAAGCGATATTTTGGTGAAAGCGCTGGCTGCGGGCGCAACGGCCGCATTGCGCCCCAACCGCATGTACCTGCCCGACTTTCAAAAGGAAATCATGCCCCTCTACCTCCAGCTGAAGGCCCTGCTGGAAGAGCGCTACGGATCGACGGTGAACGTTGACCTGCTGGACATTGGCCCTGGATCGGCCGAACGGCAGGAGGCCATGGCACAGCAGCTGCAGGCATCTGGCGCGGCGAACGATGAAGATGTGATGCAGCTGGCCAGAAAACTGGTGGCCATCATAACCGACGAGAACCCGGAATCAATCTGGGCCTCTAACGTAGCCGAACCCCCAGAGCACCTGAAATGACCCAGAGGCAAACAGATTTGTTTTGAGCTGTGTGCCTACGCAAATGAAACGTGAAACGTGAAACGTGACCAGAGTTGAATCACGTTTCACGTTTCACCCCACCCCTCACCCCTTCACCTCTTCACCCCTTCACCCTGTCACCCTGTCACCCACATGTTGACGTATTACAACAATTGGTACTTGACAGCGATCAAGTTTTGTTGTATTGTTGCAACATATTGAATTGTTGTAGTATCCCGCACTTGTGAGGATGCTTCTTCAAACACCATGAGAAGCAATGAGTAAAGACGACTTAATCGAGAATTACGCGGGCGTGGCGGAGGTCAGCAAGCGGCTCAACATTCATCCCGAATCAGTGCGCCGTCTTATCCGTCAGGGCAAGCTGCCAGCCATCAAATTTGGCAACAAGTGGCTGGTAGAAAAAGCAACGCTCGACCAGTACGCCAGCCGGTATGATCCCCGGCCAGGCAACAAAGCAACACTGTTTTAACCGTGGCGGGGGGCATACCCGGGAAGAGGGCATTGTTTTGCCCCCCGCCATCTTTTTGGAATTATTAGTAAGAGGGTATTCACATGCAAAGAGCGCCTGAGTTTGAAAATGTAGCGTGTATTCGCGTCGTGGGTGTCGGCGGCGGCGGCTGCAATGCCGTGAATCGTATGATTCAAGAAGGCATCAGCGGCGTCGATTTTATTGCCATCAACACAGACAACCAGGCGCTGCTCCTTGCAGATGCTCCCGTGCGCGTGCGCATTGGTGAAAAGCTGACCCGTGGTTTAGGCGCCGGCGGCCATCCCGAGCAGGGCGAAAAAGCGGCCGAAGAATCTTCCGAAGAGCTGCAAGAAGTGCTGTCTGGCTCCGACATGGTGTTTATCACCGCGGGCATGGGCGGCGGAACCGGCACCGGCGCGGCCCCAGTGGTGGCGAAACTGGCGCGTGAGCAAGGTGCGCTGACGATTGGGGTGGTGACACGGCCGTTCCTCTTCGAAGGCAGCAAGCGCTCCAACTCCGCCGAAGCGGGCATCGAACGCCTCAAAGAACATGTCGATACCCTGATCGTCATTCCCAACGATCGCCTGCTGGAGCTCACCGACCGGCGCGTCTCTCTCAAGGATTCCTTCAAAATGGCCGACGACGTGCTGCGCCAGGGCATCCAGGGCATTAGCGAACTCATCACCGTGCCCGGCCTTATCAACTTGGACTTCGCCGACGTGAAAGCCATCATGTCGGAAGGCGGCGCGGCGCTGATGGCTATTGGCCACGGCGAAGGGGAAGAACGGGCGCGATTGGCCGCTGAACAGGCCATCAGCTCTCGCCTGCTGGACGTGACCATCGACGGCGCGCAGGGCATATTGTTCAACGTCACCGGCGGCCCCAACATGAGCCTGTACGACGTGAACATCGCCGCGGCCATCATCCGCGAGACGGCCCACCCCGACGCCAACATGATTTTTGGCGCCGTCATTGATGAAACCATGGGTGACGAAATGCGGGTTACGGTGATTGCCACCGGGTTTGAACGGACGATTTCCCGTCGCCAGGTCTTGCAGCAGCAGTACGGCCGTTCCACCAGCGCCCCCACCCATCGTCCACAAACCGAAGCCAGCGTCGCCGCATCGCGCCAGGTTCCGGCCCGCGAACGCGAAGAACGTGAAATGGAACCGGTGCAGCCGAAATTTGCACCCAACAACCTGGAAATCCCGGCCTTCTTGCGCCGACGCTAGTTTAATAACCTAATCAACTCAACAGAGTTGGCAATCCCGTTGGATTGCGCAGTCCGTAAGGATTGCAAGCCGCCAACACTGTAAATTACATCTGGTGCGGGCAGATTACCTCCCCGGTGTCTGACCAAAGCCAGGGTAATGGGCAGTAACTGCTAGAGCAGGTATCGGACAACTTACCCCCGGCAGTTACTGCACAGCGCTCCTTTTTGTTTTCGTTGGTGAAGTCCCTCATCAATAACTCACCAACAAACACATCCCCTCTGCACGCGCCCCCTGTTTATGCAGGACAGGGGGCGCACTTCTTTTTTAAGCCCTTACGCGCCACTATCGACAGAAATTATCTCAGCGTTCAGCACTACCTGGAACAAGGACAGCGCCTCGGCGCTTCGCGCCCCGTGCGGGATGCCAACTGACTGAACGGTTCCTGAAATCTCCGGTTAGGGCACCCACACATCAAAAGTAGGATTATCTACGGCCGTATCCCCCACCGCCCGCGTATTGCCCGCCACATTTCCCGTGAGCAGTTGCCAACTGCCGCTGCTGCCAACGGCCGTCACATACGTGCTGTCCGTCAGCCACAGCTGGCGGCCTACATTGCCCGTCACCAGCACCTCCAGGGGAGACTGGCCCAACTGCCCCACGCCCACATAACCTGGCCCGCTGTACAGGAAATGGCTGCCAGAACGGTTCCAGTCCGTAAACTCCATCGCCTCGGTGGTGGAATCCACGATGATGGGATTATCCCCATCCCCATCGGCCACCACGACGGAGCGTGTGTTGCTGGAATCGATCACAATCTGGATGTAGCCCAGTTTGCTGCCGCTGCGCGTCCAGTGCACGGGCGAGAAAAGTGTGTTGCCCAACAGCGAACCGATGGCCACGGCCGGGCCGCTCACTGGAATCTGGTACAATGTTGCTTCGGCATCGGCCGACCACGGATCATCGTCGGCGATGGCGATGTAGGCCTGGCTGCCGCTGGGCAACCATTGGGCCGTTGGCACCCAGGCATATTCGCTGGCCGTATTCACAAACGGAAACTCAATCACGGTTTCGCGGTTGCCGCCGTCCAGGTTCACCCGCGTCACGCTGTCTGGATTGCCAAAAATCACGCGGCTGCCGTCTGGCGACAGGGCAAAAGTGTGGCCCGCCGTGTCGATGGCAAACTGTTCCGTCAGGCTGCCGCCGGTAGTCACCAGCCATAAGTCGGCCTGCGGTATGGCGCCTGGCCCTACCAGGTTCACAATGCGCGTGCTGAAGGCCAGGGTTTGGCTGTTGGGCAGCCATTCAACCTGGTGCACAAGAATGGCAAATTCGCTGCCTGCCTCATTGGGCAAATCTTCTGACGCCACCAATACCTGGCCGCTGCCCGTGACGGAGACGATGCCCAGTTGGTTGCTTTCAAAATCCCCGGCCACGTAGGCGATTTGCTGGCCATCGGGCGAAACCAGCAGCTGCTCAACTCCGGCAACGGCCGTTAACAGCACCGGTTCACCCGCCGTAGGCGGCGACTGGGTATTGTCCAGCGGCAGCCGCCAGATGCCATCCGTGTCGCTGTAGACGATGTAGCTGCCCAGGCCACCGATAACGGCCGTATCCGCCACCGGTTCTGTAGTCGCCGTCGCCGTCGGCTCTGGCGAGGGTGTGGGCGGGGCAGCGGCCACCGGCACGTTGTCGGTATTGGCGCCTAGGGTGTACTGCGGCCCGCCGGAAATCCAGCACTGCGGCGCGGCAATGTCGCTGGGGCAGGTGACCAGCCACCAACCAGTAGCCGGATCACGTCCCAACACCTGGGCGGTTGAATCTTTGAGGAAAAAGCCCAGCCGCTCATACACCACGCCAGGGCCAGAACGGATGTTGAGATCCACCAGCATGGTGACGTAGGGACTGCCGGAGGCAACGGCCGTACCGCTGCCGCTGCTGCCGGGCAATGTGGCCGTAGGAGAAATACCTACAATGGGGGTTTCGGCGCCGGGAACGGCCGTGGCATCTACCACGGTGACGGCCGGGGGCGGCACGTCAAGCGCAGGCTCCGTGTTATCGCCGGCAAAAGCATTACAGGCCAGGGTAGCCAGAAAAAGCATCGAAATAAAAAACAGCAAAGGATGTTGGCGCGTCATGCAGTCACTCCTTACAATAAATTTTCAGGATAAACTCAAACAGTTTACAATAGATTATCTGACTGTGCGATTGCTTTCTGCACGGTTATGCAGCGGATTTTCTACGCCTAAACCCCGTTGGCGTGTATTTTGCGTAAAGAGGCACTATGAGTTTTCGACATTTTTTAGACCTGGCTGCCCAGACGGGTGACCTGATTGAGATCAACAAACCCGTCAGCGTGCACTACGAACTGGCCAACGTGGCCCACGCCCTGGAAGGGCGACCTGTTCTGTTCAACCACATCATCGACTACCCCGGCTGGCGTATCTGCGCCGGGCCGTGCTCGGACCGGAAATATTTCAGCATGGACCTCAATGTGCCCGTTCCAGAACTGATCCCGCACCTGGCCAACGCTACGGAAAACCCACAAACGCCGCCGGTGGTGGAAAGTGGTCCCTGCCAGGAAGTGGTTTTGGAACAGTTTGACCTGCACGATTTGCCGATTTTATTCCACCTGCCGCAGGATGGCGGGCATTACATCGCCAGCAATGTGGTGATTACAGAAGATCCGGAGCTGGGGCGCAACATGTGCTATCACCGGCTGCTGCGGCTGGATGACCGGCGTTTTGCCGCGCGTATCATCGAGCGGCGCGGCACCTGGACCGCCATGCAAAAAGTGGAGGGCGACCTGCCGGTGGCCATCTGCATTGGCGTGTCGCAGGCGGTGCACCTGGCGGCGTCCCTGTCGGCCGCGCCGGACGTGGACGAGCTGGCGGTGGCCCATGCCCTGGCGCCCACGCCGCTGGTGAAGTGCCTCACCAACAACCTGGCCGTGCCCGCCGATGCGGAGATCGTGCTGGAAGGGCGCATCACCCGGCGGCAGACGGCGGAAGGGCCGTTTATGGATCTGACGGAGACGATGGACATTGTGCGTGATCAGCCGATCATCGAGATTGACCTGATTACGCACCGGCGCAATCCCATCTTCCATGCGCTGCTGCCGGGTGGTCTGGAACACAAGATCTTGATGGGCATGCCCAAGGAGCCCACGATTTTTGCCGAGGTGAACAGGGTGACGCGCTGCACTGACGTGGTGATTACGCCGGGCGGCAGCTCCTGGCTGCACGCGGTGGTGCAAATAGACAAGCAGGGACCGGAAGACGGCCGTCGTGCTATCGAAGCCGCCTTCAAAGGACATGGTTCCCTTAAACACGTCTGGGTGGTGGATACCGACGTAGACATTTACGATCCGGCACAGGTGGAGTGGGCCTTTGCCACCCGCTTCCAGGGCGATAAGGACATGATGCTGTTCCCCAACCAGCCGGGCAGCTCGCTGGACCCGTCCGGCATTCACGTGCCGGGAAAAAAAAGCCACACGGCCAAGCTCGGCTTTGACTGCACTATTCCCTGGGGCGCCGACAAAAGCAAATTTACGCGCGGCGAATACGGCACCGTCAACCTGGACGAGTATCTTTAGCGGTTCGTGGCTGGTGGAAGCTCAACACCATGAATGAAAGGGACACAGATAAACGCAGATTTCGCAGATTTATAAGATTTTAATCCGCGTTAATCCGTGGCCTATTTTTGAAGGAGACAAAATGGATTTTCCCGCCCTTGCGGAACATCTCCCCAGCCTGATGCAGGCCGAAGAAAACGGGCTGGTGCGCGCGGAGTTGAGCCTCATGGTGCTGCTGTTTATTGCCGCCATGGTGGCCATCGTAGTGCGCCGCATCCGCCTGCCCTACACCGTCGCCCTGGTGCTGGTGGGGCTGGTGCTCTCGTTTTTTCCCAACTTCCTGGACTTCACCGTCAGTTCCGACTTGATTCTGGCGATTTTGGTACCACCGCTCATCTTCGAAGCGACGCTGCACATTCCCTGGCGGCGCTTGAAAAAAGATTTGCTGCCGGTGCTGCTGCTGGCCGTCGGCGGGACGCTGGTGGGTACCTTCGTGGTTGGGGGGCTGGTGGTGGAATTTTTGGGCATCTCCTTGGCCGCGGCCCTGGCTTTTGGTGCGCTCATTTCGGCCACGGACCCGGTGGCGGTGATTGCCTTTTTCCGCAGCCTGGGCGTCAGCAAGCGGCTGACGATTTTGGTGGAAGGCGAAAGCCTGTTTAATGATGGTGTGGCCATCGTCATTTTTAGCCTGGCCCTGGCGGCCGGGAGAGTGTCCGATTCATTTGGGCTGGGAGAAGCGCTGCAGGAGTTTTTTATTGTGGCCCTGGGCGGGCTGGCTGTGGGGCTGGTGATGGGGTACGTGGTGTCCTACATCATCCTGAAAAACGTGGATGACCACCTGATTGAAACCGCCACAACGGTGGCCCTGGCTTTTGGTTCTTATGTGGTAGCAGAATCATTTGGCGATCTGGTGCGGGTAGACGGGCTGCACTTTAGCGGCATCCTGGCCGTGGTGGCGGCGGGCCTGATGGTGGGCAACATCGGCTTTCAGAACACGTCGCCCACTACCAAGCTGACGCTGGACAACTTCTGGGAATTTTTGAGCTTTGTGGTGAACTCGCTGGTCTTTTTGCTGATCGGGCTGGAAATTGAGCTGCCGCAGCTACGGCCGAATATCATTCCCATCATTGTCGCCGTGCTGGCCATTATTTTTAGCCGGGGTTTGATCATTTATACGTTTGGGTGGATTTACGGCCGTTTCCAACCACAAAACCACATTCCCCTGCCCTACCAACACGTCATGTTCTGGGGCGGGCTGCGCGGCGCCATCAGCCTGGCCCTGGCCCTTTCGATTGAAGATGCTGTGTTTGGCTCCGACATTGCCCTCGAACTGCGCGTCATGACCTTTGGTGTGGTGCTTTTTACCCTGCTCTTCCAGGGCATGACCATCGAGCGGCTCATCAACCGCCTCCAACTGGCCGATAAACCACCCCAGCGCATCGAGCTGCAGCGGCGGCAGGCGACCCTTTTTGCCAAGTGGGCGGGCAAACACGAACTGGAACGACTGCGCAACAATGGGATTTTGTTCCCTGATATTTGGGAATCTATGAGCCAGGTCTACGATGAGGAAATCGGGGATAAAAAAGAAGACTTGGGAGTCCATTTACAAAATTTCCCCGAGCTGGAGCAAGAAATGTACCTGCAAGCTCGCGAAGACGCTCTCAATGCTGAACGCAGCGCCATCGGCGAGGCATCGAGGCGCGGCCTCATCTCTAATGAAGTGCACGATGAGTTGATTACCGAGCTCAACAACCGGGTGGCCGCCCTGGAAATCATCATGAAGAATCGTAACATGCACGTGCACAGCCAGCAGGAGGGGGAGCATGGGTAGCATTGTTTGCGCCACCCGCGGCGGCGAAGGCAGCCGGGCCGCCCAACTGGCAGCCATCGCCCGCGCCAAGGCCAGCGACAAGCCGCTGATCTTCCTCTACGTGGTGGACCCGCACAGCCTGGACGACGAAGTGGACGACAACCTGCGTGATGCTCTGTTGGCGGAACTGAACTGGATGGGCGAAACGCTGCTGCGCATTGCGCAAAAGCGGGCGGACGCCGCGTACCTGGGCACCGAAGTGCGCATCCGCCGCGGCAACGTGCGTGAGGAGATCGTGCGCTTTGTGAAAGATGTTAAAGCAGACACGTTGATATTGGGCGCGCCGCGCGGCACGACGGCCAACGTCTTTGGCGACGATGCCATTGAACGATTGGCCGAGAGCATCCGGCAGCAAACGGCCGTTACCGTCGAAATCATCCGCCCCGACCGGATAAAAATAAAAAGTGAGCAATCCAAAAGATGATTGAACAAGTGCGTGAAGCGCTAGATAATTTTTTCTCATCCATCAACCTTGATCTGACCAACGAGTTTCAGCGTGACTTGCTGCTGTCGCTGGTCATCATTTTGCTGCTGTGGCTGGCGCGCTGGTTGGTGCTGCGCCTCATCCACCGCCGCTACGCGGATAACGCCCGCACGCTCTACAGCCTGCGCAAAACGGTGGAATACGCCTCCGTGGTGCTGGGCATCTTGCTCGTAGGGCGGCTTTGGCTGGAAGGGATCGGCACACTCGTCACCTACCTGGGGCTGCTGTCGGCCGGTATTGCCATTGCCCTGCAGGATTTGATTGTGGCGCTGGCGGGCTGGGTGTTTATTGTGTGGCGACGGCCGTTTGTCGTGGGCGACCGCGTCGAGATTGCCGATCAGCTGGGGGACGTTATCGACATCCGCCTCTTCTCGTTTAGTATGCTGGAAATCGGCCGTCGCATCAACGCCGAGCAAAGCACCGGGCGCATTATTCACATCCCCAACGGCAAGGTCTTCTCCGAAGTGCTGACCAACATGCACCAGGGCTTCCCCTTCATCTGGAACGAAATCCCCGTCATGGTCACCTTCGAAAGCGATTGGGAAAAGGCCAAGGCGATTCTGGTGAACATCGTCAACGAGCTGGCTCCGGATGTAGGTGAGGCGGTGAAGCAGTACGGCCGTCGCACCGGGCAGCGTTTTGTCATCAGCTATTCCAACGTTACACCCACCGTTTACACCAGCGTCGCCGACAGCGGTGTGGTGCTCACCCTGCGCTACATGATCGATCCGCGCAAGCGGCGCGGCAGCGAACAAGACATCTGGGAAGCGATCCTGCGCGCCTTCAAACACCATTGGGACATCGACTTTGCCTATCCCACCCAGCGCGAATACCTGCACTTTGAAGAACGGAAACGGCCGCCCGATCCCCAGGAAGCAACCACGGTGGTGGCGGAGCGCAACAAGCTCCAGCGAGATACAGGCTATTTACCCACTACGCCGCGAGACAAAAGAGAGTAACCAATCCATGACCGAAATCAAGCTAAACGACGATCAGCAAGCCATGCTGGATGGCCAACAAGGCGTGGCCCGCCAGATGGCCATGCGCCTGCTGCTGGATATGGCCGCCGCCGCCGCCGCCACCGAGCTGGTGCCCATTACCAGCGCCCACCTGTCTGGCGTTTCCCCGCTGACCGGCGGGCTGGGGCTGCGCCAGTTTCTGGCGCGCCTGGCCGAAGATCCGCAGGCCAAAGTGGCCGTGCCCACCACCCTCAACTCGGCGGGCTGCGACGAGGCCCAGTTTGACGCCATGCGCATCGTGGCCCCCAACTTCAAGGAGCACAACGCCGAAATTGTTGCCCGCTACACGCAGCTGGGCGTGCAGCCGACGCAGTCGTGCATCCCTTACGAGTGGAAAGGCGTGGTCACCAGCGGCGAGGCTGCCTGGGCCGAATCCAACGCTATCTGCTTTGGCAACTCCTACACCGGGCTGATCACCAACCGGGAGTCGGGCTTGTCGGCCCTGGCCGCGGCACTGACGGGCTACACGCCCAAATACGGCTTGATGCTGGCAGAGAACCGCCGCCCCAACCTGGCGGTGGTGGTTACCACCCCGCTGGCAGACCCCACCGACTTCTCGATTTTGGGTGACTGGATTGGCAAGCAGCGCCAGCCGGAGTGGAAAATGCCCAACGGCCCCATCCCGGCCATCAAAGGGCTGCCCGCCGAGCTGACGCACGAGCAAAAGAAGGCGCTGACGGCCGCTGCCGCCAACTATGGCTGCCCGCTGCTCTACATCGACGGGCAGGGCGAGCGACCCCCGGCGGCATTCCAGGCGCGGCTGCTGTTTGGCGAAGCAGAGTTGCAGCAGCGGTATGAGGAACTGGCGCCGAAAACGGCCGTATCGCTCATCACCATTGGCTGCCCCCAGGCATCTTTGGGCGAACTGCGGGAAACGGCCGCACTGCTCAAAGGCAAGCAGCTGGCCCCGGACGCACCCCCGCTGTGGGTCTTCACCTCCTCGGCCAACAAAGCCATCGCCGAAAAAACCGGCATCGCGGAGCTCATCACCCGCAGCGGCGCGCTGCTGCTGGAAAACACCTGCCCGGAAGTGGTGCCCTACGATCCCAGCTGGGTCCACCACGTCCTCACCAACTCCATGAAGGCCGAGCATTATATCAAGTCCGGCCTCAACGGCATCCCCACGGCCGTCATGCGCCTGGCGGACTGCATCGCCCTCGCCACCGGCGAATTGTCAATTGTCAATTGGCAATTGGCAATTGGCGACCAGAAACAAGAACCCAAACAGAAAAACCGCCCCTTCACCCCTTCACCCCTTCACCCTGTCACCTTGTCACCCCCTCACCTTGTCACCGCTCCCTTCACCGCCACCGGCCACGGCCTGCCCTCACAAACCAACTTCAGCGTCACGGCCGAAGCCTTTGTTACCGATACACCCATCACCCTGCTGGGCTTTGTCAACCGGGAAACGGGCGTCATCGAAGAGCCAGGCCATCCGGCCGACGGGCAAAGCATGGCGGGCAAGATTGCCATCTTCCCCAAGGGCAGCGGGTCAACCGTGGCGCCTTATGTACTGCTGGAGCTGTTCTATCGGGGCAAAGCGCCCCTGGCCATTGTCAACACGGAAATCGACCAGCAAAGCGCGCCCGCCTGCTCGCTGGAGAACATTCCCTACGCCTACCAGTTTGATGAGGACATCATTGGCCACGTCAACAACGGGGATGTGGTGCAGCTGACGCGGCGCGACGGCCGTGTTACCCTTGACGTTCTTACCCGACACAAGGTATAAATTAAAGGGCTGGGGTGTTAATTGACATAATGCTGCTTTAGGGAGCTAAATAAACTTTTCCCCTCAGTTTCACCTTACAGTTTTCCCGCTGTTTTGCCCCTGACTGCTGAAGCAAACTTCTTTTGACAGCCCGCTTCTGAAGAACTTGCTTCAACACGATCCTGAAGGAATTTCGATGGAAAGTCTTTTTTTAGAATTTATCCTGGCAGTGGTCATCATTATCGTTGCCGCCAAGCTGGGTGGTTACATCAGCACCCGTTTCAACCAGCCCTCCGTTTTGGGGGAACTGCTGGCGGGCCTGCTGCTGGGTCCTACTGTACTGGACATGCTGCACAGCTGGACCTTCCTGTTTCACGACCCGGAGCTGCTGGGGGAGCTGCTGGGCATCATGGCGGAAGTTGGGGTGATCTTGCTGATGCTGCTGGCCGGGCTGGAGCTGCACCTGCCCGATTTGCTGAACGCGGGCAAAGTATCGTCGTTGTCGGGCATTTTGGGGGTGGTGCTGCCGCTGGGGTTGGGGTATGGTGCGGCCATTTTGTTCGACGCTACCCCACATGAGGCGCTGTTCCTGGGGCTGACGTTGGCCGCCACCAGCGTCAGCATCTCGGCGCAGACGCTGATGGAGCTCAATGTATTGCGCAGTCGAGTGGGATTGGCGTTGTTGGGAGCGGCCGTTTTCGACGACATCCTGGTGATTTTGGTGCTCTCGATTGCCTTTGTGCTGGTTGGCGACAGCGCCGGAGGCCTGTCTGGCGTGCTGCTGACCATTCTCAACATGGTGCTCTACATTGGCGCCGCAGCCGTCATTGGCCTGTGGGTGCTGCCCTGGCTGGCGCGCAAGATTGATCAGCTGCCCATCAGCAAGGGGACGCTGGCCTTTGTACTGGTGATTGCCCTGCTGTTTGCTTATGCCGCCGAGGTATTTGGCGGCATG
This sequence comes from Candidatus Leptofilum proximum, assembly GCA_016710325.1. Classification (GTDB taxonomy): domain Bacteria; phylum Chloroflexota; class Anaerolineae; order Promineifilales; family Promineifilaceae; genus Leptofilum; species Leptofilum proximum. Next base: position 4,147,720 of record JADJXK010000002.1, on the reverse strand, counting down.
GCGGCCATCACCGGTGCGTTTCTGGCGGGTCTGTTTCTGGGCCGCACGCCGTTTAGAGATGAGATGGAGGAGGGCATTTCGGTTATTGCCTATGCCTTTTTTGTGCCCATCTTTTTTGTGGATATTGGCCTGGACGTCAATTTACGGGCAATTAGCGGCAGTGCGTGGTGGTTTGCGGCCGTTTTCACTATCATCGCCATTATCAGCAAAATTGGCGGCAGCGGGCTGGGCGCCAAATGGGGCGGCTTTACCAACCGTGAAGCGTTCCAACTGGGTATCGGCATGGTGTCGCGGGGGGAAGTGGGCCTCATCGTCGCCGCCTTTGCCCTGACGTCTGGCCTGATCACCCAGGAACATTTTTCAATCGCCGTTTTTATGGTCATCATCGCTACACTGGTTACACCACCTATGCTGCGTGCTGCCTTTGCCGCCCAAGAAAAGGCAGAACCATCCCGAAAAGAATCTCGCACATCCTGAATCAATCGTGCCCAAGCACAAGTCTGTACCGGAGGAATGTATGTACCACATGATCTTGTTAATCCTAGATGATGTCAATCAATGCTCATCCATTTTGGAATCGTGGGAAGCCCAGGGGGTAGGCGGCGTTACCATTTTGGAAAGCACCGGCCTGGGGCGGGTGCGCAAAATGAGCATTCGTGACGACATCCCCCTGATGCCCAGCTTGAGCCGCCTGCTGCAAAACCGCGAGGAGCGTCACCGGACGCTGTTTACCGTCGTTGAAGGGGAAGAAATGGTCGATAAGGTAATCCAGGCCACAGAAGCGGTGCTGGGTGATCTAGAACAGGCCCACAACGGTGTGCTGTTTGTGCTGCCGGTCTCCCGCGTACGGGGCCTGCACGGGGGACAAAACAGGGCCAGAAGCGGCGACTTTAACGCGTAAACAGGGGAAAAAACAGCGCGTAAAGCAAGCTTACCACGACGCAAGAAAGCAGCATCACCGGCAAACCTCGTTTTAGCCAGAAAGCGGCCGTAATCGGATGGCGCGTTTTCTCAGACAGGGAAACGACCACCACGTTGGCGGTTGAGCCGATGATGGTGCCGTTGCCGCCCAACCCGGCGCCAAAGACCAGTGCCCACCACAGCGGCGTCACGTCGATGCCCGCCGCGCCCAGGCTTTGCAGCACTGGAATGAGGGCCACGGTGATCGGAATGTTGTCGATCACCGCCGAAAGCAGGGCCACTACCCAAATCATCAACACGCCAAAGAGGCGCGGGCTGGTGCTTTCGGCCAGCCCGGCAAACAGCTCGGCCACCTTCTCAAACGCCCCGGCCGATTCCACCCCACCCACCATTACAAACAACGCGGCAAAGAAGATCAGCACCGGCCATTCGACATGCTCAAACACCGTGGTCAAATCTTCGGGCCGAACCCACAGCAAGGCAGCGGCCGCAGCGCACAGGGCGACATAAGCCGGGCTAATGCCCATAAGGTGGTGAATAAAGAAGAGGAGAACGGCCGTACCCAACACAATCAAAACCTTGCGCGCCGTCTTGGGGTCTTCCAGTGCTTTGGCCGGGTCCAGGTTCTTGATGCGCTGTGCCGCTTTCGGGTTTGCCCCCAGCTCCGCCCGCGACAACCAGACCAACAGCCCCAGCGAAGCCATCCAGACAAAAACAATCACCGGCAGGGAATGGGTCAAAAAGTCGTTGAAGGTCAACCCCACGGCCGAACCAATCAGCACGTTGGGCGGGTCGCCCACTAGTGTGGCCACGCCGCCCGTGTTGGAAAGCAGCGCTGCTGAAATGAGAAACGGCACCGGGCTCAACCCCAAAAGTTCGGTGATGAGAATGGTCACCGGGGCAATGAGCACTACCGTCGTCACGTTGTCTAAAAACATGGACAGCACGGTGGTGAGGGCACCCAGCAAAATAAACAGGCGCACCGGGTTGCCCTTGGACCAGCGCCCGGCCATGATCGCCAGGTATTGGAAAAAGCCGGTGGGCTGCAGCAGCGCCACCATAACCATCATGCCAAACAGCAGGGCCAAGGTCTCAACGTTGAGGGATTCAACGGCCGCTTCCTCGCTGTAGAAGCCCATCAGCAGCCCGGCACCCACCATGATCACCGCGCCCACAATGCCAACAATGGTGCGGTGTACCTTCTCTGTAAAAATTAAGCCCAGGGCGGCAGCAAAAATAAGGGATGATACGATTATTTCACTCATAGGCGGTTCAAAGGAAAATGTGGGATTTGTCAGGTGGGGGAAATCGAATCGTTCCAGCGTTCCAGCAGGGCGGCGCCAATGTCTACGTGGGAAGCGATACCGACTAAACGGCCGTCCTGGTCCACTACCGGCAGGTCTGTCAGGTTATGGTTGACGATGAGGGCAAAGGCGCGCAATAAACCACTGTCGGCGGTGACGGAGACGGCCGTTTCCATCAATTCGCGCACCGACTTAGCCTCTACCTCAGGTGGTGGCTCTCGCTCTTCATAATCGCCGAAGTCACCGAGCACAAAGTCGAAATCTTCCATCAGCTCGATAAAGCCGGGCATCACCAGCCGCAGCAAATCACGCATGTACAAAATGCCGACCAGCTTCTGCTGCGTGTTCACCACGGGTAAAGTGCCAATGTGATGGGCGGCAAACAAAGCAGCCGCATCGCGCGCTGTGGCTGTATCTGGAATTGAAACTACCTGCTGCTTCATGTATTTATGAATCTGCATCAAGCACCTTCATCCTTAAAAGACAAAAAAAGACCCAAACGGGTCTTTCTTCGGTTTAGTAACTGATGTGTGGGCGCGACAGGACTCGAACCTGTGACCTCTCGGATGTGAACCGAACGCTCTAACCAACTGAGCTACGCGCCCGAGCTAGGGATGCAAATTATAGCAGTGTGGTCAATGGATGCAAGGAAACGGCCGTTTCCCAACTGCCATTTTTAGCCCACTCGGGTATAATGCACCCCATCGACTCCCTTATCTGAGAGGAAACATTTATGAAAGCATTTGTAACAGGTGGTTCTGGGTTTATTGGTCAGCATGTTGTGCAAAAGCTTCTGGCGCGGGGTGATGAGGTCCATGCCCTGGCCCGCTCCGCAGAAAGCGCCAACCTGCTGCGCCGGATGGGCGCCACCGTTTTTATGGGTGACATTACCGACAGCGCCTCGCTGCGCCCGGCCATGGCCGGCTGCGACGTCGTGTTCCACATTGCCGCCTGGTACAAGCTGGGCGCCGCCGACTGGATGCAGGCCGAGGCCATTAACGTCGGTGGAACACGCCGCGTGCTGCGGCTGGCCCACGAACTGGGCATCCCCAGAATTGTCTACACCAGCACCATCGCCGTCTTTGGCGACACGCAGGGTCAGCTGGTAGACGAAACCTATTACAAAGAAGGCCCCTTCCTCACCGAGTACGATCGCACCAAGTGGTTGGCCCACTACAAAGTGGCCCTGCCGCTCATTGAAAAGGGCGCGCCGATTGTGATTGTAATGCCCGGCGGCGTGTATGGTCCGGGCGACACCAGCTTCATTGCCCAGCTCATGCGCATGTTTTACCGCGGCCTGCCCGCCCTGCCCGGCTCTGACCTGACGGTGACCTACGCCCACGTGGATGACATCGCCCAGGGGCACCTGTTGGCGGCGGACAAGGGCAAGGTGGGCGAGAGCTACATTTTGGCCGGGCCAGCCATCCCGCTGAACGAGATGGTGGACTTTTGGGCCCACCTGATTGGGCGCAAGCCGCCGTCCGTGCGCCTGGCGGGACGGCCGTTGCGCAAGTTTGCCCCATTTGCGGGTGCGGTTAATTCGCTGCTGCCCCTGCCCAGCCTGTTTAGCGAAGAAGCCATAGCCAGCCTGGGCGCCAGTTACATGGCCCGCTCCGACAAGGCACGCACGGAACTGGGGTGGACCACGCGGCCGTTACAAACCGGCCTGCTAGAAACCTTCGACTGGATTGCCCGCACCGAACAGGAAAATGCCCCGGCGCACCGGGAACGGAAGTGGGCGGGGTATGCGCTGCTGGCAGCGGCCGTTTTGTTTTTGCTGTGGTACCTGGGACGCAAAAAAAAGAAGTAGGGGATCAAAACGCCTTATCTTGAACGAAAAAACAAAAACAGGCAGGCTACCAAAAGTAGCCTGCCTGTTCATTTTTAAGAGTAATTTTTATAAACGAATCGGTTTATGAACTAAAAGCGATCGTACTGTTGTTGGCGAAGTCGTTGTTGGCGTTGTTTGGCAATGGTTGCAGCTTGCAATTGGAGTTGGCGACGGCGCTTTTGCACCAGGGCCATAATCAGAACGTAGAATAAAATAGATGCCAACAGTACCAACATGATTTTGCCTCGCTTTTTTTTTACTGACTTGAATCGGATTTTTGGCTTTCTAAATTTGTAAACTTTGTCTATTTAGAACCATCAGTGTCAGTAAATAACCAACTTTAGTGCATAACAATAATGGTTTTTTCTGAAAATATCAAGCCCGAAATCGTAGGAATTAATGTCTATCTCACGCCAATTTTCACGAGTTTTAGCTATAAGGTCCTACAGATCCTCTTTAGTGGTGTGCCAGAACACTAAATAGCTGCCCGCCAAAAAGTTAGGGCATCAACATTACAGTCTTTATTACGCTGCACCCTACGGTGCCTGCGCCGAGGACTGTGTCGGCAGAATGATTACTTCTGGGGTGAAGTCACCTAAACGGCCGTGTTCATCCAGCGCCGTCATGCTCACCGCATACGTCACCGTGGGGTCTAGGCCAGTGAGGGCTACGTTGCCCGCCTGGTTGGCCCGCACAAAGCGGAACGTGGTAAAGCTGCCTTCCACCAACGGCCGAAACGAAATGGCATACCCGGCCGCACTCGGGTCGGTGGGCCAGCGCAGCCAAAAGTCCCCCGGCGAATCCAGCGCCTGGATGATGGGCGTCTGCGGCGTGGGCGGCGCGCCTGCCAGGTTGGCCACCACAGCAATGTTCATCTGCACCATCTGCTGTAAATAGTTGTAATCAATCCGGTCCCAGGTGTCCGTGCGGGAGTTCACCATGTCCGGGTCTTCCACCGACTCGATGACGCGGATACCCGGCATGCCGGCATTCACAAACTCACGGTGATCGCCCCAGCGCCCTTCCCGGTCCAACGCGTCCACAATCTGCAAAGGAAAGGCGGGCACGTACAGCCCGGCAATGTACTCGTAATAACGCGCCAGCTCTCCGGAGGGTGATTCGCGTAAGTTGGGCGCAAACAGACGGGCAGACTGGGGAATACCAGGGCGGCCGCCCACGGCGTCATAGTTGATGGCGGCGATGATGTTTTTACCCTCCAGAAAGGCAGTCTGCACAAAGTGACGTGAGCCAAAGGTGCCCTGCTCCTCAGCAGCAGCCGCCAGAAAAACAATCGTCTGGTTCCACTCATAAGCGCTCAGCAGCCGGGCCGATTCCAGCAGCAGAGCAATGCCGGAGCCGTTGTCGTTGGCTCCCGGCGCATAGGTTTCGCCGTCGGTTGGTTCTGGCGCGCGGTTATCGTAGTGGGCCATGATGACGACGAGGTCATTGTTGGCCACCTGGCCGGGCAGGGTGGCGACCACATTGTAGGGGGTGGTGGCCAGCCCGTTATAAAACAGGGGGAACTCTTGAATGGCGACTTGTAAACGGCCGTTCCCCACCCGCCCAAATTCATTCACCAACCACTGCCGCGCCGCGCCAATGCCAAAAGCCGGATCGTCGGTCACACCAAAGACGTTGCGGTTGCCAAAGCTCTGCATTGTCTGAACATAGCCCATCAACTGCTGCTGCGACACGCTGGCGATTAAGTTGGCAATTTGCGGATCAACCACCGGCACCACATCACTGACGGGGTCCAGCACCACCTCACCGGGGGGAAGCTGCGCGCCATTCCAGGGAACGGCCGTTGCCACCGGCGTAGGCACAGGGGGAAGTTCCGGCGTTTCCAGCAGGCCACATCCAGCCAACCCTAAAAGGCCGATGGCAATCCAGATAATTCGATAGCGCATATGCATGGTTCTATTTTCAAGGGAAAAAGCGAATGCGGCAACTTACAAACGGCCTAAGAAGCAAATTCTAAGGTTCTATGAAAACAATGAGCGAAAAAAACGGCTTCTCCAAAAAAGCATGAGGACGGATCAGGCCGTTCACAATTCACGATTCACCATTCACAATTACCTATGCGGTTCACGCGGAGAGCGGCCGGTGAGCCGGGTCATCATCTGGTAACCCAGCCAGCGGAATGGATCCAGCGGCACCGGCGCATAATCCGCGCCGATGAAGGGCATGCCGCGCCACGGCTCATCGCTGCCGCTGTAAAGATCGGTCAGAACTTTGCCCGCCATATTGGCCGCCGTCACGCCGTGGCCGCTGTAGCCCAGCGCGTAATAAACGTTGTTGTACTCGCCGCGTACGCCCATGAAGCAGTTGCGCCGCAAAGTAATCGCCAGCGTACCCGTCCAGCGGAAGGCACGGCGCAGGCTGCCGCTGCCAGTTAGATACTGGCCCATCGTCTGCTGCATTTCGTCGAAGGCGGGAGTGGCACTGTCTGGCGTGCCGGGGAAGGCAGTGCGGTTGTTCCACAGGTAGGCGTAGGAGTTGTTGCTGCCGCCGCCAAAGACAATATGCCCTTCGCGCGTGCGCGTGGCGTAGGAGATGCGGTTGAGATCGTCGGAAAAACCGGCGGTGCCGTGCCAGCCAATCTGGCGGGCGGCTTCATCACTCAATGGGTCGGTGGCAAAGACGTGAGAGTGCAGCGGGAAATACGCCTGGCGAAAATAACCCAGCTTGCCAGTGTAACCGTTGGTAGCCAGCACGATGGCTTTGGCCTTTACGGAACCGTTGGTCGTGGTCACTTCGATGGTGGGGCCTTCAGTGATTTTGGTTACGGCCGTTCCCTCATAAATTTTCACTCCTCGCGCCTCCAACACCGGGCGCAGGCCGCGCACAAACTGAACACCGTTAAGCTGCCCCTCGCCGGGATCAAATAGCCCACCGTAGATGCCGTTTAGATTGATTTTCTGGCGCACCCGGGCCGCATCCCAAAATTGTACAGGCACGCCGAGGCTGTTCAGATGCTCCACCTCGGCCTGTGCTTCAATCGCCCGCTGCTCATCAGTGAAAACCTCGAAGCAGCCGTCGCGCCGGTAGCTCACGTCCAGATTGTGCGCTTGGATGATTTGCTCGATGCTGTCGATGGTCTGGTTCGTCGCGTGGTAAATGCGGGCGGTCATTTCATCGCTCATCGGGCCCACGCCGTAGATCCAGTTGAGCATCATGCCGCCGTTACGGCCGCTGGCGCCGTTGGCCAACGATTTGGCCTCCAGCAGCACCACCCGCTTATCCGGGTAGCGCTGGCTAAAGTGGTAGGCGGTAGAAATGCCCGTGTACCCCCCGCCGATGATGCAGAGATCGGACGTTTCTGTACCGCTCAGTGGCAGATTTGGGCGGTAGTCCGGCATGTACGAGACCCACACCGAGCGATTCTCGTCAATTTCCAGCTTTTCCCAACGCAGCGGATAACTCAACCGCGCCGATGCCCCAGCCACCCGGTATAACCCCAACTCAATTCTCCGCGTCCACGAATCTCTGCCGTTCATCCCATTAACCATTTACCGTTAACAATTGACAATTAATTTTACCCCCGCAAACCATGAAATCCGAACAATTTTGGGCTAAATTTTATTTGACTTTTTAGAACATGCGTGCTAATATTCTTCTCAGACATACGGAACCCTCTTCCCTCTTCTCAACACCACATACCCTCTTCCCCCCAAACAGTGGCGTCGGCAAGTGCGACCCTTGCTGGCGCCACATCCTCTTTTTATCGCACATCACCGGGGGCATTACAACAGCTGTTGTCAGGGAATATAAAGGTAAGGGCAAGCGAACCTTGGGTTCGAGTTTTTGTTTTAAGGAAGTAAAAAGATTGAGTGTTTGGAGTTTCATTCGTTTTAGGAATCAGGGCAAGGGCATCACATAGATCAGGAGTAGAGATGCAGGAGACAGATCATGGAGACACAGGGCGCACCAAATGGAGGTGGACACCCACGTCCTAACACAACCAGCGGCAACTTGCTGCTGGGTCTGAACTTACCGCAAAAAAGCATCATGGGCGTTATTTTGGTTGTGGCGCTGCTGGCTTTTGAGCTGTTTAACTTTGATACGACGCGCTATGCGCTCAGCAACTTGCTGGGTGATGTGCGTTTTGCTGGCATTAGTTGGGCTTCCATTCTGGCCACAGCTTTTTGTGCCATTGATTTTGCCGGGTTGGCGCGGCTGTTCACCCCGGAACAGGGCAAGGGCGAACCCAGAGCAGTCTGGTACCTTATGGGCGCCTGGCTGCTGGGGGCCACCATGAACGCTATGATGACCTGGTGGGCCATCTCTCTAACGCTGCTCACCCACGAGTTTGGCAATGAGGTGTTGAGCCGGGAGCAGCTGCTGCGTTGGGTGCCTTTTTTTGTAGCAACCCTGGTCTGGCTGACGCGCATTTTGTTTATTGGCGCCATCTCTGTGGCGGGTGAGTACATGTTTGCCGGGTCGCTGCTGCAGCGGCCTGGCAAACACACCGGAGCTGTGGCCAAACGGCCGTCTCCCATTCCACCAGCATCTCCTGTTCAACGCGCGCCAACTGGGGGACGGCCGTTTCGGCCTAATCCCGCACCCTTACGCGCCAGATCTCAGGGAGAAAACGGCCGTGAACACCAGCCAACCCCAGCCAACCAGCCAGGCCCGGCACGGACAGCCGGGCCGCCACGCCGCAGTGGGGTGCGGGCGCCGGGTCGTTCACCGGGCGGGCCCCGCCGCTAAACCAGGCGGTGACGCTGCCGGTTATTCTTGGCCGAGGGCCGTGTTTTCCCTTGTAACACGGCCAGACATCTTTGCTTAACAGCCAGTTAGACACAACCATGAATATTGCCGCATCAAATTGGCTGTGATACTATCCTTTTAGGAAAGTTGTGACTGTTCAGGTGCGACAGACTGACCTGACTGACCAAACGGTAAGTTCCCTGGAAAAACGTTTGTCGCACCTTTGATACAGCGATTTTTATGGTTTCATTCCCTTATTATTGTTTGTAGATGCAGTTGAAAGTGGTCAATTTGATTTATTTTTTTCACCTTTCTCCCGCTTTCACACAACAAAGGCTTGAAACAGCAAAACATTCATCGTTATCAAGCACCGTGGCGCATAGCAATCATTTAGTAAAATTTGTGCAGAATGTTGTTCCATTTCTCTGACGCGCCAAACATTGATCAGCGCTTTTGGTAACTGCTCAGGCTTCGCAATCAATTTCATCCAAAACCACGCAATAGAGTAAGCCAAAAGCGGGCATTTGACGTTCCACACTATATAAGTCAGGGAATGCCTCCCACAGGATGCCTGGTGATTGTTTTTCGGAAAGTTTTGGTTTTGCTGATTTGTTGTTCCAAGCCCGGTCTGAAAAGTTTTCGGTTATGCAATTGCAAGCTTCCTGTTACGATTTAAGTTCATAAACCGGAAAGCATCATACAAGACAAAATTAAGGTGAATGTACCACAAGGTATGTTCATCTTTTTGTTTCCAGGAACAGGTGGTGAAAGGTTTATCTTATGAGCACTGAGTTTATTTTTCGTATCGTGGGGGCAATTGCCGCCAGTGTTGGCGGGGGATTTTTGGGCCGGTGGCTGGCCAATTTTTTGCGCGTCAGCCCGGAAGGTTATGTGATTGTTTTTGCGCTGCTGGGCTTTTTAGTCGGGCTAATTCTGACGCCATACGCCACCATATGGCCGCTGCGCCGCATCAGCTTCCGACTGGCCAAAATGCCTGCTGAACGCCTTGTCGCTATTGTGCTGGGTTTGTTCATTGGCCTGGTAGCCGCAGCCCTGCTTTCCCTTCCGCTGGCGCTGCTGGGTTCGCCCTTTCGACAGATTTTGCCGTTGGTAGCAGCGGCCGTTCTTTGTTATCTCAGCGTGGTTATTCTGGTCTCGCGACAAAATGATTTGCAGACATTTTTCAGCGGCCTGCGGATGCCGCTGTCCGCGTCTACCAGCGAGTCTAGTGCGAATGGCAACAGCGGCGAGCAGTTCATCTTGTTGGATACAAGCGTGATTATCGACGGCCGTATCGCCGACATCAGCAAAACTGGGTTCATCCGCGCCACCCTGCTCATCCCCAACTTCATCTTGTCCGAACTGCAACACATTGCCGATAGTGCTGATCCGCTGCGGCGCGGCCGCGGCCGTTTGGGCCTGGAGGTGCTGACCCAGCTGCAAAACGATTCGCCCGTACCCACCCAAATCATGGACATGGATGTCAGTGAGGTGCGTGATGCCGACAGCAAGCTGGTGGCCCTGGCGCGCCATCTGCGCAGCCCCATCATGACCAACGACTACAACCTGAACCGCGTGGCCGAACTGCAAGGGGTCAGCGTGCTCAACATCAACGATCTGGCCAACGCGGTGAAGATCACCTCGCTGCCGGGTGAAGAGCTCAAGGTGAAAATCATCCAGGAAGGGCGTGAGTCTGACCAGGGTGTGGGCTTTTTGCAGGATGGCACGATGGTGGTGGTGGAAGACGGCCGTTCCCTCATCAACAAAACGCTCAACGTCACTGTCACCAAAGTGCTGCAAACCTCGGCCGGCCGCATGATTTTTGCCAAACCATAGCCGCACCCAGTTGACATCATGGTAGCTCGACTTCGCTTTCCCCCCAGCCCCACCGGACCAGTGCACGTGGGCAATATGCATACGGCCGTTTTCTGTTGGGCGTTGTCCCGGGCTCTCAAGGGCGACTTCATCATCCGCCTCGAAGATACCGACGCCGCGCGCAACACCCCCGAAGCCACCCAATTGATTTTTGACGCGCTCAACTGGCTGGGGTTGGATTGGGATGAAGGGCCAGACATCGGCGGCGACTTTGGGCCATATGTGCAGTCAGAGAGACGGCCGTTTCACCAACGCACCGTCGAAAAACTGGTCGATGAAGGACACGCCTACTACGGTGACGATCCAGCGCATCCCGCCAGCGCCGCAGGCAACCCCTTGCGCCTTAAAATGCCCAAAACCGGCGAAACTATTTTGCACGATGCCATTCGCGGCGAGATTCGCTTTGACAACGGCCGTCTCCAAGACCCCATCATCGTGCGCAGCAGCGGCGATCCACTTTACCACCTGGCCACCGTCACCGACGACCACGACATGGGCATCACCCACGTGGTGCGCGGCGAAGATTGGATACCGTCCTCACCCATTCACATCCAGCTGCACAAAGCGATGGGCTGGCCCGAACCCGTCTGGGTGCATCTGCCGCTCATCCTCAACCGGCGCGGCCAGAAGCTCAAGAAGCGCGACCCTGAAGGCGGCTACCTCATCCGCGATTTTCAGGCGACGGGCTACCTGCCCGCGGCGCTGTTCAACTACCTGCTGCTGCTAGGCTGGACGCCCGACAACGGCCAGGAAATTGTGGACAGGTGGGAGGTACGTCAGCAGTTCCGCCTGGAGCGACTGTCGCCCAGCCCGTCTACGTTTGATTGGGACAAGCTGAACTGGATGAACCGGCAGTACATGCAGCGGCACAGCAACGAGAAGCTGGCGGAGTTGATACGGCCGTTCCTCGAAGAAGTCTACGACGAGCTGCCCATGCAGGAGGAATGGCTGGTGCGGCTAACGGCCGTCATCCGCGATGGCCTCAACAAGCTGGAAGATGCCGTCGACGCCGCCGAGTGGGCCTTCGCCGATAACTTTGCGCTGAGTGCAGGCGCACAAGAAGCGCTGCAAGGCGAATCGGCCCGCCCGGTGCTTACCCGGCTGGTGGCTGAACTGGCCCACGTGGTGCTGCTGGATGAAGCCACGGCGCAAAGCATTTTGCAAGGTTTGCGCAGCAGTTTTAAGGAGAATGAAGGGTGGAAGCCAACGGCCGTCTTCCATCCCATCCGCGCCGCCATCACCGGGCAAACCGGCGGCCCACCCCTGGCCGAAATCATGGCCATCCTGGGCAAAAACCGCACTTTGCAACGCCTTGCCAATGCGCTACGATTGTGAAAAATTTTTGCCACAGAGAACACAGAGCATTTAGAGGTTTGGCTCTGTGGCTCACCCTGGAGTTCGTATGTCACTGAAAATTTACAATGTACTCACCCGTGAGAAAGAACAGTTTGTGCCGCTGCAAGACGGCCGTGTCAACATCTACGTCTGCGGCCCCACCGTGTATGACCATTCCCACATCGGCCATGCCAAAACTTACGTCGGCTTCGACGTGATCGTGCGCTACCTGCGCTACAGCGGCTACAAAGTGCTCTACGTGCAAAACATCACCGACGTGGGCCACATGCTGGCCACCGGCGAAGACCGCATCCTGCGCAAAGCGGAGCAAATGTCCGCCCTGCCCATGCAGGTGGTAGAAACCTACATGAAAGGATACTTCGACGACATGGACGCCCTCGGCGTGCAGCGGCCAGACATCAGCCCGCGCGCCAGCGGCCACATCCCTGAGCAAATCGCCATGGTGCAGGAGCTCATCGACAAGGGCCACGCCTACGAGGTGGATGGCTCCGTCTACTTCGATGTGCTTTCTTATCCCGAATACGGCAAGCTGAGCGGCCGTATCATCGAGGAACAGGAAGAAGGCTCCCGCGAAGCGGTGCGCAGCGAAAAGCGCCATCCAGCCGACTTTGCCCTGTGGAAAAAAGCCGAACCGGAGCACATTTTGCGCTGGCCCAGCCCGTGGGGTGAAGGTTTCCCTGGCTGGCACGTCGAATGCTCGGCGATGGCCAACAAATACCTCGGCCCCACGTTCGACATTCACGGCGGTGGCATCGACAACATTTTCCCGCACAACGAATGTGAAATCGCCCAAAGCGAAGCCGCCCACGACCAGACGTTTGCCCGCACCTGGATGCTCACCGGTTCGCTCACGCTGGACGGGGTGAAGATGAGCAAGAGCCTGGGCAACACGCTTACCATCAAAGAAGCCCTGGAGCGCTGGCGGCCGGAAGCAATTCGCGCCTTCATTTTGTCCAGCCACTACAGCAACCCCATCGATTTTTCCGATGAAGCCGTGGAAGCCGCTACGAAGGGCTGGCAGCGGCTGTGGGGAGCGGTGACGTTGGTAAGAGAGCAGCTGAGAACGGCCGCTCCTGGCGAGATCTCTGCCCAGGTCCAGGAACTCGTCGACAAAACCAAAACCGCCTTCATCGACAAGATGAACGACGACTTCAACGCTCCGGCTGCCCTGGCCATCCTGCAAGATTACACCCGCCAGGTCAACAGCTTGCTCAACGAGCAAGGGCCGCAGTCGCAAGAATCATTGGCCGCGATGGACAACCTCTACCGCGAGCTGGGTGGTGACGTCCTGGGCATCATCCCCGGCGAAACGGTGCAAGACAGCGACGCCGAGCGCGAAGCCGGGCTCATCCGCCTGCTCATCGAGCTGCGCGCCCAGGCCCGCGCCAACAAAGATTGGGCCACCGGCGACAAAATCCGCGACCAGCTGCGCGATCTTGGCGTGGTGCTGGAAGATCGGGCGGATGGCACTATCTGGAAACTGGGGTAATCGGTAATCCGTAAACGGTGAACGGTAATCGGTAAAATACGGATTACCGATTACCGATTACCGATTACCGACAACGGACTACCGATGACCGAAATCCTCATCCGCCGCAACACCGTTCTCGAAGCCCTGCGCGGCAGCCGCCGGGAGGTTTTTACGCTGTGGCTGCAAGACGGGCTGGACAAGAAGCAGGTTCAGCCGGTGCGCGAGGCGGCGCAAAAGCGAGGGGTGCGCATTCAGACGGCCGATAAACAGAAAATCGGCCGTCTCGCCAAAGACCACAGCCACCAGGGCATGGCGCTGGAGGTGGGACCGTACGTCTACAGCGAAGTAGATGAGATTTTAGGGCTGGCAGAACAGCGCGGCGAGAAGCCCTTTTTGCTGCTGCTCGATCTGCTGCATGGGCCGCAAAACATTGGCGCCCTGCTGCGTACGGCCGAAATTTGCGGCGTGCACGGCGTCATTGTGCAGGACCGGCGCGCCCCGGAGATTACCCCCGCCGTTGTTCAGTTTTCCGCCGGTGCCGCCGAGCACCTCCTCGTCGCCCAGGTGACCAACCTGGTGCAAACCATCCGCCAACTGCAAGCCAAAGACATCTGGATTGTGGGCATGGATTTGGCTGAAGACGCCCAATCGCTGCAAGAAGTGGATCTGAACATGCCGCTGGGCATCGTGGTAGGCCATGAAGGCCAGGGCATGCGCCGCCTGGTGCGCGAAAGCTGCGACATTCGCCTGATGCTGCCGCAGAAGGGGAAGGTGGAGTCGTTAAATGCGGCCGTTGCCGGCTCGATTCTGATTTACCAGGCGTGGCAGGCCAGAGGGTTTAGGTGAACGGCAGCGAGCAAAAAATCTCTTTCGGGTAATTGCCAATATCAAAGTTACTCCATGTAAAAGTACCGTTTAGCCACAGCCGCTGTCAGTAACGATACGGCCGTATTTTAACTTCCCTCCTCTCGAACCCACGGTTCGAGCCTGTCCTCTCCAAAATTCCCTGCTTGACAGATAGTATATCTGTCTGTAAAATTTTTAGACATATCTAAAATTTAGATTTGCAATACTAATGGATAGGAAGTAAACACATGAAAACCGATACAAATATGTCTCGACGTAAGTTTTTAATTACCGGCGGGGCTGGCGCTTTGGGTATTGCCGGTTTAGCCGCCATGCGCGGACAGGCATCGGGCAGTGTGGTGCCTCATGCCCAAAGCGATCACAATCCCCATACCGGGCATGGGGACGCGGGTATGGTGGGCCATGTGGACCACGCTGCCAACCAGTTTGATCCCCACGAGCTGCTGTATGATTTTGATTATGGCGAAGTGACGGAGGAAAACGGCCGTACCGTCCGCACCTGGAAAATGTTCGCCGTAGATAAAGAGTTTGAGATTGCCCCCGGTATCTTCTTTCCCGGCTGGGTATACGGCAGCCAGACGTCAGCGGCCTCACGCCGGGCCGGGCACGTTGTGGGCCAATGCCCCGGCCCCACCCTGCGCTGCGTGGAAGGGGAACGGCTGCGCATTGAGTTCACCAACGCCAGCGCCCATCCGCACACCATTCACTTTCACGGCATTCATTCCGCCTTCATGGACGGCATCCCCGGCGTGGGGCGCGGCAATATCAATCCGGGCGAAACGTTTGTGTATGAATTCGATGCCAAACCATTTGGCTGCCATCTTTACCACTGCCATTCCCTGCCTTTAAAGCGGCACATTCACAAAGGGCTGTACGGCGCTTTTATCGTTGATCCCGATCCGGGAAAATACAGTGGTGAGGAACATGAAGCTGCCAAAAGCCGCAATCACCAATATCCTGAAAACGCCAACGTGAACGAAATGGTGATGGTGATGAACGGCTTCGACACCAATTTTGACGGCGATAACGAGGTGTATGCCGTTAACTCTATCGCTTTTGCATACGGCATGGCCAGCCCCATCGTCGTTAACCGGGACCAGCAGCAGCGCATTTACCTGATCAACGTGACGGAGTTTGATCCGATCAACTCGCTGCACATTCACGCCAACTTTTTTGATTATTACGATCACGGCACCACGCTCACGCCCACGCTGAAAACGGTAGACACCATCATGCAGTGCCAGGCGCAGCGCGGCATTGTGGAGGTCTCGTTTGCCGATTTTGAACCTGGTTTGTACATGTTCCACGCCCACCAAAGCGAATTTGCCGAGCTGGGCTGGATGGGCTTTTTTGAGGTGCAGGCATCATGAGTGACAAAGCTGTTCAGGCAACACCAACCATAGTCAACCGTTTGCCCAACTGGCTGCTGGGCATCATTCCCCTGGCGCTTTTGGCCGGGCTGGTGGCCCTGTTTATTGTGGCCAATCCGCTGGGCTACTTCACGGGAGCTTTTCCACCTTTGGAAGAGTTGACCATTCAGCGGGTGACATTTCCGGAAAACGGCCGTATCCAGCTCAACGTCATCAACGGCGGCCCGGACCCGGTCACCATTGCCCAGGTATTGGTAGACGATGCCTACTGGCAGTACAACATTTCATCCGACAACACGCTGGATCGCCTAGAGCAGGCCACCATCGATCTCAACTACCCCTGGGTCAACGGCGAGCCGCTGCCCATTGTGCTTATTACCGCCACCGGGGTGACATTTGACACGGAAGTGGACGTGGCCGTGAAGTCACCCCAGACCAGCGCCGCCACCTTTGGCGCGTACGGTTTACTGGGCATTTACGTCGGCGTGATTCCCGTTTTGCTGGGGATGTTGTGGTATCCGTTCCTGCGCCGCGTGGACCAAAAGTGGGTCAACGCCTTCCTGGCCCTCACCGTTGGCCTGCTCATCTTCTTATTTGTTGACACCGTTTTAGAAGCGTTGGAAATTGCCGAGGTAGTGCCGGGCGTTTTCCAGGGCGTGCCGGTTGTCATTTTTGGTACGCTGTTCAGCCTGGGGATTCTCATTGCCGTCAGCCGCCGGCGCGGCGGAACCCCACTCACGATTGCCACCCTCATTGCTTTGGGAATCGGTTTACATAATCTTGGCGAAGGGCTGGCCATCGGTGCCGCGTTTGCCACGGGCGCCGCGGCGCTGGGTTCTTTCTTGGTCATCGGCTTTACGCTGCACAATATCACCGAAGGGGTAGGCATTGTGGCCCCGCTCACGCGCACGGAACGGCCGAAACTCATTACCTTCTTCTGGCTGGCCCTGCTGGCTGGGGCGCCCGCCATGCTTGGCACCTGGATCGGTGGTTTTGCCTTCAACCCGCTGCTGGCCGTCATTTTCCTCAGTCTGGGTGCGGGGGCCATCTTGCAGGTAGTGTGGGAAGTGGGCAAGCTGCTGGTTAAAGAGGCGCAGCGGCGGGGCGATACGGCCGTTTCCTGGCTCAACTTTGCCGGTCTGGCCGCGGGCATCTTCATCATGTATCTCACCGCTTTCCTCGTAAAATTCTAGTGCCCTTCCAGGTGCGACGCACATTCTGAAGTGCGTCGCACCTCCAATTTAACCCCTTATTACATCCTTTCGGGTATCCTTCTACCAAAACGTCCATTTGTATACTTCCACACAATAAGGAACACAGAGTTGCGCGGAGAAAACACAGAGATACACAGAGACAATCTGCGTAAATCAGTGTTCATCTGCGTGCGATTCAAATAAGGAGAGCAAAATATGTTTAAGCGAAAGTTGGGTAAAAGCGACCTGGAAGTCAGCGCTTTGGGCATGGGCTGTTGGGCCATTGGTGGGCCGTGGACCTGGGCGCAGCCGGGCCAGGATTCTTTTCCGGCTGGCTGGGGGCAAATGGCTGATGAAGAGTCGATACGGGCAATTCAAACGGCCGTTGACCTGGGCATCACCCTCTTTGATACGGCCGCTAACTACGGTGCTGGCCACAGCGAGGTTGTCTTGGGCAAGGCTCTGCAAGGCCGCCGGGATAAGGTAGTGATCGCCACCAAGTTTGGTCACATCATCAACGAAGAAGCCAAAACGGTTTACGGCGACAGCGCGCAAATCCTGCCCAACGTGCGCCGGGATGTGGAAAACAGCCTGCGCCGGCTGCAAACCGACTTTATCGACATTTATCAGCTCCACGAAGGCAGCTACGATCCAAACCTGGCGCTGGCCTTACGCGAGGAGCTGGAAGCGCTGGTTGCCGAGGGCAAGATTCGCTGGTACGGCTGGAGCACCGACCTGGTGGACCGCGCCCGCGTTTTTGCCGATGGCCCGCACTGCACCTCTATCCAGTTTCGCCTCAACGCCCTCTTCGCCAACGCCGAGATTCGCCAGCTGTGCCAGGCACACAACCTGGCGGGCCTGAACAAAGATCCGCTCAGCAGGGGCATACTGACCGGAAAGTTCACCTCAAGCACTACCTTCCCCGCCGATGATATACGCTCCCAGATGGACTTTGCCGGGGCGGAGATTGTGCGCCGCCTGGGCGCGGTTGATGCCCTGCGCGACGTATTTACCGCAGGCGGGCGCACCATGGCCCAGGGCGCCATTTGCTACATTTGGGGTCTGGATGAGCGAATGGTTCCCATTCCCGGCTTTAAAAACGTGCAGCAGGTGGAAGACAATGTCGGGGCGCTGGCCTTTGGCCCGATGTCGGCAGAAGAAGTGGCCCAGGTGCAGGCCATCGTGGCCGCACATGAACCTGAAGGGAGCACGCCGTCTTAAACGGCCGTTCCCCGCTCCGTTTTCACCTCAGATTTAACCGCCAGCTTTGCCTCCCGCCACAGCTCCAGCCGGACCTGCACCAGTTCCTTGAAGGCACGGGTGATGACGCGCAGGTTAGCCCCGGTGGGGCTGCCCGCCACGCGCGGGCGATGACCCGCAAGCGGCACTTCAACAATCTTGAAACCCGCTCGCCTGGCGCGCACCAGAGATTCGGCGCTGAAGGTCGCTCCGCCGGAAGTGATTTCCTCGTGCAGCCGCTCGACGACAGTACGGCGCATCAGCTTAAAGGCACAGTCGATGTCGCGGGCGGTGTAGCCGAACAGCAGCGTCACTAGCCAGCTCCAGCCCTTGCCGTTCAGGCGGCGCATAAACGGATCGCGGCGTGGGGCACGATACCCAACCACGAGATCGGCCGTTTCGATTTTGTCCAGCAGCTTCTCAATCTCGGCCAGGTCAAACTGGCGGTCGGCGTCGGTGAAAAAGACAAGTTCCTTGGTGGCGTGGGTGAGCCCGGTGAGAACGGCCGTCCCGTACCCCTTGTTCACCTCATGCTGTACCAATTTTAGCTGTGGGTGCTGAACGGCCAGTTGTTGGGTGACAACGGCCGTATCGTCCCGGCTGCCATCATCCACTACAATGATCTCAAACTCATCCACCAGACGTGGCAGCACGTCCAGCACATCGGCCACCATTCCGGGGATGTTTTCCGCCTCGTTAAAGGCAGGCATGGAGACGCTTAAACTTCTTCCCACAAATGACTCCTCAAAAGTAATTGGGTAATTGAGTAATTGGGCAATTGAAAACAAATTACCCAATTACTCAATTACTTAATTACCATCTTTTATACACACGCAGTCGCCAAATTACTCATCGCCACGCGCCAGGCGCACCATTTCGCCGCCGCAGACACGCAGCAAATCATCAAAGTTGATGGCCAGGGTGGTGGTGTTACGGCCGCTGCCACAGTAGACGGTGCCCATCTCGGCCAGATGCTCGTCCAGCAGCACAATCACCTCGGGCTGTAGGGCAAATGGTCCTACGCCGCCGACCTCAAAACCCAGCTCCGCCTCCACTGCTTCTGGTGACATGCTCTCCACCGCTCGCCGGTTCACGCCGCAGTACGCCGCCAGCTGGCGGTAGTCGATGCGATCATGCCCGCGCAAACCGGCCAGGATGATACGGCCGTCTTTCACCCGAAAGGCCACCGTCTTCAGCATCTTGTCCAGCAAAAAGGGTAGTTTTTCCTCCACCTCGGCCACGGTACGCACCGGCTTGTGTTCATGCAACACAAAAGGAACGTTGTTGCTTTGCAGCAAGAGCATAATTTGGTCGTAAACAGTCATACCACTGTGGATTTTAGTAGTTCACGCCTGTTTTGCCGAATTGGCGTGTGGGTTACAATCTCGCAATGATGGAAAGAATGCAGCTATCAGCCACCGCTATCACCCCGCGCGTCCAGCGCTGGCTGCAAAAACCTAAACCGGCTATGATGCTGCATCTGTTCGACCAGGTCATTAACCTGAGCGATGCCGACGGCGAAATTATTTCTGTGGTGCAGTCCAAAATTAAGCCTGGTCCATTTTCACTGCTGATTGCCGAGGAACGGCCGTTCCCCACCCTCATCCATCCCCACGCCACCGTGGCCAAAACAAAAACCAGCCTCATCATTGGCCCGCTGGAAATTGTTCACCGCGCCGCTAAACTATGGCACCCCATCCCAGACTGGCAGCGGCTGCAAGAACGGCAGGCGGAATGGCTGTGGAGCCTAGATGAAATGCAAACGGCCATAAACAAGCGCCTCGACTACCTGGGCGCCATCGGCCCGGCCAACTTTGCTAATCTGTTTCAGGCCACCATTGCGGAACTGCTGGCTGTGAAGTTTGAAACCGATCCGGTGGCATGGCAAACGGCCGTGGCCAAACTGGCTGGCTTTGGTCCTGGTTTTACCCCCGCCGGGGATGATTTTCTGGTCGGGTTTTTGTTTGGCTTGTGGGCCACACGGCCAGCGGCGGAAGCTGCGAAAATGGCCAAAGTGGTGGTGGAAACGGCCGTGCCGCGCACCACCCAACTCTCTGCTGCCTGGCTGCAAGCCGCTGGCCGTGGTGAAGCGGTTGAACCGTGGCATGAACTTGTCAATGCGCTCCTAACCCACGCTGACTGGCAGCTTCCCCTCCAAAAAATCTTGCGAACGGGGACTACCTCTGGCGTGGCGGCGGTGATGGGATTTGTAACGGCCGTTGCCAACGCGGCAAGGTAATTTATACGAAGGAACGAAGGGACAAAGAAACAAAGTTTTTTCATTTCTTCGTTCCTTCCAATCTTCGTCCCTTTGTGTTAAATTTTTCCCTGTAATTATCAAACCACGGAAAATCAGCGCAGAAGCGCAGCGTTATCCCCAAAAATCTGCGTAATCTGCGTAATCTGTGGTCTTTTTCATAAGGAGATTCCTGTGGATCAACTCGATACAACCGCCGACCAGATTCGCGCCGAATTTGAATTAACAAACACCGCCCGCGACCAGGCGTACCAGCGCTCTCGGGAGCTGATCAGCCTGTGCGCCCGTGCCATCCGCGCCATCCACCGCGAAGAGTGGGCACGGGCCGAAGCCCTTATCGCTGAAGCCCAAAAGGCCACCCAGGTGATGGTTGAGGGCGTGCGTGACTATCCGAATTTGTACCACGCTGGCTACACCCAGGATGCCGTGAAGGAATTTGTTGAGGCCAACCTGACCTACGCTCTGGTGCGCGATCTGCCCTTGCCCACGCCAGCGGATCTGAACACCGAAGGCAGCACCTGGCTTAACGGCCTGGCCGAAGCGGCTACCGAGCTGCGCCGCCGCATTCTAGACATTATCCGCCACGGCCACAGCGACGAGGCCGAACGGCTGCTGGACGTGATGGACCAGATTTACAGCCAGCTCGTCACCTTCGACTTCAACGACAGCATCACCGGTGGGCTGCGCCGCCGCACAGACACCGTGCGCGCCGTCCTGGAGCGCACCCGCGGCGACGTAACCAACAGCCTGCGCCAGGCCCAATTGGAAGAAGCGCTCAAAAATGTAGAAAGTCGGCTGAGTGGGTATGGGTAATTGAGTAATTGGGTAATTTGGATGGCAAATTACCCAATTACTCAATTGCTTAATCCCCTGCCCCGGCCCAAATCAGTCCAATACCCAGGCCAACCAGCAGGCAAACGGCCGTCCCCCACGGCGCTGCGTTCCACACCCAGCCAATCTCTGCCTGGGTGAATTCCGGGCCGTGGGCGTGCAGGCCAGTTTTGACGGCCATGAAGACGAAGGTGAGCAGGACACTGCCTACGCCAAACAAGCCACCGGCAACGGCCGTCACCAGCACTGCCCAGCCACGCCCCACTGTTTTACCGCCCAGCCAGCGCTGCCAGCCGTACCCCAGGAGCAAAACGGCCGTTGCCACACCCATGATCACCACCTGCACCAACGCGCCTTCAAGACTGATCCAGACGGCCGTATACACCACCCACAGGCCCAACAGCCAGGGTAAACCGGGAATTTTACGCGGAAAAACCATATGAGGAATCCTTAAGCCTGGTTAAGCGGACGGCAGTCAACTTTCGCAAAATGCGGTATATTAGCTTCAGCTATTTTACAGGTTCCCAATACTTATTTGGAGGCAAACATGACAAACGTAATTATTGTGGGGGATGGTCCCGCCGGCTTAAGCTGCACCTTGTTTTTAGCCAAAAACGGGGTAGATACCACCGTCTTTGGCCAGGACAACACCGCCATGCATTATGCGGAACTGCACAACTACCTGGGCATACCCAAAATCCTGGGCAGCGATTTCATGGTAATTGCCAGGAAGCAGGTCACCGATTTTGGCGCGATGCTGGTAAACGCGCTTGTCACTGAGGTGAACAAAACCGAGGAGGGCTTCAGCGTCACTACCGAGGACGGTGCGACGCACACTGCCAAATACGTAGTCCTGGCCGAAGGCAAAGGTGTGAAGCTCAACCAGAGTTTGGGCTTAACCAAAGAGGGGCGCAGTGTGGAAGTGGATCGCAATGGGAGAACGGCCGTTGCTGACCTCTATGCCGTCGGGCGCAGCACCAAGATGAACCGCAGCCAGGCCATCATCTCCGCCGGGGAAGGCGCCTCGGCCGCGCTGGACATCCTCTCCACCGAAGCCGGGCGTGATGTTCTGGACTACGATACGCCGCCAAAAGAGTAAACGGTTATCCGTAAACGGTAATCGGTTATTTCCACCGATTACCGTTCACCGAATACCGATTACCGCCACTAAGGCTGTGGTGTCGGCGTCACCAGCACGTATCCCTTGGGCACTTCCTGGACAAAAGGCTCTACTGTCGGTGGTGTTTCATCCGTAAAAATGACCGATTCAAAGCCCAGGCCCTGCATAAACGTGAGCATAAACTGCTGCGCGTTGAAGTTGGCTTGCTCCAGCACACCGCTGCTGAGCGCTTCTTCAATCAGAACTTCTTCCGCCAGGCGGCGCACTTCCGTTTCTAGCTGCGGGTCCGCTCGTGTCAGCAGGCCGGTGTCCCGATCGGCAACGTAGGATTTCTCGTTGTCCAGGGCGGGCAAATCGTCAAAAAGTTTGGCTTCGGGAATGTGCACCATCACTGTGGTGGGATCCACCACCTGCACATCGGCTGGAGTCATTTGGGCCAGGTCCACCCCCGCCACCACCTTTCCGTTGGCCACAAAGATGAGCGTTTCACCCATGGCGCCCCACAGGTAATCGTTGTTGCGTTCGGCCGTAACGATCTTTTCTAGCTCGACCGAGGCCGTCTCCAAACGGGCCAGGTCGTTGATTTCGTGCACGATGGTGGAAGCGCTGGGTAAAATGACAGGCGTGGCCGGAATCATGAGCTGCTGGACAAACTCACCAATGGGCTGGGTAACGGATTCGGCTTTGTTGATGGTGGCTACAAACGTGTAAGCGGCAAGGGCGCCCATAATGAAAAAAATGATTAAGAAAAGATAAGCTAATTTTCTTAGCATTTGGTTGTTTACTCCTGCAAAACTGCGATTTTTCAGCAATATTTGCGTAATTCGCACCTCTCCAAGCCCTACTTAAAGGCATTGTCACTAGAAAAACGTTAGAACGGCCGTTTTCGTTGCGCCATTCACCCAGTACTTTTGGATAATTCTCCTGAGCCGAAGCAAAATCACCTACGTGCTTGACTTGCCCCACCCCTTTTATCACAATACGCCCATGATTATAGCCAGTTGCCTGATTACCCTGGAATTAGACGCTGTTTTCTCATTAAAAGAGAAGCGCAGCATTGTGAAATCAATTCTGAACCGGCTGCCCCAGAAGTTTAACGTGGCGGTAGCGGAAGTAGACAAGCAAGATGTGTGGGGAACGGCCGTTATCGCCCTGGTCACCGTGGGTAATGACGCTGCCCGCCTGCACAGCCAGCTGCAAAAAGCCGTCACCTGGCTGGAAGACCACCGCCCAGACGTACCGATTGCTGATTATGAAATTGAGATTCTAGCCTGAAAGGCAGTTAATAATTGGGTACTTGAGGAATTGAAGTCGAGCCAAAATTACCCAATTACCCAATCACACCATTACCCAATCATACGGGAACCGTCGTGTGAACATCTGCTCCGTTCGGTATAATCAGCCACATGGAACAAACGGCAGCGTTAAAACGTATACAAACCATGGCCATGATAAACACCTCTAAAATCCGAATCCTTCTCCTCCTCAGCTTACTTCTCTCTTTGTTGGGGCTTATCACCTTACCCACTCATGCCCAGAATGACACCAACAGCGGCATCACCCTCGACGTTGCCGTGGGCTTCGACAGCATTTACAAAGGGGATTACTGGGTGCC
The DNA here is from genome assembly GCA_016710325.1 of Candidatus Leptofilum proximum. Lineage (GTDB taxonomy): Bacteria > Chloroflexota > Anaerolineae > Promineifilales > Promineifilaceae > Leptofilum > Leptofilum proximum. The sequence continues at coordinate 4,123,760 of JADJXK010000002.1, read as the reverse complement.
GGTGCAGGTAACGGCCGCTAACACAGGACCAGCCGTTGAAGGGTATGTCGAAATTGAGGTACCTCGCGGCGCTGGCTCTGGACCATCAACCTTCCGTTCACCCATCAGCCTGCCCACGCAGTCCAACAAAGTAGTGACGCTTTACATAAAGCTGGATTCAGGTGCGGGGAATATCGACCTGGCGCTGCGGCAGAATGATGGCACCCTGGTGGCCGAAGCCAACAGCGGCACGCTCAGCCGCATCTCGGCCAATACCCACCTGCTCTACGGCGTGGTCAGCCCCGATGCGGCCGAATTCAGCTTTCTGGAGCGCATTCCGGGCAGCCGGTCAGATGCCTCGGTGGCTTTGCTGACACTGGCAGATTTGCCGGAAACGGCCGTTGCCTGGAACGCCCTCGATGTGCTCATTTTTAACGACACAGACACCAGCCAGCTCACCAACCAGCAGCACACCGCCCTGGACGTGTGGCTCAACAACGGCGGTCAGCTCATCGTGACTGGAGGGGCAAACTGGCAAAAAACGGCCGCAGCCCTGGCCGATCTGCTGCCCGTCACCATCGACGGCAGCCGCTCCGTAGACGATTTGCCCGGACTGCGCGAACGCATCGGCATTCCCTTCCGCGATCCCGGCCCGTACGTGGTAGCCACCAGCAGCCTGCGCAGCGGTGAGCTGATCTTCCGCCAGGATGAACTGCCTTTGCTGGCCCGCCAAACGGTTGGGCGCGGTTCGGTTTACTTTTTAGCGCTGGATCCACGGCTGGCGCCCCTGCTGGATTGGGACGGCAGCGAGGCAATTTGGGCGGCCATTGCCGGCCGCGTGCCTTCGAGCAGCAGCTGGGGCTCAGGCCCGCAAAACAGCTACGCCGCCACGGAAGCTGTTTCCAGCCTGCCGTCGCTCACCCTGCCCAGCATTTTGCAGCTGCTGGCTTTTCTGCTGGTCTACACGGTTGTGGTGGGCCCGGTAAACTACTGGGTGCTGAAGCGGCGCAACCAGATGGAGCGGGCCTGGATCACCATCCCCGTGCTGGTGGTCATCTTCAGCGGCATCACCTACTTCACCGGCTTCCAGCTGCGCGGCAACGACACGATCATTAACCAGATTTCGGTAGCCTACAGCCAGTCTGATGGCGAGCAGGCCGACGTGTACAGTCTGCTGGGTCTCTACTCGCCGCAGCGCAAAACGTACGACCTGAGCCTGCCAGCGGGCACGCTGGCACGGCCGTATACCCAGGATTTTGGCGTCCCGTTCAACAGCGATGACCCGAACATCGGCAGCATCACCTACGGCAACGAGGTGACCATTTCCGACGTGCGGGTGGACATTGGCGAAGTGACCGTCTTTTTGGCAGAAAGCGCCATGCCCGCGGTGGATATTTCCGGCTCGGCCACGCTGACGCTGGAGGGCAACAACCTGGTTCTGGCGATGGACATTCTCAACAACAGCGACATCACGCTGGAGACGGCTTCGGTGCTGCTGGGCAACACGGCCGTAGCCATCGGGGATATTGCGCCAAATGAGCGGACGGCCGTTTCCGAGCCCATGGGCGTGCCGAGCACAAGCCTTTCTCCCGCCATCGCGGGCGGCTTCAGCTCCACTGCGCCGCTTTCGGCCAACGCCGAAACCATTCTCGGCTCGTTTGACTACTACAACGACCGTGAACTCTATCCCCGCTGGCAGCTGCTACAGTCGCTGGAAAGCAGCAATTTTGGCGGCCCCGGCGCCTTTACCCTGCCTGCGGAAAGTGTGGTGCTGATTGCCTGGTCTAACGAGCAGCAGCTGGATGCGGCCGTTCGTGATAACGCCTTCGACACGCAAAACACCACCCTGTACCTGATCGAGATTCCGTTGGAGCAGAATATTGTAAGCGGCCGTAACGTCACCCTGCCCGTCTCCCTGCTCAACTGGGAATCGCTGGGCAACAACAACGTCTACAATCCCACCATTCAGGATTTGTACCTCAACGGCGGTTGGGTAGAATTTTCTTATACCCCCTGGCCTGAATTCCAAAATATGGATGTCACCAAGCTCAGCTTCTCGCTGACGCAGCAGTACGAAGACCCAACCCAGCTCACGCCAGACGTGCGCATTTGGGACTTCGAGCAAAATCTCTGGCAGCCGCTGGGCACCGTCACCTGGGGGCGAAATCTCATCACCAAGTTTGAACCTTACATCGGCCCCAACAACGAGGTGCGCCTGCGGCTGGAAGACACCAACAGCCAGTTTGGCCTGGGCATTGGCGAAGTCTACCCAATTTTGACTGGTAATCTGAACGAGTAATTTCGATTTTTCAACTGTCATGCCCACACGGGCATGACAATGCAAACGGGCTAAATTTATGGGAACAATCATCGAAATACAGGGGCTCACCAAAAAATACGGTGACCTGGTCGCGTTAAACGACCTGACGCTCAATATCGAAGAAGGCGAAGTGTTTGGCTTCATCGGCCCCAACGGCGCCGGTAAAACCACCACCATGCGCATTCTCACCACCCTGCTCAAGCCCACCAGCGGCAAGGCGTGGGTGGCGGGCGAATCGGTCATCGACAACCCGCGCGCCGTGCGCCGCAACATTGGCTACATGCCGGACTTTTTTGGCGTGTACGACGACATGAAGGTGTGGGAATACCTGGACTTTTTCGCGGCCTGCTACGACGTCCCGCCCAGCACCCGGGTGGGCATGATTGACGATCTGCTGGCATTGGTTGATTTGGGCCACAAAAAAGAGGCCTTTGTGGACAGCCTGAGCCGGGGCATGAAGCAGCGGCTCTGCCTGGCCCGCACCCTGGCGCACGATCCCCAGGTGCTCATCCTGGACGAACCGGCCAGCGGCCTGGACCCGCGCGCCCGCATCGAGATGCGTGAACTGCTGCGCGAGCTGAAGCTGATGGGCAAGACGATTTTCTTCTCGTCACACATCTTGTCTGAAGTGGCCGACATTTGCACCAGCATTGCCATTTTGGAAGCGGGTGAACTGGTGGCTTACGGTGACATGGCCGAGATGAAGCGGCAGCTGCGGGCTCATCGTCTGATCCAGCTGCGCGCCCTGGGCGATTTGTCGCCGATACAGGAGTTTTTGCTGCGCCACGAGGCGGTGGAAAGCATCATCACCGCTGAGGAGGTAGACATTCCGTCCGATGCAGTGCGGTTTGACTTTATGGGCGACGACGAGGCGCTGAGCCAGCTGCTGGCCAGCCTGATTGCCAACAACTTCCGCGTGGTGGGCTTCCAGGAAGAGACGGGCGATTTGGAAGATGTCTTCTTGCAGGTGACCAAAGGGCTTGTGAATTGAAGTGGGGTACCCGGCACGGCTGCGGTCTGGTTGGCGCTGGTTTCGTTCGCTGAACGAGAATCCCATTTACCTGCGCGAGAAGGGCGGCTGGGGCAACCCGAACCCGTTTTACGAGATGCTGCGCCGCTACTCGCCGTTTGTGGTGATGGCGGCCATTGTGCTGGGGCTTTGTGCGGGCACAAATCCAGCGCTGCTGGGCACGACGGAAAACAACGAGCTGGTCATTTTTATGTGCGTGATTTGCCTGCCCGGCGCGCTGCTCTCGATGTTAACAATTTATGGCTCGTTTATGGCGCCAGCGCTCACGGCGCCAACCATCAGCATGGAGGTGGACCGGGGCACGTGGGACATTTTGCGCCTGACGCCTCATTCCACGGCCAGTATTTTGCTGGCCAAGCTGTTTGGCGGGCTGGCCCGGCTGCGCATCTGGACGGTGATGTTGTTGTTGAGCAGCTTCCAGGCGTTGATGCTGTTTTGTGTGTTGAGTTTTGTGTCGGGCGGCACGGCCGTTTCCGGCTTTTTTATCGGTCTGGGGGCATTGATACGGCCGTGGGTAGAAGTGCTGTTTGCCGCGTTCATCGGCATGTACCTCTCCACCTGGGTGCGCTCGGCCACGTATGCGCTGGCAGGCAGCTACGTCATCGTGGTGCTGATGAAGCTCTTTAGCAACAGCGCCATCTGGCTGGCCATTTGGAAATTGGTAGGGATAGACGACAGCGGATCATTAACCGGCAGCATTTTGACCCCAGCGATTGTGTATGGAACGGCCGTGCTCTTCCTCTGGTGGGGCATTGTGCGGCAGGCCAATAAGTTAAGTAATTGAGTAATTGGGCAATTGAGTAATTGAAGAGTAAATAACCGGTTACTCAATTACTCTATTACAATCTTTTCGAGGCACTATGACCGAGCTTGTACAAGAACCAGTCACAAAAAAGAAAAGTTTCCTGCAACGGCTGCGGGAAAATCCCGTCACCGTCAAGGAGCTGCGCAGCCGGATGCGCGGGCGGCGCGCCTTTGTGGTGCTCACCGTGCACCTGCTGGTGATGAGCGCCTTCATCACCCTGGTTTACGCCGCCTTTGCCTCGGCGGCCAGCGGCCCGTTTGGCCCTGATTCACGCGAGGTGGGCAAGGTGATCTTCAGCTCGGTGCTGGGCTTGCAGGTGATGCTGGTCATTTTTGTGGGGCCATCATTTACCGCCGGAGCGATCAGCGGCGAGAAGGAGCGGCAAACATATGATTTGCTGCGCACCACGCTGCTTTCGGCCAAATCGTTTGTGGCGGGCAAACTGGTGTCGGCGTTGAGCTACGTGCTGCTGCTGATTTTTGTGGCCATTCCGCTGCAAAGCATCGCCTTTTTGATGGGCGGTGTGGCGGTGATCGAATTGATTTTGTCCCAGGTGATTGTGCTGGTGAGTGCAGTGGCGTTTGCCCTGTGGGGGCTGTACGCCTCGGCCCGAATGCGCACGACGCTGGCGGCCAGCGTGGTGACGTTTGCCGGGGCGTTGTTTATCACAGTGGGCATCCCGGTGTTTGTGGGGCTGTTTACCATGATTTTGAGTCCATTTTTTGCCGGGGCCGCCTTATTGAGCTGGACGGCCGAAGCTGGCCTGATGTATCTGCTCATGACCCTGGCGGCGACTAATTTACCCGCCACGCTGATCGTGAGCGACGTAGTGCTGGTGCAGGAAAGCTCGCTCTGGTATTTCAACACAGTGGTCGGCGGCGGCTCTGGCACAAGCCACACCATCTGGCTCTTTTCGCCCTGGCCGCTCTTTTTGATTTTTTACATCTTGCTGTCCGTGATTTTGTTCTACGCCACTGTGCGGCGCGTCCGCAAAATCGCCACGCAGTGAGAAGATTGGCCACAGAGAACACAGAGGGAAAAGAGAAATTCTCTAAAATCTCTGTGTCCTCTGTGGCAAAAAATTTCATGAACGAACGATTTGAGGAATTGAAGCAGCAGTTGAAGCAGTGGAACGGCCGTCGCCGGATGCGTGACGGCCTGCTCTGGCTGCCGCGCGGGCTGCTGATTGGGCTGCTGCTGGGCGTAGTGGTGGCCACCATCGCCCGCTTCCGCCCGCTGCTGACCAACCAGGAAGTTGGGTTGGTGGCTGGTGGTTTAGGGCTGCTTGGGTTGCTCGTGGCGGTGATTGTGCTGCTGGCGCGTCGGTATGATTTGCTGCAGCAGGCGCGGTTTGCCGACCGGCAGTTTTTGCTGAAGGAGCGGGTGAGTACGGCCGTTGAAATCCACACCCAGCAGCTAGACACAACCCCCACCTTTGCTGACTTGCAGCTGAGTGATACGTTGACGGCCGTTCAGCGGGTTGATACACCTGCCCTGCTGCCCTTCAAAGTGAACCGGCAGGATTGGCTGGTGATTTTGCTGGCGATTGTGTTGTTGGGAACGGCCGTGCTCCTGCCCAACGCCCAGGAATCCGCCCTCCTCAAAAGCCGCGCCATCCAGGAAAGCATCGCGGAGCAGGTAGAGGCGCTGGAAGCGCTGCAAGAAGAAATCATCCAAAATCCCGAACTGACCGACGAGCAGGAAGAAGAGTTGCTGGAGCCCATCCAGAGTGCGCTTGAGGGGCTGGAGCAGGGCAACCTGAGCCAGGAAGAAGCGGTCGCCACGCTGTCCGAGGCGGAGGCGGATTTACGCGAACTGGCGGCCAACAACGACCAGTCCAACCTGCAGCAGTCGCTGCAAGACGCCGGGCAGCCGCTGGCGCAAAACCCGAACAGCCAATTGTTGGGACAAAATCTGCAAAGCGGCAATTTGTCCCAGGCGGGCGCGGCGGCGGCGCAACTGGCGGACTCACTACCAACCCTGTCCGATGAGGAGTTGGCGGAACTGGCGGCGGATTTGATGGAAACGGCCGCTGCCCTCCAAGATGTAGACAGCGAACTGGCCAGCGAACTCGCTGCCGCCGCTGAAGCCCTGCAAAACGGGGATGTTGCCGCGGCGCAGCAGGCGCTGCAGCAGGCCGCAGGCACCCTCCAGCAGCGCGCCCAGAGCAACGCCGCCGCCGGGCAGGCCAATGCCGCCGCCAACCAGCTGGGCGAAGGGCGGCAAGAAGTGGCCCAGGCTGGTCAAGGTAATCAATCGGGCCAGGGCCAACAGGCTGAAGGCAGCGGTCAAGGCCAGGGTGAAGGCGAAGGACAAGGTGAAGGTCAGGGTCAGGGACAAGGTTCCGGCCAAGGGCAAGGACAGGGCCAGGGTCAAGGTCAGGGTTCTGGCGATGGCAGCGGCCAGGGACAGGGTAACGGGCAGGGGCAAGGTGGCAACCAGGGCACCGGCCAGGGTGGTCCTGGACCGGGCGGTGGCCATGCGGAAAATGTGTTTGCCCCCGACCTGGTGGATTTGAGCGGCATTGAGGGTGAAGACGTGGAGCTGCCTGCCGAATGTCTGGCCGATCCGGCCTCCTGCGGCGGCCTGCTCAGCGAAAACCCCACCGAGTTTGGCGACGAGCAAAGCATCGTGCCGTACGAGCAGGTCTTTGGCGACTACCGCAACGCCGCCAACGAAGCCCTCGCCGACGACTACATCCCGCTCGGCCTCAAAGGGTACATTCGTGACTACTTCTCATCTTTAGAACCGTAATAAAATAAGGGAGATTGGAGATTAGAGATTGGAGATTAGTATGGCGACTGGATTTGATGATTTAAGGGTTCTACAATCGGCAGAAAATGTTGCTGATGATTTATGGGAATTGGTATCAACTTGGGAGAAGTTTGCCAAAGATGTTGTTGGTAAACAGTTAACACGAGCGGTCGATTCTATTGGGGCAAATATTGCTGAATCTTACGGCCGTTTTCATTTTGCGGACAAGATCAACTTTCTCTACTATGCACGTGGCAGTCTGTTTGAAACTAAGTATTGGCTAAATCGCTGTTTTGCTAGAAATTTAATCTCCAAGAATCAGCTAGAAAAATTTGCTCAGACATTGACAAGCATGGGACGTCAATTGAATGCCTTTACTAATAGTTTGAAATCCCAGCGAAACAACAATCATAAAATCCTTAAAGAAACATCGCCGAATTACACTGTTGAGGCTGAATTCAGCTTACCGCTATTATCAACCAGTGACCTTAATTGGTTGATTTCCACTGAAAACGGAGATGAAAAATCTCCAATCTCCAATCTCCAATCTCCCCAGGAATGTACCCATGATTGATACAACAATTGAACTTTCGGTGGCGGAATTTCGGAAGAAAGCGGCAAATATTGAAGCTGAAGTTGGCAAAGTGATCGTCGGGCAAACCGACGTGGTGCGGACGGTTCTGGTGGGCATTCTCAGCGGCGGGCACGTGCTGCTGGAAGGCGTGCCGGGGCTGGGCAAAACGATGCTCATCCGTACATTGGGACAGGTGCTGAAGCTCGATTTCAGCCGCATCCAGTTTACACCCGACCTGATGCCGGCCGACATCACCGGCACGGAAATCATGGAAGAGGCGGACGGCCGTCGCGCCTTTCGCTTTCAACAGGGGCCGGTGTTTGCCAACCTGATCCTGGCCGACGAAATTAATCGCGCCACGCCCAAAACCCAGTCGGCCATGCTGGAAGCGATGCAGGAAAAGACGGTGACGGTGGCCAACCACACCTACCAACTCCCGGTACCGTTTTTTGTGCTGGCCACGCAAAACCCCATCGAGCAGGAAGGCACCTACCCGCTGCCCGAAGCCCAGCTCGATCGCTTCCTCTTCAAAATCAACGTCGCCTTCCCCACGGCTGATGAGCTGACCGAAATTCTGGCGCGCACCACGGGCAAAAGCACGCCCGCGCCAGAAGTGGCCGCCGACGGGGCGCGGCTCATCGCCATGCAGGCGTTGGCGCGGCAGGTGCCGATTCCCAGCCACGTGAGCCAGTACATCAGCCAGCTTGTCGTGGCGACGCATCCGGGCAGCAGTCCGGCGGCGCTGGTGAACCAGTATGTGCGTTACGGCTCCAGCCCGCGTGGGGCGCAGGCGCTGGTGCTGGGGGCCAAGATTACGGCGTTGTTAAACGGCCGTCTCAATGTCAGCTTTGATGATGTGGCGGCGGTGGCTCCAGCCGCGCTGCGCCACCGGCTGCTGCTCAACTTCGAGGGCCAGGCAGAGGGCATCCGTACCGATGACGTGGTGGTGGATTTGCTGGCTGCTGTGCCACGCGAGTAGAAAGTGATAAGTAAAAAGTGGTAAGTGAAAAGTGGGCTACTTTTCACTTTTTACTTATCACTTTTCACTCAATAAACCATGGCCATTTTTGACGAAACCACCCTACGCAAACTAGAACAGCTCACCCTCGTGGCCGAGCGCGTGCGCGTGGGCGTGATGAAGGGCGACCGGCGCAGCAGCAAACGCGGCACCTCCATCGAGTTTGCCGATTACCGCAACTACACCAAAGGCGACGATTTGCGGCGGCTGGATTGGAATGTGTATGCCCGGCTGGAACGGCCGTTTATCAAGCTGCTCGAAGAGGAAGAAGACCTGGCCGTCCACCTCCTGGTAGATGCCAGCGCCTCCATGAACTGGCCGGACACCGATCACCGTTTACCGATTACCGATTACCAATCTCAAAATAAGCTGGTGTATGCGCTGAGGCTGGCCGGGGCGTTGGGGCACATTGGCTTGACGGCGGGGGATTTAACGGCCGTTACCCTCCTCAGCAGCCAGGGCGACCACACCTGGGGGCCGTTTCGCGGGCAGCAAAACTCGCTGCGCCTGCTGCAATTTTTGGAAACGGGCAGCGGCAGCGGCACCACCGATTTAAACCTGTCGCTCAAAAACTACGCTCTGCGTGGGCGGCGGCCCGGCCTGCTGTTTGTCCTCAGCGATTTGCTTTCCCCCAACGGCTACCAGGACGGCCTGAACGCCCTACAGGCCCGCGGCTACGAAGTTGGCCTCATTCACCTGCTCAGCCCGGACGAAGTGGAGCCGCCTGTCAGCGGCGATCTCAAGCTCGTGGACATCGAAACCGGGACCGATGCTGAAATTACGCTTGATCCCACCACGCTGGACCTTTACCGCGAGCGGCTGCAAGCATGGCAAACCGAAATTGCCACTTACTGCGCTAACCGCCACATCCATTACATCCCTCTCACCACCGATTTGCCCTGGGAAAAACTGGTGCTGCAAACGCTGCGTGTGAAGGGAGTTGTCAAGTAGTTCCTCTCAGCTTTTCCGTCATCTTCTTCTGTTCAACCGCTTTTTATATCCGTTATGTATATCTGGGTATATGGTTTTGTCTGGCCGGATTGGGTAGGGTAAGTGGTATGATGACAGAATTGGGCAACAAACAAGAATATACCTATGCTCCTGGAGATTGGATTGTGCATCGCCATTATGGCATTGGCCAGATCAAAGCGATTGAGACCAAATCTATCGGAGAGCAAGAAACCACATACTACAAAATTGAAGCGCACAACGACAGCACCATTTGGGCGCCAGTGAGCAGCGAAGCAGCACTGCTGCGTCCGGTGGCCACGGAAGAAGAGTTTGCCGAGGTGGTGCAGGTAATGAAACGGCCGTCACGCCGCATGAATTCCCACTTCCAAACCCGCATTGCCCGCATCCGCAAAGTGAGCCGCGAAGGCAACCCTGTGATGCTGGCCCGTACTGTGCGCGATCTGTGGGCCCGGCGCAGCCGCCGCGGCCAGCTTTCTACTACCGAAGAAAGCCACTGGCGCCGCCTCACCGAACGCCTCATCGCCGAATGGACGGTGAGCATGGGGCTGGACGAGGGCCAGGCAAACCAGAGAATGTACACGCTGCTAGAGCAGCACGCGCTGGCGAACGCGAGTAATTCGTCATAAATACTGTCTCAGGTCGTGTAAAACAACCTTTGACAACCGGAGATTTATGCAATACACCTTGATGATAACTGAAGAAAATAAAACGAATTCAAATACAAATACTGGGAACGAAAATGACAATGGCCACCCGTCGTTTTTTGAACTGATTGAAGAATACGATTTTCCCCAACCCAAACGCGGCGACATTATTCGCGGCGAAATTTTGCGTATTGATGAAGATGTTGTTTTTATCGACATCGGCTCTAAACGCGACGCTATGGTGCCACATCAGGAAATTGAGCAGCTGGATGAGGCGTTTTTACAAACGCTTTCCACCGGCGATACGGTGCCGGTGTACGTCACCCGCACGCCGGTAGGCAGCGAGCAGCTGCTGGTTTCGCTGGAGCGCGGCCTGCAGGAGCTGGATTGGGAACGAGCCACCAAACTACAAGAAGAAGACGAGACCATTGAACTGGAAGTGATTAACTACAACAAAGGCGGGGTGGTGGTGGAATTCGGCCGTATTCAAGGGTTTGTGCCCAATTCGCACATTCCTGCCATCCAAAACGTCTACAACCACGACCAGCGCACCAGCGCCAAAAGCAAAATGGTGGGCAGTTCGCTCAACCTCAAGATTATTGAGATTGAGCCGGCCCGCGAACGTTTTGTGCTTTCGGCCAAGTCAGCCCAGAACGAACAGCGCCAGGAACTGCTGGAAGAGCTGTCTGTTGGCGACCGGGTGAAGGGCAAGGTGGTCAACATGAAACCATACGGCGCTTTTATCGACATTGGCAACGGCGTTGTGGGGCTGCTGCACGTTTCACGCATGGCCTGGGAACACATCGACCATCCCCGCGATTTATTCGCCGTGGGTGATGAAGTTGAAGTAGTCGTCGATAAGGTCCAGGCAGAAAAAGAAAAGGTCAGCCTGAACCGCAAAGTACTGCTGCCCAGCCCGTGGCAACTTTTTGCCGAGCAGTGGACTGCCGGTGATTTGCTGGAAGGTGAAGTAACGGCCGTTGTCGACTTTGGCGCCTTTGTACGGGTAGCCGAAGGTATTGAAGGGCTGCTGCACAAAAACGAGATGACACTGCCCAGTGATGCCGAACCCAGCATGGCCCTGGCCGAAGGCGACATCATTTTAGTGCGCCTGGTGCAAATCGACGTGGAGCAAGAGCGCTTGAGTCTAAGCACGCGCCGCGTCACCGCCGCTGAAGAGATCAGTTGGATGCAAACTCGCCAAGAGGAACGAGCTGAAGACTTTGAAGCAGAGGAGGTTGGCGAAGCACAAACACGACCCGACGAAGAACCAGAAGTTCAAAAAGAAGAAGTAGAATAATATTCCCAAAGTTTGAAAACGGCCGTTCCCCAGCAGCATCGCGGGAACGGCCGTTTTCGTTTTCCCCACCGCACTTCCCCGTTAAGAACCATTGAGAATAAACTGACCGGCGTAGGCAGGACGGCCGTTTTTGTGTATCCTTCTCGTACAGTCCGGCGCAAATGCACATAAGGATATTATGACAAGTGCGCCGGACTGTTTAAGTATTGCGCCACGAGCGTAACTTGATGCGAACTTCTGAAGCGCAATACTAGCCATCTTGACAGTCACAGCCGGACGGGTATATACTCCATGTATATACAAAAGGTGGTGATGATGATGCAAACAGCAGCACTATTCAAAAATGGCGGCAGCCAGGCAGTCCGCCTGCCCAAAGAGTTTCGTTTCGACGGCGACGAAGTGTTTATCAAAAAAACGGCCGAAGGTGTCCTACTCATTCCCAAAGAAAAACATATAACGCTTATGTGGCAGGAGTGGGTAGAAAACCTGTCTAAATTTGATGAACCCATCGTCATTGAGCGCGGCGGTGCACCTCAGGAGCGAGAGGAGCTGGATGAATTATTTCCTTGATACGAACATTTGCATTTACATCATCAACAAGCGTCCACCTTCAATCGTTGAGAAGCTCATGCAATTCTCTCCTCAAGAATTAGGCATATCGGCCATCGTGGTTTCGGAATTGCAATATGGCGTGGCAAAAAGCAGCCAGTCGGAGCGGAATCGCCAGCTTTTAGACGCTTTTTTACGGCCGTTCCAAATTGTGCCCTACGACACAGCAGCCGCCGAAGCGTATGGATTCATTCGTGCTGACCTGGAGAAAAAAGGGCAGCCCATTGGGCGGGAAGATTTGCTCATCGCGGCCCATGCCCTGTCCGCTGATCTGACGCTTGTGACAAATAATGAAGCTGAATTCAAACGCGTGCCAAATCTACGTGTTGAAAATTGGGCTGCCTGATCCGGCAACTGATTAAATTTTGTCCTTTTTAACTCCCCTCTTCCTGCTGCTGGGCCTGCTGGCCGGGCCAATCATCATCCTCTACATGCTGCGGCTGCGGCGGCGCGAGGTGATGGTGAGCAGCACTCTGCTCTGGCAAAAGCTGCTGCGCGACCGCGAAGCCAACGCTCCCTGGCAAAAATTACGGCGTAATTTGCTCCTCATCCTGCAATTGATTATTTTGGCCGCGCTGGTGTTTGCCCTGGCACGGCCGTTTCTACCCACCCCCGCCATCATCAGCGGCAGCGTGGTGGTGCTGCTCGATGCTTCCGCCTCCATGCAGGCCACCGACGTGGCCCCCACCCGCTTTGACGCCGCCAAGACCGAAGTCGCCCAACTCATCAGCGATCTCGCCGGGGACAGCCAGATGACGCTCATTAAGGTGGGGCAAACGCCCACCGTCCTGGCCGCCGCCACCAGCGACCGCACCCAGCTCCAGCGCGCCCTCGACGCCGTCCAGCCCGACCCGGCCGACGCCGCCTGGAACGCCGCCTTTGCCCTGGCCACTGGCGCAGCCCAGGGCTTCCGCGATGCCCGCATCGTCATCATTTCCGATGGCGGCCTGCCAGACGATTTGCCGCCGCTGCCCGTTGAATCGATCTACCGACCCATTGGCGAGAGCGGCGAGAATCTGGCCATCACCGCCCTGGCCACGCGGGAGACAGAGGATGGCATTCAGCTGTTTGCCAGCGTGCAAAACGAGGGGCTGATTGACCGGGACACGCTGCTCAGCATCGATCTGGACGGCACGCTGTTTGACGCGCGCCGCCTGACTGTGCCGGCAGGCAGCAGCGTCAACGCCACCTGGGATTTGCCGCCCGGCACGGCCACCATCCGCGCCCACCTGGGCGATAACGAGGGCGACTTTTTGCCGCTGGATGACGTGGCCTGGGCGGTGCACGAGGGCGGCGTCAGCAACCGCACCCTGCTGGTGACGGAAGGCAATCTCTTTTTGGAGCAGGTGTTCACCGTTTTGCCGGGCATCGAGGCATTTAAGGTACCGCCAGACAGCGACCTGCTCGATGCCGAGGATTTTGACTACGACCTCGTCATCTTTGACGGCGTGCCCCTGCCCGACCCGCCGCCACCGGCCGACATGCTGATCATCAATCCGCAGGCGGGCGGCGACGGCGGGCTGTTTAGCGTGACGGGCACCTTCTCCAACACGGTCACCACGCGGCTGGAAGAGTCACCGCTGCTGCAATTTGTGGATTGGAGCGACGTGGACGTGCGGCAGGCGCAGCAGGTGTCGGCACCGTGGGCACAAACGCTGGTAGCCGCGGAAGGTGGGCCGCTGCTGCAAATCGGCGAACGCAGCGGCTACCGCATCGCCATCCTGACCTTTGACCTGCGTGACTCTGACCTGCCGCTGCAAATTGCATTTCCCATTTTAATGGCTAACATTACGGGCTGGCTCAGCCCTGGCCGCGCCTTTGACGCGCCGACAGGACTCCGGCCGGGTGATCCGGTGGCGGTGGTGCCGGGGGCGAGCAGCACGGCCGTTCTCGTACAAAAACCGGACGGCAGCCGCTGGACGGCCGAAGTGGGCGAAGAAGATCTCTTCTTCACGGAGACGGATGAGCCTGGCCTGTACACCGTCCTGCTGCGTGACGCGGCAGCGGATCGTCCCGCGGGCAGTTTTGCCGTGAACCTGTTCAGCCCAACCGAATCGGCAATTCGCCCGGTGGCAGATTTGGTGGTGGGGCAAACGGCCGTAGAAACCGAAGATGAAGGCGACGTCGGCCAGCGCGAACTGTGGCCCTGGCTCCTGGCCATCGCTGTGGTGGTGCTGATTGTAGAATGGTGGGTCCACCACCGCGGCACCCGCTGGCCCAAACTGCCCGTCGCGGCCGCGTTCAATCGCTTCCGAAGATGACAGTGATATTCATCACTGAAAACTTACTATGATTACTTTAAAGGTACACAACCTTAATTGGATAACAGAAGATGAGGCAATTGACCTGTGCGCTCATGGTTCTGTCGAATTCTCTATTGGTGATTTAAATATTGTTTCTCCTGACGATGGTAACTGGTGTGTCAGTGCAGCAGCACTTTATCTGTTGAGAACTTTGTCCGAATCACATACTTCTGAATCCCCAGTCAGCGAACACATTTTCCCATGCTGTGGTCATTCAATGTATTGGGATGAAAACAGCGAAGACTGTATCGTTTTCGGATGCCCTAACGGAATCAATTTTGACGTAATTCACGAGGCAGAACACATTTTAATCAAGACCAAGAATGAACAAGAAGCAACAATTCCATTTCCCATTTGGACAGCTTCCGTTTGTGCTTTTTCAGATCAGATCTCCGATTTTTACGAAAGATCATTACTCAAAAAGCCATTTGATGAAGAGAATAGAAAAGGATTTGAAGCTTTTCAGAAAGAATGGACGAGGCGCAGAAGTCAGGCAAAGCATAACAACGGCAATTGAACAAAGAAAAACAAAGATTACGCAGGCTGTCCAGATTCAATAATCTTTTAATCTGCGTAATCTTTGATTGTTATTTTTTATGAGTGAACAAGCCAGTTTGGAAACAGAAACGACCATGACAGCCAGCCCTCGTTGGTGGTGGTGGCTGGTGGCTGGTTTGGCGCTGGTGCTGCTAGTCTGGCTGGTGGTTTGGTTGAGTGGTTCGCGCCCGTTGAAGATGTGGCCGGATACGGCCGTTTCCCCCAACAGCACCCTCAACCCCCAGGCCCTCCTCGTTGATTTTGACGCCCTCAACAACAACCCGTCCGATTATGTCAATCAGCGCATCCGCGTCAGCGGCAACTATTTGCGGCTGGAGCAGGTGGACTGCGCCCTGTTCAGCGGGCCGCGCATCCGGTGGGGTCTGGTGGCCGAAGGTTTGCAGCTCAACGCCAAAGGGTTTGAGGCGATTGTGCTGCCTATCGTGCCGCCCGACACACCCATGACGGTGGACGGCATCTGGCGGCGCTACGCTGGTCCGGCAGGCTGCGGCAAGGAGCCAGAACGAGGCTTGTGGTACCTGGAAGTGGAGCAAATCGTACAGCCCAATCCGCTGATGGCCGGGTCGAATACCCCAGCGGCCGTCTTGTCGATTACGCCACCGCCCTTCCCCACAGTGACACCAACCGGCACCGCCACGCCAACACTCATTGGCAGCACGCCAACACTCGACATAACGATTGTGAGCACGGTGGTAGTTAACACACCCAGCAGCACGCCTACGCTGCCGGGAACGGCCGTTCTCGGCACACCCATCGCCACGGGCACCAGCACAGCCACGGGCACCATCACAACCACACCCGGACCCGGCACACCAACCGGCGCCCCCGGAACACCTACCGTCAGCGGCACGCCCCCACCTGGCGGCACACCGGGCACCGCGGTACCCACGCCTACTGGCCCACCGCTGGGCACCGCCACAAGCGGCTATCCTGGCCCGCCCACCGTCCCGGCGCCAACCTCGTACCCCTAAAACAGGAGCAGTCATGACCATTTCGTTTACGCCTTCCGTCACGCCGCCGGTAGAATCAACGGCGGACCTCTCTACGACCTCAGCCCTGTGGTTTATCTTTCGCGGCACCGATTTGCTGGTGGAGGATGCGGAGGAAACGGCCGTTATTCCCCAACATCCCCACGAACTCAACCTGCTGCGTCAGCACTACCTGGGCCAGATTGATGCAGCGACCACCCCAACCCACTGCTTCGCCGCCGAAGTGGCTGCCGCAACGGAGCCGCCCGCCGGAATGCAGTTTGCCGGGCTGCGCCAGCTGTTCATGCACCTGCCCACGGATCGTTTTTGGCTGGCCGGGCGCGCCGTGCAGATTGTCGACTGGGATCGCACGCACCAATTTTGCAGCCGCTGTGCCACCCCCAACGAAATTCAGGAACACGAGCGGGCCAAAAAGTGCCCCAACTGCGGCCTCATCACCTATCCACGCCTCTCCCCAGCGATTATTGTGCGAGTGGATCGGGTGATTGACGGCGTACCCCACGTGCTGCTGGCGCGAAACGGCCGTTGGCAGCGCAACTTCTACAGCGTATTGGCCGGTTTTGTAGAGCCTGGAGAAACGTTAGAGGATTGTGTGCATCGCGAAGTGTTTGAAGAGGTCGGCATTCGCCTGAAAAACGTGCGCTACTTTGGCAGCCAGCCGTGGCCCTTCCCCAACTCGCTCATGGTGGGCTTTACGGCCGAATACGCCAGCGGTGACATTGTGCTGGAAGAGGCAGAAATTGCCGACGCCAGCTGGTTTACCGCCGACAGTCTGCCCAATCTGCCCTCCAGCATGAGCATCGCCCGGCGGCTGGTAGATGCGTTTGTGGCGGAAGTGATAAGTGATAAGTAGCTCTAACTTTTTACTTTTCACTTTCCCCTGCCTTAACTCCCAAACAGCCGCACCTCATGCGGGGCGTTGACCAACCATTGCAGCAGTTCCGGCATGTCGCGGTTTTTGCTTTCGTCGCTGTGCTGCACCCGACCAGGGACCAGGCGCAGGAAGGTGAGCTGTTCATCCTGGCGCAGCAGCCGCTCCGATTCGCTAAAGACGGGCACCCAGGCGCCGGTGTTGATGTACCACTGCCGGTGCGGCGGCCGATCTTTGTCAGTAGGCGGCAGCAGGCGCACCGTGGCGGCATGATCATGGCCAAAAATGAAGTAGCGCACGCTGCCGTAGCCGGGGTGCGTGCCGCCGTTGAGCAGGCGGGCAATGCGTTCCGACCCGGTGAATAAATAGTCTCCCTCCAGCAAATGATCCACTGACTGCAACAGACCGGAGGCGGTGTAGCCAAAAATCACCGCCAGCAGCACGGCGATGATCGCGGGCCAGTAGATGCCCAGGGCAATCACTCGCACCGCCAGGAACAGCAGAGCAATGGCCACCAACGCCAGCACAACGCTGCCGCCCAGCCGCCACAGCGTTTGCCAGGTGGAGGTGGAAATCGTTTCCCGGCTGTGAATTTGGATGTCGTGGATGGCGCGCAGGAAGGGATCGGCCGTTTCTGCCTGGGGTGGTTCGTACTGCTGCCGCTTCAGCTTTTTGTTCACCTCGCGCCGGGCGCGCAGGTACTGCGGCAGCAGCTTCCAGGCAAAGGTGGTCAGTTCGCCGGGCGCGTGGCGCAGCAGCCAAAAGACGTAGCGCGAGATGGGCTTCATGTTGTCGGCGAAGGGATGGATGTGCTCCACATCATTGAAGAAGTAGCGCACAAACAGGGAGCCAGAAGGCAGCTCGATGAAGTTGGCCGCGTCTGGGAACGATTCGCTGGGCGTCAGGCGCGGGTCTTCAAAGTTGCGGAAGGCGTTGGCCGGTTCAAACTGGCAGCCATGCTCGACGTAAAACAGCCCTGGTTCGTACAAAAAGGCAGACGGGAAGCTGACTTTCTTTTGCAGCATCTCCAGGCTGAGCGCTTCGGGCAGGTTGTCGAAATAGGGCAGCAGGGCCTGATCGTCGCCGGGAACGGCCGTTTCCAACCAACCCTTGTACGCTTTCTGCAGCAGCTGCCGCAGCCGCAGCTGCGCATCGGGCCAGTACAGCTCCACGTCGTGGTTGCCTTTCATGAGCACCAGCTCGTTGCCCGGCTGGGCCACAAACCAGGCCAGCGCCTGGAAAAAGATGGGATGCCCCTTGGCAATCTGGGTGACTTTCCACACAATTTCCGGCGAGGCGGTGCCCAGGCCGAACTTCTGCTCGTTTTTGCTCAGTTCTTTGTGGCTGCGCACTCCCTTGACCCCAAACAGCTCGGCCCCCTCCCTGGGCAGCGAAACCACCTGCAAAAAGTCGAAGATGTCGCCGTTGATGACCAGTTTCCAGGGGATGTTGTGGTATTCAACGGCCGTTTCGCGGCGGCTTAGTTTGACGTGATGGGCGAGCATCTGGGCAAAGGGGATGTCCTGGAAAAAATCCTCGTTGCGATGAATCAACCCATTGGCCGGGTTCCGCCCTTCGCTGAGGTGAAAATCGCTGACAAAAAGAAAGTTGAAATGCTGCGCCATGAGGTAAACTCCGCAAAAAGTGAGGATGAGTCGAGGTCTAACAAGGAATATCGTAAGGAATTACGCATGGTTGGTCAATTAGGCTGTGCTGCTGGGCAAGTAGTGTAAGCGTAGCGAAAGTATAGCACAACCGTCTCTTGGCTGGGAAAACCGCCTTCGTTACAATCGCGCTCTTGTAAATAAAGAACGTAACCAACCGCAAAACTCCTGCAAGGAAACAGAAAGAGGTCTGCTCGTGAAAAATATTATCGTGACGGGTGGCGCTGGTTTTATTGGCGCCAACTTTGTTCTCCACATGCTCAAGAAATATAACGATTACCACATCATCGTCTACGACAAGCTCACCTACGCTGGCAATTTAGACAACTTGCTGGACGTGAAAGACGATCCACGCTACGCCTTTGTGCAGGGCGATATTTGTGATGCGGCCACAGTCGAGGCGACCATCCAGCAATATGACGTAGACACCATCGTCAACTTTGCCGCCGAGACGCACGTCGATCGCTCGATTATGGACCCGGATGCGTTTATCCAGACCAGCGTCTACGGCACCTACGTGCTGTTGGAAGCAGCCAAGAAACACGGCCTGCGTTACCACCAAATCTCCACCGACGAAGTGTACGGCCACATCCCGGAAGGCTACTCCAGCGTAGAAAGCGACAAGCTGGACCCGCGCAGCCCGTACGCCGCCAGCAAAGCCAGCGCCGATCTGCTGGTGAATGCCTACTTCATCACCTACGGCCTGCCGGTAACGATTACCCGGGGGTCTAACAACATTGGCCCGTTCCAATACCCGGAAAAAGTCGTGCCGCTGTTTGCCACCAACGCCATCGATGAAGAGCCGCTGCCGCTGTACGGCGACGGCCGTCAGATGCGCGAATACCAGTACGTCGAAGACCATTGTGAGGCGATTGACCTGGTGCTGCACAAAGGGGTGCTGGGTGAAGCCTACAACGTGGGCACCGGCGTGGAGATGGAAAACGTGCAGATGGTGGAAATTCTGCTGGAAACGCTCAACCGGCCCAAGGAGCTGATCAAGCACGTGAAAGACCGGGAGGGCCACGACCGGCGCTACAGTCTGAACATCGACAAGATCAAGGCGCTGGGCTGGGAACCCAAACACACCCCTGCTGAGGCCGTGGCCAAGACGGCCGTTTGGTACCGCGAAAACGAATGGTGGTGGCGCAAAATTAAGTCCGGCGAGTTCAAGGCATATTACCAAAAGCAGTACGGCCACCGCTGGCAAACCGAGAAGTAGCGGTTTATCCACAGATTGCGCAGATGACACAGTTTTTTTCTTTTATCTGTGCCATCTGTGAAATCTGTGGTTTTTAATTCCCCAAAAGACCTACAGCGACTGCCGTAGGTCTTTTTTGTTTGGATTATGGGTTTCTAAGTAGTGTCGCCAGGCGATAATGGTCCTGTGCTATACTTACGCGCGGCTTTATCGAACCCGTAACCCTTCGCCTTCCGTCCGCATGATGCTTTGCGAAGGGTTTTGTTATGGAATTATCTATGCGCAAACTCATCATCCTGTTTAGCCTGGTCCTGCTGCTCTTTACCGCCTGTCAGAGCGGTGCTGCCCTTGAAGAAACGACCGTATCCCCCAACCCCACTCTGGCACAACCCATCATCAATACGGCCGTTCCCATCACCAACACACCACCACCGCCCGTCATCGAAGAGGCAACCACCAACTCTATCCAACCAACCGCCACCAACGCTCCACCTACCGAACAGCCGCCAACGCCCACTCCAACCGTCACACCCATTCCGGAAAATCCCGTGAGCAGCATCAGCCTGGAGCCCATCATCAGCGGGCTGATCCAGCCGCTTTACCTCACCCATGCCTTTGATGACCGGCTGTTCATTTTGGAGCAGGCGGGTACCATTCGCATCCTGCAAAATGGCGAACTGCTGCCCGAACCGTTCCTGGACATCATGGATCCGGTCAACTCCAACAGCAACGAGCAAGGGCTGCTCGGCCTGGCGTTTCATCCCAACTACCAGGAAAATGGCTACTTTTTCCTCAACTACACCAACGTAAACGGCGGCACCAACATCGCCCGCTACCGCGTCAGCAGCGATCCCAACGTGGCTGACCCCAACAGCGAGCAAATTTTGCTGACCGTTCCCCAGCCCTACGCCAACCACAACGGCGGTATGGTTGCGTTTGGGCCAGATGGCTACCTGTACGTGGGCATGGGCGACGGCGGCAGCCAGGGCGACCCGGAGGGCAATGGCCAGAACACGGGCACGCTGCTGGGCAGCATCCTGCGGCTGGATATAGACAGTCTGGACGGCAGCTACACCATCCCCGCCGACAATCCTTTTGTGGATGACCCCAACGCCCGGCCCGAGGTGTGGGCCTACGGCCTCCGCAATCCCTGGCGCTTCAGCTTCGACCGGCTGACAAATGACCTGTTTGTGGCCGATGTGGGGCAAAACACCTGGGAAGAAGTAAGCTGGCTGGCGGCCGGGACACCAGGCGGCCAGAACTTTGGCTGGAACTTCATGGAAGGCAACCATTGCTACGTAACCAACTGCAACCCGGCCAATTTTGTCCCGGCTGTTTTTGAATATGATCACACGCAGGGCTGCTCGATCAGCGGCGGCTACATCTACCGCGGGCAGCAGTTCCTGAGCCTGTACGGCAATTATTTTGTGGCCGATTTTTGCAGCGGCATCATCTGGGGCGTGTTTCAGCAGCCAGACGGCAGCTGGCAGTCCACCATCGTGTACCGGAGCAGTTTGCCCATCACCAGCTTTGGCGAAGACGTGAACGGCGAGCTGTACGTGGTGGCACGCACCGGGCAGATTTTGCAGGTACGGCCGTAACCCAAAAATCGGCACCTGGATCCACCAAACCAGCCAGCGTACGGCCCATTCCCAACGCCCAGTACGGCCGTTCGTCACCGATTCAACCCAAATCACCATAAGGAGTATTGGTATGAAGAAGCAAAATGTTCAGTTTCGCTGGATTGTTTTCGCTAGTTTTGTTTTAGCTTTGACGGGATGGCTGGGTGGCACGGCCGTTTCGGCCCAGCCGCCTGTTACTCCAGACGCCCCGGAGGGTGTGGAGATTACGGCCGTTGCCGTGGAAAGCGGCTTCACCCAGCCGCTGGACATCGCCAATGCCGGGGATGACCGCCTGTTTATCGTTGAGCAGCCCGGCGTCATCCGCATTATCGACGCCAATGGTGACAAGCTGGCCACGCCGTTTCTGGACATCAATGGCATCGTGGACAGCGAAACGCACTCGGAGCGCGGCCTGTTGGGGCTGGCGTTTCATCCCGACTACCCAAACACGCCTTATTTTTACGTGAACTATACGGCCGTCTCCGGCAGCGGTGATACGATCATCGCCCGCTACACCGTCAGCAGTGATCCCAACGTGGCCGATCCCACCAGCGCCGTCGAAATCCTGCGCATCGACCAGCCCAACGGCAACCACAACGCCGGGGACCTCAACTTTGGTCCGCAGGATGGCTACCTCTACATCGCCATGGGCGACGGCGGCGGCGGCGGCGACACCGGCAGCGGCCACACAGACGGCATCGGCAATGCCCAGGACATGACCAGGCTGCTGGGCAAGGTGCTGCGCCTCAACGTCGATGGCGACAGCGGCCTGGCCCCCGACTGCGGCACCGTGAGCGGTGGCACCCCACCCTACACCATCCCCGCCGACAACCCCTTCACCGCCAGCGGCGACAACATCTGCAACGAAATCTGGGCTTCCGGCCTGCGCAACCCCTGGCGCGTCAGCTTCGACCGGCAAACGTTTGATTACTACATTGCCGACGTGGGCCAGGGTTCGTGGGAGGAAGTCAACTTCCAGCCCGCCAGCAGCACCGGCGGTGAAAACTACGGCTGGCGCTGCTACGAAGGCAACGAACCCTTCAACACCACCAACTGCGCCGACATCTCCACCTACGTGTTCCCCTTCGACGTTTATCCACATGGTGGGGGTACCGACGCAGGCAATTCCATCACCGGCGGTTACGTCTACCGGGGCGACGACTACCCGGCGCTGCAAGGCATCTACCTCTATGCCGACTTTATCAGCAGCAACTTCTGGCTGGCGCAAAACAGTGGCAGCTGGAACATCACCCCGCTCGGCGGCATTGGCGTGACCAATCCCAGCAGCTTCGGCGAGGGCTGTGATGGCGAACTGTACGTGGCAAGCCACGGCGGCACCATCTACCAGATTCAATCGAGCGGCAGTCCCAAACCGGCCGGGGCGGTGCTGGACCAGTTTGTGTATTTGCCTTTGATCACCAGCAACAACGGCCCGGCGCTCACCTGCACGGGTTAATGTAGAGACGTTGCCCATTGTAGAGACGTTGCAATGCAACGTCTCTACAATGGGCAACAAAAAAGGACACGGCCGTTTTCACAACAAACGGCCGTGTCCTCCACAAAATTCACCAATTAAGCGCGTTTACTGACGTAAACGCGCTTACGCCAGCGGGGCAAACAAATCCACCAGGTTGCCATCCGGGTCCTTCACCTGGGCATAACGCTGGCCCCAAAAGGCATCCCACGGAGGTTTATGCCCTTCGTAACCCGCCGCCACCACCTCATCGTACAGCCGGTCCACGTCGCCGGGGCTGTCGCACAAAAAGGCGATGCCCATACGGTGCCCGACCGGCGTTTGCCACTCATCGTTGAAGCTCAAGATGACCTCCAGCGAATCCCAGGCCAGGCGCAGACCGCCGGGCAGCGTCACCTCCACATGCCCTTCGTGGTCCATCTCAGCCGGAATCGCCATGCCCAACAGCCGGTAAAAGTTGAGCGATGCGGCCATATCCTTCACCACCAATCCAAACAAATCCAATTTGGCCATTTGCTTTTCCTCCTTCTGCAGGGAAATCAAGGGTTATAAAAAGCAGACTAATCGAGCAAAACATCAAATTTGCAAAGTCCGCATCCTCAGATGCCCACTCCTCCAAACCGCTTTTAGTCCATTATAAACCCGCGGCCAAACTTTAGTAAGTCGGCAGTTCCGGCTCGATCTCCTTGGCCCAGCGGTTGATGCCGCCGTCCAGGTTCCACAGCTTGCGGAAGCCGTGCTTTTGCAGCTCGCGCACGATGTCGGCGCTGCGCGCCCCGGAGCGGCACTGCACCACGATCTCCTGCGCCGTGTCCAGCTCGTTGAGCCGGTTCACCACCTGTCCCTTGGGAATCAGGTGTGCCCCCAGGTGGCTCAGGTTAGAGATTTCCCACTCGTGCGGTTCGCGCACGTCCAGGATATACAGGTTATCGCCTGCGTCCAGCCGTTCCTTGAGCTGTGCCGGGCTCATCTGCGGCACGCCGTCACCGTTGCTGCTGGCCGCGGCCGAAAAATGGCTGCGGTCGTGGGCGGGCATGCCACAAAACTGCTCGTAATCGATCAGCTCGGTGAGGGTGGGATGTTCGCTGCACACGGGGCAGTCGGGATTTTTGCGCAGGTTCACCTGGTCAAACTCCATGTTCAGGGCATCATACAGCAGCAAACGGCCGATCAGTGGTTCCCCTTCGCCCAGGATGAGTTTGACCGCTTCCGTGGCCTGGATGGCGCCAATCGTGCCGGGCAAAATGCCCAAGACACCACCCTCGGCACAGCTGGGCACCAGCCCGGGCGGCGGCGGTTCGGGGAAGAGGCAGCGGTAGCACGGCCCTTCCTTGGCGTAAAAGACAGATGCCTGCCCCTCGAAGCGGAAGATGCTGCCGTAGACGTTGGGTTTGCCCAGCAGCACGCAGGCGTCGTTAGTCAGGTAGCGGGTGGGGAAGTTGTCCGTGCCGTCGATGATGATGTCGTAGGGTTCAAACAGCTCCAGGGCGTTGTCGGACGTCAGCGGCACTTCGTAGGTGTCTACCTGGATGTGCGGGTTGATGTCCAGGATGCGATCTTTGGCGCTGTCCAGCTTGGGCCGGCCCACGTCCTTGGTGCCGTGGATGATCTGGCGCTGCAAGTTGGTGTAGTCGACCACGTCATAATCTACCAGGCCAATACGGCCGATTCCCGCCGCCGCCAGGTACATGGCCAAAGGCGAACCAAGCCCCCCGGCGCCAATCAACAAAACGCTGGCGGCTTTGAGCTTCTTCTGCCCTTCCATGCCCACTTCCGGCATGATCAGGTGGCGGCTGTACCGCTCTACTTCTTCATGCGACAGGCTGACTTGCGCCACTGCCGCCGGGTTGATTAAGGTTTTGCTGCTCATAAAATCTCCATTTTAACAATTACCCAATTACTCAATTACTCAATTACAAAGCCTGTAATCAGGTAATTGGGTAATTAAGTAATTTTAGGCCAGGCTGGCGACCTGCTGGGTGAGCTTGTGGGTGTGCGTCAGGCCGTAGTTGATCTCGCGCACGTCGCCTTGCTGGTCGATGAGAATGGTGGTGGGCAGGGTGAAGACGCCGTATTTTGCGGCCGTTTCCGGCTCCACCTCCGTATCAATTTTTTGAATAACCAGCCTATCCTGCCACAGCGATACCAGCTGGTCCAGGTAGCGCGCCTGGCTGGGGCAGGCAGCGCAGCTCTCGCTGGCAAAGTAGAGGATGGTGGGGGTGGCGGTGACGGCCGTTTCCAAATCCCCCAACACCCGCACATGCCGCCGCTTAAACGTGGCATAGGCCGTAGTGCCGAGCAGGACGAGGAGGCTGGTGATGAGAACTCTTTCGATCATGGTTTCTTGTTATTTGGTCATCGGTAATCGGTAATCAGTTATCGGTAATGTCGCTGCGCGACCGCTTCGCATACGGTGATCGGTTTACCGATTACCGTTCACCGTTCACCGATTACCGTTCACCGGATCGGGCTCACGCGGAAGCCGGGCAGGCCCAGCTTGCCGAGCTGGTAGTAGACAAAGCAGCCCGCGCAGAAGCCCAGGAACAGATTCAGCGCCGCCAGGGCAATGACCAGCCAGACCAGGCCCCAGCCTAAAACAGTCTGCTCGACCAACAGGGCTACAATGGCCAGGGCCACGACCACACCGCCAAAACCCTGGGCAAAGCAGTGCGGTTCCGGGTTATCAACAATGACGTCCGGCTTCACCAACCCGGCGGGGCGCAGCAGGTGTTGGTAGATGCGTTTAAAGAGGGACAGGCGAGGAACGGCCGTACCCACCAGCATCACCAATCCCACAAACGCCGCCAACCAGACGTTATCCAGCAAAAATGCCAGAATGCTCAAGCCAATAATAAACGCCTGGTTCACTCGCAGCGCGGAATGATCTACTTTTCTTTCTCTCTCGGTGCTCATTTCCTTATCTCCAGGTTCCTTTATTTGAAACGTGAAACGTGAAACGTGATTTCCCCTCACGTTTCACGTTTCACGCGTCACGCCTTATTTTCCTCCAGCAATTGAAGGAATAATCATCAGCGTATCGTTATCGCCTACGGCCGTTTCTGCACCATCCAGGTAGCGCACATCTTCCTGATTCAGGTAGATGTTGACAAAGCTGCGCAGCTCGCCATTCTCAAACAAATGCTGGCGCAGCTCAGGGTACTGCTGCGTCAGGTCGCTGAGGGCGCTGCTCACGTCAGTGCCGCTCACTTTAACGGTGGCGTTATTGCCGGAATACGGCCTTAGCGGGGTAGGAATACGAATGGTAGGCATGAGTTCTCTCTCCTCGTTTTGTAATTGAGTAACTGAGTAATTGGGTAATTACTCAGTTACCCAATTACTCAATTACCTGTTCTCAGTCAGTTTCAACAATCTCTTCTTCTAAAAAGCCAGACCGGTCTTCTGCCAGCTGCCACGACTGGCTGAAGGTCGGTTCGCCTTTTAACACCTGGGTAATCAAGTAGGAATAGCCCGGCCAGCTGGCCCAGGCCAGGTCACGCGGCGAGGCCACGGGCACGTCATCCGGGTGGCTGTGGAAAATGCCAATGACGTCCAGCCCGGCCATCATTGCCTCCAGCTCCACCTGCTGCCACGCCTTCGGGTCGATGCTGAAGCGAATCGGTTTTTCGGCTTCGTTGGGCCACACGTTTTCCATGGGGCGAATTTGCTGCACCACGTTTTGGCCTGGTTCTGCCTGCCCCAACAGCAGCCCGCACCCCTCAAACGGATACGATGCCTGCCCGTGCGCCTTAATTGCTTCATGAATCTCTTTGCTCAGTGTCAACATATTTGTTTTCTTTATTTCATCCACAGATTTCACAGATGACACAGATTTGGTTTCAAGCAGCTAAAAATCTGTGCAATCTGTGCAATCTGTGGTTTATCCAAAATAAAAACACCTCCCTGGAAGATAAGGGAGGTGTCTGGAGTTCAGAACCATCGTCTTATCTTTCAGGCACAGATTTGTTCTGCACTGACGGAATTAGCACCATTTCGCCAGCCGGGGCTGTCGCGGTTGCTGAGGTGTCATCGGGCCGTTCCCTCAACCTCTCTGGATAAGATAGGCAAACGTATTTGATTTTTTACAGCGGTCGCCATCTTAACAGAACTGGTTGGGAGCGTCAATGTACAGATTGGTCCAATCTTGACTGAATTTTTTCACACAATCAACCAACAAAGATTGGACCCATCTTGATCTTTTCTACTGCCACAACTTGTCACTTAAATATTTAAAGCCATTGTCTGGCAAGATGGTCACCACCACGCCTTCATCCAGCGTTTTGGCCACATTCAGGCTAGCCACAACGGCCGCTGCCGCCGAGATGCCCACAAAGAGCCCTTCATTTTTGGCCAGAAAGCGCGCCATTTTGTGCGCATCTTCGGTGCGGACCGTCACCTGCGCGTCTGGCACCGCCTCGTCGTAGATGCCGGGCTTAAGCGCCGAGGGCATGTGCTTGAGCCCTTCCAGGCCGTGAAACGGGCTGTCTGGCTGCATGGCCAGGGCCTGGATGTTGGGATTGAACTTCTTCAGGCGGCGCGTGGTGCCGGTGAAGGTGCCGCTGGTACCTAACCCGGCTACAAAGTGAGTGATTTCTCCCTGCGTCTGCTGCCAGATTTCTGGCGCGGTGGTTTTATAATGCGCCTGCCAGTTGGCCGAATTGTTGTACTGGTTGGCGTAATACAGCGTCGGATCTTCCGCTGCCAGGCGGCGGGCTTCCACGATGGCCCCATCGGACCCTTCCAGCGGATCGGTGAGAATGAGCTCGGCGCCATATGCCTTGAGAATGGCGATACGTTCCGGGCTGGCGTTGCCGGGCACGGTGAGCTTAACGCGATAGCCACGCGCCGCCCCCAGCATGGCGTAGGCAATGCCCATGTTGCCAGAGGTGGAGTCCAGCAGGGTCATGCCGCGCTGGAGCTGGCCATTTGCCTCGGCGGTGCGGATGATATTGAGGGCGGCGCGGTCTTTGACGGAGCCGCTGGGGTTAAACCATTCCGCCTTGGCGTAGAGGGCGACGGTGTCGGGGATGTGGTGGGTAACGGCCGTATTCCACAAACGAATCAACGGCGTATTCCCGACCTGGGTTTCTAGACTGTTGGCAGGGGTTGTGGCAAATGAGTGAAGGCGTGTGTTTTTGATTGTTGACAACATAATTGTAGGTGTTTCCTGAGATTGTTTTCTAAACAGGGGCAGCGCTCTCGCGTTACCCAACAAAAAACGGTCGCAGCTATTTGCTTACGAGAACAACATAGAGAGCAAACCATGCTCATTGTTGCTTCGCGAGAGCAGCCACCACCGTTTTTGTGCCTGTGCTTAGGTAAAGCACGTTAGAAGTTTTTCTCAGGCTCTTGAACGATGGTTACCACCCTCGCTCAATACACCTGCAATATTGTCCAATCATGATGATCACACTGTTTTGATCTTGTTAGTTTGTTGAATCAGGAGTGAGTATAACAAAGTGATTGTGCCCGTCAAGTTAGAAAATGATAAACGGACTCGCGTCAACTTCTCCTGCACGGTTATTTGATGGGGTGTGGTGGGGGATTCTTACTTTGGAGAGAAAAGTGATAAGTAAAAAGTGAAAAGATTATCTTTGCAGGAGGGCAACGGCCGTTGCCGCACTGTACACAATCAACATCTGCCCCGGACCGTAGGTAAGCCAGATGACATCGCCAATGAGGTAGAAGCTGGTGTTGTTGAACAACTGGGCCGCCAGGATGAGGTCGCTGATCAGAAAGAGCGCCGCCCCCGCGGCCAGCCAGGTGAACTGGCCTTGCTGGACGGCTAACCCGGTGGCCATACCGGCCGTGCTGGCCAGCAGCAGGGCATACGGCAGCGCGGCCTGATGTAACGTCGTTGGCTGCTGGCCGCGATAAACCACAAAATACCAGGCCACCGCGCCAACGAGCCACCACACCAGCAGGCTGCCCCAGCGCGCCGCCCCATCGGTTAGCCCCAGCTGGTTGCCCAACCGCCAGATGCCAATGATGTAGGCGATGTGCCCTAACCCAAATGCAGCCATGCCGCCCAGCACGTTCCGCCCGCCGGGCATCATGCCTGCCATAAACAAATCGCCCAAAAAGCCAAACGTCATGCCGATGGCCAGCCACAGCACGAAGCCGCTGGCTGCGTTTTGCCGCGCGACGGCAAACCAGCTCCACCCGGCCAACACCAGCACCGCGGAGGAGGTGAGACGGGTCCATTTGGGCATGCGTTGGGTAGCATCGGCCGGACCAAAGAGGAATCCACCAAACAAAAGAACGGCCCACAAAATCAAGAGGGCCAGCAGCCAGTAACGGGGGAATAGTTTCAGGTAGTCAAACACCTGGAGATTGTAGCAGGAAAAGCATTAACTGTAATAACGACTGTCGTCTGGAAACAAGGTGACGATCGTGCCCTGGTCTAGCGTGCGGCCCAGTTGCAGGGCGGCAGCAACGTTGGCGCCACCGGATGGGCCCACCGAGAGCCCTTCGCAGTCGGCCAGCAGTTGGCGGGTGGCGTTGGCTTCAACGGCCGTAACCGCCAGGTGTGCATCGGCCAGGGAGGGATCATAGGTTTTGGGGGGAACGGCCGTAGCCATAAACTTAAGCCCCTTAATGCCTTCTTTTTCCGTCTGCGGCTGCACCGTGGCACAGAAAATGGCCGGGTTGCATTCCTTCAGCCAGCGGGCCGCGCCGGTAAACGTGCCGCCCGAGCCTACTCCGGCGACAAAATGCGTCACCTGCCCGCCCGTTTGCTGCCAGACTTCGGGCGCCAGGGTGGCATAATAAGCTTCCCAGTTGGCGGGATTGTCGTACTGGTTGGCGTAAAAATAGCGTGGGTTTTGGGCCGCCAGCGCTCGGGCGGCGGCCATCGCCCCGTCAGAACCCAAAGCCGGGTCTGTTAACGTCAGGTCGATGCTGTAGTTTTGCAGGAGGGTGAGCCGGGCGGGGGTGGCATTGGCCGGAACAAAGAGCTTTACTTTGTAGCCGTGCAGTCGGCCAAGGCTGGCGTAGGACAACGCCATGTTGCCGGAGCTGGAGTCCAGCAGCGTCATGCCGGGCCACAGCTTGCCCTCGGCTTCGGCCGTTTGAATGATGCGGCGGGCAGCGCGATCCTTGACCGAACCGCTGAGGTTAAACCATTCGGCTTTGGCCAGCAGACGGACAGAATCCGGCAGCCCGGCAGCCGCGGCGGTGGCAGCCAGGTTAAGCAGCGGCGTCTGGCCGATAGGCCACTGAACGGTTTCTAAATAGTTGAGGTGTTGGTGTGTGGTATAGGTCTTCATACGGCTCCCATTGTGTGCAAAATAACTATTGGTGAGCAGTATAAGTAAGTGACAGCCGTTCGTAAAACAACATGCAAACTATCGATAATTTCTATAGATATAATAGATAATGTCTATTTAATGGGCGTTTAGGGCGATTGCAGCGAGTTGATCGCCTGGTTCAACTGGCCAATCGGCTGGTCCAGTGCCTGGCGCAAAATGCCGTATTGGTTCTGGTCAATGATGCGCCGCGAAACGCCACTGGCCAAATCGGTGCGGCAAATCTCCACCCAGGGCGCCAGCAAACTGAGCACGGTATCGGTGGCCGCCCGGTAAACGCCATACGCATTTTGCACGGTTGGCGATTGAGCGGAAACATCAACCGTGAGCACGTTGGCAATGCTGTTGTAAGAAGAAACAATTGCCCCGCAGTCGCTTGGCTGCTCAGTAAGGGTTCCTCCCCCACCTGGTGAAAGCGGCAAAAAAGCACCGCGAATGATATCAATCCGCGTCAGCTCGTCCTGGATTTTGGCGGCCAGCTGTTCAGTGACGTTCACCACCGGCGCGCTGGTCGGGACCGGTTGACCGCTCGTGGTTGCGGCGGCAGCTGGCTCAACTGTTTCCGTGGCCATCGGTGATTCGGTAGCTGTGGCCGGGGGTGTGTAGGTTGGGTAAGGCGTGTAGGTGGGCAGCGGCGTTTGGCTGGGAACGGCCGCAAACGTTGCTTGCGGTGTGTATGTAGGCAGCGGCGGCAGGGTTGCCTGGGGCGCTTGCGTGGGCATGGCGGCCACCGTCTGGACCACCAGCGCCTCAACGGTTGCCAGCTGATCAGCTTCTGAAGGGCCGCAGGCAGACAACAAAGACACAACGATGACAGACAAAAAGAAACGCAAAGTAACTTTCATGGTAGGCTCCAAAACCAGCTTGGCTGCAAAAGGATGTGTCAATTATCACTGATTTTATGGGGCCAACAAGATCAATTTTGCGTGTGGAAATAAGCCTCGTAACTGCCAGTGGAACGGTAACCCAACCGATCAGCCAGCTTGACAGATTCCGGGTTGGCGGCGTCCCAGTTGGGGTGCAGACCACGTGCCAGGCAGGCCAGGAGTAAATGTGCGGCAACGGCCGTTGCCACCCCCTGCCGCCTATGCCCTTCATCGACAAAAATGCTCACCTCAATGCCATGGCTGCACACCAGCGATGAGAAAGCAATGCCCACCGGCTGCCCGGCCGCCAGCGCCACAAACCCCAGGCCGCGCGCCGCAAAGTCTTCAGCCGAGTCAAAGTCGGCCAGATCGAAGTAGAGCGTGCCCGCCGTGCTCATCTGTTCGGCCAGCGCGGCGTCCAACGCCACAATTTCGCCATGAAACGAACCATCGTTCAGCAGCTGATTCAGGTGGCTGGCGGACAGGGAATCGGACGAGAAGCTGTGCCGCACGTTGGTTTGCAGGGCGTCGCCAAACTGCTGGCGGGCCAGTGCCGCCCAGCCGTCGCTGGAGGGCATGAGCAGGTTGTAGCGCGGGAAATTGGCCATCATGGTGTGGGACTGGGGGGATACGGCCGTTCCCGCAAAGTAGTGAAACGGCCCAATCACCACATGGTAAATGCTTGGCTGAGCCAAGTCATCCACAAACGCCTGCCCCATCTGCCCCTCCACCACGCACGCAATCGACATGTCCACCCGCGGCACATCCCGAAAAGCGTGGGCAATCTTTAGACGGTTAATTTTGGTGAGTTCCAATTCATAATACATTTGCATGTTCTCCTAACCTGGGCAAATTGGCTTTTATCAACAGATTACGCAGATTAAGCAGATTTTTTTATCTTTTCAATCTGCGCAATCTTTGATTAAACGCCTGCGCTTGACACAAGAAAAACTTGGCAGAGAACTAATTGGCCAGGCGACGGTAAATGCCGCCGCTGCGCGTCATAAGTTCATGTTCTACCAGCGAACGGCGCAGCGTGGCGACGTCTTCGTGGAAGTCCAGTAGGATGAAGTTGACCTCTTTTTCGGTGTATTCCTGCTCCGGCTCAAACTCCTGCACGATCAGCTCCAGGATAACCTGGCGCTTCTTAAGCTGTGCCGGTAAACGTACCAATCGCCCCTGCTTGACAAACGCTTTTAGCACCTTTTGCTTGAAGGCGTCTGACTCCACTTCGTCTGTCAGGCTGGGCTGCGGCATTCGAATGACCTCGCCCAGCGGCTTTTTGAGCATATCGCCCACCAGCGAATACATCTGGTAATACTGGTCCTTGGCGGACGTCAGCAGCCCGACTTCCGCCAGCTTGCTGAGATGGTGCGACACGGTGGCTGGTTTAAGGTTCAAGATTGCGGCCAGCTCTTCGCCGTGGCGCGGCTTTTGCTGGATGAGGTTGAGCATGAGCAGCCGGGTGGGATGGCCCAGGGCTTTAAACAGTTGGGCGCGTCCTTCGAGGTTAAATTCGGCCGTGGTTTTACTCATTGTTCCAGCTCCGTTTGCCCGTGGCCCGCATGTACGCCATGTCAAAAATATCCCTGGCGTGTTTGATGGTGCTCAGCTTGATCTGCTCTTTGACAAGCGTTTCCCGGTCATTCATCGCTTTGCGCAGCTCAATTTCGTTTTGGCTGTGGGCGATAATGGTGTTGATGATGTGATGAAATCCTTTGGCGATTTTGTCGGCTTCCGACAAATCAGACGCAAAAATTTCGTCAAACTCTTTCATGGACATGGCAGCCTCTCATTTCGATAATTTCGGAATCGATTTTCGCTATTTTGATTTAATAACTATCTAATCAGATATTACAAAACATTTCTACATCTGTCAAATGAGAATTTTCGGACTGTTTGATCACGCAATTACTCAATTACTCAATTACCCAATACAATAACGCCATGTCCGAGCAAGTTCAGATCGCTGGCTCTGTGGAGCGTGTCACTTACTACAACGAAGAAAATGGCTACTCCGTCTTGCGGCTCAAGCCGGATTCGCGGGGCATGCTGCCGTTTCGCTATGCCAGCGGGCGGGATGCGCTCATCACCGTCGTGGGCAACATGCCGGAGGTGCAGCCGGGCGAATGGCTGAAGTTAACGGGCAGATGGGGCAATCATGCCAAACACGGCCGTCAGTTCCTGGCCGAATTTTGCGAGCAGTCCTTGCCCGCTACCAGCGAAGGCATCAAGCGCTACCTGGGCTCCGGCATGATTCGCGGCGTGGGCAAGGTGATGGCCGAACGCATCGTCGAACGTTTTGGCGAGGAGACGCTGGACGTCATTGAGTACGAACCGGAGCGCCTGCAAACGGTGCTGGGCATTGGCCACAAGCGCGTGGGGCAAATTGTGAAGGCGTGGGAAGAGCAGCGAGCCATCAAGGATGTGATGATCTTTTTGCAGTCACACGGCGTTTCCACCAATCTGGCCACCAAAATCTACAAAAAGTACGGTGACACGTCGCTGGCCGTGGTGCAAAACACGCCGTACAAGCTGGTGCAGGACGTGTACGGCATCGGCTTCAAAACGGCCGATAAAATTGCCCAGGCGCTCGGTCTGGCGCCCGACGATCCCGGCCGCATCGAGGCGGGCATCGCCTACACGCTCAACCGCATGGCCGAGGACGGCCACGTCTACGTACCGCAGGAGGAGCTGGAACCAGAGGCGGCCGAAATTTTGGGATTGGCAGCGGAAAAGGTAACGGCCGTTATCGACCAGCTAGAAACGAGCGACTTCATTAAGCGGGAAACGCTGCGGTACCCGGTAATCGGTAATCCGTTATCGGTAATCGGGGAACGGCCGTCCCCCAGTGAACAGTATTCGGTAAGCAGTAATCAATCTCCAGTCTCCAATCTCCAATCTCCAGAAATTAAAGAAGAACGCGCTGTCTACCTGACGCCGTTTTATTACTCCGAAATTGGCGTGACCCAGCGAATTCAGCGGCTGATCGAGCATCCCACGAGCCGGTTGGCCGTAATCCGTAGTCGGTATTCGGTAAGCGGTAGCCAATCGCCAATCGCCAATCTCCAATCTCCCAACTCTGGCGTCAAACTCGCCCCACAACAGCTCCACGCCATCCAAACGGCCGTTACCCACAAAGTCACCATCCTCACCGGCGGGCCGGGCACGGGCAAAACGACGACGATGCGCGCCCTGCTGGATTTGCTGGACCGGCACCGGCTGACCTACGCCCTGGCTTCCCCCACCGGTCGCGCCGCCAAGCGGCTGGCCGAAGCGACGGGCCGCGAAGCCAAAACGGTGCATCGTTTGCTGGAGTTTAAGCCGGGGGAAGGCTACGGCCGTTCCGAAAGCAATCCGCTCGATGCGGACATGATCATCATCGACGAGGCCTCGATGCTGGACCTGCTGCTGACGCACAATCTGCTCAAAGCCATTGGCCCGGACAGCCATTTGCTGCTGGTGGGCGACGTGGACCAGCTGCCCAGCGTCGGCGCGGGGGACGTGCTGGGGGATTTGATCGATTCGGGCAAAACGGCCGTGGTGCGCCTGCAAACCATCTTCCGCCAGGCGTCGGACTCGCTCATCATCAGCAACGCCCACCGCATCAACGAGGGCAAAATGCCGGAAACAACGCCAGAGGCCAACGACTTTTTCCTCTTTGTGAAAGAAGATCCGGGTGAAGCGGCCGAACTGCTCGTCGACGTCGTCAAAAACCGGGTGCCGCTCAAGTTCAAGCTCGATCCGCTGGACGACATCCAGGTGCTGTCGCCGATGTATAACGGCGCGGTGGGCGTGAGCAATCTCAACCTGCTGCTGCAAGAGGCGCTTAATCCGCCGGGCCAGGGCAAAGCCGAGCGCAAGCTGGCCGGGCGGCTCTTCCGCGTAGGCGACAAGGTAATGCAGACGGTGAACAACTACGACAAAAACGTCTACAACGGCGACATTGGCCGCGTCACGGGCATGGACATTTTGCAGCAAACGCTTACCGTGAGCATCGACGGTGCGCCGGTAGTGTACGACTTTTTGGAGGCCGACGAACTGGTGCACGCATTCGCCATTTCGGTCCACAAAAGCCAGGGCGCGGAGTACCCGTGTGTGGTGATGCCGGTGGCGACCCAACATTATTTGATGCTGCAGCGGAATTTGTTGTATACGGCCGTTACCCGCGCCAAAAAGCTCGTCGTCCTGGTCGGCACCCGCAAAGCGATCCGCATTGCCGTACAAAATGACAAAACCACCCAGCGCCACACCGCCCTCGACTGGCGGCTAAACCATTGACGAAAAGTGGTATACTATTTTCAATTAGTTTATGGAGCAAAATCGATGGATAACACAAAAGTTGCCGATCTAACAGTTGATGAGTTTAGAAGCGTCATTCGTGAAACGGTTGCCCAAACTTTGGCAGAATTACTGAGCGATCCAGATGAAGGTCTTACCTTGCGCGAAGAATTAAGCAGCGAACTGCTCGCCGCCCTTAAAGAGCCAAAAGCGCAGTATAAAACCGCCCAAACCGTTGCCGAAAATTTAGGGTTGGATTGGTAAACGTGCCGCCAGTTGTTTTTATCTCCCAAGCTGAAGAAAATCTAGCCAAATTAGACACGCAAATAGCCCAACGCATTCTTAAAAAGATTCGCTGGCTTGCCGAGAATTTGGAAACTTTAACGCCTGAACCGCTTACCGGGCAATTTCAAGGCGTCTACAAACTGCGTGTCGGTGATTATCGCGTCTTGTACACACTTGAAGACGAACAAAAATTGATTGTTATTCGCCTGATAAAACATCGGCGGGAAGTTTACAGATAGCCTGGTCATCCTGATCGGTACCCGCAAAGCCATTCGCATCGCCGTGCAAAACGACAAAACCACCCAGCGCCACACCGCCCTCGACTGGCGGCTGCAAAAGTAGCATCGGATTTTATCTGGCAGCAGTACTTCTCCCGTAGCTCAAACGTTGAACAACGGCCGTTCGTTTATCGTACACTCCATTTCATCATACGAATTTAATTCAGGAGACTTTGTTATGCAGCGTTCTTTGCTTTTCCTGTGTCTTTTTTCACTTTGCTTGGGATTAGCTGGCTGCTTGCCGGAAGTCTCCAGTGAGCAGGTAACGGTTGCCGTAACTCGTGTCAAACCGACTGAAGTAGCAACGGCCGTCTCCATTCAACCCAGCCAGGAGCCAACGCCCACTCCCACCAATACACCACTTCCCTCCCCAACCGCTACGCCTACCTCAACCCCTCAGCCTTCACAAACGCCTCTACCGCCAACAGCTACCCTCATACCAACAGCAATACCTACAAAACCCTGGTTGGTATGGCTTTCTTATTCAGGCGGAGATGGGGGAACAAATTATGACATATACTTTGGTAGAGGCCTGCCGGATTTGATTTTATTCACAGACGGCCAACTGTTGCTTCGCGACAAGAACGAACTAACGGATAGATGGTTCGAAAGTGAATGGTATGTTGAAACTCATCTATCTCCAGAGGAAGTTCAGAATTTATTCATCCAAATTGAAACAGCAGGCTTTTTTACAAAGATTCAGGAGGGATATGAATACTCAGATGATTGGCTCTACAATTTTGATGAAACAACACAATTTTCTGATGGAGCAGGAGGACCAGCTCTTTGTATTTACCGTGAAGATAAGCGCACTTGTGTAGAAATCTATGGTCCTTATATTCCTTATCTGATTCCAGAGATCGCCACGACCCTTTCGCTAATTCAAAATTTCCATCCAGCAGATAAGGTCTATGCACCGTATTCACCGGAAACGATGATTTTATGGATTGAACCCATGTGGGATACGATCCGTACAGATGAAGTTCCTCAAATGTGGCCCGAGAATCTACCTACTGTGAGCCAGTTACTGGAACAATATCCTTCTGGTATTGTTCCTCTTCACGGAGACGCGGTAGACCCCTTTTTCAACCTGTTTGATACCCAAATAAATGATGGGGTTTTTACAGATGCTGGCATCGAATATTACATGATCGGCCGTCCATTGTTGCCATTGCAATACGAATCTCCCGATAGTTTTCGTCCCCCAAACGATTTTTAGTAGGCTAATCTTGATACCCATTCACTAATGGTATTTCTCCCGTAGATCAAACGTTGAACAACGGCCGTTCCCATACCCTATACTTCTCCTTACCGATACGTCTGGTCTTTCGACAATAGACTCACCTTAAAAACAGAATACGGCTAAACTTCTGTCCATGGCAGAAGTAGAAGTGCAAAACGAACGGGTCGACGACATCCCGTTGCTGATGGGGCAACAACAAAAGATGGAGATGGCCGAGGTCATTGATGCCATCATTACGCCTCATTGGCGGCGACAAGGCTTGAGTGTGGGGCAAACCATCATGACCTGGTTGACCTTCATCTTGTCGGAATCGGACCATCGCTTGAGCTATGTAGAGCCGTGGGTGGCAACACATCTGGAGACGCTGAAGCGCTTGCTCAATCCCGACTTGACGGTGCCAGATTTCAGTGATGACCGGCTGGGAGACATCCTGCGCTACCTGAGTGACGATGCCAGTTGGGCAGCGATTGAGCAGGAGTTGGGGCGTCGGACGATTCGCGTTTATCAGCTGCCGCAGCGCTGTGTCCGCCTGGATAGCACAACGGTTTTGCTGCACCATGACCCAGAGGGAACTGAGTTGATTCGGTACGGTCATAGCAAGGACCACCGACCAGACTTGCCCCAGTTGAAGGTGATGCTGGCCAGCTTGGATCCCATGGGCGCACCCCTGGTGACACAGATTGTGGCTGGCAGCGTCGCTGACGATGGACTTTACATTCCAGCCGTCGACCAGGTACGCCGCGCGCTGGGACAGACAGGGTTGCTCTACATCGGTGATAGTAAGATGGAAGCGTTGGCCACCCGTGCTCATATCGTTGCTGGGGGTGACTACTATCTGACCCCACTGAGTCACAAAGGCACCCAAAGCGAGTTGTTGACGCAATTGGTAGCTGCGGCACTGGTTGGGGAGCAGGAACTGGTTGATGTGTTTCGTCAGCCAATAGATGAGCAGGAGCCAGAGTTGATAGCCCAAGGTTATGAGACAACTCGCCAGCAGGAAGCCGAGGTGGCCGGGGAACGGGTGGTCTGGACAGAGCGCGTCCTGCTTATCTACTCGCCCAATCTGGCGCAAAGTCAGTATCGCGGCTTGCAAGGACGCTTGCAAGGAGCCGAAGAAAAACTGCTGGCCTTGACCCCACCACCCGGCCGTGGCAGACGTCAATATGCCGAATTGGCCCCCTTGCAAGCTGAGGCCACGGCCATTGTGCAAAAGCATCGTGTGGCCGATTTGCTCCACCTGACCTGCCAACGGCAAGTCAGCCGACGCCAGAAACGCAAGTACAAAGACCGGCCGGCCAGTGTCGAGGAAACGGTTCGCTACCATCTTCATGTGCAGCGTAATGAGGCAGCGATTGCCAACGAATATCGGACCCGAGGCTGGCGTTTGTATGTCCTGAATGCACCCGAAGAGGCTTTGTCTCTGGGGCAAGCGGTTCATGCCTATCGTGGGGCACCGAACATTGAGCGGGATTTTTCCCGTCTCAAAGGTCGCCCCTTGGGTTTGCGCCCTGTTTATGTGCAGCGAGAAGACCATCTCAAGGGATTGGTGCGGCTTTTGTCGCTGGCGTTGCGCATCCTGACGTTGACTGAATTTGTGGCCCGACGTGCTTTGGCGGCTGAAGATACCGGCCTGGCCGGTTTGTACCCCGGTAATGCCAAGCAACAAACCCAGGAACCAACGACCGAGCGTTTGCTGGCCGCCTTTGCCAATATCACTTTGTCGTTGATTCAGTTGCCTGGTCAAAGTATCGTTCACATCACACCGTTGACGCCTTTGCAATACCGTATTCTTGAATTGTTGGATTTGCCACCATCTATTTACACGGACTTGGCCGCTAATGTGCTGCCAAATCCACCATAGTCTTCAATTTTTTATCGAAAGGTCAGTAGAGTAGTTTATAAAAGGAGATGTACTGTGATGAAACGTCCATTGTGTGTTGTTTGTTTAATTCTGCTTTGTTTTGCTTTGGCTGGCTGCCTACCGGAAAGCACCGACCAGGTGACAGTTCCGGTTACGCGGCCAGCGACTGATGAAACCGCTGCCGCAACGGCCGAACCCGCTCTCCCCACATCCACCACCGAAACAGCCACGGCCACCCCCACACCGCTGCCCTCACCCACGCTCGCTCCCACCGAAGCCTCTCTCATTCCAGCCCCACCGATGCAGGAGATGGTGGATAATGTGACGGCCGTTGCCGCCGACGCCATCGCCTACGTGCAGTGGGAGAAGCTCTACATGCGCACCTTGCCAGACGGCAACATTGTGTCCGTACACAAAGAACCCTGCCCGGAAGGCGGCTACTGCGCCCTGGCTTATCCCAAATGGTCGCCCGACGGGCAGTATTTGCTCTACTACTATTACGATGGCAGCAGCGACAGCCTGCGCGTGAGCGACCGGCAGGGGAATGTGCAAATTATCGACAATGTTGCGTTTATGCGTCCGGGCGAATGGTCACCCGACGGCCGTACCATCGTCTACTTCCTGGAAACCGACACCGTTTTAGAGCAGGAAGAAAGTGATCGCCCCGCCCCACGACTCATCGAGGTGTGGACCGTGGCTGTAGCCGAGGATGGAACCCTGGGCGAACCGCAGGTAGCTGGTACCTGGCGGCAGTTCGGCGATGGCTGCGGTGGGGGCGGCCGTTCTACCAGCGAGGTGCTGTATGAAAATGAAGGCGGCACCCCCTATGGCTATCGCATGGGTGTTATCGAGTGGTCTGCGCCAGGCATTCTGCTCTACAACCTCGACTGCACCAACATTGGGATCGGCCGTTTTGACATGGCCAGCGGCACCGAGCTGCCCGGCTTCGACATGCTGCTGCGCAACCTGGTGCTGAACAACAGCGGCGACCGCTGGTATGCCGTCACCGGCTACGCCTGGGACCGCGAAAATCCCGACGATAACCTGCTGGTCACCGGCACGCCGGACTCCACGGAGATCACCGTCATCCCCACCAGCGCCAAAGTGGAACTGGTGTTTGTGGGCCAGGCCAGCGGCAGCTTGTACTACACGGAGCGCAATCCGCTGGAGCGGGAGTCGCTGGACAATATGGGCCTGTACTTTGGCTTCTACGAATCGGCCCTGTGGCGCATCCAGCCCGACGGCAGCGGCGAAGAGCGACTGCTGTTTGGCGAGGATGTGCAGGCATATGCCCAGATGGAAGAAACGGCCGCTGGCGATCTCCTCTTTGTGCTGGTGGAAAATGATCGGCCGTTGTTTGAAGCGGTCCAATTTCCTGAACTGGACGCCGAAGCGCTGCAAGCCTACTATCCGGCACGCCACATCATGCAGCTGCCCGCCAGCGGTGGCGACCCGGTTATGATCCTCAGCAGCGCCGGCCAGCCCGCCTTGACTTTGCCTTGATAACCCGTTTTTCGCGCAAAGCCGCAAAGGGTTTAAGGGGATTAGCATCGAATTTACGCCAATTCACACGAAAATTAGCGGTAATTCGCGTAAATTCGGTGCAAAAACCAGTTTGACTCCGCCAAACCCGAAAGACCAGAAAAAACTTTGCGGCTTTGCGTGAAATTTTTATACGCGGCCTCACTCTGTCAGGCCCCTGATTTCATCTTCCAAATCAGGGGCTTTTTGTTTACAATGCGTCTCATTCATTACTAAAAACCTCAAACCACACGGACACGCCAAAAAACGATGGCCAGAGAACGAATTGAGCGCCTCTACTTTGTGACCGCTTCCGAAAACAAGTTCAACGATTACCAATTTTTGCTGGGCAAGCTGGCTAACCTGGTCTGGTTTCGCTACCATGTGGAAGATGTGGTCACCACGGACATCGACATTTTGCTGCGGCGCAAGGTGGCGGTAATACGGCCGCTACTCCCCTACCTCCCCTTTTTAGTCGAGCAAACCAACCTGATGGTGCGCGCCTGGCGCAACCTGCCGGGCAACGTCGCCGGGCTGTTTATCGACGGCGTCGGCGTGGAGGGTATCTGCAAGATGCTCCAGCCGTTTGACGACCGCACAGCCACGGCCGTTACCAAGCTCGCCTACCATTCCCCCGACGGCCGTGTCGCCGTCTTTACCGGCCAGCTTAGCGGCACCATCGCCCCAGAGCCCAAAGGACAGGCCATCTTTGGCTGGGACGCCATCTTCATCCCCGCCGGGCACGACCGGACCCTGGCCGAGATGAGCATCGAGCAGCGCAACACCATCTCCACCCGCAAGCAAGCCGTGGCCGAGTTTTATACGGCCGTTCTCGAAGATGAGCAGGCCGACACCCTCCTGCAAAACCGCATCCGCCTGCGCGAACTGATGGTGCGCTACTTCAACAAAACCGAGCTAGAAACGCTCTGCTTCGACCTGGGCATCGACAAAGACGAGCTGCCCAACGCCACCAAGCCGGAGCTGGCCCAGGAAATCATCCTCTACTGCGAGCGGCACGGCACGCTGGACCGCCTGCTAGACATCTGCCGCGACCAGCGCCCCCATGCCGAATGGCCGGAAGAAATTTAGACGGCCGCCCTCGAATTCCTCGATAAATCATTCTTGAATGAAGCGTGAAACATGAAACGTGATGATTTTTCTCCTCACGTTTCACGCTTCACGTTTCACTCATCGCCCCCTACTCCGATACCAAAAACTCCACCAGCGTCGTAATATCTGCGTCGCTCAGGTGCAGGTTGGGCATTTGTGTATCGGGTTTTAAGGAAGAGGGATCGGCCAGCCACGCTTGCAGGTACTCGGGCGGCCGTTTCACAAAAGTAAGGTTCGGCCCCACCGGGAACACATTGGGCGCCATCGTGACCTTGTCATTGGTGTGACACTGGATGCAGCCCTTGGCCACAAACAGCGCCTCGCCCAGCGCTTCTGGCGCAATGGCGGGCAGCGTGGCCGTTTCACTTTCCGCCAGGACAGACTGCGGCATTTGTGCGTGCAAGACAAACCCTGCCACGCTCACCACCCCCAACAACAACGCCGCTGCCAGGCGCAGCTTGCTCCGTTGACGTGTCCAGAAAAAGAGGCTGAGCACTGCGCCTACGGCCGTTATCCAACCCAAGATAAGCTGCCAGGCAACAGGTGCTGCCCCAACGGCCGTTCCCCTCACACCCTCTCCATTGGCAGCCGCAACCGCTTCATTCACCATCAATGGCGGCATCGGGTATACACGGCCCCAGGTTTCAATTTCCCACTGCCATTCGCCCGCCTGGGGCAGCACGAGGGTGGCCGTGTAATTTTCTTCATCGGGATTGGCTTCCGTGGCAAAACTGAGCTGCTCACCACTGGCCGAATGCACTGCCAGCACGGTCGCATCAAAGCCGGTAACAGGCGCGTGCCCATGCTGGCGCATCGTGAATTCGATGGTAAACGGCCGTTCCGCCACCACCTCCTTGGGCAGTTCAGTCAACGTCAACGTCGCCCAGCCGCCCGCCCGCGCCGCACCAGGGCTGAACAACAAACCAAGCAGCAACAAAATTCCAGCCAGCAAAATCAATTTATTACGCATGACAACACTCCTTCTTGTAGCCGCGGATTCTTTCCGTGTTTCCATTGCGCGGAAAGAATCCGCGGCTACGGTAAAATACAAAATCAGTGTCAATCTGTGTTTATCAGTGTCCCATTTTTTCAATCAACTTCCGGCTCAACAGGTTCCAACGATTCCGCTATTCGCAGCGCAACTTCCAGAGATTCTGCACCTTCCAGGCGATAGGTCATCTCTCCCTCCCACCAGATCAGCACACTGCCTTCAACAAACAGCCACGCCTCAGGCGAAGAACCACGCAGCCGGAAGTAGTGCGGGCCAATCACCCAGAACGCCGGGTTGCCGTTCACCTCGGTCGTCTCCAGCATGTCGCTGCCCTTGTAGGCATACTGCGCCACGTTGATCTGGTACAGGCTCAGGGCAATTTCCTGCGGGTCGGCCTCGTCGCGCCAGAGGAAGATAACGGCCGTATCCCACACCGGCTCCTCATGCAGCAGCACGTCATCCGGCGGTGGCAGTTCCGTGGGCAGCTGCACGTTCGGGAAGCGCGCCACCGCCTCGTCCAGCGTGATTGGTTCCGTGAAGGCAGGCAGCTGCTCGCTCAGCAGCGGCGGAATCTCGTCAACGGATGTTTCCTCCCCCACAAAAATGGTGATGCCGCCTGCACGCAAAATCTCCACAATCGCCGCGCGCACGCCGGGCACCGCCAGCAAACTGGCCGCCAGCAGCAGCAACACCAGCGCCCAGGCCAGCCGCCGTCCCGGTTGGAACGTTTTTTTAGGCGGCGCAGCGAGCAACGGCCGTACCTTCCCGGCAATATCCGGCGTCGGCGGAAACTCAAACGCGGCCGCCCATTGCTCCACCTGCTTCTCAAACGAACTGTTCATCTCACTCATCAATTACCCAATTACTCAATTACTTCTTTCAGCTCAACAAAATCCGCCTCAATCACACCCTTCAGCTGCTGCAGCGCCCGGTGCAGGCGCGACTTCACCGTTCCGGCAGGCACGTCCAGTGCTTCGGCCGTTTCCGCCTCGGACAGTTCCAAAAAGTAACGCAGATACACCACCTCCTGCGCTTTGGGGCGCAGCTGCTGCACCGCCTGCCACAGCTGGGCCGATTCATCCTGGCTGACGGCCGTCGCTTCAACGGCCGTTTCCTCCTCCTGCCACCAGCGCTTCACCATCGCCCAGTAGCGCGACAAACTGCGCAGCCGGTTTTTGGCCACATTGCGAGTGATTTGCAGCAGCCAGGGGCGGAACGGCCGTGTCTCGTCAAACTTGTCCAGCGCCAGGAAGGCCCGCACAAACGCCTCCTGCGCCACGTCCTCCGCCTCGGCAGGGGTGCGCAGCAGCAGGTACCCCAGCCGAAACGCCGCCGCTTGATGCTGGCGCACCAGCATCTCCCAGGCAGCTGCATCTCCCTGCCGGGCCTGCCGAATTAAGTTTGCCTCCACGGTGGCAGTGTCACTCGTTCCAGAACGTGCCATCTACCTACAATACACCGATTTCGCCAATCGGTTCCATTTTGGCAACACGAATGGCACGAATGAACGAATGAGACGAATGTTTACCCTTCGTGTCATTCGTCTGTTCATCAAATTCCTGATCCGCCTTTTTGCGAACGCTTGTTCTAAGTTAATTTGCCAAGTATAATCACGCCACACTGCAACCTCCTGCAGGTTTCACAAATCAGGGCTGTTTTGGCATGAGCCTGCGGGAGGTTTTCTTCAGGAGAAAACAATGACTGC
This sequence comes from Candidatus Leptofilum proximum, assembly GCA_016710325.1. Lineage (GTDB taxonomy): Bacteria > Chloroflexota > Anaerolineae > Promineifilales > Promineifilaceae > Leptofilum > Leptofilum proximum. The sequence continues at coordinate 4,079,631 of JADJXK010000002.1, read as the reverse complement.
CCAACTTACCCTCACTCGCCAGGATTTGCGCCGCTTGGCCATTACACGGCAACATCTGACCAAGCAAAAACCACCCGCCATGCTCGACGTCATTCGCGATTTGGGCTGTGTGCAGCTGGACCCTATCCGCGCCGTGGAGCGCACGCACCTGCTGGTGCTGTGGAGCCGCCTGGGCAAGTTTGACAAGACGGAACTGAAGCGGCTGCGCTGGGAAGAAAAAGCGCTGTTTGAATACTGGGCTCACGCCGCCTCGATGGTGCTCACCGAGGAATTCCCCCTCTTCAGCTGGGGCATGCGCCAGCGGCGCAACGATCCCGCCCGCGCCGCCCGCTACCAGAAATGGTTCGATGAACATCCCGGCATCATCGATCTCAAGGACCATATCCTGGACCGGCTGCGGCACGAAGGGCCGCTGTTCTCGCGGGAGATCGAGACGGAGGATGATTTACGGTACGAGTCGCGCTGGTCAAGCGGCCGTTTCGTGGGCTTTATTCTCGATTACCTGTGGAGCAACGGGGAAATTCTCACGGTGGAGCGCGTGGGCAACCAGCGCAAGTGGGGGCTGGCCGAGCATTTCTGGCCGGAGTGGACACCGCAAGAGGAGTGGACGGCCAGACAGGCGTGTTGTTTTGCCGTGCAAAAAGCGATCCGGGCGCTGGGGGCGGCCACGGTGAAGCAAATTAAAGCGCATTACACGCGGGGCATGTATCCTGAGATAACGGCCGTTCTCCGCCAGCTCGTCAAAGAAGAAATTCTCATGCCTGTGAAGGTTGGGAGCCTTACCGACGATTATTACCTGCACGCCGATGACCTGCCCCTGCTGCACCAGCTGCAAAATGGCGCCTGGCAGCCGCACACCACCTTCCTTTCGCCTTTCGACAATCTCATCTGCGACCGGGACCGCACTGAGGCGCTGTGGGACTTCTTCTTCCGCATCGAGATTTACGTGCCCGCCGCCAAGCGGGAGTACGGCTACTACGTGCTGCCCATTCTGCACGGCGACAAGCTTATCGGCCGTATCGACCCCAAAATGGATCGAAAGACCCACACGCTGCACATCCACAATGTTTATGCCGAGCCGGGCGCGCCCAAAAACAAGAAAACGGTGCGTGAGATTGGCCAGGCAGCCACCTCATTGGCCACATTTTTAGGGGCGAAACAGATTGAATGGGGCAATGTGCCGGAAGGCTGGGCGGCGCTTAAACAAGTTGGCTGATGATCGAGTGCGCTTTGTGCCCGGCCTGGCCAATGCGGGAAATACAGCGGTCGATGCCGACGGCCGTTTTCACCTTAATCGCTTCGGGCACCTCCCGCGCTGCGTAAATCGTCACCTTCATGTGGGCCAGCGCCTCGCGCGACAGTTCCGCCGGGGCGGCTGAATTTCGTACCAACACACCAATGCCCTGCTGCTCAATCAGGTCAAACAGCGAGACAAAGCGAATGATCGCATTGTAGTCCGTGCGCAAACTCTCCAGCGAAAATTCATCCAGCAGAAAAATAAGCGGCGCGTCCGGTTGGTGGGACAAGGTTTGTAAAAAGTTGGCCCACTCATTTTCTAGCAAGGGAGCGTTTACGGCCGTCTTAAAACCCAGCCGCACAAACAACACTTTATCCGTCCGCTGCTCCTGGTAAGCCAGCTGCTCGTACCGTTTGATGGGCCGCTGGCGCAGCTGGTCAAAAATGGCCCAGGCCGGATTATCCGGCTGTACCACAGCGTCGGCGGGCGTCCCCGCACGCAAATCCACTCCCGTAAATATGTAAGTGTGGGGCGGCACCTGGCGCTCCTCTAGCTGGGCAAAGTGGTGCTGGTTGGAGCTGCCCACCACCAGCAGCCCATGCTGGGCCAAAATGGGCAGCGTGGGGGAATAGCCCACCATCTCCACCTCGTCAGCAAAGATGAGGCGCATCGGCAGCAGCACTTCGCGGATAAAAGCGGTGCGATCGGCCGTCACCAGCCCGTGCGTTTCCCGGCTCCAGGTGTAAAAGTGCAGCAAATCGTCCCACTTTTTCACGGAGAGCAGGCTGATGGGACGGCCGTTTAGCAGCCTTTTCGTTACGTGGTAGTCGTACGGGCCTTTGTGCATCACCGGCTGGATGTTGTCGGGTAGGCGGAAGGCACGGCGCAGCACCACATCCAGCACGTTGAGGAAGGTGGTTTTGCCCGTGCCCGGCTCACCGCAGATGATGATGGGGGCGGGCGGTGGTGGGATGGGAAACGGCCGTTTGCCATTTCCATTTTTGTCCCGCGCCAGCCAGCTGCGCCAGCCGGTTGGCTCTTTTTCGGCAGGCGCCACGGGTGGCGTCTGTAAAAAAGCGATGATTTGGGCGGCGATTTCCCGGTGGGTGTTTGTAAATTTTGTGGGATCGAGTCCGGCGGAAACGGCCGTGGCCTCTATGTCCTGCCAAATCGCTGCTAAATCTTGCACAATCAGGTTGTTGCTCCTGTGTTTACTTGGTGCCCGTATTGTGGCCCAGGAAGTAAGTCCAGGCAAAGAAGCAGGCACAGATTTCGCAGATTGCCCAGATTTATTTCTCGTGTCCACTGTCTTGCCTTTGAAGAAATAAAAAGGAATCCCGAGATACCTTCTATTGTCATTTCGACCAAAGGGAGAAATCCCTAGAGCCTACGAAACCTGAGAGGCTCTGAAGCTTAGAGGGATTTCTCAGAGGACTTCGAAATGACAAGCATGGGTATTCTGCAAAATACACCTGACTGCTACTTGAATTTACAACCGTGTCCGGCGCGGACGGAACGAGGGCGGGGAATGTGAATGATGGATGAGAGCGAAGGCAGGTTGGATCACAACGGCCGTTTTCGTGTCACAATCCATACAAGCGTGGTGTTTAGAGGGGTGATTACGTAAAAACCATGACCTAGCGGGAGTTACTAAACATGAATTCAAGAAAACGATTTTTAAGCATTTTGTTGGCCCTGGTGGTGCTGGCCGGAACGGCCGTAGCCATTGGCGCCTTTGTCATTCCCACCGCCCAGGATTTGCTGGTGCAGTCCCTGGAAACCAGCCAGACCATTACCGACGGCCACGCCATTGTGGAATTGTCGCTGGATGTGCCCGAGCGGGCAATGAGCGGCACCGTGGAAGCTTGGGGCCGCCTGGACGCTGGCCCCAACGGCGAACCGGCCTTCCGCGTGGAAGTGCTGACAGCTGACGAAGCCGAGCTCATCGGCACGATTGCCGTGAGCGACGGCACGCAGTTCTGGGTGTGGAACCCGGCGCGCAACATTGTGCTCACCGGCCAGTTTGAAGAGCTCTACGCCCGTATTGCCGAAGAGATGGCCGGACAGGAATTTGATCACAACTTTGAAGGCGACATGGACGAAGCCGACATCCCGGAAACCCCCGAAGAGGCGGTGGCCAAGCTGCTGGAGTATTTTACCGCCGAGCGGGCTGGCTCTGACGTGATTGGCGATACGGCCGTTAACACCATCCGCCTCATCCCCATCCCCGAGCAAATGCCCGAAGAAGTGCGTGCCGCGGGCGGCCTGCTGAACGTCTGGCTGCGTGACGGCGACAGCGCCCCGGTAGGCATCGAGTACACCGGCAGCGCCTTCGGCTCCGGCGTGGCGCGGGCCACTTTCCTGGAAATCAACCAGGGCGTCGATGATGCCGTTTTCACCTTCACCATTCCTGAAGGCGCGACGGTGATCAACGCTGCCGACCTGGAATTCCCGGACAAAGATGCTTTGGAAGAAGCGGCGGCCATCGAGCCGGACTTCGACCTGCTCTCCCCCACCAGCCTGCCCGCTGAGGCCACGCTGCGCGAAACAACCAACGTAGGTGGCGCGATTGTCGAGCGGTATGGGCTGCCGGACGGCCGTTCCTTCACCATCGCCCAGGGCCGCACCAGCGTCAACCTGGCCCCCGCTGAAGGCGGCGAAAGCATCACCGTGCGCGGCGTACCCGGCATGATCTACACCGATCCTGAAGACGGCCGTACGCTGCTCAACTGGTCCGAAGGCGAAATCCAATACTGGATCGGCGGCGACCTGACCGGGGAAGAAGCGCTGGCCATTGCGGAGTCACTTCAGTAAACCGTAATCCGTAAACGGTAATCGGTAATCGGTCTGATCTTTCTCAAACCGGTTACCGATTACTGATCACCGATTACCCACCACCGATCCCCATGACAGATCCAATTAAACTAACCAACCTCGCCCGCTACTTCCAGCGCGGCGGTATGGACGTGCAGGCGCTGCGCGGCGTGGATTTGGCCATCGAGCCGGGCGAATTTATCGCCCTGGTTGGCCCCTCCGGCTCCGGCAAATCGACCCTGCTCAACCTGCTCGGCGGCCTGGACCGCCCCTCAGCGGGCGAGCTGTGGCTCGACGGCACCGCTCTGCATACCGCCAGCGAAACCGACCGCACGCTGCACCGCCGCCAGCGCATCGGCTTCATCTTCCAGAGCTTCAACCTGCTGCCGCGCCTCACCGCCCTGGAAAACGTGGCGGTACCGCTGATGCTGTCCGGCGTCAGCGTGGCCGAGCGGGAAACACGCGCCAAAGCGCTGCTGGAAAAAGTGGGCCTGGGCCACCGGCTGGACCATTACCCCACTGAACTCTCTGGCGGCGAGCAGCAGCGAACGGCCGTAGCCCGCGCCCTCATCCACAACCCCAGCCTCATCCTGGCTGATGAACCCACCGGCAACCTGGATTCCAAAACCGGCGAAGAGGTGATGGCCCTGCTCAAGGCGCTTAACCGCGAGCAAGGCATCACCCTCATCGTCGTCACCCACGACGAAGAAGTGGCCGCCTACGCCGACCGCATCGTCAAGCTCCGCGATGGGGATATTGTGGAAGAGATCAAAGCACCCTCACCCCAGCCCTCTCCCTCAAGGGAGAGGGAGCTTCTGTCCCCTCCCCCTCGTAGGGGGAGGGCTAGGGAGGGGGTCAAATCTGGTGGCTTGCAGTTTAACGACATCATTCGCCAGGCACTTAGCAACCTGCGCCGCCGCCCGGTGCGCAACGTGCTAACGGCGGGCGGCGTCCTCATCGGCATTGTCACCCTGGTGGCGATGGTTTCCTTTGGCGTGGGCGTGCAGCGCGAAGTGCAGCGCAACTTCGAGAGCATCGGCCTGGAAAACCTGTTTGTCTCTCCCGTTTATGACGAGCCAGACGAGTTTGATCCTTTCGCCGAGCCGGAACCGCTGACGCCCATCACGCCCGAGCTGGTAGCCAAAATCGAGCAAATTCCCGACGTGGCCGTCGTCTTGCCAGACCTGCGGCTGCCCTTTGGCATCGACATAGCCCTGACCTTGGGCGACACCACGCTGCCCATCCGCGCCACCGACAGCTTTGAGCCGGAATTTGCCCTCGGCAGCAGTCCGGAACCGTTGGCGGGCGTCCGCATGGACAGCGGCGCCAGGGCTGGCGTGGTGCTGGTGCAGGACCTGGCCGATGCGCTGCTTGAAGAAGGCCAATCGTACGAGTCGCTGATTGGGCAGGCAATTTCCCTGACGGTCCAGCTGCCGCGCGGCGAAATGGAAACATTCCCCAGTCAGATCGTCGGCGTGCGCGAAGGTTTAGACAACAACATTATTGAACTCGGCGTGGCGGAGCGCGAAGCCATCATGACCTGGTGGTACAACGAGCCAGATATCTTGCAAACCAGAGGGTATGACACCTTAACGGTGCGGGCGACGGATTTGGGGGCACTGACGGCCGTATCTACCCAAATCGAAGAGCTCGGCCTGGAAGCCCAATCGCTGGAAGCGATTCTGAACGTGGCGAACCAGGTGCTGGCGCTGATGCAGGCGCTGCTTGGCTCGGTCGGTGGGCTGGCGCTGCTGGTGGCCGCCCTCGGCGTGGCCAACACGATGATGATGGCCATCTACGAGCGCACCCGCGAGATTGGCGTACTGAAGGCGCTGGGCGCGTCGGCCCGCGAAATTCGGGCGCTGTTTACCGTGGAAGCGGCCATGCTGGGGCTGCTGGGCGGCTTCTTTGGCCTCATCTTTGGCACGCTGCTGGGGCGATTGGTGGACTGGATTGGCCACCGCTTCCTCATCGCTGAGGGGATTACGGGCATTGGCCAGCTGTCGGTGGTGCCCTGGTGGCTGGCCATTGGCGCGATGGCTTTTGCCACCTTCATCGGCGTGGTCGCCGGGCTCTACCCCGCCGCCCGCGCCGCCCGCCTGGACCCAGTCGCGGCCCTGCGCCACGAGTAACAGGGAAATCTTTTATAGATTCACGCAAAGGCGCAAAGGATTAACAAATCTCCTTTGCGCCTTTGCGTGAAGTTCAATAGAGAGTTTACGGCCGTTCCACCACCGGCAGGTACATCTTCTCCATCAGCTCAAACGGCCGAAACAGCGGCCCGGTAAAACAAGGGTATGTTTCCGGGTTGGGTTCGCCGTTCACCGTCCAGCAGTACAGCCCATCCCCATCTTCCCCCACAGGCACCCGGTCGGTCACCGATTGGGGCACCACCCACAACACCAGGTTAGCGCCGCCGATTGGCTCGCCGTTGACAAAGAGGTCCGGCCCCTGGCGATGGTCATCGTTGCAGCAGTAGCTCGGCCCTGGCCCGCTAAAGATAGGTAGATCGGTGTCGCCTTCGGCGGGCTTGTGCAGCGTGACGTAGACAAACGGATTGTCGCCCAGGCCGCCGTCGTTGAACTGGCCGAGACCCGGCTCGATGGTGTAGCCGCGGCCGCCGCCATCAACCACCAGCCACGCTTCGTTGGCGCTGGTGAGCTGGTGCGGGCCAAAACCGGGCGCGGCATACGGCGTGCGGTAGGTTTCGCTGGCGGCAAAGGCCCACTGCTGGCCGTCCCAAAAGGCAAAACTGTCACCGCCGTCGCCGTCTACAGCGATGTCTATACGCACGACGGGCCGGTAGACGGGCTGCTGCCACTGCACATCATCGCCGCAGCCACGGCCGTATGCGCCCACCACCACACGGAAACGGCCGTCGGCATAAAATTGATAATGCTGCCCGTAACGGTAATTACACGCCGCCCCCCACTGCGACATGCGAAAATCCTGCACCACTTCAAAACCCATCACCGTGCTGCCATCCAGCAAATCGCGCACTTCCGTTTCGCCAAAGGGTGGGATGGGAAACCCACCGCCGCTGCCGCCGCAGCCGGTCACGTCGAAGAAGCCGGGGAACTGGTATTCGCCGTTGTAATCCACATGCCATTCCGGCAGCGAGGCGCTGGTGAGCACGCTGCGCCCCTGGTAGGTGACGTTGTAAAGGCGCAGGCCGTCGGTGCCGGTGGTTTCGTAGCTTAAGGCCCAGCCGTCGCGCCCCACGCTGCCCGGCTGTGGACAAAAACCTTCTGGTTCGTACGGCACAAAACGGCCGTCATCCGACACATTTGTCCAGCGCAGCGCCGTCACACTTTCCGTGGTGAGATCCACAATGGCCCACAAAATGCGGTTGCCCACACGGAAGGTGGGCCCGGCGCACAGGTGGCCTTGGTCGCAGGTGGAGCCGCGCAGCCCGGCGGCCACGGGGGCCATGTCGGCCTGGGTGGGCCGGAAGCCCAGCGCGTCAATCACGCCGGTGTCGTTGAGGGCCAGTTCCAGGGCACGATTGGCCAATCGACGGTTGATGCCCGGCTGCATGTTGGGCTGGTGCAGCACGTCACGCACCAACCCGGCGTCGGTATCCACAACGGCCGTTACCGTAAAGTTCTCGTCGAAGCTGTAAATTTCTACCTGGTAACAAACGGCCGTGGCGCAGACGGCGCTAGCCTCGGTGTGCTGCTGCCCCAGGCGGCGCACGCCAAACACCTCGGTGCGCTGGCCGCTGGTGAGCTGCTGAACGCGACCATCGGCCAGGGCCAGCGTTTGCGCCTGCTGCTGCGCGGTAGTAAGCGCAGTGTCCAGAGGGATGGGCGCACTTTTTCCACGCACGGAAACGGCCGTTTGCCCCAACTCCCACACCAACAAAACCAACGTCACGCCAAAGAGGAGCCACAACCCCACTAACCCTCTCTCCAACCTCTTCCGCCTCTGTGCCCTCTGTGGCAACTCAGTCTCAGCCAAGCTTCACCTTCACAATGCCATTTTCCACTTTGACTGGGTACTTTTTGAGGCGGTAATTTTCATCTTCGGGCCAGAGGATACGGCCGTTGCGCACGTCCCAGCAATATTGGTGATCCGGGCAGGTGACTTTGTAGCGGCTGATCCACCCCTTGCTGAAGTCGGCCGAGGCGTGGGGACATTCGGCGGAAAAGGCATACAGCGTGCCATCCCAGCTGGTGAGAATGATTTTGTGACCGTTGATGGTAACGGCCGTCATCTGGTCGGTCTGTACGGTTTCGACGGCCACGGTGGTGAAGTAACCCTCAGCGTCGGGTTTAGCCTTGGAGCGGAATAGGTTCATGCGGGATTTATACCGCAGGGGGAAGCAAATGGGTAATTAGGTAATTGAGTAATTGGGTAATTTTTGCCAATTACTCAGTTACCCAATTACTCAATTACTCAACTGGATCCGGTTCGGCCATGAGCGCCTCGATGGCGGCTACGGCCTCCTGGTCGGTGCCGCGAGTGAACTCGCCGATGTGGTGGTAGCGGATACGGCCGTTTTTGTCGATGAGATACGTCGTTGGCCAGTAACGCTGGTTGTAGGCGCGCCAGGTCTGCCGGTCGTTGTCGATGGCTACCGGGTAGGTAATCTCGTAACGCGCCAGCGCGTCACGCACGTTGTCAATCTCACGCTCGTAGGCAAATTCGGGATAATGGATGCTGATGACCGTAAAGTCATCCCCTTCGTACTGTGCCTGCCATTCCTTGACCCAAGGAATCGTCCGCTGACAATTAATGCAGCCAAAGGTCCAGAACTCCAGCAGCACCACCTTGCCGCGCTGATCGGCCAGGGTCACCGGGCTGTCACTGTTCAGCCAAACCTCGTTCTGAAATTCGGGCGCAGCGCCCAAATCGGGTAACTCAACCACAGGTTCACCTCGCGTGGGGGATACGGCCGTGCTGTTCGCGATACTTTCTTCGGGAACGGCCGTTCCGGTACAGGCAGCTGCCACCAGAGTGATGAGGAGGAATACGGCCGTTGCCCCCGTCAGTTGTTTTAGATGCATCGCCTACCTCCAGTTCCGGTAATCGGTGGTCCGTAACCGGTAATCCGACCACCGTTCACCGATTACCGATTACCGTTCACCGCCAGTGTAACGACAACTGCTTAAGAGAGGCTTACAGAAAGATTACCAAATTACCTTCACCCAACTTTTACAAAAAATTTGCGCTATGGGGACACAATCTCAAGGAAAGTCAGTTAAATTGTAATAAAACCTGTTATACTTTTTTTATAAACCGCCTAAAAAACTATCCTTGCGATTCCAAGTTCAGCCCATGCGGTTTTCTTCAAGAGGTTGCAGTCTGTCATAGCCTCCCGTGGTTATTTTGATAGAGGGCATAGTTTTACACCTTGTCCCTTGTTACCCTGTCACCTTGTCAAATATATCTTTTTAGGCCAGTCAGAGGATGCAGCGTTGAACGAACAACCATCAATTACGCAGATACAATCCAATATCCGCCAGCTTCGCGATTTGATTGACAACCTGGGCAGCACCGTCAATCAGCAGCATCAAACCCTCATCACCACCCGGGCCGAAATTGCCCAACGTGCTGCCACCCAATCCAGCGACGAGCTGGCCCGCCTGTTGGTCCACGTGCGGCGCAACCTGGAAGATTTGGAACGCCGCTTCCGCGACCAGCAAAAAGAGCAGGAACAGCTGCAAGCGCTGCAAGAAATCAGCCGGGTCATCAACTCCTCGCTGGATCTGAACGAGGTGCTGGGTTTTGTGATGGACTCCATCATCGACCTGACCAAGGCCGAGCGGGCTATTTTGCTGCTCAAAGATGAGGAAACGGGTGAGCAGGAAGTGCAGCTCTACCGCAACGTGGACCGGGAAACGATTGAGAAATCATCCACGTTTGAGATCAGCCGCAGCATTGTGCGCACTGTAGCGGAAACCGGCGAACCGGTGGTGACAATGAATGCCCAGTCAGACAGCCGTTTTGCCGCCCAGGAAAGCATCATCAGCTACAACTTGCGCTCCATTTTGTGCGTCCCCCTCAAAATCAAAGACACCATCACTGGCGTGATTTACGCCGACAACCGCATCGCGGCAGGCGTGTTTGGTAACGCCGACCGGGACTTGCTGGCCTCGTTTGCCAACCAGGCGGCCGTAGCCATCGACAACGCCCGGCTGTTCCGCCAGACGCAGGCCAACCTGATTGAAATCACCGAGATGCGCGACCTGATGGACAACGTCTTTGCCTCCATTGCCAGCGGGGTGATCACCATAGATGAAGAAGAGCGCATTGCCCTGTACAACCGGGCGGCGGAACGGATTTTAGGGTATCCAGATACGGCCGTGATGCACCAAACCTACAACACCGCCATGGAAACCCTTGGCCTGCCCGTCGAACCGCTCATCCAGGACGTGTGGGCCAACGGCGGCGCCCACAACACCGAAGTGGATGTGGCTGTGAAAAAGCGCCCCGGCCTGACCTCGCTTAACCTCACCCTCACCCCGCTGCGCGACTACGACCACGACATGCTGGGCGTGGCCATGGTGCTGGACGACGTTACCGAGAAAAAGCGTCTTGAAAGCGTGCGCCGTTACCTGCCGCCCGCCCTGGTAGACCAGATTCGCGACCTCGACGCCGCGCAGCGGCCGCAGCGCAGTATCATGAGCGTGCTCTTTGCCGACGTGCGCGGCTACAGCACCTTCAGCGAACACCTGGACCCGGAAAACCTGATCCAGATCATGAATGGCTACTTCACCGAGTTTGTCTACGCCATCAACGAATACCAGGGGCTGACCGACAAATTTATGGGTGATGCGGTGATGGCCCTCTACAACACACCGCTCAATCCCCAGGAAAACCACGCCGAGCGCGCCATTCGCACCGCGTTGATGATCCGCAAAAACATGCAGCGCTACCTGGCCGAGGTGTCCGAAGATCGGCGGCTGCATTTTGGCATTGGCATTCATACAGGCGAAGCAGTGGCAGGGAACGTAGGCAGCAGCCTGCGCAAAGATTACTCGGCCATCGGCGACGCGGTGAACCTGTCCAAGCGCATCCAGGAAAACGCCCAGGCAGACGAAATCCTCATCAGCCGCGCCACCTACGAGCAGGTGCGCGATTGGGTAACGGCCGAACCGCTGGAACCGATGAAAGTCAAAGGCCGCCAAACCCCCGAACAGATTTACCGTCTGGTGGGGGCTATTGCCGGGTAACGCTTACACGTCGTAGCCGCGGATTCTCTCCGCGTGAAGAAAGCGCGGAAAGAATCCGCGGCTACAAATTTGCTCAACCCTCATTTGCATCCAGAAATTTTACATAACGTAATTCGTGCAGTTCTAACCCAGGTCGGCTTTCGACCTTTGTTTTTCCATCTGGTTTGAAACCAAATTGCTCATAAAAGCGAATGGCCCGCTTGTTCCCCCTCAGCACCCACAGCGACACCGACCGGTAGCCGTGTTCTTGCAGCCGGGTGAGTCCCTCTTGCATTAAGGCAGCGCCAAAGCCTTTGCCCCACTGGTCTGGCAGCAGGTAGATGGCGTAAATTTCGCCGGTATTGTCTTGATCTAAATCTTCGTCGCGGGTACGGCCGTACGACACAAACCCCACCACCTGTCCCTCAACTTCATAAACACGGATATCGTTGGCCGAATTAGACAGCCACGCCTGCCACTGCGCGATGCGCCGCTCGACCGAAAGACTGTCTAAAAAATCATCCGGCAGCAAACTACGATAAGCCGCCTGCCACGATTGCACGTGAACGGCCGCTAGCTGTGCCACATCGTCAATTGTCGCCCGTCGGATGGTCATACTTCCTCGCCAGCCGACCTTTTTGAGCGGTTCTCCTTACGGATGACCAGCTTCAGGCCAGACCATGTGGCGTCAACGGCACACACTTTCACATCCACCAGACCCAACGGCAGAATTACTTCCCGAACCACGTCTTCGGTCACGTCCGTCGGCACTTTGGACGCTTTTTTGGGCCACGAGACCCAAATCATCCCGTCTGGCCTGATGCGGTCCATAAACGCTTCGATGTTGGCCGCCAGTTCCGCCCGGCTGGTGGTGAAAAGATGAATCATGTCTAATTGATCCGTCAGGCGGTGCAAAGTTTGCACGCCATCCGGCAGCGGCGCAATCAATTCTGAGTAGTTTTCTGGCGGATTTTTGGCATATAGCCGAAAGCCCGGTTTGATGCCTAACTTCTTGACGAGCAGTGTGCCTGAATAACCTGCCATTGGTCTCCTTTTGTTGCGATCCGCCTGCTTACAGGCGACCCGTCTGAATGCGCCAGATGATGATAAGGCCAGACAACACAAAAATGCCCGACATCACCAGCCTTTCACCCGTCGATGTCGTCAGGCGGGCACCCAAAATAATAACCAGCAGCGCCGCTGAAAGCAGCAGCAAGACATAGCGGCGAAACTTTTTGCGGGCTTCCTGTTGAGGCTGGGTAATTCTGGAGCCAACTGCCCTGGCCTGCTCCGGCGTTTCGGCCCAAAACAAAACATCACGGTAATCTGTGCGGGCCACTTCTACAAACTCCCGCAGTTTGTCCACATTCCCCTCACTCAGCTTAAGAATAGCCAGCTGCACCCGCAATCGCCCCGCTGCCGAAGTTGATTCATAGCGGTTCAACAGCGCCAAAATTTTTTCCGGTACTTCATTGGGGAATTGCTCAGTTACTTTCTGGCGTAAAATTTCCTCGTTGTTTTGTTCTGCCTGGCTTGCCATAAACACCTTATTGGGGAATCAGCGCCATTAGCTGTTCAAAATTCAGGCTGCGCCCTCGTGCCTGTGACTGCACCCGCTGTTCTGGCGTTAGATGTGCTGCCGCTGGCTGGATAAAATGCTGGGTTATCGTTTGAAACCAATGAGATTGTTTTACCAGTTCCGCCTGCTCTGCGCCTGCCCACAAAGCGAGCCCGACTTCTGGCTGATTTTGCTGACAGCACCAGGCGGCTAATGCAGTCAGCGTTAGCAGTCTGGGCATCACCGCATCCAGTTCCTGGGCGAGGTCGGCCGTTTCCGCCGCCATCTCCTTCGCCCGCCGCCACCGCTTTAAGGCAGAGGCTGCGACCACCTGGTGCGCCAACGACCAGCCCAAATATTCCTGGTGATTTATTTCTCGGAATATCTCAACCGCCTCTGCTAGTTGCTCAAATGCTTGCCGGTATTGTTCCTGTCCCAACGCTGCTGCCCCCAACAGGCAAAGGGCAAACGCTTTTTGCAGCGGATGGTACATCTGATCGTCGTGACTGTAACGGATACCCTGGTGTCCGTGTGAGGCTGCTTCAGGGAAACGGCCGTTATGCAAGTGGGCAAACCCCAATATTGAATACGCTACCGAAATCGCCTGCGGATCGCCCTGCTCCAGACTGTAGCGCAGGCTCAGTTGCAACGTGTGGCTGGCCGGTTCAAACTGGCCAGCAAGCAGGTAAGCATAGCCCAAATTAGCATGATGCCAGGGGAGGTCTACCCTGTAATTGGCAGCCTCGGCCAAGGCAATGCAGCTATGAAAAAATTCAATTGCCCGCCCGTACAGTCCTTGTGCCGTGTAAATAAGACCCAATACCTGCTTAGCCAGCATCTGGCCGATCTGATTCCCCACCTGCTGCTGAACAGCCTGGCTTTCCTCCGCCAGTTGAATCGCTTTGCTATATTGCCCCGTGTAAAATTCAATGCCGCTGAGGATGAAAAGAACCTCGCCTTCAGCAACCCGATTCTTCTGTTGACGAAACAGCGCCAGCGCTTGCCTGTGCACCTTTTTAGCCTCGGGAAAATTGCTGTCATCCGAAAATAATAGACCGCCATAAATCTTTAAGGCCAATGCCTCAACAGCCTCACTTTTTGCTGACGTCGGCAGCCGATCCAAAATCGCTAAACTGTTCAAGACCAGCTCGCGCCCCCTTTCCGTTTTCCCCACTACCCTGGCAAATGTACACAGATGAATTTGAATCAACGCACGCACTAAGGCATCTTCGGGCTGGGACAGGACTGCCAGCGCCTTTTGCAGTTGCTCATATCCTTCGGGGAACAAGCCCGCGCCGATTAAATAATATTGATAGCTGGTCACCAGTTGTTCCAGAAGCCCCGGATCGTTTTCGATGGCCCACTGCCAGGCTAAGCGTACATTTTCGTGTTCGGCCGTCATAAAGGCCATCACGCTGCGTCGTTCGGGACCGTAAAACTGTTTAGAACGATTTGCCAATGCCCCAGCCATGTAATAAGCCAAACGCAGTTGGCTTTCAGCCAGCTTCTCTGGCTGTTGAGCCAACTGCTCCGCGGCAAACTGAATGAGCAGCGGATGGCGACGGTAACGTGGCGGTTTATCATTTTCGGCTGCGTCCAGCCGGATGAAGGATTTATCAATCAGGCCGCTAAGTACGGAGAGAGAAGCTCCGCCAATCTCCTGTGCCTGCTCGCGGCTGAAGCCGCCGCGACAAACAGAGAGGCGGCTGAACGCGTCTTTTTCGGTTGGGGTGAGCTGTTCCCAGGAGTAGGCAAAGACGGCGCGCACGCTGCGGTGTCTCTCCGGCAGATCGCGCATGTTAGTGGCCAAAAAGTCGATGCCGCGCTCAATTTCGCTCACAATTTCGGCTACTGTGAGCGTGCGACACCAGGCAGCGGCCAGCTCCAGTGCCAGGGGAAGCCCGGCCACAAGCTGACATAATTTTGCTACGGCCGTTTCCTGCCCCATCAACGAAAAATCAGCCCGCAAACGTCTGGCGCGGTTGGCAAAAAGCTCCACGGCTGGGTAATCGGTAATCCGTAATCGGTTATCGGTCTTCCGTTTACCAATTACCGATAACCGATCACCGATCACCGGAAACGGCAGTCCCACAAGCTCCAGCAGCTGCTCTGCCTGCAAATTCAACCGCTCGCGCGAGGTAACCAGCAGTTTGAGTTCGGTCGCCTGCTGCATCAAGTCTGTCAGAAGAGTTAGACTTTTATCGGTTATCAAATGCTCAAAGTTGTCTAGAATCAGGAGCATTTCCTTGCCCGCCAGGTAGCTGATGAGCTGGCGGGTCGGGTCAATGTTTCCGGCAAAGGTGAGGCCGATGGTTTCGGCAACGGCCGTTACCAGCTCGTCATCATCCACCAACGGCACCAACGAGACGTACCACACCCCATCAGCAAACGCCCCTAACTGCCTGCGCGCCGCTTCCTGCGCCAGCCGCGTCTTGCCCATGCCTCCAGGGCCGATGATGGTGAGCAAACGGGCGTCCGGCTCCGCCAGCCATTTTTCAATCTGCGCTAATTCGTTTTCTCGCCCGATGAAAGTGGTAGTTAGTGCGGGCAGATTGTGACCGGGTGATAAGGTGACAAGGTGAGGGGATGACAAGGTGACATCCTCTCGTCTTGTCACCTTGTCATCTTTTATTTGCTCAAACAGCGCCGTCGTCTCCTCATCCGGCTCGACGCCCAGCTCATCGGCGAGGATGGCGGCACATTGTTCGTACTGGGCCAGGGCGGCAGGGCGCTGGTTGTCCAGCGTATAGAGCAGCATGAGTTGGCGATGGGCTTCTTCTTGCAGCGGATCGAGCGCCAGCAGCCGTTGGCCATGCTGAATACCGTCACTGAACTGGCCGCGCTGCTGGTGGAAGGTAATCAAAGTGGACAGAGCATCAAGCATCATTTGCCGCAAACGCTCCTGTTCCAGCAGCACCCACGCTTCAAACTCGGGCACGCCGCGCAGGTTGAAGCCGGCCAGGAAGTCACCTTTGTAGAGGGACACGGCTGTTTGCAACTGTGCCGCCACTGTTCTGGTACGTTTCCCATTTTGCTGCCGCGCCTGGGCCTGGTCTATTGCCTGCTCAAAGGCAATCACATCCAACTGGTAATCCGCGTCGGTATTGAAGGCAACGGTGTGCCGGTCTGCGATCAAATATTTCTCTAGCTGCTTGCGCAGGCTGGTGAGGATGACGCTGAGGTTGGCCAGGGCACGCGTCTGGTCATTGTCCGGCCAGAACAGCGTGGCGAGGGTTTCACGTGGATGCGGACGCGGGTGGCAGGCCAGGTAAACCAGCAGGGCGTCGGCCTTGCGCGAGGGGAATCCGGTAACGGCCGCCTCTGCCAATACAAACTGCAAACCACCAAAACATCGGATCGAAAGTAGGGGAAAATCATTCATTCGCCTGCTCGATGTCTGTTAACTGGGCAATGATATCGTCGAGAGTCAGGTGGATTGCGGCCGTTTCTGCCTCAGCCAACATCTCAGCCGGTAATTCTTCCTGCAGATCTTCCAAAAGCTTATTGGTGTTTTCCAGCGTTGTCGCTAACGCGGCCGGATGTGCCAATACAAAAAAAAGCAGTGTTGCTGCCCATTCCATGTTGCCATAGTTCATTTCTAACTCAGCTACGTCAACCAAACTAACAACGGCAAGCCATGTTGCCCCAATCACCTGCGATAGTTGCATGGATTCATTATAATGACGGCGTGCCTCGCGTCGCTTGCCCTGAGCCAAAAAAATGGCTGCCTTCACGGCCAATCCCCCGGCCACACCGCGCTTGTGGCCAATCTCCTTGTGGGTCAAAATGCCCACATCCACCGATTTCATCGCCTTGTCATATTGCTCCAATCCCCAATAAGCCATAGCCAGGTTATGGGTTGTGGCCGCCACGCCCCAATCGTTGCCCCATGCCTGGAAACCATCTCGCGCCAGCTGCCAATGATAAACCGCCTTCTCGTACGCTTTTTGGCGATTGGCAATGATAGCAATGCTGTTATGCAGCCGGGCAAGATGCAATCTATTGCCCAAACCTTCTGCCAGGGCCATCGCCTGATCATAGACATCCTGGGCTTGATCGTATTTACCGTTATCGGTATGTAAGATGCCCAGACGCCACAGCAGCAGCAGTTTTTGTTCAACATCTTCATCTGCCGTTTCATTCGCCTGGGCCAGTGACAACGCTTCGGCCACGTATTGACTGGCCGTATCACGGTTGCCCTGGTCGCCAACCACTTCGCCAAGATAGCGTAAGGCATCAATGCGCGTCGAGATCAGGTTGTGGGCCTGGGTTCGCTGGTTTGCTTCTTGTAAGATGGCTTCCGCTTCGGCCAAACGGCCGTTTTTAAGCAAAAATGAACCAAGTTTAACCTGCACTTTGGCGAGGATCTGTTCGACTGCGGCCGTTGCAAGCTGTTGGCGCAGCATGTCCAGGCTTTCGGCAAAAAATGCGGTTCCTTCCAAATAACGACTGCGGTCTTCATAAAAACGGCCGATCCCCGCCACCAACCGGTTAAGAACGGCCGTCTCCATCTTTGCCAGCCCCCAGCGCCAGGCAGCCCGAATGTTTTCCAGGTCCGCTGCCAGTTCCGCCAGCGCCGTTGGTGCCTCGGCGCCCTTCAACGTCAGCTCGCACGTCTGCACAAACGCTGTGAAGAAGTGGGCGTGAGCGGATTCTGCCTGGGCTTTTTCCTCTGGCTGGGCGGCCAGCTGCTCCTGGGCAAATTGAAGCAGCAGCGGATGACGGCGGAACCGCTGGTCGCCGTCCAACCGCAGGAAGGAACGGTCGGCCAGCGCCATAAGCTGGGGCAGTCCGGCATCTGCCACCTGCCGTGCCGCCGTTCGGGTAAAACCCCCGCGAAAAACGGCCAACTTGCGAAACAACGCCTGTTCTTCTTCAGCCAGCAGTCGCCACGATGATTCGATGACAGCCCGCAGGCTGCGGTGCCGCTCAGGCAGATCGTGCAGGGTGGCGGTAAGGGCATCCAGCCCATGCTGAATTTCGGCCACAATTTCATCAACTGCCAGAATGCGGGTCCAGGTAGCCGCCAGCTCCAACGCCAATGGCAGCCCGCCAACGAGTTGACATAATTTTACAACGGCCGTTTCTTGCCGTGCCAGATCAAAGCTAGGCTGGACATGCTGCACACGGTTGGCAAAAAGCTGCACAGCCGGGTAAGCGGTGATCGGTATTCGGTGATCGGTATTCGGTAATTGGTATTCGGTAATTGGTATTCGGTATTCGGTTTACCGCTTACCGTTAACGGATTACCGCTTACCGGAAAGGGTAATCCGCCCAGCTCCAACAAACGCTCCGCTTGCAGGCGCAGCCGCTCGCGGCTGGTGGCAATCAGGCGCAGTTCGGGGGCGGTTTGGCCGAGCTGGCTAAGGAAATCACGCAGGGCATCGTTGAGCAAATGCTCCAAATTGTCTAGCACCAGCAGCATTTCTTGCGATTTAAGGTGGTTGAGCAGCTGGGTAGGCAGATTGTCTTTGCCGGCCAGAGATAGTTGGATGGCTTCGGCTACGGCCGTTACCACCTCATTCAAATCTGTCTGCGGCACCAACGATACATACCAGACGCCATTAGCAAATTCGCCCATCTGCGCCCGTGCCGCTTCCTGCGCCAGCCGCGTTTTGCCCATACCTCCAGGGCCGATGATGGTCAGGAGACGGCCGTCCGGCTCCGCCAGCCAATGTTCAATCTGCTGGAGTTCAGTCTCCCGGCCGATGAAGGTGGTAGTTGGCACGGGGAGGTTGTGTTTTTGTGACAAGGTGACTGTGTTCTGCGAACGCCGGTGACCGGGTGACAAGGTGACATCCCCTGGCCTTGTCACCTTGTCACCTTGCCACCTTGTCACCTTGTCATCTCTTATTGCTGCATAAAGTTCAACGGTCTCCTCATCAGGCTCGACGCCCAGCTCGTCGGCGAGGATGGCGGCGCACTGCTCGTATTGGGCCAGGGCGGCGGGGCGTTGGTTGTTCAGGGCGTAGAGGCGCATGAGCTGGCGATGGGTTTCTTCTTGCAGCGGGTCAAGCGCGAGGAGCCGCATGGCGTACTGAATACCCTCAGCAAACTGACCGCGCTGTTGGTGGAAGGTAATCAGATCAGAGAGGGCATTGAGCATGAGCTGGCGCAGCCGCTCCTGCTCCAGCAGCACCCAGGCTTCAAACTCGGGCACGCCGCGCAGGCTGAAACCGGCCAGGAAGTCACCTTGGTAGAGGGCAACGGCCGTTTGCAACTGCGCCGCCATCGTTCGAGTAAGTTTGCCGTCCAGCTGCCGCGCCTGAGCCTGTTCAATCGCCTGCGCAAATTCAACCACATCCAGCCAATGATTCATCTCGCTGTTGAAGGCAACCGTATGCCGGTCAGCCAGCAGATAATCACCCAGCTGTTTGCGCAGGCTGGTGAGGATAACGCTGAGGTTGGCCAGGGCACGGGTCTGGTCATGGTCTGGCCAGAACAGCGCAGCGAGTGTTTCACGGGGGTACGGGCGCGGGTGGCAGGCCAGGTAGACCAACAGGGCATCGGCTTTACGCGAGGGGAATCCGGTTACGGCCGTTCCATCTTGGGCAATAGTCAGCCCCCCCAGCAGTGAAATCGTCAATTCGGGCTGATTCATGTAGCAGTAAAGAAAAAATAAAGAGTTCCTAAAGAGTCGATTGTTACGATGGTTCCAGCTAAACAAACGGTTCGTTTTAGTGACACTCGCAAAGACGGAAATCATTATAACAGAACAAGACAATAAAAGGAGATTTAACAATGGCAGCACAATTGGTGCAAACACAAAAGGTTTCAGAAGCAGTCAGCGGTGTGGCGGTCACGCGGCGGCTGGGCGGTTATACCGCTATTGCCGGGGCAGTCACAATGGTCATCGGGGCTGCCCTGTGGGGCACATCGGGCACAGATTTGTGGCTGGCGCTGGACAGCGGCGACATGGCCGGATACCTGGCAGCCGTGGCAGGCGTGAAGACCCAGCTCGTCGCCAATCTCAGCGTCTGGATTTTGGGCGTACTTATCCTGGGCGTGGCGGGCACGATGATGGCCGAAATGTGCCAGAAGCGAAAGGCGCTGGCTCAAGTTGGTTTGATTTGCTTCCGCACGGCCGTTCCTCTGGTTATCGTTTCTTTTATCGCTATGCTGGCCGTGGTGGTGCAGCTTGGCGGGGCGGTGGATGAAACGGCCGTGGCCATCGCCAAGGTGGTCGGCTGGATTGGCGCACGGGCCGACGACCTAGCCACGGCGCTCATCATCGGGGGTGGGCCGGTTTTCATTTCCCTGGCCGAGCGTGGCGAATGGGTCCCCACCTGGCTGCTGCGCTGGGGCTACCTGGCGGGCCTGACAGGCCTGTTTTCTCTCGTCTGCCTGTACATTCCAGGCATGGTCGCCTACAGCTTTATCATTATCCCCGTCGGCGTCATCTGGATGATTGCGGCAGGCGTGGTGCTGCTGCGACGGTGAAAAATCATGGCAAAGCGTGACTACATGGCCTTTCTGCTGCGGCTCTGGCGCGAAAAAAGGGATGGAGCCTGGCGCGCTTTGCTGGAAAACCCCAACAACGGCGAGCGGGCCGCGTTTGCCACGCTGGCGGAACTGGTCACTTTTTTAGAGGAAAAAACCGGGGAAACGATTCAGACAACGGCCGTTCCCGCCGAAGACAAATTGGTTACCCCAAACATAGACAAAAATCAGTAAACATTTCTTTTCTTATAGGAGGAAACTCATGAACAAAACATTCGCTCTTATTCACAAAAGTCTGGCTGCCTTTATTGCCATAGGCGTTTTTGTCCAGATGTTTTTAGCCGGGGTTTGGCACTCAGGCATTGTGAACACCCCTGATGCCCACGTTTTCTTTGGCCTGAGCCTGCTGCTGGCCGCGTTGTTGGCGCTGATTGCGGCAGCCGTGGCCAAATTGCCCAAAGCTATTATCGGCCGTACTGCCTTCCTGTTCTTCCTGATTTTGCTGCAGCCCTTGCTCATGGAAGCCCGACGCAACGGCTTGCCCTTTATTTCTGCCTTCCACGCGCTGAACGCTCCCTTCATTGGCATCGTGTCTGGCACGGTATTTGAGATGGCGCGTGGTGCAAAAGCGGAAGCAGACAAGGAAAGTTCTGTATCTGTCGCCCCGAGTGACTAATTTGGCGAATACATTGGAGGTTAGAGAAATTCAATCTCTAATCTCCAGTCTTCCAAAAGGACGAATTAGTATGCAAGTCACAACACCGGTACAGGAAAAAGAAAACGGCCGCAGCAACAGTTTGGCGCTCATTGGCGGCATCGTGGTAGGCGTTTTGCTGGTGGGGGTGGTGATTGCCCGGATGGGGCTGCTGAATGGCTTGACGCGGGGGGAAACGGCCGTTTCCCCCCACACCATCGCCTACACGACCCAAAATATGCAGTTTGGCCAGGACACCGTCCGGCTAAAAGCGGGCGAGCCGGTCACCTTCCAACTGGACAACAAGGATATGTACGCCCACAGCTTTGATGTTGACGAACTGGATTGGCACGTGCCCATGCCCGCCAATGATGCGGTGGTGGTGGATTTTACGGCCGTTGCCCCCGGCACCTACACCATATACTGCGCCGTACCCGGCCACCGCGAAGCGGGCATGGTGGCCACGCTAGTTGTTGAAGAGTAATGCTTTGGCCACCCGTCAGGTCTCCAGATAACCGGATATCTGCTGCAAAATGGCTACAACAACCTCTTCCGACCGTGCCGTTTGTCCTCGCGCTTGGGCTGCGGCCATGACGGGGGCAGGTAACGCCGTCGCCAACTGCTCAAGTAAATGGCTGGCACGATCCCGCGTTTCGTAGTTGGTTGAAGCATGATGGTAAACCAGGGCAGTTACTTCAGCGGCTTGTTCTTTTTCTCCTTGCCGGGAAAGGAGAACGGCCGCACTCAACAGCCCAAACAAAGTCGCCGAAACCGAGCCGATATCCCGCGCCATTTGTAGGCTCTCGCGAATATGCTGCCACGCTTCACGATAATCACCGAGAGCGCCGAGTACACCGCCCAGGGTTCCCAGAGCGTGAGCAGCCACGTGGCGATGCCCTAACTCACGGCAAAGGTGCAAACAATCCTTTAATAACTCTCTGGCCTCGGTGTACTCCTCCAGAACATAGCAAGCGACCGCCAGATTGTTCGTAGCGACAGCTTCGCCCAACGGGTAATCAATTTCACGAAAGATGACCAGCGCTTCCTGGGCAAACCCCTTCATGGCAACATAATTGCCCTGGCCGATGGCGGCAAACCCCAGATTAACCAGGGTCGTGGCGATTCCGCGCCGATCACCCAACTGCCGTCTGATGGCCAGGCTTTCTTCATGCAGAATATAGGCCGCCTCAAATTGACCGAGTTCGGCATGAGAAACGGCCAGACTGTTGAGTGAGGCCGCGATGTGATTTTGATTGTTTGTCTGGCGATGTAAAGCCAGGCATTGTTGGGAGTAATCAATCGCCTGCTGAAAACCGCCAACCGCCCGCGCCATATTGGCCAGGCATTGCAAGCAAATCGCTTCTTCGGCAGGGGAAGGTAGTTGTACGGTGCGAAATATGGGGAGGCATTGCTCGATCACTGCCTGCGCTTCGGCAAAGCGATTGAGCCGGTGATAAAACCAGGCCTGCCGCGCCAGCAGCCGGGCATAAAGCGGGCTGTCATCGCCAAAACAGGTTTGCGCTACGGTCGCTGCCGTCCCAAATATCTCCACGGCCTCATTGAACCAACTCGCGTGCTCAAAGAAAACGCGCAAACTTTCCAGGGCAGGGTCGAGCAAATCCGGGCGCTGCCTGGAGATTGCCCATTCCCAGGCAGTACGGATGTTATCAATCTCGGCGGCAATCTCCTGCCGGGCCTGCTGCTGCCGGGCATCATTCAGCGCATCTTCGCGCCCGGCCACAAAGTTGATGAAGGTGTGGCAGTGGCGCGCCTGGGTCGCGGCCGCGTGTTGCGGGTCGGCCTGAAGTTTGTCAGCGGCATATTGGCGCAATAGCTCGTGGATGGTGTAACGGCCGTTTACATCGCGGCGCAGAAGAGACTTATCGCATAAAGCGGCAAGCATAGGGAGATCGGCCTGGGTAACGGCCGTGGCTGCCTCGCGTGTGCATCCCCCGCGAAACACGGACAGACGGGCAAACGTCATCCGTTCTTCCTCGGTCAACAAGGCCCACGAATGTTCAAAAGCTGCCTGCAAGCTGCGATGGCGAGCGGGCACATTCTTTTGCGTCGTCGCCAGAAAGCTTAAATTTTGGGCAATCTCGTGGGCGATCTCCTCACAAGTAAGGTGGCGCACCCAGGCCGCTGCCAGTTCAATGGCCAGGGGCAGGCCGTTAACCAGTTGACAGATGCGGGTAACGGCCGTTTGATTGCCTGCATGGAGGGCAAAGTCAGACTGAGCTGCACGCGCACTGTTGAGAAAGAGTTGGACTGCACTGTACTGGGCAATGCTTGCCCCCGGTGCAGCGGGCGGCATGTCCAACCCATCCAGCTCAAGCAGCCGTTCACCATGCAGATTCAGCCGTTCGCGAGAAGTGACAAGCAGCCGCACGTAGGGGCAAGCCTGAATGAGACGGCTGACCCATTCATCGGCCGCAGGCAGATGTTCCAGATTATCGAGGATGAGCAGCAGTTCTTTGTCATGCAGGTGGGCAAAAAGCTGTTGGTGCGGATCGGCCGTGCCGCTCAAAGCGGCGGCCAGCGCTTCGGCGATAGTGCTGGGAACAACTTCAAGCGAATTAACGGCCGCTAACGACACAAAACAGACGCCATGGAGAAAGGTGTTGGCCACGCGAACGGCAGCTTCCAAGGCCAGCCGTGTCTTGCCGCTGCCACCCTCGCCGCTCAGCGTAAGCAGATGGCAGGTTGGGTCAGCCAGCAGCCGGGTAATCTGGGCCATTTCGGCAGCGCGGCCAACAAAGGGTGTGGTTGGAGACGGCAAATGGACGCGATGCCTGGCGTCACGGATACGTTCGTAGAGCACTATTGTTTCTGGTGACGGCGACACGCCGAGTTCCTGTTCCAGCAAATGACGGCAGGTTTCATACTGAGCCAGGGCGGCGCGGCGTTGGCCGCTGCGAGCCAGGGCCAGCATCAGTTGGCGGTGCGCTTCTTCGCGCCAGGCATCCAGAGCCAGGAGGCGGGTGGCGGCGTCTATGGCCCGGCCGTATTCCCCCCGGTTTAGATGATGCTCGGCAAGGGAATGCAGCGTATGCAATGCCAGCTCCCGATAGCGTACCCGTTGGGCCAGCATCCATTCTTCAAAGTCGGGGGCACCGCGCACAAAAAAGCCAGCCAGAAAATCTCCCTGATACAGCGAAATGGCATCTTGCAAGCGTGGGAAACGGCCGTCTGCGGGCTGGCTGCGGCTGGCGTGTAAGATTGTTTCAAAATCGTGTGTGTCTAGCTGGTAGGGGGTGGATAAATCAAAGAAAACCGCGTCACGGGCAATGATGAGATGATCGTTTACCAGCTTGCGCAAATTGGCCAGGGCCTGACGCAAATTATTTTTGGCGTCTGCATCGGGCATTTCCCCCCACAGCAAAGCCGCCAGCGCCTCCCGCTGATGGCTGCGCCGGGTGACGGCCAGGTAAACCAGTAAGGCCAATACTTTATTAGAGATAAACCCTGTGATGGGGGTGTTGTTCAGGGTAACAGAGACGCCACCAAACAACCGAATTTCTAAAACGGCCGTCATCACCCACTCCAATAAACGATCTCTAAATGATGTCCAAGTACGATGGGCAAAGAATAACGCATTCCAGGCACGAGACAACTATTTGGGTGGTAGAAAGATGGGAAAACGGCCGTTGCGCCATCACAGTTTCATTCTTAGCTTGTGGCAGGAACGAGACGAACCACCCGTCTGGCGCATGAGCCTGGAAGATCCGCATACCTCCGTGCGGCGGGGGTTTAAAGGAATGCGTGAGTTGGTGCAGTTTTTGGAGGAGTGGACGGCCGTTCCGCCTTCCCTAGAACAGTCCGACGAAAAAAACAAACACGATCAGGAGAATGTCACATGATAAAAATGGAACAGAGCATCACAATTAATCGAACCCAAGAAGATGTTTTTGCCTTTATCGTCAGCCCAGAGAACGAAACCCAATGGCAGGCTGACTTGGTAGATTCAAGATTCACCTCTCAAGGTGACATTGGCATGGGTTCAACAGGGCGCGATCTGCGCCGATTTATGGGCAAAGAGATTGAAACAACATGGGTTGTGACCGACTATCAACCCAGCCACAAAATAGGCTTTCGCGTTGTCAAAGGCCCCATCCCCTTTGACGCCACTTATATTTTCGAGTCGGTCAAGGGTGGCACGAAGCTTTCTTTTGCGGCATGGGCCGAGACAAAAGGGGTGTCGAAGCTGTTCGACCCGCTGGTTAATCGGATGGGGCAAAAGCAGTATGAACGCGATCTTGCCGCCTTAAAAGCGGTTTTGGAAGCAGAATCGTAGTTTAGAAATTTAATTCAAAGGAGATTGGTGATGAAAAAATTACAGTGGTGGTTCCGAATCGTTGGCGTCTTTTATTTGTTGCTAACCGCAATGAATATTTGGGCATTGTTTCTGGGGGGCAGCCAGCTTCTGGCTGATACGCTGCCCGCGCCGATGAATGCCGATGCACTGGCCGTGCGTGCATTTTCAGATGCCTGGATGGTCTTTGTTTTTGAACTTGGCGTGTTGGGCGTGATGGCTTTGGTTGCTGCCCGTCAGCCAGCGCAAAATCGAATGATGGCCTGGGTCATCATCCTGGCGGAGCTGTTTCGCGGGGTTGTGGCCGACGCCATCTGGATTGGACGCGGGTATGCGGCGTCCAGCTACATAAGCTTCATTGTGATTCATCTGCTGATTATGGCGACGGGCGTTCTTTTCCTGCGGCAAGCTCAGGCCAGTCGTGAAGCTGCCCAGTTGGGCATGGCTGATTAGGCTGGAGGAACTCGCAATGGTGTTACGGCCGTTTCTCACCTCACTCATTTTCATTTGGCTGCTAGCCGCTTGCGCCGGAACACAAACCGGCCAGGTGGCACTCAACATGCAGGAAATGAGCTTCAGCCAAAACGAAATTCAGGTTCAGGCGGGACAGCCGGTTACGCTGCACCTCAACAACAAAGACGGCTACGCCCATGCCTTTGACCTGGACGAATTTGACATCCACCTCCAGCTTGCTGCGGAGGAAACGGCCGAAATCACCTTTACCCCCACCCGTTCTGGCACATACACCTTTTATTGCAGCTCGCCGGGTCATCAGGCGGCGGGTATGGCAGGTTCATTGGTGGTTGGGCCGTGAAATAAATGAACTCTAAATGATCGATTTGTACACTGCCTGCAAATCAGTTCCAAGGAGGAAAACATGATCGGTAACATCTTCATTTTAGTCGTTGTAATTGCGCTGGTTATTTTATTTGGTTGGCTCACCTACCGGGCAGTTCGTGCCCAAAAATTATGGGTGAAAATTGTCGGTGGGCTGCTCGCTGGCTTGTTGACCCTGATTCTGGCAGCGATGGTTTTTATGGGTGGCAAGGGGATTGCGGTCACTTATTTTCCCGATGAACCAGCCGCGCCAAATTTAACCGTTGCTGGCACACCCGAACAAATTGTGCGAGGTGAATACCTGGTGAGCCTTTCTTGCGTGGGCTGTCACGGGGCTGTCGATACCAGCGGTAATCCGAGTGGCGAACTACCCCTGACGGGTGGCTGGAACATCGCTGCCACCGAAGGGTTTGGCTTTATGGGCAGCATGGTGACAGAAAATCTAACACCGGGCGGCAAGCTGGCCGGGTACAGCGATGGCGAACTGTTCCGCGTTTTGCGGCACAGCGTCGATCAGGAAGGCGTCAAGCTGGGTTTTATGGACTTTTTGCCCTACAAGGAGTTGAGCGACGCCGATACAGAAGCGATTATTGCTTATTTGCGCTCATTGGAACCGGCGGAAACGGCCGTTACCACTGGCGATAATATGAACTTTGTAGGCGCTGTTCTAACGGGTTCAGGCATGTTTCCACCCAGCGGCTGGGGCGCAGAAACGGTAACCGCACCACCAGAAGGGGAAACGGCCGAATACGGCCAATACGTCGCTACCTTTGGCGAATGTCGTGGCTGTCATGGCCCTGAAATGACCGGCACAGAAGCTTCAATGGCTGGCCCGGCTGTCCCCAACCCGCGTCCGCTTGTCGGCGAACTAGACCAGGCAGCTTTCTTCACGATGATGCGCAGCGGCACAAAACCCGACGGCACACCTTTCCTAGAAACCATGCCCTGGCAAAACGCGGCAAAGATGACCGACAGCGATCTGGCAGCACTTTACGCTTATTTGACCGCGGAACCATAACCAAAATAAAGTATGCTCTTATTGCTTGATAGATTTTTTTTATCTCAATGGGAGGAACTTATGAACATACCAGAAGCCACGACGAGTTTACGGCCGTTTGGCCTGGCCTTACTCATCACCATCATCGTCTTTATGATCGGCGCATTTTCTGCCGCTTATTTCCGCCCACCTTTACCCACGACGCCTTTAGAACAGTTGCAGCGCATCGCCAATGATCGGCCTGGCTGGACAGCGCAAGCGATTATCTTTCCCGTTTCGTTCCTGGCCATTACCGCTATTTTTGGCTCCCTTGCCACCAATTTACCCGGCGGCTGGCCGCGCTGGTTGGCTATTTTGGCAACCCTACTCAGCGGAGCCGCGTTTTTGTTGTGGCTGGCTATTAGCCTGAACCGGCTGCATCTAGGCGCACAGGCAGCAGAGCTCATTGCCAACTATGATCCCAACACACCGCTCCCGGTACTCATTAACTTCAACACCTTTTGGCCCTATACCTTCTGTGCATTAGGCAGCATGGCGTTAATGGGCGCCGCACTGGCGTTGGCTGGCGTGCTGCCGGCGCTGGGCTGGGTAGTTGCCGGGCTGTCGGCGGCTGCCGCCTTGTTTGGTGGGCTGGTGTGGAGAGATTGGCCGCCGTTTATGAGCTACATCATTTTGTTGGTACTGGCGGTGGGATTAATGCGTGTGGGATAAACAGCCATCTCAGTTATAATGCTGCCATTATGGAAGTGCAGTTTGCTGTTGCCAAAATTGGCAAATACGCCACCAGTGAAAGTGGCGATACGCTGGAGATGATCGAACGGCCGCACGGCGGTCTCTCCTTTGTGCTGGTAGATGGCCAGCGCAGCGGCAAATCGGCCAAGGCGATCAGCAACCTGGTGGCGCGTAAGGCCATCCAGCTGCTCAGCGAAGGGGTGCGCGACGGTGCGGCGGCACGTGCGGCCCACGATTACCTCTACACCTACCGCGCTGGCAAGGTCAGCGCCACGCTCAATATGCTCTCGGCCGACATGGAAACCAAAACCTTTGTCGTCTCGCGCAACAACGAATCGGCAGTGATTGTCTACACGGAGCAGGCTGGTCTATTTCTGCTCGATGAGCCATCCCGCTGCGTAGGGGTGCATCGCAACACCAAGCCCGTCATCACCGAACTGCCCATCTTGCCCGGCACCATCATCGTGGTGTTCACCGATGGCCTGCGCCACGCGGGCAGCCTGAGCGGCAACGGCAGCTACGATCCCATCGCCGCCACCCGGCAAATGATCTGCGACGAGGGCATCACCGCGGCGCGCCCCCTGGCCGACCGGCTGCTGGCCGAGGCCAATGAAAAGGACAACGGCCGTCCCCGCGACGACATCAGCGTGTTGGTGGTGTCCGTGCAGCCCGTTAACCCCAAAGACGACGTGCGCCGCATGGACGTGTCGTTACCAATTTAGGAGATTAGAGATTGGCGATTGGAGATAAAAATCTCTAATCGCCAATCTCCAAAATTTTTATGCCTGATTCTGAACCGGTTAACAGTAAGACGGTGCGAATTGCCGTGGTGGGGCCATGTTCCTCTGGCAAGAGCACCTTAACCAAGTCGTTAAAAGCGGCGGGCTTCGAAGCGCGCCATCCGGCACAGGAGCATTCGTACGTGGCCAATATGTGGCAGCGTCTCACCAAACCCGATCTGCTGGTGTACCTGGACGTGGATTACGCCAACATGCGCGCCCGCCGTCCCCACACCGATGGCGGTCCACAGCGGCTGGCCGAGCAGCACCACCGGCTGCGCCACGCCCGTGAGCAGTGTGATTTTTACCTGGACACCAGCGGCCTGTCCGAAGCCGAGGTGAAAACGGCCGTCTTCAACTTCCTCGACTCTCAAGGTCTGACCCTCTAACCACCTCATGCTTCTCTGGATTGGACTGGCACTGCTAACGGCCGTTCTTGGCCTCTTACTTTACTGGCTGCTCATCGTCACTGAAGGGCTGTACCTGGGGCGGCGCGTGGTGGTGTGGCTCTACGACCTCACGGCCCACAAATACGACCGCATCAAAGAGTTTGACCCCGAGGCCGAACAATTTTTCCTCATCCGGCCGCTGGTGGTGCGCCTGCGCCACATCCCCAATCCGCTGGTGCTGGACGTGGCTACGGGCACCGGGCGGCTGCCCCACTTTTTGCTGGAAGAAGCGACGTTTAACGGCCGTATCATCGGCCTGGATGCGTCGGGCAAGATGCTGCAATTGGCGCGGGCGAAGTTACGGCCGTATGGTCACCGCGCCAGCCTGGTGCAGCAGGTAGCCGATGCGCTGCCGTTCCCCAGCAACCAGTTTGATTTGGTCACCTGCCTGGAAGCGCTGGAGTTTTTTCCATCGGATACGGCCGCTTTGCGGGAAATGGTGCGGGTATTGCGTCCCGGCGGCACCCTGTTGGTCACCCGCCGCAAGGGGCCAGAGGGCAAAGCATTTATCGGCCGTTACCGCAACGTGGTCCAATTCGAAGCCCTGCTCACCGAGCTGGGGCTGGAAGCGGTCCACACCAACCCCTGGCAGCTGGATTATGACCAGGTGTTTGGCAAGAAACCTGTGGGCGGTAATCCGTGAACGGTAATCGGGAAACGGTGTTCCGTAATCGGTTATCGGTGCCGTAGGGGCGAGGCAGGCCGGTATAACCTTCGTCCAACTTGCGGCCATGCATCCGGCCTGCCTCGCCCACCGGCTCCATCCCCCACATCTGTCCGAACGCGGGTTAACAGGCCTGTCTCGCATTGCCGGGGTTTGTTTGTGGCGCCGGTTTTGGGCGAGTTTTGGGCGAGGCGGCGCGGGCAAAGGCGATATGTTTGCCCGGGTTGCAGCGCGCCGCCTCGCCCCTACGGTTTACGGATTACGGTTCACCGATTACAAAAACGGCGCGACCTTTGCCAACCGTTCGGCGGCCCGTTCCAAATCATCCAGGGCAGTGGAGATGGCGAAGCGCAGGTGGCCTTCGCCGCTTTGGCCAAAGGCGATGCCCGGCGTGGCCGCAATTTGAGCGTGTTCCAGCAGGGCGTCGGCCAGTTCCAGGCTGTTTTTCTGGCTCTTGGGGAAGCGGGGGAAGAGGTAAAACGCCCCTTCAATCGAGCGGCACTCCACGCCGTCGATGCGGTTGAGGGCGTTCACCATGAAATCGCGCCGCTGCTGATAGGCGTCGCGCATCATGGCGATGTTGTCCTGCGGCCCGGTCAGCGCGGCGACGCAGGCGTGCATGGTGAACGTGGCGGCACAGGAAACCGATTGGCCGTTCTGCTTGGTCGCCAGCCGAATGATCCCCGGCGGCCCCACCAGCCAGCCCAGCCGCCAACCGGTCATCGCGTACGATTTGGTCAGGCCGTTCACCGTGAGGGTGCGTTCGGCCATGCCGGGGGCGGCGGCGAGGGAAAGGTGGGAACGGCCGTCAAACACCAACTTCTCATAAATCTCATCGGCAATCACGTACAGATCCGCTTCCTGCGCCACTTCGGCAATGGCATCGCGCTCCTCCACAGTAAGAACGCGTCCGGTGGGATTGCACGGATTGTTGACCATGATCGCCTTGGTGCGTGGCGTCACTTTGGCCCGCAGCCGCTCGGCGGTGATGCGGAAGTTGTCTTCGCTGGGCAGGCTGACAAACACCGGCGTACCGCCCGTTAACGTCACCATCGGCGGGTAAGAAACCCAGTACGGTTCCAGAATCAAAACCTCATCGCCTGGATTGGTGATAGCCGCCAGCGCCAGGTAAAGGCCCCACTTGCCGCCCGGCGTCACGATGATCTGGTGGCGCGGGTCGTCGATGGGAATGTTGTTCTCGTGCCGCATTTTGTGGGCGATGGCTTCCAGCGTCTGCGGCAGGCCCACCATCGGCGCGGGGTAGTGGGTGTAGCCGTTGTGCAGGGCAGAAACGGCCGCTGCCACAATATGATCCGGCGTGTCAAAATCGGGATCGCCGCCTGCCAGGGCAATCACGTCCAGCCCGGCGCGCTGCATCGCCTTGGCCTTGTCGTTCACCGCCAGGGTCATCGAGGCGGGGATGCCGTTCAGTTTGTTTGAGAGAGGTTTCATTGGGCGTTTTTCTCCAGTCCAGGTTTGTGAATGGTGAATTGTAAATGGTTAATGGTTAATGGTAAACTGCGGCGATAACCATTTATCGTTAACTATCAACCATTCTTATGTTAACTTTTGCGGAAAATTCGGTAACGGCCGTCGTCCTCGGCAATATGCAAGATGCGGGGCTGCCCCACGCGGGCTGTACCTGTGCCCGGTGTGCGGCCGCTTTTAACGATCCGGCGCAGGGTTTATATGCGGCTTGTCTGGCGATTGTGGATAAAAGAAGGGACACAGAGTTACGCAGAGAAGGCACGGAGGGCCACAGAGAGGGGGCAAGGGTTTATTTGATTGATGCGACACCGGATATCAAGTTCCAGCTGCATTTGTTGGCGGGGGCGCTGGGGCCACATCCGCAGCGGGCCAATCGGCTGCGCCAGCCGGACGGCGTTTTTCTGACGCACGCACACATGGGCCACATTGGTGGGCTGGCGCAGCTGAGCAAGGAGGCGATGTTTGTTAACGGCTTGCCCATCTACGCCACCCCGGCGCTGTGCGACCTGATCCAGCAAACTACGCTTTGGTCGCCGCTGGTAGCGGAGCTGGAATTCCGGCCGATGCCCGGCGGCACGGCCGTCAATTTATGTGATGATTTGCTGGTTACGGCCGTTCCCGTCCCGCACCGTGATGAGTGGGGCGTGGGTACCGTAGCGTTTCACATCCAGGGGCCAAACAAATCGCTGCTTTACCTGCCGGACATCGACGCCTGGGCGCAGTGGCCCGCCGCGGAGGCAACCTTGCGCAGCGTAGACGTGGCCCTGGTCGATGCCAGCTTCTACAGCGCCGACGAGTTGGGCGGCCGTCCTCCGGTGGCCCATCCGCTGGTGACCGACACGCTAACCCGTTTTGCCCACCTGGCCGACCGGCTCATGTTGACCCACTTCAACCACACCAACCCGGTTTTGGATGTGGGCAGCGCGGCGGAAACGGCCGTGCGTCAGGCCGGGTTTCGCGTGGCCCAAACCGGAGATATGTTCACTTTGTAAACTGGGTGGGGCTTCAGGAATTCAGGGAGTGGACCATCCGTGAAGCGTGAAACGTGATGCCTCTCTGGTCACGTTTCACGTTTCACGCCAAACCTACGACCCGAAAAACCCAATCGGGATAATCTGCGTCCCATTGCCTTTTGACTCTTGTCACCAAGAGCGGCGTCATTGCTCACCTCTACCGCTTTGGGAATGTAATTCTGCCGCCGCCCGCGTATAATACCCAGGGTGCCGTCCTTGTTGTGCCGGCGGCAGCTGGAGTAAGTTATGATTGAAGAAAAGACTATCTGGGACGAGGTGTGGCCTGTCGTCGAGGAGCTGATCGAGGCGACATTGGCGGAAGACGCAGCCACCATGCGCACCCTGTTCACCCCAGACGGCCAGGCCGCTGCCATGCTCGATCTCTTCGACGTTTACGTCTACGACATCCTGCTGAAGACGGTGCTAGGCCGGGAGCAGTTGGGGGTATCGCGGGCGGTGGAGACGGACAACGGCCGTTTCATCCACATCGAATACGCCTGGCCCGAACCCGGCTCCGACCAAAACAGCTTCACCGCCAACGACGTGGTCACCGCGTCGCTCACCCAAATCGACGGGCGCTGGCTCATCGACAGCATCAACCCCTCCACCCTCGACCTGCCACTCACCGGGGCACGGGCACGGGGCCTGATCGCCACCGGGCAATCACTCAGCGAAGACGGCAAAGTGCCGGGTGAATCGTGGATTTTGCCGTTTGCCCTGTACGGCGGCCTGCTCAAAATGAAGCTGCGCCCCGAAGCGCTGGCCGATCCGGTGGAAGCGCTGCTCATCCCCGGCATGCAGGAACGAACCTACGGCGCGATGGCTTTGGTGAACGGCCGTACCCTCTGGCGCGACTTCAAAACCATCAACAAGCCCGACCTGGATAAACCCGCCGCCTGGGCCGCCGCCGTCGAATTTATCATGAGCGAGCTGGAGCT
Organism: Candidatus Leptofilum proximum; assembly: GCA_016710325.1. Taxonomy (GTDB): domain Bacteria; phylum Chloroflexota; class Anaerolineae; order Promineifilales; family Promineifilaceae; genus Leptofilum; species Leptofilum proximum. The sequence goes on along the minus strand of JADJXK010000002.1, from coordinate 4,046,522 downwards.
GCGCAGCCTCACCCAGGCCGCCGTCGCTAAAAATCACCAAATCCCCCTTTCCCTCATGGTGCCGCGCATGAAGCAGATCAAAAAGGTGCTGAACATCCAGAAAAACGATGACCGGTACGCCGATCTGCACAGCACACAAATTATTTATGAGTAACAACCACCTCCCGCAGGTTTAAGGTAGAACAACGGTAGCAAACGGAGCCTGCGGGAGGTTGATTCACACTGTGGATTTTTAATAGGAGTAAAAATGAATAAGAAAACCGTACGAGATATTGATGTACAAGGCAAAAAAGTGCTGGTCCGCGTGGACTTTAACGTGCCGCTGAGCAGCAAAGACCCCAAAGACACCATCACCGTCACTGACGATACACGCATCCAGGCTGCCCTGCCCACGCTTAACTACCTGCTGGACCACGGCGCGGCGCTCATTTTGTGCTCGCATTTGGGACGGCCGTCTACCGCCGCCGACACCCAGTACAGCATGGCCCCCGTCGCCGCCCACCTGGAGCAGGTGATGGGCCGCTCCGTGCAAATGGCCGACAGCGTTGTGGGCGAAAACGTCACCGCCGCAGCGGCCAAACTCCAGCCTGGCGACATCCTGGTATTGGAAAACACGCGCTTCCACCCCGGCGAAAAGAAAAACGACGCCGACCTCTCGGCCCAACTGGCCGCCCTGGCCGATGTCTACGTCGATGATGCCTTTGGCTCGGCCCACCGCGCCCATTCCAGCACCGAAGGGGTGGCCCAGGCAATTCGCGCCAAAGGTGGCCCGGCCGTCGCTGGCTTTTTGATGGAAAAAGAGCTGAGTGCGTTGGGAACGGCCGTATCCAATCCGCCGCATCCCTACGTGGCCATCATGGGCGGCGCCAAAATCTCGGACAAGATCAAGCTCATCGAAAACCTGCTCAACACCGCCGACAAGATCCTCATCGGCGGCGGCATGGCCAACACCTTCATCAAGGCGCAGGGGCACGAAACCGGCACCTCGCTGGTGGAAGAAGACGCCCTGGTCGAAGCCAAACGCCTGCTGGGCATGGCTGGCGATCGCCTCATCCTGCCAGTCGACTTCGTCGTCGCCGACAAGTTCGACGCCAATGCGGAAGCCGTAACAGTAGACGCCGACAGCATCCCGGCGGACAAAATGGCGCTGGACATCGGGCCAAAATCGCTGGAAACGTTTAAGCAGACGTTAAAGGGAGCGAAGCTGGTGGTGTGGAACGGGCCGATGGGCGTGTTTGAGTTCCCCCGCTTTGCCAAAGCCACCAATCAGCTGGCCGAACTGCTGGCCGAGCAAGTGGAAGAAGGCACTGAGGTGATCATTGGTGGGGGGGATTCGGCAGCGGCCGTTACCAAGGCGGGCTTGGCCGACAAAATGAGCCACATCAGCACCGGCGGCGGCGCCAGCCTGGAGCTGCTGGAAGGCAAGACGCTGCCCGGCATTGCTGCCCTGGACGAAAAATAAGTAGGAGAGATTAGAGACTGGAGATTGGAGATTAACTGTTTTTTCAATCTCCAATCTCTAATCTCCATTCTCCTGTTCTTCTTTGGGGGTAAAACGTTCCGCCAGTTTGGCCAGCTGGGCGCTGAGCCAGCGCAGTCCTTTGGCCGTACCTTGTTTGGCCTCGTGCTGCCAATCAGTTTCGCGGATTTTGGTCTTGAGCGCTTCGGCCTGCTGTTTAGCCTGCTCTTCGGCAGCCTTGACCACACGGTCGTGCATCACCTGCTGGCCTTTGGCGGCGACGGCTCCGGCTCCACGTTTCATCCCCTGCGTGGCTTTCTTACGTAAATCGCTGTCCCACACCTGTTTGGCCGCGCTGGCTGCCTGGTTTTTGACGGCGTCTGCGCCTGTGCGCAAGGCCGTTGGCCCTGCCTGCTCCGGTACAAATGGTTTTTCTTCTTCTACAGGAATCTCAATTTTGAGATAGTTTGGTTCATCACTCATGCGTTTTGCCTCTTTTCACACAGCATAGACTGGACCATCCAGCCTTATGGCTGCCTGTACGTGACAGGCCATTCATCGTTGCAAGATTGCCTGGCTCTAAAGCTCCAGGCTAGTTGAGGAAGCCCCATGGAGGGGACTATTTGATTCAGGCCACCCCGCCACCACTACCTTCATAGGCTGGGCAAAATCAGTTTTTGCTATCAAAACCGGTAAACTGAGAACGTTTTCCTGCCCATAAGTAAATGTTGAACCTCAGGTGAATCAAGAGCAGCGCCTCGGCGCTTCGCGCCTGGCGCTGCCGAACATCGAGGGGTTTTTTCATACCAGTTTTGATTTTCAAAAAGCATTCAGGCCCAGGTCTAATCGGCAAAACGTTCGGCGTGATGGCACGCGGCCAGGTGGGGATTGCCGCGTTGTCCCAGGTCGCGTAAAGGGGGGATTTCGTCGCGGCACACGTCGGTGGCGTAGGGGCATTGGGTGCGGAAGCGGCAGCCGCTGGGCGGATTGACCGGGTCAGGCGCGGGGCCGGTCAGCTTCATCGGCTGGCGGCGATCATCGCCACCGTAAACCGCGCTGGCCGACTGGCCGAGGATAAATTGGGTGTAGGGGTGCAACGGCCGTTCATACACCTGCTCCGTCGCGGCCAATTCCACAAGCTCGCCCATGTACAGCACACCCACCCGGTCGCTGATGACCCGCACGTGCGTCAGGTCGCTCACCAGCAGCAGCAGCGTCAGGCCCAGCCTTTGTTTGAGCTCAGCCAGCAGGGAGATAATTTGCGGCCGTACGGCCGTATCCAGCGCCACCAGCGGATCATCCACCACCAGCAAACGTGGCCCTGTGGCCAGCGCCCGGGCGATGTTGAGGCGCTGCCGCTGGCCGCCGCTAAATTCGTGCGGATAGCGTCCGGCAAAGTAGGGGTTCAGCCCAACGAGCTGCAAGAGTTCGGTCACGCGCCCTTTTTGGGAACGGCCGTCCGCCAGTTTGTGAATGCGCAGCGGCTCAGCCAGGATTTCAGAGACCATCATCTTGGGATTGAGCGCGGCGTAAGGATCTTGCAGCGTCATTTGCAGCTGCTGCCGCGCTAGGCGCAGTGAGACCCGCCCCATTTGCGCCAGCGCCTCGCCATCAAATACCACCTGGCCGGAAGTTGGCGCGGCCAGCTGCATGATCAGGCGAGCCAGCGTGGTTTTACCCGCGCCGTGGCCGCCTACCAGCGTCACCGTTTCGCCCGGACGCACGACCAGGTTCAGGCGATCCAACATCTTGATCACCCCCACCTGACGCTGAAAAACGCCGCCGCGGATGGGGAAATGTTTGCTCAGCTGGCGCAGCTCCAGCAGCGGCTTTACCGGCTGTTCATTGGTGTTAGGAACTTCGTACGGATAACGGGATAGGCCCATGTCGTGCTCTAAAAAATGCATGATCGGGCTCTGTGGGATTTGACGGAGGTGGGTAGGAAACGTGAAACGTGATGCGTGATTTCTCTCCCTGTTCACGTTTCACGGCTGATTAATCCCCTCAAGAGCCCAGTTATTTTGGCAGATTGTACCGGAAAGGCAGGCAGGGGCACAGGTGAGCGGCCGTTTCCTACACCACAATTTATTTTTGCGGCAGGCAGAGGGTAAAGACGCTGCCCTGGCCGGGGGTGCTTTGCAGGTCGATACGGCCGTTGTGCCGCTCCACCACAAACTTGGCAATGGTTAAACCAATCCCCAAACCCGGATACAGTGTCTGGGCACTCTCTTCTTTTTCCAGGCGGAAAAACGGTTCAAACAGGCGCGGCTGGTCGGCCGGGGCGATGCCAATCCCCTTGTCCGTGACTGAAATCGCCACTGCCTCATTTTCACCCCTGGTCACCCGGATAGCAATCGGCGCATGAGTCGGCGAATACTTAAACGCATTCTCAATCAGCGCCCGCAGCGCCAGGGTTAAGCCGCGTTGGTCAGCCCAAATGGAAGCGAATTCAGGGTCAATATCAATGGTCACCGGCGTGGTGTGGTCATTGATCACGCTGCGCGCCGCGTTCAGCGCGTCGATCAGCACATCGGCCACGGCCAGGTTTTCAAACGAGGGCTTTTTGGGGTGCATCTCGTACAGGATGAGCAGATCATTGGTATGGCCGACCATCTTGTTCACATTCCGGGTAATTGAATCCAGCGCCATTTGCAGCGAATCGCCCTTCATCGCCCCGCCGTTAATCAGGCTCAGATACCCTTTGATGGAGGTTAGCGGTGTGCGCAGTTCATGCGAGAGTGTGGCAATAAACTGGGTGCGCAGCTGCTCCTGCGCTTCAAGCTCGGCATACGTTTTGTGCAAAGTGGCATTTTTCACGTTCAGCTCGTTGATCACCGCCCGGTCGGTGCGCCGGATGTGGCCGATGATCTGGCGCAGCAGGGTGCGGAGCAGGCTGGGGTTAGTCTGGGCAATCGCCATAAAATCCTCTTCGGCGATAGACAGCAGGCGGCAGGCCGAGCGGGTACGGATGGTGGCCATGCGGGTGGTCTCGCCCAAAAAGGCCATTTCGCCAAAGTAGGTGCCGGGCCCGATGGTATCAACCAGGATTTCCTGGTTGTCGCTGGCGTGCACAATGATGTCCACCTCACCACGATCCAGAATGAACAGGGTGGTGCCCTCTTCCCCTTCCTCGAAGATGTCGGTCCAGGCGGGGTACTCCGCGTACACGGCAGCCTGGCTCAACGATTCAATGTTGTTGCGGCTGAGATCGGGGAAGGCGGTTTGCAAAAGCGCCAACGTGGCTTCGTTGGCCCGGTGTGTGTTAACAACTGCTTGTGTCATCATGTTTCACCTGGGTGCCCGCTGGGGCAAATGCTTACTGTTTGTTTGCCTACACTGCTGCATTCTAACACGGCACGGGAGTGGACCTAAGCCACTTTTTACGGGCTCTTCACTGGGAACGGCCGTTTTTCACGGGACCTTCCTCCTAACTAATTTTCACGCAGCCTGCATGGTCTCACCTCTGGCAAAACCTATACTAAATAAACGCATCGAGATTGGACCAACCTTGGAGATTGGTTCAATCTGAACCAGAAACACCGCCGACCATGACCAGCGGTGATTGATTTCGCCAAACTTTCTGCAGATAATGCGCTCGTAAGCGATACCGGCTTGCTTAGTAAGTTTATGGATACCTACATCGGTCAGCAGCTAGAACAGTACAAAATTGAAGCCCACATCGGCACCGGCAGCAGCGGCACCGTCTACCGCGCCACCGACGTGAACCTGGTCCGGCCGGTTGTGCTGAAGCTGCTCAAACCCACCCTCACCAAACACCCCGCCCGGCAGCAGCAAATTCTCAAAGCAGCGCAGGCAGCTTCGCGCCTGTCACATCCGGCCATTGTGCCCGTTTACAACTTTGGGCAGCAAAACGGCAATCTCTACCTGGTGACTGCCCTGGTCGAGGGCATCAGCCTGGAGCATGTGCTGGGGCTGCTGGCCCTGGACAACCGCGTGCTGCGGCTGGATGAGACGCTCACCATCATTGCCCAAATCGCCGAAGGACTGGGCTATGCTCACCAAACCGGCGTGCTGCACGGCGATGTGAAGCCGGGCAATATTTTGATCAAACCGCTGGAACGGCCGTTACGCAGCGGCGATCCAGCCCTCAAAGCCATGCTGGCCGACTTTGGCCTCTCCCCCATCCCCGATACCGGCGTGCCCACCGGGCTGCCGCCAGAACTGGCCCGCCCCCTGCGCCGCTTCTTGCCCTACCTGGCCCCAGAGCGCCAGGCGGGGCAGCCGGTTGATGGCCGGGCCGATATTTACAGCCTGGGCGTCATTTTGCACCAGCTCATCGCTGGTGCGCAAGGTGCGCCGCTGCCCAATGCGCAGCAATCCCTGCGCGAGCTGCGCCCTGGCCTGCCGGTCGATATTGCTAACATCGTCGCCAAAGCCACCGCCTACAGCCTGGCCGACCGCTACCAGATGGCCGAGCAGATGGGTGACGAGCTGCGCCAGTCGGCCAGCCGTCTGACCACCGCTGACATGATTTTGTTTGCCCCCCAGGCCACGGTAGTTGATCTGCGCACTCTGATGGCCGAAGACAAAAACACCGCGCCGGTGCGCCCGCCGCTAACCAGCCTGGAAGAAACAATGGCGCCACCGCCGCAGCCCGCAAAGCAGGCCGACGAAGAAGCCACCCCGGCGCTGCTGCCACCGGCAGGGCACGCCCCTAAGCACCCCGGCACGCCGCAAACCGATTCACCGGCCACCGAGCTGCACTCGTCGCCGCCGCCCGACATCGGCGACCAGATTGTGATTACCGGGCAGGGTCGCAGCCCACGCCACTTCAGCATGAACAAACCGCGTATCACCATTGGCCGCGCTCCAGACAACGACATTGTGCTGTCGTCGCTAGACGTATCGCGCCACCATGCCCGGCTGGAAAAAGTGGGCGGCGGCTGGCGCATTGTGGATGTAGACAGCCGCGGCGGCACGTTTAACGACGGCCACAAACTGAACCCGCAAAAGCCTGAGCTGTGGCTGCCCGGCCAGAAGCTGCAAATCGGCCCCTACTTTCTGCAGTGGCTGCTGGCCGAAGACAGTGAAGCCAGTGCTGCCAGGCAAACCCCGGAAGAAGCCATCACCGAGCTGTTCCCCGTAGCGGCCGACGGCAGCCAGGTGCAGGCCAGCCACAGCAACTTCAGCGTGGCGCTGACGCCTACCCAGGCCACGTTGGCGCCTGGCCAGCAGGCCAATCTGCAAATTGAGCTGTTTAACCAGAGCAGCCGGGTGCTGGTAGTCAAAATCACACTGACCGGGCTGCCCGAAGTGGCCACGCTGGCCCAGGATACCATCTCGATGACACCCGGCGCGCGAGCCACCGTGCCCCTGACGCTGGAGCTGCCCGAGATGACCCAACCGCTGTTGGCCGGGCAGCATCCTTTCCAGCTGCTGCTGCACGCAGATGGACCGCCAGTGGAAACGGCCGTCCTCCAGGGCCAGCTCACCATTTTGCCAGAAGAGCAGTTTGAGCTGAGCATCTGGCCCGCACATGTGGAGGCGGGCGGCACCTGCCGCGTGATGGTGCGCAACGACGGCAACGTCAGCAGCACGGTGCAGTTCACGGCGCAGGATCCGGCGGGCAAGCTGCAATTTTTTGGCGACGAGCAGCCGCTAAAGCTGGAACCGGGCGGCACGGGCACCACGGCTTACCGCATCACCCACCGCAAGAAACGGCCGCTCTTCGGGCGCGTGCGGCAAATCCCCTTTGAGATTGAAATTCGCAGCAGCGGCGGCCTGTACCAGAACAAGCTGGGGCATGTCGAAGTGCGCCCCCGATTCCCGGCCTGGGTGCTGCCGCTGGTCCAACTGCTGCTGGTGCTGCTGCTGATCGCCGTGGTGCTGAACTCGGTGCTGAACAACCGCGCCAACCCGGCGAACACCGTACCCACCCTGGGCGAAACTGATGGGTCGGAAACGGCCGCAGCAGAGACCGCCACCCCGCCCCTCACCGCCGCTCAACTCGCTGGCGATGATGACAACGACGGTCTGACAGGCGATCGCGAAATTGCCCTCGGTTTAGACCCGTTTAACGCCGACAGCGATACCGACGGCCTGCTGGACGGCGAGGAAGTGAACACCTACGGCACCGACCCGCTGCTGCTGGACACCGATGGCGACGGCCTGATCGACGGCGTTGAAGTTGAGCAGCACCAGACCGACCCCACCCTGGCCGACACCGACCTGGACGGAATCACGGACGGCGTAGAAGTGGCCACCGGCACCGATCCGCTTCGGTTTGATGCGGGTGAAACTGCCGTCCCCCAAACCACTCCCACCGCTGAACACGATGAAGAGCACGATTCTGGTGCGCCAACGGCCGTACTGCCCACCGCCATTCCGCCCGTCACCGCAGCCCCCAGCGAAGGTGAAACCACGCTGCAAATTCCCTTAACCGCCGCCAGCTCCGGCTGGCTGGCCAGCGACGGCACGGTCAACCTTGGCGAGGCTGAAGCACCACGCGCGGGAGATCTGGCGGATGGAACGGCCGTACGTGCCCTGCTCACCTTCTCCCTGGCCGACCTGCCGCCCAACGCCCTGATTCGCACCGCCTTCCTTCGCTTTGGCGACGATCCTGGCATCGAAGGCGAACCGTTTGCAACTCTGGGATGCTTGCAGACCGAGTTTGTCGAAATCACCCTGCCGCCAGATAACACGGCCTACGATACCCTCGGCTTCTTCATCAGCTGTGAAATCGCCGCCCCCACCAGCATCGCCGTCGCCTTCGACGTAGAGGATGCCCTGGCACAGAAACAAACCCGGCTGACCCTCCGCCTTGGCTTTGAAACAGAGAGCAATGGGGACACCGTTGCCGATCTGTATACCGTCCGTACAGCACCCACCCTCGAAGTCTCCTACCTTTTGCCGTAGAATTCCCACCTGCCCATTCCTGCCTCGTTCCCATGTTCTGCGTGGGAATGCCGGTTGAAGCGTAGTTGTAAATTCAAAAAATAATCAGGCAACTGTTGCATAGCACCTATGTTTGTCATTTCGAGGTCCTCTGCTGACTCCTGTCAGCCGAAATCCCTCTAAACTTCGTGGCTTTAGGGAATTCGCAGAGTTCTAGGGATTTCTCCCTTTGGTCGAAATGACAACGGAAGGTATCGGGTGATTCCTTGTTTATTTTCTTAAAGTACAAGAGCGTTCCATACAACGCAGAGCGTCCAGTCTGTTCATTCCACGCAGAGCATGGAACGAGCAGGAAATGAGCGGAAAGATAGGACGGATGTATCGCGATTTATTGACACAACCCGCCCCTGTGACGGATACTCACGCATTATGGATGACTTAATCGGAAAACAGATAGACCAATATCGCATTGAAGCGCTGCTGGGTGAAGGCGGCATGGGCGCCGTCTACCGGGCGCTCGACAGCAACCTGGCCCGGCCCGTGGCGCTCAAAATTATGCACCGGCAGTTTGCCACCCAGCCGGAATTCCGCCAGCGCTTCTTGCAGGAGGCCCAGGCCGCCGCCCGGCTCAACCACCCCAACATCGTGGCTATCTACAACTTTTCCAGTAGTCCCAACCATTTGCTCATCGTGATGGAGTACGTGCGTGGGCTGAGCCTGGGAGCGTACATCAAGCAGCTGGCCCAGCGGCGGCAGGTGATGGAGCTGAGCGAATCGCTCAACATCATTGCCCAGGTGGCCGACGCCCTGGGTTATGCTCACCGGCTGGGCGTGGTGCACCGCGACGTGAAACCCGACAACATTCTCATTACCCGGCTGGACCAGCCCGACCGGCCCAACGAACTGCCTGTCCGTGCCAAGGTCACCGACTTTGGCCTGGCCAAGCTGCTGGAAGGCGGCATCGAAACGCAGTCCGGCACGTTTATGGGCACGCTGCCGTACATGTCGCCGGAGCAGGCGCTGGCATCTGGGGCGGTAGACGGCCGTTCCGACATCTATTCCCTCGGTGTTGTCCTCTACCAGCTGGCCACCGGCCGCCTGCCTTTCGACATCAGAACTCCCACCGACGCCGTCATGAAACATATGCATGAAACGCCGCCACCGCCGCGCCACATTCAGCCTGGCCTGCCTGTTGCCGTACAAAACGTCATCGTCAAAGCCATTGCCAAGCAGGCCGAGGACCGCTACCAGACGGCCGAATCCTTTGCCGCCGCCCTGCGCCGCGCCGCGCAAGGGCTGACCGAGCAAGACGTCACCGTCTTTTCCACCTCCGCCGAAGAAACTGTGGTCAGCGTGCTGACACAGCTGCACGAGGAGATGATTATCGAACGGCCGTCGCAAATGGCCGCCGCCGCCACTGCCAGCCCCGACGAGCGTCTGGTCATCAGCCGCAAGGGGGAAGCGCCACGCACCCACAAATTGAGCAACGACCTGGTCCTGCTGGGCCGCTCCGAATCGTGTGATGTCACCCTGGCTGCCGACGGCATCTCGCGCCACCATGCTCGCCTGGAACGCACGCCGCGCGGCTGGCTGGTGACCGATCTCAGCAGCACCAACGGCACCTTTTTGGACGAAGTGAAGCTGCGCCCCGAAGTACCCGAGCTGTGGGAGCGCGGCGCGACGCTGCGCATTGGCCCGTTTTTTATGCAGCTGGAGGGATTGGCGCCAACGGCCGTTGCCGAACCAGTCCAGGCGGTTGCCCCGGTGCCTGCCTACGAAGCGCCCACCGCCACTCCCATCAGCCGCCCGCCGGGCAGCACGCTCATGCAGAGCAGCACAGGGCGGCTCAGCGTGGTGGTCCATCCCACCAACACCGAAATTTCCCCCGGCCAGACGGCCGAAATCCAGGTCGAACTGCTCAATCACAGCAGCAGCATCGATCACTTTTTCCTCAAGCTGGACGGCCTGCCGCCCAGCTGGGTCACCCTGCCCGACGAGGCCATCCAGCTGCGCCCCGGCGCGCAAAGTTCGCTGCCCGTGACGATTCATCCACCCAAAAACAGCAGTGCCCGTTCGGGCCAGCACCGCTACCGGTTGGTGGTGGTGTCGCAGAGCAGCCCGTCGGAGCAGGCTACCGTTTCTGGGACCGTGCAGATACGGCCGTTTACCCAGTTTGCCATCGACATGCGGCCGCGTGAGGTGACCAACTATGGCGTCTGCCGCGTGTTGGTGCGCAACGATGGCAACTTTGAGTCCACCTACCGCCTGCACGCCAGCGATGGCGCCGAGGCAGTACAGTTTGAGCAAGCCACCCAGCAGATTACCGTCCCGGCGGGTGGCAAAGATACGGTTGATTTCCAGGTGAGCAGCGCGCAGCGGCCGTTTACCGGCAACGCCCGCACCAATCCCTTCACCATCCAGGTGAGCAGCGGTCCGGAAACACAAGCCTTGCAAGGACAGCTCACCACCAAACCGATTCTGCCCGGCTGGCTGCTGCCGCTCTTTGGCATCCTGCTGGTCGTTTTGTGCATTTCCCTGGCGGTGGTGTTCTCCACCTTCACGGAACGCGGGCGGAATGCGACGGCCACAGCCCAGGCCCAGGCGGCCATCATCGCCACCCAAACCGAAGCTACCCGTCTGGCGGGCGACACCGATGGCGATGGCCTGATCGACAGCGATGAAATCGATGTTTACGGCACCGATCCCAACAATCCCGACACAGACGGTGATGGCCTCAACGACGGCGACGAAGTTAACCGCTACGGCACCGACCCAACCAACCCCGATACCGACGGCGACGGTCTGAGTGATGGCGAAGAAGTGAACGTCTACGACACAGATCCCAACAATCCCGACAGCGACGGCGACACCTTGCCAGACGGCGAAGAAGTGCTAGACGGCACCGACCCGGCAAACCCAGACACCGACGGCGACGGCGTGCCCGATAACGAAGACCCGGCCCCCGGCGAACTGCCCACGCCCACCCCAACCGACACACCGACGGCCACACCGACGGCCACGGCGACCAATCAGCCCTCCAGCACGCCAACCTTAACTGCTACTCCCACCGAGACGCCAACACCCAGCGCCACGCCCACCTTCACCCCCACCACCGTTCCGCCCGGCGCTTGGCACGGCCTCTGGCTCAGCAGCTGCCAATTCCTGGACTGTGGCACGGTTAACTTGGTACACAATGAGGGCGAAGCGACGGTTTCTGGCACGTTTGCTGCCGGGAACGGCACCATTGTAGGTATCCTTGAGGAGAACCGGCTTACGGGCACATGGTCCTTTGCCGGGGAAAATGGCTCGATTGACTTCTGGCTGAGTGAAGATGGTCAGAGCTGGATTGGGAACTGGGACAAAACGGCCGCCTGGTGCGGCTATCGTGATGGCGAACCACAGCCCAATCCCTGCGGCGTGGCCACCTGGTACGGCAACTGGACCACCGACTGCGGCGTCTCCGACTGCGGCACGGTGACCCTGACCCAAAACGGCAGGGAGGTGGAAGGTACCTACGCCGGTGGCGATGGCGAAATTGAAGGCATGGCCAGCGGCACGCGGCTGAACGGTTCCTGGGAACGTAATGGCAGCAGCGGCGATCTGCAATTTTTTGCCCTGGAAAACGGCGAGCGGTTCAATGGCAACTTCAACGACACCTTCCCCTGGTGCGGCCATCGCGCCGGGGCCAACTTCCCAGAACCGTGCCTGAACGATGGCTCGACTGTATTCCCCATCTTTCCGCCCATTGTGGTAACTTTGCAGCCATTCATCCCACCGATCGTCTTCCCCACGCCCACTGCAACGCCCACCCCGTAGATTGCGAGGAGATTGGAGACTGGAGATTGGAGATTTGTCCCACTATTCAATCTCCAATCTCTAATCTCCAATTCTCTCCTCCTTCTCTTGAAAAATCCCCCTATGCGACGTATGATCGCCGCATTCTTGTTCCTCACCCTGTCTTCACAGATTGGTCTAATCTTTGAGATTGGACCAATCTTGACGAAACAAGCAAATCAAAGGAAGAGCCATGAAAACCTATTCCGTAAATGAAACTCACCGTCTGCAAACCAGACAGTTGAACATGCCGCCGCGTCTGCTGTTGGGGCCGGGGCCGTCAAACGCCCATCCGCGCGTGCTGCAAGCCATCAGCAACCAGCAGATTGGCCACCTGGACCCCGCCTTCATCGGCGCGATGAACGAAATTCAGGAGATGCTGCGCTACACCTGGCAGACCAGCAATCCGTTTACGCTGCCCGTCAGCGGCACCGGCAGTGCGGCGATGGAAGCCACGCTGGCCAACCTGGTTGAGCCGGGCGACGTGGTGCTGGTGGGCGTGATTGGCTACTTTGGCGAGCGGCTGGTCGATATGGCGGGTCGGTATGGGGCAGATGTGAGAAGGGTGGAACGGCCGTGGGGCGAAGTGCTCTCCCTCGATGATATCAGCCAGGCGCTGGACGAACACAAACCGGCCGTCCTGGCCCTGGTCCACGCCGAAACTTCCACTGGCGCGCTTCAGCCCTTGGACGGCGTCGCCGAGCTGTGCCGCGCCCACAACTGCCTGCTCCTCATTGACACGGTCACCAGCTTGGCTACCAGCCCCATCTTTTTGGACGAGTGGGGCGTCGATGCCGCCTATAGCTGCTCGCAAAAAGGGCTGAGCTGCCCGCCCGGCGCCTCGCCGTTTACCTTAAATGAGCGCGCCCTGGCCAAGCTGGACCGGCGGCAGGGCAAGGTGCCCAACTGGTACCTGGACATGACCACGCTGGCCAACTATTGGGACGGCAAAACGCGCAGCTACCACCACACCGCGCCCATCAACAGCATGTACGCCCTGCGCGAAGGGCTGCGCCTGGTCGTGGAAGAAGGGCTAAACGAACGCTGGGCACGCCACCAGGCCAACGCCGAGCTGTTCTGGGATGGGCTGGCGGCGCTGGGGTTAAGCTGCCACGTCAAAGAGCCAGCCAACCGCATCCCCGCACTCACCACCGTGCGCGTCCCGGATGGCGTGGACGCCAAAACGGTCGCCGGGCGGCTGCTGAACGAGTACAACATTGAGGTGGCTGGCGGTTTTGGCCAGCTGGCGGGCAAAGTATGGCGCGTTGGCCTCATGGGCTTCAACAGCCGGAAGGAGAACGTCACCCTGCTCCTGGCTGCCCTGAAAGAAATTTTGTAGAAGAAGTAGGGCAATAGCGCGCTATTGCCCTACAAGTTGCCAATATGAAATTAACACCTGCCTGGCGCAACCGATTAAGGAACCTGACCACGATTTTTCTGGTGTTAACTGGGGCTGCCATTGTTTACACGTTTGCTTTGTGGATACGCACCGAACCGGGCAGCTTTGAACCGCTTAATGCTCTCTTTTTTGCTATTTTCCCTGTCCTCTCTGCACTCTCTGCCTGGCTGACCCGGCCGGCCAATGTGCTGCCCCCGGCCAGCAGTGAAATTGCGGTAAAGGAAACGCCAGCCCTTGGCCCCTTGCGCCAGCAAATTACAAATCTGTTTAATCTAGATGACTTACGGGTATTGTGTCTAGACACAGGCATTCACTACGATGATTTGAGTGGTGACACCATCAGCACAAAGGCGGCTTCCTTGCTGGCTTATGCAGACCGGAGGGGGCAGCTAGATCAATTGATGGTTTCACTGCAACGGGAACGGCCGTCTGCCAACTGGCCCCTGCCAAACACCCTCCAGCGACAATACACGCTGCGACGCAATGTGCGCGCAACATGGATTGACGGTGTGCTCAAGCAGTCCGTTACCGATGAAATTGCCCTGGAACTAAAGCTCACCCTGCAACCCCATGCGCTTACCAGAAAGGTGGTGTATGTGCCTGGACAAGATGAGGCCCCGATTGAAAAAGATATGCCAACCCTGTTTGCCGAATACGGCAGCTTGCTCATTTTAGGCGAGCCAGGCAGCGGCAAGACAATGACCCTTTTGCAGCTTGCCGAATTCTTGCTCAATGAGGCGGAACATAACACCCAACTTCCTACGCCCGTAATCTTGAACCTTTCTTCCTGGGCATCTAACCAGACAAACTTTTCTGACTGGTTGGTTGAAGAGTTGTTATTGCAATATCAGTTACCAAGAAACATTGGGAAAGACTTAGTTAGTCACAATAAACTTTCATACTTGTTAGATGGACTGGATGAAGTTGCCGAAGAGGCCCGTTCATACTGCGTTACAGCCATTAACAACTTCCAGGCTGCGCACGTTGTCTCCATTGCTGTGTGTAGTCGAGTTTCAGAATACGAAGCACTAAAAGAAAAGTTAAATCTGGGCATGGCAGTCCGTATTTTGCCTTTGAATAAAGAACAGGTAGCCGAATATCTACAAAGACCAGAAGTTGGGCTGCAAAAGTTGTACCAACTCTGGCAAACGGATGAAGTTTTCGAGGAGTTAACTCAATCCCTGCTTTTTTTAAGCGTCATCACGTTTGCTTTCAAGGGAAATGAGTCCAGTCGAGATCATTTTAACCAGAATATTACTCAGCAAGACTGGCAAACTTATATGTATCAGTTCTATGTCTCCCGAATGTTTGAACATAGGCCTCTTAAAAAACTCGGCGATTATGATGAGCAGCAAGCGCTATACTGGTTAACCAATTTGGCCTATGGGATGAAGTCTAATGATTTGTCCGTTTTTTACATAGAAAGATTGCAGCCAACCTGGCTAAGAGAACTGAACTTGAACTTTCGTTTCAGTTGGGTTAGTGGCGCGGTGTTTGGTCTCATTATCGGCCTTGTGTGCACATTGGGGATTTCGCTCCTGGGCGGCGTTCGGGATGGCCTAACAGCAGGACTGGTAGTAGGGCTGTTAGTCGCAGTAATCGTTAGTAGAGACACAGCACGACGATCGATTGGTCTGTTTGAAGAGTTGATATGGTCCCCACCTCCCCTAAAACAGTTGGTTAATGAAGTCAAACGCGGGTTAGGTTTTGGCCTCGCGGGGGGATTGGGCGGTGGTGTTTTAGGTGGACTTGTCGGCATTCTGATTGGTTTGCAAGATGGTGTTCTCAGCGTTTTGCCAGGTAATAGCATAGGTTTTGGCTTAATCGTGGGCTTCATTTTTGGTTTAAGTGTTGGTTTAGGAAACGGCTTTAACGCCTGTATTGGGGTAAGGGAAAACACCCAACCTCCTATTCCTAATCTAGGTATCCGCAACTCTTTCTTCAGCAGCATTCGTATGTCGGTTATTTACGGGCTGATTTTTGGCCTGATATTTGGCACTTTAGGCTGGTTTGTCGCTTTATTGAGTGAAGGTTCGCAGCTATTTGCCCTATTATTTGGCCTTACTTTAGGTGCAGTAGGCGGCATATTTGGCGGGATGTTTAGCGGTTTAATTCTTTTTGGTGGTCAAACCGTTATCCGACACTATACATTACGCTGGTTACTTGCCTCAAGAAACGTTTTACCGTTCCCGTTTCATGATAAAAAGCTGATCCAATTTTTGGATGAAATGAAGGATCGCGTCTTCCTTCGTCGTGTAGGTGGCGGTTGGGTGTTTATGCACCGAACACTGTTAGACTATTTCGTCTCCCTGCATCCCAATGCTCAAGTTGAGGTTGACCATGAGTGAAGCATTATTCGATTTCCTAAACGAACTGGACAAACGCACCACGGGCGCGCTGCGCACGGACGAGTACAGCCGCATCCTGTACAGCACCGACGCCTCGATTTACCAGGTAAAGCCGCACGCCGTCCTCCTGCCGCAAACGGTGGATGACGTGCAGGCGGCGGTCGAACTGGCGGCCAAACATCACGTCCCCCTGCTGCCGCGCACGGGAGGCAGCAGCCTGGCCGGGCAGGCGGTCAACCGCGCCCTGGTAATGGACTTCACCCGCCACCTGGACAAAGTTTTGGAGGTCAACCAGGAGGAAATGTGGGTGCGGGTGCAGCCGGGCATCGTGCTGGACGCGCTGAACATTTATTTGCGCAAGCACGGCCTGCAGTTTGGCCCCGATCCGGCCAGCAGCAACCGGGCGGCGATGGGCGGCATCGTCTCCAACAACTCCACCGGCAGCCATTCGATTCTGTACGGCATGACGGCCGATCACGTCCTGGAGATGGCGGTTATTCTGGCCGACGGCACCCACACGCACTTTGGTCCGTTGGAATCGGGCGCTCTCTACCAACACCTCGAACGCAGTGGTCTCGAAGGCGACATCTACCGCCAGATGCACGCCCTCACCCAGGATGCTGCCAACCAGGAGATCATTCGCAGCGGCACGCCGCGCCACTGGCGGCGCTGCGGCGGCTACAATTTGGACAGGCTGGTGCCGGTGGCCAACGGCCGTCCCACCTACCGCTGGCCCTACGATGATCGCTTCAACTTAGCCAAAATGATCTGCGGCGCGGAAGGCGGCCTGGGCGTCATCACCGAGCTGAAGCTGAACCTGGTACCGCTGCCCAAACGCACCGCCCTGGCGATTGTGCACTTCAACAGCTTGCCGGAGGCGTTAACGGCCGTTCCTCTCATGCTGGAAGTTGGTCCGTCCGCCGTGGAGCTGCTGGACAACCTGGGCCTCACCATGTGCCGCGACGTGCCGGAGTATGCCCGACTGCTCGCGACGTTTGTGCAGGGCACGCCCAACTGTGTGCTCATCACCGAGTTTTATGGCGAGAGCGAGGCGGAGCTGGTGAGCCAGATCGACCGGCTGGAGCAGCATCTGAAAGCGCAAATGGTGAACGTAACGGCCGTATCCCGCGCCTTCACCCCTGCCCAACAAACCGACGTCTGGACCGTGCGCAAGGTCGGCCTGGGGCTAATGATGAGCATCAAGGGCGATCACAAGCCAATTCCGTTTATTGAGGATGCGGCCGTTCCCGTGGAGCACCTGGCTGAGTACGTCACCAAAGTGGAGCGGTTCTGCAACGACATCGGCACCAACGTGGCGTACTACGCTCACGCCAGCGCGGGCTGCATTCACATACGGCCGCTTATCAACACCAAAAAGGCCGCCGAAGTGGCCAAACTGCCCCAAATCACTGACTTCTCGGTTGATTTGCTGCGCGGCTATGGCGGCTCCTTCTCCAGCGAACACGGCGACGGCCGGGCACGCAGCTGGCTCAACGAGAAATTTTTCGGCCCCGATTTGTACCAGCTGTACCAGCAAGTGAAGCAAATTTTTGATCCCAACAACATCCTCAACCCCGGCACCGTGGTCAACGCCGCGCCGATGACCGAAAATCTGCGCTATGGCGCAAGTTACCAGGTGATTTCCCTCACGCCTCAGCTGGACTTTAGCAGCGACCACGGGTTTGACCGGGCGGTGGAAATGTGCAACGGGGCCGGGATTTGCCGCAAGCACACCACCGGCACGATGTGCCCCAGCTTCATGGCCACCCGCGAGGAAGAACACAGCACGCGCGGCCGGGCCAACGCCTTACGCGCCGCCATGAGCGGCCATCTGCCCAAAAGCGAGTTCACCAGCAAACGTATGTACCAGGTGATGGACCTGTGTGTCAGCTGCAAGGCGTGCAAAGCGGAGTGCCCTTCGTCGGTGGACATGGCCAAAATCAAGACGGAGTTCCTGGCGCAGTACCACGACGCCCACGGCACGCCCCTGCGCGACCGGCTGTTTGCCAACATCACCCCGCTTAGCCGCCTGGGCAGCGGAGCATTCGCTCCGTTGGCCAACTGGACGCTGGGCAATGGCCTGATTCGCCAGGGCATGGAGCGCACGCTGGGCATCTCGGCCAAACGCAGCCTGCCAAAATTTGCCCGTCAGTCGTTTACCGATTGGTTCAGAAATCACACGCCCGTAGGGCAAAGGCGCGCCTTTGCCCTACAAAAGGTGGTGTTGTTTAACGATACCTTCTCCACCTACAACTACCCGCACATCGCCATCGCTGCTACGGAACTGTTGGAGATGGCCGGGTTTGAGGTGGTTTTGCCAGGGGTGACGGATTGCGGACGGCCGTCTTTCTCCAAAGGTCTGGTAGACAAGGCACGCAGCATCGCCAAAACCGTGCTCGATCATCTTGCGCCGCTGGCCGAACAAGGGCTGCTGATTATTTTCTTGGAACCCAGCGACCTCTCCGCCATCACCGACGACTACAACTCGCTGCTGCCCAACGATGGGCGCGTGGCCCTGGTCGCCGGACAGTGCCGCAGCTTTGAGGAGTTTATTGCCGAACTGGCCGACAGCGGCAAACTCAGCCTGAATTTCACCGACGAAAAGCGCCATCTGGTGCTGCATGGCCACTGCCACCAAAAGGCGCTCATCGGCACCAAACCGGCCCACCGCGCCCTGACCCTGCCGCCTAATTACACACTGGAGGAGGTAGACAGCAGCTGCTGCGGCATGGCTGGTTCCTTTGGCTATGAAGCGGAGCATTACGACATCTCGCTCAAGATGGCGGAGCGCCGCCTGCTGCCCGCCATGCGCGCCGCCGCGCCAGAAACGCTTTTGGTCGCCCCCGGCGTGAGCTGCCGCCAGCAGATCAGACACGGTGC
Organism: Candidatus Leptofilum proximum; assembly: GCA_016710325.1. Classification (GTDB taxonomy): domain Bacteria; phylum Chloroflexota; class Anaerolineae; order Promineifilales; family Promineifilaceae; genus Leptofilum; species Leptofilum proximum. Next base: position 4,027,747 of record JADJXK010000002.1, on the reverse strand, counting down.
CGGGCGGCAGGTATTGCATCCCGTTGAAGTTTTGCGTGCAGCGGTCAGGTAATTAGGCAACTCGGCAATTGGGTAATTAGAGATTGGAGATTGGCAATAAAAAAAGCGAGCCTGGAATTCAGACTCGCTAGGTATTTACTGTATGTGGGTGAATAAAATAGTGGCTAACTAGAAACGGCCGTAACCATTTTCACTAGTTGTGTCGGCTCTGCTTTCCCTCTGCATATTAGCCCTATTTGGTGCAGTTTCCAGCCAGCCAGTGAGTTTCCGTAAGGTATTCCAAAACGATAAAAACCTCCTTTCTGACTCAATGAAACTTTTCTATAAAAGTCGTCTCCGAAATGGCCATTCGTAACGTGCTGCCAGCATACACGTTTTGCGTTACCAAAGTCAAGATGACAAATGTGCCATTACGGTGGCAACTTATGAAGATTTCATCTTAGATTAAGAATTGCTTATGAGGCTGGTGACATAATGTGTGGCAGAAGCAGAATCTGGCTTAAGTACCCTCGTCATCGGCAAAGGCATCCAGGGGCATGATGGTGTCTTCGTTGGTTTCCACGATCTCGGCCGCCAGGGAACCGTGGGAGAGTTCGCGCAAGGCGTCTTGAAAGCCAGGAAACCGGGCCACGGTGAACTGCATCGTCATGGTGATGTCGGCGGCAAATTCTTCTTCGAGGATACGGCCGTTCCATTCTCCCACTAACAATCGCACCCGCTCCAGCAAATTGTAGGGCAGCGCCAGCATCACCGTGTGTGTGGGCACCTTTTCGGCGCGGGGCAGGATGTCCAGCACCGCCTTGGTGGCATCGCCATAGGCACGCACCAGGCCGCCGGTGCCCAGCTTGGTGCCGCCGTAGTACCGCGTCACCACCACGGCAATATCGCCCAGACCGCTGCCTTGCAGCACCGCCAAAATCGGCCGCCCCGCCGTGCCGGATGGCTCGCCGTCGTCGTTGCAGTGGGCGGTGACGCTGTTGCCGAAACCCACCAGGAAGGCGGGCACGTTGTGCGTGGCGTCGCTAAACTCGGCCTTGATGCGGGCGATAAATTCCCTGGCTTGCTCGACGGTGAAGGCGGGAACGGCCGTAGCCACAAACCGCGAATTTTTCACCTCAATTTCCGCCCGCGTCTCGGCTGCGGGTATGGGATAGCGTTTAGACATCATTGAATCTTTTTTGCCACGAATTAACACGGATTTTCACGAATTATAGCCTCGCCAATTACCCAATTACTCAATTGCCAAATAATGCCAAATCAATTCATGGCAGCGCTCAACATCTACCGACACGGCCGTTTCCACCAAACTCCCCTCTTGCGGCACCGCCCGGGTGATGCCGCGCTGGTTTTGTGGATGCAGCGTGACGGAGACGGCCGTTTCCTGCCACGTAAATAAGCTGTCATCCAAAACGGCCGCTACCGCCAGGGCATCATGCAGGGCGCAGCTGTCGTGGCCCCAATCCATGCTCTCCATCCGGTCGATCCAACCGGCCGACTGGCTTTTCAACAGCGCCAGGGCCGGATGGCTGCCCGGCAGCTGCGCAAAATCGGCGCGGGTGAACGGCACCTGAGTGGTGATCTCCAGGTCGATGAGGCGCAGGGACCAGCCAGCGTTGAGCACAACGTGGCCCGCTTCAGGATCGCAGCGAGCGTTGAATTCCGGCTCTGGTTCGCTGGCCAGCGAACCGCCCATGGTCACCACCTGGCGCACCAGCGGCACGATGTCCGGCGCCAGCCGCACGGCCAGCGCCAGGTTGGTTAGCGGACCCACAGCAATCAGCGTCACCTGCTCCGGATTGGCTCGCACGGTGTCGATGATCAGGTTGGCGGCCAGCGGCAGCGGTGATTCATCGGGCCAGGGCGGGGTGTGGCCGTAGACTGATTGCCAGTCGGCAAACCACGCTTTTTCTTCGATCAGGCCTTGCGCGGCCCCGCGCCCCAGCGGCACATCGGTCCGCTCCAGATAAGCCAGCAGGCGGCGGCTGTTGTGGACGGCATTTTCGACCGTGGTGTTGCCGTGCGTGGTGGTAACGGCCGTTACTCGTTCCCCCATCGCCCGCAGCAAAAAGATCAGCGCCGCCCCGTCGTCAATTTCCGCGCCCGGCGTGCCCAGGCCCATGTCCGTGTCAAAAATTATCATTAACCATCAACCATTTTAGCGTGAAACGTGACTGGAGACATCACGTTTCACGTTTCACGCTTCACGGATTGTCAACTTCTGAATTCCCGAAGACGCATTGTTTTGTACGCGGCATCGGGCAGCGGCCGTTGCCACGCCGTCGCCATCTTTCCACCCAGTTTGCCCTGCGCCACTGCTGCTTCTAAGCTGCCACCACGCCAAAATTCAGCCAAAAAGTAAGCAATAAACGCATCGCCACAGCCAACCGTGCTGCCCTGCACCGGTACAGCCTCGACGGGGAAAACGTGCGCTTGGGGTTGGGAACGGCCGTCCCACACCCACACCCCGCGCGAGCCCAACGTCACCACCAGCAGCCTGCCCAGGTCAAAGACGATTTGCCGCAGGCGAGGCAGCAGCGGGTCGTCCAGCGCCCCCGGCCAGCCGATGAAGCCTAAATCGACCAGCGGCATGATGGTGGCAAACTGTTCCAGGGTAAAGTGGCGAAAATCGAGGAAGTCGGCGGAGAGGAACGGCCGCTGCCACATCCCCCGCCCGGCCAATCGATGCACCTCCCGCGCCACACTGTCCACCAGCACGGCGTGAACCCGCTCAGCCTGGGCCACCAGTGCTTCCTCGGAGGGTGTCAGCCTAAAATCGGCCAGCACACCTTCGACAAAGTTGTCCATGTAGATTTGTCCGCCGGGCAAAACGGCGATGTCGATAGAGGAAGTACGGCCGTTGCCCACCAAACTCTCCGGCAAGTAAGCAATCTGGTGCTGCCGGAAAAAATCGTGGAAAACCGGCGCGCCATCTAGACCAATGCGAGTGAGGAACAGATGCGGCAAACCGAGCTGCCGCCAGTGATAGGCCATGTTCAGGCAGCCACCGCCGGGCAGGATACGGCCGTCTGCCTTATAAATATCCAAACTGGCCGCCCCCAGCAAAATCGTGGACTCTTCAGACATCTTTCTCCACTCAGAATTTGACGCAAAGAACGCCAAGAAAATGAAGGGGCAAAGGCTTTTTTTCCTTTTCTCTCTTTGCCTCTTTGCGCCTTTGCGTTAAAAATCCTCACAAACCAGCCAGCGGGTTGACCCGCTCTGGCCCTAATGCCAAAAAGCGGCCGTAGCGAACCTCGATGACTTTGCTCATTTGCCAGAACGCCTCCACAGAGAGATGAGCGCAGCCTTCTTTGTGGAACCAGCCTTCATGGTTGGGCAGACTGGTGATGAGTGCGGGATCGTGCACCGGCACTACCGCTGGATTCAGGCAAAAGCCGGGCGAGAGCGGATCGCGGATTTGCAGCAGGTAACAGCCGCGAAAGCCCCGGGCGCGGGGCAGATGGTGGGTCTGGCCATCGGTCAAGTCAATGAGATCGGTGGGAGTAACAGCCGTATCCGCCACATCTGGCCATTCCTCATCCTCAACCAGCTCGGCAATCACCCGCCGCACCGAGATGTCCTGGTAATGGTTCATCGCCGTGTGGGGCTGCTCGTAGTCGGCGTCGTACACGTTGGTGATGTTATCATCGTAGACGTTGCCGCAGACGGCCGTTAAAAAGCGCACCAACGCCGGATTCCCGCGCAAAAAGTGCCGGTAGGCCGCCTCGTACTCTTGAATGGCTTCGCTAAAAGGAACGCTTTTCCCCCGCACGATGTACTGAATGCGCCAGTTTTGCGGTCCGAAACGGCCGTCCAGCACCTCCCGCCACGGCGCCTTAGCCATCCCCGCATACCCCGGCACCCCCACCGGAATCCACACCTCGTTGAGCAGTGCCGTTTGCTCAGGCTCCAATTTTTCCCACCAATTCGTCCGATCCATGTTTTCCGTAATCCGTAATCGGTAATCCGTAAACGGTCTTACCGATTACCGATAACCGTTCACCGATAACCGTCAATCCCCCGCTACCGTCGATCGCATCTCCCCGCGCGCCAGCTGCTGGCGGAAGCGGCGGCGGTTGAGCCACAGCTGCCCCTTCTCGCGCAGCGCCACCAAAATGAGCGCCGCCAGCGTGGCAAACTGCGGCAGCAGCTGCACCAGGTTCGGCGGCAAATCGCTGACGTTTTGGATGCGCACGGCAAACGCCTCGGCAAAGCCAAAAAAGGAGCCGGTCAGCAGCACGCCGATGGGATGTTGAAAGCCAAAAATAGCCGCCGTGACGCCCACCCAACCACGGCCGTTTGTCATGTTGCGCGTAAACAGAGTCAGGTGGCCCACCGAGAGGAACGCGCCGCCCAGGGCGCACAGCATACCGGCAATCACCAGCGCCGTAATCTGCACGCGGCGCACGTTGATGCCCAGCGTTTCGGCCGCTTCCTTGTTTTCACCCACGGCCCGCAGGTGACGGCCGAATTTCGTGTGGAACATAATCACGTACCCGGCAATCGCCGCAAACCAGCTGAAGTACACAATGAAGTTGTAGCCGCTAAAAATGTCGCCGATGACCGGAATGCTGGCAATGATCGGCAGTTCAAAGTCGGGCAGACGCTGGATGCTTGGGTCGGCCCACGAACCGACGTTGCCAAACAACACCCGCATAAAATACACCGTCAATTCCAAAATCAGCAGATTCATCGCCAGCGCCAGAATGATGAGGTTCACCTTGTACTTCAGATACAGCATGGCAAACATCAGGCCCAGCATGCCACCAAAAGCGACCGCCACCAGGATGCCAAGGTAGGTATTGCCCAAAAAGAAAGCCATCACGATGGCCACAAACGCCCCCAGCAGCATCTTGGCTTCCAGGGCCAGGTTCAACACACCCGCCCGGCTGCAAATCGCTCCGCCCAGCGCCGCCAGGATGATGGGTGTCGCCAGGCGCAGCCCGCTGCTTAACAAGGCAATGGTAAAAACGCCATCTTCCATTATTTGTTCTCCTCGACGGCGAGTTCGACGGCCGTTTTCCGCCCCCGCCACCGGTCAATCCGATCCCGCACCCCGGCAATGTTGTTCCGGTAAAACTGCTCGGCGGCCACAAACAAAATCATGAAGGCAATCACCGAGCCGCCCAGCTCACGCGGGATGCCCATGTTGATCTGCAAACCCAGCTGCGCCCCCAGGCGCACCCCGGCAAACAAGATCGCCACCAGTACCGCACCCAGCGGGTGCACCTGCCCCAAAATCGCCACCGACAGGCCATCAAAGCCCAGCCCTACTGAAAATTCCTGGTTGATGCGATAGTGCACGCCGAGCACCTCAATCGCCCCGGCCAACCCGGCAATCGCGCCACTGATGAACATGCCGCGCAGCGCTGCCTGGTCGTTGCGAATGCCGCCAAACAGGGCAAACAACGACGACTGGCCCGCCATGCGCTGCTCGTACCCGGCCGTGGAGCGCCACAGGTACAGGTAGACAATTACCGCCGCGGCAATGGCAATTACAAAGCCCCAGCCCCACTTGGAACCGGGCAAAAAGGTGGCCAGCTTGGCCGTCTCGTCAATCACCGGCGAAAACGCTGTGGTGCCCCGGTCCGCCCGCAGGGGGAAGTTAACCATGTAGACCAAAATGAGCAGGGCAATCTCGTTCATCACCAGCGTGGTGATCACCTCGTTGATTTGCAGCTTCACCTTCAGCACACCGGGAATCCAGCCGTAAATGCCGCCAACCACCATCGCCGCCGCCATAATGACCAGCGCATGGATGACCACGGGCAAATCCAGGGCAAAGCCCAGCCAGGCCGCCACCAGCGCACCAAAGGCAAACTGCCCTTCCTGGCCAATGCTAAACATCCCCGAGCGAAAAGCGACCACGGCCGAAAGCCCTGTCAAGATCAGCGGTGTGGCCCGCTCCAGCGTGGTGAGAAAGGCACAGCGATCAATCGCCCGGCAGCCAAAACCGGCCCGAAACAGCTCCCCAAATGCCTCGATGGGCGACTCACCAGTGAACAAGATGAGAACGGCCGCTACCAGCAGCCCCGACAAAATGGCCAAAATCGGCACCAGGATGGTGTTTAGTTGTTGTTGTCTTTGGTAATTGTTCATAGCTTGGTGTTCGGTAATCGGTGTTCGGTAATCGGTAACCGGTAATCGGAATTTCGCTGCGCGTCCGGTAAAACCGTTTACCGATAACGGATTACGGATTACGAACCAATCTGCTGCCGCCCATCAGCAGCCCAATCTCTTCCTCAGTCACCGTCTGCGGGTCGACTTCACCGGCAATTTCGCCGCGGTACAGCACAATCACCCGGTCACTCAGCGACATGATCTCATCCAGCTCGACCGACACAAGGAGAACGGCCGCACCACTATCCCGCGCCGCAATCAGTGCCCGGTGCACAAACTCGATGCTGCCAACGTCCAGGCCGCGTGTCGGTTGGTTGGCAATCACAAACCTGGGATTACCTGCCAGCTCGCGGGCCAGCACCACTTTTTGCAGGTTGCCGCCAGACAGCGTGGCAATCTCGCCACCGGGCCGGGCCGCGGCAATGGAAAACTGCTTGATCGACGAGGCGGCAAACCGCCCCATGGCGCTGCGAATCAAAAAGCCCAGCCGGTTAAATTCCGGCCATTTGTAGCGGCTTACCACCAGGTTTTCATCCAGGTTGGTCTGCAAATTCAGCCCAATCTTGATGCGGTCTTCGGGGATGTGGGCTATGCCCCGGTTGCGCCGCTGCCCCACCGATTCATGGGTGATGGGCTGCCCGGCAAAACACAGCCGCCCGCCGTCAATGGGGCGCATGCCGCTGATCGCTTCCACCAGCTCCGTCTGTCCGTTGCCGCTTACACCAGCAATGCCCAGCACCTCCCCCGTCCGCACCTCAAACGAGAGATGGCGCACCGCCGGAATGCCGCTGGCGTCCGACACGGTCACATCTTCGCAGGCAAAAATGACGTCACCGGGCCTGGCCGGCTGTTTGTCCAGGTTCAGCAGCACGGGACGGCCAACCATCATGCTGGCCATTTCCGGGATGGTAGTGGTGGCCACGTCCCGGGTGCCCATCATCCTGCCGCCGCGCATCACGCTGAGCCGGTCAGCCACGTCCTTCACCTCCACCAGCTTGTGGGTGATGAAGATGATGGTACGGCCGCGTTCGGCCAGGTTACGCACGACAGCCAAAAGTTCTTTGACTTCCTGGGGGGTGAGTACGGCCGTTGGCTCATCCAAAATCAAAATCTGTGCTTCTCGCTGCAAGGCCTTCAAAATCTCCACCCGCTGCTGCATCCCTACCGGCAAATCGCGAATGCGGGCATTGGGATCCACCGGCAGCCCAAACCGCGCGGCCAAAGCCCGCACCTGCTCCGCTTCGTCCCGCTTTTGCAGCAGGCCGTAGCGGTTCGGCTCCATGCCTAGCATGATGTTTTCGGCAATCGTAAACGACGGCACCAGCTTAAAATGCTGGTGCACCATGCCAATGCCCAGGCGAATGGCGTCGTCGGGATGTGTTACCTGCACTTCCTCGCCGTTGACCAAAATCTGGCCGCTGTCCGGCGGGTGCAGCCCGTAGAGGATGTTCATGAGCGTCGTTTTGCCCGCGCCATTTTCACCTACCAGGGCGTGCACTTCACCCTGGCGCACCTCCAGGCTCACGTTGTTGTTGGCCAACACGTTCGATGAAGGAAAAAACTTGGTGATGTTTCTTAATTCGACGGCGTTTGTCATAATTTAGTAATCGGTAATCGGTTATCCGTTATCGGTAATGTCGCTGCGCGACCGCCTGGCGTACAGTGAACCCATTACCGCTCACCGTTTACCGATTACCGATTGACTGATGGCTGTTAATTGATCAACGGATCACAAACCGGCGTGGGATTTAAAGCGTCACACACCTCGTAGTCGCCATCCAGAATTTGTTGACGGTATTCTTCTACCGTTTCTTTAACCGCTGGCAGCTTGGCCACCATATCGGCCGGACCTTCTTCTTCGAAGGTGGTGGAGCCTTCATCCCAGGAAATGCCTGCTGCACCGTCGGCCATGCCCAGCTCGTTGAAACCGCCCTGGAAGGTGTCGTTCCTGGCCCATTCGATGAGGGTGAAGGTGGTTACGTCCACGCGCTTGAGCATGGACACAATCACTGAACCAGGTTGAATCCAGTCCTGGTTGGAGTCCACGCCGATGGCGAAGTTACCCGTTTGCTTGGCCGCTTCCAAAACGCCTTCACCAGAACGACCGGCCACCTGGTATACAATGTCCGCGCCTTGTTCGTACTGGCCTAAAGCGGTTTCCAGGCCCAGGGTTGGGTTGTTGAAGTCGAAACCCAGGTAGCCTACCAGCACTTCGCAGTCGGGGCATACTTCCAGCACACCTTGCTTATAGCCGTAGAAGAACTGGTTCAACCCCGGTGCATCCCCACCCACAACCGCACCGACGGTTTTGGTCTCGGTCATGCTTCCGGCGATGAGGCCAACCAGGAAGCTGGATTCATGCACATTGATCTGGAAGGCCGCGACGTTTTCAGGTAGTTCTTCGGCAAACACGTCAGACGGGGCGCCGAACTTTTGGTCCGGGAATTCGGCCGCCAGGTCGAGCAGCAGCTGGGCGTCCAACGCCAGGGGCAGAACAATGTCGTTGCCCGCCTGGATAGCGCCGCGCATAGCCGCCTCATGCTCGCTGATACCGGTTGTCTCGATGACGTTGCCGCTTACGCCAAGTTCTTCGATGGCCCGTTCCGCCCCACGGTTGGCCGAGTCGGCAAAGGAGCGATCGCCCAACGGGCCGGGTAAGACCAGGGCAAAGCTAAATTCCTCGGCCTCTTCACCCCCGCCGCAAGCCGCCAAAAAGAGGGCCAGCAGAATAACAGAAAACAGTAAATAAATCGTGCGTTTCATGGTTCTTCCTCCTAACGGAAAATATAAAAGTGGCAGACACCTTCCCGAAGGTATCCACCTAGGAAATATAAAAAACCTGCCAACAGGCAGGATTTTTCCTTTTGTAGGTTGAACGACGACGATTGGGAGGTGATTTTTTCATCAGCTATGTTTTGAGGCAAGGTGCTTAGAGTTTGCGCGTTTTCAACTTGGGGCTTTGGTCAACGAGCAAACCTTGCGGATACGTTTTCTTAGCAAAAGTTATTTGTCAACGCATCCTTACAAGCTGTTTCTAGATTTTCCTTGAGGTAAAGGAACATAAGTGCCAGGTTACCCTACATTCAGGCAATCACAAAAGTTAGAGGGTGTTTGCAATTACTTTTGTGATTTGCCTCATCGGCGGAAAGTATATCAGGATTCGCTATTTTGCCACAAGGAACTTCACGATGCTTTGGCCCGGAGCCAGAACAGCAGCCTGGGCATGGCCAGAAAAAGCATGGTGAGGGCAATGATGGCGCTGCCCAGTTCGCGGGGCACGGCCGTTTCCAACTGTAACCCCGTCAGCGTGCCCAAACGCAAGCCACCCAGCAGCAGCGCCGATAGGGCAATGCCCAACGGGTGCAGCTGGCCCATCAAGGCCACAATGATGCCATCAAACTGGTCGATGCTGGAAAAGTTGGCGACAAAACGGTAATGCACGCCAAACACCTCCAGCGCACCCGCCAGCCCGGCCAGCGCGCCGCTCAGCGCCATGCCCCAAACAATCGCCCGTCGAGGATGCATACCGGCATAGCGGGCCACACTTTGCGCCTGGCCGGACATGCGCAGGGCAAAGCCGCCGCTCGTGCGCCAGAGGTAGAGGTACACCCACCCGGCCACCAGCAGGGCAATAAACAGGCTGGCCGTGAGCTTGGTGGTGGGCACCAGCGGCGTCAGCTGCATCTCTGGCGGAATGCGCTGCCAGCTAAACGGACCAACGGCCGCTGCCGCCAGCGGATTCAAAATGATGGTGGTGATGACTTCATGAATGCCCAGGTAAGCACGCAAAAAGCCGGGAATGGCGCTCCACAGCCCGCCCGCAGCCATGCCCAAAAAGACGGCCGTCAACCCCCGCACCCCCGGTGGCCAATCCAGTGACCCCGCCAGAAACGTCGCCACGCCCGCGCCCATAATCATCTGCCCAAACTGGCCAATGCTGAACAGCCCGACGCGAAAGGCCACCATGGCGGCCAGGCCGCTGAGCAGCAGGGGCGTGGCGTATTGCAGCGCGGTGAGGATGGCGCACTGGCTGCCCCAGCCCCGGCAGCTGAACCCGGCTACAAACCATCTGGCATACACCACCAGCGGATTTTCCCCGGTGGGCAGGATGAGCAGCACCCCCAGCACCAGGCTGAGGGTTAAGGCGACGAGCGGTTGGCGGAAACGGCCGTTCCCCACCCATCCCCTATCTGCTAAATTTTCTGGGCTAACCGTCACGCCACCTCCGAAAAATTTTTGGAACACGGCACTCTAATCCCTATTTCTCTTTTGAGCGGGCCAATTCATGAATTTGCTGGGCAAGGTCGCTGATGGCACGGCCGTTTTGCCCCGGCAGGTAGCTCTCAATCTCATCATTCAGGGGAGTGGCCCAGTGAGCCGGAATACTCTCCGCACCCAGCATCACACCCAGGATGGAGCCAACCGTCGCGCCGTTGCAGTCCGTGTCCCAGCCGCAGGCAACGGCCGTTCCCACCCCCGCCGAAAAATCTTCCGAACCGTACAGCAGGCCCAATGTCACCAGGCAGGCGTTGGGAATCGTGTGAATCCAGTTTTCGCCCACGTCAGCGCTGTAGCGGCGGCAATACTGCGTGATCTGGCGGAACGCTTCTTCCCAACCGCTCTCCTGCTTCACCCAGCCAATCACCGCGTCCACCGCCTCGTGCAGGCGGCTGCGCGGCGGAATTTCGGCCAGCCCGGCGCGGATGATCGCCTCGGGTTCGTCCAGGACAAACGCCGCGGCTACCATCGCCGCCACCCACATCGCGCCGTAGATGCCGCTGCGCCGGTGGGACAGTGCGGCATCTTTGTAGGCCGAAGCCGCCGCCCGGCGCGGCTGGCCCGGGCAGACGTAGCCGTACACGTCCGCCCGAATCTGTGCACCGATCCATTCACGGTATGGATTATGTAAAGCACCAGCTTGTTCTGCCGGAACGCCATTGACCAGATGCCGGTACACCACGCGCTCGGCGGTGAAGATACGGCCGTACGCAAAATGATCCAGCCAAAACTGCCCCACATCCGCCGAAGTGAACCCAAAACCATATTCTTGCAAGATGAGCAGCGCCGCCAGAGTGTATTCCACGTCGTCGTCCTGCACCACGCGGGTGATGTTTCCCCACGTGGTGTCGTGCCAGCGGCTCCATTTTGGCAGCGGGAAGCCGTCGGGGAACGGCTCCAGCCGCGGCACGTAGTCGCGCAGCGGGTAGGCACCCGCCAATTCCAGGTAGCGCCAGATTTGGGCGGCGGGCCAGGTGCCTTCCAGCGGTTTGCCCAGCATCATCCCGGCAAAACGGCCCAGCAGCCCGCCGTGGATTTTGGTTGGAACGGCCGTTTCCACTACCCCCGGCAGTTCAACAGACTCACAACTTTGTGGCAAGCTTTGCCAAATCGCCGCCAACTCATCCGGCTCCTCGTACGGCCAGTCGGCGGGCGGGGGCAGATTGGCAATTTGCTGCCAGAATAGTTCCGCTTTGGTGGGGGAGAGCGGGGCCTGGGTGACGGCCGTACGCAGCTGCATCAACTTGCGGGCGTCAAATCCCTGCTGCCCACGCAAATCCAGTTCGGCCAGTAAAAGTTCACGCGATGTGTACATAAACCCACTTTTCGTCAAAATTTTTTGCTTGCCGCATAATAATATCTGAAAGTAGGCAGAGCTATCCACCCATCTGTCGTTATTCCAAACAGCCGCTGAGCGTTACACTCTTTCTCTCCACTCTCTGTAACCTCTGTGGCAAACCATAAAAAATGGCACCAACACCAAACATCCTCCTCTTCTTAACTGATGACCATGCCCACTGGGCGCTGGGCTGTGCCGGAAACAGCGAACTGCGCACCCCCAACGTTGATTACCTGGCTGCAAACGGCACGCAGTTTGCCAACGCCTTCACGCCCACGCCCGTCTGCTCCCCGGCACGAGCCTGCCTGCTCACCGGGCGCCTGGCCTCCCAGCACGGCATCCACGACTACCTGGCCTCTGGCGACCCCGAAGTCAACAACATCAACTGGCTGGCGGATGAGACGACGCTGGCCCAGCTTTTTCACAAAGCAGACTACCAAACGGGCCATTTTGGCAAGTGGCACCTGGGACAAGATGAACACGCCGCGCCCGGCTACGACGAATGGTTTTCCCTGGGGCGGGATTATCCGGTTCCGCATGAGGGGCCATTCAGGTATGGCGTGAACGGCCGTTTCCAAACCCTGCCCGGCCGCATCAGCCACAACATCACCGACCAGGCCGTGCAGTTTTTACGCGCCGGGGTTGGTGAACGGCCGTTTTTCATGACGGTTAGTTACTACGCCACGCACAGCCCGTGGCAAGGGCAGTCGGAACGATTGGTTGCCTCCTACCGCGGCGGCACCTTTGCCGACACACCGCTGGACGAGACCTACCCCTTCGGCGTGCAAAACCTGGAATCCACCGACGAGACGCGCTATCAGCCGCGTGAGGCCCTGGCCCACTATTACGCCGCGGTGACCGAGATTGATACGGCCGTTGCCCGCCTCATCGACGAGCTGGAAAGTTTAGGCCAGCTGGAAAACACGGTCATCATTTACACCTCGGACCACGGGCTGAACACTGGCCACCACGGCATTTGGGGCAAGGGCAACGGCACCCTACCGCTCAACATGGTGGAGGAATCAATTCGCGTGCCGTTGATCTGGTATGACGGCCGTGCACCGTACGGGCAGCCATCACGCAGCGAATTTGTCGATCACCTGGACACCTTCCTGACAATTTTAGATGTGGCAGGCATCATCCCGCCGGACAAAAATTTTGTGGGCCGCAGCTACCAACCGCTGCTGCACAACCAGCCCATGCCCGACTGGCGCGCCGTGCAGTTTGGCGAATACGGCAGCGTCCGCATGATCCGCACCTCGCGCCACAAGTTGGTCTACCGCCACCCAGACGGCCCGCACGAGCTGTTTGACCTGGCCGCCGACCCGCGCGAAATGAACAACATGCTCGACCGGGCCGACTTGCAGCCCATCGTCCAGGCACTGATGGGACGCCTGGAAGCGTTTTTCGCCAAATACGAAGACCCCGCCAAAAGCGGCCTGCGGGTACGCGACCTACCCCGCCACAACACCAGCGAAGCCTGGCGGACTGGCTAGCGTGTCATTCCCGCGCAGGCGGGAATCCACTTAGGTAAAAAGATGGATACCCGCCTTCGCGGGTATGACACACATAAAAAATCTGTGTAATCTGCGAAATCTGTGGATATAACTCATGGAGGGAAAATGGCTGTTGTTGTTCTTGGCAGTATCAACATGGATCTCACCACCTACGTGCCCCGCCTGCCTGCGCCGGGCGAAACTTTATTCGGCAGCTCGTTTATCACCGTGCCGGGCGGCAAGGGTTTCAACCAGGCCATGGCTGCGGGTCGGCTGGGCGCGCCGACGCAGTTCGTGGGCCGCATTGGCGATGATGCCTTTGGCAAAGGCGTGCTGGAGATGACCGCTGACGAGCCCGTGGACCTCAGTGGTCTGATCGTGGACCCAAACAGCAGTACCGCCCTGGCGGTCATCAGCGTAGACGACCAGGCAGAAAATTCCATCATCGTGATTTCTGGAGCCAACATGGCTCACGATGCCAGCGAAGTGGCCCGCTGCCGGGCGGCTCTGACTACCGCCAACGTGCTGCTGCTGCAGATGGAAAGTCCGCTGGAAACGTCGTTGGCGGCCGCCAAAGCAGCGCGAGAAATGGGCGCCACCGTCATTTTTGATCCCGCGCCAGCCAAACCGCTGCCGCCTCATGCCTACCAGCTGTGCCACATCATGACGCCCAACGAGCTGGAAACCGAGGTGCTGGTTGGTTTTCGGCCCACCAACCGGGAGGAGGCTGCCCAGGCCGCCGAGATTTTGCGGGAACGTGGCGTGGCTACGGCCGTCATCAAACTCGGTGCACAAGGCGTCTATTATCAATCGGCGACTGAATCCGCTTTTGTCGAGCCGTTTGTGGTCAAATCCATCGACACCGTGGCGGCGGGGGATGCGTTTAACGGGGGTCTGGCCGTGGCCTTGTCCGAAGGCAAACCGCTGGCCGAAGCGATCCGCTGGGGCGCCGCCGCTGGAGCCCTGGCCACCACCAAACCCGGTGCCAGCTCCGCCATGCCCACCCGCGCCGAGCTGGAGACACTTCTTAAAAAATATATCCACAGATTTCACAGATGACACAGATTAAAGGCATAAAATCTGTGAAATCTGTGGCTAAATTCCTCACCATGAAGACATTACTCAAAGCTGCCAAGATTGTTTGTTTGGATGCCCAGGATACGATTTTTGAACCGGGGTATTTGTTGGTGGAGGACGGCCGTATCCAATCCATCACCACTTCACTCCTGGACGATTTTGCGGGAACGGCCGTGGATCTGGGCAACAAGCTGCTCATGCCGGGGCTGGTCAACGCCCACACCCACACGCCCATGGTCCTTTTCCGCGGGCTGGCCGAGGGGCATTCGCTGTTCGACTTCGACGGCTGGTACCACACCATCCGCGTCGTGGAAGAGGTGATGACGCCGGAGATGATCCCCGCCGCCGTACTCGTTTCCTGCGCCGAGATGATCCGCACCGGCACCACCACCTTTGCCGACCAATATTTTTGGATGGAGCAGATTGTGCCCGCCGTGCGCCAGAGCGGGCTGCGAGCGGCGCTGGGCTACGGCGTGGTGGAGCTGGGCGAGGCGGTCGCCCGTGAGCGCGAACTGGACGCCGCCACCCAATTCCTGCAATCCGTGGCCCACGACCCGCTGATTCAGGGCTGGGTCGGGCCGCACGCTTTTTTTGTGGACAACAGCGAGGCGGCCATGGCCATCGAGTTGGACCTGGCGATTGAGTTCAACACCGGTTTCCACATTCATCTCAGCACGAGCGGCGAGGAAGACCGGTATTGTTTGGCGAAGTACGGCCGTACCGCCATCCAGCAGCTAGCCAAAATGGGCATGCTCCAGCGCCCCATCCTGGCCGCTCACTGCCTCACCGTACCGCCAGCAGATTATCCACTGCTGGCCAGCGCCCCGTTCAGCGCCGCCATCAACCCGTCCTCCGCCATGCGCAACGCCGCCGGAGTGGCTGACGCTTGCGGTATGCTGGCAGCGGGCATCAACCTGGCGCTGGGCACCGACAACGTGACCAACAACAACAGCTACGACATGTTTAAAGAGATGCAAATTGTGGGCAAGCTGATGGCCCTGCACCATCACACGCCCAACGCCCTGCCCACCCGCACCATTTTGCACATGGCCACCCTTGGCGGAGCAAAAGCGCTGGGCCTGGCTGACAAAATCGGCTCGCTGGAACCGGGCAAGCAGGCCGATCTCATCACCCTGGACCTGGACGAAATCGGCTGGACGCCCAGCAACGGGCAGGATGTGTACACCGCGCTGGTCTACGCCGTCTCCGGCATGCATGTGCGGGATGTGATGGTGGCGGGGAAGTGGTTGTTGAGAGACGGCCGTTTCCAAACCATCAACTACCCCCAGGCCCGCCACGATTTAGAAACCAGCTACGCCGAGTTAGCTCAAAAATTACAGGACACTGGTGAACACTGATTTTCACAGGTTTTTATACCAGTGTTTATCAGTGTAAATCAGTGTCCCATCCCTTACAGGAGAACCGTTCATGGAAAAACTGATCATCGATACCGACCCTGGCGTGGACGACGCCGAAGCCATCCTGATGGCCGCCGCCCATCCCAACGCCACCATCGCTGCCCTTCTGGCCGTGGGCGGAAACGTGGGTTTGCAGCACACCGTGCGCAACGCCCTCACCCTCGTCGAGGTGATCGGGCAAGACATTCCCGTCTACGCGGGCTGCGCCACGCCGCTGGTCATCTTCCAGGAAGACGCCGCGCATGTTCACGGGGAGGATGGTCTGGGCGATGTTGGTTTTGTGCCCAAAACCCGCCAGGCCGAAAGCGAACACGCCTCGCTGGCGCTGCTGCGTATGGCCAACGAAGCCCCCGGCGAATACACGCTCGTGGCCATTGGCCCCCTGACCAATATCGCCGTGGCCCTCAAGCTGGACCCCAGGCTGCCGGAAAAGCTGAAGCGTTTTGTGGTGATGGGCGGCGCGGTGACGGCCCAGGGCAACACCAGCAACGTCTCCGCCGAGTTTAACATTTACCACGACCCGGAAGCGGCGCACGTGGTGTTTGAGGCATGGGAAGCGTACGGCGGGCTGATTGAGCTGATCGATTGGGAAGCGACGATGCGCCACGGTATCCCGGATGAGGTCATCCAGCAGTGGCACGCGCTGAACACGCCAAAATCCCGCTTTTACAAAGATATTTCGGCCAAGACGCTGGAGTTCATTCGCCAATACATGGGCCGCACGATGATGTTTGGCGCGGACCCGCTGGCTATGGCCGTGGCCCTGGAGCCAGACATCGTGACGAAAGCGGAAGTGCGGCACGTCTCTGTGGAGCTGACGGGCATGTACACTCGCGGCCAGACCACAACGGATTGGGGCCAGCGCAACGGCCGTACCGCCAACACCAACATCATCCTGGAACTGGACATCGACCGCTTCTTCGCCCTCATGGAACAAGGACTGAAATAAACCACAGATTTCACAGATTACACAGATTAAAATTCCATCTGTGCAATCTGTGTCATCTGTGGAGGAAAAAAAATGAAAGATTTAAGGAACCGGGTTGGGGAATACGAAGCACCGCTGCTGGCGTTTTTGCAGGAATTGGTGCGGTTGAAGTCGGTGAACGGCCGTTACCCGGAGCAAGCCGTAGCTGAGCGCATTGTGGCCGAGGCGGAGGTGTTGGGACTGAACGGCCGTCTTATCGCCAAAGAATCGCTGCGGCCCAATGCCCTGGTGCGCTGGGGCCGCGGCCCGCGCGGTTTTGCCCTGGTGGGCCACCTGGACACCGTTGCTGCTGGTGATGCCAGCCTGTGGACCTCGCCGCCGTTTAAACCTGTGGTAAGGAACGGCCGTCTCTACGGGCGCGGCACGGCAGACAACAAAGCAGGCCTGGCCATCGGCCTCTACACCCTAGCGCTGCTGCGCGATCAGGGTCAGCTCAACGCGGACGAGGTCACGCTTATCCTGGCGGGCGTGGTGGATGAGGAATCTGGCGCGAGCAGCGAGTTGGGCGTGCGCTATTTGCTGGATGAAGGGCATCTGCCCGTACACGGGGCCATTTACACCTACGCCAGCGATATTGTCTGCGTGGGACATCGCGGGCTGCTGCGGCTGGTGTTGGACGCAAAGGGAACGGCCGTGCACTCCGGCAGCGACGCCTGGAGCCGGGGCGAGGTTGGCGTCAACGCCGTCACCGGGCTGGCGGCCATTTTGCTCCAGCTGGAACAGATGAAATTGCCCTACGAGCCACATCCTGCTTTCAACCACCTCGGCTTTACGATGACACCCGGCACGCTGTTTAATGGGGGCGAGTTTGAGAGCACGGTACCGGCGGTGGCAACGGCCGTCATCGACTGCCGCCTCATGCCCGGCCAGACGCCGGAAATGGTGCTGGACGCTGTGCAGAGCATCATCGACGCCGCATGCGCCAACCGGCCCGGCCTGCGGGTGAGCATCCAGGTGAAAAACCGCCTGCCCGCCGCCGCCATCCCCGCCGAACATCCGCTGGCGCAGCTGGCCCAGCGCCACGCCCAGACGATCACTGGTCGGCCGTGGCCCATTCGCGGCGCCGGCCCGGCCAACGAAGGCTACATGCTCATCGGTGCAGGCATTCCCACGCTGCCCGGCTTTGGCCCCAGCGGCGGCAATGCCCACGCCCCGGATGAGTGGGTGGCGGTGGCGAGTTTGGCGGAAACGGCCGTTCTCTACGCCGCCATCATTCGAGACTATCTCAAAAATTACATCCACAGATGACACAGATTGCACAGATGGAATTTTAATCTGTGTCATCTGTGCAATCTGTGGATCAATTTTCAGGAGAGGAAAAATGAGTGATTTACCCCGCGATCCCTGGCAAAATGTCACTACCATTCATGGCTTCCCGGCCGACCATGTCATCTCTGCCCTGCAAAAAGAGATCCGGCGCGGCAACACGGAAAATGCCGCCCTGCTGGCCTACGAGATGGTCCTCACCAGCCCGGCCCTGGAAGATTACCTGTGGCAGCGGCTGATGGTCATCTCCGTAGAAGATATTGGCTTTGGCGATCCGCAAGCGCCGGTGCTGCTCAACGCCCTGGTGCAGATGCTCGACCGCTTCGACCGCAGCGTCGGCGAGCGCAAGTTGTTTGCCATACACGCCGTACGCTATCTCTGCCTGGCGCAAAAAGATCGCGCCAGCGACGAGATGATCAACTGGATGAGCCACGGCGTGGCCGCGGGCACGCTGCGCCCCACCATCCCCGACTATGCCCTGGACATGCACACCGGCGCAGGCCAGAAAATGGGGCGGGGCAAAGCCCACTTCTGGGCCGAAGGCGCCAAAATCGCCCCCGAGCTGCCCAATCGGGACAAAACCTACTACGAGCGCATCACCAAACTGTTGGAAGAGGGAGTTTGGGACTAACAAAAAAAGGTGAGAGTCACTTTTATTGTAGATTAAGAATTTATCCGGGTAACCCGATTATTTTCTTAAGCCCTAATAAGTAAACCGAAACAAGTTTTCGGAATTTAATAATTGTGGCATCATAGAGAGATGCCTAAAAAAATTGACTACACTTTAACAACTGAATCACTCGCGATAATCGAACAAGCCATCAAAAACCATGATGACCTCCGCGTTCGCCAACGGGCAACCATTATTCGGATGCTGCATTTAGGGCAAAAGCCGCAGGAAATCGCTGAACTCCTGTCGATACAGCCGAGTAAAGTCTACTATTGGCATCAGCGGTGGCGAGCGGAAGGGCTAGAAGGGTTAGCCGACAGGCCCCGCTCTGGTCGTCCCCAAGCGGCTGACGCGCAGTACCGGCAACGACTGGCCCAAGTCATCGAACAAGACCCGCACGATTTAGGGTATGCCTTCACAGTTTGGGATAGCAAACGGCTAATAGCCCATTTAGAAAAGGAAACTGGCGTGCGGGTTACCGAGCGCACCTTCCTCAATATCTTGGCCGAAGAAGAGTATGTTTATCGACGACCGAAGCATACATTGGACCCACTCCAGGACAAAGTGGTCAAAGCCAGAGCTGAAGCCACGCTGGAAATGCTAAAAAAAAGCTGAACGAGCCGAAATCGAACTATTCTTTGTGGACGAAACGACCCTGAGACTGCTGTGTAAGCTGGTCAAATGTTGGATGAAGCGGGGGCGACAGAAACGGGTACCTGCCCCTGGCCCGGCCAAGTGGCATCACCTATTTGGTGCTTACAATTGGCGCACTGATGCAGTCATTACCATGCCCGCCGAGAAGAAAAACACACAATCCTTCTGTCTCTTCATTCAACTATTGATGGCTTCGGCTCCATCAGATCGCCCCGTTGTGATTGTTTTGGACAATGCTTCCTACCATCACAGCTATGTCTCTGAGGCCCTGCTGGCCTTTTATGAAAATCAGGCAACGGTTTTCTGGTTGCCGCCTTACTGTTCAGACCTCAATCCGATTGAGCGGTTTTGGCGGCACCTGAAAGACAAAGCCTGTGCCAACCACTTGTTCGAAACGATTGCCGAAATGATTCATTCAGTTGATAAGGTGCTTACCATTCAGAACGATTTGTCTCATGCTGAAAGGTTTTTATTTACGAAAACTTTTTGCTGACTACTTAAAAGTGACTGCTACCTGATTGATTTATGGCGTTACCAGAACGATGTCATATTCCACATCGGGGCCGGGGGGCGTGCCGAAGCGGGCGTTGACGGCATAGAGTCGTCTACCCAAATTATCCACCGTTGTGGGCACGTCAAAATCATCGTCGGTGAGGATGTTTCGCAGCCGTGCCGCCGAGTAGTCGCGGTTCAGCTGGAATTCAGCAATCTGGTTAAGGAAGTTTTGCACTACGTACAGCCTATGGCCCAGGAGCAATAAGCCATCGCCGCTGTTGACGTTTTCCCCGCCCAAATCAATCAGGGAAGCCTCACCCGTTTGCGGATCGACAAAGTACAGCTCGCCCCGGCTGGAATGCACAATGATGAGCCCACGGCCGTTGGGGGTAGCCACGATGCCGTTGCTGTTAAATCCGCCGGGCACAAAGACAAAATCGCCGCTGAGCGGCAGCGTGGAGAAGGCACCGGGCTGGCCAGAAGGATCCAACGACACGACGTACAGCACCGGCATAAATGAATCGGTGAAGTAGGCGGCTCGCGGCGTGACGATGACATCGTTGACGAAGCCGCCGCCGAAATCATATTCGGCGATCAGATTGCCGGTGCGGGTGTCGTAGATACGGCCGTCACCGTTCGCCCCCCCAGACACAAACAGGTAGCCAGTCCGGTCATCAAACGACAGCCCCACGGCAGACGTGCCGGGACCCTCAATAAACACCTCGCCCGCGCCGGTTACCAGGTTCACCCGGTAAATGTCGCCATCCGCCAGCGAGCCGACGTAGGCCGTATTGCCCTTGCCCACAACAATGCCTTCCGGCTGGAAGCCGTTGGGCAGGGGAATCACTTCTGGATAGCGTTGGGCAAGAGCGGGGCTGGTGAATACGGCCGTTAGCACCAAAAGGATCAGGCCTATAACAATTCGTCTTAACTTCTTCATTCGGTTTACTCCTTCAGGTATGGTTCGTGACCACAACAGTGGATGGTGTTTTGTGGCCTAATTTGGTGGGACAGGGCGTGGAGTTAAATGAGGTGAATGGTTGCAGGGTATGCCCTGAAAAACAAAACCATCCAGCTCAGTGTAAACGATGAATTTCTGACGTGGGTCGATCTTTAAGGAACGTTAACTGAATACTTGTCGGGCATTAATATTTGTAGACGGGAAGCAGGCGTGCAGCTAAGTGCTCCCAACTGAAGTTTTCGGCGATGTGATCTTTGGCGCCGGTGGCAAGTGCGGCTTGTTTAGCGGAGTCCTGCAAAATATCAATGAGTTTGTTGGTGATGCCGGTAATGTCGCCGGTGGGCAATGTGATGCCGCTACGGCCGTTTACCACATACTCCCCCACCTGCCCCACCGCCTCGGCCACGACGGGCACACCCACGGCCAGCATGTCTGCCAGCTTGACGGGGCACTTGGTGCGGTTGAGCAGCGTGTCTTCCATCAGATAAACACCTACGTGCGCCTGGGCCAGCAGCGCAGGCAGCTGCTCCGGCTCCACCCAGCCCGCATCGTCGATGGCCTCCCAAATGCCCGCCGCCTCGGCCTGCTGGCGGAAGCTGGCCGCATCCACCTCATACAGACCAGCCCCGACCATGAGAATACGCAGGTGAGGAACGGCCGTCTTCACCCCGCGCAAAATCGCTACCAACCGCCCCGTATCAAACTCAAACAACCGGCTGTAAATTAGCAATGTGGGTTGTGTTTGTGATGACGGTGAAGGGGTGAAGGGGTGAAGGGGTGAAATGCCGGGACCGTTAGGGATATAAACCACCCGCTCCGGCGGCAGGCCCATACTCCAGGCCAGGGTTTGCAGGGCGCGGCTGGCGACGGTGAGGGTATGGCAGTGGCGCATGCCCCACTGCTCCTGCCAGGCAAAAAAGCGCTTTTGCCACGGTGTGTACGGCGCCAGCTCATTCCAACCGCCCCAGCCTTCCCAATCATCCGTGTCCATGATGAGGCGCAGGCGGCTGCGGTGGAACTGCCACAGCCACCAGGCCACCAGTCCGCTGTACGCCTTGGGCTTGAAGCAGTGCACCACGTCTGGCTGCCAGGCAATCACCTCGCGTACCAGCCGCCGGGTGATGCCCAACACGCCGCCGCGCAGCGGCACATAACGCAGTTCAACGCCATCAACCTGCCAGCTTTTGTTTGCTTCTTCGGGAGTTTGCCAGGGGGGCATGAAGAGCTTGACGGCGTGACCTTGCTGAGTAAACGGCCGTGCCAACCCCAGCGCCCGGCTGGCCATCGTTTTGTTGGGGTGCAGGCCAAACGGCCCAACCATTGCAATGCGCATTTGGCAGGAGATTGGGGATTAGAGATTGGAGATTATCTGTCTCTCGCAATCTCTAATCTCTAATCTCCAATCTCCTTTTCAACTACAGTTGGCTTCCCGTTTAGTAACGCTTGCAGGCACGGATGATCCGCATAAACACCGCGGTATTTCGGCGGCAGCAGAGCAGCAACGCGGCACATCATCTCATCGGTGTTTTGCTGCAAAAATTCATCCCGCTCCTGCCGCGGCATAAGCGGCAAGAAAAACGGTTCCCCCACGCGAATGGTGATGTGCAGCCGCCTGAACCGCTTCAACCGCCGGTAGACCTCCCTGTCTTCCGTGCCGGTGATGGCCATAGGGAGGATGGGCACGCCGGTTTTGGCCGCCAGATACGTCGCCCCCAGCTTGCCCGGCTGCATCTGGGCGGTGGGGCTGCGGGTGCCTTCCGGGGCGAGGGCCACAATGCCGCCCGCCTTCAGCCGCCTTTGCACTTCACGCAAGGCCCGGAAATCGGGGTTGTGCCGGTCCAGCCAGAGGGCATCGAGTTTAGCCACCATCCAACGCCAGAACCGGTACACCCGGTACTTTTCGGCAATCATCAAAATGACGTCGTCCCGGTCGGACAGCACGATGGCCAGGATGGCATCCAACCGCCCCAGATGGTTGCTCACGGCCAGGCAGCCACCGCTGGCCGGAATACGCTCCATGCCATAAAGATCTAACCGGGCAATGAGTCGCAAAATGAAACGGCATGTAATTCGCAGGGTTTTGAGAAACATGATTGTCAGCCTGTATGCAAATGGGCGAGGGGGCAATTTTGCCAGCAGCAGTTTATCACTTTTTACCTTTTACTTTTAACTTGCATTACCTCGCCATCTCAATCGATACGAAAATTATATAGCCTCCCCGTTTTGGCACAACCTGAACGATGGCAAATTAAGGCAAGGCAGGTACACTAAAGAAACTTTGCTGAGGCAGCCGATGAGGAAGAGCCTGTTTAAATTGTGGATTCTTTGGGTAAAAGGTGAAAAGTGAAAAGTGAAACACAATTCACTATCTCCTGCCGCAAGGTATGGAAGATTTTTGGGCCAAATCCGGGCGTGGTACGGCCGTTGCTCAACCAGGGATTGTCACGCGGGGAGATTTTGGCGCAGACGGGGCACGTTATTGCCGTGCGCGATGTGTCGTTTGACGTGCGGCCAGGGGAGATTTTTGTGGTGATGGGCCTTTCCGGCAGCGGCAAATCAACGCTCATTCGCTGCCTGTCGCGGCTCGTCGAGCCAACCGAAGGCGAAATCATCGTGGACGGGCAGAACGTGGTGAATTTTGACGCCGCCCAGCTGCGTGAACTGCGCCGCCACAAGATGAGCATGGTGTTCCAGCGCTTTGGCCTCTTCCCCCATCGCACCATTTTAGACAATGTCAGCTACGGCCTGGAAGTGCAGGGCATCAAAAAGGAGCCGCGCCACGATCACGCGCGGCAGGTGTTGGAGATGGTGGGGCTGAAGGGCTGGGAGAAACATTACCCGCACGAGCTCAGCGGTGGCATGCAGCAGCGGGTAGGCCTGGCCCGTGCCCTGGCCGTCGATCCAGAAATTTTGCTGTGCGACGAGCCGTTCAGCGCCCTGGACCCGCTCATCCGCCGGGAGATGCAGGATGAGCTGCTGCGGCTGCAAAAAACGCTCAACAAGACGCTGGTGTTTATCACCCACGACTTTTTGGAGGCGATCAAGCTGGGCCACCACATCGCCATCATGAAGGACGGCGAGATTGTGCAGCTGGGCAGGCCGGAAGAGATTGTGGCCCACCCGGTAAACGACTACGTGCGCGAATTCACCCGCGATGTACCGCGCGTGAAAATCCTCACCGCCAAAACGATCATGACGGTTGCCGCCGCCGATTCCGACGGTGGCCACGTGTCGGTTCACGCGGACACGACGCTGGAGAAGCTCATCGGGCTAACGGCCGTTTCCCCCGATGCCCTCGCCGTTTTAGATGATGAAGGCTGTGTGATTGGCATGGTGGATAGAACGGCCGTCTTGCAGGCATTGACAGAGGGTAATTGAGTAATTAAGTAATTGATCAAAAAAGTTACCTGATTACCTAATTACCCAAGAATTTGGGTAATTATTCATGAGTCGAACCGTTAAAAACAAACGGCCGTACCTCCTCCTCGGCCTCGTTTTGCTGGTGGCGCTGCTGCTGGTGCACCATTGGCTGACCGACCTCAGCCTCTTCCCCGAGGCGTGGGACGTGCAGCTGCGCGAGCCGCTGGATACCTTCAAGCAGTGGTCCATTCGCAACCAGACCACTCACCCCATCTTCCTCTACTTTTTTGAACCGATCAGCGACGCCATTGATTTTGCCCTGCGCCGCGCCGAAGCGTTTTTGCTCTGGCTGCCCTGGCCGGTGCTGCTGGCGGCCGTTTTTCTAACTGCACAAAAAGCGGGCAATCTTCGGCTGGCGCTGCTCACCAGCTTCTGCCTGCTCTTCATGGGCCTGGTGGGGCTGTGGTCGCAAAGCATGCAAACCCTGGCCTTGATGACCGTCTCCGTGCTTATTTCCCTGCTAATTGGCATTCCGCTGGGCATTTGGGCAGCGCGCAATGCAAAGGTAGAACGCAGGTTACGGCCGTTCCTCGACGCCATGCAAACAATGCCTTCCTTTGTCTACCTGATTCCGATGGTGCTCTTTTTTGGCTTTGCCCGTGTGCCCAGCGCCATCGCCACGATCATCTACGCCCTACCGCCCGCCATCCGCCTTACCACCCTGGGTATTCGGGAAGTTGACCGGGAGACGGTGGAAGCAGCTCGCGCCTTTGGCGCCACGCCGCGCCAGATCTTATTCAAGGTGCAGCTGCCCCTGGCTCTGCCCACCATCATGGCCGGGGTCAACCAGACGATCATGATGGCCCTGGGCATTGTGGTGATTGCGGCGCTGATTGGCGCGGGCGGCCTGGGCAAGGTGGTGCTGGATGCCCTGCGCGGCCTGGATGTGGGGCTGGCGCTGGAAGCCGGGTTGGCGATTGTGTTTTTGGCCGTGCTGCTAGACAGGCTCAGCGAGGCCATTGCCGTGCGCAATCGCACGGGAGCTGCGGTGGAAAACGGCCGTCTCTTCCCCAAATCCTGGCAAACCAACCGGCTCATCACGCGGCTGGAAGCCGGGCTGGATTGGCTGTATACCAGCAGCGGCCGTATGTTGGATCGATTGGCCAGCCTCAGCCGCTCGGCGTTTGTGATGCGGCATGCTTACCTGCTGGCCAGCCTGCTGCTGCTCGGGACGCTGCTCTGGTTGGGGCGTGCTCTCGGCTGGGCCACGTTCCCTGCAGATTGGCGGCTGGGGATTCAGGAACCAGTGGATACGGCCGTCATCTGGGTGCGCGACAACTTGTTTGAGTTTGAGCTGGGGCCGTTTCTGGTGGGCACACGGCCGTTGAGCAACTTCATCATCATCCAGCTGCTTGATCCGCTGGACCGGCTCCTGCAGGAGCAGCTTTCCTGGCCGGTGATCATCTTGTTGGTGGGGCTGGCGGGCTACTGGTTGTCTGGCTGGCGATTGGCCGTGGGCGGCGCGGTGGTGCTGCTTGGTATTGGCCTGCTGGGCATGTGGGAGCTGGCCATGGTAACGCTGAGCCAGGTGATTGTCGCCGTCTTCTTCTCGCTGCTCATCGCCATTCCGCTGGGCGTTTGGGCGGCAAAACGGGATGGTGTGGCCGCCGTTTTGCGCCCCATCCTCGACTTTTTACAGACCATCCCCACCTTCGTTTACCTGGTGCCGGTGGTGATGCTGTTTAACGTGGGGCGCGTGCCGGGCATTATGGCCTCAGTGCTCTACGCCCTGCCCCCGGCCATCCGCCTGACCAATTTGGGCATTCGCCAGGCCAGCCCGGAAGCGGTGGAGGCGGCCCAGGCGTTTGGCTCCACTGGCCGCCAGCTGCTGCTCAAAGTGCAGCTTCCCCTGGCGCTGCCGTCCATCATGGCCGGTGTCAACCAGACGGTGATGATGGTCCTGGCCATGGTGGTTATTGCCGGGATGGTTGGCGGAGCAGGGCTGGGCCTGGAAGCGGTCAACGGCTTGGCGCGTAACCAGCTCGGCCAGGGCATCGAGGCGGGCCTGGCGATTGTGATTCTGGCGGTGGTGATTGATCGATTGCTGCTGGCGGGGGCGGCACGGACGTCGGTGAACGGTAACCGGTAACCGGTGGTCGGTAAACGGATTACCGAATACCGATAACGGATTACCGGTCGTGGGCATCCAGCCCCGTTAGCCAGCGAGTGATGCCAAAGGCCACCACCGCCATCCCCAGCAGGATGAGCGCGGTGATGAAGGTGATGCGCAAATCGCGCTCCAGCGAAGTATAAACCAACAGCGGCATCGTCTGGGTGCGTCCTTGCAGGTTTCCGGCAAACAAAATCGTGGCGCCAAACTCCCCCAGGGCGCGTGCCCAGCTGAGAATCAGCCCGGCCAGCAGCCCGTTGCGGCTGAAGGGCAGCATGATGTGGCGGAACGTCTGCCACCGGTTGGCGCCGTCCACCGCTGCCGCGTCTTCGTATTCGCGGGGCAGCGCGGCAAAGCGGCTCTGGGCGGCACGAATGTAGAAGGGGGAGGCGACAAACACCTGGGCCAGGACAACGGCCGTTCCCGAAAACGTAATCGTTATTCCCAGCTGCGCCAGCGGCAGGCCAATCAGCCCCCGGCGGCCAAAAACGGCCAGCAAGCCCAGCCCGGCCACCACTGGCGGCATCACAATCGGCAGCTCGATGAAGATGGTGAGCAGCCGCTTGAAGCGCAGCGGATAACGCGCCAGGTAGTACGCCAGCGGCGTCCCCAGCAGGATGATGAGCAGCACGCTGATGGCGGTGGTTGTCAGGCTGAGCAAAATAGCGGCGCTGATGCTGTTTTGGTCCAGAACGGCCGTTCCTGGCAAGGTCAGGGCACGCCACACCAACCCCACCAGCGGCATGATGAGGAAGAAGGTCATGAGTGCGGCCAGAACGGCCGTTACCCACCCCATCCACCGCGCCGAACCGGAAGAATCTCCTGCTGCTTGTTGCTCCGCTGTCATCAAAAATACGCATCCTGGCTTTTTGCCACAGCGAGCACCGAGGAAAAAGAGAAATTCAAATCTCTAAAATCTCTGCGCCCTCCGTGGCTGTGCATCCCAACAAAAAAAGCGGGTTTTTGCCAGAGCATCAACCCGCTTTGTAAACAACTCAATTGTCCGCAAAAAAGCAAACTGTTCAAGCCAAATTTTTACGGCAGCCAGGTGCGCCAGACGTCCTCGTTGGCGTCCACCCAGGCCTGGGCCGCTTCTTCCACCGACTGGCCTTCGATTTCCACCGCCGCAATCATCTCAATCTGGTCTTCAGTGCTGTAGCTCATGTTGGACAGCAGCGTGTGGGCATCCGGAGCGGCTTCGGCCAGGCCGGACCAGAAGATTTTAAACAGATCATCACCTGGATAGTCGCAGTCCACGCCGCCAGAGTCGGCTTCGGCATAGCACTCATCGCTGTATTCAGGCAGCTCCACGCGAGCCAGGTCATACTTGGCGTGGATGGAATGTGGCGTCCAGAAGTAGAACAGCACCGGTTCTTCGCGGCTGTAGGCAGTATCCAGCTGGGCCAGGATCGCTTCTTCGGAACCGGCAAAAACGACCTCAAACGGCATGCCCAGGTTGTTGATGATGTCGCCGTCATACTGGACAAAGCTGGGGTCGCCGCCCAGGAATTGGCCCTGGTCGCCGGTTTCGGCCGTGGCAAAAAGCGCGGCGGCTTCATCGCTGGTAAACCCTTCCCAGGTGGCCAGTTCGGGGTTTTCATCCAGCAAGTAGCTGGGCATATACCAGCCGATGCGGCCCACGGGGCCAAGCAGCCCGCCGTTTTCCACGGTGCCCGCCCCCTCAATGTACTCTTCCACGTTAGCGGCATGGCCGGAGGGCCACACTTCCAGGCTGGCATGCGCATCGCCGGAGGCCAGCGCGGGCCATTGGGCGTTTTCATCCAGCGAGATGATTTCGACGGGGTAGCCCAGCTCATCTTCCAGCAGGATTTGGGCCACGGCCACGTTCAGCTCGGAGGCGGACCAGGCGTTTTCCACCAGGACGATGGT
This sequence comes from Candidatus Leptofilum proximum, assembly GCA_016710325.1. Classification (GTDB taxonomy): domain Bacteria; phylum Chloroflexota; class Anaerolineae; order Promineifilales; family Promineifilaceae; genus Leptofilum; species Leptofilum proximum. The sequence continues at coordinate 3,999,565 of JADJXK010000002.1, read as the reverse complement.
CATTTTCTCGTCGGCAGTTTCGGCGTCTTCAACGGCCGTTTCCTCCGTTTCTGTGCTGGTTTCAGTGTCTGCTGCCGGTTCGTCTCCCCCAGAACCACAGGCGGCCAACAGCAGGGCGACGAAGAGCAAAAACAGCAAACTCGACAACTTCCAATTGATTTTCATAGTTTTCTCCTTCCTCTTAAAACTTCTTATCAAGTGGTTGTGGAGTATAGCAGTCAACAACCGGGCTGACGACAAAAAAAGAGGAAGGGGTTGGTGGAACGGCCGTTACGAACGTTTGCTGTGATCCACCGCTTTCAGGATTTTCAGGTTGAGCACAATAAACCGCCAGAGCTGAAACAGCTTGTTGTTCATCCAGAAACGATCCTGGTTGGTAATTTCAAACGGTTCGGCCGTTTCTTTTTTTTCTTCGCTCATAAGTTTGCCCTCCAAATTTATTCAGGAATCATTTTCCAGCCCACGCGTCCCTGGAGCTTGTGCATAAAGGTAGTGTGGATCAGGCGCTTCATCCAGGCGCCGCCCAGCCCCATTTCCATGTGGGTCACAAAGGAGTCGCGCCCTTCTTCGTTGGGGTAGCGGCGGAAGTCGGGCACCACCGGGTAGATCATGATGGTGGCTGCCGAGCCGTCCCAAAGGGAGTCGCCCATGGAGGCGATACACGCCGCGGCCATTTCTGTCATGCGTTCGCTGTGGGTCATACGGCCGTGTTTCACCAAATCTGCAATGTTTTTGCCCACAATCCGGCCGATGATGCCCGAGACCATGCCAGTGCGCGGTGGAGCGGCCGTAATTTGTGTGCCGTTTTTGGTTTCGTGTGGAATCGAAATAGGCCCTGGTGGGGCAAAGGCGATGCCCGCGGCAAAAATGTTGTGGTAATACGGGTTTTGGTACAGCTCCGGCCAGGCGGTAGGGTTCATCATCAGGCGGTCGTAGGGCAGGTCGTAAATGCCATCTACCTTCACAAAACCCGCCTTGTTCACCACCCGGTCAGACACATCTTCGCCATCTTTACCAACGTACTTGAGCGGAATGCCCATAAACTTGGGGATGAGCATGGAAAAGTCGTATGTGGTGTCGCCATAATTGCCGTCGTAATCTTCCCAGTAAATACGCTGGTCATCGATTTTGTGCACACCTTTCTGCACTTCCCAGGTGATGTTGTACTCTTTAAAAACGGCCGAAATAAACGCCTCGCTCGACAGCACTTTGCCCCGATACTTGGCCTGAATGCCACGCACGCCAAAATCGCCCGCGGTCCGTTCGTTGGACAGCCAGTGCAAATCCACTTTGTCGCGCAGGCCGCGCCGCACCAGGTCCTTGTGAATGTTGGTGATGTATTCAAACGCCGCGCCCTGGCAGGTTGCCCCCGGATTGCCCGTGCCGATGACAAACTTGCGCTTTTCACCCTTCTTCATGCGCTCGATGTTCTCAAAGTAGACATCCCGGCTCTGCACGGCATGGGGCGCGGTGCAAATCGACTGCGCATAGTTGTGCGCCGGGCCGAGCCCTTCGGTCGCCTCGTAGGCCAGCTTGGGTCCCGTCGCGATGAGCAAATAGTCGTACGGCACCTGCACGATTTGTCCATCGTCGGCATTTTCTACTACCACAAACTGTGTATCGGGATGAACCTCGGTTGCCTTGCCATGAATAAAGTTGACGTGCTTTTTGTCGTACACTGGCCTGAGGGCAAAACGTGTCTTCTCCACCGGCATCCGGCCAATGCCCACCCACACCCAGGAAGGAATATAGTAAAAGTGCTCATGACGATTGATCATAGTGACATCATGCTGTTTACCAATGGCATCACCGAGGTATAAAGCGGCCGTATGACCGGCAAAACCGGCGCCAATAATTACAATCTTAGCCATTCTGGACTCCTTTTCCGCTGAGTTGTTCTGGACAGCAACTTAGGGGGTAGACAAACCGATAGGTGCGGCTTATTTAAGCGCATCCTTACCCCTTTGAAAAACCGCTATGTCATTTATTTTTTGTGAGGTTTGTCACATTTTTGAGTGAAACAAGTCACCAAGCGGGGGAGGACGGCCGTATCCCATCCCTTCATCAATACAAACCACGCCAGATTTACCCAACTTGAACACACCACTGGCTGCTTAGCCAAACTTCCGATTATAATTCGCGCATGAACATCGACTGGCAATCCATCTTTGTGCCCAGTGCACCCATTTTAGAAACCATCATTCGCGGCACGGCGATGTACCTGGTACTGTTTGTCGTCCTGCGGCTGACGTTTAAGCGCATCGGCAGCAGCTCCATTGGCCTGGGTGATATGCTGATGATTGCGCTCGTGGCCGCCGCTTCGCAAAACGCCATGGCGCGCGAACACGTCTCGGTGACGGATGGCATCATCCTGGTAGCGACTATTTCTACCTGGAGCTACGTGCTGGACTGGCTGGGATCGCGCTGGCCGCGCTTCCAGCGATTTTACAATCCCCCGGCGCTGCTTTTGGTAAAAAACGGCCTCATGCTGCACCAAAACATGCGCCAAGAGCTCGTCACGGAAGATGAACTGCTTACCCAACTGCACCGCGCTGGCCTGGAAGACCTCGCTACCGTCAGCGAAGCATACATGGAAGGTGACGGCACCATCACTTTTATTTGTGAGAAGGGGCCATCAGGTAATGTCAGAAGCTGAAACAAGCATAAACCTTGTCCTCAAGTTCAACGAAGCCTTCAACCACCATGACGTCACCGGCATGATGGCCCTCATGAGCGACGACTGCATCTTCGAAAACACCTCACCTGCGCCCGACGGCACGGTTTACACCGGGCGAGAAGCCGTTACCCAATTCTGGCACGATTTCTTCCGCCAGTCGCCCCAGGCCCACATCGAAATTGAAGAAATCTTTGGACAGGGCGTTCACTGCGTGATGCGCTGGCGCTACGATTGGGTAGATGCGGCCGGTAATGCCGGGCACGTGCGCGGCGTTGATGTTTTCCGCATAAAAAACAACCTCATCTCGGAAAAGCTCTCCTACGTCAAAGGGTGACTTCAGCTTGACGCTGACCTCAACACATTTATGAGTAAAAGATGAGAAGCCCCATCGCTCTGTCATTTTGGCACTGCTCTGGACGACGTTTTGATAGAACGGCAAAAATAAGCCGGAATTCATCAGTTAGAGAAAAGGAGCTTCTCATGAACCAAAGCAAGAGTACCACTAAGAAGAGCAAGGGATTCACAAACGAAGAACAAGCGGCGATGAAGGAACGCGCCAAAGAGCTGAAGGCGGAAGCGCGCGCGAACCAGAAAAGGACAGACGGAGAAAAGGACCTGTTCGAGAAAATCGCTGAGATGCCGGAACCGGAACGCGCCATGGCACAGCGGCTTCACGAGATCATCTCGGACGCCGCCCCAGACCTCTGGCCCAAAACCTGGTACGGGATGCCCGCCTATGCCCGGGATGGCAAGGTTGTTTGCTTCTTCCAAAGTGCCCAGAAGTTCAACTCCAGATACGCGACGCTTGGCTTCAGCGACGAGGCGAACCTCGACGAAGGCCCCATGTGGCCCACTGCCTTTGCACTGAAGCAGTTGACGGCCGTTGAAGAGGAAAGGATCATCGCCCTGGTAAAAAAAGCAGTGAGCTGAGGATCGATTTCAACAGGAGAATAAAATCATGAAATACATGCTACTGATGTACGCCAGCGAAGCTGAAGCACCAAATTTTACCCCCGAAGAATACGAGGCCATCGGCAAGGAGTGGCAGACCCTGTTAAAAGAGGCAAAAGCCGCCGGGGTGCTGCTGGCCAACAACGGTCTGGCATCTGTTAGCACGGCCACAACCGTGCGTATTCGGGAAGACAAGGCGTTAACCACGGATGGTCCGTTTGCCGAAACACATGAACAGCTGGGTGGATTTTTGATGCTAAACTGCCAGGACCTGGATGAAGCCATTCGCTGGGCCACCAAAGTTCCCCATGCCCGGTACGGCTCCGTCGAAATCCGGCCTCTGTGGGACCAGGTATAACAACCACAGCAGATGACCATAACGGCACAGATTGAAGCCACCTTTCGCGAGGAATACGGCCGTGTTCTCGCAGCCCTCATCAGCCAGCTAGGCGATTTTGTCCTGGCGGAAGATGCCCTGCAAGATGCCCTGGTCAACGCGCTGGAACAATGGCCTGCAAACGGTGTGCCCCGGAACCCCGGCGCCTGGTTGATGACCGTGGCCAAACGCCGCGCCATCGACCGGGTGCGCCGGGCGGCGGCCCAAGAGCGTCACACGATCCAGATCGAAACTCTCGCTACTCAGGACGAACCCACCATGGACGATGTAATTCCCGACGAGCGTCTAAAACTGATGTTCACCTGCTGCCATCCGGCCCTGGCGCTGGAAGCCCAGGTGGCGCTGACGCTGCACACCCTCGGCGGTTTATCGACCCCGGAAGTGGCGCGGGCGTTCCTGGTGCCTGTGCCCACTATGGCCCAACGGCTGGCCCGGGCCCGGCGCAAAATCCGCGACGCGGGCATCCCCTACCGCGTACCGCCCGCCGATCTGCTGCCCGAACGATTGCAGGCGCTGCTGGCGGTGATTTACCTCATCTTCAACGAGGGGTACGTCACCACCGGTGACGCCACCACTGATGACGTCGCCACCAAGGACACAGCGGGTGCGATGCTGACCCGGCACGAGCTGTGTGATGAGGCGATTCGCCTGGGGCGCGTCCTGGTAGCCTTGCTGCCGCAAAGCGCCGAAGCGCGTGGCCTGCTGGCGCTGATGCTGCTGCACGATTCCCGCCATGAAACCCGGCTAAACGCCGCTGGTGAACTTGTCCTGCTGGATGAACAGGATCGTACCCGGTGGGACCAGGCAAAAATTACCGAAGGATTGGCGGTGCTGGACGAGGCGCTGGCTCTGTTTGCCCCAGGGCCATACCAGGTCCAGGCAGCCATCAGCGCCCTCCATGCAGAAGCGCCAGCGGCGGAAGCCACCGACTGGCGGCAAATTGCCGCGCTGTACAACACCCTCCTCGTGATGATGCCCACCCCTGTTGTTGCCGTGAATCGTGCCGTGGCGGTGGCCATGGCCCAGAGTCCGGCCGCAGGTCTGGCGCTGCTGCACCGGATTGAGGGGGTGGCCGATTTTTATCCCTACCACGTAGCCCGCGCCGATTTGCTGCGGCGCGCGCAGCAGTTTGAGGCGGCGGCGGGGGCTTACGAGCAGGCGATTGCTCTGTGCGGCAATGGCGCGGAACGAGCGTTTCTGCAGCGGCGGCTGGATGAAATACTTGGGTGGTGAGCGGGATTGAGTAAACGGCCGTAAATAAGGAGGCAACATGGTTGAAAACAGCTTGGCGATAAAACCAATCGGAGTGATCCACTCAGAGTTAATCAATTTGGCAGATGCTCCTCGGCAGGGAGACGAGGGCGGTTACGAGGCATGGCTGGAATTAACGCCCAAGGTTGCACCAGGCGTTGCTGGTATCCATGTGGGTGACAGCTTGATTGTTTTGACATGGCTGCACCAGGCGCAGCGGGACGTGCTTCAGGTTCATCCACGTGGCCAGCTTGAGAGGTCATTGACCGGCGTGTTTGCCACACGATCTCCAGATCGCCCCAACCCAATTGGACTTCACCAGGTTTACGTCTTGCAAATGGATAGGCATCATCTAAAAGTTGCCCCCATCGAGGCAATTGACGGGACACCTATCATTGATATAAAACCTGTTCTTGCAGAAATAAATGCTCGATAAAGACCATGAGGAAATAAAATGATCAGTTGGAAAGAATTTGCCCAAGAAGCCCTGGACCTGGCCGAATATGGCCAAAAGCGCTTCCAAAGCGGCGTCGCCTACCTGGGCACGGTGCGCCCCGACGGCGGCCCACGTGTGCACCCGGTGACGCCCATACTTGGCGAGCAGTTGTTTTTGTTTATGGAACCCACCTCCCCTAAAGGCAAAGATTTGCAGCGCGATCCGCGCTACACGCTGCACTGTTCCGTCGAAGATTCCGGCGGGGGCGGCGGCGAATTTTATGTTCGGGGGTACGCCACGCTGGTGAACGACTCGTCCATTCGGGAAACGGCCGTGCTCGCCTCATCCTATACGCCAGCAGACCGCTACATCCTGTTTGTGCTGACGGTTGACTTCGCCTTCATGAACACCTATGACGATGAAGGTTCACACCCACGACGCTGGCACAAAGGTGATTAAAAAAAGGATTTGGCGGGGTCAGGCTGATTTTTGCAGTGAATTAGCCCGAATTTACACTAATTTTCGTGATCATTCGCGTTAATTCGTTGCAAACCCCAGGAAATCCCAAAGAGCCAAAAATTTTACCGTAGGTGACAGGCACTTTCAGAAGTGCCTGTCACCTTAGCCAAACGCTCCAGCTCAGGTAAAATCGGGGCATGGCATTTAACGAATCAACGATCAGCAACAACGGCATTGTCCGCCCCACCTACATTGAAGTGAACCTCACCCGCCTGACGGAAAATTACCGGGCCATTGAGCGGGCCGTCGCCCCGGCCAAAATGATGCCCATCCTGAAGGCCAACGCCTATGGGCACGGGTTGGTGGAAGTAGCCCGGCACGTGGTCTCGCTAGGGGCGGCGTACCTGGGTGTAGCCTTCCTGGAAGAGGGCATCCTCCTGCGTGAGATGGGCATCTCCGCGCCGATTCTGGTGCTGGGCGGCATCATCGGCAACCAGGTTCCGCTTTTCTTAAAACACGATCTCACCCTCACCGCCTCCTCCATCGAAAAGCTGACCCAGATTAACGAAGCCGCCGCCGAAATGGGCGTGCGAGCCAGGGTGCACCTGAAGATCGACACGGGCATGGAGCGCATTGGGGTGCACTATTACAATGCCGATTCGCTGCTGGAGGCGGCGCTCAACTGCGAACATTGCCTGGTGGAGGGGATTTATTCGCACTTTGCCAATGCGGATACGGCCGTTCTCCAATCCGCCCAAATTCAACTCGACCGCTTCAACCAGGTGCTCTCGTTTTACGAACAGCGCGGTCTGCCACTCCCACCGCTGCGCCACATGGCCAATTCTGGGGCCATCCTCCAGCTGCCCGGCAGCCACTTCGACATGGTGCGCGCCGGGATTTTGCTCTACGGCGTCTACCCCTCGGACGAGGTGGCCAAAACAATTGCCGCGCGCCCGGTGCTCAGCTGGAAATCACGCGTGGTTTATTTTAAGGTGGTGCTGCCCGATCATCCGGTGAGCTACGGCTCCACCTGGCAAAGCGACCACATGGTGCGGGTCGTCACCGTGCCCGTGGGCTACGGCGATGGCTACTTCCGGCGTATGTCGGGCCAGGCACAGGTGATTATTCGCGGCAAGCGGTACCCGGTGATCGGCCGTATTTGCATGGACCAGCTGATGGTGAACCTGGAGTGGGACAGCGCCTACAACAACGACGAGGTGACGCTGCTGGGCGAAAGCGACGGGCAAATTATTCGCTGTGAAGAGCTGGCCGAGTGGGCGGGCACCATTCCCTACGAAATTCTGACCAACATCAACACGCGGGTTTCCCGCATCTACCTCACCGAAAAAAAACAGGGGGCGTGAGGCTGCCCATAGCCTCACGCCCCCTGAAAAGCGTTCGACCCCGGCCAGGAGGGAGAACCGGGGTCGAAACACTTCTTTTGGCGACTTCTGATTGTTAGAATAGCCGCCTTTCTTAAGCCGAACCTGAGTTAAAGTTAAATAGTTTATAAGTGAACCAGACCCCCAAGATGACTGCTTTTCTAGGCCGCGAGCTGGAAGACGGTTTGCAGTTCGCCAATTTGCAGCACGTCGCCATCGTTGAGGATGTGGACACGACCGACGGTACGGCCGTTTAGCTGCGCTGGAAACGCGTTGTCGATTCGCTCCAGGTAGTAGCGCACCCGCGCCCGCCGGATGACGATGTTGCCAATGGTGAGTTCGCCAATTGCGGGCAGTTCCTGGCATTCGCGACGGCCGTCTGGCCAGCAAAAGGCCAGGCGCGGCAAGAGTCTTGGCTGTGGTGATTGGATTTGGGGCACGCGTGCAGGCTGGCGGTGAGGTACGGCCGTTCGCCGCACGTCCACAATCCAGCCCAGCAGCGCCAGCAGCAAACTGCCAATGACACCCATCAGCAAAACCCGGTGGAATTGGGCCACAAAGCGGGGCAAAAGCCGCAGCGTGTCGAACTGCCAGCGCTCGTTGACCACTTTCGCGGCCTGGACCTGCTGCTCGAAGCCGTCCAACCAGGCCACATCGGCATCCACCTGTCGTTTGACGGCCCTCATGTTAGCGGGGATACCCTGCCACGCCTCAATACTGCCGTTGATGACGCCGATAAGTTGGGCAAAAGTATCGGCTGTGCTGGCCCCGGCGCCCCAAAAGCCGCCGTTGGCGGAAACAGTGTGTAACGTATCCTGCCAGTCGATCATTTCTTGCTGGATGGCATCGAGGGCGGGCAGCGTGGTGACGGCAGCCACGGCTGTGGCCACATCCTCCAGCCCCTCGCTCACGTCGTCCAGGCTGCCCGAGACGCGCTGGCTTTGCCGGGCCAGGCCAGCCAGCACCACGTCGCCCCGGTTTACGTCGTAAAATTGCAGCCGGGCCAGATCGCGCGACAGCGATTCGGCCGATTCGATGGCTTCCAGGTTCTCGTTAAAGGCGGCGATTTGGTGTACGGCCGTATCCACCCCCAGCACCAACATCTGCACATTCCGCCCGATGGGCGCCATATCCACGAGTGCGGCCGCGCCCGTATCGTCGAGCCAGCTGGCCATAGCGGCCGCTTCCTCTGTGTGCAGCATCTGGCGCAGCTGCTGGGCCAGCGTGCCATACTCGTTCAGGTGCACGGTGCGCTGCGGCTCGGCGGCAAGCTGGCGCAGCAAATCTTCAGTCACAAGTCGGTAAGGATCAAAGTGGTAAATCAGCCGGGCGCCGATAAACAGCGCCAGGATGGCTGCCCCCAAAAGCAGGCCAACGCGGTACAACATGCGAAACATAACTTCCTCCCGGCTCCCCAGCAACAGACACGACCTTTTGATAACTGGCAGTATAAACAAAAAACCTGGATCAGTTCATCCAGGTTCCTGACAGCCAGCTAACAGTTTTGTGACAGGCAGTCGGGGCAGTTAATGGGCTTCGCGGGCAGCGATGTGAGCCAGCATCGAGAGGATGTGATCGCGCATGGGAGCACTGTGCCACATGGCAGAGATGTGCCCGGCGGGAATGGTGACCAACGGCCGTTCCGCAAACAATTCTGCATGGTTTTCCAACCGGAAGAAGAGATCGTTTTCGCCTAACAGCGGGAAAACCCGGTCGGGCGCACATTGTTCGTAGTACGGCGTAAAATCGAGGTGTTCCTGCAGCTGGGATCGCGTCAACTGCAAGGGGCGGCTGAACAGGTCAGACGTGTCCCAAATGACGCGGGCCAGGTTGGGTGAAGCCAACATGGGAATGACGCCGCGTGTTTGCTGCAGCAGTCCTTCGTACAGCAGGCTGGTAATGCCGCCCCAGCTGACGCCCGAAGCCACGGTGTAAGCCGCCCCCTCGGCCTCGAACCGGCTTTGCATTAGCTCCATCACGCGCAGCGACCCGGCAAAAATCTGGTAGATGCTGCGGATGGAGGCAAAACCCTTCTGTACGGGATCTTGCCAGTTGTCATGGAATGGAGCCTGGACACACACCGTATGCACCGGCAGGGGAACGGCCATAGGGAACAACCGTCGCCAGGAGTTGGTGTAGGGATACTCATTAAAGCCATGATGGAACAGCAGCAGCGGCGCTTCTGGGTCCACTGCCAGGCGCACCCGCACGCGGCAGACAATCTCGCCCAGGGGCGTTTGCAGGATCACGGCGTGTTCACCGGGGGCCGTGAGATTGTAAACGGCCGTTTGCCGCGCATCGACCACCGTTTGGGCCAGTACCGTTTCAAACGGCGGCGCAGCGCCCATGCTGGACTCCAGCGAGTCGGAGACGCGGCGGTTGAGGCCGTACAAAACCGCTTTGTCAATTTGTTGAACCATCGTTTGGCGTAAGTTGAGTGAAAACATGATCTAACCTTAACATTCCGCGTACCAATCGCCAACAAAATGGCCGCCTGCCAAAAATTCACTCATCTTTCACTCTAATACGGCCGTTTTGGCGCGTCTACCCACCGTTTGGCCATTGTGATGAATCCTGGCTCATGATTAGAATAGGACTAAAGAGGAACACCATTTTAGACCTGATTTGTCTATAATGCAGTTCACCTATGTAAAAGCCATCACGATTTTTGCACGAGAATCAACGCATGTATGGCTTTTATTTGAGCAAATCACAATCAAGCTAACTCCTGAATTTCGAGTATCTTTTTGTGATTTGCTTGGCGGCTTCAAGGAAGAAGAAGAAATGAAATTTCTCACAACCGCAAAGCTAAATTGGTTTGATGATGGCTGCTGTGATGTCAAATATTTAGACATCTGGAATGGCACAGCACTCTCCTACCAGCCTGGCCAACCCATCGATGCCAGCTGGCATGTGGACAGCTACGAACTGCTGTTGGGAACGGATGAAGAAGGCCGTCTCTTCCGCAAAGCCGCTGACCTCCTCATGCGCTACCAGTTTTACCCCCACGATGTGCTCAGCCACGTCAGCGACTTTGGCCTGTGGAACCGCTGGGCGCAGGTGGGCGATCGCATCGTGCAGCGTATCCACCTATTCTCCTTGTTTGGCAAGCCGGTGGTGGACGTCATCGCCATGAACGAGGTGCGCCAGGTAATCACCGAACCGCGCCGCTACGGCTTTACCTACGTCACCGTAGAAACCCACGTGGAGCAGGGCGAATGGACCGCCTGCCTGGAGTGGGACCCGGACAACCAGCTGCGCCTCGCTGTCCATACCATCTCCCGCCCCTCCCCAGAAGAGCCAGCTCGCAACTACAGTTTCATGCGCACCCTGCAAAAATCCGCCCACCAACGCGGCCTGCAACACTTCAAACAAATCGCCCTCGCCTAGAACACACGCTTAATCTGTCATTAGTATGATAAAGCAAAACGAAAGGCCGATTGTCATTTGGTTCAAAAACCGTGCGGGAGATGAGGCCCATCGTGAAAATGATAAAACAAGAGGCCAAAAAAGCGACCATCCGTTAAGATTGCTCAACTCTGGTAGGCCGATGTCATAGGCGCAAAGCCGCGCAGGAGCGCAGACCGCCAGAGTAGGAGAGTTCACGAGAACCCGAACAGTTGTTAGGACAGTAAAGTCCGTATTATTGCTAGTGCGGGTCACAAAGGAATGACGCATGGAACAGCAAACAGAAGAAACCTTTTTTTGGCATCGATGTATCAAAGACCGCTTTGGATTTGGCCCAGTGGGGCCAGAAAGCAGTGACGCGATTCGAGAACAGCGCTGCCGGCATCGCCGCCCTGGTGGAGAGGTTGCTACCGGCAACGGCTATCGCTGCTATTGTGGTTGAAGCAAGTGGCGGATTCGAGCAAACCATGGTCACAGAACTGGCCGCTGTCTCTCTGCCTATCGTGGTTGTCAACCCCACACGCATCCGTAATTTCGCTCGTGCCAAGGGACAATTAGCCAAGACAGACGCGATTGATGCTCGGCTGATTGCCGCTTTTGCCGAAGCGATTCGTCCCGAGGTACGGCCTCTCGGTACAGAGGCACAGCAACTCATCAAAGCGTTGGTCACTCGGCGGCGCCAGCTGATCGACATGCAAACAGCCGAGAAGAATCGGCGTGCCACGACCAATCCAGAATTGTTGCCTCGTTTGCAGAAACACTTGGACTGGTTAGAAACCGAATTAGCTGAAATTGAGGATGACCTCAATAATTGGATTGACCAAAACGCCCAGTGGCGCGAAAAGCGTGCCAGTTTAGAAAGCGTCCCCGGCGTAGGCCCGGTCACCTCCTTTACGTTGCTGGCTGAATTGCCAGAATTGGGAACTTTGTCCCGGCAAAAATTGCCGCATTAGTCGGCCTGGCTCCGTTCAATCGTGACAGCGGCCGTTTTCGCGGGCACCGCCACATCTTTGGCGGCCGGGCTGATGTTCGTTCTGTTTTGTACATGGCTGCTCTTTCGGGCATTCGTTATAACCCGGTTCTTAAAGCCTTTTATAACCGTTTGATTGCTAAGGGAAAGCTCCCTAAAGTAGCGCTCACGGCCTGTATGCGAAAATTGTTAACCATTTTGAATGCTATCATTCGAGATGAAGCAACTTGGCAAATTGCTTAGACAAATTCGCTTTTAACCTTGACTTTTATCACAGTTGCTCCCGCGCAGGCGGGAATCCATGTTATCCAATGCTGATTTCCACCAAAGCCGGTACAATCAGCGCATGACAACAACACTTTATTCCTGGAATGTTAATGGCCTGCGGGCCGCCCATAAAAAAGGTTTTCTAGACTGGCTGCACCAAACCCAACCGGACATCCTGAGCCTGCAAGAAACCAAGTGCCACCCTGACCAGCTCCCTGCCGAACTGCGCCAGCCTGAAGGCTACCACACCTACTGGGCCTCGGCCGAGAAAAAAGGATACAGCGGCGTGGCGCTCTACAGCAAAACAGAGCCAAAGTTTGTACAAATTGGCCTGGGCATTGAGGCGTACGACCGCGAAGGCCGCACCATCATTGCCGAGTACAACGACTTTGTGTTCATCGGTGCGTATTTCCCCAACGGGAGCCGCGACCACAGCCGGGTACCATTTAAGATGGCCTACAAAGCAGCCTTCCTGGATTTGTGCGACGACCTGATCGCTTCCGGAAAGTCGGTGATTTTTTGCGGCGATGTCAACACGTCGCACAAGGAGATCGACCTGGCACGGCCGAAACAAAACCGCAACACGACGGGTTTCTTGCTGGAGGAGTGCGCCTGGCTGGATCAGATCGTCGAGCAAGGCTACATCGACAGTTTCCGCTACCTGTACCCGGAACAGACGGGCGCCTACACCTGGTGGACCCAAATCGGCGGCGCGCGCGGCCGCAACGTCGGCTGGCGGTTGGACTACTTCTTCACCAGCCCCGACTTAGCCCCCCGCATCGCCGCAGCCACCATTCATGCAGATGTGATGGGGTCGGATCATTGTCCGGTGAGTTTAGTTTTGAAGGGGTGAAGGGGTGACAAGGTGACAAGGTGACAAGGGGCAGAGACGCTTTACCCAGACACCTGGCCATCAAGTGGGGGAAGGTTGAGAGCGCGGACGGCCCAGGGGAGGGCTGTTTTGAGCTGCACGCGTTGAATATGGCGCACACGCGGTGCTTCAGGAATAGTTGGCAGGCCAGCGCGGGCGGCGAAAAAACCACTCACTAATCCAGCAATCTCTCCAGCATTTGGCAGCAGTTTTTCTGGCGGCGGGCCACCTTCTGCTTGCAGGCTGGGTAGCCAAAAGCCCAGGTCGACCTGCGGATTGCCCAGGCAGACGAGGTTCCAGTCGACAATAAGCGTGCGATCCTGCACAAAACAGATATTGTCGCTGCGCAAATCGAAGTGGAGGAGGGAACGGCCGTCCACCACTTCTCGCACCTTAATCGCCAACAGCGTATCTAGCCCCTGCTTCAGCCACTTCTCTGAAGCCAATCCCAGGGACAAAAAAGGCACCGGATCTTCAGCGACCTGCTGCCAGCCATCCCAAATGCGCGGCATTTCGGCCATCAACGGAACGCCGGGCAGCGATGAAGCCCATACCTGTTCTGTAACATCCAGCACCCGCTCGATTCGTTTTTGATGCCACGGAGGCGGCCAAAACGCCTGGCTCAAATCTTCTAGGAGGAGAATCGGGTTGCCTGGATGATCCTCCCAGCCAAGCAAACGGGGCATAAACGGCCGTGCCAACATCTGGTACACAGTCTGTTCCTGCCGTAAAGCGCTGGCCGTGCCCGGTGTGATGCCAATTTTGGCAAAAGACGATGTGCCGTCGGCGAGGCTCAGCTTGAGCCGGAGCGCCGGTGAATACCCACCGCCTACACGCTCAACATTATTGATGGCCTTGCCTGTAAGGCGCTGCAATCTGGAATTTAAGTCGGGTGGAAGCCAGGTGATATTTGCGTCAACCATCTGCAGGCCGAGTGTCGCTGTCGAGCAAGCGCTTGAGAGGGGAACGGCCGTACACCCCTACCACCTCATCCAACAACCTTTTCGCCAACGCGCCTAACGGTTCCCCGGTCTGTGGGTGAGGCAAATCGGGCAGCAGGTTGGCCACGGGCACGGCAACGTGGGCAAACTTGGTTAAGTCGGGGTCGGGAATGGGGCGGGAACGGCCGTCACCCCCATCATAGGCAAACACCGCATCGTTAAACAGCACGATGTCCGCGTCAATGGTGCGCGGCGCGTTTTTGTCCGCCTGACGCACGCGATTGAGCTTTGTTTCGATAGGGCCGATGATTTGCTGCTTCACTTCGCTGGCGGTGAGATTGGTTTGGATGAGAACGGCCGCATTCCAAAAGCTAGGCTGGTGGCGCAGGCCGACGGGTTCAGTTTCGTAAATGGGGGATACGGCCGTTACCTCACACATCTCCCGCAGCATCTCAATCGCCCGCGGCAAATTCCGCTCCTTCTCAATATTCGATCCCAGCGCGATTACAACTTGATTTGGCATCGTTACAAGATTTCCCCGGAAACTTTTTCGCAAACAAAGCTTCAATTAAAACAGTTTCCGGGGAAATGACCCTACGCAAAATCGGCGCGGGTGCGCTCGATTTCAATGCCGACTGATTCGGCAAAGCGCAGCGCCGTTGGCTTTTCTACGCGCACCATCACCCGCTCCACGCCAAATTCGGTGATGACCATGCGCGCCAGATCTGTGACCAGCTTCTCCACCAAGAAGTCGGATGACACTTCCACGTGCTGGATAACCCGCTTGGTAATCGACTTGTAATCCACAGCATCTTCGATGGCGTCGCTGGCCGCCGCCTGGCGAATATCGGCCCAGATGACCATGTTGATGAGAATGTCTTGCTGCTTTACGCGCTCATCGGGATTAATGCCAATGATGCCACGCAGCAGCAAATCGCGAATGATGATTTTGTCCATAACCTACTCTTTTCGATGTCATTCCCGCGCAGGCGGGAATCCATCCGTGCCTGGATAAAGTGGATGCCCGTTTTCACAAGCATGACAGGTTTAGGGTCTTCAGGATTTCGTGGGGTCTGGCGTGAAACGTGAAGCGTGAAACGGGATGTCCCTCTAGTCACGTTTCACGTTTCACGCATCACAGGCCGTAAACTCCCTGAATTCCCAAAGAGCCCAGGTTTATAAATGTGCTTCCAGCCACTGCTCAATATCGGCAATGACCTGGTCGCGGTGAATGTCGTTGTGCGATTCGTGCACGCCGCCTTCATACACAATGAGCTTCTTGTCCGGCTGCGGCATCTGGGCAAAAAAGCTGCGGCTGGCCGAGACGTTAACAATATTGTCCGCATCGCCGTGAATCATGAGCAGCGGCGGCTTAAAGTCGGCGGCGTGGGTCATGGCCCATTCGGCCGCAGCTGGGAATTCCACACCAAAGCGGGGCGTGCCAAAGGATTGCACCAGCGGATCATCTCCGTAGGCTTTGGCCTCTAACGGGTCGCGGGAGATGTCTGTGAGTTCCAGGCTGGTTTTTACCTGCATCGCTGGAGCCAATCGGGACATGACTTTGCTGAGCAAGGCCAAAATCGGCGGCACGTCCAGCCTGCCCACCGCCGGGGCGGAAGCGATAACGCCGTTGTAGCCATCGGGATGGCGCAGGACGTAATTGAGGGTAATATTGCCGCCCATGCTGTGGCCGTAGAGGAAAAACGGCCGTCCCACCCACCGCTCCTTCACGAGTTTAATAAACAGGTTCAGGTCATCTAAATATTCTGACCACTTATTCACAAACATGCGCCTGCCGGGGGAACGGCCGTGTCCGCGATGATCGGCGGCGTAGATGGCGTAGCCCTGGGGCACCAGGGCATTCACCACGTGCCGGTACCGCCCGCCGTGCTCGCCCATGCCGTGCACAATCACAATCACCGCCTTCGGCTCGCCATCCGGCAGCCAGCTTTGGTAATACAGCTCCAGGCCGTCCGCGCCTTTGTAAGTTGCTTCTACGTGTTTCATCTTCTCACCTTGCATCATGGTGGACGAGGCAGTTGGAAAAATGTTGGTGCGTTTTTCCACGGCTTTTACCAACTGCCTCGCCCCTACGGGTTTATTGCAACGTCAATGTCCCCCAGGTTGTTGGGTCCGTCAGCGTGCGGTTGGGATTGTTGGACATCATCACTTCCTGTACGGTCGTTCCCGGCGTGTCGTTATCATTTGCGTTCAGCGAAAGGCCGATGGTCAGGCCGGGGCTGGGCGTCAGGTTGAGGTCGGTCCAGGGGATGGCCGCTTCCAGCGTGTAGCCGGTGCTGGTTGGCTGCGCCGCCACGTTGACCTGATGCCCACCCGGCGCATCCAGAATCCCGCCGGTGTCCGTGCCCTGGTAGCGAAAAGCCGTCGGGCCGCTGCCAGCAAAATTGCCCGGCGACAGGGTAATCTGGAAATCGTCCGGGCTCAGGCTGCTGCCATAATCGCCCTGACGATTGGTATCAAACTGCATGTCCACACTGTCGCCGCGATAAATCAGGTTGCCACTGGCGTTTTGCACGTGGGTATCATCCGTCACGCGCACGGCGACGTAAAGATTGGCGTCATCCCAGGCCAGCTGCCAGACGGCCGTACAATCCGCCGTACCATCCCACCCCGCCACGCTGTACACGCGATTGCCCGAGCTCACCGCCTCGACCGCCGTCCATTCGCCCAGGCTGCCGTCGATGGCAGGCGGCACAGCGAGACGTACGGCCGTCACAGTGCCGCTGCTGGCGGGCACGGTAGGGCCAGAGATGGGCAGCGTAGTGGTGGGGGCAATGTCCGGTTGGGTGGTGAGGGCAACGGCCGTTTCCGCCGCAGCCGAGGTTGGCAAAACAATCTCAGGCTCATCCGCTTCAGGTGTGTCATCCACAAGTTGGGACCAGAGAAAGTAAACCGCCACGCCGCACACCACCAGGCCAAACAGCACAACAATGCCAATCCCGGCAGTCAGCATCACGCGCGAACCCGACCGCGATGACTCCGGCTCCAGCCCAATCCAGTCATCATCCATGTTGGAAGGTGGTTTTTGCATGAGATTTCCTTTTGGTGGCTGATGGCCAGCGGTTAGCTGCTTGTCCTGCAAACCACCGGCCTCTACCCCAGTAATTATGCGCCGTTCCCCAGCACAAGGGCAAAAACTGACAACTCTGAATCGATCCTTTATAATTTTTGCAATGAGTAGCCATTCTGCTCCAAACCGACCTCGCACCGTAACTATTACCTTTTGGAGTGTTATTTTTTTAGGAACATGGAATCTTGGGCGAGCCATTGCCATTGGCCAGCAGCTCGAAATAGCAAGGGTTCTCGGCATACAACCTGATCCACGTCTGCGTGTGGCAGGCGCGGCGATCTTTACAGTTTTGTTTTTTAGTCTGGCGTGGCAGCTCTGGCGAAGACGGCCGTTTTCCTTGCGTGCCATTCCCATTTCCATCGCCTACTATACCGTGTACGAAACCGGCGTCTGGCTTTTGTTTGCCCGGCCGCCGCGCAATTGGTCCTTGTGGCTAATCACCACTCTCATTCTTATTGGCGCTTTTTTATTCACCCGGTGGGCGCTGCGGCGCGCCGCCCGAACCTATTTTTACTATGAGCAATAAACTCGAAAAACTCCAACAGCTAAGACAAGAGTCACAGCAGGGCGGCGGTCCCGAGCGCATTGCCCGGCACAAGGAAAAAGGCAAGATGACCGCCCGCGAGCGGATTGAGCTCTTGCTAGACAAAGGCTCCTTCCGCGAAATCGACGCCTTTGTAACCCACCGTGAACGCAACTTTGGCATGGACAAGCAAAAATTCCTGGGCGACAGTGTGGTGACGGGGTGGGGCACGGTAGACGGCCGTCTCGTTTACGTCTTCAGCCAGGATTTCACCGTCTTTGGCGGCAGCCTCAGCCAGGTGCACGCCGAAAAGATTTGCAAAATTATGGATATGGCTATGCGTAATGGTGCGCCAGTAATCGGCCTCAACGATTCCGGTGGGGCACGTATCCAGGAAGGTGTTGTCAGCCTGGGTGGCTACGCCGACATCTTCCTGCGTAATACCCTCGCCTCCGGCGTCATCCCGCAAATCAGCGCCATCATGGGGCCGTGCGCGGGTGGCGCAGTGTATTCGCCCGCCCTCACCGACTTCATCTACATGGTCAAAGAGAGCAGCTACATGTTCATCACCGGGCCGGATGTGGTGAAGGCGGTCACCGGGGAAGAAGTCTCCTTTGAAGAGCTGGGCGGGGCCATGACCCACAACGAGAAAAGCGGCGTGGCCCACATGGCCGCCGAAACAGAAGCCGACGCACTCTACCTCATTCGCCAGCTGATGAGCTATTTGCCGTCTAACAACATGGAAGACCCGCCGTTTGTGCCCGCCAAAGACGACAGCCTGCGCACCGAAACAGCGCTCAATACCCTGGTGCCGGACAACCCCAACAAACCCTACGACATCAAAGAAGTCATTCACCTCATCATGGATGACGGCGTTTTTTACGAGATTCAGGAGCACTTTGCCAAGAACATCGTGGTGGGTTTTGCTCGGCTGGGCGGCTTTTCTGTGGGCATTGTGGCTAACCAGCCGATGGTGCTGGCGGGCGTGCTGGACATCGCCGCCAGCGAGAAGGCCGGTCGTTTTGTGCGCTTCTGCGACAGCTTCAACATCCCCCTGATTGTGTTTGAGGATGTGCCCGGCTTTTTGCCCGGCGTCAACCAGGAGCACGGCGGAATTATTCGCCACGGGGCCAAGCTGCTGTACGCTTTCTGCGAAGCGACCGTGCCCAAAATTACCGTGGTCACCCGCAAGGCGTACGGCGGGGCGTACTGCGTCATGAACAGCAAACACATCCGCGCCGACCTGAACCTGGCCTGGCCCACGGCCGAAATTGCCGTGATGGGTCCCGATGGCGCGGTGAACATCATCTTTCGCCGCGAGCTGAACGGCGCTGAAGACCCGGCAACGCGCAAGACCGAGCTGGTAGAGGATTACCGCGAACAGTTTGCCAATCCGTACGAAGCCGCCCGGCGCGGCTATGTCGACGACGTCATCGAGCCCAGCCAGACGCGTCCCCGCCTGATCAATGCGCTGAACATGCTGCAAAACAAACGTGACCACAACCCACCGAAAAAGCACGGGAATATCCCCCTTTAACCGGTAATCCGTTATCGGTAAACAGTAATCGGTTTGTTTTTACCGATTACCGTTCACGGTTTACCGATTACCGATCACCGACCACCGATTACCGAAACAATGGCTACAGACAGTTTACTATCCAAACGATTCAATAAGTTGCTCATCGCCAACCGGGGCGAGATTGCCATGCGCATTTTGCGGGCGTGCCACGAGCTGGGCATTAGCACCGTGGCGGTGTATTCGGACGCAGACCGCAACGCGCTGCACGTGCGTTATGCGCATGAGGCGTACCACATTGGCCCGTCGCCCGCCCGCGACAGTTATCTGCGCATGGACAAAATTATCGAAGTGGCGCAACGGTCTGGCGCCGAGGCAATTCATCCGGGCTACGGCTTTTTGTCGGAGCGGGCGGAGTTTGCCCAGATGTGTGTAGACAACGGGCTGATGTTTATCGGCCCACCGCCGGAAGCCATCCGGATTATGGGGGACAAACAGACCGCGCGGGAAACGGCCGTTGCTGCTGGTGTACCCGTCGTGCCCGGTGGTTCTGGCGAGACGGATGAGGAGCTGATCGAAGCGGCCAAAAGCGTGGGCTTCCCGCTGCTGGTGAAGGCCTCGGCCGGGGGCGGCGGCAAGGGGATGCGCCCCGTGCACAAAGCGGCCGATTTGCCGGGTGCCCTGGCCGCGGCGCGGCGCGAGGCCAAGGCTGCATTTGGCGACGGCACGGTTTATCTGGAGCGGTTGATTGAAAACGGCCGTCACATCGAAATTCAGGTCCTGGCCGACATGCACGGCAACGTCATCCACCTGGGCGAACGCGAATGCTCGCTGCAGCGCCGCCACCAAAAAGTGATCGAAGAAAGTCCCAGCTTTGTCGTGGATGAAGAGCTGCGGCAGCGCATGGGGGCCGTGGCCGTGGCGGCGGCTCAAGCTGTCGATTACGTCAGCGCGGGCACCATCGAATTTTTGCTGGACCGCGACAAAAACTTCTACTTTTTAGAGATGAACACCCGCGTCCAGGTGGAGCATCCCATCACCGAACTGGTCACCGGCGTGGATATTGTGCAGGAGCAGCTGCGCATCGCCCGCGGGCGGCGGCTGCGCTTTAAGCAAGAGGACATCAAGATGAAGGGTTGGGCCATCGAGTGCCGCATCAACGCCGAGGATCCATACAACAACTACCTGCCCTCCACCGGGATGATCACTGTCAGCCGCGTGCCTACCGGTCCCGGTGTGCGCGTGGACACCGGCGTGTTCCCCGGCTACGAAATCACCCCTTACTACGACTCGATGATCAGCAAGCTCATTTGCTACGGCGAGACACGCGGCGAGGCAATCTTGCGCATGCGCCGTGCCCTGGAGGAGTACCGCATCATGGGGGTAAAAACCAACATCCCCTTCCACCAGCACATGATGGACAGCCACCGCTTTTTAACAGGCCAGTTCGATACCCGCTTTGTCGAAGAACGGTTTAAGATGAGCGACCGCGAAGCGCCGCTGACGATGGAAGCGGCCATTTTAGCCACCCTCATGGCCCACCAACAGGGGCAGCATGCGAGCCAGATTGTGGCTCCCGGCGAACGGGACGTGAGCAATTGGAAATGGTACAGCCGGTGGGAGCGTCTGCGAAATTAACCCATGAAATACATAACCACGATAAACGACGAAGAATTTATCATTGAAATCGAGCACAATAACCAGATTTTGGTCAATGGCGTACGCTACGACATCGATTTCCAGCATTTGCCGGAAGCCGATGTGCTGTCGCTGCTGCTGAACAATCAATCCTTTGAGGCAGTGGTCGAATCACGTGACGATATTTGGGAAGTGCTGACCAAGGGCGAACTGTACACGGTCAAGGTGCAGGACGAGCGCGCCTACCGGCTGGCCAAAGCCCGGGGCGTCGCCAGCGATGTGGTCGGTGAAGTGCAGATCAAATCGCCCATGCCCGGTCTGATTGTGGCCGTCCCCGTTACCGAAGGGCAGCACGTGCAGAAGGGGGACAAGGTAATCATTCTGGAATCGATGAAAATGGAGAATGAACTACTTGCCCCGAAGGCGGGTGTTGTAGCCCGGATCAGCGTGGCCCAGGGTGCCAGCGTGGAGAAGGACCAGGTGCTGGCGGTGATTATGGATGAGGCGGAGCAACAGGCGGCAATCGGTGAACAGTGAACGGTGAGCAGTAAAAAGTAAAAAGGAACTTAAACCCAATCCGCATATCACAACCTGGGATCTTTTTCTCAAGCGGGCAAACAACCCCAAAATTCCATCTCTGGCCGAGGCAATGGATGAAGTGTTAAGCGAAGAAGAAAAAGAGCAGTTTAGCGCCCATGTGCGTCTCCAGGTTGAATCTGGCAAGGGACAAATCAGATCATCTCTGGCTTACTTATGGGCAACAAAAATTTAGAAGTTGAAGTGAAGTTTTTTGTGCCGGACCTGGCGGCGTTTCGCGAGCAGCTGCTGGCGGCAGGGGCGGTGCTCATTAAGCCACGTATTTATGAGCGCAACGTGCGCTTTGATACGGCCGATGAACGTCTACTGAGGGAACTTTCTTTGCTACGGCTGCGGCAGGATACGGCCGTTACCCTCACCTACAAAGGCACCCCCCAAAATCTCCCCCACAGTGAAGCCAAAGTGCGTGAAGAGCTGGAAGTGCAGGTGAGTGATTTTGATACGCTCTCCCAGATTTTCCAGCGGCTGGGCTTTGCCCCGCTGCAAGTGTATGAAAAGTACCGCGAAACGTTCACCTGGCAGGACGTGGAAATTGTGTTGGATGAACTGCCGTACGGCAATTTTATTGAGCTGGAGGGGGAAGAAGGGGGGATAAAGACGGCCGTTGCCCACCTCAACCTCAACTGGCAAGAGCGCATCCTGGGTAACTACCTCGGGCTGATGGCCCAGCTCAAGGCCCACCACAAACTGCCCTTCAACGACCTCACCTTCGCCAACTTCGCCAACCTGGGCGTCTCCATTGCCGACATTTTGCTTTAAAGATCAGTATCAGTTCGTGTGCCTTTGTGATTCATAATCAAAGATTGTGCAGAATGAAATCTGGCAAATCTGCGAAATCTTTGATAAAAGCCGCTGCCGAGCACACGATTTACTGAAAAGCCTGTTCTAGTTGTTCCCGCTGTCATTTCCTCTGAATATCAGACAACCGAACCTTCTACGATGCGGTCAATAAAGGCCTGGACGACACCGAGGTAGTTGGCTTCGCTGCCAATTTTTTCCCAATCCAGCGAGACGCTGGTTTTCTCGCGGACAACTTCCACCAGGTGCCGGTTTTGGGCAGCGGCTGCCTGGCACGCCTCTTTGACCAGCGCCTTCGCTGCGTCGCGCCCAAGCTGCTGGCTGAGGGCCAGGGAAATGGGTTCGGCCAGCATCAAACCGTTTGACGCGGCCACATTTTGGCGCATTTTGTCTTCATCCACCACCAGATGGTGGCTCAAGAAGTGGCTTTTGCGCAAGGCCGCGGCGGTGTAGACAAACATCGTGGGCAGGGTCAGCCATTCCAGCTGCCAGCCGTGGGTGCCGCGCTCATGCTCTTGAATTTGCGCTTGGTGCATGGCAGCCAGCAAGCTGGCATTGGCCCGGGCAAGGGCGATGATGCCTTCGCTGATGATGGGGTTGCTTTTTTGGGGCATAGTGCTGGAACCGCCGCGGGCGGCATCGGCCGTTTCGCGCAGTTCGCCCACCTCGGATTGGGCCAGCAGGATGATGTCTTGGGCCATTTTGGCCAGGCTGCCGCAGAGCAGCGCCAGCCATCCGGCACACTCGGCTAAGTTATCGCGCTGGGTGTGCCAGGGAATGGGCGGAACTTGTAAACCCAGGGATGCGGCCAGGGCCTGCTGCACGGCCGTTCCCCTCTCCCCCAACGCGGCCAACGTGCCCACAGCCCCACCAAACTGGAGCACCAGGAGGCGGGGCTTCAGCTCCTGCAGGCGCTGCCGGTGGCGCAGCAGCGGCGCCAGCCAGCAGGCCACCTTGTAGCCAAAAGTGATGGGCAAGGCCTGCTGCGAATGGGTGCGCCCCACCATTAATGTGTGGCGCTGCCGGTCGGCCAGCGCGGCCAGTTGGGTGATGGTTTGTTGTAAGACGTTTTCCAGTTCGGTTAACGCCTGGCGAATTTGCAGGATAACGGCCGTATCCATCACATCCTGCGTGGTGGCTCCCCAATGCACATAGGTGGCCGCCTCACCGCCAACGTGCTGCCGCAGCTGGCGCACCAACTCCGGCACCGGCACCCCGGCGCGCTCAATCCCGGCCTGCAGCTGCGGCCAATCGGGGACAAAGGCAGGCAGCGCGCTGTTAATGGCGGCGGCGGCTTCAGCCGGAATAACACCCAACGTGCCCTGGACCTGGGCCAGGGCACGCTCCATCTGCACCATCTGCGTTAGGAAATGGGCATCGGAAAAGATACGCTGCATTGTCTCATCACCAAACAGCGGATTGAGCAGCAGGGAGTTGAGGGCAAAATTTGACATAAGTATGCTGACAATCGGGCTCGTGATGCGTGAAACGTGATGCCTTTGGTCACGTTTCACGTTTTACGTTTCACGCCAAACTTCACCAAGCCTAAAAATCAAAGAAGACCGTCTCCTGTTCGCCTTGCAGGTGGATGTTGAAGCAGTACGTCGGGAAACCCGGTGAATCTTCCGGTGTGGCTATGAGCGTTTCCCGCCGCGCGGCTGGCACCGAGTTTAGCACATCATCGCTGGCGTTCCCGGCTTCACCGGCAAAATAGAGCCGGGTGACGGCGTGAATGAGCATTCCGCGGGCAAACACGCACACATTAATGTACGGCGTTTGTTCGCCGGGGATGATGCCCGGTTTGACGGTGTGGAAGGTGAAACGGCCGTCATCACCCGTTGGCGCCCGCCCAAACCCACGAAAGTTCGCATCCGCCTGCCCCTGGTTGGGGTCTTCTGAGTGGTTGAAAAAGCCGTTGGCATCAGCCTGCCAGATTTCCACCATGGCGTCCGGCACAGGACTGCCATCACCGTCCAGCACCTGCCCCTGAACGACAATGTGCAGGCCCTCTGTTTGTGGCGTGGTGAGGATGTTTTCTCTGCCGTGGATCAGGCAGTCATGAAAAAATGGACCAACGGTTTGGCTGGGGGATTGTCCGGGCATCTTACACCTCCTTAGTTTCAAACGGCGTTTCGCGCTGGCCGCAGACCACGATGTCAAAGCGGTAACCCAGGGCCCATTCCGGCGTGGTAATGTCGTGGGCATAGGTGGAGATGAGGCGTTGACGGCCGTTTTCATCCGGTATGCCATTGTAAATGGGATCCAGCGCCAGCAGCGGATCGCCGGGGAAATACATTTGTGTCACCAGCCGCTGCAAAAAGTTGCGGCCAAAGATGGAGAAGTGAATGTGCGGTGGGCGCCAGGCATTTTCATGGTTGCGCCACGGGTAAGCGCCGGGTTTGACGGTGGTGAACCGGTACTCGCCGTTGGCGTTGGTCAGCACGCGGCCCGTCCCGGTGAAGTTGGGGTCCAGCGGCGCGTCGTGCTGGTCTTTTTTATGAATGTAACGGCCGCACGCGTTGGCCTGCCACACTTCCAGCAGGGCGTTGGGGATGGCACGGCCGTTCTCATCCACCAGCCGCCCAACGACGATGATGCGTTCGCCAATCGGCTCGCCATTAACGACGGCATTGCGCGTGAGATCGTTGTCGAACGGCCGTAAATTATCTTCACCAAACACCGGCCCCGTCAGTTCCGACATTTTTTGCGGCAGCACCACCAGCGGCTGCTGCGGCGCCCGCTTGATGGTCGAAGCGTAAGGGGGATGCAGGTAAGGCGGCTGAACCCGCCAGTCGAGAGAGTTGTAGGGGTTGCTTTTTATCATCACATGCTCCATCTTCAAGATAATTTGGCTTCTCAAGAACTTAAAGGATTGACAAGCCGTGAAACGTGGCCGGAGGTGCATCACGTTTCACGCATCACGTTTCACGCCAAGCCCCCCAAAATCCCATAGACCGATAATTCCTAACTGTCTTCGGCAAAAATGGTTTTGGCAATGCCGATGGCCGTGTTGGCGGCCGGCACGCCCGCATAAATGGCCACCTGCATAAAGACGTCTTTCAACTGCTCTGGCGTCACCCCGGTGTTTTGCGTGGCGCGAAGGTGCATGGCCAGCTCATGTTCTTTGCCCAGGGCGGCTAACATAGCAATGGTGATCAGGTGGCGCGTGGGCACATCCAATGCCGTACCCTGCCACGCCGTGCCCCAGGCATATTCGGTGATCATTTCCTGGAAATCGGCATCAAACGGGGTCTTGTTGGCCTCAGCCCGGTCAACGTGGGCATCGCCCAACACGGCGCGCCGTGTTTTCATCCCTTTTTTGAACTTGTCGTTTTTGTTCATTTTTGATTCTTTGGCATTCCTGGGGTTGGCAACAAATGAACGCGAATTATCACGAAAATTAGCGTTCATTCGGGCTTGTTCGTTGCAAGAATTGGTTAATGCAAACGGCCGTTGCCTCCGGCTGCTCCACACAAGGCAAATGCCCGGCATTCGGAATTTCTTCATAACAGGCGTTGGGCAGCAGAGCGGCCAGCCCACGCACCACTTCTGGCGTGGTGGCGCCATCTTCGGCGCCACACAGCACCAGCGCAGGGGCTTGAATGGTCCTGGTCGCCTCGGTCAGGTCGGCATCGCGAATGGCTTCACAGGTGCCGGTGTAGCCGGTGACGGGCATGCGGGTGAGCATGTGGCGATAGCCCCGGTACGCGGCGGGGCTTTGGCGGCCAAAATCGGGCGCAAACCAGCGGCTGAGGATGGCGTCTGCCAGCGATTCCATGCCTTGGGTGCGCAGGGTGTGGATACGGCCGTTCCACATCTCGGCCGTACCAATTTTTGCCGCTGTGTCACACAGCACCAGCTGCTGCACCCGCTCCGGCCACGCTGCCGCAAAATCCTGGGCAATCATGCCCCCGACCGAGATGCCGATGAGGACGGCCGTTTCAATCGACAATATATCCAGCAGCCCCGCCAAATCCTGGGCATGATCCCGTATCAAATACGGCGCCGGTGGACAGTCAGACAGGCCGTGCCCGCGCTTGTCATACCGCACCACGCGAAAACGCTCTTCAAAATGAGGCACCACCTCATCCCAAATCCGCCAATCCGTGCCCAGCGAATTAATAAACACCAGCGGCACACCCTCTGGATTTCCGGACAGGCAGCAGTTCAAGACGACATTATTCACCTGAACAAATTTCACCCTGTCACCCCGTCACCCTGTCACCTCGTCTAGCCAAACTCCTCAAACGGCAGCCCCACGTAATTCTCAGACATCACCGTTCGCCCTGCGGCCGAGCCGGTTAAATAATCGAGTTCCGCAATCTGCAAGCGGTGTTTGATCGGATCCTCATCGAAGCGGTGCATCATCTCTGTAAACCACCAGGAAAAACGGACCGCCTTCCAGACCCGGCGCAGGGCAGCGGCCGAATAGCGATCCAGTAAGTCGGTGCGTTTTTCGCCGTAGTACGCAATGAGGGCGCGGGAAAGGTAGAAGATGTCCGAAGCTGCCAGATTCAGCCCTTTAGCGCCAGTCGGCGGCACGATATGCCCGGCGTCTCCGGCCAGGAACATCTTGCCAAAGCGTAACGGCTCTACCACAAAGCTGCGCAGGGGGGCAATGCTCATTTCCAGGCGCGGCCCGGTGGTCACCCTTTCCGCCACCTCATCCGGCAGGCGCCGCCGCAGCTCGTCCCAAAAGGCGTCGTCGGTCCAGTTGGCCACGTCGTCGTTGACGTCACACTGCACGTAGTAGCGGCTGCGTGTATGGGAGCGCAGACTGCACAGGGCAAAGCCGCGCTCGTGGTTGGCGTAGGTAATCTCCTCTTCCACCGGCGGCACGTCAGACAAAATGCCCAGCCAGCCAAAGGGATATGCCTTCTCAAACAGCGTGATTTTGTCGTGGGGCACACTTTGCCGGGCCACGCCATGATACCCGTCGCAGCCAGCCACAAAGTCGCAGATGAGTTCCTGGCGCTGCCCATTCTGCTCGTAAACGATGCGCGGCTGGTCTGTCTCGTAATCTTCCACGGCCAGGGCCGGTGATTCATAGTGGATAATACCGCCTGCGGCCAGATGGGCATCAACCAGGTCTTTCGTCAGCTCGGTCTGGCCATAGATCATAACAGCTTTGCCGCCGGTGTGAGCCGCCAGGTCGATACGCTCCATCCGGCCAGAAAAGGCCAGGTGAATGCCTTCATGCACCAATCCTTCCTGGTCCATGCGTTCACCCACCTGGGCCTCGCGCAGCAGCCGGGCCATGCCCTCTTCCAAAACGCCCGCGCGAATACGGCCGAGTACATACACCTTGCTCTGCCGCTCCACAATCACGCTCTCGATCCCCTGCAAATGCAGCAGCCTGGCCAGCAGCAAACCCGACGGGCCTGCCCCAATAATGCCAACTTGTGTCCTCATTCTTTTTCCTTGGGAAATAGTCCACAGGTTTCACAGATTGGTTTAAAAAATCTGTGTGATCTGCGAAATCTGTGGATTTTCATTCATTGTGGTGTGCCACGCTCATGTCGCCTGTTGGGCCACACGCCAGCCGCCCGCGTATTCTTCCCGCGCCATCCTTGAAAAAGGTGTTGGGCTGACGATAACCCGGATGTCAATTTGCTTGTGTCGCTCAACCGTTGTTTTCAGGGAACCGCCATTCTCTTCGCCCCACACGAGGATGAGTTCATCGCCGATTTCAATATCGGGATCGACTGAGCCTAAAGAAATCATTGTCCGATCGTTGTAGGTATACCCACTAAACATAGAAAACCCAACGATTTCTCCGTCGCGCATGACTCGATCATAGGTAGCTGAAGTGTAGTTTGAGAGAGGCAGATCGATATATTTGTAGTTGACTTCTCCCGGCTCTAACATGGAACGGAACACCCGGACCACATCATCGCTGTTCCAAGCAAAAGTGACTTTCTTGCGCTGCGGTTCATGGGCCATTTTTTCCAGGGCTTCACGGCCGATAAAATCATGGTCGAACTTGATGAAGGGCCCGTAACCAAGGGAATGCGGGGTCATATAATAATCTTCGATGTTGTCTGAGTAGAAACTGCCGCCAATTGAGCCGGTCGCTTCATAGCTCGTTTCAGGCAGCCATTCCCGGTACGCTTTCATCTTTTCGCCGGTGTAGATGGCCGGTAACGGCGACGGAATCCAGCCGGATTCCAGGGTGTTGGTGGCGTAGGCCCGCGAGCCCACCTGGGCGATGCCAAACTCCTGCCCTGCCTCCAGGATCACATTCCGAATTTCGTCGCCTTCCTCGTACGGCCCCCAAATTTCCAGCCCCGGCGCACCAGCCATGCCATGGCGCAGGGCCCGCACCTGACGGCCGCCAATGTTAATGTAACCCATGTTGAAAAATTTGATCTGGGGCAAAGGGCCACCATTTATCTTTTCGAGGAGCTGTTCGGCATTTGGCCCTTGAATTTGATAGCGGTAGCTGATGCGCTTAACGGGTTTGCCCATCGGGCGCGACGGTGAGCGGTCATCTTTGGTGATGGAGACGTTATAACCGCCTGTCGCTGCGTGGAATTCAATCCAGTTGGCGGTAGGTGCCCGACCCACAAAAAGCAGCTTGTTCTCCTCAAGGTAGAAGAGAATGCCATCGCCAATGACGTAGCCGTCATAGCTGCACGGTACAAACTGTTTGGCTTTGTTGACGGTGAAGTTTTTAAAGCTGTTGATGGTGAGGTGGGAAAGGAGCTTAAGGGCATCCGGGCCTTCCACATAGATGTCCACCATGTGGTGCGACTGGTCGTAGAGCACGCAAGTCTCCCGCCAGGCACGCTGTTCATCGCGCCAGTTGGTAAACTCAGACGGGACGACCGGATAGACATAGGCGCCAATCTGCGAATTCCGCAGCATTTCCACTGGATTTTGCACGGATTGAAGCTTTTCTTCGAGATTTTTAAAAGACATGAGATTCTCCTATGTAAATCGATTTAGCAAATCGCGTTACAGTTTCCATTTAAACGGCCGTTTACTACAATGCTCACCCCTCCCAAAAATCCTCCAGGATTACATTAAACTCATCCGGCTTCTCCTCTTGTGGAGCATGTCCGCAATCTTCAAACATGACGAGGCTTGCATTTTTAGCGATTTTCGCAGCCCACTCAGAATGCACCGGCTTTATCACCAGATCATCACGACCCTGAACAACAAGGACAGGCATGTCTAGCGACTTCAGAGTTTCATGGCTCCGGCTCACTATGGTTTGCCGCTGCCCGCCAAGGTCCGTCATCCGCCGTATGGTTGCCAGAAAAGCTTTTTGTGCGCCTGGACGCATGGCGTATTCCAGCATCTGGTCCTTCCGCTGTTGGGTTACGACATCTGGATTCTTAAAAATGGATTTGAGTTGCTGCTCCACACCGGTTTTACTTGGTTTGGTCATTAGTTCACCAAGTCCCGGCAGGGTAAAAAGTCTAAACAAAAATGGTGCATCGCGGCCAAGCGTGGCGGCAGCCACCAGGGCCAATTTGCGGACACGCGATGGATGGTACCCAGCCATGCGCAAGGCCACGCCACCCCCCATTGAATGTCCCACCAAAATGGCCTGGTCCATTTTGAGCAAGTCAAGAAAGCGCCAGCCAAAGGCTGCAAATTTGTCAGGATCATAGGGTTGATTGCCCAATTCTGATTGTCCATGGCCGGGCATATCCCAGGCAATCAGCCGGTAATTTTGGCAGAAGGCAGCAATCTGGTTTTCCCAACTTTCCAGCGATCCGCCGATTCCATTGTTAAACACAATCGCAGGGCCACTGCCTCCTGTATCACGGTAGCGTATTTTGCATCCGTCTACATCAGCAAAAAGATCTGTTTCCATGCCTACTTCCTTTTTTAAGACTAAGGAACATGCTTATTCTGCGTCTTAAAACGGATAAGCGGTGGGTGTGTCTTTGATGGTGATCCACTGCCACTGCGTGTAGTTTTCCCAGTCGGCTGCGGGGCCAACACTGCCACCATTGCCAGCAACACCCGGCCCGCCAAAAGGATTGACACACTCGTCGTTGATCGTTTGATCGTTGATGTGAATCATGCCGCTTTTGAGTTGGGCGCCAATGGCCATCGCTCGTCCAATCGAGTTGGAGATGATGCCAGCGGCCAGGCTGCCTTGCTGATTGTTTGCTAACTCAATTGCTTCTTCATCGGTGCTAAAAGTGATCAGGTTGGCTACCGGGCCAAAAGGCTCTTCATCGAACACGCGCATGCCTGGCTGCACATTGCTCAATACAGTCGGTTTGTAGAAGCGTCCTTCGCGGACACCACCCGCTTCAAGCACTGCACCGGCCGCAACACTGTCATTGACCATCGATTCAATTCGTTTCGCCTGATTTTCATCGATCATGGGGCCCAGCACCACCTCTTCGGTGGCGCCATTGCCGACCGGGTAATGCAGCGCGCGTCCTACCATTTGCGCTTTTAAGCCTTCTGCCAGGCTTTCGTGCACGATAATGCGATTGGTCGCCATACAGATCTGCCCCTGGTGGAAATAAGCACCCCAGGCAGCGTTTTTGGCCGCCAATTCAAGATCGGCATCATCCAAAATGATGAGTGAACTGTTACCACCCAACTCCAACGAGACCTTCTTTAAGTGCTCACCCGCCAGGGCGCCTACGCGGCGGCCTGCTCCGACAGAGCCGGTAAACTGGATCATCGGCACCAGCGGATCAACGACTAATGCCTCACCGGCTTCGGCACCTCCCGGCAGTACACACAATAGACCTGCTGGCAGGCCAGCCTCCTCAAACACTTTTGCAATCATAAAGCCGCCGGTGACCGGTGTGCGAGGGTCTGGCTTAACCACCACAGCATTACCAACCGCCAACGCTGGGGCAACGGCCCGGATGCTTAAGATGAGTGGGAAATTGAAGGGTGAAATGACACCCACAACACCGTGGGGGATGCGGCGGGCGATGCTGGTACGTCCCGGGGTGCTGGGGAGGACAATGCCCTGTTCTTGCAACGGCATCCCGGCGGCAATGTTACAGATCAAAGCCGCCTCTTTGACTTCATGCTGCCCTTTGGGGAGCAGGCCGCCGGTTTCGCGAGCGATATAGAGCGCCAGTTCGTCAAAGTTTTGCTGAAAGATGGCCGCCGCCTTCGTTAAGATAGCCGAGCGGTCACGGGGTGGCGTGGCGGCCCATTCCTTTTGGGCGGCCGCAGCTATCGCGGTAGTGGCGGTCACGTCAGCGGCCGTAGCCATCCCCACCTGCATCAAGGGCATACCGACGGCCGGTTCCATGACAGGTTGCGTGTGTCCACTGGCAGCTATGTAAGCGCCGTTAAATAATTTGCCATTCCAGATGTCATTGTTTAAGAATCCCATCGAAAAATCTCCCTATTGCGTTATAAAAACTTGTTCGACTGAGGTCGCGTCAAAGTTAAAGGCGTGTGTTTTACGGTATGACACACTCAAAGCTGTCTGCGGTCTCCAAGTCTTCTGCCCCCTCTTTTAGCCTGGCAATCTGGGGCCAGGGGCAAAGCGGACGGGACCGTGATCTGCTCCAACTTTCCGGCAGTTCAGGATTGGTTGGATTGACCGTTGCCATGATCTGCTCCGGCGCATGATCACCCTCCACCCAGTTAATCAATGCGGTCAGCGCATCAAACTGGTCGGTTGCCGGACCACCGCTGCAATGATTCATACCGGGAACAACAAAAAGCCGGGCAAAGTCGCTGGCGTCGCCATCATTGTTGGCTGTGAGTTGTTCATACCAGTCGATTGTATCAACCACGGAAAACACACCGTCGCTAGCTCCATGATAGATAAGCAGCTTGCCTCCTGTCGCTTGCAGATCAGTCAACATGGGGTCATCCACATCTGGCGGCGTCATAAATTCCATGGCCGATTCGGTAAACGTTTCGTCTGTCGCGTAGATCTTGGGGGCATCGGTGTCGAAATCAAAGTTGGTCAGATAGTTCACCAAATCTGCCGGTGTGCCCGGTGTCTCCGTGGGGGGCGTGGTAAAGATGTATGAGAGAGAACCGCCGCCCAGGGTGGCGATAAGCGGGTAGAAATCCCAAGGGGGAACCGGGCTTTCCAGCTTCCAAAAACGCCAGTCACCGCCGCCCATGCCGCTGTCATAGGCCCATTCCGAGTAGAGCTGTTCACTCGCGGTGTTGATAGGCCCACCCATTGAGCGCTCCAGGGCTGTTACCTGATCGGCCGTGAGGCAAGTGGCGTTCTTCTCGCCGGTACATTGCAGATCTGCCAGATTGAAGGTGTCCTGGCAGACGCGCAGATCGGCGACGATACCGTCCTCTGCGCCGTCACGGGCATCGCAGGCGGCGACGACCGCCCCGGCAACCAGGTTCATATCTTCTCTGGAAAAAGCCTGGCGGATATCGGGGTTGGCAATCTGGAAGCTTTGTACATCCCAGGCGTGCTGTACGGCCGCTTTAGGCAAATTAAATCCAGGATTACCGGCCAAAATACCGTCAAAGTGTTCGGCATAACGGCTTGCCGCCACCATACCGTGTCGGCCGCCGTTGGAGCAGCCGTACATGTAGGAATAGGCGGGTTCTGACCCATAATGCGCGGTCACAATCTGCTTGGCAATTGGCGTCATGGTGCCCACAGACGCGTAGCCGTAATCGGCGCGCGCCTGAGGATCCAGCCCAAAGGCATTGCCCGCAACCAACCCCAATTCGAGGTTGGCCGGGTCGGCCCCATTGTGGCCAGCGTCGGTACTCAGCACGGCAAAACCGCGCTGCAGGGCACTGACACCCCCGGCCGAATTGGGGCTGCTGTTAATCCCTTCAGCGGGAACGACAGTGCCATCATTGCCGCCGTTTGCCTGGTAGAGGAAACGGCCGTTCCAGGCATTCGGCAGGCGCAGTTCAAAGCCAATGGCATAGAGCTTACCATCAATGCCGGTGCGTTCATTAACTGTCCCGTGCACCAGGCAGTAGGCCGGGTAAAGGCTGTCGTTGGTCACAACTTCGGCGCTGGTAATTTGTACGTTGTCCAGCCCTAACACCTCGCTGGTGATTTCGGAGCAGGCCAGGGTTACTGGCCCGGTTGGCTCTGCGGCGGGCACTTCAACTTCTACTTCGACGATGCGGGTTACTTCCACGAGTTCCGTCACCGGCTCCGCCGCAACGATACGAGTAACTTCCACCTCCGCGAGACGCGTTACTTCGACCTGTGTGGGCTCGTTGCCGCGACAGGCAGCCAAAACGAGCCCCAATAAGAGAGGGGTTAAGAGCAGAGCAGCATACTTCTTCATCTTTAGCTCCTGAGAAACAAACGCAGAGGTGCGGTGGCGCAGAGAAAAAGGCCTCCACACCTCTGCATTAAATTTCATTTATGGCGATATACCTGTGGCGGTATACCGTGCTCACGAAAAACGCCTGTGTTACGGAGTCTGGTCAATGGCCCGGTCGATGAGTGATTGGGGCAGTTCAATACCTTGAGCTTCGGCACCAGCGCGGTTGATGAAGTAGTCAAAAACCTGCACTTGCTGAATGTCGGTGGTGGCCAGGTCCAGCGTGCCATCCAGGAAACCAATGGCGATTTCACCTGCCAGACGGCCGTCTTCACGCAAGGAACCACCCACAGCTACCGCACCACCTTTAGCCACGGTGGGAATGTCGTTGGTGATGATAGGAATGCCGTTGTCGTTGGCCACCTGCACCACCGCTTCAGAACCGGAAGAAACCGTGCTGTCCTGGGTGAAGTAGAAGAAGTCAATGCCGCGTGCTGCCAGGGATTCAGCGGCCGTTTTAATTTCGGAACTGTTGCTCACCGTGGCAATTTCCAGCGTAATACCGCGGTCCTCGGCAATGCGCATCACGGCTTCCGTTTGGGCCACAGAGTTGGCTTCGGCCGGATTGTACAGATGCCCGATGACAGAAGTGTCTGGGTTGATCTCAAACATGGTGTCGAAGGTTGCTTCCAGCGGGGGGTACAGCTGCGAACCGGTCATCCAGGCGGGATGTTCATCCGGGGCGGTGGCGATGCCGGCGGCATAGGGATCGGTGACGGTGGTGAAGACGATGGGCAGTGGATCCGACATGTCTTTGGTGGCGTTTAGGGCAGCTTGTGCAGCCGGGGTGCTGGTGGTAACGATCAGATCAACACCTTCATCAATGAACTGTTGGGCGATGGTGTTCAGGGTGGCAATATCCCCTTCAGCGTTACCCCGAATGATGGTCAGGTTTTCACCTTCCACGTAGCCCGCTTCGGCCAATGTGTCGATGAAAGATTGCTGCACCGTCTCCAGGGCGGGTACAGAGGCGATGACCATCATGCCGATGGTAAATTCACCTTTTTCAGCTTCTTCCATTGTCTCTTCACTTTCTTCTGGCGTCTCTTCTTCGGCCGCATCTTCTTCAGCGGCCGTATCTTCTTCAACGGCCACTTCTTCGTCTTCGGCCATTTCTTCTTCAGCGGGTTCTGCCTCTTCGGCCGGTTCCACGACGGTTTCTGTTTGCTCGTCGGCGGAATCGCCTGAGTCGGTGTCGGTGCTGGGGGAACTACAGGCTGTCATGAATAGGAGGAGGGCAAAGACAAGAAACAGGGGGAAAAGTTTTTTCTTCATTTCATTCTCCTTATGGCTATAATAAGGAACGATAACTGGCCGATTCTCCCAAATTGATCAGTTATCATCCCGCTCGTGCCACAGGTAAGGGTCAATCTTTCATCTGTGGCACGTTAATAAACGTCTTCACGCGCTTGCGAGTTGTGGTGTGAAACGTGAAATGTGACCCAGAAGCAATCACGTTTCACGCATCACTCATTAGACAGCAATAACTCATCGTCCATCAGCGCTTCTTGTTTTACCTGGCTGAACTTGTCAACCAATCCCTGCACGGTCAATCCACGTCGTTCTTCCTGAGCAATGTCTAGCACAACTTTCCCCTGGTGCAGCATGAGGGTGCGGGTGCCGAAGTTAAGGGCCTGCTGCATGTTGTGAGTAATCATCAAGGTGGTGAGCTTTTGTTCTTCAATGACGGATTGGGTGATTTCCAGGATGCGTACGGCCGTTGCCGGGTCCAGCGCCGCCGTGTGTTCGTCTAGCAGCAAAAGTTTGGGGGATGACAGCGAGGCCATGAGCAAGGTCATAGCCTGGCGCTGGCCGCCGCTGAGTAAATCAACTTTGTCATTTAAGCGCTCTTCCAGGCCCAGCCCAATTGGTTCCAGTAAATCGGCCAGTTTTTGGCGGCGCGGGCGGCTGACGCCCAGGCGCAGCCCCAACTGTTGGCGGCGCAGCATGGCCAGCGACATGTTTTCGGCAATGGTCATTTGTGCGGCCGTTCCATGGTAAGGGTTCTGAAACACGCGGCCAATAAGGGCCGCTCGCCTGTATTCTGGCCAGCCTGTTATGTCGCTGCCGTCGATGAGGATACGGCCGTTTGTCGGCACAAATTCACCGGCGATGGCGTTAAACAAGGTGCTTTTGCCCGCACCGTTGCTGCCAATGATGGTCACAAACTCCTCTTCGCGCAGGTGCAAATCTATCCCTCGGAGGGCCTTGACCTCGTTGATCTGACCGGCATTAAACGTCTGGTGCAGGTTCTCTAACTGTAACATTTAGCCGGCCCCCCGCTTTTTTCTAAAGTTGGTTAGCCAGAGGACAATCAACACCAACAGGGCCGTGGCCAGCTTGACATCGGTGGCTTCCACGCGGAAGGTTTGCCCACCGGGCAGCGTGAAGCGCAGGCTGAGCGCAGCGGCGATGGCAATGCGATAGATGATCATGCCGATAATGGCCGACAGGGTTCCTCGCTGGACGCTTGTGGGAGGCAAGATGGTTTCGCCCACAATGACGGCCGCCAAGCCAGAAATGATCAGGCCCAGCCCCATATTCACGTCGGCAAAGCCCTGAAATTGGGCCATAATGGCCCCGGCCAGGCCAACCATCGCGTTGCTGATGGCCACGCCCATGATCAAAAAATAGTCCGGGTTGCGCCCCAGGGCTTTAATCATTTTGCGGTTATCACCCGTGGCCCGCATGGCCATGCCAATTTCAGTTTGGGTGAACCAGTCAAACACCAGTTTGCACAAAATGACAATGACGCCCACCACGAGAATCGTGAGCAAGTTGTTGGCGTGCCGCGCGGCCTCATCGCCAAAGCGGGCCACAACAAAGTCACGGAACCCGGCGGC
Source organism: Candidatus Leptofilum proximum (assembly GCA_016710325.1). Lineage (GTDB taxonomy): Bacteria > Chloroflexota > Anaerolineae > Promineifilales > Promineifilaceae > Leptofilum > Leptofilum proximum. The sequence continues at coordinate 3,963,279 of JADJXK010000002.1, read as the reverse complement.
AAAGGGGGAGAAGATGGTCGCTTCATTCAGCAGAGGGATGTTGGCGCGCCCCATGAGGCGCAGGTTGATGCTGACCAGGCCGGTGGCGACGATGATCGAGGCCAACAGGCTGTGGATTTTGAATTTGGTGGCGATAACGGCTGTTATTCCTCCAAACACCCCACCCATGACAAACGCAGCTGGTAAGGTCACCCAAGGAGAATAGCCGCTAATGATCATGATGGCCGCAAATGCTGCCCCCAGAGGATAGGTCCCGTCAATAGTCAAATCTGGAAAATCGAGAATGCGAAAGGTGATGTAAACACCAACACCAACCAGGGCCAGGCTCAGGCCCGTGGCCGTGGCCCCCAGCCAGATGCCTAACGAATTGGCTCCCCCGATGAGAAACAAGGCCAGGATGATGGGTAGAATCACAACCAGGATGGGGGCAATTCTGGACTGCAACAGCTTGGCAATCCCGCTTGCTTCTTTCTCCATCGGCTGCGAGGTTGTAGTTTGGCTCATAATTGTTCCAGATCAGGCACCGACAGAGGTGCCGCCATCGACAAACAATGTTTGCCCAGTGATGTAGGAAGCTTCTTTGGATGACAGAAAAACGTGGGCCGCGGCAATCTCTTCCGGTTCGGCAAAACGACGGAAGGGAATGCCTTCCAGCAGGCGCTCCACAATCTTTTCGGGAATGGTTTGCGTCATGCTGGTATTGACGCCGCCGGGAGCCACGCAGTTGACACCGATGCCGTACCGGGCAAATTCCAGCGCCAGCGTTTTGGTGAGGCCGATGATGCCTGCTTTAGAAGCTGAATAATTGGCCTGGCCGATGTTGCCCAGGGCAGCAATGGAGGCGGTGTTGACGATACGGCCGTATCCTGCCGCAATCATAGGCACAGCCGCCAGCTGGCTGCACAGCCAGGTCCCTTTCAAATTCACATTGAGCACCGCATCCCACTTCTCATCGGACATCAGCTGGGGTTGGCCGTCTTTGATGCGGGTGGTAAGGCCGTCACGGGTAATGCCCGCATTGTTGATGAGGATGGAGAGCTGGCCGTAGGTGGATACGGCCGTATCCACCATCTTCTGCACGTCGTCGCGGGCTGCCACGCTGCCGGTCACAACAGCGGCCTGCCCCCCGGCAGCTTCCACCAGCTGCTTTGTTTCCGCCAGACCCGTTTCATCCACGTCGGCCAACACCACCTTGGCGCCTTCTTTAGCAAAGCGAACGGCCGTGGCGCGGCCAATCCCGTTGCCTGCACCAGTAATTAGGGCCACATCGTTTTTCAGCAGCATCAGCCTTCTCCTCCCTGGCGCTTCATCAACTGCGTCCAAACCATGTCTACCACCACTTCATCCCGCTGGTTGAGCATACGGGCGGCCAGCTTTACAATGCCCCGGTCTGGTTTTGACGTCTCTCGTTTTTCAATTACTTCCATTTGCAGGCGCACGGTATCGCCAAACTTCACGGCGCTTTTGTACTTGATGTTTTGTTCCATCAGGGCAATCGTGGTTCCGGCCATCAAGCCCGTCATGTTGGCCATGCCGGTAGAAATAGCCACAGTCAACATACCGTGGGCAATGCGTTCGCCAAACGGGCCGTTTTTGGCCGCTTCGGCATCGGTGTGAATGGGATTAAAGTCGCCCGACAGCCCGGCAAAGCGAACCACATCACTTTCAGTAATCGTACGCGCCTGGCCGTTGTAAATGGCGCCAAGTTCAAATTCTTCGTAGGTTAGTCCGGTTCCCATTGTCTCTCCTAAAAATGTGTAATTGGGTAATTGGGTAATTGACTGCTTAAATTACTGAATTACATAATTACCCAATTACCAGAGCGTCTTCGCGTGACGAGTGGTTACTTTGCTGCTGTAATGCCATCGAAGAAGAGGCTGACAATCGAATTGGCCATCTCTTGGGGACCGCCGAGTTGGTTACGGCCGTACTCATGCAAAGACACTTCCACCACCGCCACATGCTGCCACGACAGCAGCCGGGCGTCCATATTGACAATCTCCCCTTTGGCCATTCCATCGACCAGGAGCAGCTCAATCTGTTCCGGCAGGGCCGTCTGATAGGCCCGAATCAATTCCGTGCGCGCTGGCTCCTGAAAAATATTGATGTTGCGGCGGATGGAGCGCATGATGGCCAACGTTTCGTCCGGCAAGCACAAAAAGCTGCTTAATGACAGGTACAACCGCTGGCGGCAGCTTTCACCCCGGCTGCTGTTCAGCGAATTCTCGGTTGTTTGCTTGACCTCGTCTAAACAGCGGTAAATCGTTTGCAGATACAGCTCTTCTTTTGTCGAAAAATGGTGATACAGTGCCCCTTTGGTGACGCCAGCAATTTGCGTGATTTCCCGCAAAGATACATCCGCATACTGCTTCTCGATAAATAGGCTTCTGGCAGCATCCAAAATATTGTTAATCGTCGTGAGGGATCTATCCTGCATGTATGCCTTCTATTTATACTCGCAATGAGCATAATCTTTCATTTTTACCAGAGGTAAAATGGTTAAAAAGCGCCCGGGAGTACAGAGTGTTTATTCTGTTGTTTGTCGATGACTTGAAATTGATGAGTTGTTGAATTTGATCAATTGGAAAGAGTTTGTATAATGTTCATAAAAACCGGTCAACCGGTATGTTTTTCATAATAGCACGAACTAAAAGACACGTCAAATTTCTGCCAATTACACAACAACGGGTGACACCATGATGTATATCACGCAAGGATTAAGACGAGCCATCCAGGTCAATGGTCAGGGCGTCGCGACCATAGACGGCGAGCGCCGACAAACGTGGCGGGAATTTGGTGATCATGTGGCCAGGCTGGCAGGTGCTTTGCAATCGTTGGGGTTGGGGCGAGACGGCCGTGTCGCCATGCTGGCGCTCAACAGCGACCGGCACCTGGCCTATTACTTTGCCACCATCTGGGCTGGCGGCATCTTTGTGCCGCTCAACACGCGTTTGGCACCGCGAGAATTGGCCAACATTTTAACCGATGCCGGCGCCCACATCCTCGTGGTTGACGACACACTCCAATCTAACCTGCCCCACATTCTGGAACACACCCAGGCGCCAAAGCAAATCATCTTCGCCGGGGAAGGGCAACCTGCCGCCGATTTGCTTCAGCACAAGGAACTCCTGAGCGCTGCTCAGCCGCTCCCCGATGCAAACCACGGCGGCGACGACATTGCCATCATCATTTACACCGGGGGCACCACGGGCGTGCCCAAGGGTGTGATGCTGACACACAACAACGCCGTGAGCAATGCGCTCTCATCGCTCTCCATCATGTACGAAGGCGAACCCTGGACTTATTTGCACACCGCCCCCATGTTCCACATCGCCGACTGCCAGTGGAACACCGGCATCACCATGCACGGCGGCACGCACGTTTTTGCCCAAAAATTTGTGCCGGAAGAGATGCTGGCCTTAATCGGGCAGCACCAGATTACCCACACGGCCCTGGTGCCCACCATGATCAATATGCTGTGCAATGTGCCAGATGCGCAATCCTATGATGTGTCCAGCCTGCGCAAAATTAACTTTGGGGGCTCCTCCATTGCCCCGGCCGTGATCCGGCGCGCCAGGGCATTATTCCCCAACTGCCAGTTTATTCAAGGGTATGGTCAGACGGAAACGTCGCCCAACATCAGCATGCTGCTGGATAAGTACAACACCGACGAAGGACCCTATGCCGGAAAGATCGAGTCGGCGGGGCAGCCTGTTTTTGCGATGGAAGCGAAGATTTTTGACGTTGATGATCAGGAACTACCGCCCGGTGCCGTCGGCGAAATTGTGGCCAGAGGTCCCCACGTGATGGCGGGCTACTGGAACCGGCCCGAGGAAACAGCCTATGCCTTGCGGGGCGGTTGGATGCACACGGGGGACGTCGGTTATCTTGATAAAGACGGCTTTCTTTTTATTGTGGACCGGCTCAAAGACATGATCATCAGCGGTGGCGAAAACATTTATTCCACGGAGGTTGAGTACGTTATTTACCAGCATACGGCCGTTGCTGAATGCGCCGTTATCGGTATTCCTCACAAAAAATGGGGGGAATCCGTTCACGCCATCGTCGTGCCCAAACGGGACGCTGTGCTCACCGAAGAGGAAATTATGAATCACTGCCGCCAATACATTGCCGGGTACAAATGTCCGCGCAGTGTGGAAATTCGGTACGATCCCATGCCCATGAGCGGTGCGGGCAAGATTCTCAAAAAAGTGTTACGCGCCCCTTACTGGGCCGAACAAGATCGACAAATCAGTTAAGCATTTGCCACAGAGGAAAAAGAAAACGTAGAGAACTTGAGATCAATCTCAAAAATCTCTGTGCCCTCTGTGGCCAAAATAAGGAAGTTCAATGAAAGCAATTGATATTCACGTTCACGTACCGGACCCGCCGGGACATCCGGCGGCGAAAGAAAAAGAAGACATGGCCGAATATTTCGGCATGAAAGATTTACCCAAAACACCGGAAGAACTGTATGAAAAGTACAAAGCCCTGGACATTTTGGCCGTTATCTTTTCGATAGATGCCGAGACCAACACCGGCGTGCCGTATATTGGCAACGATTACGTGGCCGAAGTTGCCCAGAAATATGCGGACCAGTTTATTGGCTTTGCTTCGGTGGATCCGTGGAAGGGGAAAACGGCCGTACAAGAAATTCACCGCGCCGTAAAGGAGTTGGGCCTGCGTGGCCTGAAGCTGCACCCCACCACCCAGGCATTTTTCCCCAACGATCCCCGGTTTTACCCGCTGTGGCAAGCCTGTGCCGATTTAGACATTCCCGTGCTGTTTCACTCTGGGCAGACGGGCGTAGGCGCCCGCGAGCCGGGCGGCGGCGGCTTCAAGCTAAAATATTGCCAGCCCATCCCCTACATCGACGACATCGCCGCCGATTTTCCCACGCTCACCATCATCATGGCCCATCCGGCCGTACCGTGGCAGGAAGAACAGCTCTCGGTAGCCCTGCACAAGCAAAACGTCTACATCGATTTGTCCGGCTGGTCCCCCAAGTATTTCCGCCCCATTTTGCAGCAGTACATGAAATCACTGCTCAAAGACAAGGTGCTGTTTGGCTCAGACTACCCGGTCTTGATGCCGGAACGCTGGCTCAAAGATTTTGAAACGTTGGAACTAAAAGAGGAAGTCCGCCAGAAAATTTTGCTAGACAACGCCCGCAAAATCCTCAAGATTTAAGGTAGATGAGACCTACGAGCGGCCGTATTCTAACACACCACCCTGCCTGAAAAGCCAAGCCCACAATTCATATTGCCGATTCCGTGCTCCCTCTTTATGATCAGGGCAACAACGAACTTGAGTAACAAACGAATTTTTTTCATTCGTTTGTTACTCAAGTTCGTTGTCGTCACCAATCAACCTACCTTTCGGGAGAATTTATGGAACTAGAACGCCCCGATTTAAGCAACGTAAGCCCCGACGTCCTGGCCTACATCGAAGCGCTGGAGGCTGAACTGCTGACTTACCAGTCTAGCCAGCCCCGCCGCCGCAGCGCCGACAGCGAACCGGCCGAACCACCCACCACCCAACAAGTCATCACCATCAGCCAGCGCGGCGTGGCCAAACGGACCGCACGGCATTTGTACGGCCGTCAACGCCGCAGCGGCATCGGTGTGTTTGATCTGGACGTAGACGAGCACGACTTTCCCGCCCACGTGGTTATCGCCGACGAGAGCGCCCGGCTGCTGCTCTTTAGCAACCTGGGCCGCGTCTTTCCCCTCGCCGTGGCCGACATCCACCAGACCGATGAGCTGCGCGCTCCCGGCGAAAACATCACTGATCGGTTCTCTTTCCACGGCAACGAACACATCGCCGGCGCGCTGCCCGCCGAGGGCGGGCAGTACGTGGTGCTGGCCAGCCAGCGCGGCTGGGTGCAGCGTGTCGCCGCCAGCTACTTTGGCAAGAGCCTCATCCCCGGCATGGCCTTTCATGACGTGAAGCAGGGCGGGCAGATTACGGCCGTTACCTGGACCCGCGGCACAGACGAAATTTTCCTGGCCACCCGGCTGGCGCAGGGAATCCGCTTCCGCGAGACGCAGGTGCCCGCGCGCGGCGGCTGCCTGGGGCTGCGCGTCGAGCAAGGCGACGAGGTGGTCGCCGTCAGCAGCGTGGTGGAGAGCAGCGGCGTGTTTGTGATTGGCCACGACGGCAAGGGCACCATCCGCCAGATGAGCGGCTTCCGCATGAACAAAGCCCCCGGCGCGGGCGGCAAAACCATCTTCAAGGCCGATCAACTCGTTGGCGCCGTCACCGTGCGCGAAAGTGATGACATTTTCATCCTGGCCCAGAGCGGCAAGATGATTCGCTTCCAGGCCAACGAAGTGCCGCCCAAAGAAGGCGTAGTGCAGGGCGTTAACTGCATGGGACTGCGCAATGATGAGGTGACGGCCGTTGCCGTGGCCACGCTGGAGAATTGATGACTGTTTTTGAAGTTGGCGAAGAATATTTTGAGCAGCAGTTTACCAACCAGACGCTAACGCAAGAGGTGGTAACGGCCGTTACCTTCGAAGAATGTTTCTTCACCGGCTGCAACTTCAGCGAGACGCAGTTCCAACGCTGCATCTTTCGCGACTGCACCTTCTTGAACTGCGATCTGAGCCTGCTGGATGTTGATTACAGCACCTTTCAGCGCAGCAAGTTTGCGCAGTGCAAGGTGATTGGCGTCAACTGGGCCAAAGTCATGCGGGTCGAGCGGATTGAATTTCATGACTGCAACCTCAGCTATGCCACCTTCATGGAGCTAGATTTGTCCCGCGCCGTGCTCAGTCGCTGCCTGGCCAAAGAAGCTACCTTCGCCGAGACCAATCTCAGCGAAGCCAACTGCACCCACACGGATTTCACCGGCAGCCGCTTCATCCACACCAACCTCACCCGGGCCGACTTTCGCGGGGCGAACAACTATGCCATCGCCGCCGACCAAAATACGCTCAAGCAGGCCAAGTTTTCGCTGCCGGAAGCTATTGCTCTGCTAGAAGGGCTGGACATCGTTTTGGAAGAGCCATCGTAAGCGAAGGTGCGACGCACTTCAAAAGTTGATCGCACCATAAGGAAGAGGGAAATGACACAACTTACCTCAGAGCGAACCAGCATTAACCGCCGCGAATTTCTAACGACGAGTTTTTTAGCAACGGCCGTATCCAGGTCAACTTAAACGAGCTCATCCTCGGACAACCATAATTTTTTGCCGTAGGGGTAGATCGCGACCTGCCCCTACCACCTAAAAGGAACCAACATGTTAAACAAAGCCAAAGCACTACACGACGAACTCATTCGCTTGCGGCGCGATATTCACGCCCATCCAGAACTTGGGTTCCAGGAATTCAGAACGTCGGCGCTGGTAGCCGACACCCTCACCGAGCTGGGCATCGACGTCAAAACGGGCGTCGGCCGTACCGGCGTGGTGGGCCAAATGGGCACCGGCGACGGCCCCACCATCGCCATCCGCGCCGACATGGACGCCCTGCCCATCCTGCAAAAATCGGATGCGGCCTATAAATCGCAGAATCCCGGCGTGATGCACGCCTGCGGCCACGATTCACACACTGCCATGCTGCTGGGTGCCGCCCACCTGCTCAAGCAAAGCCTGGCCGATGGCGGCTGGCGGGGCAACGTGCGCTTCCTCTTCCAGCCGTCGGAAGAAGCGTTTGACGCAAACGGCATCAGCGGCGCCACGGCCATGATCGCCGACGGCGCGCTCAAAGATGTTGATACCGTGATTGCTCTGCACGTGGCCTCGGACTATCCCTCGGGCCAGCTGCGCTTCCAGGATGGCTACTCGTTGGCCAATGTGGATTCCTTCAAGGCGTGGGTGCGCGGCGGCGGCGGGCACGGTGCCTACCCGCACACCGGCAGCGACCCGCTGCATATGCTCAGCGTTATCCTGCCCGCCATCTACGCCATTCCATCGCGCCGCATCAACCCGCTGCGCGGCTGCGTGGTGAGCCTGGGGCAAATCAGCGGCGGGGCCGCGCCCAACGTCATCCCCAACGAGGTGTACATCCAGGGCACCATCCGCTCCTTCCACGATGATGTGCGTGAGCAGCTGTGGACTGAGGTGGAAAATGTGTTTAAGCTGAGCGAACTGATGGGCGGCAGTTACCAGTTCCAGCTGGACAGGGGCTATCCGGCACTGTACAACGACGCGCAGGTCAATGGCTGGCTGCGTGATGTGGCCCAGGAATTTGGTGAGGAAGCGGCCGTCACCAACACCGAGTTTGGCATGGGGGCGGAGGACTTCGCCTACATGGCCCGTGAAGCCAAAGGCGCCATGTTCATGCTTGGCGCAGCCATCGACGACGGCGTGGTGCGCCACCACCACACCGACATCTTCGACATCGACGAGAGCGTGCTGCCCCTGGGCGCGGCCATCCTGGCGGAAACGGCGCACCGGTTTGTCACCGGCAAGGTGCGGTAAATGTGGAGATTAGAGATTGGAGATTAAAAATTCACCAATCTCCAATCTCTAATCTCCAATCACCACTTACCCATGGAAATCACTCGCCACTTTACGGTCACCACGTTTGTGGTGCACAAGGATAAGGTTTTGCTGCACCAGCACAAACGCTGCGGTGCCTGGCTGCCCGCGGGCGGCCACATCGACCGGGACGAACTGCCGGAGGATGCGGCCGTTCGCGAAGTGAAAGAAGAAACCGGGCTGGACGTCACCCTTTACAACCCGGACGCTCCCCTGTTTGCCGCCGATCATGAAGCGCGCCAGCTGCACCGCCCCATGTACCTACTGCTGGAAAACATCAATCCCTTTCACCAGCACATTGATTTTATTTATTATGCAACGGCCGTATCCAACCAACTCAACCCGGCCAACGGCGAAACCAACCGCCTCAAATGGTTCGATAAAGCCGACTTGGAAAGTACGCAAATGCCCACAAACGTCCAGGTTTGTGCCCATGAAGCGTTAGCCATATTGGGCCAAAAAGATTGACACACTGCCACAAATGTGCAGAATTTGTCAAAATTAGTAGACAATAACGTGTGAACTGTAAAAGGATGTACTATAATAGCAGCGTGTTGAGAAACCCTTTTGCTGGCACACACAGTTTTCAAGTCGTTGGAGGTCACTATGTCAGGTCCCGCAAATGAAGATAAGTTCTACCCAAACCGCTGGGTGCGCATCATTTTAATCGCCACAGAAGAAATTGTGGGCAAAAATGGTGTCAACGCATTGCTTAACATGGGTGGCCTGTCTCACTACATCGAGAACTATCCCCCTGACAACATGAAAAAAGAGGTCCCCTTTGCGCACGTTGGCCAGCTGCAGCAGGCATTTTGGGATATGTACGGCGCCCGCGGCGCCCGCGCCTTTGCCGTACGGGCAGGCAAGAAAACGTTCAACGACGGCCTGGACAGTTTTGGTTCGGTGGCAACGGCCGCTCGCGCCGCCATGAAGATCGGGTCGCTGGAACGCCGTATTGGGCTGGGACTTCAGTTCTTTGCCAAGTTCTTCAACCAGGTGAGCGATCAGGAAGTCTCACTGACGGATGATGAAAAATCATGGTACTGGAACATCCTGGTCTGCCCCATGTGCACCAGCCGCAACACAGACTCCCCGGTTTGCCACCTGGCCGTTGGTGTGCTGCAAGGCGCGCTGGAAAACTTTGTCGATTCAGACAAACGTTTTAACGTTTCCCCTACCCACTGCATTGGGCAGGGCGATGAAATGGGCGTTGTGGTCATCGATAAAGAACCACTGTAAAGGTAACAAGTTACAAACAACTGACTGACAAAAGCACCTCAGACCAGAGGTGCTTTTTTGTTGCCTGGCGTTAGGAACGGCCGTTCTATAGATATTCTCCCCCGTTTTTATATATAATAATGCCTGCACCGTATCGTCCAGTTTGTCTGGCAAATCCAGACAATCCATAGCCGGAGGGATTGACGACTTCGTCTTGTTGCTGTCCTTAGCGTACCACCCCAACTACCCAGTAATCTCATTCTCACCTGTTGGGCAGTTTTATCCCCTCTGTGCCACACTCTGAAGGAGGTTCAGATGTTTTATAGCAAATTATCCCTGGCGGGTTTCGGCCGTTTTTGGCGACCCAAGACCGGAGCTCTGGTTGTGCTGCTGCTGGTTTTGTTGTTTGGCGCCGGCACGGTTAGCTCCAGTTCACAAGTCATTCCCACCATTAGCATTTCCAGCGTGCAGGCCGGCAAAACGGTCACCCTCCAGACCCATAACTTCCCGCCCAACATGACGTTTAATGTCACTATGGGCAAAATGTTTACTCAGGGTATTGGCGGCATCTCGGTAGGACAGATCCAATCTGGTGCAGGCGGATCGCTCACCGCCACCTTCACCATTCCCGATGCCCTTAAAAACGATGCCCGGATCGCCATTCGCGCCCAAACAGCGCATGCCAATCCTTATTACGCCTTCAACTGGTTCTATAACAACACAGCGCCCGTTCCTCCCAATGATGGCACCGGTGGTGGAGATCCCATCTACACCGGGATTCCAACTTTTAGCGTTACGGCCGTTACCAAAGGTGACAGCGTCACCATTCGCACCAACAACTTCCCGGCCAATATGACGTTTAACGTCACTATGGGCAAAATGTATACGCGTGGAATCGGCGGTATCTCGGTGGGGCAGATCCAATCAGGCAGCGGCGGGACGCTCACCGCCACCTTCGACATCCCCGCATCGTTGGCCAATGATGACCGCATCGCAATCCGCGCCCAAACGGCGCACGCCAATCCCTACTACGCCTTCAACTGGTTCTACAACAACAGCACTGGCAGTGGAACTGGCGGCGGCAATACCGGTTCCGACGGCGGCAGCCTGCCCATCTACACCGGCATTCCCACCTTCACTGTCTGCAGCGTCACCCGGGATGGCAATGTGACGATTAGAACCAACAACTTCCCTACCAACCAGACCTTCGCCGTAACGATGGGGTCAATGTACACGCAAGGTATCGGGGGCACCTCGGTGGGCACACTGGCTTCGGAAGGCAACAGCAGCGCCCGGTATACGTTTAACATTCCCCCTGGGCTGCAAGGCTCCTACCGCATTTCTATTCGTGCCCAAACCGGCCATGCGTATCCTTACTTCGCTTACAACTGGTTCTACAACACCACAACCACGTTGGATCACTGCCCATAAGTGCCCGGACTGAAAGCAGCCGTTCGGTTCCACAACTATTGAGTTAGCTCCACACGGCCGCCAAACGCCATACCCGATGGCAGGCTTGCGAAAATCCCTGGAAACGGCCGTTTCCAGGGATTTTTCTTCGGGCAATTTCGCCTTTTCCGGTAAACTTAGTGCATGATCGAAGTGACCCAACTGCAAAAAGTGGTAGACCAAAACACCCTCATCGACATTCCTGCACTTACCGTGGCCGCCGGGGAAATTACGGCCGTTGCCGGTCTCAGCACCGTGCACAAAGAAGCATTTATTCAGCTGCTCACCGGCCAGACGGCGCCCACCGCCGGGCAAATTCGCCTGGCTGGCCTGGTGCCGCACCTGGAGCGCACACTTTTTGCCCAAAAAGTAGGTTTTCTACCCGCCGAAGATGGCCTTTACGACAGGCTGACCACCCGGCAAAACCTGGAGTTTTACTGCCGCCTGTATGGCCTGCCGCTCACCCGCGCCACCGAACAGCTGGTGCTGGTGGGCTTGCAAGACCAGGCGCGGACGCGGGTTCAGGAACTGTCGCCGGAGCTGGCCCGCCGCCTGGCCCTGGGACGAACCATCCTGCACCGGCCGGAGCTGCTTATCCTGGTTGATCCCTTCAAAAACAGCTCGCCTTCTTCTGTGGAATTGATTGCCACCGTGCTGCGTCAGCAAGCGGCCGCCAGGGCCGCCATCTTGCTCATTGCGGATGAGAGCGCGGTGCTGACGGCCGTAGCCCAAACCATCATCATCATGAACCAGGGGCGGCTCAGCCACAGCTACCACCCCGGCGACCAGCCAACACCGCCCAACCTGCCCTTCAAAATCCCGGCCCGGCTGGAAGGCAAAGTAGCCCTGGTTAACCCGGCCGACATCCTGTACGCCACCAGCGACGACGGCCGTACCCATCTGCACACCATAAACGGCCTCATTCCCACGCACCTCACCCTCAGCGAGTTGGAGAGCCGCCTGGCGCGCAGCGGCTTCTTTCGCGCCCACCGCAGCTACCTGGTCAATTTGCAGCACATCAAAGAGATGATCTCCTACACCCGCGACAGCTACACGCTGATTTTGGACGACCACCAGCCCAATACGGCCGATCCCATCGAAATCCCCCTGAGCAAAAGTGCCGCCCGCGACCTGCGTGACCTGCTTGATTTTTAAGATTCACCGTGCCATTCAACCCCAATTTGCGGCCATTCGGCCGTTTTGGCGGCTGTTTAGCCCCAAAATAATGCACATCACGCCCCGTTCTGTTATCGTGGTGTCTGTGGTTGGCTACCCGCAAGGATTTACCCAGCTGTTAGTTAACCGAATTAGGCAACAGATATGACAACAAGTATTAAACCGGCTTCCGGACAAGCAAAAAGCAGCAGTGCCCCCAGCCATTGGCGTTTAATCTGGGCCATTGCCCGTAAGGATTTGGCCGAAGTCACTACAAACACCCAGTTCATTGTGATGAGTCTGCTGCCTGTGCTCATTTTTCTGCTTTACCGCCTGATGGTGGCGGGCATCGACAATTCCAGCGCTCTGGACATTGCCGTGTTTGACCAGGGCAGCTCTCAGCTAGTCAGCGCCATGCAGGAGAATCAGGCCCTGGAACTGCACATCGTGGCCAGTGAGGCGGATCTGCAAGAACAAATCAACGAGGGCGAGATGAGCGGTGTGCAAATCCCGGCCAATTTTGACGCCGACCTGGCTGCTGGCCTGAAGCCAGAGTTAAAAATCTGGCTAAATCCGGCGCGGGGCATGAGTGGGGAAACGGCCGTATGGCAGCGATTTGTTGAGGCAGAAATTTTGCGGCTGGGCCAACAAACCCTGCCCGCCCAGGTTGAGTGGATCGAACTTGAAAACAATTCCTTCTCCACAGAGACCGTCCTGGACAACTATTTGATCATTATCGTTTTGACGATGGTGTTCTTTCTGACAGGGACAAATCTTGTGGCCCTGCTAGTTACCGAAGAAAAAGAAAAACAAATGGGTATGGTTCTGATGAATTCACCGGCGAATCCCTACCATATCGCTTTGGGCAAGGCGCTGGCGGGTTCAGTTGCCATTGTGTTTGTTCTGTCCCTGGTGATCCTGCTCAACGGCGGGTTAACAGGCAACTGGCCGCTGGCGCTGCTTTATCTGGCCATCACCCTGCCAGTTTCCCTGGGTATCAGCATCCTCGCAGGCAGCCTGCTTCATACCAGCAAACAGTGCAACAGCTGGCTGGGCGTTGGCATGATCCTCTTCTTGATTCCTGCCTGGTTTTCTACCTTGCTGGAGCTACCAGAACCGTTTGGCACAATTTTCTCTCTGATGCCTACACACTTTTTAGTCCAGGGACTAACCGATGCCTTTAACAGCAGCGAGGTTTCCGCCGCTAACGGCCGTAATCTAACCTTCTGGCTGGCGTTTATGATGGTAATTGTGGCGATTACACTCTGGCGGCTTCAGCAAAATCCCAAAAGTATTGTAGCCTCTCGTTAGTCACGATTTGTTGCACACAAAGCCTTAAATTTTGCGTATGGTACATGTTATTTAACGTCGGTCTGGCACGACACAGGACCGAGATTATTTAGTTTGGCTACTGTTTTGCTCCGTAAATCCTCACCAGGTTGTTGTGGCACAGGAGCAAAACACTTAAGCAATTCTGCGGAGCAGCTAGACATAATAACTTGATGCATTTATCCGCAAAACTGCACTAGGAGTATGATCGATGATTGAAATTAAGAATTTGAAGAAGTATTACGGCGAAGACAACAGCATTAAAGCGGTTGACGACATCTCTTTCGTTTGCCCGGATGGCAAAATTACCGGGCTGCTGGGTCCCAACGGGGCGGGCAAAACCACCACCCTGCGCATGATCTCTGGCCTGATCAAACCAATGGCGGGCACGGTGATCGTGGACAACCACGACGTGACGCGTGATCCACGCGCTGTGCGCCAGGCCTTGGGCGTGCAGGCAGACATGAACGGCGTCTATCCCCGGCTCACGCCACGGGAACAGTTTCGCTATTACGGCCGTTTCTACGGCCTAAACGGCAACGCATTAGAGTCGCGCATCGAGGCCATTATTGAAGAGCTGAACATGGCGGAAATTGCCGATCGCCGGGCTGAAGGGTTTAGCCGCGGCCAGCGGCAGAAGATTGTGCTGGGGCGCGCTCTGGTGCATAACCCGCCCAACATCATCATGGATGAGCCAACCAACGGGCTGGATGTGATGGCCGTGCGCGACACCCGCGACAGTATCCGCGCCCTGCGCGATCAGGGACGCTGTGTGCTCTTCAGCACCCATTACATGGACGAGGCCGAACGGCTCTGCGACAATATCGCCATCATCGTGGGCGGCAAAATTGTTGCCTCCGGCGCTCCCGGCGAGCTGATGGCCCGCACCGGCAAAGACAACCTGGAAGACGCCTTCGTGGCCCTGGCGGGCCAGGTTGGTCTGGAGCGAAGTGAATACGGCCGTATGCAGGCAAGTGGCAGGTAAGCAAGTGGGCCAGTAGGCAAGTAAACGACTCGCACACTCGCATACCCGCATACTGAAAAAAGGAAAACAACATGTTCAACAACATTCTTAATATCTGGCAAAAAGAACTTTTAGACATCGTGCGTGACCGCAAAGGGCTGCGCCAAACGCTGGTTGTACCGCTTATCTTGGGCATCTTCTACGCCGTGCTGAACCCCCTGCTGGGTTCGCTGGTGGAATCGCGCCAGGAAGAAACGCTGGTGCTGCCCGTGCAAGGGCTGGAATACGCTGGCCAGGATTTCATCGACACCTTTGCTCGGTTTGACATCGAACTGGAGCCATTTGAGGGTGATTTGGAAGCCACCATCGCCAGCGCCGAGGAAGCCGCTGGGCTGATTTTTACCCCTGGCTTTAGCGACAACGTGGCCGACGAGCAGGAAGCCACGCTCATTGTGCGCACCAACAGCACCTCGGGCGGATTGTTTGGCGGCGGGCTGTCGCTCAACCGGCTGGAGCTGGCGCTGAATGCCTACAACCAGCAAATCACGGTGCAGCGCCTCACGGAGCGCAGTGTGGACCTTGATGTGCTGGCCCCCGTCACCCTCGATGCCCATGACCTGGCTTCACCGGCGCAGCGGGCGGGCGCAGCCGCTTCGTTCTTCCTGCCCATCCTGGTGGCGATTAGCGCCGTGCAGGGCGGTATGTTTATTGCCATCGACGTAACTGCTGGGGAAAAGGAGCGTGGCACGTTGGAGTCACTTTTAGTAACGCCCAGCAGCGACGCGGAGATTTTTGTCGGCAAACTGGCGTCTGTGTTTACGGTAACGGCCGTTCCCATCGTCCTCACCCTCTTTGGCTTCTGGGGGGCCAGCATCCTGCTGCCCGAATCCATGACCGATGGCGCAGGCGCGCTGCCGCTGACCGTGATTTTACAGGCAATCCTGGTGTCGCTGCCGCTGGCCTTGTTCGCCAACGTCATCCTCATGGTCATCAGCATCCGCACCAAGACGTTTAAGGATGCCCAATCTGCCCTGACGCCGGTGATGTTTGGTGTGATGTTTACGGCCATCGCCGCCGCCTTTGTGCCGCCAACCGGCGCCAGCCTGGCCTACCTGGTTCCTGTCTACGGTACTTCGGCCGTGGTGGGCACCCTGACGCTCGGCGGCATTGTTCCGGCCAACGCCGTGCTGTTCAGCGTCATTGGCAACGTGCTGGCCACCGTCGTAGGCATCATCCTCGCCATGCAAATCTTCAACCGGGAACGGCTACTTTACAGCATGTAGAAAGCTGCTCAGTCAAATTCGGTGGGCAGATCAGGGTTATGGTAATGCTGAAATAAGGTTTGAATTTGGGCGTGTGTGACGCGAGCAGTGGAAAGGTTCGGCGGCAGCTCATCTGGTGGGAAAAAGGCAACTTTGTCCGTTTCCAGGCTGGTTTGGGGCTCGCCGCCGACCAATTCGCAGTGAAAGAATAACTTGTAGATGTGCTGGAGATACGGCCGTTCCCCCCACAAGTTACGATCATAACAGGCAACCAGCTTGACCGGTTGGGTGAGATAACCTGACTCTTCGCGGATTTCTTTGGTAACGGCCGTACCCGGCGCTTCCCCCACATCAATCCAGCCGCCGGGCAGCGTCCACAGCTGATCCTGCCGCCCGCGTACCATCAAAATTTTGTCATCCTGGAAAACCGCTCCCCGCACATCCAGCTTCGGCGTGGCATAGCCAATATTTTCGGCAAACAGAGTGGCAACTGTTTCTACCTCTACCTGGCCGTAGGTGGCCCCCATCTCTGCGGCAATCTGACGAATGGCCTGGTAGCGCTCCACATCAAATGGATCTTTGGCATAGGTCAGCCCATTCTGGGCAATCGCCTGCAGCCGCTGCACCCACTCCAACCACCTCACTCCGTCACCCTGTCACCCCTTCACCTTGTCACCCTGTCTCCCCTACCCTTGCCGAAAACGCAAATGCACCGCCCCCAGATGAATCTCGTCGCCATCATTCAGTTGAATGCCATACTCCGGCACCTGACGCTCGTTGACCCAGGTGCCGCTGGTGCTTTGCTCGTCGAAGATACGATAGTTATTGCCTTCCAGCATCAGGCTGGCGTGCAGCCGCGATACGGTGACGTCGTTTTCAAAGGCAAGGTTAGCCTGGTTGGGCGAACGGCCGATTCGTACCACGGCCATGCTCAAGGGAATGGGGGATGACAGCTGGGTCACCGCACCCAGCACCTCCAGGTAAGCGACCGTGTGCGTGGGCGCATAGGTTACTTCCGGCTGCTCGCCGTAAGGCTGGCGGCGGCGGGAAGGGCCACGCGGTACCAGGCTGCCCAGGTGGGTGATACGGCCGCTCCGCCAGAGCCAAAGCAGCACCGCCAGCACCACAATCAGGGCAAATACCACCAGCAAGAAGCGCAGCACCAGGCCCAACAGCCCGCTGCCCGCGTCCAGCTCATCGGGAATCTGGCGCGGACCTTCGTTCACCGTGAGCACCACAATGGGACTGGTAGCTTGAATTCCCTGTTCGTCCATCACCACCATTTCTACGCTGTTGTTGCCGTAGGTAAAGCTGGTGATGTCTGCCTGGAAATTGCTCATCTCCTCAACCGGCACATCGTAGGAAACGCCGTTGACACGCAGTTGGGCGGCCGTGATCTCCCGCTCGACGCCGTCCAGCCAGGTAACGGCCGTACTAAACTGCAATCGCACCGCCTCATCCAGGTCAGGCAAAGACAGGATGCGGCTCTCGGTCGGCAGGTTAATGACCACACTGGGCAGATTGTTGGGAATCTCCACCGTGGTTTCGGCGGAGACGGATGGGCTGTTGGCCAGGCTCACGGTGACGGGGAAAGTACCAGCCTCCAGCGCGGTGACCGTGTAACGAATGCGCGCCTGGTCACGAAAGCTGGTGATGCGGTTCCAGATGAGGGGCAAATCGGCCGTGTTGTCTAGCTGCACGGCAATGCCGCCCGTCTGCGCCGCCACACCGGCCAGAAAATCCTGGCCCACCGCGGGCGTAGAGATGTTTTCATTGTCCAGCCAGATGGTGTGCACCGGGATGCCCAGCGCCAGGGCGCGATTCACCAAATCGTCTTCTTCAAAGCGGGTGCTGACAACATCCGTACCGTCACTGACCAGTACCAGCGAGGTGGCCATGTCGGAGCTGGGCTTGAGGGCGTCCAATTGTTCCAGCAGGCTGGTAGTGCTGTCGATGAGCGCCGTTGCTCCGATTTCGGGCGTCAGCGGCGTGGCGAAGAGGTTACGCACGCTGTTGTAAAAGCCGGTCGGCTCCAACAGCTGCTGGGCCTCGGTGGCGCCCACCTGGTAGACGGCCACCGAATCTAACTGTTCCAGCATGTTGCCCGTGGCGGCAAAACTTTCTATCGCCTGCTGCAGCAGAGGGAGTTCATCCACCACGCCAGGCGGAATATCGATGAGAAAAACGGTGAAGGTGCCCGCGGTGTGGGTGCCCTGGTACTCGATGGGGCCGACGGGACTGCCATTTTGTTGGATAGTGAGGGTTTCCTGGGAGAGGTTAAGTGGGTTGCCCTGGGCATCACGGCCGTATACGTGCAGTTCCACGCTGGGCAGGCTGCTCACGTCGCTATCGGTGATGAAGAGTTGGGCGACACCGGGAGTTTCGTCCTGGGCCAGGACGGCCGTTGCCGTCAACAGCACCATCGTGAGCAACGAAAAGTATCGCACCAAACCGCTTTTAATTGTTCGCATCATGTGAGCCTCTCTCCCTGGATTTACCGTGCTATAATAACAAACCGGGCGCAGAAAGTAAACATAAAACAGCCTACGCACGCCCGGCGGGAAGCCTGCGGAAAATGGAGAAAATGGTCCAAACTGCTGCAAAAAATAGCCGCGGATGGCGCGGATTACACAAATTTTTAGCGCTCTTAATCTGCGCAATCTGTGTAATCTGTGGATTTCTTCCTGCCCAGGCACAGGGGGATGTGCTGCTGCGGTTGAGCCAGCCCGACCTGTCTAACTTCCCCGAAGTAACATTAAACGTGCTCAGCGCCGACAGCCGGGGGGCGTCGCTGGCGGAATCTGACCTGCTGCGGCTGACCCTGCGCGAGAATGGGGTGCCGATTCCCGAAGCGCAGGTGCAGTTTGTGCCCGTGGGAGTAGACATCATTTTTGTGCTGGACGCCGACCAGTCGCTCAACATCATCGACGAGGGGCGCAGCGTGACGCGCCTGGCAACGGTGCAGGAAACCTTGGAACGCTACGCCACGCGCTTTATGAATCCATCTGGACTGGACCGCATCTCTCTGCTGGCGCCGGACGGTGGAAACGACGCGGGGCAGTTTTTGGTACAGGATACCGGCTCGCCGGATGCGCTGGTAGGCGCCATCCAAAGTTACTCGGCAGAACTGCCCGAAGATGCACCTATCAACGCCATGATGCAGCAGGCCATTAACCACGCCGCTGAAATTAAGGTAGACGGCCGTTACCAGGCCATCCTCCTCCTCAGCGAGGCGCGCCGCTTGAACCAGTTCCTCGATTTTGAAACGCTGGTGGCCGAAGCGCAGGCAATTGAACTGCCGCTGTTTACCGCCATCCTGGGCGCAGAAGCCAGCTTTGATGAAGTGAACGCGGCCGCGGCTTTATACCAACCGACCCGCGCCTTTTATGCCCACGTGCCCCGCCCGGAAGAAGCCGACTCGCTCTTTTTGATCTGGCAGCGCCAGGGTAACCAGGCGCGTATTCGCTACCAATCGCTGCTGCGGCAGAGCGGCCGCTATCCCATCACGGTCAATATCGGCACGCTAACGGCGCGGACGGAACTTGTGCTGGAGATTGTGCCGCCGCAGATTGATTTTGCCTTGCCAACCACGGCCGTCCAGCGGCAGGGCGCTGCCCCCGACACACCGCTCATCGAGCTGGAACCGGCCACCCTATCCATTCCCGTACAGCTTACCTGGCCGGATAGTTTGCCGCGGGAGATTACGGCCGTTTCCCTCTTCGTTGATGGGCAGCTCCAGCCCCAGCTTAACACGCCCCAGCCGGATGAGTCGAGCATCATCAACCTGAGCTGGAACGTGCAGTCGGTGGACACTGGCGCTTACCGCCTGCGCGCCGAGCTGACCGACGTGCTGGGCTACACGGCCGAAACCGAAACGGTGGTGGTGACGCTGACGGCCGTTCGCCCCGATCCGCCCACCCCAACCCCCGCTCCCACGGCCACACCCAGACCCATTGAGCGCGTCACGGAAGCGGCCAGCACCGTGAGCCGGGACGACTGGCTGCTGATTTTGGTCGGCTTGGGGCTGCTGGGATTGGTGCTCATGCTCATCCGCTGGTGGCGGCGGCGACCCCCGAAGATGACACCGCGTCCGCGCCGCGAACGCCTCACCAATCCTGACGAGGCGCAGGAAGAGGTCGATGAGACGCTGGTCGCTTCGCTGCACCTGGTGGAAGATGCGCCGGGCAACCAGACGGACATCGTGCTGGAGGAAGACAACCTGGCCATTGGCCGGGACCACGAGGTAGCGCAGATCGTGTTTGGCGACAGTTCGGTTGCCCGGTTACATGCGCGGATTCGAAGAAGGAACGGCCGTTTTTACCTCTACGACGAAGGCAGCGCCAACGGCACCTTCTTAAACCACGACCGGCTGGGCCTCAGCCCGCGCCAGCTGCAAGACGGCGACGAAATCCGAATCGGCCGAGTCCTGCTGCGCTTCCAGCTCCGCCCCCCGGCAGCAGAAGTTGCCCAAGATAACAGCCAAGTCGAGTCGCCTACAGCAACGGACAGCGACAGTAACAGTAACGAAACGTAACCGCGTCTAAAGCAGCACACACTTGTCATGCCCGCGCAGGCGGGCATCGACAATCCTTGACACCAGGGCATTCTCGCTTTCCCGAGAATGAAAGAGAAGATTAAGCTTCGAGGGCTTCGCGGACCGCTTCGGGGTTTTCAGAGGCAACTTTAAGCAAGGCTCTGGCCGGACCAACTGGCACACGACGCCCTTGCTCCCAATTTTGCAGGGTCCCCACACTTACCCCAATCATCAAAGCAAATTCACTTTGCGATTTCTCCAGGCGCTGCCGAATTTCCTTGATGTCCATTGGTGAAAATTCAAAGACACGCCCCGGTTCCTTTTCTCCTTTTTTGATTTCACCTGCTTGCTTAATACTCTCTACCAGTTCATCAAACAGTTCGTCGTTCATTTCAGCCATTCCTCTACAAGCTTTCGCAAAGTCTTTATGTGGTCCTGTGTCAGGTCTTCTTTTTTCGCCTTTTTGTAAACGACCAGCATGAAAAACGTTTCGTCGGGCACATCCCAATAATAAATCACGCGTAGGCCGCCTCGTTTACCTGTGCCTGGTGCATTCCATTGAATTTTGCGCAAGCCACCACTTCCCGGAATCAAATCACCTGCTTCCGGTCGCATCAACAAAGCTTCTTGCAGCTTTCTATATTCAGAATCTGGCAGCAACGCCTTAATCTGCTTGGTGAAGATAGGCGTTTCGATGAAAAGCATGGCAAAACTATACGTCAGTGACGCACAAAAAGCAATAGGTAACTCAGCCAATCGGCAGCTGGTTAGACAAAATTTTCAGAGAATGCCCTCAAACTGAAAACCTGCTATGCTTCCGTGTTGGAGTGTTTATGATTGAGTTACTGCAAGCCAATCCGCTGCTTTTGCTGTTTATTGTGGTGGCGATTGGCTATTTACTGGGCCAGATTCGGATTGGGGGCAACAGCATGGGGGTTGCGGCCGTTTTATTCGTTGGTCTGGCGTTTGGGGCGCTGGACCCAGGGCTGCAAATACCGCAAATTGTCCTCGATCTGGGGCTGGTGCTGTTTGTCTACACGATTGGCCTGGCCAACGGACCCGGCTTCTTCAGCAAGTTTCGCCGCGAAGGGCTGCGCGAGGTGCTGTTCATCGTGGGCATCATGACGCTGCCTGCCCTGCTGCTTTTGGGCCTCCACCTGGCGCTGGATTTAAGCCCGGCGACGACGGCGGGCATCTTCACCGGCATGTCCAACAACACGCCCGCCCTGGCCAGCGTGCTGGATTTGATTGGGCCGAACAATGACGCCACAACGGCCGCTTCCGACGCTGTCGTTGGCTTTTCCGTGGTGTATCCGCTGGGGGTGCTGGGGCGAATGCTGGTCCTGGCCGTGGTGCTGCGCCTCTGGCCGGTTGATTTTGCCGCCGAAGCGCACCGTTTGCGCCACCAATACCCCATCGCCCGCGATTTACAGTACCGGACGATTGACATAACGAACCAAGATGTGATGCAGCGGCCGCTGCGCCAGCTGCGCCGTGAGCATGCGTGGGATGTGTTGTTCGGCCGTTTGTACCGGGGCAGCGCCATCAGCCTCATCAGCAACGACACGCAGTTCCAGCCCGGCGACAAAATTGTGATTGCGGGCACACCGGAGGCGATGGATGAAGTGGAAACGGCCGTTGGCCAACGTGCCGCTGAAGATTTGCTGCATGACCACGCCGTCTACACCAGCCGTCGCCTCTTTGTCTCCAATCCCGACATCGCGGGCAAGCCGCTGTCGGCACTGAACCTGCGCGAGGCGCATGGGGCCATCGTCTCCCATGTGCGGCGCGGCGATGTGGAGCTGCTGGCCCGCGGCGACACCGTCCTGGAGTGGGGCGACCGCATCCGCGTCCTGGCCCCCCGCGAAGAAATCCCCGAATTGGTCGCGCTTTTTGGCGATTCATACGCCCAGCTCAGCCACGTGAATCTGATGACGGTGGGATTGGGCATTGCCGTCGGCTGGCTCATAGGCCTCATTCCGATTACCTTGCCGGGCGGCATTACCTTTCAGCTGGGGCTGGCCGGTGGACCGCTGCTGGTGGCCCTGGTGCTGGGGGCGCTGCGCCGCACCGGGCCGATCCTATGGAAGATGCCCTACAGCGCCAACCTGACGCTGCGCCAGTTTGGCCTGATTTTACTGTTAGCGGCCGTGGGCGTACGCTCCGGCAGCGCCTTTCTGAACGCTTTCACCAGCGGGGCGGGCTGGCTCATCTTTGGTCTGGGCTTTGGGCTGGTGGTGGTGACGACACTGCTGGCGCTCTGGCTGGGCTACAGGCTGTTGGGCATTCCATTCAGCCTGCTGTTGGGCATGATCTCGCCACAACCGGCCGTGCTGGAATACGCCGAGGACCAGGCGCAAAACCCGCTGCCGGGCATTGGCTACACGCTCATGTTCCCCTTCGCCATCATCATGAACGTCATCCTGGCGCAGGTGCTGCTGATTGTTTTGCAAAATTTTTTGTCTTGAAGTTTGCTCCCCAAAAATGCTACACTGCCAACAATTTCCCAAAACCTTTCCACACAGGAGAATGCAATGCAAACGCTCATGTTACGCAGCAATGCCCGCAAGGGGACCGGTGGCAACACGTTTACCATTGAAGTGATCGGCGAGAGCCCCATCAAAGAGGATATGCGGGCCGCGATTCAGGCGCTGGAACACCATCCGGCCAAGGCCTCCCGCCGGGCGCTTATTGATATGCTGGCCCTGATTGAGAAGTTCAATTTCCAAATCCGCTACACGGAACACAAGCTGGACGCCGATGATTTGGAGGAGTGGACGTTTATTTTGCAGGGGTAATTCAACTCTAAATTTCCCCGGAAACTGGCAAACAGTTTCCGGGGCATTAAACGGCACAACCTTTACACGGGTGCCAGCGTGCCCGTCCAGATTAGCCAGCACAGAACACTTTTGGCCGACAGGCTGAGAATGATGTAGACCCGCTCCCCAAACAGATAATCGGCCCAGCGCCCCACCTTCTTATATTGAAGCACCATGTTAATGGCAAAAATGTTAAAGAAAACAAACAAAATGGGCACGATGGCGTAGACAAACGCCGGCGGTTTGGCATCGCCGGAGTTTACTGCGCCGACAAAGTAGAGCGTGATGACAATCCAGGGCACAATGCCTGCCACACAACCGTAAATGAACGCCGTCCAGTTTGTCTTTTGGGTCTTCTGGTTGTGCAGCTCCATCATAATGCCAAAGAGATTCATGGTGGCGTTGAGGGCAAAAATCAGGATGAGCGCGCCCAGGTCCCACAGCCCAATCAACATCCCGATGAGTACAATCATCAACGAAGAGCTGAGGGCATATTCGTAGAAGCGGATGGGGTTCATCCCTTTCTTTAAGTTTTCCACATAGCTTTTATAGCCAATGGTCCCCAGATAAAAGTGGGCAACGGCCGAAATCAGCAAAAACGCCGCCACCGCTGGGCCAAACCGCAGATCGTAGAACGGTTGCGGGTTAGGGCTGAGGGCAAAGGTTTCGGTGTTGAAGTTCAGGTAATTGGTAAATATGGGGTAGGTGGTGTCGTTGCTGACGGCGATCATGAAGACACCCTGTACCAGGTGTAAAAACCCCATGATCAGGTTGAAACGCTTGAGTTTTTCGAATTTCTCATTGCTGGTGCCAGCCGTGCCAGTCTTTGCTGTCGGTTTTTTGGCCATGTGACCTTCTCCTTGATGAATTATGTGGCAGATTGGGGTGGCTCTATCCCTCGTGTTACCGATAGAGGCAACAAAACATCAATTCAGTATAGGTCCTTTCGGCGCGATGACAATAGACGTTTTGGAAATCAGGGTAAAGGCAGGGTAACGTACTCCCCGCCTGCCGTTGGCAGCCGCTGCCCCGTAGCCGGATCGTAGAGGCCAAGGCGCAGGCTGGCGTTTGGGGGCAGGTCCGGCGGTAGGGTAAGCGTGTGGGTGTCGGGGATGTACTCGCCGGGCACCCAGCCGGTGGTGGGGCGCGTCCAATTCGCCGGTTCACCGTCGGCCTGGGCCAGAATTTGGCCGTCGGCGTTGACCAGGTGGATGAAGACGCGGTAGCTGGTGGGCACTTCGGCTTCGGCGCGCCAGAGGAGGGTGAGGGGTAATTGGTTATTGGTAATTGGTAATTGGGTGAGGCCAGCTAGAGAGATGAGAGGTTGGCCATCGCGGGAGAAGGTTTGATTGACGGCCGTTTCCATCCCCACCGCCTCAAACACCCGCTCAGGAGCCGTTATGTCAATCTTGCCCAAAACCAACCCATCCGCCACAAACCGGTAACTGCCGGAATTTAGTCCAGCTGGCAGGCGCAGAAGGTGCTGGCCGCGAACAGTGGTTTGTGAGGGCCAATCGGCTGGTGGATAGCTGAGCAGCGTGAACGGCAGCGCCCAGCCATGAACAACGGCATCGTCAGCATCGCGCAGTTCCAGGTTGAAGTTTTGCTCATGCAAGGCGCCAGACGGCCGTTGCCAGAAAAAAGTCAGCAGCACCACATCCCCCGGCGCAGCCGCCACCCGATCCTGGCGATATTCCAGCAGTGAAACGCCCTGGATTTGTCCCAGCGAATCTGTTTCAGCACCCGTAGGTTCCGGTTCGGTGACGGTGATCTGGCCGAGAACGGCCGTTGGCCCCACCACCGCCCCACTCGCATCCAGCAGCGTTACCGGCTGCAAAGTCTCGTAATCAAACAGCGTCAAAACGATGTCGTACTGGCCGGGTGGCGTGCCGCGCAGGACGGTGACCTCGCGGCTGTCCCAGGCCCACTGGCCTGGCTGCCAGGCGCGGGTGTTGGGCGCGTCTTCGTAGAGGCGTGGGCGGAACGTGTCCAGATCGCTCCATGTGAGGCCATCTGGCCCCACCAGCCAGACGTTGGATTGGTAGCGCGCCTGCGGGAAATCGGTGGCGGTCCAGGCGAGATCGATATCAAACGTACCGCCGGAGGGAACGGCCGTCTGGCTCAGGTTGTAGCCTTCTAAACGTAACTCGGCGGCCTGGAGAACGGCCGTAACTGCCACATCCGGTCCCGCCACCCGCCGCAGCGGACTGTCTACGTTGTCGAGGATGAGCTTGCCCACAATGAGCAGCGCAGCGACGGTGAACAGTATTCCGTAATCGGTAATCCGTGAACGGTGAACGGTCGGTTTACCGATTACCGATAACCGATTACCGACCACCGATGACCGGGTTTTTGCCAAAACCAGCAGCACAACCAAAACCCCGGCCAGCGAGAACAGACTCAGCCCGAGCAGCGCGGTGCGGGTGGGGGTGGACTGCCAGCGCACGCTGATTTCGTGGCTGCCTGCGGGGACGGGGAAGGTGATGAGGCCGCTGGGATCTTCGGGCGTGATGGGCACGGGTTGGCCGTCCACCGTCGCCACCCAGCCAGGAAAGTCAAACGAGAGGTAGCGCGCCGTGAACGGTTCCGGGCTGTTGATGACGGCCGTTACGCCGCGCTTGTCATATTCAACTGTTTCAATCGCCGTGCCCGGAGGGAAAACGGCCGTATCCAAGCGCTGCGGGGTTTCGTTGGCCTGGTAGTTGGCTTCGAGCGGGGATGCGGACGGCCGTTCCGCCACCGTGCGCGGGAAATAGCTGCCTTCCGGGTCCACACCCACCAGCCCGGTCTCCCGCTCGTACTGGTGCACCGTGTTAATCGTCGGAAACGGTTCTTCGCGGCAAACATTCGGGTAAACGATGGGAATCGCCTCCAACACCAACAGCCCTACCGTCAGACCAACCAATACCACTTTCCAATCAATCGCCTGCGTCTTTGCGTCTTTGCGTGGAAAAAAAGAAAAAGGTACTCCTGCCAGAAACGCCAGCGGCAGCGCCGCCCGCCCCACAAAGCGCCAGGGAAACTGCACAAAATCGATCAGCGGCAGCCCTTCCCAGATAAATTGGGAGACGGGCAGGGACATGAAGAGGAAAACGGCCGTGGCCAACACCATCAACCAGATGTGAAACTGAATTTCAGGGGGAGATTGGAGATTGGAGATTGGAGATTGGGAAGCTTGCTCAATCTCCAATCTCCAATCTCTAATCTCCTTTCTTTTCAAAATGGCTATCGCCACCCCCAACACCGCCAACCCCAGCGGCACCCAGCCCAGCCGGAACGGCAGCGGCGGGTTCAGCAGCAACGGGTCTTCTGGCGGCACCGGGGCCAAAATTTCGGCGGGGGTGGTGAAGTTGAAGCGGAAATCGTTGTTGCGCGTGGTGGTAGACTGCTCCAGCGTGACGCTGTTCAGCTCCAGCAGCGCCCCGCCGGTGTAAAAAATTGTCGTGCCCAGGCCAAGGGCAAAGAGCAGCCCCAATCGCACCAGCCAGATGCGCCAGTTCAGCTGGCGCTGCCAGGCCAGCGCCAGCAGGTAGACGCCCAGTGTGGGCACAAAGATGAGCATGGAGATGTTGTGGCTGAGCGCCAGGAGGATGAGACCGAAGACGGCCGTGCCAAACCACCGCGCCTTACCCTCCAACAGCCAGCGCCGCCCGGCCCACAGCAGCAGCGGGAACAGCGGCAGCGCCGCCGACTCCGGCGAATTGCCGCGTACCAGGGCATCGACCAGCACGTAGGGCGCAGTCATGTAGGCCATCCCCGCCACCAACCCAGCCCAGCTGCCCAAAATATCACGCGCCCACAAAAACATAAACCAGCCGCAGGCCAGAATCGTGATTATGTAAAACAGATTCGTGGCGGCAGGCAGCGGCAATCCCAACAAATGTGGCCACAGCACAGCATACAGCGGCAGCGGCTCGCGGTAGACAAAAAACGGGTAACCGTAACCAAAGGCCAGATCGGGCAGCCAGCGGGTGAAGAAGAGACCGTTTTCCCAGGCATAGCGCATGGCCGCCACCCGGTGGTAGTGCAGATGGCCATCGTGGGTGCAGGTAACGGCCGTCCCGTCCAGCAGCGGCGTCAGCAGGGGAATCCCCCCCGCAGTTAGCAAAAGAAATGGCCACCAGTTTGTGACCCGTTGACGAAAATTCTTCATGAAAGTAAAGAAAGGAACACAGAGCTGCACAGAGGGAAACGGAGTTACACAGAGAGAAGAATCTCTGTGCAACTCTGCGCTTCTCTGTGTAACTCTGTGTCGCGCTTTTAAAGTTTTCCCAAGTGTAATGCACAACAGTTTCTCTGCCGAATGGCCCGAATCTTGTTATACTTTTGCCACACACGCACAAGTTTGAATTTTCAGAGATTAGCGATTGGAGACGAACAATCTCTAGTCTCCAATCTCCAATCTCCCCCAAAAAGAGGAAACTCACTATGGCAATCATGAAGCGGCAAGACGGCCGTCGTCCCCACATCTTAATTTGCGATCCCATCCACGAAACGGGCCTGAACATGCTGCAAGAGCACATGGACGTGGCCATCAAAACCCACCTCAGCCACGAGGAACTGCTGGCTATCGTGCACGAGTACGACGGCATCGTGGTGGAAAACGACACCCAGGTGACCGCCGATGTCATCGACCATGCCCTCAATTTGCGCCTCATTGGCCGGGCGGGCGCAGGCTTTGAAAACATCGACGTGCTCCATGCCCAGGAAAAAGAGGTGGCTGTGCTCAACTGCCCCGACGCCAACACCCTGGCCGTGGCCGAGCACACGATGGGACTGCTGCTTTCCCTGGCGCGCCGCCTGCCCCGCGCCTACACCAGCCTGATGGCCGGGCAGTGGGACAGCCAGAGCCTGATCGGCACGGGGCTGTCCGGCAAGACGCTGGGCATCGTGGGCTTTGGCCGGATTGGGCGTGAGGTGGCCATTCGCGCCGAGGCGTTTGGCATGAAGCTGCTGGTCAACGAGCCGTCCGTCACGCCAGAGCTGCGTCTGCAAAGCAACGTGCAGCGCGTGGACCTGGACGAAATGCTGCACCGGGCCGACTTTATCAGCCTGCACGTGCCGCTGCGCAACGAGACGCGCCACATCATCGGTGCGGCGCAGCTGGCCAAAATGAAGCCGACGGCGTACCTCATCAACACGGCGCGCGGCGGGTTGATTGATGAAGCGGCGTTGCTGGAGGCGTTGGAAGACGGCCGTATCGCCGGGGCCGCGCTGGACGTGTTCCAGACCGCCCAACAGCCCAACCGGGCGCTCATCGAACATCCGCGTGTTATTGCCACACCGCGCATTGGCGCCAGCACCGAAGATGCGGTCCTGGCCGCCTCGATCACCCTGGCCGAGCAAATCATCGAGTTTTTCCAGGAAGTGGAGGTAAGCACGGTGCTGCCGCTGCGCGTGGTGCCGATGGACAAGGTAGTGCCGCATGAACATTTTGACCAGAAGCGGGTGGACCGGCTGGCGGGCCGGTTAGAGAAGGATGGCGTGTTGGGCAATCCGCCGGTGGTAGTGGAGAGTGAAGACGGCCGTTACATCGTCCTCGATGGCGCCACCCGCACCACAGCGATGAAGCAGCTGGGCTATAAACACGGCATCGTCCAGGTCATCACCACCGAAGACGGGTTGGGGCTGCACACCTGGTACCATGTCATCTGCCAGATTGGCGTGGAGACGCTGCTCACGCTGCTGCGCAGCCTGCCCAACATCACCATGCAAGAGACAGACATCGAAAAAGCGCCCGACGAGATGTTTGAGTATGGCGGTCTGTGTTACATCCAGCTGATCGACAACCGGGTGTTCCTCATTTACCCGGCGCCGGGGGTCAATCGCCTGGAAGCACTGAACCAGTTCACCGAGGCGTACATCGACGCGGCAGGGCACGTGGACCGCACCCTGAACAGCAACATCCTCAGCCTGAAAAACGAGTATGAGGCGCTGACGGCCGTGGTGATTTTTCCCGAGTACACGGTCAACCAGGTGATGGCGGCGACGTTGTCGAGCGGCCGTTTATTCCCGGCGGGCATCACGCGCTTCATCATCCCCGGCCGCATCTTGCGCCTCAATGCCGATCTGTCCGTGCTGAAGTCCGACAAAACGCTGCGCGAGAAAAACCGCTGGCTGCACGAACTGCTGGTGGAAAAGCAAGGCAAAGGCGGCATCCGTTTCTACGGCGAGCCAGTTTACCTGCTCGATGAATGATATCTGGTTGGAAAAACCACAGATTTCACAGATTGCACAGATTTTTCTCCTGTTCTCTGTGGCTTTTTTAGCGGGCTCAATCAGAAACTATGAGGGGCGGACTCAACGGCTGGGGTGAGGAGGATTACCGGGATTTGCCGGGTGGTGCGCTGTTTGTAAGCATTGTAGCCGGGGTAGGTTTGCACGGCCGTTTGCCAACAAGCTTCCCGTTCTGCCCCCTCGGTGACACGCGCCAGGTAGGGTTGGGAACGGCCGTCTCGCGTCACCGTAACCTGAGGCTGGGCCACAATATTGTGATACCAGGCCGGGTGCTTTTGCTGCCCCCAGTTGGAGGCAATGAGGATCAGCTGATTGTCGCCAAAGGGAATGGCGACCAGCGGCACCGTACGCGGTTGGCCGCTTTTGGCCCCGGTGGTGGTGAGCGCCAGAATTGGCAGTCCAGTTAAAAGAGAGGCGGCGGTGGCACGGCCGTTGCTCAGCCGCAGCACCAGCTTGTCCAGGTGATGCATTACTCGCGCCGAGAGCTGTGCCCCAACGGCCGACATGGCGATACGTGTGTTGATCTTTTGCAGCCAATTTTTTCTTGCAGCCATATGCCCAATTTTACGCCAGGTGCCGCAAAAACACAGAACTTGTACAATCCCCGCCGGTATTTCGCCCAAGCGCAATACCTACATTTTTAGGGTTTTCAGGATTTCGTGGGGTTGGGCATGAAACGTGAAGCGTGAAACGTGATGGTCTTCTGCTCACGTTTCACGTTTCACGGGCAGTAAACCCCCTGAATTCCCAAAGAGCCCATTTTTAATCTGTGTCATCTGTGAAATCTGTGGATGAATCAAAGTAGAGGCACCAATGAGCCAGCTAAAAGCAATCGTTTTTGACATGGACGGCCTGATGGTGGACAGTGAACCGCTGTCCCAGCAGGCGTGGGATGAATATTTACGGCCGTATGGCCACCAACTCACCGAAGAAATTGTCAGCAGCATCATTGGCCTGCGCGCCGATGTGAGCACGCCAACCATCAAGGATCTGTTTAATCTGTCGGAAGATGTCGCCACCATCATCAGCAAACGCGCCGCCATCTACAGCCAGATCCGGGCCAACGGCGTGCCGGTGATGCCTGGTCTGCATGAGCTGCACGCCGAAATTACCCGCCGCCACATCCCCTGGGCCGTGGCCACCTCCAGCCCACACAGCCACGCCGAGGAGATTTTGCACCAGCTTGGCCTGCAGGATCAGTGTCGGGCCATCGCCGCCGGAAACGAGGTTTCGCACGGCAAGCCCCATCCGGAAATTTACCAGCTGGCCGCTGCCCGGCTGGGCATCCCGCCGCAGCACTGCCTGGCCTTAGAAGATTCTGGCCCCGGCAGCCTCGCCGCCGTCCGCGCTGGAATGACGGTGATCGCCATCCCCAACGTGCAGACCAAAACGGCCGATTTCAGCCACGTCCACTATCAGTACAACTCATTGCACGACGTGCTGGCCAATTTGGATATGTTCTTTGGGCGAAATGGGACGCAGATAAACGCTGATGAACGCTGATGGGATCAGCTCACTAAAAACTCTGCGTTCTCAGCGTCCTTTGCGGTAAAAAATTAACTGCCGGATACGGCCGTTAACATCGGATTCGGGTCCCGTTCATCGTCTTGGCGCATGGCCGCCAGCAGCGGGAACGAAAGCAGGCTAATGATCGCCAGCCCGACAAAGATCCAGCGGAAATCTACCGTGTCAATCAGGCTGGTAGAGGCCGACTGGCCCAACCCCACACCAATGTTGGAGACCGCCATGAAGATGGCATACTGCCCCGCCCCCATCCGCCGGTCGGCTTTGGCCATGGCCAGCGTGATGTAAATCAGCTCTGAGGCAGAGAGGCAGGCGCCCCACAGGGCAAACAAGACAATGATATTGCTCTCGTTGGCCACCAGGGCCATCAGCAGCAAGATGACAAACACGGCCGCGGCCGTCCACATGCCTTGCTGCCAGATGGAAATCGTCGGGCGGCGAATCAGGTACGTCGCCAGCCCGCCGCCAACCACCATGCCGACACTGCCCAGCGCCACCACATCGCCCACTTCCACCAGCGACTGGCCCAACCCCTCATTGGCAAAGAGGGTAATGATGGCATTGGCGCCATACACTGCCACGGAATAGACGATGGCGTAAAAGCTAAAGCGCAAAATGTCCGGGCGCCACAGGCCGCGCAGCGCTTCCCAGCTAAACGTTTGCGACTGGGTGCGCTGCGTCGGCTCGTGCGTAAAGCGCAGCAATATCTGGGGCGTCAGCGTGAGCAGGGCCACGGCAATGAAGATTACCGTCCAGCCAAACATCTCGATGATACGGCCGTAAATCGAAGCCAGCAGCATCAGCCCCATCGCCCGGCTCACCACCATCACCCCCTGGATCTGCCCCTGCTCCTCGGCTGGGGTTACGTCGATGGCGTAGCCGTCGGCCACGGTGTCGTACAGCGCCAGGCCCATGGCGATGAACAGGGCCATCAGTACAAACAGCGGGTACATCTCCACCGGCGGCACAAATGCGGCGGCAATGCCGCCCACAGAAATCAGCAGCAGTCCCAAACTGATGTACGGCCGTCGGTACCCCGAACCAAAAAACGGCAGCTGTAGCTTCACTTTGTCGCTGAGCAGGCCAATGGCAATTTTGAGGATAAAGGGCACCACCAGCAGCCCGTTCAGCAGCGACAGCTGCCAAGCCGCTGCGCCAAAGGCCCGCAAGTAAAGGTTGTTAAACACCAGCACGTAGGCCGCGATGGCCCCCTGGGCAAAGTAAAGAAAGCCAAACAGCAGCATACGGCCGTTGCGCGTGTTCGTTAAAGAAAATGAAGAGGGTTCAGGCATGACCGTTGTTCCTGTTTGGCAAAAAGTTTCCAGACATCATAGTGCCCGCTACGATGGAAAACAATAAACCGTTGTAACTTATTCAGTCTAAACTCACTTTTGCCCAAACTGGCTTTACGCTTGCAGCCGGAACGCGGAAAGAATCCGCGGCTATTCCATCAATTCGGCAGAGAAGATGCGATCCAGCCGGAAGGTGCGCTGATCATGCGCCTGGTGGCAGTAGGCCACCAGGTAGGTCACGTTGCGATGCTGGCTGGGGTACAGCGGTGTGATTTCGCGGGTAGATTCCCCGTTCTGGCCCAGGTAGAGGATGCGCAAATTACGGCCGTCCGCCAACGCCGCCGCCACCACGTCCGGCAGCTGTGGCACAATGGCCCGTGCGTAAATCGGCGCGCCCTGGGCGTGCAGCAAATCGCTCACCGTTTCCAGGCGGCGCTGCCCCAGGGTACGCACCATCCGCTTGAGAATTTCGGCCGTCATGTACACATCGTTCAGGGCACGATGCGCCCGCCCCATGCGCACGCCTAAATGGGCGGCGATGTGTCCCAGGTTATTGCGCCCAAAGTGGAAATGCCGCCGCGCCAGCTGCAAGGTGCACAGCCAGGGGTTGGCCAACACCCCCGGTGCGCCGCTGGTCTGCAAACCGTGGATGAGCAGCTCCTGCCCCAGGAAGCCGGCGTCAAATTCGGCGTTGTGGGCCACCACCACAGCGCCGTCCAGCAGCGCCAGCAGCTCATCGGCCACCTGGCTGAAGGTGGGCTGCCCCAGCAGATCGGCGTCGGTGATGCCGTTGACGCTGCTGGCCTTGGGATCTATCTTGCGCCCCGGCTGGATCAGCGTGCTCACCTGGGCCACTTCCTGCCAGTTTTCCAGGCGAATGGCGGCAATTTCCACCACACGATGCCCCAGGCCGGGATAGAGGCCTGTCGTTTCCGTATCTAAAATAACAAGTGGCACGTCGGACGGCCGTTTCTCCAGCCAGCTAGCTTCCATATGCCAATTGTAAACAACTCCGCAGCACGTGACGAAGATCAATAAACTCCCGCAAAATTTTTGTTGTACCAGTTGCCTGCTGGAGTGACTCGTGGTATACTTTCGCCACATTTGACGAGCACAAGGCGGAAAGTGGGCAACCCCCACTTTTTTTGTTTCTTGTCTTAAACTCATCGAGCGAGGTTAGCATCTTTTCTGCAGTAGCGAAGCAACAATTCTGCAGAACTTCAGGAAGCAGATAACGGAAAACAAGGTTTTGGCTCTATGAAAAGCGAATTTATCTTAGCCTTCAATGAAATTTGTGAACAGCGTGGCCTCCCTAAAGAGGAGGTCTTTGAGGCACTCAAAACGGCCCTGGTTTCCGCCTACCGGCGCGATACCAACATCAGCGCTCAACAAAAAGTGTCGGTGGATATTGACCCACGTACAGGCGAACCCACCATTTACACCGAAAAAGAGGTGGTCGATTCCATCTTCGACAACCGCACCGAGGTGCTGTTGGAGCAGGCCAAGCGCGAAGGTTACCCAGAAGCCGTCTACGGCGACCTGGTGATGGTAGACAGCACCACGCCGACATTCGGCCGTATTGCCGCCCAAACCGCCAAGCAGGTGCTGCTGCAGCGCGTCCGTGAAGCCGAGCGTGAGCAGCTGTACGAGGATTTCTCTGGCCGTGAAGGCGAACTGGTCAACGGCACCGTGCAAAGCGTCAGCGGGCAGCACCTCACCATCGGCTTGGGCCGCACCGAGGCTATTTTGCCCAAGAGCCAGCAGGTGCCCGGCGAGCGCTACCGCGCCCATGACAAAATTCGGGTGTATGTGCTGGAAGTGCGCCGCACCAATCGCGGCCCGCAAATTTTTGTCAGTCGGAACCACCGCAATTTGCTGCGCCGTTTGCTGGAGCTCGAAGTACCGGAAATTTACAACGGCCAGGTAGAAATTAAGAGCATCGCCCGCGAAGCCGGGCAGCGCTCCAAAGTGGCCGTGCTGGCCTTGCAGCCGGGCGTAGACCCGGTGGGCGCCTGCGTCGGTATGCGCGGTGTGCGTATCCAAAGCATTGTGCGTGAGCTGAACGATGAGAAAATTGATGTCATCGAGTGGGATTCCAACCAGCATACGTTTATTGCCAAGGCGCTCAGCCCGGCGCGTGTTTCCCACGTCTTTTTGGAAGAGAGCTTTGAGGATGGCAAAACGGCCGTTGTCATTGTTCCCGATGATCAGCTTTCCCTGGCCATTGGCCGCGAAGGGCAAAATGCCCGGCTGGCCGCCAAGCTCACCGGCTGGCGCATCGACATCAAGAGCCTGACCGAAGCCTCCGGTGAATCCCTGAATAATCTGGATCACCCCGCCGCCGACAAAGCTGTGGTGGGCAACGAGAAGCTCATCGAGGCCGTTAAGCAGGTGCTGGCCAAGAAAGAAGCGGGCCGCCCCATCACTTCCGAGGACTACTACAACCTGGACCGGCTGGTAGGTGGCGTGGAAGGCAAGATTATTGCTTCCCGAGCCGCCGCCTTCGAGGCCGAGCGTAAGGTCCGCGCCGAAGCGCGCAAAGCCATTCCCGACCAGGCGTGGCAGCTGGACCTGGAAGCGCTGGACCTGCCCGGACGTATCCACAACTTGCTGTTGGATGCCGACATTGAAACCGTCGGCGCGCTGATGATGACCCTCTCCTTGGGCGAAGACGCCTTCCTGAACATTAAGGGGCTGGGCGACAAGGCCCTGGAAGTGGTGCAGGAGCACCTGGCCAACTTCGACGGTTGGGAAGAGGTGGAAGAAGAACCGCAAGCCGAACCAGCTGTTGAAGAAGCAGAAGCAGTGGCTGAAGAGGCAGAACTGGAAGCCGAGGTTGAAGAAGCCGAGGAAGAAGCGGTGCTGGAACCGGAAATGGAAGCCGAGCCAGAAGCTGTGGTCGAGGTAGAGGAACCTGCTGTGGCCGAAGAGGAAGCCGAGGCTGAGCCGGCTGAAGAGCTGCTGGAGCCCGTCCTTGATGACCTGTCGCAATCGCTCATTGACACGCCGGTGGTGAAAGCGCCGCCCAAGAAGAAACAGGAACCCAAACCCGCGGTGGTTATTGCCCGTCCTACCGCCACGCCAGAGGTGGAAACTGAAGAAGATCGCCGCCGCGGCCGTAAAGGCAAGCAGCTGGTGCTGGACGAGGAAACCGGTGAAGTGGTTGTGAAGCGTAAGCGCAAGGGCAGCCGTCGTCGTCCCGAGTGGGAAGAGTACGACATCGATGATTTTTAGACCAGTAATTATGTTTCCGTCTACCGGACGGCCGTTCCCGCAGCGGCCGTCTGGCGGCGACACCAGTCATGATGAAAGATTACTGGAGACAGTGATGTAAACATTCGCAAAGCGCAGCGGTTGGCCGCAGCCCCTGCGCGCACACACTGTACTTGAACAATTTTTGCCCCAAGCCACGCAGGAAACGGCCGCTTTGGCCCCCTTCGTGGCTTGGTGATTTTTGCAGATACTATTGATTGCAACCAAATGAGTAAAAAAAAGCAGCCACTACGCCCCAAACATGTGCCCCAGCGCACCTGCTTTGTCTGCCGCGAAAAACGCGACAAACGACAGCTGACACGCCTGGTGCGCACGCCCCAAGGTCTTGTGGTGGTGGATCCCACCGGGAAACAAAACGGCCGTGGTGCCTACCTGTGTGATCAAACTGCCTGCTGGGACAAAGTGTTGGCAAACGGCCGTTTGCTCAACCAGGCCCTTAAAACCACCGTCAGCGAGGCAGACCTGGCAGCCATCGCCGCGCAGCGGCCTGCGGTAACAAAGGAAACAGAACCGCACTAACAAGAGACTGTGGACCAGTTTTTGTACGAGGAAGGGTGAAACATGACGACAACGAAAGCACCAATACAACTACCAAACTTTATTTCAGTTCGTGAATTGTCTGAACTGATGGGCGTCAGCCCCATTAACGTGATTAAAGAGTTGATGAACAATGGCATCATGGCCAACATCAACCAGGAGATCGACTTCGATACGGCCGCTATCGTTGCCGAAGAGATGGGCTATGAAGTCATCTCTGAAAGCCAGCAAGAGGCAGCCGAAGAAGTTGCAGATATCACCGAACAGCCCCGGTGGCGGCAGGTGCTGGCCAGCGAAAAAGAAACCGACCTCCAGCCCCGGCCCCCGGTTATCACCATGCTGGGCCATGTCGATCATGGCAAAACTTCCCTGCTCGACGTAATTCGTGAAGCGCGCGTGCAGGAAGGTGAGGCGGGTGGCATTACCCAGCACATCGGCGCTTACCAGGCGCAAAAGAGCGGCCAGCTCATCACCTTTTTAGACACACCAGGCCATGAGGCGTTCACCGCCATGCGCGCCCGCGGCGCCCAGGCCACCGACATCGCCATCCTGGTAGTGGCCGCCGACGACGGCGTGATGCCGCAAACCAAGGAAGCGGCCGATCACGCTCGCGCCGCCCGCGTGCCGATCATCGTGGCCATGAACAAAATCGATCTGCCCGCCGCCAATCCTAACAAGGTGTTCCAGCAGCTCAGCGAGATTGGGCTGGTGCCGGACGAGTGGGACGGCGACACGATGGTCGTGCCCGTATCGGCCAAGCAAAAGCTGGGCATCGACGACTTGCTGGAAGGCATTCTGCTGGTGGCGGAAGACATCAAGCCGCGCGCCAACCCCAACGCCTCGGCCACGGGCACCGTTTTGGAAGCCCGTGTCGAACGTGGACGCGGCATCATGGCTACCCTGCTGGTGCAAAACGGCACTTTGAAACATGGCGACACACTGCTGATTGGGGAACATTACGGCCGTATCAAAGCCATGTTCGATTTTCTCGGCAAAAATACCAAGTCAGCCGGTCCGTCCACCCCTGTTTCAGTGGCCGGGCTCAACGGTATGCCGCAGGCGGGCGACCAGTTTGTCGTAGTCAAGTCGGAAAAAGATGCGCGTAAAATTGTGGCCGAGCTGCAAGAACAAAGCCGCTTGGGTGTAGTGGTGGCTGAACGCAAAGTCAGCCTGGAAGATTTCTTCAACCGGCTGCAGGAAGGCGAAAGTAAGACACTAAACCTCATCGTCAAAGCCGATGTGCAGGGCTCTCTGGAACCCATTGTTAACAGCCTGAAGAAGATCGACATCAACAACGAGGAAGTGACGCTGGACATCCTGCTGGCCAGCACCGGCAACATCACCGAATTCGACGTCATGCTCGCCTCTGCCTCCGACGCTGTCATCCTGGGCTTTAATGTAGACGCCGATCCCATCGCCCGCAACGCCGCCAACAGCGAGCAGGTGCAAATCAACACGTATAACGTCATCTACAAGCTGTTTGAGGATGTAGAAAAGGCGATGCGCGGCATGCTGGCGCCGGTTTATACCGACCGCATCATTGGCCGGGCTGAAGTGCGTGAAGTGTTCCGCATTCGCAGCGTAGGGGCCATTGCCGGTTCCTATATGCGCACCGGCGAAGCCCGCCGTAACGCCAAAGCACGCCTCATCCGCCAGAACAAGCTGCTCTTTGATGGCCGAGTCAGCAGCCTGAAGCACCACGCCGACAACGTGCGCGAAGTGCGCACCGGCTTTGAGTTTGGCGTGAGCCTGGATGGCTGGAGCGATTACCAGCCAGGTGACATCATCGAGTTTTACGTCACCGAGCGGGTGGAACAATCGTAGTTATTTGAGAAAAGGACTCTTCATCAAATAGTGTGCTTGACAAAGGCTTTCATCAAAGATTTCGCAGACTGAAAAGATTAAATAATCTGGCAAATCTGCGAAATCTTTGATTATGAAAGATGAGTGCGCACAAACAGATGTGGACCCAGAAAAAGTAGTTAAGCATGAGTAAAATCAGACAACAAAGAACGGCCGAACAGCTGCGGCTGGTGCTCAGTGAACTCTTTTTGCGCGAACTGAGCGACCCGCGCCTGCACGGCGTCACCGTCACCGAGGTCAAGATCGACCGCGAGCTGGAACACGCCGATATTTACGTCAGCGCCCTGGGCGACGAGTCGCGCCAGCCGGAAGTGATGGCCGCGCTGAGCAGCGCCGAAGGCTTTTTGCGGCGCGAACTGGCCAGCCGCGTCCGCCTGCGCAAGGTGCCCCAGCTTCACTTTCATTGGGACGCCACGCTGGCACATTTTCAGGAAGTGGAATCAATCCTGGACAGCCTGGACATTCCACCCGCCGAGGAAGACAAGCCTGAATAACGGTAAAAGGAATTCCATTGCACCCAACAGAACAAGCAATTTTAACGGCCGTTCAGCAGGCAAATAACATTTTAGTCATTACCCACATTGGTCCGGATGGCGATGCCGTGGGGTCGATTACGGCCGTAGGCGTCGCCCTCCGCCAAATGGGCAAACGCGCCGCCCTCCTTTGTGACGATCCCATCCCAGAGCGCTTCAGCTACCTGCCCCTGGCAGACCAGGTCCAACCGCCCAACGAAAACCGCGCCATCAACTACGACCTGTTGATTGCCGTGGACTGCGGCGATGAAACGCGCATGGGCCAAAGCTTTGCCAATCTGCCCAAAACCGTGCCCACCATCATCAACATCGATCATCACGTCACCAATACCTACTTTGGCGACATCCAGCACGTAGTACCAGAAGCCGTCTCGGCCACCGAGATTTTGTACGACCTGTTCAAACACATCGGCCTCACCATCACCACCGACCTGGCCATGTGCCTGCTCACCGGCGTCGTCACCGACACGCTGGGCTTCCGCACCGTGGGCGTGACCGCCAAAACGCTGCGCATCGCCAGCGAACTGGTAGACGCGGGCGCTGACCTGCCGCTGATCACCATGCAGGGGCTGAGCCTTAAGCCGTACTCCACGGCCCAGCTGTGGCAAATTGGCCTGAACAACATGCGCCTGGAAGACGGGCTCATCTGGACCAAGATCAACAATACGCAGCGCGAGGCCATCGGCTACAACAACACCAGCACGGGCGGGCTGGTGAACTTCCTGGGCAACGTCACCCAGGCAGCCATCAGCGCCGTCTTGCTAGAGATGAACGACGGCACCGTGCGCGTCGGCTTCCGCTGCAATCCGCCATACAGCGTCTCCGAACTGGCGCTGAACCTGGGCGGCGGCGGCCATCCGCTGGCGGCGGGCTGCTCGCTGGAAGGGTCGCTAGATAAAGTGGAACAACTGGTGGTAGCCATGAGCAAAGAAACAATTCGCCAGCAGCAGGCCAGCTTTGCTGAAGATTAATCCACAGATTTCACAGATTACGCAGATTTAATTATCCTCTCTGTGAAACTCCGTTTTTCTCTGTGTATCTCTGTGTTCCACACCTCTTTGCAGGAAACTAATCATGACTGATTTGAGCGGTATGCTGTGCGTCGATAAACCGCTGGGCATGACCTCGCATGACGTGGTAGGCCGGGTGCGGCGGGTGGCGGGACTGCGCCGCGTGGGCCATGCCGGTACCCTGGACCCGCTGGCCACAGGCGTACTGCTCCTGGCCCTGGGCCGGACCACACGCCTGATCGAGTACCTGGTGGGGCACGACAAGGTGTACGAAACGACAGTGCGCCTGGGCCAAAGCACCACCACCTACGATGCTGAAGGGGAAGTGGTAGAAGAACGGCCGTTCCTCCACCTCACCCGCCCCCACATCGAAGAAGCCCTTAACCAGTTTCGCGGCGACATCTTGCAGCAGCCGCCCATCTACTCGGCCATCAAACAGGGCGGCCAGCCGCTGTACAAGCTGGCACGGCAGGGCAAAACGGATGTGGCACGGCCGTATCGTCCTGTCACCATTCACGAACTGACCCTGCTGAGTTGGGAAGCACCTTACCTCTCCTTGCGCATCAACTGCTCGTCGGGCACCTACATTCGCTCGCTGGGGCATGATTTGGGCGAGGTCCTGGGCTGCGGCGGCCACGTGAGCGCCCTGCGGCGGCTGTCCGTGGGCGACTTTGGCGTGGAAACGGCCGTTCCCCTAACCGCCCTCACCCCCGACAACATCACCGATTATTTGCTGCCCCCGGAAACGGCCGTCCGTCACCTGCCCCGCCTCGATTTGCCGGAAACGGCCGCGGCCGACATTCTCCAAGGCAAAGTTGTTGACCAAACCGAACCCTTTCCCGCCGAGCTGGCCCGCGCCTACGGCCCAGACGGCCAGTTTCTTGGCGTGGTCGCCGCAGAGGACAGCCAGTGGATAGCCCGTAAAATGTTCCCTGCCGCCAGTTAAGCATTTTGATACAATTCGCCCATGACCGAACCAGCAAACCGCGTTGACCAACTTTCTGAGGTAACCGAACGCCGCCCCACCTTTGTCGCCGTTGGCTCTTTTGACGGCGTGCACCTGGGGCACCGCGCTGTCCTGCAAAAAATGATGACCGCCGCCGGGCAAGCCGGAGCGCGCACGGCCGTTCTCACCTTTTTCCCCCACCCCAAGCGCGTCATCCAGCAAATCACCGAGCCGTATTACCTGAGCACGCTGGAGCAGCGCGTCGCCCTATTGGCCAGCCTGGGCATCGACCTGATCATCACCCATCCGTTTAACAACCAGGTGCGCCAGACGCGGGCGGCCGTATTTGTGGACGATCTGTGCCGCTACCTGGACATGCGCCAGCTGTGGGGTGGCAACTTTGCCCTGGGCTACAAACGCGAAGGGGACATTCCTTTTTTGCGCCGCCTGGGCGAGGAGAAGGGATACACGGTTGAGCAGGTCGAAGCAATGGTGATGTGGCAGGACGAACGTGTCAGCAGCAGCCGCATCCGGCGCAGCCTGCTGGAAGGGGACATGGCGGAGGTGAATGGCTGTTTGGGACGGCCGTACTGCGTCAGCGGCGCCGTAGTGGAGGGCAAAAAGCTGGGGCGCACGATTGGTTTCCCCACCGCCAACGTCGATTTCTGGCCCGAGCAGCTGCTGCCCGCCAACGGCGTCTATGCCACCTACGCCTGGCTGGACAATGAGCGCCACCTGGCGGCCACCAACGTGGGGGTGCGCCCCACTGTGAACGGCCACGCGGTTACGGTCGAAGCCCACCTGCTCGACTTTGATGCAGACATTTACGGCCGTACCCTCCGCCTGGAATTCATCGACCGCGTTCGCCCCGAAATGAAATTCGCTGGGCTGGACGCACTCAAAGCCCAAATCGCCGCCGATGTGGACCAGGTGCGGCAGTTGTTGAATCGTAATTGAGTAATTGAGTAATTAGGTAATTGGGCCAATTACTCAATTACCTAATTACCTAATTACCCAATTACAAATCCATCATGCAAGATCATTACTTCAAAAAAACGCTCACCTTCAAACACAACGACAAGACGCTCCAGTTCCGTGTTTCGCAGGAGCTGTTTAGCAGCCATGCGGTGGATGCGGGCACACGTTTTTTGCTGCGCACGCTGGACCAGCTGCCGCTGGCCGATGTGCGGCGTGTGCTGGACCTGGGCTGCGGCTACGGTCCGCTGGGGCTGATGCTGGCCAGGCTAGACAAGCGCCGCACCGTTCACCTGGTGGATCGCGATGCGCTGGCCGTCGATTTTGCCCAGCAAAACGCCGAACTTAACAACTTGCGCAACACTGCCATTTACGGCAGCCTGGCCTATGATGCTGTCAACGAGCGAGATTTTGACCTGATTATCTCCAATGTCCCCGGCAAAGCGGGCGAGGACGTGATTGTCCATCTGGTGCGTGGGGCACGGCCGTTTCTCAGCCCAACCGGTCACGTCGCCATCGTCGTTGTCACCCCACTGGTACCGCTGGTGGAAAAAACGTTGAGCGAGATGGTGGATTGCGCCGTCACCCTCAAACAATCCACCGCCAACCACACCGTTTTCCACTACCACTTCACCGCCCCCAGCGATGAACCGCCACAGCCCGCTTTTGCCAGCGGCCTATTTTGGCGGGACAAGGTGGTGGTGGATTACAAAAAGCTGAATTTTGCGGTGCAAACGGCCGTTGGTCTGCCAGAGTTTGATTCGCTCAGCTTTTCTACCCGGCTCCTGTTTAACTTGCTGAATGATTTGCCGGGCCAGCCCATTGAGCATTTGT
Organism: Candidatus Leptofilum proximum; assembly: GCA_016710325.1. Lineage (GTDB taxonomy): Bacteria > Chloroflexota > Anaerolineae > Promineifilales > Promineifilaceae > Leptofilum > Leptofilum proximum. The sequence goes on along the minus strand of JADJXK010000002.1, from coordinate 3,921,040 downwards.
TGGTGGTAAATCCGGGGCAGGGGCATACGGCCGTAGCCGCCTGGCTCTCTCTCCGCCCCCAGCAAATCACCCTGCTGGACCGGGACCTGCTGGCTTTGCAAACCACGGCCTACAACCTGCAGCAAAACGGCTGCCCGGCAGAACGCCTCCACAGCCACCACCAGATCGGCCTGCCCAACGTGGCCAGCCCGGCCAACCTTGTCCTCTATCCCCTGCAAGACAGCGAAGGTCCAAAAGTGGCCAGTGCGCGCCTCAATTTACTCGCTGAGCAATTGGCTCCCAGCGGCACCATCCTCATCGCCGCCAACTCACACCTCATTTCTCAAGTCGAGCAGCAGGTGAAGAAAAACAGACAGCTCACCCCCCATAAACGCAAAAAACGAAAGGGCTTCAGCGCGCTGAGTTTACGCTAATCACATTTTCCCGGAAACTGCTCTAATGAGCGCAATTACCTCAGGAGTTTCCAGGAAAATGAGTTTTGTCACACCCCGAAGGTGACAAATTCTGTTTGTTCGGCATTGACTGAACAAACAGAATCTACTAATATTTAGCCATACTTTTCAAATACTGCCTTACCAAAATTGTGTCATACACAACTGCGAAAAAGGAGTTGCGCTTTTTGAGTAATCCAGACGAACAACTGCTGCATTACGTGGAAGAGTTTGGCCTGTTCTTTGAGCAATTTGGACTGGCACGAACCGCCGGGCGCATTCTGGGCTGGCTGCTGGTTTGTGACCCACCCCATCAGACGATGGACGAGTTGGCTAAGGCACTGCAAGTGAGCAAAAGTTCCATCAGCACAGCCAGCCGCTTGCTGATACAGACGGGTTTGGTAAGCAAGGTCAGCTTTCCCGGTGAACGCAAAGATTTTTACCGCATCAGCGAAGACGCCTGGATTCAGGCATGGACGGCCAAGAACAACCAGACCACCGCGATGCGCCTGCTGGCCGAACGGGGGCTGGCGCTCCTGCCCGATGACCAATCTGGCCGGCGCAGCCGTCTGGAAACGATGCGCGATCTGTACGAATTTCTGGAAGCGGAACTCCCCAAACTTACCGAGCGTTGGTTGAAAGAACGCGCCGAACTCGCCTGATTATCACGCCCTCTCCTCCTCTCACTTCGTAGCTAAAGAAAAGGCAACCAAACCTGAGATTGGCTTTTCTTTGTCTATTCCGCGAGCGAGGCAGGGCAATTGGGCAACCACCAGCTCGTCTATGCCTGCATTGTAAATGCAATGGAGAGTGTTATGAGTCAACATGTGATTGAAACGAGCGGTTTGACGGTTTATTACGGCCGTCACCGCGGCATCCTCGACGTGGATTTAACCGTCGAGCAGGGAGAGGTGTTTGGCTTCCTCGGGCCTAATGGGGCGGGCAAAACCACCACCCAGCGGGTGCTGCTAGACATCATCCGGCCCACGTCGGGCAAGGCCACCATCTTTGGCCTGGACTGCCAGGCGCAAGGTGTCGAACTGCGTAAGCGGATCGGCTACCTGCCTGGTGAACTGGCGCTGTACAAAAATATGAAGGCCAGCCAGTTCTTCAAGATGTACGAATATCTGCGCAGCGAAAACGGCCGCAAAGGGTATTGGCGCGAGCTGGCCGAGCGGCTGGACCTGGACACCAGCCGCAAAATCGGCAACTTTTCCCGTGGGAACAAACAAAAAGTAGGCATCGTCGCCGCCTTCATGAACCGGCCAGACCTACTGATCCTCGACGAGCCAACCGGTGGCCTGGACCCGTTGGTGCAGCAAACGGTGTTGGAAATGGTGCGGGAGGCGAAGGCCGACGGCCGTACCATCTTCTTCTCCTCGCACATCCTGCCCGAAGTGCAAGCCGTGGCCGATCGAGTAGGCATCATCCGCGACGGCCAACTGGTGACCACCCAGCGCGTGGAAGAACTGATCACGCAGCGTGTAATGCGCCTCAATCTGACGTTTGAAGAACTGCCGTCGGCTAACGCCTTCCAGTTTGAAGGGGTGGCCGAGCTCAACCGCAGCGAGCGCGCTGTGCTGCTGGAAGTGCAGGACAATCTGCCACAGGTGCTCGCCGTGGCTGCCCAGCACAATATTCAAGATATCGAAACGATTAACGTGAGTCTGGAAGAAATCTTCCTGACCTATTACGGCAAGGGGAATGGAGGCAATCATGCTTAGGTTACTGTGGCAAGAGTTGGTTTTTCGGCGCAGCGCGATTATTGGCTGGAGCCTGGGGCTGTGCTTTTTCCCGCTGGTGTACATTGCCATCTACCCCTCCGTGGCCGAGGAAATGGCCGGGCTGGCCGACCTGGAAATTTACCAGGCAATGGGCATGAGCCTGGGCACGTTTCCTGACTGGGTTGGCTCGATTTTGATCATATTCATGCCTTTGGTGGCGGCCATCTACGGTGTCATTAACGGCACCGGTACGCTGGCTGGAGAAGAGGAAGACGGCCGTCTCGAAATGATCGTCACCCTGCCCCTGCCCCGCTGGCAAATTGTGACGGCCAAGGCCATTGCCTTTGTCATTTCGTCCGTCATCATGTTTTTGGTGGTGTCAGTGGTGTCGCTGCTGGTGTTCCAATCCATCCAAAGCCAGATTGAGACGGAGCTGACGGGAGGGGATTTGTTTACGGCCGTTCTATCTGCCTGGCCGCTGGTGTTTGCCGTGGGCATGCTGAGCATGTTCCTGGCCGCCTTCTGCGCCAACCGCCGCTTCGCTTCGATGATTGCGGCGGCCGTTTTGGTGGTGGGCTACTTCGGCAGCAACCTGGCCGCCTCCACCACCGCCCTGGAGCCATTCGAGCCATTTTTCCTGTTCACCTATTTGGATGCATCGGGAACGGCCGTTATGGAAGGCCAGGCTGCGGGCGACATGTTGGTACTGTTGGCCGTTGGCTTGGTGAGCTTTGCCCTGGCTCTCTTCTTCTTCCAGCGCCGCGATCTGACGGTGGGCGCGTGGCCCTGGCAGCGGGCTAGAGTTTCGTAATCGGTAATCGGTGTTCGGTAATCGGTAAGCGGTAAGCGCTTCTTGTTTACCGATTACCGTTCACCGTTCACGGATTTCCGCCAACTGGTGATTTGTGAACGTGAACCACTTTCCAGCCAGCCGCGTCCTTGACCAGGACGCGGCTTTCGTTATGGGTGCGGTGTGTTACCCCGGTTTCGGTGGCAATGGTGAGCATGAAGGTATAGGAGACAACGGCCGTCACCACCCCCATCCCCTCCCCATAAATCTGCACCCGCGGCTCCCACAAATCGTAACGAAAATCGCTGTTTGTTCCGGCCCAGCTGTGGTCAATCATGAAGAGATGGAAGTCCAGCCCATCCTGCCGGTGCGGCGTCACAAACCATTCGTACAGCGATAAATCTTCGGCGGTGGTTGCCCTGTAAGTGGCTACATCCTGGCTAAAAATGCTCTGAATGTGCCGGTGCAAAAAGTCCCACATTTCTTGTTCTAAATCGTTCATCGTTACCCTTGATCCAGATGTTGCAGCGCCATTTGCACGCGCTCGTCGAAGGATTTGACGTCGCGGGGGATGTTTTGCAGGGCGGATTGGGCCTCCACGATGCTGAAGCCCAGCCCGGTGAGGAAGTCGATCACATCGGCATCCACATCGCTGACCAGCGGTACGGCCGTACTCACCTGCGTCAAGTCCAATTTATCGCGCAGCTGGAACATGATGCGTTCGGCCGTTTTCTTGCCGATGCCGGGGACACGTTGGAGAACGGCCGTTTCCTCCCGCATAATCGCGCTTTTTAACAGTTCCGGGCTCAGCGTGGCCAAAATGGAGAGTGCCACCTTGGGACCAACCCCATTCACCCCCAGCAGCACTTCAAACAGCTGCAAATCCTCTTCCGTCTCAAAGCCGTAGAGCGAAAGCTCCTGCTCCCGCACAATAAGATGCGTGTGCAGCCGCACCGAACGGCCCACGCCGCCCACATCTTCCAGCACTGTACGCGGCACAAACACACGCACCCCCACGCCGCCTACGTTTACCACCAGGCTGTTGTCTTCAATTTTTAGAATGGTTCCACTGAGAGAAGCTATCATAAGAGTAATTGGGTAATTGGGTAATTGAGTAATTGCTGAATGACCCAATTACTCAATTGCTAATTGAATCAATCGTACAGGTTTTCAAAGCGTTGGTAATGGTAGTGAGTGATGGCCACCGCCAGGCCGTCGGCCGCGTCATCGGGACGGGGCGTTTCTTCCAGATCGAGCAGGTTGCGCACCATGAGCTGCACCTGGGCCTTGTCTGCCTTGCCGTAGCCGGTGACCGCATCCTTAATTTTGGGCGGTGAATATTCGCCGATGGGCAGCCCAGCGTTGGCCAGCGTCAGCAGCAGCACGCCACGCGCCTGCCCCACGGTGATGGCTGTGGTCACATTACGGCCAAAAAAGACCTCTTCAATGCCCACGGCATCAGGTTTGTATTTGTCTAAAAGCTGCTGGAGTTCCTGCTGGATTTGCTGCAAGCGTTGGGGCATTGGCGTACTGGCCAGGGTTTTGATGACGCCGTAGGTAACGGCCGTAAACTCCCCCTCTACCACATCCACAATGCCGTACCCGGTCGTCGCTGTGCCGGGATCCAAGCCCAAAATTCGCATGAAGAATTGTGAATTGTGAATTGTGAATTGTGAATTGTGAACGAGCCATTTACGATTCACAATTAATTATTCACAATTCACAATTGATTACGCTGTTTCCATCGCGGCGATGGCTTCATCGCTGATTTCCAGCGTGGAGTAGACGTTCTGCACGTCGTCCAGGTCTTCGATCACCTCAATCACGCGCATCACCTGGAGGGCTTCGGCCTCGGTCAGTTCGATGGGATTGTTGGGTTCATACACCATGCTGGCTTCCTCAACCGACATGCCCGCCCCTGTGATGGCTTCACGCACAGCCTGGAAGTTGTCCAGTTCCGTGTACACTTCAGCCACTTCGCTAAACTGAATGTCGTCGGCGCCTGCATCGGCAGCGACCAGGAACAGTTCGTCCTGATCTACCTTACCACCCACGGCAATGTACCCTTTGCGAGTGAACTGCCAGGCCACCGCGCCACCTTCGGCCATGTTGCCCCCGTTTTTGTTCAGGGCATGGCGCAAATCGGCCACGGCGCGGTTTTTGTTGTCGGTAACCACTTCGATGAGCAGGCCAATGCCGTTAGGCGCATACGCCTCGTACATCAGCTCAAACAGCTCGCTGCCTTCCAGTTCACCCGTGCCGCGCTTGATGGCCCGTTCGATGTTGTCTTTGGGCATGTTGTTGGCTTTGGCTTTGTCCATCGCCAGGGCCAGCCGGGTATTAAATGAGGGATCGCCCCCGCCTTCACGTGCGGCAATCGTTAATTCTTTGGTCAACTGAGTAAAAATTTTGCCGCGCTTTTTATCAGTTGCCGCCTTTTTATGCTTGATGGTGGACCACTTAGAATGTCCAGACATAGGTACTCTCCAACTTTAATAAAAATTATCCGACAAGTGGGATTTGATGGCCTATTATAGCACAGTCGTCAGGGGAGGTGATAGCGGCAAAAAAGAGGTCTAAGGAGAAGCTAAAACAGTCTGTACGGCCGTTACCAACAGCTCATGTTCGGCCTGGTGAATGCGTTCTTCCAGGTCCGCCAGACTGTCGTTGGGCAGAATGGGTACCTCGGCCTGGGCAATCACCGGCCCCGCATCAACCTCTGGGATGGTGTAGTGAACCATGCAGCCGGTGTGGTCAATTTCGCCACGTTGATATGCTTCATAGGCACGCTGGATGGCGTGCGTTCCGGCAAACTGCCCCGGCAGCGCCGGATGAAGGTTGATGACCCGGTTGGGAAAGTGCTGCAAAAAGGCGGCGCTGAGAATGTGCATCCAGCCTGCCAGAATGATGAGAGTAGGTTGGTACGGCCGTATCAATTCCGCCAGATCCGCATCATATGCCTCGCGTGTCTGGCCCGCCTCGCGGTACGGCTTAAAGGGAAAGTAGGCCGTGGGCACGCCCGCATTCTCGGCGCGCACCAGCCCGTACGCCTCTTTGCGATTGGAGACGACAAGGGTAGGCACGGCCAGTATCCGGTCACACTCAACAGCATCCAAAATCGCCTGCAAGTTACTACCCGACCCAGAAATCAGGATGACCAACCGGTGAAGCTCCACCACGTTCTTCTCCTAAAAGTCATCCACAGATTTCACAGATTACACAGATTTTTATTTCTTATCTGTGCCATCTGTGTAATCTGTGGATTTTTATTCTTCAAAAATGACGCCCTCGATGCCCGCAAACATTTCCCCGACGAGATGGGCCTGGGGAACGGCCGTCAGCGCCAAATCCACCTGCTCACGCGGCACCATCACCAGCATGCCCAGCCCCAGGTTAAACACGTGGGCCATCTCGGCATCGCTGATGTGGCCCTGCTGCTGGATAAGCGCGAAAATCGGCGGCACGGGCCAGCAGCCGCGCCTGATCTTTGCGCCCAGCCCGGCCGGAAAAATACGTGGCGGATTGTCGATCAGCCCGCCGCCGGTGATGTGCGCCAGGCCGCGAATGTCTATCCCGGCGGCTTGCAGCGCCTGCACGTCCGCCAGGTAGCTGCGGTGCGGCGTCAGCAGGGCGCTGCCGATGGTATCGTTGAGCTGGGGGTGAACGGCCGTCCAGTCCAAATCTGCCAGCGCCCGCCGCGCCAGCGAAAAGCCATTGGTGTGCAGCCCACTGCTGGGCAGCCCTAAAATGGCGTCCCCGGCAGCGATGCGCGAACCGTCAATAATTTTGGCGCGATCCACCAACCCCACGACTGTGCCCACCAGGTCCAGTTCGCCTTGTTGGTAGACACCGAGCATTTCGGCCGTTTCACCACCCAGCAGCGCCACACCGGCCTCACGGCAGGCGGCGGCAATGCCGCCCACCACGGTGGCAATCTGCTCTGGATTGAGTTTGGCCGAGGCCACGTAATCGAGGAAAAAGAGCGGTTTGGCGCCCTGCACCAGAATGTCGTTGATGCAGTGGTTGACGATGTCGTGGCCGATGGTGTCCCAGCGATTCATGGCGGCAGCGACCATCGTTTTGGTGCCCACACCATCGGCAGAGGCGACCAGCACCGGCTGCGCCATCTCTTTTGCCGCGCTTATGTCAAACAAACCGCCAAAACTGCCCACACCGGACAATACTTCGGGGCCAAAAGTGCTGTGTACGGCCGTTTTCATCAAACGCGTCGCCCGGTTACCAGCGGTGAGATCAACACCAGCCTGAGCGTAGGCCGATGGAGATTGGAGATTGGAGATTAGAGATTGGGCAGAATCTCTAATCTCTAATCTCCAATCTCGCCCAATATCTTTGCGATAATGGGCATTTTCAAAGCGAACCTGCTCCACACCAGCATAGGCATGGGCTACGGCCGTTTCCAAATCATCCCCGCGCGACGTTACCGCCAGCACCCGGCCGCCGCTGGTGACTAGCTGGCCTTTCTGCCTGGCCGTGCCCGCGTGGAACACCATCACCTCCTCCGGCAAGGCATCCAGCCCGGTGATGGGCAGCCCTTTGGGATAGCTGGCCGGGTAACCCGGCGCAGCCATGACGACGGTGGCGCAGGCGCCGGGATGAATTTTGACCATATTGGGAGTGAGACGGCCGTTTACGCAAGCCAGCATCAATTCCACCAAATCGCTCTCCAGCAGCGGCAGCACCACCTGCGTTTCCGGGTCGCCAAAGCGGCAGTTGAACTCGATCACCTTGGGACCGTCGGCGGTGAGCATGAGCCCGGCATAGAGCACACCTGTGTACGGCGTACCCAGCGCCGCCATGCCGTCAATCGTCGGCTGGACGATGGTGTGCATGATGTGATCAATCAGCACGTCGTCCACGTCAGGCGGCGGGGCGAAGGCGCCCATGCCGCCGGTATTCGGGCCTTGATCGTGGTCGTAGGCCCGTTTGTGGTCGCGGGCGGGGGAGAGGGGAACGGCCGTTTTGCCATCCGTCAGCACCAGCAGCGACAGTTCCGGCCCGCTCAGCCGCTCCTCGATGACCACTTCGGTCCCGGCTGCGCCAAACGCGCCGTCTACCAGCATCTGGCGCAGGGCGGCTTCGGCCTGGGCCACGTCGTCGCACACGATCACGCCTTTGCCTGCGGCCAGGCCGCTGGCTTTTACCACAACACCGCCCGGTAGGGTCAAGGCATGCCTTGACCCTACGGCCGTCTCGTAATCGGTGAAGGTTTGGGAAACGGCCGTGGGAATCCCCAACTTGTGCATAAATTCCTTGGCAAACGCCTTCGACGCCTCCAACTGCGCCGCTGCCTGCGTCGGGCCAAAAATTAGCAGTCCCGCCGATTGGAATGCATCGACAATGCCCAATGCCAGCGGCACCTCTGGCCCCACTACCGTCAAATCAATTTGTTTTTCCTGGGCAAAGTTGAGCAGTTCGTCGATGTCGCTGTCTCTTATCGGAACATTTTGGGCGGAAACGGCCGTACCCGCATTCCCCGGCGCCACAAAAATCTGCTCCACCCTCTCCGACTGGCCCAACTTCCAAACCAACGCATGCTCACGCCCACCGCCGCCAACAATCAAAACCTTCATACCGGTCCCCTCATTAACAATTTACAATCAACCATTTACAATTGACAATTGCTTAGCCCCACATATCCTCAAAAATCAGCTTCTCCCGATCCCGCTCATCATCAAAAAGCCAGTCGGGGATGGCGATGGGATAGTCGCCGGAGAAGCAGGCGGTGCAGTGGCCGGTTTGCTGGCGAATGCCGGAAGTGACCGCTTCCACCATGCCCTCGTGGCTGAGGTAGGCCAGGCTGTCTGCCCCGATGCGCTGGCGGATGCCTTCGATGTCCAGCTTATGGGCGATGAGGTCTTTACGCGTGGCCATGTCGATGCCCATGAAGCAGGGATGGCGCACCGGCGGCGAGGAAACGCGCACGTGCACCTCCTTGGCCCCACCGTCGCGGATGAGCTGCACCAGCGGCCCGGCCGTGTTGCCGCGCACAATCGAATCGTCAATGAGGACAACGCGCTTACCCTTCAGGTTGGACTCCAGCGGATTGTACTTGATGCGCACGCCCTCTTTGCGCAGCTGGTCATCGGGCTGAATGAAGGTACGGCCGATATACCGGTTTTTTGTCAGCCCCTCGGTGAAAGCGAGGCCAGACGCCAGGCTAAAGCCAATCGCCGCCGGGGTGGCCGAATCGGGCACGCCGACGACGACATCGGCGTCGGCGGGGGCTTCGCGGGCCAGGATGCGCCCCAGCCGTTGGCGCACCTCGTGGATGACCTGGCCTTCAAACACCGAGTCGGGCCGGGCGAAGTAGACGTATTCAAAGATGCACAGGCCGCGCTGCTGCGATTTGACCCCCGTGAACGAGGTAATCCCTTCGTGGTCCAGCCGCAAAATCTCGCCGGGCATAATCTCGCGCAGATAGTCCGCGCCGATGGTGTGCAGGGCACACGATTCGCTGGCGACGACATAGCCGCCATCTTCCAGCTGGCCGAGGCACAACGGCCGTAATCCCAACGGATCGCGCACGGCATAGACCGCCTCGCGGGTGAGCAGCGTCAGCGAGTACGCCCCTTCGAGCACACCCATCATGGCGCGTAAGCGGGCCACCCAGCGATCATTTTCCTTGCCGTTGCCGTTGGTCGGATTCCACACCTCGGCCGGGGCAGCAAGCATCTGGGTAATCACCTCGCTGTCGCTGGTGGAGGAGAGGCCGACACCGCGCTTGAGCAGCTGGTGGCGCAGGTGCAGGGCGTTGGTCAGGTTACCGTTGTGAGCCACACCCAGCGGACCGTAAATGGTCTCGATGAGGTACGGCTGGACGTTGCGCAGGTGCGAGCCGCCGGTGGTGGAGTACCGATTTTGCCCGATGGCCAGGTGGCCCTGCAACGGCCGTAAATTGTCCTCATTAAACACCTGCGAGACGAGACCCATGCCTTTATGACTGTAGGCGGAACGGCCATCGCAGGTAGCGATACCGGCGCTTTCTTGCCCGCGATGCTGCAGGGCATACAGGCCAAAAAAGGTCAGTCGCGCCACCTCGCGCCCCGGCGCATACACACCAAAGATGCCACACTCGTCGTGAAACTTGTCGTTTTCGTGAAAATCCAGGTTGTCCATGTCTTTCCTTCGGAAAATGGAGATTGGAGATTAGAGATTGGCATCAAACACAATCTCTAATCTCCAGTCTCCAATCTCCTTCTTGCTCCTCTAACAATCTTTTCTGCCTCACGCACGCTCTCGGCCAGCGCGGTGAGATGCCCCATTTTGCGGCCGGGGCGGGCGGATTTTTTGCCGTACAGGTGCAATTTCAGGTGGGGGTGGGTGAGAACGGCCGTCCAATCTGGGGAAGATTCATCCACAGATTTCACAGATGGCACAGATTTTTCAACCTCTTTACTTCTTTGCTTCTTTGCGCCTTTGCGTTGAAAATCCCACAAATCACCAAGTAAATTAGCCATGGCCGCCGGGCACAGGTAGCTGGTGTCGCCTACGGGCAGGCCGCAGATGGTGCGCAGCTGCTGTTCGAACTGGCTGGTGACACACGCCTCGATGGTGAGGTGGCCGGAGTTGTGCGGGCGCGGCGCGATTTCGTTTAGCAGCAGCTGTCCATCGCTGCACAAGAAAAATTCTACACACAATACTCCCACCACATCTAGCGCAGTCAGCACCGTCTGCACCATCGCCTCCGCCTGGGCCAACACTTGCGGCGGCACGTCGGCCGGAGCCACGGATACATCGAGGATGTGGTTGGCGTGGCTGTTTTCGATGAGGTTATAGTGGGCGATACGGCCGTTCCCATCCCGCGCCGCCACCATCGAAACCTCGCGCTCAAAATCCACCCAGCCTTCCAAAATACAGTCCACTTCGCCCACTTCCTGCCAGACTGCGGCCGCTTCGTCGGGATGGTTGATTTTGACTTGCCCCTTGCCGTCATAGCCGGAAACGGCCGTTTTCAACACCGCCGGGCAGCCGATTTCGGTCAAACCGGCCTGCAAATCGGCCAGGGAGTGAACGGCCGTAAACGGCGCCGTTGGCAGGCCATTGTCGGCAAAAAAGCGCTTCTCCACCAGCCGGTTTTGGGCCACGCGCAGCGCCTGCGCGCCAGGCCGGAGGGGCACAATGGCGGCACAGGTTTCGGCCGTAGCCAGCGGCACGTTTTCAAACTCGTAGGTCACCACGTCCACGCCGCGAGCAAAGTCACGTACGGCGTCCAGGTCGTCGTAGGCGGCTACAAATTCCCGGTCGGCCACCTGCCCGGCGGGGGAGTTGGCTTCCGGGGAAAAGACGTGGATGTTGTAGGAATACGGCCGTGCCGCCAGCGCCAGCATGCGGCCCAGCTGGCCGCTGCCGAGTATGCCGATGGTGGCGGGTGGTAGGATTAGCTGAAGTTGCTCGTTCATTTTTCTGACAACAACGAATTAGAGTAAATAACGAACTTATTCATTCGTTGATTACTCTAATTCGTTGTTGTCCTCCTGACTAAAGAAATATCCAACTTCGTTCCATAGAAATTTGCCAGAATGCCCAACTCTTTGTTATGCCTCCTTAATTGAGCACGCAGCCGTGCTTTCAAGGTTTCGTCACTCTCTTTTACAGCAAAGGCAGCAACCAGAATATTATCCTCGACAAGAATGAGACGGGTTTCATGCTTGCCAAGTTCGATGCCTTGAAAGTAAACAGGCGATTCTTTGATGTAATTGAAGCCAATACTTTGCTCGCGCAGTTCAACCATCGCAGCTCGACGATACACCTGATGCAAAAAGCCAGGGCCAAGTGCCAGGTGAACACGATGCAAGCAATTCACGATCTCGGTTGCCAGTTCTGGGAGGGGAACATTAACTGGTGGTTGGTAAGTGGTGGGATGGGGAACGGCCGTTTCTCCCCGCACACCATTCGGCAGCCGCACATCTTTAAGTGAATTGGCCCCAAAATTCACCACCACCGCCAAATCCGCATCCGTCACTTTCAAGTAAGAAATCGCCTGCGCCTGGTGAATGGGCAAAATCGCAGGTGCAACCTTTAACTCCAAAAGCAGCTCGCCGCCTTCAACCCAAACATCCACAAAATAACGGCCGACTTCCACCCCACAATAGTGCACCGCAAAAGGCTTCTCCGTCTGGCAAGCGATCCCCTCGGCTTCCAAGCCAATGACCACCGCCTCCTGATAAAACTTCTCCGGCAGCAACGGCCCAAGCTGGTTATGCACGTCAAACAACACCCCGCGCACCGCATAACTCAAATCTTTGTGAATAATTTCAGCCATTCCCTAACACTTTCCCAGAGTGACAACAACGAATTTTAGTAACTAACGAATAGGAACACACCAAATAATTCGTTAATTACTCTAATTCGTTGTAGCCTCTACTTCGATGCAAAATCAAAAATCCAGCGCAGCAAATTGATCAAAATCAGCATCACGCCTTCCCAGCGGTTGAGCTTCCAGCCCACGCGCATCAAAATCACCACAAAAATCACCATGCCGCTCAGCAGCAACAGGCTGCTCAGTCCAGCCGAATCGATTACCATTGGTTGGGATTGGATCACGCCTGCCAACCCCAGCACGCCGAGCAAGTTAAACAAATCGCTGCCGATCAGGTTGCCAATGGAAATGTCTGAATGGCCGCGCAGCACGCCTACCAGCGAGGTGGCCATCTCCGGCGCGGAGGTGCCTGCTGCCACAATCGTCACGCCAATGACCCAGTCAGACATGCCCAGGAGCCTGGCTACGGCCGTCGCAGAATCAACCAAAAAGTCCCCGCCAATGACCACCATGGCAATGCCCAGGGCAAACAGCGGCACATCGCGCCAGCGGAAATCGCCGTCAGGTATTTCTTCCAAATCAACATCGCGCTGTGTGTAGAGGTAGAGCAGGTAGACAAACAGCAGCGCCAGCAAAACGCCGCCTTCCCACTGCTGCAGCTGTAAATCGCGCATGAAAAAGAGCAAAACGAGTGTCGCGCCAGCCAGCATGCCGCCGTCGCGGTACACAATTTTGGGCGTGGTTGCGATGGCCCGCACGGCCACCACACCGCCCAAAATGAAGCCCAGGTTGAAGATGTTGGAGCCAACGATATTGCTGACGGAGATGTCTGCCTGGCCAGAAACGGCCGCTTTAATCGTCACTGCAAATTCCGGGGCAGACGTGCCCACAGCCACAATCGTCAGCCCGATGATCAGCTCCGAGACGCCAAAATGCCGCGCCATCCGCGCCGCCGAGTCCACAATGAAGGTGGCCCCATACGCCAGCGCTACAATACTGGCAATGATGATGACTACATTGAGAAACATGAATTTTCCTGCCTTGTTCAGTGAGTTGTTGAAATCGTCCGAACTTTAACGCAGACGACAGGTCGTGCCAATGGGTGATTTTTGTTGTTAACGAGCGATGGAGTAGTGATTAGAAAACCGCTGCACAACCAAGTGGTACCTACCAAAAAATCAGGCGTTGCGCTTGGCAAAATGTGTTCACTCAAATATTCCAAAAAACAAATCCCCCTGTATGTATGCAATGCCAACAATTACAGCTGTGAGGATTAATAACCATCCAAACACAACAGCAAGAATGCCTTTTGGGGGATCAAAAGAGCGTAATCTAATCACACTTATTTTGTTCACAATAGAGCTAGCCCCAACAAAGAGAAGCGAGAGGCACATTAACAAAACCCAAAGAGGGGAACTAATGATTGGCAAATCATTGAAAACGGATCCAACTGACAATATCAGAATTAAGAAAACCACAAGAAGGGCGAGCAACTGCTTAGATAATATTCGCTTTTCGTGCTCTTCAAAGCCAAAGTCATTTTCGAGCCTCGCATAATATTGTTGGAAAGAGAAGCCAACAAATAGAATTAAAATTAGGATAAACACGTTCATATTGGTTAATACTCTATTCCAGAGTAGTTGATAATTTATCGCTCAACACTTTTGCAGTCTGTGTTTGCCGAAACTTATGTAGTTTTTCTCTGTAACCAGGATTATTATTCCCCAAAATGGCAATCGCCAGCAGGGCTGCATTTTTGGCCCCGGACTTGCCAATCGCCAGCGTGCCCACGGGTACGCCGCCGGGCATCTGCACAATGGAAAGCAGCGAATCCAGACCATTGAGCGCGTGGCTCTGCACCGGCACACCCAGCACCGGCAGTACCGTCTGTGCCGCCACCATGCCCGGCAGATGGGCCGCGCCGCCCGCCCCAGCAATAATCACCTGCAAGCCGCGCGCCTCGGCGCTTTGGGCATACTTGGCCATCAGCTCCGGCGTGCGGTGTGCGGAAACCACCTTCGCCTCGTGCGGCACGCCAAACGCCTCCAGCGTCTCCACCGCATGCCGCATCGTCTCCCAATCCGACGTACTACCCATGATAACGCCAACTAAGATGGTGTTTTGTTCGCTCATTGATTTGTCCTTTTGGAAGGGGTGAGCGGGTGAAGGGGTGAACGGGTGATCTTCTTTCACCCCTTCACCTTGTCACCCCTTCACCCCTTCAAATTCTCCCAAATGCGTTCGGCAGCAGGCTGTGGCCCAGGAGTAAAAACTGTGCCTATTAGCTTCTCAAAGGTGGCCAGGTAGCGGGCGGCGATTTGGGCGATGAGGTCGGGGGGCATGGTGGGCGGCGTGCCGTCGCCGCGATAGCCCTGGGCGGCGTACCATTGGCGCATGAACTCTTTGTCGTAGTTTTCGGGTTCGTAGGGTGAAGACCCCAAGGGTTTTGAAAACCCTTGGGGTCTGGCGGGGTCGGCCAGCCAGTAGCGGCTGGAGTCGGGGGTGTGGATTTCGTCGATGAGGGTGAGACGGCCGTTCACCAGCCCCATCTCATATTTCGTATCCACCAAAATCAGCCCCGCCCTGGCTGCAATTTCCTGGCCGCGCTTGAAGAGAGACACGGCCGTTTCCCGCACCTCCTCCCACAAATCCGCCTCCACCAACCCTTGCGCCACAATCTCCGCCTCCGTCAGCCGCTCGTCGTGGCCGCCTTGCACAGCTTTGGTGGTGGGGGTGATGATCGGTTCGGGCAGCGGATCGTTTTTGCACAGGCCATCGGGGAGCTGGATGCCGTACGGCCGTCTTTCCCCCTGCTCGTACAAATACCACAGCGATGTCTTCGTCACGCCGGTGATGTAACCGCGTACCACAACCTCCACCGGCAGCGGCTGGGCCTCGTGGGCAATCGTCACGTTGGGATCGGGCACAGCAATGACGTGGTTGCGGGCGAGATCGGCCGTTTGTTCAAACCACCAGGCGCTGAGCTGGTTGAGCACCTGCCCCTTGTACGGAATCAGCCCCAGCACCCGATCAAAGGCGCTGACCCGGTCCGTGGTGATGAGAATGCGACGGCCGTTCTGCATATACACATCCCGCACCTTGCCCTCATACTTTTCACCCAGCCCCGCAAAATCGGTACTGTCCAGGCAGTTGGGAATGGCGTCTAACAATTCTTGATGAGTTAACATTATGTCACCTTGGTGACGTAATTGGTAATTGGGTAATTAAGTAATTGAGTAGTTACCCAATTACCCAATTACTCAATTACGCATGCTTAATTCCGTTTTCAAACAGCCGCAGCCCCAAATTTCCTCGCTCGCCGCGGCTGGCGCGGGGGTGCTGCCAGGGGAAGATGTGATTCTCGGGATGCGGCATCAGCCCCAGCACGTTGCCCGCCGGGTTGCACAGCGCGGCGATGTCGAGGACGGAGCCGTTGGGGTTGGCGGGGTAGGGAATTGGCGATTGGAGATTGGAGATTGAATATTGGAGCGGAATTAAATTTTCCGTCTGTAACAGATCCAAAGCAGCTTCGTTTTGCACCATGAGCCGACCTTCGCCATGAGCCACCGGGCAGTAGATGGGTTCAGTTAGGTTTTGAGTAAAGAGGCTGGGTGAATTTTTATTGGGTTGCAGCGTCACCCAGCGGCATTCGAACTGGTTGGATTGGTTGTAGGTGAGCGTGACGGGGCGAGATTGGAGATTGGAGACTGGAGATTGGAGATTGCCAGGGAGTAGGCCAGCTTTTACTAGGGTTTGGAAGCCGTTGCAGATGCCCAGGACGGGACGGCCGTCTTTCACAAACGCTCTTAATTCCTCCCCAAAACGCTCGCGCAAATCCAGCGCCCACAGCACACCCGCACCCAGGTCATCGCCGTACGAGAAGCCGCCGGGAATGACCAACATGCCGTAATCTGCCAGCCGCCGTTCGCCCGCCACCAGCTGATTGATGTGCACAATTTCCGGCTCGCCGCCCGCCAGCGTACAGGCCAGCGCCGCGTCGTGGTCCCGGTTGGTGCCGTTGGCGTGGAGGATGAGGACCTTTTTGAGTGAAGGGGTGAAGGGGTGAAGGGGTGAAGGGGTGACCGGGTGACCGGGAGACAAGGTGACCGGGTGATCTGTCACCTTGTCACCTTGTCTCCTTGTCACCTTGTCATCCAAATGTCCACGCCATGCTTCTTCCATCTCCTCAATTGTCAAATTCAAGATCGGGGAACCGGTACGGCCGTTTACCACCAGCCCATCGCCCCCTACCACCGCCACACACTCGTGCGGCACATCGGCCAGCAGTTCGCGGAGGCGGGCGGCATCTTCCGGGCGGACCTCCACCAGGAAGCGGCTGAGCGATTCGGCGAAGAGCACCACCTCGTCAGTGGAGTAGGCCGCGTGCCAGTCGCGCGGCACGTGGATGAGCTGCAATTCCGCGCCAATGCGCCCGGCGATGCACATCTCGGCCAGGGCTACGGCCACACCGCCTTCGGCACAGTCATGGCACGATTGCACCAGCCCGGCCTGGATAGCTTGATGCAGCAGGCGCATTCTGGTGAGGCTGTCGGGCGCGGGCTGGGGCACGGTGCGGCTGCCTTCCGCCCGGCCGCCGACCTGGTTGAAGTGGCTGCCGCCCAGCTCGGCACGTGTATCGCCCACCACAAAGATGAAGTTACCCGCCTGCTTCAAATCCATCGTTACCGTTTTGGCCACGTCCGGCACCAGGCCCATGGCGCTGATCAGCAGCGTGCCGGGGATGGCGTGTTTTTCGCCGTCGGCGCCGGTATATTCGTTGTTCAGGCTGTCTTTACCGGAGATGAAGGGGGTTTGGAAAGAAACGGCCGCATCGTAGCACCCCTGGGCACAGCGCACCAGCGACCCCAGCCGGTCGGGCAAATTGGGATTGCCCCAGCAAAAATTGTCCAAAATAGAGACCTGATCCGGGTCTGCCCCCACGGCAACGACGTTGCGCAGCGCCTCGTCCACCGCCGCCCAGGCCATCGCGTACGGGTCGAGGTCGGTGTAGTTGGGGCAGATGCCGTTAGACAAGGCTACGCCTTTGGGAGATTGGCGATTGGCGATTGGAGATTGGTTTTCAGTGCCTAATCTCCAATCTCCAATCTCCTTCTGTAACGAATTTTGCGGCACGAAAACCGTCGCATCAGATGGGCCGTGGTTGGCCACGCCAGTCAGTGGTTTTACGGCCGTTCCGCCCTGCACCTCATGATCGTAGCGGCGGATGACTTCTTCTTTGCTGCGAATGTCGGGATGAGAGAGGAGCGCCAGGAGGCGTTGGGACAGGGTGACAAGGTGACCGGGTGACAGGGTGATGGTGGCGGGGTCGATGGGCTGCCAGACAGCCGTCATGTGGCGGGGCGGTAGACCGTCGTGCAAAAAGTGCATGGTCAGGTCGCCGACGAGCCGGTCGCCGAAATAGATGTGGAGACGGCCGTCTGCGCCAAACGTGCCCAGCTGGACCAATTCCACGTCCTGACCATCGCAAATAGCTTGCAGCGCGGGCAGATTGGCGGGCGGCACGGCCAGCACCATGCGCTCTTGCGCTTCGCTGAGCCACAGCTCCCAGGGGCGCAGGCCGGGATATTTGGTGGTGATGGCTTGCAGCTGCACCGTCGCCCCCAGCTTTTCGGCCATCTCACCCACCGCCGAGGAAAAGCCGCCCGCGCCGCAGTCGGTGATGGCGGTGTAAAGGCGGGCGTCGCGGGCTTGCAGCACCACTTCCTGTACCTGTTTTTCCATGATGGGGTTGCCGATTTGAACGGCCGTTCCCGCAATTTCACTCGTCGCCACGTCCATCTCCATGCTGGAGAACGTCGCCCCGCGCAGGCCGTCCCGCCCCGTCCGCCCGCCAATGGCGATGATCAGGTCGCCTGTCTGCGGCTCGGTGACGTGCGATCCGTGTGGCAAAATGCCCAGGCAGCCGCAGTACACCAGGGGATTGGCCGTGTAGCCCGCGTGGTAATGAATCGAGCCGTTCACCGTGGGAATGCCCATCTTGTTGCCGTAATCCTCGATGCCGTGGATGACGCCGTCGGCAATGCGGCGTGGGTGCAGCACGCCGGCAGGCAGCTGCTCCTGCGGCAGATCAGGCGGGCCAAAACAGAGCACATCGGTGTTGGCGATGGGTCGCGCGCCGACGCCCAGCACGTCGCGCACCACGCCGCCCACGCCAGTGTTGGCCCCGCCAAACGGCTCCAGCGCGGAAGGATGGTTGTGTGTTTCCACCTTAAACGCCAGGTCAAACTGATCGTTAAAGGCCACAATGCCCGCGTTGTCCACAAACGCCGAGCGCACCCACGGCTTGTTTACTTTTTCCGTGGCGGCGCGGATGTAGGTGTTGAGCAGGCCCTTGATGGTTTGCCGCTCGCTGCCGCTGCTTTTGCCCGGCTGCGGCCCCTCGTAATCAATGATGGCCTTAAACGTTTTGTGGACGCAGTGCTCGCTCCACGTCTGGGCAATCATTTCCAGCTCCACGTCAGTAGCATCGCGATTTTCCTGCTCGTAGTAGGCGCGAACGGCCTGCATCTCCTCCAGGTTCAGCGCCAGCCGCCGCTCCTGGCTGATGGCGACTAACGTTTCATCGTCCACGCCGCGCAGAACGATAGTCTCAACCAAACCGTCTCCCTCGTGGTAGGCAAAAAAGGGCGGGCTGATCGGCTGGTCGATGGCAAAGCGCTGGATGACGGGGTTGGCCAGCAGTTCGGTGGCCAGGCGGTGTTTGTCGCTGTCAGTAAGGTCGCCAGCCAGCTCAAAGCGCTGCCCGGTGGCCACACGCTCCAGGCCATTGATGCCCAGCAGTTGGACGGCGCGGCGCAGGTTTTCGGCGGGCGGGTCGGTGACGCCGGGAAGGAGGGTGGTTTCAATAACATGGAGATTGGAGACTGGAGATTGGAGATTAGATACGGCTCCCAATCTCCAATCTCCAATCTCCAGTCTCTCGGTTACGGGATCAACTAGCAGTTCATTAGCCAGGCGTTCCGCATCGGCAGGGGTGAGGTGGCCTTGCAGGAAGATGAGGCGGCTGGGGTGGCAGGTGGTAAGGCTGGTGAGGCCGATCTGGTGGGCGGCCTGGACGAGTTTGGTCTGGTTCACGGCCGTTTTCGGGCTGATCTGAATGCGGTAGGTGGTGGCGATTACGGCCGTATCTGCTTTTTTTTGCTCCATATCTCTCCTCAAAAATGGGACACTGATTTTCACTGATAAACACAGATAAAAATCAGTGTGAATCTGTGTTCATCAGTGTCCAACCCATTTTTAGCCTTTGCAAAATAAAAACTCCCCATCGGCTTGGTGGCGGGGAGTTCTGTGAATTATCGGGTATGCGGTTGGTTAAGCGGCTGACCAGACGGCCGTTGGGTGCGTAGTAGGAGCAGGTTTTTCGCCTGTTGACGCTGCCCGAACAACAATCGGTTTATCGTTTTCATCATGCCCAAAGTTTCACCTCACCAGCAGGAACCTGACAGCTTATGATGCGTGGAAAAGTGGGATAGCGGCAATTAGCTTGTGGGAATAGATAGGCCAATTTTAGAGTAAGTACGAATAAATTCCAAGGCTTGCGGCCATAATTCTTTATGCGCGGGATCAAACGGCCGCATCGGCTCATGCCCCGCTTCGGCAAAGGTGACCAGCTTCTTGTGTGGACCCGGCAAAGTCTCGTACAGCTTGTCGATGGTGCCGGGTTTGACCGCCGGGTCGTGCCCGCCGCGGAAGATAATAGAAGGGGTGGTGAGTTGGGGCCAGAGGGTACGGCCGTAATCGGCCATCTTCACCATCTCCACCAGCGAGGCCGTCGGCACCCGGCTTACCACCGGCAGCCGGTTTTGCTGAAAATCAGGATCGTCGAAGTCGAGCGTCGGATCAAAATCCAGCACCCGCTCGCGCACCAGCTTGCGCATCGAGCGCATTTTATGCGGATAAAACCAGGGCATGACAAAACGCAGCACCTTCATCCAGTTCAGCCGGTCATCGGGCGCTTCATAGATGGGCGTCAGCATGATCAACCCACGCACCGCTGGATTTTGCAGGCACAAATTGGCCCCCAACACCGCGCCCATCGAATGACCCATCAAAAAAAGCTCGTCATACTGTTTTTGCACGGTGGCAAACGCTTCCTGGGCTTCGTCCAGCCACGCCTGCCGGGTGACTTTGTGCAGCTTATCCGGGTAATGGCCGTGCCCGGGCAGCAGCGGGCAGTGCACCGAAATGCCATGTTCGGCCAGGTAGCTGGCCATCGGATGTGAACTCAGCGGGCTGCCCATATAACCATGCAGCATGAGGAGACCGATACGGCCGTTTCCATTTTCAACTCTGGCCTGTTCCACATAGGCGCGGCGTTCGGCAGGAACATCATACGTAGGCGCAAATGGCATGGAGATTTGTCCTTTTCTTCTGCGAGTAACCAAAATTTTGGGTGGGAATTTCTTCTGCTCAAGGCAGAAGTATATAAAGAAGCAAGGACCGGGGCAAACCAACCAGCGCGTAACAGGCCGTTATTTAAGGACGGTGAGAAGAGACAAAGAAACGGTGAGCGCGTGGCTCATGATGGAGATACGGCCGTCTAAAAGTGCATACCGCAAGTCGACCAGCGAGACCCACTTGACCGTCGCCCCTGCCAACACCGGTTCAGCCACCTGGTACGCCTGCCGGGCACAAAACAGAAAACCCACGCCAAACAACCGGCTGGCCTCGATGGCGTGGCTGCCCAGGTAGGCCCACTGGCAGGCCTGGAAACCGGTTGCCTGCTGCAACGTTTGTTGAACGGCCGTAAACGGATCTTCTTCTGGCTGCAAGTATCGATCCAACAACTGCCAGTAAACACCGCTGTTCGGCTTGGCCACTTCAAACACCAGCGCTTCACCCAGCGTGTTTAACACCAAAGCATTGACATAATCTAGCGAATGTGGCGGCAAAACAGGGATTTCTGTTTGGCTGTTCAAATGATGCGGCTCTTTCATAGCGGCTAAGAAAGCTGCCCCCCGCCCGGCGCGGTTGGCAACAAAACACACCTGCCGTGTGCAGCGATGAACTTTTCTATACTCGCAAAGGGCATCATCTTACATTTTTGCCAGCGGTGACACAGTTAGAAAATGCCCGACGCGAGTATAACCTACGTCAGCGGTGGCAACCGATCCGGCCTGGCATCCCGCCCCTGTGCAGGTAATAGCTTTGCCAGTTTAGGCCATAAAATATTGGGGGACAATATGCCAATCTAACTACTAACTGGCCAAAATTACACCCCAGGTCACCCGCAGCCACGCTTCACAAGTCTGAAAAATGGATAAATTTGCATCCACCCCTGGACAAAATGTCTAGACAGATGCCAGGGCCTCAGCTATACTAAGGACCGTTCAACGTATACTAACCGTCAGCTAAAAACAGGTATTATGCCCCGCAAAAAGCGGGGTTATTTGGTTCAATCTAGTGGGGAAGCCAATTGGAAGACGAGTTCGTTGCAAATGTGACCTTATACTGAGGCCTGCATCTTTGAACAGCCAGAGGCTGCCACTGACGTTTCGGTATAACTGCTCTGCTTAGAAGGATTTCCCAAACTTAAACGGGCAGAAAACACGTTTCCACAGCACTAAACCAAACCATACATTTTTACTGTGTGATACACACGCGCAGGGTGCGTTTTGATCGCGCATGGAGAAAAGACAATGACCCAAGATTTTAATGATGTCGTCTATCTGACCGAAGAAGGGCTACAAAAAATCAAAGAAGAACTGGCTTATCTGAAGGGTCAAAAGCTGGAAGAGCTGGCCATTAAATTGCAAACGGCCATTGCCCAGGGTGACCTCAAGGAAAATGCCGACTATCACGCTGCCAAAGAAGAGCAAGGGTTTGTCGACGGCCGTATCAAAGACCTGGAAGACTCCCTGCGCCGGGCCAAAATCATTCAGGATGTCGGTCCAGCCGACAAAGTGCGTGTTGGCCACACGGTCACCGTGCTGGAGCTGGATGAGGATGATGAGTACGAAGCCACCTATACCATCGTCGGTGCCCATGAGGCGGATCCAAGCAACGGCCGTATCTCTAACGAATCTCCTATTGGCCGGGCCATACTGGGCGCCAAGAAAGGCCAGACCGTCGCCGTGCAAACGCCCGGCGGGCAAATTCAGCTGCGCATTCAAAGTATTAGTTGATACAGTTAAAGCTGGCTTTTTCTACGGCCGTTGCCTGCGGGGAACGGCCGTTTTTTTATGCCACCTTGCTCTCCACCGCCTGGAAACAAGCACGCAGCTGGGCTTCATCGGCCCGGCGCACAAACACATTCAGCACATCATCCGGCTGCAAAACCGTGTCCCCGTGCGGCACCAGCAGCACCCCCTGCCGCCGCACCGAAACCACCACACACTCATACGGCAAATTCGGCGCAATCGCCGCCACCGTCTTGTTGACGACCTGGCTTTCCGGGGTAATGGCAATGTCCAAAAAACACATCTGCGGATTGGGCAGCGCCGGCAGCCGCTCAATGTCCGGTTCACTTTCCCGGCGGCGTGCCATCGCCACATTGTACGCCTTCACAATGTCATTCCGGCGGATGGCCCCCACCACCCGGTGGGGCTCGGTTCGCGACACCACCGGGAGCTTGTTGATGCCTCGCACCGCCAGGCGCTGCACAACTTCGCTGAGCGGCTCATCTTGGTACGCCGTCAGCAGCCGCCCTAACGTGGCAATGTCTCGTACCCGCAGCGCTGCGCTGCTCTCCTGATCAGCGACCCGTTCATAATCACGTAAGCTTACCATGCCCACCAGGTTGAGGTCCTCATCCACCACCGGGAAACTGTGGTGATGAGTGCGCTGCAGCAGTTCGCCCAGCTGGGGCAGTGGCATATTTTCCGGCACCAGGTAAGGATCGAGCGTCATCGCTTCTTTCACCTGCAAACTTTGCATTACGTCCAAGTCACGTCCGCGCTGGAGGCTGATGCCCTTCAGGCGCAGCTTGAGGGTGTAGATCGATTCGCGGAACAGATGCTCCGCCAGCAAAGTAGAAAGCACCGTGGCCAGCATCAGCGGTAAAATTAGCTTATAGTCGTTGGACATTTCGAAGACGATGAGAACGGCCGTAATCGGCGCCCTGGCCGCACCAGAAAAAACGGCCGCCATCCCCACAATGGCATACGCCCCTGGATTCACTGCCACCTCTGGCCAGACCGAATGCGCCACCGATCCGACCATGCCCCCTACAACTGCCCCCATGAACAAACCAGGGGCAAACACACCACCAGAGTTGCCGCTGCCCAGCGTGAAGCCCGTGGCCAGCATCTTGGTAATCAACAAAGCCGCCATGAGCCCCAGCGGTAAACTAAAATCCTCAGCAATTGCCTCGCCAATGAATTCCAGACCAGGGCCAAGCGCCTGCCGTTCCGGCAGCAGCAGCGCCACCGCCAGCGTCAGCAGCATTCCCAGGCTTGCCTTAAAAGCAGGATGCAGCTGCCATTCGTCAAACTTCTCTTCCATCAAATAAAGCAGGCGGATAAACAACACCGCTACCACGGCCGCCAAAACGCCGAGCACTACATACAACGGCAGTTCCTGAAACTGGAATGGATAGGCTGGCACCGTAAACGCCGGTCGGTCGCTCAGGTAGGCGCGCCCAATAACGCTGGCGGCTACCGAACTGATAACCACCGCGCCAAAATAACTGACGGTGAACTTGCCCAAGATCACCTCCAGGGCAAAGATGGCCCCGGCAATAGGCGCGTTAAACGTGGCCGAAATCCCCGCTGCGGCACCGCACGCCACCAGCGTGCGGGTACGATCGGCCGAAAAATGCAGCAGCTGGCCCACCGTAGACCCCAAGGCCGACCCTACCTGGACGATAGGTCCCTCACGCCCGGCTGAGCCGCCCGTGCCAATGGTGAGTGAAGAGGCCAGCACTTTGATCGAGGCGACGCGGGCGCGAATACGGCCGCCGCGAAGGGCCAGCGCCTCCATCACTTCCGGCACGCCGTGTCCTTTGGCTTCTTTGGCCCAACGGTTGACCACATACCCAACCAGCAGCCCGGCACTACCCATGGCCAAAGCCAGACCGGCCACATTGCCAATCCGAGTTTGCAGCTGGACAGTTAGCTGGTTAATCTGCCGCAGCAGCCAGACAAACACCACGGCCCCCAAGCCGGTGCCCACGCCGACCACCAGCGCAACCAGCACCATCACCAAAGCATCTGGGGGCTGGACTCGATCGATATGCTGGCGCAGCTTATGGCCCAGGCGCCAGATGAGATCTGTAGTGGGATTGTAACGGCCGTTTGCCATGCCTTTGGCTCCTGCGAAAATAGGACACGGATAAAAATCCGTCAAATCCATGTCATCCGTGTCCCTTTTCATTTGTGGTGGTGTGCCCACTTAAAGTCTCCTTAAAGTGGGTGGTGGCGATTTGTGCTTATTGTACCGGGTTTAGCAAAATGAGCATTGACAGCCCGCCAGCCCATTTGCTATGATGCCTCCCCAAACAACTGATATACCAAGAGTGATGAAAGGGACAGGTTAACCGGCCCCTTCGCTGCCCAGAGAGCGACCCACCTGCTGCAAGGATCGCCAGCAAACCCCGTTAACGACACCCTGGAGCTAGATCGGTGAACGGTGTTCGGTAAGCGGTAAGCAGTAAACGGCAATCGGCGTTTACAAACCACCGATTACGGATTACCGATAACTGAGTAACCGATTTCGGGAGTGCCCGTTACAGCACCCAGGCTTTGGTGATTTGTGTACACAAATCCAGGCCGCAAGAGGCTCGCGCCAGGTTCGCCTGGCAACGGCAAATTGGTGGTGGCACCACGAGCGCAAAAATGAACGCTCGTCCTCCAACGTGAGGGCGGGCGTTTTTTTATGCGTTGGGCAGCATTTTTGGCTGCCCACGCGCAGCCCTCGTCCTCCAAATTGGGGACGAGGGCTTTTTATTTTTCGGCCGTAGAGACGTTGCAATGTAGAGACGTTGCAATGCAACGTCTCTACCAACACACGGAGGTTTTTATGAACACGATTCGAACAGTTGAAGCAAGCCGCCACGTCGGGCAGCGGGTGCGGCTGACGGGCTGGCTGCACAACGTGCGCCGCCTGGGGGGTGTCAGTTTTGTGGTGCTGCGCGACGGCTGGGGCACCATCCAGGCTGTCACCGAAAGCGAGGCCGATCTGGCCCCAATCGCGGAGCTGAGCCTGGAAAGTGTCATCACGCTGACCGGTGAGGTGGTGGCCACAGATCAGGCGCCAGGCGGTGTAGAGCTGTACCGACCGCAAATTGAGGTGATCACGCCGGTGACAGAGCCAGCGCCAGTGCCCTTGCAGCAAAAGAAGCTCAAAGCCGGGCTGCCCACGCTGCTAGACCATGCTGTGGTAGCCAACCGGCACCCGGAGCGAAGAGCCGTGTTTCGCCTGGCGGCGGGGGCGATGGCGGGCTTCCGCGCCACGCTGCAAGCCAACCATTTCACCGAGATCCAGTCGCCCAAGCTGGTGGCTTCCGCCACGGAAAGCGGGGCGAATGTGTTCAAGCTGGAATATTTCGGCGGCAGCGCGTATCTGGCACAAAGCCCGCAGTTTTACAAGCAGATCATGGTGGGTGTGTTTGCTCGCGTGTTTGAAGTGGGTCCGGTTTTCCGCGCCGAGCCGCACGACACGACGCGCCACGTGAACGAGTATGTGAGCCTGGACGTGGAGTTTGGCTTCATTCAAGACCATTTTACGGTGATGGGAATGGTGCGCACGGTGCTGGCGGGTATTTTCCAGACGCTGGCGGAAGGGTATGCGGCGGAACTGGAAATGCTGGAGGCCAATTTGCCGGAAGTGCCTGCTGAAATCCCACACATTCATTTTGCGGCGGCGCAGGAGCTGATCTGGCAGCGACACGGGGTGGACGTGCGCGGCGAGCCAGACCTGTCGCCGCAGGATGAGCGCTGGCTAGGGGAGTGGGCACAGCAGGCGCACGGCAGCGACTTCTTGTTTGTGACGGGCTATCCGATGGGGAAACGGCCGTTTTACACCCATCCCGACCCGCAAAACCCTGAATTCTCCAACTCCTTCGACCTGCTGTTTCGCGGCACCGAGCTGATCACCGGCGGGCAGCGGCTGCATGTTTACGCCGACTACCTGGCAGCGCTGGCGAAGGTGAGTTTGCCCACCGAGCCGTTTGAGACCTACCTGGAAGCGTTCCGTTACGGCATGCCGCCGCACGGTGGTTTTGCCATCGGATTGGAGCGGCTGCTGATGCAGCTCTTGGGCCTGCCCAACCTGCGGCTGGCGACGCTGTTTCCGCGTGACCAAAAGCGGTTGACGCCTTAAAGTTATGATTGAGTTAGGGTTTCCTGGCGTGAAACGTGAAACGTGAAACGTGATTTTTCCTCGGTCACGTTTCACGTTTCACGCATCATTTTTTGTTCGGGGTAACTTTTGCAGACAAACTTGGGACTTTATAAACAGAAGGCCTTCGAGACGATGAAATCAGGTAAGGGTAGATGAGTGATTATGTAAAACTGGTGACGGCCGTTCAACAAGGTAACAGTGCGGCTTTTGGTCAATTGGTGGTTCAGTTTCAGGACATGGCGTATTTCACCGCCTATCAGTTTTTGGGCCAGCAGCAGCAGGCGCAGGATGCCACGCAAGAAGCATTCTGGGAAGCGTACCGCTGCCTGCCCAACCTGCGCGAACCACAGGCGTTCCCCGCCTGGCTGCGGCGCATCGTGCTGAAGCAGTGCGACCGGCTGACGCGCGGCCAACATGCCGCGCTGCTGGCGCTGGGCGACGCCCCGGACCTGGCCAGCGACTTCACCGGTCCGGAAGCGATGCTGGAACAAATGCAGCGACGGCAGGCGGTTTTGGCAGCGGTGAACAACTTGCCGGAAATTTACCGGGGAGTGACGCGGCTGTTTTATTTAGACGGCCGTTCCTACCACGAAATCGCCAACGAACTCGATCTACCCTTTTCGACTGTAAAAAAGCGTCTTTACGACGCGCGACAACAGCTCAAGGAGAATATGAGTCCCATGAAAACTCAAGCATATCGTCCTTCACAAGACGACAAGTTCAGTAACCGCATCAACTTTTTTATCGCTCTAAAAGGTGGCGACCTGCTGCCAGTGCGGCAGCTGCTGCGGCGTGATCCAGACTTACTCACCACCCAGACGGAGTGGGGTGTAGCCTCCGATGGCTGGCACTGGCCATTAGGCATCACGGCGCTGCACTGGGCTGCCAGCACGGGTAACCAGCCATTGGCTGCTCTCCTCCTGGAAGCTGGGGCAGATATCAATGAGTTGGATCGTGGTGGCAGCACGCCGCTGCACCAGGCAGTGCATATGGGTCAGACCGCCCTGGTTCAATGGCTGTTGGAAAATGGTGCCGATGCTCAAATTGTGACACCGCACCAACAGACAGCGCTGCACAAGGCCGTCATCCGCAACCGCCCAGAAATTGTGAAACTGCTGCTGGATTATGGCAGCAACCCTGCCAGCCAGGACAGCCAGGGGCGCACCCCACTCGACTGGGCACAGCTTAAGGGGTTAACGGCCGTTGTTGATCTGCTGGACGGCAGCAAAAGCGAAAGTGCCACCGTTGTTCAGCCAACCCAAACAAAGCAAATCTGGGAAACGGGCATCAAGATCATCGACTTGATTGCCCCGTTCAAATGGGGCGGGCGCAACGGCATTTTTACGCCGCTCTCTGGTATCGGCATCGATGTGTTAGTGGGAGAGTTGATGCAACGGATGGCCACGGTTTATCAGGGCAGAACCGTGCAGCTTGTGCTGGAACGCGGTGAGTTCACGGCCCAAAGCCGGATGTGGCAGTGGCGCAACTGCGGCGTTGAGGCTTACGTGGAACTGGTAGTGGGCGCTCTTACCGACTCCGCTGCTCGCCAACAACATTTGGCTACGCAAGCCGTGAAGCAAGTGCAGGCCCTTGCCACAAATCAGCCCGTGCTCTTTATTATCGATACGGGGATTGTCCCAGTTGAAGGTGTTATGTCAATCTTTAGCGGATTAGATGAGCTGGCGAACGTGACGGTGCTGTATGACGGCATCGAGAGCATCGGCGCGGAACCGCAGGTGTTGGCTGATTTGGATACGGCCGTCACCTTCGACCGCCTGCGTGCCGGGGAAGGCTGGTGGCCGGCCATCGATATGCTGCGCTCGTACAGCCATCATTACGAAGATGAGGCACACAGAGCTTTGGCGGAGACGGCCGTGCGCCTGGCTCGCCGCTATGCCGATTTGCACCTCATCTACCACAACCAGGGCATGGCCGGGTTCGACATGGCCTACTATGGTGAGGCCGAACGCCAGGCCGTCATTCGCGGGCGGCGGCTGCATTGTTTCCTCTCCCAGCCGCTCACCGTAGCCGAGCCGTGGTCGGGCACGCCTGCCGCTTACGTTCCCCTTCCCGAAACCATGTCCACTGTCCAGGCCATCCTCAACGGCGAACTGGACGAGGTGCCGGAGGAGGAGTTGATGATGATTGGTCAATGGAGCCCAGTCTGGACATGATCTCATCGACCAAATTGCTTTTGGCAAAGCACTAAATGGGACGCAGATTTCCATGATTTACCTGATCATTTGGATTATGGGAATCTGCCCTCCCATCACCGTCGAAGATGCCTAAATTGCTGCCATTGCCCTGGCAGGCTGTCTGCAACTGGCCACGCGCAACGAAAAAGATTTTGCGGACATTCCAAGGTTAGTGGTGGTTAATCCTTGGTTTGCAGAGTGAATCGAGGGGTCTGCCTTAGCTACACCTTGAAGCAATCCATACAAGGCAAAGCAAAACATACAGGCAAAGAAAAGAAATAAAACAAAAATCATGACAAGCAGAATGCCACCAGCGCCAACATTCTTTGTCCAAAATGCGCCTGGCATTTGTTGCATGAAATCAAGTATCTTTTGACTGTTTTGCGGCTTTCTCGAAATAAAAATAACCAGATAACCAAAGAATAAAAAGCCCACAACTGCAATAATTAAAAAGCTTATACCTTCTGAAGTCATAAAGATTTCCCTCGTAAATCTTTTGCTTACTCCACTGGCAGCAGCACAAACTCTGCGCCATCCCCAGTGCGCAGGTTTTGGCAGGGGCCGGGCGTGCAGGTGGTGGGGTCGAACCAGCCCAGGCGCAGCTGAGTAGCTTCGTCCAGCGCGGGCGGGCTGAGGTACTGCAAGATGAGGTCGCCAGGCTGCCAGTGGGGGAACCAGAGGCCTTGTGGGTCAGGCGCATCAAAGCGGTAGGTGTCGGCCAGCTGCGTGCCGTCGGCGGCGAGGCTGTGGATGAATTGTTGGCGCGGGGCGGGGGGTACGGCCGTTACTCGCCACCCCAGCACCAATTCCCCTTCTTCTACCCACTCATACCCCAACAAAATCAACTCCTCACCAAACTGAACGCTCATCGGGTTTGCAAATTCAATGGATGGCTGTTGCGGCAACTCGTACAAAGTGACAAGGTGACAAGGTGACAGGGTGACAGGGTGACAAGGTGAAGGGGTGGGCGATGAGGACATCGCGGGGTGAAGGGGTGAAGGGGTGGAGCCCCATTCGGTGAGTTGGGTTTCCCAGTAGGGATCGAGGGGGAGGTCAGACGGCCGTAGCACCACCACCGGCTCCGCATCGGGCAAAATGAGGGTGCCTTCTTGCGGGTCGAAGTGGCTCAAGGGCAGATCGTCGTTTTGGCGCAGCAGGGTCATCGTGGGGCTGTCCATCGTGCTGGGCGACCAGCCGGCAATGGACGCGGCGCTGAGGTTGGAACGGCCGTCCAGGTACCGCGCCATTTCCGTAAACGCGGCCTGCCACACAAACGGCACATCGCCGCCGTTAGGCCAGGTTTGAAACTGTAAAACAGATGTTCGGGCAGCATAAAACAAGAGCAGCGTCAAGACCAATATTTTGGAACTTCTTGTGGATAAGTCGCGGATAACTGTGGATAACTGCCCTAAACTGTGCATAACCAGGGCAGGAAGCATGGTAAGTACAGGTAAAATCAAGATGCTGCGGATATGGCTGGGGGCGTTGATGGTGACGAGGCTGGGGGTGACGGAGACTGCCAGCCAGATCAGCAAAAAGGCATAACGCGGCTGCTGCCAGCGCCACAGGCAAAGCAGCAGCCCGGCATAAAACAGCCCGGCCACCACCGGCTCAAACACGGGGGCCGATGGCACCCCCTCACGCCACAGCGGATCGCCCACAAAGCCAAACATCCCCAATAGCTTGAGGCCGTTGCTCAGCACTGGCCGCCAATCGCCCAGCCGCAGCGCTTGCAGCGGTGCATCTACCTCGCTAATGCGGAATTCGGCACCGGGCGTGGTTTGCAAATAGATGACCAGCGGCGCGGCGACAGCGGCAAACATCACTAGAAACAGGACAATGCCCCGCCAGCGCTGCTTGAATTCGCGCCAGTGAAAAATCGCCAGGTAGGCCAGCCACAGCGCGTAAAAAATCGGCACGGCGCGGGCGGCCATGTAGGTGTGGAGGGAGAGACCAGCAAAGAAGCCGGAGAGGGTGAAGGGGTGGGCGATGAGGACATCGCGGGGTGAAGGGGTGACTGGCTTGGTCACCCCTTCACCCTTTCTCCCGTTCACCCCTTCAAGTTCCCACGCTTTCCACCAAAAATAAGCCGACAACCCCGCCACCAACGGCAGGGAAATCGCGCGTAGGGCGAGACGGCCGTAAAACACCGGCCAAAACAACACCGCCAGCAATCCCGCGGCGATGAGGGCCACGTTTTTGCCAAACAGCTTGCGCGCCAGGGCAAAGGTGACGGCCACGCCGAGCAAGCCGCAAAACGCCGCAGGCAAACGCAGCGCCAGCACGTTGTCGCCAATCAGGGCGCCGAAGCCGGTTTGCAGGTAGTGGAAGCCTGCCTCATGGCCGTAGGCCTGGGTGAAGTAAATGGCGTGTTCACCCGCTAAAATAGAGCGGTTAATCAGCCAGTGAGCCACCTCGTCGTGGGTGATGCCCGGTGGGGAGAGGCTGTTCAGCCCAAACAGCCGCAGCGCTGCTCCGGCCAGCAGCAGGGCGGTCATGATCCAAACGGGTTGATGGTGCGGGGGACGGAAAGGCAATGGAGAGTTTCTCAAATGAACGGCTTCGCCCGGCTACAAAATGAAAGCCCCTCAGGGACTTCCACAAATAGCCCAGTCCGTTCACGGCTGGGCGGGTTTACGCGGTTTCAAATTGCATGATGCGGAGCTTTTCAGGGGAAAACCGTGTACTTAAAGACAAGATTTCAATGCCGATGACACGGCCGTTTTCATCAAAGTCCAAAATAATGCCGGGCTGAACTTCCTCTGATTCAACAACTTCGTCGTCATCGAGACGAAAATAAAGTGCATCGCTTTCTTTATCGATTTTTAGTTTCATAGTTGTTTACCTATTTGCTCAAACGGCGATCAAAAAACACGGTTACGATCAGTTGTGGATCAAGGTTAGGATTGACGACGACATGTAAGATACGGCCGTCTCGTTCTCGAATCGGTTTTGAGTAATGCATATTACCATCTTCTCCTTTCTTCTTGCGACTTGGGTTTTCAATTGTGCGCCAAACCCATTCCTCAGCAATATTTCGCTCTTGGAGCATGTACCAGGCATGTGTCGAAAGTGAAAAATCTGGCATTGGACTTTTTCCTTGAAGTTGATGGATTATAACAAGGTTACTTCACTGGGGATAGGGGGCAGCTTCCTCGGCGAACTGGATGACAAATTGGCGCATCGTGTCGCGCAACGGCCGTCCCCATTCCCGCGCTGTCGCCGTAGCCAAATTTTCATAGCAGCTCAGCTGGAAGTTGATCTGGTCCAAAATGGTGGGCCCCATGCCCAGGCCAGCCTGAAAACGCTGGGTGAAATCGGCAGCCGTAAGGCCCCAGGTTTCGCCGCGTGGATGTTCGGGGAGATACACCGGCTTGTGGGCTTTGGAGGTAAAGGCGCGCATGATGCCCACGGTGCCCAGCAAATCGAGCGTGTCGGCGTCGCGTAAAATGTGGATGAGGGGTGCGGTGCCATCTAAACGGCCGTGATACACAATCGCCTCGCAAATTTCGGCAATCTCATCGGGAGCAAACAGCTCGTTTTCCTGCAAATATTGGGCGGCTAGCTCGGCCCCAACCCTGGGATGATCGCCTCGTTTCTCCACCACAGGCAGGCCAACGTCGTGCAGCAGGGCGGCAGCGGCGACGCGATCCAGGTGTGGGTAGCCTTCGGCCTGCGCCAGCCGCATTGCGTTAGCGTAAACACGCCGCACGTGCGGCAAATCGTGGGCAATACGAAACGCCTCGACAACAAACGGCCCGCTTATCATCTGCTCGGCATACGCTTCAATTTGCTGAATTCGGTCTGTTTTCATGGCAATCTTTCATAGGACGCTGATTTGCCTGATCAGCCTGATTTTTCTGATCTTTTCAATCAGGTAAATCAGGAAAATCTGCATTCCATTCCTAAACCAATTTGAGACGGCGAGCGATTGTGTTGGGCAGGATGTTGCCCAGCACTTTCTTCTCTTCTGCGCCGATGATGCCTAGCAGGAGCAAGCCAGCCGGATAGATGACCACGCCGATGAGCAGCCCGACGACCAGATGAATTTGCCCACCCAGCCACATGCCGCCAAACATGAGGGCCGTGAGGAGGAACGGCCGCCCCCACAACCCCAACCAATTAATTCCCGCCATCTTCTGCCGTAGATAATAATCAAACAACACTAGCAGCACCAGTTCGGACAAAATGGTGGTGACGCCCGCGGCCACGTAGCTGAAGCGCGGGATGAAAATCAGATTGGCGATGATGTTAAACAGCACCGCCACCGTGAAGGCGCGCGGCTGCCTGCTCTCCAGCCCCAGGCTGATGAGCACGTAGTTTGTCACGCTGTTCAGCCAGCCCAGCGGAATCGACCAGATGACAACCTGAAGGGCTATCGCCCCGGCGGGCAAAAATTCGGCTCCGGCCACGATTTGCACCAGCGGCACTGCCAGGTAGTGCGTCACGGCCGCGACGGGCAGCGCCAGCAGCAGCATCAGCTTGAGCGACAGGGCGTACATCTGCCGCGCCGCGTCCAGCGATTCGCCAATGCGCCGTGAGATGATGGGGAAAAGCGCCAGGGTGAAAAACGACGGCACAATTTGCAGCGCGTTGAACCATTTGTAAGCACTGCTGTACCAACCCGCCACCGTCTGGCCGTTGTCCAGCAGCACGCGCAGCAGGTAGCTGTCAATCGAGATAAACACGGTTTGCAGCAGGTGGATCAGCATGAGCGGAAAGCCCGCGCGCAGCATGTGCCGCTGCAAGCCCCAATCGAGCCGCCACGGGCCGCGCAGTGTGTAGCGGCGCAGGGCAATCGCCAGCAGCAGGCTGAGGGTGATGACGTTGGTGAGGATGGAAACGGCCGCTAACCCCACAAACCCATACCCCAACAGCAGCGCCGTCACGCCAAAACCCACCTTGAGGATGGTCGTCACCGTGGTCATGGCGTTGGGTATTTCCGCCTCTTCGTGCACGTAAAACAGGCCAGTCACGCCAATGGACATGCCGGAAAAGACCATGCCGATCATGATGAAGGCCGTGGCCAAAATTTCGGGCCGGGTGAGGGCGTTGGTCTGGCCCAGCAAATTGGTGGTGGCGATGATGGCCACCACGGGCAGACTGGCAATCACCGCCGTGCCCAGACGCAGGACGGTGCTGTTGAGCAGGTAGTTGGGCGCTTTGTCGCGGTCGCTGGCCACGTCGCGGATAAGCAGGAT
Source organism: Candidatus Leptofilum proximum (assembly GCA_016710325.1). Lineage (GTDB taxonomy): Bacteria > Chloroflexota > Anaerolineae > Promineifilales > Promineifilaceae > Leptofilum > Leptofilum proximum. The sequence continues at coordinate 3,887,118 of JADJXK010000002.1, read as the reverse complement.
GTTCAGGCCAAAGTTGGACACGATGTCAAAAATCCCGGCGGTGACGATGGCCGTCTGGAAGCTGCCGGAACCGGCCGGGCCGAGCAGGCGCAGGTAAAAGGCGGCAAAACCAAAATCGATGAGTTTGTTAAACAGATTCAGGGCAATGGGGGCCAGGCTGTTTTTGGCGAGGCTGCGGGTGATACTTTGCTCGCCATCGGCCCGATAAAAGCGCTGCCAGCCCCAAACCACCGCACCAAAGAGCAAAATAATCCCGGCCATGAAGCTGCCCAGCGCGCCCAGCTGGAAACTCGTCGGGCTGTAGCGGAAGCGCACCTGCCACTCACCGGGCTGGAGCAAAACGCCACGAAAATTTCCGTTGACGCGCATGACGGTAACTTCTCTCTCTTCCGCATCGGGATCAGACAACGGCCGTACAAACGCTTTCCACCCCGGAAAATAACTGTCATTGAGGATGAGCCAGCTGGGCTGGGAGACGGCCGTATCTACCACCACTTCTCGGTTTGAATAGGCGGTAATTTCAGCAGGTTGGTATACACCGGAGATTGGAGAGTGGAGATTAGCTCCATCTCCAATCTCCACTCTCCAATCTCCACTCCCCACATTTACAAATTGGCGCGGGTCGTATTGGGTGGTCATGGCGGTGAGAGGGTTGTTGGAAACGGCCGTTGCCGTGAATGGCAAAGTGTACACACGGGGGGCTACGGCCGCGTTTTCGTAGATCCGCACCCCTTCCCCCCGCCACACCTCGGTGTACTTGGGCAGCGTTATCGTCTCGCTGGTAATAACGTACTTCACGCCCAGCACATCCAGCAGCGGCGAGTTGAGCGACTCCCAGTTGACGATAGGCTGGACGCGGTTGAACGGCAGTTCGTTCTGCGGTTCGATTGCCCCCATGTACTCGGTATACTGCCGGGGAATGATCGAGTCGTAGCCGCGCACGTCTGGCAGGTCGAACAGCCAGCCAGAGTTGGCGTTGAACGGTTTGTCGCCGTTGGGGGCAAAGCTGGTGATGCGCCAGTGACCGGGCTGCGCTTCCAACCACTGCACCATCTCCGGCTTAAAGTCGAGCAGCGCCGGGTCGTTGCTGGCGTTGAAGCCGCGGTTGGCCAGGAAAACATCGACAATGATGAGGAGTGAGGCAGCCAGAATCCAATACGGCCGTTTCCCCCCTCTTCCACTCAACCAAAACACCACCGCCACACCGAGCAGCACCAATCCCAGCGTCACCAGTTGCCAGAAGGTGTAGCTGTAAAACGCGGTCGCATCGGCAAAGGCAGACGGTGCGCCTGCCAGTCCCAGGAACAGGCGCTCGATGATAGGTTGGAAACGGCCGTACATCCCCCACGACACTGCCAACCCCACCAACAGCAAAATGCCGCCAGCAGCAGCAATCAGGGAGATTAGAGATTGGAGATTAGAGATTTTCCCAATCTCCAATCTCCAATCTCCAATTCCTAATCTCCAATTCTCCAAACTTTCCGCGCCAAAGCCCGCCAGCACCGCCACCGCCAGCGACAGCGGGAACACCCAGCGGAACGGCGTGTGCAGCTGGTTCACAAAGGGCAGGCCGTAATACAAAATGGCGTACAGCGGCGTGCCAAAAATAAAGGCCAGCGAGAAAAAACTGAGTACGGCAAAAAAGCTGACGTGTATTTTGCGCCGTCGCCAGCCGCCCAGCACGCCAAGTGCCGCCAAAAAGAGCGGCAAAATGCCCAGGTAAATCGCCCCTTCGACGTAGTTTTTAAGGCCCCACTCGGTGTTGGTTTTGCTCTCGCCATAATAATTTTGGCTCAGCGCCACTTCCTCGCCGCTGAACACGTCGGTGTAGCTATGGTGGCTGGGATTGCCAAAAAAGTTGGGCAGTGCCAGCGTCAGCACCCGCCGCGCCGGGAAAGCGTACCCCAGCACCTCGTCAAAGCTGGCCGACTCCTGCCGGAAGTTGACCTGCCCCAACTCATACAGCGGCACCAGCTGCACCGCGCCGAGCATTAAACCGAGCAAGACCATGACGATGAGGGAAGCGGCCGTTTTCGGTAAACGGTGAACGGTGAACGGTGAACGGTTATCGGATTGCCACCATTGGCCAGCCAGCCGCCAGGCAGCGTAGGCAGCCATGACGAGCAGGGTGTAGATGGTAAACTCGATATGCCCGGCCAAAATCTGCACACCCAGCGCCACCGCGCCGAGACCAATCCACAAAGTTTTGTTGGTAGGGAGATTAGAGATTGGAGATTGGAGATTGTCTGAATCTCTAATCTCTAATCTCCAATCACCAATTACCTTCTCCACACACCCTAACAACAACGGCAGCCACACTACCGCACCGCTGATCATGGGGAAAACGGCCGCACTAATCACCAGGTACGCCCCGCCCTGGAACACCAGCCCGGCGATGAAGGCAGCGGGGCGATGGAGGTGAAGGATACGGCCGTACACATACATCAACGCCCCGGCCAGCCATATCTGGCTCACGGTGTACCAGCCGTACGCCTGCGCCAGCGGCAAAATGAGGAACAGCACGCTAAACGGGTAATAGGCGCCGTGCTGCCCCGCCGCCAAAAACGGCACCCCGGCAAACAAATTCGGATTCCACAGCGGAATGTCGCGGGCAAAAATGGTCTCCCGCACAAACTGCTTCCAGGCGTAATTTTGGATGATGAGGTCGCTGATGAGCGGATTGTGCGGCTGGGTCAGGCTAAACTCGCTGGCATAGGCCGACCAGGGCGCCCACTGGTACAGGTTGTCCACCGGCAGCATCGTCTGCCCACCCAGCGTCACGCTGCCAAACAACAGCAGCGGCAGCAGCAAAAAACCGAGCAAAAACAACAAATCAGTGCGAAATCGCTTCATACGTTCAATAGAGCCACAGAGAACCCAGAGGAATGTGAGGTTACCCGATAAAAAATCTGTGCCATCTGTGAAATCTGTGGATAGGAAAAACAAAATCAGGGCTGTGAGAAGCCCTGACGTGAAACCTCAGATTCGGTTGGGGATTGTATCAAAATGTAAGGGGGATAAAAAACGGCCGCCCGGCTTAAAGCCGATGTTTCTCCAACGCGGTAAAGAGGTCTTCCATAGTCGTGCCCTGGAACTGGTTGGAGGAAACGGCCGCAACATACACCGTCAGCCGCTCCGACTCTGGCAGCTCGTGCAGCCGCTGCCGCTCCAGCGCCGGATAAAAGTATTGGATCGACGGGTGCAGCCGCACCATGCAGCGCTCCGCCAGTTTGCGGCACAGCTCCGACGTGGTCAAAATCACGAAGTCGCCAGAATCCGCGTGGCCAACAAAGGCCTCACCCGCGCCGCTTTCCTGCACTGCGTTGGCAATCATCAGCGTCACCGCCCGCGATACGTCGTCGGCGGCCACAAAGCCAAACTTGTCGCGGAACTTGTTCAAGCCGCGAATCCCGGCCATCACCACACCCCAATCGGCCTGGTTCAGCATTTGCGCCAGCTGCTCTCGCACCAGCGTGCCTTCAGGCAGGCCGGTGACCGGGTTCAGCAGCGTGCTCATCTGGGCGCGGCGCAGGGCATTACGCACCCGCAGCCGCAGCTCCTGAATATCAAACGGCTTGGTGATGTAATCTACGGCGCCCAGCTCCAGGCCAGCCAGCTTGTCCTCACGCTCGCGCTTTTCCGTGAGGAAAATAACGGGGAGGTTCTGCGTTTTGCGCGACCGGCGCAGCTGGCGGCACACCTCATACCCGTCAATGTCGGGCAGACGAATGTCCAGCACCGCCACATCCGGCACATTGTCTGAAATCGCCGTCACGGCATCCTGCCCCCGCGAGGCCACGGCAACCGTATACCCCTGCACCCGAAAATAGGCGCGGAGCATTTCGGCCAGGTCGTTGTCATCTTCTACAATAAAAATTGCTTGGCTTTTTTTGTCTGCTTCGTTCATAACTACTTGATCGGCTCTTTGTCAATTTTGAACACGCAGGCTTCGTCGCCCATGGCGTGGCACTGAATTTCATCGACACGAAACTCCAGCCCGCCGCTCACCCAGCGCAGGGTCTCTTGCAGAATGCCCACGGCGATGTAACAAATCGCCCGGTCAGACTGCTGGCCCCAGCACATGGAGCAGCGATCGATGGTGTACAAAAAATGATCGTCTTTTTCTTCTACGTGACTGGTCTGGTCGCTGAATTGGGTAAAAATACGGGCGACGGCCGGAATGCCAATTTTGAGCTTGGTTTTTAACGGCAGCACCTTAAACGCCAGGTCGCTCACGCCAGCCAGAGCGCCAAACTGGCGCAAGCCTCGGGAAAAGATGGCACGCCCGCTGCGCAGCGCCAGCCCACGCCCGCCGCGCGGCCCGTAAATCTCTTCCAGACCCCGGTTGATGTTGCTGATGTTGGCGAAATCAAACTCGCGTTCCAGGTTATCGGGGGGGGCATTTTGGATGTACTGCGGCAGCTCGATAAGGTTTAGGAGAGCATTAAGCCCATTACGACCCATGACTTCTTCGAGCGATGTTAACATGATGCGTCCCATCTTGTTGGGGTAGTAATAATTACTTAGTGGGACTAAGTCTCTCACAAAAGCCTCCGAAGCTGCCTTACCATTGGTAAATAAATGGTTGCTAACGCCGCCCAAGTATAACAAGCAGCGAATTAATACACAAAGGGTAGGTCATGGAGCGGTGCAAAATAGGAGTATTGTCTATGAGAAGGTTACAGCCTGGCTTGCTGGAGGAGATTTGGCGCACGGTAGCGCGCGTGTGATAATGGCGAGCGGCGAGTGGCGAGTAAAAAGTGAAACGTGAAAAGTGAAACGTGAAAAGAAGTTACCCATAAAAAGTTCTCAACTCAATAACTCACCCCTTCACCCGTTCACCCCTTCACCCCTTCACCTTGTCACCTAGTCACCTTGTCAAGAATAAAAACGTTTCAAACTGGAGCAATGTATGGCACGGGCACAACTGTTGTTTCCAAAAGATTTTTTATGGGGAACGGCAACGGCCGCTTATCAAGTAGAAGGTAACAATACCAACAGCGATTGGTGGGTGTGGGAGCAGGCGGACGGCCGTATCCTGCACAACCAAAAATCTGGCCTGGCCAGCAACTGGTGGGCCAACGCCGAGCAGGATTTGGACATCGCCGCCGAGATGGGCACCAATGCCCACCGCCTCTCGCTGGAGTGGAGCCGCATCGAACCCGAACCCAGCGTCTTTGACGACGCTGCCCTGGGCCGCTACCGCGAAATTTTGCAGGCCATGCACCAGCGGGGCATCGAGCCGATGGTGACGCTGCATCACTTTAGCAACCCGCTGTGGCTGGTGGAGAAGGGTGATTTTAACAGCGCAGTGGTGGTTGATTACTTCCGGCGCTACACGGCCAAGGTGGTGGATGTGCTGGGGGATCTCATTCCCAAGTGGGTCACCATTAACGAACCAGTGGTGTACGTGTTTATGCGCTACCTGACCGGGGACTTCCCATTGGGCCAGCACAGCGGCTGGTCCGGCGTAATGGGAGCCATTCCCAATCTGCTGGGCTGCCACGCAGCGGCCTACCACACGATTAAAGAGAAGCTGCCTCAGGCCCAGGTAGGCGTGGCCAAAAACATGGCGGTGCTGCAAGCGCGCCCCGGCAGCTTGCCGTTGAGCCGCTGGTGGGCGGGGCGGGTAAACTGGCTCTTTAACTATATGTGGCTGGATTCAATGACCAACGGCCGTCTCTACTTCCCCTTTGGCCGCCGCCCTATTGCCCACCTGGCAGGCAGCTACGACTTCATCGGCCTGAACTACTACACACGTTTTTATGTCAACTTTCCGCCGCTTGGCGGGCTGGTCTCAGACAGGTGGGAGCCGGGCGCGGTGGTGAGTGATGGCAACTACGGCGAAGTCTACCCCGCCGGACTGTTCCAGATTATTGAGTCGCTGCTGCCGTACAAAAAGCCAATCTACGTTACGGAAAATGGGGTGCCGGATAAGGCGGATCGGTTACGGCCGTCTTTCCTCATGACCCATCTGCGCGAGGTGTGGCGGGCCATTAGCTTCAACTACCCGGTGATGGGTTACTATCATTGGAGCCTGGTGGACAACTTTGAATGGGATCGCGCCTGGACGCAGCGCTTTGGCCTGATCGAGATAAATCCAGAGACGCAGGAGCGGAGCTGGCGGGCGAGCGGCCGTTTGTACCAGGAAATCTGCCGCAGCCGCAGCCTCACCAGCCAGCAGGCCGAAAAATACGCCCCAGAGTTGATGCAAACAATTTTTACAGGGAGTGATCCGGCTAACTACCGGGCGGATTTTGAAGCATTCTTGGCGGCTGTGCCAGATGTAAAGCCAATGGAAGACGATCGGTTGGACTCAGGAGGTTGATAAGGCCATCATGATAATAGTCTCTAATCTCCAATCTCCAATCTCCTAATCATGTTTCCCACACCCACCCCCAAGCGCCAGCCAAACGGCCGTTCCCGCTACGCCTTTGTCACCTTCCTCATGCTCAACGACAGCTATCTGCCGGGCGTGCTGCTGCTGGCCCACGGCCTGCGCCGCCAAAAGACGCAAGCTGATTTGATTTGTATGGTCACAGAAGAAATCAGCCGCCCGGCGCGGCAGGCGTTGGCCCATCTGTATGATGAGGTGATTGACGTAGAGAAGATTTTTGTGCCCCATGCGCGGGTGGCCAAACGGCCGTATCTTCCCTACGTCTTCACCCGTTTGCACGCCTTGCGCCTGGGCCCCAATGGCGACCTGGGCCACACCTACGACAAGATTGTGCTGCTCGACGCCGATCTGCTGCCGCTGCGCCACTACGACCACCTGTTCACCCTGCCCACCCCGGCTGGCACGATCAACGAGCGCAAAACCAACGTCATGGAATGGGGCGAGGACGGCAACTTTATCATTCCGGGCAGCGTGGCCCAGAACGGCACCTGGCACTGGCATCAGATTTACGCCGCCTGCCCGCACGGCCAACCCATTCCCCGCGAAATCACCGACCGCGTGGCCAGCGACCCGAGCAACATGGGCGTCATCAGCTCGCTGCTGGTGCTGGAGCCATCCCTGGCCGAGTTCAACGCCATCCTGGCCGACATTCAAACGCCCGCTGTCCAACCGCTCGTCAGCGACGCCTTCGACTGGCCCGAGATGCAGTACCTGACACTGCGCTACTCCGGCCAGTGGACCAACGTCGATTTGCGCTTTCACAGCCTGAACGGCTACCCGGAACTGGACGTGCTGTACGGCATTCACTACACGGGCTTTAAGCCGTGGCAGTTCCGCCGTGAGGGATCGATGGAGCGCTACGGCCGTCGCGACGACTTCCAGCTTTGGTTTAAACTTTACCGGGAAATGCTCCAGACGTATCCGCTGCTGCAAAGCAACCGCAAGCTGCGCAGCCTGCTCCAGCAGATCAACACCTTCACCGGGGTCATCTCTACGCCACCCCAGCCCAAGCCACGGCGGCAGCGGCCGTCCGCCACGCCACCTGAAAACAAGCCAGACCCACGCCGTAAAAAGGGCAGAAGATCACGGAAAACGTAGGAGGAACGGCCGTGCCTCTCTGTTGCTGCTTTATTCGCTTACTACTATAATCGTCTGACCTTTTACTGGACAAAGACACGGCATTGGTGCCTGTCTACCAATAGTTTCTGAGTAAGGAAGGAGAACAAAATGCAAAAATCAAAGTTTTGGTTGTTGAGCCTGCTGCTTATTTTGGCCATGGCCCTGGTAGCGTGTGGCGGTGGTGGTGAAGAACCCGCTGCTGAAGATACCGAGCCGGTGGCCGAAGACACAACCACCGACACCGAAGAACCCGCCGAAGAAGTGATGGAAGAACCCACCGAAGAGGTGATGGAAGAACCCACCGAAGAAGTGATGGAAGAAGAGACCACTGAAACCGCTGAAGACGGCTGCGCCAGCGCAGAGGTGTTCTGCGTGGGTCTCGTCACCGACGTTGGTGAAATCGATGACAAATCCTTCAACCAGTCTGCCTGGGAAGGTGTCCTGCGCGCCGAAGCCGAACTGGGTGCCCAGGTTGATTACATCGAAACTGTCGATGCCAAAGATTACGGTGCCAACATCGCCCTGTTCGCCGACGCTGGCTATGACGTCATCGTAACCGTTGGGTTTGCCCTGGGTGAAGCCACCCTCGAAGCCGCCGCCACCTATCCAGACGTCAACTTCATTGGTGTGGACCAGTTCCAGGGTGAAGCGGTAGATAACGTCGCTGGCCTTATCTTTAATGAAGACAAAGCCGGCTTCCTGGCCGGTGCGCTGGCCGGTATGCTGACCGAAACCAACACAATTGCGGCCGTTTTAGGTACAGACCTGGTTCCGCCTGTGGTAGCCTTTAAGGTTGGTTACGAAAACGGCGCTGTTTATGTTAACCCAGATATAACCACCATCTCCACCTTCCACCCCGGTGGCCTGGACGTAGCCTTTACCGACCCCGAATGGGGTGCCAGCACCGCCGCTCAGGCCATTGGCCAGGGCGCCGACGTCATCTTTGGCGCCGGTGGTAAAACCGGTAATGGCGCTCTCATTGAGGTCGCCGGTAATGAAGGTCTTTACTGCATCGGTGTGGATAGCGACCAATGGGAAACCGTTCCCGAAGCGCACTCCTGCCTGGTTTCCAGCGCAATGAAGCTCATCACCCCCGGTGTGTTTGACCTGGTATCGGCTGCTCAAGAAGGCAGCTTCCCGTCGGGCAACTTTGTGGGTGATGTCGGCCTGGCCCCGTTCCATGACTTCGACGCCACCGTTTCCGACGAAATCAAAACACAATTGGAAGAAATCAATGCTGGTCTGCAAGATGGATCCATTGAAACCGGGTACTAAACAACACCTGGCTTTATGACGTAGCTGTTTGAACAATGTGCGACGTGCCTGCAGGTGCGTCGCACATTTTGTTATTGACAGGAGGCAGACCAGAAGACCTGTCCATCTTTTCTGCCAAAATTCCCTCTCTTTCCACTGAAAAAAGGTGGTCTTTATGACAAAAGAGTCCAGCAACGAGACACAAGCCAACCGCCCGGTAGAGTGGTTAAAGCAGTTGTGGCGCGGCGTGAGTGTACCGCTTACGGCCGTTCTCCTCGCAGGCATTATCGGCTCCATCATTTTATGGCTGTCAGACGCCAATCCCTGGGAAGCGTACACCGCTCTGTACCGTGGCGCTTTTGGCAGCGCGACGGCCGTGGGCCGCACCCTGGAAAAAGCCACGCCGCTCATTTTGGGCGGGCTGGCCGTGGCTTTTGCCTTTAAAGCTGGCCTGTTCAACATCGGCGGCCAGGGGCAGCTGCTGCTGGGGGCCATTACTGCCGGATACGTAGGCTTTGCCATTTCCGGCTTGCCCTTCATCATTCATATGCCGCTGGCGCTGCTCATTGGCAGCCTCACCGGCGCATTGTTCGCCAGCATTGCCGGGGCGCTGCGCACCTACACCGGCGCGCATGAAGTCATCACCACCATTATGCTCAACTTCGTGGCCATCAACATCACCGACTACCTGGCCGACGGCCCCTGGAAAGCCGAAGGCATCGTGGCCCGCACCCCGGCCATCGCCGAATCGGCGGCCATTCCAGAGTGGGGCACCTTACCTGCTGGTTTTTTCATCGCGGCGATCATGGCTTTTGCCACCTGGTATTTACTCTTTCGCACCACGCTGGGTTATGAAATCCGCACGGTAGGTCTCAATGCCAATGCCGCCCACTATGCGGGCATCAAAGTCGCTCGCATCATTATTTTGACCATGGCCATCAGCGGTTTTCTGGCTGGCATGGGTGGGGCGATTGAGACGTTGGGTGTGGTCGGCCGTTTTCAGCCTGGCTTCAACACCGGTCTGGGTTTTGATGGCATCACGATTGCCCTGCTGGCCCGCACCCACCCACTGGGCGTGATTCCCGCAGCGCTGCTGGTGGGCGCCATGCAGGCCGGTTCCAGCCAGATGCAGTTCGACGCCGATGTACAGTCGCAAATTATCGACGTGATCCAGGCGCTTATTTTGTTCTTTGTGTCCGCCGATATGATTGTTCGCTGGATTATTCGCACCCGCGCCGATGAAGGTGGTGGGGTGACCATCAGCAGCGGTTGGGGCAGCAGCTAATCCGCTGGCGTTGAGGAAAAGATATGACAACAATGACACAAACCAAAGAGAAAAGCTGGTGGACTCCCTGGCTCTCGGTGGGCGGTGGGGTGGCTGTGGCCGTGGTCCTTGCCATTGTGTACGGCTACATGACTAATCCGGCAGTGACTACGGCCGTACTCGCTGCCAGTTTGCGCCAATCAACCCCATTGGTGCTCGGCGCGCTCTGTGGCCTGATTGGTGAGCGCTCTGGCATCATCAACATCGGCATTGAAGGCCAGATGCTCATGGCTGCCTTCATTGGCTTTTTGGCCAATGTGTACACCGGCAACCTGTTTGTGGCCGTGCTGGCGGGAGTGGGGGCAGGGGCCGTGGCGGGCGCTTTTTTGGGCGTCATGTCCATTGGGCTGAAGATGGACCAGATTATTGGCGGCACAGTGATTAACATTTTGGCGCTGGGCCTGACCAGCTTCTTTTACCAGGCTGGTCTGACCACTCAGGGCAAACTACAGCCCATCAGCCTGGGGCCGCTGGCTGAAATTCCGCTAATTGGTCCGGTTTTATTTGTGAACCCGCCCATCACCTATGCCACCCTGATTTTGGTGGCAATCGTGCACTTTGTGCTGTTCCACACCCGCTGGGGTTTGCGTACCCGCGTCATTGGTGAACATCCCAGCGCCGCCGACACGGTGGGCATCAATGTACACATGATGCGTTATGTCAATGTGACCATTGCCGGGGCGATTGCTGGCCTGGCGGGCGCCTACCTCACCCTGGAAGCGGTGGGATCATTTGAACGGGCCATGACAAACGGCCGTGGCTTCGTTGCCCTCGCCGTCATGCTCTTTGGCAAGCGCACCCCGCTGGGCGCGTGGGGGGCCGCGCTGCTGTTTGGCTTTGCCTCGGCGCTGCAAACCCAGCTCCAGTTCGGCGGCACGATTGACATCCCTCACCAGTTCATCGGCATGCTGCCTTACGTGCTCACCATCCTGGTTCTGGCCGGTTTTGTCGGCCGCAGCCGCGACCCGAAGGCCTTAGGCCAGGTCTACGAAACCGAATAAAAAATGGGACACAGATACACACTGATTTTAACAGATAAAAACCAGTGTAAATCTGTGTTAACCAGTGTCCAATTCAAGAAAAATTAGCGAGACAGTGACATGGCAGATGTAGTGTTGCAGGCAAAAGGAATTACCAAACGCTTCCCCGGCGTGTTGGCCAACGACAGCGTTGACCTGACACTGCACCAGGGCGAGATTCTGGCCCTGTTGGGCGAAAACGGCGCGGGCAAAAGCACGCTGATGAACATGCTGTACGGCCTGTACCATCCCGACGAGGGTGAAATCTGGATTAAAGGTGAAAAGGTCGAGCTGAAAAACCCACGCGACGCCATTGATCGCGGCGTGGGCATGGTACACCAGCACTTTCAACTGGTGCCGGTGATGACCGTGGCCGAAAACGTCATGCTGGGAGCGGAGGTGGTGAAAAACGGCCGTCTCAACATGCGCGCCGCCGAAAAACGGGTCTATGAACTATCGCAGCAGTACGGCCTCCAGGTCGATCCTTCCGCCATGGTGGAAGATCTGCCCGTCGGCACTCAGCAGCGTGTGGAAATTGTGAAGGCGCTGTACCGCCACGCCGATATTTTGATTCTGGATGAGCCAACGGCCGTACTCACCCCGCAAGAAGCCACCGAACTGTTCCGCATCATGCGCGAGCTTACCGAGCGCGGTGTGTCGATCATCTTCATCACCCACAAGCTCAAGGAAGTGCTGGCCGTGGCCGACAACATCGCCGTGCTGCGCGGCGGGCGCATGGTAGGTACCGCCGATCCCAAAACCGCTACCCAGGCCACCCTGGCCGAACTGATGGTAGGACGCAAAGTGATTTTGCAGGTGGAAAAAGATGCGCCGCAGCCCCAAGAAGTTGTGTTGAGCGTACGCAATCTGGAAGTGTTGGATGATCGCAGGCATACGGCCGTTAAAGACGTTGACCTTGAAGTACGGGCGGGGGAAATTGTAGGCATTGCCGGGGTACAGGGTAACGGCCAGCGCGAACTGGTCGAAGCGCTCACCGGACTGCGTCCAATCAACCAGGGCACGGTGACCATCGCCGGGCAAGACAGCACCCATTACTCGCCGCGCCAAGTCACCGAGCTCGGCGTGGCCCACATTCCCGAAGATCGGGAAAAACACGGCCTAGTGATGCAGTACACCATCGCCGACAACATGGTGTTGAATAATTACTACCGAAATCCATACGCCAGCGGCCCCATCATGCACCAAGACGCCATCGACGCCCACGGCACGAAGTTGGTGGCCGAATTTGATGTGCGCACACCTGGTATTCATTCTACCGCCCGCACCCTTTCTGGCGGCAACAAGCAAAAAGTCATTGTGGCCCGCGAATTTTCCCGTCCTATCAAGCTGCTCGTCGCCGCCCAGCCCACCCGTGGCATCGACGTGGGCTCAATTGAGTTTATTCATAACCAGATTGTGGCCCAGCGCGACCGGGGCGTAGCCGTTTTGTTGGTTTCTGCCGAGCTGGATGAAGTGCTGGGGCTGGCCGATCGCGTGGCGGTGATGTTTGACGGCCGTATCGTCAAAACCCTCCCCATCGCCGAAGCCACCCGCGAACGGGTTGGTCTGCTCATGGCTGGCTCCGACGAATAGTTTCTGGTGGGGGTCAAGAGATACATCTATGATCGAAACCCAACCCATCGTCGCCTTCCAGGGTGAACCCGGCGCTTACTCCGAGCAGGCGGTCCACGAGCATTTTGGCCCGCAAACGGCCACTCTGCCCTGCCGCACCTTCAGTGAGATGTTTGATGCGGTGCACAACGGCCGTGCCACCCAGGCCATGCTGCCCGTCGAAAACTCCCTGGCGGGCATGGTCATCCCCGCCTACGACATGCTGGTAGATCATGACCTGCGCGTCCAGGCCGAGGTCATTGTGCGCGTGGAGCACTGCCTGATGGCCCCCGCAGGCACCCAGCTCAGCGAAATTACCCACGTGATGTCCCACCACCAGGCGCTGGCCCAGTGCGAGAACAACATCAAACGCCAGGGGTTCATCCCCGTCGACCACTACGATACAGCCGGGGCCGCCCGCGACTTGGCCAATAATCCCAAGCCCGGCCTGGCGGCTATTGCCAGCGCCCTGGCCGCAGAAACGTATAACCTGGAAATCCTCTTGCACAACTTTGAAGATATGGATTTCAACTTCACCCGCTTTTTTGTACTGGGAAAACTGGACCCGCCGCGCCAGGAATCATGCAAAACCTCCATCATCTTCACCACGCGCCACGTCCCAGGCGCACTCTACATGGTGCTGGGAGAACTGGCCAGCCGGGACATCAACCTCACCAAAATCGAGTCTCGTCCGCGGCGCAATCGGCCCTGGCACTACCGCTTCTTCGTCGATTTTGAGGGACACGAGGACGACGAAGCCGTGCAGGAAGCCATGCTGGGCATCCTGAAGCAGTCCTCTTTTTTGCAGGTGCTTGGCTCTTACCCCATGGCCAAAATGCCCACCTACTAACAACACCCACACACAAGCTCTCGTTCCACACTCCGCGTCGTCTGCAAGGGGGCTTACTGGCCAGTTACAATGAGGGGCTCTAGAAAGAGCGCGTCTGCTTCGGGGCTGTTGGGCTGCTGCACCTGCAGCCGCTGCCCGGATTCAGCGATGTAGAGGCCGATTTCCAGCTGGTAGCTGCCGGGCGGCGTGTCTGGCGGCAGTTGAATCTGGTAGCTGTCCGTCACCACTTCCCCGGCCAGCCAGCGGCTGGTAGGGTACTGATTCTGCTGCGGCATCACGTCCTGCTGCCAGACGCAGGGAGTGCAAGTGCCGTCTGCTTGCAGCAGGTGGACAAAGACGGTGTAGTCTCGGCTGGGCGCCGTTTGCGCCTGCCAGATGAGGTCCAATTGGTACTGGCCAGCGTCATCAAGCGGGGCAAGGTTGTAGCCAAGCAGGTCGATTTCATTACCAAAGGTGGCGGGATACGGCCGTTCCATCACCGGCACCGCAAAATTACGCGCAGCGGCCGTCACATGCAGCGGGCCTAAATCGGCCGTGGCCAGCGTGGCCTCGGCGCCATCCAGAAAGCGGGCCAGCAGGCGGTATTCGCCAGACGGAAGGTTCTCCGGCACCTTCACCGTCTGCCAGTCGATGAGAAATTGCGGCGTCGCCCAGTTGGTGAACGGCTGCATATTATGTACCGGCTGAATTTTGTTCACCAGAATGCGCCCCACGTTGTTGCCGCCCATCAGCTCTAACCGGATCGTCGTCGGCGGCACAGGCGCTTTAGCATACCACCACAGCGCCAGATTAACGGGCTCCCCGGTGAATGCCGTGACTTTTTCGCGCTGCACGCCCAGCAGTTCCAGCTCCGGGCGCACCGCCTGGTGCAGCACAATTGGCGGTTGGGGCAGGTGGCGCGGCAGTTCGCCAGCCCGGACCACGATGTCTTCGATCAGGTAAGTGTCTCCGGCGAAACGGCCGTCTTCATCCAATCGCGGCAGCCGTTCGCCACTGCTGCCCGAGAAAAGCCCCACACGCAGCTGGTACCCGCTGCCCGATGGCGCCCCGGCGGGCACGTTCACCATCACCCGCTGCACAATCGTCTCGCCGCGTTCCCACTGCGCCGCCGGATAGGCAAACGTCTCCACCTGGCTCCAGCGGTGGCCCCAGCCGTCTTCAAAATGGACAAATGGGGTGAAATCGGCCGTTTGCGGGAAGTTCACCTGCCAGTACAAAAACAGCGGCAGCGGTTCACCCGTCGTTGCTTCACCCACGTCGTACCCCAGCAGCGTGATGGCATTGCCAAAGTTCACCGCCAGCGCCTGGCTGGGCGAAATCACCGGGGTATTAGTAAGATCGTAAGCCAGGAAGGCCACACTGCCATCCGGGGCAAAAGGCGTCGGCAGCAAGTCTGCCTCGGCAAAATAATCAATGGCCCATTCCGGCAGCGGGCTGTTGCGGGGAAAAATGTAGAGCGCCTCTTCACGCGCCGGAAAGACAACGGCCTCGCTGTTGGGCAGCCACTTCACCTGGCCATATTTCTCGCTCAAGAAAGCCAGAGTCGGATGCTGGTAGTGCCGCGCCGCCACGTAAACGGATTTGCCCTCGGTGTTTTGTTGGTCCAGGAAATCGGCAACGGCCGTTAAATCGCCATCGGTTTCGTAGAAGACGGCCGCATCCGCCCCCCATACGCGAAAATAAAGCCGCTCCGTTGCCAACCCGCCCACCATCAGGGCCAGCACACCAATCGTTAAGACTGCTTGCGTCAGCTGAATGCGCTTGAACTGCCGCCCCAAGTCGCCGACAAACACCATCAATCCGGCTCCGGGCAGGTAAAAGACAAACGGAATCAGCCCCAGGGCCCGCAAATTGCTGGGCACAATCTCATTGACGGCCAGGGCCGTGGGCAGCAGCATAATAAACGGCGCCAGCAGCAGCAGCAGCATGGCAAAGCGCTGCCAATCGGCCCGCAAACGGCGCCAGCGCCAGAGGATCATGCCCCAACCCACCAGCAGCAAGCCACCCCAAAACCAGCCGAACAACGGCCGTCCCGGCAGGTTAAAGCGCACATAAGGATCACCCACCAGGAAAAACATCTCCAGCGAGCGCACAAGGCTCTCACCCAGGCTCAACGCTGTCTCCGACGGAGCCACCTGGCTGATGCGCACCCAAAAAGTTTCCGGGTGGGTAATGAAGAAGCCGAGCAGCGGGGCCAAAACCACCAGCGCCACACCGCCTACCAACAGCAGCTGTAAAGCGCGCTGCCGCCACTGTTTGCCCCACAACAAAGGCACACAGGCCAGCAGCAGCAAAACGGGAAAAAGCCGCACTGCCAGATAAGTATAACCTGCCAGGCCCAGGAAAACGCCGCTGGTTACCAGCCACTTGCGCTGCCCCAACCGCAGCCCGCGCAGCAGCGCCGCCACCGTCAGCGTTTGCATCAGGGGCTGGGTAATAACCCGGAAGGCTAAATGGCTGAACAACAAATGCCAGAAGCTGATGGCCAGCAGGGCGGCCGCCACCAACGCCACACGCCGGTCGCGGAACATCTCCAGCCCCAGCCAGTAAACGGCCGCAACCGTCACAATGCCTACCAGCGCCGCCGTCAACCGCAGGCTAAACAACGAGCTGCCCAGCAGGCGCGTCAGCCCACTGGCCAGGTAGAAAAAGAGCACTTCCTTACCGGTGTAGCTGGTGATGAACAACGGCCGTTTTCCTTGAAAGGCAATTTCAGAGACCAACACGCCGTTGGCCGCCTCATCGTAGTGCACGCCTGGCGGCACCTGCGGCAGATCGGTCAGGCGCAGCGTGGCGGCTGTCATCAGGCAGAAAAGCATGAAGAGGAGGGCATGGCTGTGGAGCAGGCGTTGCATGTGCTGGATTTTATCTGTGGACGGTGCGTTCGTCGATTCGAGCATTTCATTGTGAAATAATGAACTTGCGTAGGTTTTGCGTAGGTTCGGCGTAGGTGCGGCGTACAGACTGGCGTAGGTGAATGGTATAGAATCTTAATTGAAGGGTAAAAATCTCTTCTTCTTCTCCTCCTTTTAACGAGGGTCAGGTTTCGGCGTTCCTGACTCTCCAAACAATAACCGGGCTGGCAGCATTGCCAGCCCGATTTTGTTTCTCCCCCTGCTGACGTATAATTTCCGCCCATGTCTACCGAACAAAAGAGTGAAATTGTGCCGGAAACGGCCGCTGCCAACAGCAGAGCCCTGGTGATGCGGGCGGCCGGACTGGTGAGTGTTGCTGTGCTGCTCAGCCGTGTTGTGGGGCTGGCGCGCGAGATTGTCATTCGTGCCAGTTTAGGCATCATCACGGTGCCAGCGGAAGCATTCGAGATTGCCTCTCGTTTCCCCGAGACCATCTTCTTGATCATCGCCGGTGGGGCGATTGGGTCCGCCTTTATCCCTACCTTTGCCGCCTATTTTGCGCAGGATGACAGCGAAGGCGGTTGGCGGCTGTTTTCCAATGTGATCAATTTGCTGACGGTGGTGGTAACGGCAGTTTCCCTCCTAAGCATTGTTTTTGCACCGCAGCTGGTCATCTGGCTGGCCAACGAGAAAGTGGCCGCCAACCCGGAACTGCTGCCTCTAACGGTGCGCCTGATGCGCATTATGTTGATCTCACCCATCATTTTTGGGGCTAGCGGTGTCATCATGGGGGCGCTGAATGCCAGGCAGCATTTTTTGCTGCCCGCACTGGCGCCGACAGTTTACAATGTGGGCATCATTGCAGGTGGTTTACTGTGGCCCGGTAATCAACCAGAGGAAGCGGCGTTTGGCTTTGCCGTTGGCACGGTTGTGGGGGCAGCGGGGCATTTTCTGGTGCAGCTGCCCGGTTTACGGCAAAAGGAGGCGCGGTATACGGCCGTTCTCAATCCGCGCGACCCCGGTATGCGCCAGGTGATGCGCCTGATGTCCCCCCGGGTGCTGGGGTTATCCTTTAGCGAGATCAACAAGTTTCTCATCATCTGGCTGACTAATCCGATGGTTACTGGTAGTTTGCCTGCTTTAGCTTCTGCCCTGAGGCTGATTATCATGCCGCAGGGCATTATTGGCCAGGCCCTGGGTATTGCCGCCTTTCCCACAATGGCAGCGCTGGCGGTGCGTGAGCAGTGGGATGAGATACGCCAGATTTTTGCTGATTCACTGCGCATCCTATTATTTTTGGGGTTGCCGTTTTCGTTGTTTTTTGCCATTTTGGCTCACCCTCTGGTCACTTTTTTGTATACATGGGGGCTTATGGGGGATGAGGGCGTGGAATTTGTGAGCTGGGCACTGCTGTTTTACGCACTGGGTCTGGTGCCGCTGCTGGCACTGGAAGTGGTAGCCCGCACCTTTTATGCCCTGAGCGATACCTTAACGCCGGTTTTGGCGGGAGCCGTGCAGATTGGGATCATGTGGCTGCTGAGCTTGTGGTTTAGCCAGGCGGTTTTTCCGCAACTCGGCTGGCTGCCCTTGGGTGGATTGGCCCTGGGCTTTAGCCTGTCCAATGTGATTGAGGTGCTGCTGCTGCTGTGGCTGCTGCGGCGCAAGCTGGGCGGCATTCAGGGCTACGCGCTGCTCAACGGGCTGTGGCGCATGGGTGTGGCCACGCTGCTGATGGCGGGGGGCATGTGGCTGGTACAGGGCTGGCTGGGGAATACGGCCGATCTGCTACAGCTTCTCGTCAGCGGTACTGTGGGGGGCATTGTTTACCTGGCGGTCTGTGCCGGACTGAGGTTGGAGGAGTTAAACCGGCTGTGGCAGTACGGCCGTCGCCGTTTCAATCGGTGACCCGTATTCGGGGAACAGTAAGCGGTAAACTTTTGCTGGGACCTACCTGCTGAGGTGAATAAGAAACCAAAAGCCCGGCCGTTTGGCCGGGCTAATCCCTTCTTCCTTCTCTTCCCTTAAACAACAATGCAGCCCGGTGGCTGCACGATGTTGATTACCAATTTAGTTACCGGATGACAAAGCAGAACCGGTCATGCGCATATTGGAGCGGGTCAACAGCTCGCCATTAACCCAAACTTCGAGGGTGTACAACCCGGCGCGGAAACCATTTTCTGGGTTGTAATAAATATAGCCAGGGCCGTCCTCGCCATACTGCCAAATCTCGTTACCGCCCTCAACAACCTCGCCATCATGCCGCCAAACCCACGCCCAGGCCATTCCATCGTCCATGCCATCATACGAGAAGGTGGCATAAACAGTGTAAGAACCTACGGCAAAAATGTTGGTGGGATCAATGGCCAGATAATCGTCGTCGATTTTGGTGGAGAAGCTGATTTCACCCAGAGCGGTACTTTCATTTAACTCGGCAGTTGGCTCGAAGCGGTTAAACTCTTCCGGCAGTTCCAGGGCAGCCTGTACCAGGGTATCGGCCTCAGCCAGGAAAAATGGCTCTTCACTGGCCGTAGACACAATTTGGGGGGTAACGGCCGTTTCTGTTGTGACACCCGCCAGAGAGTTGGCAGACACCGCTAACGCGGCAACTTCTTCCGAAACAGGTTTAGCATTGGTGAGAACCGCAACAAGGGGGGTGTTATCAGCCGGGGGACGCAGAGTGTAAAGAGCAAAAACGATAGAAGCTGCCAACAAGCCTAAACTCGTAAATGAGTAAGTTTGAAGCCGCTTCTCTGCTTGCAGGCGCATAAAGAAGTAGGGCGATCGTTTCATCTCTCGCCACGACTTAAACACAACAGCCAGTGCCAGCAGGAGTAATAAAATTAGTGTCCCCAAAATCCAGGGGGTAATCGTTCCAGACAAATTTGATAGCAAACTAATAAACCCTCTTCCCAAAGGTTGGCGGGTATTATAGAGTAAATTTTACGGGCAGTGCAACTATTTAGTTGACATAACTTCTCTTTTTAACAAACTGTCACTAATCTGCCGCTTTGTTGTCCCCTACTCAAGTACTATGTTTGGGCAAGAATTGACCCCTTTCCGCTCTGTTTTGGCTATTTACGGCCGTTACCGTCCCTGACGTTAACATCACGTGAATATTTGCACAATACCCGACATTTGCCCAGGCATAGGCCGTTTGTCCTACCCAAGTGTGGGCAAAACATCACTTTTTGGGCGTGATGTGTCATAAATCGGCGCCTGACAATCTGCACTTGTCGAAAGCAGAAGAGAACCTAAAATTAACCCGATGATCCAAATTAGTGGGCTGGTAAAACAATATGGATTTAATCCGGTGCTGCGCGGGGTAGACCTGCATGTGCCCCCGGGCGCTTTTGTGACCCTGGTAGGACCAAACGGGGCAGGCAAATCGACCCTGATGCGCATTGTGGCAACCCTGCTCAAGCCCACCGCCGGTGAAGTGAAGATTGGGGGATGGCTTATGCCTCAATTCAGTGACCGGGTGCGGCGGCACATTGGGCTTGTTTCGCATCAGACGCTGCTCTATGGCGATTTAACCGCGGCCGAAAATTTGCTGTTTTTTGCCAAGCTGTACCGACTAGACAACAGTGAAGATCGGGTAGCGCAAGCGTTGAAACGGGTGGGGCTGGCTGCGCGAGAGCGGGACGCGGTGCGCACTTTTTCACGCGGCATGATGCAGCGCCTGACCATTGCCCGCGCCACGCTGCACGAACCGGATGTGCTCCTGCTGGATGAACCGTACACCGGGCTGGATCAGGACGCCTCGGCTTTGCTCGACAGTTTGCTGCGGCGTGAATCGGAAAACGGCCGTACCATCCTCATGATTACCCACGATTTGGTACACGGCTTGAATTTGTGTGACCGGGTGGCGATCTTGAGCCGGGGCAAGATTGTGCAGGAAATTGCCAATGGCGAAGTAAGCGGCAGTGAATTTCTGGACATTTATGCGGAGCAAACAGGCCGCAAGGCGGGCATGGCAAAAAAGACACATGGATAAGTTAGCCCAATCCACAACCTCCTCCACGTCCCTGCTGAACAGCCCGTTTTTTTCGGCCGTTTGGGCCATCGTCTGGAAGGATTTGCAAATCGAAAAGCATACCCGTCAGACCGTCAGCGTGATGGTAATGTTTTCGCTGGTGACGGTAGTGATGTTTAATTTTGCCCTGGAGACGGAACTGGATGCGGCGCGCAACGTAGCCACCGGGCTGCTGTGGGCCACCATCTTGCTGGCAGGCACCTTGGGGCTGAACCGTTCCCTGGCCATTGAACGGGAAAATCAGAACATTGACGCCATTTTAATTGCCCCAATCGACCGGCGCGCTGTTTACCTGGCCAAAGTGATCAGCGTTACCATCTTCACCCTGCTGCTGGAAGTGGTGCTGGTTTTTGTGTTTATTGTCTTTTTTGATAAGCCGTTTTGGCGGCCCGTTGTGCTCCTGGTGTTATTTTTAGGCACTGTGGGGTACGTGGCGGCGGGCGTGCTGATTACATCGATGACAATGCAGACCCGCTCAAAAGAGGTGCTGCTGCCCATTTTGCTGCTGCCATTGGTGCTGCCCCTGATTTTGCCCGCAGCAACGGCCGTGGGCGAAAGCATGGTGGCTGCCCCAGAGGCTTCTATCATTCGCAGCATGGTTTCGTTGGTGGCGGCGTACGACCTGGCAATCCTGGCCACTGGCCTGTACACCTATCATCTCGTTGTAGAATCTTAAGCAAATTGTGGGAAAACAAGCCGATAATCCTAAACTGGTGTTAAATAAATCGTAGTAGATTTATGGAACACGGGAAGATTCACCGTAAACCGCAAAAACAGATGCCCCTTTGTTTTGTGGCTTCCGCTAGCTCTGAAAAACCTTTGTTTTGGGAAAGGAGAGGTCGATATGAGTCTCGTTAAACTGAATCGATGGATTCCAATTTTGAACATTGTAGCCGTCGTTACCCTTGTAATTAGCCTGGGAATGAACTTTTTCTATGCCCCCACAGAAAAAACGATGGGTAACGTGCAGCGCATCTTTTACTTTCATGTAGGTTCGGCCTGGGTGGGGGCTGTGGCTTTTTTTGTGGCGCTGGTGGGCGGGGCTCTGTACCTGCGCAACAAGCAGCGCATTTGGGACACAGTGGCGCTTTCCTCGGTGGAAATTGGCCTGGTATTCCTGACGATTGCCACCGCAGCTGGCTCGGTGTGGGGTAAACCGGCGTGGAATACCTGGTGGGATTGGAGTCCGCGCCTAACGCTGATCACGGTGGCCTGGCTGACGTATGCTGCGTACTTCATGCTGCGGGGGGCAATTGAAGAGGAAGAAAAGCGGGCGCGGTTTGCGGCCGTTTACGTCATTGTCGCTTTTGTCACCATCATCATGACCTACATCAGCATTCGCATCTTCCGCGATATTCACCCGGTGGTGTTTGGCGGCACGCTGGAATCGGCTGAAGGCGCCTCTGAAGGGCTGCAGGAGTTTGCCCCTGGGCTGGAATCAATGAAGATGGGCATTACTTTAACCGTCAACACGATTGCGTTTACCTTTTTATATATTGCCTGGATGTTCAACCGAATTCGCTTGCAGTACCTGATGGACAGCGTCAACTCGCTAAAGATGCGTGTCGCTACCCGCCTGCAAGGAGGAAAAGCGTAATGGTTTCTCTGGCTTTCCTTTTACATATTGCGTTGCAACCTGGGGTTGACCCAAACAACTTCAACAACTACCTGATGTTGGGCTACTTTGTCATGGCGGTGATTGGCCTGGTGTACATCGTGAGCCTGGCTTTGCGGCAGCGCAACCTGCAGCAAGACCTCCAGTTGATGGAACGATTATTACAGGATGATGAAGAAAACGGCGACTAAAGAATTTATGTGGACGTCGTTATTTTTCTCTAATCTTTACCGGGCATACTGAGGTGGTGGTTGGGCAACGGCCGTTTCTCATGTAACAAACGGCCGTTAAACCTCATCTAATCACCTATATACCTTTGCCGCGGAGAGTCTTTATGCTCAAAACTTTCACCCTTCCAGAACCATTACGCACCCTGTCGCTGGGGCAAAAGCTGCTGATTGGCGTGGTGACGGCCGTTCTGCTTTTCCTGATCATCGGATCGGCTACCCAAAACAGCAGCACGCCAGAATTTGCCGTGGGGCTGCAAACCCAGCCGTTTGCTATTCTCGCCCTACTGGCCTTTGGCGGTGGTATTCTCAGCTTTGTTTCTCCCTGCACCCTGCCCGTGCTGACGGCGTATTTTGCCTTTGCTTTTCAAAGCGGCCGTAAACAGATTGCCACCAACACCGTCGCCTTTATGCTGGGGTTGGCCACCACCTTCACCTTATTTGGCGCCGCAGGCTTTGCCCTGGGCAAAACATTGCTGCGCAACCAGCACCTCCTTATTCTGGTGGGCGGCGCGGTAGTGATGACGTTTGGCGTACTCAGCCTGCTGGGCAAGGGCTTTGGCGGCGTGGAGACTAGCGGAACTGGGGGTGTGCAGCCCAAAAGCACCACGGTCAAAGGCTCCTACCTTTTTGGGCTGAGCTTTGCCGTAGGCTGGACCAGCTGCATTGGCCCGATTCTGGGTACGGTGCTGACGCTGGCCGCCCAAACCACCTCCGTGTGGAATGGCATGATGCTGCTCTTCATCTACACGCTGGGGCTTGGACTGCCTCTGTTGATTGTTTCTACCTTTTTTGGCCGGATGAGTCGGCAGAGCCTGTTTTGGCGCGCGCTGCGCGGCAAGGGGTGGGAGCTAAACACACATGTGTTTATCGTAGCCCTGGTTTGGGCATTGGCTGCCTGGCGCGTGCTCGTGGCCATACTCGACTATGCTTTCTTCAAATTCCCTATCTTTGCCGGGCAAACGGTAACGTTGGGGCATGAGCTGGGCTTGCTGGCCGTGTCGCTGCTGGGTGCCGCGTTGTGGGTCTTTACCGGCTCGGAAGAGCGCCGGGTGACGATTAACCTGCACTCCACCCAGCTGATCAGCGGGGCGCTGTTTGTGATGCTGGCGCTGCTGATGCTGAACGGCACGCTGACGAGCATCAACTCCCTGTTTGGGCAGTATGAATTTTCGGAATGGTTTGTGATTTTGGAAGAGCGGTTTATTGCCCTGTTCCAACAATAAGCGTATTTTGTGATGTCCTCTAAAGAACCCACCAACCAGACGCCGGGCGGCAACGGCCGTAATCCCCTGCTCATCCTGGCTGGCTTCGTCGTCCTGGGATTGGCCCTCACGCTTGTCATCTTTGGCGGGAACTTGTTTGGCCAGAACGAGACGACGGAAACGGCCACTGCCAACACCAATCAATCCATCCTCCAGCAGGTCCCCGCTTTTGAACCAGCCGAGACCACCATCAATCAGCTGCCCACCGGCGGCGACATCCTGGCCGTGGGTGACCTGGCCTACGACTTTGCCCTCAGCGACGTCGACGGCAACCTGGTACAGCTCAGCCAGCTGTCCGGTAAGCCCGTCATCGTCAATTTTTGGGCCACCTGGTGTGGACCGTGCCTGGTAGAAATGCCCGAATTGGAAGCTGCTTACCAGGCTTACCAGGATGAGGGCCTGGTGATTCTGGCCCTGGACCAGCAAGAATCGGCCGGGGATGTGGCGCAGTATTTTGACGAACTAGATTTGAGTTTTACGGCCGTTCTCGACGATGAAGGCATTGTTTCTGAACTGTACGGCGTGGCCAACATCCTGCCCACTACCTTTTTCATCAACGGCGAGGGCGAAGTCACCGCCATCCACCGCGGCCCCATGACCCAGGCCATCATTGACGATTATCTGGCCAACACCCTGCCAACTACCAACTAAATTCAACCAATTTGCCAATCCGCCCAATTCGTGATGAAATAGCGCGGCTTACCCAACCAAGGAACCAGATCATGACAACTCCTCCCCCCAAAAAAGTGGTCACTGGCCGCACGCGTGATTTTGTGATTGGCGCGGACAAGGTGATTTACAAATTCAGCAAGCATTGGCTGGCCGTGCTCAACACCATCATCGCCATTTACGTGGCCCTGCCCATCCTGGCCCCGGTGCTGATGAACGCGGGCGCCACCGGCCCGGCGCGGGTTATCTACACGGTGTACAGCCCCATGTGCCACCAGATGGCCTCGCGCAGCTTTTTCCTGTTTGGTGAACAGGCGGCTTATCCACGTGCCCTGGCGGGCACAGAGCTGAATCCGTTGGAAAGCTACACGCCCACCCTGCCCGAATTCAGCGGGGTGGAGGAAGGTAACTGGGCGGCATTTTTTGTGGCGGCGCGGGAATTTTTGGGCAACGAGCAGATGGGGTACAAGATGGCCCTATGTGAACGCGACATTGCCATCTACGGCTTTGTGCTCATCGGGGGACTGGTGTATGGATTGGTGCGGCGGTATCGGGTGGTACGGCCGTTACCCCTCATCCTCTTCCTCATCATTGGCATGGGGCCAATTGCCTGGGATGGCTTTAGCCAGCTGTTTAGCTACTACGCCACGCCGCTCAGCGGCGGCGAACCGGCGGGTATTCAGGCATTTTTAAGCAGCATCTTCCCCCTGCGCGAAAGCACGCCCTTCCTGCGCACCTTCACCGGGGCGCTGTTTGGCTTCACCCTCGTCTGGCTGGCCTACCCCCACCTGGACGTTAACATGGGCCGCACCGAAGCCGATTTAGAAGCAAAACTCAGACGAATTGGCGAGCTTCCCTCCTAAAAGAAAAGTAATTGAGTAATTGGGTAATTAAGTACGTGATGAAGCAAAACTACCCAGTTACCCAATTACCTGATTACTCAAAATATCGCCCCAACACCAGGGTGGCGTTGTGCCCACCCAAACCAAACCCATTCGACATCGTCACATCAACCTGCGCCTGGCGGGCCGTATTGGGCACGTAGTCCAGATCGCAGTCAGGGTCGGGGGTCTCGTAGTTGATGGTAGGTGGCAGCAAGTTGTGCTGGATGGCCTGCAGGCAGATGACGGCCTCCAGCGAGCCAGAGGCCCCCAGCAGATGGCCATGCATCGACTTGGTGGAGCTGACGGGCACGTCGTAGGCCGCTTCACCAAAGAGGGCTTTGATCGCGGCCGTTTCGGCCCGATCATTCAGCGGTGTGCTGGTGCCGTGTGCGCTGATGTAGTCCACGTCCCTGGGCGCAACGGCCGCATCCGCCAGGGCTGCACGCATCGCTTCAATTGCCCCCGATCCGTCTTCAGCGGGCATAGAGATGTGGTAGGCATCGGCGCTGGCGCCGTAGCCCAGGAACTCGCCGTAGATGTGCGCCCCACGCGCCAGGGCATGTTCCAATTCTTCCAGCACCACGACAGCCGCTCCTTCACTCACCACAAACCCATCGCGCATCTGGTCAAACGGCCGTGACGCCGTCTGCGGGCTGTCGTTGCGCAAGGAGAGCGCCTTCATGACGCTGAACCCGGCAAAAGCAAGGGGCATCAGGCACGCCTCGGAGCCACCGGCGATCATCACGTCCGCGGCGCCGTACTGCACCACGCGGGCGGCCTGGCCAACGGCATCGTTGCCCGTGGCGCAGGCGGTGGCCACCGACATATTCGGCCCGCTCAGGCCGTGCTGGATGGAAATGGTGGCGGCCGGTGTGTCGGCCAGCATCATGGGCACAAAGAAGGGACTGACGCGATATGGACCGCGTTCGTTGAGCAGTTCCACATTCTCCAGGATGGGGTCCAGGCTGCCCATGCCGCTGCCAATGACCACGCCGATGCGGTTTTTGTTGGCCCCGTTGACGGCGAGTTGGGCGTCCTGGATGGCCTGCTGGGCGGCAAAGAGGGCAAACTGCGTCATGCGCGACATGCGCCGCACTTCTTTGCGGTCAAAATGATCCTGGGGATCAAAACCTTTTACTTCACCGGCAAAGGTGGTTTTGTATTCGCTGGGATCAAAAGCGGTAATGGTATCGATGCCCGACTGCCCCTGGCTGATTTTTTGCCAGGTAGTAGCCACATCGTTGCCCAGCGGGTTAATGGTGCCCAGGCCGGTGACCACCACGCGACGTTTGTATTGGTGTTGATTCATAGTGCCTCCGCAAAAAACGGCCGTTGCCCCGTTGGTATATTTTGGGAAGAGGTCCAACGGATACGGCCGTGTCATCTCATCTTCACCCAACTATAACCCATCTTGCCCGCGAAAGATGCGCTGCACAAAAAAAAGAGGCCGGCCCTTGTTGAGCCAGCCTCTTTATTTTCGGTAATCGGTAATCGGTTGTCGGTAATCGGTAAGTGCACCGATTACCGTTCACCGTTTACTGATGACGCTTTACTGCACGTCAACCGTCATGACAAAGTCGCCTTCGCCGCCGAAGAAGTCGCGCACGCGGATGATCACCAGCTCTTCACTTTCGAAAGTGTAAACCAGTTCTTCCACCTCGCCAGACAAGGCATCGTCGATTGTAACCAGGACGTTTTCATCCAGGTCCAAAATTTCGATGACCGTGTCCATTGAATCATTATCGGAAGCTACGTTAACCACCATTGTTTCGCCAGCCAGGCCGCCAATGACGTAATCCACCAGGCCATCGGGATTGGTGCGAGCGTCAACCGTGTCGCCGTAAGCCAGCTCAAAGACAACTTCCGGGGTACCAAACAGCACCACTTCGTAATCACCCGTGTTACCGGCAAAATCATCTTGCGAATTCAGAATGCGGAAGGAGTAGCTGCCGGTCTCTTCGATAAGCATGACAAACTCTTCAATATCGATGGAGAAGTCGAAACCACGTTCTGGATCAAATCCCAGTCCTTCGAGCAGCGCATCACCCTGGCGCACCTGGATAGCCACGTCCAGTTCTTCAGTCGGTTCTACGTAAATACCCACCATGTCGCCAGCGCGCAAAGCGGTGAAGGGAAAGGAATGGCCTTCGCCTTCATCTTCGGCTTCCAGCGTGTCGCTAGCAGCGATGACCACGTTGGTAAGCGGGAAGCCCAGCTGCAGGTCGAAGCTGCCAGTGGAGTCTTCGAAGCCATAGACGTTGATGGTGTACACACCGTCGTCTGGCAGAGCCACAATCACGTTTTCGGAGCCGAAGGAGGCGTCGCGTTCGCGAGTCAGCAGGGAGCCACCGGAGGCATCCACCACGTCCACCACAGCGTCAAACTCGCCAAACGGGGTAATGATCATGCCCACGATCTCATCGGCTGCGCCGGCGAAGGAGTAGGAAGCCACAGGGGTCGATTCATCGACAGCCCCGGAGACAAAATCGCCGTAAGCGATGGATTCACCTTCACCACCGGTTACTGGCGGCGCTACGGCCGTTCCCGCTTCTACCAGACTCAGGGTGTAGTTGCCCGTGGCATCAGCAAAACCGTGCACGATAATGGCGTAGTTGCCCGTGGCTGGAATCGTCACATCGAGCACTTCTTCCACACCAAAGGAAGCATCCACTTCACCGTTGGGCAGAATGGAATTGCCGCTCTCGTCTACCACATCCACCACTACATCAAAGTCACCTTCTGGCGTCACGATGATGTCTACCACTTCCCCTTCCAGGCCAATAAAGCTCCAGACAGAAGGACCAGACGCATCCACAGTGCCGTCGACGGTGTCGCCGTAGAGAAGCAGATCGCCGCTCAGATTGATGTCCACATCTTCGGCGGTGCCACCTACCGGGGTAGACAGGGTAACGGAGTTCACAATGGCTTCCAGAACCGGCTGGTATTGGGCTTCTTCAGAAGCTTCGGCGCCAGCCGCCACAAAAACAATATTGCTATCGGTCATGATGAGGTAGAGCTGCATAACGGCCGTATCCCCCTCAGCGTCGGTCGCATCGGCAGTCACCTGGGCGGCGTCCTGGCCATTGATGGTAACGGCCGTTGGCGTCCCAGAAACCACTACCGACACACCCTCGGTGGCATCACTATTCGCCGTAAACAGCTCAACAAAAACGTTCAGAACGGCAACTGGGTCTGAAGCGTCCAGGTCTTCACCGCCGAGAAGCGTGAGCAGTGACGGATCCAGGAAGGCAAAGTTCACGATAGCACCTTGAATATCGTTTTGCTCGTCGGCGATAATTTCCTCGCTGCTGGCCAGGCGCAGCTCGTCGCTATCTTCGCCAGCTTCGATGGCCCAATCTTCGGGATAAGACAGCGAAATACCCAGCACCTCGTTGGAGAAATCTACAAAACCGGCCGTTGGGTCTGGCGTGGCGGTCGGTTCTGGTTCTTCAGTGGGGACCGCAGTAGGTTCCTCGGTAGGTTCTTCCGTCGGTTCTTCGGCAGGCTCTTCGTCTTCGTCCTCATCGTTGTTTCGAACGCGCGGCGTTGGCGTGGGCTCCTCACCGCCGCAGGCCGTTAGCACAGCCCCAAACAAGAGGGCAGCAACCAGCATGAATATAAGATGTTTGTTCAGGTTTTTCATAAATCTCTCCTAAGTGGAATGGTTTCCTTTTAACAAAATGGGCGTCTTTTGAACGGCTTTTTGAGTAGATAATGGTAATTGAGGAGACCAACTTAACCATAGGTCAAACGGTCTATGGAGTGATGTAGAATCACATTATGGCTGTAATTCTTGCTGTTAATCTGAACGGCCGTAATCTCCTTCAATTGATGCTACGGCGCATAGAATACAGCCAGTCTTCAAGCTTAACTGTCAACCAGTATATAGTTTCAACGATCCGAAAACGATCCTGTACTACAAACAAGCATGATGGGCAGACAAACGAGATTTTAGCGGTTCCGGTTGAGCCAGCGAACGGTCAACTCCCCGACCCGATCCAGCCGCTGGCGCAGCACCGTGCACTCCGGCAGCGCATCGATAAACATCTGGCCATACCGCTTGGTGATTACACGCTTGTCCAGAATGATAACCACCCCTTCATCTGTCTGGCGACGGTTGAGACGGCCAAAGCCCTGCCGGAAACGCAGCACGGCCTCCGGCACAGAATATTCGAAGAAGGCGTTGTCAAACGTCTCGGAGCGGGCGGCAAAAATGGGGTCAGACGGCACATCAAACGGCAGCTTGGCAATCATCACTGCCTGCAGCGCCTCGCCCGGCACATCAACCCCTTCCCAGAAGGAGCGCGTGCCCAGCAGCACGGTGCGGCTGTCTGGCTGCTTAAACTGGTCCAGCAGCTGCTGGCGCGAGCTGCCCGAAGATTGCGCCAGGGTGGTGATACCGGCATCGGCCAGTGGCCCTTCGATAGCTCTAGCCGTCTGGCTGAGCTGGCCGTAGGCGGTAAACAGCACCATTGTCCGGCCGCCTAAAGCCACAGCCACATCAACAATGGCATCCTCCAGCATGCGCTGGTAGCCAGGCTGGTTTGGCTCGGGGATGTCGGTGACCAGGTAGAGCAAGGTGGAATTTTTGTAGTCGAAGGGGGAACCGACGGCCAGTTCGTCTACGTCGTGAGCGTAGAGGCGGTCGCGGATGTAGGTGAAGTTGGCCTCTTCGCGGGCGTCTGGCCCGGCGGTGCGCAGCGTGGCCGAGGTGAGGATCACCGTTTCCAGCGCCTCGAAGATGTTTTTGTGCACCAGCGGCCCCACGTGCAGCGGCGCGGCGTGCAGCGAGATGCGCTCTTTAAACACCTCCACCCAGTAAATCATGGCCGGATCTGGGTTCAGGATAATGCCATCCAGGTTGAGGCGGGTTTCTTCGAGGGAACGGCCGTTACTCGCCAACGTCAGCTTCAAATCCTCGCCATCTTCCACGTCAAACTGCCCGGCAATGTCCTCCAGCCCGCCAGCCAGCTTGGCAAAACCTTCGGCAATGCCTTTCAGATGACGGCTCAGGTTGTCCCAGCTCAGCTCCACTTCGTCAAAGCCGGGCTGGGTGCGCACCGCGGGTGTCAGGCGAATCTGCTGGGCAAACTGGCTGCGCGTGCTTACGGCTTCGGACAAAAAGTAGGTGAGCGTGGTGAAAAATTCATCCAGCCGCATCACCGCCGCCTGCCCTTCCCGGCGCATCCGGCCGATGTACTCGTTAAACCGGGCGGCAAATTCGGCCGGCAGGGAAGATTCCAGCCGGGTTTGCAGATCAGACAACAATCCACCGCGCAGCTGGTTCACTTCGTCCAAAATTGCTTCCAGAAAGCGCTTGTCGGCACGGAAACTGAGGCCATCGGTAACGGCCGCTTCCAAATGGTGCGCCTCGTCCACAATCAAATCAAAAAACTGCGGCAGCACCTGGTTTTCGCTGGCCACATCAGACAGCAGCAGCGAATGGTTGACGATGACCAGATTGGCCAGCTCCGCCCGGCGGCGCGCCACGTGCAGCGGGCAGTTTTCCGCCGCGCAGTGCTCCGAGGTGCAGGAGGCGTTTTCGCCGTTCAGGCGGGACCAGGCCAGCCGTTCACCCGGCGTGCGCAAATTTAGCTCGGCCACGTCGCCGGTCTCGGTGGTGGGCAGCCAGAGCAGGATGCGGGCATAGAGAGCCATCTCGTCGGCATTGCTGGGACCGCTGTGGCGCATTTGCTGGAAAAGCCGGGTGCACACATAGTTGCGTTTGCCTTTGCGTACGGCCGCTCGCAGTTCAAACGGCAGCACTTTTTGCAGTTCGGGAATATCCTTGCCGATGAGCTGGTCTTGCAGGTTGATGGTGTTGGTGGAGATGACGACGCGACGGCCGTTTTCTACCGACCAAAATGCTGCCGGAATCAGATAGGCCATACTTTTGCCCGTGCCGGTGC
Organism: Candidatus Leptofilum proximum; assembly: GCA_016710325.1. GTDB lineage: Bacteria > Chloroflexota > Anaerolineae > Promineifilales > Promineifilaceae > Leptofilum > Leptofilum proximum. The sequence goes on along the minus strand of JADJXK010000002.1, from coordinate 3,856,087 downwards.
CAGCTTCCACCATCACGTGGGCCCCGTCGTTGAAAGCATTAACCACGGCATAGAGCATGTCCACTTGCTGCGGCCGGTACTCAAACGATTCAAACAGCTGGCTAAAGTTGCCGCCAGGCTGGATCAGGCTGGCGACCAGTTCACCATCCAACATGCGCGGTTTTTCGGCGGGCACAGAGGGCTTGCCTTCCAGCTTGGCTGGATTAAACAACCGGGGAAGCCGCCCGCGATGGCGCAAATCCTTGCCCGCAAAGGCCGTGCGCACTCGTTCGGCCAAAATATCTTCAAAAAAGACGGTTTCGGGCCAGCCCAGCCGCCGCCCGGCTTCGACCAGCTCATCAATCTGGCTGAGCTGCAATTGCAAGGCCCGTTCGCGCAGGGCTAAAAACAGCTCCACGGTTTGCTCGGCATCGTCCAGGGCGCGATGGGTCTGGCTGCCGTTGGGGCTGGGCAGCCCCAGGTAGTGCACCAACGACTCCAGGTTAAACCGTCCGGCATCGGGAAAGAGGATGGACGCCAGGGTAACGGTGTCCAGCCGGTGGTTGCCCACGCCGAGACGCTCCATCTGCAAAAAGCCCAGGTCAAAGTCGATGTTGTGCCCTACCAGCACGTGATCACCAATTTTGGGGCGCAGCCGGGAGCGCAGGGTGAACATCGTGGGTGCTTCGTCCACCATCGCCTGGGTGATGCCGGTGAGCTGCGTGATGAAGGGCGGCACGGGCCGGTGCGGGTTCACCAGCGAGGTAAACTCGTCCAAAATATCGTTGCCGCGAAAGGTGATGGCGGCAACTTCAATGATGCTGTCGGTTTGTGGGTCCAGCCCCGTAGTTTCTACATCAACAACAACAAACGTGGTGGCAGTCATAGGAAACAATCCGTCTTTTTTCTAGAAGCGAAGATTATAGCACAAACATTCTAACGGGAAGGGATCGTTAACAATTTCTGATCTTTACCTGGCCAAAGTTGACACACCTGGTTATGTATGCCATAATGCGCCCATCATTTCCAATCAATTGATTTGCCAAAGTAAAAGTGTTTGCTGCTTTTACAGGCCCGCTATCTTTATGATGAGGAGGTGGTGCTAATGGATAGTAATTTATCTAAACGCACCGTGGCGCTACCTTCTCGGATGAGCAAGTAGCGCTACGGTGCACGCAAGGGCCCTGTTCTCGGACAGGGCCCTTGTTTGTTATTGGGAGGCGACAGCGAATTGAAGAAATTAACGAATTTTTGCTTGTCGGTTCCAATTCGTTTATTACGCAAGCTCGTTGGAGTCATTGAAGAGGAAAAAAGATGAAGGAAGTACCAGTCGTTTTGTTTGGTGTTGGGGGAGTGGGTTCGGCTTTGCTGCGGCAGATTGTGAACGGCCATTCCGCCATCGCCACTCGTAATCAAATCCAGTTCAATGTTGTGGCCGTCACCGACAGCCGGACGATGTTGTGGCACCCTACCGGCCTCAGCGATGCCGAGCTGCTGGAGACGGTGGCCGCCAAACGGCAGGGCTTGCCGGTGGACCCGGCTTACCACGGTGAACGGCCGACGGAACGCGTGCGCCCCAGCGAAATCGAGCTGGTGCAGCAGGTGACGGGCGCCGGGCTGGGACCGGCCATTTTTGTCGACGTAACCGCCGCCGAGGGGATGGAACCGGCCCTTCTGCTGGCGCTGAACCTGGAGCACAGCGTGGTGTTGGCCAACAAAAAACCATTGGCGGGACCGTGGGAAACGGCCGTACCCTTCTACAATCATCCCCGCCTGCGCCACGAATCCACCGTGGGCGGCGGCCAGCCCGTCATTGCCACGCTGCGCTATTTGCTGGACGTGAACGACCCGATTTACCAGATTGAGGGGCAGCTCAGCGGCACGCTCGGCTTCATCTGCACCCAGCTGGATGCCGGGGTACCGCTCTCCCAAACCATCGCCGAGGCCAAAGCGAAGGGCTACACCGAACCCGACCCGCGAGAAGATTTGGGCGGGCAGGACGTGATGCGCAAGGTGATGATCCTGGGGCGCATGGCCGGATGGCCGCTGGAAGCCAGCGACATTGAAGTGGAATCGCTGTACACTCCCGACCTGGCCAGGCTCACCGTGCCGGAATTTTTGCAGGCCGCCAGCCAGCTGGATGCGGCCATGAAGCAGCGCGTAGCAGAAGCCCATGCCCACAACCAGGTGCTGCGTTACGTGGCCGAACTGGAAAACGGCCGTGGCACTGTCGGCCTCAAACCGATTCCGGCCAACAGCCCGCTGGCCAACATGAAGTACATCAGCTTCCGCACCGGCCACTACAGCGACGAGCCGCTGCTCATCGGCGGCAAAGGTGCGGGCGTGGAGATGACGGCCGCGGGCGTGCTGGGCGATATGATTGGGCTGGTGCGGGAGCAGTGAGCGGTAATCCGTAAGTGGTGAACGGTAATCGCTTGAGCCTAACCAATTACCGCTCACCGTTTACCGATTATTGCTCCTCCGCCAGGAGGAAAAACGGCACCGAAATCGGGCTGCGGTTGCGCTGGAGCGGCACGTCGGCGCCGTCGGGGTCGAATTCATCTGGCTCACCGGCGTTGAGGTAGAGGGTGACGTAGAGCGTGTCCGTTGCCAGGGTCGGGTCGATGGAGATGGCGATGTCGTGGTTAACGCCGGGAGATACGGCCGTAAAGCCCAACACCTCCCCGCGCTGCCCATCCTCATCCGCCTCGATAGCCACCCAGGTAGGCACGTTTACCACCACCAGGTCCACCGTCAGCACCGCCGAGGCGGTGCCCGTAGTTGGCAGCGGCTGATCATGCACAGTCAGGTAGTTGCCCGGCGTCAGGCTAAATGTGACCGTGCCGGGCAAACGGCCGTCGTACAACACCGGCTGATCCACGCGCGGAAAGTCAAAATCATCGCCCGGTTCGGTATCTTCGTGCAGCCGCAGGTGCAGCACGTCGGTGGCCGCCGATTCCAGCACCTCCACCATGACCCGCTCGTTCAACCCATCTTCCAGCGGCGCCGAGCCAATGATCAGCCCCGGCGCGCCGTCGTCGTCATAGTAGGCCACCAGCCAGCCTGGCCCGTTGCTAATCACCCGCTCCACTTCAAACATGCCATCCACCAGCGGCTGGTCCAATACAAAGATGTCTATGGGAAACGTAGCGTGGAACTCGGCCACGACCGGCTCGTCACCGGCCAGCAGCGGCTCATCTTCCGCCTGGTAGTCAAAATGGAGCGGCTCACCGTTGTCGGCGTACAGCGCGGCGTACAGGGTGGGCGTGCCCTCGCGCCAGGGAATGGTGAGGGTAATCGCCTCGTGCCGCCCCGCCGTAAGGGGCACTACCCCCAGCAGTGGACCGATACGGCCGTCCTCTTGCCCATGAATCGCCAGCCAGCCATCTTGCGGCAGCAAGACGCTGGCCACGCGCACCACCCCATCCTCACCCACCGCCTGCTCGGCCACCTCAATGACCGGTTCCGACAGCTGGAAATCCAGGTCGAAGGTGGTGGCAATCTGCGCCGATTCCCATTCCAGGGGCACATCGGGACCATCGGGGAATTCAAACGTGCCGCTTTCACCCGCGTCGCTGTGCAGCACCGCGCCCAGGGTGGGCGTGGCCAGCTGCGGGTCAATGGTGAGCGTGAGGTTTTGGTTGAGACCGGTGGTAACGGCCGTAAAGCCCAGCACCTCACCCAAACCACCTTCGGCCATGGCGTACAGCACCAGCCAGCCATCCTCTGGCGAGACCACGCTGGCAATTTGCAGCTCACCCTCATCGGTCAGCGGCTGGTCGGCAGCACTGACGAGGGGGACAGACGGTGTAGGCGCTGGGGTACGGGTCGGGGATGGGGTATCGGTTGGGGTGAGCGTGGCGGATACGGCCGTATCGGCTGCAGGGGTAACGGCCGTCGTGGGGGCAGGTGTGGCCTCATTTTCTTGAGCGCACGCCACCACAACCAACCAAAGCAGGCCCAGCCACCACAATCCATGTATTTGTTTCATCCTTCTCATAAGCAATCCAGTTCAGCATCTCCCGTTCTTCCACGCCTCATTGGGCAGACAAAATTGTAGGATAGTTACCCAATATCTCAAATTGTTGCCTAGTTTACACTCATCCATCGCCCGCTACCTTAAGATTGGTGTATAATATCAACCAGTACTGTAATACTATATGTAACCTTGTTCGTTGATAATTAGTGGCACCGAGCATTTCACCCAAGTCTGTCACTTGCGTAATTATTAGTTGTAAGGAAGGGAAATAAGCCGTGGGTAATGAAATTGCAAAGCGTATTGAACTGGAAAAACGGGAGCGGATGCTGCATGAGCGGCTCACCGAAGATACCCGTCGTTTACAATCGGCTCGGGTACAGCTAAAGCTGTGTGAAGATGCTCTAGAGCAAACTCTGGCCGAACTGCACGAAGTTAAAAAAGAAAAGAAAGAGATCACCGGAATGCTGGAAAGCATGTGGAACGGTAGAGCATCTGATGGTTCCTTAGAAACCGCTTAAATTCTAATTTATTATTAAATTCTCTTAATTCTCCCCACTGTACGCGACACACTAACCAAACGAACACGCAATGAGCCGACGAACAAGTCGGCTCTTTTTGCTTATTTGGGTGGATCTGCTTGCCAGGCCATAGTCGTGCCGTCGGTGGTGACACGAATCGTGCCTAATTCATCGGTGCGCAGCACCACGGCGCCTACGGCCGCTGCCCGTTCCAGCATCTCCGGCGCCGGGTGACCAAAGCGATTGTCTACCCCGACAGACACGATAACAATCTGCGGCTGCACTGTCTGCAGCATGGGCCAACTGCTGGATGAGTTAGAGCCGTGATGCCCTGCTTTGAAGACCAGCGCCGATAACGGCCGTCCCGCCGCCAACATCTCCGCCTCTCCCGCCTGCTCGGCATCCCCAGTGAACAAAAAGGTGAAGTCGCCATACACGAGCCGCATCGAAACGGAATTTTCGTTGCGATTGTCCTCGACCAACACCGGACCGGGATGCACCACTTCCAGCCGCACCCCATCGCCAAATTCAACCACTTCCCCGGCCTGCGCTGGCCGAATCTCCGCGGCCTGAGCCTGCGCCGCAGCCAGCACTTCGTCGTAGATGGGTGATTCGCCAAAGCTCTCGCCGTTGGTGATCAGCTGGTTCACCTGGTAGCGGTCAAACACGCCAACCAGCCCGGAAACATGATCAGCGTCGGCATGGGTGGCCACGATCATATCGATTTCCTTGTCCCAGAACGGCATCTGCCGTCCCAGCTGATCGTTGAGGATGCTGGGGTAAAGGCCGCCGTCCACCAGAATTTGCCGCCCGCTGGGCGTCTGGATGAAGGTGGCATCACCCTGCCCCACGTTGAAGAAAACGATGTGCAGCTGGCCATCGGGCTGGGTCAGGCCCCAGCTGAAGACAAGAACGGCCGTCACTCCCGCCGTCCCCACCGCCAACCGCTGCGTCATGTTTTGCCGAACGGCCGTCCAAATTCTGGCCCGCGTCTCGTCAGGCTGCTTACTGAGCCAGGTCAAACCCAAAATCACGCCATAGATGCCTAACACGCCTGCTGAAGAGACGGTGAGCGGAACGGCCGCACCGGGCACGGCAGCAAACAGGCGCACCAGCCAGATGGTGTAGCCCAGGAAGAGCCAGGCAACCCAGGCCAGGAGCTGCCCCACCGCCGGGACCACCAACCCCACCAGCGTGGCCAGCCCGCCCCAGATCATCACCGCGGGCTGCACAGGCAAAATCAGGGCGTTGGCCAACAGGCTGACAAGAGAGAGCTGGCCAAAGTAGCCAATCATCAGCGGCAGGGTCAAGATTTGCGCGGCAATGGTCAGGATAACGGCTTCAGACAAGACACCCATCACTTTTTCCACCCACTCCCGCGCCAGCCAGCGCTGCAAACTGCGCCGCGCCCACTGCGTCAACGGGTCGGCGTAGAGCATGAGGCTGAGGGTAGCAGCAAAACTGAGCTGAAATCCAACATCCCAGAGGGTAAACGGCCGTAACGCCGTCATCACCCACCCGGCCAGGAAGAGTGAGGCAAAGGCGTAATTCGGCCGTCCCAGCCAGCGGTTGGTCACCAGGTAGATGCCGCCCATCAGCGCCGCCCGCACCACGGAAGCATCGGCGCCCACCAAAACAGTGTAGAAGGTGATACCGACCAGGGCAAAAATGACGGCCCCGCGCGGCGAAAGAAAAGGCTCGGCCAGGCGCACCAAAATTGCTACCAAAATGGCAATATTAAACCCACAAATATCAAACCAAACCGAATTTCTCTTTCAGCCTGACTTTCCCCATTTTTCCAGAGAAAACAGAGGTGACGCATGCAGCGGATTAACCACCTTATTTCCCTTTTGTCAGGGTTGCTAGTCCTGTTTCTGGCCGGCAGCGCCTTCTTCCTGTCCTTTGAATCTCTGAAGGACTTAGCCGTTCAGATCGGTGTTGCCCAGGAGATCGCCTGGCTGTATCCCGCCATCATTGACGGCGCTATCATCGTTTTTAGCCTGAGTGTGCTGCGGGCCAACCTCGTGCAAGAGCGGACCATGTATCCCTGGGTGCTGGTTTCGGTTTTTACCCTGTTGAGTGTGGTATTGAACATCATCCATGCCCAACAGGAGTTGCTTGCCCAGTTCCTGGCCGCCATTCCGCCGGTGGCTTTGTTTCTCTCTTTTGAGCTGCTGTTGGCCCAGTTGAAGGAAACGGCCGTTCGATTGGAGACACAAAACAGCCTGGATGAAATTGTTCGGGAAATACGGAAAAGGGAATCCGAGTTGGACGGGATCGTTCGGGACCGTACGGAGAACATTGAAAAATTGGAAGGAGAAATTGGACGATTGGTCGAACAAAAGGGCCAATTGAAAAGCGACATTAAAAATCACTCGAACGGGAAAACCGTCTCAAAACCGTCCGAATCTGACACAATCGGACGGGCTCGGCAACAACGAACGACCAAAAAGCAAGAAGTAATGCAGGAACTGTTGAAAATTATCCGAACGAAACCGGACGCGACATTGTCCGAATTGGCTGTTGAAATCGGACGGTCGAAATCGACTATTGGTGGATATTTATCGGAAATGCAGGCAGCTAAGCGGATCGAAAAGGGAGAGTCTGGCTGGGAAGTAGTGGAAGATGTATCTGCTTAAGAAAGCAACTGCTATTTGCTGTTCAGCCTTTATGGGTGGTCGAATTCATACCAGATTGCATTTTGTCTAAATCTTGATGTGGATGGACAATTAAGATCTGATAATGATATTCCGATGCAGGAGGGTCACAAAATGATGAGTAACGCAATTATTTATTGTCGTTCAGCTACGGCCGATCAACAGTCAGACGCTCAACTTTCCAGACAAAAAGAGGATTGTTTGGCATATGCGAGAGCGCATGGCTACGAAGTCATAGAGATAATATCTGAAGCTGGTTTTAGTGGGTTGGATCAATCCAGACAGGGTTTACAGAAGTTATTTGCTTTATGCGATGAGAATGAAATAAAGGCTGTGATTACACGTGACATAGAACGTTTGTCCAGGGACAGGCACCACTTTAACAATCTAATGCAAGCCTTTGCTGATAAGCGTATCGAACTGGTTACTTTAAATAGATTCTGAACAACCATTGCGAGACGATATTCCTCCTAATTTCTAGATAAAGACGCGATGTCGTCGTCTTTTACCCACGACTCGCAAGTTGTGAGCGGCCTTCGCTTCAACCAAACATTGGACTGACTTCGAGCCGTGATTGACCATCTCCTGCCTTTCAAAAACATCGAGAAATTGGGAAACAACCTAAGCGGGGTAATCTGTGACCTTCAGGTCCTGTTTAGGATTTGCATCGAAGGAATTCCTGGCCCCAGGTGTGCCTGGTTTGATTGTGAAATTTCCCCACTTTAGTAACATCAAATACGCCTATTCCCCCTATTTGTAAAAGGACCGACGACATAGATGACAACAATGAAGCATCAAAGCCGCAAGGGATTAAGATTCGCCATTTACACCCGATACTCCTCAGAACTACAAAACGAACTCAGTCTGGAAGCACAGGAAACACGCTGTCGCCGCGCCATTAGTGAACGAAAGGGCAAACTGGTTGGGGTTTTCAGCGATGAGGCACGCAGCGGCTGGAGTCTGGAAAGAGATGGGTTTCAAAATCTCCGCCGCGCAGCCGAACTCAAAAAATTTGACGCCATCATGTTTTGGAAGTTCGATCGTTTGGCCCGCCACCATGATCAGGCCGTCATGATCAAAATGCTGCTGCGCCACAAATATGGACTGAAACTATTCTGCGTCGAGGGTTTCTCAGAAGACGAAGACAACTCACCCTACACCGCGATGATGGAGCAGATGCTAGCCATATTTTCCGCCTTCTATTCGCAGAACCTCAGCAGCGAAACCAAACGGGGCAAGTACCAACGAGCCGCCCGGGGAGAATTTAACGGCAGCGTTCCGCCTTTGGGCTATGAACTTGTCAAAGTTGCTGACGCCACGGCTGAACGGCCAGCTGGCCTGTACATCATTCTGCGCATTGCCGCCGTCGTGCGACGCGCTTTTAAGCGGTATGCCACCGGAAAGTATAGTGACTTTGATATCGCCTGGTGGCTGAATCAGCAGCTGGTCATCCAAAAACTGCGTTATGGCTTACCGCCTATTAGCAAGGAAACGGTTCGGGACCTGCTACAAAACCGCGTTTACACCGGTCGAATGCCCTATGCTGAAACGATTTACAGCCGTACCTTAGGCGAGGGAAAACAGTCTGGGCGTAAACGGAAACATTGGTTTGATGGTAAACACCAGGGGTTTATCTCGGATGAGTTATTTGCTCGCTGTCAGCAGGTTCGCCAATCCTTTCTCAAGGGCCAGAGGGCTCCGGCAACGTTGCGCACTTATCTGCTCAAGAGTCATGTTTTTTGCCAGCGTTGTTCAAATAACAAATCGGAGATATTAGTTGACCCAAACTTTGGGAAAATGGGAGCTGTATGGCGAAACACAAACAACAAAGCCTATTATCGCTGTCGGGCCAGACACCGTGGCTATCCTCCCTGTAAACAGAAATATGTACCTGTTATGTCAGTTGATGATCAGGTCTTACAGGCGCTACACGGTATTGTTGTGCCAACAGGTTGGGAAGCTCAAATAGAAAAGGCTGTCCGGGACAGGCCAGAACATGTAGAAGCTTACCGGCGCATTGATTTAGCAGAAGAAACCATGAAACGCATTGATTTTAGTTGGGAGCAGGGATTTTTAACGCCCCAGGAATACGTTACCAAGCGGAACCTTCTGCAAGGGGAAATCGAGTCTCTAAGGCCTGTGGATTATGATATGTTGCTTGCCGCGGGCGATATCATGAGGAATTTCAGACTTCATTGGAAAGATTGTATGATTACTGATGCCCCAGAAAAAGCACAGCAAGCGCTGCTGGACAAAATTGTGGAGAAGGTATTTGTATTTGATGGACAGGTAACAGGGATTACCCTGAAGGAGACGTTTCGTCTCATCTTGAATGGTTTCCACACATTGGAACGGACCGAAAATTATTTTACGCTGACTGAATCCCTCGAAAGCGCTTCCCATAATTACAGTCAGTAATAACCGTTATTTTAGAATCCTGGTGATACTTAAATGCTGAACGTATCTTTGGAGACTGTTTCCCAATCACCTGATAAAGTGGCACGCTGACCTAAGGATAACCAGTCCACTTATATTGAAATATTGTGGCTGCCTACAATAGGCTGCCCATTCCTTCTATTTTACGGCGCGGTTAAGGCAAAGCGATAGTGGGAAAGACGCAGCCGATTGCCATTTAAGCGGTGCAAGCTCGGGCTTATATCCTCATGGGCTTCACGATTGTGATCTTTCAGTATGCGGTTGCTATCAGTGGAGATAAACGCATCACATTTACCGCACGCGTAAAGGGTTTTATCGCTGTGGAAAATAATCTGTCTGGCCGAGATATCAACCTCGGCGCGAAGGCGATCCAAATCTGGATGGAAAATCACCTCCAGGCGAATAAAGATATTGCTGCGCTCCACCTCTCCCAGCGGCCGTCTGACTATGTCCAATATTTCAACTATTTTGCCCCAGCCAGCATCACACAAAAACCACATACCGGGACGAACTATCTCTGGTTCTAGTTCAGGCAGCTTTCTGACCGTCTGCGACTTGTTTCTGCTCACCTTCTCTTGCCGCGCACCCGATTTAGCCTGTTTGGTCAAGTAGGTGTCCAGGCCAGGAAACAGATCGTCAGGAGGCGGCTCTTCCACTGGTTGAAGCGCCAGCCACGGTCGAACCGAAGCTTTGTCGAGCATGCCATCAAGGCGTGAGTCACCGCTCGCCTGATACGATTGCCAAAACCAATGAATGCGAAAAACGGCCGCAGCACGTTCGACTGCCGAGAGTGGCCACCAATTCTCGAAATATGGGAGCAGCTGGTGCTTTCCGGTCAGGGTGATTAGGGACACAATTTCACTCGCCTGCCAGGTATCGGGAGGTTTGGCTAATACGGCCGTAACCTCACTTATCTCTGTCAGTGTTTCCCGATGCCGGCCTTGCTTTAAAAATACCGAAAGCGGCTGTGACCTTAATGCGTGCAGATATAGGTTGCACTTGGTGCGTGTGAGTCCTACATAAAACAGCCGGCGCTCTTCCTCAAGGTTAGGCGTGTTGCCTCCCAGATACGGCAGCGTTTCCTGATTGATTTGGGGGATAAAGACGTGAGGCCACTCCAGTCCCTTGGCCCGGTGAATCGTCGATAAGGTAATCGCAGCCAGATTTTTATTTGTCTGGTCGGCTCGCTGCTGACCGAGGTCACGAATCTCGGTCATAAACGTCTGCAGGGATCCGCTCCTTTGGGCAAAGTTGATAAACGCCTCTACGCTGGCGGCGCGCCCCTCTCCTGTTTCGGCAAACCCGCTGCTTTCCCGCAGAAATTCCAGGTAGTCCAGCCGGTCCACCAGTTCCTGGAGAACGGTATACGCCTTTTGTGCCAGTTGGGTAGCCAGCCAGCGCAGCAGCTGGGCTAGCTCATACAAATTATCCTTTAGCCATTCTTCAGACACGCGCTGGCTGAGGTCCGTCAGCAGGCTGCTGACCGGCTCTGTTTGCTGCCGAATTCCGGCGGTGATGTGCCGCTGCACATCCCGCGAAATATATCGCTTTGGCTGGTTGCAGATGCTATACCAGCTGTCTACCAGCCCCGCCACTCCAGTCTGGGTCAAAACAGGAGAACCTGTTTTAAATTGCGTCTCGTACCAGGCCAAACGGCCGTAATCAATCAGGGTCTTGATCTCCCGACGTTCATAAAAGGGGGTGCCGACCCGGTATGGAATACCAGCGGTAATAAGCGCCTGCTCAATAGGTGGGGTTTGGGCGTTGAGTCGAACAAGAATAGCTATCTCATTTGCCGTTACCTCATGAGACGCCAGCAGCTGCTGAATTTGAGTGACGATTTGTTGGCTCATCTCCGCCAGATCCTGGCTAAAAAAGACGGCCGTTTCACCGACAAATCCTTTGGTCAGTCCCATCTGTTTGGGGGCTCGCTGCCTGTTATGGGCAATGACCCGATTAGCCAGGGCCAGCGGTGCAGCGGGACAGCGGAAATTGTTCTCAATTTTGTAAACAGTGGCCGAATACTGCTTGGGGAATTTAAGTATGTAGGCTGGACTGGCACCGCGCCATTCATAGATGCATTGGTCATCATCGCCAATGGCCATATAGTTTCGCTCAGGCGTGGTGAGAAGGTCGAGGATTTGGGCCTGGGCCCGGTTGATGTCTTGAAACTCATCGACAAGCACATAGCGGTAATGGGATTGTACGGCCGTACGCAGCTCAGGAAAGCGAACCAGCGCCTCCCAGCCGGTTAGCAGCATATCGTCATAGGTAACCACCCCCGCCTGCTGCCGGACGGTTTCAAACAAACGGTACAAATCCAGATACCAGGACAGCTTGGCTGAGGGCGCTTCCGCTTGCTGCGCCACGTTGGCAAACGGTTTCGTCAGCATGACGGCGGTGAGATCTGCATAGGCCAGGTTGCCCTTGCAGGCGCCAACGTAATCCAGGAAATCCTGCCGGTCCAGCCCGTCCAGCTCACGAACATAGGCAACAGCCTGCTGTCGGGCAACCGTTAAAGCGTGGGTCAGTAACCGTTGGGAAGCATTGTCCTGATCTGGGCTGTTTAGCTTCAGGTGCGACAGGTGTCCCAGCTGCTGGGCTTTTTTTATCAGGAGGTAACCCAGGCTGTGAAGCGTGCGGCAATCTACCTGGGCGCAGTGGGGCCAGCGAGCCAGGGCAGCCGTGAGGTCATCGATGTTGGCTTTGCCAAACGAAGTGGCCAATATCTGTTTGGGCCTGGCGTGCCCTTCCCGTACCAGCCGCTCAATGCGATACACCATGGCCGTCGTTTTGCCTGCCCCGGCGACGGCAAAGACCAGAGCCGGGCCGTTGTTGTGATTTACAACGGCCTGCTGTTGTTTGGTGAGGGATGTTGTTGGTGATGGGGAAGGGTAGTTGATCGTCAAATCTCCTGTTTCATAGATTGCAGTGCATTGCTTAATTTTATTGTATACGAACCAGCTTAAGAAGGCTGCTGAGGAGACACCCTCGTTGCGGGCAGCCGTGGCAGAATCGTAGGCATAAAAGGCAACAAATTGCGCTTGCCCAGAAATTTTGCCGTACAAAACCCAAAACGGTCGTTTTCTGAGCCGCCGGTAGAAATGAAAGGATAGCAACTGCCTACTGGTGATGTTAGTTCAACAAGGATGGATAAGGTTCATACATCCGAGAAGTTACCGTGAGGGATTTTCCCGGTTGCGTATTGCCTTTGTCATTTTTTGATAGTTTGTTGTTGCTCCTTAATTTGGCTCCTGTCAGTTTTGGGTAATGCGTTTGTGATACGCTTCTCGTGGGTCCGCCAGCACCTGGGTCGCACATCATAATCAAGGAAGTGGTAAACATGAACCCTGCTAAAGCTATCCGGCTTATCTTTTACCTGGCATTATTGGGCTTAATTGCGGGGTGTATACCTGCTGCTAACTCAGATCCTGCTCCTGTTGAAAAAATATCATCTGCTCTTAACCAGTCAATTCCTACTCCAGAAAGGGCTTCTCCTTCTAATCCGGTTGCAGTGTCTCCAACGTCAAATCCTGCTCCCTATCCAACCCTGGCCTATTTGCGTCAGGGCAATCTTTGGTTTTTTGATTTCACAATGAACCGAGAGCTTCAAGTTTCGTCATCCGGTAACATTCAGGCGTTTGCCTGGTCTCCGGACGGCCAGTCCGTTGCAATATACACTGGGAACGAATTGTGTATTGTTTTAGCATCCGCTGGCATGACTCCTACGTGTTTTTCATTGGAGCCCCGGCAGAGGAGCATCTACAAAACGCCTACCTTGATCTGGTCGCCAGATCAAAAACAGATCCTCGTAATGCAAGACGAGTGGTGGCTTGTTCAGATGGCAAATGGCCAACCGGTAAGCGCCAAGCATATCGTTGATCCACAGACCTGGGGAGCAACTTGGCCAGATGTCGCTGAGCCCGGCAGTCCGGCTTATACAGGGCAGGGTATTTTCTTGGCCGATAGCAGCCTAATTGGCACAGCTGCTCATCTGTGGGATTGTGGTTCGGTTGGCTGTTCACACCGCCTATTCCGATTTAATAACGAGACGCTACGGTTCGATCCTTTTGATGGCTCAAACTTTACCAATGGCGGCGAACAGCTGCTCCTGTCACACGACGGGCGGCGGCTAGTCAACTATGGTTCCTTTCACGCCGGATGTGGCATGTACACTACCTATGTGAATGTAACCGATTTGACTACAGGGGACGGCCGTTCCTTTGCTTTTGAACAGGAATCGTTTTATGAATTGGCGTTTTCTCCAGATGGGAATCAGTTGGTTATTGCCCAAGGAGCAGGGTGTGGTTCTGCTGGACAGGATGTGTGGTCAGTTAGCTGCGGCTTAATTGACTCCTTTGAAATTTATCCGCTGCAGATTTGGGATTGGCAGGCCAATACGCGTGAAACCCTTGTTCCCGGCCTTGAACCCGATTGGTCAAATGACGGCAAGCATCTGGTTTTCCGCTCCTGTTTGGCACAGGCCCCAGATGCCCAGTGGAAACCGATTGAATCTGGCCCGCCTTGGCTGTACGTCCTTTCTTTTGGGGAGGGTGAATATACCAATCAACCTGTCGCTATTGGCCAGAATCCTTCCTGGCAACCATAGATATGATGAAAGGCTTAAGATGATAATACCGCGCAATTAAGAGCAACGATTTGTGCGGCGCGAATTTGTAACTCATATTCTTCTTTAAAGGCACAGAGTAAGCACAGAGCTTAGATTTAACTCTGAAGCTTCAAGACACCGGGATGGTTGAAAATGATAATAGTGGACGTAAACGCATCCAACCTGTTTGAAGGTTATCAGGTGGCCAATCAGGCCGAAAGCCAGCTCCTCAAACAGTGGCGGCCACAGTTGAAGAAAGCCTTTGAGCGCCGCCAACAACGCTTCTTGACAGAACTTGAAGCGCGCAAAAAACGGCGGTTGGTGACGAAGCGGGAGATTTTGACAGGCGTAGCTTATTCACTGGGAATCGTAGCGGGCGGCGTCTTTTTCTTTTTGCTTGCCAACATTTTTGAGCGATTTTCTGATTATGGCCGGTTAATCGGCTGGCTTCTGCTAGTGGTTGCCTTTCTCATGGGTGGAGGGATATTTTTCTACTGGATTTTGCAGCTTCTCCAGCCCAAGCCGAGCCCGCCAGCTGATCCCTTCAACTCTCGCCTGATCTCACCCGTCTTGCCCAAATGGAAAGCGGCCATCCGGGGCAAGCTACCACCCATTATTAAAGATGGTGATGAAGGCGAGCGCCGCTTTATTTACGAACTTCAAAGTAGTCTGGATGATTCCTACTACCTTTTATCCGGAATACAACAGCGCCATGGTGAGGATGTTGATGTCACGCTTGTGGGGCCAAAAGGGATCTGGGTATTTGAAGTTAAATATTGGAATGGAACGATTCGTTGGCGGGCGGGAAAATGGTCCCGTGAAAGGACCTATTATAAGCCAGGGGCAATAAAGGTAACCGAGCCCAGGCCCGTGTCCCAGCCGCCAGGTGAACAGTGGCGGCGGGCTGTCGGAGATGTCAATAAAACACTTCAGGTCAAAAAGCCTCAATTTGTAGGACGTCATCTCACCCGAGCTCAAGCGAAAGGAGGGTTGGTATTTACCCATCGAGGGGCTACTTTTCAAATTGACTCTGGCCTGCCAGTGGCATGGGGATCCCCTGAGTGGTGGACGGGTCAAATTGCTGCCGTACCAATCATCCCAGGCTGGCAAGAATCTGATTCTCTTGAAGTTTTAGATGCACTGTTAGCCCGACATGGAGAAATTGATCCTCGGTCAAATCGTCGCTGTCTAAAGAATCATGCGCTGTCCTTAGTTTCCCACGCTGAAAAAGAACTGATGGTGTGGTTGCATTGAGCTGTTATCGTTTAGACGGAAATGGAGACGTGTTGTAAAAAACAAGTCACTATTGGCGGCTTTCGGCCCCTATCAATATAGCTTGGGCTGTGTACGCGCTTGGGCCAATTTATGGCGGCGTTGGTCAAAGATCTCGGCTTCCCGATGATTCAGTTTGTCCACAGGTGTGATGTAGCCAATCGCAGAATGGAGCCGATGGTGATTGTATTGCTCAACGAATGCGGTGACGATCCGGTTGGCATCTGTGGGGAACAGAAGTGTACCTGGCCGCTCAAAACCGACGCGATGAAGCACTTTTGGCAAAATATCGACAGCATATCGGAGAGAACTTCTTCACATGCGTAACCTGGGCAAGTGTCTTAGATTTCAGCATTACGAGTTTATGCCCTCATCAAATGTGTCCGCACCAAAATGAGGTTCCTCCCCGGTCAAACCCCATTCAACATCCTGGCGAATAAACGCTTCCATCAAATCGGCCTGATGGGACTCAAGAAAGCGACGTAAAGCATCCAGCATCAGTTCGTTTAGATCGCGAAACAAACCCGTCGCTACGAGAGTTTGCGCCTGCACCAGCAGTCTGTCAGGGATTTCGGTTTGAACAACTGTTTTTTTTGTTTCTTTCGTCGCCATGTTTTTCCAGAACAGCGCATCAAAGGATCAGGCATCGGGGATTAATCTGTGTGAGTTTTTAAGTCTGGTTTCCTTTTGACAATCTCGCCCTTAGCTTCAACCGTTTTAGTCTCACCTTCAGCCATCATATCAAACAGCAGCTCAAAGAAGATGGAAGCGGGCATTTCCCCCATTTCCTGGGATTCGCGGTCAATGAATTCATCAACTAACAACTGGAATTTATCAACATCCATTGTTCGTAGGTTTTTTTTTTAGACATATCGTTATCCTCGTCTGATTATCAAGTGCTTGATTGGCTTTCAGGTGTCACACTCCATTATGTTTAAAATTATACTACGTGGCTGGGATTCTACAGGTGTTGGTAACAAGGCAGAAATGTTTTCTCGCACAACTGGTCGAGTTGTGTCCTGCCCAGACGAGAGCGGAGACAACCACTTTATCCACCTGTACGGCTAGCGTCAGTTCAGCGATTTAAAGTCAACCATACAATTCGATCTCTATGATAATTTTCCCCATACCACCAGCCATAGTGGCCAAAGTTTTTTGCCAAGGTACGCTACATTAACGCAGGGTTATACAGCGGTAATTCCCATAACTAGCGAACGCTCTAAACCGTTGCAATAACTAACGATTTCTGCCATAATTGGCCTTATGAGATGGCAACAATTAGAGCATATTGTTCAAGACCAGCCCCTGTTTGAAACCTCGCTGCTTCTAACAGGCGATGTCACGCATCATCAAGCCCAACGGCAGCTGAGTGATTGGACCAGAGAAAAGAAAGTTATTCAACTGCGGCGCGGGATTTATGCGTTTCCTGATCAAAATCCGCACCCATTTGTAGTGGCCAACCACCTTGTGCCGGGTTCCTATGTCAGCCTACAAATGGCCCTGGCTTATTATCATCTCATCCCGGAGCACGTAGTGGTTGTTACCAGCGTCACGACCCAGCGGCCAGGTGAGTATGATAATAAGTTCGGCCGTTTTTCTTACCGGCACATTCATTCATCCCTGTTCTATGGCATTGAGTACCGCCTGTTAGTGAATAACGAATATGCTTATGTGGCCACGCCGGAAAAGGCACTGCTCGATCTCATTCACTTTCGCCCCCAGGGAGATTCCAGAGAATATATCGAGTCTTTGCGCCTGCAGAATCTCGACATTCTTGATCTTAAAAGGCTGCATCGATTGGCTGAACGAGCCGGCAAACCCAAGCTAAAACGGGCGGCTAGCATCATTGAAGCCATTGCCCACCGCGAAGCCGAAGAATACGAGCCACTATGAAAGCATATTTGCGTACCCTCATTGCGCCGGCACCAACCCCACTGGTCGCTGTTCATCTCGTTCGTGAATATTTGCAGGCCCGTACGTTGCAAAGTTTGCAGCGGGCCGGTGCCATGCAAACGTTGGCCTTTCATGGCGGCACAAGCTTGCGTTTTCTCTATGACATTCCGCGGTATTCTGAAGACCTTGATTTTGCTCTGGAGCGACATCCGGAAACATATGATTTTCGCACCTATTTAGAACAAATTGTGCGTGACCTTTCCGCCGAAGCCTATGTTGTTGATGTGAAGCTGAACGTGAAGCGGCCTGTTCATAAGGCCTTTGTTCGTTTTCGGGGCCTGTTGCACGAGCTTGGTTTGTCGGGATATGCTGAAGAGGTACTAGCGGTGAAAGTTGAAGTTGATACCAATCCGCCAGCGCAGGCGGGCCTGATGGCCACCCCCTTGACCCGTCATGTTCCCCTCAATTTGCAGCACCATGATCCCCCGACTCTCTTTGCTGGTAAACTGAGCGCGATTTTGCAGCGGGACTATCTCAAAGGGCGGGATATTTATGACCTGTGGTGGTATCTGAGTCAAGTAAGCTGGCCAGAACCAAATCTGGTCTATCTTAATAACTGCTTGCAGCAGGGCGGCTGGCATGATAACCCCATCACCCCAGCCAGTTGGCGAATGGTTGTCAGGGAGAAGATATTACCCCTGAACTGGTCACTGGTGATGGAAGATGTTGGGTCGTTTATCATCGACTCGGGAGCTGAGGCTGAGTTTAATAAAGCCCAGTTATTGACGCTGCTGGTTTCATCATGAGGTGTCACAGCGTCCTCCTGTTCGCGTATTGCCAAACTCGCCTCGCAATACTCTGTTTTCCAGTAGCTCTTACGCGTTGATTATACTGCTGATTAGCTATTAGCCGGGCTAGGGAATTTCAGCTCATTCCGTGCCTGTCGTTTTTTCTGCCTGTTGGTGAAGGCGAATACGGCCGTTGTCCGCCAGCATAAATCGAATATCCAGTATCCAGTCAGCCCAGCTAAAGCAGCAAACCTCGCCACCTCGCTGGCTTGGCAAATGGCTCCGACAGCGTGACTTTGGTTTTTCCGAGTCAGAGTTGCACCAGCTCGTTCGGACAGAAGTCGCACCCTTATCCATGCAGCACAGCAGCGCTTCTCATGCACATGTTTGCGTAAGCTAAATGGCAACAAATAAGTAGTTGTCTTTAAGACATCATTTATGGTATTCTTTTTCCTAATCCGGTTAAGTTTTAAGAAAGCAAGCAAAGAACTCCTCCCCCAAACTGGCACGAGAGAAACGCGACTGGAACAAGCTTGACTGGACCAGGGTTATACCACCCCCCCTCCGCTTGCTTTCAGGTTTTACCCGACCCGCCGTCCACCCAACCCTCCTGAGGTGGACGGCATTTTTCTTTATTGTTATCGCCAACACGCTGGATGAAACTTTCGTTTGGATATGATTCTGCTTGTGATACCTGTTCAGTGGGTATCACTGAATGAACCGTTTCAGTAGTATGCACTAATTACAGTTTTCAGCAGGTCACACGTGTCGGCATATCACATTTCTTGCTTTGTTTCCAGCAAACCCTACCTCTGTTGATGAATCTCGCTGTCACAATTGAAATCGCATCTTACCTGGTTATTTTTCATTCAACCATAACAAGTCGGGAAAACGCTGTTGATTATATTCTTGAAATAATGGTCGCTGTTCTAACCCGTCGGCATTTATGATAAAAATACCTACACCATCTTGCCAAGATTCATAAATGATTTGGGTGCCGTCAGCTGACCAAGTGGGGAAAAGGTCATTTATGTTATTAGAGGTTAACTGAAGAAGGTTATCTCCCTCAACGTTGATTACATATATCTCATAATCTCCATCCTGGTCGGATGAAAACGCTATTTTTGTTCCATCTGGCGACCAGGCGGCGTTCTCCTCGTTTCCCCCAAGATCAACCACTTTCTGTGTACTCAAATCGGATAGATCGAGTAAATAAATATCTGAATTTCCATTGTACCTGGCCTCAAAAGCCAGTTTCATCCCATCAGGCGACCAACTTGGAGATGCTTCTAAATTACCAGTGCTGGTTACTTGACGCAGATTGTTGCTCGAAATATCAATAATATATAAATCGTAATTGCCATTTCTCGTGCTATGGAAGGCTAGCTGGGTACCATCAGGTGACCAGGTCGGAAAAAGGTCGCTACTTTCGTGGGTTGTTAGCCGGCGGACATTATCACCCGTTACATCCATCAAATAAATATCCCAATTCCCATTACGCTGCGAATGAAACGCAATTTGCCGTCCGTTTGGCGACCAAACCGCACCTGAGTTATCGTTTACATTATCGTCTAAGAGTGGCATATTCTGGCCACTATCTACATCAAGCACACGAATCGACCATTGTCCTCCCTCATCGGTCGCATACAACAACTGATTTTTTCCAAAACCCGCCACACCCCAGGGAATTTGTGTTGGTGAAGAGGTCAGGGTCGGTAATGGGGTTGCCATAGGGGTTGATGTGTTCAATGGTGTCAATGTTAAGGTCGGCAACAAAGTAGGCAAATCTAACGCCGTTACGACGATAGCAGTAGGCGTTGATGATGAGATCGAGGTTGGTGTTTCTATTGCAACAGTTACTGTTTCTGTTTGCTGAACAGGAGTACTTGTATCTTTCGTTTCAATTGCGATTGTGTTGATTGTCTCACTGTTGGGACGTAGAAAATACCAGGCAGTAGGTGCACCGAGCAATACAATGACAAACAAATAAACCCCTAAGGCCAGGAAGGCACGGCGCCGTGGGGCAGAGTGAATAGGGGTTGATTGCTCTTTTAACTGCAGCCCGCAGTGACCGCAATAAACTGCTTCGGCTGATAATTGCTGACCGCAATGGGAACAAAACATGAAGCTTATTCTCCTGTCTCAAACAATTTCGTCCAGGTGTCAGGTCCAACAATGCCATCCACTTCTAGATTGTTGTTGGCCTGATATTCTTTTACAGCCGCTTCAGTAAGCGGGCCAAAGATTCCGTCAATCTCGCCAACCAAGGTATATCCTAAATCGAACAATCTTTGCTGCAGTTGGGTAACGTCTTCGCCTGTCATATAAGGCTCTGTGAGGCGCAATATTCGATTCGGACCAGACGAAACATTCGTAGTACTGGCCGTTAGCGATTGGGCCCAGGACGGGTAACCACCACGTTCAATCAACTGTCGCACATTGGAGCCGTCTGCATTCATAATATAGATATCGGCTGTACCATCAGGCTGATCAACGGTAAACACAATTTGGTTGCCGTCAGCCGACCAAGCAGGTCCCCATTCTTCTGTAGGGCTATTGTAAAGCAAGCGAACGTTGCTTCCATCAGCCTCCATCATATAAATACCGGAGTTAACGCTGCTGTCCCGCTCAGAAAGAAACAAAATTTGCGTACCGTCTGGCGACCATTCAGGAGACCATTCGTCAATTCTGGTGTTTGTCAGCTTTTGCCGATTATTGCCAGCAAGATCGGAAGTATAAATTTGCCAATAGTTTTGGTTGGGCTCACTAGCGTTAAAAACCAACAGGTTGTTTGCCGACCAGCTTGTATGTCCTTCGATGGCTCCAGTAGTCGTAACTCGGCGTACATCACTACCATCCGCATTCATCACATATATTTCGGCATTACCGGTTCGAAACGATTGAAAGGTGATTTGATTTCCGTCCGGTGACCAGGCCGGCAACCGATCGTTGGCCGGATTAGCAGTCAAGCGCGTTTGCTGACTGCCATCCCGATTCATCACGTAGATTTCCGGGTTACCGTCTCGTTCTGACTCAAACACAATCCTGGCATCGTCAGGCGATACGCGAGGAAACTGGTCGGCCACGTTGTTAAAAGTCAACTGGCGTTGGTTGCTGCCGTCGGCGTGCATGATGTAAATTTCGAAGTCCCCATCTCGGTTTGATTGGAAGACGATCTCAGGCGGCCAGGGTGTTGGTGAAGGCGGCGTTGTCGGCGACGGAATGGGGGTTGTGGTCATTGTGGGTACTATTGTGCTGGTGGGCCGTAAAGTGGAAGTAGGCGGTGCTGTTTCTGAAGGCTCAGGTGTGAGCGTGATGGTTGCGGTAACGGCGGCAACGGCCGTTGACGTATCTCGAATTGGATCTATTTCCGGTTCCACTTCATTACTTCCGGTATTGGCAAGTACACCTGTTTCTGGAAGCTGCAATGTGGGCTTCAGCCAAAGCCAGGCGACCAGCAAGAGAATGACAATTACGACCCCGTACACAGCCAGAGCTATCAGGCCGCGTTGCCTGCCCTCTATCGGGGAAGTCTGAGCTAATGACCGGCCGCAATTGCCGCAAAATCTAGCCTCGTCAGTATTTGGTTGCCCGCAAAAGGCGCAAAATTGCTGGCGGTCATGACTCATTTTCAGGTTTGGTCACCTCTTGCGTCGTTAATTCGTGTCCACAATGCCCACAAAAATGCATGGCGGCCGTATTCAAACGGCCGCAGTTGAGACAGGCGACTTCACCGCTTTCCCCCTGGGTTGCACCCAACCGGATGCCAGCCAGCCAGCCGGGTAGGGCATCGTAAATTACTTTGCCGGCCCAACCTAGCAGCGCCAGCGCCAGAACGGTCAAAATAACGCGCAACACTAGAACGAAGTCGCTCGGATCGTCAGCCAGATCGATAATGACAGGCAGCAAGGCGCGATAGGCTAGAGAAATAAGCATCACGTATATAACTACCGTCAGTGCCGGCGTCAGGGCAGCCAGGCGCGGGTAGGCATTCGGCCAGTGAGAGCGCAAGGTATTGACAAAGTTGACCAACAGGAAGAACGCGATCAGGTAGACGATAAAGGTTATGATCTGGGCGACAGTAAATGGCACATCGGGCAGGGTCAAGCCTTCGACAAAAGATAAATTCACAAAAACGGAACGCAGTAGCCACACCAGCAGCAGGGCAATCACTGTCTGGCCAATAGATACGCCCAGGCGGCGGCGGTAAAAGCCGGTATGGGCAACGGCCGTACCGCCTCCTGCCGCTTCATTGCTTAAATCATGGCCGCAGCTAATGCAAAAACGACTGCCCGATTCATTCTGCGTTTGACAATTGGGACAGGTAATCATAATTTTTCTCCTTGTATGCACATTTTGTGCAAGATTAACGACTGGTTTCATTAAGTTGACGACCGCACCGTTTGCAGAAACGACCGTGTGATGGATTAGATATACCACAATGAGGACAAGTATTAGAAGAAGAAGGTTCGGCTGAAATTGTACTCCAGCGTCGCCACACTAAAATGCCACCAACAGTTAATACCCCAACCAATCCAACTAATGCAAGAGGCATCCAGTTAGCGACCTGAGATGCCGTATTTGTGTCTGCAGGCGATGAAATTGTTTCGTTTTCACTTTCTAAATCTTTGATCAGAGCAGATATTTCTGATGACTCATCCACTAACTGAGCTTCCGTGGTACCAGTTGGTGAAATATCGGATGTGGAGATTTCAGCTGATGGCGTTATTGACAGATTATCTTTAGGAACATCATTATTATCTCCAATCTGACGCAAGATAATAAGCCCTCCCTGTTCATCAGCCACAAAAATGAGATTGTCAACTACAGCAACACTAGAGGCAAAATCCATGGTCTCAAAGTAAGCTACCTCGGTGACAACCTGATCTGCCAGGCTAATAATACGTAATCCGTCTCTTCCATCAGCAATATAGGCAGTGTTGCCAACTAGAGCTACATCATTTAAATGTGAGTAAGACGATGTCTCAATAGAACTGATTTCCACAGGTGTTGTTGGGTCTGTTATATCGATGACATGTAGGTCACCGTAATCTTCGAAAACATAAACAATGTTTTCATGAGCTGCAACATGACCTAGATATGTTGTTTGGTAGAAGCCATATTCTTTTATTTCTGCTGGATTTGTGATATCTATCAGATGCAGGCCAAGTGTGTCTATCAAATAGGCCGTGTCATTTGCAAAACTGATAGTATAAGGTTCCCCATGGGATGGACTTACGAAATCCATCTCTGATGGAGATTGTGGATTACTAACATCAACAAGCCGCAAGCCACCACCACCAGCGATATAAACAACGTTACCGACGACAGCTAAATCATTAGCCAGATGTACTACATTGTCAAAAGAGCCAAGTTGAGTGGGATTTGCAGGATCACTGACATCAACAAGGCGTAAATCAACTCCCCAGTCAGCAACGTAAGCAATGTCCTCAACAACCTCTATATCCCTAGCCATATGGGAGGTATCAAAATAACCAATTTCAGCCACCGCAACTGGATCGCTGATATCAATTAAACGAATCCCTCCACCCCCGGCTACAAAGCCTGGAAAGCTACCTCCATCAGTAATGTAAACAATATTTCCGTTTACAGCTATTTCTTCAGCACTCCCCAATGTATCAAAGAAGCCAACTTCGACTGGCGCAGTTGGATCGCTTACATCAATCAAACGCAAACCACCGCCGCCATCAGCGATATAGACAATTTTTTCGACAATAGTTATATCCTCAGCACTTCCCACCATTTCATATTTACCAAGATCAGTAGGAGATCCAGGATCGCTCACGTCAAAGAGGCGGAGCCGCCCGTCTTCGCCAATGACATATGCAATATTCTCTTTTACAATTACTCCAAGAGAGGGGTCTTGCCACCTACCATAGTCGACAATCTTTATGGGCGTTTCAGGGTTAGTCACATCAATAATTTGTAAACCGCCGCCTCCGCCCGTTACAAAGGCAAAATGCCCAACTATTTCCACGCTCCAGGCGAGCGAGGGAATGCTGCCTAATTCAACAGGCGAGGCTGGATTACTAACATCGACAAGTCGTAAAAATTGGTCGTCAGCAACATAAGCAATGCTGCCATCCACAGCTGCATTTTGTGCACTCCCACCTATATTTTGGAAACTAATCTCGGCTGGCAAGGTTGGGTCGTGGATGTCTATGAGACGCAAACCTCCCTGCCCGTTAGCGGTGTAGGCAAAGTTTCCGACAACCATTACACTAAAAACCGGGTTTGTTGTGCTATACTTGCCAACCTCGACTGGCGTGGCAGGATTACTAACATCAAAAATGTACAGGCCACCATTGCCGTCTCCAACATCATACCCAGATGAACGTGGGATACCCTTTCCAGCAGCGACGTAAATATAGTTGCCCTTTGCCCAGACATCGTTCACTATGTAAGGGAGGATTGGTGTTTGGCCAATATGTAATGGTTGCGTTGGATCGGCAACATTCAAAATCACTATACGTGGACCCACGCCCAAGTAAGCAGTATCTCCTTGAACAGAGATAGCACGGGAAACGCCCCCAATTTGCCCTAACAACTCCACGCTTTGGGCTATGGGCTCTGGTGCACTTTGTGCATCTATCCCTAGTGGTGCCTCAATAAACATCCATAAGGTCAGGAGTCCGATTGCCAGTATCAGTATCAATTTATTACGCATTGCTTACCTTGTTCACTCAAATTTATGGTCGCTCAGCTTGCGGAAACAAGTACTTGCAGTGTTTATGAGTATATAAACCGGGTTGGTGACCCCGGTGTTTCGCGAATTTATATCCTGCAGTTCCAGGCAATTGGCTAGGCGGGTGGGAGCATTCCCTGAGCGCGAGCCCGTTTGATCAATAGGGCCGTATCCTCCGCACCAAAATGATGCAATAAGGACAATTTCAATGATTGGATGGAAGCATGTGAGATATTCAATCGTTCAGCAATTTCCGTGAGAGAAAGTCCTTCGGCCAGCAACCATAACACCTGTCTTTCTTCCTCGTTAAGCTCACGCTTTTTTGGTTTTGGAGCTGTGGCTACAATCTCTGGGCCAATCTGCGAACGAGCAAATAACGCGCCCAAAAAAGTTATGACAGCTCCAATCACCATCAGCCAATATCCTCGACCTAACAGAGCCTGGCCAATAAAAGGAATAATGGAGACAAACGCAACCATCAAAAACATCATTATTAGGATAGTTGTTGCTCGACTACGTAATAGTTGCAGTTCTCCTTTGGCCATACCTATTTCGGTTTGACCCCTATAAGCTCGGAGCTCAAACAGATTTGTCCCTGTACGTGCACACAGGAGCCCTGTTATGGGCACGTAAACCACCACACCCGCCAAGATTAGTGCTAGCAGTACAAATAATGCCCCGATGTCATCACCGGCCAGGCTGCCAGTCAGCACACCCCCAGCGAAAATGAGGCTAAGGATTGGGAGGCCCCCACCTAGCAACCAGCCTATGAGGATAAGTGCCCCGCCAGCCATGCCAGTTAACCCTCCTGTTGTGGCGGCGGACGCTAATGGATTGGCTGGCTTGGGAGATACATAATGGGTAGCAGGCTGGGGAAACGGCCGTTTGTCCAGCGTCGTTGTTGACTGCAAGGCGTTACCACAACTGCTACAAAACTTACTCGTGTCTGGATTCTGAGTTCCACAATTTGGACAAAACACGTTTCCACCTCCTTGGGCTAAAACTGGCCGCGCCGTACTGGCTAGCTATCAAGTGGTCAGGCATGTGGTCATTGGCTACAGCCTAACAGTTGAAGCAGCCAATGCTATCTGACCGCATAGAGATAACCATCGTAACTTCCAAAATATATCACTCCGTTTGAAATAGCTGGAGAGGAAGTAACAGCATCCTCAGCTTGGAACTTCCATCTTACCTGGCCCGCTTCAATATCCACTCCATATAGATGGGAGTCCCAACTCCCAAAATATACTACCTCACCAAAGACGGCTGGCGAGGAAACAACCGCGTTCTCAAAACTCCATTTTTCCTGACCAGTTTCAAGGTCTAGTGCATAGAAATGGTCATCACTCCCAAAATATACTGCCCCCTCTGAGATGGTCGGTGTACTGAGATACCTGTCATTGGTCTCGAACTTCCATATCTCTTGCCCAGACACAATGTCAACCGCATAGAGAAAGCCATGCGCCCCTCCTGCGTCTGCTGAACTTCCGAAATATATCACTCCATTAGAGATCGCAGGAGAAGATAAAACACTGTATGGAGAAGAATTTCTTTGAGTCCTAAACTTCCAGATTTCCTGCCCTCTCTCAATATCCACTGCATAAAGGTAAGCATCATCGCTCCCGAAATACACAGCTCCGTCCAAGATCGCCGGGGACGAAATAACGGCTTGACGAGTCTCAAACCTCCATTCCTCTTTTCCAGATTCAGCGTCAACTGCATAGAGATGGCCATCATTGCTCCCAAAATAAACTACACCATTAGAAATAGCCGGAGAAGACCAAATGGCATCACCTGTCAGGAAATTCCAAATTTCTTGTCCAGAATCAGCGTCCACCGCATAAAGGTAGCCATCATCACTCCCAAAATACACTACTTCATTCGAGATGACCGGAGAAGAATAAACTCCATCGCCGGTTAAGAAACCCCAAATTTCCTGCCCGGTCTCAATATCTACTGCATAAAGGTGACCATCCTCACTTCCAAAATATGCTCTTCCGTCTGCAATAGCGGGGGACGATGAAATTCGTCCATTCGTCTCGAACTTCCAAATGAGCTCGCTAAGCTGATTCGGTCCATCGCCTGCGTATACTCCTGTTCGCTCAAGGTTTCCCCGAAACATCGCACTATCGGATACACATCCGGTTAAAACTATAGCTAAACTTACCAAGATTAAGGCGGTCCGGCTTAAATTCATTTTTATCACTCCTGTATTCACAATAGCGGTTAACTGGCAGCTAACAGTAAATAATTAACGGTTTCTACGACTGCTTTCCCTGGATGCTTTGAATGGCTTTAGGTGAGAGGTAATCGCCAGGGTGGGTTTTTTCTGAGGCGGCGTCCATAATGGACCATGCCTTTTTTACCACATGGGCACTTTCTTTAACGGCCGTTTTAGCCAAAGACGCTGATTCGCGCACAATCATATCGCCAGACATCAACTGTCCTCCTCATTCGTGGCCGTATCTTCCGCTGCCGGATCATCCGTAACCGGGACATTGATGCTATCGCCACAAGTTTTGGTTGGATCATCTCTGGTGATTGGCTTGCCGTGAAGTCCTGGTTCAATCTCCGGCTGCTTTTCTGGATTAACCTGACGGGGCTTCCTCTCGTGATTAATTGGGATACCTTCAACATCCAAAAAGTGACTTATCTCTGTGTTTGCACCTTGAGAAAAATGCTTGCTTTCAGGCGGGCCGTGCTGGATGTTTGACACTGTTTCAGGGCTGAGTTGCGGTTTATCCAGCTTCTCCTTAGCCTCGGTCTCCTGCCGTGCTTCCGGAGGTACGTATCCTTCTCGTTCGCTCATGATTTGCCATCCTTTTGACCAAACCGGTGGCCGCATTCAGTGCAAAATAGGGCATCCAGCACCAGCGGCGCCTCACACACCGGGCAGTTACCAGTAGCTGTTTCTTCGGGTTTAGGTGATATGGCCGTTTCTGCCACTTCACTCCCAAAAACAACATCTTCTACTTGGAGCGTTTCCAGCACTTCTGTTTCAATCCCTTCTAGCTCTGTCTGGGAACTCTCTTGGTCAATATCCTCAGGCAACCCGGCGGATTTAATATCCTCTGCAACACTTTCATCTGGCGTGGGCTGAGGAGAAGCAGCGACTACCTGGTGGCCACACTCGGTACAAAAAGTTGAGTCGGGTAACAGCAGCGCCCCGCAGTTAGCACACGCTTTCCCAGACGGACCAGCCAGCGGTGGCATCTGCTTTACTTCGTGGCCACACTCAGCACAGAAGCGAGCTCCTAGTGCTAAAGAAGCACCGCAGTTTGGGCAAAGCACGCTGCCTGGCGGCGGCACTTCAATCGCCTTTGCTCCGCATACCTGGCAAAAATTATCTTGTGTAGGAATTGCCCCGTGACCATTTGGACAGACACGGCCGTACTGTGGCTTGGCCTGAGGCCCCTCAAACGTTTCGGCACGAATTTCCTCAATCTGTTGCTCAATGAGCGTAATCTGAGTCTGGATACTTGCCAATTGGGCACAGGCTTGTCTCAGTGACTCCGGACCTGTAATTTGCTCTTGCTGATGAAGCGCAAAAGCCGTTTGACCTGTTTCCACAATTTTCTTTTCAAAATCGCCTTTAAGTGAGCGAACCTTGCCTTGTAGCACCGTCACTCTTCGCAACTTATCAGCCTCAAAAGTAGCCTTGCCGGCTGCGTGTTCCGCACCAGAACGAATACGACCTAAAAAATTGTCCATAATGAACTATTCCTTAACAGAAATCTAGTGAAGCTTTACAATCATGCCATGTAGGGCAAGCCGCCATGAATTACGCCTTTCTGATGAATGAAGGGGCAAAATAGTTGAGAACTACTGACTTCTTACGCCTTGTACTTCCTTGCCGTCGTCTTCTGTGATAATGATCGTGTTCCCGTCCACTTCATAGTTCCAAACCATTGTGTAGCCATCAAGCTGGGATGTGAGCATTACCTGCCCTTCTGATGGTATTGAATAGGTTCGCAGGTTTCCCCAATTATCGGCATATGCGCCTTCCTCGTAGAATTCGATCCAGTCATAGCTCCAACTCGCTTCTGAAAAATCCCAACGCCCAACAATACTGTTTTGGGAACCACATGCTGTTAGAAGCGCAAGGGAAACCATAACCAAGACCAAAAACAGATCTCTTTTCAAATGTGACATTACAAACTTACCTCCGTAAACAGTTATTTTTTTGCTTGCCGCCAACTGGTGGCTGCGGTTAGAAATGCAATAAATCCACCTAAAATTGCCCAGCGAATCAATAAATGTACTGCTGTAAACTCGTAATCCTGATCTGGTCGAAAAGAGTTACCTACAGCCTCTTGTAGCAAGCCATTCAGATTGGCAGAGGTTCCGACCCCTTCCAACCCCCAACGGCTGAAGGTAAACAGGGACAAACTATCAGCCCAAGCGGCATCTTCGAAAAAGAGACCGGCAAACATTACCTGTATGAGCAAAAGCACAAACATAACGGCCGTTGCCGCATCCACAGACTTAGACAAAGAAGAAAGAAACAACCCCAATGCCAAACCAGCGACCAAAGTCAATTCCAGGGTAATAAACCACTCCAACCATGCAGGCGACCAGGCTCCCAGCGCACCTCTGTCCGGGAATGGAATTTGAAGGCTGATAATCAAAAGCAGCGTCCCAATTTGGAAGGCCCCTACCGCTGCTAAAAGCAGCAGTTTAGACAGCACATAAGAGGCTGCATTTAGACCATAGCGTCGTTCCCTAGCATAAATATCTTGCTCTTTAACAATTTCTTTTGTCCCATTGAGAATGCCTAACCAGACAGCCGCACAAGCCATAATAAACAAGACTGTCTGTGCATTTTCCGCTCCCCTTGGCTGAAAGGTGTCCGGTCGGGCTACGGCCCACAATAGTCCAGCTACCAATAAGCCTTGGAGAAGCAAAACAATAAAGTTCATTCGATCCCGTCGCAATAGCTTCCAGTATCGAGTCATCAGAATTCCTAGCTGCTGCCAAAATCGCTCCCGCACGGCGGCATCAAGCGACAACCAGCGGCGTGAATCGGCCCGCACTTCGTTAATATGTGCCGAATTCAACATCTCTGGCTCTGAGAGCTGCCGTGCAGATACGAATTGAAAATAATCTGGTGATGATTTGAAACGCTCCACCAGATGGTGTATATCCGGTGCCGTTGACTCCCCTCCCTGATTCTTGCCTGAACTGACCGTGTCTGGCAGTTGATATTGCCCAACCTGGCGGTAAATTTCGGCAAAACGGGTGACACCGAAATACGCTAACGCCTTGTCCGGTGGCCCAAAGTAAGCAACGAATCCACCAGCAGCCAGAAAGGCCACATATTTGCAGCTAGTTACGTTTTCTGTGGCATGCGTGACTAAAATAATGGTGCGTGGATCATCTGGATTGGTAGCCCAGGCCCTCAGCAATTCCATCACCGCGAGGTCCAGGCCAGGGTCCAACCCAGATGTTGGCTCGTCTAAAAAGAGCAGCCGGGGCTGCGCCAATAGCTCCAGGGCAATATTAACCCGTTTGCGTTGACCACCGCTTAACTGGCGAATGAGCTTGTTACGATGTGGCCACAATTCAACTGTTTCCAGCGTTTCCTGAATGGCCGTCAGCCGGTCGTCTCGGCTCAGGTCTGGCGAGAGTCGCAGGCGTGCGACGGTATCTAGTGCTTCCAGTGGGGTAAGTTCACGGTGCATTACATCATCTTGCGGCACATAACCCACGATAGATTGCATAGCGGCAAATCGCTGGGTATGGCCGTCTTCAATGAACGGCCGTCCACTTACAAACACTGTGCCTTGCTGCGCCACTTCCAAACCCAGCAGCGCTTTCATTAGGGTAGATTTGCCCGCACCACTGCCACCAACAAGGGCAACAAATTCGCCCGGCCGAAAGGAAAGTGGCGTGGACTCCAAATTGAGAATGTGTATAGGCGTTCGTTTACCCGCCAGCTTAACGTTACGCACCAGGTTCACGGCATCTAGACGCAAGTGAGCCGGCTCAAACCGACGCTGCTGCTGTTCTCCACCAACCAGCCGGAAGGCATAAGGGGCAATCCAAAGTATGTCACTGCTGGCGTTGATTGGCTGTCCCTCCAAACCTGGAGGCACCTGGGAATAGTTAATAAAGGTGCCTTTGGCACTGGCTTGATCGACCACAAACCAGGCTTCAGCCTCGGGCCGCCACTCCAGCCGGGCATGGTTTTCAGACACGGCTGGATGTGCCAACTGAATATCATTTTGCGCTCCACGACCAAGCGTAATGGGCGACTGGTTTAACACAATGGTATTGTTTGCCATTGTCCTGTCAGCTATATGCTTGGACAAGGGTTCATCTGTCCACGATTGCAAGTTGATACCGCAGATGGAACAATACTGCGAGTCCAGATCTTCAACTATGTGCCAGCAGTTAGCGCAGTACAAGTTCTTTTCCTTTACACTATCGTTTATGGACTCGGACATTGAATATCATTTACCTCATTGCGATCGGCCACCACTACATTGGCAGGTAGGATCACTTCACCCTGGCACCGTAAAGCTGTTTTCCCATCTGTGATCAAGATCAAGCCATTGACAGTCAACGCGCTGCTATCGCGAACAAACAAACCTTCTGTGGCATAACGGATAATGGCATGACCAATCACCACTTCAGCCTGAGTTCCAATTTCAATACCAGGCCAATCTCCGGCCGTACCTTCTTGTAATTTTTGGTTTGTATCCCCGCCCATACCGTCATCATGGATGGAAGTGAAGGTGATCGGCTCGTTCTCATTGCCTAGAAGCTGCAGCCCACCATTCACTACTAATTTGCCTCGCGTGTCAGCTTTAACAATGGTTCCGGCGTCAATTTGTAAGACGGCACCATCAGCGACCGTCACAGCATCGACCAGAACGCGAACGAGCTGCTCGTTTCCTTCTCCTAAGGGAGACCAAGTTTGGTCGCTTTCTATGCGACCTCCGGAAATAGCCATTCCGTTCATTGCGTTGTTTTGTAATTGCAAGCCGGCGAAAGTGGGCGTTGCGTTGGGGGTAGAAATCAATGCGGCTGTTGGGCTGTCGGTGATAGTCACGTTAATGAGTTGAGACGATGCGTTGCTCAAAGAGACAGGTGCATAGCGCACCAAGGTGTTTTGCAATAATGTATTGTTATCCGTTTGATCAAATACAATACCTTCCCAGGTGCGTATGTCCTGAGGTCCGGTATTCTTATCCGTATCGCCACCGTAATCGCCGTCGCGCAAAGAGGTGAAGACGATTTGCTCTGCCTCGCTCTCACCGCCAATGGCGCGCAACGTCCCACGAACGGTCAAACGGCTGCCTTGCTCAAACTTGACAACCACACCTGGTTCAACGATGAGCGTTGTCTCTGGCTCCACCAGAACATTCCCGCGAATAATGCGCACGATTTGCGCCTCACCATCGCCTAATCGGTCCCAAACTCGCTCCTGCCGTCCGGAAATTGCCGAATTGCCCAATATTTCCAGTGCATCACCTGGATCGTTATCGGCCAGGGTCAGGTTTTCAAACGTGGGAAAAGAGTTGGCATCAGCGCTAAGCGGGTACCAGGCACTATCACGAATGGTTGTATCGACCAGCTCCGGCGAGCTTCCCTGCATCGTTATGGCCCCCTGGTTGCGACCAGCGTATTGGATCAAAACGTTGCGCAGGAAGGATTTACCACTGCTCTCCAGGAAGCTAATGCCAGCCCAATCCCCTGGTGCAGGGTCTTGGGCTTCTACGTAGGTAACGCCGCCCACGCTTTCCTCGCTGTCGTAAACGGAAGTGAAGCGCACATCTTCTGCCTTGAGGAGGCCACGAATGCGCAAACCAGGGGCGTCGCCGCGCGGTGGCTGCCAAAATTTAACGTTGACTCCGGGCTCAATTTCTAATGCCGTATTTTCGCCAATAATGACTGGACCAGAGAGCACATAGACAAAGCCATTACTGGGCCAAAGAATATTCTGTTTATCTGCCGTTTGCCCGCCACGAATCTCAATACCGTCAAACGGGCTGCGGTCAAACGATACGTCGGCCAGCAGCGGCATGTCATTGCCATCGCTGCTAATGGGGAACCCGCTGCCGTTGGCAATTTCAACATCCACGAGAGCTGGGGCAGTGTTTTCCAGGTAGATAGCGCGGTCCCCTGCAAACTGGACCAAAGCGTGGCTAATGACAGAAGTGTCATCCGCATTGAGGAAGCGGATGCCCTGCCAACTGCCTGGCTCTCCAGCAACGGAGGTAAACGTGATGGGTTCTTGCTCGCTGCCGCACACGTAAATAGCACCGTGCACGTCAATCCCGGCCCCTTCTTCAAATTCTAGCCGTACTCCTGGCTCCACCAGCAGTTGTCCGTTTGATGGTATGGTCAACACGCCTTGAATGAGGTATTCGGTGTTGGCGACAAAAATGGTGTCTTCATCCAGTTCACCATTCAAGCCGCTGGCAAATCGGGGGGGCGAAAATTGGGTGGAATCCAGATCTTCACAGGCCAGGGGGGGCAGCGGTTCGGGCAGAAGTTCACCTGAGCGGAAAATCCAAACGGCCGCAATCGCAATTAGCGGAATAGCAATCAGATCAAACAAACCCAACAATGTACGTAGATTGAGAAGACGAAAGCGGCGCGTTGACGGCTGTTTGGCAATGGGGCGGGCTACGGCCGTTGGCTGTGTTTGTACAGTTTTTGCGACGGGTGTTGGGGTGGGAATTGTGGGGGGAGCGGCCGCAGCCACCATCGCAGGTTTTTCTGCACGCATATCGTGCCCGCAGTAGGGGCAAAAATTATGCTGGCCGACTAATTCCCGTTTGCAGTTGGCACACTGACTGTCTGACATATCTCATCCTCTATTGGTTTTCAGCTACCTCTTTCGGGATTACGGCCGTAACCGCTAAAATGTTCTTTCTCTGTTTTCTCGGCACCACTTTCGGCCCTTTCAGCATCACCTTTTTCACCAAAGGCAGATTTTGGTGGGTGTTCAGGTGGCGGTGCGCTGCTCGTCTCTAGAAAAGCTTCGTCTGCGGATTTCACAATATCTACTGGCTCTCCGCCTGCAGGATATTTCACGCCAACATTGTGTTCACCTAAAGTATTGGCATAAGTTTCGTCAACTTGAGGGTCAATTGGACGACGACCAGCAGCAATAATGTAGCCTTTCGCGTCATCCGGCGTGTCCACGCTTTCCATATAATCTTGAACCTGCTGCCCATGTTCGTGGCCGTACCTTAAGGCATCTCCAGTTTTCCAGTTGCTCATATCGTTCGTTTTGTAATCCAAGATTGTATTGTTAATCCTTGTGTCAATGATGCCCTGGCTGCCATCTAGATTGGTCACTCTCTCATTGTTGTAAACGTTTACGTTGTTGTCCGGATCGTCCAGCGCATCTTCAACAGCGTTCTGATAAATCAGATGATCGGCCGTACCGTCTTGCGGTGTCCAGTTTAGATCGTTGCCTTTCATGGCAGCTTCAACCTGAACCATGTCTAAGTTGCCTAAACCAGAATTTTCTTTCTTTTGCCCTTCTGAAATTAGGGCAGCATCAAATTGCCCTTGAGGTTTGGAACTGGCTTCGTAATAGGCAGGTTTAGGTCTGTTATTGAATTTATCCAAATCTTCCTGAAGCTCGCGGACTTGCTGTTGGCGTAAGCCCTTTATGGATTCTTGGATTTTGGCCATATCTAAATCTTCTTGGGCAGATTTACCTTCTTGCGGTTCGGGTGTTTCTTTGATTTCGCTCATAGTTTTTACCTGTTTGGAACCATAAAACGTAATGCGTTGCCTTTTTTGCAGTTTCTAGATTTTCGGCCTTGCTTGATTGGCATTTTCTTAATTGGAGTGTCATTGGTTTGGGCCACTGCATGGGTTGGAAACTCTCTTACCTAAGGTTGGTCTTATTCAGTTTGTTTGATTCCGCATCTCTTGTTTCAGTTGGTTCCTTCCAATCGCTCATCGTGAATCCTACCTTTTATTTCCCTTCAGACAGTTTATTCGGGCACCATAACCTCATATTGATCCACTTGCCAAAGGCCAGTCTCATCTTTTGAAAGGGTTACACGTAGTTCGTAATCATAGGACTGCAGCCCAACAATTTGTTTTCCGCCTATGCGAGTTGTTTCTTCAAGGTTGGCAATACCAATGAATTGGACAACGGCGATGTTGCCGTCATTTGATAATTCGATCCATGAACCAGCCGGTCCATATATGTCAACTGCTCCATTTTCGTCTTCTCTCACCAAGTCCAAATCACCCAACCTAGCTCGATCTGGTTCCAGGTTAAAATTGTTTGTGCCTAGATCATCTAGAACAATGTATTCCGCCTCGACAAAATTATTATCTTCTCCGCTGGTTTCTGCGATTGCTGTTGCTACGGTCTCACCGCCTTGAGGCCAGTCGCTAATTACGCGAGATACAATATTGTTGAGCCAAACCTCAGCCGCCCACTCAGGCGGCATTTGCAGTTCTGATTCCTTTAGCAGCTGTTCAGCATCTCGATATATTGGGTT
Organism: Candidatus Leptofilum proximum; assembly: GCA_016710325.1. Lineage (GTDB taxonomy): Bacteria > Chloroflexota > Anaerolineae > Promineifilales > Promineifilaceae > Leptofilum > Leptofilum proximum. Next base: position 3,820,769 of record JADJXK010000002.1, on the reverse strand, counting down.
GTTAACAACATCACCTGCTTTTTCCAAGGTTAACATTACCCCTTTAGCAAATTGCCAGGCCCTTTCCCAATCCCCGTTTTCCAACGCTTGGTGACCATGCTCGAGATAGGCCTGCATTGGATTTCCACCAACAACCAGAATTAAAGTTTGTCCTGGCTCTAAACCGATGTCTGGTAGCTGACTTATTGCAGCCGAACTCAAATTGCCATGTATGGCCACTGCCAAAACATCATCTCCCTTCTGATAATGTTCAAGCTGCCACGGGCCAGAAGATGATGAATACCGTCTTGTAGCTTCCCAGTTGGCATTAAACAAAGTTGCCTGATAGTAATCACCTACCTTCTGGGCCAAATCTTCTGTCATCCAGGCGCGGTGAAGCAGAAGGGATTCAGGCTCTTCTGCCAATTCAAATGGTGCAAGATTGGTCCAAGGAACGGCCGTTATGTCCAACACTCTAGCCTCAGGGTAACGCCACTCATCGACATCACTATTCCCCGCTATCATGGAGGCATCGGCCGTCGCAGCCTCATTCTCGACCATAGGGCCTATTTCAGATTTGAAGAAAAACACCCAGACAGCTACGGCAATAGCTACAGTTACCACACCTGCTAGGGCGGCGCCTAGTATCAAAAACCAAGTAGAAGTTTGAGACTTGGTTTTTCCTGATCCTTTGTCAGTTGTTTTTTGTGACGCATGCCTTTCTGACTGTTGGCCGCAGTGGGGACAAAAAGCAGCTGTATTTGAAATCTCCTTTCCACACGATTTACAGTACATAACTAAAAATCCCCTTTATATCTAGTAGAGCAACATCGTTTCTCGCATGAAAAAGGCTTAACCAAACTTCTGCTCCAAGGCGGCCGCAGCTTGGCGCGTGTTGACTTCAATATCCAAGAGAACAGAGATGCTTTCGGCAATAATTTGCCAGAAAATATAGGTGATTGCTCCCCAAACGAAGGCCCCAAGAAGCGCACCGAGTCTGGTTAGAACCGAATCCGACAAGAGAATAAATCCCCCTATTGCGCCCAATACCGCGAGACCCACAGATAAGTAGCTTAAAAATCGACAAAGGGAGGCAATGCTGCGCAAGGCCTTATACTTGACCTCAATTCTGACTGGAGAGGCAGAAACGGCCGTTCTTGCTCCGCTAAAGGTTTGAACTGTTGAATCACCAGATTCAGAAGCGGTCAGCTTGCTGCCACACTGCTTACAAAACTTCATGCTATCAAGGTTTTCGGTACCACAACTGTTACAATAAATTGTGCTCATTAAAAATCTCCTCTAAAAGTTTTGTCCAGTTTTCTATGCCTCATGGCACATCAAAGTGCCCGGGGCTTCTTTCCAGAGCTATGGTTCAATCCGCACGTATGCCTTCTCAAACTCGTGGCGCATATGGTCGGTAAACGGAAAATCTATTTCATGGGCTAGATAACAGTAAGCGGCGTCAACGTGACTCAGGCCAGCTTTCTTTGCGGCTGTATGGCATACCTGAGCCACACCCAACCAGTTTTCCGGCCAGTGCTCGGCTGACGACCGCTCTTCAAATCCCTTTAGCGCTTTGATGAACTGCTCGTGCAGTTCCGGTTCTCGGGTTTGGGGCTCGATTACTTCGACAAAGTCACAAGGGCTGCCGCAAAAACGACAGCCATCGAAAGGCAGGTGAGCTGCAAGATATTCTTTGGTGAACGGCTGCATATGCTCGCGAACCATCTCATCCGAAGGCAAGGTGTCAAATCCAGCCGTATCTTTATAAAGTGGCACCTGCATAAATGTCGCCTTTTCCATGCCGGTAAGGAAAACGGCCGCTTCACCCACCCCCAGCTTACCCAAATAATCCTGCTGGGCTTTATCCATAATCAGAGCACGGCCAATCGTTTCTCGGTCTTTTGCATCGCGCAGTTGATGGGCAATTTGCAAGTTGGTATTGCGCACCGCATCGGGTAGCAGTTTTTCAGGGCTTTGATCGGCGATGAGAATGCCTTCGCCAAGTGCACGTACTTCCGTTAACAAATCAGCAAATGCCTGTACGGCCTGGCCTTTGGTATCGGCCGCTACTTCGGATGGGCCGGTTGACTTAACATTGCCCATCACGTTGTGGGCTTCTTCCACCACGGTGATATGCTGCAAGGTGTTGCCTGGATGCTGCTCCCGATATTCGCGCAAGAGCATCAGCAAAAACATGATGGTCAGGGCTTTATCATCGGCATTGAGATCGTTGAGTTCCAGGATGCACGGTCGTTTCATGAGGACGTCCAAAGGATAGGAACGCTGAGCGCCAAACATGCGCCCCTTGCTGCCGCGCAGCAACCCACCGATACGGCCGCTGACAGCAGCGCGAATGTTTTGGAACGTTTCTCCAGCATACCCACGAGACTCTGATACTTGAACGGCCGTACGGAACATATCTCGCATCGTGGGGAATGGATAGTCCACCTGACCACCCCGGTCCGTTAATTTCCACCCTTTTTCCAGGTAAATCCTTTCCAGGCTTTCGGCAATGATCGAAGGCAAAATGCCAAACTGAGGCAAGGCACCATCAAAACAGGTCTGCAGTCGTCCCAAATGAGCTTCCAACCGCACCCCATCGAGCAATTCAAAAGGGTTCATGCGAAATGGCGTAGTTGTTTCATCGCCCAGCGTAAAAAGCAGCAGATTGGCAAAACCGATCTGACCCAAGAGCCCGCGATACTCTTTCTTAGCCGACTCAATCACTAAAAAAGGGATTCCGCTGCGCCGCCAGAGCTGATCAAGCAAATAAAGCATTGTGTTGGTTTTTCCAGAACCGGTAAAACCGGTAATCAGCCCGTGGCGCGTCAAAGCTTTTAGTGGAACCGTTACGGCACCGCCGCGGCGGTAGAGGCCCAAATGCAGCTCATCTGCGGCCGCTTCCAAACGACGCGGTCCTACTTCAAAATCGGGCGGCGGCTGCTTGACGGCAATGCCAGGTACACCCCCGTTAACGCTGATGGGGAAACGAAAAGCGGCGGCGGCACCCCGCGCCCCAACAAGGTAAGGAAAACGCTCTTTTCCTGGTGTTGCTTCAGAGTGTCCCCAATGAGTATGAACTAGCGTCGTGAAGGTACGACGAGCAGCTGCCAAGTCAGCATCGCCTCGGGGTGTAATTGTGCTTGCCTGGCTCGGTAGGTGACGCTCGTTGGTTTCATCAAGGGTCTCCTCCCGACCGGCCGTAATGCCTGCTCCCAGGGAACGAGCCACCGTCCAGGCAGTATTGGCATCGGTGCTGGCGACCTGGGTGACAAGCAAAAACGGTTCATCCAGGGCTTTACGATAGGCACCATAAATGCGCCCTACTAGTTCTGCGCCGGGATCGCGCAGGCGGCGCGGGGTCGCCAAAGACTGAACATTTCGCTCTAAGTCAGCCACTGACTCAGCAATATGCGCGGCAAAATAGAGGCTTTCCAGCTCGGTGTGGCTCAGTTCAGTCGGTTCCAAATAAATACTGATAGCGGCTGAGGTTGGCTGCCGCAGCAAGCTTTCAAAAGGTTCCAGGAAAGGAGCAGATGGTCCCCAGAACGGATACACAACATAAGCCTCTTGCTGCACCGTCAACAAGGGGACAATGGCTTCCTGTTGGCGCACTTCGACAATGGTGGCGGGTGTAGAAAAGGGAAAGAGAACTCGCCGCAGAGTAAAGTCGCTGTCATTATCGGCCGTAAGCGGCATCATGGGAAAGGCATAGGTCGTCAGATGTACGGCAAGGTCGGCGGCAACCTGCTGCGCCAGTTGATTCACGCTTGCTTTTGGTGCCGTGACTCGTCCGACTATCGCCACATCAATCCGTCCGTGGTCGAGATGGGATAAATAGCGCAGAGCAAAGGCTGAATTACGCCATTTACGCAAACCAACAACAAAACGGGTTAAACGGCCGTACACTTCTTGCAGCTGCTCTGACGGCCGTTCCGACAGTAGAGTGTGATCCGCCAGAAAATCAGGCAGATACGGGATACGGTAACCAAAAAGTGCCGTTTCAACTGAGGGATCGGGAGCAGGGATAATATGAATGTACGGCCGTTGCTTTAAATCGTACATGGCAGGTGATGGTCTCTAAGATCCTAAATTAGACGCTGACGGGAACGTTCCTGCGACGGAGGCATCAGGTTTACATCAATACCGATGACATCCAGCGACTGACGAACTGTTTCCTCCACTGCCTTTTCCAGGGCTACAGTATCGTCATACTGAAATTCGTTTGGCAATGCCCGCAACAACGCCAGGAAATCCTTCTCGGTTACATACTTGTAAAGGCTGTAAACCAGAATCAGCAGCCAGGCGATACTGGTAACCGCCCCTAGTGGGCCAATAATGCACAACAAAAAAATAATCGGCCCAAAGCCTCCCCCTGTGCCGAATATCGGGTCAAACCCTTCAACGCTGCCAACAAAAGAGCTGGTAAACCCAAACATAAAATACAGTTGAAACAAAAGCAGGAGCGTGAGAAAAGCTACTCGTACACTGCTGATGGGGCTTTTTACATAGGTTACTTGGGAGATGTACAGATCCTTGCCGAAACGTGCGAGATATAAAGCAATTGTCGTAATACCTCGCTGAACAAAATAAAAGGGACGACGCTCGACCAGCAATCCCTTGGCTACCAACGTTTGCCAATCCATATTCGAAGAAGGGACCTGACGCTGCTGAAAACGTTGGGTTACGGCTTCATGCAACGCGGCCGCTTTTTCTCCAAGGTCATCCAATAGCCAGGAGACATGTCGCCCGCGTGTACCGTATCCGGCAAACGGCCCCCAAATATTAAGCGCAGAGGTTCCGCTGCTGCCTACCTGGCCAATCTGTGATAGGCTGCTTGTTGGGGGGGCAGGGGGAAGTACCGGTGGTACTGCTTTAGAAGATACTTCAACCGGAGATTGGACCGATGTGCCAGCCAATTGTGTCGACAAAGTTGCCCCACAATGTTGGCAGAACCGAGAATTCGCCGCATTGTCTTTACCGCAGTTAGGACAGTTCATTCAATATTCCCCTTGGACGTTATGTATTGATAAAAAGCAAACGGGCGTTTCGATTTATAAGTTTTTCAGCTGCTGTCGCTGGACAAAACGGCAGCTAATAGTCAAAAGTGTTGAGTTTCAGCACGAGCATGAACAGAACTTATTGCGGATGCCCACAGCTTGGACAAAACTTTGCCTGAGGGCTGCGAGATGCACCACAATTACTGCAAAAAGCTGTTGCTGCTGGCAATAATTGTGGCTGTTGGCGACGCTGCCACACAAACCAACCGCCACTACCTATACCGACCACAGCCACAACAATGAGAAGGAAGGTTCCTAGGCTAAACTGACTCTTTTCCGTCAGCACTGCTTCTAGCTGTCCGCCAAAATTTACCCATTGAACGGTGCCTGAATCAATCTGCTCACCATTGCTAGAAATAATTTCTCGGCCGTGAAGGGTTACGTTATCCGTGCTGGCACCTGCAAGATCATTGGAGGTGCGGTAAGAAAAGTAGATTTGTCGTTGGCCCTCCGCGTCTTCAACCCGTAGGGCTGCCCTGTTTTCAAAAACAATCTCGTTCAGTAAGCTCAGGCCTTCCCCTTCAACATGGAAAGAGTAAATAAGAGTTGTTTCTTGCCGTCGCGAATCCCAGGAAACATCAGCCCCTTTTTCTTCCCAATCAGCCACCGTTTCGGCAATATCGGCTTCCAATTCTTCAGGGGAACCAACCAGGGCAATTAATTCGCCTGGTAGACTAAATTCAATATCGGCTTCCCATGCTTCGTCCTTATAGAAGGTTACGGTACGATCGATATTCCCTCCACACCCCACAAGAGTGAAAACAGCTGCAATCACCAACAAATAAAAAGAAAGATGAGCTTTTTTGGACATATTTGACCCCTCTTAAATACTGTCCGATAAACCTGGGACGCACTGGCTGACTGAAGTTTAAAATTGAATCGACGTACAAGGACGATGCAGCAATGACAGGATGCTGATAATTGGGTAACAAGAGTTATGGTTGCTGGACAAGGGGTGCAGCAACCATAACTCAGATGCGACTGGCACTTCTACACCTCCCACTATTTAATCTATCCTGTTTGCCTGATATTTTCTTACATCCACGTTTACCACTTCTTTTCAACAGCGTCTGTTTCACCTATAATGCGCCTATAAGTGAATACCACCCTCTATAAGCAAATCAATGAGCAGCGAAGACTCTGCGCTGGCAGAAGCTATCCAGCAAGCCATCCAAACTATCGGCATAGAAAAAGGAGACGATTGGGTTCGCGCTATTACCCCTATTGTTCTGGCTAACTTGGGTTCAGGCCGGGTTCAATATTTTCTGGAGGAACAGTCTCATCACCAGCTGGATAGTTATGTATGGTGTGTGGCAGAAAAGTATGAACAGTGGCATGACTATCTCAATCAAATTCAAGAAAAACGCGACTCTGAGGTCTGGGACGTTTTATATGAAAAGCTACAGCGTTGGGCATTTCACCAGCTTAGCCGTAAGTCCTTTCCCCACAATGGGCGTGAAAAATTTTATCACGCCGTCGAGTGCGCCACTGAGGCATCAACCCGCCTTCTATTTGCTCGTTTTCCTTACGATATCGACTTTGACCCCTGGCTATCTGTCTTGCTGCAAAATGTTATCCGCAAGCACATTGAACAAGAGTATGTGGAAGCCGCTAAAACCTCAGTTAGCATTGATGATGGGGAGGAATGGCAAAAAATTTCATCCGCGTTAACTGCCACACAAAGTAGCAACCAGGTTGCTTTGCGGGTCGATTTGTTGGCAGCTATTGACCGGCTGTCCTCAGAAGCGCGCAAGGAGATTATTATCCTACACTATTTAGAAGGTTATTCTTTGCCGCAAATTGCACGCAAAATGGAGAGAAGTGACAGCGCTATATATAAACTGCACTTTGACGCTTTGAATAACTTAAGAAAGATTTGGGGCGATTTACGGGATAAAAATGAGTAAAAGCGAATCTAGCAACTTGTTGCCAGAATGGATTCAGAAACAATTAGCGGAGTATCGTCAGCGAGCCACGGAGTTTGAACAGTGGCCCCAAACCGCAGACTCCTTAATGACACTCTTAACGCAACCAGCTCAACCACCAGGCTCCGATGAAAGAGATGACCACATGCTTTCTTTGGTTGTCAATGATGCCTTAACTGGGATCGATATCGCCCAACGGTATCCAACATTTTATCAAAAAATGATGGTTACCCCGTGGTTGTTTCAAGCCTTCTTAGATGCTCTAGATATCTTGGAAGCAGACGATGCAGATGAATTAACTTCTCTGCCCAAGGCGGCTAGCCGCGATTTATCATTTTTGAAAGAAACTCCGAGCGAGCAACCGAAGGTAGATCAATCTCCAAAGGGCAATTGGCAAGTGACCTGGCAGTTGCTGGTCGATGAGTTACGTCGCCTCTTATTCTCATCACCTGGCCTTGCCTACCGGGGGGTCGTTGCTCCACTGGAAGATGAAAGCTTTTTAGTGCTTCATGATGAAGTCGAGGTTTCAGGTCAGCTACTAGAAGTCCTACTGGAAGCAGTCCATCCCGTGGCGAGGCCGGAAACATGGCGTTTGCAGGTGTTTGTTGCCTCACAAGCCAAACAGCCAGCCGCAACCATACAAGCATCTATTAGCTGGGGACTTTATGTAGAAACGGCAGTTCTCGACAAATACGGCCGCGCCCATTTTCCACCTCTTCACCTCGAATCGTTCCTGGATGAATCGGGCCAAGTACAGGTGGGTGATTTGCAGCTGGTACTCACGCTGCAATGAAGCGAATCGTAGGTATTGTCGCTTCTCAGGAGCGACTCTTGAGAATCATGTCACCTATCTGTCTATTTGATACAATGACAGCATGGTGGCTCCATCCCCTGAGGTAAACGCATATTTAGAGCTGGCTGACTCCTTAATATACGGCCGTCTCACTGAAGCAGATTTGGCTAGCAGCACCATTCATCTGCCTCCCCTAACCAACGAGCTTCTGCAAACACTAGCAAACTTGGCCCAAAAAGTTGCGCTGACTCAACCCAAGCACGCCTGGGCGATTACGGCCGTTGCCGCTTCCCAGCCAACGAATAACGTCTTCTTATCAGGATTGGCTGACTGGTACCTGGCACGTGCCGCCAATGCCTGGGCACAGCCGCAAATTGTAGAGGCAGCCATCACTCGTGCACGAAATAAATTTGCTGCATCGGAAGAAAAAGGATGGCTTGCTGCCTGCGATTGGCAGCTAAATGCACTGCCCTGGACCCGCTCAGACTTTGTCGTGGCGGCCACCGCGCTAGACAAAGCAACTACTGGTTTAGAAGCGGCCGGATTTGATAAATTTGTACCCGATTGCCGCCTTTCTTTGGCCTATGCCAACCTACTTATTGGCCGCTTTGATCTGGCCAGCGAATTAACCTCTGAAAGCAAGAAAACGTATCAAGCCCATGATCAGCAGTTGGGGCAGGGTCGCTGCCTGCTGACGCAGGCCAGCATTTTTCGCCGCCAATCTGACTTTGCCGCGGCCAGAGCGTGTCTGGAAGAAGCACTGCCACTCCTGCAAGATGCGCCCTTGTACACTGCTCAAGCCTATTTTCAGCTGGCGCATGTTGCCTTAGCCTCACAAGACCACGTCTCTACTGCTGAAAAGTGGTTTCTTCATGCCCTTGAGCTATTTGAGGCGGGCGAGCTTCGCTTGTGGACAGCTCAGTGTCACGCGGCTCTGGCACAGCTTTATAATCAAATGGGGCGATTGAAAGAGGCAGGTGCGGCGCTTCAGCTGGCTCGAGAGATTTATGCTGACTTTGATATTAATGGTTTACAAGCCGATATTTTGCTAGACAGTGGCCGATTTGAACTGCTGAAAGGCAATTATGGGGCCAGTCTGAATTATTTCAGTGAGGCGGAGGCGCTATACGGTCGGACAGGTAATGAATGGATGCCGATTGTCTGCCTGTTAAATCAAGGACAGGTCTATTTCCACCTCGGTTTTTACCAGCGCAGTTTGCATTTCCTGGAACGCGCTTATCGTCGTCTGCAAACTCTGAATATTGCTTATCGAACGGCTGCTAGTGAAAAACATCTCGCTCATTGTTGGCTAAAACTAGGTCAATTTGGCCAAGCCCACACCTATTTAGACAAAGCTGAGGCTCATTACAAGCAGGCCAGACAAAATAAGTATCTTTATGAGGTATACCTCCTTCGCGCAGAGACGCTGCTACAAGGTGACCAAACGACAGAAGCCATAGTTTTCCTGGAAAAAGCGTTAACAATTGCTGAGGCAGAAGGAGCCAAAATAGAAACCGCCTTCTGCCAACGTTTGTTAGGCGAAACTTTGTGTCGGCTGGGGGAACTTAAACAGGCTTTCCAATATCTGACCACTGCCGAAAGCAACTTTGCGCAAATGAATATGAGCGCGGAGTTGGCCAGCTGCCATGTAACCTGGGGAACTTATCGGCAACAGGCCGGTGAGTTAGAGGCTGCCCGTACTGCCTGGGAAAAGGCCCTTGACTTAAATCAAGATGCCTTACAGGAAATTGTCTGGCAAGTTCATGCTGGCTTAGCCACAACAGATTTGGCGGAAAACGAACCCAAATCCGCGCTGGACCATTACAGAGCGATGATGAAAGCTTTGCATCGGCTGCGCCAGGGGCTGTGGCAACCGGCCCTCGCTGGTTCATTTCTGCGGCAACCGCTGCCGATGCTCGATAAGGCTATCACCATGGCTGTGCAGCAGGAGGCCCACGAGGACACCCTGAACTTTATTGAAGAAAGTAAGGCACAAACAATTGCCTGGAGGCTCAGGTCTGCTCAGTCTCAAAGAAACACGCTTCCAGAAAACACGGCCTTGGCCGAATTAGCCACAGAAATACGGTGGCTCCAAGAAAAATTAACGGACATATTTGCAAATCCAGCGGACGCCCTTTATCTAAGCAGCCAGGTCAGCTTGCGAAAACAGCTGGTGCATAAGATAGCTACCTATGATGAGCTGAAGAGTCAGGTAGAACGAGAACAGTTAGCTCTTCAACCTGAGAGTGTACAGTCTCATAATTTTGATCTTGGTGACTTCAGAGAGCTGGCGTCACAACGGTTAGGTCAAAATTGGCTGGCACTTGATTATTACCTGACCGATGAACAGCTGTTTGTTGTTTTTCTGGGGCCAGACGAGTGTCAAGCGTGGTCATTACCGATCTCAGGACAGGCTCGTCTGGCTTTACAGTTAATAACCCGCTTGAAGGGCGTTGGTGAAGTTGCCCTAGAACGACCGCTAAAGCAATTAGGGGCCTGGCTGTTTCCCGAATCGGTACAGGCCAGACTAACACCAGAAACGTATCTTATTCTTTCTCCTCACAGCCAACTGCACCACCTTCCCTGGCCAGCTCTTTACCTAAACGAAACGCCTATGGTGTCATGCTGTATACCGGTGATCGTCCCATCTCTTTACAACCTGGCACTTTTATGGTCGCGCTCTTCTGAACTGGTTCCCACAAAAAACAGCGGCTTGTTACTGGCTACTTCGGATTTTCGCGATCGTTATCCATCGCTGCCTGCCGTGGCGCGAGAAACAGCCTTTATGACACAAATTGTGGGTAAAGCTGGGGTAAAATTGGTGGAATCGGCCGCTACATGGAGCAATCTGGCAGCACTGGCCAAAGGCAAAGAAGGCTTGACCCGTTTTCCTTTTTGGCACATTGCTACACACGCCTTCCACGATGGCCTCTCCGGGCGTCTTAGTGGTATAGCGTTGTATGATCGCGATATTTGGTTAGATGAATTATGGCAGCTGGCTCCCCTGCCATCGTTAACCATTCTGTCTGCTTGCAGCGGTGGCAGCAGCCTTGTTTTTACCGGTGATGAGCACGTTAGCCTGCCAATGACCTGCCTGATGGCCGGATCCCAACGTGTAGTTGGCACAATCTGGCCCCTCCAGGATGAACAGGCACCGGATCTCATCCGCCGCTTCTATCAACATTGGCAATCAGGCCTGTCTGTTTCACGGTCGCTGGCCATGGCACAGCGGGAGGCATTGGAGTCAGGGCAAGACGTTGTTCATTGGGGTGCTTTTCTTTGTATTGGCGAGCCGTAAAATTGAGCATCCAATGCTCTCAAGCGCATCGGATGCTCAAAAAAACTGGCACGTAGTAAACCGGACCTTATCTCTTAGCCACCACCACAGCTGCTTCCTGAAGCGCTACCGCCATTGCAGGCGATTACGGCCGCAGGTGCTTTGTCTATACGCTTTGCCTCAAAGAGGGTAGAATGGTTCTTGGCATCGGCACTCACGGCGGTGACCATTGCTCCGGCCACTGGCGCAGTTAGCAAAGCAAGCATCAAGACAAGCAAACATAGTTGAATCAGTTTTTGTTTCGCGCAAATCATCAGGTTTCTCCTTTGGTTGGGGCCGGGCTGAATTCCCGGCCAGACTGTGGAAAACCCGATGGCCATCGGAACTTTTACTGCAACGAACGTTCACTCTTAAAAGACGCAAGCAAACGGAAAAGCATACCGTGGAAGAAAATAAATTTGACCTGGCAGCCTGCACTCACTTGGTAACGCAGTATCTATTGGCCCAGAAATGGCAGTTGGTTGCCCCCCAAGAATTGGCAACCAGGATTTACCAGAATTTAGTTGAAGATGGTTTTGGACAGGGCTCGGTTGTTGAAGCGGTACAAACACGAGTTTGGCAGCACTACGCCAAACACCTACATGATTGCTGCCGTCATGCGGATGAGGCAAAAGAAGCGCGAGCCTGGGGGGAGTTAAGACATTGGCTCGGCCAGCAGGTTCACAGGCTGCCAACAAGACCTGAAGAGCAAGAAGACGTTATCCAGGAAACGCTGGCGGATTTACAAACCTTTCTGGCAAAAAACGAACTGGAGGCACCGCGGGCTTTTTTAATGTATGCTTTACAGGCGCTGCGCCGTAAATCGATTGACATGAACCGGAAACAAGCTGCTGTTTCTCGCGGTGGCGATCAGAACCCGCTATCATGGGAAGAAATGAACGAAGAATCTCCAGAGAAAGTCATCAAAGTAGGGACTACTGGCAACGTTGAACGGAAAGTTGAAAACGTGGTCTCTAACGCAGAGCTGCGGACAAAGCTAAAGGCTTTTTTCCAACGTCATTTATCTGGCGACCAACAATTGCTGGTGGCTGAACTTTACTTTTTAGATGGGCTTGAACCCAAGGAGATTGCCGGTTTACTGGGGAAATCTCCGCATTCCATTCGTATGGTAAAGGCTCGAATTGTGCAAACCTTCCGGACACTGCCATCTGACCAAAAGGGAATTTTGCTGGAAATTTTAGATGAAATAGATAGAGAGGAGAGTCATGCTCCATAGCACCACACCTCCCTGGCGGCAGCTGGCAGAGCAGCTGCGACAGCCGGCTGCGTTTCAACTGCCAGCAGACCAATGCCGACAATGTCAGGAGGCGCTGCCCTACTTCATAACAGACGAGCTGGCCGATCTGCCGGTTGATAGTCTGTACCCAGAAACGGCCGTTCACCTGGACATCTGCCCGGCCTGTTTGCATGAGTACGAAGCGCTGGTTCATCTGGCGATGGCTTCCTTCTACCTTGATGAGGAAAATAAATGAGTAAACGTCTGGATGATCTGCGACGCATGCTCACTGAACCACTCGGCGCTCACATAGACGATGAGCGGCTGGCAGAAATGGCTGCCGCCACCGCAGCCGGAGAAGATGTAGACGCTATGTTTGGCACAGAGCTGGCGCACATCGAGCAGTGTTCAACCTGTGCCGCTGAATATGACGAGCTAGTGACTTTTTCGGTTTCGGCCGTAGCCAATATGCACCTTGCCGCCCAAAAAATAACGCCACAAGAGGTGTTTGCCGAACTGATTCGACGCGAAACAGATGAGTCACTCGACAGCAACGTTATTCGTCAGGCGATTGCCACCCTTCCCTTCTTTTTTACTGAATCGCCCTCATCTGCCGCCGCATTTGATCAAGCATTGGCTGACACCTCTATCTCTGAGCAACGAAACCATATCCCGCGTGTCTTTCAATCTGTGAGACGTAACCTGTCGGCACTGACTGCCTATCTATCCAGTACCGCAAACGCTATCTGGGGACATTCCTTGCAGACGGAAACGACCTCATCGGCAAAAGGATACAGCCTAAATTTTCAACCGGCGCAGGCGCCAGCCATCCCGATTCTTGGCGGTCATACGGTGGGGGACAAATGGGAGCTGTTTTCCCGGCGTGTCGGCAAGATACCACCTTTGCACGTAGACGTTCGTGCCCAGCGCCAAACAGACCTGGCGTGCAGCCTGACAGTTCATGTAGATCGTCCTGGCCTGGTTAGTGCGGCCGGAAGGCGGATAACAGTGGTATATGGAGAAGTGACTATTACCAGGGTGACCGACGACAATGGCAACGTTACATTTGAAGAGGTTCCGATCGCGGCCTTAGCTGGACTTGTTCTGACCATCGATGAGCAAACGCAGGGCAGCACCGCCTAAAACGAGTAAAGAGGCAGTTATCACGGGAAGCTTGTCTGGTGCCCCACCCAGCGTTTGCCAGAGCAGCCCAATCGCCCAGAGCATTGCCAGCGGTATAAAGGGCGGAGCCAGCAGTAGAAAAAATAATAAAATCGCATCTACTACCCCACCGCGAAAAAGCACAAAATGCACCCGCCGGAATAACAAATCCTGCCGGATAGCCTGTCGGGCCCCCACGTGAGCCGCCAGGGCTATACCGACCAGTCCGGATGCCCAGATCATTTGCCGCGCGGCACTCCCTAAGAGGGCACCTACGCCAGACCAAACGATTCCCAGCCACACCAACCATACAATTAGCCAAGCCATCATGACCCAAACAAATACGCTGAAATATTTGTGCCACAGGAATGGCAACCAACCGCGGCCCGCATAATTGTACTTATTTGCCAGTTGACCCTGACCCTGAGTGGTCATTGCGGCGACTAAAATAGGGATAAGAGCCGTGGCAACAAGCATCGCTGGCAAGGAAATCCAGGTGGATGGGGAAATGAACGATGCCTGGCTCAAGGTGTAAGCAAGACGCCCCAATACCACCAGCAAGGCCAATCCAGCCAGAAGGTTGCTCAAGATGGCTGGCGTGACCACTTCATCCAGTATCCAGTCGGCTAACGGACTGCTTTCTTTGGGCGTTGGCCGGGGCAGGTATAATGCAGGCACACTCCAATGGATAGTATCTGCCTGTTGCAGCTGCACCGAACGGCGGGCGCTGGTCATGGCATCTGGCAGCGAGGCACCCTGAGCTATTTCCTGATAGAAAGTTTGGGCTATCAAGCCGGAAGCTGCCTGACTGATGCGATCTTGCATGACAACAACGGCCGTAACCCCAACCCCTAGGAGTTGGCTGCCAGCTCCCCCAGGGAGCAGATCGCTTTGCAAAGACTCTTCTGCCGTATTGTTGCGGCTGCCTCCGGCACACACATCTAGATACACAAAACGAAGCGAGGGATAATGGCTGAGAAAAATGGCCAATTGATCAGGGTTTAGCCAGAGTGCCTGCCCTTCAGTGTCGGTTAAAGCAAGAGCGAAATCCCATGATGTCCCTACACGGCCGTGGGCAACAACGTGTAGACTGTCAAAATTCCCTGTATCTATCGCATGCTTTAACTGCCCCAAACTGTCAGCCCCTTGCAACCAGGTGATGGCACTCTCTTTGCCAGGTGCTGGACTAAAGCGTCGCCGCTCGGCCAGCGACTCTATGCCTGCTGGCTCTGACCAAACCCCGATAGTTCTGGCCAATTTAAGCGGTTTCTCGGCTTCAGCCGTGGGCAGCGGCAACTCACGAATCACGCCGCCACCGCGCAGACCAAAAAAGAAACGGCTGTGGGGATCATGCAGCAGTTCCCAGGGAAGGTCAAGTAGTTCGGCTGCGGAGAGATCAAAAACCAGCCTCACTTCCAAGTTGCCGGCTCGTTCTAGGGCGTATGATTGCGCTTCCCTCAAACGCGACTGAATCGATTCTGGCAGCGCTTCAAACAGCTGATTACCCAGTAGTCGTAAGGGCTCTAGTGTCCAGGCACCAGCTGATGTGGCGCTGGCCTGCTGCCTGGTAATAAACCCACGATATTCATTACGGATAATTCGCACTTGCTTTTCATCTAGGCCCGTGGTCAGCATGGGGCCGCCCCACCCACGACCTGGCGCTTTGATCACTTCTACTTGATAATGCAGCAAATTGTTATGGAATGAAGAATCCACAGATTGTCGTCGGAACTGCACAATTATTTGGTAGTTATGGTGCATTCGTCACCTACGATTTGTGGTATTGTGCTGGTCAGAACATCTAAAGTTCACAAGTGCTTATAATCAAACAAGCCATCGGCATTGTGAGCCTAAAATGACATTTTAGTTAATTCTAGTACGTTGGGATTCTATTAGTTGGTTTGGGGTTATCTACCAGAGTGGCTAAATTAGTGTCCCATCACCTTTAAACCGGATTGAACAATGTAAAGGCAAATCATGGGTTAGAAGAATTTTAGAGAAATTATGTTGCAACCTCATTGGGCGATCATGAATACCATTTCAATAAGCGCAACCCTTCTAAACGAACAACCTCGGGATATAGAGCCTTATAAATATTACAATTGGGAGATTTCACATCATAGCGACCTGTTGCACGATACGTAGCTAGGGAACATCCCCCAGTACACCAGTTTTGCCATTCACAGTCCTGACAGCCTTCTTTTTGCTTTACAGGTAAATTCAAGATACCTCTGGTATCCTGCCTGATCTTTGTTAATGGATCATGTTCATTGGCATTGGTCACTGTTTCGTTAATTGCCATCTGACATTTTGCAATCTGACCCAAATGATTAAATACCAAATAGCTGTGCCCTACTCCACAAGTGCGCATATGTGGCGTAGATAAATTTGCTCGATCTACTAATGAGGCAAGCAAGCTGCGCTGGGGTAAATTTGCCTCAATAACTTCATAGACGGCCTTCATTCCTTTAACAATTTTCTCTTCCTCTAAACGCAAACTTTCATGTGGTTTGGAGTAATCGTTTTCCCGATAGAAATTCAGGCTGAAGGGCAAATCCTTTGCAATAATCCAGTCTACCAATTCGGGTAGCCCCTGAACATTTTGGCTACTTACCGTAATAGATATATCTGGGACAATATTTTCGGCTAATGCTGTACAAACTGCCCGCGAAACATCATTAAAAGACCCGTGCCCATCAGCATAAACTCTATGAGAGTTATGATGATTATCTATACCATCTAAAGAAATCATCAAACGCATTTTTAACCGCCGCATAGTGTGAGCTATTTCAGGCGTAAGTAACGTTCCGTTGCTCAATATGATTCCATCAAGCAGAAGAGCATATTTAGCAGCCAACTCCTGGGCATATTGATGCAGTTCAACCACAAATGGAAACCTAATAAGCGGCTCGCCGCCAGCATACTTCAATTTTACCTGCTTATATCCGTGAATAGCCGCTGACCGGAAACTGGCCTCAACCGCAGCGCGTCCCGTTTCGAAAGACATGTCAACCCGTATATGGGGAAAATAGCAATACTTACAGCGTAAATTACATCTATCAGTTATGTGCAACCAGGCAGCTAAAGTGAAAGGCTTTTCTAAAGAAGTAGAGATTTTTTCGTTCTTGTTATGAATAAAGCATAGTTCAGAGAACTCTTTAAGAATTGATCTAGTTGCTTCTTGTCCCCATTCCATTTGCCAAGTTTGAAATTCTTGCTGCCAAGAGCTATCCTGAAATGCGGACAACATTTCCCAAGCAGAATTGTTTAATACACCAATACCATCTGTCACTCCAGCGCCGGATGCTAGATAAACTAAACGCAGATCTTCTGGTAATATATAGGATTGAATTGAGGACGATAACTGCCAAGAAGCACTTGAGTCAAAATGTGAAGTGGCCGTTCGGACAGGAACAACATCACTACAGGCGCAATCACAATCCCGGGTAATGGTACTGGCGGGTTCGTGACGTCGAATTATTCGGGGAAGAGGTTTAGACATTATCCACCTCTTTCAAATTCCCCTTTGTTGCCCAGCGCTGAAAATAGGCGAGAGCAATATTAACATCTGACTGGTTTGATAGCCACCATTTTTTCAAATCTTCCCCCAAATTTCGCGTTAACTGTGGGGAGAGGTGTGGAATGATTTCTGTTTCGATGAATGTTAATTGGCCTTGCAAATTAAAGAAAGCATAGGTGCCTACTTGAGACAATAATGGCATACCTCGCCTATATAAATTTTCCGCTCGCTCTACATCTAATTGCTTAAGCGCTAAATGCCCCAAGTAGGTATATAACAATCCCTCAAGAATGGTAAATTGTAGCGTGGGATAGCGGTGGCGAAAGTCTCGCCGATAATAATGTTCAATATCATCTATTTGGGGAAATTGGCCAATAGAGATAACAAAGGCCAGACGAGCCAGGTTGCCCAAACTGTTTAATTCATTGAAGGCATCTCCAGTGTCTTTCGCCGTAGAAAGCGCCTCTTGCCAGGCATTTGTTGCTTCAACATATTTTTCTTGAGCAAAACAGATTTCACCTAGTCGGTTCAACATAAAAGGAGCATCAAAATCTGACGCCTGTTCACAAGCCCAAGTCAGATCTTTGTAAGCATAGTCGAAATATTGTTTAGCTACAGACAGTTCGCCCCTTTTTCGCAGATCATTGGCGTGCAACCAGTAAGCAAATCCTCTGCCTGAACGGGCTTTGCTTTTCCATTCAGCTCCTTGACCTTCTTCCCGTTCAAAAATATCAAAGGATCGCTCAAAGCACGAAATCGCGTCCTGTGGTCTTTCTGCTTCAATATAAATTTCACCAGCGATGTTCCAGGCTTGACCCAGTCTAAATTCATACTCATCCCTTTGCTGCCATAATACTTGCCACAGTTCAATGGATTGTTGAATCTCCGTCAAAGCCTCTCTGTTTTTGTGCTGTAAGGCCAGAACATAAGCTCTCTGACTATAAATCAGAGCAATCCGTTCCTTTGCATCAATTTCAAAAGCGTGTCGCAGTGCTTGACCATAATAATGAATAGCTTGGTCAAGATTTCCAGAAAGACGGTGTATCCAGCCACGATCGGTCTCGAACTTAATGCGTTGTTCAAAAAAACCTAAGTCATTTGCTTTCTGCAGTCCTTTATCCACTTGCGTCTCAGCTTGCCTGATTTTTCCCGCCCGCACCAGTTGACTTGCTCGCTCACGTAAGGTGTCCAAATATACTTCTGTATCTATTGGAGTCTCAGCAAGTAACACTTCATATATTTCTGCGGCATTCCCGTACAATCCATTATGCGTCATCTCGCGAGCATATATTCGGCTGATATACAATCGTTTTTTTTTGTCTAGCTTATTGCCATTTATATCCGTCTTTGGACTCTTTAAACGCGCATACTCACTTATAGTTGCCAGCAAAGCAAAACGAGAGCTGGTATCGCCAATTTCTTTTCTCGCAGTTTCAAAATCATCTGAGAATTGCTCATAACCCTTGAGGACATTTAGTGCTAAGAGTCTAGGCAAGACTTGCAAGCGCAATGCCCAAAATTGGTATTCCATTGCACGAGTTTTGCGGAAAACTTCCAATGGTTTGGCAGTATCAAAACCTCGTTGATTTTCCGCTTTTTTCTTTACGATTTCATCCAGCAAACCTTCTGATTTCCGAACTAGATGTTTAATGGCCCGCTGGCTATCCCTAATCTCCCAAACACCAGATG
Organism: Candidatus Leptofilum proximum; assembly: GCA_016710325.1. Classification (GTDB taxonomy): domain Bacteria; phylum Chloroflexota; class Anaerolineae; order Promineifilales; family Promineifilaceae; genus Leptofilum; species Leptofilum proximum. The sequence goes on along the minus strand of JADJXK010000002.1, from coordinate 3,802,086 downwards.
GATCTAATGTTGGCCAAACAAACTCCTCCACCAACCGCTGGACTTCATCATGCAGTTTGATTCGGTTGTCAGGTAATGACTTGATAGCAGTTGACTTATTCGCCTCAATCATTAACTGCTGTGCTTCATCCAGGGGCAAATTAAGCAATTCTTGAATATCGCCCATATCAAGCGGTTTTATTTTTGCCAACAGAAACATCAACTGGTCGAGATTTGTTTTAAGATCTGCTATAGGCATAATAACAGCTTTTTGGAAATGCCTTTGAAGATTATGAAACTCATCTACTTTAGTTGATGAATTGTATAAATCATTTAGTTCAGACAGAGAAACTTCTTCTATCAGGTCTATCTTTCGATGTGTTGCTGCCCATTCGATCGCTAAGTCAATCAAAACGGGCACGCCATTTGCTAACACGAAAAGCTTCTGTAGCCAATTAATATCCAATGTGATCTGTAGATGCCGTTGTTTTTCCTGTAAATAATTCTGGCATTCGTCTGGGTCAAAAGGCTTTAACTCTATTAAACTGATATCTGATGGGGATTTTGACTTATATTTTTGATAAACTTGGTCAACTTCGCGTCCTGCAAACAAAAGCAAGACATTTGTCAACTGGAAAGCCATATCCAAAATGTAAGCGAGGGAGCCTGTTTCACTCAGGGTGTCCATAGTGTCAATGCGAAGAATAATACGTTGTTCTTTTGATGCACGGGCAAAACATTCGGTAAACGATTGATTGGCAGTTGCCCATTTCCGGGATGGCACCCGCACTCCATGTAGACTTGCGTGAATCTGAGCTAACCTTAAATCGCGAGCAGTTTCGAAATATGGCTCAAAAGTATCATGTCCTAGCTGTTGGCCAATGGCAAAACCAATATTCTGGGGAAGTTTGTATTGATCGTCGTCGAAATCAATAATAGGTATTGTTTTGCAGGCAAAAGGTAAATCCCAGGTTTCAACACGCCTATCAACCTCCTGTAACAGGCGTGTTTTGCCTACGCCACCCTCACCAGAAATGAATATGATTTTTTGAGATCCCCACTCGCATAAACTTTCGCGAATAAGTTCTAATTCGCCGTTTCGGCCAATAAAACGAATTGCCGATTGAGACATATTTTCCTCACTCATCCATCAAAATATTGCATTGATACTGTTCTTAGTCGTGTGTATGGGTTGTTATTGTACATTTCACGGCGCAAGAAATAATTCAACATAAATTGAAGCTCCCAATGATTGTCCAATGCGCTTAGGAAGGGTTCTCGTTCATCTCGTTTATCACGACCTTTGGTAAGCTTTTGTAGGATTCGGGGCAAAACTTGATCGAAAAATGTTGTAGATATAGTATCGCGTTTCTGGCTACCCTGGTGAATATCAAATACGGCTTTTTGCAGTGAAAGGAAGAGTGCTTCAACTGCCCAATAGGTGCGCAGCTCGCCTGTATCATCAATACGAGATTCATATATTAAACTTGCATGTTCACATAAATCTTCGAATTGACCTCTTGGCACATCGTAGCGCAAGTGAATTGTTAAAAGGCGTCGTGTAATGCTGTCGCTAAGGTGGCGGCAATTTGAATCTTTTGTCCAATCTATCAAATGGGACTTTTGCAATTTATTCGCCAAATCGTAACCGTCTTCAGCCAGTTTTTCCCAAATAACTCTGTCATCCATTAGGCGCTGCAACAGGGGTCTATCAAATCTGGGATACAAACACAAGGCATTAAATGTTTTTCTCCATTCCACTTCTATACTATTCAATACATTTGAGGCTTCTTCAAGAGCCAAAATTTCTATCTCCTGAAGGCAGTCTACAAAAAATGTTTCTGGTGTTGTTTCTCCGAAACTATGTCTTTTAGTAAATAGATCAAGTATTCGAGCAATGCAGTGTGGGTGGCCACCGGAATAAAAAAACAGGTGAGCCGCAAAGTCATCTATTATCTCACGATTGTCAAAGGCATGCTGTGTGGAGCATATTTCACTAATCACATCTTGGTTAAAGGGTTTAAGCTGCTTCAGACTAAATTTTGGAGCTCTTTGGCTAAAGCCATTCATCCTTCGTGCCATATAACGACCGGCAATGACAACACGAAAGCTTTTTTCTACTTTGCGAAAATGCGAGTCTGGATTTTGTGTTAAACCATCAAAAAATCCTGGTATATATTCGTTTACAATAATTTGTAGCAAACTTATCAGCCGGTCTAGAGGTTGATTATCAATATCAATAAGGAGGCATATCCCTTGTTTTGAGCGTGTCTTGCAAGTTTCGGCAATAATACCACCCATTTTAATGCCGGTGAGATCGGGCCTGTCATAATCGTACGATTCTGTTTCAATCTTGAGTTCATTAGAGATATGCTGAATGACTTTTGAAAAGTTGTCATAGACTTTCAAAGAGATATAAACAGATAACCAATCACGAACTAGTAAACGATCCCTTATTTCACCTAGCAGTCGTGTTTTACCGTAACCAGCAGGGGCTTCAAAAATATAGTATGCGCCTTCGGGATAATGTACAACTCTATCTAACTCTGGCACTCTGTTTGCAAAATGAATAAAAGTATTCGGCTCATCAAGAATAGTACCGACCGGTTGTTGATTCTTGCAGGCTCTCCACGCATGGATAAAATTGCTCAGTATGCTTATATCATCGTCATTCTTGTATAGCTTACTAGCCTCTAAAACCGCTTCAACAGGATCTCGACCATCGGATAAGTTGCCATATCGCTTCAACAACGGGAACAAGAGCCAAAGAAAGTCAGACACCCCTTCGTTTTCACACCAATTGATCTTTACCCTAAGAGCATGATCAATCCCTACTCTTTCAATGTATGCTCGGCGTGCATTTATAGTCGTCAGATCTTCGCGGACAAGTAGCCAACTGATTATTTTTTCAAGCAGCTTTTGGCATGGCTCAACATCTTGCATCATGAAATTCTCACTCAATTAAGATCACTTATAACCTTAACCACGTTTTGAGGTAAGGTTTGAATGATCGCTTGAATCGTAGCACCTTCATTCCGGTAATATAAAGGCCCGTTTTCTTCTTCAGATAGTAGTCCACCTGCCCGGTGAAGGGCGACGACCTCCCATTTGTTGTTAAAGACAGGCGAACCTGACGACCCAGGCATAGTACTAGTCACGTACTGCAATTTAGTGGTATTGGCAAATTTCACGAAATTGTTCTGAATGGAAATTTGTTTGGGTAGCCCATTGGGATGCTGAACGATATTAACGCGACTACCTTTAGGAGGAACCTGTGTACTGAGGGGTAGATACCCCCACTTGTTGCCGGGATTGCTAGCTAGTCGCACTACTGCATAATCTAATTCTGAATTGGCGATATAGTCAGGTTGATCAGAGACACTATAATCTTCAGTTAATTCTTCCTGCCCTTGAAAAGTATGCTGATAATTGAAACGGAAAGTCACGCTTTGCAAAAGCGAAGCATCAGGAAGAACATGATGGTTAGTCATTAATATGTCTGGAGCAATTAAAAACCCAGTACCTGACCAAGATTTTTCACCGGTAGTTACCTCAATATAAACAACAGCCCGCGAGACTTCAAGGCCACGCGCAAGAAATGCAATAGGGCGTAACGTGTTTTCGCCAATTATTTTTTCAGATACATCTTGAGTTGATAACATCCAATCAATGGCAAGAGGAACATGCATAGATGGGGTCATTAACTTGTATTTGAGGATTAATTTATCCAGAAATTCTTGTTCTGTAACCCCAACATAATTTTTCATAGTGTTAAGAAAGCGACCTAACGCTTCATGTTCATATGTAACTCTTCCATACACACGTAACTCCCGTATCATTAAAGGGATGACCACCACAGATGGGCCGCTCAAATGCATAAGCGGAATTAGTTTTTGCAATAAAGCAGCTTCCAGTACAGAAACACGCCCATCAGGATTTAATAACACTGGTAACGGTGTAAGAAGCTGTATTAATTGGCTTTGATCATTATAATCTAGTTCAATCATTGGAATATCCCCCCATAAGCTTGTCTGGCATTAGTATAGGTCTAAAAAGTGTGCCCTCATTTAGCAGATTGCGGACAAGCGGCAAATGTTGTAGGCCAAACTTGCCGATAAACAGAAGATCATAATCTTCCGGATACTGTGTTAAGTGATGTTTCACATCTAAATATCCTTGCAAATAGACAATGTCTTTTGTGTGTGCTCCAGGTTGGGAAGTATCGGTGAATCCCCTTTTGGCACGCGCCACGATATCAAAGGCGGTTTCATAATCAAGCCAATGACACAAAGTATTAAACACATCACAAAATGGCTGATTAACAGCCAGATGGGCTGCCATAACACGCCCCGCATATTTACGCAGGGTATCTGTTTCTAATAATCCGGCCTCGTCTTCACTATAAACCGCCAGTCCTTCTTCAGTAGAAAGATAGTTCGGAAAGCCTTTTTGAAACAACTTTATGGGTTGGTGACTACCGTTATGATAGCGAACGACATGCACCCCTAACTCATGGACAATAAGACGTTGCACGGTTTGTTCGCTAAAGGTTGTGCCTGCTCTGATCTTAACTTGTTTGTCTAACCGATCTACCGACATTTTGGCGTTCATTGGTTCAAATACAATGGCTTTCCAGTCTTGGAGGTTATTACTATCCAGAATCAACTGCAGTTTTGAAGCAGCTTCATGGTCAGCTAACAAACTTTGATTCCCATCCTGTGAAGAATTGGTCTTCTTAGTACTTTCCAAAATATGCTGCGCTTTCGTTACCAACTCAGATTCCGGTAGTCCATAACTGATACAAGTTATACCGGTGATAAGGTTTGAATCGTGTGTTTGAACGGCTTGAATATGTTGTAGTTCTTGATTGGCGATTTCATAATAGATTTGCTCTAACCAGGAACTTTCTGGCTTTAAACCAGCAATAAATTGGCGTATTAGTTTGATCGGATATTCTGGTGGCACCGCGAATTCAAATTTGGGATTATATGCTCTACCCGATTTGTAAGCTTTAAGCAGTTTGTCTCTTTCTTGTCTCAAATTTGTTGGGCTTTGATAAGGCGCAAGACGATAACTGTCTTCAATACTTTGCCACTCTAATTCAATTTGGTTGCATCGCTGCCAATCTAAGTCGCCCATGATTAAAGACCTACATATCTATAAGCTTGTTCGATTTCAGCTGTTGTAAATTCCCGCCATTGCTCCCAGTAGTTCGTTTCTTTGGCAATCTCAATAGCGGTTTCAATATTTTCAGTTTCCGTAACACGGTGGAATAATTTTAGCTGCATGAAACGTGATTTAGCTTCAACAATTTCCGTTTGAGCTTCTTCTAAATTTCCTAGAGCAAGATGGCACCGGGCCAGAAGCTGATGGGCTTCACTTGAACGCCAACTACCTGCTGTTTCTAATGCACTCAATGCAGCCTGGGCATTGCCTACAGATTCATCCGATTTGCCAAGAAGTAGTTGGCATAGGCTCACATTTAAATAAGCCAGACCCAACCAGAATAAATCGTTTATCTTTTCAAGATTTCCGACCACTTCCATTAATCCATCAAATGATTCTTGGAACGCTGAATTTAATAAATGTAGCCTGTACAAGTAGATTTGTGATCGATAGTAATCACGATTTATCACCGTATGCATGTTGTACAAATTGTGGAGTTGATTAAAGGCATCCTTCGCCTCTACATATTTATATCCAGCTATGTAGGTACGCATCAAATAGCGTAAAGATATTAGCTTGCTACCCAATTTCAACATGCGATCACAAAGTTGTAGTGCCTGGGTATGACACTTCTCAGAATTAACAAGGTTACCTTGAATTCGGTAAATATCCCCCATATGGTTTAAGGAAACGATTTGACGGGCAATATCCTCTTGAGCAATTCCTTCATTCAATAATTGTTGATAAGTTGCCAATGCTTCTGAAAACAGGCCTAAGTGTGTATGGATAGCAGCAATATCATTACGGGCTACCTGGGCTTGCCTTTCATTGTTTGAAAGAATGCTATATTTATATTCCGCTTGATACTGTTCTAAAGCCTCTTTTTTTCTTCCTGTTTGTGAAAGAAAGAGGCCATACATTTCTGCTACTTTTGATGACATGTGTAAGTTAGAATGAGTATTTAAAAGAGCTATGGCTTTTTTGAATGACAGCTCTGCATTTTCTAAATCTTTAGCGCTGTCAAGAATAATGGCCTTTATCATATACCCATTTGCCTCGTAATCACGTCTACGACACACAATCGCCCAACTAATAGCACTTTCGGCATTAGCTAAAGCTAGGGAATATTCACCCTTAAAACGCAAAGCGCTAGCTTGCTGGGAATATAACTTATAAAAAATATCTGGATATGCTTGATGCTCTTGTACACTAAATAAAACAGCAAAAGCTTCCATAAATGCTTGATTAGCAAGTTCAATATTTCGCCGCTCTAGAAAAAACCAGCCTTTGTCTTCCAAGATTTCAGCAATAGCGATAGGAGAGGTGTTATCACTTTGCTTTTTAAGAAAAGTGATAACTCTATCGCACTCAGCTAAAAATTGCTCATTTCCTCTTACATAGTAAGCAATACGGCATGATTCCAAGATTTCCGCGGCCCGCAGTGAATTTTTAACCGCTATTGCCTTATCCACCGCTCTAAAAAGCACCTCTGTACCGTTATCCCACCGATTACTATCTAACAGAGCTTGCCCAAGATGGTAGTCAATGTCAATGATTAACTCATCTCCCAGATTTAATTCGGTAGCGCGTTTCTGAGCTTCTTCAAGAATATCAATAGCAAGGTGTGCTTTTTCGCTACGCTGATAGGCTTTGCCCAGTTCGGCTGTTAGACGGCAAACTAATTCTTGACCATTGTTATCTTGAAGGTAGAGTAATCCTTTCTCTGCATAATGTTGAGCTGAGACGTCATCACCTTGACGGTTGGCTTGATTAGCCAAAAAATCTAAGTATTCGGCAGCTTTAGTATAAGCTTTGGCCTTTTCAAATTGGTTTGCCAGCAGATCTGCGATCTGCTTACTCGATTGACCGTATATGGTTTCTAATGCCTCACCTGTCTGACGATGATATTTGGCCAAGTGTTCCTCTGGAACTACTCTATATATCCATTCGTGTCGTTTACGGCCGTGGAAACGATACCAATGAAGGGTTTGACTCTCAAGCGCCATCTCTGCATCTGCTCTGACCCAACCCGCTTCATTACTCATCTTATTAAGCGATTTAAGAACCAATTGGGACGGTTTGCCCAGAATTTTAGCTACTGCTTCCGCGCAAAAATAACGTCCCTGACAACTGGCTAAGCATAGAATTTCTTTTTGAAGTTGACCCAATTGAGCAAACTGCTTGCCCATTAAGCTGTCATGAGTTGGGATTTCTTTCACTAGAAGTGGGGGATGTTCCGGGTAATATTGACGAAGCCAGCCAAGCAGATCCTTTAATTGAGCCAGATTACCAGCCGACGAGGAGAAAATTTTTGAGACCAATTCGTCCATTAATGGCTGCTCCCAGTTAGCAAATTCTGTTCGCAGAATATGTTTAACCGACTCCTCTTGCAAAAGAGACAGGGAGATATGTTCAGCGGAAAAATTGTTCTCTAAGTTTTCAATGAACGTGGAAAGTGAATTATTTTCCGAAAATGAAGCTGAACCGAAAGTAAATAGGAAAAGGACGGGCACAGATTGTAATGCTGGTAACAGTTCGCGCGATAAGGCATCTAATGATGAATTATCCACTAAATCAAGATCATCCAGAAAAAACAGGATTGGTGACACTGAGGCCAGTTCACTCAACGTGGCAACCAAACGGTTAGGTAAAGTGATTGGTCTGGGAATTGGAATATGCCCTTCAAAATCTGAGCTTGTTTCCAATTCAAAAGTTGGCTGATATGCAGTTTGCCACTGATGCGTTAGAACTAGATCCGGGATATTTATTGGTTGTAAGAAAGGTGTAGCGGAGATAATAGTTTTGAGTAATCTCTGTCTTTCAATAGCCAACTGGTTAGGCTCAGGATCATTAATCACTTGTTGAACTATATCCAAATGGAGTATCGATTGATAAGCTATATGAAACGGTAAATAAGAGGATGGAACTCCTGATCCGCGGCTACGGATGGAAATAACTTCGTTGTTCTTCAAAAAATCTAAAACAATTTCTGTTTTTTTCATCCCACTAGGCGCTTCTAGGAAAATGATAGCATGTTGTTTGGATTGCCTAACTTTATCCCAAACATTTGTGATTGTGAGTAGGGTTTCTTGGTATTGTGGAATTGATTTAAGGTTCATGGCAAACGTAATAGGGAATTTATTTGCTAGTCACGAAAATACTCAAACACTAATCTAGAACACGGATAGTATACTAGATTTTAGCGAACATTACCTAATCTTTTTTTACTACACTTTCAACCTGGCAAACTGTTTGGCTAACGACAATTATTGCTTTGACTATAACTGTGGGCTTTACTTGGGCTTTGGAACTTTTCAAAATAATGCGAAACATTTTGAGCCGCATGCCACTCTGGTTCGCATAAAACAAATCTTCGACCGTTCGCACGTCTGCTGAGCCAGCCAGACTGGCAAACTGCAAAACATCTACTTTAGACCTATCTTCAGCCTGTGCCGACTCTAAAATCTCAACAACCTCATTGTTCGTGGATAATGCAAATATTTTTCTGTAAAAAGCGTATATCCCCAGCGTAATCAAACGGATTCAAGTGGCTGATGGAAATGTGGATAACTCTCCGCAAGCTCCGAGTTACCCACAATCCCACAGCTTCTACGACGACTGTGGTCGTCAGCACATTAACAGTTAATCGGCATCCGGACGCAGGTAAGTGCGGCCGGTTTCCCACTCTTCGCTAATCTCCATCAGCACAGCCGTTGCCAGGCGCAAGCAGGATGCTTCGTTGGGAAAGAGGACGGCGACGCGAGAGCGGCGGCGTACTTCCCGATTGAGCCGTTCCAGGCCGTTGGCGGTGCGAATACGCCGATAATGAGCGCTGGGAAAAGCGAAAGCCGTCAATCCCTCCGGGATGTTGCTCTCTAGCCACTCAGCCAGGCGTGGGGCGCTCTCAGTATACTTGTCTACCGTCTGGGCCAGCAGGGCTTCGGCTGCCGGTTGGTTGGCCGCATTAAAGATGGCGCGGATGTCAGCAGCGACAGCCTTTTTCAGACTCTGGCGGGGAACGTAAGCCTGGGCATTCTGCTGCAAGTGAAACTGACACCGCTGCCAGGGGATGCCGCCAAAGACAGCTCGCCGCGCCTCTTTGAGTCCGGCATGAGCATCGCTGATAACCAGCTCCACGCCACCCAGGCCACGGGCGACCAGGCTTTGCAGAAAGGTGCGCCAGTGGACTTCATGCTCGCCCAGGGCCACCGACACGCCCAGAATGGTGCGTTTGCCGTCCTCAGTCAGCCCCACCGCCTTGAGCACCGCCGCATCGCGCACCTGGCCGGCCTGCCGCACCTTTTCGTAGTGGGCATCCAGCCACAGGTACCGGCTGCGGCCCAACGGCCGTTTGCGCCATGCCTCAAGCTGTTCGTCCAACAGTGCGGCTGCCTGGCTCACCTGGGTCGAAGAGACGTCAAAGCCGCACAGCTTTTCGGTGACCGCCGCCACTTTGTTTTTGGCAAGAAGAAAGTGAGCCAAACGGCCGCATAAAATGTCACCATTTGTGAATAAAAGACGGCCAGACGGCCGTACAAAATGTCACCAGACGATCGGCAAAAAAGTCACCACCTGAGACAAAAAAAGAGCGCGTTGGTGCGCATCCGCCGTCAGAAAATGGGCCAGGGAGCCTCGCTTTTGCTACTTTTGGCGAGTCAAAAGTAGAAAGAGAGTTAGCCATTCCCAACCCCTTGCCGCTGGCGAGCAGCCTTAACCAGCAGCGTGGCACACACCTGCTGCAGCCGTCTGGCGGTCAGCGTTTCCGTCTTACCCGCATAAGCGTTGTGTAACTTTCGGTTCTTCTTCAGGTAAGCATACCAGTAGCACTGCTGTCGCCTTTTTTCCTTACGCAAGGTAAAGCGGTCGGCTGTGCCCGGCGGCTGGTAGCAAAAGGCCGTGATTCGTTCCAGCCAGGCAAACCAGGCCTGGCTGTCAACCCGAAGCGAAGGCTGCCCTGGCCGCTGGAGCCTGTTCTGCCGAATCCAGGGCATATCTTGGTAAGGCATCAGGTGACCTCCGCCCGCTGCTGCCGCTGGCGAAAGCGATAGGATTCCCCCACAAATTCAATGATGTGCGCCTTGTGGGTCAGCCGGTCCAGCAGGGCCACCGTCAGACGTTCATCGCCAAACACCTGCGTCCAGTCGGCAAACTTCAAATTGGTGGTCACAATCAGGGCCACTCGTTCATAAAGCGCCGAACAGAACTGAAACATCAACTGCGCCCCGGTGCTGCTAAAGGGAATAAAGCCCAACTCATCCAGCACAATCAGCTGGTGGTTAAGCGCCTTGTTGATGAAGGCCGCCACCCGGCCCTCGTCCTGTGCTTGAAGCAACTCGTTGACCAGCGCCGCCGTGTTATAGAAGCGCACCCGGCGCATCTGCTGGGTGGCCGCCAGCGCCAACGCGGTGGCGACGTGAGTTTTTCCCAGCCCAGGGTTACCCAGCAGGATCACCGACTCGGCCTTGTCGATGTAGTCCCCGGTGACCAACTGCCGGATTTTCTGCTGGTTCAGCGTGGGAATCTGGGTGAAGTCAAAGCTGGTCAGGTCCTTGACCACGGGAATCTTGGCTTCTTTCAGCCGCCGCAGCCGACGGCGTTCCTCCCGGTCCAGCACCTCCTGTTCCGCCAGCGCCAGCAGATAACGGGTATAGCTCTCGTTGTTTTGGGCTGCTTCGGCAGCGTAGGTTTCATGATGCCGCACAAACGTGGCCAGATACAGCTGGCGCAGATAGCTTTCCAACACCACCTTGTCCACGGCCTGCACATTAGCCGCCAAATTATTGGCCGACTGGCTCATTGACTACCTCCCCACAAGACGTCATACGCCTCAGCCCGCACCGGCTGCTCCCCGACACCTTGCAACTGGGGTTTCTCCGCCAGGGTCAGTGCAGGAAAGGATGGTTCCTGGCGCTGCTGCTGGGTCAACCAGAGCCGCACCCCATCCAGATGGGCACACTGGTGGGACAAGGCCGCCGTCACCGCGGTGGCGATGGCCGTTTCGCTGTACTGGCGATGCAGATAAAGAATGTTGACAAACTCGCGCACGCCGCGGCCATCGGGCCACTTCTGCCGTAAGTGGTCCAGCAGTTCGTCATAGACCGCGGGCCATTGCTCACGCCAGCGGCGCAGCGGCTTGGCATGGTCAATGGCGCCGGGCCGCTGCCGGATGAGCGGCAGGTAGTGCAACGGGTCGAGCAGCTCCTGCTGACGGTCGTAGCAGCGAGAATGGCTGGCAATGGGCTCCGTTCGGTCAGCCCGGTAAATCTCGACGGTGAAGGGATATAGTTTGGCCGTTAACTGTGGCTGGGCGTCGTCCACGGGCACGGAATACCGGTTAGTTTCCACCCGCACCTGGCTGTAGCGGTTCAGGCTGACGGTCACAGTGCGGCAGCAGTCGTAGGGGTATGTCGGCAGCGGGCGCAGAAATGGTTTTTCCTGCTGCCACATCTGACCGATGGTGGCCGGTTGGCCGCTGACAGTGCGGCTGTCATCTTCCCGACATTTCTGCAGCAGATAAGCATTGAGTTCCTCATAGCTGCTGACTTGGGGCAAGGGACCCAGGAAATTACGCCGGCCAAAGCCAACGCTGTGCTCCACCTGTCCTTTCTCGTTGCCTGCGCCAGGGGGTGCAAAAGTGGCTGTCGAACAGGTAGGTACCGCGAAAGTGGAAAAACGCTTCCTGTTCTACCCGATGCCGCCCTTCCAGGATTTCCTTGACGGCTGTTTTGAGATTGTCGTAGCTGATGCGCTGGGGCACACCCTCAAAGAAGTGGAAGGCGTGTACGTGTCCCATGAAGAAAGCTTCTTGTTTCTGGCTGGGAAAGGCCATCATGAAGGTGTGCCGTGAGTAGGCCAGCTTCATGAAGAAGAGCTGCACGGTGATCTGCTCGCCGTTCATGAGGACATCTCCCTCACCCCAGTCCACCTGGGCATCGGTGCCGGGGTCGAACTCTAGCGGCAGGTAAGTCGGCGGGGGCTTAAGCAGTTTGCGCACCTGGCCCACGTAATGCCGCACCGTGGATTGGGCACCGGCAAACCCCGCTTTTGGATTTCTTTGTAGATCAGGGGTGCCGTCCAGCGCTGCTTGCGCGGCAGATTCGCATTTTGCGCCAGCAATTGTTGAATTTGTTGCTTATAAGGTCCCAGTTTATGTGCCTGCTTGGGGCTGCCTCGCCGGTAGGTTGGCGGTGCCTCTGCGTCTATCATCCGGCCTATGGTCCGTCGGGCATGGCCGGTTTCCCGGGCGATTTCCCGAATGCTTTTCTGTTCCACAAAGTAGGCTCGTCGTATTTGTTCCCAATCTTTCACTGTCAACATCTCCTATCCTCCATCATCATGTTCCTGTCATGATAATGGAGAGAGGTGGTGACATTTTATTCGGCCGTATCTCTTGCTAGGTGGTGCACTTTTAGACTATCGTAAACACCACTTTGCGCGTGGAGACACCCTGCACGTACATCTCGGCCAGGGCCAGCTTCAAGGCCCGCTCGGACCGCAGCCCTTTTTCCAGCGCATTGGGGTAAAAACCGCCTGCACGCACTTGCGGCACGTCAAAGGTGATTTTTCCCATCCGTGTCGCCACCGTTTTGGGCTTGTAACCATTGGCATGGCCCCGACGCCGGTCAGACCGTTCGTAGGGACCGGCCTGGAGATACCGTTGTCGTTCCAGGCGCATGGCCGTATTGACCAGCGTCTGGATCAGCTCCGGCAGTACATCCAGCCCTTGCTCGGCGATTGATTCCAGGAATTCTTCTGGTAAAGTACGTTCAAGGTCGTAGGTCATTGTGTCACTCCTTTCAGATGTTTTTGTCGACACCTGAGGATACACAGTGGCCTATCGACCCTCAAACCAAAATTACAGAAACTAATTTACACTACCTGTTCGTGTTACGCTCCTCTATATTTTCAACCCTCGTACATCTCCAGAAAATGAATATCTGAAACGTGAACCCTGTTTGTAGATCAACCTTCAGTTAGGTTAGTTAGATGCCCCCTTACCCAAACCTGCATGGAACCATTTCTATGCCAGATCAACTCAGAAGCATACTGGTAATAAAGCCGCTTCCAGATAACGGCATTTTCAAAAATAGCCAGGTCGGAAACCAGAAGGTTCGTTACGCTGCGCGAGGCGACCACTATGAGCTTTTGCTTCGGTCGGGACAGAGCCACATTCAGTCGGTTTAGATTCAGCAGGAAATCAGCTTCAGCCAACACATAGTCCGGGTCAGAAGCTGTGGCCGAGACAATAATTACATCTCGCTCGCCACCCTGGAATCGTTCTACTGTGTCAATTGCCTGGGCTTCGGCCAGTTCCGGGAATTCCTGGCACAAGAGCGCTTTTTGCGCCCGGTGGGGCACCACAATGCCCAGCCCTTTGGTGCCATTTAAGCCCAGGTGTTGCTGACATGCTCTCACCAGCGGCAAGACCAGTCTTAACTCGGTCAGGTTATATTGCTGCGAACCACGTTCATCATGTTCAATCACCACAATGGGATAGCTGGGATCTAACACCCGCCGTACATATTCATCGACAAAATCGCCTTCCGGCAGCAGGCGCGTGCGTCTTGAGTAGAATTGAATCCCATCATGCACATAAATGTTTTCCTGCAAAAACTGGGCCATCGTTTTGTGCAGCCGGAAGCTCTCATCCAGAGAAGCCCGTGGGAAGTTAAGATTGAGCAATGTCTCAAACAGAGAAAGGTGAGGCAGGGCAGCAACGGCCGTACGCAGCTCTTCCTCTTCCCAGTTATGGGCAATAATGGGCGGCATCTGCCGGTGGTCACCGACCACAATCATTTGGCCCTCGTCTTTCAGCCAGGCCGCAGCCAGCAGCCCCTCCGGCTGACTCATCTGCGACGCCTCGTCGATGATGACCCAGTCAAAGAGCTTATCCTGCCAATCCACCTTGTTTCGCCCGCCAGCCTCACGATACTTGGCCAGGTTGTAAAGACCACCCGGCGTACCCCCAATGATTAAAAAAGATTCTCCTAGAAGCGTATCGAGCAAACGACCCTCGTTATATGGGGAGAGCGTGTTCACCCCATCCGGCGCATCGTCCCCCGGATCATTCACCAGCTTAAACAGCCCCAGATGAGGAAACGGGCCACCAGCCGGATTAGCCATGCCAGCTGCCTGCAGCCACTTCTGGCTGACGGAATCCAGAACAATGTTCACCGCCTTGTGAGTCTTACTGGAGACAGCAATCCGGCATGGCCGACCCTGGGCCGCGTGAAGCAGCAGCCGTGCTATAATGGCCCAGCCCAGGGTATAACTTTTCCCGGTGCCAGGTGGCCCCTGAACCAGCAGCAGCGGCTCCGCCAAAGAATCGGCAATGACCTGGTGCTGGCTGGCCGTGAGGGAGGCCGGGGCAGCCAGTTCATTAATCATAGAAACAATTCGAGCCATCGTTCCACGGGTATCGTCTTCAAGCAGATATTGTTCCGGGCGCTTGCCAAGCCAGCGATAAAGGGTATTACCAGACGCCTGGGCCAAAGCAGCCAGCTGCTTGTCGGCGTTCATATCGTCAGCCATTTCATCAATGGTATACAGCCCACCTAACTCCGGCGTCAGATTCCGGTTGTGAAAAAAGCGGAAGGAAGAGCCTTTTCCAAAAGAGATATCCAGCAGGCTTAGCTCCAGCCAGCTTTCGCCCAGGGCAACGACCAGCCCCAAACGGCCGTTTTTTAGGCGGCTGGCCGATGTTTCCGTGGCCTCGTTAAACACGACCCAACTACCTTCCTTGAGTCGGAAGGCGCTCATGACCATCTGGGCATCCAGCCCCAGGCTGCTGGTCTCAATAGCAAAACGGTAAACATCCCGGCCATCATCATACTCTTTATAGCGCAGCAGCAGCGCCAGCCCGGTCTGCACCCGTCGTTCGATGGGCAGGCTGTACACTTGAAGCTTTCCCTGGAAGGCCGCATAGTGTTCCATGAACAGAAACTGCTGCAGGCTCTGCGCGCGGGAAGGAGCAGGTTGGAGCAGGGCAAAAAGGGAATTGATATCAATTCGTTCCTTGTCCAGGTAGCGAGATTTAACCTTAAACGAACCCTCAATATGGGCCAGGGCATACAGGCGCCGGGCCGCAAAGCCGCGTAAATGTTCCAAGGTCACGTTGCGAAACGATGCGAGCAGCCGTTCATCCTCCGGCTTCTGCTGATCCAGGCGCCCCCAGGCAGCATAGACATATTCGAGGGGAATCTGGGAGTTAAAGCGGCTGGCAGATTCAATGGTTGCCCGACGGGGGTCGCCTCTAGGCACATCCGGTGGCGCGGGGATTATTTCGCCGTTATACCGGCGCACAATATCTCGCCGGTTGTCAAACATGCGGGCGCGGAACAGCGCGTAGTAGGCGACATCTCCGTCTGACCAGTCAAAGCCCAGCGCGCGGGCGGCATCGTGCAGCGGTAAGCAGAGGGCGCCCAGATTTTTCCGTTCTTCCAGCTCTTTGGCCAGAAAAGAAATGATGGGTTGAGTCACAGCTGGACTCTGGGTCATCAGGTCAAAAAAGCCGGGCAGCAGGGCCACCTCATCCAGGTGTCGTTTAAACGCTTCCAGCAGCACTCGCTGGTCGTAGCTGTTGTAGCTGTACAGGTGCAGAAAAACGTCGGACCGATCCGTTACGGTGAGCAGCGCCTGCAGGATACCTTGCACCCAATCGAGGAGAAGGTCTCGCTCGCTTTCGGCCGTTGGCGGCTGGTCCAGGGAGCGCACCACCGTTTGCTCACCTTTCGGACCGGTGATTAACGCGCTGGCCAGGTAAACCCGCTGCTGCAGGTAGTCGTATTGGGCATCCAGAAAGATTTTTACCAGGCCCGGATGCGCTTCTTCGTCGGGCAGGGTGCCGAAGCCGGAGCCGTAGAGAAAGGGAGGGGCGTTGACCGAGGCATCAAAGCGACGCAGCGCCCGGCGAGCGCGTTGAACAATCAGGGGAAGCTGCGGGCCTACCGCCCACTGCTGATTGACCCTTTGGTATACCTCTGCCTGCTCTAGGGGAACCGTTAGCGTGGCTGAGCCTTTCTCGGGCAGGTCCATTAAGCTGGCCAGCTGAGGCAGGGTGCGAATACCGGCATTGTGCAACGCTCGTTTTTCCATGGCCGAGAGTGCAGGCACCAGGGAAAGATCCTGCCTCTCGGCTGCATCATAAAAGCAGTGGGCGTTGTACAAACAGCCATCACACCAGGGGCCAAGGTGATAGAAGACCTCCTCAAAGGGGAGTTCGGCAATCCGGGCAATCGTGCTGGAATCTTCCACGAGCAGCTGGTTAAGTGTGGTTATATAGGGGAGGAGATCAAAACCTGGGGCAGCAAAATCCCAACTCTCCAAAAACGCCGGGTCACCAGCATGAATGATACGGCCGTTAATCGAAACAAAGGCGAGGCCTTCAGCGGCGACCATTTCCTGAAGAATCTGTACATAGAGCGCCACCTGCAGGCGGTGTTCCATCTTCTCTTTGACCGACGATTTGATGTCCGCCACAAACAGGTGCAGCCCGCCAGAATCGTCTCGCCAAAGTCGGATGAGATCGGCAATGCCGTTTACCTGGTAGTGACCCAAACGAGCTTCCAGCGGGACTTGAAGCAGCACAACAGGAGCCTGAGCGACGCGCAGCCAGGCCAGTGTTTCACTGACTGGGGCATCGTCGCCCAGGCGCACAACCTGCTCTCCCAGGTTTTCCACGGCCGTTTCAACCGCCTGCTCAAATTCCAGACCTGTTTCTCGGAGTAGTGGGGTCAGGGGCTGGACGGTAATGCCCCACCGCTGGCGCAGCTGGCGCTCTTCATCTGATCGCAGGCGCAAGCGCAAATATCGTTCGCAGTTATTGTAGCGAACGAACTGACTTAAACTGGTAACATTGATTCTGGGTAATTCCGGCGATGACACTGGCGGTTCCTCGCAAGACAATCACAACGGTTAATGGCCCCAGTTTAGGCAGGCTTTCTTGCAGCCCATATGTCGGTCAAGCCGCCAGAGCGGCTTCAAAATAGTGACGGGTCTCCTCATCCAGAAAGTAGAAGTAGGTACCTTTCATGCCCCGAGTGGCCAGCACCCGGTAAACGTGGGCCAGCTTTTCGGCCGCGAGCGCCTTGTCCTTAGTGATGCCCATCTTAAACCCTTTATCCACATTGTGCGCCAGATGGGGCACCCACCGCTGTTTTTTCGCATCCCATTTGTAATCTTTGCCAACAATGACACCCACGTAATCAAACTCAAACCCCTGAGCTGAATAGATACAGCCAATCTCACCAAACCCGCTGTCTTCATTGGCCCATATGGTGTAGGGATGAACCTCGGGCTTCTCCTGGCTGCCCTTACCCTTGCGCTTCATTTCGTTGGGTTTGCGATTCCAGGGACGCTGCCAGGTGCCAATCTTGACATCCTTAACCAGGGAGCCATCTGGGTTGGGGTCTGACCATTCCCAACAAAACCCGGCCACCATGCGCACCGATTGGCCTCCTGTCTGTTTTGACCGAAGCGCCTGCTCCATTTTGGCCACATCGTCAAAGACTTTTACCTCATACTCTTCATTTTTCAGCCAGGCCGTGGCCGGCTCTGTGGCCAGGCCAAACATAAATTCCACCCAGCGAATGTAGGATTCGCTGCCGCCGCAGCGAAACTGGGTATTGAGGTCATATATCTGGACTGGCACGCCCTGACTTTCGGCATAATCCTGAATGCCAAAGACCGAGCCAACTTCATTGTTTCTAACGCTTTGCTGCTGATCCAATAAAAAGACCGAGACACGAGCCGCGTCAATGATCTCCTCTGCCTGCGGCCGGCGCGAATAGACGCGAGGGCCAAATTGGGTCTTCTGCCTCAGCCGGTGGGCTTCATCACAGACGATAAGGTCAATGCTGCCGGGATGCTCATCGCGAAAGTTATGGGTATACAAAAATGGTGCGGTCCGTTGGACAATGCCGCGCAGGTTGGTGGTGAATGCCTTGGAACCGGTCGCATGGGCGACGGTATAGTGGCGTCGAGCCGCCGCGCCAACTACCTGAAGGGCGATAACGCTTTTGCCAGTCCCCGGTCCTCCTTTGACAATAATGGTGCGCTTCTGCCCCGTTTGTCGCGCCTGCTCTATCTCGGCAAAAATCCGATTGTAGATAATCCGCTGGCCATCCAGCAGCTGCCACGGTTCGTAGTTATCAATCGCGGCCGCTACGTGTTCCAGCAGCTCTTTACTTGGGCGGTATTGCCCGAGCAGCAGTGCCTCTACCAGCTCTTCTGGCGCACCTGCTCCCGTTTTGGTGGCGATGTAGCTGCTCAAGGCATCAATGGTGCTGAGCGAGAAAGCGGGAGAATCTGCCAGGAGGTCGGCATAGCGTGTGTCGTAAAAGCCGCTGCCGTCTTCAGTCATGATGTTGTGGAGATAGGCACAGCTGTGCAGGCCAACCATCTCGTCCTCAAACAGGGGATGCGTATCAAGCAGATACTGCCGATAGGCGCGCACCTGGGCCGAAGGGTGCAGATGATCCACGGTGCCCAACTGCACCACCTCGGGCACGTAGCTGGGCTGGCAGGTCTGCCACTGCTTAAACTCTACCAAAACCGCCTGCCCACTGCTGGCTGCGTCTGTACCCACTACGATACAGTCTACACGAGAGGAGGAAAGCGGCAGCTGATACTCCAGCACAATCCAGGCGTTGTCCATCCCCTGCCCCACGATAGCATCGGCAAAGGCGCCGAGGGAATGGTGCCAGGAGCGCACTTCCGAATCTGAGGGCATCTGCTCCAGCCGCGCCTTAAACCGTTCGCGTAATATATCGGCGATCTGCCCGGCGGATACGTCGTAAATAAAGCGGTGGACACGGCTGTCATACAGGTGCATAGTGGGGTTCCTTTAACTATCTTCTTGATGCAGTTGTAAAGCCATTTGGTAGGGAGAGGATAAATCAAAGCCCAGGTCGAGGGTGGGCTCAATGTCGTTGAAACCGACATACATCAGGCACATGAGCTGAAGACCCGAGAACTGTTCGCCGGGTATGCTGTTCAGGGTGTATTTCTGCTCCGGGTCGGCGTAATCCAGGCCGCGCTGACCGAGCAGGGCAATTTCGGAGACGATGGGGAATATTTGGTCCCGGTTGAGCTTCTCAAACCGGCGCAGGGCGCTCAGGCAGTACATGATCGCCGCCGGCTCTTTCTCTTTGAGCAGCGCCTCGTTGCTGGCCCCGCCCGTTTCTTCCACCGGCCGCTTTTCATCTTTGCGCCAGCCGTACCAGGCTTCCAGCTTGAGCTGGCTGGCCACCTTATCCACCAGGTCATACTCATCCCCCGGCTGGTACTCATCCATCGTCTCCAGCCACAGGCTGAACAGCTCACGGCCAGGCCGCAGGTAGCGAGTGGTTCATACGGGTCGGTGAAGTTGGTACGGCCGTTGTACAGATGATCGGTAAAAACGGCATAGGCGGCGTTCATTGTCAGGTTGGCATTGTAGATAAGCCGTGGCGTCAGCCGCTTGACCTGACTGTCTGTCAATACCTGCAAGTTATCGGACATCGTCTGGGTCAGAGAGATAAGCTGCACCGGGCGCAGCTCTGGGTGGTTGTAATACAGAGCGTGTTCAATCATCATGTCCAGCGGCAGGTTGAACAGCTGGTTGACCAGGCCGGAGATGATTTGTGTGACAAAGGTGTCCAGCATGTCGCCCAGGGCGCCGGAGCGCTTCAGCTGGCTGATCTCCGGCAGAACGGCCGTTTCGGCCGCCTCACGGGTTGCCGGGGTGGTGATGAAGAAGCGGTTATTGTCCGCCTGGCGTGCGACTGTTTCCAGGTTGATATGCTCCAGCTCATGAGCCACCAGGTGAGGCACGATAGTGGGCGCACTGTCCTTATAGCGCACCACGTGGCGGGAGCGGTTATGGTGCCAGGCGATTTCAGCCACGGCCATCGTGCCGATGCTGTTGTCTGGCACTAGCTCAATTTCCACACCGCCAGCAGCCTCCACCTCGTCGCGCAGTTGGCGTACATACGCCATGTATTTTTCGGGATTGGCTCTAACCAGCTCCAGATTGGCCCGGCGATACAGTCGCCACGCTTCTTGATACACGCCCTCGCTGCGAATATCCACGGAAGCCGGTTGTGCAAAGAGAGTCTCCAGCGTCTCCACCGCTTTCGCATACTGTTCCCGGTGCATGTAGACCAGCGCCAGGCCAAAGCCGGCATTGGGATAGCCGGGGTCAGCGACCAGTGCCTGTTCAAAGAGGGGCATCGCTTCCGCATACTTTTCTTGCTTGGCCAGGACACTGGCCAGGTTGGAGAGAATGTACGGGTCCTCCGGCGCATACTGAGCGGCACGGGTAAAAAACTGTTCGGCCGTTTGCTGGCTGGTGGGGAAGTAGATGTTGCCCATCAGGAGCAGGCTGTAGGGGTCTTTCGGGTTGAGCGCCAGTGCCTGACGGATGATTTCTCTGGCTTCGGCTGTCTGGCCCATTTCCAGGAGAGACATCCCCTTATCCCGGCGGATTTCTACCAGCAGCGGCGCCTGAGCAAGAATCTGGTCGTACACCTTTACCGCCCGAGAATACCGGCCACGGCTGGCTTCTCGAGCTGCGTTTTCCCGTAACCGAACGATGTATTTGTCTGTAGGGTCGATGCTGTTGAGGTCGGCTTCGATAACGGCCGTTTCTGCTTCAAGACGTATGGTAAGCGGTGCATCCAGGAAGGCGTAGGCCTGGGTCAGCAGGGCAACAGCCTCCGCTTCGGGCAGCGCCCTCAGGTCTGGGTTGTCTTGCGGGTGGATGATGATGTCCCGTAAGGGGATGGTGAGTGTGATCAAAAGGTAATCTCCACGATCTTGGCTGGAAAGTGTTTTCAGTATACCGATATTGTAGCTCAATGGCTAACGTTTTACGGTATGCCTCACTGTAAGAGAAGAATTGTAAACTTTAGGACCTTGGCCACCATTCGTTTCAACGAAGTGTGGTGAATCTTTTGCCAACGCTCTTAAAAATGTATACAGTTTATTCATTTGAGGCAGGTATCAAACCAACGGCTTATTTAAGAAGTAAGTTGTCGGCAAAAGGGAGGAATAGACTATATTGACTCAAAATATCTTAAGTGCACTTCAGCCTGATGCCATTATTCGTTCCTCTCTTTTTCCAGAACCTGTTAAGCTGATTGCTACTGTGAGCATGGGCGAGAGTATTAAGCTCATTGGCACCGGCTTAGAAACAAATCAAACCTATCAACCAATTCTCTCCCTAACTGAACTTGAAAGCCTGACAGTCAGTCCGGCCAAACAGCCTTTTGATGGAGATGCTAACCGATTTCGATTGGGCATTGAGGCTTTGCGGCTAGGACTTGCTTACGAATACGATCCTTATTTTGCTCTTTCCATCGCCCGCATTGATCCATTGCCTCATCAGCTAGAAGCCGTCTATGATTACTTTATTAAAGCGCCCCGTATACGCTTTTTACTGGCTGATGACCCCGGCGCTGGCAAAACCATTATGGCTGGGTTGCTGATGCAAGAGTTGAAGGCACGTGGCCTCATCCAGCGTATCCTCATTATTACCCCAGCCAATCTTACTTTCCAGTGGCAGCGAGAACTCAAGGACAAATTTCGCCAATCGTTTGAGGTACTCAATGGCCAGGTGTTGCGATCCCATTACGGTTCAAACCCCTGGCAAGAAAAAGACCAGGTTATTACTTCCATATCATGGGTATCACGGGTAGATGATGCCCAAAATAGTCTGATGCGCAGCCATTGGGATCTCATTATCGTGGATGAAGCGCATAAGATGAGTGCTTCTAAGTTGGATAAGAAGACGCTTGCCTACAAGTTGGGTGAGCAGTTATCGGCGCGTACAGATCATTTCCTGCTGATGACGGCCACGCCCCATAAAGGAGATCCGCTGCACTTTTCGCTATTCCTGCGCCTATTGGACGAGGATGTTTACGGAGATGTAGCCAGTTTACAGGAAGCGATGCGACACAATGAAGCTCCATTTTATTTGCGGCGGGTAAAAGAAGCATTGGTTACATTTCCTTCCCCTGATACAGGTGAAGTTAAGAAGCTGTTTACCAAGCGCCATGTGCGTACCGTTGATTTCCAGATTGATGATGAGGAATGGGAGTTTTACGATTCCCTTACCCAATTTGTAGAGGAGCAATCGATTCGGGCAGCTGAGGATGGCACAGCCCGAGGTCGCGCTATTGGGTTTACGATGGCGATGCTGCAACGTCGCTTTGCTTCTAGTGTTTACGCCGTACGCCGTACGTTGGAACGGATGAAAGATCGGCGCGAGAAGATTCTGGCTGACCCAGACAAATATCGCCAGGAACAAATCATGCGTCGAGTACCGGATGATTTTGATGAGCTGCCCGAAACAGAACAGGATGCAATCTTAGAGGAGCTGGAAGAAGTTGTCCTTTCTGTTGATCCCGAAGCCTTGCGTGAGGAAATTGTGCAACTGGGCAAGCTGATTGGGCAAGCCAAACACCTGGAACTGCGGGAAGTGGAATCTAAACTGCTTCAATTGAAGGAAGTCATCACTAGAGAGGGATTATTTGACGACCCCAAGATGAAGCTGCTGGTCTTTACCGAGCATAAAGATACGCTGGATTATCTAGCGGGGGATGGCAAAGACGGCCGTCCCCACGGCAAACTCCTCGAATGGGGACTGAGTGTTACCCAGATTCATGGCAGCATGAAAATTGGTGACCGAGATACACCGGGTAGCCGAATTTATGCCGAACGCGAATTCCGTGAAAATAGCCAGGTCATGGTAGCCACCGAGGCAGCGGGCGAAGGCATTAACCTGCAATTTTGTTGGTTCATGATCAACTACGACATTCCCTGGAACCCCGTGCGGCTGGAACAGCGCATGGGGCGTATTCACCGCTATGGTCAGGAAAAAGATTGCCTCATCATTAACTTCGTAGCAACCAACACTCGTGAAGGGCGTGTCATGCAAAAACTATTCGAGCGAGTGCGCCAGATTGAGAAGGACCTCGACCCTGACGGCATGGGAACAGTATTCAATGTCTTGGGTGATATTTTCCCCTCTAACCAGTTGGAACGGATGCTTCGGGAGATGTATGCTCGTAATCAGACGGAAGCCCGCATTAAGGATCGTATTGTGGAAGAAGTCGATCTGGACCGTTTCCGTCGAATTACTCAATCCACCTTGGAAGGGTTGGCACGCCGGGAGCTGAATTTATCCTCAGTGATTGCCAAGTCGGCTGAAGCCAAAGAGCGCCGATTGGTTCCGGAAGTGATTGAGGATTTCTTTGTCCAGGCCGCACCACTCTCTGGGTTAATTCCCAAGCCACAACGAATAAATCCACACGTTTATCAGATAGGACGTTTGCCGCGTTCGTTGCATAGCACCGGTCAATTACTCGAACCGCGTTTCGGTCAGTTGGGGCGAGAATATAAGAACATCACTTTTGCCAAAGAGCATTTGCAGAATGATGCCACTTTGGAGTGGGTAACCCCCGGACATCCGTTGTTTGAAGCAATTCGGGCTGACCTGGGGCAGCAGGCGCAAGGCGATCTGGAAAAGGGGGCTGTCTTCTATGATTTAAATCGTCCAGAACCGAGCTGTTTAGATGTGTTTAGCACGCGAATACAAGATGGGCGCGGCCGCAATTTGCATGAACGACTATTTGTAATGGAGACGACTTCGGCCGGAGAAACCATTTTGCGCCAACCTACAATCTTTCTGGATTTAATTCCCGCTCCAGATGGGGTTAAGCCGCCAAACAACAGCCAACCTCCCGAGCTGCATCAAGTTGAACAGGCGCTTGTTACTGAAAGATTAAATGATTTTCTGGCTGAAGTCCGCACGGAACGGGAGCAGGAAATCCAAACGGTTAGCCGACATGTAGAAATTAGTCTCAAGGAGCTGATTGATCGCCAAAATTTACGCCTGGCTGAACTTCTTATCCGCCAGGAAAACGGCGATGAGGATCCGCTGCTCCCGGCCAACCTAAAACGGGAGACCGACAGGCTGGACGAACTAATGGCAAGGCGTGACCGTCGGCGTATTGAACTACGGCAGGAACGCCACTGTTCGATTGCCCAAATCCGGCACTATGGCCGTGCCTGGGTGCTGCCTCATCCTGACCGTGATAAGCCCAATATGGCTCCCATGGTGCGTGATGAGAACATTGAGCGCATTGCTGTGGAAGAAGCCATTCGATATGAAGAGGCGAGAGGCTGGCAGGTAAGCAGCGTAGAGAGCGAGAACAAAGGGTATGATCTGCTCTCGCAAAACCCGCTTAACCCAACAGAAGTGCGCTATATCGAGGTTAAAGGGCGTGCTCACGTCGGCCTTATTTCTTTGAGTAGTCATGAGTACAAAACAGCCTATCGGCTTAAGGATGATTACTGGCTTTATGTGGTTTATAACTGTGCGACCACGCCGGAATTGTATGCGATTCAAGATCCGATTCGCCTGCGCTGGGAGCCTATGCAGGAGGTGATTCAATACCGGGTGGATGCGGAAGCCATTTTGGATGCAGCATCTGTCCAAGAATCACAACCGTTAAGTGAGGTGGCGCTGGCTTTTCAAGCGGTGTGGCAAAGCCGTTTGGCAGACATCGGCAAATACAACATCTTGGTTGAAGGGTTAAGTGATAAAATTTATCTGGAACTGGCTGCGCAAAAGTACCAGGAAACGCAGGGTGTAGATCTGCTGGAAAAAGGGCAGGTGCGCATCATTGCTGGACGAGGCACGAAGAAGTTTGCCCCCGATTTTGGTCTGTTGCAATCCCTGGAGGCGCAAGGTATCCGCTTTGTAGCCATTATGGACGGGGATGAGCCAGGCGCGGTAGCAGCGGAAGCGATGCACCGCTTTGGGGCCCAGAAAAATCGGCATTTCTTCCAGTTGGAACGACATGATTACAAGGACAAGAGTGGTAAAAGCTGGGATGTGGAGATTGAGGATATGCTGCCCTGGTCGCTGTTAGAATCATTTATTCATCAATATCCAGAAGCAGTCGAAGAGCGTTTCGAGAGAGGCGAAGTGCAAAAAGTAGTTATTTTAGGTAAGCCGGTGGAACGAGACGGGCAAACCTTTGATTTCAAAATGATGCTGACAGAGTATGTACGTCAGCAAGCCAAAGTTGATGATTTATCACAATATGTGGATTTGCTTTTGAGAGCACGAAGGTGTATGGGATTGAAATAACGAGAATGGCTAATTTTCAACAACGATGGATCGAGATATTAGACCGCCGTTATCTTCTTGTTAAAGAAAGTATCTTGGAAGATTTTTGGCTAGAGCTAGCTCAATTTATGGATTTTATAACTAATGAGGAACCTTTTCAACCGTACATAGCTCGTTTACGACGGGAAGTTTCAGATTGGTTGGAAGGATACAAGAGCAAACTGACGGAAGAAGTGGAAATATTGACCCAGGTTCGTCGTGAACTTACTAGCCTATATCTCGGTTTAGATGACAGTGACACTCCCCAACCGGAAAAAATAGAGGACCTATTTGAGGTTGACTTCGGTGATCCGTATTTTCAAAGCATAGCGTTTTTTGATTTTCTTGTTGCTCGTTTCCATCATGCAACAGAGATTCCCGTCTGGCCACGTAACGGCGATTTTGATGAACGAGTTTCAACAATAACGTTGACACTGATTCGTTTACTTATAGAGAAACCAGTTAAACATTGGACAACCCCATTCAGCGAGGTTAGAGAAGTCAAACTCAAATTACAGCGAAATGTTGTCCGAACTTTATGTGTTTTCTCTATTAGTCAAAAGATAAATAGCTTGCCTCGCGAGCAAAGACCAGAAGCTCTATTTTTACAGATACAGTATGCTAGAGAAGCCCAAACTCATTTACGAGCTGAATTCATCAGTGATTGCCGTATTTGGCCGCCTGCTGCCTTAGACTTCTTGCTTAATGTTAGAAAAGAATTAAATCCAGCACCTGAGCAATTTGAAAGCATTTCCGAATGGTCATCAGCTAGGTTTAATGCTGGAACGCTGACCCGGATTCCACCAAACATGGAGTTCTGTCGCGCCCTCCTTAGGCGTGTTTATGAAAGAGTTCGTGCGGATTTGGGAACACATTTGGCACATTTCGAGCTTATACAGCGATACAAGGCTCGATGCATGTTTTATGATCGTGACCGAGTAATCGCTTTGGCAAATAACGCTTCAAGCAATCAAGAAGACGCTTTAACCCGTGACATGGCTCTATATCTATTTGACAACGGTGTCTCAACATTTTATAGAGCAATGCAAGGCGTTCACGAATACGATTTGATTGCCTCGTCGATAATGATTGAGGCAAAAATATATAGCCGAAGCAGTCGTCAATATTTAATTCGTGGTATCTCGCAGTTACATGCCTATGTAAATGGGTTAGAGACTGATCTCAACAATATTCGTGAATTGTATTTTGTGGTATTTCGATTGGGTGGGCCTCTTTACGATTGGCCAGAAAAAATCGAGATGAATCGGTGGACAATTTACCCAATAACTATTGATTTAGGTTCCAGCAGAGTAAGTGGCAGCAGACAACCACGTGTGCGCCCTATTACAGTAGAAGAGATTGTTGGTGTAATGCCAAGTGACGGTTTTGAGGAAGAGGAATAACGCTTAAATTATGGCTCAATCATACCCAAAGAGACTTATTGAAGTTGATTTACCCATTAAACGTATCTCGGCACATGCACGGCGGGAGAAGAGTATCCGGCATGGGCATATTTCGACGCTGCACATCTGGTGGGCAAGGCGGCCGTTAGCGGCTTGCCGCGCTGTGATTTGTGCCGCATTGTGGCCGGATCCGTTTGATGAGCTTTGCCCGCAAGCGTTTCGGGAAGCAGCGACGCAAGTGATCAATAACTTTGCTCAACAGGCGATGGCAGATAAAACGATTGACGAAAAAGCATCACAACTTTCTATGGGTCGGTGGGCGTCCTTAACAAAGCAGCCACTGGAAGCAAAGAACCCCGAACATTGGAATGTGCTGCGCTTTGCTTTGCTGGATTTTATTGCTGATTTTGCTAGTTGGGATAACAGCACTCACCCTGCTTACCTGAGAACAAGCCGGACGTTGACGCAGGCCGCGCATGAGGCATTGGGTGGCCTGCCAGGGACACGCCCATTAGTTGTTGACCCCTTTGCCGGGGGTGGGGCGATTCCGTTAGAAGCATTACGAGTGGGGGCGGATGCCTTTGCCAGCGATCTGAACCCGGTGGCGGTGCTATTGAACAAGGTGGTGTTGGAATATATTCCCAAATATAGGCAGCGATTAGCGGATGAGGTGCGAAAGTGGGGAGCTTGGGTGAAGGAACAGGCTGAGAAAGAGTTGGCTGAGTTTTACCCACCGGACCCGGATGGAGCGACACCGATTGCTTACCTTTGGGCGCGGACGATTATTTGCGAAGGGCCGGGCTGTGGTGCAAAAGTGCCCCTTCTGCGTACTTTGTGGTTATCAAAAAGGACAAATAATAGTGTGGCTATTGTTTTCGAGAAGAATCCGACAGAGCCAGAAGTTTTTATTGAGCTTATAGAAAATCCAAAACCATCGAGTGTCAAAGAAGGCACAAGTAAGAGTTGGAGCGCGGTTTGTCCATGTTGTGGCTATACTACTGCAAAAAAACGGGTCCAGGCACAATTAACGAAACAACAAGGAGGAGCTAATTCCTCATCATTGCTCGCAGTGTTATTCAAAAATAGTAAGACAGGCAATAAAAAGTATAGAAGACCTGGCCCGGCAGATTACATTGCTATTCAAAGTGCAGATAAGAAGTGGGAGCAAACGCGATCTGATTTTTTATTGAAAGAACTCTCTGTGTTTCCAAATGAAAAATTGCCATCAATAACAGCTCATAGAGCAGTTGGCTCCCAATTGCCCCTATACGGATTTGTAGAATACCAAGATTTATTTACAAAAAGACAGCTTATTACTTTAAATGCATTTAGGCTGGCTTTAGCCAACCTGGTTAAGAAACTTGGTGATGAAAGTGGCGATCAAGACTTTACCGTAGCCCTAGTAACAATTTTGGCATTTGTCTTAGACAAACAGGCAGATTATGCTACTTCTCTTTGTAGGTGGGTCCCAGGTGGAGAATTTATTGCAGGCACACTGGCCGGAGAGAAAAAATATCCTATGCTCTCCGATTTCGTTGAAGGAAATCCAATCTCAGATGTTTCTGGTAGTTGGATGAATCAATTGGATTGGGTTGTTCGATATATTGAGCGAGAAAACCATTATGATCTTGGTGCCACATCAGTTGTCCAAAGATCAGCAGCACAAAAATTGTTACCCGATCATGTGGTGGACGGTTTTATTACTGATCCACCATATTTTGATTCAGCCCCATATTCAGACCTGTCAAATTTCTATTTTGTTTGGTTAAAGCGAACATTACGAAACTTTTATCCAGATCTCTTAAAAATGGACTTAGCACCTAAAACAGAGGAAATGACTGTTGATCACCCAAATTCAGAAGAAGAAACTTACAGATATAAAACATTGTTATCTGAAGCCTTCTCGGTTGGGAGTACTGATGTAAAAGAAAAAGGGATTGGAGTAATTGTTTTTGCGCATACTTCTACCGCTGGTTGGGAGGCTCTGCTTTCGGCAATTAGAGTTGTTCCTAATTAAAAAACGGGTAAATTCCAGCCAATTCAGCTGGAGAAAACTAAATGAGCCTACAAATTCGTGATGATCGTCATATGCGTGCTTTAACCGGCGTATCAGAAACACAATTCGAGATTTTACTAGAAGTATTTTTCATGACTTACACCAAGATGCAATGGCAAGCCTATCAAGACGGTAGCGCAGCCGGTGTGCGTCAACGGCGTCCAGGCGGTGGCCGAAAAGGTGCTTTGCCCACGATGCGAGATAAATTGTTGTTTCTGCTCTACTATTTCAAGGTTTATCCCACCTTCGATGTGTTAGGCACTCAATTCAACATGGCCCGGTCCAAAGCGAATGAAAACCTGTATAAGTTAGTCCCTGTTTTATATCAAACCCTGGTTCACCTGGAGGTCATGCCCCCTCGTGAGTTTGCCACGCCAGACGATTTACTCGAAGCACTGGCTGGTATGGACACGATTCTGATTGATGTCACCGAAAGGAGCTATCGCCGTCCCCAGGATAACCAAGAGCAGCGTGAACATTACAGTGGCAAAAAAAGACACACGCTTAAAAACACGGTGATAACGGCTTTGAACAAAACGATTCTTTTCCTGGGACGGACCTTTGCCGGACATGTTCATGATTACACCATGCTTAAAGAGGAGTTTCCGCCAGAACAAGCTTGGTTTGAATTCATGGCAGTCTTAGTTGATTTAGGCTATCAGGGCATTCTCGCCGATTATGTGGGAGAAGAGATTCATATCCCCCACAAAAAGCCACGTAAAAGTAAGAAGAACCCTGTGACCACCTTATCAACCGAACAAAAAGCTGACAATAAAGCGTTGAGTCAAATCAGAATATTGGTTGAAAACGCGATCTGTGGTTTGAAGCGATACAATATTCTTGTGCATCGATTTCGTAACCACAGAAAGTCTTTTGAGGATGACGTGATTGGCATTGCCGCTGGTCTCTGGAACTTCAATCTCAATTATTAAGGAACAACTCTATTATTGAATCAAACTGGATTGTCACAGCTTCATGGCCTATTGATACTGAAAGAGCTGTTAGGCAAAATGCATTAGGTACAGCATCACTTACATCCTCTGTGCACATTGTAGTCCGACCAAGAAATCCTTCAGCTCCAGTTGGTGATTGGCGAGACGTATTACAGGAACTCCCAAAGCGTATCCATGCCTGGTTACCACGCCTGGCTCAAGAAGGGATCGTCGGTGCCGATGCAATCTTTGCCTGTCTTGGCCCGGCGCTGGAAATCTTCTCCCGTTACGCTCGCGTGGAAAAAGCCAGCGGCGAAATTATCACGTTGGGTGAGTATCTGGAATACGTCTGGGGTGCGGTTTCCCGCGAAGCCCTCAACATGGTCTTTGCCGGAGCCGACACGACTGACTTTGAAGAAGATGCCCGTCTCACAGCTATGTGGTTGTGGACACTCTCAACTGATGAAGGGGAAAGTGACAGCAGCAAAATTATTGCCAGCACCGGCTATACTCTAGAATATGATGCAGCCCGTAAAATCTCACAAGGTCTCGGCGTCCATCTGGAGCAGCTTAGCCAACTGGTAGAAATCAAGGGGAGCAATGCCCGCCTACTTCCCGTCGCCGAACGCACCAAATACCTCTTTGGCAAAGAGGGTGTGAACAGTGGCAGTAAAAGCCGTAAGCCAGCCTCCGGCATTCAACAGCTTTCCTTGCTGGATCAGCTCCACCCCGAAGCGGCCTCTGAATGGCGGCTGGAAGAACAGGCTGTGGCCCAATTAGGTCGTACCATGCTGGATCGGGTACATCAAGCTATGCTACTCTTTGCCGCTGGCCACGGCGATGCCCTTAAGCGCTTCCTCCTCACCGATGGCATCGGCCAGGATGAAGGCTTCTGGCGGCTGGCCCAAGCTCTATCCGCCCTGTACTCGGCCAGCACCGATGAAAAGCGCTGGGTAGATGGCATTTTAGCCCGTAAAAAAGGGCTCGGCTTTTAGCATGGGGCTGGCCGCACAATGGCGCGATTGTTTCATGCAACAGGTGCAGCAGTACGACCTGTCTGAGCAATTAAAAAAAGCGTCTCGCCAGGGTACACGTAACCTGGACAATGAGTATGACTAAATCAGTCTTGCAAACTTGTTCGGTGATGGGGTGGGAGGCTGCGGCCAGAGGATATAAGGGAATTTCGCTGCCGGTATCACGGAGTGAATATCTCAGCATTGATGTGACAGCGTTTGTACCTGGTTTATCACGCTGGCTATTTCCAGTGGCAGTTATGGAATTAGAAAACCAACAAATTGACAGTTATATTGCTTACAACCTATGGAAACTGCTCTGTGTGCGGGCAGATTTACGGGTGGTTTATTGTTATCGACCAGAGGCGGAACAAGGCCGGGTATTAATGCAGCTTTTAAGTCAAGAGGTTGTTGGCGCGTTGTCGGTGGCTCAGCGGACAACGTTAGTAGGAGAGACGGTGGTGGTGGTCGGTAGTTATGCCGCGGCCGAGACGTTTCCGTATGGCTATTTTAGGTGGTGGCGATTGGATAAGAATGTGGGGCGGATACGGCCGTTTTAGGGGTTGGGTGGCAATAGATAAACGTTCCTTGCTAAAATGGTCGTCTAAATACTTCTTGGACAGGATGCTTTATGGTTGACGAGCTTACATCTTTTATTGATATGATGGCTGAATTGGATCTTGATGCATACATCCTGCCAGAACCTCATGGAGAAACGGTAAGAGCGCTCCGTCGCTTGCGCAGGTATGTTGGAGATAATGAGGCACTAATAAAAGAAGTACAGAACCTCGAACAACCGGATACGGTTCGTATTTTTGCTCTGGGCCAGATAAAAGCAGCAGAAGCCAATGATGTGCAGGTGGCAATACTTGGGAGTTATTTGTTCAAGGATCGTTCTCCTTCAGTGCGCATAGCTATTGCCAAATTGTTGCAGGAATCATCTAGAAGTGAGTCCATTGATCTACTTTTGCAGGCGCTTATCGCAAGTTCTGATTTGCATTTTCGCGGGATTGTGGCCGAGTCGATAAGAAATAATGAAACGGAAACTTGGGAAGAAAAAGCGAAAAAACTTTTGTTATTTTTACAAGGTTCCGGCCGATTTCGGGAATATGTGGATATTGTTGCTTTGGTAACGGCCGTTACACCACCGGCTGCTGCTATCCAACCTCCAGGGAATAGGTTCTTCTTGACTGATAAATTCATTGCCTGTGCCCCTGAATATGCAGATGATCCGCGCATGGTTGGGATTTTAGCTGCGCTTATCGTGGAAAGCTGTGGCCATAACTTAAAACAAGCTGTCCAGCGCATTGATCGGTACATTTCCTCACACACAGATAACAAAGAAAAAATTTCTCCATTGCGAAACGAAATCAACAGCCTGCTCACTCCGATTGAATGGCACGAAACACTCGAAAAAACATATCATGCACCTATGGGAGAATTACAAAAAGATGTGCGAATGAAATGGCTTTCAAGTGTACTTAATGCCCAGGTAGGGTTATATTTTCGCCTAGTAATCGGGTTTTTGGTTTCAGTAAGTGGTGTGTTATTAATAATTTTTGGTGCGTATAATTTATTAGATGTGGATCTGTGGCTGCAAAGCTTAATACAAATTGGATTGGGTTTGTTCTTGTTATTTTTAACATTGGTGCATCGAGATCCATTACGAGATACACAACAGACGCTGGCTGAAATCAGAGTGGCAAATACAGTTTATGCTGCATTTTCACAACAAAGAATTGACATCAGTCATCAACATTCTGCACTTACACTACAAAATCGGCTGACGATGGCTGATGTGAAAGAATCGAGTCTTATATTAGGTCAGGCCATGAAAGATGCCGTACAAACGCTGCGCAATGACCGAAATTCAACGTCTCTGGATGATTTTTTGGCACAATTTGACTAGATGCGCATCTTAAAAACGTGGATTCTGGTTAATAGGCTAGTTTTTTGGGATCGAACCTATTATGATATTGATATAATTTCTGAGATAGTTGCCAGAATCAAGGAATTCCAAACCATGAGTCCTCGCGAGATTCCAGGTGTGCCATTTGGGAAACTACCCGACAAACGCAGCAAGGGGAGATGCCTGAAATGCTTCCGAACGTTTCGGTCGGTTAAGGTTTTGACACAGCCAAATGGTGAACCTAAACATTTGTGTCCTCATTGTGGGAGTAAATACATCATAATGAAAGAAGAGTGATCCGCCGTCTCATAAGTTCTAGAGTGGACTGATGTCATCGTTTTTAGATAAGCTGGGCCGAAATTTTCTAATTGCTACTTTTATTCCCTCAATGGGTTTCATCATCATTTTTATTTACCTCTTTTCCCCTATTCTTCCTTTTGAGTTGAAGGATAGCGTGGCCTATTTGCTTGCCGAAGAAGCAATATCACCGACAAATCAAGTGTGGAGTACGGCCGCATTCATTTTTGTACTAACCTTACTTTTGGGTTACACATTACATGGATTAGAAAATTTTATATATAAGGCCTTAGAAGGTTATTATCTATTTCGTTCACCAAGATGGCGCAAAAGACAACAAACTAAGGCATTGAAGCGACTAATTCACATTAAGGCTGTAGATACCCGCCTCCGCGAATTACAAGAGTCTTTTCTGGCAAATCAAGATGATACTGAGATAGAAAAAAAACTGGATGTATTTACGCAAAAAAGCTTTAATTTAAGAGCACAGTACAGACAGGATTATCCTCCGCAAACTCAATACATTATGCCTACGCGTTTTGGGAATATTCTCAGGGCAGCAGAACATTATTCTGAAGAACGGTATAAGATGGATTCCGTTTCTTTTTGGCCACGATTAATCCATGTTATAGAGCCAGATTATTACAATCAGATCGATCAAAGTAACAACGGGTTAGCTTTTGTTGTAAACAGTATGGTTCTTTCGGTAACATTGGCAATTTTGTGTTTGTTTGCCTCCGCTTACCAATTCACTGTATGGCAAGCCGTCATCCCTCAATATAATCGACAGGTCGAATCGTTTGTTGAGAAATACCAGGTAGACCCAACAGAAAATGACGAGCAATTGTTTAAGGATTTCACTCCGCTTTACTTTCTAGAATTGAGTGTTCTGCCAGCGGCACAACGAGAGTATAAAGAGAGAGGAGGGGGGTATTTTCTGGGGATGTTTGTTTTTATGGGAGTAGCTTATTTTTTCTACAATGCATCATTACCAGCTGCTAAACAATATGGAAATATGATTCGTAGTGCTTACGATCTTTTTCGGTTTGATTTGCGTAAACAGTTAAGGTTGGTTATGCCGCATAATTCAGATGAAGATTATGACTCGTGGGAAAAATGGTCAGAATTCGTCGCGATCGGCAACGATGCGCCACGCCGTTTCCCTTTCGTATTTCAATACATGCCTGACGAAATACGAAAATCGCTTCGTTCCGAGGATGATTTATATCGTGATGGTGGTGAGAATGAAGAGGGAGAAGCAAGGTCTGACTCGTCTTCAAATTGATATGCATTAGCTGGTCGCTGATAAACTGCAACAATGGCAAAAGTATCATTATCGAAAGGGAGAATGTGTTCAAACAAGTAATTATATAGGGGGATATCATCTTCAAAGCCAATGGCAATCCATAACATATATTCCGGTTTTTTTGAAGGCGTATCTTCTAATTTGATGAGTAATGATTGGTCGGGCTGTGTCTCAACGGTTAAATGGGCAGGTGCATTAAATTCATCAGCAAAAAATGATGGATCATCTTTCTCTTCAAGTTCATAAACAGCTCTTATGGAATTTTGACGAAAATCCTGAACGAATATTTGGTTCTCAAAGCCAATCACATCAAATAAGGCAAATTCATTTTGGAATTCTAGTAAGCGCAGAACCCGGGGACCCTGAATAGTAACAAAGGTGGCAAGTGGGTATAAATTATCATCATTCATGTAATTCTCCTCAAAGACAAACCACCTCTATCCAAAAAGTTAGTTCTTGGTATTAGAGGGTAATTGCTACATGATTTGAAATCATGAAACAAATGTTCTGTTCGTCACATAGACATTCTAATGTAGCACATCCGTTCTGTCAAGGAGTCTGTTTTTATCTTTTTATCATTGTACAGCCGTTTTGAGAGGAAATTTCAATGAAGCTTAAATCGTGGAGACAAGTTATAGATCCAAGAGAGGACTTACGCGAGGGTCGCTCTCTGGACACGGCTGAATTTGCTGTTCACCTGGATATGGTTCATGACAAGCGAGGCTATGAATTGTACTGGAAACCAGAACAGTTTTTTGCCCGCACGTATCTAACAAAAAATCTCCTTGATTTGGCAGCTGAAACTGTGCGTCGTTTGTCCGGTATCAAAGAAGCAACATCGGCTATTTTCAACATGACAACCCAGTTTGGTGGCGGCAAAACACACGCACTCACGTTGCTTTACCACCTGGCCCAAAATGGCCCGACCGCTAATCAATGGGTGGGTGTGCCCCGTATCTTGCAACAAGCAGGTGTTAGTCGTGTTCCCGAAGCAAAAGTAGCCATCTTCGTTGGGATGCGTTTTGACGGCCGTGGAGGGGATGATGGCACAGCTTACCGCCGTACTCCCTGGGGCGAAATTGCCTGGCAGCTGGCTGGCGATGCCGGTTATGAAGTAATGCGCAGGTTCGATGAGGAAGGCCGTGCCCCAGGCGGAGATACTATTGCTAAACTATTTGCTTTGGTCAACATGCCTATTCTCATCCTGATGGATGAGCTAATCAACTATGTCAGTCGTTACCGACAAGGAGGATTGGGCGGGCAACTCTACAACTTCCTCTTTAACCTGGCCGAAGAAGCCCGTTCACACGATCATGTTGTCCTGGCGGTCTCAATCCCCATGTCCGAAGGTGAAATGACCACTGAGGATGTTGACGATTACCGCCGCTTTAGCAAGATGCTAGACCGATTGGGTAAAGCAGTCCTCATGTCTGCAGAAACTGATACCTCTGAAATTATTCGCCGCCGATTGTTTGAGTGGGACGAACGGGCAATGGATTCGCAAGGGCGCGTGATATTGCCAAAGGAGGCTATTGCCACTTGTCAAGCTTATGCAGATTGGGTACAAGAAAATCGCCAACATTTACCTGAATGGTTTTCAGCGGACAATGCACTGGAAGAGTTTAAGGCAACCTATCCCTTCCATCCCGTGCTCATTTCTGTTTTCCAACGGAAATGGCAAGGGCTGCCCAGTTTCCAGCGCACACGTGGCGTTTTGCGATTATTGGCTTTGTGGGTTTCTCAGGTCCATCAAGATGCGTACAAGAGTGCTCTCAAAGATTCATTGATTAGTTTGGGAACGGCCCCTTTGGAAGACCCATTGTTCCGAGCCACTGTGTTTAAGCAGCTGGGGGAAGATAATCTGGAAACGGCCGTGACAACGGATATTGTCGGCACGCGTAATGCCCACGCAATCCGGCTGGACGCTGAGGCAGTACCCGATATCAAACAAGCAAGGCTGCATCGTAAGGTGGCCACTTCAATCTTCTTTGAATCCAATGGGGGTCAGACAAAAGCTTTTGCCACTATTCCCGAAATTCGTTTGGCTGTCGCTGAGCCAGGGTTGGATGTTGGTCATGTAGAAACTGTAGTTGAAGCTTTGGCTCCCCCTGATGGCATCTGTTTTTATCTAGATGTGATCAAGAACCGTTATTGGTTCAGTATGAAGCCTAATCTCACGCGAGTGCTGTCTGACCGCAAAGCAGCCCTTGCCGGCGATCCCCGCATTGCCGAGGAAGTAAAATCAGCTATTCAAGAGCAGTTCGGTAAACTTGATAGCGTGAACCGTATTTTCTTCCCTGAAAAAAGCAGTAATATCCCAAATCAACCAGCTATAACAGTTATTATTTTATCCCCCGAACAAACGCTGCAAGATAAAGAGACTACCCTAAATTTTGTAGAGCAAATGACTCGTGAGTATGGCGCCTCGTCTCGCAATTTTAAAAACGCGCTCATTTGGGTGATCGCTGAAAATGAATCGGTGATGAAAACGGCCGCACAAAATCGCCTGGCATGGGAAACAATTGCTGATGAGCAAGATGAGTTGCAGTTG
This sequence comes from Candidatus Leptofilum proximum, assembly GCA_016710325.1. GTDB lineage: Bacteria > Chloroflexota > Anaerolineae > Promineifilales > Promineifilaceae > Leptofilum > Leptofilum proximum. The sequence goes on along the minus strand of JADJXK010000002.1, from coordinate 3,765,319 downwards.
AGCGATTCACAAAAAGAGCAGCTAAAACGCAACATGGCCCGTGCCAAAAGCGACCTCAAAGAATCCGTATGGCGAATGTACAACCGTGTCTATCTACTGGGTAAAGACAATAGGCTTAGAGAGGTTGATTTAGGGAGACACAATTCGAGTTCAGCTGCTAATATGCTTACCCTTATCATACGTGAACTACGCAAGTATGGCGATGTTGAAGACGCTATTAGTCCAAGCTACCTTATTAGGAATTGGCCGCCTGCATTTACTGAATGGAGCACAAAAGCCATACGAGATGCTTTATATGCATCGCCTCAGTTCCCTCGTTTACTTGATACCCATGCCATACGAGACACAATTGCAAAGGGTGTCACCAACGGATTTCTAGCTTATCTAGGCAAGCAGGGTGACGGAAGTTATCAGCCATTTTATTACAAAGAACAGTTAGGCCCAGGCGATATTGAGATTACTGAAGATATGTATGTTATTACACGGGAAGTGGCTGATGCCTATAAAGAGCAACAAGCTCAGCAATCTGCTGAATCGGAACCGCCCCCCGTCAATATCATTAAGGAACCATCGCCCTCTTTTTCCATTGAAACAACAGAAACGGAAACGGCCGTTGCCCAACCTTCTTCACCGCATACTTCATCTCAAAATGAAGACGAAGAATACATACATGTTGAGGAAAAAAGGATCACTAAACTTATTTGGAATGGCTCTATTCCTGCTCAAAAGTGGGTTAATTTTTATATGAAAGTTTTGACAAAATTTGCCTCCAAGGAAGAGATGGCCCTTACGCTGCACGTTGAGATCTCTGCGGATCATGGTATATCCGAGCAAAAGATTGCGGAGATGATAGCAGCTCTCAAAGAATTGGGATTAGACGCTACGGTTACAACAGGCGGTTAAAAAACTTCGTAACAAAAATTCAAAGTGACCCGATCTAGACCGTTTGCTTAGTAGCCTTGCAGAAACAAAATAGCGGTTGCGGAACCGTACGGCTACTTTAAGCCCATTCGCCAATTCCGTGAACTTATTTGCGAATGGAGACTTAGGTTTACTAAATAGCGTTCAAACCCTGAGACCTCATTTTGATTCTCAATGTTTAGTGTAGGATCTGGGAAATAATGAGAATGAATCGGTAAATAATGAGAATAGTCTACTGGACTTTAGACAAAAAATAAGGCGGAAGGGAGCCAAAAGCCACCAACCGCCAATTGGTAGAATAGTTGTATGCAAAAATCAACATCTACCAATCAGCAACTTAACAACTTAATCGAGTTTCGTCAAGCCATATACGAATACGCGCTCCAACAAGAACAGGATGCACAGTTTGAATTACTGGATGCACTGACAACGAATCAAGGAATTCGCTCGTTTCCTGAATTGAGTCTTTCACCCTTCTTTCGCCGCCGATGGTGTAGCGCCTACGCTGCTGTAGAAAGAGGGAGACAAGATCGGGAATGGCTGCGCGCCTACCTGGCTGAGAACGTAACGGCCAGCGCGGTCGACAATGTCCTATTAGCATTGGATGTCGCTGCCTGGCCCCGTCCCGACGCCGTCACGCTGCCTGACCGGCAGTATGTCCACAGCAGCACACAGGATGTCACGGGCCAGGATATTGTCGTGGGGCAACCCTACTCGCTGCTGAGTTGGGTCGCGGCCCAAAGAGAAAGTTGGACCCTGCCCGTTGATACCCAACGCGTGGCCAGTGACCGGACCGAAGTAGAGGTGGGGGTAGCCCAGATTGAACGGTTCTGTGCGCAGCGTGGGGAGGCCTTGAAAGAAAACCTGCATGTGTTTGTCGCCGATGGCCGCTATGGCAATCACCGATTTTTAGGGCCATTACGCCACTTACCCTGCGGTTTTCTGGTGCGGCTGCGTTGTGATCGGGTGCTCTATGGGCCGCCGGGACCCTATAGCGGTTTGGGTCGGCCACGCAAGCATGGTGACCGCTTCGCCTTCAAGGAGCCAGAAACCTGGGGCGAACCTGACCAGATGGTTACCGTCACCGATGAACGCTACGGTCAGGTAAAGATTAGCTGCTGGCACAGCCTACATGCACGCGAAGATGCAGCCACTGTTTTTACTGTCTTACGCATCCAAAATCACAGTCAGCGTGACAATCCGCCAGACCCGATCTGGCTGGCGTGGCAAGGACCGCCTATGGCTCTTGATTTATTGTGGGACTTCTATTTGCAGCGTCCCACCATTGAAAGTGCCATACGCTGGCGCAAACAGTTGCTCCACTGGACTTTGCCTGAGTTTCAGGATAACCCGCAGGCTGATAACTGGTCCTGGTTAGTCAGCTTGGCTCAATGGCAACTTTTCCTGGCTCGACCCGTGACGCCAGACTGCCCCATGCCCTGGCAATCCCCCCAGACAGAGCAGACGCCACATCGAGTACAGCGGGGTATCTGGGTACTTTTTCTACAGATTGAGACACCGGCCGCACCGCCAAAAACGCGCGGAAAGTCCCCAGGCTGGCCCCGCGGCCAGCCACGAAGGCGCCGCCAACGGCAGGAAATAGTCAAAAAAGGCGATCCTTGACCACGGCAGCTTGCTTTTTTGGCTTGAACAACTCGATTATTAAGGTTCATATCCGACTGAATGTCAGTCGGAACGATTACTTTTGTCTAAAGACCAGTCTACAAAGACGGCCGTTTCGCCAACGCAAAATCCTACAAGCGTCCTTCTCTAACCTGACCCCAAAATCTATTACGAAAAGGGCTATCTGCCAAGTAAAAGGTATATATGGGCATGTTTGAACCAAAAAACTTGTCCGCAAAATCTGAAACTGCACCTTCATACTCATTATTTAGCAAACGATTTTCATTATTTACCGATGATTCGCATTATTTGATGGATCCTTACATTTAGAGGAACTTACAGAAATCAATAACCTCATTGATGTGGGATCCGGTAAAAAGTGAGACTGAATCGGTAAATAATGAGACTGCTACCAGAGAAGAGCAAATCAAGCTTGTTAGCCCCTATTCGGTAATGTAGGATCCGTTAGTTTTTGGGACTGAAAGCCCCTAAAATGACCCTTATCCACTAGTTTTTGGGACAGTTGTCCGATAGTTTCCGGGACAAGCCTACAATTATCTCGTAATTTTGGGGATCATCCTACCGACCTAAAAGCTTCATCTCGAAGTTTTTGGGAAAATTCTAACCGATAGGAGTTTCTTCACAGAGGTAATAAGCACCAGGTAGGTCTGTCCCAAAAACTTCAGTACAGGATTCCCAAAAATTAATGGATGGGTCCCAAAAATTATTGGACGAGTCCCAAAAACTAGCAGATCCTACAGGTAAATATTGAGACTGCCCTACGATATCCGGTAAATAATGAGACTGGCCTACAAAAACGGCCGTATCGTCAAAGCAAAATCCTACATGCTGCCTTTTTCAAACTGGCCCCTAAATGTGCTGCGGGAGAGCTTGTCCGGCATAGAAAACCGGCTATATGTGCTTTATTGGGGCCAAAATTTGTGGTCAATGAAAATTGGATCAATGCCTTCAGTCTCATTATTTAGCGATTGAATCTCAATATTTACCGATGAGTCTCACTATTTAGCGGATCCTACAATTGAGGCGTGAGTTCTTTCCACAGGTACATTGAATCCCATACCAAACTGCCTCGATTCTGAGCAGCATCCCCTTAATTCCCACCTCAAAACGGCCTGCGGCCGTGGGCTTTGCGAAGCTTTGCGGCTGTTTAGCATACGGCCGTACCTCTATCACCCTTATATTTCACACAAAAAAAGGAGAACCCAGTAACACCTGCATAGTTCAATAACCGTGGGGATCAGACCCGCGCCACATACCGTTTTCATTCAGCCAGTCGGGCCATCCGGCTGGCTGCTTTTGTTTCTATCCACCATTCACCAATAAGGAGACATAGACAGATGAACAACAACCCAAGCCAGCCACAACAACCAGACCCGGCCAAAGCCATCGTGCTCAAGCCCCGCCAGCGGATGCGTAAACGGCAGAAATCTACCTACACCAGCCAGAGCTGGCAGCCGCATCAGAGCAGCGCCGCCCTCGACAGCTGGGGCGTCGCCCTGCGTACCCTGCGCGAGCAGGGCCACCGGTATGAATAGCTTTTCCTCTTTTCTTACCTCAGGAGCCAACGGGCACGGAGCCAAAACCCAATCTTTGTTTTACCAAACAACAAAAAAGCGCAAGTCAGAGAGTCGACCTCTGGCTTGCGCCCACACCTCACAAGGAGATGTTTCGTGATGTCAACAGTATATCCTCAAACGGCCGTTCCGCAAGCCGCATATGCCACAAATTCCTCGGTTCTCTCTACCCCTCGGTTTGACAAGCAGCTGCCTGCCCATCCTGGCCAACCGGCTGTCATGGAGCTGCCGCCCGAGACCCTCACCTGGCTCAATCGCAAAGCCTACATCCTGGTGCAAAGCGTCATGCGCCACATGCACATGGACGCCAGCGAACGCCACATCTTCCGCGAAGACATGACCCAGGAAGCGCTCAGCCACCTGTATGACCTGTACTTCCTCCAGGGACAGACGGAAGCGTATGCTTACACCGCGGCCCGGACGCGCCTCATCGGCTATGTCTTTGTCAACATCCGCGGTGGTGGCAGTGGCCATCAGTGGGAACTGTCCAAGCAGTACCAGGTGGAGGACAACCTCATCGAGCCGGAATACCACGAGGAAGACAGCAGCGGGGGAACAAAGCCTCGCCTGCCGATGACTATCTACGCCCGGCGGCCAACGGAAGATGCCCTGGTGCTCCATGAAGGCAATGCGGCAACCGAAGCGCGCTGGGAGCAGTTCGAGAAGGAGATTGCCCGTATCCTGGCGGTGATGCGCGGTCAGCAGTGGCATCCCAACTCGCTGCGCCGGGCGGCCAAGGCGCTGTGTGAAAGCGTCAAGGGCACCTCCAACTACAACATCGCCCAGCTGCTGGACGTAGATTGGCATACCGCCACCCAGATCATCCTCCACTACCGGGAACAGCTGGTGGAGTTCCTGGCCCAATCGCCGCTGATCCAGGGCCTGATTCGCGCCGAAGGCGAACTGCGCCTGCAGTGGTGGGAAGAAGTCAGCGAAACTGCCCTCAACAGCGGTCAGCGCTTCATCGTCATCCTGCCGCATGGCGCCTTTACCGTGAGCTACTACCACAGCGCCAGCAAGGGCAAACATCTGGGCCGCATCCAGGTGGGACGGCGGATTGCGGGCAAGATTCAGAACCGCTCGGTGCAGCTGGGCGAGGTGGGTCACATCACCAAACAGCGGCTGTGGGACAAGTCGCTGGAACTCCAGGAAAAGCTGGCTGAGCTGGAAGCCGCCGCTGACGCCGCCAACGACGTGAATACACCTTCTACCCGACCGGCTACAACTTCCACTTACTCAACCCCGGCAGCGGCTGCTGCCTAAAGCGGCAAACGGCCGTTTGGACCTACCACCAGGCGAACCATCAAGGCAATACGGCAAACCGGGCAAGCATTGGTATGGCACCACTGGTGCGCCATGCCGCCTGCCAACAGGCAGAGCAGACCGGTTCAGGGAATAATAGGGGCATCACACCCCTCTTTCCCCTGGATCTGACTGGTGCGTCACACTGCCTGCAGGCGCCGGGTCCAAACGGCCGTTTTCCTGGGAGACACCTCATGAACCAGAGACCATTAAACTTCACCTTTGCTCAAGCTCAGCAGGCGCCCCCTCGCCTCATCCGGGAGCTCCCTCTTTCGGAACAACCATTACAGCGCCTCTACAGGGCCGGGGTGGACAGAATCTCTCCCGCCGAACTCATCGCCTCAATCCTGCAAACCAAAAATGGGCTGGAGATTGCTCACCAGCTGCTGCACCTGGTAGAAGGCCAGTTACACCGTCTGCCCCAGCTGACGCGCGCTCAGCTCATGCAGCTCTCCGGGGTCGGTCAGGCCCAGGCCGCCCGGCTGCAGGCGTCCCTGGAGCTGGGCCGTCGGGTGCTGCAAGCCGATACCGGTGAACAACCCCTCATTCACTCCCCGGCCGACGCGGCCAACCTCCTGATGTATGAAATGCTCAACTTGACCCAGGAGCACTTGCGGATCATCCTGCTCAACACCCGCAATCGGGTCATCGCCGTACCCACCGTTTACGTCGGCAGCCTCAACACCAGCGTCGTGCGCGTAGCAGAACTGTTTAAGCCCGCCATCGTACACAACGCGGCCGCCGTTATCGTGGTTCACAACCACCCGAGCGGCGACTGCTCGCCGAGTCCGGAAGATGTGGGCGTTACGCGCCACCTGGTGCAGGCGGGCGAGATGCTCTCCATCCCTGTGTTGGACCACATCATCCTGGGACGGCACCGCTTTGTTTCATTGAAGGAGCGGCAGTTGGGCTTCGACTGAAACCGCCGGGAAACTTCCCCCACCTTACCAACCATGGCCGGTCGGGCAGTAAACAATGCTGGCTGGCCGGTTGTAGGCTGGGTCAGGGAGCTTCCTCAACCTCACGAGAAAACCTCAAGGTAGTCACAAGAAGAGGGATCAAGGCAGGTCTATGCCACATCACACATCCCCAAAACCTACAATCTAATCAAGGACAACAGGAGACACCTCATGAAACACATTGGCGCTTATGCCATTTGGTACGATACGGCCGTTCCCGGCTGGGTCGCGGTTAATGATAAACAGCAGCACAGCTTTGGCAATGGCACCAGAGGTGAGCGGGCCGCCATTCGGCATGCGCTGCGCGCTGAATTTCCTCAGGTTGCTGCGGCAGTGGAGCATCTGTGCACCCACTTTCCGGAGGCCGCCAGCCGAGGCTGGGCCGCCGCGGAGCTGCTGATATTGGGGTATGTACTGACACCAGACCCCACAGAGCCAGGCGAAGTGGCTCGGGTGCGCTCGCAGCGACAGGGGCGCTGGTATCGCCTGCTCCAGCAGACAGACGGCCGTCTCGCCTGCGACTGCCCAGATTATGCTCAAGGTGGGCTGGCTCTGGCGTCACCGCCTCTGGCCAACCAGCTGCTGTGCAAGCACCTGCTGGCCTACTTCCTCGCCGGACATCTGGCCTGGCCGCTGACGGCGACAACGCCGGTTCCCCTTCATCCCAAACGCAGCATGGCCGGTCGTTTTCGCGGGCGGGCGGTGACGGCCGTGGGCCACTACAACAGCCACCGGCTCATCAACAGCCAGGCAGCCGCCCGATATGGCAACGGCCAGCCGGTGCTGCCAGCACACCAGACTCACTACAAGTCGTTTGTCGCCTTCACCCAGCAGCGGCCGTTTAGCCAGGAGAAGCTGCTCAGCTGGAGTCTGGGGCGGTAATGGAACCCCACTTTGTCACCCAGATACAGAGGCGTAAAGGCAAGGGTCAATCACCAAACCGCAAAACGATTCTCAACCGGCCAGCCTCTCAAGAGGATGCAAACAAGGAGACAATACCATGAGCTTAATCACAATCATTGCCTACCACCCAACCGGCTATGAGCTGCGCATTGGCGTGGCGTTCGAAGAACTGTCCCCGACGCTGCGCCGTCTGTCGGCCCGTGGCTATACGCCAACCAGGGAACCGGTCCTGACGGCCGAAGGGCTGCCCATCTGCCCGCGCCATGGGGTGCCGATGCAGCAGCGCAACCGCAATGGTGACATCTGGTACTCGCACAAGCTGGTTCATCCAGAAACTGGCGAAACGGTCTACTGCCGTGGCTATGCCGGTGCCAGCAGTCCTGGCTATGACATTCTGCTCCCTGCAGCCGCGCCGGCTGCTCAGCCGCTAAGTCAGGACTCCCAGCCAGCGAATCTCAACCAGCACCAAGGTGAACTTCCCCCACCAGGCAGCTCTCAGCCGCTGACAGAGATACAGACAGATGCCTTACCAGAACGTTTAGCTACATCAGCCCAAGATCAATCTCTCGTCGTAAACCAGGACAGACCAAAAGCACCCGCAAGCAACGGCCGTTTGCCCCAGGTACCGGCTGCGCGGATCACACCGCCGCAGGCGGCCATTCACACGGCGCTTTTTGGCCCACGGCCGTAAGCAGACAAGGACAGTCGGTTCCCATCGTTTTAAATCAACCATAAACCAATTTTTCTTTAGGCGTTGGCGTCAGGACAGACTTCAACGCTTTGCCCTTTCTGGAGCAGCGCCAACCTGATGGACGCTGTTCCTTAAACAAATGAAGCCGGATGGGCCCCGCCTTCCCATCCGGCTTCTCATTTCCTGGTCAAAGAGGGACCACAAAATGAATACTGACAATTGTATCACGTCTATGGACCAGACACGGACAGAAGTTACTCCTTCTCAGTGGAGCCAGACAGAGCTGCTTCAGCGGGCCGGCGGCCTGGTGCGCGAAGCGCTGGTGGGCCAACCGGCATATGTCTGGCGCATGCACCGCGAGGATATGCTGCAAACGGCCGTTATTGCCTTTCTGGAGCTGGCCGACCAACCGGCTGGGTATGCTTATGCGGCAGCGCGCACTGCGTTGAAAAACTACCGCTGGGTGCATATCCGCGGCCTGAACAGCGGCTGGAAATCTATAGCTTGCATCGATCACGGTTACTCCGTCATGAACTTCGCCGACGTCCTGCCGGAATCAGCAGATGAACCGCTAGATGGTCCGGAAACGGCCGTAGAGACGCTCAGTGCACGGCCGTGGGAAAACGTGCCACGTCCGGTCGAATGGGCCGTTCTGCGCCGCCAGGCAGCGTCGGGGCAGACCCAGACCGAAACGCTGCGCGAGGTACTCTACATCCTGGCCGGCATGTCCGGCAACTTCTACCCGGAGCAGCTGTACCGGGCCGCTCTCATCATTACCCTGCTAGGCCGGGACTACACCTGGGAGCACGTTGAGGAGCGTACCGGCCTCAGTTTTGCCGAGGTATATGACATCTACTGGGGCTGGCGCAAGCGGCACCTCAACCCGTATTTGCAGTTCTCTCCGCTGCATCAAGAGATGATCAAGCTGCGTGGTCAGATGCGCCTCACCTTCTTTGAAGAGGTGGACACTACTTTCTTGAATACGGCCGTCCGCAAGATGGTCGTCTTCCCCCACGGCATCTTCACCATCATCTACCAGCAGCACGGCCGCAATGCCGGCAAGCGGGCGGGGCAGGTCGAGGCGTCGCTGCAGAAGATGCGGCAGGTCAATGGTCACAAGCTGCTGCGGGCGATGCACCTGGGGCCGGTTGGTGCCTTGACCAAAGAGCGGCTGTATGAGGCCAGCTTTGCTGTCGAGCGCAAGCTGGCGGCGTTAAGCGCCTAGCGGGACATTGGCCCAATGGAAAACAGCGACCCAACTGGTTCGCTTTGTGGAGCCAGCTGGGCTTTCTTTTTTTGTGGCGCTGCAATGATTCATTTCTTCCTGAGTGACGTGGGTAAGGCTAGTTCAACTCACACTGAAGGCCAAGCGGTCCTCTGGCGCAAGAAAAAAACTTCCCATCCACACCACCCATCTGCGGCGCTGGCGCCGCAGGCAAGACCACGGTCCTGCGGTCTGTACCCACTCTCCACCGTTGGTATAGTCTTTATTGGGAACGACAATAGAATGTTTTATAACAACTGTTCTAAATTTGATTCAGGAAAAAACCTGCTCTGGGAAAAACGTTGGTCTCTAAACAGAATTTTCTCCAAGGTATTAGCGTAACCAGCCGCCTAAACGTATAATGTCAGCAATCGCGAACCTCATCATCGGATCGTTCACCACATCTGTTTTGCGTAGCTGTTGGAGGGAATTGTGGGAATATCTTTTAGTCGTGCCAAGCTCCGTCCTCCGGAGTTGCCACAAGAACACGTTTCTCGTGTCCAGCTACTGAAGCTGTTAGAAAAAGGGCAAAACCTAAAACTCACTCTGTTGATCGCTGGTGCCGGTTATGGGAAAAGCACTTTACTGGCAGAGTGGGTCCGCAATAATCCCTTACATGTATGGTACAGTCTTGATGCACCTGACCGGGATCCAGCTGTGTTTTTTGCTCACTTTATGGCTGGTCTGAAAGACATTTGGCCTGAGCTTGGGGCAGACACCGAGGCCATTCTAATTCGTCCCGTTCCCCCTGAGCCAGAGCGCTTGATGTTATCGCTACTTGGTGAAATAGAGAGGGCGATTCAAATTACCAGAGCGAAAATTATATTTGTATTTGACGATTTTCATCGGCTTGGAGATTCTCCTGATTTGAATGCTGCTATGAAGCTGTTGCTGGAACGGCTACCATCAAAAGTGCATGTCGTCCTCTCTAGCCGAACGCCGCTGAACTTTACTGCCCGCCTTAATCTAAATGAGCAGGTCAACACTCTAACAAACCATGATTTACGATTTAGCAACGACGAAATAGGCCGCATACTTAGTGGCCTGGATCTCAGTTCAGAGGCAATACAAAGGTTTCTCACCCAGACAGAAGGGTGGGCCGCGGGTCTACAGCTACTGCGTCAGGCTCTTCAACAGGCCGAAACTTTAAACTTAAAAGCCTTGCCTGGCAGGGGTGGGGATCCACTCAATTCCGTGTATTCTTATCTGGCTGAAGAACTTTTTTCGCGTCAACCAGCTGCATTACAGCAGTTTCTACTGCAAACAGCAATTTTGACTACGTTTTCGCCAGAAGAATGTGACGCGATTTTTCACCGCTCGGACAGCTCCCAGTGGCTTTCCTATTTGACTCACCAAAATTTGTTTACGATCCATTTACAGCGCCAGCCTGACATATACCGATACCATCATTTATTGTCAGATTACCTTCAACAAAAACTTATCCGCGACCATGAAACACAAGAGCTGAGAGATTGGCATTGCCAGGCAGCCGCGTACTATGAGCAAAAACAGCAATGGGTCGAGGCCTTTGAGCACGCCATTCAAGGCAAAGCTGAAGAACTGGCTGTTGAGATTCTGACAAAAGCTTTTTCGGTTATGCGACTCAGCGGCCAGCTCGATACTGTTCAGGAGTGGTTAGAGAGATTTTCACCAGACGCGTTCAAAACCTATCCCCATCTTTCCAGTTTTCAGGGATTTATTTGGGCCGATTACGGCTTATATGATCAGGCCAAAGGTGTGCTTGAGAACGGCCTTGCCGTTTCAGAAGCTAAGAAAGACCGGCGTGGATTGGTATCAGTTTGGTCAGGTTTTGGCTGGTTAAACCAACGTATGGGTAATCTCGATAGAGCCCTAATGGCATGGCAGCAGGCCCTTTCCTACGCTGAGATCAGCGGGTTTTATCAAGAGCAATTTACAACAATCAATGGGTTAGCAACCGTCCATGGTTTGTTGGGGCAAAATCGACAAACCTGTGAGTTGTTACACCAAGCCCTGGAAAAGGCCGCTCTTATTGGCAAACCGTGGGAAGCCGTTGTTATGATAAATCTAGGCGTCTCACTCATGTACCTGGGGGAGTTTGAGGAAGCCATGGAGTGGTGCAACCGGTCGCTTGATTTAAGAAAGTCAATAAACCAACTGGCCGGTGTTGGCAACTGCCTGAACACCATAGGCCGCTTGCTATGTTTTACTGGGGATCTTCAGGCAGCAAACAAAAATTTCGCTCAGGCTCGCTCACTTGCTGAACAGTACAATGCGCAACAGCTGCTAAGTTATATCATTTCCAATCAGGGGGATGTAGCTGCCGCAGCGGGTGTTTTTGAAGACGCAGAATTCCATTATCGCAAATCAATTCAACTAAAAGAACCTCTACAAGACGCCCTCGGTCTGGTACATACCTGGTCCCGTCTGAGCGAATTGTATCGGCAAAAAAAGCTCTTCGAAGAAGCTGCAAAATCCGCTCAGTTAGCCGTTGAACATTCCGAAAAACTCGGCCTCAATGAGCAGTTGATGGCCAAAACGTCTCTTGTTCTTTGTAACTTGTACATTCACGGTCCCGAAGTGACAGAACAGCTTTCAGAAATTGTCGATGTTCACCGCAATGTTACAGATAATAAATATGAGCTAACTCGTTGTTTATGGTTCTTAGCCTACGCAAGCCATCTAGCTGACCAAGAGTGGCAAAGTATGCTGTCCGAGGCATTATTTCTGGCAGATCGCTGGAATTATTGGTTCCTGCTCCAAACCCTCTCTCTTGAAGTCCCAGACTTACTCTCATTAGCTGTAGCCTTCGACCTTCAGCCAGGATTAGTAACCACACTAATGCAGAAACTCGGTGAGACGGCCGTTGTTCCGATACGCAGCTTACTGGAATCACCCGACCCTGCGGTGCAGATTCGTGCAATTCATCAGCTGACCTCTTTAGGCGTAGATGGCGTCTGGGCACCGCTGGCTGACGCCGCTCGCAGTAAGCAGGTGGCGCCTGCTGTCAGCCAAGAAGCCAAGAATGCGCTTACCCGGTTAAGGAAAACTCCGCCGCTTCCCCTTTATGCAACAACCTTAGGCCAGTTTTCATTGCGCCGTGGTAACCAACCGATTGTCGATGCTGCTTGGGGCAGCCCCAAAGCACAGACATTGTTTAAATATTTCTTAACCCATGCTGGCGAACCGGTTCACCGTGAAGATCTCCTTAACCTATTTTGGCCCGAAACACTGGATGATGAACAGGCGCGAAACAAAGCACGAGGCAATCTTAACCAGTTGATTTTCTCGGTTCGTCAGGCCCTGGAACCTTATTTGCCAAGCCGAATTCATTCTCGGTATCTACCCCTTGAAAATGATGTTTATACTCTGCTTTTGCCTGAAGGCTCTGAGGTGGACATACAACTTTTTGAAGAAGCAATGAATTCAGCCGAACGCGCCAGGAAAACCAATGATATAGATTCAGTGTTAACTCACTATGAAAGGGCAGTGGCCTTATATCGTGGTCAATATTTGATTGAAAACAAGTATGAAGATTGGTGTATTAAGCGGAGAGATCAGCTTCAGCGACTGGCTCTGCGCGGGCTCTACGAATTGGCCAGTACTTATCTGAATCTTCAAGAATTCGAGGCAGCTGCTGCACACAGCAGAAGGCTCCTGGCGATGGAACCCTGGCATGAGGATGGCTGCGCGCTTCTCATCAAAGCCTTGCTAGCTTCAGGGAAAGTATCGGAAGCTCGCCATGCCTGTCAGACGTGTAAAGAACAGCTGTTAATAGAGATGGATATTTCAGAATCTCCCATACTTGAAGAACTTTGCCATCAACTTTCTTCCTAGACCTCCGTTTTTTTGATTCGTTTTTGATTCCCCACAATAAGATATAACGCATGACCGAATCCCTGAAACGAGGAATAGCGGAATGCGTTACCTGTCGTTTGTTGTCCGCCTTTGGGTGAGAGATGAAGACCCTGAGGACACTGTACTTGTTCGTGGTCGCATAGATCATATCCAAAGCACAGGCTCTGCCCGTATCTCTCAGCTAGATCACATCACTGCATTTATCCAGGTCTACCTGCATCCCTCTTTACAGGAACCCACGCAACCTCCTGGAGATCCTGGTTGACCTTATTCCTGTCTGCAATCGAGCCGAGGCGATCTTCGTCTATGATTCGGATTCAAAATTTACCGTCATTCACTTTTACTTATTCCTATTGGGATGAGATAAAGAAACAAAATCAGATTAGGGGTGCTCGAAATGAATAAAAAACAATGGTCCCCACTGTCTTATGGAATCAGCGGCATTTTCTTAGGCTTATTGGCTCTTATACTTTTTACCGCTGGAGTTACTCTCTTTGCTCCCTCTATGCCTTCTCAATCGCTCCAGGCTATCAATGAATTAGGACCGACGCTTTCCTGTGTTTTCCCCTTGGCCCTCGGCATTGTAGGCTACTTGTGGGGACGTAACAAATAGAAGGTGCAGTGTAAGTCTAAGTCTGCATACAGGTTCAATTTTTTTCGCGAGGTAGCAACGGTTGGATTGCTGTCTCTTTAAGCAGGAGGAAAAGTCAATGATCCACGTCCGTGTTCTTTTATTATCTGTAATTTTGGCAATCCTGTTTTTCACTGCGTGCAGTCCGGAAACGGAACCTGTGCCATTGGACAGCAGTGAGCCAGCCCTGGCCGAAGATGCGGTTTCTCCCACACCAAGGGCTACCGCTACCCCCACACCAACCCCCACGTTAACACCTACCGTCCCAGCACCAACAACGGTCCACGTTTCAAGTGATGGCTCCGGCGATTTTGAGACACTGGAGGCCGCTATTGCCGCCGTCATACCGGATTCCACCATCATGTTGAGCTCTGGCACGTTTATTCTCTCCGAGGCACTCACCCTGGAAAAACCACTCGCTATCGTTGGCGAGGACCGGGCAAGGACTGAAATTGTCTCTGCTGCTTCCCCATACATGATTCGGTATACAGGAAATGGTGTCTTTTCACTATCCGGCATTACGCTGCGTCACACAGAGGGTGAAGGGGCAAATGTGCTGGAAGTGGAGGGAGGATCTATCGAATTTTCAGACTGTCGCATAACTGGCGGCTTGAGTGACGATAATTCCCCAGGCAATGGAATCGTTGTTCGCAATACTGTTTCCGGCACTATAAAAAACTGTGTCATTGAAAAAAACGATGGGGCTGGTATTGCCTTGACAGACCAGGTCCAGCTGACCCTGGAAGATAACGTCTGCTCTGAAAACTATATTGGCATCCTCTTCAGCGGTAGTTCCGCCGGTACAGTAAAAGACAACCGGTGCTTAAGCAATCACGTTGGCTTTCTTGTAAGGGATAGCGCTGCACCCCTACTGGTGAGGAACACCGCAAACAATAATGAACAAACCGGACTTCTATATGAAGTGAACGAATCTGGAGGCGGGGAAGCAAATGGCAATTTTTTGCAGAACAACGCCGCCGGCCCGTTTGGTTTAGGCACTGATATCTTTATCATTGGTCCTTATGCGCCTGCTCTCACTGAGAACAAATGCAGTCGGGAAAACTTGACTTCCGACTCTCCATTCGGAGACTCAAGTGGAATCGTTTTCTTTTCCGATGACGAACTTCCCGTTACACCTATTCTCAACAATAACAGTTGTTCCGTCGTATGGTGCACTGGAACTCCTTTTAATGCGGCGTGCCGGGAAGATAACTAACCCGATTCACTCCCTTAAGCTCATGTCTGTCTTGTTTCAATAACAATGATTTGTTTAGCAAAAGGAGAAAACCAAATGATAAAAAGATCCTTGCTTGTGCTCTTCCTCTGCGTTGGACTTCCCTTGGCCGTCGTGCTTACACTTTTCGAGAATTTCCATCAAAACCCAACGATGGCTGCTGCCCTGGTGAAACAAAGTAATTTCACCTCAAGCATATTAGCTAGCCAGGAAGTTTCACCAAATCCGATTCAACCGGAACAAACGGCCGTTTTTACTTTGCACGTTTCGAACACCGGTTCCCTCGCGCTCCCTGCTGTAATCACAGACGACTTGCCTGGCCAGCTCTCACCCACTGGCTCCACCACCTGGACAACGGTAATCAGCGCGGGAAACGCCTGGAGCGAGCAGCTAGCGGTTTTGCCCACCATTGGCTATGAAGGCCCGGTGCTGAATCAAGTCCTCGTCTCCGTACCAACTTCATGGGCAGAAAATCATTCTTACTGCACTACATGCGCGGAGGAAGACAATATCAACATTCCGCTTTATGGAGGCAATGTCACTCATTTTCGAGTCAAGGCCACGCATCCTACCTATGTCGTTGTCGCGGATAACTGCGCGGCAGACTTCTCGGGGTGCCCACTGGCAAAACCCGCCACACCCAATGAAGTAAGCTGCGAAGTCCTGTGGGATGATACGGTGAACGTTATTTCTGTTTGCACCGACTCAGATTGGTGGCTGCCCCACACAATGACCGTAACTGTCGGTAACACCAGTTTAGAAGGCCACCGCCTTGTCTGGAATAAGCGAATTATCGATGAAGCTTCCTGGCCCGAGGTAATGGTTTTCTATCAGGACGGCAATATGCGGCTCAAACCACATCCACCATCTGGGGTAGGAGATGTTTGCTACGGCAGTTCGGTGATCATTGGGCCAGCACCCACAGATCCAATACGGCCGTTTGTCGATGTGCAGCGCATTATCGTGAATCCTTCAGATATGACCCTGGACGTAACCTACCTATCCGGAGAAAGTGCTTACCTTGAATTTTTTGTAGATCGCGCCGAAGCTGAGGTTGAAGTTTGGGCCGACTATGACACAAGCAGCTCATTTGCCACATTTCGCTCCATGTATGTCGCCGAAGATAATGCCGATGCCGCTCGTGTGGAAACGGCTGTCGGAGATTATGCTTTCTTGAATCTCTCTTTGCCCGAGTGGTCAACTGCCTGGTCTGCTCTTTCCGGACCTTACTGGTTCTTTTACCGACCAAGCTTCAGTAACCACAACACATCTGCTCCAGATATTCTGGTTGAAGCCCTAGATGGTTATCAAACTCAAACTCATGGTCTCACCGTCTGTGTCAATCAGTGTAATGCCTTTTTGCCGTTCGTCACAGGTCCCCACTGAAAACACGTCTTATGAAAGGTCTCAGAACAAAAAATCGATGGTCGATTACTTAAGGAGGACAAAATGCAACTACGTCATGAGAAATCAATTTTTCGGCAAGTTTGGCGCTGCGGAGTGAGGTTACTTATCGCTTTGTTTTTACTGTCTCTCTTTCAGGGCACAACTCCATCCGGCAAACCGGTTCTGGCAGGTGGAAGCACCTGTTCATCAAATCTCAACTTTGGCCAAACAATTCATTGCGCGATCGATCTGGCGGGCGAAACCGATTCATTTACCTTTTCCGGTTCCGCTGGTGATCGTATTCGAGTCCGAGTTGTTGAGACATCAGGTTCATTGGCTGCTTTTCAGGAAATCATACAGCCAGGCGGCACTTCTCTCTGCAGTACCATTGTAACAGAGATAACTTGCCTGCTAGAAAGCAATGGAAACCATACGCTTCTTATTAATGACTTTGGAGGAACCGACAATGGGAACTACAGCCTTTATCTGCAACGGCTTAATAATCCGGTTGGGTGCAGCACCATTGCTTTTGGCGCCCTTCCTTCCACAGGGAATTTGACTGAAGCGGCCGTCACCGATTGCTTCACGTTCCAGCTGTCTACAGGAGATCAGGTACGTGGACGCGCGGTGGAAACAGCAGGAACCGCAGCAGCTTACCAGGAGATTATTCAACCGGATGGCACTACGCTGTGTGGCACTATCGTTACCGAGCTCACCTGTCAGGCAACTGTGACAGGTCTGCATACTATTTTGATCAACGATTTTGGGGGAACAGATACAGGCACTTACAGCTTTTACTTACAGCGCTTGAACAATCCGGTTGGATGCTCATCGATCGGTTATAGTGGCCTTCCCGTCACAGGGTCTATTGACGTACCAGCCGAAACGGATTGTTATACTTTTAGCGGCATGGTGGGAAATCAGATCCGAGTCCGGGCTATCAAAACTTCTGGCTCCGTTGCTCCTTACAAAGCAGTGATACGTCCCGACGGAGTAAGCCTTTGCGGCACTATTGTTAGTGAAGTGACCTGCCTATTGGATAGCGATGGCAATTATACGATCCTGATAAATGACTTTGGTGGAACTGATACCGGCACGTATCAGTTAACACTTGTCTGCTTGACACAGCCTTGTGGTACTCCTTTTTCCAACTTTAACTACTTACCTTTCGTTTTACGCCAAGATTAAGCAGAAAGTACTTTTTGAAAACAAACCCTACCGTTAATTTCATAAGCGATATAAAACCGCACTTTCAGCGGAACGACTCATTCATCCCAAATCGTTGAAGCAGATGTCATTCGCTAACGCTTTCCGCTTTATGAAGATTAAACGGGCTTAAATTGCAAACGGCCGTCTCGGGTAGACGGCCGTTTGTCCCACTTCATTTATCCCCAATCAACACCGAGTGACAATCATGAAAGATCTAAAAACCAGGCTTGCAGCCTTGCCTGTTCAAATGATAGACGGCAAGGGGTACCTTTCTTATCAAGCGGTGACCGATACGGTCGCCGCTTTTTTGTTCCCCAACGGCCGTTTCTCCCAACCTGGCAGCCAAATGGACGCTGCGGCCTACCAAACGGTTCTGCAAACAGCAGATGCCCTCTGCCGCGAAATGGGATATCTGTCGGTCGTTAAGCTCACACCGCCCACCATCCCGTTTGCCGACATGGGCCTGTACTGGTCAGCCCAACCTGAGACCATCGCTCAAGAAGAATTAGACCCGGAACCAGTCTTCATTCATGCAGGACCGGGACGAGTCGAAATGCTTGAAGAGGGCCAACTCGTGGAAGCCCGTCTAAACCAGCTTGGACTGGATGAGGTTACCCGGCAGCATTTCAAAATCCCGGTAACGGCCTCGGACAGCGTTGTCGACCTGATGCAGCGAGCCGTGGCCTCAGCCTGGCCCAACGACTTCAAGGGTTTGTGGACCGACATCCTGGGCATGTGTGTGGTCACCGGCAAGGATATAAGCCCAACAGAACGGCAATTTTCGGTCATCATACGAGGTGTTGGGCAGCAGCGATATTGGTAGTTCAAATCATACATTCAGACAGATAACCACGGTTCACCCTATCTACACATCACTCTGGCTGAGGAGACATCTGCCCAAAGCCAACAGCTTTTTGCCTTGGGTCACGTCGTCATGACGCCGGGAGCCGCCGCGCTAGACGTAAATTTCGCGCCTTACCTGACCAGACATGTTCAGGGCGATTGGGGCGAACTGGATTCTTTTGACATACAGCAAAACAATTTGGCAGTTAAAGATGGATATCGCATTCTGTCAGCTTACAACGTTCCTTCGGGGAACCATGAAACAGAAAAGATTTGGATTGTTACAGAAGCGGATCGGTCAGTTACCACCGTTCTTCTGCCCTCAGAATATTGATCCCATTCAAAAAATGGTACAATGCATCCTATAGACCTATAAGATACTTTAAAGGAGTAAACATGGGCTCCGTAGAAAAATGGAAAGGTTTTGCGCCGCTAGAGCCAGAAGTTCAATCGGCCCTCCGGCGATTATCCACTCTTTTTTGTGAAACGGATGTCATTCTGGTCTATCTCTTTGGGTCTCTAGTTGAAGGTAAGGCAGGTAACGACGTTGATCTGGCTATTTGGGCAGAGCAAACGCCTGCCTTCAAGTTTCGCGAAGAGCTAGTAACTTTCTTAGGGACAGAGAGAGTGGATATCGTGGATTTGCGCCGGACCTCCCCTGCATTTTGTTTTGAAATTATTCGCACTGGCCAGATATTGTATGCGGCGAATGATGAAAGTCGGCTACAGTTTGAGCTTAAAGTAGTGCGAGAGTATCATGACACGGCCTATTTACGGCAGCGTCAAGAAGAAGGTTTGAGAAGGAGAATGGTGGCGTGGTCATCAAGCACAGCAGCATCGTAGAACGGCTACAAGAACTGGATATTGTTTTATGGGAGCTTAATCGCTATCCAGGTATTACACCAGAATCGCTCGATACTAATATCAGCCAACGATAGATTATTGAACGAGGGCTTATCGCCGCGGCTTCTCTGATTCTCGATATTGCTGACCACATCCTTGTAGGCCACTTTGGCTTCTATGCCGACAGCTATGAAGAAAGCTTGCAGGGCTTACGGGATAAAGGGGTGATTTCGCCAGAGCTGTTTGGTCAAATCAAAGGCCTGGGTGGATTTCGTAATGTGCTGGTGCATCTGTATCAGGAAATCGATCCCGCTTTAGTCGCCGACAGCCTGCAAAAAGGTCTAACGGCATTCCCTCAGTTTGCCCAAGAAATTTTACTTTGGCTGAAAAGTATCCAGTCGTAGAGTGACTGTTCCCTTTCGTCTGCTATTTCTCCGTTCGATCGTTCTCCACAAGCTCTGTTCCAGACGCTAACGCTCAATACTTTTCGAACTTTTTAATCTTCGTTACAACAGCACTGAGCTCATTCTCGGCACTCCCAGTTCAAGAATTACCACACTCAAAATTTAGTTGAAACGGCCGTTACCAAACAATTTTGGTAACGGCCGTTTTGCGTTTCAAATTCCCTAGAAGGAGCAAGTCCCATGCCAACCACAACCATCAAACAGCTGAAAGCCCATCCGGCCCAAATGCGCACCACCTATGATTTAGAGGCCCTGGCCACCCTCACGCTCCAGGTTTTTGAGCGCGGTCTGGACACTTGGCAGCCCATCGTCGCCACGCCCAATCACGGACTCGGCAGCAGTGAAGGGGGCAACGATTTTTATATCGTCAGCGGCCACCGCCGCCATATGGCGCAGCTATTGGCCTTGGCCCTGCGGGATTGGGTCCAGGAACATCCTGAGACGGAAATTAGCAACGAGGTGGTCCGCACGATGCTCGCCACCCTGGTGGAATCTCTTGGTTCCCTGGAAAAGGTAATTGCCTCTCTCCTGAACCGATACGGCGAGGAGGGCATCCCCTTTGTTCTCTTTGAAGGCAGCGCCAAAGCCCAAATCCTGGCGCTCCAGGCGGCCAACTACGGCAGTGACGCCCCGGATATGCTGGGCATTGCCCACAGCTTTCACCAGGCGGTGGCCGCCGGAGCAACACCCGAAGAAATTGCCCGCAACAGTGGGCAGCACCTCCACTTTGTTCTCAACCACCTGGCTCTGATGGACATCTCGCCCGATTTGGCTCAGCGCATCGCCGCCGGAGAGCTGCCCATGAGCGTGGCCCCAGCCGTGGCCGACCTGCCCGAGCCGAAACGGACTGGCCTGACTATCTTCATCCTGGCCAACGAGCCGGGCAAAATCACGGCCAAGGGAATTAAGGCGTGTGCCGCGAGCCTAAAGAAATGGTCCGGCCTGACGCTGCCCCTGATGGTAAAACATCAATCACAGCGCAACATCGCCCGTGCCCTGGGGCGGTTGTGGAGTCAGGTGTTAGACGCCTACCCGGAAGATGCCTATGCTGCCGCCGCCATGCTTATCTACCGCAATCTTCACGAAGAGCCGTGGGCCACCCAGGAGAAGCTGACGCTCTGGTTTCAGGCGTTGGGCGGCGACACTTACTTCGCCAACGGCCAGATTCATTGGGCCAACGTGGTGCAGTACCTGGTTACAGAAGTGGCCTGCGACGCCTGCCCCATTGGGCAGCTGCCTCGGCAGCAGCTGGCGGCCGATTTAGCCAAAGGACAGGGTGGCCCCCTGGGCATGCCCTGCCGGGTTCAGGAAGAAACCAGCCGCTGCATTCACGGTCTGGCGCCCAATGACCATTTTGATGTCCGCGTTCCCTGGGAATGGAGCCAGCTGCCCGGCGTGGTGCAGGAGGGCGGCGATTACCGGGTTAAAAGCTACGAAACATTGCTGGCTGCCTGGCAGGCCCAGGCAGCGCAGGAAGCACAGGAAGTGGAAACGGCCGCTTCTGCACCAGGAGAATCGGCATCACCTGTTGACCAGTTACCGGAGAGAGATGCACAGGCACCAGGGGCTGCAGCCAGCAGCCAGACCACTGCGCCACAGACGGCAGCAACGGCCGTGGCGGCAGCACCTGCCGTGGCGGATAATAAACCATCCCCCATCATCAAACAGCGCCAGCAAATCGCCGACTTCATGCAGCGGCATGAGCAGCTGACGAGCAGCCACCCTTTTGCCACTTCCTGCGTCCAATGCCGCCACCGGCTGGAGGCAAGTCCGACCAAGGATGAGGCGGTGCCCCACTGCGCCTGGGCCGGACGGCAGCGCAACGTTTCCTTCAAGATGCTGGTGGTAGACAACCCCCAACCTGATGCCAGCCGCTTCACAGTTCCCGTTTGTCGCCAGTTTGCCCCCAGCCAGCCGTGGGCTGAGTTAATTCCGGCCCATCCAGAGCCGACGGGCCTGCCCCGAGATTGGCTGAAAGCCCAAATCCGGCATCTGGTAGATGCCGGGAATCGGCACCACAGCGACCGCAACACGTTTGAGTTCCTCACCGGGCGACCGATGGCCACCAATGAAAACTACAGTGACTGGTTTAATCAACAGCTGGAAAGCCAGGGGGGAGAGTTGAGCGATGCTCAGATGTTCACCCTGTTTGTCTGGGCGCATGCTGAATGGCAGCGGGCGAATAATCGCACCTTTAGCCTGCCGCACAATGGGCACGGCAAGCAGTTTGTCACGGTCCAGGAACGGCCGTTTTCTTTTGACCGCTAAACTTGATTGGGTTTAAAATGGCATCTAGATAGCCATTTGTGAGGTGCAAGATGACAGTGAGTTATTCCATTGCCGAAGCCCGAAATCAGTTTACGATCCTTATTCGAAATGCAGAGGAGAATAACCAACCGGTGCAGGTTACGCGACGAGGCCAGCCGGTAGCCGTTATTCTTTCCGCTGAAGAGTATGCCAGGCTCGTGGCTAATCAACCGCAGCGCAATTTCTGGGCAGCCTACCAGGAATGGCGTCAGAGATGGAATATCTCTGGCCTGGATATAGACCCAGAAGAAATCTGGGGAAACGTTCGTGAACACGCACCAGCACCAGATAATGAGCCCGGCGATAAAATATTTACTTGACACCAACATTGGTGAAAGTAGAGGAACTGTTATGGAAGTAAGTGCAAAAATAACGACGGGCAGTGTCGTAAAGATTCACAGCTGGCACGGTGTGGTGCTGGAAACCCACTATGATGACCAAAATCGTCTCTCGATTATTCAGATGCAAACGGCACGAAACATCTTTCGGGGTTTCGGCCCGGAGTATCTGGATGTCCGCCTGATGCCCGAGGCCATCGAACTGGCATCTCTAACTGATTTACAGCAGGAAATTGACACCCACCAGCGGTTGCTCAATGGTGCCATCGCGCAGCTGCTTGATGCTGTATCCGTTCAAACAGAAATGACTGTCGCTGCTGATTAGCCCCCGCCCGTTTTAGAAAACTGCAAACAACATCTAAAGCCGCTGCCAAAAGCAGCGGTTTTTGCTTTTAGAAGAGGTGTTACATGAATCCCAACTTATCCTTTACAGACCCCCTGGCTGATCAGGAGGTGACCATCGTCATTACCCTGGCGGTCGGGGAGCAAGTCCGCGATGAGCGAATGGCGCTGATGAGCCTCGGCGTCACCGGACAGCCGCCGGTCACCAGAACCGGGCCGTTTGGCCAGGTGACCGCGCTTATCGATCAGGCCTGGACGGCTTTTGGCGTGCAGGCGCAGGTGGCAGCGGCACAGGGCGCAGGAGCCGCCGGATCGGCTGAAAAACCGGCCGATGAGATGAGAGATACGCCTGAAGGGAGAGCGGACGCAGCGTCCGTCGAAGCCGTGGCCGCACTCGTACCCGGCGCACAAGAAACACTACCACCGCACGCGCCTGCGCCCAAGCCCCAGATCGATTTATCCTTCCTGTTTTAGACAAAGTTGTTGACCTTCAACTTCACCCGGAGGCATATCTCATGACCCAAACCACCCCAGCCATACCATACCAGACGATTCTTCTACGACGGGAAGGAGATTCCCAACGTCCCAGACGACATGGCCATTGAAGACGTGAAAAAGCACCTCGCCGTCTATTTCCCAGAGCTGGGCAACGCCACCCACACCGAAAAAGTGGAAAACGGCGTCTGCACCATTACCTTCCACAAGCAGGTGACCAGCAAGGGCAGCGAACACGCGCTTCTAATGGAAATTGCTGCCGGACTGCCGGAGATAGACCACTCGGCCGTTTCCTTGTACCGGAAAATCGGGCAGGGACCGTTTACGGTGGCACTGCTGGCCGAACACGCTGCTGAGATTCAAGCGGCGGCCGCTTTCATTCAGGCGCAGATTCACGTTCCTCAGGAGATATTAAACGCATGTGCTGCCCTGCCGCCGGTGAGCGCGCCGGTTGTCCCCATCGGCTTCTGAGGCCGTCACGGCCGGCTCAGCAGCTGTGGCCTGGCACCGGGTATCTAGGCTGCATCCAGATTCTGGCCCAGGTTCGATTCATCTACCAGGTTGCCTTTCCTGACCACCCAGAGTGGCAGGCCGAAACCTACCGGGCGACCAACTGCGGCGTACGGCACGCCCTCATCACCCTCCGCCTGCGTTTTGCCGACCACCTCTTCCCCCTGGCCTTTTCCCTGGAGTGGCTGCAGGAAATCGATGTCACCCGCAACTTTAGTGCCGCTGAGCTGGCCGCCATTCCCATTGCCCCCAGAGGGGTAGACGTATTGGGCGATCCCTTTTTCAATGGCCCGGACGCCTTCGATCCCCCTTACGACTTCTTCGCCTGGGGCCTCATTCAGGAGGCTTACCGGGAGGAAGGTGAGGATGAGGCTTATCTCCCAACCTACCATCTGCCCTTCCCGCTGCCGCACACCTGGTCCATGACCCGAACGGCGTATCTCATGCGCCAGGCCCATTTACCGGAGCCGCTTAACCACCTGGCCGTCGTGGCCGAGTACATCGCGGGCAGCACCGGCAATCCCTGGCTGGATCATGAGATTGACCAGTATTACGAATATATTTATGACGAAACACCTATCGCATGGACGTGGGAAAACGTATGCCGACTTAAGCAGCAGTATGACGAAGCCTTGGAGATGGAACGCCAAATGGAAGCCATCGAAACTTGGGTGGCTGCCGATTCCCATAACCGTATGAAGGCGATCCTTGCCCTAATCCAAATCCTGTACGCCAATGAGCATCTCAACCAGTTTCCCCAAACCTCTCGCCCCCCTGCGGCCGGGCAGCCCTTCCGTTACCTGGCCCGGTTACCGCCTGGCGGATCTGACTCAGGCCGAACCGATATTGACCATTAGCCGCCTGTGGGCTGAGCTGTTCAATGAACCGTTCCCCGATATATCCATCCCTCTGAACCGCCAGGGCACGGCCGTTGCTCTCACCCATCTGCTGGCCCACATCTGGAAAACCCGGTACCCGCTCTGGCAGGATGAAGCGCGTTTTCGTCAAGTGTTCAGCCTGATTGACCATCTGCAGAAGGTTGACGGCGGCCGCAAAGCTGCCATGACGCCATTACAGATAGACTGCCTGCGCGTTTATCTCACGTTGGGTCAGCGTTACGCCGAACTCTTTCCCGAAAACATCACCTGGCAGGCAGGCATCACCACCCTGGACGAAGCGCGCCTGAGCACGGCCGTTTCCCATTTCCTCACGGCCGTTGACCGGGACTATTTCCCGGTCGAAGATGAAGTTTGGGACGATGACAGCGACTACCTGGCCGGGCGGCTGGAAACTATCGACGTCATCCCCCAGGGTCACGAGTTGGACCCCGACTTCACCGACGATCTCGACGAATACAAAGAACCGTTGCGAACGCTGCTCGCTCTGGTCAGGGAAGAGGAGAACGAGGACCTGCCGGACATTGAGCTGTACGGACTGAGTGAGAGCATCGCCGAGCTGCCGCTGCCTCCGCCCATCCATGATAACCTGCCAGCGCTGGTGCAGCTGGTCACCCACAGCACCGACAACGTCTGGTTAGATTGGTCTTGCGGTGACCTGGCTCAGGGCGGTGTCTCGCTGCCGGAATGGAGTCCCGATAACGTCGCTTTCTTGAAAGAAGAGTGGGATGCAGCGCAATCGTTTCTGGCCCAAGAAAAAGCGCTCATCCACTGGGTCAACGCCGACCGCCCCACCCGTCTGGCCGCCGTCCGGGGTGCCCTTTACCTGGCCTATGTTTTCAGCAAAAAAGGAGTGAGTCATGAAACTGGACCACGTTATCCTCACCATTTACCCCGAAGCAACGCTGCTTGAGAAAGTGCTCGAAGATGGGTCGCGCATTACTCACCCCATCTCGCCTGCCGACCTGGCCGGGCAGCTGAACCGGATTCCTCTGTCAACCGGTCTGCTGCCTCATAACACCTTGTTCTGGCGACAGGAGGCCGGTCAGGAGCAGATCGCTATCTATGCGCCGCCCCGGCTGTGGCAGCCCATCGCCTATGACCGGCGCTATCGTCTGCCCCTGCCGGGCCTGGTCTTCCTGGGGCAGGGGCGGCAGTACACCGTTTTTGCCGTCAAACAGAAGCCCAAGACGCCAGAGACGCCCCTCTATCACCTGCCGACGCCAAACGTGGCGGAGAACGGCCGTATCTGCCTGGGGCAGGCGCCGTTTCCCATCGCTGGACGGGCCACCATTTACAACGCCCTGAAACTTTTCATGGAAGGCAGCCAGTTCAACCACGACAACAGCCGCCAGCGCTGCGTCAGCTTCCCCGACAGCAGCCTGGAGCTATGGGCCAAACTGGACGGGCAAAAGCGGTTTCCTCTGGACGAATTGGTTCCGGCGCGGAAGCAGTTGAAAAAGCTGATGACATAGCCTTTGGCCTTGCCTGACAAGTCATTTCCTTGCGCAATTGTCCACCCAAAGTAATAAAACTTGGCAGCGAATTAACGCGAATTAACGCGAATTCGGGTTCATTCGCGCCAATTCGATGCCATTTTCAGGAGAACCCATGAACAACCTCGTTACCTATCACCTGCACCAGACGCCCCTCTTGCCGCCCAGCGATGCCCACTTTTACCAATACGTCATCGCCCAAAACGGCGTTTTTGTGCGTGCCGAAAATGAGTTTGTCAGCGCTTGCCTCCCGGTCACGCGCCTGAAAGAGGCCATAGCGCCCATCCGTGGTTTGCAGCCGCTTACTGGCTGGGTGCGGCTGAAAATCCCCCAGATTCCCCTGACGCTTCTGCAGACAGCCATCGCCGATGCTCAGGTTTCGGCAGATAACGGCCGTCTTGATGAAACCCTCAGCTACGTGGTGTGGAGCGACGGCCGTATCGGCGAGCTGACGTCAAGCCGTTATCACCTGATTAAACCAAATGACCAGCGAGCCACGCCCAATTCCGTCGTCAGTGAAATGGTGGAGACGACCGAGACGGTGGTGATGGATATTCACTCCCACGGCGCGGCGCCGCCTTATTTCAGCCCCACCGACGACCAGGATGAAACCCGGCTGCGCTTTTACGGCGTCATCGGCAACTTACGGGGAACACCGCAGTGGCGCTTCCGGCTGGGCATTTACGGCCATTGGGCCGAGATAGACAGAGATATTTTATTCACCTGAACAATCCCCTGGAGGCGACTATGACCATAAATCAATCTGACACTATTACGGTTGACTTCACCCCGACCTACCGCGCCTTGTTGGGCGATGCGGAAAGGATGGACCTCTACCTGGTCGGCGCTGGCGGTACCGGCTCTACTCTGGCTGACTCCCTAGCCCGCATCCTCTACCACGCGCGGCAGAAGGGAAAAGCTGTCAGCCTGACCATTATCGATCCCGACATTGTGCAGGAGAAGAACATTGGTCGGCAGCGCTTTTGCCTGGCTGAGGTCAACTATGCGAAAGCCGCATCTCTTGCCTTACGTCTGAACGCCGCTTTTGGGCTAGATGTCAGGGCTGTTACGGACCCATTTAAGCTTGACATGGTTGTATCCGGTTACAAAACGCCGAAGACGAAGAAGCTGCTCATCGGCTGCGTGGACAATTATCGCGCCCGCCAGGAACTGGCCCAAACGGTCGAGGAAGGCAGCGGCAACGTCTGGTGGCTGGACGTAGGTAACGCCCATCACAGCGGCAATATCTACATGGGCAATGCCGTGAGGCCACAGCAGATTTCGGTCGATGAGGCGCTGCGACTGTGCAGTGGCTTGCCCAGTCCGGCCGTTCAGGACCCGGCGCTGCTGGCACCCGACCCGGCCGTACGCAAACCTTCGGCCGCCCTCTCCTGCGCTGACCTGACCTTGCGGGAGAAACAATCCTTGATGATCAACACCATGATGGCGGCCATCGCTGCCAACTACAGCTATCAGTGGGTGATTGGCGGTGAAATAACGAGCCTGGCCACGGCCGTGACGCTGGAACCACCGGCGATGACCTCGCGCTGGATTACCGATGACGCTTTGCGCGGTCCATTTGGCCTACCGGAGGAAGAAAAATCGTGACCGACAATCCCGGCCCAACTGGAAGTGAGCACCGTTTTGCTCTGTTCAGTGCCAGCCTGGATGAACAGATAAATATTTGCACATATGTTCTATCTTCGCCTATAATCCACAAAATCAACAGGAGGATTTTTCATGTCTGGTAACGCACAAGCTTTAGTATCCATAGAACCGCGCCGAGGGTACTCCCCGCTTCAGCGGGGATGGGGAATCGGCGCAATGGTGGCAAACGGTTAGTTCGACTAAACAGAACCAATGTGCTAAAAACGCACGCATGATCAGACGAACAAGACATGCCGCTTACCAGCTACGCTATCACTTCGTTTGGGTTCCCAAATACCGGCGAAAGGTGTTAGTTGGCGGCATCCCCGAACGATTGACCGTTCTGCTGTCCGAAAAAACTGAAGAGATGGGTGGTGAGATTATTGACCTGACTATCCAACCGGATCATGTACATCTGTTTTGCATTTTCCCGCTGACACTTGCCCCGCACCAATTCATGCACGGATTGAAGGGATACACCGCTTTTATGCTGCGCCAAGAGTTCCCTCACCTCAAGAGCCAGCTGCCGAACATGTGGACCCGTTCTTACTATGTCGGCACCGCAGGCAACGTGTCGGCTCAAACAATCCAGCGTTACATTGATGAGCAAAAGGGGCGGTAGATGATTCGTACCTTCAAGTACCGTCTTTTCACCAACAAGAGCCAACGGGATGCACTTGACTACATCCTCTGGCAGCAGCGAATCTTGTACAACGCTGCCCTTGAGCAGCGTAAGACGGTTTACGAAGCCACGGGCCAGGGCGTCAGCTACGCGGACCAGTGGGCGCACTTTCGGGACGAAAGGCGTGCCAATCGTGACACCTTTGGTCTGGTGAATGCAACTAGCTTGCAGCAGCTCCTACGCCGCGTGGATAAGGCTTACAACGCCTTCTTCCGTCGCCTGAAGGCGGGAGAGACACCCGGCTACCCCAGATTCAAAGGGCGCAACCGCTTTCACAGCATGGAATTCAAGCACGGTGACGGTGTAAAACTGCACCAGAACGAGAAGGGCCAAACCCGTCTGCGCATCCAGAATGTGGGTGACGTGAAGGTGAAGTTTCACCGCCCACTTCCTTCTAGCAGTAAGATCAAACATGTTGTCATCAAACGAAGTTTGGGCAACTGGTACGTCACCCTGATGGTCGAGTTTGATGCGCCGTTCCCGCTCCCGCCAACGGGAGAGGTGGTTGGCATCGACATGGGTTTGAAGTCTCTACTAGCTCTCTCAAACGGCGAACTGATTGACAATCCGCGCTGGCTGCGGGGCAGGCAGAAGCGGCTGCGTGTATTGAACCGCAAACTGGCCAGACAAAAGAAAGGTGGGACCAACTGGCGCAAAACGGCTTATCAGCTGGTGAGACTTCACAACAAGATAGCCAGTCAACGGCGCGACTTCTGGCACAAGACAACCCGCCAGTTGGTAAACCAATACGACCTCATTTGCATCGAGAATCTGACACCCGGCTTTATGATAGCCAATCGTCATCTTGCACTCTCTGCGCATGACGCTGCGCTGGGTGAGTTCAGGAGCCTACTCACTTACAAAGTGGAAGAAGCTGGTAAGCGAGTGGAACCTGTTCCTCCCCGGCACACCAGCCAAATGTGCAGTGGATGTGGGACGATTGTAGCTAAGAGCTTGAGTGTGCGGGTTCACAGGTGCGATTCGTGTGGATTAGAACTTGACCGGGATGTGAATGCAGCCCGGAACATTCTCGCGTTCGGACTGAGCGTTTGCGACCCAACCCTGGCGTTGGCCGGGGTGTCGCAAGAAGCTCCCCACTTTCAGTGGGGAGAGTAGTCACTGGCGAAGTTACTATCCCGTTTTATGAAGACAAATTAATCGTCCAACTTGGTGAAGACGGTGTGATATACGTCGCGCTGCGGCCCATCGTGGAGGCGCTTGGGCTGGATTAGTCGGCGCAGTATCGGCGGATAGGATGCGATCCGGTTTTGAGTGAGGAAGTGAAGCTGATTTCCGTTGCTGTTACAACAACGGAAATAAAAAGAGGTGAAGGTGCCAAGTCTCACGTCTGTTTGCCCAAACAATTTTTATCCGGCTTCCTTTTCGGCGTAAATGCAACTCGGGTGAGAGAAGACCTAAGAGAGCAGGTCATCAAATGGCAGCGCGAAGCCCATCTCATTCTGGATGCCGCTTTCACAGGGGACGCAGAATCGGCGATGGAGGCAGTACGGCAGAGGTATTTGCGCCAGGGCTATGACGAGGCGTGGATCAAGCAGCGGCAAATTACAATCGAGACCCGCAACCAGCTGACAGACGAGTGGAAAGCGAGAGGCGTACAAAACAAGCAGTACGGCATCTTAACGGCCATTATTCATCGCGGCGCTTTTGGCATGAATCCGTCAGACCACAAAAAGCTGAAAGGTGTCGAAAAAGGTGAAGTGCGCGATCACATGACCGGCCTGGAGCTGGCGTTTGTCAATGTCGCCGAGCAGGCCACAATTGCCAATGCCCAGACGGATGATGCGCAAGGATACGATGAGAATTACGATGCGGCCGAGAAAGGGGGTCGGGCAGTTGGGGTTGCCCGTCTGGCATTTGAGGCAGAACATGGCCGGAAGGTGATTAGCGACCAATCTTATCTGGAGCAGCGCAAGAAATTACAGGGTGGCACAGACGAGGAGGAAGCATAATAAGCCTGCGATAAAACTGCTCTGCTCAGCGTAAATGAGCTTATTCTAGAGAGGAGAATTACACATGATAAGCCGGTCTAAATGACCGGCTTTTTGTTTCCCGCTGCATTGTCATAGTAATGAAAACCTCCAGGCCTTAACAGGCCGGATCTGGTGAATTCTAAACACCTGTTCAAAATGGAGGTACCTAATGTTACAATCGCAAACGCGCCACAAGTGGACGATTCCGGTTCTTGTCATCTTGCTGCTTCTGCTGCTTTTTGCAGCTTTGATGGCCAGCGGCCAGCAGGTGAGCCTGCCGTTGACCGGCCTTCAATCCAATCGCCAAACCATGCCGCCAGATCCCAATGAGTGGTGCGGCAAAGTTGACCTGGAGAAGCTAAACAATGAAATGATGAAGGCCGAAACCTTTATGCGCGAGGGCATGGGAGAAAACCTGGTGGATTGGCGCTACCTGCGTCGTGCGCTTAAAGCAACTGGCGTACAGGTTAATGGACCGGAGGACACCTATTGGCTGGAAACGATTAAGGAACTGTACGCAGGCTGTAGGTAAAAAAATGATTGAACCCAAGCTGTTAGGCGCCACCTTGCTGCACACCCGCTATGGTCATTGGCGGCATCCACAATCCGGGCGGCTTTTTATTCGCCCAGTTAAGGATGGCTTGCGCAACTATCCAGGCCTGGTTACGGATCTGCTGGCTATTCGGCAGCGGGTGCAGAAAAACCGGCACACCGTATCTGACCAGCAACGCATCCAGTGGTTAGCACAGATTACCTTCGGCACGCTGGACATTTACCAGCAGGGTGTCTCTATCTTTGCCGTTAGCCGCGCAGATATGCTTCAAGAGATTGACGAGTGGTTGGCCAGCCAACCTGACGGACTGGCAACAGCCCTTTTTGCGCTACGACACACAGAGGAGTAGTACCTCATTCCCATTCATTCATAGCCCAACAATCAGATAAGACAAAAAGGAAGACGCCGACAATTGTCGGCGTTTTTGTTTGCCAGGGAGACAAACCAATGAACTCAAAAGTTATCCAATTTGGTCAGCTGGAAGAGCTGCTCACTGAACCAATTGCTCCCGGTCAGGTGATGCGTGTTGTGATACTGGAAACCAGCGAAAGTCTGGCCCGCCAGATTCCTGGCTGGCGTCTGGTACACGTTGGCGTGCACGTGCGGTCTATTAATGAATCTGGCCACATCCTGGCGTGCCACCTACCAGTAGCAGCACTGGAGCTGTTTAACGGCCGTCGCGAACACGATCCCACCTGGCAACGATACGACGCTGCCTGGGAAGACGCAGCAGCGCTTAAGGAACGAGTTGTTACCTTTCTGCAAACCGTGGCTGAAGAAAAGGGCTTTACGGTGCATACGGCTGGCGTCATTGACCTGGGCGACATACGGCCGTTACACGCCACCTGGAAAACAGACCCAAAGCTGTCCACAAAGGAGCTGCTCGATGAACCCAAGTAGTGAACCAGAAGCCGTCGTGCAAACCCTGGAAGCCGTTTGGATGCCTCATTGGGAAACGTGCCTTCACCTCAAAATTTATACGCCGGATCACCAGCTCCTCAGCTGGTCACAGGTGTGGCAGGCGTTTACTGCGGTTTACCCCGAAAGATGGGCAGTTGAGTTTTTCCCGCCAGCTAAGGAGTTGGTCAACGACGCGAATGTTTACCATCTGTGGCTTCTGCCGGAGGGGTATGCACCGCCTGGTTGCCTTAATCTGGCGCATAAATATTGCGATTGCATGGGATAGTGTAATGGTCTGTTCTTTAAGGCAAAGGGCATCTCTTAAACCACTTGGAGCACATTTGCAGTATAATTATAAGGTATCGGAAAAACAGGAGATTGATCCATGTTTCAACAAATCACTGTATCCATTCCCCAAAAACTTTACAGGCGGGTTCGCGATCTGGCCCGCGCTCGTAATCAACCAGTAGATGATGTATTGGTGGATGTATTAGAGCAAGCCCTTCCTGCCGAAAAGTCAGCGTCAGGCAATCAGGAAGATGATCCAGTGGAGCGGGAAATGCAAGCCTTTATCCAAATGCATCCCATGCTCAAAGAAAAACATTTGGGTCAACATGTGGCCATACTCAACGGTCAACTTATTGATGTTGACCAAGATTATGGTGCCTTATATGAACGCATTGATGCTCAATATCCGGATCAGTTTGTCTGGATGGCCAGAGTTGAAGATGAGCCAATGCCTACGCTGGTTTTTCGTTCCCCTCGATTAGAAGCAGCCCAATGACCAAAATCTACACATACGAATATGACAATGATTACAGTCCGGCCATGCCGGTTGTAGATATTGTAATTGGTCGGGCAATGGGCGCTGCTTCATTAGCTCTGAAGGCACTCGTTGATTCTGGCGCAGATGCGACCATCATCCCCGTTCACTCACTTCAAGAGATTCGTGCCCGTCGCAGCCGAAAAATGTGGATGAGCGGTACAACTGGTGGAAGAGTGTTGGTTGACCTTTATCAAGTTTCTCTACAATTAGGGCCACTTACCCAAGCGCTCCTAGAAGTAGTTGGTAGTACACAAAATGACGAGGTGATAGTTGGCCGGGATGTTTTGAATCATTTAACCGTTACGCTAAACGGCCCGGCTCATTCGGTAGAGGTATTTGAAGACATTGTGCCAACATGATCAAAGAGGACCGGCTTAACTATCGATCAGTTCACGGTATTTGAAGTTAAGCGGTTGGCCAATACTTGTGCCTCTATCAGTCACACACAGGTAGAGATATGTAAAGCAAGGCGTCGGCACATTGCCGGCGCTTTTTATTTTTCTGCCAGCTGGAGTGTTAATTAACAATGCCCAAGTGTACCATCTGTAGCCGCTGCCGGAGGGATATGCGCCGCCTGATTGTCTCAATCTAACCCACAAATACCGCCCGTAAATTCCTTCAATCTAATCCTATAAAAGGAGGAGCTGCCCGTGCGCCATATGAGCCTGCTGCCGCAAGAGACGTGGCTGC
The DNA here is from genome assembly GCA_016710325.1 of Candidatus Leptofilum proximum. Classification (GTDB taxonomy): domain Bacteria; phylum Chloroflexota; class Anaerolineae; order Promineifilales; family Promineifilaceae; genus Leptofilum; species Leptofilum proximum. The sequence continues at coordinate 3,731,941 of JADJXK010000002.1, read as the reverse complement.
AAAACGGCCGTTTCACCACCCCCTTTCCCGCCGAAACACCCATCATCGTCTCGAATGGCGTTGGCGTAGATTCCGTCGCGCTCCTGGTAGAGCTGCACCGCCTCAATGTAGTCCCCGATGTTATTGTCACCGCCCTGGTTGGCCAGGGAGCGTATGGCAACGAACATTCCCGGTTTTATACTTACCTGCCCATATTAGAAGCGTGGCTAGCCGAGGTTGGCTTTCCGTCCATTACGTACGTCTGGTATGAGATGAAGCGACCGGCCAAGCATTTCCCCTACTGGAGCCTGGCTGGTAACTGCTTGGCCAACCGCACCCTGCCGTCGATTAGCTTGCGCAGCAACCACAGCTGCAGTTCGAAATTCAAGGGAGCTGAAATTGATCGCTGGGTCACCGAGTGATATGGGACAAACCTGTATTACCGGCTGGCTGGCTATGATTTTTCCGAGCAATATCGGGCGGCTCGTTTTTCCACCAAAACCAAACCGCAGGGGCCACGCTCGCGGGACGTCTTTCTCTATCCCTTGCAACTGCTGGGGATAGATCGCTAGGGCTGCGAGGCGGTGATTGCCGAAGCCGGACTTCCCTCCCCCAGTCTCTCTGCCTGCGTCTTTTGCGCTGCCATGCAGCCCGAAGAGATTGACGAAATAGAGGCTGAAGCGCTGTGGCTCATCGTTATTCTAGAAGCCCACGCCCAAATAAACCTGAAGGAGATTTGCGGCCTGTGGGGTCATGGTGAGCGCATGTCCGAGTACATCCGGCGGTGTGAATTACTGCCTGCCCCGCTGCTGGACGAGGTATGGGCCAGGTGGGTGGTGGAGGAACGGCTGTCTGAGCTGAGTGAAAACCCGGAAGCCAATGCCGACGAGGTGCTCTTTACCGAAGTGCACCGCCTGGTTGCGCTGTGCCGCTAACGCTTGTTATCCCCTGAATTTTATTTCCCTTCACATTCCAGGAGAAAACCTTATGCACAGACTCAGTACAAACCTGACGTTTATCACCGATCCCGGTCACGGCTGGCTGCGGGTGCCGCTGGTCGATGTTGCCGCAATGGGCATCGAGACGGCCATTTCCAATTATTCCTTCATCGATGGTCATTTTGCCTATCTGGAGGAAGACGCAGACTGCGCCCTCTATCTGGCTGCCTTGCGCGATCGCATGCAAGCGACACCAACGATTGAGGAAGAGTACCGGGAGCATTTCTCACGCAACCGCCCCCGTTTTGGCGATGCCCAATTTAGCCCCGAGTTTTGGGAAAAGTTGAGGAGTTAGCAATGGCCCACGTTCAAGTTTTTCACAACCCACGTTTTTTAGAGTATCGCGGAGACCATGACCAGATTGTGCCGCCGCTCGCCCCCACTGCTTCGGTTCGGGTACCAGGGGAAGTGGCGGCTGAAGAAAAGCTCAACGCCGCCTACGCCCGAACCCAGCACGGTTATCTGTACGGCAGTTGGTTTCAGGACCCAACCATCATTCCCCACCTGCGCAGCACCTCGGTCGGCGATTTGTTGGCCACTGAAAATGGCGCCCTCTTTGTGGTGGAGCGGCTGGGATTTCGGCCGTTCCGTCCTACGGCACAAAACTGGAAGCCCCGGCTGCTGGAATCGATGCGGAAGCTGGAGAGAAGCGCCGAGCTGGCCCAAAATGAGCAAGTAAAGGCGGCGATTCAGGATAGTTTAATTCAGATGAACCAGGCGCTGCTGGCAGAAGAATATCCCGTCGGAAAAATGCCCCAGGCCTGGGAAGAAGCCGAGGTCGGGGATCTGGTTGGCAATGACTCGCTGGGATATTTCCGCGTGTTTGCCAGGCGTCTGGAACCCAAGTGGCGTGCGCTGCTTTTGCAGGAACATTTGCCTCAGGGCAAGATGTGGCGAGATAGCAGCGGCTGGGCTGTTCTCCAGCCTGTGAATAAGGCGATAAGGTGATTATACAAAGCGGGAAAACGGCCGATTTTTGGAAGAGCGGTGATAAATCTTCAAGTGAGGCCGATAACAGCAAAAACATGAAGCTATACCAGAAACGTGCATCAGAAGAAGCATATTCACTGCCTGCATAAGCAAACCACATCGCCCATTTTAATAATACAGGGCCAAACCCGTTGCCAGGTCTGGCCCTGTTGAACACGGTCCCCTCTGCAAGAAGGTTGGTTCATAGCCCTGCTAATTTATTATCCCGCCAGTGTGGGTTTTGGCGGCTAGTGATAGTATACACAGAACTGGCCCGCAGTGGGTAAAAGGATTGTATCCGAACCTACCTTTGAAATTTGAGTAGAACCATTGCTGCAAAATAACAATGACGGGATTTTTTCACGCCCCACTACTGCAAGCAAGCTTTACTCCAAGAATCTCATAAAAATTTTCCACTTAATTGCCGCGGACAATAAACGGTAGATAAACTGTTGGCGGATTACACATCCGGTCCAGGTCGATGGCTTGCCACAGCTGCTGCCACTCGGTCAAATAATCTTGGGCCAGTGCGGCGCTGTGAATGATAAGCGTGTTTTCATCATTCTGATACGCGCCGCTGTCTGTCCAGTTATATGAACCCAGAATGACGGTGGGATCACTGCCGTGAGCGTCAATAATGGCAAACTTGTGGTGCAGTTTACCGGCAAAATCTTCAACGCCTATCTGCGCTCCGGCAGCACACAAAGCATCTGCATCAGAGCCGGTTCCGGCTTCTCCCAGCTGGTCAAAAAGACCCTGCACGGCCACGCCTGACTCGGCCAGGTTCACCAGCCTATCTGAAAGCACGTTGTCGGTGAAGAAAAACATGGCAAAATGGACAGATTCCTCGGCAATGGCCAGCTCCTGCCACACCTCAAAGGCAACATTGTCTGTCGGTGAGAAATACGACTCTACTTTTGTCCCCGCATAATCTAGCAAGTGAGGCGTATTGTCCGCTTTTGCCCCATGAAATAAACCGCTCCACATTTCACTAAATTCAAGGGTATATATGTTTGCCAGGGTAGAGTCCGTTACCAGCAGTGCGTTATTGGCGTTGCTGGTAAAGCCAGTATCGGTAAAGTTAGTGCTGCCCGTCCACACTGTCTGACTATCCACAACAAGAAATTTGTTATGCTGGATTTGACCACTACTGTCCAATATGAGCGGTATCCCGGCTGTGGTAAGCGCCTGATAGGCCAAAGCATATTCACCTGCAGCCGCATCATCATCTCCCACGACACGAACCGTAACACCTCGATTGTGCGCGTTGATGAGCGAATCAACCACGCTTTGCCGGTTGAGTCCGTACAGGGCGATGTCAATTTGAGTCGCTGCCTGATTGATAACTTCCAGAAGTGCCAGTTCCATTGGCGTTGTTGTCGTGGTGGGGCCGGCGGCGGTGATGGCCAGCGGATTAAAAAATACCTGGTAGCTAAACGACTGGCCAACGGCCGTTTCGGTCAAAGTGCAGGTGTGGCTCATCCCAGCCGTGTTAGTGGCGGTGCCGCAGCGCGGATTGTAGGTCCAGTTATTCGGTATGTTGGCTGACACCGCTGCGTCCACTCGCAACATAGGTACTCGTGCCTCATTGTGACCGGAAAACCAGCCGCCGCTGTTATCCAGTGTGTCTATTACATTGGCCATCTCATCCTCCAGGGTGAGGTTTTCGCCCGTGTTGCTTAAAGCGCCGGTGTAAATCTGGTTGGCCGTCACGCCAGGAACCGTGGTGTCATCGGTTCGTTCCAGTAAAAAGTAGCCACCGGCGGGAATGCTGCCAGACAAAAGAATGGACGGCGTTCCGTCGGCCGCAGCCAGCACCCAGCCAGTGATGTCTACCATGGCTGATGTGGGGTTGTGCAGCTCGATCCATTCGTCGTTGGTGGAAACAGTCGTGCCCATCCAGGCGATTTCACTCAGGACAACGTCAAGCGGTGCGGCTGCCTCTCCCTCGGCGAAGACATGGGCTAACTTCCCCATAGATAGGAAAAGAACCAGCAAGCAAATAAGCACACAAAAAGGAACCAATAAGGTGATGCTGGTACGGCCAGATCGGGGGGTAATTACTAACTCTGTCATGGACGATCTCGACTGAAAAGCCTGCGTTACGCAGTTAATGGATAACAACACCCACATTATACACCCGGCCAGCGCTGGTAGTGGATGACTTTTGGTTAGCTTTTGTTGAGTGAGCAAAGTCCAGCCGAACCTCTCGTTCGAGAAGTTCCAGTGGAGGAGAATATACCGGAAGGTGGGAGAGACGGTTCGTAGCACCTTTCCTGTATTCCAAGAAGCTGGCGGCTTGCTGTGGGAAATCCGACCCGGTTTAGACAAATAGGGATTCCAGAAAACGGGCCAGCGCCTGCCTGGTAGCTTCATTTAGTTCACCGCGAAAGACAACCGTGGGCTGTGCAATGCCAGATTGCGTGGAGCCAATCTCCCAATGGCTGCCGTAGGTAGATTGGCACCATGCCAGACGGCAAGCACCATTGGGAGTAGGCACCGACTTTTCGACTATGTGGGGCAAAGGCGCAAGGTTGGCGGCCTGCTCAGCGGCTATCGCCTGAAAGAATTGAGTGGCGGATTTGATAGAGGTTGCAGGATGAGGCATAGTCTAAAATTTCTATAAAGGATGAGTGCAATTAGTCTCCGGGTGTTTGCTCTGGCTGCATTTTATCTGATGTTGATTCCGCTCCCTATAAATGTAAAGGCTGTTTAGGAAATAATCATGCAGGAGCGTCACCGCGTCACCGCCTTTTCATTGGGATTTACCGACGAAACCCTTACAATTGATTTAACACTCTCAACGAATGAGGCCGAAGGTGACTATCGATAAAAAGCAGCTTCAGCAGGAGTTGGTTATCCAACAAAACGCTTACACGCAGCTTAAACAAGGTGCAGAGGCGCTGCTGACCATCAACAAACTATATTGGACGGAACAACTTCTGTTGCGGCTTACTCACCGGATAGCCACGGTCCGGCTGCGACAGCTGGCGGCAATACTGCCTGATGACCATTGATTCTCTGCGTCTGGCTATTTTGGAAGCTCTGGCCGAAGCTGCGCTGGGTGGTCATGAGCTGACAACGTTTGAAGCAGTAGAGAATGGGTATCAGGCGGTTTGCATCCAATGTGGCGCCACCAGCTGGGTAGGGCCCCAAGGGCTGCGCTACTCCCTTCTGGAAAACATATGCCCAGGGAAAAGGGTTATCCCTCCTGCTGAAACCACTGACCAGTAACGCTGTTTGGATCCTGCCAGATTTAGCTTTCCATGGCTCAAAAAAGTGAAAGAAACAGCTGTGTACCCGTCAGATAAATTATTGCAAATTTGTTGGTGAGTGGTGAATTAGATTCACACCCTATTGAAAGGGACGAACGATGGGTAATCAACTCAGCCAGTTAAGCTTCTCTATTCATAACCGGTTGCCCGGATAGGTGAGAAAAGCTGCCATTCCTCACCAAAGGAAAGGCAGCTATTTGCTTGCGAGGAAATAGCAATGTTGGTTACCTACTTGCAATTCGCCTACTTGGAAAAGCTTTTGCAGCCCACCGATTTTTGTAGGTTAGGCGTTAAACTTCCCAATCCATCAACTACCAGATTCCCCCTGCCCGCTGTCATGCGCCTTGCCGTTTTGTTACCAGTTTGATGCAGCATGTCGGCTAGGTTACTGAGCTGAGCGCCAGGGCCTTCTTGAGATGGTTTTTGGCAACGTCTGGCGCTAAACGCGCCGCATGGGCTGAAATCATCCAATTTGGAGGATCTGTCCATGTCTACTCAACTTCCCCTTATCATTTATCAAAGCGCTGAACCAATCTCTGCTATACGTCATCGGATTTGCGATCTCCCCGCCGAAGAACGGCCGTTGTACCGCCTGCACCAACACGGTGTGGAAGCCCTGTCCACCACGGAACTGCTGGCGCTGCTGTTGGGTACCGCCGAAGCCCCCAGGCTGGCTCAAGAGCTGCTGGACCGGTTTGGCTCGCTGCACCAGCTGGCCCGGACCAACAAAGCCCAGCTGCGGCGCATTCACGGGATTGGGGATGCCCAGGCAGGACGTGTGCTGGCCTTTTTGGAGCTCAGCCGCCGCTTGCAGCTGCCAACAGCGACGGAAAAACCCCGCATTACCAGCCCGGCTGATGGCGCCAACCTGTTGCTACCACGCATGAGCCACCTGCTCCAAGAAGAGCTACACGTCATTTTGCTGGATACGCGTAACCGGGTGCTGGATACTCAGCTTATCTATCGCGGCAGCCTCAACAGCAGCGTTGTGCGCATTGGCGAAATCTTCCGGGCCGCCATTGAAACCACTGCCGCAGCGATTATTTTAGCGCACAACCACCCTTCAGGAGACCCGTCACCCTCTCCTGAAGACATCGCCGTAACCAGACAGATTACGGAAGCAGGCAAGTTGCTCAGCATCGAATTGCTGGACCATCTCATTATCGGCAGCGGCCGTTTCACCAGCCTGAAAGAAAGAGGCCTCGGCTTCAGTTAAACTTCCCATCCTTTGGAGCAATCTCATGACCCAACAATTTATCTGTTCCGTGAACGCTGACAAATTCACGCTTGCCATTCATGGTGAACCGCGCACCTATCCTAACGACAAAACCGGTAAACGGCAGGCAATCCTCGATGGCCTGAATGCCATACCCGCCGTTCCCGTCGGGCAAGACTCCTACCTGCCCAGCAGAGAAGCCCTCCAGCTGGTAGCGGCCGTCATGTATCCCGATGGCATACAAACTGAGGCAGCTTACCAGACGGTGTGCCAGGTGACGGAAAAAGCCTGCGATCATATTGGCTTCGGGGTGGAGGTAGAACTGGGGCCGCCACTGGTGCCATTTGAAGCCAGGGGCAGCTATCGCAAACGATACCCACCAGTGAGTGCGCAGCAGGTTGATGTGGAGCTAGATGGGGCGCGCATTAGCGCCACCCTGCCCCGTCGGGAAATTGCCTGCACCGTATTGTGGAACAAAGCAGGGTTTGAGATATACGGCCGTCACTGGAGCCAAATCACGTCCGCCCAACAGGCCCAAATCCAGGAGCAGGTGGATGCCATCATCCAGCAGGCTGGGTGGCAAAAGATAGAGGCCGGTTCAGCCTGCCTTTATGTTCAGCCGCTGCCCGTCAACAAAACCGCTGTAAAAGAACAGCTTAGGGAGATGCTGCTCCAGGCTTCCGGTCGCCCCATTACTCGCACCGTTGTTGTAAACAAGGTGCAGTTGGGCGCATACGGCCGTGGCTTTTACAGCAACGAGCTTTCCTCAGAACAGGAAGCTATGGTCACCGAACTCCTTCAGACCTATGGGTATAATCCCCATCTGGATGATGGCGCCTATTGGCCCAATCCGTTGGATTTGAAGCTGCCCCCCATTGATGAACTCACTGTGCGCTTGGCTGGCTTGCCAACCGTCATGACGGTGCTCGGCGAGGGAATAACCTTGTCAGACCTGGTTCACACGGTTGTTGGCGACAGCGCAACATTAGACGATTGGCAGAAGGATCAGCTGGTACAAACTGGCCCTGTGAGCCAGGCGCTGCGGCGGTTGGGATACAAGACGGAAATTACCTGGTGCCAGCCTTATCAATTTCAGCCCAAGCGCAGCGACAGCCTGGCCCTTCCCTTGCTGCTGAGTGCTGTACGGGTAACCACAGATCTCACGAAGAAAGTATCTCTGGCCAAAGGGCTGGCTGTCTTTACTCCAGCACTGGCTATTGATGATGGAGAAAACGGGCTGGTCTATCTGGAAATGGTTGGCGCCAAGGAATCGGTAAAGGCCAACTGGGCAGCCCTAATGGGCGGCAACCGGGTCCATTGGATTGGGACAAGGCGGATCGAGATGGAGGGGATGAAGCAGCATATCAAGATTCAGACAACGCTGCCTTGTGGTTGGGTGAGCCAGGTGTTGCTGCACAAACAGGCCAGTCTAAAAGAGATGAATCCGGAGCGCCCATTTTATCTCCTCGATGACGGCGCCAAACCCAAATTGTGTCAGGATGGGAGCCTGCTCTCCGCTCAGTGGTCAATTCCACCCCTTTTTTACCCCATGCTGAACAAATGCCTGTCGCTGCCCTTGCTGGCAGAATGGTCTGGATATTTGTGGGAAAACGGCCGCGAACGCAACCTCATCACACTGTTAGACAAGGGAAATGGCCAGGGGTATGCCGCCTGGCGCGTGCTGCCCACACCTGATGAATGGCAGAAAGTTGTGCAAGAAGGGCTGCAAAGTCAGGCGATCACTTTCTAAAGACGGCAAAGGTGTTGAAGTTTGCCGTATCGGCAAGAGCGAAACTGTTTTGAGCGAGAGACAACAGAAATGGGAATATTGCTAGAAACTTTCCAGCTTGGGAACTTGCTCAATCGAGGAAAGATGGTTCTCAAAAGGCGACTTTTCAGGTGAGTAAGAATGAGACAAAAAAGTGGGGAGAAGCCCGGTTGATGGGCATGATTGAGAAAGTCCCGCCGCTGAATCTGACAGTTCGTTTCCGATTCATGTGCCAACAAGAATTAGGAGAGCTCAAACGACGGGACTCAAAAAATATACCAGACGGCGGCCATTTAGCAACAATTGAGACCAACTTTCCAGGGCTTTTCAGTAAAAAACGAAAAAGAAGAAAAAACACCTGAACTTGGTAAAGTTAATTGTCCGAAAAACCAACCAAGACAGGTGAATCATGCAGTGTATCATATTGAAAGCCAATGAAGTAGATGGAATCGTGTTCAACTTAGCCGATTTAGCCCAATACCTGAACCAGTTAACAGACCCGCGCGACAAAAGAGGGAAAGTCTACGACCTCGGCACGATTTTAAGCATGATTGTGCTCGCCCGCTTGTCTGGCCAAGACAAACCATACGGGATTTTTGAGTGGATCAAACATCGGCAAGAAGCCTTGGTCGCCCTATTTTCTTTAACGAGGAAGCAAACCCCTTGTTTGAACACCCTGCGCACGATATTGGGCGAGGTGGTGTCTCTAGATGAACTGGAGCAGGCATTACAACACTATTTGAACCTCCGCTATGGGGGTCAAAGCAGCGTGTTTATTTGCATTGATGGCAAAACGATGCGCGGAACGATTCCCAAAGGGTATACCCAAGGGGTTCATTTGTTGTCCGCTTATCTAGCAGAAGATGGCATCGTCCTCAAACAAGTCGCGGTCGAGTCGAAAGAGAACGAAATCAGTGTCAGTGGCCCGCTTTTGGATGAACTTTATCTCAAAGACAAGGTGGTTTGTGCCGATGCTATGCACACCCAACGGGCCTTTTGTGTGCAGATTTTATCCAGTGGGGGCGATTATCTGCTGTTTGCCAAAAAGAATCAGGCCACCCTCTTGGCCGATATTAAGCAGTTTTTTGTCCCGCCACGCCAGGCAGCGGGGTGGCATATCGCCCACTTACCGCGCACGGTGGCCACTTGGAGCAACAAATCGCATGGGCGTATCGAGCGACGCACGCTGACGCTCATCACCGATAATGACCGGTTTGTGGATTGGCCTGGACTTGCCCAAGTTTTTAAGTTAGAACGTTACACCAAGCAGCTTACCACCGGTGTGGAAACCAATGAAACTGTGTATGGTTTAACCAGTTGTGCGGCGCACAAAGCAGATGCGGCTCAAGTTTTAGCCTGGACGCGTCTCTATTGGCACATTGAAAATGGCGTGCATCATCGCCGGGATGTGACCCTGCAAGAAGATGCGACGCGTATCGCCAAGCCGCCACTGGCTCAAGCCATCTCTATTATCAATAATTTTGTCATTGGGTTGGTCAACAAACTGGGATACCCCAATTTGGCATCGGCCCGTCGTTATTTTGATGCTTCTATTGCCTTTCAGATGTTTCAGTGATTTTTACTGAAAAGCCCTGACCAACTTTCTGATAGCACCGTCCTTCTCAGCAATTCCGTACATCCACTTGCTAGCGAACGGTAAAATCCATTTCATCCAGCATAAAGAAAGGAAGCGAATGTCCTGCAATGCAGCCTGACCAGGGGGAAGAGATGAAAAGCGAAGTAACGATTGGATGATTTGCCAAAGACAATGCGTTCGATTAAGATGAATCCTCATCCAGCACCTCCGAATTCACAATCGTTGGAGTGTTTACCTTATGCTAGAGACGCCGGAAAAGATTAACCCAAACCTTGAGTTAGTATCAACCGAAAGGGAAACGCCTCTTTCCGCGTTCCAGGTGGCCATAAACAGAAATTATCAAGATAAGATCGTGCCAGGAGACGGCCGTTTCTGGAACTTTAATATGACATTTGAAACCCAGCGGCTGACCCTGCCCGAGCTGGTGGTTGCGATTCGCCTGGGACATGCCTGGAGTGCGCCCCACTTGCAAATTCGTCACCACCGGCCAACGCGACGTAACCCCAACTACTTCACGACCTACCGGGTGAAGGCCAACGTCACCGGCAGCCAGCTGTTGGCTCTCGACAGCGATACGGGGGACGAACGGAGTAACTTTTCTTCCCTTCTGGAAGATCCGCTTATTGGACAATATGCCGGTCTGCTTCACGCCACCGCCTCGGCCACTCCGGCGCAACCGCGCAGCCGTATTATCTTTTTATTGGATGAGGTATTGGAAACAGTCGATTACGAACTAGCACTCAAAGCGCTGCTTCACCGCTTTCCCTTTTGTGATCGCTCTGTGAATCATGCGGCCGTGGTTTTTTATGGCGCACGCGACTGCGCTTACTACTTGACAGAACAACTGCTTCCTCTGCCCGTTCTCCATGAACAGATAGTAATGCCATACACCCAATTTCTGGAAGCTGAACGCCAGAAGCGAGCAGCGGAACGAGCCGCCCGGCTGGCCGCATACGGCAACCGGAAACAACCCTCCAGGAGTCAAGTTTCTCGCTACGTAGAAGCCGTCTATGGAAATTTGCTCAGGAAATTGGCCAGTACATCTTCTGGACAGGGTTTACGCCATCGTCGGCTTTATACGGCCTCGTTGACCGTAGGCGGGTTAAACGCTGCCGCATGGTTGACTCACGAGGCGCGGCAGCGTTTATCCAGCGCCGTTGATGATTTACTGGACGCGGCCGTCGCTAACGGCTACGTCGCTGATTACAGTGAAGAGGATGCCCTGCGCACAATTGACAATGGGCTGGCCCAAGGAGAACTCCTGCCGTTTGAAGAGCCAGTCTGGTATGCGCAGCGGCCGTTTTTTCAGGTGGGTGATGAAGTTCAAGCCGTTGTGGATAATGAGGTAAAGAGTTCGGGGCGTGTGAGCCGTGTCCGGGAGACAACCCATTGGGAGTATGAAATTGATAGTCAGCCCAATGTCTGGTTTGCGCGGTCACACTTACAGGATGGGAAATAAACAGGCATGAGCTGCGCCAGATTTTTCGCGGCTTTGTTAGTAGAGGGAGCTGTTGATAACTCCAGCTGGCATTGTTCGGCGAGAAAGTGACTGTAATTTGCAGAACGCCAACTAATTCAAGCGTTCAGAATAGCAGTTAAAATAGTTTTTGTCAGCCGGTAAGTGGACCGTTTTGCTTCACCAGACATTTTATCAATGCCAGCAGTATGTCATTGTCAGCGGTCTTGTTGTAATTTCAGCCACTGCCGCATATCGGACTCGATTTGGTCCAACGTGATCAGGTGCGCCCGGTGCTCCTGCGCTAACTTTAGCGCTTCCGGCGTGAAGCCGCTGCGGGCAAAAAAGGCGTAATGCACTCGCCACTTTATTTGTTTCGGTAAGACCTTGAGGATTTTATCACTCAGTGTCTGAATGACCTCTCGACTGACAGCCTAGCGCCCCCATTTGCACTCACCTAAGACACTGTTTGAAAAATAGGTTTACTGTTCAAAATGATTGGTTCCAGCCAACCGACGCAACATGATATGGAACATGGCCAGATAGATCAGCGTCTCGCTGCTTTCAGTCAATTCCTAGTAATCTTTGCTCAGGCGATGATAGTTATTGAGCCAGCCAAAGGTTCGCTCAACCACCCAACACCGGGCCAGCACCAGGAGCAGCAAGCCCAGGGTGTCTACCACAATATGTCGTTTACGGCCGTTCACGTTTTTGCCCGCATCGAAACCGCGCACGCCTTTGACCAGCGCTGTCTTGACCGATTGGGCATCTACAATGGCCGCACTGGGTGTTGCTTCTCGACCAGCGGCTTGGCGCACTTGCTCGCGCAGCAAGTGATTGATTTTCTCCCAGAGACCAATCAGTCGCCATTTGCGAAAGTGATAATAAACCGTCTGCCAGGGCGGCAGGTCGTGCGGCAACATGCGCCATTGGCAGCCAGTGCGCAGCAGATACAGCAGAGCATTCACAATTTCCCGAGGTGGCCACTCCTGGGGTCGTCCTTTGCTGCCAACGGCACTGGGTCGAGGCAAAAATCGTTTGAGCCATTTCCATTCTTGCTCTTTCAGGTCACTTTGATATGCTTGTGTGTGTATGTTCATCATAATACCCTCAATTGGACCACCATAGGGGGTATTGTCATTTTTCAAACAGTCTCTTAGAAACCAGGTAAACGGTGGCTGTGGCCAATACCAAACACAGTCGAGAAATGGCCATTGAATCCTCTAATCAGCTATCTTCCAGATTGAAGCCCCTTGATTTGTCGTCGAGAAAGTTTTCTTCAATGTTACATCTCGCCAAAGGTGTGGCGGCCAACCGACTCGTCACACTGCTGAATATGGCCCCAGGTGAGAGTGGCTACCTCGGAGCGGCGCAGGCCAACGCCTAACATGATATCCAGGAAAGTATGGTTGCAAACGGCTGTAAGGGCTGGCAGCTGCTCCAGGTGACCAGTTTGACGGGGGTGTTAATCAGGCGCTCCGCTTTTGCTTTTTCTCCCATGCAGCTATTTTTGCCGCCATATTTCCCAATTATCTTCGGCCGTGCCCTCTGTTGGCAACCCCTCCCCAACCCATTCAGACATTGAGCCATCATACACGGCGACATTTTCGTGCCCCATCATTAAATGGGCCATAGCATTAACAGTAGCTGCGATACCGCCGCCGCAGTAGGTAATGATACGCTTGTACTGCGATTTTTCCTGCAAACGCAATGCAAGTTCCTCATCGGGTAAAAAAGCAGCCATTCCTTGCATTAAATCCGTACAAGGTAAGCAGAATGAGCCGGTAATATGGGCGGCTTCATAACTTTCCAGGGGTAAGGTATTGAGCGTGCCGACCTCACTGTTTTCCATTGCTGCTTGAACCTCTTCTTTACCGGCGAATGCGTCTGACCTAAAACGGCCGTTATAAACGCCTGGCTCATATTGCCGGGCTCCCTGTTCGATTTTCCCGCCGGCCTTCTTCCAGGCAGCCAATCCACCATTGAGGACACGCACGTTGTTATGGCCAGCGTAATGGAGTATCCACCAGGCGCGGCTAGCCGCCGGTAACACACCGACAGAATATAAAATGACCTCCGAATCTTCCGCTATGCCAATAGCACCAATTTGCTCCGCCAGCTCAGCTTCAGGCAAAATCGTAAGCAGGTACGCACTGTTTGGGTCGGAAAACTGCTGATGATCGAAAAAGGCGGCGCCGGGAATATGTTCTTGCAGATATTGCTCATAGGCGGTTGGATCGGATTCGTTTCTGAAAAACAGCAAAGTGGCGTCGTATACTTGGATATTTTCCTTATCCAGTTTCTCTAACAATTCATCCGCTTCAATAATCATTCGATTTCGGTTCATTTCTCAATCTCCATTTTTTATACTGATGACGACTTTTCCCTGGGCGTGTGTATCTTCCACATATCGAAACGCTTCAACAACGTCGCTCAGCAGGTAAGTCCGATCAATGACAGGGACGATCCTGTCTTCTTCTAAAAGCTTGGCAAGAAAGACCAAATCCTCCTGGATTACCTTGGCCCTTCCCATCAATCGCATTTGCTTACCGCCTTTTCTTGATGCTAAAGAGCTGAAGAGCATGGCTTGGAGGAGCTGGCCCAAAGTGCCTCCCCCGCAAACATAAATCCCCTGCGGGTTTAGGGCGCGCTTATACGCGGAAAGAGAGTGATATCCGTTGATGGCAAGAATCAAGTCATAGCGTCGCCGGTTCCGCGTGAAATCTTCCTTGGTGTAATCAATAACATGATCCGCCCCTATCGAGCGTGCCATATCCAGGTTCCGCGTGCTGCATACGGCGGTCACCTCAGCGCCAAATGCCTTGGCGATTTGAACGGCAAAGGTGCCTACACCTCCTGAAGCGCCCTGAATTAAAACTTTTTGCCCTGGTTGAATTCCGCCAGCATAACGAATAGTTTGCAATGCAACGAGTGCTGCCCAGGGCACAGCCGCTGCTTGCTCAAAGGATATATTAGCTGGCTTCAACACTAATAATCCTTCACGGGCACAGACATATTCGGCGAAAGCGCCGTTCCGGCACCCAAATACCTCATCGCCTGGTCGAAACTGTTTCACGTTTTCACCGACAGCTTCGACCTGCCCCGCCACATCGATCCCGAGGCGCGTATTTTTTGGTTTTAAAAGTGCCCCGGTAAAAAAGCGAAACAGGAGTGGTTTACCTCCTCTGGCGAAATAGTCGCCTGCATTGATGGATGCGGCATGAACTTTGACCAGAACTTGATTTTCATCAGGGGTGGGTTTTTCTACCTCACGGAGCCGGAGAACATCGGGCGGTCCATACCTTTCAAATACAATGGCGTTCACTCGAGCATTCCTCCTTCAAATACGGGGCTTCTCAATAGCGCGTTTTCTACTCTGTACAACATTCACGACTCTACTCGACCTTGTCCGGTTCAAGCATTGTGACGTTTTGTCCCGCATGTTTTTCATATAGATCGCTGCGCCGCTTCTTTTCAGTCCGCCGCGAGAATAATGACGCGCTTGAAGCCTTTCGCCTTCAGGTAATACGAGATCATGACGGACGGATTTCCTCTGAGATCATTGCTACTCAGTCAACGCCAGGCGCGCGCCCAAAACGAACAAGGTGCCGCCGCTAAGCCGACGGAAGAACTTTGTGTAGCGAGGCTGGTTTGACAACCACGCGCCAACTGACCCGGCGAAATAGCCAACCAGGACCAGAAAGCACAGCCCAAAGAGTGCGAATGTTAGACCCAGGATCGTCATTTGCAGGGTTACTTTCCCGCTCCCTTGATCCACAAACTGCGGCAGAAACGCCAGAAAGAAAATAGCAATCTTGGGATTGAGGACATTCGACATGACACCCTGCCAGAAAAGAGGTCGGGAATTTGCGCCTGCGAATGAGGGTTGAAGACTGAAGGTGTTTTTATCTTGCCAAACTTTGATGCCAAGATAGATCAAATAGATTGCGCCAAGATATTTGACCATGAGAAAGGCGAGCGCCGATGTCTGGAAGATCAAAGTCACTCCGAATGCTGTAGCCGTGGTGTGGACCAGGATTCCGCAAATTACGCCAACAGCCGACACGATGCCCGCTCTGCGCCCATGAGCCATCCCGCGGGTAATCACATACAACATGTCGGGGCCTGGGGCAAGGATCAGCGCCCATGAGACACCGACGAATAAGGCGAATTTGGCTGGGTCAATCATCATCAACCTCCTTTGATATAAATACGAGTTCCAATCGCTAAATATTCGCAAACGCCCGGTCAGGCTTATCCAGCAGCAGCAAGTTTATTCCACAGATCAACCTTTACACCTTTGATCAAGAGCCACAAGATTTGTGATATGCTGCCAATAAGAGCAATGACTAGGATGTAGGGCAAGAATTGATTTCCAAGCGGCGGATACAGGTAGATGAGCCAGCCCACCCCTCCCAACATTGACAATACGCCAAGTGCTTTGGGGAGAAAGGTAGATCTAAAGACCAAGATACCATTCAAGAGGGTGGAAAATCCGAAAAATGAAAGCGCCATTCCGGCAGCCTGGTCATTCACATTGAGCAAGAGGAGCGCAAGTGCCTGTAACTGTTCAATATTAAATGCGCTTAAGTAGTGAGAACCTCCCAAGACGAGCAATGGCGTAATGTAAAAGAGGCGGCTAAGGGTCTTAATGATGCAGCCGGTGAGACTGAAAAACAACGCAAGCAAGGAAATGCTCCTGCTTACCGGCTTCAGCAAAATGTAAAAGAGAACCGTCATGGCGATTTGGGCAGCCATTTCAATAAGGTAGACCGTGAAACCCAGTTGAAACAGGGTCTTGTGGGTTAGAATGTTGGTGGCCGTCGCCGCGGCGTCGCCACTCACAACGATCTTGCCGCTAATGAATATCTGGGCAATGATTCCCGCGGCGATGACGATCAGGTATAGCAGGCCGGCAAACCGCGCATAGACTTGCGGCGAGGTGCCAATGGTTCGGTTTGTCACTTGTTTTCTCCTGGTATTGTTGTATTGGGTATATAGAAAAAATTGATGGAACGCCACACACGGTGGTTTTGAGAATAGTGTAACCGCTAAAGAGTGCGCCGGTACTGCTTCGTGGAAATCTTTTCCTCAGGTTTTGTCATTATCGTTCACGGTGATGATGACTTTTCCCTGGGCGTGATTTTCGACAAGATAGCGGACAGCTATAGCCGTCTCACGTAGCGGGTAACATTTATCAATAATAGGGACCAGTTTGCCCGCTTCAAGAAGCTCTTTAAAAACGAGCAGATCTTTTTGCGGCGTTGTGGCTATTCCCATGAAACCGATCTTCCTGCTCCCGATCCGCGATACCAGTGGTCCCAAAAGTATCGCCTTAAGCACTTGAGCCAGGGAACCACCAGCCACGACACAAATTCCCTGAGGGCTTAGTGCCCTTCGATAATGCAGAATCGGATGGTGCCCGTTTACAGCGAGAATTAAGTCATAACACTGCTCATTTTTGGTGAAATCTTCTTGAGTGTAGTCAATAACATGGTCTGCCCCAATTGTGCGCGCCATTTCTAGATTGCGTGTGCTGCACACGGCCGTTACCTCAGCCCTGTATGATTTGGCAATCTGCACCGCAAACACACCCACGCCACCAGATGCGCCATCAATGAGCACCTTTTGCCCCGCTTGAATCTGACCTTTGTCGCGCAGTCCTTGCAAAGCGGTAAATGCTGCCACAGGAACGGCCGCTGCTGCCTCGAATGATACATGAGCTGGTTTCAGGGCGAATTTACTGGCGCCGTTGCACACGTATTCAGCAAACGAGCCGGGAGCTACCCCGAAAACTTCATCACCTGGCTCGAACGCTGTCACGCTACTGCCCACCGCTTCAACCGTGCCCGCAACGTCAGTGCCAAGTATTTTGTTGATTCCTTTGATTACCACCTTATCCATTAAGCGGCCCAATAGCGACAGCTTCTCGAAACGCCGGTAGTCAAGCGCATTGACGGATGCCGCACGAACTTTCACCAGGAGTTGATGCTCCTTGGGCGTTGGCTTTTCTACGTCTTTGAGCTGAAGAACGTCCGGCGGTCCGTATTTTGTGTAAATAATCGCTTTCACGAGTTTCCTCCATCAAATAGCGTGGGCAGACGTGGCAGCGTGTTTTTGCCACTGTTCGACGTTCACACCTTTAATCAACAGCCACAAGAGCAATAACAGCTCCCCCCAAGAAGTAAAAAAAATAATACTCACGTTGAAACCAAGAAAGGAGGCAAAACTTTCGATGACATAGCCAAAACAGCCAATCATCAACAAGATGCCGAGAATTCTGGGCAAGAAATCCGACTTGAAGATTAGATAACCCATCGGAAACAGCCATAGACCCCAGAATATCATGGCGATACTAAGTCCCTGGCTGTGCATACGAAGAAACATGTACGCCAGAGATTGCAGCTGCTCACGAGTGAACACTTGCAAATAGTCTGCGCCGCTCAAGAGTTGTAGGACGACTATCTGGTTGAGTTCATTCACCATGGCGATAGGAACACCAGTCAGAACGAACATAACCATCAGCGATGCCATGCTCTTGTTAACCACTTTAAGCAATTGGTATAACGCCAGCACCAGCAACAGATTGGCTATTGAGTTGAACAGAAGACTGACAATGCCGAGACGGAATAGGGATTCAGAAGCCAGGATATTGCTGGCTGTTGCGGTGGCATCGCCGTGCACAATGAAGCGGGCAGGAAGATAGACGAGGGCGAAAGGAGCAGGTAGGTTCGCAATTAGATACAATATCCCAGCAAGCCTGGCCCGAAAAAGCGGTGATGGTTCTATGGTGGGAGTGACCATTTGAGTTATCCCCTGGACGATCAACTGTTGAGCTTTCCTCAATTTAAGATTCGCTCTCTGATGTGTCCGCCTTGTCGCATTCCATGCGCATTAGCGATAGCAGCGGCACCCCTAAATCTCGCACCTTTTTGAGCAAGCCATGAAGTGCAGCCTGATCAACCACTGGGCCAGTTAGAAGCGTGTCACCGTTGTCTTGCAAGGTAATGGTCATGCCGCCAAACCACCCCGGCCATCCCGCACCGAGATGCCCTTTGATCCTGATTTGATAAATCACCGGTTCAGTGAGAGTGGGATTTGTGTTCAGCTCGTTTGACATGATCCTATGCCTGTGCCCTTTGTGCAGGTAGCTTATTCATAACCGATATTAATGGATAGATACTAAAGTATTGTTTAGAGGGGTTGTTGTGGTTTCAGCAGACTCTTAGGGCTTCTGTAAACCCTTGGTAAGCGGCTACCGGTAGCTTTCCTGGCTAGCAGGCCGCTTACTCCAAGCCGTCTGCACAATTCCGCTAGCTTATTTGCCGACGGCTACTTCGGGTTTACACCAGGCCCAGCTCGCGGGCGCGAGCAACAGCCCCGGTGCGTCTTTGAACTTGTAGTTTGTCAAAAATTTTCTGGTTGTGCCCTTTAACCGTACTCAGAGCGAGGGACAGCCGCTCGCCAATCTCACGATTGGAGAGACCCTGAGCAACCAGGTGCAATACTTCTAGCTCGCGCTCGCTCAATGGTTCGATCAGGAACGGGGCAGGGGGCAGAGCAGATCGGGCCTGGTGCTTGTGGGCCTCGGCTGCAAATGCAGCCAGCAGTTTCCCTGTGTAGTCGGGCATAATTCCCTGAACGGCCACTTCCGACAATAGTTGCGCCATCGGCAGCCCTTCATCTACAAAGAGGCGAATGAAGCCCTCCGGCTCTGCTAACGCCAGAGTCTCAGCCAGCAGGCGCACGGCCGTATCCATTTCACCCCGCGCCTGATAAGCGAGCGCCTGCAGGGCCATCACCTTGAGCTGTTCATCTCGCCACCCCTTTACCTCTACCTCCCGTCGCCACTGCGCCAGCATCGCCAGGGCTGCGGCCAGATCGCCTTGTGCCAGATAGACGCGGGCTTGACTCATGGGGAGTTCGTGTACCTGGGCTAGCTGACCAGCCACCGCCAGATTGCCCTGGTGAAGGAGAACAAGTATCTGGGCAGCTGTCACCTCAGGAAGGCGATAGATAAAGTTTTGTCGGCGCGCGACATGACTGGCCTGAGTCAATATAGCGGCTGCACCAGCCACGTCGCCCTGGGCCAGTTTCAGGCGGGCCAGAAACAGTTCACAGAAGATGAATCGGTCAATGGCCTTATCATACTGCCGCGCCAGGTGGATGCTCAGACGGGCGTGCTGCTCGGCCCCATCTAGCTCGTTCCATTCATAAAGGACACGAGCCAGACCAAGATGGGCTTCATAGATAATTTGCAGCGGCTGATCCCCAGCCCACTGCAAGACGCGCCAGTAAGTCTCCGCCGCCAGGTGAAGCTGGTTTTCCACTTCCGCTACAATACCCAGGCCGATAGTCCCCAGGATCAAGGTGAAGATATTTCCCGACGCCTGGCTGATGGCCACGGCTTCCGTAAGGGCCTGGCGGGCGGCCGTACGCTCTCCTTGGTAGAGGTAAGCAACCCCCATCGTCCAGTAGGCGTTGGCACGGAGGGAAAGGTTGTTGGGAGGCAGATACGCCAGGGCACGGTGCGATTGGGCGAGCATGATCTCTGGCTGGTAGCGCGTAAGCGCCAGGACAGCCCTGGTGGCGGCAATCCGGCCGATAAGGGGCCGATTGTCTATGGCTACCTCGCTGCCTGGCAAAGCGGCTTCAGCCGCGTCTAGTTTCTCTTCGACGCCGGTCGTTTGACCAACAACCAGCAGCATAGCGCCATACCGCCACCACAATGATGGGCGAGCATCCAGCACCGACTTCGACAGTGACGCCAGCCATTCCAGTATCATCGTTACTGCGCCGCGAAAGTGCAGAGGGATTCCCTTGCCATCCATCAGACGCTCGGCGCGCTCAATGTCGTTGGCGGCGGCCGCATGGTGAAATGCTTCAACCTCCAGACCATTGTCTTCGTACCATTGGCTGGCGCGGATGTGCAATTCGTTCATCGCGCTTTCCGCATCTCCTCTTGCAGCCGCGATGCTTTGACGCAGCCGCTGCCGCAGCAAATCGGCAAAGAGATGGTGATAGCGATACCAGTGCCGCTCGCTGTCTAGGGGGATGATGAACAAATTGTTCCGTTCAAGATAGGCCAGGGTCTCCTGGCTTTGGAGATTGGACACTGGGAATTCCAGATTGTCGGGCCCCTGGTCGCCGCTCTCGAGTTTCCAATCCCTGCTATCTAATCGGCCCACCACCGCATCACACAGAGGACCGCACAGGCGGTTAAGGATAGAAGTGCCCAGTAAGAAAGCCTGCACGCTTTGCGGCTGCCGCTGGAGGACTTCTTCAACCAGATAATCTAGCACGAAACGGTGACTGCCGGTGAAAGATTGGATGAAGCCAGTGGCGTCTTGGTCACCCTGTACGGAAATTTCCTGCAAGGCAAGGGCGGCCAATTGCAAGCCGGCAATCCAGCCCTCAGTGCGGGTTTCCAGGGCGGCGATATTTTCTGCCGAGAGCTTTAGCCCCATCACCTGGGTGAGAAAGTCGGCGGCTTCGTCGAGAGTAAAGCGCAAGTCGGCGGCGCGCAGTTCGGTCAATTGGCCCCTGACGCGTAACCGGCCCAGGGGAAGCTGCGGATCTTCACGGGTGGTGATGACCAGGTGCATCTGCGGCGGCAGGTGATCTAGCAGAAAGCTGAGCGCCTTATCCACAGACGTTGAGGCGTTCACAGTCTTGGCATCAATCACGTGGTAATCGTCAAGGACAAGGATGAAATTGTTGGGTACAGCCGTAATTTCATTGATTACGGCCGTTAGAACCATTTCGGTCGGTGGTGGCTGCGGGGATTGGAGTACAGCCAACAACCCTGCTCCTATATTCGCCGCCAGCGTCTGCAAAGCCGCGATGAGGTACGTTAGAAAACGGGCAGGATCGTTATCCCCTTCATCCAGCGACAACCAGGCAGTCGGCCATTCACAACTTGCCACCCACTCACTGACCAGCGTGGTCTTACCAGAGCCAGCGGGTGCCGAGATAAGAGCCAATTTACGGCCAAACCTTTGGGATTGGCCAAACTCGGGGTTTTCACCCAAACCCTGGTTTAGCCACTCAATCAGGCGTGGGCGGCGAACAACTTTAGGCGGGGCCGGGGGGATATAAAGTTTGGAAGCTAAAATCGATGTAGACATAGAGCGATTATTAAAGACTTATACTCGCCCTCCACTAATTGACATGATTCATAGTTACACAAATATGCGCCACTTGCCGAAACTCAAGCCTATACGCTATAGGGGGTTGAAAGGTAGCGATTCTACAGTCTACGAGGTGGTTGCCCGCCTCGCTGTGACGTGAGACCGGAAAAGTGGATCTTCACCATCTTTGGTACAAGGGGGTGAATAAAGCATCCTATTCCTCAACAGATCGAGACTTGCGCAGCTGTACATTATTCGCTTTAGAAGCTATAGCCTATCCACGATTCTTGCTCTGCAATAACTTTTGCACCAAAGTTGATTAAGAGCCAAGTGGACATGAGAATAACTCAGATTCAGCATGCAATGGTAGCTGTGGCCGTCGCCGTGGAGTGGCAGTAGGTAGTTCGGACCTCAGCACCAGTGGCAGATAATTGAAACTATCGGGGGTCGCGTTGCCCGCAACAGCCGTTTTTTAGGCGCGCTGCTGTTGATCCTGCCAACAAAGCAAAAACGGTCGTTGCCAACACAGCTACAACAATCAATAAGATTTGATGAAGCTTCATTAATTCCTTCCGCAGTTGTGTCTCAATATTTGAGATTTGGGCACCAGTTATCAAACAAGTATTCGCAAGTGCCAGAATTTTGCCAAATTGCAAACAACAACTAGATCAATAGATTCTCCTTTGCCGTCGCCTGATTCTCGGACAATAAGTAGCACTTCCCGATACATTCACTTGTTTACGTTTTTGGACGACATTTTATTGCTGCCCAGAAACTTGTTTGGTATATTTTTTGTTGTTCTGTCGTTTGGCGTCTTCCTGTCTTGGCGCACGAGAGCCTGATTGAGTTTGATAGAAACGCACACTTGCTTAATTAGAGTACAAGAACAGAAACGATGACTGTGCTTTACGGCAGAATCGGGCAAGGGCTAACCCTCCTGATTTTGAGTCCTTGCCCGCCTCTCCATCCATTGTGAAAACGGTCGTTCCTCTCAGACTTCAAGTTTCTAAGCCTTTCCAGACGGACTCTGGAGAAATATCCCCCAAATAAGACCTGAAAAATGCGTGGCTATAGGCGCTAACGCGCACCATGCTGTGAAACCGATCCCCTGGAAAGCAGCCCTCGCTGCTACATCACTGGAGGAAAACCCCATGAGCATTTCCGTTACACCCCCGCCTCTGATGTCCGCCGTTGTCCAGCACCTGAAGACCACCAGGCATCTCCAAATCCTCGTTGAAACCAATCCAGATCGGGATGCGGAATATCGTCTCATCTGCCTCACGCTGCACGTTGCGGACGCAGAGCGGCTGGCGCATTTGCTCCAGGGGGTGGACGACGGCCGTTATGGTTATTCTGTCTGCCTGGCCGAGACCGTGCCAACCCAAAGCGTATTGCCACCTGGCTCGCTCCCGTCAACTGTTTAACCATCTCCTCCACGCCTTCGCTGCCGCCTAAACCATATCACACGACACAAAGGAACTCTCTCATGACCAGACTCGCCAACATGGAAAAGGCTGGCTATTTCCCCTTGCCGCCTCTTGTCACCCACCTCATTTCAACCTTCATCACCGCTCCGCATGGCGGCCGTATTTTCGACCCGTGTACTGGTGAAGGCACCGCCCTGGTCTCACTGGCCGAAACCCTGGCCTTGTCGCCCTATGGTGTGGAGCTGCATGAAGAAAGAGCCCGGCTGGCGCGGGAGAAAATTCAGGCGCTGCAGGCCAGGCTGTTGGTGGCCAACCGTTCGGCCCAGCTGCCAACACAAACCCGTCTGCTGCACGACAGTTACCAGAATGTGCAGGCCTCGCGCGACGGGTTTAACCTGCTCTACCTAAACCCGCCCTATGACCAGGACGAATAAGAGAGCGGCCGCAGCACCCGGCTGGAGGTTCAATTCCTGACCCGCACCCGGTCGTATTTACAACCGGGAGGCCTGCTGATTTACGTCGTGCCGCAGCATCTGCTCAAGCTGCGCAAATTGGCTGAATATTTGCTGAGCCATTTCCAAAATATCCAGATTTACCGCTTTCCCGACAGCACCGAAACACCAGGCCAGGACGGACTTTATGAACGGTTTAAGCAGATAGTGCTCTTTGGCGTACGCGGGCGGCAGGCGGTGCCCCCTGACCCGGCGGCCGTTGTGGCCCTGCGCGCCCTGGCTGAAGGCGACACCCCTCTGCTTGTGCAGCAGCAGCTTTCGCCTCTGGCTGCCCCAGCGGAACCGCTCTATGAGCTGCCGCCCCTGATGGTGAAGGACAGTGGCTTTAAATTCCGCGCACTGTTTATCGATCCAGCCGATGCCCTGGCCGAAGCGCGGCAGCTGGGCGCCAGCAGCAAGCCTGCCTGGCGGGACCATCTGGACCCGGCCACTGTCGATGTGCCTCTGCGACCGTTGACGCCGCTCAAAATTGGCCACATGAACAGCATCATTGCCTCGGGCCATCTGAACAACCAGCGGCTGGTTGAGGGTGAAGAACAGCTCCTCATCAAAGGCCGCAGCTACAAAGCAACCCGGGACGAAGAGTTTCACGAACCGCTGCCCGACGGCCGGACCCGCGTCACGCACCTGGCGACCGAAACGGTTGTTACCGACATTACCTCGATTAATGCTGCCGGCGAGGTTATCAACTACAAAGGGGCGGAGCTGGAAAGGTTCCTGCAAAAATGGATCGCTCAGCTTACCGGCATTGTTGCCAGAGAATATCCCCCGGTTTACCAGTTCAACATGAATGGCTACGGCCGTTTGCTGGGTAGTCTGAGTAAGCAGCGCAAGATTCCTGGCATGGTGGACCAACAGGGTCGGGCACAGACAGGCCTGCTGCCCGCGCAAAAACACGCCGCCGCCGCCATTCTTACCCGCCTGGAAACGTACTCGGAAGCGATCTGCGTTGGCGAAATGGGCACTGGAAAAACCAGCCTCGCTTCAGCAATTGCCGCCGGTCGCCATGCCCGGCGCACTATCGTTCTCTGTCCACCGCACCTCGTCGATAAATGGCAGCGCGAGTTTAAGGCCGTCTGGCCCGGCGTGCGCACCATGCATCTGCAATCCATCAGCGACGTGGACCAGTTTTTTGGTCTACAGCCAGACAACGCCCCTCTGGTGGGCGTCCTGAAACAAACCACGGCCCGCAGCGCCTCCGGCTGGGAACATGCCTACAACTACGCCGGTCCAGCCAGCCACAGCTACGGCAGCCAAGGATACACAGATATCGAGCGTTCGTGGGGACAGGTGCTCTCGCCGCGCAAGCTGCTGGACCTCTCACTTGAGGAACGGCCGTTATCTGCCCGGCTGCTGAGCGAAGCACAAATCAATGCCCTCCAGAATCGCGGCATTCGCTGCCCAGTTTGTGGCGCCACACAGTTTATTGGCGGACGGCCGCTTATGGTGAATGAGCTTAAATCGGCCACCCGCGTCTGCAGCAATGAAGACTGTCGCTCCCCGCTCTACCAGTTCACCCGCCGCCGCAGCGAGGCCCAAGTTCGCGGCAGCTTCAAACGCTATGCCGAGCGCGAGCGCCTCATTCGCAGCTACACCACTAAGGGGCAGCCCGTGCCCTTTCAAGAAGTAGCACGCTGGCATGGCAGCGCCGTGGCCGATACCTTTGGCTATGGTAAGGTTCCCCTGGCCAGTTACATCAAGAAAAGAGCCAGAGGCAAGTTGGATTTGCTGTTAGTGGACGAAGTCCACCAATATAAAGGGTTCGATAGCGACCAAGGGTACGCAATGCACCACCTGGCCCAGGCTGTCCGCAAAGTGGTGGCCCTCACCGGCACGATCTACGGCGGCAAAGCGTCCAGCCTTTTTTATCTCCTCTTCCGCCTTGCTCCAGAAATGAGCCGAACCTATATCGACCCGGATGCCACCGGTCAACGCCGTCTGCGCACCCGCGATTGGGTTTCAGCCTATGGTATTCTCCAGCAGATTGAAACCATCACACTGGACGAAGACGGCCGCCAAACGGCCAACAGCCGCAGCAGCGTCCGCTTTAAGGAACTGCCCGGCGGCAGCCCGGCGATGCTGCCCTGGTTGCTCAACCGGTCAGTGTTCCTTTCCCTCGGGGA
Organism: Candidatus Leptofilum proximum; assembly: GCA_016710325.1. GTDB lineage: Bacteria > Chloroflexota > Anaerolineae > Promineifilales > Promineifilaceae > Leptofilum > Leptofilum proximum. The sequence goes on along the minus strand of JADJXK010000002.1, from coordinate 3,706,491 downwards.
TATGGGCTTTCCTTTGCCCGCCTATACCGAAATCCCCATCGCCGTTCCCATGGCGCCGGAGCAGGCAGCGTTGTACGACTCTCTTAAAGAGCAGCTTAAGGAAGAGCTGAAAGAGCGGCTCATTCGCGGCGACAAATCCCTACTCGCCGGGTATCTCTATGCCCTGCTCTTCTGGCCCGACTCGCCGCGGCGGGCCAAGGTGGTGACCTGCCCCCGTTCCGGTGAGGTCGTTGCTTCGGTGCCCGGATTGCCAGAAGAGTTCGTCGGTCCCAAAGAGAAGGAAATCATCAGGCTGTGCCTGCAGGAGAAAGCGCAGGGACGACGGGTGCTGCTGCTGTGCCAGCAGACGGATACCCTGGATATCCAGCCGGAGTGGAAATCAATGCTGGAAGCGGCCGGACTGAAGGCTGCCATTCTGCGCGCCGCGCCGAACAAGAGAGAGGAATGGGTAGCTAAGCAGGTACAGGCTGGCATAGATGTCATCATCACCCATCCCCGCAAGGTGGAAACGGGCATTGACTTGCTCGACTTTCCCACCATCGTCTGGATGGCCATCGACTACAGCGTTTACACCGTCCTACAGGCCAGCCGCCGCTCCTGGCGCATTGGCCAGACGAAGCCAGTGAAGGTCTATTTCTTTGCCTATGAAGAAACCATCCAGGAAGATGCGCTGCGCCTGGTGGCGGCCAAAGTGGCGGCCGCACTACGGGTCAACGGCGATACCGTAGAGGATGACAGTCTGGCCGAGTTAGATACCCTGACTTCCGGTGACCTGGTGGCCACCCTGGCCAGGATAATCACTGGCGATGTGCAGATTGAAGCCCACAGCCTGCAGCAGGCCTTTGCCGAAGCCAATGCCAGCCTGCGCCAAGCCAATACCCTCATCGGTGAGTACAGTATCGAGAATGACGATGAGGACGAGGTGCTGGAAACGGCCGTAAATGGCAATGCTCAGGTAAATAGGATACAGCAACAGTCGCTGCGATATTCAGACCATCTGACAGGTACAAACAACCATCTCATATACCAACCCACTTTATTTACCAACGAAACGGTCAAGACCAATGGAAAATCCAAACAGCCACTTGATCATAGTGAGCCTGATGGTTTGAATAATACTGCGGCGACAGAACCATCTGCCCCTCCGGTGCCACGACCACGATTATTCAGATTGTCGTTGGCCTCTGGATAAGTTGAGCCTGTGTTATATGTTATAATGAACGAGCTTGGGCATACAATCTATTGAGCATGGTTAGAGGTGCATTCATGACGATTCTAATCGAAACTGAAAAACTACCCGAACGTGGACCCCTCAACATCCGCTTGGATGTCTCGACCACCATTAATACAACGGCTGAAGAAGCGCGGCGCAAGGTTAGTGTATTTGCTGGAAATGAGATAGCCGATCTTTTATCCGGAGAGACACCCGATCTAGTCTGGCAGAAAAATGGTGCGTATTGGCGTGTTCCTGTGGTCTTGTCTTCAAGGTCTTTGGGGCGCATTGGTTTGGTTGGATTCATAGATGTCAATGTAGAAACCGGTGAACTACGATTGACGGAACAGATGACACGGAGAATTGAAGAAAATGCCCAACGTTTTGCTACCGGTGCCGCACTTTGAACAAAGTCGTGATGGATCTTGCCTGCCAGCATGTGTACAAATGGTTCTCAATCACATAGGGGATGAGCGAACGGAAGCCGATTTATCCAAATTGTTAGGGACAAAAGAATATGGGACACCCATTCGGAATGCAGAAAGATTACGGGAAGATGGGTATGAAGTACAGGTTCGTCAGTTAACTCGGACAGAGTTGGAATCCTACCTTGAGATAGGACTACCAGTTATTGTCCGTGTATGGACAATGATGCTTGATTATTGGGATGTCACGACATCCCACGTCGTTGTAGCAGTAGGTTTTGACGATAATTCCGTGTTCATAAATGATCCGGCGTTCCCTACAGCTCCACACCTGGTGGTCTGGGACGCTTTCCTGGCTGCTTGGGCTGAGTATGATGAAACGGCCGTTGTAATCTCCAAACCTTAACCTCTTCACAACCAACTGATAACCCTAAAGATTGCGCTAAAAATGCTGGTCTGTCAAAAGTAATTGTGTAAACAATTATTGTTGTCACAATTATATTTGACATCCCGTTATCTCCTGCTAACTTCTTAATGGAGGTTATCTTATGAACCTGTGAACCACTAATCGCGCATTTCGTTCCCTGGCGAACTCTCTAAAACGGCCGTCCATACCGACTAATATAGAACTGTACTGGTCTTATCCACTGCCGAAAGAGATGATCGCCCGTTACGGCTTGCGCCGTCTGGCACCGGAAGAACAGCAGGTTTTCCCTGGTCTGCGGCTGGTGCTGGCTGTTTTCAAAGTCGGCCTCATCAAGCCGCCGTCGGCCGTGCGCATGAGCTTATCACCTTGCTTGATGAGGGTGAAGGACAGGGCTACCGAGCCTGGCGGGTGCTGCCAGCGTTAGAGAATTAGCAAGAAGTCGTACAGATGGGCCTAAGAGTAAAACAGATTGATTGTTTAATGGATTGGGCAAACAAACAACAGTAGACAAATCAAGCGAGATAACTGGTTTGTTTATTCAACTGCCATCCTTTCCTCTCGTTGTGATGCGCCAATAATACCCATCAGGATCCAACACTCGAAAATCGGTTAAACTCCAGGGTTGAGGCTGCAATTCACCAGCCAACGGCCAATTTGCAGATCGCACGCGCTTATACATCGCCTCAATATCGTTTACCTCCAAGACGAGTTCGATGCCCCGACCTAAACGCTCGCCGACAATGGCCTGGATGGGGTGATCGTCTGGTAAGTTAGCCCGAAGATTCAGTGAAAGAGAAACATCTCCACTGGTCAGCGGTGTGTAACCATCTGCCTGCTGCTCTCCTATCACAAATCCAAGGACCCGACCGTAAAAATCTGTTGATGCCACCAAGTCATCTACGAACAGCTCCAATCTGAATGTCATGTTTGATTCTAAAGTTCTATGCATCTCTCTATCCTACTCGCCCGCTGAACTGGCTGACATCGTGATGATTGCCTTGCCTTTGGCATGTCCTTCCCCCAGATACCGGAGTGCTTCAGGCACATCGCTAAGAGGATAACAACTGTCAATAATCGGGGTGACCTGGTTGGTTTCAAGCAGGTCTCTCATTACATCTAAATCCTTCTGATTCGGTTTTGCCATCATATTATGCATTTTTTTACCTTCAGTCAGTGAGAGCCAGGGCCCCTGGATTACAAGGGATGGTAGAAATGCAGTTGTCACAAAACGTCCTTGAGGCTGTAAGGCCCTTTTATACTCAGCAACAGACCGATTGCCTACTGTATCAAAAATCAGGTCGTACTGTTCCCCGGTTTGAGTGAAATCTTCTTTGGTATAATCGATGATGTAGTCTGCCCCAATCGAACATACCATGTCCATTTTGCGTGTACTGACAACGGCCGTTACCTCACTACCCAATGCTTTGGCAATCTGCACCGCAAACGTCCCCACCCCACCGGACGCGCCGTTGATTAGCACTTGCTGCTCCGGCCGGATGTGGCCTTTGTCGCGCAGGCCTTGCAGGGCAGTAACGGCCGTCATCGGTACGGCCGCCGCATCTGCAAATGAAATATTGACCGGTTTCAAAGCCAACGCTGATTCAGGCGCGGTCACGTACTCGGCAAACCCGCCCCGCCTGTGCCCGGAAAGGTCACCAAACACGGCATCGCCCACCTGAAACTGTTTGACGTTTGTACCAACCGCTTCCACTCGCCCGGCAATGTCCGAACCGAGTATCTGATGCTTCGGTTTCAGCAGCCCTGTGCTAAAACGCATCGTTCCGCTGAGGAGATGATTGTCAGCCTGGTTAACGGCCGCGGCCGCTACTTTTACCAACACCTCATCCGCCCTGGGTGATGGTTTCTCCACGTCTGTGAGCCGCAAAACATCCGGCGAGCCATATTTTGTGTGTACTATCGCCTTCATCCTTTTCTCTCCTCTGCTTCTAATTCATTTTGAGACTGAAACAGCGTAATTTGTAATCCCTCAGGGGAGCGCAGCCGCACGTTCAAGTCACCCCAGGGCGTTAGAACCGGTTCGTGGACCAACGTTGCGCCATATTGCAATGCCCGCGCCATTGCTGCCCGCACATCTGGCACCTCAAAGGCAAATCGGATTTGGCCGCTTACCCGTTCCCCCACTTCGATTTGGTCCACACCTGCGGCATAATCCGGGTCAAAGATTTCCAAAGACGCCTCTCCCGCCAAGAAAAGCTGCCCCCGACCATTGTCGGTCCATAGGGCGGCCGGGTCTAACCCCAGTCCATCGCGATAGAACGCAACGGCGCGTGCAAAATCATTGGTGGTGAGCACAACGCGAAACGATTTTACGGTCATATCAAAAACTCCTTCTTCGCTATCTGTGTCAAAGCTAAACAAATGCAAGGTAAGCGAGATTGATGCTGGCCCGCAGCCACCGCGGCCGTTTCGATAAATTCATACTGAATACCCGCCCCAGCACCGCCCCCCACACCCAACAAGAAAAACCAGGGCGTAAAGAGAAAGGCAAACGACCGACTAATGGCCATGGTAACCAGGTCGTGAATGCCGCCAGAGATAATAAAAGTTACGATGAAAACGACGGCGGGGTGCAAAAACCGGGGCAGCGGGGCATACACATATTTGGCCAGCCCGTAGCCCCAAATTCTCTACCGGACACTTTTGAGAAGGAGTCCGAAACAACCTGAAAAAAAGACGGTCATGAGGTAAGCTTCATCTTTTTAGAGCCTAATCTAGCAAGGAGAAGCAACCCCATGACCGACAGTCAACGAGTGTACACCAAAGTGTTGAAAACCCTCAAAAAGCTTATGCCTACGCACAAACAAGGCCATGTGGTCACTCTGGCGATGATGATCAGCGGCATTGTCCTGAGTGGCAAAGCGCACTTGAGCGCCATGAGCCTGGAAATCCCCCACCCAGCCAAGCCGAAAAGCCTGGAAAACGAATGCGACGCTGGGTAAAGAATGAAAATGTGGATAAGAACTTCTACTATCTGCCCTATGCCCGTACACTCTTGCAGCACTTGTCCAACCATCCCTTGACACTGGTCTTGGACGGCAGCACGGTGGGCCGGGGCTGCGTGACTATCATGGTCTGTGTCGTCTATCGCCAACGCGCCTTGCCTTTGGCCTGGTTGGTTTACAAAGGGAAGAAAGGCCATACCACGGCCGAACGCCATATTGCGGTCTTGAAGCAGATACTGCCTCTGTTGCCGCCGGAAGCCGAGGTCATTCTGCTGGGTGATGGTGAGTATGACAGCCCAGCGTTGCTGGCTTGGATAGAAAGGCAAACGGATTGGTCCTTCGTTGTCCGTTCGGCTGCCAATGTTCTCATTACTCATGGCGATTTGCAGTATCCTTTGGCTGACCTGGCGGTGCTCAATGCCCAAACGATTGCCTCTCCTGTCCTCTTCACTGCCCAAGAATATGGTCCTCTTCACGCGATTGCCTGGTGGGATGAGCCCTATGAAAAACCAATCTATCTCATCACCAATCTGGCGCAACCTCAACAAGCTTGTGCTCATTATCAGCGTCGTACTCTGATTGAAACGCTGTTCTCTGACCAGAAAAGTCGCGGGTTCCATATCCATAAGAGTCATTTAGCTGAGCCAGAACGCGTTGCCCGCTTGTTGCTGGCTTCTTCGCTGGCCTACCTCTGGCTCATTTACCTGGGCCTCGTGGTGACCGACCATGAAGAGTTCCGTTGTTTAATTGACCGGACAGACCGAACGGACAAAAGTTTGTTCCGCTTGGGCTATGATTGGCTCAAATATGCCTTGAGGCGGGGCAGGTCTTTTAAGGTTGCCTTTCATCTTGAGGTGAGCCCATGTTAAAACTGTCCGGTAGTGAAGCCCCAAATTGGATTCCAATACTGCCAAAAGGCGGCAAAGGAAGCGGCGCCCAGCGAGCCGCGCAGCATTTTTCGCAGCGATTTGCTGTCACCTAGCGGGACGCCATTGCGAAGCTGCACATACTGCCTTAGCCTTAACGCCTGCCGCTGCCGGGCAAGCGTGTTCTCTGCTTGCGTGTGGTCCATGCGTCACCTTCCCAGTGCTTTCCTGCAGCCAGCGCCCGGCAAAGCTAAACCAGGCGCTGGTCTGACACTGGATCAAATATCTTCTCGCTTACGCTGCGGCAATTGCCTTGTGGCTTTCCGGTTGTGAGGTGCGGACGCCTTTGATCAGCAGCCACAGGGTGAAGGACAGTTCAGCAATAATCGCCGGGGCAATCATGATGTTGGCAAAGAGCGCCGCGTGCTGGGGCAGCAGGAAGATGCCAAAACTGTCCAGCACGTAGCCCGCCCCGGCAATCGCCAGCATGACGCCCAGAACGCCGGGGAACAGCTCCGACTTGACCACCAGATAGCCGAGCAGGAACAGGCTCACCGCGAAGAACGCTTCAGAAACCAGCACGCCGTAGTAATGGGCATCGGTGAAGAGCAGCACCAGCGAATCAATCTGCGCGGGCATAAAGGCGGTCAGATAGTCGCCGCCATTTAGCAGAATTAATGGGAAGATGAAGTTGACCAGGTTGACGGCATGCACGGCCGCTTGCATCAACCGGTTGGCCATCATCAGCATGGCCACCGTCTTATTGACCGGCGCGAGCAGTTTGTAGAGCAGAATGGTTGCCCCAATTTCACTCAAAAAGACAATCAGGTAGCTCACCACGCCGCTGCGGTACAGCGATTCCGAAGCGCGGATGTTGGCGGCCGTTGCCGCCGCATTCCCCGTCACATTCAGGCTGCCGCTCACGAAGATAAAGACGAAGATGTTGGCAAAGAAGATTGCGAGGTAAAATAGGCCAGTCATACGGGCAGTTTTCTTAACAGAATTCATTTTGTTTCTCCTTTATTGAATAAAAAGTTTTGGATAGATATTCATCAAGAAGCAGCTCATTGTTCATCGGCTGGTGCATCAGCCTGGTCGGGGCCAAGGCGAGTAACCGAGATGAGCGGCAGTCCTAAATCGCGCACTTTGCGCAGCAGGCCGTGCAGCGCTGCCTGGTCTACTACCGGGCCGGTTAAGAGTGTGTCGCCGTTATCTGCCAGGGTGAGCGTCATGTGTTCAAACCACGCTGCCCACTGCTTACCTAGCCGGCCGCCAATTCTGATTTGATAAATTGTTGGCTCGTTTGATTTTGGCTTATTCGACATTCTCTTACCTTCTTGGGCCAGATTTCTTGCTCCGTGCCGCTTGCTTAATGTGCCCTTACTTTATCGATTAGAGGGTATTGCCGTATAGGTTCGAAAGTATTGTCAGGGGTATTGGCTTGGGGTGCGCAATACTGCTGGCAAAAGAAAAACCGGGCGAAAAATGGTTGATTCGCCCGGTTCGTGGCCGTCTAATACCCTTGAGCCGCATAGGTGATGTCAGGGAACTCAGCGGCGTTCGGTGTCAAAGCCGCCGCGGCGTCAGCATCCTGCTTGAGCTCTGTCAGCAGAAACGCTGTTGTGAAGTGGCCGATCAGGCCGTGCGCCTGGTTTCTGTTCCAGAAGGAATCGTCACAAAATTCGCCGACCAGCGGTTTTGCATACCACCGGATTGATTCGCAGGTGTTGCTGAAAATCATGTGCTCGGCGTCATTCAAGGCTAACAGCGCTTTTCTTGGACTGGAGGTGTGGTCGTAGGTAGGCTGCGGACCCCAATGAAACGGCGTGTCACTGTCCAGGGTACCGCCGATCACCAGTACCGGTGCGTCGATTTGCGCCAGTCCGGGCTGGCCGAAGAAGTAGGCATCGCCGGCCATGGACACGATAGCATCTACGCGGGAATCGGCCGCAGTGGGCCAAAGTCCCGCTGGTATCCCATCCAGCCCGGCTAACTCCGCCATCTCCGCCATATGGGGCAGCAGCATATCGCACAGCCAGGTGGTGGAGTCTTCCGTGCGCACCGCTTCGGCACAATGCGCCTGGAAACTGGCGGTGTCTATTTGTGCCCCGGCCGCTGCCATTGCCGTGTAGCCGCCGTAAGAATGACCGATGACGGCCGTATTCTCCGCATCTACCAACCCCGCCAGCACACCGCCAGCTTTCATCTGCTCATCGACAAAGGCAAACACAGTTAGCATATCCTGCGGCCGGGTGATGGCCGCGCGCCACAGCTCATTCTGCGAGTCAAGAGTCTCGTGGTGCTCCGGGGCCATCACTACAAAACCGTAGGAGGCCAGATGTTCCGCCAGCCAGCCGTAAGAAGCTGCACCAAGGGCAAAGCCGGGCGACAAAATCACCAGTGGGTAGGGTCCCTGCGTCAGATCAAAGGGCATATCCTGGGCCGCCTGACCGGCCGAAGAAGCAATCTTTACGACGCCCAGAGGTGCTCCTATTCTGATTTCATACGGATAATCATCCTCCCCGTCCCCTTCACCCTGATGCAGCGCCGGATACCATATTGTCATTGCCAGAGAGGGTTCATCGTCAGTCAAAAAGTCGCGCCTACCCACTTGATACGCACCGGGCAGGCCATAGGTAGGTGCATTCAGGCGCCAATCGTTGCAAATTCCGTCTGCACACTTTTTCGGCCGGGTACCCATAATCAGCGCCAGACCCAACAACGCCAGTAAAAAACCAAGAGTCCATTTTTTTCGGGATGACATTTTTTGCTCCTTTCTTTTGTTTGATGTGAAAAGAGCATATCTGCCAGGGGGTATGGCGGTATAGACACGAAAGTAGGGTCAGGGGTATTGTTCTGGGGAAGGGCAAAGGATGGTCGTGGAATAGCGTTGTGAGTGAGAATGGCGGCTACAAAATTCCCAACTCGCGCGCTCGCGCTACCGCTTCTGTGCGTCGGCTGACGTTGAGCTTGCCATAGATAACCCGATTGTGCCCCTTCACCGTGCTCAAGGCCAGGTAAAGTCGCTCCGCAATCTGGCGGTTGGTCAAGCCCTGCGCCACGAGTTGTAAAACCTCTAGCTCGCGATCACTCAACGGTTCCACCAAAGGTTGCTCGCTACTGGCTGCTGCTCCACCCGTACTTTGGCCGGCAAAAGCTGCCAACAGTTTAGAAACATACGCTTGCAGCCCACTCACTTTCGCCTTGATCTTCTTGAGCAATGTCGCCATTGACTGCCCTTCGTCGACAAAGATGCGCACGTAGCCCTCCGGCTCGGCCAGCGCCAGGGCTCGCGCCAATGACTCCAGCGCGGCCGCCACATGGCCCTGTGCTTCGTGCGCCAGCGCTTGCTGGACGAGAATTTCCAGCACACTCCCGGTACGGCCGCCGGCTTCGGCAGCGGTCAGCAGCCGGTTCAGCAACGTTAGCGCCTCGTGCCGCGGCCGTTCCCCACCCGTCTGCTTCCCCTGCGCCAAAAAGATTCTGGCCAGGGTAATGTGATCAAATTCGCGCAGATAGGTGAGATCATCGTCCACGGAGAGACCTTGGGACGCAGCCCAGTGCTGCGCTTCAGACAATCTGCCCTGTTTGGCCCAAAGACGTGCTCTGCAGGCGGCAGGGGTGCGCAGATCGGGCACGGGGCCGCGCACGTAATGTTGTTCCGCTTCGTCCAGAGCGTGCAGCGCCTCATCCACTGCCCCGGCAGCCGCTCTCAGGCGCGCCTGGGCCAGGCAGTAGCGGTAGCGCCAGCGGGGCAGCGCGGTTTCTTCGCCCAGCGTTTTGCTTTGCTGCAAATAGGTTTGGGCCGCTTCCAGATCGTTTTGTTCCAGGCAAAGTTCGCTCAGGCCGGTGTACAAATCGGCCGTGCCGCGCAAGGCTGCCCCGCCCGCCTCCTCAGCCGAATTCAGGGCTCGTTCGTAAATTGCCACGGCTTCACGCAGCCGCCCCTGCACCAAGCGAATATCGGCCAAAATAAAGGCGCCGGTAATGGCATACAGCGTGTTGCCTGCCTTTTGGTAGCTGGCCATCGCTTCGTTGAACGAGCTGTAGGCGGTGGTCAAGTCGCCGCTGGCCCAGGTAGCCAGCCCCAGCAGCGCCGCCGGCGTGCCGCGTCGGTGATGATCCTCTTCTGGGATGAGGTGCAGCGCCTGTCGGGCATATTTTTGGGTGGCAGGCAAATCACCCAGGGCCAGCGCCAGGTAGGTGCGGGCGGCGGCGACCGTGACGGGCAGCGCGGCATACTGCGCGGCGTCGGCATAGGCTGGGAACGTTTCTGGCGCTTGTTCAGCCTGGGCCAGCCATTGTTCAACGGCTTGCAGGTGTGATTCGGCCGTTTCCAGTTCACCTCTGTCCAGCAGCGCCCAGGCGATATTTGCGCCAAGCACGGGGCGGTTGTGCCGCATTGCTTCCGGTAGTTTATTTACCCAGCCCAGCCAGGTATGGGATTCTCGATTGTGATCCATGGCGGGCCAGGCGCGTTCTGCCAGATCGGCGACGCGGGCAAAGTCGCTGGCGGCCAGAGCGTGACGCACGGCGTCGGGCAGCAGGTTGTGGGCTTCGTACCAGCGGCTGGCGCGCAAGTGCAGCTCGTTTAAGGCAACGGGCTGCTCTTTTTCGGCGTGCGCCTGAAGCACATCGGCGAACAGGTGATGGTAACGGTACCAGTGCCGCCGGTCGTCCAGGGGGATGACGAACAGGTTGCTCCGCTCCAGGGTTTTTAGCAGGTCGCCGCTGGCTTCTTGGTGGGTAACGGCCGTACACAAATCACCACACAGGCGATCCAGAATCGAGGTTTGCAGCAAGAACTGGCGCACCTGAGGCGGCTGGCGCTGCAACACTTCTTCAACCAGGTAGTCGACAACATACCGGTTGTCCCCGGCAAAGGTGGTGATGAATCCATGCACATCATCGCGGCCTTGTACCGACAGGGCTGCCAGCTGAAGCCCAGCAATCCAGCCTTCGGTGCGCTTTTCGAGGGCGGCGACATCTGCGGGGGTCAGCTCAATGCCGGTGACCTTTTGCAGGAAAACGGCCGTTTCCGCTGTCGTAAAGCGCAAATCGGCCGCCCGCAGTTCCGTAAGCAGGCCGCGCACGCGCAGCCGCGGCAGCAGCAGGGGCGGGTCTTCGCGGGTAGTGATGATCAGGTGCAGCTGCGGCGGCAGGTGCTCCAGCATAAAGGTGAGCGCCTGATCAACTGGCGGCGATTCCAGAACGTGATAATCGTCCAGGACGAGGGCAAATTCCACTGGGCTGGCGGCTATCTCGTTCAGCAGCGTTGTCAGGAGGGATTCAATGGGCGGCAGTTGCGGATTTTGGAGGGCTTCCAGCAGACGCTGCCCAACATCGCTGGCGACCGTTTGTAGAGCGGCCACGAAGTAAGTGAGAAAACGGGTGCGATCACCGTCCCGCTCATCGAGGGAGAGCCAGGCAAACGGCCGTTCGCCACCAGCAATCCATTCGCTGACAAGCGTGGTCTTGCCAAAACCGGCTGGAGCGGAGATGAGGGTTAGCTTGCGGTGCAGTCCCTGGTTGAGCTTGGCGATGAGGTGTGGGCGGGGAACGAGAGACGGCCGTAACCGGGGGACAAAAAGTTTTGTTTGCAACAGGTCGGCAGACATGGACTCAGTATACTGGAAAGGTTCAAAGTTTGACCAGAAATGACACCCGCCCGCACAATCTACAGCACCCAGCCAACGATTAGCCCAAACACATAAAGCCCCAAGCCAAACGCCAGATGATTCATCAAACTCCGAACCCTTGCCTGCCAGCGATTTGTCGTTTTTGCTGCGGCAATCCCCAACCCAAAGGCGGGCTGCATGATGAAAAAGGGCGCAATCACTGTGACGACACCAAAGAGGGCTGCCGGAAACAAGGTTGGATGCTGTAACCAATTATTGCCAAGCGCGGCAACAAAAACGGCCGTAAACGCAACACCAATTGTGTAATGTCCCACCCACCCCACGGCGCATTCTGCTTTTTTCGCAGGCGCAGCAGCGATGTTGGCGTGCTGAAAAATCCCTTCTGGCATATATCGCAGCCAACGCCCAACAAGGCAAATATTTGACGGCACTATTTTGAAGGTGTGCTTGAGGAACAGGCCCCAAAGGTCAAACATAAAGGTCGCGCCAAGCCCAATGAGAATTATCCGAATTAAGAAGAAAGCGCATTGATTCATGGTTTACTCACTTACGGAATTCACCGATAGCAAAGCCATGCCTAAGTCGCGTATCTTCTTCAATATGCCATGCAGGGCAGCCTGATCAAGCACGGAACCCGTTAAAAGTGTGTTGCCATCTTCATCCAACGTGATAGTTAAACCTTCAAACCAGGCCATCCGTGGCTGACTTAAGTGACCTCTGATCCGGATTTGATAAATCGTCGGTGAATCCTCATCCGGTTTTACTGGCTGGTCATTTGTCATGAGTTATGCCCCACTGAGATAACAACATTCCCTTTTTTGCGGCCCGTATCAACATAACGATGCGCCTCGACCATCTGCTCCAGTGGATAACATCGGTCAATCACCACTTTAAGCTCACCTGCCTCAATGAGCTCCTTGACGAAAACCAGATTTTCCATGCTTTCTTTTGAGTCCAGTTTGGCCATCGTCACGTAGGCTCCGTTCGGAGCAAGCGCTTTTACGGCTTCTGATTTAGGGAGTTTTGCTACCGCATCAAAGATGGCGTCATACCGTTCAGCTCTGGATGAAAGCTTCTCTTTTGTATAATCGAGGACGTGATCAGCTCCCAAAGCTCTAACCATCTCCAGGTTGGCAGTGCTGCTAACGCCGGTCACTTCTGCCCCGAAATACCTGGCGAGCTGAGTGGCATACGTGCCCACACTACCCGAAGCGCCGTAAATCAAGACCTTTTGTCCGCGCTGGATATTGCCTTTGCGCAGCAGGCGCAATGCGGTGGTGGCTCCGATAGGAACGGCCGTTGCTTCCTCATAACTCATATTGGCTGGTTTTATGGCCACCATGCCCGCTTCGGGGAAGCATTTGTATTGGGCGTAGGCCCCAAAATTCTCGGTCAGGGTGGATGCAAATACCTGGTCCCCTGCCTTGAAGCGAGTCACGTCCTTGCCCGCCGCTTCCACTTCTCCGGCCAGCTCCATGCCATAGATCGGTTGCTTGGGTTTTCTGATACCCAAGGCAATCCGGGCAGGGAGCCACAACAAGGACGGAACGGTAAAGCTCCGCATACGGAAGTCCCCGGCCGTGACGCTGGTGGCGTGCACTTTAATCAAAATCTCGTTGTCTTTAGGGGTTGGTTTTTCAATCTCTTTAATTTGCAGAACTTCAGGTCCGCCGTATTGAGTTGCCACAATTGCTTTCATTTTTAAATCCTTTCCTTTGATGAAAAGTTGATATCAATAGCCAAATCTATGCTGTACGAGTCTGGCGGGTCGGCCGCCTGCGAATGATCCATTCAGCAACTGCGAGGTTGATCACCCAGCCTGCACCCATCAACAAAGCATTTTCAAATTCATTGGGTGTGCCGAAGATCAGTGCCCCAACCATCCCAGTTAGCACCTGTGTGCCTGCACCCAGGCCAATGGCATAGGCACGTACCATCCAGGCCCGGTGCTGAGCGATGTCTCGCCGTAAAATGGCAATAAAACCAAGGGCAATTGACAGAACCATGCCCGACCCAAACAGCAGCCGAAACAGATACAGGAGATTGCTGGCGTCATCCGGGCGAGGGTAAAACAGCGTCATCCATAACCCCGAAAATCCAACAACCAATCCGCATGGAACCAGAAGCCGCCCTGCCCAGCGATGCCATTTAGCCCCACGCTGCCAAAAACGGCTCACAAATTGGAAGGCACCCAGAAGCGCATACAGGCCAGAACTGACGATGTGCAGCACCACAGGCGTTGGTGAGGCAAAGAAGCGTGCGTTATCTGGTGTGATTTCTGCACCGCTCGCCAGTTCATTCAGGCGCAGGACCCCAAAAATGAGGGGGATGATGCTGAACAGGATGAGGGCTGCGGGAAGTCGCCATACCCCCCGAGATTTTCTTGCCGTTGTCCTGGCTGCTGGAACCTGATTATTTTTAATAACGTTTGCTTTCATCTTGTACTCCCTTGGGAAAATTTTGTGCAGATGAGCGAGACAAGCGATCCGGTGACCGCTTGTCCACTTTTAATAATTAATTTCAGGCAACCTTACCCGGTTCCGGCATGAGAGCCCCCTGGTCTACCAAGAATTTAGAGGCTTTCTCGCGGCGTTCGGAAAAGAGCGCGTATCCCAGCCAGGCCAGAGCAACGCCGTTCGGTACCATCACTAGGGACTGGAACTCAGGGGAAACCAGCAGGGCACCTACGGGGGCTAACGTTGAGCCAAGGATAAACACACCGCCTGCCCAGCGTGGCAAAACACCCGCGCGGAATGTAGCAATACCGAACAGTAAGGGGCCCAAGAGATACATAGGGTCTGATATCTTCCAGAAGGTAGGCAGAATGCCCAGGTCGATAGCGCTAGGGATTCCGGTAAACATGCCGAGGAAGCCGGCAACATATGCGGGCAGCTCAGTTGCCAGACCCGGCAGGATAAATGCTTCGATGAAGGAAAAAGGAATGATGAACATCAGCCAGACGCTAAACAGGAGATAGCCAATCAGCCCCAGCCAGCCAGACTTTTCTGCTTGCCGGGCATGGATCCCGGCCATGCCAAACAGGCCAAGGAAGCCCATGAATATGGCAAAAATGTGAACGTTTACCCAGGTGGCGGTGGTGACGGAGGCAGGAACATTTTCTTGATGAAACAGGCCAACGACGATGAAACATAACCCTGCCAATATGGCAGCCACCCCTGCCACCTGCATAAAATTCAATGCGGGCACCTTCGTTTTGCGTTCTTGGTTGTTGGTCTTTTTATTTTTGTTCATTTGTAACTCTCCTTTTATGAAAAAATTCTTGTCAAAAGTGACACCGGGCATTGCTGCCTGCTTGTTTTCAACTGAAGGAAAATATACAAATGAATGTGGGGAGTGGTCTTCCCCACATGTGGGGAGTTCGTGTGGGGAGATTGGGGGATGCTAACAAGCACGTTAAAACCCCGCCGGAGAAATAAAGCGGGATTCAAGGAAGACATTTTCAGGTGTGCGTTTTAGGCTTATATCAAGCCCAGTTCAATGGCGCGTTTAACGGCCGCACGGCGGTTGTTGACGTTGAGCTTGCTGTAGATACCCTTGGTGTGTGTGCGAACCGTACTTAGGGCAATCACGAGTTCATCCGCAATTTCTGGCCCGGAGAGTTCTGTTTGGAACAGGCGTAGAATGTCCAGCTCCCGCTGGCTGAGCGGCTCCACCAGAGAGTGCGGCGGTGCAGGGGGAGCGCTGTCGCTGCTGGCCTGCTCTTTTTTGAATGCTTCTAGCAGCTTTTGGGCATACCCTGGCATCGTTCCCTGTACGGCCGTTTCACGAAGCAGTTCTGTCATAGGTGCGCCCTCATCCAAAAAGAGGCGCACATAGCCTTCCGGCTCAGCCAAATCTAGGGCACGCTCCAGAGCTGCAAGCGCAGCAGAAATATCGCCTTGCAGTTGACGAGCGCGTGCCTGGAGCACCAGGATTTCAATCACAACGCCCATCCGGCCACCTGCTTCCGCAAAGTTAAGCAGGCGATCTAACAGTGCTGCGGCTTCATGGAGTGCGTGGGGGGAACGGCCGTTTACCCACAGAGCCAGCAACAGCCGAGCCAGCGTAATATGCTCAAACTCGCGTAAATAGTTCAGGTCATCTTCGGCAGACAATCCCTGCTGACGTACCCAACCGAGGGCCTCATCCAATCTTCCTTGGCCTATCCACACGCGTGCTTTCAATGCCTGCACAGGACGAAAATTTGGCGAGAAATCACTCACATACAGGGGCGCTGCCTCCTCAAGCAGGTCAAGGGCACCATCCAGGTCTCCCTCGGCTTCTCGTATTCGAGCCATAGCAATGCGCCAGCGATACGGGTTTTTCGGTAAGCCGTTAATTTCACCCAATTCCTTGCTTTTTATCAGGTGCTGCATGGCGGAATCTAAATCGTTGTGCTCCCGATAGAGCTCACTCATACCCACATGCATATCTGCCGCACCGCGCAGGGGAGGGGTCTGTTTTGTGGCAAGCTGCAATCCATGTTTGTAGATGTCCATTGCCTCGCGCAGACGGCCCTGCGTAATCCGAATATCTGCCAGGGTAACAGACCCTCCGACTATATCGGAGATGAACCCGACTCGCTGCAAGTAAGCCATACCATCAGCAAACATCTGATAGGCCTTTTCTAGATCACCGCTGGTCCAGAAAGCAAGCCCCAGGAGAGATGTGGCCGCGCCACGCAGGAGTTGAGCATCCGCAGGCGCGAGTTCAAGCACCTGCTCGGCGTATCGTATCGTATTCGCGACTTCCCCCCGAATGAGGGCAATTCCAGCGTAGTACATAGCCACTGAGCCAGGGAGTTGTTGAAAATCCGCTTCATCGACATAAATTGGTTGCTCACGACTGTCTGCTGGCATTTCCAGCCACCGTTCAGCTTCCCGCAACCGGCTTTCAACACCATCCAGGTGGCCATTTTGCAGCAATGTTCCGGCGTAGTGCACAGTGAGCACGGGCCTGTTTCGGTAGACGCTTTCAGGGAGTGCCTGAAACCAGCTAAGCAACCTGGCTTCCTGTCTGGTCTGTCGCATTTCCGGCACCGATCTTTCGATCAGATTTGCCGCTTGCTCAAAATCTTCTCCGGCTAGTGCGTGGCGGATAGCCTCGGCGGGCCAGCCGTTCTGCGCATGCCATGCGCTCGCCCGCCGGTGAAGCGCGGGCACCTGTTCGGATAGTTCTGCATTTAGGTGCAGACGAAGCACGTCGGCAAAAAGGTGATGGTAGCGATACCAATAGCGCCTGTCATCAAGCGGAATGAGGAAAAAGTTACCTTGTTCCAGAGCCTGTAATCGGGCACTGCCGTCCGATTGCTGCGTAACGGCTTCGCACAGGGGACCGTTCAATTGGTCGAGAATGGCTGTCTGGAGTAAGAAGTGGCGGATTGGTTCCGGCTGGCGTTGGAGAACTTCCTCGACCAGGTAATCTACAATGTGGCGATTGTCCCCAGCAAAAGCGTGAATAAACCCGGAAACATCATTTCGCCCCTGCATAGAGAGGGCGGCAAGCTGAAGGCCGGCAATCCAGCCCTCGGTGCGGGCTTCCAGCATGGCTATATGATCTTCTGAAAGGTTAAGCCCCATCACTTGCTTAAGAAATTCGGCCGTTTCTGCCACGGTAAAGCGTAAGTCGCTGGCGCGAAGCTCGGTCAACTGGCGGCGAACCCGCCATCGAGGCAGGGGCAAATTGGGATCCTCACGGGTGGTGAGGACCAGGTGCATCTGCGGCGGCAGATTTTCTAATATAAATGCCATCGCCTGATCAACTTGAGGGGCATCGACCAGATGGTAATCGTCCAAAACGAGCACAAACGCCTCGGGCATTGAGGCAATGGCATTCAATAAATCAGTGAGGAGGGTTTCGGGAGGTGGTGGCTGTGGGTTTTGCAACCGCTCCAGCAGCAGGTCTCCGGTTTGGGCAGCCACCGTCTGCAAGGCTGCGATGAAGTAGATGAGAAAGCGGGTAAGATCGCTGTCCCTTTCATCGAGGGAGAGCCAGGCAAACGGCCGTTGCCCATCAGCAATCCATTCACTGACCAGCGTCGTTTTGCCGAAACCGGCAGGGGCGGAGAGGAGGGTCAGCTTGCCGGCCAGCCCCTGGTTGAGTGCTTCGATGAGATGGGGGCGAGGGACGAGAGACGGCCGTAAGCGAGGTGCATATAATTTTGTTTGCAGTAAGTCTCCAGGCATGAATCCATTATATTGGAAAGAGATGGTGCGGCGAGAAACGACTTCTTCTCAAATGCGTTAACGCACTGCATAGGGCAAAACCATTTTTTGAGGCACCCTATGACTCGACTCGCTTATGTGAAAAAAGCGGGCTATTTCCCCCTGCCCCAAACTATTACCGACACCATTTACGGCCATATCATCGCTCCGCATGGCGGCCGTATTCTAGATCCATGCGCTCGTGAGGGCACTGCATTAGTGACCCCGGCAACCTGTTCCGGGTAAACCAGAACATCAAGCCTGAAACGAGTTAGAGGCACTGCATTTTCCTAGAGAGTACAAGGTCAACAAATCATGGTGGGACACGGTATAAGTCTGGCGGGACATAGTGTAGCGGTCCAGTTTAGGCGTTATCCTCACACCCGTGGCACTACCGACACGGCCTGTTGTTCAGCCTTTTCAAGGAAAATCTGGACAGTGATGAGTTTTTTTTCCAAAAGGCGCTTGGCTGGGCGCTGCGTGAATACTCCAAAACGGAGGTGGAGGCGGTTGTGACCTTTATCGCCGCGACCCCGCTGGCACCCCTAAGCGCCCGCGAAGGGTTGAAATGGTTAAGGAACCAGGGGCGTTTCTGAGCGGCAGAGGATCTTACATCTGCGGTTATTGGTGGCTGGGGAAACGGCCGTTTCGTCCCCAAATAGCCCAGAGGAGACCGGTTTCCCCCTTGGCCCCGGACCGCTTACCAGAGCGCCACGTGGTCTTCCGCCCACCCCACCAGGTCGAGAAGAGGGACAACTTCTCCTTCAGTTGTGGTGACGTGCCCACTGTAACGGCCAAACATCTGATGCACCTCTGAGCGCACCAGCCAGACGTTACTGGCCGCGACTCGCTCCAGGAACGGGGTAAAGGTCAGGTCCAGCTGGCCGTTGGGATCGGTGATGCGCCAGGGGCGCATGAAGTCCTGCTTGTCGTACTGCCAGGTCAGCTCGGTGGAATATTTGTGCAAACGGCCGTCCAGACAAACCCCATTTTCCGTGCTGCCCGTGTTGTCCGTCCACTGCCCACCCAGATTCAGGCCCAGGAGACGGCCGTTTTGCCGACCCGAGGCGCTGCCCCAATTCCAGCGGCAGTGACGTGGCCAGATGCCCCGGCCAAAATCCAGGCAGGCAAAGCTCTGTGTGCCAGAAAAAACAGTGTGTTGATCACCGATAGTAACAATTCCTTCCGACGGGAGGCAGTTCTGCTTGCTGGTGAATTGGAAGGTGCGCTCGTTCCAGGGCACCACCACGTTCAGGGTCTCGTGCTGGGGCGGCGTTGTGATGGTGAATTGGGCAGTTAACGTCCGTCCTTCAAAATCCGCCACTTCCACCGCCAGGTTGACGCCCCCTTTTGTTTGCCGCATGGCCACCCGCAGCCCGCTGCCGCTGTAAGTTGCGTCGGCCACCACCACATCGGCCAGCTGACAGCCCCGTCCCAGGGGAAGCAGCCGCGTCACTTCGCTGAACTGGCCGGTGGCAAAGTCGGCGTAGTAGATAAAAACCAGCCCGGCATAATCCAGATGGCTAATGGTGGCCGAAAAGAGGTGGCTTTCCGTGGTCATCGCCCAATAGTTCCACCGCTTTTTGCGCGGCCAACGGCCGTTCAAGTTACAGCGGTGCAGGGGCTGGCGCGACCAGCCAACGGCTGTGGGGTTGAGACGGCCGTTTGGCAGGCATAAATCGATGGGAGAGGTTAACTCACTTTCTTTGTTCATAGCCTACTCTTTTGAATGCTTGATGCCTGATTCCTGCTAATTTGGGTCGCTGAGCGACCCAAAGGATTTTCCTCATCATGCTCAATATTTGTGCATATGGGGTGACATCACTTGTTTCTAATAGAACCTGTGTTCCTGAAGCCCACAGCCGATCAGAATATTACCTTGTAAGAATCACGGAGATAGATAACTGAGGGGTGTGCATAAATATTTTCCAGAGGTAGGGGTATGGTTCAACGCAAAATAGGGCACAGAAACAAGCTGTGACAAAGGCGTTTTGTGTGCAACTCGGGCTCGTTTTGCACAATGTTAAATTAGAGTACCTCTGGTAAATGTGCGTCAGGAATAATGCACACCCCTCAGATAACTTATCTTCGTGGTAGTTATCCATGTAAAGCAAGCAGAAATAGACAAATCGCCACTTTATTGCCAGATTCTTACTTCTGAATCATCGGCAGATAGACAAACCTGCCTACAAATAAAGATAGAATGGTCTGGTTGTTCAGGTTTTCAAGCTCACTATCATTAGAATCGATTGCCACTTCTGCCATCAAAGTTGTTAATTTGGGCGCTGAAGCGTCCACCTTCAGCATTAAGCTGATATTAAAAGGTGCAGATTCTGCCGGTAAATCGCCTAAATCCCAGCGCAGAACCGGTGTTATGCTCGTGGGCGACGGACTTGCACTAACATACTTTAAGTGCGCCGGAAGCGTGATCACTAACTCTGCCCCATCTCCGGTTACCGGACTCTGGTTGCCATAAGTTAAAACGTACTCTACCTGCTCGTTAGGGAGGGCCGAAGTTGCCCCGGCCGTATCGAGCCACAGGTCGGGATGCGCCGATCCCAAAGAAATATCATCCAGCTGCAAATAATACGGCATCGCCACTGGCAATTTGTTTGTGCGCCAGGTCAGGGTGATCGTTTGGTTTTGCCACCGCGAAATATCGACAGCCGCGTGTTGCCATGTCAGGTCGTTTGCATACGCTTCAAACTCAACCGTCTGTGCTGAACCATTATCAACAATGACCTGAAAACCAGACTGAGCCAACAAACTGCCCCCACTTGCTTTGTAGTTGAAAGAGAGATAAGGATTCTGCAATGTAGTGGGCACGGCGACGGTTTGTGACAGTGTGGAATCCCCTACCTGAAAAGTCGCAACATCGTGATAAAGACCCAGGCCTGTACCGCTGCTTTGGTAAACAATGGAATGAAGCCGCCCATCACTCGCCACTGCTGCCGTGCCAAATTTATACTCATTCATAAACATGCGAAATGGTATAGACCAACCGCCTTCAGCGGTAAACACCCCAAAGTAGTAATCAAAAAAAGATGTGTTTGGATCTTGCACCATATAAATCAAGTAAGCATGGCCCAGATTGGCCTTAACAAACATAGTGGCACGGGCATATCGTTCTTCTGAGGAAATTTTTTCTATGGGTCCCCACTGGCCACCGTTGGTGCGGTAGGCATGATACAGTCCCCAGCTGTCTCCTCCTGTCCCCTGAGGATTCACTGTCCACACCACATGCAGTCCATTGGTATCTGTTGCAAACGCCTGGGCTGTGAAGTGCTGGGTGCGCTGCTCAGAAATCAGGTAGGGTGTAGACCAGCTTCCCGCGACTGAGCGCCTTGTATGGTATAGTGACTGATCACTATCATCCCATGAAATGAAATGCACCTCCCCATTAGGCGCTACGATTACCTCGGCAGAATTTACGCCGAAGATGATCGGGATGTTTTGGGCACTACTCCAAGGACCGGTTACGCCTTTCTGCCAATAGAATGCACTCGTCAGATAAGACCAGGGCCACCACGTGAGATGCAGCTTGTTGGCATTATCCGTATTGAAGGTGATATGCCCCTGACTTAACCCTGTTGCCACCGTTTCGATGGGGGACCAACTGCCAGTGGCCAGGTCACGAGAGCGCACGTAGATTGAATTTGTGCCGCCGACTGTAGCCGTTTTTGCAAAAGCCAGCGAAAAGGTATTGCCATGATAGAGAGAAACTGCGGCGGTGGTGGAATTGGCAACGCCGCCATTACTTATAATCGCTGGTGTCGCCCATGACCCACTTTCGGAACGCCACGTATAATAAACTTCGCCGCCCTCTTGCCAAGTTATATGAATGCTGTTGTTCGCGGCAATTTGAATTTGTTCGTCTGTCGTATTGCTTGTGGTATTGGCCGAGATACGAACAGGGGTAGACCATGTCGTGCTGTTCACCTGGTGTGCATGGTAAATATCGCCGGTACTATTGTGGCGCCACACAACATGTACCAACTGGTTAGGGGCTACAGCTATCTGTGGGGTGGAGTCAAAAGAATCTCCGTCAAAAAGCTGTGCTTTGGGCGTATAGTAGACAGGAGCCGGGGTCACCTTGTTGCCCACGCCAGCACTGAAAATGCCGCTATGACTAGAAACGGTTACCTCTGGAGTAATGTTGTACGTTCCGCCTGTTTGCCAGTGAGCGCTTAAAGAATACGGGGATGCCTCAAATCCCCCGTCCTGAATAACGTTGTCTAGCGGTGGCAGCACAACGTCGAAGCGGTTATCTGTCACGACATTGGTAAACGCTGTTGCCGGTACACTGCCATAACCGGCTTTAGACAGCTGAACGCTATAGTTGGTAGACTCCTGCCCCACGTAAGTTGCATAACTGCCATCTGGGAGCGAACTTCCACCCAAAAATAAACCTGGCGTAGTGGCAATAGTCGCCGACTGGACTGGAGTGCCGACGTTATCGCTCACCTGCCCATTCACGCTCCAGGCATACAGCGTAAGCGGGTTAGAACTCAGCAGCCAGGGGGTGACATTGTGTGCTTTATCTCTGGCTCGTACTCTGAAAGTGTAACTCTCCCCTCCTTGTCCGGTAAACGCGGCACTGGTGAGGATAGTGAAGTTTTGCCATGCCACCCAGTTATTTGTACTGGCTGGCCGATACTGCACGTCATAGCTGGCCATGCCCGCATTGCCCAGATCGCTGCCGGACCATGAAATGGATGGGGAGCCAGTCTGAAGCGGGGGTATCGGTGAGAAGGCGACAGTTGGCGCCAGATTGTCTCCTGTTTGCCAGGCAGGCTCCCAATCTAAACTGCTGCTGCTTAGTCTGACGGTACTACCCGCAAGGGTTCGTGCTTCCAGAAATGCTGTGGTCCAATACCAGTTCCCCTGATATTGAATAAAAGAAATAAGCGTATAGGTAATGTAATTTCCATCTGGTGACCAGCTGGCGGTCCAGGTATCTGTCTGCCCAGAGGGGTTGTAGACAAGTGTCTGAGCACTGCCATCGGCGTTCATGCGCCACAGATCTTGGAACCCATCGTTGTCGTTATCGGCATCATAGGCGATTAACTTACCATCTGGCGACCATTGGGGCCGGAAGCTGTATGGTTGGTTGGAGAGCTGCGTCTGCCCTGTACCATCAGCATTCATGACGTAGATGCGATAACTGCCAGTTCGACGGGAAGAAAAAGCAATTTTGGTACCATCAGGCGACCATGTGGGCATGCCATCAAAATCTGCTGAGGTTGTTAACTGCTTCTGGTTACTGCCATCGGCATTCATCACGTAGATGTCGGCATTGCCATTGCGATAAGCCTCAAAAACGATTTTGCTGCCGTCAGGCGACCAGGACGGATTTCCATCACTGGTGTTGTTGGCCGTTAGCAAAGTTTTGGCCGAACCATCAGCGTTGGCGGTATAAATTTCGTAATCACCCCCGCTGTTTGAGGCATAAACAAGTTTCGTGTTGCCTCGGTTGAGGTGAGGTTGAATTTCGGAGCTGGTACTGGCAGCAACGGCCGTTTGTCCGCTGCCGTCATCATTTCCCACATATATGTCCCAGTTACTGTTGCGATAAGATTGGAAAGCGACCTTGCTCCAGGAGAGGATTGTTGGGGCAGACACTCTGTTGGATGTATTTGCCGTATCCCATCCTGTCTGATGAGGCATCGTTTCCAGGTTAAAACGTTGTCTATCTCCTCCTTCAGTTGGAGGCTGTGCATAAGAAGTAATAGGAATTAGGAGCAAAAAAACGGAGAAAAGAATAAAGCGCACGAGGCTAAATTTGGGAAAAGATAACATGTTACCCCCACCGGTTTAAAACTCACAAAACGAAACGCAAGAATAAAGACGTGACGTATTCTCTCAGTTTGAGATATTAATGCCTTTCCAAAAAAATTTCCCTGGTAGAGAAACATAGATTTCGGGTGCTTTTTGTCACCTGAAATTGTTGTGTAGGGTTCCGTTGCTTAAACGATCAATTGCCCCAATTCATTGGTTGATCATCTGATGCATAGCTGGATAAACGACCGCTGCCTGCCAGTAACAGTCGTTTTTGCTCCGTAATTTCTCTCACCAAACTGGCTGGATAATGAGCAGCACCCCTTAATGTCCCACCCAAAACGGCCTGCGGCCGTGGGCTGGGTGAAAAGTGGCAGCAACAAAACCGTTGTCAGCCTATTTGTTTTCTATTCATTCATCACCCCTAAAGGAGAGAATCTCATGCTTGTCCAATCGTCTTTAAACTGTCTTGCGACACTTGTAACCCATCTGGTGCCTGGTCTCATCGCCAGGTCTGGCAATGCCGAGGAACGCCACACGGCCTGGGAAGAAAGCCTCACAGCCCAAGTTGGTCCCATCCAGCTGGAAAGCAATCATGTCTTTGTGCTGGATCATTCGGACTTTTACCTCGGCCTCCGGATTCCCACGCTGCACCGCAGCAACGGCCGTTGGCAGTGGGGCTATTTCAACCTGGGCTACCGCGCCTGCCAAGGAGCGGAACAGATTAGACACTCTGGATTCTCCTGGCTCTGGATACGGCCGTTGTCCAACAGTACCCTGAACGATCAGGCGTCAGCCAACGACATTCCCTATTAGCGTTTTCGGGGGAGCAATTCCCTGCTCCCTTCCCCTTTAATCACTCTGTTTCAACCTCAATTAAACCCAATTCAATAGGAGAAAGATGATGACCATATTACGACATGATGACAATCGTGGTGGGTTGGCTTACCCATTTCTGCCCAGTGACCTGCAGTGGCAGATTATCTCTCGTTCCTTCGATGTGCTTGCAGCGTACCCGGAACACGGTGAAGTAAATAGCTCTTCTGGAGGCGGAGACGCCCTGAATCAAGTTTTACAGACATTGGACACGGCCGTTGAATCTACGCTGCGCTGGGTGAAAGATGACAAGGTGCTGGATTTGCACGTTCCAGGCATGGATACCCATTCCTTCCTGGCCCGCACTGGCCTGCGGCTGTCTATGGCCAAGGGTGGTTACGTGCTGTCCAAACGGCTCTCCCGCGTCATGCGGCCGTTTCGTTACTGGGGTTTCTTCAATGAGGACGAGGTCACCATCGATTATAACGAACTGCTCGACGGCCGTTTGTGGGACGGCAGCGGCCAGGTAAGCCGCGGCTTCATCCAGCGCCTGGCTGATAGTCTCGACCTCGACGACCGCCACTGCCGCGAACTGCTGCACACCAACCGCTTTGAGGTAACCACGCTGCACACCGGCGGCCAGGACAAAGGGCACGTGCTGGTGGTCGATGACCTGGCCGTGGACTTCATGTTCCCGGCCAACAGTGCCAAGCAGGAGCTCGCCCTCGCTGACGGCCGTATTTTCATCGGCCTCAACCCCATTCACAGCGAAGACCAAATGTGCCTGGACATCCAGAGCATCATCAACATGTACCCCTTCTTCCAGCCGGAGCATCTGCTGGCCTGGTCAGAGATGGAAAGTTCTCTTTTCCTGGAAGGAATTCGCAGCGGCCGATTGCAGGCGGTGTTGAATCGACTCTACGATGCCGAATCGGTAGCCGATCTGGATTCCCTGGCAGATTGGCACGTGGGTGAGTACATTGCCAGTGGCGGCAGCCTGATGTGGTTTTCTGGCATGGTCAAAGCGGTAGCCAGACAACACCTCAAGCGGTTAGGCAGTCGAGCCAGTAAGCTGCGCTGTCCGGCACCGGGCGGCCGTTACTACCTCTTCCCGGCGGGCGTGGGCAATCGTCAGGTATCGCAAGGGCAGATTGAACTGGACCCCGCCAGCGCCACAGCATGGGTTAACGACACAGATTGGCTCACTTACCTTGTCGATGTACTGGGTGGTTGTGACGGGGATGATGCTGTATGGGTGTTCCCTTTCAGCGACCAGTCTGACGCCGGTAAGCAGAAGCTGCTCGTCTGGCGCAGTCCGAACCAGCTGGGAGAATGTGTGGTGCTCCAGCCAACGGCGGCAAGCCATATCATTGCCTGGGACGTTCCGGGCGGCCGCCAGCTCACCTACCCCAAAATGAAAAGTTGCCTGCTCCCGCCCCGCATTGATAACTGCACTTATCAGTATGGTGAATTGGAAGCAGGCAATACCCATAGAACATATGTATCATACTCTGTAGCGGCCATGTCGGCAACCATCGCTCAGGCGGCGGCCAATCAAGGTGTGTTAGGGGGTTTCTGCAACGTGGCCATGCTGTGCAAGGCGGTTTACGGCCGTTTACCGGACCAATTGCCGGCTACCCTGGAAGCGATCATCGATGGCTCGGTGAAAACAGGGCTGGATTTGACGCCCGTCAAAGAGTGGAACCAGATGGCCATCAGCCGGATGGTAAACCACGGTCTGGCTAACCCCAACCGGGCAATACCCCAGGCAATGTTGGATCGCCTGCCAAACTGGCTGCGTGACCAGGCGGCTGCCGCGTTGATCAACAACCCCAGAACGCACTGGTTGGATACGTTATCAGCGGCGCTGGAGAACCATCGGGCACAATTCTGGGCTGACGTTGAAGCCCTGGCTGCGGAAGCCTGCCCGCCGGTAACCCTGTTTGATCACGGTGGCAGCTGGCTGCACCTCGGTAAGGAGCTGCGTCAGGCTTATAGCCGTGTCATGCGTCACGCTTTCCAGACAGACAAGCTGCGCGAAAGCGAAAGCAGCTTAGGGGCTGACGCCAGCTTTGAAGTCGCACGTGTTGCCAGTGAAGCGTATCTAAACCTATGGCCTGCGGAAAAACGGCCGTTGGTGCTGTTAGGTGCCGCAGCATACCTGTATGCCCAGGGGCCCCAGGCAGGCGAGCCAGTGCGTGATGCGCTCATCTGGCAGTTGGGCGCCCGTCGGCCAGGGGATGGCAGCGGCCGTGAACCGGGTCTGGCCCAGGCCATGATCCAGGCGCTGCGTCAGATTGGCTTGCTGGGTGAACCCGTCTGGACAACCGTTGGTGCAGTGCTGCATTACGCGGATGAACCGAACCAACAGGCCGCTGGCGTGCCAGTGCGTCTTAACGGAGTATGGCTGAATCTGCTGAATGCAACGGCGAAACGACCGTATACCCGCATGGCAGATGTCCCTCCTGTAGAGCGTAATCAAGCCAAGGCGCGCATTGCCGACTACGTGCAGGAACGGTTCCGGGGCATGATGCTCACCACCGAAGTGACTAACAACGACCGGGTGGTGACGCGCACCCCGCACGGCAACCTGTTTGGCTACGTGCAGAAGGACCATGAGCTGGCTGCCATCCGTCATGATCAGTGGCGTATCGCCTGGGCGCACGCCATTGACGGCAACGTGCTGGCAGTGTTGGAACCCGCCTGCCTCTAATATTTTTTCTTTCCACCACAGACGGTAACTAGCCCTCACGGCCGGTTGCCGTCTTTTCTTTTTCCAGCAGGTGCATCACCTTGTCTTCAGCCCATTAGCTGTTCGGGCAGAAGCAGGCGCTATCGCGCCAAATGGAATGAATTTTTTTCAATCTAATCACCTTAAAAGGAGACAAATCATGTATCAAAAATTGGTTATTGTAGGCAATTTGGGTGGCGATCCAGAAATGCGTTACATGCCTGACGGGCAAGCCGTTACCGGTTTTTCGGTGGCGTGCAATCGCCGCTGGACGGACCGCGCCACCGGGCAGCCGCAAGAAGAAGTTACCTGGTTTCGCGTCTCGGTGTGGGGCGCTCAGGCTGAGGCCGTGAACCAGTACCTGCGTAAAGGTCGTCAGGTGCTGGTTGAAGGTCGCTTACGTCCCGAGCCCAGCACGGGCGGGCCTCGCCTGTGGACACGCAATGATGGTTCTGTAGCTGCCTCTTTCGAAGTTGTCGCCGACCGGGTGCAGTTCCTGGGCAGCAATGGCAATGGTAACGGCAATGGCCAGGGCAACAACATTGGCGCCGATGGGCATACCATTGAAACCACCCAACCTAAATACGAGGAAGACGACATTCCGTTCTAGATCGGGATTTGTCTTTCCGTTCATCGAGAAGAGCAGGTGCCGTAGGGGTATCTGCTCTTTTTTTTTGGAGGAATTACATGGTTGAACTTATCCTCATCCTACTGATACTGTGTGGGCTTGTCTGGTGGTTAAGACCCTCGTCTGTAACCAGCCGTCGCCGTTCACGAATCGTGAGCCGAAAGCCGTACTGGATGGATGGAGGCGGCTACTAGACGTTTTTGGTGGCATCGAGTGGACAGTCTCACCGTCCATTCGATGTCGCTTTTTACGGCCGCATGGCGCAAGTCGTGTGGCCAACTGCTGTCCAAATTTGCCTGCTTGCGGCGCGTATTTCCCGCCCAACCCACCCGATTGGACGCCAGGGCGTCCAACCTGAAGGCCCAAAAGCCTTCAGGCACCGTGCCCACCCCCCTATTACTTATACTTCACATAGTACGCAATGGTCGCTGATAACAAGCACCTGTTTTGATCGCTTCTATCAGCGACGGCTTGGACAGAGGACCCCCCACCCTCCTGCACCAGGAGTGCCTAGGGAGGACTGTTCTGAATCCAAAACGACACAGCAAACGTTACAAGAAGCTTTGTGATCTTCGGTGCCTTCAGTTGTACTGATGGGTTAAACTGAAATGCAGAACAAATCTGCTCTCAGGTCAAACCCATTGGCAACTGGCTTGGATTTAGAGGACCCCCCGCCCTCCTGCACCAAGAGTGCCCAGGGTGGACCGTCCCCCAAGTCTACCGGGAGAACTGTCAAAAGCTTGCCGCACTTCGAGTGCTTTAATAGGAACGCAGCAACCCGTGTCCTGCGATGGGTGATTGCAATTTTGGAGGTGTCAAATGGAAGAACTTTTGATTGGCATCGATTGGAGCCAGGCACATTACGACGTTGCCATTCTGGCAATCAATGGTGCTATTCTCACTGAATTTCGCATCAACAACACGGCCCCCGACTTGAAACAATTGAAGGAGAAAATCGCCAGGTTTGCTGTGCCGCCAGAGTGCTGTCTGGTGGGCATTGAAACACATCACAACATCCTCTTCGATTTTCTCCTATCCTGCCAGTATCAAGTGTATGTAATCGCGCCTAACGTTGTCAACAGCAGCCGGGGCCGATTCAGTGCCAGCGGCGCTCATACTGACCGCACCGATGCCCGGTTGATAGCTGACCTGTTACGAACAGACCGGCAACGATTTGCGCCCTGGCGGTCGGATAGCCCCCTTCTCAACCAGATAAAACTCAAGCTCAATCATATCGACAATCTGACCAAGACGACGATTCAACATGCCAACCGCCTTGAGGCAATTTTGCTGCGTGTTTATCCCCAACCTTTGCGAACCTTTAGTAAGCTGGCCATACCGATAGCCATGCACTTTTTGCTGGCTTACCCGACAGCGGCCGCACTGAAGGATCTAAGCAAGGACGAATTTAGGAAGTTTTGTCGGGATCACCACTCTCATCCAGCTGCCTGGATTCGGAACTGGTATGCAGCTCTGCAACAACCGACACCAGAAGCTGACCCACCTCTAGCCGAAGCATATTCTGGAGAAATCGCTTTTCTAGCTGGCCTGCTCTTATCCCTCATTGAAGAAAAGAAGCGAGCCGTAGATGAGACGCATGCGCTTTTTCTACAACATCCAGACCAGGTCATTTTTGCTTCCCTGCCGGGTGCAGGCTTGTTGCTTCGGCCCAAGCTGTTAGCTTTGTTTGGGGAGGACCGTGAACGTTTTCCATCGCCACAAGCAGTTCGTCAGTTGGCAGGTACTTGTCCAGTTACCAAACAGAGCGGTAAGAAAAAACAAATTCTTTTCCGCAAGGCGTGTAACCGGGACTATCGCGACACCATGCAGCAGTATGCGATGGTTTCGGTCCAGCAAGCTGACTGGGCGGCGGCCTATTACAGGCAGCCAAGGCGCGTGGACATTACAAGAACAGCGCTTTTCGTTGTCTGGCTAACCGCTGGGCGGGGATTATTTGGAAAATGTGGCAAACCAGCCAGCCTTATAACGAGGCGTATCACATGCAACAAATTCACAAACATCGTTCATCAACCGATTAATTCTTGTTCCAAGCTATTTCAGCTCCTGAGAGTTTATTTGTTCCGTTGCTAATACTGCCAGCTGACTTACGGCGAGAACATATCTTCCTGATGAGGGGTAAACGGAATGCAATAGGTCTGGTGACCGCAGCTATTTTCCCACCCGGCCCACCCTTCGTCGCGGACAGGCCGCAACGAAAGGCTTCGCCTTTCACCTCGCCCACCCCCCAACCCTGGCGCTTTCAGCAGTTGTGGATTCACATCTGTTATTACTGGCTGCCTGGGTAGCGGAAACGGCCGTAGATTGGGGATTGACAAAGCTTGTCCTCCCTTTGGTGTCAGCGGATTACCGAACTCTGCTGCACAGAGACTGGGTCAGCTGGCCTGGGAATCACGAAAATTAGATGAGAGGAAGATTAAAACTTTACGTTTTTAAAATCGTACGTCCGGGGGGTTAGCGGGTATTTTTATTTGGTGTAGTACATAGGGTCTTACGATTTGGACAGTACGTAAGTTCTGCTAAAACTACATCTGAGTGCTATTGTCACCTCGTTCAATCTGTGGCATATTTTTGCGCTGATGATGAAAACAGGAAAGCGATCAACGAACCAACCTTCATTAACAAAGCGGTATCGGTCAACCGCCATCGGGCGTCGGTGCCACCGGTTTATGACCGCTGTCGTGGCGCTGGCCACGTTCTTATTTCTCATGGTCGTTGGCCCCGTTGCGGAACCAGGTTTCTGGCAGCTGGAAAGTCTCGTCGCGCTGGGTGCCAACTTTATTATCTACACCGCCGCCATCCATACCGCACTCTCCCCTGTCGGCTACATCTGGCATATTTTGCTTTGCAGCGTCGAAGCGGCTGCGGCGCTTTTCCGCGATAAAGCCGCGTCGCTGCCGCCAATCCAGGCATATTTTTCCGGGCTGCCGGAACGTTTTTCCTCGTACAGCAATATCTTCTCCCTCGCCGATGTAAACCATCGGGCGCAATCCATTTCCCTCTTCTCGTGTAAACACCATCCCCGTTTGCGCAGCACCAACAAAGCTCCCTTCAGCCTGTTCATGCAGGCAGTCTCTCTCCTGGCTCCTTAGTGGTTTCCCTCATTAACTGACCTGAACCAATCCAGACAGATCTCAGATGCTCTGGCCCATCCTGACATATTGCTCAGGAAAGTCAGCGCCTGTCAGTTACCTTGCTGCTTGTCAGCAAGACCACAACAAGGAGTAATCCGTGTTAAAAATAAACACCCGGTATCGCAATACCCGGAAGAAAACCATCTCCCTCACCAATGAGGGCCATGACCAGCTGAAACGGTATGCGGATGCCCATGGCCTGACCTTCAGTGCCGCCATCGAAACCCTCTCACTTGTGGGCATGAAGGCTGACCTCACCCAGCTGCTGGTGCCGCTGCTCAACGATATCGTCGCAGCGGGGCTGGCACGCAACTTTAACCGGCTGGCCAAGCTGAGCATCCAGGCGGCGGCCGAATCGGCCATGACCCACGACCTGACCTCGATGCTGCTTTTGCAGCTTATCCGTCAGGAGGCCGAGCGGCATCCGGCAGATTTCGAAGACCGCTTCGCCGTCAGCCACGATCCCACCGTCCAACCAGATTTCCGCATCCGTGAGGTATACAACCATATGCGCCACATGGCCCGCAAGCGGCAAAAGCGGTTGATGGGCCAACCGCTGCAGCAGCTTCTAGAACAGTATGCCCAGGTAGAACCAGCCGTTGCCGGAACGGAGAGTGTAGCCTTAGCAGAAACGGAGGTGGGCCATGCCTGAGTTACACAATGTCGTCCGTCATCAGTCCCACGAAAACCGCACCAAAACAGGCCGCGTCTCCGCCACGGTAACCCGGAAGATTGCCAACTATCTAGCTTACGGCCGGGGCCGACCCGCCCAACAGCAGCAGCGTGAGCCACGGGGAACTTGGCTGGACCAAAAGAGCCAGGCACGCACCCATGATGAGGTTATCGCCTGGGTGGAGCAAGAGGGCAAAGCGCAGCGGTACACGCACCAACTCATTCTCTCCGTGAAAGATGAATGGCTGACCCCGGAAGCGTACAACCAGGCGCTGGCTGCCGGTGGTTCCCTTTTTTCGGCGTGGCGCCTCATGGCCCATACGGATACCAGCTACTCGCACGCCCACGTCATCGCCTTTGGTGACAAGCAGATTCGCTTTAAATCCGAATCGTTTCGCGACTGGTGGTTGACGGTACGGCAGGCGCTGGAAACCGAACGAGAGGCGGCCCTGGCGCAGCGCACGGCCGTGCCAGAGCACGCCCTGAACCAGGAACTGGTACCAGCGGCCGCCGCTGAGCGCAGCCTCTCCCTTCAACCGGTTTTAGAAGTGGCCCAACCGCAGCAGGAAGCTGAAGCGGCATGGGGCATGGAGTGGGAATGATGAATGAACAAATGACCCTTTTTAACTACTGGCAAGAGCTATGGCGCGAGGCCACCCCGCAAACGAAGCGGGCGCTCCACATAACGGCTATCGTGTATGGGGTGCTCCTGCTCTTGGGCAGCTATCTGGCTGCCACCCAAATGGCGGCAATTGCGCCAATGGATCTTGGCAGCAAAGCCTTTGCGGCGGTAGGCGTTGGACCGTTTGGCGTCGTCTGGCAGCTGTTGACCTGGCTCGGTGTGCTGGTCGAAGACCCGCGTAATCCCGGGCTGGGTTGGCTCGTTCCCGCCGTTATCCACCTCGGTTTTTGGGGACTTGTTTACTACTTCGGCATCCGGCCGGTGAACCAGACGGTGCTGCAAAAGCGGCGGGCCAAAAAGCATGAAGCAAAGCAGGGTAACCTGTCAGATGGTAACATCATTGCGGCGCTGCCCGGTGAAACAGGCATCCCGTTTGTAACGCTCCAGAACGAGAAAAAAAAGGCGGTGCCCGTTGGTCTAGACTATGCCAGGGGGCAGGGACATGTCCTGGTGGTGGCCAGTACGCGCTCTGGCAAAGGGCTGCACCTGACCGAAGTGCTTAAGCGTTGGCCCGGCGCCGCCGTCGTGGTGGATCCTAAATCCGAACAGTGGGAACGAACGGCCGCTTTACGGCAGCAGCAAGTAGGTCCCGTCTATCATCTGCCGGGGCACCAGATCAAGCTGGCCAATTACTACAACTTTCGTAATCCCGACGACCTTCAAGAACTGCACGCCCAAATGCTGCGGCCGGATGAAGACAGCCAGCGCATCTTTGCCGACAAAGCCCTGTCGCTGTTTCGGGCTGTGGGTCACTTCGCGGCCGAGCGGGGCAAGGATGCCCTGCGGGTCTTACTGGATGCGGGAGAGGACGACTTCATGCAGGTGCTGCTGGGGCTGGAGAGCGTGCCGTCGGCCAAACCGTTTGTGCGCCAGTTCACCAATGGCCTGCCGCCGGAGAAAGTGACCGGCGGCGACCGGTTTGTCACCTCTGCTTACGGCACCTTTGCCACCCGTCTCTTTGGCTACCAGAAGCATATCGACACCATCTGCCCCTATACCCCCCAACTGGCGCTGCCGCAGGATTGGGTGGCCAGAAAATCGACGCTCTACATCACCTACAGCTTGAATGATCTCCAGGGTGTTGGCGGTGTTGTCTCGGCTATTCTGGCCGGCCTGATGCGCCATCACATGCGGCAAGGTCAGCGCCAGCGGCTGCTGGTGGTGATTGACGAAACGGCCGCTGTACGGATGCGTCACCTGGACACATATCTGGCGACGGTAGGTGGCTATGGCATCACGATGCTGCTTTATGCCCAATCCCTGTCCCAGCTGGAAGGGATCTACGGCAAAACGGGGGCCAACTCCATTCTGTCCAACTGCGCCCACCAGCTGTGGTATCCACCGAGCGATTTCCAGACCGCCGCCCACATCTCGGACATCTTCGGCACAAAGCTGGAAACCAATCGCTCTTTTTCGACCGCGAGCCGGACGTTCACCAACAAGGATGGCCAACTCCAAACTGTGCCGCAGCAGAGCGTGAGCGAATCGATGCAGGAACTGCCTGCTTACTCCCCAACAGAAGTGATGGCCCTGCCCAAGGATAAGGTGTTTGTTGTCACCGAACACGGCCAGCAAATTCGCTTTGTGGGCCAGATGCTGGATGGCCGCGCGACGTTTGGCCAGCTGCCCCGGCCACCGCTGCCACCTCGTATGCCAACCGCCCCCCGGCGCTACACGGAATGGCTGCGGCCAGCGGCAGAACCCGCTAAAGCACTAGATGCCGCTAAGGACGATGCCATTGCTGGTGGGATGCATACTGCCAGCATCGAGCCGAAGCAAACGGCCGTACGGCATGCAGCAGAGGCAGTGGGTGAAAAGCCTGATGAGCCAAGTGCCGCTGTTAATGAAGCGGACAACATGCTCGCCGCAGTAGGTGAAGATGTGGCGGGCGATCCGAGCGACCTGGAGGCAGCAGAGGAAACAGGAGACGGTGAGACACCCGGCTCAACGCGCCGACCGACTGTAGCAGATTCGGAGCGGCCGTCGTGGCGCGACAGTCTGGATGAATCATCGCTGCTGTAACCAGCATTGTGGGCAAACATTTACCGACAACGACTTGATCCGCAAATAAGTTAGCGGAATGGGTCAAAACGTCTTTGAGCAGGCGGCCTCATTAGGAAAGTTAAGGGCGCCGCCTGCTCAATCAAAAAACAAATACAAAAAGGATATTTAAAACGTTATGAACCATGTACCACCCAATCCATTTATTGATATGCTCCAGAATGAAGAAGTGAAAGAGCTTTTTACTTTAGAGCGCACAATCGTGCAGACAGCCTGGATGTTGAATGCTACCCGACAGCTGGCCGAACTGGCCGCTGCTTTTGCCGCGCTCTTCTTTTACTTTTCCGACGCCTTCTATACAGATGTTCCCTTCTACCTGGGCTATCTCCATTTTTTTGTCTACCTGGGACAGGGCCTTTTTCTTCTTTGGAAAAGCGAGCGCTGGGTCGCCGGATGGAGTGACCGCAAACGATCGTGGTGGCGCCAGGCAGTGGCTGTTTTGGGTTGGCCCATGCACTACAGCCTGGTCGTTTTTCATCAGAAGGTCCACCGCTTTGATGAGGCCCATCCACCGCACATCATGACCATTGCCTGGCTGCAGGAAAATCTCTTCTTTTCGCTTGCCCGTGGCGCCAGCCTCTGGTTTTTTGGTTTGTTAGCATCATCACTCTTTTTGATCGTCTTGGACCAGGTTCTTCATCTGATTTAACCTCGGGTAATTTCAAGCAATAACAGGCGGGCCATAGCAGCTTACCGCTGTGGTCCGCCGATTGGAGAAGAATTTGTATGCGTTCACAGTTGTTTGGCTTTGTCGTCAAAACCCAGTTGATTTATGAATTTTTACTCGACTGCCAGCTGTCTCAAGCGGTGAACACCATGACGGAATTTCTGAAACAGTATGATTCTCTGCTCGTGGGCAAACCACTTGTGCCACCGCGCTTTGTCAATTACCTGAATGACCCCCTTACGGTTGGTTTGGAGGCGCATATCAACGAATGGGATGAGGAAATTGTACACACCGTTAATGGCATTTTGGCCCAAGATGCGCTGGCGTCAGAATTTTTGCGCATGAAGCGAATAGAAAAATCCCTTTCCTGGCTTTGGCCAAAAATGCGGGAAACGGCCGTCTTGGGGCATTTTGTCTTTGCTGTGACCATTGACAATACGGTGCTTTTGACTGTCACTTATGGTTGGAATGGTGGAGCTGTTCCCGATGATTTGTTGGCCGTTGACAATATTGTGCCTGTCTATGTGCGTAAGATGGAGAAGATGGGGTATACATGTCAGCAGCTCTCGCCGCCAGTTCAGATGGAGCAGCCTGCGCCAGAAAAAAAGTATGGTCCTCGAATAGATACCCTGGTCAGCCTGAAAAATCTGGTGGAGTACCGCCGCCAGCACCTGACGCGCAAAACGGTTGGGATTAGCCTAAAGCAAGCGTGTCAGGATAACAACCTGGCTATGGCCACGGTGAAGAAGTATGCTCCTGTATTGTGTGAGCGCTGGTATGACCATCGTTACGAAGGAGATGTGCATTGACGAAAACTGGTCTTGGCAAATAGGTGAGTGAACCATTTCGTGCACCATTCAGTGAACGAAACACAATGTGCACCCAGCCTGTAACAAAATCGTATACACTGCCCCGCGATGGACGCCTCATCACGGGGCAGTTTTATATTCACACAAAAAAAGGAGTAACGATGAGTCGAGAAGAACGGGTTGTAGTGCGCTGTTCGGCGGCTGAAAAGAGGCTGCTGGGTGAGGTTGCCCTGGCGATGCAGCGCACGCTCAGTGATGCAGTGCGCATCTTGGTTTTTGAAAAAGCCCGAGATTTGGAAATCCTTGTGCCCGCGGCGGCGGAGATTAAGCGTGAGGAGCGGCCAGTCAAAATCTCTCAGCCCGAGAGTAGCCGTATGAAACCCAAAAAACTAGATTTGTCCCTTTATCGGTAAGAGCGAAAAAAACAGCGAGGCAATATTGCTTACAAGCAAAGCCATGGGCAGAACGATTGCTTATTATCCCAGCCTTAATCAGCTAACTGGCAGCATCCTGGCTTCCCTGCTTTTACAACAAATTGTTTACTGGTGGGAAAGCCAGGAGCAGCGGCCTTTTTACAAGTTCAGTGCGCCTTGCCAGCATCCGGCATATCGGCCCGGTGACAGTTGGCAAGAAGAGCTAGGATTTACTCGAACTGAGTTTGAAACGGCGCGCCGTCGTTTGGGGTGCAAAATTCAACAGGGTGATGAGAAAAGTGCCCTACGTTTAGGTAGTCTCGTTTTGTACTGGACAGACCGTCAACGCTTAACCTGGTATGAACTAAATACACCTCTTCTTGGTGCAAAGCTGCAGGAGCTATCTATTACAGGATACCTCCACCCGATAAGTAATGCAGAAAAACCACAATACAAGGAAATGGAGGATAACCGCAGTTCCTTCTTAACAAAGAAAACTCAAAGAAAAACAACAGAGAATGGCGCCGCCCACAACTCTACCCCTATTTCTTCTGAAAATGGGTTGGCTGTTGTTGCGACACATCCAGCGATTCAGGCCTGGCGTGAGACGATGGCACGATATCCTCGCAAACAATCTTGGCCGCTAATTGCTAAACGTTTGGGTGATAAGCCAAACCAGGAGCTGCTAGCCAGCGTTGTGGCAGAGTGGATAGCAGCTGGTTACAGGTCAGACAATGTAACAGGCATTTTAGATTGGTATGAAAGCAGAAAATTATCCGAAAAGGGAAAAACCTTATTGACTACATCTGTGGGGCTGGTGCCCCAACCGCCAACGATAGGTGGGCGGTTCTAATTCCGTAATAGGACAGTGTGTAAAGGAGTGAATATGCGACGATTGAGCATTGGAGCTGAGGTACCACTTACAAAAGAGCTGGTTTATGAAGCGGTGGGGCTCAATGTATTACGCCTCACCCATTTAGCGCCAGCAGTTCGCCTGGAGACGGAGAATGGACCAATTCAGGCAGAAGGCCGACGGTGGGTTGAATTTAACGAACAGCAGCTCTTACTGCAATCTATTGACCTGGCCAAACAATGGCTTTCTTCCTGGCAACGTAAACCAGGTCAGTCTTTTGTAATTACCTCTGGGTCTGTAGGAACAAAAGAAATGCGTGTTATAGAAGGATCGGAGTGGAAACCTATTGGAGCACACTATTTTTCAGGATTTGGTAATGGGAAAACGACGATTGCTGAGGCACTTTTTTATGGCTGTGGTGTCATCACGGTAAACGAAGTTGAACAGGGGCAAGAAATCTCTATTTATCCTGCTGGCAAGTTGCGCTCTGCGCGGGAATGGATGACGATGCAGTCGGATTCGACCTTTAATTTAGAATCTTTTCTCTATTCTGAGCAGCTTGGCAAACCACGGGCAATTATGATCGATGACATTGGTCGCGAAGGAGCTCTGCCCTTCATCCGTTCATCAGACCAGGCTGCAGAAATTCGCACGCGCTACTATGACCTTATTAACTACTGTTATCGGCAAAAGCTAAGCGTCATTATGACCTCAAATTACCGACTCAATGAACTAGCCACCTTCTTAGGCGGTGCTACTTGGTCACGGCTCCTGGAGATGGTTCCTGACGGATTTATGATCGATATAACTGGCGTTAGAGATTACCGCCCAATTGCTGGTGGACGAGTGCCTTTTATTGAGCCTTATGAAAGAGCGCAGACCTTGCACGTGCACGTTTAGGGTAAGGACAGCATTGCTTCCAAATTTGAGGAGAAGCTTATTTGCAAATATGCCTTTTGCTTGCTTCGCTATCGCACCCAATTGAGGAAACATAGTAGGAGAAAGAATGACTGAAAAGCTCAATTACCGCAAACCAAATTCACAAACACCTGGACGAATGGCTGCTGCATTGGACTTGTTCATTGACTTTTTATTAAACGAGTACGGGAATGAAAATAAATCAAAAAGCTTACAACTCAATGTGACTAAGCCTTTAAAGCAAACTCGTCAACTGCGCGGTTTGAGAAACCAGAAATTGCACTAAAGAAGTTAATTTGAGCTCTCACCAGAGGTTTCTGATGGGGGCTCAAGTAGTGCATCCAGATCGGCTTTTTTCAACCGCCGACCACCCCCTGATTTCAAAACGTAATACTTCAGCGCGCCATCATCCATATACCGATAGATAGTTTGCCTAGTTACGCGGATGTAGCTGGCAGCTTCAGTTACTGTAAACCACGTTTGGGGATCTGATGTATCTTTGTCATTATGAGACATTATGTTACACTATATTACAAATCAAAACGATTTCTCAAACTGAGGTGTCCTCCTACTTCTATCACAAAAATCATAGCTTGAAGGGCAATTGAAGCCACAGCAAATAGAAGAGAGATAGCACCCCTTCAGGAGCATTCTTATGCATGATTTAAAAGTGGAATTCGCCAAATATGCAAAACAAGGTTATCTCGGAGATCCTTTTGGAGAAGATGCCTATGCCTATTTACGAGCCTCTTCTGAAAGACAAGTCGAGGAAGGAACCAGCTTTTCAAGACAAATTCAGACTGTCCATATAGCGGCCGAACGCAACAACCTACGAATTCCCTTTGAATTCATTTTCTTTGATGACGGGTTCACCGGGTTTGAATTTGATCACCGTCCTGCCCTGCTCAAACTTTTATACGAGGTAAAAACGGCACCCCGTGCCCGTCATTTGGTGCTCGAAGATATTGACCGATTATCCCGAAATGCGGATTGGCAGCAAGGGTTCCTTTTAGAGGAGTTTAGCCGCCGCAATATCGAGATTCATTTTTACATCAATCCCGGATCTGCCTTGGAACGATATGTTCGAGGCTATATGGCTCAGGAAGAGATGAAAAAGGCTCGCGAACGAATGATCTTGGGAACTAAGCATAAAGCTATGTCGGGCAAGGTCACCGCAAAACGACCCCGATATGGATATGCTATCACAAAACAAAGTCAGTATGAGTTCCATCCTGAAGAATATAAGGTGATGCGATGGGTATACGAACAGATAATTTATCAAGGTCGAACGTTACATCAAATTGCAAAGGATTTAAACAAGCAGGGAGTCCCCACTAGATTTAAGTTGGGCTTTTGGACACCTGGTACCCTTTATCAGTTAGTTAAGTCCCCTGTATACAAAGGGGAGTTTTTTGCCAATAAACATCAGGGAATTAAAACAGGGGAGTATAACGAAAAAGGCAAGCCGAAGAATATTATGCGCTTGAGACCAGAGTCCGAATGGATAAAGGTCGATGTTCCCGGGATAGTAACACCCGAAGAATGGGATGCAGCCCAAGCTGTCATGGCCAAAAATGCTCGGCGTTCGCTGCGCAATTCAAAGAAACGGGACTGGTTACTGGCAGGTGGGCTCATTAAGTGTTCAATTTGCCGTGAATTCAGTTTCGTTACAATTATTGGGGGAACCAAAAACACGAAGGTCAGATACTACGGTTGCTATTCACGACATTCAAATAAGGCCAAAGGTCTAAACACGGCTTGTTTTTCTCCGTACGTCCTTGCAGACGTAATAGAAACCCGTGTTTGGACAGAAATCGAGAAAATTATTTACGATCCGGATCTGCTGCTCCAACGCTTTGATGAAAGGGTCCAAGAACAAGAGCTATTTGGATACCAGGAACAATTAGACTTCATTGACGAGCAGGTGAAGAACCTAATGAAAGAAAGGGAGAAATTTGAGGCGGCCTACCAAAGAGACATCTACACATTAGACGAGTTTGAAGAAAAAATGCTTAATATTAGGCAACGGTATGAAACGTTCAAAAAATCCAGAGAAACATTGCAAGAAAAACTTGAGAAAAGCCTCAATGTTGAAGATAAAAAAGCTGTGTTAATGGCTGCATTAGATAAACTAAAAAAGGCTATTGAGAAGACCAGAAACAGTGATCAAGAGTCTAATGAGATTCCATTTTCATTGAAAAGAAAAATCATCACGTTATTAATCGATGTGATCTGGGTAGATTCTGAAAAAGGGATTTTTCAAATTGAAGGGGAGATTCATAAAACGTTTTCTTTATCAGAAGATGAATCTGATGAAAATGGAAACGGCAGTTCAGGCAACAATGGCAATGTGAAAAACCAACCCTTCAATGGAAACATAAACAGTAATCCCGACACTGGCGGCAACTTTGGTTTATCATCTAGCCTGAGATCGCGATGATATGTGTCATGCCGGTAAGGCGAAAGGCATCGCTGAGATCGGGCGGCAGGCCGTTGTCGTTGCCCAGCAGGATGCCGGTGAGCAGCGCCGCCTGCGGCTCGGGGATGAGCTGGGCAATGGTGGCTTGGGCGCGGCTTTTGAAGGCAAAGATAGCCCGGTAAAGGGGACTGCCTTCATCTTCGGCCAGCACGGTGACGTTGGGCAGGGACATCAGGCTGTGGATGCCCTGACGGGCCAGGTAGGCGCGATAGCTGAACGTTTCGCCTTCGGGCGGCGTTTCCACGATGCCGGTCACACGCAGGCGGCTGCCGTAGTTAATGACCGGAAAGCGGTAAGTTTGTACCTGCACCGTGCCCTGCATAGGCAGCTGCGCCCCGCCGCTTACCTGGATGCTGTCTACATCAACGCGCAAATTGACAAAGCGGTCACTCACGTCTGGCTCGTCCACCACCAGCCCGGTGATGGTGACGCTGCGGCTGCCGTTGTAGTAAGCAATGTGATTTTCGTCGATGGTGGGTACGGCCGTCACATACCGCATCCCCGCCAATGCCAACACCGCCACACACGCCAGTCCCCAGCTGAATTTTTGACGGCGGCGCAGGAGAACGGCCGTTACCAACCCACCGATCCCCACGGCCAGCCAGATGCGCCAATCCAGCATCACCACCGAAGCCAGCCACAGACCAAAGAACCAGGCAATCCCCAGATAAACCAGCAACATATGCAATTATCCTGAAATAGTTATAAACTTTGATTTGGCAGCACGATCGCCAATTTGGAATTCACGGAACGGGTTTGTTACAATAACCTGATACCAGCTAATTTTATCCATCTATCTGGACAACACAAATGGACAGTTTTGCCCCGGAAACTTACCGGATATTAGTTGTAGACGACAGTATTTCCATCCTGGAAATTGTGCGCACAACTTTAATGCATCATGGATTTCAGGTGATGACGGCCGAATCCGGCGAGCAGGCGCTGGAACTGATGGAGAACGAAGGGCTGCCCCACCTTGGCCTGTTCGACATCAACATGCCAATGGGTATGGATGGCCTGGAGCTGTGCGAACGTGTGCTCCAGTTCAGCGATTTGCCGATCATTATGTTAACGGCCGTTGAAGAAACCAGCACCATCGTTGAAGCCATCGACCGGTATGCCGAAGATTACATGAACAAGCCGGTAAAATCGGGCGAACTGCTGGCGAGGGTACGGCGTGTGCTGCGCTCCATTGGCCAGTTTGCCTACCCGCTCGCCCCGTTTGTGCAGGTAGATGACGCCCTGTCGGTGAACTTTGCCCGGTTAACGGCCGTTGTCAATGGCAACGAAATCAGTCTGACACCTACCGAAGCCAAGCTGCTCTACATCCTCATGCGCCAAAAAGGCAAGGTGGTCAACACCGACTTTCTGCTGCGCCGCCTGTGGCCTGCCGACACCGACTTTGCCGATGAAGACCGGCTGCGTGTTTACGTGCACCGCCTGCGCAGCAAAATCGAAACCAAGGGCGGACCGCGCTACGTGGTTTCTAAACGGCGCAAAGGGTATGCCTTTTTACCTGACGAAAAATAAGCGAGCCAGCGCCACCCTGTGGTACTATTTGCCTTTTTTTGCAGCGCAATTGATTTCCGAATGGCAGGAACAAACTATAATCCAGACGATAACTACAGTTATTTTCCCAATTTGAGGTTTCCATGAGTGATACCAATATCACCTCCCATCGTATTTTAGCCGTCGATGACGACCCGTTTAACTTGCGCATTGTGGCCCATGCGCTGCAGCAGGCAGAGTACACGGTCATGACGGCCGGTTCTGGTGAAGAAGCGTTGTCGGTCATTACCCAGCATGGCCTGCCGCATATGGCCATCGTGGATATTCACATGCCGCCGGGCATGAGCGGCTTTGAATTTTGCCGCACCGTGCACCAGTTCAGCGATTTGCCAATTATTATGCTAACGGCCGTCAACGAAGAATCCACCGTCGTCGAAGGGCTGGAAGAACACGCCGAAGATTACATCATCAAACCGTTTAATCCGGGGGAACTCACCGCCCGGGTGAAACGTGTTTTGCAGCGCATGGGCGACTTTGCCTACCCGCTGCGCTCCCTCACCCGCGTCGATGACCGGCTAGTGATCGATTTCCCTGGACGGCAGGCGCTGGTCAATAACAAGCCCATCAGCCTCACACCAACCGAAACCAAGCTGCTCTACATCCTCATGCGCAGTGCCGGCCACACAGTGAATACGGACTTCATTTTGCGCCGCCTCTGGCCGCTGGAGCCCGCCTACGAGGATCGTCTGCACGTGCATATGCACCGGCTGCGGCGCAAAATTGAGGATAAAAAAGACAAAACACGCCCACGGTACATCACCTCTGAGCGCGGTGTGGGCTATACTTTCCGCCACATCACCAATGCATAGAGCCTGTTAGCCCCAGGAAGAAAGCGAAATGGAGTTAACAACGGCCGTCATCCGCCAGGCCCTCTCTTTGCCAGATTTTGATGCCCAATCGGCCCACTACCACATGCTGCCTATGGACCGGCGGGACCGGGTGCGCCCGCCAGAACTGCCCGGCCAGCCGCGTGTCGGCGGCGTCTTGCTGCTGCTTTACTGCCACCGGCAAACCATGCACCTGGTGCTCACCCGACGGCGCGATGATCTGACGTCACATGCCGGGCAAATTTCGTTCCCCGGCGGGCGGCGCGAACCGGGCGAAACGGCCGTTACCGCCGCCCTGCGTGAAACGGAAGAAGAGATTGGCGTGCCGGCAACGGCCGTTACCATCCTGGGCCGTCTCACCACCATTTACATTCCCCCGTCAGATTACGAAGTGCACCCCTTTGTGGGCTGGGTCAATGGCGGCGAACGGCCGATCTTTGTGCCTGAAGTGCGCGAAGTGGCCGAAATTCTGGAAGTTCCCCTAAATCACCTGCTCGATCCCGATACGCGGGAAGTTGGCCCCATTCCTGTGCGCGGCGCGACGTACACCGTGCCCTACTATAACGTCAACGGCCACAAAGTGTGGGGCGCCACCGCTATTCTGCTGAGCGAATTTTTGGCTCGGGTACGGCAGACGATAGTCGGTGAGCGGTAATCAGTAAACAGTAATCCGATTACCGATTACTGATTACCGTTTACCGATAACGGATTACCGATTACCCTCCACAGGCAGGCGCACCGTAAACCGGCTCCCTTTCCCCACTTCGCTGTGGGCTTGGATACGGCCGTTGTGCAGCAGCACCAACTCTTGCACAATCGACAGCCCCAGCCCGGAGCCGCTCCGCCCGCCCTCACGCGCCCGCGATTTGTCCACCTGGTAAAAGCGCTCAAAAATGCGCGCCAACTGCTCCGGCGACATCCCTTTGCCGGTGTCCTGCACGCTGAGTTCAACGGCCTGGTTGTCAGACGGCCGTACCGCCAGATGCACCCTCCCCCCCCTCGGAGTGTGGGTCAACCCGTTTTCCACCAGGTTCGATACCACCTGGATTAACCGATCGTAATCACCCCAAATCGGCGGCGCTGGCTCTGTTTCAATCGTCAGGTGAATCTGGTTGGCCTGAGCCCGGGGCAGCAGATTTTGCCGAACCACCGCGGCAATTTCCGCCAGGTCCACGGGCGAGCGGTTTAGCTGGAGCTGGCCCGACTCGATTTTGGCCAGGTCCAGCAGTTGGGCCACCATGCGTCCCATGCGCTCCGCCTCGCTGTAGATGATGTTGGCCGCCTGGATTTGGGCTTCGGGGGAAACGGCCGTACCGTCCAGCAGCGCCTGGCTCCACCCCTGAATCGAGGTTACCGGCGTCTTCAAGTCGTGGGAGACGTTGGCCACAAAGTCGCGCTGGGCCTGCCGCGTGGCCGCCACCTGCGCCGACATACTGTTGAAGCTCTCCGCCACCCGCGCTACTTCTTCTGGCCCGTCCAGCGAAAGCTGCTGCCCGTACTCCCCGTGAGCAATCGCTTCCGCCGCGCCCGCCATGCGCTGCAAGGGCCGGGCCACCGAGCGGGCAATCACCCAGGCCAGCAGCACCGAAACCAACAGCCCCGCCAGCCCGGCCCGCACAAAAGCACGACCAAAACCCAGCTCGCGCAGCAGCGCCAGCGGTCCCGGTTCAGGCACGGCATACACCAGCACCCAGCGGCCAAAGCCAGTGCTGGAGATGGCCCGGGTGTACACCAGCCAGCGATTGCCGTCCGGATCTTCAAAGCGGGCGGCCAGCGTATTGGGATCGGTGCTGGGCAGATAATCACGCGGCAGTTCCACGCCATCAATCGTTACCCCAACCAGGCTTTGCGACGGATCGGTGTCGAAGATGATTTGGGCGTTATTGGCGGTGGCGATGAAAGCACGCACGTTGTTGGTTTCGGCCGTATCTTCCAGCGTCTGCAGCACGGCGCGCAAAAAACTTTCCTGATCGGTGCTGGAAAGGTTCAGCCGGAGCACATCGTTGCGGCTGGCCCGGCTGACGATGTCCAGCCGCTGCAAAGCGGGCTGGAAGCGCAGCCGAGGCTGGGCGCCGAG
Source organism: Candidatus Leptofilum proximum (assembly GCA_016710325.1). Classification (GTDB taxonomy): domain Bacteria; phylum Chloroflexota; class Anaerolineae; order Promineifilales; family Promineifilaceae; genus Leptofilum; species Leptofilum proximum. The sequence continues at coordinate 3,661,623 of JADJXK010000002.1, read as the reverse complement.
GGCCAGCAGCGCCAGCGAGACCACAAACAGGGTCACCACCACTAGCAAAGAGTAAGAAAGCAGCAGTCGGCTGCGCAGGGTACGAAACATAGGAGTAGGTTAAACGGCCGTCATGAAGCCGCCATTAAAAAAGTGTAACCAGCCTGTAAAACGGTAATCGGTGAACGGTAATCAGAAGCTTTACCGATTACCGATAACGGATTACGGATTACGGTTCACCGATCAACTTGTACCCCATGCCCCACACCGTCTCGATGGACAGGCTGTCGCCCATTTTTTCGCGCAGGTGCGCAATGTGCACATCGACCGTGCGAGTCTGGCCGTAGAATTCGTAGCCCCAGACCAGATCTAGCAGCTGGTCCCGCGACAACACCATGTTTTGGTGATCCGCCAGGGTCAGCAGCAGGTCAAACTCCTTGGTGCGCAGCGGTACGCGGCGGCCCGCCACCGTCACCTCGCGGCTGCTGGGGTCGATGGTTACCTCGCCAATCTGGCGCACCTCGTTGCCCGCGCCACCCTGGGTGCTGTTCACCCGGCGCAAAATGGCCCGTACCCGGGCTACCAGTTCGCGCGGATTAAACGGCTTGGTCAGGTAATCGTCCGCGCCCATTTCTAGCCCCACAATTTTGTCGATATCGTCATCGCGGGCGGTGAGCATGAGGATGGGCACGTCGCTTTGGGCGCGCACGCGGCGGCACACTTCCCAACCATCCACTTCCGGCAGCATCAGGTCCAGGACAATAAAGGCCAGCTCTTGTTCTTCGACTAACTTTAGCGCCTGGGCGCCGTCCTGGGCCAGGATAACCTTGTAGCCTTCTTTCTCCAGGTACAGCCGGGCCAGGTCGCGGATGTTGGCCTCGTCATCGACGACGAGAATGACGTCACTGGGCATCACGCCGCCTCGGGGATTTCGGCCACCATCTCGATTTCGACCTTAGCGCCCAGGGGCAGGCCGCGCACGGCAAAGGTGGAACGGGCGGGTGGATTGCTAGGGAAGTAACGGCCGTACACCTCGTTCAACGCCGCAAAGTCCGCCATGTCGGCCAGAAGAACAGTGGTTTTAACCACGTGCTCAAACCCGGTACCTGCCGCGGCCAGCACCGCCTGCAAATTAAGCATCACCTGCTGCGCCTGGGCCGCCACGTCGCCCTCGATCAGTTTGCCGATGGCCGGATCGATGGCCACCTGCCCGGCGGTAAACAGCAAATTCCCCGTGCGCACCGCCTGCGAGTACGGACCCACCGCCTTCGGCGCGTCATCGGTGTGAATGATTGTTTTCATCTTTTACTCCTTGTTTGGGCTGTCTTTGGTTGTTGAATCACGCGCTAAGAAAGCGCGGCTACGTCGGTAAAAGCGGCTGCAGCCGCCACTCCCCACCCGTCCGCTGCGCGGGGATGGCCCACAGCTGCGGCGCGCCGGCCGCGATGGTGAAGTGCAGTTCCTTGAGCCAATCTTTGCGGCCCGCCTCTACGTTGAACACCACAAATTCAAGAAGCTTCAGCGCATCTTCAGGTGTGATGACGGCTTCAACCAACGTTACTTGAGACGGGGGCACGGCGGGCTGGAAGGCAGGTTGGCGCTGCACCAGGTCGCCGCCCAGCTGGCAGACGGCCTCGGTGGGCAGGTCCCAGGCAGGCACATAGAGGCGGCGCGGGTAGCCCCACAGCTGCTCGGCGTCTTGTTCGGCCTGCTTGTTGCGCCCCTGGGTCTGGCGGCTGGTGATGGTGACCCGGCCGTTAAACACCCACAGCGGCACCCAGGCGTCAAACTTCGCCTCGGCTGGGGCAGCAAATTCGATAGTCATGGTGTTGAGGCCCGTGTCGGTGATGGAAACGGCCGTACCGCACCACACACAGCACAGCACCACAACCTCTGGATTTTGCGGCTTGAACGGTTGGGCACAGGTGGGGCAGCGCAAAGCCAATAGCTTCATCGTTTCCCCTCCGACAGCTCTTCCAGCACGCTCATGCCGGAACGCATCAGCTCCTGCACATCGCCGGAGCCACCCATCAGCCCGCCCGTTAGCGCGGCCATCAAACCTTCGCCGGACTCACCGGCCAGGGTCGCTTTGCGCGCCCCCTTCTGGACCTCCTCCACTTCTTCGCCGTAGCGGAAGGCGCGATACCCGGCAGCAATCAGGCCAATGCCCAGGGCAATGGGTACGAGTAAAAACAGAAGGCCATCCCCATCATCACTGCTGCTAACGGCCGTGCCCGCCAGCAGCGTGCCGTTCACCAGGATGAAGTTGCCCACGGCCAGACCACCCACCAGCGCCGCGGCCCGGTAGAGAATGTTGCCCGGCGCTTTGCCGTAGAGGATATTGCCGTTCACGCCATCAACCACCACCTGGTAGTTACGCTTGTGGTATTCGTAGCGCGACACCCACAGCGGATAGTAAACAATCGACAGGCGCTGGCGCAAAAAGTGGAACTTCTCAAAGAATTTGGTGCGCAGGCTGCGTGCTTTGCGGCCCCGGTAGGTAAAGTGCCGCCCGGCCTCTTCAAACGCATCGCTGTGCGACTCAGACGGCTCGAAGACCATCGCCTCGGCATGGAGGCGGTCACTGTCGTATGGCTGCAACCGCTCTTTGGAGATGGCGACCTGGTGTACGCCATATTCGGCCACGTCAACGGCCGCATCGTTCCAATGCATCTGCTCGCTGATTTGCACCTCGATGGGGCGGGTGCTGTCTTTGCCGGACTTCACCCGGCCAAACATCCAGCCCGCCACAAACGCCTCAACGCGCCAGTAGGGCAGGTAAACCAGGAAGGTATCTTTAACCTGCGCCTCTTTGGCCAGGTCGCTGGCCTTTTTCATGCCGCGGAAGAAGTTGCCCACCGTTTGCAAAGCGCGTTCGCGTTCCACCAACTGGGGCACCTGCCAGCGGCGCACGCCGCGCTCCCCCTGCACCAGGGAGAAGGTGTGGCAGTACGGGCATTCCACAATGCGGTCGCCCTCAGCGATGGGCACTACACCGCTGCATTCCGGGCAGGTGAGACCTTGGGTTTTGTTAGCTGATTGTGTCATAGGATGATGTCCTGTAGAGACGTTGCAATGCAACGTCTCTACACGGAATTTAAACGCGTGATGAAATGTAAGCGGCGATGCCAAAAATGGGCACCGCCAGCACAATGGCGATCACGATGTAGCCCAAAATGCCCCAGATCAACCCCGTGCCATCGGTGGTGAAGAAGCTGATGGCGGGGATGAGCGCGGCGCAAAAGTAGAGGGCGCAGCCCACGGAGCCAATGGCCACGTAGGGCACCTCGCGCTTGGAGGGGTAGACACTGGCAAACACCTGGCTGCTGGCGGCATCAACCACGGCCGTATACGCCCGTCCTTCAAACTGATACTTAAACACGTACAGCGGCAGGTGCACCAGCGAACTCTCCTTGACCTGCCCGGCGGCAATTTTCTGATTGTCCGCCAGCCACTTGCGCACCGTTGCCAAAGGCACGGTGGGCGCGATGGCATCGCCGTCCATCGTGTGGTCGTACGGTTCCAGGTCCGAGGCGGGGATGCTTAGCTCGGTCAGTTCAAAGACGGCGAGGGCGGCGGCCGGTTCCAGCACGACCTTTTCCTGGCCGCTCTGGCTCATGCGCACCAGCCACATGGGGAACATCTGGAAAGACGGCCGTTCCAGCATCGCCTTCTTGTCCAGGTCCTTCACCGTGGCGTTGCCGCCCATCCAGCGGCGCAGCGCGGCGGCTGCGGCCGTTTCATCCACCGTAGCCCGCACCGCATAATGCAGCACCGCACCGCTCTTGTCTACAAAGTTGGTCGCGCCGCAAAATTCACAGGTAACAAACTGGGAACCTTGCTGCACGGGGAGAACGGCCGTACATTGATAGCATAAAATTTGGGTTTCAGGGGAGACTGTGGCAAATTCGTCCATACAACCGCATTGTACTCAAAAGGCAAAAAAAGGCGCAAGCCAATCGTCCTAAAAACTTCTTGCTGGCAAATTGCCCACTCCAGACTGTTTATGATAAACTTCGCAGTCGAGAAATCCATTTTAAATAGACGATAGTTAACCTCCCGAAGGTTTGATCCCGAAAGCACCTTCGGGACAAAACCTTCGGGAGGTTTAATGAAGTAAGGAGCAACCTAAAAATGATCGATGTCAATCAGCTGCGCCGCGGGGTAAGCTTTACCCAGGACGGCAATCTTTACAAAGTAACGGAATACAGCCATAGCAAACCAGGGCGCGGTAAAGCTACCATTCGCGTCAGCGTGCGCGACTTGCGCTCTGGTTCCAACTTCCAGATCACCTTTACCTCAGGCGACCGTGTAGAAGATATCCGGCTGGAAAAACAAACGTTTCAATACCTGTATGACGATGGAACCTTCTACGTTTTCATGAACACAGACTCTTATGAACAAAAACAGGTAAACCACCACGTTTTAGAAGAAGACAAAGTGTTCCTGGTAGACAACATGGAGCTGGAACTGCTGATGTATGAAGGTGAAGTGCTGGATTACGTTCTGCCCAAAACGATGGACTTTGAAGTGGTCGAAGCGGAAAACGCTGTGGCTGGCGATACGGCCACCGGCGCCACCAAAGAAGTACTCACGAGCACAGGCCTGAAGGTGAAAACACCGCTGTTTGTCAACATTGGCGACAAGATTCGGGTGAACACGGAATCCCGCGAATATATCACCCGCGTGTAAACATTCCCGTCACCACCCATCATCAAGCGCCTTGAGCTAATTTTGCTCAAGGCGCTTTTTCTTTTTCCAGGCTTGGCATATTGATTTTCCCCTGGTGAATATGCTATAGTGCCCGCAAGGTTTTATGTTAATTTGCGGCAGGCGGCGAAGAGGGTACGGCCGTTTCCCGCACTGCCCCACGGCTTCTTCTAGGAGGTTCCCATATGAGAAAAACTGGTTTTTCACGATTTCGCAGGCTGACGCTTTTTCTGCTTCTGCTGCTGTTACTGCTTGGCGTGACGGTCTCCACCACGCAGGCCGCCCCGGCCGAAAGCAACGGTGTCTACCACACCGTCCGCTACGGCGAGACCCTGTCGCTCATTGCCGTGACCTACGGTGTCACCATTCACGATCTGCTGGTTGCCAACCCACACATCGTGAACCCCAACCTTATTTACTACGGTACGGTGATCTTCGTCCCCTACTACAAACCAGCTCCCCAGCCACCACCGCCTCTTCCGCCACAGCGCTACTGCCGCTACTACCACACTGTGCGTTACGGCGATAACCTGATCAACCTGGGCGTCTGGTATGGCATCAGCCCGTACACCATTGCCGAAGCCAACGGTATCTACAACCTCAACTTCATCTACGCCGGGCAGTCGCTCTGCATTCCATAAACCACAACCACTAGATTGGTCCAATCTGGCAGATTGGACCAATCTTCTTCCAAAACTATCTGACTACACCACAATATTGACCAGCTTTTGTGGCACCACGATGATTTTGCGGACGGGCTGGCCGTTGATGTGGGCCTGGACGTTGGGGCTGGTAACGGCCGTTTCCTTCACCACCTCCACCGCCGCATCCGCCGCCACCACAATCCGGTCGCGCACCTTACCGTTTACCTGCACCACCATTGTGATCGCCGCATCTTGCGTCAGCGCCTCGTCGTAGCAGGGCCACGGCTGCCAGTGCACCGATTCGCCGTGCCCTAGCACCGTCTGCCACACCTCCTCGGCAATGAAAGGCGCGAAGGGGGCCAGCAGGCGGGCCATCGTGCCAATGGCGTCACGCCAGGCGTCCGGGCCAACGGCTTCGTTACGCATGTCGTACAGGGTGTTCAGATATTCCATCAGGCCAGCAACGGCCGTATTAAAACGAAAATCCTCCATCTCCTGCGTGTTCCGCTTCACGATCTTATGCCGCGCCCGCACAAATCTGTCCTCTGCGGTCCCTTCTCCGCGACTTTGCGCCTGGGCGCGAACCTTTTCCTGCGCCAGCGTCCAGAACCGCTCCACAAACCGGGTCATGCCGCGAATGCCGCTGTCGTCCCAGGTCACGTCGGCATCAAACGGACCCAGGAACACCACGGTCAGCCGCAGCGCGTCGGTGCCGTGTTGGGCAATCACTTCATCGGGCGTGATGACGTTGCCGCGTGACTTGGACATACGACGGCCGTCCACGGGCGACGACAGTACGCCCTGGTTGCGCAGCTCGGTAAACGGCTCCACAAAGTTGATCAGCCTGGCATCGGCCATCACCTTGGTCCAGAAGCGGGCATACAGCAGGTGCAGCACGGCGTGTTCCGCGCCGCCGACGTAGGTATCCACCGGCAGCCAGCGCTGCACCGCCGCCGGGTCAAACGGCCCCTCGTCGTAGTGTGGATTGGCAAAACGCAGGAAGTACCACGAGGAGCAGGCAAAGCCGTCCATCGTGTCGGTTTCGCGCTGCGCCGGGCCGCCGCACTGCGGGCAGGTGGTGTTGACCCACTCCTCGATGCGCGCCAGGGGGGAACGGCCGTCGCCCGCCGGGGCAAAATTGTCGGTGTCGGGCAGCAGCACAGGCAGGTCTGCTTCGGGTACAGGCACCGGGCCGCAGGCCGCACAGTGCACGATGGGAATCGGTGCGCCCCAGTAGCGCTGGCGGGAAATCAGCCAGTCGCGCAGTTTGTAGATCACCTGCGGCTGGCCTTTGCCCTGGGTGTGCAGTTCGGCCGTAATCGCCGCCATCGCTTCTTCTGAAGTTTGCCCGGAAAATTGGGCCGAGTTGATCAGACGGCCGTAGCCGGTAAAGCACTCCTCCGCTGGCGCGCCGTTCATCGGCGCAATCACGGGCACGATGGGCAGATGATAGGTCTGGGCGAAGGCGTAATCGCGGCTGTCGTGGGCCGGGACGCCCATCACCGCGCCGCTGCCGTAGCCAGGCAGCACATAATCGGCCACCCAGATGGGCACCGGCTGCCCCGTCAGTGGATGCATGGCGTAGATTCCGGTGAAGACGCCGGTTTGCACTTTTTCGGTTGAGGTGCGTTCAATTTCCGATTTGCGCTTGGCTTGAGCGGTGTAGTGGGCAACGGCCGTCTTCTGAGCTTCCGTTACCATCTGCCCCACCAGCGGGTGCTCCGGCGCGATGGCAATAAACGTCACGCCAAACAGCGTATCCATCCGCGTCGTAAATGTCGTTATCGCAGAAGAAACATCCACAGATTTCACAGATTTCACAGATTGGTGTTTATTCATCTGTGAAATCTGTGTCATCTGTGGACTATTAACCTCAAAAACCACCTCGGCACCGGTGGAACGGCCGATCCAGTTGCGCTGCATGGCCTTGATGTTTTCCGGCCAGGTCACCGTGTCCAGGTCGGCCAGCAGCCGGTCGGCGTAGTCGGTGATTTTGAAGTACCACTGCGCCAGCTCCTTGCGCGTTACCTCGCTGTCGCAGCGCCAGCAGCGGCCCTGCTCCACCTGTTCGTTGGCCAGGATGGTCTGGCAGGTGGGGCACCACCACTGGCTGCCCAGCGCCCGGTAGGCCAGCCCACGCTGGTGCAGCAGCAGGAAAAACCACTGCGTCCACCGGTAATAGTTGGGAAAGGTGGAGTTGATTTCGCGCGACCAATCGTACGAACATTCCATCGCCTGCATTTGCCGCCGGTAGGTATCGGCAAACAGTTTGGTGCTTTCGCGGGGATGAATGTGGTGCTGGATGGCGTAGTTTTCGGCGGGCAGGCCAAAGGCATCCCAGCCCATCGGGTGCAGCACGTTGTAACCCTGCATCCGCTTGTAGCGGCTGATGATGCAGGTAGGCACGTAATTCCTGGCGTGCCCCACCGACAGTCCAGCCCCGGAAGGGTACGGGAAATAATCCAGGATGTAGGTGTCGGGTTTGTCGGGATCATCACCGGTGTGGTACAGATTTTGCGCTTCCCAAATAGGTCGCCACTTTTTCTCGACGGCCTGGGGATGATATTTCGCTTGTTTTGTCATTTTGTCCTCTTAGTTTTGTAATTGGGTAATTTGGTAATTGCGTAATCGGGAAGGCTCGTTGCCCAAATATCCAATTACTCAATTACTTAATGACCGCATTCCTGTTCATTCACTTCCTGAGTCACCCTGGAACTGCCCGGCAGCAGCAGGGCGCTCAGGCACACCCTGCTAAGCGGCCAACGCCGCCGCTGCTGCCGGGCTGCTTAACAATAAGAGGCTCCTGTTTTGAGGTGTAACAAAATCTATTTTCATGACAATCTTCTCGTTCAGTAGGACTGGCAGTCCTTAAACTATTCAACTTTCCGGGCGCGAATGCCCAGGAACAACGAAATTCAGGAAGTTACTCATTTGAAGGTTGGTCTGTGCAGCTGGTGAAACAAAAAACCACAGGTGGACCTGTGGCCAGAAACAAAAAAGGCCACAGGGCTGGAGCACCTGTGGCCTGAAAAGTCTTGAAATTTACTACCTTAATTCATTCCACTTATGAGGCTGCTCCAGCAACGCAACAAACGCGGCTACCAAGTAAGAGCCGCAGTTCATTTCGTAATTGTTGAGCAACCATAAAGTCTGTCATCATAAAGTTCCTTAAATAAGGTTAGAACAGGGTAACACAACTGCCTGGATGCGTCAATCGTTTGGCCGCAATTTCACTCCTGAAAAAGTTGATTACATAGAACAGGTGTGCTACAATTACCGGATGATTTTATAGGGCGCAGCGGCACATGTTGATCTTTTTGAATTGTCCAAAAACGTGGTACTATTCGACCCAGTTTCGTTTCTATTATGGACATCTATTTTTAGAGTCCATGTGCCAAAAAAGTTAAATTTAAGGAGAGTGTTGCATGTATCAAAAGATAATTGTCGTTGGGAATTTGGGCAGTGATCCTGAAATGCGCTATATGCCAGATGGAACGGCCGTTACCAACTTCAGCCTGGCCACTAATCGCCGCTGGACCGATGGCGCGACGGGCCAACCCCGCGATGAAACAACCTGGTTCCGTGTCTCCGTGTGGCGCAAACAGGCCGAGGTAGCCAACCAATATTTGTCCAAAGGGCGCAAAGTGCTGGTGGAAGGGCGGCTGCGCCCCGATCCGGTCTCTGGCGGTCCGCGCACCTTCACCCGCCAGGACGGCACGGTGGGGGCTTCTTACGAAATTACGGCCGACAGCATCCAGTTCCTCGGCGGTCGTGAAGAAGGCGGCGGCAGCTACGAGGGTGGTGGCGATGAGTACCAGGGCGCCCCAGCCGCTGAAGAAGACGATATCCCGTTTTAGACAGCAAATATTCTGACTGATTGGAAACGGCCGTATCCTTTTGGGGGGACACGGCCGTTTTTGTTTCATCTTTGCCTAAGTCAAAATGGGCGCCAGCTCTGTTTCGATGAACTGTTTAGCGCCTTCCCCACCGCGCAAGCCCAGCCAGATGGCACTCTTACCCACCGGGAAACTCAGCTCCATCTCGAAAAACGGGCAGCACTGTCGCTCCAGCAGCACAAACGCCAGCAGTTCATGAGCCACTGCGTCGGTGGCCGGAAAGCGAAAGCGGTAACCGTCAGCCAATTCTCGCCGCTCCTGAATGTGGGGTACCAGCCCGGTCACGATGCGTTGGCGGCGGGCCGCCAGTTCCGCATCCGTGAGCTGGCAGGCGACGGGGATTTCGTTGGCGGTTGTCATGCAGATGCGGCTGGTTTAACGGCCGTAATCCGCGCGCTAAAAATCTCGGCCGGACCCTCGTGTGGCGCCACACCTGCCAGTTCCGCCGTGTCGTCGCCCTTCTTTTGAATCGACACCTGCGCAAAACCAGCCGCCCGCATCCAGGCCGCCATGTCGGCCACGTCCTCGGCGCCGGTGATGCAGCCAGCCCAGGCGGACATATCGGCCCGCTCCTGCGGCGTGAACTGGCCGCGCGTCACCATGTCAGACACCGCCAGGCGGCCACCTGGCTTGAGCACACGGAACGCTTCGCCCAGAACGGCCGGTTTATCCGGGCTCAAGTTGATAACGCAGTTGGAAATAATCACATCCACGCTGGCATCATCCACCGGCAGTGCCTCAATTTGTCCCTGGCGGAACTCCACGTGCTGCACCCCCAGCTTTTCCTTGTTGCGGTTGGCCTTTTCCAGCATGGCGGGCGTCATGTCCACGCCGATGACGTGGCCGGATGGCCCCACACGTTCGGCGGCCAAAAAGCAGTCGATGCCGCCGCCGGAGCCCAGGTCCAGCACCGTCTGGCCCGGTTCCAGGCTGGCAATGGCGATGGGATCACCGCAGCCCAAGGACAGGCCAGTGACGTCGGCGGGCAGCTGGCTGACGTCCACGTCGTAAAGCTCGGCGCCGCAGCCGCATTCCTCCACGTAATCCGCCCCGGCATCGGTGGCACAGCAACCGGTTTGGAAGCCGCTGGCGATACGGCCGTAACGTTCCTGCACCGCCATGTGAATCTGATCAATTGAAACTGTATTGTTTGTCATGTTTACCTCACATTGATAATCATCTATATATTCATGCAAAAAAATTTTGCCTGCTGAAAACGCTTACTTCACTACAACGGAATCGAGGCTGACTTCAGGCGCAAAATTTTGCATGAGAATGCCGCAGCAAACCGCCACCGCATCCTGGTTAAGGGAGTAAAAGATTTGTTTGCCTTCGCGCCGGGTGTGCACCAGCCCGGCCTCACGCAAGATGGCGAGGTGATGCGACACCGTCGGCTGAGACACGCCGCCCAACAGATCCACCACATCACTGACGCACAGCCAGCAGCAGCAGAGGTGGTTCATAATTTTTTGTCGGGTTTCGTCGGCAATGGCTTTGCCAAAGGTAATCGGGTCTGTCATCACATCACTCATATCGAAGATCGTCAATATGACGGTAGTATAAACGATTGTTTGGTTTTGTCAAACGGCCGTTTCCCCTGTTTGACTTAACCATTTGCCACCGATAGAATCCAACATCTACCCTCAATTAAGCGAGAAGAGTGAGATGAAAATTGTTGTTGATGCAATGGGAAGTGATGATCATCCGGGGCCGGACGTGGCCGGGGCTGTGCAGGCCGCCCGCGAATTTGGCGACAGCATCATTTTAGTGGGTGATCAGGCCAAAATTGAGGCGGAACTGGCTACGCATAACATCACCGCCCTGGCGCTGGAAGTAGTGCCCGCCAGCCAGGCCATCTCCATGGAAGACAAGCCATCCCAAATTGTAAAAAACAAGCCAGAGTCATCCATCCACGTGGGGCTGTCGCTGGTCAAAGAAGGCCGGGCCGATGCGTTTGTCTCGGCAGGCAACACCGGGGCCATCCTGGCGGTGGCCATGCTGCGCCAGGTGGGGCTGGGCCGTATTCCCGGCATTTTGCGCCCGGCGCTGGGGGTAATTTTTCCCACCAAACAGCGCCCCATGCTCATCGACAATGGGGCCAACGCCGACTGTCGCCCCGAGTACCTGGTGCAGTTTGGCCTGATGGGCAGCCTGTACGTGGAGCGCATGTTGAACATCGAAAATCCGCGCGTGGCGCTCATCTCCAACGGCGAAGAAGAAGGCAAGGGGAACGAGCTGATCAAGGAAACGATTCCGTTGATGGCCGCCAGCGGGCTAAACTACATGGGCAACATCGAACCCAAACAGTTTATGCAGGGCGCGGCCGATGTCGGCGTGACCGACGGCTTTACCGGCAACCTCATCATGAAAACGGCCGAATCCATCGCCAGCTACATGTCCGGCATCATCCGCGACGAGTTGATGGCCAGCCCCATCTCGATTTTGGGTGGCCTGCTGACACGTTCCGCGTTTAAGCGAGTGCGGGGACATTTGAACCCGGATGAGGTGGGCGGTGCGCCACTCTTAGGGGTGAACGGGGTTGTCATTGTTGCGCACGGCCGTTCCAACGCGTATGCCATCAAACAGGCCATCGGGCAGGCGCGGCGCATCGTGGAAAACCAGGTCGTGGCGGCAATTACATCCGGCATTGCCGGTGAACGGTAATCGGTAATCAGTCTGTTTTTTTACCGATTACCGATGACGGGTAACCGATTACGGATTACCGACAACAGATTACCGAATACCAAGCAGGTAAGCATGAACAACAATTTTCTGGACGCACGGGGGCGGCCCCGCATCGTCATTACGGGCATGGGGGTGATGAGCCCGTTGGGCCATACCACGGAAGAGAGCTGGGATAGTTTGTTACACGGCCGTTCCGGCATCGGTCCCATCACCCATTTTGACGCCAGCCAATTCCCCTGCCGCATTGCGGGTGAAGTCAAAGAGTTTGTCGCCAAGAAGTATATGGACTTCAAGGAAGCCCGGCGCATGTCGCGTGCTTCTCAGCTGGCGGTGGCCGCCGCGCGCATGGCCCTGGCCGATGCCGACCTGCCCGAACCCGTGCCCAACGCCGAGCGTGTAGGCACGCTGGTGGGTACCGGCGTGGGCGGATTCGAAGTGGCCGACGACAACCTGCAAATTTTGCGCAGCCAGGGCTTCCACCGGGTCAGCCCGTTTGCCATGACTGGCTTTTTGCCCAACATGCCCAGCCATCACGTCAGCCTGCTGGCTAAAGCATTGGGCCCCATCAGCACGGTAACGGCCGCTTGTGCCACCGGCACCCAGGCGATTGGCGAAGCGATGGAGTTCATCCGCAGCGGCCGGGCCGACATGATGATTACTGGCGGCGTGGAGGGACTCATCCACGAAGCGGCTATTGCCGGGTTTGGCGCCATGCGCGCCCTCTCCACCGGCTTCAACGACACGCCGGAAAAGGCCAGTCGGCCGTTTGACAAAGATCGAGACGGTTTTGTGCTCAGTGAGGGCGCTGGCATCCTGGTCATCGAGCGGCTGGACCATGCCCTGGCTCGTAAGGCCCGCATCTACGCCGAGCTGAAAGGGTATGCTGCCTCTTCCGATGCTTACCACGTAGCCCAGCCAGACCCGGAAGCGGCTGGTGCCGTGCGCGCCATGCAGTGGACGCTGCGAGACGCCTGCCTGCGCCCCGACGAAGTGAGCTACATTAACGCCCACGGCACCTCTACCCCGGTCAACGACGCCGCCGAGACGTTTGCCGTGAAGCTGGTGTTTGGCGAGCGCGCTTACGAGCTGCCGATTAGCAGCAGCAAGTCGGTGCTGGGCCATGCCATGGGCGGCGCAGGCGCCATCGAAGCGATCTTTTGCGCCCTGGCGTTGAACCAGGCGATCATTCCGCCTACCTGGAATTACGAGACGCCAGACCCGGCATGCGACCTGGATTACGTCACTGATGGGCCGCGCCCGGTCGCGCTGGATGTGGTGATGTCCAATTCGTTTGGCCTGGGCGGCCAAAATGCCTGCCTGATTTTAGGCAAATATGATAAAAATGTGTTGTAGAGACGTTGCATGCAACGTCTCTACAACACATCTGTTTTGTGATTGCTAAGGAACTTATGGTTATTTTACGAGACGATAAACGAATTGCCCGCCTGGCACAGATTGGCAAAATTACCAGTTTTGCAGGCATGGGCGCCCTGGTGGCCGGGTTGTTTTTGGTGTTTTTACCAAACACGGCCAACTTGTTTTTTTACCAGCTGCTGGCGCTGTTTGCCGGTTGGTCGCTGTCCCAGGTGGGCATTTATTTAAGCCGGCAGTACCTGGTGGACAACCGGGCCGACATGATTTTGGATGAGGTTTTGCAGAAGGTGGCGCGGGACGGCCGTATCTACCACTACCTCCTCCCCGCCCAGCACGTGCTGCTGATCCCCACAGGCATCATTGTGTTTGTGGCCAAACATCACGTGGGCAATATTTCTGTGGAGGGTGACAAGTGGAAGCAAACCGGCCTGGGCCTGCGCCGCTGGTTTGGCCAGGAGCGCATCGGCAACCCCACCCGCGAAGCCGCCATGAGCGTAGAAGCGATTGCCAGCTACCTGAACAAAAACGCTCCTTCCGTGGAGGAAGTACCGATTGGGGCCATGATTGTCTTCACAAACAAGAGCAACAAGGAACTGGACCTGAAAAATTCGTCCATACCGGCGATGCACTACACCAAGGTAAAAGGCTACCTGCGCCAGCAAAAGCGCGAAAAGCCGATGCCCGAAGAAGATTTCCGGGCCATCCAGGCTGCGTTTGACAAAAAGGCCGCCCACCTGTTGGAAGATGCCGAACGAGTCAGCGTTTTAGAGGCGGCAGAAGAGTAGTGTTGTTCCGCCAAACAAATAATGACGGATACAACTTCAAAGCGGCACACTTAAACTGAAGCAATTTGCGCAAATGCTATTCATCAAAAGATGTTTGCTTTAGTAGTCGTTGTAATTGAGCAACTTTTACCGTGGAAGTTTACCCCGTTACGTGAGGTGATTTATGCCAATTGCCAACCGCACAGTTCTTGATCAAGAACTCAAACATCTCAAAGACAGCATCATCCGGCTGTCCAGCGCCGCTACGGAAAGCATAGACAAGGCCATGAACGCGCTGCAAACGCGCAATGTGGACGAAGCGCAAAAAGTGGTCTCCAGTGATGAAGCCATCAACCAGCTGCGCTTTGCCATCGAAGAGCAGGCGCTCCTTATTTTGGCCACCCAGGCACCCACCGCTTCTGACCTGCGCGCCGTGATTGCTGCCATTCACCTGGCGGTAGAACTGGAGCGCATTGGTGACCATGCCGCTGGCATTGCCCGCCTGGTAGCGCGCCTGGAAGCCGAGGATGAAATTGATACCCTCCACAAGCTGCCCAAGATGGCCCGGCGCGCCAGCGAGATGGTGCAGCAAGGCATCGATGCCTACATCCAACGAAATCCTCAGCTCGCCCTGGATATGATCAAGCGGGATGACAAGCTGGACCGGCAGTACAGCAAGCTGTTCCGTGAGGCAGTTGAAGAAATGAAGGACGATGCCTACATTCGCCGCGCTACCTTCCTGCTGTGGGTGGGGCACGGCCTGGAGCGCATTGGCGACCGGGCCACCAACATTGCCGAACGGGTGATTTTTATGTGTACGGGAGAATTTGTCGAAACGCCATCTTCGCTGGATTAACGGCCGTTTCCCCCCTCTCCAGCAGTTTAAACACAATTCGCAGCAGCCAGCCGATTTTTAGTTTAGTTGACAACTACCCGTATTGCCAATAGAATTTTGCACCACTGAATCCGAAAAAGAAGAGCACTTCACCCTGAATCTGGAAGAGGAGGTGATAGTTGCCCAACAAACAGCTCAAAAAAAGAACCACGACAGTTTCTGTCAGCCTTATTCCGTTTTGAGCGCACACTAAACTGCGCTAAGTCAGTCAACAGGTTGTTCATGTAACTGTTCATTGCCAACGCCATTCTGCGTCTAATCTGAAGCTGGCGGCAGATGATGAACGGATACCTAACCCATAATTTTCCGTAAGGAGGAGAATTAAATGAAACGTATAAGTTGGTTAACCTTATTGATGTTGTTGTTGGCCATGGTGCTGGTAGCCTGTGGCGGCAGCGGTGACGCCGAGCCAGAAGCCGATACTGGCGAGACCGACACCACTGCTGATACCGAAACCGAAGCCGAAGCCGACACGGATACAGAAGCGGCCGATACTGGCGACGAGGCCATGGAAGAGATGACCTGCGATGACGCCATTGGCTGTGTTGAAGTGGCTGCTGGCGATCCCATCCTCATCGCTTCTGCGCTGGTCATCACTGGCCCCAACGAATCCCTCGGCCTGGACTCCCAGTACGGGGTGGAAATCGCCATCGAACAGCGCGGCGAAATTGCTGGTCACACCGTTGAACTGCAAGCTGAAGATGAAGGCTGTAATGCTGAAGGTGGCCAGACCGCCGGGCAGAAAATTGCCTCCAATCCGTCCATCGTTGGTGTGATTGGTACCAGCTGCTCTGGGGCCGGTGTGCCCATGTCGCAGATCGTCTGTGCTGAGGGCATCGCCATGATCTCCCCCTCCAACACTGCGCCTGTACTCACAGACCCCGAATCCCGCCAGTCCTGCTATTTCCGCACCGCCCACAACGATAAGGTTCAGGGCCGGGCGATGGCCGAATACGTGTACAACGAATTGGGCCTGACCAAGGCCGCGGCCATTCATGATGGCGACCCCTACACCGAAGGTTTGGCCTCCGTGTTCCGCGATTCCTTCACTGAACTGGGTGGCGAAATTGTGGCTTTCGAAGCCGAAGCGGCCGATGCAACCAATGTTGAACCGCTGTTGACCTCCATTGCTGCCGCTGGTCCCGAAATTATCTACTACCCGGTATTCATCCCGCTGGGCTCCCTCATCACCAAGACCGCCAAAGAAATTGATGGTCTGGAAGGCGTTGTGTTGGCTGCGGCCGACGGCGTGCAGTCGCCCGACTTCATCGAAGCTTCCGGTGGCGCTGCTGAAGGCATGTACGTTTCCGGTCCAGACCTGGGCTTTGGCAACGACATCTACAACACCTTCCTGGAGACCTACCAGGCCAACTACGGCACCGAACCAACCGCACCATTCCATGCCCATGCCTACGATGCCACCAACATGCTGCTGAACGCCATCGAAGCGGTGGCTCAGGTTGGCGATGATGGCACGATGTTAATCGGCCGTCAGGCGCTGCTGGATCAATTGGGTTCCACCAGCGGTATGGCAGGCATCACCGGCACCATCACTTGTGATGAAAACGGTGACTGTGCCGACCCGAAAATTGCTGTAAGCCAGGTTCAAGACGGTGCTTTCGTTGCAGTCTGGAGTTATGAACCCCAATAAAAGATAGAGCGTCGGGGCACACTTTTTTGAGAGAAGTGTGCCCCGATTTGCATCCAGTCTGACGAATATCATGACGAATATTACGTTGGGTGATCATCTGTAAACTGAAGTGCTTGAATTCTTGACAGCCTGTGAAGCCATTCACAGGCTGTTTGTTAATAGTACGGTCTGAATTGAGCTGCGACACAAACGATCTCGTGGACAGGCTCTGGAGAAGGGGAAACAATCTTGCGAAGATTTAGCTACATCGACCTCGTGCTCTGGCTTTTTCGTATTGGCATCATTGGCGTTGTGCTGTGGGGGATGACCGGCAAGTTCATCCTGGGCGTCGGCAATGATTACACTGTTTCCGACTGGTTAGATTTTTTTGTTTCGGGTTTGTCTCAGGGTAGTTTGTACGCCCTGATTGCGCTGGGTTACACCATGGTTTATGGTGTTTTGTTCATGATCAACTTTGCCCACGGCGAGTTTTTTATGGCAGGCGCCATGACATCTACGGTATTAGTGGCCCTTCCCCTGGAAAACGCAGGGTACACAGAACGGTTTCCCTTGCTCAGCCTGCTGGCCATTTTTGTTAGCGCCGTTTTAACCTCTGTCTTGGTAGCGGTTTTAACAGAGCGAATTGCTTATCGACCACTGCGGAATGCCCCTCGTTTGGTGCCGCTTATCACTGCAATTGGCGCCTCATTCTTCTGGCAGTATTACTTCCGCGGCCTGTTTGGCTCCTCCCTTCTGCCGTTTCCTGAGTTTGCCATGTTTGATGGCAAGATAGCCTTCTGGGGGTTGGACTTCCAAAAAGCGGACTTCGCCGTCATTATCACGTCGCTTTTGGTGATGTTCGGCTTGCAGCAGTTTGTGCAGCGCACCAAAACCGGCCGGGCCATCCGGGCGGTGGCGGAGAACAAGGATGCCGCTACCCTGATGGGCATCGACGTGAACCGTACGATTACCATCACCTTTATTGTGGGGGCGTCTATGGCTGGAGTGGCCGGGGTGCTGTATTCCATCGTTTTTCGCCAGCTCAATTTTGTGATGGGGTTTATTCCAGGGATCAAGGCGTTTACGGCCGCTGTTCTTGGCGGTATTGGCAGTATTCCTGGTGCAGCTCTGGGTGGTTTGTTCCTGGGAATCATCGAAGCGATTGGACCACCGTTGTTCCTTGAAGGGCTGGGGGTCGCCGGGTCACATCAGCTCAAGGATGTTATTGCCTTTACGATGCTGGTTCTGGTGCTTATTTTCCGTCCGCAAGGCATTATTGGGGAACGGTTAGCGGAGAAGAAGGCATAATGAACGAAGAACTGCGCGGAACCTTAAAAACGGGTCTGATTGCCGGGATTGTGACTTTAAGTCTCGGTATGATTGGCATTCTGGTGGCGTTTAACAAACGTTTTATCGTGACGGACCTGGTGACGCTGGCCGATTTGCTGCTGTTTGGCATGGCGGTGGTGGCCGGGTACCTGGCTGCCTCCTCTCTTAAACATCGTTCGGTTGTGAACCGGCTGCTGCACGGTGGGCTGGCCGGAGTTTTGGCTGCTGTGCCCACGTTTTTGCTCATTTTGCTCACGCTGGTTTGGGAAGACATTCGGAGTTCATTTATCAACGTGGGGCCAGATCTGATCGATATTGTGACACTGAACAACGACAGTGTGGTGATCGGTGGCATTCTGTTGATGGTCGTGTTTGGTGTGCTCGGGCTGGTTGGCGTTGGCTTTGCCCAGATGCCGGAGCGCTTCCGACGGCCGATTTCCATGAGCCTCGCCTGGACCATTGGCAGTGGGGTGATGTCTGACATTTTAATTGGCATCCTGCGCCCCCGGATGAGCCAAAGCGCCCTGCGCAGCTTGTTTGGCAGCACCGGTTTGCAGCCGGTGCCGTTTGTGGTGCTGTTTGTGGTGTTAACGGCCGTTTTCTTCTGGTGGCAGCAAGGTGGGCACGCCCGTTACGACACCCTGCGCCAAAATCTCACCCCCCGCCAACAGAAAAACAGCCGCCGCATCAGCATCTCGCTGCTGGTCATCTTCCTGCTCATCCTGCCTTCGCTGCTGGGGGTCTACCTCAGCGAAATCTTTAATGAGGTCGGCCGGTTTGTGCTGATGGGGCTGGGACTCAACATCGCCATCGGCCTGGCCGGGCTGCTGGACCTGGGCTACGTCACTAACTTTGCCGTCGGCGCCTACATCATGGCTTTACTCACCTCCAACAGCCAGTTTGGGCTGGACAATCCGTGGTCTTTCTGGCTGGCAGTGCCCATTTGCGTGGTGGCCGCCATGTTTACCGGCTTTATCCTGGCATTGCCCGTGCTAAAAATGCGCGGCGACTACCTGGCCATCGCCACGCTGGGCTTTGGCGAAATCATTCGCGTGCTGGCCCGTTCCGACGCGCTAAAGCCGGTTATTGGTGGCGCGCAGGGCATCTTGCAGATTCCCGCAGCCAAAATTGGCGGTTTTCTGGCTGAGGCGTTGGGCTATGTGTTAAATCCCATCAACAACTTTTTAGAGCGATTCGATTTGGGCATCCTGGCCACAAACAACGGTGAGATCGTTTTTGGCAATCCGCCGCAGCTGTATTACCTGTTTATTTTGGCCTCGCTGCTGATGCTGTTTGTGTCGCGCCGGTTGAACAATTCGCGCACCGGGCGGCGCTGGATGGCCATTCGTGAGGATGAAGATGTGGCGGCGGCTATGGGCATCAACACCACCAACGCCAAGGTGTTGGCCTTCACCCTCAGCGCCGCGTCTGGCGGGCTGGCCGGGGCTATTTTTGCTGCCAAGCTGGGCTCGATCTTCCCCTCCAGCTTTGAGCTGCTCATCTCGATCAATGTACTGAGCCTGATCATCGTGGGGGGCCTGGGCAGTATTCCCGGTGTGATTGTGGGGGCGTTTGCCCTGGTGGGCATTCCCCAGCTGCTGAGCGAATTTGCCGAGTTCCGCCTGCTGCTGTACGGCATTGCCCTGATTGTGATGATGCTGGTACGGCCGGAAGGTTTGTGGCCGTCGGAAGTACACCGACGCGAAATTCATGGTGAGGGAGATGATGAAACGGCCGTACCCGTATCGGTCAAACCATAGGTGAACCATATGAGCGATAACATCCTAGTAGCCCACCAGGTTGTGAAACGATTCGGCGGCTTGCTGGCTACCGACCACTTTGACTATGAACTGCCCAAAGGCATGATCGCCAGTATCATCGGCCCCAACGGCGCCGGAAAAACCACCTTCTTCAACTGCCTCACCGGCTTTTATCAGATTGATGAAGGCACGCTTGAGTTTGACGGCCAATCGGTGGTTGGCCTGGAATCCTACGAAATCACCCAGCTGGGCATTTCCCGCACCTTCCAGAACATCCGGCTGTTTAACAACATGACCGTGTTGGAAAACATCATGGTGGGGCAAGAGCCGCACCTGAAATCCAACTGGATTGGCGCGCTGCTGGGCCTGCCTAGCGTACGCCGCGAAGAAGAAGCCACCGTAACACGCGCCCGCGAACTGCTGGAGTTTGTTGGCCTGCGCGGCACGGGCGATCATCTGGCGAAAAATTTGCCCTATGGCGCCCAGCGCCGCCTGGAGATTGCCCGCGCCCTGGGGGCCAGGCCCAAGCTGCTGCTACTGGACGAGCCCACCGCGGGAATGAATCCACGCGAGACGGCTCAAACTACCGCCTTCATCAAGCGGCTGCGTGATGAGCTGGGCATCACCATCCTGATGATTGAGCACGATATGAAGGTGGTGATGGGTATTTCGGAAAAGGTAACGGTGCTGGATTACGGCCGTAAAATTGCCGAAGGCCTGCCGCATGAAATTCAAAACAATCCAGTGGTGATTGAAGCCTATTTGGGCAAAGGGGCCACGGCCGCTTTAATGGCCCAGGAAAAACAAGCCTAACCAAAAAGACCGAGGGACGTCCGGCCCGCACCAGGCACCCCTCGAGCAACGAGAAAGATCATGCCATTACTCGAAGTTAACGACGTTCATGCCTACTATGGCAACATCCACGCCCTCAAAGGCGTCAGTCTCACGGTGGAAAAAGGCGAAATCGTCACGTTAATTGGCGGGAACGGCGCGGGCAAAACAACCACCCTGCGCACCATCAGCGGCCTGATGATGCCGCGCGACGGCCAGGTCATCTTCGATGGCGCAGAGGTGGCCAAACGCCCCGCGCACGAATGGGTTTCCCGCGGCATCGCCATGGTGCCCGAAGGGCGCGGTGTCTTTGCCAAACTTACTGTCGAAGAAAACCTGGAGATGGGCGCCTTTCACCGCACCGACAAAGCCGGGATCAAGGCCGACATTGAAAAATCGTACCAAATGTTCCCGCGCCTGGGTGAACGTCGTACCCAGCTGGCGGGCACCATGTCTGGCGGCGAGCAGCAGATGCTGGCCGTGACCCGCGCCCTCATGGCCAAACCGCGCCTGCTGCTGATGGATGAGCCATCGATGGGGCTGGCACCCGTGCTGGTGGACGTCATTTTTGAGGCCATCGAAACGATTAACCAGGAAGGCATGACCATCCTGCTCGTTGAGCAAAACGCCCACATGGCGCTGCAGGTGGCCAACCGCGGCTATGTCCTGCAAACGGGCCAGATTGTGCTCACCGATAAGGCCGCGGTGCTGCAAAAAGACCCCACAGTGCAAAAAGCCTACCTGGGGATCGAATAACTATACAGACCCTAAGGGTTCGTTCGTTAACAACTTTGGATATTGGGTAAAATAGCCGCCAATCAATTTAGCCAATTGGAGGCCATATGACCGTAATCCATCAATGTGAATGTGCGATTTGTCAGCAATCTGAATCTCATCCAGAACAGGCGCAACATCAACGAATGAACTTGTTTATGAGCCGCCTCGATGAACAACAACGCCGCTGGTATGCCGCACTTGAAGCCCAAAAATTGGGTCACGGCGGAACGACGCTGATAGCCAGGATAACCGGGCTATCTGTGGAAACCATTCGGCGCGGTCGATATGAATTAGACAACGATTTGGCGGACCGACCCGTTGACCGGGTACGCCAGGCCGGGGGTGGTCGTCAAGCAGTTGAAAAAAACGCCGTCCATTACCACCGCCCTCCAAGAAGTAATTGATGATGACATTGCTGGCGACCCGATGGTTGACCACAAATGGGTCCGTCGTTCTCTGCAATATTTGGCCCAGGCCCTGGTTAAACGGCGTTTTCGGATTGGTCCGACCACTGTGCGCCGTTTGTTGAAGAAACTGAACTATCGCTTGTTCGGCAATTGTCAAAGTCTGACACCCCGGCATCCTGACCGAGATAAGCAATTTCGCTTCATCCGCCGGGTGAAGAAACTATTCCTGACCGCAGGTTGGCCGGTTATCAGTGTCGATACCAAAAGAAGGAGTTGATTGGCAATGTCAAAAATGCCGGACGTATTTGGGAACAAGCGCCCACATTGGTTAATGCCCATGACTTTCTTTCTGAAGCAATGGGTCGGGCAACACCGTACGGCATCTATGACCTGGTCCATCAGCAAGGCTCTGTCTATGTCGGCACTTCTTATGATACGCCTGAATTCGCTGCTTATGCCATTGCCCAGTGGTGGGCTGACCCCGACCGCCCTCGCTTTGCCCGCGAAGACAAACTGCTCATTCTCTGTGATGCCGGAGGCAGCAATAATTGCCGTTACTGGCGCTGGAAAATCGAGGTGCAAAAGCAACTGGCTGACGCGTTTGGCATTGAGGTGATGATTTGTCATTATCCCACCGGGGCCTCCAAATGGAATCCCATTGAACACCGGCTCTTCAGCGAGATTTCCAAGAATTGGGCGGGTAAACCTTTACGCTCTTTTCAGACCACACTCAATTACATTCGGGATACCACAACGGAAACGGGGCTGAAGGTCCAAGCGTGCCTAGTTGAACGGGTCTTTGATAAAGGGATCAAGTATGACCCTGACGAACGGGACAACCTCAATTTACAGCGTTGTCGTACCTGTCCTACTTGGAACTATATCCTTCAACCACAGGTTTGTTCTGGATGATATTCGATTGTTAATGTCCAAAGTTATTTTTGATTGAACCCTAAGGGTTTCACACTCGGCTAATTTGTTGCCGAACGGAGCAAACCTTTAGGGTCTCGCCGGGGAGTCTCCTAAATCTTCGTGGCTAAATTTTTTCGCAAGGCCAATCCCTCGATTTCTCAAGGCAAACTGGCAGCCGAATGGTTGGTGGCGCTGGCCGTACTGGGGCTGGGGCTGTGTTTATCGGCCTGCCGTACCAACTCACTCACCTGTGACGATCCGCTGGGCTGCGTGGTGGTACGGCCGAATAACCCCGTTCGTATTGGCGTTTTGCTGCCGCTTTCGGGGGAAACGGCTGGTTGGGGCCAGGAACTATCACGCGGCATCGAACAGGCCATCATGGATCGCAATGGCGAACTCCTGGGCCACGACATCGAACTCATTCCGCTGGATTCCGCCTGCGATCCGGCCGTGGGAGAACAAATCGTCGAGGCCGTCGATGGCGACGAAACGCTGCTGGGCATCATCGGCCCGGCCTGTTCCGATGTGGCCCAGGCGGTGCTGCCCGTGGTGCGCCGCAACAATTGGGTACTGATCTCCCCCGCCACCACTGCCCCCTTCCTCACTGACAACCAGCCCAACCTGGCTTTTTTCCGCACCGTGCCCAACCATTTGCAGCAGGCTACAGCCGCTGCCAACTTTGCCTATGAACAGCTGGGGGTGCGGCAAACGGCCGTTTTCCAGGACAACACTGAGTACAACAACCTGCTGGCCCAGCAGTTCAGCGACACCTTCACCCAGCTAGGCGGCACGGTGAGCTACCAGGCCAGCCTGGCCGCCGGGCAAACCGAGCTGGCAGGTGTGCTGGCCGAAGCCGCCAGCAATGCGCCTCAGCTGATCTACCTGGCCCTGTTTGAACCGGAAGCTACCCTGCTGGCCAGCCTCCTGGCCGAATCAACCACGCTGAATCGTGCTACGCTGCTGGGCAGCGACAGCCTGTTCAGCGCCAGCTTTGCCGGTAAGCTGGGCAACACCAATCTGTTGGTTACCAGTCCGGTGTTTACCGGCGACGCCTACGACGCGTTTGTCGCCTTGTGGACCATTCGCTATGAAACACCACCCAGTTCGCCCGGGCCCGTCTACGCCTACGATGCGGCGCTGCTGCTGCTGGATGCCATCAAAGCTGTGGCCGAGGTAGGGCAGACCGGGGCACTGGTGGTGGGGCGCTCAGCGCTGCGGCAGGAGCTGGCCTCGGGCGAGACCGTCGAGGGATTAAGCGGCGCGCTGCGCTGCAGCCCAACCGGGGAGTGTGCGGTGGCAAGTTATGGGGTGTATGAGCTGGATACGGCCGTACGCACCAACGCCGCCTGGCCCCCGCCCCTCGTCTGGCAATTTGAATAAATGCCGGGGCATAAACGTAGGGGCGAGGCAGTTGAGGAGTTAGCAGCCTCCCGAGACAACCTTCCACGCAGCTGCCTCGCCCGTACCCAAGGAGCAAGTTCCATGAAGATACGCATCCTTTCCGCCCACGACGTCCGCCAGGCCCTGCCGATGGCCGAGGCCATTGCCGGGATGAAGCAGGCCTTTGCCCAGTTTTCCACCGGGCAGGCGGCGGTGCCGCTGCGCGGGCGGGTGAACGTGGCGCCGGTAGGGGAACCGCCGCAAGGCACCACGCTGGTGATGCCCGCCTACCTGGCCCAAAGCGGCGACCTGGCCGTGAAGGTGGTCTCGGTTTTCCCACAAAACAGCACCCGGCATGAACCCACGATTTATGCGGCCGTTCTCGTCCTTGATGCCGAAACGGGCAGCCCCCTGGCGCTGCTGGAAGGCGGTACGCTCACCGCCATTCGCACCGGGGCAGGCGCCGGGGCCGCCACCGACCTGCTGGCCCGGCCAGACGCCAGCGTTGTGGCCATTGTGGGCAGCGGCGTGCAGGCGCGCACCCAGCTGGAGGCAGTGTGCACGGTGCGCAAAATCCGCGAGGTGCGCGTGTACAGTCCCACGCACGAACACGCTGTGGAGTTTGCCCGCGAGATGCGCGGCCACGGCCCGATTCCCCAGCTGATTCGCATTATGAGCAATGTGGAAACGGCCGTGCGCGGCGCGGACATCATTTGTGCGGCTACCACCAGCAGCAAGCCTGTCTTCAAAAGCAAAGACGTCTCGCCAGGGACACACATCAACGGCGTTGGGTCGTACACGCCCGCCATGCAGGAAGTGGATGCCGACACGGTGAAACGCGCCCTGGTGGTAGTGGATTCCCGCGAAGCCGCCTGGGAAGAAGCAGGCGACCTGATAGTGCCGATGCAGGCCGGATTGATCAGCAAAGCCCACATTCACGCCGAAATTGGCGATATAGCCGCTGGCCTCAAGGCAGGCCGCACCAGCCCGGAGCAGATCACCTTCTTCAAGTCGGTGGGCGTGGCGGTGCAGGATGCCATTTCCGGCCGTATTGCCCTGGAGAATGCCGTAGCGCATGGGTGGGGGACGGAGGTTAGTTTGTGACAAGGTGACAAGGTGATAGGGTGACAAGGTGAAGGGGTGAGGGGGTGAATTTTAGGAGGCCAGTTCATCAAGTGGGCTGCGCACGCCTGATGCACCGCGGTTGATCACATGAGTATAGATCATCGTTGTTTTCACATCTTTGTGCCCTAAAAGCTCTTGAATGGTGCGAATGTCATAGCCAGTTTCCAGTAGATGGGTGGCAAAGCTGTGCCGAAACGTATGGGGAGTAACGTGTTTGGTAATACGGGCTCTTTTAGCAGCCTGTCTCACAGCTTTTTGTATGCTGCTGGGATGAAGATGATGGCGGTACAACGTCTCGTCGTTAGACTGTGGGTCTGGGGACAAAGTATGTGACGGGAAGATAAACTGCCACTGCCATTCTGTATGGGCATTAGGATATTTTTGCGCAAGGGCGTTGGGTAGTGAAACACGGCCGTTACCTTCTTCCAGGTCCTGGTAGTGCAGCTTTTGTGTGGTTTGCAGCTGGGCGCGTAAAGAGGG
This sequence comes from Candidatus Leptofilum proximum, assembly GCA_016710325.1. Classification (GTDB taxonomy): domain Bacteria; phylum Chloroflexota; class Anaerolineae; order Promineifilales; family Promineifilaceae; genus Leptofilum; species Leptofilum proximum. The sequence goes on along the minus strand of JADJXK010000002.1, from coordinate 3,636,045 downwards.
AACGCCCGTTTGGGGCAGCGGTGTGGCTCTGTCCTTAAAACCCTTGCCATCCCGAACAATAATCAGATGTTGGCCAAAATCGACATCTTTAACCCGCAGCCGAAGGCATTCATTTACCCGCAAACCAGCACCATAAAGCAGCTGAACCACAAGATGAGGCAGTCCCGTTAATTGGTTTAAAACAGCGTGCACTTCTTGCCGGGTTAACACGACAGGCAATCGGGATGGTTTTTTGGCCCAAAGCACATTCACCCAATCCAACGGCTGATTCAAAACGCCCCGATACAAAAACAGCAAAGCACTGAGCGCCTGATTTTGCGTTGAAGCCGCAACATCTTTATCCACTGCCAGATGTGCCAGAAATGCCTCCACCTCATCCTTGCCCATTTCAGAAGGATGCCGCTTCTGATGGAATAAAATGAAACGCTTAATCCAATCTACATATGTTTTTTCTGTTTGGTAGGAATACCCCTTAAGGCGGATTTTTTGGCGAACCTGATCGAGCAGTTTGACCTTTTGTGCCATTTTCTACTTCCTGAATTGAAAAACCACAAAAAAGCATTTATACTGGCGCAAGTCAGCATTTTGCCGGGAAGTTGGGGACTTATACCGAATATGATTCTGCATAAACCCTGGATTTACATCTTATGCTGACACGAGAGCAGCAATTTTACCCTATTTGGCATGTTATGCCGAAAGAAAGCCAAAAAGATTCGGCATAACATTCAAAACCAGGTTTTTATGCCGACCGGTGTTCGGCATAATATATGTTAGCCTGTTCGACAAGACCTACCCTATGCGGACCGAGTACACTTTGGACTATGGAAATCCAACCCGGCGTGTTCGCGCTCAACCCGGCTGATTACCCACGAACGATTGAAGTGTGGGAGACATCAGTGCGGGCTACGCACGACTTCGTGGCTGAAGCTGATATTCACGTCTTTCGTCCGATAGTCGCTGCGGCACTGCCGGTTATTGAGAACTTGGCGTGTGTACGCGATCATGCTGGGCAGCTTGCGGGATTCGTGGCTGTGGTCAACGGCAAGGTCGAGATGCTTTTCTTGGATCCTCGCTGCCGCGGCCAAGGAGCCGGTAGACGTCTTCTGGAGTACGCGATCAACGCCTTTGATGCAGTCGAGCTGGATGTCAACGAGCAGAATCCACAGGCAATTGGGTTTTACCTGCATTTAGGGTTTGAGGTCGTGGGCCGATCGGAGTTGGATGGCACTGGCAAGCCCTATCCGTTACTTCACATGCGATTGGGGCATGGAGCAACTTCGTAACGGCTCGTGGCCCGAGGGTATGGCGAGCGCCATGGGCAGCCTAACGAACGCATGCAGCTGGCATAGCTAATCGGGGCTCCAATTCATGGCGGGTTCGGTTCACCGGTGAGGCTTTGGGCGGCCCGGCCTCGGTTCACCCGCTACGCATCTGATGCAGGCCGTTGGCTGGCTGGCACATTCAAGTAAAAACAAAAGGCAGGATTTATGATTTTTCTTCATGGTGGTGGTGATAATCTAGATAATCGAGTCGATACATTTGGTCGCTTCGTAGAAGTTGCGACAGTCAATTCATGTTGTAATTTAGCACTTGTTGTAGCAGAAGATGAAGCACAAGCACGCGAAAGTTTTGAGGAATACAAAAACATCTTTACTTCTTTGCCAAATGCGCCAGCGCAAATTCATCCCGTTTTAGTCTCTGCAACTCAACCGTTAAATCGCGCACAACTAGAAAATATCCAACCATCGGGAGTATTTGTCTGTGGTGGAGTTACGCCCCTGTATCACCAATCTCTTTGTTTAGATACATCGTGGGCAAAGTATCTTTTGGACGCAAAAATCCCTTATGGTGGCACATCCGCTGGCGCTGCGATAGTTGCTCAAAAAGCAATTTTAGGGGGATGGCTTGCAACTCGAAATGCAGAACCCCGCGCTATGTTATTCAAAGGTGCTAGTGAAGGACTTGATCCAATCACGGTACAGGATGGCTTGGGATTAGTTCCATTTGCAATTGATGTACACGCTAGTCAAATGGGCACTTTAACACGCCTAATTCACGCTGTAGAATTAGGTTTTGTAACAGAAGGGTGGGCAATTGATGAAAACACTGTTCTTCAATTTGAAGAAAATGAAATCAGTATTTTCGGGCAAGGTCATGCGTATCGAGTTTGGCGCGACACTCAACATCCTGTACATATTACGGTGCATGTATCGGGAACCAAATTGTAACTCTTGCACATCACGCCAGCCAACAAAGCGAGCACCTGACGTGTGTGATTCTGCGGCATTTTCGAGCATTTTCCTCGCTTCGAGCTTTTCCTGCTCCCAAACAGAATCCACGCCCACCCGCCGCAGGGAACGCAAACCGTTAGACGGTCCGGAACGAAAATTGCTCGAGTTTGCATCCCGTATTACTTTTACGGGATTTGCGCTGGAGGAAACGGCCGTCTAACAAGCGAAGAAGCCGGCGCATGAATGGGATGGCGCAGCTTATCTCAAGGGAAAGATGGGGGAAGGGAAACGGTCGTTCTTCTCAAACCTTATAACGTCATGACCTCTTAAGAATCCTCATACACCGTCAGCACACCCCGCTTGTGAATAAATTCTTAATGTTGACTGGAAGTCCTCCTCGACCATAAAATGTGAAGTAGTTTAAACTTGAAGATTGTTTTCTACTCACAAATCGCTATTTCTCTATTCAAAGGCATAGAGCAAAACCAATTCATTTGAATCTCCTGCTGCCATACAGCCTCCCGATTTTAAGTAATTAAAAAGAAGAAATCTCATGAACGAATATTGGTTCGTCCATCAGGTCAAATTGCCGATTTTACATGGTGGACAACATGGCAGGTAAAACGGCCCAATCTAACTACCGATGAAACCGGTGTAATATGGGATTAATAACGGCCGTTGCTGGATTACGCGGCTTATCTCATTTGTTAGGCGACATTTTGCTTGGTGGATGAAAGGGAAGAGGAGGAGGTAATAAGATGATGAGATGATTTGAGGTGTAGGGGAATCTACAGAGAAAATTGCGAGCTAGTTTATGGTTGGTGGATGCCCTTACCTGAAGAACAATCACCGGCTAAATCTAACTAATGGATCGGAGGAATCAGCATGAAACGAGACATTCTTTGGCATAATCGTGACACCAATCACATTCAGGTGTGGTCTATGGATAGCACGAGGATCAGGGGTCGGGCAGAAATTTTTGACGAGCACGGCCAGCTTGCACCCGTAGGACTGCCATGGAGCATCGTCGGAACCGGTGATTTCAATGGCGATGGCAAGGTCGACATTCTTTGGCATAACCATGACACCAATCACATCCAGGTGTGGTTTATGGATGGCACGAGGAGAGTAGGTCGGGCAGAAATTGTTGATGAGCACGGCCAGCTTGCACCCGTAGGACTGCCATGGAGCATCGTCGGAACCGGTGATTTCAATGGCGATGGCAAGGTCGACATTCTTTGGCATAACCATGACACCAATCACATCCAGGTGTGGTTTATGGATGGCACGAGGAGAGTAGGTCGGGCAGAAATTGTTGATGAGCACGGCCAGCTTGCACCCGTAGGACTGCCATGGAGCATCGTTGGGACAGGTGATTTCAATGGCGATGGCAAGGTCGACATTCTTTGGCATAATCATGACACTAATCACATTCAGGTGTGGTTTATGGATGGCACGAGGAGAGTAGGTCGGGCAGAAATTGTTGATGAGCACGGCCAGCTTGCACCCGTAGGACTGCCATGGAGCATCGTCGGAACCGGTGATTTCAATGGCGATGGCAAGGTCGACATTCTTTGGCATAATCGTGACACTAATCACATTCAGGTGTGGTTTATGGATGGCACGAGGAGAGTAGGTCGGGCAGAAATTGTTGATGAGCACGGCCAGCTTGCACCCGTAGGACTGCCATGGAGCATCGTTGGGACAGGTTTCTTTTCGAGCTTGCCAGCCCGCCTTCAGTTCCGCCTTCGAGGCTTTACAGAGTATGAATCAACGGATGATACATTCCAAGGCGCAAACGATGAAGTCTTCATGAGCGCCGTCGGACTGGATTCAGCCGCCGTTCTTGTAGGTCCAGACGGTAAGCCCTATACGGAGCCGATCGAAGCAGGGCAGATAGGAGACGTCTCGAGCGATGATGTTCGTGGCCCGTGGGAGAACAATCCTTATATCCTCATAGAATTTGACCTGAGGCGACCCAGTAGCTGGCCGCGTAGTTTCACGGTGACTCTTCTAATAGTCGAAGAAGACAATGAGAACCTGGCAGAATCGATTGCGAAACTGCGCGGTGAAGTTGGCGACGAAGTGAAGAAGGCCGCTGTCATCGCATCATCCGCGGCGGCAGGTGCCCTCGTGGGGGCCAAAGCTGGTAGTGTTATACCTGGAATTGGTACGGTAGTAGGCACAGCGGTAGGCGCAATGGCGGGAGCCGCCTACGACTTCATTATCGCGGCCGCAGCGCTTCTGGGAAACGAGGTCTTCACACCGGTGACCCTAGTTCTTGAGGTAGGCGATCCTGAGCGGATCAGAGAGCACTCCTATATAGGCAGACCGCTCTCCTACGACGTTCAAGAACATGGCGCCCATTATGGAATCGGGTATGACTGGCACCTCACCCAGTGAATCAGTGGGATGTCTATATCCCATCGAACGCCCGCGGTGTCCCATTTTGCTCCACAAGGGCATCGCGAGCGTTAAGCAATCCCCCAGTGGCTTTCCTGCACGAGTGGGAGAAGCGTCCGCCGGTGATCCCGCTCGTCGCACGCCAACTGCTCCAGTGGTGCACTGCCAAGGACACTGAGGCAAAAATAGCGTTTGAATTTCCGTGCGCCGCGTAAGTGGGCAAGAGGAGCACTCTGAAAGGGAGCGGTGAAGAGAGGATTGTTGGACAATGCGGCCTGGAGTGAAATTGTCTAGCATAGGTTCGTAAGGGCAAGAGGCGTCTTGGGAAAGCTACACTGCGTGACCTCTAGTGCCAAGAGAGAGTCAAACGCCAGACGCACACGACAGTTGTGGCCTACTGACCCAGCGAGTCCGCGCCTAACAATCGCTTCCACCCGACTCGGCTACATTGCGCCCTCGTGGGGTTTTGTGCAGTTCCAGCGAGTCTTCCTCGCGAGGGAGTCTTAACTTCGCCGCCGAGCGAGTGAAGCGAACCGTTAGGGCGGCTTACGGAATGTGTCAATAGTTTTGGGACACTAAAACCGATAAATTAGTGAGCAACCTCTCGCTCACCGGGCTGGTGGACAAGTGGAAAACGCTCCGCCAGCTCCGCGTTTCCCACTTGACCACAGCCCCTACGACGATTACGCACCATCCTTCTCCAGCGGGGATTAATCCAGACGGCCGTTGGCAACTTCGGCGCAACGGGCTGCCCCTGCACAAAGCGCTCTGGATATTTCTCATAAGCGGCCGTCAACACCGCTTGTCGCTTGAGAGTCAGTTCAGCGGCCCGGCCATAATGAACTGTGGCCGGAGTCATCAAGCCCAGATTGGTATGTCGATGCTCATGGTTGTACCAGCGGAAGAACGGCCGAGCCCAGGTGCGGGCATGGTGCAAACCACCAAACCTGTCAGGATAATTCGGGCGGTATTTCATCGTTTTGAACTGCGCCTCGGAAAAGGGATTGTCATCGGAAGTGTAAGGTCGGGAATGACTCTTGCCCACCCCCAAGTCAGCCAGCAGCAGGGCCAACGTCTTGCTGGTCATGGAACTGCCCCGGTCAGCATGAAGAACCAACTGGTCTGGTTCAATGTCCTGTTTGGCGCAGCTATCAGCCACCAACTGTCTAGCCAATGATGCCAGTTCCCGTTGAGCGATCAGGTAGCCAACCACGTAGCGGCTGAAGATGTCAAGAATGGTGTACATGTAATAGTAGACATGGGGGACAGGGCCGCGCAGCTTGGTGATATCCCAGGACCACACCTGGTTGGGGGCTGTGGCGAGGAGTTCCGGCTTTTTGTAGGCCGGATGCCGCTTCTGGTTACGCCGTTCCCCCACCTCAGCATTTTCCCGCAAGATGCGGTACATCGTGCTCACTGAGCAGAGATATTCCCCTTCATCCAGCAGCGTGCCATACACTTGGCGCGGCGAACTGTCGAGGAAGCGCTCACTGTTGAGCGTGGCCCGCACCGTCTCTCGTTCCGCCGCCGGCAGCGCCCGTGGCGATGGGATCGCCGGCTTCGGCTCCTTAACCGGCTTCTCCTGCTGCTGCCGGTAATAGCTGCTGCGAGGGTAGGCCAAGGCCAGGCACGCTTCCTGGGTGCTGGTTTGTGCAGCCAATTCCGTCACTTGCTGCCTCACGCTTCGTCCCCCGTCTTCTGTTCCAGGGTAATCCCCAGTATCTCGGAGAGTTTTTTTGCGCCTCGATAATCAGTTCCGCCTTTTCTAATTGCCGAGTCAGTCGGGCATTTTCCCGCCTCAACCGACTGACCTCTTCGGCCTCAGCATTGCTTTTCGGCCCACGTTTGCGCGGTGCCAACCCCGCCAGTTGTCCTGCCTCTTGTTGCCGTCGCCAGGTTGTCAGGTGGGATGAATACAATCCTTCCCGACGCAGCAATCTGCCAATGCCCCCTGGTTGCTCCCGGCACTTTTCAGCTTCTTCCAACACCCACTGCTTGTAAACGGCCGTAAATGCTCGTCGTTTGGCTTTCTCTGTTCGTGGCAATACTTCTGGGTCGGGTCTGTTGGGGTCAACCCCGTTTTGCTTCGGTTTGTCTGCCTGTTTTTGTGTCATGATGTTCCTCTTCGCCCTCGAATTCTACACTAAATTCGAGGCTTGGAGTGTCCCACCCTATATTGACACAATGGGTTATTGGAAGCCCCAACCTGTGTAGATGTGACTATCAGGAAAGAATTCATTATGAACTTGTCCACCACTGGCCTTTGTCTCGCTCCCGAAGCGGCAATTGACCTCCAACTGCATACCACCTTTAGCGATGGTGAATGGACAGACGAAGAATTGCTCGATTATCTCATTGCTGAAAAGTTCAGGCTTGCAGCTATTACCGATCATGATCGGGTAGATACTGCTCGCAGTCTACAGAAACTAGCGGCTGAGAAGCAATTTCCCTTGCTGGTGGCAGTTGAAATGAGCGCACAGTGGAAAGGGAAGCTCACCGATTTTCTGTGTTTTGGCTTTGATCCCGAAGACAACCGTCTAGATGCCCTCGCGCAGGATGTGACCCATCGTCAACGCGAGAACACCCGCCAAGTTTTCAATTACCTGCTCGGCAAAGGCTACATACTTGACCCAAAAGACCTTGCACAACTGCTCGCTAAACCCGCAGCGCAGCAACTACCTCAACTTTTAGCTCTTGCCACGAAAGTTATTCACGATAAGAATGCCATTGGACGAACGCTCCTTGACGGTGGTTTCACTTACATGACCCATGACCCCGCTACGATTGTTGAGGCTGCCCATCAAAGCGGTGCAGTGTGTATTCTGGCACATCCAGGACGCAGTGATGGATTCGTATGCTATGACCGCGCTCTGCTGGATGAACTGCGAAATGAGGCTGACATCGACGGGATTGAAGCCTACTATCCCGCACACACGCCTGAACAGACAACTATGTATCGAGACTATGCTCAAGACCATCAATTACTGATTAGTGCGGGTTCCGACTCCCATAGTCCAGATAAGCCACCCATCAAGTATCAGGCTGAAGTGTGCCGTAGCCTTCTGGAGCGGATTGGTATCCAGATTGAGTACTCCTAGCTCCATTGGGGTTTTGCAGAAAACCGCAGTTTGCTTCCTCGTTGCCCTCCTTTCTTAAATAAAATGCCGAACAAACATGTTTACACGGTATCCGTGAAAGTGTACAATTACTTCTATGATTGTTTCTTTTGGCGATGAGGCAACGGCAGACTTGTATCATGGTCGCCGCACCAAACGAGTTCGTAAACTGCCACATGACATTTTGCACCGAGCATTAGTTCGATTAGATGTGCTTAATACGGCTCATAGTTTGATAGACTTGCGATCTCCACCAGGTAATCATCTTGAAGCACTTGGTAGTAATTGGGCAGGCTTTTACAGTATTCGTATCAATCAACAGTGGCGAATCGTTTTTCGGTGGGAAGACGGAAACGCCTATGACGTTCAGATAATTGATTATCATTAGAGGATAGCTATAAAATGATTCCTGAAAATCGCATTCCTACACATCCCGGTGTCGTCTTAGAAGAAGAATTCTTAGCTCCTCTGGGTTTTACACAAGTTGCTCTAGCCAAACATCTAGGGATTCCAACCCAGCGAATCAACGAGTTAATTCGTGGTAAGCGAGGTGTTACACCCGAAACCGCTTGGTTATTGGCGGGTGCCTTTGGAACGACGCCTCAATTTTGGCTTAATCTACAGGCAAATTACGATTTGGCTTCAAACCGACCCAATCGTACGATTCAGCCGCTAGTTCATGCCGCCTAACAAGGCATCAACCAGACGCGGCGAGTACATGGTAATTCAAGTGGCGCGGTTAGGGCAAAGTACGTTCTAATCGCGCCGCGCTGGTTGTGCAGGCGTTATGCAGGTTAACATCTGCTTCACTACCTTGGAGGTGTCATATGAACGTGTCAGCCAGGTTGTCTGGTATCGCGGACCGGCTGCGGGATACAGCGGCGTTTGGGCTGCGCTTTGCGAAAGGCAGCCATGAACAAGAGCGGTTCCGTGCCGTTCAGGATATGGCGATTGAGCTCTTCGCATTGGCCACCGATTCAGCCGTAGAGGCGTTTGAACCGATCCGTCGCAGCGTACTTTCGCGGCCCACGCCTTTTGTAGCAGGAGATGCAGCCATTATTGATGACGCTGGCCGGATTCTTTTGATCCAGCGTACTGACAACCATAAATGGGCTATGCCCGGAGGGGCGCTAGAGGTGGGTGAAACGGCCGCTTCCGGCGTTGAACGAGAAGCTCTGGAAGAAACAGGCGTTTGTTGTCGGGCGACCGCATTGGTTGGCATCCACGACTCCAGGTTGTGTGGCACACCTACTCCCTTCCAACTGTACCATCTCCTGTTCCTATGCCAGCCAACGGACGATACCACCATCGGCAATGGCAGCCACCGGCACGAGGTGCTAGACGTTCGCTGGTTTGAGCGGGCCGAACTGACAACGGTTGATCTGGATCCGGGGCACGCAGCGCGGATACCGGAAGCGTATCGTGTCTGGAGCGATGGCGGGCCAGCCTATTTTGATCGTTCAGCGGCTGCCGGCGGGCCAACTCCGGCCTAACAAACACATACAGCGGCTAACGATGATCAGTTCATTGACCAACATCCAGTACTAGGTTCAAATTGCTGCGACATTTGCTCAGACGAGTAGCACTTTCAGCTTATCGCAGCTGCCAATCGAGCAATAAGGGATACGTTTCACCCGTTTGCGTCGGCAACCTTTCCTGAGTCTCCCACTGGTAAAGCCCAATGTAAACCTCATAATCACCTGCCGGCAAAGCAGGCAGTTGATGAACCAGCCGGACATTTGTTCCGGACAAAAACACGGCTTCAGGATAAAACCGGAAGTCAACCAAAAATGGACCGTCATCTTGACTGACGAGCTGACCAGATTCATCCAGAACGTGAATGAAATAGTGAGTAGTTTCACGAAACTGGGCCTGCAACTGCCAGTGAGTATAAAGTGTCAATGGCTCGTTGGCGCTGGGAGCAGAAGGCTCCAGGGAATAGCCCGTTAACGAAAAAGTATGGGCATAGGTTAGAGCTGCGGGATGCCGTGGCCAATATGGCTGCGCGTCAACACCAAAGACGCATGTTCTGCACGGAAATGCATCTGGCGCCAACAGGGTCCATCCCGGAGGCAGCGTTTCTGCTCTCAATCCTTCCGCAGTCAATTCCCAAAATTCCCCCAACAACTGCTGCCTGCGCTGCCAGCTCTCCTCATCAAGAACCACCGTCGTCACGTTTTCGTTCAGCAGCAGCGTCTGAAAAGAGGCCCAATTGGGTCGGGCGTGGGGTATAGCCTGAACGTGCCTGTCATGAGCCAGCCATTCTGCCTGAGCATGAGTCGGCCCCAGAATAAACATCCCTCCGGCTGGCGTGCGCTGTTTTACCAGATTCATAACGGCCACAGACGATTCATTGGCTTGTTGGTCCCGAGAGTAAATACCCGACAGCGTTCCAGCTTCCCGCCAGTTCAGGGCCAGGATGAGCAAAAATGCGACACCTACCGGGAAATGTATAACCTGGTCTAAAAGGCGAGACCAGTGCAGCGGGATGAACTCTTTAAACCACCACACAGCACCCATAAACATGATTGCTGTCCACGGCAAAACAAAGCGTGGGCCATCGCTAATGGGATGGTACCAGCTAAACAATAGAACAGAGGCCAGAATGCCAAGCAAGGTATAAAGATAGACGGGCCAAAGGGCGGGCCGTTTTTTCCTTGTCGTCCAGCCGACCAGTACCACCATACTTAAACCTATAGCGGTGACGGCCGTTCCCCACCCCAGCGCATCTGAAAAGAAAAACGGCCGTACCGCTTCATACCACTGGTTTGGCAGCAGCCCAAGACCGTTCCACAGGCGTTCCGCCATGTGCGCTATCGTGTGCGTTTGCAGGTAGCTGCTTGACGTGGGCAGGGGATCGCCTGGGTAAACATAGCTTTCTTCCCAGCTGTCCAGCCAGATGTAATGGGTCGTATTGATATTGTACAGCAGGCTGTCGTGCGTACGCAGGTTATAGAGCCAGAGAGGGGCAGCAACCAGGACAAATGCAGCCAAAAACAACCAGCTCCCAGGCTGACGCAGCCAGCGCCACCGGGATTGGGCCGCAAATTGGGTAAACGGCTGTAAAATAAGCGTTCCCAACATCATCGGTACCAATAATAAGCCGGTGCCTTTAGCCAGATAACACAGCCCGGCCAGCACACCAGCCAGGGCAAACCAACGCGCTGGCGCCTGGGCGACAAGCGCCCTGGCCCCAGCATACCAGGCAGTGACAAACAGCGTCACCAGAAGAACCTCCACGTTAACATAGGCAGAAGCTTCCAGGTAAACGGCCGTTACCGCCAACAGCCCTATCACAAGCAGTGCCCCACCCCGTCCAACAACCCGCCAGCCAACACCAAACACAACACCCAATCCGAGCAGCCCAAGCAGCATCGAAATAAGTTTGGCCGAGGTAAAAAAAGCGATCTCCTCGCTGGCAAAGGGGACCAGCAGCAGCGGATAAAGAGGATTGCGGTTACTATCTGTAAACGCGCCCCCTTCAGAAACCCACAACGCAATTTTCAAATAATCCCGCTGATCCCAATCTGAGGAACGAATGTTCGCGACAGCCAGGGGGCTGGCTAATGCCAAAAAGCCACCCAGGATCAATAAAAAGGCCACCACAACCGGCCACTGTGAGCGCCACTCAGGCTTCATATTTGTCTCGTCGAAATCTTCTTGGGGCATAAAGCGCTCCCTGCTCTAAAACTAATCTGCATCTGCGCAAACGCTTTTTGCTTCAAACGAGTCGCTTACCTGCGCAGTTTCCAAAGATCATCCCACGAGAAAGGATTTTAATCAACTGCTGAAAGAAGCCGTAAATGGCTCGCCCATGCCTTGTCAGCCATCGGCCAGTTGTTATACTCCCCCGTCATGAAACGACTATTGGTTTTGCTTACAACTGTTTTGCTGCTGGCGGCCTGTGCCGGTGATGGGGAAGAAACGGCCGTACCTCCCCTCCCCCCCACGCCCACCACCGCCGCCACCGAAGAGGCCAGCCTGCCGCCCAGCCAGCAAGATTTTATCGTCATCGCCACCGACGCCCCGCTGCCCCCCTTCACCGAGTTTGACCAGTTTGGTGACCTCGATGGTTTTCTCAGCCGCCTGATGGAAAACATCGCCGTTGAAACCAACCTGGACTATGAATTTGTCGTTACGCCCGCCGAAGGGGTGCTGGAAAACCTGGCCAGCACGCCTGGCCGCGACTTCGATGCCGCCATGTCTCGCCTGGTGATCCCCCAGGAACCGCGGCCCGGCATCGCTTACACCCAGCCCTACCTGGAGGTGGGCCAGGTGCTGGTGGTCCTGGCAGATGAGGATCGCCTGAACAGCTACCAGGATTTGCAGCCCGGCATGGCTGTTGGCGTGGTGCAAAACAGCGAGGCCGAACAGGTGGCCCGCACCCTCGTGGGCGTAAACGAGGCCGATTTGCGCAATGGCTACAGCAACAGCGTCGAGACGCTGCAAGCACTGGTGGATGAATCGCTTACGGCCGTTATCACCGACAGCTACGTGGCCGACTACTTCAGCCAGACCTACAGCGATCAGCTCAAAGTAGTGGGCGGCAGCGGCCGTGACGCGTGGATCAGCCAGAAAGCGTACGGCATCGCCGTGTCGGAAAACAATACCGACCTGCTAGAAAAGTTGAATGAGGCGATTACGGCCGTAAAAACCGCGGGCAATATCGACCGCCTCACCGTGGCCTGGCTGCTGCCTTCAGACACACTCACCCCTGGTGAACCTCGTGTGGTCGCCTCGCCTAATGAAATGGTCATCGGCGTGGTGGGCAATCCCAGCGATATGGATCCGGCGGCACGCTTCTCCAACCTCACCAGTTGGGAAATCAAAATCAACACCATGAGCGGTCTGTACGGCTTCACCGCCGACAGCACCCTGGAACCGCTGCTGGCCAGCAGCCCGCCGCTCATCTCCGAAGACAAGCTGGAGTACACCATCAGCCTGCGGCGCGGCCTCAGCTTCCCCGACGGCAGCGAGTTCACTGCTGAAGACGTGAAGTGGTCCATCGACCGGGCACGCAGCCTGGGCAACTTCTGGGTCAACGGCTATCTCAGAGACAGCAACGACGATGGCTTTGCCGACGAGGATGCCGTCCAGGTAATCGATCAGTTCACCGTAAAGTTTGTTCTGCAAGAGCCAGACGCCACTTTCTTCAGCCTGTTGGCCACGCCGCCTTATTTCCCCATCAGCAACGAATGCTACAGCGAAGTGCAGGACGATTTGAGCAGCTGCGGTGGACTTGGACCATACACCATCGTCAGCTGGACGCCGGGTGAGCAAATGCGCCTGCGCGCCAACCCGGAATGGCCTGGCCGCCCCACGCCAGCCTTCGAGAACATCTTGCTTCGTTTCCAGGATGATACGGCCGTTATGCGCCGCTCCCTCGAAGAGTTCCAATCCATCGACATTGCCTGGACCGGCCTGCCCTACAGCGACTTCACCGCCCTGCAAACCACCGACAGCAACGGCGATGGCCTGCCCGACTACAAAGCGTGGACCGGCCCGGCGGCGTTTAAAAGCTACCTCATCTTCAACCAGGAACAGGAACCGTGGGACAGCGCCAAGGTGCGCCAGGCATTTGCTCTTTCGGTCGACCGCAACGCGCTGGCCAGCACTGTCTTCAACGGCAGCCGCCAGCCGCTTTACAGCCCCATCCCCGACACGGTGCCGGGTCATCTGCCTGTGCTGCCGCAGCGCAACCTGCCCCTGGCGCGTTCGCTGCTGCTGGAAGAGGGATACAGCCAATCGGTGCCGCTGGCAATTGAGCTGTGGTATGTGGATGACGGCCGTTACAGTGCCGTGGAAGCTGCCTATGCTGCCGCCCTGCAAAGCCAGCTCGAAGAAACCGGCGTCTTCCAGGTCACGCTTACCGGCGCCCCGTTTGAACAGTTTATCGGCCAGATAGGCGAATGTAACCTGCCCGCCTACCTGTTGGGCTGGCCCAGTCCCGGCCGCCCCGTAGACTACCCGGACCCGAGCGCCTGGACTGATATCTTTGTCACCAGCGCCACCTTCTGCCCCAACTATGAAAGCACCGCCATGACCGCCTTCATCCAGGCCGCCGACGAGGAAATCGATCCCACCGCCCGCCTGGCCATCTACGATGACATTCAGCAGCTGTGGGCTCAGGACTTCCCCACGCTGGACCTGCTGCAGGAGCCGCGCATCGCCATCTCGGTCAACAGCGTCAACAACGTGCAGATCGACGCAATGGGGTTAATGCACTATGAAGTTTTGACAAAAGGTGGAGGATAAAAGGCCGGTAATTGGGTAATTGAGTAATTGGGTAATGTTTCCAAAATTGTACTCTGGCAATTAATCGTCATAGTCATCTTCTTCATAAACTTTATCTGCTACCGAGGGAGCTCGAATCATCAAGGTTTCTACTGGTGGGTGAACCTCAATAATTGCGTGGTACAGGCCGGCGGGGAAGCAGCAATACTCTCGCGGACCGATGGTAAAACGCTCTCCCTCAACTTCAACCACGAGTGCACCACGCATCACAACAAAACATTCATCGCTAAGAAGGTGCTTATGCGGCCGTTCGCCGTCACCCACCCAACTTTCTTCTGTATTGTTGTACCAAATTTGCAGATGTGAAGATTGAAACCCTATTTCGTTAGGGGGTGTTTGCCCCGATAGCAAAGTCGAAAACGCGGGTAGCTTGCAACGGTGGAACCGCTTAGTTTTACGATTCGCCTGGCTCATAAATTACCCAATTACTCAATTACCATTCTTCGCTTCTTGCATACGTTTGAGGCGGCGGGCACGGGGGCCAACCACCCGTTCGGTGCCGTTGAGCAGCCGCTTGATGTTGGGCCGCAGTGCCCAGGCCACAATGGCAAAGGCCACTATGCCACCGACGATGTAGGCGACGGTTCCATCAAATGGGGGCACTCCAGCGATATACAAAACCAGGAATACAACGGCGATAATGGCGCCCATGGTAAGTGAGGCTACAGAAGCCATGCCGATGCCCAGCAGCATACCCACCATCACCACGATGGCAATAGGCAGCATGGGCCACCACAGTGCGGTGCCCCAACCCACATTTGGACCCGTGCCAGCCCCACCGCGCCAACCCATAAACACAGACCAATTGTGCCCAATCACCGACATGACACCAGCCGTGGCCAGAGCCCAGGGCAGCAGCTCCGGGCTCATCTGGTTGGCCAGGAGCCAGCGAGACAAAATAATGCCCAGGGCGCCTTTGCCCACATCGCTGAAGGAGGTGGCCAGCCCAACTCCCAGGCCCGCCGCCCGCAGAGAGTTGGTCCCACCGGTACGGCCGCTGCCAATTGTGCGGATGTCTTCTCCCTTCACCAGGCGTACATACAGGTAGCCAAACGGAATAGCCCCGCACAGATAACCAATCACTGCCGCTACGAGAAAATAAAAAATAATCATCTGTTTTGTTCCTCTCCGTGTTTTCTGTTTCGATATCGTGTTGTGTAAAGGCCAAATGTTAACTTCAACGGACTTAACTTAGCTTTTACGGACAGAGATTCGCAGAGATGAGGCCTGCGCCGAATCGCATGTTTGCCAATAACATGGGGGCTTTATGCTTCGGCTGAACTGTTCCCTGGATTTTAACCCTTTTGTGGTGCTCCAGAAACAGCCCATTAGTTGGAAATAGTAGGAATTTTTTCTTGCCCCTCTGCTCGACTTGCTGCTCTTCCTGCGGACAAACCGCTTCGTTTATTTCACCCGTATTAAACACAATTTTCGCCAGATGGTTACACAACCCTCATAGATTGCTCAACAACAACCTGGCCGTCTATGCGGAAGGCACGTACCACGGGCCCGGCGCGTTTTTGCAGCGAAACTATGACATACATCGCATCTGGGTACATGGCCAGAGCCACATCGGTGGCAGAAGGCACTTCTGGGCCTTGGGGATGGGAATGGTAGATGGCCAGCAGCTGCCAGCCGTGCGTTTCCAGGTCGAGCATCGCCTGGATTTGCTGCGTGGGATCCATCTCGTAAGCGGTGGGGCTGTGCAGGCTGTTTTCGATGGGGTAAACGGCCGTCACCCCCCCCGTCTCTTCGTCCCCCGCCAGCAAGCCACACCCTTCCAGCGGGTAGCAATTTTGAAGGTGTTTTAGAAGTTGGTTTAGCAACGGCCGTTCAATCGTCAACATCAGCCTGTGAGAGAAAACAAAAGGGCCGCTGCACGGCGACCCTTTCATAAATTAGACGCAATATCCGTTATTTCTGAATACCACCATCCGTGAGCGCACGCACATTCAGCAAGCGATCTGCTTCTTCCGCCTCCAGATAACCCTTTTCGATCACCACTTCACGCACGGTGCGGTTGGTAGCCATCGCCTCCTTGGCCACTTCGGCGCCCTTCAGGTAACCAATCACGGGGTTCAGTGCCGTTACCAAAATGGCGTTTTTGGCCAACCAGCCATTCGCCTTTTCCGCGTTGGCCTTCAGACCCACCACACATTTTTCGGTAAACGCATTCACCGAATTAATGATAATGTCCATGCTCTGGAAGAGGTTGTAGGCCATCACCGGCATCATCACGTTCAGCTCTAGCTGGCCCGCCTGGCCGCTCATCATCACGGTCAGGTCGTTGCCCATCACCTGGAACATGGCCATGTTTAGCATCTCGGCCAGCACCGGGTTTACCTTGCCGGGCATGATGGATGAACCAGGCTGCACGGCAGGCAGGCGAATCTCATCCAGCCCTGTGCTGGGACCAGAAGAGAGCAGGCGGAAATCGTTGGCAATACGGGTAAGGTCCTGCGCCAGCGTGCGCAGCGCCCCGCTGAAGTGCACCGCATCGGCCATGCTCTGCATCGACTCAAACAAATTGTCCGACTCGTGCAGTTCCAGCCCAGTCAGACGGCTGAGTGTGGCCACCATGCGACGATGGTATTCGGTGTGGGCGTTCAGGCCAGTGCCAGTTGCCGTCCCACCGATGCCCAAACGGCGCAGCCCGTCGGCAGCCTGAGCAATCTTTTCCCGATCGCGCTCTACGGCGCGGGCATAGGCGCTAAATTCCTGGCCCAGGCGCACCGGTACGGCATCTTGCAGGTGGGTACGGCCGCTTTTCACCACATCATCAAACTCAAGTGCCTTACCATGAAAGGCGCCCGCCAGCGTTTGCAGCGACGCCAGCAGTTCATCCAGCCGCCACAGGCAGCCCAGGCGAATGGCCGTGGGAATGGTGTCGTTGGTGGATTGAGCCATGTTCACATGGTCGTTAGGATTCACCGGCTTGGGCGCGGCATCCAGGCCAAACCCCAGGTGCTCATTGGCCCGGTTGGCGATCACCTCGTTGATGTTCATGTTGTGGCTGGTCCCAGCCCCAGCCTGAATCGGGTCTACCACAAATTGGTCGGTGAAACGGCCGTCAATGACCTCATCGGCCGCCATCATAATCGCCTGGGCCATGGCATCGCCTGAGACCGTCTTGTCTCCTACCTGTTTGTCCTGGAACAAGCCCAGGTCAGAATTCACCTCGGCCGCCGCCCGCTTAATCACCGCCATCGACCAGACAAACGCCGGGTAAGGCTTCAGGCCAGTGATGGGGAAATTGTGGATGGCACGCTGCGTTTGCGCGCCCCAATAGGCAGCAGCGGGTACATGTACTTCTCCTAAAGAATCTTTTTCTACACGGTAATCACTCATAGTTACCTCGCATCAAGTATCGAAAAGACAAAAAAACCGAATCAGCCACTTTTGCAATTACGCGCCAGAAAGCTAATTCGGCTTTTTAAAAGAAAGACCTGCTGCGGCTTTCAGCAGGTCTCACTCATTAAGTTAATCGAGGGCGTCGTAGCCTGGTCCTTCAGAGTAGAAATCGTAATTCGGTGGAATATCCTCGGTGAGGTCCAAAATTTCGCCGCCGGAAAGCTGCTTGGCGTTCTTCAGGTTAACCTGGTGGCCATCGACTTCCCCAGAGAAGGGAGCGCCATCTGGCAAAAGCGCCTTGGTGTTGGCAATCCATACCCCGGCAGGTGCTTCATAATCGAAGGGAACTTCTTCTTCTGGGAAAATGGCTTCGTAGGGGCATTCGGGAACACAGGCACCGCAGTCAATGCAGGTATCGGGGTCAATATAAAGCCAGGGCCATTCTTCTTCCGGCTTCCCCAAGACCATACATTCTACCGGGCATACATCTACGCAAGCGGTGTCGCGCAAACATAAACGGGTCACTATATGGGTCATAAATCTCTCCTTGCTTTGAATAGAAGGTTTTGTTGGAATTGTAAACGGCCGTTTTGTTTAGAAATCAACCCGGTAAAACTTCGGCCAATTACAGGTGCAGGATTGGCTTTTCTTTGATTGATTCCCAACCCAGACGAGAATGGAGTCGATTTCCAATTGTTAATTGACGGGTGGGTCAATGGGTTCATTCTAGCCACACTAAACTGCTTTGTCAATTGTTTCGGCTATAAGAAAAGCAGCCCATAACTCAACAAAAAAGGACAGCGCTAAGGCTGTCCTTTTTCAGGGAATTTACGGTGGGGAACCTGTTATTTTGCTGCGGCGTAATTTTGGGAAACAGCACCCCAATCCACAACGTTCCACCAGGCGCTGACGTAATCGGGACGGCGGTTCTGATAGTTCAGGTAATAAGCATGTTCCCAAACATCCAGGCCGAGAATGGGCGTGTTGCCTTCCATCAAAGGTGTGTCCTGGTTGGGGGTAGAGCCAACAGCCAGATTGCCACTGCCATCGACATACAGCCAGGCCCAGCCAGAGCCAAAACGGGTGCCGGCCGCCTTGCTAAACTGCTCTTTAAAAGCGTCAAAACTGCCAAACGCATCGTTGATCGCCTGGGCCAGTTCGCCGCTGGGCTGGCCGCCGCCGTTGGGGCTCATGATGTTCCAAAACAGGGAATGGTTGGCATAGCCGCCGCCGTTGTTGCGTACGGCCGTACGAATAGATTCCGGCACGCTGTTCAAATCACCTAACAATTCCTCAATCGACTTGTTAGCCAGATTGGCGTGTCCCTCTAAAGCAGAATTCAGGTTGTTGGTGTAGCCAGCATGGTGCTTATCATGATGAATCGACATAGTCCGCGCATCGATGTGTGGTTCCAATGCATCTTCAGCATATGGCAGTGGGGGTAATTCAAAAGCCATCATTTTTCTCCTTTTTTAAATGTGGAATGAATAAAGACGTCAGTAGTCAAACTGCTGAGGTGTTGAGGCAGGCAATGTGGAAAATCAGAATCCGCCTCATTTTCATTGTAGTGAGGGCCTACACATTTGTCAAAACCAACAGCGCCAGCCTCACAGTAAACAGCAAAATATTAAGTAGTCAGCAAAAAGTTTTCGTAAATAAAAACCTTTCAGCATGAGACAAATCGTTCTGAATGGTAAGCACCTTATCAACTGAATGAATCATTTCGGCAATCGTTTCGAACAAGTGGTTGGCACAGGCTTTGTCTTTCAGGTGCCGCCAAAACCGCTCAATCGGATTGAGGTCTGAACAGTAAGGCGGCAACCAGAAAACCGTTGCCTGATTTTCATAAAAGGCCAGCAGGGCCTCAGAGACATAGCTGTGATGGTAGGAAGCATTGTCCAAAACAATCACAACGGGGCGATCTGATGGAGCCGAAGCCATCAATAGTTGAATGAAGAGACAGAAGGATTGTGTGTTTTTCTTCTCGGCGGGCATGGTAATGACTGCATCAGTGCGCCAATTGTAAGCACCAAATAGGTGATGCCACTTGGCCGGGCCAGGGGCAGGTACCCGTTTCTGTCGCCCCCGCTTCATCCAACATTTGACCAGCTTACACAGCAGTCTCAGGGTCGTTTCGTCCACAAAGAATAGTTCGATTTCGGCTCGTTCAGCTTTTTTTAAGCATTTCCAGCGTGGCTTCAGCTCTGGCTTTGACCACTTTGTCCTGGAGTGGGTCCAATGTATGCTTCGGTCGTCGATAAACATACTCTTCTTCGGCCAAGATATTGAGGAAGGTGCGCTCGGTAACCCGCACGCCAGTTTCCTTTCTAAATGGGCTATTAGCTGTTTGCTATCCCAAACTGTGAAGGCATACCCTAAATCGTGCGGGTCTTGTTCGATGACTTGGGCCAGTCGTTGCCGGTACTGCGCGTCAGCCGCTTGGGGACGACCAGAGCGGGGCCTGTCGGCTAACCCTTCTAGCCCTTCCGCTCGCCACCGCTGATGCCAATAGTAGACTTTACTCGGCTGTATCGACAGGAGTTCAGCGATTTCCTGCGGCTTTTGCCCTAAATGCAGCATCCGAATAATGGTTGCCCGTTGGCGAACGCGGAGGTCATCATGGTTTTTGATGGCTTGTTCGATTATCGCGAGTGATTCAGTTGTTAAAGTGTAGTCAATTTTTTTAGGCATCTCTCTATGATGCCACAATTATTAAATTCCGAAAACTTGTTTCGGTTTACTTAATCATTGCCTTACTTCCTTTCCAAATTATAGCTTCCCCTGCTTCTGCCGCACCTGTCCATTGGTTCAGGGCAGACGACGCTCTCTACCAGGTGTAGACGGTGCACAATAAATTCACTCTCTATTTATGGGGTAGAACCCGGTTCACCTTTTTCTCCTATGTCATTCGGTCCCGAAATCCGTTACAGTAAGTGGGAAATGAGCGCTGCGATTGATGAACCAGACGAGAAAGAAGTGCCTCAACGGCAAGTAAGCCTGCGCAACACGCGCCAGTTTTACTCTGCGATTCTATCTGTGGCCGGTCTTTTTATTGTGGTTTGGGGCCTCATTTTGTTCCCCAAATACGAAAATCCTTCCATTCTCCTCCTCCTGCTGTTTTTCGCTATCGCCACACAAAGCACCATGACGTACCTGGTTGGCGGCAACGTGAGCGTTTCGGTTAGTGGCGCCATTAGTTTTGCCGTTGCCGGTTTGTATGGTCCGGTGGCTGCTGGTATGGCCGCTGCCATTGCTGAATTGGGTTTGTGGCTGCTCAGTCTGCGCCTCAAAAACCGCGACTGGTATCACGAGTTGGAACGGCTAGGGGTCAACAGCGGCATTCATGGGGTTTCCATTTTTACCGCCGGGGTAGTTTTTGTTTTCTTTAGGCAGGTACTCGGCAGCGGCAACTTTGTCCTGGATGCCATCCCCTGGTTTATTGGCGCCATAGTGGGCGATCAAGTCAATTTCTGGCTGCTTTCAATCATCATTTTCCTGGCCAACGGCGTAAAACCGAAGGAAGTCTGGCGCGAGAATCGTTGGGCTATCCCCATGAACGTACTGGTGATGAGCATCGGCGGCGGCTTGATTACCCTGGCCGTCATTCAGTTTGGCCTGCTGGGGCTGGCCATTTTTGTGCTGCCCATTATCTTGTCGGCTTACTCTTTCCGGGTGACGGTTAACAACGCCAAAAAGCAAATGGAGAAGCTGGAAGAGATGGTCACGCTGCGCACCCAGGCTCTGGCCGATGCCAACCACAAGCTGGAAGCGCTGCACAAAGAAAAAGATTCCTTCCTGGCCGTGCTGACTCATGATATGCGCACACCGCTGACCAGCATCCGCGGCTATGGCAGCATTTTACGCGACCGCGAGCTGACGCGCGACCAGCAGACGAAGATTGCCAAGGTGATCTTAAACAGCCAGGATACGCTTTTAGAGATTGTGAACAACATCCTGGAACTAGAAAAGCTGCAATCCGGCGTGCCGATTTTGCTGGAAACCTCCAGCTTTGACCTGGCGCTGCTGGTCAAAAACACAACCGAATCTCTCGAAACCCAGGCGCTGGAAAAGAATATCACCCTCAACTACGACCAGATTCCGTCGCCCATCATAGTGAAGGCGGACATGAGCAAGATTCGGCGCGTGATCCTGAACCTGATCTCCAATGCGCTGAAGTACACCCCAGAAAGCGGCCTTGTTTCGGTGAAGACGGAGGTGAACGGCCGTTACGCCATCTTTGTAGTGGAAGACAACGGCTACGGCATTCCGGCCGACGAGCTGCCCACCATCTTTGACCGCTACAGCCGCGTTAAGGGCCACCGCCACCTGGCCATCGGCACCGGCCTGGGACTGGCCATCGTCAAGAGCCTCATTGAAGCCCACAACGGCGAGATCAGCGTGCAAAGCGAAGAAAACGTGGGCAGCACCTTCACCTTCAAACTCCCCATCAATTAAGTTTTGCCCCAAAGACCACAGAGATTTTTGAGAACCGACGACGTTTGACGTTGGGCCGGGCATCCTTTGACCTGGGGCACAAAGGCCACCTGGCATAATCAACATCCCTTCACGTTAACAGAAAAATTCAGCCGGTTAAAGCCAAGCCCGAAACACGCCAGCTTACCCCACCGTTCCCGGCCACAGCCGGAAACCGGCTTGCTCAAAGTGCTGGTCAAAGCTAAACGCCTGCCACACCTGCTGCTGCTGCATCACAATAAAGCTGGTGCAATCCGTAAACGCCCACTGCTTATCTTCATAAGATTGAAACATTTCCCAGGCCGCTTGCCAAATTTCATTGTCAACAAACAGCAGCTTGATGTAAGGTGCCGTTAAAATGGCTTGACCGCACTGTTTGGCAACGGCCGTACCGTAATGTTTCTGCAAAAAAGTCACCGTCTCATCAAAAACATAATCTGTGGTCAATAAATTGAGCCGTTGATTTGTTAACCCCCGGTAAGCCGCAACCGCTTGTGGATGAAACTTGTCTCTATCTCCGAAAAGCGCTATCCAGCCGCTGCTGTCTACAAAGAGATTCATGCAGTGGCCTCATCTTCAGGGTCCCAATCTCTGGTGTAGATATATTTGTCATGATTCACAGACCCGTCCGGCGGCCCACCTTTGCCAATGCCAATGAGCTGCCAGATGGGGTCATCTTCTGTGAGAATGTGCTCTTTCTTTTTTGGCTTTTCCACCACGTACTCAGCCAGCGCCTCCCGAATTTGGGTCGCCATCGTCACCCCTTCCTCATCGGCGCGGGATTTGAGCTGATCGTAAATCTCTTGCGGCAAATACACCTGCGTTCGCACCATTTTTTCGCTCATCAGACTGCTCCCTCTTCAATACATCTTGCACTTAAATTGTCATTCCCGCGAATGCGGGAATCCATCTTCCTTTGGCACTTAATGGATACCCGCCTGTGTGGGTATGACACGTTGGCTGAAAATAGATGTATACAGTATACATCTACATCTGCCGATGTCAATTATGGCCAGACTCACAAACCTCCATCCCGCGTTCTTCAACCGCGCTGGGGATGAAAGGATACTTACCACACGATCCATTCAGACTGGAAAGTGGCACGGCTAGGACGCCTGGCCACAGCAACTCAGGAAGACCTTGCACAGCAGGGGGCTGCCTTTGTCATCGATATCTCCATGCTTGAAGTTGTGAACTACCCTCTATGGGTTCAATCAAAAATAACTTTGGACATTAACAATCGAATATCATCCAGAACAAACCTGTGGTTGAAGGATATAGTTCCAAGTAGGACAGGTACGACAACGCTGTAAATTGAGGTTGTCCCGTTCGTCAGGGTCATACTTGATCCCTTTATCAAAGACCCGTTCAACTAGGCACGCTTGGACCTTCAGCCCCGTTTCCGTTGTGGTATCCCGAATGTAATTGAGTGTGGTCTGAAAAGAGCGTAAAGGTTTACCCGCCCAATTCTTGGAAATCTCGCTGAAGAGCCGGTGTTCAATGGGATTCCATTTGGAGGCCCCGGTGGGATAATGACAAATCATCACCTCAATGCCAAACGCGTCAGCCAGTTGCTTTTGCACCTCGATTTTCCAGCGCCAGTAACGGCAATTATTGCTGCCTCCGGCATCACAGAGAATGAGCAGTTTGTCTTCGCGGGCAAAGCGAGGGCGGTCGGGGTCAGCCCACCACTGGGCAATGGCATAAGCAGCGAATTCAGGCGTATCATAAGAAGTGCCGACATAGACAGAGCCTTGCTGATGGACCAGGTCATAGATGCCGTACGGTGTTGCCCGACCCATTGCTTCAGAAAGAAAGTCATGGGCATTAACCAATGTGGGCGCTTGTTCCCAAATACGTCCGGCATTTTTGACATTGCCAATCAACTCCTTCTTTTTGGTATCGACACTGATAACCGGCCAACCTGCGGTCAGGAATAGTTTCTTCACCCGGCGGATGAAGCGAAATTGCTTATCTCGGTCAGGATGCCGGGGTGTCAGACTTTGACAATTGCCGAACAAGCGATAGTTCAGTTTCTTCAACAAACGGCGCACAGTGGTCGGACCAATCCGAAAACGCCGTTTAACCAGGGCCTGGGCCAAATATTGCAGAGAACGACGGACCCATTTGTGGTCAACCATCGGGTCGCCAGCAATGTCATCATCAATTACTTCTTGGAGGGCGGTGGTAATGGACGGCGTTTTTTTCAACTGCTTGACGACCACCCCGGCCTGGCGTACCCGGTCAACGGGTCGGTCCGCCAAATCGTTGTCTAATTCATATCGACCGCGCCGAATGGTTTCCACAGATAGCCCGGTTATCCTGGCTATCAGCGTCGTTCCGCCGTGACCCAATTTTTGGGCTTCAAGTGCGGCATACCAGCGGCGTTGTTGTTCATCGAGGCGGCTCATAAACAAGTTCATTCGTTGATGTTGCGCCTGTTCTGGATGAGATTCAGATTGCTGACAAATCGCACATTCACATTGATGGATTACGGTCATATGGCCTCCAATTGGCTAAATTGATTGGCGGCTATTTTACCCAATATCCAAAGTTGTTAACGAACGAACCCTATGTACATTACTATCACATCATTAAAAGTGCTAACATGATGCCTCAGAGGATATTCTCGTGAGAGATAGGCTGGTTTAAATATGATACTTCCTATTATTTCACCTGTCTCCGCATCTAAAGCCTTCAATTCTGCATTTCCTGTTAAAAAATGCACAACACCGTTGCTAAGAGAAAAATTACTGGCTACATTTGCTTCGTCTATCTGCCAGAGAACAACATTATTGGTCGAATTAATAGCATAAATCCTGTTTTTTGTTGTCCGAATCACATAAATGTCATCCGTAATTCTCTCACTTTGAAGAAAATTGACGGGATCAGCATCTTGAATTATCGGTACTTCTGATAAGTTGGAAGAGATAATTTTGCCCGTGATTGCATCAATCAAAAAGTCACCAAAAAAGGCTCCGTGACCACTGCTACCAGATATAGCAATTATCGAGTTTGTTAGAATCATCTCTGAAATACCTGAAATCCCTTCATAGTTACTCGACCAGGAAAGTTCACCAGACATCAAGTCATAAGCATTAACAGTTATGGATCCCCGAGTAGAAGCATCGGAACCGGCAGAAGATTGAGTATATCCAATATAAACTTGTTCTGAATCATTTACTATCGCGAGGACGCGTCCATTGTTTTTTATATTTGTCTGCCAGAGCGTATCTCCATTTTGCAAATTTAGGCTTTTTAAAAGATGGTCTCCAAAACGTTGGTTTTCTACAAATACAAGACTTTCATTTTGGATGAGCATAAAGACTGCACTCCCATCTGCTCTTTGCCCGTATACAGTATCGAGTTCTACATTCGAGAGTGTCCATGTAAGGGAGAAATTTTCAGAGTTATCTATGACCCCATAAGATAAAATATGCAAATACCAGATTCGCAATAAAATGATTGCGATTAGGACCACAGCAATGATAATGCTATATATTAGATACTTTTTGTTGACCTTCATTTCTTTAGAATCCCTTGCTGGGGCGCGGTCCTCGACAAGCGCAAGACCACAACTGGCTGCGGCACGCCAGGCCGCTTGCTTTGTCATTTGGAACGCTTGCATTTTAGCATAAGTTTGGTGGTAAACGGCCGTTTCTCAACCAGCTAAAAGGGAACGGCCGTTCCACCCTCACAAATCCCCATCCCGGCAGGCAATCTTCTCCTGCACCAGCGCCGCAAACGCCGCCAGCGACAATCCATTTTGCCGTGAGCCATCCCGCTTACGCAGCGACACCGTGCCCGCCGCCGCTTCCCGCTCGCCCACAACCAGCATGTACGGCACCTTCATCTGCTGGGCGGCGCGGATTTTGGCCTGCATCCGGTCACTCTCCAGCATCGCCTGGACCCGTACGCCGCTGGCTTTCAGCTGAGCGGCCACCTGCTCTGCATACCCGTTTTGCTCGTCCGTGATGGGAATCACCCGCACCTGCTCCGGGGCCAGCCAGACCGGGAAGTTGCCCGCGTAATGCTCAATCAAAAAGCCAATGAACCGCTCATGGGCACCCAGCGGCGCGCGATGAATACACCACGGCGTTTCCTGTTCGCCGCGTTGATTCGTAAACGTCAGGTCGAAGCGCGGTGGCACACCGAAATCCAGCTGGTTCGTCGCCAGCGAAAACTCACGACCGATGGCGCTCCAAATCTGCACATCAATTTTGGGGCCATAAAAGGCCGCCTCATCCTCGGCCTCCACGAAGGGTACAGCGTGCTTTTGCATCACCTCGCGCACCAGGCTTTCCGCTTTCAGCCACATCGGCTCGTTGTCTACGTACTTGATGCCCAATTTTGCTTTGCTGTGCTTGCTCAGGCGCATCACGTACTTTTCAATGCCAAACAGGGAAAAGTAGTAGCGGTACAGATCAATGACGGCCATAAATTCTTCTTCTAGCTGTTCTTCTGCGCAGTAGATGTGGGCGTCGTTTTGCTGGGCGGCGCGCACGCGCAGCAGGCCCATCAGCGTGCCGCTTTGTTCGTAGCGGTAGACCATGCCGTATTCACTCAGGCGCAGGGGCAGATCGCGGTAGCTGCGCGGCTTGCTGGCGTAGATCTTGTGGTGGAAGGGGCAGTTCATTGGTTTGAGGTAATAACGGCCGCCTTCCCGCTCCATCGGCGGGTACATCTCATCTTCGTAGTAGGGCAGATGGCCGCTTTGCAGATAGAGTGAATCCTTGGCAATGTGCGGCGTGGAGACACGCTGGTAGCTGGCTTTGTCTTCCATCTCGTGGGCCAGCTTCTCCAATTCTTCGCGCAGGATGTTGCCATTGGGCAGCCACAGCGGCAGCCCTGGGCCGATGTCTTCGTCCAAAATGAAGATCTCCAGCTCACGTCCCAATTGCCGGTGATCCCGCTTCCGTGCTTCTTCGAGCATGGCCAGATGTTCTTTGAGTTCCTGCTTGCTGGGCCAGGCCGTGCCGTAGATGCGCTGGAGCTGCGGCCGTTTCTCATCCCCACGCCAATAAGCCCCGGCAATACTCATCAGCTTGAGGCCATCGGCGGGAATTTTGCCCGTGTGGGCCACGTGCGGCCCCCGGCACAAATCCACAAAGCTGTCGTGCTGGTAAACGCTGATCGGCTCGCCTTTGTCTGCCAGCTCGTCGATCAGCTCCAGCTTGTAGGGCTGGTTGGCAAACTGCTGGCGGGCTTCGGCCTCGGACACCTGCTGGTAGTTGAGTGAATGGCTGCCCGCGATGATCTGGCGCATTCGCTTTTCCAGCTGGGGCAGGTCGTCGGGGTGGAAGGAGTGGGCACGGCCGTTTTCATCCACTCCCAAATCAAAATCATAATAAAACCCGTCGGCAATGGGCGGGCCGATACCCAACCGGGCCTGCGGATACAGCACCAACACCGCCTGGGCCAGGACGTGTGCGGCCGTATGCCGCAGTTTGTACAGTTCCGATTGTTCGTATTGCTCGGACATGAGATTCTCCTGTTTTGTAACCGAGGATTCCAACCCTCGCTTTTTCGCGCTATGAAAGCGCGGCTACAAATAAAAAAGCCGCTCTCACGAGCGGCTTCCTGACTGATTACTGTTTACCGATACAGATTACCGGAAACGGCCGCTCACAACTCCATCGACTTGGTAGTGATGAAGGTAGTCGCCTGGGCTTTGAAGTCGGCCACAGAGATGGCGCCACGATTCTCATTTTCGCGCGTGCGCACGGCGACGGCGTTGTCCTCTTCTTCCTTGTCACCAACGACAAGCATGTAGGGCACTTTTTGCAGCTGGGCATCACGGATTTTGGCGTTCATGCGGTTGCTGCTGGCATCTACCTCAACCCGCATCCCGGCCGCCCGCAGTTCCGCCGCCACCTTGTTGGCATACGGGATGTGACGGTCCGTAATCGGCACCATCATCGCCTGCACCGGCGACAGCCACAGCGGGAACGCGCCGTTGAAGTGCTCGATCAAAATGCCCACAAAGCGCTCCATGCTGCCAAACGGGGCGCGGTGAATCATCACCGGTCGGTGCTTCTGGCCATCTTCACCGGTGTACTCCAGGTCAAACCGCTCCGGCAGCAAAAAGTCTACCTGCACCGTGCCCAGCTGCCACTCCCGCTTCAACACGTCGCGGAAAATGAAGTCTAGCTTGGGCCCATAGAAGGCGGCTTCACCCTCTTCCACCGCATAGCGCATGCCCACCTTGTCCGCTGCCTGCTTGATGGCGGCAATACCGCGCTGCCACATCTCCGGCGCACCGGCGTATTTATCACTGTTGGGATCATTTGTGCCCAGCCGGGCCCGGAAATCATCAAAACCCATCGTGTTAAACACGTACTGGATCAAATCCACCACACCGATGAACTCTTCTTCCAATTGATCCGGCGTCACAAACAGATGCGAATCGTCTACGGTGAAACCGCGCACGCGCGTCAGGCCATTTAGCTCGCCGCTCTGTTCGTAGCGGTACACCGTGCCAAACTCTGCCAGGCGCAGGGGCAAATCACGGTAGCTGCGCGGTTCGCTCTTGTAAATCTCGATGTGGTGCGGGCAGTTCATTGGCTTGAGCATGAACTTTTCGTCATCTACGTCAATGGGCGTGTACTGGCTGTCTTTGTAGTAAGGATAGTGACCGCTGGTAATGTACAACTCCAGCTTGCCAATGTGCGGGGTGATGACGGGCAGATAACCACGCTCCAGCTGCGCCTGGCGCAAAAAGCCTTCCAGGTTTTCACGCAGCACCGCACCCTTGGGCAGCCACAGCGGCAGGCCGGAGCCAACCAGTTGAGAAATGTGGAACAACCCCAACTGCTTGCCCAACCGCCGGTGGTCACGTGCCCTGGCTTCTTCGAGCAGCTTCAAATACTCTTCCAGCTCGACCCGGTTTTCCCAGGCTGTGCCGTAGATGCGTTGCAGCTGCGGCCGTTTCTCATCCCCGCGCCAGTAAGCCCCACCCGTGCGCAGCAGCTTCACCGCGTTGGCCTTAATCTGCTTGGTAAATCCCACGTGCGGTCCACGGCACAGATCCACAAAGTCGCGCTGCGTATAAATACCCACTTCGCTGACCGGTTCGCTAAGCGGCTCGCCATTTTCGTCTACCTTACCCGCCGCCAGCTCATCGATCAACTCCAGCTTGTACGGCTGGTCGGCAAAAAACTGCCTGGCTTCTTCGATGGACATGGCGGACTGCTCAAACTTGGCATTTTGCTTGAGCAGGTCCTTCATCTTATTCTCGATTTTTTCTATGTCCTCCGGCGAGAAGGTTTTGGGCCTGCCCTTTTCGTCTTTGCCCAGGTCGAAGTCGTAGTAAAAGCCGTCTTCGATGGGCGGGCCAATGGCCAGCTTGGCTTCCGGGTAGAAGGACAGCACCGCCTCGGCCAGCACGTGTGCCGCCGAGTGCCGGATTTTGTATAGGTCTGATTCAATGTAAGAAACGTCGTTTTGTGGTGACATCGTTCTAAAGTCCTCCAAATCTGTTGGGATTGGAGATTGGGGATTGGAGATTTGCACCAATCTCTAATCTCCAGTCTCCAATCTCCTCAAATAAAAAACGCCATCACCCTGTTTGGGGCGATGGCGTCGCGGTTCCACCCAAATTCGGTAAGCGGTAAGCGGTGAATGGTAATCGGCGTGTTTGCTGACTACGGATAACCGATAACAGATTACCCTTGTTACGGCCGTTAACGGGGCCAGCCGGATTTTCTTACTTAAGAATATGGGGGGCAGACCAAAGGGTCTGCCCCTAAATAGGCAAACAATAAAGTTTGCCCGACCGTTCAGAAAATCACTCTTGGGGGGTTTTCATTGCCGCTTGGTGATGATGGCTTCCAGCTAAATGGACAATTTAAAACCATTTAACCATCACTCTCTAGCACAAATTGTGCAACTACTCGTCCCAATCAACGTATTGCCTTTTGATTTGTAGCACTTTCGATTATAAAAGAGGGTTCAGCATTGTCAAGCATGACGATAAAAAGTAACGACCTATTTGCCGCCGGGCAAGCTAGCGGGCACGCTAGAGCAAACGAAACTTTTCCTGGTATACTGCGTAGTGACGCGCGTCGAGCGCGGCAGGAGAAAAAAGTGAACGAAGAACAAGTCTGGCTAGACCAGGCTCGGCGGGGCGATAAAGTCGCCTTTGGCAAAATCATTGAGGCATATCAAGGGCCTGTCTTTAACCTAGCCTATCGAATGCTGAATAATTCTGGGGAGGCCGAGGAAGCGGCGCAGGAAGCGTTTATTCGCGCTTACACACGGTTGGACAGCTACAATCCCAACCATAAATTTAGCACCTGGCTGCTCTCCATTACCTCCAACTACTGTATCGACCTGATTCGGAAGCGGCGCGCTATCTTGCTCTCAATTGATGAGCCGTTGCCCCCGCATCCGTCACTGATGTCCGAAAAATCAGCGGCGCCGGAGCCACAGCTGGTGCAAAGCGAGCAGCAAGAAATGGTGCAATCTTTGCTGGCCGAGCTGGCCCCGGAGTATAGAGAAGCCGTTGTGCTGCGCTACTGGCACGAGCTTTCTTATGAAGAAATTGCTGAAATGATGGACACCACCGTTAGCGCCATCAAGTCGCGTCTATTCCGGGCCCGCAAGCAGCTGGCTGAAATTGGCATTGCCCAGGGGCTGCAACCGGAAGCTGATGGGATGGGCTTTTCTTATTAATTAGTATGAAAACGAACCGCGCCAGCAGGTTGTTTCCGCTGGCGGTGTGGGCAAAAGGCCCGCATACACAAAATTGGAAACAATGGAGTCAATTATGGAACATGAACGATATCACCTGTTGATGATGGACGCGCTCGATGGTGAGCTTGCAGCCGAACAGCATACCGAGCTGGAATCTCACCTGCGCGCGTGTCCTGAATGCCGCCAGGAGTGGCACGCCATCTTGGCCATCGACACGCTGTTTCGGCAGACGCCGATGCTCAGCCCGGCAGCAGACTTTGCCCAGCGCACCGTGGCCCGGCTGCCTAACCGCCGGGCGCGCCTCTGGGCGATTAGCGTTATTTACGTGCTGCTGCTGTTGAGCGGCATCCTGCCGATTTTGCTGGTGGTGTGGGCGGCCAACACGGTTGTACCCATGCTCAGCGAGCCGTCCTTTGTGGCCGGTGCACAGCAGATGTTGGCCGAAGCTGTGCGCCTGGTTGGTGTGGTGGCCGGGGCCTTGTTTAAGGGGTTGGGCGAGTTAATTATGCAGCAGCCAGCCATTTTGGGCTGGTTGTTGGTTTTGGCCGGGATTGTTTTTGTCTGGAATGGTGTTTACCAACAGCTGGTAAGCCAACCCACGGCCGTTTCTATGCGAGGTAACAGTTAAGCATGCAACGTCTTAAGACACAACGCCGACTTTTGCTTCTTCTTGCACTTTTGCTGCTGCTGGTCATTCCCACCAGCGCAGTGTTGGCGTCACCGCTGGCCCAACGAGTGGTTGGCGACGAGGATGTCGTTTATGGGGATGTGGTTTTGTTTGATGAAGATTTTGTCTTAGAAGATGGCGCTCGCGTGACGGGTGACGTCATCATCTTTAACGGGGACGCCACGATTGCTGGAACGGTGAACGGAGATGTCGTCCTCTTTAACGGCAACATGGAAACTGCGGACACGGCCGTTCTCAATGGCGACTGTGTGCTGTTCAACGGCACCAGCTCCGGCGAAGGCGCCAGCAGTCTGACCTGTACCGACATGGATGTGGTGCTGCCCGCCACGGTGTCTAACTTCGTGAATGAGCTAACAGCCTCGGCCAATTTTGCGCCACCAGCGACCGTTGAGGTGGAACGGCCTTCAACCTTTGGCCGGTTTGTGGGTGGAACGGCCGCAGCCGTGGCGCGCAGCCTGTTGTTTGGTCTGCTGGCCTTCGCTGCCGCTTCCCTGATGCCCCAGCCCATGATGCGCATCGAGGATGCTCTGCGCAAAAAACCGCTGGCCAGTGGGGCCGTTGGCCTGCTCACCGCCTTCTCTATGCCATTTGTAGTAGGCATATTGGCCCTTGTTTCGATTGTGCTCCTTTTGGTCTGTGTGGGCATATTGGGCTTTCCCATTATCATGGCATTGATTTTAGGCACGGTCGCCGCGGGCTTTTTGGGCTGGTTCAGCGTGGGCAACGTGGCCGGTCAATTTCTGGCAGAGCGGTTGAACTTGAAAAACCGTAGCCAGGCCATGACTACGGCCTTGGGCACGGCCGCCATCACCTTTGCAATTGGCTTCCTGGGTGCTGTTCCTTTTGTTTTTGGCGAGGGGCTGATTTCAATGGCGATTCTGTTTATTGGCCTGGGGGCGACAGCGCTGACCAAGTTTGGCACACAGCCCTATCCATTGGTGGCGGAACCCCAGCCAAATCCCGATAAGATTACGGCCGTTCTAGACACCCTCCCTGAGGGCACCCTCCCAGACAAGGCCGATATCAACTAGCTTACAAACCCTCTTCCCTTGCAAAAAGCGGCGCACCCTCCCCGGATGCGCCGCTTTTTCTTTATACATCTTGCCGACCAACGGCGTGCTACATGGCAAACTTCTCTTCTGGCGGTGCCCCGCCGATTTTGCCCGCAATTTGCCCGTAGAGATGGCCGGTAACGGCCGATAATAATGGCGCCACAGCGAAGCTAAGCAAAAAGGCAGCAATGGTACCCAGGCAGGGGATGATGTTTAACACACCAAACAACAACGAAAGTACAAAACTCGCCGCAAACGGCGTCAATCCGGCAATGACAATATCGCCCAGGTTTTCGCGCGCAATGGTCAACACTTCACCAAACCGAAAACAGGCGCCCAAATCACCTTCACGGACGTACTGGATCACAATCGCCGGGCTGATAAAGAAAAGCGCCAGCATAAAGATGAGCGTCAGGCAGCCAACCAATCCGTAAGTAGCAAATACGCCCGCAGCGATGGCATCATCACTGATTTCCGTCATTTCACTCAGACCGCCAAAACCAATTGTGGATACAAAGGCAATGCAGATTAACAGCCAGAACGGCAACGTGTAAACGATTGAAGCCAAAACGATGGAGATGCCATCCTTAAACAGGGTGCCTAAATCTTCCCACTCGGGGAGCGGCCGTTTCACCCCATTCATCACGTTACGAGTGACGCCCACCATGTATCCCGTCAGCAAAAACGCGGGCAGAATCAAAAACGACAACAGCGAAATGAGGGCGCCGATGCCAATCTTGCCCACCCACCGCTCATCCTCGGTGATGTAAGTAAATGCTTTTGCCACATCCATCTGAAAAAACCTCCTTTTTAAGTCGCCAAAGTAAAGAAAACCAGCCCTGACAATGATGTCAGGGCTGACTCCAAATTACAAGTGTACAGCTTTTGGAACAACGAGCCGCTAGTTAGGCCCAGCCCTGCCCCTTCACCAAGTCAGTGATGACGGGAATGGTTACCTGTTGGCCCTGGTAAGCTTGCCAGCCCCAGTAAATGGCAGCAAACCACATCAGCAGCCCAGGGATTCCGCACAAGAACGACGTTACAGCGCCAATTACCAGGCTAAGCAAGCCCCAGGCCAGTGCCTGTGCATTGTGCGCCTTCAAAAACGGCCGATTCTTCTTATCCTCCATCAACAAGATAATAATCGGAACTAGTGGGGAAAACACATAAGCCAAAAGCGCCCACAGTTTGTCGTCGTCGGATGGTCCCATAGCGTTCATGTTGTCGTTTGTTACATCAATATCTTCACTCATTTAGAATTGCCTCCTAATTGCAATAACTATGATTCTGGCAAATCAAGCGCTGCTTGCCAAATCGCTTCGCGTGAATGACTGCATTGTAAGGGTGTGGGCACATTACGTCAATAAGTTTGCAAACCGGGAAATCGTGGTTAGAATGCCGCTATGGCAAAGGTTGTGTTCATGGGTACGCCGGAGTTTGCTGTGCCCGTCCTGCAAACATTAATCGAAACACAAACAGTTGTGGGTGTGGTTACCCAACCGGATCGACCGGCCGGGCGCGGCAAACAGCTACGGCCGTCTCCTGTCAAAGTCACCGCCGCAGCCGCCAATATCCTCGTCTACCAGCCCAAATCGCTGCGCAGCGATGAAGCAGCCCAGCCTCTACGCGACTGGCAGCCGGAGATCATCGTGGTGGCGGCCTTTGGGCAGATTTTACGGCCGCACGTGCTGGAGCTGCCGCCGCATGGCTGCCTCAACATTCACGCCTCGCTGCTGCCGCGCTGGCGCGGGGCGTCACCCATCCAACACGCCATCCTGGCCGGGGACACCGAAACCGGCGTTTGCCTGATGCAGATGGATGTGGGGCTGGACACCGGGCCGGTGTACGCCTGCATGCCCACGCCGATTTCCCCCACGGAAACGGCCGCTTCCCTCCATGACCGGCTGGCACTCCTGGGCGCCAATTTGTTGGCGGTGCACCTGGACAACATCCTGGCGGGCAAACTCACCCCGGCGCCGCAAGACGACGAAAAATCCACCTACGCCCCAATGATCAACAAGGAAGACGGCCGTCTGGATTGGCAGCAAACCAGCGCGGAGCTGGACCGCCGGGTCCGGGCGATGACCCCCTGGCCGGGCGCATTTACCACCTGGCAGGGGGAAACGCTAAAAATCCTCGCAGCGCGGGTGGCGGACGGCCGTTTGCCCGCCGGTCAACCAGGCACTGTGGTCGCGTACGAAGAAGGCGCGGCCGTTCTCACTGCCGATGGGGCGTTGGTTTTAGAGGAAATTCAGCTGGCGGGGAAGCGGGCCACGGCCGTTCCCGACTTTTTGCGCGGCTACGCCAACTTCATCGGCAGCTCCTTGGGTGCAGAATAATTTTTTTTGCCACAGAGAGCACAGAGAAATAAGAGGTTTTCTCTTTACTCCCTGTGTCCTCTGTGGCCAAAACGTAGCGGAAGAAGCTTATGGACATTTTGATTTATGGTGCAGGCGCAGTCGGCGGCTATTTGGGCGCCCGGCTGGCGCAGCACAGACACAACGTCACCCTCATCACCCGCGAGGTGATGGCCAAGTTGATCGACGAAACCGGGCTGGAGCTGACCGAAGGCAGCAGGCGCATTGTCACCCGGCCAACGGCCGTTACCTCCGCCGCCCAGGCTTTTAAAGACGGACAAAGTTACGATCTTATCATCCTCACCATGAAGGCGTATGACCTTGGCGCGGCGATTGATCCCCTCATTGCCTTTTGCCCGCAGCCCAACATGATCATCACCACCCAAAACGGCATTGGTGTGGAAAGTGGGCTCATCAAACAGTTTGGCGCGGAGCACGTGATTGCCGGGTCGTTTACCCTGCCCATCCGTAAAGAAACCACCACCCAGCTTGTGGCCGAGCGCACCGACGGCGGCTTTTGCCTGGCGCCCACCACGCCCAAACAAGACATTCGACCGTGGCTCAAGCTCTTTGCCGATGCGGGCATGGAGACCAAAGGGTACAAAGATTATGAATCGATGAAGTGGTCCAAGGCGCTGCTCAACATCATTGCCAACGCCACCTCGGCCATTTTGAACCGGCGGCCAGGGCTGGTGTATCGCTCAGACGCCATCTTTGACCTGGAAATCAAAATGCTGAAAGAAACGCTGTCGGTGATGAAAGCGGCCGGGCACAAGGTGGTGGATTTGCCCGCGGTGCCCGCCACCAAGCTGGCCTTTTCCTTACAGCGGCTGCCGCGTGCCCTGCTCAAGCCCGGCCTTTCCAAGCTGGTCGCCGACGGCCGTGGCGACAAGATGCCCTCCTTTCATATCGACCTGACCACGGGCAAGGGCAAAAGTGAGGTGGTGTACCACAACGGCGCCATCGCCAAGGTGGGCAAGGAACACGGCGTGGCCACGCCCGTCAACGCCGCCCTCACCGATATTTTGTGGAAGCTGACGCTGGAAAAGTTAGACTGGCGCGAATTTAACGGCCGTCCCCAACGGCTCGTTCAAGAAGTAAAACGGTATGAAGCAGCCCTCGGGAGCGCACGATGAGGCAAAACGAGCAGGAACTGCGCGCCACGTTTGTGAAAATTGGCCGCCTGATGTACGAAAAAGGGTTCATCTGCGCCAATGATGGCAACATCTCGGCCCGGCTGGGGCCAGATCAGCTGCTCATCACGCCGTCTGGGCTGCACAAGGGGCTGCTGGAGCCAGAGCACATGCTGGTGGTAGACATGGATGGCAAGGTGGTGCGGGGGACGTACGGCCGTTCCGCCACCCTCAAACCCACCAGCGAACTGCCCATGCACCTGGAAGCGTACCGCCAACGCCCGGACATCCAGGCCGTGGTGCATGCCCATCCGCCCATCACCGTTGCCCTCTCCATCGCCGGCATACCCATGGCCGACTGCCTGCTGCCGGAGGTGATTGTCATGCTCGGCCTCATCCCCACCACGGAGTACGCCACCCCTTCCAGTGAAGAAAACGTACGCGCCATCCGCGAGCTGATTCGCCACCACGACGGGCTGGTCTTGCAGCGGCACGGCTCGCTCACCGTCGGCGATTCGCCGATGCAGGCGTTTATGCGGCTGGAGACGCTGGAGCAAAACGCGCGGATTGGCTTCATGCTGGCCCAACTCGGTGTACGCAATCCGCTGCCCGCCCCTGAGGTGGAAAAGCTGCTGGCAATACGGCAGCAAATGGGGCTGAGCCACCCCGGCGAGCGGGAGGAATTTTGCCAGGTATGCGGCACCTGCC
Organism: Candidatus Leptofilum proximum; assembly: GCA_016710325.1. Classification (GTDB taxonomy): domain Bacteria; phylum Chloroflexota; class Anaerolineae; order Promineifilales; family Promineifilaceae; genus Leptofilum; species Leptofilum proximum. Next base: position 3,599,545 of record JADJXK010000002.1, on the reverse strand, counting down.
ATGCCGCCAACCAGGCCCACCGGCCCACGCTGCGCTCGATGGATACGGCCGTTCCCGCCCCCACCCCCGCCTTCAGCCAGACCGACCTGCGCGAACTTGTGGCCCAGGTGGTACAAAAAACGCTCGGCAGCTAAGCAGGCCGTAAAAACCTAACTGTTCAGCTGGTATCCCGCACGAGGGCGCTTCGCGCCCCGTGCGGGGAGAAAGATTGGGTTTTTTCAGTTTTGGGGGTCAAAATGACCCCCAAAACTGAAAAAACCCCACGATCTTCAGCATCGCCAGGCGCGAAGCGCCGAGGCGATGCCCTTACTTCCGGTAAGGCTGAATGCTTACAAAAACAGGACACAGATGAGTCCACTGAAAAAAGCCAACGCAGAGGCGCGGAGACGCAGAGAAATCCAGAGAGAAAAATCTGTGTAATCTGCGTAATCTGTGGATAAAAAAACAGGAAGTAGTATGTTTGAATTGAGACGTGAGAAGAACGGCCGTCCCCTGCTCATCGGCCACCGGGGAGCGATGGATGCTGCCCCGGAAAACACCATGCCCGCTTTTGAGGCTGGTCTGGCGGGCGGTGCCGATTTATTGGAGCTGGACGTCCAGCTCACCGCCGACGAGCAGGTGATTTTGTTTCACGACACGGATTTGTTTGGGAAGACGGCCGTTCGCGGCCAGATCGGTAACTTTACGGCCGACGACCTGCGCCGCCTCGACGTCGGCAGCTACTTCGACCCACAGTTTGCCGGGCTAAAGATGCCGCTGCTCGATGAAATGCTCGCCTGGGCCAAAGACCGCGTGGCGCTCATGATTGAGCTCAAGCACGGCCCCATCTTCGAGCCGCGCCTGGACCAGGAAGTGGTGCGCCTCATCGAGCAGCACGGCATGGAAGATCAGGTGGTGCTCATCAGCTTCGACCAGTTTGCCCTGCGGCGCGTCAAGCAGATGAACCCTAACTTGACGGTGAGCTTGATTTATGTCGGCCGTTTCTGCGACCCACTAGCGCTGATCGGGGACGTGCCGCTAGACGCCCTCAGCCCCGCCACCGACTTTTTGACGCAGGACGAGGTGAAGCTCATCCAAAAAGCGGGCTACGCCTGCACCCCCGGCGGCTTCTACTGGGACTACCCCACCCTGCTCGACTGGGGCGTGGACACCATCAGCACCAACAATCCAGGTGCATTTTCTTTTTAAGTAGCCGCGGATTCTTTCCGCGCCAAACAACCTGCAAAAACAGGACACTGATAAACGCAGATTGCCACTGATTTTGGATCTGCTCAAAACATTGTGCCGAAACGTATGAATAAAAGCCCCATGAGACGATTCATTTGGTTACTTCTTTTGTCAATGCTTATCGCTTGTGCAGTCTCTCCGACTGATGAACAAGCAAATAACCAGGTAGAGAATTGGCGTGTTTTCACCAGTTCAACCTACGGTTTTACATTGCATTATCCTGCGAATTGGCAAGCACAGGAATATTTGGACGGGTCCAAGGGCGATAGAAATGTAATTGCTACCATCATCCCGCCAACACCTTTTACAGCAGCAATAACCATAAAACGAGATGAAATGGAAAACCCCACGGTAGAAGATGTTGCGGATTGGGGAGAAGAACTCATAACCAGACGGTTTGCTTCGACAGCCTATGAAGTGTACGAATTAGAGTCAATTGAACTGGCAAACGGGGAGAGCGCTTTAACGCGAACATACTTGACCGCTATAGATAAACCGGTTAGTTCAAGATATACGGAAATCTATATTGCCCGAGAACATGATGGTTTAATGATCCAGATGGGTGCGGTCGAAAATAAGTACGACTCTGTAGAAGCAGTTTTTGAGCATCTTATTGAAAGCTTCACCTTAATTGCTTCAGAATAGGTTCGATCTTTCAGCACCTTCCGGCTCACAGTTCAATCAAATCTGTGCAAATCAGTGTCAATCTGTGTCCAATTTTTGCCTTTCTGACAGGGCGACCCGGCGGGTCGCCCCTACGAGGTGGTGCCGTGGAAGTGGGGCTGCGGTGGGACGGGCTTGTCGGACCAGGTAAGGGCGGCGAGCAGCTCCTCGCGGGCTTGAGCCAACTTTTCGGCGTCGTTGGCGTGCACGGTGCCCAACTTATCCCCCTCGGCATACATATCACCGATTTTGGCGGGCAGGACAAAGCCGACGGCGTGGTCGATTTTGTCCGTCTTCACAAAACGGCCGCCGCCCAAGCGCACTGCCGCCCAACCAATTTCTCCGGTGGCCATCGCCGCGATGCTGCCGGAGCGTAGTGCCAAAATCGGCTCCACAAACCTGGCTTGCGGCAGCAGGCTGGGATCGTCGATTTGGGCCACGTCGCCACCCTGAGCGGCTACCATCTGGCGGAATTTTTCGAAAGCGGTACCGTTGTGGCGAACGGCCGTTACCATCTCCTTCGCCCCGTCCAAATCATCCGCCTTACCCGCCAGCAGCAGCATGTGCCCCGCCACCTCCAGGCAATGCGCCCAAAAATCAGCCGGACCGCCGCCTTGCAGCGTCTCAATCGCTTCCTTCACCTCCAGCGCATTACCGATGGCGTGGCCCAGCGGCTGGTTCATGTCGGAAATGAGCGCCACCACCTGGCGCCCGGCGTCCGTGCCGATGTCCACCATCACCTGGGCCAGCTCGCGGGCCGCTTCGACCGTGGGCATGAAGGCGCCGGAGCCGGTTTTCACGTCCAGCACCATCGCGTCGGCCCCCGCCGCCAGCTTTTTGGACATGATGGAACCAGCAATCAGCGGCGTGCTGGCCACCGTGCCGGTGACATCACGCAGGGCGTATAACTTTTTGTCCGCGGGGGCGAGGACGGCCGTTTGCCCCGCCAGCACCAGTCCAATCTCGCCCAACTGCTTTTTGAACTGCTCGATGGGCATCTCCAGCTGCCAGCCGCGAATTGACTCCATTTTGTCCAGCGTGCCGCCGCTGGACCCCAGGCCGCGGCCGCTCATCTTGCCTACCGGCACGCCGCAGGCGGCCACCAGCGGCTGTACCACCAGCGTCGTCTTGTCGCCCACACCGCCGGAGGAATGTTTGTCTACCACAAACGGAGCCACGTCGTGCAAATCCAGCTCGTCGCCAGAGTGGGCCATCGCTAGGGTCAGGTCCACCGTTTCGCGCCGGTCCATGCCGCGAATGTAGATGGCCATCAGCAGAGCGGCGACCTGATAGTCCGGCACCTCGTCGGTGGTGTAGGCGCGGATGAACCATTCAATTTCGGCCGTAGAAAGTGTTTTGCCGTCTCGTTTCTTCTCGATCAAATCAATCATGCGCATGGTGGGAAATCCTTTGATATTGAATAATTTGTAGCCGCGGATTTTTTCCGCGCCAGAGATACGCGGAAAGAATCCGCGGCTACTATGAAAAGGTTTTTTCGTAGTATGTCCAGGCAGGGATTGGCTGAAAGCCTAAATCCAGGTTGAGCTGGAACATGGGGTTGTTTTCTTCGTTGTTGGTGTAGATGGTGTGGAAACCATTTTGCCGGGCGTACTGGATGCTGCGGATTTTGAGGGCGGTGGCGATTTTGCGGCGGCGGTGGCTGCGAATGACACCCGTGATGCCAGCAAAAAGACCAGACGGCCGTTTCCGCATCACGTTCACCACACACATCCCCACATAGCCTGCCTGCTCGTCCACGGCAATCGCCCAGGAATCGGGGCGAAAATCGTCGCCCTGGTAGTAGTTGGCATACTCCTCAAACGGGGTCGGCGGTTCTGGATGCGGCATGGGAATATCTTGCTCGATTTGGGCAAAAAGCTGCCAGACGTTATGCTGCCAATTTGCGTCGCTGGCCATCACGTCGCTTAACGTCACAAAATGAATACCTTGCTGCTGAACGGTTTGCAGCACGTCTGCGTAATCGGCTAGCGGAACCTGGCGCACATCTAGCGCAGAACGGGGAAAGCGCATCAGCAGTTGAAAACCGTCTGCTTCCAGCAGTTTGGTGCGGAAGGTTTCATTTTCTGGCGGTTCGCTCACAATTTTTTCTGGCTGCAATTTGGCGATTTCGTCCAGCAGGTGGCGGTGCATTTGGGCGGGAACGGCCGTTTCTTGCCAATCTGGCACCACATAAACGGCAAAATGATGCTGTTTAGAGTCGGGTTCGTGCCAATGGTCGCCCCGCGCCGCTACCTGGCCATTAATCTCGCCCAGCACGCGAACGGCCGTAAACTCATCATGAAACTCCGCATCTTCCTGCCGCACAATGTCCAGCGTCAGCTGCTCATCCGGGTTGCGCCAGCGGTTCATCTGGATAAGGGCGTGGTAGTCGTGATCGGTGGGGTGGAACGGCCGTATCCGCAAACTCACAGTCTCCATCATGTCTCTTCCTCAATTGGATTTTAGAGTCCCGATTATAGCAGGAATTCGGTATAATCCCGTGATGCCGTAATCGGTAATCCGTTATCAGTAATCGGTGATAATCAAATACCGTTTACCAAATACCGTCTACCAAATACCGACCGCCGACCACCAAAACGGAGGGAACATGTCCCAAAAGGCTGACTTTTTGCTCACTGGCGGCACCGTCGTCACCATGAACGAGCAGTTCGACGTGATTGAAAACGGCGCCATTGCCGTTTTGGGTGACTCGATTGTGGCCATCGGCCCCACTGAAACCATCACGACCAACTTTCACGCCGACGAAGAAATCGACTGCACCGGGCAGGTGATGATGCCGGGATTGGTGAACGCCCACACCCATATCCCCATGACCCTGTTCCGCGGCCTGAACGACGACCTGCGGCTGGACGTCTGGCTGGGTTACCTGATGCCCGTGGAGCGCGAGTTTGTGACGCCGGAATTTGTGAAGCTGGGCACACGTATCGCCTGCGCCGAGATGATTCGCTCCGGCGTGACCACCTTTGCCGACATGTACTATTTTGAAGAGGCGATTGCGGAGGAAACGGCCGTCATCGGCATGCGCGCATTGTTAGGCCAGACGGTGCTCGTTTTCCCCGCGCCAGATGCCGCCACCTACGAAGATGCCCTGGTGCTCACCCGCCGCTTCATCGAACGCTGGAACGGCCACCCGCTGATCCAGCCCGCCGTGGCGCCCCACGCCTGGTACACCGGCACCCCGGAAATGGACCGCGCCTGCGCCGACCTGGCCCGCGCTTTTGACGTGCCGATTCACACCCACGTCGCCGAAACCAAACTTGAGGTAGACAACTGCCGCGAGCAAAATCACACAACCGTCGTGCCCCACATTGCCAGCCACGGGCTGCTCAACACCAGGCTGCTGGCCGCCCACTGTGTCCACCTGGAAAAAAGCGAAATGTTTGCCCTGAAGCGGGCGGGTGCAGGCGTAGCCCACTGCCCCAGCAGCAATCTCAAGCTGGCCAGTGGCATTGCCAACGTAAAAGAGATGCTTGAGGTGGGTTTGAACGTAGGTGTGGGCACTGATGGCCCGGCGAGCAACAACGATCTCGACATGATCGAAGAGGTGCGGCTGGCGGCGCTGCTGGCCAAAACCCAGGCCAACGACCCCACCGTGCTGCCCGCGCGGCAGGCGCTGGAGCTGGTGACCCGGCGCGGCGCACGCGCCCTGCACATGGGCGATGTGACCGGCAGCCTGGAAGTGGGCAAGCGGGCCGATCTGGCCGTGGTGGCCATGGGCGGCGTGCACAACTGGCCGCAGTTCCACAACAATCCAGACGGCGTCTATTCGCGCCTGATTTACGCGGCCAAAAGTGGCGACGTGCAGCATGTGATGTGCAACGGCCGTTGGCTCATGCAAAACCAGGAACTGCTCACCGTAGACGAAGCCCGCGCCCAGGTAGAAGCCGCCCAGGTAGCGGCTGAGATTGATGCCTTTGTGCTGCGGCGCGAATCCAGCCCGTACAACAAGCTGGTTTTACTGCACGGCGTACAGCGGCAGGAAAGCTTTGAAGTGCAGGTGAAAGCGCCCCAGGTGGAGCAGGAAGCCGTGCTCAACTTCCTCAACAGCGAACATTGCACCATCGTGCGCGGTGCGCATTACAAGCAGTACGACCATTACTTCATCTTCGCCAACGAAGACCCGGACTCGGCCCGGCTGCGCTACCGCGAGGATGAGTTTGTCGACGAAGAGGGACAGGTTTACCAGACGCGCACCCGCCTCACGCTCATCGGCGAAGGCGAGCGGCAGGAGTTTCCCAACGCCGTCATGCTCTCGCGCTCCCGCTTTTTAGCCGATGCCGACCGCAGCCTGCGGTTTTACCGCGAATATTTTGCCCCAGAGTCAGAAATTGAGGTCATCAAAGACCGGCTGCGCTGGCACATCATTTATAAGGAAACGGACTTTGCCATCAACTTCGACAAGGTCATGCAGCCTGAGGTGCCGGGCACCTTTTTGGAGATCAAGTCACGCACATGGTCTCGTTCTGATGCAGAACGGAAGGGAGGTCTGATGGCTGAGATTTTGTCGTTGGTGGGGGTGAACCTGGAAACGGCCGAACGCCAGGAATACGCGGAGATTGCCCAGAAGGCAAATAAATGAAGTAGGGGCGGTTCGCCAACCGCCCCTACATAATTGTTTAACCCGTCTTAAACAGCGTCTGGAACTTCATAACGGTGTTCAGATCGCCGCTGACTTTTACTTTCCCGCCCATAAAAGCCATCATCGGGTTGAGCTTGCCCGTCATCATATCGACGTAGTCGCTGCCGGTCATGCTGATAGTAGCGTCTGCATTATCGGCAATGCCTTCTTCCACGGTACAGGTGCCATTCTCAATCATGACGGTCCACTGACCGCCGTTCTCCCCTGAAAGATCAAAAGCGACGGCCGCATTCATGCCACCTGCTTTTTCGGCGATAAAATTTTGTGGGGTTTTGGCAAAAATATCTGCTGGCGTTGTCATAATCGACTCCTTTATTCTAAATGGGTATGGGAATTAGGTAAACCGCACCTAACGGTTTGCAAGGGAAAGTGTACTTGGTGCGGTTTACTCAGGTAATTGGCAGCTTTGAAGCCAATCTTTTTGAATAACCTTCTGCCAATTACACATTACGCACTGCGGCATGGGAGGAGTATAACAACGGCCGTTTCCATGTCAAGGCATAGAGACGTTGCCATGCAACATCTCTACAATCTTAACGTTTCCTCAATGATTCCCCTCTGAAAAACAACCGCCCCTCTCTGTGGTTTGCCTCCTTTTTCCTCATTGTGCTAGAATGTCCGCCGCTCTGGCACTCGTAAAAAGTGCCAGCGCCTAAGCGGCTATGATGAACGTCTATTAAGAAGCGTCAGCGCATTCAGTTAGCAGGAACATAATCGATTGAGATGATTTTCCCGCTAAGGACCGTTCAGAAGCCGCTTTTTTGCATGAATGCAGCCCATCTGTATTCTGCACCAGGTGTGGCTGAAATTTATGCAACCCATCAGCCGTTACACAGTAAGTAAAAGCTGCCAGCCTGGCAAGCTTTTCCGGGAAGAGGATGGAATGTTTACAGGTCGCCGCGAGCATGCCCGCCGGGCATCGTTAACTCTCGCCCAAAAACGGCCGTTCCCCTCACCAGAAAAGCCCTGGCAGCGTTTGTAGCACAATGGAGGTTTAATTATGGAAGAGGAACGGCCGTCTGAAGACACCACCTCAGAAATGGAAGAACAATCCAAACGCCCGTCTGTTATGTTAATCGGCGGCATTGCGGTGGTTGTCCTTCTCATCATCGCCGCCCTGTTTTTACCGCCCATCTCATTAGGCGAACGTCTGAGCGGCGGCGACGGCGACACCACCGCCGCAAACACTCCCACAGCATCTCCCACCGAAACAGAAACGACGGTGGCCAGCAACCCCTCTATTCCCGGTGAAGTTGACGTATTGGTAAGCGACAGCAGCGCTGTTGTTAATGTCACCAGCCTGGGCGAGGCCGAAGCCGCCAGCAACCTGGGCGCTTTCCCCATCAATGCCACTGTACGTGGCAACGTCTACAAAGTGGACCACAACGGTACGGCGCTGCTGGGCAAGGTAGCCATCAACGTTCCAGCGGGAACGGCCGTCGAAATGGCCGATCTGTACGGCTGGGACGGCAGCAGCTGGCGCTTTCTCCCCAGCCAGATCGATGTTGAAACCCGCCAGATTGTCTCCCCGGAACACGAGCTTTACGGCGCCTTTGCCCTGCTAGAACCGGGTGCGCCGGAAACGCGGGCCGTCGCTGCCGAGCTGCTGCCGCTGGAAACGCTGCCCGAACCTGCCCTGGCCAGCCTCACGGAACTAACGGCAGGCACATTGACGCTGGATGAATCGGGCGAAGTGCATGGCGAGGTAACCGAACTACCCGAGGGCGAATTTGCCAGCATGGTGCGCGTCACCAACGTTGGCACAGATGTGGATGAGGCTGCTTTGGCAGCTTTCCTGGGTAATTCCACCGCACAGATGAACCAGATCAACGCTTTGGTGAACACGGCCGTTTCCGGCGGATTCTCCGGCATTAACCTGGACTATCAAGGCGTTGGCGAAGCCCAAACCGCAGCCTTTACCTCCTTTGTGAACAGCCTGGCCGACGCCCTGCACGCCCAGAACCTGCTCCTGGCAGTGACCCTGGGCACGCCGCAGCAGTCCGGCGGCCGTTGGCACAGCGGTGGGCAAGATTGGGCCGCCATTGGCCAGGCAGCCGACATTATCTACGTACAAACGCCGCTCGACCCCACCGCCTACAGCGACAACGGCGATACCATGCAAATGCTGAACTGGGCCACCCGCCTGGTTGACCGCGCCAAGCTCACCATGCTGGTGGAAGCAGGCGCCGTTAACAGCGTGGGCGATGCCTTCCTGGCCATGTCCAACGACGAGGCGCTGGCCAATTTTGGCGAACTGGAGTTTGTCTCCGGCAGTGAAGAAGTGGAGCCGGGAACGGCCGTTGAACTGGCCCTTTCCGGTGATGCCTCGCCGCTAGAATGGGATGGCAGCAGCCTGACCTATCGTTACAGCTACCAGATGAGCGACCAGACGCATGATGTCTGGTTGGGTAACCCGGCAGCCCTCAGCCGTCGGCTGGGGCTGGTGGAACGTTACCATCTGCGCGGTGCGGCCGTTCGTGGCCTGGGCAGCGTCACCGATGGCGATGGATACGCCGCCGCGCTGGCCGCCTTCATCGGAGCGAGCGCCCCACCTGAAACCAGCGGCGCCGCCATCGTCTGGACCGTGGTGGACAGCACCGGCAGCGTTTTGGCCAGTGAAAGCGGCAGCAATCTCACCTTCACCTGGGCTGGGGAAGAAGCCGCTGGCAGCTACACCATCAACGCCGAATTTGCCCTGGGTGAAGCCGTGGCAGCCCTCGATTCTGTCACCATCACCGTAGTCGAAGCCGCCGCTGAAGCAAGACCTGATTCGGAAACGGCCGAAGTAACACCCAGCAACACGAGCAGCCTCAACCCCGGTGACTCTGATGCCGTCGTAAATACCAACGCCAACGTGCGCGTTGGGCCTGGCCTCGCCTATGGCATAATTGCCGGAGGCCTTAACAAGGGCACCCAGGTGCAGGTCACCGGGCGTAACTCAGACTCCACCTGGCTCCAGATTGTAATGCCCACAGACGGCCAGGATGGCTGGATCTTTGCCATCCTGCTCGATCTGAACCCGAATCTAAGCGTAAGCAGCCTGGAAGTTGTGGAAGTAGATCCCGCCACCGTTGCTGGCGGTGGCGGCGGCACAGCTCCGCCACCAGTCTCGGCGCCCCCCGTAGCCTCTGGGTCGTTTGAGCTGGGCGGGCAAACCCATACGTTTGCCAACCCCACACTCATGGCCTCAGCCGGGATGAACTGGGTGAAATTCCAGCACAAATGGGGGCCAGGTGATTCGCCCGATGCCGTGGCTGGCCGCATTCAACAGGCTCACGCCAATGGCTTCAAAGTGCTGCTCAGCATTCCCGGGGCCAACACCTACCCCAGCAGCATCGACTTCAACAGCTACGTGCAGTTCCTGGGTGGTGTAGCCGCTCTTGGGCCAGACGCCATCGAAATCTGGAACGAGATGAACATCGACTTTGAGTGGCCCGCGGGTCAGATTAATCCGGCGTCTTATGTCAACAGCATGTTGGCCCCGGCTTACAATGCCATCAAGGGAGCCAATCCCAACGTGATGGTAATCAGCGGCGCCCCTGCCCCCACCGGCTTTGACAATGGCACCAACGCCTGGTCAGACAGCCGTTACATGCAGGGCCTGGCCGCAGCCGGTGGCGCCAACTACATGGATTGTGTCGGCGCTCACTTCAATGCAGGGGCGACTTCACCCTCGCAGAGCACGGGGCATCCCGCAGGCAATGATCATTACAGCTGGTACCTGGTGCCCACACTAAACGTGTATGCGGCGCTGGGCAAACCGGTTTGCTTTACGGAGCTGGGCTATCTTTCTGGTGAAGATTTTGGCGGCGTGCCGTCGCGATTTGCCTGGGCGGCCAATACCACGGTGGCGCAACACGCGCAGTGGTTGGCAGAGGCGGTGAGTATCGCCGCTAACTCGGGCAAGGTGCGCATGATCATTGTGTTCAACGTGGACTTCACCACATGGGGTGAAGATCCGCAGGCAGGCTACGCCATCATGCGCAAAAACGGCAGCTGCCCGGCGTGTCAGACATTGGGCCAGGTGATGGGCCGATAATCGACAGCGCTGTTTGAAAGATTTCAGGTAGAGTATTAGGCGCATTTTGTAGCAAGAAAGCAAAATGCGCCTTTTCTTTAATACGTGAGGTACCTTTATGAAACAGATGAAATGGTTACTTTTTGTTACGGCCGTTCTTCTTCTCATCGCTGCGTGTGGTGGCGCCGAGCCGGAAGTGGTTGAACCCAACGCCATCACCGAAAACACCGATGCCCCCGTCACCGAAGCGGCTACGGCCACCGTGCCGCCACCACCACCAGTTGTTGTCGTCGAAGAAGAAGGCAATGTCGATAGCGAATCCGAAGCACCGGTGGCTGAGCCGGAAGTGGTAGAAGTGAAGGTACGGCCGTGGCCCACCGACAAGTTTGGCTATGGCGTTCAGGTACATGGCAATGCCACCGTCGGCGATCCCATCTTTACCATGGATACCGTGCAAAACCAGCTTGATTTAGACTGGGTAAAAATGCAAATTCAGTGGTGGCTCATCCATCCCTCACCGGGTGCTGATCAGTGGTTCTTCTACGAAGGTGTGATCAATGAAGCCGCCAACCACAACCTGAATCTGATGGTGAGCGTCGTTGGTTCGCCCGAGTGGACACGTGCGGCAGCTAACCACATTGGCCCGCCCGATGATTACAACGAATACGCCAACTTTCTCACCGAAATGATCAATCGTTTCCCAGGCAAGATTGACGCTATTGAAGTGTGGAACGAGCAAAATCTGGACCGCGAGTGGCAAACGGCCAACGGCATCAGCCCGGAAGATTACGTGCGCTTCCTGGAAGTGGCCTACAACGCCATCAAAGCCGCTGACCCAGACATCATCGTCATCAGCGGGGCACTGTCGCCCACCGGTACCGGTGACTGGGTGCGCTGGGCCGATGACTTTGAGTACCTGGATCGAGCATTAGCCGCGGGCATGCTTAACTTTGCCGACTGCGTTGGTGCGCACCACAACGGCTACAACATCGCCCCGGATGTGGCCTTTGACCAGGCAGGCAGTACGGCCGAAGCGGCTACGGCCGTTTTCAAAGGCCCGTTCGACAACCCTCACCACAGCTGGAGCTTTAAAACCACCCTGGACACCTACGCACAAAAGGTGCAGGCGTTAGACCCCAGCATGAAGCTGTGCGTCACCGAATTTGGCTGGGCCAGCAGCGAAGGCTATGATGTGGTACCGGAAGGCTTCTCCTTTGCCCAGGACAATACGCTGGAAGAGCAGGCCAACTACATCGTGCAGGCCTTCCAGCAAATGCACAACTCGGGCAGCGTCTGGCTGGCCTTCTTGTTCAACTATGACTTTGGCAACAAAGGCAGCGGCCCACAGGATGACCCGGTGCCCTACAGCATCGTCGACATCAACGGTGTGCCGCGGCCAGCCTTTGCCGCCGTGGCCGACATGGAAAAACCCGACTAATAAAATGGTAATTGAGTAATTGCATAATTACTCAATTACCCAATTACTCAATTACTCACTCTCTTGACCGCCAAACACCTTCTCTACGCCGTAACCGCCTACCTTTTTATGACTTTGTTTTGGGTTGGCTGCAGCTCCGCAGAGGCAGAGGTGCCCGTAGAAACCGTGGTGCCATCACCAGAAGCTACCGCCACTCTGCCCCCGCCAGAAATAGAAGTAGTGGTGAATGGAACGGCCGTACCCACCCCAGCCCCTACCCATCCCCCGGACCAACTCTTCAACTCCCCCGAATACGGCATTCACCTGTCCCAATGGTGGCACGTCGATGACGTACTGCCGCGTGACCTGGAGATGGTGCAGGAGATGGGCTTTGGCTGGGTCAAACAGGTCTTTGCCTGGCGCGACATCGAAGGCAATGCCAAAGGCGAGTTCAACTGGTACCGCCCCGACCGCATCGTACAGCAGGCCAACGAGGCCAACCTCAACCTGCTCGTCCGCCTCGATCACCAACCCTTATGGAGCGTACAGGCGCTGGTCGATAAACCGATCACCCAAAATCAGCCACCGGTAGACTACCAGGATTTTGGCGACTTTTGTTTTACCCTGGCCGACCGTTACAAAGGGCAAATTCAAGCCTACCAGGTGTGGAACGAACCCAATCTCAGCCGGGAATGGGGCGAGCAAACACCCAATCCCACCGAGTACACAGAGCTGCTGCGGGTGTGCTACGAAGGCATCAAGACCGCCGACCCGGAAGCCATCGTCGTTTCGGCCGGGTTAGCCCCCACAGGCGATCAACCACCGCGCGCCATGCCCGATGATGAGTTCCTGCAGGGCATGTACGAAGCCGGCGCATCTAACTACTTTGATGCCCTTGGTTTAAACGCCCCCGGTTATAAAGCGCCACCAGCACTGGCACCGGAAGAAGGGCTGAATGAGATTTGGGGCGGCCATCGCTGGAACGTCTTCCGCCACGTGGAAGACATGCGCGAGATCATGGTAACCAACGGCGATGCCGACAAACAAGTTATCATCCTGGAAACGGGCTGGATTTTGCTGCAAGAGATTCATCCTTCCTACACCTGGCATGGGGTGACGGAACAGCAGCAGGCAGAATATCTTGTAGGCGCCTATCAGTGGGCCAGGGAACAGTGGCAGCCCTGGATCGGCCCCATCTTTACCATTTACATGGCGGATGCTACCTGGACGGCCGAAGAACACGAGCAGTATTGGTGGTCCATCGTCCTGCCAGACGGCACCCCGCGCCTGGCCTACCTGGCGCTAAAGGCAATGCCTAAATAGCTATGTTCTGGATACTTGTTTTGTCTTACTGGATTCATTTGCTGGCCACCGTGGTGTGGTTTGGCAGCCTGGTGTTAATGGGCCTGGCCGCCTGGCCCGCCCGGCAAAAAGGCGCCGTGGCCGACAACAGTTGGCTTACCCTACAAAAGCGCCTGACGCCCTGGGCCAATGTCGGCCTCATCTTGCTGCTCATCACCGGCTTTGTGCAAATGACCAATGATGCCAATTACAACGGCTTCCTGACCATCGACAGTGTGTGGGCCTGGGCCATGCTGGTCAAACATGCGGCGTTTGTTTTGCTGGCGACCACTACGGTCTATTTGCAATTTGGCTTGTACCCGGCCATAGACCGGCTGGCGCTGCTGGCCGAAAAACGGCCGAATCTGGCCCAAACTGAACAAACAAAGCTCAACCAGCGGGAAAAACAGATGCTCGGGCTGAACCTGGCCTGCGCTGCATTGATCTTATTTTGTACGGCCGTGGCGACGGCCGTTTAACGCCTCCCCTCACCGCATACTCCCCGGCAATCCCCTTCTCTACCAGCCCGGAACAACCTGCCTGGTACCGTTCCAGATTAATACTTGGTAAGTGTGGTCGTAAGCTCCCTCTTTTACACTGACCGGGAGTCAAAAGAGCCTGTCTGATAGCTTGTACTGTTTTTAGTTTAAGTAGGAGTACATCCATGATTCTCCAAACCAACCGACTCCCGGATAACGCAAACGTGGAATTAGATACCGTTAAAAACAAAAATTGGGAAGCAACCCGGTATAATCACGTGGCGAAAATGGTCCTTGATTACGCAATCGCACTACCGAGTTTATTGCTGCTGGCGCCCCTCTTTATTCTTTTGATAATTTTGGTCAAGCTGGATTCACCCGGACCGGTATTTTACCGTCGGCGTGTTTTGGGGCAGAACGGCCGTATTTTTGGCGCCTTCAAGTTCCGTACCATGTACGTGAACGGCGACGAAATCCTGGCCCGCTACCCCAAGCTGCAGCGAGAACTAAACAAAAACTACAAATTGAAGTGCGATCCGCGCGTTACCCGAGTGGGCAAACTGTTACGCAAATACAGCCTGGATGAACTGCCCCAGTTGTTTAACGTGTTGGCTCGCGACATGTCCTTGATTGGACCGCGTATCATCACTCCTGATGAAATTAGCAAATACGGCCCGCATGCCCCAATGTTGATGCGCGTCATGCCAGGCATAACGGGTTTGTGGCAGGTAAACGGCCGTTCCAACACCAGCTACAACGAACGTGTGGCGCTGGATATGCAGTACATCACCCAATGGTCTATCTGGCTGGACATCAAAATATTGCTGTGGACCATTCCGGTTGTTTTGAAGGGAGACGGAGCCTACTAAACTCTGTCCTTTTGGGAGCCATCTTCATTGTCATTTGGCCTTGCGCCAGCTGGCAATTGTGTAAGAAAACAGATTGATTACCTCCTTCTGGCCCCTCGGCGCAACTGCTGCTGAGGGGTTTCTTCTTGCCTCCAACCAGGCACCGTTTCATCATTAGTCATTTTGGCTCTTTACCATTTCAGGGGATTAGCATCGAATTGACGCGAATTCACACAAAAATTTGCGTTAATTCGGTGCAAAAATCAGTCCGGCCCCGCCAAATCCCAAGGACCCAACATTTTCTGCCAATTACCTGAATCCCCGTTACAATACGCCCCATGTTTGAACTAATCTTTTTGGGCACGTCCGCGTCGGCGCCCTCTGTACAGCGGGGTCTGTCGGCGCATATGGTTTTGTATCGGGAGCATCGCTTTTTGATTGACTGCGGCGAAGGCACGCAGCGCCAGATTTTGCACAGCGGACTGGGCTTCAAGCGGCTCAACAAGGTTCTGCTGACGCATGGCCATCTGGACCACATTTTAGGGCTTGGCGGCTTTGTCTCCACGTTGGGGCGCTGGGAAAACATGGATCGAGTGGACATTTACGCCGGGCGCAGCACCCTGGCTCGGGTGTATGATTTGTTGTTTCGCGTGGTGTTTCCCCACGGCCGTTCCCCCCTCCACATCGAGCTCAACCCGATTGAACACGGCGTCATCCTGGGCGATGACAAGTTCAATCTCACCGCCTTCCCGGTACAGCACCGCGGCCCGGACTGCTTTGGCTTTTTGTTTGAGGAAAAAGAACACCGCCCTTTCCTGGCTGAAAAAGCGGCCGCGCTGAGTGTGCCGTTTGGTCCCGAACGAGCCATGCTGGTGCGGGGCGAAAGCGTGACGTTGGCCGACGGCCGTACCATCCAGCCAGACGACGTGCTGGGTGAGGCGCTGCCCGGCACCAAGTATGTGCACGTGGGTGATGTGGGCCGCATCGACGAGCTGCTGCCCGTTTGCCAGAACGCCCATGCCCTGGTGATCGAAGCCACTTACCTGGAGGAAGATGAGGCGATGGCCCGCCAGTTTGGCCACATGACGGCGGCCCAGGCGGCGCGACTGGCCAAAGAAGCCAACGTCAATACGCTGATTTTGACCCATTTATCGCGCCGGTATAACGGCCGTATGATTCGCCAGGAAGCCCGCGCCATCTTCCCCAACACCTACGTCGCCCGTGACTTTGACCACTTCCAAATTACCCGCAGCGGTGCGGAGAAAATTGTCAAAGAAAAGGAGTAAAACAAACCTGTGGTGCCTCACGGATAAAACTCTATATTCACAGTTGCTGTCATTAGCGATTGTGTTTCCTGAGATAATGAGCGGAACTCTTCCTCCGTAACCAGGCCCTGACTTAACCACCCCATCAACCTTATGAACGCCATCGACCTCCGCCAGTCGTCAAACAAATCAGCAACGGCTTCATCACCTTCATTAACAAGCTTATAGACTTCAAGATACGTCTGATGTGCATTCTCAATATGAACAGGATCAGACGTTGAATGAATATCCGCAAGTATACGCGTACAAAGTCTGGCCAAAGCCTTTTCCTTGATTGCTCTCAATTTTTTCCAGTCGCTCTCTGGTAATTGACTCATTATGTAAACGGCGTTTGGATTTTACAACCCTCAACTAACTGTTCGTTGTTCAAATCTTCGGTCCAAATTATCTGACAGCCAAGCTGATTGGCACTCCGCACAATCAGGCTGTCCCAGAACGAAAGGTGGTGCCGTTGTTGAATCTGCACTGCCCTCAAAATATCTTCAACCTGCGGCTGATGAATGCGCCAAAGGCTCAAATCTGAGATGATTTGCGCCGCTTCTGTGGCGGCAAGCGGGTTTGCCAACTTTCGCGTGGTTGTCACATAAAATTCTTGCAGAACCTGGATACTGATGCACCCCGTCTGTTCCTGCCAGAGCCGTCGCAAAAGCGCTTTGGCCTGCTGTTGTTTTTGCGTGTTGCTGCTGTCGTAAGCATACACAAGCACATTTGTGTCCACAAACTGGTAGCTGAGTTCATCGTTCATGAAGCTCATCTCGCGTCCAACTTGTGGATTCACTCAGGCCAAAGTCATACCCTTTTTCCATCAGCACCAACTGGCGCTGCTGGGCAATTTCGTACATATCTGCTTTGGCAACGATTGCTTCAAGCGTCTCGGTCAGCAAGGCCGACAACGAGGTTTGTCGTTCCGCCGCCAGAATCTTGGCCTTGCGCAGTGTTTCCTTGGGCAACGATAACGTTACGTTTTGTTTCTCCATAAAAACCTCCACGCGAATCAGTGTAGCACGTGTTTACGTGAAACTCAATGCTTAATGCGGTGTCTTTCTTTTTGATTTTTGCGTTGGTCCGTTTGCGGGTAAAATGACGGCCGTAATCCAACCCCAACTGCTCACGGAGAAAAACATGTCCCAGACCCACCCCATCACAATTCTGGCCATTGCCAGCGAATGTAAAGGCATCCCCTACTTGCTGGAAGCCAAGCGGCAGGGTGCACGCGTCCTGCTGCTGGTGGCTGAAGAAGCCGCCCACAACCCGGATTGGCCCATGGACGCCATTGCTGAGCGCTTCATCATGCCCAATCTGTCTAAACAGCCAGACATCACCTACGCCGTAAGCTACCTGGCCCGCACCGAAAAAATCGACCGGATCGTGGCCTTGGACGACTACGACGTGGCTACGGCCGCTTCGCTGCGTGAGCATCTGCGCATTCCCGGCATGGGCGAAACCACGGCGCGCCACTTCCGCGACAAGCTGGCGATGCGCGTACAGGCGCGAGACGAGGGGGTGCTGGTGCCGGAATTTACGGCCGTCTTCAACAACGACGAGCTCAACGATTTTCTCCATCGCGTACCGGCGCCCTGGGTGCTTAAGCCCCGCTTCGAAGCTGGGGCCGTGGGCATTCGCAAGCTGTACGAGGCCGATGCCGTCTGGCAGGCAGTCAACGAACTGGGTGACCAACGTTCGTTTTACCTGCTGGAGCAGTTTGTGGTGGGTAACGTCTGCCACGTCGATTCGCTGATTTGGGAAAAGGAAGTGGTGTTTGCCATTGCCAGCCAGTACGGCACGCCGCCGCTGGCCGTCACCACCGGGGGCGGCATCTTCAACACCCGCACCCTGCCCCACGGCAGCGCCAGCAGCCAGGATCTTATTGCCGCCAACGCCAATTTGATGCGGGTGCTGCGCCAGGTGCGTGGTGTGGCCCACACCGAGTTTATCCAGGCGGAAGCAGACGGCCGTTTCTACTTCCTGGAAACGGCCGCACGTGTGGGTGGGGCCAACATCGACCGGCTGGTGGAAGCAGCCACAGGCATTGTGCTGTGGCAGGAGGCGGCCCGCATCGAGTTGGCCAGCGTGCGCCGCGAAACATACCTGCCACCCACGCCGCGCCAGGACCATGCCGGGCTGATCATCTGTCTGGCGCAGCAGGAACAGCCCGATTTATCCGCGTATAACGATCCGGAAATTGTGTGGCGGCTCCCCAAGAAGTATCATGCCGGGCTGCTGGTGGCCGGGGCGGATTACGGCCGTATCCAGCACCTCATCAACAGCTACAATGAACGCTTCGCGCGCGACTTCCTAACCTCCGCCCCACCCAAGTCCAACGTGCGCACGCAAATTTAGGTAATTGGGTAATTGAGTAATTGGACAGCTGAAAATCAGCCAATTACCCAATTACTCAATTACAGAATCTTATGCCTTTTCATACCCCGGCGGCGGATCCACCGGGCCTTTAAAGGACATCACGTTAAATACCCCACCCTGCGGGTCCTGAATCACGGCAAAGGTGCCCATCTCTCCAGCCTGAGTGGGTGGGACCATAACTGTACCGCCCAGTTCTTGGGCCAGGTTAGCTTTAGCCGCCACATCCTCTACCATGAAATAAACTGACCAGTTGTTGGGCACCTCTGGTCCCCAGTTTTCGTCCATGGTGATCATGCCTGCCTGGGTACGGCCGTCTGCCGCAAACGTCACATACCCATTTTCATCGGCCGCACTGGTCCAATCAAAGACCGTTTCGTAAAACGCTTTCGCTTCTGCGGGCTGGCGGGTTTGCAGTTCATTCCAAACCAACGTATTGGGCATGTTAACCAGTTCGGCGCCGATGTGCCCAGTTGGCTGCCACACGCCAAACAGTGTGCCCGTGGGATCCGTGCCTATAGTCATACGGCCGGAATCCATCACATCCATCGGTGGGAACATGACGCCGCCGCCTGCCGCCGCCATCTTTGCCGCAATGCCGTCGACATCACTATGTTTTACATAGGAACTCCAAAACGCAGGCACGCCCTGCGCCTTCATCTCTGGCTGCATTTCGCCAAGGCCAGCCACGTGTTTGCCGTCAATCTGGAGCATGGAATAAACTCCGCCCATATCAATCGGCCGGTCCTCCACTTCCCAACCAAAAAGACCAGCATAAAACGCCTTGGCGGCTTCCGGATCTGGCGTGCTAAGGTCCACCCAACAAAAAACACCATCGGGATAACGTTTCACTACCTGCATGTCATAATCTCCTTTGTTTTGGACAATAAAAAGGGAGGCACTGTGTGCCTATGTGCTGCCCGATTATATCATAGATTTAGAACATATGTGCTATTTCTGAGCTTAAAAATTACGGCATCCTTGGTAAAACCAGCAAAAGTGCCCCGGCCATTTACAAAATACTTGACACATCAACTATATTGCCTATAATTCGGCGCTGTTTTGGCGGCAAACCGTTCGTCGCCTCGTGTAATCAAGAAGTTAACATCGCACACACCGGTTCCGACTGACTCGGAACATAATCCAAATTTTGTGGAGGTATTACCGTATGTTGAAGAAAAAGTTCCTTAAGACAAAGGACGAGTGTGAGGTCACCTTTGAGCTCAATCTAGAAAATGCCGATCAGGTGGCTTTGATCTCGGAGCACAATGGCTGGCAGCCCATCGAAATGAAACAGGTCAAAGATGGTCCTTTCCGCGCCAAGGTGCGCTTGCCCAAAGAAGGCCAATTCCAGTTCCGCTACCTGGTGGACGGCGCTGACTGGCACAACGACGAAGCCGCCGACGCTTACTGGGCCAACGAACACGGCAGCGAAAACAGCGTCATTTTCACCGCTGCATAACAACACAGCAGACCCAGCTTGCAGAAAGGACGATTTGCCAGGCAGATCGTCCTTTTTTGATCTCACTAAGGGAACCTCCCGCTGGTTCCATTTGATACCAATTTTCGGAAGGAAATCTGCGGGAGGTTAGCGTGCCAAGCAGAACCGTTACGGGCATATTACCAAATGCTTACACGTTGCTAAACGGCCGTTCCTCCCCCCATTCTCCTGCTATACTGCTCTCAAAACCGCTAAAAGGAGCAGATTCATGTCTGTTTTGCGTACAGTTTCCCTGGCATTTTTGCTTCTCTGGCTGGTCGCCTGTGGCGCCGCCTCCAGGGAAGACGATCTGGCACCTACAGCTACAACCGCGGAAACAGTCAGTCCCACTGACGAGCCAGAAGCAGCAGCAACGGCCGTTCCCACCCCAACCACCGAAATGACCGAAACAGAAACCATGAACGATGGCCTCATCGACGAGGAGGAAGCCCGTGCCCTCATGTTTAACCTCAGCGAAGGCAGCCGCCGCGACGTGGATGCCGCCCTGGAACGTATTTTGGCCGCCGGGGACCAGCGTTTTGTCGCCGTGCTCATCGAGCTGCTGCGCGGGCGGCAAATTGGCCTGGTGCAGTATCCCGATTTAGACGGGATTGCCGCCAGCCTGGAAGCGCTCAGCGGGCAAAGCTGGGGCAGCAACTGGGGCGATTGGATCACCTGGTACGGCGGCACCGACCTCACCCCGCCGCCCGGCTTCACCAGCTGGAAAGGTCGCCTGCTGGCCGACATCGACACCACCTTTGGCCTCTTTCTGCTGGACAAACATCCCGCCAAAATTCGCGTCGAGGAAATTCAGTGGGGTGGCGTAGTGGTCGATGGCATCCCCGCGCTCGACAACCCCCACATGCTGCCCGCCGCCGATGCAGATTACATGGAGCCGTGGGAGCCGGTCTTTGGCATTGCCCTGAACGGCGACGCCCGGGCCTACCCGCTGCGTATTCTGGACTGGCACGAGATGGCCAACGATGTGGTCGGTGGGGTGCCTGTTTCCCTGGCGTACTGCACCCTGTGCGGCGCGGCGATTGCGTATGACGGCCGTTCCACCGACCTGGACGGCAACGAAGTCACCTACACCTTTGGCTCGTCTGGCTTCCTCTTCCGCAGCAACAAGCTGATGTACGACCGCAACACCCTGACGCTGTGGAACCAGCTCACGGGGGAACCGGTGCTGGGTGAACTGGCCGCCGGGGAGATTCGCCTGGAGCTGCTGCCCGTCGTGCTCACCACTTGGGCCGATTGGCAAGAACAGCACCCGGACACCGTCGTAGTGGATATTCAAACGGGCTACAACCGCGTCTACGTGCCCGGCGCGGCCTACGGCGACTACTTCGCCAACGATGAGCGGCTGTTCCGCGATGGGCTGATGTTCCCCGTCTGGCAGCAGAGCGACCGGCTGTTTAACAAGGACCACGTCTACACGCTGCGGCTGGACGAAACGCCCAAGGCGTACCCGGTGACGGATTTGCTGGCCGAGCGCGTGGTGAATGATGTGGTGGGGGAAACGGCCGTTACCCTCATCGCCGCCGGGGAAATTGTGGAGGTCGAAGGCACCAGCCAGCGCGTCGGGCCGGTCACCTACACCTCCGGCGCCGAAATTCGTGCCTTTGCCCGTGGGGAGCACAGCTTCGCTCCTGGCCCGGACGATTTTACAGTGCTGGATGAAGACGGCCGTTCCTGGCAGGTCACCGAAGAAGCGCTGGTGGGGCCAGATGGCGAAACGCTGGCGCGCATCAACGGCCACCTGGCGTACTGGTTTGGCTGGTATGCCTTCTACCCGGAGACGGAATTGTATGAACCATGAAAAACAAAACCTCCCGCAGGCTTCACAAACAGGGAGGTGACAAGCCATGAAACGTGAAACGTGAAACGTGATGCTCTTCTGGTCACGTTTCACGTTTCACGCCAAACCTCATGAAATCTCAAAGGCCCAAATTTATTTTAGTTTGAAGGCGCCTTTCACCATATCGGCGTCGAAGTAGGCGCCGGTGTCGCCGGTGGTGGCGTAACGGTAAACGGCCGCTGTGTAGATGCCGCTCAACGTGCTGCTCACCAGGGAAATGAGCATGATGAGGAGGATGACGAGGAGAACGGCCGTAACCATCAACGCCACGCTGCCGCTCATCACCGCCAGAATCACCAGCGGAACACCCAACAAAATGACGCCAAAGGTGATCAGCCCAAAGATGAAGCCCACGCTGAGATTCCCGGCAATTTGCTCACCCCACGTCTCTTTCAGCAAGCTGGCGCTGCGCTTGACGGCATCCACCGGACCGACATTTTCTACCACCAGCACCGGCACCACCAAAAAGGTGGCAATGTTCCAGACAAAGCCCACCAACGACACCACAAACCGCCCAATCGTGCCGGAGCGTTCAGAAATGGCCCGCAAAATCGTGCCCACCGTGGCAGCGATGACGGCATAGCCGAAGATGGTGCCCAACTTGCTCATGGCAATGCGGAAGCCATCGCGCACCGTCGGGTCGCCGCCTTCCAGCCGGATCATCGCCGCGCCAACCAGGGCGCTGTTGAAGAAGATGGTGACAAAGTACATCACCGCATAAAACAAAAAGGCCACAACGTAGCTCAACACCCCCACATCGCCGTCAGTCATGACCGAATCGAGCACACCGGCCAGCACCGTGGGCACGGCAAAGGTGGCCAGCACCACAAGCGAGGCAAAAAAGGCCACCAGTGGAAACACCATCAGTTCTTTATCGGCCAGAAGCACCCGCCAGCTGGCTTTTACCAACTCCCAACTATTTGTCAGTCGCCGAAACATAACAATCTACCTCCTGAATTTGACCAAAATTTTCAACAACCTACCCTACGCAAAAGGGGCGGGCATCGTTGTAAACGGCCGTCTCCCTACCGGCGGTTCAGTACCCATTTTTCCAGCTCAATGGCCAAAAAAGCCAGGCTGCCTAACCCCACACAGATCAGAAGCTCCGGCCAGGTGAGCGGAACAGCGCCAAAAAAGTCGCGTACGCCGGGCACATAAATGACCAACAGCTGCAAAGCGACCACCACCAGCGCCAGCCAGAACAGCGTCAGGTTGGAGCGCCAGCCCAACGAAAAAGCGGATTCGTGGCTGGAGCGAGAGGCTATTGCCTGCCCCACCTGCAAAAAGGCCAACGTGGTAAACAACATCGTGCGCCAACTGCTGGCGATGGCAACGTCAGGATTTGCGCCCAGCCAGGTAACCAGCAAACCGACCAGCCCAATCAGCACCCCCACGCGCACAATGTGGGCGGTTAACCCACCATGGAACAGCGATGCTTCCGGCGAACGAGGCGGCCGATTCATGATGCCTTTTTCCGACGGCTCCACGCCCAAACCAAGCCCCAGCAGGCCATCGGTCATCAGGTTCAGCCAGAGCAGCTGCAGCGGTTCCAGCGCCACGGGGATGCCCAAAAACGGGGCCACCAGCATCACCAGAATCTTGCCCAGGTTCCCGGCGATGGAAAACTTCACAAAGCGGCGAATGTTGTCGTAGATGGTACGCCCTTCTTCCACGGCGGCCACGATGGTGGCGAAGTTGTCGTCCAGCAGCACCATTTCCGACGCTTCTTTGGAGACATCGGTGCCGGTGATGCCCATGGCGATGCCGATATCGGCCTTGCGCAGCGCGGGCGAATCGTTGACACCGTCGCCCGTCATGGCCACGATGTGGCCCTGGCGCTGCAGCGCGTCGACGATGCGCAGCTTGTGCTCCGGCGAAACGCGCGCGTACACCGAAACATCGCGCACGGCTTCGTCCAGTTCCTGCTGGCTCATCTGGTCCAGGTTTTGGCCGGTTTTGACACGGCCGTTATCCGTAATCCCCAAATCATGAGCGATAAACCGGGCTGTCAAAGGATGGTCGCCGGTGATCATGATGGGACGCACGCCAGCGGTTTTGCAGGTGGCCACGGCCGTTTTCACTTCCGGTCGTGGCGGATCAATCATGCCCACCAGGCCGATCAGAATCAGATCTTCTTCCAGCGGCTCATTGGGCGTTTGCAGGCGGCGCAGCGCCAGACCCAGCACGCGCATCCCGTTCTGTGCCATTTCATTGTTGGCGATTTCAATACGTGTCCGCCACGATTCATCCAGCGGCACCGCGCCATCGCCATCCCAAACGCGGCTGCAAATCTCCAGCAAGCCATCAACCGCCCCTTTGGTAAAAGCCAGGTACGGTTTTTCGGTGGCCATGAGGGCGCGAACGGCCGTCGGCAAACTGTTTGGCGCGGTGTCCAGCCGGTGCACGGTAGTCATCCGCTTGCGATCCGAGTCGAAGGGCAGTTCGTTGACGCGCGGCAGCAGCGTTTCCAGCGCCTTTTTGTCCAGCCCGGCCTGCTGCGCCGCCACCAGCAGCGCCCCTTCCGTGGGATCGCCTAAAAAGTTGTAGCGGCCGGTTTCCGGGTCCGGCTGGAACGAGGCGTCGTTACACAAGGCGCCCGCCGCCAGCGTCAGGCCAATGGCGGGCGGACGGCTGCTGAACAATTCATCTGGCCCGGCGGCAATGCGCAGCGATGCGCCCGGGGTATCGGACGTGCCCGCCAGCTCCAGGTAATGCCCAGCCACATCCAAAATGGTGACGGTCATCCGGTTGACGGTGAGCGTGCCGGTTTTGTCGGAGCAGATGATGGTGACGGCGCCCAGCGTTTCCACGGCGGGCAGCTTGCGAATGAGCGCAGCGCGGCGCAGCATGCGCTGGGCTCCCAACGCCAGGGTAATAGTGACCACGGCAGGCAGCCCTTCGGGAATGACGGCGACGGCAACGGAAACGGCCGTTAAAAACATCTCCTCCAGCGTTTCCCCCTGCACCACACCGATGATCAGCACCAGTGCGGCGATGACCACACCGGCCAATGCCAGCTGCCGCCCGACGCGATCCAGCTGGCGCTGCAGCGGCGTCGTGCTGTCGGGTACTTCCTGGATGAGCGTGGCGATTTTGCCCAGCTCGGTTTGCATGCCGGTGGCCACAACAACGGCCGTGCCCCGCCCGTAGGTCACGTTGGTGCCCATGTAGGCCATGTTGCGCCGGTCGCCGAGGGGTGGATTTTCTTTTTCTAAGACGGCCGTCTCTTTTTCCACCGCCTCCGACTCACCCGTGAGGGCCGCCTCCTGCACGCGCAGGTTGGCACTGGTGGCCAGGCGCACGTCGGCGGGGATAGCGTTGCCTGCCTCTAGCGAAATCACATCGCCGGGCACCAGGTCTAAGGCGGGCATTTCTTGCCAGCGGCCCTGGCGCAGCACGCGCACCACGGGCACCGCCAGCTTTTTCAGGGCAGCCATCGCTTGCTCGGCGCGGTACTCCTGCACAAAACCCAGAATCACAAACAGGACCACAATCGCGCCAATGGCGGCAGCTTCGGTGATTTTGCCCAAAAAGGCAGAAAGCACGGTGGCCACGATAAGAATCAGCACCATCGTGCTGCTGGCCTGTTCCCACAGCAGCCGCAGCGGGTGTTTGCCGCCTTTGCTGATGAGTTCGTTACGGCCGTACTGCTGCTGCCGCTGCTGGACGATTGTTGGATCCAGCCCTTGTTCCAGGTTGGTGTTTAACGCATTGACTACGGATTCAACTGTCTGTGTATGCCAAATTTGCATAGTCTCCTACTCTTCATGTTGTTCGGATTCGTTTTGTGGCTCATCTGTACGTTCTTCAACTGGCGCGGTTGCTGGCTGCGCGGCAACGATTGGCTCAGGTTCAGCGCTGAACTCAGGTTCCGCGACTGGCTGCGGTTCTGCCGCTGACGCCAGAGAGGGGACTTCACCGCGAAAATATTGAAACAAGAACTTGAGGCTGGCCAGCACCGGCACGATGAGCAGCGCCCCGAGCAGCCCGGTGAACGTCAGCGCGGCCAGCAGAGCAACCACCACCACGCCGGAGTGCAGCTTCAGTGCGTGCCCCATGTACTGCGGCCGCAGCCACAAATTGTCCACCTGCTGAATGGCGGCATAGACGCCGATGAGCAAAATCACCAGCCCAAACGGGGAAAGAGGCAGCCACCCCTGGCGGAAAAGCCACAAAATGAGCGACGTACTGGCCAGTATCAGCACCCCCAGCACCAAAAAGATGATGAGCTGCGCCCGTAAAAAAATGCGCCAGATGTTGTCTAACCCTATGGTAAGCTCCCGCGCCGTTGGTTGGTAGGCTGCGGGCACCAGGTTGATCAGGCCAGGCACAATCTTTTGGCCATCGCGCATAAAATAATACAGACTCACCAAAATGACCAGGCTCCAGATAAGGTTATCAGCCAGGCCGCCCAGCCAGCCGCCGCCCGCCTCAGGCAGGCTGGAAATGGCGTTGCTGGAGGCTCGCTCCAGGTAATCGAGCAAAATTTGCGGCTGGATGGTGAAGTTGAGGACGGTAAACGGCCGTTCCATCAGCACCACCAACTCGGCCCAGGCCTGCCGCAGCTCCACGCTCCACTCCGGCACCTGGTTCACCACCAGCGCGCTGATGCCAAAAACAATCCCGGCCAAAATCAGCAGCGAAACCAGGTAAACAATGCCGGCCGTTATGGGCCGGCTCAGGCGCAGGCGGTTTTGCAGCCAGCAGATGAGCGGATTGAACAGGTAAGCGATCAATGCCGCCACCAGCAGCGAGCGCCAGAGGGGACCGGTCAAAATGACCAGGATGAGAAAGGCAATAAGGCCTGCCAGGAGCCATAAAGATTGAGGTGAAGCAGAAAACTTCAGTCTATTGTTCATTGCAGTTGCTCGACTCATATTCAACCAGATTGGCCAAAGCAAAGCCAGTATATCAATTATTTCTGCGCCGACATCTGCCGCGACAACAAATCGAGGGGAACAACCCCATTGACGAACAGCGTGGAGTTGGGCTAAACTCTAAGTATGTTTAATGAACTTACTAAGACTGGTTTCTAAAATGGCACGCCCGCAGTCCCCAACAAAAAAAGCTACACGGCAGTACACCAAACAACACAACGCCCGCCTGGTGCTTAAAACCATTTACGAGGCGGGCAACATCAGCCGGGCCGATCTGGCTCGTCTGACGGGACTAACCCGGGCTACTGTGTCTAACATCGTGGCCGGGTTTCTGGACGAAGGTATTGTGGCCGAAACCGGTTATGGCCCTTCCCTGGGCGGCAAGCCGCCGATCATGCTAAATATCGTAGAAAATGCTCGCCAGCTCATCTGTCTGGATTTAGGCAATGAGCAGTTTACTGGGGCATTGGCCAATTTGCGTGGTCATTTTGAAAAACAGATCAGTTTGCCGGTGAACGGCCGTACCGCCCAAACCGCCCTCAGTTTAGTCTACGAGCTGGTTGAACAGCTCCTTCGTCACGTCACTGCCCCCGTGTTGGGCCTGGCCCTGGGCAGCCCCGGCCTCATTGATGCCGAGGCGGGATTGGTAAAACAGTCGGTTAACCTGGACTGGCACGATTTGCCCTTGCAGCAGCTGCTGGCGGACCGTTTTCACTTCCCCGTTTACATGGCCAACGACAGTGATCTGGCCGCCCTGGCAGAATATTCCTTTGGCAACGACGACACCCGCAACCTGGTTCTGATCAAGATGGGCCAGGGCATTGGCTCCGGGATTGTATTAAACGGCCGTATCTTCCATGGTGAAGGCTTTGGCGCGGGTGAAATCGGGCACGTCAGCGTGGTGGCCAATGGAGAACTGTGTTCCTGCGGCAACTATGGCTGCCTGGAAACAGTTGCCAGCGTGCGGGCCATGCTGCGCCAGGCTGAAGCCATTGCCCAGGAAAAATCCGACGGGCTGCTGGGCCGTCTACGACTGGCAGACACGCCTGTCACCTGGGAAATCTTGCGGCAGGCCTGCCAGCAAGAGGATACCGACGCCCGGCAAATTGTTACCCGGGCCGGGGAGTTATTAGGGGTGGCGGTAGCCAATCTGGTCGGCATCCTCAATGTGAACCGGATTGTGATTGCCGGTAATGTGGTTCAGACCGGGGATCTATTTATTGGCGCGGTGCAAAGCAGTATGCAGAAGCGGGTTTTGCCCAGGCTGGCGGCCGGTACGGCCGTGCAGTACGCCACCACCCAATCAAACCTGGTTTTGTTGGGCGCCTCGGCTTTGATTTTGAGCCAGGGGTTAGGTGTTATTTAGAGATTGGAGACTGGAGATTGGAGAACAGCGGCCTTTGATCTCCAATCTCCATTTACTGAGGATTTTTCATGCAAACAGCGCAGCTTTTGGTGGGACTGGATGTTGGCGGTACCAAAACGGCCGCCCTGCTGGCTGACGCCAGGGGCAACACATTGGCCCAGGCCGTCGTCGCCACCTACACCGCCACCCCAGATGAGCTGCTGGGCACCATCTCGCGTGCCATTCGCACCGTCCTGGCCGAAGTCCACGCCACGCCCCGGCAAATCCAAAGCATTGGCATGGGCGTTCCAGGCCAGGTGGACCCCGCCACGGGCATCGTGCAGCTGGCCGTCAACCTGAATTTGCAGCGATACCCGCTGGGTCCAGCCATTTCTGCCCGGTTCAAAACGCCCACCTTTCTGGAAAACGACGTGCGTACAGCGGCCATCGGCGCATTTAATCATCTGCGGCAGACGGAACCGGTGCAGAGCATAGCATATGTGAGCATTGGCACAGGGCTGGCGGCGGGGATGATTTTGAACGGCCGTCTCCACCGCGGTCACAACGGCATGGCGGGCGAAATTGGCCACATGATCGTGGAGCCGGGCGGCGTGCGGTGCAACTGCGGCCAATACGGCTGCCTGGAAACATTTGTGGCTGGTCCAGCGATCGTGCGCCAGCTCATTGCAGCGGTGCCGGAGATGCAAAACACGATTCGTAATGCGGGCGATGTGTATGCTGCGGCCGTACAGGGCAATGCGGCCGCGCAGGCGGTGGTGCAGCGCGTCGGCCAGCACCTGAGCCGGGCCATCCAGTGGCTCGTGATGATGTACGACGTGGAAAAAATCGTTATTGGCGGTGGGGTCGCCCGCAGCGGCGACGCATTTTTGGACCCAATCCGGCAAGAACTGGCCCAGCTGCGGCAGCATTCCCCCCTGGCCGCTGAGCTGCTGCGCGAAGAAAAGCTGCACCTCATGCCGCCGGATTACAATCCGGGTTTGTGGGGCGCGGTGCAGTTGGCGATGGGCGGTGGTCGGTGAACGGTGAGCGGTGAGCGGTGAACGGTAATCGGTAGGTTCGTGATGAGATTTTTGTAATTGAGTAATTGGGCAATCAGGAAATTTCAAGTGGCCAATTACTCAATTACCCAATAACCTCTTATGATTTGTATTGAGCACGCTACGGTTTATACGCCAGATGAGGTGATTGCGGATGGAGCGGTTTGGGTGGCTGACGGCCGTATCCAAACCATCACCCGCAGCAGCCAGATCGATCTGCCGGGCAGGGCAAGCTGCATCGACGCGACCGGCCTTCATCTGGTACCTGGCTTCATCGACTTACAGCTTAACGGGGCGATTGGCCTCGACTTTACGACGGAACCACGCGGCATCTGGCCCGTGGCGGATTATTTACCGCGCACCGGTGTGACCAGCTTTTTGCCGACGATTATTACCGCGCCGTTAACGGCCGTATCAGCCGCCCAAAAAATCATCACCGGCAGCCCACCCCGTGGTTTTCGAGGGGCCACGCCGCTGGGGCTGCACATCGAAGGTCCGTTTTTGCACCCCGACAAAAAAGGGGCACACAATCCTGCTCATTTGCAGCTGCCCACGGCCGAAAAAGTGGCCAGCTGGTCCCCGGAAAATGGCGTCCGCCTGGTAACGCTCGCCCCAGAGCTGGATGGCGCGCTGGACGTGGTGCGATTGCTTAGCGAGCGAGGCGTGGTCGTCAGCGCCGGGCATTCCGCCGCCACGTTCGCCCAGGCCGTTGCCGGATTTGCGGCAGGCATTTGTTACGGCACGCACCTGTTTAACGCCATGCCGCCGCTGCACCACCGCGAGCCGGGGCTGGCAGGTGCGCTCCTGGCCGATGAACGTGCCACCATCGGTCTAATTGTAGATGGCGAACACGTGCATCCTGAGTTGGTAAAGTTGGTGTGGCGATTGGTGGGCAGCGGCCGTCTCACCCTGGTCACCGATGCGATGGCGGCGCTGGGCATGCCGCCGGGCCGCTACATGCTGGGCAGCCACCAGGTCATTGTAGACGAGACAACGGCGCGGCTGCCGTCCGGTACGCTGGCGGGGAGTGTGTTGGGAATGGATACGGCCGTACGCAATCTCATCCGCTTCACCGGCTGCACCCTGGCCGAAGCGCTGCCCACCGTCACCCGCACGCCCGCCGACCTGCTCGGCCTGCCGCACAAAGGCCGCCTTGCCCCCACCTGCGACGCCGACCTGCTGCTGCTCACGCCCAACTTGGAAGTACACACTACCTTTGTTGGTGGGCGAATAGCTTATCAAAAAGAATAATCCACAGATTTCACAGATTGAAGGCAAAAATCTGTGTCATCTGTGAAATCTGTGGATGTTTTATAGGGGAAATTATGTCATTGCACGCTGAGATTCATGAACAAACGGCCGTCTGGCAGCACAGCTACGAGCAAAACCGGGAAGTGGTTCGGGCGATTGCCCGGGCAGTGCCACTGGAGCGCATCCATCACGCCTTTATTGCCGCGCGCGGCACGTCGGACAATGCGGCGCGGTACGCCAGCTACTTGTGGGGGGCAATGAACCAGCTGCCCGTGACGCTGGCCGCGCCGTCGCTGTTTAGCCTCTACCGGCAGCCGCCTCGCCTGCAAAGCGCCCTGGTGATTGGCATTTCGCAGTCGGGGCAGTCACCCGACATCGTGAACGTGGTGGCCGAGGGCAAACGGCAGGGACAGCCCACGCTGGCCATCACCAACGAGCCGGAGTCACCGCTGGCGCAAACGGCCGATTTTGTCATCAACATTCACGCCGGGGTGGAAACGGCCGTAGCCGCCACCAAAACGTACACCACCCAGCTGCTGGCCATCGCCATGCTGTCGGCCGCCTGGAGCCAGGCCGAAGAGCGGTTTGCCGCGATTGAGCGATTGGGTGGCTGGGGAACGGCCGTGCTGGCCCACGACGAGACAATCGGCCAGCTGGCGCAGCGTTACCGCTACATGGAACAGTGTGTGGTGCTGGGGCGCGGCTACAACTACGCCACCGCCTTCGAGTGGTCGCTTAAGCTCAAGGAACTCACCTACGTCGTTGCCGAACCGTACTCTTCAGCCGATTTTCGCCACGGCCCCATCGCCATCGTCGAACGCGGCTTCCCGGTAATGGCCGTGGCGCCTACCGGCGCGGTTTTGCCAGACATGCACGAACTGCTGCAAAAACTGGCAGAAGAAAAGCGGGCCGAGCTGCTTATCATTAGCAACGATGCGGCGACGCTGGGATTGGCCAATTCGCCCATCCCCCTGCCCATCGACTTGCCGGAGTGGCTCTCGCCGCTGGTGAGCATTGTGCCCGCCCAGCTGTTTGCCTACCACCTCACCGGCGTCAAAGGGTACAACACGGAAGCGCCGCGTGGTTTGAACAAGGTGACAAAGACGACTTGATTCACCCTCCCCACCTCCCACCCGGCGCCCAAGCAAATGTTGGTAGCTAAAGAAAAGCCCCGGCAAAGTTGCCGCATAACGGGCTCAATTTTTAAGAATTTACCTGTTACTCAGCGTTGGTTTTGGGTTTTATTAGCAAGTGGATAAATTTTAACGACCTCTTGACAAAATAAAATGCGTGTATATACTCCTAAACATGTCAGAGCAAACAACCCTTACCGAATATGAACGGATTGCCCACCTTGGCCCGGTCTGCATCTGCAATAATCTACGCCGCGCCGCCCGATTAGTCACCAATTACTATGATAAGTTATTTGAGCCGACCGGCTTGCGAGTGAGCCAGGTAACCATTCTGGCAGTTTTATGTTCGGCCGGTGCACAAACCATCAATGAAATGGCTGAGATTCTGGAGTTGGATCGAACAACCTTGAGCCGCAATCTTAAGCCCCTGGTTCGCCAGGACTTGCTGACCATTGCCCCAGGTGCCGACCAGCGCACCCGAGTTGTGTCCTTAACTCCCGAAGGTGAAGCAGTCTTATTCAAAGCCTTACCCATTTGGGAGCAGGCCCAATCCGATATGGTCAAGGGAATTGGTGAAACCAACGCAGAGCTATTACTGGCGCACTTGGCCGAAGCAGCAACTTTAGTGCAGTTATCTTAATTTTTTTATCAATTAAGTGTATATACACTTAATATGAAGTGACACACAATAGTGAGGTAACAAATGGAAACATATCAGAAACACAACTCTAGCTTGAGCACAACACACAAACACGCGCAAACTAAATTCGTCGATATTAGTGGCGTGAAATTCGCATACCGAGAGCTTGGTCAGGACACTGGTGTGCCAGTGATCTTCCTCAACCACTTGACTGGAAATTTGGATACCTATGACCCTCGGATTGTCGACGGCATTGCCGCCAAACGTAGGATAATCACACTTGACAACCGGGGTGTTGGCGCATCAGAGGGCACGACACCAGGCACTGTAGCCGCTATGGCACGGGACGCGGTCGCCTTTATCCGAGCACTAGGGTTTGAGCAGGTCGATCTCCTTGGATTCTCCCTTGGAGGGTTCATCACCCAGGTGATTGTGCAAGAGGAGCCGCAGCTTATCCGCAAGATCGTCCTCGCGGGTACAGGGCCAGCTGGCGGTGTAGGTATCGACAAAGTCACCTCTATCACCTTGCGCGATATAGCAAAAGGGATATTGACCTTCAAAGATCCAAAATACTACCTATTCTTTACGCGAACATCCAATGGCCGAAAAGCGGCACGACAATTCTTGAAGCGGTTAAAGGAACGTACTCACAATCGCGATAAAGCGACTTCTCTCAAAGCCATCAGTTCTCAGCTCAAGGCCATCACTGCATGGGGACAGCAGAAACCTTCGGATCTGTCTGGCATTTTGCACCCAGCTCTTGTCGTAAATGGTGAGACAGACAAAATGATACTCAGCAGTAATTCTGTTGACCTGGCTCAACGCTTGCCCAACGCTGAACTCATACTTTACCCTGACGCCGGACATGGCGGCCTATCCCAATATCACGAAGCGTTTGTTGAAAAGGTTCTAGAGTTCTTTGAGCGATAAGGCATAAGGAGCACAGAATTTTGAGCGCCGCAGTTCGTAAAATTAATCGTACTGCTTTTGAGCTTTGGAGTCGGGAAAAAAGCAAAACGACTTAATGCGGCTATGGCCAACGATGAAAAAGAATGCACAATAGCCAAAATCACCCTCTTGAATAAAGCCTGCGGGAGGTTTTTCTTCACATCCAGCGATAACAAAACGTTAATGGTCACTGTTTTTCTCACATGCTAGAATTGTAGATTGCTTTAATGTCTCAATTTACCGTTCGTCATTTGTGGCATTTTCTGTCACGCAGCACTCCGACAGCATGTGCCAAACGGAAAAACAGATGTCTCTGGACAAAATTATCGTGCGTGGCGCACGCGCGCATAACCTGAAAAATATCGACGTCGAGATTCCCCGCGACAAGCTGGTAGTCATCACCGGGCTGTCCGGTTCGGGCAAATCGTCGCTGGCCTTCGACACCATCTTTGCCGAGGGGCAGCGGCGCTACATCGAGTCGCTGTCGGCCTATGCCCGCCAGTTTTTGGGGCAGATGGAAAAGCCGGACGTGGACCAGATTGAGGGGCTCAGCCCGGCCGTTTCCATTGACCAGAAGGGCGTCAGCCACAACCCGCGCTCCACCGTGGGCACGGTAACCGAGATTTATGACTACCTGCGTCTGCTCTATGCCCGCGTCGGGGTGCCGCACTGCCCGGAATGCGGCCGTCCCGTACGGCCGCAATCCGCCGAACAAATTGTGGATGCCGTGCTGCACATGCCGCAAAACAGCCGCATCCAGGTGCTGGCCCCGCTGATCCGCGACCGCAAGGGTCACCACCAGGGCATCTTCGACGACGTGCGTAAATCCGGTTTTGTGCGTGTGCGGGTCAACGGCGAAGTACGCTCCGTGGATGAAGAAATCGAGCTGGACCGGTATAAAAACCACACCATCGAGGCCGTGGTGGACCGGCTGGTGGTGCGGCACGACCCACACGACGAGAGCGAAGACGCCCAGGCGGCCAAAACGCGCCTGACCGACTCCATCGAGACGGCGCTGCGGTTGGGCAGCGGCCTGGTCATCATCAACGACGTAACTAACCCGGACAACCCGGTGGACAATCTCTATTCAGAACATCTCTACTGCCCCTACGATGGCACCAGCATCCCGGAAATTGAGCCGCGCACCTTCAGCTTCAACAACCCGCACGGCGCCTGCCCGGCCTGCCAGGGACTGGGCACCACTAAAGCCATCGACCCAGATTTGGTTGTGCCCAACAAGTCGCTGAGTTTGGCCGATGGCGCCATTGCCGGCTGGCCCACCGACGACAAGGCGGGCTATTACTGGCAGCTGCTCAAGGCAACGGCCGAACATTTCGAAATCCCCACCAACGTGCCGGTGCGCGAACTGACCGATGCCCAGATGCGCATTTTGCTGCACGGCAGCGGCAGTGAGCAGGTGGTGGTGACCTACCAAAACCGCCAAGGCGACCCGCGCCGTTACCTCACAAATTACGAAGGCGTGGTGCCCAACCTGTGGCGGCGCTACAACGAATCCACCTCCGACTACGTGCGCGACAAGCTGGAAGAGTACATGGTAGACATGCCCTGCCCTGAGTGCGGCGGCTCCCGCTTGCAGCCCGTGTCCCGCGCCGTGGACATCCAGGGCATGACCATCACCGAGGTGGTGAAGATGCCGGTGCTCAACATCTTGCCCTGGGTGGAAAAGATGCGCGACGAAGAGAACAGCCCGCTCACCCAGCGCCAGGCGATCATCGCCAAGCCGATTTTGAAGGAGATTGGCGACCGCATTTCCTTTATGGTGAATGTGGGGCTAGATTACCTGACGCTGGACCGGACGGCCGGTTCGCTGAGCGGCGGCGAGGCGCAGCGCATCCGGCTGGCGACGCAAATTGGCAGCCAGCTGATGGGCGTGCTGTACGTGCTGGATGAGCCAAGCATCGGCCTGCACCAGCGCGACAACGAGCGCCTGATCCACACGCTGCAAGGCATGCGCGACCTGGGCAACACCGTCCTGGTGGTGGAACACGACGAGGACACAATGCGCGCCGCCGACTGGATCATTGACCTTGGGCCGGGCGCGGGTTCACACGGCGGTGAAGTGGTGGCCGAAGGCACGCCAGACGAAGTCGCCGCCGATGAAAAGTCGTTGACGGGCGCGTACCTGAGCGGGCGGCAGTTTATTCCCATCCCCAAGAAGCGGCGCAAAGGCACGGGCGAGACGCTGATCATTCGCGGGGCGCGGGAAAACAATCTCAAAGGGCTGGACATCTGCATTCCGCTGGGCAAGTTTGTCTGTGTGACCGGGGTAAGCGGCAGCGGCAAAAGCTCATTTCTTATCGAGATTTTGAGTAAGAAGCTGAGCCAGCACTTTTACAAATCGAAGGCAGTGCCAGGTAAGCACGATGAGATTGAGGGGCTGGATTTTCTGGACAAGGTGATTGAGATCGACCAGAGCCCAATCGGCCGTACGCCGCGCTCCAATCCGGCCACCTACACCAATCTGTTTAACCCGATCCGCGATCTGTTTACCAGTTTGCCAGACAGCAAGGTGCGCGGTTACAAGCCGGGCCGGTTTAGCTTCAACGTGAAGGGCGGCCGCTGCGAGGCATGCCAGGGCCAGGGGCAAAACCGGATCGAGATGCAGTTTTTGCCGGACATTTACGTGCCGTGTGACGTGTGCCACGGGGCACGTTACAACCGGGAGACGCTGCAGGTGCGCTACAAGGGGCTGAACATCGCCGAGGTGCTAGACCTAAGCGTGGAGGATGCGCTGGAATTTTTTGCCAACGTGCCGACCATCAAGCGCAAGCTGAAGACGTTGATGGACGTGGGCCTGGGCTACATCAAGCTGGGGCAGCCTGCCCCCACGCTGAGCGGCGGCGAGGCGCAGCGCATCAAGCTGAGCCGGGAGCTGAGCAAAATCGCCACTGGCCGGACGATGTACATTTTGGACGAGCCGTCTGTGGGGCTGCATTCACACGACGTGGCCAAGCTGATTGTGGCGCTGAACAAGCTGGTGGACAAGGGCAACACGGTGATCATCATCGAGCACAACCTGGACATTATCAAGGTGGCCGATTATTTGATCGACATGGGGCCGGAAGGCGGCAATCGCGGTGGGGAGATTGTGGCGGCGGGTTCGCCGGAAGAGGTGGCCCAGGCGCCTGCATCGTACACGGGGCAGTGGTTGAAGCAGTATCTGAACGGCCGTTCCGCTTAGTAACCGTCTACAATTCAGTTACTGAGATTGGCCCAATCTGAAAAATAAAGGCACAGAAACATGCTGCACATCGATGGGGAGTGGTTTAAGGATGAAGACGGCCGTATCCACATCTTGCGCGGCGTAAACCTGGGCGGCGGCAGCAAAGTGCCCGTCTGGTCCGGCGGTGTAGGGCTGCATGAGGGGCTGGATGAGATCGAGTCGTTTGTGGGACGGCCGTTTCCCCTGGCAGAAGCCGACGAACATTTCCAGCGCCTCAAAGCCTGGGGGCTTACCTTTTTGCGCTTTGTCATCACCTGGGAAGCCATTGAACATGACGGGCCGGGTCAGTACGACGAAGAGTACCTGGATTACCTGGAAGCAGTCGTGCGCAAGGCGGGCGAGTACGGCTTTCTGCTGTTCATCGATCCGCACCAGGACGTGTGGGGTCGCCACGCCAGCGGCGACGGCGCCCCCGCCTGGACCTTTGCCAAGGCCGGGCTGGACGTGACCCAGTTTGAGGCGTCTGGCGCGGCCGAATACCATCCCATCGGCGACACACCGCACGTGCGCATCTGGCCCAGCAACTATACCAAGCTAGCCGCCGCCACGATGTTTACCCTCTTTTTTGGCGGCAGCGACTTTGCCCCCAACACCCACATTGACGGCGAACCGGCGCAGGACTATTTGCAGCGGCACTACATCGGCGCGATGCAGCAGGTGGCGCAGCGGCTGAGGGGCATGCCACACGTCCTGGGCATCGGCGCAATGAACGAGCCATCGGCCGGGTATATTGGCTGGCAGGATTTAACCCAGACGGACGGCAAAATTTACCTGCGGGCAGGAGCCACGCCGACGCCGCTTCAGGGCATGGCCCTGGGCGCGGGAATCCCTCAGCACGTGGCGCGCTGGGGCACGGGCATGTTTGGGCCGCGCCAGCGGGGCACAGAACTGCAAAACAGCGGGCGGACGCGCGCCTGGCTGCCCGGCGTGACGCCCATCTGGCAGGCGCATGGCGTGTGGGACGTAGACAGCCAGGGGCAGCCGAAGCTGCTCAAGCCGGACTATTTTTCGCAGGTGAACGGCCGTCCCGTCAATTTTGGGCGCGATTATTTACGGCCGTTCATCAACCGCTACGCCCAGGCCCTGCGCCAGATCAATCCTGGCTGGATCATCTTTGCCCAAACCACGCCGCTGGTGAACATGCCCACCTGGGGGCCGGACGACGCGCCCAACGTCGTCAACGCGGCCCACTGGTACGATTACTTCACCCTCTTCCTGCGCTTCTTTTTGCCGTTTTTCACCGTGGACATCCAGACGGCCAAACCGGTGCTGGGGCCGCGCCAGGTGCGGCAAAGTTTTGTGGACGAGATTGCCCGCTTTCGCCGCAACAGCCAGCAGCAGATGGGCGGCGTACCCACGCTGCTGGGCGAGTTTGGCATTCCGTTTAACATGCCGCTGAAACTGGATTACTGGCTGAACTGGTTTGGCAACCAGATTGCCGCCCTGGACGCCAGCTTTGCCGCCGTGGAGGCCAATCTGGTGAGCGGCACCATCTGGAACTACACGCCAGACAACCGTAACAGCGGCGGCGACGGCTGGAACTGCGAAGATTTGTCACTGTTCAGCCGCGACCAGCAGCGTGATCCCAATGACTTGAATTCCGGGGCAAGAGGATGGCAGGCGTTTGTACGGCCGTATCCCATCGCCATTGCCGGGGAGCCACAAAAAGCATCTTTTGACCGCAAAACGGGGGTGTTTGAACTGGCGTTTAGGGGCGATACGGCCGTTACCGCCCCTACCACACTTTTTGTGCCCAACCTGCAATATCCCAACGGCTACCGCGTGACGGTTTCAGACGGCACCTTTACCCAGGACACAAACCGGCAGCGGCTCATTTACCAGCAAACATCAAACACAACCCAACACACGCTGCGCCTGGAGCGCCGTTTCTGAGTGTTTGCCTCGAATAAATGGTTTCGTTGGACTTATTGCTAAAGTAGGGTATGCTCTTTCGATTGTTATTTAAGCCCACGTTGGTAAAGTCACGTCTTGTTGTGTCCCCCAATATGGAAAAGTTTTGGAGAAAATCAATTGTCTAAGAAAATGTATGTTGGAAATTTGTCATTCACGGCGACCGAAGAACAAGTTCGTGAGCTCTTTGCCCCCTACGGCACGGTAGAATCAGTTAATATGATTACCGACCGCATGAGTGGCCAGTTTCGCGGATTCTGTTTTGTAGAGATGGAAACAAGTGCCGCGAATGCCGCAATTTCTGCTCTGGATAACATGGAAATGGATGGGCGGACCTTGAAAGTAAACGAGGCAAAGCCGCGTGAAGAACGCAGCGGCGGGCCGCGTAACAGCGGTGGTTTTCGTGGTGGTAACAGCAATAGCAACCGCGGCGGATACGGCCGTTCCCGTTAACACAATCTTCTCTGGCTGAGTCCGGCACAAACCGTGACACCAGCCCACATCACAGAATATGAGAACGGCCGTGTTGGAACTGATGGGTTCTGAGACGGCCGTTTTTTATCCCGAAGCACCAACTTTCCACCGTCCTGTTTGTGACCTGACTGCCCATCTCCAAACAAACAAGTCCCCTGGCCGATTCTACAGTACCCGGCCAAACAGTCTTGACGGTAATAATGACCCTCATAAATTTAACCTTCCACAACCACGCAAGGATAAGCGTGCAGGCTCAAATATTTACAGGTCGCACGCTCATCAGCACCTGCGTGGCCAGCCCCGGTGAAATTTGTGTCTTGCCAGTGGACACAGACCAGTTTGACATCTTTTTTAAAAACAGTGCGACCGGCTGGGAAGTTGCTCGAAAATTGAACAATGAAGCCAGAACGCTGACGCTGAGCCAGCATAAGGGACGCTATATCCTTACCTGAAGAAGCAGCAGGATTGTTAGACGGTAAGGGAAGCAAAGCAGAGGCCGAAATATGGTTTTAAAATTTGAAGAGTGGCTTGTTAAACAGCGGCATCGAACGGATCTCATCGGTGAATTGGCTCGCCTGCCGAGCATGCAGAACGCGGATCATAAATCGTCGCGGCGCAAATCTGATGAGCATATGCGCTGGGCCGAACTTGTTATTGGCAGCACCGATCCAGCTCAGATTGCCGTTTTTAATGAGGCATGGCAAGAATTTCTGCTGGCAAAACGAGCTGGTCTTGATGCTTCAGACTAATTGTAAATCTTGTCTAGCTGTGTCCTGTGCCACCACCGGGCATGGTCATTTGCTTAACAACAGCAGTGGATTGAGCACCCAACCCAATAAGAAAAGGAATTTCGAATGAAGCCGGAAGAAAAAGCCAAAAAGCAGCCCCTACCCGCTCGATATACGCCCAAAACTAAAGATGACTTCCTGCGCTGGCTAAGAGAGAAAGAAGCGCTTAAAAAGCAGACAAATGAAGAGGAAAATTCCTAGGTAAGTAGCTTCACGAGATTGGACCAATCTACAAAGATTGGTCCAATCTGAAAACCGTTGGATAAGACGAAGGGTGGGCACGCGCAGCAGTTAACAAATTCGCGGCAAAATTTCGCCCATCAGCATATCGACAATGCGCTTGCTGCCAAAGGGGTTTGCCAGCAAGACGCGACCGGCCGGTTCTTCGATGATCCGTCCAATAACGGCCGCTTCCCCACCGTAAGGCGACTGGCGCATGACCGCCAGCACGGTTTCAGCAGCGGCCTGGGGCACGATGGCCACCACTTTGCCTTCGTTGGCAATCATCAGCGGATCAAAGCCGAGCATTTCGCAGGCGGCGCGCACCTGCGGCCGTATCGGCAGGACCGCTTCGTTGAGCAGGATACCCACGCCGGACTGCCGGGCAATTTCGTTGAGGGTGGTGGCCAGGCCGCCGCGTGTAGGGTCGCGCAGCACGTGCACGGCGTCGGTAGCTTCCAGGATGTCCAGGATCATCTTGTTGAGCGGGGCAACGTCGCTTTGGATGTCGGTTTCCAGCCCCAGCTCGCCGCGGGCGCTGAGCACGGCAATCCCGTGATCGCCCAGCGTGCCGGAGACAATCACCACGTCGCCGGGCCGGGCGTTGGCCCCAGAAATGTCGGTGGCGGGCAGCATAAGGCCCACGCCGGTGGTGTTGATGTATAGGCCATCGGCTTTGCCGCGCTCCACCACTTTGGTGTCGCCCGCCACGATTTGCACGCCAGCGGCAGCGGCCGTTGCCTGCATCGATTCAATCACCCGCTCCAACAGGCCAATTTCCAGCCCCTCTTCCAGGATAAAACCCACCGTCAGGTACAGCGGATTGGCGCCCATCATGGCCACGTCGTTCACCGTGCCGCTTACGGCCAAACGGCCGATATCCCCGCCTGGGAAAAAGAGCGGCTTCACCACGTGCGAATCGGTGCTGATGGCCAGCTGCGTGCAGGCATTGAGCTTGACGACTCCGGCGTCATCGCCGACGCGCAAAACCGGGTTGTCGAAGGCAGGCAAAAAGCGCTCGGCGATGAGGTCGTGGGAGAGCTTGCCACCGCTGCCGTGCCCCAGGATGATGCTGCCCCGGTCGCGGATGGGCATGGGGCACATGGCGGATTCGATATAAACAGGTTCAGTACGGTTGTTGTTACTCATGGGCGTTCCTGACTTCAGATCACTTCAATTTCCATCTCAGGCACCAGGTCGCGCCGGTAGCGGTAGTAGGCGGCACAGGCGCCTTCGCCAGAGACCATCGTGGCCCCCAGCGGATGCTCTGGCGTACATTCTTTGCCAAAGGCGGGACACTGGTTTGGTTTTTTCAAGCCTTGCAAGATAAGGCCAGAGATGCACAGCGGCGATTCTTCCGGCTGGATGGCGGCTACGTCGAAGCGAACTTCGGCGTTAAAGTCGGCAAATTCGGGCCGCAGGCACCAGCCGCTTTGTGGAATGGTACCGATGCCGCGCCACTTGCGGTCGCACGCCTGGAACACCTGGTTGATGATGGCCTGGGCTGGTTTGTTACCATCAAACGTGACGGCCCGTTTGTAGCCATTTTCGACGGTGAAACGGCCGTCTTCTAGCTGCTGCACCGTCTGCAAAATCCCCTGCATGATATCCAACGGCTCAAAGCCAGTGACCACAATGGGGGTCTGGTACTGCGCGGCAATCGGCGGATATTCCCAATAGCCCATCACCGCACAGACATGGCCAGCGGCCAAAAAACCCTGCACCCGGTTGCGCGGCGAACCGAGAATGGCGTGCATCGCCGGGGGCACACACACGTGAGACACCAGCACGCTGAAGTTTTTCAGCCCCAGCGCTTTGGCCTGCGCCACGCTCATGGCGTTGGCCGGGGCGGTCGTCTCGAAGCCGATAGCAAAAAACACCACCTGCTTGTCTGGGTGGGCCTGGGCCAGCTTGACAGCGTCCAGCGGGGAGTAGACCACGCGCACATCGCCGCCCGCGGCGCGAATGGAGAAGAGATCTTTGGTGGAGCCGGGCACGCGCAGCATGTCGCCGTAGGAGGTGAAGATGACGTCGGGGCGGCTGGCAATTTCCAGCGCCTTGTCGATTTGTTCCAGCGGCGTGACACAAACCGGGCAGCCAGGGCCGTGCACCAGCTCAATTTCAGGCGGCAGCAGTTGGTCGATGCCGTAGTGCATAATGGCATGGGTTTGCCCGCCGCAGATTTCCATCAGCACCCACGGCCGTGTGGTAATTCGGCGTAATTCGGCGGCGCTCTTTTTCACCAGGGCCGCATCGCGATATTCGTCAACAAATTTCATGGATTGTGTTCCTTAGGTGCGTTCATCAGCACCAGCGAAGCTCGGCTTTTCGGGCGTCGGCTCCAGCGCCAATCCGATTCCCAGCTCTTCTTCCAGGCTGGTTAGCTCTTGGATCGTCTCCAGCGTCTGCTTCGCCTCTTCTTCGCTGATCTGGCTGATGGCAAAGCCAACATGGATGACGGTGTACTCACCCACGGCGATCTCCGGCACGTAGGCCAGGCAGGCCTCACGGGTAACGCCGCCAAAATCGACCTTGCCCATCTTCAGGCCGCCCACTTCATAAATCTCTACAACTTTTCCGGGAACTCCTAAGCACATGGTTTGCTCCTTAAGAATCCACAGATTTCACAGATGGCACAGATTATTTCTCTGCGTGCTCTGCGTCTCTGCGGTTTGTTTTATTCACCCACGCTAAATTGATCGATGCGCCCTTTCAGCCAGGCGGCCCACTCGGCTACGCCTTCGCCGGTGCGGCAGGAAAGCTCGAAGAAGCGCACCTTGGGATTGAGAATTTGCACGCCGCGCTTGAAGTAGTCGATGTCAAAGTCAATGTAGGGCAGCAAATCCATCTTGTTCAGGATGAGGGCGTCGATGCCGCGGTAGATGTTGGGGTACTTGTACGGCTTGTCGTCGCCTTCGGGGATGCTGGCGATGACCACGTTAAAGTGGGTGCCCAGGCTGAACGATGCGGGGCAGATCAGGTTGCCCACGTTTTCTACAATCAGCAAATCGACCGTGTCCAACGGCAGTTCGGGCAGAGCCTTGCTGAGCATGACCGCGTCCAGGTGGCAGCTGCCGCCGGTGTTGATTTGCACGGCGGGCATCCCGGCTGAGAGCACTTTATCGGCGTCGATGGTGACAGCGGCCGTATCCCCCTCCACCACACCAATCTGGCAGCGATCTTTTAGCGCGGCGATGGTTTGCAGGATGACGCTGGTTTTGCCGGACCCGGGAGAGGCCATGACGTTGATGCCCAGGGTTCGGCTCTGGTTTAGTTTGGTTTGGTTTTGCAGCGCCAGGTCGTCATTGGCGCTCATGATATCTTCAACAATGCGGACGGTTTTACTACTCATCGTTTGTGTCCTTACTTAATGGCAATACAACCTACCCGGAACTCTTCACCAGGCAGGGACTGCACCCGGCTACTACGCATTGGTGGCAGGCCCAAAGTCTATCGGAAAGAGAGTAGGTGTGAATGCTTAAGGTGACGGGTTATTCGTGCATAAAGGTGCCCAAAATTCTAGACTTGATGATGACACGGCCGTCTC
Organism: Candidatus Leptofilum proximum; assembly: GCA_016710325.1. Classification (GTDB taxonomy): domain Bacteria; phylum Chloroflexota; class Anaerolineae; order Promineifilales; family Promineifilaceae; genus Leptofilum; species Leptofilum proximum. Next base: position 3,556,436 of record JADJXK010000002.1, on the reverse strand, counting down.
ATTTTCGCCACGTCATTTGTACCCCAAATTGGTCGACAATTGTCATTAACCTGGTTAATTAGAAAGTCCTGCCCGGAATTACTCCTTTTTTATATCTGCCAACCATAACCGGATATATAACCCGAGGGTGAACATCCTCTACAATGTAGTAGGGCGTATTCTTTTGAAGGAAACAGAAAAATGAGTTTAAACTTACTGAACCTAGACGGCCGTACCCGCCAGTACATGCAAAAAGAGCTGGAGTACGATTTATCACGCCAGCAGCTGCACATCAGCCCTTATCTGAGCGGCCAGGGCATTCACGACTTTGCCAACATTTTGCGCGAGGCGATCAGCGAAGGGAACGAAGAAACACTAGCGGAGGCATTAAGCGACAAGCGGCGCATTGCCCGCACGGCACACCGGCGGCAGCCCAAAGGGGGCTTTCACATCGTGTCTGTACCCGCCAACGCCGCCGAGATGATTGCCGACGATGCCTTCAACCGGTATTACATCCGGGCGCTGTGCTGCCGGGCCATTGATGAGGACATTGAGCATCTGATTGTGTACCGTGCCAGACCGGTACAGACGCCCCGGTCACGTTCAGAGGACTTGGTGGAAACGGCCGTTGACCCCACCCAACTCCTCAAAGATCTACGGCTGCACACTGGCGAAGACACCGACCTGGGCATCCCTGGCGGCCCCAACTCTGGCCTCAGCGTCCACTTTCCCTGATTTTTGCCCGTCAGGTAGAGATGTGCCTACTGCTTCTCAGTCAGATGTATAAACCAGCTTCAAGCCAGGAATCTGTTGCAAAGCGGCTTTGGTTTGCAGTGCGGTTTTGAGCGTGCTTAATGAAAGCCGGGCGTGTTCTTGGGCCAGGGCTTCGGCGCGTGCGCCTTCGCGATTTTCGATTGCTTCCACAATGCCCCGGTGCTGTTCCTGCGCCACAAAAAATACCTTCCAGGCTTTTCCCAATTCCGACTGGGCCATGACAAAGGCGTTGGGCGCTGCAAAAGGCAGGGCATTAATGCGCTGCAGCGCGTGGTCGATAACAAAACTTCCGGTCAGCATGATCAGTTGTTGGTGATATAGGGCGTTTAAGTCGAAATAATGCGCCACATCTTCGTCGGTTAAATCGGTCTTAAGCAGCAGCTGGTCAAACTGATCCAACGTTTGCTTGATTTCCCCCAGAGCAGCGAGGCTGACGCCGCGTTCGGCCGTTAGCCGGGCTGCCATACCTTCCAGGCTGCCCCTAGCCTCGATGGCATCTTCCACATCTCGCACGGTGAACTTGCGTACGGCATAGCCACCGCCGTTCATCTTTTTGAGCAATCCTTCTTCCGCCAGGCGCGACAGGGCTGCCCGGATGGGTGTACGTGAGACGCTCAGTCGTTTCACGAGCACCAACTCCAACAGCCGTTCGCCTGGCTCAACTTCGCCTCTTAAAATCATTTCCCTCAGGTTCACCAGGGTGCTTATAGTTTGTGACATCACTTTTTTTTGCCTATTATTATTTGCCGGAATGGATAGAGCGTTGCAGTAGCGGCCTGATTCACACAGAAACAGGCAATTTTGTTGAAGTTCATAGCATTAAGTATACCGGGTGTGCAGACGGGTGTGTACACAGCGGTGTATTGAGTGAATACAACGATTCACGGGATAAAGAATCTCACTCTGTGTATACAATAAAACCAGCCGTTTGCCGAGTTTGTACAATTTTTCACGCATTTTTTAGGGATCTCAGGCAAATATTTGCACTTTTACATTTTTCATGTATACAATGTCGGTACGATTAACGTCATCAACTCGCTGACATTGATTCGCACCCAGAATATCAAACCACATAGCTAAAGAAGCTCGGCGCCTGCGCAGCCATTTGTGATGCAGGCCGGACGACAGCAGCCCTAAAAATTCAGGGACTCACGCTGAGCCTTTGCTGGGCAGAAAATCAGTTTACGACGCCTGCCCTGGTGCATTGTTTTGTACCAGCTGGTTCTGCACACTGTTACCAAAAATTCCCGATGCAGTCCATTTGCCCTGCATTTGTACAACCCAAACCAAAATCACTAGTATTGCGCTTCAGAAGTTCGCACCAGGTTACGCTCATGGCGCAATACTTAAACAGTCCGGCACACTTGTCATAACATCCTCATGTGCATTTCCGCTGGACTGTACTAGTACCGTAACTTTCTAAGTTTGCGAAGTAAGATGAGGTCAAAGAAGTACTGCGGCAAGTGGCTGTGTATGCAGGCATTCCGGCGGCCAACTCAGCCATGACCGTAGTCAAACAAGTTTACGCTGAGCAAGAAAAGGAAAAGAAGCGGAATGAACAAGCAGGTGCTCTATAACCCAATCGACTGGGCTATACAACCTCCCTACCATCATCCCCCCTACAAATCAACAGTCAAGCGCTCGCCGCACCGCCCGCTGGTTCCGCTAAATCAAACGCTGTCAGAATTAACCGGTCCTGTATATGGCTATGATGAGATTCATCCGCTGGACAACGACCTGACACGGAACTCCATGAAAACCGGTGAACCGTTGGGCGAGCGTATTATTGTCACGGGGCGGCTGCTGGACGATCGCGGCAAACCGGTATCTGGCGCCTTGATCGAAGTGTGGCAGGCCAACGCCGCTGGTCGCTACATGCATAAGGTTGACCAGCACGATGCCCCCCTCGATCCCAATTTTCATGGTGCGGGGCGCATGCTTACCGACGAAAATGGCCGCTACCGCTTCACCACTATTCGCCCGGGCGCTTATCCCTGGCGCAATCACCTCAACGCCTGGCGGCCGTCTCACATCCACTTCTCCGTGGTAGGCATGAATTTTTTGCAGCGCCTGGTCACTCAAATGTACTTTCCCGGCGATCCACTGCTACCACTTGATCCCATTTACAACGGTATTCCCGATGAAGCGGCCCGGCAGCAGCTTGTTGCCACTTACGATCACGGCATTACCCAACCACACTGGGCACTCGGCTTTCAATTCGACATGGTTGTCTGCGGACCACGGCAAACGCCGTTTGAATAAAAGGCGGCTGGATATGAAACAATCAGCAAACCAGACAGTAGGTCCTTACTTTCGCATTGGACTGATCTATGGCTCGCCGCAAAACAAATTGGTTCAAGAGCAGACGCAGGGTGAGCATATCCGGATATCCGGCCGGGTATTGGATGGGGATGGACAGCCAGTATTGGATGCCCTGGTGGAAATCTGGCAGCCAGATGCCAACGGCATTTACAACCACCCAGCCGATCCCTTGCAGGACCAGGTAGATCCTCACTTTCGCGGCTTTGGCCGGGCCGAGACGCGCCAGGAAGGTGTTTTTGAGTTTGTCACGGTAAAACCAGGCAGCCGGAACGGCGCTGCGCCCTACATCAACGTGCGTGTCTTCGCCCGAGGTATGTTAATCCACGCTGTGACGCGGCTCTACTTTGCCGATGAACCAGCCAATGCGAATGATCCCGTACTACAGGCTATCACTCCAGAACGGCGGCACACCCTCGTTGCTCACTGCCAGGAAACGGGTCAAGTTTTCGTCTACCGTTTTGACATTTACCTGCAAGGCGCACAAGAAACCGTGTTTTTTAATCCCGAATAGGGACACTGCAAAGCACTTGGGACAAAGTGTGAGCTTCCCCCTTTAGTACCACATTCATCGAGGAGGTTGGTGAAAACTATGTCAAAAATAAACCCACCATTTCGCGCGGACCACGTAGGCAGCTTACTGCGGCCCAAGCCGCTGCTGGAAATGCGAGCCCGGTATCACCGGAGCGAGATATCTCTGGAAGAACTGCGTGCGGCAGAAGATGAATTTATTCGGGAGGCAGTAGAAAAAGAAGAAAGTGTGGGACTGCAAAGTATCACCGATGGTGAGTTCCGGCGCACCTACTTTCATCTGGACTTTCTGGAGCAGGTCGGCGGCGTAACGGTTAGCGGCGCCATAGCGGCCAATCCGGATGCAAAGCCTGCCAAAGATGGCTTCACTCCGCCACGCCTGGCGGTAACAGGCAAACTGCGTCATACGAAAAACATCCAGGTTGAAGATTTCCTTTATCTAAAGTCCGTTACATCAAAAACACCGAAGGTGTGTATTCCCTCTCCCACAATGGTGCATTTTCGTGGCGGACGGGCAGCCATCGATATTAACGCTTATCCGGACATGGATGAATTTTTTGTAGACCTGGCTCAGGTTTACCGTGACGAGATTGAGGCACTGTATGCTGCAGGCTGCCGCTACATTCAACTGGACGATACAAACCTGGCTTATTTATGTGACCCCAAGATGCGCCAGGATGTGCTGGACCGAGGCGATGATCCCAACGAGCTGCCGCACACTTACGCTGCCCTAATCAATTCGGTGATAGACGGCCGTCCCCAGGACCTGACTGTTGCCGTGCACATGTGCCGGGGCAACTTCCGCAGCACCTGGTTCGCCCAAGGCGGCTACGAACCAGTTGCTGAGGTATTGTTCAACGAGCTGAACGTAGATGCCTACTTCATGGAATATGATGACGAACGTTCGGGAGATTTTTCGCCGCTGCGCTTTGTGCCAGACAACAAGACCGTGGTGTTGGGAGTGGTCACCTCGAAAACTGGCAATCTAGAATCCTCTGCGTACATCATCCAGCGCATTAAGGAAGCGGCTCAATACATGCCGCTGGAAAATATGTGCCTCAGTCCACAGTGTGGGTTTTCCAGCACGGTGCATGGCAACGAGCTAACGGAAGCAGCTCAGTGGGCCAAGCTGGAAATGATTGTTAATACGGCCCGAGAAGTTTGGGGAGATTAGATATTATGCTGCAGGTCCACCAGATCAGTAAAAATTTTGGCGGGCTGCGGGCCCTGCGCGAAGTTACTTTCTCCGTAACTGAGGGTGAGATCGTGGGCTTAATTGGGCCTAACGGCTCGGGCAAATCGACGGCTTTTAACGTCATTACCGGCTTTTTGCCGGCAACCTCGGGCACCGTCACCTTTAAGGGGGAAACAGTTTCCGACCTGCCAGCGCACGAAGTGGCCCGCCGAGGCATAGCCCGAACGTTCCAGCTGGTTCGGCCGTTTCCTCACCTCACCACGTTGGACAACGTTCTGGCTGGCGCTCTGTTTGGCGCATCAGCCTTCCCCTCTAAAAAAGCGGCTGAGCCGCACGCCTACCAGGTGCTGGAGCTGGTTGGCCTGGCCCCTAAAGCGCAGGTGCTGGCACGCCATCTCACCATCATGGAGCGCAAGTGGCTGGAGGTGGCCCGGGCTCTGGCGGGCCAACCGCAGCTGCTGCTGCTGGACGAGTTTATGGCGGGGCTGAACCCGTCGGAAATCCCGGAAGCTCTGGCACTGATTCGCCAGCTAAATGCAACTGGCATCACCATCATTGTTGTGGAGCACATCATCAAAGTCATTACCCATGTCTGCCAGCGTGTTATTGTGCTAAATGCGGGGCAAAAACTGGCTGAGGGAACGGCCATTGAAGTGATCGAAAACCCACTCGTCATCGAAGCCTATCTGGGGTCACACTATGCTAAACATTAACAATTTGCACGTGGCTTACGGAGAAATCCAGGTTGTGTGGGGCATCTCTCTCACTGTCCCCGGACAATCCATCGTGGCTTTACTGGGTCCTAACGGTGCTGGAAAGACAACCACGCTTAAGGCCGTAGTAGGCCTGCTCTCCCCCAAGGCAGGCGATATCTCCTTCAAAGAGAAGCCGATAGTAGGCAAGGCGCCGCATGAGATTGTTAACACCGGTTTGACGCTGGTACCAGAGTGGCGCGGCACTTTTTCCACGCTTACTGTATTGGAAAACCTGGAGCTAGGGGCTTTTCCAAAGCGAGGACGGCCGTACAAAGATCAGTCGCTCCAGGAAGTGTTTGAGATTTTTCCCCGGCTGGCTGAACGTAAGAACCAGCTGGCTGGCACAATGAGTGGGGGCGAGCGACAGATGCTGGCCATTGGCCGGGCTCTGATGACCAAACCGGAGCTGCTTATCCTGGATGAGCCCTCGCTGGGGCTGGCGCCGTTAATCGTGGAAAACACGTTTGAGGTCATCAAGCGGATCAACCAGCAAGGCGTGTCAATTTTAATTGTAGAACAGAACGTTCACCTGACGCTGGAAACGGCGCACTATGGTTACATCATCGAGTCGGGACGGATCGTGAAGGAGGGCGTATGTTCAGCTTTGCTTCAGGATCCGGCCGTCAAAGAGGCTTACCTGAGTTTATAGCTTATGGACATTGTGATTCAAACGGCCGTTTCTGGCATATTAGTCGGAGCCATCTATGGGCTGGCCGCATTAGGCCTGTCCCTGGCTTTTGGTGTGCTTAAAGTGCTGAACGTGGCCCACGGTGAGCTGATCATGCTGGGTGGCTATTCAGGTTTTTACCTGTTTGTCTTGCTCGGCATTGATCCCTTTGTTTCCCTGGCTATTGTCTTTGTGATGCTGGCAATGCTGGGCGTTGTGCTGCATGCGCTCATCTTTCGTCACGTAGTCCAGTTAGACGAGGAAAACCGCATAAAAAATTCGCTACTCCTGGGTTTTGGCCTGACGTTGATTTTGCAAACGGCCGCTGTGCGCCTCTTCTCAGCCGATGACCGTGGCATTCTTACCAGCTACTCTTCTTCTGCCTGGCAAATTGACGATATTCGCTTTCCGTTCGTGAGAGTAGCCGGTCTGGTTGTGGCTGTTGTGGCTGTCCTGGTGCTGGAGTGGTTCATGAAGAAAACCTATTGGGGCAAGGCGCTGCGGGCCACCAGCGAAGATTGGACCACGGCCGCCCTCACCGGCATCGATATTCGCCGTGTCTACCTGCTGGCTTTTGGCATTGCTGCTGGTCTGGCCGGCATTACCGGTGTGCTCATTGGTCTGGGGTTCAGCGTAAATCCGGCGATCGGTCTGCAGTGGACGCTCAAGGCGCTTATTGTGGTGGTGCTGGCGGGGCTAGGCAGCATGCGCGGTACGTTGCTGGGCGGCATCCTGCTAGGTCTGGCTGAGGCTTTCAGCTCCGTCTTTCTGCTTAGCGGGGCCTACCGGGAGATTGTTGGGCTCGTTATTTTTCTGCTTGTATTGAGCCTGCGGCCCCAGGGTCTGTTTGGAGGTCGCTATGCCTGAGCCGCGCTACAGGCTCATCGTTACCACCGGTCTTCTGGTGGTTTTACTGGTGCTGCCGCTGCTGATCGACAATAACAAAACGCTGACCACGGCCATTTTGACCTTCATTATCGCGGCTCTGGCGGCCAGCTGGAACATTGTGGGTGGTTTTGCCGGTCAGATCAGCCTGGGCCATGCTGCCTTTTTTGGTATCGGCTCGCTGGTGACGCGCTGGCTCTGGCTGCAGGGGATGCCGTTGGGGCTGAGCATCCTGGCCAGCGGTCTGGCAGCGGCGGCCGCCGCTTTTGTGCTGGGGTTTCCTGGCCTGCGCCTAAAAGGCATCTATTTTGCCATCGGTACCCTGGCCCTGGCTGAAGCTATCCGCATTACGGTAGGTAATTTACTGCCCGGCATTTCTGCGCTGCCAGCTACGGCTTTACGGGAGTACAGCCTGACATCCCGCTATTACTTGTCGTTTGCCGTTTTGCTGCTCACTGTTGCAATCTCGGCCTGGCTGACGCAGGCTAAGGTCGGGTTGGGCATGATGAGCGTGCGCGAGGACGAAGATGCGGCGCGGGCGATTGGCATTAATGTGTTCCGCCACAAGCTGGCCGCCTTTACTCTCAGTGCGGCACTGGCTGGTTTAGCTGGCAGCAGCTTTGCTTACTTTCATGTCAGCTACTATCCTAGCCTGGCTTTTAGCCCAGAATGGACGTTCGATGCGCTGATCGTGACCTTTGTTGGGGGGGTAGGTACGGTGGTGGGACCCCTCCTGGGAGCCATTTTTTTCGTGTTAATTCGAGACGTTCTGGCCGCCAACTTGGTGGGCATTCACTTGCTCATTTTTGGTGTCCTTTTTGTCATCGTAGTGCTGCTTTTGCCGGGTGGCATGATAGAGGTGTGGGACCGATTTCGGCTGCGGCAACGGCCGTACTGGCCCCACTTCGATCCCACAAAACCCGCGAAAGAAAGTGATTGAATGTTGCTCAGCCAAGTGAAAATCAAAAAAGGAGAAGGAACCATGAAAAAGAAGCTGTTGGTTATATTGCTGGTAGCGTTGAGTCTGGTACTGGCAGGCTGCGGCGGAACGGCCGAAGCGCCGGAAACCATTAAAGTTGGCGCGGTTGTTCCCCTGTCTGGGCCATTTGCCGGTGGCGGCGCACAGGTACAGCGCGGCTACGAAATGGCCGTTGCCAGCATTAACGAGGCTGGTGGTGTTTTTGTAGAAGAATTTGATGCCCAAATTCCCCTTGAGCTGATCCTTCTGGATGATGAATCTGACCCCAACACCACCGTCGCCCACCTGGAATCGCTCAACTCAGATGAACAGGTAGTGGCCTACCTGGGTGGGTTTGGCAGCAGCCTTCACGCCGCCGCTGCCGCCATCGCCGAGAAAAACCAGATTCCCTACATTGGCGTGGCTTTTGCCCTGCAAGGCCCGCACAACGAAGGTTATGAATATCTCTTTTCGCCGTTCCCCAAATCACCTGACCTTTCCGATTCGCTGTTTGAGATGGTCACCGCCTACACTACGGAAGAGAACCGCCCCACCCGCGTGGCCATTTTCCAGGAAGCCACCGATTGGGGCGTAGAAATGGGTACGTTGTGGCAGGAAAGCGCACCGAAGTACGGTTATGAGGTGGTTGTGTACGAAGAGTATGCACCCGGCACCACCGACTACACCGATCTCATCCTCAAAGCCCAGGAGGCGGATGCCAACATGGTACTGGCCCTGCCCACCCCACCGGATGGCATCGCCCTCTACCGCCAGATGGGTGAATTAGGATACACGCCAGACTTCTCGTTTATGGTCAGAGCGGCTGATGTCCCCACCTGGCGCGATTTGGGTACGGTGGGAGACTATGTGGTGTTGGCCCCCGGCTGGCATAATGCCATGACCTACCCTGGCGTGGATGAACTAAACGCAGCCCACGTGGAAATGATGGACCGTCCGGCCGATCCCATGGTCGGCCCGGCATATTCTGCCATCCAGATTTTAGTGGACGCCATCGAACGAGCCGGCACACTGGACCGGCAGGCCTTGCGCGACGCCATTGCCGAAACCGACATGACGGCCATGATTGGCCCGGTGACCTTCAGAGAGGACGGCACCGGTGTGGTGGTCACCCCGTATTTGCAGTACCAGCCGGACGGCATTCAGTTGGTCTGGCCAATGGAGTTTGCTACGGCCGATCTCATCATTCCTGCACCACCCTTTGCCGAAAGATAGCTGATGGCGTGATTTTGAGCCGGGCGCCTGGCAGGCGCCCGGCCTCGGCAGTTCTTATGACCTTTTCATCAATGACTGTGGAAACCATCAATCGCTGCGCCTGGTGCGGTGATGATCCGCTGTACGTGCAGTACCACGACGAAGAATGGGGCGTGCCCGAATACGATGACCAGAAGCTCTTTGCCAAGCTCGTTTTGGACGGCGCGCAGGCGGGCTTGAGCTGGATCACCATTTTGCGCAAGCGAGACAACTACTGGCAGGCGTTTGATCAGTTCGACCCAGAAAAGATTGCCCGCTACGATGAGGCCAAAGTCGCCGAGCTGCTGCAAAATCCGGGAATCATTCGCAATCGGTTGAAGGTGCAGTCGGCCATCAAAAATGCCCAGGGTTACCTGGAGATCATGGAGAAAGAGGGGTCGTTTGGCACTTTTTTGTGGGACTTTGTAGACGGCCGTCCCCTCCAGAACAACTGGCGCAGCTTGAAGGAAGTTCCGGCAGAAACGGCCGAATCGCAAGCCATGTCTAAAGCACTCAAGAAGCGCGGCTTCAGCTTTGTGGGTCCCACAATCATTTACGCATTTATGCATACGGCCGTAACGACAAACCCTACTTGATGAGTGGACAGCTCAGCAAGTTCGGGAAGCCACGCCTTTAAGGAAAACGACCGAAATATCTCATTCATGACAATGACGGCAAATCTGGTAACCCGTTCAAGAACATTCTCAAAAGCTTTGATATCAAAGCAATCAAAACACCACCCCAAGCTCCCAGAGCCAACGCCATTTGCGAGCGGTTCATCGGCAGCTTGAAACGCGAAGGAACAGACAATTTTATTATTTTCCACACGCACCAACTGCCTCGGATAATCTCAGCTTACGCAGACTACTCCAACAAGCTGTGACCCCATCAAAGCATTGATCAGCATATCCCTATACATCTTGATGAACCTACGCTACCGCCCAATTATCAACTCAAGGGACAGGTGGTCGCCGCGCCAGTATTAAACGGTTTGTTTCACAGTTACAATTATGCCCATCAACTTGAGTAACTGACGCTCTTCGATCACGACAGTGAATTTTGACGCCAACGGCCGTTGCGGGTTTGATTCAGGCTGCCTTAGCGACTTAATCCTAGCCCATTTCAAGGTTGAATAACGGCCGTTTTATTCTATTTTTCAATCTATTCCACAAAAATGAGATTGTTTTTCGTTGTCGGTGTAGGCGAAACCAATGCTCAGAACTGGCTTTGAGCTAGTAATTTCGAGCGGATGGCTTAAATCACCCCAACAACAATTGGGACAAGCCGCTGTAATCGCTGTGCTATGGGCTTTAATTGTTAAGTTGCTCTCGTTGGTAAGGATCTGATCTATTTTGCAACCGAGCACAAGATCTGTGACAAGGAAAAAAGCCATGATGAACCTCCAGATATGTATTCGGGAGTCATAGCTTATCTACAGTGCTTATTCTTCGAAAGCTTTGCACCAAAGGTGGTGAAGAGCCACTAAAACGAGGTAAGCCCAGTGGTCAAGTTACTGTTGGTTCTGCACACCGGCTGAGTCTGCAATCAAAGGGACAAAACCCTGGCTGTCGGGAAAAATCTGACACGAGTGCGTTTCTTATCAAGATTTTCCCGCTACCGTTGGCTTTCCTTCTTGCCTACACTACCTATCAGGATGCCCTGATTGAAATCCCAATCAAGTGATCCCACAAACCAATAAAAGGTCCAAGAAGGAGAACTTTTATGTCCCAAGTTGACGAAAAAACCACCACAACCGGGACGGTGGACGCAGTCGACAGCAACCGCCGCAACTTCCTGCTGACGCTGTTTGGCACAGCCGGATTGGCCGCCATTGCCGCTACCCCCGCCGGAAAAATGTTGGATGAACAGACAGACGTCTCCGTCTTCACCATCGCCCAGCAAACTGGCCTCGTCCCCGAAATAGACACCGACGCCGATGTTATTACCCGCATGAATGGCGACCTGGCCCGCGCCCTGCAAAAGCAGCCTGGCGAACGCCGCTGGGTCATGGTTATTGACCTGCGCAAATGTGTGGGCTGCCACGCTTGTACTATCGCTTGCGTGGCCGAAAACAAGCTGCCGCCCGGCGTTGTGTACCGCCCCGTCTTGGAAGAAGAGTGGGGCGTCTATCCCAATGTCGGACGCCGCTTTGTGCCGCGGCCCTGTATGCAGTGCGAAAATCCGCCCTGTGTGCCCGTCTGCCCCGTTGGCGCCACCTACACCAACGAAGAAGGTATCGTCGAGATGAATTACGAGCGCTGCATCGGCTGCCGCTACTGCATCACCGCCTGCCCCTACTCGGCGCGCACCTCCGACTTTGGCTTTACCTACACGGAAGGCACTCCCATCGCCGAAGGACTGATCATGGGCCAATCTATCGCCGATGATTATGAACGGGCCAGCAACTTTGAGTACGGCAAGGAATATGCCCGCCCCGAGGGCAAGCGCAGTTCCCCCATTGGCAACGCGCGCAAATGTCACTTCTGTCAGCACCGCATCAAAGAAGGCATCCTGCCCGCTTGCGTCACGACCTGCATTGGCCGAGCCACCTACTTTGGCGACGCCAACGACCCAGAGGCACTGGTTACGGAGCTAATTGCCAGCCCCAATGTAATGCGGCTCAAAGAGGAACTTGGCACCGAACCACGGGTGTATTACCTGTCTTAGGAGGAAATCATGGCTCAAACAACTGTTACGACAAAAACGGAACGCCGCCCTCGATTTGTCTGGCGCAATACAGACACCTTTTGGGTTCTTGGCGCAGTTCTAATGATTATTGGCGCGTTTGGCATGACCCAACGCCTGACGCAAGGTTTAGCCCCCACCTCCCTGGGCAGCTACGTTCCCTGGGGGTTGTGGGTTGGTTTTTATGATTATCTGGTCTGGCTGGAAGTGGGCAGCTTGCTTGTCTTTACCAGCCTGCTTTATCTGGTTGGTTTTAAGCGGTTGGCCCGCATCAAACCATTGGCGCTGTTTACCGGCTTCGTGGTGTTGATGATGGCCCTCCTTGTCGTTCTGCTTGACCTGGGCCAGGCGATGCGCTTCTGGCATGTGCTCATTTATCCCACCTTCAGCTCGATGATTAGCTGGATGGTCTGGCTGCACATCCTCTACATGCTGGTGCTGGTGGCTGAACTGGCGCTGGTTTTGGGCTTTGTGAAAGTGCTCGACACTCGCAAAGATCAGCTCCTGAAAATATTAGCCTACCTTACCCTACCGATGGGGTTGGGGCTGATTATTGTGAGTGGTTCGGTGTTTGGCGTGGTAGTGGCACGGCCGTTATGGAGTACCTCTTCCCTGCCGCTGATGTTCCTTGTCTCGGCCCTGGCGGCTGGTAGCGGCTTGCTTTTGCTCCTGGTCGTCCTCTTTTGGCCAGAAAAGAAATCTCCCGATTACGTGGAAGTGGTAAGCCGGCTCAGCCGCATCACCGCCTGGTTCTTGTTGGCAGGCGTCTTTGCCGCCAGCATCATTGGCTTTACGGCGCTCTATCAAGGCGGTGACCCAGCCAAAGCAACTGCCATGCAGCTTATTCTTACCGGGCCTTTCTGGTGGAGCTTCTGGATTATCCACGTGCTCTTGGGCGTGTTCATTCCCATTTTGCTGCTATTCCTGCGCGGCCATCAACCGAAATGGGCCGGAGTTGGCGCTTTCCTGGCGGTTATCACCTTCGTCGCCGTGACCCTGAATGTAGTTATCCCCGTGCTGGCCACGCCAGAGCTGGAAGGGTTGGCCACCGCTTTTCACCATGCCAAGCTGAACTTTGACTACGTGCCCAATATCATGGAATGGCTGACGATACTTTTTGTCTTTGGTCTTGGCAGTTTCCTGTATGGCCTTGGCCTGCGCTTCCTGCCCATTCTGGAGAAGAAGAACTAAGCAGTTATGAAGGCGTTGCGTTTGGTGACTCACCATTCACAATTCACTATTCATAATTCAAAAGGTGTGACGATGACTAAAAACGGAAACAACCAACAACCTGAACAACCAACCGTCTGCGGCCTGACGCGGCGTGATTTTCTCAAGATGTCAGCAGCTACCGGTGGGGCAGCGGCCGTTCTCGGCGGCATGGCTAGCTTTTCTAAACTGATGGCCCAAAGTGAAGGCTCAAACACCATCGCCCTGCACGATCCGGCCAACCAAATTTATACCGTCTGCTTACAGTGTAATACCGGCTGCGGCATCAAGGTGAAGCTGCTGGACGGCGTGGCGGCCAAAATCGATGGCAATCCCTACAGCCCCTGGACGCTGTGGCCGCATCTGCCCTACGAAACGCCCGTCAGCGAGATGGGCGGCGTGGAAGGGGCGCTCTGCCCCAAAGGGCAATCCGGCCTGCAATCCGCCTACGACCCGTACCGCATCATTAGCGTGCTGAAGCGCAAACCAGGCACCAAGCGGGGCGAGGGGCAGTGGGAGACCATCGCCTTCGACAAGGCGATTGACGAAGTGGTTAACGGCGGTGACCTGTTTGGCGAGGGGCGGGTGGATGGCTTCAAAGACCTCTACGCCCTCAGCGACCCTGACGTCGCCAAGGCGATGGCGGACGCGATCAAGAAGATTTGGGACGAAAAAGACGCCGACGCCAAACAAGGATTGGTCGAGGAGTTCAAAACGACCTTCGCCGATCACCTGGACGTAATGATTGACCCGGACCATCCCGATTTGGGCCCGAAGAATAACCAGTTTGCCTTTGTGTGGGGGCGGCTGAAAAACGGCCGTGGCGACCTCTTCAAACGGTTTGTCGGCGACAGCTTCGGTTCAATCAACGCCAACGGCCACACGACCGTCTGCCAGGGGTCGCTCTACTTCACCGGCAAGGCGATGAGTGAACAGTTTGATCCAGCCACCGGCAAATTCAGCGGCGGTTCCAAGTTTTACTGGCAAACCGACACAGCCAACAGCGACTTTGTCATCTATGTGGGCGCGAATATGTTTGAGGCCAACTATGGCCCGCCGCAGCGCGTGCCGAAAATGACCCAAGGCATTGTCGATGGCAAGCGGTACGCCGTGGTAGATCCCCGCTTCAGCAAAGCGGCTTCCAAAGCGTGGAAATGGATTCCCATTAAGCCGGGTGAAGATGCCGCGCTGGCTCTGGCGATGATTCAATGGGTGGTCGATAACGGCCGTTTCAACGCCCCATTCATCCGCAACGCCAACAAAGCCGCCGCCAATGCCCAGGGCGAAGCCACCTGGACCACCGGCCCCTGGCTGGTCAAAATCAAAGACGGCCAGCCCGGCAAATTCCTGCGCGGCGCCGACCTGGAACTGACCACCACCCGTATCGAAACCGATGAAGAAGGCAAAGAAATCACCATCTATACCGATCCCGATGGCATCGATTACGCCTTCGACCCCTTCGTGGCTCTGGCCGATGGCGAACCGGTTCTCTTTGATCCCAACAGCACAGAGGTACCCGCCTATGGCGATCCTTTTGTAAACACCACCCTCAACGGCGTTACCGTTAAAAGCGGTCTGCAAATCATCTATGAAGAAGCCTCCTCGCGCACCATCGCCGAGTGGGCGGAAATTGCCGACATCAGCGAGCAAGATGTGGTCACCCTGGCCCGTGAATTCACCAGCCACGGCAGCCGCGCCTGTGCCGACCTGCATCGCGGCGTTTCGCAGCATACCAATGGTTTCTACAACGTCATGGCCTGGTACACCCTCAACTGCCTCATCGGCAACGTGGACCATGTGGGCGGCATGATCAAAGGCACCACCTACGACTACACTGGAGCAAAGGCCAAAGGCCCGTTCGACCTGGGCAAGATGACCAACGGCAAAAACACCAAATTGGGTATAGACATTCTGCGCACGACAACAACATATGAGAAGTCTACGTTGTTTGCGGAGTATCCGGCGCAACGGCCGTGGTTCCCCCTGGCCACCGACCTCTACCAGGAAGATGTGGCCTCAATGGACAGCATGTACCCCTACCAGGTGAAGATCGCTATGTTCTATATGAGCGCCATCAACTATGCGCTGCCCGCGGCCCACAAAGTTATCGAAACGCTAGCAGACCCGAATAAAATCCCACTCATCATCACCAGCGATATTCTGGTGGGCGAAACTTCCACCTATGCCGACTACATCTTCCCTGACCTTTCCTTCTTGGAGCGATGGGAGCTGCACGGCACACATCCCTCAGTGCCCTGGAAGGTGGAAAATGTGCGCAACCCGGCCATCAGCATCCCCGGGTGGCCCACCGTCACTGTCTATGGCGAAGAGATTCCCATGAGTGCCGAGGCGATGATGATGGCGATTGCTGAAAAGCTGGACCTGCCCGGTTTTGGCCCCGATGGGCTGGGCGAGGGTGTGCCCTTCACCCGCCCGGAACACCTCTACCTGAAGCAGGTGGCCAACATCGCCTTTGGCGAAAAGGAAGACGGCAGCGACAACGTGCCGGAAGCCGACGACGAGGAACTGCGCTTCTTCCGCGAGGCGCGACGCCATCTGCCCAAGTCGGTCTACGATGAAGCGACCTGGAAAGAAGCAGTAGGCAACGATGATAGCCTGTGGCGCAAAGTGGTGTACGTGATGAATCGCGGCGGTCGTTACCAGGCCCACGCCAAAGCGTACAAAAGTGACCCCACCACCGGGGCGATGAACGTGCTGGTGAGCAATGCCTACGGCAAGCAGCTGAATCTGTACCAGGAAAAGACGGCAACCAGCATCAACACCATGACGGGTAAACCGTTTGCTGGCTATGCCGTTTACTTGGAACCTGGTCTCTCCTCCGTGGGCGAGAAAATCGAGGACGCAGGCTACGACCTGCATCTGATCACCCACAAAGAGATCACCATGACCAAGGCACGGACGATGAGCAACTACTGGCTGCTGGCCATATTGCCCGAAAATCCGGTGCTGATGAACGCCAGCGACGCCGCTCGCCTGGGGCTGCAAGATGGCGATCAAGTCAAAGTCGTCTCCGCCAGCAACCCGGATGGCGTCTGGGATTTGCAGGACGGCACGCAGAAACCCATGGTCAGCAAACTGAAGGTGACGCAGGGAATGCGGCCGGGCGTGGTTTCTTTTGCCCTGGGGTTTGGCCATTGGGCCAGCGGCGCAAGGGAGATCAGCATCAACGGCACGAAGATCACTGGAGATGAGCGGCGGGCGACTGGTATCCACGCCAACGCTGCGATGCGCGTAGACCCGCACCTGGGCAATGTGACGCTGCAAGACCTGGCCGGCGGCAGCGCCGTGTTTTATGATACAAAAGTGAAGGTAGTCAAAGCGTAATTAACAACGGCGGACGACAGGCGCTTGAATGATTCGAGCGCCTGTCACCGCTGGCTGTAACGAGGGGAAAGATGATAGGCCCATTGGGAACGACAGAATTGCTTATTGTTTTGGTGGTGGTTGTGCTGCTGTTTGGCGTCGGCCGCATCGGTAAGATAGGCCACGAATTAGGCTCCGGGATCCGCGCCTTCAAACAAGGTTTGCAAACTAGCAAATCTGAGGTTCAGGAACAGGCTGAGTGATGCTAACGTTACAGGCTATTCTAGAGATTTCATCTGCCCAGCATAAACATTTGTGCCCAAGGCAGGTGTTGGGGGCGCGTATCGGGCTGGCGGGCGCGGGGGCGTTGGGGTTAGATGCCCCACGCAGCGACAAACGGCTGCTCATCTTTGTGGAGACAGACGGCTGTTTTGCCGATGGCGTGGCGGCGGCAACGGGCTGCACCATGGGCCACCGAACGCTGCGGCTGGCCGATTACGGCAAGATTGCGGCGACCTTTGTGGATGTGAAGACGGAAACGGCCGTACGCATCGCCCCCCAGCTAGACATCCGCCAAAAAGCCCATGCCTACGCTCCCGACGAGACAAAGCACTACTATGCCCAGCTCGTTGGCTATCAGCAAATGCCCGATGAGGAACTGCTGACCGTCCAGCCCGTGTGCCTGACAACTTCCGTGAAACAGGTTGTTAGCCGCAATGGCGTGCGGGTGAACTGCGCTCACTGCGGTGAAGAAATTATCAACGAGCGTGAAATTATTCTTGATGGTCAGCCTGTTTGTGTCAGCTGCACTGGTTCTGCCTACTACGCACCAGAGGAGTTACGGTTTTTTGTAGATTACCATCACAATTCCCAGCCTGGCATCCCCCGTGCTAAAATAAGTAAAACCTGTTGAAAACAAGGAAAGCGATTATGTCAGACAAGCCAAAAGCCCATCAGCAATTCTTAGAGGAATTCCCCGCAGTGGCTGCAGCTTATGAACAAATGGCTACGGCCGCACATGAGAACGGTCCACTAGACAATAAGACCCGGCAGCTGGTCAAGTTGGCCCTGGCGATTGGCCTCGGGCACGAAGGTGCTGTTCATGCTCACACTCGTCGCGCTCTGGCCGACGGTATCACTCCTGCGGAAATCAAGCATGTCGTTACCCTGGCCGTCACCACCCTGGGCATGCCCAATACAGTGGCGGCATATACCTGGGTGAATGACATTTTGGATGGTTAATTGTTATCGGAAAATAGTTAATGCGCATCAACTCTTAGCATTAATCATTTACCGTTTACCATTTTTATGCGCTACCTCCTGCTATTCATCATCTTCCTGTTCTTCACTGGCTGTACGGTTCCACCAGCTAAAGCCTCTGTAAATTTGTCTGATTTGCAGCCGCTGCCGGAAATCTCGGCAACGGCCGTTAAACCCTTGCGTGTTGCCGTTGCCGCCATCATCTCCCCCAAGGGCACCGTGGACAGCTACGGGCCATTGCTGGATTATCTGGAAGCAGAGCTGGATCGCCCGGTTGAGTTAGTGCAGCGGCGTACTTATGGTGAAGTCAACGACTTGGTACAAAGTGGTGCCGTCGATCTTGCATTTGTCTGTACCAGTGCGTATATTGTGGGCCACCGCGATTTTGATATGCAGCTGCTGGCCGCGCCGCAGGTAATGGGCGATACCGTCTACCATTCGCTGCTCATTGTGCCCGCCGACAGCCCAGCACAAAGCATGGCCGATTTGCGCAACCGTGTCTTCGCCTTCACCGATCCCATCTCGACCAGCGGGCGCAACTACCCCATCTGGTTAGTCAATCAACTAAACGAAACGCCAGACAGCTTTTTCGGCCGCACCTTCTATACTTATAGTCACGATGATGCCATTCGCGCCGTAGCCAACCATGTTGCTGATGGGGCCGCAGTAGACAGCCTGGTTTACGCCTACGCCCTGG
The DNA here is from genome assembly GCA_016710325.1 of Candidatus Leptofilum proximum. Lineage (GTDB taxonomy): Bacteria > Chloroflexota > Anaerolineae > Promineifilales > Promineifilaceae > Leptofilum > Leptofilum proximum. Next base: position 3,537,947 of record JADJXK010000002.1, on the reverse strand, counting down.
AACGAGAGCCGGAACTGGCACAAAAAACACGCGTCATTCATACCTCGCCTGCTTTTGGCATTCCGCCCGTCGTCGTTAGCGCTTCGGCCCGGCCACAGCTGGTGGCCGATTTACAAGACGCTCTGCTGCGCATGAATGAAACGGCCGTTGGTCGTGCCGCCTTGCAAGCCGCCGGTATGGATGGTTTTGTCTTGATTAATGATGCGGAATATGAGTCGGTGCGGGAATTGGAAACGGCCGTGAACGGTGACCCGTAATCGGTAATCCAATGCCTATTAACCATTCACCATTCACAACCCACAATTCGCAATTTTTCACTCACTTTTGGCGCTTTGCCGGATCGTTCAGCGTACGCACCAAAATTATGGGCATTGTGCTGGCATTGGTGGTGTTGCTGGGCGTGGGCATTACCGTGCAGGTACGAGGTGTCCTTACTCAGGCGCTGGAGCAGCGGCTGCAAGAGCAAAGTATTTCTGTCGCCCGTGACGTAGCCGCCCGCGCCACCGATCTGATTTTAATCAACGATCTTTTTTCCCTCCACCAACTGCTGGTAGAAACCCAGTTAAACAACCCCGACGTGCGCTACGCTTTTGTGATTGATCCCAACGGCACAGTTTTGGCTCACACTTTTGGTCCCGGCTTTCCGCGTGATTTGCTGGCCGTCAATTCGGTGCTGCCCACCGACCATCATCAAACAGTTTTGCTAGAGAGCGATGAGGGACCGGTGTGGGATACGGCCGTACCTATATTCGACGGACAGGCAGGCGTAGCACGGGTCGGTTTGTCCGAAGAAAGTATGCTGGCCACCGTTTCTGCCCTTACTGGGCAGATGCTGTTGACCACCGTCATGGTTTCTGCTGTTGGTATTGCGGCTGCCACGCTGCTCACCTGGATTGTAACCCGACCGATTATTGATCTTAAACGCGCTGCCGAGGCTGTGGGCCAAGGAGACTTTCAGCAGCATGTCACGCCGTGGGCCGGTGATGAAATCGGGGAACTGGCCGAGTCATTTAATGTCATGACCGCCGACCTGGCTCAGGCAGAGCAAGAGCGAGTTGAGCGAGAGCATCTACGCAGCCAGCTGCTGGAAAAAGTAATTACCGCGCAGGAAGAAGAGCGCCGCCGCATCGCCCGTGAGCTGCACGATGAAACGGGCCAGGCACTGACTTCGTTGATGGTGCGCTTACAGATGGTCAACCAACAGTGCCCACTACCAGATATCAAAACGCAGCTGGATGAGATACGCGGTCTGGTTGCACATACGTTAGACGAGGTGCACAATCTGTCTGTGGAGCTGCGCCCCAGCGTGCTGGATGACTTGGGTCTGGAGGCAGCGCTGTCCCGCTACGTGCATGATTACCAAAATCGCTTTCCCCTGGAAGTGGACCTGGTGGTCATTGGGCTGGAAGAACGGCTGCCGCCACCGGTGGAAACGGCCGTCTATCGTATCATTCAAGAGAGCCTGACCAACATCGCTCGCCACGCCCACGCTACGACCGCCAGCATCCTGGTGGAACAACGCAACGGCCGTCTTCGCGCCATTATTGAAGATAATGGTGTGGGTTTTATGCGAGGGGTTGGGAACCAAAACGGCCGTCTTGGGCTGTACGGCATGCGTGAACGGGCTGAGCTGCTGAACGGAACCTTGACGATTGAGTCAGAACCAGGGCGGGGAACCAGTATTTTTGTGGAGGTGCCGCTGTGAGCCCAATTCGAATTGTGCTGGCCGACGACCATGCCGTGCTGCGCACGGGTCTGGCTGCCCTGCTGAATGCACGCAACGATATGACTGTCGTCGGTGAAGCGGCCGACGGCGCGGAACTTCTGACCCTGGCTGATGAGACCAAGCCGGATGTGATTCTACTGGATTTAACCATGCCCCGCCTGGGTGGCCTGGATGTGCTGCCCTTGCTGCGCCAGCACGTACCCACTGCCCGCGTACTCATCCTCACCATGCATCACGACGAAGGTTACCTGCGGCAGGCGCTCAAAAACGGTGCGGTGGGTTATATGCTTAAAAAAGCAGCTGACGTAGAGCTTATTGCTGCTATCCAAGCTGTCATGCGCGGCGATGTTTACGTCCATCCTTCAATGACCCGTGCTCTCCTGGACGATTTCGTGCCGGAGGAGACAGGGGTGACTGACAACGAAGCAGGCTTGTGGGCTACGTTAAGTGAACGCGAGCAGGAAGTGCTGCGTCTGGTAGCTCTGGGCTACACCAGTAAAGAGATCGCCGACACGCTATCGGTCAGCGCCAAAACGGTAGATACGTACCGCTCACGAGGGATGGAAAAGCTGGAATTGCGCAGCCGGGCAGCGTTGGTGCGCTTTGCTCTGGCCAACGGGTTGCTGGAGTAACGGCATTTTTTTGCAGGCAATAATTCGACAACTGGTGTTGGCTAACCTTTACCCTGGCGCAGCATATCGGCAAATTCGTCGGGCATCTCGGTGGCCTCAATAGCCTGCGCCGCTTTTTCTACATCATACGACACGCGAATGAATTCAACGGACAAATCATTCCCTTCGGCGGATAACACAAGGTAACATGCGCGTGGATCGCTGTCTTTTGGCTTGCCCACGCTCCCCGCATTAATGACGTGACGGCCGCTCCTCAGTACCCGATGATAAGGCAAATGGGTATGACCACATACCAACACATCCGCCTCGACCATGTCTAGCAGCCTCTCCAGGCTGGCTTCGGGCCGATCTTCGTATAAATACTCGTTGATCTTACGGGGACTGCCGTGCACGAGGGCCACTTTCAAATCCCCTAATTGGACCGAGGTGCTGTCCCCTAGCTGGCGTAGATACGCCTTGTTCTCTGCTGTGGTGTGAGCATTGGACCAGGCAATGGAACGTTCGCCGAGGGCCTGGGCTTCTGGCGTACGGTAAGCGCAGCCACAATCGTTACTGTCCTGGCCGACTCCCTGATCGTAATTTCCCATGATGGTCGGGATGTCTCGCTCACGAATCAGGGCAATCACCTCGTTGGGCCAGACACCATACCCGACCAGGTCGCCCAGACAGTACAGGTTGTTGAGCTTGCGGGTTTCTATATCGGAAAATACAGCTTCCAAGGCTGGTAAATTGGCATGAATATCGCCAAAAATAGTCGTTTGTTTCATCATAACTCCTGTTGACGCCGTTCCATCATGAGTCGCAAATAGCCGATGCGTGTTGATAATTCTCGTGCTGTTTGCAGAAATGCGTGAAATTGTTGCTCATCAGAGCCGGTAACGGCTGCCGGATCGGGAAAGCTCCAATGAATCTGGTGGGGATCGCCGGGAAAAACGGGGCAAAGTTCGCGCACCCGGTCGCAGACGGTAATCACATAATCAAAAGTTTGCCCGGCAAATTCATCCATATGTTTGGACCGTTGGCTGCTAATGTCGATTTGCATCGCCGCAGCGGCGCGAAGGGCCAAGGGGTGTACGCGACTCGGTTTGCTGCCGGCGCTGGCAACCGCTACCATGCTGCCGCCGGTGGCGCGTAGAATTCCTTCAGCCAGCTGGGAGCGAGCGCTGTTATGGGTGCAGAGGAAAAGAACGTTAAACGGCCGTTTCTGCTCGACAACCATATCCTCATCCCCTTGTGGCTGAGCCGCGTCTACAGCGGGTGCCGCACAGGCCAAGGCCGGATGCAGCGTTTGCCCACTGGCCTGGTACAGCGTGCGCAGCTGGTCAAGATTGAGGCTGTAATAGATATCCCGGCCATCGGCGCTGCTGCGCCGTTCGGTGACAATTTGCCCTTCACGCAGCAGGCGCAGGTGGTAGGAGACCAGGTTTTGCGGCCGTTGCAAAAGTTCCACCAGCTCTTGCACGCGACGATCACTTTTTGCCAGGGCAACTAGCAGGGACCACCTTACATCGTGAGCCAGCAGTTTTATGAAATCGAGGGTAGGATTGACAATAGCAAGCATAGTCTACATTCCATCAAATGAAAACGAATCAAAATACATTGATGTAATTATGCGCGAAAAAGAGCGGCATGGCAACTTATTGCGCCGCTCTTCTAAGAATTGCTTCTTGTTACGGGCATCCAGGGAAAAATTATGGTGACAAAGCAATCAAATCTGATGGAATCAGCTGCCCTTCTGGACCGCAAACGATTCTTTCCTGAATACGGGCTGGGTTTAGAAAGTGGTTGAACCAGGCGTGCCAGCGCGTGGCGGCCGCCCGGTCTACACTGTAATAAATCCAACGGCCGTCCACCCGATCCCGCCGCGAGTGCACCAGACCAGCCTTCTCTAAAATGCGGAAATGATGCGAAAGTAAATTGGGCGCCAACCCCAGCCGCTCTTGCAGTTCGCAGTTGCAAGAGTCGCCTTGCATTAATTCGGCAAAAATGCGCATCCGGTTTGGTTCGGCCAGGGCTTTGAGGACGGCCGTCAATTCCTCAATTTCTCGTTCGTTTTCAGACAGCATGTCGTTTACTCCATTACAGTTCAGGTCGTACCCCCAGCGCATCCAGGTGGCGGCGAATGGTGGGCATGGAAAGCTTGCCACCGCTGCTAAGCAGTGTGCCGTTGACCAACACTACAGGGAGCTGACTGTCGGGCGGCAGGGGTGGGCAGTTCGGGTCGAACAGGTCATAGTAGGTGATGGTAACGGCCGTACCGTACCGCGCCCGCAATTTACCACCCATCCATGTAGCTAAATCGCGCCATGTTTCTTTCATGCCCTCGGCACAGGCTACCGGCGCCCCGATGATTTGCACAACCGCTGGCTCGTTCATCCACAGCCGCACCCGCCGGAGCCACAGCCACAGGCTGGACCGCTCATCATGGGTAGGGGCAGGCTGCCGGTATCGCCGCCCGCCATCTGGCCGATGACGACACCGACGGTTAACACCTGCTGCGTTTCTACCGCATAACAAACCGGGCATTCCGGCTGCAAGCCTGCATCCTTTTCCTTAAACGAAGCGCGCACCGTAAAGGCATGTCCACATTCCTTACAGCGAAAATCGTACATTGGCATAATTGCTTCTCCGCTTCAGAGTGGCTCAGTCTGGCAAATTAAACCACTCTGAGATATTTGTCTAGACCATTACTGCTTCATGATACATCTGCTCACCCAGTTCGGCCAGCATAACCAGCCCTTGTACCTCCTGCGGCAGCAGGGGAATAGTGAGGACAGGCACGTCGAACCGTTCCTGGATTTCAGCCAGGTAGCGGGCCTGCATGGCGCGGCGGGAGTGGGTAAAGGGTGTGTCCGCCTGTTCTGCGGGGATGACAAAGTTGGCCACGGCCAGCCCGGTGGGAATGTCCAGCGTGGCCAGCTCCTGGCTGGCGCGGTACGCCTCGATGATGGGGGTGGATTCCGGGTACATGACAAAGGCGAAGGTGCTGCGCTCCGGGCGGCGCATCATGTCGATCACATCGGCGAAGCGCTGTTTGGCCACGTCGTCGGCGACGGCCGTATCCACCGAGGCAAATACCTTCACATCCAGCTGCTTGCTCCAGTCCAGCGGCAGCTCCAACATGCGCAGCGTGTGGCCGGTGGGTGCCGTGTCGAACACCACGCTTTGCCACGACCCATCGGAGGCAAATTCGATGAAGCGGTCGAAGGCGGCGATTTCCTCGGTGCAGGGGGAATCCAGCTCCTCAGCCATCACCTTGATGGCCGCTTCGGGACGGCCGCGCTGCCGCGCGTCATCCAAAATGCGCTTTTTGTAAACGTCGGCCACCGCTTTGGGGTCGATTTTTACCGCCCACAGGTTGGGCAGCCCGGCCAGCGGGGCGGGTTCATCCCCCACCGGCTCGCCCAGGACGTTGCCCAGGTGGGCGGCGGGGTCGGTGGTGAGCAGCAGGGTTTTGTGCCCCTGGTTGGCCAGCCAGACGGCCGTGGCGCAAGAAGCCACGGTTTTGCCCACACCACCCTTACCGGCAAAGAAGATGGTGCGGCGACGGCCGTTGGGCAGAATGCGCGGCAAAACTTCAGAAGGATGCAAAAGGTGAAACTCTGCAGGGATGGTCTGGTCGTGGCTAGTTTGGTTGAAAACGGCCGTTTCTTCCCCGTTTAACAAGGCAGCAACGGTGCGCAGCCGATCAATCCCCTTAATTTCGCCATCCATCAGGAACATGCGCCGGGCGGCGTAGGGCAGCTCGCGCTCAATTTGGGCCAGGTAGCCCACCTGCATCTCAGCGCGAGCGGCAAATAGGCTGTTGGCCGTGGCTTGGGGCGGGATAATCCCGTTGATGATCAGATCGTGGGTGTGGATGGCCAGCTTGCTCAGCTCGCCAATGGCGCGGCGCGTTTCGTGGATAGCGATGGCTTCCGGGTGCAGCACAAAGGTGAAGCGGGTCTGTGCCGGGTCACGCAAGATGCCCAGGGCGCGTTCGTATTTGAACTTGGCGCTCTGAATTGCCGCTGCCGGGCCGATGCAGGTCTGCCCGCTGCCCTGTTCGGCAGCGCTGATGGTGTTGGCCCACTCGGCGGGCAGCTCCAGCAGGCGAATGGTGTGACCGGTGGGCGCGGTGTCGAAGACGATGACGTCAAACGGCACCGGGCAGTAGGCGTCGTTGTCCAGCACCAGAAAGTCGGTGAAGCGGTCGAAGGCGGCAACTTCGGCGGTGCAGGGGCCGCTCATCTGCTCGTTGACCACTTCCACCATAGGCGCGGGGAAGATGTCGCGCAGCGGGGCCAGGGCGCGTTCTTTGTACTCTTCGGTAGCTGAATCGGGATCAATTTCCATGGCCCACAGATTGCTGATCCCGGCCAACGCAGTGATGTGATGGCCGATGGGCTGTTCAAAGACATCGGCCAGGTTGGCGGCCGGGTCGGTAGTGATGATCAAGGTGCGCTGTCCGGCGTCGGCGTGGCGGACGGCCGTAGCGCAGGCCATGCTCGTTTTGCCCACGCCGCCTTTGCCGGAGAAGAAGATAAATTGGGTCGTCATTGTTTTTCCTTTTTAACGCAGAGACGCGGAGGCGCAGAGGTTTTTCTTTGCGTTCTTTGAGTCTTTGCGGTGAAATTTATTGGGTGACTGAGCCATTTAGGGCGGCGCGTAGTTCTTCCAGGGTAGGATAAGCGCCGGTTTTGACGACCTGACCGTGGACGGCCGTAATCGGCAGCGCCGCCATTTGCTGTTCACGCACCAGGCGCATCACCTCGTTGTTGTTCATAAACTTGTGCGGATGGCTGGTCATCTGGTAGCGCTCAACGGCCGTTCCTTCGGCTTGCAGCGTCAGTATCATTTCGCTGACATCCAGCAAGGTCTGGTCCAGTTCCGGGCCGCACAGGCCGGTGGGGCAGCACATGGGGGGATCAAACAGTTCGATAACGGCCGTTGGGGACGGTGTAGCCATGTCCGGCGCCGTACTAAACAGAGAGATAGAGTCAGTCATGGCAAATGGGTTCCTTTTAGTTCCATTTTTCTTGAACTATTTTTGCAAAAAATTTTAGCCAACAGCAACGTCGCGGATAGGCACAACCGAACCTTGTGGCCCGCAGGAAGGGCGGCGCGGCTGAATGCGATTGGCGTCGAAGAAGGCACCAAAGGTGTGATTTAACTCGGCCAGGGCCGCTTCGTTGATCGAAAAGTAAACCCAGCGGGCGTCGACCTCGTCCCGCTGCACGTCAACCAGGCCCAGGTCACGCAGGATGTTCATATGGTGCGAGATGAGGTTGGGCGGCATCGCCAGGGCCTCGCCCAGCTCGCAGTTGCAGTGGACTCCCTCCACCAGGAGGTTGAACATTTGCAGCCGTTTGGGATTAGCCAGGGCTTTAAGCTGCCGGGCTAATTTGTTGATGTGGGGTTGGGATACGGCCGTTTCTGTCATTATGCACCACTTAATCCAAATTTTCTTGAAATACAACCTCAAAAAAATTTATCCAGAAAGCCTGGCAGGTTGTTTGCCTGCCAGGCTAAAACACGCTAATTCAGCGCATTGGTAATCCAGGTCTTAACTTCCGCTTCCTGGGGAATGCGGCCCGCCGCCACCAGCTTTTCATTGATTACCAGTCCAGGGGTTGAAAGAATGTTATACGCCATAATTTCGGCGTAATCGGTCACTTTAATAATTTCCGCCTCAACGCCCAGGTTGGCGACCGCGTTTTTAGCTGCGGTTTCCACCTTTTGGCAGTTGGCACAGCCAGGACCTAACACTTTAATTGATAACATAACAAGAAACCTCCAGGTTTGTAGAATTTACGGGCATTGAATAACACCCTGGGCCCACAGGCAGCCGCCGCAAGCCGGGAATTCATTGCCAAAACAATCTTCGTCATTTGCTTCAGATAAGTCACAGCCGCCGCAGAAGGTGCAGGGGGCAAAAGCAAAGCTCTGTATTTTTTGGCGGTAGGTTAGATATTCCTCATCCATCCAGATGTTCAGCACGCTTTGCTCATTGACGTTGCCTACCACATGCCGCCGTGATTGGCGAGGTTTGCCGTGCAAGTAGCTGGTGTGGGTGTGCATCAGCGGCCAGCAGGGGCTGACGCCACCGTCCCAGCCAATGGACATGGTGCCACCTTCAATAAAATTGCAGACATCGGTTGCGCCGCCCAGGCTGTTGCCGGCAAAGTTGACGTTGTAGCCACTTTGCAACGCCTGCATAAAGGCATTTTGGGTGATTTCGTTGATGTCCATGCGAGGCAGACTCAATTTAGCCTGCCAGGGGGAACTCATGTAGGTGATGTCGCGCAATGTCCGAGTGTACAGCATTTCAGGCTGCATATATTCTGTGTAAGGCAGCACGTTGCTCACCGAGAAATACTGGGCGCCCACGGAACGGCCGATGCGCAGCACCTCCGGCAAATCGTCTATGTTTCGGGCCATAGCCACAAAGGCAACGCCAATTTCTGGAGTGGGTCGGTGGTCGGGACGGCGCAATCTGCGGAAGCGGGCCAGATTGGCAATCACTTTCGGTAATTCAGCTCCCAGGCGCACGTCGGCGTAACTTTCTGGAGTTGCCCCGTCTATGGACACCCAGATAGTGTCCAGGCCTGCTTCAATAATTTGCCGGGACCGTTTTTCGGTAAGCATGGTGCCGTTGGTAATCAGCTCTACCCGTGCCCCAATTGCCTTGGCGCGGGCAATCCATTCCACCGTATGCTTGTGAAAGAGGGGTTCACCCAGGCCGCCAAAAAAAATGGTGGGGATGGGCGACATCTGCTGCACGCCGTCCAGAATACGGGCAAACGTCTCCTCGCTCATTCGGCCCAGGCTTTCATCCCAACCGTTACGAATGCAGGTGCGGCAGGCGATGTTGCACAAATCGGTCGGCTCGATGTACACCTTTTTCAGGTGGGTCACAGGGCGGTGCATCTGGATGCGGTTTTCGGTGGCTTTCAGGCGGAAGGTTGCGCCGGCCTCCAGGCCAAACTCGGCGACCAGTTCTGCCGGAAAGATAAGCCGTCCTTGTTCATCAACTTCACCCCAGAGCGTTGGTTTGCTGTTCATAGATTGATCCCTTGATTGTGTGTTGCCAACGGCCGTTTCCACCGTGCGCCATTAGTTCAATAATTCTTGAAGTATATCGGTTCGGTAGTGACAGATTCAGTTACAAATGTCATACGTATGGCAGGAAGATTGGCAAGGGAATCCACTCCGGCAGCCCTACCTGGGAAGACAAGACCGAAGGTGACGAGCACGCCCTGGATGCAGATTGAGGTACCAATTGCCATATTTGCCTACCGTTTACCGATTACCGTTCACCGTTTACCGATTACCACCAACCGGATATGCGGCACGGCCGTTTCCACACTCACAATCAGCAGCAGCGTCATCACCACCGCTGAGGTCAGGCACCAGGCGCACACCGCGCCAATGACGAACGGTTCCAGGTAGGTGAGATAGATGGAAAAGAGGACACCAAAACTGGTCATCGCTACCAGGGCAAACGCTGCCCGGCCGTCGGCTCGCCACCGGCTCCAGCCCCAGGTGGCCAAAATGGCCAGGTAACCCATCACCCCCAGCACGCCAATGGGCACGCCAAAGATGTAAGCGTATTCGCTGGTTTGCACCGCGTTACAGTCGCCCACTGGACCGCAGAAGGCAGCTACGGCCTGTGTTTCTACATAAGCCAGGTAGGCGGCCACGGCCAGGCCAACCACCGCCAACCAGGGCAGAAGAAAGTGGGGCCAGGCGGCTGGTTTGGTAGACATTTGGGTTTGTTTGGCCTGCCAGAGGCGAACGGCTGTATAGCCCAACGCCAGCACCATGCCCGCCAAAGTCACAATAGCCAGGGTAAAGCCATCGGGAACGGCCGTTGGTGTCTCTTCGATCACCAACGATTCAGCAGCTTCCTCAGCGGGTGATGCTGGTTCTGGGGCTGTGGCCGGCAGATTTTCTGGCAAAAACGGGATGTTAACGGCGGGCGGGGCACCTACGGGCAGCAGATCGGCCAGTTCCCAGTAGCTGGGATAAGCCACACCGCCGGCGGCCAGGTGGCTTTTAATCAGGTCGGGCAGCTGCTGCCGCACCTGGTCCGAACCAATCAGCACAGCATCCCCGATTAACAGGAACGGCACGCCGATCTCTTCAGGGGCCAGGCCCAGGGTTTGACCGAGGGCGTAGAGGCGATCGGTGTCGGCCATCGTTTTTAGCTCGACCAGCAGAATGTCTAGCTGATCGCCATACTGCTGCTTTAACGGTGGCAGGACGTAATCCAGCACTTCGTGGCAGTGCGGGCAGCCATCCATCCAGAACATGATGGCCCGCACGATAGGTTCTTCCTGAGCAGAGGCAGGTATGGGGGAAACGGCCGTTGCCCCCAGCAGCAAAACGATCGATAACAAAACAACGTGTCGTCGCATCATGACACTCCTTTTTTGACTCAAGACAGGGCCATGGTGATGAAATCCAAGCCAGCCGCACGATTTAAATCAGCGCCAACGTTAGCCAGATATCCTTTGGCCATTGTCAGGGCATGGTCCCGGTGTTCGATTTGAGCATTGCCCACCACTTTTTCGCGCAGGGCGTAAAAAGCCTGCACCTCATCGATGGGCAAATCTTCGCCGGCCCGCTGTCGTGCCACCAGAGCAGCGCGTACGCTTTCAAACTGCTCATCTAATTGGCTGGCTGCTGCATCGGCCGTCAGATTGGCAACGGCTTGCAGGTATTGTTGCACAGCATCATGGTCACGCAGCGCCCGGCCAAATTCCTGGGCTGCCTGCTGTAGTTCGGGGGATAAAGTTGTCATCATTAACCTCCACAGCAGCTGCGTTTGGCGTTGACGGCAAAGTCAATACCGGCTGCTTCGCTGATTGTTTTATCTACGGCAATGATCAAGTTGTATATCTCTTCTTCGGCCCTTTGGTAATCTTTTACCGAGGGCCGGGCATAAAATTGCTGCAAGAGCCGGTGATAGGTGGTTTCATCCAGGCCTTGAGCCTGACTGGCGCGCAGTTCGGCCAGCAGGCTTTGAGTCTGACTGTCGGCTTGCATTAGCCGATAGGTATCCAGAAATCGGGTGTACGCCGCGTGGGCCTTTAGCAGCGTCGCCAAACGATACAATGGTTCAGAGGCGTTGCTGGCAGCAAAAATGGGGACATCTGTTTGCAAATCAATCATCAATTACTCCTGTTTTGACTGGTTTATAGTGAGATGGCTGTTCCTTAACAGTTCTTCAATGCTGCGCCGCCCGCGATAGCGAAAGCGCACCAGTTCACCGTCGATCATCAATTGGGGCGCGGAAAAAATGCCCATTTGCACGATGGTTAGCGGGTCGTCTATGTGCCCGATGGCCACGTCAATGGCTAACTGTGCCACGACAGCTTTAACTTCGGCCGTCATCTGGCGGCATCTGGGGCAGCCCACACCGACAATTTGAATAAGTTTCATACTGCCTCCCTTGGCGCCACATCATACTTCTCTCGGTTGGCGCGCAGCATCTTCTTGCTCTGGCGCAGCAGCTTTTTGTCACGGATAAGTTGGCGCACGTAGCCGGTAGACGGGAACTCGATGGCGTCACGCAGACAGATGGTGGCGCAGGTGGTGCAGCCGACCATACACATCATCGGCTTGATCACCACGGGCACGTTGCGCTCGTAATCAAAGCCATAGACGCCGCGCCCGCAGGAGGTGGTACACAATCCGCAGCCCACACAGCGCTCTTCGACGATAGTAGGATGCCAATCTATTTGATCGCGGAGAATCCCGTGCCAGGCCAGAACATTATCATGGTTACTCATGACAGTTACCTCCTTTTCAGATTGGTGCAATCTCGTCAGCCTAAAAACGAACTCAACTGGCCAACAAAATCCAGGCCCGTTGAACAGCCAAAAAGACCAGGGCTACGGCAAACAGTCGGGTCAAGGTCAGGCTTTTGACGCGTCTGGCCATGAATCTGGCCCCTAACTGCGCCCCAATGACGGCCGCAATACTGGTGACAATCAGCATCGTCCAATCAAATTGTGCTGACGCCAGATGGCGGGCGAAGGCGGAAAAGGAGGGTAGGGTGACGATTACGGCCGTTGTCGCTGCCGCAATCCGCGCGGTATACCCCAACACAACCAGAGTCGGCAACATGAGAAAGCCCGGCCCCACGCCGAGAAAACCAGCAAACACACCGATACCGGCACTGGCCGTGCCCGCCTTTATGCGTGTTGCATCTGGGATGATAGGTGGATGCTCATCGTCCATCTTGGGCGGGAAGGCCATACGATAAGCCAGGAAAATCAACACGCCTACGTAAATCCACCAGATGATATGGGTGGGCACAAAATCAAGCAGCCAGACGCCAATAGGCGCAACGATAGTCGTAATTAGCAGCAGCGGCCAGGCTGTGCGCCAGTCAACCAAATGCGCCCGTGCCAGGGCAACGGCTGTGGAGATGGCCGTGATGCCATTCAGCCACAATGACCAGGGCATGATGACGTGTTTCAATTCGAAGTCGAACAAGCCCAGAACAGGTGTGGCGATGAAGGCCACACCCAGCCCCATCATGCCCGCAGCAAAGGAAAGGATGAAGAGGATAAGGGTGATGATGACATATAACATAGTGGCTCCTAATCCAGCTATGGCCATTAACAAAAGAAAAAAACAGCGGCGGTATTCACCATTTAAAACATATCAGCGTGCCAAATTCTTTTTAAGACCCTTAATCAAGCAGCTACCAGAAACAAACCGAACAGGTAACCGGCTAAGGTGCTAAAGACAGTTACTAAAGCCACGTAGACAACAGTCTTTTGGCGCCCCATGATTTTGCTGGTAACGAGAATACTTTGCAGAGAAAGCTCAGGGTCGGCCAGCAAGTAGGCCAAAAGTGGGCCACGATGCATGCCCAGGTCCAGGAACATGCGCGCAATGGGAACTTCCACCAGGGTGGGAAAGTACATGAAGACGCCGAACAGAACACCTATCAGGTTTGCCCAGAGCGTGTTACACCCGGCCAACGTCTGAATCCATTGCTCCGGCAGCATCACGCGAACCATGCCAGCCAGGAATACACCAGCAATAAGCAGGGGGAAAATTTGCTTGACAAAACGCCAGGTCTCCCACAACCATTCGGCAATTTGCCGTTGCTCAAAGCTGCGCACGGCCACAGCCCCAATGGCCGCAATGAGCACCAGCTCACCAACAAAACGGCCGGTGATGCCGATAATCACACTGCCTTCCGTGAAGACGGGCGCGGCCACGAGCAAGGTCAGGCCAACCATAGTGATCGTGGCATAGGTCCAGCGGTTGAAACCTTCCAGCACATTTTCCAACCCTTTGTATGCGGCTGGGGCAATGAGGATCAGCATCAGGATGAGCAGTGCACCTTGTGGCGCCAGATTAAGCGTTTCCAGGAACCCCAGAAGACTGGGAGGGATTTCTACAGGCACGTACAGGGTAAACCATGTCCCCGTCAAAATGTCTACCTGCAATGTGCCAACGATTAAAACCCCAATAAGCATTAAGAAGACACCCCAAACGGCACGGGGAATAGCTGCTGTGTGGTCAAACATGCCGGTATCAATCATCTCGGCCGTGCGTTGGGCTTCTTCTTTGCGAAACAGCCAGGCCATGATCATGCCGATGGAAATACCAAAGGTAATGGCCAGGACAATACGCGCCACAGCGATGTCGAAGCCGATGGCTGCTCCTGTGTAAGCAATCGCCAGAATATTGACGGCCGGACCCACAAAAAGGAACGTAACTGCTGGGCCTAAGCCTGCACCACGCTTCCAAATGCCGGCAAAGAGCGGCAGAATCGTGCAGGAGCAAACGGCCAGCACAAAGCCGCCAATTGCTGCGACCGGATAGCTGAGCCAGCGGTTGGCTTTGGGGCCAAGATAGCGAATGATCGCCTCTTTGGGGATCATAGCGCTCATGTAACCGGCGATGATAAAGGCCGGTACCAGGCAGAGTAAAACGTGGGCAGCCAGATAGTCGAGCAGACTCATCCAGCCAGAGACAATAAGGTTCCCCAGATAATCAAAAATGGGGGCAGTTTGTGCGTTCATTCAGGAAGTCCTTTGTACCTTGTCATGTTTTTGAAAAGCAGCAAATAATTCGGTTTCCAGGCTGTGCCCATTGGCTGCGATCTGTGGCCGGGCCAGGCGAAAGAGTTCGTGACAGGACATGGTTTGCGCTTCGCTCTCCGGGTCGCCCGTGAATGGTGGGTTTTGGCTCTGGTGCTGCTGCGTGGCGCGCACCTTTTGCACCAGGTAATCGCCCACGTCGATAAAGGCAACAGGCCCGCCGACCGCTTCGGCCGGCGGCGGAATGCCGCAGCCCTGTTGGGTGGCCTCAGAGGGGGCAATGTAGTAAAGGCGCAACGGCCGTTTCACTTCCTGCCTGTATTGGTCAAAAGCCATCGTGGTCCAGCGATGTATGGCCAGATGGTCGGGGTGGCCCGAGATGCCGTCCGGCCCAAAAGTGATGACCACATCGGGCGTTGATTGGCGCATCAGATCCAGCAGGCGGGCCGCCCCGGTACCTTCGGGGATGTTGTCTAGCATCCCATCAACATAGTCCAGGAAGGTGAGCTGCTGCACACCCAATTCGGCGCAGGCGCGGCGTAGTTCGGTTTCGCGCAAGACGGCCGTTTCCGCCTTGTTTTTGCCAGGGATGCCCGCTTCGCCGCGCGTGGCGGTAACCAGGTGCACGCGCCAACCTTCCGCGGCGGCCTTGGCCAGAGTGCCGCCTATCGGGAACGATTCGTCGTCGGGGTGAGCCAGGATGGTCATGAGCGTGAGGGGTGTCATACGGCCGTCTCCTGAAAAATAACCGGTTTGGTCAATTCACCCATCCTGGCGGCTGTTGCTTCGGGATCACACAAATGTGCTGGCTGGCGGCAGCGGCCGGGTCGAAAAAGTGGGCTAGCCATTGGTGCAGTTCGGTTAATGCCGGTAAGTTGACCTGGTAATAAATCCAACGGCCGTCTACGACATCACGTCGGTCTTGTACCAGCCCCGCTTCGCGCAGTACCTTGAGATGGTGCGACAGCAAATTTGGCGACAACTCTAGCTCTTCTGTCAGCCATCCATTGCAGGAAACCCCGCGCATCAAGGCTTCAAAAACGCGTAATCGATTGGAATCGGCCAGCACCTTGAATACTTGTGACATTTCTTCGAGCTTCGTTTCATTGACTGCGGTCTTTTGCACCATAATATTTGGCCTACCTCATGAGTTAAACAAACGAAATGTTTCAATGCTCGTTGAATCATTATCAGCCAAAGTATAGTCACTTTTGAGCCGGGTTTAGGAGTGATTTTTGTCATAGCTAAATATGACAGACATAATGTTTCAATGCTTGTTGAATTAATTATTCAGAGAAGTGAGTTTTTGTTGGAAGGTATGTTGATATTCAAACAAAGAAAACATCGGAATAAATCCGAGGTGCTCCTCTAGCGTGGCCAATTAGTTGCGGCAGAATATCGCGCCCCTTCAAAGAACAATAGTAGTGCTACACCAGAGGCGTCCTTTTGTATGAAAGTTCGTTAATAGAGTTGTTCCTAATTAAAAAACGGGTAAATTCCAGCCAATTCAGCTGGAGAAAACTAAATGAGCCTACAAATTCGTGATGATCGTCATATGCGTGCTTTAACCGGCGTATCAGAAACACAATTCGAGATTTTACTAGAAGTATTTTTCATGACTTACACCAAGATGCAATGGCAAGCCTATCAAGACGGTAGCGCAGCCGGTGTGCGTCAACGGCGTCCAGGCGGTGGCCGAAAAGGTGCTTTGCCCACGATGCGAGATAAATTGTTGTTTCTGCTCTACTATTTCAAGGTTTATCCCACCTTCGATGTGTTAGGCACTCAATTCAACATGGCCCGGTCCAAAGCGAATGAAAACCTGTATAAGTTAGTCCCTGTTTTATATCAAACCCTGGTTCACCTGGAGGTCATGCCCCCTCGTGAGTTTGCCACGCCAGACGATTTACTCGAAGCACTGGCTGGTATGGACACGATTCTGATTGATGTCACCGAAAGGAGCTATCGCCGTCCCCAGGATAACCAAGAGCAGCGTGAACATTACAGTGGCAAAAAAAAGACACACGCTTAAAAACACGGTGATAACGGCTTTGAACAAAACGATTCTTTTCCTGGGACGGACCTTTGCCGGACATGTTCATGATTACACCATGCTTAAAGAGGAGTTTCCGCCAGAACAAGCTTGGTTTGAATTCATGGCAGTCTTAGTTGATTTAGGCTATCAGGGCATTCTCGCCGATTATGTGGGAGAAGAGATTCATATCCCCACAAAAAGCCACGTAAAAGTAAGAAGAACCCTGTGACCACCTTATCAACCGAACAAAAAGCTGACAATAAAGCGTTGAGTCAAATCAGAATATTGGTTGAAAACGCGATCTGTGGTTTGAAGCGATACAATATTCTTGTGCATCGATTTCGTAACCACAGAAAGTCTTTTGAGGATGACGTGATTGGCATTGCCGCTGGTCTCTGGAACTTCAATCTCAATTATTAAGGAACAACTCTAATGATGACGTTCGAGGACCAACACAAAAAGAACTTCACCCATTAAGCGATTCCCCAACGCTTGGCTGATCCAAGATATTTGATATTCTCTATTAAAGCTTGGAGCAGCTGATGCCATTCCAATCTATTTCTCAAAGCCCTTACAAATCTATAGGTTGTTCACCAGAAAAAAGAACTTGAATCTTTGGACTTCGGAGTCTTAAACGGATGACAATTGAGACAATCAAACGATGTACATGGTGTGGGGATGATCCTTTATATGTTCTCTATCACGATGAAGAGTGGGGCGTGCCAGAGTATGATGATCAGCGCCTCTTTGCTAAGCTTATTTTGGATGGTGCTCAGGCAGGATTGAGCTGGATCACTATTCTGCGCAAGCGAGACAACTACTGGCAGGCATTTGACAACTTCGACCCGCAAAAGATTGCCCGCTACGACGAAGCCAAAATTGCGGAGTTGCTGCAAAATTCGGGCATTGTACGTAACCGGCTGAAGGTGCAGTCGGTGGTGAAAAATGCACGGGGCTATCTGGAGATCATGGAGAAAGAGGGATCGTTTAGCACTTTTTTGTGGGATTTTGTAGACGGCCGTCCCATCCAGAACAACTGGCGCAGCTTGAAGGAAGTTCCGGCAGAAACGGCCGAATCGCAAGCCATGTCTAAAGCGCTGAAGAAGCGCGGCTTCAGCTTTGTGGGTCCCACAATTGTTTACGCATTTATGCAGGCCACAGGTATGATCAACGACCACGTCGTCGACTGCTTCCGCCATGCGGAGCTGCGCGCGCTTTAGCCCAAGACTAAAAAAAAGAGCATCGGAATCCGATGCTCTTTTGAATATCTTTCCAACTGTCCAAGTGGGGCTGAGGGTTAGACGGCCGTATCCTCCACCGTCACACTTTCACCAGCGCCATTTTGCGCCGCTGCATCGGCCGACACAACCTCCACGCCTTCATCGCCGTTGCCCTTCGACAAATGCCCGGCGCGAATCAGCGCCACCGAAGCTACAAAATCGCCTGCTCGTAAATCCATCACCCGCACACCCTGCGTCGAGCGACCCTGCTGTGAAATCTCGTCGGTAGACGTGCGCAGAATAATGCCGTTGGCCGAAATACAGGTCACCTCATCACCCGAAGTGACCACTCGCGCATTGACAATCTTGCCCGTGCGTTCCGGCGTCAGCACCATGGCCCGCACACCCTGGCCATACCGGTTTTGCTGTCGGTACCCTTCCAGCGGTGTCCGCTTGCCGTACCCTTTCTCGGTAATTACCAGCAAATCGTCATCAGGCAGCACCACATCGGCCCCGGCCACCCGATCCCAACTGTCCAGACGAATGGCGTTCACCCCGGCCGCGGCCCGGCCCATCGGGCGTACATCTTCTTCGCTGAAGCGGATCCCCTTGCCCTGCTCGCTCACGATGATAAGGTCCTGCTCACCCTCAGTAAGCTTGACCCAGCCCAGGCTGTCGTCATCTTCCAGGTTCAAGGCGATTAAACCGCTGGGGCGGACGTTTTCAAACACATTCACTTCTACCCGCTTGATCTTGCCCTTGCGGGTAATCATCGTCAGGTACTCAGCATCTTCAAAGCTGTGTACGGGGAGAGCGGCCGTAATGCTTTCTTCCGGCATCAACGGCAAAATGTTCATTAACGAGGTGCCTTTGGCCGTGCGATCCAGTTCCGGGATATTGTACGCTTTCTCCGCATACACCTTACCCCGGTCGGAGAAAAACAGGATAGTATTGAGCGAACCGGCCGCAAACAGATGCTCCAGCTGGTCTTCCTCGCGGCGACCCATGCCAATGAGCCCCTTGCCGCCCCGCCCCTGAACGCGATAGGCAGCCACCGGAGTGCGCTTAATGAAGCCGCGCTGCGTGATGGAAATCAGCACGTCCTCATCCTGGATCATATCTTCAATGTTCAGATCGGCATCCATGCCCATCATAATTTGGGAAGCACGCTCGTCGCCGTACTTTTCTTTTAGAACGCTGATATCTTCCAGAATCAGGCCCAGGATTTTCTTTTTGTCGGCCAGCAGCCCTTCTAAATATTCAATGTGCGCCGTTACTTCCCGGTACTCATCTTCAATTTTTTGCCGTTCCAAAGCGGCCAGGCGGCGCAGCTGCATGTCCAAAATGGCGGTGGCCTGGGGTTCAGACAGGCCAAAGCGCGCCATCAACTGCGTGCGGGCGGTGTCGGCATCAGGCGAGCGACGAATGGTTTCAATGACATCATCCAGGTGCTCCAAAGCAATGAGCAGGCCCGCCAAGATGTGCTGCCGCTTCTGCGCCTTGTCCAGGTCAAACTGGGTGCGCCGGGTTATCACCTCCATGCGATGCTCGATGTGGATTTGCAGCGCCCGCTTTAGCGAAAGCAGCCGCGGCTGTTTGTCTACCAGGGCCAGCATCTGTACGCCAAAGGTGGTTTGCAGGGAGGTGTGTTTGTACAGCTGGTTCAGCACCTTCAGCGGCTGCGTATTGCGCTTCAGCTCCACAATGATGGAAACACCACGCTTGTCCGATTCATCGCGCAGGTCGCTGATGTCCGTGATGACGCCTTTGTTCACCAGCTCGGCAATGCGCTCGATGAGCAGCGCCTTATTCACCTGGAAAGGAATCTCAGTGATGTTGATGCGCTGCCGCTCGGGATTACGCGGCATTGGCTCTATCTCCGCCTTGGCCCGGATCACCACGCGGCCACGGCCCGTGGCATACGCGCTGCGAATTCCTTCATTGCCGATGAGGAGGCCGCCGGTTGGGAAGTCTGGTCCCTTCACAAACTGCATCAACTCGTCCAGGGTGACGTTATCGACGTCATCGTAGCGATCGATAAGGTAAGCGATTGCATCACACAGTTCGCTGAGGTTGTGCGGTGGAATGTTGGTGGCCATACCCACGGCAATCCCGGCCGAACCATTTAGCAGCAGGTTGGGCAGACGGGCGGGCAGCAGATCTGGCTCGGCCAGGCTGTCATCAAAGTTGGGGGTGAAATCCACCGTCTCTTTGTCGATGTCTTCGAGGAGTTCGTGGGCAATACGCGCCAGTCGGGCCTCGGTATAGCGCATGGCGGCGGCGCTGTCACCGTCCACGCTGCCGAAGTTGCCCTGACCATCCACCAGCATGTAGCGCATAGAGAAGGGTTGGGCCATACGCACCATGGCGTCGTAAACGGCCGTATCACTATGCGGATGATATTTACCCAATACCTCACCCACAATACGGGCGCTTTTGCGGTGGGGTGTATTGGCCCGAATCCCCATGTCCCACATGGCGTACAAAATGCGCCGGTGCACCGGCTTAAGGCCATCGCGGGCGTCGGGCAAAGCCCGGGCCACAATTACACTCATGGCGTAATCCAGGTAAGAGCTGCGCATCTCCTGGTTGATATCAATATGGTTTACTGTTCCGATGTTCTTATCGTCCAAAATAGAGCCTCCAAAGAGGTTTTACAAATGGCTTGTTGACAAGCACGGCTTATTTACAAGTAATTGGAAATCGGGTCGCTGAGCGATTTGGATAATTGAATGAATGGACTGGCCAGTGTTCTGCCAAACAAATAATGACGGATACAACTACAAAGCGGAACACTTAAACTGAAGCAATTGGCGCCAAAGCTATTCATCAGAAGATGTTTGCTGCAGTACTAGTACCTAACCCGAATTACACAACCTTAGGGGTAATTAAGAAAAAAACCACCCCAAATGTGGTGGCAAAATATTTAATTTTCTAGTGCAAAACCAGAGGGAATTATACCTTATTTTGGTGAATTTAACGACAAACGGCCGTACCCTCAAAACGACTTTCTTAAACCCTACCAGGGCACAAATTTCTGTCTGGTAAACAGCCTGTTTGGGCAGTCAGCCGACAGTCAGAAAACATTCTGCCATTGAAGACTTTACCAAAGAATAAGAATGCCTTATCATTACCAGAGGTGGCGGTTATTGTAAACACATATGTCATTGGGGTGTGTGACATTTGTCATTATGGTCTGACCATTTCCATCGCTATAATAGGCAAGAAGATTAACCAAAAATAAGAAATTCTTATATTACTCTAGTTTCCGCTAAAGAATTAACATAAAAAGACTTCATTGAAAAATTAAAATTCGTTGGCAAATCTTTTGCCAATGACAGAACCTTAAAAATGTGACAAAAAAGACCAAAAGCTAAGTCAAAACAGCCACCGCTGTTTGTTTTTGTCTGCGGTGGGCGGCAATTCCTTTGGGCAAATGGTCCGTGACAGCTGGTTTTGGCGAAGTCGCCCTGGTAAAGGGTAACTTTGCGGAAAAGGCAGACCGGCCAAAGCCCGACGGAAGCGGCCTGGGGTTGGTTGGGGATTTCTATCCCAGAACCCAGTTGGGATGGTTGGATGCAAGGCTGCCAATCCCGTCAGAATGGAACCGGCCAAGAGCACCAACTCTGGTAAGCGTTGACAAGTTTCCTGAGCAAAGACAAACTGGCGATGAGCCCCTACCATTTGCTTGCCCGCCAGCGGCAATTGCTCAATCGGCCAGCGGTCGGTGTAAAGGGCATGAACCGTCGGCGCTTGCAGTTTGACATTGGTGCCCACCAAAAGAGGGTCCTTATAGCGGGGGTCGCTGATGGCATAGATATCAAACAAGTCGGCCTCTGGGCTGGGTTGAACGTCAGGGCGCACCAGGTCATACCAGACGTTAGCGGTTATCGCCTCGCCTGTTGCCAATTGCCAGGTGACGGTCGCATCGGCTGGGGTCGCGGCGATTTCCCGTCCCTTGTAGCTTCGCACCCGTGGCCGGACGCGGCGACCGTAAGATGGCTTGACGCCTCTTTGCCCTGGGGTGTAGGCGATGTAGTTACGGCGGGCCGTGCCATTTTTGGCCAAGCGGACCAGGTAACGGGCCACTTTGGCCTGGTGGACATCTTTGAGCTTGAAGCCAGCGTCGGCCAGCAGGATTTCCAGCAAATCCAGGACACGAGCCGCTTTCTTGAGCAACGATTCCTTGAGCGCCGCTTCGCCAGGGTCTTGCGGATTCACCCGCACCATGTGGCTGGGCAAAGCGATGCGTTTGCCTTTCACCTGCCCCACCCGTGCAATCAGTCCCAAAATGACCGCCGGTAACGCTTTCTCGGCCACACTGTGATAATACTTGGAAGCCAACCCTTGCAGTTTGGGCCGCCAGAACGGGGTTGTGTCAATGGCCACCGCATAATAGCCTTCGTAACGACAAGGTTGCCATTGACGGGCTTGCATGTATTTATCCCACTCGACGATCAGTTCACTGATTTGCCACACCCCACTGCGCAAGGCAGCCCAGGCGCGTCGCACCGCCTCTTCGCCAATCCCGGTTGATTGCAAGGCTGGAAATAAAGCACCTCGATGCGTTAGCAAGGAACCGCTGACCAACATCCACAAAAATGGAGCATGGCGAGATTGGTGCCAATGGGCAAGTTGGTTACAATTGCTATCAGAGCTGACATTGTTGGTTCTGTTACTGGTGGCATGTTCTGGTTTCCTTTTTGGTCGAAGGTTTTAACCAATAACATGCCACCAATTTTCTTTTTTGTCACATTTCACTTAGCGGAAAGTAGAGATATTATAGTTATAAGTGATTGAATACTACCTGCTTTATAAGAGAAGAAGATAGATAGGAGGCGTTATGCACCGCAAGCCAGGGTTCTTAGTAATGCTGCTCATGACGGCCGTAGTTGCCTTGATGGTTGCCTGTGCTGGAGAACAGGGAATAGAAGGGCCACAAGGACCGGCCGGAGCACAAGGACCTCCTGGTCCCACCGGTCCACAAGGCCAGCAAGGGGTACCGGGGCCAGCAGGGCTAGACGGCCTTAGCTATACACCTCCCACTTTCATTGGCAGCGAAGCATGCGCTGAATGTCATCAAGAAATCTATGACGCCTTTAGCCTCAGCGGCCATCCTTATCAGCTTAACGCTGTGGTGAATGGCGAAGCCCCCGAATATCCCTTCTCGCGAGTGAACAACCCGCCCGATGGCTATACCTGGGACGAAATCAGCTACGTGATTGGTGGCTACAACTGGAAGGCGCAGTTTGTCGACCAGGATGGCTACATTATCACCGGTGCCGATGAAAACGCCGCTACCCAATACAACCTGCCCAACGAGTTGTTGGATTTAGGTGATGAGTGGGAAGCCTACCATGCAGGTGAAGAGGTTCCTTACGACTGTGGTACTTGCCACACCACTGGCTACAGTCCTATTGGCAGCCAGGGCAGCCTGGATGGCATGATTGGCTCCTGGGCCATTAGCGGTATTCAATGTGAGGAATGTCACGGCGCAGGCAGTGAACATGCCGAGAACCCAATTGTAGTTCGGGCCAGCATCGACCGCGATGCAGAATCTTGCGCCACCTGTCATGCACGCGGCGTGGTGGACGAAATTAACACTGCCGATGGTTTCATCCAACATCACGGTGAATACGAGGATCTATACCAGAGCAAACACTTCGTTCTGGATTGTGTCACTTGCCATGACCCACACACGGGTGTGGTGCAGCTGCGCGAGGCAGGCCTGCCCACGGTGCGCATGAACTGTGAAGATTGCCACTTGGCCGAAGCCCAATACGAAGCTGGCCACAGCAACATTGGCGGTGTGGACTGTATCGACTGCCACATGCCGCGTCTGATCGAGAATGCGGTGGGTGATCCAGATATGTTTACCGGCGATGTGCGCTCGCACGTGATGCTCATCAATCCGACCGCAATTGAGCAGTTTAGCGAAGATGGCACAATGCTGTCGCAAATCTCGCTGAACTACGCCTGCCGCTCCTGCCACAACCCAGACGGCCGTGGGGTAGAGGTTTCCGATGAGGCGCTCCTCTCGCTGGCGGTTGGGTACCACACGCCACCCGAGCCAGAAGCAGAAACTGCTGTACCCGCGGTGGAAGAACCCGCTGAATCGGAAGAAACACCCTAGTGCAATTTTGCGGAAATACAGGGCAAGTTATTATGCTAGCTGCTCCGCCAAACTGCTTAAGCGTTTTGCTCGAAGCTATCTTGATGTCCACCATTGGAGGCTACGTTGGAACAGTTGAGTAACAAACGTCGCATCGTTTGGGGCATGGTGTGTGCTGCGCTGGCCTGCTTGGCAGCAATTTATGTGCTGCCGCTGCAGGCCGCGCCGGAACCGAACATGACGGCCGTTATCCAGGCACACCCGCCCATTATGGAGATGATTCAGCCGGAAACGGCCGTTTTGCCCCACGCCCAAATCGCCGACGACACCGCCTGCCGCCTATGCCACCAGGATACCGATGCGGTCGTTGAGTTCCCCTCTGGCGAAACCCTTCCCGCTCATGTAGATCTGGCTGTTTTGACCAACTCGGCACATGGACCGGCAGCTACCGATGACCCATTGACCTGCTCCGGCTGTCACCAACCCACCAATGATTATCAGCTGCCTCACGCGCCGGTCACTGCCGATACGCTGCGTGAATACGAACTGATGCAGTCGGCTAACTGCGAAACCTGCCACGTGCAGCCCCACGTCACCAGCCACCCCGGCCCAGAATCGGAAAACCCGGTGGCCTGCACCGACTGCCACGGCGCCCACGATGTATTAACCGTGGAGCAGTGGCAGGCTGGCCAGGGCACGGAAACGTGTGTGGACTGCCACTTTGCCGAAGAAGTGCCCCTGGTGGAAGAAAGCACCCTGACGGAAATTATTCGTGACGGGCTTTTTACGCCGCAAGTAGACAACAGCTACTGCCTGTCGTGCCACAGCCAGGAAGGGCTCACCTATATCTTTCCTAGTGGGGATGTGCTCGACTTGACTATCGACGCCGAAGCACTGCATGATTCCGTCCACGGAGAGGCCAACACCTGGCAGCCGCTGGCCTGTACCGACTGCCACGAAAATATCGAGACCTTCCCCCATGAACCCGTCCAGGCAGCCAGCCTGCGCGAGTACAACTTGCAGCAGTACCCACTGTGCGGCCGCTGCCACGAGCCAAAATACGACCAGACGCTGGATGATGTGCATGGCATGGCGATTGCCGAGGGTGAAGAGGATGCGGCCGTTTGCACAGACTGCCACGGCGCGCACGATACCCCCATCCCCGACGAGCCCCGTGAGCGCATCTCATACACCTGTGCTCAGTGCCACAGCACCATTTTTGAAGAGTACGCTGAAAGCATCCACGGTGAAGCCCTGCTCAGCGAGAGCAATCCAGACGTACCCACCTGCATCAACTGCCACGAAGTCCACAACATCACCGATCCCACGACGGCGCTGTTCCGCATTCGCTCACCCCAACTGTGCGCCGAATGCCACGCCGACGTGGAGCTAATGGAAAAATACGACATCTCCACCGACGTATTTGACACTTACGTGGCCGATTTCCACGGCACCACCGTGACTCTGTTTGAACACCAGGATCCCAACGTCGAAACCAACAAGGCCGTTTGCTATGATTGTCATGGCGTGCACAATATTAAGGACCCGGACGATCCGCAAGCGGGCATTAAAGCTAACTTGCTGGAAACCTGCCAGCAGTGTCACCCAGATGCGACGACTAACTTTCCAGACAGTTGGACCAGTCACTTCAAACCATCACTGGAAAATAATCCGCTTGTTTTCCTGGTGAATCTCTTCTACCAGATTGTCATTCCGGCTACCTTGGGCTTCTTCAGCTTCATGGTGGCTACCGATGTTTACCGGCGCGTGCGCCTGCGGTTAAGGAGGTAAGAATGAGCAGCACACCAGAAGAAACACATGAAGTAGAACAAGCGGATGAAACTCCTGAAGTAGAACAAGGAGAAGAAACACAAGAAACTGAAACGCACATAGAAAAACAGTACCCCAGGTTTCGCATGATGGCGCGCATTGAACACGCCATCCTGGCCATCAGCTTCACCGTGCTCACCATCACCGGCCTGCCGCAGAAGTATGCCCTCCAACAGTGGGCGCAATGGACAATTGACGCCATGGGCGGCATTGAATTCATTCGAATTGTGCATCGGTGGGCCGCCATTTTGCTAGTCGTAGGTTCCATCTACCACCTGTTTACTTCGGCGTACCGCTTTTTTGTAAAGCGGGAGCGTATGCGCATGCTGCCGGAAAAGAAGGATTGGCAGGACCTGTTACAAACGGTCAAGCACAACCTTGGGTTCAGCGATGAAGCGCCGCGCATGGGCAAATTTAACTTTGGCGAAAAGGTAGAGTACTGGGCAGTGGTCTGGGGTACGGCCATCATGGCTATTACCGGGTTTATGCTGTGGAATCCTATTGCCATCACGGTGTTTTTGCCGGGAGAGTTCATCCCTGCGGCCAAGGCGGCGCACGGCGGCGAAGCGCTGCTGGCCGTCCTCAGCATCATGATCTGGCACATGTACAACGTGCATCTCAAACATTTTAATCCCAGCATGTTTACCGGCAAGCTGCCTCGTCACCAGATGGAAGAGGAACACGCGCTGGAACTGGAACGGCTGGAAGCGGGCGGTGAGCCATGGCCAGAACTCTCATTGCCGGTTTTGCATCGGCGGCAGCGGGTGTTTTTTGCCGTCAGTATTGTGGTGGGGAGCTTGCTGCTGGTGGCGCTGATTTGGGCCTTCACCTTTGAAGAGACGGCCATTCAGACCATTCCACGGGTCACCCGCGAGATTTTTGTGCCGCTGGGTACGCCATCCCCTTAACCAGTTGGCCGCCCAGGTGGCGGATTTACAAATTCAGAATCTTCAGGCAATGCAGATAATCGGGCTAAGCACTGTCTGTGAGTATTTTTCAGAAAAGTTTCGTCGGAGCCTTCTAACAGTGGTTTTTCTAGCAAAAAAAGTTGCAAAGGAGGTATTTATGGTTTACCCGAAGTTAAATAGAATTTCCATTTTGCTCGGGCTTTTGTTAATTCTGGGTTTGGCGGCAGCTGCCTGCAGCCAGGAGCCAGAAACTGTGGAAGTAACGCGGGTGGTGGAGGTACCCGGCGAAACCGAAACTGTCGAAGTTCCGGTGGAGGTGGAGGTAACGCGTGTTGTCGAGGTGATGACAGAGGCGGAATCGGCCGCGGCCAACATTCCCTTTGCCGATCAATGGGCCGCCTCTGGTCACGCTGATGCCAGCGCCGAAGCCTTTATTCACTGGAACGAAGATGACCCGGCCGAAGTGCCCGCTAACTGCGCCAAGTGCCACAGCACCCCTGGCTTCCTCGACTTCTTGGGTGCTGATGGTTCTGCTTTTGGCGCCGTCGACGCTGCGGCCCCCATTGGCACCACGGTTGAATGTGAAGCCTGCCACAACGAAGTGGCGGTAGACCTGGCCAGCGTGGTCTTTCCCTCCGGGGCAGAGATCGTTGGTCTGGGACCGGAAGCACGCTGTATGCAGTGCCATCAAGGACGTGCCTCTACGGTCTCTGTGAACGATTCCATCGTCAATGCGGGGCTCGATCCGCAGGCAGACCTGGACACCGTCAGCGCAGATTTGGGCTTTACCAATATCCATTACTATGCGGCAGCCGCCACGCGGTTTGGTACGTGGGCTATGGGCGGTTATGAATACGAAGGACAATCGTACGATCCCAAGTTTGATCATGTGGAAGGATACGATACCTGCACAAGCTGCCACGATCCGCATACTCTGGAAGTTCAGTTCGACGAGTGTACCGCCTGCCACACTGATCTGCGTGACGCAGAAGATCTGGTAGACATCCGCATGCAGGGCTCTTTAGTCGATTTCGATGGCGATGGCGATCTGGATGAAGGCATCTTCTTCGAGATCGAAGATATGCGTACCATCTTGTATGACTTGATGCAAACATACGCCGCAGAAGTCAGCGGAACACCTATTGGCTACAATGCTCAATCTCACCCCTACTTCTTCATTGATGGAGATGGCAGTGGGGAAATTGAAGAAGGCGAAGCCGTTCGCGACAACATGTTTAACGCCTGGACACCTCGCCTGGCCAAGGCCGCTTACAACTACCAGGTTTCGCTGAAGGACCCAGGGCGGTATGCCCACGGTGGTAAATACATCATCCAGCTCCTCTACGATTCCATTGCCAGTCTGAACGAAGCAGTAGCCACACCCATTGACATGGCCGCGCTGCATCGCAATGACCACGGCCACTTCGCTGCCTCTGAGGAAGCGTTCCGTCATTGGGACGAAGATGGTGCTGTACCGGGAAGCTGCAGCAAGTGTCACTCGGCCGCCGGTTTGCCGCTGTTTGCAGCGGAAGGCGTTTCCATTACCCAGCCGGTAGCCAGCGGCCTGAACTGCGCTACCTGCCACAGCAATCTGGAAACGTTTGAGCTGTACGTCTTTGACGAGGTGACCTTCCCCAGCGGGGCGACGGTTTCCTTTGGTGAGGGTGAACCGGCCAACACGTGCATCAACTGCCATCAAGGCCGTTCTTCCACCACTTCGGTAGACCGGGCCCTTAACGGACTTGCCGACGATGAACTTGCCGAAAACTTGCGTTTCCAGAATATTCATTACTTTGCCGCCGGCGCTACCCTCTTTGGTACCGAAGTGAAGGGTGCGTACGAGTATGCGGGCAATGAATACCGCGGCCAGAACGAGCACGTTGGCGCGTTTGATGACTGTACTGAATGCCACGACACGCACGCCCTCGAAGTTGTAGTGGCTGAATGCGCTGACTGCCACGAGGACGTAGAAATCGAAACGGCCGAAGATCTCCAGAACATTCGCGTAAGCGAAGTGGACTTCGACGGTGACGGCGACGTGACTGAAGGTATCGCTGGTGAAATCAATACGATGGCCGAGCTGCTCTACACTGCCATGACGGATTATGCCGTCAGTGTGGGTGCCGCTCCCATTGTATACGATTCTCACGCCTACCCGTACTTCTTCAACGACGCTGGCGAGGGGTACAGCACCTGGACACCAACCCTGCTCCGGGCCGCTTACAACTACCAGTATGTGCAGAAGGACCCTGGCGCATTTGCCCACAACGGCCAGTACATCATTCAGGTTCTGTATGATACGCTGGTTGACCTTGGTGCCGATGTGTCTGGTATGACCCGGCCATCGTCGGTTCAGGAAAGCGACTCGTAAATCGACCGCTGACTGATCTCTTTGGCTAAAAAGGCAGGAGCCGGGACAAGCCCGGCTCCTGTTTTTTTATGCCAGCCCGCTACTTTACGGGGTGGGAGTGGCAGCCGGTGTTGGCGAAGGTTGGGGAGTGGCAGTGGTTGAAGGTGTGGCTGTGGGGGTTACGGCCGTTCCCCCTTCCTCAGTGGTCTCCGGTGTCTCTGTCAAATCCGGCGTGGCTTCCACCACCTCGGCTTCGGCCGGTGGGCCGCTGAGCAGCAGGCTCAGCTCGCGGCTGGCGGCTTCCAAATCCTGCGCCGCAGTGGAAAGGCTGGTGGCAAAGCTGCCTGCCGCCAGGTCCAGGCGGGTTTGCAGCCGCTCCAGCACCACCTCAGCCGCTGAATCCGGTTCGGCGGTGAGGCTGGCCACCAGGGTTTGCGCCTGGGTCACGGCCGTTTCTGCCCCGGTCACGTCGTCATTCAGCAGGGCCAGGCGGGCGTTGGTGAGCACGCCCCACAGCTGGAGCAGCGTCAGGCTTTGCTGGAGTTCGGCCGTTTCGCGGTCGCGAGCGACGGCTGTTTCTTCGTTCAGTTCCGTCAGGGTCTCATCCAGCCCGTTGAGCTGCACGCGCAGGCGATCCACATCGCCGCCCAGCTCGTCGATACGGCCACCGCTGCTGTTGAGATCGCTCTGCAGGGCCACCAGGGCCGCCTGCACCGAGGCCAGCTCTTCAGACAGGTCGCCGTTTTCGGCGATGACGGCCGCAAGATCCGCCTGGAGGGTGGTGAGCTGTTCGGTTTGCACGGCCGTATCCGCCGTCTGGGTTGCCTGGAGGGATTCCAACTGACCAGTCAACCGGGCCAGCTCATTTTCCAGCCGGTTGATCTGCACTTGCTGCTCCGGGTTGCCCTGGGCAAACTCCGAATTCACCAGATCGCGCAGAGAATTCAGGTTCTGCTCGTTGGCGTCGATGCGCATGGCCAGGCTGTTGTTGGAACGCTGAATTTCCAACACACCCCAATAGCCCGCATACCCCAGGCCGCCCAAAACGGCCGCAACCAAAACCGCCAATACAAAAATAATCAAGGTGGTGCGAATAATCCACCACAGTCGTTGGCCGAAGCTGCGTGGTTGGTTGGTTGTCATTTTCAACTCCTCGTTTGTCGTCATCGGAAAAAACCTGCGTTTGTGTGCTAAAAATAAGTCCGCGGCGGGCACACATGCCTTCGCCCCCGCCAAAACAATCGTTACGCATGGGCCTGCTTACGGTTGCGGCGCGGGCGTGTTGGTAGGGAAGGCAAACGGCGTGGCGGTGGGCAAAGGTGTGCGCGTGGGGGCAACGGCCGTTGTCGTTGTTGTGGGCGTTTCTGCTTCTGGCGTCTCGGTACCGCCAAAGCGCGTGGGTGTCGGCGTGTGGGTGGGCGTCAACGTCTCGCCAAAGGGCGTCGGCGTTGCCGTGCCCTCCTCCAGATCGTCCAGCAGGCCGCGCAGGCCGTCTAAAAAGCCGGTGAAGGTATCGGCCGCCCCGGCCACCTCATCAAGGCGCAGTGCCAAATCCCCAGAGCGTGTCGCCAGGTAGCTGATGATGGCCTCGTTGTTGGCCACATCTTCGCTGAGTGCTTCGTTGGCCGTGGCAAATTCGCCCGCCAGCGATTCGTTGGCCTCCGCCTCTTGCGTGGCCACCAGGCTGACGCGGGTGGATATCTGGTTCAGCTCGTTGGTGCGGGAAATGATTTCCGTGTTTAGCTGCTGCTGGATCACCTCATCGCGGGCAGAATAGCTGAGCGAGCCACGATTGATGGCCGCCAGCACGGCGAGGGTCAGCACCGCACCCAAAATGGCGCCAAAAGTAGCGCCCAGCAGGGCATTGAGGCAGCCGCGCCGTTGTGCCCGCGCCTCCCAATCAACCGGGAGTTGGGCGGGGGTCGTCACCGCAGCCGCTGGCACGGCAAAGGAAATTGTTTCGTTTACTGGGGTGGAGGGTTCGGGCTGAGGAACGGCCGTTTCTACCGCTATCTCTTCTGGCTCATCGGCCGCCTCTTCCGCTTCACTGACCGTCTCAGGCAGAGTTGTGACCACAACATCTTCATCTTCGGCTTCAGGTATTGGCCGGAGCTCAACCGGATCGGGCGCTTCCCTCAGGGGAATGTCTTCCGGTTCTTCAAGCTGGAGGGGAACGGCCGTGGTGCGCAAGTCCGTCTCCACGGTAACGCTGGCTTCAAACAAACGCACCATCTTTTCCGAAATGCCGGGCACGGCGACCAGCTCAATCACTTCTTCAAACGGATGCACCGTTTCGCGATACTCGATGATACGCTGGGCCAGGGCCGGACCAATGCCCGGCAGCGTAGACAATGTTTCGGCATCGGCCAGGTTAATATTTATTTTGTCGCTCATGGTTTACTCCTCAAGAGAAACGGCCGCACCGTGGCCCAATCATCCAACGCGGCGATAAAAGGGGCCAACCGTGTTGCGGGGATTCTGTTTTAATGTGGGGTATCCCTGTAAAAGTGCGGGAAAGAATGGTCAAGCGTCAAACTCGAACACAGTTGTGAGTGTATAACAACCTGCCGGTAAGAGACAACCCTTACTCACCACAGGGCACGATGGGCACCTGCCAGGCATCGTCGGGCAGGGGTTGGCCCAGGACATCGCTGGCCGGTTGGCGCACGCCGCTGGCAAAATCGTAGGCGCCAACGAGGAGGGTGGTAGGCACGGCCGTTTCCTCCACGGGCAGCGTCATCTCACGCCGGTCGTAGAGCAGGGAATCGGTAGGAGCGTTGAGCAGGCCCGGCCGGATACCCAGTGGGGGGCCATCGGCCTGGGTGAGCAAACGGCCGTCTTCCCCCAGCACCTGCACAAACACCGACGTAGTCTCCGGGACGGCGTCCGCACCTGCCAGCCAGCGCAGCCAGACGGATATCTGGGCATCACATGCTTCGGCCGTAGCCGAGGTAAGCTGGTAGCCTCCCAAATTGGCGATGGGGTTCGGCGGCGGGATGGGCAGGGAGTAGCCAGGCAAAATATGGCCCGTGTAGCGGGTGTGTGGCCCATCTGGCAGGTAGCTGGTGATGAAAAAATGGCGCGTTTGGCCACTAAATAACGCGGGCCATTCATGCTGCGCGTGTACCGCGTAGGCGTACGATTGGCTGGTTTGCAGCTCTGGCAGGCTTACTGCCCACACCGGATGCTGACCGGGTAAGTTTGCCGCGACCAGTTCCTCGGCAAACAAATAATCTCCCAGCATGGCGACAAACTCTACGCCGATCGCATACGTGTTTGGCGGCACGTCGAGCCACTGCGGCAAATTGAGCAGCACGATTTCATCCTCTGGCCCGGAAATTCTTGGATGAACAGCACCGTTTAGGACTTCCACAGGGCGAGTGAGTCTGGCATATTCGTCCAGCTTGGTGCGCACAAATTGGCCACTGGTGAAGAGGATGAAGAGGAGAACGGCCGTCCAAATCAACCCCCTCGCTGGCCGGGGGAGGGAAGTTACTCCCTCTCCCTTGAGGGGGAGAACCGGGGTGAGGGTCCACACGCCCGCCAGCAGCTGCGCCCACAGCAGCGCCACACCCACACTGCCCAGGTAAAGCAGCCGCGGCCCGCGCAGCAGATAATCGGTGGGCAGGGTGATAGCCAGCAGTAGGCTGGCCGCCCCCCACCAACCCCAGGCCAGCAGCAGCGGCGCACGCCAGGCTGGTTTGCGCCACGCCAGCCATCCAGAGGCAGCCAGAACCAACCCCACACCTGTCCCTGTAATCAGTTGGCCGCTGATCGTGGGGAGCAGGTGGGCAAACCAGGCGATGGGAAATACGGCCGCTTGCAGCAAATACAGCCCGTTCAGCCACAAATCGCGCCCCGCCTCGGCCGCCTGCGGGGCGCGGCTGATGGGCAAAAATTGGTAGATTACCAGGTAAGCAACTCCGGCCAGCAAATACCAGCGCCACGGCTGGCGCAGCAGCTGCCGCCACCGAGTCAGCAGCTCCGGTTGGGCACAAATGTGTACCAATGCCGCCAGCCCGCCGAAGAGGACGGCCGTTTCGTGCGTCAGCACCATCACGCTAAACAGCAGCCAGGTGAGGAACAGCCACTTGCGTATTTTTTTATCAGCAGATTTCGCAGATTGTTCAGATTTTTTCTCCCCTTTCTCTGTGGTCGGATGCTTCGCTGCCGCACTCTGTGTTCCTGCTTTTTGGTGGGAAACGGCCGTGAGGTACGTGTGCAGCCCCAACAGCACCAACCCCGTAATCGCCGGATGCACGTTGTGCCCGTAAATGGCTACCGCCTGGTAAGAAAAGGGAAACACCGCCAGGATAGACCCAGCGGCCACAGCGCGGCGCCAATCGGGCCACAGGCGCCAGCTCAGCCAGGCCAGCAGGCCCGCGTTCACCGCATGTTGCAGCACGTTGTTGCCGTGCAGCAGCCAGGCCGGGTAGCCGCCAAACAAGCTGCGAATGACCAGCATGGGAAAAAAGGTCATGGGCCGGTAAAAGCCAAAAGCATCGATGGGCAGCCAGACCTGGGACCAGGTCAGATCCCCGGCAATGCGGATGTGCAGCAGGGTGTCGTAAATGAGGGGCAGCCGGAGAGTGGGCCAGTACAGCCAGCCTGCCAGCAGCATGACCAGCAGGATTGTGATCCAAATGAGGCGCTTTCTGGGTAAAGGGGGCATCCTACTCCAATCAAAAAAAGGTGGCCCGAGAATCCCCAGGCCACCTTATTATACCGGCAGAATGCCATTTGCGGGTCAGACAGACGCCTCGAAGCTGTGGATGCCCGACGAACCATCGGGACGGGCAGGATGACTTTCTTCGATTTGCGGCGTGCCGTCGGCCTCGGTGCAGCGTACTTCAAAGAGGTGATCACCCGCGGTGAAAGGCCATTCGTAGCGCCAGATGACCCAGGTGGTTTCGGAGAGCGGGGCGCGCAGTTGGGCGGGCTGCCATTCACCACCGTCAACCCGTACTTCTACGCCGCCAATGCCCCGCGCCCCGGCATAGGCGATGCCGCCCACGGGAATCACGTCCTGGCCGTTGACCAGGCCCATGCTGTCTACGGCCACGGTGTCAATCACCGACGTGGCCTTCACGCGGGCCACTTTGTCCCAATTGCGTTCCACCCAGTAGCCGGGCTGATCGACGTCGGTGACTTCGATGCCGGTGATCCACTTGGGCTGCTTCATGCCGTAGCGGTCGGGAATCCAGATGCGCAGGGGGAAGCCGTGGTCTTTGGGCAGCAGTTTATCATCCCAGGCGTAACAAAACATGATGCGCCGGTCGTTACGAATCAGCTCCAAATCAACCGTCTCGTAGAAGCCGTCCCCAGAGGTGATGAAGAGGTACCTGGCTTCGGGCTGCACGCCGATGGCTTCCAACACATCCTGCGCGCTAACCCCGGTCCATTTGGTGGTGCTGATCAGCCCCGTGCCCACGCGCCCAGAAATGCAGGTGAGGGTAACAAACTGGTCAAACGACTCAAACTCGTCGCGGAACTGCTGCAGGGTAAAGGTGCGCGGGCTGTCCACCATGCCGGTGATGGGCAGGGTCCACTCTGCCTCTTCGATGAGGGTGGGTTCGGTTTGCAGGAACACCTGGTAATGCTCGGCAACCGGCGTGTATTCGGGGCGGGTGCCGGGCACAGGCACGACGGGATCGTTGGCATTGGGAAAGACGATGCTGCCAGAGCCAATGCTGGCTCCACCGGCAGACAGGCGGGCGCGTTCGGCGCGGGCGAGGGTGGCACCAATGCCGGTACCGGCCACGGTAAGTACGGCCGTACTCGCCCCCAGCTGAATCAAAAAGCGCCGCCGATCCAGCACCTGCACATCGGCCGGGGTGGAAACTTGTACCTCTGCTACGGCCGTTTCCTGGGGATAGAGACGGCCGTACGCCCAGCCCAGCAGCCAGCCCCACAGCAAAAAGCTGGCCACCAACCACAACCCATTCACCAAGGGCGAAACATCCGGCTGGGCCACCGTGCGGCTGGTGAAAAACAGCAGCGCGCCGACCACAGCACCTCCAATCAGGCCACCCAACGCCGGACGGCGCAGCTTGAACCAGTGCAAAACAACAAACACCACCGCGCCAATCACCGCCGCCAGTCCCACAAACTGCAAAACAGCCGCGCCGCGTTCGGCCGTTTTGGCCAGGTCCACCACACTTAAGCCCAGCAAGCGCATGGTATCGATCATCAAATCGATGCCAAAGGTGATGAGATCGCCGGGCAGCACGCGGGTCATCCAGTTAAAAAAGTCATAGGGGATGAAGGAGGTGCCGATGAGCTGGGCCGCCAGGAAGTGAACGGCCGTTAACGTCGCCATCAACAACAGGCCAACCAGGCCGCCGAGGGATAGTTTTTTGAGCATAGATTACTCCTGGGGCGAGGGGTGACAGGGTGACAGGGTGAAGGGGTGACCTTTTCACTCGCCAACTCGCCCACTCGCAAATAATATGCGACCACTTTAGCGTACAGTGCTTACAATTTTATTACAGGCGGCTTGTCGTCTGGTTAAGCGCGGGTGAGGTGTTCGAGGCCGTCGGGGGTGGCCAGGATGACGTCTGTGACCATGTTGAGGAAGAGGCCGTGCTCAACCACGCCGGGCCGCTGACGGATGGTGGCAGCCAGCTGGTACGGATCGGCAATCGGACCCAGGTAACAGTCGAGGATGATATTGTTTTCGTCGGTGCGGTACGGCCGTTTGCCATCTTCCGCCAGGCGCTTTTCCACCCGCGCCCCCAGCGATTGCAGGTAGTCACATACAGGACGCTCGGCAAAAGGGATTACTTCCACCGGTACAGGGGCGCGGCTGCCCAGCTGCGTCACCCGCTTGCTGTGGTCGGCCACAATGACAAACCGTTTGGAAACGGCCGCTACAATCTTTTCCCGCAGCAGCGCCCCGCCCAGGCCTTTAATCACGTCCAAATTTGGATCGGCCTCATCGGCGCCATCAATTGTTATGTCAATCACTGGGTGAGTGTCAAAGCTCACCAGGGGGATTTGCAGGGAGCGGGCTTCTTCGGCGGTGGCTTCGGAGGTTGGAATGGCCACGATGTTTTGCAGCTGCCCGCTTTGCAGCAGCCGCCCCACGGCGCGCACGGCGTGAACGGCCGTACTGCCCGTCCCTAAGCCCACCACCATGCCGGATTGAATAAACTCCACCGCGCGTTCCGCAGCTTGAACTTTTAGTGCCGCAACGTCACGCATCTTGACTCCCTTAAGCCTTATTGGTCATAGCAGAAAGCACCTGCCGGACCTGCTCGCCGACAGCGTTCATCGCCGCCTCATCAACACGCTCCTCGGCGGCAACATTGACATATCCCATAATTTTTGGCCCACGTCGATCTTCCGGCCGATCATCCATGACCGGCACAACGTGCACGTGCACATGTGGATGGCTGGGATGGTCTGCAAACTGGAGAACGTAAGTTTTGCGACAGCCAGTCACCTGCCGCAGCGCCAGGGAAACGTCGCGCAGCAGCACCCCCAGCTCGGCGGCTTCGGCCTCGCTCATTTCATCAACGGCGGCGATGTGGCGGCGAGCCACCAGCACCAGCCAACCAGGCAGCGCCGTATCAAAGTGGTGCACCACATCCCAGTAGCGCGTCCTGAAGATGTTGTCCCACAATGGCGCCTGCCCTTTGTCGCGCCGTTCTGTGAGCTCACAGGTCAGACAATCGAATACCCTATTTTTGCTTTTCACTGGCTCTTTCTCATGGGCAAGGCAGGTGGGAAATAGACCCTTTGTGTGGCCAGGGTGTCATCCACCTGCCTCGCCCCTACTTTTCACTTTTAACTTCCTTCGTCTGGCAGCGACAACATGCCCGTATCCTTGCGCCGCCGTGCGGCCGTTTCGGCAATGTCGTCCTGGCTGCTGGGCGACTGCATCATCCAGCGGCGGAAAGTACCGCGGTCGAACGAAACAACCTTGACGCGGGTAACGGCCGTCACCGTAGCGATGCGCTCAACCCCTTCTAACAGCCCAATCTCGCCAAAATAGTCACCGGCCGCCAGATGCGCCACGC
This sequence comes from Candidatus Leptofilum proximum, assembly GCA_016710325.1. Classification (GTDB taxonomy): domain Bacteria; phylum Chloroflexota; class Anaerolineae; order Promineifilales; family Promineifilaceae; genus Leptofilum; species Leptofilum proximum. Next base: position 3,501,063 of record JADJXK010000002.1, on the reverse strand, counting down.
GGTGCAGCTTGCCGCTGGCATCCATATGGGTCACCACCACAAACCCTTCCACAATCACGTAAAAGCGATCTGGCAGCTCACCCTGCTGGATGATGACAGTACCCGCTTCATACTGCTCGGCGGATTCAACGGCCGTTTCCACCACATCGTCCGGTATCCTGGCAGCATCAAAATAAGGCACCGGCTCCAGCGGCCCGGTATCGCGGGTGCGCTCGGCGGCCAGGGCCTCGATTTCCTGCGCCACCAGCGGCGAGCCTTCAATCCAGCCGCGAAACGTCTGGTAGTCCATGGCCATCACGTCAACGGCCGTAGCCGCCCGCACCGTGGCCATACGCCGACTCTGGTTGAGCAGCCCCACCTCGCCAAAAAAGCCACCGGGGCCGATACGGTCTATCACCGCGTCCAGGCCGTCCGGCGGCTGCAAAACAATCTCCACCTGTCCACGCGTGATGATGTAAAACTTATCGGGCACATCTCCCTGCCGGATAATGTCTACGCCTGCGGCAAAATGCTCTGGACCAAATTTGGGTTTGTTTTCGAACATAAACGATTTAATCATTCCTGGGTCTTTAGGCATTCACGGGATTGACAATCCATGAAACGTGAAACGTGAAGTCATCTGGTCACGTTTCACGTTTCACGCCAAAATCCACAAAATCCTAAAGAGCCTCAATCCTCGGTCTTAATGACGGCGTGACCGCCAAACTGGTGCCGCATGGCGGCCAGCAATTTAGCAGCAAAACTTTCATCCTGGCGGCTCACAAAGCGGGCAAACAGGGAGTGGGTAATGATGGGTGCAGGCACATCCAAATCGATGGCTTCAAACACCGTCCAGCGCCCTTCGCCGCTGTCGGGCACAAAACCCTTGATCTGGCTCAGGTCCACATCTTCGGCCAGGGCGTTGGCGGTTAAATCCAGCAGCCAGGAGCGCACCACGCTGCCAAAGCGCCATATCTCGGCCACCTGGTGCAGATCGAGGCCAAACTCATACTTGGCCTTCATAATTTCAAAGCCTTCGGCATAGGCCTGCATGAGGCCATATTCGATGCCGTTGTGCACCATCTTGACAAAGTGCCCGACGCCGCTGGGGCCAACGTGCCCCCAGCCTTTGTCGGAAGCGGGGGCCAGGGTTTGCAGGGCGGGGGTGAGCTGGGTTACGGCCGTTTCCGTGCCGCCTACCATCATGCTGTAGCCTTCCTTCAGCCCCCAAACGCCGCCGCTGGTGCCCACATCAACATATTCCACGCCTTTGGCCATCAACATCTGGCCGCGGCGGATGGTGTCTTTGTAGTTACTGTTGCCGCCGTCCACCACCAGGTCGCCCACACCAAACATCTGCCCCAACTCGGACACGACGCTTTCTGTGGGGCCACCGGCCGGGACCATCACCCAGGCCACCCGAGGGGGGTCTAGCTTTTCCACGACTTCCGCCAAGGAGTAGGCGGGAATGAGCCCCACTTCCTCGGCAAGCTGGTTGGTAACGGCCGTATCCAGGTTATATCCCACCACCTCATGGCCGCCCTGGATCAATCGTGTGGCCATGTTCGCACCCATCTTGCCCAGGCCAATCATTGCTAGCTTCATCTTACTTTCCTTCACCCCAGCAAACCACACGTATCTTCTATATTTGCATGATTCAGGTGGGTTTGACGTGAAACGTGAAACGTGAGTGGCCTTTAGTCACGTTTCACGTTTGACGCATCATGAAATCATCAAAACTGCCAATCATCTTTCGCGCCCATTCGCGAAATTCGTGGCCAAGATCAATTTGTTTCTTGCCAGGCGCGCAGCACTTCGGCCACGCTCCATGCCTGGGCCACGCAGCCGCGCGGCGTAAACGGCGCATCGCCGTCAAAAATTTCGCTCAGGCTGCCCATGCCGTGAGAACGAATCTGGTGGTGCATCAGCGAGTCCAGGTACGATTGGGCCGCGGCTTTGTCGCCATACACGCGCAAATGGGCGCTGACAAAGGGTCCAATCAGCCAGCCCCAGACCGTGCCCTGGTGGTACGCGCCGTCCCGCTTCTGCCGATCGCCGCCGTAGTGGCCGACGTACGCCTTGTCATCCGCCGACAGGCTGCGCAGCCCGTGGGCGGTCAGCAGGTGACGGCCGCAGGCGTCCACGGCAGAACGCTGCTGCTCGGGTGTGAGCGGGCTGTACGGCAGGGAAATGGCCAGGAGTTGATTCGGCCGTAAGCTGCCGTCCAGGCCATCGGCATTCGGCCCATCAATCACGTCGTAGCAGTAGCCCATTTCCTTGTTCCAAAAACGGCCGAATCCCTTTTTCACCTTCTTGATCATCGCTTCGTACTCGGTGGGGTCTTCCCCCAGCAGGCGAGCAAAATCGACCATGATGCACAGCGCGTTGTACCACAGCGCGTTAATTTCCACCGGCTTGCCAATGCGCGACGTCACCACCCAGCTGTCTACCTTGGCGTCCATCCAGGTGAGCTGCACACCTTCTTCCCCGGCAAACAGCAGGCCGTCTTTGGCATCCATCTGGATGTTGTAGCGGGTGCCGCGCTTGTGCCAGAGGATGATGTCTTGCAGCACGGGGAACAGCTCGCGCACCAGCGCTTCGTCAGCGGTGGCGGCGTGGGTAGCCCGCAGCGCTTCAAAATACCAGAGGGTGGCATCCACGGTGTTGTATTCGGGACGTTCCCCGGCATCGGGGAAGCGGTTGGGCAGCATGCCCTGGTCCACAAATTGGGCGTAGGTGCGCAAAATGGAGGCTGCCACTTCCGGTCGCCCGGTGGTAAGCGTGAGTCCAGGCAGGGCAATCATGGTGTCGCGGCCCCAGTCGCTGAACCAGGGATAACCGGCAATGACGGAACGGCCGTTTACATCACGCGCCGTCGGTCTTTTTACAATAAACTGGTCAGCCGCCAGCACCAGCTGCTCGACGGCTGGCGGCAGGGCCACCGCGTGTACTTTGCGCGCCCGGTCCAGCAGCGACATTTCATACGCCTGCCGCTGGGCATACGCTGTGGCCCCGTCCAGGTTGGCGTCTGGCTCGGTGCTGGCCACCAGCGTAAACGACTCGCCTGGGCGCAAGACCGTGCGCAGCAGGGCGGCGTAGATATGATCTTCCTGCACGTCGTTTTGGCCGCGGTACTCCTCAATGCTCAGGTAAAAATCTTCGTACCAGTCAAATTGGGGAATCATCTCCATTTGGTCGCTGAGCAGGTACAGCGGATCGGCATCTTCGTGTACCTGAAGGCGCAGCCCGTGGGCCACATCTGTCACCGCCGGTTCCCAGTCGTTCATGATAGTGGTCTGGTGGTAGTCGCGGTAGTTGACAAACGCCTTGGCTTCCATCGTCAAAGGGCCGGTGGCGCGGACCAGTTTGTATTGCAGGTAGGTGGTGTTGGCGCCGGGCTGCATCCAGATGCGTTTTTCCAGCAGGGCGTTACCAAAGGCAAAGGTCCAGACGGGGGTGGTGCCTTCCAGGTGAAAGCGGTTGATGGTGCAGTGGCCATTACCTTCCACCTTGCCGTTGGCCCAACGATTGACATAAAGCGGGTAGAAACGGCCGCTCTGCGGGTAAATTCCCTCATACTCCACCGTCTCATCTACCTTGGCCAGCATGAGGGTGCGGCCCAGCGGCGGCTGCAAGGTTGCCAGCAGCAGTCCGTGGTAGCGGCGTGTGAGCGTGCCGGCCACCGTGCCCGAGGCAAAACCGCCAATCCCATTGGTGACCAGCCATTCCCGTGACTCGGCGATGGTCAAATCACCACATATTTCGCGTCCAAAATCGATTAGCACGCAGTTACTCCTTGAAGCAGTTGAGTCGAATTCGTAAATTATAGTAGGCGAGTGGGCAAGTAGGCGAGTTTGCCAGTAAACCTTTCACTTTTCACTGGGCGAGGCAGGTGGTGACAGGTTGTTTGGCTGGACAAAGATTTTACCCACCTGCTTCGCCCCTACTTTTCCCTTACCGTTCAAACACTGCCCCATTATACACTTGCACGGCGAATGTGATAACGCTAGAGTTACACAGTGGAAGCACCAGTGACTATGGCAAAATGACCAGAAACGGCCGTTGCCCACCACAAACAAACCAATGGCAAAAAAGAAACCATCTCCCGACTACATTCAAACCGTTTTACAACGGCTTCAGGCAGCTCATCCCGATGCCCACTGTGAGCTGAACTACGAAACGCCGCTCCAGCTGCTGGTGGCCACCATCCTCTCGGCGCAGACCACGGACGTACGTGTGAACCAGGTGACGCCGCAGCTCTTTGCTGCTTACCCAGATGTTACCGCCCTGGCCGCCGCCAATCGCGCCGAGTTGGAAGAGATTATCCGCCCCACCGGCTTCTTTCGTCAAAAAGCGGCGTTTATTCAGGAGACGGCCGTATCTCTGCTGCAAAATCACGGCGGCGAAGTGCCCGACGAAATGGCCGAACTGACCCAACTCAAAGGCGTGGCCCGCAAAACGGCCAACGTGGTGCTGGGTGAAATCTACGGCAAGGCCGAGGGCATCACCGTCGATACGCACGTCAAGCGCATTGCCCACAAGCTGGGCCTTACCAGCACCAACCAGGACCCGGTGAAAGTAGAACGCGAGCTGATGGCCATCATTCCGCCGGAGCATTGGATCAACATCTCGCACCTGCTTATCTTCCACGGCCGTCGCATCTGCATCGCCCGCCGCCCCCACTGCCCCGACTGCCCCCTCAACGACATCTGCCCCTCCGCCGAGCTGTAACGCCAAGTGGCAAGTTTGCAAGTGGCACGCAGCAGGCAACCTGCAACCCACTACTTTTCACTTCTCACTTTTCACTTACCCTTCCCCCTGTCACCTTGTCACCTTGTCACCCTGCCACCTTGTCACCTTGTCACTCCTGTCACCCTTCCCCCACCGCCAAATCGATCCAATCCCGCAGGAGTTGCGTATAATCGTAACAGTATCTTGGAGAAACCTCACCGATTCACACAAAGCGCAGCAAACCACAGAAGCTGTTTTGCCAAATAAAAGACGATTTCTCTGTGGTTTGCCAAAAGTAGTGTGGGAGTAGAAAAAGCATGAATAACCTTCTCGTCGAGCGTAAAACGTGCGCTCGCATTCCCACGGAAGTGGGCGAATTTCAGCTCTGTTACTATCAAAACAATCAAGATCAAAAAGAACACCTGGCTTTGGTCGTTGGCGAAATTGATCCCCAAATACCGACCCTGGTACGCATCCATTCTGAATGTTTTACTGGTGATGTGCTTGGCTCACTGCGCTGCGACTGTGGACCGCAGCTGCATGAAGCCATGCAGCAAATAGCTCAGGCCGAAGCAGGCGTCATCGTCTACTTGCGGCAGGAGGGGCGCGGGATTGGCCTGCTGGACAAGCTGCGCGCCTACAATTTAATGGATGAAGGCTATGACACTGTTGATGCCAATCTGAAGTTAGGGCACCAGGCCGATGCGCGGGATTACACCATTGCCGTGCGCATTTTGCAGGACCTGGGCGTTTCCTCTGTGCGGCTGCTGACCAACAATCCCAGCAAGATTGAGAGCCTGGAGCGGCTGGGCATTCCCGTGGTAGAGCGGGTACCTATGCCACCTGCCCTCACCGTAGAAAATGCCGCCTACCTGGCTACCAAGGTGGAACGAATGCGCCACTTGATGAACCTGAACGGCCGTTCCCCCGCCCCCTTACCCAAACCCAAAGCCGCACTGAACGGCCGTCCCTTTGTCACCCTCAGCTACGCCCAAAGCGTCGATGGCTCCATCACCCGGCAGCGCGGCGAACCGATGGCCCTCAGCGGGCAGGAGTCGATGACGCTCACTCACCAGCTGCGCACCGGGCACGACGCTCTCCTGGTGGGTATCGGCACCGTCCTGGCCGATGACCCACGCCTGACGGTGCGCCTGGTAGCTGGCCCCGACCCGCAGCCGATCATCGTAGACAGCCAGCTGCGGCTGCCGCTGACGGCCAAACTGCTGACCGAGCATCCCCGCAAACCCATCGTGGCCACCACGGCAGCGGCCGATCCGCACAAAGAAGCGGCCCTGCAAGATAGAGGGGCACAGGTTGTCCGGCTGCCCGCCACGGCAAACGGCCGTGTCAGCCTGCCCACCCTGCTGGAGTGGCTGCACCGGTTGGGCATCCGCCGCCTGATGGTGGAAGGTGGCGCGAGCATCATCACCAGCTTCCTGGCGGAACAGCTGGTTGATCGCCTGGTGATCACCGTGGCCCCCCTGTTGGTGGGCGGCCTCAACGCCGTGGGCAACCTGAACGGCAGCGGCCTGCCCCAGCTGCAAAACCCGCACACCCAATGGCTGGGCAAAGACATGATCCTCTCCGGCGATGTGCGCTGGACCGATGAGAATTAGCTGCGGATTACGCGGATTTTAGAGATTAAAGGGTCTTCAGGATTTCGTGGGGTTTGGCGTGAAACGTGATGCGTGAAACGTGATTTACCTCTGGTCACGTTTCACGTTTCACGCATCACGGGCTGTCAACCACCTGAGTTCCTAAAGAGCCGGATTAAATCAAAATCCTGCTAATCCGCGCAATCCGCGGCAAAAAAAGGAAGTGAGGATGACTCAGTTTGAAGCGCCAAATCCAGACTACGAGCAGACCGTGCGGGCCAGCTTTGGCAAGCAGACGTTCATGGACTTTTTGGGGGCGAAGTTAACGGCCGTTATCCCCGGCCACGTCACCATCGAGATGCCCGTCACGCCTAACTTATCCCAGCAGCATGGTTTTGTGCACGCCGGGGCGACAACGGCCGTCGTCGATTCCGCCTGCGGCTATGCCACCCTCACCCTGCTGCCGCCCGGCAGCGAAGTGGTCACCGTGGAGTTCAAGCTGAATTTGCTGGCCCCGGCGCTGGGCGTGAAGATGATCGCCCACGGGCGGGTGGTGCGGCCAGGGCGCACGCTCACCGTCTGCCAGGGCGAACTGCTCGGCGAAGACGAAGACGGCACGCGTAAACTGTGCGCCATCATGACCGCTACCATGATCCGCCGATAATGTGAGTTTCACGCAAAGGCGCAAAGAATAAAAACCTTTGCGCCTTTGCGTGAAATTTGTAGTTTATGCAACGACAAGCTCTCTTTTTTACCGCCCCGTACCAGCTGGAAATCCGCCAGGAGCTGCTGCCGCCGCGGCCGGATGGCGGCCTGCTGGTGCAAACCCTCGTCTCGGCCATCAGCCCGGGCACAGAGATGCTGCTCTACCGCGGCCAGATGCCGCCCGAATTGATGGCCGATGCCACGATTGCCGCCCTGGACAAAGGTGGCTATCCGCAAAAGTATGGCTATGCGGCCGTTGGTCGCGTGGTAGAAGTCGGCCCTGCGGCAGACAAAAGCTGGCGCGACCGGCTGGTGTTTGCCTTCCAGCCGCACCAGTCCCACTTCATCGCCCAACCGGACGAGGTGATGCCCTTGCCAGACGGAATGCCGCCGGAAACGGCCGTCTTCCTGCCCAACATGGAAACGGCCGTCTCCTTTGTGATGGACGCCCAGCCGGGGATTGGCGAACAGGTGGCCGTGTTTGGCCAGGGCATCGTCGGGCTGCTCACCACCGGCCTGCTGGCCCAGCTGCCGCTGGCCTGCCTGCTCACGCTGGATGGCTACTCGCTGCGCCGCGACTGGTCGCAAAAGCTGGGGGCCACGGCCAGCCTGGACCCCGCCAGCCCCAATTTAGCCGACCAAGTTCAGGCAGCACTGCCGCACGCCAGCCACCATGCTGGCCTCGATTTGGCCTTTGAGCTGTCTGGCAATCCAGCGGCATTGGATGTGGCAATTGGAGCGATGGGGTTTAACGGCCGTATCCTCATCGGTTCCTGGTACGGCCGTAAGCGGGCCAATCTGGACCTGGGCGGCGCGTTTCACCGCCGCCAGCTTCAGATCATTAGCAGCCAGGTGAGCCACCTGGCACCGCGCTGGCAGGGGCGCTGGAGCAAAGCCCGGCGCATGGCCGTGGCATGGGAGATGCTGCAAAAGGTGCAGCCCCAGCAGCTCATCACCCATCACTTCCCGCTGGCGCAGGCCCGGCAGGCGTATGAATTGATTGATCAAAGGCCGGAAACGGCCGTGCAGGTTGTTTTCACTTACCAGTAGGTAACCTACAATTGTCATTCTGAATGAAGCGCAGCGAAATGAAGAATCCCTTTAAGCTTTGCTAGCCACAAGCTTTGTTCGTCGACAAAGCTTGCAGCGATTGCTGCACTATAGGGATGCTTCACTTCGTTCAGCATGACACATTCGTGGAGGAATTATTGATGTACACCGTTGCCGTTAAACGTGATTTTGTGGCCCAGCACTTCCTCATCGGTGGGGATTGGGGGGCGGAAAATGAGTGGCACTCACACCACTACGTCGTGGAGCTTCAGCTCAGCGGCCCCACGCTGGATCAGCATGGCTACCTGGTCGACATCGTGGATATCGAGGCCAATCTAGAAACATTGGTTGCCTACTACCAGGATAAAACGCTCAACGATCTGCCCGAATTTGCCGGGCTCAACCCCAGCATCGAGCACTTCGCCCGCATCCTGGCCACCCAACTCGCCGAGCGCATTCAGGCCGAAACGCTCAGCGATCTCACCGTTAAGATTTGGGAAAATGAGATTGCCTGGGCGTCTTTTCGGTTAGCGGTGAATGGTGGCAAGTGAGCAAGTTGCAAGTTGCAGGTAAAACTACTTGCCACCTGCAACCTGCCACTTTTCACCTTTTACTTTTCACTTATCACTGACATGAAGATCGGACTCATCATCTACGGCCGTCTCGACACCCTCTCCGGCGGTTACTTGTATGATCGCAAGCTGGTCGAGCACCTGGAAGGCGCTGGTGACGAGGTGGAAATCATCTCGCTGCCGTGGGAGGGATACGGCCGTTCCCTTCTGCACAATTTCTGGTTTGCCCTGGCCGAACAGCTGCGCCAGGCCGAGTTTGATCTGCTTCTGCAAGACGAGCTGAACCACCCGTCGCTGTTCTGGCTCAACCGGCGGCTGCGCGGCCAGGTGAGCTACCCGATTGTGAGCATTGTGCACCACCTGCGCTGCAGTGAGCGGCGCCCGCGCTGGCAAAACTGGCTCTACCAGCAGGTCGAACGGCGCTACCTGGCCGCCGTTGATGGTTTCATCTTCAACAGCCAGACTACGCGGCAGGTGGTCCAATCGCTGGTGGGGGAGGTCCAGCCCCACGTGGTGGCCTTCCCAGCGGGCGACCGCTTCCAGGCTACCATCACGCCGCCGCAAATCGAAGAACGTGCCCGGCAGCCGGGGCCGCTGCGGCTGCTGTTTGTGGGCAACCTGATTCCGCGCAAAGGGCTGCACGTTTTGCTGGAAGCAGTGGCCGGGCTGCCAGAATCGGATTGGCAGCTGGACCTGGTGGGGGATACGGCCGTGTCCCTTCGCTACACGCAGCAAATCCGGCAGCAAATCACCCGGCAAGGTCTGGATAGCAGTGTCACCCTGCACGGTCCGCTCCACGGGAATGAACTCGCCACCCAAATGGCGCACAGCCATCTGCTCGTTGTGCCTTCCAGCTACGAAGGTTTTGGCATCGTCTACCTGGAAGGCATGGCCTTTGGCCTGCCCGCCATCGCCGGGCGCGGCGGCGCAGCGCATGAGATTATTAGCGAAGGGGTCAATGGCTTCCTGGTTGAGGGTGCGGCCGCGCTGCGCCAGCACCTGCACATGCTGCATCACAACCGCGCCCAGCTCGCCCAAATGAGCCACGCTGCCCAAACCCGCTTCGCCGCCCATCCCACCTGGACTGAATCGATGACCAAAACCCGAGAATTCCTTCAATCTGTTATTCCTGCGCAGGTGGGAATCCAGGTCGGGCACAAAAATGGATACCCGCCTTCGCGGGTATGACACCTGGAAAACAAAGATGATTTACGATTTTCCCCGCTACTTGGCCGCCAAAAAAACCGTCGATGACCGCGCCCTCAATGGCTATGTCTGGCAGGTGCTACGGCAAAACCTGCCGTCCCAACCCCGCATTTTAGAAATCGGGGCAGGCATCGGCACAATGGTTGAACGGCTGGCCGAACAACAGTTCATTTCTTCGGCCAGCTACACCGCCATCGACAGCCAGCCAGAAAATATCGCCGCTGCCCATCAGCGGCTGGTCAATTTGCCCGCAGGGCTCGACCTTACCCTGGAAGCGATTGATCTGTTTGATTTTATGAAACGCCAGCGGGGGCAACGGCCGTACAATCTCCTTATCGCCCACGCTTTCCTGGATCTAATGGACATTCCCGCCACGCTGCCGCAGCTCTTCTCGCTGCTCGAACCAGGCGGCCTGTTCACCTTCAGCATCAACTTTGATGGGGTCACCACGCTGGAACCAACCATCGATCCGGTGCTGGACGCCCAAATTGAGCGCCTGTACCACCAGACAATGGATGAGCGAATGACAAACGGCCATTCCTCCGGCGACAGTCGCAGCGGGCGGCACCTCTTCACCCATCTGCGGCAGACGGGCGCGGAAATTCTGGCCGCAGGCGGCTCCGACTGGGTTGTTTTTGCCGGGCCAAAGGGCTATCCGGGCGACGAGAAATATTTTTTGCAATTCATCGTGGAAACAATATATCGGGCGCTGGCCAATCATCCCGAGCTGGATAGGCTGCGGTTTGCCGAATGGATTGCCCAACGGCAGGCGCAAATCGAAACGGGGGAACTAGTGTACATCGCCCATCAGCTGGACTTTGTGGGGCGGTGGCCCGGCGCTTAACCCGTGGCAAAAGGGCCAAACGGGGAAATCAGGTAGGCAGCCGCAATGCCACTGAAGAAACCCCACAGATGTCCGGCGACAGAAATACGCGCGCCGTTAGGCAGTGCGCCTCGGCTGGTGAGCGTCCTCCACACGGACCGCCGAAAGATAATCAGCAGGCCAACAGCTACGGCCGTTTTCCACCCTCCCGCAAATACCCCATGCAGCACATCAAAGCTGAACAAGCCCAACACCAGACCGCTGGCACCTAACTGCAGCCCTTTCCCCCCAAAAAACCAGACACCCAGGCCTTGCACGAAGAGCATAAACAACAGCAGCGGCAGCAGCAGGGTGAGGTTCGGCAGTAAAATGACGGCAAAGAAGGCAAAAATCAGCAGGGGCACGGTGTTGTTGGCAAGGTGGCCATAGTTGCCATGAACCAGTGGGAATGTGAACAGCCGCAGCAGGCTAAACGAGCCGCCGGTGAGAAACCCCAACCGGTTGGCGAACGCATCCCTAAACAAAAACTGGTCCAAAAAACGTAAGCCCCAGGTGGCCAAAAACAGACCGCCAACAACCTGTACGGCCGTCTCCGAACTCTCCCAAAACTGCGCCGATTGGGCCGATGCCTGCCGCCAGCTCTGCACGATGGGCAGGCGCACCAGCCAAAGCCCACCCATCATCAGCCAATAGCCAATAAATAGGAAGGCGGCAAACTTCAGAAAAAACCAGATTGTTTTAGCGGTATCGGCAATCCAGCGAAACATGGGTGCTCTCAACAAACAACAGGTGGATCAAAAAACGCTGCTTGCCTGATTGTAACCATCAGGCAAACAGCGTCCAAATAGTTGGTCCGCTAAAACAACGCGTTTACTGCTCTTGCAAGAGAAGGATAATAAGCAGTAACTCGATCACTTTATCGACAATGCCCATCGGACTCCAGATGTCTGGCCAGTTAAACACAAAATAGAGAACAAAGGTAACGGCCGTAAACGCCAACAATGCCCAACGCACCAGCGACCGCTGTGCGGCAAACTGCGGCAAGAAGTAAAGCCCCGCCAGCAGCGCCAGATAACCAAGGCCGTTTAAAATAAAAATGATCATAAATGTCCCTTCAGACATAATGCCCAGCACAATATGAATAAGCGCCGTAGCTACGGTTAGTGCCGCAATTGCCTTTTGCCGACCTGATAAACTTGCTGCCATATTCATGCGAAAAACCTCCTCACGTTAAACGGGTAAATAAAGATCGGGACTAAAACGGCCGAATCTTGCCACTGTGGCGCATCAATTGTGATCTGCTGCCTGCACTTCTCTTCCTGGAAGGTGCGAGTTTGTCCCGGGTTTCCTAAACATACGCACGATGGCGTTGTTTGGATTTTATAATTTTTTGGCTTTTTGGGAATTCAGAGGGTTTACAGCCTGTGATGCGTGAAACGTGAAACGTGACTGACCAGATAGGCATCACGTTTCACGCTTCACGTTTCACCCCCGACCCTACGAAATCCTGAAGACCCAACTTTTTTAACCCTGAAGAGGTGGTCGTTACGGCCGTATCCACACCACGTTCAACCGCTGCCCCATCCACCACAGCCCCAGCAGCCCCAGCGACACGTCGCGCAGGCGGATAAGCAAACTCAGGCTCAGGCCAGCGGCCGGATTAAACCCCATCAAACCCAACGCCCATACCTGGCTGGCTTCCAGCGTGCCCAGGCCGCCTGGCAGCGGCAGCAGGTACGCCACGCGTGCCGCCGTCAGCAGGGTAATCAGCTGCACCAGCGTCAACGAGATGCCTAAAAACGAGACCATCAGGTAAAACTCGGCAATCATCAGCGCCCAGCCAAGCGCCGAAATGGCCACCGCACCGAGCAGTGCACTGGGATTTTGCTGGCAGAGGGTGTTCATTTGGCTTTCGCTGTGGGCAACGGCCGTCACCCACCGCCCAAATTTCACCGCTTGCAGCAGCCAGGTGATGGGCTGCCGCCCGCGCCAGATGAGCCACAAATAGAGCGTTGGCGGCAAGAGGAGCAGCAAAACCCAGACGGCCGTAACCAATCCCACCGTTTCGCCCAACAAACCAGCCTGCAGCACCATCGCCACGCCAAAGGCCAGGAAGCCAAAGTTGAGCAGCAGTTCCACCGTTTTATCCAGCGAAACGGCCGCAATCGCCCCGGACCGCGGCACGCCGTGCTGCCGTTCCACCAGCAGCACCTGCACTGGCTCCCCACCAAAGTGCGGCCCCGGCGTAAAGTAGCTCACGCCAAACGCCGCCAGGCGATGACCCAACAGGGCCGCAAAGGAGAGTTCATAGCCCAGACCCCGGAGCAGCAGCCACCAACGGCCGTTTAGCAAAACCAGCACCAGCCCGTTCAACAGCACCAGCACCGCCAGCTGCCAGCCCTGCAGCCCGGCCAGCGTCCGCCCCACCGCCGCCAGCGGCACCGATCGCACCACCAGCCACAGCAGCAGCCCCGCCACCACCCATATTCCCACACGCCAAATCCACTTTTGTCTTCTCACATTCACCTACCACCCACAAAAACAAATCGCACCCCTTCACCCTTTCACCCTTTCACCCGTTCACCCGTTCACCCCCTCACCCCGTCACCCTGTCACCCCTTCACCCCTTCCCCCACCCGCCGCAGCAAAAACTGCTCCTCCGGCTTCCAGCGCGAGAGAGGTCCGGTACCGAGCAGCATAAGGCAAACGGCCGTTGCCAAACCCATCCCATTGGCCCAATCCAGCCCCCGCGTCACCATGTCGAAGCCCAGGGGAAAAACCAGCCAGAACGCCGCCAGCCGCCCCATCGTGCCCAGCAAAACCAATACGCCACCCAGCAGCAGCAAAATCACGGCCACGATAGCCAGAGAAGTGGGCAAGGGCAGCCCCCAGCCGTTGAACAAATCCACCCAGGCAGGCGGGGGCCACGCCTGCGGCAGCGCCAGAAAAATGGCCGAGACGCAGCTGGCCAGCACCAGACGCAGCAGCGGGGGCAGCCAGCGGGTGGTGGTCAGGTAGAGCCACTGCTGCACCCGCCGGTAGCGGGCGTCTTTCGGGTCCAGTCGGCCAGTCACCAGGAACCAGTCACGCAAAAAGCTGAGAGCGGTGGGGATGGCAAAGGTGGTGCCGGCAATGGTGGCAAATTCGGGCGGCATGATCGGCCAGAGTACGGCGCTCATAAAGCCCATCTGGAAGCCCGCAAACACCCGGCGATGCACGCTGGGCGGCAGGTCCAGGTTGGGCAGGCCGCGCCGCGCCCGCCACCACAGGCCCAAAATAAACAGGTAACGCGCCAGCCCCAGCAGCAGATACCACCACGGCAGCTGTCCATACCACACCGCCAGCAGGCTCACGATGAGCATGCCCAGGCCGTCATACTCCATGTCCAGCCGCTCGCCCAGTTTGGTAGCATGGTTGGTGATGCGCGCCAGGTAACCGTCCAGGTAGTCGGCCACGTCGGCCATGGTGTAGAGCAGCATGGGCAGCCAGGCCAGCCAGCCACCGGGCCAGGGGGAGAAGAGAAAACCGGCCACCATGCTGATGGCCAGCCCACGCAGCAGGGTCAGCCGGTTGCCCCAGCCAAAGGTAGGCAGCACGGCCGTTTCGCCCACTCGTCGGTTTTCCGCCAGATGCCGCCGTACTATCCACAGGCAGTAAACCAGGGTCGGCAGGGCCAGCCCCAACCAGCGATTGGCATACTCAATTTGCCACACCGCCCGCAGCCAGAAGTAGAAGAGGAAGACGGCCGTCCCCTCCCCCAGCGCCAGCGCCCCCCAGCGTCTTTGTAATTTTTCCAATTGCTTTTCCCCTCAACTTTGTGCTATTCTCTAACGCAGTGCGGCATGAACTGAACAAAGCTAGACTTTAGGTACAACGCACTTGCAAAAGTGCGTCGCACCTGGAAATTCTCACTTTATAAACCAGCCTGCTGCCGTTATAATCTGCAAGCTATCTTAGCGGCTGCTGCCTGGGCGGCAGCCGTGTTCATGGTAACCATACGCACGTCTTCACGCTTCAGATTGCATTGGTGAGACCTGAATTTCTGCGGACAAAATATTTCCCATGGCCAGACGAATCAAAATCAAGGTTCGCCCCCAACAAACGATAGCTTTTCCCGGCATTTGTGTCCATTGCAGCCAGCCCGCACCGGAAACGATGACTTTGCGGCAGCGCTACGGCCGTATCACCCGCCTGATCAATGTCCCTCTGTGCAGCCGCTGCGCCGGTGAACTCAACCGCCGCTCCGCCGAAGAAGAGCGCCTGCAAAAGCTGAGCTGGCTCATCAGCGGCGTGCTCTTTTTGCTGGGCCTGGCCATCGCCCTGCTGCTCACGCCGCCTGCCCTCTCGTTTGGGCTGCGGCTGCTGCTCGCCCTGCTGGCTGGCGGCGGATTGGCCGCCGGGGTGCTGTGGGCCTTCCGCCAACCAATAGCCAACGCGGCCTTGCCAGAAAAACAGGCCATCCGGCAGTCTGTAGCCATTGAAGATTTCTCCTGGCGCGCCACCACCTTTGCCTTTGAAAACGATCTGTTCGCCGACCGGTTCACTGAACTCAACGCGCCGCGCCTGATGGAGATTGGAGATTAGAGATTAGAGATTGGAGATGGCAAATCTCTAATCTCCAGTCTCCTTTTGCACTGTGAAATTATTTGTGAGTAATCACCAATTGGAGGTTTTGCATGAAAGTTGTTGTAAGCATCAAACAAACGCCCAGCACAACGGCCGTACTTGTCGTCGACAACAGCGGCAAAGTAAGCTGGGATGATCCGGGCGGCAAGCCCAACGTCTTGAACCCGTGGGACGAATACACCGTGGAAGAAGGGGTGCGCCTCAAAGAAAACCACGGCGCCACCGACGTCATTGCCCTCACCGTGGGCAGCGAAGAAAGCCTGGAAGCCCTCAAAACCAGTCTGGCCATGGGCTGCACAGAAGCTGTGCTGGTGTCGGATCCGGCGCTGCAAGGGCTGGACAGCCTGGGCACGGCCCGCGCACTCGCCGCAGCCATCAGCAAAGTGGGCGATGTGCAGGTGGCCATCTTCGGCAAGCAGGCCATCGACGGCGACACCGGCCAGACGCCCGTACAGGTGGCCCGCAAGCTGGGCTGGACCCCGCTCACCTTTGTCTCCGCCATCAAAGAGATCGGCGGTGGCCAGATCACCGTGGAGCGGCTGCTGGATGACGGCAAAGAAACCGTCACTGCCAGCCTGCCGGTGGTCATCAGCACCGTCAAAGAGATCAACGAGCCGCGCTACCCCTCCCTGATGGGCATCCGCAAGGCCAACCGGGCCGAAATCCCCACCTGGTCTGCCGCCGATTTGGGCCTGGCCGATGGCGCGGGCAGCAGCAATGTCGATTGGTCCAAGGTCTACTCCATTCCGCCCCGCGGCGGCAGCGTGCAGATGATCGAGGGCGATTCTGTTGAAGCACAAGCCAAAATCCTGGCCGACAAACTGTTTGAGGAGAAAGTGATATGAGCGGCGTATGGGTATTCCTGGAAAACAAAGAGGGCAAAATTGTCACCGGTTCGCGCGAAGCAATTACCGCCGCCCGCACCGTGGCCGATGGCCTGGGCCAGCCGCTCACCGGGCTGGTCTTTGGCCAAAACGTCTCCGGCGTGGCCGACGCGGCGTTTGATTTAGGCGTCGATGCCGTGCTGGGCGCCGATGATGCGACGCTGGCCCCGTTCCGCGTGGAAGCCGTGGGTCCGCTGGTGACCAAACTGGCGCAGGAGCACAATCCCAGCGTCATCCTGGCCAGCGCCTCCAGCCGGGGCCGCGACCTGGCCGCCTGGGTCGCCGCCGACCTGGAAGTGGGCCTGGTGGCCGACGGCGTGGACGTGGCCGTAGACGGCGACAAAGTAAAGGTGACGCGTCCTGTTTACGCGGGCAAGCTGCTAAGCGATGCCTTTGCCACCAGCAGCACGCAGGTAATCACCCTGCGCAGCCGCGCCTTCCCCCAGGCCGAGTCCACAGGCAAGAGTGGGTCGGCGACTTGGGTGGAAGCGGCCGTCAGCGAAGACGACATCCCCACCAAAATTGTCGGCTTTGAGGGCAAGGAAGGTACCGTCAGCCTGACCGACGCCAGCATCATCGTCTCTGGCGGGCGCGGCGTGGGCGGCCCGGAAGGGTTTGCCCCGGTCAAGGAGTTGGCCGATACGCTGGGCGCGGCGCTGGGAGCATCGCGTGCGGCCGTTGACGCGGGCTGGATCCCTTACGAACACCAGGTAGGGCAGACGGGCAAGGTTGTCAGCCCGGATCTGTACATCGCCGCGGGCATCAGCGGGGCGATCCAGCACCAGGCCGGTATGCGCACCGCCAAGATCATTGTGGCCATCAACAAAGATGCCGACGCACCCATCTTCAAGCTGGCGCAGTACGGCATTGTGGGCGACCTGTTCAAGGTGCTGCCCGCGCTGACGGCGGAGTTTAAGAAGCGGCTGTAATCGGTAAGCGGTTATCGGTTATCGGTAAACGGTAAACAGTGGAGCTGGCGGGTTGGCGGTGAAAGTCGCGGAATCTGCCAGCTTTTTTATTTGAGGGCGGATGATTGTGCGTTTGTGAGGTAGGGGCAGACCTCCGTGTCTGCCCCTTTGGGCGCACACGGGGGTGCGCCCCTATGGGTGTGTCACGACTTCGAAAACCATGAACTTTTAAGGGAAACGGCCGTTTTACCTTGGCTTCCGTTAAATCCAAAAATCAGCCGGGCAAGTCTAGAGCTTGCCGAAAACTGCGCCCTAGCAAGGGGGGCTTTTTATTTTACTTTCCGACTTTTTGGCGCAACATCTCAACATCTCTTGAATTTGCTATAGCTTGCCCAATTGCCAACAATTCAAAATAAACAAGGTTTTTGTCTTCAAATTCGAAGTTTTGGGCTGCACGGTCAAGAACAGAAAAGTCTTTACCTGTCTTTTTTCTATCCCTTTTTGTGTCGTAGTGTGCGCCACCAAGAGCATTTGCCACATAATTGATCAGTGTTCGCCGCGAGATCGGTTGCCCCTCGGCTACAACACACGTAGCTTCTACAAATTCATGTAGACTTAAAATTTCCTCTGGAAAACCTGCTAAATTGATCGCATTAAGTTCAGCTTCTGACAAATTTGATTTGTCGATCACAAGCGCGCCGCGAACTGCTACATCTTTGTAAAGTGCCCCTCCCGATGCCGCAAATATAATTTTTTCTTTGGGAATTATGCTCAAAGTTTCTTTTAGCGAAGAAGTAGTTATCTGAAGTCTGCCATCAAAACCAGCCAAATTCCACGCTTGATGCAACTGTTTCTGCACGAGTAGGCTACGAAGAACGGTGCTACCTCGCCTGAGGGCGTGGTTACTTATAGTCTGACCCCATTCTTCTTGCAAATATCGTAAATCCTCGGCAACTATTTCTAGAAGTCCACTATTTCTCATGTTTTAAATTACCAGATATTCTTACCCAGAAAAACTTTTATTGAGCTGGCAACTAATTTAACAACCGTATTCTAACATAAACCTTTGCACAAACGGCCGTTGCCCCTCCCCGAAACTCATTTATCATTCTATTGTGGTCAACAATCGGTTAATCCAACGGACAAAAAAATGGTGGCTAGCGGCTGGTGCTGCTAGGTACACGTGGCTCCTGGGGGTGCTGCTGCTGCCGGTGGCCGTGGCCCTGGTTTGGCTGGTGATCCGCAGCCAGCTCTGGTGGTGGCTGCTGCCGCTGGCCGGGCTGCTGGTCGCCCTGCCGCTGGTCCACCGGCTGAGTGCCAACGAACGGCGCGCCCAACACCACGCCGTCGAGCGGCACCGATTGGCCCAACTGGCCCTGGCCCTGCTGCGCGAACCGCTGGAAAACGGCGACCTGCCGTCGCAGCTGAGCCAGCATGTGCCGCCGCTTTTCCCTGGCGGTTGGGTGGAGGTCCGCCTGCTGCCGGACACGGTGCTGTTTGCCCAGGGCGAGGGGTGGATTCCTCTGCCCAATGAGCAGTGGGTGGCGCTGCTGGAAGGGAGGGCAACGGCCGTTACCCTCCCCGCTCTGCCCGAAGCCGTGGCGCTGGGCTTTGGTCCGCAGGCGCTGCTGCTGCCCATGCGCAGCCAGACTGGCGAGAACATCGGCGGCATTTACCTCATGCGGCCCGGCGCGGCCGACATCTGGGCCTGGGAAACAGCGGGCCAGTCGCTGGCCGAACTGATCGCCGCCGAATTGCAGCGTACCCAGCAGGTGGAAGCCGCCCTGGCCGAGCAAGCCAAAGTGTACGAAGAAGCGATTTACGAGCAGGCGTACCAGGCCGAAGTTAACACCATGCTGCTGGAATACCAGAAGGTGACGCAGGAGATTGCCACGGCGCGCCAGGTGCAGACCACCTTTTTGCCGCCAACTGTACCCCACCTCTCCGGCTGGCAAATTGCCGTGACGCTGGAGCCAGCCCGGGAAATGTCGGGCGACTTTTACGACTTTATTGAACTGCCGAACGGCCGTATCGGCCTGGTCATTGCCGATGTGGCCGACAAGGGCATGGGGTCGGCGCTGTACATGGCCCTCAGCCGCACGCTCATCCGCACCTTTGCCACGGACTTTGATACCGCGCCCGCCCAGGTGCTGCGCGCCGCCAACCAGCGTGTGCTGGCCGACACCAGCAGCGATCTGTTTGTCACCGTCTTTTACGCCATTTTGGAGCCGGAATCGGGGCGGCTGACCTACTGCAACGCCGGGCACAATCCGCCCTTCCTCTACTCGGGCAACGGCGGAGGGATGCGGCCGCTGGCCCGCACTGCGCTGCCCATCGGCATTTTGGAAGAGACGCCGTGGGAGCAAACGACGATCAATATGCAGCCCGGCGACCTGCTGGTAATGTACACCGATGGCGTCACCGAGGCGGAAGATGAGGGTGCTCACTTTTTTGGGGAGGCGCGGCTGCAGGCGGTGGCCACGGCCAACCTGGGCCGCCCGGTGGACATCATCGAGAGCAAGGTGGTAATGGCCGTTCTCGACTTCGTCGGCGATGCCCCCCAATTTGACGACATCACCTTGATGCTTTTGGCGCGGGACAGCTAAACAGTGTGTAAATTAATTCATGCACCTTGCCTGTCATTCTGAGCGAAGCGAAGAATCCCTCAAAACCAGCGTTCCCAGAACCATCCGATCCACTTTTGTGGCGTACCAGGGATGCTGGCTGACTCCTGTCAGCAGAGGACCTCAGCATGACATTTTCGAAATCATAGAAATTTGGTTTACAAAGTACTAAACTTGATTTTCCCGGAAACTCTTGTAAGCCTGAAAACAGGTGCGAACAGCTTCCGGGAAAATATTTGGAGGATCTTTTCATTGAATCTGTTTCTGAACAATCCAGAACTTTTGGCTGTGGCCTACGGACTGGCCTCGGCGGCCGTTTGGGGCGCGGGTGATTTTAGCGGTGGCCTGGCCACCAAAAAGGGCAACGTCTACGTCGTTGTGACGCTGTCGCAGCTGGTGGGGCTGGTTTGCCTGCTGACCCTGGCGCTGCTGCTGGAAGGGGCGCTGCCGCCCGCCCGCGATTTGCTGTTTGGCGCGCTGGCGGGATTGGCCGGGGTGATTGGCGTGCTGGCCCTGTATACCGGTCTGGCACAGGGGCGCATGGGGGTGGTGGCGCCAATGACGGCCGTTCTCACCGCTGCCATTCCCGTGGTTGTGGGCATCACTGCCGAGGGTGTGCCGTCGCTTTGGGTGCTGGCCGGGTTTGCGCTGGCGCTGACGGCCGTCTGGCTGCTCTCTGGTGGGGGCAACACCGACGGCATCCGGCGCGACGAACTGGGGCTGGCGCTGCTGGCCGGGTTGGGGTTTGCCTTCTTCTTCATCTTCATCGACCAAATTAGCGTGGGCGTCATTTTTTGGCCGCTGACGGCGGCGCGGATGGCCTCCGTGCTGCTGCTACTTTTGTTTATCCTGAGCCGCCGCCTGTGGGGCAGCTTTCAACCGGCGCCGCTGCCGCACAGCCTGCTGCCCATCATCGCCCTCTCCGGTATTTTGGACAGCGGCGGCAACTACTTTTTTGCCCTGGCCACGCAGTCGGGGCGGCTGGACATTGCGGCCGTTTTGGCCTCGCTCTATCCTGCCTCCACCGTGCTGCTGGCCCGGCTTGTCCTCAAAGAAACGCTGGGGCCACGCCAGTGGCTGGGCGTCGCCGTGGCGCTCGTCGCCCTGGTTTTGATCACCGTGTAAGGACGGTAAACGGTAATCCGTTAGCGGTAATCGGTAAAATTGAATGCCTAACCGGCAAGCCCTACCGCTTACCGATCACTGTTCACCGTTTACGGATTTTGCGTTTGGGCCAGCAAATCAGTGGCGTCAACCAGGGTTTGGGCGGCAAGGGGTGGGAGTTCGGCGACAACGGCCGTTCCCGACCATTTTGCGTCGCTATGCAGCGTTTCTTCTCCTGCGCCATTCACCGTCCAGTTTTGCTGCTGCCGCAGTTCACCAGTTTCCATGTCGAAAACAAAGTGCATTTTGCCACCATTGAGCGATTGGCCGGTTGTATTCTCTTCAGCGAGTATGGGGGAATTGTAAAGCGTGTCAATTTGGAGGTGGTAACGGCCGTCCTCCTCCCAGGCAGTGATGGTGTGCTCGTAAAACAAACCTCTTTCAATTTCGCGTAAAATGGGGATTAAATCCTGGTGAGGTGTTCGAAAAAGCAGCGGCTCATCGAGAGCAATCACCCAGCCATCTACCGTTTGTTCCGGCAGCACCCGCACACTTGTGTCTTCAACAAGGGCGCTGCGCTCCCAAAGCCCGCCCTCTGTGTCGTACACCAGCATCACCTGGCGCGATATGGTATCTTCCGGGCTAACTTCCGTCCAGATTTCCAGAATCCACGTATCGGCCAGCCCCCGGTAAGTGACCAGTTCCCCCTCGCTGTTGATTGAATCATAGCTTTCTAGCGTGTAGTAAAGCCAGCCAGCCTCAGGCGGGAACGCTGCCAGGTAGGCGGCTTCCAGTTTTTCTACCTGCTCGATGATGCTGTTCAGGGAATTGGGATCGTCCGGTGTGGACGTAGCGGTGGGCGGGACGGCCGTATTTGCCACAACACTTTCTTCAACGGCAGGAGCAGGTAAATTGGTTGGGGTAAGGGTGGATACGGCCGTTGCCGAGTTGGTAGGGGGAACGGCCGTTTCAACCACCGCAGGCGCATCCTCCCGGCAAGCCATCAGTAAGATCAGTAAGACAAACAGAACCCATTTTCGCATCTGTCCAACCTCCATGTGGATTTGGAAAGCAAGTACAACGGGGCGATCCTAAAGCAAATCGCCGTCCAAACCAGCCACCATTGTCCAACCGTAGGCTAATTTTCAGCAACAACTCATCACGGCATTTCCCCGGAAACTCAAAGTTTCCGGGGAAATTTAGCGGCCGTATTTCACCGTGCGCTATAATTCCCGGCATGGCAGAAAAACTGGAAGGACGGGTCATCAAAACAATCAGCGGTTTTCACACCGTGGCCGTTGAAGGGCGTGAACCGGTTGTGGCCCAGATTGCCGGGCGGCTGAAGCAGGAGTGGCAAAGCACCACCCTTGTCGCTGCCGGAGATTGGGTCACCGTTGCGCTGAATCCTGACGGCACCGGCACGGTGGAAGCTGTCGCACCGCGCAAATCGGTGCTGTCGCGCAGCCGCCCCACGGCCGCACCCACCCGCAAAATGTCCGCCGACCAGGAGCAGGTGCTGGTGGCCAACCTGGACCAGGTCATTTTTGTCTTCGCCGTCAAAGATCCCACCTCCAACCTGCGCAAGCTGGACCGCTTCCTGGTGGTGGCGGAAATGAACGAACTGCCCGCCGTCATCTGCCTCAACAAGATCGACCTGGACAAAAACCGCAAAGTCCAGGAGCAGTTCCAAATGTATGCCGACATCGGCTACCCGGTCCTCCATACCAGCGTCAAAACCGGTGAAGGCATCGCCGAACTGAAGGAACTGCTGCACGACAAAATTTCTGTGCTGGCCGGGTCCTCTGGCGTGGGCAAGTCCAGCCTGCTCAACGCCATCCAGCCCGGCCTGGGGCTGAAGGTGAACCAGGTGAGCCAGGCGACCGGCAAAGGGCTGCACACCACGCGCTATGCGGAACTGTTCCCGCTGGACGAAGGGGGTTACGTCGCCGACACGCCCGGCATTCGCGGCCTGGCCCTGTTTGACCTGGAGCCGTACGAGCTGGATGCCTACTTCCGCGAGATTGGCCCATTGGTGGAGCAGTGCCAGTTCAGCGATTGCAGCCACCGGCACGAGCCGGGCTGTGCGGTGAAGGCGGCGGTGCAAGACGGCCGTATCCACCCCGCCCGCTACCAAAGCTACCTCCGCCTCCGCGAAGAGCACGAAGCGCTCGACGAAGAGAACTACTAGGAGATTGGAGACTGGAGATTAGAGATTATTCAGTCTCCAATCTCTAATCTCCAATCTCCGCAATCAACCGATCGGTTGATACGGCCGTATCCCTTCCACTGATTCCACAATCCACCACTCGTGAGGTGTAATTTCCATCTACCGATGGGTTACGTAAACGCGCCTGGCGTTTAAGATGTGGCCATATTCGGTAACAAGCGCGACGTAAATTGCCACTAGCTTTTAGAAAACCAGAAGACTAGGCGCGGTTTACACCAAGGAGTGGATTAAAACATGAACAACAATTTCGATGATTTGAAAGAACTAGAAAAAGGTAGTCAAGAACAGAACGGCAGCATTGTGATGGCCGTCGTCTTCATCGTCGCGGGTGCGGCTCTGATTATCGGCAACATCACTGGCTTTGAATTGCGCAACTGGTGGGCGCTGTTCATGCTCATCCCGGTCAGTATGTTTGCCCAGAACCTTTACCAGGATTATCAGGCAAACGGCCGTCTCACCCCCCAAAGCACTGGCAACCTCATCGTCATCGTGGCCATTCTGGCCGGAGCGGCCGTCTTTCTCTTCGAGGCTATCACCTGGAGCATGATCTGGCCCATCGGCCTCATCATCAGCGGCCTGGCCATATACCTGGGCTGCCGGTCCTAATGAACCGCCAAGAATGCCAAGAGCGCCAAGATTCTAAAAAACTTTGCGACCTTTGCGTTCTTCGCGGTAAAGATTTGAGGTAAATCATGAACATTATTGAAGTACAGAACTTACGCAAACAATACGGTGCCACCGTCGCCGTCAACAACATCTCTTTCAACGTGCAGCAGGGCGAAATCTTTACCATCGTCGGCCCCAACGGGGCGGGCAAAAGCACCACCGTTGAATCGATCATGGGCTTGCGCCAGCCAGACCAGGGCACCATCCGCGTGCTGGGCATGAACCCGCAAAAAGATGAGCAGGCCCTGCGCCAACGCATCGGCATCCAGCTGCAGCAGGCAGCCCTGCCGGATCGGCTCAAAGTGTGGGAAGCGCTCAATCTCTACAGCGCCTTCTACAACAAAACCGTCCCCTGGGAAAAGCTGCTGGACGACTGGGGCCTGGCCGACAAGCGCAGCACCAACTTCAAGAACCTGTCTGGCGGACAAAAACAGCGGCTCTTCATCGCCCTGGCTTTGCTTAATGACCCGGAGCTGGTGTTCCTGGATGAGCTGACCACCGGGCTGGACCCACAGGCGCGCCGCGCCACTTGGGACGCCGTCCGCGCCATTCGCGACCAGGGCAAAACCGTTGTCCTGGTGACGCACTTCATGGACGAAGCTGAAGAGCTGGCCGACCGCATCGCCATCATCGATCAGGGCAATGTGGTGGCGCTGGATACGCCTGATGCCTTGATCCAAAACTTGCAGGCTGAAACGCGCGTCCGCTTTACCAACTACAATGGCTACGATCCAGAGCTGCTGCGCCGCGTAGACGGGGTCACCGAGGTGGAGCAGCGTGGCAAGCAGGTGATTGTGCAGGGCAACGGCGCGCTGCTGGCCCACGTGGCCACCGCCCTGGCCGAACACAACGTCACCCCCACCGACCTGCGCGTGGAGCAGGCCAACCTGGAAGATGTATTCCTGGCCCTCACCGGCCGTAGCATCCGCAATTAATTAAAGTAGCCGCGGATTCTTTCCGCGAAGGAAACGCGGATTGGAATCCGCGGCTACAGCAAAAGGAAAAAACAATGAACGCTTTACAAAAAATGACCTGGGTTGAATTTAAACTCGCCCTGCGGGAACCGATTGCCACTTTCTTCACGCTGGTGTTCCCGGTATTGATTCTGTTTCTGTTTGGCAGCATTTACGGCAACGAGCCTTCCGAATTTTTGGGCGGCCGGGGCAGCGTGGACAACTCCGTGCCTGGCTACATCGCCATGGTGATTGCCACCACGGGCTTGATGAGCCTGCCCATCGGCCTGGCCACCTACCGCGAACTGGGCGTGCTGCGCCGTTACCGGGCCACGCCGCTGCGGCCGCTCACGCTGCTGGGCGCTCGCATCATTGTGCACACAATGATTTCGGTGATTGGTGCGGCCGTTTTAATCATCGCCGGTGTGCTGGCCTACGACATGGTGCTGCCGGAAAACATCCCGGCTATCGTGCTGGCCTTCTTGTTGGGCAACATCGGCTTCCTGGCGGTTGGTTTCTTGCTGGCCAGCGTCTTGCCCAATGCGAATACGGCAACGGCCGTTGGCATGGCCCTGCTCTATCCGATGTTGTTCCTGTCCGGCGCTGGCCTGCCGCGCGAAATTCTGCCTGACAACCTGGTCACCGTCGGCAACTTCCTGCCCTTGACTCACGTGGTAGATTTGCTGAAGGACGTCTGGTACAGCAACACCTGGAACTTCACGCCCATCGCCGTCATCATCGGCATGACCCTGGTGGCCACCGCGGTTTCGGTACGGACATTCCGCTGGGAGTAAGAACCCCCACCCTAACCCTCCCCCTGACAGGGGGAGGGAATTTTTGCTCCCTCTCCCTCGTAGGGAGAGGGCTGGGGTGAGGGTAAAAAGTTAGGTTATAATCATGCACATCATGACCGAGCCAACGGCCGTTTCCACCCCACCATCCCCTCTCAGCCACCGCCTCAAAACGTGGCTGGCCGAGCTGCCCGATGTGAAGTGGACCTGGGTGGTTTTCCCCGGCCTGGCCGTGGGGTTTATCAACATCATTATTGTCGGCACCGTCATCTCCATTTACGCCTCCATCCTCTCCGTGGAGCTGCAATCGCCGCAAGCCACGGCCGATGCCGTCGCTGAAGGGGCGGCACTGATTGGAACCTACCTCTCACCCCCGGTACAGTTTCTCACAACCATCTGGATTGCTTATCTCGTATGCAAACGGCAGGGAACGGCCGTTTCCTGGTACGGTCTGCTCATCGGCGCGGTGAGCGGGCTGGGGGCCGCGCTGCAGGTCGCCTTTTTTGCCGGGATTCCGCGCGAGATCTTGCTGGACACCACCCTGTTCACCTTCTTGCCCGCGCCGATGCTGGCGGGCTGGCTTGGGGCGCGGCGCAGCCAGACGGCCCTGGCCGGGCAGCAGCGGCTCTACCGCGCCAGCCAGGCCATTGCCCGGGCGCTCACACCGCAGGCCATCGTCAACGCCATCGGCACGCACCTGGCCACGGCCAACGTGAGCCAGATCGGCCTGTGGGAAATTTTGCTGCAAGGGGACGGCGGGCGGCCGACGGCCGTTTCCCTGCTCGCCGCCTGGACCACCAAACAGAGCGAAAGCTGGCAGCCCGGCCTCCAGCTCACCGCCGATACCACCGGATCGCTCAACCGCCTCTCGCCGGAAACCAGCCTGCCCATCAAAGCCATCGATCTGCCCGCCGCCGAAAAGCAAAGCTGGGAAACGCTCGGGGCGCGCTCCGGCCTGCTTATTCCGCTGGTGACGCCCACCGGCAGTTGGGTGGGGCTGCTCACCGTCACCTCGCCTGCCAGCGGCGGCCTGTCGCGCGGCAGCGAGCAAAATTTTGTGACGATGGCCGCTCAGGTGGCCCTGGTTTTGGATAATCTACGGTTGGTGGCGCAGGCGCAGGAAACGGCCGTGCTCCGCGAACGGCAGCGCCTGGCCCGGGAAATCCACGACACCCTGGCCCAGGGGTTTACCAGCATCGTCATGCACCTGGAAGCGGCCGAACAGGCACTGCCCACCGATACGGCCGTCACCCGGCGGCACATGGACCAGGCACGTACAACGGCCCGCGACAGCCTGGCCCAGGCCCGCCGCGTGGTGGACGATTTGCGCCCGGAACTGCTGGAAAGCACGCCGTTTGACCAGGCCATCGCCCGCGTCGTGGCCCAGTGGGCGGCCCACAGCGGCGTAGACGCAGAATTTAAGGTGACGGGTGAAATTCGGCCGCTGCATCCCCAGGTGGAAGTCACCTTGCTGCGCAGCAGCCAGGAGGCACTGGCCAACATTCGCAAACACGCCCAGGCGACCACCACCTGCGTTACCCTCTCTTACCTGGGCGACACCGTTATTTTGGACGTGGAAGACAACGGCCGGGGTTTGGCGCAGCAGGCGGCCACACCAGATGGACTCACCAGCGGCGGTTTTGGCCTGGTAGCCATGCGCGAGCGTGTGGCCCAGCTGGGCGGCGAATTGTTTGTCGAGAGTGAGCCGGGCGAGGGCACCACGCTTTCGATTTCCCTGCCCCTAGAAAGTGGAGCGACAAGCTGATGAGCGAACTTTTGGCCAGAATTCGAACCGATGGGGAGCAGAACAGCCACTTTTGGCGGCGGTTTCAGCTGTTGTGGTCGGCCTTATTTGTGCTGGCCGTCGGTGCGTCGGCCGCGCTTGGCTGGCAGATCAGTGAGCAAACCCCTGATCAGCGCCGCCTGGGTCTCATCCTGTGCCTGCTCATGATTGGCGCTCACCTGGTTGTGCAGTGGATGGCTTACCGGACTGAATTCGGCCGTGTTCCGCTGCGCGTTAGCCTGCCTTACATCGTTTTTGTCATCGCCGCCTGGTTTTTCCTGGTGCGCATCAGTCCCGTTTATTACCTGGTGCTGTTTGGCCTTTTCAGCCAGATTTACTTCATGCTGCCGCTGCGCTATGCCGCAGCCGGGGCACTCGCGGTGGCTGGCCTGATGGCCTACAACCAGACGATTAGCTCTGGCGATGCCTTTTCCTGGCAGCTTGGTCTGATCTACCTGCTGATGGGCGTGGCCAGCGTGGTGCTGGGCGCCTGGATTCACGCCATCATCCGCAAAAGCGAGGAGCGGCGCGAGCTGCTGCATCAGCTGCAAGCCACCCAGGCGGAGCTGGCCGAGGCGGAACGCAAAGCAGGCATCCTGGCTGAACGGCAGCGCCTGGCCCACGAAATCCATGACACGCTGGCGCAAGGGTTTATCAGCATCATCATGCATCTGGAAACGGCCGAACAATCCCTGCCCGATGGCGAAGCCAGCCACCAAGTTCAGCAAGCCAAAGAGACTGCCCGCGCCAATTTGCAGCAAGCCCGCCGCGTCGTGGCCGATTTGCGCCCGGAATCATTGGAAAACGACTCGCTGCCCGCCGCGCTGGAGCGCACGGTGCAGCGCTGGAGCCAGCGGCACGGCATCCCAGCCACCATGCAGACCACGGGGACCCCCCTGCCGCTGCATCCCGACGTGGACGTGACGCTGCTGCGGGCCACGCAGGAAGCGCTGGCCAACATTCACAAGCACGCCCAGGCGCAAACCGTCAGCGTGACGCTCTCCTACATGGGCGACACGGTGCTGCTGGACGTGCAGGATGACGGCGTAGGGCTGAACGGCGCGAAGCCTTCCCCGTTTGGCGGCGGCTTTGGCCTGCAAGCGATGCGCGAGCGCGCGGCCCAGTTTGGCGGCGAGCTGCTGCTGGAAAGCGATCCGGACGGCGGAACGACGGTGGTCGTTTCAATACCGATTTCGTCGTAGAGACGTTGCATTGCAACGTCTCTACATGGGACACAAAATGGACACAATACGCTTAATTTTGGTAGACGATCACCCCGTGGTGCGGGAAGGGCTGGCGGGCATGCTGGCCGGGCAGCCGGATTTTGACGTCGTGGCCACGGCGACAGATGGTTCTGAAGCGCTGCGGCTGGATGCCGAGCATAGGCCGGACGTTATTTTGATGGATTTACGCATGCCGGGCATGGATGGGGTGACGGCGATTGGGACAATTAAGGGGAAACGGCCGTCGGCCAACATCCTCGTCCTCACCACCTACGACAGCGATGCCGACATTTTGCGGGCCATCGAAGCCGGGGCGACGGGCTACCTGCTGAAGGACACCCCCCGCGAAGAGCTGTACCGCGCCATTCGCGCCGCGGCCAACGGCGAATCGGTGCTGGCCCCGGCCGTGGCCGCCCGCCTGATGACCCGCATGCGCGCCCCCGCCGAAGAAAACCTGAGCGCCCGCGAAATTGAAGTATTGCAGTTGGTAGCCAAAGGGGCCAGCAACCGGCAAATCGGCAAGAGCCTGCACATCAGCACGGCCACGGTCAAGACCCACCTGATTCACATTTTCAACAAGCTGGGGGTGGACGACCGGACAGCGGCCGTAACCTCTGCCCTGGAAAAAGGCATCATTCACCTGGAGTAAAAACTCTGCCACCTGATGTCATTCCCGCGAAGGCGGGAATCCAGAGGCCGCCTTCGCAGGCATAACAGAAGCAGAATTACCCTGGCTAAATTCTGGCCCGCCGAAAAGATTTTGCTAAAATACGGCCATCATGACGATTGGAAACACGACTTTAGACGATAAGGGCTTTTGCCTTATTACCCGGATTCAGATGCTGGCAGCCGCCTGTCCTTGTAGGAGTGTGTCTGCCGCCTGAATTTTATGTCAACTAAATTGATCAGATTTGGCCACGCGCACACTCCATGCCGTGGCTTTTTTGTTTTTCAAGAGCCAGTCACCTAACCATTTGAGCAGGCAAGAAAAATGGAACACGGATTCACACAGGTTTTCACTGATTTCTGGTTTTTATCTGTGTAGATCAGTGTTCATCAGTGTCCAATTCAAATTGAGGTAGGCAGCTAATTTCCAGAAAGCCAGGGCCAGTGCGCGTGGCTCTTTCAAAAACCTTTTGATGGAGTACAAAATGAAACACAAACAGAATGGAATGCGCATCTTTGTTGTTATCTGGCTGGGGCAGATGGTGTCGTTGATTGGTACGGCCATGACTCGTTTTGCCCTGCTCATCTGGACCTACCAGCAAACCGAACAGGCTACGGCCGTTGCCCTGCTCGGCTTCTTCTCTTTTGTCCCCTACGTGCTGGTCAGTCCACTGGCAGGTGTGGTGGTGGACCGCTTCGACCGCCGCCGGGTGATGATCCTGGCCGACATGGGCGCCGGGGTTATGACCATCGGACTGCTCATCCTGCACCAGCAAGACGCGCTGCAAATCTGGCACCTGTACCTGGCGCAGGCGGTGGCCAGCTTTTTTGAAGCGTTCCAGGTGCCAGCGTACACGGCCGTTACCAGCAGCCTCGTCGATAAGTCGCAGTACGGCCGTATCAACGGCATGCGCTCTACTGCCAGCGCTGCGGCCGACATCATCGCCCCGCTCAGCGCCGGGTTGGTGGTCACCCTCATCGGCATTGGCGGCGTGATGATCGTGGACGTGGCGACGTTTGGCGTGGCCATGCTGGCGCTGCTACTCGTGCGCCTGCCCCGCGCCGACAAATCGTCAGCGGCAGAAACCGGCGAACCGTTCTGGCAGGAACTCTCCGGCGGACTGCGCTTTATCACCGCGCGGCGCGGGCTGGTGGGGCTGCTCATCACCTACGTGGGCATCAACCTGTTTGCTGCGCTCACCTACTTTGCCATCTTGCCGCCAATGATCCTGGCCCGTTCTGGCGGCAGCGAACTGGCCCTGGCCAGCGTCCAGGGCATGCTGGGCGGGGCAGCCCTGGTTGGCGGGCTGGTGATGAGCGTCTGGGGCGGGCCGCGGCGCAAAATTCACGGCGCGTTGGGTTTTACGGCCGTTTCCTTCCTCTTCGGCGACTTCTTGTTTGGCGTGGGCCGCAGTTTACCGGTGTGGTTGGTGGCAGCGGCCGTTTCCTCCTTTTTTATTCCGCTGCTGCTTGGCTCCTACCGGGCCATCTGGCAGGTGAAGGTGCCGCTGGCCATGCAGGGCCGAGTGTTTGCCGTGCAGGGTGCCCTGCAAACGGCGATGATGCCGCTGGGTTACCTGGTCGCCGGGCCGCTGGCCGACCGCTGGCTGGAACCGGCCATGCTGCCGGGCAGCGCGTTGGCCAATTCGCTGGGCTGGCTGGTGGGCACCGGGCCGGGCGCGGGCATGGGGCTGATGTTTGTGGCAACGGCCGTACTCGGCAGTCTGATGAGCCTCAGCGGTTACCTGCTGCCCGACGTGCGCGAAGTGGAAACCCGCCTGCCCGACTACGATCTGCTCGGTGAGGCAGTTTGATCCAAAAGGACCCACAAAATTATGGTATGATTGGGCCGCGTGGGGAACAATTTAGAAAAAATGTTCAATCGGAGCGATTATGACCAGTTGGGCCATTGAGACGCGGGGGCTGACCCGCCAGTTTGACAAGAAAATAGCGGTAGACAACCTCGATCTCACGGTGTCTACCGGGGAATTTTTTGGCTTTTTGGGACCAAACGGCGCGGGCAAAAGCACCACCATCAACATGCTGGTGGGCCTGCTGCGCCCCACCAGCGGCACGGCACTCATCGACGGCATCGACATGTGGCAGGACCCGCTGGCGGCCAAGGCGCGCATCGGCGTGCTGCCGGAAGGCATGCAGCTCTACCAGCGGCTGACGGCGCGGGAATACATCCGCTTTTCTGGCACGATGTACGGCGTGCCCAAGGCCGAAGTGGAACAGCGCACCGAAGAACTGCTGGACCTGCTCACCCTCACCGACGACGCGGACAAGCTGATTGTGGATTATTCGCACGGCATGCGGAAAAAGACGGCGCTGGCGGCAGCGATTATTCACGCGCCGCGTGTCTTGTTCCTCGACGAGCCGTTTGAAGGGATCGATGCCATCTCGGGCCGGATCATCCGCGATGTGTTAGGGCGGCTGCGCGAGCACGGCACCACGATCTTTTTCTCGTCGCACATCTTGGAAGTGGTGCAGCGGCTCTGTACGCGGGTGGCGGTGATTGCCGACGGCCGTCTCGTCGCCCAGGGCAGCATGGAAGAGTTACGCCATCAGGCCGAAACCGGTGACGAAACCACCCTGGAAGAGCTGTTCCTGCGCGCCGTGGGCGCCTCCAGCGACCTGGAAACCGAAGGCAGGCTGTCATGGCTGCGCTAGGTGAGACAACGCCACCCCGTTCGCAGCTGGGCACGCTGCTGCGGCTGCGCGGCAAGCTGACGCTGCGCCAGTTCACCCGCGAAAGAGGCCGCATCATCGGGGCGATTGTGGTAATCCTGGTGTTTGGCCCGATGATTGTGGCGGCTGCGATTGGTACGGCCGTTGGCTATGGCAGCCTGGAAGATCAATGGCCCACCGCCCTGCTGGGCGCCGTCATGGTGGGCATGTGGTTTATCTGGCTGGTCTTTCCCATCGTTGCCACCTCCATCAACGAGAGCGCGGACATCACCCACCTGCTCATCTTTCCCATTTCCCGGCGCGACCTCGTCTTGAGCACGCTGCTGGGCACGTTTTTTGATTACCCCACCTACCTGATGCTGCCCCTTTTCATCGCGGCGTTTGTGGGCTTTGGCTTCACCAGCGCCTTTCCCATCGTGATTTTGGCCATCTTGTTTAGCTATGGCCACATGGTGCTGATTGGGCAGTTTATCACCGTGACCATCGGTGGTGTTTTGCAAAGCCGACGCTTCCGTGATGTGGCCATCGTCTTCTTCTCGCTGGTGGGCAGCTCCTGCTACTTCATCAACCTCGCCTTCCAGCGCGGCGTGGAGCGTTTTACCGATTCGCTTTCGCTGCAGGAGGAAGAGGCGTTTGCTGAAACGTTTGCCGGCTGGCAGCCGCTGAACGTGCTGCAATGGTTCCCCACCGGCGCACCGGCGCGGGCGGTGCAGCAGGCGTTAGATGGTTCGTGGGGGACGGCCGTCCTCTGGCTGCTGTATTCGGCCGTTTTGTTGGCGATTCTCACCTGGGTCTGGTTCCACCTGTTGAACCGGCTGGCCACCGGCGGTGGCTTCCTCATCGGTGGGCGGCCCCAGGCTGAGAAGGAAAAGCGCGTGACGCCGCGGTCCAGCCGCCGCTCCCCGCTGGACCTGCTGCCCGACGATCTGGCAGCGCTGGTGGGCAAGGAACTGCGCTCCGCCTGGCGCATCCCGCAGCGGCGCGTGGGCCTGGTACAGGGACTCCTGCTGCCCGTCTTTATGATGGGGCCATTTTTGTACTCGACCGATTTTTCCGGCGGCATTTCGGCCATTCCGCGCTGGTTTGGCCTCTCGCTGCCCTTTTATGCGCTCTTTTTATTCTGGTCAACGTCGCAAAATATGTTGGCCTGGGAAGGGCGCGGCCTGCCAGCGCTGCTGCTGACGCCGCAGCCGCGCTGGCGGCTCTTTTGGGCCAAAGGGCTGGTCTTTTTGCTGATTGCCGGCATCCCTTACCTGATCGTGAGTGGAGCGGTGACGGCCATCTTGCGCGATTGGCTGACGGTGGCGGGCACGATCACAGGGCTGGGGATGGGCATTGGGGCGATGGCGGTAACGGCCGTTGGCTCCGTCCTCTTCCCCATTCCCATCAACCTGGAAGCCAAGCGCACCCGCGG
Organism: Candidatus Leptofilum proximum; assembly: GCA_016710325.1. Taxonomy (GTDB): domain Bacteria; phylum Chloroflexota; class Anaerolineae; order Promineifilales; family Promineifilaceae; genus Leptofilum; species Leptofilum proximum. Next base: position 3,467,842 of record JADJXK010000002.1, on the reverse strand, counting down.
TGCGTTTCAATCGGGCGGTAACTTCAAAACCGGCTGCGCCACGGTCACGGTGATTCCCATCAGCATTGCCGTGGTGAACCTGCCCGCCGCAGCCCTGCTGGGGCTGGCCTTTTACTTTAACCTGCCCTGGCTGGGCTTCATCGGCGCGGTGTTCAGCCTGGTGTATGGCTTTGGCATTTTGTATGCAGGCTGCCGCCTGGCCGGTAACCTTCTGCTGGAGCGCGAGCCCGAGCTGGTAGCCACCATGAAGCTGCCAGAGGAATAAGCGCAAGTGGCTAGCGGTTAGTGGCTGGTACTAGCCGCTAGCCACCAGCCACTAAAAACAAGGAGCAGGTCATGTCTTTTTTCACTTCGCTGGCTAAATTTGAACCGACGCGGCAGACGCTGCATTTGTACAGTCAGGCAATCGGCGTGGTGCCGCGGGTGCACGGCATTGCCCATCCCAAGTGGTGGCACATCAGCCTGAAGCTGCGCCCAGACGGGTTGGTGACCGACAACCTTCCACTGCCGGACGGCGGTGTTTTGGCTCTGCGCCTGGACCTCAACCAGCACCGGCTGGTGGTCGCGAGCAGCAGCGGTGAGTCCAAGTCGGTGAGCCTGACGGAGGGGATGACGGGCAGCGAGATGGGGGAATGGGTGATTACGGCCGTTGCCCACTTCGGCCTTAAAAATAATTATCCCCGCGAAAGATTTGCCAATGACGAACCGCGGCAGTATGACCCAGAGCAAGCTGAACGCTTTTTTGGCGTGCTGGCCAACGTCGCCCGCACCTTTGAAAAGCACCGCGCCACGCTGGAAGGGCCGGTCAGCCCGGTGCAGGTGTGGCCCCACGGCTTTGATATCGCCTTTGAGTGGTTCGGCAATCGTGTCGAACGCAGTGAAGAACATGGCGAGGTTCAGGAATTCCCCTCGCAGCTCAACCTCGGTTTTTACCCCGGCGGCGACCCGTATTTTTACTCCAACCCCTGGCCGTTTGAAGCAGAGGAGCTGCTGGACAAGCCGCTGCCTGCCGGGGCAACCTGGCACACCAGCGGCTGGCAGGGCGCCATGCTGCCCTACAGCGAACTGGTAGACCGCGCCGATGCGGAGGACAAGCTGCTCCACTTTGCCCAGGCCGTCTACGAGTTGGCCGCCCCTACGCTGACGGTATAAAACACGAATTTGACAAATGGACAAATGAGACGAATAAATTTAGGGAAATTCGTATCATTCGTTTATTCGTGTCATTCGTGTTTAAAACAGTGACCGGTACGGCCGTTTCGTCGACAAGATGCCCTGGTTTCCACTATAATGCACCCACTTTTTGAGAAGAACGACGATTGTGGAGACTTGAATGTCCAAACCTAAAACGACGGCTGGAAAAACGGCCGTTTCTGCCCTCACGCCCGACAAATTACGCCAGATTTGCCAACCGGAAACCTTTACCTTCAAAAGCACGGCCGAACTCCAGGCCGAGACCCAAATCATTGGCCAGCCGCGTGGCACTCGCTCCATTGCCTTTGGCATTGGCATTACCAGCCACGGCTACAACATTTACGCCTTGGGCGCCAATGGCACTGGCCGGGCCACAGCCATCGAGCACTTTTTACACGAGCAAACGCGCCATTCGCCCGTGCCCAGCGACTGGATCTACGTGCATAACTTTGCCATCCCGCACCAGCCACGGGCCATTGAGCTGCCCGCCGGGCACGGTGTCCGTTTTAAGGCGCGCATGACCCGCCTGATTGCCGACCTGCGCCAGGACCTACCCCAGGCGTTTGACACCGATTCCTACCGCGAAACGATTAGCGCGGTGCAAAGCGAGTTTGAGAAGGCGCGCGGCACGCTGCTGCAGGCGCTGCAGCAGGAGGCAGCCGCGCAGAACTTTGGCCTGATGCAAACTGCGTCCGGCTTTGCCATCGTGCCCATCCTCAACGGGCAGCAGATGAGCCCGGAGCAAATTCAGCAGCTGCCGCTGGAAACGCAGCAGACGATGGAGCAGCAGGCGCAAAAGCTCTCCATCGAGCTGGAAGAAGTGGCCTACCGGATTCATGAACTGGAGCTGAAAGCACGCCAGACAATGAAGCAGATTGACCGGGACGTGGCGCAAACGGCCGTCCAACACCACTTCGATGATCTCAAAACCGCCTACGCCAGCGACGAGGAGATGTGTCTTTACCTGAACGAAGTCCAGGCCGACGTGCTAAACCAGATTGACGACTTCACCTCGCCAGTGGACGCGCCTGAAGAGATTGATTTGAGCCGCTACGAAGTAAACGTGCTGGTGAACAATGCCGACACCAAAGGCGCGCCGGTCATTGTGGAAGCCAACCCCACTTACACCAATTTGTTTGGGCGGCTGGAATACGAAATGCGCGATGGCCTGCTGACGACGCACTTCACCAACATCAAGTGGGGCAGCCTGCACCGGGCCAACGGCGGTTACCTCATCCTAAACGCCCACGATTTGCTGAAGCACCCCGACGCCTGGGAAGCGCTTAAGCGGGCCATCAAGGCCGAGAAGATTTTGCTGCAGCCCACGGGCATGATGAGCAACGGGCAGGTGCTGGCCAAAACGCTGGACCCCGAACCCATCCCGCTGCGCGTCAAAATCATTATGACGGGCAGTGTTGGGCTGTATTATGGGTTATTTGAGCAGGACGAAGATTTTGAGATGCTGTTTAAAGTGCGGGCCGATTTTGACTCGGTCATGCCACGTGACCAGGTGGCCGAGCTAGCCTATGCCAACTTCATTGCCAACCGCTGCCACCAGGAAGGCTTGTGCCACTTCGACCCCACGGCCGTTGCCAAGGTCGTCGAGTTTGGCTCACGGCTGGCCGAAGACAAACGCAAGCTGAGCACCTTGTTTGGCATGATTGCCGACCTGGTGCGGGAAGCAAGTTACTGGGCCGGGGCCAACGGCCGTTTCGAAGTCACCGCCCACGACGTGCAGCAAGCCCTCACCGAACGCACCGAGCGGGCCAACCGCCTGGAAGAAGATATGTTTGAGCAGTTCCTGGACGGCACCATCTTCATCGCCACGGAAGACAGCGTGGTAGGCCAGGTCAACGGCCTGTCCGTCATCGACACGGGCGACTACTCGTTTGGCCTGCCGGGGCGCATCACCGCCCGCACCTTCATGGGCGATGATGGCGTCATTCACATCGAGCGCGAAACGGAAATGTCTGGCCCCATCCACGAAAAAGGGGTACTGACGCTCAACGGCTACCTGGGCGGCACCTATGCCCAGCGCCAGCCGCTGTCGCTCACCGCCAGCCTCACCTTTGAGCAAAACTACAGCGGCATCGACGGCGACAGCGCCTCCTCTACCGAGCTGTACGCCCTGCTCTCCAGCCTCAGCGAAATTCCCATCAAGCAGTCGCTGGCGGTCACCGGTTCGGTCAACCAGCGCGGCGAAATCCAGCCCATCGGCGGGGTGAACGAGAAAATTGAAGGGTTCTATCGTCTGTGCGAGGCACGCGGTCTAACGGGGGACCAGGGGGTATTGATTCCGGCCAGCAACGTCGAAAATCTGATGCTGCATGAACGGGTGGTAACGGCCGTAATCGAAGGCAAATTCCACATCTGGCCCATCAAAACGCTGGATGAAGGGATTGAACTGCTTATGGGGGCACCGGCTGGCCAGCGCCAAAAAGATGGCAGCTACCCGGCAGGCACCGTGCACCATGCCGTGCAGGCCCGCCTGCTGCAGCTGGCCGAGGAGCTCAACAAATTCGGCGAAGACAATGACGACGAAGCTTAGTCCGCCTTCATTTTCCCGAAAATTGCTCCTAAAGATGGCAAACCCTTTTTAAGTTTCTGGGAAAATAGCTTTCGGTAAAACCTTTATCTTGCATAATGCGCTGCGTATTCATCCAGCAGGCGTCGAATCATCTTTTGGTAAGAAACCTGATTCTTTTCAGCCTGTTCTTTGAAAAAGTCAACACTTTTTTTACTAAGAGCGATAGTTACTTTCACTGTTTCATCTCTAAACGCTAACTCGTCAGGACCTGGCAAAAAGTCAGCTACAATCTGGACATCTTCAATGGGGCCATCTTCATACTCGATTTTGTTCTTCATAGATCTTTTTACCTTTGCGCCAGTACCCTGCGCCAAAAATCCGTATTTTTCTATTCCGATACGTGAACCTAACTGTCAGAATGTCCTCATCAAGCTTTCCCAGACAATAGTACCTCTTTTCTTCTACGGTGCTATGCGACAAGTCCTCCAAAATAACACGGTTAGGATCAGCAAAGGCATATTGGGCAACAAAAAACGAGACGTTGTGCTTTTCCTCGTTTAACTGATTCTTCCTCTCATCCCACTCAAATGAAGTAAATTCACTGGCATCCATGCAAAAAGTATACAGATTATATGGTTAACTAGCAATATGCTGGTATGGCATCAGGCGGTCTATCTTACCTTTATTTTCTCCAAAAACTGGGCAAAGACCGTTAAAACATAGTCGATCATCTCAGGGGTGATGCGGGGGTAGACGCCAATCCAGAAGGTGTGGTTCATCACCAGGTCGGTTTGGGTGAGGTCGCCGACCACGCGATAGTGAACGTTCTGGTAGGCTGGCTGGCGGGTGATGTTGCCGCTGAACAGCAGGCGCGTGGCCACCTGGTTGGCTTCCAGGAACTGCACCAGCTCGTTGCGGCTGAACGGCGCTTCTGGCCGCACGCTCAGCAGAAAACCAAACCAGCTGGGATCGCTGTTCGGCGTGGGTTGGGGCAAGATGAAAAACTCCTCATACGGCTTCAGGCCATCGTGCAGCAGCTGCCAGTTGCGCTTGCGTATTTCGATGAATTTTGGCAGCTTCTCCAGCTGAGCCACGCCAACGGCCGCTTGCATGTCGGTCATTTTCAGGTTGTAACCAATGTGGGAATAGATGTACTTGTGGTCGTACCCTTCCGGTAGGTCGCCCAGCTGCCAGCCGAAGCGTGTGCCGCAAGTGTTGGCCACACCCGGATCACACCAGCAGTCGCGGCCCCAATCGCGGAATGATTCCACCAGCTTTTTGAGCTGGCTGTGGCGCGTCAGCACACAGCCGCCTTCACCCATGGTGATGTGGTGCGCCGGATAAAAGCTCACGGTGGAAAGATGGCCAAATGAGCCGGTGAGACGGCCGTTATACGTCGCCCCCACCGCATCACAGTTATCTTCAATCAGCCAGAGGTTGTGCTTGTTGGCCACTTCCAGCACGGCGTCCAGGTTAAACGGATTGCCCAACGTATGGGCGATCATGATGGCTTTGGTACGGGGCGAAACGGCCGCTTCCAACAATTCCACATTCACGTTGTACGTGCCCAACTCAATGTCCAGGAAAACCGGCGTGAGGTGATTTTGCACAATCGGGTTCACCGTAGTGGGGAACCCGGCAGCCACCGTGATCACCTCGTCGCCGGGCAAGAGCTGGCGCTCGCTCAGCTTGGGCGAGGTGAGGGCAGAGAGCGCCAGCAAGTTGGCCGACGAGCCGGAGTTGCACAAGATGGCGTGACGTACACCCATCCATTGCGCAAACTCACGCTCGAACTGCTCCGCATAGCGGCCCGTGGTCAGCCAAAATTCCAGAGAGGAATCAACCAAATTCACCATTTCGGCTGCGTCAAACATCCGCCCCGATACAGGCACAATCGACTCTCCGGGAGAGAACGGGGTGCGGCTATGCTCAGCCTCATAATATTCTTGAACCAGCGCCAGAATTTGCTGCCGCAGCGCGTTGCTTTTACTCATCTGTTGCTCCAATGCCGTATTGTTCAGACTGCCGTGTGACCCGCGCAGCTGTTTTTTGTTTATGTGGAGAATAGCTTAGTGCAAAATGGGGATTTGGTCGAATGGTTGTTCGGTTATTCAAGCGTTGTTTGTGGTTGGGAAACGGGCGGCGGGGTGATCAACGGCCGTATCCCAACCACCCGCTCCATCCACCCCATCCGGAACAAAACCAGCCCAGCCACAAACGAAGCGCCGCTGTAAATGAAGTAGAGCCAGTGCCAGGGCAGGGCCATCAGAGTAAAACGCAGCCCCCGTTTTTGCCACAGAAACTGGTAAAACGACCGGTTCAGCCAGACAAGCAGCAGCACAAGGAGGCACAGCAGCAGCCAGGCCCAGCCAGTAAACGGAAGCAGCAGTAACCCAAAGAGTGTGCCAAAGGCAACGGCCGTACTCAACCGCTGCGAAAAGTTCAGGTTCAAGTCGTTGGGCGCACCGCCGCCCTGCAAAATGAGACGCGTCCAGGGCAGCGCCCGGTCGCGCACATCGGTGATGAGCATCTGGCGCGGCGTCCAGCGCTTCATGTGCTTCACCTGCAGCAGCTTCTCCAGCTGTACCCGGTGCCCGGCGGCGTGCAGCCGATAGCCCAGTTCGATGTCTTCGATACTCGGCCGTTCGTAAAGGTGTTCGTTGAAGCCGCCCAGGGCCAGAAACACCAGCCGCCGGATGGCGCCACAGCCGCTCCAAAACGTGGAGGCCTCGATGTTACCTCTTTGATGCATGTAATGATGCAGCAGGTTGCGATACTGCGACAGGAAGTTGGGCGCCAGCGGCTGGTCATCGTAGGAACCAAAGCAGGCGGTGAGGCCTGGATTGGCCTGCATGGTGGCGGCAACATGCCCCACCGTGCCCGGCTGCACCAACACATCTGCATCCACAAAAAAGAGAATGTCACCTTTAGCCACCTGGGCGCCAATATTGCGCGCCTGGGCCGGACCCAGGCGACGTTTGAGGCCGCTCACCAGGCGCACGCCGTGTTTGTAGGCAATATCAACCGTGTTATCAGTAGAGCCATCCTCTACCACAATACATTCCCACGGTTGGTACAGCGTTTGCTGTAAAGCTGTCAGACAACTGTCGAACAGCACCCCCCCGTTGTGCACCGGAATAATCACCGAAATCATAGGTTTCATAATGGTCAAACTCGCTGGTTGTGACGCAACTTGAGGAAAAAGTTATACAGAAAGGCTACGGCGTATCCCAGTATAAAGCCAGTCACAAACCCATACAAAAGGCCTATCAGGCTGCCCCAAAAGCTCACAGTGTACCCCAGGAAAAATTGGCCTAACAGTGCCAAATGGGGTCCAATCGGTTCGCCACCTTTGAGCAGCAGCCAGTTGGTTGCTATAAAGATTATCGAGCCTAAAATCACGCCCGTTACCAGGCCAGAGACCAGCGCATTGAGCCGGGTCAGCCGCGTCATAATGATTTTTTCCAATGTGGGCTCGTTTTCTGTCATTTCAAAAAAAAACTTTTTGGTCCTTGTACTAACGATGTTCAGCCTCTAGCCGACAGACGGTTCACAACCCAAAAAGTTCACTGCGATCATTAAATTGTTGTGTTGAGCGGATGGAATGGAATGGTATGCTGGTGGCGTACGGCCGTTTCCATTCTCACCAGTTTCTCAGCAAGCCAGTATCAGTATTAACCAATTTTGTTGGTTTTGGCAACAAATCTTGCCACAGGAAGGTGCAAAAGGCCTAAATGTACTCAAAAAATTGGCGCATGATGCTTTGCTGCGCCGAGCGGTGCAGACTCACCAAGTATACGGCCGTCATAGCATTCCGTAAAAAAGCATAGCCCCACCCCAGGCTAAACCCCGTGAAAAACCCATATCCCAGGCCTACCAGCGCGCCAACGGCCGTTACTGTGTAGCCAGGAAAAAATTGATTGAGCAGCGCCAGGGTCTGCCCTGTGTCGCTGCCGCGCAGCAGCATAAACAACGTAGCCAGCAGCAGCCCAAGACCCGCCACCACGCCCAACGACATACCTAAGGAGAGCGGGTCCAATTTAGGCACCGCGCCGTCCAGCACCCCCAAAAGCCGCTCCGGTTCGCTGGCTGGTTTGAGAACCAGCTCTTCCAAATACTCTTGCTCGGTGTTCACCTGCCACAGGTCGTTTTTCTCGCCGTACAGCAGGTTGCGCACCGCCAACATGCCGGTCAGCATGGCGTGATCCTGGTTGTTGTAGCGATGAAGGCCGTTGCGACCTATCGTTTGCAGATTTTCCAACGTGCCTACGTACGCCTTGAGAATTTCCAGGCTCTCTTCGTAATCAGAATCGTACACCGGATACGACTTTTCCACGCGAAAAACAGCGCCATCGATCACATCTTCCGGGCGAGCCAGGCCAATCTTGCCGATTTCACGGGTGCCCAGGGCAATCAGGTCGGCATCGGGCATGGTCCAGATGTCGTCCCCTTCGTTGCAGAAATATTCCAATCCCAGGCTGGTGGTGGTCGGGTCAGGCACCATGTCGGCACTCCAGTTCTTGAAGTTTTGAATACGGCCCACGTGCACGTTGGGATCGTGAATGTAAATCCAGTTGTCAGGGAAAAGGTTGGGGCTCTTAATGATGAGGCAAACGGTGAGGAAGTCCCGGTAGCCCAACTGGCTGGCGGCCTGCAGCACGTGCGGCGGCGGCGGCGGATCGAGCCACTGCACCAGCTGGGTCAGCGGCATGCTGGAAATGAAGCTGCTGCCGCGCACCAGGCGGGTACGGCCGTCTTGCGCCACGGTCACGCCGGTAATGCGCTGCCCGTCACGGTGGATACCCACCACGTTGCTGTTAAGCTGCACCTGGCCCCCGTGCTCAATGATGCGATCTTGAACGGCCGTCCACAACATGCCCGGCCCCCGACGTGGATAGTCAAACTCCTCAATAAGCGTCTTGATGGTATCTTGTGGCTTGAGGAACATGGCCGAAATGGCTGTTTTGAGGGACAAATCTTTAATGCGCTGGGCCGCCCACTCAGCTTTTAGCTCGCTGCAAGGAATGCCCCACACCTTTTCCGTGTACGATTTAAAAAACGTCTCAAACAACCGCCTGCCAAAGCGGTTGGTCACCCACTGTTCGAACGACTCTTCTTCTTTGTGCGGAAAAAGGTGCCAGCGAACATAGCTGCCGATGATGCGCACAGCTTCAATTGGCCCCAGGCCCAGCAGGGCGTTGAATGGTTTCAGAGGGTAGTGGAAAAATTTGTTCTCGTAGAAGATGCGCGACAGGCGCGGGCGACGTAGAAAATCGTCGCCCAGCACTTCACGCCACAGCCGCTGCACCGGAGCGGATTTGGTATAGAAGCGGTGACCACCCATGTCAAAGTGGTAATCTCGATAGTTTTCGGTGCGAGCAATACCACCTACCTTATTGTATTTTTCCAGAACGATGGTTTTTTTTTGCTGTTTGGTTAGCTCATATGCGGCCGTAAGCCCGGCCGGACCGCCGCCAATCACAATGATTGGCGCTTCAGCAGGGACGTGCACAATGTTGGTTTCTGCCTGCGCTTCACGACTTATCATAAGACAATGATCGTAGTGTGCAGCGCTTACGGAGGCACTTACAAGGTGGCTTACGACTTATAGTACGCTGGAGCTATTCACTGAAGTCAAAAGGGGCGTGAAGCAGCTAAATTGCCTTTTTTATCGCTGGGCCAGCAGGTTGGCGGCCCGTAAAATGGCCACCACACTTTTGCCATCCAGCAAACGGCCGTCCCAGGCCATTGCTTCCAGTTCAGCCAGGGGCATGGCTATCACTTCAATCGCTTCATCTTCGTCGCCGGGCAGCGGCGACACGGTGAGGGCTTCGGCCAGGTAAAGCTGCATCAGTTCGTCAGACAGGCCAGGCGCGGGCCATATCTGGCCCAGGGAGGTGAACGTTTCGGCGCGGTGTCCCGTTTCTTCGCGCAGTTCCCGTTGGGCACAGGTCAGCCAGGGTTCGTCCCAGCCGCGTGTACCTGCGGGCAGCTCCAAAATTTCGGTGCCCAGCACGTGGCGGTACTGGCGCAGCATAAGTACTTCCGGGCCGCGCGGTGACGGCCGTACCGGCACCAACACCACTGCACCGGGATGTTCGATAGCGCCTTTTTGGATGGTACGGCCGTCTGGCAGTTGCAGCGTATCCAGGCGCAGCCGCCAGCTGTCACCCTGCTGCCACAGCAGTTTGGACCCGATTTTTTGAGCCATAGGGAAAGGGGGTGATGGGAGACTGGAGATTGAACAATCTCTAATCTCCAGTCTCCCATCTCTGTGAATTTTTAGTTGCTCGGCGGAATCTTGATCACCTGCCCCACGTCCAACACGTTGGGGTTGGTGATGCCGTTGTAAGCCGCCAGCTCATCGACCGTAAAGCCATACTGCAAACCGATGCGGAACAGGTTCTCGCCTGCCTGCACGATGTGGGTGCGCTCGCCAGTGGTGGGGGGAACGGCCGTGGCATTTACGCTTGGGTCGGTGGTCGGCACCGCCGTGGTGCCTTCTGCCGGAATGATGAGCACCTGGCCGATGTCCAGCGAATCGACATTGGTCAGGTTGTTGGCTGCCACGATCACATCCACCGGCACATTGTACAGCAAGCTCAGCCCGGTGAGCGTGTCGCCAGCCACCACAGTGTGGGTAACCTCACCACGAGGTTCTTCCGTTTCGGGGGCTGTAGTGGCGGTGGCGTCGGGCGCAGCCGTGGCTTCCGCCCCAGGTTCGGCCGTGGCTTCGGGAACGGCCGTAGCTTGAGCCGGGTCTGTGGTGGGCAGCGCATTGGGATCTACGGTGGGAACAACCAGGGTCGCCGGTAAGATGGGATCGGCCGTGGGGGTGGCGCTTTCTGGGTTGATGGGGCGTTCACAAGCCGCCAAAACCAGAACCAGCAGGGCCAGGGTGAGCAGCCACCAGCGAAAATGAGCCAGACGTTTCATAGGATTCTCCTACCTTTTTGCCATGAACATAAATCACGTCCATACGCCGGTGCATTTTCATGCACAATTATGTAAATCTTGAGTAAACATAACGCAGTCTACCATAGCGCAAAATGAGCGTCAAGTGAGTGGCAACTGCGGGACGATTGTCGAGTGTGGCTGTTCTGTTTCGCTGCACGTGTTTGGATCAGCTATAATCCCGCGCCATGCCGTCTGAACAGCAAACTGGTTCAAGCGGTGGCACAGGCAAGAGCGTTGTGGGGATTAATGCCCACTTGCTTTCGGGGGAAGCTGGCTATCGTCGGGCAGGCATCCACCAATACATTGCTCAAGTACTGTGCCATCTACCCTGGGAAGAGGGTGAACCAACTTACGTTGTCTTTACGCAACAAAAAAATTTATTTAAGGAAAAGCCGGGGATTACGGCCGTTGCTAGCCGCCTGTCCACCGAAAACCGCTTACTGCGCATCTTGTGGGAACAGGCAGTCTGGCCCTGGCAGGCGTGGCGGCGCGGGCTGCGGCTGCTGCACAGCATGGCTTTTGTCACCCCGCTGCTGGCGCCCTGCCCCAGCGTCATCACCGTGTACGATCTGAGCTTTTACCATTTCCCCGAGCGCTTCCCGGCCTTGCAGCGCTGGTACCTTAGCAGCCAGACGCGCCGCTCTTGCCAGCGCGCCAGGCGCATCATTACCATTTCGGAATCGAGCCGCCAGGACGTGCACCGCTTTTTTGGCGTGCCGCTGGCGCAAATCGATGTGGTGGTGCCCGGTGTCGATTCATTTTATCGGCCGCTGCCCTCGGTGGAAGTAGCAGCATTCCGGCAAAAGCATGGGCTGGGCCGGTTTGTGCTGCATGTGGGCACGCTGCAGCCGCGCAAAAATATTCCGGTGCTCATCGAGGCGTTTGCCCGCCTGGAAGACGCCACGTTAAAGCTGGTTTTGGTCGGCGGCAAAGGTTGGCTGTACGATGACATTTTCCGGCAGGTGCAGGCACTGGGGTTGACCGAGCGCGTCATCTTCACTGGCTACGTGCCAGACGACGACCTACCGCTGTGGTACAACGCGGCCGAACTGCTGGTTTTCCCCTCGGTGTACGAGGGGTTTGGCCTGCCGGTGGTAGAAGCAATGGCCTGCGGCACGCCGGTGATTGCCGCCAATAGTTCGTCCATTCCTGAGGCAGTGGGTGAGGCGGGCCTGTTTTTTGCCCCCGACGATGTGGAAACGTTGGCCAATCAGATGACGGCCGTTCTCACCAACAGCGATTTACGGGCTACACTCCGCCAGCAAGGGCTGGTTCATGCCCAAACTTTTTCCTGGGAGCGCGCGGGACGGGAAACGGCCGTTGTTCACCGTCGCGCCCTACAAAATAATCTTGCCACAGAGGGCACAGAGGGAAATGAGCCAAAAAATCTATAAATTCTCTGTGTCCTCTGTGGCCTAAAAAATAATGAGTCATCAACGCATCCGCTTAGCCACCATTCTCAGCGACATGCTGCTGGTCAACGTGGGTTTTGCCCTGGCTTACGTCATTCGTTACCAGTGGCAGTGGCTGCGCCCTGTCATTTTCCAGGAACCATTTTCCGATTTTGTCGGCCAGCTGGTCTTGCTGAACATCTTGCTTATCTTCACCTTTGCCCAGGTGCGCGTCTGGCGGCGCAAGCGGGGCGAATTTTGGGTTGATGAACTGTCACGCATCACTTATGCCGTGGCCGCCGGGATTGGCCTGCTCAGCATGATCGCCTTTTTTGTGCAGCCGACGCCGTTTTCTCGCCTTATGTACTTTTGGGCCTTCATGGCCATCGTTGTGCTGATTGGCCTGGCCCGTTTGCTGCGCCGCCTGCTGCTGGGGCTGCTTTACCAGCGCGGTATCCTGGCCGACCGGGTGCTGGTGATTGGCTCGGGCGAAGTGGGGCGCAGCCTTATCCGCACCCTGCTGGCCCGGCCCGACCTGGGCTACCGGGCCATCGGCTACCTGCACGACGGGTTGAGCGAAAACAATATTGGTCTCGGCCGGATTCCCAACCTGGGCGTCTTCACCGATTTGCCGCAGACGCTGGCACTGTGGCCGCAGCTGCACACCGTTTTTATTGCCCTGCCTGGCGAGATGCACCAGCAGATTTCCCAAATTCTGCAGGTTTGCCAGCAGCATGGCGTCCCGGCGCAGGTGGTGCCAGACCTGTTGCAGCTCAGCATGAACCGGGTGGAGTTCAACAACATGGCGGGCATTCCCACGCTGGGCATTCGTGAAGTAGGCATCAACCGGACGCAGCAAGTGGCCAAGCGGCTGCTGGACCTGGTGGTGGTGCTGGTAGGGGGTATTCCGGCGCTGCTGGTGATGGGCATCATTGCCCTGGCCATCAAGCTGGACTCGCCTGGCCCGATAATTTACAAGGCAGCACGGGTGGGTAAAAACGGCCGTCCCTTCCAAATGTACAAATTCCGCTCCATGGTGGTAGATGCCGACCGGCACAAAGAGGCACTGAAGCAGTTTAACCAGGCCGATGGCCCCATCTTCAAAATGAAAGATGACCCGCGTATGACGCGAGTCGGCCGTTTTATTCGCCGCGCCAGCCTGGATGAACTGCCGCAAATTTACAACGTGCTGCGCGGGCAGATGAGCCTGGTGGGACCGCGCCCGCCGCTGGCGGAAGAGGTGGCCGAGTACAAACCGTGGCACAAACAGCGCCTGAGCGTGATTGGCGGGATTACGGGGTTGTGGCAGGTAAGCGGCCGTTCCGACCTGACCTTCGACGAGCTGTGCCTGCTAGACATCTACTACATCGAAAACTGGTCGCTTTCAATGGACATTCGCATCTTGCTGCAAACCATTCCCCACTCCCTGTTCGGCCGGGGCGCATACTAATTTTTACGGCCGTTTCGCCAACTCAAACTTAGTTGCGGGGATGCGCAGGCTGTCTTCGAGGGGGATGCCTTGCTGGGCGAAGGCGCTGACGTATTCCGGGTGGAACTGGATACGGCCGTCTACCACCGCCTCTCGATCCCATGGATTCAACAATAAAGCGTCGGTGATGAGGCCGATGTAGTCGGGAATGTCGGCGCGCCAGGTGTGGGAGTAGAGGACGGCCGTTTTCACCGCCGCCACATCCATTGCCGCCAACTTTGTGCCAGCCATCTGTAAGGTCTGGCCTGAATCACAAATTTCATCCACCACCAGCACCCGCCTGCCCTGCACCAGCGCCGGTGGCTCCAGCAGCCAGACCGGATCGTCATACATCACCACATCATTCACCCGGCGCGATAAACGCACCGGGTAAATTTCCGTGCGCAGCAGGTGGGCGATGAGCGTGCCGGGATAAAAACCGCCGCGCCCCAGGGCAATGATGATTTCCGGCTTAAATTCGGCCGCAGCCAGGGCAATTGCCTGGCAGAGTCCGTGAAAATCATTCCAGGAAATGGGCCAGAGGCCGTGCCGGTTGGCGTAATCGTAGCTTTCGTGGGTCATGGTGTTTGTGGCTGGTGGTTCGTGGCAGGTAGCTTGTACAAACCACCAGCCACTCACCTCTATTTACTAAAATTCATCATCGGAAATGGTGGGTTGGTTGATGTCAACCACTTCGCCGTGGAAGTTGATGGTGATGCGGAAGCCCATCATGCCCATCATATCGCGGGCCTGGGCGGGGATGCCCTGGGCGATGATCTGGTCCGTATCAATGTTGTTGAGCTGGGCGTCAACGGCCGCTTTGGTAAACAAATCATCCTTGCCCATCATGCGCAGGGCCTGCTCCACGGCAATGTCTTTGTTCTCTTCTAGCTGCTGCAGAAAGACGCTGAGCACCTGCCGGTCGACCAGGTCAGCGTCGATGTGGCGCTTAAATCCGGCATCATCAACCACGTAAAACATGTCGTGCCCGACAACGGCCGTTTCCACCGGGTTCCCCCCTTCATCAAAAATCAAACCTTGGAATAACGCTTTGTTTGCCATCGTAAAAACCTCTTGGGTCTGGTTCAGTTCTGTCTCGTATACGCACTGGACGGTGATCTCTCCCGCAAACGGCCGTTTGGCTCATGCCATTCTAAGGGTTCAATCAAAAATAACTTTGGACATTAACAATCGAATATCATCCAGAACAAACCTGTGGTTGAAGGATATAGTTCCAAGTAGGACAGGTACGACAACGCTGTAAATTGAGGTTGTCCCGTTCGTCAGGGTCATACTTGATCCCTTTATCAAAGACCCGTTCAACTAGGCACGCTTGGACCTTCAGCCCCGTTTCCGTTGTGGTATCCCGAATGTAATTGAGTGTGGTCTGAAAAGAGCGTAAAGGTTTACCCGCCCAATTCTTGGAAATCTCGCTGAAGAGCCGGTGTTCAATGGGATTCCATTTGGAGGCCCCGGTGGGATAATGACAAATCATCACCTCAATGCCAAACGCGTCAGCCAGTTGCTTTTGCACCTCGATTTTCCAGCGCCAGTAACGGCAATTATTGCTGCCTCCGGCATCACAGAGAATGAGCAGTTTGTCTTCGCGGGCAAAGCGAGGGCGGTCGGGGTCAGCCCACCACTGGGCAATGGCATAAGCAGCGAATTCAGGCGTATCATAAGAAGTGCCGACATAGACAGAGCCTTGCTGATGGACCAGGTCATAGATGCCGTACGGTGTTGCCCGACCCATTGCTTCAGAAAGAAAGTCATGGGCATTAACCAATGTGGGCGCTTGTTCCCAAATACGTCCGGCATTTTTGACATTGCCAATCAACTCCTTCTTTTTGGTATCGACACTGATAACCGGCCAACCTGCGGTCAGGAATAGTTTCTTCACCCGGCGGATGAAGCGAAATTGCTTATCTCGGTCAGGATGCCGGGGTGTCAGACTTTGACAATTGCCGAACAAGCGATAGTTCAGTTTCTTCAACAAACGGCGCACAGTGGTCGGACCAATCCGAAAACGCCGTTTAACCAGGGCCTGGGCCAAATATTGCAGAGAACGACGGACCCATTTGTGGTCAACCATCGGGTCGCCAGCAATGTCATCATCAATTACTTCTTGGAGGGCGGTGGTAATGGACGGCGTTTTTTTCAACTGCTTGACGACCACCACGGCCTGGCGTACCCGGTCAACGGGTCGGTCCGCCAAATCGTTGTCTAATTCATATCGACCGCGCCGAATGGTTTCCACAGATAGCCCGGTTATCCTGGCTATCAGCGTCGTTCCGCCGTGACCCAATTTTTGGGCTTCAAGTGCGGCATACCAGCGGCGTTGTTGTTCATCGAGGCGGCTCATAAACAAGTTCATTCGTTGATGTTGCGCCTGTTCTGGATGAGATTCAGATTGCTGACAAATCGCACATTCACATTGATGGATTACGGTCATATGGCCTCCAATTGGCTAAATTGATTGGCGGCTATTTTACCCAATATCCAAAGTTGTTAACGAACGAACCCTAAGCAATTATACAAAGTTTAGAGGCAAGCGTGAGTATTTAGTGGGCAAAATTGGTGATGTGTCTTGCGTTGAGTATAATTTCACGCTGGTTCACACTAAAATCAATTAAAGCCACAGAGAATAAAGAGAATTTTGAGAAACCCATGTTAAGCTCAAAACTCTCTGTGAACTCTGTGGCTAAATGACGTGAGTGGGAACACACGGAAGGGAGATTGTAGGGAACATTGTTTAGACCACTCGACTGGCTCTTGGGCCTCTTTTCACTCGACATCGGCATCGATCTGGGTACGGCCAATACACTGGTCTACATCCGCGATCGGGGCATTGTCATCAACGAACCATCCTGGGTAGCCATCAACCGGCGCACCCGCCAGCCGCTGGCCATTGGCGCCGAAGCGCGGGAAATGGTAGGGCGCACCCCAGCCGATATTGTGGCCATACGGCCGCTCCGCGACGGTGTGATCTCCGAGTTTGAAATCACCGAAGCCATGCTTAAATATTTCATCGACAAGGCGCACGAGCAGATGATCGTGCCCTTTCCCCGTCCCCGCGTGGTGGTGGGCATCCCCTCCGGCGTTACCGAAGTGGAAAAACGGGCCGTGTACGACGCCGCCATTTCCGCCGGTGCCCGTGAAGCGCATCTCATCGAAGAGCCAACGGCCGCCGCCATTGGCGCCGGGCTGCCCGTCAACGAAACACGCGGCAGCATGATCGTGGATATTGGCGGTGGCACCACCGAAGTGGCCGTGTTTGCCATGGGTGGCATCGTCGTCAGCCGCTCTATCCGCGTAGCGGGCGACGAAATGGACGAAGACATCATCCAGTACGCCCGCAACAAGTACAACTTGCTGATCGGCGAACGTATGGCCGAGCGCGTGAAAATTGGCATCGGTTCTGCCTTTCCCCTGCCGGAAGAGCGCACCATGACACTGCGCGGCCGTAACCTGATCAACGGCCTGCCCCAGTCGGTAGAAATCAGCAGCATCGAACTGCGCGAAGCGATGTCGCCCTCCATCAACATCATCGTGGACACCGTACGCGACTGCCTGGACGACACCCCGCCGGAACTGGTGGCCGACCTGATGGAGGTGGGCATTTGCCTGGCGGGCGGCGGGGCGCAAATCCGCGGCCTGGCCGACCGACTGGAAGACATGGTGAAGATGCGCGTTTGGGTGGCCGAAGACGCCATGACCTGCGTGGCGCGCGGTGCAGGCCGCGTGCTGGAAAACATCGAACTGTGGCAACGGTCGCTCACCGGTCTGCACCGAGGCAGCACGCATCATTAGTCAGTGAGCGGTAAGCGGTAAACGGTTATCGGACGGCCGTATTTGTCTCTCAGCTATCATTCATCCTTCTATGTTATCCTCTGGCCACTTATCACTTGTCACTTTTCACGGCTCACGGCTCATTGGCACACCGATTACCGATCACCGACACACCGATTACCAATCATCATGAACTTAAACGATGCCCAACGCAGGATTCGCTGGACCACCGTGGCTGTCCTCGTGGGTGCTTCTATCTTGTTGAGCGTTTTAGACAGCACCGGTAACCTGGATATCTTGTTTGGTTTTATGCGCGACCCGTTAACGGCCGTTGCCAGCTGGACCACCCGCCAAACCGATACCGTCGCCGACGCCCTCTCCGGCCCCCGGGATTTGGAAGAAGCTCGTGCCCAAATTGCGGAACTTGAGGCAGTTATTGAGGCTCAGGAACGAGAGATCGAAGAGATGCGTGAACAGCAGGGTGAATTGCAAATTTTGCAGGACCTCTTCAACCGCGTGCGGCAGACACCGCAACTGCGCCGCCAGACGGCCAACGTCATCGGCTACGATACCAGCCCGGCGGTACGCAGCATCCTCATCGACAAAGGCTCCGATGACGGGATACAGGTGGGCATGCCGGTTGAAAGCCCGCGGGGGTTGATCGGCCGTATCTTCCGCACCACGCAAAATTCATCCCAGGTGGTGCTCATCACCGACAATGCCAGCGCCATACCGGTGCGGCTGGGCACCTCGCGGGCCACGGGCAGCCTGAAGGGTCGCGGCGCCAGCGGCGATTTGATTGTGGACTGGATTGACCTGAAGTTTCAGCTGGAAGTGGGGGAAGTGGTGCTCACCTCCGGGCTGGGTGGTGATTTTCCACAGGACATCGTGATTGGCCGGGTAGTGCAAGTTTTGCGCAATGAGGCAGACCTGTTTCAGCAGGCCGTTGTGCAGCCCGCCACGGATTTTGACACGCTGGAAATTGTGCTGGTAGTGACAGATTTTACCCCCATCGACACCTCGATTTTTGAAAGCCCCACGGAGAATTAGATGAGCTCGTCTGTTTACCTGGCCATTCCGCTGATGCTGGTGCTGGGGTTGGTGGAAACGGCCGTCCTCCCCCACTTCCCCATTTTTGGCGCGGCGCCACAGCTGGCGTTTCTCGTTGCCCTCGCCTGGGGGCTGCTGTACGGCATCGAAGAAGGCGCCGTCTGGGCCTTTTTTGCGGGTGTCTTTACCGATTTCTTTTCAATTACGCCGGTGGGTGTGTCGTCGTTGGCGTTTATGGTGGGGATAACGGCCGTTGTCATAGCCAAACAAGCGCTGCCCAAAAGCCGCGTTCTGCTGCCGCTGGCCTTAGCCGGGCTGGCTACCATCATCAGCTTCATCCTGGATATTGTCCTGCTGCGCCTCTTCGGCACCATCGCCGATTTCCGAAGCATCACCGTCTTGCCCACCGTCATCCTGACTAACGTGCTGGCCATCTTACCCGTTTACTGGTTGTTTTACCTCATCAACCACATGCTGCGGCCGCGGCGCGTTCAGCTATAATGAGTTATTCAGCAGGACTGCGAGCTGACAGGCACCTGTGAAGGAAAAACTATGTCACGAATGGGTTGGGACCGTGTAGAAGATCAAGAAGAACTGGAAAAGGAAGATTTTGGCCTGCGCGGCCGCCTCTTCTTTTTCCGGCTGGCCGTTGTCGCTGTATTGGGCCTGCTCGTCTACCGCGTCTACTGGATTCAACAAAACCAGGGCGGCGAACTGCAAGCGCTGGCCCAGGAAAACCAGTTCGCCATCCTGCGCAATGATGCCCCCCGCGGCGTTATCTTTGACCGGGATGGCGATCCATTGGCCATTAATATCCCCAGCTTCAACGTCACCATAACTCCCACCTTCTTGCCCGATGACGAAGCCGAACTTCAGGCCATCTACGAACGCTTGTCGCTGCTGACCGGGGTTCCAGTCACCAATACCGTTGAGCAGCGTGCCCTCATCGAAGCGGCCAACCCGGAGCTGGTGGAAACGTATACACGCCTGGCCGACATCTACGGCGTATCCAGTGAAGAGGCGCTGGCCCAGGCAGGCGTCGTGGATCAGCTGCCAGACAGCATCGCCGAGATTGTACGCATCAACAACCCCCTGCAATACATTCCGGCCGTCATTACCTCGGGGATTCCCATCACGCAGGCATATACCATTGAGCAAGAAAGCATCTTTTTACCCGGCGTGCGCGTGCTGCCAGAACCGCTGCGCTACTATCCATCGGCCGAATACACCGCGTCCATCATTGGTTTTATGGGGCCGCTGCCCAACGAAAGCTGGTTGGACCTGGGCCTGGGCTACCAGCGCGACGACCGGGTTGGCTGGGCCGGGCTGGAGTCGTCGATGGAGCTGGAAATGGCGGGCACCAAGGGCGAACGCCAGATTGAGGTGGATTGGACAGGCCGTGAACTGCGCCAGCTTGGCCTGGCTACTGACCCCGTTGCGGGCCTGAATCTGCACCTGACGCTTGACCTCGATCTGCAAATCATCGCCACAGAAATTTTGCGCCAGGCGATGGCGCAGCGTGAGCTGGTTCCCGCCCGCGATGAAATCACCGGGCAGGAATCGTTTGTGGAAGTTCAGCAAGGTGCGGTAGTGGTGATGAACCCCCAAACGGGCGAAGTACTGGCCATGGTCAGCCTGCCCAGCTTCGACAATAACCGCTTCCAAACCGAAGTACCGGTGGAATATTACCTGACGCAGGCGCGCAGTGTGTACCAGCCGTTTGTGAATCATGCGGTAAGCAGCATCTACCCGCCGGGGTCCACCTTTAAACTTGTGCCTGGTTCGGCGTCACTGCAAGAAGGCACAGTCACCGCTTCCCGATTGATTTTGGGGACAGGTGAAATTAGCATTCAGAATCAGTTTGCGCCCAACGATCCGGGGCGCGCCCAGACATTTGTCTGTTGGTTCCGTGCCGGGCACGGGCCAATGAACGCCATTACCGGGCTGGCCAACTCGTGCGACATTTACTATTACAAAATCAGCGGCGGTTTTAACCAGGACGGCGAATTTGTAGAGGGGCTGGGGATTGATACGCTTTCGAGCTATGCTTCTCAGTTTGGCTTTGGCCGGGTGCAGGGTATTGAACTACCGCTGGAGGCAGCGGGTGATTTACCACCCGACCGCGGCTGGAAGGCGCGGGTCTACGGTGAGCCGTGGTCTACGGGTGATGATTACAACATGGGCATCGGCCAGGGGTACCTGACCGCTTCGCCGATGCAGGTGGCCCAGATGGCGGCAGTTGTGGCCAACGGCGGCTTTTTGTACCGGCCTACGATCGTGCACCACATGACCGATTCGGATGGCAACATAGTATTTGTGGATGATAACAGCCAGATTGTGGCGCGGGCGCGGTTGGGAGGCGACGGCCGTCCCATCCTCACCGACGCCGACGGCAATCTGATAAACGATCCGTCCTTTAACGTGCGCTTTGACGCCAATGGCGAATATATTTACCAGCCTGAGGTGCTCAACGCGGTGGATGTGGACCGCCAACACCTGGAAACGATTGCCGAAGGTATGCGCCTGGTTAATGTGTTTATCGACGAAGACACGTTTTACACCGGGGCTACCTACGTAGACTGGCTGGAGCCGTTTGGTATTGTGACCGCGGGTAAAACCGGAACGGCCGAATTTTGCGAACACATTGCCATTGAAAAGGGGTGGTGCAGCTTCGACGATGTCCTCAACCGCCGCATCTTACCCACCCACTCCTGGTATGTGGGCTATGCCCCGTTTGACGAACCGGAAATTGTGGTGGCAGCGTTCCTTTACCACGGCGGCGAAGGATCGCAGTGGGCGGCGCCGGTGGCCTGCAACGTCATGGCCGCCTACTTTGGCCTGGGGCAGTATGCCCAGTTCACCGGCAATGCCGACGCCGCACTGCCCGAGTCGGTTACCCGCGTCTGCAACTCGATTAGTTTTAACCCGGTAATGCCGCCCGATCTGCTGAGTTCGGTCCAGCGCAATTAACGGCCGTACCGCCTGACAACAACCTTCTCGGCCAAAACCTGGCTGCCTGCTCAGACGGCTGGGCCAAGTTGCGGTGTGTATATTATCTATTTCATACCCTTCTTACTTGTGCTATTATTCACCCATGACAACCATACTTCTTGTGCGACACGGCGAAAACGATTGGGTGAAAAAACATCGTCTGGCAGGCTGGATTGAAGGGATTCATTTGAATGAAAACGGCCGTCAGCAAGCCGCCGCCGCCGCCGAAAGGTTGGCCCCGTTACCGGTGAAAGCCATTTACAGCAGCCCTGTACTGCGCTGCCGGGAAACGGCCGATTTGATCGCCAACACCTTCGACCTACCCGTTAACCTCCTGGACAGCTTAGGCGAAGTGCGTTATGGCGAATGGGAAGGCAAAAAGATCAAAAAGCTGGCCAAGAAGAAAGAGTGGTTTACCGTGCAGTTTTATCCCAGCCGTATGCAGTTTCCCGGCGGAGATTCACTGCGCGGCGTGCAGATACGCGGCGTGGAAGCCATTGAAGCCCTGGCGCAAAATCATGAAGACCAGGACATTATTGTGGTTGTCTCTCATGCGGATCTGATCAAGCTGGTGCTGGCTTATTACCTGGGAGTACACATCGATTTGTTTCAGCGCCTCATCGTCTCGCCGGCCTCAGTGAGTGTGCTGAACCTGGCCAGGAATGGTGTGGTGCGGGTTGGGCGCATCAACGATGACGGCCCGCTGCAACCACCACCCAAACCCGCAGAGAAAAAAAAGAAGACGAAAGCAAAAACAGAAAAATCGGACAATGGCCAGACGGCCGTTACCGATAGCAACACCAATAGTTAGAGAATCTTATGCCTAGCCACATCGAATTAAACCCAGCGACACAAATTACCGTCGGCACCATTGGTCCACCTGGGCAGCGTACCTTTTACCTGCAAGGCAGCCGCGGCTCACAAACCATCTCCCTGACCATCGAAAAAGAACAGGCCCGCATGCTGGCGGAAAGCTTTGAAGCGCTGGTTCAGGAACTGGCTAACAAATACCCGGAGGCCAATGATACGTCGGTATGGACCGACATGCGCCTGCGTGAACCGGTGGAATCGCTGTTCCGCGTGGGCAACATTGGCATTGGTTACAACGAAGACAGCAACCAGGTAGTGCTGGTCGCCTACGAACTGGTGGCCGAAGACGAAGAGCCCAACGTGGTGAGCTACTGGATCACCCGTGCCCAGGTGCAGGCGCTGGTGCAGCACGCTTACGATGTGGTGAAGGCAGGGCGTCCGATTTGCGGCAACTGCGGCAAGCCGATTGATGCAACCGGCCATTTTTGCCCACAACGCAATGGACACGCCCATTGAGGCAACGTTCCTTCTTTTGAGGCGCCACGCTGCCGAGGCCATTGGTGTACATAATCGTTAAAATGGCACAACAGGCATTAAACACGGCCGAATGGCTTCATCTGTTACAGGTTGGCACCCTTGATGTTAAGGGGGTGCTGCCCTGGAGCTCGAACTACTCCTTCCTGGTTAACGTTTGCCCCAACACGGCCGTTTGGGAAGCGCTGCCCCATGTGCCGCGGGGAGCCATCACCGAAGTGCGTGCCGTTTACAAACCGCGCCGGGGGGAACGGCCGTTGTGGGACTTTACCCAAGGGACCCTGTGCCAGCGAGAACGAGCTGCCTTCGTGGTGAGCCACGCGCTCGGCTGGAATCTCATCCCCCCCACCGTGCTGCGCGAAGGCTCGCACGGCACAGGTTCCGTGCAGTTGTTCATCCCTCACGATCCGGAAGCCCACTACTTCACCTTTGAAGGTGAACCACTATTCCGGGACGCTTTACAAAAGACCGTTATACTGGATATCATCATCAACAATGCAGACCGCAAGGCGGGACATGTACTGTTGGAAACACGCGATGAAGGCGATCGCTTGTGGCTTATCGATCATGGCATTTGTTTCCATACCGAGCACAAGCTGCGTACCGTTATTTGGGAATTTGCTGGTGAACCGATTCCCGCTGAACTGCTGGCTGATCTGGAAGCGTTTAGCCACAAACTGGCCACCAATGAAAGCGATCTGCGGGCCGACTTAATCCGGCTGCTGGCCCAGGCAGAAGTAGAGGCTTTGCAAAAACGCACCATGCACCTGTTACAGCAGGCCAGATTTGTTTCACCCGGTCCAGGGCGGCATTATCCCTGGCCACCTGTATAGTTAGCTTGCTTAGTGGAGCAATGAAAGACCTCCAGTTACTTTGTACCAGGAATAATCCATGACAACGTCAATTGCCTACAAGGTCCTTGTAATAGACGACCATCCAGAAACACTCAACATCATTCAGCGCGTCTTGCAACAGCAGGGGTACAATGTGCTGGCGGCACGTTCTGGTTTTCGCGGGTTGAGCCTGGCTGAGTCGGAAAGCCCGGATTTGATCATGGTGGATGGTATGATGCCGGAGATGGACGGCTGGGAGGTGTGCCGCCGGGTGCGAAGTACGCCTAAGCTGGCCGACATCCCCATCATCATGTTTACGGCCGTTGACGAAGCCGCACAAAAACTGGCCGGGTTTGACGCCGGCGCCGATGATTACCTGACCAAACCCACCGAGCCAGATGAACTTTTAGAACGAGTCAGAATGATCCTCGAAGACCGTACCCCCAAAGCGGTGGACGATACCCGCCTGCATGAGCCACTCCCCGACAAAAAGAAAAAGTCGGTTTGGGACGCCAGTGGCTCGGTGGCCAACACCATCTCCTTCCCCATTTCGGGCAGCGTAACGGCCGTATTAGGGGCACGCGGCGGAGCTGGAGCCACCACACTGGCGATCAACCTGGCCAGCAGCCTGGCCAGCACCGGCCGTCAAACCACCCTGGTTGACCTTGACCTGGTGCAAGGACACATCGCCCTCTACCTGAGCCAGAAACACAACAGCGGTCTGAACCGCGTGCTGAGCCAACCCGAAAGCCGCTGGCCAGAAGTAGTGCAAGCTGAACTAAGCAAATTTAACGATCATCTGAACCTGCTGTTGACCCACTCGCAGCTGGCCAATGAACCGCTGCCGCTGCGCCCGGAGCAAACGCTTAACCTGCTGCAGCCGCTCATCAAGCCGGGTCATCATTTGGTTATCGACTGCGGGCACCAGCTGACCGAGGTGATTGAATCCGTTTTGACCCAGGCCAACCAGATCATCGTCTGCCTGCGACCGGAGCGGGTGGCCCTGGCCAGTGCCCGGCTGCTGCTGGAACACTTACACGAGATTGCGCCACCGGCAACGGCCGTGCGCGCCATCATGTTTGACTTTAGCGGCCTCATGGCTATTCCCCATGAATCGCTAGAGAAGTTTCTTAACCACCCGCTGACGGCCGTTCTGCCAGTGTCGCCAACCGAAATGAACCAGGCCGTCAACAAAAACATCCCACTGGTGCAGTTGAACCCGCAAGCCAAGGCATCGCTCCTGATCCGGCAAATTGCCCAGCAGCTGATAAAAGCGTAGTTGTTAAACAATGACCTCAACTCCCACCGTTGTCCGTGCCATCGAACTGCTGCGCCAGGCTAAACGGGTGGTGGCGCTTACCGGAGCCGGTATCAGCACCCCCTCTGGCATTCCCGATTTTCGCAGCCCAGAATCAGGCGTGTGGGACGACGTAGACCCGATGGAAGTCGCCTCGATTTATGCCTTCCGGCACAATCCCGCCGCTTTTTTTGACTGGTTACGGCCATTGGCCCACACCATTCTCAACGCCCAACCCAATCCCGCCCACCTGGCCCTGGCTTCTTTGGAGGCAAACGGCCGTTTGCAGGCCGTCATCACCCAAAACATCGATCTGCTGCACACCAAAGCTGGCTCGCGCACAGTGTATGAAGTGCACGGCAGCCTGCGCCGCGCCACCTGCCAGGGCTGCCACGATGACGTCGACGCCCAGCCCTTGCTGGAACGGTACGCAACCAGCGGCGCGCTGCCCATTTGCACCTGCGGCCACATCATCAAGCCAAACGTGGTATTATTTGGTGAACTTTTGCCCGCCCGCGTTATGCGCCTGGCTCAGGCAGAAGTCGCCATGTGTGACGTCATGCTGGTGGCCGGTTCCTCGCTGGAAGTGGCCCCGGCCGGTGACCTGCCGCTGCTGGCCAAACGAGCCGGCGCGCAGCTCATCATCGTCAATTTAGGCCCCACCCACATGGACCGAGAGGCCGACCTCCTGTTTCGCGAAGATGTGGCCGAACTGCTGCCCCAGCTGGCCGAACCATTTCGTCGTCATGGCATTGAAGCAGCAACCAATCTATAGTGAGCACATTTTATGGAACAAGTGAAACCTGCCGCGAAACCAGGCACGGCTATCTCGCCCGAGCATCTGGCACGGCTGCTGCAAATCAGCCAGCGGCTCAGCTCCACCCTGCGGCTGGATGAACTCCTGTCGCTGGTGATGGACGTGGCCACCGAGCTGACCCACACCGAAACAGCCTCCATCCTCCTGGTGAACCGCTCGACGGGGCAGCTCCATTTTGCCGCCTCCACACGCGGCGAGGTGCTGCAAGACATTGTTGTACCGCTAGATAACAGCATTGCCGGTTGGGTGGTACGGCACGGCCGTTCCCTCATTCTGGATGACGTGCAGACCGATGAGCGTTTTTATGCCAATGTCGATGAAGACCTGGAATTTGTCACCCGCTCGATGCTGGCTGTGCCGCTGGTGACCAGCCAGGGCGTTATTGGCGCCCTGGAAGTGATCAACAAGCAAGATAATGCTCACTATACCGGCCAGGACGTGGCCCTGATGGAGGCTCTGGCGTCACAGTCGGCCGTGGCTATCATGAATGCCCACCTCTTCAGCCAGTCAGACCTCATCGCCGAGATTATGCACGAGCTCAAAACGCCGCTGATGGCCATTTCTGCCGCCAGCGAGCTGCTCTCCCGGCCTGAAATTCCGCAGGAAAAACACGCCGACCTGGTGAGCATGATCAAAAAAGAGTCCAACCGGCTGTCGAAGATGACAAAGGATTTCCTGGACTTTGCCAGGCTGGAGTCTGGCCGGATGCGGCTGGCGCGTGAGGCAGTGCCGGTACGGCAAATCATTGAAGATGTGGTAAATATTTCGCAGGCGCAGGCCGCCGCCCGCGGCATTGAAATTGTCATGGAGTTAGCGCCAGACCTGCCTGCGGCCAGCGGCAAAACGGCCGTCATCGGCGATGCCGACCGGCTAAAGCAGGTGCTGCTGAACCTGGTGAGCAATGCGGTTAAGTACAATGTGGTCAACGGCCGTATCACCCTCAGCGCCAGCTGCCAGGCCAATGTGGTGCAAATCAGCGTGGCCGACACCGGCCCCGGCATTGAGCCAGAAGACATCGGCCACTTGTTTGAGCGCTTTTACCGCATCCCCGGCAGCGAAAGCGCCGAAGGCAGCGGGCTGGGCCTTTCGGTGGCGCAAAAGATTGTGGAGGAGCACCACGGCCATATTGAAGTGGACAGCATCGTGGGTGAAGGCACCACCTTTACGATTTATTTGCCGGTAACGGCCGTAGCCTGACCCCTTCTCTACCCCCAAAAAAGGCCGGATGACAAATCACCCGGCCGTTCGACTTATTTAGATGTGGACGTTGCGACGACTATGCCCGCCGCAAAAAGTTCAGAACAATGCTTATCAAGAAGAAAGCAATAAAGATATAAAACAAAATCTGTGCAATACCAGCGGCTGCACCAGCAATACCACCGAACCCCAGAAACGCAGCCAACAAAGCCACTACCAGGAAAATAAGCGCATAACGTAGCATATCATTCACCTTTCAAAACTTATTTATTTGCCAGGCATAAAACAAATAACCAAGCGCCGGTGCCCGGCCGCCGCTTTGCTTGGCTCAGTGAACCCAGTATAGATTCCTGCCTCTCTAACACCGCGTATCCAGATATAAGATTGAGATATAATCGAAGGCATAAATTACTTGTTCCTGAAAATAGAGAGGCGCCTGTGATGCCAGACCTGTTTTCAGGTAAGAATTCACACCCATTACTCGTCTAAAGCATGGAAGAACTCTCTAATAAGCAGACAAAAGAAACTGAAGGTACACACTTTATTATGGAAAAAGAACGCGTTGTTATTATTGGATCAGGACCAGCCGGGTTAACGGCCGCAATTTACACCGGCCGCGCCCAGCTAAACCCGCTGGTCATTGCCGGTACCCAAATTGGCGGCCAGATCGCCATCACCCACGAGGTGGAAAACTACCCAGGCTTTTGGTCAGAAGAAAAAACACCCACCGGCCCGGAGCTGGTAGAAGTCATGCAAAAACAGGCCGAACATTTTGGCGCCCGCTTTGAGTATGACGAAGTGGTTGAAGTCGATTTCACCAAAGGGCCTCCCTTCTATATCAAAACCTATGGCAAAGAATACTTAGCAGACGGCGTCATTGTTACCGCCGGGGCGTCACCGCGACACCTGGGCGTGCCGGGTGAAGAAGCGTTTATTGGCCGCGGCGTCAGCTACTGCGGCACCTGCGATGGCTTCTTCTTCCGCGGCAAGGATGTTGTGGTGGTGGGCGGCGGCGACAGCGCCATGGAAGAGGGCATCTTCCTGACCAAATTTGCCAACAAGGTCGAAGTCATTCACCGTCGCGATGAACTGCGCGCGGGCACCGCGCTGCAGCAGCGCGCCTTCGCCAACCCCAAAATTTCCTTTATCTGGGATACGGTTGTTGAAGAAATTGAGGGTAATGGCGTGGTCCAGGGCGTACAAACAAAAAATTTAAAAACAGGCAAAACTCAAAATCTGGAGACGGACGGCGTTTTTATCTTCATTGGCCATTTCCCCAACAGCAAGTTCCTGGTTGGGCAGCTGGCGATGGATGAAGAAGGCTACGTTATCACCGATGAACGCTACCGCACCAGCGTACCCGGCGTGTATGCCGCGGGCGAAATCCAGGATTCCCACTTCCGCCAGATTGCCACCTCGGTAGGCCAGGGCACTGGCGCCGCCATGGAGCTGGAAAAGTGGCTGGCCGCCCGAGAGTAATGAAAACTAACCTGCGGGAGGTTGATCCTCGCGCAGGTTGGCTACCATATGAACGTTTTGTAATTGAGTAATCAGGCCATTACCTGATTACTCAATTTTTCTTTATAATCAGGCGGGGTAACACTTTTACATTATTCTTGCACTTTTTTGATTGTCATTTCCGCGAGGGCGGGAATCTAGCTGGTGCACAAATTGGATACCCGCCTTCGCGGGTATGACACACTCTCTGGCAAGTTTAAATTTGCCAGATGATGACTTTTAGTCAACGACTGCGCCAGTGCAGAAAGACAATCTGCAAAATCTCTGGATAGGTACTTCTCAATGGACAGTTTGAAAAATTGGATCACAAGCCACCCAAATTTGTCTGCCTGGTTTGTTTTGGCGCTGGGCATGGTAATTTTGCTGGTGTATGAAGCGCGCGATGTGGGTTTGCAGGGCGGCCAATGGTTCTGGCTGATTGTGGTGACGATCCTGGTTGCCGGCGCCTGCATCTGGATTATCAGCTGGGGAGATGATGACGAGGATTTGGCTGACGCTCCCAACACTGGCAGCGAATAACCATGCAGCAGCCTTCCCCCTACACGGCGCCACCGCCAGTAGTGTCCCTGGAAAAAGTGGAAAACATGCGCCGTGGCATGGCTCACCTGTTTGTGGTGGGCGACACGACGCTGGATGAACCGCACAAGGGGTTTGTCCGCTACCGCGGCCGTTTCCAGGTGGATCCGGCCGTCTGTTTTGATGAACTGCGGGCGGTGTTTGAAGCCCAGGGATTTACGCCAACGGTACGCGAGGAGGAAAACGGCCGTATCGCCATCATCGCCATTCCCCATGTGTTCAACCCGCCGGACTCCAAGTGGCAAATCAACCTGGCCCTGTTCCTCATCACCGTGCTGTCTACCTTGCTCACGGCTTCTGTGTTTTACGCCGAAACCCCAGAGCAAATGTATGAAATCTGGCGCGGCTGGCCCTTCAGCCTGAGCATCATGCTTATTCTGGGCGCTCATGAGTTAGGCCACTATTTTGCTGCTCGCTACCACAAAGTGGCTGTTACTCTGCCGTATTTCATTCCCCTGCCGCTCATTTCTCCCATTGGCACCATGGGGGCCGTCATCCGCATAAAAGCACCGATTAAAAATAAGCGCGCCTTGTTCGATATTGGCGTGGCCGGGCCGCTGGCCGGGCTGGTGTTTGCCATACCCATCTTGCTGTACGGGCTGGCCACTTCTGAAATAGGGCCGATTTCACCCGAAGGTTTGCTAGAGGGCAATTCCATTCTCTATTACCTGGCCAAGTTTGTTACCTTTGGCCAATTTTTACCCAGCGAAACCACCGATGTGTATCTAAACCAGTTTGCCTGGGCGGGCTGGGTTGGGCTGCTCGTCACGGCCCTGAACCTGATGCCTGTTGGCCAGCTGGATGGTGGCCATATTGTTTACTCGCTCATTGGCAGCGGGGCCAAGCGTTTGTTTGTCCCGGTGGTTGCGGTGCTGGGGGCTTTGACGGCCGTTTCATTTTTTGTCGACAGCACCTTTACCTGGGGCATCTGGATTGTACTGCTCTTTTTCTTTGGCCGGGCCCATGCCGAACCCCTTGATGATGTGACGCCGCTAGATCCACCGCGCCGCTGGCTGGGCATCGTCACGCTCATTATTTTTGTCCTGATTTTTGTCCCCATTCCCTTTAAGGTTTTAGGCTAATCATTCTCAGACACCCGGCGAACGCCCTTGTATTCAATTTGTCACGCCTGGCAGAGTTGGTTATAATTCCGTTCGCTTTTGGCGCCATAGCTCAGTTGGTCAGAGCGGGGGACTCATAAGCCCTAGGTCAGTGGTTCAAATCCACTTGGCGCCACAGAATGAACATCAGGCCGCTCCGAATCGGGGCGGCTTTTTCTTTTTGCATATTTTTGACGCAAAGAACGCAAAGGATGGAAGGAGTAAAGGTGCTGCTTTTTCAGCTTTGCCCCTTTGCCCCTTTGCGTCAAATTTCTCATCGGAGACGAGCGAGTTGGCGATGACCAGATGGTGGCTCAAGCTGCTGGCGATTTTGCTGGGCCTTGGCCTGGTGCTGCTGTGGGATTGGCAGGGCGAACCGTTACGGCCGTCCACCTTCCTACCCATGACCAGCCCCATCCTGGCTGAAGATGTGGTGCAGGGGCGGCTCAACGCCGTGCCACCCGCCCCCGCTGGCGACGTACAGCTGACTTACCGCTTTACCGCCCAGCACAACGGCCTGCGCGAACTGGAACTGCTGCTGGCCCGCAACGAAGAACCCACTCCAGACGAAAACGGCCGCTTCATCCTCACCCTTACCGACCCTCAAGGCAGCGAGCTGGCCAGCCAGTCACTGCCCACGCGCCAGCTGTGGCACAACCAGCCGTTTGTGCTGCGCTTCCCCGTGCAGGCTAATTCGGCGGGACGGCCGTACCAACTTACCCTCAGCGGCAGCAGCGACAACCGGGTGACGGCCTGGGGCTACACCGTCGATCTGCTGGAAGACACGGAGCTGGCGCTCAGTGCTGGTCCACTGCGCAGCGACGTGCCGGAAACGGCCGTTCAAGAACTGCGCTTCACCAGCCGCTACCAGCTCACGTGGCCCGACACGCTGCGCCAGTTGAGTCAGCTGCTGTGGCAAAATGGTGGTCTCATCCTGCTGGCCCTGCTCTTCCTGCTGCTGCCCGGCGCACTGCTGCTCCAGCTGCGGCCGTACCGCACCCTCCTCACCGATCCCCTGGCCCGGCTCGGCGTCATGCTGGCCCTGGGAACAGCCGTCTGGCCCATCCTCTGGTACTTCTTCTCCCTGCTCGGCGGCCACGTCACCCCCTGGCTCCTATGGGTTTTAGTGGCTGGCGGCTGGTTGCTCGTGGCTTACCGTCACCTTGTGACCCCGTCACCCCGTCACCTCGTCACCCCGTCACCCCTTCACCCCTTCACCCCTTCACCCCGCGATGCCCTCATCGCACGCCCCCTCAAAACCTGGCACAAAGACCACACCCTCCTCCTACTCCTCCTCGCCGTCGGCCTCGCCCTCCGCCTGCTGGCCGTGCGTGACATCGCCTTTCCGCCGTGGGTAGACTCGGTGCGGCATGGGGTGATTACGGCCGTAATGAGCCAATCGGGCCAGACGATCACGCAGACTGGTTACGAACCCTTCCTGCCGGTCGAACGCTTCCCCTATCACTTTGGCTTCCACACGATCAGCAGCAGCCTGGTGCTGCTCACCGGTTGGGAAATTCCTTCCCTGCTGCTGGGGCTGGGGCAGCTGCTAAACGCCCTGCTGCCGCTGACGGTGTATACCGGTGGCTGGCTGCTCACCCGGCAGCGGCGCGTGGGGCTGCTGGCCGCTTTTTTGGTGGCAGTGCCGCTTTTTTTCCCGGCCTACTACGCCACCTGGGGACGTTACACGCAGCTCACCGCCATGCTGCTGATGCCCGTTTTGCTGGGGCTGACGTGGCGGTTGGTGCGCGGCGCAAAGCAGTGGCGCGCCGCGTGGTGGCTGCTGGCGCTGCTGGCCGTGGGGCTGTTTCTGGTCCATTTTCGCGTGTTTGTGTTTTACCTGCCGTTTGCCGGGTTGGTCTGGCTGTTGAGCGGGGGGCGAAACGGCCGTTACCTCTGGCTCGCCGCCACGTTGAGTGTGCTCATTTTGCTGCCCCAGTTGGTCTACCTCTTCCAAAACAGCAATCCCGGCCCCATCCTGGCGGCGCGCCTGCCCGATTACACCGCTTTCCCTACATCCTACTACACCGCTGGCTGGGACCGCCTGTTTCTCTGGCTGGCAGGTGGGTTGCTGCTGCCGGTTCTGGTGCTCTGGCTGTGGCGGCGATGGCGTTGGACGGCCGTTCCACTCTTCCTGGCGCTGTGGGCCGGGCTGGTGCTGCTGGCGCTGTCCGGCAATCACCTGGGTTTTGCCGCCCTGCCGCTGGTGAATTTAAACAGCTACTACATCACCACGTTTTTGCCGCTGGCGCTCTTTTTGGGCAGCGTGGGTGCAGCGTTTTGGGCCTGGCTGTGGCGGCAGCGGAGCCTTGTGCGTTTTGCCGGGATTTTGCTGCTGGCGGTGGGGGGAACGGCCGTCACCCTCTTCGGCGTCCGGCAGCAAATCACCATTCTCAACGAACAAACGCTGCTGGTACAGCCCGCCGACATTGAGGCCCTGGCCTGGCTGGACGCCAACCTGCCCGCCGAGGCCACCGTGGCGGTGAACAGCTGGCTCTGGCTGCTCAGCACCTGGTCCGGCAGCGACGGCGGCGCCTGGATTGTGCCGCTCACGGGGCGGCAAAGCAGCACGCCGCCCGCCGACTACATCTACAACCGCGAGCTGGCCGATTTTGTGCGCGGGTTTAATGAGACGGCCGTGGCCGTCTCCGACTGGCGCACGCCGGAAGCCGCCGCCTGGCTGCGCGAGCAGGGCATGACCCACATTTTTATCGGGGTGCGGGGGGATATGATGGACCCGGCCAAACTGCGGCAAAATCCAGCGGTGGAATTGATTTACGGCCGTAACGGAGCCTTCATATTTGAGTTGAAATCATCCACAGATTTCACAGACGACACAGATTAATTTGCCGTTTGACCCACAAGCCAGGAAATCAGATCCACTCTCTCTGTTCTCTAAAACCTCTGCGTTCTCTGTGGCCTTCCATGGCCTACCAAAACTCCGTGCCCGGTTCCCCTTTGAACGGCCCAACCACGTCGCTGGTGATCCAGCCCCCGTAGAAGCTGCCGGGCTGCGGCCGTACCCGTTCGCCGTCCACGGTACAGGCACCCATCGGTTCGGCATAGAACGCCACGTGCATTTTAATGGCCTCAAACGGCGGGCGCGGATCGATGTAGTACCAACCAGCCACAGGAATGTGCTCATCGCCCACCATCAGTCCGTAATAGTTAGCCAGCCCCTTCCACTCACACAGCGAGGTGCTGTGACGCGGCACCAGGTACTCCGTCTTGATGTCTTCCAGCGGGATGTAGTAGGTGGGCGGATGGCTGGTTTCCAGCACCCGTTTGGCGCGATGTGTATCGGCAATGGTCACGCCGTTAAACACCACCTGGATATGCTTGCTCGTTTCTTCCAGGCGCGGCGGTCGCGGGTAATCCCACACCGACTCCTGCCCTGGTCCTGGTTCGATTCGCTCTGGTTTCATCTACACCTCGTACAAATCATTTAAGGATTTTCGGGATTGCGTGGAGCTTGGGGTGAAACGTGAAGCGTGAAACGTGTTGCCGATCTGGTCACGTTTCACGTTTCACGCATCACGGTTTGTCCACTCCCTGAGTTTCCAATGAGCCTTGTTTACCTTTATCAGTTTAGCTACGTTGGCGATTGGTGCCAAACGGCCGTTACCAGATCCACAAACGCCTGCTCCAGCGCCGTTAACGTCCGGCCCGGCCGGGTGGCCACGATGGCGTCCCAGCCAAACTGGAACCGGGACACCGGCAGCTCGACGAGGCCAAAAACGGCCGTCACCCGCCTGGGCAAAAAGGTGATTGTGTGCGGCTGGTGGGCCATCGGCAGGGCGGCGGCCAGCGGTACCCGTACGGCCGGACCTTCCGCCCCGCTCATCTGGCGCAGGCTGGCCAGGTAGGCATCAAACGCCTGGCCCCAGTGGATGATGATGGGCTGGTAATGCCAGAGTTGAGCCAGGGTGACGGCCGTTTCGCCCACCAGTTCATGCGCCGGAGACACCGCCACCACCATCTCATCGTGCAGGCGCAGCACTGTTTGCACCTGGGAGGCATAGCGCGGAAAAGCCGCCGCCAGGGCAATATTGACCACACCGTCCAGCAGCTGGTGAACAGCAAAATCGGAGTGCCCCGTCTCCAGGTACAGCTCCGCCTGCGGATACGCCTGGCCAAACTGCTTCACCACCTCCGGCATCAACGACGCCGCCAGCGAAAATGGGCAGCACACCGTTACCCGGCCCACCTGCCCCTGGCGCACCAGCTGAACCGCTTCCCGGCCTGCCTGCAAAATGGCCAGCGCCCGCTCGGCATAATCGCGAAACAGTTCGCCGAGCGGCGTCACCGCCAACGGCCGCTGCCCGCGAAAGAACAGCTCACCGCCCAAACTTTGCTCCAGCTGCTGAATCCGCGCACTTAACGACGGCTGGGTGAGATTGAGCTGCTCGGCAGCGGCCGTAAAACTGCCTTCTTGAATCACCGCCAAAAATGCCTCAATTTGCCTGATTTCCATATGAAGTCTGCCTGAAATCTTTAATGAAGCGTGAAACGTGAAACGTGATTTTTTCACGTTTCACGTTTCACGTTTCACGTTTTTCTTTCCGCAAAAGTAGTATACCATTCAGCCCAACTTTTCGGTTCATCTCAACAGTTCAGGAAGGAAACCATGACAACACTTACCGCGGAACGGCCGTTTAACTACAAAAAAACCCTCATCGTGGGCTTTGGCTTTTTGGGGATCAGCATCATCTGGCCCATTTTTAACCAGTTCATCCCCATTTTTTTGCAGGCAGGCAACCCCGCCTTTGAAGGTGGCACCAACGTGCGCGGTTTTGGCCTGGGTCCGGCGCTGGCGCTGTTCATCATGACCTGGGACAACCTGATCAACGTCTTTTTCCAGCCGTGGGTGGGGGCCAAGAGCGACCAGACCTGGAACCGTTTCGGGCGGCGCAAGCCGTGGATTTTGTTGGGCGTGCCGGTGGCGCTGGTGGGCTTCACGCTGATACCCTTTGCGCAAACGGCCGTGGCCATCGCCGTCTTCATCCTCATCACCAACTTTGGCATGGCCCTGTTCCGCTCCCCCACCGTCGCCTGGCTGGGCGATTTGTACGAGCCGGCAGATCGCAGCAAGGCCAACGGCATTATCAACCTGATGGGCGGCGTCGGCGGCCTGTTGGCCTTTTTTGGCGGCGGATTTCTGTTTGAATATTTCAGCGCCATCGATCCGGAGCTGGGGCGGATGGCGCCGTTCATTGGCGGCGGCGTGTTGCTGCTGGCGGCAGCGCTGGTAGCCTTGCTGGGCGTGCGCGAGCCGCAAAAAGTCAGCACCGAAGCCGAGCCGGAAAACCCCGGCGTGCTGGCCAATCTGCAAACCGTCTGGCGCAATCCGGACAAAAGCGGCCTGTTTGTGCTGCTGGGCATCCTGCTCTGGTTTATGGCGTTCAACGCCCTGGAAGCCGGGCTTTCCTCCTTTGCCGTGTTCACCCTGGACATTTCCCCCGGCACCGCCTCCATTTATGCCGGGGCGATCACCATCAGCCTGATTTTGTTTGCGGTGCCTGCCGGGCTGTGGGGGACGAAGTACGGCCGTCGCCAGGTAATCCGCGTCGGCCTGACGGGGCTGACGATGCTGCTGCTGATCGCTTACTTCCTGGTTCAGGGGGCGGTGACCTTCATCATCGTGCTGGTGCTGGCCGGGCTGTTCTGGGCCTGCGTCAACGTCAACAGCCTGCCGCTGGTGTACGACCACGGCGACGAGCGGCGCATTGGCGCTTATACCGGACTGTACTACTTTTCGTCACAATCAGCGGCCGTTTTGGGGCCAACTTTGGGCGGCATCGTGGTAGACAGCCTGGGCAATAACTACCGCTGGCTCTTCCTCTTCAGCGCCCTGTTTATGGGCCTGGCCTGGCTGGTAATGCAGCGTGTGAGTCGGTAGTCCGTTATCGGTAATCCGTTATCGTTAATGTCGCTGCGCGACCGCTTCGGGTACGGTTATCCGTAATCGGTATTTTTGCCGATTACCGTTCACCGGTTACCGATTACCGTTCACCGATCACCATAGATTTCTTCTATACTGAACATAGCATCTATTTGTAGCTTGTATACAACTCGCGTGCTACCCTATTTGGTACCATCCTTTCTTCATGATGGGCACTTTTTTTCAGGGGCGGATTCACGGAGAGAGGTTCTCTTTCTTTGCGGTTCCGCCTCTCATCGTTTTACCATTTTGAGGTGAATCCAGATGTCTAAGCAAATCCTGTACGTCGAAGACAATGCAAACAACGTGCTGCTGGTGCAGCGCATCCTCAATGCCGAGGGGCACCAGCTGCTGGTGGCCCGCGATGCGGCGGCCGGTTGGG
The DNA here is from genome assembly GCA_016710325.1 of Candidatus Leptofilum proximum. Taxonomy (GTDB): domain Bacteria; phylum Chloroflexota; class Anaerolineae; order Promineifilales; family Promineifilaceae; genus Leptofilum; species Leptofilum proximum. Next base: position 3,431,470 of record JADJXK010000002.1, on the reverse strand, counting down.
AAACGGCCGTCTCCCACCAACCCGATCTCATCCTGATGGACCTGCACCTGCCCGGCGAGTTAAACGGCCTGGAGCTGACGCAGCGGCTCAAGCAGGACCCCACCTTGCAGCATATCCCCATTGTGGCGCTCACCGCCCATGATTCGGCGGCGGTGGAAACGGCCGCACTGGCCGCGGGCTGTGCTGGCTTCCTGCGCAAACCGGCCGACCTGCGCCAGATCCGCCAGACGCTGCATACTTTCTTGAACGGAGAGGGAACGGCCGTCACCGCCCAACCCGCTGCCCCAACCTACGCCTTCATCTAAACCCACGGATTTTTAACCGCAAAGACGCAGAGGACGCAAAGCTTAAATAAACTCTGCGCTCTTTGCGTCTTTGCGGTTCATTAAAAATATGACATACCTCACTCACCTTGAATGCTCCCTCACCGGACAAACTTACGACGCCAACCAGCTCATCCGCCTGAGCGATGCCGGGCAGCCGCTGCTGGCCCGTTACGATCTGCCCAAAGCCCGCGCCGAGCTGGACCGCGACAAAATCATGCGCCGCCCGGCGGGCATGTGGCGCTACCACGAACTGCTGCCCGTCAGCGATCCCGACTACCGCATCACCCTGGGTGAAGGCGGCAAACCCGTTCTCAAACTGGGCAACCTGGGCCAATCCCTGGGCCTGCACCACCTCTATCTGAAGGACGAAGGGCAAAATCCTACCGGCAGCTTCAAGGCGCTGGGGCTGGCAGCGGCCGTGAGCCGGGCGCTGGAATTGGGCGCTCGCGAGTTTGTCATTCCGACGGCGGGCAACGCGGGCGGGGCGCTGGCCGCCTACGCCGCCCGCGCCGGAGCCACCGCCCACGTCTACATGCCCGGCGACGCCCCGCTGATCAACATCATGGAGGTGCAGATGAGCGGCGCCGATTTGCACCTGGTCAACGGCCTGATCAACGACGCCGGACGCGAAGCCGCTGAAGCCGCGGCCGAAGGCGGCTGGTTCGACGTCTCCACGCTGAAGGAGCCATACCGGGTGGAGGGCAAAAAGATCATGGGCTACGAACTGGCCGCCGCGTTCAACTGGCAGCTGCCGGACGTCATCATCTACCCCACCGGCGGCGGTACCGGGCTGATTGGCATGTGGAAGGCGTTTGACGAGATGGAGCAGCTGGGCTGGATAGGTCCCGAACGGCCGCGGATGGTGGCGGTGCAGTCAGATGGCTGTGCCCCGGTGGTCAAGGCATTCCACGACGGGGACGAGGCCACCGGCACCTGGGAAAACGCGGCGACGCTGGCCGGTGGTTTGCGCGTTCCGGCGGCGATTGGCGGCCGTTTGATGCTGCAGGCGTTAAGAGACAGTGGGGGAACGGCCGTTGCGGTGTCAGACGGCCGTATCATCCAGGCGCAAAAACAGCTCGCCTCCCAGGAAGGCATGTTTGTCTCGCTGGAAGCCGCCGCTACCGTCGCCGCCCTCGAAGAACTCGTGGCCCAAAACTGGATCGCCCCTCACGAGCGAGTCCTCATCTTCAACACCGGCAATGGGCTGAAGCACCGCATCCTCCTAACTTGAGATCATCAGTAAGAAGTAAAAAGTTAAAAGTAAAAAGTGAAGGAGCCTCTACTTATCACTTTTCACTTTTAACTTTTCACTCGTTCCTTGACGAATCCCCCACCCCATGCTAACCTACGCGCATTATGAACCTGAACGTTTGCAGCTATTATGGCAGCTATACTTTCACAGCACAGACGCCGCTGGCGTGTGGGGATAAAGTTGCCTGTCGTTGACACGTAAACCCAAAAATCCAGACCACCCAAGACGCGGCTAACCACCGCGTCTTTTTTTATTCTTGCCACAGAGAACACAGAGGAAAACGAGTAAAATCTGCGAGCGCAAATTGCGCCAATCTGCGAAATCTGTGGATGCTTTTTCAGGAGATGCCTTATGAACGCGTTTGAAGAACTTCGCTGGCGTGGTTTTGTCTACGACCATACCGACGGTGTGCCCGAGCTGCTCGCCAAAGAGAAAATCACCCTGTACAACGGCTTCGACCCCACGGGGGACAGCCTGCACATTGGCAACCTGGTGCCCATGATGGCCATGGCCCGGATGCAGCGCTACGGTCACACGCCCATTGCCCTGGCCGGTGGTGGCACGGGCATGGTGGGAGATCCAAGCGGCCGTTCCACCGAACGCAATCTCCTCACCCTGGATGAAGTGCAGGCTAACCTGGTGCGCATCCAGGATCAACTGTCTGGTGTTCTCGACTTTGAAGTCAAGAGCAACCCGGCGCGCATTGTGAACAACGCCCACTGGCTCACCGAGCTCAGCATGATGGAGTTCCTGCGTGACGTAGGCAAACATTTCACCATCAATTACATGATGGCCAAGGATTCGGTCAGGTCGCGCCTGTCGCGCGAAGATGGCATCTCCTATACCGAGTTCAGCTACATGCTGCTGCAAGCCTACGACTTCCTGTACCTGTATGAAAATCACAACTGTGTCATGCAAATGGGCGGCAGCGACCAATGGGGCAACATTTTGGCTGGCGTGGAGCTGATTCGCCGCACCAGGGGCGAAAAAGCACACGCGCTGGTCTTTCCGCTCATCACCCAGGCGGATGGCACCAAATTTGGCAAAACGGCCGCAGGCACCAACGCCTGGCTGGCCGCCGACCGTACGTCGCCCTACCGTTTCTACCAGTTCTGGCTCAACACCGACGACGCCGATGTGTTGAACTACCTGCGCTACTTCACCTGGCTGGATCAGCAGGCGATTGCCGAGTACGAAGACAAGCTGTTCAACGCCCCGGAGCAGCGGGAGGCGCAGCGGCGTCTGGCGCAGGAGGTAACGCGAATGATTCATGGGGAAACGGCCGTACACAAAGCCGAAAAAGCCGCCGACGTGCTGTTTGGTGGGGATTTAGACGGCCTGGAAGCCGCCGACATCCGCGACATCTTCGCCGACGTGCCCTCCAGCCAGCTGGCCAAAACCGCGCTGGAAGGCGAAGGGCTGCCCGTGGTAGACCTGCTGGTAGACACCGGCCTCGCCTCCTCCAAGGGCGACGCCCGCCGCTCCATCCAGGGTGGCGGCCTCTACCTCAACAACGAGCGCATCAGCGATGCCGGGCAAACCGTCACGCTCAACCACAGCATCGACGGCCAGTTCCTCATCCTGCGCAAAGGCCGCAAAAAGTACCACCTGGTGCAAATTCAGGGGCAGTAAACGCATCTGGTTGCATTTCGTATGCTTGCTTTATCACATTTGGGTTGCTTTAGCGTGCGAGTTTTTGCGTTTTTTTAGTCTGCTATGCGCTTAACACGTGTGATTGGCGACTTTACCGCTAAATTTCAGGGTGGCCGGATTTTTTGTTGATGGGAAAATAGCCAAAACCACATAGGAGACAAAAGAGAGTGACCACTCGCAGGAATTGGACAGATTTGTTTCAACAAGCCAGTGAGCAAGTAAGCGATTGGCGGCAACAAAATCCTAGGGCAACTTTTACCGAGATAGAGAACACAGTAGACGAGCAACTTGCCCAAGTCAGGGCAGCCATGTTACAAGAGTTAGCCCTGGAAAGCGAGCTAACCGATGTCAAACAGTTGCCCGATGAGAAACGGCCGCGATGCCCCAGTTGTGGGCGGCCATTGGCCAGTAACGGGCGACAAAAGCGAAAATTGGTGACAGCCCATGAACAGGAAGTGGAGCTGGAACGGAGCAAAGGGTATTGCCGTCACTGTCGCGTCAGTTATTTTCCCCCTGGATGAAGAACTAGAACTGCTACACGGCCAGTACACCCCACAAATACAAGAGGCGCTGACCCGCTTAGGCAGTAAAATGCCCTTTGCTCAGGCTGTCGAAGAGATTTGGTTCGGGGAAAAGATACACATAGAAGAGTCCGTCCTGCGGCAAACGACCTATCGGCATGGACAAGCGGCCGAAGCGATTGAACGGGCCAAAGTAGAAAGACTGGAAACAAAAATGACACCGGCCTCAGCCCGGCCCAAACAGATACTGGTCAGCGCCGATGGTGCCTTTATCCACTTGACCAATGGCGAATGGCGCGAAGTCAAAACGATGGTCGTGGGCGAATTTGCGCGCGTGTGGAATGGTAAAAAGGGAGAAATCGAGGTCAAGACCGGCGACATTTCTTACTTTTCCCGCAGCTACCGGATACGGGAGTTTGAGCGGTACGCGCTGGCGGAATTGCACCGGCGTGGCGTCGATAATGCCGAACAGGTGGTGACGGTTAACGATGGGTCCGAATGGATACAGAGTTTTGCCGATTATCATCTGCCCCAGGCGGTACGCATTCTTGACTTCCGACACGCCTTGGACTATGTGGTGGCCGCCGGGCAAGCTGTTTATAGTGAAAACAGTGACGCCTTCCGCCGTTGGTATCAGCCACTACCTCATCAACTCAAACACAAGCCACCGCGGTGCACCATTGCCGAATTGTGTTTACTGACGACCAAAGCCGAATCGGATGACCAACTCGCCATCATTGACCATGCTCGTCGTTACTTGCAGCGACGAGCGGAGATGATCGATTATCCCCATTTTCAAAACCAGGGGTATCCCATCGGCTCCGGCTCTGTGGAGAGCAGTCACAAAGGCGTTGTCCACAGCCGGATGAAACAAGCCGGGATGCGCTGGGCTGAGTCTCATGTAGACCCGATGTTAACGTTACGCAATTGGGTGTGTAACGGTCGTTGGTCAGAGGGGTGGTCGCAGGTGGCCTCGTATTATTGGCAGCAACAACGGCAAGAATTTCAAGAATTGGGACGGCGGCAACGACCCACTAGTCCACCGATTACCTTTGCTGATGTGACCGTTAGGGAAACGCCGGTAGTTAAGGAAGATTTACCCGTTGTCGCCCCACAAGAAAACCCACCGGCTTACAAACCGGCAGCAGACCACCCTTGGCGGCGGGACATTTGGCCGACTAGAGAAGCCTGGCGCTGGAATTAGTTTGCGTCAACAAAAAATCCGCGCACCTTAAATTTCAGTCTCGCTTGACTTTTTGCAAGGAGTCACTTATCCTTTACTAATCCAAGAGGTTTTGGTTAACATAAATCAGTTTCTCGCTAGCTAATTCGTTACTAACACGTGCCGAATGATTTTTCAACTACTTAAGTCGAATCGGCAAACTCGCCAAAGTTTGCTTTTATATATTTTTTACGGCCACTTGAAATTCCCGTGACTTGTGTTCCTGTACACCAACTTTGGTGAACAGGGATTCCCTCTCGCATCTGTGGTAAGACATTCATGCAAAGGTGCGTTTTTTATTGGAAACGGCTTTTTTAACTAGGCTACAGATTAAAAGCCACTTGTTGAATGGAGGATTCATATGAAAAAACGTGATGGTGCTATTGGAGGATAATTCTATGAGTCGCGTGAGAAACCGAGTATTAGGTGTCTTGCTCTCTCTTGCGGTTTTGCTTACTGTTATTGTGCCAGTACTAGCTGACGGAGCAATAGCCGGAGGGTAAACTACCAACGTAGATATGTTTGTTTAGAGGGGGTGGAGACTTTTCTCCACTCTCTTTTATTTTCTGTCTCTAATTTTTGTGAGGGAGAGCAATGCAACCTAACAAGATAGTGCAGGTGGTAACCTTATTCGTAACACTAACCGCAGGCATTGTTAAAATCGTAGGCGAACTTTCCAATACTGTTACACCAGTTATCGTCAATGTTTTATTAGCAATCGGTCTTATTTACTTTTTATCACTCTTGCTCCAGTGGTTAGGAAATCGCTTTATTAGTGCCTTCGGAGAAACCATCTCTCTTAAGCTCAGTAGTCGTTTGGAAACAATACTTGAGCCTCTAATAGAGAGGTCTCTTAATCCTCTGGGAGAGGAAATTTCTATTAACCCACTGCATAACTTGGGAGGTATTGAAGAAAGTAACCCAAGTACTTCTTTGGAAAACCGTGTGTACGGATATACTGCCAGTAGATATGGCGTAGGCTACAAATTCATGGATATTGATTTTGTAATCCACAAAGATGGCTCTGCTACAATAACGAGAACTATTACTATCGAGGCGTTCTCAGAAATCGATCGATTGGATACTTATTTACTTATTCCTGAAAGATCAGAATCTGGTGAAAGCAGAGTAATAGATTCCCCCAAAGTCGAGTCGCTTACGGGAGATAGGATAGTAGATTTCACCGAAAAGAAAAGCTCTGATACGCAGCAGTTGTCCGCCCTCTTAACTATCTCTCCCGCTTTAAAGTCTGGTGAGATAATGCAATATAGAATGATAGAATCTTTACCCGTAGGACTCTACGCCATCAACTGTTCGCCCGAGGAATATAATGCCCGAACAAAGAAATCAGATTATGCAGGTTGGAATGTAAGTAGACCTTCAAAGGAACTATCGCTTAAAGTACATTTTCCAGAATTCTTTAAGCCAACTGTGTTCAGTTCTGAAGTAAGATATGCCTCCGCATCCATTTTCCCTGCCGAACGTATACAGCATGAAGAAAAAAATCGGCTTACGCCAAAGCTATCATTATCTCCTCAAGGTGATCATTATATATTTCGGTTAGATGTAGAATTCCCAATGACGGGATTAATTTATATTTTGTCCTGGCAACCCATTGTTGTGCAAGGAGACAGCACCTCCACAACAACGGCCCAAACACTTGCGGCCAGTATAACTACAGAAAGCCTATCTACTCTACATAAGCTGTTAGTTACGAGATTCAGTGAAAGTGAGTTAAAAACACTTTGTTTTAATCTCGCGTTGGATTACGATGCCTTGCCTGGGGAAGGAAATATAGACAAGTCAAGAGAGTTGATTGCTCATTTCAAGCGCCGAGAACAAATTTCTGAGCTTCTCAAAGCCGGAAAAAAGATGCGCGAAGATGTTGATTGGTCCACCATAAAGTCGTAGTTATTTCTCACAATTAACAATTTTCTTCTTTTCTTACTTCACTCTCCACTAGATTGGTCCAATCTGGCAGATTGGACCAATCTACCTTTAGCTCTCGTAGGCTTCGATGGGGGGGCAGGCGCAGACCAGGTTGCGGTCGCCGTAAACGTTGTCGATGCGGGCGACGGCGGGCCAGAACTTGCTGCTGCGCACCCATTCGGTGGGGAAGGCGGCCGTTTCTCGTGAATACGGCCGTTCCCAACTCTCCCCCGCAATCACCGACGCCGTGTGTGGGGCGTGGGCCAACACGCTGTCCTCATGCGCCACCTTGCCCGTCTCAATCTCCGCAATCTCCTGGCGAATCTGAATCATAGCGTCACAGAAGCGGTCAACCTCAACCTGCGACTCGCTTTCCGTCGGCTCAATCATCAGCGTGCCGGGCACGGGGAAGGACATGGTGGGCGCGTGATAACCGTAATCCATCAACCGTTTGGCTACATCTTCCACCGTCACAAACTCTTTAAGCGGCCGTAAATCGATGATGCATTCGTGGGCCACACGGCCGTTTTCACCCTTGTACAACACCGGATAGTGCGGGTCCAGCCGGTGGGCGATGTAGTTGGCATTCAAAATCGCCACCTCGGTCGCCTTTTGCAAACCAGCTTCACCCATCATGGCGATGTAGGCGTAGGGAATGGGCAGAATGCCGGCGCTGCCCCATGGGGCGGACGACACCGGACCAATCGCCTGGACGCCACCCACACCGGCCACCACCGGATGACCGGGCAGGAACGGCGCCAGGTGCTCCGCCACACCAATCGGGCCCATGCCGGGGCCGCCACCGCCGTGCGGGATGGTGAACGTCTTGTGCAGGTTCAGATGGCACACGTCCGCGCCGATTTTGCCAGGGCTGGTCAGGCCCACCTGGGCGTTCATGTTCGCCCCGTCCATGTACACCTGCCCGCCGTTATCGTGGATGATCTGGCACATCTCTTCGATGGCGGCTTCAAACACGCCGTGGGTGGAGGGATAGGTGATCATGACGGCCGCCAGACGGTCGCTGTGTTTTTCGGCTTTAGCGCGTAAATCGTCCACGTCGATGTTGCCGTTGTCGTCGCACTTCACCACCACCACCTCCATGCCCGCCATGACGGCGCTGGCCGGATTGGTGCCGTGCGCCGAGCTGGGAATGAGGCAAATGTGCCGCTGCGTATCGCCGCGCGACAGGTGATAGGCGCGAATGACGAGCATGCCGGTGTATTCACCGCTGGCCCCGGAGTTTGGCTGCAAAGAAACGGCCGCAAATCCCGTCACTTCCGCCAGCCAGCGCTCCAGGCGGCGGAACAGCTCCTGGTACCCGGCCGCCTGGTCCAGCGGCACAAAGGGATGCAGCCCGCCAAATTTGGGCCACATCACCGGCAGCATTTCGGCCGTAGCGTTCAGCTTCATGGTACAGGAACCCAGCGGGATCATGGAGTGGGTTAATGAGAGGTCGCGCGCTTCCAGCCGGTTGATGTAGCGCATCATCTCCGTTTCGGAGTGGTAGCTGTTGAAGACGGGATGGGTGAGGAAGTCGCTGGTGCGGGCATGGGTGTCGGGATAGGCCAGATCGATCTCGTCGGCCATGGTGTAGACGTTGAACCGGGTCGCTTCCGCACCAAAGATGGCCAGGAGCTGCTCAATTTCATACGCTTCCGTAATTTCGTCGAGGGAGATGCCGGTACGGCCGTCTTCGTAATACCGCAAATTCATCTCCCGGCTCAGCGCCGCCTCGCGAATTTCATCCTGCGATTTGGGGCCACCCGAGACGGTGATCGTGTCGAACACCGGCTGTTCGTTGACGGTATAACCTAATTCGGTAAGTCCCTGGCGCAGAACGGCCGTTAGCAGCTGCACGCGGCGGGCCATCTTACGCAGGCCCACTGGCCCGTGATACACCGCATACATCGAGGCCATGATGGCCAGCAGCACCTGCGCCGTGCAGATGTTGCTCGTAGCCTTTTCGCGGCGGATGTGCTGTTCGCGGGTTTGCATGGCCAGGCGCATGGCCGGGTTGCCCTGGGCGTCGATCGACACACCCACCAAACGCCCCGGCATTTGCCGCTTGTACTCCTCGCGGGTGGCCATGTAAGCGGCGTGTGGACCGCCGTAACCCATCGGCACGCCAAAGCGCTGGCTGTTACCCACCACTACATCGGCGCCAAATTCGCCGGGAGCACGCAGCAGCACCAGCGCCAGCAGATCGGCGGCCACCACCACCAGGGCCTCTTTTTCGTGCGCGGCTTTGACAAACGGCTCGTAGTCGAACACGCTGCCGTCGGTGGCCGGATATTGCAGCAGGGCGCCAAAGCAGTCGTCGAAGTTGTAGCTGGCATGGTCACCGACCACCACGTTGATGTCCAGCGGTTCAGCGCGCATCTGCACCACGGCGATGGTTTGCGGATGGCACAGTTCGGACACGAAGAAGGTATTGGCGTTGGAGCTGCGCGGCCGTTGGCGCAGGGCCAGGGTCATCGCTTCGGCAGCGGCCGTACCTTCATCCAGCATGGAAGCGTTGGCAATCTCCATGCCGCTCAGGTCCATGATCATCGTCTGGAAGTTCAGCAGCGCTTCCAGCCGCCCCTGGGCAATTTCGGCCTGGTAGGGGGTGTACTGCGTGTACCAGCCAGGGTTCTCGAAGATGTTGCGCAGCACCACAGGCGGGGTCAGGGTGTCGCTGTAACCCATGCCGATAAAGCTGCGATACAGCTTGTTTTTGGCGGCGATGGCACGCAATTCGGCCAGAATTTCGGATTCGCTGCGTGGCGGATCCATCTTCAGTTTGCTCTCCAGGCGAATGTGGGCCGGAATGGTCTGGTGGATGAGTTCGGCGAGGGAGCCAACCTGCAGGGTGGCCAGCATGTGGGCGATTTCCTCTTCACGGGGGCCAATGTGCCGGTCGACAAAATGGTCGGTGGGCAGTAAGAGTTCGCGGTTACTCAGTTGGATGTCGCCGTTGGCTTTGTCGTCTTGGCTGCCATTTTTATGCACAGACGCAGCGGCGACCAGTGTGGGAGTATTCATGTTATTTCTCCGGGTTCTAAATCTTACTCACGCTCGCTCAGGTATTTTTCGTAGGCCGCGGCATCCATGAGGTCGTCCAGCTCGGCCGGGGCGCTCATTTTTACTTTGATGAGCCAGGCGCCATAGGGATCCTGGTTGAGCTGCTCAGGGGTATCGACGAGGTCTTCGTTAACGGCCGTTACGTCACCGGAAACAGCCATCAGCAAATCGGCCGCGGCTTTAACAGACTCCACCACGCCAAACGTTTCGCCGACGCCAAAAAAGTCGCCTTCGTTGGGCAGTTCCAGGTACACAATGTCAGACAGTGCATCCTGGGCATGGTCCGTAATGCCGATGGTGGCCGTATCACCGTCAACGCTTACCCATTCATCGTCGTTGGTATATCTCAAATCTGCAGGAATTTTGCTCATCATCATCTCCTTGGGTTTGAGCCACAGAGATCACATAGAACAAAGAGGCAACGTCTCAAAATCCTCTGTCGTCTCTGTGGCAGTTCATAAATTCAACCGCCAACAAAAAAGGACGCATAGCAATTTTATAAATTGCTAGCGTCCTCTGTCTTTGACCTGAGAGATTCACAGCAAACACTTTTGGTTTGCCACTTGCCCCGTCGGTGCCTGCTAACACTCGCTGTTGCCTGGTTAGCTCGACTTTCCAGATTTACCCGGCAGCCCGGTCCTTTTACCTGAGAGTTTCACAGCGGACGGCTAGCCCCCTGTTTGCCCCTTCGGTGACGTATTAGCTACGTTCTCTCCCGAACGGCCGTTTGCCGTATTCAATTGTTTAAAAAAAGTTGCCTGCCAACATTGTAAGGATTGCCCTCATAATGCGCAAGTAACAAAAATTTAGACCCAGCCGCGCAGCCGAACAGCTTCCGCCACACGGTTGACCGCCACCAGGTAAGCTGCAACCCGGGTGTCCACGTTCTTGGATTCGGCCATGTGGTTTACTGCGTGGAAAGCGGTGGTGATTTTCTTGTCTAGCCGCTCGTGCACCATCGCCTCATCCCAGTAATATTGGTAACCATTCTGCACCATCTCAAAATAGGAGACGATCACACCACCGGCGTTGCACAAAAAGTCGGGGATGATGTAGATGCCCTTGTCGTTGAGAATGTTGTCGGCTTCGGGGGTGGTGGGGCCATTGGCCAGCTCGGCCACGATCTTGGCCTTGACGTTGTCGGCATTTTGGCTGGTGAGCTGGTTTTCGATGGCGCCAGGGATCAGAATGTCTACCGGCAGCTCCAGCAGCTCCTGGTTGGTGATGTTCTCTGTATCGGGGCAGTCCTTCACCTTCCCGGTCAAACGCTGGTGGGCCAACACTACGTCACAATCCAGCCCATTGGGATTGTAGATGCCGCCAAACTCATCGCTCACGGCCACAACTTTGAGACCAAACTGCTTCTGACCCAAAATATGAGCATAGGAACCCACGTTGCCATAGCCCTGCACAGCGGCCGTTGCGCCTACCAGGTTCAGCCCTTTCAATTTAGCGGCTTCGCGAATGGTGAAGAGGCCGCCCATGGCCGTAGCCGGGGTACGCCCGGCCGAACCACCCAGCTCCAGCGGCTTGCCGGTGATGACGCCGGGTTCGCGTTTACCGTTGATGGTTTCATACTCATCCAGCATCCAGGCCATAATGCGTGGGTTGGTGTTCACATCGGGGGCGGGCACGTCCTGCGTAAGGCCGACATAACGAGCGATGTTGCGCATGTAACCCCGGCTTAGGCGCTCCAACTCATCCTGGGACATCTCGCGCGGGTTGCAGATAACGCCACCCTTGCCGCCGCCGAGAGGGATGTCGGAGACGGCCGTTTTCCACGTCATCCACGCTGCCAACGCCCGCACGGTATCAATCGTCTCATCGGGGTGGAAGCGAATACCGCCCTTTGCCGGGCCACGGGCGTCGTTGTACTGCACGCGGAACCCCTGGAAAGTACGGGTTGTGCCATCGTCCATCCGCACCGGGATGGTGAAATGAAACTCACGCATGGGCTCACGCAAAAAGGCGTGCATGTCGGGATCTAACTGTAAAACCTGGGCAGCTTCATCCAACTGGGCTTGCGCAATTGCAAAAGGGTTCAGATTTTCTTTCATTGTGAACGTTACTCCATTGGTAAGTGGGTTTAGGGATTTTGCCAGCATGGCAATGGCTACGCTTTTCAAGAGTCTTGGAAAAATTCAAGCGTACACAGGGAAGGATAGGGTCTCTTCTGTGTGTTGGGGAAAGGTGCAGGTTGCTGCGTTCCATAAGGCGCCATTTGGCTGGCAGGGTGAATTGTACAAGATAGCATGGCACAGGTAAACACTCACTTTTGCCACATATGACTTTCAGCTAAGGGAATGATTATTTATGGCGATTCAAAAATAAAATCGGTAATAAACTTGACCCTGAATCGCCTTAAATGAACCTGAAGAGTATCCGCTAGCGTTTACCGGTTTAATTTCGTCAGGTTCATTAATAATTCCGGGTGCGACGCACTTTGATCCTCTTAAACTTGGCGAAACGACTTGTCAAGAAGTGCGTCGCACTTTAGGCAGGCAGCATTTCGCGGCCCGACTCTACCCAATCATCAATGGCTTTGGTAAACTAACGCCTTAAACTTTGTGAATAGTCCATGGTCAACCAAATCGTTCTTGCATTCATCCTCAGCGGCCTGATAGCCGCCCTGGCCTACTGGCGTGGGTCGCTGGCCGTCTCAGGTGCTTTGGGAGCGCTGGTGGTGGGCACTATTATTTACGGGTTCGGCGGTTGGGTCTGGGGTGTGGTGCTGGCGCTCTTTTTCATAAGCTCCAGCTTACTGTCCCACTACAAAGAACGTGAAAAACAAGCCGTGGCCGAAAAGTTTGATAAGGGTCACCGCCGGGACTTTGGGCAGGTTTTGGCCAACGGCGGTGCAGGGGCTGTTGTTGCCCTGCTGCATGGCATTTTCCCATCGCCATTCTGGCTGCCGCTCTTTTTAGGCGCGATGGCTACGGTAACGGCCGATACCTGGGCCACTGAATTAGGCACACTCAGCCAGCGCCCGCCCCGGCTCATCACCACGGGGCGACTGGTGCCGGTGGGCACTTCTGGCGGCATATCATTGTTGGGCACGGCCGTTTCCTTCATTGGCGGCTTGCTCATTGGCCTGGCAACCGGCCTGCTCTTGCAAGAGGACATTGCCCGGCTTCTCATCACGGGCGGCATTGGCGGGCTGGCTGGCTCCTTGTTCGACAGCTTGTTAGGCGCCACAGTTCAGCAAATTTATACCTGTGGCCACTGCCAGAAAGAGACCGAAAAGAAGCTGCACTGCGGTCAACCGACACGGCCGTTGCGCGGCTGGCGCTGGATGAACAACGATTTGGTGAACTTTCTGGCTTCCGTGGCGGGGGGCGCTGCGGCCGTACTGGTTTATTATTTATTGGTAGTGTAATAACCCTTGGGACTGCTTTCTGAACAGACATCACGTCAGACGTCGCACACAGGAGTTGCCATGAGAGTGCAAGCATGCCCTGCCGGATTCATGCTCCGGCATACACTCAAAGCCAATAACCGCGCCGTTACCCGCCTGGCCTGGGCTCCAGACGGCAAGCTGCTGGCCTCGGCTTCATACGACCAGACGGTTCGCATCTGGAATGCCGAAACCGGCGAGGAAGTACGCGAGCTGTACGGGTACAGTGGCTCTGTTTTTACGGTGGTGATTACGGCCGACGGCCGTTTCGCCATCTCCGCCTCTAAAAACGCCCTTAAAGTGTGGCCCGTGAGCGGGGAAAACCGGTCGCGTACCCTGCGCGGCCATTCAGACTACATCTACGCGGTAGCGGCCACGCCAGACGGCCGTTACGCTATCTCCGGCGCCTACGACGAAACCATTCGCATTTGGAACCTGCAGAACGACACCGAAGAAAAAGTGCTCTCCGGCCACAAAGGTCGCATCGGCTGCCTGGCCGTCAGCAGCGACGGCGCCACGTTTTTTTCCGGGGCGGCCGACAGCCGGGTGAAGGTCTGGGACCTGGCCACCGGGCAAAACCGGCAAACCTTCAGCGGCCATCGCGGCGAGGTGCTGGACCTGGCGCTTTCCCCCGACGGCCAGATTTTGGCCTCGGCCTCGCACGACAGCGACGTGCTGCTGTGGCAAACGGCCAGCGGCGAGCTGCTCACCAGCCTGACAGCGCATAAGAAGCCGGTAACGGCCGTTTCCTTTTCCGCCGACGGGCAGCTGCTGGTCACCAAGTCAGCCGACAGCACCGTACGCCTGTGGCGCACCGACAGTTGGGAAACCATCGCCATTCTGGATGAAACCCATTCCAAGTTCGCCTTTGCCGGCCTGGCCTTTCACCCTACGCAGCCAACGCTGGCCACCCTGGGCGAAAAAGACAAAATTATACGAATTTGGGACCTGGATCTGGCCCAATGGTTCTAAATAACCACCTTTTTTGGCAAATTTTTTCCTCAGAATTCCGAAAACATGCTAACATGACGACGTAAGGCAAATCGTCGAAAATGTTTACTGTGCCAACAGCTGATTTTTGGCTGACCTGCCCCAGGAAACTACCAACACAGTGTGGAATCGTCTTTTTGTAAGCCGGTTTCACCTTTCTAATTCGCCTTTGTACTGTCGCAGAAACTGCCAGGGTTTTTTGGCGGCAACATAGTAGCCATTTGTCGAAAGTGAAATAACAGTTGCGGAACCGAACGGCTACATTAAGCCCATTCGCCTATTCCGTTAACTTCTTTGCGAATGGGCACATAGGTTATTGCATGTATCAGGAGAGTGAACGCGTAGCCACCTCGCAGCATAAAAGCATTATTGCTCACGCCACGCTCGATAAACAACTAAATATTCTCAGCTACGCGCCAGAGCTAGGGCAGTGGTCTAACCGCAGTTCGTTATCTGGCCTCTGTTTGTTTGATTTGTTCCCCCAGCTTGAAGCAAACCGGGACCGTATTTTGGCCTGTTTGCAGGCGCCCAGCGGTGCATTTGTGTACCACCAGGCCCACTTCGCTGACAACATACACGCAGACCAGCTGTTTAACCTGCAAATCGAAGCATTGCCCGACCTGCCCAACAAGCTGCTGCTTACCGTGATTCCCATCGCCGCCCCAACCGCCCTACACGATAAAAACCTGGGTGAATTGACTCGCCACAACCGGGAACTGCTGCTGCTCAACCGCGCCAGCCAGATATTAACCGCCACGCTGAATTCGGCGGCCGTTATGGAAAATTTGCTGCAGCTGGCGGCGCAAATCATTCACGCTGAGGGAAGCTCCCTCTGGCTGTGGACCGATGAGCAGCAAAAAACCCTGATTTGCCGCGCCGCCTTTCACCCCGGCACAGATGAAAAATTGATGGGCCTGGAGGTTGCCTCTGGCCAGGGCGTAGTCGGCTGGGTAGCGGCCACCAGCAAAGCTACCATTGTGGCCGACCCGGCAGCCGATGCGCGTTTCTACCCCCACATCGATTCCAGCAGCGGTTTTGTCACCACCTCCTTGCTGGCCGTGCCGGTGCAGCTGCGCAACCGGACGTTGGGCGTGCTGGAAGTGGTGAACAAGCGGGACGGCCGTTTCTCGGCCCAAGACATCTCCTATGCCAAAACCCTGGCTGCCTCGGCCGCCATCGCCATCGAAAACGCCAAACTCGTGGAGACCCTGCGCCAGACCAACGCCGATCTGCAAATCCAGAATGAAGAGTTGGAAGCGTTCGACCGCACCGTGGCCCATGATCTGCAAAATCCGCTGGCCCTGGTGGTGGGCTTTGCCGATCTGCTGCAAACCAGTGCTGTGGATATTTCCCACACGGAACGAGACCGCGCGCTTCAGCTGCTGGTGCAAAATGCCCATCGCATGAGCAGTATCATCCAGGAAATGCTTATCCTTTCCAGCGTACGCAAACACGACGTAGAAACTCATCCGCTGGACATGGCAGAGGTTGTGTTAGGGGCAATGGATCGCCTGCGCTTCATGATGGAGCAGTACAAGGTACGCATTATTTTGCCCGATTCATGGGAAGTGGCGCGCGGCTACGCACCCTGGATTGAGGAGGTATGGGAGAATTACATCAGCAACGCGCTGAAATATGGAGGAAGTCCACCGGTCATTGAGATGGGCAGTCAACTGCTGGCAGACGGCCGTATCCGCTTCTGGATTCGCGACAACGGCCAGGGTATTGCCCCAGAGAAGCAGCCTCTCCTCTTTACCCCTTTCACCAAGGTCAGCCAGGTGCGGGTTACCGGCCATGGGCTGGGGCTGTCGATTATCCGGCGCATCATGGAAAAGCTGGGCGGCGAGGTGGGCCTGGAAAGCGAACCGGGCCAGGGCAGCACCTTTAGCTTTATCCTGCCTGCCTACCGCGTCGAAGATGAAAAAACGGCCGTTAAAGTGGCCGAGCCCTTCTAGCCGCGCTATCATTCCCTATCCTTAAAAATAGATTGAAACCACAACCCCGCCGGGTTGTTGCTCGTGGATGATCAGGCATTCGGCGGCGGTTTTTCCCTGGAGGAATCATGTCCCACTCTGAAAAGCGGCTGATCACCGCCGAAGATCTGTACAAAATTGAGCTTGTCTCCGACCCGCAAATTTCCCCTGACGGCCAGCAGGTTATTTTTGGCGTCACCCGGGTAGACCGCAAAACGGAGAAAAAATACACCAACCTGTGGTTAGTACCCACCAATGGTCAACACCCGGCGCGCCAATTCACCTACGGCGATCACAATGACACCCACCCGCGCTGGTCGCCCGACGGCCGTTCCATCGCCTTCCTCTCCAACCGCAAAGACGAAAAGCAGTCGCAAATCTACATCATCCCACTCAACGGCGGCGAGGCCCGCCCTGTGAGCCAGATGGAAGGCAGCTTTGCCGGGTTTGTTTGGTCACCAAACGGCCGTACCTTCGCCACTCAGTTCCGCAAAAAAGACCCGGCCGCCATCGAACGCGAAAAAGACGAGCAAAAGAAGATGCTGGGCGTGGTCAGCCGCCACATCACCACGCTGAATTACAAAGCCGACGGCAGCGGCTATGTGCCCGAGGAAAAGTGGCATATCTGGACCATCGACGCCGACAGCGGCGAAGCGGTTCAACTGACCGAAGGCGACAAGTTTGATGAAGAACAGCCGCAGTGGACGCCAGACGGCCGTTCCCTCATCTTCATCTCCAACCGCGATCCCCAGCCAGACATCAACTGGGACCAGACCGAGCTTTACCGGATCCCGGCGGAAGGCGGCGAAATGGAACTTATTCCGTCGCAGGAAGGGCGCAAGTTTAACCACACTATTTCACCCGACGGCAATTGGATTGCCTATATGGGCCGCAAGCAAAAAGGGCACTGGTACCAAAACGACTGTCTGTACATGGTGCCCACCAGCGGCGGCAAGGTGCGCCATCTCAGCGCGGGGATCGATCTTCACCTCTCCATCGCCACCCTCACCGACGTGGGCAGCGGCACGCCGCAAACCCCACCAACCTGGTCGACAGACGGCCGTAGGCTCTACACCATGGCCACGGAAAAAGGCAACCAGCCCCTGCTGGCCTTCAGCGCCGAGCCAGGCGAACCTTGCTATGAGCGTATCATTGATGAGCCGGGGCTGGTGGGCAGCTTTTCGCTGGACGACGCCCAAGAAAAAGTGGCTTACCTCTGGGGCGATTTGAGCGGCCCGGCCCAGGTGCGCGTACGCGACCTTGCCAGCGGCGAGACAAAAACATTGACCGATTTCAACCAGGCGTTGATGGCCGAAATCGAGACCGGCAAGATTGAAGAGGTGTGGTTCAAAAGCCAGGATGGCACCGACCTGCACGGCTGGATCATGACCCCGCCCGGCTTCGACCCCAGCCAGAAATACCCTTCGATTTTAGAGATTCACGGCGGGCCGCAAACGCAGTACGGCCGTGCCTACTTCCACGAGCTGCACCTGCTGGCCGCTCAGGGGTATGTGGTTTACTGGAGCAATCCACGCGGCAGCCAGGGCTACGGCGAAGCGTTTGCCGGGGCGATCTACAACCGCTGGGGTACCGTGGACTTTGAAGACGTGATGGCCTGGGCCGACTACGTGGAGAAACTGCCCTACATCGACACCAAACGCATGGGCGTGACCGGCGGCAGTTATGGCGGCTACATGACCACGCTCATCATTGGCAAGACGGATCGCTTTAAAGCGGCCGTTGCCCAGCGTGTGGTTAGCAACTTCATCAGCTTCTACGGCTCCAGCGACATGAACATCGGCGCTGAATATCTCTTTGGCGCCGAAAAAACACCCTGGGACGACCAGGAAAATTACTGGCGGCAGTCGCCCATCGCCTACATCGGCAACGCCAAAACGCCCACCCTGCTCATCCACAGCGAGCACGACTTCCGCTGCGACAAAGAGCAGGGCGAACAGGTCTTTGTGGCTCTACGCAAGCTTGGTGTGGACTCCGAGCTCATCCTCTTCCCCGAGGAATCCCACGGTCTCTCCCGCGCTGGCCGCACCGACCGCCGCATCGAACGCCTCAGCCACATGATCCGCTGGTTTGCGACGTACCTCTAAGAATCAGTTATAATAGTCCCTCAAGAAAAAATTCAACTCGTTTGAGAAATAATGAGATCAGAGAATAGAGAGTGGAGATTGAAAACATCTCCACTCTCTAATCTCCACTCTCCAATCTCCTAAAAATATGCTAGATAAGATTAAACAAGTCGTTATGCGCTACGACGAAATTGAAAGACAAATGATGGATCCGGCCGTTTTGGCCGACCACGTGAAGCTCACCGACCTCGCCCAGGAGCGCTCGGACCTGCAGGAGCTGGTAGAGGCTTACCGCGAGTACGCCCGTGTAGAGCAAGAGCTGGCCGACACCCGCGAATTGGCCGAGCTGGAAGATGAGGAAATGGCTGCCCTGGCCGAAGCGGAAATCGAAGCGCTGGAAGCTCGCCTTGAGTCGCTGGAACACGAAATGCGCCGCCTGCTGATACCCAAAGATCCGCGTGATGAGCGCAACGTTTTTGTGGAAATTCGTGCCGGGGCGGGCGGGGACGAAGCCGGTATTTTTGCCGCCGACCTGCTGCGTATGTACATGCGCTACGCCGAAGGGCGCAACTGGAAGCCCACCATTTTGGAAGAAAACAGCACCGGCGTTGGCGGCTACAAAGAAGTGATCTTTTCGGTGAAGGGCAAGGGGGCGTATTCGCGGTTTAAGTACGAGAGCGGTGTGCACCGTGTGCAGCGTGTGCCGCAGACGGAGTCGCAGGGGCGCATTCACACCAGCACAGCCACCGTGGCCGTGATGCCGGAAATTGACGAGGTAGACATCACTATCGATCCCAAGGATTTAGAGATCACGGCGACATTTTCTTCCGGTCCTGGTGGACAGCACATGCAGAAGAACGCAACGGCCGCTCGCATCGTGCACATTCCCACCGGCATGTTTGTGAAAATCCAGTCGGAGCGCAGCCTGACGCAAAACAAGCAGCTGGGCATTGCCATCATCCAGGCCCGCTTGCAGGAAATTGAGGAAGAAAAGCAGCATACGGCCGTTGCCGCCAACCGTAAATCGCAGGTGGGCACCGGCGACCGCAGCGAGAAAATCCGCACCTACAACTATCCCCAGGGGCGCGTGACCGACCACCGCATTGGCCTGAGCAGCTACAATCTGCCCGCCGTCATGGACGGCGACATCGATCAGTTCATCGACGCCCTCATCATCGCCGACGAAGCAGAGAAATTGGCGGCGCTGAACGAATCGTAATTTTGTTATAGGGGCGCGTGGCGACGCGCCCCTACGATTGGATGGAGCATCTATGACCAAACTCACCTACCAGCCACGGGGCCGCTATTTTGAACAGTTTGCCGTGGGCGATCAGCTTGTAACGGCCGCACGCACCATCACCGAAGCCGACATTGTGACCTTTGCCGGGCTGTCGGGCGACTTTAACCAGATTCACACCGACGCCGAGTTTGCCGCCCAAGACAGCTTCGGCCAGCGGGTAGCCCACGGGCTGCTGGTGCAGTCCATTGCCACCGGGCTGGCGGTGCAGTCGGGCATCATCGAAGGCACCGTGCTGGCTTTCCGCGAGCTGAGCGCCAAGTTTAGTCTGCCGGTTTTCATCGGCGACACGGTTCACGTGGTGCTGGAAATCACCGAGACAAAAGCGCTGCCGCGCCTGGGTGGAGGCACCATCAACATGAAATATGCCGTTTACAACCAGCACGGCAAAGCCGTCCAGCGGGGCGATTGGGTGATGTTGATTAAGAGCCAGGGCAATGGTTAATTGTTGTTGGTTAATGGTTATTTATTAAATTTATGAGTGACGAGCAAAAACGGCCGAATCCCGAACAGCCTGAAGAAGAAACACAAAAACCCCAGCCGAAGCCAGAAGAGGAAGAATCGTTTGGTACCGTTTCGCTGCTGGATTTGATGTCCGATGCTGACGTGCCGGAAACGATTGTGCTCCAGCCCGGCGCTGGCCAACGGCCGAAACCACCGGCTAAAGAGAAGCCGAAAGCAGAAGATAAACAGGAGTTGGATACGGCCGTTCCCACGGCCGCACCCACCGATGCCCCCACCACCCCAGCCGACGACGAACAAACCCTCACTATCAACCTGCCCGACGATGAAGACACCGAGGGACTGCCCCCCGTGCGACCCGCCCGGCCCAAACCCACCCCGCTGCCCCTGACGCCATCCAAGCTGCGCCCCATCAACCGGCCGCCCATCGAGGACCCCGACGCCACCGAGGTACAGCCAGACCTGGCCATTCCACCGCCGGAACGGCCGCGTTCCGAGCAGCCCACGCAGGTTTTCCGGCGTGAAGAAAAGCCAGACAAACCCACCGTACAGCGGCAGCCCGTACGCCAGACACCGACTCAGCCACGGCCAGAGCGGGAACAGCCGCCGCGCCGCCAACCTGCCCAGCCAACCCAACCCAGACGGCCGCAGCCACAACCTCAGCGCCAGGCCGTCCAGCCAACCGGCCCGGTGGCCATGCCCCGGCAGGAACCCAAGCCTCGTCCCAAACGGCAGGCCCCCGGCCGCCGCAACTGGAGCAGCTGCTTTGCCCGCGGTGTGGTGATTAGCCTGGTCCTGGGCGTGCTGGCCGTGGCCCTCACCGCCGCCGGGTTAGCCATCGCTTACAGCGTGATTGCCAGCGACTTGCCGCCTGTGGCCGAGCTGGAAAACCGTGTCAGTACCTTTGAAACGGCACGCATCTACGACCGCAACGGCAACGAGCTGTTTGCCCTGGCCGATCCCTCGATTGGCAACCGCACCCGCGTCTCGCTGGACCAAATCTCGCCGCTGCTCATCCAGGCCACCATCGCCACGGAAGATGCACGCTTCTATGAAAATTTCGGCTTTGATACGATAGCCATTGCCCGGGCCATTTTGCAGGCCGCGCGAGAAGGGGAAGCTGTTTCCGGGGCCAGCACCATTACCCAGCAGGTGGTGCGCGCTACCCTGCTGGAAGAAGACGAACGTACCGAACGCACCTTCCGCCGCAAGGTGCGCGAAATCATTCTCGCCGCCGAGATGAACCTGGACTACGAGAAAGACGAAATCCTGGAAATATATTTGAATGAAATTTATTACGGCAACCTGGCCTACGGCATCGAAGCGGCCGCTGAAACTTACTTTGACAAATCAGCCGCCGATTTGACCCTGGCCGAGGCGTCACTGCTGGCCGGGCTGCCCCAGGCACCAGCGCTGTGGGACCCGTACACCGCGCCACAGCTTGCCATTGGCCGTCAATCGCAGGTGCTCAGCCTGATGGAAGCGGAAGGATACATCACGATCCAAGAGGCGCAGGCCGCCCTCAACGAAATGGGCGCGTTTATTTACAGCATGACGCCGCCGGTGCGCGAGATCACCTATCCGCACTTCACCGTCACCGTGCTGCAGCAGGCGGAAGCACTGCTGGGCGCCCAATCCATTTACCGCGGCGGGCTGCGCATCCAAACGACGCTGGACCCCAGCGCCCAGCAGCTGGCCGAAACGACACTGGCCAATGCCCGCCCCAGTATTAACGCCGCCGGGGCCAACAATGCCGCCATCGTGGTGCTGGAGCCGAACACCGGCGAGATTTTGGCCCTGGTAGGCAGCGTCGATTTTAACGATGAGGCGATCAGCGGCCAGGTGAACATGGCCCTGGCACCGCGCCAACCTGGCTCGACTATCAAGCCGCTGGTGTACCTGACGGCCATGGAGCAGGGGTGGACACCTGCCACGCTCATTTGGGACGTACCCACGACCTTCCCCAACGGTGCCAATCCGCCCTACGAACCCAAAAATTATGATGACGAGTTTCATGGGCCGTTAAGATTACGGCCGTCTCTCGGCAACTCTTACAACATCCCGGCGGTTAAAGCGCTGGAGTTTGTCGGCGTGTGTAACTTTATTGCCAACGTGCAAAAAGTGGGGCTGACCTCGCTGCAAGATCCGGGCTGTGTGGCGCAGGGCGCGCCGCGCAACTACGGCCTGGCCCTGGCTCTGGGCGGCGGCGAAATCAGCCCATTGGAGATGGCCGGCGCGTTTGGCACGCTGGCCAACCAGGGTAACTTTATTCCACCCTACACCATCCGCCGCATCGAAAACAGTGCTGGTGAGATTTTGTTTGAGCAGCCCGCGCCTGATCCGGCCGTAACCCAGGTGGTGCGTCCGGCGCATGCCTATCTGCTCAGCGATATTTTGTCAGACAACAACGCGCGGCAACCGGAGTTTGGCGTGAACAATGGGCTGGTTATTCCAGGGCATCGCGTGGCGGCCAAAACGGGCACGTCTGGCACCACGCGCAACGACGTGCGCGATGTGTGGACCATTGGCTATACGCCGCAGGTGGTAACGGCCGTTTGGGTCGGCAACACCAATAACGAGCCAATGGCCCCCGGTGAGTCTGGTTCGCGCACGGCTACACCCATCTGGAACAGCTTCATGACGCAGTACCTGGCCAACCGGCAGCCAGTGGATTTTGGTCGGCCGTCCAGCGTCGTCGACATCGAAATTTGCAGCGCCTCCGGCGCCCGCCCCGGCAGCGACTGTACGAACCGCCTCATCGAGCGCTTTGCCGAAGACCAACCGCCGCTGAGCAGTGAGCAGGATTTCATCCGCACGGTGCAGCTCGACCAGTGGACCGGGCTGCGGGCCAACGAGTTCTGCCCTGAAAATGTCTACCAGGCCAGCTTTTTTACCCTGCTGACCAGCGGTGGCGAAACGGTCCGAGCACGTGAGGAAGCCGCTGCACAAAACTGGCTGCAAAATACGGCCGCCGGGCAGGCCTGGGCCAGCGCCCGCGGCATTGCCATCCCGCTGCGCCTGCCGCCCGAACAGGCCTGCGACGAAAACACGCCCCGCCCGCAAATCACCATCACCCAGCCTGAAGCGGGCACTGAGGTGAGCGGCACGGTGGAAATTGTGGGATCGGTCAGCGCGCCGGGTTTTGGGGGCTACCAGGTGGAGTATGGTTTTGGCAACAATCCGGAAGGATGGGGACTGGCGCGGGAGCGCCAGGACATCAGTGTGGAAAATGGTACGCTGGCCAGTTGGGACACATCGTCGCTTAACTACTCTGGACCGCTGACCATTCGCGTCCTGCTGTTTGGCCCCGACAATCCCACCACGCCGGAGGAAGATCGAGCCATCGTGCAAGAGCGTGTTACCGTAACGCTGCTCCAGCCCACGCCAACCGTCACCCCAACACCGACGGAGACGCCGACCGCGACAGCCACGCCAACCGCCACGTCTACTAACGAGCCTACGGCCACCGCCACTCCCACGACGCAGAGCACGCCAACGGAAACGGCCGTTCCCAGCGAAACAGCCACCCCCGAAAGCACCCCTACGCCATAAAGTTTTTAGATTGAGCCACTCTTTGAGAGTGGCCCAATCTATCTAGACGGTCACTTACGTCTCGTCGAGTTCGTCTTCGATTTCTTCAATGTCTTCGTTGACGTCTTCTTCTTCGGCAATGTACGTCTCGCCGATTTCCTGTTCGACGGGATGGTTACCGGGCCGCTTCCAGCGCTCCTTCAGCTTTTTGCGCCGCTTGCGCACTTGCCGCTCGGCGGCATCCAGCGCACCTTTGAGCGCCTGCTCCGGCGAGGCATTTTTCTCGGTGGCGGCGATGTGCTCGGGACGGCCGTAAATCACCACGGTCACCTCATGCAAAAAGGCAGATTGCCCGGAAGCAGGTCGCCGCACGTTGATGGCCGCCCCCACCATATCGTTGTGATCGGCCGCCAGGCTGCGCAGTCGCTCTTCGGCCTGGGCGTAGAGTTTGTATTCGGCCGCTTTGGGTAAATCTTCACTGTTCAATTCCAGGGTAAATTCTAATTCGTCCATTTGCGTTTTCTCCTATAGAGGAATGAACCGCAAAGTCCGCAAAGTCCGCAAAGATTTTTTTAGTTCTCTTTGCGTTCTCTGCGCCCTTTGCGGTGCCACTTCTTAATGCCGCTTGCGGAACTGGTTGATTTGCCCGCCGACCAGCACCATCTCCACCTGCCGGGGCGACAGGGTATGCTCAACCGTGTACGATTCGTCTCTGGTTTTGTTCACCAGGCGCACTTCGTGGCTACTGCGAATGGTCTGGCCCACATCGGGCAGTTGGAGCAGATCGCCTTCGACGATACGGCCGTAATCCGCCTCCTCGGCAAAGGTGAGCGGCAAAATGCCAAAGTTGACCAGGTTTTGCCAGTGAATGCGGGCAAAGCTTTTGGCCACCACGGCCCGCAAGCCCAGGTAGCGCGGCGCCAGGGCAGCGTGTTCCCGGCTGGAACCCTGCCCGTAGTTGTCACCACCCACCACAAAGTGCCCCTGCTCCTGGTGGGCCATCGCCCGCTCGTAATAATCTTCGTCGAGCTGGTTGAAGACAAACTTGCTGATTTCGGGGATGTTGCTGCGGTACGGCAACACCTTGGACCCGGCGGGCATAATTTCGTCGGTAGAAATGTCGTCCCCCACCACGATGAGCGCCTTGCCTTCCACCGTCTCGGGCAGCGGTTTGAAGTGCGGCAGCGGCTGGATGTTTGGCCCCTTCACCAGCTCAACGTGGGCACCGGCGGGCGGCGGGGGCACCAGCATCTGCTCGTTGATGATGATGTTGTCTGGCTCTTCAAAACGGGGGTAAGGCATGTCCAGCTCACGCGGGTCGGTGATTTTGCCGGTGAGGGCGGCGGCAGCGGCCGTCTCTGGACTGCACAAATAAACGGCATCCTCCTTGGTGCCGGAGCGGCCGGGGAAGTTGCGCGGCACCGTGCGCAGGCTAATGCGCCCCGAAGCCGGGGCCTGCCCCATGCCGATGCAGCCGTTGCAGCCCGCCTGGTGGATACGGGCCCCGGCATGTACCAGCTTGGCCAGCAGCCCCATCTCCATCAAGTTCTCTAAAATCTGGCGTGAGCTGGGGTTGATATCAAACGAGACGCGGTCGTGGATTTGACGGCCGTCTACCACCAGCGCAGGCACGGCAAAATCACGCAAGCCAGGGTTGGCCGAGGAGCCGATGTACGCCTGGTAAATGTCGCTGCCCGCCACCTCGCGCACGGGAACCACTTTGCCCGGACTGCTGGGCAGGGCGATGAGTGGTTCCAGCTCGGCCAGGTTGATTTCCTCGTAAAGATCGTAGGTTGCGCCTTCGTCGGCAGTTAGCGCCACCCATTGATCCTCTCGCCCCTGCTGGCGCATGAAGCGGCGCACTGCTTCGTCGGAGGGGAAAACGGTGGTGGTGGCCCCCAGTTCCGTGCCCATGTTGGCGATGACGTGCCGGTCCATCGCCGTGAGGTGCTGCAAACCTGGGCCATAATATTCGATGATCTTGCCCACCCCGCCATCGACATCGTAGCGGCGCAACATCTCTAAAATGATGTCCTTGGCGCTGACCCAGTCGGGCAGCTGCCCAGTAAGGCGTACACCCAGCACTTCTGGCATGTTGAGGTAAAGCGGCGCACCGTCCATCGACATGGCCACTTCCAGCCCGCCTGCGCCCAGGGCCAACATGCCCAGGGAACCGGCCGCTGGCGTGTGGCTGTCTGAACCCACCATCGTTTTGCCGGGTACGCCAAATCGCTCCATGTGTACCGGGTGGCTGACGCCGTTGCCGGGGCGACTGTACCAGACGCCAAACTTCTGGCAGGCGCTGCGCAGGAAGAGGTGATCGTCCGGGTTGCGGTAGTCAGCCTGGATCAGGTTATGGTCGATGTACTGAGCCGAGAGTTCCGTCTTCACGCGCGACAGGTTCATCGCTTCCAGCTCCAGCATAACCATCGTGCCGGTGGCATCCTGCGTCAGGGTCTGGTCAACCTTCAGGCCAATTTCAGCGCCGGGTTCCATGCTGCCTTCTAGCAGGTGGCTGGCGATTAGTTTTTGGGTCACGTTTTGTTTCATAAGGTTTTTCGGGGAGGTGAAGGGAACGGCCGTAACCGCTCAAAACAGTCTTAGGCAGCGGGGTTGTAAGGGTAGCGCATCAGGTGGGGAACGATTTGGGTCTCAATCTGCCCAAAAAACACGTCGAGCGAGTCGCTGTTCCACAGGATCACGTCGGCCTTATCCTGCGTGTGCGGCAGGGCAAAGTCATCCTTCAGCGATTCATCTTGCTCAACAAATTCCTCAAAATCTTCGGGCTCCGTGGGGCGGCCGCGCTGCTGCACCCGGTTAAAGCGGGCAGCCTGGCTGCCAACCTTGACGTAGGCTACCAGCAGGTCATCACCAAACTGCTCCTGGAGAACGGCCGTCTCTGCCGGAGTCTGTACGCCAGTGATCACCAACGGGGTGCCCTGCCATTCGTCGTTTTGGCGTATCTCATCCACCAGGCGGTAGATGACGTATTCTGGCCCATGCTCGGCCAGCTGCTGCGCCGAACTGTCGTAAGTGGCTGGCTCCGCCTTATCGGCTTCTTCCGCCAGCTGACGGGCGAAATCACCCACTTCAACCACCACCACTCCATAGCGCTCTCTAAGGTATTGGGCCAAATCGTCCTTACCCGCCCCCAACGCGCCTACAATCGCTACCATTCGGGAAGGGTGTTGTTTCGCATTTGGTTGCATAATACGGACCTTAGCAAACGGCCGTGGTTGGTTCAATGTATCCCGATAGAGACAACAGGTATAGAAACGGAAGAATTGTATGGCAGGTGCATTATTTACGTTCCGCTCACGCATTTTTGTTATTTTGATGTGACCTTCACGCGTGTGGCGCGTCAAACTGGGTACAATGATTGCCCACAGGAACATCATGCATACACAGGACAAAAAATGACCGTTTCTCCAGATTTTGCAGTTGTTACGGCCGTACTCTTCGATTGGGATTTCACGCTCGCTTACTCGTTAGGACTCGACGTTTCGCACATTGCCCGCACGGCGGTGCTTTTTCAAACCTATGGCGTGGCCTGCACCGAGGCCGATGTGGCGGCAGCCCAGGCGTCGCTGGAAGCTGATATTGCCCACGGTACGGTGGCTGTTTCCCTGCGGCCGCAAAAAAAACGGGAAATTATCCAGCTGTACCGCCAGCTGCTGCGCCGCCTGGGCCATTCAGACGATAGTTATAATTTTGCTTATGAGATATATGCGGGATACGGCCGTTTGCCCCACCGCCTGTTTGACGATGTCCTGCCCACCCTGCGCCAGCTAAAAGCCCGCCAGCTCCAGCTGGGCATCCTCTCCAACCACTCCTCCTCCGTGCGCCAAACCATCAAACAGCTTCTGGGCGACATCATTCCCCAGGAACGGCTAACCGTCAGCGAGGAAGTGGGTGTGCACAAGCCCAGCAAAACCATCTTCCGGCAGGCGGCGGCCAGGCTGCGACAAGACCCGGCTCGCTGCCTCTACGTAGGTGACAATTTAGAGGTGGATGCGATTGCGGCCGTAACCAATGGAGGGTTTGCTGGAGGAATCTGGGTCGATCGCGCTGACGAAGGTGGCCAGCTGCAGCTGCCGGACAAAGTGCTGCGCATCACCTCTCTGGCCCAGCTTTCCCTGTTTTTGGGGCGAAAAGTGTAATGGTGGTTCGTAGGCAAATGACGCTAGTTACTCTCTTTAAATAGTGTAGTATTATGGCGGTCATCTATGCTTACAAAACATTATCGTGTGCAAAGGGGGCTTATACAGGCCATGACACATTCTGATATCCTTATTCTTGGCGGGGGCATTGTTGGACTGGGAACAGGTTACAGCCTCAGTCAAAAATATCCGGATAAATCCATTACGGTTTTAGAAAAAGAAACGATCTTGGGGGCGCACCAAACAGGGCATAACTCCGGTGTGCTGCACAGCGGCATTTATTACAAACCTGGCTCGCTGAAAGCGCAAAACTGCCGTGAAGGCAAGGCGTTGATGGAGCAGTTTTGCGAACGGGAAGGTATTCCCTTCAAACGGGTGGGCAAAGTGATTGTGGCGGTGGATGAGAGCGAACTGGCCACGCTGCAGATGATTTATGAGCGGGGCAAAGCCAATGGGGTTGACTGCCAGCTGATTGATCAAGCGAGGCTGCACGAATTAGAACCGCATGCCAACGGCATTGCGGCCATTCACGTGCCGGAGGCAGCCATTACGGACTACAAGCGGGTGATTGCCCGGTTTGCGGAGGTTATTGAGGAGCACAACGGCCGTATCATCCTCAATGCGCGGGTGAACGATATTCAAGAACAGAGCGATAGGGTTACGGCCGTAACCACCCAGGGCGAATTTACGGCCGACTTCCTCATCAACTGCACCGGCCTGCACTCCGACCGCCTGACGCGCATGACGGCCGACACCGTGCCAGCGCAAATTGTGCCATTTCGCGGCGAATACTTTGAGCTCAAACCAGAAGCCCGTTACCTGTGCAACGGGCTCATCTACCCGGTACCCAATCCCGAATTCCCCTTCCTGGGCGTACACCTGACGCGCATGATTGATGGCGGGGTGGAATGCGGCCCCAACGCCGTCCTCGCCTTCGCCCGCGAGGGGTACAACAAGCTGGACATCAACGTGGGCGATTTGTGGGAAACGCTTAGCTACCCTGGCTTTCGCCGCATGGCCAGAACATATTGGCGTGCCGGACTGGGCGAAATGTGGCGTTCGGCCAGCAAGGCGGCGTTTGTCAAGGCGCTGCAGAAACTGGTCCCAGACATTCGCGGCGAGCACATGATTCCGGCCCCGGCCGGTATTCGGGCGCAGGCTATCAAGCCAGATGGCTCTATGCTGGACGACTTTGCTTTCCAGGAAAGTCCGCGTATTGTCAACGTGGTTAACGCACCGTCACCCGCAGCAACTTCGTCCATCAGCATTGGCAATTCCATTGTCAACCGGCTGGCGACGCATTTTGGCTAATTTTTGTGTTGGTTGGTGGGAGCACCGAACGATTGTGTAGCAATTAGATAAGTAATACGGTGAAATGT
This sequence comes from Candidatus Leptofilum proximum, assembly GCA_016710325.1. Taxonomy (GTDB): domain Bacteria; phylum Chloroflexota; class Anaerolineae; order Promineifilales; family Promineifilaceae; genus Leptofilum; species Leptofilum proximum. The sequence goes on along the minus strand of JADJXK010000002.1, from coordinate 3,402,234 downwards.
CAAGGAGCAAAACAAGCCCAAATTCGCCGAAAAGCAGGCAAGCTACCGCAAACCTGCCATTCTGAACTTTTTCAATCGAATAGCAGGTCATATAGCTGCTCACCAGCAAAGGCTGGCTATTGTCGCACTAACCAGTAGGCACCTGCCTGGCCCGGAACGGTTCATGGGTCGTCAGCAGCCGCACAACTAACCGAACGAGCTTGCGAGCGGTCAGGACAATGGCTCGCTTATGTTGATGATGACGGACTTCGTCATGCTTCTTCTGGTAGAAAGCGCCGTACTCAGCATCGTGCATTCTGACCAACTGAGCCGCTTCACAAAGATAGTAACGTAGGTAAGCCGACCCGGTGCGTTTGAGATGTGTTTCTTCCGCCGTAAAGTCGGCCGACTGATGCTTAGACCACTTGAGACCGGCAAAACTGGCGACCTTTTCATGACGATAGTCAAAACGAGCCAGGTCGCCAATTTCAGCGATGATGCCAGCGGCGAAAACAGGGCCAATGCCGGGAATGGTGGTCAACGAATTGGGAATCTGCGTCATCAGGTCGGCAATGGCTGAATCGAGACGGGTCAGCAGTTGCTCTAATACCGTCAGGTGACGCAGGCTCAGGCTGAGCGCCGTGTTGACGGCCGCCAACCACGGCTCCGGTAGGTGGTAGGAGTCCTGAGCAATGCGATGTAACCGGCGGGCATTGTCCTGCGGGTCAGCAAAGCGCCGTTTACCCTTCACATCCAGCCACTCAACCAGGTCGTCAAAGGGCATGGCCGCCACCGCTTCCAGAGAAGGGAACTCCTTGAGAACCGCTTGGCTGGTCTTGCCAAAGACGTCGCTGAAAGCCCGGTCAACCGTGTAGTCGCTGGCCTGAAGGTAAACCAGCGACAGTGCGTAGGACTTGACGCGCACCACTTCGCCCACCAGGTGGTAGCGATAACGAGTTAGCGTGCGCAGCGGCAGGTAGCGCTCTTCCATCTGAAAAGGATACGGCAACTGGCGGCCCAAACGCAATCGCTCGGCAATGACCAGGGCATCGAGGGTATCGGTCTTGTCCCAATCGCCCAGGCAGTGACGGAATTTGTGAATCACCTTGGGGTTGAACGGATAGAGGGAGACGGGCCAGGCAGCCAACTCTGGCGACTGTTCTAGTTCACAGAAGAAGGGCAACCAGTAGTTACCGGTGGCTTCAGCGGCGATGTGGATATGGGCAAAGCCTCCTGCCTGCGCCAGGTCAGCTAACTGCTGAATGAGAGCGGCTGTGCCGGGGCGATTGTTGGCCACATGTTGCGGTTTGGCCAGGCTATCGCCAACGCCATTCATGACCTGCACCACATTATTGCGGCGGTGGATATCCACCCCGACGAGTAAATCGCTTGTTGTGAACATAAACACCTCCGATGGGGGTTGTTGCGCCAAAGAGGATTGATTCCCTGAGTCCTGTTGAGGTCAGCAGCCTCGTGGTATGAGAACTTGACCAGCCAGATGAATGCCCATCGTTCTGCTGTCCGAAACCTGGCTGGGGTGAACAGAATACGGGTTAGAAGTTCCCAACAGGCTGAGGGATGCATACTTTGGAAGAAGTCCTTCTGCGGAAGGCAACAAGGAATAAGCGCATTTCCTCTTGGCTGTTTAGGTCAGCATCTCAGGGATTCAATTTATTGTCAACGGGGTAATCCCGTTACTTCATATCATACGAGGAAGTTAAGTTATGAAATCACAGTTTAGAGGCATTTACGACGGCCGTACCGTGCTTGTCACCGGTCACACGGGCTTCAAAGGTTCCTGGCTGGCCCTGTGGCTTAAGGAACTGGGCGCCAACGTCGTTGGTTATGCCCTGGAAGAGCCTCCCACCGAACCCAGCAACTTTATTCTCAGCAACATGAGCCAGCACATCACCGATATTCGCGGTGATATTCGCGACTACGACCGGTTGAAAGGTGTGCTGGAAATGCACAAACCATCCATCGTTTTCCACCTGGCAGCCCAACCCGTTGTGCTCAACGCCTTCACGATGCCTCATCTGACGATGGAAACCAACGCTTTTGGCACGGTGAACATGCTGGAAGCCATTCGCCAAACGAACAGCGTCCAGGCCCTGGTGAGCATTACCACCGACAAAGTGTATTACAATGAAGAGTGGCTGTGGGGCTACCGGGAAACGGACCGGCTGGGCGGGCTGGACCCGTACAGCGCCAGCAAAGCAATGGCCGAACTGGCGATTGCCTCTTACCGGGCCACCTACTTTGCTCCGGAAAACTACGCCAGCCACGGCGTGGCCATTGCCTCTACGCGGGCGGGCAACGTGATTGGCGGCGGCGACTTTGCCGACTTCCGCCTGGTGCCAGACAGCATGAAGGCGCTCATGGCGGGCAAACCGATTGAAATTCGCAACCCGCTGAGCGTTCGTCCGTGGCAACTCGTTCTGGAACCGCTGAGCGGCTATTTGTGGCTGGGGTACCTGCTGCTGCAAGAAGGGCCATCCTTCGCCGAAGCGTGGAACTTTGGCCCGTTGGAAATCAAAGGTATTTCGGCCCAGGAGATTGTTGAGGAGCTTGTTTCCCTGTGGGGCAGCGGTGAATGGATCCACACCGACCCCGATTACAGCAAAGCGGAGACCAACTATCTGCGGCTGAGTTGGGAAAAGGCAAACGGCCGTCTCGGCTGGCGGCCGGTTTTTACCTGGAAGGAAGCGCTGGCGGAGATCAATACCTGGTTTAAGGCGCTGGTGGCCGAAGAAGATATGTATGAAATCGGCCGTCAAGGCATTTTGAAGTACACCAAGCGGGCTAAGGAGCTGAGGCTGCCCTGGATATAGTTTAAATAGGAACTTGTTTTGGAACACGGGGAGAGTTGATCCAAAACAATTTGTGACTTGGTTTCCAATCTGGCGTCAAAAACAAATAGTTGTGAGCACACCTGGCAAAGATTCTTCTTTACCCCGCCTGACAGTGCCTGTGTTACAAAATTATTAAGACGAGGATTGGCCGGTCAGCCGTAATAACTGTTGTAAGGCTTAGTCCACAATAATGTGCTTCATAAGAATCATCTTATAGTGCTTTTTGTATGGTACAGGAAGACAGGGGTTGGCTTTTGGCATCAACTTCTAAAGTGACCAGAAATTGAGTGATTTTTGGTCAGAAGGTAAAGCGGAATTTCTGTATAAAAAACTTTCCCGCTTTTGCATGAACTGTCTATCAAGAATTACCGTTAAATTTCCTTAACCAAAGCATGAAGCACGCCAATAAAGCCATTTCCCCCAAAATCCCAGGGATCATCACACTGCAAACGGGTGAGATCCCCCCTAAACAATCAGCACACTTTGCCAGTCGCGTCACTTCTTAAAATTATCTCAAGATACGGCGCAGCCTGGGAAAAAGGACAACAGCCCGGTCAAATATTTTTCTTTCCATTCTTCTTCATCAAGCACAAAGGTGAAGCTGGTTGTTATCTATATTTTTGGGATGGCATATAACAAATGAACTCATTACTGCAAGGTGGACTGCTAATGCTGCAATCCACCATTACACTCCTTGTTTCATACCTGCTGCTGCTGACCTTGGCTGCCTGGCGTGCCCCAAAGCACACGCCTATTCCTCGGGCAAGCAAAAAGCTAAATCAGTTTTTGGTCCTGATCCCCGCCCATAACGAGGAAAAACTCCTGCCCCGTTTGCTGGTGAACCTTCACGCTCTGGAATATCCCCAGTCCCACTACAGCGTTCACGTGATTGCCGATAACTGCACCGATAAAACGGCCGAATTGGCCCGGCAAAACGATGCCATTGTGCATGAGCGGTGGAACACCGAGCAAAAAGGCAAAGGCTACGCTTTGCAATGGCTGTTGGAGAACCTGTGGCAAAAAGATGTCGCGCACGATGCCATTGTCATTCTGGATGCCGACACCATCGTATCGTCGAACTTCCTGGCAGTGATGAATGCCCGCCTGAACAACGGCGAGCGCGTGATCCAGGCTTATTACGCCGTACAGAATCCGGAAAGTTCTTTTAGCGCCGGTTTACGCTATGCGGCCCTGGCCGTGCTGCACTACCTGCGGCCGCAAGGACGCATGATCTTGGGAGGCTCGGCAGGGCTAAAGGGGAACGGCATGGTATTTGCCGCCGATGTGATGAAAGAGCATGCCTGGTCCGCGTCTGTTACCGAAGACATTGAGCTGCACATGGCCTTACTTCTGTCCGGTGAGCGGGTCACTTTTGCCCCCGATGCCGAAATTCAGGCAGAAATGCCAGATAAATTGACAGATGCCCGATCACAAAATGTACGGTGGGAGCAAGGCCGCCTGGAAATGGCAAAAAAATATGTACCCCAGCTGTTCAAAGCATCCACACGCCAGTTACGCCATCCCCAAAAGGCATTTGTTTTGTGGGATGCCATTATGGAGCACTTAATTCCGCCGTTTTCAGTTTTGGCCGGCCTTTCGATTATTTCACTGTTTGGTAGTTTGATCTGGTGGTTGGTGGAATCTCAGGGGATAGGAAATCAGGCTTCCTCCATAAGAACCTTCAGCCCGAGCAAGATCAGCCTTGTTTTAAGCGTCGGTGCCTTGTTAGGTCAGGTGTTTTATCTTCTGGCAGGTCTAAAGATGGTCAATGCACCACGGTCCGTTTACCGTGTTTTTATCTATGCGCCTGGGTACATCCTGTGGAAGATATGGCATTACGTACGTATCTTGTTTGGGTTTGAGCAACAAAAGTGGGTACGAACCACGCGGAACGAGGGTTAGTTTTATGCTCGATAATCAGGTCTCAATGAAAACGCCCTACAAAACCTCTGCCGAGCGAAGTGGAGTTTCTGTGGACAACCTAAACAACCCTAACACAGCCGACTCATCTGCGGAAGAAAGAAAAGCCGCTCGTATGGCGGAGATTTTCCTCAACCGTACTTACCGGTCATCTCTGTCCATTCGGCGCATGCGTCTGCGCATGATTAGCCGGGTCATCCGGTATAAGCTTGTTGAACGGATCAAGTATCTGTTTGATGTGACAATCGTTCTGCTGTTTATGCCGTTTGCGCTGCTGGTGGCCTTGCCCATTATACTCGCCATCAAGTTAGACTCTTCAGGACCCGTTTTTTACAAGCAGGTACGCGTCGGCCGTTGGGGCAAGCCGTTTTACTGCTACAAATTCCGGTCGATGTACACAGATGCCGATGCTCGCAAAAAAGAGCTAATGGAAAAGAATGAAGCGGACGAAATTGTGTTCAAAATGCGCAACGATCCGCGCATTACACGTGTAGGGCGGATCATTCGCAAGCTGAGCATTGATGAGCTGCCACAGTTAATCAATGTCTTGAAAGGTGAAATGAGCCTGGTTGGTCCACGCCCGGCCGTGCCAGAAGAAGTGGCTTATTATCAGTTTGACTACCTGCAGCGGCTGGATGCGGTTCCAGGCATTACCGGCTTACAACAAGTCTCCGGGCGAAGCGATCTGGAGTTCAAACGTTGGATCGAGCTCGACTTGCAGTACATTCAGGAGCAGAGTTTGTGGAAAGACGTGGAAATCCTGTTAAAGACAATACCCGCCGTCATTACGGGCAAGGGAGCCTACTAACAATCACATGCGAAAATTAATCGTCATTTCAGGCATCCCCATTGACGATCTGAATGTGGAAGAAACGTTGGATCGTCTGGAAGAGTTTGTGGAAATCGGCCGGGCAACGGGCAAAAATCATCAAGTTGCCACGGTGAATGCCGATTTTATTGTTAAAGCGATGTCTGACCCTGAACTGCGCTTTTTGCTACAGGATTCGGAATTATTGATGCCCGATGGCATGCCGCTGGTGTGGGGATCACGGCTCTTGGGCCTGCCAATGGAAGAAAGGGTGGCTGGTTCAGACATTGTTCCCATGCTGGCCGAACGGGCGGCGCAAAAGGGGTATTCACTCTATTTACTGGGCGCGGCACCCGGCATTGCCCAACAAGCGGCCGACGTGTTGCAAGAGAAGTTCCCCAACCTGGTTATTGCCGGGGTGAATTCGCCGCCCTACAGTTCCGTTTTGGAGATGAATGCTCAGGTGGTGCAAGATATCCGACAGGCCAACCCTGATATTTTGCTGGTGGCTTTTGGCAATCCGAAGCAAGAAAAGTGGATTGGCATGTATCGTCACCAGGTGAATGTGCCGGTGATGATTGGCGTGGGTGCTACGCTGGACTTTATTGCCGGTCATCGGGCGCGGGCACCGCAGTGGATGCAAAAGAGCGGCCTGGAATGGCTGTTCCGGCTGGCGCAGGAGCCGCGCAGATTGTGGCGCCGGTATGTGTTAGATTTATTCAGCTTTGGTTATTTCTTCATCCGGCAGTGGTGGGTAATGCGCAGTGGGAACCAGCCGGAGATGATTTTGCCGAAGTCTAATTTTATGATTGTGGACCATGAAACGGCCGTCATCGATCTCCAGGGTCAAATCACCATTCAAAATCACCAAGATTTTTACCGCACCGGCCAGGAGGCCCTGGCGGAAGTCTCGTCGGTTATCATTAACATGGAAAATGTGACCTTTTTGGACAGTACGGCCGTTGGTTCCCTTGTCGCCCTCACCAAAGATGCGCGAAGCAAACAGGGCGAGGTGCTGCTGGCCCACGTGCCGGAAAACATCAAAAGGACCCTGGAGGTGCTCAAGCTGGCCTCATTTTTTGTGTTGGTTCCCTCGGTTGAGGCGGCCTTTGCCATGCTGCGCGAGGAACGTGTTACGAATGCTGAACCGGCGCCACAACATCAGGCAGCGAGTGCGCCCGCAGAGAAAAGCACCACGCAGTGGACCGTGGCCAAGGTGGCACGGCGGCTGGATGCCAACACCGCGAACGCCTTGATTGAACAATGTGAGGCACACCTGCGGCAAAACCCATTCCTGATCCTGGACTTTGCCGCGACGGTGTTCCTGGCCAGCGCGGGGCTGGCCGCCCTGGTAAAAATCCAGCGGCTGGCCGAAGAGCAAAATGGCAAGGTGCGCCTGGCCAACTGCTCCGAGGACGTGAACCGGGTTATTCAGCTGGTCCGGTTTGACAAAGTCCTCTCGCTGTACAAAGATATTGCCTCGGCGATGGGGCAGCTAGAATCGGTTTAAGATCCTGAAGAAATCCCTATTTTCTTCAGAAACACCTGTTAGAAAATCCACGACTCCGGGAGTGGCGAAAAAGAGGAAACGACAGCAGTGCAAATCTTACTGTTAGCCACAGGCGAATCCGACAAACTGCAGCCAGTTACAAACATGGTGCCTGCGCCCCTGCTGCCGGTGGCCAATCGGCCGCTGCTGCTTTACCCTCTGGAACTGCTGGCCAGGCAAAATCAAAAGCACATTTGGGTGGCGCTGCACAACCAGGCCGGGCACATTGAGTCTTACCTGGGCAAAGGAGAGCGCTGGGGCGTCAAGCTGGACTATTTGCTGCAAAGGAAGGCTTTAGGCAACGGCGGTGCCGTCCGGCAGGCGGCTTCTGTGCTGGGTAACGATCTGCTTCTGGTGGTGCCCGGCGACACGGTGATTGACTTTGATGTAGAGAAGCTGGTGGCGTTTCACCGGGCGCACGGCGCGTGCCTCACCGTGCTGGTTAGCTCCGAAGGGTCAGCCGAGAGCGGCCAGCTGATGGTGGACCCGGCGGGGCGGGTGTGTCCTGGCGGGATGGCTGGGGGAAGCGGCCGTTCCTATTACGACACCGGCTTATACCTCCTCAGCCCTGAATGCATCCAGCATATCCTAGCCGGGAAGCATATAGACATTCACAGCCAGCTCATTCCGCTGCTGCTGGACAAAGGCCTTGCCGTGTGCGCCTGCGAGAGTCACGACTATTGGAATGCGCTGGGCTCGTTCAGCGCCTATCAGGATTTTCAGAAGTTGTTGTTAACCAATGGGAACAGCAACGGAACTCAACAAGCAGTACCTGACGGGCAGCCTGCCTTGCAGCCATACTGGCAGCGCAGCCGCCGCGTGGCCGAGGGCATCTGGATTGGCCGCAACACGGTGATTCACCCCAATGTCCGCCTTCAACCGCCGGTGGTGGTGGGTGATAATTGTTACGTGGGCGCGGGCGTGCAGTTGGGACCAACGGCCGTTATCGGCAACAATGTCATCATTGACGAAGAGGCGACGATTTTGAATACGGCCGTCTTCAACGGCACCTACGTGGGCCAGCTGGTCAATCTGGAAAACCGGCTGGTCAACAAAGGCCAGGTGGTGGACATTGCCACCGGCCAGGCGGTGCAAATCACCGACCAGTTTTTGGTGGGCCGCGCCTTCCAAACCGTTTCTGACACGGGGTTATTCCAGTTGTTAGAAAAGTTTACCGCACTTATCCTGCTGCTGAGCGTAAGCTGGTTGATGGTGCTCATCGGGCTGCTGTCATTGATCACTCAGCGGAAAGTTTTAAGCAGAACCACCTACTATCATTCGGATATACAATCTTCGTGGCGCAACAGCTCATTTACACCGAGGCCGCTTCTTCTGTGGGAATTTGTTACCCGGAACAAACAGGGAGCGTTAACCGGATACGGCCGTTGGCTGGAGCGGTGGAATTTCCACCGGCTGCCTCAGCTTTGGAACGTTGTCTCTGGGGAATTAGCCCTGGTAGGTGTGAAACCCCTGACAGAAGCAGAAATTAGCTTTATTCAGGAAGAATGGCACCAAAAACGGTTTGAACGAAAGGCTGGTGTTACAGGCTTATGGTTTGTACAGACTCAAGCTTTGGGCGGCATTGAAGGTATACTGGTGGCGGACACCTATTACATTGCCACCCACACCTGGCGCGTTGACCTCAGAATTCTGAAGCAAACCGTGCCAGCCTGGTGGCGTATGGGGCGGCAGGAACATCGCCACCGCACACCGCAACCTGTTGGAACAAGTAAATAAGCAGTCGACCAACATCAGTTTATCTGATGAACAGGTCGCTTACTCAAAGCCGTCCGCACAATTCCGCAGCGCCTATAGGCGCCCTTATTCTGCGGATAACCACTAAGGACAAGAAGTATGCAAATTACGGAAAGAAAAGTAAATGATATTCAAATTTTGGAGTTGGCAGGGCGATTTGACACAACAACTGCTAATTCTGTTTTACAGTGGATTGATTCAGCAACAACCCAATCTCCGGCCAAAGTAGTGGTAAATCTGGAAAACGTGAACTTTGTTGATTCTACCGGCCTTTCCACACTGGTTCAGGGTACCAAGCAGTCTAGAATGCAAGATGGGGATCTGTACATCTGTAATTTGCAGCAGCAGGTACGGATTATTTTTGAACTAACACGCCTGGACAAGTTTTTTGAGATATTCCCTGCGGAAGAAGATGCAATCTCTGCCTTCTCGCAGTAACCTGGCGTGCGCTTGTGTTAGAAACAATTCTTGTTAACCGGCAACCGGTTTTTAGTAAGATGGCTGATGCCTGGCAAGATGCAGGGGCCACATTTTTTGCTGTGGTCCAGGGAGACCGCACCCTGGCCAGCTGGCCAAAACGACTTGCGAGTGATACGGCCGATCTCACAGCCCCAATTGTTGTCAATGGGGTCTACCTGGGTGAACTTCAAGTAGGAGGCATTCATTCTGAAGAAGCCGGACAGCTGCTGCAAGTTGAGAGCCAGGTCATAGAAGCGATGCTCCAGCAAGAGCAGGAATTGAACAGCGTTGCGGCCGTTTTAGTTGATACACAGGATCAATTTTGGGCCTTGTACCAGCTCACCCAAACCACCCGCAGTTACCTGGATATGGAGGAGATGCTGGAGGCGCTGCTGGCTAAATCGGCCGATTTGATGAGCACCGAAAGCACTTTTATCTGGCTGGAGCTGAATACAGGCCAGCTGCTCTTTTACCAACACCCGGTGACATTGCTGGAAATTGACGACGTTACGGATTTTCTCTTGAAGTTGGTCCGATCGCGCGCCGGTTTTTTGTGCTTGCGGGAGGTAGAAAACCATCCCGACGTAAACAACATTTTAATGGTGCCGGTAGATATGCGGTTTGCCAAAACGGCCGTCATCGGCATGGTCAACAAGGTCGATGGCGCTTTTACTACGCCAGACATCAAGCTGGCGCGTATCATTGCTGAATATGCGGGTGCCCAGGTAGAAAATGTGATTTCCTACCAGGACAGCCTGGATAAAGCCCGGCTGCGGCAGCAAATGGAACTGGCAGAGCGCGTTCAGTCCCAGCTCTTTTCCCAGGAACTGCCCGAGGTACAGGGCATGGACTTTTGGGCCGCATCCAAAGCAGCTTCTCACGTCGGCGGAGATTTTTATGGCTACTATCAACATCCAAACGGCTGCTTCACCTTTGTGGTGGGGGATGTCTCGGGCAAGGGGATCGCTTCTGCTTTGTTGATGGCCATGACCTTGAGCGTGACTCGCAATCGGATGCAGCGCGCCCCGGCCTTAAGCCCAGGCCAGATTATTGAGCAGGTTAACAGCGAGCTTTACAAGGACTTCACCCGGGTGAACATGTTTGCTACGGTGTTTGTCGGCCAGTATGATCCGGCAAACGGCCGTCTGGTCTACGCCAATGCGGGCCACTCCCCCGTGATCTACTGCCCGGACAATGATAAAGCCTCGCTGATAGATGCCGACAGCGAGCCGATGGGAATTCTGCCAAAAACGACGGCCACAGAACGTACCATTTTTCTGAAGCCGTGCGACGTGTTAATTGTTGGCTCCGATGGGCTTTACGAAGTTCACAATGCAGATGAGGAGCTGTTTGGTCTGGAGCGTTTAGCAGCGGCCGTATCCTCCTTACGAGCAGAAACGGCCAGAGAGTTGAGCAACAAGCTGTTTGACATTGTTCACGATTTTAATGACGGTCATTACCAGGACGATGACCGGACCGTCTTAGTTCTTAAACCAACCCGATAATTGAGGCAAACAAGCGCATCGCCGCAATATTTTGCTCTTGTTTTTTCCGGGTGACCGGATATAAAAAATATCAACTCGGTGAATCAAACAAGTAGAGCTAGCTCAAGTAGGAGAGCCAAATACGTATGACCAGAAAGCACCACGAGCCATCAAATGTGTCAGATATCCTTCGGGTGGAGATGCCGGCGGCACATGCGTATCTGCAAATGATTGGTCCCAGCGTCTCCTGTCTGATTAAAAACGCCCGCTCGCTGACCCGCGACGACAGCCTGGCGTACAATATTGAGCTGGCGGTTCATGAAGTGTGCACAAACATTATTGAGCATGCTTATGGCGGCCTGCCCGGTCGTATTGAGATGGTGTTTACCGTGCTGATAAATCCCCCGCAGCTGGTTATTGAGCTGTTCGACAACGGCCGTTCCTTCGAATATACCTCCATCCCTCTACCAAATCCTGAAGAACCCCAAGTCCGTGGCTATGGTCTATTCCTTGTTCAGGAATTAATGGACCAGGTAGATTATTGCACAACTGTGGACGGAAACTCGTGGTATCTGGTGAAAAATCTCGCCTGATACATCCATTTGCCGTAACCTGGAAGTTACAATAGCAACTCCGCACAACCCACGCTGCTTAGCCCACCAGATCTTATAAATTTTCTCGTCAAGCACTTTCTTAAACATGATTGTAAGCTTGACTTCTTAATCTATTAGTCAGATGCGGGACTAGGTTTTTAACCAGAGACAGGTTTCCAGTTGCCGAAACACAACTAGATCGACCAGGTTTTTTTCTGTCCCCAAAATTGGACAAAATTTGAAGTTCTCATCAACACTTCATCATCACAGCGGAGAACATCGTAATGGCTAATATACTCATTGTTGATGATATGCCAATGATTCATCGGTTACTTTGTATCATGCTAGCGCGAAACAACCACAAGGTCGTTACGGCGCTTAACGGGTATGAAGCTCTGGCAAAACTTAAGGAAATGCCAGTCGATTTAATCATTACCGACATTAATATGCCGGAAATGGATGGTCTGACCTTGATGGAGAAGATTCAGGCTGACGATCAGCTCAGCAAGCTGCCCATCATCGTTATGACAGCCAGTATTACCGATCATTTGAAGCTGCTGTCGAATGGCCTGCGTCACCACCCCATTCTGACCCAGCCGATTACCACCCGCGAACTGAATGATGCCGTAACGCATTGTTTACAGGTGCCTGCCTTCGCCGATTAGCCGTTTGATTAACCGTAAAGCGATCGATATTGGGCTGGGTTTTCCGTTGGCAACCACCAAAAAGGAAAAGCCAGCCTCTTTTGTTGCAAGACGGCCGTCTCAACATCCATCCGTTTATCACAAGTATCGCAAGCAACTTAACGTTACCAACTATGTCTATTTTTAAGGTGATCTCTTCTGTTCCTTTTGAGCTGCATTTCGGCGATCCCACGTTAATGGGCTGGCTAACGTTGGCATTTTACTTGCTAGCAGCGGTAGGCTGCTTGGCGTGCGCCCTGTTTGCCCGGCGCATTTTCAAGGACGGAAATTCACGAGTCCATCAGATAATCTGGTTAGGTATGGCCGCGGTCTTATTTTTTCTGGGAATTAACAAGCAGTTGGACTTGCAGTCGTGGTTTACGGCCGTCGTCAAAGCTATTGCCTGGGAACAAGGCTGGTACGGCTATGGCCAGCCGGCGCAGGTGCTCTTTTTGGCCGGATTCGGGCTCGTGGGAGTTACGGCCGTGGCTATCCTGAGCTGGTTGGTAAGGCGCAGTTGGCGGCATTACGTGCTGATTTTTCTGGGCTTCTTGGTCATTCTGCGCTTTATCTTAGTCCGCATTGCTACCTTTTACGGCGTTCCCCTACCCGAGCTGTCTCAATTTACCGGTGGCTTCCGCGTCAACGGAGCGTTGGAGCTAATTGGGGCGGTGGTCATCTCGCTGACCGCGCTCAACAACTTGCGTCACATTACCGCCAAACCGGTGCCCAACACACCTACCCTGGATCATTAGCCGTCTATGCAAACCGATAACCGCCTGGACTGGCTCCTGGTTTTCTTGCTGCTGGCCCTCGTGATTTCTGCTTTTTTCAACCCCTATTTCATTAAGCTTGGCCGCCACTTTTTCCGGGAATTAAGCCTGGCCCGGTTAACTACACCAGGGGGAATATTCACGCAGCTTTCACGAAGAGGAATTCAATTAAGGGTGCACTAACGCTTCTGATAACTCAACGTTTCTATCGTTTGGCATCGCAAGTATAAGAGGGGAATAAGACGGCAAAAAGTAGCGAAATAAGTACTGTAAAGAATGATATGCCAGCAAGGAAATAGGTAAGTAAAAGGCAACTCGAAGTTAAGCCACCGCTGCACTACTGTAGATGCAAACTCTAGCGAAGATCAACGGAACCACCCTATTTATATATAAAGTCCCCCGTAAGTAATAGCTTAAGCTAAAAGGATAAACTTGTTGTTAGGGAAATCATTACCTCATAGCTATTTCCTTTTTCGTTAATTTTTGTGATAGTTTGGGAAACTAGCGGCAAATCTTTGCGAGCATTCAGCCATTCGGCAACTTTGAAAGTGTAAGGAGATTCTCCAAATGAGTAGCTTGCCCCCCCTGGTAAGTATTGGTCTGCCTGTCTATAATGGTGAAAAATACCTCAAGCAATCTATCGATTCTTTACTCGCCCAGACCTATAAAAATATTGAACTTATTATTTGTGACAATGCTTCGACTGACAGAACGCGTGAGATTTGCCTGGAGTATGCAGAAAGCGATCCGCGAGTTCGGTATCATCGAAATTTAACAAATATTGGTGGTGCAAACAACCACAATCTAACTTTTAAAATGGCCAAAGGGAAATATTTTCGATGGGCATCATACGATGACACTTGTGCACCCGATTTAATTGAGAAGTGTGTAAATATTTTAGAAACGAATCCCTCTGTTGTAGTTTGTTATTCCAACGTCGTTAGTATTGATGAAAACGGCAATCAGCTAGAAGTAAACAGTCGAAACAACGGATCATCAAATAAAACCTTTGAACGTTTTGCTGCAATTGCCAGCTCACGGGATTTTTGTGAAGAAACTTACGGAGTTATTCGGGCTGATATTTTTGGTAAAACACAGTTACAACAAAACTATACAGGCTCTGATCGCACATTGATGTGCGAGCTAAGCCTGTACGGAAAATTTCATGAGATACAGGAACCTCTTTTCTTTAAGCGGTTTCATCCAGGTAATGTCTATCAGGATTGGCGTACGAGAATGGCTTGGTTTGATCCAAATATTGGTGGCAAGGTCGTTTTCCCATTTTGGATTCAGTTTATGGACTATTTCAGAACAATTAAGCGAGTGCCCATCTCTACATATGAAAAATTCCGATGCTATTTATTTATGGGTAAATGGCTGTTTTTTATCAACGGTTTAAAAATGGTTAAAGACTTAATTTATGCATCTTATATGCTAATGCATAGTCCAAAATGGAGGCAAAAGAAGTATGCGGATACTAACAACTGGTCATAAAGGATATATTGGTCCAATTTTGGTGCCAATGCTGCTGGCAGAAGGCCACGAGGTTGTCGGCATGGACAGCGATATTTTCGCTGAATGTGCCTTTGGTGACCCCCCGGTGGAAATTCCAGAAATTCAAAAAGATATGCGCGATGTGGCACCGGCGGATTTGCTGGGCTTTGATGCCGTGCTTCACCTGGCCGGCCTTTCCAACGACCCAATTGGTAATCTTAACCCGGCGTTGACCTATGAGATCAATCACCTGGCCTCGATACGCCTGGCTGAACTGGCCAAACAGGCAGGCACCACCCGGTTTCTGTTCTCGTCTTCGTGCAGCACCTACGGCGCCGCCGGTGACGATGCCCTTACCGAAGAAGCCACGTTTAACCCCGTAACACCCTATGGCCATTCTAAGGTATTGGTAGAACAAGACCTGGCAAAACTGGCCGACGACGATTTTTCACCCACCTATTTGCGCAATGCCACGGCTTATGGCCATTCGCCCCGGCCGCGTTTTGACCTGGTGGTGAACAGCCTGGTGGCGTATGCTCACACCATTGGTTTGGTGTACATGATGAGCGACGGTACGCCGTGGCGGCCGTTGGTCCATGCCGAAGACATTTGCCGGGCCTTTATTGCTACGCTCAACGCACCGCGCGAAGTGGTCCACAATCAGGCGTTTAACGTGGGCCGCAATGATGAAAACTACCGCATTCGCGAACTGGCGGAAATTGTGCAAGCGCACGTGCCCGACTGCCGCATCGAATATGCCGAAGGGGCCGGGCCAGACAAACGCACCTACCGGGTAAACTTCGATAAGATTGCCCGTGTGCTGCCGGAATTCAAACCGCAGTGGACGGTAGAAATGGGTGTGAAGCAGCTGTATGCCGCCTACCAGGAAGTTGGCTTGAAGCGGGAAGATTTTGAAGGGCCGCGCTATAAGCGGATTGAGCATATCAAACAGCTGTTGGCAAGCGGCCGTCTAGGAGAAGACCTCCGTTGGCGTGAGAAGCAACCAGCATAAGCAGCTTACCTTATCTTTGCAGTAAAAAGAGAGTTATCTATGGAATCGATAGAAACAAAGCCCGCTCTGGCTGGAACCACCGGGCTTGAAGCCTTTAGCAAGGCAACCTGCCGTTTCTGCGGCAACCATTTAAAACACACTTTTGTGGACCTGGGCATGTCGCCGCTGTGTGAAAGTTACCTGAGCATGGACCAGCTCAACCAGATGGAGCCGTTTTATCCGCTGTACGTGTACGTCTGCGATAAATGCTACCTGGTTCAGCTGGAAGAGTACGTGACCCCAGAACACATTTTCACCGAGTACGCCTACTTTTCGTCGTACGCAACCTCCTGGTTGGAGCACGTAAAAAATTACACGCACCAGATGATTGATCGCTTCCGCTTGGACCAAAACAGCTTTGTGGTGGAAGTAGCCAGCAATGATGGCTATCTGCTGCAATACTTTGTGGAAAAAGGCATTCCGGTGTTGGGCATTGAACCGGCGCTGAACGTGGCTAAAGCCGCCGAGGCGATTGGTGTGCCAACCCTGACTGAATTCTTTGGCGTGGAATGCGCCACGAAACTGGCAGCGGAAGGCAAGCAGGCGGACCTGATTGCTGGTAACAACGTCCTGGCCCAGGTGCCAGATCTGAACGACTTTGTGGGTGGCTTGAAGATTTTGCTCAAGCCGCAGGGAGTCATCACCATTGAGTTCCCGCATTTGATGCGGCTGATGGAAGAAAACCAGTTCGATACCATCTATCACGAGCACTTCTCCTATTTCAGCCTGATCACGGCCGAAAAGATTTTTGCCGGGCACGGCATGACCCTTTTCGACGTTGAGGAGCTGCCGACCCACGGTGGATCGCTGCGCATTTACGGCCGTCACGCCGACGACACCACGAAACCCGTCACCGACCGGCTCATTGCCCTGCGCCAACGTGAAATTGCCGCAGGCTTTACCGACATGAGCTGCTACGCTAACTTTGCCGAGCAGGTCAAAGAAACCAAGCGGAAACTGCTGGCCTTCCTCATTCAAGCAAGGCAGGATGGTAAAACCGTTGTGGGCTACGGCGCGCCCGGTAAAGGCAACACGCTGCTCAACTACTGCGGTATCCGTACCGACTTTCTGGACTTCACGGTTGATCGCAATCCCTACAAGCAGGGCAAATTCTTGCCCGGCACGCACATTCCGATCTTCCATCCCGACCGTATTGCCGAAGTGAAGCCAGATTACGTTTTTATCCTGCCCTGGAACTTTAAAGATGAAATCATGAAGCAAATGGCGTTTATTCGCGAATGGGGTGGCCAGTTTGTGGTGCCCATTCCCGAAGTCACCATTTTCCCTTAACCCAGTCTGGAGAATCATCTTGTTGGTCAGGAGAAATACCCACCTAATAATGTTATTCGGGGGAATTATCATTGTTTTTCTTACGACATTATACCCGTTTAACTTTCAGACTACGTCTCTTTCCAATTCTGAATACTTAGGTGGGTATTCTCTCTCTGCTGGCCCATATTCAGATATACCTCTTAATATCATACTCTTCATACCCTATAGCCTTGGCTTAACTAAAATTCTTGAACAGCAGAGTAAAAAAATTAAGCGCCTCACTTTCGCTTTGGTTGTTGCTGCAGGATTAACGTTAACGCTGCTTGTTGAATTTCTTCAGCTCGCTCTGCCCGACCGAACAGCCACCTTATCTGACATACTGAGCAATACATTTGGTGCAGGAGTTGGTTACTACTTTTATCAGTTATTCAAAAAACGTGTGTCGCTATTAGCAAGAGTAAAGCCTATCATTACAAATACGCGGCTTCTCTCTGGTGGTCTACTTGGTTACTTACTAGTTCTTTTGCTTTCAGCTTATTGGATCAAAAGCGGATTTCAGCTTGGGGACTGGGAAACCAACTTTCATCTGGTTCTCGGCAATGAAAAAACCCAAGATCGGCCGTGGCAGGGGGAAATAAATAATTTAGGCTTTTTCGATCGAGCTCTTTCGGTGGACGAGATCGAAGACCTTTTTACACATTCAGACGCTGAGCAAGTTTCTCAGGAGCATCTGATTACGTTTTACCCAATAACAGGCGTAAATTCGTTATCTGATCAGGTTGGCAACTCGCCTCATCTTCAGTGGAAAAGTCTTGAAAACGACTCATTGGTCGACACCTCCTCAAATTTACTAGATGGTAAACATTGGTTGGAGACGGAATTACCGGTAACCTCTTTAAACAAGAGGCTGCTAGCCTCATCAGAGTTTACCCTTTTCTTAACAGTAACTGTCTTAAACATTGATCAATATGGTCCCGCCCGCATCCTATCGATTGGGGAAAATACGTTCCAACAGAACTTGGTGATAGGCCAAAATGGGGCAGATTTGGTTATGCGCGTGCGTGCACCTTTCACTGGAGAAAGCGGCACTGTACCTCAATGGACAGTACGAAATATTTTTATCAACAACGCCACATACCGCTTAGTAATTACATATGACGGTGTATCGGCCCAGGTTTTCATTAACGACAGTAAAGTGGCAAGCAAAATAGATGTTATTCCAGGTGCTTTTCTGGGGGTATTACTTTTTAGTCCAAATGTTGCTCAAGTAAATGCTTTAACATCTAGACTGCTTTCGATACTTTTTTATTTTCTAGTATTGACACCATTTACTGTTTTGCTTGCACTTTTAGTGATCAAGGTAAAACGTAAGTTCCTCAATGTATTATTGTTGACTAGCGGGATTGTTGTTCCATCGTTGCTATTAGAAATTATTTTTTCAACCAATAATAGCGGCAATTTTCGTGTTTTTTACTTGCTGATCGGCATTTTGATTGAGGCCCTTGTCTTTGGGTGTTTAGCCTTGGCCCTAAAAAGAAAATCTGGTTTCATACGGAATTCTTGTCGTAAGCACCAACCCAAAGCGCGAATAAACTAGGAGGAAATAATGCCTAAAGGGAGTGCATCAAAAAAAATCGGCATTATGGGGTTTTTTGGTTATGGTAATTTAGGGGACGCGGCCGTTCAAGAAACTGTAGTTCAACGTATCAGGGAGTATGTTCCAAATGCAGAAATTTTTGGGTTTTCTTTAAATCCCGCCGACACAGAATCGAGACATGGCATAAAGAGTTTCCCCATCACGAGAACCAGTGACTCTACTACAGAAAATGCTAGAGGTTTATATAAGCTAGGTAATTGGTTGAAGTCTCATCCCAATCCTAAGTTGCGCGCGCTTGAACGGTTGATAATGCGTGTACCTATAGAGTTCGGCCTTATTAGGGATGCGTTCGCAAATTTAAAAGGTATAGATGCATTAATCGTCTCGGGCAGCGGGCCGCTTCAAGATTATTGGGCTGGCGGAGGTCCTTTTAGCGCCCCGTACACCTTGCTAAAGTGGGGCATCATCGCAAAAATTCGAGGGGCAAAATTCCTCTTTGTGAGTGTGGGGGCCGGTCCCATCAATGCCTCTCTAAGTAAAACTTTTTTCAAATACGCACTTTCATTAGCCGACTATCGATCATTTCGGGACAAATTTTCTAAACAGCTTATTCAAAGCATAGGCCACAAGAGGGACGATCCCATTTACCCTGATCAAGGTTGGGGACTCAATGTTGATGGTCAGGCTGGCGTACAGGTAGCCACATCGAGGCAAATAGTGGGAATTGGTCCAATGGGTTATTTCCGAGAGGGCTGTTGGCCTGAATCCAATGAGGAACTTTATGCCAATTATCTAGATAAGATGGCGACGTTCGTGCTTTGGCTTTTGGAAAAGCAATATGCGATTATGTTTTTGCCCGGCGAAGTGCATTTTGATCAGTTGGTAATCAGTGACCTGATTGAGGTACTAAAGCAAAAAAATACAACCAATTTAGATGAGTTCCTTCTTCGCCCTACGATTCTCACTGTAGATGACTTAATGGCTAATTTGAAGGTTTTAGATTACGTCGTCGCCTCTCGCTTTCACAACATTTTATTATCTCAATTAGTGAATAAGCCCGTTTTGGCGATTTCATACCAAGAAAAAATTGACGACTTGATGACAGAAGTAGGCCAAAAGGATCATTTTGAGCAAATAGGGAAATTTGAAGTGGACGCATTAAAAGAGAAATTTTCATCTCTTGAGGCTAATCGCACAGATATTATCTGCCAGGTCGCCAAAAGGGCAAGTGAATATAAAGCATCCCTCGACGAGCAGTATGAAAACGTGTTTCAAATGATAGGGTAATGGTTCCACCTTTCCTCATTTGAACTGTTGTACTGTGAAAAATCAACCTGTCTATACCGGCAACATTGCAGCCCAAAAATCTTCCTAATATGTCAGACTGGAGCCTACAAAGTGACCTTGATGATGAAAAGCCGTGTAAAAGTTTTCGCAAGGAGTATTAAGCATATTGAACACAAAATGGAGAGAGCCGGGCTGTCATTTGGGCTTCTGCTGCTCCTGCTCTTCACTTCTTTACCCGCTTGCAACATTATTTCTCGGGCAGAGTCGTTAACGCAGAAACTCAACTTTCTGGATCAAGAAGAAAGCCAGGTATCCAACTCAATCGTTCCGGTTGACCACAAGATAATAGATACCGATGGACCGCAAGGAATTTGGCAAAAATCGGTTGGAGATCTCAATGGAGACGGCTTAATTGATCTTATTGTCGGCGGTTTTAATGATGGCGGGCTGGTCTGGTATAGGAATCCTGATTGGGAAAAGGAGGTAATTGCTCCGGGCAGTGGGCACAGTACGGATGGCGAAGTTGGTGACATCGATCAAGATGGAGATGCCGACTACGTAAGTTTAACAGGCGACGAATTACGCTGGTATCAAAATCCCGATTGGACGGTATTCACGATCGATAATCGACCTCTTCACGATCTAGAGTTATCCGATTTTGACCGTGATGGCGATTTAGATGCTGTAGCCAGAAACCAAGGAGAGTTTGGCAGCAGTGGGGATGAGCTACATTTTTATAGGCAAGATTCACCATTTGCTTGGACACAT
Organism: Candidatus Leptofilum proximum; assembly: GCA_016710325.1. Classification (GTDB taxonomy): domain Bacteria; phylum Chloroflexota; class Anaerolineae; order Promineifilales; family Promineifilaceae; genus Leptofilum; species Leptofilum proximum. Next base: position 3,381,910 of record JADJXK010000002.1, on the reverse strand, counting down.
CATTCCATATCTGTTCCTAATGGCGAGGGCCTAGCTGTAGGCGATATTGACAACGATGGCTTGGAAGATGTGATTGTTAACGGCCGTTGGTATCAAAATTCCGGCGACATAATGGCCAGCTGGAAAGAACATATTTATACCAACAGCTGGCTTCATCCAAATGCATTCATAGCAATCGGAGATCTTAATAATGACGATCGCTTAGACATTGCCCTTGCTCCAGCTGAGCTAGAAGGACAAACTTATCGGCTCTCCTGGTTCGAAGCGCCACGTCATCCAGTTGATATCACTCTCTGGACAGAGCACATTGTCGTTGACGATATCGAAGCCGTGCATCATTACCTGGGCATAGCAGATATTGATAATGATAATGACCAAGACATCGTTACTGCTGAAATGGCCCAAGGAAGTGATCCAGACGAAGTCAGTATCTTCAACAATGGCGGAGATGGCCTTTCCTGGACAAAACAAGTCTTGTCGGCGGATGGTTCTCACAGTATGCGCCTGATGGACATAGACAATGACGGGGATATTGATTTGTTTGGTGCAAATTGGCAAGGAAATACCGTGGAGCTTTGGGAAAACCTCAGCTGTCAAGAAACATTAGGATCGTGGGAACGTCACCAAATTGATGAAGACAAAACCTGGCAGGCAGTTTTTATTTCATCAGGTGACTTGAACGGAGATGAATTTCCCGACGTGATTACGGGTAAATGGTGGTATGTTAATCCTGGTAACGCCTACTCGCACTGGACTCGGCACGCTATTGGCGATCTACTTAACAATATGGCCAATGTTATTGATCTTGACGGGGATGGTGACCTGGACATTTTGGGAACTCAAGGGGTAGGCTCCGATGCCAATGCATCTTTTGTATGGGCTCAAAATGATGGCTTAGGCAATTTCACTATTTTTAATAACATCGAGGAAGGAGAAGGTGATTTTCTACAAGGGGTAGCCAGTAATACTTTTCAACAGAATTCAGCTTTGGAAATCATGCTTTCCTGGCATGGGGGCGGCCAGGGTATTCAGAGATTGTTGGTGCCGGAAAATCCTACAGCAACTTTTTGGTCCTGGGAAAAGATATCCCAAACATCGCAAGACGAAGATTTAAGCTCGGGTGATATTGACGGTGATGGCGATAATGATTTGTTGCTTGGCACGAAGTGGCTCCGCAATGATAACAATAAGTGGACTGATTTCACTCTCTTTAGCACTGACAAAAGCCCAGACCGAAATGAACTGGTTGATTTAAATGGGGATGGCAAGCTTGATGCTCTTGTCGGCTACGAAGCAATCAGTGAAAAAGGAGTGCTGGCTTGGTACGCTCAAGGTTCTGACGTCACGTCTCCGTGGACGGAGCATGTAATTAGCGACAGCATTATTGGGCCAATGAGTCTAGATGTAGCCGATATGGATCATGACGGAGATCTAGACGTCATTGCAGGCGAACACAATTTAAACGAACCTGATAAGGCTCAGTTATTTGTTTTTGAAAATGTCGACGGATCCGGGACAAAGTGGGTAGCTCATTTAGTTTACACGGGTGATGAGCATCACGATGGAGCACAAGTTGTCGATATTGATCTCGATGGTGATCTTGACATCTTATCTATTGGCTGGGGACACAATCAAGTACTGGTATATGAAAATAAATTTCAAGATTGTGGCAAAGAGGATTAACCAAAATGGGTTTAAGCAGAAGCATATCAGACTTGTTAAACAATCTTGATGGAGAGCAGGCTGGGCTTAAGATGCATCAGCTGATGACGGAGCTGTATCCGCTCTGTCGCAGTATAACCGGCGACGGCGTTCGCCAGTCGCTGCATATTATTTGCCAACATATCCCATTAAAAATTCAAGAGGTGCCTACCGGAACGCAAGTCTTTGACTGGGAAGTGCCTAAAGAATGGAATATTCGGGATGCTTATGTAAAAAATGCTGCAGGTAAAAAAGTAATAGATTTTCAGGAATCCAGTCTTCACATTGTGAATTACAGTGTTCCTGTACACAAAAAAGTGTGCCTTCCTGAACTAAAAAATCATTTGTTCTCCCTTCCCGACCATCCAGATTGGATACCTTACCAAAAATCGTACTTCAATAATACCTGGGGCTTTTGTTTACAGCATCGAAAGTTGCTAGACCTTGAAGATGGAGAATATGAGGTCTTTATTGACACCTCGCTAGAACCAGGGCACCTCACTTATGGCGAATACTTTATTCAGGGAGAATCAGAAGATGAGATCTTGATTTCGTGTCATTGCTGCCATCCTTCTCTTTGTAATGACAATTTATCAGGAATGGTTGTAACCGCTTTTTTAGGCAAATATCTGAGCTCTTTGCCTTTGCGCTATTCGTATCGCTTTCTATTTATTCCCAGCACGATAGGTTCTGTCACCTGGATGGCGTTAAATAAAAACCATCTTCAAAAGATTAAGCATGGATTAGTGGTGGCGTGTGTGGGCGATCCGGGTCATCCTACTTATAAAAAGAGTCGATCCGGTCGTGCTGAAATTGATCACGCAGTCGAGCATATATTAAAGTACTCAGAAGAGCCATACACTATCTTTGACTTCTCTCCCTTTGGCTATGATGAACGGCAATACAGTTCACCAGGAATCAACTTACCCGTCGGCAGCCTGACCCGCACAAGTTACGGCCGTTTTCCTGAGTATCACACATCAGCTGATAACCTCGATTTTGTTCGTTCTATCTATCTGGCCGACTCCTTGAAAAAGTATATCGCTGTTTTTGATGTGCTTGAAAACAATCAAATTTTATTTAACTGCCAGCCTTTTGGTGAGCCACAACTTGGCAAAAGAGGTTTGTCTGGCGCGTTTGGCGGCAGTAAAGATGCAAAACTTATTGAAACAGCGCTGCTTTGGGTCCTGAATTTTGCTGATGGAGAGCATACCCTATTGGACATCGCTGAAAAAGCATCTTTGCCTTTCTCAATCATCAAAGAAGCAGCATTAGCGCTCATTCAAGTTAATCTCCTGCGCGAACATGCGGAAAAATCAAATCCTATGCACACCTGACAGCCACTTTGCTCGTTAATCCTTTTTGAAGGATTGATGCTTTATTCTTCCATGTATGACATTGCCAACACATCATCGAGTTAACAGTACAGGAGGCAAAAATGAAAGTTGTACTTTTTTGTGGCGGGTTAGGAACACGATTAAAGGAATATTCAACTACGATTCCTAAGCCCATGGTCGAAATCGGTTATCGGCCAATCATGTGGCACTTAATGAAGTACTATGCTCATTACGGTCACAACGAATTTATTCTGTGCCTGGGGTACGGCGGCGACATTATTAAGCACTATTTTCTTAACTACAACGAGTGTCTCTCTAACGATTTTGTTCTTTCAAATGGGGGTCAGGATATTCAATTATATAAAGAGGATATGGCCGACTGGAAGATAACATTTGTAGATACAGGACAGCAATCAAACATTGGTCAACGTCTTAAAGCCGTGCAAAAGTATCTGGGCGAAGATGAAGTTTTTATGGCCAATTACAGCGATGGTCTAACTAATGTCGATCTGAATGAATACCTGACGTTTTTTGAAGAAAAGCAAAAAGTGGCAAGCTTTTTAGCTGTTCAACCTTCTCAATCCTTCCATCTTGTAAAAGTTGCTGATGATGAGCTCGTAAAAAGTATTGAACCAGCCAGCCAATCAAGCTTATGGATCAACGGCGGGTTCTTTATCTTCAAAAAGAGTATTTTTAACTATATGCGAGATGGTGAAGAGTTGGTTCATGAACCATTTAAGCGACTGATCGACGCTCAGCAGCTGATGGCATATAAGCACCCAGGTTACTGGGCATGTATGGATACCTTCAAGGAAAAGAGCATGTTCGACGCGATGTACGATCGTGGTGAAACGCCTTGGGCTGTCTGGCAGCAAGCTGACGCGAATCGCGCAAGCGTATTAAAGGCCTATCATTTGAATGGAAATGGTATGCGTTTACAGCAAAAGTGAATCAGCATGCTTAAGTTTTTGCCAAACATTCAAGGGAAAGAAATTGTTCAGGTGCTGTGCCTTGGCGCACACAGTGATGACATAGAGATTGGCTGCGGTGGTACTGTTTTAAAACTCTTAAAGGCCTACCCGAACATCAGCGTAACGTGGGTGGTTTTTAGCGGCAAAGGTTCCCGTATAGACGAAGCAAAAGCCAGTGCGGAGTCGTTTCTCGTAGAAGCAAAGGGAAAACAAATCTTTGTCAAAGATTTCCGAGATGGCTTTTTTCCTTACACTGGTGCCGACATTAAAGAATACTTTGAAACGTTAAAATCCTTGGTTGAGCCAGATCTAATTTTTACTCACTTTCGGGACGATCGCCATCAAGATCACCGCGTCATCTCAGACCTGACCTGGAACACATATCGCGACCATTTTATTCTGGAATATGAAGTCCCAAAGTACGATGGTGATTTGGGAGCACCAAACTTCTTTATGCATTTAGACAGGGAAGTGTGCCAGCAAAAGGTGCAACTGTTACTGAAGCACTTTGGGACACAGGCCAACAAGCATTGGTTCACCGAGGAAACCTTCTTGGCCAACCTCCGTTTACGCGGCATTGAATCCCGTGCACCAGAGAATTATGCTGAAGCTTTTTACGGCCGTAAATTGATCTGGCATGAATAGGCATCCCTTTACACAACCGTTCTCAAAAAAGAAAACATAATGAAACACACTAAACCGATTCGTTGGGGAATAGTTGGTACAGGCATGGTTGCTGGTCATTTTGCTGATGGATTGCGTTTGTTACCTGGTTCCCAACTGTTAGGAGTCAGCTCCCGCCAAGAGCTCACAGCCCAAAGATTTGCTGACCAATTTACAGTTCCCCGAACATACGTAGGACATCAAAGCCTTGCCAATGATCCTGACATTGACGTAGTTTATATTGGCACACCGCATACAACTCATAAAGAAATAGCTCTAGACTGCATTGAGGCTGGTAAAGCGATTCTCGTCGAAAAACCTTTTGCTATAAACGGACAAGAGGCCCAAATCATAATTAACAAAGCAAGAGAAAAAAGCGTGTTTTGCATGGAAGCAATGTGGATGCGTTTTATTCCGCTTATGCAAAAAGCAAAAGCAACAGTGTCGGAGAATACATTAGGGGAGAACCTTCTATTTAATGCCACGCTTGGCTTTAAATCACCTTTCAGTTGGGAAAACCGGTTTTTTAATCTAGAGCTAGGTGGTGGAGCCTTGCTCGACGCAGGAGTGTATCCCATAAATTTAGCTTTCTGGTTTTTAGGGAAACCGGAGACCATAAAAAGCTACTTGCATATTGGGCAAACTGGTGTAGATGAAATGGGTGCTTTTATCTTTGGCTATCCAAACGGATCGCTTGCAGTACTCTCTACTGGAAACCAGGTGCACAGTTTCAATCAAGCGGTTGTGCAAGGGGAAAAAGGGCGGCTTCAAATTTATGAGCCATTATACAGCCCTACTCGCATGAAGTTGGATGTGTTTTCAGACAACCGAAGTCAGTCAAAGGTGAGACGACGGGCAGGTCAGATTGAATGGATTCGCAAAATATACCGTGGAGTACGAAGTATCACATCCAGGGTGCGTAACTCAGACATTATCATACCAGTGGATGGCAATGGTTATCAATATGAAGCAGCTGAAGTGGAACGTTGCTTACAAAACGGTAAGCTAGAAAGCGATATTATGCCGCTAGATGAAACCTTAAGGATATTACAAGCCATGGATGAAATACGTAACCAGTGGAATTTGTTTTACCCCGTAGAAATACGGACTAGTAAATTCGGAGGTTGATGTGCGAATTGCAATTGTTGGCTGTGGCTATGTAGCTGATTTCTATTTGCATACCCTCGGCCGCCATCCAGAATTAAAACTCGTTGGCATAATGGATCGGAATTTAACTCGAGCCCAGCAGTTTTCAGCTTATCATGGCATTGAAAAAATCTATCCAACACTTGATGACCTGATTAACGATTCTGAGGTCGATATTGTTGTAAATCTGACCAACCCTCATAGTCATTATGAAGTAACGAAAGCGGCATTAGGGGCGGGAAAACACGTTTATTGCGAGAAACCGCTCGCAATGGAGTTCGAACACGCTGTAGAGCTGGTTGATTTAGCACGCGAAAAAAACCTCTATCTGTCCTCAGCTCCATGTAACGTACTCGGTGAAGCCGCTCAAACTGCCTGGAAAGTTTTACGCAACAATGAGATTGGAAAGGTTTTTGTAGCCTATGCCGAAATGGATGATGGCATGATTCATCGCACACGCTATCGTCAATGGATTAGCTCGTCTGGCGCTCCATGGCCGTGGAAAGATGAGTTTGAAGTAGGGTGTACCATGGAGCATGCTGGCTATTATTTGACATGGTTAGCTGCTTTTTTTGGACCAGCGAAGCGAATTACATCATTCTCGCAAAATTTAGTTCGGGACAAGCAAACTGACACACCGCTTGATAAACTAACATCGGATTTCTCCGTTGGTGTTATGGAATTTGAAAATAATATAGTGGCGCGTTTGACGTGCAGTATTATTGCACCTCATAATCGCTCAATGCACGTGATTGGCGAAGAAGGTGTGTTAACCATTGAAGATTGCTGGGATTATGAAACAAATGTATATAAGCAGAAGACACCCATTGGTCGGCGCATTGAAGAATGGCCCGTTGTATCAAACCTTTTTGGGGTGGCCCGGGAAAAAGTGCCTTTAGTACGAACCACTCGTGCCAATAAATCAGACAAAACAATGGATTACTTTCGGGGAGTAACCGAATTGGCTGAGTCAATTCAAATGAACCGGCCGACACGTTTGTCGGCAGATTTCTCACTTCACATAACTGAATTGGCTTTAGCTATGCAATATCCAGAAAAGTTGGGGACACAACGGGAGCTGGTTTCAACTTTTGAGGGTGTAAGCCCAATGCATTGGGCCAAATAATTCCTGACAGAGTAATTGCATATGTCTTTGTGAACTCTATTCATCAAAGGCGTATATTGTTATTTTGCCAGAGTAAATAGCTGTGAAGGCTCGGTTTTGGAGCCGACAGCTATTAAGCATGCTTGTAAGAACATCACATGATAATTGTACGTGCGATTATAAGAACGTATTTTTAAGGAGCAACCATGGTCCGGCTTGTGCTACTTCGTGTATTAGAAAGCTATTTTCGCCATAGATGGCTGTATTTATTTCCAATTGTTTTAATGACGGCAGCGGCAATAGCGTTCTATTTTGTTACGGATCCTATTTATATTTCCGATGGTATCGTGTTTGTGCAATCGGAATCTTACCTTGCCTCCTTAACTTCGGTAAGGGACGCTAGGCTGACCTGGAATACGCCGGCTCAAGAAACGAAAAACGAATTTGGTGAGTTGTTACAAACAGATGCATTTATTCGTTCTGTAATAGATCGTACGGATTTAGAAGCCGATATGGATGTGGGGCCTGCTGGTGTTCGGGAGTTAATGAAGAATGTTCGTGAAAATGTATGGGTTCAATCCTTAGGAGATAATCAGGTTCTTATTTCTGCTTCGGATGAAAGTCCGATTCTGGCGCAACAGCTGGCCAGTTCTGCATTTGAAACTTACCTTCAATGGAAGATCAATTCAGACAAGAATGAAAGCCAAGCGGCTCAAGATTTTTTTGTTGACCTTGTACAACAATACAAAAGCGATTTAGATAATGCACGCCAGGAGCTGAACGATTATTTGGTTAATCATCCGGCACCGCTAAGAGGGGAGCGGCTGCCAACCGAAGAGCTCCAAATTCAGCGATTACAAGCAGAAGTGGATTTGGCAGCCTCACGCTATGCCAGTGTTTTGGAAAAGGATGAAAATGCGCGTTTAGCTTCTGCCCAAACTGAAAATGATGTCCGGCAAACTTATTTTCTTATTGATTCGCCCGAGATACCCGATAAACCAGGCACCTCATTGAAGGAAACGGCCGTAAATATGATTGTTTTTGTTGTTGTAGGCGTTATATTAAGCGTGAGTGGAATTCTTGGTGCCGTTCTGATTGATCGTTCGATCAGGTTTCCCATCGACGTACACTATGTTTTGCAGTTACCCACGCTTACCCAAGTGCCAGACGTAACCCAACCAAAGTCACGTAAAAAATCTCGCTTCGGAAGAAAAGTGAAGGCTGCTGAAACCGCTTTAGTTGATGACAGCAGTGTCGCTACAGATAAAGACTCAGTACTGAACGGCATGGAAGATGATCAGTTCTCGTTTGCCCCCTTATTTGAAAAACAGGACAGCCAGCACGAAGTAGCAGAGGCTGATTTAGAGGCCGTAAGATGAACAGTGCGGAAACAGGAACCGGCCGCACCATCCTCAAAAATGCCGGCGTTTTGATGGTTTCCCAGCTGGCTACCTGGGGTTTATCTTTGCTGCTTACACTTTTCTTGCCCCGATACTTAGGGGTTACGTCCATAGGTAAGCTGCATCTGGCAGAGTCATTATGGTCAATAGTTAGTGTAGTAGTTGCTTTTGGGATGGACACCCTTCTTATTAAAGAAATAGCTCGTAGACCAGAGCGGGTAGGAGATTTATTAGGCACAACTATGGTTGTGCGCACCTTTTTTCACTTGATCGGCTTTTTTGGCCTGGTTCTTTATGCGCGCGCTTTTGACTACCCCAGTGAAACACTTACCATCATCTATATTATTGGAATAAGCAGCTTGTTAGGGCAATATGGTGGTTCGGTGACTGCGGCCCTACAAGGGCTTGAGCGAATGGATTTTCAGTCTATTGCCAATGTGTTGAGCAGGGCCATCGGGACCGTTATCAGTATTATTCTGCTGCTGATGGGTTACAAGCTCATTGTCATTGTTTCAGTCTTTGTCTTGATATCCCTGGTTAATTTTTTAACTCAATTTTTACTTCTTAGAAGAGTACAAGATTTTAAGCTACGCTTTACCTGGGGGCAGGGTAAAGAGATGTTAAAGTATAGTCTGCCTCTTTTTGGAGTAGGGTTTTTTATCATAGTTTACAGCCAGCTAGACATAGTAATCATTTCTCATCTAGTTAACGAAGACGGTGTAGGCTGGTATGGAGTGGCAGATCGTTTTTTTGGGACACTGCTCTTTGTGCCCACTGTTTTTCTTACGGCCGTTTTCCCGGCATTGTCTCGTATGTTCAGTTCAAGCCCAAATTCACTACCAAGGTTGATGGGAAAAAGCTTCGATTTGCTTTTTGTGCTAAGTGTACCTATTGGTTTAGGTTTGATCGCGATCTCCAGTCCGCTAGTTATTGGGTTGTTCGGGGAAGAGTTTGCAAATACCGCACCTATTCTGGCGGTCAGAGGAATCGTATTAATCTTCACCTATCAAAATATTTTGTTGGGCCAATTCCTTATTTCTATTGACCGTCAGAATTCCTGGAGTTTTGTGCTGGCCGCCGCTACCCTGGCTACCATTCCTCTTGATTTTCTGTTGATTCCCTGGTGTGAAACTGCTTTTTCCAATGGTGCAATTGGGGGAGCATTGGCCTACATAGTAACCGAAGTCGGCATGTTCATAATTGCCTTACGTTTATTACCCAAAGGTTGGCTCAATAAGAACAACACAAAATTTGCGGTAAAGACCGTAATCGCTGGACTAGTAATGTTATTCGCCGTTTGGTGGGTAAAAGATTTATTTATTCTTATCCCCATATTGGTTGGAGTGATGACCTACCTGGGTATGATCCTGGTTTTGCGTATTATTCCCAAAGAAGATTGGCTATTAATAAGGGAACTCGGTCAGGCAGTAACAAAACGAGTGCAAAAACCGCAGCCTAAATTGTCAAAAACAGGATAATCAAAGAGTCGTAAAATGTTCAAAAAAACACCTAAATCGAAAAAGCAAGATCCAGATCTGGCAGATCCCTTAACGCTTGCCGTCGAAAATGAAAACATGAGTTTGAAGTTTCCACCGGAAATAGTAGACAGCATGCGCTATATGGCAACACGTTTAATGTACAAAGGCAGTTTTCCGCAGCGGCTGGCTCTGGCTTCTCCCCTACGTCAGGAAGGTGTGACCTATATTTCCCGGGCTTTGGCAACCACTTTGGCTCACGATTTTAGTCTTGACATTTGTGTTGTTGAAATGAACTGGTGGTGGCCAGATTCTTCCTTAAATTTGAACACAAAAGATACCGGACTGGCTGCTGTGTTAAGAAACGAACTATCCTTGGAAGATGCCCTCTTAAGAACAGGTCAACCAAATCTTACCTTACTTCCCTCTGGCCTGATGGCACTAGGACAACGGCCCGTATGGGCCCGCCACCTTCGTCTAAAAGGCATAATAGAAGATTTAAGCGAGATGTTTGACCATCTGATTTTTGATATCCCCGCTCTCCTGGCGACAAACGATGCCATTCCACTAGCTTCATTGGCCAATGCGTGTTGTTTGGTAGTAAATCAGGGAGTAACTTCAATAGAAAGCGCTCGCCTCGCCTTGGATGAAATCAGTCATTTGCAACTTGCAGGCGTTGTGATGAACAAGGTTAAGGTGAGCACACCGTCGCGGCTGCTGAATCTAATACCCCAAGATCCAGCTCCGTTAATAAATATTTGATCTTAGCTTTGTTGAGGCAGTGGTATCCGTGAAGCTTTTTTTAGCCTTTTTACTAGTCGCATTTTTGGGTTCCGTATTCCTTTTTAGGGATAGATCGAAAGTTCGTCTTGTCTTTATTGTCTTATTGTGCTTGGCGATTACGTTTGCCTATTACTTTCTCAATCAAATTTAAATAATTGACAGTGTCTTCCAAATTCAAGCATGATTTTATTGAAAAAGAAAAATGTTAGATATTCTTCTTTCAGAAATACACATAAGAAATTCAGCTCAACAAAAATCTCGTAACACATGGTTTTTGGCTGCCTGGATTTTCTTTGTGCTGAGCTTTTCAGGAGTTGTTGCCCTTTTGGGCGTGAGAAGAGGACCGGATCCTTCTTTGATAGCCTGGCTGCTCTTTCTAATTGGGGCGGCGGCTATTGTTTATGAGCCTCGCTACGGTATATATTTGGTACTTTCGTTAGGATTGATGGGAGATTCAGTTTTAATGCCCTGGTTCCCGTTTGTCAGTAACATGTCGAGTGCCGAATCTATTCTGTACTTAAGTGACAGTATTATTATCAGCCCCATGGAATTTTACATCGGGCTGATACTTATCGCTTGGATTGGTAAGGGCGTCGTGCGGCGGAACTTCCCTTTTTATAAAGGCCCACTTTTTTGGCCAGCATTGTTGTTTACACTTTTCATTCTTTTTGGCTTTGTTTACGGGTTAGGCACAGGCGGAGACTTCAGAATTGCAATCTGGGAAGGCCGCTATATTTTCTATATCCCTCTAATGATAATCTTGGTAAGCAATCTTATTACCACGCGAGAACATATCAACAATTTGATCTGGTTTCTTATTGCTGCCTTGTTTATTGAGGGAATTAGCGGGATTTTTTATTTCATTTTTACTCTGAATTTAGATCTTAATGTGCAATCCATTACAGAACATGCAGCAGCTATTCATATGAATACGCTGTTTGTTTTGTTCCTGGCCCTTTGGCTTTACAAGGGTTCTCTGCTAAAACGTTTCATGCTGCCACTTATGCTGCCACCTGTTCTCTTTACCTATATTGCTACTCAAAGACGCGCTGCTTTTTTAACACTGGCTGTGGCTCTGGCCGTCATGATGATAGTTCTCTTTATTGAGAATCGTCGTTTATTCTGGTTTATTCTGCCGCCGTTAGCTATAGGCGGAGTTTTGTACATTGGTGTGTTTTGGAATGCGGGTGGTGCCTTGGGGCTGCCGGTGCAGGCTATCAAAGCGATTCTCGTCCCATCTCAGGCCAGTGGCGAGGACGTAAGTTCTGACCTTTATAGAATACTGGAAAACATAAACACAAGCTTCACGATTCACTCGGCCCCTTTAACCGGGGTAGGGTTTGGTCATAAATTCTATATGATTGTTCCTTTACCTGACATCAGCTTTTTTGAATTCTGGGAATACATTACTCACAATTCTATTCTATGGATTTGGATGAAAGCTGGTGTTGGCGGATTTTTGTCCATGCTGTTTTTGGTGGGATCGGCTATTGCATTAGGAGGACAAGTGCTGCTGCGGATGCCTGGTGGAGATATTAGTGCCATAGCTTTGACAATGCTTTTATATATTGTAATGCATTTTCTTTATGCCTATGTAGATATGTCTTGGGATCCCCAGAGCATGCTGTATGTTGGTTTGGCAATGGGAATTCTTAACAAGCTTGATCCCATTATTGCCCAACCGACAAAGATGCAGCCGAAGCGATGGGCCTAGCAAACTGATGCTAAAGAGTCTAGCCTTTAATATCGCTTTGTTCTTAAACCAGGCACGTTTACCTGGAATATAAGACTCATGTGCCGTAACACTAATTAAAATAATGCCATTGTATTTTAGGATCTGTTTTATATGAGAATGCAAGTCGTTTATGAGGAAATAAGCCTTCTTCATCCACGAATCAGGATAGCCAATCTACTTACGGCTCCTCTTCCTTATTACGTAGGATGCCGCTGGCGAGCCCAAGTATTACGCTTAGTAGGTTTTCAAATTGGTAAAGGAACCACCTTTTTTGGGATGCCTTCCATTACTGGAATGAAAGATTTGTATAAAAACCTCACAATTGGGGAAAACTGCATTTTTAATTTTGGTTGCAGTTTGGAAGTGGGCGAAAACCTCACGATTGGAAACTTCGTTTCAATGGGACACGAGGTGATGATCCTGACAAGCACTCATGAAATAGGATCTCGATTTCATAGATTGGGTCCCATACTGGCCAAACCGGTTACTATTGAAGATGGTGTCTGGCTAGGTTCCCGCAGTATGGTTTTGCCTGGGGTAACTGTTGGTGCAGGTTCTGTAGTGGCTGCGGGCGCAATAGTAACAAAAGACGTACCTCCAAATACCATCGTTGCAGGTGTCCCAGCAACTGTAAAAAAAGAACTTGACTGATTTTTATGATGAAATTTCTATTCGCGTATTGGGTTCACACCCCCAAACAGAAAGCGGAGCACCAAAAATGACGTTGAATAGGACTTTAGGTGATTTGAAGTACAAACTTTTTGAATATTAGCCTCATTACACGTTGCTTGACACTATTTAGGAATACCTTCCATTCGTACCCTCTTTTTCCTGGAAGAAGTGCCTCTTTTACTAGATGAACTAGATGGCAGTACTTAATTAAAAGTAGGGCAATTTGGGGAAATTCTTTTTAAAATTGCCTTTCTCATCATTTATGTAATTGCTTTATAATTTCGCTCTTTTGCTTGTGCCGGAGAAGCCTTAAAAATCCACAAATTTAATTGGGCAAACGTCAAAGCAGCTAAAACGCGAGAAGTTTGTGTTCCACTAAATAAATTAAAACTTTTCTAAAGCGCACTGCAGTGCATGGTTGAGGTGAGTCATATGAATAGAATACGCAAAACATATAAGGACTTAGCAGTTTTTCAAGGAGAACCCTTCTTTTCTGAAAAACTACATGTTGGACGGCCGAATATCGGAGATGAATCCATATTACTTGAAAGACTGCAAGATATTTTGCAAAGACGTTGGCTAACAAATGACGGGCCTTACGTCCGTGAAATGGAAGAGGAAATTTGCAAATTAACAGGTGTAAAACATTGCATTGCAGTGAATAACGCTACTCTTGGTTTGGAAATTGCTGCGCGTTCGCTTGATTTGAAAGGAGAAGTGATAGTTCCTTCATTTACATTTATTGCTACGGCGCACGCTTTGCAATGGCTAGGCATCAAACCGGTTTTTTGCGATGTTGATCCGCAAACCCATAACATTGATCCTGCGAAAGTTGAGGCTTTAATTTCTGAACAAACCACGGGGATAGTTGGCGTACATTTATGGGGACGGCCGTGTGATATTCAAACGTTAACGGAAATTGCCCGTAAACACGACCTCAAGTTATTGTTCGATGCAGCACATGCATTCGGTTGTTCATTTGAGGGCCGTATGTTAGGCAATTTTGGCGATGCAGAAGTATATAGTTTCCACGCCACCAAGTTCCTTAACTCTTTTGAGGGCGGGGCAATAGTTACAAACGATGAGCAGGTAGCAGAAAAAGCAAGAGCATTGAGAAATTTTGGTTATGACTGTAGCGATAATATTGCGTTTGCAGGTACAAATGGCAAAATGTCTGAGATTTCAGCGGCCATGGGATTAACAGGGCTTGCCAGTATGGATGATTTTATAAACGTAAATTCTCGGAACTATTTAACTTATGTAGCGGAGTTAGCTAATGTGCCAGGAATTCACGTTATTGACTATGATGCAAAAGAGCGAAATAACTATCAGTACATCATTTTGGAAATTGACGAACAAAAATGTGGCCTAAAACGAGACGATTTAATGAAAATTCTGTACAGTGAAAACGTTTTGGCTCGCCGATATTTCCACCCAGGCTGCCATCGAGCAGGGCCCTATGCAAGTGATGAATCTTATAGCAACCTTGACCTCCCCGAAACCGAAAGGCTGAGTGCTTGTGTTCTTGCTTTACCTAATGGAACGGCCGTATCAGAAAATGAAATAAAAGATATTTGCCAGATCATTCGAGTGTGTGTAAATCACGCCGAAGAGATAAGGAGCAAGTTAAACTACGTGTTAGCATAGATAAAAAATATCCATAAGAGCAAATAAACAAACATTATCATCAAACTAAATTCCTTGATGTGAAACCTTAGATTTGTAACGGAAAAAAGATGACCAGATTAAGTATTGTAATTCCTGCCTACCGTCCTGACACATTATCGACACCTATCAGTTCTCTACTAAACCAAAATTTTAGAGATTGGGAGCTTTTGGTCGTTGGTCAAGGCAATCCAGAAAAAGAAAGAGTGTCGAAAGTCCTTACGCTTGCTGAAGACTTTTCTCTACGTGATTCCCGAATTCGATACGTACATTCGGATAATGAGGGTCATAGTTATGCTGTAAATGCTGGTATTCAGTCAGCTCAGGGTGAAATTGTTTCACTGCTAGATGATGACTGCGAAGCCCAACCTGACTGGCTAACAACGATTATTCAATACTATGACAAAAACCCTCAGATAAGTTTGCTTGGCGGCAGCGTCATCCCTCCTAAGAAAGAAAAGTGGCTGGGAGTTTGCCCAAATGTTAATCCAGGTGAAGTAATATATGATCCAATGTTGTCGAACTTTACCCCCCCATCGAATTTTAACTGGATTGGAGCCAATGTAAGTTTCAAACGTGATGTTGCTCTAGCGACGGGACCATTTGATGAATTTATTGGCTCAGGCACGATATTCCCAGCAGCGGGAGAAACAGATTACATGCTGCGTCTAGAAAAGCGAGCAGTAATAATGATGACAACGCCTAAGGTAACTGTGCTTCACAAGCACGGCTACCGCTATGGGTATCAGGCGATTCTAAAACATACATTCAACTATGCTTATGGGAATGGCGGCCTGGCAGGAAAACTCCATCTGATGGGGGATCCAAGAGGGGAAGAGTGGAAAAAGCACACCATCAGAAGAAGATTGCTTAGTTGGTTAACGCATTATCGTCCCTATAGATTACCGTTCGACATTGTTCGCCTGAAGAGCTTCTTGGCGGCTTACCATCGCTGCATAAGCGAGTATCAAACAGAGGGTGATTTATTAAAGCCCATTGGTAACAAACAGTTAACTGCGTAGGGATTGCATGGGAGCAGGCTGCTATAAGCTCATTAAACGGCCGAAACGCTGGCAATCGCTATTATTGACAGGAAGATATGAGAGATACAAGGTCCCTTAAATTGGGCAAAGACGTTTTATTGTTTTATAAAGATTTTGAAAAAGATTCTTTTTTTGCAGGTGATAGATATATTAAGAGGATGTTGCGTCCCGTCTACCATACATTTAAGAAAACCCAAAAAGTAAGCGGTTTTTACGTATGGTACCAACTCTTGATAAAGTCTCTAGAATTGCAGGGGTATACCGTACATCTTAATAACTACCGACTAGCAAAAAAAAATCCTGACTATCCCGTAGGTCTGGTAGGTTATCCTCACCTGTTAAACAATTGGTCTTTACCTAACCCGGCAGTGCTTGGCCCCTGTCTTCATGATCATCCTCTTGAAGCTCCCCACATCATGAAAGATTCTCGGTTCAAGTTCTATGTCCTTACATCTCAGTGGATCATAGATATGTTTCAGCCATACTACGGAGACAGTGTTGTATTTTGGTATGCAGGCATGGACGTTTCCAAATGGGCTGATACCAGAAACTACGAAAAAGCATACGACATTTTGATCTACGACAAAGTCCGATGGAACCGGGAACAATATGAAGCCGAACTTATCAATCCAATAAAAAGCTACTTGAACAGTCATGGCTTAAAATATACGATAATTCGTTATGGAAGATATGATCATCTCGCTTATCGATCTGCGCTAAACCAGTCGAAAGCCATGATCTTTTTGTGTGAGCATGAAACCCAGGGAATGGCATACCAGGAAGCGTTGACTTCTAATGTTCCGGTTCTTGCCTGGGATAATGGTTACTGGCTGGATCCTCGGCGGCCAAAATTTGATCCAAATCCAATTGCAGCGACCTCCGTTCCTTATTTTTCGCCCCAGTGTGGAGAAAAATTCCAAGATGCCGCTCATTTCCCAGAAACATTTGATAAGTTTTGGGCTAGTATAGACACATATGAACCACGAAAGTTCATTGAAAGGGAATTGTCTTTTACTGGCTCTGCCGAGCTTTATATGCGCTATTATCGTTTAGCTGCCCAAAATAACCTTAGCTAACAAATTGATTTATGATTAAAGTCAGTGTTGTTTTACCTACTTACAATCGAATTGAAAGATTGAAATCTGTCTTAAAGGCTCTGGAAAACCAATCCTATCCTATTGAAGCGTTTGAAGTCTTGGTAGTGTCAGATGGTTCTACAGATGGAACCAACAAATATCTGGCCAATTTAGAAACCCCTTTGATCCTGCTGCCAATTGACCAACAAAATCAAGGGCCGGCAGCAGCACGTAACAATGGAGTCGCCAAGGCGTCAGGGGAATACATTCTATTTATTGATGATGATGTTGTCCCTATACCAACCTTCATTGATGAACATATGAAAGTTCACCAAGGAAATGGTTCTCAAGTCGTTATCGGCCCAATGATAACGCCAGACAACTATGAGATGTCTCCGTGGGTAAACTATGAACAAACAATGCTGGTGAAGCAATACCAGGCCATGGAAAACGGTGATTGGGCGCCAACCGCCAGGCAGTTCTACACGGGTAACACGTCTTTAAAACGGAAACACATTATTGAGGTTGGTGGCTTTGATCCTGCTTTTCGTCGAGCAGAAGATCTAGAGTTAGCTTACCGACTAAATGACAAAGGGCTGCATTTTGCTTTTAATTCTCAGGCTGTAGGCTTTCACTTTGCCGAGCGCAGTTTTGAATCCTGGTCAACAATTGCTTACACTTACGGCCGTAACGACGTTATCTTTAACACGCAAAAAGGGCAGCAGTGGCTGCTGCCTCAAGTGTTTCGAGAGTTTCTGCAGCGGCATTTGTTTATTCAAATATTAACATGGTTACTATTGGACCGTCCTCGACTCAGCCATCTACTGATAGCCCAAATGAAATCGAATGTAGAAAGGGCCTACAGCCGTAATAAGCACCGGTTGGCAATCATGTTGTGTAGCGGTATCTATAATTTAAAGTATTATCAAGGTATATCGGATGAACTGGGGGGAAGAAAAGCGTTCTTTCGTGCGCTCAGACAGGCAGTGAAATTTAATTAAGTGCAGCTTTTCTTGGAATTAAGGTGGCAGCTTTGATCCGTTCAGTATTGGTCATAGAACTCTGTGTATTTTTAGTGTTAGGGGGTTGTCTCCCTTCGGGAACGGAGGTTGAACCAGCAGCTTCTTCTGGTTTACCGACACCAACGATTCATCCATTTTTTCTATTAGAATCATCCACTCCAGTAAGAATTCAACCTACCTTGACGAAAAATGTTTCCGTTGATTCTTCACCAACCTCGGAAGTAACGCCAAACCCCTTACTCGATTTGTCACAAAGTGAAGTAAAGAATGTTGTAGTTTATGATGACGAGCTTAGTTCTGATTGGCTGGCGTTGGAAGGAGAAAATATTGAGGCAAACCTTGCTGATACAGCTGTAGTTCATAACGGCCGTTATTCAATATCAATTACTCCTTCTGAAGACTTTTCTACCCAATATTTTGTAGTAAATAAGAACGCCGATCAACAGTATTTACAGGATAGGATCATTGCTATTTACTTCTGGATAAATGGTGGCGAGAGCTTTCTAGAGCTGGAAGACCTTGCATTTACAATAGTGGGCAGCGATGAACTTCCTTACTATATGGCCGATGATACATCAGCTTATATAGATGACCAATTTCCCTTTTCTGAAACGCGTCTTTACCATTTGGGATTAAATCAGACCATTCCACCAAACACGTGGGTCGAGGTTGAAGTGCTGCTTGATAATCTTATATATGATCCTGACTACACCTATGTCACAGGTTTTTACATCAAAAATAATGAAGGTTATACTCATACTTTTTATGTGGATGATATTTCGGTTTTAATGGTTACAGATGAAGACTCCGGGCAAGCGTCTCCCAGTGAAGATGAAGCTGAAGGTGCCACATCTTTGGAAAGCACACTCACTCCTACAGTAGCTTTGAGCTCTACTAGTGAAATATCTACAACCTCAACAATACCTCCCACACCAACCCTATCAGATTCCAGTGTAGAGTGTGTAGTCACACCCCCGCCAGGATGGGACACCTACCGAATCGTAGCAGGCGATGCTATTTCAACTTTAGCAATTCAAAGTGGTATTGCTCCAGAAGAGTTAATGCAGGCAAATTGCATACTTCCTGGCGAACCTCTAAGTGTTGGCCAGGAGATTTACAGGCCTCCATTACAGGAGAGCGCTACGCCAATGCCTTAGCACATGCCCCCAGCAAGCTCACTTACCCTTCTGAAGGACCGTCTGTTTGTGCGGACGTATAGAGGATTATTTATAATTTATCGTTTTGACTGCTTGTTTGCCTTGAATAACCGTCATTTGCTGGTTTGATACAAGCCGAATTAGGCCAACTATATTCTGACCCTTCTCTTGTAAACCACAAACAAATTAATGGTTCGGGCGGCTTTTTATAGATGCCTACCTCAAAGAAGCTCGAGCTAAGACGACAAAGGAGCGAGGTCATGCTGAAACGAGGGGCGAAAAGCTATATTATGGTAGTGCTAGCTGTTGCGTTTATCACACGGTTGGGGTGGATTTTATACTCTCCCGCTTTGCCTGCTCAAGACTTTTCTGCTTACCATCTTCTGGCTACCCGGATTTCAACTGGTGAAGGGTACGCAGGCACAGCAGGTCCTACGGCATTTCGCCCCATTGGATATCCTCTATTACTTTCCTTAGGGTACTTTATTTTAGGTAGTTCCTTTAGGGTTGGGCAAATTATTAATGTTTTGCTCGGGACTTTAACAGTTTATGCAACTTATGAACTTGTTTGCCGGATCTTTTCAAAAAAGGCGGGCTTATTAGCCTCTATCTTTGTTGCTCTGGCGCCTAGCCTAATTATGTATACGGCAGTATTGGCCAGTGAAAACATGGCGACAGCGTTCGGCCTGATGTGCGTACTGATGATCTACCATGCATTTAATAAGGGCTCATGGATATATCTGCTCCCAGCCGGCGCTTCCCTTGGTTTAGCGATCCTGGCCCGCCCCGGATTTCTTTTTTACCCAGCCATGTTTTTTTTCTATGCTGTCCTAACCCGCCATCTTTTGACTCGTACTATGAGCTACACACTGGCATTCTCGGCTATTACGCTGCTGACTATTGCTCCATGGACATATCGGAATTACATGGTTTTTGGCGAGGTAATTCCTGTAGCTACAAATGGCGGCTTTAATCTGGCTATCAGTTTTAACGAAGGCTCAACTGGAGAGTATATTGGTGGCATAACAGAACGTGTTTTAGGCTATTCTTACGATTGGGAAGCTTATCGGTTAGTGGGCGTAGACTGGACAGAGCCACAAATCGATGCTGCACTTTCGAGCGCAGCCAAGGATTTTATTAGAGATCAACCTCTTAAAGCCTTTATGCTTACCCCTTCCAAGCTTCGTTTTTTTCTTCAGGATGACGTTTCAGGCGTATTCGAAAACATTTCGCGTCCTGCTCGTGAAACTCCAGCTTGGTTATGGTCTACTTTAAGAATCTTAGCCCAAGTATATTATATAGGAGCTCTAGTGCTTGCCATGATAGGTATAAGGGTAGGTCTTTTTCAAAAGAAACACCCACAAAGTATACTGCTGTTATTATCGATTCTATATTGGTGTGCCTTGCACAGCGTATTTCTAGGAACCGATCGCTTTCACCTGCCCATATTACCTTTCATTTTTGCCTTTAGTAGTGTAGGATGTCTATATCTCTTTGAGAGGTATCCAAGAAAAGCAAAAGGGCAAGTCTTTTACCAACGTCTATCATAGGCAGTATGCCGTTAAATCAACGCTTATTATCGGCATAAAATTCAGCCGTAATCCCTTTCTTTTCATGATGATTTAGTTGGGAATGTCAAACTGTACTTCTAAGCCCATAATTGAAAACCCATCCCAAAGCCAACTTTCAGCACAGTTGGGGCGAGGACCAATTGTCCATTTAAATGTATTGTTTCCCGCTACCAACAAATCTGGATCGATTGGTATTTGAAATGATTTCCATCCTCCAGCAGAACAGGTACCGGATACGTAATCATAAGGGTTTACAACTATGTTGGGATTACCGTTAATACTTAAAAGAACTTGACCTTGCAATGGCTTGTGAACCTGGCCAAATAAGGTTGGATTAGGACCCACATAAGGAAGGTCAATACTTACAGTTTCTGTTTCCCCAATCTGCCGATCTCCATTTGCCTCCAGGTAAACAACATCTTCGGCTTCGAAGCTTTCATATCGGCCAACTACTGGTCCAGAGAAACGAATGTTATCCCAATGGAATGTGTAAGTATTGAAATTACCATCCTTCTCAGGCGTATAGGCGTGTGTTTTAAAAACAACCAGGCCTCTTTGAAAGGGCAGTCCGCCAGGAACAGAAACCACAAATTCATCAAACGTTCCATCTTCTTTTTCAACCGCCCAAGTCAACTTGTTATCTGAAAAGGTTATCCGCATTGTTCGTCGGATGCGTCTATCAAAGTTAGCAGGATCGCTTGGATAGTGTCCTGACCAATAGTCCCAGTCCGATTCTTCAACAATGATCCCCTCTGGATCAAGCGCCCCGGATCCCACCTGGATATATCGCTTATTGTTAGCAAATTCGAAAACAAACCGATCTTTAGGATAAGTCTCATCAATAGGCAGCCATTCGTGAGCAGCACCAATCTTTAATTCCTCACGTGGCACAATCATCACTTCAAACCAGCTCCGCGGGTGATTGTCGTTAATATTTACATCAAATTCGAGGATTCCTCCTTGACTGAAGTCAAACTCTTGACGAGGCCAAAATGCTGTAACCGAATATAGAGCGATATCCCCCATCGAAGACATCATGTGATTTTTACAGATAAAAAAGCTCTCATCTGGAGAACTTCCATTGCTAAGATGAGAAGAGGTAACCAAATGTTGTGGCAATGGGCTTATACTTGGATCAGGGCCGCTGCAATCAAGCCCATGGTCGGCAAGGTATGTATCAAACGGCTCGAACTGCTTATCACGGTGAGTAACTGCAAAATCAAAAATATCGGGCAGCAAAGTTTGAGAGGGAGCAGGCGGATCAAAGTCAAAGGTTTCCTCAAAGGCCCAGGCGACGCTAGAAAAATCATTTGACACTGTGGGAAGATAGACTATCTCAGAATCCTGCGTTAACCCTTTTTCCTGCTCACTGCACTGGATTAAAGTAATAAGATAGGCCAGCAAAAAAAAGTTTAACAGTTTTGTGATGCTCTTCATTTATGCTACTTTTCTCCTTATCTACTGAACTACAAACACAATAGATTTTTTTGACGAACGCTTTGAACCAAGATTATTAATCTCCACTAATTTAGAAGAGAGAACTACTCATGATAAAAGTTACAACTTGTGTGCCAATGGGAGGTTTAGCAAGGACTTGCTACTGCACTATTAAAGATTTTCACTCATGATGATGGCATTGTTTAGTCTTAGTTGCTTGCACTGTAGAGATAAAACAAGTTTGTTTATATAGGAAAAATGGCCTATTTCAATAAAGAACAATTTTGTCAATCTTTTTTGATAAAAAGCTTTTGCTCTCTTTCGAGACAATTGTTAGTGATTAACCTTGCAGACGCACTTGCTTGTTTAAGCACTCCCACCCTAGGCACCCAACATTAGCTGGATGTTAATCTGAAGAATGTCTTAATAAGCCGCAAAGGGATTCTGTTAATAAACTAGGTGAATAAGCTCTGTAAGCAAACTATAGGAAGATTTTCAAACAAAATGTTTGTTTTGTTGGAATTTGTCTAGGGCGAGGGCAATTAGAAAAAACATGACTGCTTGTGTGCTATATTATTTCTCCACTTCTACTCAAAAGCTTAGCAAACTATAAAACAGGTTTTAAAATGAAAAACAAGAACAGATTCATGCTAACTCTATTTCTTTCTCTGTTTCTTATTATTGGTGTTAGTAACGCCTGTCAACCCATAAGCCAGATTGAAAGTATCGAGGAAATTAGCACGGAAACGATATCTGAGACTGGTGTCGTAGATGAACCAACAGAAATCCCAACAACCCAGTCGGATAGTGCAGGTGCGACTAGGGAAAATGCTCTTGAGGAGCCCCTTCTGGAAGAAACGGCCGCATCTACTATCACCATCGACCTGACTGATACCCCTAACCCGATCAATCCTCTCATACTAGGCAGCAATGTGCCGGCCTGGTTGGCAAACGACAGACTAGATGATCCCGAGTTTCAGGCCCGTACCCTGGGTGCTGGTGTCAGCTTGATACGGCTTCCTGGTGGTAGCTGGAGCAACTACTACGACTGGCTGGCCTGTGAGCGTGGTGGCGAAGGCATCGATGAAACGGCCGAATGCTACTGGACTTGGGCGGCAAGGCCAACTGATTTCATCAACTTTCTGCGCGATACTGGCCTGGAAGGTATTTATACTATCAACATGAATGGAACAACCAAAGAAGCAGCAGCCTTAGTTGCTTTCTTCAATGGGGCAGTTGACGATGACAACGTTATTGGTGTGGATGTACGTGGCAGAGATTGGGGCAAAGTGAGCGATTGGGCCCAACTGCGTAGCGTTAACGGCAACCCTGAACCAATTGGCATTCGGTATTACGAAATTGGTAATGAAATTTTTGGTGGTACACAGAGCAGTGGCGCTGATTGTACAGGATACGGATGGGAAGAAGTATGGACTTGTGACGGTGCCGAGTATGTCAATGGCATAGGCAGCGGTGCCAATCAAAAAGAAGGTTTTCTAGAGTATCGAGAAGCCATGCGCGCTGTTGACCAATCTATCCTGGTAGGAGCAGTAGGGGTTGCTTTTCAGAACGAGTGGAGTAATTGGGGCAACGAAGTCATTGTTGACGCTGGTAATGTGATGGATTTTTACATTATTCACCACTATGGTTTCAATGATTCCCCATCTACCTTTGCCGAAGCCCTAGCACAGCCCCACAACACCTGGCCCGCAATTACGGCAGATGTTCGCGCTGCTTTCGATCAACATGCAGGGGGACGAGAAGTTCCTATTGCTATTACTGAGTACAATCTGTTTTCCATTCAAGAACTGGATAACGGCCAGTTAATGACGCGTTTATTAAACGCTTTGTACATGGCCGATACTGTAGGACAGATGATAAGTAGCAGTGTGGACATAGCAACACAATGGGATCTGGCAAATGGACAGCCTGAAAATGGCACTGACTACGGTCTCGTAGATTTTGATACGTATGAGCCCTATCCTCAATACTTTGCTTATACACTCTGGTCGCGTTTTGGCAGCGAACTGCTGCCCGCTGCCAGTTCGCTCCCGGCGGACACCACCTTGAGCGTGTATGCGGGCCGGATAGATGAAAACACCATTTCCATTTTGGCCATCAACAAAACGGCCGATCCGCTCCCAACCACCATCCAGCTGGAAAATGGCCCAAGCATCACCGGCGCCCTGGCAGATGTGCTGACCGGCGACTCGCTCGAAGCCCAAACCATCACCTTCAACGGCCAAAGCAGCCCGGACCCCGACTTCGCCAACGCGCCCTCGCTGCCGCTGGAGATCACCGATGGACCTTTCTCGTACACCTTTGCGTCGTACTCAGTAACCCTGCTACGGCTGTCGCTGGATTCCTAAAATGAGCCTCTAGCTACCTGTTAGACGTCAGGCCAACAGTAAGTCAGTCAAGGCAAACTTAACGAATTGGGACACCACAGGCAGGAATGGTACATGTACGAAGTTGGATTTATCGTTGAACAAGCTTTAGGTCACGTGACGCACGGGGAAAATTTGCGCAAAAACGTGCCCACCGACCCGGAGATTAAGGCACGGTGGGCGCTGCCCGCCTGGCAAACCACGGGCCTGGCGGCCAAAATCCCCGTTTACAAAAGCAACTGGACCGTCCAGGCGGGCCTCCAGGCGCGGCAGGCTATTGCCCGCTGGCAGCGGGAAGCACCGGTAGATGGCCTCTTTTTCCACACCCAGGTGCCCGCCGTCCTGGCCCAGAAATGGCTGCACCACATCCCCACGATCTTATCGCTAGATGCCACACCCCGGCAGTATGACCGGCTCGGCGCGTACTACGAACACGAAACCGGGCCGTCGTGGCTGGAGCAAAAGAAGTACGAACTCAACGTCTCCTGCTACCGGGCCGCCAGCCACCTGGTCACCTGGTCGGCCTGGGCCAAACAGGGGCTGATTGATGAATATTTTGTGCCCGCGGAAAAAATTATGGTCATTCCCCCTGGGGTGAATACGGCCGAATGGACCCCTCCCGCCACCAACCACCGCAGTGAATCTGGTCCGGTCAAAATTCTATTTGTCGGGGGCAACCTGGAACGCAAAGGCGGATTGCTCCTGCTGGAGGCATTTCGCCAGCTGCGCGCCGAGGCGGCTGAATCGCCGCTGGCCAACCTGGAGCTGCACCTGGTCACCCGCGATGCCGTCGCGGACAAACCGGGAGTGCATGTCTACAACCAGATGCAGCCTAACAGCGCCGAACTCAAGCAGCTGTTCCACCAAAGCGATATTTTCTGCCTGCCCACCTTTGGCGACTGCCTGCCAATGGTGCTGTCTGAGGCTGGTGCGGCCGGGCTGCCGCTCATCTCCACCGATGTGGCCGCCATCCCCGAGATTGTGCAGCATGAACAAACCGGGCTGCTGGTGCCGCCACACAACGCTCAGGCGCTCACCGCTGCGCTGCGGCAGCTTATCCTGAACCGGGAGCTGCGGCTGGCGTACGGTCAACGGGCACAGCAGTTGGTGCAGCGTGACCACGATGCGCCCACAAATGCGACACGCCTGCTAGCGCTGCTCAAAGCAAAAATCAACGAGGCAAAACACAACTCATGAATGACGTACTGCTCACCGTGTCAGGCAACATCCCGGCCGACATCGACGCCCAAATTGCCGATGGGCAACGGCCGTTAGCCGACTACATCGCCATGGCCCGCACCTTTCACGCCGACCTGATCGATTACCAGGCGGCGCGCCAGCAAACGGGACGAATCGGCCGTCTCATCGAAAAGCTGGCCGGGGCCAACGCCCTGCTGGCCTGGGCCTGCTACCAAAAGCGCCGCCGCTACCGCGTCATCTTCACCGACGGCGAGCAAATCGGCATTCCCTTTGCTACGCTGCTGAAGTTTGCCGATCGCGGGAAACGGCCGCTCCACTTCAGCATCGGCCACATCCTTTCCGTAGGCAAGAAAATGCTCTTCTTCGACCGGCTCAAAATCCAGTCCCACATTGACCGCTTTTTTGTCTATGCCACCTGGCAAAAACAGTTCATCGAAGAACGCTGGCAGGTACCGGATGAGCGCGTCGTGTTCACCCCGTTTATGGTCGATGCCGACTTTTTTGCGCCGCAGCAAGCAAGCGCCGCCCAGGAAAAGCTGCGCGCCCTCGTGCCTGGCGACGTGCCCGTCATTTGTGCTGTTGGCCTGGAATTTCGCGACTATCCCACCCTGATGGAAGCGGTGAAGGGGCTGGATGTACACGTCATCATCGCCGCTGCCAGCCCCTGGTCCAAACGCGCCGACAGCACCGAAGGCCAGGCAATCCCGCCCAACGTGACGGTGCAGCGCTTCACCCAGTTTGAGCTGCGCGATCTTTATGCCATGAGCGACTTCCTGGTGATGCCCCTATACGACGTGAACTTTCAGGCCGGGGTCACGGCCCTGCTGGAGGCCATGGCCATGGGCAAAGCGGTGATCTGCTCGCGCACGCCGGGCCAAACCGACGTGGTAGTCGAAGGGGAAACCGGCCTCTACGTGCCGCCGGAAGATGCACGCGCCCTGCGGGAAGCCATCCAATATTTGTTGGATGAGCAGGAACTGAGGGAGCAAATGGGGCGGAACGGCCGTTGCCGCATCGAGCAAGAAATGAGCCTGGCCTGCTACGTCGAACGTCTCAACGCCTACGTCAATCCGACCTTAACCCCGTAGCGTAGCCGAGGGCTAAAGGCCACCGGCTACGAGATAAAAGGCCCTATTGTAGTTTCAAGAAATAATTAGGTAATTTTTGCAGAGTTCCTATGTTTGTCATTTCGAGGTCCTCCGAGAAATCCCTCTAAACTTCGGAGGCTTTGAAGATTCGCCGAGTTCCAGGGATTTCTCCCTTTGGTCGAAATGACAATTGAAGGTATCTGGTAATTCCCTGTTTATTTTCTTAAAGTGCAAACGGGCCTTCCACAACTAGCCGGATGGCTTCAGCCTCCGGCGATTTAGGAAGATGAAATTCCCCCGACAAACGAAACAGTTCCATACACCCCGTTCTTCTTTGGGAGTAAAATTCTAGGCAAATTTAAACTGCCCAGAGGTACTTTCATTGAAGACTCACTTTTTGCTCGACCCCGACGTTGTTTTTCTGAATCACGGCTCCTTTGGCGCCACGCCCAAGCCTGTCTTTGCCGCTTACCAGGAGTGGCAGCAGCGGCTAGAACGGCAGCCGGTACATTTTATTATCCACGAACTGTGGGATCACCTGGACCATGCCCGTCAGCAGCTTGGCGATTACGTAGGTGTACCGGCCAGTGACCTGGTTTTTATCCCCAATTCCACCTTCGGCCTGAATGTTGTCGCTCGCTCGCTGCCGCTTGGCCCCGGCGACGAGGTGCTGACCACCGACCACGAGTACGGCGCCTGCGACAACGTCTGGCACTTCCTTAGCCAGAAGCTGGGCTTCCCCTACATCCAGCAGCCAATTGCCCTGCCAGCGGGCTCCGCCGACGAAATGGTGGCGCAGCTCTGGCAGGGTGTGACGCCCAACACCCGGTTCATCTTCCTCAGCCACATCACCTCGGCCACGGCGCTCACCTTTCCCATCGCCGAAATTTGTCGCCGGGCACGGGCAGCGGGCATCACCACCATCATCGACGGGGCCCATGCGCCGGGGCAGGTGCCGCTGGATTTAGAAGCCATCGCGCCGGACTTCTACTTTGGCAATACGCATAAATGGCTGTGCAGCCCCAAAGGCTCCGCCTTTCTCTACGCCCGGCCCGACCAGCAGGCGCTGATTGAGCCGCTGGTGGTTGGCTGGGGTTGGGGGGATGGCCGGACGCTGACCTTTGGTTCCAACTTCTTGGACTATACGCAATGGCTGGGCACCAACGACCTGTCTGCCTACCTGGCTGTGCCGGACGCAATCAAATTCCAGGAGGAACATAACTGGACGGCCGTTCGCGCCCAATGCCACACCCTGCTCACCCAAACCATGCACCAGATTGGGGAACTCACGGGCCTGCCATCCATCTACCCGGCCAACAACGGCTTCTACCACCAGATGGCCACCATTCCCGTACCCCAGCTAAAAAACACGGAGGCGTTTAAGGAAGCGCTCTACCAGGAATACAACGTTGAAGTGCCGGTGGTGGTCTGGAACGGCCGTCACTTCATCCGCGTCTCCATCCAGGCCTACAACACGCCGCAGGATGTGGAGGTACTGCTGGAGGCACTTACGGTGCTGCTGCCCAGGCACCGCAGCGAGTGATGAAGCGTGAAACGTGAAACGTGATGGTTAACTCCTCACGTTTCACGTTTCACGCACCCAAACCCATAACCCACCTTAGGAGGTCCCCCCCATGTCTACCCGAATAGATGAATTTGAAGCGTACCGCGCCCGGATGAACGAGCGCATCATGTCGTTGGAGCATTTGGGCATCAAGCGCTTTTTTAACCTGGATACGGCCGCTTACCGCGAGGGCCCCCTGCCTGCCAACACGAAAGAACTGCTGGGGCTGGTCGCCTCCGCTGTGCTGCGCTGCAATGACTGCATCGATTATCACCTGATTCAATGCGTGGACGCAGGCTGGTCCGATGAGGAAATTGTGGATGCGCTGAACGTGGCCCTGGTCGTGGGCGGCAGCATTGTCATTCCCCATTTGCGCCACGCGGTGGAAACGATTGATTTGCTGCGGGAGCGGTGAACGGTTATCGGTTGTCGGTAAACGGTAAGCGGAGGGAGCGGGTTAGCGATGGCGGTGGATGCGACGGCCTTGCCAGCCGCAGTTGTGGCACTTGTAGCGGCGCACCGGGATGCCCACCAGGCCAAAAAGGTAGTCGGGCGTAGTGCGGTTAACACGTCGCAGATCGCCCTGGCAGTTAGGACAGCCCGCCGCGTGCTGCCACTCTGGCCGCTGCCTAAACCACCGGTTTAGCACCTGGACACCCAAAACGATGGCTCCCAACAAGGCCAGCCCGGCGATGATGAGCGCGCCGCGCTCAAAAGCAAGCCAGCCCAACCACCGGGGAATCTGGTACAGAATGGCGATGCGGCTGGAACGGCCGTCATACTGGAACAGCACCCATTCCGACGCCATCTGCGTGGTAAACGTAAGGGGCATCGGCTGCAGGGAACGACCGCCGGCGCCAATGCCTTCCTCGCGCCCCTGAACCGCGACATACGCCTCATACATGCCGGGGCGCGGGATGCGGTAAGCCAGCTGGAACTGCTCGCTGTTTAGGGGATCCAGGCCGGTGAGACTGTCCTGGTTGTCCCACTGCACGTCCTGAAAGTTGCCGACAGCCAACAGCCGGGCGGGCAGCGAATCATCGGCAGTTAAGGCGTAAGTATTTGGCCAAAAACGGCCGTCCACTTCGCCAGGGCGAAAAGTGAAGGTGATGGCCTGGTCCGGGGCCGTCACAAACACCCAGGCCGATCGGTCCGCTATGGTCTGCTCCCAATCGCCGCAGGTCAGCACGTGCCACAGATAGCGGCCCGGTTCCACAAAGGTAATGGTGCGGCTGTAAAGGCCATCGCCCGCTGTCTGATCGCCTTCGCTGCCATCATCCAGCAGTTGAGTGCTGCTGCCGTCCCATCCCTGAAAATCCCCGGCGAGGCAGTAACCCTCTTCGGGCGCGGTTGGCGGCAAAATGGGCAGCGGTTCAGCCGGGTTGGCGGCGGTGGCCAGGGCCACCGCCATTTGTGGGAACGGATTGACGAAGCCGAGAACGGCCGTTACCAGCAGCATCCCCAGCAGCACCTCCCGCCACCACCCAAGCCAGGACAACCGGCGACGCCGGTGTGGCCCAAACCGATAGCGACGTTCAGCTTTACGAGAGCGCTTTTTTTTCTCTTGTTTTGCCGATTGTTCGCTGATCTGGCTGACTTCATCAACAGGGGTAGAACTTTCGTCCATCGTAGTTGATAGTGTAAACAGTTCTCATTTTTTACACAAGCTTGGCAGGAAATCGGTTTTGCCGTTGGCCTACCCCACCATAAGGCGAATGCCCAGCAGCACCAGCAGCACCAGCACAGCTTTGCGAAACTGGGCCGGGTTGAGACGGCCGTCTACCCACTTCCCCGCCACCAGCCCCAGAACGACGCCGGGCACAGCCCAGAGATAGTTTTGCCAAACAACGGCCGTAAAGTTACCGCTGATCAGGTGGGCCGAGAGGGTAAAAAAGCTGTTGAGCAAAAAGTAGGCCTGCAAGTTGCCCTTAAACGCGGCGGGCTCCCAACGGCGGCAGGTGCCAAAGATAATGACCGGCGGGCCGCTGGTGTTGTACGCTCCGCTCAACACGCCGCCCAGGAAGCCAAAGCCGTATCCCCAACCCGGCTGCTCCAGGAGCGGCAAACGAGGGGCAAACAAGGCGTACAGCGCATACCCCGTCACAATGAAGCCCAAAATGGTGGTGATGAGACGGCCGTCCCCCTCGCGCAGCACGTACACCCCCAGCGGAATGCCCACCACCGACGCCAGGGACAGCCGCTTCACCGCGGCAAAGTTCAGCGCCTGCCAGTAGCGGCGCAGCAGGAACACTTCGGCGGTAATGCCGATGAGCGCCACCAGCGGCGTCGCCGTGCCAATGCCCACCAGCCCCACCAGCAGCGGCATCGAAATGAGGGCCAGGCCAAACCCGGAAGCGGCCTGGACAAAAATAGCGAAGAAAACAATCAGGGTCACAATCATAGTCGTAGGGGCGAGGCAATCGGCCCAAACCCTGGCCAAACCAAAACACCTATCATCCGATTGCCTCGCCCAGCACACCCATAAACCATCCTGTTTGGCACAGCACAAATCGTGGCGGTTGCGGCAAATGGGCGAGGCGGTTGGATGGGAGGTTGAGCTGTTTTTCGGATGATCGAGGCCAACCGCCTCGCCCCTACCGTTCCGATCACCGTACCGATTACCGTTTACCGTTCACCGATTACCGTTCACCGATTCACCCCCACCCGGTGCCACTGGCGTACGCCCATGGAGGTGAGCACATAACCGTCCAAATCCGGGCTGACGAGGGCGGCTTGCAGGCTGTGGCTGATAAACACGGCCGGCGCGTCGACGACAATGCGGCGCTCGATGTCGGCGTAGAGCGCCAGACGGGCAGCCACATCCTCCTCAATGCGGGCCTGCTCCAGCAGCGCATCTACCTCTGGGTTGGCATAGCGCCCCTCGTTTTGCCGCGAGCCGCTGTGGTACAAAATGTCGAGGAAGTTTTGCGGGTCGGGGTAGTCGGCACACCAGCCGCTGCTGTAAAGATTGCCCGTGTTGCCCGCGTACAGCTCGTCGTAATAAATGAACGGATCAATCACGACAGGCTGGATGGTGACGCCTAACACGTCTTGCCAGAGGGAGATAACGGCCGTTTCATACCCCCCCACATCGCCATACCCAGACGTCGTGTAGGTCAGCAGTGGGAAGGTGGTGCGGTCGGCGTAACCCGCCTCGTCCAGCAGTTGGTTGGCCCGGGCCGGATCAAAGGGGTAGCCGCGATTGGGATCGGCCGTGTAGCCGGGCATGCCGGGCGGCAGGGAGCCGGTCGCCACCAGTGCATCCCCGCCAGAGAAGGTGTCGATGAGCAGATCCTTGTCCAGGGCATAATTAAACGCCTGGCGCACCCGCACGTCGTCAAACGGGGCGGTTTGCGTGTTCAGGCCAATGGTGGTGGTACACAGGCTGACGCCCAGCTGGAGCTGATCGTGCAGCGCGCTGTTGGGGTCCTCCACGCGGTCCAGGTTGGCCCCGCCGACGCCCACCAGGTCGATCTCACCCTCCTCGTAAAGCGCCAGCGGCAGCCCCGGCCCCAAATCGTAGACGATGTGGCGCACGCGGGCCGGTTCCAGGTAGTAGCTGTCGCTGCGCACCAGGATGATTTCCTCGTCGTCTACCCAGCTTTGCAGGCGGAAGGGGCCGGTGCCGTTGGGCGAATATTCCCAGTTAGGCATGTCCACATTCTCGCGATCCACCACAAAGGCGACCGGGTAAGCCAGCTTTTGCAAAAAGTAGACCACGGGCGCGGTGAGCTGCACTTCCAGTGTGTGATCATCAATCGCCCGCAGGCCGCTGATTTGCTCGGCCTGGCCGTCAATCACCGCCTGGATACCCGCGATGTCGCCCAGATAAGTTTGCACGGTGTCTGAGCCTGTGGTGGGATTGGCGGCGCGTTCCCAGCTGAAAATGACGTCCTGGGCGGTAAACGGCCGTCCATCATGAAACAGCGCATTTTTACGCAGGTAGAAGGTGTAGGTACGGCCGTCGTCGCTCACCTCCCACCCGGCAGCCAGCTCTGGCTGAATATGCAAATCTGCGTCCAACATCACCAGCCCGGAAAAGATAAGCCCCAGCGGGCCGTCGGGACCACCCAACGTCTTGGCCGGGTCCAGCGTGCGCGGCTGCCCACCCAGCAGAAAAATCGCATCATCCCGGTCAATATCGGCCTGATTTTGGAGCAGTTGCGGGGCATTAGTTATCAGTTGGCAACCCAGGAGCAGAAATGCGGCGGCGATTAAGCAGAGAAGGGGTGACAGGGTGACAGGGTGACAAGGTGACAAGGTGACACTGCGCTGAGAAATCTCTGTGAAACCCCGTCTCTCCTCTGTGCCCCTCTGTGTTCCGCTTTTTCCCCCAATCATTTGCGCCTCCGCAGAACCAGACCAAGACCAACCAGCAGCAGCGGGAAGGCGGTGAGGTTACAAATGCCGCTGCCGGAGTCGGTGGTGCTGGGCGGTGCGGCCATTGCCGCGGCCGTTGCCGCTGCCGCCGGTTCCGTGGGCACAGATTCTGGCAGGCCAAATGGTTCGATGGTGGGGATCGATTGGGCGGAAACGGCCGTGGGCGTCGGTGGAATCTCGCGCCGGGGCAGGTCCAAACTTTGCCGCCATGCCTGCTCCAGCCCATCGACGTTGAAGCCGTAGACCGCTTCCAGCGCCTCGTCGTAACCAGTGCCTTGCGCCAGCGTGAGAATCAGCTCCTGCATGTGCGCCTGGCCATAAGTTTCCAGCAGAAATTTGACCACGCTGTAGCTCTGGCTGTAGGCAATACCCGCTTCCGTCCCGTGCGCCGAAAAGGCGCCGTTCAGGCTGCGCACCGGTTCAAAACTGTTGTTTTCGATAGCGCTGGCCAGGTCGGCCTGGATCGATTCGCTGGGCTCGCCTTCAGCATAGACCGCCAGCCCCTCGTCCAGCCAGGTGGGGCGGCTGCCGCCCACGCAGCTGCGACCAAACTGCCCGATTACGAGATGGGCCAGCTCGTGGCGCACGGTGGGCACACCCCAGCTCTCGGCAATACGCGGCGGCACGCCGATGAGGATGATGTTGTAGTCGCTAAAGGCCACACCGCCCGCCCACTCCTGGATGTAAAGCACGGCGTCGCGCATGTCGGTCGATTCGCCGTAGATAAAAAGCTGCACTTCGCTGTCGAGCGTGATGCCCATCTCGTTTTGCAGCTGGTCCAGCCCGGCAACGGCCGCATCCAGCAGAATCGGTCCCACATCGTCGCCCTCGTACCAGTGCAGGCGGATGTTGGGCGCGGACACGGTTTGCCAACTAAAACGGTCATCGACGAAGGTGTGGCTCTGTTCATCGGTGGTGGTGACGTTGCCCTGGCGGTCCGTGATTTGCCAGGCCCAGCGCAAGGTCGCCCCCGGCGGTGGATTACCCGAGCGAACCATTTCCCAGGTCCATTCCGCCTGGGTGTTGTTGAGCTCGACTGGGACGGCCGTATTGGCCGTCAAACATCCCGATCGGTCCACCTCATACACCAGGTTGACCTCGGCCACGTCGCTGGCGTCAGCTAGTTCCAGCTGGAAAGTCACCGAGCGCGGAAAATCCACCTGCGCCACATTGCGCGTAACGGCGATGCCGCCCTGCGCCCGGGCAGGCCAGGCCCAAACAAAAATAACCAGGATTGCGATTGGAATAAATTTTTTCAAGGTTTTCCCTTCGTAGCCGCGGATTCTTTCCGCGTTCCCATTGCGCGGAAAGAATCCGCGGCTACTTACTTTGGCGACGGCCGTTCCACCACCAGCCGCCAAGGCCCAGAGCCCCTAATCCGGCTACACCTAGCAAAATGAGCGACAGACTGCCGCGCGATTCTGGCACTTCAGCAGCGGCTTCCTGGGTGGGAACGGCCGTGGGCGGCAAGGCATCTTCGGTGGCGGGCACGGCCGTTTCCGTTGGCGGCGATGTGGGGGTATCGGTAGGAACGGCCGTGGCGGTGGCTGTGAGGGTGCGCGTCGGTCGCGGCGTGACCGTGTCACGCGGCGTAGATGATGCTTCCGGTGTTTCGGTGGGCTTTGCGGTGTGGGTGGCGGACGACGTGTTTGTCGGGGCGTCCGGATCGATGGTGCCGGTAGCTGCGGGCGTATCGTTTGCTACCGGCGTGCCCACGGGCGGTGGACCACCCACCGGAGGTGGAGCTGGCACCGAAGCGCCATCGAGCGACTGCACCAGGTAATAAACCGGACCGCCAATCATGCAAAAATCCCCGGCCGTCTGGGCGCAAATCGCGCCGGGCAGCTCCACGGTAAAAACGCCGCCGCTGGCCGAGATAGTGCGTCGGCTGCCCCACATATCGACGAGAACGGCCGTATTCGCCTCAGCCACCACTTCCACCGTCTGCGGCGCAGGCAGGCGGGAGAACAGCACTGTCGTAGCGTGTGTGCCCTGGTTCAGGCGAATTTGCCCCCAATGGCCCCATTCTTCACGCTTCACACCCTGCATCCCGGCCAGGTACTGCACCGCTACCTGGTAGGTGGTAAATGCCGGGCGACGCGAGCCGTCCATGCGCAGCAAGCCAAACGGTTCGGGGTTGGCAGCGACGTCATCAACCGTATCCTGCATTTTGTAGACGGCAATACGCTGCGCCCCGGCCGCCAGCCCCACAGCAAACGCCTGGGGAATAAACGCTGCCTGCTCCTGCTGCGCCACCCGGAAAGTAAAGTTAGACACCGGCCAGGCCGGATCATCTATTGGCGGGGCGTTGGTTTCTACCAGCCAGACCGGCTTCCAGGGGATGCCCCGGCTGCCCACCGCGCCGTAAAACTGCTGGATGAGATTGTAAATTGAATCCGGCTGAAAGTAGAGATGGGCCGTGAGCGCATCAAAATAGTAATTGTTGTCCGGCGCAGACGGATCGGCCACGACCACGTCGAGGAATTCGTAAATGTAGTTAGGGTTCCAGAAGTGGGTAAAGGCGCTGAGATGAATGGTGGCGTTGGGATTGACCTCTTTGGCTGCCAGGTAGGCGGTGCGCTGTAGTTGAAAAAAGTCCTGCACAGAACCGCCCCAGGTGAATCCCGGTGCGTTAGGATCGTTGACGTCTGGCTCGTTCCAGATGATCCAGTGGTTGATACGGCCGTTATACCGCCCCACCGCCTCGCGCACAAAGTTCGCCCACGTATTGTTCGGATCCGTGTGCGGCAGGTGCAGCCCGCGGGGCAAATTCCCTTCCCGCGCCCAATCGGGAATGCCGATGAGCAGACCCACCACCGTGCGTCCGGCGCCAATCTCGCCATTGATCTGGCCATCGCTTACGCTGGCGGTCCAGGTGCCTGGACCACCCGCCTGCACCTCGGCCCACTGAAAGCGCACGCGCGTCCAGGCCGCACCCAGGGCGTTGGCTTCTCCTGGATTTTGGTAGCTTTCAATAACACCAAAGCGATAATCAACGGGCGCCTGGGCGGGCAGATGGACGGGAGCGGCGCTGCTTTTGTGCGGCGCAATCGCCAGCAGCCCCAGAACAAGTAGACATAACAAAACAATGCGGATTCGATTCATCCCGCAAGTTTACCGAGGGAGAGCGGTTAGTTGCAAATGGACGTGCCGCAAATACAGCTGCCGCAGTAAGATGGTTCAAGCAACCGGCTAAAAATGTTGCCGATTTGCGGCCCCAGCAAAGTCAATATTCCGATAACGACGATGGCGACCAAAACCAAAATAAGGGCATACTCCACCAGCCCCTGGCCGCGCTGTTTTTGCATATTGTGTATTGGCTTGCTCCCAAAAAATTTCGCGACTGACATTATGTAAACAAAAAAGGCACTCTTGAACATCTTACTGTGAAAGATAATTGGCCGTCAAACTGCTGCCATCCACCGCGGTGGCGGCTGGCCAACCCTGCGGCTAATTGTACTCGATTTTGTCAACTTGTTGCCCTTTAGAGGCCAAACTGAATGTCGGGTACGGCCGTACTTTCCAGGATCAACTTGCGCGCAAAGGCCGTTTCCATCAGCGAGGCAGCGTTGCGCCCGGCTTCCCACAGCTCCGCGGCGGGATACTCATCGGCCAGGCGGCAAGCATTCATTTTTGGATTCCCGCCTGCGCGGGAATGACAGGTGAGGATGAATTGCGTAACAAACGATTAGCTGACCGGTTCTTTAAAATCGTAAAGGCCATCGCTGACCTGCCACTGGCGCTGGCAGTCGGGATTGGGGCAGATGAGCCGGTCGTTGGCCGGTTCGGCCAGAGGTGTCTGGCAGTGCGGGCAGGCAAAGAAAGTGTGGGGAACGGCCGTTTCCCCCTCGCGGGGGTGAGCCACATCAACAAACACACTGGGACTGAGCTGCCACCAGCTGCCCGTGTGCTGCGCCAGCGAATCCAGCCCCACCAGCAGGCCAGTCGGCACTACTTTTTTCACCGACCCGATACGGTAATGCGACACGGTAAGCATACGCCCGGGTGTGAAGTGAGCTTTGGCCAGCTCCTGGCGAATCCAGCGGGGGTGAAAATCAAAGTTGAGGGCAGCAAACTCCACCGGTTCCGGGGCAAAGGGTGACCAATCCTGCCGCCGCAGCGCGTAGCGCAAGATGGCTTTGAGATTCTGCTTGTTGGCAAATTCGAGGATGTAACGGCCTTTGGGCCGAGCAATACGCGCCAGTTCTTGAAACAAAGCTGGCGCGTCGGCGGCGTGGTGCAAAGTGCGTATTTGCACCATCGTGTCAAACAGGCCCGCCACAAACGGCATCTGGTACCAGTTGCCCGCCACGTAAATGAAGCGTGGATCGTCGCCCCAATGGGCCTGTGCTTCGCGCAGCAGCGAGCGGGAGTAATCAAACAGGACCACTTTTTGGTAGCCCAGGTATTCGTCGGCCAGGCGGCCAAACCCGGCGCCAATTTCGATGAGGGTGCCGCCCGTAGGCGGCATGAGGCGGTGCAGGGCGATGCGTTCTACCTGGTCTTCATAGTCGCGGCCCTGGCCTTCCCAGAAGCGGGTGCGGTAGTCGGAGCCCTCGTAATCACAGACGGGCGGTGTGTCGGAATGAGTCATGGGCGGTTGTAAAAAAAGGTCAGCGAGCGGCCGTATCCTGCGTGAGATCCTGTTTGCCGCTTTGCGTGACACGGCCCAGCAGCTCCTCGTTGCTGGAAGGCAGGCCTTTGATCAGCTGATCCAGAGGCTCAAATAAACCGCGCAGCGTGTTAAACGGACCGCCCAACTCGGTTTCTTGCAGCGGAATTTGCACGTCTACCGCCAGGGCTACATCAATTTCCTGATCTACCGGCACTTCCAGGTTGAGCTGCACGGGCAGGGTCAACCCTTCGGGCAATGCCAGGGTCACGTTCCCGTTAATCTCACCGCCACCGCCAGGCAAGGTAAACTTGGCCGGAATGTTCAGCGGCACGGAGCTGACTACCACCACATCTGTTTGCGTATCAAGCGGCAGCACAAAGCTAATGGGAATAGTGTCCTCTACCTTGATGGTGCGCGAAATAGTGGCATCGCTCATTTCGACAAAGCTGTCGGTGAGGCCACCCACTAGTGGTTCTGCGACTGAATCGACGATGGGCAGAATCAACGGCGCCGCGATGAGGAGCACCAGCAGCAGCACCAGATTCATGACAAACGAGAAGATAATGGCAAATGTTTTAAACGCCTGCCACGGTTTTCCTGACCAAACCCAATTTTCACGGTCCATTGTCTACCTCCGAAACCACTTCAGGTTGTGTAATTGGCAAGAAGTTTTTCAGAACAAATAAGCATATCTGCCAATGACTTGAGTAAACCGCACAAAATGGTGTTTTTTTCAAAACTGTGTGCGGTTTACTTGACATAGTATTATGACATTATGGTAACATGGTTTGCAAAAATAGTAAAACGGCCGTAAGTCCTTTCGCTTATGTGGTAAATTTCAGGTTAAGAACGGCCGTATGTTTCCCGTGAAACATCACCGTACCAAAGGTTTCACGGGAAACAATTGCGGGAACCAACGAATGAAGTAGAATACTTTGACAATGTTAAATTAGGCTCATGAGAGCCATTGCCTGTAAAAATAGCGAATGAAAAAACAAAAACCAATCTTATCGCCCAATGGGGTCTAAATCTTGACGAAATTGAAGACCTGCCTGAACGTCTCACAAAATTTCATCAAGGTTATCACGCTTGGATGCGAACCTGCACCCGAGACACCAGTCGTTTTGGACTGGATTACATCAGCGGACTGCTACGCATGAAAACGAAGCGCAATATCAACAACATCGCTCGCACGGTCGGTGTACCCGAGCAGAATATGCAACAATTCATCAGTGATTCACCCTGGTCTGGTTACGATTTAATCTCTGTTCTCCAGCAAGATATAAGTGCCCATCCACAATTTCAAGCAGAGAGCGTCCTACTCATTGACGAAAGTGCCGATGAGAAGGCCGGGGAACACAGTGCTGGTGCCGGGCGGCAACATAACGGCCGTTTAGGCAAAATCGAAATGAGCCAAGTAGGCGTTTTTCTCTCCTTGACCAATAGTGGCTACCACAATTGGATCGATGGCGAACTCTATTTTCCTGAAAAATGGTTCACAGATGCCTACGCCACCAAGCGAAAGCGGATTGGACTGCCGCCGGAGCGCAGCTTTGCCACCAAACTGGAGTTGGCTTTGCAAATGACCAAACGGGCTTATGAAAACGGCGTCTCATTCTGCGCGGTTGACTGCGACACTTTGTATGGTCGGTCTGGCGAATTCCGCGATGAGCTTGACCAAGAAAGATTCGAGTATTATGCAGATGTGCCACACAATACCCAAGTGTATCTTGCCCCGCCGCAAATCGTATATCCGCTGACAAAAAGAGGGGTGCCCTCCAAGAATCATGAGGTGATTGGTGTTGCTTACACGGTTGCCGAGGTGAAAGCTCAGCCCGCAATCGAGTGGGAGCACATCACTTTGCGTCCCAATGAACGAGGTATGTTGCAGGCCAAGTTTGCTCGTTGTCGGGCCTGGACCGTGCGCGATGATGGGTCATTACGACCAGAGTGGCTGCTCATTCGTCAAACGAAGCAAAAAACAATCTATTCTTTGAGTAATGCGCCGGAGGACACACCTTTGTGGACAATGGCGCAACGAAAATCGCAACGATATTTCATTGAGCGTTCCAATCAGGATGCCAAATCTGAGTTTGGCTGGGATGAATTCCAGGCCATCAAGTATCGAGCCTGGGTGCACCACCTGGCACTCACCATCATGGCCAATTGGTTTATCACTGAAACCAGACTGGCGTGGGCGCAAAAGTATGAGCGTGACCCAGATTTGTTGGAAAAGTACGAAACGGATGTGTTACCGGCGCTATCCGTGGCTAATGTGCGTGAATTGTTGCGAGCTACCATGCCTTTACCACAACTTTCCCCGCAACAAGCAACCGAGTTGATTGTCAAACATCTCGATAATCGGACTCGTTCTCGTAAATCGCGGCTGAGCAAGGCTCTCAGCCCTTGAATCTAACGTTGTCAAAATACGCACAGCCTATCATATTACCTGCAAGAAGACAAAAGATACGCATGTCGACCCAATCAAATAAGAAAGACAGTTCCTCAAGTGACAAGCCATCTTCAGCCAATGATGTGGCCATTCTGCTCGATTTAGACAACCTGGTCATCGGAGCCAAACAGATTAACCTGACGTTTGACGTCAACCTGGTATTGGATCATATCAAGAAGCTGACGAACGGCCGTATCGTTCTGCGTCATTCCTATGGCGATTGGCGGCAGGATCAGCAGCTCATGCGCGACCTGGCCACGGCTGGCTTTATCACCCAATCCGCCATTCGGCTCAACAACTTCAGCAAAAATCTGGCCGACATGCAAATTGTGGTCGATACGATGGAAACACTCATCGATGGCCACCAGTACAGCACCTACGTGCTCATGACCGGGGACCGGGACTTTACCCCCTTGGTGCAGGCGCTGCGCAAGCGGGGCAAGCAGGTGATTGGCCTCGGCGTGCGCCATACCACCAGCCAGAGCTTTGCCAGCCTGTGTGATCAGTATATCTACTATGAAGAGATCGTGCCCGCACCCCAGCTTAGCGATGCCCAGGTAGAAGATTTGCTCAGCCGCTCGTTGCAGCA
Source organism: Candidatus Leptofilum proximum (assembly GCA_016710325.1). Classification (GTDB taxonomy): domain Bacteria; phylum Chloroflexota; class Anaerolineae; order Promineifilales; family Promineifilaceae; genus Leptofilum; species Leptofilum proximum. Next base: position 3,341,676 of record JADJXK010000002.1, on the reverse strand, counting down.
TTTGTTGGCCAGCGAAGAGCGCATACGGGCCAGCGTGCTGCGGCAGCACATGTCCGAATCCAGCAAAGGCATCTTCGACAAGAGCCACTACGCCGAAGGCAGTTTCCGCAAATTCCTGGAAAAGTATCCGCACCTGATTCGCGTGGAACAGGTGGAAACCACCATCTATGTCACGCGGCCAGAAAAGAAAGAGAAGCCCGATCTGCCCCTGCACATTGTCTACCGGCGCGAGCTGAAAAAGCAGCGGCTGCGGGTTATTAAGCGGGAAATGCGCTTCACCATTTTGAAGGACATGATTCGCCATCTCACCACCGAAGAGCAGGCTCGCTGGCGCGAACTTATTGATACAATGGCCGAAGAATATAAGTCGCAGGGCAAAAATATCTCCAAAAATGCAATCAACGCCGTGATGCTGCTGGCCCGTCGCGCCCAGGTGATTGACACGCTGAAGGCAAAATCCCTCTCCACCGCGCCGGTGCTGCTGCGGGTGAAAGGGGCCAAAGCGCTGCAAGATGCCATCATGCGCACCGATGCGGTATACGTAAAGGAAATTCTGGCGTTTGCGGATTCATTTGATGAGGAAGAAGCGGCCGTTGCCCTGTATTACGAGCCGCAGTTTGCCCGCTATCTCAAAACGATCATCAAAAATTTTGAGCGTTTGGGCTTGTAGACTTACACCAGCGCGATCTCATCCCGGTGCCCCAGCCCCAAACTGTTGTCAATAAAATAGAGTCTATCCGGTTTTAGCACATACCAGTTCACACGGGCCAGTACCGCCTGCATGGCGACATCGGCCTGGGCCAGGAACGGATATTTTTGGCGGTAACGGCTAATGGCTGTTTCCCGTGAAACATCGCTCAGCAGCGACACTTCCCCTTCCAGCTGAATGCCCTGGATTTGCTGCCAATCGCGATAATCTTTCTGGATGGTGGCTGCAATGTGGGGAACGGCCGTCATATTCTGCGCATGTCTCGTATGCCCGGCCGAGAGAAAAATCAGGTTAAAGCCCTCATTGACGTAGAAAACGGCCGCCGCCCACACCCCCAGCGGCCCTGTCGTCGCCAGAGTCATCACCTGGTGGTTGGCCAGGTAAGCTAACGCCAGTTTGCGCGGATCGCGCGGAGTTGAGTCAGCCATGTCTCGGCTGCCCGCCGGAGCCCGGCCTGGGCTGGCCGCCCTGCCAGCGGGTAAACAAATCTTGCGGCAGCTCAATGTCTAGCAAGTCCAGCAAACGGTTGACTGTCTGGTTAATAATATCATCCAGGCTTTCTGGCCGGTGATAAAACGCGGGCATCGGCGGAGCCACAATGGCGCCTATCTCGGTGGCCTGCACCATCAAGCGCAGATGGCCCAGGTGCAGCGGTGTTTCCCGGGGAACCAACACCAGCCGCCGCCGATCTTTGAGTACCACGTCTGCGGCACGCAGCAGCAGGTTATCGCTAAACGAATTGGCGATGCCGGCCAGCGTTTTCATTGAGCAAGGGATGACCACCATGCCCCACGTTTTGAAGGAGCCGGAGGAAACGGCCGCAGCAATATCCTTAAACCGGTAAGACACGTCTGCCAGCTGCGAGACCTGTTCGGCCGTGTAGTCGGTTTCCAGGCCGATAGTGGTGGCCGCGGCCGAACTCATGATGAGGTGCGCCTCCACGTCGGGCACATCCCGCAGCAGTTCTAGCAGGCGAATGCCGTAAATCACGCCGCTGGCTCCCGAAATGCCCACGATTAATTTTTTCATCCGATCAACTCCTTGTCTTCACAGAGCAAATCACTCTTGCTTGATTTTAAAATAGGTAGCCAGAAAACCAAAATCCACTTACAATCGCCTGCGAATTTTTGTCGCACTGTTGATTAGAAGTGTGGTCTAGCACTAAGTCATTACTTTTTGCCACGAATTAACACGAATTCAGGAAATTATCTGTGCCAATCCGTGCGAATCAGTGGCAAAACTATCAGTGAGAGGGTTTTGTGAAATCATTTTATGCCGCCAATATTTCTGTGGGGGATGAGCTGGAGAATGAGCCATTCCTGATCCAGGATTCTATTTTACGCGAGACCAAAGACGGCCGTCCCTACCTGCTCGGCACCCTGCGAGATAAAACCGGCCAGCTCGCCTTTGTTTTTTGGGATATTCCCAGCTACGTCGAAAGCTGGTCGCAGACAGGCAGTCCCGTCTTTGTGACCGGTCGCGCGGTCCGCTACAAGGATTCGCTGCAAGTCACCATCACCGACATGAACCTGAACCGGGAGCCTTCCCTGGAAGAACTCCTGCCGTCCAGCCGCCGCAGCCACGAGGAGATGGTGGCCGAACTCCAGGTTCGCATCGAGAGCCTGGGCCAGCCGTGGCAGCAGTTGGTGGCTCACCTGCTGCTGGACGAGACGTTTTTGCGTGACTACGCCAATGCACCTGCCGCCCGCAACATGCACCATGCCTACATCGGCGGGCTGCTGGAGCACACCCTGAGCATGGCCAGCCTAGCGGAGCACCTGGCCGGGCACTACCCGTTTGTCAATCGTGACTTGCTGCTGGCGGGCACGCTGCTGCATGACATGGGCAAGGCGATTGAGTACGATATCAGCAAGTCGTTTAGCTTTTCGGAAGACGGCCGTCTCATTGGCCATATCACTCGTGCCGTGGTGCTGGTGGAAAAAGCCGCCGCCGAACTGGGCAACTTCCCCGAAGACGAGCTGCGCCACCTGGTCCACCTCATCGTTTCCCACCACGGCACGCAGGAATGGGGATCGCCCGTGGTGCCCAAAACGCTGGAAGCCATCCTGCTGCACCAGATCGACCTGCTGGACAGCCGCGTGCAGGGCTTCTTCGACCATCTGGCCAACGACAGCGGTGAGGATGCCTGGACGGTCAAAAGCAGCTACATGTTTGGCACGGAACTGCGCCGCCCCGATGGCTTTAATTGGCAGGCCAGCTGAAAAACTGGTATCAGGGCGTAATCCGGTACACGGCGTAGAGCAGCTGATTTTCCTCGTTGTGTACCTCTTCGTAAGCGCCGTTGGGATACGCTTCTTGCACGAATTGCAGCTCGTTTAATCGCTCCGGCAAAAAGATGGCCAGGGTTGAGTCGTTGATGGCCCAGGCGGGCGGAGCGGTAATCGGTTCGATCACGTCGATGGCTTCTGCTTCTGGCGCCAGGTACGGAATGGTGGACAGACTAAAGTAGCCCATGCGCGGAAAGCCCATGAAGTAAACCGTTGGCGGTGTTGGCTCGGCCTGCAAGTATTGGGCAATGTCGTTGGCCACGACCGTGTTGGCGCCGCCCAGCACGTACGATTCGTACAAATCGCCAAAGTAAAATGTTATGTCAACTACCATGAGCCAGAACAGCACCACGGCCGTTCCCAATCTCACCCACCATTTGCCCCCAGGCCACAGCAGCCGCAGCCAGCCGCCTACCAGTCCCAACGGCCGAGCCACCAGCACCGCCACCGCAGGCATGGCCAGAATAAAGCGCTGCGAGGCGGGAGGATCCTGGCTAAAGCCGCTGAGAAAAATGACCGACAACAACGGCAGCAGCAGCAGGGCAGAACGGCCGTCAAAACGCAGCAAGCTCCAGGTCACCCCCACTAAAAACAAACCCGCCGCCAATGACATCAGCAGGGGCACGCCGGAATCGTACAGCAGCCGCAGTGGAATCTGGGTAAAGCCCAGCGCCGCCAGCCACATCTGGCGCAGCACAATGACCAGCGGCGGCAGCCCTTCCAACACCGCCATGCTGTCCAGCCGCTCCCCCATGATCGTGACGCGGTTCAGCGGCGCCTGGAACTCGGCCCAGTGCCCGGCAAAATAGATGGCCAGGGGCAGACCGGTAAGCACGGCCGTATACCCACTCACTACAAAATCTGGCAGACGGCGCAGCCACGGCCGCGGCTGCCGCCACCACAAACCCACCGCCCAGATCACTACCAGCAGCGGCAGCACCCGGACCGAAACGTAAAAATATTGCCCTAACCCCAGCGCCAGCCCGGCGATAACAAACGGCAGCCGCTTGCCACTGCGCCAGCCGAGCCACAAACCGGCCAGCACCAGGGCCACAAACAGGCTGTCCCACACGTTGTTCAGCCCGATGCGGCTCATGTGGACGTGGAAGTGCGACGCCATGATGACCGTACTGGCGGCCACGGCCGTTGTTCGATCAAACATCACCCGCGCCAGCCAGTACGTTGCCAGCACGGCCAGCGTCCCGCCCAAAGCAGAAAAATAGCGCAGGGCCTCTACCGTCTGGCCAAACAGCTCAATAAAAACGCTTTGCAGCGCATAATACAAAGACGGAAAAGAAAACCAGCCGATGGTAAACCAGTTGTCGGCCAGCCCCTGCAAGAAACGTGCCGCGTGCAGCCCGGCCGATCCTTCATCGCCAGAGAAGGTGTTGGGGAAGTCGGTAACGGCCGTTCCCCGCAGCAGCCACGCCCCCACAAACAAGGCCAGCAGCAGGCCCCATTCCCACCGGGGAATGCCCAGCCCATCCTTCAGCCAGCCGCGCCACTCCGCGATAGGCACACCGCCAACCAAACAGCCCGCCAGCGCCAGCAGCCACGCCGCCACCGACACGTCCCAGCGGCGCGCCAGGGCCTGGTCCCCGGCGGCCAGGTAAGCCAGCCAGGCCAGCGCCGCCGCCACAAGCAGCACCACCACCTGCCACCCGGCCACACCAAGCCAATGCCCGGCACGATGAAGCTGCTGCGCCAGCCAATCGTCAACCAGGCCATCCCGCCGCACCCGGCTGCCCGCCCACAAAAACAGCCCGGCGCCCGCGGCCATCAACGTGGCCACGGCCCATCGCCCCAGGCCCGGCACAACGGCAAACGTCATCTGGCCCAGGATGATAAGCAGCAAGCCGCCAAACAGCATGGCGGCCACGAGGGCGTGATGGGCACGTTCGTTTAGAGGAAAAAAGGGTTGGTATTTAACGGCCGTTTCCCCCACACTCGCCTCATCATGCTGCCGCCAGCGCCGCACCAGCAGCCACAGAACGAGCAGCAGCAAAAGCCCAAACCACAAATAAACCAACACGGAGGGAATCATTTCATTCGTCACAGGACTTCAATTATCAACATCCCTCATTTTTAGGCAAAACGATGGTTCTCTCTGGGATACTGGCCCGAACCGCAAACTGAACAATCGTTCACACTCGGATTCAGCCCAGTTCAGGCAAACTTAAATTGAATTTGCCCTCACCAATGATAAAATCCTTCCGTTATGGAAGCCGACATCAAACAACTAGTCCAAACTATCCACGATGCCCCGGAGCATATCGTCCTCGTAGCCGCCGGTGCCGGGACCGAAGCTCTCTCCAATCTATTGGGCGTAGCGGGTGCCACTCGCACGCTGCTAGAAGCCCTGGTACCTTACAGCAAAGCCGCTTTTGATGAATTTTTAGGCCAGCCCCCGGCCAAATACGTCACGGAGCGCACGGCCCGGCTGCTGGCCGGGCGGGCCTTCACTCGGGCGCGCTGGCTGGACGCAGCCACCAACCCCGTCATTGGCCTGGCCTGCACGGCCACCATTGTGACGGATCGTCCCAAGCGCGGCGAGCATCGCGCCTACCTCGCCACCTGGCAGCCGGATCGGCTGGTAGAATATGGTGTTCACTTGAACAAAGGGTATCGCGACCGCGCCGGGGAGGAGAATCTGGTCAGCCGGGTCATCCTCAACGCGCTGGCCGAGGCGATGAATTTAGAACCGTGCCTGGCCTACACACTTACCGAGCAAGACAGGGTAACGGTGACCACACACCATTTTGGCCAGGCGGCGCGGCAGCTGCATGAAGGGACGCTGGATCATTTTGGCGTGACGGCCGACGGCCGTATCCGCAGCAAATATATCAATCCCCAGGCCATCCTCTCCGGTTCCTTCAACCCACTGCACGATGGCCACCTGGAACTGCTGCAAGTTTCGGCCCAGCTGCTGGGGCATCCCGTCGCCTTTGAAATCTCCGCGCAAAACGTAGACAAGCCGCCCATCACACCCGATATTGTGGTCGACCGTATTGCCCAGTTTGCCGGTCGCTGGCCAGTGTACGTGACCAACGCGCCCACCTACCTGGAAAAAGCACGCTTGTTCCCCAACACCGTGTTTGTGATTGGCTTCGATACGGCCGAACGTGTACTCCATCCACGCTACTACCAAAACAGCACCAGCCAGCTGCACGCCGCGCTGAGTGAAATCCACGACCTGGGCTGCTCTTTCCTGGTGGCCGGGCGGCAGGATGATGACGGCGTTTTCCGCGACCTCAAGCAGCTAAACATTCCGGTGCTGTTTACCAATCTATTCCACCCTGTCCCGGCAGAAGCGTTCCGTAAAGACATCTCCTCGTCGGAACTGCGGGCCACAGGGCAGCGCGGCAGCCGGTAACAACCCAGCTAGCAACAAAAAAGGGCCTGATGTCTCCCACACCAGGCCCTTGTGTAATCAAACAGAAAAATTGCTACGCTTGACTACGTGGCTCCACAACAATGCGAATCGCCGTTCGTTCCTGTTCATCAATGGCTACTTCCACAAATGACGGGTCACAAACGATATCAACCCCCTCCTCGGCCAGGTAACCTTTGGCAATGACGATCGCTTTCAGGGCCTGGTTGACGGCGCCGGCACCGATGGCCTGCACCTCCGCCCGACTGACCTCCCGCATAACACCGGCAATTGCCCCGGCAACAGCGGCAGTTCTGGACCGAGCGGAAACTTTGATGACGTTCATGTTGGGCCTCCAAGTTTTTCTCATCGATGAACCATTTTTGGTGTCATGCTAGAGAGTGTAATGCTCAGGATGGGTAAATTCTAGTCAATACAACAACTGATTGTCAAGGATAACAGTGCCAGCTAATCCTGGCAAAAGCTGACGGTACTACTGGAATTTGCCACAAAGAAGCCGATTTGACAACTAACCAGGATATATTTTTGGGAGAAAAGATATATCCGGGGCATATGGGATCAGCCAGTCATGATTGTAAACCCTTGCTTTTTCTGCATCTTTATCACCTATATATGGAAAGGGGCTATAGAGCATATGTTCACTCCTGGCCTTCTTTTTGGGTGAAATCTGTGGATAAACGGCCGTTTACTGTGGAAAACTGATCTCAACTGTGGAAAACAAGAGTTGTCATAAACAGTCCTATTTACAGCCTACTCCCATATATGGGGTCGTACTGAACTCCTACGGCAAATACGCATTTGGACCAAAACGGTAAAAGATTGGGCCGCAGCGGCGACTTTTGCAATTATACAAAAGTATCCCCAAACCCAATGGACACGGCCGTTTGCCGCCAAAGTTAGATATGGGGCAAGCAATTGAAGCACCCGAAGATATGGGCATTCCTAAATCTTCTTCACATATCCCCAGCCCCTACTATCCACTACTAAAAAAGATAATGAAATGAAAAACTCTATGGATAACTTCTTTTGAATCGATAGGGCCGTTGGCAATAGTTCGTAAAACGTGAAACGTGATGTCACTGTAGTTGCCTATCACGTTTCACGCTTCGCGTTTCAACTGTTAAAGCTCGACCCTCCTACAGGTTGTATAATTCGCCCCATGTCTATTATTGAACTGCTGTCGAGCTTGCGCCTGAACCGGGACTTTATGAACAGCGTGGTGGCCTGGGAACGCCTACCAGCACGCCCGGCCTTGACGCAGGCCGTGGCTCTGCCACCGCCCATCACCCGGGCGCTGCACCAACGTGGCGTAGCGGAGTTGTTTACGCACCAGGCAGCGGCCGTTTCTGCCGCAGCGCAAAAGCAAAATATCATTGTCTCCACCACCACCGCCTCGGGTAAGTCGTTGTGTTACACCATTCCCGTCTTCCAGCGGCTGCTGGAACGGCCGAAAGCGCGTGCCCTCTACCTGTTTCCCACCAAAGCGTTGTCGCAGGACCAGCTCGCCGAAACCCAGGCGCTTATTGCAGCGGGTAATTTGCCGTTTGAGGTGTACAGCTACGACGGCGACACGCCGCGCAGCCAGCGCACCCAGGTGCGCCGCAGCGACGGTATCCTCATCACCAATCCAGACATGCTGCACAGCGGCATCCTGCCCTACCACACCGGCTGGCGCAATTTGCTGGCCAACCTGGAATTTGTGGTGCTGGACGAGATTCACGCCTATCGCGGTATCTTTGGCAGCCACGTGGCCAACGTGCTGCGCCGCTTGCAGCGCCTGTGCCACTTCTACGGCAGCGATCCGCAGTTTATCTGCTGTTCGGCCACCATTGCCAATCCCCAAGAACATGCAGAACGGTTGGTGGAACGGCCGTTTACCCTCATCGACGAAACGCAAAACGGCGCGCCCAGCGGCGAGAAGCAGTTCATTTTGTACAACCCGCCCATCATCGACGAGACGCTGGGGCTGCGCGGCAGCTCCGTTTTGGCGGCGCGAGATGCCGCCAGCACCTTCCTGGCGTCAGACATCCAGACCATCGTCTTTGCCCGCGCCCGGCAGACGGTGGAGCTGCTGCTGGCCTACCTGCGCGACGACGTGGTTTACCAGGGCGGCGAAGCGCTGTCCGTCACCGGCTATCGCGGCGGCTACCTGCCCCTGGAGCGCCGCCAGATTGAGCACGGCCTGCGCACCGGGCAGATTCGCGGCGTGGTGGCCACCAACGCCCTGGAGCTGGGCATCGACATTGGCCAGCTGGATGCGGCCGTCATCACCGGCTACCCCGGCTCGATTGCCTCTATCTGGCAGCAGGCAGGCCGCGCCGGGCGGCGCAACGACCAATCCGTGGCGGTCATGGTGGCTAACAACAGCCCGCTGGACCAGTACATCTGCACCCACCCGCGCTACATTTTCGGCCGTTCGCCCGAACATGCCCTCACCAACCCGGACAATCTGCGCATCATGGTGCGCCACCTGCTGTGTGCGGCGTTTGAACTGCCATTTAAACAGGGCGAATCGTTTGGCGGCTTTGGCGATGTGACGCCGCTGCTGGAAGCATTGCGTGACGCGGGCGACCTGCACGAGACGCGGGATCAGTTTCATTACGTGGGGGAGGGCTCACCGGCCACGGCCGTTTCCCTGCGCACCAGCGGCGATGATACCGTCGTCATCCAGGCCCACGACGAGGACGGCGTGCACGTCATTGGCGAGGTGGACCTGGAGACCGCGCCCGTCATGGTGTACGAAGGCTCGATTTACATGCACCAGGCGCGCACGTATTTGGTGGATGCGTTTGATTGGGACGGCCGTATCGTCCACGTTCGCCCCATCGACGTCGATTATTACACCCGCGCCAGCGTCGGCAGCGCCATTCGCGAACTGAACCCGATGGAAACGGCTCAGGAGGAGGTTTTCACGCAAAGGCTCAAAGACCCAGAGGAAGAAAAAGAAAAATCTGTGTCATCTGTGCAATCTGTGGATATTCTCCGTGCCTGGGGAGACGTAACCGTGGTGACGAAGGCCACCGGCTACCGCAAAATTAAGCGGTACACGCACGAGACGTTGGGTTTTGGCGAGATTGACCTGCCGGAGATGGTCCTGGAGACCAGCGGCTACTGGCTCATCTTCTCCGATGCACTGACGGAGCGGCTGTACGACGCGGGCATTTTGCTGCGGCCGAATAATTACGGTCCCAACTGGCAGCAGCAGCGCCAGATTGTGCTGGCCCGCGATGGACATCGCTGTCGCAACTGCGGCGCAGAGGCGAAATCGGGGCAGGGATTGCATGTGCATCATATACGGCCGTTTCGCGACTTCAACTACATCCCCGGCCAAAACGACCACTACCTCCAGGCCAACCAGCCCGAAAACCTCATCACCCTTTGCCCCAGCTGCCACAAGCAGGCCGAAGCCGGGCAGCAGGCCCGCTCGGCGCTAGGCGGGCTGGCCTACGTCCTGCGCAACCTGGCCCCGCTGTACCTCATGTGCGATCCCGGCGACATTGAAGTGGTTGCCGAAAGCCGCAGCCCGCTGACCCAGGCCCCTACCATCGTCATTTACGAATCGGTGGCGGCGGGGGTGGGCTTCAGCCAGCGCCTGTTTGAGCAGCACCACGACCTGCTGCCCGCCGCCCTGGAGCTGGTCAGCGACTGCCGCTGCCGCGACGGCTGCCCCGCCTGCGTCGGCCCCCCCGGCGAAATCGGCCCGGACACCAAGCAGGTCACCCGGCAGCTTTTGCAGATGTTGGTTTGAAACACCAACCCCCACCCTAACCCTCCCCCTGCCAGGGGGAGGGGATTTGGCTCCCTCTTCCTTGAGGGAGAGGGCTGGGGTGAGGGTGAATTGCGACAACAATGGGCAATTGGGTAAAATGGAACCTGAATTTTGCCAGACAAGCGGGTCGCACCTGCCAGATGCACTCCACTTAAAACACGAGGAACCCATGGCAAGACGTGAAGTAAAACACGCATACGACAACCCGGATCACGCTTACAAAGAGGCGCAGCGCCGTATAAACATGGCAAGAATTTCACCGGCGATTACGCTCTATTTAGATGGATTAGGGTTAACGACAATTCCACCCGAAATCGAGTATTTGACTGGATTGCGGGAGCTTTATCTTGATAGAAATAGGCTTACAACCGTTCCTCCCCAAATTGGTCAGATGGCAAGCCTGAAGGAGCTTTACCTTGATGGAAATCAACTAACTTCTATTCCCCCCGAAATTGGTCAGTTAATAAGTTTGAAAGAGCTTTATCTTGATAGAAATCAATTACCTTCCATTCCTTCGGAAATTGGAAAGTTGATAGGACTAACCAAGCTTTCACTTAACGATAATCAGCTAACGACCGTTCCGTCCGAAATTGGCCTGTTGACAAAGTTGGAACATTTTGGACTTTATAAGAATAAGCTAACGGCTGTTCCACCTGAAATCGGGCGATTAACGGGATTGACATGGCTTAACCTTAATGATAACAAGCTAACAACTATTCCACCCGAAATTGGGCATCTGACAGCATTGACAAGGCTTGAGCTTGAAAACAATCAGCTTACAGCCGTTCCACCCGAAATTAGGCAACTAACAAGATTGACGGAGCTTTTTTTGAGTGGGAATCAGCTATCGGCTGTTCCTCCTGAAATCACGCAACTGACAAAATTAGAACACCTCTGGCTTTACAACAATCCCGACTTACCCATCCCGCCTGAGATTGTGGCGCAAAATGGTAACGCCCAGGCTATCCTGGATTATCTACGCGAGAAGCAAGAAACACCTGCCCGCCCGTTGAATGAAGCAAAGCTCATCCTTGTTGGGCAAGGGGGTGTAGGTAAAACTTCGCTTGTTAAGCGGCTGCTGGGGCAAGGGTTTGATGAGGTGGAAAACCAGACGGAAGGGATCAATATAGAAACCTGGTCCCTGAAAGTTGACCGCGCCCGGCAGGGCATTGTGCCCATCACCCTAAACATTTGGGATTTTGGCGGGCAGGAAATTATGCACGCTACCCACCAATTTTTCCTGACCAAACGCAGCCTCTACCTCCTCGTCCTCGATGCCCGCCAGGGGGAAGATGAGGGGCGCGTGGAGTATTGGCTGGCGCTCATCAACAGCTTTGCCCCAGATGCCCCTGTACTCGTCGTCATCAACAAATCAGACCAGCACCACCTGGACATCAACCGGCGCGGCCTGCAAGAAAAATACCCGGCGATCAAAGGGTTCATCCGCACCTCCGCCCGCGATGACCTGGGCATTGACAAGCTCAAAACCGAAATCGCCACTCTCCTGGCCACGATGGAACACGTAGACACCGCTTTCCCCGCCAGCTGGATGCGCGTCAAAACCGATCTCGTCACCATGCAGGCCCAGCGCCACTTTCTCCCCTACGACGAATACGAAGCCCTCTGCCGCCAGCACGGCATCGCCGAAGAAAGCAGCCAGACCACCCTCGTCCGCTTCCTTCATGATTTGGGCATCGTCCTCAACTTCACCGACGACGACCGCGTCCGCGACACCAGCGTCCTCAACCCCAACTGGGTGACGGGCGGCATCTACGCCCTGCTCAACAGCGAACAGTTGCAGCAAAAGCAGGGCATCCTGGTGCGTAACCAGGTACGAGAGATGCTTTCTGGCGTTGAGTATCCCAGCCAGCAGCGCCGCTTCCTGCTTGACATGATGACCAAATTTGAGCTGGCCTTTGGCTTACCGGGCGGCCAAACCCTCCTCATCCCCGATCTCATCAGCAAAGAGCAGCCCGCTTTTGAATGGGACGACGCCAACGCACTCCAGTTTGCCTACCAGTACAGCGTCCTGCCGCGCAGCATTCTGCACCGCTTCATGGTGCGCCAACACCAGCGCGTAGATGAAAAAATCCGCTGGCGCACCGGCGTCATGCTCAATCATGATGGCTTCACGGCGCTGGTTAAGGCAGACATCAAAGCTGCCACCATCCACATTTCTATCATTGGCGACGGCGACCGCCGCCAATTCCTCTACTCACTCCGCCTGGAATTTAAGGGCATCCACGACACCATCCAGGGCACCAAACCGCGCGAGGTGGTGCCCATCCCTGGCCATCCAGATGCGCAGCCGATCAGTTACGCTTATCTGGAACAGTTGGAGAAAAAGAAAGTGGATACCATTCATTATCCTGGCAAAGATGGGGACGTGATTTTGCTCGATGTCCAGGAACTGCTCAATGGCGTCAGCACATCTGCCATGCGCGAAGCGGGGTTGCCCAACAAACGTGAAATTCTGGCGGCCCTGAAAGCTGGTTTTGACGAGAAGGAATTCCTTGAACTGCTTTTTGATTTGAGCATCCGGCCGGGTGAACTGGCTGGGGATGAGCTGGATGCGCGGATGTTGTCGTTGGTGGGGTACGTGGAGCGACACGGCCGTTTCCAAGACCTCGTCACTGCCATTGCTGAGAAACGGCCGTATCTATTTGACGAATCCCGGCGTTCCATGTCAAATTCGTAGGGCAAAGGCGCGCCTTTGCCCTGCATTGTATGGATTAATGAGGCAGCATGACAGATTCGATTCCCTTTATTGATTTTGGCGGCAACGGCCGTATACTCCATTTTGCCCATCCCAACGCCTACCCACCGGCCGGATTCTGCCAGTTTCTGGAACCGCTCACGGTGGACTACCATGTGTATGCCATCGAGCATCGCCCGCTGTGGCCCGGCTCGCGGCCGGAAGAGATGACCGGCTGGCGCATCATTGCCGATGACCTGATTCGCTTTTGTGACCAGATGGGCTGGCAGCAGGTGATTGGCGTGGGGCATTCGCTGGGGGCGGTGGCGACGTTGTATGCGGCCGTTGCCCGCCCCGACCTCTTTTCGCAATTAATCTTGATTGAGCCGGTTATGCTGCCCCCGGCCATTTTGCAAAAGATCGCTGAAAATCCCGACGCCCCCGCCTTCAGTAAAATGGTGGATGGCGCCCTCAAGCGGCGCACCCGGTGGGACAGTCGGCAAGCAGCTTTTGCCCGCTTCCGGCGCAAAGCCGTTTTTAACCGTTTTTCCGATGAGTCGTTGTGGGATTATGTCAATTCGGCTACCCGCGAGGGTGAAAACGGTTCGGTTGAGCTGGTTTTCCCGCGTGAGTGGGAAGCCCGGTTTTATTCGATGCCGCCATTTCACGTGTGGGAGGCCATCGAACAGCTCACCCATCCCACGCTGGCCATCCGCGCCGCCGAGTCCGATACGCTGTTTCCCCAGGCGTGGGAATTGTGGCAAGAATTACAGCCCAAGGCCACCTTTGTGGAGGTGCCCGACTGCGGCCACATGCTGACGTTGGAACGGCCGTCCCACATCGCCGCCATCGTGCAAAACTACCTCAAGCAAACCACATGATCCTTTACCTGACCACCTGCCAGGCCGCCAACACCCACGCCGTCACCGCGGCCGTTGCCGACTACCTGGTTCAGCAGCTTGGCCAGGAGGTTCACTTCGTCATCAACACACCCTGGCAAGAGCGCTTGCGGCAGGTGATAGATGGGCAGATTCAAATGGGCTGGATCTGTGGCTATCCATACGTGCAGCAAACGGCCGTACCCCATCCCGCCCTCGAACTGCTGGCGCTGCCCGTCATGGCCGGGGCGCGCTACCAGGATCGCCCCATCTACTTTTCCGACGTGGTGGTGCGGCGCGACAGCCGCTTTACCAGCTTTGCCGATCTGCGTGGGGCGGCGTGGGCCTACAACGAAGTTGGCTCCCAATCAGGCTACCACATCACGCGCTACAAACTGGCACAAATCGGGGAAAACGGCACATTCTTCGGCCAGACGGTGGCCTCGGGGGCACATTTACGCTCGCTGGAAATGGTTTTGGCGGGCGAAGTGGATGCCTCGGCCATCGACAGCACGGTGCTGGAAATGGCCCTACGCGAAGACCCGGCGCTGGCAGGCCAGATTCGCATCATCGAGGCGCTTGGCCCCAGCTCGATTCCCCCCTGGGTGGTCCACAGAAGCGTGCCTGCACCGCTGCGCCAATCGATCCGCCGGGCGCTGACGCAGATGCACCTTGACCCAGCAGGACAGCAGATTTTGGCGTTGGGAGAGATGGCGCGGTTTGAAACGGCCGTTGACGCCCACTACGATCCCCTCCGCCAAATGCTCAAATCCTCGCAAAACGTACACCTTTAGGACGCAGAGACCAGTGAGCGAAAGGAGAGAGCAGAGATTTTAGAGAATCTCTCTGTTCTCACTTTACTCTGCGTGCTCTGCGTCCTTCATTCCCGGCGCAAGAACAGCTTTTTGCAGTTGGGGCAGCGCCAGGCTGCTTCGCCTTTTTCCAGCGGGAAGATCGGGATGAAAAAGAGGGTGAAGTACCGCTTGTTGCGTACCGGCTCCATGGCTACGATATTGTCGCAGTAGCGGCAGGTGAGCGTTTGCTTGCTGGCGCTGCCGTCTGGCACCACGCGCCCTTTGGTTCCAAAAATAATGATCGCCATCGTAAGCCTCACAGTCTGTTTGCCTCATTTTACCTGCTTTCCTGTGAAGGGGTGACAAGGTGACAGGGTGACAAAAATCTGTGCCATCTGTGTAATCTGTGGATAAATCTTACGCGGCGGCTTGTTTGATGAGGTCGTCGGCCATGTCGCTGGTGTAGCGGCGCAGGCGCGGGTAGCGCCAGGCGATGAGTGCCGTCAGCAGCACCGTGGCCACTCCGCCCGTAACAATGGCAAAAGGTGCACCAAACACCGAGGCCACCAGCCCTGCTTCCAGTTCACCCAGCTGCGGGCCACCCATGAAAAAGACCATATTCACGCTGGTCATGCGCCCGCGCAGATGATCCGGCGTGAGCAATTGGCGCAGCGTGCCGCGAATGACGGTGGAAACGGTGTCGCCCGCCCCCGTCAGGCCAAACAAGATGTAGGAAAGGACAAAGCTGGTAGAGAGGCCAAACAGCGCCGTCGCCAGGCCGTACACGCCCACGCTCACCAGCAGCACCACACCCTGGCGGCGGATGTCGTGGCGCAGGGCCACAACCGCCCCGGCAATAAGCGCGCCGACTGGCTGGGCCGTCGCCAGGAAGCCATACCCTTCCACGCCCAGCTTCAGCACGTCGGTGGCCACGATGGGCAGCATGGTGCGCGCCGAGGCAAAGAAAGTGGCGAAGAAGTCCAGCAGCATCGTGCTGCGAATGATCCGGTTCTGCAGGGTGAAGCGTACCCCTTCTACCAGCGCATTCCAGCCCAGCCCCTGGCCCACCGGCGCCGCAGCCTGCCCGCGATAGTTCATCAGCAGCAGCGAAACGATGACCGCGCCAAATGAAAAGGCGTCGATGGCGTAGACCAGGCCGACGTCAAACTGGCCTACCAGCAGCCCGGCCAGACCCGGCCCCACAATGGTGGCGATTTGCCACAACACGGTGTTGAGCGTAATGGCGTTGGCCAGGTGTTCACGCGGCACCAGGTTGGGCACAATCGACTGCCGCGCTGGCTCATCGAAGGCGGAGGCGGCCGCCAGGGCGCCGCTGAGCAGGTAGATGACGGGAATGGTGATGTGGCCGGTGAAGGTGAGCACCGCCAGGGTGCCAGAGAAGAGGGCAGCGGCCGTTTGCACCCAAATGAGCAGCGTACGTCGATTGCGTGTATCGGCCAGCATACCGCCCAGCAGCGCAAAAATCACCACGGGGATCACCCGCGCCAGCCCCAACGAGCCCAGGCCGATGGCGCTGGCGTTGAGTTCCAGAGTACGGCCGAAAAAGTCCAGTTCAAACGTTTGCCCGCGCAGCAGTTCAAACACGTGCCAGCTTATGGCAATTTGCTGCATCTGCGAACCCATGGTGGAGAGCAACCGCCCAAACCAGAGCAGCCGAAAATCACGATGTTGCAGCGCCACAAGGCGAGGTTGTTTCATGGTCAGGTCCCAAAAAATAAGACCTCTATCCGGCCGACAGAGGTCAAAGATGGAGCTGATCGTACATCAGGCGCGGCGAATCGCCAATATGCCAACAAAAAAAGAGCGGCCGCAGCCACTCTTTTAACCAGTTGCTCTTTGCGTTAAATTATTTCTTGGTGGAGAGCTTAAACGGGGCGTACAGCGGGCAAAAACCAACGACGCTGGTGAGCAGGAAAACGATGGCCAGAATGCCCAGGATAATGGCGGCCGTTCCCGAAATGAGATTAGTAAAGTAGAGCACGGCGACGACAACGGCAAAAACCGCGCGAATGATCCGATCGATGCTTCCCATATTTTGTTTCATGATATTCCTCCGAAAACTATCAATTGTGGATTGTCACTCATTGGCAATTTCTAGCTTGCCTATGTGCTTTTAGATGGTGGATATTACAAAAGGTTACATACTTTTGGGGCTTATTTTCTGGCTGCACGACTGGTTGTGGAGGGGGAGGGAACGGCCGTCCGTCCCGCATCTCAAAGTTTTGAAGCGCTAAAATTCGAAACAGGTGGCAAAAACAAAAAAACAGGGTCTAATAGTACCCTATCCGTCATCCAGCCCAACCAGACCCAACTCGTGCAAAAAAATGTGACTGAATAGAGATTTAGCTGTCTATTTAGCTATCTATGCAGACAAGAGTTTCTTAGTACAGCTTTGCAGAAGCAAGTCCTGTCATCAGCGGCTCGCTGTACTTTAAGCAGTCTGGTGCAGAGCCTCCAGATTTCGTAACAAATTTCTGCCAACCTGTATGCAGCGAATACTTTATGTCAATGCTTCACAAAATTTAAGGAGAACTGTATGTCAAAAGCAAAATTATCAGCAACTGAGTGGGAACTGGTAAAAGATGCCCCATTTTGGGTAAATGCCGTTTTGTCGGCTGCCGACGGCCGTGTGGCCCTTTTGGTTAAGCGCAAAGAAGCTAAAACGCTCGTCCAGGCTGTAAAAGCACATAAACCTGGCAGCCAACTTGTCCGGGATGTAGCCGCCAATAATGACGACCCCGATAAAGCTGTTGAAAAAGCATCCCAGGCGGAGGCCGAAAAGGCTTTGGGACGCATTGCCGACATTGTCGAGCAAAAACTTGGCGCAGATGAATTGGATGAATTCAGCGCGTTTTTGCTTAGCGTGGGCCGCACGGTCGCAGAATCGGCCGGTGAGGGGGTTTTAGGAATTGGTGACAACGTTAGCAGTGAAGAAAACGAGGCTTTGCAGGCCATTGCCAGCGCTTTAAAGGCTACGCCTGCCCACAAGCAGGCTCGTCGCCAGGCAAAGCAGGCGGCAGAAAAAACAGAACGTGATGCCGCTGCCAAGGAAGCGGCCGAGGCCAAGGCTGCTGCGACTGCCAAAGCTAAAGCCGAAGCAGAAGCCAAAGCCGAGGCCGCGGCAAAAGCCAAAGCGGCCGCAGAGGCCAAAGAAGCTGCCGAAAAAGAGAAAGCTGCTGCGGAGATTAAAGCCAAAATGGAAGCCCAACAGCGCAAACGCGATGCTGAAGCAAAAGCACGAGAATTGGCAATGGCTAAAGAGAAGGCAGAGCGCGAAGCCGCGGCGAAAGAGGCTCAAGAGGCGAAGGCCGCTGAAGAGGCCAAGGCTGCTGAAGAGGCCAGGACAAAGGCCGCCAGCAAATCGCGCTTTACCGAATTTATTGCCGAACACAAAGTTGTTTCCGGCGATAATTTAAGCTTTATCTCCCAAAAATATTACAACACGCAGGCGAACTGGCGGCTGATTTATGAAGCCAACCAGGATGTAATTGGGGATAACCCAAACCTGATTCGGGTCGGTCAGGTTCTAAAGATTCCAAAGCTGTAGAATTCTGTTTGTTGCCAGCGTCGGCAGGTGTCTGTCGGCGTTGGATAATTTTGGGGCGTAATTTAGTAAGGATTAAATGGGAGAGATAAAAATGAGTTTAAGTGCACCAAAACAAGTTACCTTTATTGTGGCCGTGGTTTTAGCCGTGTTGGGCCTTCTGGGAATGATCGTGCAGCTAGGTTTTGTTACCACCATGGCCCCGTGGCTGATTCTGTTGGGATTTGTCGTCTTGGCTGTTAGTTGTATGGTACCCAATCTATAGGTGCGTGGTAAAAAGAAACTGCTGAAGATTAGCGACTTCTGAAAAGCACCGATTTGTGTTTGAGCTGCATCGTATGCCCCGACGATGCAGCTTTTTTGTTGTATTCGCAAAGGGTTTGTCAATCAATAGAAACGAGCAGAGCGCTCAGCTCAAACATCTTTTCGATGCGGTGTGGCACGTACAGCTCTTTTTCAATCCAC
Source organism: Candidatus Leptofilum proximum (assembly GCA_016710325.1). Lineage (GTDB taxonomy): Bacteria > Chloroflexota > Anaerolineae > Promineifilales > Promineifilaceae > Leptofilum > Leptofilum proximum. Next base: position 3,323,122 of record JADJXK010000002.1, on the reverse strand, counting down.
AGCGCCGTGCGGTCCAGGTCGGGTTGGTTGACGGCCGTTTGCAAATAAGCCTGCCCGCGTTTAAAGGCCCAGCGCCCGACGTCGGTGAGCAGGTTTTCCTTGTGCAGCGTGTAGAGCGCCAGCAGCCCGTACGCCGTCTCCGAAGGTGTGGCCTCGCCGGTGACGCCCCAGCCGCCGTTGACATGCTGGCTGTGAATAATATCTTCTTGGGCGCGCATGACGGCCGTATACCCCTCACTTTCCGGCGCCAAGGCCAATACGCCATGCAGCGTGTTGTACAGCCAGGAGATGTGCCACTTATCGTCTTGCCAACGGCCGTTTTCCCCCTGTGACTCCAGCAGCAGGCGCACTGCCGCCTCATCCCGCTGGCCAAACAGACGCAGCGCGTGTACCGCCCGCGCCGTCAGCGAGATGGACTTCTGGATTTCGCCGCCGAAGGCGTAATACACGCCATCCCCCCGGAAGCGGTCGAGAATGGACGGATCCACCAGGAAACCCGCTGTGTGCAGGATGGCCAGGGCAGCGGCCGTATCATCGCCGTCCTGGTAGAAATAATCGCTGAGCCCAATGCCCTTCTCGGTGAGAGCAAAGCCGAGGGCGTCCAGCTGCGGCTCCAGCGTGTCTTGCAGTGCGGGCAGATCCAGTAAATCGGCCACCAGCAGCGGGTAGAGGCCAAAGGCCAGCTCAAAGCGGTCCATCGGCCAGATGCCGGGCACCACGCCGGGAATGTTGAAGCCCGTCACGCGGGCGGCCCGGTTGAGGTAGGCTTCGGCCTGCTGGCGCAGCGGCTCTGTGGTTTCGTTGCGAGGGAGGCGGGCCAGCCAGACGGCCGTTGCCGCCGGGCTGTGGCCAATGCTGCCGGCACCGTCCAGGTAAGCTGGTTCCGGGCTGCTGCCCCATGCTTCCCAGGAGTGCATCGGCGGCGACCCGGCATCGGGGCGGATGTGCTGGATGTACGCCAGTTTTTTGCGCCCCTGGCTCAGCAGCGCCGTGTTGCCCTGGCGGGGCATGGCTAATTTAAGCCGGGCGGCTTCGTCGATGAGGTACGGGTAGATGAGTTCCGCACCAACTGGCAGGCTGTCGGGCACGGTGTTGGCCCACAGCTCGCGCTGAAAGTGCAAATGTTCCAGACCCGCGGCAATGCTTTCCGCAGCGTCGATGATGTCGGCGTACTGGTGCAGGGTGAGAATGGCGGCGATGGTGGAGATGCGCCGGTAGAGCGGCGCGGCCGGGCTGCCCCAGCCGCCGTCGGCCTGCTGCTGCCGCTTGAGCCATTCCAGGCCAGGCGTCACGCCGCTGGCGGGTGGGCAGGCGCGCAGCACCTGGGCGGTGTCGTACACCGAGGCGCTGATGCGACCGCCGCTGGCGCCCAGCAGGGGCAGCAAGCCTTGTAGCTTGGCAACTATCGGTGATTCGGTGGTGAGGGGGATAAGGGTGGAACGGCCGTACGGCCGTTTCTCTGGACCAATTTGCGTCTGCATGTAAACAACTTCCTCCAGACAAAAAATGATGTAATTAGACAAACAGAGCAGATGGCAGCGCAAGGCAATAAAGAAGAGCACGACAACGCAATAACCGAAACATTCTTCAGCCAGATGAGACCAAAGCGGTGTTAATTTTTACGAATCGAGTAGTGGGCAACAGTTAGGAGAGTGGGCTCCGTTTGTTAATTACGGGGCATCATAACAAAACAACTGCTCAAGGTAAAAAGACGATAGTACTAAAATCATGTGATATTTGTCCTGTCCTATTTGCCAGGCGCACAATTGTTCTAGGTTTGTTATAATTGCCCGGTTTATTGATCGAGTTACTAATTTCACTAAGAGGCTGTTTTGAGCAAAAAAGAGTTTCGTGTTGAAAACGAGTATGAGTACAATCGCAGCGGTCCGGTACGCTGGATTTTTTCCCACGTGATGCGCTATCCCTGGCTGCCGCTGCTGGTAACCGGCGCCGCCATCATCAACAACTTTGCCGCCAGTTACGTGCAGGTGTTTATCGGCCGTTCCTTCGACCTGATCAACACGCCAGGTTGGGCCACCACAGCGCTGCTGGGGCTGGCCCTTGCCGTGTTTGGCACGGTGGCAGTGCAGAGCATCCTGGGCATTACCCGCAACTACACCAACGAATACATCGCCCAACTGATCGAGCGCAACAGCCGGGACGAGCTGTACGTCAGCCTGTTGGGCAAAAGCCAGACTTTCCACGGCCGTCAGCGCATCGGCGACATCATGGCCCGGGCCACCAACGACGTGCGCGCGCTCAACATCATGTTTAGCCCTGGCATCATGCTGCTGATTGACGGGCTAATGGGCATTATTGCCCCCATTGTCCTCATGGCTTCTTTGCGGTTGGAACTGCTGCTGGTACCCGGCATCTTTTTGGTGTTGTTTACCATCACCGTGTGGGATTATGCCCGGCAGCTCAACCCCGTCAGCCTTTCTATGCGCGAGCAGTTCGGCAGAATGAATGCCGGATTGGCTGAATCAATTGGCGGCATTGAGGTCGTGAAGGGTAATGCGCAGGAGCGGCAGGAAATTCAAAACTTTGTCACCAACGCGGCGCGCTTCCGGGATTATTTTGTAGAACAGGGTGTGATCCAGGCGCGTTATCTGCCGCTGCTGGTCTTTAGCCTCTGCCTGGGCGGTGGTTTTTTCCACGCCATGTGGCTGTGGCGAGCGGGCACGCTGACGCTGGGCGAGGTGGTGACCTTTATGGGGCTGTTTGGCATTTTGCGCTTCCCCACGTTTATCTCCATCTTCTCGTTTAACCTGGTGCAGCTGGGCATTGCCAGCGCCCGCCGCATTTTGGAGCTGCTGAACGATGAGACGGACCTGGACGAAAACGAGGCAGGGCACCAAGCGCCGATCCGGGGACAGGTAACGTTTGACCACGTGAGTTTTGGCTACAACGGCGAACCGGTGTTGGAAGACATCAGCTTTTCGGTGGAGCCGGGGCAGACGGTGGCTATTGTGGGCCAGACCGGCTCGGGCAAGACGACGCTGACCCGGCTGATCAACCGGATTTTTGATGCGGGGAACGGCCGTATCCTCATCGATGGCTGTGACGTGCGCGACTGGAGCCTGGAGTCGCTTCGTTCGCAAATCTCCACCATCGAGCAAGACATCTTCCTCTTCTCGCGCACGCTGGCGGAAAACATCGCCTTTGGCGTGCCGGACGCCACGCAGGCAGCGATTGAGCAGGCGGCTAGAGAAGCCCAGGCGCACGACTTCATCCTCAGCTTCAACGAGGGGTACGACACGGAAGTGGGCGAGCGCGGTGTGACATTGTCCGGCGGGCAGCGCCAGCGTATTGCCATTGCCCGGGCCTTCCTCACCAACCCGCGCATTCTCATCCTGGATGACAGCACCAGCGCCATCGACAGCGCCACGGAGGACCAGATCCAGCAGGCGATGCGGCGCATCAGCCGCCAGCGCACGACGTTCCTGATCACCCACCGCCTGTCGCAGATTCGCTGGGCGGACAAGATTTTGGTGCTGAGCAACGGCCGTCTCACCGACCATGGCACCCACGAAGAACTGCTGGCCCGCAGCCCCGCCTACCAGCGCATCTTCGCTAGATACGATTAGCCACAGAGGGCACAGAGAGCATAGAGGTTTTGAGAGCAAGAAGGAGGGCTTGTTTTCATGAGTGATTTGCTGACAAGAGAAATTATTGGGGCGGCAATTGAGGTGCATCGTTTGATTGGACCGGGGTTACTCGAATCAATCTATGAAGAAGCGCTGTGCCTGGAGCTGGAAATGCGAACGGTTCATGTTGAGCGGCAGGTTTGTATTGACGTGCTTTACAAAGGACATGTGATTAAAGGCCAACGGATTGACTTGCTCGTTGAAAAAGAAGTCGTTTTGGAGTTAAAAGCTGTGGAGAAAGTGCCTGATATAGCGGTGGCTCAACTGATGTCCTATTTGAAGGCGACTGGCTTGAAGCGGGGTCTATTGTTTAATTTCAACAAGAAGAAATTGGTGGACGGGGTCAAACGGATCTCCCTCTAAAAATTCTCTTTCTCCTCTGTGCCCTCTGTGGCAAGGAAATTATTATGGGTTTTATTTTGGATGGTTTAGATACGGAAGATTATGACCGCAGTTACTCGGACCGGGAGCTGCTGAGCCGGATTGTGGGGTATTTTCGGCCGTATTCGCGGCGGATGGTACTGGTGGCAGTCATGATTACGTTGAACTCGGTGGCGGGCACGGCCGGGCCAATCATCATTGCCCGGGCGATTGACCTGATTGCCGCCAATCCCACCACGCGCACAATGCTGCTGTTGGCCGGTGGTGTCTCGCTGATGGGCGCGTCGGCCTGGGTGTTTAACTACATCCGCCAATACTTTTCGGCGCGCATTGTGGGTAACGTGGTGTTGCAGCTGCGCGAGGATGTGTTTGCCGCCACCATCAATCACGACCTCTCCTTTTACGACGAGCATCCGTCGGGCAAGATTGTCAGCCGGATCACGTCCGACACGCAGGATTTTGCGGCCGTTGTCGATCTGTCGCTGAACCTGCTGAGCCAGGTGCTGTTGGTGCTCATCCTGACCGCCTGGCTGTTCAGCATCAACATCTGGCTGACGCTGATCCTCATCGGCATGACGCCGCTGGCGGTGGCCATTGCCCTGAGCTTCCGCAGCATTGCCCGCCGGGTGACGCAGGATGCGCGCCGGGTGACGGCCAAGATTAATGCGCAGATTCAGGAGTCGGTCAGCGGCATCATCGTGGCCAAGGGGTTCCGTCAGGAAACGGCCATCTACGACACGTTTCACGCCAATAACAAGCAGGGCTATGCCGTGGGCTTACGGCGCGGGTTGGTGCTCATTTCCATCTTTCCGATCATGGTGATTGCTTCGGGGATCGGTACGGCCGTACTCGTCTACACCGGCGGATTGGCAACCCTGCCCGATTCGTTTTTGGGTGGACTGGCCGGATTGTCACCGGGGGATTGGTATTTGTACATGCAGGCCGTCGGTTTTTACTGGTTCCCCATGACCAGCATTGCCTCCTTCTGGAGCCAGTTCCAGGACGGCCTCTCCGCCTCGGAGCGTGTGTTTGCCCTGATCGACCTGGAGCCAAAGGTGCAGCAGGCCGGTTCCAGCAAGGTCGCTGGTGGGTTGCGCGGCGAGATTCGTTTTGAAAACGTGCGCTTCAGCTACACGGACAAAGAGACAGTGCTGCCCGACTTTTCGCTAACGATTGCCCCGGGCGAGACGGTGGCCCTGGTGGGGCACACCGGCGCGGGCAAAAGTTCCATCGCCAAGCTGATCAACCGCTTTTATGAGTTCCAGGACGGCCGTATCCTGGTAGACAACCACGACATCCGCACGCTGGACCTGGGCAGCTACCGGCAGCAAATCGGCCTGGTGCCACAGGAGCCGTTCCTCTTTTCCGGCACCATTCGCGACAACATTCGTTACGGCCGTCCCGATGCCGACGACGAACAGGTGCTCGCTGCCGCCAACCGCATCAGCCAAGGCGAATGGCTGCAGGGGCTGGCCTACGGCCTGGACACGGACGTGGGCGAGCGCGGCAGCAACCTCTCCATGGGGCAGCGGCAGCTGGTGGCCATGGCCCGTGTCTTGCTCAAAAACCCAGCCATCTTCATCCTGGATGAAGCCACCGCCAGCGTGGACCCGTTCACCGAAACACAAATCCAGGAAGGGCTGGACGAGGTGATGCGCGAGCGCACGGCCATTGTCATTGCCCACCGGTTGAGCACGGTAAAAAATGCAGACCGGATTGTGGTGATGGGGAACGGCCGTATCATCGAAGAAGGCACGCATGACAGCCTTATGGCCGGCAGCGGTCACTATGCTGAGCTGTACAACACCTACTTCCGGCACCAGTCACTTGAATATATCAATGCAGTTGGAATGGAAGCTGACTGACAAGGGGAACAGCAAATAGGGGTAATCAATAATTGAGTGCTTCCAAAAACTGTTTTCCTGGATTGACAACCGTGGGTCTGACAGGCCCGGCCTGTCAGACCCACGCCAGGTATGCGATTAACCGCCGCCCCCTGGCCTGGTAAACGTCTGGCAGTAGCCATTGTTGGTTTCGTCTGATTCCAAAATACTTCCTCGGCTGTCTGCTGTGAGGCAAACAGTACAGGTCGGATCGTAGCAGCTGTTGGTCACCGGACTGTGCAAGGTGAGAACGGCCGTTGCCCCCACCTCCAGCCCCTCGACAAAGCTCGTGATGGCCATAGACTGTTCCGGGTCGAGTTGAACCAACACGTCAAAACTGCTTGCAGCGGCCGTACCCACGTTGGTGATGGCCAGGTTCACCGTGGTAGTGCAATATTGGTCACCATCACAACTGTCCGAAATGGTCGGCCAATCGCTGGTGTTGATGATGAGATCAGGCAGGGCGGGCTGTTCGGTGGCCGTGGGTGTTGGCATTGGCGATGGTTCCACGTCGGCAGCGATGAACGGAGGCAGCCAGATTTGCGTGTACGCTTTTAGTTCATCGTACAGGCAGTTCACCTGCTGGATCGTGGCCACGGTTGTGCCGGTTTGCCGGGCCAGCGAAAACAGCGTGTTGCCCGGCTGGACTGTGTACAACCGCCAGCCAGAAGGGACTTGACCGCAAACGGCCGTTGGCGGCAGGACAATTGCAGTGGCGGTAGGATTGTCAGCAATGGTTTCACCTGTTTCTCTCAGGTTAGCCTCCTCGGTGGCGGTGGGAACGGCCGTGGGCGTGCTGCTGGGTTCGACCACAGGCGTCGGTGGATTGGGCGGATTGTGGGTGGCAGCGGCCGTCATAGTGGCCAATACCGAGTTAACCAACTCTGAGCCAGAAACCGGTCGGCTTTCAATCTCTCGATTGATCACTTCCAGGGCAAACAGGCCGGTGATGACGGCCAGCGACACGGGAATGACCACGTACCGGATGATCCATTTAACAGTATCTTCTTGATTTCCATCTTCTAAATCGGACATCTTTTCCTCCCAAAATCTAATACAGCTCTTCTCGGCGGCAAAAGCGAGCGCGTATACACTATTGAACGAGGAAACGGCCGTAATTCCCGCAAAACAAAGGAGACGACATGCCCAGACAAAACAGAGTGACGCCTGATGGGCAGATTATCAGCACCCCAGCACGGGGCACCTTTATGGGCAACCGCGGCATCTTGCACAACAACCGGCAGGAGATTGTGAAGCCGTATGCCCACAAAGTATGGATCATTTGCCTGCTTAACTTCAGAGGGCGGCATCGAGAGGTAATGGCGCCTGGCAGCTACACCGAGCTGTTTTTCCTGGACGAGGCCACGGCGCTGGCGGCCGGGCACCGGCCCTGCTTTGAGTGCCGCCGCGCCGCAGCCGAGGCGTTCCGCACGGCGTGGCTAGCGGGTAATGCACAGTTTGGTTTTGGGGACTGGGTAAAAGTGGGGGAAATAGATGCGGTGCTCCATGCGGAGCGATTAACAGAGGCCTACACTATCAAGGACAGAAAGAAGCGCACGTATACGGCCGTCCTGCAAACCCTGCCCAATGGCACTTTTATTTTGTGGGAGGAACGGCCGTACCTGGTGTGGCAAGATGCGCTTCTGCCCTGGACACCAGCCGGATACGAAACACCAGTGTCACGCCTGAAGAAAGACCAGGTGGTGGTTTTAACGCCACCTTCAACAGTGGCAGCGCTGGCACACGGCTACGTGCCCAAACTGCACAAATCGGCGGATGAAAACAGGTGACAGGCACCTCCAAAGGTGCCTGTCACCTGAGCGTATCACCAGTTAAGCCGTACGCGGCTGCTGCACCGCTTTGGGCGATGTGGCCGCCTCGCGGGTGCGCCAGTAACCCCCCAGGGCCAAAACGGTGATGAGGATGGCGGCGATAACGGCCGTATTGGCCACCACCGCCACATCCGGGTACGCCGCGCGAATGCCAAACAGGGCCCACACCAGCACACCGGCATAAGACAGGTTGCGCCGGTTAAACAGCAGCAGTCCAGCCACGACCACCGCCACACCCATCATAATTGCCGACCAGACCGGTCCGGCAATGCCAAGGCCGTCCCAACCCAGGTGGTTGGCTACGCTGGCCACGTTGGCAATTGTTGCTACGGTGATCCAGCCCAGATAAATGCTGAACGGGAACTGCACCAGCAGCCTATCCGCCAGCGACAGCGACGGATCAGGCTGGCCAATCGCCAACCGCCGGTAAATGACGATCAGCGCCAGCAGCAGCACGGCCATGATGACCACGGAGAGGACGTAGTAGCCGTAGTGCCAGGCAAACAGCCAGGCGGCATTGGCCACGCTGCTGATGGCAAAGGCCCAGCCAATGCGGCCGATCAGCTGGTTATCGCGCTGGGCGGGCAGTGCCTGGTAGATGGTAAAGCCAATCAGCGCCGTGTAGATCAGACCCCAGATGGAAAAGGTGTAGCCTGCCGGGGTGAAAAAAGAGGGTAAGGCGTCGGAGATTTGGGCGGCGGTACGGCCGTTCAGCGGCAGCGCGTTGGACAGTACATTCACCGTCAACGCCAGCGCCAACGCCACGATGTTCACAAATTGCAAAGATTTTGAGTGGAATTCTTGTCTATTCATGCTGACATTGTACAAGATTTGCGTGAGGTTGTCAATGTTTTGCACAGAAATTAGCTTTGGCTTCCCCAGAACCCACAACTGTCATTTCGACCAAAGGGAGAAATCCCTCTGAACCTCGCAGGCTCTAACCTGTGAAGGCTTCAGGAATTTCGCGCCAAAAGCGGCGCAAAATGACAAGCAAACATGGCAAGCTGTTGCACAACGTTTTCCTATGAATGAAGGTAAGGCACAAATAACTGCCACCTCTATACTCCTTTGTGCTAAAATCTCCCCATGACCAGTGCAGACCCAGACAGACAAAACTAACCCAACTCCGCAAGCTGCTCACCAGCACTTTAGCCTGGATGAACTGCGCATCCTTTGCTTTGACCTGGGTCTACAATACGAAGATCTGCCCGGCGATACTGGGTTTTAAACAACCTTACGGCCGTTCCCCATCACGTTCAATGACTACAAAGAAGTGTCGTCAAAGGGATTCTTCCCTTCGATCAGAATGACAGTTGGGGCTTGTCACGTTGAGCACAGCGAAACGTCCCTGGGAATTTGTTTTTCAGGAACTGCTTGTTGAGATGCAAGCTGCACTGACAACATTTAGTTATGCCGTTGCCTTCTTCCTAACAGCTCAACTTAATCTACCAAAGTATTGATCCCAAAATGGGATCATATTATAATCAGTCAATGAGGATCATTTCCCGGCGAACACTGCGCGAATTTTGGGCGAAACATCCAGACGCCGAACAATCATTGCGCGCCTGGTTCGCCAATGCCCAACAGGCTAATTGGCAAACGCCAGCAGACATTAAACGGGATTATCAAAATGCAAGCTTTGTTGCCAATAACCGGATTGTTTTTAATATCAAGGGAAATCAATATCGGCTGATTGTCGCTGTCAAGTACGAGTACAGCATTGTCTATATCCGATTTGTAGGGACGCATCAAGCATATGACAAAGTAGATGCGGCCACTGTATGAGTTAAGGTAATGGAACTAAAACCGATAAAAACAGAAGCTGATTACGAAGAGGCGTTAGCCAGAATTGATGAACTGTGGGAAGCGGAACCCGACTCGCCAGAAGGTGATCTGCTCGATGTCTTGACGACACTGGTCGAAGCCTATGAGGAAAAGAACTATCCTGTTCTACCGCCTGATCCAGTGGAAGCCATTTTGCACTTCATGGAAAACCAGGGGCTGGAACGGCGCGATTTGGAACCGTACCTCGGCAGCCGGGCGCGCGTATCCGAGGTGATTAATCGTAAACGGCCGTTGTCCCTCACCATGATCCGCAAATTACAGGCCGGACTGGGTATCTCCGCCGAAATCCTGGTGCGCCCCTACGAACTCCAGTCCTAAAGGTAAGATTACCCAATTACTCAATTACCCAATTACGCAGCCCCTGCCTGGGCAGGCACTTTGCCACCAACCTGCTCAATCGTCTCCACCAAACGGCCGTCTTCCAGCACGTACACCAGATCCACCGCCTCAATCACCTTCGGGTCGTGGCTGGCAATGAGCACCGTCACGCCCGTCTGCTGCACAATGCTGCGCAGCAGGGCGATGATGGCGTAGCCCGTGGCCGTGTCCAGCTGGCCAGTCGGCTCATCGGCCAGGATGAGCGATGGCTTGTTGGCCAGCGCCCGGGCCAGGGCAATGCGCTGCTGCTCGCCGCCGGACAGCTCATAGGTGCGGTGGCTGGCCCGCGCCGACAGCTTCACCAGCTCCAGCACCTCGTCCACGCGCTGCCGGCGTGCTTTGGCTGTGGCCTTCACCAGCCGCAGCGGCGCCTCGATGTTTTCCCGCGCACTCAAAAACGGCAGCAGGCCAAACGTCTGGAAGACAAAGCCAATCTCGTGGCGCCGCAGATTGATCCGCTCGCGCTCGCTCATTTTGGCCAACGGCCGTCCCGCGATCACAATTTCACCCTCCGTCGGCTCATCCAGCCCGGCGATGTGGTTCAGCAGTGTCGTCTTGCCGGAGCCAGACGGCCCTTTCACCGTGGCCATCACCCCGGTAGGAATGTTGAGACTGACGTTTTTTACGGCGACTACATCCTCCGCACCTACTTTGTAGATGCGCGTGAGGTTTTGCACGGAGACGGCCGTTTTCCGCCGCGCCAACGGGTGATGGTAATGGTTGGTCGCCATCGGTTCTCGGTCGGTGGCGGCAGAAGTGTCGCCGATCCGCGGTGGCCGCCACACTTCGCCGTTTTCTCCGCTGCCCTGGGCGGCCGCCAGCGCCTTATTCACCTCGGGCCAGACCGACAAGTGGGCTTCTTCCAACCGCACCTTCACCCGGTTTTTCATCTCCAGGTTTTCGATGTACGGCTGGGGCAGCTGCAAACGGCCCGCCCGGTCCAGGATCACCCACTCCTCTTCTTGCAGTTCGCCGCTGGAAATATCCACTTCGCGCCGGATTTCTGAGCTGGTACGGCCGTCTCGAATCGCCACCACCCGGTCTACCTTGTTGGCCACCCGCTGGTCGTGCGTCACAATCACAATCGTGGTGCCGTAGGCCCGGTTGATGCGGCGCAGCGCGGCAAAAATTTCGTCGGCGGAGTGTGAATCGACCTGGCCGGTGGGTTCATCCGCCAGCAGCAGCGGGGGATTGTTGGCCAGGGCAATGGCCAGAGCCACGCGCTGCTGCTGCCCGCCAGAGAGCCGGTCCGGGCGGAAATCGGCCCGGTCGGATAGATTGACCATTTCCAAAAGCTCAAGGGACCGTTCCCGCCGCTGCCGCGCGCTGCCGCCAGAGAGCATCATCGGCAGCTCCACGTTTTCCCGCGCCGTCAGGTAGGGCAGCAAATTCCGCGCGGGCTGCTGCCAGACAAAACCGACCGTGTTGCGCTTGTATTCCACCCGCGCCTTGTCGGAAATCTTCACCAAGTCCTGGCCATTGACGCTGATTTTGCCCGCGCTGGGCTCATCCAGCCCGCCAATCACGTTGAGCAGCGTCGATTTGCCCGAGCCAGACGCACCGACCAGGGCCATCATCTCGCCCTTTTCCACGGCCAGGTCCAACCCCTGCAAAGCCACCACTTCCAGGTCGGCTACCTTATAAATTTTGACCAGGTTGTCGCAGTAAATAAATGAATCAGTTGACATAAGTGCCTCGTAACCAATTACTCAATTACCTAATTACCTAATTACTTCCTACAGGTAATTGAGTAATTGGGTAATTGGGTAATTACTCCTCCCCGATGCGCAGTGCCCGGTGAATGCCCGCCCGCACCAGAAAGAAGAGCAGCAGCAGCAGTGCCAGCCCGTAAAAGCCGACCAGCAGTCCGTACAGGCTGAACACTTCGGTCCAGTTCACTAAAATTTGCTGGATGGCGTCGCCGCCAACGGCCGTTGACAACACGCGCGACAAAAACGGCCGCATAATCACCGCCAGCCCGCCGCCAATCAACGTGCCCGCCAGCAGCCCGAGCACCATCATAATCACCCCTTCCAGCGTCAGCAGGCCCAGCAGCTGGCGCGTGGCCAGGCCGGTGGCCCGCAGCAGGCTAAATTCGTACAGCCGCTGGCGGGCGGCAAAAAAGTGCACCATCAAAAAGACGGCCACGCTCAGCGCCGCCAGGGTGATGGCGTTTAGCTCAAATGCCCCCAACGTCTCCTGGGCCACCAGGTTCGAGCGCAGCAGCGCTTCTGTCTCCTCGGCACTGGCCAACACCCGGCTGCCAAACGGCCCCGCGCCGTCGGCGATTTGGGTCACCACGGCCGCATTTTGCCCCGGCTCAACGGCCAGCCACACCTGCCGCTGGCCCACCCACGGCTCGCTCAAAACGGTGAAGTCCACTTCCTGCGACAGGGCTGCCAGGTCGGTGACAAAAAAGCGCTCGTTGAGCAGGGGGAAGTTGTTGATGATGCCGCGTACCTCAAACGTGACGCGATGCGTGCCGACCACATATTGAATGTGATCACCGATTTGTTTATTGGTGGGCGGCGCGTCCTGCGAAAAGACGGCGGCAATGGCCCCATCGGTGCCGCGCCCCTGCACGGCGGGCATCACGTCGGCCAGGGAGATGCGGCTGACAAACGGGGCATAGCGGCTCACCTGCGGCAGCGTGGCCGGGTCGATGGCCAACATTTGCACCTGTTGGCCAAGGTTGGTGGAGAGGCGGGAACGGCCGTTGTAATACACCGGTGACGCCGACTGCACGCCCGGTAAGCTGGCCAGAGATTCAAATTCGGCCGTTCCGGCATCAATCGGCAGGGCCACGCGAATGTCGGCGCCGGTGTTGTAGTGGGCAATCTGTGCCTGCCGCACGCTGAGCGAATATTCAAACAGGCTGGCAAACAGCGTCAACCCCGCCGCCAGGCTGATGAGCAGCACCACCCGGCTGGGTCCAACCGGGTCTCGCGCCAGCTTGGCCAGGCCAAAGGGCAAAATCAGGCCGCGCACCCGGTTGGCCCACCAGGACGCCAGCCGCAGCAGGTAGGGGAATATCCGCAAAAAGATGAGCGCCACGGCAATCAGCAGCAGCGATGGCCCCAGCAGCAGCAGCGGATCGGAAACGCCAGCCGCAGCCAGTGCTTCGTTGTCGGCCAACTGGGCCACCACCGTGCCGGTGTCGCGCAGCTGCCAGTAGATCAGCCCGCCCAGCACCAGCAGGAAAATATCGATGTAATACTTTTGCCAGTTGGCCTGGGTGGCCGGGCGGGCCAGCTGCTTTTGCCAGTCCAAAATGTTGCCGCGTGTGCCGCTGTAAATGGCCACAATCAGCGTGATCCAGCTAAAACCCGCCGCCAGCAGCGACAGCTGCCAGGATTCCTGCGCCAGCTGGGTGGGCACCACGGTGTTAGTGGCCACCCCCCAGACGGCGAGCAGGCCGCGGGCCACCAGCGGCCCCAGCGCGGCGGCCAGCAGGGCCAGGAAAAAACCTTGAATGGCAAACAGTTGGGTGATCTGACGGCCGTTAAACCCCCGTCCCACCAATGTCGCCAAAACACCGCGCGACTGGTCCAGCAAAAAGGAGCTGATCATCGCCAGGGTGTACAGCACAAAGATGAGCGACTGCACCGTCAGCAAAAACAGCGTCACCTGGGCGCTGGCCAGCGCCGTCTGGTACTGATTGATGATCGTCAGCAGCCCCGTCTCGATATCGACGCGCAAATTGGAGATGGCGTTGCTCAGGTTCATCTGTACCTGGTCTACGTTGTTCACGGTGATCTGGCTGGCGTCTAGCAGCAGCCGCCAGCTGCGCTGCGCCTGCCCGGCAAAGAGCATTTCCATGGTGGGCGCCGGGACAAACATCGAGATGCTGACCGTCTCCGGCTGGTTAGCGCCGTTGAGCGCGGCGCGGGTAAACTCAAAAGGCAGCTGCTCGCCCCACCAGACGTCGCTTTCCGGGTCATTGGGCTGCACCACGCCGACGATATTGATGCGGAAGCTGCCATCCTCGCTGCGCAGCTGGTCGCCTACCTGCAAGGAAACGGTCTGGAACTGGTCGCCCGCGCTCTGGTCGAAGGTGAGGTTCTCGATGGTGGCCACACCAACAACGGCTTCAATTTCGGTGACAAAGCTGTTGGGCACGGGTTCGATGTGGCTGGGGAAACGGCCGTCTACCACCGACACGTCCTGGTTGAAATTGCTAAAGGTCCACGGCTGGTAGCGCAAAAATTCGGCAAAAGGCAGCGGCGTTTCGGCCCGGTAAAGCGCCGAGGCCAGGCTGACGGACGAGACGGTTTGCACCTCCACCCGGCGCAGCAGCAGATCCCCTAAATATTCCTCTAGCTGGCCGTAAACGGCCGCATTCATGCCCGTCCCTGTCACCTCAATGTTGCGCGCCGAGACGACGGCGCTGTCGATTTGCTGCCGCAGGCTGCGCCCGGCAATCGCCGTGGCGTAGGTGGGCAGCCCCGCCAAAAAGGCAGAGGCCAGCACCAGCCCCAGCAGGACAATCAGGTTCATACGCCAATGGCGCAGCAGGTGACGGGTTGAGAGTCGAATCATATCTGTATTCAGTATTCGGCAATCGGTAATCCGTAGTCAGTAATCGGTAATCCGTAATCGGTGATCGGTCAACCGTTCACCGATTACTGTTCACCGTTCACCGGTTACCGGCTCACTCTTCGCCCACACGCAGCACCTGGTGCAGCTTGGTGCGCCAGAGCAGCAGGGTGGCAATGCCCAGCGAGATAAAAAAGGCGATGGCCAGCGTGACGTAAATTTGCAGTACGGCCGTCCAGTCATTGCGGGCAATAAACGGCGGTGTTGGCGGCCGGTCGCCAAAGGTGATGGGCAGGCCGGGGAGAGTAATCTGGTTCAACACCACGCCCAGGGCTGTGCCGATAGCCAGGCCGAACAAAATCAGCACCACCTGCTCCAGCACCAGCACCGTGTACAGCTGCCCGGGCGACATGCCCATCGAGCGCAGCACGCCGTAAATTGCTTCTTTTTGTTTGGCGCTCAGGTAAAAATGAGTAGCAAAGCCCACCAGGCTCAGCGCCGTGGTGAGCAGGTAGCCAAACAGCGTCACGCTGCGCAGTCCCAGCGCCATCGGGTCTGCCTTGATGTTCAGGCGCACCTCTTCCTGGGCAATGGCTGACTTCACGCCGGTCAGGTTAGACAGGGCGGCGGCCGAGACGGTTTGGGGCGGAACGGCCGTTGCCACATCTAAAATCGCCTCATTGTTGTTCAAGGGCTGGCTGGTTTGGGTGTTGAACGTATCCAGCAGCAGCGCCCGGTTGGTGATGATGTAACCTGCGTTTAAATCTTCATACAGCGTGGGGAAATAGTTCACCGCCCCCACAATTTCAAAGCGCATCGGCTGCGAATTGATGGTGAGATTGAGCACTTCCCCCACGCCCGTCTGGGCTTTGGCCAAAAAGCTGTCGCTCGCCAGCGCGGGCAGCGGCTCGGTGAGCGGGAACGGGTTGGCCAGCAGAAAACCCACCTGGCCCGTCGGCCCTGTGTTAAGCTCCAGCGCCTGGCTGGCCGTGCCAGTGTGTGCCTGGCGGTTGTCGAAGGCGATATCCGACCCAAGATGGGTGGTGCGCCAGATGTCTGTGAGGGTGTCAAAGTCGTAGACGACGGCCGTTTCCCCTGTGGCACCATCGGTCACCGTGAGTGAATCCATTGCCAGGTTCATATTTGCCCCGACAGATCGGGCAAAATTGCCGGTAATGATCGAGCGATTGCGCAGCCAGATCGAATGTAAGGCCACCGGATAGCTCGTCTCAGGCAGCACCGGAATCTCGCCTTCAAAATAGCGCCAGCCATCGGGGGGATAACCCGTCTCGCTGGAGGTCAGCTCTACCAAAAACGTGTCTTGCTGGGGGGTGGCTAGCTTTACTTCCAGGCCAAACCGGTCCAGGTTGCTGTCGCCGCGCAGCTCGAAGCCGCCTGACTCTTCTGGGTCTGGTTCAGACCAGATCCACAAGCCAATTTTGGCGGGTTGTCCTGGCAGGGGCACCGTGGGCTGCGGCGTCACATTCTCCAGCGTTAGCCGATCCAACAGGACCGGTACCGGTTCATCAGTAAAATCTTCCCGGTAACTGGTCATCGCGCCAAAAGATTCTGGATCGATGGCCAGCACCTCATAGCGCAGAAATTCCCGTCCTATGGTCAACGAGCCTAGCGTGCGCCAGACGCCGCTGGCATCGGTTACATCCGGCAGCGATTCCACGGCAAACAGCGGCAGCGAGCGCTGCGAAACCAGGCGAATGTCGCTGCCCGCTTCGTAGGCGGCCCGCTCCTGTTCGCTGGCATCCAGCGTGGCGTTGATGCCCGTAGACAAGATGCCCAGGGCAATGGCCAGCGTCAGCAGCAGCACCAGGCGGGCCACGTGCGTGGGGTTACGCGCCGCTTGCAGCATGGCCAGGTGGGCCACCAGGCCGCGCCCGCGCCGGGCAATCGCCGCCAAAAAGCTGAGCAGCAGGGGGAAGACACGCAGCAAAATGGTGCCCGCGCCGACCAACAGCGCTAAGGGCGAGAGCAGCAGCAGCCAATCGACCTGGGGCCGGGTGGTTCCGCCGCCAACGATGCCGCCGAAATATTGCAAACGCCAGAGCAGCACCAGGCCAATCGCCAATACAAAGACATCCAGGTAAGTGCGCTGCCAAAACGGCGCCTGCGTGACCCGGTTGGTGCTTTGTTGGTAGCTGACGATGGTGCGGCGCACAGATTGGCCCACGGGCAGCAGCAGCCCAATGATACAGGCAATGGCGCCGACGGCCGCTGCCAGCCAGGCAATAGTCGGCAGGCTCAGCCCCCAGCCCGGTTCGCCAACATCGGCCAGCGGCCCGGCGAGGGTGATGGCGCGAACCAGGCCCATCCCCAAGAACGGACCGCTGATCAAGGCCACGCCGCTGATGAGCAGCGCCTCGCCGCCCTGGATGCGGAAAATCTGGCGGCGGGCTGCACCGCGGCTTTGCAGCACGGCAAATTCACGTTCCACCTGGCGCACCGCCAGCGCCGCCACCATGATGACGTAATACAGAGTCAGCAGCACCACTTCGGCAGTGAGGAAGTAGAGCGGGGCGCGTACGGCCGTACTCTGGTTGGCAAAGTTGGTCAGCACATCGTCCAGGCCAGTGTCGATGGTAATGGAGGGGGATAACGGCCGTAAATCCTCGCGCAGCAGGCGGAGCAAGACACCGAGCAGGGGAATCTGCCCCGTGTTAACTGTGGCCGGATCGATGGTCACCTGCCAGTAATATTCGTGGGTGGAGCCATCAGGCAAAACGGCCGTGACCACGTCAAAAAAGGCGGCGGGATCGACCAATGCGGCATACTGCGCCAGCCAGCGGTCATCGCTTTGCGCGCGCAGCGGGCTGGCCGGGCCAAACCAGTAGGCATCGCCACCGTCAATGGGCTGCACAATGCCGCTGATTTGCAGGCTGAACGCCGGCTCGCCGCCGGTGTTGTTGACGCTGGCGGGCAGGCGGTCGCCCACTTCCAGGCCATACGCCTCGGCCAGCTCCTCGCCGATGACCACGGCTGCCACCCCCGGCGCTGGCAGCGGATCGCTGGGCCATTCGCCCGCGACAAAGGTGACGTGCTGGCGGATGTCTGTGTCATCGCGGCCGTAGCTGCGGAAGTTGACGCGCTCTTCGGCCACCACGTTGCCATCAACCCAGGGGTGGAACCAGCGGGAGCCGATGACCGGGACAAGTTGATCGGTGAAGGTGTTGATACGGCCGTTCACCATCTGCTGTACCTGGCCATCCAGCTCGGCGTACTGGTCGGTGTTCAGGCGGCCAAAGGCCTTCAGGCGGAGGTCGCTGATGCTCGGATCGGCGGCCAGCAGCGTGCGGCGAAGGCCAAATTCCACCACCGTGTTTACCAACACCGGGCTGCTGGCCAGCATGGCCGTGGAGAGCATGACGCCCAGGCTGAGTGTGAGCAAAATCTGCCAGTGGCGGGCGGCACGCCGCAAAATGAAGGCCCAAAACGTCATCAAGCCGCTCCGATTGAAGGGGGTAATTGAGAGGCGATTGGCCAAACGCGCATAGTAAGCTTCAGGGTCATTGAGATGAACAAGGATATACGGCTGGGGGTCGGGCAAAGGTGGCAAACCATTCGCCTTGAACCTGCCGCATTTTTATTTCGCCAGCCAGATGGCCATCATACCAGATGGAAACAGAAGTGATGGTGAGCAGCGGGATGGGATGGCGAGCAAATACAAAGTCAGCGCTGCTCAGGTTATGTTGGCAGCGATTGGCTACGGAAAGCCACATGCGGGCTGTGGGCTGCTGCGCCGCGCCCATGCCCATAAAAAGCTCGTTCAAATAAGTCTCGTCGTTTGCCAGAGCAGCGGACAGGACCGTGGCGGCCAACTGTTCTGGCGTTTGCCCTGGTGCGGCCGCAACCCAATGATCCCAGGCGTTGACACGGCCGTTTCGCGGAGCTTCTTCCATAGTGGCAGGTGATTCTACCTCGGCTGCCTGGGGAGCCGGGCGCGGACTGGCTGGGGCTGGGGTGGGCGTTGGGCTGAGCGAAGTCGAAGTAACGACCGTTGGCCCTGGTGGGGGCAAATCGGGCAAAGTCGTGGTCTCACCGACGGTATTGGTTTCGGCCGTTAAAAAAGGAAACCAGAAGCGGCCAAACAAAAAGCTGCCGCCCAGCAGCAAGATGAGGGCAGCTGCGGCGGTTGCCAGGCGCAAAGCCTGCCCGGTGCGCTGCCACACCAGGCTGCGCTGCATACGCCGGTACACCTGGTTTTGGATGCGCAGGGAGGCGTCGCGGGAAAGGCGGGGTTGGTAACGGTCGGCTTCGGCCTGGAGGTCGTTGTCCAGCAGGCGGGCTTCCTGCACGCGCCGGGCGCAGCTGTTGCATTGGGCCAGGTGGGCTTGAATTTGCTGGTGTTCAACGGCCGTCAAACCCAGGTGCAAAAAGTCGGGCAGGCGCTGCTGCACAAAGTGGCACAGGGGACTCTCTGTTTGTGATTCAGATGTGACGCTGCGGTTATGCTCTGTCACGTTTCTAATTAACCTCGCTTGAGCTGTGGCTCGGATTCGGCCTGGAGCTGCTCACGCAGCCGTTGGCGGGCGGTGTTAAGCCGGGAGTAGACGGTGCTGACGCGAATGCCCAAAATGTCGGCCACCTCGGCGCAGGAAAGCCGCTGGTGGTAGTGCAGGATAAGCGGCAGCCGGTGTTTGTCGTCCAGCTGGGTGTTGATGAGTGTCCACAGCTGCTGCGACTGCTGGCGCTGGTCGACCGTCTCAGGCACGTTGTGGTGGCTGGCCTGGTGGCGCAGCCAATCCAGCGAGAGTGCCCGGCGCACCTTGCGGCGGCGCAGCTTGTCGCGACAGCTGTTTACCACGATGGCCGTGAGCCAGGTATTGAAGGCCGCCTGCCCCTGGTACTGTTTGATCTGCTCAAAAATGCGCAAAAAGACATCCTGGACGGCATCTTCGGCGTCCTGCTCATTTTGTAAGATGGTCAGCGCCAGGCGGTAGACGGCCGTTTCCTGCTGTTGAAACAGTTCAGAAAAGGCGGCCAGTTCACCCTGCTGGCACCGTTGTACCAGATTGTCCAGTTGCGACATGACTGCTCCAGTTCATTTTCTGGTTAATTAGACGCATGAGGGTAATTATTTTTGATCAGAAATGCAAATTGTGGGGAGGGGGAAGATCGGAGAGAGGAAAAGAGAGCGGTGAGGCGGTGGGGGATTGATGCCTGGCCTGTTTTTTTTGTGACATTTGGTAGTGAAGATGTGCGTTGCCGGTGCTAAAATTTGCCTGTCTTGTCAACTGTTTGAGGGAGGTTCATCATGAAAAAAGTTGTCTACCTTGCCGCACTTTGCTGTTTACTCCTGTTGACAGCGTGTGGCCAAACCCCGGCGGCCGAAGTGGCGGAAGCTACGGCCGTTGCCACGGAGAACACCGCAATCCCCACTGAGTCGCCCACAGAACCGGCAACGGCCACCGTGGCGCCAACCAACACTACGGCGCCCACGGAAACGGCCACCGCTGCACCGACCGACACGCCGGAACCCACAGCCACGCCTACGGCAGTGCCGACGGAAACACCTACCACTGCACCGACGGCGACGCAGATGGCAACGGCCGTACCGTCCACCCCCACCACCGCGCCCCCAGCGCCAGCGGCCGCGCCACCACCGGCGCCCGCCCCGGCTGGCCCCAACTTGCTTAACAATTCAGGTTTTGAGCAGGGCGGAGTCTCCTGGGAAGTGCAAAATAGCTCTGGACAGCCCAATATTTATGCGGCTGCTGATAAGCCGCAGTTCGTTCACTCAGGACAACAATCGGCAGTGAACGTAGGATTTTGGCGGACCACCTTTTTCCAAAGAGTGAGTGGCGACGTAATTGTGCCGGGCACAACTTACAGAGCGGGTGTGTGGGTCAAAATCTGGTCAAGCAGCGGTGAGGATCGTACCGTATCTCAAAATCCCGGTGATGTCGGTGCGCAGGTTTGCATCAATGTGACGGGCGAAAGCGATCGCTGGCTGGACACGTCCGTTTGTTCAGGGATTGTTCGGCCCATTGACACGTGGCAGTTTATTTCCGTAGATGCTGTGGCTCAGACCGAGCGTATCGCCATCCTTTTGGTGGCTGGCTATACAGGATCAGACCGCCCCGCTCACAATGAAGTCATGTGGGATGACGCCACGATGGGAACTGCACCCTCTGCGGCTACCGCCACGCCGCCACCAGCGGCCGAACCGGTACGGCCGAATCCCATCGTCTTCAACCCCACCGCCCTGCGCGACAGCATGAATGGGGTCCGCTCGGCGATTGAGCAGGCAGGTGGGTTGCTGGACCGGCTGTACAACGGCCAGGGTGGCACCTGTGCCGAATACCAGCAGTATTACGACGACACCATTCGCAGCGCCACCTACAGCGGTGTGCCGGATGACTGGGCGGGTATCTACAACGACTACATCTTTGCCGTGGAAAATTTCCTGGCCACCAACGAAAGCATCAACAGCCTGTGCGATGGTGGTGGCGGCGTCATTTCAGCCCTGAACTACGGTGCGGCCCGCACCGGCATCAATGACAGCCTGAACCGGTTGATTCCGGCGATTGAAGCGGCCAATGCCAAGATTGGGGGATAAAACAGAGGAGTGAACCCCGTAGCCGCGATTTCTTATCGCGCAGTTGAGCGCAGTAAGAAACTGCGGCTACGGAGGTTTTCAGGCGTCGGCGAGGAGGCGGTCTACGGCCGTTGCCAGCTGAGCCAGGTTGCGCACCACGCTGACCGAATCACACACCGGGTAATATTCCAGCATGTCGCTGTCGCCGGTGCCCCATTGGCGCTGGTGCTCGGGGTTGAACCAGACCAGCCGCTTGGCCCGCCGCTGTAGATCTTTCATCAGGTCGAGGCGCGGGGAGTTGAAGTTGTTGCGCCCATCGCCCAAAATGACGACGGTGGTACGGCCGTCCACCGCATCCAGCCAATGTTTGTAAAACGAATTTAAACTGTTGCCCAAATCGGTGGCATAGTAGCCGGGCGGAATGTCGTACAGCACCTGGGTTACGGCGTCGGCGGCGCGGCTGCCGGAGAATGTGACGCTGATTTCACGCATGTCGGAGTTGAAGGCGAAGCTGCGGGCACGGGCTACCTGGTCTTGCAGTTCGTAGGTCAGCCGCAGCATGAACTCGGCCACGGCGCGCATCGAGGTCGAGACGTCGCAGATGAGCACCAGGCTGGGCTTAAGCTTCTTTTTCTTGAACTTGAGCTCGATGGGTACGCCGCCATTTTTAAGATTAGAACGAATGGTGCTTTTGGAGTCGAATTTGCCCTTGTTGCCACGCTTGCGCCGCAGCGCCGCCCGGCTGCGCAGCTGCGTTACCAGGCGCTGCACCTCTTTGCGCAGCTGGTTGGCATCCTCTTCGGTGAGGGATTGCAGCGGCTTGTGCATCAGGTCAGAGCCGTGCAGATCTTCGGGGCGGTTGGCGCGCTGCTCGGCGATTTGCTGGCCGACGCGCTGGGCGACCTGTTCGGCCAGCGCCTCGCGGTTGGCCTCCACCACGCCCATCAATTTTTCGATGGCATCCTGGCTCATGCCCATTTCTTGCAGCTTCTCGTAGAGCTGCTGCATTTGTTCTTCCAGCTGGGCAAAACCCATTTGCTGCAGCATGCGCCGGGTGACCCAGCGCCCTTCTTGCGGGTTGTTGGCCCACTCTATCCCGGCGCGACGGGCCATTTCTTCCAGTTCTTCCTTGGTAGGGCCATCGCCGCTGGAGAGCCAGTCGAGCAGCTGCTGCATACGACCGCTGAGCGCGCTCAGCGCCATTTTTAGCATTTCCTGCTCGTCGGCCGACATGTCTTCGAGGGCGCTTTGCAGGGGCGGGCCGCCGCTGCCAAAGTAGAGAGGGAACAGCTCCTCAAACGCGGCAAAATCGTCGGATTCTTTGATGAGGGTGGTGCGCAGCGAGGAGCGGAACACCTCTTTGTTGGTGACGCCCAGCGCCTCTACGGCGTGCAGGGCATCCACCGATTCCGCCAGCGACACGCGCACCCCGGCGGCCCGTAAACCTCGAATGAATTCTACAACTCGGTTATCCATCTGCTTTCTCCGAAAACGGTAATCAGTAATCGGTTATCCGTAATCGGTAAACCGTTCACCGATTACCGACCACCGATTACCGATTATAACGGCCGTATCGCCCACTCTCATCACTACCACCGCCCATCATGCGGCGCGCTTTTTGCACGTCGGTTTCATATTTCAGCAGGACGGTGAGGGTGTTGGTGAGCGTCTTTTCGTCGATTGAGCTGGCGTTGAGGGTGACCAGGGCGCGCGCCCAGTCAAGCGTTTCGCTGATGCTGGGCATTTTGCGCAGGTCCATGTTGCGCAGCTGGTGCACCACGGCTACCGCCTGCTGCGCCAGGGCTGGCTTGAGATCCGGCACCTTGAGGCGCACAATTTCCAGCTCGGCATCTTGCGTGGGGTAGTCCACGTACAGGTAGAGGCAGCGCCGCTTGAGCGCTTCGCTGAGTTCACGGGTGTTGTTGCTGGTGAGCAGCACCATCGGCTGGTGCTTGGCGTGAATGGTGCCTAATTCTGGCACGCTCACCTGGAAATCGCTGAGCACTTCCAGGAGGAAGGCCTCAAATTCCACGTCGGCGCGGTCAATTTCGTCGATGAGCAGGACGACGGGTTCGTCGGCAGTGAGAGCTGTGAGGAGGGGTCGGGGGAGGAGGAAATTTTCGGAGAAAAAGACATCCTCTTCATCTGCCAGGCGGCTGGCGGCTTCGGCCAGGGAGTTGACATCACCCAGGACGTTGCGCAGGGTGTCGCGCAGCAGCTGAGTGTACAACATTTGCTTGGCATATTCCCACTCGTACAGGGCTTTGCTTTCGTCCAGCCCTTCGTAGCACTGCAAGCGGATGAGCGGCATCCCGGTGGCTAACGCCCACGCTTTGGCCAGCTCCGTCTTGCCGACCCCGGCCGGTCCCTCAGCCAAAATCGGCTTGCAGAGGGAGTGGGCCAGGTAAACCACAGTGCCTATTTCTTCAGATGCGATGTACTGCTGTTGGCCAAGCCTGTCACGTACATCGGCGATATCTTTGAACATGCTCTTTCTCCATTTTTAAATAGCAAACACGGCCGTTATGGCCGGTGATCGGTAAACGGTGATCGGTGATCGGTAAACGGTGAACGGTAATCGGTGAACGGATT
Organism: Candidatus Leptofilum proximum; assembly: GCA_016710325.1. Taxonomy (GTDB): domain Bacteria; phylum Chloroflexota; class Anaerolineae; order Promineifilales; family Promineifilaceae; genus Leptofilum; species Leptofilum proximum. Next base: position 3,299,478 of record JADJXK010000002.1, on the reverse strand, counting down.
ACCGATAGATAACAGATTACCGACTACGGGTTCATTGTAAGACGGTTCGGGAAAATCGTAAAGATAGTTCTAGGGAAGGACTCATGTGGAACTTAGCGTGTAAGTGAGGCTGTAGCTGCTGCTGACGTGGCGGAAGCCGAGCGATTGGTAGAGGCGCACGGCCGTTTCATTGTTCGCCCAAACGCCGAGAGAAACGGACTGTATGCCCCGGTTTTGCAACTGCTGCAGGAGGGTGGTGAGGAGGGTACGGCCGTAGCCCATGCCCTGTTTTTCCCGCACAATGCCAATCGGCTCAATCTCCACCGCGTTTGGCGTGGGCCGGTGCAGCCAGGCAAAACCGATTGGTGCCGCATCAACCACGAGCATCCACAGCTCGTCGTTTGGCTCCCAGGTGGCGCTGACTTCGGCGGCACTGTAGGGCTGAAACCAGGCGGTGTAGGCAAAGCAGCGTTCGTAGAGGGGCGGCAGGGTGCGGACGGCCGTCACCTGGTCTACCCTTCTCAGCTGGCCAGACCGGGTGGGTGGAGCCAGCGAAGCGGCGGGCAGAGGGTCGAGTGACATCGTCCATTCCTCGTGTTCCGGGGCAAAGCCGTGATGCTGCAAAAAGCAGGCGGTGGGGGTGTCTAGGGCAGGCACGGGGTGGGTGATTTGCTGGACGGCCGTACCCATCACGGCCCGGCGCACCGCCTGCCACAAAAAGCTGCCTGCACCCTGGCGGCGGAACTCCGGCGCGATGCCGCCGATAAGCTCAAACAGGTGGGGCAAACCGGGCAGGGGCAGCAGGGCAGCGTAGCCAATGGGCTGGGAAAGGTGGGTGAGGGTCCAGAAACGGCCGTCTGTCTGGGCCATCGTCTGGCGGATGTGGTGCGGCGTGGTGGCGGTGGTGATTGTCACCAGGGCAGCCGCGTCGGCTGACTGAGGGGGGCGCACCAACCAGGGGGAACTGTTCATGCCGGAATTATACAAACTCCTTGACCCATCTGCCGCGGAATGATAAAATTTCGCCCGTTGCCCTCATCGTCTAGGGGACCAGGACGTAGCCCTTTCAAGGCTAAGACCGGAGTTCGAATCTCCGTGAGGGCACAAAAAAGCCCCGCCGTTTGGCGGAGCTTTTTTTGATCCTTTTACGGGGTTTCTAAGAGCTGGTGTTTTTTGAATCCAGCAGCCAGCCACCGGCAGTAAGGCACGTTCTGCAAAAACATAGCTTGCAGCGCCGGGTCGGGGATATCATCGGCCAGTTTGCTTACCACCTGATACGCTACGTTAATGACAGCTTTTGTCTGTGGATGGTTGGCCCGATCAAAAACCGAATAGATATCAGACAGCGTTTTGACCGGCTCTGCCAGGCTATACGGATCAATATTGGGCCAAATTGTTTCCAAAATATCAACGGCCTGCTCATGTTGCCCCAATTCCCAAAGGATCAATGCCTGGGTGGCCTGGGCCATCTGGATATCTGTTTGATTACCGAACTTGTGTACCCAGCCTAAAATCTCTTCGTTCAGGGCGGCAGCTTCTTCATATTCGCGGGAACGCCACAACATACGGACCATATCTGACCCTTCAAAACAGAAACGAGCATACTCTTTGTCTTCAAGGCGACGCGCAATACAAATTTGGTACAATCGTTTCGCCTCTTCGAGGTTTCCTTCTAAAAACTCTACTTCCGCCAGACCACCCAAACCCCCTTTTACACCAGATTCGTGGCTGATCTTTTGTGAGAGCTTGATAGCCTGGTTGAAATGGTAGCGAGCTTGTTGATAGTCACCGAGTATCACCGAAGAAAGCCCTACACCCTGGTGTCCTCTGGGAATCATGCGTTCATCACCAAGCTGCTGGTAGAGGGCCAGCGCTTTTTTGTCGTGCACAAGCGCCTGCCAATAGTTGCCGTTTTCGGCATAAGAGGGCGCTAACTTGTCTTCTACCCGCGACATGCCTTTTAGATGCCCTTCTTGCTCGAACAGCAAAGCCGCTGAGTTCAGTGCATCTAATGCCTTCTGCAGCTGTCTTTCTTTGTAATGGTAGAAAGCGCGCTGGCACAAAACGAAGCCCAAATGGATTGGCTGGTTGATCTGGTAGGCTAAGGCTAGCGCCAATTCACATTGGGCAACTGCTTTCTCCGCGTGTCCCCCCTCAGCCAGCGCATGGCTGTGATAAAAAACGGCCCTGGCTCGATACGGCAGCGCGAGGGGATTTTCCCAATTTTGCAGGCGGTCCATGATTGGCTCGAAGCTGGCTTCAAACAGATCGGGCCTTTCGTAATAGCGCTTTAAATCCAGAATTAGCAACTCAAGCAGCATCAGCAGCTGCTCAGAACTCTCTGCGCCGCCGGTTTTCAAGGCGACCAGCGCGTCACTTATTCGTTTTTCGATTTCGTAGTTGAGCCCGATATGCACAAAAAATTCAACAATGGGTTCAGCGGTCTGGGCGATGAGGGGCAGATCTAGCTGATGAACGGCCGTTTGCCACGCCTCCCGAATGTTATCCAGCTCCTGTCGTAACCCCACTGCCGTTTGTGCCGCTTCAGGGCCGTTGAGCAGGGGACTTTTTTCTATGACCAATCCTAAATAGTAGGCGGCATAGGCTTGCCTGGCGGCTGGAATAATCTCCGGGGTATGGCGCAGGTGTTTTTCCGCCAGCTGGCGCACCAGTTCGTGAATGGTGTAACGGCCGTTTCCCTCGTGCTGAAGCAGTGACTTGTAGCGCAGCCGCCGGATGACCACCGGGGAGGCCTGCATAACTTGCGTCGCCGCCTCTGCGGTAAACCCACCGCGAAACAGCGACAGCAGCGGCAGCAGACGCTGCTCCTCAGCGGAAAGCAACCGCCAGGAGTATTCAAACACACCTTCAATGGATTGATGGCGCGGGTCAACGTCCTTTAAATCCGTTTGCAGCAGGGCAATATCCTGGGCAATCGCGTCGGCAATTTGGGCCACGGTAAAATCGCGAACCCAGGTTGCCGCCAGCTCCAGCCCCAGCGGTAGACCTTCCACCAGCTGGCAAATGCGCACCACATGCGGCAGCGTTTCGTCGTTGAGCAGCACCTGTTTGTTAAGCCGGTGGGCACGATCGCCAAACAAACGAACCGCGGGAAATTGCCCAGCGGTTGTATCCTCTGGCTCGGTGGGGTAAGGCAGTCCTTTTAAACGGAACAGATCTTCGGCCTGCACATTGAGCCGCTCACGAGATGTGACCAGCAGCACAACCCGAGGTGCTGCCTGAAGAATTTTCAGCAGCAGGGCCGTGCCCGCCTCCATGATGTGCTCCAGATTATCAATGACCAGCAATAGCTGCTTGTGCTGCAGGAGACGCAGAATTTCACTTGCCGGGGAACCTTCGCCGCTAAAGGGCAGCTGCATCGCTTCGGCAATGGCATTGGGAATCTCGGATGCGGCCGTTACGCCGTTCAGCGAGACAAAAAAAGCGCCATCCGGATACTGGTGCAAATTCGCCCGGGCTACCTCCAGCGCCAGCCGCGTCTTGCCGATGCCGCCGGGGCCAACCAGCGTAACAAGCCGGTAGGCGGGCGTGGCTAACCGCGCCGCCAGCTGGGCCAGCTCCGTTTCGCGGCCCAGGAAGGGGGTCAAGTTTTCCGGCAGGTTATGGCGGACAGCGGATTTAGCCTGTTCGGCCTCACGGGTGCCGGGGGCGGGCAGCGTGCCCGCTTTGATCTGCCGCACTAACTCCAGCAAGGCAACGTCTGGATCGATGCCCAATTCTTCACGCAGCACGGTTTTATAGCTTTGGAACTGGCTGAGGGCAGCGGCCGTTTGCCCCTGGTAGGCCAGCAGGTGCAGCAGACGCCGCTGCGCACTGTCGTGCAGCGGGTCCAACTCAAGCTGACGGCGGGTGTAGGTGGTGGCTTTGTCGAGACGGCCGTTTTCCAGCAGCCCCTGCGCTAACTCATCCAACGCCTCCATCGTTTGCAGGTGCAAGCGCTCGCGCCAGACAAACAACCACTCTTCAAAAGCGGGACAATCATCGAGGTAAAACCCGTGCAGCAGCGGCCCGCGGTAGATGTCGACGGCGGCGGCCAGCTTTTGCTGGCAGTCCGGGCACGCCTGCCGACTGGCATGGGAATGATCATCCGTTTGGGCCAACAATGTTTGGAATGCCGCACTATCCAGAGAGACGCTGCCTGCGTTGTCGATCTGCCAGCGGACTTCGGCGCGGCTAGTGATGAGGGAGGGAACGGCCGTTTGGGCCGGGGCCAATCGTTGACGCAGCCGCGCCAGGCTCACTCGCAGGTTGTTGCGCGCATCCGCTTCGGGCAGGTCGGGCCACAGCAGCCCCATCAAGGATTCTCGGCTGTGCGCCTGACCAGCCTCCAAAGCCAGAAAAACCAGCAGGGCCATGACCTTGCGCCGTGAAAAAGCGAGCGCTTTTCCGCTGGAAGCGACGTTAAAACCGCCAAAAAAGGTGAGTTGCAGGGGTGCCATGAAAAAAGTCTCTCAACAAACCGCTTTGCGCCAACCATTAACGGGCCTGGTAATGATCGGGTAATGGTTGGAAACCATACTGTGTGTCATGTACTGAAGGAAAGGCAGCGTGATTATGACGAAGGAAAAAGCAGTCTACAGATCCTATCTTCTCCGGCTGTGGCGCGAGGATGGAAACGGCCGTTGGCGCGTCCGCCTGGAGCAAATAGGCGAAGAAGCACAGGTCTTGCACTTCGCTGATCTCGAAACGTTTGTCAGTTTCTTGCTGCCTACACTGCCAATGAACGAAAGCAATTGTAAAGGAGACGACTGATATTCAAAAAATTATTAAGCAAGCACACACCTACTAACTACCTGTATAAGCAATTTTGGATCTTTGGAATTTCGTGGAGTTTGCGTGAGACGTGAAACGTGACTTACCTCTGATCACGTTTCACGCATCACGGGCTGTTAACTCCCTGCTTTCCCCAAGAGCCGCAATTATGTAACCATGAGAATGATATGAAACTGCTACACATTATAGCGACCCCCCGCACGGAGCAATCCAATACCATGCGCATCGCCACCGCTTACCTGGAAGCGATGTGCGCCAACCATGTCGATTTGAGCGTCGAGACAGTCAATCTATTTTTGCACGATTTGCCAGCTATCGACGGCGAGAACATTGAGATTAAATACACCTTGATGGCTCATCGTCCCATTGATAAACACCATCAGGCATCATGGCGGCAAATTGAGTCCCTGATTGAACAGTTTTTGGCGGCCGATATGTACCTGATTTCCACCCCTATGTGGAATTTGAGCATCCCGTACATGCTGAAATATTACATTGATGCCATCGTGCAGCCGGGCTATCTATTTAACTACACCAAACAAGGGCCGATGGGACTGGTACAGGGCAAGAAGATGATCTGTATCACCACGCACGGCAGCGATTATTCACAAGGCCCTTTCCAGGCTTTTAATTTTCTGGAACCGTACCTGCGAGCAATTTTTGGTTTTGTGGGCGTTACGGATATTGAGTTTGTATCAGCCCAGCCGATGGATAGCTCTGTTGAACAGCGGGAAGCCGCCATCGCAACCGCTATTGCCAGAGTACGCCAGTTAGCCGCCGGTCCGGCTCTAGAGCTGGCCACTGCTGATTACACTGAGGCCATTCGCGTGTAGAAGAAACCTGCGTTTAATCAATGTGTATTAGAGCTGTTCCTGATTCAAAGGTTGAAGAATTTTGGGTTCTTTAGGATTTCGTGGAGTTTGGCATGAAACGTGATTTACCTCTGATCACGTTTCACGCATCACGGTCTGTTACCTCCCTGCTTTCCTCAAGAACCGCCATTATGTAACGATAAGGAGAACCTGACATGAGTCCAAAACCCATAAACCAACCCGCGGCCTGCTGCTGGCAGCGCTGCTGCTCGGCCTGCTTACCCTGGTTTGGCTGCCAGCCCGAGCGGAAACCGGAGAGGCTGGTCCCTCTGATAATTCCTGCCCGCCAGGGCGATACGACAATGGCACCGCGTGCGTGCCTGCTGATCCAGGGTATTACGTCCCGGCTGCCGAGGCCACCGAACAGCTGCCCTGCCTGCCCGGCACCTACCAGCCCAATGCCGGGGCCACAAGCTGTTTTATAACGGATGCAGGGTACTACGTGGATATCATGGCCGCAGTCACGCAGTTTGCCTGTGCGCCCGGATATTACCAGCCCTTTAGCGGCGGCGTCAGCTGCATAGCGGCCGATCCTGGGTTCTACGTGGACACGATGGCGGCGACGGCGCAGCTGGCGTGCCCGGCCGGTACGACCTCGACTGCGGCTGCGTCGGTGGCCTGTACGCCGGTAGGGTACAACTTTACCGGTTTCTTTGAGCCAGTGGACATGGCTGCGGTGAATGTGGTCAAGGCCGGGCGGGCTGTTCCCATTAAGTTCAGCCTGGGCGGCGACTTTGGCCTGGACATTTTGGCGGCGGGTTCACCGATTTCAACGGCCGTTACCTGCGACAACAACGCCCCCACCGGCGAGGTGGAGGAAACGGTTTCCCCTGGGGCCAGCGTACTTTCTTATGACGCCGCCACGGACACTTACATCTACGTCTGGAAGACCAGCCGCACCTGGGCCAAAAGCTGCCGCGTGTTGACCGTTACGCTCGATGATGGCAGCGTACACGAGGCTACCTTCAAATTTAACCAGTAACAGTTCGATAAAGCTACACCACAAATGAACGATCGGGTTCAGGTGAACGATTTTTTCGGTCACCTGAACCTGATTTGCATTCAGGTGGCGCTCAGGCGGGCTACCGAGACGGCCGTTGTCACCTTGACAGCAGGGCCAATCCTGTCTAGGGTTATATTCAGGGTAGATGACCCGGTGCAAGAGAGACAGTTGGAAAAGCAGGAGGTGTGACCATGGAGCAGACTCGATCAAAGGATGGCACGGTTATCGGTTTCCGGCGCAGCGGATCAGGACCAGCGCTGCTGCTGGTGCATGGCACAACGGCCGATCACAGCCGCTGGCTGCCCATTATCCCCCGGTTTGAACAGCATTTCACCGTTTACGGCATGGATCGGCGCGGCCGTGGCGCCAGCGGTGACGCGCCTGACTATGACCTGCTGCGCGAAGCCGAGGATGTGGCGGCGGTTGTCACCGCGATCGGTGAACCGGTTGCCATACTCGGCCACTCATACGGAGCTGTATGTAGTTTAGAGGCCGCTTTACTGACGGGTAAAGTTCGTCGACTGATTCTCTACGAGCCACCCATCCCGACGGGGCTGCCGCAGTATCCACCGGGGGTTCCGGACCGGTTACAGGCGTTGGTGGACAGCGATAGATACGAGGATGCTCTGGAGACATTTTTCCGGGAAGTGGTACGCATGCCGGAACACGAGCTGGCGGCGTATCGCCAGCTGCCAGTGTGGCCGGTGCGGATACACCTGGCCCCGACGATTCCGCGGGAGATGGCCATTGATCGAGTTTACCGGTTCGAGCAGGAGAAGTTTGCCAATTTGCCGGTGCCAACTCTGCTGCTGCTTGGCGGCGATAGCCCGCCGCTTTTTCAGCAGGCCGTTGAGTTACTTGAGGCGACGCTGCCCAACAGCCAGGTGGTCATCCTGCCTGGCCAACAGCACATCGCCATGGACACAAATCCCGAACTGTTTGCAAAAGAAGTGCTGCGCTTCCTTTTGGCGTGACGGAGCAGCGGTAAGGTTTTGTTGGTGAAGGGGAGTGAGCGGGAGGGGAGACGGGCGTTTGCTTGGGAATCCAAAAAATAAACAGGTGACTTTAACGGAACACCAAGGCTTGTCATTTCGAGCCGCTTCTTGGCGAGAAATCCCTTTGAACTTTGTGTCCAATTAGGCTGCGATCGTGTCAGGGATTTCTCACTTCGTTCGAAATGACATACGAACGATACTAAAGTGACCGTACATAGCCACATCAGGTAACCCACTCTTTGGTCCCTCACTAAGCACTCTACTCGGCTCTGTTTATATCGAAAATGTGCCTCTGACTTGTGCCTGGGTTTATGTGGTTTTATGCTGCGGCTGGCATACTGGGAAGGTAGATGCACTGGGTGCATCTTTTTTATTGGAAAGTAACTGCAAGATGAACGGCCGTTATTCACCACCCACCTTCGAATCACGGCGTTCATGGGGAGTAAAATGAGCCATGTTGTTTGGCAAAAAACAAATCCTGACCGTATTCCTGGTCGCCCTGGTGGCCCTGTTTGTGGCCGCCTGCGAGGGCGCTGCTGACCCGGACCCCACCATCGTGCCCACTGTGGTGGTGCCCACCGACGATCCCACCCTGCCCACCGCCACCACCGAGCCCGTCTCCACCGACGATATGTCGTCTGAAATGGGATTCTTCATCGAAACCATTGACGTGACAAATACCGACGGCCGTATCGACGTCACCCTCACCGGCAACCTGCCCGACGCCTGTACCGAAATCCAGACCGTCGAGCAGACGTTTGACCTGGACACCAACACGTTTAACCTGAACGTGCGCACAGAGCGCCCTGAAGATGTCGCCTGTGCCCAGGTGCTGACCCCGTTTGAAGAAACAGTGACCCTGCAAACGGCCGATTTGCCTGCAGGCACTTACCAGGTTGCCGTCGAAGGCGAAACGCAAACCCTGACGGAAACGTTTGAACTGACCACCGCCGACCAGCAGCCCAGTGACGCTGTCGCTTCGATCTCGCCCACCACCGGCACCGCGGGAACGGCCGTGCAGCTGACCGCTTCTGGCCTGCCCGCCAATGCCCAGGTAGAGCTGGGCGTCGGCCTGGTGGCCTCTGAGTATGACATCGTGGCTTCAGCAATGACGGACGCCAATGGCAATCTCAACGCCCTCGTGCAAATTCCGGAAACGGCCGAAGCCAATAATCAGTGGGTTGTGGTTGTGGAAGGACCCAGCGGCGCTAAAACCATCTCCAACGAGTTCAACGTAGTCGCCAGCGACACCGGTGACGGCGGCGATACCGGCGCGCAGTTTGACGAGACGCAAATCTACCTGATTGCCCTGGAAGATGATGGGCAGAGCGGCGAGCCGGTTGGCTGCGGCGACAGCGCCGTTCCGGTCACCATCGACATCGAGCCCACCATCGCCCCGCTGACGGCCGCGCTGGAAAATATGTTTGCCATTGATGAGCAGTATTACGGCCAGTCTGGCCTGTACAATGCGCTGTACCAGTCCAACCTGAGCGTGCAGGGCATCGACATCAACAACCGCCACGCCACCATTGCCCTCACCGGCGATTTGCAGGCGGGCGGCACCTGCGACGTGCCGCGCATCGAAGCCCAGCTGACGGAAACGGCGTTGCAGTACAGCACCATCGACACGGTTTCCATCACGGTCAACGGCCAGCCTTTGAATGAGCTGCTTTCGGCCGCTGGCAGCTAGTTGCTAAATACAGCACTTGGGAATTTACAGCCCATAAAATGTGAAACGTGAAACGTGATTCACCTCTGGTCACGTTTCACGTTTCACTCATCACGTAAAACAAAACCCCAGACACCTATTTAAACGTTCACATTGAGGGCGCTGCCGGATTCATAGCGGCGCAGCCCCAGGTAAAACACGGCAGTTGCCACCACCCAGGTCACAACCGCCGCCACAACCAGCCACAGCAGCAAACGGCCGTTGCGTGTAGAAATAATCTCGACGGGAACGGCCGCAATAAACGCCGCGGGCAGCAGCGTAAACAGCAGCACCCGCACCCCACCGGAGAAAAGCGTGTGCGGATACAGGGCAAAGGTCAGCAGCGCGTTGGTCATTTGCTGGCTCACGTATTGGGCGCTGCCCATGAAAAAAGCCAGCGACCCGCTGATGACCGAAAAGCCCACAAAAACAGCCCCCGCCAGAACAGCACAAACCAGGAACAACAAAATCTCCACCGGATGGAAACGCCCGGTAAACAGGTAAGCCAGCAGGCCAAAAGTGACATCGCCGATGGTAGACACCACCATGCGTGAGAAAATGACGTGCGGCAGTAACGGCCGTGGCAGCACCAGGTAATAATCCAGCCGTCCCTGGGCAATGAGGTAAGCCAGGGAATGGCCCACGTTCCCGGCAAACATGTAGGCCAGGCCGTAGCCCAACGTGGCCACGGCAAACAGCAGGTAAATATCCGCCATAGCGTAGCCGCGCACGGCGCCAAACTGGTCAAAAAAGATCAGCCAGAAGACGAAGTAGATGCCGTTGTTGATCAGCATGCCCACAATCTGGCTAATAAAGCTGGCGCGATATTCCATCGCCGAGGACAAATTCACGCCGATGAGCGCCTTCAGGAATGAAAGTTCTACTTTAAGTCGATGCATTTTTCCTCCGTTATCGGTAATCCGTTCACCGTTCACCGATTACCGTTCACCGATTACCGACCACCGTTTACCGTTCACCCCCCATTCACCGCCAGCCGCCGCGCTGCCCAGCGGTACTGCCGCCACAGCAGCAGGCTTAGCACCGCCAGCCAGCCAATTTGCCAGGCCAGCAGGTGGCCAAACTGTGCCCAGCTGAAGGCCACAAACAGCTTGGCGGGGGCGTAGGTGGTCAGGTTAAAGGGCAGCACCCGGGCAATGTTTTGCAGCCAGCCGGGCAAAAAGTCCAGCGGGATGAGCAGCCCGCCCAAAATAAAGATGAGCTTCTGGTAGATGAGCCGCAGCGAGAAGGTGTCTTCCATCACAAAGGCCATCAGCCCAATCATGCTGGCCAGGCAAAAGTCGATGAGCAGGCCCAGCAGCAGCACCAGCAGCGTGGCGGGCAGCCCGGGCAGGTACACGGTGGGCAGCCCGGCAAAGTACAGGGCAACGGGCGCACCCAGCAGGAAGATCAGCACCATTTTAACGGCCGTTTCCCCCAACCCGTTGGCAAAATGGTAGGCCAGGTAGTTGTACGGCCGTACCAGCGTATAGGCAATCGAGCCATCTTTTACTTCCTCAGAAATGGTCTGATCGTGGCGGAATTTGCCCAGCTCCACCATCTCGGCAAAGAGGAAGTACCAGATGGTGTTGGCCAGCGTCAGCCCGGCAATAGTGGCCGTATCCTGATTTTCGTAAACGGCCGTCCACAGCTGCACAAAAATAAACATGAACAGCATAATCATCACCGACCGCGAAGCCGCGTCCCAAACGTAGGCCAGCTGGTTTTGCAGGTTGGTCAGCGTGATCGTGCCGTACTTTCGCATCACATTTGGCAAAGATACATTCATGGTTCAACTCACTAAAACTCCAGGCGCTTGGGGAATTCAGGGCGTGATGCGTGAAACGTGAAGCGTGACCAGAGGGGCATCACGTTTCACGTTTCACGCTTCACGGGTTGTCAACCCTTGAGTTCCTAAAGGGCCTTCAATCTCCAATCTTCTAATTTTGGTAAATCTCCCGAATGATCTCCTCCAGCGGCGGATCGGTGATGGTGATGTCCAGGCAGGGTTTGGTGGCAATCACCTGCTGGATCACCTGTTCCACCGGCACTTCCTGGCTGTTGAAGGCCAGCTTCGCGCCATGGGTGCCCTGTTTGAGGGTGGTGACGTGAGGCAGATCAAAGGGCACCTCCAGCGGTTCGGCAAAACGCACCTCCACAATTTTGCGGGTGAGGTACTGGCGCTTCAGGGTGGAGGTACGGCCGTCAAAAATAATACGGCCGTGGTTCACCACAATCACCCGCTTAGACAGGTTTTCCACGTCGCCCGCGTCGTGGCTGGTGAGGAAAATGGTGACGTTTTCCGTCTCGTTCAGGTGGCGGATGGCGTAGCGAATTTGCTGCTTGGCCACCACGTCCAGGCCGATCGTCGGCTCGTCCAGAAAGATGAGGCGCGGGCCGTGCAGCAGCGAGGCGGCAATCTCGCACTTCATGCGCTGCCCCAGGCTCAACTTGCGCACCGGCGTTTGCAAAAAATCCTGGATTTGAAACGCTTCCACCAAAAAGCCGCGCCGCCGCTGGTAATCGGCTTCATCCAGTTCGTAGATGCGGCTAAACAGGCGAAAGGTATCCTCCGGCGGCAGGTGGTACCACAGCTGCGGCTTCTGCCCAAAGACGGAGCCAATCTGGTAGGCCAGCTCGCGGCGCTGCTGCCAGGGCGTGTAACCCATCACGCTGGCCTGCCCCGCGCTGGGGTAGAGGATGCCGGTGAGCATCTTGATGGTGGTTGATTTGCCCGCGCCGTTGGGACCGATAAACGCCAGCAGTTCCCCCGGTTCCAGCTCAAAACTGATGTCTGAAACGGCCGTTACCTCGCGCGTGGTGGGCCGCCATACGGAGCGCAAACTGCCCATCACGCCCGGCGCTTTCTGCTTGAGCCGGAACGTTTTGCCCAATCCTTGCACCTGAACGGCCAGCGGGGAACGGCCGTTCATACTTTTTTGCGTCATCAAAAAATCCTCCTTTTGCCTGTGCCCAGGTGCAACGCACTTTCGAAAGTGCGTTGCACCGGTAAAGTTTGCCGTGGCCAACCTGCCCAAAACAAAAAAGGCGCGATCCTGGTTAAATCGCGCCTTGCTCATCGTTCCTTGGGTATTTTAGCTAATCGTCGGGCTAACGCCTTCTGTTCATTCCCTGGCAGCGGTCAGCGGCGCGGTTGGGTCCGCAAAGATGGTAAAACATGGGGACGGCTAACCAGGAAATTTGCTGCATGGCGCACATGCTAACATTGCGGAACGGCCGTTGTCAACCGGCAAAAACCAGCAGGGTGCGATTAATTTCTGTGTATGACCACGAGAGAGGTTTGATACCCTCTCGGATTATGACCGAGCTATACACAACTTTTAATCGCACCCAAACCAGCAGGATGCGATTAATTTCTGTGTATGACCACGAGAGAGGTTTGATACCCTCTCGGATTATGACCGAGCTATACACAACTTTTAATCGCACCCAAACCAGCAAAATCGGCAGCAGTTGGCACCATTTTTCATGGACCTGGCAGCCTGCGCCGCGTAAACTGGCACAAAGTTTACCTGCGGAGGAATCAATGTTAACCAACGGCAATACCTTCTTCTTGCTCATGCTGTCCTTTTTCTTGTGCCATGAACTAGACGCCATTCGCCATCATGAGTGGCGGCTGTTTGCTTTCCTCAACCGCCTGGACGACAACACCGCCTACGCCGTCTTTGCCGGGCTGCACATTCCCCTTTTTAGCCTCTTTTTGTGGTTTGTGGCCAATCCCGCTGCCTGGTTCACCATCGCGGCCGACAGCTTTGCCGTCATCCACCTGGGGCTACACTGGTGGTTCCGCACCGACCCGCGCTACGAATTCCAGGGATTTGTTTCCAACCTGTTTATTATTGGAACGGCCGTTGCTGGCGCGGCCCACCTGCTGCTTTACCTCTTCCTTTGAGTCTTTGCTGAAGAAACCACAGATTTCACAGATGACACAGATTGGCTTTCTCCTCCGCGCCCTCTGCGTCTCCGCGGTGAACTCATCTTCGCACCGTCCACCGCTTACGGATTACCGTTTACCGCTTAGAAACTGCCTCTTGACTCGGCCCCTGGGGCCGGGCGTATCATACTGCCATGACCGATCGGACAGAAGATGCACGTTTAACCATTGGGCAGTTCGGCCGTCTGGCCCAGCTCTCCCGTAAGGCCCTCCGCCTCTACGACGACAAGGGACTGCTGGCGCCAAGACGCATTGACCCGGATTCTGGCTACCGCTACTACACACGCGCGCAGGTTGCGGTGGCCCGCCACATTCGTCTGCTGCGGCTGATGGAGATGCCGCTGGAGACGATTGCGGCGGTGCTGGCCGTGTGGGATGACGATCCCGCCACGGCACAGCGCTTGATTCAGGGTCATGTAACGGCCGTAGAAAAGCGAGTGACGGCCGTACAACTCGCTGCCCGCCTGCTGCAAGAAGAACTTGAACCCGATAAGGAGCATATCATGTCATTCACTTTTACAGAAGCCGAACACCCGGCACAAACAGTCGTTTATATCCGCCGCAATATCACCGTGCCCGCCTTTCACCAGTCGATCACGCCCACGCTGCGCCAGCTGTGGGACCACATCCGCGAACACGGCGCAGAACCCAGCGGCGATCCCGTCTGCCTCTACTTTGGCCCCGTCAACGAAAGCGACGACGGCCCGGTAGAAATCGCCGTGCCCTTCACCGGGCTGGTGCCGCCCGCTGGTGACATCAAGGTGCGTGAACTGCCCGCCCACAAAACGGTCCAGGTGCGCACCTTTGGCGAATACAACGACTTCCCCAAGATCCTGGAGATGTGGAACGGCATCGGCAAGTACGTCCATGACCAGAACCTGGAATCCAACTGGGAACAGGAAATGACCACCTACGAAATCTGGCACGAAGACGAAACGATGACTATCTGCTGGCCCGTGCGTGAGTTTGTGGGAACGGCCGTCTAACTCCCATGCATCACTCATGAACAAAGCCACCCGTCTGACAGCAGGCGGGTGGCTTTTGTTTTGGTACAATTCCTCCACAGGTGCGACGCACCTGCATTAACCATTAAAAATTGACCATTGACCATTAACCATTACGGAGGGTGTTATGCGTTTAGGAATCATGTTGGGCTATGCGGGGCGGCGGATTGAGCTGCCTGTTGAGTTGGTAAAAGAGGCAGATCGACTGGGCGTCTATGCCATCTGGACGGCCGAAGCGTATGGCTCGGATGCGGTCTCACCACTGGCCTGGCTGGGGGCACTGACGCAGAACATCAAGCTGGGCACGGCCATCATGCAGATGCCCGGTCGCACCCCGGCCAATGCGGCCATGACGGCGATGACGTTGAATCAGTTGAGCAACGGCCGTTTCCTCATGGGCTTAGGGTTGTCTGGGCCGCAGGTGGTGGAAGGGTGGCATGGGGCGAGTTACGGCCGTCCTCTCACCCGCTCCCGCGAATACGTGGACATCGTCCGGGCCATCTTCAAACGCGAAGCCCCGGTCACCTACGACGGCAAGATCTACCAGATTCCCTACCAGGGCCAGGGGGCCACCGGCCTGGGCAAGCCGCTCAAAAGCACCCTGGAAGCCCAGCCCGATATCCCCATTTACCTGGCGGCCATCGGCCCGCAAAACGTCGAGCTCACCGCCGAAATCGCCGACGGCTGGCTGCCCATTTTCTTCTCCCCCGGCAAATACGACGAAATCTACCAGCCGCACATCGAAGCGGGCTTTGCCAAAGCGGGCGGTGGCAAGTCCATCGCCAATTTTGACATCGCGCCTACGGTCTCTGTGGTGATTCATGATGATGTGGAGGTGGCCTACAACATGCTGCGCCCCATGCTGGCGCTGTACATCGGCGGCATGGGTGCCAAAGGCAAAAACTTCTACACCGACTTGGCCGCCCGCTACGGCTATGAAGCCGAAGCCGAGGCAATCCAGGATTTGTACCTGGCAGGCGACAAAGGCATGGCGATGATGAAAGTGCCCGGCGCGCTCATCGACGATGTGGCCCTGGTTGGTCCTCGCGAGCGGGTGAAAGAGCGGCTGTCGCTCTGGCTCAATTCACCTGTGACAACCATGAACATCACCGTCTTCGACGTAGACACCTTGCGCACTATGGTAGAATTGATGGCTGAACTCACGTAACGTACGGCAAGATTGCAATCTTGCCCGTTATTGAATAACTTGTGGGTAAGTTGTGGATAATTGAGGAAAACTGCATCAGAATCAGGAGATTGCTATGAGACAGGCAATAATTTTTCGTGGTGAAGATGGCTTTTGGGTAGCTGAATGCCCCAGCTTGCCGGGCTGTATTAGCCAGGGTGAAACAAGAGAAGAAGCAATCCAAAACATCCGTGAGGCGATTCAACTTTACATTGAAACACTGGAAGAAGACAACCGCAAGTAAGTTATTGATGGCAATTTTCCAATTGATTTTGCTTTGTGCCCGCCGAGCTTTTCCTTTTTGGAGTTGGTGGGCTTTTTTGTACCAGCGCAAATTCCGCAGCGCATAAATGCACCCTTATTTCGCGGACGGTCATTAACCAAGACAGGCAGGTTGGGTAAAAATAGTAAGCAGGTGAGATTCCCATGACAACAATTGGCATTGTTTCATTCTTAATCAAATACCTGGGGCCAACGCTGACGCGGGCCGTTTTTACACGGTTGTTTCGTGATGAAATTACGGGTAGCGACCTGGCGGAAACGCTGGCAGAGAGTTTGGATGTTGGCGGGCTGGCAGAAAAGTGGCTGGGTAGTGATGTTGTGGCCCAACGGCAAGCTGTCCGTTTTTTTGACGAGATGGGCGACCAGGCCGCTACCAGCCTGGCACACCTGTTTAGCGAAAGCGATATGAGCATTGGTGAGCGTGATGTTTTGCTGCCAGCTATTGCCCAAACATTAGAGCAGCATGCCCTGCCGCTGCTGCTGCAAAACGATTTGCAGCTAAAAGGTTTCCAAACGGCGTTGTTGTCTGTGCCTATCCCAGATTCCGTTCATGTGTATGAACGTGAGCTTTACAAAGAAATGCTGCGCCAGTGTGGGCACGTTATTTTTGCCTTTGCTGATCAATTGCCGCAGTTTCAGCAGGGGGCGGCTGCAGAAACGCTGCGCCGTCTGACCGGGGTACAGGGCAGCCTGGCCACCATTGGTGAACAGGTAGCGCAAATTTATGCTGTTAGTCAAAAACACAACCCGGATGAGGTAGCGGCACAGTTTGAGCAGCGCTACCGCCAGGAATTGGCGGTACAGTTGGACCGGCTGGAGTGGTTTGGCGTGCCAGGTATGCGCCACATGGCTCATGCCCTGGACATTTCTTACGTGACGTTGAAAATGAGCCGTGCAGAAAAACTGGAACCTTCCAGCTACCACGACGAGCGGCAAAAGGTGATGGATGCGGCCGAAGCGCTAACCCAAAGTCGCCGCCTGCTGATTGCGGGGCGGGCCGGTTCTGGCAAAACGACACTGTTGAAGTGGGTGGCGGTACGCGCTGCCCGACAAAATTTCCCGCATGAAGAATTAAAGATGTGGCAGGAGAAGCTGCCCGTCTTTTTACGCCTGCGCGATTTTGCCAACAAGCCGCTGCCCAAAGTGGAAGAACTGCCGTTGACAACCAGCGCCGGCCGACCGCCGCAAAACTGGTTCATTGCCCAAATGAGCGCTGGGCGGGTGGTTTTGCTGGTGGATGGGCTGGACGAAGTCACAGAAGCGCAGCGGGATGCGGCTTATGCATGGCTGGAAAGCCTGATCGCACTGTACCAAGATGTCATCTATATCGTCAGTACGCGCCCTTATACGTTGGATGAGAACCAGGCCGGGGAAAGACTGGGCCGCAGCGACTTCATGTCCGTGCATTTACGCGACCTGGACCCAGAGGGAACAGCGGAACTCCTGACGCGCTGGCATAATGCCCTGGCTGAGGCAGAAAAACATCTACCCGCCGCGGAAAGAGCAGATACGGTGCAGCTGGCTCAAAGTTTACAGGCGCAGTTGACCCGGCAAAAGCCGCTGCAAGATTTGGCGCGGAACCCGTTGCTGGCTGCGATGTTGTGCCTGCTCCATTACCGGCAGCGGCAGCAGCTGCCGCAAGACCGCATTCAACTTTACGATGACTGCCTGCGTTTGCTGCTGGAAGCGCGTGACGTGGAGCGGCAGGTGGATACGGGAGATTATGGCGAACTGCCCGGGTTGCGGCGCAAAATACGGCTGGTGCAGGCATTGGCGTATTGGATGATGCGTAATGACGAACCAGTAATGCCCATTGCCCAGGCAGAAAGCATTTTGGCCGACATGGGGTATACAGACGGGCGCGTACTGCGGTTTTTATTGGAGCGCAGCGGTCTTTTGCAGAAGCAAAGCGCCGAGAGCTTTGACTTTGCCCACCGCACCTTCCAGGAATACCTGGCGGCCGGGGCGCTGCTGTACCAGGGGGACTGGGGCATTTTGGGCCAGAATGCAGCGCGGCCGGAGTGGCAGGAGACGGTGCGCCTGTTGGGCGGGGTGGCAAAGACGCTAGACCACCAAAAAGCCTTGCTCGACAGGTTGTGGCAAACCGCCGAGAAAGAGCAAATGGATGAACCAGAACCGCTGCACTTACTAGCACTGGAAGCGTTTAGCTTGATGGCCGAACCAGACCCAGTCGTGCGTGAATTGGTGGCGCAACATGCACAGAAGCTGATTGAAACTGAAGAAGCAGCAAGCGACAATGGCAAGAATTTGCAAACATTGTCCTTGGATGGAACAGCGGTGAGCGACCTCACCCCGCTGGCGAACTTGACCCAATTGCAGGCACTGTCCTTGGGGAACACGGCAGTGGATAACCTCACGCCGCTGGCGAATCTGACCCAATTGCGGTTGTTGAATTTGAATGACACGGCAGTGAGTGACCTCACCCTGCTGGCGAACCTGACCCAATTACAGAGGTTGAACTTGTGGGGAACAGACGTAAGTGATCTCACTCCGCTGGCGAACCTGACCCAATTACAAGTGTTATTCATGAATAAAACGGGGGTGCGCGATCTCACCCCATTAGCTGAATTGACCCAATTGCAGGAATTATACCTTACGGATTCGGCAGTGAGTGACCTCACCCCTTTGTCCGGACTGACGCAATTACAAGGGTTGAATTTTGGGGGAACGGAAGTAAGCGACCTCAGTCCGCTGATGAACCTGACCCAACTTAAGACATTGTACTTTGGAGACACGGACATAAGGGATCTCAGTCCGCTAGCGAACCTGACCCAATTACAGAATTTGAGCTTTGGGGGAACGGAAGTAAGCGACCTCGGCCCGTTGAAAGACCTACTCCAGTTACAGGAGCTTTATTTATACGAAACGAAGGTAAGCGATCTTAGTCCGCTGACGAATCTGACTCAATTACAGGAGTTGAATTTTGGGGGAACAGAAGTAAGCGACCTCGACCCGCTGGCGAACCTGACTCAATTAAAGGAGTTGTTCTTGTGGGGAACCGAAGTAAATGACCTTACTGCACTGGTAAACCTGACCCAATTACATGTGTTGGGTTTGCAGGGAACTGGGGTGAGTAACCTTACCCCGTTGGCGAACCTGACCCAATTGCAGATGTTAGATTTGGAGAAAACAGTGGTAAGTGATCTTGCCCCGTTGGTTGACTTGGCTCAATTACAGGTGCTAGACTTGCGAATAACAGCCGAATCAATTGATTTTCTTCCTTTGACGGCACTGCCAGCTTTGAAAGCTGTTTGGCTGACTGAGGAGCAGAATGTTCCTGACTCACTGAAAGAGAATGTGAGAATTAGTCCTCTAGAAAACCCCTACTTATTCTGGCAACAATTGCAACACCACAAAATACCTGATTAGCGGTCGGTCAGCGAAGGACACGTAGGATGATGAGCAGGCCATTTCTCGACTTTACTTAATGCCAACATGAGCAGCGATGACCGCAACTGTTGACCTTGCTATAATGTTAGGAGCTTGTAGGGAACGGCCGTATTAACATCGCGCCTTGGTTCGAGTAATTTTGTATGAGTCGAAAACACAACAAACACGTCTTAATACCGCCTGAAGAGGTGAAGGTCCAGGTGGCTGACTGGCAGTCGCGCAATGAGCCGGTGCTGCTGGCCGCGGGGCAGGAGCCGCTGTTTTTGGAACTGGTAAATGAGCTGGTGGGGAAACGGCCGCTCACCTCCAAAAAGTACCAGCACACCATGCGCGAATATGTCCGCCAGGGTCTGCCCTGGCTCTCCAAAAGCAACGTCATTCGCCTGTACGAAGAGCTGTGTGAAACTGGTTGGGCCGAATTCGACCCCGAAGTGCGTATCCACCTGCAAATGAAGCCGATTCGCAGCCAGGCAGGTGTGACCGTCGTGACCGTGCTCACCAAGCCGTATCCCTGCCCCGGCAAATGCATCTTCTGCCCCACCGATGTGCGCATGCCCAAAAGCTATCTGCATGACGAGCCCGGCGCCCAGCGCGCCGAACGCCACGGCTTTGACCCGTATGCGCAAACGGCCGCACGCATCCGCGCCCTGGAGCAAATCGGCCATCCCGCCGAAAAGATTGAGCTGCTCATCTTGGGTGGCACCTGGTCAAGCTACCGCCGCGACTACCAGGAATGGTTTGTCAAACGCTGCCTGGACGCCATGAACGGAGAAGATTCCGAGACGCTGGTCGAGGCGCAGCAGAAAAACGCCGTTGGCCCGCGCCGCAACGTGGGGCTGGTGGTGGAAACGCGCCAGGACCACTTGGACGTAGATGAACTGCGCTGGCTGCGTTACCTGGGCGTGACCAAGGTGCAGGTGGGCATCCAGAGTTTGGACGAGCGTGTGTTGGCCCTCAACAATCGTGGCCACGACGTGCAAAGCACCCGCGACGCCTTCCGCCTGCTGCGGCTGGCGGGCTTCAAGATTCACGGTCACTGGATGGCCAATCTGCTGGGCGCAACCCCGGAAAGCGACATGGCGGACTTTAGCCGTATCTGGTCCGATGAAGCCGTGCGCCCCGATGAGCTAAAGTTGTACCCCTGTATGCTGGTGGAAAACGCCGAGCTTTACGACTACTGGCAGCGCGGCGAATACCATCCCTATGACGAAGAAACGCTCACCGAACTGCTGGTGGCCTGCAAGGTGCAGGTGCCGCGTTACGTTCGCCTCAACCGGGTTATTCGCGACTTCCCCACCACCAACGTAGTGGCGGGCAACAAAAAAGCCAACCTGCGCCAGATCGCCCTGGAGCGCATGGCCAAACGCGGCCTGCGCTGCCAATGCATCCGCTGCCGCGAAGTGCGCCGCCACAAAGTGCGGCGCGAAGACGTCGCTCTGCGCATCGAAACGTACGAAACGGACGCCACCACCGAACATTTCCTCAGCTTTGAGACGGATGACGACATGCTGGCAGGCTTCCTGCGGCTGTCGCTGCCGCACAAAAACAACCCGCATCCGCTGCCAGAGCTAGAAGATCACGCCATGATTCGCGAGGTGCACGTCTACGGCCCGGCGCTGAACCTGGGCGAAGACAGCAGCGGTGAGGCGCAGCACATGGGGCTGGGTTCGGAGCTAATCGATAAGGCAAAGGAGATGGCGCGGGCGGCGGGCTACGGCCGTATCGCCGTCATCAGCGCCATCGGCACGCGGGAGTATTATGCCAAATACCACAACTTCGAGATGGATGGCCTGTACATGACGGCCGAATTATTGGCTAATTATGAATAGCCAATGGTCAGTGGTTAATTGTCGCGCAGCTTTTTCAGCTCTTTGGCGCCCCAGTTGCGGATGGAGGCGGCGTTGTCTTCGGCCGTTTTCTCCAGCAGCTCTGTGCCATAAAACCGGGTTGAAAGCTGATAAAACGTTTTGCGCGTGGGCACCTGCGGGATTTGAATCCCCTTTTCAATGAGTTCACGCAGTTCGTTTGGCGGTATGGTGTCGGCATACTCAGCGAGGATGTCGGCGACACCTTTGTTGATGGCTTCTGAGCCATATTCGCGAGTCGCGTCCAGGTAGAGTAAGGCCGTTTCCCACGCATCTTCCCCCAATCTCACCAACTCCAATATGGCGATACGTCGCAGCCAATCGGGCACGTAAAGATAACCAAAGTCTGGATTAAAGTTAAACAATGGATCGTGCAAAAGGAGCCTGCCCATCATCTCATGACTAGCCTCATCTTCGATGATCTTTTTAACTCGCTTTATCTCCTGGCGCGAGGCGCCCATCTCTTTGAGCGCCTGCTCGGCCACAGCTAAATCCCCGGTTACCTGGGCCATCACTAGACGCCAGGGAGCGGGTGGTGTGCCCAGATGCTTCACGTTATTCAGCCAGCCTTGGACCAGCTGTTTTTTGACATCGCCAGGCAAATCGGAATGCGTGAGCCAGTGATTCACCAGCTTCTTGCCAAAATGGTACTGGTCGTTGAGCTGCATGGAGAGGTGCCACAGCCAGAACAGTTTTTCCTGATCAGGGATGGCTTCCTGAGCAATCAACCAGTTGGAAAGCGGAACTGCTTCTTCAATTTGCCACGGTTCAATCCATAAGCGCAGTAGATTGGTGGCCTGCATAATGCCGCGAAATATATCGGCGGACAGATAGCCTGTTTCGGCAAGGTGGCTCACCAGGACAATCAGCCCGTGCGGTATGCCATATTCATCTTCGGGTTTGATAGTTTGCAGCGTGTATTGGCAAATTGCCAGTTTGGTCGTTTCTTTGATGCCCCGTTTGGCGCGCAGCACTTCCACCATGCCAAAGCCAAAGATGTACGGTTCGCCCATGCGCTCGGCGATGAGAAACTCGGGTTTACGGCCGTATTTCCTGTACCCATAAATGTGTTCGTAATAAACTTCCAGCCCCTGGGAAAAACAACTGCGGATCCGCGCCTGCTCTTTGGCGCTTTCAATGTGCAAATCGGCAAAAAACTGGTCAATGTCGAATGTTTGAACAGGCTCCTCATCATCCCAATCCTCGTCATCGTCAAACAAGCCCGCCAAATTGGCCATCGAGAGCACGAGCGACTCCATGTCCGACTGGTATTCCAGGCCGTAACGGCCGTAAATCTCCACCAATATGTTGTGGACATCTTTTTCTTTATCGCGCGGCTTGGCTGGTTCCAGTTCGTCCAGGGTCAGCGTGATACCCTCGATGGCGTAGCCCTCGTGGAAACAAAGATCAAGCAGCTCTTTGGGCATTTGCGCCAGGGTCAGGCTGTCCCAGGTGACATCGGCCATGTTTTCTGCTGGCGCCAGGGTAAGGATGCGGCCCTGCCAGCCGCCAATCGCGACTTGAAAATCTGGGTCCTTCACACCGGGCTTTACGCGGACAGAATCACCAACTTTAAATTGAGTCATTTTTACTTCTCCAACGACCGTAAAACCGTTCCTCTCTGCACTCTCAACTTTTCACTTTTTACTTTTCACCGCTCACCACACCCGTTACCCCATCCGCCGCCGCGGCCACAATCTCCGCCGGTGTAATCCGATTGAATAAATCCACCGGGCCGTTGGCCTGCACACGGATGTAGTTGTCGGTGTAGCCCACCCAGCGCAGACCGTTGTGGTCGGCGCCCACGCTGCCTTCCCACAAGACGTTCAGCGTTTGCCCCACAAACCGCTGGTGGAAGTCGTGGCTCAGCCGCTGACCCAGCTCGATCATCCGCTGGGTGCGCTCTTTTTTTACCTTGCCGTTGACCTGATGTGGGAATTGGGCAGCGGCCGTTCCCGGGCGTGGGCTGTAGCTGAACACGTGCAGTCGGGCAAAGTTGATTGATTCCACATATTCCAGGCTGTCGGCAAAATCCGCCTCCGTTTCGCCGGGGAAGCCCACGATCAGGTCGGTGCTCAAATTCAGGTCGGGGATATGGGCGCGGGCGGCTTCGGCCAGCTCGCGGAAGCTGGCTCGGCTGGTACGGCGGGCCATGCGCTTGAGAATCTTGTCGCTGCCCGATTGCAACGGCATGTGCAGATGCGGCAGCAGGCGCGGATTCTGCCACAGCGCAAAAAAGTCCGGCGCCAAATCCCACGGCTCCAGCGAGGAGAGGCGCAGACGGGGAATGTCGGTGTGCTGTAAAATGGCCTGCACCAGGTCGCGCAGCCCGGCCTGGCTGCCAAAATCATGCCCGTAGCTGCCCAGGTGCACGCCGGTCAGCACCGCTTCCTGGTAGCCAGCGGCCGCCAGCGCCTGAATCTCGGTCACGATGTCGCCCAAATGGCGGCTTTGCCCGGCGCCCCGCGCCACCGTCGTGACGCAGAAAGTGCACTTGTTATCACAACCGTCCTGCACCTTGATGAAGGCTCGTGTGTTGGCCCCCATGCTGCCCGCAAAGAATTCACGCAGCACCGGTTCCTGGTCAAACACCGGCAGATCGATGCGCACTTTGGGATCCAGCATTTGCACCAGCTGGGCCTTTTGCTGGTTGACAATCACGCGCCCTGCGCCCTGCACTTTGCCCAATTCGTCTGGCGCGATGGTGGCGTAGCAGCCGGTGAGGACAATTTCCGCGTCGGGGTTATGGCGGTGAATGCGGCGGGTCTGGCTGCGGGCATCGCGGGCGGCTTCGGCGGTGACGGCGCAGGTGTTGATGACAACTTTGTCGGCAACGGCCGTATCTGTCACGATCTCATGCCCCGCCGCCAGCAGCTGACGAGCCATTGTCTCAATTTCACTCTGGTTCAGGCGACAGCCAATGCTGTTCAGATAAACTTTCATCTGCCCATTGTAGCCCAGGCAAAAAAGCCGCGCGAGGGTAGGATGGTTTTTTCTTGGTTTGCTAAGCAGCAGTAGGGTAACAGACGGACGCAGGGGAAAAAGGGGAATATTGCCGCGATTTCTACCGGTCGGCAGAAATCGCGGCTGTGAAAAATCTAACGCACTCGGCGGCTGAGGCTGCCGTTGCGATTGCCCATGAACATAGTCGCTGGCAGGTTGAACCCAAAATTGCGCAGCCGCTGCTCGCAGTTGGGGCGCATTCCACCGGGCACAAATTCACCAATCAACTTTTCTTCGGTGCTGCCCTGCTGCTCTTCAAATTTGAAGATATCTTGCATCACCACCGTTTCGCCTTCCATACCGGTAATTTCGGTGATGTTAAGTACCTTGCGGCTGCCGTCCCGCAGGCGTGCCTGCTGTACAATCAAATCCACGGCCGAAACAATCTGTTTGCGCACCACCGAAAGCGGTAAATCCATGCCGGCCATCAGGACCAGCGTTTCCAGACGGGAGATGGTATCACGCGGGTTGTTGGCATGAATGGTGGTCAGGCTGCCATCGTGGCCAGTGTTCATCGCTTGCAGCATGTCCAGCGCTTCGCCGCCGCGGCATTCACCTACCACAATGCGCTCTGGCCGCATACGCAGCGAATTGATGACCAGGTCGCGAATGGTCACTTCGCTGTCGCCGGCTCTGGATGGTTTTTTGGTCTCCAGGCGGACCACGTGGCGCTGCAGCAGACTCAATTCGGCCGCATCTTCAATGGTCACAATGCGGTCACCATCCGGAATAAAGCTGGAGAGAACGTTGAGCAGGGTCGTTTTGCCAGAGCCGGTGCCGCCAGATACGACGATGTTGAGCTTGGCCCGCACGCACGCTTCCAGAAAATCGGCCATGTCCTGGTTAAGGCTGCCAAATTTGATCAAGTCCTGGATACCAAAAGGATTGCGCGAAAATTTACGAATGGTGATGTTAGGACCATCGATGGCACAGGGTGAAACGACGGCGTTAACGCGTGAACCGTCGGGCAGGCGGGCATCCACCAGCGGTGAATCTTTGCCCACATAACGCCCCAATGGCTCGATGATCTTGCGAATGATACGCTCTACGTGAGCATCATCCACAAAAGTGATGCCAGAGTCGACGATCTTGCCTTTTTGCTCGATGTACACCAGGTCGGCACGGTTGACCATCACTTCGGTGACGGAGTCATCGTTTAAAACTTTTTCTAACGGCCCAAAGCCAAGAATTTCATCCAGGAGTTCCTCAAAGAACAGCCTTTCATCAGCCGGCGCAACCATGACATTGGCATGCTGCCGGGCCAACTTGTAGCGTTCCTGAATAAGCTTCACGACTTGCGGGCTGCGATCCAGAACAACGGTTTTGGGGAGAGAAGCTTCTATTTTTTGGGCCAGCCAGAGACGGGTGGCGGCTAATTTTTTATCTGGAGCAACGTTATCGGCTCCCGTTTTGTCTAATTGCATAAGATTTCCCTGCACAGATTCAATTGTAAGTCTCAAAGTGAAAAATCCGGGTAAATTGCCTAAACATTGTATAAAGAACGGCCGTTCCCCAGCCATAGCCCGTTCTTACCAAAGCTGCCATCCTCACCCCGCCGCGCGCTGGCAGCCCACTTGACAGGCCAACAGGCTTTGGATAGAATTCGCGAGCCTTCAACAAGGTCCTTACCAGCCGGGATAGCTCAGTCGGTAGAGCACTGCACTGAAAATGCAGGTGTCCCCAGTTCGAGCCTGGGTCCTGGCATATTTTTACATGATTGTTTGGTAAAAAGACTTTGCCAAATAAATCAGCAGTTGGTATAACTATAGTAATTCTCTTTGCGGGCATAGTTCAGTGGTAGAACGTCTCCTTGCCAAGGAGAAGGCCACGAGTTCGAATCTCGTTGCCCGCTCTAACAACCGGCAGGCCGCAAGCCTGCCGGATTTGTTTCTGGCGACGTGGCCAAGTGGTAAGGCAGAGGTCTGCAAAACCTTTATCACCGGTTCGAATCCGGTCGTCGCCTCAAGTTTTAGCTCTTGCCCGCTGGCAAGGGCTTTTTTCATTCTGGAGATTGTGTCATGAAAGCGTTTGTGATTCCCTCGTCAGTTGAAGCTATTGATCCGCGCAGTTGGGAGACGTTTGCCCCCTACTTTGCCGATTTGCAGGAACGGCCGTTAACCTCCGCTACCCTGCGCCAATGGCTGACCGATTGGTCCAACCTCACCCGCCTGCTGTTTGAAGCCGCTTCCCTCATTCACATTGAAAAATCGCTGGACACGGCGGATGAAGAAAAAGAGCAGGCCTTTTTGGACCTTATCAATAATGTGTTTCCGCAGGCCCAGGTGGCCGCTCAGGCACTGAAGGAGCGGCTGCTGGCTGCCGACCCCAATGAAGCGGCCTTGCACGACATGGCCCTGGTGCTGCGCAACATGCGCAACGAGGCAGACCTGTTCCGCAAAGAAAACGTGCCACTGTTTACCGAGGTTTCCAAGCTGGAAAACGACTACGACAAGCTCACGGGCGGCATGCAGGCGCCTTGGGATGGCGAAGAAAAGAATTTGAGCCAGCTGGCCTTCTTCTTGAATGATAAAGACCGGGATGTGCGGCAAAAAGCGTGGCAAACGATTGCCGATTTGTGGCTTGGCCAGCGTGAACCGCTCAACAATCTTTATGGACAAATGTTGGATCTGCGCCAGCAAATTGCCAAAAACGCCGGGCTGCCAGACTTTCGAGCTTATGCCTTCCGGGAAAAAGGGCGCTTCGATTACACACCAGAAGACTGCCTGACGTTTCATGAGGCGATCGAAACGGCCGTTGTCCCTGCCCTGCGCCGCATCCTGGCCAGAAAACGCACCCGGCTGGGCTACGATCGGCTGCGCCCGTGGGACTGGGTGCCGGAAAAGGGTACCCTGGTCGATGATTCGCATGGGGATCCGCTACGGCCGTATCAAGGCCAGGAAGCGCTCATCCAGCATACCCTGAACATGTTTAGCCAGCTCGATCCGCAGTTGAGTGCTTATTTTGCTACCATGGCCGAAGATGGGCTGTTGGACCTGGACACGCGGACAGGCAAAGCGTTGGGCGGGTATTGCAGTGCACTGCCGTTACGGAATCGGCCGTTTATCTTTATGAACGGCGTGGGCAGCCATGACGACGTGCAAACGATGCTGCATGAAGCCGGGCATGCCTTCCATGTGTTTGAAACGGCCGATTTGCCCCTCTTCTGGCAAACCGATCCGCCCATGGAGTTTTGTGAAGTAGCTTCCATGTCCATGGAGCTGCTGGCGGCGCCTTACCTTTCTACCCAGCATGGCGGGTTTTACACTTCCCCTCAGGCCGCCCGCGCCCACATTGAACACCTGGAAGGAATTATCGCCTTCCTGCCTTACATGGCCGTGGTGGATGCCTTCCAGCACTGGGTTTACACCCATCCCCAAGAGGCAGCTGACCCCGGCAAATGTGATGCGGCCTGGGACCGGCAGTGGCTGCGGTTTATCCCGGATGTCGATTGGACAGGCCATGAGGCGGCCCGCAAAACGGGCTGGCACCGCAAGCCGCACATTTTTACCTCGCCGTTTTACTACATTGAGTATGGCATGGCGCAGGTTGGAGCGCTGCAGGTGTGGCGTAACAGCCTCACCGACCGCAGCGAGGCCTTAAACGCCTACCGCAGGGCGCTTGCCTACGGCGGTACCAAAACCTTACCGGAACTGTTTGCCAGTGCTGGCGCCGAGTTCCGCTTCGACACGGAAATGCTCACGGAACTGGTGGCGCTGGTGGAGCAAACCACGGCCGAATTAGAAAAAAGTGTGTTGAGTTAACGGCCGTTCTGGGTTAAGAGTTGGCAGCACCGGCCAGATCGAGATAATATCGCAACATGGAAGACAACGATTTTCAACCCAGCGTCGCCATGCGGGAATACCTGGCCGAGATTTATCGGCTGCAAGAAGATGCCCCTACGGTTAGCACCACCAGCCTGGCCGATCGCCTGCACGTCTCTGCGCCCGCTGTGCCCCGCATGCTAAAACGGCTGCGCAACGCTGGCTATGTGATCCACAAGCCATACCAGGGCATCGAACTCACCCCACGCGGCCGTGAAGAGGCGCTGCGTGAACTGAGGCGTCACCGCATTTTGGAAGTTTTCCTGGTGAACGTGATGGGGTTTAGCTGGGACGAAGCCCACGAACATGCCGACGAAATGGGCCGAGGCATGAATGATACGATTACCGAGCGTATGGCCGAAATGACCAGTTATCCCACCCGCTGCCCGCACGGCGAACCTATTCCTGATGCGGAAGGTAACCTGCCCGAGGTTAAAGATGTTTGCATCATGAACCTGGGGGTGGGCCATGTGGGCGTCATCAGCCGCGTGCGCACACATGACCCCGAACGGCTCAAGTATTTCAAAACGCTTGGCCTGGTGCCCGGCGCCCATTTTGAGATCATGGGGCGTGCGCCGTTTAACGGACCGATGCGCTTGCGGGTTGGGCGTGAGGATGTAGTGCTTGGGGTTGAACTGACAAAATCACTCTGGGTTGAGTAATTTGATTGGCTGATTATGGAAACAGGCGGCGCGTTTTCACCTCTGCCACCGCATCTTCCCGGTAACGATACAGCATTGCCGGACGGCCCTCGCCGTCCTTTTTCTTTTCCCCCGTTTCTTCCAAAATTTCAGCGGCCAAAATTTTGCGGCGGAAGTTCCGTTTGTCCAACTGCTCATTCAGGATAATTTCGTAGGCCTTTTGCAGTTCCGTGAGGGTAAACACATCGGGCAGCAGTTGGAAGCCGACGGAGGTGTACTCCAGCTTGTAGCGCAGCCGCCGGTAGGCGTATTCCACAATTTCGGCGTGATCAAACGCCAGGGGGGGCAGCTGCGATACGGCAAACCAGCCCGTTTCGCTGGCGTCGCGGCCGGCTTTGTGGTGGATGGCATCATGCGGCACCAGGGCAAAGTAGGCTACGGTAATAACCCGCGTGCGAGGATCGCGCCCCGGCTTGCCAAAGGTGTAAAGCTGTTCGGTGTACACGTCCTTGACCCCTGTTTCATCGGCCAGAGCCCGAACGGCCGCTTCCTCCAACCCCTCATCCATCTTAATAAAGGAACCGGGAATGGCCCATACCTGGGCATAAGGCGGAGATTCTCGTTTTATCAGCAGCACCTTTAAGGCGTCATCTACCAAAGAAAAAATGACCACATCCACCGTCACCGATGGCCGGTCAAATTGGGTTGGATCATAATTCTCTGGCATCATAACAGATCACCATGCCTTCGTGTGTGATGGGTGGTTCCTGTGGGCAAATAAAAAGTCTCCAGCCAGAAGCTAGAGACTCATCGTTGTTAATACGTTGCCGCTCGTTACTGCTGGCCGGCTTCCTGGGCTTCCGCTTCGTTTACGTTCCACGGCGGCAGAGACGGGAAAATCACTTCTTCCATCGAGGGATGCAGATCAAAGTTAGACTGCTCGGGGATGGCCAGACCGCCCTGGTCAATAATTTGCGGCAGGCTAACGCTGGTCGTCACAAAAACGGTCTGGTCACCAGGCGAACGCAGCGCCAGGTCTATGTCCACGCCACGGATCATGGCCCAGTTTAAGGCCAGGGCATCCTGTGAAGGCATGCTCAAGATTACCACATCTGGAAGTCTTTCAAGACGCCCTGGAATGGTGGTGGATTCGTCGAAGACGTCAGTTGGCGCCCGCAGCCCAGCCGCCACTTCAGCTTCAATATCTTCTTTTAGCTCCAGTGGATCATACCAGGTGCCCACGTAAAGCACCTCTGCCTGCTGGATGGTAAGCTGCGTCACGCGCTTGGGAATGGGGAGGCCAAAGGTGAAATCTTGCCCAATTAAACCAATGGTGCTGGGCACGATGGCTGCTACCTGGTTGATTTCGGGGATGAACTCAAGACGGCCCTCGGTCACCGGCGGGAATAAAAATTCCGTTCCATCAAGCAGGGCCGACTGAATAACACGTTCAACCTGGTTGGGCAAAATTGTGCCAAACTGGGGATCAATCGCCACAACGCGCAAAGTCATCATAAGATCCACCGAATCCCCAGGGCGCATGGCGAAAGCCGCACCATTAAATCGATCTATCGGGAAGGCAACCGCCACTTCCCCGAATGGAACGTACAGAGCCAGGTCAGAACCAAATGAGGCAACATCCGTGGGGTTAAGCGCTAGCATCGGGCTCAATATAGATTGGCCCTGAGAAATATCTACCTTGGCAATACGGCCGACAAGCCGTGTTGTGTCGGTAAAGGTGTAGCCACCTTGCAGCGCTATGTTGTTTCGGGGCCACCGCTGCACTTCCAGGAGTTCATCGGTGAGCATGGTGCCGACCGGGATGTTTGCCCGGGCCACAACCACATCTTCTAGCCCCGGTGTTGGTGTTGGGGGCGGCTGCAGGGGTTCATCCACACCAGTATCATCTGTTTGGTCAGTCGTGTCGCCGTTGTCACCATCGCCGCCAAACAGACCGGCCAGCGGCCCGATACCACTGTTGCCCAGTAAAATCAGTGCCAGGGCACCTACCAGAATTAATACCAATAATAGAAGAATGAACGTTCTAAGGCGCATAACGTGGTCCTTGTATGGTTAGCCGTTTCTGTAGACGTTAGAAATTCTTATTCCGGCGTTTCCTCTGTGGAGCCTTCTGGCGTTGGCGTTACTTCGCGAATAAGCGTTTCTACGGAATACCCTAAGTTCGGCGGAACTTCTACGTTAAATCGCTCAAGCAAAAAGTCCAGCGTCATGTTTTCCACGCTGTAAAGCTGGCCATCATTCACACCGCGCAGTGCAAAGAAAACCTGCGCATTTACCCCCACAGCATAGCGCAGCAAAAGTTGCTGCTGCGGCTGCAAGGCCACCACAACCACATCATCTGGGATGGGGGTGGGCGTGGGTGTGAAGGCTGGCGGTGGCGTTGGGGTGGGCTGACCTTCTTCCACCGGTTCTGGTGTTGCTGTCGGAATAAGATCCGCCGGATCTGGCGGCACCTCGAACTGACCCACCTGAACTACTCGTGCGTTTTGGATGATCATGGTAACCGGAACGGGTCGGGGAATGACATCTTCTGTGTTTGGGGAGACATGGGCTAAATCTCCCGTGGGCAGATCTTCAAAACGGCCGATTGGCGAGACCAGAAAAATAACCGGTTGGGTGAGGATGACCGCTGGACTGCCAGCCTCTTCCACCGCCTCAATTTGCTCTTCCAGGTAAAAGGCTGCATCGTTGGGCAGGTACGTCTGGAATTCTTCATCAATCTGGTAGAAGAGGAACGTCACCATGATGTCTACGTAATCCCCTTCGCTGATGCCATAGCCGACACTTGTCAAGCGGTCCATGGGGACAGCTTGAGCCACGTAACCAGGTGGAATAAGGGAACTGGGACCAAACGTTTGCAGGCCAATCTGGGTAATGTCTGCTACAAGCGTGTCGTATGTGAGGGTTTCACCTTGATAAATGTCGGTTCGGGCATAGAGGCCGATGGCATCTTCAATGTTGGTAATGACATTGGTGCCGACGCTTTCTACCGGGCGCATATCCAGTGCCAGAATGTCGGCGGTCATTTGGTGGCCACGAGGCACCGTTTGTAGGGAGACTACCACCTCAACCAGTGGCGGAATCGTTTCAACCGGTTCGGCGCTGTCCCCACCATCTGGGGCAGGCGCCCCATTTTCACCATCAGTGACAGTAGTTGTGGGTTGGTTTTGCTGTAGGATAAAAACTACACCTACGATTGACAGCAGTACGATGCCAAATACGAAAATGAGAATCAGGATAGTTCGACGGCTCATATGATCGTCCCTTCTTTAATCGTATGTTTCGGGGCTAGTGGGTTTTTTGGGTCGTGTGTCATCACTGGAGCTTATTGTGTTGACTCAAACCATTTTCTACAGTGTACCGATGGCTATTGTGTTGAAGCGGTGAATGCCGGAACCATTTTTGTGATGGAGAAGGTGGCTGTAGTTTGGTTTGTTTGTCTATGAGTACCAATACAATAACTTTTGGCGGTCTCAAGGTTCAGCAATCAGTGATGAGATAAACTGTCTTGGCCCGCATAAGAGACATTGGCCGCCCCTCCTGCTGTTTGCAACAACTCTGTTTAGCTGGTCTTTTGGGGGTCAACCACAACAATATGTAAACCTCTCAACGAGGCGTATGTTATCATATGTAAAGTTGAATAGCAAGTCATCGCCACTGCCCGAGGGCGCATTCATAGTACAAATGGGGGGTATGGCAGGGGAGTAAAGCGGTTTGGCGAGCTTTGGGTGGCGGTACGGCCGTTTCTCATTCACCTTTTCCCGCTAAGGCGACGGCTGTGGCGCATCGGTTAGCAGCTGCCACCACGCCTGCCAGGGGCGGGCATTCTCGACGGGGTCCGGTGTGGCAGTGGGAACGGCCGTAGGCTGCGGCGTCGCTTCAATCACCAGGGGAACCACCCGTTTTTCGCCCGGCAGCAGGTAACCGGCTTCATCACGGGCATAGGCAGCTACGTAATCATCACTTTGCACGTACTCCAGGGTGACCTGAAGCTCCACCTGGCGCGTGGCTTCGGCATCCACCTCCAGTTGGAGATCGCCTTCACCAACACCCACAAGCTGCCCGGCCTGAGCCCGCCGGTTGAGATCAACGGCAATAAACAGGGCCGCGCCGACGAGCAGCAAAACGATAATTTGGGGAAGGGTAAGTAACGGCCGTTGCCGCCAAAGTTCTTTATACATACCGCTCACATCTTAACATAATTATTGCTGCTGGCAAGCCCCTAAACAGGGATTACCAGGCTCTGCCAGTCGCGCGGATAGTAGGTCAGCAGCTCCACGCCATCGCTGGTGATGACCACAGTATCGGAATGGCGAAAACCGCCCAGTTCGGGCACGTACAGCCCTGGTTCGACGGTGAACACCATACCTTCTTGCAGCATGGTATGGTCGCCCGTGTCTAAAAAGGGACCCTCATGATAACGCAGGCCAATGGCGTGCCCCGTGTGGTGCTTCCAGTACGGCATCAGGTCGTTGGCCTCGTAGTAGTGGCGTACGGCCGTATCCACATCGCTGCACTTTGCCCCTGACCGCATGGCCGCAAATGCTACTTCCTGGGCTGCCTTCATGTGGTTAAAAAAGTGCTGCTGTTCCCTGGTTGGCTCGCCGACAAACATGGTGCGCTCCAGTTCGGAATTGTAGCCCCAGAGCGGGCAGCCCGCGCCGGTAACCAGCACATCTCCCGGCTGGAAGGTGATGTTGTTGGCCAGGGCATGGGGAATGGCCGCGTTACGCCCAATCTGGCCGCGATATCCGGCAAACGGTCCGTTGATCCACATGCTTTGCGCCCGGTACAGCGGCCCGATAGTGTCCATCATCGCCAGGGTGGCTTCCTGGCTGGCGCGCAGGCTGACGGCCGTTTCGGTGGCGTTGACGGCCGTATACCGCTGCAGCAGAACATGGGCCAGGTGGCCCCATTTGCAGCTTTCGCGGATGAGAGCAATTTCGGCCGGACTTTTGATGGCCTGCATCCGGTTTAGCCGACCCTGAATATTTTGCACTGTCATACCCGTAAGCCGGGACAGCGCCACGCCTTCGTAACCAAAAATCCAGGGGTAGCCATCGTGGTCAGCGCCGATCTGGCTGCTGCTGGCCAGGGGATACCGCTGCGGTTCCTCGCTGTGAGGCCGGATGACGATTTCTGCCGGGCGAGTGGGTGAGTGGAGAAACTTCGGGTTAACGTTTTCTTTGATCAGCCCCATTTCCATCAGCAAATCCTGAAAGATGGCCATGGGATGGGGATCGCCCGGATATTCGAGGTAATGGACCACGCGATCCAGCTCGGCTTCGGCCTGGGCATGCTCCACCTCCAGGCGGGGCACCAGCATGGCGCGTTCTCCGGCGGCGCTGAGGACAAAGGCGATGGGGCGTTCGGTGGGGATGAAGGCAAAGCCCGTGAAGTACAGAATGTTGGTGCTGTCGAACAGAGCCACGCCCGTCAGGTTTTGCTGGCGAATGTAGTCGAGCAGGTGCTGGGTACGGCCGTTAAACTCGGCTCGGGTGATGCGCATGATAAATCCTAAGGCACGCAGATAATGTCGGCGATCTTGATGGTGTAGTTGGCATCCAGCCCGTTGAGTGCCTGCAAGTTTTGCGGCGTGGTGTTAAATCGCTGACCAATGTTGAAGGCGGTATCACCCTCACCAACGGCATACGGCCGTCCGCGACCAGCGCAGTATTCTGGGTTGCCGACCGGAATGTTGATCGTTGTGCCAGGAACTAAACTGGCTTGCGAGATGCCTTTATCGGCCATGAGGGCAATGGAGGTGGCAAATGCCTGCGACAGACTGTAAAGCGTATCGCCCTGCTGCACGGTGTAGGGTTGGTAGATGATTTTTTCTACGGTGGCGGGTGCGGCGGGAACGGCCGTTGCCTGCTCAACAATTGCGGGCGGTAACGTTGGCTCTGGTGTGGCGGTGCTAACCTGTTGATCGACTGGCTCTTCAACACGCGGGCTTTCTTCCACGACAACCGGCGCCGGGTTGTCGATGACGGTGGGCCGTAAGTTGGGATCCACCTGCAGCGCGACCGTTTCCCCGCTAACCGTTACCAAAAAATTGCTGGCCGTCAGATCGGGGACGGTTTCGGGGTTGTTGCTGCGGTTTTGCACTGCATTGATGGCCAAAAAGACGCCAACCGCCAAAATGATGGCGATGAGCATCATCATCAGGATAATGGAAGAGCGAAGTTTTTGCATACGGTTTTCCCTCAACGGCGGCCAGGTGCCGCCACGGGCGACCCTACAACAATTCCACGGCTCAAGACGGCCGTCTGGAATTATGTTACACTTACCATAAAATTATAGCAAGTAGGGGCGAAGCAGTTGGGTATAAGCGTGTCTGGCAAATCGAACATGCCTCCCAACCACCCTAGCCTTACCTTTGCATAGGAGTATCCCCGTGATTTATAAGCGCAAAAAGTTGGAAGAAATTGAACAGCTGGCTCTGGCCCCCTATGGGCTCAAGAGTGCCAACAGCCGGGGCCGCGTTTATCCGGAAGAAGAGTCGGAATCCCGCCCGGCGTTTGAACGCGACCGGGACCGGATTATTCATACCACTGCGTTTCGGCGTCTGGAGTATAAAACGCAGGTGTTTGTTTACTACGAGGGGGATCATTACCGCACCCGCCTGACGCACACGCTGGAAGTGGCTCAACTCGGCCGTTCGCTGGCGCGTGGCCTGGGCTGCAACGAGGAACTCACCGAGGCGATCTGTCTGGCCCACGATTTGGGTCACCCACCCTTTGGCCATGCCGGGGAGTATGCTCTCAACGCCCTCATGGCCGAGCATGGTGGGTTTAACCACAACACACAAAGCTACCGCATCGTTACCCAGCTGGAAGAGCGCTACCCGGACTTCCCTGGCCTAAACCTGACGTACGAAACGCGCGAGGGCATGATCAAACACGAGACAGATTACGACAAAAGTGATGCCCAGGCGTACGAGCCAGACAAGCGCGGCTCGCTGGAAGCGCAGATTGCTAACCTGGCGGACGAAATTGCCTACAACGCCCATGATCTGGACGATGGCCTGCGCGCGGGCATGTTTGACATGGCGGCACTGGACGAGCTGACGCTATGGCAAGAGCTTAAGGAGATTGTGGGCTGGCAGTCGGAACGGCCGTTGCCCAACATCACCCGCCATGAACTCATTCGTGAATTGATTGGCCAATCCGTCATGAACGTGCTGGAAACCACGGGGAAGAAGCTGGTGGAATACCGGATTGATTCCCCCGAGAAGGCGCAAACCCATCCCGAAAACCTGGTCAGCTACTCACCCGAATTCAAAACAAAGGTGCGCCAGCTGAAAAAGTTCCTGCTAGACAGCATGTACCACCATTACCGGCTTATCCGTATGCAAACCAAGGCAGAGCGTTTTGTCACTGAACTGTTCCAGGCCTATGCCACGGAGCCCAACATGCTGCCCACCGACACCAAAAAGAAGCTCGATGATGCGCCGCTGCACCGGGTTATTACCGATTACATTGCCGGGATGACCGACCGTTATGCTCTGGACGAGTGGGAGAAATTGTTTGATCCGTATCGCCGCGCCTGATACTCGCAAAACGTGATAAAGTGATAAGTGAGAAGTGAGAGGAGTGGACTTTTCACTTATCACTGATTACTTTTCACTTCATGAAAAGACACCGCCTTTTCCTCTGGTTCAAACTGCTGCTTTTTGCTGGTTTCTTCCTATTAATATTTACCCGCGAATGGCCCCCGTTTGGCGATGAATTTTACCGGATTACTCAACTGGTGGGGCAGCGCCAGTTTGACTTTTTAAGCTGGGAAGTAAACGCCATTGTCGCCAAGGCCGGTGCGGTGCTGTCTAACAACGACGCCTTTTTGGATGAAGCCAGCCGTAAGCAGGCGGTGCTTGATTATCTGGCGCTGATTCAGACGGTGCAGCAGCTCGATGCCCAGATAAACCAGGTTTACACCGATCCTTCTGTGGCAGATGCAGCGGCGGCGACGGCCGTTTACCAAGCCGAACTCACCCAGGCCCGCAGCGATCTGGCCGACCTGCAACCTGTGGCCGAAGCGATTGTGCAGGACCAGATAGGTGAAATTCTGGTAGAGGAAGGCTTTGGTGTGCTGGGTCAGGCGTGGCCCCCGGTGATGATGCAGCAAACGCCGCTGCCTTCCTTGCTCATCGTTTCACCGCGTGACCAGATTGAGCGCATTTATGGTATATCGCTGATTCCGGGTTTGTCGACGGCAGAGAAGGATGAGTTGGAGACGGCCGTTTTCGAGCAGCTCAACCTCTCTGCCCTCGTGGTGCCCCTTGGCGGCCTGGGCACCTATCCCGCCATGATCATGGAAACCAGCAACCTCAACTGGCTGGCCGAAGTGACCGCCCACGAATGGTCGCATCACTGGATGACCTTTTTCCCCGTCGGCTGGAACTACGGTGATCCCCAGGTGCGCATCATCAACGAAACCATAGCTTCCCTGTTTGACCAGGAGATCGGCACCCGGATGATTAACCGCTACTACCCGGAACTTGCCCCGCCGCCTGTCACAGTGCCACCACCCGTGGCCGAACTAACGCCCGCAGAACCGCCCGCCTTTGACTACGGAGCCGAGCTGGCGGCTACACGGGTGCGTGCCGAAGAGCTGTTGGCAATGGGTGATATTGAAGGCGCAGAGGCGTACATGGAGGAGCGGCGCTTAGCCTTTTTGCAAAACGGCTACGGGATTCGCAAGCTGAATCAGGCTTACTTTGCCTTTTACGGCGCGTATGGCGCCGTGCCCGGGGCCATCGGCAGCGATCCCACCGGGCCGATGCTGCGCGACATCCTGGCCCACACCAGCTCCTCGCGTGAATTCATGGAGACAGTCGCCCCCATCGCCACCTTTGCTGACTTAGAGGAGATTTGGGCGGAGGTAATGGAAGTGGCGGAACAACGTTAGTCTACATCCCGCAGCAGGCGGACGATGCGCTGGGCGTCTGGCCAGTTTTCGTCGCTGGGGTCGGACTGGGTGAGGTAAGCTTCCATATCGGCGAGGGCTTGGGGAAAACGGCCGTTTTCCATCCACATCATTGCCCGGTTGAACAACGCCAGGCTGTAGGTAGGGTCTTCCGCCAACAGCGCGTCAAAATCGGCAATCGCCTCGTCGATGCGGCCCAACTCCCGCCCCAGCAAGATGCCCCGGTGCAGCCGCGCCGCCCGAAATGTCGGATCCACCTTGTAGGCCCGGCCAAAGTAGTGCACCGCCCGCTCAAACTCGCGGGCCATGCTGTTTTGGATGCCAAAATAACGGTGCAGCCCGCCCCAGGTATACAGCAGCCACGCCCACAAAAATCGCATCGTTTTACCCGGCCCGTGTATCGCGCAGCAGCCGCACCAGGTAGGTGGTCCCTTCCGGCTGCGACTCTTCGATAGCCAGCTGCCAGCCACGGGTCATTTCCTCAAACGGCATTGGCTCATAACCCTCGGACTCAAAGAGTTCGCGGATAGGTGCGGGGATGTCCTCCGGCAAGAAGGCGACGATGATTTGCCCCATATGGGTGGCGGCCGAAATCTCGATATCTTCCAGCACTGCCTTGCCCGTTTGTGAGGCCATCTCCAGCGGGTAAATATAAATCTCGTCGATGCGGGCCACCTGGCTGTCGATGTTGTAGCCCATCACGACGCTGATTTCTGTGCCCACCTGGCCGATGAAGTAACCGCGTTCGCTCAATGCCATCAGCAGGTCAGCCCGTTTCATTTGCACCTTGCCGTCGGTGGCTTTTTGGATGAGCAGCAAAATGGAGGGGATGTCTGACGGCCGTGCCCGGCGGACCTGCAAGTCCTCGGGGCGTTCGCTGGGTTTGAGGCGCGGCGGGCGGCCTTCTCCTATGCCTTTGCGCGGAGTGGCTGCCTTGGGTGAGATGAGTCGACCGGTGAGCGGCCGGGTGCCCGCTGTCTCCGTTTCATCGGGCAGCGGCAGGCGATTCATGGCGGGGGCGGTGGCCGGGTCGGGCAGCCGCGACCAGGCAAGGGTAAACTGGGCTTCTGTATCTTTCATCAACCCATTGGTATCGATGAGCACATCGGACTGGGCCACCTTTTCTTCCTGTGGTGGCTGCGCCTTGATGCGTACGGCCGCAACCTCCGTTTCCAGCCCTCGGCAAACACGCAGCCGTTCCAACTGGCGCTGTGGACTGCACCGCGTCACCCAAACCTGGTGGCAAATGCTGCGCAAGTTACCCTCCAGCAGCTTGATCGCCTCGATGAAGATGATGTTTTGTTTGCTGGCCAGGATGCGGGCGTCCACCTCTTTGCCCACGGCGGGATGCACCATCGCTTCCAAATCTCTCATGGCGGAGGGGTCGGCAAAAACAATTTCACCCAACCTGGCGCGGTTGATACGGCCGTCTTCCCGCCGCACCTCAGGGCCAAAAGCGACAGCAATGGCGGCCTGCATCGTCGCATCGCTGTCCATTAGCTCGTGCACAATCTTGTCGGCGTCAATGGTCAACGCGCCGTGGTCGTAAGCCAGCCGCATCACGGCCGATTTGCCCGTGGCGATGTTGCCCGTCAGCCCCACAATCACTTTCCCGGCATAGGTTGTTGTTTCGGCGGTGTCACTCATGCATTGTCTCCCATTGTTCCAGCAGCGCGGCCAATTTGGCTTCGGCAGCGGCGTATGCCTCGCTGAGCGTTTGTATCTTAGCAAATGATTCGGCTGTTGTCGCCTCTTGCAGCGCTTCACCAATTTGGGCGATTTCCGCTTCGGCGGCGGCGATGGCGTGTTCGACCTCGGCCAGCGCCTCGGCCTGGCGGCGCTGCTCGTTTTTGCTGAGCTGGCTGCCATTATCGCTGCTGCGGGCTGCTTTCTCCGCTTCACGGGCCTGGGCCGCAGCTTCTTTGGCTGCCTCGGCTTCCTGCTCGCGCACGGCCAGATATTCTTGATAACCACCGGGATAAACGCGGAGACGGCCGTCTTCCAGCGCCCAGATCTGCGTGGCCAGGGCATTCACCAGGTACCGATCGTGCGACACCATCAAAATGGTGCCACTGAACTGCTCCAGCGCTTCTTGCAGCGCCTCCTGCGACGGAATGTCCAGGTGGTTGGTTGGCTCATCCAGCAGCAGGAAGTTGGCCCCTTGCAGCGCCAAAATCGCCAGCGCCAGCCGCCCTCGCTCGCCGCCGCTAAGCATGCTCACCTTTTTGTATACGTCGTCCTCGCGGAATAAAAAGCGGGCCAAATAGTTGCGCGCCTCGCTGATGGGCAGGTTGCGGAAGTTGAGCAGCTCGTCCAGCACGCTGTTTTCCAGGTTCAGGCTGTCGTGCGCCTGGGCAAAGTAGCCAACTTGCAGGCTGGCGCCCAGAATCACCTCGCCGTGCAGCGGCTCCAACCGCTCCAGCACGGTTTTAAGGAAGGTGGTTTTGCCCGCGCCGTTGGGACCAATCAGCCCGGCACATTCCAGGCGCCGCAGTTCAATATCTTCGGCTTCAAACAGCGGATTGCCGGGATAGCCAATGGTGAGATCTTTGGTGCGCAAAACGAGTTCGCCGCTGCGCATTTCGGTGTTGAGATGGAGGCGCAGGGTAGACGGCCGTATCGGCGGCCGCAGTTCCCCAATTTGCTGCTGTAGTTCACCGACGGTGGTGGCCACACGGCCGTTGCGGGTGATGCCGTAATGATCGTCCGTTTGCAGCCAGCCTTTGCTGTTGAGCATGCCCAACGCGGGGAGGCCACCGACTAGAACGGCCGTAACCTCCCGCGCCAACCGGCTCAGCTTACCTTGGGCCATCTGCGTGCGCTGCCCGGCAATATTGCGCCGGATGAAATCCATCTCTTTCTCGATGTGCTGCTGAAAATCATCATACGCCTGGATGTGCTGCTGCCACCGCTCCTGCCGCTGCTGCACGTAGGCCGAGTAGTTGCCGCGATAATGCTCCATGCCGCTGCGGTTCATCTCCCAGATGTTGGTCACCACCCGGTCCAAAAAATAGCGGTCGTGGCTCACCACAAGAATTGCACCGTCCCACGTCTTGAGCATGCCTTCCAGCCACTCAATCGCCGCCACGTCCAAATGGTTCGTCGGCTCATCCATGATCAGCAGATCGGGCTTCTCCAGCAGCAGACGGCCCAGCAGGACCCGTGTTTTCTGCCCGCCGCTCAGGTGGTGCAGCGGCATCTGCCAATCTTCCTCGGCAAAACCCAGCCCGGTGAGCACCTGCCGGATGCGCAGCTGGTAATCGTAGCCGCCCGCGTGTTCAAAGCGCTCTTGCAGCTGGCTGTAGCTGGCCATCAGCTCCTCGGAATGGTCGCCGTCGGCCATTTGCTGCTCCATCTGGCGCAGCGCGGCTTCATCCTCACGCAGGTTGTCAAACACGGTGAGCATTTCGTCGAAGACGGTGTTTTCTTGCCCGGCAAACGCCTGAGCCGCTTCTTGTGGCAGATAGCCCAAGCGCGTTCCACGGGCAATTTGCACACTGCCTGCGTCCGGTTTGCTGAGACCGGCCAAAATCAGCAGCAGGGTGGTTTTGCCCACGCCGTTGGGGCCAACCAGCCCCACCTTGCCGCCATCGGGAATGCTGCCGCTGACGCCGGTGAAAACGTCAAACGCGCCAAATGCCTGGCCAATGTTGTGTGCCGTCAAAAGTGCCATAGCCTGCGATTATACCGAACGCAGATGTGTATGAGTAGGGAGAGGGTAAGTGGTGTAAAATACAGCGTATCTTGCAAAAAAGCGTTTCTCTGTTCACCATTCGGATATTCGCAAAAAAAGTAAAGCTTGCTTGGCGAGTAACGTTTGTGTTACTATTTGGGTGATGCTGTGAAAATAAAAGAATACGTTCGAACCGATGGTTCAGTCCCGTTTAGCAAATGGTTTAATCGTTTAGATGCCCAAGCCGCGGCCAAGGTAGCAGTAGCGCTTGCCCGATTAGAGCAAGGAAATTTTTCAAACATCAAATGGTTTAAAGGGCTTGGAGAATACCGAATTAATTGGGGACCCGGCTACAGAGTTTATCTTACTCAGGAAGGGTTAGAGCTGATTATCTTGTTTGGCGGTGGTACAAAGAAAAACCAGCAGAAAGATATAGAAGAAGCGCTTGCGCTTTTACAGGAATATAAAGCGCGTAGAAAAGGTGAATAAATGATGGCGACCACACGAGACTTTAGAGACACGATTCAAGAGCGCATTCAACGAGACGAAGATTTTGCTGTTGCCCTATTGGATGAAGCTATTTCATTATTTTTAAGTGGCGAATCAGAGACAGCCCGACTTATCTTGCGGGATTTAGTTAATTCTACTGTGGGGTTTGAAGCGTTGGCAGTTGAAGTAAAAACGCCAAGCAAGAGCTTACACCGGATGTTGTCTGCCAGGGGCAACCCGACCATGGACAATTTGACCAAAATCTTCACTATCCTTCAACAAAAGCTAAGTGTTGATTTGGAAGTCCACGCGGTAAAACAAGCTTGATTTTTCTATTCATCATCCCAAATAAAAAAGGGGCCGTGAGGCCCCTTTTGGGTAATTAATTGAGGTACTGCCGGAGGTGTCCGGCGAAGTTGGGATGGCGCAGCTTGCGCAGCGCTTCCTTTTCTAGCTGGCGGATGCGCTCGCGGGAGAGGCCAAACATCTCACCCACCTCTTTGAGGGTGCGGGATTCGCCATCTTGCAGGCCGTAGCGCAGGCGCAGGATGCGGGCTTCACGCGGGGTGAGCTGGTCCAAAATCTCGCCCAACTCTTCGGTAAGCATCTTTTGCGCCACGGTTTCGGCGGGCGGCGGCGCATCTACATCTTCAATGAAGTCACCCAGTTCGGCATCAGACTCGTCGCCGACGGGGCGTTCCAGGTGTACGGGCTGGCGGCTGGTGCGCAGCATCCAGCGGACGCGCTCGGCGGGCAGCTCCATGTGCTCGGCAATTTCTTCGGCGGTGGGCTGACGGCCGTATTCCTGTTCCAACTCCTGGGCTACCTGATACAGCTTGCTGATGCGGCCGCCCAAATGCGCAGGGATACGAATGGTACGGCCGTGATTGGCCAGCGCGCGAGTCACTGCCTGGCGAATCCACCACGTAGCGTAGGTGCTGAACCGGTTCCCACGGCGATAATCGTACTTTTCCACCGCTTTCATCAGGCCCACGTTGCCTTCCTGAATCAGATCCAGGAACTGCAAGCCGCGCCCGCGATATTTCTTGGCGATGCTAACCACCAGGCGAGTGTTGGCGCGAATCAGGTGCGCCCGTGCCGCCTCGGCAATCTCCTGGATGTTGGTTAACTCATCCAACTCATCGGGGCTTAAAATTTCATTCTTCAGGCGAGCTTCTGCTTCTTTCCCGGCTTCAATTTCCATGGCCAGGTTTACTTCTTCTTCGGCAGAAAGCAGGCCCTGCTGCCCCATTTCACGGAAGTAGAGTCCCACAGAATCATCAATCGGCACGTTGCTTAAATCAAACAGCGGCGCCGCATGTGGCGAAATCTCTTCCAGCTCGTCCGGGTCGAAATCTTTGTCGTCATCGGCCAGGGCTTCACTTAAATCGCTGGAACCCTCGCCATTCATCTGGGCTTCGACCTCATCTTCATTTTCATAAATTGGAATGCCAGCTGCCTGAGCCTCTTCCAGGATGGTCTCTAGCAGCGGCAAATTGTCTTCGACGTCAGGCAGTGCTTCCATGATTTGATCGTAGGTTATATAGCCTTGTTCGGAACCTTCGTTAAGCAAAACGCTAACAAAGTCCATTTCGTCGAATGGCGTGGTCAGTTTGGTCATCTATTTACCCTTTTCTCTGAGATTTTTACTTTTCCGGGGTGTTGACTCTCACCCGATCCTGCCAGCTCTTAACATCTTTTCCCAAACGGCAAATTTATTAATACCATTTAAATCTTTTAGGTTTCTGTTAGTGAGCTAGCTAGCCTCTTCCTTCCTAGGGGGGCAGTCTAGCATATTCAAACGACAAAAGTCAAGAGGTTAACAGGGAGTTAACGTATTAAGAAAGGGGAGACTTAGAATTGGTTCTTCTGGAGCGGCAATAGGCCATCGGTACTATGCTAGATGAGAACGGCCGTTCTGCTGCAACACTTCATCCACACCGGGCAGTGGGGTTTGCAAAACGGCCGTGGCTCGCCGCAGGTCCAGTTCACAGTTAAGGGGCCAACTGTTGTCTGACGGAGCAATGGTGAGCGTGTCGCGCGGCTGAACCTGCCAGTAGTCCAGCATTCTTAAGGCAAAATCGGCCCGACTGAGCACCTGGCGGCCGGCCACGTTGAGAATGCCCTTGAAGCTGTTATGGGCCAGTTCCAGCAGCGCGTGGCACAGGCTGTCTACCCAAATTGGATTGCGGATCTGGTTGCTGAAGAGTGTGACTGGCTGACCGTGCGCCAGTGCGTCGGCCATCCAGCTTGTGCCGTGGTCCATGGTGTGCAGCCCGTAGATGAGCGAGGTGCGCACGATGGCGCTGTTGGGCTGCTGGCGGACGATGGCTTCGGCATCGGCTTTGGCCCGCCCGTAGGCGTTGACCGGGGTAGGCACGGCCGTTTCGTCGTACGGGGCGGTCTCACCGCTAAAGATGCTGTCGGTGGAGAGATGGAGGAGACGGGCGCCTGCTGCCTGCGCCGCCCAGACGATGCTGCCTGCACCCAGCCGAATGACCGAGCTCACGTCGCTGCCCCGGTTGGAACCAGCCAGGTGGATGATGACGTCGGGTTGGAAGGAGGCGACGAGGGTGTGAACGGCCGTTTCATCACGAATGTCCAGCGGCGAACCCGGCGCCGGAAGGCCTGGTTGGTTTTGATGGTAGGTGTAATGCACCGTGTGCCCGGCCTCACAAGCTAACGGCACCAAACGCTGGCCCAAATAGCTGCTGCCCCCGGTAATCAAAATGCGGCTCATGCGTCTTCGAGAGTCTCTGCTTTGGCCATGGCCACCTTGGCCGCAGCCTGGGCGGCCACCTGCTTGCTGCGCCCGCTGCCCTCGCCCCAGACCTCGTCGTTGAGCAGCACCTGAACAGTGAACTGCTTGGCGTGATCCGGACCGCTGGTGCCAACCACTTCGTAGTGCGGCGTGATGTTGTACTGGGCCTGGGCCCACACCTGGAATTCGCTTTTGTCGTCTTTGTGCAGGGAGTCGGCCATGATTTCGGCCAGCGCTGGGCCGACGAGATGCTCGACCAGGGTCTTCACGGCCAACATGCCCTGGT
This sequence comes from Candidatus Leptofilum proximum, assembly GCA_016710325.1. Taxonomy (GTDB): domain Bacteria; phylum Chloroflexota; class Anaerolineae; order Promineifilales; family Promineifilaceae; genus Leptofilum; species Leptofilum proximum. The sequence continues at coordinate 3,254,804 of JADJXK010000002.1, read as the reverse complement.
CCAGGTAGAGGGCGCCCACAACGGCTTCAAAGGCGGCGCACAACAGCGGCGTTCGCTCCCGCCCGCCGTTTTCCGCTTCGCCGTAACCCAACTGGAGAAAACGGCCGATTTCCAACTCCCGCGCAAAGCCAGCCAACGTTTTAGCCCGCACCAGAGCGGCGCGCAGGCTGGTCAGCTCCCCTTCGTCCATTTCCGGGAAACGGTGGTAGAGGTAAGCTCCCACGACAAAATCCAGCACGGCGTCGCCCAAAAATTCCAGGCGCTCGTTGTCTTCCAGCACCTCGCCGGGGTGCTCGTTGAGGTATGAGCGATGGGTAAGTGCCCGCACCAGCAGCGAGTAGTCTTTGAACTGAGTGTTCAGTTTATTTTCTAATTCATCAAAACGATTCATACAAAAATTCAATCAACAGATTCCGCAAATTTTCAGGATTATATAATCTTTTGAATCTGCGGAATCTTTGATCATTTTACTCTTTTCAATCGACACCAAGTGAAGCTATTGGAACTTCTTGACGACCAACACAGCATTGTGGCCGCCGAAGCCGAAGGCGTTGTTGAGGCAGACGTCTATCTTGGCCGGGCGGGCGGTGTTGGGCACATAGTCCAGGTCGCAGTCGGGGTCGGGGGTTTCGTAGTTGATGGTGGGTGGCATGATCTGGTCGTGGATGGCCATAGTGCAGAAGACGGTTTCGATGGCCCCAGTGGCCCCCATGATATGCCCGGTCATTGACTTGGTGGAGCTGATGCCGACGTTGTAGGCGTGTTCACCCAGGGCGGCTTTGATGGCGGCCGTTTCCGAAGCATCATTTAGCGGTGTGGCAGTGCCGTGAGCGCTGATGTAGTCTACATCCCCGGGCTTGAGTCCGGCGTCGTCCAGCGCTTTGCGGATGGCGCGGGCGGCGCCAACGCCACCTTCCGAGGGGGCAGTAATGTGATGCGCATCAGTAGTTTGGCCGTAGCCCACCAGTTCCGCATAGATGGTGGCGCCCCGCGCCTGGGCATGTTCCAGGCTTTCGATTACCAGCATACCGGCGCCTTCACCCACTACCAGGCCATCCCGGTTTTTGTCGAAGGGCTGTGGTGTGCCGTTGGTTTTTCCAGAAGTGGCCCCGGCGCGCTCAAAGCCACCCACGGCCACGGAGGCCAGGATCGATTCGCTGCCGCCGGTGAGCATCACGTCCATCTCGCCGCGCTGCACGGTGCGGAAGGCATGGCCGATGGCGTCGCAGCCCGCGGCGCAGGCGGTGGTAATGGTGGTAGACGGGCCGTGGATGCCGTAGTCGATAGCAATCATGCCTGCCGCGCCGTTGGGCATAATCATGGTGATGGCGAATGGACTGACGCGCTTGAGCCCTTTTTCCAGTACCACATGCTCTTGCTCCACCAGCGTTTGGATGCCGCCCACGCCCGTGCCCAGCGTGATGCCAATGCGTTCCCGGTTCTCGTCAGTAATCTCCAGGCCGGATTGGCTGATGGCTTCGCGGGCGGCGACGGTGGCCAGCTGCTGGAAGCGGTCACGGCGACGGGCATCGCGGCGGCCCAAATATTCGTCGGCGTCAAAGTTTTTCACTTCGCAGATGGTGCCCATCTCGTGTTCGCCTTTGTTGAGCACCACAAAATCGCCCGTGCCCGATTTGCCTGCTTTGATGGCGGCCCAGGTGTCGGGCACGTTGTGGCCCAAGGGGGTGACTACGCCCATGCCGGTAATGACAACACGATGTGTAACGCTTTGCTTATGCTTATGATAGTTATTCGATCCGTTATGCATGCTTCTTCTCCCAAAAGTTGATAACTTTCAAGGAAGTAATTGGGTAATTGGGTTATTGAGAAATTTGACTGTTCAATTACCCAATTACTTAATTACCTAATTACCTCTTAGCTGTTCTGGTTACTGTCCACTACCCGGATGCCCTTTTTCTTGCCAGCGGGCTTCGTATTTGGCCAGGGCAGCGGTCAATGCCTGGTCGAGGTCTACGTTTACGGCCGTTGCCAGTTCACACAAGCTGTAAAGCAGGTCGCCTAGTTCGTCGGCCAGCGCTGGATTGTCAACCGGGGCATGTTTACCGTAGTCAGTGGCTCTCAGCAGTTCTTTGGCAACTTCGCCAAACTCGCTGAGTAAATCTAATGCATAAACACCGGGAGTGTGGGAAAAGTTGTGCTTTTGGGCGAATTGGTGGGCACGCGCTTGCCAGTTGTCCATGATTGGAGATTGGAGATTGGGGATTGGCGATTAAAATCAATCTCTAATCTCCAGTCTCCAATCTCTTTCTGTTAATTATCCGCTTCGGTGGGGCGGTAATCTCCCTCCACCCAGATTGATTGGTCTTCTCCCACTTCTTTTTTCCAGACGGGCACAATTTCTTTGAGGCGGTCGATGCCGTAGCGGGCAGCGTCGAAGATGCCCTGGTCGCGATGGCCGCTGGCGCAGGCGACAAAGGTGGTGTGCTGGCCGATGTCTAAACGGCCGATTCGCTGCACAATCGCCACGCCTTTCACCAATGGCCACTTTTGCCATATTTCGCGGGCGATCTGGGCCATCTTGAGCTCGGCCATTTCGCTGTAGGCTTCGTACTCCAGGAACATTGTTTCCAGCGGCAGGCCATCGCGCTGGGTCTGGCCGCGGACAAAGCCGGTGAAGCTGGCAATCGCCCCAATTTCTGGCCCGCCGATGCAGGCATGGATGGCAGAGATGTCAAACGGCTCGGTGGTGACGGCGAAGTAGGTGGGGTGCGGTAAATCATCGTCCCCGCTGCCGCCGCTGACGGGGGGGAACATGGCGACTTCATCGTGGGGGGAAACGGCCGTCTCCTTCCCCGCAAACGATTTATTTACCGACACCAGGGCAATCGGCAGCGATGATTGCAGCGCCGGGTAAGCCGCGCCCACTGCCTCCAGCAGCGTGGCCACCGTGGCCGGTTCGGTCACGGAGACGGTGATTTTGTTGCTGCCCGCCTTGTCTTTCAGCGTGGCGAAGAGTTTGATCTGAATTTCCATAGTTTCGGTAATCCGTTATCGGTAACCGGTGAGCGGTAAACAGTGACCGATTACCGTTCACCGTTTACGGATTACCGACTACCGTTCACTAGCCTCAAAATGCCAGTCTCCGCTCTTGCCACCCGACTTCTGCACCACGCGCACCTCGCTAATGATCATACCGCGATCCACAGCTTTGGCCATGTCGTAAATGGTGAGGGCGGCGACTGAAACGGCCGTTAACGCCTCCATCTCCACGCCTGTTTTGCCCTTTAACCGAACCGAGGCCTCGATGTCTACACAGTTGGCGGCGGGGTTGGGCGTGCAGGTGACGGCCACGTGGCTGAGCATGAGCGGATGGCACATAGGGATGAGGTCGCTGGTGCGCTTGGCGGCCATGATACCCGCCAGCTGCGCCACGGTCAGCACATCCCCCTTTTTCATATTGCCTTCCATTATAAGGGTCAGCGTTTCCGGCTGCATTTGTACGGAGCCACGAGCCACGGCCACGCGCTCGGTGTCGTCCTTATCGCCGACGTCCACCATGCGGGCGCGGCCAGCTTCATCTAGATGGGTTAACTTTGGTTCAGACTTCACAACGGCACCCACATGATAGATTTAGAACAACGGGGGAAACATGACGCGCTACTTCCTCTTTTCTGATATGCAGCACAACGAGGGTGTGCGGATTAAAAATGACCACGTCCTTCACGCCTTGCGACAGGTAAAAGCCGGGGCCAATGTCCAAATCTTTGGCTTCGTAGCCACGGCTGATGACCTCGATGACGGCTTCTGGCACCATCGTCACCGCCTCGTCTTGCTCTTCCGGTTCTTCACAAAAAATGGAGACATCCGGCCGTTTTAGCGACCCATCGGGGAACTGAATGTAAATATCGGCGACGTGGATGCAGCCGCAGCCAGCGCCGGTTGAGGAAGTTGGTTTAATCGAATCGCGGATGCGATCCACGGCGCGTTGGTGCCGCAGCACGGGCTGCGCTTCCCAAATGGGTAACCCGCCCACCATTTCCAGGCGGATGCCTAGCTGGTCGGCCCGGATAAATTCTTGAAATAAGGTCTGTGCCTTTTCGTCCATGCCGCCATTGTAGCAAAAAATTGGCGGAGGGGTTTACATTTGGGGTGGATGAGGTTGGGGGACAGCCGTTCCGTTCTTAAGTTAGTTTTAGTCCGCGTCAATAAAGTCGAACCAAAAAACCTGATCTGGTGAGCGAAGATGAGCTAACAAATGGCCATCACAGGTCGTAATGAAGTTACCAGAAGCAGGAGTTGTTGAGCTAAATTCCACGCTCCCAACATCTAATCCATCGTTCAAGCGAAAAGCAACTAACTGACCATCAAAGTTGAGAACGTACCCAATTTCTCCGTAGACAGCAATGTTGGAATTGATCTGTTTGTCAGAACACCAGTTTATTTGGCCATCGTCGAGTTTTAGGCTGCATACTTGTTGGCGCATTCGTACGATAAGTGCGTCATTAAAAACGTGAGGACTGAGACCAATGTCAAATTCAGTTGCCCACAAGTAAGTTTGGGGTTCACCGGCCACCGTTGCATACAAGTGGTATCCATTTCCATCATAAATATCGATTCCCGATTGTCGTAGGTAGAGATTTTCCGTAGGAACCGACTCGCCTGATAACAGAGTTCCATTATTGGTGTCGTAATCGTTTATTTGATCAGTTGAACGGTAATTGAGACGGCCGTTCTCTACGTTCAAAAAAGGAATTCCCTGACGGTAATCTAATGCTTCTCCTGATGCCCATCTTTGGGTGCCAGATTCAATCTCATAGGCGACAATATTGGGAATCGTTTCTACCTTGTATACAAAAACCTGTTCATCATCCAGAGCGACAGCACTCGGATTTTGCTCCGGTTTATGCCAGAGTACATTGCCTGCTTTATCAAATAGAATCGTCCCTTCGAGTTCCTTATTTTCTTGAGACATAATTCCGGCAATGACGCCGTGTTTCCCACTACAAGCCATAGGCGTTCCAGAAGCCGCTAAAGTTGCCTTAGCTGACCAAATAAGTTCTAAGGGCAAGGAATTGCTCGTAACATTCCTTAGTGAGGTGGGCTGAACTCTTGATCCTTCTTGCAAACAACCGACAAACATTGTGCAAAAAAACAGCCATGTGAAGACGGTAAGTTTGTTCATGAAAAAATCCTGTTTGGCCGTGGCACAGCAATCGCTCGCTAATAATTTTTGCGGTTAGCTTCCTGCAACGGCCGTATTTTACCAAACTCTACCTGCCCCTTCGACAACACCTCCAGACTGGGGTAAGCTATCCCGCATGTTAAACTTGTTTGATACTTACGAGCGAAAAATACGGCCGTTCACCCCCCTCACTCCACCCCAAGTTAAGCTGTACACGTGCGGCCTCACCGTCTACGACTACGCTCACATCGGCAACCTGCGCAGCTACATTTTTGAAGATATTTTGCGCCGCGTGCTGGAATTTAACGGGCACGAGGTGCTGCACGTCATGAACATCACCGACGTGGGACACCTGACCGACGACGCCGATGCGGGCGAGGACAAAATGGAGGTGGGCACCCGCCGCGCCGGCAAAAGCGCCTGGGAAATCGCTGACATTTACACCGCAGCGTTTAAGCAGGATTTGGCCCATCTGCACATCCACGAGCCGCACATCTGGTGCAAGGCCACCGACCACATCGCCGAGCAAATCGCCATGATCCAGTGCATCGAGGCCAACGGCTACACCTACCGCACCAGCGACGGCATCTACTTCGACACGTCCCGGCTGGGCGACTATGGCCACATCGCCCGGCTCAACATTGAAGGTTTACAGGCGGGCAGCCGGGTGGCGATGAGCGAAAAGCGTAACCCCACCGACTTTGCCCTGTGGAAATTCAGCAAACCGGACGAACAGCGGCAGATGGAGTGGGACAGTCCCTGGGGCACCGGCTTCCCCGGCTGGCACATCGAATGCTCGGCGATGGCCGCCAAGTACCTCGGCCCCTTCTTCGACATCCACTGCGGTGGTGAAGACCACATCATGGTGCACCACCCCAACGAGATTGCCCAGACGCAGGCGTGCCACGGCACCCGGCTGGCCAACTTCTGGCTGCACGGCTACTTTTTACAGCTTGATGGCCTGAAGATGTCTAAATCATCCGGCGATTTTTTGCGGCTGCAAACGATTCTGGATCGCGGTTACGATCCGCTGGTTTACCGCTACTTCTGCCTGGGCGGCCATTATCGCTCCAAGCTGACGTTTAACTGGCAGGCGATGGATGCGGCGGCCGCGGCGCTGCAGCGCTTGCGCACGGCCGTAACCCAATGGCCCACTCCCACCCAACCAGACGAGCTTTTCCTCACCGACTTCACCAACCAGATCAACGACGACCTGAACATGCCCCGCGCCCTGGCCGTCGTCTGGAATTTGGTGAAGAGCGACCTGCCCGACGACGTAAAAAAGGCCACCATCGTGGAATTTGACCGCGTGCTGGGCCTGGGCCTGGCTGACTGGCAGCCGGAAGCCGAGCAGCCCATCCCCGCCGAGATTCTGGTCTTGGCCGAACAGCGGCACGCCGCCCGCGCCGCTAAAAATTGGGCCGAGGCCGACGCCCTGCGCGACCAGATCGCTGCCGCTGGCTACGACATCACCGACACGCCCAACGGCCCCGAACTCAAGCGGAGAGCCGTGCATGCGTGAGTGGTACAAAACTATTTACCTCTCACCCCACCTGGACGATGCGGCTCTCTCCTGCGGCGGGCAGATTTTTCTGCAAACGGCCGCTTCCCACCCCGTCCTCATCGTCACCCCCATGGCCGGGGAACCGGCGCCGGATTTGCAGCAGTCTGCCTTTGTCCAGGAGCTGCACGAGCGCTGGGCGCTGCCGCAAGACGCCGTGCGCGCCCGCCGCGCCGAGGACGCTGCTGCCTGCCAGATTCTTGGAGCCGATTATCTGCATTGGGCCGTGCCAGACTGTGTTTACCGCATCGACCCGGCCACGGGCGAACCGTGTTACCCCACCTGGGAATCGGTCATTACCACGCGCCATCCGGCCGACGACGCGGTGGTGGCCCAGCTCGCGGCCTATCTGCGCCAGCTGCCGCCCGCCGACGAGATTGTCGTGCCGCTCACCGCAGGAAATCACGTGGATCATCGGCTGGTGCGCCAGGCGGCGGAGCAAGTGTTTGCCCCCACGCAGCTGGTGTATTATGAAGATTACCCCTATGCCACTGAAGCTGGGGCGATGACGGCCGTTCTCACGCCCAACCTGCACCCCATCCAAATTGTGCTGACGGAAACGGCCGTGTGCGCCAAAATCGAAGCCATTTGGGCCTATGCTTCCCAGCGCAGCACCTTTTTTGACTCTCGCACCGACCTGGAAAAGCGGATTTGTAGTTACACGGCACAGGTAGGCGGCGAGCGCCGCTGGCGAGTCGAGCAGCCGTAACGGGATGGCCCCGGTAGAATCCCTGGTTAAAAACTCCCAGTTTCGCGCCATTTCTCCTAAGTCGCTTGATTAAATGGTGGGGGTGAACTTATAATAACCCTCTGAAAAGGAGACGGGTGAAAGCGTAAGGACAGTTAAAACAGGTGAAGTGAACCGCAAAAAACCCTTCCGTCTTTTACATAAACCGCAGCCGAATTATGGGGCGACTAACGACCAGACAACTTGCCAGCAAAAGAGGCCGACAAAAAAAGGCGCAGCGCAGTGGGCTCCAGCCTGGGGATATGCTGCAAGACCGCTACCGCATTGTGGGCCCGTTAGGCGCTGGCGGTTTTAGTTCCGTCTACCAGGCGCGTGATATGCGCTTCCCCAACGTTACCAAGCTGTGTGCCGTCAAAGAGATGGTCATCTCTGCCCCCGACCCCCAGATGCGGGAGCTCACGATCAAATCATTTGAGCGTGAAGCCAGTATGCTGGCTATGCTGGACCATCCCTCCATTCCCGATGTGTCTGACTACTTCACCGAAGGCGACCGCTCTTACCTGGTGCTGGAGCTGATCCGGGGCAAGGACCTGGATGAATGGCTGGAGGAGCAGACCGATTACCTGGATCAGGAAACGGCGATTTCCTGGGCGATGCAGCTCTGTGATGCGCTGTACCACCTGCACAGCCAGAAGCCGCAGCCCATCGTTTTCCGTGATGTGAAGCCATCCAATATCATGCTGGATCATCGTGCGCGCATTCGCCTGATTGATTTTGGTATTGCCAAGGTGTTTGAGATGGGCGACAAAGGCACCATGATCGGTACGGAAGGGTACTCGCCGCCTGAGCAGTATCGCGGCCAGGCCGAACCGGCCGGTGACATTTATGCTCTGGGCGCCACGCTGCACCACCTGCTTACCCGGCAAGACCCACGCCTGGAACCACCCTTCACCTTTGCTGAACGGCCGATTCACAAAGTAAACCCTCACGTTACCCCCGCCTTTGAAGCCATCATCATGCGCTGCCTGTCCTATGATCCCAAAGACCGTTTCCCCGATGCCAGGGCGCTTAAAGAAGCGTTGGAGGTGTTGTCGCAGCCCCCGGAAACGGCCGTTTCCGACAGCAATCCCCACTTAAACATCCCACAAACCAACACCCCGGCCGTCAGCGCCGTGAGCACACCTGTGGCCCCGGTGCCCAGCCAGGTGCAGCCCATCTGGCAGTTCAAGTGCGAAGATGAGATTCGTGGCAAAGCGGCCGTCTCCGGCAACATGGTCTACGTAGGCGCCTACGACAACAACCTGTACGCGCTGCAGGCCGCAAATGGCGAATTTGCCTGGAAGTTCCCCGCTTCCGACAGCGTCGGCGGCAGCACGCCGTTTATCTACGAAGACAATATTTTCATCGGTTCGGTTGATAAACATCTCTACTGCATTCAGCGGCGCACCGGGCGGCAGAACTGGCGCTTTGCCACCAATGGCGCCGTGTACGCCTCGCCCGTGGTCCGTTATGATCACGTCTTTTTTGGCTCAGACGACGGCCATTTTTACGCGCTGGAGGTGGCCCAGGGCCGGGTGAAATGGAAAGCCAATGCGTATACGGCCGTCCGCTCCACTGCCTTTGTGGATGATGAGCGCATCTTTTTTGGCACCGAGGGTGGCTATATCTTTTGCCTGGAGATTGCCAGCGGCAAAACCAAGTGGCAGGCACAGGCCAAACGCAGCGTCACTTCATCCCCCACCGTGGCGGATGAGATTGTGTTTGTGGGGTCGCTGGATGGCACAGTCTATGCGCTAGACGCCAACACCGGCTGGATCATCTGGCGCTTCCGCAGCCGCCGACCCATTGTATCGTCGCCCACGGTGTACAATGGCTCGATGTACATCGGCTCTTCAGATGGCGGCCTCTACGCCCTGGATATGGACACCGGGCGGCAGCTGTGGACCTATGAAATTGATGGCCAGATCGCCTCGTCTCCGGTCGTGTGGCACGATGCTGTCTATTTTGGCGGCACCGATGGCGCCGTATACTGTCTTTCGACCAGGAAAGGCGATCTTAACTGGAAATTCGACACTGGCGCTCCCGTTATTTCTTCACCGACTATTGCTGATGGGGTTGTTTACATCGGCTCAACCAACCATTATATTTATGCATTACCAGCCTGATTTTTTACCCGGATGCCCGCTAAGTGCATAAGCGATCGGATTCTATTATGACGAAAGAGACACCACCCTTTGTTCAGCCTGAGGACAAATCGAAAAAGAAGAAGCCTGCTGAAGCGGAAAATAACCAGCCAGCTGTGGCCCAAACGGCCGAACTAGATGAAACAGTTGTCACGCAAAAAACGGACGACACCGCACGTATTATCCAGACCGGTGTGCTGCCCGAAGAAAAGATTGCCCAAGAGCCGACCTTACGCGCGGCCAGCCGCTGCGACGTCGGCACCCGGGAGCGTAACGAAGATTCGTGTCTCATCTTTAGCACGGAAGCGGGTGGCCATTTCTCCCTGGTGCCTTTTGGCCTGTACATCGTAGCCGACGGCATGGGTGGGCACACCAACGGCCACGTGGCCAGCCGCATCGCCTCGCGGGTTGCGGCTCACTACATTTTGAGCAAGATTTATATGCCGCTGCTGCAAACAGTGGGGCCGCCCACCCAGGTACCCATTCAGGAGGTGCTGTTGGATGCGGTTCAGGCGGCGAATACGGCCGTCTTCGAAGACGAACCCGAGGTGGACAGCGGCACTACCCTGACGGTCGCCCTGGTGCTGGGCCGGCGCCTGCACGTGGCCCACGTGGGCGACAGCCGCCTCTACCTGATGGCCGATGGCAAGCTGGAGCAAATCTCCGTGGACCATTCCCTGGTGCAGCGCCTGCAGGATGTGGGCACGCTTACGGCAGAAGAGGCCAGCATGTACCGTTACCGTAACGTGCTGCTGCGTGCCGTAGGGCAAGGGGAAGAAGTGGAAGTAGACACCTATATGAAGCTGCTGCCGCGCCAGGGTAAGCTGTTGCTGTGCAGCGATGGCCTGTGCGGTTTTGTGGCCGATGAAAAAATCCGGCAGATCATGAGCCAGGAAGTTTCATTGCCCCAAATGGTGGATGAACTGTATGAAACGGCCCTGGCCTCACACAGTAACGACAACGTGACGGCCATCGTAGTAGACTTTTCGTTATGATCGGCGTATAACAGGCGCGTCGGCGGGCAGGCGTACAGATTCCCAGGGATGGCCTTACCAATGCCGACTGCCGCCAGTGTTATCTGTCCTCATCGTTTTGCCCGAAGCAACAGCATGAACCAGGTCAGGGTTGATACGGCCGTCAGTTTATGGATAAAGAGTTTGAATACTACACAATTTTAGGAGTATCCCCCCAGGCCACACCTGAGCAAATTCGGGCAGCCTTTGCTGCCTTGCGCAGCAAAATCCCCGAGGAAAAGCGTAACAAGTCCAATACCGCTTATGCCCGGCTGCTCACCGCCTTCGAGGTGTTGAGCAACCCGGAGCGGCGCGCTACCTACAACTCGCTGCTGGTCGAGACTAAGTCACTGGAGATGGTCAACTTGCGCGTGCAGGCCAGCCGCGACCGCATCAAAGCCTCCGACGCCGAGCAGATGGTATACCTGCTGCTCGATGTGCTGCCCCCAGAACAGGAAGTGAAGCAGCGGCCGTTAAACCTGAGCCTGGTGCTGGATCGCAGCACATCTATGCAGGGCAGCCGGTTGAGTCATGTGAAAACGGCCGTCGAACTCCTCGTCAACCGTCTGACCAAAAAAGATACCCTCTCCATCATCAGCTTTAGCGACCGGGCGGAAGTTGTGGTGCCGTCGGGCAAGATAGAGAATCCTACGGCCGTCATCGGCGAGCTGCGTTCGGTGCAGGCTTCCGGTGGCACCGAAATTTTCCAGGGCCTACAGGCTGCCGTCCAGGAACTGCGTAAGGTGGATTTGAACCAGCACACCAACCACCTCATCCTGCTGACCGATGGCCACACCTACGGAGATGCCCCTCTTTGCCTGGAGTTGGCCAGCCGCATTGCCCGCCTGAACATTGGCATCAGCGCCTTTGGCATCGGCACCGAATGGCACGACGAATTTTTAGATAAGCTGGTGGCGCCGTCTGGCGGGCAGTCCAACTTTATCGAGCAGCCAAACGAAATTGTTGATCATCTGCAAAAACGTATTCAAGGACTGGGCACCATTTATGCCCAAAACATCACCCTGAACTCCCAACTGCACGAGATGGTAACCATCAATTATGGCTTCAAGCTGGAACCGTTTGCCCAACCACTGGCGCTGGATGGGGAAGGGCTGCACCTGGGCAACCTGGAAGGGCGGGCTCCGGTGTCTGTGCTGCTGGAGTTAAAAGTGGCGCCGCAGCCCAAACAGGCGCGTCTCACCCTGCCCATCGAAGTAACGGCCGAAGTCCCCAGTCCACAGCTTCATTCTCAAACCTTTAAACATACACATCACTTCTACGTGCTGCCTGATCTGCCCAACGAAATGCCGCCCCAAAACATCATCGAGGCCGTGCGGGTGATGAACATGTACCGCCTGAATGAGCGAGTGTGGCAGGAGGTGGAAGCGGGTCGTTTAGACGCTGCTTCCACCCGCATGCGCCACCTGAGTACGCGCCTGCTGGAGGCTGGCGAGACGGCTCTGGCCCAGCAGGCTCAGCAAGAAATGGTGCGTATTGCCAGCGCAGGCACCATGTCATTGGCTGGCCGCAAAAAGCTAAAGTACGGCACGCGGGCGTTGATTGATAAGTCTAAGCAAAGCAAAGAGTAACATGATTAAGTGTAGTGACTGCGGCGCCAACCAGGAAGAAGGCGCCCTGTTTTGCAGCGAATGTGGTGGGTTTTTATTGGTAGAGCCGGGGAAGATTACGGCCGTACTTCCCTTCTCTGAGTTTGCCAACCGTCCTCCACCACCCCCGCTGACGGAGGAGGCTCTCACACCCACCTCGTCCGAGCGCAAAATTACCCTGGTGGTGCCTGGCAGCCGCCGCCGTTTTAAGCTGGCGGTTCAGGGGGAGATACGAATCGGCCGTGCCTCTGCGGAACACGTTCCAGAAGTGGACCTGACCGATGATGATGGCGCCCTGAAGGGCGTCTCCCGCCTGCATGCTAAAATACGGGCGGTGCAAGACGGCCTGGTGTTGATTGATCTCAACAGCACCAACGGGACACTGCTCAACAACTTTCGCCTGCCGCCCGAAGAGCCCTATCCACTGAGCAGCGGCGACGAAATTCGTTTTGGTGATCTACTCGTTCACCTGTTTTTGAATGATGCTTAACGTTAAAGGTGCGGCGCACCTGCACAGTTTTGAGGTTTTTCAAGACTTTTTAAGAAGTGCATCGCCCCGTATCATACACACAAAAAAACCTGGTGAGGAAATCCCATGATTACAGTTATTGTCCACATTAGAAATGAAGATGCCTTTGAGTGCGAACTGGACGAACTGCCCAATCCAGCTGGCCAGTTTGTGCAAGTGCACAACCCGCGCCTGCGTGACGGCAAGGATTTGCACTACCTGGATGAGGAAGTGACCAGTATGCTGGTGCCGTGGCACCGCATCAACTTCATCCAGATTATGCCCTCGGGCGATGTGGAAGATGTGGTTAGCTTTGTCCGCTAATCTTGGAGTGTTTGTAGCAAATTATGGTTGAACAAGTACCCGACTCACTAGAGCCCACGGCGCCGCGCCTGGTTCTGGTGGTTGATGATGAGTCGCGTATGCGGCGCTTTATCCGCATGAATATGGAACTCGAAGGTTACCAGATCATTGAGGCCGAAAACGGGTTGGTGGCGCTGGAGCAAATTCGCCAGCATACCCCAGACCTGGTGATCATGGACGTGATGATGCCCGAGATGGACGGCTTTGAAACGCTCAAGCTGCTGCGGGAGATCTCCACCGTGCCGGTGATTTTGTTAACGGTAAAAAGCGATGAGGATGACAAGATTCAAGGCCTCAGCCTGGGGGCAGATGATTACATTACCAAGCCCTTCAGCCCGCGCGAGTTGGTGACCAGGGTAACGGCCGTTCTCCGCCGCGCGGAATGGCCAGCCCCACCCCCACGCACCATCCTGCGCATCGACGACCGCCTTTCCGTTGATTTCAACCGGCACCAGGTCATCGTCAACAACGAGCGCATCGACCTGCGCCCCACCGAATACCGCCTGCTAAATCACCTTATCCAGAACGCGGGCTGGGTGGTGCCGCATGAAACGCTGCTGGCCAAAGTATGGGGCTATGAGTACCGCGATGAAACCCATTACCTGAGGCTCTACATCAACTACCTGCGCAAAAAAATCGAGGAAGATCCGGCAAATCCGTACTACATTCTCACCGAACGAGGTGTTGGCTACCGTTTTGTCGACTATAAGAAAGCATAAAAAAGTTTTACTTTTCTTTGGATTTTAATATCATTACCGTTTATGACACATACCATTGCGTCTGACGGTAAACAATTTTTTGAGCAGGTTAACCGGTACCTTAGTGCTGAAGACCGCATTTGTGTGCAGGAAGCCTTTGCGCTTGCTCGCCGGGAACACGGAGACCAACGCCGTAAGTCCGGCGAGCTTTTTTTTACTCACCCCCTTACCGTCGCCTACTACATCTCTGAATATATGCTGGATGCGTCTACCCTGGTAGCTGCTCTGCTGCACGACGTGGCCGAAGACACCCGCGTCACCATCGACGAAATTGAGCGGATTTTTGGTCCAGAGGTGGCGCGGCTGGTAGATGGCGTCACCAAGCTGAAAGATGTCACCAAGGGCTTTGCCAACCGGAAAGAGCTGTCCAAGCAGGAAATTGAAGATTTAACCCTGCACAAGCTGCTGGCCGCCATGACCAGCGATATGCGCGTGGTCATCATCAAGCTGTTTGACCGGCTGCACAATATGCGCACCATTAAAGCCACGCCGCATTCGCGGCAGGTGTACAAGGCCAAAGAAACCCTATCGGTGTATGCACCGCTGGCCAACCGTCTGGGCATCTGGCGGCTCAAAAACGAGCTGGAGTCGCTCTCGCTGGAAGTGCTGCATCCCACCGCACATACCATCATTCGCAGCCGGTTGGAGCAAATTCACCAGGAGCAGCAGGAAGATTACCTGCTCATCAGCGGCCAGATTTTTGACTGCCTGCTGCAGGCCAACCTGGATGTGCGTAAAGTCTTTTTAGCCCCGGAAAATATCTACAGCGTTTACCAGGATTTATGCGAAAGCGCCGCCTCGTTTTACGAGGTGGACAAAACCATGCGCCTGGTGGTGCTGATGGACAACTGGCAGTCGTGTTACCAGGCGCTGGGCTACCTGCACCAGCTGTGGCAGCCCGTGCCGGGAACCTTTGACGATTACGTGGCGGTGGCGCGGGACAATCTTTACCGCTCGCTGCACACCACGGTGGTGCACAGCAACGGGCAGCACCTGAAGCTGCGCCTGCGCACCGAACCGATGGACAAGGTATCTGAAGTGGGGGTGCTGGCGCGCTGGCTGTACGCCGATACGCCGCTGTGGACCAGCGGCGTGGCCGACCGTGTCGAGACGTTTTTTGAAAACATCAACGAAAACATCAATCTAGAGCCGCAGGACCCGACGGCCGGGGTGCGTGGTGTGGTGGAAGATGTGTTCCGCCAGCAAATTCGGGTGTTTACCCCGCGTGGTGATGCGGTAGAGCTGGCCAAGGGGGCTACGGCGCTGGACTTTGCCTATGCCATCCATACCGGGCTGGGCAATCAGTGCCATTCGGCGTATGTGAACGACATGTTGTACCCGCTGAACCGGCCGCTGCTGGACGGCATGAAGGTGCGCATCATGAAGAAAGACCGGGCGCAGCCGCAGCGGGCCTGGCTGGATGAAGACCTGGGCTACATCATGACCAACTATGCGCGCAGCCACGCCCGACGCTGGTTTAGGCGGTTGTCGCCGCAAACGGCCGTTCTCCAGGGCCTCCAACTGCTGCAAGATGAACTGGCTATGCTGGGGATGCATACCTATCCGCATGAACGCGTGGCCCACTCGTTTGGCTACAACAATATCAAGGACATGTATTACGAACTGGGGCGGGCCGAGCTGCTGCCAACGGCCGTTACTACCAAGCTCCTTGAAGAAATGTGGGCTCAGGGGCCGGCACGGCCGTTGGGCAAGGTGGTCTTCTCGGAAGAGGGCGACCAGTTTGTGGTGACCCAGGCCGAAGGGCGCGAAATTCGCCTCTGCGGCACCTGCAGTCCGCGCCCGCCCGATGCCATCCTGGGTTTCCTGCGGCTGGATGGGGGTGTGACCGTGCATCACCAGCGCTGCCATACCTTAAACCCGGAACGCCTGGCTGGCCGCAAGCTCAAGCTCGCCTGGGGGGAAGCCGCCCCGCGCGAAGTGCGCCAGATCAAGCTCCAGGTCAAAGTGTATGATCGCCCCGGTCTGCTGTTTGAAATCACCCAGTTGATGAAAGACGAAGACATCAACATCATCTACATTCACACGCCGGACCCCGGCGCGCCAAATGAGGTGCACATCAACCTGGCGGTGGAAGTGCTGCGGCCGCGCCAGCTGGTGCGCATCCTGCACCAGATCCGGGCGCTGGCCAACGTCTTTTTCATCGAAATTGTGGATTCGTTTGAGGCTGCCGAGCCGCTCCTGCCCGCAGATTCCTTTTATCGCCCCGAATAATTTCTGCTTCCAAGCCCAAAATTAACCAGGAAACCACATTGGTTTTGGCACGTGAGGTTAGCCGGGAGCGGGCAGGTTTTCGATCTCAACCGGTTTAATCGGATCGGCTGGTTCGAAGCCGAAGATCTGGCCGTAGAAGTAAAGCTCGGCATCCAGGGTGCGCTTGATGTTTTCGGCGCTGCGGAAGCCATGCTGCTCGCCGGGGAAAGCGACGTAGGCGACGGGGATGCCCTTGGCCTTGACGGCTTCAAACATTGTTTCCGCCTGGTTAGGCGGCACCACTTTGTCTTCTAACCCTTGAAACAGGATGAGCGGGCAGTTGATCCGGTCGGTGAAGTGGATGGGGGAGCGCTCGATGTAGGTCTGTTTGGTTTCTGGGTAAGGGCCTATCATGCTGTCCAGGTAGCGCGATTCAAATTTGTGGGTTTCCTTGGCCAGCGCTTCCAGATCGCTGACGCCAAAATGGCTGGCCCCAGCACTAAACGTGTCGTAGAAGGTGAGGGCGCACAGGGTAGTGTAGCCCCCGGCGCTGCCGCCGCGAATGGCCAACCGACGGCCGTCAGCCAACCCCTGCTGCACCAGGTAGGAAGCCCCGTTCACGCAGTCTTGCACATCAACAATACCCCACTGCCCATTGAGGCGCTGGCGGTAGGCACGGCCGTATCCCGTGCTCCCCCCATAATTCACGTCCAGCACGGCAAAGCCGCGGCTGGTCCAATACTGCTTGCTTAAGCTTAGCGTGGTGTCTGTGGCGCTGGTAGGCCCGCCGTGGCTCAGCACCAACAGCGGCGGAAGTTCGCCCTCCGGCGCTGCAAAGTCGCGGTTGGCCGGGGGGTAGTAGATGGCATGAGCGGTGAGCCCGTTTTCCGTGGGAAATTCCACCGGCTCGGGCACCGAAAGGTAAGCCGGGTCTACCGTCAACTCGGTGGACTGGCGCAAAACTTGCGCCTCGTTGGTTTGCAGGTTGAGCCGCACCACGGCATTGGGCCGGGTGGCCGAGCCACCGATGAAGCAGACGTAGCCGTTGTCTACGTGCAAATCGTAAATGGCGCTGTAGGGCGTCTCGATGGGCGTGAGGGTGCCCAACTCCATGTTGAGCCGCGCCAGGACCCAACGGCCGTTTTGTGTATAGGTGCAAATGAGGCTGCCGGCCTGCTCAAAAGCATAGGTGGATATGCCAAAAACCCACTGAGGCAGGCCAAATTCGGCTTCCATGGGGTAAACCGGCTGAATGACGCCGTCGCGCCAGCGGTACAGGTTCCACCAGTTGGTGCGATCGGAAACGAAGAACAGTTCACCGGTGGGCGACCATTCTGGCTGGAAGATCGATTCTTCCGGGCCACCGGCTACGCACCTCAGGTTGCTCAGGCTGGCGCCCGTTTCGTCCAGGTCGGCTACCCACAACTCGGTGCCGTCCCAGGGCATGTTGGGGTGGTTCCAGCTCAGCCAGGCCAGCTGACGGCCGTTTGGGCTCAACCGCGGTGAGGCGTAAAAGTTGTGGCCCGTGGCCAGCACTTCACCCGTTTCATTTTGGCTGTCCAGGTTCAGGCTCACCAGGCTGTTGACCGGTTCCTGGCCCGGCGCTGCATGGTCTTCGCGGATGCAGAAGAGGCGACCACGACGGGCATCAACAAGGCCGTCGGCAAAGCGCAGCGATTCGCTGGTGGTGAGCGGTTCAGGCTCGCTGTAGGGATACTGCACGTAGATCCGCTGATCGATGAAGTTGGTGAAGTAAACCGCGTCATCGTGCACGGTATAAGCGCCGCCGCCGTACTCGTGCACCCGGCTGCGCACGTTGAACCCGGCCGCCGAGAGCTCTTCCAGGCCGTTTTCTGGCGTCCATTTTACCAGCGCGTTACGGCCGTTTTCCGACGGCCGTCCTTCGGTCCAGTAAACAGCGCCGCAGTTCATTTTCAACTGGCTTAACCCAATGGAGCCAGCCACGATCAAATCTGAGGTAATGGGTGATTTCCAGGAGCCATAAGGCGCTATCTTCTGTCCAGTCATGGGTAAATGATAAACCGCAAAGGCCAATTCGCCAACGACAAAATGTTGTGCATGCTCTCTTTATGTGGGGGAGTGGCAGCATTGCGCTTTGGTGCCAGCCGGAGTTGGTTATAATCGGACCATGCTGTTAGATACCAATTCCCCCCTTTTTTGGCAGGAAAGTTACCGCAACGGCCGTATCCCCTGGGACCTTGGCGAACCGACACCGACCTTTGCTCGGCTGGCCGCCAGCGGTCAATATCCGCCGGGTGAGATGATTGTGCTGGGTGCAGGCCATGGCCATGACGCCCGCCTGTTTGCCCGGCATGGCTTTGCCGTCACGGCCGTGGACTTCGCCCCCCAGGCAGTGGCCACCATGCACAAGCTCAACGATCCGGCCTACCCGGTGCAGATTGTGCAGGCGGATATTTTTGAGCTGGATGAGGGGTGGGACGGCCGTTTTGACTACCTGCTGGAATACACCTGCTTCTGCGCCATCGATCCGGCGCGGCGGGGCGAGTACGCGGCCCTGGCGGCGCGCCTGCTCAAGCACGGTGGACGGTACATCGCCCTGTCCTTCCCCATTGGCACGCGGCCGGGTGGTCCGCCCTTTGTGGTGCAGCCGGATGCCGTGGTTGAACTGCTGACTGAACACGGGTTCACTTTGCAGCATCGCGAGTTTCCAGCCGACTCTGTCCCCTCTCGCCAGAACATCGAAGAGCTGATTATTTTACGGAAACGGCCGTAGCCGCCCCTGCAGAAGATCAATCACGAATGGCACGAATAAACGAATAACGCGAATCTTTTCACCTATTCGTTCCATTCGTCTATTCGTTAAATTCGTGATGAAAAAATTAAGGCTCAGTAACCGTGATCACGGTAAGAGGAATGTTGTCACGGCCGTCGGGCTGCTGCAGGCGGCTGGCGTTGGGCAGGTAGAGGCCGGTGACCAGGCTGTAGCGGCCAGGCGGCAGATCGTTGGGTAGGGTCAGGCTGTGCGGGTCGGTGATAAACTCGCCGGGTAGCCAGCCGGTGGTGGGGCGCGTCCAGTTGGCAGGTAGCCCGTCTGACTGGGCCACGAGACGGCCGTCTTCCGCCAGCAAATGCACAAACACACGGTAGCTCTCGCTCATTTCCGTTACACCCTGCCACACCAACGCCAGGTTTAGCGTTTCGCCCGCCGCTACGGTGGACTGATCCAGGCTGAAGCCAACCAGCGTGGCCTGCTCACTGAGCGTCACGTCGATCCCCGTTGCCACCTCTGGCCGGGTCAGCGTGCGGGCTGGCTCGGTGATGGTGAGTTCGCCCCAGTGCACCATTTGCCCGGCGGGGAAGGTGAGCTGCCATTGGTAACGGCCGTCGGCCAGGGCCACCGGCAGGCGCAAAAGCAGCTGGCTGCGCCACGCACCCGCGCCGTAATCCGGCAGCGTCACGGGCCAGTTGGCAGCTCGTTCGCCTGTTTCATCCACCAGGCTCAGCGTGGTTTCTACCGCACCCTGCGCCGACCAGAACATCGTCACCAGCACCGGGTCGCCCGGCGCGGCCTGCGTGCGATCCAGGCGGCTGCCCCACAGCGTGGCGTTGTCCACAGTGGCGTTGAGCCGGTGCTGCATGTCCAGCGTGCCAGACCAGGGATCGTCAGGCGGCTCAAGCGTTACCTCACCCAGTTCAAATACCGGGCCAAGCGGCTGGCCGTTGTCCTGGTAAAACGTCAGCGGCATCAGCGTGTTTTCCTCGAAAAAGGCGAGCTGAAGCTGGTACACGCCGGGCGGCGTGCCCGGCAGCAGATCGACGTAAAACGCGGTAAGCGCATACTGGTCGGTGGGCCAGCCGGTGGTGGGCGGCGGGTTGCGCAGCCAGCGGTAGTCGCGCAGCCCTTCCTCGGACCAGCGCACGCCGTTTTCGTCTACCAGGGTCAGCCCGATCTTGTAGTTGGCGGTTAGCGGCTGGAGCGCCTGCCAGTAGAGGCTGAGGGTGAGCGGTTGATCGGCGGGCACGGCCGTTTCCCATTCATCCAGCCCCCACAGCCGCACCTGCGCTGGATTGCTGGCCGTGCCCAGGGTAACGGCCGTTGGCTGATCCACACCAGCCAGTGCTCCATCCTGCAACCGCGGCTGCCGCAGCGGCGTGCGCCCGGCATCGACCAGGAGGAGCTTGGCGGCAATGAGCAGCAGGGCGACGGCGAGCGGTAAGCCGTAAGCGGTGAACGGTGAACGGTGAACGGTGAACGGTAATCGGTGAACGGTATTCGGTGAGCGGTGAGCGTTGGGCTGTTTACCGATAACCGATAACCGATAACCGACCACCAGCAGCAAAAACACACTCGCCAGCGACAGTCCATCCGCCCACGCACGCAGCGGCGTTTTGCCAAAGGTGGCCCGGATGGTGGCACGGCCGTCGGGGACCGGCACCGTTATCCAGCCTTCGGGGTTAGAGGGGATGATGGGCACAGGACGGCCGTTTACCGACACGCGCCAGCCGGGAAAGTTGAACACGCGCAGGGTGGCCTGGAAGGGCACGGCCGAGTCTAATTCAATTGTTGTCGCTAGTGGCTCGTGGTTGGTGGCTAGTAAACTGGCTTCGGGTGGCAAGCTGGTTTCATCGAGACGGGCCTGCCAGGCGGGTGGATTGGCCGGTTCGGGCACGATTTGCACATCACGCGGCAGCAGCTCGCCGCTGGCCGTACTGCCCAGCGTTTGGGTGGCCACTTCCCAGCTCACCAGCCCGTCCAGCGAAAGATCGCCAGGCGGATCGCATAAATCGGGGTACAGCCAGCCCCAATGCCCCACCGACAGCACCACAATTGCAATAAGATTTAACGCAGAGGCGCGTACAATCCTGGATTGCGCAGAACCTCCCGCAGGTTTTTTTCCGGGTGGTTCATACTGGATGAAACCTGCGGGAGGTTGGCTTGTCGGGAGACCTGCCCCGCCGCATAAAAATGCGGCGATGAGGCTGGCGGGGGCCAGAAAGCGCCAGGGAAATTGGAAGGCGGCCAGTTGGGGAACGGCCGTCCACAACCATTCCGATCCACGCACCGTGAGAAAAATATAGCCACCCAGCCCCAGCAGCAGAAAGCCAGCCAGCCAGCGGCTGTCCTTTGCCCCGCGCCACGCCAGCCCGGCTGCGGCCAGTGTCACCCCCAGCAGCAGCAGGCCAAGGGCGCGCGGCGGCCAATCGTTGAGCAGGCTGGGATCCGCGTTGCGCGGCAGCGCCAGGAGGTGATCCAGCGGCAGGAAGTTGTTCGTATAGAGGAAGGGCCAGGCGCTGTTGGCCCGGCCAAACTGGACGGCAGATCGCTCAAAAATGGCGGGCAGCCAGAAGAAGGCGCTGCCGCCCAGCCCCAGCAGCAAGGCCAGGCCGCCCTGCCACAAGGTGGTCCAGGAACGGCCGTTCGCCGCCCACAGCCCAATCCAACCGACAAACAGCGGCAGGAACATGTAAGCCGTCACGTCATGGGTGTAAACGAGGAGGATGAAGCTGAAAACGGCCGTGACCAATCCCCAAGAACTGCGGTCTTTCTGCCAGCAGTACAGCCCCCACAGCACCAGCGGCGGCAGGCTCCAGGCCACCGTCTCCGACAGGCTGGCGCGGTAAAACGCCACGTAAGCGTGGAACGGCGCGTACAGGTAGGCCACGGCCGCCACCACGCCGCCCCAATCGCCCCAGAAGGTGCGGGCCAGCCACCACATCGTCCAACCGGAAGCCAGAATCCCCAGAGCATAAGCCAGGTTCAGGGCCACGGGCCAGCTGAGAGAGAGGAAGTGGAAGACGGCCGTTACCTGCGCTGACAAAGGCGATTGGTACATAAACAGCGGGTAACCATAACCGTGTGCCATATGCGGCGCCCAGCGGCTAAACAAAATCCCTTCATCCAGCAGGGCGCCCGCCTGCACCGCCCGCCACAGATGAAAAACCGTATCAAAGCCGCAAGTTACCTGGCGGGTTAACAATGGCTGCAAAATTGGCATGGCTAAGAGCGAGATGAGAAACAAGAAAAAGCCCACCTGCCAGAAGTGTGACCGGGGTTGGCTCGAAGCGGAAAAAACGGGGGCGAATCGGTGATGGTCGCGGGACATAGCTGCATCAATACCTGCTCAAACGCCGGATCATATCACACCTTGCGAAAATTGTTGTTTCCTGAGCGGTATGTTACAATTTTCGCTTGTTTGTAGCGCAATTTGTTGTTGCGCTATATTTTTGTCTGGGGTTCTGGCCTGGCAACTTGCCTGGTGACAGCCCAGTCATGGTTCAGGTAAAGCACACAAACTGGCACATGGAAGAGACAATGCCCTAACAAAGTTCACCACTGGGTATTGGTGTGTGGAGGAAAGAAGATGAAAAACAAAGTTACAAAAAGCGTGCTGCTGCTGGCAGCAACTTTACTGGTGGCTGTATTTAGTTTTCCCCGTGGGGATGCGGCCGCCCAAGAGATTGTTTCCGGTAACCTGTTTCAAAATCCCGGTTTTGAAGGCGGGTATTTTAACCAGGATGCCATCCCCCAAATTGCGGTGCCCAATGGCTGGCGCATGCACTGGCTGGATGGTGTACCTTTTGATGGCACCGGCGGTGCCGTGGCTTACCGGCCAGAAACCGTGGTCTGGTACATCGAAGATGCGCCGCAAAGTGAACGCTCCCTCTTTTTCCGCGACGGCAGTTACACCTTAAAGCTGTTCAAGCCCTGGGCACCCGTCTTTGTGGCGCTGTCCCAGGAAGTTTCTGGCCTGGAAGTCGGCCGTAACTACCGCGTTTCTGCCCCCATTTTTGTGGATATTGTGGAATCTTATGAAAGTGGCAAGCAGGCTCCGGCTCGTAAGGACTCCGGTTTTGTCCGTTTTAGCGTGGGACCGGCTGGCTCTGGCTGGCTGAGTGCCGGGTTGACCTACAGTCCGCTCTGGACGGCCGATAACGTCAACGGCTTTTATCTTAACAACATTACCTACAGCTGGGACTTTACCGCTACGGCCGAATCTATGATCATCTTCCTGGAAATGGGTTCGCGCCATCCGTACGTGAACAGCGGCTTTTTCATGGACGGTGTTGGTCTGTATGCCTTGGGCACCACCAGCAGTGTGCCTGCCAGCTCGGGTGGCGGCAGCGGCAGCAGCGGTGCACCGGCTCAGGCTGGTCCGACATCGACCCCGTTCCCCACGCCCACACCGCGCGCCGATGGCGCCATCATTCACACCGTTAACACCGGAGACAGCTTCTGGTCGATTGCCATTCAGTACGCCCCGGCCCTGGGGATGACCCCGGAAGAAGCGCTGCCGCACATTCGCGATCTAAATAACAACCCGGCTTTTATTGCCGTTGGGCAGGAACTCATCATCAAGGAACCGGGCACAACTGTGGCCGCGCCTGAAGCTACGGCCGAAGCCCCGGAAGGCGCTGCGGAAGAAGGCGCCACAGGGGAAGCCGCTCCCACCGAAGAAGTGATCGAGGTGGAAGGCGCCGAGACCGAAGCGGAAGGACCGGCCACCGAAGTGGCTGAAGCGCCCACCGAGCCAGAAGTGACGGAAGCGGCCGTTACCACCGGAACCATCTGCGTAGCGGCATTTGACGACCTCAACGGTGACGGTGCCCGGGATGAGGCCACTGAAGGCCTGCAGGCCGATGCGGCTATCACCATTTTCCGCGGTGGCAGCACGGTGACCACGCACATCACCGATGGCGCCAGTGAACCGTACTGCTTCGAGAACCTGGAGCCAGACACCTACCAGGTGCAGATCTTCCCGCCCGCTGACTACCAGCCCACCACCTCGCCCAGCTGGGCCGTGTCTGTGGCCGAAGGCGCTCAGATTTCGGTGGCGTTTGGTACGCGTTTTGATCCGCAGGAAACGGCCGTAGCCGATGCCGCCGTAAGCGATACTACAACCGACACCACCACCAGTACCGAAGCCGAAACGGCCGACACCGGCGACGCTGCCCCGGTTGAAGAAGGTGGCTTCTTTAGCAGCATCGGCGGTATCGTCCTCGTGGTTGCCGCCATTTTGGTCCTGCTGGCTGGCGTGGGCGTAGTCATGCTCCGCCGCGGTTAAGAGAGAATCCACAGATGACACAGATTACGCAGATTAGCTTATAAAAAATCTGTGTCATCTGTGAAATCTGTGGTTGTTGAATAAAAAGAGCGTCCCGCGGGGCGCTCTTTTTTGTTGGGCGTCAGGTTGTCGTTTGTGAATCGTGCACAGGGCGACCAGTGGAGGAACGGCCGTTTGTTTACAGTTTATAGTGGCTGGTGGCTGCATCCTCATAACGAGCCTGGCAGTAAACCCCCAGCCAATAGCCACCAACGACTACCGACTTTTTTCAGGAGTAATCATGTATCAAGAAGATACCACCCGCCCGATGGTTTCATACCAGGTACCGCCGCCGAATCAACAGCCCGCCCCGCCGCCAGCCCATTATGCCGCACCCCCCGTGCGCCGACGTCGCGGCTGTTTTGGCTGCCTGGGCCGCGCCTTGATTGGCGGAATTTTGCTGCTGGCAATGCTTGTTTTTGGCGGCGTGGTGGTGGCCGGCACGCTGGTCTATTCCAACCTATCGCGGGAAATTGAGGATGGCATTGCCAAGTTAGACGCCGCCCGCGACCGGGAAACGTTTGAAACGACCCAGATTTTTGACCGCAACGGCGAACTGCTCTGGGAATTTTTTGGCGAGGGCAAGCGCACGGCCGTTCCCATCGCCCAAATCCCCTCCCACCTCATCCATGCTACCGTGGCCGTGGAAGATGACAGCTTCTACGAAAACCCCGGCGCCGATATTCCCTCGCTGGTAGCGGCGTTGGTGGCCAACCTGCGCAATCCAGACGGCCGTCCCGTCGGGGCCAGCACCATCACCCAGCAGCTTGTCCGCCACATCGCCTTCGACTACGAAGAGCGCACTGAAGTCTCCTACAACCGCAAAACCAAAGAGATCATCCTCGCCTGGATCATGAGCCGGGATTACACGAAAGATGAAATCATGGAGATGTACCTCAACGAGATTTACTACGGCAACCTGGCCTACGGCATCGAAGCTGCCGCCGATACCTACTTTGACAAATCGGCGCAAGAATTGACGCTGGGCGAGGCGTCTTTGCTGGCTGGTTTGCCACAAAGCCCGGTGGAGCTGGACCCATTGACCAACCTGGAAGGCGCCAAAGAGCGCCAGTGGCTGGTGCTCAACCTGATGGTCAGCGAAGGCTTCATCACCCAGGATAACGCCGTGGTCGCTTACCAGGAACCGCTCACCTTTGCCCCGCAGGAAGTGAGCCTGGAAGCACCCCACTTTGCCGTCTACGTGCGGCAGCAGCTGGAGGCGCTATACGGCGCCGAGGCCGTAGCCAACGGCGGCCTGCGCGTCACCACCACGCTGGATTTGAAGTACCAGCGCCTGGCTGAGCAGCTGGCGCAGCAGCACGTGGCGGCCGTTGGGCCGGAGCACAATCTGAACAATGCTGCCCTGGTGGCCATGAAGCCCAGCACGGGCGAGATTTTGGCCATGTTGGGCAGCGTCAACTATCGGGATGAAAGCATTGACGGGCATGTGAACGTGACGCTTTCCCTACAGCAGCCAGGCAGCAGCATCAAGCCGCTCACCTATGCCGCCGCTCTCTCACCCGGCGAAAATGGCGAACCGGCCTGGACCGCCGCCGATCTCCTCTGGGATGTGGAAGTGGATTATCCGCAGTTTGATGGCAGCACTTACGCGCCGGTGAATTATGACGGCCGTTTCCACGGCCCCGTTCGTCTGCGCACCGCATTGGCCAACAGCTACAACGTGCCTGCCGTGCTGGTGCTGCAAGATTTGGGCGTGCCGCGTATGCTGGAATTTGCCCGGCAGATGGGCATCACCAGTTGGCAGCAGGATTCCAGCAGCTACGGCCTATCGCTGACGCTGGGCGGGGCTGAGGTGACGCCATTGGAACTGACTACCGCCTACGCTGTTTTTGCCAACAATGGCAACCAGGTGACACCCACCTCTATTTTGCGCGTGCAAAAAAGCAACGGAGAACTGGTGTTTGAGCAGCCGCCGCAAGCGGCCGTTTCCGTCATCGATCCGCGGGTGGCTTACCTGATTAGCAACATTTTGGACGACGATGCAGCCCGCGTCCCGGCGATGGGCCAGACCAATCCGCTGGCGCTGCCCTTCCCGGCAGCGGCCAAAACCGGCACCACCAACGACTTCCGCGACAACTGGACGATGGGCTACACGCCCGGCCTCGTCGTGGGTGTCTGGACCGGCAACACGGACAACAGCGAGATGATCAACATCAGCGGGCTAACTGGCGCTGCGCCGCTGTGGAGCGATTACATGCAGGCCGTCTACACCAACTACGACCTGCTGGCGACGCTGAATATCAACGGCGTGGCCCCGGCGGCTGATTTTTTACGGCCTGAAGGATTAGAGGAACGGCCGTTATGCAGCATCGCCTCCGTCACCATCGGGGCCATCGACTGTACGCCCGCTGGCTCTGAACTGTTCCTGGTAAACAACACCCCGGCCGCGCCCGAAACCATCGATCCCAACCTGGTGGCCTGGGAGGAGCTGGAACCCGCCGTGCTGCGCATGCCCGCTGTGCCGCTGCCGCCTGTTCCGGTGGAGCTCCTGGCAGGCACGGAAGTGGATGAAGACACCCCACCGCCACAGCTGTTCTGCCACCTGGCCGAAGGCACGGATGCCACCCTGCTGCCGCCCGATGCCCTGCCGCAGCTTTTCCTGGCCCCGCCGCGCAACCCGGAGAGCCTGAAGGCGGCCCACGAGTGGGCCCAGGCGAATAACGTGGCGCTGCTGCCTACGGCCGTTTGCAACGACGATCTCCTGGCCCTGGCGCGTGACCCGAACCGGGTAGCCGTTTACCGTATCACCAGCCCGGCCCAGGGTGATACTGTCAGCGGCGTCCTGCCCATCGTCGGCACGGCCGATTTTGAGCCGGGATCCGTGGAGTTCTACAAAATCGAGCTGGGCATCCCCAATGGCGACGGCGTGAACTGGGTGACGCTGGGCGAAACGCACAGCCAGCCGGTGGTCAACGGCCCGCTGGAGATGCTGCACGCCGATGCCCTGCCGCCCGGTGAATACTTCCTGCGCCTGATTGTGGTGAAAGACAGCAACTACGTCGGCGAGCCACACATGATCAGCATCGTCATTGAATCCTGACAAGATTTATGAACAGTTCCCTAAACCAAACGGCCGTCCCTTAGGCGCGGCAGACGCCTCTGTTATAATTGGCGTTTGCGCCATTACTTTTTCGCTGCGGCCAACAATATTCTGTTTCTCAATTGGTAGAGGAAATTCGTGTGAAGAAGAGAAGTGTACTGTTTTTACTGCCAGGCTTGATTTTCCTGGCGCTGATGGCTTGTGGGGGAGCGCCACCAGCCACACCCACAACAGCCCCGACCGAAACGGCCGTCGCCCAAAACCCACCTACCGAACCGGCTACCGACGAACCGGCAACGGCCGTTCCCGCGACGCCCACACCGGAAATTGTGCCCACCGAACCGGAACCCACCAGTGACGCCCTGTTCCCCACCCCGGTGGTGACGGCCACGCCCACCCTCACGCCTACGCTAGAGATGCCCGAGTACGCGCTAACCATCGTTGAACCGGGTCCGGCGGCCACGCTGTTGGCCGGGCGCGAAATGACCTTCCGCGGTGAAGTGCAGCCGCCCACCACCGAACCGCTCACCGTTACGGTGCGGGTGGGGTCGTTTACGGCCGTATCCACCCAGGTCACCCCAGATGAGAACGGCAGATGGGAAGTCACCGCCACGCTGGCTGATGTGGCCTCTGGCCCCGGCACGCTCACCGTGGCCCTGGGCGAGCTGGCCCAGGCAGCCCAGCCGGTGCAGATCGCCTTCGACAGCGCTGCGGAAGGCCCTTATATTTCGCTGGCCAGGCCTGTGGAGGGAGAAACGGCCGTGGCCGGCCACGCCTTCTTCATGCAGGGCAGCAGCCGCAACTTGCTCAATAACGCCTTCACCATCGGCATCCTGGTTGACGACTGCACCAACTTCATCGCCGCCCAAAAAATCTCCCTTTCCGAAGGCAGCTGGTACGGCTTTGTCATCCTGCCCCAGAATGTGACCCCTGGCCCGGCCTGTGCTGTGGCCTACACAGGCGAGTATGGCGCAGATGGCTGGCGTGAAGCAGTCGTGCCCATCCAGCTGCGCACCGCGGATGATCCGCAGGCGGTTTTGCTGCATTTGGGTAATTCAGGCGACCTGGAATTTGCTGTCGGTGAGGAGACCACGCTCTTTGGCGTGGCGGTGAATGTGCCGGAGCGGGCGGTTGATATTGTGTTGGTGCTGGATACGGCCGTGGGCGGCACCGAGCCAGTGGCCACCGGCAAAGCCTTCGCCGATCAGTTTGGCTTCTGGTCCATCGACCTGGAGCTCCCCGATGATGCCTCCAGCGGTTCTGCTCTGCTCACGGTTTCCGCTGGGGAGGGTGACACCTACCAGGAAATTCGTCTGCCCGTTACGATTGCCCCGTAAAAACAATCTCCCGCAGGTTTGGCCAGAACGTGCGCTATAATGACTGTACAAACCTGCGGAAGGGCATGAATGAGCGCCCTCTCCTCGCTGTAAGCATCTTATAAGAATTTATTTAGAAAACGATCATAAGATTACGGATAATTGGATAGTGATAGATGTCTGGCGCTGGTTGGCCAATTATTGGCTGCTACGCTTCTCCTGTTAGTGCCAGGCTTTTTTGGTAGACTGTTTCACAGCTGAAAATGAAACCGAGGTAAACACCATGTTAATCAAAAAGCGCACCGGTATCGAGATTCCTTCGTCCGAAATCACGCCCAAATCTGTCTACTTATCGCGCCGCCAATTTATGCGTGGCGCCGCCTTGAGCACGGCCGCCGTGGCTGCCGGGGGGTTGTTAGCCGCCTGTAGCGGCCCAGACGCGGAGCCGGGGGTAAATCCGGCCACCGGCAGCGCCGCCGAAGAAAGCGCCGTGCAAACCGCCATGCCCGGCGCCGTCAGCCACACGACCGATGAACTGGGCGATCCACTCAACACGTTTGAAGAAATCACTAACTACAATAATTATTATGAATTTTCCACCAACAAGGAAGCCGTGGCATCGTTGGCCAAAGACTTTCCCACAGCCCCCTGGCAGGTTGAAGTTGGCGGGTTGGTGAACAAGCCTAAAACCTATGGATTGGAAGAGTTGATGGCCTTTGAGCAGGAAGAACGCATCTACCGCCTGCGCTGCGTCGAAGGCTGGTCGATGGTGATTCCCTGGGTGGGCTTTCCGCTGGCTAAGCTGCTGAACGAGGTCGAACCGACTTCTGCGGCCAAATATGTGCGCTTTGAAACGATTGAAGACAAAGCCAACATGCCGGGCGTCAACAGTCCGTTTTTCCCCTGGCCTTACGTGGAAGGGCTGCGCCTGGACGAAGCGATGAATGATCTGACCATTCTCAGCACGGGCCTGTACGGCGAGGCGCTGCTGCCGCAAAACGGCGCGCCAATTCGCCTGGTAGTGCCGTGGAAATATGGCTTCAAGAGCATCAAGTCGATTGTGAAAATTGATTTGGTGGATACGATGCCACAATCTTTGTGGATGAAAACTGCGCCCACCGAGTATGGCTTTTTTGCCACGGTGAACCCCAATGTGGACCATCCACGCTGGTCGCAGGCAACAGAGCGGCGCATTGGCGAGTTTGGGCGGCGCGAGACGCTGCTGTTTAACGGGTATGGTGAGCAGGTGGCTCATCTGTACGACGATCCGAATTATGACACAACCCAATCAGTACGTGGCCAATAAGAAGGTGGTTAAAGAGAAAGAGAGTCAAGAAATGGCAGCTGTAACGGGCCGGGAAACGGCCGTATCCACCCCCAAAACCAAACGCTGGGACCGCAAGCACACGGCGCGCCTGCTCACCTGGATCACCCACCTTGGGGCGCTGGTGCCGCTGGGCATGCTGCTCTGGGAATACTTTACCAACAATCTTGGCGTTGATCCGGTGCGCGAGATTTTGTTCCACACTGGCACCACAGCCCTGGTGCTGCTGGTAATGTCCCTGGCAGTGACCCCCGTAACGATTATTTTTGGCTGGAAGCAGGTGATTCCGCTAAGACGGCCGTTAGGCCTCTACGCCTTCTTCTATGTCTGCCTGCATCTGCTTACCTTCGTCTGGCTGGACTACGGACTCAACCTGGCCTTCATCATCGATGGCATTGTGGAACAGCCCTTTGTCCTGGTTGGGTTTATGGCCTTTCTGCTACTCATTCCCCTGGCGGTTACCTCCACCAAGGGGTGGCAGCGGCGGCTGGGCAAACGCTGGAAAATGCTGCACAAGCTCAGCTACTTCATCATCGTCCTGGCGCTGATTCATTTTGTCTGGCTGGTGAAAAACGTCTACATCGAACCCGGCATTTACGCCGCAGTTGTGGCCTTCCTCTTCCTGGTGCGCTGGAATCCGGTCAAACAAAAACTCCTCCGCTGGCAGCGCCAGATCCGCAATCGTCTGAATTGATTGAACCGCAAAGGCCGCCAAGAACGCAAAGGGATGAAAAGAAAAACTTTGCGCTCTTTGCGTCCTTTGCGGTGAAGTCTCGTTTAGATTTCAGAGGGGAGTTGTAACCAATCTGGCACAACGGCCGTTCCCCACTTCTGCTACAATTTTGGCATGGCACGCGCACTCTCCCTGCTGCTGGCCGACGACGAAGCGGCCATCACCGACAACCTGGCCCCCTTTCTGGAGCGCAGCGGCTTCACCGTGTGGGTTGCCGCCGATGGCGAAGCAGCGCTGGCCCAGGTGCAGGAAGCTGCCCCTGACCTCATTATTTTGGATGTGTTGATGCCCCGGCTGGACGGCCGTGCCGTGCTGCGGCAGCTGCGCCAGCAGGGGGATTGGACGCCCGTCATCTTGCTCACGCAGGTCGGTGAGGCATTTGAACGGGCCATGGCCCTGGAAGAAGGCGCCGACGATTACCTGAACAAGCCGTTTGATCCACACGAGCTGGTGGCCCGCATTCGCGCCGTGCTGCGGCGGGCGCGACCCGGGGAACGGCCGCTCACCGCCGCCCAAAAACTTATCAGCCACGAACTCACCTTCGATCGCCTCACCCGCCGCGCCTGGCTGGCTGGCGACGAAATCCACCTGACGCCCAAAGCACTGACCCTGCTGGAATATTTGATGACCCATCCCGACGAGCTGGTCAGCCGCGAGCGCCTGCTGGACAGTGTCTGGGGCTGGGCCTACCCGGCGGGCACCCGCACCGTCGATTCCCGTGTTGCCGAACTGCGCCGCGTGCTGGGCGACGACGCCAGCGATCCCCGGTTTATCGAGACGGTACCGGGGCAGGGCTACCGCTTTATGGCCCCGGTGAGGGGGGCGCCATGAAGCTGAAGATGTGGCTGGGCGGCGCGCTGCCGCTGCTCGTCGGGCTGCTGCTGGCCGTGTTGGTTACCCAATCTGGCCTGCCTAACCCGGTGTTGTACCTGCGGATTAGTTTGAGTACGGCAGTCCTCCTCACCACCCTACTCCTTGCCCTGCTGCTGACGGGTGTGCTCTGGTGGCACTTTCGCCAGCAGGCGCAGCTGGCACAGCAAAAGGCAGACCTGCGCGCCGCCACGGCCGAAGATCGCCGCCGCTTTTTGCAGCGGCTGGACCACGAACTGAAGAATCCGCTCATGGCCATGCGTGCCGGGCTGGCCAACGTGAGCAACGGCCACGACGAGGCCACGCGGCAGGCGCTGGACTCTATCGAGGCGCAAACGGTGCGCCTGAGCCAGCTCACCGCCGATTTGCGCAAAATTGCCGAACTGGAAACACGGCCGTTGGAGTTAACGCCTGTTGAAATGGGTCCTCTGCTGGCCGAGGTATTTGAACTGGCCCAGGATCATCCTGGCAGCGAGGGGCGTAAGCTGACGCTGACCGTACCGCAGGCTCCCTGGCCGCTGCCACCCGTGCCCGGCGACCGCGACCTGCTCTTCCTGGCCATCTACAACCTGCTGGAAAATGCCCTGAAATACACGGCCGTCACCGATGCCATCGAGCTGCGTGCGCGGGAAGACGGCCGTTTTGTCACCATTGAAGTAGCCGACACCGGCCCCGGCATCGCCACCGACGACCAGCCGTACGTCTGGGAGGAGCTGTACCGGGGCAAGGCGGCGCGCAGCGTGCCCGGCAGCGGCCTGGGGCTGGCGCTGGTTAAAGCCATCGTAGCGCGGCACGGCGGGCAGGTGGCCCTGTCCAGCCGCCCAGGGCAAGGCAGCCTGGTGGTGCTGCGCCTGCCTACCAGCTAGTGTAACAAAACTGGCACAGCTTTTGCCTGACTGATTACGGTTGTGCCATACGGCCGTTACACTCATTTGCTATCCTGCAAGCCAGAAAACGGTTCTGTATGGAGGCTGTTATGACCCACAAAAAATCTACGACTAAAACCCCTTCCTTTCGCGATAATTCGCGCCAATTCGCGGCCAAAATCTTCATCATGCTTTGCGTCATCAGCGTCTTTGGGCTGACCGCCTGCGGTGAGCTGGAATTTGGCGTGGAGACCAAGGTCAGCAGCGGCCGTCCCGAAGTGACGGTGGTCACCACCACGGTCGCCCAAATTCCGGAAGGCATGGTGCTGGTGACGGTGACGCCCTCGGCCCAGGCCACGGCCACAGCTGCCGCCACGATGACGCCAACGGCCTCTGCTACTGCATCGCCAACTCTTAGCCCAACCACCACACCGGAACCCACCGCGACCGCCACCGCAGCGGCCGTACAGCCCGCGCCTACGCGGCAGCCTGTCTTGCCGGCCAATACGCCTACACCCACACCGTATTGGGCCGAGATTCTTGTTTATCCCACCGTTTCGGGCATCGTCTGGCCCGGCGACAGCGTCACGGTGGCGTACGACACGCGGGCGGATACCGCCACGCTTTGCCTGGCGCCCGTTTTTACCCAGGATTGGGAATGCCGTCCTGTGCCGTCAACCGGCCCTTACACGTTGGACATCGACCCGGCCACCAATACCAACTTGCAGCTGCAGCTTAACGCTTACCTCGGGGAAACCCAGGCAACCGGCGGGGCCACCATCATGCTGTACTGCGATGAAGATGCGTGGTTTTTCAGCGGGCCACCCACCACCTGCCCGGCCGGTGGGCCGGTGCAAACGGCCGCAGCCTACCAGCAGTTTGAGCACGGCACCATGCTCTGGCTGGAAAACGGCTTGTGGTGGGATCCCGGCGAGATGATCTACGTGCTGTACGATACACAAACCTTCGAGCCATTCCCAGAATACGCCCTGCCAGACAGCAGCGCCCCAACGCCGAACATCGACTACGATCCGCCGGAAGGGATGTTTGTGCCGGAGAGCGGCTTTGGCCTTTTGTGGAAAGAAAACAGCTGGATTCGTCAGCGGCTTGGTTGGGCCCTGGCTCCTGAAGTGGGGTTCAGCACCACCGTCCAGCGGGAGTTTGCTGAGGACGGCCCCTATCTCTATCTGCTGAACTTTGACGATCGCTTGCTGACGCTCGGCTTTTGGAACGCAACCTGGGCCGAACGCAGCCAGCCGTGAAGGGTGCGTGAATAAGAAAAAGGAGGTGTTATAAACGGCCGTTCTCTCACGACAACCTCATATAGAACCGTGACGGTGCGACGCCCTTGACTCAATGCCAGGTGCATCAAAAACGGTCTCAGCAGTGCCTCGCACCGACACAGTCTAAATCTTTCTAGGTAACAATGTAGTGTGTTCATTGTATAGGAGGCAACTCATGTACCGTAAGCTAAAGTTAACCGTATTGTTTCTGATTGTTAGTCTACTCCTGTTCCAGCAACCTGCTCTGGCCCAGGACGGCCCCACCATTCAGCATACCGACCCAGTCTGGCAGGTTTCTTACTGGAACAACAAAACCCTGACTGGCAATCCCCTGGTGCAAACCACCGAAAGTGACATCAACTGGGATTGGGGCACGGGTGGTCCCAGCGGCCTGCCCGCCGACGGCTTCTCTGCGCGCTGGTCGAAGTACATCGATGTGACCGCAGGCACTTACCGCTTCACTGCTACTGCCGATGATGGCGTTCGCGTCTACGTGGACAACAACCTCATCATCAACCAGTGGAACGACCATTCCGTTCTCACCTTCACCGCCGACGTTTCCCTGTCGGCCGGGCATCACCAGATTGTGGTGGAGTATTATGAAAACGGCGGTTTTGCCGTCTCCAAACTGACCTGGGGTCCCAAACCAGCTAACATCGTGAACTGGAAGGGAGAATATTTCAACAATCGCACCCTGACTGGTTCGCCAATCCTCACCCGCGATGATGCCAACATCAACTTCAACTGGGGTTCGGGCATTCCTGCCAACGGCCTGCCCGCCGACAACTTCTCGGTGCGCTGGAGCCGGACGCTCAACTTCCCGGCTGGCTCTTACCGCTTCACCACCACGGCCGATGACGGCGTACGCCTGTGGGTCAACGGCCATCTGCTGATCGATCAGTGGAAGGATCAGGCCGCGGCTACCTACTCTGGGGTGATTTATCTGTCTGGCAATACGGCCGTTCAAATGGAGTATTACGAAAACGGCGGCCTGGCTGTGGCGCAGCTCAGCTGGGCGCTGGACACGGGCAATCCGCCACCGCCACCACCCGGCGGCGCAGTCATCATCGACAACACCAGCCCTGGCTTTGTGAAGGGCGGCACGGCTTCGTCCTGGCGCACCTCGACGGCCGGGTACAACAGCGGCATGCTCTGGACCTACAACAACGATTACGCCCGCGGCAACTACAACTGGGCTCGCTGGTATCCAACGCTCAACGCAGGCCGGTATGAAGTGTTTGTCTACATCCCGTCGAAAAACGCCTCTGCAACGACCGCCCGCTACTGGGTTTCACACCGGGACGGCTTTACCCTGAAGATCGTCAACCAGCTGAACTACAGCGACCAGTGGGTCTCCCTGGGCACCTACTGGTTCCGCGGCAACAGCAACGACTACGTTTCTTTGTCGGACGTGACGGGGGAAGCGTATCTCACGCGCATGGTAGGCTTTGACGCCGCCAAGTGGGAAGCCCGGTAAGCTGGCAAACCCATACAGACTAATGCGTAAAGGTCCCCTGCACCGACGAGGTGTAGGGGACCTTTTTTAGTGGGACACTGGTTTTCACTGATTACACTGGTTGAAGAAAAATCAGCGTTTTTCCGTGTTAATCAGTGTTCTATTTGTCTTTCAATCGGCTGTGCTCTGCGGCATAGATACAGCGCCGTTTTCTTTCACTTCATGGCGCAGTAGTAAACCCATCAGGCCATCAACCATGCCGCTGCCACCGCCACCGCTCACGGAGACATCGGGCACCACGCGCACTTGCCGCTCGCCCACGATTTGCATGAGCTGAACGGCCGTATACCCCTGCACACCCAGCGCTTCCACGCCCGCCAGGTACGCTTCGGCCTTGGCCTTACCCGTGGTGCGAATAGCGGCCGCTTCACCCAATGCCTTCAGCTTGGTCGCTTCGGCATCACCGTGGGCCTCTTTCACCACAGCCTGGGCCTTCAAATCGGCAATCTGCACGCCCTGTTCGGACTGGACCATATCTTGCTGAATATTGGCCATAGCCGTTGCCCGTACCAGTTCCTGGCGCTGCTCTTGCGCCATTTGCTGAATCTCATACGTTTTGCGCTGCTCTTCGGCAATCTTGCGATCGGTTTGCGTCACCATCAGCTGCTCGGGCGGGGTGATGTCGCCAATGAGCGTGTCCAACGCCTGCACGTCGTAGGCGCTGATCGCCTTGCGAATGTGGCCGGTGGCCTCGACCTGGCGCTCGCTGCGGGCGCTGAGGAAATCGAGCACGGTGTACTCCTGCGCCGAGTTGCGGAAGTAGTTGCCCACGATCGGCTGCAGCACGTGATCCACCAGGTTTTGCACCGAACCCACGCGGGAGATCACCTTCGGCGCATCGGTCGCGCCGATGTGAATAATCTGGGCCACATCCAGGTTGAAGGCGAAACCGTCCTTGGAACGCACGGTGATGGGCGACAGCTTGGCATCGTATTTGTGGCTCTCGGTGCGGATGGCCCAGTTCAACACGATGTTGGTGGTGGGCACCAGCTCCACTTTGAGCACGCGGGTGTTCAGCGGGTGTTTGCCCGGATACAGCGGTGTCACCCAGACCCCTTTGTGGCCCGGATCAACCAGGTTGCCGTGCTTAAACCCTTCACCGCTGACGTCTTTGTGCGCTTTACCGACGTAGGCAATGACGATACCCACGTGGCCGATGGGAATTTCGGTCATGGGCACCTGCTCCACGCTGACAAACCACGGGTTCAGGTTCCACGAACCAGAGAGCAGCACCTGTTCTTGCAGACCGCGACGGCCGTCATTGTTCAAAAACGTCTGTGCATTCTGGAAATTGTCGTGCCCTTCCACAATACGCCCGGCAATTTCACCATCGTCGATGGGACGGCCGTCTAATGTCGTCACAATGCCCACCTGATCCGGGGCAATGCTGTAGACGTGCAGATGATCGGGCTTCATTTCATGTTGAGGCGCGTTTTGCATGGTAATGACCATAAACAACGCATTGTTAATGCGATAAGTCCCCGCCGTAAGCACTTCAAGCTGCCGCCCTTTTTCGCCGCCATTCATTAAGAACTTACGGGCATCCTGGAAGTTATTGCAGGGGACGACCTTGCCCAGGATGCGTTCTGGGGGAATGGCCGCGCCAGCCGCAGCGACAATCAGTCCAATTTGCCCTTGGGGAATCACCGTAACGGGCGTGCGGTGTACCGCAAACTGCCAGGGGAAGTAGAAGAAGTGCCAGCCTGGGGCCAGCGTATCTGCCTGGTAACCAGCTTCGCCCTTGAGGGCAATGAGCTGTCCGGCGTGCAGCCGTGGCCCAAACTTCTTGACCACAACGCCGACTTCCTTTTCGCTGATGATCACCAGTCCCAGAATGGACTTGATGAAGATGGCGGCGATCAAGAGGCCAATTGTCCCCAAAATCAGAATGACAAATGCCGTGGTTGATGTAAACATGGGTAACCTCCAAATAGGGCAGCAAAGTGCCCAACCAAAGCATACTCGCAAAGGGCATCATGTTACCTTTTACCAGAGGTAGAAAGTGCCCGCCGCGAGTATAAACGCCGCCGCGCAGTTGGCTGTGGGTGGCACCAGTAAAATAAACAGCCAAAATTCCCGACGTGAATAAACACCGGGAACTGCCGTAGCACTACCTGTATGCAACTATTTATTCAAATGAGATTAACTTGGGGGACGGGCGAGCATGTGTCCAACCTCCACCGGGGCGATGAATAAATGCTTTGCTGGTCACGCCCCTGTGAAGCGGCAAAGTTATAAGTTTTGGCTCTGGGAAGATTGTTTTACCCAGACATGAAGATATTAATGAGATTTGTGCCCGGTGTCAATATTTTTCGGGGCGATTTATAGTTGGCGGCTGGGCCTTCTGGCAGCGTAGCTTTGCAGCAGGGTGGCAATCAGACAAGCGTCAGGCAAAGCGGAACAAAGTCCAGTATCCTAACGTTTATAAAGTACCGGTAGATTTTTTTATTCAGGATAATTTGATGCAAACAAGCGAACTCAAAACACAATTTTTCAGACGGCCGTCCACCCCGCAGCATGTGGTCCATGAGCCCTCTACGCCAACCCAGCATGCGCCTGCCGAACTGTGGTACCCTGCGACCGCCCAACCTCACGCGCTTCCGCAGCCCGTGCGGCGGCAGCGGCCGTTTCTCAAATACTTTTTCCTTGGTGTGGTTCTGCTGGGCCTGCTGACCGTAGGCTTCGTCACCCTGGCCGGGGCCGGGCTCATCTACATGAGCGACCTGGTGCTGCCCGGCGTGCAGGTGATGGGCGTGGACGTTGGCCAGATGACCCAAAGCGAAGCGGCTATTGTGCTGCAAAACAACACCACTCAGCAAACCCTGCGCCTGACCTACGCAGAGACCGTCTGGCTCGTTGCCCCGGCCGACCTGGGGCTGACCCTGGACGCGGCGGCCACGGCCAGACGAGCACATGCCTACGGCCGTACCCCCGAAGCGTGGGTTGAATTGATCCAGACCGGAAAAATGGGCGTGGAGCCGAGCTGGGTGCTGGATACGGCCGTAGCCCAAACCTACCTGCAAAACCGCGCAAGCGAACTGGCCATCGAGCCGGTTAACGCCGGGCTGGTCATTGAAAATGGCCAGGTGCGCACCACGCCCGCTGTCGATGGACGCGTGCTGGATGTGGCCGCGACCGTGCAAGCGCTGGCGCAAAACGGCACGGCTGCGGCGCAAAACGGCGAAATTCCGTTGGTGATGCAGCCCGTTGCTCCCGCCATCACGGACGTCAGCGGCTTTGTGGCCCAGGCAGAAGCGCTGCTGGCCACCACCATCACCATCCAGGCCACTGACCCGGTGCGGGATGAGGCCGTGAGCTGGGTGGTGGGGCCGCAAGTGTGGGGCAGCTGGCTCGCCCTGGCGGTGGATCCCAACAATCCCACCCAGTTCAACTGGACTCTCGATCCGGGCAAGGCCGACCAATTTTTTGCCGAGCGCAATGCCGCGCTGGGCGAGAACCGGTATTTGGATGAAGAACTGGCGTTAACGGCCGTTACCGACGCCATCAAAAACCAGCAGGAAAGCATTAGCCTGCGCATTTATCATGGCCCCAGCCAGTACGTGGTGCAGCCGGGCGATACGTTTGCCGCAATCGGCCGTAAGGTGGGCATACCCTATCCCTGGATTCAGGCGGCCAACCCCGGCATCGGCGACGCGCTTACCGTGGGCCAATCCATCACCATCCCCTCGCCAGACGATTTGCTGCCGTACCCGGTGGTAGAAGGCAAGCGCATTGTGGTGAGCATCAGCCAGCAGCGCGCCTGGGTGTATGAAAACGGCGCGCTTAAGTGGGAATGGCTGGCCAGCACCGGCATCTCTTCCAGCCCCACCGCGCCTGGTGTTTTCCAGATCCAGACGCACGAGCCAAACGCCTACGCGGGAAACTGGGATTTGTGGATGCCCAACTTCATGGGCATTTACCGGCCCGCGCCCAATGTGGAGTTTATGAACGGTTTCCACGGCTTCCCCACCCGCGATGGCGCCAATCTGCTCTGGACCAACAATCTGGGCACGCCCGTGACGTATGGGTGTATACTGTTGAGCAATGAGAATGCGGCCCAACTGTATGCGTGGGCCGAGCAGGGTGTAATCGTGGAGATTTTGCCCTAACCTGGAGAAGCTAGAACTAAAAAGGTCTTTTATCAATAGATTTCGCAGATTACGGTGTTAAAATCTTTTTAATCTGCGAAATCTTTGTTTTTTTGTACGCTGTGCAAGAATTTCAATATTTGTGCACTAAGTAAGCGGCCAACAATAACTTCCCTGATTTGAAGGCCGCTTACTCAAAGCCGTCCGCACAATTCCGTTAACTTATTTGCGGACAGCCGCTAAGGGAGGCGATTGATGGTAAGTGGCTTATTGGTAGTGTGTGGTGGCGGTCTAACGCTCGCTGCTATTGGCGTTGGCCTCTACTTTTTTCTAAAGGATCGGGAGCGGTGACAATGGTTGGTTTTGGTATAGTCGAACTGGCAATTATTGTTTGCGGGGCAGGCCTGTTGGTCGTGGCCGTGGTGGCCGGAATTTACTTCTGGCAGCAGCGGGAGCGCTAGGAGGGCAGCTATGGAGATAACCGGACTGCTTTTAGCCGTGATCGTGGTTTTAGGAGGGATTGTCTTGGTAACGGCCGTTGGTGTCGCCCTCTACTTCTTCCTGCGTGATCGGGAGAAATAGGCAGTGGGCTGGCTGCAAAAAGAACTCCAACTGGCGCCAAAAACACGCGGCTTTCATCTGGTGACTGCGGAAATTTGCCAGCAGCTGCCGGAACTGCGTGACTTTCGCGTGGGATTGGCCCACATCTTTATCCAGCACACCTCAGCCTCGCTGGCGCTGAACGAAAATGCCGACCCCACCGTGCGGCAGGACATGGAACGCCACTTCAACGAGCTGGCTCCGGAAAACGCCCCCTATTTTGTGCACACCTACGAAGGATCAGACGACATGCCCGCGCACATCAAGGCGGTATTGTTGGGGAGTTCGGTGACGGTGCCGGTGAAGGACGGCCGTTTCCACCTGGGCACCTGGCAGGGAATCTACCTCTGCGAGCACCGCAACCGGGGCGGCAGCCGTCGCCTGGTTGTGACGATTCACGGGGAATAAAGCCAGTTACCCCTATGCAAAAGCTACATATTGACTGATTAGTCAATCTGTTGTATAGTCTGAACATGCAAGAGAAAGAAAAACAGCTCATTGAAGCGTCAATCGACCTTTTTGCCAAAGAAGGGTTTTGGAATACGCCCACTGCCCGCATCGCCAAACATGCGGGCGTGGCCACGGGCACGCTGTTCAACTACTTTGAATCCAAAGATGTGCTTATTGATGCCGTGTACCAGCAGCTCAAGCGGGAATGGCTCCTGCACGTCATGGCTGGCTACCCTGCAGAGGGCACGATCAAGGCCCGGGTGGAGCACATCTGGTTCCGGTTTATTGATTGGGGCGTGCGCTTTCCGGTGCGCTACAGACTAATGATGCAGCTGAAGCTGTCTAACCTGGTTAGTGCCGAGGTGCAGCAGAGCCAGGAGTCGGAGCTGGCGTTTGCCTATGCTATGATCGAACAGGGCATCCAGGAAGGGCTGTTTGTAGTAGCTTCCCCACACTATCTGGAAGAGGTTTTTCTGGCACAGCTGGAAGCGGCCGTTCGCTACGCCACCGATCACGCCTTAACCGATATGCCCCTGACCCGCCACATTGCCCAGGGATTTGAAATCTTCTGGAAAGGCGTGACCCACTAAAAATTTTTAGCAATAAATGACTGACTAATCAATCCGAATTTTCGTTTTGCAACAATGTTTAATATGGAGTGTAAAGATGAGTAATAAGTGGAAACAACAAGACATTCCCGATTTAACCGGAAAAGTGGTGGTGGTAACGGGCGGCAACAGTGGCCTGGGCTTTGAATGCTCCAGAACGCTGGCTCAAAAGGGTGCCACCGTGGTGATGACTGCCCGCAGCATGCGCAAGGGCGAAAAGGCTCGGGCGGAGATTCTCCAATCTTTTCCCGAGAGCCGGGTGGATTTGATGAAGCTGGACGTTGGCGATCTGAGTTCCGTGCGCGAGTTTGTGGCGGCATTCAAGGCCAGGTATGATCGGCTGGACATTTTGCTGAACAATGCCGGGGTGATGGCCATTCCGCGGCAGGAAACGGCCGATGGTTTTGAGATGCAGCTGGGCGTCAACCACCTGGGGCATTTTGCCCTGACCGGACTGCTGCTGGATGTGATTACCCAAACCCCTGGCGCACGGATTCACAACGTCACCAGCAGCGCCAACTTTACCGGCAGCATCCACTTTGATGATTTGATGAGCGAAAGAGCGTACAGCCGCTGGGCGGCCTACGGTCAGAGCAAGCTGGCTAATGTGTTTTTTACCTTTGAGCTGCAAAAACGACTGACTGCCGCCGGATATGATACCGTTGTCAATACATCACACCCCGGTATTGTCCTGGGCAATCTACAGGCAAACAGCGTTGAGCAATCCAACACAAGAGTAGAGGCGCTGATGTACCGGCTGATTCAACCGATCCTGGCGCAAGACATTAAAATGGGCGTACTGCCGATGCTGTACGGCATGACGGCCGAAGAAGCCAGAGGCGGCGCGTTTTACGGCCCACGCTGGTTTAACGTGCGCGGCTACCCAGATGAGAAAAAGGCCAACCGTGCAGCGTATGATCCGGCTGCGCTCAAACGTTTCTGGGAAGTTTCTGAGCAGCTTACCGGGGTGACCTTTGCCGGGTTAGAGAGGGCCAACGGCCGTATAGTTATGGCTTAAGGCTTCACCACCACCGGCAAAAACGTCTCGTAGAGTTGGCTCACCACGGTGAAGGTGGCCGGGTCGCTCTCCAGGCTGCGGTCCGGATCGTAGACGGTGATGGTGTAGCTGCCCAGGGTGTCGAGATCGGCGGCGGGGAGAACGGCCGTTACCACAAACGGACTCACGTAAGTTGTGGCGCGGTTGGCGCCATTCCAGCGCACCACCGTGCTGGGGGTAAAACCCGCGCCCTGCACGGTCAGCGTCACGTCTTGCACATCGTTCAGGCCCGACCACGGCGGGGCAATGCTGGTGATGATCAAACCGCCGCCAAACTCGTAGGCGCCGATGTCGCAGACGCCGCTGCGGGCAAAGCCGCGCTGGTCGGTGGCGGGGCAATTGCTGCCCGCGTTGATCGCCGGGCTGCCCGCCAGCAGCGGTACGGTTGGCGTTGGGCCACCGTAATTGCCAAGCGTGCCGACCTGGGGATTGACGGCCGTTTGCCCGGCAAAACATTCATAATCGTTCCAGTTCCCTGTGGTTTTTTGTGGAAACTGAATATTGCTGCCGCCGTTGGTCAGCTCGTCGGTGCAGTTCTCCTGGATGTCCCATGGATTGTCGCCATCGTTGTTGGCGATGATCGTGTTGCGCACCGTGGCTGGCCCGGCAATCGCCCCACCAACAAAACCGGCCGTGTTGTTCACCAGGGTGCTATTCACAATCGTGGTCGCGTCACTGGTGCGGATCGCCCCACCAAAGCCGCGCCGCCAGTCGTCGGCGGCCAGGGGGAGCGGCGTGGTGGCGTCGTTGCCCACAAAGGTGCTGCTGGTGATGGTGACCGGCGCGTCTAGCAGCCACAGCGCTCCGCCGGAGCTGGCGCTGCCGTCGGTGGCGTGGGCGTTGTTGTTCACAAAGCTGCTGTTGCTAATGTTGAGCGGTCCGTTGCTGGTGGCGCTCTGGTGGTAAATGGCCCCACCCTGGCCGCTGCCAGTGGCTGAATTGCCGTCAAACAGCGACTGGTCGATGAGGACACTGCCGGTGCCTTCGGGG
Organism: Candidatus Leptofilum proximum; assembly: GCA_016710325.1. Taxonomy (GTDB): domain Bacteria; phylum Chloroflexota; class Anaerolineae; order Promineifilales; family Promineifilaceae; genus Leptofilum; species Leptofilum proximum. Next base: position 3,211,923 of record JADJXK010000002.1, on the reverse strand, counting down.
AAGGTGAAGATGGCCCCGCCCAGCTGGTTGCTCTGGTTGTTTGTGAAGGTGCTCAGCGAGATGTCGATTACGCCGCTGAAATTTTTGGTGCCATCCACGTAAATCGCCCCACCGCCGCCGCCACCCGCGCTGTTGTTGGCGATGTTGGCCGTGAAGGTGCTGTTGCTCACGGTGAGATTGGCGCCCAGGATGTGAATGCCGCCGCCGTTGACGGAGGTGTTGCTGCTAAAGGTGCTGCCGCTGACGGTGGCCGTCGAGCCGCCGGTAATGTAGAGTGCACCGCCGCCGTTGCCGCCGCCGGGAATGGCATTGGCGGTGGACTGGTTGCCGGTAAAGCTGCTGTTGGTGACGATGAGTGTGCCGCCAGCGTCGCTGGAGCCCCAGCCGTTGAGAGCAATCGCCCCGCCGTTGGCTGCGGTGGAGCTGTTGATGGCGCTGTTGGTGAGGGTGAGGGTGCTGAGCCGCTCCACGTAAATCGCGCCGCCGTCGCCGCTGCTGAAGCCATCACGCAGGGTGACATTTTGCAGGGTAAGGCTGGCACCGTTTTGCAGGTTAAACAGCCGGGTGGTGCCGCCGCCGCTGAGGGTAATTTGCCCACCGCCGTTGATCGTTGTGCTGCTGTTGATGGTTTTCTGGCTGGTGAGGGTAATGGTGTGGCTGCCGCCGCAGTTGAAGCTGATGCTGCCCCCACCTGACAGGGCGGTGTTGAGGGCAGCTTCGGTGCAACTGCCGGGCGTGCCGCTGCCCACGACACCTGCACCCTGGGCCGGTTTGACAGCCAGCAGCAGGGCCAAAACGAGCAGCAAAACCAGCAAGAGGCCAATTTCGCCTGAGAGTCTTTTGGATGGTGGAATTAATCCGGGACGGGATTTGGGTTCGGAAGGTTGTTTCATAGCCGCATTTCCTTTGCGGCGGCACGCGCCGCTTATTCTGCTTTCTCCAGATGTTATTTTGCGGGAGGAAACGGCCGTATTGAAGGTGACTTTAGTACGGGTCGAAGGTGGGGCAAGCGGCTGAGTTACGTTAAAATCCAGGCACAAATCTATTTTCCCCGTCCCCACAGCCACCGGCTAAAGGGGGCGTTTGGTGGGTAACGGCCGTTCCCGGCCACCACCCACCCCTCACACAAAAGGAGCTACACAATGGCAGTACAACACAAACGTTTAGGTAAGCACGGCGTCGTCGTCAGCAATCTGTGCCTGGGCACGATGAATTTTGGCTGGCACACCAGCGAAGAAGAGAGCTATAAAATTATGGATCGCGCCCTGGAATTGGGCATCAACTTCTTCGATACGGCCGATGTCTACGGCTGGGAAGTGGAGCACGGCTACACGGAAGAGATTATCGGACGTTGGTTTGCCCAGGGCGGTGGACGGCGCGAGGCGACCGTGCTGGCCACCAAGGTGTTTAATCCCGTCACACGCAAGGCTAACCTACCGGAAGTCAACAGCGACAATCGCAGCCTGTCTGCCTACAAAATTCGCAAGCACTGCGAAGGCAGCCTGAAGCGCTTGCAAACCGATTGGATCGACGTATACCAGATGCACCACATCGACCGGGACTGCCCCTGGGACGAAACATGGCAGGCGTTTGGCAGCCTGATTGACCAGGGCAAGGTGGTGTACGTGGGGTCCAGCAACTTTGCCGGGTGGGACATTGCCACGGCGTGCCAGGAAGCGTCCAAACGCGGCCTGATGGGGTTGGTCAGCGAGCAAAGCATCTACCACCTGAACAACCGCATGGTGGAGCTGGAAGTGATCCCAGCCTGCCGTCACTACGGCCTGGGGCTGATTCCCTGGAGTCCGCTGGATGGCGGTCTGCTGGGCGGCGCGCTGGAGAAAATGGCAACAGGCCGCCGCAAGGGTGAGGAATTTGAGAAGCAGGTGGAAGAAAACCGGGACAAGCTGGAGAAATACGAAACACTCTGCCGCGAGATTGGCCATCCGCCGGGCGAAGTGGCCATCGCCTGGCTGCTGCACAACCCGATTGTGACCGCGCCGATCATCGGCCCGCGCACGATGGAGCAGCTAGAAAGCGCCGTGCGCGCCACAGAAATTGTGCTGGATGACGAGACGCTGCAAAAGCTGGATGAGATTTTCCCTGGCCCCGGCGGTGAAGCGCCCAAGGCGTATGCTTGGTAGATTTTAAGTAAGGTGTGGCAGTCACTTGATCTAGTCAAGTAATTGCAGCTTCGCTTGTCACTTCCATGAAAGCGGGAGTCCAGGGGAGTGGATTCCCGCCTTCGCGGGAATGACACTTCCGGTTTGGGTCAGGTGGCTGCCACTTTTGTTTTATTCGTAGGGACCAAACAGGTAGTTGCCGACCACATCGGGTTCATCGTTGATGTAGAAGTTACTGCCGTACTGTAAAAAAACCTCGCGCGATAAACGGCCGTCCGCATTAAAATCCATCCGGGAAAAGGCAGCTTCAGCCAGGGCAGTGTCGATGCCCCAAGCCTTAAAGAACAGCTTGTACTCGTCGCGCGAAATTTGCCCATCGCTATCCAGGTCAATCGTGTCGAAGATGGCAGCAAACAGGCGGGCAATCTGCTTCATTTCGTATTCAAAGCCTAAGCGCCGCTGGGTTTCGGCAAGATGAAGATATTCTTCCAGAATCACTTTGCCGTCCTGATCCTGGTCGGCGGGCTGCCAGAAGGTGGTCCACATAGCCACATGCTGGGCCATCACGTCTTCATATTCGGCTGATCCAGGCTGCCAGCCCCGCAGCGCGGCCAGGTTGCGGGCGCACTGTTCCCAATCGGCACGTTCCACAAAGCCGTCCTTATTGAGATCGCGGAACTGAAAGTGACGGGCTAACTTTTTTTGCATAATGTCTGATAGCATCCTGTACCTCGCCTACGGTTATGTCTTCTGTTATACACTCGCAAAGGGCATAATCATACATTTTTGCTAGCAATGACCAGTTAGAAGATGCCCGACGCGAGTATAAATTGTAGGATGCTCTGTTGTTTTTGGAAAGGAAAGAAACGGCCGCTTCCACCCCTAATCCCACCAGACATCTGTGTGTTGTGGCATAACGGCCGTCCTGCGGGCGACAGCCGTTTTTCGTTTACAATGGTCCGGTTGGGGCAGTTGATAAAATGACAGGCAGGTGTTAAATGGACAAAAATCTTGGTTCCCCCATTGCCTACGGCCGTACCGCTGAAATCTATCCCTGGCCCAACAACCAGGTGCTCAAGCTGTACTTCGACTGGTTTTCCCGCCAAAGCATCGAGTATGAAGCCCGGATTGCTCAGGTGGTGCACCACAGCGGTTTGCCGGTGCCGGCAGTGGGCGAGATTGTGGAAGTAAACGGCCGTACCGGGCTCATCTACGAGCGGGTGGCGGGTGCGGCTTTGTTTGAGGTGATGCCGAAACGGCCGTGGACGATTTTCCACTTTGCGCGCCGCATGGCCGAACTGCATGTGGAGATGCACAGCCAAACCATCGCGCTGGAGATTCCGCGCCAGCGGCAGCGGCTGGTGCAGAAAATCGAGAGCGCTGCGGCGCTGCCCGATGCTTTGCGGCGGCGGGTTTTGGCGGCCCTGGCCCAACTGCCCGACGGTGACCAGCTCTGCCACGGCGATTTTCACCCGGCCAACGTGCTGGCCACGCCGCAGGGAGAAGTGATCATCGACTGGATTGACGCCACGCGGGGCAATGCGCTGGCCGACCTGGCCCGCTCGTCGATCATTGCCCTGGGGGTGGCCAGCACGCCCCAAACGACACGCACCATCGATAAGCTGTTTATGCGGCTGTTCCACGCGATTTACCTGCGTCATTATTTTGTGCTGCGGCCACAAGGGAGGGTGGAATACGGCCGTTGGATCCCCATCGTTGCTGCTGCCCGGCTAAGCGAAAACATCCCTGAGCTGGAGCAGTGGCTGCTGGATCAAGTTAAGCGAGGAGAGTTATCATAGGGTAGATCCCAGATCATTACGAAATCCGCCTGAACCAAAGCCATCCCGAGATAACAAGCCCACTCAACAGAATGAAAGCGGCCCATACCCGCCAGGGTGGCCAGTGCAAATTTCCCCGCAAGAAACCGGTTGCCGCTGGCACATCTATAGTTTGAATCGGTCCCACAAAATCGGATTCCGCCGCCATTGTTAACTTCAGAGCATCCGGCACAACCGTGCCAAGCGTAAAATACCATTTTCCTGAACTGGGAAACAAAAAAGTTCCTTGATATTCACGTGCTTTAGCATTCCACTGTAGAGGCACGACAATTTGTGGGGAGCTGCTGTATTTCTCTGCGCCATCCACATAAGCGATGCGTTCCAGCTCAGCCGGTTCGTGGTCCCAAAGCCAGAGATAAGCGGGCTTGCTTCGTTTGGCCAGCCACTCGGCGTTTGTTACCGGATTTGCCGTCCGTATCTCAACCCAAGTGGCGACAACCGTGACCTCTTCTCCGGCTACAGGCCTTTCGGGCTGAAAGAAAAAGTGTAAATCCGGGCAGACAAGGTCGCTGGACACATCGGGGCATTTTGCAGCAGCGCCATTGGGCAAAGCAATCATTCCCACAAACAAGATGAGTAGTATGCTTAAAGTTCTTATGAATTTCATCGTTACCTCCTTAATGTAAGCTGCATTAGTCTCACTAACAATACACTGCTCACATGTGATGCGTTCCAAATAGCTTCAGACCAGCGAACGAAGTCGTCCAGGTTCAACAGGGAAACGGACGCACTCTTTCCATCGTCGTGGCAGCCCAGCTGAGTGAAAACATCCCGGAACTGGAGGCGTGGCTGCTAGTCCAGGCTGCAAAGATTTAACCTCCCACAGATTTTGTTCCAGCGGTTGGCCGCGGGTGAAGCTTGCGGAAGGTTGCGGGGCGTTCTGGCTGCGAAGCTGATCGGATTTTCTGGGTTGGCTTGCTATATGCTTTTGATACAATTTCCTCAGTCAGTTAGCGCTTAAACAAAGTTTGCCTTCAAAAACCAATCATCGAGAGGGAGTTTTCATATAGCCATGTTCAAAAAAATTGGAATAACCTTGTTTGTTGCTGTAGCCATGCTGCACATGGTGTTTTGGCTTGCCAATAAAGCGGTCGCAGCGCCGCTAGATGTTTGCCCCAGTGGATGTACCTACACCACAATTCAAGCTGCAGTTGATAATGCTGCGCCCTTTGACACTATTAACGTGTCTGCCGGAACTTACCCGGAAAACGTGGTTATCAATCAATCACTTACCATTCAAGGCGCAGGCGCAAGCAGCACGATTGTTGATGGCACAGATTCCGAGTCAGTTTTTGTCATTGACGGGAGTGTGGCCGTCACATTAACAAATATGACCATCACAAATGGGAATGCAGCTAGTAGTCTTCCTACTCGTTGGGGAGGAGGCATCGCTATTGAACAGGGTGATGTAACCCTGGACACTGTGATTGTCAGCAACAATTTTGCCAGCATGGGTGGGGGGATTTCCAGCTCGGGAGGAAAACTCACCGTATTAAACAGCCAGATCGTGAACAATATTGCTGGGGACTTGACTACGGCAAGGGGTGGAGGGATTGATGTTAGCGAATCTAATGCTTCAGCTCAAGTCGTGATTATTAATTAGAGTTGTTCCTAATTAAAAAACGGGTAAATTCCAGCCAATTCAGCTGGAGAAAACTAAATGAGCCTACAAATTCGTGATGATCGTCATATGCGTGCTTTAACCGGCGTATCAGAAACACAATTCGAGATTTTACTAGAAGTATTTTTCATGACTTACACCAAGATGCAATGGCAAGCCTATCAAGACGGTAGCGCAGCCGGTGTGCGTCAACGGCGTCCAGGCGGTGGCCGAAAAGGTGCTTTGCCCACGATGCGAGATAAATTGTTGTTTCTGCTCTACTATTTCAAGGTTTATCCCACCTTCGATGTGTTAGGCACTCAATTCAACATGGCCCGGTCCAAAGCGAATGAAAACCTGTATAAGTTAGTCCCTGTTTTATATCAAACCCTGGTTCACCTGGAGGTCATGCCCCCTCGTGAGTTTGCCACGCCAGACGATTTACTCGAAGCACTGGCTGGTATGGACACGATTCTGATTGATGTCACCGAAAGGAGCTATCGCCGTCCCCAGGATAACCAAGAGCAGCGTGAACATTACAGTGGCAAAAAAAAGACACACGCTTAAAAACACGGTGATAACGGCTTTGAACAAAACGATTCTTTTCCTGGGACGGACCTTTGCCGGACATGTTCATGATTACACCATGCTTAAAGAGGAGTTTCCGCCAGAACAAGCTTGGTTTGAATTCATGGCAGTCTTAGTTGATTTAGGCTATCAGGGCATTCTCGCCGATTATGTGGGAGAAGAGATTCATATCCCCACAAAAAGCCACGTAAAAGTAAGAAGAACCCTGTGACCACCTTATCAACCGAACAAAAAGCTGACAATAAAGCGTTGAGTCAAATCAGAATATTGGTTGAAAACGCGATCTGTGGTTTGAAGCGATACAATATTCTTGTGCATCGATTTCGTAACCACAGAAAGTCTTTTGAGGATGACGTGATTGGCATTGCCGCTGGTCTCTGGAACTTCAATCTCAATTATTAAGGAACAACTCTATTCAACAATAGTCAGCAATACTGCCTCTTCTTTTAACGGCGCGGTTGCCATAGGAGGAGGAATCGCCAGTTCTGCTAGTTCACTGCTAATTGAGAACAGCACAATAAACGGTAATCACTCTTCAAGCGGCGTTTCTTCCGGGTCCGCCGGTGGAATTTTTATCAATGGAGACAGTGATACCGTCACCAAAACGGCCGTCATTCAGAACAGCACCATTAGTGGCAACAGCACCGTCTTTTCTGGTGGTGGCCTCTATGTTACTAATTCGGCCGTTGTTACGTTGACTAACAGTACCATTGTTAGCAACACCGCGGCGTTATTGGCTGGTGGGATCTCTTCGTTTAACAGCAGCACCGTCAACCTGAAAAATACGTTGACAGCGCAAAACTCCCCTAGCGACTGTGGTAAATCCGGCGGCTTTATCCTATCGAACGATCACAATCTTGATAGTGATGATAGCTGCGGCCTGACAGAAGCAAATGATCTGTCCGCCACGCTGCCGATGATTGGTCCACTTCAAAATAACGGTGGATCCACTAAAACTCATGCTTTGCTTGAAAACAGCCCGGCAATCAATGCTGGCTCTAATGCTGGTTGCCCGGCCACAGACCAGCGCGGTGTCATACGGCCGCAAGGCCCCGCCTGTGATATAGGTGCCTACGAATTCGAGGAAGAAAGCTCCCTTACCGAGTTTATTTACTTGCCCATGATTGTGAAAGAATAAGCTTGGAGGGAAAGTGACGGGGAGCTGATAGCCTAACCTCCCGCAGGTTTCATGAAGAGGGATGCTTATTTGTGGAGCCTGCGGGAGGTTTTAGTGCGTTGAGAGACGGCCGTTTTTCGTTTACAATGAGCGCGTCTAGTTAAATTTTCTTGAGTTGCCTAGATGATTCATGCCCATTTTAAAAAGTCTAGCTTATTTTTAGAGGCATTGGTATCATGAATAGCATAGATACTTGTAGTTGCAATTGCTGTTTGCGGTCGATCCTGCTGCAATCATGAGGGTATCAAGCCTTATGGCCCGTTGCCATGGTTACACAGTTACTGTGGCTGGCTACCAAATGGGAAAGCTTGAATTGCACTACAAGTATCTATTTTCTTCATAATGACCATAAAATTAACTTCAACAGACACCGTACTTACAGATAAGTTCTTTGCCCTAACAAGCCCAGAGGATGTTGCTGATCTTCTTGAGTTGAAAAGTTATTCATTCCTAGAGTACCTAATATTTATTCTTCCGTCTTCAAAGAGATATAGAGAATTTATAATCCCCAAGAGGCGTGGAGGCAAGCGATATTTATTAGAACCTATTCCAAATCTTAAAATAGTACAAAAAAAGTTAAGCTACGTCTTACAGCTTATATACAAACCAAAGCATGCTGTACATGGATATGTAAATGGCAAGAGCATTGTTACAAATGCTACTCAGCACATAGGCCGAAGGTATTTGTTGAATATCGATTTGGAAGACTTTTTCCCTTCAATTCATTTTGGGCGTGTAAGAGGAATGTTTATGTCGTACCCTTACAACTTCAATGGTAGGGTTGCGACAACGTTAGCTCAAATCTGTAGTTTGCGGAATTGTTTACCTCAAGGTGCTCCGACTTCCCCCATTATCTCAAATATGATTTGCGCCAAAATGGATAGTGAACTTCAAAAATTAGCGAAGCAACATCGTTGTTACTACACAAGATATGCCGATGATCTCACTTTCTCAACTTCCATAAAGCAGTTTCCTCCTGCAATGGTTGTTACGCTTGTGGAAAGTAAGCGGTTGCGTGTTGAAGTAGGTATCGAATTGAGCGAAATCATTAACAGAAATGGTTTCAACGTAAATATGAGTAAAATTCGTTTGCAAAAGGATAGCCAGCGACAAGAAGTTACAAACCTTACAACTAATGAGTTTGTTAATGTAAATCGAAAATATATTCGGCAGATTCGAGCAATGCTACATGCATGGAGGAAATTTGGATATGTTGCTGCTGAAAATGAATATCGAAACGTATACAACAAGAAACCTCCAGACAAGCCGTACAAGAACGCACCTTCGCTTAAACGGGTTATAAAGGGAAAAATCGATTTTGTTAAGATGGTACGTGGTCAGGAAGACAAGCTTTTTATAAAGCTTAACAATCAAGCGGCTCAGCTGGAACGTGCTGAAAGAATAGAACCATACTTTTTTGACATTCTTCAAGAACCCGACCATGAGTTGATGACTGTAATTGCAAATGGTGAGACTGATCTAGTTGAGTTTAAAGAGGGTGCATGCGTTAATCCACATACAGGCAAAGATGACAAGAGAAATATGTCGAGCAAAATACTTAGGGCCGTGGCTTCTTTGATGAATTCAAAATCAAACGGCGTTGTGTTAATAGGCGTTGCTGACAATGGGGCTATTAGTGGCGTAGAAAGAGAATATTCAGTCGCTAATCCTGCAAAGGCAAACTGGGATGGTTATGAACTATATCTGAATAATTTACTTAACGACTCGTTGAGTGTGGAAAATGCATATAAATACTTTAATATATCTAGTTTGACAATGTTAAATTAGGCTCATGAGAGCCATTGCCTGTAAAAATAGCGAATGAAAAAACAAAAACCAATCTTATCGCCCAATGGGGTCTAAATCTTGACGAAATTGAAGACCTGCCTGAACGTCTCACAAAATTTCATCAAGGTTATCACGCTTGGATGCGAACCTGCACCCGAGACACCAGTCGTTTTGGACTGGATTACATCAGCGGACTGCTACGCATGAAAACGAAGCGCAATATCAACAACATCGCTCGCACGGTCGGTGTACCCGAGCAGAATATGCAACAATTCATCAGTGATTCACCCTGGTCTGGTTACGATTTAATCTCTGTTCTCCAGCAAGATATAAGTGCCCATCCACAATTTCAAGCAGAGAGCGTCCTACTCATTGACGAAAGTGCCGATGAGAAGGCCGGGGAACACAGTGCTGGTGCCGGGCGGCAACATAACGGCCGTTTAGGCAAAATCGAAATGAGCCAAGTAGGCGTTTTTCTCTCCTTGACCAATAGTGGCTACCACAATTGGATCGATGGCGAACTCTATTTTCCTGAAAAATGGTTCACAGATGCCTACGCCACCAAGCGAAAGCGGATTGGACTGCCGCCGGAGCGCAGCTTTGCCACCAAACTGGAGTTGGCTTTGCAAATGACCAAACGGGCTTATGAAAACGGCGTCTCATTCTGCGCGGTTGACTGCGACACTTTGTATGGTCGGTCTGGCGAATTCCGCGATGAGCTTGACCAAGAAAGATTCGAGTATTATGCAGATGTGCCACACAATACCCAAGTGTATCTTGCCCCGCCGCAAATCGTATATCCGCTGACAAAAAGAGGGGTGCCCTCCAAGAATCATGAGGTGATTGGTGTTGCTTACACGGTTGCCGAGGTGAAAGCTCAGCCCGCAATCGAGTGGGAGCACATCACTTTGCGTCCCAATGAACGAGGTATGTTGCAGGCCAAGTTTGCTCGTTGTCGGGCCTGGACCGTGCGCGATGATGGGTCATTACGACCAGAGTGGCTGCTCATTCGTCAAACGAAGCAAAAAACAATCTATTCTTTGAGTAATGCGCCGGAGGACACACCTTTGTGGACAATGGCGCAACGAAAATCGCAACGATATTTCATTGAGCGTTCCAATCAGGATGCCAAATCTGAGTTTGGCTGGGATGAATTCCAGGCCATCAAGTATCGAGCCTGGGTGCACCACCTGGCACTCACCATCATGGCCAATTGGTTTATCACTGAAACCAGACTGGCGTGGGCGCAAAAGTATGAGCGTGACCCAGATTTGTTGGAAAAGTACGAAACGGATGTGTTACCGGCGCTATCCGTGGCTAATGTGCGTGAATTGTTGCGAGCTACCATGCCTTTACCACAACTTTCCCCGCAACAAGCAACCGAGTTGATTGTCAAACATCTCGATAATCGGACTCGTTCTCGTAAATCGCGGCTGAGCAAGGCTCTCAGCCCTTGAATCTAACGTTGTCAAACTAGTCATCTAGTAAATGGCAAAATTATTTGCCGCATTTCTACTTTGAAGACTGATAGACCAGTTCTTGTTGATAACAAGTTGTTCATCAGGGCTGGTGCTCAAAGCAAAGAAATCAAAGATTCTGAAAAAGTGGATTTTATTATGAAGTGGGGGACTTCTACTTAAATATCTAGCGGTTGAAAATTTATCAAAAGTTATGGTTGTTTCTTCATTTGAACAGATGTTGACCGGCGGCCACCCGAATTCGCTGGGGCGGACGCTGGAGGTGGTGGAGCTGGTCCTGGCGGACCGGGCACTGCTGGGGGAGCTGTATGCCTGCTACCAGAGCGAAGATGAGGTGGTGCGGCTGCGCACCTCCAACGCCCTCAAGCGCATCTCGCGGGAAAAGCCGGAATGGCTGGTGCCGCTCCTCGACGGCTTCCTGACGGAAATTGCCGACCTGGACCAGGCGTCGGCGCAGTGGACGCTGGCGGATTTGTTCCAAACCCTGGCCCCGCTCATGACGCCCGCCCAGCGCCAGCAGGCCGAAGCGGTGCTCAAGCGCAACCTGGCCCACCACCACGATTGGATTGTCCTCAACCAGACGATGAAAACGCTCGGCGACTGGGCCAAAGAGGACCCGGAGCTAAAGCATTGGCTGGTACCCCACCTGGAACGATTGAGCGGCGACGGCCGTAAATCCGTTGCCAAAACCGCAGCCAAAACGCTAAACCAGATGATGCGTGACCCGTAATGCAGCACCGCAACTTACCCCGTTTTCCGCTTCATACATTACTTCATAACATTTGTTTTACCTACAGCTTGCTCATAGCGCTTTGGCGAAACACTAGGCATGCACGGCGGTGGGCTGTAAGTCCGCCAGAATGTGCGCCACGACGTCGCGGGATTGGCGGATGCAGTCGGGGATGCCCTGGCCGCGCAGCCCGGCACCGGTGAGGTAGAGCATTGGCAGCTGGCGAGCCAGCGTGCGCTCAACCTGGGCCACCATTGCCAGGTGGCCGACGGGCGGCTGGGGGTTAGCAGGCAGCCAGCGCTGGATATGAACCTGCGTTGGCTCGGCGGTGATGTCAAAAATGGTGGCCAGTTCGCGCCGCACCAGGTCGATCAACTCATTGTCGGGCAGTTCGGCCAAGTCGGGTTGGTTTTGCCCGCCGACAAAGGCGCGCAGCACAAACTGGTCGTCTGGGGCGCGGTGGGGGAACTTGGCCGACATGCCTTCGATGGCCAACAATTGGGACGATTCACTTTCTGGCACAACAACCCCAAAGCCATCAAACGGGTCAGCGATGTCGCGGCGGTTGAAGGCAACGTTGACGGTGGTGACGGGGTTGTAGGGGATGGCACGCAGCTGCTCGATAACGGCCGTTTCCACCACCCCGTCCAGCAAATCGGCCATCACAAACGTGGGTGTGGCCAGCACCACCACGTCGGCGCGCAGCATCCGGCCGCTGCTCAACATGAGCGCATACGGTTTTGTCTGCGCCGGGTTGTGCTCAAGGGTGGTGACGGCCGTTCCCCGCAAAATCTCCCCCTGGATTCGCTCGGCCAGCGTGTTCACCAGCTCGATCAGGCCACCTTGTAACGTGGCAAAAGCGGGCTTCTTCGCCGGACGCGGCTCGCCGGACGCTTTGCGCGCGGCGCTCTTTTCCTTCATCAGGGCAACCATCCCCTTGACGACGCTGCCGTGCTGCTGCTCCATCTCGGCAAAACGGCCGAATGACACCTGCACGCTCATCTCATCCACGTCACCCAAATACACGCTGCCGATGGCCGGCTTGACGATGTTGTCTACCATCTCGTCCCCCAGGCGGCGGCGCAAAAAGCTGCCCAGCGACTCATCGCTGGTTTCGGAGCGCGGTTTGACAAAGGGTTCCTTCAACAGCCGCAGCTTGCCGCCGGGCGAAAGCAGCGGTGTGGCAAGGAAGCTTCCGGGTCCGCTGGGCACGATGGCCGGACGGCCGTGGCGCAGCACGTAATTTTTCCCGGAGCTGGTAGTCCCCACCAGCCGCTCTTGCAGCCCCAGCTCCTGGCACAATTCCCACGCCTCCGGCTTGCGGGTCACAAACGATTCCGGGCCGCCTTCAAAGACAAAGCCATCCTGCCGCTGGGTAGCAATCTTGCCGCCCAGCTGCGCCTCTTTTTCCACGATGGTGGTGTGAATGGTCAGCCCCTGTTTACGGGCCGTCCGCTCCAGGTAATAGGCAGCGGCCAGCCCAGAAATACCTCCGCCAACAATCACAATCTCGGTGTATTGATTCATTTCTATTCCTCCGCAAACTCCGCGGTTAATTTTGGCTCTTTAGGAACTCAAGGGGTTGACCGTGAAACGTGAAACGTGAAACGCGATGCCTCTCCCTATCACGTTTCACGTTTCAGGCAAAACCCCACAATTGTTTAAACCGTTATGAAAGGGTCTGTTTTACGGTTATGGCTCGTAGGCGTGGGCAATGGCCAGATGCACTACGTTAAGCAGCTCATTGATGCGGCGCATGAGGCGCAAATTGGCCTCTGGCCGGATGGCGACCGTACTGGGCAGCTGAAATGCCGTGTCTACCAACATGTCCCGGAACAGCAGCGTTGCCTGCAGCGCCTGGGTCAGGGGTAGATTGGTTTCACGGCAGAGACGGCCGTACTGGTTGCCAATCTCTTCGGCCTGCTTGAGCAGCGTACCATTGCTCTCTGGATCAGAAATGTACTGCAGCGTCAAGCCCATCAGGCGGCGGCCCAGCAGACGGTGCTGCTCACGCTCTGCTTCATCGTACTTGGCCAGCCAGGCTTCGCTTTTGTGGGCGGTGATGGCCTGACGTGTGTGTGTCAGCGCCTGTTCGGCCCACATCTGTTCCAGGCTGTTGGGCAGCTGCGTCTGGCGCCGGTTGGCGGCAAACCGCTGCAAATCCGATAGGGCAAAGCGGCGGTGTCCACCCGGTGTGAGCATAAAGGGAATCTGTCCGTCGTCGGCCCAGCGGCGCAGCGTGGTGCTGTGCACGCCTAAAAAGTCAGACGCTTTGGCCAGGGAAACCCACTGCTCAGTTTCGGGGAGAAAATGATTCATAAACAATCCAGAAGCTCCGTAAAACAGAATAAATCTATGCAAATCTATGCAACACGGGCGATTATACAAAGCGCAAAAAGGTGCGTCAATCGATTTTGGCAATTGTTGACAAATGTCACAGGCGCCGCGTGACATGTGGCTGATGGGTTTTGCTGCGCAGGGGATTGACAGGGAAACGGCCGTTCCGCTATAATGTGACCGATCAGTCATATGACCGACCGGTCACATAAAAAGGAAACGCAGTCAATGCCGAAAGAAACCTTTTTTAACCTGCCCGAAGCCAAGCGGCAGCGCATCATTGATCTGGCGCTGGCCGAGTTTGCCGAGAACGATTACGACACGGCTTCCATCTCGCGCATCGTGGCCCAGGCGGGCATTGCGAAGGGCAGTTTTTACCAATATTTCGAGAACAAAGAAGATTTGTACATGTACCTGCTAACCCTGGGCGCCGAGGCCAAGGCACAGTTCCTGGGCAGCAATCCGCCCGATCCGGCGATGGGCACGTTTGCCTACATTCGCTGGCTCAGCGCGGCGGGCATCCAGTTTGAGCTGGCCCGGCCGCAGCTCAGCCAGATCGGCTACCGGGCGGTGCGCAGCGGGGCGTTACCCGCGGCTCTGCAGGAACAGGCGCGCACGGGGGCGGCCGTTTTCTTCCGGCAGCTGGTGGAGCAGGGCCAGGCCAGGGGTGACATTGCCCCGGACATCGATGCGGACCTGGCGGCTTTTTTGTTCAACGTGATTTTTACGGAGCTGGGCGGCTATCTGCTGAACCGTTTGCCGGATGAAGTGGCGGAGGAGGACGGCCGTTCCCTCTTCGAAACACCAGAAGCAGCGCGATTATTTGACCAGGTTCTACACATTTTAGAAGCTGGCATGGGGAAAACCTAAATTTTCCCCCAAAGATGTCATACCCGCGTAGGCGGGTATCCATCTTCCGCACCAGAGTGGATTCCCGCCTGCGCGGGAGCAACTGTGATAAAAGTCAAGGTTAAAAGCGAATTTGTCTAAGCAATTTGCCAAGTTGCTTCATCTCGAATGATAGCATTCAAAATGGTTAACAATTTTCGCATACAGGCCGTGAGCGCTACTTTAGGGAGCTTTCCCTTAGCAATCAAACGGTTATAAAAGGCTTTAAGAACCGGGTTATAACGAATGCCCGAAAGAGCAGCCATGTACAAAACAGAACGAACATCAGCCCGGCCGCCAAAGATATGGCGGTGCCCGCGAAAACGGCCGCTGTCACGATTGAACGGAGCCAGGCCGACTAATGCGGCAATTTTTTGCCGGGACAAAGTTCCCAATTCTGGCAATTCAGCCAGCAACGTAAAGGAGGTGACCGGGCCTACGCCGGGGACGCTTTCTAAACTGGCACGCTTTTCGCGCCACTGGGCGTTTTGGTCAATCCAATTATTGAGGTCATCCTCAATTTCAGCTAATTCGGTTTCTAACCAGTCCAAGTGTTTCTGCAAACGAGGCAACAATTCTGGATTGGTCGTGGCACGCCGATTCTTCTCGGCTGTTTGCATGTCGATCAGCTGGCGCCGCCGAGTGACCAACGCTTTGATGAGTTGCTGTGCCTCTGTACCGAGAGGCCGTACCTCGGGACGAATCGCTTCGGCAAAAGCGGCAATCAGCCGAGCATCAATCGCGTCTGTCTTGGCTAATTGTCCCTTGGCACGAGCGAAATTACGGATGCGTGTGGGGTTGACAACCACGATAGGCAGAGAGACAGCGGCCAGTTCTGTGACCATGGTTTGCTCGAATCCGCCACTTGCTTCAACCACAATAGCAGCGATAGCCGTTGCCGGTAGCAACCTCTCCACCAGGGCGGCGATGCCGGCAGCGCTGTTCTCGAATCGCGTCACTGCTTTCTGGCCCCACTGGGCCAAATCCAAAGCGGTCTTTGATACATCGATGCCAAAAAGGTTTCTTCTGTTTGCTGTTCCATGCGTCATTCCTTTGTGACCCGCACTAGCAATAATACGGACTTTACTGTCCTAACAACTGTTCGGGTTCTCGTGAACTCTCCTACTCTGGCGGTCTGCGCTCCTGCGCGGCTTTGCGCCTATGACATCGGCCTACCAGAGTTGAGCAATCTTAACGGATGGTCGCTTTTTTGGCCTCTTGTTTTATCATTTTCACGATGGGCCTCATCTCCCGCACGGTTTTTGAACCAAATGACAATCGGCCTTTCGTTTTGCTTTATCATACTAATGACACAAAAAGACAGAGCTAACGCCCTGGAAAGCAGTTTCTGGGGAAATACACGAGGAATAACATGAAACAAAAAGTATGTATCATCACCGGCGGTAACTCTGGCATTGGCAAGGCCGCCGCCGTACAGATTGCCCAACAGGGGCACAAAGTCATCATCGCCTGCCGCAGCCAGGCGCGCGGTGAGGCGGCCCTGGCCGACATTCGCCAACAGGCCAACAGCGATGACGTTGAGCTGATGCTGCTGGACATGTCGCGCCAGTCGTCGATCCACGCCTTTGCCCAGGCCTTCCTGGCCCGCTACGGCGTGCTGGACGTGCTCATTCACAACGCCGCCGACTTCGACATCCGGCGCAAGCAGATTGTTTTTACCGATGAAGGTGTGGAACAGGTGTGGGCCACCAACCATATCGGCCCCGTTTTGCTGACGGATTTGCTGCTGGATGCGCTCAAACGCAGCGCGCAGGGGCGGATCATCACCATTTCCTCCAAAGGGTTGGTAACCTACCCGTTCCTAAAAATAAACCTGGCCGATCCGGAGTTTCGCGAACAAAAATTTAGCGTGCAAAAGGCGTATTACCAGTCCAAGCTGGCGCAGGTGATGTACACGTATTGGCTGGCGAGGGAGCTGAAGGATACGGCCGTAACCGCCAACTCCATCCGTGTAACTAACGTACGCATTGATGTGGACGAGCGTTATCCGCACCTCCCGGCGCTGCTGCGCAAGATGTACGCCCTCAAGAGCCGCTACTCAATCACGCCCGAAGAGATGGCCCAAACCTACACCTACCTGGCCCTCTCCCCCGACGTGGCCCAAACCAGCGGCAAATACTTCGACGACCCCACTCACATCGTCGATTCACCGGCCTACACCCACGATGGGGCCAACATCGAAAAGCTGATGCAGGTAACCCGCCGCTTCATCAAACAGCCGGTTTTGGGCTGAAATTTGACGCAAAGGGGAAAATTTATCCACAGATTGCACAGATAAAACGCTTTAATCTGTGTCATCTGTGCAATCTGTGGATTTTCTTCTTACTCTTTGGCAGTGCTGTTGATGGTCCAGGCATAGACGAGAGGGATAACGGCCGTTCCTCCCACACCCACCGTCAAAACCCCTGTCACGCCAGCCCAGGCCAGCACCTCTTCGGCCATGGTGAAGCCGAGGGCCAACAGCGCCAGGGTCAGCAGCAAGAAAACGGCCGCCACCACCGCAATCATCCCCGCCACGCGCTGGGCACGCTTCATCGAGGCCCGTTTGGCGCCGTGCAGCTGGCCGGTTTGGCCGTGCAGCAGCACCATCTGCGCCCGATTGTCATCGTCCAGGTAGTAGCTGGTGTAAAGCGGCAGCAGCAGTTGGGTCCACTGCTGGTTGGTAAAACGCGGCGACCACTTAAACCCCCGGCTGTGATCCGCTTCGCAGGCGAGGCGGCAGTCCTGGGCAACGGCCGTTTGCAGCCCCACCACCGCCTCATTCCAGGCATCCTCCGGCGGGCGGTTGGGCAGATGAATGACCGCGCCGTCTAAATCGCCGGGGTGGAACGGTTTTGGCGCTTTGCAGTCAAAACGGCCGATTTTTGCCTCCACCTGTGAATGTTCTTCCAGGGCGGGGGCAGCCTGGTTGTCGTACTGTCGGTCTAAGCGGCCGATACGCTGCTCCCAACGCACCCGCTTCTCCTTTACCCGCTCCGTCTGCCAGTCACTGTTCTGGAACTGCTCGCGATGGCTCACGATTTCGTAGTCGAAGCCCATTTCCGCCTGCCATTCGCCCTGCACCTGGGCATCGACCAGCCACATCGGCAGGTAGACCGGCTGCAATCGCCCCAGCAGCGTATTTTCACTCAGGTCGGCGGGGGCCAGCCAGAGGCTTTTGGCAAACTGGCGCACGCTGGCACGCAGCTGGTTTTCGGCGGCGCGGAACGGCACCACCAGTTCCGGCGGCTGGGTGTAGATGGGCCGATCTTCAGCCGGGTTCATCTGCGCCAGGGCCGTCTGCCCGCAAAGAGGACAGCGCTGGCTCACCTTCTCCGAAGGCAGCACAAACACCCCGTTGCAGCTGGCACACCCCGCCAGCACCCAATTTGCCCCCCAGACCCCAATCCAGTTTTCGTTTTGAACTGATTCCACTTCATCCATCAACTTAACCATTAACCATTGGCCATTAACAATTGACCATTTTAAACCTTGGCCATTTTGCCCGCTTTACGCAGCGTATCAATCACAAAAACCAGCCAGACAATCAGACTAACACCCGCCAGCAGGCCAAACACACCGCCGATGTCGTAGTTGTTGGCCAGCAAAACGGCCGCAACCAAAGCAAAAAGCAGCGCGGGCAGGAACGTACCTGCCAGCGTCCAGCCCACTTTCTGCCAATCCACCGGCCGCTGCCCGGCAATGACGCCGGTCTGGCCGTTGACCATCACCTGGAACACCTTATCGCCGTAGCGGTAGGTGGCCAGGTAAATGGGCAGCAAGATGTAGCGCCAGCTCTCCTCGCTGAACTCCAGGTTCATGCTGAAGTTGCGCATGTTTTGGGTGCTGGCCTGCTGCTGGCACGCTTCCTTGGTGCGGGCGCGCATCAGCCGCCGGGCGCGTTCCCAGGCTGTTTCCAGGTCCACGTCGTAGGCCTGGGCCGAAAGACCTGCCAGGAAGGTGGCCGCATAGGGCACCATGTCGCCCAGCCGGTAGCCACCGAGCTGGCCCAACAGCGTCAGGCTGAGCTGGCTGCTGCCGCTGACAAGCAGGTCATCGGTAACCAAACTCACCGCACCCGATTCCCAATCCCACACTTTGTCTTCGCGGTCGCCCAGCTTGAGCAAGAAGGGGCGTTCCCACTTCCAGTTGGGGGCAGAGTGGCGGCGGCGGTTGGCGTCGGTGTTGTATACTTCGGCACGCCAGGTGGCTTGGGTGCGGGCATCGAAGGTCCAGAACGGGATGTAGATGGGGGTGTACTCCGTGGCGCGGGCCAGCTTTTGCAGATCTTTGGGCAGCATCCAGCTGTTTTGCAGCCAGACGGCCGTTCCCTTCCGGCAATCTTCCGTGGTGGTGCTGAACGGAATCAAAAAGCGCGGGCGCAGCACGTCCTGCGGGGCGCGCGTCTGCACCACCGCATTGGAGCTGCAAAACGGGCAGGTGTGCGTGAGCATGTCGGTGGAAAGCGTGATGTGCGAGGCGCAGCTGTTACACACCAGCTCCTTGCGCTCAGCGCCCCAGCCGTTGACGGCGCGCTCGACGGTTTCTACGGTGAACTCAAATTCCTGGGCGCCCTCGCCCACCACCTCTACTTGCGGCGCTTCGTGGTAGCCGCAGAAGGAGCAGGTGAGGCCGCCGTCGTCGGTGCTGTAGGCGGTGGCGCCGTCGCAGTGCGGGCAGCGAAAATCGACCACGGGACGGCCGTCTTCTTCCGGTGGGCGCGGCATGTAGACCTCAATTCCAGGAACGGCCGATTTGGTTTTGATAAATCCTTCAGGGGGAAACGGACTGCTCATAGTTTACCTCATTGCTGGAAAAAATTAGCCGATGGCGCCAATTTCGCCTAAAGATTAGACCATCGTGCGGCGGTTGGCAAGATGTATTTGAAACGTGAAGGGTGAAACGTGATGGATGAGCCCACTGTTACGTTTCGCGTTTCACGCTTCACTCTGTTTGTGATTGTTTTTTCCCGTTTCTGATAAGATCACCGCTAAATGTGAGGTTACTTGTGAAACAAAAACAAACTTTTTTGCTGATCTTGCCGCTGCTGGCGGATGCTGTGGGTGTTGCTGTGGCGGCCTGGCTGCTGCCGTCATTGGCGGCGCAGTTTGCCGATCTTTCGACGATCAACGTGCTGATTTTGGGTGCGGCGTTTGTGGTGTACTGTACGGCCGTTTACCTCATTCGTAAGCTGGAACCGACGGCCGACGCTGAACGCATCTCTCGCCTGCCCACCTGGGTAACGGGGACGCGAGTGATGCGGCCGTTGGCCATCTTCTTTGCCCTGATGCTGGTGGTGATCTTTTTGCAGCAGCTGGGTTACTGGGATTCCATCTTCGTGGTCGATGATCGCGTGCTGGGGGCGGGCGAGTCGTCGTCCTTTTTTGTGTACGGGCCGGGGGCGTGGATTGCCGCCTCGCTGTTTTACGTGCTGGTGCTCAGCGCCTCGGTGCGGGTGACGATTGAGGAAGATTCGCGCAGCTATGCCGGGCTGGCGCTGTTGGCCCTGCTGGCGGTGAACGGAATGGTGCTGTTGGGTACGGCCGTTCTGCAAGCCACCCAGCTCTTCACCGGCTGGCTGGGGGCGATTGGCGCGTTTGGACTGCTGGTGCTGCTGTTTGCCCCGCCGCGTATGTGGTATCTGGTGAAACGGCCGTCGCTCTTGGCGGCATTGTCTTACCTGGCGCTGCTGCTCTTTTGTGCCTGGCAGCTGGGCTGAGTGAGAGGTTGCAGGTTGCAGGTCGCTTGCCACCTGCAACCTGCAACTTGCCACCTGCCACCTGCCACTTGCCACAAAATAGTTCTTGACGGCCGTTTCCGTCTCCATATCATATTGTGTGTGGCCTGACCCACCACCCACAACTCGCTGAACATCATGGAGGCACCCGTCATGCACAAGCTTTGCGTCACCTCAGAAACCGGCCGCCTGCGCTCCGTCGTCATCGGTTATCCCGACAATTTCCACAAAGCGCCCCCCGCCATCATCAACGAAACCCAAAAGCAGTTTTATTTTGGCCCCGACTGCCCTACGCGGGAGCGGGTGATGGCCGAGCTGGATAGCTTTAAGCAAACGCTGCTCGGTCGTGGTGTGGCGGTGTTCCAGCCGGAGCCGCTGGACGGCGTGCCGGACCAGCTGATGACCCGCGACATCGGCGTGGTGATTGGCGACACGTTTGTGGTGACGCAAATGGCCCGCGACAGCCGCCGCGACGAGTGGCTGGGGCTGCTGCCGCTGCTGGACCGGATGCGCACGCAGCGCATCATCAAGGTGCCGGATGAGGTGGTGCTGGAAGGGGGCGATGTGGTGGTGGATAACGGCCGTATCTTCGTCGGGCTCAGCCAGCGCACCGGGCCAGAGGGGGCCGCCTACCTGGCCAGATGTTTTCCGCATTTCCAGGTGATCCCCGTGCCACTTAAGCAGCTCGCCGACGGTGAAAACGTGCTGCACCTGGATTGCAGCTTTGTGCCCGTGGGTCGGCACAGCGCCCTCATCTACCCGGATGGATTGGCGGAAGTGCCGCCCGCCCTGGCCGAAGCCTACGACTGGATCGAGGTGACCCGCGCCGAGCAGCAAATGCTGGCCACCAACGTGCTGTCCCTCTCACCTACACAGGTGATTGCCCGGCCGCAGGCCAGCCGCGTCAACACTGAACTGCGGCGGCGCAGCCTGGAAGTGATCGAGCTGCCCTTCGACGACCCGCCCAAGACCGGGGGATCGTTCCGCTGCTGCAGCCTGCCCCTCTGGCGGGATTAGATGCAATTGTGTAGGGGCGGGACGGCGCGGTCGAAACGAGGAATCACGTCTAAGGCCACTTCCGCGCCGTCTCGCCATGATAAGACGGCCGTCTTGGGCGAGACGACCGGAGCAAAGGCCATACGTCGTTCAACGGTTCCACCCGGTCGTCCCGCCCCTACGACTGTTGTGGATGTTGCGGCCGGATGAGAGAAGGTGCGAAAACGGCCGTTTTGCGCTAGACTCTTTGATCAATATGAAAGGAAACTCACAGGTGGCACAGGCAACCTCTCTAAAACCTCTGTGTTCTCTGTGGCCAAACTAAAAATCTATGAGGGCTTATTGCCTTTTTTGTCTGACAACACACAGTTGCCAAATAGGAACGACGCAATTCGCAAAAGTTGAATGAGTGAAACAGAACCCATCGAACAAACTGAAGTAGAAATTAACGAACCAGACATCATCCTGCCGGAGCCAGAAGACGAAATTGAAGAACCGGAAGACAGCCTGCCCTCGGTGCGCATTGAGCATCTGACGCCGCGCCTGAGTGAGGCGGTGGCCCGGGCTGGCTGGAGCAGCCTCACGCCGGTGCAGTCAAAAGCGATGCCGTATATTTTTGCCGGACGGCCGCTTATGGTGCAGGCGCGAACGGGCAGCGGCAAAACGGGCGCGTTTATCATGCCCATCATGGAGCTGGTGAACCGCTACCAGGACGAAACACAGGCGCTGGTGCTGGTGCCTACCCGCGAGCTGGCCACCCAGGTGGTGACTGAGGCCAAGATGTTGTTTGGCGATTCGGGATTCAGGGTAACGGCCGTTTACGGCGGCGTTGGTTACGGTCCCCAGCTGAAGGCGCTGCGCGAAGGCACCCACCTCATCGTGGGTACGCCGGGGCGCGTGTTGGACCATTTGCTGCGCGGTTCCATGTCCTTGAAAAAGCTCAAGGTGCTGGTTTTTGACGAAGCCGACCGCATGTTGAGTATGGGTTTTTACCCGGACATGCGCCGGGTGCAGCAATATTTGCCGGACGAGGTGTACACCTGCATGTTCTCGGCCACCTTCCCGCCGACGGTGCGCAGCCTGGCGCGGCAGTTCATGCACAAGCCAGACTTCCTCAGCCTGAGCCGCGACCATGTGGCTGTCGCCGACACCTCGCACCAGACCGTCATGGTACCGCCGCTGGAAAAAGACCGGGCGCTCATCCGGCTGATCGAGCTGGAAAACCCCGATTCGGCCATCATCTTTTGCAACACCAAGCAGCGTGTGCACTACATTTCCGTCGTCATGCAGCGCTTTGGCTACAATGCCGACGAGCTGAGCGGCGATCTGCCGCAAAAGGACCGCGAGAAGGTGATGGACCGGCTGCGACAGGGCAAGCTACGCTTCTGCGTGGCCACCGACGTGGCCGCGCGCGGCATCGACATTTCCGATTTGTCCCACGTGTTCCAGTACGAAGTGCCGGAAGACCCTGAGCTGTACATCCACCGCGCCGGGCGCACGGGCCGGGCGGGGGCCGCAGGCGTGGCCATCACCCTGGTCGGCGATTTTTCCGAGCAGGTGCAGCTGAAGAAGATTGCCCGGCAGTACAACATCGAGTTTGAGGAACGGCCGTATCCCGATGAAGCTGCCCTGGCCAAAGTGGTCGCCGAGCGCATGACGGTGCGCCTGGAAGCGCAAATGCGCGACCGGGACAAGCTGCGCGTCGAGCGCTTGCAGCGTTTTGTGCCCATGGTGCGTGAACTGGCCAACGACGAGGAAGGGGTTCAGCTCATCGCCATGCTGCTGGACGACCTGTACCAGCAGTCGCTGCACACGCCACCGGCCGCTGTGGAAGAGGCGCCCGAGCGCAAAGATCGTGAAGATCGGTCTGACAGGTCTGATCAGTCACAAAAGAAGCGTCGGCGGTCACGCAGCCGTTCCCGCAAATCATCTTAAATTCCAATTTTCCCGGAAACTCCGGGCTTCCGGGAAAATGTTTTTGAGGGCGCGTTGTGAAAGCAATCATCACCGGCATGAACGGGGCAGTAGGCACGGCCTTGAGTGCCCAACTCTCTGCTGCGGGTTACGCAGTGGTGGGTTGGGATCGCACGGCCGTTCCGCCCAACAATCTCCCCGCTGCCGAACAGTTCCTCGACGCCGTTCGCCCCGACGCGCTGTTCCACCTGGCCGTGCCTTCGCAAGCCACCGGCATTGAAAATGAAGGCTGGCTGGTGAACGTGGAATGGCCCACGCAGCTGGCCCAACTGTGCCGTCAGCGCTGCATTCGCTTTCTTTTCACCAGCTCCGTCATGGTCTTCACCGACGATGCGATTGGCCCGTTTACGCCCCAGTCGGTGCCCGACGCCCGTGAAGGATACGGTTTTGAGAAGGCCACCGCTGAGCAGCGGGTGCGGCAGGCTAATCCTGAGGCCGTCATCGCCCGGTTGGGCTGGCAAATTGGCACATCGCCTGGCTCCAATAACATGATCGACTTCCTGGCAAAGCAGGAGGTGGTGCGCGCCAGCGAGAAATGGTTCCCAGCGTGCAGCTTTTTGGTGGATACGGCCGTTACCCTCCAATCCCTCGCCCACGCCGCCCCTGATCTCTACCTGCTAGACAGCAACGATCGCTGGAACTTCTACCAGATTGCCTCCGCACTCAACGACCTGCACGGCAGCCAGTGGCGCATCGAAAAAACGGCCGATTTCGTCTATGACCAGCGCATGAGAGATCCCCGTGCCAACATGCCCTCGCTGGACAAACGCCTGCCCTCCCTCGCATAATTACAGACGGCAAAAACGAACCGCAAAGACGCAAAGGGCGCAGAGCTGAACAGCTCGCTGAGAGAAAACTTAGCGTTCTCCGCGTCTCCGCGGTAAAAATTCACTTTTTAGGAAACCACCATGTCTGATCGCCACCTCATTTTTACCCTTGCCAAAGTCATCATTGCCGCTGCCTGGGCCGATGGCCAGGTGAGCCACGAAGAGGTGAACAGCCTCAAGGATTTGCTCTTTCAGCTGCCGCGCGCCGGGCGCGATGGCGGTCTGCAAATGAGCGCCCAGGAGGGGGCCCGGCTGGAAATGTACATCGACCAGCCCATCGACGAGACGGAGCGCGCCCGGCTGATCGTGGAGCTGCAAAACACGCTGCGCTCGCCGCGTGACCGGCAGCTGGTGCGTCAGGCGCTGGACGAGATGGTGAACATCGACGGCCAGATTTCCCCGGCAGAGCAGGCAGTAGTGGAGGAGGTGAAGCGAGCCATTGATGACGTGAACCTGAACCTGTTCATGCAGCTGGGCCGGATGGTGGGTGGTGCGATGGCCCGACGAACGGCCGTTGCCGATGCCCCCAATCGCGAGCGCCGTTTTGAAGATTTCATCAAAAACAAGGTGTTTTACGCCGTCAGCCACCGGCTGCACGTCGAACAGTCGGCATTGGACATTCCCGAGGCGGACCTGCGTAAGCTGAGCCTGGCGGGAGGGCTGATGGCCAACGTGGCACATGTGGATAAGGACGTGTCGGAGGCGGAGTTTGACGCGATGGTGCAGGCGCTGCAAACCCATTGGCAGGTGGAAGAGGCAGCGGCCGTTTTCATCACCGAAGTGGCTGTGTCTGAAGCGGCCAAAAAGCTGGATCATCACCGTACGGTGCGCCAGTTTGCCAACCTCACCACACCCGAAGAGCGGCTGCACTTTCTGGACGTGCTTTTTGCCGTCGCCGCCGCCGATGGCCTGGCGGCCTACGACGAAATTGAGGAGATTCGGGCCATTGCCCGTACCCTCAACCTGGCCCGCGAGGCGTTCATCGAGGCCAAGCTCAAACTCCCCCGCGAACAGCGCGAAGCATAAAAAGATCTATCCACAGATTACGCAGATTTGCACAGATTTTTCTCCCCTCTTTTCTCTGTGTAACTCTGTGTCTTCTCTGTGCAACTCTGTGTTCCGCTTTTATTTTGGAGGAAAAATGGGCACCTGGGGACCCGGTAATTTTGAAAATGATGCCGCGCAGGATTGGCTGTATGATTTTGGTGAGAACGATTTTCGGCTGATTGATCGCACGCTGGCGGGCGTGGCGGCGATGATTGCGGCCGATGAGCTGGACGCCGACGAAGCGCAGGAAGTGCTGGTCGCCGCCGAGTGTGTGGCCGCTGCCGCCGGCTTCCCGCCCGAAAATCCGCCGCAAGAACTGGCCGAGTGGCTGGCGGAAAACAGCCCGATGCCGGTCAAACCCGAGTACATCGAGATGGCGCGCCGGGCCGTGGCGCGTGTGCTGGCCAAATCGGAGCTGCGTGAGCTGTGGCTGGAAAGTGAGGAGTTTGGTGGGTGGGAAACGGCCGTCCACAACCTCCAATCCCGCCTCCACCAAATTCCCTGACAACCAAACGGATTTCAAAAATGATGCGGTTATACCGAAATAAATTTACCTTGATGATGTTATTTTGG
Source organism: Candidatus Leptofilum proximum (assembly GCA_016710325.1). GTDB lineage: Bacteria > Chloroflexota > Anaerolineae > Promineifilales > Promineifilaceae > Leptofilum > Leptofilum proximum. The sequence continues at coordinate 3,186,225 of JADJXK010000002.1, read as the reverse complement.
GGCCTGCTGCTTATTGCGTCTGCGTGCAGCGACCCATCCCTGCCTGAAATTCCCGCCGGGGAGCTGGTGCAGCGTGCGGCCGCTCGCATGAAAGACGCTGCCGGGTTCCAGTTCACCATCGCCCGAGACGGCGCACCGGCTTTCCTCGACCCAGGGGAAACGCTTTCCTTTCGCCGGGCGACGGGGGCCTATGTGGCCCCGGACCGTGCCCTGGCCACGGTGCGCGTCATTGGCCCCGGCCTCATCACCGATGTGGACGTGATCAGCGTGGCCGAAATTCAGTGGCAAACCAACGTGGTAACGGGGGCGTGGGAGGAGCTGCCGCCCAACTGGGGCTTTAACCCGGCGGTCCTGTTCGACAATGACATCGGCATCCAGGCGGTGCTGCTGGCCGATTTATCGCAGATGGCTCTGGCCGAACCGGAAAATCTGGCCGAGAGTGAGGGGCCGGATGAGCTGCTGTACAGCGTTACGGCCGTTGCCCGCGGCGAAAACATCTACCAGATGAGCGGTTTCTTGATCGGCCCCGAACAGGTAGACATCCAGCTGTGGATCCGCCCCGAAACGTTTGAACTGGTGCGTATCGTCCTGCGCGAACCGGAGCCAAATTACGAGGAACTGGAAAGCATCTGGCAGGTCGATATTTCCCACTACGACGAGCTGATCGACATTCAGCCGCCAGAGATTAAGTAATTGGGTAATCGAGTAATTAGGCAATTATGTCGATTACTCAATTGCCTAATTACCCAATTACATTCTTTAGTTCCGGCGAATAATGTAGATGCGCCCCCATTGGCCGAGCACGGCGATGGAGTAGCCGGTTAAGATTTCCAGGCCGGGGCAGGCGCGCACGGCGTCTTTAACCAGCTCATACTCGCTGCTGAGCACTACGGCACGGCCGTTTCCCGCCAACAACACCCGCTCCAGCTCCCGGAAAAATGCCGGATACAGCTTCTGCAACGCCTTAGGCGAGCCAATCTGCTTGCCAAACGGCAAATTGGTGGCCACCCTTGTGATGCTGCCCGTGGCCAGCGGCAGGCGGACAGCGTCGGCGTGCAGGGTGCTGAAGTCGGTGGGCGGCTCTTTGCGCAGCGCCTCTACGTTTTGCCGGGCGGCCTGCACATGATCATACACGATGTCCCCGGCGAGCATCTGCCTGTAAGCCCCAGCGTAGCGCCGCTCCATCACCAGCGTGCCGCTGCCGCACATTGGGTCCAGAAACAGGTCGTCGTCGGCGGGTTGGGTGAGATGAATCATGGCGGCGGCCACCGACGGCCGTAACGCCGCCTTCAGCTTCACCGGCTTGTTAAAGCGATGGCGCATCGTGCGGTCCGTCAGGCGCACGCCGCAAACCAGGCGGGAGCCAAGCAAGTTGACCCACAGCTCCAGCTGCGCGTGGTCATCCACCAGCCGCCAGCGCGGGTAGCGTGCCTTCATACCGCGCTCCACCGCTTCACCCAGCTGCTTGCGATACACTTCGTGGCTGCCGTACAACCGACTGATGACCCGGTAAGACGGCCGTCCCGGTTCACTGCGCAGCGCCATGGCAATATCAACCGCCTGCTGGAACTCAGGCGAACTGCTTACCAGCTCCGTGAGCTGCGGCAGCACCTGTTTGGTGCGCGGCACCTTGTCCAGCGACACGGCCAGGGCAAACACATCCTCCACCGTGCGCAGATTAAACAAATCGTCCGTTTCACCCTCGTAGCTAAAAATCAGCAGGCCGTTTTGCTCCTTGGCAAAAACCGTCTCGCCAAATTTGGCCCCCGGCAGCCTGTCGCGAATTTCCAGCCAGGCGATCTCTTCCACGCCGGGCATCGTTTGTACATAGTAGGTGCTCATAAGCCGTTACTTCCCAAAACGATCCTCGCTGCGGGCGCGGAAAAAGAGGCGGATCGGCACCCCGGTAAATGGCCACTGCTCGCGCAGCCGATTTTCCAGGTACCGCTTGTAGCCAAAATTCACCCAGTCGGGATTGTTAACAAAAAAGACAAAGGTAGGCGGCGCGACGCTCGCCTGGGTAGCGTAAAAAAATTTGGCCCGCCTGCCGCCCTTGCCTGGCGGCGGGTGCTGGGTGATGGCTTCGCGCATAAATTTGTTCAGGTCGCTGGTACCGATGCGCTGGTAGCGCGCCTCATTCACATCCACCACGTGGGGCAATACCCGGCTGACGCGCTGGCCAGTCATTGCCGAGATGAACAGCACCGGCACAAAGGGCAAAAAGTTTAGCTCCTGCCGCACTTTGTCCTCAAACTCCTTCATCGTGTAGCTGTCTTTTTCGATGGCGTCCCACTTGTTTACCAGCACAATCGCCCCGGCCGTTTCATCAGTGATCATGCCCGCCACGTGCGTATCCTGGGCCGTGATGCCCGCCTCAGCGTCGATGAGCATGAGCACCACGTCGGCGCGTTTGAGCGCTTTCATGGCGCGCAGCACGCTGTACTTCTCAATGCCGGGATCGATTTTGCCACGCCGCCGGATGCCCGCCGTGTCGATCAGCGTAAATTCCTGGCCGTGCCAGCGTATTTTGGTGTCGATGGCGTCACGCGTGGTGCCGGCAATGGGGCTGACAATCACACGCTCTTCGCCGATGAGCTTGTTCACCAGGGTCGATTTGCCCACATTGGGCCGCCCCAGCAGGGCAATTTTGATGGAGGTATCTTCTGCCTCATCTTCTGGGGGGGAAGGGGGAACGGCCGCTACCACCGCATCTAATAAATCCCCCGTGCCGTAGCCATGCAGCGCCGAAATAGGGAACACCTCGCCCACCGCCAGCTCATAAAATTCGTAGACGTGGTCCGTTTGTTTGGTGGATTCCAGCTTGTTGGCGGCCACAAACACCGGCTTGTTTGACTGGCGCAAAATATCGGCCACTTCCCGGTCTGCTGCGGTGATGCCGACCTGGCCATCCACCACCAGGACCACCACGTCGGCATCACGGATGGCGATGGCTGCCTGCTGGCGAATATAGGGCAAAAACTGCTCCGAATCTTCAGACAGTGGTTCGGTGTGCCAGCCGGTGGTTACCTCAATGCCGCCGGTATCCACCAGCGAAAAGGCGACGCCGCCCCACTCGCCGTCGGCATAAAGCCGGTCGCGCGTGGTGCCCGCCGTCTCAGAAACAACCGCCACGCGGCGGCCAACAATGCGATTAAAAAGGGTAGATTTGCCAACGTTGGGTCGTCCGACCAACGCGACCAAAGGTTTTACTTTCATAAGCTATCTGCTAAAACGGTCTGAGTTTGGGCAGCCAGGCGAAGCGTGTGGGCAAAAGTGATGGGGTGGGAACGGCCGTACGACCCTCACGGCCGGTTTCCGGTGGCTGCTGCACGTCCAAATTCAAGGATTCAATGTCAGAAAAATCTTCTGTGGGTGTAACCGGCTCCGTAATGATCACATCGATGACCGAAGGCTGAATCGAGCGCAGCTCCAGGCCGCGATCCGGCACGTCCACATCAGGTTCCAACGAATATTCGCCCGGTTCCAGCCCAAACAGGTCCAACGAAACCCGCACTTCTTGCTCTGTTAATGTATCCAGCACGGGCGATGGCCCAAACAAAACTACCCGCACCGTGTCTGGATCGACTGTGACTTCCAGGTCATCATCGACACCCAAAAGCTCGATCGGTTGATTATATATCTTTGTGCTGGAAAATGGTTCAATTTGGACCGTCACCGTAATTTCACTGACGCTGTCCAGCGAGATGCCCTCGGGGAGCACCAGCGATACCTGCGATTGAAACGTTTCCGTCAACCCTGTTATGTCAATTGGCTCGGTCTGTACGCGGAAAGGCAGCGCCAGCTGCGTAGGCCGTCCGGTCACCAATACGCTGGACGGCTCGATGGTGACGCCAAGCACGCGGTAACCCGGCGCTACCTGCCCGACGACATCGGCCGTGATCACCTTGTTGGCAAAATCGGCTGATTCGTTGATAGGGATGGTCACTTGCACCTGGTCCGTGCTCAGCTGCAAACCGCTCACGCTGGCCACGCGCCCCTGCCGGTTATAAAAAAGCGGTTGGGGCGATTCGATGCGGGTTTGTGTGTCGTCATTCAAAAAGACGGTTACCTGGGCAAAGTCCAGCCGGTCAACTTCCGATTCGGTGCCCGTCACGCTAATCACCGGCGGATCGATGAGGGGCTCACCCATGGTGTGCCCACGCGCTACCTCGCCGCGAATTTCCAGCTCCACGTCAATTTCTCGGGTCACCAGTTTTTCCAGCCGCACCGTGATGGTGTTGGGGATGGGATCGTCCAGGGTCACCTGGGTGTTTGTGGTCTGAACCTCAATGGGTACGCTAACTTCACTGCCCAGTGGTACTTCGCTGAGATCAATGATGGCGCTGAAAGCGTCGGGTGACAGTTCAGAAACGACAGAGGTTGGCCCTTCGAAGCTGATCAGCACAGATGGATTGTCATCTGTAGGGCTGATGCGGGTGGCATCTTCTGGCAAGCCGATGAAGGTGGCGGGAATTTGCAGGGCACGCTTGAGGTCGGGGTCTTCTACCTGCATGGCGTTAACCCAAATGACCACGGCCAGGATAAAGCAAAGGATCAGGGTGGCCAGATTTGCCAGGAAGGATCGGGTGAGCCGCATCATGTCTCTGGCCTCCTGCTGCTCTGGCGGTTGTGCAAGAAAGCGTGCAAAATATCATCCAATCGGGACGGGTCTTGGCGGCGAATGACACGGCCGTTGTGGGCAATCGACACCTGGCCCGTTTCCTCAGACACGACCACCGCCACGGCATCACTCACCTCGCTGATGCCCAGGGCAGCCCGGTGCCTCAGCCCCATTTGCCGGTCGGTCAGGCTGCTGGTGGAAAGTGGCATGACACATGCCGCTGCGGCCAGCCGGTCATTGCGCATGATCACTGCGCCATCATGCAGTTCTGTGTTTTTGTTAAAGATGGTCAGCAGCAGGTCGGGCGAAACTTCGGCGTCGAGCAGGATGCCCGTATCGATGTACTCTTGCAGGCCCGTGTCGCGCTCAAAAACAATCAAGGCACCATGCCGCCGCTGGGAGAGGCGGATGCTGGCATCTTTTACGGCCACCACCACCGGGCTGACTTCATTTTTGCGCAAAAAGCGGAAGTAGCTGCTGGTACGGCCGAGTTGCTCCAGGGCCCGCCGCAGTTCCGGCTGAAAAATGATGGGAATGGAGAGCAGCAGGGTGGGCAAAATCCAGCTGACCAGCTGGCGAAAGGCGGTGAGGCCGGGAATGGAGGAGAGCAGCAGGACGATGAGGGCAAGGCCGACAAAACCCCGCAGCACCTGCACAGCACGGGTACCGCGAATCAACAAGAAGGCGCTGTAGACAACGGCCGTTACCAGCAAAATGTCAATAGCGCTGATCCATAAAGCTGGGGAGCGGTTCAGCGCATTTATGAAACTCTCCCAGGAAAAAACGTTCATAGATTGGTGTGACGCTGCGGCTTACGGCCGTAGTTGGGCTAACAATTGGCGATAGCTGGCGGCATTGGGGGGATTCAAAGCCAGGATTTTTTCTATCGTGGCATAGGCGGCGGCCACTTCGTTGGCCTCAAGCTGCGCTTCACCCAGCTTGTCCAGCAGTTCAATCGCTTCGGTGCGCCGTTGCTGTTGCAGATAGAGACGAGACAGCCGGTCGACTAAGTTTTTGTCAGACGGCCGTTGGCGCACCATATCTTCTAAAATGCCCACCACTTTGGCCCCACGACCGCCACGAACCAGCTGCTTCAGGTAGTTGTCCAGCTCACCCACCGCGTTCACTGGCTGCCCCACTTTATAATACAGGTCAACCAGGGTGATGGCGGTGCGTTCGTCGTTGGGGTCCAGGGTGCGCAGCTCTTTGTAAGCGGCCAGGGCACGGCGCCAGTCGAAGCGCTGCATGTCAATTTCGGCGGCCAGGCGCAGGAACTGGGCCTTCCACTTGCGTTCGACGGCGCCACGCGGCGCCAGCTTCAGCGCTTCCTGGTACGTGTCGCGGGCTTTGTCCACCTGTGCCAGCTGGTAATACGAATCGCCCATGGCCAGGTAATGCTCCAGGGCACGATCAATCTGGCCATGCCGCTTGAGCAGGTCAATTAACCGGCCGCGAATGGCAAGGTCCAGCGGGGTCATCTCCACCGCTTTTTCGTAGGACAAGATGGAGCCATTGGTGTCGCCCCGGATTTGGTAGGTGTCGGCAATGGTCATGAATTTTTGCGCGGCCGTTTCGCGGCGCCCCTGTTTCCCCAGCAGTTCCCCCAACTGGATGTGGGCCGGTAAATAATCGTAGGACAGTTGAATGGCGCGGTAGGTTTCTTCAACGGCCGTATCATACATGCCGCGGCGCGCATACTCCTGGCTCAGGTACAGCGACTCCAGCACCTGTTCCGAACCGGCTGTCAGCATGTCGCCTAAAATCATCATGCCGGAGTCGGAAATAGCATCCAGACGGCCGCGTGCTTCCTTTGCCTTGTCTTCCCAACCCTTGTGGCTGAGGAATTCCACCAACGCGTTGGCAAAAGCGGACGCCTGGTCGCGCTCGCCCTGGGCCATCAGGCTGTCGGCCAGGTTTTCATACAGTTCAATGAGCCGGTCGGCCTGGTTGTGCTGCACCGTGGCCAGATCCACAATTTTGAGCACGTTGATGAAATGCTCCATCGCCTTTTCGATGCGGCCACGCGCCCGGTGGCATTCGCCTAAGGAAAAGTGGCTGGCCAACCGGAAGTCATGGTCCTTCACCGACAGCTGGAATTCGCGGATGGCGTCTTCAAAGCGCAGCTTGTCCTGGTAGAGCAGGCCGAGATTGAAGTGAGCGGCCGTATTGTCCAATCCCAGCCCCATCGCCTCTTCATAGGCGCTGATCGCTTCATTGGTCATCGCCCGCGTTTGGAAGTCCAGCGCCTTGCTGATGAGCGTCGTTAGCTGGAGCGTTTGTACGGTTAGATCGCCATCTTCATCGCCAAACAAGTCTCCCGCCAGCTTTTCGGAGGCCAGGCGACGCGCATCCTGCACCGGGCTGGCGGCATCGGCCGTTTTGCCCGTGCCACTTCCTGATTTTTCCCGCAGGGCCGCTGCCATGTGCTGCGCCACCTCGCTAATGCTGTCTGAAGATTGGTAAGTCGGCCTGTCCGATTCACCGGCCAGCTTTTCACCGCTGCGGATTTGTTCGATGGCTGTTAATACTTCGGCGTTGCGTGGGTCCAGTTTCAGCGCCAGCTGGCAGGCTTGCAGCGCGTTTCGCGCTTCACCCTGTGAATTGAGGATGCGGGCGATGGCCAAATATTCGCGAATGGCGTTGTGGATTGAGCCCTGGCGCTCGTAAATCGAAGCCAGCCGCTGGTGGCCGCGCAGCAAATCGGGTTCCAGGCGTACGGCCCGGTTCCAGTTGTCCATGGCCTCAGTGAGACGCCGCCGGTTCAGCTCCACTTCCCCGATGGCCATGTAGGTTTTGCCCGCTTCGCCGTACTGCCCCAGGCGCTCCTGTACATCGGCCACCTGGCGCAGGTAAATCACATCACCGCGCGAAAAACGAGCGGCTAACTTGTAATTCTCCAGCGCTTTTTTCAACTGGTTTTGTTCCAGGTAGGCCATGCCTAAACCGGCATACGGCGCCGGTTCATTAGCAATTTCCGCGATGGCAACTTCAAATTCGCGAACTGCCTCACTCCACTTTTGGTCCCAGCTGTGAGAATGGCCTCGGTTTAGCGCTTCTTCGAATCGGGCACGGTTTCCTGCCACGCCAATGCCTCCAAAAAATTAGGTCTTGCTGCCCAGCAGTTCTACCAGGATAGCTTTTTGGGCATGCAGCCGGTTTTCTGCCTGTGGGAACAGCACAGAATTCGGGCCATCGGCGACTTCGTCGGTGATTTCTTCGCCGCGGTGGGCGGGCAAACAGTGCATCACCAGGCAGTCGGGTTTGGCCAGGTTGACAAGCTTTTGGTTTACCTGGTACGGAGGGAAGACTTTCAGGCGTGCGGCCGTTTCTGCTTCCTGCCCCATACTTGTCCAGACATCGGTGTAAATAATATCCGCATCGGCCACCGCCCGGTTCGGATCTTCATACACTTCTATAGAAGCTCCGGCGGTGCTGAACTTTTCACCCAGCTCATAATCGTCTTCGTTGAGAGTGTAGTTCGGCGGGGTGGCGATGGCAAAGTGCATGCCAACCTTCATACAGGTAAATAATAAAGAGCGGGCGACGTTATTACCATCCCCTACATAGACCAATTTGAGCCCTTCGAGCCGCTTTTTTACCTCTAGCACAGTAAAAATGTCGGCCAGCGCCTGGGCGGGATGGTTGTAGTCGGACAAACCATTGATGATCGGCACAGAAGCGTATTGAGCCAGCTGCAAGATGTGGTCGTGCTCAAATACACGTGCCATGATGCCATCTACGTAGCCAGACAGCACACGAGCCACATCGGCCACGCTCTCACGGCCGCCCATCTTGATTTCAGTTGGCGATAAATAGAGGGCGTACCCGCCCAAATGCACCATGCCCATTTCAAAGGAAACGCGGGTGCGCAGGGAAGGTTTTTGGAAGACTAAGGCGAGGCTTTTGCCCTTAAGCAGCGGGCGATTGCCACCGTTTTGCCATTCTTGTTTTAAGGAAAGGGCCAAATCAAGCAAATTGTGAAGTTCATCGGGGGACAAATCAGCGATGCTAAGAAAATGTTTCACGGTGTTCATTCTCCAGGTGGGTGACGTGGTTTTCAGGGAGTGGCGTGTAGACGGCCGTATCCAAAATTTCCCCAAGGGCGCCACTGCTTACCTTAAAAAAGTATACCACAGGCAAAAACAGAGGAAAAGCATTAAACATAACTTGACGCGTTAAACAGTTATGGTAAGATACGAAATGCAGAGGGGATGTTATGTCATTTTCATAATGTCTCTAGTTGGGGGCCAATGAAGGTAGGTGCCACATGGATTTTATTAGGAATCGACCAGAACTGTCTGTTCTTATCGCTGTAATTTTGGGGTTTGTCATTGGGCTTACCTATGGCTGGGTTATTGATCCTGTGGAATGGACTGGCGCTGGCCCTGGCGATATGGAGCAGGCTGAACAGGATGTTTACCTGCAAACCATTGCCGATGCCTATTCTTTGCAGCCCGGAAACACAGGACTGGTAACCCGCGCCCTGGCTGGCTGGTCAGATGCCACGGCCGACATCTGTGACCTGCGCAGCCGTACGGCCGATCCCGCCGCCCAGGAACGCCTTGATGCTATCGCCATTATCCAGACGGGTGGGCAGTCGTGTGGGGCAGTTACAACCCCCGGCACGGAAGGCATCCAACCCCCCCCCGAAGCCGCCGAAGATGATTCCAATTTAGGCACCATTCTGGCCTTGCTGCTGGTGTTGGCCCTGGTTGGTGCGGGCATTGTGGTAGTGTTGAACCGTCGCAACAGCCTGATGGCCGAGGGCAACAACGTCGATACGTATTACGACAACATGCCGGAAAGTGCGCCGACGATGGTGAGTGATGAAGGGGTCAGCGCCGTGCCGATTGCCCGGTTCCAAAGTGACTACGTATACGGCCGTGATAACTACGACGACTCCTTCAGCATCGAAAATGCCAGCGGTGAATTCCTCGGCGAGTGCGGCGTGGGCATTGCTGAATCGATTGGCAGCGATACGCCCAAGAACGTCACCGCCTTCGAAGTCTGGCTGTTTGACAAAAACGACATCCGTACCATCACCAAAGTGGTCATGAGTGACCATGCTTTCTTTGATGAAGCGCTCAAAGCCAAGCTGGCCCCCAAGGGCGAACCGGTGCTGGCCCGCGAAAATGAGGTGATCGTGCTGGAAACGGCTACCCTGATCATCAACGCCGAAATTAAAGAAATGCAGTACGGCGCCGGTTCCTTGCCGCCGCAAAGCTTTTTTGAGAACTTCTCGATTGAGCTTTCTGCCTGGGCCAAGGAAGGCGATTATGGCGACCCGGACATTGACGGCCGTGTCGACGAGCTGCTTGAGTATTAAGCAGTAAGCTAAAGTGACGATTAAAAGCCCCGGCTGACTCCAGTCGGGGCTTTATTGTTTGTGGAGGGGCAACTATGCGTTTCCTGGTGACCGGTGGGGCCGGTTTTTTAGGGGCAGCTCTAGCCAATCAATTGGCCGCCGATGGGCATTTGGTGACGGTGCTGGACGATCTGAGCAACGGCAATGCCAGCAGCCTGCGGCCAGAAGTGATGGTAACGCCGGGTGACGTGCGCAATATTCCGCTGCTTTGGTCGCTGCTGCGGGATGTGAATTGTGTGTATCACCTGGCCGCCAAAGTATCGGTGGCGGAGTCTGTGCTGCACCCGCAGGCGTACAACGAGGTGAACGTAGGCGGCACGGTGAGCCTGATGGAGGCAATGCGCGACACGGGCGTGCGGCGCGTGGTTTTTACGTCGTCGGGGGCGGTGTACGGCCGTCTCCCTACCCAGCCCGTCCATGAAAATGACACCCCCAACCCCGATTCCCCGTATGCCGTCAGCAAATGGGCCGCCGAGCAGTACATTCACACCATCGGCAAACTGAACAACATTGAAACGGTGGCGCTGCGGATATTCAACGCCTACGGGCCGGGCCAAAGCCTGCCCCTCTCCCACGCGCCGGTCATTCCCAGGTTTTTACAGCAGGCGCTGACGGGTGGCTCGCTGGTGCTGCATGGTAACGGCCGTCAGACCCGCGACTTTATTTACGTGACAGACGTGGTGGCGGCGATGGTGGCAGCGGCCACGGCCACGGCCGTCAACCGGCAGGTGATCAACGTGGGCAGCGGCACGGAAACCAGTTTAAACCAGCTGGTCAGCGAGATTGAGCAGGTGGTGGGCCAGCGGGTGAACCAGCTGCAAAACCAGCAGAAGTCGGCCGGAGTGCCCCGTTTGGTTGCCGACATCAGCCGGGCGCAGCAGCTGCTGGGGTTTCGGCCATTGGTTGGCCTGGCAGAGGGATTGCAGCGCACGCTGCGAGAGGACGGCCGTTTTCAATGATAGACTTGTTCCGCAATAAAGTTCAGGCAGAACTGGGACACAGATATACACTGATTTTCACAGGTAAAAAATCTGCGTTTATCTGCGTGAATCTGTGTCCTAATTTTTTGTCGCACAATCAGGAACAACTCTAATAAAAAACGCCGACACTTTTGTGTCAGCGCTTTTATGCCCAAGAGAGGACTCGAACCTCCACGCCCATAAGGGCACAGGCCCTCAACCTGCCGCGTATGCCAATTCCGCCACTTGGGCTTAAGTACCTGGCAATTATAGCCATTGCCGGACGGCTGTCAATGCAGTGATGAGCCTCTAAGCGGTTGCCCATTCTGCCGCAGCTGGCACTGCTACACCGTTGCTGTACATCTGTTTTTGCTGGGTAGGTGCCATCTGTAAAACGGCCGAAGCCCAGGTAAGGCCGGAGCCAAAACTCACCAGCAGCAGCCGGTCATCTACGTTGATTTCCCCAGATTCTAACCCATCACAAATCGCCACCGGAATGGAAGCGGCCGAGGTGTTGGCGTATTTATGTACCTTCACCAGAAAGCGCTCGATGGGCAGATTCATGGCGCGGGCAGCGGCCTCGATGATGCGTAAATTGGCCTGGTGCGGCACGATACAGTCAATGTCGTCCAGGGTCATCCCGGCTTGCGCCAGGCTGCGCTGGCTGGTGCTGCCCAGAATGCGGGTGGCGAACTTAAACACTTCACGGCCGTTCATGCGAATAAGGTGGCGTTTTTCGGCAAATGTATGGGCGTTTACTGGTTCGGCCGAACCCATCGCTGGCGCAATGATGTGCTGGCTGCCGCTGCCATCCGACCCCATGTCGAAGCCAAATATGCCGCAGGGTTCGCTGGTGGCTTGCAGCACAAACGCGCCCGCCGCATCGCCAAACAGCACGCAGGTGCTCCGGTCTGTCCAATCGACGTAGCGGCTGAGCAGTTCGGAACCGATGACGAGGATGTTCTGGTAAACGCCGCCGCTGATGAACTGCTGGGCGGTGGTGAGGGCATACAAAAAGCCGGTGCAGCCGTTGGCCAGGACAAAAGCGGGCACGTTGGTGGCCCCCAGCATGTGCTGAACCTGGCTGGAAACGGCCGGGGTGATGTGGTCGCCCGTCGTTGTGGCCACGATGATGAGATCCAGGTCGGCGGCGTCTAAATTCGCTTTTTGCAGGGCGCGGCGGGCGGCGGCAACGGACATGGTGGCGTTGGTTTCGTCTGGGGCCGCAATGTGACGCTGGTGAATGCCAGTGCGCTGGACAATCCATTCATGGCTGGTATCTACCATTTGTTCCAGATCGTAATTGGTGAGCACTTTTTCGGGGACATAGGCGCCCCAACCGGTGATACGGCCGTATCGCTTTTCCATGTTGTTCTCCTCAATGAGTTGCTGTTTAAGGACAGCAGTAGTGTGTGGTGTGGTATTAAACACGAATCCAGCGGAATCGTCACGGCGCTGTGCGTCATGGTGACCCGGGTGCGGCCAATAGCTGAATTTTCCCATACCGGCAGGTGATAACGATATACAAACCGTCAGATAGATGCCAGATAAAGGAAACATGGATAAACGCCGCTCGGCTGAACAGCTCAATTTGAAGAACTCATCGCAGAACGGCCGTTACACTGCTGAATACCTATGAAAAGCTTAGCAAGTTACCTTGTGCCCCCTCGTTTTGAAGATCCGGAGCAATACCGGCAGGCGTATTGGCTGAACCGTTATCTGCTGGCCTTTGACGCTACGATGATGCTGCTGCTGGTGCTGATACGGCCGTTGTCACGCTTTTCTGGTTTTGAGCAGACGGCCGCCCTCCTGGGGCTTGTTTGCCTGTTTAGTTTGGGCCTGGTTTGTACCGGCCTTGTCTACTTTGGCCGCATTCGGTTGGCGGCCTGGCTGTTATGTGCCGTGAGTTTTGCCATTATTACCGGCCTGATGTGTGTATTTGAGGGTATTCGCAGCTCGTCTGTTGTCGGTTACTTTGTGATTGTTTCGGCCGTCAGCCTCTTTATTCGCGGGCAAGCGCCTCTTTTGTTTATGGTGCTAAACGTGAGTGCGCTGACCCTGGTTTATATGTTGGAACAAAATGGCATCGTTGTGAGCAGCTTCGGCACCCGCTCTACCATCGATGATCTGGTCATTCTCAGTGCGGGCTTGGTATTGAATACCCTGCTCTTGCGGCAGCTTATTGAGGGTCTGAGCACCGGCGTTGCCGATGCCCACTGTGCCGCTGACGCTTTACAGGTAGCAAATGAAGAGTTGAAGCAAAGCCAGGCATTGTTAAAACAACTGCACCACGAACTGGAAGCCCGTGTGGCGGCGCGCACGGCCGAATTGCAAATTGCCAATGCTCAACTCCAGCATGAAGTTGGCGAGCGCAAACGTACCGAAGAAGCTATGCAGCAGGCGCAAAAACGGGAAAGCCTGGGGCTGATGGCCAGCGCCATTGCCCACGATTTTAACAATTTGCTGGTGGCTATGCTGGCTCAGAACAATCTGGCCATGCGCAAGCTGCCGCCTCACGAAGCTGCCCGCGAGCACCTGCAAAAAGCGGTGCTGGCCGCCGAGCAGGCGGCGGATTTAACCCGTCAGATGCTGGCCTATGCGGGCGGCAGCCAGTTGGAAATGGAACCGGTCAACCTCAACCGGCTGATCGAGAAAAACATCCACCTGTTCCGGGCGGCTATTGCCAAACATGTTTTGCTGCACACCGATCTGGCTGCGGAATTACCGCTGATCGAAGCAGATCGCAGCCAGCTGCAGCAGGTGATCATGAATCTGATTTTGAACGGGGCGGAGGCGGTGGCGCCGCCCAGCGGTGACGTATGGGTGACGACCGGTCTACAAACGTTGACAACGGCAGACGCGCCCTACTGGCACTGGACCGGCAGCGCGCTGCCGCCAGGTGAATACGTTTTTTTGACGGTGCACGACAACGGTGTGGGCATGACGCCCGAAATACGCAGCCGGATTTTTGATCCGTTTTTTACGACCAAGGAAGATGGCCAGGGGTTGGGGTTGGCTTCTGTGCTGGGCATTGTGCGCGATCATCGGGGTGGGCTGCAGGTGGAGAGCCAGCTGGGGCAGGGGACCACGTTTAGGCTGGTGTTCCCCAAGAGCCAACGAGCGGAAACGGCCGTTATTCCCCACCAAACGGCCGCACCCTCTAATGCCGCTGACCTGTGCATCCTGGTCATCGATGATGAAGCGCCCGTGCGCGAGGCGGTGACCGATATTATGGCTCTGCACGGTGTTGAGGTGATGACGGCCGTTAATGGTCAGGAAGGTGTGGCCACCTTTGCCCGGTACAAAGACGAGATTCGGCTGGTGCTGCTAGACATGTCCATGCCGGGCATGAACGGGCTGGACACCCTCATCCAACTGCGCCAGGTAGACCCCACTGTGCGCATCATCCTCTCTTCCGGGTACGCTCAGCAGCAAATTGCTCCCGAGGTAAAGGTCAACGGCCTTACCGGATTTTTGCCCAAACCGTATGATGTCAACACCCTGGTCAGTAAAGTCTGGCACTATCTCTCGCCCAGTCCCCAAGATTAATCTTTCCACTTTTTCCCCATCGATATCCCTGCTGCGGCTTGACAAACCATACAAATGGGCCTAAATTGCCCAGCAAGAACCTCCGGCTGCTGCCTAAACCGGAGGTTCTGACTTTTCTTGGAAGGAGAGCAAGTAAATCATGAAACGATGGTTGTCTTTGTTAAGCGCACTGGCTTTACTGATGATAATGACGGCCTGCGGCGGTCAGGCAGAAAGCACACCCACGGCCGTTGCCCCGCCACCTACCCTGGAAGATACGGCCGTTAACCCCACCACCACCGCGCCCGCGGCCACGGCCACCCTGCCGCCGCCGCCCACCATCGCGGCCACGGTCACCAACACACCAGAGGCCACGCCCGAAGCCACAGGCCTAAACCTGCTCACCGCCGCCGACTTTGGCACTGACCGCAACCCGCTGACGGGGGAACTGGTTGACGATCCGACCCAGCTGCAAAGACGGCCGTTGGCCATCAAAATTTCCAACGCCCCGCCTGGCTTTGTCCGGCCGCAGTCTGGTCTGAACAGTGCCGACTGGGTGTTTGAACACACGTCCGAGGGCCATATCACCCGCTTTACCCTCATCATGTATGGCAATGATGCGGAAGTGGTTGGTCCCATCCGCAGCGCCCGGTTGATCGACGTTGAGCTGCCCGCCATGTTTGACGCCGCCCTGGTTTTTTCTGGTGCGAGTACGGGTGTAAACCAGCGGCTCAATGCCTCCGACTTCACCGAACGTATCGTGCGCTCCAACGATCCAGGTTACTACCGCACCGGGGAAGACAAGCCGTTTGAGCACACGCTGTACGGCCGTCCCGAAATATTCCGCCAGGGATTAGAGACGCTGGGGCTGAACACACCACCCAACTTCAACGGTCTGCTCACCTTTACCAGCGAGCCACCGGCCGGGGGCACTCCGGCCAGCAGCGTGGTGATTGATTATCAGTGGGAGGTGGTGGAATGGCGGTATGATGAGGGAGACGGCCGTTACTACCGCTGGGCTGCCGGGGAACCGATTCTGGACGCCATCACCGGCGAGCAGGTGAGCGCGGCCAACGTGGTCGTCATTGCCCCGTTCCACGTGGAGGACGCCACCATTTGTGAGCAGATTACCAACGGCGTCTGCACCCATCTCTCCGTGCAGATTCAGCTGTGGGGCAGCGGCACGGGCTTCATCTTGCGCGATGGCCAGCAGTTCCCCGTCACCTGGCACCGCGAAGGGCGCAACGACCTGCTCACCTTCACCGATGCCGACGGAAATGCATTCCCCCTGCAAATTGGCAACACCTGGGTGCAGTTGGTGCCTACATGGTATGTTGATCCGGTTTCTTTGACAGAGTGAACGGGTGAACGGGTGAAGGGGTGACCGGGTGACAGGGTGAGGGAACGGTGTCATAATGGGGTTACCAGTTTTCAGGAGGATCCATTTTGGCACAGAAGATTCAAACTCACCGTGATCTTGAAGTGTACCAGCGGGCATTTTCGGCCGCGATGGCGATATTCGATTTATCGAAACAGTTTTCCAAAGAAGAAAGTTATTCGCTAACCGATCAAATTCGTCGCTCTTCCCGGTCGGTTTGTGCAAACTTGGCAGAGGCATGGCGTAAGCGACGTTACGAAAAAGCGTTCATTAGCAAGCTATCTGATGCTGAAAGTGAAGCGGCCGAAACCCAGGTCTGGCTTGAATTTGCTGTAAAGTGCAGCTACCTGGACCGGGAAACGGCCGCTGATCTCTATCTCATCTATGACGGAATCCTGGCTACCTTTGTTGGCATGATCAACCATCACCATGCCTGGGTACTCCCCGGCAAAAAACAAGGTAATCACCCCCTCACCCCTTCACCCGTTCACCCCTTCAACCTGTCACTCAATAAATCCCTGCTTAACAAGTAACTCCGCATTCAGCACCGAGCCGCTGGCCGCGCCGCGCAGGGTGTTGTGGGCGATGGCCAGGAAGCGGATGTCGTTGACTGGGCATTGGCGCACGCCGCCGACGGTCCAGGCCAGGCCGTTGCCCGCGTCGCGGTCCAGGCGAGGCTGGGGGCGGTTGGCCTCGGGCCGGTAGATGAAGACTTGTTCGGGCATGGTGGGCAGATCGCGCACGATTTCCGGGGGCTGCCACATTTGGAACAGCGCGATGACTTCTTCGGCCGTGGCGGAGTGGCGCAGCTTGACGGACACGCTGCCCAGATGGCCGTCCATCACCGGCACGCGGTTGGCCTGGGCACTGATCTTGAAAGGCGCCATCTCAATCGCGCCGTTGGCGTAGGTGCCGCACAGCTTGCGCGGCTCAGTTTCCAGCTTGCCATCTTCCCCGCCGATGTAGGGGATGACGTTGTCCAGGATATCCATCGAGGGCACGCCGGGGTAGCCAGCGCCGGAGATTGCCTGGAGCGTGGTGACCACGGCCGTTTCCACCCCATACTGTTTGTGTAAAATTTGCAGCGGCAGGACGATGCTCGTGGTGGAGCAGTTAGCGTTGGCCACAATCCAGCCGTCCCAGCCGTACTCTTCCTTCTGGCGCGGAATGAGCGCTGTGTGCTCTGGGTTCACTTCGGGGATGAGCAGCGGCACACACGGGTCCATGCGAAACGGCGAGGCGTTGGTGAGGACGATGTAGCCCGCCTCGGCAAACTTCGGCTCCAGCTCACGCGCTTCGGCGGTGGGCAGGGCGGAAAAGAGGACACGCGGCGCCAGATTGGGCTCGGTGGGTTGGACGATCATGTCGGCGACGGCCGCGGGCGGGTCACCGGGCAGCAGCCAGTTGACGCCTTCGCGGTACGGCCGTCCCGCCGTGCGCTCGGAGCCAGTGAGGGCGGTAATTTCAAACCAGGGATGGTCAACCAGGTGTTGAATAAAACGCTGGCCCACCGCACCGGTGGCCGCGAGAATGCCGACGGGAATTTTGTTGCTCATAAAAAATCTCCATTTGGGGAGATTGGAGATCAGAGATTGGAGATTTGCGATTGTATCGCGTTTAATCTCCAATCTCTAATCTTCTCATCTCCGAAATAAAAAACGCCGCCACCCACATGGGGCGACGGCGTCGCGGTTCCACCCAATTTGGTAAACGGTAGTCGGTGAACGGTAATCGGTTAAATCACCGATTACGGATTACCGATAACGGATTACCCTCGATACGGCCGTTAACGGGGCCAACCGTGCTTCCTTACTCAAGTTCAGGAAGTCGCTCTCAGGGGGTTTTCCGGGCCGTCTTTGCTACGGAGGCTCACAGCCAATGGCGCTCCGCTCTCTGGTGCAGGCTCAGTCCGTACTCGTCCTGATCATTGCTTTTTGGGGCGACAGGCTTGTCGCCTTAGTAAATTTCGGGGGATTATAGAGAATCTGGTTGACCTGTCAAGCATTTTCCAGAGAGTGGATCACGCAAAGACGCAAAGATGAATAATTTTTCTTTGCGCCTTTGCGTGATATTTTGTTTATTCAAAGCAGTGCACGTCACCAGACCAGGGCTGGAGGGTGAAGGTGCGCTGGTGGTTGTGGTGAACGGCCGTTACCTCCCGCACCTCGTCACTGGCATTGAGCGCTATCCACACTGTTTCTTCGGCGTGAACCCGGCCGTAGACCAGCGTGTGGTCATTGGCCTGCAAAATTTGGGAACGGCCGTGGCGCAGCGCCGGATGTGCCTTGCGCAACTGGATCAGCCAGCGGAAATAGTCCCGAATGTCGGCATCCTGTTCACCGTCCCACAGCATTGGCTGACGGTTTTCCTCCATGCCCTGGCTGCCTGGGTCGGCCATGCTTTTGCGCTGGCGCACGCCCACCTCGGTGCCGTTGTAGACGATAGGCGGACCCACCAGGGTGAACTGGCACAGCGCCGCCAACTTCAGCTTGCGCCGGTCGTGGCCGGTGGCAAAGTAAAAGCGATTCATATCGTGATTGTCTAGAAAGCTGGGCCGACTGAACGATTCGGGGAAAAAGCGCTCGTGTTTGATGAGGAAGCTGGCAAATTCAGAGATGGTCATGCGGTGCAGGGCAAAGGTGTCGCGCATGGCCTGCTCCAGTGAAAAGTCCAGGCAGCCGTCCAGACGACCTTCGTAGCCCAGCAGGGTGGTGGGCGTTTCCACCACTTCACCAAAAATCCAGGCGTCGGGCCTGATTTGTTTGACGGTGGCCCGCAGCTCGGTCCAAAAGTCGTGGGTCGGACCCAGGGCGTAGTCCAGGCGCATGCCGTCGAAGCCAACGTCGCCCAGCCAGAAGCGCACGCTGTCCAGCAGGTAGCGGCGCACTTCGGGATTATTAACGTTGACCTGGGGCAGATCCATCACGCCAAAAAAGGTTTCGTAATCGACGGGATAGTCGATCCAGTTGTACCAGCTGACAAACGGGCTGTTGGGGTCGCGGATGGCTTCCTGGAAGCTGTGGTGTTCGCGGCCCCAGTGATTGGCGACAAAGTCCAGCAGCAGGCGGATGCCCTTGCTGTGGGCAGTTTGCACCAGTTCGCGCATGTCGTCGAGGGTGCCCAGGCGAGGGTTAACGCTGAAGTAGTCGGTGGCGTGGTAGCCGTGGTGGCTGTCATCGGGGAAAAATGGGTTGAGCCAAATGGCGTTGAAGCCCATCTCGGCCACGTAATCGAGCTTCTGGATGATGCCGCGCAGGGTGCCGCCGAAGATGTCGTTGAGGTTTTGCGTGGGGTTCCAGGCACGGCCGTTTCCCGGATAAAACCTGTCCGGGAAAATCTGGTACACAACCGCATCCTGGCTCCAGGCGGGCGGCGCGCTGTGCCCGACGTAGTAGGAGAAGATTTCGCCATCATCGGCCAGAATGGGTGCCGAGTCGTCGGCGGGGTAGGCTTTGATGATGTAGCGCACGATGGTGCCTTCGGGCTGCGGCGGCAGGGTGACCTGCCAATGCTGCAAATACTGCCAGTTGAGCAGATCCCATTTTGTTTCGCTGCGGTTGAAGGGAAAAACGGCCGTTTCCGGCAGCATCACTTCGCACTCAATCCGGTCGATGAGCTGAGGCAGCCCAACAATGACCGTAAGCACGGGTGAATCGCCTGCCTGCGGCGCACGGGGTGTAATCTGGCTGTGGTGCTTCACGCCCTGCCGCCATTTCTGGTAATAGTTCAGCCGTTTTTCGGTGGTGGATAGGGAGCCAAAAACAAAATCTTCCATGAAAAAAGCCTCTGTAACAGATTGATTTATGGCCGCGAATTTCGCGAATTTTCACGAATTTAAGAGTTTTTTTCGCGCCAATTCGCGAAATTCGCGGCTAATTAATAAGTCTATGAACCTGTTTGTCGTTTGTAATAAAGCCAGCCGCCAGCCAGGACCAGCAGCAGAGCCACGCCTAAACCAAGATAAAGCGGCGTACGGTTTGCCGGGGTTTCGTTGGAAACTGGCGGCGTTTGTGGGGGAACGGCCGTTCCCTCCACCGCAACCTCAACCACCTCATCGGCTGCTTCCGTTGGTTGGTCCAGCGTTACCACAAACTGCTTCGGCTCGGCCACGGGCAGCGTGCCGGATTTGGCCCACAGTTCGCCTGCGTTAATGATGTAGCCCGAGGCGGCCGTTTCCCAGGCCGCGATTGAATCTAGTTTGGGCAGGTCGGTGCCGTTGAGGGAGACGGCCGTCACCATCACATCTCCCACCGCCAGCTTGAGCACGTTGTCCCGGCTGGCCGCCGCGCCGTCGTAGCTGCCTTCCACGGCGGCAATCTCCACCGTGATTTGCCCATCGAGCCAATGCTGGCTGATTGGCGTGGTTTGCAGTGCACCGGATTGGTAGGCTGTGGAACGGCCGTCGTCTTCAAACAAGGTAAAGTTGGTCGGTTCTGGCGCGGGCACGACGTACACCATCAGCTCGTCTCGCGTGCTGCCATCCCGGCGCAGGCCGTGCAGATTCATCGTTTGTTCGTCTACAAACATTTGCGGCACGATGGCCCCGGCGCGGACAAACAGCGGCAGATGGAACAGGCCGTCCTGCATGGTGGGCACATCTTCCAGCCATTGGCCGCTGCTGCTGACCCATTCGCCGGTGTGGAAATTGACCCACTGGCCTGCGGGGAGGTAGACGGGAACGGCCGTCACCCCAGCCTCCGTCACCGTGCGCAGCAAAATGTCGCGGCCCAACAGCTTGTGGTCGCCCAGATCGCGCACGGCTGGATCGTCCTGGTAGTAAAACACTAGCGGCGGCACAACCGGCGCGCCGGTCTGGTACGCCTGGTGCGCCAGCGAATAGTAGTAGGGCGACAGCGCGTAGCGCAGGCGAACGTTGGCCAGATTGCTGGCCAGGTCACCGACGCGGTCGGGAGCGGTTTCTTTGCAGTTGCACAGGTTTTCGGTGTGCGGCCGCAGCGGCACATCCAGCAGAGCACTGTTGGCCAGCCAGACGCTGTACAGCTCGTCCAAATCAGCCTCGTTGATGTCGTTGCGATGAAAGCCGCCCACGTCGGTGCCAAAATAATCCACGCCGGAGAAGGACATATGCATCTGCGCATTCATGTGCGACGCCAGGCTGTCGAAGTTGGAGCCGATGTCGGCCGACCACATGGCCGCGCCGTAGCGCTGAATGCCGGTGGTGCCGGAGCGCGACAGGATGGCCGGGCGCTGCGACACGTCGTTCCTTGTGTATCCGGCCA
Organism: Candidatus Leptofilum proximum; assembly: GCA_016710325.1. Taxonomy (GTDB): domain Bacteria; phylum Chloroflexota; class Anaerolineae; order Promineifilales; family Promineifilaceae; genus Leptofilum; species Leptofilum proximum. Next base: position 3,165,134 of record JADJXK010000002.1, on the reverse strand, counting down.
CGATGCTTTTGGCCCACATCAGGTTATAAATGTTGTGATTGGCCAACTGATCGTGCCATTCCAGGTCGGGCAGCCCTGCATACCAGCTGTTGGGAGCAAACATTTCCGGCTCACCCAGGTCGGTCCAGTGCCCCACCACACCCACGTCGATCAGCGGTTGGCGCACGAGATCGTGCCAGAAGGCGGCGCCTGCTTCGTTGGTCCAATCGACCATGCCGCCGTTGCCCCACCATTCGCGCATGGTGGCCGGGCCGCAGGTGTCGCACTGCTTCACCAGGTAGCTCCGGCTGGCCATCAGGCCAAAGTTGCTCAGGTCATCATCTACGTACGACTCTTCGATGAGGATGAGCCCCAGTCCGTCAGCGGCCAGGTCGTTGATTTTGGCGGCGGGGTCGGGGAAGTTGTCCAGGTCCCAGCTGAGGGAACCCATCTGGCTGGGCGGGCGAATGTTGCCAAACCACTGCAAATCGAGTACGAAGCCGTCCTGCGGGAACTGATTGGCGTTGAGCGTTTGTTGTTTGTCATCCAGCTCGGCCCAGGTGTCGTAGCCGTACTCGGAGACCCAGAGGCCAAACAGCGCTTTGGGCGGTACGGGTGGACGGCCGCTTAATTCCAGGTAATCGGCGCGCAAATCGGGCAAATCGGGGCCACCCAGCACGTACCAGCGCAGCGGATCGGCCAACGTGGTCATGGTCCACTCGTCGCCGATAAATTCCCACTCCTGCTTGTAAACAACATCGACAAACAGGGCGTAGTTGTCGTGGCCAGCGCCCAGGGCGTAGAGGATGGGAAACTGGGCGTTGCCCACCATGCCGCCGCTGAACTCCTCCATCACATTGCCGAAGAGGCCGGGCTCGCGCTCGCTGCCGATCCAGTCGCCGTTGGGCTCGCCGGGGGTGCGGAACTGCTCGCCCAGGCCGTAGACGTGCTGGGTGGCGGCCGGCTCGATGGCCAGGCTGCTTTTGCGTTCGCTCAGGTCCTGGGGGCAAACGGCCGTTAACACCAACGGTGCCTCGTGGGTCAAATCCAGCACCGTGCTGCACAGCGTTTGCGGATCAACCTGCACCTGGAGTTCGGCCGTGGTCAGCGTGCCCTGGCCGTCGTCGGTGAAGCTGGTGGGGCCGGGATAGTCTGTTTTTTGCACCATCGGGCTGGTGGCCAGCGGTGTGCCTGCGGCAGGTGGGCTGCCCTGGCCTGCTTCAAAGTGGATCAGATCATCGTCCAGCAGTTCCACGACGAGGTAGCTGTCGGCGGAAGTGAAGGTTAGTTGGGGAACGGCCGTTTCGCTTTGGGCCAGCATCCGACCCGGTAAAAACAGCAAAATGGCGAGTAAGCCGAGAGATCGTCTACGAATCAAAAGTTTCTCCTGGTGTGTTTTGGAAAAGCGGAACACAGAGTTGCACAGAGGTGGCACAGAGGGGCGCAGAGAGGAATCTGCTGCGCCCCAACTTTCAGTCGATGATGCCGCCTACGGGCAGGCCGCTGGGCACGGTGTCGGGAATGGTGTGGCTCAGGTCCAGGGCCGAAGGGGAAGTGAGCGATTCGAGGAAGGCCAGCAGGGCGGCAACCTCAGCGTCGGTCAGCTCTGGACTGGGCCGGACAAAGGAAGGTGCGTTGAGGGCAGCGGTGTGCACGGCCGTATCCCCCGAATCCTCCTCCAGCATGAGCGGCGACAGCTGGCTGAAGTCGTAATTTTCTACCGCCTGGGCCGGATCGATGTGGTGCAATACGGCCGCTTCCAGCGCGGCATAAGCTCCATTGTGCATCCACGGCCCGGTGATAGCCACGTTGCGCAGCGGCGGCGTGCGGAAGGCAAACAGATCGCTGTCGCTGCCGGTTTCGCGGGCGCGGCCAAAATCGTACGGCGCTTCAGTGCCCTTGCCCGGCCCCACCTGCGGCACACCAATGTTGTGGAACTGCAAATCGCTCAGCAGCGCCCCGCTGTGGCATTGGGCGCAGCCTGCTTTGCCGTAGAACAACTCTACCCCGGCCAGTGCCTCTGGTGATACGGCCGTCTCATCTCCTTGCAAATAACGGTCCCAGGGACTGTCTAAAAAGGTGAAAATATCTGCCTGGTAAGCAGCCATGGCGTTGGCGGCATGTTCAAAGCCCAGTTCCTCCAGGGGAATATCCGGGTAAGCGGCCTGGAACATATCGCGGTAGCCGGGCACGGCCACAATTTCGGCCATCAGTTCGTCCCAGATGCGGCTGAACTGGTGATCGCTGGCGCTGGCGACGGTGTTGCGATGGCCAAAAATGTCTTCGTCGCCGCGCTGGCCGCGCATTTCATCCCGCGAGGTGACGGGGAACATGGCCTGGGCGGCCAGGGCGTTGCTGAGTCCGGCGGGCAGGTCGTCGTTGGCCGGACTGTCGAATTCGCTGGCGGCCGTTCCCGACACGCGCCCATCCCAAAAGAGCACGTCCATGCCGTCCAGCCCCAGGTTGAAGATGGGGGTAGCGTTGCGGGGGACTAAAATCTGACGGCCGTTCACCATTACACGCTCCAATGCCAGTCCCTCCCCGCCGGTGCCGATGGGCAGCGGCAGATTGTCGCCCGTGGCGGCGTCTGGGTGATGGCAGGTGACGCAGGCGATGTCTTTATTGCCGCTCAGCAGCGGGTCCCAGAACAGCGCCCGGCCCAGTGCCACTTCCGCTTCGGAGGGAGCGGCGCGCTGCAGGGGCAAGGTGGCCCCGGCGCGAGCCAGCAGATCGTCCAGCGTGGGGGCTGACTGGCTGGCTTCCGGTGTTTTTTCGGCCGCTTGCAAGTTGTTGAAGAGGTAGACGGCCGTCACCAAAACCAAAACCAACGCCGCGGCCCAGCGCAGTGCCTGGCGTCCAACGCCCAGGCTGCGGCGGTAGCGCCAGGCGAGCAGCAGCACGGCCGCCCAGGCGATAACGTTGGCGGTGATGAGGAGGTTTGTTTTAGTGGCTAGTTTGTTTGTGGCCAGTGGGCTGGTGGTTGGTTCGGCGGCGGGATAGAGCGCGGCTTGCTGGGCGGCTTCGGCGGCGGCGTCCAGCGGGTAGGGCAGGCTCACTTTGCGGTCGGCGGGGATGTCTTGGAACTGTTGGGTACGGCCGTCTGGCCAGTGAATGGTGAGTTCGTCGACGGAAACGGCCGTGCCCAGGCCAAAGTGCAGCGTGAGCTCGTTGCCCGCGCCCAGGCTGCTGCCGTTTTGCACCTCGCGCATCTGGGTGAGGCCGTCGGCGGTGCGGAGGGTGACGCGTGTGCCCACGGCATCCCGGTTCACCGGCCCGCTGCCTTCCAGCGCCAGCGAAAGCCAGTGATTGTCCGTCAGCGCGCCGCTCTGGTTGCGCAGCAGGCTGTAGCCATCGCTCTTGTTGCCGATGAGCAGATCAACCCAGCCGTCGTTGTCGTAATCGGCCGTGGCGATGCCCATTGTTGGCCCGACATCGGCGGCGCCGCTGCCGGAGGCAATGCGGCTGAAGGTGCCGTCGCCGTTGTTGCGGAAGAGGGGGTTGGCGGCCAGGCCGCTGTGATCGGCCGTAGTCATCACAGCCAGGTACAGATCTTGCCAGCAGTCGTTGTCGTAGTCCAGCGCGGCGGCGGCCCAGGCGATGCCGTTGGGCACATCCACCCCGGCCAACTCAGCCACGTCGCTAAAAGTACCGTCGCCCTGGTTTTGCAGCAGGGTCATCGGACCGGCGTTGGAGAAGTAGAAGTCAAAATCACTGTCGTTGTCGTAATCGGCCGTGGCCAGCCCCATGCCCATGACGCGGGTGTCGGCCCCGGCTTCGGCAGCGATCTCCGTAAAACAGTGGCCATTGCATCCCGGCCCGTCGTTGCGCCACAGCTTGTTGCCAATGGGGAAGAGGAACTCGTCGTTCACCAGGTAGATGTCCTGGTCGCCGTCGTTGTCGTAGTCGGTGAAGCTGGCGACAAAGCCAGCGCCGTAAGTTTTGCCATGCAGCAGGAGCGTTACGTCGGTGAAGGTGCCGTCGCCGTTGTTGTGGTAGAGGCGGTCGGAGTCGCCCTGGTTGGGACGGCCGCAGCGCGGGTAACAGGCCCAATTGGCCACGTAGAGGTCCAGCCAGCCGTCGTTGTCGTAATCGCCCCAGGACGCGGTCTGGCTGTTTTCGTCACTGCCGCCCACCCCTGCCTGAGTGGTGACATCGACAAAGCCCTGTCCCGCCTCGTTGTGGAAGAGGTAATTCTGACCCCAGTTGACCACGTAAAGGTCCAGCCAGCCGTCGTTGTCGTAGTCGGCAAAGGAGGCGCCGCCGCTGTAGGCGTCTGGCAGGGCAACCGTTTCACCGAGGGCAGGGCGGCTGAAGGTGCCATCGCCGTTGTTGCGGAAAAGGCTGTTGGGGCCCTTGGTGTCAGTGACGTAGAAGTCTACCCAGCCGTCGCGGTCGAAGTCGCCCCAGGCCTGGCCAATGGCGCGGTCGTTGCCCTGGCGGGTTTGGGTGATGCCCGCGGCGCGGCTGACGTTTTGGAAGAGGGTGGTGGGTTGGGTGGAGACGGCCGTATTGCTTACAGCATCATTGTTTTCTGCGGTGGGTTCTGCCAGCTGGCAGGCAGATAAGAACAGGAAAATGATTAGAAAGAGAATTTTTTTCTTGTGCATTTGTCCCCTTCCTTCTTTTACTCTAATAACTACAACGAATTGGAGAAAACAACGAATTTTTTTGATGACCTTTATTCGTTTATTACCAGAATTCGTTGTAGCTACCAGAGTCTTATTCTTCCGGCAGCAGCTGAATGATGTGCGTCGACTGCGGCGGGATTACGTCGATGGGTGTGTAGCCAGTGAAGCTGCCGTCGCCGTTCACTTCTGGGCTGCCGGTGATGCTGCTGCCGTAGAGGGAAACGGCCGTCACCGCGCCATCCAACGTGCCTGCGGCCGTCTCTAAACTGTAATCTTCTGCCAACACCGGGTTGCGATTAAAGTTTATCACAACCAAAATGGTCTCGTTTTCCGTCTGGCGCAGGAAGGTGTACAGGCGGCCGGAATTGGCCTCTAGCAGCGTCCAGGCACCCACCCGCAGCGCCTCGTGTTCGTTGCGCAAATGGATCAGGCTGCGGTAATGGCTGAGCAGCGAATCAGGATCGTCGGTTTGCCGCGCCACGCTGCGCACGGGGAAATCGGCCGCAGCGGCCCGCCAGGGTGTGCCTTCGGTGAAGCCAACTTTCGGCCCGTTGCTGGCCCACTGCATCGGCAGGCGAATATCCTCATCCGGCTTTACGCCCGTCATGCCAATTTCTTCGCCGTAGTAGATGAAGGGCACACCAGTGCCCGTTAGCAGGATCGAGGCTGCCAATCGCGCCTTGGCCTCATCGCCATCCAGCTGGGACATTACCCGATTTTGGTCATGGTTGGTGATGAAGGTGGCGTATTGGTTCGGCGGGAAGGAATCATAAACTTCCTGCTGGGTTTTGCTGAAGATGGAAGCGATGCCCGCATCGGCCCCGTTCAAAATATCCAGCGCCAGGTCAAACTGAAAGGCAACGTCCACTTCGTCGCCCGTGTAATCGACCACCTGCTGCGTGGCGGTCCACGCTTCACCAACCGTAAACGCATCGGGGTTCACTGCTTTGTAGAAGCTGTAAAACTCCTCCATCCAATCATGGGTGCCGGGTGTGTTTTCCTGCACCTGACCCTCTTCTACCATGTGTTTGATGGCATCCAGCCGGAAGCCATCGACGTTCATTTCCTCCAGCCAGAACCTGGCAGCGTCAAACATGGCAAAAGTGACGTCGGGATTTTCATAGTTGAGGTCAGGCATGCCGCTCCAGAAAACACCATAGTAGTAAGAACCGCTCGGATCGTTGTGCCAGACGCTTTGCCCCCACGGACCACGAAAGTTGGGGCTTTCCTCCTCCCAGACATACCAGTCCCGCTTATCGGAGGCCGGGTCTTTGGATTCAATAAACCAGGGGTGTTGGGTGGAGGTGTGATTCATCACCAGATCAACAATGACGCGAATGCCGCGGGCGTGGGCTTCGTCCATCAGCCGCAGGAAGTCTTCGTTGGTGCCGTAGTCGGGGTCCACCTGGAAGTAGTCGACCACGTCGTAGCCGTGGTAGCTGGGGGAAACCATGATGGGCATGAGCCAGATGCCGGTGACGCCGAGATCATCGGTGGTGGCGGGATCGCCGTCGTTGAGATAGTCCAGCTTTTCAATCACGCCGGTCAGGTCGCCGATGCCATCGCCGTCGCTGTCGTAGAAGCTGCGCACGAAGATTTCGTAGAAGACAAGGTCGTTCCACCAGGGGAAGCCGTTGGTGCCCACGGTGAAGGGATCGGGTGTGGCGGTGGGGGCGAGTGTGGCGGTGGCAGCTGGTTCGGTGGTGGGGGTGGGTACGGCCGTCTCGCCGACGGCCGTATCCCCTATGGCCATTGTTGCTTCAGGGGTGGGCCTCGGCGGCCGGTCTGGTGTTTGCTGGCAGGCGATGATCAGCAGGGCGAGGGCCAGGAAAGTCAAGAGCAAGCGTATTTTCATGGAGGGTCCTATTGAAAACGGCCGTTTCCTGATTTCACGAGGCCCGACAGGTTTGCCATAACAGCAAGGTGCTTTTTGCGAAAACCTGTGAGGTCTGCTCTGGAAACGGCCGTAACCAATTAGCAATTAAAAATTAACCGTTCACAATTTACAATTCATTATCCCTTCACGGCGCCGCGTGTCAGGCCACCCACGATCTGATCCTGCAAAATCAAGTAGATCAGCATAATCGGCAGTGCGCCCAGCAGCGCCCCGGCGGTAAACTGACCCCACTTCTGCGAAAACTGGCCCGAGGTGAAGATCTGCAAGCCTACCATTAAGGTGTATTGATCGGTGCTCTTCAACAAAACACGTGCCAGAATAAAATCGCCGTACGTGCCGATGAAAGACAAGATACCAATCACGACCAAAATCGGCCGCATCAGCGGCAGCAGCAGCTGCGTAAAAATCTGCCAGTGGGTGGCGCCATCCACCATGGCCGACTCATCAATCTCTCGCGGGATTGTGTCAAAGAAACCCTTCATCAGCCAGATATTGATCCCCATCGCGCCACCCATGTACACCAAAATCAAGCCGGTGTGCGTGTCCAGACCAAAGGTGGGTACCAAATCACCAATTTGCGAAATCATCAAAAAGATGGCCACCATCGCCAACAGGCCAGGAAACACCTGAATAAGCAGCAGCGCCTTTAACATGGTGACCCGCCCCTGAAAACGGAACCGCGAAAACGCGTAAGCTGCCAGTGTGGTGATGGAAACAGACAGGATTGTGGAAATCGTAGCGATTTTGATCGAATTCCAATACCAGGTCCAATAAGGGAAGACCGGACTGTTAAACAGCTCCGTAAAATTGTCCAGACCCGCATTGCGGGGAATAAGCGTTTGGGTGGCCAGCGTGTCAGCCGGATTAAACGCCGCCGATATGATCCACAATACCGGGAAGACGGCAAAAAACATGAGGAAGAGCGCAATGATCCACCGGATCACTATGGAAAACCGCCGCTGCTGACGCTGTGATTGGCGCAGACTTTGCATAAAGGTTAAGCTAGACATTTTCGCTGACCTCCTCCCACATTTGGGTATAGCGGAACTGGAGCAACGTAATGGCCCCCACAATGAAGAAAATGACAATCGTTACGGCCGAAGCCAGCCCATAGTCGAAGCCACGCCCGCCCGCAAAAGCCAGATTGTACACATAGCTGATCAGAATATCGGTGTGCCCGGCACGTGTGGTTGCCCCGGCAATCGGGGGACCACCCTGAATGAATAAGTAAATCAGGTTAAAGTTGTTAAAGTTGAACGTAAACGAGGCGACCAGCAGCGGGCCAACCGCTACCAGGAGCAGCGGCAGCGTGATTTTTCTGAACCGCTGCCATACGTTGGCACCGTCTACTTCAGCTGCATGGTACAGTTCTGTGGGAATGGCTTGCAGCGCACCACTACAGATAAGCATAAAATAAGGGTAGCCTAGCCACAGATTGACCAAAAGAATGGCTACCTTGGCCCACCATTGATTCTCCGTCCAGGGGGGAGCCGTACCAATGAGTTGTGTTAGCGTCCGGTTGATGATCCCAACCTGCGTATTTAGCAAACCGCGCCAGATCAAAATGGTAATCAGGCTGGGGATGGTATAGGGAATCAGCAGAAACGATTGAATGAGTTTTTTGCCGGGAAAGCTAGGATCATTGTAAATAAGGGCAATAGTGAGACCCAAGGAAAACGTCATAAAGACGCTGAGAAAAGCAAAGGCAAAGTTCCAGGTGATGATCCTTACCAGTGGGCCTTGCAGCGCAGGACTTTTGAAGAAGCGGGTAAAGTTCTCAAATCCTACGACAGCCTGGAAACCTGGGCGCAATTCTGCTCCATTGCGGGCAGTGAACGTGCCGTCAATGGGGGCGTACTCTAGGCCAGTTTCCTGGTTAATCATCACATCCCGGGCTTCATCGTAAAGATAAAGGGGTTGTAGAGCGGCCGCTTCCTGCGTAGAACGGATTTGCACCGCCTGATCGCCAGTGCCAAACAGAATGTCTCGCACCTCATCGCCAGCGCCTGCCGCCAGCGTAATGGCGTTCAGCCTGGTATAACCTTCAATGCTTACAGGGATGCCGCTGCTGTCTAGCTCGCCGATGCCCGCTTCCCCTGAACCTGCTTGTAAAAGGGGTTCACCGGGAACGGCCAGATAGCCCACACCTTCTTGATCTAGCAGCCATAGTGCGTATTCGCCATCCTCGTTCTCAAAGGCAGTCCAGCGGAAGGCGGCGCCGCCTTCAGGCAGATACCGTTCTCTTTGAATCTGGACAATGGCCTGATCCTTAGCCAGCAAATGCCCGTCCCCGAAATTAGTAAAGGCTACAAAAATCGTAAACAGGTTTGGATAGATCGAAAACAACACCATCATGACCAGGCCAATTAGCATCCACCGCAATGGATACATATCCTGGCGCAAAATGACGACATTGATCATTACCGTGACGAAAACAAGGGCGCCGGTAAGAAAATAGGCTTCGTTGGCAAATAAGTTCACTATAAACCAGATGGCAAAGCCATCAATGGCAAACAACAGAACTAAACGGATGAGAATGCTGGTCAATGAGCTGGATGGGGCGGATGGTTTTTTCCCGCCAGCAACTTGCAGGGCACTCATTCTACTTCCTCCTTCCCCGGACTACTGTTTGGAATAAAGACAACAATGAAATGAAGGCCGGGGAGTTCCCCGGCCTTCACTAAAACGCAAAACTGCTAATTACTCGGTGACGATCTCCAAGAGGTGGGTTTCGGGGTCGTAGGTGAAGGTTACTGTGCCATCAGCCGCCATGGTGAACTGATAGTTGTCACCATCGGCTGCGCCGTCCACACCGTAATTCTCCGTCCAGGCGCCATCATGAGCCACCTTGACTTCGTAATCACCAGCGGGCAGACTGAAGGAACCGGTGTACAGCCCGTCATCGCCCTGGGTCAGCGCACTGCCTGCGCAAGCCGGATCCCAATCGCCTTCGCAAACGCCGCTGGCAGCTTGCCAGGAACCAGGCACGTTGACCATACCGGCGGCCGCGCCACCGATGAGATCACGGATCTGGGATGCGGCATTGGCCAGAGCATCTTCGGGGGCTTGCTCGCCCTGGATGATCAGCGTGAAAGCGTCACCCCAGGAGGCCCATACGGAACCCATTTCTGGAATAGCTGGCATGAGGATGGCATTGGCCCCAGCCTCACCAAAGGCGGCCAGGTCTGCATCATCGGTCGCATCCAACACGCTCTGGAAAGCGGAGGGGCGGTTGTTTGAGAGGTACAGGTTGGTCATTACTTCGTCAGTGGCCACAAACTCGGTCAGGAAAGCCTGCGCCAACAGTACGTTCTCGCTGAGAGCGTTGACCATGAAACCCTGTACACCGGCAAACGGTTGGCCTTCATCCGGGAAAGTGGTGATGCCGTAAGGTACACCAGACTCACGAATGCGGTCCAAAGCCCACGGACCAGCCATCAAGAAGGGGATTTCACCGGTTTCAAACAGAGCATGAGTGGTGTCCCAATCGGTGTTGTCGCTCATGAAGCCAGCTTCAATTTGGTCAGCAATCCACTGGCCAGAGGCAATCATGCCTTCGCTGTCGATACCCACATCGGTGGGGTCGTAGTTGCCTTCAGCATCACGGCCGAATACGTAACCACCAAAAGCGGTCTGGAGCGGGAAGGCGTCGTAGGTGGTGCCGGTGAGACCAAAGCCAAAGGTCACATCGCCGGAGTCTTGCAGGGCCGTACCCATCTCAACCATCTCTTCCCAGGTGGTGGGCGGAGTTTCTACCAGGTCAGTATTGTAGAAGAAAGCCAGGTTTTCGGTGGCATAGGGCATACCGTACAGCTGGCCGTCATAGGTGAAGCCGGTCAGGGAGACATCGGTGAAGGCATCGGCTTTGTCACCCAGGTCGATGGGGGCCAACAGGCCGCTGGCCACAAGCTGGCCAAGCCAGTCGTGGGCGCCCACAATGATGTCTGGACCTTCGCCAGCCGGGGCAGCGATTACAAATTGATCGCGGATGTCGGCAACTTGCTCAACAACCAGACCCACACCGTAGGTGGCCTGGAAATCGTCAGCCAGTGCCGCCAGGATGGGAGCCCGGGTGTCATCAGCCCAGATGGTGATAAAAACTTCTGGGGTTTCCGCCGCAGCTTCTTCGGTCGGTTCTTCCGTGGGCTCTTCCATCGGTTCTTCCGTGGGCTCTTCCATCGGTTCTTCCGTGGGCTCTTCCATCGGTTCTTCCACCACTTCTGCTTCGGTCTCGGTGGTGGTGGCGGGTTCATCAACTGCTTCTTCAACTTCGGGTTCGGCGCCACCACAGGCGCTCAGAAACAGGGCGCCCATTAAAAACAAAACTGCTAAGATGTACCATTTTTTGTTGTTCATCTCTCTCCTCAAATTTGTTTGATATTTGAAAATTTTTGTAACTTACATTTTTTGGGTATGTGATCTCCGCTTGCGTGCATCACCTCCTTCAAATTTGAATCTCCGTTTTATTTAGACTGTAAAGGATAGACTGTAAAGGCTTTATTGAAAGGCTGGTGTGTGCTTGGTGTCGAGACGCAGTTGGTAGCGTAAATGGAACGATTTGGCTCTTTATTATTTTAGCGCTGTTTAGGAATTTTCCGTAAGATGCCCATTGGCGGGTACGGCCGATTTTGAGAGTTCTTCTTGTAACGATTCATTCAACAGGGTCAGGTTCTCCAGCAGATTACCCTGGGAAATTTCATTGATGCAGTTAAGCCGCAGATCGTTGTATTTTTGGTGAGCCGTGGCGACGTGGGCACAGATGTCATTCCCCTGGTCGGTCAGGTAAAGGCGTAGGGTACGGCCGTCTGTCTCGTGTGGCTGACGGATGATAAGACCGGCATTCTCCAACCCCTTAACAATACGCGTCACGTTGCTTTTGTCGCACAGCAGCCGGTCGCTTAATTCACTGGAGGAAAGCCCTGGTTTTTCGGAAATATGGAGCAAGGCATAATAGCGTGGGGCGGTTAGATTATAACTCCCAAATAATCGCCTATCGCCGTCATCGAGGAGGATGAAGGTTTGTTTAAGCAGATTATAAAGCGTTTCTCGTTCGCTCATCCAGCCTTGTAACCTTTGGGGATTCTGATTTTCAACATTTGGTTGACGTATCAACTTTATCATTGAATACTAGACATGTCAACTAGTTTTTAGCCACAGTTTTTGTTTATTTCGTCACTTGATCCCACCAGGATACACGCTTGAAGGTAGGATCAAAAAAGCCAGGCGAATTTCACCTGGCTTCTTTATCTTATTCGCGCAGTTGGGCGTTGAGCCTGTGCTTGAGTTGGCCAATAATTTTTTGGCGACTCTTTTGCACCACCTTGTCGGTGAGGGTTTTGTCCGGGGCCTGGAAGGTGAGGTGGTAGGCCAGGCTTTTTTTGCCTGCGCCGATCTGGTTGCCTTCGTACAGGTCGAACAGCGCCACGTCCTTGAGCAGGTAACCGCCGGAGTTGCGAATGACTTCTTCGACCTCTTTGGCCGCAACATCTTTGTCTACCACCACCGCAATATCCTCATGCACGGCCGGGTAAGGCGAGATGGGATCATACGGGTAATGGGAGGGGATGTAGGCGATGAGGACATCCAGGTTAATATCGGCGGCCAGCACGGGCTGGTCTTCTTCTGTTTGCAGATCAAACTGCTCCACCACCAGCGGGTGCAGCTCGCCCATCACGCCGACCTGTTTTTCACCCAGCAGCAGGCGCGCCGTGCGGCCCGGCCGGTACGTGGGATGCTCCAGCGGTTCGTAGCTGATGTTCAGGTGCAGTTCGTGAAAAAGCGCCTCCAGCACACCCTTCAGATCGAAGAAGTTGTAGGTGCCTGAGCTGCCGTTTTGCCAGCCGGGCACCGTGCGCTGCCCGCTCATCACAATCGAGAGGCAGGTTTGTTCCGTGGGCAGAATCTCATCCTCATCCACGATGAAAATGGGGCCTACTTCAAACAGCGCCAGCCGGTCCTGGTAGCGGCTGTTGGCTGCGGCCATTTCCATCACCGAGGCCAGCAGGCTGTGGCGCAAGGCGGCCCGTTCGGCGGAGTTGGGATTGGTGAGGGTGACGTACGGCCGTTCATCTGGCCCGGCGGCATGATTTTTGGGAATCAACTTTGTTTCCTGCGCCTTGGAGGTCAGGCGGAAGGTGATGAGCTCCTGCAGGCCCACCTGCACCAGCGTGTCTTTGATGCGCTCTTCCTGCTCCAACCTGACGTTGCCACGCTGCGGCGGCAGCACGTCGGACAGTATGGTGGAGGGGATGTTGTCGTAGCCATACATGCGGCAAATTTCTTCCACCAGGTCGTGTGGTCCTTCAATGTCCATGCGGTGATCCGGTGCGGTGACGACGAGGTGATCGTCGTGTATCTCGGTCTGGAACTCCAGCCTCGCCAGCAGGTCGGCCATCTCCGCTCCGCTGAGGTTGAGGCCGCTGAGCCGCCGGGCGTAGTCCAGCTTCAGCGTCACCACCACGGTTTCGGGTGGATTAGGGTAGTAGTCAATGACCCCGTTGGCCACGGTGCCACCCGCCAGACGGCGCAGCAGCTCGGCGGCGCGCTTGGCGCCCAGCAGCGCCTGGCTGGGATGCACCCCCCGGCTGAAGCGGAAGGCGGCGTCAGTATGGATACCCAATTTGGTAGAGGTGCGGCGGATGTTGATGAAGTTCCAGGCAGCGGCTTCCAGGAAGACGTTTTGCGTTTCTGGCTTGATTTCACTGTCCTCGCCGCCCATCACGCCGCCCAGGCTCAGGTTGCCCAGCGGATCTGTCACCAGGATGCTGTACGGCTCCAGCTTGTGGGTAATGCCGTCTAGCGTGGTGAGCGTTTCGTCCTCGTGGGGCAGGCGGGTGATGATCTGGATGGGGCCGCCAGGGTTGTACTCATCGGCGCGGCGGCGCAGGAAGTTGTAGTCGAAGGTGTGGTTGGGTTGGCCCATTTCCAGCATGACGTAGTTGGAGATGTCTACGACAACGTTGATGGGGCGCTGACCGGCCAGGCGCAGGCGGTACTGCATCCAGTACGGGCTGGGCGTCTGCTGCACGCCTTCGATGATGTAGCCAACAAAGCGAGGATTGAGGTCTGGTGCTTCGGTGTGCAGGGTGATACGGCCGTCTGCCGAAGGTCCTTCCATCACTACGTTGTAATCCGGGTAGCGCATGGGCTGGTTGGTGAGAGCAGCATATTCGCGGGCTACACCGACCATCGAGGCGCAGCGGGCAATGTTGGGGATGATGTCGATCTCCAGCACGGCGTCGCCCAATACGTCTTGCAGCGGCGTGCCGGGCTGGTAGTCGGGCGAGTGGGCGTCTTTTTGGATCAGGATGATGCCTTCGTGCTCTTCGCTGATGCCCAGCTCTTTTTCAGAGCAGAGCATGGCGTCGTTGTAAATACCGCGCAGCTCACGCCCTTTAAGTTTGGCCAGGACACGGCCGTCTTTGTGCCCGTCGTACAGCGTTGACCCTTCCAGCGCCAACGGGGAGTAAATTTGCAAGCCGCTGATGTTGCCTTGCCCCACATATTGGAACAAATTGGGTGCGCCGGTGACGACGATTTTGGAACGGCCGTCACCATAATCCACCGTCGCCAGCACCAGCTTGTCCGCATTGGGATGCTGCTCCACCTTGAGCAGGTGGGCCAGCAAAACAAGCTCGCGGTCCCATTCCAGCGCCGCGCCAGGGACGCCGATGTAGTCGATGGTTTTGACTTCCAGACCGGCATTGGTCAGCAGGCGGTCTACCTGCTCGACGGGTTTATCAATCGTCACAAAATCTTTAAGCCATGAAAGTGGTACAAGCATGGGAAACTCCGGAAAAGTTACCCAATTACTCAATTACTTGATTACAAATATTCATAATTGGGTAACTGAGTAATCAGGTAATTGGGTAATTAGAATTGTTTCAGGAACCGCAAATCGTTGTTCCAGAATTGGCGAATGTCGTCGATGCCGTACTTGAGCATGGCGATGCGCTCTGGCCCTATGCCAAAAGCGAAGCCGGTATACACTTCGGGGTCGTAGCCGCCGTTGCGCAGGACGTTGGGATGCACCATGCCGCTGCCCAAAATCTCCAGCCAGCCGGTCTGTTTGCACACCTGGCACCCCTCACCCTCACACAAAAAGCAGGTGACGTCCATCTCGGCGCTGGGTTCGGTGAAGGGGAAGTAGCTGGCGCGGAAGCGAGTCTGTCGATTGGCGCCGAAGAGGCGGCGGGCAAGCTCGGTGAGCGTACCTTTGAGGTCGGCAAAAGTGATGTTGGTGCCCACGGCCAGCCCTTCCACCTGGGTGAACTGGATGCTGCTGCGGGTGGTGATTTGCTCGTTGCGGTAGCACATGCCGGGCAGGATAACGCGCACCGGTTCGGGATAATATTCGCGCATGGCCCGGATTTGTCCGGCGCTGGTGTGCGTGCGCAGGATCACGTCCGGGTTTTCGGTGTAGAAGCTGTCTTGCATTTCCCGCGCGGGGTGGTGCGGCGGGAAGTTGAGCAGCTCGAAGTTGTAGGCGTCGGTCTCTACGTCGGGCGAACGGTAAATCTGGAAGCCCATATCGCCGAAGATGCGGTAGATGTCGCGCAGGGTTTGGGTGATGATGTGCAGGCCGCCGGTGGTTAACGGCCGTCCCGGCAGTGTCACGTCAATGGCGGAGCTGGCGATCTTGTCGGCCAGTTCGGTGGCTTTTAGCTCGGCCAGCCGTGCTTCGTAGGCCGCTTCCAGCTCACTTTTGACGACGTTGATGCGCTTGCCGAAGATCGGCCGTTCGTCGGCACTAAGCTGGCCCACCTGGCGGGTGAGCAAGTAAATGCTGCCCTTGCGGCCGAGGGTGTCGCGGTACCAGGTTTCGAGAACGGCCGTGCTGTCCACCGCCTCCAGCCCAGCCAGCGATTTTTCATACAATGATTCCAGTTGCTCTAGCATAGTTAACTTCCTAAGATGACTTTTTTGCCACAGAGGAGACAGAGATTTTAGAGGATTTTCTCGTATTCCTCTGTGTGCTGCTTCGACTGCGCTCAGCACAAGCCTGTGGCCAATAATTCCAAACGAAAAGTTTAACGGTTCTTGGCTAAACAAACAAAAAAAGACGCGGGGTTGGCCGCGTCTTTCAGGTGAGTTCGTTTTTACAGCTGCTTCTTCTCAGGCAGAACGAACCTCCGGCGCAAACGCGGCGCGGGTGGTGTTAAAAAAGAAGAAGCTAAAAAATCGCTGTTGGTTCATCGTGGCCGCATGATAGCACCGGGCAGGAGGTGTGTCAAGGCTACAATTTTTGTTGGAGTTTACCCGCTTGCACGGCTTCATAGCCGAACTGGAACAGCTCGCGCTGGAGTTCGGCCAGGGGGACCCATTGGGGGTGGCTGGCTTCTTCCGATTCGGTGAGGGCGGTGGCGGCGGTGAGCGGCCGTTCCAACCCATAATACAGCGCCGATAACTTCCACGCCCGGCGCTCCTCGTCGATGAAGAATTGATCTTCCACGTACAGGAGCGAGCCAATGATGGGCGTCAGGCCAGTGAGCTGGCGAAAGTAGTGGCGCACCACCTGGGTGGGCGTGTCGTTGGCCGCCAGAATTTTGCCTGGCGGGTACCACAAGCCGGTTTGCGGCTGTTTTTGCAGCAATATCTGGCTGTTTTCAATGAAGATGCCATAAACGGCAGGGCGAAACGTGATCGCTTCCGAGGCTACCGGGACCGCATTGCCGTAGATATCGTAACAAACAATGGTAGCCATGAATCAGGATGATTATTCGGGAATGGGGAGAGGCAGAAAATGTTCTTTCAGTTGGGGGATATGGTCGGCCAGCGTGCCGAGTACGCCATTGATAAAGCGCGGCGCGCTGTCTGAGCCGTAGGTCTTGGCCAGTTCAACCGCTTCGTTAATGGCAACCTTTACGGGGGTTTCGGCTTCAATCAGGAATTCAAAAATGGCAATGCGCAGGATGTTGCGGTCAATCACGGCCATCTGGTCCAGCGGCCATTCCGGCGCGTACCTGGCGATGAGGGTGTCCATCTCTTCCTGGTGCTGGATGACACCTTGAATCAGCCGGGAGGCAAATTCAACGCCAGTCTTTTCCATCGGGTTTTCCTGCAGCCGCCGCTCCAGGACTTCACCCGGCGGGTGGTTGGCGATGTCATATTCGTAAAGCGTTTCCAGGGTTACGCGCCGGGCGCGACGTCTTGTTTTCATAGTTAACAGACGAACATACCGATGGCCAGGAAATTAGTCGGTTGAGTCTTCCTGAGCATAGACAACATCTTCAACGTGCACGTTGACAGCTTCTACGGAAATCCCGACCATGGTGTCGATCGCTTCGGCAACGGCCGTTTGCAGGCGTTTGCTGGTCTCCATAATGTTCACGTGCGGACTCATTATAACGTAAATATCAAATTTAACCCTATTCTCCTCGGTTAAATTTAGCAAAATGCCCGTTTGGCGCGATTCGCGGCGAAAAAGGCGGGCCACATCGGCGGGAATGGGAGCCATTTTGGCCACACCTTCTACCCGTAGACTGGCATAATGGGCAATCGTTACCAGAACATCCGGGGCAACCTCGATACGGCCAATGCTTTCCTGTACATTATCCATTATTGTTTGCTCCCTTTCTAAATTCAATAGGCTCTTGGTTCAGCCATGAACCAGGAAGGCCTACATACCAATTCCGCCATCCACGCTGATGACCTGGCCGGTAATGTAGGCAGCTTTATCAGATGCTAAAAATGATACCAGATACGCCACCTCTGGCAATTCTCCCCAGCGTCCCAGGGGAATCAGCTTCTTGGATTCGTTCATCATCTCTTCGCCCAACACTTCGGTGAGGGCGGTGGGGAAGAAGCCAGGGGTGATGACGTTGACGGTGATGTCACGTGAGCCAATTTCGCGGGCCAGGGACTTGGAAAAGCCGATGATCCCGGCTTTGGAGGCGGCGTAGTTGGTTTGCCCAGCCTGGCCCATCAGCGCCACTACAGAGGAGATGTTGATGATCCGGCCGCCTTGTTTACGGCGCATCATGGGGCGAACGGCCGCTTTGCAGCAGTTAAACACGCTTTTTAAGTTGGTGTCGATTACCGTGTTCCACTCCTCTTCCTTCATGGAGAGCAGCAGCGTGTCGCGGGTGGTCCCGGCGTTGTTGACCAGGATATCAATCTGCCCGTAGATATCGGTGGCGGCTTTGATGAGGTTTTGCGCCGCTTCAAATTGAGAGACGTCGGCTTGAACGGCCGTTGCCTCCCCACCATTGGCCTGGATCGCGCCCACCACTTCTTGGGCCGCTGTGCTGCTGGCGTTGTAGTTAATGACTACCTTAGCGCCATGCCCGGCCAAATCTTCGGCAATCGCCCGGCCAATACCCCGTGAGGCTCCCGTTACCACTGCCACTTTTCCTGCTAACAAAGCCACAACCCTTCCTCCGTTTTTTTTACCGCAAAGAGCGCGGAGAACGCAAAGGTTTTATATTTTTCTTTGCGTGCTTGGCGCCCTGTGCGGTTCCTTATAAATTCTCGCCAAAAGTCAATTTTACCCGGTTTGCCTGGCGGTCGATGCGCTTGATGAAACTGAGCAGCGTGTCGCCTGGCCCGACTTCCACAAAGGTGTCCACGCCTTGCGCCAGCAGGGTGTTCATGGAATCGGTCCAGGCTACACCGGCGGTGAGCTGCGCTTTGAGTTCGTAGCGAATCTGGTCTGGTGTGGTGAGCGGTTGGGCGGTGACGTTGCCAATGACGGGCACCTGCGGCGCCTGGATCGGCGTGGCATCGACCGCCTGGGCAAACGCTTCCGCCGCCGAAGCCATCAGTTTAGAGTGGGCGGCAATGGTGATGGGCAGCCGGACCACTTTGCGCGCTTTGGCCGCTTCGGCCAGCTCCATAGCGCGGCTGATGGCCGTCTCATCACCGGAAATCACTACCTGGCCGGGGCAGTTATCGTTGGCCACCTGGACGGAACGGCCGTTTTCCCCACTGGCCTGTTCACAAATGGCGGTAACGGTGGGAATATCCAACGCCAAAATCGCCGCCATTGCCCCCGGCTCACGCTCGCCCGCGGCTTTCATCAGTTCGCCGCGCTGCCGCACCAGCCGCAGCCCATCGGCAAAAGAGAGGGCACCAGCGGCCGTTAACGCCGACAGTTCGCCCAGGCTGTGCCCGGCCATGTAAGCAGGCATCGCCCAGCCCTGCGCCTGCATCCGCTGCCACATCGCCAGGCTGGTGACAAACAGCGCAGGCTGCTGGTTAACGGTATCGGTCAGCGTGTCTTCCGGTCCTGCAAAACAAATCGTGGATAGGGCAAAACCAAGCTGTTCATCGGCCTGATCAAAAACAGCACGTGCCTCCGGGGTGTTTTGGTAAAGCTCTAACCCCATGCCCACGTGCTGTGACCCTTGCCCAGGGAAAAGATATGCACTGCTCACTTGATAATGTCCAAAATAATTGAGGGTAAAAAAGAGAAAGGCCGCAAAATACGGCCTCTTTTTCAGAAACTACGCTTCGGCTACCGGTAACACCTGACGGCCGTTGTACTTGCCACACTCCAGGCACACATGGTGGGAGCGCTTCATCTTGCCGCAGTCAGGACATTCCACCAGGTGAAATGTCTTCAGCGCGTCGTGCGCCCGACGCCGATCCCGGCGCGCTTTGGAAATTCTTTTCTTTGGTACAGCACCCATGACAACATCCTCTCTAAACTAAATTCAGGCTTATTTATCTTTTTCAGACAAAATCCCTGCTGATAATTTGGCTCTCAACAAAAAACAAGCGGCAAATTTGCCGCGACTGGCAATTATAGCCTTGCCCGCTCGACTGTCAAGAAAATTTCCAATGGAACAACACGCGAAATTTGGAAATGAGTTAACTGCTTTGGTCTATCGTCGCACAAGGTGCGAAGCACCCTCGTGCGGAATATCAGCTCATGACAGCGCTAATCTGCGTTGGGGACGCTGGCCGTTTCCTGTTCACGCTGCACTTTGTTGAGGCCATTGCGTACCACGGATAAAGAACGCAGTAAATCTTCCTCCAACTTGACCAACACTTCCATCACGTAGGCATCGGCGTCGTGGCGCAGGGCTTCGGCATCGCGGCGGGCGCGCTCCAAAATGTTGTCGGCGCGCTGTTGTGACGACATGGTGATGGCGTCGCGTTTGACCAACTCGCCTGCTTCCTGCTTGGCCAGCTCACGGATGCGTTCCGCTTCTTCCTTGGCCTGGGCCAGAATCCGATCTTTCTCAGCCTCGATGCGGTTGGCCCGTTTCACTTCTTCGGGGACGGCCACACGCATCTGGTCAATGATGCTGAAGATGCGGTCTTCATTCACAATCAGGTTAGCTGTGAGCGGTATGCGCGCGCTATCGTTAAGCGCCTGTTCCAATCGATCGACCAGATGTTGAATGTCCATACGGTTATCCCATTTTCTTCACGAAGAAGCGGTTTTTATGCCACAGACGGCCGTTATTATAGTGGTTAAACGATTAATCACGCAACGGCACCGGCCGGTTGAACGAATCGCTGTTTTTGCCGTTGAACTGTTGGTACAGGGCGGCGGCCACGTTGGGCGGCACCATGCTGCTGACATCCCCGCCCAACGAGGCGATTTCGCGCACGGTGGTGCCGCTCAAAAAAGTATGATCCTCATGGGTAATCAGGCTAATGGTTTCGATGGTGGGATCCAGCCTTTTGTTGGCCAGCGCCAGGCGAAACTCAAACTCGAAGTCAGAGAACACGCGCAGCCCACGCACAAATACAGTGGCGCCTATCTTGCGGGCAAAGTCTACCGCCAGCCCGCTAAAGCTGGTGACAAGGATGTTTTCCGGTCTGTTTTCCTCTAAAGCCTCTTCAATCATCCGCACCCGTTCATCTACGGAAAAGAGCAGTGACTTGGTGGGGATTTTGTGATCGTAAACGGCGACGATGAGCTTGTCGAACAAGCCTGCGCCACGAATCATCAGATCGAGGTGGCCATAGTGAACCGGGTCGAAGGTGCCTGTGTAAAGTGCTGTAATCAAACGGTTACTCCTGTGGTGAAAAATCTCCCGCAGGCTTTTTATCGACCATACTTCTGGCTAAAACCTGCGGGAAGTTGGTGGGTTGATTAACTAACGTCTCCGGCGTTTTGCCAGAAGCGGGCCACACGCTGGCGCAGCAGCTGGTGTTCTGGCTGAGCCAGGTCGGGATCTTCAGCGGCGATGGCCTGGGCTTCGGTCTGGGCGACTTTGAGCATGTCCATGTCTAGCAGGGAAGCGAGCTGCAGCTCGGGTAAGCCGCTCTGGCGACGGCCGAAAAATTCACCGGGTCCACGAATCTCCAAATCTTTTTCCGCCAGGGCAAAGCCGTCGTTGGTTTGGGTGAGGGCTTCCAGGCGCTCGGTGGCGTCTGGGGTGTCGCTGTCGGCGACGAGGATGCAGTACGACTTGTGCTCTCCACGCCCGACGCGCCCGCGGAACTGGTGCAGCTGGGCCAGGCCAAAGCGGTTGGCGCCATCGATAAGCATGACGGTGCTGTTGGGCACATCCACCCCCACTTCAATGACGGAGGTAGAGACGAGGATATTCAGCTTGCCTTCGTAGAAGGCGCGCATGACGCTTTCTTTTTCGCTGCTGGACAAACGGCCGTGTATCAACCCCACCTGCAAATCGGGGAAAACACGTTCCTGCAGCCGCTCGTATTCGGCAACGGCCGCTTTGGCATCCACCTTGTCACTCTCTTCCACCAGCGGGTAGATGATGTAGGCCTGACGGCCGTTCTCCACCTGCTGACGAATAAACGAATAAGCCCGTTCCCGCTCCCGTGTGCGAATCCAGCGCGTGGTGATTTCCTGCCGTCCCGGCGGCATCTCGTCCAAAATGGAAAGGTCCAGGTCGCCGTAAAGCGACAGGGCCAGCGAGCGCGGAATGGGCGTGGCGCTCATGGTGAGCAGGTGCGGGCTGAAGTCGCCCCCCGCTGGACCCTTGTCGCGCAGCGCCTGCCGCTGATCCACGCCAAAGCGGTGCTGCTCGTCCACAATGGCCAGGGCCAGATTGCGGAAGGTGACACCTTCCTGGATGAGCGCATGGGTGCCAATGGCCAGGTCGAGATCGCCCGTGGCCAGGTCGGCGTAGATGCGGGCCTTCTCGGCGGCGGGGGTGCTGCCAGTGAGCAGGCAGGTGCGCAGGCCAAGCGGGGCCAGCAGCGGCTGCAGGCCGTTAAAGTGCTGCTCGGCCAGAATTTCAGTTGGGGCCATGAGGGCGGTCTGGTAACCGGCTTTGGCCACCAGCAGCAGCGCGGCAGCGGCCACGACGGTTTTACCCGCCCCGACGTCGCCTTGCAGCAGGCGGTTCATGGGGGTGCTGGTAGCCAGATCCCCGGCAATTTCCTGGATGACACGCTGCTGGGCGCTGGTGAGGGTGTAGGGCAGACTGTTTTGGAACTCGGTGAGGACGGCCGTATCCCCCGCAATCGCCACGCCCGGCTGCGACTGCCACTCGCGGCGGAAGTTTTGCATGCCAAGCTGGAGCAAAAACAGCTCATCAAAAATGAGGCGGCGGCGCGCTTCATGCAGGGCGTGTTGGCTGTCTGGGAAGTGATGCTGCTGCAGCGCCTCGGGCAACGACTCCAGCTTTTGCCGGTGGCGTACGCTGGCGGGCAGCGGGTCCGGCACGCGGGCGGCCCAATGGTTCACCACGCTGCGCATGATGTCGCGCATGCGGTTGCTGCTCAGCCCCTGGGTGAGTGGGTAGATGGGCACAATACGCCGCGTGCGCAGCGGGTCCAGCTCCAGCGGTTCCCACTCGGGCGAATTAAACACGGGGCGGCCTAAATACTGCTCCACCTTGCCACTGAGCACGACTTGCATGCCCGCCTTGAGCTTATCGGCCAGCCACTGCTGGTTAAACCAGGTGGCCTGCACCTTGCCGGTGCCATCGCTGATGACCGACTGGACAATGACCTGGTTGTTACGGCTGCGACGGGCGCGGGTTTCCCAAATGGTACCGATGACAGTGACGGTTTCGCCGTACACCAGCTTGTGGATTGGTTTCAGCAGGGTGTAGTCGTCGAAGCGGCGGGGGAAGAGGTAGAGCAAATCTTCAATGGTGGAGGCGCCAAGGCGTTCAAACTGTTCGGCCAGCTTGGGGCCAATGCCGTGGACGGCCGTCACCGACTGGGCCAATCCTTCGGGGTCCGGTTCGATGGCCTGGCGGGCGGCCCGGCGATCCCACTTGCCCGGCTTCTTGGGTTTAGCTGGCGCTGGCTGGGTTTCGGCTGGGGTTGGTGACGGGGACGCCTGGGGACGCGTTTTGGGTGGCGGCGGACTGGCTGCGGCTTGCGGTTCGGACCGTTTTTCCGGTTTGGGCTGCGGCGGTGGCGGTGGTGGGGCAGCCTGGGCGGGTGCGGTTTCCGGCTCCTGGGCCTGGCGCTGCTGTAATTTGGCTTGCAGCTGCTCGATGACTTTGGCGCGCGCTTCGGTACCGGGCAGACGGCCGTAATCGGCCAACACCTCGGCCACCTGTTCCACCAGGACTTTATCCATCTCGGTTACGGCCGCATCGCGCGCCTGGCCCACCCAAAACGTGGCAAATTGACGAATGCCGCCAACCACGGCCTTGTTTTTGTATCCCTGGCTGGCTTCTAAATCCAATACACGCTGCAATCGATTCAATGCTTTATTCATGTGAACGAGTTTATCCTAAAGGATCGTGTCCAATCAAATTTACTCAGCTGGCCGGGCAGAAACGGCCGCAAAACCCACCGCCCCTACGCCCAAATGGGTGCCTACCGCTGGGGTCACACTTTGAATCAGCGGCATTGCCCCGGAAAGGCTGCTAAACAGGTCGCTGGAAAGCTGGTACAGCTCTTCGGCCGCTTCCTGGGCGTTGACATGGATGATGGCCAGCCGCTCAAAAGGGGCCAGCTCACAGACCATCTTGAGCATCTGGCTGAGGGCCCGTTTGCGGGTGCGCACTTTGGCCGCGGCGGAAATGACGCCATCGGCAATCATCAGGATGGGTTTGATTTGCAGCAGCGAGCCAATGCCAAACTGGGCCCAGCTGACGCGCCCGCTGCGGTGCAGCGACTCCAGCGAATCGATCATGCCAAAGACGCGGGTGCGGCTTACCTTTTCATTGAGCATGGCGATTATTTCGGCCAGATTCTGCCCGGCAGCGGCGGCTTCCGCGGCCAGCAGCACCAGCAGGCCAGCCCCCAGGGTAATCTGGCGGGTGTCGAACAGGGTTACGGGCGCGCAGTTGGCTGAGGCGGCGGCGACACGCGCCGTGTTGTAGATGGCGCTCAGATCGTGGGCAATGTGCATTGATAAAATCTGGCTGGCGCCGGCGGCGGTGAGCCGTTCATACTGCTGCGTAAAGGCGCCGATGGCCGGAGCGGCCGTGGTAGGGTAGTGCGGAAAGCTGGCGAGGCGATTGTAAAACTCCTCGCGGCTGATTTCTACCCCTTCCAGGTAGCTGGCCTGGCCCACGTTGATGTAGGCGGGCACGACGGTAATATCGAATTGGTGAGCCAGTTCGGGCGGCACATCGCAGGCACTGTCGGTGACAATTTTAATGGTCATACAATGGTTCTTGGGTTCACAGAGCAACAAACAACCTCCCGCAGGTTTGGTTTAAGTGGTGGCTGTTGGCCGAAGCCTGCGGGAGGTTCTGCAGGGGGTCATTCTGCCCCTAAAATGTAAAAATAGTATGGCTGGCCGCCGGGCAGGAGTTCGATTTCAATCTCTTCGTACTGCGCTTCGATTTGTTCGGCCAGCTCGCCAGCCTCTTCTTCGGAGATGTCCTGGCCGTAGTAGAGCGAGAGCAGTTCGCGGTCTTCCATTTCCATGGCGGCGAGCACGGCCGTTAACACCCCCGCCAATTCCGGACCAGAAGTGCACAAACGGCCGTCTACCAATCCAATAAACTCCCCCTCGTTCACCGTCACGCCGTCCAATGTAACGGAGCGGGTGGCCCGGGTGATCTCCCCGGTAGCAACCTGTTCCGACGCTTCGGCCATGGCTGCGGCCGTCTCGTCCAGTTCACCATCTGGGTTGAGTGCCAGCATAGCGCTGAGTCCCTGCGGCGCGGTTTTGGTGGGCACCACAGCCACGTGTTTAGGGCTGAGATCGCGGGCGGCTTCGGCGGCCAGGATGATGTTTTTGTTGTTGGGCAGGATGACGACCTTGTCGGTGGGCACGTCCTGAATGGCCTGGAACAGCTCTTCGATGCTGGGGTTGTTGGTCTGCCCGCCGCTGACGACAAAGGAAGCCCCCATGCTGCGGAAGATTTCGGCCAGCCCTTCACCGGCGGCCACGGCGACTATACCTACCTGCCCCGGCTGTACGGTGGGTTTGATGAGGGGAACGGCCGTTGCCGCTGCCACCACTGCCGGGGCCTGCACAATTTCTTCCATCTGCATCTGCATGTTTTCCACCACCACGTCGGTAAGTTTGCCCAGGCTGATGCCGTAAGAGAGCGGTACACCGGGGTCTTTGACGTGGATGTGGACCTTGATAGTGGTTTCGTCGCCCACCACCACGGTGGAGTCGCCCATGGCGTCGATGTGGCGGCGCACCTCGTTCACATTCAGGTTTTGGCCCATCAAAATGAACTGCACGTCGTAGGGATTTTCGATCTCACCACCATCGGGCATGGCCAGCTCCTGGGCCGACACCTGATGGCGAGGTCCCACGTTGTTGCTGCTGGGGGTGGCGGCAAGGTTCAGCCCATTCATAAGGCCATGCACGTAGCGCAGCATACCTTCAAAAATATAAACCAGCCCCTGCCCGCCGGAATCCACCACGCCTGCCTGCTTGAGAATGGCCAGCTGGTCTGGCGTGCGTTCCAGTGCTTGTTTGCACCGTTCCAGCACACGCTCCAGCAAAAAGCGCAGGTCGCGGCTCTTTTTGGCGGCGTCGGCGGCTTCGCTGGCGCCTTCACGGATGATGGTGAGGATAGTGCCTTCGACAGGTTTCATGACGCCGCTGTAGGCGGTGTCGGCCGCGGTTTGGAAGGCGTGGGCCAGATCGGCGGCGTCGAAGGTTTCTTTGCCTTTGAGTCCCTTGGCCAGGCCGCGCCATATCTGGCTGAGGATGACGCCGGAGTTACCGCGGGCGCCCATGAGGGCGCCGTGAGCCAGCTGTTCGGCTACCTTGCCCACATGTTCTTCCTCGCTGTTTTGCACACGGCCGTAAGCCGACTTCATCGTCAGCAGCATGTTGGTGCCGGTGTCGCCGTCGGGTACCGGGAAGACGTTGAGGGAATTAACGTGTTGGTGATTTTGCTCCAGCCAGGTGAGGGCAGCATAGGCTAATTTTTGTAGTTGACGGCCGTTGCATTGTAACCATTTCGGGGGCGGAGCGGTTTGGGTCGCCTCTTGTAGGTGAGTTTGTGTCACGAAATCTTCTCCGAACGACCAATTACTTAATTACCCAATTACATTATTACTTTTTGTAATTAGGTAATTGGGTAATTGGGTAATTAGCTGTTTTCTTTGCCCATCCGTAAACCTTGCACAAAGATATTGACCTCACTAACGGTCATATCCAGGGCTTTTTCGACGTGGAACTTGACGGTGTGCTGAATGCTTTCGGCGACGGCCCGAATGCGGACGCCATACTCGACGATGACGTAGACATCAATTTTGATCTCGTTGTTTTCGATCACGACATTGATGCCTCGTTTGCTGTCGCGCGAGAGCAGGTTGGCGATGCCGTTGGCCAGGTTTTTGTTGGCCATGCCTACCACGCCGTAGCATTGGTTGATGGCCTGGCTGGCGATGGTGGTAACGGCCGTTGTCGAAATATCTATCACGCCAAGGGTTCCTTCTTGTTGAGTCATGGTAACTCCTGAATACCAAGTAAGCCGCAAAATATTCCAGGAAACAGTGCCCAAATTAGGCTGAGGCACCAGCAGCTGATGTGTGAACCATCAATTGTATCATAACCTTTAGGGAAGGCATCTACGGGGGAAAACCACCAGCAAATCAAGATTTGGAAATGTCTGGCACCGGCTTATGCTCCGGCCCAGCCAAAAAGCGAGGCGACAAGCAGAACGAGGGGTATCGCCAGGAACGCGATGACGAGCCAGGCGGCAATGCGGCGTGCAGATGGCTGCTCCACAGGAGCTGCCCGGCGCAGTTGTCCAGCGGAGTATGTGGCAACGAGGGCCAGAACGATCGCTGAACCACTGCTAACGAAGATGGGTGGAGAGGGCAGCCAATCCGCTGCCTGCCCCAATATCAGGAGGAGTGTCAACAAAACGGCCGTTGCCTCACACCACCTCACCACGGCAGCAACCGGCGTTTGTAAGTTGTCATGGCTGAGTCGATTGGTTAGCCAAACGGCCGTTAACCCCGTCAGTAAAGCGCTAATTCCCAACGCCAGCGGATACAGCAGAAACTCAATCAAAATAAGCCCCAGCGTAAACAGCAGGGTTGTGGCCACTATGCTGACGAGCAAGGTCAAAAATAATATAAGCAGCCGAATAAAAGCAGGTGTATTTTTCATCATGATAGACTCTCCAATTTTTTGTAATAGCGTTGTGGGCGGACCCATCTCAACAGATTTTGCCCGATGACCTTGCACATGGGCAAAAATCTGCCGCATCATGTGGTCAATCGGTTCGGACTAATTCGACCATTTCCAGAATTGCCTGTGTGGTGTGCCGGGCGTGTTCCTCATTATGTACCAGGGAGAGGTGGTCGGCACCTTCTACGGGGTACTGACGGCCGTTCGACGAAAGTGCTGTCAGTTCATCCTGCATGGTGCGCATCTCACCGGTCCAGTTTTCGCTGGCTGTACCCAAAACCACGGTCAGCGGCAGGTCCACCAGATCGCCTGTTTCACGAACCTGGGCCAGAAGCTGTGGAAAAGCGCCGGTAATCGCGCGCACCTGATCGAGATACTTGGGCGAAGCGTAGTAGGCACGAAGTTCCTGCTGCTGCTGCTGTGGTAGAACTGCATCGACCGGCATAAAGCTGACCAGGCGGAAGAAGCCAAAGCGAGAAAGAAACTGCCCTATGGCGATCTGCCCTTCGTCAGGCGCATTTGGCATGGTTTCTGGCAGCCCCAGGCGCGTCCGGTTATCAGGATGGAAGGCTTCAATCAGCACCAGGCCGGCTACTTCGTCGGCGTGTTCCTCGGTAAAGGCACGGGCGTACAGGCCGCCAAAGGAATGGCCCACCAGAATGTAAGGCGCTTCAATGCCCGCCTTTTGCAGCAGGGTGTGGAGCGCAGCCGTGTTCTGTTCAGCATCTGGGGCCGACGGACTGAGGTCACTCCAGCCCAGGCCCGCCCGGTCATAAGCACACACACGTGTTGTGCGGGCGACTTCCGACTGTACCCAGACCCAGTCAGAAACAGTGTCGATCGAGGCTTCGTCCAGAAGCACCGTGGGGCTGCCCTCACCCTGACAGTAGATGTGGAGCTGATAGCCGCCAACATCCACTAACTGGCCGGGCGGTGGATAATTGCGCATGTCTGCCCGGGCAGCTACTGCCTGATAGCTGGCACCTGTCATGGCCAGGGCGACCAGGATAAAGGCCAGGGCGATTAATCCGCGTGTAAGCCAACGCTGCCATGATGCTCTACGGTGTGATGGTTGTCCTGCTAATTTTGTAATGGTGTTCATTATGTTTTCCCTCCAGAAAAAGAATATGGGTAAAATTTAGAGATTTAGAGAAACTTCTCCAGCTGGGACGGCTGGCTTATGAACCTGAAGAAATTAAATCGGTAAACACCAGCGGATACACTTCAGGTTCATTTAAGGCGATTCAGCATCAAGTTTATTACCGATTTTATTTTTGAATCGCCATGAGCCAGACGATGAGCATAACGGTCAGGAATAGCAAGATCCCGAGAAATAAAAACACATTTTCGCTAAAGGGTAGAGCCAAACCCAACGTTAAGTTAAAGAAAAAGTGCAGCAAAATTGCCGAAAGAATGCTTGCCCGATTTTGCCGGTAGGTCCAAGTCATCAATAGGCTAAGCGCAATGACATTAAGCAGAAAACCCCAAAACATCGGTGTAAACCAGCCCCATTGATAGTGAGCAGATCCATAAGTGGACCAGGAGAACAGTGGTAAATGCCAGGCCCACCAGAAGACCCCGATCATCAAGCCAGAACGGAGAATCCCCCATTTGCTGAGAGCAGTCTCCAGAGCAAAACCACGCCAGCCTAGCTCTTCTGAAAGTGGTCCGCGAACCAGCACTTCCAAAATTAACAGCGGAACCAGGTATGGTTGTTCAGCAATTCGAGCTAAATTGGGGAAGGCAGGGATTGTGCCACCAAGCAGCCCATCTAAGAATATTGAGATCGCCAACAAGGTGGGGAAGAGCAGAACAATGAGCAGATACCAGCTTACGGAGATGCGTTTAAAGTCGACGATCCGACGCCAGAAATCACGCCGTTTTTCACGATCATATGTTGTTCGTACCAGGATGATGCCGACGATAGAAGGGCTGAATACAAAGACCAAAGGCATATCTAAAAGAGAGCTTGTCCACGAAATAACAAAAGTCAATACAAGGAAAATTGTGAGCCCATGCTGCTTAAATCGGGATGGGGCAGAATTGTTTACCCTCATGTCAACCTCCATTATTGTATTGCCCCGGCGGTAGTGGCGATGGCCAGGAAGATGAATACGGCCGTATCCGCCGCAAAATGGCAAATCCAGGGCCAGACAATGCCTTTGGTCTCTAACATCGCTTTGCCAATGACCAGGGCAAAAAAACCGGCCAGCAAAACGCCCACAATGCCGCTGGGTACGGCGCCTGTGAGGTGGCCCAGGCCAAACAACAAAATGGTGATTGCCAACGCGTGGCCCTGGCCAATCACCGGCACCAGTGGCGCCAGAAACGCGGCGCGAAACACCACTTCTTCATAGATGCTGTTCATGGCGGCAAAAAGCAGCGCGGCGGGCAGCAGCGGCAGCGCCTGCCCTACGCTGTCCAGGCCAAAGCGGGCCAGGTTGGGCAGCAGGGTCGCCGCCAGGATGATGATGAAGGTGAGCAGGGCGAAGTTACGGCCGTACTCGCTCCAGGGCTGCCCGGTTTTCATACCCAACCCGCGCACGGGCTGTACCGGGGCGTCCAGCTGCCCCTTCACCAGAAAGAAATCGGTGCGACGAAAGCCCGCAATCAATAGCAGCGCGATGACCAGCAAGGTGGTTGCCAGCTTCAGGAACAGCTCGCCAGCGTTAGCCTGCCAGAAGGTGAGGTTGGTGGTGCCAAACCAGCCAGCCCACAGGGAAGTATTGCGTACAAGAGGGATCAGCCACCCGGTGATGGCGTTTACCAGGAGGGCGATGAGGATGAAGTGGCGTAACGGCCGTAGCACGGGCCATAACTGTGCCACCAGCAGCAAAACAGCCAGAACCCCCATCTGTCCCAGGATCAGGCTGGCCGGGGCGATGGGCAAGACAGCTTGCCAAAAGCCATAGGCCGAAAGCGAGACAAGCAGGATCAGGTAAGAAAAGATGCGCAGTAGGCGCTGCTGGCGGCCTTCTGATTTTCGGGCGTTGAGCATTGTTGTTGACATTTTGTTTTCCTTAGGCTGGCTGATGACGGCTTCCGGCCTCATTTCTTACCAGGAAATAACTTGCCAGGTGTAACAAAACCAATAGGCCGTGAATGCTGGTTACCACAATCTCTGGTCCAACGATGCCGTATTCGATGGCGCCATCCCAATACAACAGATTGCTGCCGCCCAGCAAAACATGGATACCAACGCAGATAAGGTGCCAGGAAGGACGCATGTCCGGCACCGTCAGGACAAGAACTGTCAGGCCAAATAAGAAAGCTAATCCGTGAGCCTCCTGCATCCCGACGGCAAGGACGTTGCCGTGTAATGCTTCACCCATAAGGCCCACGCCCATGCGAAAACCTACGTAATCAAGAACCATAAAGACACCGCCCATGAGCAACAGGAAGGCTGCATTTATGCGGAACAACGATTTGCGGAAATTGAAAAACCTGTTCATAACATTTCTCTCTCGTAATAGGGCAGCTTAAAATTCTTCACGGGCGAAGCGCCAGAGGGCAACGGCCGTAAACAGCACCACCCAACAGCCAGAAATCACAACCGACACGTACCAATAGTCCGGCAAAGGTGCGCCCAACGTCACGGCGGCACTGATGTCTGGCAGCAGCCAGGGGGTCACCGCCAACGCAGTTGGGGGAAACATGCCTTTCATAAACAGCCCACTGAGTACAAGCGCTACGCCAATTCCGGTAATGGGGCCGCGATTATTGAACAAGGTGCCCAGCATCAACGTCAGTGCCAGATAAAAGAGCATACTTAGGGCCAATAAACCAACGCCGCCCAGAAAAGACGGCAAGGATAAAGGTAGGACAACCAGCAGGCGGGTTTGGCTGAAAAGAATGATGGCAGGGACGAGTACGGCCGTAACCAAAAACCCCAGCCCATGTGCCACAGCCTTCGCCAGAATAAAAGCCGAACGCGAAGCCGGTTTAGACATGACCCAGGCCGCCGTACCTAACTGCTTTTCACCCACGATGGCTCCCTGAACCGTGCTGACAGCCCCAATGCTGATGGCCGTGGCCCCCATCAACAAAAAGACCTGCACCACATCGGTCAACTGCTGAACAATCGTCATGTCAGCCGACTGCGAATCCTCAATCATCACTAGCGTCGAAACGCCGTTTAAGATGAACACCCAGATGATGAGCTGCACCCACCACATTCGCGTACGCCACCATTGCCCCAGCTCTTTGCTAAGCAAGTTGCCCAGGCCACCGCGCCAGCCACCAGCCGCTATGGGCTGCAACGGCCGTTCTTCTTTCACTTCTTTCGTATGAATTACAGTTGTCATTGTTTGATTCCTCCATCTACCATTTGCAGGAAGATTTCTTCCAGGTTGTATTTTTTGCGACCAAAGGCGGTAACGGCCGTAGCCTCATCGGCCAGCACCAGGCGCAGCAGCTGTGTTTCGGCCGCTGCTTCATCGGTGACGTTGATTTGTAGGGTGGTTTCTGTGTGGTTGGCTTGGCGGGCAACGGCCGTCACCCACGGTTCACTCAACAGCGCCTGTTGGGCCGATTGGCCATCGCCGCACACCGTGAGCGAGTAAGCCACGCCGCTGCCGCCCGCCAAAAGCTGCTCAATCGGCGCCTGGGCAATCAGCTGGCCATGATTCAAAATAGCCACGCTGTCACTTACCCGCTGCACGTCATCCAAAATGTGCGTGGAGTAAAAGATGGTGGTGTGCTTGCGCAGCCGCTCCATTACCGCCAGCACATCGCGCCGCCCCTGCGGGTCCAGCGCGGCCGCCGGTTCGTCCAGAATGAGCAGGTCAGGATAATTAACCTGCGCCTGGGCAATGCCCAACCGCTGGCGCTCGCCGCCGGAAAAACCCTTAATGGGCCGGTCGGCCTTGTCCTGCAGCCCCACCAGCTCCAATGTTTCTTTAATGCGGGCTTCAATGGCCTCTTTGGGACCGCTGTAAAAAAAGCGGGCGGCAAAGCGCATCGTTTCACGGGCGGTCATATGGGCATAGTAGCGCGGGTCTTGAGCCAGGTAGCCCACCCGCTGCCGGATAGCCACGCTGTCCTTCACGCTGTCCAGACCAAAGAGCGTGGCGCGCCCGCCAGTAGGTTGAATAAGCCCCAGCAGCAGCTTGATGGCTGTGCTTTTACCGGCCCCATTTGGCCCCAAAAAGCCAAAAATGGAGTGCTGAGCCACTTGCAGGTTAAGACCTTGTAAGGCGTTGACGCCTTTGTACTGCTTGCTCAGGCCTGCTGTTTGAATCACCATTTGTTCACTATTCATATGCTTTTTCTCCTGAAAATAGGCCGCGGATTAACGCTGATAAACGCGGATAAAATCTGGTAAATCTGCGAAACCTGCTGATTTTCATTGATGGTGTTGAGCTTGCGCTCATGTCATCTTCCTTGAAAATGGGACACAGATTCGCGGATGACACGGATAAAAATCCGTAGATTAACTGCCTGTTAATTTGCGGCTAGCTGTGGATCGGGTGCTCCTGACCCAGTCTGGATTTCTTGTTTGCGGGACAGATTTCGCCCCGTTACCAGGGTGACGATAACGGCCGTTGCCACATAAGCCGCCACCAGCCAATAAGCATGCGTAACCGCATCTGCTTCGGTAAACAACGGTTTGAAAATACCTACCTGAAGGTTAACTGAGGTATGGAACAGCATTGCCAGAAAAACACTGCCATTGGTGTTGTTAAACAGCCAGGTATTCAAAACGGCTCCGGCCAAAATGACGAAAATAATGATGGGTGATTCCTCCCCGGCAATGAAAAGCGGTAGATGCCAGAAAGCGTGTAATACACCCAGGATGAGGCTGGCTTTTAAGGCAGATCGGCCGTTCAGCAAGCGAGGGAGGGCAAAACCGCGAAACCCCGGTTCCTCACCCAGCGTGACAACAAAAAAAACAATGATCAAGTCAAAGAAAATGTCACTCCAGACCCATTCGGGATTAACGATGGTTTCGGCACCTGAAGCTACCGTCAGGCCGAATGCTGCCAGCCGCAAAACGAATGGCAGTAACAGCGCCACGGCATACCATTTAATATTGACGCGCCAGCGGACAATTCGAGCAAAATACGTTTTTAAGCCAGAACGGCCGTCGGCAATACCAGTGACCAGTATCCCGCCCAGAAATGGACCTAAGATGAGGAACTGCCACATATCAGAGCCGGTTCGCACATACATAAAATAGCCAAAGAAAAACGTGGACCAGGCGATGGCCCAGAAAACTGCCTGGGGATAGCGTTTGGTGACTGAGGTGATTAAATTCATCTGATTCTCCTTTTGTGCTGTAGACACCAAGTTGTTGATAGACAGCATCATACGGCCGTTAGACGGAAAATCGGGTATACCAAAGGATAGTTGTGAGGGAGTATTTGCTGGGGATTAGGGGAGTAGACCCAGTTCGCGCCCGCGGGCAGCGGCCTGGGTTCTATTAGGAGTGTCAAGCTTCACGAGCATGTTGCTGATATGCTTTTTTACTGTAGTCACCGCGATAAATAACTGGTCAGCGATCTCCTTGTTGGAAGCACCTGTGGCTACCAGGCGCAGCACTTCCAGCTCGCGGTCGCTGAGTGGGTCAAGGAAGGGATCAAGTTGGGGTGATGGCTGGCTGTTGGGGAAGGAAAAGGCTGCTAACAGGCGGTTGGCATACGCAAGCAGGCGAGATTTTGCCTCTGCGGGCCTGGCCAGCTGATCCCGGTAAGCCAACAGCAGCAAACGCAGCGGCTCACCTTCATCCACAAACGAGCGGACAAACCCTTCCGGCTCGCCCAGGACCAGAGCACGTTCAAGCGAAGCCATCGCCTGGGCTTCATCTTGCAGCCTGGCGGCAATCACTGCCTGGAGCAGCAGCATCTCAATGATCCGAGCCACGCGGCCGGCCGCCTCGGCTAGCGGCAGCAGGCGGGCCAACAGCTGCTGCGCCTCAACCAGCCGCGCCTGCGCCATGTGCACTCGCACCAAGGCCATATGCTCATACTCTAAGGCAGGATTGAGCGAGCCGTGGGTTGTGGGTTCAATCTCTCTGGTCCATTGTACGGCCGTTCCTAAATCACCAAAGGCCAGCAGTAATTTTGCCCGGTAGGCAGCCACTGGAATGGTAATCTGCTTGAGGTTGTATTTTTGAATGACCGACCAGGCATGGTCTAATAGTTCCCGCGCCTCGCTGCTCTGACCTTGTGCTTGCTTGACGCGGGCAAGGAGAATATGGCCAAGAATGACAGGACGCGTTAACGCATATCGCTCTACCTCGGCAATGCCTTGTGTCAACGATTCCTCTGCGGCTTGCAAAGCGTTTTGTTCATAAAGAATTCGCCCACGCATCACCTTACTCAAGCCCACGGCCGGAACCCGTTCCCACTCTGATTGCGCCGCTCTCTCAACTATTTTGTCACACGGCGCCTCTGCGGCTTGAATCTGCCCCTGGATCATCAATGCCTGGCTCAGGTGAGCCCAGGTCATCAATTCAGTTAAGGCGTCACCGGCAGCATGGCTGAGGGACAATGCCCGCTGAAACGATTTTTCAGCAGCGGGAATATCACCCAGATCGATATACTCAGCACAGCCAATGGTAAAGGTGACAAATCCACGTCTGGCCAGATCGCTTTCAGGTAGGAGTGCTAATGCTTCCCGTCCGGTGGCAATGGTACGTTCACCTGGGTATTCAAGCATAAGGGCACGGAGCGTGCGCACAAAGGCAGCCTGACCCAACAACATGGTTTGTGTGGAGCTATCCAGGGTCGAATCGGAACGAACAATTTTTTCTACAGTGGCTAACCTTCGTTCGGCAATCGTAAATTCGTCAGTGATGACTAACAGCCAGGCGTGGGTCAAGGCAAGGAGTGGATGCGTCTGAAATGTCTCGTCGGGCAGAACGGCTAACCAGCGTAACAATGTAGCCACCTCACCGCGCAGCTGGGCCTGGTCGATATTGGCTTCGATCAACCGCCCGGCATTGGGCCAGTCTTGTCCTTTTAACGCATATTCTATGGCTTCCGATACCAACTCGTTCTGTTCAAACCATGAGCTTGCCCGACGATGTAATTCAAACGAGCTTGACGGGTATACTTTTTGCAAGCGCTGGCGCAGGACTTCAGCAAACAGATGGTGGAAACGGTACCAGAGGCGCCTGTCATCAAGCGAGATCAGGAACAAGTTGTGGTGCTCAAGATATTCCAGCATCTGTTGGCCCGAGCCAGTTTGTGTGAGGGCATCACTGAGCGGCCCGCACATGCGATCTAAAATGCTGGTGAGCAGCAGAAATTCGCGCACAGAATCAGGCTGCTGGCTCAGAACTTCTTCGGTCAGATAATCGATGACAAATCGGTGGCTGCCGGTAAAGGCAGCGATCAAGTCAGCCTGGTCAGCCCGACCTTGCAAGGACAAAGCCGCTAACTGCAAACCAACGATCCAGCCCTCTGTTCGTTGTTCCAGCGCCGCCATTTCTTCATTGGATAAGGTCAGGCCCATCATCTGGTTAAAAAAGAGTTGAACTTCGTCCGAGGTGAAGCGTAAATCATCGGCGCGAATCTCGGTGACCTGGCCGTAGGCACGCAGTCGGGATAGGGGTAGTGCCGGATCGATGCGGCTGGTGATGAGCAGATGCTGCTGCGGCGGCAGATGCTCAAGCAAAAATGCCAGCGCCTGATGGATGGCTGGTGCGGTGATGACGTGGTAATCGTCGAGTACCAGGACGATAGAGACGTCAATCTGGCTAATCTCGTTGATGAGCAGGGTGAGAATTGTTTCTGGGGAGGCCGGTTGAGGCGATTGGAGGGCTTTTACGGCCGTTTCCCCCAACCCCGGAACGGCCGTTTGCAGCGCAGCAATTAAATAGGTGAGGAAGCGAATTGGATCATTGTCGCTTTCATCGAGTGACAGCCAGGCCGTCACGCCGCCTGAGAACTGTGCGTTGGCGGTGGCCAGGTGAGCCAGCCAGGCAGAAACAAGTGTCGTTTTACCAAATCCGGCCGGGGCGCAGACCAGCACAAGCCGGACAGCAAAGCTCAGTGTACCTATACCCAGGCTTTCATTCAGCCGGTGGATGAGATGCGTGCGGTTGATGAGGGCCGGTCGCAGGGAAGGCTTAAATAGTTTGGTCTGCAACAGCAAGTTGGACACAGGGTCAGTATAAAGCAAAGCAGGCAGAAAAGGTACGGCCGTTTGTGAACCTGATCCAACCCGGCAGCAGCTTGATGGCTGGGCCTGGCTGCTAGTTTTGTAACTGCCTGGCCCGGCCAATAAAAGCAATGACGAGCAGGATAAGGGTTAACGGCATGAAGAATCCCACATTGCCGCTGCTATTCGCACCGAAATAATCTACGGCGGCCACCTTGTTCAGCGCCAGATACCACAGTGAGACATGGAGGACTTCGAACAGCTTACGGCCGTTGCTCAAAACACCGAGCGCCAAAGCCAGGGTAGGGATGAACAACGCAGCCGAAACCCAGACGAGCAAACTGGCACTGTCCCCCGCACCCAAGAATCGAATCGCAGCACCGCTACCTGTCACCACGGCTACAGTGAATCCCGCAAGCCAGGCTGCCGGAAGCTGCCTCATGAGCGGGAAGGCCGACGAAAAGACCATCTGGCTCACGTTGTGGCGCAGCTCACGGTTTCCCAGGCTGGACCAGATCAGGGTTGGCCAGAGCCAGGTAATGGGCAGGACAAACGCACGAACATTTTCTGGTGTGTTGGTTAGCGAGGCGATAAACAGACCGCCCGCCCCAACGAACCACCACCAGCGCACTCCCTTGAGAAGAAGTTTAAGTTCCAGGAAAAATATCCGGGCAAAAGCAAATCCATTTGGGGTGGCATTTAACGGTGTCAGGCGGATGGCTGGGGCTGCTCGTTTGGCTGCCGCAGCTTCAGGTTGTGCTAGTTGAGAGACGCGCTTTTTCCTATCGGGTTTTCCAAGCGACGTGTCGAACCGGTCAAATAAGAAGGCAGCCACCAGGGCTAAAACCAGGGCCATCGCCAAAAAGAGCAGGCGATTCAAGACGATGTGCGTGGTCCAATCTACGCCGGACCAGTGAAAAATGCCTTTAATGGGAATGCCCGTTGAGCCTAAAACAAAGCCGCCAGTGGATTCCGGAAATTCAGCTTTGGCAGCGGTGTTCATACTTTGCTGCAAAAGAGCAAATCCCAGCGGCTCCAGGGCCGGATTGCGGTTACTCAGCCAGTCGGCTAAGGGGAAGATAAAGGCAAACATGAAAAAATAAAGGATATTGCCAAAGCCACCCTGCAAAAAGCGAACGCTTTCAAATAAAACCGCGATGGCAGCCACAAGCGCCAACATGGGCAAGGCGATGAAAAGGAGTGGAGGCAGGAAAGCCACCAGGTCGATGCGGTAACTCTCGCCAGCCAATAGTTGTAAGCCGATGCCAACAACAGCCAGAACAACAACCATTGCCATGAGGACGGCCAGGTTGCTAAGCCATTTACCAAAAGTATAAAGTGGGCGAGTGAGGGAAGTGGCGGCCATGATTTGGCCAACGCTCGTTTGGCGGTCGCGGGCAATCGAGCCTTTGACAAGATAAAAGCCGAACCAACCGAGGAAGAATGAGGCGATGATGGCCATCATGCTGCCAACCCAGGCTGAATTGTATTCACCCCGGTAGTCACCCGCCTGCATATTGAGATTGCCAATGGCAACCTGATAGCCAACAAAAACGACCGAACCCAGCGTGATAAGGAAACTATAACGGCGTACCCGCTCCAGAAAGTCGGCACGGGCAATGTGGTAGGTGATCCGCGCCTGGTTCATGCTCCACCCCCGATAATGTACAGGTAAGCATCCTCAAGGTTGGGTGAGACGTTGTTGGCGTTTGTATTGGGTTTATCGGCATGGACCACGCGCACCTGCACCCCATCGCTCCGGCGAATCGTGCCGCTAACGATATATTTTTGCTTGAGCGCAAGCAGCTCGTCGCTGGATACTTTCCACTCCCAGACCTTATTTTCCAATTCCTTGAGCAGTTCCTCAGGCGCAGCCTGGCGCAGCAGCTGCCCCTTGTTAATGAGGGCGATATGCGTTGCGGCCGCTTCTACATCGGAAACAATATGGGTGGATAAGATGACAATTCGCTCGCCCGACAAATCTGACAGCAGATTCCTGAACCGGACGCGCTCTTCGGGGTCCAGGCCAACCGTGGGTTCATCGACAATAAGCAGCTGCGGATCGTTGAGCAAAGCCTGGGCAATACCCACACGTTGTTTCATGCCGCCGGAATAGCTGCCTAACGGCCGTTTCGCCGCTTCAACCAAATTGACTACCTGCAACAACTCCTCAATTCTTCTTTTTGCCGTTTTGGCATCCAGGCCTTTGATGGCCGCCATGTATTGGAGAAATTCAACGGCCGTCAAATTCGGGTAAACACCAAAATCCTGCGGCAAATATCCCAGCACAGCACGCAGCTGGTTGGGCGAACGGGCAATATCGGCCCCATTCCAGGTGACCGTGCCCGATGTGGCTTTGGTGATGGTCGCCAGGATGCGCATCAGGGTCGATTTACCCGCGCCGTTAGGGCCGAGCAGCCCAAGCACACCAGGCCCGATCTCAAGGGTGAAGTCACGCAAGCCCCAATTCTGTTTGTTATATTGTTTGCTTACATTTTGGATATTCATCACTCTCGGCTGTGACTTTGCCAAGGGAGGGGCAGTTCTTATAGGTGCAGTAGTTTGGGCAACCATTTTCAATTCCTTTCATTATCTGGTTAATTCTGGTTCAGTAAATTGGGTTGGCCTTTTGCCAAATTCTCAAGCTGACGCAGACACAGCTATATTATCCAGGCCTGTTTGCGCTGGGGCCGCCTCTTTACGCCCCAAATTTTTGCCAGTCAGCAACACGACAATAGTAGCTGTTACGACATAAATTAACACCCGAATCCCCATGGCCCGCGTCTCATCTGCCCCCGTGAAGCTCACCCAGAGCAGCGGTTCAGTTGCATGCATCATGAGGGTTAACAGCACACTGCCCCCCGTGGCGTTATAAACCCAACCATATAAGATCGTCGAAGCAATCGTCGCTGGCACATATATCCAGGCATAGCCGCCGGAAGGGATGTACTGCAAATGCCAGAGCGTCACCAGGAGCGCCAAAATAAGGTTGGCAGTTAGAGGAGTGTAGTGCTTTTGCATACGTGTCTGGGCAAAGCCGCGCCAGCCCAGTTCCTCCAACATTGGGCCATCGAAAGGATTAACCAGCCGTAATGCAAATGCACCTGGCAAAGCCGACCATGAGCCAAACGCAGCAACTGTAGGCGCTGGTGCGCCCAATAAAACGTTCAGGTAAATTGCAGCCAGCGCCAACGCTGGTAGTAAGAAGAGCGCAATCATATACCAGCGCCAGCCCACCCGCCAAATAGTGAATTTGCGCAGGAGCGCCGATACTGAAGCTTTCCCACCGAGCACCGCGTTAACAATCAATACGGCCGATAAAGGTGCCGCGCTCAGAAGTGCAAGGGGTAAAGTCAGGGGAACGGACTGTGTAGCTTCCCAGACGGTGTCTGTGATCAGACCCCCACCCCACGATAAAACAAAGGTCAAGATGAAAAAGGCTGCTGTGGGATATTTCTTGACTAGAGATGTTATTCTGTTCACTGTTTTTTCTCCTCAGTTCAATTCAAGATTAGGGACAGACCCATCACCAAAACACCTGCTGTGGATAAAACAGCTCTGGCGACGTTGCCCCGGTTCAGTTTGTCTCTGAGTACGCCGATAGCAGCGGTATTGGCAGGATTGCTGGACAGCAACTTTGTGTAGTTTGGCTCATTGAGTAAACGGGACAACACAAAGGAACCAACAACGTACAAAGAGGCACCAGCGATAAACAGACCATCTTTGATCCCGACCGTCATAACATAGATGGTGAGTGATAGGAGTGGAATCAAAACCAGGCTGTTGATCATGATTGACCGTCTGCCATATTGGATAATTTGGGCAAAAACCGCGAAAAATTCCGCTTCGGTTAGGTGGCGAAAGGTACGCCGCAAAACAGATGCTAAAAACAAGACGATGCCGGAAAATATAGCTGCTGGCAGGACGATCACTATTCTCAGAGTAAACTCACTCATGTTATGTCCTCTGCCGTCAAGAGGTATAAAAATAGCCCCGCTTTTTTGAGGTCAGACAAATTTGAAACATACTTTTCTCCCAGCCAATCGCATTCATTGAGATCGGCGATTAGTTTGCCTGCCTGTGCAGGCTGTTTATTCACGACAAAATGCTCAATACAGCACAACCAACAGCAATTCCTGCACAAAGTGGGGAATAGAACCAGGTATCATTGCGGGCAAAAGGGGTGTGACGAACTGATTTGAAGAAACCAACCCAGTGAAAGTCGCCAATGGCTCGTAGGGTAAAAATCAGCGTTAATCCGCACAGACCTACTTTGAACAGCCACAGCGGCAGCCCAAACCGCCAAAAGCTGACGGCCGTTCCCAACACAATCAAGGCACTCATGAAGAGGCCCAGGGCCACCAAGATTGTTTGGGTCGGCGTGGGTACAAAGCTCAATTGGCCATCCTGGCTGGGAATCACGGCGGATGATTGCCCTGTCCCGGCAAGTGCCCAATAAACGTGCAGCAAACCGATGCTTAAAAAGAGCGCTGTCAGTGAAAGTCCAAGAAAGATCATGACCGCAAATCCTCGTTTTGTTGCTGGGTGTCCTTGTTGACGGCCGTTTCCACCGTCACCGACAACAGAGTCAAACCCAGGTCGCGGATTTTGTTCAACACGCCATGCAGCGCCGCCTGGTCTGGGAGCGGGCCAGTCAAAAGGGTGACGTTATCAGCGATATAGGTAATTGCTAAACCGTCAAACCACTCCGTCCAGGAAGCGTCCAACAAACCGGCAATACGAATCTGATATACGGGAAATGGTGTCATAGCTGTCCTGTTCATAAGTCACCTTCAAAGATGACCACAGGATAACAGCGAGAGGGGCGTAAGGCGGGTATACGAAAGAAGTATTCGGAGGATGTATCTTTAGAAGATTAGAGCAAACCCAGGGTACGTGCCTCGGCCACCGCCTGGGTGCGGCTGCTGGCATTCAGTTTACTCATGATGTTGCTGATGTGCTTCTTGACGGTGGTCACCGCCAGAAATAGTTCATCAGCAATCTCGCGGTTGGAAGCGCCATCGGCCACCAGGCGCAGCACTTCCAGCTCGCGGTCGCTGAGCCGTTCTAACCACAACGGCGGATCATTTTCCGTCGACAAAACAGTAAAAGCAGACAGCAGCCGCGTGGT
Organism: Candidatus Leptofilum proximum; assembly: GCA_016710325.1. Lineage (GTDB taxonomy): Bacteria > Chloroflexota > Anaerolineae > Promineifilales > Promineifilaceae > Leptofilum > Leptofilum proximum. Next base: position 3,123,945 of record JADJXK010000002.1, on the reverse strand, counting down.
ATAGGCCAGAAAAATGCCGCGCGAAAGGGCAGTACGCAGGAGATATGCCATCGGCTCTCCCTCGTCTAGAAAGAGACGCGCATACCCTTCCCCTTCGGCGATGATAAATGCCTGTTCCAGTTTGCTCAACGCACCGTCTACGTCACCTATCAGCTGCCGGAGCAGGGCTTGTAGGATCAGAATTTCCAAAACACTTTGCCAGCGATTGTTTCGCTCGGCGGCTGCTTGCAGCTGAGCCAAAAGCTGGTCCGCCGCTGGCAGGGCGTGATGATCAGAAGAGGTTCGCGCCTGGGCAAGCCGAACCCGCAGCAGAACGAGCGCTTCATGTTCATAACGAAACAGGCGAAGTTCCTCATCATTCAGGGCCAATGTATCGGCCCACTGGACTGCCTCAGCCAGATTATTTTGCGCCAGCCACAACTTGGCCTGTACCGCTTTAGCCTGCTGCAACACGCGGGAAGCCATCGGTCGCCGTCGGCTTATCTCGGTAAAGGCGGCCAGCGTCGCGTTGGCTGCGGTCGCATCTCCCTGCGCCTGATACAGTCGGGCCAGAGCCGCGTGCCCCCAAACTACAACATCTGCTTCGACGATCATAGCACCGCCAACCAGGGCAACCCCGTCGACCAGATACTGTTCCGCCGCTGCCAGATCGTTTTGCTCGCACAGCAGGTCGCCCAGGCCAATATAACAAAAGGCGCTGCCAAATAAATTCGGCAGCAGTTCTGGCTGCTGAACCAGATCAAAAACACGGCCGTAGGTACGCCGTGCCTGTTGTAACTGCCCCTGCAGCGTTTGAAGATAGGCGAGGTTGGTGATGCTGTTCAGGGTGGCGAAACTATTGCCGCTGTCAATGATGGGGTCAATGACCGATTTGGCCAGCAGCTCTCGTGCCTGGCTGACGTTGCCATCCAGCCGGTAAACGCGAGCCTTGTCGAGCTGGGCCGTGGCATGCAACTCCAGCGCCATTCCGCCTGCTGCCGGGAGCAGCGCTAAAGCTTCCTGGGTAACGGCAAAACAACGGTCGAGATCGCCGCGAATCCGGTAGATGTCGGCTCGCATCGTCGCCACGTTGCCCATGACAACACGGGCTTGTTCAGGAGGCAAGGTTGTCGAGACGTTTTGTTCGGCATCCTGCAAATGCCGTTCGGCCGTTTCCAGCTGACCGGTAAAGATAAGCCCGGCTGCCTGGTATAGAGAAAGGACAGGATAGATGGCCATTGCCTCATGGGGGAAGGCAGCCAACCAGCTTTGCAGGGTATGCACCCTACCCTGAAAAACAATGCTCGGGCCCGCCTGTTCAATTAAACGGGCGGCCTGCGCTGTGTTCTTCCCCTGCAGCGCATAATGCACAGCTTCCTCGATCAGGCCGTTATCTTCAAACCAGGTACTGGCTGTCTGGAAAAGTTGGGGCAGCGCTTCAGGCTGGCTGCGCTGGAAGCGGTAGCGGAGAACGTCAGCAAATAGGTGATGGTAACGATACCAGCCGCGCACCTCGTCTAGAGACACCAGGAACAGGTTGCTCTGTTCAAGCCGTTCCAGAATGTCCTGGCTGTCGGTGCGGCCAGTGATGGCGTTGCATAAGGAGGCGCAGACCCGGTCGAGGTTGGCGGTTTGCAGCAAGAATTGTTCGGTGCCTTGTGGCCGCTGCTGCAGCACTTCATCTATCAGGTAATCCATGATGTAACGGTGGCTGCCAGTCAGGGTGGCGATAAATTTCGGCACATCGGCAGATCTCTGCAGGGCCAGCGCCACCAGGTGCAGGCCTGCGATCCAGCCCTCGGTGCGTTCCTCCAGGGCGGTCGTTTCCTCACCAGACAGCTCCAGGCCCATAACTTGAGGAAAATACAGCCTGACTTCTTCAAGGGTAAACCGCAAATCATTGGCGCGCAGCTCAACCATCTGGCCTCCAACCCGCAGCCGGGAGAGCGGCAGCTGGGGATCGCTGCGAGTGGTGATAAGAAGATGAAAAAGCGGCGGCAGGTGATCTAGCAAGAAGGCAAGTATCTGGTGAACCGAGGCCGCGGCGATTACGTGATAATCGTCCAGCACCAGGACGATAGGTTGGCCAACCTGGCTAATATCGTTGATGAGCAGGGTCAGAATGGTTTCGGCGGCTGGAGGCTGAGGCGATTGGAGAAAGCGTACGGCCGTTTCGCCAATGCTGGGAACGGCCGTTTGCAAAGCAGCAATAAGGTAGGAGAGGAAACGTATTGGGTCGTTATCATTTTGATCCAGGGACAACCAGCCGATATTTGCTTGTTCGGCGTTGAGCGTTTCCAACCAGGCAGTCACCAGCGTCGTTTTGCCAAATCCGGCCGGGGCAGAGATAAGCGTCAAACGAGCATAATCCAGTCCTGTATTGAGCCGCTCAATCAGTGGGGAGCGGGTGATGAGAGACGGCCGTAAGCTGGGGCGGAACAGTTTTGTCTGCAAGAGTAAATCGGACACATGCAGAGTATATAGGAGCAGAAAGGATGGGGGAAGGAAGCAAAAGAGGCTCTTTGGGATTTCGTGGGGTTTGGCGTGAAACGTGAAGCGTGAAACGTGATGTCTCTCTGGACACGTTTCACGTTTCACGCATCACGCGATTGTAAACCCCCTGAATTCCTGAAGACCCACAAAATAAATTAACGAATAACAGCCGATCTGCTGACCCGCACATAAAGCAGACAGTGCGCCGCGGCAAAAGCTGCGTGTAGAACGGCCGTGACGGCTTCAGCGGTTGCCACACCCCACGCCACCGCTCCCTGCCAAAAAATCATAATGCCAGCGGCTAAAAAAAGATGAAATGCGGCGGCGGCAAGATGCCAGTTGGGCGTTAGCGTACGCCGGGCCATGGTGAGAAGAAGAATGCCAAAAAAGGCCGTCAGCCCATGCAGCTCGAAAAAACTCACCGCATACGGTGCATTGAACAACTTTGCCCCTAGCGGCCCATTCCCAGTTTGGTAGGCGATAAAGTCACTCAGCGCAGCCACTGTGCCTATGAATGTAAGCAGCACTCCGTTGATGAGAAAAAGTAGTTTCTGAGCCTGTTTGATCCGGGCAGTCGGAAGTGTCAATGAGTTAGAAGAAGTAGGCGTAGCCATCACGTGCTCCTTTTCGTCAAAAAATATTGCGTTGGTTAGATCATGAAATTAGTGGTTTGCACCAACCGTTTTTGCAGCAGGTGGTCTGGCGCAGCATTGAGCAGTCCATCGCGCAGCCAGCAGGCAAACCGATTTTGCCACTGGGCTATGCGCCCAATTTGCCAGGATTGTTGGGTGATAACGGCCGTACGCGGCCGTCTCTGTGCTTCGTAGGCCCGCAAAGCCTCGGCGAGGCTGGCGTGTTCTTTCAGGCAGTCAGCCAGGATGTAGGCACTTTCGATGGCCATACACGCGCCTTGTCCCAGGTTGGGCGTGGTGGGATGGGCTGCATCGCCCAATAAGGTAACGCGGCCCCGGCTCCAGCCAGTAAAAGGTGGCACATCGTAAAGATCATGGTTCAGAATCGCTTCGGCTGGCGTGGTTTGCAGCAAATGTGGGATAGGATCATGCCAGCCTTTGAACTGGCGCAACAGCGTTTCTTTCCGGCTGTTGGCTTCTTGTCTTTGTCCGGGAGGGATGTTGGCCGTGGCAAACCAGTAGACAAGCTGGTTGCTCAAAGGGACGACGCCAAAGCGTGCGCCGTGTCCCCAGGCCTCAAAGGTTTGGCCCCGAGCCACACGGCTTTCAACGGCTGCCACACCACGCCAGGCGGTATAACCGGCATAGCGAGTTTTGGCCTGGGGCGCGATTTGCTGGCGAATGACGGAATTGAGGCCATCGGCACCAATGAGACAATCGGCCTGAGCCGAACGGCCGTCGGCAAAAGTCACGGTCACCTGCTGCTCGTCCTGGCTGAAGCCGGTACAAGCCGCACCCAACTGCACTACATCCGGCGGTAAAGCGGCCAACAAAATACGGTGCAGGTCGGCCCGATGAATGGCAACAGTAGGTTCGCCTAGCTGCTGGGCCAATTGGCCAGGATAGGAACGAGAAAGGATACGGCCGTTTGCCTGCCGTATCTGTGCTTCTTCAATAACAGCCCCGGCCTCAATGACGGCCTCGGCTAGACCAAGGCGGCGCAGCACGCGCAGGGCGTTGGACCACAAGGTAAGCCCGGCGCCTACCTGGCCAATCGCTTCTGCCTGTTCGTAGACGGTGACGGGAATGCCTGCCTGGTGTAGGGCAACGGCCGTACCCAAGCCACCAATCCCCGCGCCAACAATAATAACTTTTTGCATCAGTTTGCTGTTCCTTATGATCCTGCGAAAGTGGTCGTTAAGTGGTCGGGCGAGGCCTGGTTCATGGTTTTTGATTTGGCGTGCCGAGCCTGCGGACGAACTTGCCACTCTGCCGCCTGAAAGTTAGATTCACGCAGCCAGTGAAAAACAGTGTCTCCCGGTGGTAAAGGCAGCCAGAGATGGTCTTCAACCCTAAAGGGATAAGATTTGGTAGACCCACTGATACGGCCGTAAAAACAGCGACCTGCCTGTTTCTTTTTGGTTTGCTTCGTGGGCAGATAAATGGGTCCTTCCCACAAATACGCCTTCTGCTGCTCGGGTAGACGCTGCCCAACCATGCTTGCCTGAAACAGCAGTGTTTGCCCGGCACACAGCTGCATTTGGGGCAGACTTTTTGTGACGCCGTAGATGCTGCCGCCATAATAAGGCGTCTGGAAAAACGTTCTTTCCATCAGGGCCAGGAGAGGTTTCGAGTTGAAGGCATGAACCAGAAAAACGCCATCAACGGTACGGCCGTCTGCCTGCCTGGAAACGTGCACTGAAATCGATAACTCATTGAAGCGTATCCCCATCCATTTGAGATCCGTGGCGCTGATGACGACGGCAGCACGGCCGTTGTCATTGGTGGGATATAAACCTTCTGCTTGTAACCTGTCACGCCAAAAGGCTAAATCGGCCGTGCCGGCTATTGCAACTTCTTTGACCCCGCGAACATCTACCACATAGTGGCTCGGTGCTGCCATGATAATCCTCCGTTTTGTGAGGGTGCACCTGCCTTGGATTTCAAAATTTGAGAGCCAAAACAAGTGCACCCTACTCTATTTATTTGCCGAGGCGGAGCTGCTCAATCAGCTCAGGTGAATCCTCTGTGCCACTCTGGAAAATGAGGCTGTTGGGATTACGGTCATGACGAAGTATCGATTAATTGGCTGCCAATGGCGCAGTTGTGGTTACCTGCTCGGCTTGGATTTCCTGTTTGCGAGACAGATTTTTCCCGGTCACCAGGAGGAGGATGACGGCCGTTGCCACATAAGCCGCCACCAGCCAGTAAGTGTGCGTCACCGCATCTGCCTCGGTAAACAAAGGGTTGAAGACATACACCTGAAAGTCAACCGATGTATGCATAATTATAGTCAGCAAAACGCTGCCGTTGGTATTGTTAAACAGCCAGGTGTTCAAGACGGCCCCGGCCAGGATGACAAGGAAAACGATAGGCGGCTGGGCGCCGGTGATGAAGAGCGGAAGATGCCAGATGGCATGGAATACACCCAGGATGAGGCTGGCCGTTAAGGCGGAACGGCCGTTCAGCAAACGAGGCAGGGCAAACCCACGAAAACCCGGTTCCTCACCCAGCGAGATAACAAAGATGACAATAACCAGGTTAAAGAATATGTCGCCCCAGGCCCATTCCGGATTGACGATGGTTTCTGCACCGGAGGCAACGGTCAGACCAAATGCAGCCAGCCGCAGAACGAAAGGCAGGAACAGGGCCACAGCGTACCACTTAACGGGGACCCGCCAGCGCACAATGCGAGCAAAATATGTTTTCAGGCCAGAACGGCCGTCGGCGATGCCTGTGACCAATATCCCGCCCAGAAAAGGGCCTAAAATGAGGAGCTGCCATATTTCGGAACGGGTGCGCAGATACATGAAGTAGCCGAAGAAAAAGGTGGACCAGGCGATGGCCCAAAAAACTGCCTGGGGAAAGCGTTTGATGAATGAGGTGATTGAATTCATGTGATTCTCCTTTTTATTGATGACACAAAAGTTGTTGATAGGCAGCATCATACCGTTGTTGGCCGGAGAACCAGGTATACCAAAGGATAACTGTGAGGAAGTATTTGTGCGGGACTGGGGAGTAAACTCAACCCGCAAGCGCGGGCTGCAACAATTTTTTGGGCAAGAGTAAATCAAAAGGGTATCGAATGATAGGGGGAAAAGAGACGGCCGTTTTACGCCAAAATGGTGGTGAGAATATGACTGGCTCCGGCCTGGTGCAGTGCGGTGCGTACGGCCGTTTCCATCCCATCATCCGCTACCAGGGCAATCATATTGCCGCCACGCCCCGCGCCGCTGAGCTTGGCGCCCAGCGCGCCCGCCTCCAGCGCCGCCGCCACCAATCTGTCCAGCTCCGACGACGATACCGTCATCTTTTGCAGCCAGCCGTGGTTTTCGGTCATGAGCTGGCCTACCTGGGTGACGCTGCCTGTTTCGATGGCCATACGCGCGGTTCGGGCGATACGGCCGCAGGCATCAAAAATCTGGGCAAACCTGGCGGGCTGCTCATTGTACTGGCGGCGCACATCGCCCACGGCAATTTTGGTGCTGCTGCGCACGCCCGTGTCCGCCACTACAAAGCGCAGCGGCGCTGCTACCGTAAACGGCTCAATCTGGTTGTACGGCGATTGGCGCACAAACCAGATTGGCTGCTCGTAGGCCACCACCGTGTTGTCGATGCCGCTGGGCGTGCCGTGATGGATCTTTTCCACTTCGTAGGCTAACGCCGAAACCCGCTCGTTGGTCAGCAAATCGGGGCGCTGCAAATGCTGCGCCAGGGCACGAATGATGGCGGCGGCAATGGCCGCTCCGCTGCCCATGCCGCTGGCAATGGGAATCTGGCTGTTGACGTAAATGGTTACATCTGGCGGCCAGGCGATCTGCGCGGCGTCCAGCACCTGCCGCGCCGCCAGGGCCAGGGCGTCGTCGGGTGGCAGGTCTTGCAGCCGGTCGTGCCGGTTCAGGTCCGGGGCGACGATATAGCAGTTGTTGCTCGATGAATGGGTAATGGTGGCTTTGGCGCGCAGTTGGGAAATGGGGGCGGCGATGGCGGGACGGCCGTACACCACCGCATGTTCGCCAAACAAAATAATCTTGCCTGGAGCCGTCGCTTCGGTGACGGCACTGAAGTCAATCATCTTCCAAAAATATAAAGCGTGAGGAACACCACAATGGCAAAACCAACCAGCGATATCTGAAATGAGCGATCCCGCAGCAAAATATCCTCCGGTGCGCCGCCCATCGCCCGCACGTGAATCAGGTAAAGATAGCGGAAAATCGCATACAGCACGAAGGGAATAGTCAGCATCATCATGTGGTTTTCTGGCAAGCCTTCGGCCAGAAACGTGTAGAGGCTGTACGACACCACGGCGCTGGTGGTGACCATACCCAGCATCCGGTCAATCAGGTCGAGATTGTACTCTTTAAGAATCGCCCGGTGGCTGTCGGCATTGTCGCCCAACAGGGTGAGCTCGTGCCGCCGCTTGCCCAGCACCATAAACAGCGCCAAAAAGCCGCCAAACAGGTACAGCCACGGCGAAAACCGCTGCACGTCGATCACCGTCACGCCAGCGGCAATGCGCAGCACAAAACCAGCCGTCACAATGGAAATGTCTAGCAGCACCACGTGCTTCAGCCAAAACGAATAAGCGATTTGGCTGAGCAAATAGGCCAACAGCACCAAACCAAACTGCCAGTTCAGCCAAAATCCCGCCGCCAAACTACCGACGGCAAACAAAACGGCCGCTATCAAAGCGACTCGCGGGTTAAGGGTGCCCGCCGGTAACGGCCGATTTTTCTTAACAGGATGCGCGCGATCGTTCTCAATGTCCGCCAGGTCGTTCATGATGTACACGGCGCTAGACATGAGGCACAGCAGCAAAAACGCACCAATTGTGGGCAGCAGGCTTTCTGGCTGCAGCAGCTTGCCATCAAAAAACAGGGCCACAAAAACAAATCCGTTTTTGGTCCACTGGCGGGGACGCATTGTTTTCAATAAAGGTAACAACAAAAAAATCTCTCCAGAAAATTACGCAAAACTGCGGTGGACAAAATCATTCATGAATGACGCAGTGCGGCCCGAAAGTAATGGAATTCATCCAAAGCGGCAAGTTTAGCGCAGCGGTCCCTGTTGCGCAATGCGCCTGACAACAATTCGATTTTGAGATTGAGTCAAAATTAAGCGAGGCTCCTTTCCAGATTTTTCCCGCCATGATGCCTTGTGACACCAAACCTTTAGCCCGCACGAGGGTACTGCGCACCCCGTGTGGGAAATATTTTGGGGTTTTTTCAGTTTTGGGATGTTCCACCCCCAAAACTGAAAAAACCCCTCTAAAAAAGCGTCGCCAGGCGCGAAGCGCCGAGGCGACAATACAGCGGAACTGAGGTCAGAGCGAGCATCTTTAACGGTGCGTTGGGTCGTAGCGGGTGATGAGTTCGTCCAGCAGCTGATCAAAGGTAGGATCGATGGTTCGCCGCGCCGGATCGGCATCGTACCAGGCCATGATCTCTTGTGCCCCCTGCCAGAACGGAATGGTGGCCACAAAATCGGGCACCAGCTGCTTGATTTTGCTGTTGTCGAAGATCATGCTGTGGGCCTTGTCGCCCAGCAGACTGCTGCCCCAATCTGGATCGTGGTGGGCGATGGTGGCCGAGGGGATGTGAACCAGCTGCGCCTCAGCCCCAGCGGCGGCCGCCACCTGCTGGAAAATCTGGTTCCAGGTCAGCAGTTCATCCGAGGTGATGTGGAACACATCGCCAACGGCCGCTGGATGCCCCAGCAAACCAACAAAGCCCTTGGCAAAGTCGCGGTGATGGGTCAGTGTCCACAGCGAAGTGCCATCGCCATGTACCACCACCTGCTTGCCCTGGCGCATCCGGTTGACCACGGTGTATCGGCCGCGCATGGGCAGCAGCGTTTGGTCGTAGGTGTGCGACGGCCGTACCACCGTCACCGGAAAACCCGCTTCACGATAGGCCCGCATCAGCCGCTCTTCACAGGCAATCTTTTGCCGCGAATACGCCCAAAACGGATTGTGCAGCGGCGTCGACTCGGTAACGGGCAGGTGGGCGGGCGGCGTCTGGTAGGCAGAGGCTGAGCTGATAAACACGTACTGCCCGGTGCGACCGGCAAAAAGGGCCAGGTCCGTTTCGATGTGCTCTGGCGAAAAGGCCACCCAATCCACCACTACATCAAAATGACGCCCGGCCAGCGCTGTTTTGGCCGCGGCCAGGTCGCGAATGTCGGCCTGAATTTGCTGCGCCCCTTCGGGCATGGGGCGGCTGGACTGCCCGCGATTAAGTAGCGTCAGCTCATACCCCCGCTCGATGGCCAGCTGCGCGCAAGCCGAACTAATGATGCCCGTCCCGCCGATAAACAAGATTTTCATGACGCCTCCAATGTAGCCAGTGGCTGGTGGCTAGTTGCTGGTACCAGCCGCTAGCCACCAGCCACTATTCCTACTCAAGCTGCCAGTTGTGCGGCGCAAACCAATTTTTGCGCATGGCCAGCAGCAGCAAGACGATGCTCAGGCCGATAACGGCCGTCATCATGCCAAACAACAAACTCGGCCCCCACCGATCGTAAATGTAGCCGTTCAGCGGCGAGGTGAGCAGCGGAGCCAACCCCAAAAAGGCCGCCTGGAACACCGACTGCGCCGTTGAGGTCCAGCCCAGCGGGGCTCGCTCGTTGAGCAGCTGCACAATCACCACAAACAGCAAGCCATAGCCTGCACCCTTGAGGACGCCGAAAACAATCAGCGCCGTGGGTGACCAGGCCAGCGCGTGGCCCAGCAGGGAGCTGCCCAACAAGACCATGGCCAGCAGCATGGTTGGCGGCCCCTGCAGGCGCCGGATGATCGCCCCACTTTGCCGCATGATCGGTACTTCAGCCAGCGCCGAGAGGCCAAACAGCAGGCCAACGTGCGTTTCGGTGCCGCCTAACTGAGTCACATAGACCCCGCCAAAAACGAAGGTGCTGAACAGCGCCATACCCAGCAAAAAGGCGGTGGTGTACAGGATCACCAACCCTTTGTCCTGCATCAGAACCAGCACGGAGCGACGGCCGTTTCCCGCCGCCAACTCGCCCTCCTCTAGTTTCCGGGCCACCAACAGGGCGGGTAAGACGGCTACCGCCGCGGCCAGAAACATGTTGCTGTACCCCACCTGCTGCCAGGCCACACCGCTCAGAATGGAGACGGCGCCAAAGCCAAACGATCCCCACAGCCGCATGTCACCAAAGTTGAGCCGGTGGCGTGTGGCCATGCGGGCGATCACGCCGTCGGCAATAGGCAGGGTGGGGCTGCGCATTGCCGATTCTACAATCACCAGCAGCAGAAAGACGGCAAAGCTGGTGGGGAAGCGGTACAAAAGCAGCACCGCCGCCCAGCCCACCAGGCTGATCTGCAGCAGGCGCAGCCGCCAACCGCGCCGGTCGGCCAGGGCAGAGAGGGACGGGGCGACCACAAAAGCAAACAGCGGGAAAACGGCCGATAAAATGCCAATCTGTGTGCCGCTAAAACCCAGCTCCAGCAAATACACGTTAAAATACGGCGCATACAACGCCACCATCGGCCAGAAAAAGCCGTAATAAGCTGATCCAATTGTGGCGGGTCGGGCAGGCCGAAACGCCAGACGTTTAGAAATCATGGAATACTCCCAAAGTAAGGTTGGCGCGCCAGCGACAAAGCCGACTCACCGACGTTTGATTATATGCTTGTTGGTTTGAAAAAGGGATGGGTAACCAGGTTATGGCTGCTTCCGATTGTCCTAGAGGGAACGTTTGGCCGGGGATAGGTGTGGCCTCGTTTTTTAGATTGGGCCAATCTTTAAGATTTGGCCCAATCTCAGTAAGTTGTTTTAGAGGGTTACTTAGTCGGCTGGCTCCAGCGTAAAGCGGAACGGGAAACCTTCCAGGCGAGCGGCCATTGTGGCCATCTTCACCCGTCGCTCGGCTTCGGCTTTGGGCAGCGTGTCGACCACCGACAGCCCTTCGTTATGGACCTGCCACATGATCGCTTCAGCAAAAATGAGCGGTTTTTTGAACACTTGCACCATGATGCGCACCACAAACTCCATGGTGGTAATGGGGTCATCGTGGGCAATCACTTTCCAGCGTGGCTCCAGCGCCTCGTCCTGGTGGGTGCGGATATCCTTTTCAACATCGGTGTCGTGGGAAACGGCCGTTACCACCCAATCACCCTGCCCGTTTGCCGTAAAGAAAATTTTCCGTGTTATTATTTCCTTCATGTGCCCCGCATTTTAGAGCAAATAAGCTGGAATGGCGACTGTGACCAGCCACCACCCAGGAAAGCGTGAATTTTCAGGCACTTTTAGGGTTCGTAACGAAGATCGACAGATTTGTGATTACCATCTGCTTTTGCACCCAAATTCGCAATAGCATTCCCGTAGAGTGAGTAAGAGACATGAAAAAAATAGCGGTTCCCTTCATTATTGTATTGATTACCTCTTTGCTGACGAGCAATTTGTTGGCCATGCAGACAGGCATTACCCGCGGCACCATTCGCGGCACGGTGTACCTAGATGTGAACGGCGACGGCCGTTGCGGCAGCAGCGCGGGTGAACTGCCCGTGCCTAATATCGACCTCACCTTCGTAACGTTGGCCAACGATCAGCGGGCCACGCTCTTCACCGGCAGCAATGGCACCTACGGTCTGCCCTCGGCGGGACAAGGCACCTGGGTGGTAACGGCCGTTCCCAATCCATCCCTTTGGCGTGTTACCTCAACCAATCCGGTGCAGGTTAAGGTCTCTGAACAAGATGGCTGGGTGAAGCTACATGTGGACTTCTGTGTTCAAGCGGCGCCAGGGGTCAGCGTGTCCACCGCCCGGCTGCAAACCCTGCCCAGGAGCGATGCGGCCTCCGTCCTTCAATCCATTCCCGTACCCTCTCCCAATACGGGGATGAGCAATTCAGAAATCTCTGAACAGCTCCTCACCAACCCACCAGCTCCACAGCCTGCACCCAATCTGGAAGCCACCGCCGCCACGGAAGTAACGGCCGTTCCCGCCGAAAGCTGGCTGACCTACCTGAATCACTTTCGCACGATGGGCGGCCTGACCCCGCTGCAAAATTCACCAGCTCTTTCCAACGGTACCCAACTGCACAGCCGCTACATGGTGCTCAACGATGCCCCCATCGCCCACAGCCAGAGCAGCAGTAACCCACTCTACACCCCAGAAGGTGACCAGGCGGCCAAAAACGGCAACATCTTCGCCACCACCCAGATCCAGGCGGACCACACCTGGGCGATCAATTTCTGGATATCCGCTCCATTTCACCTGACCCCAATCATTGATCCGGGCCTGGAGACGGTAGGTTACGGCAACTTCAACGCGCCCAATGGCACTTTCCGCATGGCCGCCGTGCTGGACGTGCAGTCTGAGCAGGGCGTTGGCAGCGGCGCCACGTTCCCACTGTACTTCCCCGGCAACGGCAGCACAACCTGGGTGGTGCGCCACAGCCTGTTTGAGTGGCCCGATCCGCTGGCCAGCTGCTCCGGTTATAAGCGCCCGGCGGGTGCCCCGATTGTCTTGCAGCTGGGGGATGGCAGCACAACACCTCGGGTGACCAGCCACTCGCTGGCGGTGGACGGCCGTGTTGTCGAAAGCTGCCTCTTCACCGAATCCAGCTACAGCAACCCAGACAGCTATGCCCAGGCTACCGGCCGCAAAATCCTCGATGAGCGGGACGCCATTGTGATCATGCCGCGTTCGCCGCTGCTGGCCAACAGCACCTACACCGCCACCGTCGTGGCCAACGGCCAGACGTACACCTGGTCCTTCACCACCGGCAGCCCGCCGCCCACGGAATGAGGTGTAAGTGACAGGGTGACAAGGTGACATTGTGCCCTTTGTCAGGGCAAACCTAAACCAGGCTGATTTTTGAAGAAGGCACCGCAAGCACGCGGTGCTTTCTTTTTTCTACGTGAATAGAAGTAAGGCTATACTTTGCCCATGCAACCGTTACTTGATCACCTTGCCACCTGGCCACCAGACGGCCGTTGCCAATCTTACACCTACCAGCAAATCCACGGCGGCGCCAACAACATTTTGTACAAAGTCTCTGGCGATGTTGGCGATTTTGCCGTGAAGTTCACCCTCCGCGACGGCCGTCGCCGGGCGTGGCGTGAGTTCCAGGCGCTGAAAGCCTTGCAGGCGCTGGACTTGCATCTGGCGCCCCAGCCCATCTGGCTGGACGAAGACCGCTATGCGCAGCCGGTTGTGGTGCAAACGTGGCTGGAGGGGGAGGTGACGGCCGTTCCCCCAGAAACCGACGAGGCATGGCGCTTGTTGGTGGCGCACTATGCCGCCCTGGCCCAGGTGATGCCCGCAAATTCCGAGATGGAGCTGGAAACGGCCGTCATCAACTTCCACAGCGTCATCAGCGGAGTCGAGCATATTCAAAAGCAGTGTGCAGCCATACCGCTTCACGCTCGTTCTGATGAGCTAATTCAGCTTGTGCAAGCTGCCTCCCGCCTGAGCCTTAAGTTACCGCCTGCCCGGTTGGCGTTGTGCCGGGTGGATGCCAACACGCTCAATTTTGTGCGCCGCTCTGGTTCCTGGGCATCGGTTGACTGGGAAAACAGCGGTTGGGGCGATCCCACGTTTGAGATGGTGGACTTGATGACTCATCCGCAGTATGCTGCGGTTCCGGCTGAGCGTTGGGAGTGGGTCACTCAAGTTTACGCGGATCTGGTAGGGGACCAGGCAGCGGCCGTCCGGATTCGAACATACTACCCGCTGATGCTCATCTGGTGGGTGGCCCGGCTGGCACGCATGTTGTATGAAGTGCCGTTGGGCCGCGATGATCGTTTGGTGGCACGCGACCCCAACTGGCAGCAAGCAGCCGAGGAAAAAATGGCCCGCTACACAAACCTTGCCTTCCAGGCCATTCACAAACTATAACCACCTCACCGATTACCGCTCACCGGCAACCGATTACCGCACCTTCTGCAAACGGCCGCTTGTCTGTCCCAATTCCGTCACGGCGGGCACAAAGGTAAAGTCAGACAGCCACGGGGTTTCTGGGGCCATCGTCAGGCGGGCCAGGGCCACCAACACACTGTCGTAATTGACGCGCCAACCGGCAAAGTGCCGCCACGCCGCTTCTCGATCCGGCTGCATGGGAATCCCCTGGCTCACCAACCGGTCGTACGCCTCGTTAAACTCAGCCTGGGTCACGCTGACGGGATCTTCGGGGAAGTGGGGATCGGTGTTGTACGGCACCTGGAACATGTCAGCAATGTGGCGTAGGGCCACGTTCCCGGCCCGAATCACCAGCGCCTGCGACGGCGGGTCGTCTTCAGGCCGCTGCACTGCGCTCAGGAAAAGCGCCGCGCCGTCCAGTACCGCCCCGGCAGCCACGACCCAGCTTTGGTGTGCCCGCGGCGAGCGAAAAAAGACGAGCGCCGCCAGCGAAGTGTGGCTTTCATCCAGCTGGGTAAACCAGTGCTCCCAATGATCCCAAAAATTTTGCGACGACTGTAAACTGCCCAGCCCGTGCAGCCGCCAGACCAGCTCTGGGGCTGTGGGCGGCGCCCCGGCGCGTACTTCCAACAGGGAGACAGCTTCTTCACGCTGTGAAAAGGCGCTGTACATCGTGGGCAGATAAGAGATGAGCATGGCCACCAGGATCAGTCCGGCCGTAGCCTCGACAAAGGCCAGAATCGTTTGCGGCATGGAATCGGCCGTAGCAAACCCCAGGGTGAGGATGGACGATCCGCTGAGGAGGAACGCTTCTTGCCAGGGCGTGACCCCCATCGCCCAAAACATCCCGGCAAACCCCACGGTGCTGAGAAATAGCCAGGCCGGTACCAGCAGCAGCAAGCTGATCGGTGCATAGAGCGCCATCAGCGCATCCTGTTGCTCATAGGTAGGCAGCCACTTTCTCATCAGTTTGAACACGCGGCCCACAAATGTGAAAACCAGATAGGTCAGCTTTACCGAGGCGCTGCGCGGCAGCACAAAGGTCCGCGTGGCGGAAAGAAACGTGTATGCTGCCAGCAGCAGCCCGAGCAAGAAAACCAGAATACGTGGCAGAATCATAAAAAGATCATACCGCCGTTTGGGTTGTCTGCCTATGTCATGCATCAGCAACCGGAAGTCCAGCTACAGCATGTCCGTTTGTGACATTTGTCACAATAACTGGGTGACACCTCTCGCTAACGGCTGTACCGCCCATCTCCTATACTTCCAATGTATTCGGATAAGCGAATAGATGCATAAGCTATAAGGTGAACTGATGGAAATTCCCCAGATTGAAGAGCTAGAACTATTACACGCCAACATTTGCCAGGCGTTGGGCGACCCCAAGCGGATTCAAATTTTATACGCCTTGCATGGCGAACCACGCTACGTCTCAGCCCTGGCCGACGATTTGGGGATGCCCCAGCCGACCGTATCGCGCCATTTGCAGGTGCTGCGGCAGCGTTCGCTGGTGCTCACCGAGCGCGATGGCCAGACGGTGGTCTACAGCCTGGCCGATCCGCGCATCATTGAGGTGCTGAACACCATGCGCCGCATCATGCGTGATGCCCTGGACCGCCAGACCAACGTTTTGGCCTGAGCAACCTGTTCCCGCACCAAGCCGGTTTTACGGGGGGCTTTCTGCGGCATTTATCAATTGAATCAGACGACGGTGCGCTTGATGCGTTTGTTTATCCAGCCACTTTGATTTTGTCTGAACCAACCCTGAAGGGTAAGAACCAATGAAGACGTTCAAATATATTTGGATTGTTGGCCTCGCTACCACCCTGCTGCTGGTCGCCATTCCCATCCTTATTTGGATTCCCAACGAACCGGTAAAAGCAGATGATCCCTGGGCGTTTGTGAACGATCCCATCCCACACACGGACCACACGGACTTGATTCAAGGGCCATTGGCGACGGGGCCGGAGGTTACGGCCGTTTGCCTGGAATGCCACGAAGATGCCAGCCACCAGATGATGGCCACCGTGCACTGGACCTGGGAAAGCGAACCGGTGCTGCTGCCGGGCCGCGACGAGCCGGTCACCATCGGTAAGGCCAACCAGATCAACAACTACTGCATCGGCATCCGGGGCAACGAGCCGGGCTGTACCCGCTGCCACGCAGGCTATGGCTGGGAAGATGAGACGTTCGACTTTAGCGAAGAGGCAAACGTCGACTGCCTCGTTTGCCACGCCGATACCGGCCTATACAGCAAAAGCACCGCCGGCCGCCCTGCCGATGGGATTGACCTGGTCGCCGCGGCGCAAAGCGTGGCTTCCCCCACACGGCAAAACTGCGGCAGCTGCCACTTTAACGGCGGCGGCGGCAACGCCGTCAAACACGGCGACATGGACGAAAGCCTCTATTTCCCCTCGGAAGAGATTGACGTGCACATGGGCCGCTATGACTTCCAGTGTGTAGACTGCCACAAAACGGACGATCACCAGATTCAGGGGCGGGCCATGTCGGTGAGTGTGAACAGCGAAAACCAGGTGGCCTGCACCGACTGCCACAACAGCACGCTGCATGAAGATGCCCGCATCAACGACCACGTCGACACGGTGGCCTGCCAGACCTGCCACATTCCGGAAGGCGCCGTACGTGAACCCACCAAGATGGACTGGGACTGGTCCACCGCCGGAGACGAAACCATCCCCGAAGACCCGCATGTGTACCTGCGCATCAAGGGCAGCTTTGTTTACGAGCGCGGCTTTATGCCCGACTACATCTGGTACAACGGCACGTCAGACCGCTACCTGTTGGGCGATCTCATCGACCCGACCCAGCCAACGAAGATCAATGAGCCGCTGGGCAGCATCGACGACCCCAACGCGCTTATCTGGCCGTTTAAAGTACACACCGGCAACCAGATTTACGACACGGAAAACAGTTACCTGATCCAGCCCAAGACCGTAGGTGAGGGCGGCTACTGGGCCGAGTTTGACTGGGCTTTAGCCGCCGAACTGGGAGCGGAAGCCACTGGCATGTTGTTCAGCGGTTCGTACGACTTTGCCCCCACGGTGATGTATTGGAATTTGTCGCACATGGTGCAGCCCAAGGAAGATGCGCTGCAATGTGCGGACTGCCACGGCGAAAACGGCCGTATCGACTGGGAAACACTCGGCTACTTCGGCGACCCGATGGAATGGGGCGGCCGCGACCAGTTTACGAGTGCTTATCAGGATTAAAAAATGACCCCCACCCTAACCCTCCCCCTGCAAGGGGGAGGGAATCAAGCTCCCTCTCCCTGTGGGAGAGGGCTGGGGTGAGGGTAAAAAACACGGATTTTCGATGAACAGTTCTAGAAAATTTCAACTTCCTACTACAAAATTTTGGCTGATCGCTCTGCTGGGGCTGGCGGCGCTGCTGCTGATTGCCCCACAGACCCTGGCCCAGGACGACACACCAGTTGATCCCACACCCACTGGCCCGCCGCTGCACCCCAACTTTGCCCTGCTGGATGCCAACGGCAACAACGTCCTGGACAGCGGCGCACCCATCTCCACCATGAATACCTGCGGCACCTGCCACGACACCAAGTTTATTGCCGAACACAGCTTCCATGTGGATGCGGGCTTGAGTGAATTAAGCGCACCGGGAGAGACGGGCAACGGCCGTTCCTGGGACATCAGCACCGGCACGTTCGGCAAGTGGAATCCCCTGGTTTATCACTACCTCACGCCCGCAGGCGATGACGTGGCAGACCTGACCACTCCCGGCTGGCTGATGCTCTTCAGCGACCGGCACGTGGGCGGCGGCCCGGCCATCACCAGCCGGGACGGCGAACCGCTGCTGAATTTGGCAGCCGATGCCGATGATCTGGACGCCAGCATTGTGGATCCGGCAACAGGCGAACTGGTCGGCTGGGATTGGCAGCAATCTGGCGTGGCGGAGATGAACTGCTTCCTCTGCCATCTGCCGGAAGCCGACAACGCGGCGCGTATCGCCGCGATGCAGGCGGGTGACTTTGCCTGGGCCAGCACGGCGACCCTGTTGGGCACAGAGGTGGTGACGGAGACAGTAGACGGCCGTTTCCAATACAACCCCGCCGCCTTCGACGAAACTGGCCTGCTGCGGGACGGCTTTGTCAACGTGCAGGACCCCACCAACGCCAACTGCGGCAGCTGCCACGGCGTTGTGCACACCGATCTCAGCACCCCGTTCACCCTCACCGAGCTGCAAACCGGCGATTGGAGCACCCTCACCACCGGGCAGGTGATGTCGCCACAGCGGCTGCTCAACTCCGGCCTGAACCTGGCCGACAAAGAGACGCTTTCCCGCTCGTGGGATATTCACCTGGAGCGTGTGGTCGACTGCGTGGACTGCCATTACGCCCTCAATAACCCGGTTTACTACCAGGAGACGGATGCGGATCAGCTCGACCACCTGGTATTTGATCCGCGCCGTTTGGACTTTGGCGAATACCTCTACCGGCCGCTGCACGAGTTTGCCAAAGGCTCCAGCGCCCAGGGCACGCTCGCCCCGCAGTACGACAACAGCCTGCGCCGCTGCGATGACTGCCACAGCATCGAAGTGACGCACAACTGGCTGCCCTACAAAGATCGCCACATGGACGCCGTCAGCTGTGAATCGTGCCACATCGGCGACATTTATGCCCCCGCGTTGCAATCGGTCGACTGGACTACCTTGCAGGCCGACGGCACACCGCTGACCGCGTATCGCGGCATCGAAGGCGAAATTGGTCAATCCGGCAGCCTGGTGACGGGTTATGAGCCAGTGCTTTTGCCGCGCGAAAACAGCGACGGCAGCACAACGCTTGCGCCGCACAACCTGGTTTCCACCTGGTTCTGGGTCTACGGCGAGCCGGAACGGCCGGTGCGCGAGCAAGATTTGCAGGCTGCCTGGTTTGACGGCGACGCGTATGCGGACGAGATTGTTGAACTGTTTGATGGGGATGGGAACGGCCGTCTCACCACCCCCGAACTCATCCTCAACAGCGACGCTAAGGTTAGCCTGATTGCCGAACGCCTGGTCGATTTAGGGCTGGCCAACCCGCGCATCAGTGGCGAAATCCAGCCGTACAGCATCAACCACAACGTCGGCGGGGCCGATTGGGCCGTGCGCGACTGCGCCACCTGCCACGGCGAGGAATCGCGCATCAGCCAGCCGCTGGTGTTGGCCAGCTATCTGCCCGGCGGCGTGCCGCCCACCTTCATCAACGACGGCGGCAGCAGCTTTAACGGCACGCTCACCGTCACGGACGACGGCGCGCTGCACTATGCGCTCGTCACCAGCGAGGCGGGTCTCTACATCCTGGGCCACGACGCGGTGAACGTGATTGACTGGATTGGCATTGTGCTCTTCCTCGGGGTGTTTGCCGGGGTGATTGTGCACGGCGGGCTGCGTTACGCCGCCCTGCGCCGCCGCCCGCCCAGCGAACCTCAGCTGCGCGAGCTGTACATGTACTCCGTCTACGAGCGGCTGTGGCATTGGCTGCAAACCGTGGCCATCCTGCTGCTCATCGTCACCGGGCTTATCATTCACAAACCGGACAAATTTGGCGCGTTTAGCTTTGCCTACATGGTGCAGGTGCACAACATCCTGGCGGCGATCCTGGTGATCAACGCCTTCCTGTCGCTGTTCTACCACCTGGTCAGCGGCGAAATTAAGCAGTACCTGCCGCGCCCGCGTGGTTTCTTCGACCAGGCGATTGAGCAAAGTATGTACTATGTGCGTGGCATCTTCCGCGGCGATCCGCACCCGTTTGAGAAGGTGCCGGAGCGCAAGCTGAACCCGCTGCAGCAGGTGACCTACTTTGGCATTCTCAACGTGCTGCTGCCGCTGCAAATCCTCACTGGCATTCTGATGTGGGGCGCGCAGCGCTGGCCAGAGATTGCGGCGCGATTGGGCGGGCTGCTGTTCCTGGCGCCGTTCCACACGCTGATAGCGTGGCTGTTTGCCACCTTTATTGTGATGCATGTGTACCTGACTACCACCGGCCACACGCCGCTGGCGGGCATCAAGTCGATGATGCTGGGCTGGGACGAGGTGGAAGTCCACGACCCCGCCGCAGCCCATGATTAAGGATATCCACAGATTACACAGATTTCGCAGATTATTGAATGTTTAATCTGTGTAATCTGTGAAATCTGCGGATGAATATTTGAGGAGATCGCGATTATGACGACGTTGAGTTCACCAAAATCGGAAACGCGCAAAGGGCTGCGGGTGCTGACCCAACGCGCAGCTAAAGATTATGTCAACCCCTATTTTGCGGGTATTTTGCTGGGGGTGGTGCTGTTTGGCGCTTTTTTCCTGACGGGTAACGGTCTGGGTGCGTCTGGCGGCCTGAACCGCATCCTGGTGGTGGTGCAAGATGCCATTGCCCCGGAACACGTAGACCGCAATGCTTACCTGATCACGATGGCTGGGGGCGAGAAGAACCCGTTGGATAACTGGGTGGTGTTTATGTCGATTGGCACGGTGGTGGGTGGTTTTGTGGCGGGGTGGCGGAACGGCCGTATCAAAGTCGAAACCAACAAAGGGCCGCAAATCTCCACCCGCACCCGCTGGGCCGCTGCCTTCGTGGGCGGCACGCTGATGGGCTACGGAGCACGTTTTGCCCGCGGCTGCACCTCCGGGCAGGCGCTGTCCGGCGGTGCGGTGCTGTCTGTGGGCAGTTGGGCGTTTATGTTTGCCGTCTTTGGCGGCGGCTACGCCCTGGCTTACTTCGTCCGCAAGCTGTGGAATTAAAAACCACAGATTTCACAGATGACACAGATTTTTTCTTTGATTCTCTCAACGGCTTTGCGCCTTTGCGTGAGTTTTTTCAGCAGATGAACACAGATTTCTCTTTTTTTCTGTGTCCTCTGTGGCTAATTTCTTGAGGTGAATGATGGCTACTTTTCCTTTACCACTCACACAACTCCTCGGACATTGGGGAGCGTACGTTGTCTATCTCATCATCGGCTTCGCCTTTGGTTACGTGCTGGAGATTGCCGGGTTTGGCAATTCCAAAAAGCTGGCGGCGCAGTTCTACTTTAAAGAACTGACCGTGCTCAAGGTAATGTTTAGCGCCATTGTGGTGGCCATGGTCCTGATTTTCCTGGCCTCTGGCGTGGGGCTGCTGGATTACAACCTGGTTTATGTCAACACGACCTACCTGTGGCCGGGCATCGTCGGCGGGCTGATCATGGGCGTGGGTTTCATCGTTGGCGGCTTTTGCCCCGGCACCTCGCTGGTGGCGGCGGCCACGCTGAAGCTGGACGGCATTTTTTTTGTTCTGGGCGTCTTTTTTGGCATCTTCCTCTTTGGCGAGACGGTAGGTGGATTCGACACCTTTTGGAACTCCTCCTACATGGGACGCTACACTTTGATGGATTGGCTGGGGTTACCTACTGGCGTGGTGGTTTTGCTGGTGGTGCTGATGGCCCTGTTCATGTTTTGGGGATCAGAAAAGCTGGAGCAAATTGTTGGCGGACGGGAAGCGGGCACCGAGCCAAAATGGCGTATTGGGGCGGGCGGCGCGCTGGCGTTAACGGCCGTTGCCGTCATCATCATTGGCCAGCCCACCACAATGGACCGCTGGAACCGCATCGCCGACGAAAAGACGGTGGCCCTGGATGAACGCGCCGTACAGGTGCATCCCGCCGAGATGTTGGAACACCTACACGATCCCAAGCTCAAAGTGATCATGCTGGACGTGCGCAGCGAGGCGGATTACAACCAGTTCCACATTTTGGATGCGCAGAATGTGCCGCTGGCGGAGATCCCGGAGATTGTCCCGGCGCTGCACCTGGAACCGGCCAACGCCGTCTTTTTTGTGATGAGCAACGATGAAACTGCCGCTACCGAAGCGTGGAAAATCTTGCAGGCGGAAAGTGTGCCCAACGTCTACATTCTGGAGGGCGGCGTCAACAACTGGCTGGCCCTCTTTGCCAACGATGAATTCCTGGCGGCTAATCCGCGCGTGCCCAATGCCGATGATGAACTGGCCTACACCTTTGCCGCGGCCCTCGGCGCGCGGCAGTTCCCCGCGGAGCCAGATCCGCACCAGTATGAATTTGTTTACGAACCCAAGGTGATTCTACAGCTAAAACGCGCCCCCACCAGCGGCGGCTGCGGATAATCGAACGTTTCGTGTGAACCTCCTTTGGCAAACGGATGCTTCCGCTAAGAAGCATCCGTTTTGCTTTGTCAGAAGAGTTCCTGGTGGGGCACCTCGTCACGATAAAACAGGATGCGTTGTAGCCCGGCACATGATTGCCTTATAATCCGCCACCATCGCCCTTTTGAGGGGAAACGGCCGTAACCACCTACTGCTGCCTGGAAAGGGTTGCGTAAAGACACACAGTGCGTGGAGGATAAAACAATATGTCATTGCTAACTGAAATCGATGTTGTGGTGGTGGGGGCAGGGCCAGCGGGCCTGGCTGTGGCCGCCTGCCTGCAGCAGCGGGGCATTGCCCACATCCTGCTAGAAAAGGCCGGCCACATTGCCCCGGCCTGGCGAACCCACTACGACCGGCTGCATTTGCACACCAATCGGGCGCTTTCGAGCCTGCCGCACTTCCCCATGCCGCGCAATTTCCCCAAGTACCCCAGCCGCCAGCAGGTGGTGGATTACCTGGAGGCGTATGTGACGGCCAACCGGCTGGGGCCGCAGCTGGGCGTGGCCGTTGAGCAGATTAGTCAGGAAAACGGCCGTTACTTCACCCAAACCTCTGCCGGGACAGTCAACAGCCGGGCTGTGGTGGTGGCCACAGGCTACAGCCACAAGCCGAACATTCCGCGCTGGCAAGGTGATGACACCTTCCCCGGTACCATCCTGCACAGCAGCGCCTACCGCAGCGGCGCGCCGTTTGCCGGGCAGGATGTGTTGGTGGTGGGCTTTGGCAATTCGGGCGGGGAAATAGCCCTCGATTTGATCGAGCACGGCGCACGCCCCAAAATATCGGTGCGCGGCCCGGTGAACATTATCCCGCGCGACGTGCTGGGGCTGCCTATCCTGGGCATTGCCATTCCCCTGTCACAGCTGCCGCCCAAACTCGCTGATTGGCTGAGCTGGCCGCTGCTCAAGCTGTATTACCCATCGTACGAAAAGCTGGGGCTGCAAAAAGCGCCTGGTGGTCCGTTTAGCCAGATTGCCCACCAGCAGCGCATTCCTTTGCTAGACATTGGCACCGTGCGCCAGATTCGCCAGGGACGGCTGGCGGTAGTGGCGGAGGTGCAGTCGTTTGCGGGGGATGAGGTGCGGTTTGTGGACGGCCGTTCGCAAACCTTCCAAGCCGTGGTGCTGGCAACCGGGTACCGGCCCGTTCTGCCACCTATCCTGCCCACCGGCATTGTGCCGCCGGACCGGCCGTTGGCCACCGTCAAGGGGCAGGTAACCACCAATCTGCCGGGGCTGTACACGTGCGGCTTTTACGTGTCGCCCACGGGGATGCTGCGCGAGATTGGTCTGGAGGCGCAGCAGATCGCCGCGCTTATTGCCGGAGAATGAGGTGGCTTAACCGGTGAGCTGCCAGGGTACATCCGGGCGGATTTTCTGGCCAAACGCAATCAATTCATCGATGCGGTTGGTGCGCTCCAGCGTCTGGATGAGGTTGAGCGCCTTCAGGCGGTGTTCATCGCCGGAGAGGTTTTCGTAAGGCACCTTCAGGTCGAAGCAGAGCGTTTGCAGGTCGCCGGGGCTAAAGCGGTCGGCCAAAACCTGGCGCAGGTGGACGAGGAGGTTGTGGGGGACCTGGGGTTGGGGAACGGCCGTTTCCCCCCGCTGCTTTTGCTGTTCTTGTTGCGCCTGGTAGGCCAGCACGCGCCGCTTCCAATCGGCAAACACCCCCTTAAATTCGGCGCTGGCCAGCAGGCTCTCGTTGGGCTTGATGTGCATCACGTACCAGTCGTAGCCGGTTTCCAGCAGCCCTTCGTACTTCAGCCCGTCCTCCACCACCACCAGCAGCGGATGCCCCAGCGTGTAGGCCATCGTCGCCTCGATCTGGTTCCAGACGGTGGGCAGGTTCAACCCCTGCAGGTGCGCTTCCTGCGTACTGCCCCGCTTGTCAATCGCTTCTACCAGGTGCGTGCGCTCGTAGGCCATGATGATCGACCCGGCGCATTCATGCATCAGCTCTTTGATAGCCACCAGGGGCTGCTTGCTGGAAAAATAGGTGCGGCCCACCGTTTGCGGCAGCAGGTCGTTCATTTGCAGGTATTGCTCGATGGTTTCTACAAGCTGCTGGTGCTGCTTGTTTTCCGTACGGCCGACGCTTAAAAAGATTTTGGTGGCAGACATTGGTACCTCCTGGGTTGGTGAGCGGGTGACGGTTTCTATTGTAGCAGGAGGAGGGAAATTGTGAATCGTGAAGTTTGAATTGTGAAGGGGTGACGGCCGTTACTGCCATCTGGAAAGATGGTGCCCGCAGATCGACAGCTGCTAGCTTAAGGGAGTTCAATTGACATATTTAGCGAGCTCAGCCTGAGGCATATCTACCTCAGCTTGTGAGTGCCAAAGTTCAATCCATAGCCAGCTCTGGTTGTCTATTTGCAGCTTTTTGACCCTCATTCGCATGAATCGACTCTGGTTCAGCCAGGGGTTCAAAAAACCAGGCATGAGGCAAATCAAAAAAAGCTGCCAGTTTATTGATATGTTCAACCGTCAATTGTCGCTTTCCATTTAAGATGGCAGAAGCGATGGAATCTGTTTTGAAGATCGGAGCAACCAGATCACGCTGCCTGAGCCCTTGCTCTTCCATCAAGGCGCGAATTAGGCGCGTGCCTCGCAAAGTAAAGTCTGGTTCACGTTCAGACTCATACCTTTCCACCATCATACCTAAGACAGTGAGATAGTCTTGCTCATCGATGGTCAGATTGCCTTTGTCCAGCAAAGCATCGATCCGATCTTGTGTCGCCAGATATTGCTCATCGTTGGTGAGCGGACGAGGTGGAAAGTTAGCGATTAATTGAGCGTAGGTGGTCGTGTTAGTACCAGTCATCTTTTTTCCAGTGATTTTTGCTATATTCTTCATGTGTCAGTACATGACGAATATAAATCTCTCGCCTTTCGTACTCAATGCGCACAATAAGTCGATAGCTATGCCCTTTGATATCAAAAATGGTTAACCTCCCCGCTATTTCAGCGGCGGGGTAAACACGTTGAACCTCCAGGATATTTTGCCAGCTGGCTTGATTTGCACGTTGATACCAAAGGCGGAGTACGTCCTCAGCATCGGCGTGTTTTTCCCAGAATTGTCGCAGACGGGCGCGCGTTATGATACGCATATTACTTGTACATGGTTAAAAGTTTAGCAAATTGCGAAACTTTTTGCAAGAGGCAAGAGATTTTTACTGAAAAATTACTAAGGCACTCAAAACTTAGTCGAGTATACAACAAGTGGTGATTAACTTGCCAAACGCGGAGTACGGCCGTTTTACAACCCACCGCCCCAACGCTATACTTCCCCCATGACAGACGTACCCGTTCCCACAAACATCATTCTGACTAAAACACTGGATCAACTGGGTGTTCATTTTATTGCGGGAAAGCCGGATACTCACCCTGAAACTGCCGAATCGCCTGTTGCCTTGCTGCGTGGACTGGCCAGCAGCGACGAGGCCCGGCTGCGGCTGGCGTTAATCCCGCTGTTTCTTAAGCGCCCCGAATATGCTGCACATGTCGAAAATGCACTGACCGGCTTGTCGCCCACGGCGCAGCATTTTTTGCGCTGTTACTACACCGCTGCTCAACTGCTCCAACAAAAACATTATCAAACACTAACTGAGTTATTTGGCAATTTAGCAATCCTGCCTTCCTTATTTGAAGAGACCTTAAATCTAGATTCAACTGAATCGCCGGGCATGCGTTTGCAGCAGCTTGCCAAAGAACAAGCCAGGTTAATTGGCAAGCCGCTAAACTGGTATGGTACCTATGAACATGCCTACACGCGCCTGGTACAGCATAGCCGCAGGAGAATGCAGTGGAGTCCCTAAATCGCTCACAAATTGACCGGTTTTTAACGGCCGTTGGCCAACGCTGTGAGCCTGATACAACTTTGTACTTGCTGGGCGGTGGCGCTTTGGAACTGTTAGGTGGGGCACGACCTACGATTGATCTCGACTACGTAAGTGATGATTTGCAACCTGACATCTTGCAACAGTTGCTAAGCCAAACGGCCGATGAGATGCAAATTGAACTGGAAGCAGTGCCCATTGCCGAGTTTGTGCCCCTTCCCCAAGATGCTGATGATCGGGCTGTCTTCGTCGGCGTGTTTGGCAATTTAACGGTGTACGTGTTTGATCCCTACACCATTGCCTTGAGTAAACTGGATCGCGGTTTTGATACAGATATCGAAGATATTCTTTTCCTGGTGCAGTGTCAGCTAATTACGGTAGAAACGTTAGCAGATTTTGTGGAAACGGCCGTTACCCAAGCTAAACAATTCGATTTAGACCCCGCAGCCATGCGTCAACGCCTGCAAATTGTCCGCGAATCCATATAAGTTGTTATACTTCCCCCATGACAGACGTGCTCGCTGAATTGACCCCCACCCAACAGGCCGCCATTACGGCCGAACAGACCAGCTTTTTGCTAGGCCCGGCCGGGACGGGCAAAAGTTTTGCTCTGCAAAACCGCCTCCTCCGCCTGCTGCAAGACGGTGAACCCGCCTACACTCTCCTGGTCATCGTCGCCGAGCCGGACCAGGCGCCGGATTTCCTGGACGCGGTGCACCGGTCTGGCCTGGGGCCGTATGCCGACCTGAAGATCACCACCTACAACCAGATGGCTATGGAAATGGTGAAGCTGTTCTGGCCGCTGGTGGCGCGGTCGGCGGGGTTTGAACGGCCGTATCACCCCCCCACCTTCCTCAGCTACGATCTGGCCCAGCTGCTCATGTGGCACATCATCACCCCCATGCTCAACGAAGGTGCGTTTGCCGACCTGCGCCTGCGCCCCCAGCAAATTGTCAGCCAGCTGCTGGACACGCTCAACCGGGCCGCCCTCAACAGCCTCAGCCTGGACGAAGCGATCGAGCGGCAAATTCGCACCTGGGCGGGCGAACCAGAGCGCATCCGCCACCTGAACGAAGCGGCTACCGCCGCTCGTAACTTCCGCGCCACCTGCCTGCATGACAGCCTGCTCGATCTCTCACTGGCTGTCGAAGTGTTCGACACGCAGCTGGTGCAGCATCCCGAATTCCACAAATATTTCAGCGAGCGCTACCGCCACCTCATCGTCGATAACATCGAGGAGCAAACCCCCGCCGGGCAAAATTTTGTGGCCGAACTGATGAACGAAACGGTGACAACGGCCGTTGCCTACGACGCCGCTGGTGGTTACAAACGTTTCCTCGCTGCCGATCCGCTGGGGGCCAACAAATTTCGCAGCCTCAGCGCCTACGCCTTCGACTTCACCGAATCGTTCATCACCAACACGCCGCTGAGCCACCTGGCCAACCTGGTGGAAAACCAGCTGATGAGCACCCGCAAGCCGTTTGCCGAAGCCCAGCAGGCAATCCTGGGCACCGTTGGCGGCCGCTACCGGCGCGAAATGGTCATTCAGTTGGCCGAAGCCCTGGTGGATCTGATGGCCGCACAACAGCTGCACCCGTCCGAAATTGCCATCATTGCCCCGTACCTGGACGGCGCGCTGCGCTACATGCTGGAAAATGCCTTCCGCAGCGCCGGGCTGCCTTACTACCTGCTGCGCCGCCGCTCCAGCCCGCGTGACGAACCACGCGTGCGTGCCTGGCTTACCTGGCTGGCCCTGGCCCACCCCGAGTGGAACCTGTCGCCAAGCCCCTTTGACGTGGCCGAAGCGCTGACGCTCAGCATTCATGGCTTGGACGCCGCCCGCGCCGAGCTGCTCACCGAGTCGCTCTACCGCGCCGAAACGGCCGAACTGCTGCCCATTTCCGAACTGCCAGATCGCATTCAGAGCCGCGTGGGCATGGACTTTGTTGGGCTGTACGAGGAGATTCGCCTGTGGCTGGCCGGGCAAGACGGCCGTGCCGCCATCGATGTGTTCCTGCACAGCCTCTTCACCTTGCTCTCCGAACGCCGCTTCCAGCCGGAGCCGGACGTGGCCGGTGCGGCCGTGTGCGACTGGCTGGTCCAGGCCGCCACCCGCCTGCGCCAGTCGGCGGAAGCGATTGGGCTGTATTCGCCCGCCGCCGTGGGCAACGCCTTCATCGACGGCATCAACCAGGGGCTGGTGACGGCCAATCCACCGGAGCTGGGCGATCCGCCTGACCTCAACGGCATCATGATTTCCACCATTTACGGCTACCTGCTGGCCGGTTCGCCGGTGCGGGTGCAGGTGTGGCTGGAAACGGCCGCCACCGGCTGGTGGGACATCCCCAACCAACCGCTCAGCAACGCCTTCGTTCTGGCGCAAAGCTATGATCCCGCCCAGCCGTGGACGATGGACAACGACTTCCTCATCCGCAACCAGCTGCTCAGCCGCATCGTGCGCGGTCTGACGGCGCGCTGCAGCCAGGGCATCCTCCTGGCCAGCAGCGACCTGGACCGCCGCGGTGTACGCCAGGACGGGCCGCTGTGGCGTGCCCTGCAAGCCGTGCGCTGAATTTTAGTGAACCGTGATTTGTCTCTGGTTACGTTTCACGCATCACGTTTCACTCCCTGACTAATTTCCCTGTGAACGGACAGTAAAAAGTGCCCTGGGGGCAAAACGGCCGTTCTCCCCTGTGTTATACTGCCCGCAGCAAAGGGAGCGCCTTGCCATTTGCACAGTAAGGCGACTGTATGGAGCCACCATAAGGCAAATTGAAACTTTAATCTTTACACTAAAAAACAGGCAGCGGAAACCTACAACCACCTCCCAACGGTGGTCCCCCAAAAGGTACCGGCAGTGCACCGCACTGCGGCAGAGGGTAACAATGGCAGCAGCAACACAGCAGGAAATCTTAATCATCGAAGATGATCCCGTGATTCAAGGAATTTTGGCGATGAACCTGGCCGATGAAGGGTATAAGGTCCTCACGGCCGGGGAAGGCCTGGTGGGGGTTCGCCTGGCCACCGAAGCGCAGCCCGGCGTTATTTTGATGGACATGCGCCTGCCGGACATCACCGGTTGGGAAGCCACGCGCCGCCTTAAGGCCCAGCCCGAAACCCGCGACATTCCCATCATTGCCCTGACCGCCCAATCAACTTCCGAAGATTTGCGCCGCTGTTTTGATGCGGGCTGCGACGCCTTTATGACCAAACCGATTCAGTTTTCCCAGCTGTTCACCAAGATCGAGATGCTGTTGAACCGCTCGGTGAACGCCCTGGAGTGACGCAGCGCGCCCGATTTGGCAGGCACTGACCAGCCCAATGGTCCGAGTAGCTATGAACAAAAAGCTGAAAGAAGAAGAGCGCGCCCTGGTGCTGGTAGTTGACGACAACGATCTAAATGCCGATCTGTTGGCGCATCGTTTGCTGGACCGTGGGCATGGGGTGATGGTGGCGCAAAACGGCCGTATCGCCCTCGACATGCTCGCCGAACACCCCATCGACATCATCTTGCTGGACATTATGATGCCCGAGCTAACCGGCTTTGAACTGCTGGCCATTCTCAAAGCCGACCCCAAATTACAATACATCCCCGTCATCATCATTTCGGCCGCCGATGAGGTGCCAAATATTGTTAAAGGCATTGAGCTGGGGGCGGAAGATTATCTGCCCAAGCCCTTTAACATGGCGCTGCTCAGCGCCCGTATCAAAGCCAGTTTGGCGCGCAAGCGGCTCTACGACCAGGAGCAGGCGCGCCTGCAAGAGATCGCCACGCTGCAAGCCATCGACGCCGAATTAAACGCTACGCTGGACATGCGGCGCGTGATGGAAATTTCGCTCAACTGGGCACTGCGACAGGTGGGCGGCGAAGCGGGTGTCATGGGCACGCTGGCCGAGGATCGCCTGCACGTGCTGGCGTCTCAGGGGTATACTTACGAAATCTACGAGGATTCCCCCTTTGTGCTGCTGGACCAGCTGCCCGCGGCGCAGCAGGCGCTGCACCTGGGTGAGCTGGCCTACGAGCCGCAAACGGAGCGCGCCGGGCTGCTGGCGCGCACGCAAAGCCAGGTTGTGCTGCCGCTGTACCGGGAAACGGCCGTCATCGCCCTGCTCGTGCTGGAAAGTACCCAACCCAACCAGTGGCAGCCGGATGACCTCGCCTTCCTCAAGCGACTGGGTAACCACGCGGCCATCGCCCTGGCCAATGCTCAGCTGGTGGATGCCATGAAGGTGGCCAACCAGGCCAAGAGTGAGTTTGTCTCCTTCGTCTCACACGAGCTGAAGATTCCTATGACGAGCATCAAAGGTTATGCCGATTTGCTGCTCTCTGGCAACTTTGGCCCGATAAACGAGGCGCAAACCACCTTCCTGGAAACGATTCGCAACAACGTCAACCGCATGAGCCGACTGGTGAGTGACCTCACCGATGTCTCCCGGCTGGAATCGGGCCAGCTGCACCTGGAAACACGGCCGATTCAGCTGGCGGAAGTGGTGGATGAAGTGGCTTCATCCACCCGGGCGCAGATTGAGGAGAAGCAGCAAACCCTGGTGCTCATCGTGCCGGACAATCTACCCGACGTCTGGGCCGACCGCACCCGCCTGGCGCAAATTCTGACCAACCTGGTGAGCAACGCCTACAAATACACACCGGAACACGGCCGTATCACCATCTGCGCCGAAGAGATGAACAGCGTCAACGAAGATGCCGAAGTCCAGCCCATGATTCACGTTTCCGTGGCCGACACCGGCCTGGGCATCAAGGACGAGGAGCAGAAGGCGATTTTCAACAAGTTCTTCCGGGGCAGCGACGACGAGGCGCTCCGTTCGCCAGGCACGGGACTAGGGTTGAACATCACCAAAAATCTGGTGGAGCTGCATGACGGCCGTATCTGGTTCGAAAGTAAATACCGCGAAGGGACGACTTTTCACTTCATCATTCCGGTGGCTAACGGGCATTTGTCGTGACAGGGTGACAAGGTGACAAGGTGACCGGGTGAAGGGGTGAGGGGGTGAAGGGGTGATCGCCCGCGTGTCAGAAACGGTCTTTACCGCGAATCTCACCACTGTCTTTCCCGCGAAGGCGGGAATCCACTCCCTCGTCAAACTTATGGATGCCCGCCTGCACGGGCATGACAACTGCCACCAAAGGCTCCCTGCTCCATTAACCATTAACCATTGCCCATTAACTATTGGCCATTACTCATCCAGGTCTTCCAAAATCGCCCCGCCGATGGGGGCCAGGTCTGGCTCTGCGGCCAGCAGGGCTTCTAGGTCGGTGCGGGCCCGGCCGAGCTGGGCGTCGTTGCCGTCGTAGCGGATTAGCAGGATGAGGCCAGCCTCGTACGCTTCTTCGGCCAGGCGAAAATCCTCCAGCCGTAGGGCTGTCAACCCCACCTTAAAAACCGCTTCGGTGAGATCGTTCAGCGCGTTTTCGCTGGTGGGTTGGATGAGCTCGGTGGCCTGTAAATAGTCGGCCAACGCTTCCTGGTAATTTTCCTCTGCGGCGCGCGTATCACCGCGCCGCAGATAGTGCCAGCCCAGGTTTGCGTCCACAAAAAAGTCGCGCCAGTTCTGGTGTTCGGCCGGATTTAGCTCGTAGGCACGCTCGATGTCAGCAGTGACCTGGTCGTAGATACGGGCAGCGCTGTTTTCCCAACCGGGTTGGGCAGAGAACATATTTTGCACAAAGCGGAAACCATACTCGGCCCGATAACGCCAGTATAAATCGGGGCGCTCCAGGTTAGAAATGGGCTCCTGAAGCCCGCCAAACCAGGGCCAGTAAATGTTTTGCAGCGTTACGCCAGGGTAGCTCAACTGGTACGCCGCCAGGTTAGCACCTGCCTCACGCACCACAACAATGTCTTGCGCCGCTACAGCCAGTACCAGACCCTGGTTCCCCAATCCTGCTGCTCGCTGCCACTGCCCATCCAGTAAAGCTGCCTGGGCCAGAGCAAACGCAGTCGCGGCATCGGTAATATCGGCTGTGTTCACCTCTAAATCGGAGCTGTTGAGCAGCTCAAGCAAAGGCGAGACGTCCACGTTGGCCCGGTCGGCAAACTGGATCAGATCCGCCTGGGCCAGCAAAACGGCCGTTCCGTCATCGGCAGCTTTGGCGCGGTTTAGTCCTTCGGCATACCACTGCTCCGCCTGGGCCAGGTCCCCCAGGGCTACAGCGGCCAGCCCGGCCTTAAACGGCGCACGCACCACTTCAGGGGCACGGGTGGCGACCAGTTCGTAGTAGCCCAAAGCCACCTCGTACTCGCCGTTGGCAAAACGGTTGTCCCCCTGCGCCAGCGAACCCTCGGTAGCCCGCGGATAGATAAGTTCGCGCCAGCGGTTGGGCTGGTAATCGCCCAAATCGTTGGGGTTCAGCGCCAGGGCGGCATTGGTATCGCTCAGGGCATCAAACAGCCAGACGCGGGCCGATGGGCCGGTGCCCGCAGGCAGGTTGAGCCAGATGCCGTACGCGGTGCGCCCGCGCACGTGCCAGTAGCTGGCGTTGGTCGGGTCCAGCTCAATGGCCGCTGTGTAGCTGCTGATGGTGCCTTTAAGCACTTCCACCAGGTCATAGCCGGGGCAGCTGCGCAGCAGGTACTGCACCCGCGCCAGCGATTGGTACGTCTGGGCCACGTCGGTGGGGGAGCGGCCCGGCAAAGCGATTGCCTTTTGGAAATTCTCAATCGCCAGCTTCAACTCAGCGGCAGAGGCCAGCTTTTGTGCCTCGCTGAGGTTGGGATCGGCGCAGCGGTCCTGGGCCAGGGCATCTTGCTCGTCTTGCAGCATGCCCAGCCGCCAGTGCAGTGTGCCCAGCGAGACGTAGATGGTGGGTTCGTTGGGGACCAGTTCGGCCGTTTTCTGCCATGCTTCCAGCGCTTTGTCGTACTCGCGCAGGGAGTAGTAGCTAAAGCCCAGCCCCAGGTAGGCTTCATCGGAACGGCCGTTGAGGGAGACGGCCGTTTCAAACCGTTCCACTGCCGCCTCATACCGGTTTTGCCCGTAGGCCAGCCAGCCCAGGCCGGTCCACGCCTGCACCTGGCTTTGTGTATCCAGCGCCCGCTCCCCGCTGATCTCCAGTGCGGCCTGGTAGTTGGCTTCGGCGGCGGCCACATCGCCCAAAATGTGGTAGGTCACACCGCGCCACAGCCAGTAGTAGGCATTGTTCGGCTGGTTGGCGATGAGCTGCCCCTGCTCCTTTAAAATGGTTTGGAAATCCGGCGCTTCGGCATCGGCCTGGGTGCTGACGCCCAGCCGGGCCAGATTGCGGCTGGCCAGCAGCTCCGTGGTGATGGCATAGGTGGTTAACTGGTCATAGTCAACCAGGGCGGCGTCAAAATCGCCCAGCTGCATGTAGATGGCGGCGCGGTTGATCATCGCCTGGAACCAGACGGATTGGGTGGGGCGCAGAATGGGGGCCAGCAGCTGCACCGCCGAACGAGTATCGACCAATCCCAGCACCTTGCGCTGGGCAATCTCAACAGCGCGGTTGTAGGTGATGAGGGCCTCGTTGGCCAGGGCTACGGCGGCGGCTTCTTCCGTTTGCGCCAGGGAGCGGTCGCGCCGGTTGTTGCCCACAATCAAAAAGTGGTAGCTGCTCACCTCGCGCAGCAGATGGCCGCCCATGACAAACAGGGTGAATATGGCCAGGAGCAGCCCGCCCAGCCGCAGCCACAGCGGGTAGGTCGGTGGCTGGCTGGCGGGCACGCGCGTCTGCCACAAGGCGCGGGTAACGCCGCCGATGACCAACAAAATGCCCAGCGAGGGGTAAATATCGGGCATGGTGAACCAGGGGAAAAAGAGGGAGCCCAGCCGCAGCACCAGCAGGAGCAGCCCGACGAGGCCGAGCCACAAGGCCAGGCGGCTGCGCCGGAACAGGTGGTGGCGAATTTGCAACGGCCGTAACACAAAGGCCCACAGCGGCGGGACAAACAGTCCCAGGTAGAGGTACGGGTACAAATCTGCCAGGCTGTAGGGGGTGCCGGGGAAATCGAAGTTGAGCAGGGTGGGGAAGCGGCTGCCCAGCAGCGCCAGCACGGTGAGCAGCGCCGCCGTGCCGATGTACCAGGCGCCCATTTTGCTGTAGACCAGCCTGTAGCTCCAATCCTGGCGCGGCAGCGTGGTGGGCAGGTAGCCAGCGGCGCGCTGCCGCACGGTTTCGTAGCGGGCGGTGTTGCCCGGCACGATGACCTGTGTCTGCTGGCTGTTCAGGGCAAAGTTGGCGTCGTCGGGCAGCGGCTCACGCACCAACATCAGATCGGCCGTAACCGCCTGGGTGACATCGTGCCAGGCAATCTGGTCATCGCCCACGGCCAGGCGACTGCTGTTGAGCCGCACGCGGCCGCGCCCGGCCTGCTGCAGGGTAGTGAGCGGGGTGAAGACAAGGGCGGCAATGCCTACGGCCGTAGACAGCAGCACATAGCCCAGCAGCAAGATGACGCCCAGCTGCAAGGCCACGTCGGTATCGGTGGAGGGCACGGCGTTGACCGTCAGCCCGGCGTCGGCAATGGCGGGGCGGAACTGGAGGGGAGCGGCCGTATTGCCCACGGCGGGTGCATCGGACTCGATCTCGGCGTCTGGATTGCTCTGTGTGGCGTCCAGCTCCTCCACGATGAGGGCGGGCCAGAGCACAAATTCGCGCCCCTTGAAGGTGATGGCTGGTGAGACCAGGCTGCCGGTGTCCAGCCGGATAGTGTACAGCGGCAGCAAAAAGATCACGATGGAAAGCAAAATAAAAACGGCGTGGCGAAAAATGACGGTGGCCGGATGGCGGTAGCGAATGGGATAGGTGAACTCGGAAACGGCCGTAGCCACCCGTCGCGCCGCTTCTTGCTGGTTTTCGTCAAACCGTTCGTCGTGGGTGATGGCGTACAGCCGGTCAGCAATCTCCGTGGCCCAGATATCGTCGTTTTGCTGCTGGTAGATGCCCAAGGCGCGCTCAAACTGCAAGATGGCCGACTGCACCTCACGGCCGTCTGTGGCGGCCAGGCCCAGGTGGGCTTCGGCCAGCAGCACGCGGGTGCGGGCTTCCAGCGCGGCGTCCTCATACTGGTCGATTTCTGGCAGCGCTTCTTCGGCATAGTGGCGGGCAGCTTCTGGCTGCCGTTGCCCCAGCAGCGCCTCGGCCAGCCCCAGGTTCACCGACAGGCGGCGGTAACTGCCCAACGGCGCATCTTCTTCAGCCAGCAGCCGCCGGAAAAGTGCTTCGGCCTGCTGGTTGTCGTCCAGGCTCAGGTAGAGATAGGCCAGCTTTTCGTCGGCGGCCACGCCTTCGGCCGGTTCGCCATGCTGCTCCAGCAGCCGGTCGGCCAGGCGGTACTGGTTTGCCCCGCTGACAAACAAGCGGGTAACAATCCAGTCCAGGTTCAGCAGAATGGGCCAGAAGCGCGGGTGCCAGACACGCCGTCCAAGGTAAACGCTGATGTAGAGCAGCAGCGGCAGCGAGAGCAAAAAGACGGCGAAGTCGCGCAGCTGGTGCAGGCGGCTGGAAGGCTCGGGTAGGACGAGCGGGTTATGCTCACGGGTGGTCTCGGCCAGGCCGACGTAGGCATCGCCCAGGGCCAGCCGGGTGTAGGCCCGTTCAATCTGAATGCGGGTGAGATCGGTAACGCTGGTGAAGGCTTCAGGTTGGGCCGTGGGCGCCGTCTCTGGCTGGCGCAGGCGCTGCTCTTCGGCATCAAACAGGGATAGTGTTTGCTTGTAAGCGGCGATAGCTTCTACAAACTGGCCCATTTGCGCCAGTGATTCGCCGTGGGCGCGGATGACGTAAGGGCGCAGCAAGGGCGATAAAGTGGGCCTGGCGCGCAGTTCGGCCAGGGTTTGCAGGCTGCTGGGCCACAGGCCGCGCAGCTGGTTGACCCGCGCCCACATGTGGCGCAGTAGATCGTCTAGCAGGGTGAGGTCTTGCTTGAGCACCACCAGGTAAAAGCGGGCGTCGGTGACGGTGTCCAACAGGCGCTCGATTTCGGTGATCTGGCGCTCTTTGTGGTAGAGGCGGAAGCTGTCGATGAGGAAGTTGATGCCCGCGGTCTGATCGACAAAAAGCAGGTGGTACAAAATAAGGCGGCGCTGTCGCTGCGGGTTGGGATCGGGGTGGCTTTGCCAATACGCCAGGGCGCGCTGGTGGGTGGTGAGATAGGCAGGCCGGTCACGGGCGATCCAGCGGCGCTGCAAAAAGACACGCTCGTCGGGGCGGATGGCGTAGGTGGCGGGTTCGTCTTCGCCGGTGGAGAGGGTGCGGACAAAGGAGTAGCGCAGCAGGCGTTCGATGAGACCTTCGTTACGGCCGTCGTCCACCTGGCGCATGGCGGCAAACAAATCGGCGTTAAACCAGACCGGCACGGCGGCCAGGTAAAGCGCCTCAGCCATCATGGGATGCACTTCATCCAGGATGCGCTCAAGATAGGTTGCGGTGGTGGCGGTAACGTCGCTGCTCATAATGATTTTTACCGCAAAGAACGCAGAGGGCGCAAAGGATTATTATTTATCTTTGCGTGCTTCGCGTCCTTTGCGGTTTGTTTGTCACAGATCATTGAAAAAGTCGTCGTCGGCGCTGGTGGTGGCCATGGCGTGGTCGGCCATCATGGCCAGGGCGCCGGGCACACCGCCGCTGGTCACCAGGATGGTGCGCCAGTCCAGCCCGGCGATGATTACCTTGCGCCGCTGTTCAAAATACTCGCGTACCGTCGGTTCGTCAAATGGTTCCAGGTTGGTTTTGACGAGTAAATGGTTCATGTTCAGGTCGCTCAAATCCGGCGTTTGCCGCCCGGTGATGATGATGACCAGTTCGCTGAGGTGACCGTCGCGCACGCGGGGCAGCAGTTCCTGGCGCAGCCAGCGGTCGGCATCAGGTTTGATGGCTTCGTAGGAGTCGAAGAGCAGCACCAGCGAGGCGCGGTCGGCCAGCAGGGCGGTGAGGGCAGCAAAAAAGGCGTCGTTGATCTGGCGCTCGATGCGGGTCTGGTCGGCGGCGCTGTCGGCGCGCAGGAAGCCCATGTTGTCTTCGGTGATGGCGGCTTGGGTAGGTTGGGTGGTTACGGCCGTTCCCGCCCGAAACGCATCCAAACCATCCCACCAGTTCAAACGTGCCCGTAGTTCCGCGCAGCGGGTGATGAGCACTGTCAGCAGCTGGCGGCGCTGGCAGTAGGCCACCAGCGATCCGGCCCGCGCCGAAAGCGTGTCGCCGCTCAGCTCTTCGTAGTTGATGGCGATGTCCAGGCAAATGCTGCGGATTTCGTCCAGGCTGAAGCTGTCGACGATGTTTTGCCGCAGCAGGCCAAGGGCGGAAAGAGCACCAATAGGTGCATCACTGTAGCTGTTGATGATTTCGTTAAGCTGGTTGAAGTAGGTCGGCTGGTTGAGCTGCTGGCGGATGAGGCGCACCAGCCCCAAAAAGTCGTGGTGATCCTGCTTGGGATTGCGAAAATCGACGTAGACGGCGGGTAAGTTGACGGTAGGCTCCAGGCAGTGGTCCTGCATGCGCCCGGCGAGCCACGTTTTGCCCATGTCCTTGGTGGCCTGGATCAGCATCACCGCCTGCCGCGTCTCGGGGCGCAGCAGTTTTTGAAAGCCAAGGAATTTGCGTTCCTGGTTAACAAAGAGGGCAGGGTTGTAAATATTGCTCATACACTTCTGCAATTTTTGGGCGGGCATTGGGAGAGTAATTGGGTAATTGAGTAATTGCGCATTTACCTAATTACCCAATTACTTAATATCATTCCCCTGTTGCCGCTGCCAGAACCGTGAACTTGGGATAGGGATACGGCCGTAACGCACGTTATGTCATGGGTCACATTGTAACATTCCCGCTGGCATGGGTAAAGACGATATTTTATGTAAATTGGATGAGGGGTTTTGTGGTAGAATGACGATGGATTATCGTCTCCCGAATTAAGAAGTATCGAGAAGGTTATATCAGTATTTCTTCGAGTCTATCATTGTAGGGTAGAAAATGTTTCCTTTACTGGTTGGCTTGTTAATTTTTCTGGCAGCAGTTTTGATTTTTATTTTTATTGGTGGTCCAAAGCTGCCGCCGGATACAGATGCGATCATTGATGAGGTGATAAACAGCGAACTGCCAGAAATGATTGTGGGCGAAACCGGTTTTGCTTCGTCGGACGGGTTGTCGATCTGGTATGAGCGCCTTTCCCCGGAAGGTTCGTCCAAAGGTGTTGTCCTGCTGCTGATGGGCATGGGGGGCAACGCTTTATTCTGGCCGCCAAAGTTCATGCGCGGCTTTTTAGAGGCTGGTTACCAGGTGATTCGTTACGATCACCGGGGAACGGGCATGTCTGACTGGGTTGAAAACTGGGACCGCAAAAATCCGTACGCGGTGGCCGACATGGCGCGTGATGTTGTGGCCGTGCTGGATGCGCTTCAGGTTGAGCGGGCCCACCTGGTGGGGCTGTCGATGGGCGGCATGGTGGCGCAAGAGTTGGCTATCCAGCAGCCTGCCCGAACTGCTTCACTCACCCTCATGATGAGTTCCGGTTTTGTGGGCGATCCCGACCTGCCGAGTTTATCAACACGCTACTTTGTTGGCTCTGCTATAAAAGGCTTGCCGCTTTTGAAATACCGTTGGCTGGGCGGTGAGAAAAACTTGATCAAGGAGATTATTGCCAAACATGTGGCGGCTCTGGGCTATAATCAGCTAGATGTTCGTGAACAGGCCGAAGTTGTTTTGTATGGGTTGCGGCGACGGCGGGGGATTAATCTACGGGGGGCGATGCAGCATTTTACGGCCGTTACCATTTCCGGTTCGCGCCATGAAAAGTTGAAACTGTTGAATGTGCCCACGCTGATTATTCACGGAACGGCCGATCAGATGATGCCGGTCGAACACGGCCGAAAACTGGCTGCCACCATCCCCAATGCCAAAGCCTTGTGGCTGGAAGGCCTGGGCCATATTTTTCCCGTGCCAGATATGGCAAAGCTCATAAAAAATATCACGGATCATCTAGAGGCAGCTGATTCGGCCAAATCAGGGTAGGTTAAGTTTAGTGCGCAACAGTTACCAACTCTGCGTGCGCTGCGGCTGGCGCCCCGCAGCAAACAGCTTGATCAACGCCAGACCGGCAATAAACCCGCCGATGTGAGCAGCGTAGGCCACGCCATCGCTGCCGCCGCCGAGCACGCCCAAGCCCCCCACCAATTGGAGCAAAAACCAGAGGCCCACGGCAAAAATAGCCCGCACCTGGGTCACCACGCGCACCAAAATGACGGTAACGCGGCGGCCAGGAAACAGCAGCAGGTAGCCGCCCAGCACCCCGGCAATCGCGCCGGACGCGCCCAGGCTGGGTATCTGCAAATTGTCTCCAATGAGAACCGACGTGAAGACGTGGGCCAGGGAAGCCAGCAGCCCCACGAGCAGGTAGAAGAGCAGGTAACGGCCGTGTCCCAACCTATCCTCTAAATTATCGCCAAAAATCCAGAGGTAGAGCATGTTGCCCAAAATATGCGCCCAGCCGCCGTGCATAAACATCGAGGTGAGCAGGGTGATATAGACGGAAATCGGCGTGGGCTGCAAACCGGGCAGAACGTAGATCTGGCCGGTGGTTGGGTCCTGGACCTGGCTGCTTTCCGTCACCAGGTCCTCGCCGGTCACAATTTCTTGCGGCACGGTGGAAAAGGCGTAGGTGAATTCCAGGTTGTTACCCGCCCCCTGAAAGAGAATAAAGACAATCAGATTGATGGCAATCAGAACGTAATTGACGTATGGCGTGATGGTCCGGTCGCGGTTGTCGTCACCAATGGGAATCATTTTCTGCTCCTTTGGGAATGGGACACAGATGAACACAGATTTTCACAGATTCTTATCTGCGTTTATCAGTGTTCATCTGTGTCCTACTTAATACGGGCCACGGATATGGTCGGTGACGTGGGTTTGGTAGAAGGTGGCCAGGGTTTGGTGAAGTTCGGGGGAGAGGGGCAGGAGTTGGGAGACGGCCGTATTGCCCACCACCTGTTCCGCCCGCGTCGCCCCGGTAATGACCGTTGTTACCGCCGGGAAGTCAAGCACCCAGCGCTGGGCCATCTGGGCCATCGTCATGCCTTCGGGCACCAGCGGTTTCAGCCGGTCGGCCAGCGACACGCCGTATTCAAACGGCAGCCCGGCAAATGTCTCGCCGACGTTGAAGGCGTCGCCGTCACGGTTGTAGTTGCGGTGATCGTCCTCGGGAAAGGTGGTCTTGGCGGTGAACTTACCCGCCAGCAGGCCAGAAGCCAGCGGCAGCCGCACGATGATCGCCACGCCTTTGGCCTGCGCCTGGTCAAACAGGGTGTGAATCGGCTTCTGGCGGAAGATGTTGAAGATGATTTGCAGCGAAGCCAGCCCGTCCTGCTCCAGGCAGATGAGCGCCTCTTCCATCGACTCGACGCTGGCGCCAAAGCGCTTGATCTTGCCTTCCTGCTGGAAGGTGCGCAGGTAGTCAAACACGTCGCCGCGGCGCAACTCCTCGGTGGGGATGCAGTGCAGCTGGGTCAGGTCGAGCGCCTCGACCCGGAGGCGGCGCAGGGAATCTTCGGTGTGCTGGCGCATGTTGGCCAGGGTGAAGTTTTGCGGCCAGCCGGGGTCGCCGGAACGGCCGAGTTTGGTAGCCACAAACACACGGCCGTTCTGCTGCTGCAAAAAGCGGGCAATACGCTGCTCGCTGACGCCACCGCCGTAGACATCAGCTGTGTCGAAGAAGGTGACGCCGTGGTCGACGGCCGTTTGTAAGATCACCTCCGCTTCCCGGTCGGTGACGCTGCCCCAATCGCCCCCGAGCTGCCAGGTGCCCAGGCCTATTTCGGATACAGTTGTGTTTTCATTGCCAAACGGCCGTTTGTTCATCATCCTCTCCTTTGATCTATCCACAGATTGCACAGATGACACAGATGATCTTAGCTCTTTGGGATTTCGTGCGGTTTGGCATGAAACGTGAAACGTGATGTTTCTCTGTTCACGTTTCACGTTTCACGCTTCACTGCTTGTTAATTCCTTGGATTCCTGAAGAACCATGATCTCTAAATCTGTGTCGTCTGTGGATTTTTTCTCCTATTCATAGCATGAAAACGGGGATTGGGCGAGTGCCAAAGATACATTCGCCGCTGTGTTAAAATCAGGAGTGGGGCGCAGAGATGCGGAGCTGGCGGGGGCAGTCTAGATTTTGCACCGAATTGACGCGAATTAACGCTAATTTTTGTGTAAATTCGCGCCAATTCGGTGCTAAACACCAAAAAGGATGGAGAGAGAAAGTATGGTACGGATGGAAGAATTAGAGGCAACCTTTGCCGCGTATATCGAGCAGCAGATGACGGCCGATTCGGCCCACGACATGCAGCACATTCAGCGGGTGGTGCACATGGCGCGGCAGCTGGCCGAAGCTGAGGGTGCGGACCTGGCGGTGGTGATCCCCGCCGCCTGGCTGCACGACTGCGTGACGCTGCCCAAAAATGCACCCAACCGGCACGAAGCGTCCCAATTAGCAGCGGCCGAAGCGGTGCGTTTTTTACGCACGATTGCCTATCCTGAGCAGTTTTTGCAGGGCATCGCCCACGCCGTTGCTGCCCACAGCTTCAGCGCGGGCAGCATGCCCACCACGCTGGAGGCGAAGGTGGTGCAGGATGCGGATCGATTGGATGCGATTGGGGCGATTGGCGTGGCGCGCTGCTTGATGGTGGGTGGCGTGTTGGCACGGCCGTTGTACCATCGTACCGATCCCTTCTGCCAAACCCGCGAACCGGACGATCTCACCTACACCATTGACCACTTTTACCGCAAGCTGTTCAAAATTGGCCAGACGCTGCATACGGCCGCTGCCCGCGCCGAAGCCGAACGACGCAACACCTTCATGCAGGCATTCCTGGACCAGCTCGCCGAGGAAATTTCCACGTAACCCCGAATTGTTATGCTGAACGGAGCGGAGCGCAGTGAAGCATCCCTCTAAACTGAGGCGGGTAAAGACTGTTGGGGTCGTTGGGCCGTAGGGATGCTTCGGGGGATGCTTCGGCTGCCTCAGCACAGGCTCTCAGCATGACAGATGGGAGTTGTCGTGCTGAACGCAGCGTTGTTTGTTATGGCTCTTCCTCGAATTGGGTGAGGAAGATGGCATTG
The DNA here is from genome assembly GCA_016710325.1 of Candidatus Leptofilum proximum. Classification (GTDB taxonomy): domain Bacteria; phylum Chloroflexota; class Anaerolineae; order Promineifilales; family Promineifilaceae; genus Leptofilum; species Leptofilum proximum. Next base: position 3,081,864 of record JADJXK010000002.1, on the reverse strand, counting down.
ACCTGTTCCATGTAGCGGAGATCGACCTGGGGCGGGGGCAGCACGTGGTGCGGCACAAATTGGCGGAAGGTGTCGGTGGCAAAGTGGATTTGCTCGTGCATGTAAGGCGCCTGGAAGGCGATGCGGCGGTTGATCACTTTTTCTACCTGGTTCATCGGCTCCGCCTCGAACTGGTCGGGTGGCACCAGCTTCAGGCCGGTCATCTCCAGGCTGGTGACCAGCGCCTGGTGCACTTCTTTGATGGTGGGCGGCTGCTCATTGACGATGTTAAACAGGTTGGTTTTGTCCGGCGCCAGGGCGGTGCAGTGGGCCAGGTAGACCATGCCATCCACAACAAAGTCGATGGGCACCAGGTTGAGCGGCGTGCTGGGGTTGCCCTGGAGGCGCGTCTGCACGTCGCCGTTGAACTGGTCACCCTGGCTGCGGACCAGCATGGTGCGCAGGCGGCGGCATTCGGTGAGGACCTGGTAGTAGCCGGAATTGCACAGCACGGCCGTTTCCGGCGTGCCAATCACAATCGAGGGGCGGAAAATAGTGACGTCCAGCTTTTGTGCCTGCTGGTACTGGTCTGCCAGCCGCTCGGCATGGTGTTTGGACCACTCATAAATGGAGCGAAAGCCGGTAACGTCTTCTGGGATCTGTTCCGGGACAGGTTCGTTAAACTTGCTGCCCAAACAGTAAGCGGTGCTGATGTAAAAAAAGCGCGGTGGCAGCTCGCCGTTGATCTGGTTGGCAAACTCCAGCAGGTGGCGGGTGCCTTCGATGTTGGTCGCTTCGACCAACGGCCGTTCCCGTTCCTTAAAATTAAAAATGGCGGCGCTGTGCCATACCTCGTCGATGCGGGCGCTTAACCGGGAGCGCATCGCGGCCACCAGCTGCTCGGCTGGTTCCTCCACTGTGCCGGGGATGGCCACCAGGTTGGCCAGAATCTCGTCATCTAGCGGGCCGACTTCAAGGACGGCCGTTTCAATCCGTTCCTGTACCGACTGCCCGCCTTTGCTGCGTACCAGGGCCAATACCGTGTGCCCATCGGCCAAAAACCGGTGTGCCAGATGGCAGCCCACATAACCCGTTGCCCCTGTTAGAAAAATCGTTTTTGCCATAACCTACTTCCCATCACTCGCTTCTTGATAAGTCTAACCTATCATAAACATCTCTTTTTAATCCAGCCACTTATCGGGCAAATTTCCAGGCGACATTGACTTTCGTTGGTATAAAATCCTATCGGGTAGCTGTATCGCGAGTTGTTGTTTGCCTTTAAAAGAATGCCGCAGTGAGCAAAAAGTTACGCAATTCTCCAAAAGTGAGGCTGTTATGACGGAAATGAATGATGTCCCCCAACTGCAAATGATCTGGCCAGGCGAACGCTTGAGCCAGCCACCGCCAGTGGTGCTGCCGCCAGGTTATCGCTTGCGGACTTATCAACCAGGGGACGAGCGGCGCTTTTTTGAGGTTATGGCCCTGGCAGGGTGGACAGGTTGGGACGAAGAGCGGTTGAAGCCGTGGCTGTTCCGCATGCTGCCGCAGGGGTGGTTTATGGTAGTCACCGAGGCGGAAGATTTGATTGTGGCTACGGCCATGGCGACACATGACCATACCTGGCTACGGCCGTTTTCCGGCGAGGTTGGGTGGGTGGCAGGCGATCCGGCACACAAAGGGCGTGGTTTGGGTACGGCCGTTGTCGCTGCCGTCACTGCCCGGTTCATTGAGATTGGCTACCCGTCCATCCACCTGTTCACCGAGCATTACAGGCTGGCTGCCCTGAACATTTACCTGCGGCTGGGCTACATGCCGCTGCTGTACCGGCCAGAAATGGGGTCATTGTGGCAAGGTGTGTGTGCCAGGCTGGAACGGCCGTTCACCCCCAAACTGTGGCCAACGGTACCTTAAGATTGGTCCATTCTCGGCAAAGCGCCGTTTTCGGCCGTGAGAACCTGGCGAATGTAGTACACAGTTTTGTTTTGTGACTCGTAGTAGGTGCGCACGATCAGCTCGGCGATGAGGCCCATCACCAGGAACTGCGCACCTAAAATGACCAGTAAAACAGCCAGGAGAAGGAGCGGCCGTTCGCCAATGTCGTAGCTGCGAAAACCAGTCCAAAAGTTTCTGGCCTCAATGCCAGACCACACCTTAAGAAAGGTGAGATAGAGACCCAGCAGCACACCCAAACCGCCAGAGGAAATGCCCAACATACCAAACAAATGCATGGGGCGGTCGCTGTACTTGCGCAAAAAGAGGATGGTCATCAGGTCCACAATGACGCGGAAGGTGCGCGAGATGCCGTATTTGGATTTACCCGCCACCCGCGCCCGGTGGTTCACCGGCACTTCGGCCATGCTGAACCCGGCAAAGTTCACCATTTCCGGGATAAAGCGGTGCAGCTCGCCGTACAGCTTCAGCTCGTTTGTCACCTCGGCGCGGAAGACGCGGAGCGAGCAGCCGCGGTCGCGCAGCGGCACGTCGCTCAGCCGGGCGATGAGCCGGTTGGCAATATAGGAGGGCAGCTTGCGCATGAGGAAGGCATCTTGCCGATTTTCGCGCCAGCCGTTGACCACATCGTACCCTTCTTGCAGCTTTTTGAGCATGGCGGGAATGTCGGCGGGGTCATTTTGCCTATCGGCGTCCATGGTGAGGATGTAGCGTCCGTGAGCCCGGTCGAACCCGGCGGCAAATGCGGCCGTTTGCCCATGATTGCGCCGAAACTGGATGGCCACCACCCGGCTGTCCTCGCCGTGCAGCGCTTGCATCACGGCAAAACTGCTGTCGCGGCTGCCATCATCGATGAAGATGACCTCGTAAGTGATTGGCTCATCTTTGAGCGCAGCCGTGATTTCGGCCAGCAGCGGCCGTAAGTTATCTTCTTCGTTGTAAACTGGCACCACAATTGATAAATCGATTGGTTCCATGGGTTCGCTTCTTGATACGGCCGTCCTGCCCCGCCAGCATCTGGGACTTTTTGGCGGGATAGGTGCAACGACCGAACTTTGTTGGGGTTATTGTTAAAGCAAGTAACTCAATAGGGCGCGATTATAGCATATCGCCACGAAGGATTCGCGTTGATGAAAGTTTCTGTCATTGCCACAATTAAAAACGAAGGAGAAGGGCTGCGACCGCTGCTAGATTCCCTGATCCAACAAAGCCAGCCGCCAGATGAAGTGATCTTCTGTGATGGCGGTTCGACCGACAATACGTTGGAAGTTTTAACCGAGTACAAAACCTGGCTGCCGCTCAAAATCCTGGTCGCGCCGGACGCCAACATCAGCCAGGGGCGCAACCTGGCCATTGCCGCCGCGGCTGGCCCCATCATTGCCGCTACCGATGCGGGCGTGGTGCTGGCCCCCTACTGGCTGGAGGAGCTGGTTCAGCCGATTGTCCGGGGGGAAACGGCCGTTGCCAGCGGCTGGTTTGAGCCCGATCCTTACACCGATTTTGAGGTGGTCATGGGCGCCACCGTGCTGCCCGCGCGCCGGGAAATTGTGGCGGAGAAGTTTTTGCCGTCCAGCCGCTCCGTGGCCTTCCTCAAATTTGCCTGGGAGGAAGTCGGCGGCTACCCAGAATGGCTCGATTACAGCGAAGACCTGGTGTTTGACTTTGCCCTGCGCGAACGGTACGGCGACTTTCCCTTTGTGGATACGGCCGTAGCCTACTTCCGCCCCCGCGGTGACCTCACTGGCTACTTCAAGCAATATTACCGCTACGCTCGCGGCGACGGCAAGGCCAACCTGTGGCCCAAGCGCCACCTGGTGCGCTACTTCACCTACCTGGTAGCCCTGCCCTACGTGCTGCGGCTCATCTGGCGCGAGAAGTGGGCGGGCTGGGTGCTGCTGCTGTTGGGCAGCGGCGTCTACTGCCAGAAACCGGCCCAGCGGCTGTGGGGCAACACCTGGGGCTGGCGTCCCCCCTCGCGGCTCCGCGCCTTTGCTCTTATTCCCCTCATTCGCCTGGTGGGCGATGTGGCTAAGATGCTTGGCTACCCGGTTGGACTGCTCTGGCGCTGGCGGCACCGGCACGTGATCGGTAATCGGTAAGCCGTAAACGGTAAATCCCCACCGATTACCGTTCACCGATAACCGATTACCAGTGAGCGACCATTAGAGCTTTACAAGAACCAGCACCGCCTGCCTTGACGCCTCTCCCACTCATGTTAAGATTGCCCAAAATTAGCCGACCTTGCCGTCGGCTCTTTTATCGTAACGATACCGGTGCGACGCACTTTTTCTTAAAGTGCGTCGCACCTACAAAACAGTCTCATGATCATTGAACGTAAAGATCCTCCTTATCCGCGACGTGGCCCGTCTTGCCTGCTGGTGATTTTCATCGGCGTGGGCATTTTCCTGGGCATTTTTGTGATCCAAAACGCGGATGAGGTGCGCGATGTGATTATCCCCACTGCCACGCCAGAACCGACACGCTCGGCCACCGAGTTTGCCCTGCTGGCTGACATTGCCGAACGGGACGGCGAGCTGGCAGAAGCCGCCGATTATTATACCGAAGCGGTGCGGCTGGACGCGACCAAGCCAGAAATTTACATTCGCTACATCAACCTGCTGATCAAACTGGGCCGGGCAGAAGATGCCCTGGCCCGGGCGGAAGAAGCGGCCGTTCTCGCCCCGGAAAATGATCGCATCTGGACGGCCGTTGCCGCCGCTTACATTGCCAACGGGGAGCGCCTCAACGACGCGGGTGATCCCACGGCCGCAGACCTGCAATTTGCCGAAGCCTATCGCGCTGCAGAGACAGCCGTCAGCATTAACCCGGAAAACGCGACAGCTTATGCCTACTCGGCCGCTGGTCTCGTGCTGCAGTTTGAGCCGGGACTGTACCAGGATGCCCAGGAGCGTGTTCTGTACGCTACCGAACTGGAGCCGGATAACCCAATTGGGCGGCTGTACCTGGGTATTGTGTTGACAAACCAGGGCTTTTATACGGCCGCACGCGAGCAGTTTCAGTTGGGGCTGCAAGCGGAACCTCTGCCTCAACTTTATTATGAACTTGGTTACAATTTTTATGGCGACGGTAACGTTTCCCAGGCCATTTTGAGTTTTCAGGATGCCCTTGACATCGATCCGAATTTTGCCCCTGGTTACGATGCCCTGGCCCACATGTATTTGCAGTTGGGGCAGGATAACCTGGCGGAAGAAAACGGGCTCAGGGCGGTGGAGCTGAACCCGAACGTGGCCCGAGCCCACGGCCGTCTCGGCGAGGCCTACGTTCGTCTCAACAAGTTCCAGCAAGCTATCGAAGAGTTTACCAAAGCCGTGGAGCTGTACGGCGAACCCACCGGCGATAACGCCCGCTTCTTCTACCTGCTGGCCGACGCCTACTTACGCGAAGGAACGCAAAACTGCCCGCTGGCCGAGCCCTACTTCCAGCAGGCCTCTGCCGCCAACGTAGTCTATGCCGAGGATGCTCAGGCAGCGCTGGTGGAATGCCGCCGCGCCGCTTTGGAGTCAAATCCATAGACACATTCGGCTAATTTTATTTCTCAGTTAGCAATCCCCGGAAAAGAGTGCTAAAATTTGCTTGACATCAAAGAAAATTCTGCTAGAATGCCAATGTAATCGCTGGCACTCTAGCAGAGAGAGTGCTAAATCCCCACTTTGAAAACAAAGATATAAATAAGGAGAGTTAGGTATGAATCTCAAACCGTTGGGTGATCGCTTGGTTGTGGAACCCTTGGAGCGCGAACAAACTACCCCCTCTGGCCTTGTGTTGCCGGAAACTGCCAAAGAAAAACCACAGGAAGGCGAGGTGATCGCCGTGGGTCCAGGCCGTCGCGATGAAGATGGCAAGCGTGTTGAAATGGACGTGCAGGTCGGTGACAAAGTGCTCTATGCCAAATATGGCGGCACCGAAGTCAAAATCGACGGCAAAAAACTGCTGATCCTCAAAGAATCTGACGTTCTGGCGATTGTAGAAGACTAAACAAGCTTAAAATCTGAAGGAGATTATTGAAAATGGCGAAACAACTTGCATTTTCTGAAGAAGCTCGGCGTAAGCTGAAAAAAGGTATTGATACATTGGCAACGGCCGTTTCCACCACCCTCGGCCCCAAAGGTCGCAACGTTGCCCTGGATAAAAAATTTGGCGCCCCCACCATCACCCACGACGGTGTGACCGTAGCCAAAGAAATTGAACTGGAAGACCCCTACGAGAACATGGGCGCCCAACTGCTCAAAGAAGCCGCCACCAAAACCAACGACATCGCGGGTGATGGTACCACCACCGCCACCGTGCTGGCCCAAAATATCGTCAACGAAGGTCTGAAGAATATTGCTGCTGGCGCCAACCCCATGCTCCTGAAGCGCGGTATCGAAGCGGGAACGGCCGCTCTGGCCGACAAAATTCGCAGCATGGCCATCTCCATCGACGACAAAGCGGAAATTGCTTCTGTGGCTTCCATCTCCGCGCAGGACACCAGCATTGGTGAACTGATCGCCAACGTGATGGACAAAGTGGGTAAAGACGGCGTCATCACCGTCGAAGAATCTCGCTCCCTGGAATTTGAAACCGAATACGTTGAAGGTATGCAGTTTGACCGCGGCTACATCAGCGCTTACTTCGTGACCGATTCCGACACGATGGAAGCGGTGATTGAAGATGCCTACATCCTCATCCACGACAAGAAGATCAGCTCCGCCCAGGACATCATTCCGATTCTGGAAAAACTGGTACAGACCGGTCGCAAGAACCTGGTTATCATCGCCGAAGATGTGGACGGCGAAGCATTAGCCACCCTGGTACTGAACAAACTGCGCGGCATGATCAACGCGCTGGCCATCAAAGCCCCTGGTTTTGGGGATCGCCGCAAGGCCATGCTGCAAGACATTGCTGTGCTCACCGGTGGGCAGGTTATCACCGAAGAAATGGGCCGCAAGCTGGACAGTGTGCAGCTGAGCGACCTGGGCCGTGCGGCCAAGATCGTTTCCTCCAAAGACGACACCACGATTGTGGATGGTCAGGGTGACGAAGCCCAGATCAAAGCCCGCGTGGAGCAAATCAAGGTGGAAATTGACCGCAGCACCTCCGACTACGACCGTGAGAAGCTGCAGGAACGCCTGGCCAAGCTGGCTGGTGGTGTAGCCATCATCCGCGTTGGCGCTGCGACCGAAGTTGAGCTGAAAGAGAAGAAACACCGCGTTGAAGATGCTCTGAGCGCAACCCGCGCTGCGGTGGAAGAAGGCATCGTGCCTGGTGGTGGTGTGGCGCTGCTGAACGCGCTACCCGCTTTGAATGATGTTTCTCTGCCCGAAGGCGACCAGATGACCGGTATTGGCATTCTGCAGCGTGCCTTGGAAGCCCCAATGCGCAAGATTGCCGAAAATGCGGGCCAGAACGGTGACGTCGTGATCCAGAACGTGCGCCAGGCGCAGGAAAAACACGGCAACAACAATATTGGCTACAACGTGATGACCGGCGAATACATTGACATGGTAAAAGCTGGCATTATCGACCCGGCTAAAGTGACCCGCGGTGCCTTGGAAAATGCGGCTTCTATTGCCGCGATGGTTCTGACAACCGAAGCGCTGATCACCGACATCCCCGAAGAAGAACCGGCCATGCCCGCTGGTGGCGGTATGCCCGGCGGCGGCATGGGCTTCTAGGAACGGTTGTCGGTGAACGGTAATCGGTAATTGGTAAACCGTAAGGGGAGCTCAAGCCGATAACCGATTACGGACAGCGTATTACCGATTACTGCCCTAGCCTAACCTCAATTTGCAGAAGACCCTTCCTGGTTTCGACCGGGGAGGGTCTTTTCATTTTGGCGGGGGGCAGTTACACTAGCATCGTACTTGAGATTGGGTCGTTTAAGTGTGAAGACGGCCGTTTCACAAAAAGGATTCGTCTATGGGTCAACAACTCATTGCCAAACTCGTCCCGCTGTTAGAAAAAGTCAACTGGCCAACCAATCCCGCGGCCACCGAGCAGGGACGCCAGTCGTACCTGGTGGGTCTGGAAAAGGTCGATGCCTACAACGGTGATCCCAACCAGCTGACTGCCGCGCTGAAGACGTTTGTCACGGGCGGTTCACGGCCGTTTGCCTATGCCGGGGCTGCCTACACGCTCATCGCCGCTGCCGAGGAAAAGGACGGCCAGTACGATCCCGAAGGCCTGGACGTGGCCATGGAATGGCTGGAAAAAGCGCAGGACCTGGAGCCAGATGTGCTGGAGATTAACATGCTGGAGGCGCTGGTTTATGTGCATAACGGCCGTCTGGAAGATGCCCGCGTCGTGCTGGATTACCTGCACGATCTCAGTCCCTCCGATTATTATCTCTACCGCATTGAAGTGGCTTACTGGCAGGCAGTCGGCGATCTGGAGCAGACCGTTGCCTGGTTTGACCAGGCTGCCAGCGCGGCCACAACCGTGCCGCAGCGGCTGGCCATGCGCGGCTCGATGGCTGACTTTTACTTCCGGCAAAAGATGTGGCCTGAAGCCCAGGCGGCATACCAGGAAGCCTTGCACTTCGATAACAGCAATCCGTTGTTGTGGCACAAGCTGGCCCTGATTCACTGGCAGCTAGAAGACATCGAGGAAGCGGAAAAGTGCAACCAGCAAACCCTGCGCCTGAAAGATTTCCCGGCGGCGCGGCAGTTGGAAGAGACCATCAAGAAGAAAAAGTCGGAAGGGGGCGTGTGGGGCAAGCTTTTTGGAAGCTAATTGTTTACCTCGTCCACCAATCCCCGCAGCAGGCTGGCCCGGCCCAACAGCCCCACCAAACGGCCGTTTTCATCCACCACTGGTAACCGTTTCACCTTGTGCTGCACCATCAGCTGCAGGGCGGCCGCGGGCGCAGCGTCGGCGGCGATGGTGATGGTTGGCGCGGTCATCAGGTCGGCGGCCGTTTCGGCGGCCAGTTCCGCGGTTTGCCAGCGTGGTCGTGGCGTGTCGTCTGGCTGGCCGGTGACCAGGCGGCGCAGGCGGGCTATGAGACCGGGGTGAGCTTCCTGGCGGCTGCGGCGCAGCAAATCGCCATCGGTGATGATGCCCAGCACCTGCCGGGCTTCATTCACCACCACGGCCCGTCGTCGGCGGTTTTTCTCCAGCGCCTGCACCACCTGATCCAGCGTGGCGTGTGGGGGCACGGCAGGTACTTCCTCGTACATCAAATCGCGAATAGTTTGGCCGGGTGAAGGTAGTTCCTGGTCTGATTCCACGACCGGCTGGTGGTATTCCATCTGGCGCAAAATATCGACGCGGCTGATCCACCCTGCCAGACGGCCGTCACTATCCACCACCGGCAGGCGCTTCAAATCGTGCTCCACCATCTGCTGCACGGCCTGGCGCAGCGGGGCACTGGCGGCCACGGTGATGACGGGCTGGCTCATGAGAGATTCGGCCGTTTGTCCCTGATCGCGCAAGGCCGCCAGCTGCTGCTGCCAATCGGCGGTGGGCAGGGCAGCCTGAAGGTCCAGCCGGGCGGCCAGCTGGGTGCGGCGCAGCAGGTCGCCGTCGGTGATGATGCCCTGGAGACGGCCGTTTTCAGCCACCACCGGCAGGCTGCGATACCCCTTTTGCAGCAGCAGCGACACGATTTCGGCAGCGGATGTGTGGGGCGGGACGGAGACAACGGCCGTGCGCATTACGTCCTGCACGGGTTGGGCCAGCGGGTCCGGGCGGCGGCCCGGCGCGTACTGCACCACATCTACTTCCTCCACGGTGATCAGACCATCGTTGACCATCTGCCGCAGCTGGGGCAGCAAACGATCCACCAGGTCTGCCTGGTCGATCCACTCCACGCGAATCGGCAGGTCGGCGGAGAGGTCCACCAGGGTGGCGGTGTGAATGCGGCTGTGGGCACCAAACCCGGCCAACCCCCGCAGCACGGTCGCCCCGGAAGCGCCTTCTTGCTTGAGGAAGCGCAAAATTGCCATGTAGAGCGATTTGCCCTGGTAATGATCACTTTCGCCAATATAAATTGTTACGCGTACAGCTTTACCTTGTAACTGCATCGTTCAGCCTCCCCTTTGCAGCCATTCGGCTAATGCCCGGCCGAAAACGGCCGCTAACAATCCCACCACATTGTTGCCCAACACGTTAAGCAGACTGCGCCATGCTCCCGCATCGCGCCACAAATTCAAACTTTCTACTGCATACGAAGAAAAGGTAGTAAACGCCCCCAAAAAGCCTACCGTCAGCAGCAGGCGCGCCTCTGGCGAGAGCGACAGCCGCCCTGTGCCCAGGCTGAGCAAAAAGCCCAGCACAAAACTGCCGATGATGTTGACCAAAAACGTGCCGTAGGGGAAATCTGCGCCAAAACGGCCGCTGGTCCACACGCCCACCAGGTAGCGCGCATTGGCCCCCAGCGCCGCGCCCACGGCGATCAACAGATAACGATTCAACAGCAAACTCCTTCATTTGGACACAACAAGCGGGCCGCCGGTAACAAAAAAGCTTCTACCACGGCAATGCTCGTTGGTAGAAGCTATCAGCCAGGTGGCGGTTTTCTCGGAATGGAGATGGCGAGCTTCATCGCCTGGTAAGACCATTTTAACAGCTATCGGCAGGAGGGGCGAGGCGGCGAAACGGCCGTTCCGCTCCGCCTTACAGACTGCCTGTTACCAGCGCCAGGAGCACCCCACCGGCGATCACGCTGGCCAGCTGCCCGGCTGTGTTGGCCCCCATGGCGTGCATCAACAGATAATTGTCCAGATCTTCATCCTGCGCCATTTTGGCCACCAGACGACCAGCCATCGGAAAGGCGCTGATGCCTGCTGCACCCAACAAGGGATTAATCGTGCCTCTGCTGAGCAGCGTCATGACCTTGCCCAATAACAAACCAGCCACTGTATCCAGGGCAAAAGCGACCAGCCCCAGTACCAGAATACTCAAGGTATCCCATACGAGGAACGTGCTGGCGCTCATGGTGGAGCCAATGGTTACCCCCAAAAAGAGCGTCGCCACATTGGCAATTTCATTCTGCGCCGACTTGCTCAACCCTTCCACCACCCCGCTTTCGCGCATCAAATTGCCCAACATCAGCATGCTGATGAGCGGCAGCGCGGGCGGCATCAACAAACCTACAACCAGCGTAATGACTACGGGGAACAGGATTCGCGCCCGCCGGGAAACAGGCCGGGGGGCATACACCATGCGAATGCGCCGCTCTTTTTCGGTCGTCAGCAGGCGCATCAGCGGCGGCTGGATGATGGGAACCAGGCTCATGTAGGAGTAAGCGGCCACGGCGATGGGCGCCAGCAGCCGGGGGGCCAACTGGCTGGACACAAAGATAGAGGTAGGGCCATCAATCGCGCCAATCACACCGATGGAAGCCGCTTCGTTGAGCGGGAAGCCCAGTAAGGTAGCCAGGATCAGCGTGCCAAAAATACCAAACTGGCCGGCTGCGCCCAATAACACCATTCTTGGCTGGGCCATCAAAGGGCTAAAGTCAATCATCGCCCCCACGCCAATGAAAATGAGCAGCGGAAACAGCTCCGTGCTGATGCCCACGGCATAAAGCAGGCTGAACAACCCTTCACCCTCGGTCATGCCCGATTGCGGGATATTGGCTAACAGGCAGCCAAAACCAATGGGCAGCAGCAAGATAGGCTCATATTTTTTGATGATGGCCAGGGCAATCAAAACGCCGCCCGCCAGGATCATCAGGACATTGCCCAGCGTAAGATTGGTGATGCCCTTTAATAGTTCAGGAAGAAATTGTGCAAAATCCATGGTTACTAATCGGCAAATTCAATCATGATGTCGCTGTGTTTCACATGCTGCCCCACGGCAACGGCGACGTTGGCAATGACGCCAGCGTGGGGGGCGTAGATGGTGTTGTTCATCTTCATGGCCTCCAACAGGCACAAGGGCTGCCTGGCCGTCACGGACTGCCCGGCCTGGACCAGGACTTCGGTGATGGTGCCGGGGATGGGGGCGCGTACGACTTTGCTACGTTTACCAGCCGGAGCCGTGGGTACGCTCGACTGTGGCAGCGGTAACACAGAAGTCTGGCGCGGCAGCGCTGGGTGGGTGCCGTTTAGCGACGCCGAGGCTGCTGGTCTGCCATGCTCCAGCTCCGGCCAGACTTCGAATTGTTCGTCGTTGATGGTGGCAATGATGGGCCGGGCAGACAGATCGCCGATTGCCACGGTGTAGGTCTGGTTATCTATTTTGACGATGTAGTTCATCGGACGGGTCCTCTTTTGTCTAGTATGCTGCTGCGCATGACGGCTTGCCAGGCGCTGACGATGGGCGTGGGCAGTGTGGGGAGGACGCGGGGTTTTGTCTCAGTTAAGGCCAGGGCCAGGGCAACGGCCGTTGCCACTGCCCGCCGTTTCCGTTCTTGCTCCGCTTCATCATGAGCAACCACTACCACGACCGGCTCCGCATCCCGTTCGGCCGTTGCCTTCACCAGAAGCGAGATGATCAGCCAGAACATCAGGATTGAAATGAAAACAAGCGAAATACCAACAAAAGCAATTTGAAGGGCTACTATGAGCGTCTCAGGCATAATATTTCTACTTTATTAGACAGGGATATTGCCATGTTTGCGGCGCGGCGCGGAAGAAAATTTATCGCGCAAAGCCGTCAGCGCCGTGATGATTTTGGGGCGCGTCTCCCATGGCTCTAGAATATCATCCACGTAACCTTCTCTGGCCGCATGATAGGGATTGCTGAACTGCAGCCGATATTCATTGGCCAGCCGCTCCCGTTCGGCGGCCGGATCAGCCGCCGCGGCAATCTCTTTTCTAAACAAAATGTTCACCGCTCCGTCCGCGCCCAAAACGGCGATTTCGGCACTGGGCCAGGCGTAGGTGACATCTGTACCCAGGTATTTGCTGCTCATCACCACGTAAGCGCCACCGTATGCTTTGCGCATGATGACCGTCACTTTGGGCACGGTCGCCTCTGAGTAGGCGTACAGCACTTTGGCTCCGTGGCGGATGATGCCCCGATGCTCCTGGTCTATCCCTGGCAAAAAACCGGGCGAATCCACAAACGTTACCAGCGGAATATTGAAACAGTCGCACATGCGCACAAAGCGGGTCATCTTGTCGGCTGCGTCAATGTCGATTACCCCGGCCATGACACTTGGCTCTTGGGCCACAATGCCGATGCTGTGCCCGCCAATGCGTGCCAGCCCAACAATGACGTTGCCAGCCCAGGTAGGATGCAGTTCTAAAAAGGAGCCATGATCAACGACACGCTCGATAACTTCATGCATCTGGTAGGGCGTGGACGAGTCGAGGGGAATGATGCTGTTTAGCTCGGCATCCATGCGCATGGGATCATCGTCGGTGGGTGCGTAGGGTGGGTTTTCTACGTTATTGGAGGGCAGGTAGCTGAGGACGCGGCGGCACAAGGCCAACGCCTCCGCTTCGGTGGGGGTACACAGTGAGGCCGTGCCGCTGATGGAGAGGTGGACCTCGGCTCCGCCCAGGCTCTCGGCATCTATCACTTCCCCGGTGACGGCTTTGATCACGTCGGGACCGGTTAGGAACATGAAGGAGGTTTTCTCCACCATGATGATCAGGTCGGTGAGGGCAGGCGAGTAGGCCGCGCCGCCAGCGCACGGGCCGAGTAGTAAACTGATTTGGGGGACGACGCCGGAATAGAGGGCGTTACGGCGAAAAATTTCGGCGTAACCACCCAGGCTTTTCACACCTTCCTGAATGCGTGCCCCACCTGAATCCAGCAGGCCGATGATGGGGACGCCGTTGCGTACGGCCAGGTCGAGTATCCGGCAGATTTTTTGGCTGTGCATTTCGCCCAAGGTACCGCCATAAATGGTGAAGTCCTGAGCATAGACGTAGACGGTACGGCCGTCTATTAGCCCATACCCCGTGATAACCCCATCACCGGGATATTGGGTCGTGGATAGACCCATCTCGTCACCCTGATTGACGATGTAGGGTTCCAATTCATTGAACGTCCCTGGGTCTAGCAAGAGCTCCAGTCGTTCACGAGCTGTCAGTTTACCTTTGGCATGTTGGGTGGCGATTCTCTCTGGCCCTCCACCCTGACGAACTTTCTCGCGCATGGCGCGCAATTCTAAAATACGTGGATCATCTACAAGCATAACTATCCTCAACAAAATAATCACGAGTATGAAGGGTAGTATAGCGCGCGGCCTCTTGCTGGGTGGTGTCAAAAGTAACCTTTTAGATAAACAGTTGTCGCGGATACCAGGGGTTAGGGCAAACTGTCTGGCAGTAATGGGTGGGCTGGCTGCAAACCCGGCCGAAATATACATTTTGTATACCCCGCATTTGTATCTCTGCCCATAGAACGCGGCGCACCATTGCCTATACTTGGGGTCATAAGCTTTTATCAACGTGAGAGACCAAGTTTTGATCGGTTAAACGACAAGCTAAAGTCCTTGAAGCATAAGGAGATATGCAATGGAAAGTAACAGCGTGAATCTGCTATCAGCTGGCAGCCTAAAAGGGACCGATGTGGTCAACAAAGCTGGCGAAAACCTGGGTGAACTGGAAGAACTAATGGTGGATTTGAGCAACGGCCGTGTGGCCTACGCCGTCCTCTCTTTTGGCGGATTCATGGGACTGGGCGATAAGCTGTTTGCTATTCCCTGGAATGCATTCTCCGTTGACCAACACCGTGAAGAAATTGTCCTCAACGTGGACAAAGAAGTGCTGAAAAATGCGCCAGGTTTTGATAAAGACAACTGGCCGCAGGTAGCCACTTCAGCCTGGCTGAATAATGTTTACAGCCACTATGGCTACTCTTATTCCTAAAAGAAGTTCGACACAACTGACCTTCGGGTAGAGGCGGATTTATTTTTATTTCTTTTTTACCGGCTCTTACCTGACCAGGACAGTTCTAAATTTGCCCTCGTGGTCTGCTCTCCTGGACCGTTCTTCTTCCCGTGAAGGAACCGAATCTCACCGATTCGGTTCCTTCTTTTTAAGAGGGTTGTGCCGGGTAAAAGTAGAGCGATGGGCTGCGAAACGTTTGAGGCGTAAAACACAGCCTCGGACATAAGGAGAAAACAAAATGCCCTACAAAAATCTTTCTGACTTACCGGACAGTGTCCGTGACAACCTGCCCAAACATGCCCAGGAAATTTACCAGGCAGCCTACAACAGCGCCTGGGATGAATATGACGATCCCTCGGAACGGCGCGGCGATGCCGATCGTGAAGAGACGGCGCACAAGGTGGCCTGGTCGGCGGTGAAAAAGAAGTACGAGAAGAATGATGACGGCCGTTGGGTGCAAAAAGAGTAAGCTGCCCCAAGATATACACATTCTGTATCCTCCACTTGTGCCTGCAGCACATTCGGAAACAAGCTGCCCTTTGTATACTCGTTAATGTAAAAACTGCGCTGCTTGCCAGGAAGCAAATGGCAGCACATAGCGCAGAGTAAACCCCTACTTACTAAATAGCTTATTGGAGGTAAAATCAAGATGCACCACTTAAGTAATCTGCACGATTTATTTGTTCACGAATTACGCGACCTCTACAGCGCAGAGCAGCAGCTGGTGACCGCCCTGCCCAAGATGGCCAGCGCTGCAACGACCCCAGATCTAAAACAGGCCTTCAACCATCACCTGGACCAGACGCGCAACCACGTGTCGCGCCTGGATAAGATCTTCACCCGCCTGGGCACCACCAGCTCCGGAGAAGAATGCGAAGCGATGAAGGGCCTGGTGAAAGAAGGGGAATCCATCATCAATGCGTCAGGCGACTCCGTGGTGAAAGATGCCGCCCTGATTGGTGCGGCGCAGCGCGTGGAGCATTACGAAATCGCGGCTTATGGCACAGCCCGCACCTACGCCGAAGAGCTTGGCTATGACGACATGGCCAACTGGCTGCAAGAGACCCTCGATGAGGAAGGCGCCACCAACAAAAAATTGACGAAGTTGGCGGAAGGCGGCTGGCTCAGCAGCGGCATCAACGAGGATGCCCGCGCCTAAAGCCTGACAGGCAACCCAAAAGCACACAAGCACTGGCGTTATACAAACGCCAGTGCTTTTTTCAATAGAACCTGATGGAAGAACTCGCACAGCAGGCCAACTTGTGCTACGTCAACGACAGCGAACCAGGTTACCACCGCAAGCGGTGGGGGCGTGGTTTTACTTTCCTGGACGAAAAAGACAATCACATTACCGATGAAAAGATCCGCAGCCGCCTGGAGGCGCTGGTCATTCCCCCTGCCTGGACGGACGTGTGGATTTGTCGTTCGCCCGACGGCCACATTCAGGCCACCGGGCGGGATGAAAAAGGACGCAAGCAGTACATTTACCACCCGGACTGGGAGGAAGTGCGCAACCAGGTGAAGTTCGGCCGTATGCGGGCCTTTGGTGAAGCGCTGCCTGCTCTGCGTGCCCAGGTGGACGCCGATATGCGCAGCCACAAGCTGTCTTGGGCGCGGGTGGTGGCGCTGGTGGTGAGCTTGCTAGACAAAACGCTGCTGCGTGTTGGTAACGCAGCTTATACCCAGGCCAACGGCAGTTTCGGCCTGACCACGCTGCATGATGCGCACACGGCCGTTTCCGGCAGTTACGTCACCTTTTCCTTTTCTGGGAAAGGGGGCAAGCACCAGGAAGTAAGCTTGCAAGACCGCCGCCTGGCCCGGCAGGTGCAACAATGCCAGGAACTACCGGGACAGCATTTGTTCCAATACATCGGGGAGGACGGAGAGAGATATGATCTCACCTCCACCGACGTAAACCACTACCTGCACCAGCACACCGGCCAAGATTTTTCCGCCAAAGATTTCCGCACCTGGGGGGCTACCATCTGTGCCGCCGAAAAGCTGGCAGAATTAGGCCCGGCCGAGTCGGAAGCGCAGGCAGAAAAGAACCTGACAACGGCCGTAAAATACGCCGCCGAGCAGTTGGGCAACACCTACCCCATCTGCCGCCAGTATTACGTGCATCCCCATGTTTTAGAAGCGTACCAGGCTGGCCAGCTGGTGGATCAGGTGCAAAAGGTGCAGTCCGGTCAGCAAAAAGTAATTGATGGTTTGAGCGAGTTGGAAACGGCCGTGCTTACCATCCTGAGCCAGTAGGAATTCAGGGGCACACCTGCCCATGAAGCGTGAAACGTGAAACGTGAGGAGACGCTTCTCACGTTTCGCGCTTCACGTTTCAGCCATAAATTTTGAAAACCAAAAGTTTTATCGTCTCCTCCGCCAAGGCGAGACAAAAGGAATTGAACCCATGACACAATTTGGCTATGCCCTCTCAAGTGAAGAACATCGTCCTTCGGATATGGTCCTCTACGCGCAGCGCGCCGAAGAAGTCGGCTTCGACTTCGCCATGATATCGGACCATTACCATCCCTGGATTAGCGAGCAAGGGCAGAGCCCTTTTGTGTGGAGCGTCATTGGCGGTATTGCCCAGGCCACGGAGACGATAAAGCTGGGTACCGGCGTCACCTGCCCCATCCTGCGCATTCACCCGGCCATCATTGCCCAGGCGGCGGCCACCGCCGCGGCCATGATGCCGGGGCGTTTCTTTTTAGGCGTGGGCACGGGGGAAAATCTTAATGAGCATGTGCTGGGCGACCGCTGGCCCCCTTTCGACATTCGCCTGGAGATGCTGGCCGAAGCGGTGGACATCATCCGTGTGTTGTGGACTGGCGAAAACATCAGCTGCTGGGGCACTTATTATGACGTGGAAGACGCCCAAATTTTCACCTTGCCCGACAAGCCGCCCCAGATCATGATGGCGGCCAGTGGTCCGCAAAGTGTGCGCGCCGCCGGGCAAATTGCCGATGGGCTGATCAGCCTGGCGCCGAAGGCAGAAATCATTCAACAGTTCCGCGACGCGGGCGGGGATGACAAACCACGCTACGGCCAGCTGACGGTGTGCTGGGCCGAGAGCGAAGCGGAAGCCCGGCAAATCGTACACAAAATTTGGCCCAACAGCGGCCTGACGGGCGAGCTGAGCCAGGAGCTGCGCACGGTGGCCCATTTTGAGCAGGCTGCCAAGCTGGTGGATGAGGCAACGGCCGTTAAAAACATCGTCTGTGGCCCCGACCCGCAAAAACACATCGAAGGCATCCAGGAGTTTATCGACGCCGGGTACGACCACGTCTACATTCACCAGATCGGCCGGGACCAGATGGGCTTTTTCCGCTTTTACGCCCAGGAAGTGCTGCCCGCGGTGCGCTAAAATTCCGGGCGTAAAACGTGAAACGTGAAACGTGATTCTTTCTGGTCACGTTTCACGTTTCACGGTTAAAGATTAGAGCTGGTCCAATCCCCAATCCCCCAATCCCTAAGCCAACTTAACTACGTGCTTACGGCCGTCATCCACCAGCGGAACCTCCCGGCCCGACGTCAGTACCTGGCCGTCCAGCCTTAGCTCGGGCGCGCTGCCCGGGTTGTTTTCCACGGTGATGTAATAGGTGGAACGGCCGTACCGGTATACCACCTCAAACCCCGGCCATGACGGCGGAATCTGCGGCTTGATCTGCAAAATGTCGCCGCAGCGCCGCAGGCCCAAAATCCCCTCAATGCCCAAACGATACATCCAGCCGCTGGAGCCGGTGTACCAGGTCCAGCCGCCGCGACCCTGGTGTGGTGGTACGCCGTACACGTCGGCGGCAATGACGTACGGTTCCACCACGTAATGCGCCGCCTTTTCCGGCGTATCGGCGCGGTAGATGGGGTTGATCAGCCGGAAAAGCGCTTCGGCCTTCTCCGTCTGGCCCAGCTCGGCATAGGCCCAGATGGTCCACAGCGCCGCGTGCGTGTACTGCCCACCATTTTCGCGGATTCCCGGCAGGTAGCCCTTGATGTAGCCGGGGTCCTGGCGCGTCTGGTCAAACGGTGGCGTAAAGAGCAGGAGGAGCCGTTCGTCTTCGTTAATGAGGTGCTGTTCAACGGCCGTCATCGCCTGCCGCACCCGTTTTGAGTCGCCCAGCCGGGTAAGTACCGCCCACGATTGGGCAATGGCGTCAATACGGCACTCACGGTTCTCGTGGGAGCCCAGCGGCGTGCCGTCGTCGTAGAAGGCGCGCAGGTACCAGTCGCCGTCCCACGCCTCTGTTTCGATGGCGTCACGGTAGGCCCTGGCCTGCTCGCGGAAGGTCTGTGCCTGTTTGCTGTCGCCGCGCTCCTGGCACAGTTCGGCAAAGGCTTGCAGCGTGGCGGCCAGGAACCAGCCCAACCAGACGCTCTCGCCCTGGCCGTGAATGCCCACCCGGTTCATGCCGTCGTTCCAGTCACCGCCGCCCATGAGCGGCAGGCCATGACGGCCGTGGGTGGTGGCGTGTTCCAACACCCGAAGGCAGTGTTTGTACAGCGATTCGGCCGTTTCCGTCTGGTTGTACTGGCCGTAGCGCTCCTCTTCTTCTGTGCCCAGCGGATCGCCCACCAGGTACGGCACGGTTTCATCGAGCACGGCCGTATCCCCGGTGGTCTGGCAGTAAACGGCCGTCACGTACGGCAGCCACACCAGGTCGTCGGTGATGCGCGTGCGCACGCCGCGCCCCGACGGCGGGTGCCACCAGTGCAGCACGTCGCCCGCTTCAAACTGGTGCCGCGCCGAGCGCAGCAGATGTTCTCGTGCCAGGTCGGGCCGCGCATGCAGGACGGCCATCACGTCCTGCAGCTGGTCGCGGAAGCCATACGCCCCGCTGGACTGGTACAGCGCCGACCGGCCCCAGATGCGGCAGGCCAGGGCCTGGTACAGCAGCCAGCGGTTGAGCAGCACATTCATGGCCGGGTCTGGCGTGTCTACCGAAATCGTGCCGAGCACATCGTCCCATAATTCGGCCGTAGCCTGCCAGGCGGCGTTGACGCTGTCGGCCTGCTGGAAGCGCTCGATGAGGGCCAGCGCTGCGGCCTCATCCTGTCCCTGGCCCAGCAGGAAGTAAATCGTTTCGCTGCCGCCGGGGGGCAAATCGAGGTGCAGCTGGATGATGGCCGCCGGGTCCGTGCCTACCTGGGCGTTGTCGCTGAGGCCAATGCGCCCCAGGGCAGCGGGCTGGCTCAGGCTGCCCAAGCGGCCTAAAAATTCGGTGCGGTCGGCTGAAAAGCCGTGCGGCTCTTTGCTGGCGGCCAAAAAGGCGACCGCCTCAGCAAACTCCGTGTTGTAGGGATTGCGCGCCAGCAGGGCGTGCTGCGCCGGGCGGTAAGCAGGAATGATAAACGGCTGCGTGCTGCTGCGCTCGGTGCCCAGGACCCACTCGGCGTAGTAGGTGGCGGTGATACGCCGCGGCCGGGCGGCGCTGTTTTCCAGCCGCAGCTGCGCAATCTTCACCGGGGCATCGGGGGCGGCAAAGAGGTGCAGCGTCTGCTTGAGGTTGTGGCTGTGGTGCTCGAAGATGGTGTAGCCTGCGCCGTGGCGCACCAGGTACGGCGTGTCGGTGGGGGTGGGCTGCGGCGTGGGGCTCCAGATTTCGGCCGTTTCTTCGTCACGCAAATAAAGCGCTTCGGCGGGCACATCGCTGACGGGATCGTTGCGCCAGCTGGTGAGGCGGTTTTCGCCGCTGTTGATGGCCCAGCTGTAACCGCCGCCCGTCTCCGACACCAGGAAGCCAAACTGCTCGTTGGCAATGACGTTGATCCATGGCGCGGGTGTGGCCGCTCCTGGCTCCAGGTAGATCAGGTACTCTTTGCCGTCGGGGGAGAAACCGCCCCAGCCATTGTCAAACAGCAGGTTGTCTGGGCGCGGCAGGGGGGCGAGCAAATCGGCCGTTTCCTGCGGCGAGACGGTGGGCTGGAAGGCGGGCAGCCGGGCCGGGCGCGTGGCCATTTGGGCCAGCTGGGCTTCCAGGCTTTCGCCTGAGTCTTGCAGCACCACGCGTGCGGCCGTTTGCAGCAAGGTAAAGTCCGTCTCGCTCATCTGGTCTGCCCGCAGGATAAAAATGCCGCCGCGTTTGTTCAGCCACTGCTCGCTTTCCAGCCGGTGCACAGCCCGGAAAATATTGCTTTGCACCATCTGGCCATAGTTGGATGCCTGCTCGTTGAGCAGCACCAGGTCCACACGCAGACCGCGCCGCCGCCAGTAGGTGTGGGCGTGCAGCAGCAGCGGCAGCAGATCGCCGGGGTTTTCGTCGGCCACGCGCAGCAGCAAAATGGGGTAGTCGCCGGAGATGCCGTGGCCCCACAGGCCCGATTGCCCCAGGGTGTTGGCAACCAGGGTGGCGGCGTCGGCGCGCACGGCCGTATGCGGGTACAGCAGTAAAGAGAGCAGCCGCTGCACCTGGGCCAGCTCGGGAATGGTCAGGTTCAGGCGGCGTAAATCCTGCTCGGCCTGGGTGCGTGCCCCGGTAAAGGCGCGGCGAATCACCACCCAGCGCTGATATTCGCGGGCCAGGGCCAGCAGGTCGGCGCGCGTCTCGGCAGTGAAGGTGATCCAGGCGAGTTCAACAGCCGTATGCGGCGCCAATTCAACTTCCTGCCCCAAGGCCATGATGGGGTCCAGCGTAGCCCCGGTGGTGCCCGTAAGCCAGGGCCCCGGCTGCCGCTGGGGTCCCAGGTTCTCCAGAGCGGCGGGCGCGGTATCCGTCTGGCGGCGGCCGATAAACTTGGCCCGGTCGCTTTCATAGGCGCGGGTCAGCGGCACATCGGCCGGGGTTACCAGCATGTGGGCCAAAAAGCGCGGCTGCTCTTCGTGGGAGCGGGGCCGTCGGCGGAAAAAGAGGGCGTTGTGGGTGGGCACGTATTCACTTTCCACAAACAGCTTGGCAAAGGCCGGGTGCCGCCGGTCGCTTTCGTAGTCGGTCAGCACCACTTCGCCAAAGCTGGTCAGGCGCAGGCGGCGTGTCTGGGCGCTGTCGTTGGTCAGGTGCACCAGCCGGATTTCCACGTTGTCTTCTGGGGCGATGGTAACTTCCATTTGCACGGTGATGTCCTGATTCCGTCGGCGGAACTGGGCCTTGTGGGGGAAGAAGGTGACTTCCTGGCTTTGCGGCGTCTGGCCCACGGGCTGCTGGGCTGCTGACCAATAGCGGCCGCTTTCCATGTCTTGCACATAGAGCCACTGGCCCCAGTTGTCGCGGGTGGTGTCGGGCCGCCAGCGGGTATAGGCTACGTCTGGTGTGGTGAGGTAGCCGCTGCCCGCGTTGGTGATGAGGGAACTGAAACGGCCGTTGGACAAATAATGCACCAACGGCACCGTTGAATCCAGCGGCACCGGCCAGGGATCGGCGGAGATACTGGGCTGAACAACCCCGGCGGCGCTGGCCGACTCATCTTCGTTAGGGGACTCCAGCGGCGCACTGGCAGGCACCTGCTCTTGTAGGAGCAGCTCCACACTTTGAATCGTCGGTTCGGCGTGGAAACGGGTGACCATAATGTTGTTTTCCAGAAAGTTTAGCAATCCCAGCATCAACATGCCCTGGTGGTGAGACATGTAAGAGCGGACAACGGCCGCTTCCTGCCCCAGGGTCAGGTGCGAAGGAGTAAAGTCCAGCGCTTCATACAAGCCATACGGCCCCAACATCTGGTACCGCAGCAAGTGATCCAGGTTGGCCAGCACCGCCTTGGGATGTGTCGGCAGGGCCAGGAAGGAAGCGTACGGGGCAATCACCAGGTCGTCGGAGAGGCCGCGCTTGAGCCCGGCGCCGGGCACGCCAAAGGCGCGGTACTGGTAATTGCGCGCGTTGTCGAAGGTGTAAAAGCCGGATTCGGAGATGCCCCACGGCACATCGCGGGTACGGCCGTAGGCAATCTGATGATCGACCACGGCGTGGGTGCTTTGCGCCAGCAGGGTGTTGGCATAGCTGTGCATGAGCAGCGGCGGCATGAGGTATTCAAACATGGTACCGCTCCAGGAAAGCAGCGCCAGTCCACCGTTCAGCCGGGTTAACGGCCGTGCTAGATGCAGCCAATGTTTTTGCGGCACATCCCGCTTGGCGATGGCCACCAGGCTGGCGATGCGCGCTTCCGAGGCCAGCAGGTCATAGAAGTTGTTGTCCAGGCGGCTGCTTTCCAGGTTGTAGCCGATGTGAAAAACGTTCCGCTGGGCATTGTAGAGGAAGGTGAAATCCATGGCCTCGGCAAAATTGTGGGCACGCTGGGCCAGCATCTCGTAGCTGGTGAGCAGCGGTTCGGCCGTCAGGCGCGCGTTGATCAGCTGGGTTTGCAGATTGGTGCACCATTGGGCGGCAGCGGCCGTTTCTGGCGTCTCACCGACAGCGGCCAGGGTGTTCAGCAGCTGCCCCAATGCCGCTTCCGCTTCCCGGCATTGGCCGATGAGCTCGCTCAGGCGCGGGCGGTGCGGCAGGGCCTGCTGTACCGCCTGCCAGGCGTTCTGGACCTCTGGTGGGGCGCTACTCTCGGTGAAATAAGCAGGTCTGTTTTGTAAGGCCAGGAGCCACGGCGTCAGCAGCTTCAGCTCACGTTCCATGCCTTCTACGTTACCGTACAGGTGGTCCATGTACAGCCGCCACTGCTGAATGACATCTGCCGGGTACAGGCCGGACTCTTCCTCGAAGTGGGCCAGCAGGTGACGGTTGAGCTCTGGCAGGTCCGTTTCCAGGAGCTGGTCCAGCAGGGAGGCCCAGCGGCTGGGATCGGTGAGGGCGGCTTCAATCTCACGCTGTATGTGGCCGAGCTGTTGGCGCACGGCCGTTACCCGTTTGTTGTCGATCAGCGTGGCCACCGCCTCGTTAAACAAGGACATCGTGTCTAGCAGCCCCTGCCAGCGCCGCGCCTGCCAGATGGGCTGGTCCTTGAGGCTGAGGCAGCCCTGCTTGAGCGCCAGCAAACAACCCGCCAGGTTGCCACTGTCTACGGTGGAAACGTAGCGCGGCGGCAGCGGATGCAGGGTGCGCGTATCGATCCAGTTGAGGAAGTGGCCCCGGTAGCGGTCCAGCCTGTCCAGCGTATCCAGCGTGTCGTTGAGGCGCAGCGAGAGGTTCAGCAGGCCGATGTAGCCCAGGTCGTAGGCGGCCAGGGCGGTGAGCAGGTAGAGGCCAACGTTGGTGGGTGAGGTGCGGTGGGCCACCACGCCGCGCGGCGATTCCTGGAAGTGGTCGGGCGGCAGCCAGTTGTCTTCGGGGCCGATGAACTCTTCAAAGAAGAGCCAGGTGCGGCGGGCCATGCTGCGCAGGCGCTGTCGTTCGGCGGGGGTGATGACGGCCGTTTGCACCCGCTCCGGCAAACTGATGCGGTGGGCAATCTCCGATGAAAGGACCCACAAAATGAGAAAGGGCGCTGCGGCGCTCAGGGCTCCAGGCATCTGGGTGGCCAGCAGCAGTAAAAGCAGCGAGACCAAAATGAGGGAGCGCACCATCTGCCCGGCCGTTTTTTCGGCGGAGACGTTTTCACCCAGCAGGCGCACGGTGTGGGCGGCGGTGGTCCACTGCAACATGTGGCGGCGGGTGACAAAAACGCGCCACAGGGTCGTAAAAATGGCGTCCAGGTGCAGCAGCGCCTCGTAGGGCAGAAAGGCAATCTCCAGCAGCCAGCGAATGATGCTGTCGCGGATGGGGCGGCGGATGTCCTGCCAGCTGGCGCCGCCAATGCCGCGCTGGATGGCCATGACGACGGCCGTGAATAGGGAAACGGCCGTCAGCAAAATACCAATTCCCGTCCAGATCACCGGCGCGCCGGGCAGCCAGAACCAGCCCGCCACCAGGAAGAAAAAGAGCGCAGGCGCCACCAGGCTGCGGCGCAAATTGTCTATAATCTTCCAGCGGGCCAGGAAGGAGAGATCGTTACGGCGAGGCCCGTTGCCACGGTGGCCTCCCGGGCTCGGCACGAATGGCCAAAGCCAGGGCAGCAGCTGCCAATCGCCGCGAATCCAGCGGTGCGAGCGGCCGACGTGCACCAGGTAGTGCGGCGGGTAATCTTCGTACAGCACGATATCCGTTACCAGGCCAACGCGGCCCTGCACGCCTTCAAACAGATCGTGGCTGAGCAGGGTGTTGTCTGGGATGCGGTTGGCCAGGCTGCACTCAAAGGCGTCTACGTCGTAAATGCCTTTACCGACGTAGATGCCTTCGCCAAACAGGTCCTGGTAAACGTCGGAGACGGCCAGGGTGTAAAGGTCCAGGCCGGTATCCCCGGCAAACACGCGGGTGAAAAGCGACTGCCCGGCGCTGGAGGGCTTCACTTCGGTGCGGGGCTGCAGAATGGAGTAGCCTGCGGTGATGCGTCCGCTGTGTGGCTCGCACTGGGCGCGATTGAGCGGGTGGGCCAGCGTGCCAACGAGGCGGCAGGCGGCGTCGGTGGGCAGTATGGAGTCGGCGTCCAGGGTGATGACGTATTTCACCGAAGGCAGCCAGGCCAGGTTGCCCTCCTGGACGTAAAAGGTAGTGTCTGGGGAGCCGCGCAGCAGTTGGTTAAACTCATGCAGCTTGCCGCGCTTGCGTTCCCAGCCCATCCAGCTGCCCTCGTTGGGATTGTGCAGGCGGCGGCGGTGAAGCAGGTAAAACGGCCGCTGCGCATATTTGCGGTTGAGGGCGTGGAGCATGGCCCGGGCCTGCTCAACCAGATTTTCGTCTTCGGGCATTTCGGCCTGGGGGGCATCGGCAAAGTCGGTAAGCAGGGCAAAACCCAGTTGGGGGTCCGGGTTGCGCAGGTAGTGCTGTTCCAGCTGGGCAAAAAGCGAGCGGGCTTCATCTTCGCTGGTGAGCAGGGCGGGAATGACGACCATGGTGCGACAGGCGGCGGGGATGCCTTCGGCAAAGTCCAGCTTGGGCAGCACGCGTGGTTTAACCAGGTTGGTGACAAACCAGTTGATGATGCCCACAGCGACGGCCGTTACTGGCACAATCCCCAACACGCCCACCAGCAGCATCTGCCACCAGGCGCCGCCCAGCCAGCGAGCATAAAGCACCAGGGCACCCAACAGCAAAATGGTGAGCAAGGAGATGCTGCCGGTGTAAACGGCCGTGACGTGGTTTTCCAGCCAGCGCCGCAGTGGATTAGGCTTGCAGCCGGTGGCCTGCGCCAGCTTTTCGTGGGCGCTGCCCAGCAGGTAGTGGCCTACATGGGCGGCGACCGGCTGGGCCAGCCCGGCCCAGGGATCGACATCGGGAGAAGGCGGTGTTGTTACGGCGGGTTGGGTGAGCTCGATGGCGCTGCGGGCGACGCTTAATTCCGATTTGCCGGTGGCCAGCGCCAGCTTTTCCACCACTTTACGGTATTGATCGCGGGTTTGGAAGGTCATACGGCCGTACAATCCCGCCGGGTCCTCCCGCAAAATTTGTTCAACCTGGCTGGCTTCTTCAAAGAAGGTGTTCCAGTCGTAGCTGGCCAGCTGGCGCAGGCCGGTGATGCTGTTGGCAATCACTTCCGCATCGGCGGCGGCGACGGTGAACTGCAACATGGGGGCCACTGCTTCGGTGGCCTCGGTTTTGCGGGTGACACGTTCGGCCGTTTGCGCCAGGCATTCCAGCAAACAAAAGCGCAGCATGATAGGCAGCGCCCACACCTCGCCCATCTTGAGCGCCGTTTCTTGCTGGTATGCTCGCAGAAAACGCTCAAAACGCGGCACGTCGGTGTAGCATTTTTCCTGGATGGTGAAGTGGTGGGCCAGGGCAAAAACACGGGGCAGACCGTGCCAGGCGCTGCCGTCGTCCAGCTTGGGCAGCTCCTTGTAGTAGGATGACGGCAGATCGCGCTTGACCTGGCGCAGGGCCTGCTGGATCACGTAGTAATTATCTAGAATCCACTCGGCCGCCGCAGAATAATCTCTTTCCTCTTGAGAAGCCTGAACAAAATATTGGTGCACTGCTTCTATGGTTGCTTCTTGGGTGGAAAACCGCTGCAATAAATGGGGTGGAAAGGTCGCCGATGTGATTTGTTGGTGCTGCTGAGCCAGGCGTTGGGCTGCCTGTTCTAGCTGGGTGGTTGCTGCGTCAGTTTGGTCGATTGGTGATGACTCATTGAGAAGACCAGTCTGCTGGTTGGGCATAGGCGTTTGTCCGGTTTGTGCGGCCGGTGTTGCCATTGGCGATGGCACTCAATTCGGCCTTGGTTGGTTTGATTTGGTCTGGTGTGAGATCTTGAATGATGAACAGGGGGGTGCTGCCATAGGCAATAAAGCTGGAGACAATGGAGCCATACGGCCGTACCGTTTCGCTGGCATACCCGTGGGCGCTCATCATCACCAGGTCTACCTCATTGGCGTCGGTGAACTCCAGCAAAACATCGGCCGTATTGGCTCCCGACAGGTGGTGAATTTTGGTGTCGGGCTCCAGCTGCTCGGCCATCTGGGCCAGGTAACGTTCGGCCTTGGTGCGGTTGCGTGTTTCCAGCTGCTCGATGACGGCCGTTTCCTCCGGCGTCAGCGTGTGGCTTTGTAAAACCGTGGGCGGCACCTGGGCGTGAATCAGCAGCAGTTCCGCGTTGTGCATGGCGGCCAGCTGGCTGGCAAAAGGCAGCACACACTCGGCGCGTTTGGAGCCATCCAGCGGCACAGCGATACGGTGGTATTGGGCCTGAGCGTGGGTCATGTCTGGCGCGTGGTAGGCCCGCACCAGCATGAAGGAGCTGAAGGCGCGGTTGATGATTTTCTGGGCCACGCTGCTGATATTCCACGGCGACAGCCCGCCTTGCCCGTGGCTGCTCAGCATGATCAGGTCTGGTTCGGCTTCTTCGATGTACTCAATAATCCGGTTGGCGGCTGCGCCTTCCAGCAGCACGGTTTTGGCCGCAATCTGGTCATCGGCCGTTTCCTTGGAGACCTCATCCAGAAACGACTGCGCTGCAATTTTGCGCAAATGCCAGTTGATGGGGTCCAGCCGCCCGGTGTCGGTCTTTTTTTCTTGTTCCAACACGCGCAGCAAGGTGACTTCGGCCTGGAAGACGTGAGCCAGGGCCCAGGTGTGGGGCAAAACGCCCTGGGCCAGTGTGGAGCCATCTAATAACGCCACAATTTTTCTTATCATGAGTCGATCCTTTCAAGCGGGAGATGATTGGTTTACGGCCGTTCCAGGATGCAGGCAAATCGCGCCACTTGTACCGTATCGCAAAACCGGCTGAAGGCACATATATCCCAGACATAAAAAAAGATATAGAACGGGCTTCTACCTAAACTATACCCGGTCCGTGTGCCCCGGTAGATGAAGGGGGAAGCGCCCGTTTGATACGGTTAGGGTTGTTAAAAAGTTTGGCTCTTTAGGAACTCAGGGAGTTAAAAAGCGGAGAAGTGTGAAACGCGATGTCTTTCTGGTCACGTTTCACGTTTCACGCATCGCAGATTGGAACCCCCCTTGAATTCTTGAAGACCCACGTTTGTTTTGTGAGGTAAAAACCATGCCAATAAAAATAGAAAGACCGAGGTTACCAACCAGAGCCGCTGGTCTGATTCCCATCCTGATAATTTTGCTCTTGCTGACGGCGGCCTGTACCGCCGCAGGAGATGAAGATAACCCAACCTCAACGCCCGATACTGCCACCCCTGTTGTGGACGGACCTACGGCCGTCCCAGAAACGGCCGTGCCGCCCACGTTAGAAGAAGGGGTAGACCGCCTGGCCAACAGCGAGTGGACGCTGACGTCATTTGGGCCGGTGGGTGAGGAAACGGCCGTGATGGCCAACATCGATCTCACCCTGCGTTTTGCCCCGGAAGGGCAGGCGGGCGGTTCCGGCGGCTGCAACACCTTCAGCGCGGAATATAAAGCCGAGGGCACCAGCTTGCAGATAGGCGAGATCATCAGCACGCTGATTGCCTGCACCGCAGACGGCGTAGCAGCGCAGGAAGAGGCTTACTTCGATGCGCTGCGTTCAGCCACTGAATTTGAGCTAGGTGATGATCAACTGATGATCTTCTACAACAACGGGCAAAACGTTCTGAATTTTACTGAAGGCGTGTCTGCTGTAGAAGGGGAAGAAGGGAATGAGCCGCTTTCCGACGAGGCCCAGTCCTATATTGACCTGAGCAAAGCGACGCTGGCTCAGGGCCTGCGTCTGCCTGCTGAGGAGATTGAGCTGGAAAGCATCACAGAACCGGCCGAAGCAAACGGTACATACATCATCGTGCTACGCGCCGAGGGCGAGACGTATGAGTATCACGGCCGTGACGGCGAAGTCTTGCTGGTGTCTGATCCGCTGCCGGTGGCCCCGGAAACGGGGATGAACCTGGAATTGGAGGGGGTGGGCACGGCCGTTTCCAGCGAGTTTGTGCCCGAGGCCACCCAAAGCAACGAGCAAATGCCGTACTGGGCTGTTTATCCGGCCCACCTGGAACTCACTGTAGACGAGTACGCCCATACCGATTCGCTGCAAGAGCCGAAACTGTACCTCTACCCGGTGGACAAATTCCGGGAGATGAATGAAACGGCCGCACAGCAAATCATGGCGCTTGAAGAGCTGCTGGCCTCAGAAGCGGCGCCGGAGGAAATGGAGATGCTGCCTTTTCTGCCGCTTTTTAACGCTCAGCAGATGATTGACGTGAAGGTAGAAATGCTCACGTTTGCCAACGGCCGTGGCGTACGTTACCTGACACAGTACGGGCAGGCAGCGGGACCAATCAACAACCAGGAGCTGTTTTACACCTTCCAGGGATTGACGGAGGATGGAGCTTATTACGTGGCGGCCGTTTTCCCCGTGTCCCAGGCTGACCTGCCTGCGGACCTCACCGCCGCCGACACCACGTTCTCTGACGGCTACGATCAGTACCTGGCCGAAGTAGAAGAGCGGTTGGAAACGGCCGCTCCCGCCACCTTCACCCCCGATCTTGCCGCCCTAGACGCCGCAGTCCAGTCCATCGAGGTGACCGTGGCAGAGTGAAGATCCAAAAACAGTCAGAACCTTCCCTTACGCCGCTTCATCTTCATCTTCAACCGATTCGGGATCAAGCTCCCAACGATCGTCGTCGCGTTCGGCCAGCTTGTCGCCGGTGCGCAGCGGCTCATCGTCCTCGTAGGTGATGCCGAACGCCTCGCCAATCTCTTCGACCATGTCCTGATCCGGTGTGGGGGCCATGCCGCCGACGGTTTCTTCACCCACGTTGGCATCGTCCCAGGCCGCATCAATGTCGCCGCCAGACAGCTCGGGCGACTTGGAATGGTGCTCTTCAAGGCGCTCGTACAGCTCTGCTGCGCCCACGTTTAGCTCCTGGCGCTCTTCGAACGTGTCCACAATGTCGTCGTCGTGGGTGTAGCGGGCGATTTCTTCTTCATACTCCTCCTCCCGGGCCTCTTGCAGCAGATCCAGCGTTGTCTCAGCGCTCAGTTCCAATGGTTCTTCGCCTTCTTCATCCACGTCCAGCGAGATAATTTCTACCGGCCGGGTACGGTTATTGGGCGGCAGCTTGCCGTCGCGGTCCGCTTTTGGTTCGGTATCGGCTGGTTTCTTGGGTGACTGGTTTTTATCGTTCATTCGACTGCTCCTTGAAAGTGCGGCTTGCTGCGGGACAACGACGGTAAACATCTCCAAGGCAAGCCGTTCAAAATTAAGATAAGGATAGTGTGCCGCCTATGCTAACAAACGGCTGATCTGGGCTGTATAGATAGCTGTATACAGCACGGACATAGATGGGGGTAGATTTAACGGCAAGGCGGAAAAAGGTGTATCAAATTTATACCCGCGGTGTGTATCTTTGGGGGTGGGAAACGGCCGTTCCCGCCTCTAATCTAAGTAGGTAACAAGGCTTTCAATCGACAAGGACAAACGACATGGAACACCAACATGGCTCGTCTGACCAGACAACCAGCAGTTTGAGACTTGCCTTTTTCCTGAATCTTGGCTTTACCCTGCTGGAAATTGTGGGCGGCCTGTGGACCAACAGCATCGCCATTTTGTCTGATGCCCTGCACGACCTTGGGGATAGCATCTCTCTGGGCATGGCCTGGTACTTCAACAACTACGCTCAAAAAGCGCCCGACGCGGATTTTTCTTACGGTTACCGCCGATTCTCGATGCTGGGCGCGTTGATCAACACGGTTATTTTGATTGCGGGGAGTTTGTGGGTGCTGGTAACGGCCGTTCCTCGCCTGCTTAATCCAGAACAAACCAACGTGCCGGGCATGGTGGGCTTTGCGTTGGTGGGCATGCTGGTGAACGGCCTTGCTGCTTACCGGCTGTACCGTAATGAATCGCTCAACGCCCAGGTAGCCGGGTGGCACCTGCTGGAGGACGTGTTGGGCTGGACGGCCGTTTTCATCGTCAGCCTTATTTTGCTCTTCACCGACTGGGTCATCCTCGATCCCATCCTCTCCATTTTGATTACCCTCTACATTTTGTTTAACGTCGTAGGCAAGCTGCGCCGCACCGCCCGCCTCTTCTTGCAGGCCACGCCAGAAAACCTCAACGTGCCCGACATTGAACGGCAGATTCGCACCCTGGCCCCGGTAAAAGATGTACACCACACTCACGTCTGGTCGCTCGATGGTGAACATCATGTGCTCACCACCCACATCGTGGTGCCCCCGGAGACAACAAAAGAGGCAGCCTCCCAGCTCAAGTGGGCGCTGGCCCGCCAGCTAAAAAACGGTCACTTTGAACATCTGACTCTGGAAATTGAATTTGGTGAGGACGACTGCCGTCTGAAGGAGAGTGTGTCCGGATCAGCCTGACCCGGTGAGGAGTACCAGGTGCAGCTCACCCGGACCGTGCATGCCCAAGACCAGCTGCATGGCGATATCGGCCGTGCGGCTGGGGCCGGTGATGATGGCAATGTTGCTGTGTTGCCGGGTTTGTTCCAGTCCGGCCGTCCACGCTTGGGCAGCACACCAGCTTTCTAAATCGGGTACGATCTGGCTGGCGGTAAGGACGGCGATGTGAACCGGTGGCAGGAGAGATGAGGCGCGGAAACGGCCGTTCCCACTCAAAATCACCAGGCTCCCCGTGGCCGCCAGGGCCGCATCTACGCCGGTCAAACCAACCCGCACGCTGGCATCCTGCCCCACGCGGGCGATATGGGCCTTGTCCAGCGCTTCAGCCAGACCGGGCAGGGGAATGTGTTCGGGGCTCCAGCTGGAAACGGCCGTGTCTTCCCCAACAATCTGCAAAACAGCGGCAATCGCCGCTTCGCTGGACTCAGCTTCGTGGATGATGCAGACAGCTTTGGTCGCTTCCTGGACAAAACGGCCGTACAGCCCCTCCGCCGACGTGTCCGCCAACGGCACCACGTGCCGGTGCTCCTGCGGCGGCGCAGCGGCAGGAAATGGCGCCTCACTCCGCTCCCGCAGCTTACCCAAAATTGCCTCACGACTGCTCATTGCTCTTTTCACCCCTTCACCCCTTCACCCTTTCTCCCCTGCTCCCGCTCCTGCCACAGCTCCCGGAACGACTTCGGCGCAAACTTCGGCGGCGTACGGTAATCGGTCCAGCCTTTCAGCGGGCCGGGCAGCGTGTTGGGCACCAGGTTGCGTCCCAGCGCCGCCGCTTTGCCGCCCAGGCCAAAGATGCCGGGCGATTTTGTGCCCCAGGCCCACGCCTTCATGCCCACGTTCCACATCGCGCTGCCCTGGCCCATTTCCACCAGATCGTGGCGCAAATCCAGCAGCATGCGTGGGATGTCGATGTCTACCGGGCACACTTCTTTGCACATGCCGCACAAACTGCTGGCATACGGCAGCGGGCTGGCGTTTTCCAGCCCAATGAGCAGCGGCGTAACCACCGCGCCAATCGGCCCCGGATAAACCCAGCCGTAGGCGTGGCCGCCGGTGACCTGGTAGACCGGGCAGCCGTTGAGGCAGGCACCGCAGCGGATGCAGGCCAGGGCTTCGCAGTAGTCGGATGTGTAGATGTGGGAACGGCCGTTGTCCACCAAAATCACGTACACATGCTCCGGGCCATCTGTTTCGCCTGGCTGGCGCGGACCATTAACAATTTGTGTATAAACTGCCAATGACTGGCCCGTGGCGCTGCGCGGCAGCACTTGTGTCAGCAAGGCATAATCGGCCACGGTGGGCACAATCTTTTCGATGCCCACCAGGGCCACGTGTACGCGCGGCAGGCTGGTCGTCAGGCGAATGTTGCCCTCGTTGGATACCAGGCAAATTGAACCGGTTTTAGCCAAAATGAAGTTGCCCCCGGAGACGCCCATGTCGGCGGCCAGGAACCGTTGGCGCAGCAGCTGGCGGGCAAATTGGGTCATCTCGCTCGTGTCGTCGGTGGGTGGCATGTTGGCTTTGGCCACCAGCAGATCACGGATGCTTTCTTTGGTTTTGTGCACGATGGGGGCCACGATGTGGCTGGGCGTTTCGCCGCCAAGCTGGACGATGTACTCGCCCAAATCCGTCTCCAGCACGTCGATATTGGCCGCTTCCAGGGCGTGGTTCAGGCCGGTTTCTTCGGTGACCATGCTTTTGCTTTTCACCACCGACTTCACGTCGTGCCGTTGGGCGATGTCCAGCACGTGCTGGTTGGCTTCGGCAGCGTCCACTGCCCACAGCACCTGGATGCCGTTGGCCTGCATGTTGGCTTCGGCCTGTTCCAGCAAATCGGCCAGGTTGTTCAGGGCATGTCGCTTGATGGCCGCCGCCTGCTGGCGCAGCGTCTGCCCGTGCTCCTGGCTGACGGCATACATGGCTGCCTGCCGCCTGGTGAAGGCCGAAGTGGTGCCGGTGGTGACGGCCGTTTGCAAATCCGGATCGTTGATGGCTATCTGAGCCGCAGGAATGAAGTTGTTGGACTGAACTTTCATGATTGCCTGAAAAGCGGTGAAACGTGAAACGTGAAACGTGATAATTCTTCACGTTTCACGTTTTACGTTTCACGATTACTTCTTCTCTCGAATGCCCTCAGCCAGCACGTCGGCAATGTGGCGCACAAGCGGTTGTTTCCCCTGTTTCTCCAGGCCGCCGTTCATATGCATCAGGCAGCTCACATCGCCGGTCACGATGGCCTCGGCCTGGCTCTGTTCGATGTGGGCAATCTTTTTGCCCAGCATCGCCCCGCTGACGTCGGCCATCTTCACGCTGAACAATCCGCCAAAACCGCAGCACGTTTCGCTGTTGTCCCACTCGACGACGGTGGCGTTTTCTAGACTGCCCACCAGGATGCGGCTGGCCTGTTTCAGGCCGAGCAGACGCAGGCCGTGGCAGGAGTCGTGGCAGGCGATGGTTTGGGGGGTGGGGAGACGGCCGTTTAAATCCGTCACACCCAAGCCATCCACAATAAACTCGGTGAATTCCCAGGTGATGCTGGCCAGCCGCTGCGCCACGTCGCGCCACTGCGGATCGTCGGCGAAGAGGTGCGGGTATTCGTGCCGCACCATCGCCCCGCAAGAGCCAGACGGTACAACAATGACCTCAGCATCTTTAAACGCTTTGAGGAACTGTACGGCCACCTGCCGCGCTTCATCGCGATACCCGGCATTAAACGCCGGTTGGCCGCAGCACGTCTGCCCCAAGGGGAAGTCCACTTCCAGCCCCAGGTGTTCCAACACATCAACCACCGACATCCCTGTCTGCGGATAAAGCATGTCCACCATACACGTCACAAACAGCGAAACGCGCTTGCCTTTAGGGGATGGTCTGTCTGTCATAGTTCGATCCGTTCATTGTCATACCCGCCTGCGCGGGTATGACACTCTCTGCTCAAAACAAACTCAACGCAGGAAGGCCTCGTGCAGCCCGCCATCGACGCTAATGATTTGGCCCGTTGTTTTGCTGAGCTTGCTGCTGGTGAGCAAATACGCCGCTTCGGCCTGGTCGGCCAGGGTGATGGGCGATTTGGTCAGGGTGCGCTGGGCGTAGAAGTGGGCCAGCTTGTCGCGCAGCGCCTCGGTCTCTTCGCTCTCGTCGTGGGCAATGCCGTACTTCACCAGCGAACTGATGACCCGGTCGCGCGGGAACATGCTGCTGCCTTCTACCACGGTGGCCGGGGCCAGACCGTTCACCCGCACCAGCGGCGCCAGCTCGATGGCCAGCTCACGTACCAGGTGATTGGCCGCCGCTTTGCTGGTATCGTAGGCCACGGAGCCCTTTTTAGCAACGGCCGCATTCACGCTCGTCGTTAGCACCAGGGTGCCGGGCAGCTGCTGCGCTTCCCAAATTTTGCGGGCTTCGTCGGCGATGAGGTAGCCGCCCTTCACGTTGACGGCGAAGGTGAGGTCCCACTGTGGGTCGGTGATACGGCCGTCCTTCGTCGGCGGCACAAACACCCCGGCGGTCACAATCACGTTGTCGATACCGCCGTAGGCCAGGATAACCTGGTTGAGCATCGCCTGCACCGACTCCCGGTTGATGATGTCGGCGCCCAGGCCGATGGCTGGCCCGCAAGCCGAGATGCCCGTTCCGGCCACGCCGATGCCCATGCCGTATTTTTTTGTCAGTTCGTTGGCTGTTTCCTGCGCCGCTTCCCCACTCAAATCCACGCAAACCACGTGCGCCCCTTCCTGCGCCACCCGGTGAGCCGTCGCCTTGCCAATACCGCTGCCTGCGCCAACCACAATGACGATGTTGCGCGCCAGCTCTTTCTCCGGCGGCATGCGCTGCAATTTGGCCTCTTCCAGCAGCCAGTATTCGATGTCAAACGCTTCCTGGCGCGGCAGGCCCTGGTATTGGCTGATGGCTTCGGCGGCGCGCATCACTTCGATGGCCAGGGAGTAGAATTCGGC
Organism: Candidatus Leptofilum proximum; assembly: GCA_016710325.1. Lineage (GTDB taxonomy): Bacteria > Chloroflexota > Anaerolineae > Promineifilales > Promineifilaceae > Leptofilum > Leptofilum proximum. The sequence goes on along the minus strand of JADJXK010000002.1, from coordinate 3,046,479 downwards.
CGTAACGCGGCTCTCGCTCTTGTTTTTGCCCCAGGCAATCAGCCCCACGCCGGGAATGAGAATCACTGTGGGATTTGGGTCCCGCATGGCGGGGGAGTTGGGATGTTTACACGCCTCGTAGTAGGTGGCGTAGTCTTCGCGGTAGGCGGCCAACCCGATCTCCAGCTTGTTCAGCAGGATGGCAAAATCTTCGCTTTGTGGGTTCCAATCCACGTACAGCGGCTTGATCTTGGTACGCAGAAAATGGTCCGGGCAGCTGGTGCCAATCTCGGCCAGACGCGCCGCATCGTGGCTGTTGACAAATTCCAGCACGCTGTCGGTAACGTGCACCGTGCCGATAAACCGCGCCTGCTGCGACACCAATCCGCGCAGCGTGGGCAGCAGCCGGATCAGCAGCGCCTCTCGCTCTGCTTCAGGCAGCGATTGGTATTTGGCCCCGCCAAACGTGTCTGCGCCCTTGTCGTGATCGGCGATGTGCTCGGCGGCGCGCTCGATAAGATCGAGGGTGAGTTCGTAACACGCTTTATCGTCGTCGGCCCAGTTGATCAGGCCGTGCTGGCCCATCACCAATCCTTTGAGCTGCGGGTTTTTGGTGGCCATCTCACCCATCACCAGGCCCAGGTCGAAGCCGGGGCGCTGCCAGGGCACCCAGCCCACTTCGCCGCCGTATACCTCTTGTGTCAGCTCCTTTTGGTCCTTGCTGGCGGCAATGGCGATGGCGGAAATGGGGTGCATGTGGTCCACATGCCGCGCCGGGATGAAGCCGTGCAGCGGGGTGTCAATCGAGCTGGCACGGGGGTTGAGGTTAAAGGTGGTGTGCGGGTACATGCCCACCATCTTGTCCTCAATTTCGGTTTTGACGCCCTTCACTTCGGCGGCATCGTAGATTTTTTGCAGGCCGAGCAGCTTGTCCATGTAGAGCGAGGCGAAGTTGGCCCGGGTTGAGGTGCGCAGGTCACCGCCGGAGCCTTTGACCCAGAGCACGTCCACTTTCTCGCCGGTCAGCGGATCGGTCATGATGATTTTGGAGGAGGTGTTGCCGCCGCCCGTGTTGGTGATGCGCTGGTCGTCGCCCAGGATGTTGGAACGGTAGCGCAGCCGCTCCACGGGGTCGAGCTGGTCGGCTGCCTGGTCATCCCAATTGTAATCAACGTGTTTGTACTGTTTTTTTGTCATAGTTTCCTCTTGTCCAGGCGTAAAGGCCTGGTTCATTTGTTTATCCGGTGGAGGGAACGGCCGTCAAACCCCACCGCCATCACCCGCCCCGATTTGGCCCTAAAGCCACCGCTAAAACGGTTATCAGCTTCATACGACACCTATGTTATAATGCTGCATCAAACAAGATTGTGGAGGATAAGGATGCAAGCAATTGAATTCCAAACAACTGTGAAAAAAATTGTTTCTGCCATGCCTGAAGAAAAGCGCAACGAATTGGACGCTCATACCGAAGATGAAACGGTTCGTGTTATTGTACTTACTTCTGCTCATCCAAAACCTCGTCAAAAAAGAGATTTGCTTCAGGATGCCAAAGACAAAGGGTACGAAGATTTCTTTGAATATCTGATGGATCATCCCCTGGATATTCCAAACCCCATTCGCTATACGCGGGACGAGCTTCATGAGCGATGAAACATCTAAAAATCTAAGTTTTGTTGATAGCAACATTGTCCCACTGGGATAGCCTTATCGCTTCCACAGCTTTGCACGTTGGCGCTACTCAACTATATTCAGAAGATATGCAAAATGGTTTGGTGATTGATAAGCAGCTAACCATTGTGAACCCTCTTCTTGCAGGCTAATTTAGCGATTTGCCAGAACTTTTTTCTCGTAACCTCGAATCTCATCCATAAATGCATAGCCCACCGGCACATTTTGCTGCTGGCAGTATTGGTCCCAAACTGCGCCAAACGGCAGCCCTTTGAGTGCTTCCAGCAGGGCCAGCCGGGCGGTGAAATCACCTGCGGCTTCCAGGGTGCGCAGCTGGTCGATTGGCTCCAGCAGGGCCATAAGCAGGGCGCGCAGGGCGTTGCGCGTGCCGATGGTCCAGGCCGCCACCCGGTTGATGCTGGCATCGAAAAAGTCCAGGCCGATGTGGGTACGGCCGAGAAAATTGCCACGCACCAGTTCTTGCATAATCGCTTGCAGCTCGTCGGTGAGGGTGACGACGTGATCGCTGTCCCAGCGCACCCCCCGGCTGACGTGCAGCAGCAGCTCCGGCACGTACAGCAGCACGGCCGAAATCTTGTCGGCGATGGTTTCGGTGGGGTGGAAGTGGCCTGCATCCAGGCAAAGCAGCTTCTGCCGCGAGCTGGCGTAACCCAGGTAAAATTCGTGTGAGCCGACCACGTAGCTCTCAGAACCAATGCCGAACAGCTTGCACTCCACGGCGTCCAGGTTGTGCGTGGGATCAAGCGGTTTGGCGAAGACCTGGTCCAGGGCGTCTTGCAGGCGCTGGCGCGGCCCGAGGCGGTCTACGGGCGTGTCTTTGTAGCCATCGGGAATCCAGACGTTGGTAACGGCCGTACTCCCCAACTCCCTCCCAAAATACGCCCCAATCTCCCGGCTGGCCATGCAGTGCTCAATCCAAAACTGGCGAATGCCCGCATCCGGGTGGGCCAGGGTAAAGCCGTCGTCGGCCAGGGGGTGGGAGAAGCAGGTGGGGTTGAAATCCACGCCGTGGTGGTTGGCTTTGGCCCAATCGACCCAACCGGCAAAATGTTCCGGTTGGATTTCGTTGCGCGGCACTTTTTGGTCCGTTTCCAGGTAAATGGCGTGCAAATTCAGCCGGTGGGTGCCGGGGATAAGGCTGTAGGCCATGTCTAAATCCTGGCGCAGTTCGTCGGCGGTGCGGGCTTTGCCGGGGTAGTTGCCGGTGGTCATGATACCGCCGCTCAGGCCGCGGCCCGGGTCTTCGAAGCCGCCTACGTCATCCCCCTGCCAGCAGTGCAGGCTGATGGGGATGGTGGCCAGTTTTTGCAGCGCCGCATCGACATCTACGCCGAGTGCGGCGTACCGTTCTTTGGCCAGGGCGTAGGCTTGTTCGATTGGATTGCTCATGATTATTTCCTGTCTTATCGTAGCCGCGGATTCTTTCCGCGTTCCGAGAGCGCGGAAAGAATCCGCGGCTACGGGTTTGGGCTTAGTCGAGGTGAAACACTTCTTCGAGTTCCACCATCATTTTATCGGCATGGCCGCCGTTGGGCGATTCGAAGTAGGGGGCCATGAATTCCTGCCACTTGGCGTTGATCGCCTCGCCGTCCATACCGTCGAGCGCGGCCTGGAAGCTGTCTGGCGTTTCAAAGTAGCCAAACAAAGTGCCGTCTTCGCGCATGAAGAGGGAGTAGTTGTGCCAGCCGTGGCGGTTGAGCGCTGCCAGCATTTCCGGCCAGACGGCTTCGTGGTGCTTTTTGTATTCCTCAATCATGTCTGGTTTGACTTTGAGCAAGAACCCGATTCGTTTCATTTTTTCTCCAGATTTTAGCGGCTGGTGGTTAGTGGCTAGTGGATTGACTAGCCACTAACCACCAGCCGCTATTGACTAAAAATTTTTGCCAGATGGTAACGGGGGTGGGCCGAAAAAGCATGGCATTGGGAGCCGTCGGGGAAGTCCACCTTCCAATTTTCCCAGGTGGTGGGGCAGCCATGCCGCACCCAACGCCCCCAGCGCAGTTTTATGATGTCGAGGATGGCTGGCGTACGGCCGTACAACGCCAAGCTCTCAAACAGATAATGATGCATAAACGGACTGGCCAGCACCATCTCCCCATTCTCGTGTTCGTCGCGCACATTCAGGGAGCGGGCGATCATTTCCTCCAGAAGCTTGTCGGCTTCGGCCGGCGGGGCCGCGCCGGTGAGCAGGGCCAGCGCCGCGCCTAGCTGGGAGTGGGTGGTGTGGGTGAGGTCGTCATGGAAACGGCCGTTCCCCTCAAACCCATCCCGGCATCGTTGCCGCAGTTTATCCGCCGCTGCTTGCCAAAAGGTTACCATCTTTGGTTCAAACGTCTGGGCCAGATCCACCGCAATTTGCAGGGCCAGCACCACGTGCAGGTTAAACACCAGGTGCGGATCGCTCTGCGCCGTGGCCGACCAGTCGATGTAAAAACGGCGGCCCGGCGGATGCACCAGCAGACCATCTTCATTTTGTAAGCCCAGCAAGGCCGCAAGCACCTGCTTCAGCGTGGTCCAGAGCTGGCGGACCAGCGATTCGTCGCCCGTTTGCTGCCAATAATGGGCCAGAAGCTCCACCCACATGCAGCTGTAGCGGGGGATGGTGTAGGCGTGCACTTCGGCCGGGGCGACGCTGGGCAGGAGGCCATCGGGATAAATGCCCTGGGAGGTGTCGAGGAGGATGGTTTGTAACGGCCGTACATCATCACACATCGCGCTCAAGCCCAACGCCTGCGGCAGCGCGTCGCCCAACCACTGCGCGCTTTCGCGCCAGACACAGTCTATGAAGGTATCTTGCAGGCAGGCGTGCAGCGTGTTTTCGCACAGCGTCACGATCCCGTCCAGCAGGTCGTCGCCTGTGTGCAGCGGTCTGGTGACGGTCAGCGGGTATTCGGCGACGCGCACGTGCGGCGTGAGCTGTACCGTCTCCTCTGCGCCAATCAGTTGGAAAAGTACATACCGCCCGCCGCGCAGGGCAAACGGCTCGATGGTCTGGTCGCCCGGCCGCAGCGTAAAAAAATCGGTGGGGCGCATGCGGCAGTAGGTGGCGGGGTCCGAGATAATGAGTGCCCCGTCGGCCATCTTCTCCGCGTAGGTGATAGCCAGCTGTTCTCCACCGCTGGCATTTTTGATCTCTGCCCAGCCCTGGCAGGTGTGGGCGCGGCCAAGGTCGTAGAGCCAGCTTTTTACCCCCACCCCAGCCCTCCCCCTCTGAGGAGGAGGGCGCTGATCCCCTCCCCCTGGAAGAGAGAGGGTTAGGGAGGGGGTTTCCCACAACACCTTCACCCGTTCATGCGTCAACTCGCCCACTTCAACTTGCCCGACGCGCTGCTCGACCAAGCTCATTTCGACTTCGCGTTCGACCAACTGTGGCGTGATTCGCTTTTGCAGGCCAGACCAGATGGGGCCATTTGCCCCGGCCACCGCGCGGGCGGGTGACCAGTGGCGGTCGTCAAAAGCGGCCGTTTGCCACTCCTCCACCTTACGCCAGTCCCGCCGCTCCACGCCGCTGCCGTAAATGGAGATGCGCGGCCCGTCGCTGGCAAAAGACTCATCACGAATGGCGCGCCAACGGCCGTTTGTCACCAAAACAACTGCGCCATCCACCACCACCCAGGCCAGCAGCCCCGCCGCCGCGCGATGCACCGCGCTGAAGTGCGAGTAGCCCGGCTGGTACACCTGCACCGCCAGCACATTTTCGCCCACGACGAGCTGGCTGGTGATAGCCAACACGTCCATCTTTTGGGCGTGCGGCCAGCTGCGCGCGGGGCCACGGTGGTGGAAACGGCCGTTGATCCACAACTTGTAGCGTGAATCGGCCGTGATCCACAACGTTACCTGGCCCAAGCCATCCCACTGCCAGCGGGGCGACCGGAAATTTAAGTACACCTCGTGCAGATCGAAGGGATGCGGTGTGGCAATCCAGACGGCCGTTTCCGGGGCTTGGATTTGCAGATCGTCAGGCTGGGGCCAGGGTGCCATACTGTTTTGCCAGCTCGTTCACCACTTTGTAGGCGCCCACCAGCCGCTGCGGCGGGATGTCTGGCTGGACAAAGTGGCCGGTGTTGAAAATAAAGCCGCCGCCCGGCGCGTAAATCGCAAATCGTTTGGTAATGTAATCGGCCAGCGCGTCGCCATCGTAGGCCAGCAGCCCATCAATCACGTCCAGCGAGCCGTAGCAGACAAATTTGTCGCCGTAGTTGTCCTTGATCGTCTGCGGGTCCATGCCCGCGCTCTCTTGTAGCGGATGCCAGCTGTGGTAGCCAATCTCCACCAGATCATCCAAAATTTGCATGATGTAGCCGTCGCTGTGCAGGTTGACATAAAGCCTGATCGAGCGGGCATACTGCACCACGCGTTTGGCATACGGCTTGATCAGTTTGCGCCACATGCGCGGCGAAAAAAGCATCGTCTGGTTGCTGCCCCAGTCATCGCTGAGGGTGACGATGTCTACGTTGGCCGCTTTGAGACTATCCATTAGGCCGCACAGCCAGTCGGCGTAACGGTCGAACCAGGCGGCCATCTTTTCTGGCTCACCTGCCAGGTTCATCCAGCAGTTCTCGATGCCGATGAGGCGGCTGGTGCCTTCGATGATGCCCCAGGTGTGGGCGATGATGGCCCGTTTTCCGCTGTGCTGCGCCACCGCCTGCCGCACGTTCAGCCCGGCAAAATCGTAGTTCCAATCGGTGTGGGACAGCCATTTTTCGTCGGTGGGATCGCCCAAGTCGACGTCTTTCAGCTCGGACACGTCAAATAAACGGCCGAATTGGTTCGGGTACGGCACAAAGCCCACAAAAATATCAATGTTGAACTCGTCCAGAAACTGCTCGCGCGTGCCGTACTCGGCCTCCAACTTCTCCACAAACTGCTTCTGATACAGCCAGCAATCGATGGGCGTGCGGTCCGTTGGCTGTCGTTCCAGCGTGGCGATGACACGTTCTCGGCTGTTCATAATTTTCCTTTGGGAGATTGGAGACTGGAGATTGGAGATTGACAGACTCCAATCTCTAATCTCCAATCTCCGGCTTTAACTGCAACGCCTCATCCCACGCTGCCATCTCCACGCCGTCCACAAACTGGCTGTGGAACGATTCCCAATGTACCTGCTCCCAGACAGGAATGACCGGCTTTAGCTCGTTCGGCAGCTTTTTGATGATTTCGGCGTAGGCGTGCTCCAGCAGGCGGTAGCCGGAGGTAGGCGAGACGGCAAATTTGGGGTGTGGTTTGATGACGTCGTCGGCGACCATGAAATGGTCGAGTACGTCGCTCATCTGGTCCAGCAGCGCCAGCTTGCGTTCCCACGGGGTGCTGAGCTCAACCGCCTCATCGACGAGCGGCTTGAGCGGCTTGGCCAGGCGCGGCAGTTTAGCAAAATGGGCCATGATCCATTTGTCGTACGGGTAGTAGGTGCGCTCCAACATAAACGCCAGCTGGATGGCCCACTTCACGGCGCGGCTGAAGGTGATCGTGGCGTAATAAAAGTTGTCGCGCAGGATCGCCCGCTTGAGGGCGTAGCTGCCCATGCCGGAAAAGTAGCGGCACCAGTGGGCAATGCGGCGCAGGCGCACCGGCTCCGGGTAATAGTGCTGGAGGGTTTGGCGTACGGCCGTAAATTCCCCGCTCTCATCATGCCACACTTCCCCGTTGATGACGTGCGTGATGTCCTCTTCCGGCACGTGCAGCCACTCGACATGGGTTTGCGGGGCGCGTGTGAGGCCAATGGTGCGCTGCAAAAAGCCGGGCAGCGTATCCAGCGCCAGCCCTGCCCCGGCCAGGTGTGCGGCGTAGAGCGAATGGGCGCGGTAGCTCTCTGGCAGGTTGGCGCTGACGGTTTGCCTGATTTGCTGCTGCTGAACGGCCGTTACCGACCCCGACAGCAGGGCATCAATCCGCACGCCCCAATGGTGATCGCGCGAATATTCATCATCCAGCCCCAGCGCTTCGGAACCATAGCCAAAGAGACCAAAGGCGGTAACGGCCGTCATCTCCGGAAAGTGCGTCACCAAAATCGGCTTCACCACTTCCTCAAAAAACGCCCGGCTGGTGTCTATGATAGATTCGCTCATATCCAGTTATCCGTTATCGGTAATCAGTTATCGGTAATCGGTAATCGGTTGATTACTCCCGATTACCGATTACCGATTACGGTTCACGGATTACCATTCACCGTTTACCGCTTACCGTTTACTGCGAAGCTTCCTCCACGTTCGTCTCGTCGTACACCGTAAACGGTCCCATCAAGACGCGCAGACCGCTGTCGCGGGTGGGGTCTTCTTCGATGGTGTAGGTACCCATGCGGCCTGCCTCAAAGGTGACGCCGGGGGCTGCTTCCATCTGCCCGGTGGCGATGAGGTAGGTGGTGTAGTAGGTCAGGTAGCCCAGGTCCACAAAACTCCACAGAGCAAACTCAGGCGCACAGCCGTTCAGCGTGAAGCTCACCATTTCGGCGGGCAGGCCCAGACCGCTGACCTTCACATCTTCGCACAGCCCTTCATCTTGCATCGCTTTCGCCGCGGCGGCAATGCCCACTGTCGTCGGGGCCATGATCAGCTCCAGGTCGGGGTATTGGTCCACCAGCGCCAGCGCCTGGTTGTAGCTCTCTTCCGATTCGTCGTTGCCGTAGACAATGTCCACCAGTTCCAGGCTGGCATAGGTGTCATCGGTAGCCAGGACCTCTTCCATGGCGGCAATCCAGGCGTTCTGATTGGCCGCGTCTGGGCTGGCGGAGAGGATGGCAAACTGGCCGCCGTCCTCACCCATGATGCTCAGGGCCATATCGGCCATCACCTTACCGGTTTCGTCAAAGTCTACCTGGGCGATGAACACCTGCTCACCCTCGGCAGAGGGGATGGGGGAGTCCCAGGTGACGACGGTCAGGCCAGCGTCTAGAGCAGCCTGGGCAGACGGGGCAATCTGGTCGCCCGCGTTGTTGGAGATCATGACGGCATCCACACCCTGCGTGGCGGCATTGGTCATAATTTCGATCTGGCCCTGGACGCTGTTTTCCGGGGTGGGGCCGGTGAATTCCAGGTCGCCCGCGGCTTCCAGCTCGGCGGCCGCTTCTTGCGCGCCGTTGTTGGCCTGGTCAAACACCAGGATGCCCAGGAACTTAGGCAAGAAGATAGCGTTCATCTCCAGCCCCGGCTCGGCAACGATGACGCCGCCTTCCTCTTCTTCGCTTTCCAGCGGGGGAACCACTTCGCCGCCAGCGGCCGCTTCCACGTTGGAGGCGTCGTAGACGGTGAACGGACCCATCAAAACGCGCAGACCGGCGTCACGGGTGGGATCTTCTTCGATGGTGTAGGTGCCCATGCGGCCCGCTTCAAACGTCTGGCCTGCTTCGGCAGTGATGTTGCCCACGGCCAGGTTGTAGGTCAGGTGATAGGTGAGGTAACCCAGGTCCACAAAGCTCCACAAGGCAAACTGCGGCGCGCAGCCGTTGAGGGTGAAGCTGGCCATTTCCGCAGGCAGGCCTAAGCCGCTGACCTTCACGTCTTCACACAGCCCTTCATCCTGCATCGCTTTAGCGGCGGCAGCAATGCCCACCGTCGTGGGGGCCATGATCAGTTCCAGGTCGGGGTATTGGTCCACCAGGGCCAATGCCTGGTTGTAGCTCTCTTCGGATTCGTCGTTGCCGTAGACGGTGTCGACCAGTTCCAGGCTGGCGTAGGTGTCGTCGTTGGCCAGCACTTCTTCCATGGCGGCGATCCAGGCGTTTTGGTTGGCAGCATCGGGGCTGGCAGAGAGGATGGCAAATTGACCGCCATCGTCGCCCAGGATGTCTAGAGCCATGTCGGCCATCACTTTACCCGTCTCGTCAAAGTCCACCTGGGCCACAAACACCTGCTCGCCTTCGGCGGAGGGGATGGGGGAGTCCCAGGTGACGACGGTCAGCCCGGCGTCGAGGGCGGCCTGGGCGGCGGGGGCAATCTGGTCGCCCGCGTTGTTGGAGAGCATAATCGCTTCCGCGCCCTGGGTGACGGCGTTGGTGACAATTTCAATCTGGCCCTGGACGCTGTTTTCCGGGGTGGGGCCGGTGAATTCTAGACCAGCGGCCGTTCCCAACTCTTCCGCTGCTTCCAGTGCACCTTCGTTGGCCTGGTCGAAGACCAAAATGCCCAGGAATTTGGGCAGCAGGATGGCGTTAAATTCGCCATCGGCCATCACACCTTCGCCGGTTTCAGCGGGTTCGGTTTCGGCCGTATCTTCTTCTTCCGTGGCGGGTGCGGCTTCTTCGGTAGTGTCGGTGGTATCTGTGGTGTCGGTCTCTGTTTCGGTGTCAGCGGGGGTGTCGGTTGTGTCTTCGGCACCGGACGAACAGGCCACCACAAACAGGGAAACCACCAACAAAATAATGAACCATTTTCCAATTGTCTTCATTTTTCGTTCCTCCTCTAAGAACTAAGGGTAAAAGGGGTAAGGGCCCATTCGCCAATTGAGTATGGAATTGGCAAACGGGCTTAAATCAGGGTTCTTTTCTGGGACTAGCCTCCTTTGGCCTGGGCATGGGCCTGATGATCGCGGCTCCACCATTTTTGCGTTGTTTGCAGCCAGTTGGGGACGAGGACAGAGAGAATGAGCAGCAGGCCAATGATGCCGGTTTGGGTGTTGCCCGGAATGTTAACCAGCGAGAGGCCATTGCGGATGTTGAGGATGATGAGGATGGAGAGCACCACGCCTGTCAGGGTGCCCGAACCGCCAAAAATGCTGACGCCGCCGAGCAAAACCATGGTGATGATGTCCAGCTCGAAGCCAACGGCCGTACTGCCCCGCACCGCCCCCAACCGGGCTGCAATAAGCACACCCGCCAGGGCGGACACAAGGCCAGAGATGATAAACAGGCTCATTTTGACGCGCCGCACGTTGACACCGGAGTAGCGGGCCACGTCGGCGCTGTTGCCGATGACGTAGAGGGTACGGCCGTATGCCGACCGCTGCAGCACCACCCACACAATCACCACGCCCACAAAAAAGAGCACCAGGCCAAACGGCACCGGGCCAACCAGCCCTTGCTGCCCCAATGCTTCAAACCAGTCGGGAAAATTGCCAATCGACTCGTCTTCCAGCAAGATGCTGGCCACGCCGCGGTAACCAATCAGCCCGGCCAGCGTCACCACCAGCGAAGGCAGCCCCACGTAGGCCACCCAAAAGCCGTTGAACGCCCCGGCCGCCGCGCCCACCGCCAGGCTGGCCACGATGGCCAACCAGAACGGCTGCCCCTGGTGGTGCAGGTAAGCCAGCAAACAGGCAGACAATCCCATCACCGACGCTACGGACAAATCAATCTCGGCATTGATGATGATGAGCGTCATCGCCAGGGCCACAATGATTTTTTCGATGGAGAGCTGGAAAAGGTTGATCTGGTTGTTCAGCCCCAGGTAAAACGGCGAAAGGCTGACGTTGATCAACACCACGACGATTAAAATAAAGAGCAAAAGTGCTTCCCAGCTTAACAATTTGCGAGTCATCTACTTTTCCTAACGAACAAATTCTCTATTTGATTGGACACAGATTTACACTGATTTTTATTTTTATCTGTGTCGAGCAGTGTTTATCTGTGTCCAATTTTCTTTAAGCAGTTTCGGCAGGCAGCGGCTCATGTTCCTCTGCCTGGAGCTGTTCAATTTCGCCGCGGGCCCAGAGCAGGCGCAGGCGGCTGAGAATGACGGCGTCGGTGGCCACGGCCAGCAGGATGAGCAGCCCAAGCAGGGCATCGCGCCAGAATTCGCTGACGACGCGCCAGCGCAGCAGGCTTTGCTCCAGCGTGGCGATGAGCACCGCACCCAATAATGTGCCCAGCATGGTGCCAGTTCCGCCAAAAATGTTGACCCCGCCCACAACAACGGCCGCTACCACCTGGAGTTCCAGCCCCTGGGCCGCCACCACGGTGATCGTGCCAAATCGGGCCAAAAAGAGGAACCCGGCCAGGCCGCTCAGCGCGCCACACAGCGTGTAGGCGCTGATGGTCATGCGGCGCACGGGCAGGCCGGTCATGGCCGCGGCATCCGGGTTGGAGCCGATGGCGTACAGGCGGCGGCCCCACGGCAGGTAGGTGACGATGAGCTGGAAGATGAGCGCAATGACGATGGCAATCAGCACAATCAACTTCACTTCCACTTCGCCCACGGTGAAGGCATTCACCTGGGGCAGGTTCACCAGCCATTCCGGCAGGGCGCTGGTGATGATGGTTTGGGCGTCGGAGAATTGGACGAGTAAGGAGCGGTAAATGGCCAACGTGCCGAGTGTGGTGATGATGGCGGGGACACGGCCGTATGAAATAATCAGCCCGTTCACTAACCCCAGGCCGCCACCCATGGCCATCGCCAGCAGGACCACCACGACGGGCGACATCTCATTATTGGCCACCACGGCCCGCCCCACAAAATAGGCGGTAAAACCGACAATCGAGCCCACCGACAGATCGATGTTGCGCATGAGAACCACCAGCGTTTGCCCCACGGCCACCACGGCCAGGATGGCCACGGTGGAGGCAATGCGGGTGAAGGTGCGCGGCTGGTAATAATTTTCAATTTGGGAGCCAAAAAAAAGAATCGCCCCAAAAATGATGAGGACCAAAACGAGTTCGCGGATTTGCTCCGGGCGGATGGCGCGTCTGACGGTGTTCATGCGGTTTGTCCCATGGCGGCGGTCATCACCCGCTCTTGTGTGGCTGCACTGCGATCCAGGATGGCCATCTGCCGACCCTCGCGCATGACGACGATACGGTCGCTCATGGCCAGCACTTCGGGCAGGTCAGACGAAATCATGATGATGCCCATGCCCTGCCGGGCCAGTTCGTCGATGATGTGGTGCACTTCGGCCTTGGCCCCCACGTCGATGCCGCGTGTGGGCTCATCGAGGATGAGCAGGCGGGGCTGGGTGTTGAGCCATTTGCTGAGGACCACTTTTTGCTGGTTGCCACCGGAGAGAGTGCCCGCGGTTTGCTCCATGCTGGCGGCGCGGATGTTGAGGCGTTCGCGGAACGATTCGGCCGTTTTCTTTTCTTCCCGGCGCTGGACCAGACCGTAGCGGTTGGTGTAGCGGCGCAGCATGGGCAGCGAGATGTTGGTAGTGATCGACATGGGCATCGTCAGGCCTAGCTGCCGCCGGTCTTCGGTGACGTAGGCGAGGCCCAGCTTGACCGCCTGCTGCGGGGAGGTGATGTTGGCGGTTTGGCCGTCGAAGGTGATGGTGCCGGAATCGGCCGTTTCAATGCCAAACAGCGCCAGGGCCACATCTGTGCGGCGGGAGCCAACCAGCCCGGCAAAACCCACCACTTCCCCGGCGTACACGTCGAAGTTGATGTCGTGGAAGACGTTTTCTTTGCTGAGATTGCGCACGGAGAGGAGCAAATCGCCGCGTTCGGTGTTGGACTTGGCGAAGAAGTCATCCATGTGGCGACCCACCATGTCGCGAATGGCGGATTGAGGTGTTACTTCGCTGGCGGGGTGGGAGGAGATAAAACGGCCGTCCCGCAGCACCGTCACTCGATCCGAAATGGAAAATACTTCTTCCATGCGATGGCTGATGAACAAAATGCTGACGCCCTTTTCCTTCAGCCGCCGGGTGAGCTTAAACAGCTGGTCCACCTCGTGCGCCGAAAGTGAGGCGGTGGGCTCGTCCATAATGAGCACGCGGGTGTCTAGCGAGATCGCCTTGGCAATTTCCACCGCCTGTTGGGCGGCCAGGGTGAGGCCGCGGGCGGCGCTGCGCACGTCCAGCTTGATGTCCAGCCGGGCCAGAATCTCGGCGGCATCGCGGTACATCTGCCGCCAGCGCACCACGGTGCCCCGGTTGCGGTGGCCAATGAAGATGTTTTCCGCCACGTTGAGGTCGGGGAAGATCATCGGTTCCTGGTGAATGGCGGCGATGCCGTTGGCCTGGGCGTCGAGGGGATTGGTGATGGGGGTGGAACGGCCGTCGAGCAAAATTTCCCCTTCATCCGGCTTGTGTATCCCCGTCATGATCTTGATGAGCGTCGATTTACCGGCGCCGTTTTCCCCCAGCAGCGCATGAATTTCGCCGGGGTATAACGAGAGCGAGACGTTATCCAGCGCCTGAGTGGTGCCAAACCGCTTTGAGATGTGCTGCATCTCTAAAATGGGCTGTGTCATGCTTCTTCAGCTTCCTTTTGGTTATTCAGCAAAGTATGGGGCTCAACGTTGCGGCTTGTAAACAAATGATTGTTGATATTTGTTGAAAATTGCCGAATGTTGACGAAATCATAGCATGTACACTAAAATACGTCAACGAATTAACCGAATTCCCCAAAAAAGCAGGCAAACCCGCTGTCTATAAATACCATTTGTCAGCTTTCAACAAGTTTCTACAATTCAAGGCATACGCAACTGACGGTGGCGACTCATCATGATTGGATTTGAAAGGCGACAACATATCCTGCGCATTCTGGCAGAGAAGCCAGGTATTCGCGTTACGGAGTTGGCCGAACAGCTGGAGGTGTCTGAAGGCACTATTCGCAATGATCTGACTGCCCTGGAAGAGGAGCAGCAGGTGCGGCGGGTGCGCGGTGGCGCCGTGCTCATCGAACAAGAGGCGCCGCTGCCTGGCATGACCCAGGTGGCCAACGCCGAGGCCAAGCAGCGTATTGCCCGTTGGGCGGCCGAAATGGTGGAGGAGGGCAGCACCATTTTGCTGGACGCCAGCACGACCGTGCAGTTTATGATTCCCCATTTGCGCGAGCACAAGCGGCTCACCATTGTCACCAACGGGCTGGAAACGGCTCGGCAGGTGGCCCGTACCACCAGCCACACGGTGGTGCTGGTCGGTGGCATGCTTAACCGCAGCGGCAATGCGACCACCGGCCTGTTGGGGCTGGAAATGTTGAAAAATATGCACATTCATGCCGCCTACGTTTCCTGTGTTGGCTTTGATTTTGACTCCGGACTTACCGAGCGGCACATCGAAGAGGCCCAGCTTAAAGAGGCGATGCTGGCCTCCATTCCGCGCATCATCGCGCTGGTGGGGTCCAACAAAATTGGCGCCATGGGCACGCTGCCCTTTGCCCGGCCAGAACGGATCAGCCACTTTTTAACGGACAGCGATGTGCCTGCCGGGTTTGTCGACCAGATGCGGCAGGCCAAAATCAACCTGACGGTGTGCGGTGAAAACACGGTGCGCTCGTTTACCGTGGATGGGCAGAAAGCGCAGTTTACGATTGGTTTTGCCAACCAGAGCGAGGCGCTGCCCTTTGCCGTGGACGTGCGGCGCAGCGTGGAGCGAGCCGCGGCGGACGTAGGCAGTATCGACCTGGTGGTGGCCAACAACCGGCTCAGCGGTGAGGAAGCGCTGCGGGTGGCCGACCGGCTGATCCAGCGCAGCATTGACCTGGTGATTGAATATCAGATTGATTACAAAGCAGGCAACTTGCTGATGGACAAGTTTCAGCAGGCGGGTATTCCGGTAATTGCTATTGATATTCCCATGGTGGGGGCCACCTTTTTTGGTGTGGACAACTACCGGGCGGGGCACATGGCCGGGCGGGCGTTGGGCGAATGGATTCTGCGGCAGTGGCACGGCCGTATCGACCATCTGCTCATTCTGGAAGAACCGCGCGCCGGGTCGCTGCCGGAGGCCCGCATCCAGGGGCAGTTGGATGGCCTGAAAGAGGTGGTGGCTCAGCTGCCCGAAGCCGATCACACCCACTACATTGACTGCGGGAATACAACGGCCGTTAGCGAAGCTGGCGTTGCCAAAGCACTGCAAGCTCTGCCTGGCAGCCAGTATATTGCCATTATCTCCTTCAACGACGAAGCGGCGTTTGGCGCGCTGCAGGCGGCCCGCCGGGCCAACCGCGAAGAGCACGTTGTTATCGTCGGCCAGGGGGCGGACCGGCTGGTGCGCACTGAAATTCGCGATCCGCACTCCCGGCTCATCGGCTCCACCGCCTACATGCCGGAGCGCTACGGCGAAAAGGTGATCGATCTGGCGCTCAAAATTCTGCGCGGCGAATCGGTGCCGCCAGCGGTGTACATGAACCACGTGTTTATCAACGCCAGCAACATCGACCGCTACTACCCGGTGATTGAGTAAAAATGTGGGGCTTGAGATTTCCAAGCCTGCTTCGAGCTTGCCGAAAGGGGGCTGAAAGCCCGTGAAACGTGAAACGTGACCAGAGGACAATCACGTTTCACGTTTCACGTTTCAGAAGATTAGCCCAATCTAAAAAACAGAAGTTATTTCTAGACGGTTACTAAGATCAGGGCACCAGCGGCGGGTTGGCGTAGTGCACCAGGTCCAGGGCCATTTCGGGGAACCACTGCCCGGCAGCCGGATCGACGATGCCCCACTCGGGATCAACCGTTGTGCCCGCAGGGCCAAGGCCGCGGGTGCACGCCCCGTCCGATTCACCAGGAATTTTCACCCAGAGATAAGCGTCTACCAGGTCCAGGCCGGTTTCGGCCGTGGGCCGCAAGCCCAGGCCGCGGTCCGGCGGATTGCACCAATCTTGCGGATCGGGATACACACCGGCCGGTGGCTGCCAGGGGCCAACCCCATTGCGGCTGGTGTCGATCACGAAGTGGGTGGTGGGTTCTGTGCCGCCCAACATGTTGGCGTAGCGTAAATTGATCCCGGACGTGTTGAGTTCCGGCACGTCCGTGTCATCGCTCCACTCACCGTAGTTGCTTAGCGCCACGCCGGTCCACTCGCCCAGGAGTTCAGCAATCTTGGCGGGCAGCGGGCCGCCGTTCCAGTATTGGTTGGGGCAGCCGAAAAAGTCGCCGGGATTGACGGTGGCGGCATAGGTGATGCAGCTGGAAACCCAGGAACCGTAGTGCTGCAGGTTAGCCGTGAACTGGTAGTTGGAGACGTTTAAGTAAAAGCCATCGGCGCGCTCCACGCCTGCCTGCACCAGCCGGTGTGCCGTGTCACCGGAGCCGAGCCAGCCGCTGTGTGTGCCATCGAGGTAGACACGCACATTGGGCAGCGCCTTCAACGCGTCCACGGCGTAGTTGAGCATCAAGAAACGTTCGGCTGCGGCCGTTGTCGCATCGGCTTCGGCGGGCTGGCACCACTCCAGGCTGTTGGTGCCGTCGGCGCTGCCGTATGGATCGTACCAGGGGATAATGCCCAGCCCATCTGGTTCCAAAATCACCACGGCGTGGTGACGGCCAATACCCTCGGCAAAGCCATCAATCCAGGCCATGTATTCGGAAACGGTGGTGGCCCCACCGGCTGAGAACTGGGCGCAGTCGCGGAAGGGAATGTTGTAGGCCACCAGAACGGGCACGGTATGTTTGCCCGCGGCCCGCTGGACGGTGGCTTTTACCTCTCGCTGGACGCTCTGCGGCGTGCCCGCCGTGAACCACACCGCTTGCGGCGTTTCGATCATCTCCCGGATTAGTTTGGCATCTGCCCGGTTGCCGCTGGCGGTAAGGGCGGCGATTTGCTGTTTGGCGCCGGGATTGGGTGGGGGCACGTAGAACTGGGTGGTCGAGTGGTGCGCCAGCGCCAGGCTGGTAGTCGAGGCCGTAAGCACCAACAGCAAGAGGCCCCAAATAAACAGATATTTAGTTTTGTGATGAACTGCACGGAATTTCTTTTTCATTACGAAATCCTCCATCGAATTGGTTGAGTTATGAGGGGAATAGGTGAAATTTGACTTTTTGTTACAATAGGCATGCTCCTTTGGTTGAACCTAATGCGTCTGAAGCGCCGGCAAAACTAAACGTGAGTGGAAAGGGCAGTGCTGTGTGGAAGCGGACATTGCCCTTTCGTTTTTTAGGTAAAAGCGAAAATTGAATCGCGGCGAAGCGCCTTTCGCTTTTACAAATTTGCTTCGGGTGCCGGTTTGGCGGCCAGGTCGCAGCCGCATGAGCGGCGGACCACCAGCTCTGTTTCGAACAAAATTTTGCTTTCTGTTGGTTCACCGCGTATCAGGTGAAACAGCTGCCTGGCGGCTGTACGCGCTACCTCGCCGGTGGGGGCATGCACGGTGGTGAGGGGCGGGTTGATATAACTGGCCATCGTGTCGTTGTTAAACCCTACCACGGCCACATCCTCCGGTACGCGTTTGCCCGCTTCTTGCAGGGCCATAATGGCGGCCATAGCGGCCGTATCATCCCCGGCAAAAATCGCATCTATTTCCAGTTCCTGGCCCACCCACTGCTTAATTTGCTGCTTGGCCGTCCAATCGTGGAACGCACCTTCACCAACCAGCGCCGGATCAAACGGGATGTTGTGGTCTGCCAGGGCTTGGCGATAGCCTTGTTCGCGCCAGTAGGCATCGAGGTTTTCGGCCGGACCGGCCATAAAAGCGATGCGGCGATGCCCGCAGTTCACAATCAGGTGTTCAATTAGAGCGTAGGCGCCTTGTTTGTTTTCTAGCAGCACACAGGGGATGGTCCGGTTTCCCGGCGCGGTGCGGTAAAGCAGCACCATGGGAAACTGGCGCTGGTGTAGGTGCAAAATCGTTCGGTCATCCACGCTGTTGGCAAAAATGAGCAGGCCATCGGTATTGTCTTCATTGAGCGGCAGTGGAACGCCGCCCTGAATGGAGGCCTGGTTGGTGGTGGCGTAGATAAGCAGGTTGTAACCGCTGGCGATGGTGCACTCGTTGACGCCTTCCAGCAGTGAGGCCAGGAAAGGCGTGCTGGTGGCGGGTAAGATCATGCCGATGTTGCCGGTTTTGTTGTTGCTCAGGACGCGTGCGGCCGTATGCAGCACGTACCCCAGTTCATCGACTGCTTGTTGGACTCGTTTGGCTGTGGTGGGGGTGACGTTGTTGGTTTTGTTGAGCACCCGGCTGACCGTGGCGGTAGAAACACCGGCGTGCCGGGCGACGTCTTCAATTGTCACGCGTGAACGGCCGTTGCTATTTGACATGCTTGCCCATTCTCTCACCGGTTAGGGACAAAACTTCTTCGTTGGTCATTTCAATGTAACCGCTTACATTTTTGCATGGTACACACAAAAACAGTGGCTGTCAAGGGAGGAAAAAGCCCAAATTTTCAGCTAAATCCAGTCGCCACCCCCATATCCTGACAAAACGCATGATCTGTCACCCTGTCACCCTGTCACCCCTTCACCTTGTCACCCCTTCACCCTGTCACCTTGTCACCTTGTCCAGTATAATTCGGCCCCATGAAACAACATGCACCTTTTGATCCCATGCCCTCGCGGGCACAGTTTCCGGCCTTGCAGTTAGAAGTTAGGGGGAAAACGGCCGTCTACCTCGATGGCCCCGGTGGCACCCAGGTTCCCCAAAGCGTGATCGACGCCATGAGCGGTTACCTGCGCCACGGCGGCAGCAACTCCGGCGGTCCCTTCCTCACCAGCCGCTACACGGATGATGTCACCTACGCCGCCCGTTTAGCCATGATGGATTTTTACAACGCCCGCCGCCCCGACGAAATTGTCTTTGGCCAAAACATGACCAGCCTCAACTTTAGCCTCAGCCGCGCCCTGGCCCGCACCTGGCAGCCCGGCGACGAAATTATCGTCACCAGGCTGGACCACGACGCCAACATCTCGCCCTGGCTGCTGGCCGCCGAAGATCGCGGCGTAACCGTGCGCTGGCTGGACTTTGACCCTGCGGACTGCACCCTGCGCCTGGATACCCTGCCCGAACTGCTCACTAACCAGACGCGCCTGCTGGCCATCACCTACGCTTCCAACGCGGTGGGGTCCATCAGCGACGTGCGGCGAGCGGCCGAGCTGGCCCACGCGGCGGGTGCCCTGGTGCTGGTGGATTCGGTGCACTTCGCGCCCCACGGCCTGATCGATGTGCAGGCCCTCAACTGCGACTTCCTCATTTCCAGCGCTTATAAATATTTTGGCCCGCACACGGGCATTTTGTACGGCAAGTATGAACTGCTGGATGGCCTGACGGCCTACAAAGTGCGCCCGGCGCCGGGCAAACCGGCGGGCAAGTGGGAAACCGGTACACAAAGTTTCGAGAGCCTGGCGGGGGTAACGGCCGCTGTCAACTACCTGGCCGCGCTGGGCGATGAGGCTGGATCGCGGCGGGAACGGTTGGTGCGGGCGATGCAGCGCATCAAAACATACGAGATGTCGTTGAGCCAGCGCTTTTTGCTGAGGGCATCACAGGTGCCTGGGCTGCGCGTCTTTGGCATTACCGATGTGGAGCGGCTGGATGAGCGCACACCCACTTTTGCCGTGAGCCTGGACGGCGTTTCCCCAGAAGCCGTGGCCACCCGGCTGGGCGAGCAGGGCATATTTGTCTGGCATGGGCATTATTACGCGGTGGCCGTGATGGAGCGCCTGGGCTTGCTGGCCCAGGGCGGCCTGGTGCGGATAGGTTTTGTACACTACAACACGGCCGATGAGGTGGACCAGGCAGTGGCAGCGCTGGCTAGTTTGCGTTAGGGTCACAAGTACGGCCGTCGCCGAGAAACATTCTTTCTGCTTACTTGTCGCTGGTCGGCCGGTTGAGAATAAACCAGGCCGCCATCATCAAAATAAAGCCGCCGAAAAAACCGACGCCCACACCCAGGCCGGTAATGAGCATCCGTACCACCTCGCCAGAGGTGATGAGGGAAACGCCAATAGCCACTATGCCCACGCCGCCCAATGCGCCAGACACCAGCAGCATGCAGCCCGGCAGCCGCTCCGTTTGCTGCTCCCCTTGCCGCCTCACAATCAAATATTCAACGATGGCTCCGACGATGGCGCTGGTTAATCCGATACCGACGCCAATCAAAAATGATTGCCAATTCATGGTTGTGTTATGCCTCCATAGCCGTAGTTTGTGTACGCCATTTTCCATCGTGCGGCGTGCCCTGCACTCCTTGATTCTACCCATCCTCTGTTTTGTGTCATCTTCATGGCTGTTTAGCTAGGTCAAGTCGGCGGTGAAAAAGCATTGGGGGTTGCTGCCGCCTGCATATTGAACTGGGAGCAGCAGTTTTTCAAGAGGGTGTGGTTTGTCCGAGCGGCAGCTCAAGATAAAACGTGCTGCCCTGGTTGACGCGGCTTTCCGCCCACAGCTGGCCACCATGCAGATCGGCAATGGATTGGGTGAGGGCTAAACCCAGGCCGCTGTTGGTTTCATCGGGCGCCTGTTCCCGGTAAGACTTTGGCGAAACGTGCGGGAAACTGCTTTGGGTGATGCCCGGTCGTCGATCATGTACCTGGAGCAGCACGTGTTCGGGCTGAGCTTCCAGCGTTA
This sequence comes from Candidatus Leptofilum proximum, assembly GCA_016710325.1. GTDB lineage: Bacteria > Chloroflexota > Anaerolineae > Promineifilales > Promineifilaceae > Leptofilum > Leptofilum proximum. The sequence goes on along the minus strand of JADJXK010000002.1, from coordinate 3,025,664 downwards.
TCTGCACTTTTTCTTCCGGGGGTGATTGTTTGACAGCATTTTCCACCAGGCAGCTCACGGCGTGATGCAGCTGGGCCGGATCGCCGATTACCTGGTACTGGTTGGAATCGGCCGTTAACTGCACAGACACATTTTTGGCGTCGGCCTCTGGCTGCAAACTTTGGACGACATCGGTTACGATACTGAGCAGGTCACAGGGTTGTTGACTGGGTGCGGAACGGCCGTTGCCCAAAGCCAGGTCAATCAGCCCAGATAGCAGCTGCCTCATCTGGTCGCTGGCCTGGAGAATATGGCGGGACAGGCGGGCCTGCTCCCGGTTTAGTGGTCCGGTCTCGCCCAGTTGAGACGCCATGTCGCTGAGCTGGTGCAGCGGTTTGTTTAAATCCTCGGCCAGACTGGTGAGAAAGTGACTTTTGGCCTGTTCCATTGCCTGCTTGCGTGTCTCAGCCTCGTCGAACAGCAAAGCGTTGCTCACGGCGATAGCAATGGCCGCGGCAATTGCCCGGGCGCGTTCCAGGTCCCCCTCATGGAAGTCGCCATCGATCTTGTTGAGCAGCTGCATGGCGCCCACCACCTTGCCCCGGAAAATAAGCGGCACACACAGCAGCGAGCGCGTTTTGAAGCCCGTTTGCACATCGGCCTGGTGAAAATGATCCTCGTGGTGGGCCACATCGTTGGTATAGATTGGTTTGCCGGTGCGCACCACCTTGCCCACAATACCCTGTTTCAGGGTAAGTTCCAGCTTTTCCACCATTTCAACGGCCGTTCCAACATTTGTCAGCACCCGCAAGGTTTGGCTGGCTTCATTCAACAGCCACAGGGAAGACGCCTCAATTTCCCAGCTGTCATGGACCTGCTGGATTGTTAGATGAATCACCTCTTGTAAATCAAGCGACGCGGTGATAGTTTGGGTGATATGGATGAGGGTGTTTAGTTCCTCCAGCCGGGCCGCCAGCGCCTGATCGGCCGCCTGGAAAACACGGGCATTTTCCAGGGAAATGGCGGCAAAGTCGGCCAGGAAGGAGAGCAAAAATTCGTCTTGTTTGCTGAAGGCACGGTAGGCGGAGCGGTTGCTGACGCCCAAAACGCCCAGGTTGATGCCGCGCAGCTGGAGCGGCACATAGAGCACGGCACGGGCATAGTAACCAGTTTTAACCTTCATGCCCTGCCCGGCCATCGATGAATGGCGCAACGGCCGTCCCGACTGCATCACTTCACCGGCCGGGGAGTCGGCCAGGGGCAGGATGGGCCCTTTGTTGTTGGTGTGGAGCTGGGTTTGGCGGTCATACGGCCGTAAATGTTTCCCCTCATCATCCGGCAGCCAGATGGTGCTTTCTTCGGCGTTGGTCAGGTAGGTGGCGGCTTCCAGCACACGCTGCAGCACCTCATCCACGCTCAGCAGGGTCGTGATTGCCTTGCCGATGTTAGACAGCGTGCGCATTTCGTTGCTCTGGCGGCTCATTTCCACCTTCAGGCGGCGAATTTGCTCCGCCAGCTCCGCCTTATCGTGCAGGAGGCGCGTTTCTGCCAGGGCCCGATCAATCGTTTCTACAATCTCGTCCACGGTGAACGGTTTAATGATGTAATCTTTGGCGCCCAGGCGGAAAGCTTCGATGGCGCTGAGTTCCGACCCATAGCCCGTCATCAGCACCACGGGGGTTTTGAGCGATTCCTGGGCCATCTGCTGCAGCACGTCTAGCCCGGTCATCTGCGGCAGATTAAAGTCCAGCATGACCAGATCGGGGTCTTTTTCACGGATGAGTTCCAGGCCAGTTTGGCCATCGTAGGCGTGTAAGGTGCGGTAGCCGAAGGAAGGCAGCACCGTCTCGGCTAAATGTTTCACAATTTCTCGACTATCGTCGATTACGAGAATGAACTCACCACTCATAAAGTTTACTTTCTGAAGAAAAGGTTAGGTTGGCCGAACCCCAGTGTGTGCTAGGTAACAAATGGATGCCGTGTGGATACGGCCGTATGAATAGGACCTTAAGCGAACATTCTTACGCGGGTTATTAAGTGACGGCGCGTTTAACATTGTTCCGTATGCTTTGGTTGCGATAGGTTGCAGCCAGTTGTGTTGCCTTTAGAGCATACACCAGACCTAGGTAATTGGCAGAAAGTTTTTGAAAATAGATTCGCTTCAAATCTGCCAATTACTTGAGTAAAAGCGGGCAAATCAAGCTTTCCTCATTTCAAAAACTTTCCCGCTTTTGCTTAACGCGCGAAGGTAAAATTTCAGTAAATGTTCGGTTGAGTTTGCCAACGCTGCTTGCGATTATAGCATAGCCGACGGGCCAATCGTTAAATAAGCATGCCATAAAGCACCAAACCGGTCCAAAATGGGTCCATAAATAACTTTACGTAAAGCAGGGAACGTGCTATAGTAAGCAAACAATTGGTTATGTTAATGTAAGAGGGTCAATTTTCAGGAAAAGCTTGTATAACCAACCCACTCAGCGGTACCAGGGCGCATACGGTGCTGTTGAGTAAATCGTCACTTTTGTGGAGGTAAGAGATGGTTTCCCAGCGGCGTTTATTGAGTTTATTCACATTATTGATTGTCATCAGTTTTTTTGTGGTTGCCTGCGAACGGCCGCTTGGTGGCACAGATGAGGACACCACTAACCAAAATGACCAGGTCCAGGATCCTAATGTGGGCGGCGGTGTGGATACCAGCGGAGACACAACTACCGATACTGGTACGACTGACGGCACCGCAGGCGACACAACAGGAGACACGACGGGTGACACAACGGGCGATACGGCTGGTGACACCACCGATACCGGTACAGGCGACACCGCTACGGACACGGGCGGTGATACGACAACCGATACCGGCGGCGATACAACAACCGACACCGGCGGCGAGACGCAAGATGACAGCAGCGAAGCAGGTGGCGGCGTTGGCGACACCACAGGTGAAGATACGGCCGCTGGTGACACAACCACTGATGATACGGCCGCAGGCGATACGGCCACCGATACAACTACGGACACAACCACCACAACCACCACAACCATTCCCGCCACCCACACGGTGGCTGCCGGTGAAAATCTGTACCGCATCGGCCTCAAATATGGCATTTCCTGGGTGGCGATTGCCAATGCCAACAACCTGGCGAACCCTAACGTGCTGACCGTCGGCCAGGTGCTCACGCTGCCGGGTAGCTCAAACCCCACCCCCACGCCGTCGCCGCAGACGGAAACGACCTACATCGTGCAGCCAGGCGACAATTTGTATCGTATCGGCCTGCGCTTTGGCATCAGCTGGGTGCAAATTGCCGAAGCGAATGGGCTGGTCAATCCGAACATGATCACCGTGGGCAGCGAGCTGAAAATTCCAGTTAACACACCGGGACCAGCGCCTGCTTTTTCGCACGTAGTAAAACCGGGCGAAACGCTGTTCCTCATTTCCTTGCAGTACGGCGTTGCCTGGCCAGCCATTGCCGAAGCCAACAACCTGACGTCGCCCTACGTCATCTACGTGGGCCAGACGCTGCAAATTCCAGGCAGCTGAGCAACCGGCTAAAATTTACTTGCTGGGATTGGGCCAATCTTCAAGCTTGACCCAATCTGAAGCTGTTTCGACTCCCCTAAATTGAACAAAAAAGCGCATCCCTGGCGGGTGCGCTTTTTCCTTTTACCGGTTGGCCCCTTGAGCTAATTCTGGCTGAACTGTTCCTGGGTTGTCTTGACTTTCTGGGCCGCCCACTGCATGGTGTACAGGTTATAGTAGCGCCCTTTTTGCGCCAGCAGCTCTTCATGGGTGCCTTGCTCGACGATGCGGCCGTGATCCAGCACCACAATCTGGTCTGCCCCCACAATCGTGCTCAGCCGGTGGGCGATGACAAAGCTGGTGCGCCCTTCCATGAGGGTATCCAGCGCTCGCTGGATCACCTTTTCCGTGGTGGTGTCTACGCTGCTGGTGGCTTCATCCAAAATGAGGATGCGCGGATTGGCCAGCAGGGCGCGGGCGAAGGAGAGGATCTGCCGCTGGCCCACGCTGAGGTTGACGCCGTTTTCGCCCACTTCGGTGTGGTAGCCTTCCGGCAGCTTGCGGATAAAGTCGTCGGCGCCAACGGCCGTTGCTGCAGCCCTCACTTCTTCATCTGTGGCATAGAGACGGCCGTAACGAATGTTCTCTTGGATGGTGCCCGTAAACAGAAACGTGTCCTGCAAAACGATGCCCAGCTGCGAACGCAGGCTGGCCTGCGTCACCTGGCTCACCTCGTGTCCGTCAATCGTCAATGACCCGTCGGTGATGTCGAAGAAGCGGGAGATGAGGCGGATGATCGTACTTTTGCCCGCGCCGGTCTCGCCTACCAGGGCAACGCGCTGGCCCGGTTTGGCCTTCAGCGTAATGCCTTGCAGCACCGGCACGCCGTCCTGGTAGCTAAACTTCACGTCCTGGAAGGTGACATTGCCCTGCACCGGCGGCAGTTCCACCGCGTCGGGTGCATCCAGCAGGTCAGAAGGCGTGTCTAGCAGGCCAAACACCCGCTCGCTGGCGGCCATGGTGGCCTGGAAGGTGTTGTACCGTTGGGCCAGTTCCCGAATCGGGTCAAAAAAGCGGTCGATGTACAGCACAAAGGCGACCAACGTACCGGTGGTCAGCGCGTCGCCCAGCACCAGCCAGCCGCCCACACCCACCACCAGCGCCGTGGCCAGCGACCCCATAAAATCAACGCCGGGAAAGAAGATGGCCGTCAGGCGGCTGGCGTCGACGTTGGCGTCGAAGAAGGAGTAGTTGAGATCGTCAAAGTGCTGGCTGTTTTTGGCCTCGCGGATGAAGCTCTTGGTAACACGAATGCCGGAAATGGATTCATTCAGGTAGCCGTTGATGAGCGACAGCCGCTGCCGGGTGGCCCGGTAGGCGCCGCGCACGCGCAGGCGCCAGTAGTTGGTCAGCGCCACCATCAGCGGCAGCACGGCAAAGGTCACCAGGGCCAGCCGCCAATTCAAAATCAGCATGGCAATAATGATGCCCGCCAGCGTGAAGAAGGAGCGGAACAGGCCGGTGATGGACCAGGTGATGAAGTCTTGCAGCACGCCGACATCGCTGATGAGGCGGCTCATCAGGCGGCCAACGCTGTAGTTGTTGTGGAAGTTGAGCGACAGCGTGTGCAGGTGGCGGAAGAGGTCGCTGCGGTAATCGGCCACCACCTTGGTGCCCACGTAGGCCATGATGGCGATGCGGAAGCGGTTGGTGATCCATTCGCCAACGGCCGCCGCGGCAAACAACCCGGTCCACAGCCGCAGGGTGTCAAATTCCCCGGCGCGGATGCCATCGTCGATGGCCTGGCCCACAATCGAAGGCTGGACCACGGCCAGCAAGGAGCTGCTGACCATGAGCACAATGGCCATAATGAGCTTGGGCAGATACGGCCGCATATACCCCAACAATCTTCGCACCAGACGGCCGTCGTACGCCTTGCCCAACAAATCGTCGTCACTGTCTTCTCGCAGCAGCGCCCGAATGCGCTCTTCGCGGTCCTGCCTTTCCTGCTCTTCCATGCCGATGCGGGGGTCGAACTCTTTTTGCGGGGAACGGCCGTTGCTGCGCCCGTTTTTCTGCGGCTTTTGTTGATTGGTCATCAGGCTTTGCCCTCCATTTCCGCTTCCAGGGCAACAAATGCTTCCTGGTCTTTCAACTGCAAGTCGTAAATCTCACGGTACAGGCCGCCTTCGGCCAGGAGCTGCTGGTGGGTGCCGCGCTGCACGATTCGGCCGTTGTCCAACACCAGAATCTGGTCGGCGTTTTTCAGCGTCAGCAGCCGCTGGGCAATGACAAACGTGGTGCGGCCTTCCATCAACACCGCCAGCGCCTCCTGGATGAGATGCTCCGTTTCGGTATCGACGCTGCTCGTTGAATCGTCCAAAATCAAGATGCGTGGGTCGGTGAGCAGGGCGCGGGCAATGGCCACGCGCTGCTTTTGCCCACCGCTGAGCGTCACACCGCGTTCGCCCACGCGGGTGTCGTACCCGTCTGGCATCTCGCTTACGAAGCCGTGAGCACGGGCTGCTTTGGCGGCGGCGATAATTTCATCCATGCTGGCATGAGGACGGCCGTAAGCAATGTTCTCCCCCACGGTCTGGCTAAACAAAAACGGATCCTGCAGCACAATGCCAATCTGCCGTCGCAGCGACTGCACCTGCACATCCCGCACATCCACGCCATCGACCAGAATCCGCCCTTCAGTAGGATCGTAAAAGCGCGGAATCAGGTTGGTCACCGACGATTTGCCGGAACCGGTGGGGCCAATCAGGGCAATTGTCTGGCCCGGTTCAGCATGGAAGGAAATCTCGGCCAGAATGGGACGATCCTCCCGGTAGGCAAAGTGGACATTTTCGAAAGTAACTGCGCCGTCCAGGCGGTGCAGCGAGACGGCGTCTTCTCGCTCTTCGATCTCACTAGGGGTGTCGATAATGTCGAAGACGCGCTGGGCGCTGGCACCGGCTGTGGCCGCCAGGTTCACCAAAAAGCCCAGCCGCTGCACCGGCCCACCCAGCATCAGCACGTAAGAAATGAGGGCAAACAGCGATCCCACCGTGATTTGCCCTTCCAGCGCGGCCGGACCACCAAACCAGAGCAGTAAGAAGATGGAGGCGGCCACCAAAAAAGTAAACAGCGGCCAGTTATTGGCCCATACTTTGATCAGGCCGTAGCGGCGGTCAAACCATTCGTTGTTTTGCTGGTCAAACTTGGCCAACTCGTGTGGTTCGCGGGCAAACGCCTTCACCACGTTGATGCCCGTCATGCTTTCTTGCATGGTAGACGAGAGCGTGCCCATCTGCTCCTGGATGAGGTTGAACATGGGGCGCACCGTGTTGCCAAAGCGGATGGTGGCATAAATGAGCAGCGGCACGGGGATGAGGCCCAATAGGGAAAGCTGCACCGATTCCAGCAGCATGGCCACAATGACGCCCAGCAGCAGCAAAATGGTGGAGATCAGCCCCATCAGCCCGGTGCCCACAAAACGCTCCGTTTCAGAGATGTCGCTGGTGGCCCGGCTCATTAAATCGCCGGTGAGGGTACGATCGTGAAAGCTGAACGGCAGCGATTGCACGCTGTTGTAGAAGTGGTTGCGCAGATCGTAAGAGACGCGGTGGGTGAGCCATTCGCCGTAGTAAAACTGGCCAAACCCGGCGCCGCCGCGCACCACGGCAATGCCCAAAATGATGCCACCGGCCACAAACAGGGCACGCGGTTCGCCAGCGGCCAACCCGTTATCGATGGCGTCTTTGATGATTTGCGGCACAAACAGATTGAGCAGGGTGGCGAAGAGCATGGAGAAGTAGGCGATAAATAACTGCTTCCAATAGGGTTTAAGATACCCCAGCAATCGTCGATAGACTGCATCTTCCTTCATAAATCTGTCCTCCAAGAAAGTACGAGGGGAAACGGCCGTTCCCCAAATCCTGCATCTAACAGGGAGCCAGGCTCTAATTGGCTCGTTAGACAATCGTCTAACAGAATTAATTAGTTTATACAAACCTATAGGTGCTGTCCACCTGCACAATTAATTGCCCCCTAATTGCCACTGACCCAAAAAGACGAGATGTAGACGACAAATTTGGCCAGAATGGCAAAAAATCGAAGCGATTTTGGCCCAAAGCTTCAAATTTTTGGCGGAAAACCAAAAATATTGTTGACACCACCAAAATTTTTGTGTATATTGCCCACATCGTTTAATTTTTTGAAGCGACTGTTGTGTGAGTTAGTGTAAACGAAATGTGGCTCGCACCAAAGTAACTACGACTAAATAATTAGGATGTATTAATTCATGCGTAAGCTGTTAGAAAAATGCCCCGCCTGTGCGGGAGAGTTGGTGGTAACCCAACAAACCTGCCGCACCTGTGGCACGATGGTCGTGGGGGAATTTACCCCCAATATTTTCTCCAAATTGACCCCGGAAAATCTCCACTTTTTGGAACTGTTTGTCAAGAACAAGGGCAACGTCAAAGAGATGGAACGGGAAATTGGCATGTCTTACTGGACCATTCGCAACCGCCTGAACGAAATTGTGGAGGCGCTTGGCTTCGAAAACAAGGATGTCGAGCCAGCCGCCTCTGACGAAGCGCTGCGGCAAAGCCGCCAGGAAATCCTGGCTCGTGTGGATCGCGGCGAAATTGATGTCCATGAAGCGGCCCAGCTGCTAAAGCAGCTGAAGCCTACAGCATAACACGCAGCCAACCCTAAAGCCGACAATTGAGTAACCGTTTGCAGGAACGGCCGTCTGGTCGCCAGCCTTCTGGCCGTGCTGCCTGCTGCCTGTGAATCGAAATAGGAGAAAGTGATGAAATGAAGGAAGAACGAGCGCAAATTTTAGACATGTTGCAAAAGGGCAAAATTACCGTGGATGAGGCAGATTTGCTGTTGGAGGCGCTGGCGGAAACGGCCGTTCCCGCCAAACCGCATCCCATCTCCCCACCAGCAGTTCCTCCGGTCCCACCCAATCCGGCAAAACTGCCTAAAAACAGCCCCCGGCTCACCGCCGAGCAAATCCTCCAGCTTAACCGCGAAGGGGTGGACCCGGCCTTCATCCGCGCGGTGCGCCAGCTGCCGCACACGGTCCTCACGGGCGATCACATTGTGGCGATGGCCATTGAAGGCGTGGATCCGGCGTTTGTAACGGCCGTTGCCCAGCTGGCCAATCCCGCAATCACCGGCGATCACATCGTCACCATGGGCCTTGAAGGTGTCGATCCCCAGTTTATCCGCGTGCTGAGCGACCTGGAAAACCTGCCTCTCAACGGCGATCAAATTGTGCAGATGGCCGTGGAAGGTGTTGATCCCGCCTTTTTGCGCGCCGTCAACGGCCTGAACCTGCCCGGCCTCACTGGCAATCACGTGGTGCAAATGGGGGTGGAAGGGGTGGATGCCCGTTTTATTGAGAAGATGAAAACGGCCGATTTCATCCACGAACTCGATGGTGATGCCTTCACCCAAATGGCCATCGAAGGCGTAGACCACGAATTGCTAAAAGAAACCATTCAACTGCTGTAACCGAACCTCCCGCAGGTTTTATAAGTGAAATCGTAGGTCGGATTCCCAATCCGACCTGCATTTACGAGGAGACTAAAATGAGCGACGAACGCAAAATGATTTTAACCATGCTGTCCGAAGGCAAAATTTCGGCGGAAGAAGCCAATGTTTTGTTGGACGCGCTGGCTACCAGTACCGCCAAACCGGTGCCGCCGATGCCGCCAATGGCGCCTAAAGTGGTAACCCCGCCCACCTTTGCCCACCAGGTGCACGGCGGCCACCAGGGACACTGGGAGCACCAGGAGGAACGGCGGTACAATCACCTTCGTGTATCTGCTCAGTTTGTGGAAGCGATGGCCCAGGTGGGGCTGAAAGATTTAAGCGAAGATGAGCTGTGGCAGCTGCAAATTCACCACGTGCGGCCCGGCTACGTGAAGCAGCTGCAAGATGCTGGCCTGACCGATCTCTCCGTGGACGACATCGTGCAGATGGCCATTCACCGCGTGCGACCCGAGCTGATCGTAGAAGTGCGCAGCCTGGGACTGACTCATCTCACAGTTGATGACGTGGTGCAGCTGGGTGTGCACAATGTCCGCCCCGACTACCTGCGGCAGGTGCAGGCGCTGGGCTTGACCGACCTCACCGTCGACGACATTGTGCAGCTGAGCATCCACCGCGTGCGCCCGGAAATGATCCAGGAGATTCGCGAGTTGGGGCTGGATGACTTAACCGTGGACGATGTGGTGCAGTTGGGCATTCACAACGTACGGCCGAATCTCGTCCGAGAAATCCGCAATATGGGCCTGACTGACCTGACCATCGACCAGATTGTCCAGCTGGGCATCCACAACATCCGCCCGGACCTCATTCAGCAGCTGCAGGCCACTGAGCTGGGGCCGTTTAACCTGGACACAATCATTAACATGGGCATTCACAACGTGTCGGCCGAGTTCATCAAGACGATGCACAGCCTGGCTCTGCCTGATCTCGATGCCGATCAGCTGATCCACATGCGTATTCACGGCGTTGACGTGCACTATGCGGCGGCCATGATGGACCTGCATCTGCCGGACATCTCAGCCGATTCCCTGGTCACCATGCGCATTCATGGCGTACGGCCGCAGTTTGCCCAGAAGATGCAGGAAATCATCGGTAAATCATTAACGGCCGATGATCTGATCACCATGCAAATCCACGGCGTCTCCACCAAATTTGCCGGGCGCATGAAAGAAAAGAGGGGTGAGTCGCTCACCGCCGATGAATTGGTGGATATAATGATTCACGGCACGCCTGAAGGAGCGTGGTAAGCGGTGGTCGGTGAACGGTAATCGGTAATCGGTGGTTGGTGAACCGTTTACCGATTACTGGTTACCGATAACGGATTACCGACTACCGTCAAAACGGCTTCGTTTTTGTGCAGCTTAAGCAGGGGAGCGGTTTTGCTGCTTTCGTCCAGGGGTGGACGGCCGTTTTCCAGCCGCAGCAGTCGCTGGGAAGTCAGCAGGTGAATGGGGGTCTCGTCTGGATGAGGCACCGCAGCGACGAGATCGCTGCGCCGGGCCACCAGGGATTTGCCCCGGTCGTTGTCTTTTTCCGGCTGGGTCACCCACTCGGCCAGCAGCTGACGGCCGTATCCATCGGCGGTGATGAGCAGGATGGGATCGCTGGGCTGGCAGAGAACGGCCGTTTCCACCCGGTCCCCCTTGCCCACGTTCATCAACTGGGTGCCAGAGCCGCGCAGGTCAGCGACCTGCGCCCGCAGCCCTTTACCACCGCGGGTGATCAGCAGCAGCGTTTCGTCCCCCTCCGCGCCATCGGCAAAGATGGGCACGCCGGGCAGCGGATTGTCGAACATCAGCGGCACGGGGGCTTCGATGCTTTCAATCATGACGCGGGTGGGATACGGCCGTGCCAACCCCGCCGACGTCACCAGCAGCAGCTTCTCTTGCTGCTTGATTTTGTGCCAGGGGGCCACCGTGCACAGCACCTCCCGCTCGCCCAGCTGGAACACCTGGCTTAGCGACACCCGCGCCACCTGCTGCTCGGCCAGCTGGCGCGGTGTTAGCAGCAAAAAGCGATAAGTGGAGGTGACAATCAGCAGCTGCTCATCCCAATCGGCCGTAATCGCCTGCTGACCATTGCCCGGTAGCTCTAATTCTTCCAGAGGAAAATCCACAGATTGCACAGATGACACAGATTTTTCTTCTCTTTCCTCTCTGTGTCCTCTGTGGCTAAATATTTCCGGCAGGGGGACGGCCGTTACCACCTTGCCCTCCCCCAGCACCACCAGCGCCCGGTCCGACTCGGCCGATTCGGCGGTGACCACACCCTCCTGCACCTGAATGCGCCGCCGCAGCACCTCAATGTTGGCCGGGCTCACCTTGGGACGGCTGGTTTCGGCCGGTTTGGCCGGGGCCACATCGGCCGGGGTGTACGCCTGGGTGGCCTCCGTGCCTGCTTCCAGCCCCTGGGCAAAGATGCCCAGCCCGGCGGTGACGCTGCTAAATGTGTCTACGCGCTGCACCTTGTCTGGGCCAAATTTGCGCTGCAGCATTTCGTCGAAGGCGGGAATCTGGCTGGAGCCGCCAGTGCGAATGACGGCGTCAATTTGCTCTGCCTTCAGCCCAGAAGCGGCCATCGTTTCGTCGATGTGGGCGTCGATCGCCTGAATTTCGGCGCGGATGATCGTCTCGAACTCGCTGCGCGTCACAAATTCCTGCACTTTGAAGCCCGGTCCTTCCAGGGTAATTGTTGAGCCGCGCTTGTCGGAGAGGGTGCGCTTGGCCTGCTCGACGATGTCGAACATTTGCAGGCCGTAGTTGCTGGCGACCAGGCTTTCCAGCGCTTCGATCTGGTAACGGCGCTGGGCAGTTTGGGCAATATCGCGCAGCATTTTTTTGTTTTCGGCCGTTTGCAGTTCCAAAATCGTTTGCCAGCTGGAAAAAGCGTCGTAAATCCAGTTGGGAATGGTGAGCGCTTTGTGCCGCGGGCCAAAATAGCTGCCTTCGCCAAAGTGGCGCGGCAGCTTGGCCCGCACCAGCTTCTGGTCGAACACGTCACCGGCGACGGGGATACCCCCGGTGGCCAGCACTCGCTGATTGGCTCGCTCCCCCAGGCGCATTACGGTCAGATCCAACGTACCGCCGCCAAAGTCAAACACGAGCACGTTTTGCGGCCGGTCGATGGTCGTCTCGTAGCTGTAGGCGGCAGCGATGGGCTCTGGCTGGAGATAGACCGTTTCATAGCCTGCCTGGAACGCCGCTTGCAGCAGGCGAATCTGGGCCAGGCGGTCTTTGGTGGGGTCGGTGGCAAAGCGCACGGGACGGCCGAGTACAACCTGGCGCAACGGCTGGCCCAAATGCTGCTCGGCGCGGGTTTTGGTGATGTTGAGGTAAAGGGCGATCAGATTTTCTAGCGAGTAATAATGCTGGCCGATGACGGTGCCGGGATAGTCGCTGTCGCGCAGGCTGGTTTTGATGGAGAGCAGCAGCCGCCCGGGCGAGAAAACGTCCACGTACACGTACACGTCGGTGACGTAATGCATGTCGGCGCCGCGAATTTCGATCTCGCCAATCCACACCTTCCTGGTTTTGACGGGACGGCCGACATTTTGTTCAAAATACCGGTTGAGGGCGTCGCGCCCGATGTAAATTTGCTGCTCGTTGGTGATGTAGAGGGCAGTGCGGGCGACACGTGGGTTACTGTTGGCTGGATCGAGGGGTATGATGTTCACGGAACGGCCGTCATACACCGCCATCCCTGAATTTGTGGTCCCAAAATCCATCCCCACAATCATGGTTCACCTCCTTTGTCAGGTAAGGGCGAGGCAGTTGGTAGTGTGTTGGCTTCGTTGGACCCTGCTTGCTTCCAACTGCCTCGCCCCTACGCGGTTGACCGAATCCTCCAGTCTAAACGCGCCCGGATGTTTCGTCAAATTTTGGAACACGAATCAAACGCATGAACGAATGGCACGAATATTTGGTTGATTTTTATTCGTCCCATTCGTCAATTCGTGACATTCGTGTTTTGCTTTCGGGTTGGTGTTGTTCATGACGGCGAATTGCCGTATAAACATTCCTTATGGTAAAAGACTGGGAAAAACTCAACAGCGAAGAAATTGCCAATTACCGCATCTTCAAAATGCGGCGCGATGTGCGGCGGTCGCCGCGCACGGGGGCGGAGCACAGCTTTTTTGTGCTGCAATCGCCCGACTGGGTGAACGTGGTGGCCCTGACGCCGGAAAACCAGGTGGTGATGATTCACCAATTCCGCCACGGCACGGAACGGGTGACGCTGGAAATCCCTGGCGGCATGGTGGATCCGCATGAAAACGACCCGGCCGAAACGGCGCGGCGCGAGCTGCTGGAAGAAACCGGCTACGCCGCTGAGCAGGTGATCCACATCGGCACGGTGGACCCCAACCCGGCGTTTTTGGACAACACCTGTTACACCTACCTGGCGCTGAACGCCCGTTGGCAGCAGGCGCCCCAGTTTGACGGCGCGGAAGACATTGCCGTGGAGTTGGTGCCGATTGAAGAAATAGCGGGGATGGTGGGGAACGGCCGTATCACCCATGCCCTCGTCGTGGCGGCGTTTTACCACTATGAAAACTACCTCAGATCGAGATCCGCCCAGCCGTAAACGGCCTGGGCTAGTTGTGAAAGCCTCTCCAAGGCTGGTTTTTAGCCCTGAAAGGGCTTCCATATGATAGCCGGGGGCTTTAGCCACCTGTGGCTGGCCGCCCTCGGTGAATCCAAAAGTAGGAAGCAATGGCCAAACAAGACAAAAGCCAAAAACAGCTAAGTGATGACATTCACCTCCTCGGTGATATTTTGGGCCAGGTGATTCGCCGCCAGGCTGGGGTGGAGGTGTTTGAACTGGAAGAAAGCATCCGGGCGCTGGCCAAGGCGCGGCGCATGGATGCCAGCCCGGAGATTGACGCACGCGTGGAGCAGATTGTGAACGGCCTGAGCGTGGAGAAGGCCGAGCTGCTGTCGCGGGCGTTTGCCAACTACTTTGAGCTGGTGAACCTGGCCGAGGAGCAGAACCGGGTGCGCGTGCTGCGCGACCGCGAGCGCAAAGCCCATCCCCAGCCGCTGAAAGAGTCCATTGCCGCGGCCATTGCTCAACTGCATCAGCTGGGCGTGGATGCCTACGAAATGGAGAAGCTGCTCAACAAGCTGCACGTGGAGCTGGTGTTCACGGCCCATCCCACCCAGGCCAAGCGCCGGACCGTGCTCTCCAAGCTGCGCCGCATCTCCGCCGCCCTCACCGAACTGCATGTGCGCGACCTGCTGCCAACCGAAAAAGCCGACCTGATGACCAGCATCCTGGCGGAAGTCACCGCCCTCTGGCTGACCAACCGGACGCGTACGGCCGTCATCACCGTCACCGACGAGGTAAAAACCGGCCTTTACTACATGGACACCACCATCTGGGACACCATCCCCGACGTGTATGCCAGCATGGCCAAAGCCATTGCCGATCATTACCCCACGCTCACGCCGCCCAACCGCTTCCTCACCTTTGGCTCGTGGATTGGCGGGGATCGTGATGGCAATCCCAACGTAACGGCCGACGTCACCGCCGAAACGCTGCGGCTGCATCGGGGCCTGGCCGTGGTGGAACACCGCGAATCGGCCACCCAGCTCAACCGTTCCCTGACGGTGTCCGACACGTTGACGCCCATCCAGGAAACGTTTGTAGACGCGCTGGCCGAGGTGCAGAACCGTTCTGATCACCTGGCGTTTTTGCAGGACCGCTACCCCAATGAACCATACCGCCTCTGGGCTGCGGCCCTGGCGGAAGACCTGGCGGCAGCCGCCGCGGGTGACATGGTGGCTCGCCTCAAAGGCGAATCTAATCCGCCTCTGCGCCTGCGCAGCATGAAGGATTTGCTGGAACCGCTGGACCTGATGGACCAAACGCTGCGCCAGAGCAAGCTGGGCGACCTGGCGGCCGATCAGCTGGCACGGATGCGGCGTCAGGCCCAGGTGTTTGGTCTACACGTGGCCCGCTTAGACATTCGCCAGTACAGCGACTATAACACGGCCGTTCTTGACGAACTCTTGCAAAAACTCCAACTGCACGACGGCTTTGGCCAACTCGAACCGGCCAAACGCGCCCAGGTGTTGTCCGACCTGCTGGCGTCCCCCACGCCGGACTTGAGCCAGCTCACTAACCTGACCCACGAAGCTGAAGAGACCCTGGCACTGTTCCAGATCTTGTACCGCGCCTTCGATTTTTACGGCCGTGAGCTGCTCGGCCCCTACATCGTCAGTATGACCCACGGCCCGGAAGATATTCTGGCGCCGCTGCTACTGGCTAAATGGCACGGGCTTTGCCTGGATCCCGACCGGGAAGAGGAAGGGATGACCTTTGTGCCTCTGTTTGAAACCCGCGAGGATCTGCGCAACGCTCCAGACATCATGGCGGCACTCTTCACCCATCCCGCCTATGCGCCGCACCTGGAGCGGGTGCAGCGCGCGCAGACGATCATGATTGGCTATTCAGACAGTAACAAGGATGCGGGCTACATGGCGGCCAACTGGGAGCTGTACCAGGCGCAGGAAACGCTGGCCCGGACCTGCACCGATCACGACGTGAACATCATGCTGTTTCACGGGCGCGGCGGCACGATTGCTCGCGGCGGTGGTCCGGCCAACCGGGCGATTCTGGCCCAACCGCCGGGGTCGGTCAACGGCCGTATCCGCATCACAGAACAGGGTGAAGTGATCGACGAGCGGTACGGCCACCCCGCCGTGACCCGGCGGCACCTGGAGCAGGTGGTCCACGCTACGCTGATGGCCAGCGTGGACCAGCGGCACGGCGGCGCCACCCAGCCGCAGGATGACTGGCGGGCGGCGATGGATGAGTTAGCGGCCGTTTCTTACAAAACCTACCGCCGCCTCATCTACGAAACGCCGGAACTGCTGGAATATTGGGACGCGGCCACACCCATCACCGAAATCAGCCAGATGCGCATTGGCAGTCGGCCGTCGCGCCGTACCGCCAAAGCTACCTTTGCCAGCCTGCGCGCCATCCCCTGGGGCTTCAGCTGGATGCAAAGCCGCCATGTGCTGCCCGGCTGGTACGGCGTCGGCGAGGCGCTGGAGGCGTATGGCAGCCAGTCGCCAGAACACGTGCGCCGCCTGCAAACGATGTACCGCCAGTGGCCCTTCTTCCAGGTGGTGATCGACAATGCCCAGGTGTCTTTGGCCAAAGCCGACATGGGTATTGCCCGCCGGTACGCCAACCTGGTGGAAGATGAGGCGGTGCGCGACAAGATTTTTGGCGAGATTGAAGGCTCGTTCGGCCGTACGGTGAGCTGGATTTTACGGGTGACGGGCCAGCGTGAGCTGCTGGACAACGATCCGGTCTTGCAGCGCTCGGTGCGGCAGCGCAACCCCTACGTCGATCCGCTGAACTTTGTGCAGGTGGCCCTGCTGCGTCGCCTGCGCTTTTTGCCGGAAAAGGACAGCCCCAAGGCGCAGCAGCTGCTTTACGCCATCTTCCTGACGATTAACGGGATTGCTTCAGGCTTAAAGAACACGGGGTAATTGGGTAATTGCTCTGATTCAACTTAGCCCACGCCTACCAGCACCAGGCCGATAGAAACGATGCCAATACCGAGCAGCTTGGGCCGGTAGCGCGGCTCTTGTTGCAGCGTCAAGCCAAGAACAGCACCAATGGGGATACTCAGCTGGCGAAACGCGGCCACGTAGCTGACGTCAGTCACGTAGGCCATGGCAGCAAGCACCAATCCATAAGTAGACATGATGGCGATCCCGGTAAAAACGGCCGAAACAACCAGGGGTCGATTTTTCAGCATCGGCCGGAGTTGGCGGCGTTCTACCGGATTCAGCAAGGTGGCGAGGCCCAGCATAACGGCCGTACTCCCCGTTTGCAGCGGAATAAACAGCAGCGTAATTTCACTGCTGCTCAGAGGCAGGGCAGTGATGTTCCGAAGCTGCCGCAGCGCCTGATCATCTAGTATGGTGTAGCCAGTGGTGCCTACTGCGGCCAGCAGCGCCATCAAATAAACAATATCCACATATTCACGCAGCTTCACCTTTTTGAAATGCGGTAGGGGCAGCATGATGCAGCCCACAGTAATCAGCACCATACCCGTGAGGCTGAGCTGGCTGATGGCGCGGCCGTTGCCCAGGAGGAAGCTGATGCCAGCCACCATCAGCACGGGCAGCGCCCGGGCCAGGGGGTAAGCCAGGGAAATATCGCCGTGCCGGTACGCGGTCCCCAGCCCGATGAAGTAGATCATCTGTGACAGGCCGGTGCCAATGACCAGCACCCAGACAGAGAAGGGGATCAGCGGCAAAACGAGGCGGTGCCAGATGAGGATGGGGGAGACGAGCAGGGAAGCGGAAACGGCCGTGATAAAAAAGTAGGCCAGCGAGGGATTTTGCCGCTTGCTCACAAAGTTCCATCCCGCGTGCATAAAAGCCGAAACAACGATGAGAGCAGCAGCGATAAGGCTCATGGGCAGGTTGGTTTAGTTAGCGGGTGCGGCCGTTTCGATAAAGTGGCGAATGTCGGGATCGGCCAGGCCGAACTGGGTAATGCTGTCGTGCGTGGTGTCAACGTCCGAAAGATCGCGCTGCAGCTGTTGGACGTCCAGAATGCCGTTTGTAAGGGTGATCAGAAAGAGATTGCCATCAGCCAAATCGTACGGCTGGCCATCGAGCGTGAATTCGGCGGAACGGCCGTCTTTCGTGGCCACTTCCCAGGTATATTCAATGCCGCTTTGCGTTGTTGCCTGGCACTGTACCAGATGGGTGTCTGAACTGGTTGAGCCACTGCTGTTGCAGCCAGAGGTGGTCACGCCCTCGTGCCAAATCATGACGTTTAGCCCTTCTTGCCAGTCAAAGTAGTCGTATTTAACATTTTCGTAGCCGCCACCGGCCATGTTTGGTCCAGGCGGCGTTGTGGCACGAAAACACGAGGTGAGGCTCAGGCTCAATAACAAAAGATAGAGTAAGTTTTTGCGGTTCATCATCACCTCCCTATGAGATCATCAGGTGGGAATTATAGCGGGAGAAGGGCAGAGATGATATCAGAACTTTGATCACTCCTCTCGCTTATCGTTGGGCGCTATGTTAGAATCGCCACCGTGATGAAGCTGGATTATCTGGTGATTGGGCATGTGACGCGGGACGTGACGCCGACCGGCAACCGGGTGGGCGGCACCGTTTCCTACTCTGGGCGGGTGGCGCAGGCGTTGGGCTGCCAAACGGCCGTTCTCACCCGCTGCCAACCAGAGTACGAAGGGCTTAACACCCTGGCCGATCTCACGATTGAGGTTGTGCCCTCGGCATACACAACCACGTTCGAGAATATTTACGGGCCAGACGGCCGTACCCAGCTCATCTACACCGTGGCCGACGCCATTGGCCCGGCGCACATCCCGGCTGGTTGGACGGAAACGGCCGTCGTGCACCTGGCCCCCGTAGCCAATGAAGTGGACCCGGCAATTATGACCTGCTTCCCGCACAGCCTCATTGGCCTGACGCCGCAGGGCTGGCTGCGCCGCTGGACCGACGATCATCGTGTCTACGCCCGCGACTGGCCCGCCGCAGAACAATATTTGCCGCTGGCCGACGTGGTCATTTTGAGCGAAGAAGATTTGCTTGACGAGGCGATGCTGCCGCGTTACCGCCAGCTCGCCCGGATGCTCATCATGACGGAAAATGTGCGCGGCTGCACCGTTTTTGCCGGGGATGAGGTGCGCCAGATTCCCGCACCTCAGGTGCCGCAGGTGGAACCCACCGGCGCAGGCGACATTTTTGCTGCGGCTTTTTTGAGCCGGTATGCGCAGAACGGCCGTAATCCCTGGCAGGCGGCCGAATTTGCCAACCTTGTGGCCGCCCAATCCGTAACCCAGGTCGGCCTCGATGCCAAAGTTGACCTTATTCAAACAGTGACACAGAAAAATTACTCAATTACTTAATGACTCAATTACTTAATTACAGCATTTTGTAATTAAGTAATTGGGTAACTGGGTAATTTGGGTAATTGGGTAATTTGTTGATGACTGCAAAAATTTACGCAATTGCCAATCAAAAAGGGGGGGTGGGCAAAACCACCAGCGTGATCAACCTCTGCGCCTTTCTGGCTTCCAGCGGGCGGCGTGTGCTGATGGTGGACATGGATCCGCAGGCCAATGCCACCTCTGGCCTGGGCTTCGACAAGTATGAGTTGGAGCGCTCGACGTACGATTTGCTGCTGGAAACGGCCGCTTTCAACGACGTCCTGCTCCAGCACAAAGAGTACAAGCTGGACATCCTGCCTTCGCATCCCGCCCTGGCCGGGGCCGAGGTGGAGCTGGTCAACGCCATTGGTCGCGAGTATCGGCTGCGCAATGCGCTCACGGCCATAGACGGCCGTTATGACTACATCCTCATCGACTGCCCGCCCAGCCTTTCCATGCTTACGGTCAACGCCCTCACTGCCGCCAAAGATGGCATCATCATCCCCGTGCAGTGTGAGTACCTGGCGTTGGAAGGACTGACCCAGCTCACCCAAACGATCGAGCTGGTGCAAAAATACCTCAATCCCAGCTTAACCATTCGCGGCCTCATCATGACCATGTACGATAGCCGCACCAACCTCAGCCGCCAGGTGGTGGAAGAGGTGCGCCGCTACTTCCCCGGCAAGGTCTTCCGCACCATCGTGCCGCGCAACGTGCGCCTGAGCGAAGCGCCCAGCTTCGGCCAGCCGATCAACCTGTACGCGCCCAACTCGCCCGGCGCAGTGGCCTACAAGGTGCTGGCCGCCGAGCTGGTGAAGGGCGACATGACGGCCAAATCGACGACAGCGGGGGTGGCGGCATGACCAAAAAACGGGGTGGTTTAGGCCGCGGGTTGGGCGCGCTCATCCCCAGCGATCACACAGCGACGGCCGAAGAGGGTGGGGTGAAGATGGTGCCGGTAACGGCCGTATCGCCCAACCCTCACCAGCCGCGCAGCAGTATGGACGAGCAAAAGCTCAACGAGCTGGCCGAGTCGATTCGTGAGCACGGCCTCATCCAGCCGCTGATTGTGACCCAGGCGGATGGCGGCTACACGCTCATCGCCGGGGAGCGCCGCTGGCGCGCCTGCCAGTTGGCGGGCATGGTCGAAGTGCCCGTGGTGGTTAAAGAAGCCACACCGCAGGAAATGCTGGAGCTGGCGATCATCGAAAACGTGCAGCGCGCCGACCTCAATCCGCTGGAAGAGGCGTTTGCCTACCAGCAGCTCAGCGAGGATTTCGGCTTTACCCACGAGCAGATTGCCCAGCGCATGGGCAAGGGGCGCTCGACCATCACCAACCTGATTCGCCTGCTGGAGCTGCCGGAAAACATACAGCAGGCGGTGGCGGACGGCCGTATCAGCGGGGCACACGGGCGGGCTTTGCTGCCATTGCCCAATGAAACGATGCAAACCAACGTGATGAACGACATTATCAAGTTCAACCTCAGCGTGCGCCAGGTGGAAGCCCGCGTCACGACGCTGCTGTCGGCCAAGAAGCCCAAAGCCAAACCCCGTGCCGGTTTGCCCGTAGAACTGGAAGCGCTGCAAACGCAGTTCCAGGAGTCGCTGGGCACCCGGGTAAACATCGAAACCAGCGGCAAAAACAAAGGCCGCGTGATCATCCACTACTACTCAGACGAGGAGCTCCAGGCCATCTACGACGCCATCATTGGCGAAGAATAGTTCATAAAAGATGGGAACTGCGTCAGGACCATGATTTGTCATTTCGAGCCGCTTTTTGGCGAGAAATCCCTCTAAACTTCCGAAGCTCAAAGGCTGCTTTCGCGTCAGGGATTTCTCCCTTCGGTCGAAATGACGAGTTGAAGGTGTCTTTCTCTTCCTTACTTCTGCCATTTGGAAAAATAAAGAAATGGATAACAAGCAGTTAATTCGGGAAAAAGTAGCCCAGGCAGCTCAAATTCTCAACGAGTTTGACGTGGACGTGTGGCTGACGTTTGTGCGCGAAACAACCCTGTCGCCCGACCCGGCGCTGGAGCTGATTGCCGATGTGGACGTGACCTGGAGTTCCGCGTTTATGCTGTGCCGGGATGGGGCGCATGTGGCGATTATCGGCCGTTTTGACCGCGAAAATGTGGACCGGTTGGGCGTGTATCCGCAGGTTATTGGCTACGACCAGGGTATCGCCGAACATTTGCGCGCCGTGCTGGCCGAAAAAGCACCGCGCACCATCGCCATCAACTATTCCGAAAACGATGTGGCCGCCGATGGCCTGAGCCTGGGCATGTACCGCAGCCTGCAAACTATCCTGGCGGGCACACCTTTTGCCGACCGGCTCATCTCGGCCGAGCAAATCATTGCCGCCGTGCGCGGCCGTAAAAGCCCGGCGGAAGTCGAGCGGGTGCGCCAGGCCATCATCACCACGGAAAAGCTGTTTGACGAAGTAGAAGCGTTTGTCAAACCGGGCATGACCCAGCGCCAGATTGCCGAATTTGTGCGCCATCGCATCGACGAAATGGGATTGGACTACGCTTGGCCCAAACCGTTTAACCCGATTGTGACCTGTGGGCCGGATTCGGCCGTGGGGCACGCAGCCGCGGGGGATGTGGTGTTGGAAAAAGGGCACACACTGCACCTCGATTTGGGCGTTAAGCAAAACGACTACTGCTCCGACATCCAGCGCATGTGGTACGTGCTTGACGATGGCGAAGCCGCCGCGCCGCCCGACGTACAGCGCGCCTTCGATGTGGTCTACGGGGCGATCAAGGCTGGTGAATCGCGGCTGACGCCGGGTACGTCTGGCTGGCAGGTAGACGAAGCCGCCCGCGACTTCATCGTGGACAACGGCTACCCGGAATACATGCACGCCTTTGGTCACCTGCTGGGCCGCGTAGCGCACGACGGCGCCACTGTGTTGGGGCCGCGCTGGGAGCGCTACGCGGGCATCTGCGAGCTGCCGGTGGAGGTGGGCAATATCTTCACCCTGGAACTGCACGTGGTGGTGCCCAATCGCGGCATCATGAGCCTGGAGGAAGATGTGCTGGTCACCGAAAACGGCGTCGAGTACCTCAGCAATCCCCAAACAGCACTGAGGTACATCAAGAGCTAAACCGGCTGCTTTGAGCAGCTGCGATTACCATCCCTGTGCTGCTTTTTTGAAGAACGCCTCGAACTGTCATGCTGAACGAAGTGAAGCATCTCTCAGGCGCTGCAATTCCGAATTCGTGGAATCACAGCACCCAAAGTTTAGAGGGATTTTTCGCTTTGCTCAAAATGACAGTGGATGTAGATAGGTTATTCCTGCTTTTGACAGTGTGGAGAAACGGCCGTTCCCTCCACCATCCTTTCTAAACCAGCACTTCCCCCCGGCATCGCCTTTCCTGTGGTAGAATGAAGCAGCTCGCAGCAGCGTCCTGATTCAACAAACACAATCCAGCCCGCAACACAGCCACACCTCGGTGTGAAATGAGCGATCGTTTTGATTGGCAAATTGGCGAAGAGGCAGACGGCCGTATCCCCTCTCCACCCACGGCCGTTCCCCCCAATTCGCGCCGCTGGTTCTGGCTGGGGCTGACGGCCGTTCTGCTGCTGAGCGGCGGCTGGCTGTGGCACACGCTGCAAACCCAACTGGCCGAGGCGGAACAAAACGCGATCAGCCTAGCGCAAAACGCGCTCGATTTTGAGCGGGACGCCTACCTGGCCGGAGATGGCGACCTGTTCTTCAGCTTCCAGGCGGAGCACGCCGCCTGGTTTACTGCCCAGTTAAATCCGCTGAACGGCCGTCTCTACCACCACTCCCCCACCGTCACCCACGCCGAGCAGCACGACAGCTTCATCTGGGCCAACGTGCAGTGGACCGAAGGCCGCGAGACGTACCAGCGGATCGCCTTCTGGCGGCGCCAGCCCGATGGCAGCCTCATCCGCCAGCCGGAAGCGCCCGGTTACTGGGGCGGGTTTGCCTCCGCCGATTACGCCTGGGGCCAGCTAAGCTATTACCAAATCGATGCCGACCTGGCCGGGCAAATTGGCCAGCAAGTGACCGCCCAAATCGCGGCGCTGTGCAGCGACAATTGTCCTACGGCCGAACGGCCGTTCAGCCTCACTTTAGCGAATGATTTCCAGGAAACGGCCGCAGCCGACCAGCTGCGTATCCCTTCGCCGCGCCTGGTTGGGTTGGATGAAACCGGCGCGCCGTCGGACCTGTTTTGGCGGCTGCTAGACGGCCGTCTCGCCGACCGCTTTGGCCCGGTTACGCTGCGTTTTGGTGTGCCCGCAGGGGAATTTCCCCTCATCGACTACGAAGCGGCCGCTGACGAATTTATGGCGCAAAACCCGCGCATCGCCATTGAGCTGGTTTACCTGGAGACCGACCAGCTCGCTCTGGCTGACCTGGCCACGCTGGACGCCGTCGGTGCGGCCCCCACCGTTGACCTGCTGGCTGCTGGAGCTGTGCGCGACCTGACCAATCTGATGCAAACCGACGGCCGTTTCGACCGCGCCGATTTTTACGAGCAGCTGTGGCAGGGCGCGTGGTGGCGCGAACAAATGTGGTTTTTGCCCCTGGCAGGGCGCATGAACGTGCTCTACTACGACACAAACGCCTACCGCGACGCCAACCGGCCCGAACCCACCCTGCGCTGGACCTGGCAGGAGATGCAGGACGACATGACGGCCGTTGCCCAAGGCAGCATGGCCCAAAACGGATCGCTGGCGTGGGGCTTTCTGGACGTGGGGCCGGACGCGCTTTTTTCCTATGCTTACAATTGGAACAACACCTGTGCCGAGGCCACCGTACGCTGCGACCAGCCGCTGACGCCCGAAGCCGTTGCCGCCGCGTTGGGCTGGTACCATTCCCTGGCAGGCCAGCCCGGCCAGATGCCCGACTTCACGCCGATGAGCGAGACGGAACGCGCCGGGGTGCTTTCCAACTGGCAGTCGGCCCACCGGCGCGCGGTCATCTGGGTCGAATCGCCGCTGCTGTACGAGCTGCGCTTTCAGCTCAATCCGCTGGGGGTCGTGCCCTTTCCTGGCTCGGATCGATTTGATGGCATCACGCCGCTGTGGGTGGCGGGGGCGTTTATTACGATGGACTCGGAACGGCCGTACGCCGCCTGGGAATGGCTCAAGTTCCTCACCTACCAGCCCCCCTCGGCCCGCTTCCGCACCGTGCCTGCCCGGCCGTCGGTGGCCACCAGCAGCCAGTTCTGGAGCCGCCTGCCCCACGATTTAGGCAACGCCATGCGCACAGCCTTCCCCTTTAGCCGCCCGGTTTTGCTTGAGGAACAATATTTGTTTGGGTGGGAGATGTTAACGGCCGTACAAAACGGCATGGCCCCCGAACAGGCCGCCCAACTCAAGCCGCGACTGGTCTGGTTTGGGCAGTAAAAAGTTGCAGGTGGCAAGTTGCAAGTGGCAGGTTTACTTGCAACTTGCAACTTGCTACCTGCATACTTGCTACTCGATCAATGATGCAAAATCTGCGACAAAAACAACTTTGTCCGGTCATTCTTCGGATTGGTGAAGAAATCTTCCGGCGTGTTGATCTCCACAATTTGTCCCGCATCCATGAAGATGACCCGGTCAGCCACCTCACGAGCAAAGCCCATTTCGTGCGTCACGGCCAGGATGGTGTAACCAGACCGCGCCAGGTCACGCATCACGTCCAGCACTTCCTTGATCATTTCCGGGTCCAGCGCCGAGGTGGGTTCATCAAACAGCAGGATGTTGGGCTCCATGGCCAGGGTGCGGGCGATGGCCACCCGCTGCTGCTGACCCCCGGAAAGCTGCCCTGGATATTTGCCCGCCTGCTCCGGAATGCCCACGCGGGTGAGCCACTTCATGGCTACTTCCTCCGAGCGTTCGCGGGACCATTTGCGCACGTGAATGGGAGCCAGCGTTACATTTTCCAACACCGTCAGGTGGGGGAACAGGTTGAACTGCTGGAACACCATGCCCACGTCCCGGCGAATTTCGGCGATGTTGCGCACATCGTGGCTGAGGGTGATGCCATCGACGATGATGTCGCCGCTCTGGTGTTCTTCCAGGCGGTTGAGCGTGCGAATGAAGGTCGATTTGCCCGAACCAGATGGCCCTAAAATGACGATGACCTCCCCGGCCTTCACTGTCAGGCTCACGTTCTTCAGTGCTTGAAAATCACCGTACCATTTGTTAATGTTCTGCGCCACAATGACGTCTTCCATTTGCGTAAGTGTTGCTGCTGTTGTCATCTTGTTCTCCTGAAATCTATCCGCAGGTTTCGCAGATTTGCGCAAATTGCGCACACAGGTTTTTCTCTTTCTTTTACAAATCTCTGCGCTCTTTGCGTCTTTGCGGTTCGTTTTTATCTTTCGCCCAGGCCAGTGCGTTTTTCCAGGTAGCGGCTGTAGGCAGTCATGATGGCCGAGCCTATGAAGTAAAGCACGGCCAGGAAGATGTACGGTTCACGACGCACGCCCAGCCAATCTTCCTGGGCAGCAATGGCATTGGCCACACCCAGTACGTCGAACAAGCCGACGATGGCGACCAGTGAAGTATCTTTAAACAGACCGATGAACTGGCCGACAATGGCCGGAATCACCACGCGCAGTGCCTGGGGCAGGATGATGAGCCGGTATTTTTGGTAAGCGCTAAAGCCCAGCGAATCGGCCGCTTCGTACTGTCCTTTGGGGATAGCCTGCAAGCCACCGCGCACATTTTCTGCCAGGTAAGCGGCGGAAAAGAGAGCAAAGGCCCACAAGATGCGCCAGGTGTCCAGGATTTCCGTGCGGGGCGGCAGCAAAATCGGGAACAGAATTTTGGCCCCGAAGAGAACGGTGATGAGCGGCACGCCGCGGACAAACTCAATGTAAAGCGTGCTAAACGCCGCCAGCACGTTGCCATTGAAAGTACGCTGGAAGGCGTATGCCAAAACCAGGACAAGGATGGGCCAATAGGCCAGCGCCAGTTCGATGTCGTTTCGGGCTGCGGCAATGAGGTCTGGGGTACTTTGGGTAAAGCCCCAGATGGCAATCACTAATGCTGCGCCGTAAGTGAGCCAGGCAGGAACACCGCGAATCTGGCTGCGGCGGCCCAGGGCCAGCACCAGGCCAATGGGGAAGGAAACGACGATGGCAAAGATGGTGATGATGACGGTGAGCAGAAAGCCGCCCCAGTTTACGTCGGGGTCAATGCTGCGAAAGATGGGCTGCGCTACCTCTGCGGGTTGGCCGTTGACAACCAGTTCGCGCGTGTAGCTAAACGAGCCGACAATCATGCTGAGTACGTCAAAGAAGGCGAAAATGGCCAGTACGGCCGAAACAATCAGCAAAAAGCGCAGCACGGCCCGGCCGAAAATCACCAGCTCCCCTTCCCGTTCTTGGGGGGGATAGCGCCGGTTGATAAACCAGGTCAGCCCGCCAAAAATGACGAGCCCCAGCACGCCCAGCAAATCTCGGTTGCCGGTGAAGATGGCCCGCAGGCGTGCCCAGGCGCTGATGGGGCTCAACACGCCCTCGTCGCCGCGCAGGAAGGGACGGCCGTTGACCACCGTGATCAGGCCCTCATCCGTCAGTTCTTGCAGCGGGCTGGTCCAGGCAAACGTCTCATTCCAGATGCCCGAAATGACCGAGCCGGGGCCATCCACCTCAAACGGCACTGGATCGACGCCGCGCAGGAAGAGGTAGATGAGGATGGGCGAAGCCAGCCACAGATAGGTCATCAACCGGCGCACGCTTTTGTTTTTGTAGCTGTCGCGGTAGACAAACATCGTGGGCACCAGCAGCACACCCAGCAGAATGATCACCGCCCAGATGCGCCACGTTTCGTTGCGGTTGAAGCGGAAGATCATCAGGGTGGTCATGTTGGCTTCCACGGCGCCCCAGTTGGCCCCGGTGAACTCGCGCTCAACCCGGAAAAAGCCGGGGTTTTCGGCCGTGCTGGCAAAGCAGGTAATGCCGTTTTCTGGATCGGCGGGCATGTTGTCGAAGCAGAAGGAGGTGGCTTCTTCGCCCACGGCCACGCCGCTGAGATCGGTGGTGAGGTTCGCTGTGGGGAAGCAGCGGCTGGTGGGATCGTTGATGATGGTGGTGGCGGAAACGGCCGTGTCTACCCCACCCATCGTAAAGCAATACTCATTGCTGTTCACGCTCTCCAGCTCTGCCCGGTAATCGGCGGCAGGCACCGACACAAAGCTGGCATTGACCCAGGCGTAATGGTAGAAGCCAATAACGGCGGCAATCAGCCCCAACACGATCAGCACGCTGATTTGCGTGTTGGTGATGTTGTTGTACATGTTGTTCTTCAGCCAGAGCGATAGCGCATTGTGCTTGTGCCGCAGCTCATTGATGGCCACCAGGGCCACCGTCACCAGCCAGACCGCCAGCACCACAATCGTGGACACCGGCGCCGCCTGGAGGCGGTTCACAATAACGTTGAGCGTAAACGCCGTGAGCAAAATCAGCCACAGCGTCAGCACCCAGGAGCGGGTGATTTGCTCGGTGACAAAGCGATTCATCTGAATCCGAAAGTCAGCCGGTAAAAAGTCAAAACGCGTTTGCTTTTGGGGTAATGTTGTCATGATTATCTCTCCACCAGCGCGATTTTGCTGTTATACCAGTTCAAGAAAAACGAGATGACCAGGCTGATAGACAGGTAGATCAGCGCCATGATGACAATCGGTTGGATGGCGCGCCCTGACTGGTTGATGATGGTGTTGATGGTGCGATAGAGATCGGGGAATAAAACGGCCGCTGCCAGACTAGAGTTTTTCGTCAGGTTCAAGTACTGGCTGGTGAGCGGCGGGATAATCACTCGCAGCGCCTGCGGCAGCACAATCAGGCGCAGCCGCTGCGTTTCCGACAGCCCCAGCGCCCGGGCCGCTTCCGTCTGCCCCTTGGAGACGGACAAAATGCCGGCGCGCACAATTTCGGCCACAAAGGCGCCAGTGTACAGCACCAGCCCCAGCAAAATAGCCGAAAATTCCAGCGTCAGCTTGGCCCCGCCGACAAAGTTGAACCCTTCCAGCCGGGGAACAGAGAGGCGCACGGGCGTTTCTGGCAGGGGCACAATCAGCTGGTCGGCGCTGTCTTCCAGCAGATCGCGCTCTGCCGCCAGCGTGGCCCGGTCCGCCACAAAGATTTCGCAGCCGCCTTCGGCATAAGTGGCGATGGCCTGATCCGGCCGGTCGCTGCGGGTGATGGTGAACGGCACGTGGGCGGCGCCCAGTTGGGAAGTCAGGTTAATTTCCGAGGCGGATTCATTAATGGCACAGACGGAAACGGCCGCTTCATCCACCGCCTCCTTAGTGAGTGTGCCGTTTTCCAGCGCGGCTTCAATATCCCTCACGTCGCTAACGGCCAACCGCCGTTCCACCAGCGCGGGAATATCGCTAAACTCCCGAATCCGCGACGCCCGCGACACCAGGGCTGCTTCCGTGTTGCTGTTGTTCCCGGCGATAAACCAGCCAATCACCACCACCACCAAAAACGAAAGAAAGGCCCACAAGGCCCGATTACTCGTCTGCCCGGTTTGTTCCTCACGTCGTCCCAAAATCACCCACAGCAGCTGCGCCTGCACAATGCCCAACACAATGAAGGCAAACCAGGTGGCAAAAGAAGCCATCGGCACCAGCGAGGGGTAGTTAGCGCCGCGCTGGCTGACGTAAATCGGCAGCCCGAGGAGCGGCTCCACTTCATTAACCGATGGTAGACTGACGAGAAAGACGACAAAGTAGAGGAAAAAGAGCTGAAGCAGCAGCGGCGTGTTGCGCATCAGGTCGATGTACCACTTGGCAATGTTGCTCATCAGCCAGTTGCTAGACAGCCGGGCAATGCCGGTGAGGGTGCCTAAAATGGTGGTAAGAATGATGCCGTAAAAAGCAACTTTGGCGGTATTTAAGACGCCGATGCCGATGGCGCGCCAAAACGAGTCGGTATTGGGATTGTAGCTGATAACAGATTCCCCAATGGGAAACTGAGCATCGATGCTGAGGAAGTCGAAAGCGCAGCGATAACTGGAACCACCTTCTTTACAGCTAAACTGTCCCTCGCCTAAGGCATCCAGGTTGTTGCCGATGTTGGTGAAGATCCAGCTCAGGCTGAGGACAAAGAGCACGACGAAGACAATTTGCAGCAGGACCCCGATGATACGGCCGTCTCGCCACGGCGGAATCCGCTCATTGCCACGTCGCAAAGGAGGGTTTGGTATGTCGGGCATAGGCGTTATCCCCTCTACAGTCCGGCGGAAATCCTCAAAATGTCATTATGATGAGTTCGCCGGACTGTTTAAGTATTGCGCTGCCTTCATCAACCTGAGGCAAACTTTTGAGGCGCAATACTAGATGCAACAAAGCCCGACGTGAGGTCGGGCTTTGCGTTTCTTGCCGGAAAATCAGGCAGAGAATCATCAGATTCTCTGCCCGATGACCTCAAACTTTAGCGGAAGGGGATGGGGTAGATCACACCACCATCGGTGTACAGGGCGTTACGAGCGCGCGCCAGGTCAAATGGCGTGTCCGGGCCCAGGTTGCGGTTGTAGATGTCGGCGTAATTGCCCACCTGGCTGATGACCTGGTAGCAGAAGTCGTTGGACAGACCCAGTGCTGTGCCGTGGTCCCCAGCTTCGCCCAGCACGTTTTGAATGGCCGGATCGTCACTGCCCAGGAAGCTGTCTACATTTTCCTGGCTGATGCCCAGCAGTTCACCGTTGAAGGTACACTGCACCACCCAGCTAACGATGTCGTTCCAGTTGTTGTCGCCGTGGCGGGTCAACGGGCCCAGCGGTTCGCGAGACATATCCTCATCCAGAATCACGTGCCCTTCGGGGTCAGACAGCAGAATAAGCTGGGAAACCAGGCCGGATTTGTCGGTGGTGAAGCCGTCGCAAGCGCCGGAATCGTAAGCGTCGCGGGTGGCGACGGCATCGTCACCTACCAGCGGCGTGTAGGTAATGCCCAGGGCGGTCATGTAGTCAGACAGGTTCTTTTCCGTGGTGGTGCCAGACTGCACACAAACGGTAGCGCCATCCATATCGCTGATGCTGGTGATGCCACTGTCGGCACGCACCATCATGCCCTGCCCGTCGTAGAAGGTGACGGGAGCAAAGTCGAAGCCCAGGGCGGTGTCACGGCTGCTGGTCCAGGTGGTGTTACGGATAAGCACATCAATTTCACCAGACTGCAGGGTGGGGAAGCGGGACTGGCCAGTGGTTGGCGTTACTTCAATTGCTTCCGCATCGCCCAAAACGGCCGCTGCAATTGCTTTACAGAAGTCAATGTCAAAACCACTGAATTCGCCGCTGTCCGGGTCCAGGTAGCCAAAGCCAGGGACGTTGGCGTTACCACCACAGTTCAGCACACCACGATCCTGCACCTGGGCCAGCGTGTCGCCACCACCGGCAAAGGTCACAGCCACCTGCTCGGTGACCGTTTCAGTAACGGTTTCAACAACGGTTTCCGTCACGGTTTCGGTAACGGTTTCGGTGACGGATTCACCCTCTACTTCCACAATGCGGGTAACTTCCACAAACACGGTTTCTGGCTCGCCGCCGCCACAGGCAACCAGGCCCAGCGCCAGCAGAACCAACAACACAATAACAATATTTTTCTTCATTCGGTTTCTCTCCTCCAAGATGGGTCAAGCTTTATAAAACAATAGTGAGTTAGGGCAACTTTCATTTGTATCCTTGTGTGAGTATGCACCTCCTCTTTTCTATTCGGGTGTGAGTACAAATGTTTGAACGTGTGTCAAACAGCGGGACCTTACAGCAGATGTGCCAAAATGCCGCCTGAGACTATTCTCGGGAGGACTGCTGGCAGGGTATTTAGTTGTTTCGATTTAGCGTGAATTCAACATTGTGATCTGAAATCGCTTAATTGGCTGAAGGGAGCCAGGCTGGTGAATCGATTTCTTCCCAGGTGCTGAAGCAAAGTTCTAACCAAGGTGAGCCGGTGGAAGCTTGACTTCAGCTAAAGCGTTTCGCCACTGCGACACCGTTCCATAAAAAACGAATGTGGCGAACCATCAAAATGTGGGACATCTTAGTGACAAATCCCTATCATTTTTAAGGCTTTTAGTATAACGACGCTGGGGAAATGGTCAAATTTTGCTAAAGTGAAGGGGAGAACGGCCGTTTTCTATAAAAGTTGCGTAGGAAACGGCCGTTAAATTTTGGGCAGTTTTGCTAAGGGTGAGCGGGTTTAATAAACCGTTTTCCGCGGTGGGTCTTCTCGACCTTCCGTTTTGCTGCGAATAAAATCGATGAGCTGTTCTACCGAGGCAAAGCCCTCCTGTTCCCCGGTGTGCGGGTTTTGCAGCGTGGCACGCCAGGGCATACCGTCCTCCTCGCGCCACAGCCGTAAAAGATAAGCGTGATAATGTTGTAAGTTTTTACTCATAAGCTTTATCCCTCTCTGCAGGGTTGATTTCGTTTTCTCCGTCCTACTATGGCAGTTGAAGCTAAGGATTTGTCTTTCGATGATAGGTCTTTGCGGCAGAATCGCCAATCTTCTCTCTTAATCCTACCAGAGTGAGTTATAATGACACTCGTTGGTCTGCCAACTGGTGTGTAATTGAGGATCTGCGCTTGTGGCGCTTCACTCGACGCGGCGGCTTCACACCCTGGTAGTTTACCCTTGCGGTAAGTTTATTGGGGAAACGATCCGAAAACGATCCACCCACCTGATCGGTTAGCAAGGTAAATGACAGCAAAGTTAGAACTGATCCTTCTTGGGGAGAGCACCATCAAGCTGAATGGGAAACCAGCGACCGAACTGCCCTCACGTAAGGCCGAGGCAATGCTGATTTACCTGGTTTGCACGCAACGGCCGTATTCCCGTGAGCTGCTGGCCGACTTTTTCTGGGACGATCGCGCCAGCGAGCAGGCGCTGGCCAACCTGCGTTCCCTCCTCTCTGGCCTGCGCCACAGCTTTAAACCCTTTCTCGACATTTCCCGCCAGACCGTCGCCTTCAAAGAGAGCAGCGATCATTGGATCGACGCCGTGGCCTTCCAACAACTGGGCCAAAGCGAAACGGTTGCCGACTGGGAAACGGCCGTTTCCCTATACCAATCTGACTTTTTGGCCGGGTTTGACATCCGCGACAGCCGTGGCTTTGAGGAGTGGCTTACCCTGGAGCGCGAACGGCACCAGCGTACGGCCGTCCACCTGCTGCGGCGGCTGGTGCAGCACTTCTTAGACCACCAGCAGTACGAAAAAGGGATTCGTTACGCCGCCCGGCTGTTGGCCATCTCGCCGCTCAGCGAATGGGCCTACCGCCAGATGATGCTGCTGCTGGCCCGCAACGACCAGCGCGCCGAGGCGCTGCGCCAATACCAGCTCTGCTGCGACGTCCTGGCCGGGGAGCTGGGCATCGACCCCTCCCCGGAAACCACCACGCTGCACGACCGCATTCGCGCCGCCGTAGACAGCCGCCGCCATAACCTGCCGGTGGCCACCACGCCCTTTGTCGGGCGCGCCGAGGAGCTGCGGCACATTCAGGCCCAGCTGGTGCAGCCATCGTGCCGGCTGCTGACGTTGGTGGGGCCGGGTGGCATTGGCAAAACGCGCCTGGCGCTGCAGGTGGCGCAAACGGCCGTTGGCACCACGCTTAACGGCGTCTTTTTTGTGCCCCTGGCGGCCGTGCCCGCCCCCGAATTTATCATCCCGGCCATCGCCGAGGCCATCAACTTCACCTTTGCCGGGGCCGCGCCGCCCAAATCCCAGCTGCTCAGCTACCTGCAGGCCAAGGAGATGCTGCTGGTGCTGGACAATTTTGAGCACCTGCTCAAGGGCAGCCAGCTGCTGGCCGAGATGAGCCAGCAGCTGTCCGACGTGAAGCTGCTGGTGACCTCGCGCGAACGGCTCAACCTGCAAACGGAAACCATCTTTGAGGTTGGCCCGCTGCCGCTGCCCAACGGCCGTAGCGACGAAACGGCCGATTCCCTCAAGCTGTTCACCCAGCTGGCCCAACGTGCCCAGGCTGGTTTTGCCCTGACCCCCGAAACGACACCCGACGCGGCCCAGATTTGCCATCTGGTGGCGGGTGTGCCGCTGGGGATCGAGCTGGCCTCGGCCTGGGTGCGCCAGCTGTCTTGCGCCGAGATCGCCCAGGAGCTGGCGGCGGGCATTGGCTTTTTGCAAACCCGCGCCGGTGACGTGCCGGACCGGCACCGCAGCCTGCAAACCGTCTTCGACCATTCCTGGTCTTTGCTGACGCAGGAGGAGCAGCAAACGCTGGCCCAACTTACCGTGTTTCGCGGCGGCTTTACCCGCGAGGCGGCGCGGCAGGTGACCCAGGCCTCGCTGTGGACGCTGACGGCGCTGGTAGATAAATCGCTGCTGCATCGGAAGGCAAACGGCCGTTTTGAGATGTTGGAAATGGTGCGCCAGTTTGCCGCGGCCCGGCTGGAGGCAGCGCCTGACTTTGTAGACGCCACTTGCGCCCGCCACGCCAACTACTTTTTGCTGCTGCTGCACCACCAGGAAGATTGCTGGCAAACCAACCAGCGGCAGCAGGCGCTGGATCTGCTCACGCCGGAAATTGAAAATGTGCGGGCTGCCTGGCAGTGGGCGGTGGCCGCTGTGGAAAACCAGGCCACGGCGGCGGAAGCCATCGAATGGTTGGACCAGGCGTTGGTTTCGCTCTTCTTTTTGTACGAATCGCGCGGCTGGTTCCAGGATGGCGCGGCGGCGTTTGGTTGGGCGATGGCTGCCCTGGAAGAGGTGGCTGGGCAGGCGAAACAAACGTAC
The DNA here is from genome assembly GCA_016710325.1 of Candidatus Leptofilum proximum. Classification (GTDB taxonomy): domain Bacteria; phylum Chloroflexota; class Anaerolineae; order Promineifilales; family Promineifilaceae; genus Leptofilum; species Leptofilum proximum. The sequence goes on along the minus strand of JADJXK010000002.1, from coordinate 2,991,973 downwards.
GGCCGTTTGCTGGTGCGGTACGGCCGTTTTGCCACCTTCCTGGGGCAGTATGCAAAGGGGCAGCAGGTGCTGGAACAGGCGCTCAGCCATTTGCAAGGTGGGAGCAGCGTCAAGGAAATCTCACTCTGCCACTGCTACCTCTCTATTGTGACGGGCTTCCAGGGTAACTACGAGCGGGCTGAAATCGAGGCCGAAACCGGTTTTCAGTTAACGAAGTCGGTCAACTACCTTCCGGGACTGGCCTTTGTACAAAACTTACGCGGCACGCTGGCGCAGCACATGGGTGATTATGGCGCGGCGCGGCAGTATCTTGAGGAAAGCCTGGCGCTGCGGCAGCAGTTGGGCGATCTGCACGGAACGGCCGTGGCCCTCAACAACCTGGGCAACCTGGCCAACGCCCAGCAAGATTACGAGACCTCGCGCCGTTACTACGAGGAGAGCCATCTGCTCTTTAAGGAGATCAACCACCGACCAGGCCGGGCCGCCACGCTGGGCAATGCCGGGGTAGCCGCTATGCGCCTGGGCGAACTGGCTGAAGCGCGCCGCCTGCACAATGAAAGCCTGGTGCTGAAGCAGGAGCTGGGCAACCGGCGCAGCATCGGCATTTCGCTGATCAACCTGGGTGAAGTGCTGTGCCAGCTGGACGAATTCGACGCGTCGCGCCGGGCCTTCCACGAGGCGCTGCGCCTGCTGATGGACATTCAGGCCCAGCCGCTGGCGCTGGATGCTCTAGTGGGGCTGGCTGTTTTGCTGCAAGCGGAGCAGCCTGCGCTGGCGGTACGGCTGCTGCAATTGGCAGCCCGTCACCCGGCCAGCGGCCGCGAAACGCAGCAGCGGGCCTTGCAGCAGCTGGCCGTAATGGAGACGGCCGTTGCCTCTGGCGAGTTGGAAAAGCTGGAAGAGGTTGTGGCAGAGGTGTTTCGGCCCTACGCGTAGAGGTCTGAGACAAAAGCGTAAAAAAAGACGGCCGTTGGGTTGGCAACGGCCGTCTTCAACAAAGGGAAGAGCCTCCCGCAGGTTTCAGTTAATAACCTGCGGGAGGTTTGGGTTTACTTACTGCTGCAGGAATTCGGGCTGGATAGCCTGGACGAAGAACTCAACGAGCTCGCCCGTGTTGGTTTCACCAGCAAACTTCCAGGTGGGCTGCACGATGATGGTAGGTTGACCCTCATAGCGGATCTCGCCGCTTTCATCGGTTGGCCAGCTGTAGGAAGTGTAGTAAGCCAACGATACCTCGTTCACCGTGAAGGTTTCGTAGGTGAAGGGCTCAAAGACACGATCTTCACCCTCAACCGGGACGTCAACCGGCAGCGTTTCCTCGGGCAGCGGTTCAATATTGACAATCTTGTCGATATTTTCCCAATCTATCACCGGGTAAGCCAGGCCCAGGTCACGGGCAGACCAACCAAAGAGGTAAACTTCCAGGCCATCGGCCAGGTCGGCCGGGGCATTGGGTACAATGTAAACGCTGCCCGTCTCGCTGTTGGTGAACAGCACCTGGTCACCTTCGCGGCTGATAACACCGGGGCCAGAGATAGGCTCAAGCATTTCGTCTATGGCTTCCCATCCGGTCAGCTCAAACGTTTTGCCGTCCGCTCCAATTTGCCCCCAGAGGTGGGTTTGCTGCCCCACACGTTCGGCCAGTGCGTTGAGCGTGGCGTCATCGGTCTGGATGATGTAGCTGCGTACTTGAATCCGCGGGCTGCCACCATCAACCGGCAGGTAGACGATGGGCCAATCGTACAGGTGCACTTCTTCACCTGGGACATATTCACGGGCCCAGAATTGGTACTGCTCGGCGTTGGGATCCGGTTCAATGATGTCTGGTTCGGCCAATACCAGGTCTGGGTTAAAGATATACATGTACGGAATCTGGTTCTCGACAACGCCACCTTGCAGAATTTCCCACGCTTCCTGCGGTGTGATGAGTGGGTAGCGGCCCAGGGTTTCTGCATTACGCATCACCTGGTAGCTGACGAAGAAGACCTGGCCGTCATGGCTCACGCCTACGGTCAATTCAGGCTGGCTGGAAGGACGGCCGTCAATCACACGCACAAAGTTCACGTCGGAACCCCACAGCTGCAGTACTTCGTACTCAAAGTTCAGCAGCCCACGTTCTTGCAAGAAAGCTTCGGCAATCGGTGCGGCCTGCTCAAACGGTATTGGATTCTCCCAATCGTTCACGATGCTGGTGTCATTGTAATAAGCGCCCCAGGTATCGATGGTCATGCTGCGTGAGCCATCAAACAGGTAATAGGCAACCGGCGGTACATACGCGGGCGCGCCCGGTTCTTGCTCAAAGACCGGATACTGCTCGCGGTACATCTGGTCAGTAAAGCCAAAGCGGCTGGCCAGGTCGCGCGCCTGTTCCACGGAGATGGCTTCCGCTGGCTTGTTTTGCACCACAGTAGCCAGCAGTGGTTCTGTGGGCAGCGTGGCGTTTAAGGTAAACGCTGTGCCCGAGAAGGGATCGGTGTAAATAAAGCCGCCATCGATGCCAATGGCCGCATCTTCTGCCTCAAAGCCACCGCCGCCAGATTGTGGCCGGGCGCTGGCGTCACCGCCGCCGCCACCTAAGCCGGTAGCCTGGGTGCCTTCCAGCACCGGCAGCGGTGGCAGGTCAGCGACTTCGGTTGCTTCCTCGGTTGATTCATCTGTAGGCGCAGCGCCTTCGTCTTCGGCGGGCGCGCCGCTGTCGGTCACGACCGCGATGGGTTCAGTTTCATTGTTGCCCCGGTTGGTCAGGATGAAGACGGCGGCAACAATTAGCACCAGGGCGCCTAACGCCCCCAGTAGGTATTTGTTGCGATTCATGGTAGTTCCTTCCTTTAATAGTTGTGATAGCTGCTGCCAGAACGACGGCCGTTCTGGCGGCGCTGGTTTATTTTGTTGTCTGGCCTTCTGGGCCGCGCGCCGGGCCAACTGGCTCCCCAAGGCGGCTACAAAGTCCGGGTCGGGATGGGTGTCGTTGGACAGGCTGATGAGTTTGGCGGCCAGCTCTGCTTCGGGCTGGATCGCCTCGCTGACGGGTGGCTGCGTTTTGCCCTGCATCTCGGCCGTGATGCGCCGGCTCAGTTCGTCCGCCAGGATTGGTTCTTGCTCTTTCATACGGTTTCCTCCTGGTTGGGGTTCAGCCGGGTTTGCAAATCTTGCAGCCCCCGATGCAGCAGCATTCGCACAGCTGGCTCTTGCTTGCGCATCAGGCGGGCAATCTCTGGTATATCCAGCCCCCCAAACAAACGGAGTGAGATTACTTCGGCGCGGTCGGGTGACAGGGTTTGCAGCTTCTGTGCGACCGCTTCAATTTGTAACTTCTGGCTGACAAAATCATCTGGCGTCATGTCTGGATCGGCCAGGTCGACGGCCGTTTCCAGCATCACTTCCGGTTTTTGACGGCGGTACTTGTCGGCCACCTTGTGCCGGGCAATGCCAAACAGCCACGCCAGGAACGGCCGTTCACCCTTGTATTTGTCCAGATTTTCCATCGCCACCAAAAAGGTTTGCGAGGTCAAATCCTCGGCTTCGGCCACACTGCCTACCCGTACCAGCAGGTAACGATAGACGCGGGTGACGTGCCGTTCATACAAGCCATTAAAAGCACGCAGGTCGGCCCGGGCCGCCTGCACCAGCGCGTGATCGTCCTCAATCGTGGCTGGCGCTTCTACCATTAGCGTTGAAATTGTCAACCAGATTGGCGCCAGCGGCGCCTGGACAGGTTGGTTCAGTAACATGCATGTTCTCCTAAACTCCGGCGAACAGCTGACTTGAACTTAACGCTGCAAACAACGGTCCGCTGAACAACGAACCATCATTGCTTTTGTCGTTACTTTCCTGTCAACAGCTTCATTCGCCGTTCTGTGTAGTATGTCGTGGGCTGCGGTGAATTTATAACAGGGAATGTTGAAATTGGGTGAGATTGCCAGCAGCTCAGCTTTGTGCCTGGTCTGGTTCGCCAGAGGTCAGAACGCCAACTTAGGGGGCGCTCATTGTTTTACGCAGACATTTACCGCAATTCTCCCACAAGAAGTGTAATTGAAAAGCGAGGCAAAAAGTTGATGCTTTTTCGATGTTTTCGCGACGGGTTGACCGTTTACCCTACGCCAGACACAATTACGGCCGTTCGCAACTACAACCTCCCGCAGGTTCCCGACAGAGCGTGGGCTATGATGAAGCCTGCGGGAGGTTTTCTTACGCGAGGAGAAAAATGATGGATGTAACGGCCGTACTCAACACACTCTTACACGGCAACCAGCTCAAACGCACGGCCCGCACAGGCTGGACGCAGCGCGGTGTGCCCAATGCGGAAAACGTGGCGGCACACAGCTTTGGCGTCGTTTTTGTTGCTTTAGTTTTGGCTCAAGTTGTGGATGAAGCGTTGGATTTGGGACGATTGCTGGCGATAGCTGCCCTGCACGACTTGCCGGAGGCGCTCACTACGGACATCCCTACGCCCGCCTGGCGCTACCTACCGCCCGGCATCAAAACCGACGTGGAGCGCAAGGCGATGCAGGAGATGTTGGACAACACGCAGTTTGCCCCGGCCTTTATGGATTTGTGGGAAGAGTTACACGCCGCCCAGACGCCAGAAGCCAAACTGGTACACGACGCGGACAAATTGGAGATGTATTTGCAGGCCCTGGTGTATGAAAAGCAGACAGGGAACACGCAGATAGAGGAGTTTTGGGAACGGCCGTACACCTTCAACCATCCCCAAGCCCAGGCCATTTACGACAGGCTTGTTACTCAAAGACAAGCTGATCGGCTATAGCTAACAGCTCGTCCACGGCCAGATCCCCTGTCACTGTAATGATGAAATCATCTTTGACAAAATTCAGGCTGCGCGGCGTAGTCGGTAACCTCAACGCCGTGTCCAGCCATGCTTCACCCTGGGTTGTCAATCCACCGTCGGGTAATCGTTGCGCAATATTCATTTTTGCTTTAATCAGACATGAGACCGTTCTCTGGTTCACCCCTTCACCTTGTCACCCCTTCACCCCTTCACTATACTTCCTGCCGATGACCACGCGACAAATCGTCCACGTTGAAAGCGACAGCGTTCTTATTCCTCAGGCTAAATGGTGTGACAGCTTCGGCAGTAAGCTGCGCGGCTTTACCTTCCGGCGCACGCTGGGGCCGCAGGATGGGTTGGTGCTGGTTGAAGCCCGCGACAGCCGGGTGAACACCGCCATCCACATGCTGTTTGTCTTTTTTGACCTCGGTGTGATTTGGGTCAATGACGCCGGGGAAGTGGTGGGCACAGTCGTGGCCCAACCATGGCGGCCTTCGTATGTGCCGCCCGCGCCCGCCCGCTATGTTATCGAAGGCCAGCCGGAGCTGGTGAACCGGGTGAAGGTGGGCGACCATATTCAATTTTTAGTTGATTAATCTTTTTTATGAAACGAACTGGACTCTTTTTGCTCTTCCTTTTGCTGCTGCCTGTGCCCGCTCTGGCGCAAACGGCCGATCCCACCCCCACCCCCAATCCCGACGACGGCAGCCTGCCCATCCCCCGCGTGCACACCGTGGCCGATGGGGAAAACCTCACCTACATCGCCAGCCTGTACGGCATTACCATCGAGGAACTGCTGGCCCTCAACGGCCTGGCCAACGCCGATAATTTGTTTGTCGGCCAGACGCTCATCGTGCCGGGCGGGAGTGGGGAAGCGGTGGCTACGGTGTACACCGTGGGTGGCGGCGATACGCTGGCGCAGATCGCGGCCGTTTTTAACACCACGCCTACGGCCGTTCTGCAAGCCAACCGCATGATCAACCCGGCCCAGGCTCCCGCCGCCGGGCAGACGGTGACCGTGGTCAGCCGCACCGGCTCATCCCTGCCCCAGCCGGTGACCGGCGTGCCGCACGTGGTGGCCCCCGGCGAAACGGTCACGACTGTCGCCGCCCGGTACAACATCGCCCCGCTGGCCCTGGCCGCCGCCAACGATCTGCCGTACCCCGCTTACCTATTTGCCGGGCAGCGGCTGCGCATTCCCGACGACGCCCCCTACCAGGCCTTAACCGGTGAATGGCAGCAGGTGGTGCTGCGGCCGTTCCCCATCATCCCCGGTAATACTGTTTCCATTTACGTGGAGAACGTGCTGGACGGACGGCCGTCGGGCCAGTTTGGTGACCAGCCCTTGCAGTTCTTCCCGCAGGGGGAGGGCTACGCCGCCCTGGTGGGCATCGATGCCTTTGCCGAGCCGGGTTTGTTTACCCTGCGATTGGAGGGTTCGGGCAGCCGACCGTGGCGGCCGTTTACGCAGCAGGTGCAGGTCGGTTCAGCCAGCTATGGATTGCAGCAAATTGTGGTGCCAGAAGATCAAAGCGCTCTGCTAGATCCGGTTATACGACAAAATGAAGATACTTTCCTGAACACGTTCTACCTGGTTATGACTGAGACCCGTCAGTGGGATGGGCTGTTCACCTCGCCCGTGCCCGATGCGATTGTAACGGCACCGTACGGAGATGCCCGCTCCTACAACGGTGGCCCGGTGGAGATTTACCACACGGGCGTCGATTTTGCCGGTACCGTGGGTACACCTATCCTGGCCCCAGCCAACGGCATTGTCGTTTTTAACGATTTTCTGGAGCTGCGCGGCAACACGGTGATTCTGGACCACGGCCAGGGCGTGTTCTCGGCCTACTTCCACCTGTCGGAGACATTTGTCGCCTTGGGTGATGCGGTGACGGCCGGGCAGACGATTGCCGCAGGCGGCTCAACGGGCCTATCTACCGGGCCGCATCTGCACTGGGATTTGCGCATCCACGGCGTGCCCGTAAACGGCTTGCAGTGGCTGGAGACAAATTACCCCTAGTTTGTCTGGTCCCCTTTCCTCATCACGTTGGCGTAGGGGTGGCAGATTGGTATAATCTTGCCCTGCGCGGCAGCTCGACTTTACTCTTGAGAGAGCGTTACCACTATATGGGTTGCCCGCTCAAATACCGAATTTTCCCTGTAACGAGGAGAACGTTGTGATTCAGCCCCGTACCCAAAATGAATCTTATTGGGGACCGAATTTTGCCCTAACCAATACGGATATCGAGCAGATTTACAACCACTTTCTAGAGGTGGAACGGCCGCAAACTGCTGACGAAATTGCCCGTATGATTATTGCTTACCGTGTAGCCGAAGAGGCCAACGCGGTGAAAAAGAAGCTGTCTGGACGCACCATTTACCAGCCGCAAAACAGCTATGAGGTAGGGGCGCAGCTGGTGTTCCCCGCTTTACAATTTGCTCATGGCGACGTAACGGCCGTACGCGAAGGCTACAATCCGCACGATGGCCAGTTTAAGGTCATCACCGTTGGCATTGATGACGAAGACCGTGAATTTGCTGCGGCACTACAAAGCGACCATGTGCTAAACGCCACCGAGGGCAACGCTCTGGCCGAGCTGGTGCAGGTAGATGTGGATGGCCTGGTGCTGCGCTATGGTGACCGGGTGAAAACGGCCGTGTCCCAAGAACTCAAAGATCGCGCTGAATTTGTGAAGCTGGGCGACGTCTGGTTTGTGAAGCAGCTCATGGCCGAAGTGAACGCCGGGCATTTGCACCTGGCCGAAGCCGTGCTGGAAATTAACGAAGGTGGACCGCTGCCCACTGCCGAGATTGTGCCCCACCTGGACATGGACTCCGCTTTGGAGCCATCCGTACAGCACTTTTCGCTTAACTACCACCTGCGGTCGGATGCCCGTTTTGATGAAGTGGCGCCCAAGGGTGAGGTGGCCTGGTTCCTGCGCCGCCTGGAGCCGGAAGAAGTGCAGAAAACGCCAGACCGGCTGCTCTACCAGCCCATCCCGCATGACCGGGCGCTGCTCAGCCCGCAGCTGCTGCTGCTGGAGCGTGAACTGGACGATGAATGGTCCGACCTGCCCCAGCCGCCCGCGCCGCAGCCCGTGGTCTTCACGCTGCTGTTCCCCCATCGTCATGCCGGGGTGATTCCGCTGAGTGCGCGGATACGGCCGTTGTTTCCCCCCAGCACCTCCCCCCGGCAGCGCGTTGTTTTTGTCGATGACCAGACCAACGAGGAAGTAGTGGGTTGGGTGGTGCACGAAGGCCGCTATATTTATGGCCTCGGTCCGTGGTATGAGAAAAACGGTATTCCCATCGGCGGCTTTGTGCATTTGCAGCCAGGGCCAGAGCCGGGCATCATCAGCCTGGGCTTCGACCGGCGGCGGCCGCAGCGGGAGTGGGTGCGGTTGGCAACGGCCGTCGATAACCGCATTCAGTTTGAGCTCCTGCGCCGTTCCGTCGGCTGCGGCTTTGATGATTTGATGATTGTGGGCACCGACACCGTGGCGGCCATCGATGCCTTGTGGCGGCGCGCTGAATCACACCAGCGCACCGTCTCCTCGCTGCTGGCCGAAATTTTCCCCAAACTGTCTGAGCTGACGCCGCAAAGCGCCGTCCATGCCAAAACGCTCTACAGCGCCATTAACATGCTGCGCCGTATGCCACCTGGGCCGCTCTTTGCCGAACTGGTGCGGCATCCCGCCTTTGTGCCGGTTGGGGATCATTACTGGCAGTTTGATAAAAATCGCTGGCAAGAAGGCGCCTGACGAGAAACGTAAGGGAGATATACCTTGGCCAATAGTCCACGACCTAAACTCAGTCCGTCGGTCCTAAAAAAGGCCACGCCGGAAACCCGCTTTTATATTGATTACGACTGGTGGGACAAGTCTGATCTCGACCTGAAAACCTACCTGCTGACGCGGCTGGACGTTGGGGAAGACATTAACCTGGAATCCGAAACGGACGAGGTGGACCTGGTAGACGCCGAAACGGGTGAAGTGTCCCGCGTTGACGGTTTTCAATACGTGATCCAGGCCTACTTCAGCCAGCTGCCCGATGATTTTGTGACGCGCACCTCACTGGTGGATGCGGTTTTCTGCGTGCTGCTGGCCAACGCCAACAAGCCGATGACCGCCAGGGAGATTGCCCAACGGGTGAAGCGTTCCCCGGAAACGATCATTAAAACGATGGGTGGTCCCAAAATTTACCAGGGCGTGCGTCCTATTCTGGATGAATAGCCGTTTGCAGACGATGATTGAACCGTCGAGCCCGGTGTGCCTGGCTCGGCGGTTTTTTGTTTAGTGGCTGGTTGCCAGTGGTTAATGGATTGTAGCCGCGCTTTCTTAGCGTGAAAGAACGAGGATTGGAATCCTCGGCTACAAAGAAGGCTTTTGGAGAACATCTTGAACGTAGAAGTAAAGCTGTACGGCTTGCTGCGAGCCAATCGCCCCGCGGAAGCGCCGGGGATGCCGCACCATCCGTTTGACATAACATTGCAAGAAGGCGCTACGGCCGTTCAAGCCGTTGCTCTCTTGGGATTAGATGACGGGTTGGTAACGGCCGTAGCCATCAATGGCGAAACGGCCGAACTGGATACCGTTTTGCACGACGGCGATCAGATCAGCTTGTTCCCGCCCTCCGCCGGGGGCAGCGAACCGCTGCGAGTTTTCCTGGCTGGGGTGATGCAGGCCAACCGCCAGGACGTGGCCATCGAAAGCCAGGATTATCGCGTGACGCTCACTGAGGCGCTGCGCCGCCACGTGCCCGACGTGCAGCTCATCGACCCCTGGGCCGACAATCCCGGCAGCCTGGCCTACGACGAAGAGCAGGCGCGCCACACTTTCCTCACCATGACGGCCAGGGCCAGCGAGGCGGATTTACTCATTGCCTATCTGCCGCTGCCCAGCATGGGCACGGCCATGGAAATGTGGCAGGCGTACCAGGGCAATACGTACATCATTGCAGTAACTCCTTATGTCAACCACTGGGCCATTCGTTTTACGGCCCATGAAATTTTGCCGGATTTAGACAGCCTGATTGCCCTGTTGGAAAACGGCCGTTTCCAACAGGAAATCATCCCCGCCGTCCTGGCCCGCCGGAGTGTATGAACAATTTGGCAGACCAGTATATTATTTCACGCCAAGACGCATAGTAATTAAATTTTTCCTTTGTGCCCTGGCGTGAAATTCAGTGACAACCTGTTCTTAGACTTAGCCCACCGACAAAGTTGACGCCCCCTGCGTTGCCGTTTAGAATTGCGCTCAGTACCTGCCCCAGTAGCTCAACGGATAGAGCACCAGACTTCTAATCTGTAGGTTGGGGGTTCGATTCCCTCCTGGGGTACCTCTCCAAAAAAGTAGGCAAATAAGTAGACAAGTAAGCAAGTGGTGTTAGAACAGTGACACACCTGCAACTTGCAACTTGCAACCTACAAACTCCTTATGATTTTAATCACCGGCGCCACTGGCTTTTTAGGCCACCATCTTGTTCCGCACCTGGCTCGCGCCGGATATGCCCTGCGCGCCGTGGTGCGCCCCAGCAGCGATACGCAGTTCCTGCAAAAACACGGCGTTGAGCTGGCCTATGCCGAAGACATCACCGATGTGGCGGCCATCACCCAGGCCTGTGCAGGCTGCGACCAGGTTATCCATGCCGCCGGGCTGTTCCGTTTTTGGGGTGAGCCGGAAGAGTTTTGGCAGACGAATGTTGAGGGAACAACGGCCGTTCTTCAAGCCTGCCAGGCAACAATGTGTCATCAGCCAATCCAGCGCTTCATCTACATCTCCACCATCGCCGTCGTCGGCAAACCGCCCACCAACCGCCCCATCGACGAAACCACGCGCTGCAATCCGCTGGAACCGTACCAAAAAAGCAAGCTGGAAGCCGAAAGGCGTGTTTTGGCCGCCCATGCCAACAATGGCCTGCCCGCCATCGTGCTGCGGCCCGGTGCCTTTTACGGCCCGTGGGGGCACTACGCCTTCAACCGCCTCTTTTTTGAAGAACCGCTCAAAGGGTGGCGTATCAAGGTAGACAACGGCCGTCACATCACCTTCCCCGCTTTTGTGCCCGACGTGGTGCAGGGGGTGGAGCTGGCGTTAAGGAACGGCCGTTTTGGCGAAATCTACAACATTTGCGGCGAATCGCTGGAGCACAACCGGGTGAACGCCATCGTCAACGATCTGGCCGGGATTGGCCACTGGCGGCTCAACTTCCCCACCTGGATGGTGCTGCTGTTGGCCCGCACCTGGACTGCCCTCTCCAAATTCACCGGCCGCGAGCCGTTTTACCCCATCAACCTGGCCCCCTACGTCTTCCAGGATTGGCACGTCTCCTACCAAAAAGCCGCCGAAGAGCTGGGTTTCCAGCCCACCCCATTTGCGGAAGGCGCACGACAAACGTTAGAATGGTACTGGCAGCAAGGATTACTCAAGAAGCGATAGGAGAACCACAGACATGGAAAGCCACACTGGCCAAATCGCAAACGTTTCCAGTGGGCAAGTCGAGTATACGCTGGCTGGAAAAGGACACACCGTTCTGGTGTCACACGGCACCCTGGGTGGGTTCGATCAGGGGCTGGCCATCGCCGCCCTTTTTAAACAGGACAGGTTCCGCTTTCTGTGCGTATCCCGCGCAGGCTATCTTCGCTCCACACCACAAACCGGCCGCACACCAGACGAACAGGCACATACCTATGCCGAGCTGCTTGATCACGAAGGCATTGATAAGGTCGCACTTTTGGGTGTTTCTGGCGGTGCGCCTTCGGCCATCCGTTTTGCCCAAAACTATCCCGATCGCTGCTGCTGCCTGGTGCTGCTCTCTGCCATTGTTGCCAAACCTCCACCCATGCCTGCCTTTTTCCGCACCATGATACGTTTCCAGGATGTCATGATGCGTGTCGACCCGCTGTGGCGCCTGGCGTACAGATTTGGCTTGAAGCAGCTGGTAAGTTCAAATGGGCTCACACCAGATCAGACAGACCAGGTTTTGCAAGATCCCCACTTACGCCGGGTGGTGCGGGGTATCTACCAGCCCATTACCAATGCCAGCCGCCGCCGTAGGGGGATGCGCCTGGATCACGAGCAGATAAACGCGCTGCCAGATTCACCCAATTACGAACTCAATGGTCCGGTTTTTATCGGACACGCGGCCAACGATCCGTTGGCACCCGTGGCTCATGCCCAAGAATTGGCAGATGCGCTGCTCCACGCAAATTTTGTGGAGCTGCCAGATGGTGGTCACATCTTTTTTGTCGTTCACAGCCAAAAACTCATCCCGCAAATTGAACAATTTTTGAAGACCAACGCCCCAGACGGCCGTTAAAAATATCGCTAGAAAAAGCAAAATATCGTTATGAAACTCTTTACCGTCTCCCAAATGGTGGCCGCGGAAAAAACGGCCGATTCCCTCGGCAACTCCTACGCCCACATGATGGAAACCGCCGGGCGCGGTGTGGCCGAAGCCGTCATGGCGCGCTGGCCGATGGCAGGCGCCAGCGTGCTGGTGCTGGTTGGCCCCGGCAATAACGGCGGCGATGGCCTCGTTGCCGGGCGCATCCTGGCCGAAGCCGGGGCCGATGTCGCCTTTTACCTCTTCAAGCCGCGCGACCCCGCCAAAGATGAAAACTACGCCAAAATCCAGCAGATGGGACTCTTCGCCGTCAACGCCAGCTTTGACCAACGCTTCCGCGTCTTGCGCACCCGCCTGCGCGTGACCGACATCCTCATCGACGCCTTGCTGGGCACCGGCGTCACCCGCCCCATCACCGGCGACCTGGCCAAACTCATGCAGCAAGCCACCACCGGCCTGGCCGAGCGCCGCGCGGAGCTGGCTGCTGCAGTACGCCCTATGCTAACCAATCTCACGAACTTCAGTGACAAGGTGACAAGGAGACAAGGTGACAAGGTGACATCAGCCGACCCGGTCACCTTGTCACCCGGTCACCTTGTCACCCCCTCACCCCTTCACCCCTTCACCCCTTCACCCCTTCATCCCTTCACCGTCGCCGTCGACTGCCCCTCCGGCCTCAACTGCGACACCGGCGAACTGGATCCCGTCGCCCTGCCCGCTGATCTCATCGTGACCTTTGCCGGGCCAAAGCGAGGACATTTTATCTTTCCGGGGGCAACGGCCGTTGGCGAACTGGTCGTGGCGGATATCGGCATCACGGAGGAAATGGTGGCCGATGTGCCGGTGGAGGTGGCGACGCTGGAAATGGCGCGGGAGCTGCTGCCCGCGCGGCCCAAAGATGGCCACAAGGGCACCTTTGGCAAGCTGCTTATCGCCGCGGGCTGCGAACAGTATCGCGGTGCGCCGCTGCTGGCAGCGCGAGGCGCGTTCCGTGCCGGGGCGGGACTGGTGACTTTGGCCGTGCCAACGGCGCTGCGGTTGGGCATCTCCATTGCCCTGCCGGAGGCAACTTACACGGCAATTGAGGAGGAGGGGTGGTTAACGGCCGTAGCCGCCCGCCACATCCACCAAACCGCCAGCCAGTACGATGCCCTGCTCGTCGGCCCTGGCCTGGGCGACGCCGACGACTTCATCTCCACCCTCTTCCCCGCCGACGACCCCGCGCCAGACCTGCCCACGCTGATCGACGCCGATGGGCTGAACGCCCTGTCACGGCTGGACAACTGGTGGCAGCGGCTGCCCGCCCGCTGCGTCCTCACGCCGCACCCGGCGGAGATGGCGCGGTTGATGGGTATTTCTCTGGCTGAACTGCTGGAGAGGGATCGTATCGAAACCGCCCTGGCTCAGGCAGTAAAATGGAATCAAGTTGTGCTTTTGAAGGGGGCGTACACGGTGGTAGCGGCGCCGGACCGCCGGGCCACGCTGCTGCCCTTTGCCAATCCGGTGCTGTCCGTTGGCGGCAGCGGCGATGTGCTCAGTGGGGTCATTGCAACGCTGCTGGGGCAGGGGCTGGCCCCCTACGACGCGGCGCGCCTGGGCGGCACGCTGCACGGCCTGGCTGCCGCACGCAGCGGGCGAAAGTCCGGCCTGCTCGCCAGCGAAATCGCCGATTGGCTGCCGGAAGCGATAAAACTGCTGTAAAAAAATTGAGTTCTGGGTGTCATTCCCGCGAAGGCGGGAACCCACTTTTGCGAACAGAATGGATACCCGCCTACGCGGGTATGACAATTTCAGGGCATCAGCGGCGGACGAGCTTGAAGGCGATGTTGCGGCCAAGTCCTTGCTTCATCGCCAGGGTGATCCAGACCATGGCCATTGGCTCGATAAGCCGGGCGGCTTCCAGCCCGCCCACGTCGGCCACGTCAAAGCCGAGCGTTTCGGCCAGTTCGGTGACGGTGTTTTTGGCGTCAGCATCATCGCCGCAGATGAACATGGTGATCGGATCACCATCGTAGAGGGGGTCGAGCATGTTTTCCGCGCCGGTGGTGTTGAAGGCTTTCACCACGCTGGCCCCCGGCAAAAAGGTGGCCAGCTGCTCGGCGGCGGAGGTGGTATGCCCCACAGCCAGCTGCAAACCCGGCGCAATCGGGTTGGTGGCGTCGATCACAATTTTGCCTCGCCAGTTGGTGACGGCGTGGGCGACGTCTGAAGCGGCGTTCCAGGGCGTGGCCAGCACGATGATGTCGGATTGTTGAATGGCGTCGGGGATGGGAACGGCCGTTACCCCCTCACCCACTTCCGCCAGCAGCTTCTGTACCTTCTCACCTTCCGGCTGCCGCGTGCCAAAGACAACCTTGTGCCCCTGGCTGGCCCAGCCCTTGCCCAACGCACTCCCCACATTGCCGGTACCGATTATGCCAATTTTCATATGAAAACTCCTTTTAAAAAGCGGAACACAGAGTTGCACGAAGATTACACAGAGAATAAAGAAAATCTGCGTAATCTGTGCAATCTGTGGATAAATTCTACAACGTCAGGGCGTGTTCGCCGTGGTACAGTTCGCGGCGCAGGGCGGTGATGGTGGGATCGGCCAGGTACGCCTCCAGGTTCATCATCCGGTCAATCGCACCGCCAGGGGTGATCTCCACGATGCGGTTGGCGATGGTGTTGACAAATTCGTAGTCGTGCGAGGCAAACAGCACCACTTCGGGGAACTTGATCAGTCCCTTGTTGAGCGCGGTGATGGCTTCCAGGTCCAGATGGTTGGTCGGTTCGTCCAGCATCAGCACATTGGCCCCGCTGAGCATCATGCGCGACAACATGCAGCGCACTTTTTCACCGCCGGAGAGGACCCGCGTGTTTTTCAGCGCCTCCTCGCCGGAGAAGAGCATGCGTCCCAAAAAGCCGCGCAGGAATGTCTCACTGTCGTCTACAGTGGCGTACTGGCGCAGCCACTCCACCAGGTTCAGGTCGGTGTCGAAGTAGGCGCTGTTTTCTTTGGGGAAGTAGGACATGGTGATGGTGGTGCCCCATTCGTAGCTGCCGCTGTCTGGCTCCAGTTCGCCCGCCAAAATGTCAAACAGAGTGGTTTTCACCAGGTCGTTGTCGCCGATGAAGGCGATTTTGTCGCCCTGGTTTACTTCCAGGTTGAAGCTGCTGAGGGCAGGCTGGCCATCGACCCACTTGCTGAGATTTTGCACGCGCAGGACGACCTTGCCACACGGCCGTTCCGGGTCGAACCCCACAAAGGGAAAACGACGCGTGCTGGCGGGCAGCTCGTCCATCGTCAGCTTTTCGATGAGCTTTTTGCGCGAGGTGGCCTGGCGCGCCTTGGCCACGTTGGCGCTAAAGCGGCGCACAAACTCCTCCAGCTCCTTGATTTTGTCTTCGCGCTTCTTCTTCTCGTTTTTGCGCTGTTCCATAGCCAGCTGGCTGGATTCGTACCAGAATTCGTAGTTGCCCACGTACAGCTGAATCTTGCCAAAGTCAATGTCGGCGATGTGGGTGCAGACGTTGTTGAGAAAGTGCCGATCATGCGAGACGACGATGACGGTGTTGTTGAAGCGGAACAGGAAATCTTCCAGCCAGCGGATGGTGTCCAGGTCCAGCTGGTTGGTTGGTTCATCCAGCAGCAGGATGTCTGGGTTGCCAAACATCGCCTGGGCCAAAAGCACGCGCACCTTTTGTGTGCCTTCCAAATCGCGCATGGTGCGGTCGAGCAGTTCTTCTTCGATGCCCAGCCCCTTGAGCAGCGTGGCCGCTTCGGACTCCGCTTCGTAGCCGTTCAGCTCGGCAAAGGTCGCTTCCAAATCGGCGGCCAGAATGCCATCCTCCTCGGAAAAGTCCGGCTTGGCGTAAATGGCATCGCGCGCTTGCTGCACTTCATACAGCTGCTTATGCCCCATGATGACCGTTTCCATCACCGTGTAGTCGTCGAAGGCGAACTGGTCCTGCTGCAAAACGGCGATGCGCTCGTTGGGATCGGTCAGCACATCGCCGCGATTCGGCTCGATTTCCCCGGCCAGAACCTTGAGAAAAGTCGATTTGCCCGCGCCGTTGGCCCCGATGAGGCCGTAGCAGTTCCCAGGCAGAAATTTGAGATTGACGTCTTTAAAAAGCACCCGCTGCCCGAAGGAGAGGGTGATATCGTTGGCAACTAACATTGATTTATCCTGTAAATTTTTGGCCACAGAGGGCACAGAGATTTTAGAGCTATTTTTCTCTGAGTTTTCTGTTATCTTTGGCTAATTAAAGTGGGGGATGCCCCTACGGCCGTTTCCAAAACAGACCGCGTATTGTGATCAGGTTGACACTAAATCCTATCCCCTCTTGCCTGAATCGGCAACGGGTATGCTAAAATGCTAAAAATAGCTTCAGGTTTGATTGGTAAATGCCATCGCGAATGGGACGAATAGACAAACAGCACAAATCATTTGTTAAATTCGTTGATTCGTGTCATTCGTGATGAAAAGATTCTTGGCAACGAGGTTGCTTTCATGGACGAGAAAATCAGTCAGGCATTGGCCACGGACGAGGTCATTGACATTACCACGATGGGGCGCAAAAGCGGGCAGCCGCGACGGGTGGAAATCTGGTTTAAGCAGGTGAACGGCCGTACCTACATCACCGGTACACCTGGCCCGCGCGACTGGTACGCCAATTTGCTGGAAAACCCCAACTTTATCTTCCACTTAAAAGAGTCGGTGCAGGCCGATTTACCCGCCCGCGCCCGCTTTGTGCTCAACCCCATCGAGCGCCGCGCCGTTTTGAGCGCGCCCGGCATGGAGTGGTACCACGAGCAAGTTGAATCGCTGGATGAACTGGTCACGGGCAGCCCCTTGATTGAGGTTATTTTTACCGGTTAAAACAAGAAACGTGAAACCTAAACGTGAGGGAAACAACAGGCATCACGTTTCACGTTTCACGTTTCACGCCTTCCTCCTCTCCCATGACACACGAACCTGTCAAACTCCTCACCATCGGCGGCTCGGACAGCGGCGGGGCGGCGGGCATCCAGGCCGACCTGAAGACGTGGACGGTGCTGGGCGGCTATGGGATGAGTGTGGTTACGGCCGTGACCGCCCAAAACAGCCAGACCGTGCAAGATATTGCCTGGATGACGCCGCAGTTTGTACAGTCGCAGCTGGAAGCGGTGTTGAGTGACTATGGGGCAACGGCCGTAAAAACGGGCTTCTTGGGCCGGGCCGAACTGGTTATCGCCGTCTCCGCGCTGCTGCAAAAATACAAACCAGCGCCGATTGTCATCGACCCTGTGCTGGTGAACCACCGCGGCCAGAGCATGTTCCCGGACGTGGTGCGCCAGGTGTACCTGGCCTACCTGCTGCCCCTGGCTGATCTTGTGACGCCAAATTTGGTGGAAACGGCCGTCCTCTTGCAAACCTCCTCTATTGATTCCTACACCACGCTGCGCCGTGCCGCCACCCGCCTGCACGAAATCGGCGCCAAAAATGTGCTCATCAAAAGCTTCCGCGACGGTCCAAATCGGGTTGATGTGTTGTTTGACGGTGCAACCTTCACCGATTTTCGCCAGCCACACATCGAGACAGCCAACACCCACGGTTCCGGCGATGTGCTTTCCGCGGCGATTTGTGCCTTTCTGGCGCAGGGCCTCACTCTGACGGATGCCCTCACCCAGGCCCAACAGTTCACCCACCGTGCCATCGAATGGGCTGCCCACTGGCAGCTAGGCGGCGGGCACGGACCCCTGGCCCTTTTTGGAGATTAGAGACTGGAGACTGGAGATTGAACTAATCTCTAATCTCCAATCTCCACTTGCCACTCCCTTCTGTTGACGTACGTTCACAACTTTGCTAACATCAGGTACATTCAAAACGTTCTGAACGCAGGGGAAAGCGATGAATAAAAATTTAGCGGCCGTTAATGATAGTACTGTGGCTGGCTTGGGCCGATTGGCCCGCTTTTTTGGCTTTAGTGAAGTGATGGGGCGGCTGTATGGCACCCTGCTCATGAACCCGGAGCCGCTCTCGCTGGACGATCTGGCCGATACATTGCGCATCAGCAAGGGGTCGGTGAGCATGAACATGCGCGCCCTGGAGCGCTGGGGTATGGCCACCGAGGTGTGGATGCGCGGCGAGCGCAAAAAGTATTACCAGGCCGAATCGGACCTGTGGCAGGTGATCCGCAACGTGCTGGACAGTCGCGAGCGGCGCGAAGTGCAGATGGCTCTGCAGGTGCTGGGCGAGAGTGTGGAGAAACTGCAATCCGCCAATGATCAGCTGAGCGAAGAAGAACAGGAACTGGCCAGGTATTACCTGGAGCGCATCGATGACCTGCAGGCGTTTTTTGAATTTGCCCAGATGGCCCTGGAAACGGTGCTGGGCGGCCAGGAATCCCTCGATTTTGACTCTGTCACCAAAATAGAAATTGGTTGATTAGGAGATTAGAGATTGGGGGTTAGAATTCTCTGAATCTCCAATCTCCAATCTCCACTCTTTTTTTTCCATGAAAATTGCTGTTGGTTCCACAAATCCGGTGAAGGTAACGGCCGTTCGCCACACCATCACCCGCATCTGGCCGGACGCCGAAATTGCGCCCATTGCCGTGCCCAGTGGCGTCAGCGAGATGCCTATGACCGACGAAGAGACACGCGTTGGGGCACACAATCGGGCCGTGGCCGCCCGCGAGGCGCTGGACGCGGACTTTGGCGTTGGTCTGGAAGGCGGTGTGCAGCCCGAGCCGTTTGGCCTGACGCTGCATGGCTGGGTGGTGGTGGTGGATCGGAACGGCCGTACCGGCATTGGTGGCGGCGGTCGTTTGCCCTTGCCCGACCATATCGCCCAAAAAGTGCTGGCGGGCACCGAGCTCGGCGACGTAATGGATGAGATTCTGGGCGATCACAACATCAAGCAAAAGGGGGGCGCGGTGGGGGCGCTCACCAACGGCCTGGTGCTGCGCGGCGAGACCTTTGCCCTGGCCGTGGCGTACGCGTTTGCGCCGTTTGTCTCGCCCGATTTGTACCGTGAACCGTGAACGGTATTCGGTAATCCGTTATCGGTAATCGGTAAAACGCTGCGTTCTCCGCACCCTCCGCGGTAAATTTTTGGTTTACGCCAGTTTGGTTACGGTTTACAATAGCGCCCATGACTCTGGAATTTGAAAAGCTAACCGCGGATTTAGAAATAATGGCCCAAACCACCGCCCGCCGCCTGAGCCAGCGGCGGGAGCGGGTGACCGAGGCATTGGAGACGCTGCACACCTACCGCACGAATTGGACGGCCGTAACCAATGCCCTCTCCACCGCTAAAGAGTTATCCGACCCGAAGTTTTACCGCTCGGCACGGCCGTTTGCCGAAAATGAACCGCTCGACAGCCACATCCCCGCCCCACCACCGCCGCCGCAGGCCACCCTCATTGCCGCCGATGGCAGCCAGATCATGCCGGATCGGCACGCGGCACACCTGTACTACCTGATTAATGTGGGCGGCATTATTTATCATCATGGCAGCGGCCGTACACCCGAAACCTTCTCCCAACCCGACATTTTCTATCCCGAAAGCGACGAAGCTATCGACGATTTTAACGATACACCCGGCGCGGTGAGCATCGAGCGGGATATCCAGGAAATTGAAACATTGGCTCAGCAAACAGTGGCCAACCGGCACAACGCGGCACCGCTGCTGGCCATTTTGGACCAGCGGCTGCTCTACTGGCCCATTGGCTCGGCAGGGGTGGCGGAGAATACGGCCGTAACCGAATGGGGCAGCCACATGACCGGCATCCACCAGGCTGGGGCGCTGCTTTGCGGCTACATCGACCGCCCCGGCACCAGCGCCGTGACGACGCTGCTGCGCTCCATTGTGGGTTTGTCAGACGCTCATTTTAACTGGCGGGAGTTGGGCCAGCGTAAGGCCACACAGGGCGTGACCGACGCCGACGTCTTCAGCCAGATTTTGGGGCCGGGCGAGCGCAGCGCCGTTTTTGCGAACATTTCTGATCCCAACAACGTGTTTATGGCCCAGGATGCGGCCAATGAAGTTTGCTTTTTCTATCTCAATCCCGGTGCGACGGGGCAGGGCATTGCGCGAGTGGATATTCCCCGGTGGGTGGCGGAGGATGAGGCAAGTGTAACGGCCGTTCACAGCCTCCTCATCGATCAATGCCGTATCATGGGCAACTACCCGTACGTCATTGCCCGCGCCGATGAGATGGCCGTGGTCGGCCGGCAAGACGCCAGCGAGCTCAACTTCATGATTGACGTCATCATGGAGCGGCACGGCATCAGCAACGACATTACCTCCAAGCAAGGCAGCAAAGAACTGGCCCGAGGCGGCCGTACCCGCCACGAGGGATTTTAGAAATCAACATGAAAAGCATACAACCGCACCAGCTTTTTCGTTTTGATTTCGACCAAATTTTGGAGGAAGGGAAACGACAAGAAGAAATAGATGTGGCCAATAAGGGGGAATTTGCACTTGTTGAATATTTACATCACTTCTTTTCTATTGAAGTTTTGCCATTGATACTGACCAATGATTGGGTTTTCGAAGGGGCAAAGACTTTTGCATCAGAATATGTAGATGATTGTTTCCACAATCTACGGTTGAGTGGAGATGAAATCTATAAAACTCAGCAAAAGTTGGTAAAAATCAAAGAACTGGTTTCCGAATTCCTTGCCCGAGCTAAACTGGTTGATGCTGTTTCTTTGGATGGGATTGCTAGATTGACCAAGTCGAGTGACTTTATCAATTTTGTGCACTTTGATAAGCTTGAGCCAAGGGTGCAGCGTTTTGCCCTCCAACTTTTTGACAAAGCTAAAGATCACGAAGAATTGCAATTGAGGGTTGTTCTACGTGGTATTAAGGATAGCTATGAATTGACTTTTACCCGGATAATGTTTGTTGTACGTCGTGCTTTAAAAGTGAAAGATGGATTGCCCGAAACAGAAAGTGATTCTTCACTTTTGTCTCCTTCAGATTATATTGATTGGCTTCATCATCATACAGATCAATCGCACATCGTAAACAAATTGTTTGTGCAGGAAAAAGAGTTTTATAGAGTGTCACGAAATGCTGGTAATCATCACTTGGGATTGAAATGGATTCCTCAAAAAGACGAAATCACTTTGCCAGATCGTAACCAAGTATTATCAGTACACGTGGATGATTTTCACAAACGATTCAGGTATTTGATACACTTTTGCGAGTTAGGTGTAAGAGGGGTTCTTTCTGCATTCTGTGAAAAAGATAGGGGAGAGCTTTCAAACAAAATTGTGAAGAATTATACGAAGACATTCCCTGAAAATTGGACTCAGGGAGAACAGGGGATTATGGAATTTTATTCCCTGCAATAAGATTCCAGAACTTCAAAACGGTACTGACATGACTAAAAATCAGGAAATCGGCCGTATTTTGCGGGCCAGCACGACGGGGTTTGCTGTAGGCTGCCGCGTAGGGCAGCTGAGCGTGCCAGCCTTTGGCGGGCTGGTGCGCGCCCAGCCGGTGGATGATCGAGAGTGCATCTACGGCCTCATCTACAACATGAGCATCGACGACGATCCGCTGGTGCGGCGGCTGGTGCTGGCGGAAAATCCCGCGCCGTCGGTGATTGAGGATCAGCGCAACAACCGGTTGCTGCCGATTGAGATGAGCGTGTTGGCGGTGGGGTACCAGCTGAACGGCCGTGTCAAACACGGCCTCCCCCCACGCCCCCCGCTCAACCTCGACCCGGTTGAACTGGTCACCAACCCCAGCGACATCCGCGATTTTACCGATAACCTGGGCTACCTGCGCCTCATTTTGCGCGCCGTGGGCAGCCCCGTCCCGGTGGATCAGCTGCTGGTAGCCCACATCAGCACCACCTACGCCCTGCGCGGCAACGACCAGGACTGGGCTGTGGAAGTGGTCAACGAACTGATTGAACTGCTGCGCAGTAACTATGATGTGCTCATTCCCACGCTGGAAGCGTTGAGCGATGCATTGCCATCGTTGGGGATTGGTAATTTGGTAATTGAGTAATTGGGTAATTGGGCTGGTCTAATTACTTAATTACCCAGTTACCCAATCACTTTCCGAGGATTTTTATGGACGTAATCAACGAACCAATCGGCTACATTGTTGGCGGCGGGTTGAAAGAAGGCTTTCGCATTCGGTTGACGGTGCCCGCGGACCGGGTGCAGGAGGGCAGTTTTGTGGTGTGTGAAAACGGCCGTTACCACTACTACGGCCTCATCACCGACCTGCAGCTGGGCAGCACCGACCCCCGCTTTGCCGACGAAAAAACCGACCGGCTCCAGCCTGCCATCCAGCAAGCCCTGCTGGGCAAAACCCTCTACACCACCCTGATGATGTACCCCACGCTGCTCATGGACACCGGGCCGGAATTTGGCGCAGCCGAACGCGCCGAGTGGGAAGACCGCGTGGCCAACAACCTGGAATCGCCCGGTCCCAAGCCGGTAAAAACCGTGCCCGCGCATCATGCCGAGGTGCGCCAGGCCAACGAGGCCGATGTGGCCCAAATCTTTGGCGAATCGGGCGATGGCATGTTTGTCGTCGGGCACACCATCGAGCAAGGCTACCCGGTGCGGCTGGATTTGAAGAAGTTTGTCAAGCGCAGCAGCGGTATTTTTGGGGCAACGGGCACGGGTAAAAGCTTCCTCACCCGCATGGTCCTGGCCGGGCTGATTCTGGAAGATGTCGCCGCCGCCCTGGTGTTCGACATGCACAACGAATACGCCTTCGACGATACAGACACCGACCGTCTGGAGACCGTGCGCGGCCTGCGCAGCCTGTTTGGCAGCAGCAAGGTGCAGGTGGCGGCGCTGGGTAAGGGGGCGATGGTGCGCGGCAAAGCACCCGACTTCACCCTGGAAATTGCCCTCAAAGATTTCCACACCAGCGACATCGAGCTCCTGTCTGAGGCGCTAAATCTGACCGACACGGCGGGCGTGACGCTCAACGCGCTGGTGCGCTCGTTTAACGAGAACTGGTTTGCCGAGTTTATGAAGCTGGAGCCGGGTGCCGTGGAAACCGATCTCGAAAGTGGCAAAACGTTCCCCGCCGATAACTCGGTGGCGGCCTGGGCACGGCAGAACAACGTGCATGAGAAGGCGGCCGAAGCGCTGCATCGCAAGCTGGCGGTGATAAATGATAAGCCTTATGTCGTAGAGCGGCCCGCGCAGGATTTCGTCAAGGAAATTGTGGATAAGTTGGAAAACGGCCGTCACGTCATACTCAGTTTTGGGGAGTACGACAACGACCTGGATTACCTGCTGGTGTCCAACATCCTCACGCGGCGCATTCGCCAGCATTGGGTGCGCCGGACGGAGCGGCACAAGACACATGGCGACGCGGCACCGCGTCCGCTGTTGATTGCCATCGAAGAGGCACATAAGCTGCTGAACCCACAGCTGTCTGGCCAGACGGCCTTTGGCATCATTGCCCGCGAGCTGCGTAAATATTTTGTCACGCTGCTGGTGGTGGACCAACGGCCGTCCGGCATCGACGACGAGGTGATGAGCCAGCTGGGCACCCGCATCACCGGCTGGCTGGGGGATGAGGACGACATCCGTGCCGTGCTCACCGGCCTGGCTGGGCGCGACCAGCTGCGCGGCATGCTGGCCCGTTTGCAGGAGAAGGAAGAGGTGCTGCTGCTCGGATGGGGCGTCAAGATGCCCATCCCTGTGCGCTCCCGCCGCTACGACGAAACGTTCTACACCGACATGAAAGGCCGCAAAGCCAGCGTCCCCCAGCCGAAGAGCGAAGATATAGACGAATGGTTCTCGTATGGGTAAGCCGAGACTTTTATCAACAGATTTCGCAGATTACGCAGATAAAAATTCGTTCAATCTGCGTAATCTTTGATTTTCCCCCATGCTTTGGAACACACTATCGCTGCCGTGGCAAACGGCCGTTTCCCTGGCCTGGGAAGCTTACTGTGCCGGGTCGCTGCCGATTGGCGCAGTGATTGTGGCTGAGGACGGCCGTATTGTCGCCCAGGGTCGTAACAGCATCCACGAAACCGAATCCACCTCTCCGCTGCACGGCGGCCGCCTGGCCCACGCCGAAATGAACGCCCTGGTGCAGCTAAGCAAAACCGCTGTGCCGCCGCAAAGCTGCGCGCTTTACACCACTATGGAACCATGCATGATGTGCCTGGGTGCCATCCGCATGATGCGCATTGGCACGGTCCACTTTGCCACGCATGATCCGTTTGCCGGAAGCGCCTGTTTGATCGAAACGGTACCGTACAAGGCGCTGGGGCTGCTGCCGGTGTATCCACCGGAAAACGAGGCCCTGGCCGACGTGCTGTTGGTGCTCATGACGGAGGCCATGCTGCGCACAGGACGGCATCCGTGGGTCGATTTTGTGCGGACGGCCGTTCCCCAAGCCCATGCTGCTCTCAACCTGGGACAGGCGATTTTTGCCAGCGGTGCACTGTGGCAGTTAGGGCAGCAAGCCACCCAAACGGATGCGATGCTCAGCTGGCTGCAAGAGCAGCTGTTTTGCTGATTCCGGTTTCATTCCAGGTATAATCTCCGCCATGAATTCCTACTTCCCCCACGATACCTATCACACACCGGATGACACACCGCGGCACTGGCTGGACCGGCTGCTGTTGGGCAGCCGCTGGGCCCTGCATCTCCACTTCGTGTGGGAAATCATCAAGGCGCGGCGGCTGGTGGGGCAGGGCAAGTATGACCGGCTGGCCTGGGCGGGAACGTCTTATGCCATTTTTAAGATGGTAGAGCGGTGCCACGGCCGTTTCCACATCAGCGGTCTGGACAACATTCGTGATTTAGACGAACCAGTGGTGTTTGTGAGCAACCACATGAGCAGCATGGAGGGCAATATTTTTGGCTGCCTGCTGCCGCTGCACCAGGAAATCAGCTACGTGGTGAAAGAGTCGCTGCTGCGTTACCCGGTGTTTGGCCCGGTGGTGGACGCGCGTGAGCCCATCGCCGTCGGCCGCACCAACCCGCGCGAAGATCTGCAAAAAGTTTTAGTGGAAGGTGTAAAGCGCTTGCAGCGCGCTCATTCCATTGTCCTGTTCCCCCAGCACACCCGCACCGCCACGTTTATCCCCGCCGATTTTAACTCGCTAGGGGTGAAGCTGGCCGCCAGGGCCGGTGTGCCGGTGGTGCCCATTGCCGTGAAGACCGATTTTTTGATTAACGGCCGTTACCTGCGCGATTTTGGCCCCCTCGACCGTCGCCAACCCATTCATCTCTCGTTCGGTCAACCCTTCTTTGTAAAAAATAGTAAGCAGGCGCATCATCAAGTTCTCGACTTCATCCAGCTGCACCTGGACCAGTGGCAAAACCATTAGCGGTTGCGTCCTTAATATTTGTGGCGATTTCGGCGTGAGTTTAGCCAGGCGGTGTGCCCACTCAGGAAGGCTCTTCTGAACTTCAGGGACTAATGTCAGATTGTCAGTACTGGTGTGGGTTTGGAAAATATGAGGCAGAACGCTAACAGCTGCGTACCAAAAAAAGGATGGTGAGGCTGCGTTTAGGGTGGAGCTGGCTTCTCTCCCACCAGAACCGCTGGATGCCGACAGGAAAATTTGATGCTTGATAAGCTGAAACAACTTTTAGCTGCGCCTGTGTACGACGATGAAGTTACAAACGGCCGTGCCCAGCTGCTTAACGTTATTCTTCTTTCCCTCATCAGCTTACTAACATTCCTCTATTTTGTGCGCCTTCTCACGGGTATTGCCCAGATAACTTCAGCTGACTCGCTTATTCTGGCCGGGGCTATTGTGATCTTTATCGGGATTTATACAATGACCAGGCTTCATTATATACAGTTTGGTATCTATTCCGTGGTTTTATTAGGCTGGTTGATCGTGACGATGTTCGCCTGGGAGGCAGATGGGATTAGGGACTCTACCTTTATGGCCTATCTGGTTGTGATCCTGGTGGCCAGCCTGCTTTCTGGCTGGCCTCTGGCCATCGCGTTTACTGGCTTAACCATTGCTTCTGGCTGGAGCCTGGTTTATTTAGAATCAAGCGGCTTAAGGACAGCGGCCGTGCCCGCTCCGCTTCATTCGATCATGACGGATTATACCTTTATCCTGCTTTTATGCGGCGTCATGATCTACCTGCTGATTAATAACTTGCAAAACGCACTACGCACGGCCCGGCAAAGCAACCAGAAGCTTCAGGCTTTGAGCCAGGACCTGGAGGTGAAAGTTCTGGCCCGAACCCAGGCGCTGGAGAAATCGATTGCCGAGAGCAATGCGGCCAACAAGAAGTTGAAAAATCACGTTTCTCATTTGACCACGTTAAATTTCATTTCACAGGCGCTGACTGACACCCTGGATTTACAAACGACGCTCTCTATTGTGGCGCGTGAAATGACCCACTTGTTTGATGCGCGCAGCACCGGCATTGCCTTGCTAAATGAAGATGGTACCGGATTGCAGATTGTGGCTAACTACAATCAATCCCCAGATGACCCAGACCCTGTTGGGTTGCTGCTGCCCATAGACACACCAGGCATAAAACAGGTTGTACAACATGGGAAATCGGTGTTTGTGGCCAGTGCCCAAACAGACCCGATGTTTGCCGAGATGCATGAAGTGCTGCGGACCCGACAGACGCAAAGCCTGATGGCGGTGCCGCTGCGTGCCCAAAGAAAGATCATCGGCAGCATTGGCCTGGACCGCACCGTGCCCGGCTACACCTTCTCACCTGATGATGTGCAGCTGGCTGAAACCATTGCCGGGCAGTTGGCCGGTGCTGTGGAAAAAGCAAGGCTGTTTGGCGAATCGGAAAAGGCTAAAGAGGCAGCAGAGGTGGCCAACAGAGCCAAAAGCGAATTCCTGGCCAATATGAGCCATGAAATCCGCACGCCGATGAATGCCATCATTGGGCTGACCGGACTGTTGTTGGACACGCCGCTGACGGCCGAACAAAAGGATTTTCTGCAAACGGTGCGTGTCAGCAGCGACAGCTTGTTGAGTATTATCAACAACATTTTGGACTTTTCTAAAATTGAAGCGGGGAAGCTGGAACTGGAAAAGGTTCCGTTTAATTTACGCAAATGTGTAGAAGACGCGCTAGATCTCAATGCTGCAACCGCTGGGGCAAAGGGGCTGGAACTGGCCTGCTTCATCGGTGAACAGGTGCCGGACGTTGTTGTGGGCGATGCTACCCGGCTGCGGCAGGTTTTGGTGAATTTAATAAGCAATGCCACTAAATTTACGGCGAGGGGAGAAGTGATCCTCTCGGTGACGCTGCTTGAAACAGCTGAGGATACGAGTGTCCTTCGTTTTGCGGTAATAGATACCGGAATCGGCATTCCCGAAGAACGCATGGATCGCCTGTTCCGGTCGTTTAGCCAGGTGGACTCTTCCACGACACGCCAGTTTGGCGGCACAGGATTGGGGTTGGTGATCAGCCAGCGATTGGTGGAGGCGATGCACGGCCGTATGCAAGTAGAAAGTAAGCCTGGCCAAGGTTCAACCTTCAGCTTCACCCTTACGCTGCCCTGGCAAAAAAAGATGGATGAAACGGCCGTTCACCCCGGCACGCTCCACGGCAAACGCATCCTGGTGGTTGACGACAATGACGTCAACCGGCTTATCCTGAAACATTACCTGTTCCACTGGCACGCCGAATCTTGCCTGGTAGATTCTGGAGAAGAAGCGCTGAACCTGCTCCGCCAGGGCCGGACCTTTGATTTGGGAATTCTGGATATGCAGATGCCAGAGATGGATGGCGTTATGCTGGCACAGGCGCTGCGTGAGATGGCTGGGGATCGGCCGTTTCCGCTCATTTTGCTCACCTCTTTAGGGCAGCCCATCAGCCCGGCGCACCAGGCATTGTTTGACCTGCAAGTTAATAAGCCGGTGAAGCAAAAAAATCTGCAAGTTGCCCTGGAGCAGGTGTTAAGCCAGAACAACCAGGTAAAGGCACAAGGGGAAACGGCCGTTCCCCCCGCGGATACACCTGGAGAACCATCTGCTGACCTGCGCATCCTGCTGGCCGAAGACAACACTATCAACCAAAAAGTGGCCCTGCGTATGTTGGAACGGCTGGGGTACCACGCGGCCGTGGCCAGTAATGGCTATGAAGTGCTCGCCATGTTGCAGGAACGGCCGTTTGACATCATTCTAATGGATGTGCAGATGCCAGAAATGGATGGCCTCAGCGCCACCCAGCACATCCGCCTGAATGCCGCACTCCAGGTCCAGCCCTACATCATCGCCCTCACCGCCAACGCCCTCAAGGGGGATCGCGAACGTTTTTTGGCCGCAGGCATGAACGATTACCTCAGCAAGCCGGTGCGCCTGGAAGAGCTGTCCGCCGCCATCAACCGGTATTCGCTTCCCGTGCTGGTTCAATCAGAGGCGGCCCCTGCCCCGTAACTTGTTACCCCGCTACGCCTGATTTTGAATTTCCATCAGGGCCAGCTTGCGGTCCCGCTGTTTTTGCTGCTCCCACAAAATGGTGGGTTCTACCGCGCGTTCCCGGCATTGTTCGGCCGTTAGCGGACAGCGCTCACACGTCTCGTTGATGATAACTTGTGGAATTGACGGATCGGGAGCAAAGCGAATCGTGTTCTTTAGCTCCGGGTCTACCCGGAAGCCCACAATCACGCTGCTGGTTACCCCTGGCGAAAGACTTAGCTCTCGCGAAAAGCCCAGGCACAAAAACTTGTCCTGCGTTTCTACAAATTCAGACATCTGTATGCCCACGTGCGGCAGGTCAGACGTGGTTGGCACTTTTTCGGCGCTGTCCATGTCGCGCAGCAGCCGCACCGACAGCCAGCGGCGGCAGTAATGTTCCAGCAGGCCAATGCCGCTGGGCACAATCAGCTGGTTCATGTTGAGCTGCTTGATCAGCTGGTAGCTGTCGCTGTTGTGCCGGTGGTGAAAACGCAAAAAGTGCAGCTTCACGCCAAAAAACTGGGGAATCAGTTCGCTAAACCGGTAAAACAACATCTCTGGCGTAACGTGGTACTTCTCCAGCATGGCCAGCAGCAGGTGAGCCGACCACGTCGTTTGCTCAAACAAATGCTGCAAATCGGCAATGATGTGGGCCCGCGGCATGAGCAACACACCGCCAAAATAAGCGGCCTTGAAGTCATTCAAAATTTGCTGGAACGAGTTGATCTGGTCCGGAGTGGAGGCAAACGAGCGCTCTTTGAGCTTGAGATACTGGTACCCCACCTCGCGGGCCAGAATAAAGTTGATCTGCTGCGGGTTCAGGGAGTTGTTGATCAGCAGGCGCGGCTTTTTGCCCTCAAAAAAGACCGACCGGTATTTGATGAGAGAAGGTCGGCTGGCGATCGTTTCCAGGTCAATCTGGTAGCCATATTTTTCTTGCAAGATATTTTGCAGCGAGCTGCGGCTGGCGGGCGGATCGTTGGTCAGGCCAAAAGCCATGCCATGTTTGTCGATAAACGCCTGGGCCGCGTCTTCCAATTCTTGAAAATAGTTTTCGTGGATTTCCTGGTAAGAGCGCAGCGCGGCGCGCAAAAAGTCTTCCTCGTGCAGGTCATAGCGACGGCCGATTTCCAACATCGCGTGCAGCAAGGCGCTGGCTTTTTCCGGTTCTCGCGTTAGCATCGTCACCAGATCGCTCAGCTCCAGGCCAAACTCTTCAAAAGGGAAACGCTGAAACGTCACCGACTTCAGCGTGGTGCTGAGATGGGTCATGGAGTGGGACAGCTTGATGGACACCAGATCGTCATAGGGCATATCCAGCACTTCTACCATGCGCATGATTTTGTCCACACGCGGATATTTGCGCCCCTTCTCAATTTCGGTGACGTAGGAAGGGGAAAGCTCGCATTGAGCGGCAAATTCAGACAGCGTCAGGCCCGCTTCCTGCCGGGCCTGGCGTACCTTCATGCCGAAAATGATGTTGATGAGATTGTTGGTCATAGATCCTTTACTCGCCTTATTGTGGCGAGACCCTAGGGGTTTGCCTCTTTTGGTGACAGATTAGTTGGGTTGAAACCTTCAGGGCCCAATCATACATCTTTTAGCGAATTTTCGCTATTAAACTAAAAATCGCCATTTCACCCTTGACACACCGCGTCTTTCGTTTATACTTTTCTTCACAATCAGCGAATTTTCGCTGCCTGTGTTGTTTTTACAGCAAATGGCCTGCCATAGCCAAACTTGTAGATTGAAGAGAAGGAACCCACTTATGTCCCACGATTTACAGCTTACTGGCAAAATGCATCCCGAGTTTGAGCGTATTTTGACCCCTGAAGCATTAGCGTTTGTCGCTACTCTGGCAGAAGCCTTCGAGGAACGACGAGAGGCGCTTTTGCGGGAACGGATGGTGCGCCAGCAGCGGCTGGATGCGGGAGAGATGCCCGACTTTCTGCCGGAAACGGCCGAAATCCGCCGCCGTGAGTGGAAAGTTGCCCCCATCCCTACCGATCTCATGGATCGCCGGGTGGAGATTACCGGGCCGGTGGACCGCAAAATGGTCATCAATGCGCTCAACTCCGGGGCCAACATGTACATGGCCGACTTCGAAGATTCACATTCGCCCACCTGGTTTGACACGGTTCAGGGCCAGATCAACCTCTGTGACGCCATCGATGGCACCATCACCTTCACCAATCCCGACGGCAAGTTTTACGAATTAAACGACACCACTGCCACCCTGCTGGTACGCCCCCGCGGCTGGCACCTGGACGAAAAACACATGCTGCTAAACGGCCGTGCCGTTTCCGCCTCTTTGTTTGACTTTGGCCTCTTTTTCTTCCACAACGCCCATAAACTGATCGACAAGGGCAGCGGCCCCTACTTTTACCTGCCCAAGTTAGAAAGCCACCAGGAAGCACGCCTGTGGAACGATGTATTTGTCCTGGCGCAAGAAACGCTGGGCATTCCGCAAAGGACCATTCGCGCCACGGTGCTCATCGAGAACATCCTGGCCGCGTTTGAAATGGACGAAATTTTGTACGAGCTGCGCGATCATTCAGCCGGGTTAAACTGCGGCCGTTGGGACTACATCTTCAGCGCCATTCGCAAATTCCGCCATCATCCCCATTTTGTGATGCCCGACCGCGCCGAAGTGACGATGACCACGCGCATGATGCATTCGTACTCGCTGCTGCTCATCAAAACCTGCCACCGGCGCGGCATTCATGCCATGGGCGGCATGGCGGCACAAATCCCCATCAAAAACGATCCCGAAGCCAACGAGACCGCCCTGGCCAAAGTACGCGCCGACAAAAAGCGCGAAGCCCAGGATGGCCACGACGGCACCTGGGTGGCCCATCCGGCGCTGGTGAGCATTGCCAAAGAAGAGTTCGACAAGGTGATGACTGGCCCGAACCAGATTCACCGGCTGCGCGAAGATGTGCACATCACCGCCGCGGATTTGCTGGCGGTGCCTCAAGGCCAAATCACCGAGGCCGGGCTGCGCACGAATATCGACGTGGGCATCCAATATATGGCGGCCTGGCTGGGTGGCAATGGCTGCGTGCCCATCTACAACCTGATGGAAGACGCGGCCACGGCCGAAATTTCCCGCGCCCAGGTGTGGCAGTGGCTGCACAATCCCAACACCAGGCTGGCGGACGGCCGTTCCATCACCCCAGAACTCATTCACGACATGATGCCCGCTGTCTTGCAGCAAATTAAAAGGCAGGTGGGGGCAGAGCAGTTTGAGCAGGGTAAATACCGCGATGCAGGTAAATTGTTCGAGGAAATTGTGACGGGCAAGACCTTCACCGAATTTCTAACCCTGCCCGCCTACGAATATCTCAATTAGTGTTTTCGCGGATGCTGCCTGAAGTAAGCCGCATAAATTCAAATAATTAACCGGAGGAGTGAGCATGTCTATAGAATACGACGCAGTGCAGATGGAAAATAGTTGGCAGTTTGACAAACGGTGGCAGGGCATTAAACGGCCGTACACCGGCGAGGATGTTTATCGTCTGCGCGGTACTATCCAGATTGAACACACGCTGGCGCGCATGGGCGCCGAGCGGCTCTGGCGATTGATGCACCAGGAGGATTATGTCAATGCGCTGGGCGCACTGACCGGCAACCAGGCCGTGCAGATAGTCCAGGCAGGACTGAAAGCCATTTACTTAAGTGGCTGGCAGGTGGCCGCCGACGCCAACGGCGCAGCCCACACGTACCCCGACCAGAGCCTTTACCCCGCCGACAGCGCCCCGCAGCTGGCCCGGCGGATCAACAACGCGCTCATGCGCGCCGACCAGATCTACCACATGAATAACCAAAACGGCGTCTACTGGTTTGCCCCGATTGTTGCCGATGCGGAATCTGGTTTTGGCGGATCGCTCAACGCCTTTGAACTGATGAAGATGATGATCGAAGCCGGTGTGGCGGGGGTCCATTTTGAGGATCAGCTTTCTTCGGCCAAAAAATGCGGCCACATGGGCGGTAAGGTGCTGGTACCCACGCGTGAGTTTATCCAGAAGCTCGTCGCTGCCCGCCTGGCCGCCGACGTGATGGGCGTGCCCACGGTGCTCATCGCCCGCACCGACGCCGATTCAGCCGAGCTGCTCACCAGCGACATCGATCCGCGCGACCAGCCGTTCCTCACCGGTGAACGGACTGCGGAAGGGTTCTACGGCATCAAGGGCGGCCTGGAAAGCGCCATTGCCCGCGCCCTCTCCTACGCGCCGTACGCCGACGTCATCTGGTGCGAGACCTCCACCCCAGACCTGAGCGAGGCCAAAGCGTTTGCCGACGCGGTTCACGAGAAGTTCCCTGGCAAGCTGCTGGCCTACAACTGCTCGCCGTCGTTTAACTGGCGGCGCAACCTGGATGAAGCAACCATCGCTAAATTCCAGGTGGAGCTGGGCAAGATGGGGTACAAGTTCCAGTTTGTCACCCTGGCCGGATTCCATGCCCTGAAC
This sequence comes from Candidatus Leptofilum proximum, assembly GCA_016710325.1. Classification (GTDB taxonomy): domain Bacteria; phylum Chloroflexota; class Anaerolineae; order Promineifilales; family Promineifilaceae; genus Leptofilum; species Leptofilum proximum. The sequence goes on along the minus strand of JADJXK010000002.1, from coordinate 2,959,000 downwards.
ACCAGCATGTTTGAGCTGGCGCTGGCCTACAAAAAAGAAGGTATGGCGGGCTACTCACGCCTGCAAGAACGCGAATTTTCCCTGGAAGCCAGCGATGGCTACCGGGCGGTCAAGCACCAGAGCTTTGTCGGTGCTGGTTACTTCGATGAAATTCAGCTGACGGTTTCCGGCGGCGAAGCGTCTACTGCGGCGCTAAAGGGCTCCACTGAAGAAGCCCAGTTTGAACCGGCACACGCCTAACTGCCTATTTCTTCCGTTCACTCCTTGGTAAAAGAAACGGCCGTCTGTGGGAGACGGCCGTTTCTTTTTGTTTAGGCACTATTCTGACGACTTAAGCCTGATGGTAACCTTGGCCTCTTAGGATCATCGTGCAGCTTCGCAAGAACCAGCTGTCTGGGAGCCTAATCTTAAAGTGGAAAGCATGTAACACGCGCTACTGCTAAAACTTCCACTGTCGCAAAGTTTGCTCAACCATTCGACGCAGTAAGCAAGTTATTATGGGCAGCAAAGCTGACATGCACCATGGAAGCCAATGCTCTAAAGTACAAGAGACCAATGCAGCCAATCGAACACGTGCAAGACACCAAGCAAAGTGAGAGTGTGGACTCCTCTGCCTATTTAGAAATTCACCTCTTTGGCGCACCCTCATTTCTCATCAATGGTCAACCGCTGGCGGAAACAACGTCGAGCAAAGTTGAGGCGCTGTTTGCCTACCTGGTTTGCCATCCTTACCCGCACTTACGCGAAGTGCTGGCGTCGTTGTTGTTTAACGCCCAGTCGCGCAACCAGGCCAACAACAATTTACGCGTGCTGCTCTCCCGGCTGCGCCGCGTATGTGAAGACACCATTTTGATCAACCGCCAGACCGTGCGGTTGAACCCCGCGTATGATGTTTGGTTGGACACGGCCGTTTTCCAACAAACCGTCCCACAAAAACCCGAAGTTGTCCTTAAGCTCTACCGGGGTGACTTCCTGGAAACGATCCAGGTGCAAGACGCCAAAGGGTTTGTTGAATGGGCCGCCCTGAAGCGTGAGCAGCACCGCCTCATGGCCCTGGATGCACTGCTGCACCTGGTCAGCCAACACGAGGCCAGCGGCCAGTTCCACCAGGCCATTCCCTATGCCCAACAGCTCATCACCATCGAGCCGCACCACGAAGGCTGGCACCGTAAGTTGATCCAGCTTTACCTGCAAACTGGCCAACACGCCCAGGCCGAAGCGCAATTCGCGGCCTGCTGCCACATCCTCCAGCAAACGTTTGGCCAGGGACCCTCTCCCGCTACGCTCAACCTGCTGGCGTAAACACCTGGCTCTCCCCAATTTACAAACAGCTTATCAAACAGCCCTCATGCTGGCCAGCCCGAAATTCCAGTGGGCTGAGTTTTGGATGAGAACTGTGGTGTGTTCTTCCGTAATTTGGCAAACGGCCGTTCGGCAGCCGCCCGACAATGTTTATACTAAAAGCAAAGAACCAGTGCGTCTAATAAGCCAGATCACATCGCAGACGATTTTTGCATCTTTTACACCATTTGTGCCGATTTCATTCAGCCGCCCCATTACCCCTTCGGCCTCCTTTGCTTGAAACGAGGATTATGTTTAAGCGTTTGCTGCGTACGCTGCAAAATCGATCCGGATTCATCTTGCCTGCTGCTGGCTTGCTCATTTTTGCCTGCCTTGGCTGGGCCTACCGGCAGCAAACTCCGCTGCTGGAAACGCCAGATGAGCCGTCGCACTTTGCTGTGGCCAGCTACATGGCCCAGCACCACACGCTTGCCCCGTTTTCAGACGAGACCCGCACCGGCCCAGCGCCCACCGTTTCCCCGGATGTGCCGTATTATTACGCGCCGCCGCTTTATTACTTCCTGTCCTCGCTGCTGGTGGGCGACGGAGATACGGCCGAATTTGCCCAGGCTGTTATCCCCAACCCCAATTTTGCGCGAGGCGTAGGCATCAACCTGGCCGATGGCCCCGAAAACAAAAATATGTACGTGCACACGGCCGGCCAAAATCCGCTCCACCTGGCCGGTTGGGCACGGGCCATGTGGCGCGTGCGGCTGCTCTCGCTGGGGTTAGGGCTGATCACCGTCTGGGGCAGTTATGCCCTGGCGCGGCAGCTCTGGCCCACCAACCGGCGCTGGCGATTAACGGCCGTTGCCCTCGTCCTCTTTAATCCCACCTTCCTCTACCTCAGCAGCGGCGTCACCAACGATGTCCTGCTGATTGCTCTATGTACCTGGAGTTTTGTGCTGATGGGCCAGCTGCTGTCCAGTGAAGAATCCGCCATCGGTTGGCGTGAGGGCATGCTGGCGCTGCTGCTGGGAGCGGCCGTTCTCACCAAACAAACGGGCTTCATCCTGCTGCCCCCGGCGCTGCTGGTGATGTGGGCGCGGGCACGGCGGCAGCAGTGGTCGGGGGCAAAGCTGGTGCTGGTGCTGGTGGCTGGGTTGGTGGTGGTAACGGCCGTTGGCGGCTGGTGGTATCTGCGCAATGGCCTGCTTTATGGCGATGCGCTGGCCCTGGAAACCCACAATGCTCTGCCGCCTGTCGATAATGTGTTTGAGCGTCTGCAATTTTCCCTGGTACAGAGCTGGGGTGCGTTCAAAAGTTATTGGGCGGCGTTTGGTTGGGCCACCATTTTTGTGGAACCGGGTTGGTACCTCTTTTTTTCCGGGCTGACGGTGCTGGGATTGGTGGGCTGGCTGCTGTCCCGCCCTCGCCTGCCTCGTATCGGCGCTCTGAGACTCACCCACGTTTTGTGGCTGGCCGTGCTGCTCAACGGTGGGTTGATGCTGGTCTGGCTGTGGCGCACGGCGGCGCCGTACGGCCGTCTCCTCTTCCCCGTCATTGCCCCGCTGAGCTGCCTGTTGGTGCTGGGCTGGCAGCGCTGGTGTGGGTGGTGGGGAAGCCGGGTGGTGGATACGGCCGTACCGTTGGTGTTTGTTTTGCCGCTGGCCGGATTGGCCCTGGCGGCGCCGCTGCGGTTTTTGCAGCCCGCCTTTGCTCCGATAGCCCAAACCGGCGTCCCGGCGGAGTTGGTGTCGGTGAATGCCACCTTTGGCGGGCAGTACGAGCTGCTGGGTTACATCGTCGAGCCAGGCACGATGCAGGCGGGCGACGCGGTGAACTTGACCCTGTACTGGCGGCTTACCCAGCCCGAAACTGTGGCAAATACGCCGCTTGTTTTTATCCAGGTAGCGCCGCTCGACCCGCAGGCGCGGGTGGCCGAGGCGTCGCAGCTGCTGGGCACGCCGCGCTACCCCGCCGAATTCTGGCAGCCAGGCGAGGTGATGGTGCAGCCGCACCGCCTGGAACTGCCCACCGATACGCCCGCCCCGTCGCTTTACTGGTTTGACGTCATTCTGTTTGACGAAAACCGCCAGGTGCGGCTGCCAGCTACCTGGCTGGGGCAGGCCCTGGCTGAGGACGTGGTGCGGCTGGGGCCTACGGCCGTTTTGGCGAGGGAGACGGCCGTTCCCACCCAGCGCGCCCGCTATAACTTCGGCCAGCAGATCCAGCTCAACGGCTACAGCCTGGCCGTGGACGGCACGGGGTTGGACGTGACGCTGTTCTGGGAAGCGCTGGCCCCACCTGCGGTCGATTGGACCGTGTTTGTCCATCTGCTCGATGCCTCGGGTCAGCTGGTGGCCCAGGGTGACGGCGTGCCGCGTGACGGCCAATTCCCCACCAGCTGGTGGCCCGCTGGCACCGTTGTGCCCGATACCCACCATCTGCCCGGCGAGTTTAGCTGTGTCGCTCTCAGCCAGTTCACCCTGCTGGTGGGCTTCTACAACCCATCTACCGCCGAACGGCTGCCGGTTCACGACGAAAACGAACAGCCCTTGCCCAACCACGCGGTGGAGCTTCAGCTGGTTTGTGAAAACGGTCAGTAGCCACAAGAAACAAAAACGTGAGCCATCAAACGATAATCCGCTGCTGCCGCAAACTTTCCCCGGCTACAGGGTCACTCGGCTGGGGCTGACTGTGCCAAACATACCATAGAGCCGCGCAGGCACTGTCATTAAAATGAGGCGTGAATCACTTACGCCCTTTTCTTTGCCATCCTGCAAAGATGGGTATTGACATGCCTCGGATTCCAACATATACTGCAACAAATACATTGGGAACCGAGGTATGGGTCGCTATGAACATGAAAGGGAGCTTGCCATTTCTAATCTTGCACATTCTGTCGTTGAGTCCCTCCCACGGCTATGGCATTGCCAAAGAAATTAAGCGCCGTTCTGGGGGGAGCCTGGCGTTTGCCGAAGGTACGATTTATCCCACCCTCCACGATTTGGAGGCACAGGGGCTTGTTGTGGCCAGCGAGGAGGAAGTGCGGGGTCGTACCCGCCGTTATTACCAGCTGACCAGCGACGGGCAAAAGGCGCTGGCACGAGAACACGCGGAATGGCAGCAGTTTTCGCTGGGCGTCAGCCGCATTTTGGGGGAACAAGCATGACACTTGATGATCACCATGCCATGCAGCAGTGGCTTGCCGCAGCGACGGCGAAACTGCCTGCTGCCACGGCCGAACTTGTGACAAAAGAATTCATCGATCATTTTTTGGACGCTGTAGAAGATTACCAGGCGGAGGGGTTGAGCCAAACGGCCGCACAAACACGAGCCCTGGCTGACCTCGGCACGCCCGAAGCGGTGGGCCGCAGCCTGAAGGATGTGCATCTGGGGAAACCGCACTACAGAACGGCCGCCTTTGCCAGCCTGCTCATTTTGGTCGTGATGATGGGCATTCCTGTGCTGGTTTACAGTCTGTTTGCGGAAGAGTCTCTCGCGATGCAAGTGAGCCAGGTAGCGATGGGGGTGCTCATTGCTGTCCTGACGGTTTATGTGTTAAACATGCTGCGCCGCCTGCTCCTTTGGCGCTTTGACCTGACTGCCGTGGACAAACCGCTGCAGGTGGCCATTGGCAGTTACGTGTTGTGGCTAACGGCCGATACGCTGAGTTTGCTGGTTTACAATGCTCCGCTGTATGTGGGTTCGCTGCGGGCTTTGGGGACGGCCGTTTCCGCGTTCGACAAAGGGTTGATTATCGCGGCCTGGGCAGGGCAAATTGGCATCGGTATCACGGGTCTGGTGCTGGCCCGGCTGCTCTGGCGAACGCCAGAAAATTTGTATGGTATCGGTAAGCCGCTGGCTGGCTGCCTGGTATTCATGGCGTTACCGATTGGCCTGGCCGGCTTGGCGACAAACACCGGCGCTGAGACAGTTGTGTTTGTATTGTCGCTTCTGGCCATGCTGGGGCACATTGTTATCTGGCCGACGCTTACCCTGCTGTTTGCCCGGGCCGCTTTCCGCCCACCCAATGAGCACCCACCCCAACTGGCTTAAAAATCACAGGACTTACGCAGACGGGTTTTTTTAGCCACGAATTTCACGAATTAGCGCGAAATTGGGTAGAAATTCGTGAAAATTCGCGTCATTCGCGGCTCATAATTCTGTAAGTGTGTAAGTCCTGAATCATTGATCAAATTCAACAAGGATGATTTTTATGACTGCAAAGAAGCGTGTAGGCTGGCGCTGGTTGCTGCGCATCGCTGGTGGCTTGTTGGCGCTGCTTGTTCTTGGCCTGATTGTAACTACTTTGAATGCTTCCATTCGGGACAACGCCCTGGCAAAAGCCCCTTTACCAGCCGGTTCACAACTGATTGATGTAGGCGGCCGTGACGTGCACGTTTACGTGCAGGGCGCCGATTACGATGGTCCGGCTGTGGTTTTTGTGGGCTGTTTTGGCTGCAATTCAGCCATCTGGCAGGCGGTTCAGCCAGATGTTTCTCAGTTTGCCCGCACGATTGCCTTTGATCCGGCGGGTTATGCCTGGAGTGAGCCTGGTCCAACCATCATGCCGCAAACCATGGCCGACGATCTTTTTGCCGTTCTGACTGCGCTGGGTGAAGAGGAGGTTGTGCTGGTTGGTTTTTCGGCGGGCATGCTGCCGGTTTATGATTTTTATGCGCGATACGGCCGTCAAATCACCGTGACCGGCATGGTATCGATTGAAGGTTCACTGCTGACGGACATCGAGAATGAATGGTACACGCCTGACAATCCACTGGGCTTATCGGAGGGGATGGCCGATTTTTTGATTGCGACGGGGGTGGCACGGCCGTTAGCTGGCCAGATGCAGGGGCCAATGCCAGACAGCATCAAAAACGTGGCGTACTACAGCCTGGTATCTGAAACGGCGCGCACCAGGACATCAATTCGGACCTGGGCGAGCCAATATTCCACGGCCACCACCGACGACATCCAGCGCGTTCTGGCCACTGCGCCCCTGCCCGTAGAACCCGTCGTGGTGGTGCTGCAATCAGCCGACATTTTGGCTACAGAGGACGCGCCACCAGGCTTTGCCGAGATGGCCCAACGATATGCAGAGACTAGTGTGGCCTGGTACGCTGACTGGGTGGCGTCGGCCGCCCCTGGTTCTCAGGTAATTGTTGTACCGGATACAAGCCACTTTATCATGTTTGATCAGCCGCAAGCGGTGGTTGATGCCGTCCAGGCATTCTTTGAATGATGAGCAAGGCGTTTTGCTAGCTTCTTCTACTGCTCAGGGCCAGTTTTGGGGGAATATTGACGGAAATTGGAGAATCGTGTACGCTATTTGCGTAGATTTTGCGAGTTTTGTCCTGGATTACGAAAAGCACTACCTGGACGGAAAAAGTCGGGTCAGTGCTTTTTTTTCTGGGCAGGACCGCAGTGTAAACGGCCAAATTTAGAAAAATAGATGTGGTTACAAAACGGCCGTTTACCATAGAACCACAAGGAGATTCTTTTTCAATGTCTGAAACAACCACCGGAACCGTCAAATGGTTCAATGACCAGAAGGGCTTTGGTTTTATTGCTACGGATAGTGGGGACGACGTGTTCGTTCACTATTCGGCCATCAATGGTTTCGGCCGTAAAACCTTGTATGAAGGTCAACGTGTCGAGTTTAGCATCGAAGCGGGACCCAAAGGTCCGGCTGCTGCGAACGTAACGGCCGTCTAAAGTAAAACGCGCGTTTAGTCCTGTGTTTGGGCGATCCAGTCGCCCGGCTACAGGTAATGCAAGTTAAAAGTTGTAGTGTGAAGACTTTCGTTCTGTCAAAGGGCGAAAGTCTTTCTTTTTCTTAGTGCCCCTTCGCCATTTCCGTTAACTTTTTTGCGAATGGGCACACGGAGACAGGGAGATTATTATGAGCGAAGCGTTGAAAGTGAAAGACGGCGTTGTGGTGACTCTCGATTACACCCTGCGCCTGGATGACGGTGAAGTGATCGATTCCTCCACCGATGAGGGCCCCCTGGAGTATTTACACGGCTACGGCCAGATTATCCCCGGCCTGGAAAAAGCGCTGGTGGGATTGGGCGTCGGCGACCGTAAAACGGTGGTTGTGCCGCCAGACGAAGCGTATGGCGATGTAGACATGGATGCCTTTGAAATTGTGCCACGCTCCATGTTTCCCGATGACCTGGAACTGGAAGAAGGGCTGGAGTTGAGCCTGCGCGACGTGGAAACGGACGAACCATTCGACGCCACCATTGCCGAAATCCGCGAAACAGAAGTGATGTTGGACTTCAACCACCCGCTGGCTGGTGAAACGCTGCACTTCGAGGTCCACATTCCCGCCATTCGGGCGGCGACGGCCGAAGAACTGGCCCACGGCCACGCACATGGGGGAGATGGCCATCATCATTGATGCCAACGATCCTGGACTGGCGCTGTGCGCCGGGCAATTGCAACCTCGTAAAAAGGACACTCCTGCCGTGAGTGTCCTTTTTTTGTCCAGGTGTGGAACTTTTTTCCCGGTTGCGGCGTTGAGTAGCTGTATTCAGGTGCGACGCATTTCCAAAGTGCGTCGCACCTTTAGAAATGAGGAGAATTAAAAATGAAGTTGCCCAAAAAATTGATCAAAATGATGGTGATGAGTTTGCTGTTTTTGCTCACAATAGTGGGCTGTAATTCGGGGGAGGCTGATGAGAGCGCAAACCTGGAAGGCACGAGTTGGAACCTGGTTTCCTTTGGGGTGGAGGGTAACGTAACGGCCGTCTTGCCCAATTCCGCACCCACGCTGAACTTTGCGGAAGGGCAAGTTAGCGGCAATGCCAGCTGCAACAGCTACTCGGGGGAGGTCACGCTTGGCGAGGACGGCACGATGACGGTGGGCATGCTGGCCAGCACGCTTATGGCCTGCGCCGACGAAGCGATGATGCAGCAGGAGGCCGACTTTATGGCCGCTCTGGCCCAGGTAACCAGCTACACGCTGTCTGGCAACCAGCTTACCCTGCATACCCCGGACGGTGTGTTGAATTTCGAAGCGGCTGAATAGCGCCTGGATTTAGCAGAACTGAAGTAAAAAGTGAAAAGTGATAAGTGAGCCTCTTTTCACTTATCACTCACTCCCCCGGTGTGCTTGTGGGCAAGGGTGAAGACGAACCTCGAATGACGCTGAGGGGGCAAACGGCCGCAGGCGCCATGCGGTAGCCGGAACTTTGTGCCCACTGCCGGGCTTTGATCTCATCCGGGTAAAACGGGGGCACGGGCAGGTAGAGCCGCACGGTGGCGCCCGCCGGGGGGCTGGTGCTGTTGATGACACACTCGGTGGGACGGGGGATTTTGCTGCCGTTGCTCAGCGCTGGCTGGGCGTCCAGAAAGCGCTGGCCTTCGTCGGCAGGCATGGACATGGTAGAGAGGGTCCATGCGCCTAAGTTTTCGCCCATGTTGGGGTTGTAGCTGATGCGGGCATTGCCGTGGGTGGGCGCGCCGACGATAAACCAGTCGTTGCGGCTGGCGGCACAGCGGCTGCCGCCCGTGCCGGAAGGCAGGCAAACCGGGCGCAGCTCAATGCCTTGGGGCTGGACGAAACCGGTGGCGGGTGGACGGCCGTTTACCCACAAACTTTGCATCATGGTCGGGTCGTTGTAGATGGTTTGCATGATGTTGTTCCACAGCGGGGCGGCGGTTTGTAACCCGGAGGAATTGACCATGGGACGGCCGTCTGAATTGCCCATCCAGATGCCTACTACCACGCCCGGTGTGTACCCTACTACCCAATTGTCGCGAAAATCGGTGGTGGTGCCGGTTTTGACGGCGGCAGGGAAGGGCAGCTCCAGCGGATTGTTGTAGCCCATCGCCGCCACCCGCGCCTGGTCATCATCCAAAATGTCGGTGATGATGTAGGCGATGCGCGGGTCCAGGGCGTTGACGGCGGGCAGCTGGTTTTGCTGCGCGTCAAAAATCACGTTGCCCCGGCTGTCGGTGATGTGCAGCACGGCGGTGAGGCGTGGTTTTTGCCCCTGGTTGGCCAGGGTGGCAAAGGCGTGGGTCATTTCCAGCAGGGGCACTTCGCCGCCGCCCAGGGTGAGGGCCAGGCCGTAAAAGCCGGGTGGCTCGCGCAGCGATTCAATGCCCATGCTGCGTGCCGTGGCAATGAAGTTGGGCACGCCTACATCGCGCAGCAGCTGCACCGGCGGGATGTTGTAGCTGTTAGCCAGGGCGTCGCGGAACAGCACCGGGCCGCGGTAGGTACCATCGTAATTCCTTGGTGTCATCTTTTCGCCGTCACCCAGGTCGAGCTCGATGGGCACGTCCCACAGCACATCGGCGGTGGACCAGCCGCGCTGCAGGGCGGTGGCGTAGGTGATGGGCTTGATGCTGCTGCCCGGCTGGCGCGGGCTGAGGGCCACGTTCACCTGGCCGTCAATCGACTCGTCGAAGTAATCCAGGCTGCCCACCATGGCCAAAATTTCCCCGGTGTTGGGCTTGAGAATCACCACGGAGGCGTTGCTGACGTTGTGCGCGGCGGCCCGGGCGGCGACCTGTTGGCGTGCGGCCGTTTCCGCCATTTTTTGCATATTCAGGTCCAGGCTGGTGGTGATTTGCCAGCCGCCCAGGGCAATGGCGTCCGGGCCGTACAGCTTTTCCAGCTCGTTTTGCACGTACAGCACAAAGTGGGCCGCTTCCAGCGTCACTTCGCCCGCTGCTTCGTTGGCGGTGATGCGCGGGGCAATGTGCACGGTGACCCCCTTGGCAATCTCCGCATCCAGCGGGGTGATGGTGCCTTCGTCCACCATCAAGTCCAGAATAAATTCCTGGCGCGCCTTGGCCGCCTCAAAATTGGTGTACGGGTCCCAATCCAGGGGTGATTGCGGCAGCCCGGCCAGAAAAGCCGCTTCGGCCAGCGTCAGGTTTTGTGCCGATTTGGCAAAGTAGGTTTGGGCGGCGGCTTCGATGCCGTAGGCCAGGTTGCCGTAGTAAATTTCGTTGAGGTACATCTGCACGATGGCCTCTTTGCTGCGCTGCTGGGTCATGATGAAGGCGAGGAACAGTTCACGCAGTTTGCGTTCGTAGCTCACGCTGACGCGCTCCTCGTAGGTGAAGGCGATATGCCGTACCAGTTGTTGGGTGATGGTACTGGCACCGACGGGACGGCCGTCCTGGTTCCGGTAATTGTTCAGCAGCGCCGCGCCAATGGCGGCCGGATCAAAGCCATAGTTGGTCCAGAAGGTATCGTCTTCCACGGCCACCGTGGCGTCGATGACCGAGCGCGGGATTTCGTTGTAGGCCAGCCAGAGGCGTTTTTCGGTGGTGGTTAGCTCAAAAAGCAGCGCACCGTTGCGGTCGTAGAAGCGCGGTGTGCCGCCCACGCCCGTGCCGCGATAGGCCAGCACCTGGTCAACCGAGTCAGACAACTCATTGCTGAGGTAAACGTAGGCGCCGACAAAGGCCAGCACGCCAAACAGCAGGCCAATCAGGCTCAGCTGCACCAGCACGATGAGGCTTTTGGCCAGGCAGCCACGCGGTTTTTTGTCGGGATTGTTTTTGTTGCCAGATGGCTTTTGGGGACGGCCCTGGTATTTTTCCAGGTACTCTAGTCTGTAACCGCCGTTATTTGTCATAACAATATGGTAAGCGGATTTATTTTTTGGTCAAGGAATTTGACAGACTTCTACCCGTTCGCCATGATTCTTAACTTGATGCTAAAATGTCTGCTTGGAGGTTTGTATGTGGCAGGATTTTGTAACCTTTTGGACAACTGAGACTTTGTGGAGCGACGTGGTGCACATCGCCGTTTATTTTTTGCTGGCTTATCTGGTGCACAGATTGTCGAGCCGACTGGCGCGCCGGGTGCTGCGTATTGGCAGCCTGGCCAACAAGCGGCGGCAGCTGCGCCTGGAGCGACAGAACACCTTGACCAGCCTGGTGGCCAGTGCCATTACTTTTTTGTCGGTGGTAACGGCCGTTCTGCTCAGCCTCAGTTTATTTATCGATGGCGAGACGCTGGTGTGGATGGTGGGTTTGTTTGCCGCCGCTTTTGGCCTGGGGGCACGGCCGTTGGTCAGCGATTTTCTCACCGGCGTTGGCTTTTTGTTTGAAGACACCTTTGATGTAGGGGAAAAAGTAGACATCCTGGGCAACGAGGGAGTGGTGGAAACGGTGAATCTGCGCACCACCACGCTGCGCTCGCCCAGCGGCGAAATTTTTGTGGTGCCCAACGGTGAAATCCGCATTGTGCGCAACTTTAGCCGCGGCCGTTTTTCGCCCGCTACCGTGCTGATCAAGCTCAATGCGGAAGATTTGAGCAAGGCGCTGCCCATTTTGGAAGACCTGGGCAAGGAAGCGCTGCTTATTTTGCCCAACCTGTTGGAGCCGTGGCAAATTATCAGCCAATCGGGGGCGTTGGGGCAGCAGACGGAGCTGACGCTGGTAGCCAAGGCCAAATACGCCATGGGCGCGGAGATGCGCCCCCGGCTGCTGGCGCTGGTGCACGAGCGGCTGAACGAGGCCGGGATTCAGCTGGCAGATTAGGGAGGATGTGCTATGGAACGAGGACGGGTGTTGAAGTTGGTGGGGGTGGTTGTGGCCGTTTGTGTGTTGGGAACGGCCGTTGTGCTGGTCATCAGCCGCCTGATGTGGGGCACGGTGCTGAATGAACCCACCACCATCGAGGTGCAAATCGACGCGCCGGAGCAGGTAACATTAAATGAGCCATTTGCCGTCATTATCCAGGTGACCAGCCTGATCACCAGCAGCCAGGTGCTGCACAGTATCGATCTGGACACCAACTACCTGGACCACGTGCGCCTGAGCGGCAGCGCACCGGCTTACCAGGCGGTGCAGTCGCTGCCGCTGACCGATTTTGCCAGCTACCGCTTCGAGACGGAGCTTCCGGCGCTGCGCAGCCAGGCCATTGAGCTGATGTTTGTGGGCGAAACCGTGGGAGAATTTTCGGGCGTGGTGGACGTGTGCCTGGAGGATGGCACGCTCTGCGTGGCGCAGCGGCTAGAAACAGAAGTTGTGGAATAAAAAAACCGCGGAGACGCGGAGAACGCAAAGTTTTTGATTTTCCTTTGCGTTCTCCGCGCCCTTTGCGGTTTGTTTTTTACATGTTGTTGACGATGGCCTGGGCAAATTCGGAGCAGGACAGCTTGGTAGCGCCTTCAATCTGGCGGTGCAGATCGTAGGTGACGGTTTTGTCCTGGATCGTTTGGGTCATGGCCTTCACGATCAGCTCACCGGCTTCGACCCACCCCATGTACTCCAACATCATCACCCCGCTGAGGATAAGGCTGCCCGGATTGACCATATCTTTGCCCGCGTACTTGGGCGCGGTGCCGTGGGTGGCTTCAAACAGGGCCACGCCGTCGCCGATGTTACCGCCAGGGGCCATGCCCAGCCCGCCTACCTGGGCCGCGGCCGCATCGCTCATGTAGTCGCCGTTCAGGTTTAATGTGGCGATAACGTCGTAATCGGCCGTACGGGTGAGCAGCTGCTGCAGCATGTTGTCGGCAATCACGTCATTGATGACAATCTCCTGGCCGGTGTTGGGATTTTTCATGGTGTGCCAGGGGCCGCCATCCAGCGGCTGTGCGCCAAATTCGTCACGGGCCAGCTCGTAACCCCAGTCGCGGAAAGCGCCTTCGGTAAACTTCATGATGTTGCCTTTGTGCACCAGGCTGACCGTGCTGCGGTTGTGGTCGATGGCGTATTGGAACGCCTGGCGCACCAGCCGCTTGGTGCCAAATTCACTCACCGGCTTGATGCCGATAGCTGACAGTTCGCGCACGTTTTTGCCCAGTTCATCGCGCAAGAAGGCGATGAGCTTGTTGGCTTCGGCCGAGTTGGCTACAAATTCCACACCAGAGTAGACGTCTTCCGTGTTTTCGCGGAACAGAACGATGTCCATGCGTTCGGGATGGGTCATGGGGCTGGGCGTGCCGGGAATGTAGCGCACCGGGCGCACGCAAGCATAGAGGTCCAGCACCTGGCGCAGGGTCACGTTCAGGCTGCGGAAGCCGCCGCCGATTGGCGTGGTGAGCGGCCCTTTGATGCCCACGACAAATTCGCGCATGGCGTCGAAGGTTTCTTCGGGCATGTAGTTGCCGTCGTACAATTCGGCCGCTTTTTCGCCGGAGTAAATTTCCATCCAGGCAATTTTGCGCTGGCCACCGTACGCTTTTTCCACGGCCGAATTCCACACGTGCAGCGAAGCCGGGGTAATGTCGACGCCAATGCCATCGCCTTCGATGAAAGCCACGATGGGGTTGTTGGGGACGTGCAGTTTACCGTCGGAATAGGTAATTTTTTCGCCTTCTGGGACTTCTATTTTGGCATAACTCATGGGTGTCTCTCCTTGGGTATTGTCACGAAAAACAGCAGGTCGATTTTTGCGAAACGGTCTGTTTCCCGCAAAGATTGTTTGAGGTGAATCCGGGCTGGCCAGGGGTTTGCGGTTCCTGGCGATGGCTAGACTCTTAGTTGTTGGTAACGGTTTGGTTGTCGAGGGGAGATTATACGCGATAGGCAAAAATGGGGAAATGGGAAACGGCCGTATCGGTTTGGGCGAGGGTGGTGGGATACGGCCGTTTCCTCACATCAACGGTTAGGCGGGCGAACTGCGACCGGCGCGTCATGGAACATAGGCAGCGGTGCCACAAATTCTGGTCCGCCTGCCGGGCGCTGCACCCGCGTGTCGTGAATGGTGGCCCGTATGATGCGGCCCCACATGTCTGTCTCCACCAAGTGTTTTTGGGCGCGTACCGTTTCGCCGACGGCCCGGCCCTGAGAATCAAAGTTGGGTGGATCACGATGCAGTCCGGTTAGATTAATGCCCCCTTCGGCATTGCGTTCTACGTTGACCCACTGAATATGGTGCATGGTGCCTTCAATTTCCAGTGCTTGCTTGGCCTCCCAGCCCACAATGCGCGTCATGCCCGCCACCGAATGAAAAATAGGCGGTGGCAGCTGCTGGTCCACCTTTTTGACAAACTCTTTGATGGCCCTCATGATGAAAAAGACAGAAAAGAATAATGGCAGCCCCATGAGGATGCTCCACAGCAGCAGGAAGCGAAAATCGCCCAGGATTCCTTCAGTGAACTCGTTCAAGGCCTGTTCTCGGGCTGTTTCTATCCTGCCTAATTCCTGCGTGCGCTGCTCTTCGATGAGGGGAGCGCTTTCCTGGCGTACCACGTTCAGCTCACGTAGGGCGGCCGATGCAATCTGAGATAGCTTATCGGAAAAAGTAGCCACTTCTTCCTCAAACTGTGGCGAGGCATCTGTGGGCATATCGCTTAAAAGCTCATCCATCTCGTTGGCAATCGATTCCAGGTTTGCGGCCGTAGAGTCCAGGTTTTGGTTAACCAACTCCCCCACATTGGCCGATACTTCCTTCACTTCCTCCTCTGGAGTTATTTCTACAACTTCAAGGGCAAACAAGGCTGCCCGGGGCAGGAGAGAGAAGAAAAGCAAGGGGACAGCGAATGAAGCCAATGTCACCCAGGCGAACCCCCGAATCCACAGGGTACGTTCCACGTCCGGCGCATTGGCTTTTACCCTGGCGATGTGTCGTCCCTCACGCAGCTCGTTCCACTTGGAGGTGTGCTCAACGGCCAGTCCCCACACCGACAGCGGAATGAAGACCACCATCGCGGTAACTTTCAGCCAATGGATAGGAACGGCCAGAGTGGTCGCCGCCAAAACGGCAAAGAGGCCAGCGATCAAGATCGCCCAGAAGACTTGAGGAAAGCGTTCTTTGTAGATTTGCAGGATGGTCTTTACCCTTGTGTTTTGCAGCGCAATCCAGTTGCGATTGTCGGCGCCACAGCGTGGGCAATGAACATCGTAGGGGGTGAATTTCACGGGCGGTTGACTCAAAAAGCCGGGCTCAGTGGTATTTTCCATCAATACTGGAACCTGGCGGGGCTGTGGCACCACTGGTCGCTGCTGCCGGTTATCCTCGTGGCGCAAGCTAATCTGGCTGGCCCAATGGGACAAAACGCGCCACTTGCGCTCCTTCAGCTCGCCATCCTGGTTTCCCTCCGTGATGGCAAATTTTTCTTTGCAGCTGACGCAGGTGATGTGACGGGTGGTGTAAACATCTGGATAGTCAGGAAGGTTGAACACATTACACCTCTTCGATACTGACGGCCGTTCCCCAAGAACGGCCGTCTCTAACCCTCCCCAACTGGCTGGGGAGAGGGAACCGAGACAAAACGGGCCTGTCTACCTAAGATGAAACGGAGCAACACCAGACCGTTCGTGCGGTAAAACAAGTCCCCAAGGATTAAACAAACTCAACGACGAAGATTCATCATACTACCCTGAAAGAAAGCAAACCATTTTGCGACCAATGGCAACAGTGTGCATAGGATACTGAAACTAAGGGGTGCTGGCAAGGGTCATGGTAGGCATGGTAGCGGGAAAAAGGCTGGCTTTCCGTTTAATGGTTTATAGATACAAGCGGCGATTGGGAGTAAGGTAGAGAGTAACCGGTGACAGTTAGACTTCCACCATTGGGCAACTTTATCATCCTGACATCGCTTTGAGATTTCACGGTATAATGCAGCTGTGTCCAGATGACCAGTCAGCAAAGGAGCAGGCAAATGAGTACCTTTAGTCCCGAACAGATGGCACACGCCACGGCCGTTCTCAACGCGGTTCGTGAAGATTGGCTGGCGCGTGAAGGGGTTACGGCCGTTGACCTCGGCTTCAAATGGTCACAAGGGCTTATGACCGGCAGGCTCTCTATTCGTGTCCACGTGGCCGAAAAACGCCCCGCCGCAGAACTCTCTGACGCTGAACTGTTTCCCAAAGAGATCGAAGGTATTCCTGTAGATGTCATCGAAGCCGAATATGGGCTGCAGCTGCTGCCCGGAGGGGCGCAGCTAGAAGCAGCCCCTGAGGCGCGCAAGGCCCGCTACGATCCGGTGCCGCTGGGGGTCAGCGTGGGCAATCCGCGTATCACCGCCGGCACGCTGGGCGCCAAGGTGTTTGATGCCGACAGTTTGCAGCCCATGGCCTTGAGCAACTGGCATGTGTTGGCCGGCAGCCCTTCGGCCGTGGCTGGAGAACCCATCTGGCAGCCCGGTGCGCTGGACGGCGGGGACACTTCCGATACCTTCGCTGTCTTGAGCCGCTGCGTGTTGGGTCCGTATGATGCGGCCGTTGCCGAGCTAAACAACAGTCGTGAGGTGCTCACCGAAACGCTGGATGGTGATGTAATCGAAGACGTAACCGCGCCGCAGTTGGGTATGCTAGTGTGGAAAAGCGGCCGTACCACGGAGCGCACCGCAGGGTTTATAGATGGTATAAAAATGTCGACAGCGGTGAACTACGGGGCGGCTGGCGTGCAGGTGATTCAAGAGGTCTTTCGTATTGTGCCCCGGCCCGGTGTTGGCGATGTAGAAATTAGCATGGGCGGTGACTCGGGCTCTATCTGGGTGGATGAAGCCAGCGGCAAGGGAGTTGGACTGCATTTTGCCGGGGAGGTGGGCAATGCCCCGGAGCATGGTCTGGCCAATGAGCTGCAGCCGGTGCTGACCAGGCTCAATGTGCTGATGCCCGCCCAACTGCCCGTGGCGCCCGACCCCGACCCGGCGCCCGTTTTGCCACCGGTCCCACCTCCCACGGATGATGAACTGCCGCCGCCCGCGACCGGCTTCTGGCAGCGCCTCTGGCAGCGTGTGAAAAGCGCCTGGCAAAGCCTATTTGGCTGAGGCAGGGGACTGCGCCAGATTATCTTAACAGTTGCTGAGTGACTCCAGCTTGAAGGGACGTCCCCTGGAGTCATTCGTTAAAATTGTTGGTGGTAAAATTTTGCCAGGCAAAATTGCCCCTCATCCTTGGTGTACTTTTTAGCGTGTAGTGAGTTTGACGTAATGAGCCGAAAAATTTTTGGGTTGATTGTATTGTTCGTTTTGCTCATCCTTGCTGGCTGCGGCAGTCCAACGGCCGTTCCCCAAAGCAGGGTACCAACAGAGGCCGTGCCCAGCACCACTTTGCCGGAAAATACGGCCGTTTCGCCCGAAAGTCCCACGGTCCAAATCCCCCCCACTAACACACCGCCGCCGCCAGCTGCACCGACGGAAACGGCAGTTCCCCCACAAGTCGATCTCTCCCTTGAAGAAGATGACGTATTCCTCTACCCTGTCCCTGAAATTTTCGCAGGTGATAAAGTCACCTTTCAAGTGCTGGCCCACGTGCCGGAAAATGTCGATCCGCGCTCGGTGACGGTGCATATATTGGTCGATTACGAGGATGTGGCGGAAGGCACCCTCAGTTCGCCCAACCTGGCCGGAGATGCCGTGGGGTTGTTTGAGTGGGCCTGGGACACAACCGATAAAGTAGGCGAGCACCTGGTGCACGTGATTTTGGACCGCTACGACACCATTTCCACGGGCGATGAAAACCGCGAAAATAACCAGGTGATGCTTACCGTGCCCGTACGTGATCCGCTGGAACTGCCGCCCAACGAGCGCAACGCCACGTGGGTGTCGGCCGAAACTGACTGCTGCAATGTGTATGTGGTGAGCGGTACGGCCGCTTACCGGGATTTGCCCGATTTGCTGGTGCAGGTGGAAACGGCCGTCGATCAGGCGGCAGCTCGCCTGGAAGAAGAGCTCGCCCGCAAAATCGACGTTTACCTCATCGACCGGGTTATAGGGCAGGGCGGTTATGCTGGCAATGCCGTGGTCATCTCTTACCTGGATCGTCAATACGCCAGCCAGGGCTTCGAGCAGGTGCTGGTTCACGAAGCCGTGCATATCATCGATCGCCAGTTTGCCCCGGATCGCATCACCTTCCTGGCCGAAGGACTGGCTGTGTGGGGCAGTGGCGGGCACTATAAGCCGGAAAACATCCACCAGCGAGCCGCCGCGCTTGTCACCCTCGACCAGTACGTTCCCCTGGCCCAGCTCATCGATAACTTTTATCCCGTCCAGCATGAAATTGGCTATCTGGAATCGGCTGGGTTTGTGAGCTATCTCATCGACACGTACGGCTGGCCGCTTTTTAAGCAGTTTTACGCCGATGTTGCCGCTTCTGACGCGCCAACGATGTCCCAGGCCATGGACCTGAACTTGCAGCACTATTTTGGCATCACCCTGGCCCAGGCGGAGTCCAATTGGCTGGCTTACCTGGCCACCTTGCCCGAAGACCGCAACGTGCTGATCGACCTGCAAACCACCATTCGTTACTTCAACGTCATGCGCCACTACCAGCGTGAATACGATCCCACCGCTTACTTTCTCACGGCCTGGCTGCCCTATCCCGGCTCACTGCAAACCGAAGGCAATCCAGCCGACCTCACCCGCCATCCCCAGGCCGAGCTTAACGTAACGCTGGAGGTCATGCTTCAGGCGGCCGATGTGGCCCTACGCGCCGGTGATTACAACAAAGCCAACGTGCTGTTAGACAGCGTCACCCGTGTGCTAGATAATGACGGTATCTTTATTGATCCCCTGGCGGCCAGCTACCTGAACCTGGTTCGTTCCCTCACCAGCCAGGGCTATGAAGTGCAGCGGGTGCTGTTGAATGGGGATCGGGCGGAGGTGCAGGTGAGCGGGGCGAATACGGCCGTCCTCACCGAGCTCACCCTTACTCTCTTTGGCCAAAACTGGGTGCTCTCCAACTAAGATAATAGACGAGATATAATTGCACCAGCAGCGTGGATAAATTCTTACTTTATGCTACAATGCCCAAGATACGAACAGAAGACCTTCCACTGTTCTTAGTAGTTACCAGGCACCTGTCATCGATTCAATCGGAAGACAGAGTTGTGCCAAATGAAGAGGGTAAACATGATCGAAGTTGTCGTAGACAGCATCCGTATCAGCCTTGTATCTCAACATCGCATCGTGGTGCTAAAAGAAATTGATAGCGAACGCCAGCTGCCTATTTGGATTGGCCCCTATGAAGCAGATGCCATCACCATCGAACTCCAGGATGTGGAAATGGCTCGCCCTGTTACCCATGACCTGCTTAAAAACGTCATCATCGCCATGGGTGGCAAAGTCTCCCATGTGCTAATCAAGGCGCTTAACGATGGCGTCTTCTACGCCAGCCTCTTTATTGACGTGAATGGCGAACTCAAAGAAATCGACAGCCGCTCCTCGGACGCCATTGCCCTGGCTGTGCGCGTAAAGGTGCCCGTGTTTGTAAACCAGGAAGTGATGGACGAAGTGGGCGTGCTGCCCGAACCAGACATTCTTCAGGAAGAGGCCAAAGAGGGCGAAGGCGAAGAACCGGAGACCCTGGATATTTTTACAGACTTTGTTGATTCGCTCGACTTTGAAGATTTCGACGAGTAGTGTTGTAACATCAGTTAACACCAATCTGCATCCTGAACCTTAAACGTGAAATGCACCAGTTGGGCATTTCACGTTTTCATTCTAAAATCTGATCCATGAGCACAATCGAACGCCTGCCTCCTCACAGCCTCGAAGCCGAAGAAGCCGTCCTCGGCTCTCTGCTCATTGATCCCGATACTCTGTTTGAGATTTCCAACTTTTTGCGCCCCGATGCGTTTTATCGCACCGCTAACAAATGGATTTATGAATCAATTCTCAGCCTGAGCGAGCGGCGCGAACCGCTGGATTTTGTCACGCTCATGGAAGAGCTGCGGCGGCGCGAACAGCTGGAGGATGTGGGTGGCGAGGCGTATATCATCGGCCTCATCAATGCCGTGCCGACGGCAATAAACGCCCGCAGCTATGGCAAGCTGGTTGAAGCGGCCGCTTTGCGACGCAAGCTCATCGGCGCAGCCGGTACCATTGCCAACCTGGCCTACGACGAAGCCGAAGACATCAACGTCGTCATCGATCGGTCGGAATCAGCCCTGTTTAGCATCAGCGAGCAGCGCACCACGCGTGACCTGGTGCCCGTCAAGCAGATTGCGGGCGAATACCTGGATCGCATCCAGCGCCTTATGGAGAAAGGCGACGATGTCATTGGCGTGCCCACGGGCTTCACCGACCTGGATCGCCTGCTCGGCGGCCTCAACCGCTCGGATTTGCTCATTCTGGCGGCCCGGCCTGGCATGGGTAAGACCAGTTTGCAAAACGCCATTGCCCTAACGGCCGCTATGCGGTACGGCAAGCGGGTGGCCATTTTTAATCTAGAAATGTCTGGCGAACAGCTGGTGCAGCGCATGATTGCATCCGAAACCCGCATCGATTCACAGCGGCTGCGGCGCGGCCAGCTGCATGAACACGAACTGCCTATTTTTATGGAGGCAATCGGCCGTTTATCGGAAACGCGTATTTTTATCGACGATACGCCCTCGATTACGCCCAACCAGCTGCGCACCAAGTGCCGCCGCCTCTACGCCGAACATGGGCTGGACCTGGTCATGATCGACTACCTGCAGCTGATGTCGGCCGAGCACAGCACCAACAACCGCGTCATGGAAATCAGCGAGATTTCCCGCAGCCTGAAAGGGCTGGCCCGCGAGCTGGATATCCCGGTGCTGGCCGCCGCCCAGCTCAGCCGCGCCGTCGAGCAGCGCCAGGACAAACACCCCCAACTCTCCGACCTTAGAGACAGCGGCAGTATCGAGCAGGACGCCGACATTGTGATGTTTATTTACCGGGATGAATATTACAACCCGGAGACGACAGAACGGCCGAATATCGCCGAACTCAGCATCGCCAAACACCGCAACGGCCCCACCGGCACCATCGACCTCTACTGGCACAGCAAACTGGCCACCTTCCGCAACCTCCAGCGCCAGGAGATTAATCTGTAAATCGGTAAACCGTTATCGGTAATCAGTAATGTTGCTGCGCAACCGCTTTGCGTACGGTAAACGGTGAATTCGTTCGCAACATATCGGTTAGGTTAAAAGCCTGCGAACACTGCTCGCCAACCATTGACAATTCGCAATTCACAATTCACAATTAACCATTATGAAAGGTTTCCCTGGTTTCCCAGACGGTAAGTTACGCACGACCCTGGTGCCCAACCTTTTTTTTAGCGACCTGATGCCCAACATCGACAACATAGCTGAACTGAAGGTGACGCTGTATGCATTTTGGGCCATGGGGCAAAAAGATGGCATGGTGCGCTTTCTGCGCCTGACCGACTTTTTGAATGATACAGAGTTTGTCAAAGGGCTGGGGCCAACAGCAACCCTGGCAACTGAAGCGCTGATGGATGGCCTGGAGCGGGCCGTGGCGCGCGGCACGTTTTTGCATGTCAACATCGAAAGTGTCGACGGCAAGATGGACCTTTACTTTTTTAACACGGAAAAAGGTCGGGCTGCCTTTGAAGGCATCACCAAAGGGGAGTGGCGGCCCAACCCGGATGCAGATGAGCCGATTACCCTGCTGGTGGAACGGCCGAATATCTTCATCCTCTACGAACAAAACATTGGTCCCCTCACGCCCATGGTGGCCGATGAACTGCGCGACGCCGAGCAAACCTATCCCTTGCGGTGGATAGAAGAGGCCATTGAAGCGGCCGTTGCCAACAACGTACGAAAGTGGCGCTACATTGTGTCTATCTTGGAACGATGGCGCCAGGAAGGAAAGAAAGATGGAATCGGCCGGCGAGATACTCAAAAAGAGCTACGCCAATCAGTCCCAGACGAATATCGCGACATCATCAAGCGTTAACGCTCTGCCCGATGACTCGGCAGAAGCCAGCGGCCTGGGCCAGCCAGACTGCCCGCTGTGTGATGGACTCGGTTACATCATCCCCGATGTACCCCCGGCGGACCCACGCTTTGGCCGGGCGGTGGCCTGCACCTGCCGTGCTGCCGAGCGTGAAATGTCCCGCATTGATGGCTTGATGAAGCTGAGCCAGCTGGGCGCACTGCAAAGCTGCACCTTCGATGCCTTTTTACCCGACGGTCACGGCCTGACCCCCGGCAAGCAGCTCAACCTGAAGATGGCCTACGAGCGGGCGTTGACCTTTGCCCAAAAGCCGGACGGCTGGCTGGTGTTGAAGGGCGGCTACGGCTGCGGCAAGACGCACCTGGCGGCGGCCATTGCCAACCAGCGTATTGCCATGGGGCATCCGGCCCTGTTTGTCAGCACGCCGGATTTGCTCGACCATCTGCGGGCGACCTACAGCCCCAATTCCCCTACCGGCTACGATGAGCGTTTTGACCAAATTCGCAACACACCGCTGCTCATCCTGGATGATTTAGGCACGCAGAGCAACAGCGATTGGGCCCAGGAAAAGCTGTACCAGATTTTTAACTACCGGTATAACGGCCGTCTCCCCACCGTCGTCACCACTAATTTGGAGTTGGAAGCGATTGAAATCCGCATCCGTTCGCGCATGGTGGACCCCAGCCTGGTGCAAATTGTGCACATCGCCGCGCCGGACTTCCGGCGTGCGGGCGTGGACCAGGAGCAGTCGGAGCTGTCTATGCTCAGCCTGCACCACGATAAGACGTTTGACAATTTTGATTTACGCGAGCGGGAGCTGCCGCGTGGCCAGGCCACCAATCTGCGCAACGCCTTCGATACGGCGCGCGAATTTGCCGAAGCGCCAGCTGACTGGCTGGTGCTGAACAGCGTTGGTTTTGGCAACGGCAAGACACACCTGGCGGCGGCTATCGCCAACTTTGTGAACAACCGGGGTGAACCGGTGCTTTTTGTGTTGGTGCCAGATTTGCTGGATCACTTGCGGGCAACGTTTAATCCCGCCAGCGGTATGCGCTACGACAAACGCTTTGACGAGGTGAAAACGGCGCCACTGCTGGTGCTGGATGATTTGGGCACAGAAAGCGCCACGGCCTGGGCGCGCGAGAAGCTGTACCAGCTGTTTAACTACCGCTACAGTGCCCGCCTGCCCACGGTCATCACCACGGCCACGCCGATTGACGAGATTGATCCCCGGCTGGCCACGCGCATGTTAGACGGCAGCCGCTGCACCTTTTTCCTGTTGGAAGTGCCCAGCTACCGGGGTGGCGTGAAGCCTAAAACCCGCCGGAAACGGTAATCGGTAATCAGTAATCCGTAAACGGTAATCCGTAAACGGTAATCGGTTTACCGTTCACCGATAACCGACTACCGTTTACTGACTCTCCGGGATGATGAGCGTGGTGCCGACGGTGACGCGGTCTGGGTTGGTGAGTTTGTTGGCGGCGACGATGGCCTGGACGGTGACGCCGTACTGTTGGGCAATGGCGGTGAGGTTTTCACCGGCCTGCACGGTGTGGGTGCGGGAGGGTACGGCCGTTGGGAAATCTTCCGGGTTTTCTGGTTCGGCACCCACCTCTGCATCCTCAGTCGGCGCTTCCTCCTCTGCGGCTTCTCCGGCTTCTTCCGTTCCCTCCTCCACAGCGGCGTCAGACTCGGCCGGTTCGGCCGTGGCCTCATCTTCCTCCACTTCGGGTTTAATCGTTTCGGCTTCCGTTTCATCGCTGACCAGCGGAGCAGCGGGCTGGCCTTCGCCCAGGACGGCGGGGACGAGGGTGTTGAAGATGTACGGCCGTAACAACGCAATGATCACCACCGTGGCCAGCAGCACCACGACCAGAAGGGCAAACTTCACCAACTCGCCACGGGTGCCCGGTCGGCGCTCCACCACAACCACTTCACGTTCATGCACTACAGGATTCCGCTCTTCCACTTCGTAGATGTTCATATCGGCATCGCTCATGGGAAACACTCCTCCTCATCACAAGCGTCTAAAACATTATGACAAATGATGCCCCAGAGTAGCAGGCTTGCCCGGTTTGGTCAAGCGCACGCCTGTTCTGTTACAATCCACGCAAATTGGGAGATTTTTATGACAGTTTCTAAACGATTTTTTGCGCTGCTGTTGGGGCTGATGGTTGTGGCGGGGGTAACGGCCGTTCCTTCCCCCCACGCCCAGGCTGGCAGCAACCACACGCTCTATCTGCCACTGATCACGGTCCCGTCGCTTGGCCCCAATCTGCTGCCAAACGGGTCGTTTGAGGGCAGCTGGTACCATCCCAACGGCACACCTGAGCTGCAAATCCCAACCAGCTGGCAGTTCACCTACGCCGAAGGCGCCAACGCCCTGGATCCCGATCCCTGGAATGTCTGGGTCCGGCCTGAAACACGCGTCTTGCCCTCGGCCTTTTTGCCGCCTGTCGAGCACGATTTGTTCATTTGGGACGGTGACCAGACGGTGAAGGTGTTTAAAGATTCTGGGGCGATTAGTTTTGAGCTGACAACAGCCGTTTCCCTCCAACCCGGCACCTACCTCCTTGTTATCAACGTTTTCCCCGACCTGGTCGTAGGCTACGACAACGGCCAGAAAATCTGGGCCCCCGATCCGCTGTCTGGCGAGGTGAAGCTGATTGCGGGCAACAGCACCACCGGCTGGATGCTGCCCATCTTTGGCCAAAAGAACCGCTTCCAGACTACCTTCACCGTGACGCAGCCGCAAACCGTGGTGGTTGGTGCGGCCATGCGCGGGCGGTGGGCCATCTTGAACAATGGGTGGTTTATGGATGATTGGGGGGTGTATGTGAAGGAGTGAGGGGGTGACAAGGTGAAGGGGTGACAAGGTGAGGGGGTGAAGGGGTGAACGGGTGAAAA
Organism: Candidatus Leptofilum proximum; assembly: GCA_016710325.1. GTDB lineage: Bacteria > Chloroflexota > Anaerolineae > Promineifilales > Promineifilaceae > Leptofilum > Leptofilum proximum. Next base: position 2,934,212 of record JADJXK010000002.1, on the reverse strand, counting down.
AAGCAATCTGTGAAATCTGTGGAATCTGTGGATGGGCATTTACATGAATGAGATTGGGACTTTGGCGGAGAAGTCGCTGCATGCGGGGATCAAGGAATGGTACGGCCGTTCCGGTGACCAGTTTGAGGTGCAGGTAGACGGCTTTTTCATCGACATTGTGCGCGGCGAGCAGCTGATTGAGATTCAGACGCGCCACTTTGGGGCGATGAAACACAAGTTGGGCCGTCTGCTGGAGCATCACCCGGTGCTGCTGCTGCATCCCATTGCCCAGGAAAAGTGGATTGTGCGGGAAACGGCAGTTGGCCAACCCATCAGCCGCCGCAAATCCCCCAAAAAAGGGCAGGCCCTCGACCTCTTCTCTGAGCTGATGCGCATTCCGTACCTGCTGCGCCATCCCAACCTGGTGGTGGGTGCCCTGCTCACCCGGCAAGAAGAAGTGTGGCGCGACGATGGCCAGGGCAGCTGGCGGCGCAAAGGGTGGAGCCTGCATGATCACCGGCTGCTGGAGGTGGTTGGCCTGCACACCTTCGCTACCCCCGCCGATTTGCTCACGCTGCTGCCACCCGACCTGCCGCAACCGTTCACCACGCGCCACCTGGCCCGGCTGGGCAAACTCAACCTCAACCTGGCCCAACGCATCACCTATACTTTGGCTCGCTGCGAGGTTGTTGAGCAGGTAGGCAAAGAGGGGCGGTCGAATTTGTACAGGGTTGGGGAAAGGAAGGGGTGAAAAGTAAAAAGTGAGAAGTGAAAAGTGGAGTTATTCTGCCTGTTCTCTTTTGCCATTTAAACAGGGCACTAACTAGCAATATAATTAAGCCAAACAGCAGCAAAACAATGTTAAATTTTGAATCAAAAAGCCTCTGCCTCTCTTTAGGGCTGAAGCAGCCAGGCAAAGTGCGGCGAAACCACCTCAAGCATCCCCGTATCCAGCAGTGTTTCACCAGTGCGCTCGATGATGGTGAATCTGCTCAGCGAGGCTTGCGTTTCCCAGTTATCAGAGCGATATGCAATAAAACTGCCTGAGGCAGACCACATCGGTTGGTCAACGTATTCGTCTGGGGTTTGCACATATAGACCATTGCTGCTCTCGTTTTCGACTGCAAATATAGCCAGTTCTACCCGCCTCTTCTCCCCAGGCACTTGAGAATGACCTACAGCCAATGCGCCATCTTCTGTCCAGTCTCCAAAAGCTACCTGAGCATTGTTGTGGAAATTCCGTTGGGGTAAGTTGGCCAGCGGTTGCCAGGATTGTTCCGCAGCCAGGTAGAACAAATAGCCATCATACTGCTCATTGGACAGGGCAAAAGTCACATCGCCTAAGACAACCAACCGGCCATCCGAGAGCCATTCGTACTGCCTGATGTGGCTGCTGATGGTCTGGGCGTTGATCACTTCCACCAGCCGCCCATTCTTCACGTCAATGATAGCCACCGAACTGGGTTCTTGTAAGCCACAACCTACGCTGAAGGCGACAAACCTTGAAGTTGGCGACCAGTCCAGGTCACAATGCATGAAGTACGCTTCGCCGGCTATCCACGGCTCTATAAGCGGCAGGAGTTCCATGTCCTGTCCTGTATCAATGTCCCGAATATGATAATAACGGCGGGAACAGTCGCGACGATCACATAACTGGCTGCTTTCATTGTTCTCAACCACCAGATAGGCCAGGTAACGGCCGTCTGGCGAAAGAAGCGGGCTGGTGCTGAAGCCACCGTCACTATCCAGATAAGGCTCGATAGCGGCCGTTTGACTATCATAACGAAAGATCTGCTCTTTCCCATCTAAGATACCTGCCAGGTAAACCGAACCATCGGCCGCCCACTGTGGCGTATTCGTGAGACTGGAAAGGTGTATATCGCCCATTGGGATTGTCTGATAAACAACCAGTTCCCCATCGCTCGTCACGTCGTATAGGATGATTTCCGCTGGTTGTTCGACGGCATTGGGGTTCCAGTGCGGCAGAGACGCAAGATATTGTTTATCGTTTACGGGAACAACGGCGTAGTTACAGTCCTGCTTTCCGCTAACCTGACGAATCGGCTCCAACTGGCTTGCCGGATCAAGTAGCCAGACCCAACATTTTCCACCAGGTTCCCCCTCGCTTCGCCCCCAAACAACGAAACGCTCTCGTGCGTGGTACTCCGTGAATCGCGCCGTAGAGGAAGGTGCTAACTCGGTCGATGCTGTTTCCGTCACTTCCGGAGAAAGCTCCAGCAACGTCTCTTGTCGACTACAAGCTGTGAATATAAAGCATAAGAACAATAGACTGAGTCTGCCTGTAAGTTGCTTCAACGCTTCATCTCCAGAATTTTTACCTTATCACTCCCCTCCCAGGACAAAAATCGAGCCAAACCGCCCTGTCTTGCCACGTTCGGCGCGGTGGGAGAAAAAGAGGTCGGTGCGGGCGGCGGTGCAGAGGCCGGACAGCTCGATGTGCTGCACACCGGCGCAGGCCAGGTTGCGCCGGTTGGCTTCGGGGAGATCGAAATGGGTACGGCCGTTCCCCTTCCCCCCTTTCCGCATCAACAACGTCGCCCAATCGGCAAACGCCGCTTTGACCTCACTTACCAGCGGCTCATCCACCTCGTAATTTTCCCAGCTGATGCAGGGGCCAATGCCCGCCCGCAAATCGGCCGGATCGCTGCCAAACTGCTGCTGCATGGCGCGCACCATCGCGCCGGGTAGGTCCACCACGGCCCCTTTCCAGCCCGCATGGCCCAAACCAATCGCCTGCTGCACCGGGTCGTACAGCAAAATCGGGGTGCAGTCGGCAAAGTTCATCGTCAGGGCACAGCCCGGCTCGTTGGTGATGAGGGCGTCGAAATGTTCCAGCCATGTGCCATTGTTGGCCTGGGTGACGCGGGCGACGCGGCTGCCGTGCACCAAATGGGCGTGCACCACCGTGTCGTTTTGCCGCCCAAACAGCCCAAACGCCCGGGCGCGATTGGTGTAGACGGCCGTTTTCTCATCCGGCACACTCACGCTCAGGTTCAGCGAATCATGCGGCGGCTGGCTCACCCCACCGTGGCGCGAAAAGATAGCATGTTGGATACGGCCGTCGCCGTTTAAACTCTCAAACTCAAAATAAACTATGCCGCTGCGTTCTTGTTGAATCATTCTGCTTCCCTGTAAAATGTGGGCCTCGTGCCTAGACAAAAAAGTTATCACGAATTTTACGAATGGACGAATTTGACGAATAGGAGGGAGAAAGAATGGACAAGGGGATTATTTATCCTGACCTGTCTTACAGCGTGATGCGGGCCGTTTTTGCGGTGCACAATGAACTGGGGCCTGGCTTTTTAGAAAGCATTTATGAAGCAGCGCTGGCTTATGAACTGCAAGAGAGCGGGCTGCAAATTGCCCGCCAGCAGGCCATTCAGGTTTATTACCGCGGGCACATTGTGGGAACTCACCGGCTGGATTTGATTGTTGAAGGCAAAATCATTCTGGAACTTAAAGCCGTGGCCGACTTACAGCCCATCTTCAAACAACAGGTTCGCTCTTACCTCAAAGCCTCAGGCTTGAAGCTGGGCATTCTCATCAACTTCGGCACCAAACGCATCCAATCCGCCCGCATCGCCAACTAAAAGAGAGATGCGACGCACTTTTCTCAAAAGCGTTTGCCAATCCCTGGCATCATTTAAGTGCGTCGCATCTGCATGAGTGCCTAAAAAAACACATTCGTGCTATTCGTCCATTCGTCTCATTCGTGTTTGTATTTCCCCCCGGCTGACGGACGGCCGTATCCATGTTATAATGCCCCTCTACCGATAGGAACATCTGAGCTATGGCCAAAAAAACGACGAGCACGCGTAAACCCACCAGCCGCAAGACTGAAGCCAAGTCCCGCACTACGCGTGGGGGCACGGGTAAACGCACGCCTCGTAAAACCACCACCAGCCGCAGAACCACCTCGCGCCCAAAGCCCCGCCAGCCGATCAGCCTCAATGTGGCCCAAAAGGCCTTGATGGTGGGCATCCTTATCATCTTCATCACCGTGATTTTGGTGCTGAGTCTGCTGTCGCCCAACCAGGGGCAGCTGACCACGGCGCTGGCCGGGCTGATGCGCCGCACCTTTGGCTGGGGCAGCGTGGTCCTGCCGCTCATCACCGGGGGCGTGGGCTTGTACCTGGTGCTGTGGGGCATGGAGCAGCCGCCCGAACTGCCCGCCTACCGCATCACCGGCGCGGGCCTGCTCTACCTGGCCTTTGAAGGTTTTGCCTCGGTGACGCTGCTGCTGATGGAGAACGAATTTTTTGATCCCTGGGCGATTGCCGAGGCCGAGAAAGGCGGCGGCTACCTGGGCGGCCTGATTGCCACGGTGCTGATGACGGCCGTTGGCAACCTGGGGGCCGTTTTTACCCTCACCGTGGTGGCCATTGTTGGTGCCATTCTGGCCTCGGGCGTCACCCGCGAAGATATGGGCCGCTTTTTGCAGGCGCTGTTTGAACGACGGCCGTCGCTGCCCACAGCCGCCCCGCGCACTACCAGCCGCGATCTGCCCATAACCAACAGTCGGCCGACCCGCCCGCCCGTCACTGAATCGAACCAGCCGCGCCTGATTCCCGACCCACCAACCGCCGCGCCAGTTCGGGCCGAAACGGCCGCTGCCAAACCAGAAGCCAAACCCGCGCCCAAACCCACTGTCCAACCGGTACGCGCCGCGCGCGGCAAAACAGCCCCGGAACCGGCCGATACGCCCACCATCGTCACGCCGGTCTTTTTGGGCAGCAACGGCCGTAAACCGCAGCACAACTGGCAGCTGCCCGTCATCAGCGAAATTTTGGAACCGGGCACCGACCAGGACCCCAGCGGTGCCGTCATCCGTGAGCAGGTTGAAATCATCGAGCACACCCTGGAAAGCTTTGGTGCGCCCGCCACCGTGGTAGAAATCAACCAGGGGCCAACCATCACCCAGTTTGGCGTGGAGCCGAGCTTTTTGGAGATGCGCGGCGGTAAGCGCACCAAGGTGAAGGTGGGCAAGATCGCCAGCCTGGCCGACGACCTGACATTGGCCCTGCACGCTCAATCGATCCGCATCCAGGCGCCCGTGCCGGGCAAGGGGTACGTGGGCATCGAGGTGCCCAATCCGGCCAAGGCGTTGGTTTCTTTGCGCGATGTGATGGAAACGGCCGCTTTCGGCAAGCTCAAATCCCCCCTGCGCATCGGGCTGGGGCAGGATGTGGCCGGGCAACCCATCGTCGCCGACCTGGCGGCCATGCCGCATTTGCTCATTGCTGGGGCCACCGGTTCCGGTAAGTCGGTCTGCGTCAATGCCATCATCGCCAGCCTGCTGCTGCTCAATACGCCGGATCAGCTCAAACTGGTCATGGTCGATCCCAAGCGCGTGGAGCTGACGGGTTACAACGGCATTCCCCACCTGGCCGCGCCGGTGGTGGTGGAGATGGACAAGGTGATTGGCGTTTTGCAGTGGGCCATGCGCGAGATGGATAGCCGGTACAAGATGTTTGCCGAGGCCGGTGCGCGCAACATCGTCGATTACAACAGCAAGGCCAGGCGTAACAAGTCGATCGATCCGCTGCCTTACATCGTCATCATCATTGATGAGCTGGCCGATTTGATGATGCTCTCGCCGGAAGAGACGGAGCGCGGTGTCACCCGGCTGGCCCAGCTGGCCCGCGCTACCGGGATGCACATGGTCATTGCCACGCAACGGCCGTCTGTCGATGTGGTCACTGGTCTGATCAAGGCCAACTTCCCCGCTCGCGTCGCCTTTGCTGTGGCCTCCAGCACCGACAGCCGCGTTATTTTGGATTCGACTGGCGCGGAGCGCCTGCTGGGGCAGGGCGACATGCTCTACCAAAGCCCTGATGCGGCTGCGCCGGTCCGGTCGCAGGGCTGTTTTGTAAGCGATGGCGAGCTGAACAAGCTGATTGGCTACTGGCAGTCGGCCCGCCGCTTCAACCTCGTCTCCGCCGCCGAGAGCGTGCAGCCCAAGCCGGTTGATATTCCGGCACAAACACCGCCGTCGCGCTCCTCTGTCACTGCCCCGCCACCTGCCGAAGAGTCGGCGGCCGAAAAGTCGGCGGCCGAAAAGTTGGCGGTCGAAAAGCCCGCCGTTCCGCCCACCAAACCGGCGACGGTGGATGCGCCAGTGGTCAACATGGGCAGGCCAGCGGCCAAACCGGCATCAAAACCGGCCAGCCAACCCGCCCCACGGCCCGTTGAAGAAGATGCGCCAACGATTGTGAATCGCAAGACGGCCGTTCCCGAGCCCAAACCGGAACCGCCTCGTCCGTCACCACCCGCTCCAGGCAAACCAGAACCCAGGCAGCAGCCGCTGTGGGAAGCGCTGCAGGAAATGGAAAATGAGGAGCCGCCGGTAGACATCAACGATGATTTGATGCCCGAAGCGATTGAGCTGGTGCGCAAGCTGAACAAGGCGTCTACCTCGCTGCTGCAGCGCCGCTTCCGCATCGGCTACACCCGCGCCGCCCGCCTCATCGATGCCATGGAGGAGATGGGCATCATCGGCCCGCCCACCGGCACCAGCAAAGCGCGCGAAGTGCTCGGCGCAGACGGTGCTGCTGCCGCTGCGGGCGAAGATGATGACGAAGATGACGATGAAGAAGTGGTGGATTTGGTGACGGATACGGCCGTTTTCCCCGAAGACGGCAGCGAATAAAAAAGCGAAACACGAATTAGACGAATTGACGAATGGCAAGAATTTTTCCAGTAAATTCGTGCCATTTGTGTTATTTGCTTAATTCGTGTTTTTTTAACGGCACATTTGCCAAAAGTGATGGACAAAATCGGCAAACGTCCTATGATCAAGGCCAAAACAACTGGCAAGAGTGGGCAAGTTTACCAATTACCCAATTACTAAATCACCCAATTACTTCCCCTTTTCGCCTTCAAGAAGGTTTCACCATGGCCCATCTGCAAGGACAGGAACGAGCACAGTACGTGCAGAGCATGTTTGCCCGCATCGCGGGCCGTTATGATTTGATGAACCGGCTGATGACCGGCGGCCAGGATATTCGCTGGCGTCGCTACGTCATCCAGCAGGCGAATCTGCCGCAGAACGGCCGTCTCCTCGACATTGCCACCGGCACGGGGGACATTGCCCTGGAGGGGCTGCACCAGGTGCCCGGCCTGCAAGCCGTGGGCGGCGACTTTACCGTAGAAATGATGCAGGCGGGCAAGCAAATCCCGGAACGGCAAACAATCCAGTGGGTCGGCTCAGATACGCTGGCGCTGCCCTTCCCCAACGATACCTTCGATGCCGTCACGTCCGGTTTCCTGATGCGCAACGTCATCGACGTGCCTGGCGCGTTCCGCGAGCAGATGCGCGTGACCAAGCCGGGTGGCCGGGTGGTGGTGCTGGAATCCAGCCCACCGAAGCGGAATTGGTTACGGCCGTTTATCCTCATCCACCTCAACACCATCATCCCCCTGCTGGGCAAGCTCATCACCGGCGAGTCCGACGCCTACCGCTACCTGCCAGACAGCACCCAGCAGTTCAAAGACCCCGACACCCTGGCCGACATCATGCGCCAGACCGGCTTGCAAAACGTCACCTACAAGCTGTTTATGTTTGGCACCGTGGCCATTCACAGCGGACAAAAGCTGAGTTAGGGGGACTGTAAGTTAGACCGGGTAATTTGACCGGGTGAAAAGTGATAAGTAAAAAGTGATAAGTGAGATTAATTGACTACTTGCACACAGGCTCACTATCACACTCGCAAACTCGTACACTGGCAAACTTGCACACACATGCTCAACTTCACTCAAATCTCCCCCCACGTCTGGATTTTGCCGCGCCACCGGGATAAAAACCGGGTCCAGCCCACGGTGGGCATGATCCTGGCCGCTGAGCAAACCATTCTCATCGATACGGGCAACAGCCTAAAGCTGGCCCGGCAAATTCAGGCGACACTGGCGGCCATGGGTGCACCGCCCGTCAGCCGCGTGGTGTACACCCACCACCATTGGGACCACACGTTTGGCGCCTGCGTCTACGGCGTGCCCGCGATTGCCCATCGCCTGAGTCACCAATTCTTAACCCAGATGCGCCAGGAAAATGTTGGTGAAACTTTTTTGCGCACCAAGGTGGAGCGAAATCCCAACCTGATTCTCGATTGGACGGCCGAAGATTGGGCCGAGTTTGAAATTGTCCTGCCGGAAATCACCTACGAGGGGCGTGACTGCCTGGACTTTGGCGATGTGTCGCTGGAACTGGTGCATGTGGGCGGGGTGCATGCCGCCGATTCCACGGTCATCAAGGTGGTGGAGGATGGTGTCATGTTCCTGGGCGATTGTTACTACCCTGCGCCTGGCTACGAAAACCCTGCCGACCAGATGTTGGACATGGCCATGCTGGCCAACCTGCTGGACGACAGGTACGATACCTATATCGACGGCCACAACCCACCAATGCAAACTTCTTTTGTGCGGCGTATTGTGCACTCGCAGGCGTTGCTGGCCCGCATTAATGAATCCCGCTCCACCTAGACAGCATCCCTCAAAGTAAGTACAGTATAGGCATATTGCGGGGGCTTGTTCTCACTGTTTTGTATACGTTTGAGGGCAGGGGGAACGGCCGTTACCGGGAGTTCCTATGCTAGATATATCTCACAAACCCGACCTGGGTTACTTCTTTTACCCTTCTCAAATTCACCACTATCCTGGCCATCCACAACTCGATGTGATTTTGACAGAAAAACCAACAGAGCGGCATTTTGATCCCACAAAGGTTCAATTCCAGATAGTGGCCTCACAAGCTCGTGCTGAACATTTAACGGTACGCCATCCCTGGACCGCCGGTGAAAAGTACCGCGTGAGCGCGGGACGCATCTTTATCGTGGACCGTATCGATAAAAAAGTGGAGGCTTTTTCTTTTGGCGGTGAGCTGCGCATTTCTGCCGATCAGAAACGCACCCTTTGTTCCCTGACATCCCCGGCGCCAATCTTTGATTTGTGTACCACCCACAGTCTGCCCATGTGGCTAACGGCCGAAGTAGAAATTTTGTGGGCCGAACAAAAGGCGCACTGGCAGTCCCACACGCATGACTCGTTTGAGGTGCAGTTGGGCAAAATTGATCCGATGGTGTTGTACGTAAGTTGTTTGCAGACGCTTCACAACAAAAACTGGCCGGTGCATGAGGATGAGTACGGGGTGGGGCCACACTTTGTCCGAGACGAAATAAAACGCTTAAAGGAAGCTGGTGCCTGGCCGCCAATGATCCCCTCATTGCCGGAGCTTCTGTCTAAATCCTGGAGTCGCATGCTCTAAAGTGGCCCATCGCCGCCTCAACGCTCGGGCATAGTTAATAAACGTGTAAGAATTGTTACGGTGCAGATAGGTATACTAGTGGGCATGTGGCGATTTTTATGGCTTGCGCTCCTCTGGCTGTTAATCACGGCCTGTACGCCAACGGCCGAAACGGCCGTTTCTCCCTCACCCTCTTCCCAAACGACCGTCTTGCCCACCGCTACCTTCCCCCCGCCGGTTGTCGCCAGCCTTGAAACACCGGCGGCTGCGGCAACGGCCGTGCCCGACCCTACCCAGCCTGCGGACGCCAATCCCACCGCTGAACCCACGCCAGCTGAGGAATCTGCTGTTGAGGAAGTGAGGGTGATAAGCGGCCGTACCGACGAAGGCGCTTTCTTTTTGGGTGATCCCAATGCGCCCATCACCCACATCGACTACTCCGACTTCCTTTGAGGCAGCTGCCGTGCCTACGTGTTAGGCACCGAACCAGACATCATTGCCAACTACGTGGAAACGGGGCGCGTTAAGCTGGTTTTCTGGCCTGTGCTGAACCACGGTAACCCCAGCTTGTACCCTACCCTCACCGCCGAATGCGTAGGCCAGCAAGACCCGGACCTGTTCTGGGTGATGCACAAATACTTGTTTGAGAACCAGGCCGATTTGTGGCAGGCAGACCGGGATTATTACGTGAATGCGGCCGTTGCCAACGGCGCCGATCAAGTGACGTTTGAAGCCTGCTACGACGGCCCGGATGGTCTGGCCACGGTGATGGAACTGGATGCCATCCGGCGCGACCGCGGCATCTTGAGCCAGCCGATTTTTGACATTAACGGAGAGACGTTTGTGGGTGCCCAACCGTACGAGAGCTTTGCGGCCGTTTTTGATGCGCTGCCATAAATCGGTTTGTTTCTTTCCCAAGAACAAGCAATTATCCAAATGTGCTAAACTAGTTGCCTTCTACCCCTTGGTGTATTAGTATTCTGGTTATGCTAATTGGGAATACCGAAGACACCACTTATAAAGTATTGGTAGTCGATGACAATATCTCGATTCTACGGGCTGTTGAGACGGCCTTGCGGCGTGAGGCATTTGTGGTGCATACGGCCGTATCCGGTGAAGAAGCCCTCTCTGTCATTGCCCGCACCGGGCTGCCCCATTTAGCCATCGTGGATCTGAACATGCCGGGCATGGACGGCTTTGAACTGTGCGAAGCCATCCACGAATTCTCCGACTTGCCCATCGTCATGCTTACGGCCATCGACGACGAAGAAACGGTAGTGTTTGGCCTGGATCGCTATGCCGAGGATTACATCGTCAAGCCGTTCCGCCCCGCCGAACTCATTGCCCGGGTGCGCCGCGTGCTGCGCCGCATGGGCGACTTCTCCTACACCCTGGAACCCGTCGTCAAAGTGGATGAAAATCTACAGGTGGACTTCCCCAACCGCAAAGCGTTTGTGGGCGACCGCCCCGTACAGCTGACCCCCACCGAAACCAAGCTGCTCTACATCCTCATGCGCAACGCGGGCCGCACCGTCACCAACGGCTTCTTGCTGCGGCGCGTCTGGCCCATGGACGATGCCTTTGAGGATCGCCTCCACACCCACATCTACCGCCTGCGCCGCAAAATTGAGGCCTCCCCCAAAGACCCCCACTACATTATTTCTGACTGGGGCACCGGCTACAGCTTTTTAGCCCAACAAGAAGCGTAAATCTCAAATAATTAGAGGGCCTGGTCATCAGCAAAGATGGCCACAAACTGGGCGAAATCTTCCAGGGCAGTAGGGATGCTTTGGTGCAAGATTTCGTAATCGATGTCCTCGTACATATGCACCAGCACGTTGCGCATACTGGCGGCATTCTGCATGCGGTCCGATAGTTCTGCGGGGATCATGCCTTCTTGGGCGGCCAGTTGAAAGGCACTTTTGTAGGAAACGGCCGTTTTCCCCCGTTCGGCCAATAGATGATGCAAAATGTCGCTGGCTACCATGACCAACAGCTCAAGCAATCGTTCCAGCTTGTAGTGCTCCGCCTCCACCTCGTCAAGCGTGGTATCTCTGTAGGGAGCAAGGTCCGTCAACAGCTGGCGCAGGTAATTCAGTTTGCGCAGCAGAACATCAGGAGCCATGCGATACCTCTCTGGCAAATTGTTTCAGTTGTTCTCGTGCCGCCATGCGGAAAGGCAGGCTGTCGTTGTAGGCATGCCACAGTTGAGCGCGATGCTTGAACCACAGTTCAGGCTGCTGTTCGTAGATGAGACGGCCGTCGTGCACAATCTCAAATCCCAGCACCGGGTCCAAATCCGCCGAAACCAGGGCCAAATTCACTGACTTATCCAACAGCGTTTCCAATTGGCGCAGCCAGGCCAGTTTGGTCTGAGCCGATGGCTTTTGTGAAGGCCAGATCGCCAGATCAACATCGCTGTCTGGTCGCTGACGGCCTGTGGCCTGCGAGCCGAACAGCACGCACAGCTTCACTGGCTGGCTGCGGCACCAGTCGGCGATTTTCGTCACCATATGTTGCCCATCTTCAGTCAAGGTTTGCATGAATCCATCATAGCGGATTGGCCAACGATAGACAATATCGCAAAAAAAAGCCCCTACCAGTGCAGGGGCTGTAATCGTTCAGTTGTCATCCCGTACGAGGGCGCTTCGCGCCCCGTGCGGGAAAGAAAATTGGGTTTTTTCACTTTTGGCAGCGCCAGGCGCGAAGCGCCGAGGCGCTGCCCTGGCGCCAGGTAAGGCTAAAAAACTCAGCGTGCTCCGCGACCTCAGCGGTAAAACCTACTCGCCCGCAATCTCCGCGCGGCCGGTCATGCCGGGACGGATGTCCAGTGATTCGCTGCTGATAGAAATGATGACGGGGAAAACGGCCGCATCCCCCACCGTGCCCGTCGCCTGTGTACCGATGCGCACCACCGTACCTTCAATCACGTCATTGGGATACGCTTTCAGCGTCACCTGCACGGTTTGGCCAGGGGCTACGCGGGCCAGGTCCCGCTCGCTCAGGTTGTTGGTGTGGAACTCCAGCTGCGTCGTGTCTAGCAGGGTGATGATGGGCGACCCTGCGCCAACCATTGCCCCCTCAGCCACGTCTACAGTGAGCACTGTGCCTGCCGTTGGTGCTAGCAGTTGGGCATCTGCCACCGCTTCCTGGGCCTGCTCCAGGCTCAGCTGGCTTTGCTGCAAAGAAAGCTCAGCTTGCGACACACTCAGCTGGGCCGCTTCAATTTGTTCGGCAGTGGGCGGCTTTTGGGCGTTCTCCAGTGCCTGCTGGGCGCTAATCACGGACGCCTGGGCGTTGAGCGCCGAGTCGTTGTTGATGCCAGCTGCCGCCAGGCTGTAGTTGGCCCGCGCCACCCGCAAATTTTCCTCGGCGAACTGCAAATTGCGCTCGGCGGCTTCGCGCTCATTCTCCAAAAGCTGCTTGCGGAACGGATCGCCCAGCTCCCACTCGCGGCCCGGATCATAGGCGGTATTGTACGCTTCCTGAGCGTCGGCCAGCTGTCGTTCCGCCTGGGCCACGCTGACGTTGGCCTGGGTCACGCTGTTGCCCGCCACGGCATCAGACGCCTGAGCATTTTCCAGCTGCGCCTGAGCGGCGGCGAGATTGGCTTCGGCCAGGGCAACGGCCGTTTCATCCGCTTCCCACTCCAGCAAACGATCCAGCTCCGCCTGCGCCTGAGTCAGGTTCAGCTGCGATTGGGCCACCTGGAACTCGGCGTTGGTCACGGTGTCCAACAGCGCCTCATCGTCCAGCGTGGCGATGAGATCCCCGGCAGCCACGGTGTCACCGGGCTGCACAGCCAGCGCCAGCAGCCGTCCGCTGGCGGTAAAGCTGACGGCCAGCACCGGCTTCACCGCCACCACCGAGCCATCGGCCAAAATGGTGACACCGCTCTGGCTGGGGCGGGTGGCGGTGGGTTCCGCGTCGGTTTCGGCGGCGGGTTCATCGGGAACGGCCGTGGCTACCGCATCCCCCGCCTGCCCACCACAAGCGGCCAGCATTCCCATCACCAAAATTAAGCCAAAAATCACAAATATATTCTTCACTTTCATGACATTATCCATTCATTGAACCGCAAAGAACGCGAAGGACGCAAAAATTATTTTCTTGGCGTTCTTGGCGCACTTTGCGGTTAGCTTTACATTCGTAAAATTTCAATGGCGCGTTTTTTGACGATGCGCCGGGCAGAGAAGGCCGCGCCGATAATGCTGGCCAGCACCACCATGATCACCACAAACGGCATCACGGTTGTGTCCACCGCCAGCTGCATCGGCCGCTGCGCCGAGAGGCTGTCGAAGTAGGCAAACAGGTAACCCATCGCCGCCCCGGCGGTGATGCCTGCCAGCGCCGCGCTCAGCGTCATGGCAATCGACTCCACAATGAGCATGCCGGTCAGTTCCCGCGTGCGCGTGCCGATGGCTTTCATCATGCCAATCTCCAGCCGTCGGGCATAAATCGTCACGTAAATCACGGCAAAGACGCCGAAAACGGCCGTTGTAAAACTAATCACCGTCAGTACCAGCAAAAATGCCTGCTCCTGTGCCCGGCTGGCCCGTGCCTGCTCCAGCCGCACCTCCACAATTTGGGTGAAGATGTTGTACTTCAGGCTGAACCGGTTGGTCATCTCTGAAGACACAGCCAGCGGATCGGCATCCGGGGCGGTGGTGGCCAGGATGCGGTCGATGATCGGCTCGTCGGGGCCGGGCAGCGACAGCAGCGGGTCGTTGGACAGGCGGCGGAAGCCATCCATGGAGATGAATACATCGCTGCCGCCCACCCCTTGGGCGCGCACCCGGTTGATGGAGCGGAAGCCGGGCAGGGTACGGGCAATGCCCACCACGCGCAGTTCCTCCACATGATCCAGCCCGGCGCCGGTAATTTTGATGATGCCGCCCAGCGGCACGGCCAGCCCTTGGGCCAGCCCTTCGCTGATGACCACCACGTTGTCGTCGTCCATAAGCTGGTCTAGTGATTCAGGACCACCCCCGACAAATTCCACCATATCGGCAAACAGCACGTTGTTGAGACGGCCGTCCACACCAATGAGCGAAATCGATCCGGTGCGCATCCCCACCGGATCACTGACGCGGGTGCCGTAGCCGTAGGTCAGCCCCACTGCCTGGTCCATGCCCGGAATCACCAGCAGCTCTTCGTCGATGAAGCTGGGCTTGAGCCGGTTGAGTGCGGCCGTGCTGCTGCTGCCAAAGCCGCCAAACACTTCCACTTCCACCGGCGCGCCCGCACTCAGCCGTACATCCGATTCCAAATTTTTGTTACTGATGGCGCTTTGCGTGGCCAAAAAGCTGGGCAGCACGCCGCTGAACAGCACCAGCAAGGAAATGAGCGTATTGCGCCCCTGGTTGCGCCCCACGTTGCGCTTGGCAAAGTAGGTCAGCCGGGGCATGGCCAGCCCGGTGAGGAACAAAATCAGCCGCTCAAAGGGCACCGTGGTGATGAAGAAGATGAAGCCAACACCCACCACCATCATCAAGACGGCCACCAAAATAATCGTGGCTTCGACCGCCGGATTGCCCAGCGAAGAGACGATGTCCAGCCCCACGGTCATCATCACGACAAACATGAGAAAGAGACCGATGATGAACATACGGCCGCTTGGTTTTCGTTCGCGCAGCCCGGCCAGGTCTTCCAGCTGCAAATTGTCGGCCACGCCGGGATTAATGGCGTGCATCACCTTGGTGTTGGCCGCGTCACGAGCTGGTTTGAGGGCGCTCAAGAATAGCACCACAATGGCAGAAATGATGGCGGGGAGAACGGCCGTGATGCTCACCGCTGGCTGCAAACGGGCCGTCAGGCCGGACAAACTCATTTGATACGTAATGAAGGGAACCACGCCGTAGGTGGTGATTAGCTGCCCCAAAACGACGCCCAGACCAATGCCCACCGCGCCAATCACCGCCACCTCGCCAATGACCAGGGTGAACAGGTAGCTCTGGCGGCTGCCCAAAATGCGCAAGATGGCCATCTCGCGTTTTTGCTCCTGCACGTTGGTCATCACCAGCGTGTGTACCAGCAGACCCACCACGCCCAGGGCCATCAGGCCGTAGGTGTTGATGAGCGCCTGCAAAATGAGAAACGCCTGGGCGCTGGCATCTAAAATGACGGCTTTGTCCAGGCTGTACTGGTACTCTTCGCCGAGGGCGGCCTGGACGTTAGACGCCACGTTGCGCACGCTCAGGGCGGCGGCCTCTGAATCACGCGATTGGTACAGCCGGGAATCGACCAGGCCAATCACCCGGTCGGCGCGGCCCACCAGCCCCAGCCAGCTTTGCGCATCGGCCAGGTCGATGATGAGACCATCGCGCACACCGGCATCGGCCACGCCGTCCTGCCGCACGATGGCGTTGACGGTGAAGCGGGTGGTGGTGCGCTGCTGGCTGCTGCCCACGGTCTCGGGGCGGCCTTCTTCGCGGGGTTGAGGGTAGCCGTAGGCGACGTCGATGCTGTCGCCAATTTTCAGGCCAAAGGCGTTGGCGGTTGATTCTAAAACGGCCGCTCCGTTATCCCCCAGCACATACTCACCCTCAACCACATCAATGAAGCCGACATCGTCCACCGCGGGGTCCAGGGCGACAAGCCAGCCGTTGGCCTGCTCGCCGTTGCCGGACATTTCCACGATGGATTGGATGCGGGGGTAAACGGCCGTAATGCTCGGATCGGCCGCCAGCATGGCCTCACTGACCCGATCCACGTCGACAAACGGCTCCGAGCTGATGTCGGTTTTGGCGACCGTAAGGTCGTAGCGCCCCACCCCAGCGGCAATCAGCTCCACGTTGGATTGGCGCACAGTTTCCACCGTGGCGCTCATGGCCACAATGAGGCCGGTGCTAACCAGGAGTGACAGCATCATGAGCAAGGTACGCACCTTGCGCCGCCGGAAATTTTTGATGACGTATTTGAGTACCATAGATAATCGTTTGGAATTCAAGGCGTGAGGCGTGAAACGTGAAACGTGACGGCTTTCTTGTCACGTTTCACGTTTCACGCGCTAGTTCGTTTGGTGAATTCCCCATAAGTGAAACATTTTAAGAGGCTGCTCCATTCAACAGCTTGCCATCTTGCAGTTCAATCACGCGTCCGGCAAATTCGGCCATGCGCGGGTCGTGGGTGACGAAGACGATGGTCATGCCTTCCTTATTCAATTCAGCGATGAGCCGCATGATGGCAAAACCGGTCTCGGAATCCAGGTCGCCAGTCATTTCGTCGCCAATCAGGATGGGGGGATTGTTGGCCAGGGCGCGGGCAATGGCCACACGCTGCTGCTGCCCGCCGGACAGCTCGCTGGGGTAATGGTGGGTGCGGTCGCCCAGACCGACGCGGTCCAGCAGCTTGTGGGCACGCTCTTGCCGCTCTTTGCGCGGCACGTTGGCCAGTACCATCGGGGCTTCCACGTTTTCCAGGGCGGTAAAGTTGGCCAGCAGGTTGTAGTTCTGAAAGATGAAGCCCATCTTGTCTAGCCTGAGTCTGGCCAGCTCGTTTTCGTTGAGGGAGACCAGGTTTTGGCCAGCGACGATGAGGTGGCCGCGGCTGGGCTCATCCAGCCCGCCTACCACGTTGAGCAAAGTGGTTTTGCCAGAGCCGCTGGGGCCCATCAGGCAAACAAACTCGCCGCGCTGAATCTCCAGCGAGACGCCGCGCAGGGCAGGCACGGCTTCTTTGCCCATCAGGTACGATTTGTGAACATTATCAACAACAATAATTGGTTCGCTCATAAGAATATCTGTCACTGGGTAATTGAGTAATTTGGTAATTGGATCAGGCCGTATTTTTAAACACCGCCAAAGCCAGCGATGTGACAACCGGGTAAGAATACCAGTTTTGGGGCACCATGGCTTGGGAAAATGGTTGGGTTGGTAACGGCCGTTGCTCACCGCACAGTACGGGCATACCGGCCAGGGGTTGCAAAGTTGCCTTAGGGCGGGGTCAATTCCCCCCGCAAATTTTGCTGCATTTTGGTCTTCACCACCTCAATGTCTGATTCGATGCTGAGCAGGTAGGCCAGCTTAGTTAGCGCCGCTTCAGCGGTCATGTCGTAGCCGCTGAGCAGGCCGATGTCCGCCAGGGCGGAGCCGGTGGCGTATTTGCTCAGGTCCACCGTGCCGCGCAGGCATTGGGTGCAGTCCACAATCACCACGTCGCGCGCCACGGCGGCGGCCAGGACCTGCAAGAAGGCGGGATCGTTGGTGGGGGCGTTGCCCGCGCCGTACGTCTCCAGCACCAGGCCGCGCAGGGGTGGTTGGAGCACGTTATCCAAAATTCGCGCCGACATGCCGGGATAGAGCCGCAGTGCGCCGACTTCGCCCGGTTCGCGGATGGTTTGCAGGTTGATGGGCGGGAGGGGTGTGGACGGCCGTTTCACCAATCCCCAATTCACCTCCACATCAATCCCCAGCGTGGCCAGCGGCGGGCAGTTGGGCGACTCAAAGGCGTCAAAGCCGTCGGCATCCACCTTCACCACGCGGCAGCCGCGGAAAAGCTGGCTGTGAAACAGCAGGCACACCTCGGGGATGGGGTGGTGTGCGGCCAGCAGTAAGGCGGCAATCAGGTTATCCTGGGCGTCGTTGCGGAGCTCGCACAGCGGAATCTGCGAGCCGGTGCAGATGACAGGCTTGCCCAGGCCGTCCAGCATGAAGGCCAGCGCCGAGGCGGTGTAGGCCATCGTGTCCGTGCCGTGTAGAACGATGAAGCCGTCATAATCGTCGTAGTTGTCGCAGATGTCGGTGGCGATGCGCGACCAGTCGCCAGGAGTCATGTTGGGCGAGTCCAGCAGCGGATCGTATTGGTGGATGGTGAAATGAGGCAGTTCGGGGTGGTGGAAGGCGGGGTTGTCGGCCATGAGCTGCTGGAGGAAGTTGGGGATGGGTTGGTAACGGCCGTCTACCCGCTGCATCCCGATTGTGCCGCCCGTGTAGGCAATGTAGATTTTTTTAGACATGCTATTCCTCGGATCAGTAGGCTACAACGAATGGGAGTAATTAACGAATTTTTTTTCTGGCAGGTTTTATTCGTTGGTTACTAAAATTCGTTGTTGTCTTCATGAAGAAAATTTTCTCTGTGGCAAAAAATCTTACCAATTGTGGCCCCGCTACACCATTATGCCAACCACCTGCATCCTTCCCACTCTTTATGCTATCATCGGCGCGACGTTTATCCACGGATTGCGCAGATTTCTTTTTCTCCGCGTCCTCCGCGTCTCTGCGGTTAAAAATTTTGGGAGAGGAAAGATGGCCTGGATTAAGATGATTTCGCTGGATGAAGCCACCGGGGTGCTGAAGGCGATGTATGAAAAATACATCGAGCCGGTGGGCGTGGTGGACAACATCCTGCGCATCCACAGTCTGAATCCCAAGTCGCTGCGCACCCACTACGACCTGTACGCCCACCTTATGCGCGGCAAATCGGACCTGAGCCGGGCGCAGCGGGAGATGATTGCCGTGGTTGCCTCGGCGGCCAACAGGTGCCATTACTGAATTGTGCACCACGGAGCCGGGCTGCTCCGCCTGACCAATGACAAGGTGCTGGTTGAAGCGCTCAAAACCGACTGGCGCAGCGCCAGCCTTAGCGCCGCCGACCGCCAGATGCTCACCTATACCGAAAAACTCACGCTCACCCCCTGGGACATGGTAGAAGCCGATGTCATTGCTCTCCGCGATGTGGGTTTTAGTGACGCGGCGATTTTGGATATAAACCAGGTAACGGGGTATTATGCGTTTGTCAACCGCCTGGCCGATGGGCTGGGGGTGGAGTTGGAGGCATACCAGAGCGCTAATCAGTAAACGGTTGTCGGTAATCGGTGAACGGTTTTAGCCTGGGGCTTCGGCCCCTGGACGGAGGGATCATGAGCGAGTTAGTCCTCACGCAGCAGCGGGACACCATTTTTGAAATTATTCTAAATCGGCCGGATAAGCGGAATGCGATGAATGCGGCGTTGGTGGAGGCGTTGGATACGGCCGTTCAAACCGCCAATCGCACCCCCGGCATCCGCACTGTCATTATCCGCGGCGAGGGCAAGGTATTCTCCGCCGGAATTGACGTGAGCAGCCTGCTGGGATTGGCACAAACCTATGGCTCCCACTGGCAGCAGCGCATGCGCAGCATCACCGATGATTTCCAGGCGGTGCACACCCGGCTGGAGCGATTGGAAGTTCCCACGATTGCCCTGTTGCACGGCTACTGCCTGGGCCTGGCCATGGAACTGGCCCTGGCCTGCGACATTCGCATTGCCGCCGAAGGGACGCAGATGGGGCTGCCGGAAACACGCCTGGGTATCATTCCCGACGTGGGCGGCACAACGCGGCTGACCCGGCTGGTGGGTCCGGCCCGTGCTAAGGAGCTCATCTTCACCGGGCGGCATTTTGACATGGACTACGCCGAGCGCTGGGGCATTGTCAATTACGTCGTGCCTGAGGATCAGCTCATGACCAAGGCCGAAGAGCTGGCGGGCGAAATCAACCAGGCGGCGCCGCTGGCGGTGGGCATGGCCAAGCGGGTTATCGACGGCCTGAGCGACATCGATCGTGGCTTGATGCTGGAAGGCTGGGCACAGAGCCAGCTGATGAGCAGCGAAGACTTTTTGGAAGGGGCGCAAAGTTTTATGATGAAACGGCCGCCTCAGTTCAAAGGAAAGTAACGATGCAGGTGCGACGCACTTGTGCTGACATGGGTCAAAGGAAAACCTCTTTGCAGAAGTGCCTCGCACCTCTGTTGCAAAGGAAAATAAAATGAGGATTGGATTGGCTTTAGGTGGGGGCGGCGCCCGCGGTGCGGCCCACATTGGTGTACTAATGGAACTGGAGCGGCTGGGCATTCGCCCTAATCTGCTCACCGGAACCAGCATTGGGGGATTGGTAGGCGCTTTATACGCTTCCGGCCTTACCTGTGACGATTTAACCGATTGTTTCGCCCAGATCAACATCAGCTCCATGTATTCGTTTGCCGCCAGCCTGCCCGCGCTTACGGGCGTAGCAAAGATTGAACAACTGCTGGAATCTTTCATTGGGCGGCCAAAATTTACTGAGCTGGGCATTCCGTTGGCCGTGGTTACTTCAGATTTGGTGGCGCGCAAAGAGGTGATTTTGGATGAGGGGGATGTGATTACGGCCGTACTCGCCACCATCGCCATCCCCATTCTCTTCCCCCCCGTGGAAATGGATGGCATGGTCTTAGCTGATGGCGGGATCCTCAATAATACGCCGTTCAGCATTGCCCGGGCACGCGGGGCCAATTATGTGATTGCCGTGGATTTAAGCAACACGGCGCCCTACGGCACGCCCGACAAACCTGCCCCCACCCCGACAGGCGTGCTGGGCCGCGCCCTGGCGCTGACGCAGCGGCGCAAAACGTGGCAAATCATGTCGGTGGTGGCCGACATCATCACGGCACAAACGCTGCAAAAACATTTGGCCGTCTCCCGGCCGGAAGTATTGTTGCAGCCCCACATGGGTTCTATTGGGCTGTTTGATTTTCACCGGATGGATGAGGGAATAGAGGCAGGGCGAACGGCCGTACGCGAAATGGAAAAACAGTTGTCGGCAATCGGTAATCGGTAAACGGTTTACCGATTACCGTTCACCGAATACGGAGGAAAACATGATCACACTCGGCATCGACATCGGCGGCAGCGGCATTAAGGGCGCGCTGGTGGACACGGAACAAGGGCAGATGGTAACCGATCGTCTGCGGATTCCCACGCCGCAGCCAGCCAAACCCCTGGCGGTCATCGGCGTGCTTAAGCAAATTGTGGACCATTTTGAGTACAGCGGCCCGATTGGCGTAGGCATTCCCTGCATTGTTATCAACGGCGTCACGCTGTCGGCGGCCAACATCGACGACGAATGGATTGGCTTTGCCAGCCAGGATGCTATGGCTGAAGCTACCGGCTGCCCGGTGGTCCTGGGCAATGATGCCGATGTGGCGGGCCTGGCGGAAATGCGCTTTGGCGCTGGGCGGGGGCAGATGGGCACGGTGATGATTTTTACGCTGGGGACGGGCATTGGCAGCGCGGTGTTTGTGAACGGCCGTCTCGTGCCCAACACCGAACTGGGCCACGTTTACCTGCGCAACCAGAAAAAAGATGCCGAAAACCAGGCGGCCGAACGCATCCGCGATGAGAAAAACCTCACCTGGAAGCAGTGGGGCAAGCGGCTCAATACCTACTTCCAGCACATGGAGTTTTTGTTTTCGCCGGAGCTGTTCATCATTGGCGGCGGCATCAGCAAGCAGCACGCCGAGTTTCTGCCCTACATCCAAACGCGGGCGCGCATGGTCCCGGCGGAACTGCGCAACGAGGCGGGGATTGTGGGAGCGGCCGTTTTGGCTGCAGAAACAAAGTAGGCAGCTGGGTAAAGCACCTATGAAACGTGGCAAATTTCACCAAATCGTCTTCTTAAGTGCTGGTTGCTACAATTTGTTTTGGGGACTCTACAGCGTTTTTGATCCCCAATGGTTTTTTCGATTATCAAAATTGCCATTGTTAAACCATCCTCAAATATTCTCCTGTTTAGGAATGGTGGTTGGGGTCTATGGAATCCTCTATTTTGAAGTTGCTCGAAGGCCCTACGAAGGCTTTTTGATTGGAGCTGTTGGGCTACTTGGAAAGATATTAGGCCCATTGGGATGGGCCTACTTTTTTTTAAATGGAGAATGGCCATTAAGAAGCATTGTGCTGATTCTGACCAACGATCTAATTTGGTGGATACCCTTTTTCATTTATCTACTAGATACCAAAGACAAATATTTAGAGGATTTTAAGGGTAAGGCGTGAATGAAATCTCCACTATCTCCAATCTTAGAGGACATCGAGGCTTTGCCTGAAGCATTCAAAATCCAGTTTCTTCATTCTCCAGAGTTGGAACATGATGTGATTCTTGAGGGAGAATTAACCGAAGTTTGGTTCCGACCGATTTGGCTAGCCCCTCTTTTCTGGTTATTAGAACGTCTGGGGATTTTGATTGCTGAAAGAGCGACCACAATTAAAACAACGCTAAAAGTTGTAGCAAAGTATGACCAGAATGGTTTTCCCTATCAATTATGGTTTCGTCGGTTCTATGGGTCCAAGGTCAAAAAATTTGACGTTAAAGTAATATTTGACAGGTCTTCTAAACAGGCCGTTGACCTGGTCGGTCCGAAGGGTTTTCTTGCGTTAGCGTGGAATGTTACCTTTGTTCCTCCTGATACTATAAAACTAGATGTAGTTGGGGCAGGATTGCATAATAAGGAAAAAATATTTTGGTTACCAAACTGGCTATGGCCTTTTTTTCTTGGACGTGAGAACTTTACTCAAAAGGTGGATTTCCCAATTGCGAATCAGGTAAGCATAAACTTGTTAATAAACCATCCGCTATTTGGGCCTGTATTTTGTTATAAGGGCACTTTCCAAGTAAAGAAGGATGTATGAACAAAGTTGTTCACCTATATTAATTTGGCAACAGCCTTTTCTTAAACGGCCGTTCCTATCCCTACCTACCTACTTAAAAATGTGACACTAACTGCCACAACTTTTGGTATAATTATGTCATGTTAAAACAAAAGCCTGGACAGAGATTGGCATTTCTGGCGGAAGCGGATGTGGAAATATTGGCGGAGTGCCTGGTGGCGCTGGCCAACGGCGATGGTGGGTTGATTGTGTTGGGGCTGAACGAAAACGGCCGTCCCGCCACCCCCATCTGGGAAGAAGAGGCCGAAGGCGCACTGCTGGAAGCGGCCCGCCATTGCCACCCGCCCGTGCCCACGCGCTGGCAGCAGGTAGAAACGCCGCAGGGCACCCTCATCGGTATTGAGGTGCCGCGCAGCACCGATTTGCACACGTTGGAAGACGGCCGTGTGCTCGTGCGCAGCGGCACGGTTAACCGCCCCCTTACTGGCGACGAAGTGCGTAATCTGGCCAACAGCAAAAATACGGCCGAATTTGAAACCGAACCTGTCCCCGGTGCGCGCTACACCGATTTAGACACCACCATCGTGCAGGATTACCTGGAGCGCCGCGAGCAGCGCGGCCAGGGCCGAACCCTCTCCACCCGCGAACTCCTCTTTGAAATCGGCGCCACTGACCGCAATGGCCACCCCACCACCACCGGCATTTTGCTCTTTGCCCGCAATCCGCAAATGTTTTTTCCGCAAAGCGGCATCGTCTTTGTCAAGTTTCCCGGTACGGAACCGCGGGGCGAGGATGGGGGAATTGGTTACGGCCGTCGTGACGAAATCAGCGGGCCAGCGGCGCGGGTCATTGAGCGCGCCTGGAACATTATCTTCGAAGAGATGCGCGTCGGGGCCACGGTCAATCAGCTTGAACGCGAAGAACTGCTGGAGTATCCCCGTTTTGCCGTGCGTGAGGCGCTGGTCAACGCCGTGGCCCACCGCGACTATCGCATCCAGGGGCGGCGCATCGAAATCCGCATGTATGCCGACCGGCTGGAGATCATCAGCCCCGGCGGCCTGCCCGGTTACATGACGCTAGACAACCTCGTTGAAGAGCACTTCTCGCGCAATCCGCGCCTGGTGAACGGCCTGTACCAGTGGGGCTACATCGAAGAGCTTGGGTTGGGCATCGACCAGATGATTGAGGAGATGGTCCAGGCTGGCAGCGAACCACCCGAGTTTCGTGCCACGCCGCACCTGTTCACCGTGACGCTGTACAACAAGCGCCAGCGCCCACCCACGCCTAAGTGGACCAAAAGCATGAACGAGCGGCAAACCCGCGCCCTCACCTACGTGCGGGAAAACGGTTCCATCACCAACCGCGAATACCAGCAGCTTTGCCCCGACGTCTCCGCCGAAACCCTGCGCCTGGACCTGGTCGACCTGGTTGATCGGGGAATATTGCTAAAAATTGGCTCAAAAAAGGGCACGCACTATATTTTGAAATAGTGGCTTTTCCCAATTTATCCCAAATTTATCCCAAGTTTTATTTTGGGATAAATTGGGTTATGCACAAATTCCCCTTCACTTTTCCCCAGAGATAACCCAATTTCCCAAATTTTGTAAGGTGAAAAGTTGGTATAATGGCGCACAATCGTGGTAAATCGATTGAGGTGTTAACCACACAGCATGACTCTGACGCAACAGTTTCTCATTATTTCGGCCTTGCCCTTAAGTTTTATTGGCATGATTGGCTACCTTTGGCGGGCGCAGCTAAAGCGACGGCCGTTGTTCCTGCGTTGGTCGCTCACGTTATTGTCAATGGCTGTGTGGGCCAGCAGCGTCATTCGTTTTTTTGGTGGCACCACCTTTTCGCCAGTGCTCATTTACAACTGGGGTATTGTAGGCACGTATGCGCTGAGTTTTACAGCCGTTTGCCTCCTCTTCACCAGCCTGGTCTACCTGCCCATCCCCAGCGGCTATGGCCAGATTGGCATGGGGCTGAGCCTGCTGCTCCTGGGCGCCGCCGTCGCTCTGGACCCCATCATCTGGCCCAACGCCATGCCCAACTTTCTTTTGCTGGACCAACCGGTGCGCCAGTTTGATGTGTGGGCTTCGGTGTGGATTGCCAGCTGGCTGCTGCCCATCACCGCGGCCTGGATGTTGACCCAGAAGCTCAACAGCAATTTGCCGCCCTCGCTGTACCGCAACCAGGTGCAGTACTGGCTCGTGGTCATCATTCTGCTGCTGGTGGGCAGCGCGCTGGGTTCAATTCAGCAGCCGGGGCAGCCCGGCTGGCAGCAGGTCGGTGTGTTGGTGATGATGCTGGCGGCGCTCACCGGCACCATCAGCCTGGCCAGTACCACGCTGCCTGATTTGCAGCTCTCGCTGCGCCAGCTGTTGAGCCGGGTTGTCAGCATTCTCGTGGTGTTTGCCCTCACCTGGCTGGCGCTCACAGTGTTGGTTCGGGCCGTACGCGACCTGCCAGAGGATACGCCGCAAAATGGCGAGATTCTGGTGCTGCTGGTGGCCGCGGCCGTTTTTGTGGCCCTCTTTACCCTGGTCAGCCGCTTTATCGATGAGCTGTCGCGCCGCATCTTTTTGCCGGGTACGGTCCGGCAAGAGGCGGTGCTGGCAGAATTTAGCAACGCGGTAGGCAATTTGCCCGAGCCCGATCAGCTGGGTCAGCTCTTTTTGCGGCTGGTGCAGGCCAGCTTAACCACCGACGAGGCCTGGCTGTTTACTGCCGATGATGGGCCGGGGGGAAAATTGATTTTACGGCCGTTAGCCAGCCTGGCCAACACCCCACTCGACACCCTCACCCTGGACGCCAAAAGTCCGGTCACCCAATTTTTGCGCCAAAACATCGTGCCGCTGGTGCAGTACGATATCGATTCGCTAGATCGCTTTGCCGAAACGCCAGAAGCGGAACGGGAAGTGCTGTCCCGTTGGGAGCGGGTGTTGTACAAGCCGCTGCACGCAGGCGACAGCCTGATTGGTGTGCTGGCGCTGGGGCTTAAATACTCCGGCGCGTCGTACGACCAGCCCGATTTTGACCTGCTGGAGAGCATGGCCGGGCAGATCAGCCCGCTGCTGGCCCAGGCACAAAACGTCTCCAGCCTGCGCCAGATCAACGAGTATGTATTCCACCAAAACCAGACGCTCACCCGTGACCGGCAGCATTTGCAGGAGTTGGTGGGGCTGTATTCGCAGTTTGTGGACCTGATCTCGCCGGAGCTGCGACGGCCGTTTACCATCCTCTCCCAGGAAGTGCAGCAGCTGCAAGGCCGGGAAGACGCCACCACGCTCAAGCTGGCCACCCAAATCGACCAGCACCTCAGCGACATCAAGCTGCCCATCGAAAAACTGATTGCCATCTCTGGCCGCATCCAGATGCGCAGCAGCTTTAACTTTCAGCTGACGCGCCTGGATGAAGTTGCCCAGCAGGCAATTCGCAACCTGCGCACCATGGCCGAGGCGCGGCGGGTGGTGGTAGAGTTTAACGCCAACACGCCCCACACCACTGCCTTGGGAGACGCGGACCAGCTGTTGGAAGCAGTCCAGCACGTGCTGCATAACGCCATCAAATTCAACAAGATTGGCGGCGTGGTGCAAGTGGAATGTGGCCTGGCGGGCAGCGAATTGTTCCTGCGCGTAGTGGATACTGGCGTAGGCATTCCACCCGAGCGGCTGGAAACGGTCTGGTCAGGCTTGTCAAAACTGAAGGCGAATGGGAACGGCCGTTCCGGTGGACTTGGCCTGGCGCTCAGCCGCTTCATCGTGATGGCCCACGGTGGCCGGGTTGATGCCCAAAGCAAATACGGCGCCGGTTCTGTCTTCACGCTTTACCTCCCCCTCTACTTCGACGATTGATTGAGCCACAGAGAGCACAGAGAAAAAAGAGAAAGCAGACAGTTGCACCAGGGAATTTACGGCCGTCGACTAATCGCAGATTAGCCAACCGTCAAAAAACATTCCCCAATCCACCGACATCCCCTATAATCCCCCCAACCAATAGTCAATGGTCAATAGTCAACGACCAATGATCAATGACCGATTACCGATAACCGTTCACCGATAACCGGCATTCTTATCACTTTTCACTCAAAATCACGTGAACTTCACCACTCCCCTCGCCCTCCTGCTGCTGCTGACCCTCCCCTACTTCTTCTGGTTGGGGCAGCCCCGGCGCGCCGGGGGGCGGCGCTGGCGTGATTGGGTGAGCCTGGCGCTGCGCAGCTTAATCATGCTGCTGCTCATCCTCAGCCTGGCGGGTACGCAGCTGGTGCGCGCCGCCGATGAGCTGGCCGTCGTCTTCCTCGTGGACGCTTCCGACTCGATTAGTCCGGCCCAGGCCGAAACGGCCGAATCCTACATCCGCACCTCACTGGAAAGCATGACGCCCAATGATCAGGCGGCCGTCATCCTCTTTGGCGCCAATGCTCTGGTGGAACGGCCCATGAGCGGCCTGGCCGAACTTGCTCCCGTTAGCTCCGTGCCCCAGGCGCTGCAAACCGACATCGCCGAGGCGATCCGCCTGGGCATGGCCCTGTTTCCCGCTGGCTCGGCGCGCCGCCTGGTAATTTTGAGCGACGGCACGGCCACCGTGGGCGACGCCAACGAAGCGGCCCGGCTGGCGGCCAACAGCGGCGTAGAGATCAGCTACGTGCTGCTGGGGCGCGAGGCCGCCGCCGCCGAAGCGCTGCTCACCAGCGTGAGCGCGCCAACGCGCATCAGCCAGGGGGAAACGTTCCGCCTGGACATCACCGCCGAGAGCAGCGCCGACATGCCTGCGACCCTGCGCGTCCTCTCTGGTGGCAGCGTGGTGTATGAGGAAGACGTCCAGCTGCGGCGCGGTGCGAACAATTTTGCCGTGCGCCTGCGCGCCCTGGAGCAGGAATTTGCCCGCTACCGCGTGCAGCTCACCCCGATCAACGACACCTTCTTCCAAAACAACGAGCTGGCCGCCTACACCGAAATCACCGGGCCGCCGCGTGTGCTGCTGGTGGCCAACGACGGTACGGTGGCGGACGATGGTACAGCCCAGCCGGACGAATCACCCCAGCTGCTGCTGGCGCTGGAAGCCACCGGCCTGGAGGTGGACCGCACCACGCCAGCCGAGCTGCCCGCCAGCCTGGCCGAGCTGAGTAACTACGCCAGCGTTATTCTGGTGAACGTCAACGCCAAAAACCTGTCGCCGCGCAAGATGGAAGTGCTGCAAAGTTACGTGCGTGACCTGGGCGGCGGGCTGGTGGCCGTGGGTGGCCCGCAAAGCTACGGCATGGGCGGCTACTTCCGCACGCCGCTGGAAGAGATGCTGCCCGTGGAGATGCAGATTAAGGACCAGGAGCGCTTTCCCTCGGTGAGCATGGTGATTGTGATTGACCGTTCCGGCAGCATGAGCGCCATGGAAGGCGGCGTGCAAAAAATTCAGCTGGCGGCCGAAGGCGCGGTGCGTGTGGTGGAACTGCTCAACGATTTTGACGAGATTGCCGTCTTCCCGGTGGACACGCAGCCAGACAATCCCATCGGGCCAATGCCCGCCAGCCAGCGCGAAGAGGCCATCAGTCTGATCCGCCAGATTGGTGCGGGTGGGGGCGGCATTTACGTGCGCACCGGCCTGGAAGCGGCCGCTGCCGCCCTGGCAGATAGTCCCAACCAGGTGAAACACATCATCCTGCTAGCCGACGGCGCCGATTCGGAGCAGAAAGAGGGGGTAGAGCCGCTGATCGCCTCACTCGTTGAGGAGGGGGTGACGGTGACGGCCGTTTCCATCGGTGATGGTCCAGATGTGCCCTGGCTGCAGCAGGTGGCGCAGTGGGGCAACGGCCGCTTCCACTTCACCAACGAAGCCGCCAATTTGCCGCAGATTTTTACGCAGGAAACCACCTCGATCCAGCGCACCTATTTAATTGAAGAGCGTTTTTTCCCCAGTTTGGTGAGCAGCAGTCCGATTCTGGCGGGCATTACGGCCGTACCGCCCCTCTACGGCTACGTGGGCACCAGCCCCAAAGACACGGCCCAGGTAATTTTGAACTCCGAACAGGGTGACCCGGTGCTGGCGGCGTGGCAGTACGGTTTGGGCCGCTCCGTGGCCTGGACCTCGGACGCGACCGGGCGTTGGGGACGCGACTGGGTGCAGTGGGAAGGCTTCCCCGCGTTTTGGGCGCAGGCGGTGCGCTGGACTATCTCACAGGACCGGGACAGCAACGTGGAGACGGTGGTCACCTACACCGATGAGCAGGCCACGCTGACGGTAGATGCCCGCGGCAGCAGCGGCGACTTCCTCAACAGCTTGACGCTGGAAGCCAATGTGGTTGCGCCGGACGGCTCGGTGCAAAACGTGACGCTGGCCCAGGTGGCTCCGGGCCGTTACGAAGCGGCGTTTGCCCCGGAAACCGATGGCGCTTATTTCATCCGCGTGGCTGGTTCCGATGGCACGGAAGAAAACGTGGTGGGCCAGACCAGCGGCTGGGTGCTGGGCTACTCGCCCGAATACCGCGAGTTCGAGACCAATCCCCAGCTCCTGGAAAACATTGCCGCGCTGACCGGTGGGCGAGATTTGGCGGGGTTGGAAACGGCCGTCTTTGACCACACCCTGCCCTCTGAAGCCACCACCCGCCCGGTGTGGACCTGGCTGACGCTGCTGGCGGTGCTGCTGCTGCCGGTAGACATCGCCGTGCGCCGCTTGGTAGTGACCCGGCGCGATTGGGAACGGGCCTGGGCAGCGACGTTCGGTCGTTGGCAGCCAGCTACTGTGGCGCCTGCGCCGCGCACCGAGCAGGTATCGCGCCTGTTTGAGGCCAAGCAGCGTGCCGAGAAAGGCACGGCTGGGGTGAAGGAGCCTACCATTCCGCCACCTGTTAGCCAGTCACCGCCCGGGCAAACAGAAAAGCGTGGGGAACGGGAACGGCCGTCTACCCCTGCCGTACCCGCGTCTACCCCCGTCAAAAGCGGCGATTCATCCACCCTGGCAGCCCGTCTCCTCAAGAAAAAACAGCAGCAAGACCAGGATACATGACATTAGCCACTAAAATTCAGGAAAAATAGCACCCCCGGTTTTTGCCTTTTTTCCCATAATCAGAATAATTGTCTAAAATTTGCGTGCAGCACCATCGTCCTTGCGTCATACCCTTATCGTAGTCCTTGCAAAAACCAAAAAATAGGAGAGAGTGAAATATGTCTAAGCGTTACCTGGTAATTAGCCTTGTTGTTCTTTTGGCGGTTCTTCTTATCCCCGTCGCCATGTTTGCCCTGAATGGTGGTTTACCTCAGTTGGCAGAAGGCATTTCTAACTTGACTGGCGGCTACGTGTGGACCGGCGGTTACGTCTGGACTGGCGGTTATGTGTGGACCGGCGGTTATGTGTGGACTGGCGGTTACGTCTGGACGGGATAGTCCTTTTTAATTAACTGAACAAATTGGCCTAATATCAAAACGGCTGTGCAAAGTTCGCGCAGCCGTTTTTTTCTGACAGGAAGTATCTATGAAAAATCTTTCGCGTGAAAGCCTGAAGCAGGCTGGTTACTTTGTACTTATCTCCGTCATCTGGCTTGTCATTGGCTGGACCTTACGCAGCCAGTTGATCTCCCGGCAAACTACCCTGGAAGACCAGGTAAGACAGATTATTCAGCGTGATTTTCCGGGTGAAGTTCCCAGTGAGGAGGAGCTCTCTTTTGCGGCCGTTCAAGGAATGTTGGGCATTGTAGATGATCCGTTTGCCGTCGTGATTCCGCCGCCCAGCTCCCTTAAGTTCGCCGCTGATATGGCGGGAGAAACAGGCGTGATCGGTTTGGTGCCGAATATTAACGAAGCGGGTCAGATGTATATTGAAACGGTTGTGGAAGGCAGTACGGCCGATAATGCAGGTGTACGCGTAGGGGATATTCTACTTTCTATTGATGGCATCCCGGTAAACGCGGCCACCACCGTTACGGGTTCAGCGCTCCTTTTCCGTGGCCCGGTAGGTGAGCCTGCTCACCTGGTGATTGAACGCGATGGTGAGATCTTGAACTTTGCCCCTGTTCGTGTAGAAAGAGTCGCACTAGAGTGGGAGATTTTAGACAATGGTGTGGGCTATATTGCGCAGTACACTTTTACCACCAATGTACCTGAGCTGTTCGAAGAAGCGTTGACGGCCGTTTTGGCAACCAACCCACCGGCCATTATTTGGGATGTGCGGTTTAATGGCGGCGGCTCTATGACGGTGGCGCAAGATGTTTTGAGTCACTTTATTGAGGAAGGGGCGTTATTCGAAGTGACCCTCAAGGATGATGAAACGCGGCTCTTTTCGGCCACAGGTGAGGCGATGGCTCCTACCGTTCCCCTGTACGTGTTGGTGAACGAGTTCACTTATTCGGCAGCGGAAACAGTGGCCGCCACGATCCAAGAAACTGGCCGGGGCACAACGATTGGGTCTACCACATTTGGCAAAGGCACGATTCAGAATACCGTTCCTTTAAAGGATGACTATCTGTTTGAGTACACTATTGGCTACTGGCACACGCCGAACGGCGTGTCTTATCAGGGCATTGGTTTTGAACCAGCCATCAGCGCGCCAGATGATCCGGAAACGGCCGTTGACGAAACCATAGACGCGGCCCTGGCTCAAATCTTCTCTGAAAAATAAAGCGGTGTGGGCGATGCATTAACTTCAGCGGCAGTACTTGTGGGCAGTTCACTGGTACTAAAGCAAGACTTTACAGGTAGCTGTTTTATCTTTTAGACTGAATTGAAAACTTCTGAGATGGCCTGCACTTTGCCAAAAACCGTAGTCTGCTCAACTTTGTCAAATTGCCCAAACGAGAAAAAGTAATAACTGTGAATAAGACAAGGTTCCACCAACCCTATTTTTTGTACTTGCTGGTCATTACCTTTGCGGGATTGGGCCTCGTTGTGGTTGGTTTAATCCAGTTTCCCCAATTTAATCCCAAGTCGGTTTTTCTTCTGATCCTGGCGCTGGCCGCTTTTTCGGAGCTGACCACTACCATTATTAACACGCCGGACCGTGGTATCGGCTTTGAAGTTGGTACGGCCGTTAGCCTTGCGCTTATCCCCCTGTTTGGTCCTGGAGCTGCCGCTGTGGCCGCCGCCGTTTGCACCCTGGCGCTTTGGTTCATGAAAATTGGCTCTCGCACTTCCTGGAGAGGGAATTGGGAACCGTTGGGCTTTAATGCCGGCATGCACAGCATTGCCATTTACCTGGCTGGCGTGGTTTTTCTCAGCTTGCAGCAGCGGCTGGACGCCAATACATTGATCGGGCAAATGCTGCCGTGGATTGTGACGGCCGTTCTCTATGATCAGCTCAACTTTGCCATGGTGCTGGTCATCATTCGCCTGAAGCAGGGGCCAAAGGTCAGCCCTATGGTCATGTGGAAGGAAAATTTGTGGGCAGCCCCCATTAACATCATGATTTTAGCTGTTGGTGGTGGAGCACTCGCCCTGGCAGTGGAGCGGTTTGGGGCTACCGGGATCACCATTTTCTTTATGCCCATTGTCCTCTCTGCTTACGCTTTTCGATTGTATGTGAGCCAGATGAAGGCGCACATGGACAACCTGGAAACCATTGTGGCCCAGCGGACCGACGAACTGCAAAAGGCGATGCAGGAAAAGGATGCGTTTCTGGCTGTTTTAACCCACGATATGAAGTCACCGCTCACCAGCATCAGCATGTATGCCAGTATGCTCAAAGAGTTTCCGCAAATTATCCAGCAGAAGCCTCACATGATTGACGCCGTTTTGCACAACCAGGAGACTCTGACAAACATCGTGAACAATATCCTGGACCTGGAAAAGCTAAAAGCCGATGGCCAGGTTACGATGGAAAAAGTGGTGTTTGATTTCACTTCTGTGGCCGAGCGGGTCTTAAACATGGTTCAGGTCCAGGCAGAAAGCAAGTCAATTGAACTAACGGTATCCGGCCTTGACCGGCGTATATTCATCCATGCTGATCAGAACCACATGGAGCGTATCCTCAACAACCTCATCACCAACGCCATCAAATACACGCCAGCAAACGGCCGTGTTGCGGTAACCTTCACCACGCAAGACCATCTGCTGATTTTGCAGGTGCAAGATTCCGGATTTGGTATCCCCGCCGAAGATCTGCCTTACGTGTTCGACCGTTTCCACCGGGTGGTGTCTCACCGCAAGCTGGCTGCGGGCACAGGCCTGGGATTGGCCATCACCAAGGCATTGGTAGAAGCCCACGATGGGCACATTGAAGTGACCAGCACAGAGGGCCAGGGCAGCTGCTTCACTGCCCGTCTGCCGGTGCTGCCCCACGCGCCCTACATCCAGACGAACGCCAGTAAACCCAGCGGGCAAAAACGGCCGCAGCATGCCGTGAACGCAGCGTGAAGCCGGTCAACAACCTTTTTTTCCTATTGAGTTCAGCGCCTGTTTTACTAATAATTTATGGTTAAATAGGAAGTGAACTCAGTTTTGATAGAGACACCTCCTCCCAGCCATTGTTTGAAGGGCCAAAAGTCCTTTCAGGCAACCAAGTAGTATGTAAACGGCATCTCTTTTTAAGAGTTAGGAGCCAAACCAAAATGCTGTTTGCACAAGGGGAGTCAATCATGAAGCACAAATTTTTACTTGCAGCCTTGTTATTTTTGTTGACTGCGCTGCTGGCTGTTCCATTTGTTGCTGGCGGAACAAACTCTGTTGCTGTTCTCGTCCAGGCCGACAGTGTGGAAACGGCTGCAGCAGTCGTTGAGTCCTATGGTGGTGTGCTCAATGAACAATTGGACATCATCAATGCCGTCTCTGCCACCTTTCCCCAGCATGTGCTAACGGCCGTAGCGGCTGACACACGGACCGTAGCCCTGCACCAGGATGAAGCAGCCAGCGTCGCTGGCATTAACGCCTCCCGGCGTGTTAAGCGGCTCGATGCCACCTTCCCGGATGCCATGGGGGTGGACGACGTGTGGGATGAGCGCGTGTACGGCAACCGCATTGGCGTGGCCATCGTCGATACAGGTATCGCCCTCGATACCTGGAACGTACGCCGCATAGCCGCCCAGTACGATGCTCTGGACAATGGCACCAGAGTACGCGACCCGCACGGTCATGGCACTATGATGGCCAGTTTGATTGGTAACGACACCCGGGACACTGATGGTTACATAGGCGTGGCCCCGAAAGTGCAGTTCATTGATGTGCGGGCACTGGATGCTGAAGGTAAGGGCACCTACACCGACATCATCGAAGGGTTGAACTGGATCCTGGCCAACAAAGAGCGCTACAACATTCGCGTGGTCAACCTGTCGCTGTTGGGTGGCATTAGCAGCCCATATTGGGCCGACCCCATCAACCAGGCCGTTGAGACGCTGTGGGAGGCCGGTATTGTGGTGGTGGCCGCCGCCGGTAACGAAGGTCCAGAACCCATGACCATTGCCGCCCCTGGCAACGATCCGTTTGTTATTACGGTGGGTGCTTTCACCG
Organism: Candidatus Leptofilum proximum; assembly: GCA_016710325.1. GTDB lineage: Bacteria > Chloroflexota > Anaerolineae > Promineifilales > Promineifilaceae > Leptofilum > Leptofilum proximum. Next base: position 2,900,149 of record JADJXK010000002.1, on the reverse strand, counting down.
ACAACTTTACGCCGGATGATCCTACCGACGATTATGTGACCCCGTTCAGCGGCGCTGGTCCCACCGAAGTTGGGTTTGTTAAACCAGAGGTCATTGCTCCTGGGGCGCACATGCTTACCACAGCGCCGAACAACTCCACCTGGGCTAAGGCCAACCGGGACGCCCGGGTATCAGGCAACTACTATGAAATTGCGGGGACTTCCTCGTCAACGGCCGTTACCTCCGGTCTGATCGCGCTGATGCTGGATGAAAATCCGGAAATGACGCCCAGCCAGGTTAAGTTCGCTCTCATGGCCTCGGCACGGCCTGCGGCATATGAAGACGGCACGCTAACCTGGAGCATCTTCCAGCAGGGCGCCGGGCGCGTATGGGCGCCGGACGCCGTATTCAACCCCGCCGAGGGTGAAGCCAACGCTGGCATGATTCCTGGCGAACCCTACGTCGGCCCCGTGGTCTACCGTGACGGCCAGTTCATGCTGGTGGATGAAAACGGTGAACCGCTAGCTGGCACTGAAGGCTACTCCTGGGTTGGTGGCTACTCCTGGGTCGGTGGTTACTCGTGGGTCGGTGGCTACTCCTGGGTCGGCGGCTACAGCTGGGTTGGTGGTTACTCCTGGGTGGGCAACACCGATTGGGATGAATGGACGCCGGAAGATATCTGGCAGAGCGGTTACTCGTGGGTTGGCGGCTATTCCTGGGTCGGTGGTTACTCCTGGGTTGGCGGCTACTCGTGGGTGGGCGGTTACTCGTGGGTAGGTGGCTACTCCTGGGTTGGCCTGGCCCCGTTTGAAGAATAAAGTGTAGGGCGGTTCGCGAACCGCCCCTACGGAATGAAAATAAGCGAGGCGGTTGCTTGTTGAGCAGCCGCCTCTTTTTTTGCCTGGGGACGCGGGAGCGTCCCGATCTTCATTCCACGCCGAGCGTGGAACGAGAAGATCCCTCACCGATTACCGAAAACCGCTCACCGTTTACCTCCCTCTAACTCCCGTCGCGGATGACGCGGCAGGAGGCGATGTCGAAGGTGACCTGGCCGATGTTCAGGTTGGTTTTGTTGCGGAAGCTGGCGGCAAACTGCATGAAGCGGTACACATCGACAAAGTTGGTGGCCAGGCCGACGGAGATGCGAATGGCCCCAGCGCTTTTGTTGCCGCGATGCTGGATGAGCTGCATGAAGCGGGGCAGGGTCATATCTTCAGACTCAGCGAGACCGGCGAGCATGTCTTCGCGGGTAAGTCCTTCGGCCATTTCGCCTGCACCGGGGTTGCAGAAACAGCCGGTGCGCAGGGAGATGCCCTGCGCGTTGGCCAGCTCTTCGATGCGGCGGTAATCCAGCAGGTGGCCGTCGGGATCGTAGAAGTTGAGCGTGATGGTGCCGCCGCGCATGTGGGTGGTGGTGGGGCCGTAGAGGCGGATCATGGGACGGCCGTTCCCATGCACCAACCCCAGCAGCTGTTCAATCAACCAGCCGGTAAGACAGCGCACGCGCTCACCAATCGTTTCCATGCCCACCTTTTGCAGGTGCGCCAGACCAATCTGGACGGCCGGGATGTTGAGGTAATTGACCGTGCCGTCTTCAAAGGCTGCTTCGTTGGGGGCCAGGTAATGGCCGCCTGCCTGTACACTGGCAAAGTTCACCGTGCCACCGGCAAACCAGGGGCGGTGCAGCTTACCCAGCACCGACTTGCGAATGAGCAGCGCGCCCAGCCCGGTGGGGTAACCAAACATCTTGTAAAACGAGAGGCTGACAAACTCTGGCTTCACCTGGCTGAGGTCCAGGCGGCTGGTGGGCACGTAGGCGGCGGCATCCAGGCAGACGTCCCAGCCCTGCTTTTGGGCGCGGCTTACTAACTCCAGCGGATGTTTGACGCCGGAGAAGTTGGATTGGGCCGGGAAGGCAAACAGATTGTGCTGCGCCGGATCGCCAGCAGCCAGCAGTTCATCCAGGGCGGCTTCGTCGAGGCGTAAGTCCGGCGTGGTGAGGGGGACGTAGGTGAATTCGGCGCCTTTGCTGCGGGCAAACTCGCGGATGCCGTTGACGGAGTTGTGGTTGTCGTAGGTGAGCAGGTAGCGGCCGCCGGGGGCAAACGGATATGCCTCACCCACCAGCTTGAGGGCGTTGCTGGCGTTCATGGTGAAGACGGCAATGTATTCGCTGGGATCGGCGTTGAAGTAGCGCAGGACGGCGGCGCGGGTGCCTTCGACCATGTCGGTCATGGCCAGGGAGGTGGGGTTGCCGGAGTGGGGGTTGCCCAGCACCTGGGTTTTGAGGATGGCCATGTGGGCGTCGAGCTGGCTCTCGGCGTAGAGGCCGCCGCCGGTGTAGTCGAGGTAGATCTGGTGCGTGGTGTCGAGACGGCCGTATTCCGTCCGTCGCCATTCATCGAGCAGGTGGGTGCTGGCGTAAGTGGGATACGCCCGCATAAAAGCATCGTACGCCTGCTGCATTATATCGGGTTCATAGGTTTTCGGTTCAGTTTGGGCCAGGTGGGTCATCAAAAACTCCTCAATAATAGGACGCTGATTCCCCTGATCTTCCTGATCTGATCATGGGAATCAGGTAAATCAGCGTTCTATTTTATTAATCGCAGTGTGCTGAGTTTCATTTTAACGTGAAGGTTGAGGATTTCACAGTTACAATCCCCCGACAAATGTCATCAATTGCAACTGTAGCCGCGCTTTCTTAGCGCGCCAAGCGAGGATTGGAATCCTCGGCTACAGGTTGAGGAGGACGGATTCATGAGAAACGATCATCCGGCTTTGCAGTTGTTTTCGGAGTTACTGGTGGCCTCGCCCAGCGGGCGGGAGGCGGCGCTGGCGGCTGTGGTGCGCCAGAAGTTGACGGGTTGGGACATTGCCCATGAGCAGGATGGCATGGGCAACGTCATTGTGCGGTTGGACGGCCGTTCCCCCCAATCTCCTCTCATCCTATACGCCGCCCACATGGATGAAATTGGCCTGGTCGTGACCAAAATCAACGGCAATGGCAGCCTGCAAGTGAACAAAAGCGGCGGCCTGATGCCCTGGAAGCTGGGCGAAGGACCGGTGGAAATCCTCGGTGACAAGGAAACCATTGTCGGCGTGCTGTCGATGGGTTCAACACACAGGGCCGATGCCGCCAGCCAGGCCGTCACCTGGGATGATGTGCGGGTGATGACTGGCCTGACGCCAGCGCAGCTGAAGGCGGCGGGCGTGCGGCCCGGCTCCACCGGGGTGCCCATCCGCGAGCGGCGCGGTCCGGTGCTGTTTGGCGATCCGGCCGATCCGCTGGTGGGGGCGTGGACGTTTGACGACCGTATGGGCGTGGTGGCGCTGCTGCGGCTGCTGGAAACGATGAAGCGAGAGGGGATACGGCCGTTCCATCCCACCGTCATTGCCTTTACCGTGAGTGAAGAAGTGGGCGGGCACGGGGCTAAATCGCTGGCGCTACGTGAACAGCCGGAGATCTTCATCAGCGTGGATGGCGCGCCGATGCCGCCCGAGGCCGATTTGCAGCTGGACGGCCGTCCCGCCATCTGGAGCAAGGACCGGTTGGGGCATTACGACCAGCCGCTGCTGCAGGCGCTGTGCCAGGCGGCACTGGACGCCGGAACAGAACTGCAACCCGTCGTTTACGAGAGTGCGGCCAGTGACGCCAGCCTGGTGTACTATGCGGGCGGGGCGCAGCGTATTGCCTGCATGGGCCAGGTGCGGGCCAACAGCCACGGCTATGAAGTGGCCCGGCTGGCCGTGTTTGACCATATGCTGAATACACTGGTGCAGTTTGTGCGGGATTTTGAGGGGTGAGTGGTCGTGAAACGTGAAGCGTGAAACGTGAAATTGCGGTCACGCTTCACGTTTCACGTTTCACCCAGCATCTTCACATTCTCTTAACCCACTTGCGTTATCATCGGGCCATTCGATTCAATGGAAGTGAATCCTATGGAGGTAAACCGGATGGATAATGATGATGTGATGATCGGTCGTGTCTTGACGCGGCGTGAGGCGGTTCAACTGTTGGGGGCGGTGGGGCTGGCCGCCCTGGTGGGTTGTGGTCCAGAAGAGGAAGTGGCGCAAACGGCCGTTTCTACCCCCACACAATCAGTCAGTACAGCAGCTGCTAATACGGCCGTTCCCCCCACAACCACTCTCCCCGATCCCACCGCCACGCTGGTAGAGGCCGCCGCTCACGGCAACACGGTGCCCACTTGCGTGGTGCGCCCGGCGCTCACTGAGGGGCCGTATTTTGTCGATGAGCGGCTGAACCGCAGCGACATCCGCTCTGACCCGACCAATGGATCGGTGGTGGACGGCGCACCGCTGCTGCTGACATTTAACGTGTCGCAGATTACGGCCGGGGGCTGCACCGCTTTTCCCAGCGCAATTGTGGACATCTGGCACTGTGATGCGCGCGGCATCTACTCCGACGCCAACGACCGCAGCTTTAACACCGTGGGGCAGAAGTTCCTGCGCGGTTACCAGGAGACGGATGCCAACGGCCAGGCGCAGTTCCTCACCATCTATCCTGGCTGGTACAACGGCCGTGCTGTGCATATCCACTTCAAAATCCGCTCGTCGCTGGATGATGCAGGGGTGGAATTCACCTCGCAGCTCTTTTTCGATGAGGATTACACGGACCAGGTGTACCAGCAGGAGCCATACGCCAGCACCGGGCAGCGCACCATTCTGAACAGCCAGGACGGCATCTACCAGCAGAGCGGCGGGCAGCTGACGCTCAACGTGGCGGAAGGCAGCGATGGCTACGTGGCCAGCTTCGACATTGGCCTGGACATGACGTAAAAGGCAATTTGCCACAGAGAGCACAGAGATTTTTGAGATTTTCTCTTTTTTCTCTGTGTTTTCTGTGGCTTTTTTTGCGAGGGAACGGCCGTTGACCGAATCTGCTCAACTGTGCAACAATCAATGCATCTTACGTTGAACTTTATAGGAGTGTCGGAAAATGCCCACTCAGCTAGATTTGACGCCAGAAAAAGTTGCTGTTTATCGTGCTACTGCCCTCAAGCGTCAACGTCAGGAGAAAGAAGAGAACCGCCGTCGTCGTGAAAAAGCGTGGCAGGCGGCCCGACATGCGGCTGCCCTGCTGCGCGAGCAGTTTGCGGTAACGCGGGTGGTTGTGTTTGGTTCATTGGCGCGTGAGACTGGTTTTAACCAATGGTCTGATGTAGATATTGCTGCCTGGGGAATTGCGCCAGAGCAAACGTTCCGTGCGATTGGCGCAGTTATGGATTTGCCAACAGAGATTCCGGTGAATTTGGTGGACATTGCTACAGCACGGCCAGCGCTTTTAGTGGTTATTGAGCAAGAAGGCATCGAATTGTGATTCCAGCATATTTGGAACTCGTCTCACGCATCCGCTTAGAGTTGGGTGATTTAAAGAACGCGGTTTCGCGGGCGGAGCGAGCTATTCAGGCTGCGAGAGAACGCCCTGAAGATCAGGATTTGTATAACGAATTGCTCGGCTGGTTAGCCTTGTGCGCCCGGTGTGGCAGCGGGTGCAGATGGAGTTAACTGTTTTTACTTCCTTCCTGGAACAAGTTGGCAAATAGAAGAGAAAATGTTGGCCGATTTTACCGGTGGCGGAAGAGGGTTTGCTGGTGCCAGGCGATTAAGTCAGCGGTGGATGCCAGCCTATGCTTACCCAGCGGCGACGAGAGCGCACGATGTATTCGTTGTTTAGATTGAGTGTTTCTATTGTGGCCCGACCAACGGCCGTTAAGCCAGCCATTGTTGTGCCGTTGTTAGTCCAGGCAAAATGATCTCGCCAGGCCATCGTTTGCGGGTTAAAAAGAGGAATTGCTATTGCAAGATGGTGGGGTCGGTTAATTCATAGCCCCGGCTGTTGAGGAGCATCGCGGCGTGGGCGCGGCGCAGAACCGTTTCATCGTAGGCACGTAACAAATCTTGCTGTCGGTTTGTCTCTTCCGGGGTAAGGACACGTTCTTGTTTTGTATCGCGCAGCATATCCATTTCGGCGAGCTGCTCTGGCAGCAGGGTAGAGCGGGCCAACGACCAAAGGGCTGCATCTGACAAATGTTCCATGGCCAGCAGCTCTTCACGCAGCGAAGGTGGCAGATCATCTTCTACAGGAACAGCCGGGGGCAGCTGCCGGGATAGCGTTTGCCGTACCAGGTCTTCAATTGAACGTTGTTCCGCTGAAGCCTGTTGTTGTAAGCGGCGATAGAGATTTTCGGGTAATTGGACAGTATACAGTGTCATAGTTTGACCTCGTAACCTATGATTAGCTGGCGCTGCAATGCGGTTAGTTTAGCACAATTCGGACAACTAAGGTGCAGCTTGTTGTATCTCTTCAAGTGTGCAGGGTGACTCTGGTTATCAGCGGTGGCGGAAGAGGGTTTGCTGGTGCCAGCTGATGGAGTCGGGGAAGGGCCATAGGGATTGGTCATCCGGGCCGAGGAACGGCCGTTTGCCAAACGCAGTCAGGTGGCCAGGGATGTTGTCTGGGGCGGCCAGCTGGGGGGAGAGCTTGATCTGGTAGCTGGGGGTGAGTGTTACCAGCCCTTCATCAAACGACCAGTGACAGAGGCGGCACAGCGCCAGGCCATTGCGCGGATCGTCGTTGTGGCTGACGTGCCAGGGGATGATGTGGGCCGCTTCGATGGCAGTGTGGCCGTCGGCGGTGAGGATGCGAACGCCGCAGAAGGCGCAGCGGTGCTCGTAGATGGTGACGATGACACGCCGGAAGCCCTGGTCACGCACGGCCGGGCTGTACGTTTCTTCCGGCGCTTCTTTTGCCGTGTTTTCCCTTGCCTTTTGTAACAGATCCATGCTGTATTGGAATGCCTCGGCGTTGCTCTGGCCGCGTGCCACCAGCCGTTGGTGCATTTCTGGGGCGAAGTAGGTTTGGATGAGCGTGGTGCGCAGCAGGTTGCGCGACTGTTCGTCTTGCAGCAGCTGGTAAAGCGCCTCATCCAGCCGTACGCCGAGCACCAATTGGCGCAGCTGCTTCAGGCCATCGGTGCGCCGTTTGACCGCGAGCGCCGCTTCTTGCCCCGGCTGCGGCAGCAGGTGCCAGAAGCCTTCGCTGCGCAGATGGAAGAAAGGCATGGTGATGTCGCCGCGTTTGCTGGGCGGGTTGACAGCTTGCCAGTACAGGCCAAACAGCTCCATCAGCTCATCATCCAGCTCAATGAAGTTGCTGCGAATGTAGTCCTGGGCAAACAGGTCGATGACAGAGAGAAGCAGGAGGGGTTTATGCGGGGCGCGGTGGGTGGTAACGGCCGTCCAGTGGGTACGGTTTTTGTCCGTGTGTAGGTGGCGAAATTTTTGCAGACAAGGCTCGATCATTGGATGAAATATTGGCTGCGATGAATCTCAAGGAATTCTTGATCTGGTATGAATCTGTCGGGCATTGATATAGAAGAATTACTGTAAGCAACTAGCCCTTGTTGCACTGATTTGTGAAAGGAATAATTATCGAGCGACGGGCTGATCATCACTTTGAAGTCCTCACTGATACTTAATATTCCTCTGTCAAAGGCTTTATCATGCAAAGCGCATAAGCACAATCCATTACTTGGGTTTAAGCGTAAATCCTCTCGATCTTTCCATGGAACGATATGACTGGCAATTAGAAGCTCGGCAATAGGCATACCACAAATGCAGCAATGAATACGGTAATTTGCCAAAACGGAATCTCGGAAAAATCTTTGCCCCAACCTTATGTTGACGACGCTTTTCTTTTCAGTTCGTTGGCTCTGTTCGATTGGTGGTAATTGGCGGACTTCAGATTGTGTTAGACTCTCTAAAAGATATTCGCTTTCTAGAATAATGTTCTCCCAATCGTTTTGTACCTGTTTCCAAAGCTTTTGAGCTAGCTTACCTGGGGAACGTAACCCGCTGATGCCACGCTTCTGATGGTATGGATCTAGACTCGCAAAGTTGCTAAGTTGCATTGCAACAGAACTTGATGTTCGATCAATCAGGCTCGCTAAACCAATCACTTTGGGATTGTGTTGGTGAAACTGGCCAAACGGTAACTTGTAGTACAAGTTCAACGCAAGTAACAATTCTTCCCGCGTCCACAGTCTGCCTTTTGCCATTTTCTTGCTCAAATTTAAACTAAGCTGGTGTAGACTCAAGGGCAAGGATTTCCCGCTCTACATAATTGCGAAAATCGTTTACATCTGTAAAACAACGGAAGCCAGCTGCACTCGCTCCCATTGTGTCAATATAGGGTGGGACACTCCAAGCCTCGAATTTAGTGTAGAATTCGAGGGCGAAGAGGAACATCATGACACAAAAACAGGCAGACAAACCGAAGCAAAACGGGGTTGACCCCAACAGACCCGACCCAGAAGTATTGCCACGAACAGAGAAAGCCAAACGACGAGCATTTACGGCCGTTTACAAGCAGTGGGTGTTGGAAGAAGCTGAAAAGTGCCGGGAGCAACCAGGGGGCATTGGCAGATTGCTGCGTCGGGAAGGATTGTATTCATCCCACCTGACAACCTGGCGACGGCAACAAGAGGCAGGACAACTGGCGGGGTTGGCACCGCGCAAACGTGGGCCGAAAAGCAATGCTGAGGCCGAAGAGGTCAGTCGGTTGAGGCGGGAAAATGCCCGACTGACTCGGCAATTAGAAAAGGCGGAACTGATTATCGAGGCGCAAAAAAACTCTCCGAGATACTGGGGATTACCCTGGAACAGAAGACGGGGGACGAAGCGTGAGGCAGCAAGTGACGGAATTGGCTGCACAAACCAGCACCCAGGAAGCGTGCCTGGCCTTGGCCTACCCTCGCAGCAGCTATTACCGGCAGCAGCAGGAGAAGCCGGTTAAGGAGCCGAAGCCGGCGATCCCATCGCCACCGGCGCCGCCGGCGGCGGAACGAGAGACGGTGCGGGCCACGCTCAACAGTGAGCGCTTCCTCGACAGTTCGCCGCGCCAAGTGTATGGCACGCTGCTGGATGAAGGGGAATATCTCTGCTCAGTGAGCACGATGTACCGCATCTTGCGGGAAAATGCTGAGGTGGGGGAACGGCGTAACCAGAAGCGGCATCCGGCCTACAAAAAGCCGGAACTCCTCGCCACAGCCCCCAACCAGGTGTGGTCCTGGGATATCACCAAGCTGCGCGGCCCTGTCCCCCATGTCTACTATTACATGTACACCATTCTTGACATCTTCAGCCGCTACGTGGTTGGCTACCTGATCGCTCAACGGGAACTGGCATCATTGGCTAGACAGTTGGTGGCTGATAGCTGCGCCAAACAGGACATTGAACCAGACCAGTTGGTTCTTCATGCTGACCGGGGCAGTTCCATGACCAGCAAGACGTTGGCCCTGCTGCTGGCTGACTTGGGGGTGGGCAAGAGTCATTCCCGACCTTACACTTCCGATGACAATCCCTTTTCCGAGGCGCAGTTCAAAACGATGAAATACCGCCCGAATTATCCTGACAGGTTTGGTGGTTTGCACCATGCCCGCACCTGGGCTCGGCCGTTCTTCCGCTGGTACAACCATGAGCATCGACATACCAATCTGGGCTTGATGACTCCGGCCACAGTTCATTATGGCCGGGCCGCTGAACTGACTCTCAAGCGACAAGCGGTGTTGACGGCCGCTTATGAGAAATATCCAGAGCGCTTTGTGCAGGGGCAGCCCGTTGCGCCGAAGTTGCCAACGGCCGTCTGGATTAATCCCCGCTGGAGAAGGATGGTGCGTAATCGTCGTAGGGGCTGTGGTCAAGTGGGAAACGCGGAGCTGGCGGAGCGTTTTCCACTTGTCCACCAGCCCGGTGAGCGAGAGGTTGCTCACTAATTTATCGGTTTTAGTGTCCCAAAACTATTGACACATTCCGGCTTCCTCTAAAACTTCGTGTTCCTCATCAATAAGCAAGGCTACCGGTTCACTTAGACCGGTTTGTAGTCCTTCAGGCCAAGCCAAGTCAAGTAAAGCTAACGGCTTCTCCCCCGCTTCATCAAATAATTCAAAAAGCAATTCTCCTTCTGGCAAACCGTGCTCCATGACCCAAATATTCGTACGCAAAAGAAGATCGGATTCAGTATCATTAGGGATGTCACTGGAAACAATATTGAGGATATCCTCACTAACAATAACATCAGGTACGTTAGCTGTTGTTTTATTGAGAAGCAAACTATTCAGAAAATTATTGGCAGCTTGCGTTAATAGATCCCGACGTGCAGCCAAAAAGTCCAGGTAATTTTCCATTCTCCACAGGATAGGGTCCATAGGGATCCATTGAGAAGCCAGCGCTCCCGGATGAGCTGTTTCAACTTCCGAGAAATACTCCTCAGGGTAACGATTGCTAATAATTAGGTTTGTGTCTTGAGTTAAGTAGCAGTAGTTGGCTAACGCGTTTACCTCAGCCCTACTATAGCCAGCATTATAAAGACGCGATCTGGGGAAAATATGATGAATTTGTAGCTTATTAATTTTACCTAGCAGGCTAGCTTTGAGAGGCAATCCTGTTCCCCAATCTCTAGCTTCACCTACGCGTGTTAACAAATAGAGCATCGGATAAAAGCGTGCCCCTAAACTCCAGCTGTCGAAATTGCTTGGACGAATATGTAAGTCGCCGCGGGAAAGGCGAAGCTCCTCAATGAGGCGATCTAACGCATCATCTGTATCTTCCATAAGACCTAGATCTTTATTTAGGATAGATTCGGTAGAACCAGCAAAACGTCCCCAAAGGAAACTATGAACGTACCAATAGAGCAACTTATCACGCTCGTTAGCGTTTTTAAAGTGACCGCCATTCTGGCTAATATAGCGGGTCATTATAGGAAAGGCATAACGACCGCCCAGTACTCTATCGTGGTCTAGACCTAGACGACCACTAATTACATTCAACAAGTAGTTAATAGCCTTTTCCGTTTGCTTCAACCCAAATTGAAATTGAACTGCATTCACATCTTTAAGTGCGGTAAACATAGCTTCGCCTGTAAGAACAGTGTTAACGTTGCGTAGCAGCCAGTCCATCTTGAAATAAAATCCTGCTTGTTCCCATTGTTTAAGCAAGCGGCGCAACTCTTGTCTAGCCTCGGGCCATTCGGCACATACACGGGCCAATGCTAGATCGCCTTTGGATAATTTGGTCCCACCACTGTTAACACGATTAAAAATATCTACCACTACATCTACTGTTTTATCTGCACCAGTAACTTCTTCAATGTGAAACTGGATGCTTTTAATGCCCAATAGATGGGTGAGGCGGCTAATATAAACATCGCCCCTTGATGCAAGAGTCTGCGTCTGAAAGATATGGCTAACAAAAGGCTGCAACCCACTCTTCATTAGGTCAGTCACGCTGATCCAATAGGGATTATCACGCATTTTGACTGGGCCGTAGAACTCAAAGGTTTCTTCTTGCATGTTAAAATAAAGGTCGGTAAAAGCTTGGGGATTGCCTTCAAAGAACGGAGGAGGTGTACCGCGCATAATTCCATAAAGTGAGGTAACACGCTGTTGCCCATCGAGGATCAGCTTGACGTGCCCAGGGTTAAGGGTTTGATTGCCTCGCGCATCGATCTGCTCTGTTTTGGTAGCCCAAACTAATAAACCGCCTACTGGATAACGGTGATAAAGCGAGTTCATGAGTTCCCTTACTTGGTTACGATTCCACACGTAACCCCGCTGAAATTCGGGCAGAGTCATTGCTCCAAGATCGATTGAGTCAAGGATTGTAGTGATTTCCACGAGCGATCTCCTTAATTTATGAGTTTGGATGTGTCCCGCTTTTATTGATGCAATTGATGTAACAAACTTTTGATTATCAAATAGAGCCTACTAAAGCTGAATAAGTCCATAGTGCATAAAGACTGAGAGAGCAGGCTTATAACAATCTTCAGCCATGTTGGCAGCTGAGGTATCCAGTATGGGCGGCAGATTCAGGAATGGTAGGAACATGGTTGACAGTAAACCCCAAACATTTTATAGAAACTTAATGGAGTTGCTATTTTAATGTATTTTAGCTTTCTTACACCCTTTATTACTGGGAAATCAGTTTGACCTGGGTGCAAACTTGTGCAGGTAAGTGGTTGGCTAAAGAGGGTGGTTAACGCCTTCAATCATTGTTTTGGTGAGCCAAAAGGGCGTAACACAGCCTGATTTCGTCCGGTTGGTGAGCTGGAGGGGTCTGGCGACAATTCACGATGGCTTGTTGGTGATGCCCAGGATTTTGCCGCCAAATACACGGCCGTTTCCACCACCCCAACTCTGTCCGTCAAAACGGGTCTGTGGGCCGGGGATGGCCCAAACCGCCTGGCGTTTACCTCGATCAACGCTTGCAGCTCACCAAAGGGTCGCCCATCCCCCTAAAGTCCTATTTTTCTCTGGAGTGAACCTTTTTACACTGTGCCGCAACTTAGCAATCAGTTTGGATCGTGCCAGATCTAAACGCAGCAGACGGGGGAAAGCCAGGCCAGACGGCCGTCACCCAGATACGCTAACAAACGATTCTGTTATGCAGGCACACGGCCGTTGTTGCCTGCCGGTCTGCCGCCGGTTCATCGCTTGCGAGATCCGGCCCAGCCCATCCCCCTTGCTGTTCATCCTTGGGGCGTTCCCCAATAAGGAGCACATCATGTTTCGTGTCCAATACACCAACAGTTCTACCCACCGGGTTGTTTTGCCCTACAAAACACAAAAGCAGGCCCTGCTGACGCTGGCCCAGGCCTTTGTGACCCAGGAAAACAGCCTGCCGCCAGAAGACCGCACCCGCTACACGGCCAGCATTCAGGCGGCCCTGGCCACCGCCCTGGCTGCCCAGGCCGCTTCGGCCGCGCAAGAAGTCAGCCGCAAGTCTGCCTCCGAAACGCTGAAGCGGCTGGATGCCGCCGCCCGCACCACCGTCAGCCAGATTCGCAGCCTGATGGAAGGGCGTTTTGCCTACAACCCGGAGCAGGCGCAAACGTGGGGCTTTTTTGTGCGCCAGTCGGGGCGGGGAGCGGGCAACATCCTCACCCCACGCGGCCGGGATGAGATTATCGCCTGCCTCAACCAGTACATCACCACCGAAGAAGCCCGCCCTATTGGCGAACAGTTTGCTGAACCGCCGCTGAATGAAGTGATTGCCCTGCGCGATGAGCTGAACCAGAGGCTCCAGCAGCGCAACCAGGCGCGCCAGGAACGCCTGACGCACAATGCCGCTTTAGACGAGGCCTGCACCGTCCTGGCCAAAGAGCTGCGCCTGGCGCTGACGGCTCTACTGCTCAACAACTATGACGGGGAACCGGAACGGCCGTTGGGGCGTTGGGGCTTTCAACTGGTGGCACGCACCACCCGGCTGCCGCGCGAGGAAGAGCAGCCGCTGGCGCCGGAACCGGAAGCCGAACCAGCGTGACCCCGGTGGACAACAACGAATTTTAGCTCTTTGGGATTTCATGGGGTTTGGCGTGAAACGTGACGCGTGAAACGTGATGTCTCTCCAGTCACGTTTCACGTTTCACGCATCACGGATTGTAAACCCCCTGAATTCCTGAAGAGCCCGATTTTTTTGATGAGTTTAATACTGCGTAAATTAATTCATGTACCGTAATTGTCATTCTGAGCGAAGCGAAGAATCCCTCCAAACAATCGTTCGTAGAACCATTCGATCTACTTTTGTAGTGTCTCAGGGATGCTTCGCTCCGAAGACTCCGCTCAGCATGACAATTCTAGGACTAATCTGTAAAGAACAATTTCTGCTTTTTGAACCATGCCGAAATATCCTCACTTTGCTCCCGGACGGCCGTGGCACTTCTTATACTTCTTGCCGCTGCCGCATGGGCACGGATCATTCCGGCCTACTTTCGGCTCCTTGCGCACGGTCGGTTCACCAGGCGCAGTCTGCTTATGTGTGCTGCTGGGCCGTTCGCCACGAGCGGCCGCCCGTTCAGCGGCGCGCTCTGCCTGCCTGTCCAGTATGTCCAGCCACTCGTCCTCTATTCTGTTTTTGCCTGGCCGGGAGCACTGTTTTGGCTTCATTCCGCCTGGCCCATTCAGCCCTCACTTCAGCCTCGCTGGCAGCTTCATCATGCAGTTCAGTGTAGATTTCGATAATGTCGTACGATGGGGACATATCGCCAGGATCCTCTTCAAGCAGCTCCAGGTAATCCTCATACTCGCCAATGATCCAGGTGTCGATGGCGCCAGCAGCAAACAGGGCTTCGATCTGTTCCAGGTGGGTCTTGTCGCCCAGTTTGCCCAACTCCAACACGGCCCATGTCCACATCTCATCACGCGCCTCGACTTTCCCCGGGGGCACAGGCGGCAGCAGCTGGTGCAGGGTGGCGATGACGGCCGTCCGCTGTTCCGGCTCTAGTTGAGCAATCTTACGCAAAATGGCGGCGGCCCAGGAACGGCCGTACAAATAACCTGCCTCGTCCAGGAGCAGTTCCGTAAACACCGGCAGCGCCGCTGACCCATAGTGATGCAGCTCTGGAGCAAACCATTCAAAGAGGTCTTGCCTCTCTTCATCGCGGAAAATTTCGCCAAAGATGGGCAGGGCCGCCAGGGAACGAGCGGTGATGAGCAGATACCCGGCGTGCACATCACTGTAGATCCGGGGGTCATTCATCTCATCTTCCATGTCGTCGTATCTTTCTTCAGGGGTGGTTCGCAGCAGGTCGAGCAGCGCCGGTTCCAGCTCCGCCACACGCGCCACGCAGGTGCGGATGAGATCGAGATCGGGCGTGCGCCCAGCATTTTCTAAGGCGTCAATCAGTTCATTGGTCGATAAGGTTTTGTCATTCATATCTTTATCCCAGTGAGACAATTTTGGCTCTTAAGGATTTCGTGGGCTGTGGCGTGAAACGTGAAGTCTCTCTGGTCACGTTTCACGTTTCACGCATCATGGATTGTAAACCCCTTGAATTCCTAAAGACCAACAATTTCTACATCATTCCCCAGCGCGGTGAGTAGATCGGCCGTTTTCATCATGACGGCCGTTCCCCGTACCCCACTCCCCAAGGAAATCTCTGCCTGGTCCAGCACCGATTGGTCGACGAGGATGCGCAGCGGCGCGGGCAGACCAAAAGGAGCCACCGCGCCCATTTCGTAGCCGGTCACCCGGCGCAGTTCATCCGCGGTGGCCATTGTCAGGCGCGACTGGCCCAGCAGGCGGCGCAGCTGCTTCCAGTCGATTTGCTGCGGCCCGGCCACCAGCACCATCAGGAAGTCATCCTGCGCCAGGCGGAAGAGCAGGCTGCGCACCACCTGTTCCGGCTGCTGATTACGCTCGGCAGCGGCCTGTTCCAGGGAGCGGACAGGGCCGTCGTGGGTGAACAGTTCGTAGGGGATTTGCTTCTGGTCGAGCTCGCGGGTAACGGGTGTTTCTGTCATGTCGGTAGGTGTCTGAAACGTGAAACGTGAAGCGTGAAACGTAAAAAATCACGTTTCACGTTTCACGTTTTACGCGTCCAGGCGGTTCATGTGGGCTTCGTAGGCAGCACTGAGGGTTTTTTCGATGGTGTCGTGCCGGGGGATTTGCACCCCAGGCCGTTTTTCGGCCGAGCGGTGAATCTCGTTGGCGCAGCGGCCGCACAATATGTAGCCAATCAAAATGCCCCGCTTGCGGTAAATGAAGGCATTCAGCGACAGGGCATTCGCGCCTTTGTGTTGCATCGGGCTGACCTGGCGCCCGCAGCCGGGGCATGTTTCACCCTCGTAAAACCAGTACCCTTTCACCGCCTTACCAAAATGAGCGTGCATCTTGGCAAACATCTCAATCATCGCCTGGTCGATGGGATCTTCATGGGTCATACATTCACCAGTTAATCGCTGTTTGTACGGTCAAGTGTGAAACGTGAAACGTGAAATGTGAGAAAATCACGTTTCACGTTTCACGCTTCACGCCTCATCTCTTTTCTACCACAAACGTGGGTACTGTCGAGCCGCCCCCGGCGGAGACATTGAGCAGCGGGTCGGTAGAAAGGCGCGTCAGGCAGCCGTCGACGTAATCGCCGTGGAAGACAAATGGGGCCGTATCCAGCATGCGGTCATAGATTTGTAAACGGCCGTCCACCATGCTCGGATACGGTTCTTCGGGAATGACCACACGCTCCTGCACGATGTAGGGCGCCTGCAGCGCCTGCTGCACCGCGTGCTCCCAGCCGCTGGCGTTGGTTTGCCAGCCCAGCACAATGCCGTGCCCGCCGTAATCGTCGTTGGGTTTCAGCACCAGCTGGTCTTTGTACTTGTGCATAAACGGGATCAGATCGATGGGCAGGCCGCCGTACACCGTTTTGCGCTCTTCCACGGTGCGAGTCCAGGGAATGTGGTTGTGGATGGCGGCCGTTTCCTCCTTGTCAAATATGTGGGCATTACGTTCATCGCTCAGCACCGCCAGGCTCATCTTCTTGTACAAGATTTTGCAGCGGAACGGATTCACCATGCACACATTGCCGTCACGCACGGCCTGCACCACTGGCTGGTCCAGCCCGCCGCGCTCGATCAGCTCGGTAATGAGCACCCGCTTGTAAATGATGTCGATAGTAAAGCCGTCGTGGTGCAGACGGCCGTTGTCATACGTCACTTCGCGCGGGTCCACAATTTTGGCAGCAAAGCCTTGCGAGCCGAAATATTGGGTGAACAGCTCAAACTCGCTGCGGGTGGGCACCTCGTTCCAGTCTAAAATGCCAATTTGGGGGCGCGTGGTGCCGCCGGACTGGCGGTAGGCATCGAGCAGCACGTGGAGGACGCTGTGACGGGTGGGTAACGGCCGTACCGCATACTTGCGCAAAAATTCACCCATCACCGGCAGGCCGTAAAACACCTCGTTCAACACGTCGTTGTAGGCCGAGGCGGCCGGGACTTCAGCGTTGTACTCGGTAAACTTCAGCTCGCTGTTGTCCGTCACGTAAAATGCATCCAGCCGGGTGAGGGGCGTGTGCCCCCTGTACTTTGGCTCGTGTTTGATCAGCTCTTCTTCCCAGTCCAGCAGGCCAAACTGGGCGCCAAACCCGGCATCCTGCACCGCCAGCTCCGAGATTTTCTCGAAGGCGCGCAGCAGCGGCCGTATCGATTTACGCAGGAAGATATATTGTTCCGGGGTTAAAAAGCGCGGCCGCAGCACGGTGCATAACGGCCGTGTGCCAAAAAACAGCCCCCGCTGCTGCATCTGTTCATCCAACTGCCCCTGCGACTCCGCCGCCAGCTCCTCGGTCAACAAATCATGGTAAGTCCGTATCGCTTCCTTCAACGCCATCTTCTCCTCACTCACCTTGTCACCCTGTCACCTTGCCACCTTGTCACCCTGTCACCCCTTCACCCCTTCAAAACAACCCACTCCACCGCATCTCCCCCACCTGCGTCCCCGGCTCCAGCGCCAGGCGAATGCACATATCGGCCATGCCTTCCACACACCAGCGGTGGAACTCATAGCCCAGCGAATTGACGTCCATATCCGGCGCCGGGTTCATGAAGTCGATGGCATAGGGCACGCCGTCGCGGATGGCAAACTCGCAGGTGTTCATGTCGTAGCCAAAGGCGCGGCACAGCGTCTGGCAGTCGGCTACGATACGGTCGTACAGCTCCGGCGATAGGCCCTCGGGGTGGCTGTAGCGGCGGCTGTTGGGGTCGTAGCGCATCACCAGCACTTTTTCCTGCCCCAGCACCATGCAGCGAATGTAATCGTCCCACTTGATGAACTCTTGCAGCACCATCGTCAGCAGGCCAGACTGGTCATAGCTGCGGTACAGCTCTTCCATGTTGTGGCAGACGTACACTTCCTTCCAGCCGCCACCGTGGGCATCCTTGAGGATGCAGGGGAAGCCGCCGACGTACTCTACCAGGTCTTGCCAGGGCATGGGGAAGGCCAGGTTGCGCAGGCTCTTGCCGTGGTCGATGCCGGGCACGTATTCTTTGTTGGGTAGAGCGGCCGTTTTCGGGCTGGCCAATCCGAGCTTGGTGATCAGCGATGCGCCAAAAAATTTATCATCGGCCGTCCACATAAATGGGTTGTTGACCACGTGGGTGCCCTGCAGCATGGCGTTTTTGAGGTAGGTGCGGTAGTAGGGCACCTCGTGCGAAATGCGGTCCACGATGACGGCGTATTCGTTCGGCTCATTCATCTGCGTGCCGCCCACGGTGACAAACTCGGCGATAACGTCCTGGTTACGGCCGTTCACCTCCTCCATAAACGCCGGGGGCCAGGACCATTCCATGCCCACCATCAAACCAATCTTTTTTGTCATGCATCCCTCTCCTTTCGAGCGTGATGCGTGAAACGTGATGCGTGACCAGAGATAAATCACGTTTCACGTTTCACGAAGTTCTCAATTAACTGAATTCACAAAGAGCGTAACTTTTCACTTTTTACCTGCCACCCTCTCAGTCATGCCCCCCAATATACGTCAGCAGCATCTTCTCCCAATACGGCCAGTCATGGCTCCAGCCATCCCAAACGCGCAGGGCGTTGCCGATACCCTTCTGCCACAGCGCGGTGGACAGCGCCTCGTTGTTGGCGCGCAGGCCGTCATCACGCCCCACCGCCAGGATGATGTCCAGCCGCCGCAGCGCGTCCAGCCGCCCCCAGTCGTGCTCGTTGGGGATGTAGGCGCAGGGATTGTTGGCGTAAATGTAGCCGCCGCCGTGGCCGTTGGCCCAGCGCGAAATATCGTAGATGCCGCTCAGGCCAATGGTTCGACCGACCAGGTGCGGGTGGCGCAGGGCGATGTTCACCGCGTGGTACGCGCCAAAGCTGGCGCCCACGGTAATGAGGAATGGATTGTTGTTTTTGCGCCGGGTGAGGGGCAGCAGCTCATTGATGATGTAATTTTCGTACTGCATTTGCCGCCAGGCGCGGGCATGGGGATGTTTCCAGTGAGCATACCAGCTCTCGGCGTCGACGCTGTCTACGCAGTAAACTTGCAGCCAGCCCTGGCTGAGATGGTGCCCCAGCACCTGCATCATGCCCCGGTCTTCCCACTCGTAAAAACGCCCTTTGGAGGTGGGGAACACCACCACACGAGCGCCGCTGTGGCCAAAGACCAGCAGTTCCATGTCACGCTCCAGCGATGGACTGTACCAACGATGATATTCTCGATTCATTTGCTTCTCTCTTCCTGGATGGACTTTCACAGACAAAGCTGTTTTGGTAAAACTATTGTATCAATTTTTCAACAATCACCTAAAATTGTTGTGGTCAGTGTAATTGCATTTTCCCTCATCGCCGGAGGCTAAAGCCGTCCGGCTAGTTGTGCAAGCCCGTTCGGGCTAAGAATTAGGCCCATCGGGCCTTTCATTTATAGCGGGGGCGTTTACGCCTCCGCGTATGTAGCGAACAAACCGGGGCTGCGATTACCCTATTGTTGTGGTCCAGCCATTTATGGGCTAAACATCTCACCGCAGAGAACGCGAAGAGCGCAGAGGCCTTTCAAAAATCCCTCTGTGAACCTCTGTGTCTTCTCTGTGCAACTCTGCGTAACTTTTTTTTGATTCGCACGCAGTCACCCTGAAACCCATTTTTTTCTTCGGCGCAAAACTGATTGTGGGCTGGCGGGTTACAGTATACGTGTGTGGGGGAAACGGCCGTTTCCCATCCGCCAACTCTGTGGTAAAACGGAAGCAACTCGAATCGCGCAAGAAAAATAGGAGAGCAATCATGAGCAAAGCAAAAGTTGCGGTGGTGGTAGACAGCACCGCCTACATTCCCCCGGCTTTAGTGGCCCAATACAATATTCACGTTATTCCCCAAATTCTGAACTGGGAAGGCAGCAGCCTGCGTGATGATGTAGACATCAAACCCGACGCCTTTTATGCCCGGCTGGCCTCGGCCAAAGAGATGCCCACCACCTCCCAGCCGTCGGCCGGTGAGTTCCACGAATTTTTCTCCAAGGTGGCCGAAACGGCCGATTCCATCGTGGCTGTTCTCATTTCCAAGCTGCTCAGTGGCACCCAGGCCTCGGCCCAGGCCGCGGCCGACATGATGGAGGGGTATCCCATCGAGATTGTGGATTCCGAATCGGCGGCGATGGGGCTGGGCTACATGGCCCTGGCCGCCGCCCGTGCCGCCGAAAACGGCGCCGACCATAAAGAAGCCGCCGAAGCCGCTCGCGCCCTGGTGAAAAAGATGCGCGTTTTGTTTGTGGTAGATACGCTGGAGTTTTTGCACCGTGGCGGCCGTATTGGCGGAGCGCAGCGCCTCATCGGGTCTATGCTGTCCATCAAGCCCATCCTGCACCTGGTGGATGGCAAGATCGAACCCCTGGCTTCCGTGCGCACCAAAAAGAAGGCGCTGGCTCACCTGATGGAGGTGGCCGAAACGGAAATGGCGAGTAAGTCGAACGTGAAAGCGGCCGTTATCCACGCCGCCGCCCCCGATGATGCCCAAACTGTCTACGCCGAACTCAAGCAAAAGCTCAACCCCACCGAAATCCACATCGTGGAGCTGAGCCCGGTGGTTGGCGCACACGTCGGCCCCAAAGCCTTGGGCATCGTCTTCTTCAACGACTAAACAACCAAAGATTGGCCCAATCTAAAACGCAAACAAAAAAGCCTCTCTCCAATTCACTTTCGGAGAGAGGCTTTCACTTTTCACTTGCTACTTCTCACTTGCTACTTCTCACCCCTGGTCCGCCAGCGTAGCCGCCATGTTGCCATCCACAAAATAACATTCACACGCCTCGTCGATTAGCTCTGGCGTGAGGGTGGGGGTGGTGTTGTCGTAGTTGCAGATGGCAATGACCGTCTTCACGATGTCGCGGGGGTGCACCGCCTGCATGATCCGGTTGGGGCCGCGATACCATTTTTGCAGCAGGTGTACAAACGCCTTTTTGTCGAAAGGCAGGTTAAACGACTTACAAGATTCGGTGAAAATCTGGTAGAACAGCTTTTCGCTGGGGCCGCCGACTTCCACCTTCATCTGAATCCGGCGCAGGAAGGCGCCATCAACCAGCTGCATCGGGTCCAGGTTGGTAGAAAAGACGATGAGCTGGCGGAAGGGCACTTCTAAGCTTTGCCCGGACTGCAAGCGCAGGAAGTCGATGCCGCTTTCCAGCGGCACAATCCAGCGGTTAAGCAGCTCCTGCGGGCTGATTTGCTGGCGGCCAAAGTCATCGATGAGGAACATGCCGCCGTTGGCTTTGAGCTGCAGCGGTGCTTCATACACCTTGGCAATCGGTTCGTAGCGCAGGTCCAGCGAATCCATCGTCAGCTCGCCGCCCACCATCACGGCGGGGCGTTCAAACAGCCGCCAGCGCTGGTCGTACTTGAACTTTTCGGTACGGCCGTTCATCAGCATCCCCGTGTGCACCACCATCGTTTCACTATCAACTGGCGTGTGTACCAACGGATCAAAAACGCGGACGATTTGCCCGCCCACCGTAATCGCATCGGGCAGCCAGATGGGCGAGCCGTGGGCAATCAGCTTGGCAATGGCCTGGGCAATGGTGGTCTTGCCGTTGCCGGGCGGTCCGTACAAAAAGAGGGACGAACCCGCATTAACCGCCGGACCAATGCGGCGGTGAAAATTGTCGGGCAAGATTAAAAAGCCCAACGCCTGCTTCATCTGGGTTGGCGTCACGCGCTGTTCACGCCTGGACTGAAGCATGATGGCCTGGTTGTATTTTTCCAGCGAAACAGGCGCGCGCCCCACGTACTGGCTGCGCTCAAAGGCGTCGCGGGCGCGTTTGGCCCCGGCGTCCGTCAGGCCGTAGGTAAAGCTGAGGCTGCCCAGGCCGCCCGCTCGCACCACTTCTACCAGGTGCTCCTGCTTCATGCGCGCCAGCAGTTCATCAATCAGGCTGGCATGAACGCCCAGCACCTCGGTAAAACGGGCAATGTTTACATCCCCTTCGTTAAAGAGGAGCCGAAAAATAATGTCTTGCACTAAGCCAATGGGGATTCCCAAATCGTCCAGCTTCATGATGGGTGCCAGAAGCTTGATTAGTTGAGCTGTTGACATATAGAGTCCTGTTTATCAGCTGAGGCTGCAAAAAGTATGCAGGGCAACCCCAGTTGGTATGAATTCACAGTGTGTATAAACACATAGTTAGTTGGAAAAGCTTACATGGCTACTTGCATTGTTGTCTCGGGTAATGTTCTTGGTAGCCAGCTGGTACCTTTTGTAGTATATGACCCCACTGCCAGGAAAACATAGGAAATAGGCGGGAAACGGCCGTTTCCCACTCCCCCAAACCTCCTATCTAAATCAACCCGCCATACCTAACCTTTGTCAGGTGTCAGCGCCGCGCCTATCCCTCATGATGTAGGTGTCGTTATAACAGTAAACCAACCAGACAGTGTAGAGGTAATAAAACATGAAAAATAGACAGCAGTTAACGGCCGTACAGGCCATGAACCAGGCATTTGCCGCCCAAGGCGTTACCGTTCCTAAAGTTACTTTCTTTGGTCGGCCCATTCAAGATTATTTCGGTGAACCTGTCGTCAGCGAGAATCCGGTAACACCCCCCGCGCGGCAGGCAGCCGACCGCAGCATCGCTAACCAGATGCAAGCCGCCTTTGCGGCGCTGGGCGTCGAACAGCTGAACGCCACTGTTTTTGGGGTACCGGTTGCCGAATTTTTCGGCCGTCCCGAGTTGGGCGTTTGGGAGAAAATTTTGCGCGAGGTTTCCGCGGAAACGGCCGTCCCCTCAGTTGGTTAACGCGCCCCCCATATTGTCCCAGCCACGATGACGGCCGTTTTCCCACAGCGGCCGTTGTCGTGGCTGTTTATTTTTAGGTGAGGAAATCATCATGTTAAAAACAGCGCAACGTGCACCGGATCAGCCGGTAGAACTGAATCGATGTTACGATCATGCCGTGGTGATTGGCAGCGGGATTGCCGGGTTAACGGCCGCGCGCGTCTTGAGCGACTTTTTTAACCAGGTCACCATCGTGGAGCGAGACCGCCTGGAGAGCCCGGAGGATTTTCGCCAGGGTGTGCCCCAGGGGCGCCATGTGCATACGCTGATGCCGCGTGGGCAGTCCATCCTGGAGCAGATGTTTCCTGGCCTGCTGGCCGAAATGGCGGCCGAGGGCGCCATCAAAATTGATGCCCGGACGGATATTGCTTACTTCCAAAACGGCCGTTGGCAAACGCCGCAGCGCCGCACCACCAGCATCGCCAGCAGCCGCCCGCTGCTGGAATGTATCATCCGGCGGCGGGTGATGGCCCTGCCTAACGTCTCGGTGATCACCAGCTGCCTTGTGGATGGTCTCAAGACGGATGCCGCAGGCCGCCAGGTAACCGGGCTGCGGCTGCGCCCCCGGCGTGATGCCAACTTCAACGAAAATGAGGTCACCGCCAACCTGGTGATCGATACCAGCGGGCGCGGCTCCAAGGCGCCGCAGTGGCTGGCCGATCTGGGCTACACGCCGCCGGAAGAGTGGCGCATCAACCCGTTTGTGGCCTACACCTCACGGCTGTACCAGGCGCCCGCCAACTTCAGCGCGTGGAAAACGCTGTACATTCCCCCGGAACCCCCGCACGGTACACGCGGCGGCATCATTGTGCCTATGGAACACGGCCGTTGGTGTGCCACCCTCATTGGCGTGGCCGGTGATGTGCCGCCCAACGACGCAGCCGGTTTTGAGGCCTTTGCCCAAAGCCTGCCTGCGCCCAGCTTTTATGAAGCGATCAAAGACGCCCGGCCGCTGTCACACCCCAACGGTTTCCAGCGCACAGAAAACCGGGTGCGCCGCTACGACAAGCTGCCCCGTTACCTGGAAGGGTTCCTGGTAGCGGGTGATGCCGCCATCGCCCTCAACCCCGTCTACGCCCAGGGCATGACCGCGGCGGCGCAGTCGGCCAACGCCTTGCAGCAAAGCCTGCGGGCGCAGCAGCAGCAGTCGCCAGACGCCCTCGTGGGGCTGGCCGCTGACTTCCAACAAAAGCTGAGCCAGGTAAACTACCGGCTGTGGCGTATTGCCACCACGCAGGATTGGGATTGGCCCATCACCGAAGTAACGGATGATTCCGAAGATTGATCCCTGCCCGGGTGTGAAACGTGAAGCGTGAAACGTGATGGTTTACTCCTCACGTTTCACGTTTCACGCATCATTGAATTGGCGTATACTGGGCCAATGGACAATTTTCTTCACAACAAAGTGGCAATTGTGACCGGCGCGGGCCAGGGTTTAGGGGCAGTCATCGCCCAGGTCCTGGCCGCCGTTGGAGTGCGGGTGGCGGTTAATGACCTGAACCCGGATCGGGCGGAGCGAACGGCCGTCTCCATTCGTGAAGCCGGTGGGCAAGCCGTCGCCGTGGCCGCCGATGTGGCCAACAAGTTCCAATGTGTGCACATCATTGAAACCACGCGCGCCGAATGGGGCCAGCTCGACATCCTGGTCAACAACGCGGCCGTCATGCCCCGCTCCACCATCCTCAAGCTGGACGAATGGGAGTGGAACCGCTGCCTGGAAGTGAACCTGAAGGGCACCTTCTTCATGAGCCAGCTCTGCGGCCGGGTGATGGCCGATGAAAACCAGGATCGCGGCGGGGTGATTATCAATATCGCCTCCACGGCGGGTGTACAAACGCCGCTGGAAAACCGGGCGGTGTATTGTGCCAGCAAGGCGGGGGTAGTGGGCTTCAGCCGGGAATGTGCCCGTGAGTATGCCGGGTACGGCCTGCGGGTTCACGTGCTGCTGCCAGATGAGGAACGGCCGTCTCCCCCCCAACATATCGCCGAAAAAGTGCTCACCCTTTGCCAGCAGCCAATGGATGAACTAATTCCTCTTTTAACCGTGACATAAGGCCTTTGCCGGAACTTGGGGATGCTTTTATACTGTTAACAAGTTGTTAACAATCAAGCCTTGCAGATCGGCATAAAAGATCTGTGCGACAGCAACCCGAGCATTCATGAGTTTTCCCTTTTTTCTGCTGCTGATCACAGCCCTGATTTTCGACTTTCTCAACGGATTCCACGACAGCGCCAACATTGTGGCCACGCCCATTGCCTCGCGGGCGATGGCGCCGCGCCGGGTATTGTGGCTGGCGGCCGTGGCCCACTTTGTCGGGCCGTTCCTCTTTGGCGTGGCCGTCGCCGAAACCATCGGCAAGGGGCTGACGGACCCGGTGCACGTGACCATGCCAGTGGTGATTGCTGCCATGCTGGCGGCCGTGGTCTGGAACGTGGTTACCTGGTATCTAGGCATCCCGGCCAGCTCGTCACACGCGCTGGTGGGTGGCGTCGTGGGCGCGGTTGTTGTTGCTTCGGGGGCTGGGGCCATTCAGGCCAGCGGGCTGACCACGGTGCTGGTGGCCCTCTTTCTTTCGCCGATTTTGGGGCTGATTGTTGGCTATTTGCTCATGAACCTGACGCTGTTTCTGGTGCGAGGCGCTTCGCCGCGGATCAACATCTTCTTTAAACAGGCGCAGGTGGTAACGGCCGTTGGCTTAGCCCTCAGCCACGGCGCCAACGATGCGCAAAAAACAATGGGCATCATCACCCTGGGGCTGGTGGTGGAAGGCATGATTGGCGAATTTGCCGTGCCGGTCTGGGTAATTGCCCTCAGCGCCGGGGCCATTGCCCTGGGTACGGCGCTGGGTGGCTGGCGGCTCATTCGCACCCTGGGCGGCCGTATCTACAAAATTCGCCCGGTAGATGGCTTTGTGTCGCAAATCTCTGGCGCGGCGATCATTTTGGGCGCGGCGCTGCTGGGCGGCCCGGTCAGCACCACGCAGGTGATGAGCTCCAGCATTATGGGTGCGGGCTCGGCGCAGCGGTTTACCAAGGTGCGCTGGCAAGTGGGCTACGAGATGCTCATTGCCTGGGTGCTCACCATTCCCGTGACAGGCTTGCTGGCAGCGCTGTTTTACTTTCCCTTAAATGCGGTTTTGTAGGTCGATTTTGTAAAATCGACCAACGTTTTTTGGAGGCAGCCGGTATGGAGTGGCTGAAACGATTCTTAAAGCCTAAACAAAGCAATTTTTTACAGCTGCTCATCCGGCAGGGTGCATACACCGTGGTGAGCGTGGAGTCGCTGCAGGCGTACCTGAAAAAGCCAAACGAAAAGCGCAGCGTGCAGGCGCGCCAGGTAGAGAAGGACGCCGATGAAGTCCACCGGATTTTGGTGCATGAGCTGGAAGACAGCTTTGTGACGCCGCTGGACCGCGAGGACATTTTTGCTCTGTCGCGGGCGCTGGATAACTTTATTGATTACGTGTATGACACCATTGAAGAGCTGGAAATTTTTGAGCTGGCGCCGTTTACGGCCGTATCCGAACTGGCCGACCTGCTGTTGGAAATGGCCAAGGAACTACATCTTACAATGCAGCGCCTGCTGGACCATCCCCGCGTGGCCAATGAGCACGCCCGCCGCGTGAAGAAGCTGGAAAACGCCGTAGAAAACGCCTACCGCCGCAGCCTGGCCGAGCTGTTCAGAGGGCCGGAAGACGCCGAGCACATCATGCGCATGCTCAAGTGCCGCGAGGTGCTGCGCCACCTCTCCAACGCCGCCGACCAGGGTGACAAGGCGGCCGATATTGTGATGGACATTGGGGTGAAGTGGAGCTAGAGGTTACAGATTGGGCCAATCTCCGAGATTGGCCCAATCTCACCACAGCTATTCGTACTTCAAAGCTTTGATCGGCGACAGTGTCGCTGCCCCCAGCGCCGGGTAGAGCCCGGAAATGAGCCCGACGATGGTGGCAAACACCAGGGCAAACACCGGCAGCCAGGTGGGGGTGGCCACGGCCACCGTGGGCGGCGGTGCGCCGGTTTCCACCGACTGCCCGGCCAGGTAAGCCAGCGCCAGCACGTTGACCACCTGGCCCAGCCCCCAGCCCAGCAGCACGCCGCCCAGGCCGCCCAAAAAGCCAATGCCCGCCGATTCGCCTAAAAACACCGCCAGCACATGACGGTTGGTGGCTCCCACCGCCTTCATCAGCCCGATCTCGCGGGTGCGCTCCAGGATGGCCATGGCCATGGTGTTGGCAATGCCGATGGCCGCCACCAGCAGAGCAATCGCCCCCACGCCGCCAAAAATGACCTGCAGAATAGTGTAAAAGCCGCTGATGCCCTGCACAAACGACTGCGGCGAATACGCCTGGTAACCCAGCGCCACAATCTGGTCGGTGATGTCGATGACGTTGTCGATGGAGGCGGCGCGCACCACCAGGCCAGGGTAACCCACTTCATCGCGGTCAATCGGTTTACCCTGCACCCAGGTGTTGTAGCCCGCCATCTCCGGCAGGGAGATGTACATCGACCAGTCCGGTTCGTCGCGGGCTTCGGCAATAACGCCGGTGATACGCATGCGCACGGTTTTGCGCGTTTCCGTGCCGTCGTTGTTCCACTTCACCAGCACTAGCGAAACCTGCTTGTCCAACAGATCCCCAGCCGCGGGCGGCTCGATGGATTCGCCGGGGCGCGGGCGGGGATTGTACAGGTTTTGCGGGACGGCCGATCCAATAATCATCGTGCCGCGTTCCAGCTTTAGCGTGCCCGCCTGTGCCTTCACGCCCAGGTTGCTCAGGTCATCGGTGCCGATGCCCACGAGCTGCCCGCCGCCTTCCAGCCGATCCACGCTGATAAACCCCCAGCCCTGGAAATATTCCTGGGGGATGACGGCCGTTACCCCCGGCAGCGCCTGAATATCGGCCACGGTCTGGTCGGTGATGACGGTGACGGTGCCCGGTTCACCCGTCTCCGGGTCGGGTTCGCCCCAGTTGGGCCACACCTGGATCTTGGTCAGGTCGCCAATGCCGCCGAGCTGGCTGGCGGCGTTTTGCTGCAAGCCATTGCCCAACGACACCAGCAGCACCACCGCCGCCGTACCGATGATGACCCCAACGGCCGTCAGCGCCACGCGCCCCTTGCGCCGGGTCAGGTTTTCCCACACGAGTGAAAGCAAATCAAGTATGCCCATAAGAAAGCCCTTTTCACCGCAAAGGACGCAGAGAACGCAAAGAAATAAAAAAAACTTTGCGCTCTTAGCGTTCTTTGCGGTTAATTTTTATGGCCCGAAGACCGGCCCTTCAAGTGGTGCATCCACGGGGCCATCCACCGGGAATTCGCCGGGGACGCCAAAGTCGGGTTGGGCGGGCTGGGGGATGCCGCTGCTGAGGCCCAGCAGGCCGAGGATGAAGCGCCACACTTTCTGGCCAAACGTTTCTGGTTCGGGTTCTGCTTCTGGCAGCGGCTCTTCGGGGAAACCGTCGATGGGTTCCTCAAAGATGGGCGCGTCGATGACGTTGATAGTGAGCGTTTGGGTGAGCACCTGCGGCTGGTTAAAGTCATCGGTGTAGTTGACACTCAGCACCAGGTCCAGCGGGCCGGGCACTTCGGGGTAGATGACAGCATCCAGCGGGAAAAAACCCCCGGGGTCCAGCGTACCGACGAAGAAGCTGTTGTTCTCAAACGTCGCCCCTTCGGCCGTCACGCTGAAATTGCCAAAAACGGCCGATGTCCGTCCACTGTTCACCAACTGCAGCGGCAAACTGCCCGGCTGCCCTACGAAGAAGTCAAACACGGGGGAGTAGAAGTTCATTTCCACGGACGGCCGTTTGTAAACCAGCAGCGTAATCACCTGGTCGTCTTCGTAATTGTTGTTGCGCTCGTCGGTGTAGACAAAGGAGACCTTCACCGGGTACGCGCCCGGCTCCGTGGCGGCGTTGACGATGAGCGCCATGGTGGTTTGCAGACTGTCCGCTTCGGCCAGGTTGCCCAGGGTTTGCACGTTGGAAGCGCCAACCGGGGCAAATTTGCCAAAATCGCCGCCCGCGCCGTCCAGCCCACCACCGGGCACGGGGGTGCCGTCTACCGTGCCGCCCGTGGTGCTGCCGCCGCCCAAAATCATCGTCACGCGGCGGGCTTCGCTGTTGCCCTGGTTCTGCACCGTCAGGCTGAGGGTAAAGCCCATGCCCGGCTGGAGCTGTTCCTGGTCAATTTCGTAGCTGGTGACCAGCAGCTGCGGCCGCAGGACGGGGCCGCTGGTGGCCGTGGCGGTTGCTGTGGCCGTGGGCGTAGCCGTCGCCGCGGCGCCGCCGGTGGCCACGCGTTTGATGGGGAAGGTGAGGGCAAACGTTTCGCTGTAGCTGGTGCCGTTTACGTCGGTGTAATCGACCTTGACCTCCAGCGTGCCGATGCTTTGCCCGGCCAGATCGCGGCTGGCGGCCAGGGGCTGCCAGAAGCGCACCGTGCCCCCTGGGTCGATGGTGCCCAGCGCCTGCACGCCGCCGGTGTCGCGCGCGGTAAAGTTCCCGGCCACAAAGGTGGCCACGACGTTGCTGGCCCGGCTCTGCCCGGCATTGGCGATGGTCATCTCAAAGGCCAGGTTTTCACCGGGGGTGACTTCGGCCGAACTGGCGCCGTAGCTGTTGACGACGAGCAACGGCCGTACAAACGCCGTCGGGGCAGGGGTGTTGGTGGGTTCCGGCGTGTTTGTTGGCCCAGCCGGGGCGGTCACCGTGAGGGCATTGGCCAGGGAAGCCGAAGCAGCGTTGGGATTGATCACCGTGACACTGTAACCGCCGGGCGCGGTGCCCTCAGGCAGGTTGGCCCGCAGCAGGCTGCTGCTGACAAACGTCGTGTTCAGTCCACCCAGCCCCGACAAAACGACCACTGCGCCATCAACAAAACCGCTGCCGGTAACCACCAGTTCGGTGTCCACCAGGTTGCTGACGCTGTTGGGCTGCACACTGCTCACTACAATCGACGGTGTGGCCGACGGCGTTGGTGTGTCGGTTTGGGCCCTGGCCGGAGCCGGGCGCAGTCCGTTAACCAGCGACCCGCCTACAAGCAGCAGCAAAAAGAAAAGAAGGATTATTTTTTGTGTTAGAGATTGTTTCATTAGGTTGCCTGTTGGCGGGAAGTAAGAAGTGAAAAGTAAAAAGTGAAAAGTTTGAAGGGTGCTCTTACTTTTTACTTATCACTTATCACGTTTCACTCCGCCTTTTAATGAATCGTAGTTGCCGCCTCATATTCGGCGTCGGAAACGATACGGCCGTCCAGCATGTGCACGGTATTGGTGGCATAAGCCGACATGCGTGGATCGTGGGTGACAACGAGGATGGTACGGCCGTTTTGGTGCAAATCGGCCAGCAGCTGCATGATGCTGCTGCCGCTGGCGGTGTCCAGGTTGCCCGTTGGCTCATCGGCCAGGATGAGCTGCGGGTTGTTGACCAGGGCGCGGGCCACGGCCACGCGCTGCTGCTGCCCGCCGGAAAGCTCGGTCGGTTTGTGGTGCACCCGGTCAGCCAGCCCGACGCGCTGCAGCAGCTCAAAGGCGCGGGCGTAACGCTGGTGGCGCGGCACGCGGGCAAAACGCATGGGGAAGGCCACGTTGTCCAGGGCGCTCAGGCTGGGGATAAGGTTAAACGATTGGAAGATGAAGCCAATCGTCTGCTGACGGTAGATGGCCAGTCCATTTTCATCCAGCGCGCCGATGGAACGGTCGCCCACATGAATCTCACCGCTGCTGGGCCGATCCAGCCCACCCAGCAGGTAGAGCAGCGTGCTTTTGCCCGAACCAGACGGTCCCATGACTGCCCAAAAAGTGTTGGGCTCCACTTGCAGGCTCACGCCATCCAGGGCGTGCACTTTCTCGCGCCCCATCTGGTACGTTTTGCGCAGGTTGGTGATGGTGATGAAAGACATAGTCGGTGGTCGGTAATCGGTGAACGGTAATCGGTGGTCGGTAATCGGTGATGGGATTACCGTTTACGGATTACCGATTACCGGCTAAAAGAACGGCCGTATCACCGTCAGATCGCTAAACTGGGCTGAAATCAGGGCCGGGACGCCGCGCAGCAGGAAGAGCACGAACACGGTGAGCAGAACGGCCGTCCACGTCTTCAGCTTGCTCAGGTTGGCTCCCGCGTTGAGGCCCTTGCCCAGCAACAGCCAGTGCCACAGCAGGTAAATATCGACAAAGGCGAGTAGGGCGGCCAGGTAGAGGAAGGTCAGACCTTCACCGGTCGGGGCAAAGCCAGACAGCCCCAGGCTGGTGAGTTCCTGGCCGTTGTTCCACATGGCCACGGTGCGCACCACGTCGCGCAGGGCAAAGGGCAGCAGTGACCAGGCGGTGACGTTGAGCACCTGCTGGCTGCTCAGGCGCCCGCCCAGGAGCGTGAGCCCCAAATGCAGCAGCCAACCCAGCAGCAGCCAGCCCAGGTAGACGCCCAAAACGGCCATGACGGCAGGCAGCAGATAGGTGAAAACCGGCCCGCTGGTGGCGGTCATGGCCTGCTGGAACTGGGCCTGCTGCTCCGGGGTGTAATATTCCCAGCCCGGCGGGAAGCTAATCTGCCCGCTGGCGGCGGCGGCGGCTTTGAGGCCACCTTGCACCAGGGTACGTACCAGCCCGGTGAGGATGAGGATGAGGATGGGCGTGTGCCAGACGGCCGTATCCATTTCCACAATTTGGGTAAAGGTCCGGCGCGGTTGGAACAGCACCGGTAGAACCCAGTTAAAGCGCCAGCGCCCGCCCGGTTCATAAGGTGAAACAGACAAATCACTCATGCAGAACGATCCTTTTTAATTACTGTACAGTTGGGGACAATGTGCCTCTTGGGTCAACAACTTTTGTTGAGTCCCAGAGGATTCACAGAGGATGGAGATTGTCCTCCAATGCTCTGTAAAGTGCTCGCCGCATCGCTGACAGGGGTGCTGCCTGGCTTCCGTCCAGGCATTTGCCCAGCTTCTCCCTGGGCTTAGGGGCGTAGTTTAGCGTGTTTTGCCGCCTAAAACTTGACGCTGTGCGGTCAAAAACGGGGCAAAATCAACGATTTGTCTACGCCGCCGACTGCACGAGCGTTGCCCTTTTTAAGTTTACCAGAGAAAACGAACCGCAGAGACGCAAAGAACGCAGAGATTTTCTCTCTTAGTTTCTCCTCCGCGCCCTCCGCGTCTCCGCGGTGAAATTAATTCCTGCAAACATAGGGCGATTGTATATCGGCGAAAATGAGAGGGAAACCGACAATTTGTTGAACTTTGCTATAATGGCGCTGGATTCAACAGAACGGCCGTTCCTGGCTGTAAGAGAGAAATTCAGGCTAAACCCTATGAAAAACAGAACTCCCGAACAAATTGAAGCGATGCTGGAACGCATCCTGCCGCGGGTGACCAAGCCGGGGCGCTATACCGGCGGCGAATACAACCAGGTTGTCAAGGACTGGGCCGAGATCGACTACAAAGTAGCCCTGGCCTTTCCCGACATTTACGATTTGGGCATGTCCAACCTGGGCTTGATGATCATGTATGACCTCATCAACAAGCACCGCAATTTGCTGGCGGAGCGGACCTACTGCCCCTGGGAAGACATGGAAGCGGTGATGCGCGAGCGGGAACTGCCGCTCTTCTCGCTGGAAACCAAACATCCCATCCGTGACTTTGACATGCTGGCCATCAGCCTGCCGTATGAGCAGCTGTACACCAACGCCCTGAACCTCATCGACCTGGCCAGGCTGCCGGTGCGGTCGGCCGACCGCGACGCCAGCTATCCGCTGGTGATTGCCGGGGGCCACGCCTGCTACAACCCGGAGCCGATGTCGCCCTTCATCGACGTGTTTGTCATTGGCGAGGGTGAAGAGGCGATTTTGAAGATCATTGGCGTGATGCGCGCGGCGGCCCACCTGGACCGCGAAACGCAGCTGCGCTATATCGCCCAGATTGAGGGGTGCTACGTGCCCCGCTTCTACGACGTGACCTACCATGACAACGGTGCGGTCAAAGCGATCACCCCCAACATGCCGGAAGCGCCCGCCAAAGTGCTCAAAACCATCGTGCCGGTGCTGCCGCCGCCGGTGACAAAATTCATTATTCCGTTTGTTGAACTAGTTCACAATCGCGCCCCGGTTGAGATTATGCGCGGCTGCACGCGTGGCTGCCGCTTTTGCCACGCGGGCATGGTCACCCGCCCGGTGCGCGAACGCCCCGTCGAAGAGGTGCTGACGGCCATGGAGCAAATCCTGGAAAGCACCGGCTACGAGGAGATTGCCCTGCTGTCACTCTCGTCCAGCGATTACACAAATGTGCTGGAGCTGACGGAGAAGATCGGGCAGCGCTTTGGCGATCTGGGGCTGAACATTTCGCTGCCGTCGCTGCGCATCGAGTCGGTTTCGACGCAGCTGATGGACAATTTGGGCGACGGCCGTCGCAGTGGCTTCACGCTTGCCCCCGAAGCCGCCACCGAAAAGATGCGCAACATCATCAACAAGTATGTAACACACGAGGAACTGCTGGAAACGGCCCGCGAAATTTACCGGCGCGACTGGCGCAGCATCAAGCTGTACTTCATGATCGGGCATCCCATGGAAACCATCGAGGACGTGCAGGCGATTGCCGACCTGGCGCACCAGGTGCTGGCCGAGGGGCGTAAGTTCCACAACAACAAAGCCAGCGTGAATGTGGGCGTCAGTACCTTCATCCCCAAGCCGCAGACGCCGTTCCAGTGGGAACCGATGGATGAAGTGGATCAGGTGTACGCCAAGATCGATCTGCTGCGCAATGAGATGCGCGGGGCGGGCCTGAAGCTGCGCTGGAACGAGCCGAAAGAGTCGCTGTTTGAAGGTTTCCTCAGCCGGGGCGACCGGCGCATGGGTGAGGTGATCGAGCTGGCCTGGCGCAAAGGGGCCAAGTTCGACGCCTGGCACGAGCATTATATGGAAGATGCCTGGCAGGAAGCGCTGGATGAAGTGGGGCTGGACCCGCGCTTTTACACGCACCGCCGCCGCACCATCGACGAAATTTTCCCCTGGGAACACATTGACATTGCCGTGACGAAGAAGTTCCTGACGCAAGATTATTTGATGAGCCAGCAGCAGGAAACGCGGGTTGACTGCCGCCACCAATGTTTTGCCTGCGGCATCCTGCCCAAGCTGCGCGATTTACGCCGCGAGACGGAACCGGATGCTTGGGAGTGCCCGCCGGTGCCCACGCGCCCGCACCATAAGCCGCGCCAGGCGCCGGTACCAGAGGTGGCGGGGATTCCGCTCAGGGTAGTACAGTGAGAAGTGAAAAGTAAACAATGAAAAGTGAACGGCCGTTTCCGTTAGGAAGCGGCCGTTGTGCGCTACGGTCACCCGATCAGGCAATTTCAAAATTCGTGTCAGAAAAAGCAGGGAAAGGACATTTAATTTGTAACAGGTTTCCAATGGGACCTATTGACACCCATAGTGATTGATACGTCGCGTTTGCAGTGTCAGGCGGTTTTATCTTGTCTGGTGAAGCAATATACCTGTTTCTCCCGGCGGGGGGTTTTCATTAAACGGCCGTATTTTCCCATAAATACGGCCGTTTCTCCTCTGGTTTCAATCCCCTAAAATGAATAGAATACGGGAATGGCTAAAACATCGCAACACACATTCCGGCTTATCATTTTGTTCATGGTGGCCATTGCCCTGGTGGCCTGTGGGGGAGAAGAAAATTCCAACCCAGTAAACCCAACAGCAGCCGTTTCGCCTACGGTGATTGCCGCGGTGGGTACGGCCGTACCCGCCGCTACGGCCACCTTGCCCCCACCCGCTCTGCCCACCGTCACCCTGCCGCCCCCGGCCGTTGTGAGCAATGAGCCCACCCCCACCACGCCGCCCGCGCCCACCGCTGCGCCAGAACCCGTGGCTATTTACAGCAAGGCAGACTTTGGCACCGATCGCAATCCCCTGACCGGTGAACTGATGGCCGATCCGTCCGTTTTGCAAAGACGGCCGATTGCCATCAAAATTTCCAACAATCCGCCCAGCTTCACCCGACCGCAGCACGGTATTGGCCAGGCTGACCTCGTCTTTGAGCACGTGACCGAAACCAACATCACCCGCTTCACCGTCATCTTCTATGGCCAGACGCCGTCTGACGTAGGTCCGATTCGCAGCGCCCGCCTGATCGACAAGGAACTGCCCGCCATGTACGACGCGGCCATCTTTATGTCTGGCTCGCACCCGCTCATCCTGGATGCCATTGCCCAAACCGACATCGGCGACCGCATTTACCGCGAGACATCCACTGGCTTTTACCGCAAAGAGGATAATCCCGATATTCCCTTTGAGCACACCCTGTACGCCCACACGGCCGAATTATGGGACTCTGTTGAATGGGGCCACGACAACCGCCCGCCGAATTTCACCAGCACGATGGCTTTCGACACCACGCCGCCCGCCGAAGGTGATCCGGCCAGCTATGTGGAGCTGCACTACGCGACCTGGTCTAAGGTGGTGTGGGAATATAACGAGGTAGACGGCCGTTACTACCGCACCGTTGATGATGAACCGTTTGTGGACGGCAACAACGACGAGCAGGTGAGCGCCGCCAATGTCATCATCCTCTACGCGCCGCACCAGTTCGACCGCTCCATTTGCATCTACCCCCGCGAAGACGGCGGCTGCGATCTGTACAGCACCGAGATTCAAATCTGGGGCAGCGGCTATGCCATGCTCATCCGCGATGGTCAGAAGTACGACATGACCTGGCTGCGCCAAAACCGCAGCGACATGTTCACCTTCGTCGACAGCCAGGGCAACCCGGTGCCGCTGCAAATCGGCAACACCTGGTTCCAGGTCGTCCCCTTCTACTATGACGATCCAATTATCGAGTAAAGGTGACAGTCACTTTTTGAAGTGACTGTCACCTCGTATAAAACTATTCACCGTCGTCTTCGGGCGGTGCGGGGCTGCCTTCGCGCAGGTTTTGGAAGGTGAGCTGCCAGCCGCCGCTAAAGCCGCTGGCACATTCTTCAATTCGCAGGCCGCTGACCTCGGGACTTCCGTCTGGCAGGCGCACCGTGTACGACACACTGGGCGACATTTCAAAATCGGCATAACCACGGCCGTTTTCCGGCTTAAATCCGGTGAAAAAGCGATCACGGCCGTTTTGCCACGTCACTTCAATCTCTATTCCCGGCGAATCATTCAAAAACGCATCCAGCACGATGACCTCAATCCGCGTCACTGCTTCGTCGTCGCGGCACAGGCGGCTTTGCTCGGTGAGGCGGTAGTTGGGCTGCGGCGTGGCGGTTGCCGGTGTGGTAGCTGTGGGGATGAGGGTGGGTACGGCCGTATTTGTCGCCGTTGCCGCCGGTGGTGGGGTGTTGGTTGGTGTCGTCACGATGGCCGGGGTGGGGGTGGGCTGGACGGTGGTGGCGGGCAGCGTCGGGGCAAACAGGGCAATCGCCTGCCCCTGGGCCCCCAGCTGGCGGGCAACCACAGCCAGCTGCTCCAGGAGAGGGGCAGGACGCTGTTGGCGTACGGCCGTATCCAGCAAATTGTTCACCGTTTCGGCAATATTCGGGTCTTCCAACGCCGCTAAACGCTGCTGCGCCAGCGGCCAATTCTGGTTTACGGCGTAGCTCTGGCTCACCAGGATGATGTACTCCTCGCGATAGCGCTCGCTAAAGCGGGCGGGGCTGGCATCGGTGAACACCACCGGGTCCACCACCCAGGCGTAGTACAGGCCGCCGCCCAGCCCGATGGCCAGGCTCAGCAGCAGCCAGCCAGTGGCACTGAGACGACGCCAGAAGGGAAGCGGCCGTCTTTGGCGGCGCGGTGGCGGGGTCATGGGGCGGCCTCCGGGGCGGCCAGGTACGGTTGCATCGCGGGGGTATATTGGCCGATGTCGTTGGCCAGCCGCGCCAGCCGCCGGATAGACGTTTCGTCTTCCTGCCGCAAAATCATGTCGATGAGCACCGCCAGCACGTACTGCGGCCCGTCTTCACCCAGGTCGCCGATGCGCTGCTGAGCGGCGGCCAGGTTGTTGTCCAGGGCGTAGCCGTCGGCAATCAGCCGCACGTAGTCACGACGGTAGCCGTCGTCCAGAACGGCCGGATTGGCGTCGGTGAATTCCGTGGGCCAAAACACCCAGCCAACGGCCAGCCCCAGGCCCACGCCAATGACCAATCCGAGCACAATGAAAATGGGGGTAGGGAGACGGTTCATGAATTTACATAAAAAAGAGGACTGCCCATGCTGGTGCAGCCCTCTGAATTTGCTCTGCCCCTTTGCGGGGCTTATAATCCAGCTGCTTTGCTGGAACTTCATCCTTTTACGGGATGACCAGTGCCGAAGGTGGGAATCGAACCCACACTCCCGAAGGAACACGAGTTTGAGTCGTGCGCGTCTGCCAGTTCCGCCACTTCGGCCAATTTTCTGGGACGTGCGGGAGTATAGTTCAGGCTGTTTTTTCTGTCAATAATGGCAGGCAGTGGCAAGTAAACAGTAAAAAGTGAAAAGTGAAAAGTCTGGCACTTTTCACGCTATCACTTTTTGCTTTTCACTCTGGTTTATGGACGAAGTTAAGCTCATCAAGCAGGCGCAGCGCGGCGATGTTCAGGCGTACAACACGCTGGTTTTGCACTACCAGCAGGTGGTGTACAACGTTGCCTACCGCATCATGGGCGAACCGCAGGCGGCTGAGGATGCCACGCAGGAAGCATTTATTTCGGCGTACCAATCGCTGAACAAGTTCCGCGAGGGCAATTTTAAGGCGTGGCTGCTGCGTATTACCACCAACGGCTGTTACGACGAGCTGCGCCGTCGCAAGCGCCGCCCGCAATCTTCCCTGGAAGGCATCACCGATGACAATGAGGAGTCGTTTGCGTTTCTGCGCGATCCGGCCATTGGCCCGGAATCGCGGCAGCAGCAGCTGGAGTTGATCCAGGCGATTGAATCGTGTTTGCAGGGGCTGCCGGATGACCAGCGGGTAACGGCCGTTCTCTGCGACGTTGAAGGCTATGACTACAACGAGATTGCTGACATTACCGAGGTCTCGCTGGGCACGGTGAAATCGCGCATCAGCCGGGCACGCTCCAAACTGCGCGACTGTTTGCAAGGGTTTAAGGAACTTTTACCGGAGAATTATCGTTTACAAGGTGAGTGACGATTGACTTTATCCTTTTTGATTAATTAGTCTGCAAGTTGCAAGTATGCAAGAAGTAAGAAGAATCACTTGCCACTTGCCCACTTGCAACTCTGAGTGACATGTTCAATTTTTTGCGGAACCTAACGAAATCAGCCGAGGAGAATCGGCAAGAAGCGGTAACCGCCTACCTGGATGAGGCGCTGAACGACCGCGAGCGACAGCGATTTGAGCAGGAGATGGCTCAAGATGCTGCGCTGCGCGCCCATGTCGAACAGCTGCTGCTGATCAAGCAGAGCCTGCGCCAGCTACCGCAGCGGCAGGTGCCGCGTAACTTCATCCTGGACCCGGCGGCATACGGCCGTCCCGCCCGCCAACCGTGGGTGCAGGCCTATCCCGTTTTGCGCACCGCCACAGTCCTGGCTGCTTTCTTTTTCATCTTCGCCATTGCCGCCGGAATCTTTACGACCGGCGGTGGCGATATGGCGATGGCCCCTGCCGCCGACGTGGCCCAGGTCGAGGTTACCCGCGTTGTGACAGAGATGGTTGAAACAGATGCATTTGAAGCGGCCCCAGCGGCTGAAGCCGAAATGGCTGAAGAACCTGCGTCTGAGGATACGGCAACATCTGCTGCTGCCAACGAAGCTGAGGACGAATCGGCGCTGGTTGAAGCGGTTGAGACGATGGAGGAGGCGGCGGAAGAAGCCGCGGCAGAAGCCGTGGAAGAAGCGGCCGAAGAACCGCCGTCGGCCATTGCTGCTACTCAGGTGGCGCCCTTGCCTGCGGAAAGCACAGAAGAAACCACGTCTGAAGATGCAGAAGGCGCCATCCCAACGCCCGCAGAAACACGTGAGGCGCAGCCCACGCCGACCGTCTCAACGATACCGCGGGTTACGCCGCCCACACCGCTGCCGGACCGCATTGAGGATGGCGATACGGTGGCAGAAGTGCCGGAACTGGACGATGACACGGAAACTTCGGAGACAACGGCCGTTCTCCGGGAAGAGACGGTGACGGATACGACGGTGGAAGGACCGGTAAGTACACTGTTCTGGCTGCAAATCGGCCTGGGTGTATTGCTGCTCATGCTGCTCGGCCTCACCTTTTACGCCCGCCGCCAGAGATAACGATGTCGTAGGGTCAAGGCGCGCCTTGACCCTACTGTCTACCATGACTTGCTCTTCTGCCCCAGAAAATGTGAAATTTTGCAGCCGCTGCGCCACGCCGATGGAGACGCGTCTGTTGATGGATAAGCCGCGCCGGGTTTGCCCCAGCTGCGGCTTTATTCATTTTACCGATCCCAAAGTGGGGGTCGGTGTGTTTGTGGTGCACGAGGGCAAGATTTTGCTAGTGCGCCGCACGATGCACCCAGAAATTGGTAAGTGGAGTGTGCCCGCCGGTTTTTTGGACCAGGGAGAAGATCCGGCGGTGACGGCCGTACGCGAAGCCCTGGAAGAAACCAACCTGCACGTGGCCATCGAAGAGCTGGTAGGTGTGTACCACAACCCACCGGGACAGGGCGGCGCTTCCATCTTCATCATGTACAAAGCGCGGCTGCTGGGCGGCACGCTCCAGCCCGGCGACGATGCCGATGCCGCCGCCTTCTTCGCTCCAGACGACCTACCCGAAATTGCCTTCCTCTCCACCCGCGCCGCCATCGAGAAGCTGAGATCCGCGGGTGTATAAAAATTTTTGAACCGCAAAGGACGCTGAGTACGCAAAGTTTTTTATTTCCTTTGCGCTCTTCGCGCCCTTTGCGGTGAAAATTTCCGACCGTTGGCGAACTTACCCAAGTCTAGCCCTGTGGTACAATTGTTCGTATGAAGATTCATCGATTGTCGGAACAGCTGGCCTCCCAAATTGCCGCCGGGGAAGTGGTGGAACGGCCGTCCTCCGTCGTCAAAGAGCTGGTGGAAAACGCCATCGACGCCGGGGCCACCACCATCAACATCGACGTGCGCCACGGCGGGCGTGAAAGCATCCAGATTGCCGACAACGGCCAGGGGATCACCGCTGAGGACATCGAAACGGCCTTCTTGCGCCATGCCACTTCCAAGCTGCAAACCATCGACGATTTAAACGCCATTCGCACCCTGGGCTTTCGTGGCGAGGCGTTGGCCGCTATCGCCGCTGTGAGCCAGGTCACCATCGTCTCGCGCGCCGCGGGGGCCGACGCGGGCACGCGGCTGGTGCTGGAAGCAGGCATGGTGGTGAATCGCGAGACGGTGGGCGGACCGCAGGGCACGGTCATCGCCGTGGAGAACCTGTTTTACAACGTGCCCGCCCGCCTGAAATTTCTGAAAACGGCCGCTACCGAAAAGCGGCTCATCGATGAGTTTGTCACCCGGTACGCTATGGCCTATCCACACGTGCGCTTCCGCTTAACGCACAACGGCCGTATCACCTTCCAGAGCAGCGGCAGCGGCCAGGTGCAGGACGTGCTGGTGGCCATCTATGGCCCGGAAATTACGCGGCAACTCTTGGAGATTGGAGATTGGAGATTGGAGATTGAGGAAGGCACCAATCTCCAATCTTCAATCTCCAATTCTCGTTCCCATATCGAAGTTACCGGCTTTGTCGGCCCGCCCGGTGTGCATTTTGCCAACCGGGGGCAGATTACCTTGTTTGTCAACGGCCGTTGGGTCAAAGACACGCAGCTCACTTACGCCGTCATCCAGGCGTACCACACGCTGCTGCCCTCCGGGCGGTATCCGCTGGGGCTCATTTTTATGCAGCTGCCGCCAGAAGATGTGGATGTAAACGTGCATCCCACCAAAACCGAGGTGCGCTTCCGCCACGGCAAAGCGCCGTTTGGCACCGTGCAGCGCGCCGTGCGCCAAACCCTGGTGGCCGACGCCCCCACGCGGCAGATGTCTGCCTGGGCGCTGGGCAGCATGGATGGCGGCGAATCACCCGGCTGGATGGGCACGCTCAGCCAGGAGGCGTTTGTGCCCGCCCAGGCGGAGCAGGCCGACCTGGCTTTAAGCTGGCTGGACGAGTGGGACGAGGCGGGGGAAACGGCCGTTTCCATCAATCACAGCCAACCTGCTACCGAGTCCCAGCTGCCGATCATGCGTGTGGTGGGGCAGGTGGGCGCTTCGTACATCATCACCGAGGGGCCGGAAGGTTTGTTCCTGATTGACCAGCAGGCGGCACACCAGCGGGCGCTGTTTGAGCAGCTGCAAGCTGAATGGGCCGAAGACCGCGTCACCGTACAGATGCTTTCGACGGGTACGGCCGTTACCCTCTCCCCCAGCCAGGCCAAGCTGCTGGATCAATTTCAGGATGTGGTGGCCCGGGTGGGCTTGCAGTTTGAGGCGTTTGGCCCGAACACCTTCATGGTGCGCGCCGTGCCCAAAATCGCCGCCAGCGCCGATCCGGCCCGGCTGCTGCTGGCCGTGGTGGCGGAGTTGGAGCAGAGTAAGGGGGTAGTAGAAGAGGCGGCGTTGGTAACGGCCGTGTGCCGGACCATCGCGCTGCGTCCCGGCCAGTCGCTGACGCTGGCGCAGATGGAGCAGCTGATCCGCAACCTGGAAAAGTGCGCCGACCCCTTCACCGATCCTCAGGGCAACCCCACCTTCATTTACCTCTCGGTGGCGCAGCTGGCGCGGGAATTCGGCCGTATTTGAGATGAAGCGTGAAACGTGAAACGTGATTTTGCTCAGATCACGTTTCACGCTTCATTTTTCCAGACGATATTTCAGGAGGCACATGGTTCACACGCTTTTTTACCGCTTCGGGGTGGCCCTTTTCATTGGCATTTTGGTCGGACTGCAGCGTGAGGCGGCGGCTGACGACGAGGCTGATCGCTCGCGTAAGATGTTTGCCGGGGTACGCACCTTTGCTTTGCTGAGCCTGGCGGGCTGTACGGCCGCTTTTGTGGCCGAAGAGCTGGCGCAGCCCTGGGCGTTTATCGGCATTCTCCTGCCGTTGGGGGCATTGATTACGGCGGCCTACATCCTCACCGGGGCACGCGGCAGCGTGGGCATGACCACCGAAGTGGCGGCCATCATTGTGGTGCTGGCCGGGGCGTTGTGCTTTTGGGACCAGATGGCCATGGCCGTGGCCCTGGGCGTGGTGACGACGGCGCTACTCTCGTTTAAGCTGGAGCTGCACGGCTTTGCCTCTCGCCTCACCCGTGAAGACATCGTGGCCACGCTGAAATTTGCCATCATCACGGCCATCATCCTGCCTGTTTTGCCCAACCGGTCGTTTGGCCCGCCGCCGCTGGACGTGCTCAATCCGTACAAAATCTGGCTGATGGTGGTGCTTATTTCTGGCATCAGCTTTTTGGGCTACGTGCTGATCAAGCTGGTGGGGTCACGCCAGGGCATTGGGCTGACGGGTTTGCTGGGCGGCTTGGTTTCGAGTACGGCCGTTACCCTCAGCTTCTCCCAGCGCAGCCAGAAAGAAGACCAGCTGGCCAAGCCATTTGCCCTGGCGATTCTAATTGCCTGGACGATCATGTTTGGCCGGGTGCTGGTGGAGGTGGTGGTGACCAACCGGCCGCTGCTGGGCGTGGTCTGGCTGCCAATTACCGCAGCTGGGCTGGCAGGATTGGCTTACGGCGTCTACCTCTATTTTGCACCACGCGGTGAAGATACGGGCGGGGTAGCTGTGTCCAATCCGTTTGAGCTGGGGCCAGCGATTACTTTTGGCTTGCTCTACGGGGGAATTTTGCTGGTGGCCCGCGCGGCGCAGCTTTATTTCGGCGACACAGGGGTCTATGTTTCCAGCATTTTGTCTGGATTGGCAGACGTGGATGCGATTACGCTGTCGATGGCGGAGCTAAGCAGCAGCGGCAATCTGGAGCTGTCTACAGCGGCGCGGGCCATTGTGCTGGCGACGATGTCCAACACGGTGGTGAAGGGCGGCATTGTGCTCAGCAGCGGATCGGCCGCCCTGCGCCGGGCGCTGCTGCCTGGCTTCTTGCTCATTTTGGTGACGGGCACGACGCTGGCGTTTATTCTTTGAGGTGAACGGCCGTATCCCCCACCATCAGCTCACTCTCGGAATCCAGGACGGCCGTTTTTACATAGCCCAGCCCGATGGTGCCGTGGGGGCCAACGGCCGTTGAGGTCACTGTCCCGGCATTTTTGCCATTGGCCTGAAGGTCGCTGCCCGCTTCAAGTGAGCCGTCGGCGGTGAGCTGCACCAGCTTTTTGGCCAGCTTGCCCCGGCTTTCCATGCGGGCAATGATTTCCTGGCCGATGTAACACCCCTTGTTGAACGACACGTCACCCCACAAATTGGCCTCCAGCGGGATGTAGTCGCCGGTCAGTTCGCGGCCGTAGCGGGGCAGCCCGGCTTCAATGCGCAGGTAGTCGAAGGCGTCCGCATCAGTGGCCACCAGGCCGGTATTCAGCAGACGCTGCCACAGTGCTTCCCGGTCTTTTTCCTGGCCCATCACAAAATAGCCGTCACCGTGGATGGGATCGGTACGGTGCAAATAGGCAGTGACGTCGCCAAACCACACCTGTCGCCAGTGGTGCAGCGGCAGCTCCTCGTCGGGGAAGCCCGCCTGGACCAGCTTTTGCCGGGCCTGGGGGCCATAGACGCCAAAAATCACGGTGTCGCGGGTTGCATCCTCAATGTGAAAATCATCCCGAAAAAAGACGAAGCGCATCAGGTAGCGGGCGATATTGTCGTTGTTGTTTTCGCTGGTCAGCGTATACAGTTTGTTGTCGGTGGCGTACAGCAGCAGCCGGTCGATGATCCGGCCAATGTCTGTGGTGAGAATGGTGGCGGTGCCCGTGCCTTTGGGCATGGCCGCCACTTTTTGGGTGGACATGCGGTTGATCAGGTCGAAGCGGGTTTCACCGCTAAAAATAAGCATTCCCAGGCTGCTGCGGTCGGTGAGTACGGCCGTTTCCCGCGCCGCCTGGTATACATCGGGGCTAATTTGTGAAGTTGTCATCAGATTTATCCTCGGTGCAAAAACAAACATCAAAGATTACGCAGATTTAGCAGATGCTCAATCATTCAATCTGCGTAATCTGTTGATTCATCTTCTTCAATTTTTGGCGTGAGCGAAATCATCATGTCGTCGAGTGGGGCGTGCCACTTGCGCACCACGGCTTCCACCAGGGGCAGCGTGCGCAGCTCCTGCTCGTAGGTCACCCGGGCAATCAGCTGGGCCAGCGACTGATTCTTGAGCCAGGGATAATGCCCTTTTTGGCTGAGCTGCTTTTCCGAAAATTCTTCCAGCCACTCTTCTAGCTGCATACGGACCTGCGGCAGGTCGTCAAAAATGCGGTCCAGGTCGCGGCCCTGGTTTTCTTCGTAGCGGAGACGGCCGTATTCCTCACGATTGTCCAAAGCCGCCAGCAGCCGTGCTGGCTTTTTGCCCTGCGCAATCTGCATCAGCCCGGTCACCAGTTCCGATTCCCAGGCGGTTTGCTGCACCAGCAAATCTGCCACCGACCAACTGCCAATGGTGTTGGGCGCCAGCAGTGCTTCATCGGGCAGTTCGTCTACGGCTACCAGCAGTCGTTCGCGGACACTGTCTAGCTCAT
This sequence comes from Candidatus Leptofilum proximum, assembly GCA_016710325.1. GTDB lineage: Bacteria > Chloroflexota > Anaerolineae > Promineifilales > Promineifilaceae > Leptofilum > Leptofilum proximum. The sequence goes on along the minus strand of JADJXK010000002.1, from coordinate 2,855,950 downwards.
CTAAAAGTTTTTCAACCGTTGAGGTCATGAATTTTGTTTCTCCAATATTCCGAATATCTACTGCTGCATTTTAACACGAGGGGCCGCATTGGGGCAGGCATTCTCATACAACGGCCAGCCTGGAAACATGGGGGGAAACGGCCGTACCCGTTACCTGCGCGTGACATCTATCACTTTATATCCGTGATATACCACTATCAAAAACAGGGGAGACATCCGGTACACTAAAGCATGGATTGACAATCAGGCGAAGAATGACTAGCATCCTTAATAAGAATTCTTGATGCAAATCGCTGTTTAGAGGCAGAAAAGTCAGATAGAACACCAACCGCTGCTTACAAAACCCAAAAACCTATCCCGTCAATCCTGATAGCAGTATAATGAAAAATAAGTAAACACCGATTCGGAAAAAGTTTTTGCAAAATTACGATAAAATTCAACAATATCTGATTTTGATTCAACTGTTTTGCCGTAATCTTCCCATGAGAACAGTGGTTCACCAGGCAGCAGCCGGTAAGGGCGTGGGAAAGCTGTGGCGCAGGTCTCTGGCATCATCCCGGCGCCATTTCAACGAATTGAATTTTGGTAACGAAGTCTAAGGCATAAACGATTTAATAAGGAGCAACGAGTTATGGCAGATACAACCTGGACAACTACTGGCGAAGAGGCCCTTTTCCCCGCCAAGAATAATCGGCTCAAGTTTGCTGTGGGTGGTGTCCTGCTTTTGGCCGCCATCGTTTACCTCATTGTGAATGCCATGAGCGGCAACACGCAGCTGTATAAAACGGTGGGCGAATTTTATGCCGAGCAAGACCGGCTGATTGGGCGTGACTTGCGGGTGGCTGGTTTTGTAGTGGGTGACTCGATTGAGTATGTGCAAATTGACGCCACAACTTCTCGCCTGGAGTTTGACATTGTTGATGACATCAACAATCCCACGCAGCGTTTGCACGTGGTGGCCATGAACGAGCCAAAACCTGATCTGCTGCAGCACGAGGCGCAGGCGCTGGTTGAAGGCAGCGCCAATGAAAATGGCGAATTCATTTCTAACCCCGGCGGCTTGCTGCTGAAGTGCCCCACTCGCTATGAAGAGCTCGATCCGGCCGGTCATCCAGATGGGGTCGACATGCAGACGGGCAGCTCGAATTAGTCCGCCTGTCTGTTGATAAGAATCTTCGTCGGTTCCGGCTATTCCGGATTAGGTTTGATAGGAAGAGAAATATGATCCCCGATATAGGTTACCTTGCCTTAATTATGGCGTTGGCAGCGGCCGTATTTGCGGCGGGGGCGGCTTTTTACGGCCGTCGCACCGATCAACCGCGCTGGGTGGAAAGTGCGCGTAATGCCACCATCGCCACCTTCCCCCTCATTACCATTTCTTGCCTGTTGATGATTTACTCGTTGCTGCGGAGCGATTTCTCTGTGCAGTACGTGTGGCGTGTTAGCAGCATTGAGATGCCCACCTATCTTAAGGTGACGGCTTTGTGGGGCGGGCAGGCCGGTTCGCTGCTGTTCTGGAACTTTTTGCTTTCCGTTTTTACGGCCGCAGCCATGGCCCGGAATTGGAGCAAACAGCGTGAGCTCATGCCCTACGCCATCATGATCGCCAGCTTTACCCAAATTTTCTTCATTGCCATTTCCGCGTTTGTAGAAAATCCATTCACTCGCCTGGCTGTGGTGCCGCCCGATGGCAACGGTTTAAACCCGCTGCTGCGCCATCCGGGCATGATCATCCATCCACCGATGCTTTACCTGGGCTTCGTGGGCTTCACCATTCCCTATGCCTTTGCCATGTCGGCGCTGATTACGGGTAAGCTGGATGACGTGTGGATCAAAATTACGCGGCGCTGGACGCTCGTTGCCTGGCTCTTTTTGAGTCTGGGGCTAATTCTGGGCGGCCGTTGGGCGTATGATGTGCTGGGCTGGGGCGGTTACTGGGCCTGGGATCCGGTGGAAAATGCCTCGTTTATGCCCTGGCTGGCCGGTACCGCTTTCTTGCATTCGGTAATGATTCAGGAAAAGCGCAACATGTTCAAGATGTGGAACATGATCTTGATTCTGCTCACGTTCCTGCTGGTGATTTATGGCACGTTTATTGTGCGGAGTGGGGTGATTTCTTCCGTGCATTCCTTTGCCCAATCGGCTATCGGGCCGCTGATGTTTGGCTTCCTGGCCTTCATGCTCATCCTGACGGTGGTGCTGCTTTTCATCCGTGCCGACGATTTAAAATCTGAGAATAGATTGAATTCGTTGTTGTCCCGAGAAGCTGCGTTTTTGTACAATAATTTTGTATTCCTGGCGATTTTGATCATCGTTTTCCTGTTTACCAATTACTCGATGATCACGGAGTTTTTTATAGGTGAGCAGATTTTTGTGGGTGCGACGGTATACGAGCAGGCGTTAGCCCCCTTGTTTTTGCTGCTGCTGCTGCTCATGGGTGTAGCGCCGCTAACGATGTGGTACCGTTCCAGCGCAGAGCGGATTGGCATGTCGCTGCGTTGGCCTGCCTTGGCGGCGCTGGTTGTGATTGGGGTGCTTGTTGCGCTGGGTATTCGTCAATGGGGGGCTTTGCTGGGTGTATGGACCGTCTCTTTTTCCTTGATTCTCACGCTGTTGGAGTTCTGGAAGGGAACCCGGGCGCGCATGAAGCGTGGCGAAAACGCCTGGACGGCATTTTTTAACCTGATGGCCCGTAACCGGCGGCGTTATGGTGGTTACTGGATCCATTTGGGTGTGATTATCATGGCCTACGGCATTATTGGTGTGGAGGTGTTCCAGGAGCAGACGCAGATTCGGCTGGATGTGGGTGAAACAGTCTCGCTTGGCCGGTATGAGATGCAGTTCCTGGGGGCCACCCGCTACCCTGGCCCGGATGATTTGATCATTACGGAAGCGACGGTGGATGTGTATGACAACGGCCGTTACGTCGGTCAGCTCGCGCCGCGTACAGAACTGTACACCCGCACCCAACAACCGATGACGATTCCAAATGCGCGTTCAACCATAGCGGAAGATTTTTACGTGCTGTTGATTAACTGGGAGCCAACCACGGCCGACCAGGCAACGTTCCGCGTTTACCTGAATCCTTTGATCAACTGGGTATGGGCCGGGGGCATCATCTTTGTCATTGGCACGCTGATTGCTGCCTGGCCAGCCCCATCGGTGGAGCGGGTGTTGGCCCGGCGGCCCCGGACGGCCGCGGTGCCTACGGATTAGTAGAGAAGAGTAATTAAGTGATTGAGTAATTGGGTAATTGATACTCAATTACAAAATTGCCAACATCACTTGGGACATGAGTTTGAGGCTTACTGTGCTTAACTTTTTACGATTGAACCATTTGGGAACGGCCGTTTTGCTGCTGGTGGGGTTATTTTTGCTGGCAACCCCCACGCTGGCCCAAGATGAGACCGTGACTGATGATGAAGTAAACGAGGTAGCCAAAGATTTGTTCTGCCCCGTTTGTGAAAACACCCCGCTAGATGTCTGCCCGACGCAGGCGTGTGCCGATTGGCGGGAACTGATCCGGCAGCAGCTTGCCGAAGGCAGTACGGCAGAGGAAGTACAGGCTTACTTTGCCCGCCAATATGGGGAGGGTGTGTTGGCCAATCCGCCCAAGGAAGGGTTTAACCTGATTTTGTGGTTGTTCCCCATAGCGGCGGTTGTGCTGGGCGGCGTCTTTTTTAGCCGTTACGTGAGTAGTTTGCGTGCTTCGGCCGCTGAATCGGATGAAGAATTTGAGGAGGCTGAGGTGGAAACGGCCGTGTCCGCAGCCCCCACCAGACCACTTACCCAGGATGATTACAAAGCCCGACTGGAAGAAGAATTACGTAACAGGTAAACATTATGAGTGATATTGCAAATCCAATTGAGCAACCGAAAAAACCAGCCCTCAACTTCGTTACTATCTTTGTCTCGGTGGGTGTAATTGGTTTGCTGGCCATGCTGGGCTGGGGCCTGGTGAACAGCACCGCGCCGCGCCCTGAAGTAGGGGAAATGGCGCCCAAATTCAACCTGGAGTTTTTTGATGGTTATGAATGGGATGGCAAAACGGCCGCTTCCCTCGAAGATATGCAGGGCCAGATTGTGGTCATGAACTTTTGGGCCTCCTGGTGTGTGGAATGCCGCGTTGAGACGGATGAACTGGAGGCCGCCTGGCAAAAATACCAGGACCAGGGCGTGGTCTTTGTCGGGGTGGCCTATTCCGACGTCGAGCCGAACTCGATTGCATACATGAAAGAGTTCGACGTTACCTTCCCCCACGCACCAGACCTGGGCACCCGCATTTCCCACGATTACGAAATTACCGGCGTGCCGGAAACATTCATCATCGACCAAAACGGGGAAATTGCCTACGTGCAAATTGGCCCCATTAGCAGCAGCACGCTGGACCAGGTAATTGGCCAGCTCCTGGCAAACGGAGGATGAGCGAGGGAGAAGTAAAAAGTGAAAAGGAAAAAGTAAACTTATCACTTTTCACTCATTCCCCTCTGCTTCATTGAGACAAAACTATGGCGATTGGTTCCATTTTAGTTGGCTTGGCGCTCCTGATGTTGGTGGGCATCTTCATTGCCCGCCCCTTTTTGCGTCCGCAGGATAGACCGGCGGCGCTGACCGAGCAGGAGCTGCTGTTGGCAGAGAAGGAAGCGCTGCTGGATCAAATTCAGGCGCTGGATTTTGACCACGAAACGGGCAAGCTGCCCACGGAAGTACACGCTTTGCAGCGAGAAAGGCTGGTGGAACAGGCAACGGCCGTTCTGCAAGCCATAGATGCAGCTGGCAGCGCTCCCACCCACATCCCTGACAAGGTTGAAGATGCGCCGCCTGTGGATGTAGATACAGACATCGAGATTGAGGCTGCCATTGCCCGCCTGCGGCAGCAGCGCAGCCAGGAGCCTGCCGCCCCGGCCGCGGCCGCCGCCGCGCCGCTGAACAACGGGCATACACGCTTTTGCCCCCAATGCGGTACGCCCACCGACCCCGGCGATAGATTTTGTGCCCACTGCGGCCACAATCTAACCCTGACAACTTCGACAAAAACTGCGTGAGTAATGATGAAAAATAACCGACATTTTGCCCCGGCAAACCTGCGTTTGCTGGCAGTTTTAGTTGCCTTCACCCTTGTCCTGGTTGGCCTGCTGTTTATCCCTTCCCGGCGCCTGGCCGCACAGGATGAAGTAGTACCAGAAACGCCGCCCGATGCGGAAAACGGCCTGGCAATTTACAACGAGCGCTGCGTGGTGTGCCACGGTGAGATGGGGGATGGGCAGGGTGTTCAGGCCCTTCAGGCCGGTCTGGAACCGGCTACGCTGGCTGATCCGGACTTTAAACTGACGGCCGTTCCCTCCGTCATGTTTGATGTTATCAGCAATGGCAATATGTCGGCGGGCATGCCGCCGTTTGGGGAGGCCAGCTCCAATCCCCTGAGCGACGCGGAAATTTGGGATATGATTGCCCTGGCCTACAGCTTCAGCACCCGCCCCAGCGAGATTGCCGCCGGTGAGGCGCTGGCCAACGAGTTGGGCGCCGATACGGCCAGCTGGCCGGGCCTGGAATATTGGTTCAGCCGCAGCAACGAGCAGATTCTGGCCGAGCTGGAAAGTGAAGACATTTTGGGCATCGACATTAGCGGCTTGAGCCAGGAGGAAAAGCTGTCGCTGCTTGATTACGGCCGTTCCCTGCACTACACCTACACCGACCCCCTGGCCGCTTTTGCCCCGGTTGAACTGGCCACTATCAGCGGGCAGGTGATCAACGGCTCTACCAACGAGACGGTTACCGAGGGGGAGGTGCGGCTGCGTGCCTTCACCGCCCAGCTGGAAGAGATGTACTCGGCAACAGCGCCAGTGGGGGAAGACGGCCGTTTTGCGTTCCAGGTGGAAGATGTGCCCGCCGACTGGGTGTTCCTGGCCGATGTGGCTTATGGCGACCTTACCTTCAACAGCGATGCCGTGCAGGTTTCCGCCGCCGAGCCGGAAGTGGAGCTGCCCATGTTTGTCTTCGACACCACCACCGATCCCTCGGTGATTGCCATAGACCGGCTGCACATGATTATCACCTTTGCCCAGGATCGGGTGACGGTATCTGAGCTGTACATCTTTAGCAACACGGCCTCGGCCGTTTTTGTAGGCGAAAGTGGTGACTTTTCCCAGGGCACGGTGCGGGTCGGTCTGCCTACAGGAGCAGACAATATCAGCTTCCAGCGCGGTTTTGGCACCACGCTGGACACCTTCATTCCCGCCACTAATTTTGTCCAGACCGACGCTGGTTGGGCCGATACCACGCCGCTGCGCCCTGGTGCAGGCAGCCTGAACCTGTTGGTGAACTACGATCTGCCGTATGATGACGGCTTGCTGCTGGCGCATCCCCTGGAGTACGCCGTGACTGGTGGCGCCAGCGTCATCATGGCCGATGCGGGGGTGACAATTACCGGCAGCGACTGGGTGTCCCAGGGCGCGCAGGCCACCGCTAGTGGTTCCTTTGTGAGCTACGTCAACACCAGCCTGGCAGGCACGGATGCCGTGAGCCTGACGCTGGACGGCCGTCCCAGCCAAATTATGGACGCCCAAGGCAATGCCCTGGCGGTGCGCAACGAAACTAACGAGCTCATTGTGGGCGGCGTGGCCCTGGTGGCCATGCTGGCGGTGGGTTTTTTCCTGGTGCAGCGCTGGCGCGCTTATCCGGAGATGGAAACGGCCGCTGCCGGTGAGACCCACGCTGTGGTGGTGGCACCCTCACGTACGGCCGTTCGTCAGCGTGATGACAAAACCGCGCTGCTGCAAGCTATTGCCGACCTGGACGACGCCTACGAGGCCGGGGAACTGGATGAAGCGGAGTACCAGCAGCAGCGCCAGGTGTTGAAGAACCAGTTAACGGCCGTGTGGAACTAACCCGCCATGTACAAATTTGTCACTATCTACCGCCGCGTTGACGATGAAGCCGCCCTGGAGGCGTTTTTTAGCCAGACGCACCTGCCGCTGGCGGAACAGCTGCCAGGCCTGGTGAGCCGCGAAGTCAGCCGCATCTCCCACAAGCCGGGCGGCGAATCCCGCTTCCACCTCATGTTTGAGCTGTACTTTCACTCCAGAATCAGCTTCGAGGCGGCGATGGCTACCCCCATCGGCGCCCAGCTGGTAGCCGCGCTCGCCCCCTGGGCCGAGGCCAAATTCATCACCTGGTTTTTTGCCGATTCATTCTTGGAAGATATGGGTGAGGAAGATTGATTTTTGCGCCACAGAGGGCACAGAGAACACTGAGAGAAGCACGGACTTTTGATGGTCATTCCCGCCCCACGCCTTCGCGGGGACAGGCTGCGGGAATCTACTCTGATGCGCAAGATGGATGCCCGCCTACGTGGGTATGACATCATAAACATCGGCAAAGACAGCCGATAGGCTACTAATTCCCGCCTTCTACTGGGGCGATGGGAATGAAGGTCTGGTAGGCCAGCGGCTGGTAGATGAAGGTGGTATCCGTCATTACCTCTCCGCGTTTGCCCCCCACTGCGTAAATTTTAATCTCGACATTGGCGATGCCTAGGCTGGCCCAGTGCGGCTCGTCGCTGAGCGGCGGCGTGTTGACCACGGACCATTGATCGGCGTCTGGATTGTAGGATTCGCTGTAGGCGATAGGGTCTTCGCTAAAGGCGCCTCCACCAAAGACATACAGCTTGTTGAACAGGCCAGAAGCGCCAGCCCCGGCGCGTGGCAGCAGCGTAGGGGCACAGCTGTGCCACCGATCCTGGTTGTTCAGGTTGTCGTCGGCCGTCAGCGGATCAAAGTAGGCGCACTCGTTTAACGGCCGTTCCCCATCATACCCACCAACCACGTACAGCTTGCCCTTCACCACGCCGCCAGTGACAAACGCCCGAGCCGTTGCCATCCTGGGCAAAATCTGCCAGCTGTTGGCCGCCGGATCAAAGCGATAAGCGTCCGCCAGATAATCCTCTCCGTCCCAGCCGCCAAACAGGTACAAAAAGCTGCCGTCGGAGAGCACCAGTCCGCCAGAAACGGCCGTAGGCAGGGGTGTGGCGGCGCGCCAGCTGTTGTTCGCCGGGCTGTACACTTCTACCACGTTGGTGGGCTGGCCGCTGGCCAGCTTGCCGCCAGGAATATAAATTTCGCCAAACAGCTCGGCGCCGCTGATCTCGGTAACGGCCGTTGGCTTGGGCGCCCCTGCTTGCCAGACCAGGTCCAAGGTATTAAAAATGGCCACGGTGTTGGTAACACCAGCGGCCGTTTCCCCGCCGATCAGGTAGAGGTTCAGGCCGCTGCCCACCAGCGCCATGTTGGCCCGAGCCGCAGGCAGCGGGCGGCTCTGCAGCCAGTCATCGGTGATGCGGCTTTCGGCAAACGGTTCGGGCGTAGGCGTGGGGGCGAGGGTGCTGCCAAAAGCCTGGTAGCCAATAAAAACGGCCGCCACCAACAAAACCGACAGCAGGCTGATGACGGCAATACGCCGCGGCAAAAAACGGGGTCGTTCGATCTCCAGTTCCGGGATGGGTTGAGGGGAGACGAGGGTGGGGGAAACGGCCGTTTCTGGCACGGAGTCGGCCTCGTCTGACGATCCATTCACAGACCCATCTCCCGAACTGGCCGTGCCTGCTTCCAGCGTTTCGGTGCTGACAATGCCGTGAACGGTCACCAAGCCCTGCTGCAAGGCCACCGTCGTGGCTTCCGTGCGGGAGGTCACGTCTAGCTTGGTGAAAATATTGCGCAGGTGGACCTTGACGGTGTTGTGACTGATGGTTAAGGCCACGGCAATTTCTTTATTGCCCGCGCCATCCACAACGCATTGCAAAACCTCCAGTTCTCGCTCGCTTAATGGTTCGCCTTTCTCTGCCATACAGAAAATTATACAATGATTTAGGGCACGGTTGGGGTTTCCGTCGGTACTGCAAAAGACGGAGCAACAAACGGAGCTGCGGTATCGGTAATCGGTTCTGTGTTGGTAATCGGCACGGTGCCGGTAATTGGTTCAGATGGAGTGGGCGTGGCCAGCAGGCAGTTTTCTTGCGCCTCGGTACGTTTGGCGGTGAGATCAGACGAGGTTTGGTGCTGGCTGGCTTCTTCGTACAGAGCCTGCGCCGGGCACCACTCCTGGGCAAAGGCGTACTGATCGCCCAAAGAAACCAGCGCGGTAAAAAGCCGCTCACAAGACGACTGGTAAAATGGCGCCGCCAGGCACAGATCGCGGAAAAAGTTGGCCGACGCCGCCCAGTTTACCCCGTAATAGGAAATTCCCTGGGTATAAAGGCGAGCCCACGTCTGGTAATCCTGCACGGACTGCGGCAAATCACCCAGCTTCTGCGCCTGCGCCAGGTAATACATGCCCAGCTCCACCTGCTTACCATCAACCAGGTCCAGGCCATAGTTCAGGTATACGTCGTACAGCATCTGGTCCGTTTCTTCTCGCTCGTAGCTGGGAAACTGCTGCTGGAAGGCAACCAGGGCGGGCAGGGCCTCTTCCCAGTACTTGGTAGCGATCAGGCGCTGGATGCGCAGCAGCTCTTCGTTGGGGCTGCCAATGGAGCCAGGGGTGGCTGTGGGTAGACGGGTGGAGTCGGGGGTGACGGTTACGGCCGTTACCGGTGTTGGCTCCGGCGTGGCGCCCAGTCCGGCCAGCGCCTGCTCGTGCAGCTGTCTGGCCTGGGCCGAATTGGGATCGCGCGCCAGCACCCACTCCAGCCGGGTGATGGCCAGCTCGTAGTTGGCCTGCTCGATATTTTCCTGGGCCAGAGTGATCTGCCGGTTCAGCTGCTCTGCTTGCCGGTCTACCAGCGCCTGTTGCCCGCTTTGCCAGCCCAAAAAGGCCACTAGCAAAAACCAGCCCACCAGCACCGAGAAGATGATTAGCAGCAGGCCCAGAATACGTACCGGGCGCCGCTTCTTCTTGGGTTGGCTGGCTGGCTGATCTGTGTTTTCGTTTGTGGGGGGTACCACATCGCTCATGGGGCGTAGTATACCTTATTTACTGTTTGACCGTTTACAATCCACACGATTGTTATGCGTTATTTAATTCAATCTTCCAGGCAGGGTCAGTCGAGGGTGTTAGCCAGCATCTGGCGGTAAACGGCCGTTGTCTGCGCTGCCACCTGCTTTTGGGTGTAGTGAGCGAGAACCCGCTGACGGCCGTTTTTGCCCAACTCATCGCGCAGGCTGGCCGACTGCATCACCGCCAGCAAATGCTGCTGCAGCGCCGCTTCGTCTCCTTCGGGGAAGACGAGTCCAGCCTCGCCAATGACGTGGGGAATCTCGCCGCTGTCGGAACCAATCACCGCCACTTCGCAGGCCATCGCCTCTACCAGCACGCGGCCAAACTGCTCTTTCCAGTTAGGTTGGGTGCGCGAGGCCAGCACCAGAGCATCGAGCTGCTGCAAATAACCCGGCATTTGCGCCGAGGTCACCACACCGTCGAACTGCACCCGGTCCCAGATGCCCAGCTGGCGGGCCAGGTTTTCCAGGGACGGCCGTTCTGGACCCTCCCCGGCAATGTGCAGCCGCCACATGCCGGGCAGCGTCGCCACGGCGCGCAGCAGTAAATCGACCCCCTTTCCCGGTACCAGCCGCCGGTTGGCCGAACCGATGATGAAGCCGCGACCCCGGTCGCGCTGTGACGTTGGTTGGAAAATCGTTTCGTCCACCCCAAACTGGGGAATCACCTGCAGCGGGCCGCGATACCCTTTTTGCCGCCACACGTCGGCCGCCGCCTGGTTGCCTGCGATGGCATAATCGATGGTGGCCAGCACCTGTTTTTCCATCAGGTTAAACGGGAAAGGATAGCTGCGGCGCAAATTTTGCCAGGAGAAGAAGAGCGTTTTGGCTTCGACGCGCCGCGCCTGGCGCATGGCCAGCCAGGTGGCCAGGTTATACGGCTCCTCGTCGATGTGCACTACGTCGGGGCGGAGGGCGGCCAGGCGCTGCTTGAGGCGAGGGAAGTAGTAAGTGTGAAATTGGCCGTTAAAGCGAATCGGATCGACCAGCAGGCGGTAGCCGTCGGTGTGGGCGCGTTCCAGCTTAACTGGCCCGGCCGGATCGTACCAGACAGGCGGCACAATCGCCGTCAGGTCCACGTCTTCGTGCCGGGCAATGGCCTCTAATTTGGTCTGGTAAGAGCCAACCAGGCACGCCTTCGAGAGCATCAAAACTTTCATTTTAGCTAAACCGCAAAGCCGCAAAGGCTTGTCCTGAGCTGCTCAACGCGTTGAGCATGTCGAAGGAGCGCAAAGTTTTGCAAAATCGCCCAGAGAAATCTCTGCGTTCTCTGCGTCTCTGCGGTGAAATTCTCCAGTTTTAGCAAGGTCAAATTTGTCTTTTCGCCCCCGGTGTGCTGGTTGACGCAAGGGGCTATTTTGCTATACTTGCCCCGTTTTGACAAACAGGCATAAGGAGTTATGCCGCGCAATACTATGCACACCACCGATAAAAATTCCCGAAGCCCGTCCACTTTTGGATGGGCTTTGTTACTATTGGCGCTGGGTACGGCCGTTTTCCTGCGCCTGTATCATGTGGGCAGCTGGCCGCCGGGGCTGTACCGCGATGAAGCGTTTAACGGGCTGGATGCGCTGCGCGTTTTGCAGGGCGATCTGGCCGTTTTTTTTACCGCCAACAACGGCCGTGAACCCCTCTACATTTACCTCACCACGTTAAGCATCGCCCTGTTGGGCCGGACCGTGCTGGCGATGCGCCTGGCCGCGGCTGTGGTGGGCAGCCTGACCACCGGGCTGGTGTACAAATTGGGCCGCAGCTGGTTTGGTTGGCGCGTGGGGCTGCTGACCGCCTGGCTGTGGGCCATCACCCTGTGGCCGGTGCACCTGAGCCGCCTGGGGCTGCGGGCGATTTTGCTGCCCGCTGTGCTGGCGTTGGCTTTCTGGCTGGGCACAGAGGCCTACCGCCGCAGCCAGCCGCGATGGTGGCTGGCTGCGGGCGCGGTGTATGGACTTGGCTTCTACACCTACCTGGCGATCCGTTTTACGCCGCTGCTGCTGCTGGCAGTGGGCGCGTTTTTGCTCTGGCGTGGGCAGTGGGAACGGCTGCGGCGTGGCGTGGGCTGGTTTGTCTTGGGAACGGCCGTCATCCTCATCCCCCTTGCCCTCTTTTACTGGCAAAACCCCGAACTGCTGCTGGGGCGCACCGGGCAGGTGTCCATCCTCAACCCGGCCATCAACGGCGGCGACCTGTGGGGCACGCTGTGGCGGCACATTTGGCGCTCATTGGCGTTGTTTTTTTGGCAGGGGGATACGATTTTGCGCCACAACCCGGCGGGACGGCCGTTGTTCGACTGGCTCATGGCCGGGCCGTTTGTGCTGGGGCTGCTGTGGTGCCTGCGCCACTGGCGCCAACCGGCGGCGGCGATTGTGCTGCTGTGGAGCAGCCTTATGCTCGGCGTGACGATTCTGGCCGAAGACACGCCCCACTTTTTGCGCGCGGTGGGCATTTTGCCTGCGGCCATCTTTCTGCCTGCGCTGGGATTGGCCTGGCTGTGGCGCTGGTCGCGCCTGCCGCAAGTGGTGCGCAGGGGGCTGGTAGCGGCACTGGTGGCGGGTAGTTTGCTGCTCACCGTGTGGGATTATGTTAACTACAGCCAGCAGCCAGACACTGCCCTGTTGTTTGAAGCGGCAGCGACGGAGTTGGCGGAAAGTTTAAATGGGGAAGCGGCGGGAACGGCCGTTTACCTGGATCGCTGGTTTTGGGATGAAGCCAGCCAGAAAGGGTGGCCCAGCATACCCTTCCTGGCCGATTTAAGTGATGTGACCCTGTACCGCCCGGAAACCGGTCTGCCACCTGCTGCGCCGGGCCAGCCGGTGAGCCTGTACACCTGGCCCTTTGGCGATCTGGAATATGTGCCCCGGCTGCTGGTGGAGGCGGAGATGGTGGTGGTGAGGAACGGCCGTCTCGCCCGCGGTGACCTGGAACCGGAACCATATCCCCTCTACGTGCGTTATAGCAGTGCTGCCCGGCCAGAAGTTGGTGCGCCGATCAATTTTGGCGATCGCTTTTGGCTGCAAAGCAGCATGGTGACACAGCGGGATGAACAAACGCTCCAGATCGATCTTACCTGGCAAAAAAATGGCGAGGAGCTGCCCAGCCAAACTGCTTTTTTGCACGTGCTAGACGCCAACGGTCTGGTCGCCCAAAATGATGCGCCGCCAGGCGGCCTATACTGGTTTGCCCACTGGTGGCAGCCTGACCAATGGGTGCAGGAACGGCGCATTTTGCACCTGCCAGAACCGTTTGACCCGACCCGGCACACCATTCGGGTGGGGCTGTATGATCCGGCTACGCTGGAACGGCTGACTGTTATCGGCCCTGGCGGAGAAAATTTTGGCGATGGCTGGGAACTTGTTCCCTAGCAAATGCGCGTTGAGGAGTGGGCATCCTCAGATGCCCGCCGTCTGCATCTGAGGATGCAGACTCTGCCGTTGTGGGATGTTGACATAATAGAAGATATTTGGGCCAGGCAAATGCGATCTTTCTGAGAAATCAGCCCGCAGTATTTGGAACGTCTTATAATCGTTGAGAGGGCGTTGTTGAGAATGGTCAAAACAGGCGTAAAACAGCAGTGGATGTGGCTCGTTTTGCTCACCGGGATGTGGGCGCTGTGGCCGCGGCCTGTGCTGCTAGCCCAGACCGAACCCACCGCCACGCCCGACGCCGACGGCTTTATTTACGCTATCGTGCAGCCCAATGATTCGCTGTGGGCCATTGCCGCCCGATCGGGTATTTCGTTGACGGAGCTGCTGAACCTGAATAATTTAACCGAATCTGCGTTGATCCAGCCGGGTGATCGGCTCATCATAGCCATTGTCGCTCCGCCAGAGACCGCCACGCCGGAGGCCTCACCCACCACGGCGGCCACTCGTCCGCCGCCGACACCTTCCAACACGCCGCTGCCGCCCCCGCTGACGGTCATTTGCCTGGTCGCCTTTGCCGATGAAAATGGTAATGGGGAGCGGGAGCCAGCCGAGCCATTGCAAGCGGGCGTGGCCTTCACCGTTTTTACCAGCGCCGGGGTGGTGGCAAATTACGTCACGGATGGGCTAACCGAACCGTACTGTGTAACCGAGCTGGCGCCGGGCAATTACCAGATCACCCGCTCGGTAGGACGCACGGAAACGTTGACCAACAGTGGCAACCGCACGGTGGTGATGAATGCCGGGGACCAGGTGATGCTGGGATTTGGCAGTTTGGTGGGGTCGACGCCGGCGCCAACGGCTGTGAATACGGCCGTTTCCCCCACACCCCCTGCCGCCATCATCGGCAGCGAAGCGGCGGCCCCGCTGGTTGAAGACCCGGCTGAGTCCCCCAACAGCCGGGCGCGACGGCCGTTTTTCATTGGCGCAGGCATCCTGATCGGCTTATTATTAATTGGAACGGCCGTGTTCATCAGCCGCAAACGTACTTGAAACTGAACCACGACCAGCCCAAGGAAGAACCGTTCCACCTTAGAAGCAGAACAAATTTTAAAATCGAGGACAAGAAGCATGAAAAAAAATGGCTTGAAATTACTTTTGCTGGTTTTGCTGCTGCTCGGCCTGGGCAGCCAGGCACAGCGCAGTGTGGCCCAAACGAATCTACTGCAAAACCCAGGCTTTGAACTGCCTTACAACAATGATGGTTCGGCCAGCGGCTGGGGACGCTGGTTCCGCAACAGCAGCGCCGACCTGTTTGACGACTGCGCCAAAGGGTACCACAAAGAGCCTCACTGGAGCGCGGAAACAGTGAGCGCCCCACTGATTTATTCCGGGTCGGCTTCGCAGCATGTCGGGAATTCCTGGGACACCTGGGCCGCTGGCGTGCTGCAAACGGTCAGCGTAAAGCCGGGCAGCACCTATCGTTTTTCCGTCTGGGCCAGAGGCCGTGCTTCCAACAATGATTATCCGGCGCCTTCGGAAGGAGGGCTGCGTATGGACGTACAGGTCGGTATCGACCCCAATGGCAGCGGCCTATGGAATGATGCCGACGTGAAGTGGAGCGGTTTTATTCAGCCGCACGACACCTGGCAGCAGGTTACTGTAGAAATCACGGCCACTGGCGACAAGGTGAGCGTATTCACTGCCGGGGATTATGGTTTGCAGGGTGTGAACCAGTGCCGGGCGCATCTGGATGTTTGGTTCGATTCGGCCGAGCTGGTTGAGGTTGGCCCACCGCCGACCAACACCCCGGTGCCACAGCCAACCTCACCGCCTCCGCCGCCAGCAACCAGCACACCCATTCCTACGGCGACGCTGGTTCCTACGGAAACGGCCGTCCCCACCGAAGCCCCCACCGAGACTCCCACCACGCCGCCCGGCGCCACCCTTTGCGTCAACGCCTTTGCCGATGACAATGGCAATGGCCAGCAGGACGCCAACGAAGGTTTTATGGGCAGCGTTTCGTTCCGCGTGGCCAACAGCAGCCAGGTGGTGGCTCAAGCTGTCTCCAGCGGCACCAGCGACCCCGTCTGCTTCGAGGGACTGGAGCCGGGCGAGTACCAGGTGGAGCAGGTTGTGCCCGGACCGTTGGAGATGACCACAGCAGGCAACGCCACGGTTAACATTGATGCCGGGCAGACGGCTGGCGTGCAGTTTGGCAGCCGCATCCGCATGGACGCTGTTACCGACACGAGCGACCAGCCGGATGAGGTGGCCGATGCTGGTAATCCCGACGTTGTGGCTACGGCCGTTGTGGAAGATGGGGCGGATACGGCCGTTCCCGAAGCCGAAAGCGGCGGCCTGGCCTCCTACAGCGGCCTGATTTTGCTCATCGTGGCTGTGCTGCTGTTGGGTGGCATTCTCTTTGTGGTGCTGCGCCGCACGGCTTGATAATTAGTTCCGACAACATAGGTGCGACGCACACCAAGAGTGCGCCGCACCTGTCGTTTGACAAAGGATAGACGATGAAACAGCTTCCGTTCGGTGAGAACTTCCAGACACAGTTCGACCGAATTGACAGGCAAATTACGTACTGGATGGCCCGCTACGGCATGACGATCATGCGCGTGGGGCTGGGAATTGTTTTCTTCTGGTTTGGCGCTCTAAAGTTGGTGCCTGGCCTCAGCCCGGCCGAAGAGCTGGTGCGCAACACTACCTATTTCGTCAATCCAGACTGGTTTATACCGGTGCTGGCCCTCTGGGAAATGGCCATTGGCCTGGGGTTGATGTTTGGCATTTTCATGCGCCTGACGCTGCTGCTGCTTTTTTTGCAGATGCCGGGCACGGCGCTGCCGCTGGTGGTGCTGCCGGAGGCTGTCTGGACCCAGTTTCCCTTTGGTCTGACGCTGGAAGGGCAGTACATCATCAAGAACCTGGTGCTGATTGGCGCCGGATTGGTGCTGGGCGGCACCGTGCGCGGCGGTCGCCTGCGGCCAGATCCGGAGTAGGAAAGGCCATACACGCGTCGGTTTTCAAAAATGAGAGACTACGCGTGAAACGTGAAACGGGATGAGCCCTATCCCGTTTCCCGTTTCACGCTTCACTTCCCACGACCCTGAAGGACACTTTTTTTGACTGACTCTGCCCGCACGCGCTGGTTTTGGCTGGCGGTTTTGCTGATTGCTTTGGTGGCCGCCTGGCCGGAATGGTCGCAGCCGGGCTTGCTGAACACACGCGGCGGGGGAGACAGTCCATTTTTACTGCAGCGACTGCACCAGTTGGAAACGGCCGTCTTCGATGGCCACTTCCCCGTGCGCTGGATGCCGGACGCCAATTACGGCTACGGCTACCCCTTCTACAATTTCTACGCCCCGCTCTCCATTTACATCACCTTTTTGTTCCGGCTGATTGGCTTTAGCTTCGTGCGGGCCATTCACCTGTCGCACCTGTTGGGGTATATCGTGGCGGGGTGGGGTATGTTTGCCCTGGTGCGCCGCTGGTTTGGCCAACCGGGGCATGAATGGGCAGGCTACCGGTGGGCCGGTTTGCTGGCGGCGGCGGCGTACACAGTGGCGCCGTTTCACCTGGTCAACGTCTACGTGCGGGGCGATTCCCTGGCCGAGTTTTGGGCAATGGCTTTTTATCCGCTGGTGATTCTGGCGGCGGATGGGCTGGTGGGCGGCGGTCGTCGACAGGTGGCGCTGTTTGCCCTGGCGTATGCCGCCCTCATCCTCAGCCACAACATTTCCGCGTTGATCTTCTCGCCATTTTTGCTGCTGTACCTGCTGCTCAGGGTTTTACCGCGGAGGGCGCAAAGCCAATCTCTAATCTCCAATCTCCAATCTCCCTTTTTGGGCTTCCTTTTCGCGTTTGCCGTGGCCGCCTGGTTTTTTGTTCCGGCGTTGGCCGAGCAGTCGCTGGCGCAGCTGGGCACGGTGACCAGCGGCTATTTTCACTACAGCAATCACTTTTTGGGCACGGCTGAACTGCCCTTGAGCCAAACGTCCTTTTTTGCGGATTACGGCGTGGTGAACCGGGAAGCGTTTCGTATGGGTTTGGTGCAAACGGCCGTCACCGTTGCCGGTCTGCTGGCGGTGCTCTGGCTCTGGCGGCGGCAGCGCCGGGCGTTGACGGTTCCGGCGCTGTTCATTGTGTTGACGGTGGCGGTGAGCACCTTCATGCTCACGCCCCTGTCCGACCTGCTGTGGCAGCATTTGCCGCTGCTGTCTTTTACCCAGTTTCCCTGGCGCTTTTTGTCGGTGCAGGCGTTTGGTGGGGCGCTGGCGGTGGGCGCGCTGGCCCTGGCGCTGCCCAAACCGCAGTGGTGGGCGCCGCCGTTCATCACCCTGCTGCTGGTGAGCAGCCTGGGCCAGCTTAAGACCGATCACCTGCTCCTGGCCGATGCCGACGTCACAGCCGAATCCCTGGCACAGTACGAGTGGTTCACGGGCAACATCGGCACCACTATCAGCTTCGAGTACCTGCCGCCGACGGTGCAGCCACGGCCGTACACCAGCCGCTGGCTCAACACGGGCGAGCGCTGGACGGTCACGCCGCTGGCGGGAGAATTAAATGTGGCAGAGCTTGAGGAAGCGCGGGCAACTTCCCAGAAATGGACGGTGGAAACGGCCGCGCCCAGCACCCTCAGCTTCCCCACGCTGCACTGGCCGGGCTGGCAGGCGCGGGTGGATGGGGCGGCGGTGGCGATACGGCCGTCGGCGGGCAGCGGTCTCATCGAGCTGGACGTTCCGGCAGGACGACACCAGGTTGAGTTAAGGTTGGGGCGAACGGCCGTGCGGCTGGGTGCCGAGATTGTTTCCTTGTTGGCAATTTTGCTCACGATCTGGCTTTTGCAGCCGGGGCTGACCTGGCTGAATCGGCAGTCGGCACTGGCGCTGGCCGGCGTGCTGCTGCTGGCTGTGGCGGTCCGCCTCTGGCCAGAGACCGCACCCGCAGCCGACTTGCGCACCTGGGACTTTGGGCAGATGGGTTACCTGCATCCCGAGCCGGAGGGCGTGACGTTTAGCTCGGGTGCCGTGCTGCGCCAGGCTGCGCTGCCCGAGGTGGCGGCACCGGGGGAGACCATTCGCATAGAGCTTGAGTGGGCTGTGCCCCCTGCGGAGATGGTCACCCTGGCGCTGTTTTCACCCGCAATCAACTGGCCCACCGTGCCCGAACTTCAGCCGCCGCCCATTGCCCAGCAAACGTTGCCCGGCGGGGCCGCGACCACATTTGAACTGACGCTGCCGGAAAATGCGCCCGCTGGCCTTTTTGTGCCGCGCCTGACGTTGGAAAACGGCCGTGCTCTCACCCCATCTGGCAGCAGCCGGGATGCGATCTTTTTGTCGCCGCTGCGGGTGGCACAGGTTGCACCACTGGAGCCGCCCGCCGAACAGCTCACCGTGCACGGCATTGGCGTGTCGCAGCCCGCGCCGGACAGGCTGACAGTGCAGCTGGCCTGGTTTACGCCGCAGCCGCTGAGCCAGAATTACAACGTCGCCCTGCGCCTGACCGATGCCCAGGGCCGCTTTTTACGCTTGGTGGACACCCAGCCGGGCTACGGCTTTTTGCCCAGCAGCGGCTGGCCCGCCGGGCAGTGGGTGGACGATTGGTTGATCATGCCGCTGCCACCCGCCGAGGAGAATCACGAACGGCCGTTTGTCCTGGTGGCGCAGCTGTACGAGGCGGCCAATCCCGAGGCAGTGGTCCTGACGCGGCGGCTGGGCGAGCTGGTGGAAGGGCAAGTTGGCTGGCAGTTCCAGCCCACGGAGCCAGTGTTTATGCTGCCGGAGGAAATGGAGAGGGTTACGGCCGTTTTTGGCCAGGCGATTCAGCTGCAAGGTTACCAGTTCAGCCAGAGTGACGAGGCGCTGGACCTGACGCTGGTGTGGCAGGCGCTGGCCAGCGGGCAAACCGACTACATCCGCTTTGTGCACCTCATCGACCCGGTGAGGGGCGGCGACCCGCTTGCCCAGAGCGACAGCCCGCCGCGCTACGGCAGTTATCCCACCAGCCAGTGGACCAGCGGCGAGATAGTCGAGGATCGCCTGTCGCTGCCCCTGGCCGACGTGCCGCCAGGCAGCTACCAGCTGGTGGTGGGTTTCTACAGCCAACCTGCACCGGGCCAGTTCAACCGCCTGCCGGTGCTGAATGAAGGGGGGGAGCTGCTGCCGGACGGCCGTTTTGTGCTGCCGGTTACGGTGGAAGTAATCAGGTAATTGAGCAATTTGCCCAATTACCTGATTACTCAATTACTCAATTGCTCCCCAAAAACTCCACTGCTTTATCCACGCTGTCCTGGGGGCTCACTTTGATCTGGCTGTCGGCAAAACGGCCGTCTTCGTCGATGACAAAGTGGCTGCGGATGATGCCCATGTAGGCTTTGCCGTACATCTTCTTTTCGCCCCACACGCCGTAGGCTTCGGCCACTTCGTGGTCGGGGTCGGCCAGCAAATTGTACGGGAAGCCCATTTTGGCGCGCCATTTGGCCAGGTCTTCGGGCGTGTCTGGGCTGATGCCAAACACAGTGGCGCCTGCCGCTTCAATCACCGGGTAATTGTCGCGGAAGCCGCAGGCCTGCGTGGTGCAGCCGGGGGTGTCGGCCTTGGGGTAGAAAAAGAGCACCACTTTCTGTCCGCGCAAATCGGACAGTTTTACCTGGGTGCCTTCATCGGAAGTCAGTTCAAAATCGGGGGCCATTTCGCCAACTGTCATATTTTTACTCCTGTTTTGGTGTGCTTGAGTCAAAACACTATATTTGCAGTAACCAATTTCACCGCGGAGACGCAGAGAGCGCAGAGGGGCAGATAGAAAAAACTCTGCGTTCTTTGCGTCTCTGCGGTTCGTTTTCTCTGGTGACCTGCAAAGTTAGTGTAAAAGTGAACGTGTGTACGGCCGGGATTTTAGCGCCTTTGCCAGCCGCTTCCCACCGTACTTAAAGATTTGTTTAGTTTGGTGGGAACTTTTGGCGGATAAGCATCGTTTTACGGGTACAGCGTCAGGAAGCCGTTAGACGGCCGTTTTCCAACCATCGAGTAACTCAACCGGGAAACCGTTAACCTGACACCATAATCGGAAACCCATTGACAACTTGCTGAGGAGGACACCATGCCCACACTGTATATGATTTGCTGGTCTATCGTCATTGTTGCTGCTTTTTCTTTGTGGCGGCTAGAAACCTGGCATCAACGGGTGGTGGTAACGGCCGTTACCCTGGTGGTTCTCTTCGTCAGCCAATCCTTGTTTATTTCCCTGGCTACCAGCGCGGGCCTCAACCCCAGCGATGCCCTGCTGGCCCCCGAGCGTTTTCTGCAAAACGGGCCCTTCGGCTGGCTGGCGCTGCTGGTGATGCCGTGCGGCTGGTTGGGTCCGTTTGTGGGCTTTAACCTGATTCAACGTGTATCGGTGAACGGTAATCGGTGAGCGGTAATCGGTGGCCGGTAATCGGTGAACGGTAATCGTTGGTCGGTGAACGGTTTTAGGTTTACCGTTTACCGATTACGGATAACGGACTACCGACTCTACTCGCCGCGCAGCAGTTTGGTGGTGAAGCGGAGGAGCCACTTAAACAGATGCTGGGGAATCGATAGGCGGGGGCGCACCTGTAGACTTTCATCCATGCGCATAATGGCGGCCAGGTATTGGCCGCGGCGAAGTTCCATCAGGCTCAGGGCACGCAGCACCTGGGCCTGTTTTTCTTTCTCGTTGCTTTGGGCAAATTCCTGGGTAGCGTTGCTGTAGCAGCGTGCGGCTTCGGTGTACTCTTTTTGCTGCGCGTAGAGGTCGCCCAGGTTGCCCAGGGTTTGGGCGTGGCGAGAGTGATCGCCAATGTGGGCAAAGAGGTCGGCGGCATGGGTGAGGGTGGTAACGGCCGTATCCAGCTTCCCCTGCACGCGCAAAATAACGCCCATGTTGTTCAACATCTCGGCCTGGCTGCCGATGTCATCTTGCGCGGCAAAAGCCGCCGCCGCTTGCTCAAACGTGCTTAACGCCTGGCTGTGGCTGCCCTGCTGAAACAGGTGCAGGCCTTCATCTTTTAGGTCTTGGGGAGAAAGGGCATTACTCATTGGGTAGTCAATTACCCAATTACTCAATTACTGAATTTGTAACCGGGTAATTGGGTAATTCAGCAATTAGTATGTAATTTCCAGCAGGCTCTCTGCCACCTGCCGCAGCTGTTCTACGTCCATTTCGCTGAGCTTTTTGGCCGTGTCCAGGTAGCTGACATTAACGGGATTGATCAAGAAGGCCTGCATTTCGGGTGACAGGCGCTGGAATTGGCGTTCCAGCTTTTGCCTGGCTTCGTGCCGTCCCAGCGGGCCATGTGGGTCATCGAGGAAGTAATTGACGGAAACGTCCAGCTGACGGCACAGTTGTTCCAGGTGTAGATACGGAATCGGTTCCTGGCCCATTTCGTACGCTTTGATGGTGTCTTCTTCTACGCCGAGGGCCTCGGCCAGTTCGGCCACGGATTTGCGGCTGCGCAGCCGCTGCTGGCTCAGCAGCACACCAATGACCCGGTGGCGCAGGTCGATGAGACTGGTGAAGTCGATTTCTGACTCTGTTTTGAGTGGTTCGCTGCCCCAAAAGTAGCCCATGGGGATGTTGAGGAAGAGGGCAATCGCTTCGAGCTGCGGCAGGGAAATGGGATATTCACCCGATTCGATCTGGTTGTAGGCAGCGGTGTTCAGGCCGAGAACGGCCGCACATTCCTTTTTGGTGCGGCCAAAGTGCTCTCTGGCTTTTTGCACCAGTTCTCCCAACATTTTTGCACGTTCTGCGTTCAGTTCACTCATCGATTTTTCTCTCTCAGATGGCATTTTTGCGCTGGGAAAGATATTAACATAATTCAGTTTGAGGCACAACTGCGCAGCGGTCCCCCAAAAGCGCTATAAAGCCTGCACAAGCCGAGAGATTTCTGCTAGGCTGTCTCATCGTCAAAGTGAACTGCATCTGCTGGGTTTGTCAGGAACGGCCGTTTCCTCAAGGCTTAATCATCCCCCCATGATAAACAAGCTCATAAACGATCACTCCATCTCGTGAGATCCATTCTTTGCCGGTAAACGATTGAGGGTCGCCTTGATTTGTATCTATGTAGCTGAATTCGCCCGCAGTGTGCGTAAACCCACCCAAAAAGCGCCCTTCTTCATATAATTGCGATAGGCTGCGTTTGATAACTTGCCCGGCTTGTACGGCCGTAATTTTGTCTGGTTTTAGAATACGGCCGTAATAATTCATCGCCCAGATCGGTTCATCGTGTTCATAAACCACCTCCTGCCCAATGAAATCCGTGCCGCCAAAATAGCTGTCCAGGTACGAAAGATCCCCGGCGTGGAAGGCCAAATCGTGGGCGTTTTTGCGGCTCGGCGCCGATGTTTGACCATCTCCTACATAGGTGGCTGCCTTTGCCTGTACAATAAAGTGATTGAGTTTGTGTAATGGAATAGTAGATGCCATCGTATCGCTCCTTCGTAAATGTGGGTTGGATTGCCAATCCGACCTACGATTTTCATTCATGGTGGTCGGCGACAGCCGGTGTCGGCTCCTTACTAAATATAAGGGAGTATCGATCGGATTTATGACATGCGGTGTCATATTAAAATCGCCACTACGTACTGGCTTTGTTTTACATAACCATGAGGTTTAGATATGCAATTTTACCTTGAACTGCTGGGCTACCTGGCTTCGGTGCTGGTGGCCATTTCGCTGATGATGAGCTCGGTGCTGCGGCTGCGGCTGATCAACCTGGCAGGGGCGATTACCTTTTTCATTTATGGTTGGCTGATTGGTGCGTACCCGATTACGGCCGTTAACGCCGTCATCATCGTGGTCAACCTCTACTTTCTCTACCGGATTTACACCAGCAGGGAATATTTCAAACTGCTGGAGGTGGACAGTAGTTCAGCTTACCTGCGCTATTTTCTAAACTTCTACAAAGCGGAGATCGAGAAATTTATCCCCGACTACCGCTTTGCCCCCAGCGAAAAGCATCTCATCATCTTCGTTTTACGTGACATGGTTCCGGCGGGGTTGTTCATTGGTCAGCGAAATGACCAGGGCGAATTCCGCATCTACCTCGATTTTGTCATTCCTGATTATCGCGACTTTAAGATTGGCAGCTATCTTTACTACCATTCTGGCTTTTTCCAGCAGCAGGGCATCCGCAAGCTGATGAGCACGCCGCATAACGAGGTGCACGCCAAATACCTCAGGCGCATGGGCTTCCGGCAAGAGATTGACCAGGCGGGCAACCGCGTTTGCACGCTGACTTTGCCCACGTAGCTTTGTTAGCGGGAGCTTTGGGGGAGAACGGCCGGATTTCCCTCCCTGATGCCCAAATTCCTCAAACAGTCTAAAATGGATCAGACCCCACGCACCCCTTGTAGATTGAGAGGCGCAATAATGAACACAGACAATCTGGCTGGTGAGTTTGATTCGTTTCAAGGCGAGCTTAAATCCTTTTTGCTGCGCATGACGGCCAGCGTGCCGGACAGCGAAGATCTGGTGCAAGACACCTACATCAAAGCTCAAACCAGCATCAGCAGCTTTCGCGGCGACTCCTCGCTGAAAACGTGGGTGTTTGCCATTGCCGCCAACCTGGCCCGGGATTTGCTGCGCAGCCGTAAACGCTGGCCGGAAAACGTGACGGACATTTGCAAAGAAGCGGCTCTGAGCAATCCGCACTTTTTCCAGGAGGCGATGCAAATTCGGCACACCTCGCCGCAGGGGCACTTTGAGATCAAGGAGCACATAGCCTTTTGTTTTACCTGCGTGGCCAAATCGCTGCCGCTGGAGCAGCAGCTGACTCTGCTTTTGAAAGAGGTTTACGGCTTCAGCGTCAAGGAAATTGCCCAGATCATGGACCAGACCGAGGCGATGGTGAAGTACTACCTGCGGGTGGGCCGGGGCAAGATGATCGACATTTTTGAGGCGCGCTGCTCGCTCATCAACAAGCAGGGCGTGTGCTACCAGTGCACCGAGCTGAACGGCATCTTCAACCCCAAGCAAAACACCCAGGAAGCGCTGGTGCAAATTCAGATGGTGCGTGATGCCGAAAACGCCAGCAAGGAGCGGCTGTTTGACCTGCGTCTGCAAATTTTGCAGGAGCTGGACCCGTTTGAATCGGGAGCGGCCGAATTGCAACTGCACCACCTGGAGCATAACCGGCAGGTGATGGCAGCGTACCTGAATGAGAAACCGGCAGGGGATTAGTTGAACCGCAAAGAACGCAAAGAACGCGAAGAACGCAAAGAATAAAAGAGAAAAGCTCCGTGTTCTCTGCGCCGCGGGCGGTGAAAGTTTTTCGTCACAACGGATTTCGTGAAAATCCTATCATTTTTTGGCTCTGGTTCGTCTAAATAAAGAAACGGAGTTGAAAAATGACAGATTTATCTCAAGTCCCGGACGGCAAAGCCGTTACCACCAAGACGATGTTCAGCCGGGAAACGGCCGTACGCACCACCATCCACGCCGAGCCGTCCATCATCTGGTCCCTGCTTACCAACGCCGCCGACTTTCCCCGCTGGAACAGCACCATCATTTCCCTGGCGGGCGATGTCCACCCCGGACAAAGGCTCAAGCTAAAATCCACGCTGGATGAAAAGCGCACCTTCAACCTGAAGGTCAAAGAAATGGAACCAGAGCGGCGGCTGGTGTGGGGCGACAGCCAAGGCAGCCGCATCTACACGCTGGAAAAAGGACCGGGCGGTGCCGTTGTTTTTACGATGCGCGAAAAGATTGGCGGACCGTTCTTCCCCCTGTTTGCTCGCTTCATCCCGCCGTTCGACCAATCCTTTGAACAGTTCGCCGCCGACTTAAAAAAGGAGGCGGAAACGATCCAAAACGAAAAAAATTAATCTGGAAAATCCGCGAAATCCGCGGCCAAAGGAGAAAAATATGGAAAAACGAACCAAAGAGAATCCCTGGAAGTTGAAGACCCCACCACAAACGGCCGAATACGAAATGTATATCGACGAAAAGGATGGGCGGGAAATTATCGTCTGTACGGTGGGCAGCACAGTGCTGCACTACGATTACCGTGCCCTGGCCGACCTGCATGCCATGCTCAAGGCGCATGGCGACTGGATGCTGTTGGGCAGCAAGGACGAAAAGCAGGAAACAGAAGAAGGCACGGTAGAGCATTGGGCCCGCTCGCCAGAGAACCCAATCGGCGGCTGGTATGGGCTGAAGAAAGGGTTTCGCGGCCGTTTTGGCATGTACATTCCCCCGCTGATGGAAGCATTGGGACTGGCAGAGGTGGAGCACAACAAGCGCAACAACCGGATGCGCGCGATTTAAACAGCTTGAATTTGCCTTTGCTAGAAAAATTGTGGGTGGGGAACGGCCGTTTTCGTTATATACTTCCGTTATCCCACAAGCAGCCGGCTTGTAACCTGGCAAAGGCAGAATATGTTGATCTTAGAAACCGAACGACTTTTGCTGCGGCGCCTGCTGCCGGAAGATCTGGACGCCCTGTATGCCCTGTACCGCGACCCGGAAATCCGGCGCTACTTTCCTGATGGCACCCTGACCTACGAGGAAACCAAAGAAGAGCTGGAATGGTTCCTTAATGGCCATCCTCGGCACCCGGAGCTGGGCCTTTGGGCCACCATTTACAAGCCGACCAACCAGTTTATTGGCCGCTGCGGGCTGCTGCCCTGGACCATCGAGGAGCGTGACGAGGTGGAAGTAGCCTACCTGCTCGACAAAGCGTTCTGGGGTCAGGGACTGGGATTTGAAGCGGCGCGGGCTTGTGCTGACTATGCTTTCAACGTGCTGGGGCTTACTCGCCTGATTTGTATGATTTACCCGGAAAATGTGGCTTCCATCAATGTGGCCCGTAAGCTGGGCATGATGCTGGAAAAAGAGATGAAAGATGAGTTTGGATCCTACTTAATCTATTCCCGAAACAAGCCGCCGGTATGAGGTTGCACTGTCTTTGCAGTTTTCAACTTTACAAGAGAAAGTGTCATACCCGCGAAGGCGGGTATGACATGAAAAAATGCAAACTTAATCACATTGCACCAGCGCCGGAGATTGGTCCAATCTTGGGTAAACAAAACAGAGCCTTGCTCAATACGAGCAAGGCTCTGTTTGATGTGTGAGGGTATTGGTGGCTGGTTTAGTTCGCGTTGATCGTAATGCGTTTGGGCTTAACGGCTTCCGCTTTGGGAATGTTGAGGCTGAGCACACCGTTGGTGTAAGTGGCTTCAACCGCATCGCTGTTAACGGCCGTGGGGAAGCGAATACTGCGGCTGAAAGTGCCGTAGCGCCGTTCACGAACGTGATATTTGGCCTCTTCTACCTCTTCATCACGCTTGATCTCGCCCTTCAACGAGAGCACATCATCTTCCAGGGTGATTTCCATCTCATCGGGGTTGATGCCGGGCACACTGGCCTTCACCAGGTAAGCTTCTTCGGTTTCGGCCACGTCCAGGGCAATGTTCCATTCAGACGCGGTGCGGGTGTACGGCCGTTCAAACAAACGATCAAACTCATTAAACAAATTAACGGGATTCATGGGGGTCCAACGAACTACTTTTGTCATCTTTCTGCACTCCTTATACCTTTTGTTTCTATCGTTTCTTGGTTTTGTTTTGGATTGTTTTGTACTGGGGAGGTGACAACCACAAAAGGTTTAATTCCGGGTTTCTGTTTTTACCAAATAACTAAGAAGTGTGGTTGTCACCTGCACCCTTAATTTTTAACGACGTTGCATAGTTTTGAAGAGAAACGTAAGAAAAAGATATGCGCGATGTTAGAAGTTCATCGGAGAAATATAGATTTTCTGTTAACGCCCTTGATGCCCTTCATCCCTTCACCCTGTCACCCTTTCACCCTGTCATCTTCTCACTCATCCCACCGCAAATACACCACATCGGCAAACTCCCCCAGCGGCGTGTCGTAACGGATGCGCAGACGCGGCCAGACGAAGCGGTTCTCAAAGCCGAATTGGTCACCGCGGGTCGTGGTAACAGCTCCCCAAAAGTCCAGATGCTGCAGCATCGCCAGCACAGCCTCGTCGTAGCGGCCAGATGGGTAGGAAAAGTAGCGCGGGGCATAGCCCAGATGGGCAGCCAGCGTTTCCTGGGGGCCCAGGATTTCCCAGATCAGGTATGCTTCATCCCGGTTACGCAGGTCGGGGTGGGTGCGGGAATGCGGCTCAAAGCGGTGCCCGGCGGCGGCCATCTCCTCGATCATGGGCCAGGTCATGTAGCCCACCCGGTTTTTGTCGATAAATTCGGTGGGAATGAAGAAGGTGCCAACAAAGCCAAACTCCCGCAGGATGGGGTAGGCAATTTCGTAGTTGTCCAGGTAGCCATCATCGAAGGTGAGGATGATGGGCTGGGGTGGCAGCAGTTCGTTGTTGGTGACGGCCCGCGACAGCGTGTAGAAGTCGATGGGCGTAAAGCCGTGGTCGGCCAGGTACTGCATCTGGGCGCGGAAATTGTCTGGCAAGACGGAAAGATCAACCCGGTACTTATCCGCACCTTCCGGCGGTACGCTGATGTAGTGGTACATCAGCACCGGAATGGCCACGGTGGTGCTGATGCCGTCCACCGGTGTGGGCAGCGGGGATGCCGTGGGGCTGGGTGTGGCCGTCCAGGCCGGATTGGGCGTGATGCTGGGGGTGCTGGTTGGCGTGATGGTGGGGGTGTTGGTGGGGGTGGCGGTTTGCGTAGGGGTAGGGGTGTTGGTGGGGGTGGCGGTATCGGCAATGGTGGGGGTGGGCAGCAGGGTGGCCAGGGCGTTGGCTTCGGCCGTGGGGGTAGTGGCGCTGGCAACGGCCGTATGCCTCTCGTCCTGGTTCAAAACCGCCCCAATAAAAAAGAGCAGCACAATGAACAGAAGAAAGGAGCCGACCAGGCCGCCGCGGCCTTCCGGGGTTGGATCGTGGTTACTCAAATGTTGCCTCATCGGGGTGGAGCATAACGAAGCCAAAATCGGCCGTCAAGCACGATTCATCAACGGTTAAACGGCGTTCGACCCGCGGGTTTGTTAGGCAGGCGTTCTGGCATCTGATATACTGCACCCTCGCACAAAGGGTTTGTCCGTTTTAAGATTAGGGCTTCGGTAAACGGGTAAATCTTGCGGATGCGTTTTCTTGTTAATGGTTATTTGTAAACGCAGCCAAAGTTTGTGACGAAAGGCAGCGGGGCGGCTGGACTGCACCGTTTTTAGGAAGAGGCACTGTTGAGTTCACCAGTGGATGAAAAAGCACTGATCGAGCAAGCAAAAGAAGATAAAGAAGCGTTTGGGCAGCTTTATGAGCTTTATGTCGATCGAATCTATAATTATGTCTACTACCGCACCGGTAATGTGGCCGATGCGGAAGATTTAACGGCCAAGATATTTGTGCGGGCCATGAAGCATATTCCCCGTTACCAGGATCAGGGGGTGCCTTTTTCGGCCTGGCTGTATCGGATTGCTCATAACCTGGTGGCCAACTGGCATCGTGATCACAGCCGCCGCCAGATTGTGGCCCTGGATGACATCACGCACTGGCACGTGGGGGATGAAAGCCCCGAATTTGCCACGCAGCTGATGGAGGATAAGGCATCGCTGATCGCGTCGATCCGGCGGCTGCCAGCGGATCGGCAGGAGCTGCTGATTTTGAAGTTTGTCGAGCGGCTCTCCAATGCGGAAATTGGCGACATCATGGGGCGCAGTGAAGGGGCCATCAAGTCGTTGTATCACCGGACGTTACTGTCGCTGCGGGAAGATTTACATGAACGCAACGGCCGTCCGCCTCAACCCCCTGAACCGGCCAAACCGTCGCTGTTTAAACGGCCGTTTTCCCGGCGGCGGCAGGAGTAAGCGGCAGGTGAGCGGCTTTTGCCAGAGGCTTAGATTGTGCTAAAATCCACAAACGAGGCAGAACAACTCATTATCGCTTGTTGTCACAGCAAATTAATGGTTAAATTGAGGTCGTTATTCAACGCATTTTGTAAACTTTGCATCGAAGCAGAAAACAATTGTTGGTGACCGGAGCCTTGGCACAAAAACTTTATTTTTCTGTTGCGAGACCCCGGCAGGAGAAGAACCCTTGAACAGACCTGAATCGTGGAAAACGTGGCTGCCTTTGTTGGGCTTGCTGGTGGTGTTTGCCCTGATTACGGCCGTTTGGCCGTCCCTGGCAAATGCCTTTTCGCTGCCATCGCTCTCTTTTGGCGGTGGTACCACCACAGCCATCCCGTACGAACCGGAACCCATTCATCTGGAGGCGATCAAAACTTCCCTGGCTGCCGGGCCGCTGGCTGCGGCCGCCGAAGCCCTGCCCGATACGCTCTCGCCGTTTGTGGCGCTGGCGGTGGTTGCCGGGGTGATTATTGGTGGCGTGGTGGTTGTGGGCGGC
Organism: Candidatus Leptofilum proximum; assembly: GCA_016710325.1. Classification (GTDB taxonomy): domain Bacteria; phylum Chloroflexota; class Anaerolineae; order Promineifilales; family Promineifilaceae; genus Leptofilum; species Leptofilum proximum. The sequence goes on along the minus strand of JADJXK010000002.1, from coordinate 2,826,248 downwards.
GGGCTGTCGTTTATCGTCCGGCTGCTGTCTGGGATTCGGGACAGCACGGTCGAAAGTGAGGCTTACCGGGCGCACCAGAGTGCGCTGGAGCAGCGTCAACGGGAACAGCTGAAGCAGATGCGTGACGGCCGTACCACGGACCCCATGCCCTCCCACAAAATGCCGCGCTGGTCGGTGGTGAGTAATGCGCTCATTACGCTGATGTTTGTGGGTTTTGCCACGATGGTGATGGTGCGCAACTTTTTCCCAGAAGGGGTTACGGAGATGGACGGCCGTATCGTGAACATCACCACGCCTGTCTTTGCTGTTTTTGCCCTCATCACGCTGATCATCATGGGGCTGCGTTTACGGCCGCAAAAAATTGAAGCCGTCGACGAGACGGACTTTGGCAAAATCCCCTGGGATTTCATTGCTGTTCTTATTACCGGATTAATCATGTTGGGCCTGGGCATTGGCTTTATGGTCTACATCAATGCTGGTTAACGTTTTGTCAAACCAGCGCTGGCATATGGCTTGAGAAGTGGGCATCCTCAGATGCCCACCGTCTACATCTGAGGATGCGGGCTCCGCAAATTCAGTTATTTGATATACACCAAACTCGCTGTGTTAGTGTCATTAAAAGCGGATTTGCCTTCTGGTTGTTGCGCCGATTCCGTTTGAATATGAAAAACAACTAAGGGAAAAAGTCAATTATGGGAAAATTCAAGCACGCTATTGCTGTTGCTGTGCTGACGGTTGTTACCGCTGCCGGCTTGTACTTCCTGTTTAGCTGGATGTTTGCTTTGCCGGACCCGGCCAGCACGCAGGCTGGACCCATCGATATCATGTTCCAAAGCCACTTCGTCATGATGGCCATCCTCTTTGCTTTCATCATGGTCATGGTGCTCTATTCTGTGGTTGTTTTCCGCCGCCGTCCCGATGACACCGAGGATGGGCCGCACGTTCATGGTCACACTGGCCTGGAAATTGCCTGGACCGTTATTCCGACTTTGGTCGTGATTGGTTTTGGTATTTACGGCTTTGTGGTGCTGGGTGAAATTACCAGCGAACAAGACAACGAAATGACTGTTTCCGTCGTTGGCGCGCAGTGGTCGTGGAGTTTCGAGTATCCCGCCGAGGATATTCGCTCCAATCGGCTCGTCTTACCGGTGAATCAGCCGGTGCTGCTGGAGTTGGAATCGGTGGATGTGCTGCACTCGTTTTGGGTGCCTGAGTTTCGTGTGAAGCAAGACCTGGTGCCTGGCACCGTCAAAACCTTACGGATCACGCCTACCAAACTGGGCAGCTACCGTCTGCGCTGCGCTGAAATTTGTGGCCAGGGCCATGCGGGTATGCTTGCCAACGTTGAAGTGGTATCCCAGGCCGACTTTGAACAATTCCTGGTAGATTCCGCCTTCCGTTACTCTGATCTGACACCAGAAGAGCGGGGCGAGAAGTTTTACCTTGAGTTGTCTCCTGCCTGTAGTGGCTGTCACTCGCTGGATGGTAGGGTACTTGCCGGACCAACCTGGCAGGGCATTTACCTGCGCGAAGAAACCCTGGCTGATGGCAGTGTGGTGATTGTAGATGATGAATACATTCGTAACTCCATTTTGAACCCCAATGATCACATTGTAGCGGGCTTTAGTCCAAACGTAATGCCGCAGGATTATGGAGAACAAATTGCTGCACTGGAAGAACAAATTCTGGCAAGTGAAGGCGCCGAAATAGACGTGATTGCTGATCTGATTGCTTTTATGCAAACGCTGGACCAGTAGTTAAGGAAAAGACGATATGTTAACTATACTTAAAGTTGTTCGTTCAAGATTTTCTTATGCTACCGTTGGTGCCATTTTTGGCGGTGTTGTTGGCGCCATTTGGGCGACCCTGGTGCTGGCTATTTTGGGGGCTGAGCCCGTGGCCAGCTTTATTAAGTTTTTGCTCCAGTTTTTGCTGATTCCTGCGGCCGTATTAGACACAGTCTATCCTGTCCTCATCAATGCTCTGGCCATTTTGCTGGTGGTCGTTCATGTGATCATCGGCCTGGGCAGCGGCCTCGGCCTGTTCCAGAATATGCGGATCGGCCGTTTCCTCTACTTTGCCTCGGAAACAGCTTTTGTCTGGGGCCTGGTAGGGCAGGTGGTGACCTTCCTCATTGGCAACGGCATTGTCAACGGTGTGCGTGCTCTGATGGGGTTGGAAACAGGTTTACTGGTGGAATCGGCCGTGGTCTTTGGCGGTATCCTCAGCATCTTTGGCTCGCTGCTTTTTGCCGGTGTGCTCACCGACTGGATTTTGTGGATGGGTGGGCACAAAACTCCCTTGCGGCACGGCGCCCCCGAAGGCAAACCCGAGTGGTTCCGCTACTTTACCGTCGATGTGAATCACAAAGTGATTGGTATCCAGTACGGCGTTACCAGCCTCTTTGTGTTGTTTGTGGGCGGTATCTTTGCCATTCTGTTCCGCCTGGAACTGGCCCAACCGGGCATGCAGTTCCTGAACTTTGACCAATACAACACCCTGTTTAGCGCTCACGGTATCGTCATGATTGCCAGCATTTTGCTGGGTGTTGGCGCCATGAGCAACTACCTGGTTCCGCTCATGATTGGCGCCTCCGATATGGCCTTCCCCCGCTTAAACGCCTTTAGCTACTGGATTGGGGCACCGTCAATTATCCTTATCCTGGCCGGTATGGCGGTTGGTGGTTGGGATACCGGTTGGGTGGGTTATGCGCCTTTGTCGCTGAATACCCAGTCGGTTGGCGTGCAGCTTTTCTTGCTTGGCTTTTACATGAATGGCTTTTCGTCCATCGCCAGCGCCATCAACATCATCGTTTCCACCATTACCATGCGGGCCAAGGGCATGAGCCTTTTCCGGATGCCCATTTTTGTCTGGGCGGCGCTGGCTGCGGCGTTGATTCAGTTCAGTGCCACGCAAACCGTCGGTGTGGCTCTTAGCCTTACCATTGCCGAACGAACATTGGGCCTCACCTTCTTTGATCCGGTTAATGGTGGTGATCCGATTCTCTACCAGCATCTCTTCTGGTTTTATTCGCATCCGGTGGTGTATGTGTTTGTCCTGCCGGGGTTGGGGGTTATCAGTGAGCTGCTGCCGGTGTTCTCGCGCAAGCCGCTGTTTGGCTACCGCTGGATTGCCTTGTCCAGCATCGGCATTGCCCTGGTGGGCTTCCTGGTGTGGGCGCACCACATGTTTGTTTCTGGCATGAGCGACGCCCTCCGCGTGCCGTTTATGATTTCCACGATGTTTGTGGCCATTCCCACCGGCGTGAAGTTCTTCAGTTGGGTAGCGACGATCTGGGAAGGTAAGCTCTCGTTTGAAACGCCGATGTTGTTTGTGCTGGGGGCCATTTCCGTCTTCCTGATTGGTGGCGTCACCGGGCCGATCCTGGGTACGATTCCCACCGATATGCACCTGCACGACAGCTACTGGGTGGTGGGCCACTTCCATGCCACGATGTTTGGTGGCTTTATCTTCCCCTTCTGTGCCGCTTTGTATTACTGGTACCCAAAAATTACCGGGCACATGTACAAAGAGTCACTGGGTAAGCTGCACTTCTGGCTCATGGTGCCTGGCTTCTGGGTGATGAGCTTTGGGCAGATGAGCATGGGCATCATGGGTATGCGTCGCCGCATCGCTGATTACGAACCGGCTCTTGGCGTTTCTAATACGCAAATCTTAGTGACGTTAACGGCTCTAGTGATTGGCTGGTCGCTGTTGATCATGGTGTATAACTTTATTGCCAGTGCGCGTACCGAACCGGTGGCGTCGACCAATCCCTGGCGGTCTCGTTCACCCGAGTGGCAGACGCCCACACCAATTCCTGAGTTCAACTATAATGTGCCGTTTGAGGTTGTTGGCGAGCCTTACGATTACGGCCTGGCGTCATCGCAGTACATCAGCCCGGTACCCGCTGCTGGGGATTAGGTTTCAAGGAGAATTCTGACGTGAGTGAAGCAAAAGCATCTGCCCAACGCACCGGCCTGTACGTCTTTTTGGCCCTGCTGGTTTTGACAATAGCTGAGTCAATTATCGGTGGGTTAGAAACGCCGATTACCGTTTTGCTGCTGATTATTGCCCTGGTGAAGGCGGCGTTGATTGTTTACTTTTTTATGCATGTGTATCGCTTATGGCGTGAGGAGAGTCATTGATGAGTGCCGTAACAACTGAAGTACATCATGATGAGCATCTTGATGACCATGCTCACAGCCACGAACTGCCCTGGCCACAGCAGCTGCGGGCCAACCGGCTGGGGCTCTGGTTATTTTGTGTCTCCGAGATTTTTCTGTTTTTGGCGCTGTTAGCCGCCCGCTTTTACCTGTGGGGTGGGGAACGGCCGGAATTGAGCCAGGGCCTTGGGCTGATTACAACGACGGTTCTGCTGGTCAGCAGCTTCTTTGTGTTCCGCGGCGAAACGGCGATGGAACACGGCGACCGCAAGACGTTTTTGAACAGCTTTATGATAGCGGCCGTTTTCGGCTTCATCTTCTTTATCGGCGTGGTGGTGCTGGAATGGAATATCTTTGGCCTGGAGCTGGAGCTGTTTGGCATCGAGTGGTTTGGCCACCTCAAGCCAACTGACGGCGTGTTTGGCGGCGTCTTTTTTGCCATGACGGGCATGCACGCCCTGCACGTGCTGAGCGGCCTGGTGATCATCTACATTGTTTGGAACCTGGGTCGCAAAGGACACTTCACCCCCGAAAAACATTGGGGTGTCGAAGCCTGCGCGATCTATTGGCATTACGTGGACGTGGTATGGGTTTTCTTCTACCCGGCGCTGTACCTGATTGGCACGGTGGCGCATAGTTGAGGACGTGACAAGGTGACAAGGTGAAGGGGTGACAAGGTGAACGGGTGAAGGGGTGTGGGATTATGCCCTTTTTAGCATGACCGTTTACCGAACACCGTTCACCGATTACCGAATACCGAATACCGACTACCGGTTTCTAAGCGAGTAAACCAACATGGATCCTGTCCTGAAAGCAATTTTGCTCTCCTGGGATTGGAAGATTGAAGTAATTGTCGTCCTGGCCCTGGCCGGGACGCTTTATTCTAGGGGGTGGTGGCGGCTGCGCCAGCGTTCTGGTGCGGTGCAGCGGTATCGCCGCGTGGTGCGTTCCCGCTGGCGGCTGGCTGTGACCTGGCGGCTGGGGGCCTACTGGTTGGGCTTATTGGCCGTTGCCCTGGCGCTGCTCTCGCCAATCGACGCTCTGGGACAGCAGCTTTTTTTCATGCACATGATCCAACATCTACTGCTGATCATGATTGCCCCGCCGCTGCTGCTGGTGGCCAACCCGATGCCCTTTGTGCTGTGGGGGCTGCCGGATAGGCTGCGGCGTAAAGTAGGTGGATTATTCAGCCAGGCGCTGCACCGCGAGTCTGGCTTCCGCCGCTGGCTGCGCCTGCTGTCCCAGCCGGGCATTGTGTGGATGACGTGGGTGATTTGCCTCATCGGCTGGCATGATCCCAACATGTACAACGCAGCCCTGCGTTATGAATGGGTGCACAATGCAGAGCATCTGACCTTTTTTATCCCCAGCATGTTCCTTTGGTGGCATCTCACCGGAGCTGGGCCACGGGTACACAAGCAGTTTGGCTTGTTGGGGCGCATTGCCCTGGTGATTTCGGCGGTGCCGCCCAACATGCTCACGGGGATTGTGCTGGCCTTTGCGGAGAAAGGCTTTTACTCGTATTATGAAGCGGTGCCCCGGCTGTGGGGTATTGACGTGCTGACCGACCAGCAGTTGGGCGGGGTGATCATGTGGGTGCCGGGCAGCATGATGTATATTATTGCAGCGCTGGTATTAATCGGCCGTTTCCTCAGCCAGGAAGACCGCAAACCACAGCTGCCGGAATCGGAGTGGGCCTCGAAAAAAGCCGTCGCCGCCCCAGGCATGGAGCAGTAACCAGCCTCAGGGCGCGGGTGTGCGGAGCCGATCATGATTGTATTGAGACAACTGTTTAGCCGCCGCTGGATTGGCGGCACGATTTTGGTGCTGGTGGTTGTGGCGCTGTTTGTGCGCCTGGGCTTCTGGCAGCTGGATCGATTGGACCAACGACGGGCGCAGAACGCCGTGCTGCAAGAGACCCTGAATGCGCCGCCTCTGGACCTGGCCCAGCCGCTGCCGGACACGCCGGAAGCGCTGGAAAACCGGCTGGTTACGGTGAGCGGCGAGTATGATTTTGCTCAGGAGCGGATTGTGCTGCTGCAAACGTGGCAGGGCCGACCCGGCGTTGTGCTGCTGACGCCGCTGCTGATTGAGGGGGAAGGGAACACGGCCGTTCTTGTCAATCGTGGCTGGGTGCCGCAGGCAGATTATGACGCGGGCCAGCTGAGCCGTCACCAGACGGCCACCGGTGTGGTGCAGGTAGACGGTTACCTGGCGCGCAGCCAGCCCAATCGGGCCCAAACCGGCGAACCGGCTGGCGCCGAAATCTACCGCATGGATATTGACGCCATCGCCGACGCCCTGCCGTACGACCTGCTGCCAGTCATCCTGGTGGATGCCCCGCCGGATGATGCACTGGACCTGGAACCGCCGCTGCGTGCCCCGCGCCAGGTCGATTTGTCTGAGGGACCGCATCTGGGTTATGCCTGGCAGTGGTTTATTTTTGCGGTGATGACGGCCGGGCTGTACGTCTATTTTGTGCGGCGTTCGAGTGTGGAACGGCCGTTCCCCTCCCAAACTTCCCATGAAAACGAACCCGAATAATTTTTCCCGACTGGTACTCTTGCTGGCTTTGCTGATGACGAGCTGGCAAACGGCCGTAGCCCACGGCGGTGGCGCGCTGCAAATTACCAATGCCCCCATTGCCGATTACCTGGTCTCTGTCTGGACCAATCCGCCCACGGCCCGCGCCGGGCAGACGATTCATGTGACCGTGGGCGTGGCCATGGCCGTGACCGGAGAACCGATGCTGGCCGCCGACGTGCTGGTGACGGTACTGGATGCCGCCGGGCAGCCGGTATCCTCGGCCGCAGCCACCACAGAGCAGTCGGTTAACCGGCTGTTTTACGAGGCGGATCTGGATGGGGTGCCAGCTGGCGCCTACGAGCTGGTGGTTGAGGTGTCTGGTCCGGCGGGCGGCGGTCCTGTCTCCGTGCCGCTGACCGTGGCTCCGGTATCTTTCTGGCCCTGGGTGGTCGGTGTGGGCGGGGTGGTTGTTTTGGCCTGGATTGTGTTGAGCTGGCGTAAGAAGGAAAAAGTGGGACAGCCGGTGCGGCGAACGGCCGTTCCCCGTTCCCGATCTGTAGATTAAGCGTCAATGAAACGTTGTCTTATTCAGTGACATTTGGGTGACACGCCGTTATAATTTTCGGCGAGAAGAAGATAACATTTAAAGCGCCCGGGAAAATAATATGCGTATTCGACCGAAGTTAGAAGAAGGTTGGTCCACCCTCATCCTCTTGCTAGCCATGATCTTGATTTCTGGGGCAGCCATTGCCCAGGCAGATCTCATCTTTGGCCTTCACGTTATCCCCCTGGTGGGCATCATTGCGGTGCTGGTTGGCACCGTCATCGCCAAGAGCCGCTTTGCCCCCAACAACGCCCATCTGGTCTCGCTCATCTATGGCTTGTTTATCGTGTTTTACCTGGTAGGCACGCTCGATACCTTTACCGGTATGCCCTGGCGTGACCGCATCCTGCATCCCACTGACGGCATCATCTACCGGCAGGTTATCTGGCTGCAAAAGCTGGTCAACGGTGGCACCAGCCGCGATGGCCTCATTTTTGTTTTCCAGACCTCACTGATTTACTGGGGACTGGGTTATACCGCTGCCTGGTACACTTTCCGCCGCCCGCGTGTGTGGCGCGTGGTCATTCCCACCGGACTGGTTCTGTTGAGCGTGGTGTATTACTATGCCGGGCCGCGCCCGCTGGAGTATTACCTGGCGCTGTACCTCCTGCTGGCGCTGCTGTTTGTGGCGCGTACCTACCTGGTGGAGCAGGAAAAAGGGTGGTTGGCTGGTTCGGTGCGGTACGAGAAAACGATCTGGTTTACCTTTGTTCGGGCAGGATTTATCGTGTCGCTGTTGGCGCTGGCGTTTACCTGGCGGCTGCCGCCGCTGTCGGCCAGCACTACGGTGGGTGATGCGCTAAATGGGGCCAGAGGGCCCTGGCGCGAGTTCCAGGATAACTGGACGCGCATGTTTTCGGCGCTGCGTACCTATGGCACCAACACGACGGATCCTTACCAGGATACGCTGGTGCTGGGCGGGCCAAGAACGGTGGGGAATACGGCCGTTATGGACATCATCGTTCCCCGTGAACTGCCCTACGTCTACTGGCAGGCCAAGGTGTACCACACCTATGAAGATGGTGGGTGGCAAAGCCTGGATGAACCGTACACCGAACATTTTCCTGATGAAGGTCCGGTCAGCGTGCCCTTTACGGCCGATCGCGAAGTGGTAACCCAGACGGTCATTTCTTACTTGCCCAATTCCAGCCTGATCTACGGCGCGCCAGACATTATCGATGTGAACCGCCCGATTAACGTGTACGGCAGTCGGGACAGCGGGGGGAACCAGTTGGTGAGCCAGGTGCGCTCCAAGTTTGTCTTGCAGCTTGGCGACCAGTATGAAGTTACCTCGCGGCTGTCCCTGGCGGATGCCACCAGCTTGCGCCAGGCCAGCACGGAATACCCGGACTGGGTGCTGCAAACCTACCTGCAAGTGCCAGGCAGCGTCACGCCAGAAACCCTTGCCCTGGCCGAAGAACTCACTGCGCCGCACGACAATCCATTCGACAAAGCGATTGCGGTGCGTGACTACCTGCGGGAAAACATCGTCTACAACGACCAGATTCAGGCCACACCTGAAGGAATCGACCCGGTGCATTACACGCTGTTTGTGAGCCAGGAGGCGTATTGCAATTACTATGCCTCGGCAATGGCTCTGATGCTGCGCTCGCAAGGCATTCCAACACGCGTGGTTGGTGGTTACGCTCAGGGCAGCTTTGATCCAGAGACCAACTCCTACCGCGTGCAGGCCAGTAATTCACACACCTGGGTAGAAGTTTACTTCCCCAGTTTTGGCTGGATTCAGTTTGAGCCAACCGCCTCGGTGCCTGCCTGGGATCGCCCGGAATCGGTAGATGAAGGCGGCAGCGGCGGAGATGCTTTTAGCGCCTTTTCGTCGCAGGCGTTTTTGACCCGTGAGGAGCTGTTGGGTGAAGACCTGGACACGCCGGATGGCTCAACACTAGATGAAGCGCTGTTGAACGATCTGTTGGCTGAGGAAGCAGAAGCAGCGGTTGAGCCTTCTTTCTGGGACACCTTCCCGGTCTGGCAGGCGCTGGGAGCCGTGCTGGTGCTGGCGGTGGCCATCACCCTTTCGTATGTGGCTAACGAGATGAACAAGCGTGTGGAAGGAGATGTGGACAAGAGCTTCTTGCGGCTGCGCAGCTGGGCTGGCTGGCTGGGCCTGGCCACCCGCGAAACGCAAACGCCGTATGAGCAGGCCGAGGTGTTGGTTACGGCCGTTCCCGAAGGCAAAGAACCCATCCGCACCCTCACCAAACAATTTGTGCTCAAGCAGTTCAGCCCGGCCAAAATGTATGAAGACGGCTTCAATCCGCTCACACAGTGGCAGCAGTTGCGCCCCATCCTCATCCGCCAAACCCTGGCGAAGAAGATGGAAAACCTGCGCAACCGGCGCAACAAAAACCGCCGCAAATATTAGAATTTTTGAGACTAGAGATTGGAGATTGGAGATTTGAGCGATTTAATCGCCAATCTCTAATCTCCCTTTTCTCCTCGCCTGATTTCCCCTAAAATAGCGGGCATGATCCAGTCTCGACTCAAACAAATATTTGGTTACGATACCTTCCGGCCCCTGCAGGAAGAAATTATTCAAAACGTCCTCCGCAAGCAAGATTCGCTGGTGGTGATGCCCACCGGCAGCGGCAAATCGCTGTGTTACCAGCTGCCCGCGCTGGAGTTCCCCGGCCTGACGGTGGTGGTCTCGCCGCTGATTTCGCTAATGGAGGACCAGGTAATGCAGTTACGAGCGTTGGGGGTAACGGCCGTTTTCCTCAACAGTACTCTCGATCAGGTCGGGCACGATTGGGTGGCCGACCAGATTCGTTCCGGTGAAGCCAAGCTGCTGTATGCCGCGCCTGAAACGCTTGTTCAGCCGCGCACCCTGGCCCTGCTGGACCAGTGCAACGTGGACTGCCTCACCATCGACGAGGCACACTGTATTTCCGAGTGGGGCCACGACTTCCGCCCCGAGTATCGCCAGCTGGTTGATTTGCGCCGTCGTTTGCCAACGGCCGTTTGCCTGGCAGTGACCGCTACAGCCACGGAAAGGGTGCGCCAGGATATCAAAACCAGTCTGGAGATTCCCGCCGCGCAGGAGTTTTCCGCCAGCTTCAACCGGGAGAACTTGATGCTGGCCGTCGAACCCAAAACCGACGGTCTGGCCCAAACCATCCACTTTTTGCAGGCCCATCCCGACGAATCGGGCATTATTTACTGCGCCACACGCAAGCAGGTGGACTTCTTGGCGGGTGAACTGGTCCGGCGCGGCTGGCCGGTGCTGCCCTACCACGCCGGTCTGGACGACGCTGCTCGCCGCACCAACCAGCGCCAGTTCATCAACGACGACGTGCCGATTATGGTGGCCACGATTGCCTTTGGCATGGGCATCAACAAGCCCAACGTGCGCTTTATTTTGCACTACGATTTGCCCAAAAACCTGGAGAGCTACTACCAGCAAATCGGCCGTGCCGGGCGGGATGGTCTGCCGTCTGACTGCCTGCTGCTGTTCAGCTATGCCGACGTGCAGACGATCAACTACTTCATCAATGAGCAGCACCCCAGCCAGCAGCAGGGGGCGCGGGCGCGGCTGGAGGCGATGCTGGGGTTTGTGGAGACGAATGTGTGCCGGAGACGGCCGTTGCTCACCTATTTCGGCGAAACATACGACCAGGATAACTGCGCAACCTGCGACAACTGCACCACCGAGGCGGGCGATCTGGTCGATTTGACCATCCCGGCGCAAAAATTCCTCTCCTGCGTCAAGCGCACCGGGGAGCTGTTTGGCGTCAACCACATCATCGACGTGCTGCGCGGCTCGCAAAGCCAGAAGGTGCTGGAGCGCGGCCACGACCGGCTGTCTACCTACAACATTGGCCTGGAGTTTAGCAAGAAGGAGTGGCAGTATCTGGCGCGGCAGTTTGTGCAGCAGGGGCTGATGGTGCAGGACATGGAGTATGGCAGTCTGAAGCTCACGCCGCAGGCGTACGCCGTCTTCAAGGGGGAGCCGGTGCGCGGTACCCTGCCAGACAAGCCGCAGACCGCCCCCTCGGCCACGGATTATGCCAACTATGATCAGGGGCTGTTCCAGCAGCTGCGGCAAAAGCGCAAGTCGCTGGCCGACGCGGCGGGCGTGCCGCCCTACGTCATCTTCTCCGACCGGACGCTGGTGGAGATGGCCACGTACTTTCCACAGTCGCGGGCCAGCTTTGGCACGCTGTACGGCGTGGGTGAAGCGAAGCTCACCAACTTTGCCGACGAATTTTTGCCGGTGATTCAGGCGCATTGCGCGGCCAATGGGATTGCGGAAGTACGGAAATCGGCCCCAACGACGGTTTCATCAAGCAGCAGCACACCGGGTGGACGGACGTATGAGGTGCTGAATTTGTATAACAACGGCCGTACCCTCCCCGAATTGTGCCAGCAGTACAACGTCAAGCCCAGCACCATTCTCAATCATCTGTGGAAAGCCGTCCAGGCTGGCGAAACGCTGCGCGAAAGCAATTTGCTGGAGCACTCAAACCTCTCACCTAAGCAGCAGCAGCAAGCCCTTGCCGCCTTCGCCGCACACGGCGCGGAATTCCTGCGCCCCGTCTATCTCGCCCTCAACGAAACCGTCGATTACGAGGAACTCCACCTCCTCCGCCTCCACTTTGTTAGCCAAAAGTAGAATAGGACTCAGATGAACGCGGATGACGCTGATTCTTTGAGAGTAAAAATCTGGAGAAAAGTATGAAGCTAGAGTGTAAGTTTGGGAAACCACATGATGGCTGGCTTCCAGTGAGCTTAAATGCTGGGGGTTTTTCTCTGGAAATAGACGTTTCAGACGTTCCCGTTGATCCAATTTATGTTTTAATATCGAGTCTATACCGGGCTTTAAGTGGTCTGGATTCTGAGGTCTGGTGGCATTTGGAACCCGCCAGTTACTACTTTTATTTTGAGCCAGAAGAAACTGGAGAGTTAAAGTTCACAATTGCATTTGCCGAAGAAAATGTGACGAGAAATCATAGAGAAATTGTGTTTGAGACCTCGGGCAGTAAGGCTGAAATTATTCTTCCCTTATGGAGAGCCATTCAGGAATTCGTGAGTTATTCTTACAAAGAACCAGATTGGCCTCTACTAAGTAGTCAGCAAAAAGTTTTCGTAAATAAAAACCTTTCAGCATGAGACAAATCGTTCTGAATGGTAAGCACCTTATCAACTGAATGAATCATTTCGGCAATCGTTTCGAACAAGTGGTTGGCACAGGCTTTGTCTTTCAGGTGCCGCCAAAACCGCTCAATCGGATTGAGGTCTGAACAGTAAGGCGGCAACCAGAAAACCGTTGCCTGATTTTCATAAAAGGCCAGCAGGGCCTCAGAGACATAGCTGTGATGGTAGGAAGCATTGTCCAAAACAATCACAACGGGGCGATCTGATGGAGCCGAAGCCATCAATAGTTGAATGAAGAGACAGAAGGATTGTGTGTTTTTCTTCTCGGCGGGCATGGTAATGACTGCATCAGTGCGCCAATTGTAAGCACCAAATAGGTGATGCCACTTGGCCGGGCCAGGGGCAGGTACCCGTTTCTGTCGCCCCCGCTTCATCCAACATTTGACCAGCTTACACAGCAGTCTCAGGGTCGTTTCGTCCACAAAGAATAGTTCGATTTCGGCTCGTTCAGCTTTTTTTTAAGCATTTCCAGCGTGGCTTCAGCTCTGGCTTTGACCACTTTGTCCTGGAGTGGGTCCAATGTATGCTTCGGTCGTCGATAAACATACTCTTCTTCGGCCAAGATATTGAGGAAGGTGCGCTCGGTAACCCGCACGCCAGTTTCCTTTTCTAAATGGGCTATTAGCCGTTTGCTATCCCAAACTGTGAAGGCATACCCTAAATCGTGCGGGTCTTGTTCGATGACTTGGGCCAGTCGTTGCCGGTACTGCGCGTCAGCCGCTTGGGGACGACCAGAGCGGGGCCTGTCGGCTAACCCTTCTAGCCCTTCCGCTCGCCACCGCTGATGCCAATAGTAGACTTTACTCGGCTGTATCGACAGGAGTTCAGCGATTTCCTGCGGCTTTTGCCCTAAATGCAGCATCCGAATAATGGTTGCCCGTTGGCGAACGCGGAGGTCATCATGGTTTTTGATGGCTTGTTCGATTATCGCGAGTGATTCAGTTGTTAAAGTGTAGTCAATTTTTTTAGGCATCTCTCTATGATGCCACAATTATTAAATTCCGAAAACTTGTTTCGGTTTACTTAAGTAGTCAGCAAAAAGTTTTCGTAAATAAAAACCTTTCAGCATGAGACAAATCGTTCTGAATGGTAAGCACCTTATCAACTGAATGAATCATTTCGGCAATCGTTTCGAACAAGTGGTTGGCACAGGCTTTGTCTTTCAGGTGCCGCCAAAACCGCTCAATCGGATTGAGGTCTGAACAGTAAGGCGGCAACCAGAAAACCGTTGCCTGATTTTCATAAAAGGCCAGCAGGGCCTCAGAGACATAGCTGTGATGGTAGGAAGCATTGTCCAAAACAATCACAACGGGGCGATCTGATGGAGCCGAAGCCATCAATAGTTGAATGAAGAGACAGAAGGATTGTGTGTTTTTCTTCTCGGCGGGCATGGTAATGACTGCATCAGTGCGCCAATTGTAAGCACCAAATAGGTGATGCCACTTGGCCGGGCCAGGGGCAGGTACCCGTTTCTGTCGCCCCCGCTTCATCCAACATTTGACCAGCTTACACAGCAGTCTCAGGGTCGTTTCGTCCACAAAGAATAGTTCGATTTCGGCTCGTTCAGCTTTTTTTTAAGCATTTCCAGCGTGGCTTCAGCTCTGGCTTTGACCACTTTGTCCTGGAGTGGGTCCAATGTATGCTTCGGTCGTCGATAAACATACTCTTCTTCGGCCAAGATATTGAGGAAGGTGCGCTCGGTAACCCGCACGCCAGTTTCCTTTTCTAAATGGGCTATTAGCCGTTTGCTATCCCAAACTGTGAAGGCATACCCTAAATCGTGCGGGTCTTGTTCGATGACTTGGGCCAGTCGTTGCCGGTACTGCGCGTCAGCCGCTTGGGGACGACCAGAGCGGGGCCTGTCGGCTAACCCTTCTAGCCCTTCCGCTCGCCACCGCTGATGCCAATAGTAGACTTTACTCGGCTGTATCGACAGGAGTTCAGCGATTTCCTGCGGCTTTTGCCCTAAATGCAGCATCCGAATAATGGTTGCCCGTTGGCGAACGCGGAGGTCATCATGGTTTTTGATGGCTTGTTCGATTATCGCGAGTGATTCAGTTGTTAAAGTGTAGTCAATTTTTTTAGGCATCTCTCTATGATGCCACAATTATTAAATTCCGAAAACTTGTTTCGGTTTACTTAGATCACGCAGAACTTGAAAAATTAACCGCTTTAGTAAAAAGCGAATAACTCAATCTTGTAGCAATCGTTCTATTATCAGGCGGTACGGCGAGACGCCGACGGCAGCTAAATTAGGTGTTGGAAAGTCAAAAGCTGTGCCGCAGCAAGCTACCTACCCTTGTCATGCTGAGGTCCTCCGAAGCATCCCTGGAACCTTACAACAGTGAAAAATTTTGCCAATGGACAGGTTTTTGACCGGCCAAGTTTAGAGGGATGCTTCACTGCGTTCAGCATGACAATCGGACTGTGCCATTGGGGAGTCTTTGTTCCACTCTTCTAAACCTCAATTATTGCACGGTGCTGTCTAGCAGCAGGCCGAGCTGGGCGGCGGCTTCGCGCAGGGGCTGCCAGTTTTCCAGGCGCACCGTGGCGGCCAGTTCGCCCAGGCTCTCGTCGATGAAGGCGCGGGTTTTGGCATTGGTGCGCAGGGTTTCCAGGATACTAGCATCCCGCACCCGCAGAACCACGGCCGTTTCCAACCGTCCCTCTACCCCCCGTTCGCGCCAGCGCTCGATGCCGCGTTTGGTGGATGCGGGTAACGGCCGTTCGCTGGCTTCCTGCAAAAAAGTCAAAATGCGGTCGGGCTCGATGCCTTCGGCGCGGGCCTGCTTGAGCGAGGCGGGCGTGATCTGGTAGCTGTACGGCTTGCCTGACGCCACCGGCTGCGGCTCGCTGATGCGGGCCACCTGGAAGCGATGGTGCCGATTGGCGTTGTGCGCCGCCAAAATGGTCGCGTCTGGCTGCACGATGATGGGCGTGGTGATTTCTTCGGTGGCCGGCGGGGTGCTGGCCAGCCACTCAAGCGCCCGGTCGGTGAGGCGGTAGAGAGTGTGAGGGCCTTGCACGGCCGTTTCTGCCAATCCCAACCACACCAGCGGCCCCTGCACCAAAAAGGCCAGCAGGCGGCCTTCTACCAAATCCCAATTTTCGATGCCGGAGAGGTAGCTGTCTTGGGCCACGTCACGCACGTACCAGGTGTCGTAGTTGCCGTCAGGGCGCTGGAAGTCGGGGTCGGTTTGCTTGAGGTGGCTGATGAGGTCAGACAGGCGATACCAATCTGGCGTTTGTGGCAGGGCGTCTAGCAGGGCGGTGCGGGCCAGGATGGGATCGTTGCGCCACTGATCGCCCTCGCAGCGCAGGCCGGGCGTGTGGCACAAATCGTTCCAGCCGCTGCTGCTCCAGGCGTCCATCAGGTCACGCAGCTGGGCTTCGCGGGATTTGGTGAGCCAGGCAACGGCCGTACGTGTGGGCCGAATCCCGCCATCTACCTCGCGCAGCATGCCCATTTCGCGGGCCAGGTTCACCAGCAGGGAGCGGCGGTTGGGGTCCGGGTTGAGCAGCAGCTGGTTGAGCAAATCGAGCGCTTCGCGGCGCAGGCTGGTGCGCTGGGCCAGGGCCAGCAGGGTGGTGAGGTCGTCGACGGCGCTGCTGGTAGCGGGGCTGTAGCGGTTGGGCTCGGGCACGGAGGTGAGAGTGGTGACGGCCGCTGCCTGCACCGCTTTTGGCTTTTCCGGCTTGGGCAGTTTGGCCAACAGCTCGTCGGGCAGGTAGTAGAATTCGATCAAACCTTCGGCCGTTTCGTCGAAGCCGCGGTAGACAAAGCCGCGATACCAAAGGGATTCCACGGGGCTGATCGGGTCAAACCACGGCTCTTCCCGCTCCAACGCGCCCGGCCCCATCATGCGTACCTCGCCGTGGATTCTTTCGAAAGTGGCGACGGGGGAACGGCCGTTGCCCTGCACCAATGTTTGCACAGCGGCCGCTTCTTCTGGTCCCAGGTACAAAATCTCCTGGGCAAACTCAAGCTCGGCCAGCGCCTCTGCCAGCTCTCGCACGCAGGCAGCTTTGTCCTCGCCCGTTAAATCCAGGTCATACCACTCCCCCATCACCCGCAGGACGATGAGCTCATGTTCCTGTAACGCCTTCTTTAATGGTCGCATAAAAACTCCAAAAAATGGAGATTGGAGAGTGGAGATTAGAGATTGCTTTCCAAAATCTCCAATCCCTAATCTCCACTCTCTTCTTTCACAATTACCTCAATCGCGGCGGGTAGGCTGGTGATGGTAACCTCGCGGACATTGTCTTGCGGGTAGGCAAACACCTCGCCGTCGGTGTGAATGGGCAGGGGGCGGTCGGCGCGCACGCGGATTTGTTTGTTTTGCCGCATGGTTACGCGTTTGGAGTGCACGTGGCTGCCGCCAAACACCTTCAACAGCAGGCCAATCATGCTGAGGCGGCCCATTTTGTTGGCCGTGCAGGTGTCTACCAGGTCATCGTTTTGCTTGGCGAAGGGGGTGAGCAAAAAGCCGCCGCCGCCGCGTGGGCCCACACCAAAGGCAATGAGCATGATGCTTTGCTCTACCTTTTCATCATCAAAATAGGCCGTGACTTTGGGCATTTGGGAGTAGGTGGCGATGGTGCGCAGGGTAGCCGTCAGGTACATCAAAAAGCCGTGCACGCGAGTGATGTTTTGCGTGGCAATCACCACGATGGCATCAAAGCCAATGCCGATGTTGTTGTCCACAATGCGAAAGCGCCCCTGATCGTCTTCAATGCGGGCCAGGTCGATGGTTTTGGGCTGGCCGGTGAACAGCTGGTGTACGGCCGCTTCCACATCCGTCGGTATCTTCAAGCTCCAGGCCAGATCATTGCCGGAGCCGATGGGGATGATGCCCAGTTTGGCCACAGCCTTGCTGCCACGTATCAACCCGTTGACCACGTCGCTGATAGTGCCGTCGCCACCCGCGGCGACCACTATGTCGTAGCCGTTGTCGGCCGCTTGCCGGGCCAGCTCAACGGCGTGGCCGGGCCGCTCCGTCTGTACCAGATCGACGCCGCCGTACTGCTGCGCTACCCGCTGAATCACCGCTGCCTGCTCAACCCCCCGTCCCCGGTCGGCCCACGGATTAAGAATGACTTGTACGCGCATTTACCTCTCCAATGAATGCTGAAAGTTTTTCCGGTATGTTTTTAGTGGAAGCGGCAATTATACGGTACGGCCGTCATCGCACCAAAGCCAGCCGCCGCTCAAGCGGTATTTCATGTTCGTTTCTGGCTAAATTCTCCTGAAAATGAGGCATTTTTTGAAGGCCGTTTCTCTCTTTCTGGGTGGGAAACGGCCGTTATAGTACCAAGGCCCTATGCCCTCTGCCTTTGCTTTACACCCTCAAACAAACGTGCTATACTCCGAGCCGTAACATTATGTTACGTCAAGTTGATTTTGGCTGGAAACCTGGCGCAAAAAACCGTATGTTAGCGCCACAATTTTTTTATTATTGGAAGCACCACGGCCATTAGCCATGACACAAACACCCAATCGCGACCCGCTCCTGGATCAAATTATCACTGCCCTGAAACAACGTGGGTTAAACGGTGCTGCCCTGGCGCTGTTGGAAGTCGGGCAGCCGTTGGCTTTCTTGGGCAGCCAGTTGTTGTGGCTGGCCCAACCGGCGCTGGCCGTGTTGTGGCCTTCGGCACAGGTGCGTCAGATGGCCCAGCTGTTGGAAGATCCGGCCGCCGTGCGCCGCCTGATGGAATGCCTGGCGGCAGATGAGGCTGCTGTATGACCCCGCTGTTTATCTTGCTTGCCTTACTTGTACTGGTTGTTCTGCTCTTTTTGCTGACGCGCAGCGTGCGCGCCGGGCGAATGGTGGTTTTACGGCCGTTAACCAGTTACGAAGGCCTCGCCGGGCAGGTGGGCCGGGCGATTGAGTCCGGCCGTCAGCTGCACCTGACGTTGGGGCAGGCCAGCCTGGTGGGCACAGCCAACCCCACCAGCGTCAGCGCCGCGGCTGTGCTGGACCATCTGGCCAGAGATGGCTGTGCCAACGGCACGCCACCCCTGGTGACCGTAGGTGAAGGCACGCTGCTGCCCCTGGCCCAGGCCAACATCCAACACGCGCTCGCCGAAGCGGGCCGCTCGGCCGATTTTGATCTTTCCCTGACTCAGTTTGTGGCCCACGACACCGATCCATTTGCTTATGGCGCTGGTGTAGCGGCCGTTTTGCAGCAGCAGCGGGTGGCCAGCAATATCATGGTCGGCCGTTTTGGACCGGAACTGGTCCTGATGGTGGAGGCGGCCAATCGCCAAACCATCGACCAGGTGGTTGGCACGGATGATCCAACGGCCCTGGCCGTTGCTACCGCCGCCACCGATAACGTCCTCATTGGTGAAGAATTGTTTGCCACCAGCGCCTACCTGGAAGGTAGCCCCAGCCAGGTTGCCAGCTTGCAGCTGCAGGACATTTTGCGTTGGATTGTGGTGTTATTTATCCTGGGAGCGGCCGTTTACCAGCTAGTGTAACAGGACGCCCGTTCAGGTAACAGTGCATGAAGCTAAAGCAAAGCATCGCCGTTTTTACCGCCGTTTTTTTTGGGCTGCTAACGCTGGTGGCCCTGTTGTTTAACGTGGGTGGCCTCAGCAGCATCATTTTAGGCTGGGTTTCGTTCCTGGCGGCGATTGCCCTCATTTTGGGGGTGCTTAATTTGCTGCTGGTTCACTTGAACCGCTTGTTTAAAGAGCAGAACCTGTACAGCGCGGTGCTGGTGCTGGGTATTTTGGGCGTGTTTGCTGCGGCCGTTTTAGATGGACTCACTGGCAGCAGCAGCGTCAATACCGTGTTTAGCTGGGTACAGGCACCTTTGGAAGCGGCTCTGGCTTCTTTGCTGGCCGTCTTTTTGCTGCTGGCGGGTGTGCAGCTGCTTAAACGGCAGCGCACCGGTTGGGCCATTTTGTTTAGCGTGACGGCCGTTGTCATGCTGCTGGGCCAGGCGCTGCTCACCAGCCGCCTATTGCCCGCCGGGCTGCGCCAGCCGGTGAACCAGGTTGTGGAATTTGTGCAGAATGTTGTCGTCACTGCCGGGCTGCGTGGCTTGCTCATTGGCGTGGCGTTGGGTACGTTGTTGCTGAGTCTGCGCCTGTTGATGGGTGTGGAACGGCCGTATAACAAATAATGAGTAAAGAGATTACCTGTAAAGAATGTGGGTACCAAAATCCACACAGCAGCAAATTCTGCAACAACTGCGGGGCTAAACTACCCCTCAGTACTCATATCATTTGCCCCAACTGCGCCACACCAAACACGCGTGACCGCATCTTTTGCGACAACTGCGGCACGCGGCTTGTGGCTGAACATCCCCAGCTAAAACCCGAAGATCCCGCCGAAAACCAGCCAATCAACAAGCCTTTTTCCCTGCCCGCACGCCGTCCCGGTGACACGGGTGAACTAAACCCCAACGCTGTGCCCGACTGGCTGCGCACCGGCAATATTGGCTCCGATAAATTCGAGGAGCCAGACGAAGATGAGGACGAAGCCGAAGCCTCGCCCGCTGGTAGCCGGGATACCAGCGATTTGCCCGATTGGCTGGTGCACGACAGCGATCCAGACCCCATCATCAACGCGCCCACGACGATCTCGACTGAGTTTTACAAAGATTTGCTGGAACGGGCCGAAGATCTGCCGCAGCCGGACGATCTGTTCCCCGACGAAGAGGCGGCCAATCTGCCCGACTGGCTCTCCGATGCAGACGATACCCGGGATGAGGCGGCGGCCAGCCAGGGATTGACCGATTGGTTGAGCGATCTGGCTGATACAGATGAGGGGGCGGAAACGGCCGTTCCTCCTACGGATGAAGACGAAGACGTGAGCACCGGCCTCACGGACTGGCTGGCCGAGCTTGAAGACGACACCGATACTACCGCCGATTACGCCGCCGAAAACGCCGCGGCGCTGAATGAACTGCTCAGCAGCCAGCCCAACGAAGAAGCCGATTCCTCTGACTGGCTGAGTGAACTGGGGCCGCCCCAGACCGACGTCTTGCCAGAGCAGCAGGAAGACCTGAATGTTGAAGAATTACCCGGCTGGATGGACGAATTGGGTCCTATCCAGACCAATTTGCTGGACCCCGCTCAGATTGCCGAGCTGACCGGCCCGCTGCGTGACATGGCCGATGATGACGAAGATTTTGCCGATGACGATGCAGGCGCAGATGTTTCCTTCACCGATCTCTTTGAAACGTCGCGCGAGGCCACCGAAACTCTGCCCGACTGGCTGGAGGATGCCGCCGAAAAGGGCGAATCGTTCCTGTTAGACCTGCCAGACGAACCGGAGGAAGCGGCTGAGGCAGAAGAACCAGAGGTTATTTCCGAGGCAGACAGCGACTGGTTCACGGTTGATGAAATTGTCTCCCAAACCGATCTGGACTGGTTGGCCGACACGGGTAACCTGGAAAAGGTAGGCGACGAAGCGCGGCAAGAACTTGAGATGCTGGACGAGTCCCCCGATCTGTTCGACGATCTCCAAATCGATGATACGGCCGCTGACGAACTGCTTGCCGAGGACGATCTGCTTGACGAAGATGGGGATGATGAGTTTGACTGGCTGGCGGACATGGCCTCTATTCAGACGGGCGAACTGGTGGTGGAAGAGATGCCTTCCGAGGCAACGGCCGTCCCCACCTCCGAAGCGCCCGAAGAAGAAATGCCTGAAGCGCCCGAACCCGCCCCGGAAACAGATTCCTGGAGCAGCGATGCCTTTTTGGCGGAAACATCCGTGAGTGAAGACCTGCCCGAGTGGCTGGAAGAGCTGGACGAAAAACCAGAAACGGCCGAATCGCCAGAGTTTGATTTAACCAGCGAGGAAATGCCAGAATGGATCGCCAGCATGCGCCCCAGCCAGGGCATCATAGGCAGCGAGCTGCCTGGTGTTTTCTCCGACATGGACATCCGCGATACGCTGGAGGGCATTCCCGAAGAGCTGGCTGGCGCTGAGCTGCCAGAGTGGCTGCAGGACGCTCCCATCGACACCAGTCCGGCCCATCCGCTGGTGGACATCGACGGTGACACCACGCAGGAGATTCCCGACTGGCTGCAGCCCGACCCGGCCAGCGCCGAGGCCGCCGGTTCGCTGCTGGCGCCAGCCGAAGACGCCGCGCCCAGCGGCAGCCGCGACGAGTGGCGCTTCCTGCTGGAAGAGTTGCCGCCGCTTACCCCTCTGGCCGAATCGCTGCCCAAAGCAGACATTCCCGAGTGGGTTCAGCAGCTAAAACCGCCGGAACTCACCGGTGAGCCGCCGCGTGATTTACAAGGACCAGAAGAAACGGTGGGGCCGTTAAAAGGCATGCAGGGTGTGGTGGCCATTGAACCGGCCATTGCTCGCCCGCGCACCGCCTCGCCGCTGCTGCCCTACGTGACGACACCCGAGCAGCTGCAGCAGGCCGCGCTGCTGCACCAGATCGCCCGAGAGATGCCAACGACGGTGACCACACTGTCTGCCAGGGCGCCCTACGGCACGGCCGTTTGGCTGCGCATTGGTCTGGCCTTTTTGCTGTTTGTGGCCCTGCTGGTTGGGCTGCGTGGCCCTAATGTGCTGGCGACGGATGGCGCCATACCGGCTAATGTACAGGCGGTAGAAACGGCCGTGTCGGCCGCGGCGGGTCAGCCCGTGCTGGTAGCCGTTGAATACACCCCGGCGATGTCCGGCGAACTGACGCCCCAGGCGGAAATGCTGCTGGCACAGCTGGCAGCCAACGGCAGCCAGGTTGTCATCGCCAGCCAGTACGCGGCGGGAACGGCCGTCGCCGACACCTTGACGGCGGACAGTGAAGTTCAGGTGATTGGTTACCTGCCGGGTGAAGGTATTGGCCTGCGCCAGCTGGGGGAATGCCTTGCCGGGCGGACTGCTTGTGAACAGTTAAACGGCCGTATCATAGCGGCCGATGTTCAGGCCAGCTTAAGCGAGGTCGGCCTGGTGATTGTGCTGACTGGTGATCGCGACAACCTGGTGAACTGGGTAGAACAGGTCGGGCAGGTGGCCCCCGATGTGCAGCTGGTGGCTGGAGTCACCCAGGCGCTGGCGCCGTTGACTCGCAGTTATGCCTCCACCGGGCAGATTGCTGGTTTGCTGGGCGGCACGCCGGAGGCACGGGCCTACGCGCAGTTGATTGGTCAGCCTGCCAGCGCCCTGGATGCCCGGTTAAATGCCCAGGTAATCGGGCAGCTGCTGGCCGCAGTGCTTTTGCTTGTGGGGCTGGTGGTGTATGGCACGACGGGATTGGTAAACGGCCGTCGCCCCCAAAAATAGGCAGCATCCATTCGGTAAAAAGACGTATGACTGAATTAGCGGGACTCATTATTGGCTTACTGCTGACACTTTTTATCTACAGCTACCTCATTGGCGACAACCCGCTGTACCGCGTTTCTGTGCATTTGTTGGTGGGTGTGAGTGCTGCGTATGCTGTGGTAGTGGTTGCCCGCCAGCTGCTCTTGCCCATCTGGCAGCAGGTGCAGGCCAACCCGGCCAGCCCCGATTCGGTGATCTGGCTGGTGCCCGTTTTGTTTGCTCTCATGCTGCTGGCACGTCGTTTGCCCAGTGTGAGCTGGTTGGGCAACACCTCGCTGGCGCTGCTGATTGGCGTGGGCGCGGCGGTGGCCCTCATTGGCAGCGTGACGGGAACGCTGTGGCCGCAAATTGTGGGCGTGCAGCCTGCCACGCCGCTGCAGGGCATTGTGGTGGCTGTTTTAACGATTTGCACCTTGCTGGCCTTTCAATTTACGGCTTTACGGCCGCGCAGCAGTGGTTTGTGGCAGCCCGCCATCTGGCAGCGTGGGATAACGGCCGTTGGCCGCATCGTTCTCACTATCACGTTTGGCGCCCTGTTTGCTGCCCTGGTGAGCACCGGGCTTATTTTACTGGCTGAACGCCTCAATTTCTTCCTGACGGAACTGGTACAACGATTCTAATGACGACTGAAGCGCCCCAGGTAGAAACGTACGAATCCTTTTTGGTGGCCGATTGTGGCAGTACCCACACCACGGTGGTGCTGTTTGATATGGTAGCAGGTGCTTACCGGTTGATTGCGCGAACGGCCGTGCCCACTACCACTCATGGTCCCTGGTTTGATGTGGCCCAGGGTGTGCAGCAGGCCATCAGCCGCATCTCCGAAATTACCGGGCGCAAGCTGCTCAGCGAACAAGGGCGGCTGATTCGCCCCGTGCGCGCCGATGGCTCCGGGGTGGATCATTTTGCTGCGGTGGCCAGCGCCGCCCAACCGCTGGATGTGCTTCTGGTGGGGTTGTTTGACCAGGTAAGCATCACCTCCGCCCGCAAAGCGCTGCGTGCCATTTACCATCGTGAAAAAGATCGCCTTGCCCTGTCTGACCAGCGCCTGCCGCATGAGCAGGTAGGCGCCGTGGTGCAGTCCCAGCCAGACCTGATTTTGATTGCAGGCGGCACCGATGGCGGCGCGGAAGATCGCTTGCTGCAGGTGGTGGAATCGGTGGGACTGGGCGTCAGCGTCATGAGTGACAGCAAGGTGCCAGAGGTCATCTTCGCCGGGAACTTCAAGCTGCGGGAACGGGTTCAGGCGATGCTCAGCGATTATGCCAACGTGCAGATGGCCGACAATCTGCGCCCGACTTTGGAAACAGAGCAGCTCGACGATGCCGTGCGGTTGATCACTGCACTGTATGAAGATTTGAAAATCAACAATCTGTCCGGCATACAGGAACTGCGCGACTGGAGCAGCTACCCGATTTTGCCCACGGCCCAGGCCTTTAAGGGGATTTGCCATTATTTTGCCGCCCTGCAAAAACAGACGGTGATGGGGGTGGACCTGGGCAGCAACAGCGTGTCGATCGTTTTGGCTGAGCCTGAACGGGCCCAGGTGTCGATTCATTCTGAACTGGGCATGGGGCACCCGGTGAGCCAGCTGCTGCACAAGGTTTCGGTAGACGAGGTGCGCCAGTGGGTGCCCATGGAAGTGTCGGCGGCAGAAACGGCCGATTTCATCTTCAACAAATCGCTCCACCCTTTCATCGTGCCGACCACAGAAAAAATGCTGCAATTGGAGCAGGCGGTGGCCCGCATGGCCATCCGCTGTGCCGCCTTGCAAACAGGCCACGAACTGCGCTGGCCGATTTTGGGTGAACAGCCTACGCCGCCGCCGTTTGGTCTGCTGCTGGCGCGCGGCAGCACACTGGCCAATGCGCCCCGTCCCGGCCAGATCATGCTGATGCTGCTGGATGCGCTCCAGCCAACCGGCATCTTTTCTGCTGCCCTGGATCGCTACGGTGTGCTGCCTGCGTTAGGCGCGTTGGCGGCGCACCAGCCGCTGGCGGTCATCCAGACACTGGAAGCAGGCGTCCTCTCAGACCTCGGGTGGGTGATTGCCCCCACGGGCAAGGGCCAGCTCGGCAAGAAGGCGATGGATATTTCCATTGAGTCGGAGCGGATTAGTTTTGAAGGGGAAATTGAGTTTGGCAAGATCGAAATTTTCCCTATTGCTCCAGGTAAAAGCGCCAGGGTGACGGTTAAACCAACCAGCCGGTTTGACATCGGTTTTGGCCCAGGGCAGGGCAAGAAGATGACGCTGACGGGCGGCCTGGTAGGTGGCCTGGTGATTGATGCACGGGGACGGCCGTTTACCCTGCCGCGTGACGTAGCCGATCGGCGCAGCCTGATGCGCAAGTGGCTGTGGGACATGGGAGGCTAGGCGATGAAAGAGTTTTACCGATCCACCATCATCCAAACCCAGACCAAGATCCGGCGGGCTCGTGTACTGCCCAAGGGTGGCGAGATTGTCGTGCGTGTGGGGCAGGAAGTGAGCCCCATCCAGGTAGTGGCCCGCACCACCATGGCATCCGATTTTGCCATCATGTCGGCCTCGGAGAAGCTGAGGGTAGCCCCAGAAGAGATAGGCGAGTACCTGCGTGTAGAAAAGGGTGCGCCGGTGGAGGCGGGGGCCGTGTTGGCCTCGCGCAAACGTCTGCTGGGCGAGCGGCAGGTGCTCTCCCCGGTGGACGGCATCTTTTTTGACGTGGTGAACGGCCGTATCGCCGTGCAGCCGACTTCCGACTGGTTGGAACTGCGTGCCCTGGTGGCAGGCCGGGTGGTGAGCTACATCGGCAACCAGGGTGTAACCATTGAAACCAGCGGCAGTCTTATCCAGGCCGCCTGGGGCTCTGGCCGCGAAGGTGTGGGGCGTCTTAAGGTGGTGGCCACCACACCAGACACGCTGCTGACGCCAGATCATTTTAACAGCGACGTGACGGGCCAGGTGTTGGCTGTGGGCTGCCTGAACAACGTCGAGCTGTTTCACCGTGCCGAAGATGTCGGTGTGCGCGGCCTGATCGTTGGCAGTGCCTCGGCCGAAGTGTGCCAGGTGAGTCAGGATTCACCCCTGCCGCTGCTGGTGACCGATGGCGTGGGCAGCGGCGGCATGGCCCCGCCCATTTTTGAACTGCTGCACCAGGCAGACGGCCGTTCCGTGTCGTTGTTTGGTGATTACAAAGCCGAAGCCGGTCAGCGCCCGGAGATCATTCTGCCGCAGGCAGCGGCCCTGGGGTTGGATGCGGCCACCGTTAAAAAAGTGATGGTACCGGGCCAGCTGGTGCGCATCTTGAGCGTTGGATACGCCGGGAAAGTGGGCAAGATTAAGCACATTTACAATCGCTTGCAGCCGACGCCCATTGGCCTAAAAACCCCTGGCGTGGATGTGGAACTGCCTAACGGTGAGGTGGTGTTTGTGCCCACAGCCAATCTGGATGTGATTGTGTAGCTTTTTAGAAACAAAAGTGCGTGGCGGCCGCGTTCCCTAGAGCAGCCTGTGCCTTAAACGGTTATTGAACGGAGGAAATTATGCAAGACGATTATATTGAGGAAGAATATGTGGAAGAGGAGAGTTCTTCAAACCGGCGTCCATTTTTAGTTGCAGTTGGTGTTTTGGTCACCCTGTTTATTTTGATGGGTGCCTGCACCGCATTTTTCCTGGTCAATAACCGGGCCGCCGAAGAGCAGGCCCAGGAGAGGGCGGCCATCGAGACCCGAAACGCCGAAACGCTGGCGGCCAACGCAGCCACCGCGATTGCCGCGACAGAAGCGGCCGCTGTGATTCAACCAACCAACACGGTACCACCAACTGTGGCGTCGACCAACACGCCAGCGCCGCCAACGCCAACGCCTTCGAACACGCCTGTAGTTGACGCTGGTGAGGCAGAAGGTGACCTGACCGAAACGCCAGAGGGTGGTGTTGCAGAAGGCACGGTGATAGCGGAAGGGGAAATTGTTGTTGACGGTACGGCCGTTGCTGAGGCGGATGCCACCGCTGCTGCGAGTGAAGAAGGTGGCGCAACTGCCGGAGCCACCGCAACCCCCATCACGGCTGTTATTGGCACGGACGATGGCACGGGTGATGCCCTGCCGCAAACCGGTCTGGACACCTGGAGTGTGCTGGTGGTAGCCTTTGTGCTGGTAGGCCTGGTTTTCTTTGCCCGTCGCTTGCGTACCTCTGGTTGATGCTGCCGTACCTCGCCGCCGTTTAGAAGCACACTGCTTGACGCAATCGCTCCAAATCAGAGCAACCAGCATCTTCACCAGATGCTGGTTGTTTGTTTTTCGACAACCAGCCCCAGAAGTAGTTCCCCCATAAAAAGAAGAGGCGTCAGAAATTCGGTACAAAATTCATAACGCTGGCCGTCATTCGAATCTTGTATAATGCGAAATTGATGTAAATATTAGGAAAGGAAACCCCGTTCAAAAAGCGCCAAGCACCTGCTTTTTTGCATAGAATCGCAAATTTCCTGACTTTCCTACCAAAATATTTTTGACAGAATCATTTACCGCAAAGATGTTGGAGTTATGACACAACCTCTCGAAAAACCCAACAGCCGTGCTGCTACCATCCTTATTGTTGAAGATGATCAATCCATGCTGGACGGCATGAACGATCTCCTGGAAATTGCCGACTTGGGCTACGACATCACCGTGCTGCAGGCCAGTGATGGCCAGATGGCGCTGGACGTCATGGCCGAGCATGAGCCAGATCTGATCATTTCTGACGTGATGATGCCGCAAATGGGTGGCTACGAATTCTTGAACCATGTGCGGGCCAATCCAGAGTGGATCCAGATCCCTTTCATTTTTGTGACGGCCAAAGGGGAAGAGCCGGACATTCGTAAGGGGCGGCTGAGTAACGCCGATCTGTACATTACCAAGCCGTTTGTCATTTCGAAACTATTAACGCTCATTCATACCCAGCTTGATCTGGCCTACGAGCGCAAACAGGCGCGGCAGCGCAACGTTGAGTCCCTTAAAAAGAACATCCTGCAAATTCTCAACCACGAGTTCCGTACCCCGCTGACCTACGTGACGGCCTACTACGAAATGCTGGCCGACAGTGTGACAGAGTTTACGGACGGCCGTAACTACCGGGAATATTTACGCGGCATTCAGGCGGGCTGCCTGCGGCTCACCCGGCTGGTCGATGATTTTATTCGTGTCATGGAGCTGCGCAGCGGTGAGGCACAGGCCAACTTTTTAGCCAGGGCCCGGCCGGTGGCCAACCTGTCGGGTTTGCTCAAAGAGACTGTGCAGATGCACCAGGGATTAAGCAATGATGTGCCGTATGAAATCACGAGCCACGTCCCAGAAAGGCTGCCTGCCATCTTTGGCGACCCGGAAAGCCTGGTCAACATTATTGAGCGTTTGCTGAACAACGCCATCAAGTTCACCGATACGAGCCAGGGGCGGATGAACCACATTACGCTGTCGGCAACGGTTCAGGGCAAAAATGTGCACATCGTGGTGGCTGATGAGGGAATGGGCTTCCCCATCAGCATGAAGAACCAGATTTTTGAGCCGTTTGTACAGTACAATCGGGGTGTGTTTGAGCAGCAAGGGGCGGGTACCGGGTTAGCGATTGTTAGTGGATTGGTGCGGCTGCATAACGGCCGTGTCGAAGCCGAAAGCCAGGAAGGGGTGGGCAGCAAATTTACCGTCATCCTGCCGCTCTACCAGCGCCAGAAGTCAGCCGAAGCTGGCAGCGAATTTGCCGATGCAGGCAAAGCCACGGCCACCATCCTGGTAGTGGAAGACGATCGTAACCTGCTCAACGGCCTGGAAGACCTGCTCACCATCTTCGACGGCAAGTACAAGCTCAATGTCCTCACTGCCCTCAACGGCAAAATTGCGCTAGACGTCATCAACCAGCAGGTGCCCGACCTGATCATCTCCGACATCATGATGCCCCAGATGGGCGGTTACGAATTTTTGAAACACGTCCGCGATAATCCGCAGTGGCTGCACATTCCCTTCATCTTCCTCACTGCCAAAGGCGAAAAGCAAGACGAATATGAAGGATTCCGCCGCGGCGTCGACGAATACATCACCAAACCCTACGACAGCGATGATGTGCTGCGTTTTGTGGAAAAACAGCTGGACAAACATTTTCACAACCAAAACCGCATCGCCCAAAGCTTTGATGATCTCAAGCGCAGCATCATCAACTTGATCACGCCAAATTTCCGCACTCCACTGGCTTCGGTATCTGAGCATTCTGACGAACTGGCCAAAGCACTGCAAGAAGCCAGCACCGACTCCGATCTCAAGCGCTCGCTGCGCGGCATTCAAGACAACAGCCTCCGCCTCACTCACCTCATCGAAGATTTTATTTCCCTGGCCGAATTAAAGACCGGGGAAGCCTGGACGGCGCACAGCCTGAAAGCGTACCCCATTCCCAATTTGGGCAGTCAGCTGTTTGAATCTTGCCAGACGCTCAACCAGCTGGACGTCGCTGAAGGGTGGCGGGTGGAAATGGTTACCATTTCCGACATACCCAAGGTCGAAGCAGACTGGGCCACGATGCATGAAGCCCTGGAGCGGATCGTGACGATTGGCATTCAGCTTAGTGAGCCATCGACTGCAAACCAAGAGGTCCTGCTTTCTCTGTTCACCACCAAGTCAAACGTTGTAGAGATCGTCATTTTCTTTTCCGCTGAGCTCAACGATCAAGTTGTTGCGGAAATTGGTGAGATGCTGGCCGCTGATGAGCCAGATCTGGTTAAATCGCCTGAGTTTGGCCCCAGCCTGTACATCGCCAAAGGCTACGTATCGCTGCATAAAGGAAAGCTGTTGTTTAGCAAAGGAAAACCTAGCGGTTTCTACTTTGTCATCCAATTGCCGGTTTACCAGGAAGGCCCACCCAGGGCCGTGGAAATGGAAGAGTAGCATTCCCCTTGCCGGCTGGCGGCTTGCCCCATCCTGGTTTGAGACTTGCGCTAACTGCCGCTTGAAAAACAACGGACATTGTTTACAATGTCTGGGGAGTTGGCCTTACCAGCCCACAGCCGCCGGATAGGGCTGTTACTGCCCCGGTGTGGCACAACAAATTGATGATTTATGCGTAACAGGCCATTACGAGACTTTACAAACCTGATTATTTGAGCAATAAGGAGCAGAATCGATGGCAACACTACTCGAAAAAGTACAAACCCTCATCTCGGCCAATTTACACGAGATGGTGGATAAAGCGCTGGAGACCAACTCTGTGGCGGTGATGAAACAATACATTCGCGACGCCGAGAACAATCTGGATGAGTTGGAAGACGCGGCTGCTACTGTTGGTGGCGAAGTCAAGAGCATGGAGCGCAAGTACAAAGAGTACAAGAAGAAGGCCGACCAGCTGGACCGCAACATTGATGCCTTGCTGATGCAGGGTAAGGCCGACCTGGCTCGTGCGGCGCAAAATGAGTTGAACAGTGCTCGCCGGTTGCAGGAGCAGTACCATGAGCAGTGGGTGCGCCAGCAGCGTGAGTACGAATCGCTGCTGAGTGCGCGTTTAAAGCTGCAGGCCAAGCTGCAAACTATTCGCCAAGAACAGAAAGAGCTGGAAGCGCTCATGCGTTTGGCCAAGTCGAAAGAAACAACGGTTAAGGCCATCAAGAGCCTGGACGATTTGATGGGTGTGGGTGATGCCGACATTGCTCGCCTGGGTGAATCGATTCGCTCCCGATTGGATAAAGCGACCGCTCACAGTGAAATGTATGCCGACCGCCTGGACAACCAGATGGATGCCGCGCTGGGCAGCGCCGAGCTGGATCTGCAGCTGGAAGAGCGCAAGCGCCGTCTGGGTCTGGCTGAAGCGCCATCACTTGCCGGTGAAGACAGCGAGGAAGCGGAAGCCACGATCGAGTAACGGCCGTTACCAACCGGTATCCCATTACTGGCTTGCATGGTACAAACCATGTCTAATGCATCTGTACAAGAGAAACTGCGGGCGGGCATTACGGCCGTAAAAAACGGTGATCGTATTCAAGGTCGTGCCCTGCTGGAAGCTGTGCTTGAAGTGGATGAACGGAACGAAACAGCCTGGCTGTGGCTCAGCGGCGCGGTAGAAACGGCCGAAGAGCGGCAAATCTGCCTGGAAAATGTGCTGGCGATTAACCCGCAAAACACGCTGGCTCAAAAAGGGTTGGCCAAACTGGCGCAGGCAGCACCTGAGAAAGCCCCCGATGCTGGCCGCGTCCAGGTTGTCCGGCGCGAGTATGCGCCGCTTTCCACTGCCTCTGCCTTGCTCTACCCGGATGATCACATCAAAACGTGGGAATGGCGTGACCCAACGGCCGTACAGGCCCAAGCAGAAACGCCCGGTTACCAATCCAGCGAGAGTTACCAGGATATCTGGACCAAAGAGGCGCCCATGTGCGGCTACTGCGCGCAGGAGCTGGCGCTTGAAGACATGCGCTGCCCTGCCTGCAAAAGAAACCTTGTGGTCAAATCCTTTCGTTATCCCAACGCCAGCAGCAGCCTGACGGTGTTGTGGGTGCTGGTGCTGGGCGTGGGCCAGCTGTTTGCCCTGCAGGTGCTGTACAATATTTTGGCGCAGCATAATTTGTATACGGCCGTTGGCAGTGGCCTTGTTGCCGTGTTGTTTGTAGGGCTGGCTGCCGGGATACACTTTCGCCAAAATTGGGCGCACCTGACGGCCATCTATGTGCTGGCGGCCGTCATTCTGGGGCTGCTGCTGCGCTGGGCACTCCCCGCCGATTTAGAGGCGTTAGGATTGGCGAGTCTGGATCCGGCTATTCAAGAGTTTATTCTGCCCCTCACCACTGGCCTGGGCGAAACGCTTCGGGGACTTATTCTGGCAGGATCCGTGCTGGCTCTGTTTTACGCCGTTTTTAAGGCCGGGCCAGATTTTGATCGCGTCACGGCGCGGCAGGTGGCAACGTTGACCAAAGGCCCCAAAACGGCCGCTGATTTTAACGCCGCCGCCACCCAGCTGGCGCGTAATGGCGTGTGGGCAACGGCCGTCTTGCACTGGCAAAACGCAGCAGCCAAAGCCCCCGAACATCTGGCGTACCAGGAATCGCTGGGACGGGCCTATGCCCAATTGGGCTTTTTTGAGCGCAGCCTGGATGTGCTGCAGGGAGCGTTAAAACGGTCTGGCAGTCCAGAGCGCCAGGCGGCTATTCAGCAGCAAATTCGCGCTGTTCAGGCTAAAATGGAACAACAAACGCAACAAGCAAAGTAAAAACAATGTCAAAAGCTCGTGAAGCATTAGAAGAACGCGTCCAAAAGGCGATCTGGCAAGAATCATTTGTGCGCTGGGAGAGCGG
The DNA here is from genome assembly GCA_016710325.1 of Candidatus Leptofilum proximum. Lineage (GTDB taxonomy): Bacteria > Chloroflexota > Anaerolineae > Promineifilales > Promineifilaceae > Leptofilum > Leptofilum proximum. The sequence continues at coordinate 2,794,207 of JADJXK010000002.1, read as the reverse complement.
TGTGGTGTTGGCCCTCACGGCGATGCTGACTGTCTTTTCGGCCGTTGGCGTGCCGCTGGTAGAGTTTGTGCCGTTTTGGGCCTGGCTGCTGGGCGGTGCGATGGCGGAGGCGGGTTTGGTCTACAGCAGCGTGTTGGACCCGGAGTTTGGTCGCAAAGTAGTGGCCAAAATGCTGATAAACGAGTTCAAGCCGGAGCGGTTGAAAGATAAAAAGCTGCAGCAGCAAATGAACGAGGCGCTGGACTACCGCAGCCGCATCGAAAAAGGGATTCGCGAGCATTCGGATTCAGTGTTGAAAGATGAGCTGGGCCAGACGGCCGGTCAGATTGATGAATGGTTAGAAAATATTTATGACCTGGCCCGCCGCGTCGACCGGTATCAGGAAGAGCGCGAGATTTTGCACCGCGATCGCGTGCGGGCGGAATCGCGCATGACACAGCTTAATGCAGAGTTTGCCAAGGCCAGCAATCCAGCCGTTAAAGAGCAGATCCAGACCACGTTAGAAAGCCTCCAGCGGCAGCTGCAAACCCTGCAAACGCTGGAAGGCACCATCCAGCGGGCCCGGCTGCAGCTGGAGAATTCGCTAACGCATCTGGGCACTATCTACTCGCAGACGATGCTGGTGGATGCCAAAGATATTGATCGTGGCAGTGCCCGCCGTCTGCGGCACGAAATTGCCGAGGAAGTGACGGAGCTGAACGACCTGCTGCTGTCGATGGATGAGGTGTATACGGCCGAATCACCTGGTTAAACGGCCGTACTTACACCAAATCTTCTTCTGTCGGTAGAAAAATTTCCTCAATCGGTAAGGCAAACAGTTGAGCAAATTTGAAAGCCAGCGGCAAACTGGGATCGTACTTGCCGCGTTCAATCGCGTTGATGGTTTGCCGCGAAACGCCTACTTTTTGCGCCAGTTCTTCCTGCGACCAGTCGCGCTCTGCACGCAGCACCTTGAGACGGTTATTCATGGACTCCCCCCTAGTTGTACCGGCGCGAAATGATAACATTGGCAACCCCCCATACAAAAATCATGAACGGAGCGATGAAGACGTTGGGCAGCGGGGGCACCAGTTCGGTTGCTTCCAGCAGGCCATAGCTGAAGGTGACTGCACCCGTCAGTAAGGCGGTAATAAGCACCGCCTCCAGGTGGATACGCCGGAACAGTTCATCCTGGCTGCGCACGTTTTGAATGATGGCAGTCATCGCATTGAGAAAGGGGGCAACAGGCAGCAGCGCTACCAGGATTGCCAGCCAGGGCTGTGTCACGCGCCCATCACCCACCAGGATGAGGGATAGCGGCAGCAAGATGGAGTAACCTACCATTCCCAGAATAAAGCGAACCAGGTATTTTCGCTCCCAATTTTTCATTGCATATCCTCATTTACTGAACTGCGACCTGCGCCAATGGCCAAGCCTACGGCCAAGCCAACGGGAATTGCCCAGTTCCAAACCGAACTGTCGCCTGTGGCAAGCTGAACAACCAGGGCAATGAATGCACTTACCAAGACACCCACGGCCATGCCTGTTCCTGCATTTAACTGTTTATGATTTTTCATGTGTAACTCCTTGAGAAGCAACATGTCTTGTCTATTTGATAATGTGTAAAGTAAACTTGACAAAGATTGTAAATGAAGCATGTCTATTTGTCAAACAAGCTTTACATTTTAGTGGATTGAGGACAATTTCTGCGCCACTTTATGGGATACCTGGGATGCTAACGGCCGTTCTCGCTCCTTCGCCTGAAGAAGACAAGCCAGGTGCGCCTTGCCAAAACATGCCCGCTCTGATAACATTTCCTGCTGCAAAAGTAAGATTTAAACTTGAAAGATGGAGATGTACAGCTATGAAAGTGCTGTTGAAGCAAGATGTTGAAAATATTGGTATGGCCGGTGAAGTACACAAGGTGTCGAATGGATTCGGCCGTAACTTCCTGCTGCCCCAGGGACTGGCGGTGATCGCCTCCCCTGGCATGATGAAACAGGCCGTCGTTTGGCGCAAAAAAGCCGAAGCGCGTCGTGAAGAGCTGCGCCAGGAGTACCAGGCGCTGGCCACCCGGATCGAAAACGTGCGCCTCACCTTTACCGCCCGCGCTGGTGAAACCGGCAAGCTGTATGGCTCCGTAACCACCACCCAGATCGCCGATGAGCTTAACGAAGAGTTGGGCACAGACATCGACCGGCGTAAAGTGGGCGTTGAGCCGCTGCGTCAGCTGGGTGAGCACAAAGTGGTGGTGCGCCTCAGCGGCGATTTCCAACCGGAACTGACCGTCGTCATTGAAAATGAAGCAGGTGAGACGACACCGGCCGTGGAAATTCCCGAATACGAAGAAGTTGTCGTCGTTGAGACGATGGACGCTGAAGCGGAAGACGAATTCGACGAAGAAGACGAATAAACGTCTCTTCTTTGCTCAGTCACTGATTCAGGCAGCGTTGTTAGCGATTAAAAGCTAATGCCTGCCAGCGTCAGTGACTTTTTTCGTTATGATAGACGAACTCGGTCATATTCTGCGCGAAGCTCGTGAAACCAAGGGGTTTACCCTGCGCGAAGTGCAGGACAAAACCCGGATTAACAGCCGGTTTCTGGAAGCGTTGGAAATGGGCGACTTTGATCGGTTGCCCACACCGACGCATGTGCGGGGTTTTTTGCGGAACTATGCCCGCTTTTTAGGCCTGGATCCAGATCCGCTGCTGGAGCGGTATGAACTGGGCCAGTCACAGCGCCCCAAACGTCGCCAGCAGGCCGTGATTGTGGATACTACCAAACCCGTCGGTCCGGCCCTGGAAGCACCGCCAGATAACCATCCCTTTTTTGACCCGGTGAACATGGAAGTAGACACTGCCTATCAGCGCAGTTCTGGGGGCGGCGAGTCAATCCTGCGTATAGTCATCATTATTGCCCTGATTGGCCTGCTTTATCTGGCCGGTCAGCGCTTTTTGCCGCTAATTTTGGGCCAGGAAGACAGGACCGCTGAATTCACCGAGGCGATTAATGGCGCTGTGCAAAGTGTCCTTAACCGCGAAACAGCGACGCCGGAGGCCACAGCCACAGAAGAAGTTGGACCCTCCAGCGTTATCCTCCCCACTGGGCGCAACGACATTCCCCTGGGTGATCCCACGCCCACACCCACGCGTCCTGCGCTGCCCGCAACGATGGAAACCATTGAGGTAGAGATCATCATTTTGGAGCGGGCCTGGATGGAAGTGACGGTTGATGGCAACGTGCTGTTCACCGGCATTGCCCGGCCTACAGATCCACCGTATGAGTGGACGGCCAACGAGGAAGTGCGCATCAATACGGGCAACGCCATCGGTGTGTCCGTCACCATCAACAACGTGCCGCTGGGGCCGTTGGGCGGGCGCGGCGAAAACAAAGAAGAAGTCTGGCAAACCACAAATTAGACGGTAAGCAGTAATCCGTCATCGGTAAATTGGTTTATGACCTTTAACCGTTTACCGATTACCGTTCACCGAATACCGGAATCCATGAGTAAGCAAAAACAAAAGAAGCAGTTTTATCTGCTCAGCCTGGGCTGCAGCAAAAATACGGTTGATTCTGAGAGCATGGCTGCTTTGCTGCAGAAAGCGGGCTTTAGCGGCGTCGGCGACCCGGATGATGCCAGCGTGCTGATTGTGAACACCTGCGGCTTTATCGAAAGCGCGCGGCAGGAGTCGATTGGGGCACTGCAGGAGTTGGCTGAGTTGAAAAACAAGAACCAGCTGCTGATTGCGGCGGGCTGTATGGCGCAGCGTTATGGCAGCGAGGTGGTTGAGTGGGTGCCGGGCATCGACGGGGTGATTGGCACACGGCGCTGGATGGACATTGTGCCGTTTGTGCGCCAGCTGCGCCGCAAGAAGTATCCCGAGCCGCTGTACCATCTGCCAGATGAGGCCAAAACGGTGGGGTTGGATGAGAAAGGGGTAATTCGTACGGCCGTACACGGCCGTTCCGCTTACCTCAAAATCTCCGACGGCTGTAGACGGCCGTGTGCCTTCTGTGCCATTCCCCAGATTAAAGGCACACACGTCAGCCGCCCCGTTGCGTCGATTGTGGCCGAGGCAGTGGCCCTGCAAGACGCTGGCCTGCAGGAGCTGGTCATCATTGCCCAGGACAGCACCGACTATGGCCACGATTTTGGGCTCAAGAATGGCCTGTCCCACCTGCTGAAAGAGATTACCACCGCGGCGCCGGACATTCCCTGGATTCGCATCATGTACGCCTATCCTGGTTACGTCACGGACGAGCTGATCGAAACGATGGCCATCACGCCGCAAATTGTAAATTACCTGGACATTCCCCTGCAGCATAGCCACCGCGAAACGCTCAAGCGGATGCGCCGCCCGGCGAACATCGAGTGGGTGTATAAGACGGTAGAAAAACTGCGCACGGCGATGCCCGACATTGCCATTCGCACCACGTTTATTGTGGGATATCCCGGCGAAACGGAAGAAGAGTTTGACGGGCTGAAGCAGTTTGTGCAGGATTTAAAGTTCGACCGCTTTGGCGCCTTCACATACTCTTACGAGGCCTCAACGCCGTCGGCGACGGTGGCCTGGCAGGTGCCGGAGGAAGTGAAGGAAGCGCGTTTGGAGGAGCTGATGGCGCTGCAGCAGCCGATTTCTTTGGCCAAAAACCAGGCGCTGGTAGGCCAGACGCTGCCCATTCTCGTGGAAGGGCATGGTGATGGCGTGAGCGTGGGCCGCTCTTACCGTGATGCGCCAGAGATTGACGGCCTGGTGTTTGTGCCGGGTGAACTGCCCGTCGGTGAACTGGTGCCGGTGCGTATTGACGGGGCGATGACCTATGATTTAACGGCCGTTGCCGAAACGGCCGTACCCCACAGCATCCAGTTACCGGTAAGTGGTAAACAGTAATCAGGGCGATATTTATCTGACCCCAAGGGTACTGGGTCATCGTGTGAAACCTCCAAAGTAATCGTGGTAAAATGGCGACATGTTGAAGACGCGATTTGAATGGGCAATTTTGCTGGTGCTGGCGGCGCTGTTGGGTACGGCCTGGACCGTGGTATCGCGTGAGCCGGTGTCACAAGCCAGCGGCCCTGTCACGCTCATCGAGGCGCCCATTGTGGGCCAGCGGGCACCCGACTTCACCCTGGAAACGGCCGTTGGCCAAACCATCACCCTTTCTGAACTTGTCGATACAACTGGTAACAGCGGCCAGCCGGTGATTCTGAATTTTTGGGCCAGTTGGTGTGCCCCCTGCCGGGTAGAAATGCCCAGTTTGCAGCAGGCCAGCGTGAAGTACAACGGCCGTGTCGCCTTTGTGGGCATCAACCAGGGCGAAGATTGGCCGACTGTCGTTGATTTTGGCAGCGAATACAATGTCTCCTATCCCCTGGTCACCGACCCCGATAACCGCGTCAACCGCCTGTATGAAGTCACCAGCCTGCCCACCACGGTGATCATTGATCAAAAAGGTGTGGTGCGTGAAGTCATTATTGGCATTTTGAGTGAGGCGGTGCTGCAAAGCCGCGTCGAAGGCCTGTTGGCAGACGGCGGGTAGCGCCGCGTGTCAGAAGTGAAAAGTAAAAAGTGAAAAGTGGGACCGTTAACCATTCACCATTCGCAATTCACCATTAACCATTAATTATGTTTCCGACGTTGAATGTTGGCGGTGTTGTTTTCCCGACAGCCGGGCTGGTGATCCTTTTAGGGACCTGGTTGGGGCTGGCGTTGGGGGAGCGGACGGCACGCCGGGTAGAGCAAAACCAGCAGTTGATGTACGGCGTGGCGGTGACGGCCGTTTTCGCCGGTTTTATTGGGGCACGACTTACCTTCGTGGCCCAGTTCTGGTCTGCATTTCAAGAAAATCTGCTCAATATCATCTGGCCGCTTAACACCGGTTACAGCGTGTGGGGTGGTGTTGTGCTTGGCCTGGCTGCCGCGTTTTTTTATGCGCGGGCCAGGCAGCTGCGCTTCTGGCCGACCCTGGATGCTCTGGCGCCGGGCCTGGTGTTTGCCCTGATGGTGGTGAGCCTGGCCGATTTTGTGGGTGGGCCGGGTTATGGTTCGCTGACGGCCGTTCCCTGGGGTGTGTCCCAGTTTGGCGTGCGGCGGCACCCGGTGCAGCTGTACGAACTTCTGGTGGGCGGCCTGGCTTTGCTGGCCTGGTGGCGTGGCAGCCGCCCTGGGAGTTATGAAGTGGGACGGCCGGTTTGGGTGGCAGCGGCCGTTTACAGTGCCGGGCGCCTCTTCGTGGATGCTTTCCGTGACAACGTCCCAGTCATTGGCGATGGTTATCATCTCCTGCAGATTGTCAGTTTAATGATTTTACTGGCCGCGTTGTTCCAGATTGGCCGGCTGGCAGCACCCTTGCCAGAATCGTAGCTGCTTGTCAGCCTACTGGCGCTGCGCTACACTTTGCCCATGCGCGTTATTCGTCGATTGCTGCCCTGGTTATTGCTGCTGGTAACGGCCGTTATCATCCTCTTTTTTGTGCTGCGGCGGGATACACAGGCGGCTTATGGAACGGCCGTTGCCCTCTGCCCCGGTCCGGACCTGTACGGCTACACCTGCGACGGCGGCACCGCCTTTGCCTACATCGACGCCACCACCGACACGTTTCTCTACAGCGACGACGGCGTCATTACTCTGGAACTGCCCTTTCCCTTTACCTTCTATGGCACCACCTACACCGAATTACAGGCCAGCAGCAACGGCAATGTGCAATTTGGCAGCGGCAACGCCTTCTTTGCCAACAGCTGCATGAACGAAGCGCCCGTGGTGGGCATGGGCGACATGGTTGCTCCGTTTTGGGACGATCTGGACCTCACCAGCTATGGCTACCTGGAGTACGACGTGGTGGGCGAGGCGCCAGACCGTATCTTTGTGCTGGAATGGGACGACGTTCCCCGCTTTGGCGATGCCGAAGATCGGGTAACCTTTGCCTTGCAGCTCTTTGAAGGCAGCCAGGATATCCTCTTTTTGTACGAAGATGTGACGCTGCTGGAAGGTAACAACGGCGGCAGCGCCACCATCGGCATTCAGAGTGAGGCGCAGGGATTGGCATTGCAGTTTGGCTGCAACCAGCCCGTGGTGGCCAACGCCAGCCGGATTCGCTTTACCGAACCGGAAGAAGCCAATGCCGATGTAGAAGGTACGGAAACGGCCGTCATCCAAGCCGCCGCCCCACTCTACACCAAAGGTGACGCCGCCGAACTGCTGAACCAGATGAACATTCAAGGCCCCGCCGCCCTGGCCGACATGCACACCCGCTGGCTCAACCAATCGCCGCCGCGAACGGCCGTCTGGCAGTGGCTCGATCTCACCGGCGACGGCCAGGATGAGCTGATCCTGCTGCGCACCGGCACCGTGCAAAACGCCAGCCTGAACGACCTGATGATCTTCACACAGGATGAATCCGGGACGTTCAGCCTACTGCATTATCAGCCGCTGACCAGCCGCGAGCAGCTGGCGCCGCCTGGCAGTCGCCCGGAACTGGCAGCTGCGGGTGATCTCACCCAGGATGGCCTGACTGATGTAGTGGTACACGACACCGTCAGCGGTCGCAGTTTTGTGCTCACGGCGGGCGCCGGGGTCGTGCAGCTGCTGCCTTTGCCCGGCAGCTGCGCTGGCAGCCTGGGCATTATGGATGTGAATGAGGACGGTCTGGCTGAGGTGGTGCGCGATGGCTGTGTGGATGGGAACGGCCGTACCACCACGCAGTGGAATGGGTCCACCTTCACCACGCTCCCCTAACATCTGCTCGAATAAATCCCAAAAGACTTGCCAAGAGGCGTTGAAAACGATACTATGCTGCGCAAAATGGTCTGAAGACACGCCATTCTTACCTGGCAACAAATCGAGATGGGAGATAGAAGCATGTTTGAGGTTAACGGCGTCTACGCCAACCGCAAGGGTGAATACACAGTTCTGGAAATTAACCCGCCCAAAATGCGTGTGCGTTTTACGGAAGATGGGTCTGAAGCAGAGCTGAAAATTGAGCTTCAGGCACGTATTTGGGAAAACATCGCCGCTGAGTATGAGGCGAGAGCTGCCAGCCGCAGCGCTAGAGCCGCCAAACGCGGCCTGTCCTCCAATGCCAGCCATTTCATCAAAATCATTAGCGTACCGGCTGTAGATGAGATGAACTTTCCCGGTTGGCCTGAGCGGGTGGTGATGGCTCCTCCGGCAGACAGCGATGTCAGCCTGCAATCCGGGGATCGCCTGATATTTTATGCTCTGGAAACACAAACCTTTTTTGCTGTGGCCACCATTACCGGTGAGCCAATCGAAGCAAATCCGAAGGAGTACTTCTTCACTGTGCCGGTAGAAACGGCCGAATTTTACCCCATCGACATCGACGCCGTTTCCAGCAAGCTGGACAAGGGCGCGGACATCGACTCGGTAGAGCTGGAAAGCCAGCCGCGCTTCAAGCGCCTGCGCCTGGAAGCCGAAGCGTTTTACCCCATCAACGAAGACGACTTTGAACTGCTGGCCGAAGCCCTCACCGAAGTGGCCGAAGACGAAGAGGAAGAAGAGGAAGAAGAGGAAGACTACGAGGAAGAAGACGAATAACCCGGCCCAACAACAATCGAGTACATCATGGATAAAGAATATATTCTTGTAAGCGTGGCCTGGCCCTATGCCAACGCGGACATTCACCAGGGCAACGTGACGGGTTCTTACCTGCCCGCCGATATTTACGCGCGCTTCCATCGCCTGCGCGGCAATCACGTGCTCATGGTGTCTGGCTCCGACAGCCACGGTACGCCGGTGACGGTGAAGGCAGAAGAGTTAGGCAAATCGGTGGCCGAGGTGTTTGATTATTATCACGGCCGTTTCCTGGCCCTCTTCCAAAAAATGGGGCTCACCTACGACCTGTTCACCCACACCGATACCGAAAACCACTTTAAAGTATCGCAAGATATGTTCCTGTCTCTGCTGGAAAACGAGTACATGTACCCCAAAGTCACCAAGCAAATGTACTCGCCCACGGCCAATAAATTTTTGCCCGACCGCTATGTGGAAGGCACCTGCCCCAACTGCGGCTACTTCCCGGCCCGGGGTGACCAGTGCGACAACTGCAACACGCTCTTTGAAAGTGCCGCCGAACTGCTCAACCCGCGCAGCAAGGTGGATGATTCACCCCTGGAACTGCGCGACACGGAGCACTTCTTCATCGACCTGCCCGCCATCGCCAATGATGGCCTGCAAGCGTGGCTGCACAACGGCAAAGAGTACTGGCGTCCGCAAGTGATCAACTTTGCCCGCAACTTTGTCGACCAGGGGCTGATAGGCCGGGCCGTGACCCGCGACATGGATTGGGGCATCCCCGTGCCCGTAGAAGGCTATGAGCATAAAGTTCTCTACGTCTGGTTTGAGGCGGTGATTGGCTACCTCTCGGCGGCGATTGAGTGGGCCAACAACAACGGCGATCCCGAAGCGTGGAAAAAGTGGTGGCAAAACCCGCAGGCGCGCACCGTCTACTTTATCGGCAAGGACAACATCCCCTTTCACACCATCTTCTGGCCCGCCCAGCTGTTTGGCGCCAAGGGGCTGTACAGCGACGATCCGGAAGCGCAGCTCAATCTGCCCTACGACGTGCCCGCCAACGAGTTCATGAACATGGAAGGGCAAAAGATCAGCGGCAGCCGCAATTGGGGGGTCTGGATGTTGGACGCGCTGGAGCGGCATGACCCGGACCCGCTGCGTTATTATTTAACGGCCGTTATGCCCGAAACCCGCGACAGTGACTGGAGCTGGCAGGGGTACGTCGACCGCAACAATTCTGAACTGGTGGGCAACTGGGGCAACCTGGTCAACCGCGTGTTGAACATGACCAAACGCTACTTTGGCGGCATTGTGCCCGATCCGGGCGAACTGACCGACAAGGATCGTGAGCTTCTGGCCGCGGTGGATGCCGGTTTTGAGACGGTTGCCGCCCTGTACGACGGCTGCAAATTCCGCGCCGTGGTGCAGGAAAACCTGCGGCTGTCCAGCCTGGTGAACCAATACCTGGAAGACACCAGTCCGTGGACCACGGCTAAAACCGACATGCGGGCGACGGCGCGCTCGCTCTACACGGCCATCCAGGCGATTAGCGGCCTGAAGGTGCTGTGGGCGCCCATCCTGCCCTTCACCAGCCAGCAGCTGCACGAGCTGCTGGGGGAAGACGGCCGTCTGTTTGGCCAGCAGGTGGTGCACGAATACGCCGAAAGCCGCCGCAATCACACTGTACTAACGTACGATGGGGCAACGGCCGTTGGCCAATGGCAGCGTGTAGAAATCCCGATCGGCCGTTCGCTGCCCGCGCCCCAACCCCTCTTCAAAAAGCTGGACCCATCTATCGTCGAAGATGAACTGGCCCGCTTGGGCAAATAACTGTAGGGGCAGGATGGCGCGGTAAAACCTTTGACAAACAGACGAAGATAATTCCGCGCCGTCTCGCCCTTTTTTACCGGCGGTAATTGGGCGAGACCGCCGGGTCAAACTGTTTACGCGTGCCAGGATTGCTTCCCGGCGGTCCCGCCCTTACAAGGTGGTGCGATGGAGAAATTTGATCCGAACAAACATCACCGTCGATCCATTCGTCTAAAAGATTGGGACTATCGTTCAGCCGGTTACTACTTCGTTACCATTTGTACCCACCAGCGCGAGAATTTGTTTGAAACGGCCGTATTTCAGGAAATCACCACCCACGCCATCGAAAGAATCCCCACCCAAAAACACACTGCGCATGTCGAACTGGATGAATGGATCGTGATGCCCAATCATGTCCATTTGATTTTGATCTTCTTGGAAATTGTACTGAGCGAACGCGCCACAATGCCGGCGAAGGCCTTACAAAATGCGCCAGCTGGGTCGTTGGGTGTGGTGGTGGGGCAGTTTAAGACGGCCGTTACCACCCGCATCAATCAGCTGCGCCAAACGCCAGGCGGTAAAGTCTGGCAGCGCGGCTACTATGAACGCATCATCCGCAACGAGCGCGAATGGCGCGCCACCCAGCAATACATCCAGAACAACCCCACCCGCTGGGCTGAAGACCGCGAAAACCTCGACACCCTCCTCACCAAAATGACCCACCGCACGTGACCCCATCGTAGGGGCGAGACGGCGCGATAGAACCTTTGCCAAACAAAACAAAACCCTTCCGCGCCGTCTCGCCCAAAACGCGTTGACAGTAAAGGGCGAGACCACCGGGACAATCTATTTTTGGTTTGCCAGGATTGTTTCCCGGCGGTCCCGCCCCTACGGGGTGTGTTGGAAAAGAGCGCAAGCGGTATAATCCCCCCTCATCCAAACTGTAACGACAAAAGAGAGTGTGTTCAATGACCACCGACGATAAAAAAGTAATTTATTCGATGATGGGCGTGGGCAAAATCGTGCCGCCCAACAAACAAATCCTGCGCGACATTTCCCTGTCGTATTTCTACGGCGCCAAGATTGGTGTTTTGGGGCTAAACGGCGCGGGTAAAAGTACCCTGCTGCGTATCATGGCCGGGGTTGATACGGAATTTGTGGGGGAAACGGCCGTCTCCCCCGGCTATACCATTGGCTTCCTGGAGCAGGAACCGCAGCTCGACGACAGCAAAACCGTGCGTGACATCGTCGAAGAGGGCGCGCAAGAAGTGGTCGATGCCCTGCGCGAGTTCGACGAAATCAACCTGAAGTTCGGCGAATCGCTGAGCGATGACGAGATGAACGATCTCATCGAGCGGCAAGGCGCGCTGCAAGATAAGCTTGACCACATGGACGCCTGGAACCTGGACAGCCGCCTGGAACTGGCGATGGACGCTCTGCGCACCCCGCCCGGCGACACGCCCATCGCTGTCCTCTCCGGCGGCGAACGGCGGCGTGTGGCCCTGTGCCGCCTGCTGCTCAAGCAGCCAGACATCCTGCTGCTGGACGAGCCCACCAACCACCTCGACGCTGAATCGGTGGCCTGGCTGGAAAAACACCTCAAGCAGTATCCCGGCACCGTTATCGCCGTCACCCACGACCGCTACTTTTTGGACAACGTGGCGGGCTGGATTTTGGAGCTGGATCGCGGCTACGGCATTCCGTGGAAAGGCAACTACTCCTCCTGGCTGGCGCAAAAGCAGGAGCGATTGGCCCAGGAAGAAAAGGCTGAATCGGCCCGGCAAAAGACCTTGCAGCGCGAGTTGGAATGGATCAACATGACGCCCAAAGGACGGCAAACCAAGGCCAAGGCGCGTATCAGCCGCTACAGCGAACTGCTCACCGATGAGCGTGAGCGGGCCAACGAGGAGCGCGAAATTTACATCCCACCGGGGCCGCGCCTGGGTGACATCGTCATCGAGGCCAAAGGCCTGCGCAAGAGCTACGGCGACACGCTGCTGTATGAAGATCTTTCGTTCGAGATTCCGCCGGGGGCGATTGTGGGCATCATCGGGCCAAACGGCGCCGGTAAAACCACGCTGTTCCGCATGATTGTGGGCGAAGAGCAGCCCGACGGCGGGTCGCTGCGCCTGGGTGATACCGTCAAGCTGGCCTACGTGGACCAGAGCCGCGAGGATCTGGACGCGGACAAAACCGTCTGGCAGGAAATTTCCGACGGCGATGAGACGTTACAGCTGGGGCCGCGCCGGGTGAATTCGCGGGCGTATGTCTCGCGCTTCAACTTTGCGGGCAGCGACCAGCAGAAAAAGGTCGGTACGCTCTCCGGCGGCGAGCGCAACCGGGTGCACCTGGCCAAGCTGCTCAAATCGGGCAGTAACCTGCTGCTGCTGGATGAGCCAACCAACGACCTGGACGTGAACACGCTGCGGGCGCTGGAGTTGGGGCTGGAAAGTTTTGCCGGATCGGCCATCATCATTTCGCACGATCGCTGGTTTTTGGACCGCGTAGCCACGCACATCCTGGCCTTCGAGGGCGAGAGCCAGGCGCATTGGCACATTGGCAACTACAGTGATTACGAAGAGGATCGCCGCCAGCGCCTGGGCGACAAGGCCGACCGGCCGCACCGCATCACCTACCGTAAGCTCACCCGCGATTAAGGAGATCGACCCGAAAGTGTCATGCTGAACGAAGTGAAGCATCCCTAAAACCGCGCAACTGCGCTGGTCTTGTTCTCCGGCAAGAGTCTGCAAGGGCGAAGGTTTGGAGGGATTCTTCGTTTCACTCAGAATGACAGTTGTGGGTTGTCATGCTGAACGAAGTGAAGCATCCCCGAAACCGTAATGGGTTTTTATGTATTTGAATTTGGGTAAAAAGTGGCTGCTGGATGGACTGGCGGTGGTGGGGTTGGCTACGGCCGTTCTCCTCTTCTTCTGGCCCGTGGTGAGCGGGCAGGCGTGGATACCCCGCGGCGGCGGCGACCTGGTCTCGTTTGTGTACCCGATGTATCGTTTTGCCGCGCAGAGCCTGCACAACGGTGAGCTGCCGTTGTGGAACCCGTTTTTGTACGCCGGTGCCCCCTTCCTGGCCGATAACCAATCGGGGCTGTTTTACCCGCCCAACCTCCTGCTCTTTTTGCTCAATCCCCGCCCGTCTTACCGGGCGATTGAAGGATTGGTACTGTTCCACTTCTGGCTGGCCGGGACGAGCCTCTACCTTTGCCTGCGCGGCTGGCAACCACACAACCGCATCGCCATCCTGCCCGCTATGCTGGGTGCGCTGGCCTTCATGTTCTCCGATTTATTTATCACCCACATTGGCAACCTGAATTTGAATGCGGTGATTGCCTGGCTGCCGCTGGCGCTGCTGGCGCTGCACCGGGCGATCGAGGCGGTGGGCTGGCAGGCGCAGCTGCGCTGGGCGCTGCTTGGCGGGCTGGTGGTAAGCGTCAGCACCCTGGCCGGGCACGGGCAGATGACGTTTATGGTGGGCACGTTTTTGGGCTGTTACGGGCTGTACCGGGCGGTGGTGGGGTGGTCGGGCCGTCCGCTCATCCACCTCGCCGTCATGGGGGTGGTGGGCATGGCTGGGGCGGCGCTGGCGCTGCTGCCCGCCGTGCTGCTCATCCCCCACACCGTGCGCGCCGCCTTCGACTTTGCCCAATCGACCAATTATTCGCTGCCGCTGGAAGGGCTGGTGGGCCTGCTGGCGCCCAATTTTTACGGCCGTGGTTTCCTCGGCTTTTGGGGCGGCTGGCCGCGCGTGGAGGCGGGCTACGCCGGGGTGCTGCCCTGGCTGCTGGCACCGCTGCCCTTTTTGCTGGGCAAAACCCGTCAGGCGCTCTTTTTTGCCCTGGCCGGAGCGCTCTTTTTGCTGCTGGCGCTGGGTGGTAACTCACCGGTGTACGGCCTGCTGTTTGGCTGGCTGCCCATCGTGCCCTTCCAGGTGCCCGCCCGCTTTGTGGTGCTGGCCAACCTCTGCCTGGCCATCCTGGCGGCCCTTGGCTTGGATGAACTGCTGAAGCAGATTGAACCGCAAAGGGCGCGAAGGACGCCAAGGTTAAAAGAGGATTTTTCCTCTGCTTTCTCTGGGTCCTTTGCGGTAAAAATTCTTTGGTGGTTGGGGGGTACGGCCGTTTTCCTGCTCGTTTTTGGCGTGTGGCTCCATGGGTACGCGGGGCAGCTGAGTACTGTTCGGCCAGACAAGGCGGCGCAGATGGGAACGGCCGTTACCACCTTTGCCATTTTAGCCGGGGCGAGCTGGCTGCTGCTGGCAGCGTACGTGCGCGGCTGGCTGCTGGGACCGTGGGTGGCGGGTGCGGCCGTTTTGCTCCTGGCAATCGATCTGATTGGTTTGGGTCGCAACGTAGAAATCGAACCCAATGACCCGACGCTGGGTTTTGCCGCGGATTCGCCTGCATTGGCGTTTATTCAGGGCGATGACAGCTTTTTCCGGGTGGAGATCGATACGGAGCATTGGCAGCCCAGCCTGGGGCAAATCGAGCGGCTGTACGACATGGGCGGGGTGTACAATCCGCTGCAGCTGGCCAACTACAACGTCTACAAGGGCTCGCTGGGCTTTCGCGGCTCGCCGCTGTACAACCTGCTGGGGGTGAAGTACATTGTGGCCAGCAAAGGGCCGCCGCCAGGCGACACCACCTTCCTCATTCCGGTCTTTGAGGATGACCCGCAGGTGACGGTTTACCTGAACACGCTGGCCCTGCCGCGCATCTTGCTGGTGCCTGAGGCAGCCGTTTTGCCTGATAAGGATGCGGTGTTTACGGCCGTTCACGATCCCGCCTTTGATCCCCGTCAGACGATCTTTCTCGAAAGCGGTGAACCGCTGGCTGGCGAACCGGCCCCGGCAGAACTGCTGCTTTTGCGGTATGATTTAAACGAAGCGGCCGTACAGGTCAACACTACCCAACCCGCCTATCTACTGCTCACGGACATGGCGGCCCCTGGCTGGACGGCCGAAATTGACGGCCAGCCAGCCGAGATTGTGACGGCCAATTACGCCTTCCGCGCCGTTTTGGTGTCGTCGGGCCAGCACGAGGTACAGTTCAGCTACCGGCCGCCGGGCTGGGTGGTAGGCCTGGTTTTGTCGCTGCTCACCTGGCTGTTGGTCGGCACTTTTTTCTGGAAGAAGTGGGACACAGATAAACACAGATTGCCACAGATCTAAAACAAAAAATATGCATTGATCTGTGTCCTGAACTATTTATCTTTTTACTTCTGGTATGATGCGAATTACACGATTGGATCATGTGCAGCTGGCGATGCCGCCGGGTGGGGAGGAACAGGCCAGGGAATTTTACGGCCGTATCCTCCACCTGCGCGAGCTGGAAAAACCTGAACCGCTCAAGGCCAAGGGTGGCTGCTGGTTTGCCGGGCAGGGCGTGGAGCTGCACCTCGGCGTCCAGGCGGATTTTGTTCCCGCCACCAAGGCCCACCCCGGCCTGCGCGTGGCCGACCTGGCGGCAGCCCAGGCCGAGCTGGAGGCGGCAGGCATAACCATCGTGGCCGATGAGTCCGGCGTGGGCGTGCGGCGATTTTATGTCAACGATCCATTTGGCAACCGGCTGGAGTTTATGCAAGAAGGAGACACGTTTTGAGTGATAACTACAAGGAAAATTTAGAGCGCTATTTGCAGGAATTGGTGCCGGAACGGCCGTCTGAACTGCAAAAAATGGAAGCCTACGCCGACAAATACAACTTCCCCATCATTGGCCCGGCTTCCGGGCAGGCGTGTTACCTCATGGCCCGCATGGTCAAGGCCCGCAGCGTCTTTGAGCTGGGGTCGGGTTATGGTTACTCCACTGCCTGGTTTGCCCGTGCAGTGCGTGAAAACGGTGGTGGCCAGGTGCACCACGTAGTGTGGGACGAAGAGCTGTCGCAGATGGCACGAGAGCATTTGCGGGTATTGGGCTACCAGGACCTGGTGCAGTTCCACCTGGGTGAAGCCGTCGAAACGCTGCGCCAGGCCGAAGGGCCGTTTGATCTCATTTTCAACGACATCGAAAAATCAGCTTATCCCGATTCGCTGGCAGTGATTGAAGAAAAGCTGCGTCCCGGCGGCGTGCTAATTATCGACAATATGGCGTGGAGCGGCCGTGTTTGGGACCAATCCGAACAGGGGGAGGCTACCCAGGCAATCCGTAATACCACCCAAATGCTCACCACCAGCCCCGACTGGATTTCATCGCTGCTGCCCATTCGCGATGGCCTGTTGGTGGCCTACAAAACAGGCTAACATGTCTCAACAATGGTCCACTGTCCCTAACCTGCCCGTCCCGCCGCCCTTACGCGGCATGACGACAGCCTTCACCGAAGATTCGGTTGTTCGGCGGCTTTCTGACATTTTGCAGCGTGTCTTCGCCGAGAATGATCTGCCCAAAACGGCCGTACCCCTCCTGCAGCGCCTGCTCGATGACATTCCGTATGGCGAGATACGGCCGCTGCCCGCCCACCTGGCCCCCGACCTGGCCGCCTGGCAGGCCAACATCGAGCCACAGCGCGGGCAAAACTGGCTGGAAGCGCCGTGGTTTTTTGTGGAAACCTATTTCTACCGGCAGATTGCCGCGGCGGTTGATCATTTTCGCAGCGGCATTGATCCATTCACGTCCCAGAAAAAACAC
This sequence comes from Candidatus Leptofilum proximum, assembly GCA_016710325.1. GTDB lineage: Bacteria > Chloroflexota > Anaerolineae > Promineifilales > Promineifilaceae > Leptofilum > Leptofilum proximum. The sequence continues at coordinate 2,777,254 of JADJXK010000002.1, read as the reverse complement.
AGCCTGGCCGTGGCCGAAGCCCAGACATACACGCTCATCGTCAAGCTCAACGAGATGATTCCCCAGGGTTGGCACAAGGAAAACTTCCGCCAGCTGCTGCTGGCCGACCTCTGGGGCAACCAGGCAGACCTGAGCATGTGGGCCGCGGGTGACGAAGCGATGCCCCACCACGCCGCTGCCGCCGACCGCTCGGCTCATTTATTGGTGGATGATGCAACGGCCGTTACCCAGCTGCTGCAAAACGGACTGCCGCAAATTGACTTCATCATCGACAATGCCGGGCTTGAACTGGTGGGCGATTTGTGCCTGGCAGATTACCTGCTGGCGGTGGACAAGACCAGCACGGTGCGGTTTCACCTGAAGCTCTTCCCCACGTTTGTGTCCGATGCCACCATTATCGACGTGGAAGCAACGATGGCCGTCCTGCGCCAGAGCGAGGATGTCGCCTTGCAGCAAATGGGTGAGCGGCTGACGGAGTATGTGCTGGACGGCCGTTTGCGCCTGCTCACCCACCCCTTTTGGACCTCGCCTCATCCCTTATGGGAACTGCCCACCGATTTGCGGCAAACGCTGGCCGCGGCTGACCTGCTCATCAGCAAGGGAGACGCCAACTACCGCCGCGCCCTGGGCGATGCGCAGTGGCCGTTCACCACGCCCATTACCAGCATCGTCAGCTACCTGCCCACGACGGCGCTTTTTCTGCGCACCGGCAAGTCTGAAGTGCTGGCGGGCTTAAGCGAGGCCACGCTGGCAAAAATGTCTCAGGTTGAAGAGGAGTGGTTGATCAACGGCCGTTGGGGCGTTATTCAGCTGGCGCCGTAGGCGGGGTAGCGGGGGTTGGTCCCCAAAAACTTTCGGCAATTTGCAGGCGGTAGACGCCTTTAAAATCGTCTGGATCGGCTGGTTTGCCCTTGCGCAAAATCTGCACGTGGCCCGCTTCAGCCAGCTGCTTCACGGCCAGGCGAATGCGCCTGGTGAGCGCCTGCCACTCTTCCGGGTGCAGCGTCATGGCAATATCTTCGGGGCGCACCGTTTCATCGGGCCAGGCGGCGGTGCACATTTGCAAAATTGTTTCAAATACCGCTTCATCACTAATGCGGAACTTTCTTGGTTTTGGCATGTTGGGTTTCCTGCTTTTGGTAGGGTGGGTGTGTAGGGTGTTAACGGCCGTTGATAGTCAGTTTGCTTGCCTGCAGATATACGGGGTTTTTGGCGGCGAGAGCCAGCACCTTCCTGGCTTCGTTCATTTGCTGGTTGTTGGCATACAGCAGCCCAAGCATGAAATAAGCCGCTGGCAGCCGCAGTCCGCCACGAATGGCTCGTTGGTAACAGCCGATGGCGTCATCTAAATGGCCGCGCATCTCAAAATCCATTGCCTGCCCCAGCAGTGCATCTCGTTCCAACTTGCTCAGGCCGTTGGCGGCGTCTGAATCTTCGTCTTCTTCGCGGAACAGCTCTGCCGCCAGCTCCTCGTGCGCCACCCGGCGTGCTTTTTCGATGGGGTCGGTGATCTCTTCCTGCTCAGCCAGGGTCTGCTCATGGCGCTCGGCTTCAAAGATGGCCGCCATCTGGCGGACGGTTTCAGTCAGGCTGTCGGCTTCGGCCTGTTCTTCGGCCGATAGACCAGGCGCCACCTTGGGTGGTTCCGGTGCAGGTGGTTCTGGTGTATCAAACGCCGATTCTCCGTGACGAATGAGTTCAACGGCCGTTAATACATCCTCATTGCCGGGGTCCAGGCGCAGTGCTGCCTGGCACATCTGCAGCGCTTTGCTCTTGTCGCCCCGCATCTGCAAAATGCGGGCAATGGCCAGGTATTCGCGCACGGCGTCTCGTGTGCGGTTCAACCGCTGGAACACCATCGCCAACCGCTTGTGCGAGCCCAGCAGCGTAGAATCCAGCCGGATCGAACGCTCCCAGTTGCCGATTGCCTCGTCAAGCTGGCGCTGCTTTAACAAAATTTCACCAATGGCCAGGTAAGTACGTGCTGCTTCCGCCAGCTGTCCTTGCCGTTCTTGAATGTCGGCCACCCGGCGCAAATAAACAATGTCCCCTTTAGAGTAGCGCGCGGCCAGTTTAAAACAATCCAGGGCGCGATCCAGCTGCTTAAGGCCCAGGCACGCTTCACCTAAACCGGCGTAAGCGGCCGCATCGTTGGGGAACTCCCCTACGGCAACGCGAAAAGCCGTAAACGCGTCCTTCCAACGTTTCGCTTTATTGTAAGCAGCGCCTACCTGGATTGCCTTTTGATATTTTGCCCGATCATTTGCCATGGATTGTTTTAATTCTTTGTCACACAGTCAGCTAAAAATTTACGCATTAGACAAATCATCTTTAGCATGGATAAGCGTATACCAGTGTGATGGGATTCGCAAGCACAATCTTGTGTATTTGATAGTGATCTTGCCAGCCTCTCAATTTTAACCCGTTCTAGCAAAACATAAAATGTCACTATAGTCTGCTTAAATGGGCCAAAAGTACCAAGATCTCTGCACTTCATTTCACCGCTTCTTAATTACAATCTTAAGTATACGGTGCTATTATGTCACTAGTCCAGATCAGAAGATATTGGACACCCCAGGGAGCCATTGTATTGAAAAAGCGTCACGCCAGATGGCGCCAGGAAACAGGCAAGTGAGGTCAACTGTACTATGGAATCCTTCTCTTTCTACCAATGGCTGCAAACACAAACCGAACGCAAAGACATCATTGGCGATTTTGCCCACACAATGAGCCAGTTTGAAGAGCCACAAACCACGCGCAAAAAGGCCAATGGTCACATGATTTGGGCAACCTGGTTGATAGATAAAAATGCTTCCCCGGCGGTAATTGAGGCGTTTAACCTGGCGTGGAATGAGTACCAACACCAGGTACGGCCGTCCTGACCCCAGTTGATGCTAAAGTCGAACACTCGGTTCCTTTCCCAAGAAACAAAATAAGCTCAAAAACCTTAATAGAAGCCGTAAGAATACGGTACTACTTTATAAACACTCTTCCTATTTTTACTTCTTCCCCCTTAAACTGTGGCGCCACTTGAACTTTTGATTTTAAGTGACGCCACTCCTCTTTTACCCAAGACCCTATCTACTTCAAAATTTATTCGCATTACCTTTGCCAATAATGTGGCAAGCAGTAATAAATCTCTATTTGTCACTGTCGTAGTAATCGTTTCGATGTTTGGCTAACGGGATTGGGCTTCTTCTACTGCCGTGCCAATTGCGGTTGCTAGTTCGGCAGCTCCCGGTTCCAGTACCAAACCCGCGTGGGTGCAATCGGCAACTACGGTGTGAAGTTCACCGGAAATCAGTTCTGACCATTGGAGGTGCCAATCCTTATCAGTCAGTTGGGCAGACTCTTTACTGCGGATGAAAGTGACATCTCCGTGGAAAAGACCGGAATGGTAATCACGATGGGCATGGGCATGAGCCTGGCGAATAGTGGCAACACGTCGCGCTTCAGTGCCACCCAGATGTAGTAGTAAAAGGTTCTGATAAAGCAGCTGTAGTTTCCAGCCAATGGCGTGCCAAAGACGCTTGTCTGTCCAGTAAAACATGGCGCGCTGGATAAGATACTTCAAGCGATGTACTTGCGGCGGGATTATGTTCGGCGGTTCTGAATCGACGAGGACCAACAGTTGGATCTCTTCGCCGGCGGCCTGCAACTGCTGAGCCATTTCAAAAGCTACCCAACTGCCGGCACAGTGCCCGCCCAAGCAGTACGGTCCGTGCGGTTGTATGGTGCGCATTTCTTTGATGTAATGGGCTGCCATATCCTCTATACGCGTGTGATGCGGCTGATTGCCATCCATTCCTTGTGGTTGCAAGCCGTACAGCGGCTGATCCTCGCCAAGATGGCGGGCCAATCGGGCAAAGCTGAGCAGGCTGATGAGAAATGGCGCAACGTAAAAGAAGACGGGCTTTGTGCCATTGGGCTGTATGGGCACCAGGGAGGTCCAACTGGTGTGCCAGCCTTCTTCACGCAAAGCGTCCGCCAGGCGGGCAATGGTGGGGGCACGGAAGAGAATGGACAGCGGGAATTTCCGCTCGGTAATCTTTTCAATTTCGCTAAAAACACGAATGGCGAGCAGTGAGTGACCACCTAGCTCGAAGAAATCTTCATGACGGCCGATTCCCTTGACGCCCAACACGCGTTCCCAGATGCGAATAAGCTGCAGTTCGAGTGGATCGACCGTGGTGGTCTGGTTTTTGGCAGAAACGGCCGTAAGCATCTCAGGCACCGGTAAAGCGCGCCGGTTTACCTTCTTGTTGGGGGTGAGGGGGAAGGCATCCAGCGTCACAAAGGCGGCCGGAATCATGTAATCGGGCAGGCTGTCGCCCACAAATTTGCGGAGTTCGGCCGTTTCTGGCAGATCATCCCCAGGGATCAGATAGGCAACCAGCCGCACATCACCAGCGGCGATCTCCTTGGTGGTGACAACCACTTCACGCAGCGCAGGGTGTCTGGCCAGCACCGCCTCAATCTCGCCCAGCTCGATGCGATAACCGCGCACTTTCACCTGGTGATCGAGTCGCCCTAAAAAGTCCACGCTGCCGTCGGGCAAAAAGCGAGCCAGATCGCCAGTGCGGTACAGTCTTTGCGTCTGTGCCGCCTCTGGCAGGATAGCGGCCAGAGGCGCTACATCGGCTGCCTGCAGGAATTTTTCTGCCGTCAGCTCAGGGCGGTTGAAGTAGCCGTGCGCCACCCCAGCGCCACCGATGTACAGCTCTCCAGGGATGCCAATGGGCAACGGCCGTTGCTGCTGATCGAGAATGTAAAAGGTGGTGTTCGCAATTGGCTTGCCTACTGGAATGGGACTGTGCCCCTTCTGTACGCGATGGATGGAGGACCACACCGTTGTTTCCGTAGGACCGTACATGTTCCACAATTCTTTGCAGCGGGGCAGCAGTTGTTCGGCCAGGTCGCGGGGCATTGCTTCGCCGCCGCAGAGTATCTTCAGGTTGGGGTTGCCCGCCCAGCCAGATTCGAGCAGCAGGCGCCAGGTGGTGGGCGTGGCCTGCATGATGGTCGCCCCGGATTGTTGTAGAGCGGTTTGCAGTTTTTCGGGGGTTACGGCCGTTTCCCGACTCACCAGCTCACCCCTGGCCCCCACAATCAGCGGCAGAAATATTTCCAGCACGGAGATGTCGAAGGAGAGGGTGGTGACGGAAAGAAGCGTATCCTCTGGCGTCAGCCCCGGTTGCTGGGCCATGGACAGCAAGAAGTTGACCGCGTTGCGGTGGGTTACCTGCACCCCTTTTGGCTTACCGGTGGAACCAGACGTATAAATCATATAGGCCAGATCGTTGGCGGTGGCGATGGGCGGCAGGTTGTGCGCCGCAAGCTGGGCCAGCGCTGGACCCAGCTGGTCCACGTAGGCAATCTGCAACCCCGCATGCCCCTCAGCGGCGCTAAACAGCTGCGTGTGGGTGATAATGGCCCGGGCCTGGGAATCATCCAGCATGAAGGCCAGCCGGTCTGGTGGGAAGCCAGGGTCCAGCGGAATGTAGGCAGCGCCTGCTTTATGCACCGCCAGAAGCGCCACAATCATCTCCAGCGAGCGCTCCAGCTTCACCCCGACCAGATCGCCGCGCATCACGCCCAGCGTTTGCAGGTGGCGCGCCAGGCGATTGGCCCGTTGGTTGAGTTCCTGGTAGGTATTGCTTAGGCCAGCAAAGCTGTAGGCCCGTTGAGCGGCACGTTTTTCTGCCTGGGTTTCAAATAGTTGGTGAATACAGGTGGTGTGGGGGTAGGGAACGGCCGTATCATTCAGCCGCCGCAAATGATCAATCTCTGGCTGGGTAATCAGCGGCAGCGCCCCGATGGACTGATCCGGATCAGCCACAGCTGCCGTCATGATGGTCCAATAATGACCGAACAGGCGCTCCATGCGATCCCAATCAAATAGCGTGGTGTTAAACTCTAGCATGGCCTGATGAGTCAGTTCCGTGTCCACAGTCAACGACAGGTCAAATTGGGCCGCACCCCGATCCACCAGCATCACTTCAGTTTCAATTCCGGGCAATTCCGGCGGGGAAAAAGGCGCGTTTTGCACGTTAAAAAACAGCTGGAATAGTGGCGACCGGCTGGTGTCTCGCTTCACCTGCAAGCGGTCCACCAACTGCTCAAACGGCATATCCTGGTGAGCGTATGCTTCCAGGGCGACCTTTTTCACCTGCTGCAGGAATTGGCGGAAGGTGAGGTTGGGGGAAACGGCCGTACGCAGCACCAACGTGTTCACCAACGTACTGATCAACGGCTCGGTCTGGGCATAGCGCCGGTTGGCAATCGGCGTACCAATAGGAATATCTTTCGCGTCTGTGTACCGGTTGATCAGCAGGTAAAAACCAGCCAGCATCATCATGAACGGGGTGGCATTTTCCTGCTTGCCCAACTGCTGCAAGCCAGTGCGCACTGGCTCTGGCAATGGCGCGGTTATCACCGCCCCCTCATATGTTTGCACGGTGGGACGGGGCCGGTCGGTGGGCATTTCAACCGTCGGCAAGTCAGCGAGCTGTTTGGCCCAATAAGTAAACTGTGCCTCCAGGCTACCCGCTTGCGCCAGGCGGCGCTGCCACACCGCATAATCCCGCACCTGAACGGGCATATCTGGCAGTTTAGCTGGTTTGTTTTCAAGATAAGCCTGGTAAAATGTTGCCAAATCCCGGCTCAAGACACCCATCGACCATTGATCAGAAATGATGTGGTGCATGTTTACCAGCAAAATATGTTCCTCATCATCCACCTGGAACAGCTTCACGTGAAGCAGAGGCAATTTGTCTAACTGGAAAGGCGTGCGCACGGCCTCTTCCAGCGCGTGCATGACATACGCCTGCCGCTCATCGCGCGGCAGCGAGCGACAATCTTCCAGGGGCATATCTAGAACAAAATCAGGCTCAATGAAGGTGGCAGGCTGGCCATCGACAACCACAAACCGGGTGCGCAAACTTTCATGGCGGTTGAAGAGTTGCTTCAGGCTCCAGGCCAACGCCTCGGCATTCAGTGGCCCGGACAGCCGCAACGCGCCGGGAATATTGTAAGCTGTGCTCTGGGGGTTGAGTTGGTACAAAAACCACATCCGTTCCTGCGAAAATGATAGCGGCGGATGGGCTGAAACCGGCTGTGGCACCAGCGGCAGATGTGGTTTCGCGGTGCCACTTGAACGCCGTTCGGCCACAATCGCCGCCAGTTCCGCCACGGTGGGCGCGTCGAATAGCGTGTGTATGGGCAGCTCAATCTGGAACGCATCCCGGATGCGCGAAACGATTTGCGTGGCTAGCAGGGAATGCCCGCCCAGGGCAAAGAAGTTGTCGTGAATGCCAATCTGTTCCAGATGCAGGACCTCGCGCCAAATGGCGGCAACCAGCTCTTGCTGTGGCGTTTGCGGCAGGGTTTTCCCGGCAGCGTTTCCCTGGCTAAAAGTTTGTAGCTGTGCCAGAGCGCGGCGATCAATTTTCCGGCTGGTGGTCAGCGGAAATTGCTCTATGCGGACTAAGGTGGCCGGAACCATATACTCTGGCAGCAGGGAGCGCACGTACGATCGCAAATCTTCCGGGGTAGGGACTTCTTTTTCGGCCGTGAAATAAGCCACTAATCTTTTCTTATCCAGTTCGCTCTCAAGGGTCATGACCACGGCTTCGCGAACGAATGGATGGCTGGTGATAACCGACTCGATTTCACCCAGTTCGATGCGGTAGCCGCGGATTTTTACCTGGTTATCTATCCGCCCCAAGAACAGCAGTTGGCCATCCGGCAGATATTTGACAAGGTCACCGGTTCTAAACAGTTTTTCAGACGGCGAGTGAGGGTAAAAGGGGTTGGGGATAAATTTTTCGGCTGTCAGTTCGGGGCGGTTCAGATACCCTCTGGCCAGGCTGAACGGGCTGCCGATGTATAGTTCGCCTGGAACACCGACGGGCACCGGCTGCATCCATTTATCCAACACAAATACCTGGAAATTCCTTATTGGTCGTCCGATTGAGATAGGCTGGTTGCCTGGGTTGATGACCGTTGTGGTGGCACAGACGGTGGCTTCTGTTGGACCGTACGCGTTTACGAAGCGACGGCCAACTGCCCATTGTTCCACCAGCTCTTGAGTGCAGGCCTCACCGGCGGACACCACGGTGTGCAGGTGCGGCAGGCCTTGCGCTGAGGTTACGGCCAGGCTGGAGGGTGGCAGCGTGGCAAAATTTATCTGCTCTTTTCTCAGGAAGTCATTTAGAGGCTCACCGGGAATTCGATCTTTTGATTCAATTAATACCAGTGTGGCTCCCGCGCCAAAAGCAGTCGCGAGTTCATAAACCGCAGCATCGAAGCTTAATGAAGCAAATTGCAGGATGCGCTCGCCGGGTTGGATACCAAAAAATTCGCGCTGTTCGTGCACCAGGTTGCTTAGGCCGAGATGGTTGATACCCACCCCTTTGGGCTGACCCGTCGAGCCAGAGGTGTAAATAACGTAGGCCATGTCATCCTGGGCTATTGTGTGGGGAAGGCTTGCTGAAGGTAATGGGGCAACGGCGCTGTCCCAATCGGTGTCCAGGCAGATCCGATTGGCAATTGTTGCCGGCAGTTGGTGGCAAAGGTGTTTTTGCGTCAGCACGCAATCGACGTTCGCGTCTGCAAAAATGAAGGCAAGCCGGTTGGCAGGGAAAGCGGCATCGAGGGGTAGGAATGCAGCTCCGGCTTTTAAGACAGCGAGTACGGCCGTAATCATCTCCAATGAGGTTTCCATGTAAATGCCGACAATGCTCTCTTTTTGTATGCCCAGACTTTGCAGATAGTGAGCCAGTTGATTGGAACGGCCGTTCAGCGCTGCATAGGTTAATGCCTGGTCACCAAAGCGCAGGGCCACAGCCCCCGGCGTTTGCGCTGCCTGTGCCGCAAACATCTCCGGGAATGTCTTGTCCGGCGGTGCCGTGTGCTGGCCACTGTTCCACTGCGCCAATAACGTCTTTTCCTCCGCCGTAAGAATGGCAAAATTGGCAATGGGCGTTTCAGGCGCCGTTACCAGCTGTTCCAAAATGGCCTGGAAATGTGCCGCCATGCGGACAATCGTCGCCTCAGTGAACAGGTCCGTTCGATACTCGAACCTGATCACGATTTGCTGCTCCACTTCACCAAAAGAAAGTGTTAAATCCAGCGGCGAAACCTGCGCCGGTGAAGGGTATGGAGCACTATCAAATCCGTCGACCACTCCTCTATGGGCTACACCAAGCGCACCGGCACTCATCAAATCATCGCCAACTCTCAACGATTTTTGCCAGCTAAATCCCACGCGAAACAGCGCCTGCCCCGGACTGTTGCTTGTGGCCCGTGTGGTTTGTCCATCTTCCATTATTTTTTGCAGAGGGTATACGCCGTGGGCAAAAGCATCCTCAACAATCTGGTGAACTTGGCGCACAAAGCGGCTGAATGGCGGGTTCTCCTCTTCTTTAACGCGAAGAATGACCGGATTCACAAAGTAACCAATGAGTCGTGCCGTTTCGGCCGTGCGGTTCGCCTGCGGTGAACCCACCAGAATATCATCCTGACCGCTGTAACGGCGCAAAAGAATTTGATAAGCAGCAAACAATTGAGACAAAAGGCTGGTTTTGTGCCCACTTGCTAACTCTGCCAGGCGCTTCGATAACTGCTCATTCAAGGTCAGTATGTGGACTGCACCCTGATGCGCCAGAGACTTCTGCGGCGGCTTATCGGTTGGCAAATTTAAGAGAGGGAGCTCGCCCTGTAACTGTTGCTCCCAAAATGTCTGCAAACGCCTGGCCTCTGAACCGCTAAGCAGTTCTTGTTGTTTAAGCACAAAATCTTGATAGCTGTGCCTGAGTGGGGGAAATTTCTTTTTCGCTGTGCCTTGTATTTCATTGTAGTGATGGAACAGCTCTTTTATAAAAATGGCGATGGACCACATGTCGGTGATGATGTGGTGCATGCTGAACAAGAAAACATGCTTTTGAGGTTCCTGTGAGAAAAGAAACGCCCGGAATAATGGCCCATCCTGTAAATCGAACAGCCGGTAACTCTCCTCTGATAATCGGTTCTGCAGTTCTTCTTCGCTCCAGGCAGAAACATCTTCCGGCTGAAAAAACACCGGACGGTGTGAATGCACCAGCTGAACAGGCTCACCTTCGATTTCGGCAAAAGTGGTTCTCAACGCAGCATGCCTGTTCGTTACCGCTTGCAGGGCTTCCCTAAAGACCTGAATGTCTATCTTGTTTTGAAAATAAATGGTTTGCACCACATTATTTGCCACAGATTGTGGATTCAAAACATGGTGTAACCAGATAGAACGCTGGTTGTATGAAAGGGGATAGTGCTTAATCTCGTCCGATGGATTTGAAGTAAGTTGGTTGTTTATCTGTGCCAGGTTAGTTGCTGGCTCCTCAATATTACTCACTGGTGATTGCTTCATTCTATATCTCTTGATTGACGCTATCTGTATTGACGTTCATCAGGCACGACGAGGAATGGGTCTTTGAGATTTCATGAGGTTTGGTGTGAAACGTGATGCCCTCTGGTCACGTTTCACGGCTTGTCACCCCCCAAAAAAAAAGTTCCTAAAGAGCCAGAAGAATTCATCTATAATGCATAACGATACTTGTTGAGATTATTCAGCCTCACTTACAAGGTGAATTACACTACAGGTTTATTGTCCGCCCGCCCGTCCTCGATATTGCAGCGCTTCGGCTAGGTGCGCTGGCTGAATAGCGCTTGCTTCTGCCAGGTCGGCAATGGTGCGGGCTACCTTGAGGATGCGGTGAAAAGCACGGGCGCTGAGGTTCATCTGGGCCATGGCGCTTTTCATGAGGCGATTGCCCGTTTCATCCAGCTGGCATAGGTTGCGCACTTCACTGGGACCCATGTCGGCATTGGCGTACAGGGTGTGATCTCTGAAGCGTTCGGCCTGGATCTGGCGGGCTTTTTCCACGCGCTGCCGAATACGTTCCGAAGTTTCACCGCGACGGCCGCTGGTGAGCTTCTCATATTCCACACGCGGCACTTCTACATGCAGATCAATGCGATCCATCATCGGGCCAGAAATGCGTTTCTGGTATCTGGTGATCATTATTATAGAGCAGCTACACAAAAAACTGCTTTGGCGCCCATTTCACATTTATTAGAAAATAAGTGTCCAACAAAGCGCCCACACTATACTCGTATATAAGGTATAACGGTGGCAGACTTCGAAGACTTTCTCATCGCTGAGTTCAATGAACTACACAATAATATGCGGCAGATTGAAACCTCTATGACTCAAATGATACAAGGTTTCTTTTCAATCGAGGGAGTCGTGCTTGCCGGTGCTTTAACCTTGCTTTCAATCAATGTCCCTACTGATCAGCTCGTTGCAATCATGGCCCCGATATTTTGGTTTTTGTTTCTCTTTGGTCACATAACCTATAGCATTGCAATATATAGCTTTGTCAACATATTGGTGATCGACTTTCAAAACACTGTGGCACGTAAGTATTTCGGAAAAAAGTATGGCAAGGAAGAGTATTTATACTTCATGTTAAACCCGGAAGCGAACAGTGGTGGAAACCACGGTGAGTGGGAAAAGGTCCAGGACAACAGATCGGCGACCGCTAAATTCGTGGGTGTCGTGCTACTAATAGCTTTAGGCACCAGTATATATGCAGTAATAAAGTTTGCGTATCCACAACTCAATTACTTCGCAATGATTGCAGCTAACCCTTTGATTGTGCTTGTCATTCTTGTTGTAACTGCCATAGTGATTCAGAGAACATACCATAGGATAGTTTTTTTACGGGCAGTGAGGCGAGAGGAACGGATCACTTTACAGCGGCGACAAGAACTGCTTAAGCGTATTAGTCATGATATGTTTTCGTTAGAACCGTAACTGGACAATAACCATATTGGGTGAGGCTAATCATTTGCTGTGGCCGACGCTTCTGCGCTTTTTGTGAGAGAGCCCTTTGCACTTTGGGACTGTCTTTGGAGAATTCAGTGGACGCCACTCAGCTCGAAACCGTTGCCTGTAATTCACCTGGTTAACAAACTTCTGTTCAGATAGGTCATGAAACCTTTACCCTCATAGATATAGAGGATAGCTAATGCTATTTTTTCCATATATGTATGATGGAATTGCATTCGGCATGCATTTGGAGTTTGCAATGACTTCCGAAAGACAATCAAGTAATTGGTCGGAAATAGATCGCTCTCAGTTGCTACACTTGTTGAGTCAGCATTTTAACCAAGAAGAACTGAAAACTCTTTGCTTCGAGCTAAACGTTGATTTTGACAATCTTGGTGGAGACTCAAAAGAGAGCAAAGTGCGTGAATTGGTGGCGTGGTGCGAAAGAACCAATCGCATTACTGAGTTAATAACAACATGCAAAAATAAACGCCCTCTAATTGATTGGAACTCATTTCTTCAAAATCTAGAGGATGTCCGTCCCCCTTTCATGGGTTTGAGGCATTTTGAAGTTTCGGATGCGGATATTTTCTTTGGCCGAGATACCCTTATTTCTACGCTGGTACAACACCTGCATGAAAATAACTTTTTAGCCATTATAGGTGCATCCGGCAGTGGCAAATCATCATTGGTACGGGCTGGATTGGTACCTGCATTAATGCATAAACGAGAGTTGCCCGCTGGCACAACTGCCCTCAATGAAAGTAAATCTTGGCAATTTCACCTTATTACTCCTACGGCTCGTCCCTTAGAAGCCTTAGCAACATCCTTAACAAGGGATCAAGAATCTGTTACCGCAACCGCTACGCTGATTGAAGATATGACTAACTCTCCGCGAGGTCTTCATCTTTATGCACACAAACTCCTCTATGAAAGCCAAGCTAAGCGTTTGGTCTTGATTGTTGACCAGTTTGAAGAGCTATTTACCCTCTGTCAAAGCGAATTAGAAAGGGAATTATTTATTAACAACCTCTCTACGGCCATCGAACCCGGAGTAGGCAATCCCACAACACTCATCATTGCATTGCGGGCTGATTTCTATCAATATTGTGCTCAATTTTCTCGTTTGCGTGAAGCATTAGAAACAAAACAAAAGTATATTGGCCAGATGAATGCTGACGAGTTACGGTTAGCTATCGAAGAGCCAGCCCATCATTTGGGCTATACTTTAGAGTCTGGATTAGTGGACTTGCTACTGAAAGAAATGGGAGAAGAACCAGGGGTGCTCCCTTTACTATCTCATGCTTTGCTCGAGACGTGGAAGCGGCGAGAAGGTAGAGCATTGACTTTTGCAAGCTATGCCAAATCGGGCGGTATACATAAGGCTATTGGCAAAACAGCTGATAACGTCTTTGATAGTTTACAGAAGGAAGAGCAATTAATAGCCCAAAATATTTTTCTTCAACTGACAGAATTGGGTGAAGGAACACAAGACACACGCCGGCGTATTGCCATAAATGAGTTAATACCAAAATCAAGATCAGGTGATGATATAAAAAGTGTACTCAAAGTACTTGCCGACGCCCGCCTAATAACAGTCGATGCTGACACAGTTGAGGTTGCTCATGAAGCACTTGTTCGTGAATGGCCGAAGTTACGTACATGGCTTGACAGCAATCGTGAAGACCTACGCTTGCGAAGGCGCTTCACTACAGCGGCAAATGAATGGGATAAGAACAACCGCGATCAAAGTTATTTGTATCACGGTGTTCGCCTATCCGAAATAGAAGAAAGGTATAGAGCGAGATCAGGTGAACTTAACCATATTGAAAGAGATTTTCTTCACTCGAGTCTAGCAAGACAGGCTCAGCAAAAACGCGAACAGGAAGAACAACTTCATAGGGCAGAACAATTGAGATTAGAAAAACAGGCTTCTGGTAGATTGCGCCGCCTTACAGTTGGATTAGTAATCTTTCTCGTGTTTGCAGTTGTTGCATCTTTATATGCCCTGAATCAGCGAGCAGATGCTATAAATGCTAAAATCGTCGCGGAGGAAGAAGCCTCTGCACGTGCTACCCAAGAAGCAATTGCTAATGAAAATGCCATAATTGTCAGTACGCGCGCTGCGGAGTCTGAGGCTGCGAAAGCAGAAGTAGAACGGCTTAATCGTGTGATCCGTGCTGAAGAACTCGCAGCTAAGGCGCAGATAGCGCTCGAAAATTCACCTCGGCAAGGCTTACTGTTAGCTCTTGAATCTCTTAATATCACAGAAGTTAATAATCAACCACCTCAACCTTCAGCTCAAAACAGTTTCCGACAAGCGCTGGCTAGCGTAGGTGGATTACCCATCGGCAATCCTGATGATGTTATTCTAACTTCAGTTTTTAGTTCAAATGGCCGTTGGCTTGTGACTATAAGTCAGTCATGGTTCAGTAGAAAAGGCAGTACGGTTAGCCTCTGGGATATGACAAAAAATGACCCCGGGGTCAACTCAGTTGTTTTGTACCGTGATGGGGAGAGTATTTTTCGAACTATCAACTTTAGTTCTGATGATAAGTGGCTAGTTGGCATCGACGCGGAAGGCTCTACTCTACTTTGGGATTTGGCAGAAATCGCTTCAGAAACTCAACCTTTAGTAATTCAAGGTAATAGCGATGAAATTGATTACACTGCCTTAAGCCCCAGCGCCCATTGGCTAGTCACCGTCAACTCAAATGGTGTTGCAACGCTTCAGACCTTGAATCAACCTGATAACTCCTCGTCTATCATCCCACTAAGTGGTTACGAGGAGCCCATTAGTTATACGCGTTTCAATTCCAGTGAGGAATGGTTAGCTACTGTTCACAATAATGGAGATATACGTGTATGGAACCTAAATGCTATAGATCCCGCCCTTGGCTCTGAACTTATTCCATGGGAGAGATACATGAGCCAGGAGGATTCTATAGTTGAGTTAAGCTTTAGCCCTAATGGTGGGTGGCTAGTTGTTGGAGTTAGGCGCGAATTTGAATATTTCGTCCATCTCTGGAGGTTGTCAAACCTTAGCCAGAGTACCGAACCGCTTACGCTAGACTTTGATTTTTTTGGCAGTCTGGACGATATCCAGTTCAGTCCCGATAGTAGCTGGCTCATTACTTCTGAATCATTTGGCTTCGTCCTATGGGATTTGACCTTGCCAAATTTTGCGAATAATCCCATTTCTTTTCACGGTGAAGCCATTGCTTTTAGTCCTGATGGTTTTTGGTTGGCTACGGAAGATGGTATTTGGGATTTAGCGGAGTTACATTCAATTGACGAGCCGATGGTGCCATTAGAATTTGAGCATCCAATAGAATCCCTCTCATATAGTCCAGATGGTCGTTGGCTTGCAGGAAAAGGCGGGACTGATATTACGCTTTGGCGACTAAACCTGACAACGAGTAGACAGCTAAATATGGTGCTTTTAGAATATGACTTACTTGTTAAACCCGTTTACCTGACGGGTATTGAAGCTAGTGTTGCCTCTTTGAAGTTTAGCCCTCATAGCAATTGGCTCTTGACAACCACCGAACGGGACTTTGATGAACCCACCATTGGTCCATCGCATCTTTGGAAGCTAGTGACGTTTGACCCTACTGCAAATCCAATCATTGTTGCGAATCATGACTGGATCGTACATGATGTAGCTTTCAGTTCTGATAATCGCTGGTTTGCTAGTTTTGATGGCTCAACCGTTCAACTTTGGGATTGGGAAATTTCTGAGTCCATAACATATCCAATTGTTTTATCAAACTATGCTAATTCATCACCTGCAAGCTTAGCATTTAGCTCGAACAACAACTGGATAGGCGCAACTAGTGAAAATACGGTACAGCTTTGGAACCTTCAGAATGACGATCCTGTAGCTAACTCGTTCTTATTACCCGATCATGAGCAGTTTGTACACAAATTGGCTTTTAGTCCTGACAATCAATGGGTAGCTACTTATAGTGAGGATAAAATTCGTCTCTGGGATTTGGCCTCAATAAACCTCTTAGATTCCATAGAGCCTGGTGTTCTTCGTCTTGGCTACGAAAGTAGTTTTGGCGATATATGGTTTAGTCATGATAGTCGTTGGTTGGTACTATCTGATCATTCTACTCGCCTTTGGCGGAACATAGACGCAGAGCATTCGTCTTTTGAATCGTTCACCTTATCAGGTCATGCCAGTGGTATCATGTCGATTAGCCACAATAGTCGTTGGATAGCTACTACAGTTGACAAAGATACTTATATATGGGGTTTAGCCAATAGCAAACCTACTGTAGATCCCATTATCTTAAAAAATCAGCGAGGTGGTGTTTTTAGTCCAGATGGGAGCTGGCTTGCTACCATCGGAGAGGATTCTGT
This sequence comes from Candidatus Leptofilum proximum, assembly GCA_016710325.1. Classification (GTDB taxonomy): domain Bacteria; phylum Chloroflexota; class Anaerolineae; order Promineifilales; family Promineifilaceae; genus Leptofilum; species Leptofilum proximum. Next base: position 2,761,020 of record JADJXK010000002.1, on the reverse strand, counting down.
AAACCTTTTGGGCTGGAAAGACGGTGAGCTGACGAACAATGATCTCTCATTCGCCGGTTATGGAGAGAGTGGACTCGATAACATTCTATTCAGCCCTGACAGCCGCTGGATTGCAGCTACCCAATGGGATAAGGTTTACATATGGGCTATTATAGACTCTTCTTTAGCTCCCATAACTTTAGTAAGTGGGAGCGCAATCAACGCAATTGCATTTAGTCCCGATGGCGAGTGGCTCGCTACTGCCAATAACGATAATGCAAGACTTTGGCGCATAGAGTTGGACGATCTGGTTACCATAGGTTGTCGAGTCGCTGGGCGTAACTTCACCTATCAAGAATGGGAACAATATTTTCCAGACGAAGAATATCGCAAGACTTGTCCAGATCTTCCGATCCATCCTAGTTTTGTCAATAACATCCTCAATTTCGGTAGAAGTTTAGCGCGAGATGGTAATATTCTTGGAGCGATTACCCAATTTGAAAAAGCAATTGAAGTAAATCCTAACATAGATATAGACCCTGAGAAATATGCAAAGCAACTTGCAGTCGAAGCTCTCATGGAGGAGGGTGAGCGCCTCGCTAAAGCGGGCGAGATTGAGCGGGCGATAGCAATCTTTGAAGAGGCACTGGAACTGAATCCAGAATTAGATATGGTTCCGGAAACAGAGGCAAAGCGTATTGCGGCGGAATCTCTCATGGAGGAGGGTGAGCGTCTCGCCAGAGCGGGCGAGATTGAGCGGGCGATAGCAATCTTTGAAGAGGCACTGGAACTTGATTCAGAATTAGATATAGTTTCGGAAATAGAGGCAAAGCGTATTGCGGCTGAGGCTCTCATGGAAGAAGGAAATGAGTTTGCAAGAACTGGAGAGGTTGATCGTGCCATTACGCTTTATGAAGAGGCGCTGGAACTTAACCTTAATCTAAGCATTGATCCAGAAATACAGGCGGGTGAACTAGCTGCACCATTTTTCGTCGGCGAGAGCTTTGATCTTGTACAGCAGGGTCATGTGGCAGAGGCGATAGCAGCTTATGATAGAGCTCAGATGCTTGATCCCAACCTAGAAATTTCTGCTGGTTTCTTGAATGGATTGTGCTGGTTCGGAAGCCTTTGGGGACAAGCTGCCAATGTCATAGGGTATTGCGATCAGGCCGTAGAATTAAATGGGGAAGAAGATGGCACTATCCATGATAGTCGGGGAGTGGCTCGTGCATTACTTGGCGACTTGGTGGGAGCGATAGAAGATTTTCAGATCTTTATAAATTGGGCTAGAGGAAGAGATAGATTTGAGGTATATATTCCTCAACGTGAGGAGTGGATATTAGCTTTAGAGGAGGAGCGAAACCCATTTGACAATGAAACCTTGGAAGAGTTGAGAAACGAGTAGTTGCTACACCGATCGAGTTAAAGGTTCAGCGCCTGCGCCCAAAAGCGGATCAGGATGGCGAAGCCAATGAACAACAGCTAGAGACATAGGCCAAGAAGTAACTGCTTCTTTTTCATTGTCTTTTTCCATTTTCTTTGGGAGTCAGGTGAAGAGAGCGGGGGTGTTGTCCGGCAGTCTACCGGCGACGAACACTGGCAAACGGCCGTAAACAGGGGTAAGATGAGGCAATTCAAGAGAGAAAACATCCCAATGAAAGTCGCCCAGCACCCTGAAAGCCAGCGGCCGGTAACGGCTTCCGCCACCGCACCGGACAAGGCCATTTGTCCCCTGTCCTGGCAACCTTGTTCATCCGTCCGAAAATCAGGTCAGAATCGTGCCAAATGTGAGCATTTTAACTACCATTCGACGCCAGCTTCAATATACCTGGTTCATTACTCAGTTTTTAGCACGGATGAGTAAGGTTGCCAGCACAGCCCTTTTGTATGTAAGTTCGTTAATGATGAATGACACAACGGAGCAAAGGTCGCGACCTCATTGCGACTTATGAAATATCACCTTGTTTGTAAACCTTGATAATTGGCACATTCATTTTCTTCAATTGTTCTATAATTGGAAAGAGTCTTTCTTCAGAAATATTAGATGGAAACTCTAAATGAATAGAGCCATCGTCTCCATCCTCAACTTTAATAACGACTGTTCCTTGCACCTTATTTCCAAAAATATTCAGCAATCCTATGATGAAAGCACTCAGAGTCGCACTTCCAAAACTTATCAAAGCTACCAAGACTTCAGGAGAACTTAGATACGATCTATTCTGGTCATCTAGCAACATGAGTTTAATATCATCTTGTGAGTCAAGAGATTCACGTAAAGTGGTGTATAGTTCAGATAAAGGAATTATATTCGTCTCAATAAAGATTTCTTGTTGCATTAATACTTTCCTTGCTAACTCATAGCCAATCACCCACTAAAATAAAGGGTGCCCAATAGTATGGGTGAAAATGCCGATAAGCTTCTTCTTCTGGCATTTGTTTGGAACGATTAATATAGTCTATTTGGGCTTTCTGTAAAGCACGTGCTTTGCTTTCAGTCCCACTATTCCAATAATTATAAAAGCTAACCATTACTTTAGAAGTGGACTGATCGTTGACATTCCACAGGCTTGCTATAACTGAAGGAGTGCCTGCGTATAAGAATGAGCGAGTTAAACCAATAAGTTCATCACCGGCGCGTCGTTCACTAATTGCACTCTTGCAAGCACTCAAGACAACCAACTTAACCTGATCCAACTCAAGGCTCATGATATCATTAAGGTCAAGGGAGATATTATCCGCAAAAAGTAAATGACTAAGAATAGGTTGATCAGACCTAAAAATTCCATGACATGCCAAATGTAATACACCTATATTTCGGGATGAATCTATCTCTAATAGATAGTCTCTTTGAGCGGATTCTTGCAAATAAGGCTTGGTCTGCCAAAATTCAGCAACGGCCTTTGCTTCTTTTTCCGCACCAGGTAAATCCTTAGTAGGATTACCAAAGATCATAGCAGATGTACCATTGACTCCATTTCGTTTTTCATGTGTTTGCCAAAAATGAAGCAGGCTCGTAGCGGGTGTGTATGCAATAGGATAATCCTCAATAAGGAAACGTTGGCGGGAATCATCGTAAGCAGCATGAAGCGGCAAAGCATGGAGTTCTCCATGTGCCGAAAAATGAAGCAAGGTGGGCTGGTTCGACCATGATTGAATAGCTTCAAACCATGGATTTATAAGAATCTTATATAATGCAGATAAGTCTTTTTGAGTTGCTTGGCTACGACGTTCAAACTTGTAAAAAAAATTCTCTATCCATGTTCGGCGTTCGGTCTGAGGCCAACGAACTCGAAATGTTGTCAAAGTGGGAGGCCCATTATAAGCTGGTAGCAGAAAAATAATGATTTCATCTTTAGCGATAAAATAGTTGACAAGTAATGGTCGTTCGCCTGTGTCAGCAGCTCCTTCTTTTATTTGCTTGTGAAGCACCTCGAAGTCTATTGATGGCACAACCTTTAATGTGATTGACTCAAATGCACTAGATTTTATCTCTAGGTTAATTTTCGCGAGTTCACTCATACATTTTTCTAACTCTATAGCAACGTCTTGCTGTATTTTAGAATATCTTGGAAACTCACATTGACGGTTTAGGCTTGCAATATGGGATTCTAATTCATTTTTACGGACAAAAAGAGTATCGTCAAAATTGTCTCTAAACGCACTATACAGAAGATCTCTTTTCTTTCGATTTAAGTGAGGACGGTCACTTGCTAACATATCTACTAAGGTCCGCGATTTACTTCGTTCCATGTAAGTGAATGCTTCAGCAAAGCGTTCGAGACTCAGGCAAACAAGCACCATACTTACATAAACATCTTCTTTATCTGTTAAGTAACTTATTCGATTTTCTTCGGTACCAATATAAGTTCTCACCTGCTCGATCAAATCAATTCCACGCTGATAATATTGGTAAGCTAATGTAGCATGCCGCAAATTTATGTGCGGCACAATCGTTCTGCGCTGTACTGTAATAGTTTGGCCGTTAACATATTTTACTGCATACGCATTTTTGCCAAACCGCACTAGTTCATGGTTTCTTTGATTAAAAGCATATAGATTACCGAGATTTACATGCAGTTTTAACTCAATATCTGGTCGCTTTACTTTTTTTAATACATCTAATCCCCGCATGTACCAATCACGTGACTGGGCTAGTTGGCCTTCTTCAAGTGCATCTTTAAAGTAATATGTTTCCCCAATATAATTACAAGAAATAGCTATACTAGCCTGTTCTCCATCAATCTCTTTGAGACGCAATGCCTCCAAAAACAGGTCTAGAGCGTCATCGTAATCCCCCATAGCTCGACGTAATCTCCCCATGTTATTGCAAACAGCCGACATACCTTGCAAATTATTGGTTTTTTGAAGAATAGCCAGTGATTTTTCTAAGGATAATCGAGACAGTTCAAATTTGTATTGAGCTTGATATATATGCCCAATATTATTGTGAATAATTCCAATCTCATTTAATTCATTCAACTGCTCAAAAAGACTAAGTGCTTTTTGATACCATGCAAGCGCCTCATCATAATTTCCCATGACACTATAAATGTGGCCTATGTCGTTACAGTTCCTTGCCGCAAGATGAGATGCCCCCATTTTTTTTGAGACATAGTTGATCAGTCTGCTCTCGTCTGGTTCATCTATATTGCGAATATTTTTCTTTCCTTTGAGAGTATTCAAAAGTGTTTGCAAATCACCCTTTTGTTCAGCATCGATTATTTTTCGATGCTGATCTTCATCAATGTCATCAAAATAGGCAAATAGATGGTGACGATCTCTCAAGATGAATTTTAGAGTAAGAAAATTGCCAAATATTGATAAAATAAAGCCTATCCAAAGTATTGAAGAGGTTATCCAAGAAGGGTCAATTTCAAACTGGTTTAGAATATTTGGGATGACAATCCCCTCTACGACAAACCAATAAATTACCGGACCAATGAAAGGTAAACCACTGCTACCATTACTTATCAACTGGGTGATAAAAGTGAGGAATCCTACAACTAGTCCATCTTTTAAACTTCCATACTGAAACCATCCTAGCAAACTGAAAATAAATGTAAGGAAAAAAATACGTGTGTAGGCTTGACAGTTCTGCTTCCCCATGGATGTCTCAACCGATTTGACAGTAAAAAATAAACAGAAGCATAATTTCTACCAAACAATCACTCTGGGCTAGCCCCTGTAATTTCTTGCTATCTTCAAGGTTTAAATTCAGATCTTTTTAATTTTCAAAATGCACTTCTTTAACGTAAATTTTGTGCAATTGACGGCGAAATCGTAAAAAAACGCCGAAAATAAAAGTTGAACCTTTACAAACTGCTTAAAAGTGGCAGGCTCATAGCAATTCTTCACCACGAGGTTGCTATGAGTCCAATACAAACATCACCGGAAATCAGCCAACAAATGACGCAACACGCCATGCTGGTCATTTGGGGCTTGTATGCGCAGCGTCTGGGCTTGGTTGAGGCCATCGAAGGTATCCCCCTGAAGCAAAAAACGCGCACCCACACGCCGCAAACGAAGCATACCCCGCACCCAGGCATTGATCAGAGCCGCCGAAGCACGCACAGGTTGCCGTCCCCGACGTCGCGCGGAACTGTTGGCCAAACGCTTAGCTGCGGCCCAAGCCGCCTGGCAAGCGGTCGCCGATAAGGTGGAAGAAAGCTACCAGCGGCATCGCCAAGCACAGGACAATCTGCACGACACGACGCTGTTTTTGCGGCAATGGCGCCAGGAAGTAGGCACCTTGACAGCTGACTACGAAGGCGAAAGTCGGCCACAGACGGCCCATTGCCAGTTAACACGAGCCCAGCACAAGATGGCTATCTTTACGAAACGCTTACCCCGTTGTCAAAAGGCAGTAGACGTTGCCCAGCGTCGTCTGGCGTGGCATGGAGCCCGTTTTGACGCTACCCAAGCGGAAGTGGACCGTTTGCAAGCCCATTACCAGCAGCTTGTGGCCGACAATGCCGCCAATCTCAATCCCATTCGGGCCACGTTTCGGCTCGATGGTGGGTTTACCGACCGGGAAAACATCTATTGGCTGATTGAAATGGGTTACAAGGTCTACACGCGCGGTCGCTTTGCCACTGTACGAGAGGCGTTTAGCGCAGCGGTGACGACCGAAACAGAATGGACCCAGGTGGGCCGCAATGCCATCATGACGGCCTGGCGCCATACGACTGTAGATGGCTATTTCGCCTATCCATTAGATGTCGCCTTGCTCCATTACCACACCGGTGACACGGTGCAGCGAGCCACATTGCTCCACTATGGCCAAACAGATGTCGTGGCCGACCTGGATGGCTGGTTCCATACCTACAACGGCCGTCAAACCATTGAGGCAGGCATCAAAGAGGGCAAGAATGTCTTCCAGATGCATCATTTGAAGGTGCGCTCGCCGGAAGCATTGCTCTTGCAGGAGCATTTGGCCTGTTTTGCGGCCAATTTCGTCCGTTTTGCCGGCTGGTGGCTGGTCCAATCAGCGCAACCGACGCCCTTTGCGACGACATCGGTCAAGCAAATGGTGCAAGTGGCCGCCCACACTTCAGCCTGGGTGCAAAGGCAAGGTGATATTTGGTTGTTAATGTTCACTGCGCAGAGTTGCTATGCAGGCTATTCCCTGCGTTTTGGCGGAGGAGTGGTTCAATTGCCCTTACCGCTTTTTAAAGACATTTGTTTTTCGCATTTTTGAGCCATTTTGGCTCTGATTGCACAAAAGTTACGTTAATGACATTGAAGAATTTTTATTCCGATATTTTGCTTGAGCTGATCTTTTGCACCACTATTCCCCCTAGCCCTATGAGTATCCAGATTCCACAACATTGTAAATATGTAAATTCTGTATATTTACTTACAACATAAGGTAAACCAAATATTAGGACAAACATGAATACTACAAGGGCATATTCAACTAATCCTTGACCTCTTTCGCTAAAGTGAGGCTTCATAAAATTAAATCCTTAAGTAACCGTTGGTTTTTAACTTGACGAGATTGGACCAATCAGAAAGTCACTAACTGGTTATTGCATGGTTACTATATATCATAATCATAAAGTTGAGATAGTAGTTTGGTTCTATTCGACTGTAATGATCGCTTGCCAACGCTTGAACATTTGCCCAGCCAACGATTAAGGATTGATGCGGCGCTGCTCAGAAAGAACCTTCCAAGAACCAACAAGGAAGCCGCCGCATAAACCGTGTTGGACTGAGCCGATCGTGTGCGGAATCTATTTGGAATTTAAGCCGAAAAATGATGGTGACACAAACACCGGCAGCCGCCTGTTAGCAGCCATTGTAGCAGTTTGTCAGGCAGGAAGGCAGTCAACCAGCTAAACAAGAAAGAAAAATGATTAATTAATCAGATTAAACCACTGCCTCTGGCAGTGGAAAAAGTAATGGTTCCACCAGTGTATTGATTGTGACGAGTAGTATCTATCTACCTAGAAGGTGCGAAACTAATAGGAGATAGACAATGACTACTCGTCAATTCAAGAAGTTAGCCCACTCGTTGTATGAGTGCAAGTATCACATCGTATTCTGTCCAAAGTATCGGTACAAAATCCTGCAGAAGGAAGTGGCAACGTATCTCAAAGAGCAGATCTACCAACTGTGCAGTCAAAAAGATGGCGTCGAAGTATTGGAAGTGAACATTCAAGAAGACCATATCCATCTAGTGGTGTCCCTGCCACCCAAGTATGCGGTATCGGAATTCATGGGATTCCTGAAAGGTAAACTGGCCCTGCGAACCTTTGACCGATTTGCGCAATTGCGGAAACGGTACTGGGGACAACACCTTTGGTCACGAGGGTATTGTGTCAGTACCATTGGTTTGGATGAGGAACGCATCCGCAAGTATGTAAGGTGGCAACACAAGAAAGAGAGCGACGCGGAAGCCACACAAGGTAAGTTGTTTGACTAGGTAAGCACCATCGCACCTTCTAGGTGCATTATTTCAAGCCACCACCTTTGGTGGTGGTAATTGACTAATAAGAAAATCTTTCGTCTAATAGGTCCATTGGTTAACCCAAGTTGCTACCTAAAAAGGCAGCTTGATGTCTGACCTTCCCCCATTTTAGTGGCTCTTTTGCACTTTTCGTGCTCATGGTGACCTTCCCCCGTTTTTCGGGGGAAGCCCAATTATTGTTTTATGTATCAGAGCAGGACTTACGCATTTACTGATTAATGGGCCGCGAATGACGCGAATTTTCACGAATTTCAATGCCGTTTCGCGCTAATTCGCGAAATTCGCGGCTAAAAAGCTCGGACCTGGAAATCTACTTCTCACCCTCTAATGGTGCCTTAACCGAGCTGATCACCGAAGTTAACAATGCGCAATACACTATCGCTTTTTCCATCTTTTCATTTACCGACGATGCCTTGAGAGACGCTCTGATTGCGGCCCGTAACCGTGGGGTGGTGGTACGTGGTTTATGGGATGCCCTTGGTGCAGGCAATCAATACTCGGAAGACGAGACGCTGTGCAGCGCTGGGGTCGCCCTCAAACGAGACACATTTAGTGGCATCCTGCACAACAAATACATGATCATTGACGCCGGTAGCACCTCGCCGGTATTAGTAACTGGATCGATGAATTGGTCCAGCTCAGGGGCGAACAGCAATGACGAGAATACATTAATCTTCCATGATGCAGATGCGGTCGCTGCCTATGCTGGCGCCTGGGAGACGCTCTGGGATGCAATTCCTTCAAGCGCTGGTTGTAATCTCGGTGGCACCATCTATCTCCCGATCGTTCTGATGAGTGACCCTTCTTCAACGCCTACACCTACCACGACGGCGCCAGCCAACGTGCAGATAACCACCATTGTTTATGATCCATCCGGCGATGATGTTGCCGGGGAGTATGTGACCATTACCAATCAGGGAGGGACTGCTGAGAATATGACAGGATGGGTGCTTTCGGATGCTGCCAGTACCGCTTATGTTTTTCCCAACTTCGTGCTTGCTCCAAGTGCATCTGTTCGCGTGTGGACAAAATCCGGGGCGAACTCCGTTACAGATTTATACTGGGGACGTGGTAGTGCCATTTGGAACAATACAGGCGATACGGCCACGCTTCGAAACTCAAGTTCACAGGTAATCGACATCTGTACTTATAGTGGGGGAGGCGTATCGGCAAACTGCCCATAAAAATCTGCTTGGTAGTTACGATGTCACATGACGTTATATCGGAAAGTGGACACTGAAATAACTCAAATTGTTCGGTTGAACAGCCGCCTGTTCAAAAGTGACGTGACACCGGGAAAGTGGACATGAGAATACCTCAGATTCGGCATACGATTTGATCGAATGAAATCTGAGGTACCCCTCAAAGTTGATCTACTAAACTGCGTTCAGCTTGAAAACAGGAGTTTTGCGAAACCCATCCACACTGGGCAGCGAACTTCTTTCAACGTAAAAAACTCCGGGTTTCATCTTGATTTCAGTTTAGTTGCAGCAGAATATCGCACCCCTTCATAGAACAATGGTAGTGCTACACCAGAGGCGTCCTTTTGTATGAAAGTTCATTAATGATTATTACAGAGCAGCTACACAAAAGTTACTTTGGCGCTATGTCTCACTTTGCTGGAAAATAAATCACAAACAATAGGTCCGAATTACATTGTTTCAATTTAGGTGAAAATCGTATCTTGTTTTTGACACGGTTTTTTTGGATTCTATTGTATTCAAGTCTGAGTTATTCCCGTGTCCACTTTCCCGTTTTCACGTCACTTGGCCTACTTTGAGTTAAAATCCATTTGAGCCTCCTGTGGTTTCGTTTGGTTTTTATCGACTTAAAAGAAAATCACGTGAGGCACTTTTTGTCTATATTTTTCCCTAACGAGTTTCTACTTCACTCAGGCAATTAGGCAATTGACCACTTGAAGTATTTTTCGCAACCTTGTATGATAGCGCGAAGTACAGACATCAAACGCGGTTAGTCTATTTTTTCTCCGATCTTATCCGCGGCGATGGTAACAGTAAAACACCTATCTCGCCCAATTCCTGCATCATCGATCGCCTTTGCACCTCATACTGGTGCTTCTCAGACAATATTGACCACATCGTATAGTGCTCGCAACAACAGCTCCTGACTATCTTAGGAGGTCTCCGTGGGTACAACAATCATCAATCTGCTTAAACAATATGGCGTGCTGGCCCATGTCATGCTGACTCCACAAATCGAGCTGCTGCTTTCGGCGCTGGAGGACGGTGCGCCGCCCAACGAGCTGCCGCAAATGCCGGATGACGGCATCTTGGCCGGTCGCAACGTCACCGTAGTCGGCGACATTGGCAAAAGCCCGCTGCCTGGTTTTGACTTTGCGCTGGCACTGCCGACTGAGCCACTCGGCGCACTGCCGTACAAGCTCAAATTCAACCCGCCCGTCGAACCCACCGGCTTTGACTTCTGGTTAGTCCTGGCCGATCACCGTCAGGTTGAATTCGTCTTTGACTTCGTGCGCAGCGTCCCAGGTTTGGTGCTGACCGGAGCGGAGGCAGATACTGACGACGAGGGCGTGGTCACGCTGAAATCCCTGCCAGACAAGCCCATACTGGTCAGCAAATCGGCCGAGGCCGGCGCCACCCTCGGCCCGGCGCTGCTGATCAGCGCAACGCCCACCGCCCCGGCGACGCTGCGCCTGACGCCAGACACCGACTCAACTGCGGGCATCGTCAAGTTGGGACTCAAGCCGGATACGGTCATGTTTGGCAATTCAGGCATCGGCTTCAGCCTACCGGATGGGCTGGCGCTGGACGAGAGTGAGGAGGCGGCCGCGCCTGGCCAGGGTGTTACCGGCATCACACCGCAGATCGACCGCCTGCCGGCCGACGAAGAGGCCTGGCGCGGTCTGTTAGCGCGCCAACTCACCTTTTATCTGCCCCCTTCTATTCCGCTTTTTGGCGGCACACCCATCAACGGCTACCTGGCGCTGCCGACTGGCCCCGGCGGAGCTAACCTTGTCCTCACCAGCGAGGTGCCAGAGCGGCCGGCTGCGGGCAACCGACCAGCGCGTCCCGGCTACAGCCTACGGATTGAATGCCTCGACCCAACCGCCGAGGGCCTCTCCGGATTCGTGCCGACCCTGATTTCCGCCAGTATGACGCTGCCGCTAGACGGCGCCCAGGCCGATCTGGCAGGCGCACCGCTAACTTTTGCTGCTGGCAGACCGCTGCGCTTGACGCTGACAGTCGCGCGTGACCCAACGCGTAACCCAAGCGTGTTTCGCATTGGTCTGGCTTTGGCAGGGCAGGGGGACGCAGGCCTTGTGTCGGTTACGTCGACCAGTGGGGCCGACCCGGCTAAGATTTTCAACATGGCTGCCGCCTTTGCCACCTCACTGATGGCGAACGGCAATGCCCAAAGCGAGGCTGACGGCAGCGTGCTGCTGAGTACGCTGGCGGCGGCCGGCGCGGCTATCAGCATGTTGTTTGAGGATGAGAGTCGCTTTGTGCTGCACGGCGTCGAGCTCGTTTCGACCGGGCATGGTCTGCCGGTTGGCGAAACGGTAGCAGTAACGCTCGATTACACCGTCACCGCGCGCGTCACGGGGTTGTCAATTCCCGGCGGCGCCCTTGCTGTGAAGATGAACCCCAACCGGCCGCTGCGCATTCGCGTTCGGCGCGTCACAATGAACGTTGACCTCACCCGCAGCGGATTGGACATGGTCGACCTCGACTATAGCCGCGCCGAGATGGAGGTCGAAGACCCCGGCGCCTGGAATCTGGAGGGGCTGGATAACCTGTTTGACGTGCTGGGCAGCCGCTCCGGGCGCGGCTCGCTGTGGGTGGAGGTTGATCTGCGCTTTAAGCTCAACCTCGGCCCGATCCGCGTTTCCGGCGCAACGCTGCGCGCCACGCTCGTCGACGGCGAACCAGTGGTGTCGCTGGCCGGCCTAACGGTTGGGCTGAACATCGCTGAGGTGATCAGCGGCGAAGGCCAACTTCACCTCGGTACTCCTGTCTCCGCCGCACTGAGCGCCACCATCGACCCGCTTAAGGTCGTCGTCGATGCCGGCTTCGTTTACGATCCGCCGCTTATCGTACTGACGCTGGACGTCGAGCTGCCGGCGCCGATTCCGCTCGCTAACTCCGGCCTGGGCTTGTTCGGCCTCGGGGGGCTCGTTGGCTTTTCGGCACGGCCCAACTATGCGGCATACCTGCCGGACGGCCAGACCGTCGAAGCCGACCCGATCCTGAGCCAGTTGCAGTGGCAGAAGAAAGACAAAAACAGCTTTAAGTCGGCCGACGACCAGTCGACATTTGGCTTTGATGCGGTCGTCGCGACGCTGCCGGATATGGGGCATTCCTTTTCGGCCAAGGCCGGTCTGATGCTCACTGTGCCGGACGTTGCCGTGCGTGCGGGCCTCAACGGCCGTGTGCTGGCACCGCGCGTACGCATAACTAACCCCAGCTACCCACCGAGTAAAGGCGTTAGCTATATCGGCTTCCTCGGCATCGACAGCGCGGCGGTTAGTTTCGCCGTCATCGGCAGCGTTGACCTGCTGCCGCTGCTGGAAGTGCGCGTGCCGCTGGCCGGCTACTTCCCGATTACTGGCGTTAAGAGTAATTGGTATCTCTACCTGGGCGCCGACGGCGCGCCCCACGAAGGCCGCCAGATCGGACCGATCGCCGCACGCGTACTGCCGGACATCCTGGACGCGGGCGCGGATGCATACCTGATGATGCGCGGCAACGGTATCAGGGGCTGGCCGCATGGCCGTTCTAACATCCTTCCTCAGACCTATGACGGCTATATTGTCGCCTTTGGCTTTGGTATACAGGCGATATTTGGTGCCGCGCCGGTTGCCTGGGCCGAGCTCTATGCCAGCCTCGACTTACTGCTGGGTACAAAGCCGCCGACGCTGGCCGGCTTTGGTCGCGCCGGTGGCAGCCTGCACTTGGGGCCGTTTTCGCTCGGTGTTGACTCGATCGTCAAATTCCGGGCGCAGAAGCAGTTAGACGAGTGGGAGAAATATTTCTGGGCGCAGGTGACCGGGCGCATCGACCTGCTGTTTGATGAGCTGGAAGAGACGATCACCATTTCCTTTGGCGACAAGGAGCCAAAGCTCGTTCTGCCCGACGCCGACCGCCATCCGCTCGATCGGGTTGATCAGGACGGCAAGCGCATCGGCACGCTCGGCACGCTGACGGACGACAGCTACCGCGTCGTCGCGCCGCTGGTGGAGGATCCGAATGTAATTACTGCCGATATGCACGTCTGGCCCGATGCCTACGTCTCGCTGCCGTTTGCCATTGTGCCGCAGATTGCCAACACCGCCGCCAGCCAATTTCCCGGTGTCATCGAGAACAAGCCAAAGATCAACACCGTCGGCAGCCAAATGCTCAATTACGAGTGGCACGTAACGCGGTTGGAGCTTTTCGACGTTACGGATGAGCCGGACCCCTACGTCGAAAATATACAGACGATGGGCCAGCTTGCCGCGTGCTGGCAAGCACCACGAAGTGCGCCGGGCGGCGACATCAGCGAGCTTGTCTTGTTCTCTACTAGCGGCACATTATGGGTCAATCGGCTGGCCGATGGCGGCAGCGGACTGAAGCCCGATCCATTGCAGGAGGCGGCCGACTTTTGCCAACGCAAGCCGCGCCCGCTACCCGGTTGGGCACTGGGCTTTTCGGCCGTGCCGAGGCGCGCTGGCATTTACCTGCCGACCGATATCGTTAGCAGTGATCCGCTCGTCAGCCAATTTACGGCCCAGCTTACTCACGCAGGTGTGACACCTACCGACGAAGAGCAGCCGCTCGATGGACGCACGACGCTGCCGCAGCCGTTTACTTTAGTGGAGGCGATGCCGGTTGCCTGGCAGCCGCCGCAGGAGATTGAACGCTCATTTGATGGCTATCTCCTGGCACCTGACCTGCAGCTGCCGGAAGAGGCGGAGCGAGCTTCCGCCTTTAAGCGCCAGCGATTGCGTCTGATGCTCAGTGAGCCGGTCGTCAACGGTATGTTGCTGCTTGTGACCGATCCTGAATATGTGGGAGAGGATGGGGTTCTGGTCTTGGATAATCACGGAGTGCTCTGGCCTATTGCTGCCGTCCACGAAGATCCTGCTACTGATGACCCAGATTGGGGCATCGTGCAGCTGGCAGCACCCGATTACGAAGGCGATCTGTTGAACAGGCCGCCGCCGCGCGCCGTGCGCTGGTTGACAATGGACATGCCGTTCAACATGCGCCTGGGTATTGCTGGTGTTGGTGGTATTACGCTGACGGCGCTGGCTGCAGCACACGCTGAGCAGCAGGCTATCGCCCAGCAAACGAAATGGCAAAAGGAAGCATTTTTGGCCGGCCCCGGGCAAGCTCTGGGAAACAATACGCCAGCCACGCGCACGATTCTTGAGGCAGGCAAACTCTATCGTCTCGATATCGACATGCACTGGGATGGCAAGCTGTATGACCAGGATGAGACCGGCCAGCGCCGATTGGTTGAGACGCGCCCCAACAAGTTTGTGTACACGCCGACAGGCGGTGCCGAGCGTACCACCAACCGTCAACTGTTCTTCCGCACCACCGGGCACGCCGTCGCAGCGCAGCCGCGCGACGATAAGTTCCCCATCTACCTCTCCCGCCAGCAGAGTCAATTTGAGCCGCAAATGTTGCAGCGGTACTTGTCCGGCTACGAACCGGCACAAAGCGAGCTGTTTTTCTTTTGCGACGACCCGCTGCGTGCACACTTTTCGCAGGACCATGTAGCAGCTCTGGCGGAGGCCTATGGCTACCTGCTCGGCGTGGGGGTGCGCCGCACCGACCGGAACGAACCAGACCTGCCCGCACCGTATCCGCTGGTGTGGTCAGCTATCACCAACCCCGCCTTTCTGACAACGGCGGCCGACCGCCGGCGCTATGATCTGGCGGTCAATTCCCCTTGTCTGCAACCGACGCCGGGTGCGACTGCCAGCCTGGAGCTGCCGTTGGCGCCGGAAGCATGGTATGAGGTTTTTGTGCAAGCGTCGCCCGAGAATGATGCCTGGCATGCTCCAGGTCGGCTCCCGGGGGTCACCTTCCGCACCTCGCGCTGGCGTAATCCACAGGAGATGGTCGCTGGGCTAGGCTGGTCGGTGCTGCCGGGTACAGATGGCCAGACCGTCTTCAGTGGCGATCTGGTGGTTACGGCAGCGGCCGACGTGGCTACCCGGTCCACCGCCAGGGATGACCAGGCACTGGTCGAGGCACTGGCGGCACTCGGCATAAACGACTGGCCAGTCAGCGAAGCACCGCGCCTCAGCCGCCTCTGGTCGGTCGATGATGCCGGTAACTGGCTGTTGGCCGGTGTGCTAATAGAGTCGCCGGAGCCGATTATCCGGCCGGAGCGCGTGTTGGCCGGTGGGCAAATTGAAACGCCGGAGTCGATTACCCAGCCGAAGCGCGTTGACATCAGTGGGTTGACACTGGACGGCGCCACCGTGACATTCACACTGCACCACGACCGCACTGCGCAGCGCCTGTTGTTTGTCACCTCTACCCCCACCGACGTGGCAGCCGGCGCGGCGCGCCTCGTTTTACACTGCAGGGACGGCTCGACGACGTTTAACGCAACGTTGGCACTGCCAGCCAGACCCGCTTTTGCCGAGGATGAAGCATGAAAGGTTTGTTTGCCCCACCAGAACTGTTCGCTGCCTATGCCTATGGTGTCTACGAAGATGATCCCGATCTCGTTTGGGGGACACACTTGCGCGTCTTTGCCGGTCTGGGCGCCAGCTTTCCGCTCGCGCCATTTGCCGTCTTTCGGTGCACAAGTCCGATTGCCGAACCGCCGCCATTCAGCATCCAAGCGTATGACGAGTATATTGACTTGACCATTTTGCCGATGCCCAATAAAGATCACCGGCCGGTGCGCATCACGCTCACCGACCCCGATCAGCGTTACTGGCGTGTCGCACTGCTGGACCAGCACAACCGCATCGTGGCGGTGCGAGAGCAGGCACCGTGGCAATTTGCCGCGCCCGTGCTGCATAAACTGCGGGTTTGGGGCGAGCCTGACGTGTTGGGATTAGACGGTATCGCGATTGCTATTGATGACGACCATCTACTGAATCAACTCAATCCGGCTGATGCAACGGTGATGGGGCTGCCCATTAACGGGCATTATCCCTGGTACAGTGGTCTCCACGACATAGCAGGCGGCATTGACCGTGCCGTACGCGGTGCGCCCCTGCGCCTGACGCCGCCAGACCGGCCTGACGGACCTTTTGAACTGGTCGATCCCCATGATGCGGTCGAGAAAGTGCGACTGGAGGCGGTGCTAGGTTTACGCGACGATTTGGGTGGCGGCCTGCTGCAGCTGATGGAAAATCTCGTCAGCGACGTGGCATTACCT
Organism: Candidatus Leptofilum proximum; assembly: GCA_016710325.1. Classification (GTDB taxonomy): domain Bacteria; phylum Chloroflexota; class Anaerolineae; order Promineifilales; family Promineifilaceae; genus Leptofilum; species Leptofilum proximum. The sequence continues at coordinate 2,744,702 of JADJXK010000002.1, read as the reverse complement.
TGGGAGCAGCGCAACGCGCAGTCGTTCACCGGTGTGGATGGCAAGACACACCACGTTAGCGCGGGGCGGCTGGCGCAGCTGCAAATGGCACTGTTCGACCCCGGCTTGGCGCGTGTCTGCGGCTTTGCCGACTTGATTGAGGACGAGGCCGCGCTTGATCATCACGACTATTGGGATACGTTAGCGGTAGTAGGTTTGTTTGCCCTAGAGCCACGCGCGTTGCTGTCGCGCGGCGTCGATCTGACTAGCCTGCATGACGAACCGGATCCCCAGGCTGGCTCCCTTATGGAGTTCCTGACAGCGGCGTTAAGGGTGCAGGCCGATGACCGGGACTGGGCGGCCGAGTTGGAAGAGAGCAGCACTCTGGCGCGTGAAGAAGAGCTGCTTGTCGCACCGTTTATCACGCTGGCAGCGCCGGTGCGCCCCTGGCTGCCACCAACGCTGGCGCCCCCTGTGCTGCGCGACCATCGCTGGCAAACGGGCAGCAACAATCAGCCTGCGGACCGTTACCGGACGACATTTGTCTTTCCTGGTGCGCCAGCGACGACGCTCTCCGCCCAGGCGCTGCTGCGTGATGGCACGTGGCAGACGCGCCACCAACTGCTCGACGTCGCTCAATATGAACCGACGCAGCGCGCACAGCCGACAATTCTGGGCCAGACGAATTATCGCTTCAATAAGGCCGGTCTGCTGAGCGACCAGGATTTGCCGGCCGAAGCTGGCGAGATCACCTATCGCGTCCATGCTGCCGACTATTTCGGCCGATTCGGGCCGCTCACTGATTTTGCGCTGGTCCCGCCGCCGCGCCCGCTGCCACCGCCGCCCGTGTTGCATTATCAGATCGTGCCGACTGACATCGCGGACCCGCTCTCGCCCGACCCGCTTTCGCCTGGCACGCTGCGGCTAACGGTAGCGTTGGGGCAGCCGGGCGCTAATCCGTTCACCGAGCGCGAACTACAGCTAATGGGGACGGCGATCATCGTCCCGCGCCTGGAGGACTTGGCGGCTGGCGCCTATCCGTTAGCGACCATGTCGTTGACGCTTGACGGCGTGCCGCTGCCCCCGTTTGATGTGAGTCTGCCCGGTATCTACACGGTCGATTGGTCGTTGCCGGCCCTTTGGCCACAAACGGAGGGCAACTGGACGTTGAGCGGTTGTTACACCGACACAGCCGGTAACGAGACCCCGCTCGATTTACAGCCGAAAGTGACGATCAAAGTCATCGATCGCCGCCCGCCGCCCGTCTACCCCAGCGGCGTTGGCCTGATCTGGACGAGCGCGCCCGGCCCCGCACCGGAGGTTGAGCTGACGCTGAAGTGGGACGCACGCCCGAACTCGCGCCACAACGTCTATCTGACCGACCGCGATGGTCTGGGGCTGACCGACGAGAAGATCCGCGAGGTGATGGGGTTGGGCGCAGCGTGGCCGGAAAACGGCACACCGCCATCACGCGGGCTGGTGGCTGCCGCTGGCTGCAAACGTGTGCTCGCGGAGCCAAAAACTATCAACAAAGACGTGTTCCGCCTGCTGACCGACCCGCCGCTGACGGCCGATGCGGCCGGGCAAGTCGTGCTGCGGACGACGCTACCACGCTCGCTGGCGACGGTCCAGTTTTTGCGCGTTGTGCCGCTGGGACCGGACGGCGCAGAACCACCGTTTGGGGACTGCGGCATCATCCCTGTCGCTGTCCCAGAGAGTCGGCGCCCGCCCGCGCCACAACTCAGCGGGTCAGTCGACGCGGCCGGAATGGCGACGCTGACAGTGACGACCGACGGCTTTAACGCGGCGTTGCTGGCCGTCGACGAACCGGGGCTATTCATACCTGGCGCTAAAGGCGATGCACCACCGCGCGGCCGTCTGCGGCGCGCGGTGGGCGCAGTGGCCACACCGATCTATGCTCGCCCTCTGGGCGGAGAGGGTGCGTTGGCGATGGCCGCGCAGAACGGTGCGCAGGATGATGCGCCACCAGTCTTCGCCGTGACTATTACTGACGACAATGACGGTGTGGGGCTGGCCCCATTTGTTCCCTACGTCTACTGGGCGGAGGTGCGGCTACCTGATGAGCGTCGGCTGCCGGCCGAGTGGCTGGAAGAGCCGGGCGGCGTCACGGCGCTCCATGACGCGCATGAGAAGCCGCATCCGCGGCCGTTCAGCCTGCCCTCGCCCCCGCTGACACTGATGCACGTGCCGGCCGATCCCCCTGCGGCGCTGCCAGCCGAAAGCGTGACGGTGGTGCGCGACATGCCCAATGTGCTCGGACAGGTAGCGTTAACCTTGACATTGGCCGACCCGCCGCGCAGCCATCGCAGGGCGGTGGACAAATACCGGCTGGCGGTCTGGGGACAGTGGCCGGATCAACCTATGTCACAGCTCAGTAGCGGCCCGGTGGACAATGCCTGGCCGGTGATTGAGGATGGCAGCGTCACGGTGGTCATGCCGCCGCCGGAGCTAGGTGCACCGGCTGGTCCGCTCTGGCTGCGGCTGGCGCTCGTCGATCCGGTCGGCCGCTATGGTGCCTTTACACCGATTTTGGTGGAGGAACCATCCTTGCCGCCGCCTTTGGCACCGGTGCTGTCCGCGGTCGAAATCCACAGTACAATACTCGCCGGTCGACCGATTGTCTATGCCAGTTGGCAAATTCTGCAGCCGACGGTACCCGATCCGTTGGCGGAGTACGTTCTAACGGTGCATGTAGAGCAACACGGCGGCCCGCCGCTGACGCTGACCAGTACGCTCGAGCAGGTACCAGAGCTGACATTGCTGGCATTGCTGACGCTGCAAATCAATCAGTTGGCGCGTCTCTCCGGGGATCGACAGTATATATTGCGGTTAAATCGGAATCGACCGGTGCGGGTTGAAGTGACATTGACCGATCCCCTGGGGCGGCAGGTCACAGAAAGCGGTCAGCTATGAACACACGGTGCATCGCACTTGCTTGGCCTAAAGCTAGTAACGCTGTTGTGACAAGTCACTTGCGTATTTGGAAACCTACAGCGATAACAAAATAAAAACCATTTCTATTCCGTAATCACATCAATAAACAAGGTCGGGTATGTGTTTGTCATCAAACGATGTGGGACCAAATAAGGGTCAGGATTGAAGGACACTTTCCATCTCAATCATAAGCAAAAGGGCCAAGGAATTTAGTCAAATCAATCGGTCCACTTCTTCTGGCAAATAGCGATGGGTTGGGATTACTGATCCACTGAAGGCTTGGAGCAGCAGCCCAGTTATACGGTCTGCGTGACACCGGAAAAGTGCATAAGAGAATAACACAGGCTCAACATCCAATTGGACGGAGAAATCTGAGGCTCCCCTCAAACTTGGCCTATGACTTGCGTCAAAAGCGCAGGACTTTTATAGAATGATGGTAGTGCTGTACCAGACACGGCCTTTTGTATGAAGATTCGTTAATGATTATCTTGCAGCAGCTACACAAAATTGCTTTGGCACTTTGTCTCACTTTGTTGGAAAATAAAATTTCAACAATAGGCTCGAATTACATTGTCTCAATTTAGGGTAGTCAGAATCGGTTTTGTTTTTGACATGGTTTCCTCGGATTCCTTTTTGTCCGAGATTGAATTATACTAATGTCCACTTTTTTGCTCTCGTGTCACGGATTAATTTTTGATAAACAAAATCTTAATGGGCAAAATGCTTTGAAAAACTAAATAGGGCAATAATTTCCGGCTGCTTCTTTGAAGGTAACACCACACTAAAGCGTGGTTGAACATTAAAAACGGCAAAATTGGCAAAAACAGGTTCATTGTGCATACTGGATAGTTCGCAAAAACCAAAACCAGTAGGAGGCACAATGAACCTGAAGCACCTATTTTGCCCTAATATCGACTGTCCGGCGAGAGGCCAAACCGGAGAAGGGAATCTCGGTATTCATAGCCAACAAGAAAAGCGCTGCAGCTGCACCGTCTGCGGTAAAACATTTGCCGTCAGCAAAGGCACTTTGTTCTACCGACTGCGGACAGAGCCAAAAGTCGTCATGTGCGTCATCGTCTTGATAGCTTACGGCTGCCCATTGCAAGCCATCGTCAAAGCCTTCAGTCTGGACGAGCGCACGGTCAAAAAGTGGTGGCAGCGAGCCGGTGACCATTGCCAAGCCTTGCATGGTCACCTCATTGGCCAAAGCCAACTGGACCTGGAGCAGGTGCAAGCGGATGAAATCAAGGCCAAAGTTCAAGGTGGCTACCTCTGGCTGGCCATGGCGATCATGGTAAGCACTCGGCTTTGGCTGGGTGGTGCGGTCAGTCCGCGACGAGATGTGGCCTTGATCCAAGCCCTGGCCAACCAGATTCGGGCTATCGCCCTTTGTCGTCCCTTGCTGTTGGCCGTTGATGGTTTGCCCAGCTATGTGAAAGCGTTTCAGCGAGCCTTTCGTACCGCCTTGCCGCGTTCAGGCAAGCCAGGGCGGCCGCAATTGATGGCCTGGCCCAACATCGCGCTGGTGCAGGTGGTCAAACGACGCTTGCCCACCGGTCTGGAAATTGAGCGACGTATTGTTCAAGGCTGTCAACAGCAGATAGAACGACTGCGCCAACTGACACAGCAGGCGCCTGGGGTTATTAACACCGCTTACATTGAGCGACTGAACGCCACCTTTCGTTCTCATTTAGCCTGGCTGACCCGACGGGCACGCACCCTGGCCCAGCAGCCGGAAACGTTGACAGCAGGCTTGTTTGTCCTGGGTTGCTTTTACAACTTCTGCGATACGCATCACAGTTTGCGCTTGCGTCTTTCTGTCGGGCGCTATGGTCACCGTTGGGTACAACGCACGCCAGCCATGGCCGCCGAGCTAACTGACCACATCTGGACAGTCGATGAATTATTAAGGTACAGAGTGCCGCCGCCTCGTTGGGCACCGCTCAAGCGGCGCGGGCGGCCTTCTAAAGAGGCATTGCAGTTGATAGAACGGTGGTGTTAACCCACCACGATTAAATGCTGTGATACCTCTTTGAAAAACCTTGCGTTTGTGTTCCAAAACGGATTTCGTGCAGTCGTGTTCGGATGGTTTTTCATCCTGACAAATCTCCCGCTAAAATCAACTATTAGACTCAACCAACTTGCTAGAAGAGGCAATTTGTTTTGAAATCGGTATTGAGTTGAGGAAAAATCGTGACAAATAACAGTACCACTTACCTAGTACAATTACACAGATTATTAAACGATCATTTCAATGTGGCAGAACTTCAAGACCTTTGCTTTCGATTACACATAGATTATGAGAGCATCCCCGGAAATGAGAAATCATCACGTGTTTCGGCATTGTTATTAAGGTTTGCCCGTAGCAGACAATTACCCAAACTCATCACCCTTGTTCAACTATTGCGCCCACATGTAAACTGGCCTATGATGCCAGATGATTTTCAATTGCCCGAATCTTTACATCCAAACAGTTTTGGCACACCGACAAACCAATATCATGTTTATGGCGATATAGTGCATGGGGATAAGATTGTTAATGAGGGGTTGACGACTGATGGCGCTGCCGATTTGCCCCGGCGTAAACATTCTGTACCGTGGCAACACTTACTAATGCCGAAAATCCATCCATTTATTGGCCGAGACACAATCGTTGCACAGGTAACTGAACAGCTTCGGCCAGGCAACGTTGTAACACTTTGGGGAGCAGGGGGACAGGGTAAATCAGCTATCGCCTCACATGTTCTCGTAAAGATGGCAGAAAATGGTTCACTTGCCGAACGCTTCCCGGACGGCACGATCTTGCATACGTTTTCCCATCAAGCGGGTTACGATGAAGCACTCTCTCATATCATCCAGTCTCTTGGCGAAAGCTTTACAGACTTTTTATTCGGTGGGTTTCAAAGAACCGTGATTGATAAGCAAGCCCTTATTATCCTTGAGAGCACAGAGGAAATTACCCCAAATGAAATCAAAGGGCTAACCGACAGTCTTGGCCGTTGTGGGATGCTTATCACAACGCGCCGTCAAACAGATGCCGCCAACCGATCGTATTTACATCGCGTAAATAAATTTGAGCTATCCAATGCCCTAGAGCTTTTTGCTAGTATTGTAAATGTAACACCGGAAGATATGAAGGACGCTGCACGTTTGTGCTTTTTAGTAGATGGATTACCGCTCGCTATCCGTGTAGCCGCCAGTTACATACTTGAAAGCGCCGAGTCGATCACCGAGTACGTAACCTGGCTTGAAGAAGACACAATCGGTGCTGTATCAAGCGACGATCTCATGGCACGCATGCTGTCAAGAAGCTATATGCAGCTCATGCCAAAAACACAAGAGATGTTTGTATCAGCTGCATTCCTGGCACTTCGATCATTTGGTGAGCAGACCCTTATGGGCATATTAGGTTGGTCGTTAACTGACTTTAAGCGGGCACGCAAGCAGCTAATCGACTACAGCTTGATATATCTCGTTCAAGAAAAGCAGTTGCGTTTTACTCACATGTTGATCTATGAATATGCACGCACTATCAAACGGGACTATTCTGAGATTGTAACTAAGTTGACTAATTATTTCCGCCATTTATTCGACGGTGATGATCTGGATGAATATCCAACAGAAATAGTTATTGAAACGCAGATCAATCTACTAGCCATATTACGACGCTTTGCGATATTGCAGAAGTGGATGGCGACTGACCTGTTGGTGCGTGGGTTATCTGGCAGCACGGACAGCCTCATGTGGAGGTTAGGTGCCCTCCAAATGGAAACTGAGATTGCCCATCTCGGGTTAAGTGCTGCACGTCACCTTTCGAATGTACACGCAGAGCGCACCTATCTAACCTACCTTGGCCATATTTATCAGCAACGGGGAATGCTTCAAGCGTCCATTAGGTTTTTTGAACAAGCAGAAGATATTGCTGCCAAAAGTGGCGATACGACCGCCCAACAGTACCTATTGGAAAAGATTGGCCACAATCAAAAAGCATTTGATCAAAATGCGGCGATCTTACGATTCCGCGCTGCGCTGGCTATCGCTGTCGAGCAAGGCGATATCATTAAGCAAATACAATACTATTGCGAGATTGGTGGCCTATACTTCGGGCAAAAAAAAGTAACGGCTTCGCACGAAAGTTTTGTTCTCGCCGTCCAAGCAATTCGCAGCCTAACCAATCGTGCAGAACAACACAAGCCCTTGGTATTACTAGCCAATACCATGCGAAAACTTGGTCTACGAAACACCGCAATTTTGCTATATCAAGAAGTACTTGTAATTGCCGAAGAATTTGATGATTCTCAATCCATCAGTATGTATGCAAAAGTCATTGGAGATATATGTGCGTCTGTCTGTGATTTAGACCGAGCAATCGCCATGTATGAAATTGCGCTTGCGGCGGAACAAACACAACCTGAGCGACCGAGCGTTTTAGCTACTCATTACCGGGCAATTGGCAATATTTATAGTGCCTGCGACAAGCCCCATGATGCGATTATCGCGTTCGAGAAAGCTCTCAACATGGAAAACGATCCTGTTCATCGAATCGAGCTACAACAAACCTTGGTCAACTTGTGTGAAGTAACAAATGATGCGGAACGGGCAAAGCACTACAAGGAAATTATCCAACCAACTTTAGATGAAATCATAGAAAAGCTAGAAATTTCTCGCCATATTGAAACCCAGCAATCTTCGCAACCATTGCTACCAACAGGTAATGAATCAAGTCGGTTTGAATGGGCAAATCGACAAACAGGCTTCACCAATCCATTGGATAATCCTTTTTTAGCAAGAAAGAATGTTGTTATTCTTGTAAATGGGCGTAATGTATATGGAGAGAAAATTTACTGTTATTTAAACATTCCACTAGAATTTTATCCTACAATTAGGGCTTATCTGGAAAGCGGCCTGGAGTTCAACTTAAGAGATTATGGGGAAGTTGTCGCGGCCGGAAAGGGTGAGCCGTCACTCGCGGTTCGTGCTGAGATGACAAAAAATTACAATATGATTCAGATTGAAAATGCGGACTCCAAGGCCAACCCGCAATTAATTCAACCTAATTCTACAAAGGAGTTAATCGAAGCACCTGATGATGGTATCTTGTACAAGAAAATTTTAGTTGCTTTGGGTGTTACGGACAATTTACCTTAGTGAAGGTGTTGACGTGCCCCTAAAAATCGATCCAGTGTCTATGTTAGGAAATCTCGTGGCTTTTTAAAGTAATAACAGTGTCATATTTGACACGGCCTTTTGTATGAAAACTCATTAATGATTATTTTGCAGCAGCTACACAAAAATTGCTTTAACACTATGTCTCATTTTGCTGGAAAGTAAATCATTAACAATTGGCCCGAATTACACAAGTTTTAATTTAGGTGAAAATCGTGTCTTATTGTTGATATGGTTTCTTCGGATTCTGTTGTATTCGTCTGAGTTATTCTCGTACCCACTTTTTCGATCTCACGTCAGGGGCTTAATTGTTAATTGACAATATAATATCACCAGATACAGAATACTGAAGCGTAGGCGTCTGACTGACGTTTCTTTGGGCCGCCCAAATTCTGACTTTGTTTACAACAAATCTATGTGCATCCTGCACAGTAACTGCACCCTTATCGTCTATATCAGCTTCACCCTTCAAAGCATCTAGGAGGTATTTTGTGAAGACGCTTCTATTTTGTTTTGGCCATTCATAACTCAATTGGCCTTGCTGACAAGAAGCCAATATTGCCAAACCTTCAGCGTGCTCGAAAACGTGCTCAATGAACTCGTTGGACATACGTCTTGAACTTTTATTGCCGATGTTTGCACCAGAATGACAAGCATCCAAAACCACCACCTTGGCTCTGGCTGATGCTTCTTGCATGATTTCTTTTATGCGTGTGACGGAAATTGCAGTATCTCTCAGTATCAAATGTCGGCCATTTCGTGCCACTAAGAAGCTTTCACCTTTAAAAATATCTCCATGGCCACTGTAGTAAAAAAGAAGCAAGTCATCGGGTTCTGTAGCATCGGCAATTGCCTTTAAAGCAACTAACACATTATCTCGTGTCGGTGATTCGCCGAAATCCTCAGTCAACAATCGGGTCCGATCTTCGTCGAACCCTCCCTTTTTTAAAGCTTCGAGAATATCCTTCGCATCGTTAGCACATACACGTAGTTCACCATAATTAATTTCGTCCTCGTATTTATTAACCCCAACAAATACTGCCCACGTATGGCCATTTCGTCTTATAGGTTGTCTCATATGACGATACAAAGTATCTAACCATTCGGTGAGCAACCTGTTTTGTTCTTGGAGAATTCTCAACGATGGCTGATTAGGTCCTCGATGAACTTCAAAATTTATAACTTCTATTCCATGTTGTTTCAGTTGTTTAACTACGAATTGGTTAACGTCAAACATTACACTGAACACTGTTTTAGCGTAATGAGAATCACTGCGCACTTGAAGTAGAAATTGTTGAAGTTGGTGAAAATCTGGATCATCTGGACGGTATCCCAAAAATAAAAAGGTTTGAATCTGAAACATAACGCTCAACAGGTTTGTAATGCTTGTCCGCCTGAGAAAAGCAGCTTGAATATCAGTTAATGTGACCGTAAGAGTTTCTGGTTGAGAGAAGTCTCCGAACAACTTGATTAACTGGACTTTGTTTACATTCCAAAAGTTGACATCTTGACTCCGAACAATTTGAGAGAATTGTCTATTTGATTTTGCCAATGTTTGTTCCAACAAATCATCATAATTAGTTGTATAAATCTGATTGACTGGTAATCGTGCTAACGCATGATGTGCCGGCGTTGGGCGGGCAAGAGAAGATGTCATTTCATCCCGAAATAGATGGATTAATGCATGGCGCCCGTACAGCATTTCATAGTATTCTAGAGCCTCGCGATCAGATAATAGGCTCGGGCAGTTTTCAATTAGTGAAATCACTTTTTGTGCAACACTGTGAAGGTTAGCTACCCCGGCTTGCGAAGAGATGGAAGGGCCAATGAACAACACTACATTTCCTGATTTTAACTGTTCAACAAGCTCACCTGGTATATTCATGCCTTTCTCCATTTTAAACTTCTTTTTCAGGCGGAAGCCTTCAGTGTGGCTTTAACCATACCTAAGGCTGCCAGGATGGTAATGTAGACGAGGTATCTCTGGCAATAAGTAGAGGAATTGAACCATCAACTTTCATTACATAAACGTCAAAACTGAACCCATCTTCTAAAGACAAATAGGCAATATAATTACCATCAGGAGACCATGTTGGAGTGTAATTTAAAGACTGATTATTTGTCAGGAGCCAAAAATCAGAACCATCAGCTTCAACAAGGTAAATGTCATCTTTTCCATCAACCCTTCCTTGAAAGGCGATCAAACGACCATCAGGAGACCATGTAGGTGCAAAAGAATCTTCAAATCCTTTAGTCAGTTGTTTTATACTGCCGTCATTTATATTTACTATCACTATTTCGGAAGTACCATTTGCCTCAGCTTCAAGAGCAATATTGTCCCCATCAGGTGACCAAACTGGAAAAATTGTGTTTTGGAAATTGTCTACTAGCTGGTGTGGATTAGAACCATTGGAGTCGATAATAAAAACTTGGGACTGACCGTCAATCTCTTGCCGCGTGTAAGCAATTTTGTTGTCATTTGGTGACCATGAGATGGAAAATTCCGCTTCAGGGGTATTGGTTATGTTTGTTATAAGATAGCTGTCAAGGGAGATTGCATAAATATCAGATTTGTCATTTTCTCCATTGGCTGAGAAAGCGATATTATCTCCATTATGTGACCATGTGGGACAACAAGCACCCTTTAGTGATCTATCAGTTATTGGATTTATCTCTGATCCATTACTATTCATTATGTAAATTTGACTCACCCCTTGATTTATCGAAGAAAAGGCTATTCGGTTGCCATCTGGTGAGAAACTTGGCTCTCCACTACTCAATAAATCGCGTGTTAAGTTCAATGAATTGCTACCATCCCCATTCATGATGTATATGTTGTAATTGCCTTCTTTATTAGACACTAATACAATTTTGTTGTCTTCAAGGGGTGTTACGCTCTTAGTGTCTATTGGTATTGGGTTTTGGTTACCAATAACAGGTGTACAAGATGTTATACCGAGAGCAAATATTAGTAGTGCAGAAAATCGATTGCGCATTATTTTTCTCCAGGTCGTATCACTCTCTTGGCTTCAATTAAAAATTCAAGAACTTATTCTGTTTTTATGGTTAAAAATGTAAGAGTTTCACTACCTTCCGGCAATTCCCGGAATGCTTCGAAGTTACCATCACTAACCATTTTTTGAAACGCTCTATGTCCTGAGTTCGTAACCTGTACGAACAACATTTTTGTGATACCGCCATCTTTTACCCTAACGTTCGATGCCTCCCATTTTTCTCCTGATAAATTAATTGGAGGGTTTTGGAGATAATGATTTCCAAAGTCGTCTTTTAGAATAATCCAAATATGAATGTCTTCTTCCTTTTGCCCTTCGAGGAGAGTGTACGATCCTGAACTTCCGATAGGAGTTTCAAGGGGAATAATTTCTTCTTCACGAGGTGATTCAACATCAAAATTATCTAACCGATTAACCATTGGTTTTGGAACACAAGAAACGGAAAGACCGATCAATAAAGTCACAATAATTGCCAAATTTTTTATAATTTTCACCTTTGCCTCCCTTACCAATTTTCAACACTTAGATTGCTCATCTTCAGTATCAAGCTGCTGAACATTTGCTGATTCTGTGATGGGGTTTTCAACTTTATCTTCTTCGGTTTCTTCCGACTTCGCTAACTCATGATGCTTTGTTAAGAATATTACCCTAGGTAAGATCCACAACCCCCAAAACAAAGCATATACAGATACAGATACAGTCAGCTGAACCACCAATGCAATAATTACAGGTTGTTCAGTTAATCGAGTAGAAACTCTGGCTGTTTGATCGAAAAAAAACCATACTATTGTCCCATTAGGAACTATTAGCGTAGCCCCAAAGCCAATGAACTTGAGTGCTGGGAATAGAATTTTATTCCAGAATTCACCCAGCTTCTGGAATAAAGCGAGTATTGCGGCTAGCAGGGCGGTTATCGCAGTAACTACGGTTGCTATATTTTTCAATTCATCTGAATTCATAAATTTTCCTATTCTGAAGGGGTAGTAAGCGCAGATTCAAGAACATATGCGCGACGGACTAATACACTGCCTGAATTTGGGAAGGTATCTTTGTATATAAAAACAACTTTAAGTTCTTTGATTTGTGTGGAGAGAGGTGAGGATGAAACAATAGACGCAGTGCAAAGGGTCCAAGTTTGAGAAGTTACTGTGCAATATTCCTCAACAAGGTATTGATTACTCAATTCCATTTGTATAACAACTCTATGAATGAAGCCACCTACAGCCTTGAGCTCAAAGGCAACAGCGGACCAATCATTCGTTGGTAATTCAGGATCTAGTTCAATCCATAGCCCAGTTGAGGTGTGAGCCATAGAAGCTCCCGCCAAATGATAGCTTAATGAAAGCCCCTGTTCAGGATCTGATTCCAGGTGAAAATCTTCAATATAACTTCTTTCATCCAGTTGAGTTGATTGAGTCTGAGGAAAAACTCCATATTTACTTGCAGCACTCGTCAAGAAGTCAAAACCTTTTGAAAAGTCAGCAATGATCATATAAGTTGGAAGAGAAGGGTCACGGGGTAGACGCTCTGTACATGCGCTTACAATAAATACAAGTAAGTTCACCATTGATAGCAACAAACTAATCCGCTTGATTTGTTTGATATTCATATGTTCCGCATTTTCTGCTTTAGCATCCGCCGTTCAGCTGCTTAAGCTGCGCGCTCGTTTTCTTTAGTACGTCAGCTTTAAGCTTTAATAAGGGTGGCGTTTTGGTTTGTAGAACTGGCATAAACTACCAATGCTCTTCATGTTCGTAAAATAAATCTTTATATAAGCCACCCAGTTTTATGTCAGTCTACACAGGATCATGATAAACTTGTAAATCTCAACACATATCTGCACATCTGCGGGCTAAGCTTGATTTTTAAGGTTTATGCGGCACAGTCGCATGATAGACCTGCCAGAGTAAATTAAACGCGCAAAAGCAGTATAAAACTTTCAGAGCCTTTTGACAATTTGAATCCGGTCGGGGAGTCGGGGTGCTATCAATTTCTATGCGTGATCACGAGAGTGCATAAAGAACCCTGACGTGAGACAGTAAAAGTGGCTCTTCGTCATCTTTGGTGCAAGGTTGTTGAATAAAGTATCCTATTCCTCAACAAATCGAGACTTGCACACTGCATGTTATACGTTTTAGGAGCTATAGTCGGTCCGCGATGCTTGCTCGGCAAAATCTTTTGCACCAAAGTTGGTGAACAGCCGGAAGATGGACATGAGAATAACTTAGATTCAACATACAACTGGACCGGAGAAAATGTGACGTGAATCCACTTTAGTGGAAAGGCAAATAACTCAGACTCAACGCAAAATTGGATCGGAAGAAATTTAAGGTGACCGTCAAACTTAGCCTACTAGTTGTGGCAGAATATCGCACCCATTCAAAGAACAATGGTAGTGCTGCACCAGAGGCACCCTTTTGTATGAAAGTTCGTTAATGATTATTTTGGAGCAGCCACACAAAAACAACCTTTGGCAACGTGTCTCTCAGAGTGAGACACATACTCTCCAACAGCGCGCGCAGGTCATGATCCAAAAGAATCAAAATCACTACAATGCTTGCTAATGGGATTCGAGATATCAAAATCAATTTTGGAATTCAAAAAGGTGACCGTTGTCTACCCGCATAAACAATGCTGGTGTTCCCCACTCTTTGCTATCTGCAAGAGACAGATGAATCGCTTCTCTTCCAAAGGAGACTGCTCGCTCAATTGGTTCACCGTTAGTCAATTGACTATACAACTCTTTGGCAAATATGTTGGCGGCAATATCAGAAATTGGAAATTGCATCGCTATCACAGCAGGCAAGCCCGCCATCACGAGCGAATTTGCAACACCGCTGAATGGGTCGAGTGAACCCTGGCGTGATTGCACGGCCGTTTCACAAGCATTTAGAAACGCTAAGCGAACCGTGGGTGAATTGGCTAACAAATTACCAAGTTGTTCACCTGTCAAAGCCTGCGATCCGCCATTTTCATTTTCAAACAAAACGGTACCAACGCCACTTTGTGAATCGAAGTGGCCATGTCCCATAAAATGCAAGACATGAGGTTCCCATTGATGTAACAGCTGATGGAGCGCAACTGGAGTAGCTGGGGTAACGAAATGCACTACTACATTAGGCTGACTTCCCCACGCTTGTTCAATCGCCATCCTTTCCTTGCCTAAGTCTAGTTCGGGCCATCCTTCCGGTGCAGCAATAGCGACTAAAATTCGCAAAGGTAGCGATATAAGAGGTTTTGACGTTGGTGCGGGCACATCCAGATAGCGGACAATTGGTGTACGTCGATTCAGGCTAAAGTATCGGCGACGGCGGTTGTTGCAAAGATACTCCCAGGGAAGGGCAGCTAATTGAGGGGACGCAATAGGATCGATATGGAGCTTGATTCGCAAGCCCTGACCTTTATTATTGACCTCTCCCCAGCTTTCAAAAAATAGTTGACCTACCGGACCAGAAAAGATAGTATCAAATAGGATAGCTCCTAGCTCTGTGGGCGGTATTGCTTCAATACCCCTGCTTGCCTGTCCGCGCGTAACCATCTGCCCCACGTCCAACATCATTCTTCCTAGTAGATTCATGTTGAAGGGAAGCTTGCAAAGCGCGCTATCTTGGCCAGCCGGACTTTCTAAAACGAGCACCCTATAACTGTCGTTATTAAGTTGCTCTAGTTTTATACTGAAATTCTCATAGTCTGGGTATACAGCTCCCGACTGCAAATCGGTCAAGCTCGTGGGTGCCGTCTGATTTTTTTGAGTCGGTGTTTTGATCCAGTTGACACGAGGACGAAGCTTGGCGCAATGGTCAATGAGTTCATTAAGGCGACCTTCGCGTTCTAATTTATTGATGAGACTTCGTGTCTTGCCGCGTTTTTCGTTACCGACAAGTTCTTCAAACTCGATGCGTAGATCGAAACAAAGATCCATAACTTCATTTTCATCGAAGTGCTTTACAATTAAATCGCGCAGGTGCGACAAGTTGACTAACTCTGGCTCAGATAGTGCCGCCATCTTACGAGATTCTGAAGACGAGAGAGACGATTGCTGCAGTAAAAAGCGTTCCCAACCTTTCGAAGCCAATTTGGGGTCAAATGCAGAACCGATAATGATTGCCTGTTTCTCGAGTGAAGTAAATTCGGTATTAGAAAGAAAGAAAGGCTGGCCATTTGCCAGTTTAAAAATGATAGATTGCTCTTCCCCGGTTAGTTGATTATATGAGTATAAAAAATGTGGCTCTGCTTCACTCATAAATCGTGGAAGAAGTTCCGCTACAGGTGTAGTAAAAAGATGATAGCAGCAGGTTTGGATGAAGAACGGATGCCGACCTGCCCATTCCTCGATGAAGCTTATTTCCTCATGATGTAGTTCCCTTCCGGTCTGCTTAAAAGGTTCGGTAATAAGTGTCAATGCCTCTTTATCCGACATCAGTCCCAGGCCGAGCTCTACGAAGATATTCCAAAATTGAGAGGTTTGTAAACCACCTTTGTGGCACAATTCGTATAAACTGGTTCGAGATGAGGTGATGAGTGCGAGGTCATAGTTGCTGCAAAGCCCACGTAAGTAGGTGAAAAAATCGACACTGAAATTTTCATTCTTACTAAGCATTTCGAACTCATCAAGGCACAATACCAATTTCAGGCCAGTACTGCGTAGCCTTATCAAAAGACGACGGAACTCCCGCATGTTTCCATAGCGGTTTAGATCCATATCGAGAAACTCTGGGTGCTCGGATGCTTGATGAAGTTCAAAAACGGCTGTGTCAAAAAAATCATCAGCTCCTAGGCCAGACAACTCCTGCAAATCAATATAGGCAAAGATGTAATTCTGCGCATCTGGTAGATGCTGTTGATAGGTTTGTGTTAAATGATATAAGAGCGAGGATTTGCCGATCCGTCGCGGACCAACAATTGAGCAACTTTGCATGGCGCTAAGGCGGGTGAAGATATCAGTCAACTCGTTGGAACGGCCGTAAAAAGCACCTTTATCCCTAATGACTGCACGTACGGCATATGGATTGATCATGATGCTGACTCCTTTTCAATCAAAGCAGCCATAGAATGAGTACTAACTAGCCACATTTTCAGGATTTCTAGTTGGAAACGGTAACGTAAACTCCCTTCACTTGCCGACTCTAGAATCTCTTGTTGTGTCAACTGTTCCAATATCGAGACAAGTTGCTCGCGATCAAGACGATTTTCACCACCTATTTGTAATGTTTCTGCCACTTCTGCTGGACGCGCCCATAGTTTCCCAGGTTGGATCGTATGAGCGAGCGCAGCTAATGTTAATCGTTCATAGCGGTTGGCCTGTTGCCAGACATAGGCGAAGTGTGATTCACCCGTGCGTACTATTTCCTCGATTGCATCATTTACGTCATTGATCGTGGCATAATTTTGCCGTAACTGATTGCAGCGATTTACCAACGCCCAGCAAATTAATTGTGTGAAATAGGCTTGGCCTCTCGTGAGATGGAAAATCTTATCTGCCGCTAGTTCGTCGATAACAAGCTTGTTCGCCACTGGTCTGCGGATTAGCTGAAAGGCATCCTCTCGGTTGAGGAAACTGACACGCCGATAAAGAGCAATATTAAATAGAATAGACCAATAATCATGGCTCATTTCTTCTAATCGATGTGTGCCGGTAAAAATGAACACCAATCCTTGACGATGCTGCATCAGACTTCGAAAATAACCTAACAAATCTGCGGTGAGCTTGCCTTCATTGATCTTACTTTCGATTAGCTCGAATTCATCGAACATAATGACCAATCGGCGCTCATCCAAGTTGTCCTCTATTCGATCTAAGAAGCGGTTGAAGGTGCGGACGGCTGAGTTGGCAAAAGCCTCAACACCTGGTTCTTCAATGTCAAAACCTGACTTTTGTAAGGTTCTTGCCAACTGATAGGCGATTTCACCCAGAAAGTCGGCTGTATTCATAATGATAGGGGCGAGTTCTTGCATGTCGATGAGGATAGGAAGGAAATTGGCCCCTAAACGGCCGTTAAGCAGTTGATACAGGATAGATGTCTTACCTGTACGGCGCTGTCCGTGTAACACAAGGGTGCGATCAGTTACATCTCTTAGATTTTGGGAAATAAACTTGAATACATCCTCACGCCCATGAAACATCTCACTGGCTTTTACGGGATGACCCACAATATACGGATTGGGAATGGAAACAAACTCTTCAGCAGTTTCATAAAAGGAGATGACATCACCCAGTTCAACTGCTTGTAAATCTGATGTTCGATCTTCCCATACAGCCTGACAAATGATTCGACATTTTTCTGTTGTAGGAGGGTAAATCGCAAATTCAATTGTCTCTGTTCTACCAGAGGCCAATCTGGTTAGTTTGCTGCTACCTACTTCACTCTCATCCAGCAACAGTGTAATTGTCACATTTTCGGCTGCTGCCCGACCGACGTTATGCAATTGGAATACAATAGTTACTTGTTCACTTCGCCGAAGTTGCCGCGTTCTCAATTCGATTCTCAGTTCGGCGCAGCCACTAATTCTGTTGATTTCTTCAGTTACTGCTGTCCGCCAACGGTTTGCGAGCTCCTCCATAATTGGCCCCTCTGGTTGCCCAACCTTGCGACTTGCAGCTTGCGCTTTTTCCGCTAATGTCATTGCCTCTGCCAAATAGCTGAGACTATCAGCGGCCGCGTCGACGTCCCGGCTTTTACGCAGTGTCGTGCTCAAACGTTCTAATGTTTGCCATGCTTCTTCTGTTCCATGTGGGACAAATTCTGGTAAACGGATCGCGTTTTGACCTTGTCGCCATGAGATCGTTACCGTTCCGTGATTCTCTCCGGGATTCACAGTTAACTCAAGGGCAACAATTTCCATGACATTGGCTGCCTTTACTGCAGACATAAGCAACTGATGCCATTCATGGATCACTCGATCAACAATGGCGTCACTGTTTGATCTATGGGAATCAATTGATTGTTCGAGCGCTGCAACAGGTTCAGACGCCATTGGGAGTTTCGCAATAGTTGAAATCTTACGGGAGATTTCCTTGTCGCCGTCTACATCAAAATAGTTTGCCAATTGAAGTAAGATGTCGAAGGCATTGTCGCGTTGCGCAAACAATTGATAGATGCGTTGATGCAACTTTTGTGGCTGGTCGTGCAGTTCCCGCCAAATTCGTCTAGCGATTGTTTCTGGATGCCGCTGGTATCCTCTATAGGTGCCGATAAACAAATATCCCATCAACAATGTCACTATACACATGCTTATCCACGGTGAGGGGTTTGAGGTACTTGCTGCAAAAGTCGATACCCACAATTCGTCGTTTACCGAAGCATGAATATCTCGTACCCAGTCTGTTGCCAATGCGCTATTGGCAGTGTTGATCAAGGTGTGTAAATTGGGTTGGACCCGTAAATCATTACGGATAAGCCCTTGTTCCCCGCCAAACCAAACGACACCTAACGGTGCTTCCACGAAAGACGAAATATTCGTTACTTCAAAACCTATTTTTTCCCATTCTTGCTCGTGATAGTGATAAACCCCTAGTTCTGTCGCAACCCAGATACCCGATTGGCTATCTTCGAAAAACTGCGTGATTTTCTCGTTTCCTACGTTTTCATCATTTGAATGCGGAAGAGAGTGTAAGGAATCGCCGTCCCACAAATAGCCTCCCTGGTGTGTTCCAATCCAAATCCTACCAACAGAATCTTGCAGAAGCGCTGTTATCGGGACGTCAGGCAAATCTTCAAGTTTATTCCAGATCGTGCCATCAAAGAAACTTAGCCCATTTTCAGTTCCGGCCCACACCAATTCATTTTCATCTACTAAGAGTATATTTACATAGTCAGCAGGGAGCGCGCTATTTTGAGATTGAAAGGAAACCCAATTACTATTTCCAACGTTGCGAATCGAATCAATTGCATAAACGCCCATGCCGTGAGTAGCTATCCACATTAACCCGTTGCTACTGCTTTTCAAAGCGCTGATTGAAGCGCCAGGTGCGAAATGCTGATAGGCGTTTTCTGTAATACAACCTGTTGCTCCAATAACTTCGCTATCCGGCGTGAAGTTTATGTTTTCAAAAAGGTATAAATCTGAATTAAGCGTGGATAGTAATTCACCCTCACGATTAAATAACTGCAAAAGATGTTGAGGTTCCCCGATGATCATGCGGTTGCTATCGGAACTGAAGGCAATAATCGGGCGCGGCCCATTTAGTAAAGCTTCACTGTCGTCGTCCGGCAAAGTTGTTTGCACGAGCTTATCTATAAGGTTACCGTTGGAATCCCACAATTGAGTTTGACCGTCTGTCCAGGCTGTTACAAGTTTACTTCCATCCGGGCTTATCCTTGCTGAACGCAGGAGTTCGCGCCCATTTTGAATGATAATGTTTGCATTGGTACCGTCCCACAGACGAACCATCGTCCTTGATGTATTAATAAATAGCGCTAAGTCACCGGTAGAGGTTAGTTGAATTTCGCCCAAGTCTTCAAATCGACCTCTCAATACGCCTTCATTATCATAAGCAAAAACATCTTTATTGCCTCTATCTTCATAAGCCACGAAAAAATACTTGCCGTTTTCGCTGACGTCGATGCTATAGGTTTGCCAATCTATGAGTGTTCTCCTAAATACGATTTCCGCAACACGTTTCAGGTCGTAAGCATCTGATATAACAATCCTATCGCTATGAAGGGTGACCAACTTACTGTTGTTTGCGTAAAAGGCAACATCAAATACCCGCCCATACTCAGAAGGGAGGCTGGCAACGAGAGTGCCATTGATATCCCACATGTAAACATTTCTGTGAGTAGTACCCAGTATCTTCGTGCCCTCTGAATTAAACTCAGCATCTGCAATACTTTCCCCATTGGGACCTTCAAGCCTCACTAACTGGGTGCCGTCAATCGACCAAAGGGCTGTACTCCCATCGGAATGTCTAATAGTTAGGATCCGATCTCCATTAGGGCTAAACTTCGCATCGTCAGCATTATTTAGAAGGGTAAGGACACGGTTTTCGAGGCTTCGCACCTGCAAACGAGCAGCCCGAAAGAAATCCCCTTCATCTTTTATCGTCATTTGAGAGTTATTGGGCGAAAAACTTACTGTTTGGCCTATATTTGACGGGAAAACGAATGTGTTGAGGAGATTACCATTCGTATCCCACAAATTCATAATGTCTATTACACAAGACGGTGTTTCATTGGAAATAGATGCAGTAGTGATACTGTTATTATCAGTGTTGGTTCCGTTTGGCACTATTAATCTGCCTGGTATATGTGCAATGTTGCCTTCAGCTTCGAGTCGATAAACCTCCTCGTTCTGGGCGATCCATAAAAATCCGTCACTATCCTCCTCAAACAGAAACGGTTGACTAAGTTGTTCTGCTAAGATTTCATCCGTAAACCCATTTGGGAGAGAAGGAACATCTCGTACTTGAATAGGTTGCCAATCTGATTTTCGCCATTCAACAGTGACTGTATTACCCCCGCCAAACCACAATTGCCCCAAACTGTCATAGTAGAAGCGATTGTTTGCTTGTGTGTTTAAGAGATTATCAGCCAACATTTCAGGTTCTAGTTCTTGTCCCTCAAAGTCTAGCCGTGATATTCCTCCACTTGTTCTTGTTGAGTTGCGGCCAAAATAAAAAGCAGAGCCGAGAATGAACGGTATCAATATAATGGCGAGAAAGTGTCGATTCTTTTCTCGGTGGAAGTTATAAACGTGAATTGCAAGATATACAATCGGAAATGATATTAGGCATAAGCTAGAAAACAGCACACCGCTAGCTGTACTACTTAAGGTCTCAATCAAAGTGCTTTCCGTTAGAACAAATCCCAATAAACCAATTGAAAGTGCACAGTAGGCGATTGAAATTATTGGCCATGATAAGCGTTTAAAATGGAATAGTGTGTGCTCTCTGTGAAGAATTATGATTGCTATGAGACCCAGTAAATAGATTGAGAACTCAAAACCAGAATAAAGGTCAACTGAATCGGATTCCAAGATTAAGTCAATAAGAATCCATAAAAATAATGTGCAACTTAGTATAAGTGCCCCGACTGTCCACTTTGAGATCCTGTCGCCAGTTTTGCGGTAAACATTTAATGCAGCTTGAACATCATTCAATATCCAATTTAGCCATCTTTGTGAAGCGTAGTGTGACAAAATAAACCATACACTTACCAAAAGCGCTCCCAAAAAAATGCCTAACAGAAGTACAATCTCGAAGAACTGAACTTGAAAATTAAACAATGGGAAAGTGGCCTCTTGTAGCCATGCTAGCCCTGGTGGTATAGCTGTCGAATCACTCAGCTCCGCGATTGAGAAAGCTGCTATAAATATGAGACTTGTAAAAGATGCAATAGACGGCGACACTAAAATCGCTGCAAGTATCCCGCTTTCAGAACCCAGCATTGTCCAAAAAGAAAACTTTCTTAAAGGTTCATACTCGAAAGGATTATCTGGGGATTTGATCCAAGAACTCACACCGTATCTTATGTATGTGAGCCCAACTAAAATGGAAATGACAGCGCAAATAAAAACCCAAGTACGCCGAAATGGATCTATAGCGTAAACCCAAAAGGGTAATGAGAGATTTATAAGGCCTATCACGATGGCGGCAAACGCAGCCCTCCGTGGAAATAAAGAGCATACTTGCTCCTTATATAGTTTATACAATCCAAATGAATCCACGATGATCAAGGCAATCCACAGCAAACTGGTGTTTAGTGATGATATGAGTAAGGGATCAAAAGTTGGTCTTACTCCGAACCGGACGAAAACATTTAATACCTGTGGCCCAAGTAACGTAAGAATAGAAAAGATGAGTAAGATGAGGATCGAGGCCAGTATTGTGAAAGGCAGTATGAACGCCAAATAATCTTCCAGCTGACGATTTGAATGAGCTTTTTTGCTACTTAGCCTAACGGGTGTAATTAGTCCAAGAAGGCCACCCGTCATAACGCTTACCACCAGCAAAAGTAGAAAAAATAAAAGCGGGAACCACACTGCTTGATCAATGGTTTCTGCAAGTTTTAGCACCCATTCCGAATTCTGATAATCGGTTCGATCTAGCGCTGCACCGTACAAAGGTGCGTGCGCTACAATGCCACTCACCCAAGCACCGATCGTGCCAAACAACAATGCACCCCCGATGCTAAGTGAGCATGCTCCATAGGTGAACTTGGAAATCCATCTACTTGGTCGGATAATCAAAACTGTTACAGGTCCTGTTGCCACAATTGTAGTGATTCCAACAACAAAACTTGTATAAATCAAGGGTAAATACGAGTGATCTTGAGCAAAAAGCTGTTTTGCTAATTCTGGAAGATATTGCACATATACAACAAGGTATGTAGGAAAGGCAAATGCTGTTATTAGTAGATTGCCAGTAACGAAACCAATGATGGTAGTCTTCAATAGGCGAGGGAGTCTTGGCAAGAATCCTATGTTTTCAGCGAGAAAAATAATAATTACAAATGACAGTAGATTCGAAGTAAGGAAAGGGGTGTAAGAGCGCCATTGATCAAAAATGGCTGGAGGATTAGGCCAAGAGACTCTGTAGAAGTTAGGCAAATCTAGTAAGAATGGCAGCACAGCGAAAGCAATCAGGAAGACTATTAATAAGCCAACTTTGTATAATCTCTTTGAGTAGATGGATTGTCCAGAACCGTCTGACCACCGCTTTTTGCATGCAAGAATAATTGCAGCAGGTAAGGCAAGTTCACGAGCAAACACTGCGGTAACAAAAATAGTTACCCAAAAATAGAAAGTAGCCTTTTGCGACATGTGACGCCGAAGTTTCGCCCCTGCATCGGCAACCTCTGGTGACTCAACACTCAACTTATTTAGTGTAAACCAAAGAAAGGGCTTTTGCAGTATCCTTAAGTGCATGGCTATCAGAGCAGAAACGCAAATAAGGTTTGTCGTGAGAAAAATCACATAAAGTGTAATTTCACCAAAGGCAAGAACGCTTGACCTCAATTGAGTCGTCTGGAGTCCAAAGCATGAGAGAATTAAGGCAAGGACCAAGAGTAAAGATGCAGTTTTAGAATACTTTCTGTTCTCTACAATAGGCCATACTTTTATCGAAATAACGATAATTGTTGCAGCTTTCAATAAACGAATAGAGGGGTCTGGATCAAAAGGCAGGAATGGTAGTATCCAAATCTTGGCAAGCGAATAGATAACACTTACGATGGATGAGAGAAAGATGACGTAGAGCATATTATAAGTACGGTCAATTGAAAACGGTTTTTGTGATGATTTCAAAGTCATTCTGGCTATTTCTCTGTTTTACAATTTTGACTAAATGTATTGATGGATGACGAATCAATACAAAGAACTTAGCGAACTGGTGACTTATTATTAATACCACTCGAGGACTATAATTAAGATTATAGAGCAAAGATCAGTCGAATCAAATTTAAGCAAATGAGGTGGGTGCAATTAATTTTTGTGTATAAAGGTTTGCCGATACGGGAAAACCCATTTGTGATTTTGCCACGGCTACCTCTTTTGGCTCAGGCGCTCAATTTTTCTGGCCAATTAGGTTAATTTTTGACAATCAGCTTGGTGATCTTCCCCCAAAAGAGTGGCTCTTTCTCACTTTTCATGCTCATGGTGACCTTCCCCCGAAAATCGGGGGGAGCCCAATTGTTGTTTTATGGAGCAGAGCTGTACAACCATATCTGGGCAGTTGCGTCATATCTCAATACCCCTGCGTAAGCTCTAAAACAGCAAGCGTAAACAATCCATTCAAAATATAAACGGTGCGCATGATTGGAACAATCATGACGTTTGTCTTCTTGATTTACCTCCCAGCTATTGTGGATAATTACCCCAGTCGCCAACTAATTCCGAGTTTGGGAGGATTACATGCAGAGCATTTTCAATACTATCGACCGAACAATCAATTGGTATCTCAAGCAATTCCGCAGAAGCGGTCCGCGTGGCAAAGTTGCCATGGGCCCGGGCATGATCATTGGCTTGTGTGTTTTGCTGATCTCTTGCACATTTTCTGACCCAGCGCCTGAATCGGAGTCTGCTGCCGAAACGACTGACAATCGTTCTTCGAGTGAGGTTGCAGAGGTTGTTGAATCAACTGAAACGCCATCACCGACCAACACGCCCCGACCAACAGCAACATCTGAACCAAAACCATTAATCGAAATCGCTGTCAATTCCGCCAACATTCGCAGCGGTCCGGGCCAAGCCTATGACCGCGAAGGCATTGCTTCTGGCGGAGAGCAATTTGAAGTCCTGGCCACCGATGAAACGGCCAGCTGGTACTTAATCGGTGACAATGGACGTACTGTCGGTTGGATCGCCGCCAGCATTGTCACACCAATCAACCCGGATGCTATCAATCAGGTGACTGTTGCGGCCACGATACCGGCTTCTTCCGAGGTTGGTCCCACAAATTCCCCGGCTACCGTTCCCCCTGCACCTGCACCCACAACGGCGGTTGCCAATGTGCCGTCCACCGCGACCAGCCCGCCTGCGCCTACAACGGCGGCAACCAGTGTGCCGCCCACCGCAACCAACCCGCCTGCGCCTCAACCCGGAGAGGTCGTCATCATTGGCGTCAATAAACAGGATGAGTTTGTTGATCTGCAAAATACAGGCAGCAGCCCTGTGGATCTGGCTGGATGGAGATTAGTTTCCGAGAAAGGAAATCAGGAATGTCCCCTAAGTGGCGTCCTCCAGCCAAATGCAACGCTTCGTGTCTGGGCGATGGCCGAGAACTCAGCAAATGGCGGCTTCAATTGCGGGTTTGGCAGCAATATCTGGAACAATAGTGATTCAGACCCAGCTGTCCTTTACAACGCCTCCGGCGTAGAAGTATCGAGACGCTAGGGTTGCGGTCGTTATGAAAGTCTCTCGCTCAATCTTTCTGACTGTCTCAGTTGCTATCCTGGTTTGTCTGTGGAGCCTGGTTGCTGTCGCCACGCCTGGCAACCCTGCTCTCTATTTTACCGACAACCTGACGGCCACATCCGCCAGCACAACCGTTACAAATATGGAGCAGGCGTTGTTAGACCGCCTGAGTGCAGCCACCACTAGCATTGACGCCGCCCTGTATGAACTGGATAGAGTTTCAATTCGGGACGCCCTGATCGCTACTCACAATCGGGGCGTGCTTGTACGTGTCGTGACCGATGATGATGATGGCTACATAGACAATGCCATTCACTTCCAGGCATTAGAGTCAGCCGGCATCACGGTTGTCCATGACAATCGATCATCACTGATGCACAACAAATTTATTGTCATCGATGGCCAATACGTTTGGACCGGGTCCACAAATTTAACCGACAACGGTCTGACTTTGAATCACAATAACAGCTTGCTGTTCGATGCCATCAATCTGGCAACTATTTTTACGATTGAGTTTGAGGAAATGTTTGAGAGTGGGCTGTTTGGCACGGCAAAGACCGATAATACCATGCACGCTATCACCTACGACGGCTCGGAACTGGAAATCTACTTCTCACCCTCTGATGGTGCCTTAAACGAGCTCATCACCGAAGTTAACAATGCGCAATACACTATCGCTTTTTCCATCTTTTCATTTACCGACGATGCCTTGAGAGACGCTCTGATTGCGGCCCGTAACCGTGGGGTGGTGGTGCGTGGTTTATGGGATGTCCTTGGTGCAGGCAATCAATACTCGGAAGACGAGACGCTGTGCAGCGCTGGGATCGCCCTCAAACGAGACACGTTTAGCGGCATCCTCCACAACAAATACATGATCATTGACGCCGGTAGCACCTCGCCAGTATTGGTAACTGGATCGATGAATTGGTCCAGTTCAGGGGCGAACAGCAATGACGAGAACACATTAATCTTCCATGATGCAGATGCGGTCGCTGCCTATGCTGGCGCCTGGGAGACGCTGTGGGATGCAATTCCTTCAAGCGCTGGCTGTAATCTCGGTGGCACTATCTATCTCCCGATCGTTCTGATGAGTGACCCTTCTTCAACCCCTACACCTACCCCGACGGCGCCAGCCAACGTGCAGATAACCACCATTGTCTATGATCCATCCGGCGATGATGTTGCCGGGGAGTATGTGACCATTACCAATCAGGGAGGGACTGCTGAGAATATGACAGGGTGGGTGCTTTCGGATGCTGCCAGTACCGCTTATGTTTTCCCCAACTTCTCGCTTGCTCCAAGTGCATCTGTTCGCGTGTGGACAAAATCCGGGGCGAACTCCGTTGCAGATTTATATTGGGGACGTGGCAGTGCAATCTGGAACAATTCAGGCGATACGGCCACGCTTCGAAACTCAAGTTTACAGGTAATCGACATCTGTACTTATAGCGGGGGTAGCGTATCGGCAAACTGCCCATAAAAATCTGCTTGGTAGTTACGATGTCACATGACGTTATATCGGAAAAGGGACACTGTAATAACTCAAATTGTTCGGTTGAACAGCCGCCTGCTCACGCCAGGTCTTAGCAATGAATAATTTATGGGTTTTGTAACAGAGGTAAATAGATTCTCCATTCTGTCGTTGTTGGCACAAGTGTGATGGTCGGTGTTGGCGTCAGGGTAATAGTGGGTGTCGGCTGTAATGTGCTGGTTGATGTAGGAGTAGGGGTTAGCGTGTAGGTCGGAGTTGGTGTAAGGGTAGGCGTGGCAGTAGGGGTAGGGGGGACCTCGATTATTAGCCGTTCCACAGACCCTATATCACATACGAATGTTCCATCTTGATTCCCATCTTCAGGGCGATTAAAAAAACGCTGATCTTGTATCGCACAACTACCTTCCTCACTGCCAGGCTCACTTGGATTCCCAGCGTCAATTACTGGACTGTCTGTTACTGGGAGATGCGAAAACGTCGGCCCGCCATTATTTTGTAAAGGCCCCAACAGCGGATCAATAGGATTATCAGAAGTCCCATAGTGGTCACCTTCTACCGCCGCAAGGTTACATCCATCTGTGTTGCTAACCAGGTTAAAACCTTGGGAGCTCGTGCCACTGGAACAATCAGGGTGTTGAATATTGCTACTCAAATCCTGGTTGTTGGCAATGATTGAATTCTTGATGAAGATCGTTCCAAACAGACCACCTCCATCCCCTGCGTTGTCCTGATCAAAGTCAGCAATATTGTTCACGAGAGTAACGTTATTGAGCTTGGCGCTTGATGCTGAAGTAGCTATGCCGCCCCCACCTAAATTTGCCCGATTACCACTAATTGTGCTGTTGGCAATATTTGCGCTGCTCCCTGTCCAAGTTGTAATCCCCCCGCCCCAGGCTTTGGAGAAATTATCATAAATTGCTGAGTTTTCTAACGTCAGAAGGTTCAGCGTCATGTAGATGGCTCCACCTGATGATGACTCATTCGAGTGAAATGTTGAACTAAAAATTTTTGTTATCCAACTTGCACTAATTGCGCCACCGGAACCACCAGCATAATTGTTCGTGAACACAGAGTTGTATACAGTTAATTCCAGAGTATTCACACTGACTATTGCCCCACCTTCATTAGAAGCGTAGTTATCATCAAAGAAACTATCCCAAATCGCCATGCTCTCATACATGCCACGAATCGCACCACCGGATGCACCATTCGCTGCATGATTATTAAAAAAGGTTGTTCTTGTAATCGTGACATCACCCCAGCTAAATAAACCGCCACCAAATCCATCACTGATGTTATGAGCTAGTGTACTGTCTACGATAGAAAGAGTAGCTGGAGGCTGGATTCCCGAGAACTGATAAATGCCAGCGCCATTTCCATTGCCGCCCCCAACTCCAACTGTACCAGCTGTATTGGAAAGAATATTGCTGTTTGTGATGACGCTGGTTGAATTACTAAGATAAATACCGGCGCCATGCGTATTCCAGTTACTTGTTTTATTATGACTGACGGTGCTATTTACTAATACAAATCTTCCATAAGCTGCAATGCCGCCTCCAAATGCATTTTGTCCTTTTGTGGCGTTGTTATCTATCAAACTGTTTTCAATGGTTATGACGCCGGAACTGTAAATACCACCACCACCACCGCCCAGGCCAGTTGTGAAATTATCTCTTACGGTTACATTTTTGATGGTCAGGTGCCCTGAGCTTAATATAGCACCACCTTTGGCATCCATATCTTCTAGGAAACCATTGCGAACGTTGACATTTTCAAAATGAGCAGAAATCGTAGGAAAGATTTGGAATATGCGATCGCTTGCTCCACCATTAATGGTAGGAATATCAATTGCGTCACCCAAAAGTTGTAGATCATCCTTGATGTCTAAATCACCCGTAGCGGCCAGGTCTTCGTTTTTGCCGGGCAGGGTAAGCGTGTATGTGCCGGTTGGCAAAAAGATGGTTTGGGTGCCGGTATATGCATTAGCTTCTTGAACGGCCGCCCGCAAAGTGCATGTACCCATTGAAGTATTGCATAAGCCATCACCTGGTTGAATATCTCCAGCATCGCTTTCGCTGTTAACAACAAAGTCAGCGGTTGACTCAAGATAACTGCTGGCTGTCTGAAAAAGGGGCAGCAGATTGAATAAGCAAAGGGATGAAATGAAGAATATAAAGAGCACAGTTTTGTATTTACGAAGAAGTGGCATCTTCATTTTGCACCTCAAATTAAAACGCTTGACTTGGCGTATATAAGGTATCTCCTTTGACTTTCAGATAAGCTTACTCAAAGACGTATTTTGTTTTATGCTCTCTTCAATACTCGGCGTGAAATCACTTTTGTGAACAGACAAATAACTCGGACTCAACAAACAATGGATCGGAAGAAATCTGAGGTGCCTTCAAACTTAGCCTACTAATTGCGGCAGAATATCGCACCCCTTCAAAGAACGATGGTAGTGCTGCACCAGAGGCGTCCTTTTGTATGAAAGTTCGTTAATGATTATTTTGGAGTAGCAACACAAAAAGTTGCTTTGACCAAACTGTTTTGTTGATCAGCTGTTTTCACACAAACTTCGGAAGTTCCATCTATGGGTGTTCTTTGACAGGCGGGAGACTTCCAATCCCTGGGAGGGTGACTTTGCACATCCGTTCGAATTTTGGGCAAAAACGTGCCTGATCTGACGCAATTGACTATCCTTCGATTCCATCATAAATCCCTCAAAATGGAGTCGAAATCAACATGTTATCTTCTATTTGGAATGCTTGTAAGAATTTGCTCAATCGTGTCAAAGAATCACTCAAGACATGGACCAAACCAGCTACTGCGGCCCTCGCTGTCGGCGCTATCCAGGACTTAACCCGCGCCAAATCCGACCTTGTCGTCGAAAATGCTATCTTGCGTCAGCAATTGATCGTCCTCAAACGTTCTGTCAAACGGCCGAAATTTACAACTGGCGACCGCACACGATTGACCCTTCTGGCGCACCTTCTTAAAGAATTACGCCCATGAAATTTGGGCTTGCGACTTTACCGTTATTCACAGCCTCTTTTTCAAACCGCTCTATGCATTTGTGATCGTGGCGCATGAATCAAGGAAGGTTGTCCATACGGCCGTGACGACAAACCCAACTGATGAGTGGACAGCTCAGCAAGTCCGGGAAGCCACGCCCTGGGGGAATCGACCGAGATTTCTCATTCATGACAATGACAGCAAATTTGGCAACCAATTCAAGAATATACTCAAAAACTCTGGTATCAAAGCCATCAAAACACCACTCGCAGCTCCCCGAGCAAATGCTATCTGTGAAAGATTTATCGGCAGCTTGAAACGCGAAGGTACAGACAATTTTCTCATTTTCCACGCCCATCAACTCCACCGCATCATCGCGGCATATGCCGACTACTTCAACAACCTGCGACCTCATCAAGGCATTGATCAGCATATCCCCATGCGTTTTGATGAACCGGCGCCACCAGCCAACTATCAACTCAAGGGCAAGGTAGTTGCTACAGCGGTATTGAACGGTCTGTATCACAGTTACAGTTATGGCCATCAACTTCAGTAGCTGAGGCACTTCGGTAAAGATAGTAGGATTTCGACGCCAACGGCCGTTGTGTGTCCGGTTCAGGTTGCCTGATAGCTTACAATCAGGTAAATCGGGAGCAAAAAATGGCCGTCTCCCTTCTTTTTGCCTTTCTGTTTCAATATGATTTGGTGGTTTTCATCAAAGGACTGAGCCAAAAGATTGTCCAAACCCGGCCTCAAGCCCTATAAATCCAGTGGATGACTTAACTCACCCTCACAGGCTGAAGGAGCGGGTGGTGCCGTTAAGTCGGATGGCACGGGCTGCAATGAGTGAATATTTGGCGGAACGGCCGTCTTTTTACGCCAAAAGCGTTTTTGTTAGTTCTTCCGGTATTTCACTTTCATCTAGGGATGTTCAGCGGATGGTGAGCAGTGCCAGCATCAAAGCCGGCATTTCGACCACAGTAACGCCACACATTTTGCGTCATTCATTTGCCACGCGGGCGCTGCGCCAGGCTAAGGTAGACTTGGCTACACTTTCTCTTATCCTGGGCCACGAAAATCTCACAACAACGGCGCGATATTTACATCCCAATTCAAATTATATGGCGGAGATGGTTGAGGAACTATAGTTGGAAATTAGAATAGAAAAGATGTTCCCGATGAAGGTCCAAAGCATAAAAATGTGCTACCCCAAATGAATGGTAGCAGGATTGTAGAAGAGGTCTTGGCTAAGCCAACACCATGCGTTTTCTCTCGAGTAGTTGCTTGTGATCGGGGTTTTTGCATAGCACGGGCCCAGGCGTCGTGCACCAGGGTACCGGTAAAGTGCGGCAGGATACCCATGGCCTCGGTCGCTTTTTGCCCGCGTTTGGCATGGGGTTGATAGTAGGTCAGTTCTGGGGTGCTAACGGTGTGCAGCCAGGCGCGTTGCCCATTGACGTAGAAACCCGTTTCATCCGTATGGGCGACTTCTGCTGCAGTGACAGCCGCTTTAATCGCCTCCGTAACGGGCTGCACGTTCGCCGCCGCTGTTTCGACGAAGTTCTGTATGGAACCAGCCGAGATCGGCAGCTCAAACAGGTCGGCCAACAACTGTCGTTCTCGTTCATACGGCACGAATTGTTCGGTACGCAGATAAACGGCCAGACGCTTGACTTGGGAACCATACTGCACCGGATGGCTCACCTCAGCCGGAAACTCTCCTGTGGTCGCTTCGCCACAACAGGGACACACCACCGTCTCCGCCTGATGCTCGATGGTCACGAACCGTAAAGGTGGCAAGTCAAACACCTGGCCTCGGCTCATCCCGCTGGCAGCAATCGCGTCGGCCAATGCTGTGTGGCAATGTTGACAGTGAGCCGGACGATGCCTTTCAATCACATCTGGCTGTGGATTAAATTCCAGGGTATGCCCTTTGTGACCTTCTTGCCCGCCGACCTTACGCGCTGTCTTGGCTCGCAGGCTTTTCGGCTTTGTTTTCTGACGGCTTTTATCGCGGCTGGCGGGCCAATGGGAGTTGCGGCTGTTTTGTCCTAACAGTTCTACCAACTGCTTAATCGTTGACTCGGCAACGGTCAGACGCTCACGCAGTTCCTGGTTTTCCTGTGTCAGCCGTTTGACCGCTTCGCGCAGTTGTTGAACTTCATCCATGAGTGCTATTTATACCACAGGTTTTTGACCTGGATAGTTACAATTTTTGTCCATTGATCATCTCGTATTGTTGTCATTTGGTTTCTATCTTACCAAATGTCAACAGAACCTAGTTCGATCACATAAAGTGCGGGTGACCCACTTTTAAACTATCGTAAACAGCCATAGGTGCATATTCCGGTGTTACACTGAGTCGATAGTTTGTTCTACGAATTCAGGGGCTTTCTGGGAAATCTGGGGCCAATCAAGAGCTGTAATCCCTTCAATATAAGCCGTCGCCGCCTCAAATTGTGCTTTCACGGTTTGTTCAAATAATCGGGCATAATGCTGGGTTGAACTGAGAGAGCGATGGCCCAACAACTTGCCCACCGAGTGCAAAGGCATCCCTTGGTTTACTAATTGCGTCGCCAGGGTGTGGCGCAGTCGGTGTGGCGAGACTGTTACCTGAGCTGCCTGCCCCCAACGCTGAATCCGACGCCGAACATAAACGGATGTGAGGAGCCGGTCACCGTCAATCCAAAAATGATCATCTTCTGTCGCGCATCGTAAGGCTAAATAGTCAACCAATGCCCTTGTCAATCCAGGCGTGAGGAAGACATTGCGGTCATGGTAGTTTTTACTACCGCGCACCAAGAGACGTTGGTTAGTAAAATCGATATCTCCTAGATGGAGATTGAGTAACTCGCAAGCACGCATGCCGGTATGGGCCAGGGTCAAGAACCAGGCCCGGTCTAAAGCGTGGCGCAGGGAAGGCGACGCCGTTTGTGATTGAACGGTTTTCAAGAGACGTTGGTACTCTTCTGGCAGCAAATAGCGAGGTAAAGGGTCGGAGCGGGCAGGATGGGAAATGCGAAAGATATTGGCCGCAATGGCCAGGCCCTGGTCTGAGGCATAGCGCAGGCAACCCAAGAGAATGGCTAGTTGGGTGCAACGGGTACCAACCGTGTAGCCCGCCGCTGCTTGCGCACTGAGCCATGCCTCAACATCACTACGCTGAATCATTTCCCATGTCGTGATGTGGCGTTCTGCTACTAACCAGGACCAAATTGAGACCAATTGGCGACCCAAGATGGCAATGTTATCCGCCGCTCGATGGGGTTGCCAACGCTGCCAACGGCGGCGCATATAGGCAGCCAGAACTGTTTGCAATCTCTCGGGCAGTGGTGGCAAACGGGCAATAGCCTGTTCCAAGACCTGAGGGTCGGCGTTTTCTTCTTGGCGGGGTGGTGAGGCTACCGTAACCACAGGTGTGCTGGCCAGCGGGGTCGTCGCTTCCAGTTGATTCATTGTGTCCAAAAATTCATCCCGTAAATTAGTGTGATGTGTCCCACCCTATATTGACACAATGGGCAGCCCCAACAATTTTAGCTCTCTTGCCGCTCAAGCATTCTGCAATTTTTGATTTCGAGAAATAAGTTACCAATCCGAAAAAGGATTCGTCCTGGGTAACAATCGGTGATTCTTACCGAATTTAATTTCGTCTGTTAATAATTCTCATTATACCGAACCTCGTTCTCGATTAATATGGAGCAGATTTTTACCGCAAATTTATCTGCATAATTTCATTGTTTTCACGGAAAACGTCCTTATTTCCCCTCTTTTTCGGTGGTTTCATTCCAATATCCAATTAAGTTGCAAAATTCTGCTCATTTGGCACGAATCTTGCAACATGTATTAGTAACGGCAACTTGTGCCGCACCATATAACCCAACTAGGAGGTTTGAAATGCACGACTTAGATCGGACAGCTAGAGAGTTTGAATGGGAAAACGATGGTTACGGAAATCACGAATATGATGAGTATGAATACGATGACGAGTTCGAATTTGATAACGAGTATGAATACGATTATGAAAGTCCTCTGACCGATGCCGAAGAGATGGAATTGGCCGCTGAATTGCTTGAAATCACAAGTGATGAAGAGCTCGACATGTTTCTTGGCAAGATGTTTAAAAAAATCGGACGTGGTTTCCGAAACTTTGCTCGCAGT
The DNA here is from genome assembly GCA_016710325.1 of Candidatus Leptofilum proximum. Classification (GTDB taxonomy): domain Bacteria; phylum Chloroflexota; class Anaerolineae; order Promineifilales; family Promineifilaceae; genus Leptofilum; species Leptofilum proximum. The sequence goes on along the minus strand of JADJXK010000002.1, from coordinate 2,711,075 downwards.
TCATTTGGTAGGACTTTGGGAGGGATATTGAAAGGTGTTGCTAAGAAAGCCCTGCCAATCGCTGGTGGCGTTTTGGGGTCTATTGTCCCGGGTGTGGGTACAGCACTTGGTTCTGGACTTGGCGCTGCGGCAAGTCGGATGTTTGAGCTCGAACTTGAGGGAATGAGTCCCGAAGATCAAGAGTTTGAAATCGCCCGCCGTTACGTTCGCCTGGCTGCAGAAGCAGCCAAACAAGCCGCTATAGCACCCTCTGGCATGCCCCCACGAGAAGTTGCAAATAAAGCAATGTTGATTGCCGCTCAAAAGCACGCGCCTGGACTCCTAAGAGGAACAAATGCCGCATCCCGGAGACGGCGGAAAAATCAGGGCATGTGGAAGCGGCATGGTAACAAAATTGTCCTGTATGGTATGTAGTTTTTAACCGTGACTTAGGAAAGATGGATTCGTGGAGACCATTATGAAGGCCAATGCCAAAAGGTGGTTATCGCAAGAAGCAAGGGCACTGATGACCCGGCTGGATCGGATAAGGCCATTTGTTTTGCACGAAACAATGGTCCTTGCCGCGGCACCCTCTCTAGCTGCTCAGACGGCGATTGAACAATATTTGGTATACGGCCGTCAAGAACTACGCGATCGCATCAATCACTTCCTTGCCTGGTTGCAAAGTGCTCAGGGACAGACATCATCTTTGTCTGAAGCACAACAGAACTTCACGGTGCTCAAAATGCAGTTTAATGACATTTTGTCTCAGTTTGACATTTTTGCTGATGTCATCACGCAGCGCAGCGAACGCGAAAACGGCGTTTGGCTTTCCGGCCTAGATGCAGTGGCGGCAGATGCCCTGTCGATTCCCGGCAACTACTTTCCTCCGCCTCCCGTTGTCTGTTACCTCGACAGGGGGCATGGCGCGGCTATCCGGCGGGCGCGAACTCGTTTGCCAGGTGGGGGCGAAAATCCAGTTGCGGTCGTGCGTGTGCCGCGTGAACGGATGGTTAGCAGTGGTATTGCCAGCTCATTGGTACATGAGGTTGGTCATCAGGGAGCAGCCCTGCTGGACTTGATTAATTCAATGCGACAACAGCTGTATGCGGTTTCGCAATCCAGCAACGGCAGTGGTCCACTTTGGTCTTTGTTCGCTCGCTGGATATCTGAGATTCTGGCTGATTTTTGGTCAGTTTCCCGCGTAGGCGTTGGCTCAACGCTGGGGTTGATGGGTGTGGTTAGCCTGCCGAGGGCGTTTGTGTTTCGCATTGGGTTGGATGATCCGCACCCCATCCCCTGGATACGAGTCAAGATCAGCTGTGCTATGGGCAAGGCACTTTATCCAGATTCACAGTGGGATCGTCTGGCCAGTTGGTGGGAAGGGTATTATCCGCTTGAAACGTTAAGCCCCTCCAGGCAGCGCTTTTTTGCGGCAGTGGAGGCCCACATCCCGCAATTTGTCCGGCTCTTGGTCGAGCATCGCCCACCCTCACTGCACGGTCGCTCGTTAGGCGAAGTCATGACTTTCACTGACCGCAAGCCTGACCAGCTGAGGCAGCTGCACCAAATCTGGGGAGGCCGACCGGAACGCATGAACCAGGCAGCTCCCTCCCTTGTATTTGCCGTCATCGGGCAGGCCCGGGCGGATAACCGGTTAACACCGGAGCAAGAAGGACCGCTGCTCATCGATTTACTGACTTATTGGGCGTTGTATAACACGCTGAACGCATCCGCCTTATGCGCCACGCAGATGCAGTCACCAGGAATCGCCCTCACCGTATAAACTGGCGCAGAAAAAGTTCAATTGGTTAATCCAAAGGGAGGAATCATGGCAATTGTAACAGTAGAAGTAATCGCACCGAATGGGGCCAACAACCCTATTCCAATTTCAGGTGCATTTGTATATATTTATAACGATGGTCAGGGTGTGCTGCCAATTTCCCAGGGTACCACAAACGCAAATGGTCTTTGGACAACGCCGGATATACCGGATGGCAATTACACTTTTGAAACAACAGTTTTCGGAGAGCAATCTGTACAACCAATAAATATTGACATCAACAACAATAGAGTCGTATTGGCACCGGCACTGACAGCATCGATTGTTTTTACTCAGGAAGATTTTGTAACGCCTGTTACCTTTGGCAGGAACCAAGGAGATGTTTTAGGCGTTTTACTCGAGCTTGGTCGAGGTGCAGCGGAGGCAGAACCCACCACTGATTTCAGGGTTAGCTCTGGTAACCTAATTAATGCTCGACGAGAAACAGATAGAGAAATACACTGGCAACCACTTGGGGCAGCTGGCCGGCAAACGGTCACCGCAACTGTTACGGATACTGCAACGAATGCCACCTTTGAGATTACAGAAGCAATTGACATTCTCAGGTTATCGGGCTTTCAAGCGGGGGACACAGTTCCGGTAAGCTTAAGTCGTTCTGGAACGCAGCAAACACGAGACCAGATTTTATGGGTTGCGATTCGCAACCGTACAGAGGCTATTAGCTTTACGGGTAGTGGTTATTCTGATTTCATCATTTCAGTTTTAGGTCAAGGAAATACTACACGACTTAACGGTCGAAATCGTCAGGTTATCACTCGTCAACAAAATTCGTTGTCACAACCAATTCACGGTGTTAGTGCTTATGAATTGCTGAGAACTGCGACTGAGGTCTTTCTTCTGATGGAAGCCGGCACAAATATTCAAGGTGCGGATCGCTATACAAATGAGCAGCTTTTCGATCCTAATGAGGAAGCGCAGCGTCTTGGACGTACACTTACACTAAGAGAGGCAGTAAATCAATTAGCTGGATATTTAGGAAATGGGCGACTGCCATATATTGAAAGAGTTATTCGGAACGCATTTCCAGGCGAACCTGAAACCAACTCTATTTTTACGAGGGGAATTCTTGCTGATCGTGCTAGTAATCCTCCATTGATCGAGCTGATCTGGTCATACTGGCATGAAGAAGCTATGTTGGTACAAACAATGAATGCTATCAGCCTGCGTTTTCAGAATCGCCGTGGCAAGGGAGAGCGCGATCCATTAGCACATTTGGAAATTGCGCCACTGTACCCACTCAATAACCTACTGTGGGGCTATATTCAGGATGAAGTGCATAGCTTGAGCGTCACCCGGCGCAACTACGAATACAATCATCATTATGGCCTTAGTTTACAGGGGGCAGCTATCTCAGATTTCCGACCAGCAGATTCACGTTCTCGCTTCCTGGAAGGATTTCATAATTTACTCCACCAAGCTACTGTTTTTTACAAGCAGGACGACGATACAACATTCCAGGCTGATTCTTTTCCTTTGCTCAACAGCTTACGGGAAGTGCATTTGATACTTGCGGAAGGCGCTCACAATCAGTTTGGGGACCTACCCTGGACCGCCCGTGTTGAAATGCTGATGCAGCAGTGGCTGCTTTCCCGTCCCGAACTGCGGCAATTTTTACAGAGCCGGCAAATGGTTCCTTATCGCGAAGGCTGGATGGCTCAGGTGGATACCATGAAGCAGCTCCAGGGATGGACGGATGTTTCGGTAACGCATTTCAACTACCTGGCTACCTTTGGTGAACGCATTTTGCTCTCTATTCGGTATGGAAATTGGGTTGATGTAACAAACTCGGCTTCAGCGGCGAACTGGGCCAGATATTGGCGGCCTGAAATCCAGAACTATATTCACTCTTACCGGGCAGCAACGGGCGTGGATTTAGCCACCGAGGCTAAAGACAGCCGTCAAGAAAAACTGCGCGTGATGCAGCCCTCCAAATTAATCGAACAACGTCTAAAGTCGGGGCGGCATGTACCTGCTGTGAGTGATACTGGTACAGAACCAGTATCATCTGGTTTTCGGCAGCGGCGCGCTTCGCGGGCGGCTGCAAATGGCCGTAAATAATGGTACATGCTTCTTTAATAATCTAAAGCTCCAAGGCACGGCTAGGTTACGACAAAGACAATGCTTGACTTCACATCCGTTCTCTACCTTGGTTTTCGTCATGGCAGCCGGTCGGTACGCCCTTGGTCACAAATGACTACAGGTGTACCGACCGCAATGGCAGAGCCGAGGGTTGCTCTGCGCGTGGCCGACCGATTGGCGCAGCTGCAGAGTTGCGAACAGGCCGTCATAGGTCCATCAACTATGCATATTTTCTGGGATTTGTTTACCCAGCTAGCAGAACGACCGTTTGCTATTTTCCTGGATAGGGGTACGTATCCAATCGCCCAATGGGGTGTGGAAAGAGCAGAAATGCGCGGTGTCCCCGTTTACCGCTTTCCGCATCAAGACGTGCCAGCCCTATCGAAAATGATCAAGAGAATGGCCAGCAAGCGACGACCTTTGATTCTAAGCGATGGATTATGCAGCAGTTGTGGATGTACTGCGCCTCTTCGCGTCTATTTTGAAATAGTGAAAGCATATAATGGATTATTGGTGCTAGACGACACGCAAGCCCTGGGTTTACTTGGTTTCTCACCCGACAAAACGGCTCCATATGGTTACTTTGGCGGCGGTTCGTTACCGTATCAGGCCATTTCGGGGCCAGAGGTGATAGTCATCAGCTCGTTGGCTAAAGCATTTGGCGTCCCCCTAGCAATTTTGGCTGGTAGTCGACAGGTCGTTGATTCATTTCAAAAGCACAGTGAGACCCGTGTTCATTGCAGCCCACCATCATTTGCTACCCTTCATGCTGCTGAACATGCCCTGAATGTAAATGAATGTGATGGGGACAGGCGGCGGTATCAGCTGGCTCAGAATGTGATCTACTTTCGTCACTTACTCGCCCAAAAACATTGTTTCACAGGCGGCGGATATTTCCCTGTCCAAACTTTGCGATTACCGCCAGGTACGGACGTGATCCACTTTTACAAAACTTTAACAGCCAAAGGCATTCACTGTGTGTTGCGACGTGAGTGTAACAGCCGTCCTGCTATTAGCATGATCATTACAGCCCGGCATCGACCTGTAGATATTGAGCAAGCAGTTACAAAAATAGTCGCTTGTATTTAATTCCAAAATTCGTCACGATATTCAACGTCAACACGCATTTTAGTCCTTTAAAGGAGGACAGCAATGATTCGAGACTCTGACGCTTATCACGAATCGGATTTTTTTATGCTGGATCACAACAGCGAGGTTGCTGATGAAGTATGGCAAGAAGAGCTTCACCGCCGCAGGCGAGTAAGCCAGGCTCGAAAGCGCCGTCCCGCTTTGCGATCACGTCCCTCAAAGTCGAGCCGACCGTTGCAGAAGACGAGACTACGGATGGCAAATCGATCCGGGAATCGACGCACAAAACTGGTTGTAGATCGTCCATCAAAGCAGGTTCCCTTTCATCACAAATATCCAAGACCGATATGGCCTCTCGTTCTACCAGGCCGCTTTCCGCCTGAGGTTACTGTCAATATACAGCCTCCGGAATCGGTAAATAATTATCCGGCAGACCGAACGATGAACGGGGGGAATGGGGCAATGCCAGCACCCTCAACAGAACCAGTCGAACAAGGTAGCGAGTTTATTCGCTGGGTGCAAAGCACGCTTAACTATGTGATGAAGCTAAACTTACCCGTTGATGGGATCATGGGATCTGAAACCCGCAGTGCCATACGTTCATTTCAGGAAAGGAATGGTCTGTTTGTTGATGGCATTATTGGACCAGATACAAAAGCAGCCCTTTCTGCTACTAGGCGAGGTGGTCTGAAGAGTTCCCCTGCTAAGGGAGAAGTTGATTCACTAGAAGGGGAGTATTTTCTTGATGCTTTTTGGGGCCGCTCAAGAAAGCCAAAGGGTTTGGTAAATCGAATGAGCCCGCTTTATATCCGCTGGGTACAACGATCATTAAACAAAATCATCGGTCAGGGGCTCCCGGTTGATGGCATTCATGGAACCAAAACGCGCAATGCTATACGTGCATTTCAACGTCGAACAAGGCTGACGGCAGATGGGGTTGTTGGTGCAAAGACAGAAGCAGCCTTAATTGCTGCTGGTGCTACCCAGCCGCCAAACGTACCAAAGCCAGGTAGTCGGACATCATTAAGCAGCAGCCATTCAGCTATTTCAATGCAAGCTTTGCGTAATAATATTGTGAAGATGGCTCTTCAAGAATGGGAACGTTGGCAGAGAGGCAGGATAAAGGAAGACAACCCGCAGATACGATCCATCCTGGAAGGGTACTGGCGAAAGGGGGCGGGCTGGCTGCCCAAGGAAACACGGTGGTGGAGCACTGTACCATGGAGCGCCGCTTTTATATCCTGGGTAATGCGTCACGCTGGGGCCGGTCAGGATTTTCGCTACTCTGGGGCCCATGCTGTTTATATAGCCGCCGCTCGAGATAATCGTTTGGCCAACAACAGCAATCCCTTCAAAGCGTATCGAATCAGTGAAGCTGCCCCTCAACTGGGAGACTTGGTGTGCAGGCGCCGCCAAAGTGGAGTTACTTACGATAATGTGCGTCGCGGCCATTTGACACACTGTGATGTGGTAACAGCCGTTAAGGCAGGACGTGTTTTGACGATCGGCGGTAATGTGAGCAATTCAGTTAGTATCACTCCGGTAGCAATTGATGGAAACGGTCGGATTACCGACCCTCGCTACTTTGCTATTATCAAGATTGGCTGAATTAATTTCATAAAGGATTTAAGGGAAAATTTAATACTCCGGTCATGGATCATTTAAGCAATTGTCGATACCCAGAGATATTACGATCTGCTAAGTGCAAATGTTTAAAGAGGGAGAAAGAAACATGTCAACTTTGGTGAGAAAGCATCCGATCCAATGCCGCTGCTTAAGATGTAATCAAAAGCGAGCGTTGGTTTCATACAGACGGTTAATTCCATCCGAACACGGAGTGACGCCAGAGCGTTTATCTGGCGGTAACCAACTTAAGCAGAGTCGCGGTCATCGTCATGCTGAAGATAAAATGGATGCAGAAGCAACAATTGCCCTGAGTGCTGCGGAGCTAGGATTGAGTATCTTCCAGGTTGGACAAACTATTAGCACCAGTGGTGATCTTTCCGTACAAGCTGACGTAGCACGCTATGTTCACCAAAACACACCAGCTTATATTCCGTTTAGCAAAAACACCATTGAATTTAAAATTTCGGCCCATCATCCACGTTATGGCTTTGATCGGCAAAATTTTTTCTTTCGACTGGCCTTTGAACATAACAAATATGATTTGCGTAATGTTTCGATTAATGTACTTCGGGATAAATCGAGTAGCTTATACGCATCCTCGCTAAGCATTCAGTTTAAAGCGAGTGCCTATAGCCAGGCAAATGATCCCGTAGCACAAATTCTTTATTCGATTCAGGGGAGATGGGATCCTGTTGGTCGTGGTGATGTCTCGTTTGATGGAGAGCTAATTATAAAAGCAGATGCTTCTGCTACAGGGAGCATTACCTCTGAAAAAAATTGGGTACGTTGGGATGGCTTTATTCTGAGTTCTCTCCGGAGAGTTCGGCTCCCATAGTCTTCTCGACCAGGTCTCGTTCCCACAAACCCACAGGGAACACGACCAACTATTCGTTCCGGTTCCCGTGGTCAACCTGTCATTGAACTACAAACCCGATTAAATCGTTGGTTAACTTCCCAGGGTCGGCAGACACTTACCGTAGATGGTGTGTTTGGACAACGTACAAAAAGTGCAGTGAAAGCCTTTCAAGGGGCAGTGCACCTTAGGCGGGATGGCATTGTCTGCCCCAATACCAGGAGCGTTTTAGTTAGGAACTGGTAATAAAGGCGAAAGGTTAGTAAGTGATTATTGATTGTCATTGTCATGCTGGTAAAGGCGATGGGCTAACAGGACCCTGGGATACGGCTGCTCCGTTGAAAACCCATATGAACCGAGCGCGTGCAGCAGGAATAGATCGGACCGTTCTCTTTGCTGCATTTCATTCTGACTATGCTGTCGCCAATCGCCAGGTCGGTCGTATTGTAACTTCACATCCCGATCTGTTTTTTGGCTTTGCCTTTATTCATCCACAGCGTGACCGAGGTAAAGTGGAAAAGCTTGTACAAGAAAGCGTTGAGCAGTTCGGATTTGTGGGTATTAAAGTGCATCGATATGATGGCCGTATTACCCGCGAAGTTTGTCAAGTCGCCAAAGCCTTTTCACTGCCCGTGCTGTATGATGTGATGGGAGAGATATCTGCGGTAGAGTTGCTTGCTACAGAATATCCTGGTGTTAATTTTATTATTCCACACTTAGGCAGTTTTGCCGACGATTGGCGGGCACAATTGGCGTTTATCGATCACCTAGCACGGCACCCCAACATCTACACAGACACTTCCGGCATTCGCCGCTTTGACCTGTTGGAACAAGCTGTCAAACGAGCCGGCCCCGGTAAAATTCTGTTTGGTTCTGATGGTCCCTGGTTACATCCCGGTCTAGAATTGGCCAAAGTTCGAGCACTGAAACTCTCACCCGCGAAGGAAAAACTGGTATTGGGTTATACATTTATCCAGCTTACGCACCGAGTTCGCTTAACCGGCAGCGTGCGCTCCCAAAGCAATCACGCTGAGCATGTTAGAATAGCCGACGTTCAAACAGCCGATCAAAAAGAGATATTAGACCCATGGTCTAGGCGATAGAGCGAGCCGTTTTTACTGTTCCAACAAATGTGAACCTGAAGAAAATAGAGAGTAGGGTGCGGCTCCTATTGCTCTTCGCAATTGAGATAGTAAGTAGAGAAATGAACGTTTTACAAACACTTGGTGGATAAATTTGGGCAGAACTCAGCCAAGGGTTGGCGAACATGTTTTCCCGGCGTCCGGGGCACTGTCGCCGTGAGCACTCTTGTCCTTGAGCGATACAAAAGTGATATAAATAAATATTGTGCTGGAATGAAAGCAATCAATCAGTTAATATAAGCACACCATTGCCAGTCACCGCAGCATTTTAGTTAAATACGTCACTCGCATATAACTGACAGTCTACCGCCTGCAAACTCATCGTTACTCCAAACTTATCGTTAATTGAAGGTGCCTTACGCCCGAAATGCTTCCCCAAAAACAGGAGAATGTCGATCTCCTGACGGATGAAACATGCAGCTTCAGTAACTGGCCTACGAATATCAGATAGTGAATTATTTTGAAATGTTCATCTGGAGTTCAGTTCAAAATAGGGTATTGGAAGTAATTATGCACACCAAACTAGCTCTAAAAACAAAGCTAAAAGTTAATCAGCAGCAAATTATTACGAGCAAACTTTTGCAAGCATCCGGAACAGATATTGCTCAGTTGATCAATCGTGAATTAATCGAGAATCCAGCTCTGGAACGAGTAGATAAAGATGGGTTCCCTGACCAGACACAGAAAATTGGATCTCTATTACCTATTGAACGCTCATTGAGCGTACCTAAACATTCAAATAGTAGACTGTCATTCAGTTCAAGCTATGCAACTCATGACCCAATAGACAATCTGCCAATGCAAGTTTCTGCGATTGATCAATTGGTTGCACAAGCCCGATTGATGGTTGATCACTGTTTCCTCGACCACACTATTTATTTGCTCCACTCGCTCGATCAGCATGGTTATTTAAGGAAGTCACAGGAAGAACTTGCGGCAGAAATGGGTGTTGAGATTGAGGTTGTTGAACATGTTGTTCAAGTCTTGCACCAAATGGATCCACCCGGAATCGGTGCACAGGATTTAAAGGAATGCCTGCTTATTCAATGTCGGCATCTCAATTCGAATGGAACTGATTGTCATGTTGCTCAGCGAATGATTGCGGAGGTTTGGGAGGATTTAATAAACCACCGATGGAAGCGTATTTCCAAAGTATTAGGTGTCTCCCAGCAAGAAATTAACCTCGCTAGACGAATTATTTCCCAGCATTTATATCCGTATCCATTACTCTTGATCAAGGATTTGTCACCAACAATTGATTCTCTAAATTATGCTGATTTAATCATAAAAAAGGGTACTAAAAATGATGATTTCAGCTATCTTATTGATATCTCACAAATAAACGCATTTGAGTTGCAAGTAAGCCCCAATTTCATTCTTGCTTTGGAAAACAGCCACGCAAATAAGAGCGGAGGTGAACATCAATTCTGGTTGCAAAACTCTATAGAACGTGCACGGCTGTTTATAGCCGCTCTCAACCAACGATGGGTAACCTTACAACGAATTGGGGAATACCTTGTAGCCTACCAAGCTGATTTTATTGAACGGGGACCTGGGTATATTAAGCCGCTGACTCGATCAAAAGTCGCTGCAGCACTTGAGCTACATGAATCAACAGTCGGAAGAGCAGTTAGCAATAAAGTAGCGCAACTACCTAACGGGCGCTTGATACCATTCAGTCAATTCTTTGATGATTCCCTGGCGGCAAAAGAAGCAATTCGACAACTGTTAAATTCCACAGAGAAACTATTGAGCGACCGCGAGATTGCTGATCGACTGGAAGCTTATGGTGTGAAACTAGCTCGTCGAACGGTAACCAAATATCGTCAACAATTAAGTAAATCTTCAGTTCATAGGCAACAAAATTATGGTGTTTTAAACGGTTTAGTTGAAGCCACATGACCCTTCATTGTTTATTTTCATAACACTAATCCCCAACGATTGGAATCAGATCAGCCCAACGTAAATGGAGGAAGATTATGAGCTTGGGAGTTTGGATACATCCTTTTTGTTCTGACCACGTTATGAATCCAAAAACCGTAGTAGCATCTCTTGAAAAAGCAAATGTGGTCCAAAATGAGTTCGTCCCAGATGCCCTTAATGGGCCAGGCATTGTCCTCTTTTCACATATTTCTCATGAACTTTGCGACTTTATCCAAACCTTGAGTAGAAACGGTACCAAGCGTATCCTTGCACTTGCACCTGACACAACCAGGCTGGATAACAATGATGTGTGGCAAGTGTTACATGCTGGTGCGTCAGACGTCTTGTTTTGGAATGATTTACCCGACCCAGGAGATGTAATTGCTGCACGGCTTAAACGATGGCGTACCATTGATGAAATAGTTGAATCTCCACTAGTTAGTAACAAGCTAATTGGTCAGAGCCGTGTTTGGAAGTCAGTCCTGCGAAGAATTGTTGAGGTTGCATGCTTTACTGATGCTCCGGTTCTTCTGACCGGCGAAACTGGTACAGGTAAAGAGTTGGCGGCCAGATTAATTCACGCATTGTCTCTAAAGGGAAAAGGTAAAGATTTAGTAATTCTTGATTGCACAACTATTGTTCCAGAGCTATCTGGTAGCGAATTGTTTGGACATGAAAGAGGTGCATTTACTGGTGCAGTTACTGCACGTGATGGAGCATTTGCGACGGCGGATGGGGGGACTTTGTTTCTAGATGAAGTGGGCGAACTGTCGTTAAACTTACAGATCCAACTCTTACGTGTCTTGCAAGAGCGTGCATACAAAAGAGTAGGCAGCAACACCTGGCTTAAATCAGATTTCAGATTACTTTGCGCCACAAATCGGGATCTTATTTCAGAGGAAAAGCTGGGGAAATTTCGGCGCGATCTTTATTATCGCATTGCCAGTTGCACTATAAATATGCCGCCATTGCGTAACCGGACTGCGGACATTATTCCCCTGGTTAATCATTTTATTAGTGAGGCACTACCCGACTCTGAATTACCCAAACTTGATGAGAGAGTTCAATGTTATTTTCTTACTCGCAACTATCCTGGCAATGTGCGCGATTTGAAAAATCTGATCAAGCGAGTGATTGCCCGTCATGTTGGGACAGGGCCAATAACGGTTGGTGATATTCCTCAGGATGAACGCCCAGATTTAAGCCCCTTTTTGGATCCTTGGCGTGATGGTATTCTCGAACAAGTTGTCGGCCATGCGCTTTCCACAGGACTAAAACTCAAGGAAATTGGCCGTACCGTTGAAGAAACTGCTATTCGTATGACAGTTGATCATGAAAATGGGAACTTACAAAGCGCTGCAAGCAAGCTGGGGGTAACAGATCGAACCCTCCAAAACTGGCGCGCAAGAACACGACAACAAAATCTGTACAAATGTGCAGAGAAGTGACGTGAGACCGGAAAAATGGACATGAGAATAACTCAGATTTAACTAACAATGGATTCTAAGGAATTATGGGGTGTCCCTCAAACTTTGTCTGCTAGTTGTGGCAGAATATCGCACCTCTTCATAGAACAATGGTAGTGCTACACCGGAGGCGACCTTTTGTATGAAAGTTCGTTAATGATTATTTTGCAGCAGCTACACAAAAATTGCTCTGGAGCCATGTCTCGCTTTGTTGAAAAAATGTTTTTCGACAAAGTGCCTATACTTCATGTCCAGCTAATTCTATAGCGATACATGATCAGTAAAGGACGCATTTAGATTTTTCCAATTCCTTTCGTCCAACTTTTTATACTTGGCTAATGCGTCTAATCTTGAGTTTCTTACTAAGATCGTTTATGCTAGGAAAATTGATGTCAATTTCCTCAAAAGCCTTGCAGCGTTTTACTTTTTTGTCACGGGATTCAACTCAAGATGCCGGAAGACGTGGAACCGAAATCGATAGAAGTAGGCAGGGATGTCGGACCTGGGGCAGCTGTTGGCGGCAAGGTAAAAGCTAAGAATATTGCCGGCGGTGACATCAATATCGATGATCATTCCACCCATGGCCATACAACGAATATTTCTGGCTCGTTCATCATCGCCTTGACTGTGATCATTGTCGCAGCCGCTTTGCTTTTGATATGGATGGTCACTGGTTTTTCCGATGAAAGGGCAACTGAGTCTCCGGCTACCAACCCTATTTTAGCTCCAACAGCCATTTTCTCTCCCGCCGCTAATTCGGAATTGCTCGTCATTCTGGCCCCCTTTGCAGGCGAATCGAAAGATTTGGCCATATTCCCAGAAAGGTACATTCGAGACGAGCTACAGTTAGGTCTGAATCAACTGCAACAAAATGGTCTTGAAACTCGACTAGAGCAGTGGCCAACACCTATCACGTCAGCCCGAGAAGCACGGGCCGTTGGGGATGCTTACAAGGCAACATTGATTATCTGGGGGGAATTTGATGACATACAGGGGATACGAACCTTCATTGAAATAATGCCCGCTGTGCCCCAGATAGATATTCAACAATCAGCCACTCTGCTGCCGTTTTCAGCTCTCAAATCTAACCAAGCAGAGATCAGTGATTCTTCAAAAGCCTGCCTGCTGGAAGCGATGTCGCAGCAAGCAATGTCTGTATCGGCCCTGCTTCTGGGCATCACCCAACTTATCAATCTGCAATACGAGGAGGCAGAACCGTTCTTGTCCCAAGCGATTCAACAATTGTCTACAAGCAGTAGTGAATGCCAGAGTACATTGCCCCAGGCATTCTACTGGCGGGGATATCTATATACCCTTCAGGAAGCTTATCCGGCCGCTTTGACAGACCTGAGTCAAGCGCTCGAACTGGATCCTTCTTTTCGTCAGGCGCTGGCTCAACGGGGGGGTGTTCAACTGGCGATTGGTAACCTACCGGCAGCCCAGGCTGATTTTGAAGCGGCCTTGGCCTTAACGGCTGCAGACGACAAATCCAGTCGATCAGCCTTGCTGGGGAATTTGGGACTCGTTTTAGAGTTAGGTGGGCAGTTTGCTCAGGCTCAAGATTATTATGAACAAGCCTGGAATATGAGCCAGGGTTTAGAAGACAAGACGGTAGAAATTATATCTTTGGGCCGCTTTGGCAACATTGCTTTACGACAAAATCAATTCGCTGAAGCCGCAGAATTTTATAACCAGGCTCTTGCTCTAAGCCGAGAGAATCAATATCCAGAAGGTGAGGCTCTGATGCTGGGTAATCTAGGCCTCGTGTACTATGGGCAGGAAGCATATGATGATGCCGCCCAAGCATTTTCAGAAGCTCTGCGCATCGATGAAGAATACCAATTAAAGGAAGATGCAGCCAGACAATATATCCGCCTAGGATTACTTCATCTCAAGCGTTCTCCTTCTGACGGTCAACAAGCCCGCCGGGCTTTTAACGAAGCTCTGGCCAGATTTCGAGCGGTAGGGTCACTGTATGGTCAGGCTCAAGCTTACATCGGACTTGGGCTAGTTGAGAACGAAAGCGGCAATATTTCAGAGGTTAAGGCTTATTGGACGGAGGCTTTGACCTTGTTGGAAATGATCAATTCGCCTGATGCCGAGGTGGTCCGGTTAACGATCCAACAGTTAGACAATTAGAAAATATTCATGGAGGTATGAAATGGGTGCTAAAGAATATTCTGGCAGTATAGACTCTGTTCCATTTAATACTGATTTGTGGCTCCAGTCTGAAATCGATGTTGCCAACCAAGTCATCACCGATTTACAAGCAGGCCAGTCGCTTAGCTTCACACAACTTGATGCCATCACGCAAGCTGGCGCGAAAGGGCTCAATCATCCAACCTATGGCCGGGAGACGCGAGAATTTATAGAGGGATTGTATCATACAGCTCCCACTGCTTTGGGGCAGGCACACGTTGTCGGCAATTTACTTCAGGTGGACAATATAGACCTCATAGAGGATTTGCTGATGAATCAGGTCAATCAGCACGGCGAAAATCCATTAGCTGATCAATTAGGGGCTGAAGGTACTAATAAATTACTGCAGGTTGCGGCTACCGAAGATGAAGTTGAACAAAATGCAGTCTTGATGGAATGGGCCATTGAATTAATGCCTTATGATAGACCGGCCAATGCTAATGTCACTATGGAACAGATCGAAGATGCCCAGCGAGAGGGCGGCACGTTGCAACACTCGGTAGGAGAACTGATAGATACGGCCGTAATGGAGTCACTATTGTTGGCTCCGGGCAGCACACCTGTTACTTTATCGGCTCGTTTTGAGCATAACATTCCGTCGTTCCAGGCTGCATTACTATCGAAAATCGTCAGTAGTTAGATTGACGCCACGCGATGTTCCATGAATTGCAGCTTTAATGCCTTTTTCTAAACCTGAACCACAATAACTGAATAAAATAAATCCTTGGGCAAACAGCTTCGGGACTATTGTAAAAGTAAGACCTATTCTCAGGAATGTGAGCCAACGTTATTTTGAAAAGCTCTCCTTCTAAAGAAGATGAACCCATGTTGAAAAACCTATTGTATCTAGGATTAACAGGGGCCGTATTTGCGATCGGTTTTAGCAGCTGGCGGTCGCCCACACCCCTATTCATTGGTGATGTTCTCCTGATAGTTACCTCTGTCCTCATTGTAAGCCTTTTAGAATTAGTAATTAGCATGAGGTTAGGACAAGAAAACCTATTTTTCTCTACTAGCCTTGCTGGTTTCACAACGATAGCTTTCTTCCTGGGCGTCTTGGTTACGGGTCAGTTCACCCTTAATGAGTTAGGTTTATATGCCCTGATGGGTTTTATATTGGGGATTGGGGTTGGCTATATTTCCTTATCCTTACATATACCCACATTATTGTGGCCTTTTTCCTTTATTTTGGTCACCTTCGCTGTTGTTTTAGAACGACAGGAGATATTTCAAGCCAATCCTTTTTTAATCTGGCAGCTAACAATCTTGGTCATGGTGCCCCTTTTCATTTTGGCACTGTTTGCTCCAATTGAAGAAATTGCCAGTGCAGGACGTTTAAGCATTTTTTCTCTCATCTTAACCAGTATCTGGATTCAGCCAATTATTCTAGCTAACAATATGAATGAATCTGCCACCCTTTTTCGGATGGTTTGTCTATCATCGTTCCTAGCCTTGGTTTCTTTACCAGCCATTATGTGGGCCCGAAACTGGCAAGCTGATCAACTCTGGTTGGAACCGAAAGTGGCCGCCTGGTCTGCCGATATTAAACGAAATCGATTCATGCATCACCTCAGCCAGTTCCTCTCGCAACCAGATGTAAAAAAGCTACCCAATCTAAATCTGCGTTATTTAAACGCTTCTTTCCGGAACTCGTCTATTCTGCAAGGCCAGGTATCGTTAAATACGTTGAACGGTTGGCAGGTAATCATTGCGAACCAGAATCTTCCTTTGGGACAACATAGTTTAACGATGCTTACCAGAGTCGCGAAAGAGTCCGACAATGCCCTGAAAAAAGGTGTAATTTCATTATTGCAGTCAATGATGACTCAAGCACCGGTGGCGACAGTGCCGACATATCTGAATCAGTTAATGCTCATTGATAAAAGGGCAGGTTTCGAACCCTGTAAGATTTTATTTGAGCGTGGTAATGTTGATCCAATGTTCCATTATTTGCAAGAGGCCATAAGAAATGATTACCAAGAGGGTGTTGAATTTCTAGTTTATTTCAGCAGGAAGGCCAAGCCCAGCAGTCAGCGGGAGATCGTGATTTGGTTACAAGAACAGGTATTGAAACGTAATCCTGTTGATGGCGCTGCGGCACTTACAGCTGTCAGTCGGATAGACGATGCAGCCGTCGAACCCCTTTTGAAGGCAAGCATTCAGGTAGCGACCTGGTCAACGGCCATATTTGCTAAAGATCCGGCCTTATTAGAGGCGATCAGACAAATTCTGGTTAAGGAAGAAAATAAGGAGAGAAAAAACCAGCTGGCATTCTTAGTTAAGGTCGGACAGATGCTTAACCAAAATTTGGAAACTGAACAGGTTGACAACGGTCTGCCGCTGCTCTTAGCCAACACCGTCTATCATTCCGTTTCCCAAGTAAGCCAAGAGGTAGCCGAAACGCTCGTCCAAATTACCAGTAACCAGGCTTCGACACTCCTGGTGCAGGTAGCAGAACGAAATCAAATAAGCAAGCTTGAAAATATGCTAAAAAGTTCAATCCCACGAGTACAGGAAACCGGTTACGATACCCTTAGGCAACTTTATATGGACAGACCAGAATGGCGACCGGAGATCATTGAGATAGAACGCCTGGTGTTCCGCAGCGGCACGTCTGGACAACGTCGTCAGGCCTTGGCACATCTAGCCAATTTTGACAACGCGCTTATCATTCCAGAAGTAGAATGGGCTGTCAACCAATCATCTCCCAAATACGTAAATTCGATCCTAGAGCTTAAAGACGAACATGCTTTTACGGTGGCTATGGCTGTCCTGGTGGGATATGGCCGTCACCAGGCAGAGAAATCGGAGCAACTTTGGATCCAACTGGAAGCCACTTGCCCAAGAGAACCAGATACATTGGCGGCAATATCTTTAATCGCCTTGGCCCTATTCAACCCGGAGTTGTTAGCCACAAAATTCAAAACGAGCCGCACTCAATGGTCAAGTACCGGGTTGCGCTTGGCGATGGCCCAACCTGACTCCCCCCTCTTGCCTATTATGGAAGCCTGGCTGTTAGGACACAACGTAGAACATTCAGTTCAATGTGTCTATTTACTCGAGCACGTGCTCGCTTTGAATGAAAAGGAAATCTGATGACAACCAGACCTAACGACCACCCCTATTCAGAATTAAAGTCAGCCCTGGCAATTGACAAAACCCGTGAACAAGAAGGGTTTTTTGCCGCACTTGAATTGCTAAAGAGGGCCCTTGAAAAAAACTCGCAAACTTACGATCTCGTTTTCAAGACTATCAACACCTATGCTCCCTTTGAATTTTTAGCTGATACCATTACGACTGAGAACCTGCCTGAGTTTCTCCCACGTTTGATGGTAAAAGAAGAAGAGCAGCGGGATCGGGCTGCAAAGGCCCTTGTTATTCGCTGCCGCCGTCCCGATGGGAATGAGTTTATCCCCCTTGCCTTGCAAGCCCTAGCCGATGTTTACGATATGCCGGCTGAAGCAGCAGAAATGGTTATCAATGGACAATTGACAGTGATGGATTGGTTTTATCCCTTTATCGTCCGACCGATTGAGTCAAGCGAAAACTTTCAATTGGAAGATCTCGTTCATGAACCTGACGGCCGTATCACCGGCAGCCATGTAACGGTATGGGCCTACAGCGAAGGAGACAAGTTGAATCATGTGGTCCTGGTAGGCCATGCCAATGGCCCTGTCTGTAAAAGAATTTCCGCCAAACTAAGCACTATCATGCTTCAGCATCCCGGTGACAAGGCCTTATTTGTGCCTGGTGTTTTTTCCATGGAAGCGGGAGAAGGAGAGAAGGACCTGGATGAACTGATAAAGGCGCAAATGACTATGGAGCAACGGCACACCGGCCTTGTCAACATCCACAATGTGAACGGCCATTTTGACCACATTCAAGAGCAGTTTGCCCAATCTATTCAAGAGTCCTTTGATCATGCCCAACTAGCCGTCCTACAGTATCCATTCCAGGATAAAACCACCCGGGCCCTCGTCCTTCCCTTCTATACGCTAAATAAAGAAGGTGTGCAGCAGCTTACCCTTACCTTCGATTGGAAACCGTTTGCAACGTCCCATTACCAGGAGTTAGTTGATGTCCAAGAAAATGAAATGCGTTACGAAATTGAAGAAGACGCTCGCCGTCGTAAACGCATTTATCAAGAGTGGCAAAAAAAGGATCGCGAAGGTTTAATCTTGAATGTCTCTAACATGTTCAAACTCATCTTCGATAACAATATTACAGTGACTACTTTACAAAAATTGATCGATACCTATATTAACCAACTTCTTAATCAGCCGCCGCCTCTTTTGGCGGTGTGGGAGAAAGGGGACCAGCTGGTTATTTCAAATGATTTTTTAAACGGTCGACTGCAAGTGTTACGAAATTTTATCGTCACCTTTAATTATGGGGATAGTTCTTTTAAGTATGTGGCCAGAAGACTTGGTTCAGATCATGATGCATGGGAAAGGGCCATTCAAAAAATCACGACACCTGACAAGGTTATCACGGGCAGTCGCTCTTATCAGGATGCCACAGAAACGCATACTGGCGAAAGGTTCTTTGTCAGTTTGCAACACCTTATTGAGTGGAATAGCCCTATTATGATTGCCCACGATAAAGAGTGGATTGGACGCATGGATAGGTTGCTGGAAAAATTTGAAAACCCAACCCCTGAAATGCAATCTCGTTTGGAGCAGATCACTCAAGGAAGTTTAATCGATGCTTTTTTGCGTGGCTGGCCGCCAGTATTTTTAGCTGACAAGGCACATAGAGAAATATACCAGGCATGGTCTCAGGATCAGCGAGAGAATGTTTGGGGCCACATCCATACTCTACTACGTGACCGAGGGATACGAATGGATCCCTTGCAAGCAGACAACGTGTTTTTCAATGTGGAAATGACAGCCGGAGAAAGAATAAAAGTAACACCTTATTTCTTCACATCTGATAAAGATTTTATGGTGTTACTCGATTCTCGTTACGGCTTGACCTACTACATTGATGCCTGGCAGTATCGGGGCAGGATATTGCAGGAAATTCCAATTGAGCAAAACACCCAAGCCTACTGTGAAGCTGGTTATAAACTTGGTGAAGCTGCAATCCAAGAAGGAAATTTTTCGGAAGCAGTAAATCAATTCAAATTGATACTTCGCTCAAATCCGGCCATATCAACCGGATTGATTATCAATGGATTCAGAGGAAACACGCTCCGCGACACCAGTCGAGAATATCAAGATTGGGTCAAAATCAGCAAAGGTGTGCAACTGCTTAATGAAAATCCCCTCAAATCCGTTGATGTACTGGAAGAAATGGAAAAACTTTATCCTAACCTTTTGCCCGAACAATATGTTTGGCCAGCTTTCTACAAGCACCCTCTGGCTAACGAGGTGCTTCGGGTATTCGGACGCAGGCAGGTAGCCCTCGATAAATATGACGAGACTATTAACCAATTGGTGAAAGATGGTGTGCTCATTCCCCAGGCAGAAGGTCAATTCTCCATTAATCCGGCTCCAATTATCCAAAAACGCAGATCGCCCTTTCTTCAGGAATTAGAAGGATGGCCAATGCGACAGGAGTTTACTCAAACGACCGAAGAGATTGTCAACCAACTCGACGAAATGAAAAATGAAATCGATGCAAACAACAAATTATTGATGACGGTTAGGAAGAGAGTGTGGCAAGCCTTAATTAGTGAAGAAGAGGAGCGTTTACAACGAGCTAAACGGTTAGATGACAAATGGGTGGATTTACTGATACATGAGGACATTATCTTGCCTTCCGGTCCCTATCATTTATATTTAAACTGCCTATTCCAGACTTTAAAAGCTGACGCTTTTGAGAAAGTTGCTCAAACGTTGAGTGAAAAACTCCTCGACGAGGAGAAAGGTCTTGTTTCCCAACTTCGTGGCCACTCCATAGTGGAGCAATCGAAAATTCTGGAGCAAATGCAAAATATCATTACTGCTTGTATTGATGAAAATAAACTTCTAAGCAAATTTGATGTGAAACCTTTACAAGATGCCTTGGAGATACTTAAGAAATTTTCCGAAGTGGACACCATTTCGCGAGAATACATTATCCGAAATCAGTTCAGGTCCATTATTGAGGATTATTTCACCAAAACGTACCAGCTGGTTATTTCGGCAGGTAGCAGTCTGCCTGGCTTTAATGAGACCAGAAAATCGTTAATTAGGTTGCAATATTTAACTACCCATTATCAAGATGCGATCAAAACTATTATCGGTGACAGACTACCGCTTTTGAATGGCCTAGGTAATGTAAGCTTTAAAATATTAGATACCCGACCAGCGATAATTAAATCTTTAACATTTGATATGGAGAATCACCGAATTCAGGCTCTGGCAGAAGACGGAACCAGACTAGATCTAGTCGAGTTTTATGGATTGACCCCAGCTAAAGCAAATCATTTGAGTCAAGCTTTGAGCACAGGATTTGCATTGACGCTAAACCGATCTCGACTAACGCCAGCCTATGCAGTATTAATGATCCCCGGCAGTCCTTTCCCTGATACCGTTGTCTGGCAAAATGTATTAACCTCTCTGCAAGATTGGTTTGTCCGAATCTTTGCCTATACAGGCATCTCTTTGGAAACAATAGAAAACTCCCTGTCACCCGAGATTATTTCAAAGTTTGATAACAGAAAATTTGTTGTTGAGAACATTGTTGAGCCAACGGCCGTGCGAAATAAATTCCTGGCCACTCTTCCATTTCAGAGTAAATCGTTTAAGCAACATGAAATGATTCCTATCGCCTAGGCCGACACAAATGTTAAATCAAATGTGTGATTAAACAAAAACCACCCAAGCGATTCTGTGAAGGCCGTTTGCTCTCGTTCTGTCGCCTAAAAGCACTGCGATGGCTTTTGCTTATCTAGAGCTTTCTGGGACATAGCGAATCTTAATTTGCTTAACGTGACAATGTCACATATGTCACATTATACAAGTGAGAGCGATTCTGATAAAAACCGCCCATGATTGATAGCGAAAAAAAGAGGTGCCCCTTTTCAAGCGATGGGGATTGCCCCTCGACGAAATCAAAGTGTTAAGCGATAGATTAGCCACCTTCTGGGACTATTTTGGTCAATGGACACGAACCAAGACCAGAGATACCAGCCCATAAGGCTTTAGTTACCTGAGCGGATTGCTACGTATGGAAACGAACCGCAATTTTGCCAATAACGGGCGCAAAACCGATGTACCCACACAGAATATGCAACATTTCATGAGCAATTCGCCCTGGTTAGGACCCCTGTTGGTGGGCAAAGTGCGGGCCGATGTCGCTGCGCAAGACGAATTCCAAAGCGGCACCATGTTGCTCGACTGGTCCCACCGTTTTGCACGCGACCCTGAACTACTGGCCCATTATGAAGTCGAAGTGTTGCCTGCATTGTCGATGGCTAATGTCCGTGCCATGCTCACGGCCGCCATGCCTTTGCTACAATCACCGGAGGAGGCTACCTATTTAGTTGTTAAACATCTTGATAATCGGACGCGATCCCGCAAATCTCGCTTGCGAAGCGGCTCAAGTCCTTAATGTGACATTGTCGTATTGATGGCTTTTATTTCATGCAGAACATTGGCAACCTTTAATTTTCATTTTGCCCGGCTATTTTGTACAGGAAAATATCAAAATTATCGCAGCTGTAATTCCAAGCAAACGTAATGGCTCATTGGGTATGCTTTTGCTACTGCACTATACTGGAGAGTTGATTAATATTAATAAGAGCTCTTAAATGCACTAGCATCACGTTGCGTCATTGATGCACATCGACACCGACGATTAAAGCTGTATCTGAAAACATGGTACCTCCTTTGTCGGAACTATGACAAGAGCGGAATCCCTGGCTCCCGTTGAGATCAACAACCTCGCGCGAGTTCAGAACGCTGCCTGAATCGGGATTGCAGTCTGCGGTCTGCTGCGCGCAGCCGTGATAGGCGGAAACAAGAGGCGCGTCAGAAGCACCCAACGGGACAAGGGTCACACGCTTACGTAGCCGTGAGGCGGCAAAGAAAAAGCGAGATGCCCTCTTGTGCTGATGTGTTTTGTACAGCTTGCCAGTGATTGTTTTTATGTCAAAGGGCTGGCCCCTTTGATGTTCATATTATACGAGGAGATAGAAAATGACTAAGAATCCCAAAAAGAAAAAGCAGGAAAAAGGAGGAATTCATATTGGTGGAAATGTTGGTGCTGGCGCAGCTATTGGCAAAAGTGCTAGCGTTTCAGCCGAAAATATTGCTGGTCGTGATATTATTCTAGGTGGCCAACCAATTGCCACCGATAAAGAACCCACGGTCGATGAGTTCAAGCAGCTGCTAGCGGAAATCACGGCAGAACTGGCTGAAGTCACAGCTGAAAAGGAAATATTAGCGCAAGTTGCTGCTAGTGCTCCTCTTGCTGCGCAGGGTGCTGAAGCAGAAATTAAGGACGCCTCAGCCAAAGCTGAGACGGAAGTAGACTCCAATACAGCCGAATCCATTGAGAAGAGCTTAAAGTCAGCGACAATGTTATTAACGGGTATTCTCGATGGCGCGAAGGCTGTGGCGGAGAAGGCAGTTGATGTAGCCAGTACTATTCCCGACTTAGCTAAAAAACTCGCCCCTTTAGTAGATAAAGTAGCTGTAGCTGCTCTATGGGCGGCCAAGCTTTGGCCTCTTTCGTGATATTGAGCATATACGCCTTCATTAGTTATAGGACTCGTCAAGTTCCAATTTCCAGCGTTAATTTTTTTGGTTAGGATCCTTTAGCAATCAAAAACGCTGACGTTATCAAGCATCGCATCGCTTTTTTGCTTGATAATGCCGAAAGTGCACCACAAACCTGAGCTAAATCTTTTGTTAGGTTTTTTATCTTTTTACAAAAAAATCGTAGTGCTGTACAGGACACGTCCTTTTGTATGAATGTTCGTTAATGATTATTTTTGAGCAGCTGCAAAAAAAAGCTGTTTTGTACGGAGTTCAGGTAAATCTTCAGCCATAATGACTGTGGCTAACAATGTGGCTGCAATAAAAATCCTCAACCCGTAAAAGTTCACTTTTGACTGGTTCTAATTTAGGGGATGGTTACCCTGCCTGTCTATCGAAATTGGCACTTGACAAAGTGTGTCCCGTCGCTCCTGTCGAACCCGATCAGGGTGCAAAGAAAAAAGCTCTCGAGTAATTCGAGGGCTTTTTTGTGTTTTAGAGTGTTGCACCCTGTGCGGGAGCGAAGCTGATTAGACACCCGATCTAAAGATGAGGCGTCAAAAGATTAAACGGCCGTTTCTATGCATCCTTAGTCAATTACCACCACCAAAGGTGGTGGCTTGAAATAATGCACCTAGAAGGTGCGATGGTGCTTACCTAGTCAAACAACTTACCTTGTGTGGCTTCCGCGTCGCTCTCTTTCTTGTGTTGCCACCTTACATACTTGCGGATGCGTTCCTCATCCAAACCAATGGTACTGACACAATACCCTCGTGACCAAAGGTGTTGTCCCCAGTACCGTTTCCGCAATTGCGCAAATCGGTCAAAGGTTCGCAGGGCCAGTTTACCTTTCAGGAATCCCATGAATTCCGATACCGCATACTTGGGTGGCAGGGACACCACTAGATGGATATGGTCTTCTTGAATGTTCACCTCCAATACTTCGACGCCATCTTTTTGACTGCACAGTTGGTAGATCTGCTCTTTGAGATACGTTGCCACTTCCTTCTGCAGGATTTTATACCGATACTTTGGACAGAATACGATGTGATACTTGCACTCATACAACGAGTGGGCTAACTTCTTGAATTGACGAGTAGTCATTGTCTATCTCCTATTAGTTTCGCACCTTCTAGGTAGATAGATACTACTCGTCACAATCAATACACTGGTGGAACCATTACTTTTTCCACTGCCAGAGGCAGTGGTTTAATCTGATTAATTAAATGTAATCATGAGTATGAAAACAATCGGTTTCAAAAATCAATGTTGTATGGCCTGAGAAAAGTGTTCAAGGAACATAAACTACATCCGTTCCAACAATTCTTTCAATCTCGCATAATCTGCCTCAATTGATTTGCGAACCATAGGAGCCATGAGTGGTTCCGCTAACTTAAACACCCCACTAGAATCTCCTTCAATTAAGGCTTTGACTCGTGTACCAGTACCATGCGGTTCTACAGAACGAGTGAACGTTATGGGAAACGTACCTGCGGGACTCGTCGCTTTCACCATTTTTCCCGGCTCATATGCGATAACCTCAAAATGAGAGAAGATGGGTCTGCCTAAGAAAGAAGCTTCCTGCGAGTAAGTTGAGCCAAGACGAAGCGGTGGCTTGCTTGTCCAGGTACAAACCTTCATCCCATTTTGCCATTTCGGATTGTTCTCAAAATCTGACAAAAAGGCGAATACTTCATCCGGTGGCCGATTGATATCAATTGAGATATTCACGGAGATCATGAATTGATTCCTTGTTAATCCGCATACGAATCATGATAGTCCAGCCAGGCCATTGACCAAGGCAAATTAGACTCATCCCTGCCCTTCGGCAAGAGATCCATGTAATGATAAGCCCCATTTAACATATCAAGACCACGAGCATAGGTGGAATAAGTATGATAGATGATGCCATCTTCATCTTTGTAGAATACTGAAATCCCTGGCGATTCACCAGTATTATCATGGGATTTGTAGTTGTACACGGCCGTTCCGTTGGCCACGCTTTCCTCTGTAAAGGAGACGTGGTAATCGTAGTTGAAATCAGAACCATACGACGATACCCATTTGAAATTCCAGCCCATCTTAGCTTTGAATTGTTCTATCTTGGCTAAGGGAGCACGAGAGACTGCCAGTAACGTGGCATCTCTATTGGCAAGATGCACGTCTATGCCATTGAAATTATCTGCCCAAAACGAGCAGCTTTTACATCCGCGCTCCCCCCAATCAGGACCATACATAAAATGGTAAACAATGAGTTGGCTCTTGTCGGCAAACAGGTCAGATAGTGTCTCATGCCCATTTACTCCGGTAAAGTGATACTCCTTATCAACTTTAATCCAAGGCATTGCCTGCCGTTGAAGACTCAACTCATCGCGAAGTCCGGTAAATTCTTTCTCCTTTACCAAAAGCTCCTGCCGCGCCTGATACCATTCTCCTTGAGAAACGACTTCCCCATTGTGTCAATATAGGGTGGGACACTCCAAGCCTCGAATTTAGTGTAGAATTCGAGGGCGAAGAGGAACATCATGACACAAAAACAGGCAGACAAACCGAAGCAAAACGGGGTTGACCCCAACAGACCCGACCCAGAAGTATTGCCACGAACAGAGAAAGCCAAACGACGAGCATTTACGGCCGTTTACAAGCAGTGGGTGTTGGAAGAAGCTGAAAAGTGCCGGGAGCAACCAGGGGGCATTGGCAGATTGCTGCGTCGGGAAGGATTGTATTCATCCCACCTGACAACCTGGCGACGGCAACAAGAGGCAGGACAACTGGCGGGGTTGGCACCGCGCAAACGTGGGCCGAAAAGCAATGCTGAGGCCGAAGAGGTCAGTCGGTTGAGGCGGGAAAATGCCCGACTGACTCGGCAATTAGAAAAGGCGGAACTGATTATCGAGGCGCAAAAAAACTCTCCGAGATACTGGGGATTACCCTGGAACAGAAGACGGGGACGAAGCGTGAGGCAGCAAGTGACGGAATTGGCTGCACAAACCAGCACCCAGGAAGCGTGCCTGGCCTTGGCCTACCCTCGCAGCAGCTATTACCGGCAGCAGCAGGAGAAGCCGGTTAAGGAGCCGAAGCCGGCGATCCCATCGCCACGGGCGCTGCCGGCGGCGGAACGAGAGACGGTGCGGGCCACGCTCAACAGTGAGCGCTTCCTCGACAGTTCGCCGCGCCAAGTGTATGGCACGCTGCTGGATGAAGGGGAATATCTCTGCTCAGTGAGCACGATGTACCGCATCTTGCGGGAAAATGCTGAGGTGGGGGAACGGCGTAACCAGAAGCGGCATCCGGCCTACAAAAAGCCGGAACTCCTCGCCACAGCCCCCAACCAGGTGTGGTCCTGGGATATCACCAAGCTGCGCGGCCCTGTCCCCCCATGTCTACTATTACATGTACACCATTCTTGACATCTTCAGCCGCTACGTGGTTGGCTACCTGATCGCTCAACGGGAACTGGCATCATTGGCTAGACAGTTGGTGGCTGATAGCTGCGCCAAACAGGACATTGAACCAGACCAGTTGGTTCTTCATGCTGACCGGGGCAGTTCCATGACCAGCAAGACGTTGGCCCTGCTGCTGGCTGACTTGGGGGTGGGCAAGAGTCATTCCCGACCTTACACTTCCGATGACAATCCCTTTTCCGAGGCGCAGTTCAAAACGATGAAATACCGCCCGAATTATCCTGACAGGTTTGGTGGTTTGCACCATGCCCGCACCTGGGCTCGGCCGTTCTTCCGCTGGTACAACCATGAGCATCGACATACCAATCTGGGCTTGATGACTCCGGCCACAGTTCATTATGGCCGGGCCGCTGAACTGACTCTCAAGCGACAAGCGGTGTTGACGGCCGCTTATGAGAAATATCCAGAGCGCTTTGTGCAGGGGCAGCCCGTTGCGCCGAAGTTGCCAACGGCCGTCTGGATTAATCCCCGCTGGAGAAGGATGGTGCGTAATCGTCGTAGGGGCTGTGGTCAAGTGGGAAACGCGGAGCTGGCGGAGCGTTTTCCACTTGTCCACCAGCCCGGTGAGCGAGAGGTTGCTCACTAATTTATCGGTTTTAGTGTCCCAAAACTATTGACACATTCCGCAGATTGGTGGGACAGGCAAAAGATGGCTTGAGTTCTCGAAGGGCCATATACAGCGCATCGGTAACCATCCTCGAGAATAGAACCAGCCAAAAGTAGAATTTTTGGTACGGTAGCTTGTAGTAAAGCCACTTTTCTCACGCCTGAATTCTGTCCAATTAAGCTGCTTCACAACATCCGAAGCAGTATTTTTGTGTTGCTACTCCAAAATAATCATTAACGAACTTTCATACAAAAGGACGTGTCTGGTATAGCACTATCATCATTCTATGAAGGAGTGAGAAACCATCTGTCACGTAACACCCAATACTTCAACTCCCGCAATTTGTGTGAACAACTCTTAGCGCCAATGGTGATTTGAATCGCCTCCAGAGAGAATACGGAAAAGGCTGCCTGGTTTGCGCCTTGCTAATCTGTTCGATCACATTAAGAGCGGGAGATTCATTTACGGGTGTTATTTGACATTGCAGGCTGTTGACGTTGATCCCTAGATGGAGCTTTTGGTACAAAACCCCGAAAGGACATATTCCGGCAGTTGGTAGTCAAGGATAATGAAGCTCAATCCAGCCAGCATATGCCAATTACCTTGCGGGCCACTAAATTTGACAATTTGACCGCTGGTGAGACACGGCGTTTAGATTAGCGATTGGTACGGTACATCATTTTTGATTGTTGCTGCTCCTCTATAGTTCTTGAAGTGTGCTAATATACCCCGCATTGCTCGGCAAGGTGGGCTTGCCCATCTTTCACCTGTTCACCATTGTAGTATAATCCTCACTAAACTTAACTCCTTGTATGAGAGAATTGCGATATGGAAATGAACAGTCGAGAACTTCGCAACGCACTGGTACTATCTATACTCGCCAACTTACTGGCGGCGTATTTGATATACATCGTAACTGATTGGCTAAACCGATTCTTAACTTTGAACATCCCACCAATCTACATTGCGGGTGCAGTGCTAACCGTTTCAGCCATTATTTCGATAGTAGTGATCATCAGAACTTATCAAGACATTTTCGAGCGAATAAGCTATATAAGATTTCTTCGGAACGATTCAGCTTCTCAAAGTTTTGAATTGCTAATAGAAATTGCCAAACGTTTAGTATTGCGATTGGAACAACAAGAAGATAAGGAACCTGACCCAAGTAGCGTTAAACAGTATGTTTTGCCTCCACTGCGCCAAATAGTCCAATTAAGACGCCAACCTATGCAAATCGTTCTGATAGACTGTGAAAGAATAGTTGAACGGGCCGAAGAATATCAAACTCCCCTTTCGGTTGCGAAGCAGATAATCTACTACCTTGAATTTATGTTGGCTTACAAGCGCATGGCACTGCCCAGGATCATCAGGCAAACCAAACTTTATATGAGTGCGTTCAATAAGGGTGGCTACACCGATTACGTAGTGATTTATGGGCACAGCACCAATGTGGTCAGCTCTATTATTGCCGGGTACAAGGATAAGGAGGTTGGCCCTTTCCCAGTAGTGATTGTGGAGGATTTACAGTATCATGAGCAGAGTTTAGGTGAACACAAGATTGTCAGCCGGAAATTAAAAAGGGCAGGGATACCGTTCTTCACTATTAAATTTGATCAAATTCGGCTCTTGTTCGACCCATCGGTAACTCAGATTACTGATTTATCTGAAAACAGACTTCCACTACTTCGTAAGCGGAGGTTACATGGGTTCATTGGTTGCGAGAGGATAGATACCGATGGTAACACTTTGATCCCGTCCACCGTTAGAGGAGTACCGTCAGAAAGTGCCCAGTTTGTTCAAGAGATGGAGGCTTTCTCCCAAGCGCAAGGAGGCGAAGGGGAAACCCCGGCAAGAATAATAGTTGTGGCTGAAAGTTATAAAGTGAGGGATTTTAACAGGGGTGAAGATAGTGAAACTCATGTTCCGTTACGAAGCAACCTTCTGAGAACTCTACCTTATATTTTGGGTTTGACGAAGCACCTACCAGCTTTATCTCCAGTATTACTTTTCTACACGGATGCCTCAAAGATATACGTTCACGTCAATGAACTTGGGATATTTCCCAATATTCTGGGCAAGATTGATCTAAAGTATTGTGAGAGCGTTTTTAGTTCGGAAACCAGCTTGCTAGGATTGTTCGCAAAGCCGATTTTTCTCAAGTACCAGATATTCGATGAGATACAAGCTGTGTTGTTTGATTTTAACGGTGTAATTGTGGATGACGAAGAATTGCACTATCACGCATTTGCCAAAGTCTTGAATGACTTAGAGGTTGAGTTTACCCCCGATAAATATGATGAGCTATGTAGAGGTCGAAGTGATGCCGATGGCTTTAATAAAATTAAAAAGAAATTTGGCATAAGTGAAGAAATTCCTTCCCTTGTTGAGAAGAAGCATAATGCCTATTTGGATGCGGTAACATCCTCGCCTGTTCACTCTTTTCCTGGGGTTAGAAGATTACTAGAAGAGCTACTGAGACGGGGATATAAACTCGCTCTCGTAACGGCGTCAAACAGACAAGAAGTTGAATCCGTGTTGTACTATCTGAGCTTGAGGGACTATTTCTCCGTAATCATAACTGATGACGATGTGGATGAAAGTAAACCCTCTCCTCAAGGATTCCTTTTAGCATCTCATAAACTTGGAATACCTCCTGCACGTTGCCTTGTGATTGAGGACTCGCCAAGCAATACGGATGCCATATTATCTCAAACAAAAATGCGAGCAGTGGGTGTAGGAAACAACAGAAATGTGAAATTTCCCGAACCAACATACCACTGTGAGTCTCTTGAGGAACTTCTAATAGCGTGAGGACAATAATGGCAGTAACTAAGAACGACATTATCGCTGGTTTGACAACTTTGGGAGTTGCTTCAGGAAATAAAGTTTTGGTTCATAGCTCATTGAGCAGTTTTGGGCATGTTGAAGGGGGAGCAGATACGGTTATTGATGCGATCTTGGATGTCATTGGCGAAGACGGAACTATGTTGGTTCCAACTTTGACCGGTCATGAGGGGTTATCAGCAGATAACCCTCCCATATTTGATCCAACGCATACACCGTGTTGGACAGGCACTATCCCTGAGAGCTTTAGAAAGCGTCCTTGTGCAGTGCGAAGCTGCCACCCAACCCATTCTGTTGCTGCGATTGGCTCTGACGCGAGCCATCTTACTGAAGGCCACCAATTCTCTATTACTCCCTGTGATGCTCTTTCTCCATATGGGAAACTCGCGAAACTAAAAGATAGTTTCATTCTTTTGGTGGGGGTTACTCATGAGAGTAGCACTATGTTTCACCACATAGAAGAGATTATAGGGGCGGACTATCACATGCAAAGGGGGCTTGTAAAAGCCAAGATGATTGTAGATGGAGTGGAGAGTGAAAGACACATAATGCTTCACAGGTACGGTACACCTCGCAACTTTAATGTCATGGAACAAGTATTTATCGAGCAAGGAATACAAAAAACAATCACCATTGGGAATTCAGAAATTCGGCTTGTAAAAGTAGTTGAGATGGTTCGAACCACTGTGTGTGCTTTAAGAGCAGATAAAACCATTCTCTGTGAATAAAAATTGATTTTTCGTCCGTTAAAAATCGGCATTAGATGGAACTTCCGCAATTTGTGTGAAACCAGATGTTTAAAAAAACAGGTGGTCAAAGCAGTTTTTTGTGTTGGTACTCGAAGATAATGGCGTTGGAGCAGGAGCACGCGTGGGTGGGGTCGCCGTAGTAGCCGCAGGGGCAGGGGTTTTGCGCGGCCACCAGCATGAAGTTGGCCGGGTAGGTGACGGTGCCCGAAGCGCGTGAGATGGAAACCTCACGCGGGATGCCTTCCAGCGGCTGGCGCAGCACCTCGATGAGGTTCTGGCCAAATTCCGGGAGCTCATCGAGAAAAAGGACGCCGCGGTGAGACAAACTAATTTCGCCGGGACGCGGCCAGGCGCCGCCGCCCACCAGCCCGGCATAGCTGATGGTGTGGTGCGGGGCGCGAAACGGCCGATTCCTTACCAGCGGCGTATCCGGTGGCAGCAGTCCGGCCACGCTGTAAATCTTCGTCACTTCCAGCGCCTCATCCACCGACATGCGCGGCAAAATGCTGGGCATCGACTTCGCCAAAAGGGTCTTGCCCGCCCCAGGCGGCCCCGATAAAAGAAGATTGTGCGACCCGGCAGCGGCAATCTCCATGGCCCGCTTCACATGTTCTTGTCCCATGATGTCGGCAAAGTCGGCGGCGTAGGTGGGGTCCTGGCGGAACTGTTCTTCCAGGTTGACCGTGTAGGGATTGAGCGGCTTGAGGCCGGTGAGATGACCAACCAGTTCGGCCAGGTTGCGGATGCCAAACACCTCAACGTCGGGCAGCAGGGCGGCTTCAGCGGCATCGTCGGCAGGCACAAAGACGCGGCTGAAGCCTTGCTCACGCGCCAGGGCGGTCATGGGCAGAATGCCCTTGGTGTGGCGCGCCGTGCCGTCCAGGGAAAGTTCGCCCAGGAAAAAGGCATTAGCCAGCTTCTCGGTCCAGATTTGCTGGGAAGCAGCCAGAATGCCCACGGCAATGGGCAGGTCGTAGGCGGGGCCTTCTTTACGCAGGTCGGCGGGGGCCAGGTTGACGGTGATGCGTCGCCCCGACGGAAAGGAGAAGCCGCTGTTTTTGATGGCGCTGTGAACTCTGTCGCGGCTCTCGCGAACGGCCGCATCCGGCAGTCCCACCAGGTTAAACATCGGTCCGCCCCGGATAATATCTACTTCAACTTCAACGATTTCGGCTTCCAGCCCGACAATGGCACAACTAAACACTTTTGCCAGCATGGCACATCCTTCTTTGGTGACGGGTTTTGCTAACGCGACGGGTAAATTATAGCAACTGTTGTCGGGGAACGCGATGAAAGAGGAACGGCCGTTTCCCACCCCCTCCTCTTAATAGTTTCTTGACACCGATTTGGTATATCTTGCGACTTCCTTGACCAAATAACGGCTACACTAAAAAGCAAACTAAATTTGTTGCTTCCCAAATAAGGAAAAAAGTATGAAGCGTTCACCCCATCGTATTCGTCGGCTTTTGCTGTTTTTGGTTGGCGGCGCCATGCCGGTTACGCTCACAATCGGTATTATTTTTCACCTGCCGCCCAGCCTGCTTACCGTGGTGATCCTGGTGCTCGGCCTGATTTTGGCGGCTATGTGGTTGTGGTACCAGGCCAACCTTCACGCCACGGGCGATGAATGGTGGCAGGATGACCAGGCCTCGGGCTGGCGTGGCTATTGATTACTGCGAATCGGCACAACGGTTTATAATGACAGAATGCAAGAGAAGACAAAAGTGTTGATTATTGATGATGAGAATGCTATCCGCCGTTTTTTACACACCTCGCTGGATGCACATGGGTATGCCGTTTATGAGGCTGCCACGGGGGAAGATGGCCTGCTGCAGGCAGTCAACGTACAGCCTGATCTCATCATTTTGGACCTGGGTTTGCCCGGAATTAATGGCATTGAAGTGACACGCCGCATTCGCGAATGGACCGACACGCCGATCATTATCCTTTCGGTGCAAAATCAGGACAACGACAAAATTGAGGCGCTGGATGCCGGGGCCGATGACTTTTTGACCAAACCCTTTAGCGTGGGCGAGCTGACCGCCCGTTTGCGCGTGGCCATGCGGCATGTCCGCAGGGAAGAAACGGAGCCCGTTTACCGGGTGGGGAAGCTGTGCGTTGATTTGGCAGCACGGGTGGTAACGCGCGATGGTGAAGAAATTCAGCTGACGCCCACGGAGTATGACCTGCTCAAGGTGCTGGTGCAGTATTCCGGGCGGGTGCTCACCCACCAGCAGCTGCTGCGTGAAGTGCGCGGCGTCGGCTACCAGACGGAAACACACCTGCTGCGCGTGCACATGAGCAACCTGCGGCACAAGATTGAGAAAGATCCTACCAATCCCCAGTACATTTTGACCGAGCCAGGGGTGGGCTATCGCCTGGTGATGGACTCGTAGCTGTTTTAGAGGGCAGCAATTGGCAGGGCGATAAAAAAAGCGGCTCCCCCGTTTGGGCGATTTTCGGCCCAGATACGGCCGTCATGCGCCTCCACAATTCCCTTGGCAATCGACAATCCCAGCCCGGTGCCGCTCACGCCATCAGCATTGACGCGGAAAAAGCGATCAAAGATGTGATCCAGCTCCCCTTCCGGCAGCCCTGGTCCACGATCTTTTACCTGCAAAATCACCTCGCTCTCTGTCGCTGTTGCCTGCACGGTGATCGGTTTGTCTGGCGGCGTGTACTTGAGTGCGTTGTCGATCAGGTTTACCAGTACCTGCACCATTAGCGTAAAGTCGATGCTGATCAGCGGCAGACCGGGCGGAACTTCGATGTGCAGCGGGCGCCCCTCCAGCCGGTTGGGCATCTGTGCCAGGCTGGCCCCCACCAAATCCTCTACATCTGATGGCTGGCACACCACCTTAAGCGCGCCAGATTCCAGGCGGGTCATGTCCAGCAGGTTACCTACCAGGCGGTTGAGACGGCGTGCCTCTTCCCAGGCCGTGCTCACCATCTCGTGGCGCGCTGCTTCCGTCAGCAGGGCATCGTCATCATGCAGGCTGCTAAGGACGCCGGTGATGGATGCCAGCGGCGTGCGCAGATCGTGCGAGATGGAGTTGAGCAGGGCGGTTTGCAGCTTTTCTGTTTCCGTCAGCAGGTGGGCCTGCCGCGCCTGCTCGGCCAGGCGGGCACGCTCCAGCGCCAGGGCCACCTGGCTGGCAAAAGACAGCAGCAGGCGGTGCTGTTCGCCGGTGAGCGGAGTCTCGTTTTGCGTAAATTCTACGGCCAACACACCTACGCCGTGGCCAGAGCTGATGAGGGGCAGATAGGTAGCGTCTACGCCGCTGAGGGTGTTGGTGTGGCGGCCAGCCACCTGCCGGTGGCGAAAGACCCAACTGGCTACAGCCAGGCTGTCTTTTTCCAGCTGGAATTCTAACGTTTTGGCCTGGAGCATAAGGGATTGGTGCTCGCCAGCAGGCAGGAACAGGGCGGCGGGGTTGCCCAGCGTTTCTTGCATGTGGTTAACGGCCGTCTGCGCAATCGCGTTCAGGTCAGTGACTACGGCTAATTTTTGGCTGAGCTCGTAGAGAGCGGCCGTTTGCTGTTCGCGGCGTCTGGCGGCAATCTCCTGTTCGCGGGCCCGGGCGGTGAGCGTACTGATGACCAGCCCCACGGCCAGCAGCCCGGCGAAGGTCAACAGATACTCGGCGTCGTCCACGGCGAAGGCGTAGTAAGGCGGCACAAAAATGATGTCGAAGGCGAGGACGCTGAGCAGGGAAGCAAGGATCGCCGGGGCGCGGCTGAGCCAGACGGCGGCCACGATGACGGTCACCAGGTAAAGCATTACCAGATTGGTGGGGTTGATGTACGGTCGTAACGGCAGCCCAATTAACGTAGCGGCCACCACCAGGGCGGTACCACGGATGTACGCATCCCAGTGGATGGCCGAGGCGCGGGTCCTGGTGGTGGCTACCGGCAGCTGTTCCGGCGCCATCTTGCCGCTGATGATGTACACGTCCAAATCCTGGCTCTGGCGCACAATCTGGTCGATGAGGGAACCGCCCCGCAGCACCTCCTTCCAGCGCGGGCGCAGCGGCTTCCCGGCTACGATACGCGTCACGTTGCGGTGGAGGGCGTAGTTGACCAGGGTTTCGGCTACGGAACGGCCGTTTAGCCGTACCGCCTGCGCCCCCAAGGACTCGGCCAGCTGCAAGTTGCGCGTTACCCGCTCCCGGTCGGCAGGAGACAAGTTTTGGTGGGCGGGTGTTTCCACATAGGCGGCAATCCACTCGGCGTTCAGCCGGGTGGCCAGTCGCCGCGTGGTGCGAACCAGCCGTTCACTCAGCGGGCTGCTGCTGATGCATACCAAAATCCGCTCGCCCACTGGCCACGGCCCGGCGATGGCGTGGCTTTGCATGTAGGCGCGCATTTGGGCGTCGATGCGGTCCGCCGCGCGGCGCAATGCCAGCTCGCGCAGCGCCGTTAAGTTGCCCCGGCGGAAAAACTTCTGCACCATCCGCTCGGAATGCTCCGGCAGGTGCACCTTGCCCGCTTCCAGGCGGTCCAGCAGCTCGTCGATGGGCAGATCGATCAGCTCAATTTCGTTGGATTCGTCCAGAATGGTATCGGGGATGGTGTGGTGCACGGTGACACCGGTAATCTGGGCCACGATGTCCTTAACGCTTTCCAGGTGCTGCACGTTGACGGTGGTATAGACATCAATGCCCGCGCTGAGCAGTTCCAGCACGTCCTGGAAGCGGTGTGTGTGGCGCAAGCCGGGAGCGTTGGCATGGGCCAGGTCGTCTACCAGCACCACCTGGGGCTGGCGGGCCAGGATGGCGTCGGTGTTCATCTCAGCCAGGGTAATGTCGCGATAAGTGATGATGCGGCGGGGGATGATTTCCAGGTTGGCCAGGAGGGCATCGGTTTCGGAACGGCCGTGTGTTTCCACAAATCCCGCCACCACATCGATCCCTTCTGCCTGGCGCAGCCGGGCGGCATCCAGCATGGCATAGGTTTTGCCCACGCCCGCGGCATAACCCAAAAAGATTTTTAGCTTGCCGCGTGTCTGCTGCGTGTTGGCAGATTCCGTTTCGGGTGGCGAGGACAGCTCCGGTTTTTTGTCCATTTGTTATAGTCCATCAGTCATAGTGGGATGGCCTTCATTGTATGCTAGAAACGGCCGTTTGAGGCTATCTTGATACTTTCTTGACACCCCACAAATTTATCTTAACCCTTTCTTGACCTAAAAAAGAGTACGCTTAAGGCCAGGTAAAACACCCGTCGCGGGTGTTTTTTCATGACAAAAGGTGGTTATTAAGTATGGCAATAGATTTACCTGAAATTAAACGTGTGCTGATTGGGAAACCGTTTCCAACCAGTCAAGAAATCCATGAGCGCCTGGATAAAGTCCGTGCGCTCGCCGTTTTTGCTTCTGATCCCATCAGCAGTAATGCGTATGCTACGGAAGCAATCATGAGCGTCATCATTGTGCTGGGCAGCGGGGCGCTGCGGCTGACGCTGCCCCTGGCTATCGGGGTGGCAACCCTGGTGTTGATGGTGGTCTTCAGCTACATCCAGACCATTTTACACTATCCCGATGGGGGCGGCGCCTACACCGTGGCCAAAGACAACCTGGGCACGATGCCTTCACTGCTGGCCGGTGGGGCGCTGCTCACCGACTACATCCTCACCGTTTCGGTGTCGGTGTCGGCCGGGGTGCGGGCTTTAACTTCGGCCGTGCCCGAGGCGTTTGAATATCGCGTGGCCATTGCCCTGTTGGCCATTTTCCTCATTACCTGGGTTAACCTGCGCGGTGTGCGGGAGAGCGGTACTATTTTTGCCCTGCCTACCTATGCTTTTGTCGGGGGCGTTTTGCTCACCATCGTCATTGGCATGGCGCGCTACATGGGGCTGTTTGGTATGGAGCCGCTGCCTTCGTTTGAAGAGACGGTTCCGGCAACCGCGTCGCTGGTAGGGTTTGCCTACATCTGGCTTTTGCTGCGGGCGTTTGCTGGCGGCTGCACGGCGCTAACTGGTATTGAAGCGATTAGCAACGGCGTGAAGGCGTTTAAGCCACCGGAATCGCACAATGCGGCCAAAACAATGGTGGCCATGGGCGCCATTGCCATGTCGCTGTTTATTGGTATTACCTTCCTGTCTACCCGGATGCACCTGGTGCCAGCCGAGCATGGCGAGAGCATCCTGTCGCAGATGACGCGGCAAATTACCGGCACCGGCATTATTTACTACTGGGTGCAGATTTTTACGGCGTTGATTCTGTTCCTGGCGGCCAACACAGGTTACCAAGACTTCCCGCGGTTGAGTTCCTTCCTGGCCAAGGATGGTTTCTTGCCGCGCTGGATGCAAAATCGGGGTGACCGGTTGGTGTATAGTTCGGGCATTTTGGTGCTGGCGGTTATCTCTTCAATTATTGTTATCGCTTTCCATGCGGATGAAATTGCCATGCTGCCGCTCTATGCCCTGGGCGTAATGCTAAGCTTTACCCTGTCGCAGGCGGGCATGTCTCGCCTGATGGGCAAGGTGGGTCGGCTGAAGCCGGGTGAAACGGCCTACACGGACAACACGCAGATTCATTATGAGCAGACCTGGCGCTGGAAGCAGGCCCTGAATGTATTGGGTTCCCTTACGACTGGCGTGGTCTTTATCATTCTAGTGGCCACCAAGTTTTTAGATGGTGCCTGGCTGGTAGCCGTGGCGATCCCGCTGCTGGTGGTGATGTTTAACCTGATTCACAAACATTACCAGAAAGTGGCGCATACGCTCAGCACGGAAGATTTTTCGGAAGATGAGCTGGTGGATGTGGCCAATGTGGCCATCGTGCCCATTGCCGATGTACACCGTGGCACGCTGCGGGCTTTACAATATGCCAAGCTGATCTCCACGGACGTGCGGGCTGTTTGTGTGGCCACTACGCCCGAGATTCATGAGCGGATCGAACGGCGCTGGGCGCGGTTCCCCAAGCTCACGGCCGGTATTAAACTGGTGATCATTGATTACGATTACCGCGACATCCTCACACCGCTGGTGGATTACGTGGACCGGGTGAACCGGCTTGAGTTTGATGAGCAGCTGGTGACCATTGTTATTCCGGAATTTGTGCCGGAAGATGCCATGGCCCAGGTGCTGCATAATCAGACGGCCAACATTTTGCGCCGTGAACTTCGCAACCGGGAAGATGTGATTGTGATTGATGTGCCGTATCACATCCCGGCTGTGGTAGCAGGCAACGGAAATGGGGTGAAAGCAGAGGTTGCAGAAGCAGAAGCTGTGGAAACCCAGGCCGCATAAATTTACCTACCAACCATCCTTTTGTCAGAACGGCCGTATTCTCCTCCAGGGTACGGCCGTTCTTCTTTGCAATAGTTCGTGCTGAGGCATGACGGTCCCGCTTTTTTCCACTACAATTCCGGCCCATGTCGATCATAAACAATGCACTCAACGGTAAAAAAGTTTTGGTCACCGGGGCGACCGGTTTTATTGGCGGCCGCCTGGCCGAGCGGCTGGCGCGGGAGGAAGGGGCTGTCGTTACCGGCACCGGGCGGAATCTGGAGGCAGTGCCCTTTGTCAAGGAAGCGGGCGTGACCCTGATGACGGCCGATTTGCTCGATGAAGACGCCATGCGCCAGGCGATGGCTGGGCAGGAGGTGGTCTTCCATGTAGCCGCCTGGCTGGGGCGGCACGGCGGCGAGCAGCGCGCCTACGCCCTGAACGTGGCGGCCACGGCCCTGGCGGTACGGCTGGCGGCCGAAGCGGGCGTGAAGCGGTTTGTCCAGGTGAGTTCCATTGCCGCCTACGGCCATCCGCCCAAAGCGCTGCTGGTAGACGAAGACCAGCCGTTGGACACGGAGCAGGAGGTGATTTACGGCCGTACCAAAGCCCTGGGCGAAATTCGTGCCTTTGAGTTGGGCAAGCAGTTGGGTATCGAGGTAACGGCCGTGCGGCCCGGCCTGGTATATGGTCCGCGGGCACAAAGCTGGACGATCAACATGATCAAGCTGGTGTGCAAAGGCATGCCGGTCATTTTTGGCGACGGTTCGGGACACGCCTACCCGGTGTACATCGACAATCTGATCGACGGTATGCTGCTGACGGCCGTTCGCCCTGAAGCCGCGGGGCAGGCGTACAACCTGTGCGACCCGGTGGTGACGTTTAACGAATGGTTTGGTTATTACGGCCGTATGTGCGGCCGCCAGCCGCGCCGCATTCCCTTTTGGGCAGCGCACGTGCTCATCACGCTCAACAAGGTGCTGCGGCTGGATTTGCCCCTGAACCGGCCCCGGCTGCGCATGTATGGCCTCAAGGCCGAGTTCCCGGCAACCAAAGCCAAGGAACAGTTGGGCTTTGTATCCCGCGTTTCCATCGAAGAGGGAATGCAAAAAACAGAAGCCTGGCTGCGCGAAGCGGGCTACCTGGACAAGAAACCTCAGGCGTAAGGACACACCAATAAAACAAAATCGACAAATTACACAGATTGCACAGATTATTTTCTTATCTGCGTAATCTGTGCAATCTGTGGATCATTTCATAGGAAGCTGCTTAGACACACCCGCACCCCCCTGCTACAATCCCGCTCATGATTTATGTGGATATTTCTGCGGCCGTTCATGCCAGGGCGGGGTTGGGGCGCTACAGCGAAAAGCTGGCCCAGGAGCTGATTGCCGCCCAGCCAGAACGTTTTGCCCTTTTTTACAACCGGGGGAAAGACGGCCGTTTCCCACCCTCGCTCCCCACCGACATCCCGCAGCAATCGGTGCAGTGGGGCTACAAGCCGTGGCGCATGGCCGTGCTGCTGGGGCAGTGGGGGCGCGTGGGTTTTAACCGGCTGGTGCCCGGCGCCGAACTGTTCCATAGCACCGAGCATCTGCTTTTGCCCCTGCGTGGCATTCCCACCGTGCTCACCATTCATGACCTGATTCCCCGGTTGTTCCCCGCCTACCACAAAAAGCTCAACTACTGGTACCTCAACCTGGCCATGCCGCTGTTTTGCCGCCGCGCCGATGCCATCGTTGCCGTTTCGCAGGCAACCCGGCAAGACATCGTCACGCATTACGGCATTGACCCGGCTAAGATTCACGTTGTGCACGAGGCACCGGCTTCCCATTTTCGACCTGTGTCCCCGGCCAGGGTAACCCAAGTTAGACAGACATACGATTTACCCGACCGGTACCTTGTTCATCTCAGCACCATCGAGCCGCGCAAGAATCTCAACCGCCTGCTCGATGCCCTCAAAGCGCTCCGCGCCCTCTTCCCAAACCTCTCCCTCGTCCTGGCTGGGGGCAAGGGTTGGCTCTACGATGACTTTTTTGCCAAGATTGAGGCCGACGGGTTGCAAACGGCCGTAAAACTCCTCGGTTGGGTGCCGGATGAGGATCTGCCCGCCGTGCTGGCCGGGGCCGCTGTAGGCGTGCAACCCAGCCTGTACGAGGGGTTCGGCCTGCCCATTTTGGAGCAAATGGCTTCCGGACAGGTGGTGGCGGCAAGCAACGCCAGCAGCCATCCAGAAGTGGGCGGCACGGCGGCGGCTTATTTTGATCCGCGTAATGTTGAAGAGATGACGGCCGTACTCCGCCGCCTGCTCACTGATAAAGACGAATACGCTCACCGCCAGCAGCTCGGCCTGGCGCAGGTGCAAAAGTTCAGCTGGGCCAAAACAGCACAAGAAACCATTGCCGTCTATGACCAACTACTTAAAAAATAGGAGATTGGGGATTGGAGATTGGAGATTAAAAACCTCACCCAACCTCCAATCTCTAATCTCCAGTCTCCTTTTACTAATAACTTTACTAACACTTTACGCCCTCACGTTGGCTCAATCGCCGGTGCTGGGCGACCCCAGCGAGTACACCTTTGTGGCTAACATGCTGGGCATTGCTCACCCGCCGGGTTATGCGTTTATCACCCTGGTGGGCAAGCTGTTCCAAATCCTCATCCCTTTTGGCAGCGTGGCCTGGCGGATGCATCTGCTGGCGGCCGTTTCCGCATCGGTGGCGGCCTGGTTTGTTTTTGGCATCATTCACACGATAGCCAGAAAAGTTGAACTTCTGCCAGAAGTTCAACTTTTTGGGACGATGGCGGCTCTGTTTGGCGCGTTGGTGGTGGGAACGGCCGTTAACCACTGGCAGCACGCCATCCACGCCAACCCGCACATCCTCACCGCCACCTTCATGGCCGCGAATTTGTATTTTTTAACGCGTTGGTGGGCGGAAGATGAAGGGGTGAACGGGGGAAAGGATGAAAGGGTGAATGCCCTCACCCTTTCACCCGCTCACCCCTTCACCCCTTCACAGAAATGGCTCTACGCCTTCTGCCTTTCCGCCGGGCTGGGGGTGACACACCACCCG
The DNA here is from genome assembly GCA_016710325.1 of Candidatus Leptofilum proximum. Lineage (GTDB taxonomy): Bacteria > Chloroflexota > Anaerolineae > Promineifilales > Promineifilaceae > Leptofilum > Leptofilum proximum. The sequence continues at coordinate 2,670,224 of JADJXK010000002.1, read as the reverse complement.
CTCACCGTGTTTGGCTTTCCGGCGTACGGGTTGTTTATTTTGGGCGTCTGGTGGGGGAAGGAGATTGGAGATTGGAGACTGGAGACTGGAAGAACTAGACTCAATCTCCAATCTCTAATCTCCAATCTCCACCATTTAATTCAGCACAGCTGGCAAACCGTCCTCAAAATGGTCGGCTTTGCTCTACTTGGACTGTCCGTCTGGCTCTACTTCCCCATCCGCAGCCCGATGGACCCCGGCTTTGGCCCCACCACCATGAACACGCTCAACGGCTTCCTGGACCACGTCCTGGCCCGCGGACTCAGCGACACCCTGCCCTATGTCACCCTCGCCGCCCAACCTAACCGCGCCCGCGTCTTCTGGAGCCTGCTGCGGTTGCAGTTTACCTGGCCGGTTCTTTTGTTGGCAGCGTTTGGCTTGCTCTGGCCGATTTTTGACAAGGTGACAAGGAGACAAGGTGACAAGGTGACCGCTCGTCACCTTGTCACCTTGTCACCCGGTCACCCGGTCACCCCTTCACCCCTTCACCCCATCTTCCTCTACACCCTCACCTTCCTCGGCACCTATGCCTTCGTCATCAGCCTGCGGGCGCAGGACAGCATGGCTTACTTGATTGGGCCGTTTTTGATTGTGGGGCTGTTGGCCGGGCTGGGCCTACTCTGGCTTTTGGTAATTAGGACGCGGAAAAACGCGGATGAACGCGGATTTAATTTCCCGCTGCGACTTCGCGTCTTTGCATTGGCGTTTTTCTTTATTGTGGGGCCGATCTGGCAGCTGTGGCAGAATGGCCCACACGTGTCGCTGGGCGGTTATGATGAAGGGGAAGCCGTGATTGAAGCCGTCGCGCACTGGGCTGACGAACAGGAATCTGGGGCGGTGCTGCTGAGTGATTGGGAGCACATGACGCCGCTGTGGTATGAACGTTATGTCAACGGTAATTGGCCTGATCCCGGCGTGGTGACGCCAAAGTTGGTAGCAGCGGGAACGGAAAATCCGTGGTTAACGGCCGTCATCGAAAATCTCGCTGCGGGTAACCCTGTCTACCTGAGCAACTACCGCCCTGGCCCCCTGGCTGGCACTGATTTTCGGCTGCGGCCGTCTGGCCTCTTTTACCAGGTTGTGGAGCCAGGGGATACAACTGTACCTCAAGGGATGACAGAAGTTACGACCGATGCCAACGCTATCGAAATTGTGGCCTATAACCTGCCCGAACACCACGTCACCGCCGGGGAGTTTGTGCCGCTCACCCTGGCCCTGCGTGCCCCGGTAGAAACGGCCGATTACTACGTGCCCGTTCTCTACGTCGGCGATATCCGTTACGAGTTCACCACCGACAGCCACCTCATCACGCCGCGCTTGTGGGCCGATGAGGTCATCGTGGAACGGTTCGACTTTGCCCTGCCGCACGATTTGGCCAGCGGCGTCTACCCGCTGCGGCTCAACGTGAAAAATCTCAGCCAGAACGAGGAAATCCCGCTCGATTTGGATTTGGGGCCGCTCAGCGTCACCGCAGTGGCCAATCCGCCAACCACCGAGCATTTGCTGGCCAACTTCCGGCAGCGGATTGGGTTGGTTAGCACGACGGCAAGCGCAAACGGCCGTCGCGTCACAGCTCCCTGGTCACCCGAAAACCAGCTCACCACCCGCCCCGGCGACATCATCAACGTGACGCTGCAATGGGAAGCACTGGCCAAAGCAGAAGAAAGCTATACCGTTTTTGTGCATCTCATCGATGGCAATAATGTGCCTTTCGTTTTTCTGGATTACACGCCGCTGGGTGGCTCCGCCCCGACGCATTTGTGGATTCCCAAGTGGCTGCCCGGCCAGCACTACACTGATCCCTACCGCCTGCCTGTTCCCGCTGATCTGCCGCCCGGCACCTACTACATCGAAGTGGGGCTGTACGAAATGGTAAGCGGCCGTCGCCTGCACATCTCCGACCAAAACGGCAATTTGAACGGCGACCGCTATATTTTGGGGCCGATTTTCGTCCAGTAGCCGCGGATTCTTTCCGCGCCAAACTGGCGCAGTAAGAAACTGCGGCTACGAGAACGTGCGGTGCTTGAACTGGCCAGCCACAATCGTGCCGTCAACGGTTACGTCCAGCAGTTCATCGGCAGGGATGGTAAAGATGTCCTGCCCAAAGATGGTGAAATCCGCCAGCTTGCCGGGGGTGACGCTGCCTAGCTGCGTTTCCTGGCCACTGGTGACGGCCGCAGCAGTGGTGAAGGCATGGATTGTTTCGGCCATCGTTAATTTTTGTTCGGGATGCCACCCGTCTGATCCTGGACTGCCATCGGCGCGGCGGCGGGTTACGGCCGCATGAATCCCCGGCAGCGGATCAATCTTCTCAATCGGCGCATCAGAGCCAAAGACGAGGGTGGCGCCGCTGTTGAGCATGGTGCGCCAGGCGTAGCTGTCCTTGGTGCGGCTGCCCCAGTGGCGTACGGCCGTTTCCATATCCGAAGTTGCGTGAATCGGCTGCATCGAGGCAATAATGTTTAGCTGAGCCAGCCGGTGCTGGTCGGCCGGGTGGATAATTTGCACGTGCTCAATTCTGTGGTGTAGAGGAGATTGAGCGTTAATCCCCAATCTCCGATCTCCAATCTCCTGTTTTCTTATTTCTTCAAATACGTCCAGAACGTCATGATTTGCCTTATCGCCGATGGCATGCACGGTAACGCTGAGGCCGTTGGCGCTGGCCGTGCTGGCCTTGTTCATCATCTCCTCTTTGTCGGTAACCACAATGCCGTAGTTGTCCGGCTCCCCTTCGTAGGGAGCGATCATTGAGGCCGTACGCGGTCCCAGCGCGCCGTCGGCAAAGATTTTGACGCTGCCAATGCGCAGCCAGTTGTCGCCAAAGCCGCTGCGCAGCCCCACGCCGATGGCGTATTCCAGCCGGTAAACCGGCACATTTTTCACCACGCGCAGACCCAGTTCGCCGTTTTGCTGCAGCGTTTGCAGGGCGACAAAACAGGCACGGCCGTCAAAATCATGCAGGCCAGTGAGGCCCACCTGCCAGCAATATGCCTGCGCTTCACGCATGGCAGCCACCAGCTGCGCATTGGTTGCTTGAGGAATGTGGCGCGTCACCAGGTCAATGGCGTCTTCGAAGAGGATGCCGGTGGGCACGCCGTTGACGTCGCGCTGGATTTGCCCGCCGGGCGGATCGGCGCGGTGGCCATCGATGCCCGCCAGGCGCAGAGCGCGGCTGTTGACCCAGGCAGCGTGCCCGCTGTGGTCGTTCAGGCAAATGGCCACATCCTTAGAGATGGCGTCCAGGTAGGCAGCGGTGGGAAAGTCGGTCTGTCCCCAGTCGTTAACGCGCCAGCCTCTTCCTTGAAGCCAGTTATCGGTGGTTGTTGAACGGTGAACGGTGGGCAGTTTGGCCGCAATGCGGTCCAGGGCTTCGTCGAGGCTTCGAGTGCCGCGTAAGTCTACCCTCTGCAGGCTGAGGGCAAAGTGTTGGAAATGGACGTGGGCATCAACGAGACCGGGCGTGACACAACGGCCGTTTAAATCCACCACCTCGCCACCTGTCGCCAGCAGCGGCCGTATTTCGTCGTCGCTGCCCACGGCCAGAATGCGGTTGTGGCGGATGGCCACGGCCGTTGCCGTAGGTTGTTGCGGATTTAGGGTGTGGATACGGCCGTTTAGCAAAATCATTGTCGCAGACATGGTATACTCCTTTTCCAACGCAGCGGCTCAGCTTGGTTAATCGTTGCGGGCCGGATCGTACCACATGGATAGGATTTGAGGCAGCACTTTTTGAAACGGCCGTTCCCCAGCCCCGTATAGATTTACGTCAACGTTCGTTCTAGAAAAGGAAAAACTTATGTTACACAATTTTAGAAGTTTAGGACCCACGGGACGCCTGGCTGTAGCCGGACTGTTTTTGCTGCTGCTGTTGGCTGGTTTTCTGGTGTTTTATTTGCTCTAAAGGCAAACTTTTCAGGTAGTAACAACAACGCCCCTTCAACCTGAAAACGGTGAAGGGGTGTTTTGTTTCAGGAGTTCATATGTCTCGTTTTCACAAAGTTGTCCGCATTGTGTGGCCCCTAGCTGGGCTCACGTTTATGGTCTGGCTGTGGCTGTCGTTCCAGGCGCAGGATTTACCGGAGGGGGTGATGGATTCGGATACGGCCGTTACCATCAATGAAACCAGCCAATCCATCACCTTCCAACCTACCGCCAACCAGGCCATCACCGGCCTGATTTTCTACCCTGGCGCGATGGTGGAACCCACCGCCTATGCCCCGCTGGCTCGCACGATGGCTGAAGCAGGCTACCTGACTATCATCGTCAAGCTGCCCTGGGGCACGGCGCCGCTGGCCAGCCATGAGGCGCAGCTGTGGCAAACCACGCAGGAACTGATCGCTGCGGCGAGCGGTATCCAGCAGTGGGTGCTCAGCGGCCATTCACGCGGCGCGGCCATCGCCGCCCGTACCGTTTACGAACATGAAGACAATTTTGCCGGACTGGTGCTGATTGGCACCAGCCACCCCAAAGAGGCGGCTTACAGCCTGGCAGCGGCCCAAATTCCCATCGCCAAAATATATGGAACGGAGGATGGCCTGGCCAGCCCGTCCGAGGTGGAAGCATTCCGGGGCTACCTGCCGGAACAGGCGGAAATGGTCAAAATTGAAGGCGGAAACCACGCCCAGTTTGGTTATTACGGCACGCAGCTGGGGGACAACGCGGCGACGATTAGCCGTGAAGCGCAGCAGGCGCAAACGGCCGCTTCCCTCCTCACTTTCCTCGACAACCTGGCTCCATAAAAAATGCCCGCTTCATGGGGATGAAGCGGGCCAAACAAGGAGATCAGATACGGCTTCGCCTATCAATTTTTACTGGTGTTGGCCTGATCAGGACCAATTAACCAGTACCCCTGTAAGGGGTTGTGTAAGCCTGGATATAGAATATACGGGGAACGGCCGTTACCTTGTAAACTCCCAGTGAAACCATGGTGAACGGCCCGTAAAGACCAGATTCTGGTAACTTATTTGGTCAGATTTTATCGTTATAATGTTTTATACTCGCTCCGGAAAAAATATCAGATGATGCCGCCGCGAGTATACATTACCGATTTCAAAAGATGATATTGGCACACTAATGAATCCACCCAATTTTAAACAGGAAGCAGAGGCAATTTTTGAGGAACTGGTTGCCACCCGGCGCGATTTGCACCAGCATCCCGAACTTGGTTTTGAAGAGACCCGCACCGCTGGGATTGTGGCCGAGCGGCTCAATGAATATGGCTTTGAAGTCCAGGCGGGGGTGGGGCAAACCGGCGTGGTGGGTCTGTTAGAAGGCCTGCAGGCTGGCCCAACCGTGCTGCTTCGCTTCGACATGGATGCCCTGCCCATTGAGGAAGAAACCGGGCTGCCGTTTGCCTCGCAAAATGCGGGCGTGATGCACGCCTGTGGCCACGATGGACACACCGCGATGGGGCTGGGCCTGGCCAAGATCATGTCCCGCTACCAGGAAAACATCGCGGGCACACTCAAATTTGTCTTCCAGCCCGGCGAAGAGGGCCTGGGGGGCGCCATTGCCATGATCGCCGACGGTGTTTTGGAAAATCCCAAACCCGATGTGGCCCTGGCGATGCACTTGTGGACGCCCGAACCGTACGGCAAGGTACGCGTCATTAATGGGCCGTGCATGTCTTCCTCCAGCGTGTTCACCCTCACGGTGCAGGGCAAGGGGGGGCACGGGGCGGCGCCGCACCTGGCCATTGACCCGGTGTTGGCTGCGGCCCACATCGTGGCGGCGCTGCAAAGCATTGTCAGCCGCAACGTGAATCCGCAAGACAGCGTGGTGGTTTCCATCGGCCAGTTCACGGCGGGAACCACGTTTAACGTCATCCCCGATAAGGCCATCCTCAAAGGCACCGTACGCAGCTATAACAACGATCTGCACCGTATGATTTACCGGCGCATTCTGGAAATGGCCACCAGCATGGCCGAGGCGCTCAACTGCAAAGCCACCATGGAAACGGTGGCCATTGTGCAGGCCGTGGTGAATGCGCCGGAGCCAACGGCCGTTGTCTACGACGCTGCTGCCAGGGTCATGGGCGCGGAAAGCATCGTGGCCAAACGAACCATGGCTTCAGAAGACATGGGCTTTTTCCTGGATGAAGTGCCCGGGTGTTACTTCTTCATCGGCGCCAGCAACGAAGAGGCAGGCATCAATTTCCCCCACCACCACCCGCGCTTCAACTTCGACGAGCGGGCCATGATTGACGGCGTGGCCATCATGGGTGAAGCCGCCGCCAGCTATGTCATGCGCAACGGCCGTAGCTAAAAAAGCCACAGAGTAAAAAGAGAATAAAGAACGTTTTCCGCCAGGGCTGCATCTTATCCATGTGATACAATGCAGCCCTCTTTTTTTGTCGAGGCGCTGCCCTTGCTCCAGGTAAGGCTAACCGCCGAGAAGAAAAATCTACGGAAAAAAATCAAGGAGTTGAGATGAAAGTTGTGGCTTTGGCAGGCGGCGTGGGCGGGGCCAAGCTGGCCGATGGCATTGCTCGCATTTTGCCCCCGGAAGATGTCACCATCATCGTCAACACGGGCGATGATTTTGAGCATTTGGGGCTGACCATTTGCCCGGATTTAGACACGGTGCTGTACCGGCTGGCCGGGGTGGCCAACGATGAAACGGGCTGGGGCCGCGCGGGCGAATCATGGCGCACCATCACCGAGGTGGCGGCGTTGGGCGGACCAGACTGGTTCCGCCTGGGTGATCTGGACCTGGCGACCCACCTGATGCGGACGCACATGCTAAGAGAGGGGGAATCGTTAACGGCCGTTACCCACCACCTCTGCCAAAAACTAGGCATCCAGGTCAGCGTCCTGCCGATGAGTAACCAGCCCGCGCCCACCCAAATTCAGAGCGGCGACACGGTCTATCCCTTCCAGACCTGGTTTGTGCAGGAAAAATGGCAGCCGCCCATCACCCGCGTGCTGCTGCCGGAGGACGTGCGGGCAACCCGATCTGTGATTCGCGCCTTTGAAACGGCCGATCTCGTCCTCATCGCCCCCTCCAACCCGTTTGTCAGCATTGACCCCATCCTCAACGTCTATCCCATTCGCGCCTTGCTGATGGATTTGCCCCAGGCCGTCATTGCCGTGAGCCCGATTGTGGGTGGCCAAGCGGTAAAAGGCCCGGCGGCCAAGATGATGCAGGAACTGGGCCTGCCGCACACCAGCCGCGCCGTGGCTGAGTATTACGATGAACTGATTGACGGCTTTGTCTACGACGTGCAGGATGCGGGAAGCTGTGACGGTTTAGCCGTGGAGACGCGCTGCCTGGATACGATGATGTACACCGCGGAGGATCGCACGCGCCTGGCCCAGGAAATCATCGAATTCGCCGAGGTTTTGCTGAAAGATTAAGTTTCGGGCTGCGAGGTAAAGGCGAGACCCAAGGCAATGCCGATGGCCATACCTGCGCCAATGCCCAGGGCCAGGTTATCCAGAGCGATGCCAATCCCAATGCCCAAAGCCAGGCCAATACCGGCACCCACGGCAATGCCATAGGTTGTTTTGTTTTTAGGCGGTTGGTTTTTCGGTTTCATCTGTCCTCCTATCCTAAAGGACCGACTTCCTCAAAATTCGTCTTTTGTGAAATTGTGCTACGTGGTAACGGCCGTCACCGTTGCGCCTTACACAAAATCTACACAAACACACTGTCTGGCCGTTACATAGGGCACATTTTGCCAAAGTTCCTCCTCAATCTCTCTGTGAATCTCTGTGTCTTCTCTGCGTAACTCTGTGTAACTTGTTCGTGACTATTACAATGTTCGCGGCGTCTGGGGCTCATTATGCTAAACCGTAACTGTGGTACAATTCCCGCTGCCCAAACCAACGAATTGGAGAAAAACATGGCACCACATATTTCCATCGAAAATATAGCCGAGTACGTCGGCCAAAAAGTGACAATTAAGGGATGGCTGTACAACAGCACCCATAAAGGCAAACTGATGTTCCTGCGCCTGCGCGACGGCAGCGGGATGACCCAGGGCGTGGCCTTTCGCCCCGAAGTTGGCGATGAACTGTTTGAGACGCTGAAAGGATTGGGGCAGGAATCCTCACTTATCGTCAGCGGGTTGGTGAAGGAGAACAATCGTGCGCCAGGTATCCCCGAGGGCTACGAAATCGCCGTGGAAGGCGTGGAAGTGCTCCAGAACGTTTCCGACTATCCCATCACCCCCAAAGAGCATGGCGTGGAGTTCCTGATGGACAACCGCCACCTGTGGCTGCGCTCCAGCCAGCAGTGGGCCATCATGCGCGTGCGCACCACCATCAAGCGGGCCATCATTGACTTTTTGGACAACGAAGGCTTCCTCAACATCGACACGCCGATCATCACCCCGGCGGCTGCCGAAGGTACCAGCACCCTTTTTGAGCTGGGTTACTTTGATGAAAAGGCGTACCTGGCACAGACCGGCCAGCTCTATAACGAGGCCAACATCATGGCCTTTGGCAAGGTGTACTGCTTTGGACCCACCTTCCGCGCCGAAAAGTCGAAAACGCGCCGCCATCTGGCTGAATTTTGGATGGTGGAGCCGGAAATGGCCTACTTCGATCTGGAAGACCTGATGGGCTTTGAAGAGCGGTTTATCGAATACATCGTGCAAACGACGCTGGCCAAGCGACGGCCTGAGCTGGCGCTGCTGGAGCGCGATTTGTCCGCCCTGGAAAACATCAAAGCGCCCTTCCCGCGCATCAGCTACAATGAGGCGATTGAGCGCATTGTAGCCATCCGCGAAGCCACCGACGATCCTGAGTTGAAGGAGCAGCTGGCCATCGAGTGGGGTGATGACTTTGGTTCGCCGCACGAGACGGAATTGACCAAACAGTTCGACCGTCCCGTGTTTGTCTATGGCTATCCCACGCAGGTGAAGGCGTTTTACATGGAGCCGTGGCCGGGCCGTCCGGAAGTGTGCAAAAGCGTTGACCTGTTGGCCCCAGAAGGCTATGGCGAAATCATCGGCGGCAGCGAGCGGATGAGTAACCCAGACGTGTTGATTGCCGCCATCGAAAAGCACCAACTGCCGCTGGAGCATTACCAGTGGTACATCGATCTGCGCCGCTTTGGCAGCGTGCCGCACAGCGGCTTTGGCCTAGGCCTGGAGCGTACCGTGGCCTGGATTTGTGGCATCGACCACATTCGCCAGACCAGCCCGTTCCCGCGCACGCTCAACCGGATGAATCCGTAGAGAAATCCACAGATTACGCAGATTACGCAGATTTTTCCGAACCTTAGATTGTCATGCCCGTGAAAACGGGCATCCATTTTTTGCGCGAGTTGTGGATTCCCGCCCCACGCCTTCGCGGGGGCAGGCACTTTGCGGGAATGACAATGATTACTTTTCCGATTCAATAAACCGAAAATCTAATGAGTCGTAAGCAAATCTGGCAAATTGTGGGCTTGCTGGTGGTGATTGGGGCCATCGTGGCTCTGTTTGTCTGGTTTGTGGATTTGGCGGCGGTGGGGCAAGTGTTGCAAACGGCCGTTCCCACCCATCTCATCCTCACTTCTTTCCTCCTCGTTTTGGGGCTCCTCTTTTACGCCCTGCGCTGGCAGCTGCTGCTGGGCAGCAAACCCACCCTGCAGCAGACGTTCCACGCCAGCAACATTGGCCACGCGGGCAACATCATCGTGCCCGCCCGTGCCGGGGAGGCGATGCGAATTGTGGTGCTGGGTCGCGGTGGAGCGGTTTCCTATGCGGAAGCCACTTCCAGTTTTGTGGTGGAGCGGTTGTTTGAGCAGCTGCTGCGTTTGCTGGCATTGGTGACGGCCGTTGCGGTGGGAGCAGGAATTGACCTATTGCCCGGGTCCATTTTGGGTGGGGTGGCCGTGCTGCTGGCCGCTTTTGCCGGGATACAATGGCTCATCCGGCAGCGTGAGCGGGTGCTGGCCCGTTGGCCGGCCCGGTTTGCCCAACTGCCGCGCATCACCGAAGCCGGAGCACGCCGCACCCTGACCGATTTGCTGGATAACTTAACGGCCGTTGCCGAACCCAAACAGCTGGCCAAAGTGATGGGCACCTCGCTGCTGGCCTGGGGCTGCTTCTGGGGCTTCTTTTATGTCACGCTGCTGGGCTTGGGTGAAGGGTTCCCTCCGGCCGACCGGCTGGCCGTGTCCCTGGGAGCGCTGGCCCTGTCGCCGCCGTCGGCGCCGACGCAGCCGGGCATCTTCCACGCCTCGGTGGTGGTGCCGCTGGCCGCCGTCGGCTTCGACGAGGTGGCGCTGACGGCGTACGCGGTGCTGCTGCATATCTTGGAAATGGTGTGGATGATGGGTCTGGCGCTGTGGGGGTTGGCCCAAACCGGCTTGTCGCTGCAAACGATGCTTGGCTCGCAAACGGCCGTTAATGATCCCCAATGAATGGAAAACTGTCGGCTGGCCGCCATTCCCAGCGGTGCCGTTTCACCGGATCGATGATGCCATCGGACTCGTTCTCGCGCCAGAAATCCTCGGTGGGCAGGCCGGAAACGGCCGCTTCGATGATATGAAAATTGTACTGCGAGGGCAGCCCGGGGTAGGAGATCGAGTTGGTGTTGGTCTGGTATTCACGATGGGTTTCCAGGCGCAGCGTAAAAGCATCCAAAGATAGTCCCAACTCTTCTTGCAGGCAGCGGCTGGCGGCAACTTGAACCGTTTCACCTGGCTTGATCTTCTCCGAGGGTGGCTGGTTGCGGTAGCGCCGCTGGCCGTTAAAAAACTCCTGTTCCGCTTCTACCAACACCGTTTCCCTACGCCGGATGATAATTTGCACCACTTCTACCAGGCGCAGCGGCGGATTTTGCTTTAGCTGCACTTCACCTGCTTGCAGTTCCTGCCACAGATTGTCCAAACTTTTGCTGTTGTCGCTCCCCCACGCCTTAACGTCGATGCCATTGCTGCTCAGCCACTTTTCCAGGGCATAAATATCGGTAAATTGATTCACAATAATCCTTCTACAAATCGCGCCGGGAAAAAGCCAGCAGGCTCAGCAGCAGCAGCACGGCCGTATACGCCACCGCATAACCAATCATCAGGTCTGAGGGCCGGGACAGGACCATAAATGGCCCGGCGGCAAACGCGGCTGAGGTGACACGCGGTTGGAGCAGGGCCAGGGCCTGCCGCCATAAAATTTCCGTGGGCATAATCAGACTGGTAACGATGCCGATGTTAACGGCCGTTTCACTCTGCAGCAAACTGCCAATCTGCTCCACCCAGCCGCCGATGAAGGCAATGCCCACCATCATGAAGGCCAGCACGCCGTTGGCCAGGGTAGACAGGCGTGTGCCGCCCAGCATCGTCAACGAGAGCACCAGCAAGCCCTGCATCAGCATCAGACCCAGCCCGGCCGGAACGTTGCTGACGATAAAGCCAGTTTGCCAGCGATACAGCAGCATGACGCCGCCCACCAGCAGCAGGGTGTACACCGTGAGGATAGCGGCAAAGCCCAGCCATTTGCCCAGAATCACTTCCCAGCGGCGCACCGGCTTGGTTACCAGCGCTTCGATGGTATGGGAGTCAATTTCGCCGGAGACGGCCGTTACCGAAATCAGCAGCGCCATCACAATCACCAGGAAGTTAACCATGTACAGTGCCGCCGAAAAGAGCGCCCCCAGGCCAAAATCAATATCATCGACGCCCGCGCCCAGCCGGGCCAGCTCGCGAAAGATTATCGACAGGCCCACGCCAAAAATGGCCAGGAAGCCCAAGGCCAGCAGCAGCGCCACCCACAGCACCTTGCGCCGCTGGGTTTCACGAATGGTCAGTTCGGCAAAAATCAGGACAGTTTGCATGGTCTTGGTATCAGGTGTTTAGGTGGCAGGTTGCAGGTGGCAAGTTGCAGGTAAACACCTGAAAACTTGAAGACTTGCCACTTGCCACTTGCATACTTGTTATCCTTCCGATTGATCGCCCACAATTTGCAGGAAGCGCTCTTCCAGCGTGAGGGACTGTGGAGTGAGTTCGTACAGGGTGTGGCCCTGGGCCACCAGCCAGCTGGCCAGCTGGGGCAGGGCGGCTTCGTGGGGCAGGGTGAGGTGGATACGGCCGTCGCCCACACCCATCCTTGCCCCGTCACCAAAGGTGGCCAGATCGGCCAGCAGCTGCGGCGTGGGCTGCCCCACGCGCACCACAACAGGAACGGCGGCAATCGTATCGTGCAGCGAGACCGTTTCCAGCACATCCCCCTGGCGAATAAACGTTACCCGATCACAGGTCTGCTCCACTTCGCTGAGCAGGTGGGAATTGAGAAAAACGGCCGTGCCGCGCTGCCGCAGCTGGTTGATGACATCCCGCACCAGCCGCCGCCCTAATGGGTCCAGGCCAGAGGTGGGTTCGTCCAAAAAGATCAGCTCCGGGTTGTTGATCAGGGCCTGCGCCAGGCCAATGCGCTGCAGCATGCCCTTGGAGAAGGCCCGCAGCGGCGTGTCGGCGCGGTCCTGCAAACCCACCAGGGCCAGCAGTTCGGGGATGGCCTGGCGGCGCTCTTCTGGCGGCATCTGGTATAAACGGCCGTGTAAATCTAGAAATTCGGCCGCTTTAAGCCATTCATGAAAGCGGAAATGCTCGGGCAGGAAGCCAATTTTGGCCCGGGCGGTGCGGTCGCCCAACGGCCGTCCCAGCAGGGTGGCGCGGCCAGCGCTGGGGCTGGTTAAGCCCAACAGCATCTTGATGGCCGTGGTTTTGCCCGCGCCGTTAGGCCCAAGGAAGCCGAAGATTTCGCCTCGTTTGACCTGGAGCGTGAGGTTGGCGACGGCCGTTTTCTGACCAAACTGCTTGCGTAAGCCCACCGCTTCAAGGGCAAACTCACTCATCGTTACCCGGTGTACCGTTCGTGCCAGGTGTGGCCACAAAACGGGCATTTGTATTCGTGGATAAAGTGGTTCTGGGTGCCAGGCAAGATACTAATTTCCTGCACCTCCAGCGTTTCGCGGCGCACTGGCTCTAGCTTTTTCCAGCGGCTGCACTTGGGGCACTGCACCTGCCAGCCAGGCGTGGGTGCCTTGGGCTGCGTTTCGGGCCGTTTGGCTTCGCGCCGGTAAGAGACAATCAGGTAAATCGCACCGGCGATGATGACCCCCAACGCGACGGGGATAAACAAAGGGTGATGCAACATACAGTTTATTCTAACTCATTTGCCAGTAGCGCCAATTCGGTGGTGGATTGCGACCCGGCCAGCAGGTACAAACGGCCGTTCTCCTGCCAGATCAGCATGTGAATATGGTTGTCTACACTGGTGAGCCCGATGGCGCTGCTGCCGTTCACCGTCATTTCCTCGTAGGAGGCGATGTTGCTGGGGATAGGCAGCAGCAGGGTGCTGGTCCAATCGATCTGGCTGGCCAGGCGCTGCGCTTCCAGCGGGCTGAGACCCAGAATTTGCAGCAGCGCCTCGCCCATCAGCGCCGGATCAAGATTTTCAGGATACTGCACGACCGGGCTGTTCGTTTGCAGCAGCGTGGTGCCGTCGGCCCAGCGCTGCTCGACGCCGCCATAGGTGGCCACGGCAATGCGGGCGCCGTCGATGCCGTCTGGCAGCAGATTGGGGTCCAGGTTCGCTGCTTCTAGCAGGCGGCGGGCGTTGGCCTCATTGATGGTGAAGTGGCCGTTGCCGCTGGAGGCTACAAAAATTTCGCGTGGCTCGCCCAGGGCGGGGATGGTGTGTACGGCCGTTAACCCCGTCACGGTAGCTGCCTTGCTGAGCGAATCCACCGGCGTCAGCACTCCGGGTTCCTTGTCGACTTCCAGCTCGCCGGGCATGATGTCTTGCTCAGCCGCCTGCCGCAGCAATGCCATTTGCTCCGGGGTGATTTCAATGGCGGCAAACTTCTCCACGCGGAACAGGCCCAGAAAATCGCTGGCGGCGGCGCGCACGGCGGGGAAGCTGAAGCTAACCACCAGCAGAACGAGGGTGAGGGAAACGGCCGTAGCCAGCCGTCGCTGCGGGGCCAACAGCTGCTGTCCCAGACGCACCAACCAATTCGGCCGTTGCGGCGGCAACAGCGCCGCCTGGAGCCGGGCAAAGGCCAGCCGCGCCGGGCGTGGCGCTTCGGCTTCTGCCGGTTCGAGGATGGAAAGCTGCTCCATCACTTCTTGAACTTGCTTATCTTCGCTCATCGTCTTGTTCCGTAAGCGGTTATCCGTAATCGGTAATCCGTAATGTCGCTTCGCGGTTGAGAATCCGTTCACCGACCACCGATTACCGTTTACCGATTACCGACCACCGTTCACCTCTTCATAAGCCTGCTTAAACGCCGCGGCGGCGCGGGCCAGCAGGGTGCCCACCGAGCCGGGGGCGACGCCAACCGCTTCGGCGCAGTCGGCGTAGCTGAAGCCCATTTGCCGCATGAGCAGGAGCTGGGTGTCCCGTTCTGGCAGTTGGGCCAGGGTCTGGCGTACGGCCGTTTCTCTCTCTCGCTGCTCTACTTCTTTGTCCGCGCCGGGTACACCTTGCGGGTCCGGCACCAACAGGGTGTTGCGCTGCCAGCGCCGCTGCCGCCCGCGAATGGCGTTGTAACCGGCGTTGGTGGCGGTGCGGTAGAGCCAGGCGCCCAGGTTATGCTCGCGGTTGCGGTTCAGAAAGCGGCGGCTGAAGGCGTGGTCGTGCAGCTTGAGGAACACTTCCTGGGTCACATCTTCCGCTTCATCCCGGTTGCCCAACAGACGAAACAACAGACCATAGACGCGATCATAGTGCTGGTGAAAGATCGCCTCAAACGAGGCCACATCTCCCTGCCCCATCTGCTCCAGCAGAAGATTATCGGTCAGGCTGGTCACATCTGTTCCTTTCGCCATGTTGGTTTGTGTCTTTCCGCTCTCCTAAACACCGGTAAACGGCCGTTTGTGACATTTACAGCATCTTACGCGCATATGGGGGAAGTGGCAAGACGGCGTGGGGGAGAAACGGCCGTTTCTCATCCAACAGGTTAACCGCAAAGAACGCAAAGGAACAGAGAGAATAAAGTACAAAAGTTCTCTGCGTGCTTCGCGCTCTTTGCGGTTGAAAATGGAGATCAGGTAGAGGAGGTTGAGGCTGCTTACTCGCTGGCGCTCAGGTTAACCGGCGTTGCGGCCGGTTCCAGCGATTGCAGGTAGAGCCAGATCGCTTCCAACTCCACATCGGTCATCTGGCGGTAATAGTGCCAGGGCATAAAGTCGTTGATCTGGCGGCCTGTAGGCGTCTGGCCGGTGCGGATCAACCGGAAGAAATCAGCCTGGGACCAGCTGCCCAAGTTTCCAGAAGGTGTCAAATTAGGACCGATGGGCTGGCCGGGTCCGGCCTGGCCGCTGGTCAGTTCCTTGCCGTGACACTCGCGGCAGGTGGCAATGCTGACCAGGTATTCACCGTAGGCCTGGGTGGCGCCTTCCGGCGGGGCTT
Source organism: Candidatus Leptofilum proximum (assembly GCA_016710325.1). GTDB lineage: Bacteria > Chloroflexota > Anaerolineae > Promineifilales > Promineifilaceae > Leptofilum > Leptofilum proximum. The sequence goes on along the minus strand of JADJXK010000002.1, from coordinate 2,654,842 downwards.
CCGGCAAGGGCGCGCTGTGGTTGATGGTGTCGGCGGGAATGTTGTTGTCGAACTGGCCCAGGGCGATGAGGATGTACGTGAGCGGGGTCAGTTTTGTGGCAGGCGGCACGTTGTCTACGGGCGGCACCGTTTTCAGGTAGGCAATCACCGCGCCGAGATCGGCCGCGCTCATGTTTTGGAAGTGCTGCGCGGGCATGACCAGCAGCGGCTTTCCCGATGGGTCCACGCCGTGGCGGATGGCGCGAATCCAATCTTCATCGCGGTACGCCCCGGCGAGTCCGCCTTCGCCGCCGGTCAGGTTGGCCGACACGACGGTGCCGATGGCGGGCTCATCAAAGAAGGCCCGGCCGTGCAGCCCTTCACCATGACATTCGCCGCAGGCAACCACGGCTTCTACCAAATGTTTGCCCCGTTCCACCGTCTCGGCATTGTCGTCAACCGATATTGCGGCTGCGGTGATCTCGTGGGTCCGGTTCAGGCGCGAGCGGCCTAAGCTGTACAGAACCAGCGCCGCAATTCCAGCGATGATGACGAGGCTACCCAGACCGATAGCCATCCATTTGAATATTTGTCTCATTGTACTGTTTCCTTTTGGCAGGCAGCGTGAACCAAACGGCCTTTGCCCGCTGCGTTGCTTCGCTATCAATTGTTTCCAGTCAGGGATTCAGGTTTAGTACAGAACGGTGGCGTTACTCAGGAACCAGTGGGCGGTGGTTTTGTCGCCGGAAACGGCCGTACGCCGCACCGCTTCCTCCGCCGAGATGCGCTCCGAGGCGCGCAGGTGAAAGTCAAACAGATCGATTTCCAGGGTGCAGTCCGGTTCGACATTGTGGCCGAACTGGTAGGTGCCGTTAAGCGCCCCGGTGATGTGCAGCACGATGGTGCGCCCGGCCAGCTGCTTCTTCAGCTTTTGGGCGACGTCCAGCAGCACCAGGTCCAGGAGACGGCCGTCGTGCTCCGGTGTAATCACCATTTGTTTGCCGGTGGCGGCGCAAATGTCGTAGCGGTGCATCCATTCGTCGCGCGGGTAGATGATATCCATCAGGTAGCCAAAGTTGCCCACAACCGGGATGGGAATCTGGCGCACCAGCCAGGGCAGCTTTTGCCTGTTTTTAATGGCGATTGGCCCGCTTTGGCGAAACTCGGCGATGACCTCGGCGGTGCTGTGGTTGGCGCGTTCCTCAATCTGCAGCCGGTTGGTGCCATCGACCGGGTTGGCCGCGGCCTTCACGTAGGGATGGGTGACATATTGCCGCACAAACTCGCGCAGGCTGGTACTGCCGGTCATCGATCCGGCCAGATGGGCCACCATGTCGCGCACTTTCCACTCGGTGCAGTACGTTTGCTGCTGCCAGTCTGCCCCATCCAGCGATTCCAGCACAACCAGAACACGCTCAAACTCGGTGCGTGACAGTCGGCCAGCTTCTGCATGGGCCACCGGGGGAATCTCGCTTGCTTGTTGAACCACGGCTTTTACTCCTGTTAAAACGGTCATCAGGTTTACCTCCAAAACTAAAATGAATTTATCTGGGTCTTCTGAATTTGGCGTGCCAAACTGATTTTTGCACCGAATTGGCGCGAATTTACACGAAAATTAGCGCCAATTAGCGCCAATTCGGTGCTAATTTCCTGAAAGCTTATTTTTGCCAGGCGTCCAGGAGAATCTGTACCGCCTGCGGGATTAGCTGGCCAAACCGCCCTTGGCCGACGGGCAGGTCCGGGTTGTTGGCCAGGTGCAGCTCCGTCAGGCCGTGCGCCAAAGCGATGACCAGATCGCGCCCTTCTTCAAACGGGATGTTGAGAGTCATATCTTCCCGCTCTAAAAGCTGGGAAAATTGCGCTTTGGCGGCATCGAGCTGCCCCAGGCTGACGGCCATGCTTTCTTCCGATGGGACAAATCCGGGCACCGGCCGTTGAAACATGAGCTGGTACAGGTCCTGGTTTTCCTGGGCAAAGCGCATGTAGGTGGTCATGACACTTTCCATATTTTCGCGCAGGGTGCCGTCTTGATACGGCCGTTCGTCCATCCACTGCCCAAATTCCACAAAGCCACGCCGGAACAGCTCGTCATAGATGTCGTTTTTGCTGTCGAAGTAGGTGTACAGCGAGGGCGTGCGCATGCCCAGCCGCCGGGCAATGGTGCCCAGGCTCAAAGCAGCCACACCTTCAGCCTGCATCTCCTCACGGGCGATGCTGAGTATTTGTTCAATGGTTTCTTCGCGAACTTGTTCTCGTCGGGTTAAACGTTTTGTCATGCAAGTCCTAACGGTATTAATTTTTCCTAATAGTATTAGGTAGAATGAGTTTTGTCAAGACCCAATTTGCGAATCGGGCCGTTTCCCCATCAGCGCCGCATGTTAAAATGGGACGAATGAATGAAGCCACCTTTCGTTTTTACGCGGATCTGAATGATTTTTTGCCGTCGCACCAGCAGCGGCCGTTTCCCCAGCCGGTGTACGATGGTACCCAATCGGTCAAACATCTCATCGAGGCGCTGGGGGTGCCGCACACGGAAGTTGAGGTGATTGTGGTAAACGGCCGTTCCGTGGACTTCAACTACCTGGTGCAGGCCGGGGATCGGGTAAACGTGTACCCGCCGTTTCACACGGTGGACGTGTCGCCGCTGGTGGCGTTACGGCCGTTGCTCACCCCGCCATATCGGTTTGTCCTGGACAATCACCTGGGCAAGCTGGCCCGCACCCTGCGGCTGCTGGGCCTGGACACGCTGTACGTGGGTGACGCCGTTGACGACGCCGCAATTGCCCAACTGGCCCACGCCGAGGAGCGCATTTTGCTGACGCGGGATCGCGGCTTGCTCAAGCGCAGCAATGTAGTGTACGGCTACTGTTTACGCACGCGGGATTCGCTGGGGCAGTTAACGGCCGTTGTGCACCGCTACCAACTCCGTGACCAGCTCGCTCCCTGGACCCGCTGCCTGCGCTGCAACGGCCGTCTGCGGCCCGTGGCCAAAGAAGCCATCCTCAACCGCCTGGAGCCGAAAACAAAGCTTTATTTTGATGTGTTTCGCCTGTGTGAAACATGCGGGCAAATCTACTGGCAGGGCTCCCACTTTGCCCGCCTGCAAGAAATTGTGGATAAAATGGCGGCTGGTGAAAGGGAGTAATGAACCTGGTAGTCTTGAGCGTTCAGATGCTTTTTTTGTATACTTTCTCAGCGCGTATTGTGCCTCCAAATTTTTATAAACAGACTGTCTGGATGGTGCAACTAGGGACTTATCATGAATGTAAGCTATCTTCGATCTGCAAAAATGATTCTTGTTGGTTCTATCATAGGTGGATTATTGGCATGACTCATCAGGCCACCTCTCATTGGCCTGACACTTGGGATTGTCATTGGACTCAAAATCGGTGCCATCACTAAATGGACGGATGGCGTGAGACACGGAGCAATTATTGGATTTATTGTTGGTGCAAGTATCGCGCCATTCACCAGCGTAGTAGATCGAATTACGATTGTTGACTTGATTGGCTTCGGAATTTTTGGAGCAGTTTTTGGCACGGCTGTTGGCGGAATTGTCGGCAAGTTTTTCAATTCAGAGAAGTCATGGCTTTGGTAGTCTTCAACCCGCCTGCATGGTTTTGCTGAAACCTGGCATTTTAGCGTAAGCTGGGTGGCAACGGCCGTTCTCCCTCATTTTTAGCCACGGATTACACGGATTAACGCGGATTGGGTTTGTTTGCTGCGAGAGAAGTTGAGCGTACGGCCGTAGATTGAAGTCAACTGGCTGTGATGTAGGCCACGGCCGTTTCCCACCCCACCACCTGCTCTTCTAACTGCCGTCGGTACAGGGCACGAACCTTTTCTACTTCCTTATCGCTCAAGCCACCCGCCAACAGTTTTTGGCCATACGTTCCTGGGGCTGAATCCCCAGGCTTACCAAACCAACGCTCCAAATGACCGCCGGTCAGCCGCCGCTGGCCTTTTTCACGGTCCAACTGGACGGTGACGGCCGTAAAACCCGCCGCCTCCAGCCCGGCTTTGAGGTCCGTTTCGTTCCAGTTCACCAGCGGATCGGCCGTGTCGGCGTAGGTGGCTTCCTCGGCCTGGGCTACCTTGTTGGCCAGCGTTTTGGTCTCGCCGGACCAGTCGACCAGCCGGTACAGCCGCTGGCCGTGCTGCGGAATGGTTTGGGCCAGGCAGAAACGGCCGTCGGGCAGCAACCGTTGTTTGAGTGGGGTAAAAAGGTCGGTAAGTGAGTAATTGGGGAATTGGGTAATTGGGTTGCGGGCGAGGATGCGGTCGAACATCAGGTCGTCTTCGCCGCGCAGGGCGAGGAGGGTGTCTAATTCAGTCAGGTCGCCGATGAGGATGAACGGCCGTTCCAATTCCGGTAGCCGTGCTGCCTGCTGGCGCAGCGCTTCGCCGTCGGTGGTGGCCGCCGCCAGGGCGTAGACGCCGCCTTCCGGGGCGCGGCGCACCGCTTCCCAGGTGAGCAGCCCGCTGCCCGCGTTCACGTCCAGCACCAGATGGTGCCGCTGCACCGCCGCCAGCTCAAACAGCCGCGCCCGCTGCTGCGCCAACAACTGCCCTGCCTGCGAAATCGTTCTTTGCAGCCATGCCTCTTTGCCCTTGTTTTTGGGACTCGTCGTATAAATCTCCCCAATCTCCAATCTCGAATCTCCGGCTTCTAACATGGCTGCAAGTTGGGCTTCTCTTTTCCGCGCCACCTCGTCGCGAATTTGCCGCTCGTACCCCTGATCGCTTGGCTCGTAGAACATTTTGCCTTGCAGTGCGTCTGGCAGATACTGCTGAGCCACCCAATGGTCGCGGTAGGCGTGTGGGTAGAGGTAGCCTTCGCCGTGGCCAAAGCCTTCTTTGTCTCGATTGCCGTCCTTCAGATGGTTGGGCACGTCGGCTTCCTGCTCTTTTTCCACGCTGGCCAGGGCGTCGAAGAAGGCGAAGGCGGAGTTGGATTTGGGCGCGGTGGCCAGGTAGAGGCACGCCTGGGCCAGCGGGAAGCGCCCTTCGGGCATGCCGATGCGCTCAAACGCTTCCCAGCAGCTCGTCACCACGTTGATCGCCTGCGGATCGGCCAGGCCCACGTCTTCCCCGGCAAAAATGGTCATGCGGCGGAAGATGAAGCGCGGATCTTCACCCGCGTACACCATTTTGGCCATCCAGTAAAGCGCCGCGTCGGGGTCGGAGCCGCGCAGGCTTTTGATGAAGGCAGAGATGGTGTCGTAGTGCACGTCGCCCTCTTTGTCGTACAAAACGGCGCGGCGCTGGATCGATTCTTCGGCGACTTCGAGGGTGATGTGGATACGGCCGTCTGCCCCCCTTTCCGTCGTCTCCACCGCCAGCTCCAGGGCATTGAGCACGCCGCGCGCGTCGCCGTTGGCCACGTCCACCAGGTGATCCAGCGCTTCTGGCTCGATGACGACGTTCAGGTTGCCGTAGCCCCGCTCCGGGTCACGCAGCGCCTGCGCCGCAATCTGGCGCAAATCGTCCTCGGTCAGCGAGCGCAGCTGGAAGATGCGGCTGCGGCTGACCAGCGCCTTGTTGACTTCAAAATATGGGTTTTCCGTGGTGGCCCCAATCAAAATGATGGTGCCGTTTTCCACATGAGGCAAAAGGGCATCCTGCTGCGCCTTGTTCCAGCGGTGCACCTCATCCACAAAGAGGGTGGTGCGCTGCCCGTACAGGTTGCGCCGCTCCTGCGCCGTGGCAATCGCCTCGCGAATCTCCTTCACGCCTGCCAGCACGGCGTTGATGGTGATGAAATGGCTCTGGGTGCTGTTGGCGATGACCATCGCCAGGGTGGTTTTGCCGGTGCCCGGCGGCCCGTAGAAGATGAGCGAGGAAAGCTGGTCCGCCTGGATGGCCCGGCGCAGCAGCCTGCCCGGCCCCATGATGTGGCTCTGGCCGACGTATTCGTCCAGCGTGCGTGGGCGCATCCGGTTGGCTAGTGGGGATTCTTTTTCGATTTGGGCTTTACGGCCGTGTTCAAACAGATCCATGCCCGCATTGTAATCGAGAGTGCGGCCGTCTGCCAGCGGCTACAGGACGGAGTTCCAGGAGTCAAGAAAAATGGAACGCAGATGAACACTGCTGACGCAGATAAAAAAATCAGCGTTCATCAGCGTTCATCAGCGTCCTATTCCTAAAAGTCGGACAACTGGAAAAATCTTGCAGTAGCTACAATCCACGCTCGCCGCGAATGTAGGGCACGCCTAGCGCCGCCGGAGCACCCAGCCGCTTGCGCGCCACCGCCCGCGAGCCAATCACCAGGGCGATGATCGTCAGAATGAAGGGCATCATTTGCAAGAAGAAGCCAAAGTTGGAGTTAACAAACAGCGGATTACGGAAGCCAAACAGCGTGGCCGGACCCTGCAAATCCAAAATGCCGCGCCGCAGCGCGCCAAACAGGTAGCCGCCCAGGGCAGCCCGCAGCGGGTCCCACTGGGCAAAAATCACCAGCCCCACGGCAATCCAGCCCTGGCCTGAGGTGGTTTGGGTGCTGTACCAGCCCGGCGACACCGACAGGCTGATCGTCGCTCCCGCCAACCCGGCCAGGCAGCCGCCGGCAAACACGTACAGATAGCGCAGCCGGTACACATTGACGCCCATCGTATCGGCCGCTTCTGGCTTTTCGCCGACGGCGCGCAGGTGCATGCCCGGACGGGTGCGGTGAATGTAGTACCAGGCCAGCGGCGCAAAGAGGTAGCCGACGTAGACCAGCAGGCTGTGGTCAAAAAAGAAGATCGGCCCAATCACCGGAATCTGCGACAGCAGGGGAATGTCAAAAGAGGGTACCAGCGGCGGCGTTTGCCCGGTGAGTCCTTCCCCCAGCACCAGGGCCAGGCCGGTGCCCAAGAAGGTGAGCGACAGGCCGCTGACCACCTGATCTGCCTGGAAGTGGATGGTCACCAGGCCGTGGGCCAGGCTGAGGACACCACCGGCAATCATGGCGACAACCAGACCCAGCCAGGGATTGCCGCTGCTGAGCGAGGTGCTAAAACCCGCCATCGCCCCCAGGAGCATCATGCCTTCCACGCCCAGGTTAAGAATCCCGGCGCGCTCGGCAAAGATTTCGCCAATGGCGGCAAAGAGCAAAATGGTTCCGGTAGCTAACCCTGCGTGCAAAATGATGATCGGGTCCATGAACAACTCCTGGAAACTGTCTATAAAAAAACTTACGATTTGTCATTCCCGCGAAGGCGGGAATCCACTTCTCAAAAAATCCACCAACATTGAAAGCAAGTAAACTATCAAAGCAGACTTTCGTATAAATCATCCCAATTGGGATTTTCCTTTTCAATCAAATTGATTTTCCACTGCCGATTCCACTTTTTCATTTGCTTTTCTCGCACAATGGCTGCGTTCACATCGTTTGTATACTCATAGTAAACCAGTGTGTGTACCCCGTATTTCTGAGTAAAGCTTTCTTGAACGTCATTTTTGTGCTCATACACTCGGCGAATTAGATTGCTAGTCATGCCAATGTAAAGTGTGCCATTCTTTTTGCTTGCCAGAATGTAAACGAAGTATGTTTTCATCAATCCGAACTGCTGATTACTTGAGAATTCTTGTGAAACTTGTTGAGTAAGAGCCAGTAGTCGTTCCCCTTAGCAGAATGGATTCCCGCCTGCGCGGGAATGACAGAGAAAGGCCTTACCGCCGGACGAGGCGGATTTTGTAGCGCAGCAGGACGTCGCTGCTGATGACCATGAATAAGACGATGCCCTGCAGCAGGTTAGACAGGCCAGAGGGCTGGATTTCGCGGCCAGCGACGATGAGGGCGCCAAACAAAATCGACACGATGATGACGGCAAAGGGATTCAGCTTGGCCAGCCAGGCCACGATGATGCCGGTGAAGCCGTAGCCGGGCGAGATGCGCTCCTGCAAACGGTGCACCACGCCGCTGATTTCGGCCATACCGGCCAATCCGGCCAGCCCGCCGGAAAGCATCATGACAAAGACGATGTTGCGGGTGATGTTGATTCCGGCGTATTTGGCGGCGTTGGGGTTGTCGCCAATGAGCTTGATTTCGTAGCCCCAGCGGCTGCGTTCCAAAATCCACCAGACGGCAACGGCCGCTACCACCCCAAACACAATACCCAGGTGCAGCGTAATTCCGGCAAAAGCACTGACTTCGCGAGCGTAGTCGGCCAGGCGCGGCAGCCAGGCGTTGCGCTCAAAGACGGGCGTCATCTGGAAACCGGCGTCGGACCAGCGGTCGAAAATCCAGAAGTTGTTCCACAGGATGGCCACGTAGTTGAGCATGAGGGTGGTGATGATCTCGTTGACCTGGTAGCGGGCCTTGAGGTAGCCGGGGAAAAAGCCCCAGATTGCGCCGCCCAGCATGCCCATGATCACCATCATGGTGATGACGATGAAGCGTGGTGTTTCCGGGCCAACCAGGGGTACCAACACCACCAGGCTGGCGGCAAAAGCGCCAATGTAAAACTGTCCCTCGGCGCCGATGTTCCACAGCTTCATTTTGAAAGCAACGGTACAGGCCAGCCCCACCATGATCAGCGGTGAGGCTTTCACCAGCGTGTCGGAGAAGACCGGCCAGCTGCCAAAGGTAGCGTTAAAGAAAAAGCGCAGCACCACCAGCGGCTGGCCGCCAATGAGCTTAAGAATGATACCGGCAATGACAAAGGCAATGAGGACCGAACCGAGCGAGGTAGCGGCAGGCAGCCAGCGCGGAATGTCTTCGACGCGCTTTTCCACACTTAGCGTGTAGGGAAAGGTGCGCTTGGGGGCTGCCGGTGTGGTGGGGGAGGTAGTACTCATGCGGTTGCCTCTTCTGTGACGCTGCCGGTCTTGACGCTGCCGGTCTTGACACTGCCGGTCTTGACGCTGCCGGTCATCATCAGGCCAATTTCGTGGATGTCGGCGTCTTCGGCAGCAACGATGCCCATGATACGGCCGTCAAAAATCACGGCAATCCGGTCACTCAACGCCAGCAGCTCTTCCAGCTCTTCGGAAATGAGCAGAACGGCCGTGCCATTCTCCCGTTGTTCCAGCAGCAGCTTTTGAATCGCCTCAATCGCCCCCACGTCCAGGCCGCGCGTCGGCTGGACGGCCACCATCAGGTTCGGTTCCGCCGAAATTTCGCGGGCCAGAATCACCTTTTGCAGGTTGCCGCCCGACAGCTTACGGGCCATTGTTTCCACGCTGGGAGCTAAAATGTCGTACTTTTGCTTAAGCGCACGGGCCTTTTCGCGGGCGTTGCTGAAGTTGATCTGCCAGCGGCTGCTGATGGGGGCGCGGCGGTAGCTTTTCATGATGGTGTTTTCGGTGATGGTCATGTTGGGCGCGCTGCCTACTCTGGTGCGGTCCTCCGGCACGTGGGAAACGCCGCTGCGGATCGCCTTGATCGGCGGCTGGTTGCTCACGTCTGCGCCGTTCACCTGGATGGTGCCGGTGCAGGGACGCAGGCCGGTGATTACCTCGGCCAGCTCGCTTTGCCCGTTGCCCGCCACCCCGGCAATGCCCAAAATTTCACCGGCGCACACTTCCAGCGAGACGCCGCGCAGGGCAGGCACCCCTTTGTTGCTTTCGGCGTGCACGTCTTGCATGTGCAGCACAACGGGGCCTGGTTTTTGCGGCGCTTTTTCCACCATAAACACGACGCTGCGGCCGACCATCAGTTCGGCCAACTTTTCGCGAGTCAGGCCCGCCATGCTTTGCCCTTCGGCGGTGACTTTGCCTTTGCGCAGGACGGTGATGCGGTCGGCAACGGCCGTTACCTCGTGCAGCTTGTGGCTGATAAAAATAATCGATTTGCCCTGGGCCACCATGGCGCGCATCGTTTGCATCAGGTCGTCGATTTCTTGCGGGGCGAGAACGGCCGTCGGCTCGTCCATGATCAAAATATTGGCCCCACGGTACAGCGTCTTCAAAATTTCTACCCGCTGCTGTTCTCCCACAGAAAGCTGCCAGATTTTAGCCTTGGGATCCACTCGCAGGCCAAACTGGTCTTGCAGCGCCAAAATCTTCTTGTCGTACTCGGCCAGATTCATGAAAAATTTCGGTTCATCCAGCCCCAGCAAGATATTTTCGGTGACGGTTTGGGTGGGGACCAGCATAAAATGCTGGTGCACCATGCCGATCCCTTTGGCGATGGCGTCTTTGGGTGAGTTAAAACTGACCAGCTCCCCATTCACCCGGATGGTGCCCGACGCCTGTTTGTACAGACCGGACAGCACGTTCATCAAGGTGCTCTTGCCGGCGCCGTTTTCGCCCAGCAGGGCGTGAATTTCGCCTCGCTTGAGCGTGAAGTTGACCCGGTCATTGGCCAATACGCCAGGGAAGCGCACGGTGACTTCCTGCATCTCAACCGCCAAAGGTGAATCGCTCATGGCTGTGTCCTTGTGATCGGTATTCGGTGGTCGGTAATCGGTTATCGGTAAGCGGTTTTGCACCGCTTACCGATTACCGTTTACGGATTACGGTTTATTCAAGTTCAGGCAGTTCGGCTGTGAAGTTCTCGTTCCACCAGTACATGCAGGTGGTACACGGGCTGCCAAACTGGGAGAAGCCATCCAGATCGACCTGCTCCAGGCTGACACCGTCTTCCAGGACAACGTTGCCCTGGTTGTCGGTGATGGGGCCTTTGAAGACGTCGAAGCGGGTGAATTCACCGGCCAGCATAGCATCCAGCGTGTCGCGAATCAGCTGGAGGTCTTCTTCCGGCAGTTCGGCCACGCCCGGCTGCAGCTCTTCACCTTCCATGAAGCCGTAGAGGCCCATCGCGCCAGCATCGGCATCGAAGTATTCTGAACCACCTACCCAGGTGTCTGCCCGGGATTCTTCAACGATGCGGGCATAAACGACGCCCCAGTTCCAGTACATAGAGGTAAGGCAGGCATCAATGACGCAGTTGCCGGAGTAGTCGTAGGTGATACCCCATTTGCCTTCGGGAGCGGCTTCGGCGGGAGCCGGGGTGTCGGCGCCGGTCATCACTACCTGCGCCCCGCCGTCAAACAGGGAAGATGCGGCATCCTGCTCAACGATGGGATCGTGCCAGGTGTAGATCCAGCGTACATCGATGGTGCATTCGGGGCAGGTTTGCTGCACACCCAAACCAAAGGCGTTGCCCAGGCGCAGCTCTTCGGGGATGGGGAAGGTGGCGATGTAGCCCAATCTGGAATTGCCATCCATTTTGGCGCGGGAACCGGCCAGCATACCGGCCAGGTACTTCATATCTTCCATGGCGCCCATGAGGTTGCCAAAGTTGTCGCCGTTGGATTTGAACCCGCTGATGTGAATGATGTCAACATCGGGGAATTCGCTGGCGACGATTTCGGAAGCGTCCATGAAGCCAAAGGAGGTGGTGAAGATCACGTCAAAGCCTTTGCGGGCCAGGGAGCGGATAACTTGTTCGGCGTCGGCGCCTTCCGGTACGTTTTCAACATAGGCGGTGTGCACGTTTTCTACGTTTTCCTGGACGTACTGGCGGCCAACGTCATGGGCCTGGGACCAGCCGCCGTCATCGTGGGGACCCACATACACAAAACCGACGTTGTAACAACCTTCGATGGCCGTGGGGATCTGGAAGCCACCTTCTTGTTCGGTTTCGCCGGTAGTGCTGCCGCAGTCTACGGCCGTTTCCTCTTCAGCAACTTCTTCGGTGGTGTCTGTCGTGTCGGCCGCCGGTTCATCACCTTCATCTGCCGCCGGTTCCTCCCCACCACCACCACAGGCCGATAACGTCATGGCCAGAGCCAACATCATCAAAAAGAAAATCCAAAGGGTTTTGTTTTTCATCGTTTACTCTCTCCTCATTTTTAACGGTTGAAAGCAATTGTGTAATTGGCAAAGGATTTCAATAAAGCTAAACACCAAATCTGCCAGTTACTGAATTATTTGATTGTCGCTTGTGGGTACGGGATCACCTCCTTCTCTTCCTGTCATTCCCTGGATAGCCTAATGCTATCAGCAGGCATTGGTTAGGTCGAGTGTAAAGAGTAACCAAATATCTTTACATTCGGTTAGTGCGGCATAGCATTGGTCTGGGGTGATATAGATCACGTTTTGGCCAAACAGAATCAGGGTGGTGCGGTCGTGTTTAACGACGGCCGTTCCACTGTTCGAGCATTTCCAACTTCTGCTGGTAAAAGGCGGTGGCTTGCTCATTGCCCCGGGCCAGCGCTACGGCCTGCCGGGCATCCTGCAGCGCCAGCTCTGGCCGGCGTAACCGCTGCTGCACCAGGCTGCGCAGGTGGTACAAATTGGCTTTGAAGAGGGGGTTGATGGGCGTTTCGGTCCAGCTATCGACAAGGCGAATAGCCTGGTCCAGATGATCCAGAGCCTGTGGTCCCTGGCCTCTGTCCAGGGCGTGCTGCCCCAACAGCTGGTGGGCCATGGCCTGCTGGCGCGGATCGTTCAGGCCCAACTGCAATGCTTTTTCCAGGTGGCGCACGGCCGTTCCCGGCACCGTTTTCTTGCCCTCATGCTGCAGCAAGGCCAGCTGTAAATAGTAGCCCGCCACGTTTGGGTTTTGGGCGATGGCTTGCTGCAAGATCCGTGCTGCCTTTTGCGTCGCGCCGCCCTGGCGCAGTGCGGTTACCATTTGCAGCGTCATGTTGGGGTCTTGCGGATTGAGCCGCCACTGCTCCTCCAGCCGGGCAAAATCGGCGGCATCGTTGGCGGAGCTGTGCCCCACCATTTCAAACCAGCCGCGCCGGTTGGCCTGCCAGAAGAGGAGGAGGAGGGCGGCGTGGGTAACGGCCGTTGCCCCACTCAGCACCGGCGTTGCGCCAAAATCGTAAATGACACGCCAGTCACCAATGAAAGTCAGCGCCGTGAAGATGGGGTAGTAGATGAGGGAGAAGTAGAGCAGGTTGCGCAGCGATTGGCGGGCGAAGTAGCGCAGCGTCTGGCTCTGGTTTTTATAGAGCAGCAAGAATAAAACGGCCGCAAACAGCAAAGAACCAATCGTGCCACCTAAACTAATCAGCCACTCCTGCGTGGGTGGGAAAAAGCGGTCGGGCTGTACGTACCCCCAGTAAAAACCATAACCGCAGCGCACCACCCGGCCGCCAAACCACCAGATAGGAATGGCGTGGAAATATTCATGCACCAGCACAGAGGGGGGAATCGCCAGCAAAAAAGCCGCCTGCTCCATCAGGTGCATCTTCTGGCGCGTCAGCGGCGGCTGCCGAAATCCTGTCCAGTCCCGCCGGATCACGCCCGCCAGCTGCACCGCGCGGTACGCTTGCAGCAGCGACAGACCGTAAAAAAGCAGCTCCAACGGACTTGTCAGATCGATCCGAAAACAACCCATAGAGAATAGTGAATTGTAAATAACGAATTGTGAATTGTGAATGATTCTTGCTGCCAGCTTCCATTCACAATTAAGTGTTCACAATTCACGATTCACAATTATTGTGTGATCCAGGTGCCGGTTTCCTTGCGCATGGCCTGGCCTATGTGGGCCGGGCTGGTGATGAGCGCCTGTTTGCCGCCATTATCCAGGAAATCGAGCACGGCTTCAACTTTCGGCCGCATGCTGCCGGGGGCAAAGTGGCCTTCGGCCAGGTAGTTGCGGAGCTGAACGGCCGTAATCTCCCCCAAATTCTCCTGCTGCGGCGTATTAAAATGGATGGCCACCTGCGGCACACCCGTAGAAATCAGCAGCAAGTCCACGCCCAGCTGGGCGGCCAGTAAACCGCTGGCCCAATCCTTGTCGATGACGGCCATCACGCCGCGAATTTCGCGCAGCTCACCCTTGCGGTTTTGCACCACCGGGATGCCACCGCCGCCGACGGCAATCACCACGCCCCCGGCCGAAACCAGCTGCCGGATCGCTTCTTCTTCAATGATGCGTATCGGTTTGGGGGACGCTACCACACGCCGCCAGCCGCGGCCCGCATCCTCCACCACCTGCCAGCCCTGCGTCTGGAACAGCTGCGCCTGCACCTCGGTCATAAAGCCGCCAATCGGCTTGGTGGGGGCGGCAAACGCCGGGTCGTTTTCATCGACCAGCACCTGGGTCACCACCGACACCACCGGCACGTCCATGTTGCGGCTAAACAGTTCGTTGCGCAGCGCCTGCTGGAGCATGTAGCCAATCGATCCCTGCGTGTCGGCCACGATGAGGTCCAGTGGGGTCATGTGCACTTCATGGGCGGCCAGCTCGTTGCGGCGCAGAATGTAACCTACCTGCGGCCCGTTGCCGTGGGTCACAATTAGCCGCCAGCCATCCTCGACCATATCGGCCAGATGGCGGCACGTTTCGCGTACGGCATCCCATTGATGGGGGATGTCGGGGCTGTTTTTATCGGTAATTAAAGAGTTGCCGCCAATGGCGACAAGAGCAGTGCGGGACAAGTGGGACCTCCGAAAAAGCGCCTGTGGGCAGGCAAAAGTGTAGAGGCGGAATCATACAGCAGAGGGTGGGTGGGGGCAAAAAGATGGGGGAGGAGAGGGGAAAGTGAAAAGTGAGAAGTGAGAAGTTGCAAGTTGCAAGTTGCAGATACCTGCCACCTGCAACTTGCAACCTGCCACCTGCTACCCCCGCTCATGCCACTTTTGCAGCAGCTCGGCTTCGCGTTCCGGGGTGAGGCCGCCGCGCCATTGGTGGTCGTCGGGGCGGGTGGCCTGCCAGTTGAGGGTGTCGCGGACGGTTTCGGTTAACGGCCGTATCGCCAACCCTGCCGCCATCGCTTTCTGCGCGTTGAAGGTGTCGTACGCCGCATATTCAGCTGGGACCCACAGAGGCATTTCCATGTAGGGACCTACCTCGTTCTCCTTCAAAAAGGCGTCACTCACCCAGGTAAAGGTGGCATTGCTGCCGGACACGTCGCGGCAGGTGTGCAGCACCTGGCCTAAGGTGAAGTGTCCTGAAGGGCTGGTGGCGTTGTATGGACCATGCAGCCGGGCCTCGGTAGCTTTTACCGTCCAGGCGGCCAGGTCACGCACGTCGATGAACTGGGCGGCGCGGTCGGGTGCACCCGGCGCCAGCACCTCGCCGCCGCGCGCCACGCGGGCAGGCCAGTAGGTGAAGCGGTCCGACAAATCGTGCGGGCCAACAATGAGCCCGGCGCGCACGTGCAGAGCATGTTCCGCACCCATCACCTCGCTCGCAGCCTGTTCACACAGCACTTTGAGCGGCCCGTACGTCTCGCCGGTGACTTCTTCCACCGTTTCGTCTTCCAGGGTACCCAACGGGCCGTTTTCGTCCTGCCCCGTCTGGGTGGTGTCGCTGTACACGGAGAGGGTAGAGATGAAGGTGTAATGCTCGATGGCGTCTTTCAGCTTTGTGGCCGAATCGCGCACCAGGCGCGGGATGTAGCCACAGGTATCAATGACGGCGGTGAAGGAACGGCCGTCTAACACCCCCAACCCCCCATCCCGATTGCCAATCAGCGTTTCCACCTCACCTTCGAACAAATCTGGATTACTCTGCCCGCGATTAAACAATGTCACTTCATGCCCCGCCGACAGCGCATAATTAACAATCGCCCGCCCCAAAAACCGTGTACCGCCAATGACCAATAATTTCATGCTCAAATCTCCTTGATTGTGGCCAAGATAATTGTTCATCAACAAATAGAAACTAACCAGGCTCACCTGTCGCTCCCGCGCAGGCGGGAGTCCATTGGATTTGGATTCCCGCAGCCTGCCCCCGCAAAGGCGGGGGTGGGAATGACATACAGAGTTTTGTTTATTTGCCCAGGTTTAGCTACAACTATCTTGACCTAGGATTGACTGATTCCAATTGCAGCCTGCCTAGCATAACAAAGATTAGATGATTGTCTAGTGTTTCGCCGCCACGCGGGATACAATTCGCGCAAATCATCTTGTAGCCGTCCAGCTGTCATCCCGCACGAGGGCGCTTCGCGCCCCGTGCGGGGAAGAAGATTGGGTTTTTTCACTTTTGGGGGGCATTTTGCCCCCCAAAAGTGAAAAAACCCCACAACCTTCAGCAGCGCCAGGCGCGAAGCGCCGAGGCGCTGCCCTTGCTCCAAGTAAGGCTGGACGCTTACACTTAATCTGCGAAATCTGTGTCATCTGTGGATTTTTTGAAGGAGAAGCATATGAAAATTAGCGTACAACAGGGTGAAATCCAGAGCGTAACGGCCGATACGCTCATCGTGAATCTGTTTGATGACGTGACCACGCCCGGCGGCGCCACCGGCGCGGTGGGCCAGGCGCTGGGCGGGGCCATCAGCGAACTGATTGCCAGCGGCGACCTCACCGGCAAGATGGGTGAGGTGGGCGTGCTCTACCCGCGCGGGGCCATTGACGCCAGGCGGGTGCTGGTGGTCGGTCTGGGCAAGCGGAACGGCTTCAATTTAGAAGGTGTGCGGCAGGCCGCAGCCAACGGCATCAAGCAGGCGCACAAGCTCAAGGCCAAAAATGTGGCCACAATTGTACACGGCGCGGGCATCGGCGGGCTGGACGTACAGGCGGCAGCGCAGGCCACGGTGGAAGGCAGTCTGCTGGCCACCTACCGCTTTGCCGCCACCAAACAAGAGCCTGAACCGCCACATGAGATTGATTCGCTGACAATTGTGGAGTTTGACGGCCGTAAAGCGGCCGCCATCGAAACAGGCAGCGCCCAGGCCCAGGCGATTGCTGCCGGGGTGGCCATTGCCCGCGACCTGGTGAACATGCCGCCCAACGTGGCCACGCCGACCAAACTGGCGGAAACGGCCGAATCCATCGCCAACGAGCACAACCTCAACATCACCGTGGGGGATCGTGACTGGGCAGCGGAGCGTAACATGGGCGGCTTCCTGGCCGTGGCCAAAGGCGCGGGCGAACCACCCAAATTTATCATCCTGGAGCACAACGGGGAGC
This sequence comes from Candidatus Leptofilum proximum, assembly GCA_016710325.1. Lineage (GTDB taxonomy): Bacteria > Chloroflexota > Anaerolineae > Promineifilales > Promineifilaceae > Leptofilum > Leptofilum proximum. Next base: position 2,638,063 of record JADJXK010000002.1, on the reverse strand, counting down.
GGGAAGATCTGGACACGATTGTGCTGGTGGGCAAGGGCATCACCTTCGACACGGGCGGCATTTCCATCAAATCGTCGGAGCGGATGGAGGCGATGAAGTCAGACATGGGGGGTGCAGCGGCCGTTTTGGGGGCGATGAAAGTGGTGGGGGCTTTGAACCTGCCGCTGCGGGTCATCGGCATAACGCCATGTACGGAAAATATGCCAGATGCCAACGCCTACCGCCCGGCCGACGTGATTACCGCCAGCAACGGCACCACCATCGAAATCATCTCCACCGATGCCGAAGGGCGCATGGTGCTGGCCGATGGGTTGGTCTACGCCGCACGCTACAACCCCAAGGCAGTTATCGACCTGGCTACGCTGACCGGAGCGTGTGTGATTGCCCTGGGGCAGGGCATGGCGGCGGGCCTGTTCAGCACGGAGGATGTTTTGCGTGACAAACTGGTGGCGGCGGGAACGGCCGTTCACGAACGTGTCTGGCCTCTGCCCCTGTGGGATGACTACAAAGAAGCGATCAAGTCTGACGTGGCCGACATCAAAAACAGCGGCGGCCGTTTTGGCGGGGTGGCTACCTCCGCCCTCTTCCTAAAGCAGTTTACTGATTACCCCTGGGTGCACCTGGACATCGCGGGCATGGCCCTCAGCGAAAAAGACAGTGCCTACACGCCACGCGGCGGCACCGGCTACGGCGTGCGCCTGCTGGTTGAGTTTTTGCGCAGTTGGGCTTAACAGTTACAGGTTGCAGGTTGCAGGTGGCAAGTCTTGACCTGCTACCTGCAACTTGCCACCTGCATACTTGCGCACTTTTCCCCTCCCCCTTTATAATCCTCCCCAGCAATCCGCTCACGCTAACTGTGTCCACACAACTAGGAGAAAAAGATGCCCGTACCGACTCCGCCCCTTACCATGGGAATTGAAGAAGAGTATCAAATCATCGATCCCACAACCCGCAATCTCCACGCCTACATTACAGAGTTTTTGTCTCAGGATCAGCAGCGAGAAGTGAAGCTCAACCTGATGCCGGAACTGATGCAGTCGCAGGTGGAAGTGGGCAGCCGGGTCTGCCAGAACATTAGCGAGGTGCGTCAGGAGGTGATTCGCCTGCGCCGCGCGGTGATCGAACTGGCCGATGCCAACGGCCTGGCGATTGCTGCCGCGTCTACGCACCCGTTTGCCCGCTGGGATGAGCAGCCCATCACCGAGGGGGTGCGCTACAAAGAACTGTTGGACGACATGCAGGGCGTGGCCAAGCGGCTGCTGATTTTTGGCATGCATGTACACGTTGGTTTTGGCAGTGACCTGGAATCGAAAAACCTGATGATGGAGATTATGAACCAGGCGCGCTACTTCATTCCGCACTTGCTGGCGTTGTCAACCAGTTCGCCGTTTTGGCACGGCCGTAACACTGGCCTCCGTTCTTACCGCAGCGTGGTGTTTGAGTCGCTGCCGCGCACGGGCATCCCGCATTCGTTTGAATCGTGGGGCGAATACCTGAGCTACGAACGAACCCTAAGTATGGTGGGCGCCTTTGGCAAGGCAGACACGCGGGCCAAAATCTGGTGGGATATACGGCCGCATCCCGTCTTCGATACGCTGGAGTTCCGCATTACCGACATTTGCACCAAGATTGACGAGGCGATTTGCCTGGCGGCTTTGTTCCAGGCAATCTGCGCCAAGCTGCTTAAGCTGCGCCGCCAAAACATGGGCTGGCGGCAGTACCGCCACATGCACATCACCGAAAACAAATGGCGCGCCGTGCGCTACGGCATCAATGGCGAGCTGATTGACTTTGGCCTGCAGGAATCGGTGCCTTTCTCCCAGCTGATGGAGGAGCTGCTGGAACTGCTGGATGACGTGGTGGATGATCTGGGCAGCCGCCACGAGGTGGAGTACGTGCGCACCATCCTGCAAAACGGCACCAGCGCCGACCGGCAAATTGCCACCTACCTGGCCCACGGCGGCGATGAAAACCGCGAAGAAGCGCTCCGAGCTGTGGTGGATCATCTGGTAAAGGAAACGCGTGAGGGAATCTAAAAAGAATGCGGGGATTTTATCAACAGATTTCGCAGATTGGACAGATTGTTTATCTGCTTAATCTGCGAAATCTTTGATTGGTTTCTTGGCTACTGCTGTACAGGCAGCACGTGGAACAAGATTGCGAAGAAGTGGCAGATGGAGCCGCCCAGGACAAAGAGGTGCCAGATGGCATGGTTATAGGGCAGCTTTTGCCAGGCGTAGAAGATGACGCCCAGCGTGTACACCACGCCGCCAGTCACCAGCCAGAACACGCCGCCGGGCGGCAGGGTAACCAGCATTTCCTTGAAGGCAAACACCACCAGCCAGCCCATGAGCACATAAGCGGCCGTTGCTAATTTTTCCCACCGGCCAATGAAAACGGTTTTGAAGGCAATGCCCAGCAGCGCCAGGCCCCACACCACACCAAACAACGTCCAGCCCCACGGCCCGCGCATGCTCACCAGGGTAAATGGCGTGTAGGTCCCAGCGATCAGCAGGTAGATGGCCGAATGATCAAAAATGCGCAAAATGCGCTTTGCTTGGGGATGTTGGATGCTGTGGTACAGCGTGGAGCAGAGGTAAAGTAAAACCAGGCTGCTGCCGTAAATGCTAAAACTGACGACGCGCCAGACGTCGCCGTAAATAGCGGCCAGCGCCACCAGTAAGGTCAGCCCAGCCACGCTCAGCGCCGTGCCAATGCCGTGCGTGACGCTGTTAGCAATCTCCTCACCGATGGTGTAGCCCATAACGTTGGCGGCTAATTTGTTGGCTTTGTTCATTGAGGTCTCCCGCTTGATTTGGTTGCTTAAACTGTATTGTAGCGTAGCATAAATTTTACCGGGATAGACGGCCGTTTACTAACTTTTAACTATCAAAAAGCAATCAAATGTTGGCCGCCGCGTGCCGTCCCGCATGACGCCCCGAAAAGATGCAGCCACCCAGAAATGTCCCTTCCAGCGCATTGTAGCCGTGGTAGCCACCGCCGCCAAAACCCGCCACTTCACCGGCGGCATACAATCCTTGCACAGGCTCGCCCTGAGCATCCAGCACCTGGGCGTTGAGGTTGGTGTGCAGTCCACCCAGCGTTTTGCGGGTGAGAATGTTCAGCCGCACGGCAATGAGCGGCCCTTTGATGGGATCGAGAATTTTGTGCGGCCGTGCCACGCGCACCAGCCGGTCGCGCCTGTAATTCCGCGCGCCTTGGATCGCCAGGATTTGCGCGTCTTTGCTGAAGGGATTGTCCATTTCGCGGTCACGGGTGAGAATTTGGTGGTGGATACGGCCGTATTCCAACCGCTCCTCGCCCACCAGATTATTCATCTGCGCCACTAAATCCGGCAAATTGTCGCGCACGATAAAATCTTCACCGTGCTGCTTAAACGCTTCCACCGGCGCGGGTGCGCCACCCGCCAACCGGCTGCGTATAACCGTCAGCCAGCCGCCCAGCGTTAAATCCGGATTTTGTTCCGAACCGGACAGGGCAAACTCTTTCTCGATGATTTTTTGGCTGAGGATAAACCAGGAGTAGTCGTAGCCGGTGGCCAAGATGTGCTTGAGCGTGCCGAGCGTATCAAAGCCGGGCAGATAGGGTGCAGGCAGCCGCTCGCCCAGGGCGTCAAACCAGAGCGAGGACGGGCCGGGCAAGATGCGGATGCCGTGCCTGGGCCAGATGGGCGCCCAATTTTTAATCCCCTCCGTGTAATGCCACATGCGGTCGCTGTTGATGATCGCTCCGCCTGCCTGTTGGGTGATGGCCAGCATACGGCCGTCTACATGATGCGGCACCCCGGAAATCATCTGGCTGGGCGCAGGACCAAGCCGCTCGGTGGGCCAGTTTTGCCGCACCAGCTCGTGGTTGCCGCCCATGCCGCCGGACGTGACGATGACGGCCGACGCCGCCAGCTCAAAATCGCCGATGACCGTGCGGCTGGACTGCTGCCCGCGCTCCACGGTAGAAGGTTCCAGGATTTCGCCAGCGACGCCGGTTATACGGCCGTTTGTCCTTAGCAAATGGCTCACCCGGTGGCGGCACTTCAGCACAACCAGCCCCTTGTCCATATGCACCCGCACCCGCCGTTCAAACGGCGCCACCACGCCCGGCCCGGTGCCCCAGGTGATGTGAAAGCGCGGCACGGAGTTGCCATGCCCATGAGCCTGCGCCCCGCCGCGCTCGGCCCAGCCCACAATCGGGAACCAGCGCATCCCTTGGGCGTGCAGCCAGGACCGCATCTCACCCGCGGCAAACTCAATGTACGCTTCGGCTACGCTGCGCGGCCATTCGTCTTCGGGGCGGTCAAACTGGGCCGAGCCGAGCCAATCTTGCCAGGCCAGTTCCGGGCTGTCTTTGATGCCCAGGCGGCGCTGTTCTGGACTGTCTACAAAAAACAGCCCACCCAACGACCAAAACGCCTGCCCGCCGATGGAGTTTTCGCCTTCCTGCTCCAGCAAAATGACGCGCTTGCCCGCGTCACCCAGCTCAGCGGCAGCCACCAACCCCGCCAGCCCCACGCCGACAATGATGACATCGGCCGTTTCTTTGCTGTTCATTTGCGCTCTTCCTTTGCCGCAACGGGCGGGCACACACCTTGCGGTTCAGTAAGCTATAATGCTGCGTAAAGGTGACAGTCACTTTTAGAAGTGACTGTCACCTGGGGAAAATATAACACAAAGGAAGTGAACCATGTCTCAAAAATTGATTGATGTCAGCCACACCGTGGCGCACGGGCTGGTAACGTACAAAGGGCTGCCTGCACCAGTCATTTGCGATTATCTCAGCCGGGAAGCATCGCGGGAGCATTACGCGGCAGGCACCGAATTCCACATTGGCAAGATTGAGATGGTGGCCAACACGGGCACCTACGTCGATTCTCCCTTTCATCGCTATGCCGACGGCAAGGATTTAGCGGAGCTGCCGCTGCGTTCGCTGGCCAACCTGGACTGTGTGGTGGTGCGCGTGCCGGAGGGGTACGGCCGTTCCCTCCACCCCGATCTGCTGCAAGGCAAACAGTTACAGGGCAAAGCTGTGCTGTTTGATACCGGCTGGTCCAAACATTGGAACACCGAGCAATATTTTGAGGGACATTCATTTTTGACGGGGGAAACGGCCGTACACCTGCAAAAATCCGGCGTGGTTCTGGTGGGCATCGACTCCTACAACATCGACGATACGGCAGACGGTACCCGCCCCGTGCACTCCACGCTGCTGCGCCACGACATCCCCATCGTTGAGCACCTTGCCCCGCTGCATGCCCTGCCCGATGAGAACTTTCGCTTCTTCGCCGTGCCCGTCAAAGTAAAAGCATTTGGCACCTTCCCCGTCCGCGCCTTTGGCCTGGTTTAACCCACCGGGGAGCGGGTAAATCTGGTAGAATCGGGCGTGAATTAGAAGAGGTAATTGGGTAATTGAGTAATTGAGTCCAATTACCCAATTACTGAATTACTCAATTACCGTCCAGCCAGGAACAGTTTATGCGCAAAGAAGTATGGTTCATCCGGCATGGGGAAAGCGTCTCGAACGCAGACTTGCCCACGACGCATCCGGCGGAATCTGAATTGACGGAGAAGGGGCACCGGGAGGCGGAATATGTGGCCCAGGCATTCAGCCGTAAGCCGGATTTGATTGTGGTTTCCCCGTTTATTCGCGCCCGGCAAACGGCCGCTCCTACCATCAACCGCTTTAAACCCATCACCGTGGCCGAGTGGCCCATTGAGGAGTTTACTTACCTGCGCCCGGAGCATTACCGGGGCACCACGGGCAGCCAGCGCGGCCCGGTGGCCAACGCCTATTGGGAGCGCCTGGACCCGCAGGAAAAAGAGGGTGACGCTGGGGAATCGTTTGCCGAGCTGCTGGCGCGCGTTGATACGATGGGCGCGCAGCTGCGGGAACGGCCCGAGCCGTTCATCGCCGTGTTTAGCCACGGCCTCTTCCTGCGCGCCTTCCTGTGGATGACCCTGACGGGCATTCGCGAAGCCACCAACCGGACCATGCGTAAGTACCTGCACTTCTCGCAGGGCATCGCCATGCCCAACGGCAGCATTTTAAAGACCATTTTTGAGCCCGACGGCCGACTTCTCTTCAGTCCATTCGACACGGCCCATATCCCGGAAAAGCTTGGTTTGGTAGACGAATAAATCCTGATGTCTGTGTCCGCCTCGTTTTTATCTGTCTTACATCAAATTCACGCAGCGCTGCGCGAGCGGGATATTTTGTGGGCGATTACCGGCAGCACCAGTTTTGCTCTGCGCGGCCTGCCCTTTTCCCCCAACGACATTGATCTGCAAACCGACACCCCTGGCGCGTATGCCATCGAGCAGGCGTTACGGCCGTTTGTGGTGCAGCCCGTCACCTTCTCCAGCACCGCGCGGATTCGCTCCCACTTTGGCCGGCTTAAAGTGGAGGGCATCACGGTAGAAATCATGGGCGACATGGAGAAGTGGGTGAACGGCCGTTGGGAACCATCGCCCGACATCTCCCATCATCGGGAATTCATCACGGTTAATGGCCTGGAACTGCCCGTCTTGTCGCTGGCGCACGAGCAGGAAGCGTATGAAAAGATGGGACGCAGGGAAACGGCCGTTATCCTACAGCAGTGGCTCAACAAAACAACACCATTAAAGGATCAGAACGAATGAATCCGCTTTTGCTGGCTATACCTACTGAGTTCAATTCGGACCGGCTTCACCTGCGCCGTTACCAGCCAGAGGACAGCGCCGCCTACTGCCAGATGGTGCAGGCCAACCGCGATCACCTGCGCGAGTTTGTGCCGCCCACGATGGCCGCGGTGCAAACTGAAGCGGATGCTGCTGAGCTTTTGCGCCAGCTGGCGGGTGAGTGGCAGTCGGGCAACCTGTTTATCTTTGGCGTGTGGGAAAAAGACGGCGGAAGCTATGTGGGTGAAGCGTATTTAGCCAACCCGGATTGGCACGTGCCGTGCATCGAGCTGGGCTATTTTCTGGTCAAGGACCAAACCGGACGCGGTTATGCCACCGAAGCGGCCCAGGCGGCCATCCGGTTTGCCTTTGAGCAGCTAAAAGTCGTTCGGGTGGAACTGCAGTGCGCCGCCGACAACCACACCAGCCAGCGTGTGGCCGAGCGCTGCGGTTTTACGTGGGAAGGCCGCCAGCGGCAGCGTCAGGCCAGGAAGGACGGCACGCTGGTGGATCGGCTGTGGTACGGGCTTCTTTTGGCGGAGTGGCAGGCAGTTCATGGCTGGTGAAACGGATTTAAGCAAGATGCTCACTTCGCTCAAGCCCCGGCTGCGGGAAGGGGAGTATGTTTTTTGCACGGTGGGGAACGGCCGTTACGGCGATCATCCTGAACTGGAACCGATTGCCTCATTCATCGAGACAGAAGGCCTAACCCTGGTCATCCCCAGGCACCACGCCGATGAGCACGGCATGGCTTATGATGGTGTGTTTCGCTGCATTACCCTGTCGGTGCATTCCAGTTTGGATGCGGTGGGGTTAACGGCCGTTGTCGCCACTAAACTCGCTGAACACCACATCAGCGCCAACGTCATCGCCGCCTTCTACCACGATCACGTCTTCGTCCCGGCCCATCGCGCCGAAGCAGCCCTGGCTGCCTTGGAAGAATTGGCACATGGCTAATTCTTGACACCTTGCCTCAACAGTTTAGAATGCGTATATGAATTTGCGAGATGTCATTAAACTGGTCGAGGATGTTAACTTTTAATCATGCGTTTCAAAACAACTGCTTATTTTCAGCATGTAAAAACAAGACCAGATCGCGCGATTATTAAGGATGAATGGATTTTGCAAGTAATGAATGAGCCCGTTCATCAGGAAATTCAGGCAGACGGCCGTATCCGTCGCTGGGCGAAAATAGAAGAAGCTGAAAATCGTTACCTGCGCGTCATATTATTGGCTGATGGAGAAACCGTTCACAACACATTCTTTGACCGCCGCTTTAAGGAGAAAACCTCTTGAAAATCCGATATTTTGCTGACACCGATACGCTCTACGTTCATTTAAGTGATAAAGAGATCGTGGAAACACAAGAACTCAATGAAAATACGTTGTTAGACCTGGATGTGGATGGTAACTTAGTGGCCATCACCCTGGAACACGCCCGAGAAACAGCCAACATTCATGATTTTTCCTTCCAGCAAGCAACAATGCCCCAACTACAAGATGCCTGAGCCAGACAGTTACACCTATCGCCTTATTTGGTCCGAGGAGGGCGAGGAATATGTGGGACTCTGCGCCGAATTTCCCAACTTAAGCTGGCTGGACGAATCGCCCGAAGCAGCGCTGCACGGTATTCAGCAAATTATGACTGATTTCGTAGCTGATTTGCTAGCAAACGGTGAAGATTTTCCAATCCCAATGTAGTTCTCAAATCTTCGTGTTATCAAATAGAAAAAATGGATTTCTGGTTTAAAGCAGTGAAACGATTTGGCCCTCAAAATGGGAAAAGTTGGACAAGCTACATTTCTTGGGCCGGACTTCCTCACCTAAAAGAAATTATATCTCGGCAACATGTTATGCCCCTCAATCATTGGCAAGTTAACAACTGAGGATTGGCAGCATAATATTCAACAGAATTTCCGCACTGATTTCTTCCACAACCTGGATTACTTGCTGACAAGAATCAAAAATGACAGAGACGTGAACATCTTGGCCGTCATATTCGAACCAGAATCAGATGCGAAGAATGCTCTGGCTGATACCCGGTTTTTGACCATCCTTCTCCCTCACTCTCCCAAAAACCAAACCCTTGCCGTTTCATCCGTCTTGAAAAAGTCTAGCAGCATGGCCGCCACTTTGTCGCGGGCGGGATCGCCGGGGTGGGTGCCGTCGTCGGCAAACTCATCGCAGGCCCAGGTACGGCCGTTGCTACGCGGCTTCAGGCCATAAATCGGCGAAATCTTTTGTAAGACGCCTGTGGATGCTTAATGATCTTCTTCTGGCACCAGGTCGTAGCTGTAGGGTTCAACATCTGGACCGTAGTGGAATAAGCTGGGGATGGGAATGTAGTTGCTCACAAAGGTGCGATCTTCAATGACGATGCCATCCGCATTGTAAACAATGCGCCGGATGGAAACGTCGGCACCTTCCGTGGCCCAGTCGATCTGCTCCACCGTGCCTTCATCCAGCGACTCCGCAAACTCCCAGCGGTCCTGCTCCGGCCCCGGTATTTCGGTGATATTGGCAAAAACCGGGTCTTCCTTCACCACGGTGCGCCCCATGCTGGTGCTGTAAAACTTAAAGGTCAGCGCCTGGTTTTCTTCGCTGAAATAATTCTCGATGAGCAGGTGGTAGGGCGTGTTGTTGATGAACTTCATGTCTACGTAGATTTCGCCGTCGTTGTAGACGGTGGCGTCCATACCGTGCCCCGCGCCGTCGCGGTAGTAGCCTACCATGTAGCCATGTGGCAGGCGCTCGGTGATGGGAAACCCGGCAAAAAAGGCGGTCTGGTACAGCGTGGTGCTTACCTGGCACACACCGCCGCCCACGCCCGGAATCGTCTGCCCGCCGACGATGATGAGGCCTTCGGTATAACCGTCGGCTTCGGTGATGCTGCCCAGGTATTTATTGAAGGAAAATTCCTCGTACGGGGCCACCACGATGCCATAAAAGTTGGCCGCCGCGGTGGCGATGTTGTGCTTACGCGCGTCGGATGAGCCGGAGAACCAGGTTGTTGTTTCTGTTATCAGCTCGGTGATGCCCAGATCGGCGGCGGTGGCGTTGGCATTGGCCAGCGGCACAATATCACGCACCACAAAGGGGATGGAGCGGTTGGGGGTGTTCACCTGGGCCTTAAACTGCTCAATGGTGGCGTCGATATCCAGTTCACGGCCGTTTACATGCGGCGCTACCAAAACCAGTTCCTCGGTCCCATCGTCAAAGTAAAAGCGGGCGTTGACCGGTTCGCGGTAAATCTGGCCTTCAAACTGGCGCAGCCAGTGGCGCAGCGCGTTTTCATCAACAAAGACGTTGTGTGTGCGGCTGCCGTTGGCCGCTTCGTCCACCTCCACCCGCACCCAGGCGGCCAGATCGGCATTGCTCAGGGTAATGGGCGCCAGGTCGAGATTGTCCAGCGGTTCTTCCAGGTAAAAGGTGACGGGGCTGCCCAGCACCTGCTGGATTTGTGCGGCGGCATCCCCGGCGTCGTAGACGGTGGGGGCCACTTCGTGCACCAGCAGTTCAACCTGCGCCGGACGGAAGCTGGTTAACGGGGTGAGGACACGGTTCCGTGCGTCGGCCACATCGACAAAGCGGCCTGGCTGCCCCACAGCATAGCTGGTATCGCTGCCGCTGTAGTTGAAGGCCGCGTTAACGGGCGGACGGTTAATTTCGGCGGCCAGTTCGGCCAGGGCGCTGTCCAGCCGGCTTTCATCCAACACCAGAACGGGGGCGAGAGTACGGCCGTAATACCAGCTGTCAAACATCTCTCGCGCCTGTTTAAACGGCCCGCCGCTGCGTCCTAAATCATAGGCGGCCTGGACCGTCCGGGATACGTCGAAGGTGAGCCCTAATTCGCTGGGGGTTTTAGCAAATGCCTGCTGCGATTGGGGATCCACAAAGATGATTTGCTCGCTGGTAGCATAGTTGAAGTTCCGGCTGAGCGCCGTTTCGGCTTCGGCCAATTCCATGCCGCCGAGATCCACGCCCATCACATTGATGCCGGTGAAAATTCGGCCGTTGTGCCGACTCTGGTAGCTCACCAGCCAGATGGCCAGTACCACAAACAGCAGCAAAAAGATCGCCAGGGGAGGGGCTAAAAAGAAGGCGAGGTTGCGGCGGGAACGGCCGTTGTTGCTCGTCGGTTGGGGGGCAGTTGCTTGCATAAAATATTCTCAGCGAATCGTTCTTCCTCTGAATCAGGCGCCATTATAGCGAAAACGGCCGTCGTTCCACCGATTTAATGCGGCCAGTTACCATGTTCTAATGTGCAGCGACCGTTCGCATACTTCGGCTGCGCTCAGTACAAGCCTGAGGATGCTCACGCCTCGCCAGCTATTGGCCCGCATTGGCTTCAGCCCAGACTGTTTCGAATTCCTCGACGAAGTAGCTGGCAAAGGTCGGGTCGTGTACGATGAGCACATTTTCATCGTTGCTGCGGTTGGCGTTGTCGCTAAAGTTGAACGAACCAAAGATGACCGTGCTGCGGTCAATGATAAACACCTTGTGGTGCATCACCTGCGGATTGCCATCGGTGCGCACGGCCACGTTGGCCAGCCGCGCCTGGGCCAGCGGCCCATAGTAGCTGAACGGCGTATCGGAACCCACACGCTCAAATACGCCGCGCACAATGACACCCGCATCGGCCCGGCCCAGCAGCGCTTCGCCAATTTGCTCAGCGGTGAAGGAGAAGGCCATGAACAAGATTTCGCTCTCCGCCCCGGCGACGCGGCGCGAAATGATCGGGCCGATCTCTTTTTCCGGGCCAAAGTAATTTTCCACTGCAACGCCGCCAATTGAGAGTGACTCGTTGGGCGTGTTTTGGGGCGAATCGGGGCCAAAGAGGCGGTCGAGGTACATTTCGTCCATTTCGGCGGTGTAGTTGGCTGCCAGACGCGGCGAGCTGATACGCACGATGTTGTTGTTGTTGCAGTAAACGCCGTTGGTGGTGAAGTTCATCGAGCCAAGCCAGACGATACGGCCGTCGATCACCACAAACTTGTTATGCATCAACCCAGACCGTTTATCCTCCACCACGCTGATGCCGTTGCGCCGCAGCCGGTTGATGCTGCTCAGCGCGGCGTTGTCCGTGTCCGTCACCACCCGCACCGGCACGCCACGCCCTTCCAGCTCAATCAGCGCCTGCACCATGGGCTCGGAGTCCAGGTCGTAGGCAGCAATGTCCACCCGCACTTCGGCCGTGAGCATATCGCTGGCAATGTCCTCATCGATCCCGCCCGCGCGCTCGGCTTCCGGCGGGCAGCTGGGATTGGTGAAGTAGAGTTCGTACCAGTCGGCTGGCGCCCCAACATCCACCACGGGGTCGAGGACCGGTGCGCCTTCATCCAGGCCAAACTCCTGCAAAAAATCCTGCCCAAAGATGACCGACAAGACGGCCAAAATCAGCACCAGAATCACGCCGCCAGCTTTTTTGTTCATGAAATGTCCTTTTACTGCGAGTTTTGTTGTATGTCGTCGTGAACCGCTTCGGCCCAGGCGCGCACGTCGGCGCAGTAAAGGGCCGGGTCTTCCAGCCGCACAGCCATGATGGTTGTGGTCCAGGTCCAGGACGGCTGGGTGGCGGGCATGCCTTTCACCATGCTGAATGATTTCGGCCGTGTTTTTTGCTGCTGCTGGATCAACTGCCGCATCCGTGCCGGGGATACCCCGTCCACCAGGAATTCGTGCAAAATCTGAGCCATCGCCTGCCAGCCCTCGGCCGAAAGGCGGCTGGGATGTTGGAGCATATAGGCGGGCACGGTAAAGTGATGCACAGCGCCATAGTCGGGATCGGTTAATTCCAGCGCCATGCAGGCATGGTACCGCTCGGTGCAGGTTTCCTCAGCCGTAAACTGCCCGCCGCATTCGGGGCAATGAGTTGTGGGTGTTTGTTCTGCCATGAGGGAATATGTTTGTTTTCAGCTGGTGTCCGTTTGGATGAGCGCCAGCAGGTGTTGGAAAGCCGCCGTGCGGTCTTCGGTGCTGCGGGCCTGGTTGAACTGGCTGACGCGCCGCAGGTTGTCTGGCCGCAGCGGCTGGTTGGTGAGCCAGCGTAAATTTTTCAGCACGCGGGTCATGATGTCGTCTACCAGGTCAAACTCGGGCTCCTTGCCGATGGTGCCCATGAGGTCGTTAATGCCTGCCATGACGAGGCGTACGGCCGTACTATCCTTTTCCAGCAACGGCTCGGCATCTTCATCCGGCAGGTTTTGGCTGCGGACGGCCGTTTGCTCCACCTGTGCCATGCCCCAGGCCAGCAGCTGCTCTGCCTGGTCATCCACCAGGTGGCTGCGCCAGCCCGGGTCTTCCAAAATTGGCTCAAACCAGCGCTTCAGCCGCGTGCGCACGATATCAGAGGCCACGTTGCTCATCCAGCACCCCTTCCAACTCGGCCAGCAGCTGCGCCTGCCGGGTGTCATCAAAAAATTGGCAGGTTTGAATAAATTGGCGCAGGGAGAGGAGCGGGTGGGAAACGGCCGTGTCCGCCCCAGAGATCTCCCGCAGCTGCTGCAATGCCTGCATCATCTCCGCCCGCTGCGCCAGAAGAAAGTTAAACTGCACGTCGCAGGCCGGGATGGGCGGCGGATAATTGAGAATTTCATCAAAAATCCGCTGCCTCTCCTGCTCCAGATGATTTTCAACTTCCTGCCACAAAGTTGGTGCCAATGTATGATTTTGCTCTATTAGAGTTGTGATCATTTTGTTTCTCTTTGTAGCCGCGGATTCTTTCCGCGCAAAAAACGCGCTAAGAATCCGCGGCTACGCAGTGTGTTTAGGCATAGCCGGGCAGCAAAACGAAGTTGTCGTCTACCTGGATGATGTGGTGCGGCAGCCAGGCGACACCAAAGAGGGTCACGTTGATGCTGCTTTTGGTCGGCGTTACCGGGATGCTGCTCCGTTCCTGGGCGATGGCTTCCCACTTGGCCTGGATTTCGGTCAGGGCCTCTTCTGCTTGCTGCTCCAGGGCGGCCAACTCTTTTTGCAGTTCGGCAATCTCATCCTTCGATTCTTCCACGTCGGCTTTGGCCTGGGCTGTCATGCGCCGTTTGGTCATTGATGAGGAGACGCTGCGCCGCCGCTTGCTGAACAGGCTAAAGAGCGTTTCGGCGTGGGTGACGGCCTCCTCACGCTTGCGCTGGTCGTATTCCGCTTCGTCTTCGACCAGTTCGCGCTCCTCGCGCTTCAGCTTGTCTTCTACGGCGTCAATTTTGCGCTCGTACTGCTCGGCCACTTTGCGGCTTTCGGCATCGGCCGCTTCTTTAGCAGCATCCGCGCACTGACGAGCAAATTCCTGCTCAGACACATTGGGGCCACCGTAGATTTTCAGCGTCTCGTTGGCCTTTACGGCAACTTCCAGGCTGCGATAAAGCCACTCTTCAAAATCCTTTTTCATCGCCGTCAGGCTTTTGGCATCGTCCAGCGGGGCTTCCAGTGGCTGGAAACGGCCGTCCGCCAGCGGCACACGGTCAAACTGGCGCGGGTCGATCTGCTCAGCGGCAAAATCCTGCCAGCGAACCATACCGCGTCGATCTGGTTCGGGAACAACGGCCGTTTGCCACACCTCATGCTCCAGGTTGTAGCGCCGATTGCTAAAACTCACGCCAGCCTGAGCCAGCAGCACAGGCCGGTACAAAATGCCTGCGGTCTGGGCATTGGCGGGAAGGGAACGGCCGTTCCGCTGCGCCGCCTCACTCACCGTCAAATTCTGCGGTAGGAAATACTCCTCCGTGCGCCCCGGCACACCCGGCCTGGCCGCCTCGCCCGGTAGGGCAGGAGATTGGAGACTGGAGACTGGAGATTGGGCCTCCTCTAGCGCAGGTGTAGTCGCGGCCAATTCCGCACCGCTCACCGATGACGGTTCACCGCTTACCGATAACGGATTACCGATCCCTGCCAGCGCATTCAGCGCCGGAATCTGGTCCCTTGTCACCGGCCCGGCCAGGTAGTTCATGGCCCAGCGGGTTTGGAAGAGCGACGGCTGGCTGTCGTGTACGTTGCGAAGCAGGAAGACACGCTTGCCCAGGGCAGAGATCAACTCATCATACACGCGCCGGTCGAAACCGCCGCTGGCCGCCGTGGTCAGGCCGTCCAGCAGGCGCGCCTTGTCCTGCTCCGTGCCCAGCTTGCCGATGAACCATGTGCCAGCGTTGGACAGCGCCTTGTAATCCACATCGACCGGGTTTTGCGTGGCCAGCACCAGCCCCACGCCAAAAGCGCGCGCCTGCTTAAGCATACGCAGCATTGGCTCCTTGGATGGCGGATTGGCGGTAGGCGGCAGGTAGCCAAATATCTCATCGAAGTAGACCAGGGCGCGCAGCGTGGAGCTGCCCTTCTGCGCCCGCATCCACGACTCCACGGCCGAATATAGCAAAGTCACAAAAAACATGCGCTCCGCCTCAGGCAGGTGGGCGATGTAAAAGATGGTGTGGCGCGGACGGCCGTCTGATGTATACAACAAACGGGCCACATCCAGCGGCTCACCCTCAATCCACGCCTGAAAAGCGGGCGAAGCCAGGATGTTGTTGAGCATCATCGCCAGGCCAAAACGATCTTTTTCGGGGAAGAAGGTATTCACGTCGAAGACGCCCAGCCGGGTAAACGGCGGCGCCTGCGTCTGCATGATAAGCGAGGCCAGGTCGAGGTCCTGCCCCTGGCTCCAGGCATGTTCAAAAATGTTGGCCAGCAAAATGTGCTCGCGCGCCCGCACCGGGTCGATGTCGCGCAGCCCCACCAGCCCCAGCAGGGCGGTGACGGTGCCAGAAATCTTCTCACGCAGCAGTTCGCGATTTTCGTTCCAGGGAATCTCGGGCGCTTTGAGCGAGGCCAGAATGGATACGGGCAGTCCCGCGTCGGAGCCGGGGGTGTAGATGGCAAATTGGGCGCTGTCTTTGAGCTTCTGGAGGCGGTCGGGGGTGATCTCCCAATCCGCGAGGCCGCTGCGCCAGAGAGCGGCCGTTTCTGCCGCCATCTCTTGCACCGTTTTGCCCTCACGCCGGGCCTGCGTGGTATTGATCCACGGCGCAAAGTCGGCCGGAGCCAGCTCTGGGAAGTGCATCAGCGCATTGGTGATGTCTCCCTTAGGATCGATCATCAGGGCAGGCACGTGGTTCAGCGCCGCTTCTTCCAGCAGGTCCAGGCACAGGCCCGTCTTCCCGGAACCGGTCATGCCCACCACCACGGCATGGGTTACCAGATCGTCGGGATCGTACAGCAGGGGCCGCTCAGTTTTCTCGTTAGTTTTGGGGTCTACAATACGGCCCAGGTAAAACTTTCCGTCACTGTCTAACATGATTTCGCCTCCACTCAAAGTTTACCGCAAGATTGAACTACTGTGAAAAAATTCTTTCTGGTAGGAAAAATGGTGATTACGTCTTTTAAGCTGCCTGCTGTAAAATGATCGCACTGTACCCAAGCCAGGCCGGCACAAATTCAGATGTAAGCTGCACCTTAAAACTTGTCTGGCAAAACATCAGATTTTTTGACGTCTTTTTTGCGAGGAAGACATCTATGAAGGATTCTATGTCTGACACGCTCCGCATCCCCCTAATCTACGCGATTTTTGGTTTGTTGTGGATATTGCTGACGGATCGTTTGCTGCTGCTGCTCGCTCCAGATGTTGAAACGGCAGTATATTGGCAAACCTACAAAGGGTGGATTTTTGTCGGCTTGAGCACACTCATCATTTACAGCCTGCTGGCCCGGTCGGCGCAGCAAGAGCAGGCAGCCAGGGATGCCCTGACTGAGAGCGAAAAACGGATCGAAGCTGAACGGGCCAATATTTTCCGGCGCAACCAGGCGCTGGTGCGCGCGTTGGGTGAGGTCGTCTACGAATGGTCGATAAACCAGGATGAAGTGCTGTGGGTCGGCGATTTTGAGCGTATCCTTGGCTACACGGCCGAGGAAATGGGACACACCACCGCCAGTTGGGTAGATAAAATCCACCCCGATGATCGTGCCTGGGTCAGACAAGCAGTCAGGTCTGCTATTCAGGAGCAGCGCAACCTCAGCATTGAGTACCGTTTCCGGCAAAAAGACGGCGTCTATCGCTGGATGATGGATCGCAGTGTATTGGCCCTCAACGATCAGGGCGAACTGGAAAAGGTAGTCGGCGTTTTTCTAGACGTTCACGAGCGCAAGCAAACCGAAGAAGCGCTGCGCCTCAGCGAAGAACGCTTCCGCCGGGCCATTGAATATGCCCCCGTTCCTGTCATTATTCATGCCGAAGACGGTGAGGTGCTGGCAGTAAGCCAGACGTGGCTGGACATTTCCGGTTACACGCTGGCGGATATTCCTACCGTTGCCGCATGGACCGAGCTGGCCTACGGGCCGGATCAGGCCAAAGTGATGGCGGGCATTGCGCAGATTTATGGGATGGATAGGCGGATGGACGAAGGTGAATTCACGATCACCTGCAAAGATGGTTCGCAGCGCATCTGGGATTTTAGCTCCACGCCGTTGGGATTTTTCCCAGACGGCCGTCGCGGCGCCATTAGCATCGCCGTCGATGTGACCGAGCGACGCCGGGCGGAGAAACAGCTGCATCTGCTAAGCAGCGCCCTCAACGCGGCCGCCAACGGCATCGTTATCACAGATATCACTGGCGCAGTAGAATGGATCAATCCTGCCTTTACAGAGTTGACGGGCTACTCGCTGGAAGAAGCGCAGGGCAAAAATCCCCGAGAGCTGGTTAAATCTGGCAAACACCCTTCGCCCTTCTTTGCATCGATGTGGCAAACGATCCTTGCCGGAAACATCTGGCGCAGCGAACTGATTAACCGGCGCAAAGATGGCACCCTCTACAACGAAGAAGAAGCGATCACCCCAGTGTGGGATGAAAACGGCCGAATGACTCACTTTATTGCCATCAAACAAGATATTACCGCGCGCAAGGAGGCGGAACGGGAGCGCGAACAACTGCTGGAGCAGGTACGGGCCCAGGCAGAGCAGATGGAGCAGATCATGCAGAGCGTGCCCGAAGGCATCTTCCTGCTAGATGCCGAGGGCCAGATTTTGGTGGCCAATCCACATGCTGAAGAGCATCTGATTTTGCTGGCCAATGCGGCCGTTGGCGACACGCTTACAGAGTTGGGTGGTGTGCCCCTATCGTTTTTACTCACGCCCCCAACCAGCGGCAACTGGCATGAAATTCGCGCTCACGGCCAAATTTATGAGTTAGTTGCCCAGCCGGTGAAATCCGGACCGGTTTCACAGGGATGGGCGGTGGTGCTGCGCCAGGTAACGGAACAGAAGCGCATGGAGCAGCAGTTCCAACGGCAGGAGCGGCTGGCCGCGATTGGCCACCTGGCGGCAGGCATCGCTCACGATTTTAACAACCTGATGGCCGTTATTTTGCTCCATGCCCAGTTAATCGAGCGTTCGCCTCGCCTGTTAAAAAAGGAGCGGCAGCAGCTGGCTGTCATTGGGCAGCAGGCCAAACGAGCGTCTCGGCTCATTGAGCAGATTTTAGATTTCAGCCGCCGGGCCGTTTTTGAGCGCCGTCCCCTGGACTTACTGGTCATCCTCAAAGAAGAGATCCAGCTGTTGAAGCGAACGCTGCCCGAGAGTGTGGAAATTGAGCTGGCAGCGGAAGCGGACGCTTACATTGTGCTGGCGGACATCACTCGTATGCAGCAGACGATCATGAACCTGGCCGTCAATGCCCGCGACGCCATGCCGGAAGGTGGCAGGCTGACGTTTGAGCTGGAGCACCTGTTGATTTACAGTCCAAACTTGCTGCCGCTGCCCACCATGCAGCCGGGGAACTGGGTGCGCTTTTCGGTGATAGACAGCGGCACGGGCATTGATCCTGCCTTGTTGGACCACATCTTTGAGCCGTTTGTCACCACCAAGGCGCCAGGGAAGGGCACCGGGCTGGGTCTATCTCAGGTTCACGGTATTGTGGCTCAGCATGAAGGTTTTATCACGGTAAGCAGCGAACCTGGCGTTGGCTCGCGGTTTGACATTTATTTGCCGACGTTGGTGTTGGAGGAGGAACCGGAAGCGGCCAATGGGCGGGAAACGGCCGTTCCCGGTCACGGACAGCGCCTGCTGGTCATCGAAGACGAACCCGCCCTGCGTGACGCCCTCGTGGAAAACTTGCAGCTGTGGCGCTACGAAGTGCTGCCCACCAGCAACGGCGAGGATGCACTGGCGCTTTTGGCCCAAGACCCTGCCGTTGATCTGATCGTGAGCGACGTGATCATGCCCAAAATGGGTGGTGTGGCCTTTCTCCAGGCGCTGCGGCAGCGCGGCCTGGACACGCGCGTCATTTTCATTTCCGGTCATCCGCTGGATGTGCCGCTGGCCACCCTTCAGTCGCTGGGAGTGGTCGAGGTGCTGCCCAAACCACTCGATCCTGTGCGGCTCAGCCAATCCATTGCCGCTGCCCTGGGCTGACGCCAAAAGCAGCGATTAATCCGCGGGTACGGCCGTTGCCTGAACGGCCGTTGGCACCGCAGGCAGTGTGTCATCTTCCACATGCCGCACGGCCGGGAAGAGGTACGCGGCAAAGCAGATCACCACGGCCGATACCGCCGACATAACAAACATCAGCGCCATGCCGGTGCCAGGGCCGGTGCCTACTAGCCAGCCCAAATGCGGGGCCATCGCGCCATTGGCCGCCATGCCCGGTTCCAGCACCTGGTCGGCCAGGATGCCACCCAGCAAATACCCCAGCGGCATAAACGAGTTGATCAGCATGTGGCGCACCGAAAAAACACGCCCCTGCAGCGCCTGGGGAATCTTGGTCTGCCAGATCGTTTCCCGGCTGCTGCCCAGGATGGGAATGAAAAAGGCGCCCATGCCGCCCGCCACAATCCAGATGGGCAGGCTGCGGCCCACGGCCAGAGGAATGTCGCCCAGCAAAAAGGAGAGAGCAACGCCCACCAAAAAGCCATGAATCTTGCGCCGGGGACCGCCCCACACGCTCATCACCACGGCACCCAGCACGCCGCCGATGCCGATGGCGCTTTGCACACTGGCCAGGGCCAGCTCATTTTGCCCGGTGCGGGCCAGGATCATGGCGGGCATGATAGACATCCAGGTGAGTGCGGCCAAAAAGTGGATGAGCGTGGAGATGCCCACCAGGGTCAACAGGCCTTTGTGGGACCAGATGACGCGGAAGCCAACGCGCATATCTTGACGGAAAGTGACGGGCGCAGCGGCCGTTTCCTCTGTGTTAACAGCCGGTATGCGCACCAGCAGCAGCGTGCCAACAGCCACCAGAAAGGTAAGAACATCCAAGGTCATGACGCCGCTCAGGCCAATCAGCGTGAGGCAGAGCCCGCCCAGGGCCGGTGCCAGGATTTGCGAGCCAAAGTCGGCCAGGGAGCGCAGGCCGTTGGCACGGCCGTACTGCTCGGCGGGCAGCAGGGTGCTCATCACGGCCGAATACGCTGGCATCTGGAACGCCTCAAAGATCCCGGCCAGAGCTTCGGCCAGGTAGAGGTGCCAGAGCTGCAAGTTGTTGGTGGCAGCCAGCGCCAGCATGGCCACCGTCATTAACCCGGCGCCCAGGTCCGAGAAGATGAGCACCTTGCGCCGGTCCAGCCGGTCGATCCACACCCCGGCAACCGGGCTGATGAGGATCATGGGCAGGAAGGCGGCAAAACCAAGCATGGCTACGCTGGTGGCGCTGCCCGTCTGCCCGTAGGCCCAAATGAGCAGGGCAAAGCGGGTCATCGACGTGCCGATGCGGGAAATCAGTTGGCCAAACCAGATGGTTAAAAATGTTTTCATGAGACGCCTCTCTCGTCCGGTGGTTACAGGGAAAGCCTAAAGCAGCGAAGTGACGAGCGTTTCGCCGGGCCAGACGGGCATTTCCCAGACAAATATGCTGACAATCTCATGATGCCAGAACCCGGTTTTTAGCGGTGCTGGCAAAGGGATGGATTGGGGGGTAACAGGCGTGGGGCAGGGCGTCTGCCAAAAGTTAGGGATGCCGCGAAGGCAGTCCGGCGGTAGGCACGGACCGAAAACTGGCGTATGATGGGCTCATTTTCCGGGCCTGATGCTCAGCCGGTGGAGGCAAAATGACAAAGATTCTGGTTTGCGGGCACACCAACATGGAAACGACGCTGGCCGTCGAGCAGTTTCCCATCGAATACAGCCCCATGCGCTACCCGTTTTTTGGCATTCAAACGGCCGTTGCCGGGGTCGGCTACAACATTGCCAGGGCGCTCACCACGCTGGGCAGCCGGGTGAACTTTCTCACGCTGGTGGGGCAGGATGTGGCCGGGCAGCAGGTGCAGCAGCAGGCATTGGCCGATGGGCTGGGCACGGCGTACATCGTCGCTGCTATGCCGCAAACAGCCCAGGCGGTCATTTTGTACGATAGGCAGGGCAGGCGGCAGGGCAACACCGATTTGAAGGATGTGCAGGAACGGCCGTATCCGCCCGAGTTGTTCCACCAAGCGCTGCAAGAAAGTGACCTGGCGATTTTGTGCAATGTGAATTACACACGGCCGTTCCTGGCCCAGGCGCAGCAGGCCGGCATCCCCATCGCCACCGACGTGCACACCATCGCCGCAATAGACGATGCCTACAACCGTGACTACATGGCCGCGGCCACCATCCTCTTCATGAGCGATGAGCGGCTGCCCGTGCCGCCGGAGCAGTGGGCCAGGCTCTTGCAAAACGAGTTTTGCACGGAAATTGTGGTGATTGGCCTGGGCGCGCAGGGTGCCTTGCTGGCCGTCAAGGCCGATAACTTCTGCGAACGGCTGCCCGCTGTGCAGACTCGCCCCGTGGTCAACACCATTGGCGCGGGTGATGCCCTCTTCTCGGCCTTCAACCACTTCTACCGCACCAGCCGCGATCCGTACACCGCCCTGCAAAAGGCGATCCGCTTCGCCTCCTACAAAATCGGCAGCGACGGCGCAGCGGCGGGTTTCTTGAGTGAGGTTGAGCTGGAGGGGTTGGCGAGGGGAGGGGAAGTGAAAAGTAAAAAGTGAAAAGTGGGAGCTGCTTTTTACTTTTCACTCTATCACTTTTCACTGCTCTATCGCTTAATGCGCGCGGCTTGGCTGCGCAGGTCTACAAAAATGGGGTGCAGGCAGGTGATCACCTGGGCCATGCGCTGGCCGATTTGGGCCTGGTGGGCGGCGGTGTAGGGCTCCACCGGCACCACTTCGTACACCTTGGTCCAGCCCTTATCCCACATTTCGGCCTCAAATGATTCGCCCAGCGTATCTTTAATCTCAAACAGGTGGCGGCGAAAGCCCATGAGCAAGAAGCGGTTGAGCTGCGTATCGCCAGACTCGAAGTGGAAGCCGATTTCCCAGGCATCGCGCCGGGGCACGCGCGACAGTTCGTAGTGCAGGCGAGTTTCACCAAAGTATACTCTGTTGTACAGTAAGGGGTCGGGTGCCCATCGGCGGAGATGGCAAACATCTTGCTGAAGCCATCTTTTTTCAGGTGAGTGCTGTGCCCGCGATCGTTTAAAATGCGGAGGGGGAGCCGTCCCTTCTGTCTATTTGCAATAAGGGAGATTAGCGGTAACTGTTTGCTACATTATTGCGCAGCTCAATGTAAATCGGATGCAGGCAGATGATGAATTCAGCCATACGCCTGCCGAGCGCTTCCTGGTAACTTTTGTTCAACTCCCCGGTGGGATAAACTTCATATATCTTGGTCCAGCCCTTATCCCACATTTCGGCTTCGACAGTAGGCCCTAAAATATCCTTGATTTCAAAAAGGTGGCGGCGGAATCCCATCAGCAGGTAGCGATTCAGGTTGTGGTCGCCCGCCTCACAATGGAACCCCAACTCCCAGCCTGGACGATGTTTGGCCGAGGAAACCTCATAGTGGAGTCTTTGTTCACCATAATTGAACTGGATCAGCCAATGATATGGCTGGTGAACCTTAATTCCTTGCAGTGGTTCCGGCAAGCGGGCTATCACCAGTTCGGGGAGTGTTTTGAGAAATTGGGTGTGGGTGAGTTTGGTCATCGCTGATCGGAATCATATCATCACCTTTTGACCGATCAAAGGGCTCCACCTTATTTTTACTGATTTGTAGACTTAACAATGGGCCATTGCAGTTCTTCCCAATCCTTCCACGATAGATATCCTGAGGCCGGTTTAGCTGTTATCTGAAGTGGGAACAGATGCTGATTGAATCATGAGGTCATCAGACCAAATTACTCAATTCGCCAATCATTTTTTCGACTGTGATACAAATGGCGTAACAATCTTATATTCGGGGCATGGCGCAGCTTGGTAGCGCGCTTCCTTCGGATGGAAGAGGTCGTGGGTTCGAATCCCGCTGCCCCGACAGATGCATAAAACGGCCGTTTTTCAGTGAGGGACGGCCGTTTTATGCATAGATCATATAGCTGTAATTGGTATCTTTCATAGAAAATGACAGCGTCTTTTGCGGGTTATGCCATCAAAAATCTGGAAACCAAATCGCTTAGTGTCCATTGGTTAGCCCCTTCCTTGATTATATTAACCTGTTGTGGAGAAAGTTTGGAGATCAGCTCCGCCTTCAATTTTTCTGCCCGTTGCCTGGTATTTTGCCGGCTGGCAGGATGTTGCAGGATGTGCTCAACCAATTCCGCAGCTAGTTTCAAAGCATCTGCCTCAACCGCCAAAACTGCTAAACCGAACAGTGCTGCAACTGCCACCGGTAACACTTTAGAGCCTTGAGCTATCGCCAAAGCTTCCAAAAACAACGGTTCCGCTTCGTCATGCTTCCCTTCAGCCAGGAAGCTGTGGCCAAGATTGCTGAGAGATTGGGCAAGATCGCCATCGTCACCGATTTCGCGCCAGATGGCAATGCTTTCCGTAAAGATCGCTGTGCTTCTTCTTCATCGCCCAGAGCCTGGCTCACCAGCCCCAAACCGTTAAGGCTTACCCCAATGTTGTACCGGTCTTCCAGCTTCTGGCTGTGGGCTAACCCTTCCCTCAACAGTTGCTGAACTTCAATATAGTTACCTTGGGCCACGGCCGCCAGGCTAAGCATGTTGAGCGAGGAGGCGATAGCCCAGGAATTGTCTAAATCTCGGCTGATAGCCAGGCTTTCACTTAAGAGCCGGTGAGCTTCGCCGTATTCGCCCAAATAATAGGCAGAAAGCCCAAGCTGCCGCAAGCAAAAGGCTGCTCCCCATCTATCCAGCGCGAGTTGGGCATCGCGCCTGCTTCAGCGACCCAGGAAGCGCATACGCAGCTGCTATCCCTGGAAACAAAACACCTGTTCGTTATCATGGTTGTTGAATCGCCACAATGGCGGCCGCGTTCACTGCTAATCCCGCCAACCCCGTTCATTGGCCGGGAAGCAGAGCTCGCCGAAATTGCTGAACTCCTGGCCAACCCCAATTGTCGCTTTCTAACGATTTTAGGGCCTGGTGGCATGGGGAAATCACGCCTGGCGCTGCAAACGGCCGTTGGTCACCAAACAATTTTTGCCGATGGCATAGCTTATGCCTCTTTAGCTTCATTGGATTCAAGCGAATTTATTGTTCAAGCTCTGGCTGAAGCGCTCAACTTTACCCTCGCCAGCTCGCCTGATCCCACTTCGCAACTGCTTAACTTCCTGCACCAGAAGGAAATCTTGCTCGTACTAGATAATTTTGAACAGTTGCTGGACAGTGTATGGGTGTTGGCCGAAATTCTGGCACAAGTTTCTGAGGCAAAAATTCTGATTACCTCACGCCAGTGGCTCGGTTTACAGGAAGAGTGGGTTTTTGCAGTTCATGGCTTACCGCTGCCAGACGAGTGTGATGATAAAGGCGCTGAAGAAGATAGTTCTGTATTGCTATTCTTGCACAATGTCAGGCGCAGCCGGCATAGTTTTATGCTAACCGAAGCAAATCGTGCCGCAATTGTGCGCATCTGTCATCTGGTTGATGGCTTGCCGCTAGGGCTGGAATTGGCCGCTTCTTGGGTTCACTCACTGTCCTGTGCCGAAATTGCCAATGAGATTGAGCGCGAACTGGATTTTTTGACTGTGTCCACGCGCAACATCGCAGAAAGACAGGGCAGCATACGCACTGTCTTTGATTACTCCTGGCAGCTGCTGTCACCGGTGGAACAGCAAATCTTAAAACGGCTGTCTTTACTTGACACCAGTTTCTCGCGTGAGATCGTTGAAACGGTGGCCGGTGTCAGCCCGGTTCAGCTCTTGAGCCTCGTAGACAAATCGCTGATTCATCGAACAGACAAAATCGATACCATTTGCCTGAATTGTTCCGGCGGTTTGTAGCTGCTTTCTCGCATGAAGACCTTGAAGAAGAGTATCCCCAGTGCGCCTGTTCTTCCGATTATTGTTTGACTCCATATCCACAAGGCCAAAACACAACCACCAAAAGTGTACTCCCCTCATCCTTTAATTCAGAACCAATACTTGCCCTGGCTGGAGGCCAGAGCTAGGGCTGTTAATCACGTGTCTGACATGGTTGAGAGTAACCATCGCTGCCCATATGTCAGGCGAATGCAAAAGTGATGAATACAGTATTTTGGCTTAAAATAAGTTATGGCTTTTAAGATTCTGGTTGTTGATGATGAATTGACGCTGCTTAACACCGTCAGGGCTTACTTGGAACAGGAAGGATACGTGGTGCAAACGGCCGCAGACGGCCGTTCTGCCCTACACATCTTCCGCAATTTCCAACCAGACCTCGTGGTGCTGGACATCATGCTGCCGGAAATTGACGGCCTGGAGGTGCTACGCCAGCTGCGCCAGTCTTCGGATGTATACGTCATCATACTGACCGCCAAAGCAGATGAAGCTGATAAAGTGATTGGCCTGGGGCTGGGGGCCGACGACTACGTGACCAAGCCGTTCAGCCCGCGGGAGTTGGTGGCCCGGATCAAGGCATCATTGCGGCGGCTGGGCGGGGGCAGTGCCAAAAAAGAATTGGTTTCAACAAGTCTACGCCTGGATGAAGAAGCCAGGCTGGCCTGGAAAAACGGCCAACCGCTAGACCTGACGCCAATAGAGTTTGATCTCCTGCACACCCTCATGCGTCATCACGGCCGTGCCCTCAGCCGGGAACAGCTCATTGAACAGGTCTGGGGCTATGATTATTATGGCGATGATCGGGTTGTAGATGTACATATCGGCCGTTTGCGCAAGAAGGTCGAGGACGATGCCACGAATCCGACCTTGATCGTCACGGCCTGGGGTGCAGGTTACCGCTTTGAGGATGAGATGGCATGAAAACCATACGGCAGCATTTAGGCTGGAAGCTCTTTATTTCCTATGTAATCATCATTGTTGTCGGTGTCGTTTCGTTGGCTATCACGGCCGAACTGCACACCCCCACAGCCATTAGCCGCCACATGGCAGAAATGGTCCCGATGATGGGCGGTAGCATGGGCATGATGGCAGATTTAACTGAAAGCTTCACCCAAACCGTCAATGAAGTGCTGCTGGTGGCGGCTTCACTGGCGTTTGTGGCGGCCGTTCTGGTGAGCACCTTTGTCACCCGCCGCATCGTCAAGCCGGTGCAGGAGATGAAAACCGCCAGCCAGCGCATTGCCGACGGCCGTTACGAGGAACGGGTGCAGGTCAATGGCGAGGATGAACTGGCCGAACTGGGCCGCTCTTTTAACCGCATGGCGCATGAACTGGCCCAAACCGAGGAACGCCGCCGCCAGCTTATTGGCGATGTGGCGCACGAGCTGCGCACGCCGCTCAGCAGTATCAAAAGTGTGATGGAGGGGCTGCAAGATGGTGTGTTGGATTCGGAGCCGGAAACCTTTGCCAATGTAGAGCGAGAAGTCAGCCGTTTACAGCGGCTGGTGCGTGACCTGGAAGAGCTG
Organism: Candidatus Leptofilum proximum; assembly: GCA_016710325.1. Classification (GTDB taxonomy): domain Bacteria; phylum Chloroflexota; class Anaerolineae; order Promineifilales; family Promineifilaceae; genus Leptofilum; species Leptofilum proximum. The sequence continues at coordinate 2,611,638 of JADJXK010000002.1, read as the reverse complement.
TCCAGAGCGGAGGCAGGGCAAATTCAGCTGGAAAAAGAGCTGGTGAATCCGAAAGAGTTGGTGGAAACGGCCGTTGCCCGCCTCCACCCGCAGTTTGCTGACAAACAAGTTTCTCTAGAAACTCATTATTCCCCGGACCAGCCAACCATCACCGCGGACCCGGCCATGATGACCCAGGTGTTGCTCAATTTATTGGGCAACGCCTTGCAGTACACACCACCCGGCGGGCAGGTAACTGTTCAGTGTTCAGTAAGCAGTAAGCAATTACCCGTGAATAATGAACATTATTTACCGAATACCGACCACTGCTTACTGATTACCGTCACCGACACGGGTATTGGCCTTACGGCCGAGCAACTGCCCCACATCTTCGAGCGCTTTTACCGGGTGGACAAATCACGATCACGGGCTGGGGGTGGCAGCGGCATTGGGCTGACCATCAGTAAACATTTGGTTGAGGCGCATAACGGCCGTCTTATTGCCACCAGTCCAGGGTTAAATCAAGGAAGCACCTTCACAATCATTTTACCAGTAGCCTAAACTGCCTGATTTGATCACTATGTTTGTGGCTTCCCAGACCCGAAGGGTTTTTCTGTCGAGTAGCCATGCCTGTGTGAAGCAAAACCCTTCGGCTCTGCCCTCAACAAGAAAACAAAAGTGCAAAGATAGTGTTTGTTTGATCTATTACTCTGGCGTTCCAGAAAAATCCGGCACGGGTCGGGCATCGGCTTCTTCTTGCGTCTCAGCCACGCCGTTGGCTCTAATATCCTCAATCAGCCACTCCATCTCATTAATTTCTTTGCGCTGGGCTTCAATGATTTCATCAGCCAGTTTACGTACACGCGGATCTTCGATTCCAGCACGCTCACTGGTTAGGATGGCAATCGAGTGATGGGGTATCATCCCCTCCATGTAGTCTACATCATCCACTGTTACCTGGCTGCGTGCCAGCCAAACGGAAACCAGCATGAGCGCGACAGCCCCGACGAGGATAGCTACATTTACCTTTTTGTTTTTGTACATTCCCCACATATAAGACAACATGATACCCATCATCGACCCGCCCATAAGGGTCGCCATGAAAACGCGTTCCTCACTGAACCAGGCATGATCCAGTATCTGATAGGAATTTAAGTATGTTAAAAAGTACATGACAAGCGTCGACGTGCCGATCATGGCAAAAAATCGCAGGTAGTTGCTCTGTTGGCTATGATTTTGCTCCACTCTTAAATCTCCTTGTTTTTGCTTGGTTCAATGCATAGATGTGAGCTTAAAGCGTTAATTAACAGTCTCCATTCTCAACCTTAAAGACCCTCCCTAAGATCGTCAATCTATCGCGATATAGAAAAGCGGCACATCTGAAATGTGTCTTCCTGTTTCACCGTAATACAACATCCCACTGGCAAAATTTTTGACACAAAATCGTCACATTTTTGTTGAAATTACGTCACACAACTGGCGTAATCTACAAATATTGAAGCTCAGGGCGAGATAGCCAAAGAAGAATTTGAGACTATTGGCCACGATTTGGAACAAGCATAAAAAATAAGACTTGTGTTTTTTTCAATCACTTTCTTGAGAAGGAGCAAATTTACAATGAACAAAACTTTACGATTAATTGCGGCCGTTTTGGCCGGTGCTGGTCTTTTTATCGGCGGGCTTTTCTTTAGTCAGGTTAGTGCCCAATCCAACCAGCCCGGCTGGATGATGGGCGATTGGGATGGCCAATCTGCGCCTGGCATGATGGGAAATGGTCAGTTTGGCCCGGGTATGATGGGTGACGGCCAATATGGCGGCATGATGGGTATGATGATGAACGGCGGCATGATGGATGGCCAGTACCGTTCTGGCATGATGGGTAACTATGGTGACTTGGCCGATGTGGAACCGTTAACTATTGCGGAAGCGGAAACGGCCGCCATCAACTACCTCGCCACCCTAAACAACGACAGTTTAAGTCTGGGCGAAATCATGATCTTCGACAACCACGCTTATGCCCAGATTATTGACGAAACCAGTGAAACTGGCGCGTTTGAGGTGCTGGTTGATCCCGTAACCCACAACGTTTTCCCTGAGCCCGGCCCCAACATGATGTGGAACACCGAGTACGGCATGATGAGCGGCGGCAACTTTGGTATGATGGGCGGCATGATGAATGGTCAGGTTGGTCCTGGCATGATGGGTGATGGTCAATACGGTGGCATGATGGGCGGCAACGACTATGCTCAAGATGCAGAAATCAACATTACCGCGGAAGAAGCCGTAGACGCAGCCCAAGAGTACCTGGACGCCTACCTGCCCGGCAAAACGGCCGATGAACAAGCCGATGCCTTCCCCGGTTACTACACCATTCATGTGTTAGAAGACGGCGAGACAATTGGCATGTTGAGCGTTAATGCTTACACAGGCCGGACCTTCCTCCATCACTGGCACGGCGACTTCATCGAAATGGCTGGCGAAGGCCACGAGTAAATTTTGAGCCTGACACCAGGTGTCTATCCAAAATTGCCCAGCGAAACAGGCAAACCGTTCTAAGTAGCAAGCCAAATGGCGTGCAGTGCGATAAGACAGATGGCGGTTGTCAGTCAATCAAAGTAGAGATAAAAACAGGGTGGCGGTGCATGAATAAATGTACCGCCACTTTCTGCGTAAAGAGGTATGTGATGGTTTCTTACAAGGAAAAGGGCTTGTTCATTATGCTGATGCTGTTCATTTCAGGTTGTTCACGCCCGCCGCAGTTGGCGGCCGTTCCAGCCCAGGTTGCCCGAGTTGAAGCATCAACCACACCAACTGCTGCGCTGCCAACGGCCGTTCCCAGCCACACATCTATACCGACAGCCAACCACACACCAACAGTCACAACAACCCAGACGGCTACTGCGCCACCGCCAACGTTAACCGCGTCGGCAACGCCAACCCCGACCACAGAACCTCCCGCTACAGTCAGCCCGACTGTGGCAACACCACAGGCAACAGCATCAGCCTGGCCAACCATTGACCCTACCTGGCTGGTACACCCGCCCACCGAGCTCGATCTCAGCCGGGCCCATCTCTGGTTTGCACGGCCGGTTGACGGCAACAACAATCCATCGGCCCCTTACCGCTTTGGCATGACTTACAACCAGCGGCTCTCTCCGCACCGGGGCGTAGACATCGCCAATGATCCGGGCACACCGGTTGTGGCTGTAGGCGCAGGCACCGTGTTCTATGCCGGTGAAGATATTGAGACGCTTTTTGGGCCAAAGCCGGATTTTTACGGCCGTGTTGTTGTTATACAAATGGCCGATCCGTGGGAAGGACACACCATCTACACGCTGTATGGGCATCTTGAATCAGTGAGCGTTACGGCCGGGCAGCCGGTAAATGCCGGGGATGTGGTAGGGGCGGTAGGCAGCAGCGGCGTGGCGCTGGGGCCGCATCTGCACTTTGAAGTACGTCAGGATGAGCCATATTCGTACGAATCGGTGCGTAATCCCGAATTTTGGTACCGGCCGTACGCCGGGCGCGGCGTTTTGGCGGGGCGACTGGTGGATGTCAACGGCGTTTTCCTGCCCGGCACCCAGGTCACTTTGGAATGCAGTGACGGGACGCCGCGGACTGTGGAAACTTACTGGGACCAGTACACGGCACCTGACGACTTTTTGGTAGAAAACTTTGTCATCAGCGATTTACCAACCGGGACGTGCCGCGTTTGGGCAGAAACGCCCGATGGGTTGGTAGAACAATCTGTCGAGATCTTGCCTGGGGAGTTAAGCGGAGTGATTTTGCAGATAAGGCCGTAACCAACCAACTTCCCATAGCCGCACCTATAATCTACACGTTTCGGCCACAATGAGCTTAAAAATGCCCCCAGTGCCCATATCCTCTACTCCTTCCACTTGCAGTTGGCTCTGTTGAATGTTGGCCAGGGTGCGGCGGTTAATGTGTGCTCCCATCAGACGGACCATAATGGGGTCTAACAAATCCATCAGTTTACCAACCACAGGATTGGCTGACCGGACGTGTTCCAGCAGCAGCAAACGGCCGTTCGGTTTCAGCACCCTGGCAATTTCGTTAAATCCCAGCCCAGGGTCTGGCACCGAGCAAAACACAAACGTTGCCACGACCTCATCAAATGTATCGTTCGGAAAATCCAGCTTCTGCACATCCCCTAGCTGCAACTTAACGTCCGCTTCTGTTTCGGTGGCAAGCGCCGTGGCCCTGTCAAGCATTCCCGGCGTCAGGTCAATGGCGGTTATATCCAAATCCGCAGGATAATAAGGTATGTTTTTCCCGGTTCCCACGCCAACTTCCAGCACTTTGGGTCCTTCCACCAGAGACCAGAGGTGGGGTCGCCACGCTGTATAACGCCACTCCGCCAAAATTTCCATGGCATCATAGAGAGGCGCGATCCGTTGGTACCGGGCCCTCGTCCGGGCTGTTTCTGGTTCGTTAATAGAGTTGTTCCTAATTAAAAAACGGGTAAATTCCAGCCAATTCAGCTGGAGAAAACTAAATGAGCCTACAAATTCGTGATGATCGTCATATGCGTGCTTTAACCGGCGTATCAGAAACACAATTCGAGATTTTACTAGAAGTATTTTTCATGACTTACACCAAGATGCAATGGCAAGCCTATCAAGACGGTAGCGCAGCCGGTGTGCGTCAACGGCGTCCAGGCGGTGGCCGAAAAGGTGCTTTGCCCACGATGCGAGATAAATTGTTGTTTCTGCTCTACTATTTCAAGGTTTATCCCACCTTCGATGTGTTAGGCACTCAATTCAACATGGCCCGGTCCAAAGCGAATGAAAACCTGTATAAGTTAGTCCCTGTTTTATATCAAACCCTGGTTCACCTGGAGGTCATGCCCCCTCGTGAGTTTGCCACGCCAGACGATTTACTCGAAGCACTGGCTGGTATGGACACGATTCTGATTGATGTCACCGAAAGGAGCTATCGCCGTCCCCAGGATAACCAAGAGCAGCGTGAACATTACAGTGGCAAAAAAAAGACACACGCTTAAAAACACGGTGATAACGGCTTTGAACAAAACGATTCTTTTCCTGGGACGGACCTTTGCCGGACATGTTCATGATTACACCATGCTTAAAGAGGAGTTTCCGCCAGAACAAGCTTGGTTTGAATTCATGGCAGTCTTAGTTGATTTAGGCTATCAGGGCATTCTCGCCGATTATGTGGGAGAAGAGATTCATATCCCCCACAAAAGCCACGTAAAAGTAAGAAGAACCCTGTGACCACCTTATCAACCGAACAAAAAGCTGACAATAAAGCGTTGAGTCAAATCAGAATATTGGTTGAAAACGCGATCTGTGGTTTGAAGCGATACAATATTCTTGTGCATCGATTTCGTAACCACAGAAAGTCTTTTGAGGATGACGTGATTGGCATTGCCGCTGGTCTCTGGAACTTCAATCTCAATTATTAAGGAACAACTCTAATAAACATAGCTCACTTCTTTTCTTGCGTGTCTATGCAAAATAAAGATAGGAAGGGCAATGGCCGCCACACCGTGAATGCCATGCCCAATCAACCACAACAGCCCAGTCAGTACGGTGACCGCTGTCACCGGCATGACAATGCCAGCTTTAGCCATATCCGTGCTCGTTATGATGTTTTCCACAATGCACCAGAGGAAAGTAATCATCAGCACTAAAAAAGAAATCAGTGCCAACAAGCGTAACAGTCATTTTTGTCGCATAGAGCAACCTCTCTTCATTAGTTTGAGCATCTACCCTTCAGCATAAGGAATCGGACGGCCGTTTCCAAGCGCAAATCTGCTTAGATCGCCACAGGTCAAACAGCCTGTTTCTGCAAAAACTTCGCTGGATCCGCCATAAACTCATCTCGGCAACCGTTGGCGCAGAAGTAGACTGTTTGCCCCTGCCAAACCGCCTGTGCTGGAGCGGAAGTTTTGTCTACCGACATGCCGCAAACCGGATCTGTTGCCATTTCCACCTCGTTCTTGAAGGTGCCATCCTCTAACCACAAAACGCGGTCAGCAATGCTTTTGATGCGCTGGTCGTGGCTCACAATGATCACGCTGCGCTGTTCTTTTTTGGCAATACGTCGCAGCAGGCGCATCGTCTCGTGGCCATGATGGCTGTCCAGGTTAGCCGTTGGTTCGTCGGCCAGGATGATGTCTGGTTTGTTGATGAGAGCACGGGCAATGGCCACCCGTTGCTTTTCACCGCCAGATAGCTTTTCCGGTAAAAAGTTTAGGCGATGGCCCAGTCCCAACTGCTCCAGCAGCTCTGTAGCGCGCTGCCGTGCATCTTTACGATTAAGGCCATTCAGTTGCCCCACCAGCGCTACGTTATCCAGGCAGGAGAGGGCGGAGAGCAGGTTGAAATCTTGAAAGATAAAACCAATGTGGCGCAGACGGACATCTGGCAGACGGCTTTCATCGAGCCGGGTTAGTTCGTCGCTGCCAATTTGGATACGGCCGTCAGACGGCCGTAACAATCCGCCTAACATAGAGAGCAAGGTGGTTTTACCACTTCCCGATGGCCCCATAATTAGCACCACTTCACTGGGCAGCACGGCCAACGAGACATCATGCACGGCCACCACTTCCGTCGCGCCACGGCCAAAACGGCGGGTTACCTTTTCTACTTGAATAACCGGTTCCATCATTTAACCTCTAAATACCTCTGCCGGGTCCAGCCGGGCCAACTGCCAGGCCGGAACCAACGCAGCAAAAATGCCAATAACGAGTGAGGCTGCCAGGACGCGCGTCACACCTGTTTGGGTTAAGGTTAAGCCCATGCCCGGCGACAAAAACGGCACCAGCAAGCCCAAAAGCCAGACGAGGCTGACAGCCGCTACAAAACCCAGAACCAGACTCAACGCCGCCTGAACGGCCACCACCGTGTACAGGTGCCGATTTTTAGCGCCAATGGCCTTCAGCACGCCATACTCCTGCCGTTTGCGCAGCGTGTTGGTATACAGAGTCAGGGCAGTCACCGCCAACCCAATGAGAAAGCCAGAAAGATTCATAATATTGAGAATTTCGACGCTCATGTCTTTAATGATTTGCCGTTCTTCACGGGAAAAATCGGCCGCGGATATTGCCAGGACGCGATCATTACGGCCGTTAATCACCGCCGCTACCTCGGCCACATCCTGGTCAGGAGCCACATCCAGCAGGGCATAACTAATCACCTCATCACCGCGCAGTTTCTGAAAATCTTGGATGTGAATAAAGCTAATGCTGTTGACAATATTGGTCAAACCGCGAGTGAGGCCAACGATCGTGAAGGTCTGCCCCAGCACTTCTACTTTGTCCCCCAGGGTTAGATTTTGGGCACGGGCGACGGCTTCATCCACAATCACTTCATCCGGGTCTATGATGGCCGTTCCCGCCGCAATTTCTGCTGGTCCGCCCAAAGGCTCATCTGGATCAAAACCAATAACGTAAGAGAGTATATCTGCCTCTTCGGTCTTCAAAACAGTGGTGGTATATAGAATAGGGCTGGCACTGACGACGCCAGAAGCCCGCCTAGCCAGAGCCAGGTCACGCCAGGTAATGGCTGAATAAGCCATGTGCATATTCTTGACACCCTCCTGGGAGACAAAAATATCGGCACCAGACTGCTCAATATACGCCACTAAATCTTCTTCTGATCCGGCCAGCAGCGCGTCGAGCGAAAGCATGAGCAGCAGAGCCAGGGCCACACCGCCAACGCCCAATATAAATTGGGTACGGCTTTGCTTGAGATTGCGCCAGGCTAAATAGTACATAACTGTTCCTCTCTACTTGCGAAACACCTGGGCCGGATCAAGATGAGCCACCACTCTTGCGGGCAGCAAAGCAGCTAGTATGCCCATCAGCAAACCGCTCAGTGAAATCCATAAAACAGGTTGCGGCTCCAGGACGATCAGGAATTTGGGCGAATTGTTCATGATGAGCTGCGCGGCCAGTCTGGCCAGGCCAATACCCAGGAGTGAGCCGGAGACGGCCGTTACCAATCCCTGCACCGTTACCAACCCGTACAAATAGCGATTTTTAGCCCCCATCGCCTTGAGCACGCCGTACTCACGGGTGCGCTCAACGGTGGCAGTGTAAATAACCATGCCCAAAATGGCCGTGCCCACGGCAAAGGAAATGGAAACCATCAGCTGCAGCGGCGCGGCAAACACCTTGACCAACACATCAATATCATTTTGACGCATCGATGCCACTGGCATAATTTCTACATCGCGCAGGCGGCGGTTGAGACGGTTGGTAACGGCCGCCACGTTCGCGTCTGGTTCCAGCGTCAGCAAGACAAAACTGGTAGCGCCCGGAGTCAACAACAGCCGCTCGGCCGCCTGTTTTTCGACAAAGAAAAAGCTGGCCATCCAGGAATTGGTGCCATCACTCAGACCAACGACGTTGAATGTTTCATCTAAAATATCAATCGTGTCACCAATGACGATGTCATGGTTTGTGGCCATGACCCAATCCAGCACCACTTCATCATCGGCAGTGGGGGGACGGCCGTCTTTCATTAGCCACGGTCCACCACCTTGTGCCGGTTCGTAGCCTACCATGTAAGCCACCACCTTTTCCTCGTGCAGATCAAAAATGATGAATTGAGAAATGATCGGTGTCACTTCGGCAATACCGGTGACGCCGTTTGACTGCGCTTCGGTTCCTGCAGGCAAGATAGAGGTGGCACTCAGCAGGTTGGTTACGCCATCCTGGGCAATCACCAACTGTGCCGGTGTGTTGTCTAAGTAAGCCGTTACCTGGGCATAAATGCCGCTCAAAAAGCCATTCAGCAGAATAATCAACATGATCGCCAGCGCAACACCAGCAACGCTTAACGCCAGGCGGAATTTTTGCTGCCAAAGATTACGAAACGCCAGATACGTCATGAGGCCCCCTCATCCTGTTTGGGGCTTCCATAATAAACAATACCATATCCGCCCACAATCAAAATAATTCCCGCTAACATATGCCCGTCTCCTTGCGATGATTTCCTCAGGCTCGTGATGCTTCATGTTTCTAAAATACAATGGAAGAAGATTGGACGGAAGCGCCATCTTGCCTGTTTGGGATTTAGGTATTTTCACCTAGGTACCCCAACATCACGCCATTTGGCCTGTTCAATAACGGGCAATTTGACCGTCGTACCTATGAGATATACTATCTATAATCAGGAACAAAGGATTTTGTTGACACGGTTTGGCTTTTTGGAGAAACAGCAATGAAAAAAAGGCTTCTTGTACTACTGGTAGTGGTAATCCTCACGCTTTCCACGGTCTCGTTTGTAGCTGCCAATAACGACCCTGTCGGTGGCTGCCCAGATAACTTCCATCTTCACACGGTGGCGGATCATGATCACGATCATATGGGTCCACATAAGCACGTTGGGAACGATAAAGATCTAAACGGCGATGGCTGGATTTGCGGCAAACACGTTGGTGCAGATGGCTCTATCCACGTTCACATAGACAACAACGTCCCCCTACCTTAACCGATCTGAAGCTACTACATGCAGCAGATGGCAAAAACGGCCGCACCCACCCTCACAGAACGCTACACAACCCTGCTCCACGCCTCTCTTTTTGTGCTGGGTTTTTCTCTCATCTTTGTTATCGGTTGGGGTGGCGCGGCCACACTGCTGGGCCAGCTTTTTGGTGAACTAAAAACCGTCATCGCCCGAGTGGGCGGCGTCTTCATCATTGGCTTTGGCCTGTTTAACCTGGGCATTCTCAAAGTTCGCTGGCTGAATTACGATACCCGCCCGCAGTGGCAAACAAACAGCAACAACCGCATGGCCTCTTCCCTTTTAATGGGAGTGGTATTTGCTGCGGGCTGGACACCCTGCATTGGCACAACGCTGGGCGCCATCCTCACCCTTGGCTTCGCCCAGGAGACTTCTGGCCAGGCGATGCTGCTTTCCAGCGGCTATGCACTGGGGCTTGGCGCCCCGTTTTTGCTCATCGGTTTGGGCATGAATCGGGCGGTGCAGGCGGTGCGCAAGTTACGGCCGTACCTGCGCCACATCCAGATCGCCAGCGGCATCTTTCTCATTGCCATTGGTCTGCTGCTGGTAACCAACCGCATGACCACCATTGCCATTTGGGCCCAGCAAAATGGCTTCTATCTGGATTTACCCCTGGGTGGCACAGCGCCCACCTACCTTATTGCCATCCTGGCCGGCTTGCTTTCCTTCCTCTCCCCGTGTGTTCTGCCGCTGGTACCAGCCTACATCGGCTACCTCAGCGGACAGGCGTTTGGCCAGACCGCAAAATAATCCCGGGTTGAACCTAGCTCCCAACTCAACACACAAACTTCCGCCTCCGTGGCATTAACAGGCCAAATGGCGTATCCAAAATAGGTGAAACTACGGATTTACGCCTGACTCCCTTGCCTATACAATAGCCACATACCCCCTCCCCTAGGGGGGTGGATAAAAATATGGACGAGAAATTACGTCAAGCACTTATCCAACGGCTGGCCAGCGCCGCCGGTCATATCAAAGGCATTGAGCGCATGGCTCAGGAAGATGCTTACTGCATCGACATGATCCGCCAGATTCAGGCCGTGCAGGCGGCCTTGAACAAGGTCGCGGCTATGATGCTCGATACCCATCTGCACACCTGCATGATGACGGCCGTTCGTGGCCCAGATATGGCAGAACGTGAGCGCATGTTGGCCGAGGTGACGGCCGTGTTTCAAATGTCCAACAAATACAATCACCTAAAGGACGAGGTGAAATCCATGAGAAGCAAAACATTTACCGTGCCCAACATTAGCTGTGGCCATTGCACGCACACCATTGAAGCAGAATTGAGCGATTTGGTTGGGGTGATGAACGTGACGGCCGTTCAAGACAGCAAACAAGTCACAGTCGAGTGGCAAGAACCCGCCACCTGGGAAAAGATTCAAGCCACCTTACAGGAGATCAACTACCCGCCTGAGGGGTTGATCCAAATCAACTAGATCGTGAAGCATGACACATGAGATAAGGTGAATTCACCCGGCACGTATCACGCATCACAGAGGACACTATGTCAGAATTACAGCAAATTACACTCCCCGTTATCGGCATGACCTGTGCCAACTGTGTTGCCTCAGTGGAGCGCAACAGCAAAAAGGCCGCGGGCGTTACCGATTCGGTGGTCAACTTTGCCAGCGAAAAAGTGACCGTTACCTTTGATCCGGCCGTCACAAACGTTCAAGACGTAACGGCGGATGTTATCAATCGGGTAAAAAAAGCAGGCTACCAAATTCCGACAGCTACAGTCGAATTACCCCTAATTGGCATGACCTGCGCCAACTGCGCCAACGCCATCGAACGCAGCCTGAAAAAAGTGGAAGGTGTCATTGACGCCTCCGTGAACTTTGCCAGCGAACGGGCAACCGTTTCCTATGCACCCGGCACTGCCGATAAAGATGAACTCGTCGCTGCCGTGCGTAAGGCTGGCTACGATGTGGTTAAGACCGAAACCGAAGATGAGCTAGAAGACGTTGAAGCCGCGGCTCGCGCCGCCGAGCTGCGGCACCAGTGGCAGCGCCTGATTATCGGGGCAATCTTTACCGTTCCGCTGGTCGTCTGGACCATGCTGCGTGACTTTGGGCTGCTGGGCATGTGGTCCCACGAACCGTGGGTTAACTGGGCTTTCCTGGTCCTGGCGACACCGGTGCAGTTCTGGGTCGGCTGGGACTATTACACTGGCGCTTACAAGGCACTACGCAACGGCAGCGCCAACATGGACGTGCTGGTGGCCATGGGCACGACCGTCGCCTACGGTTACAGTACGCTGGTGCTAATTGCCACCACGCTGGGTAATGAGCTGTTTGGCACGCATGTTTACTTTGAAACGGCCGCAGCCATCATCACCCTCATCGTGCTGGGCAAGCTGCTGGAAGTGCGTGCCAAGGGCCAGACCAGCGAAGCGATTAAGAAATTGATGGGCCTGCAGGCAAAAACGGCCCGCGTGGTGCGTAACGGGCAAGAAATTGACATTCCCCTTGCCGAAGTTGCGTCCGGTGATGTTGTTCTCGTCCGCCCCGGCGAAAAGGTACCGGTGGATGGCGTGATCATCGAAGGACATTCGGCCGTTGATGAGAGCATGATCACCGGCGAAAGTTTGCCCGTGGATAAAGCCGTAGGCGATGAAGTCATTGGTGCTACTATCAACAAGCAGGGTTTGCTGAAGTTTGAGGCCACCAAAGTTGGCAAGGAAACGGCGCTGGCACAAATTATCCGTCTGGTTGAGCAGGCGCAGGGCAGCAAGGCCCCTATTCAAAAGGTGGTGGACCGGGTTTCTGCTTACTTTGTCCCGGCAGTCATCGTGCTGGGGTTTGCCACGTTTGCCGTTTGGTACCTGGCAACCGGTGACCTGGTGGCGGCGATGCTGCGGCTGACGGCCGTTCTCGTTATCGCCTGTCCCTGTGCCATGGGCCTGGCAACGCCGACGTCAATCATGGTGGGCGTAGGCAAAGGAGCTGAAGCGGGCGTGCTGTTTAAAAACAGCACCGCACTGGAGCAGGCCCATAAGCTCACGGCGATTGTGCTGGACAAAACCGGCACGATTACCCGCGGCGAACCAGCGGTGACGGACGTGATTATCAGTGACCAGTTGGCCGTTATCGGTGATCAGTATTCAGCAAACGGTGGGCAAACGGCCGTTGCCGAAGGACTGCTTACCGATTACCGGCCACCGAATACCGATTACTGGCTGACCCTGGCCGCCAGCGCCGAGCGTGGGTCGGAACATCCCCTGGGCGAGGCCATCGTGCGCGCCGCACAGGAGCGTGAGCTGGTTTTGGATGAACCGCAGGAGTTTGAAGGCATTGCCGGGCATGGCATCGCTGCTGCGGTCAACGGCCGTCGCGTTCTGATTGGCAACCGCCGCTTGATGGAGCGGGAAGAGGTGATGCTGAATGGCCTGGGCCCCAAAGCGGAACAGCTGCAAAATGAAGCCAAGACAGCGATGTGGCTGGCGGTGGATGGGCAGGCAGCAGCCATTATCGGCGTTGCCGACACCATTAAAGAAGGTTCTAAAACGGCCGTACAGCAAATGCACGCGCAAGGACTGACGGTGGTGATGATGACCGGCGACAACGAAGCCACGGCGCAGGCCATTGCCCGCGAAGTGGGCATTGACCGGGTCTTTGCCGAGGTGCTTCCCGGCGACAAGGCCAACTTTGTGGCCCAGCTCCAGGAAGAAGGCTACTTTGTTGGTATGGTGGGCGACGGCATTAACGATGCGCCGGCCCTGGCACAGGCCGACGTCGGTCTGGCGATTGGCACGGGCACGGACGTGGCCATGGAAGCCGCCGACGTAACGCTGATGCGCGGCGATCTACGCAGCGTACCACAGGCGATTCACCTGTCCAAAGCCACCATGCGCAACATCAAGGAGAACCTGTTCTGGGCCTTTGCCTACAATACCGCGTTAATTCCTGTGGCGGCTGGCGTTCTGGCACCATTTGAATGGGCGCCCGATTTCCTGCGCCAGCTCAGTCCGATTCTGGCAGCAGGGGCGATGGCTTTCTCCAGCATCAGCGTGGTGAGCAATTCGCTGCGGTTGAAGCGGGTGAAGTTGAATTAGAGCGGCAGCAAGTTTTTTTTCTTCCTCTTTTTCAGAACGGCCGTACCGTCTATACAGTACGGCCGTTTCATTTTGCCGCTAATTCCAGGTCAGCCAGTAATTTGGTTTATCATAGCCAGGAATTCGTCCGTCCTGGATTCTCCCAGGATTGAACGCAGCTCAGACAGAACTGTTTGGACAACTTGTGCGGGTCGAACCGTTTGCAATCCCGCCTTCCCATCTGGCCGAACGTGGCAGATTTGCCGCAGGCAGCGGGCTAACTGTTTGGCGTCAATTTCATGGCGGTGCAAGAAGTCTACTACACCTTTATCGTTCAAAATGCAGTTGATTAGCTCGCAGAGCCGCTCATTTTGTGTAGACGGATCCGTTGCCGTGGTGGGCGGCGGATTATCGCCGGCGCGCCAGACAGCCGCTGTGCGCAGTTCTTCGCGGGTGAAAGGACGGCCGTACCACGTTTCCCCTTCGGCTCGGAAAGTCAGCTGGTGGATGCCCGGCAGCGTTGCTGTAAACGCTGCCTCAAAAACGCCTGGCTCAATTTCAGCTAAAATGACGGCCGTTGCCGTTCCATCCGGTCGTTCAACCCCTACTTTCACCTTGGCCCTGTTCTGAACCGGCTGATCATACTCCTTCAGCAGTGCCCGCAGGGTAACGGCCGCTCCCGGTTCATAGCTGGACTGGATGACCTGCACCTGCATGGTCAGGTTCGACCGTGACTGTACATTGAGGCTATAGGGCACACCGTGAGCGATTGCCCGCCGCAGCGCCATGGAATCTTCCCTCTGCCGGAAGGTACTCAGATACTCTTTGAACTGCCCTTCATCTACCTTTAGAATGGCGTGCCATGTTCCCGCATGTTCACCATCAGCTACCGGAACTGGCAGCGTCATCCGGTAATAATGCACCTGATTGCCGTTGACAAAGGTCATATTGGGAATGCTGGCGCTGTCTATGGCATTAATCACCTTGCCCGACGGCGTTTCCAACATAAACTCAATGGCCCAGGGGGTCGGAGACAGCAAAATCACATCTGCCCCAATGTCCGCTTCGCTCAGCTGGAAGGGAATGCAGTGCTCCTGACCAGGCCGGATGCTGCCTTCGGGATCAACAACAACGGCCGTATTTGTCAAACCGGCCAGAACTTGCAAGAAATATTTGTGCAGCCGTAATAAATCATCATTGCCGATCGTGCCGGTCATCATCAAAAAACCGCCTGAGCTGTTAGCGATGGCATCCAGCGCCGCTGGATTCAGATTAGCGGCCGTACCCAGGCCAATGGCAATCACCCGGTCATTAAGCGCCGCCTGCACGTCAGGGTCCGAGAGGTAGCGAGAGCTGTTTCCGTGCCCGTCAGTAAAGACCACAATCGCCTTGTGAGCAAAACCGCCGACCGGGGCCAGGGTATTGCTGGCCAGAAAAACGCCATCACCAATCGACGTGGCTCCGGCCGGGTTGGGTTCCAGATTGCCAATTTCCGTGTTGGCCGTCGAGCGCCCCATGCCGATCACGGGCGGTCCGGCTACAGTAACACCCATCACCGGATAAGCATTGTGATCAAAACTGACAATACCCAACGCATCATTATTTGGCATCAGTTCAACAAAAATTGGGGCAGCATCGTGCAGCACATCCATGCGCCGCTTGCCAGAAATGCCCGAGGCCCAATCCATACTACCCGATTTGTCCAACACCAACAGGGAAGCGACCGTGGGCCAGGGAACGGTGTTGGCCGTGATGGGAATGATCCACTCCTGCTCTGTCTCCTCGCAGCGAATGGTGACGCTGCTGTTGGCAACGTCGCCAGCGCTGCTGCCGGTGTAAGCAAACCAGACGCGGGCTTCCGCTTCCAGCTGGTTGGATGGCGTTGTTGGCGGCAAAGGCAGTGTACTGAAGACGCTAAAAGGCGCAGCCGGGCCACTGGTAACGGTAAAGGTCATGGAGCGGCACCCCTTAACCAGAAAGACAGCGGCGCGAACGGCCGTTGCCCCTTCGGGTATATCATTGAAGGTAATGGGCGCGCCAAGGGTGGCCGGTGTCGTCAACTCAACCGAAAAGGGCAGCGTGTCATAACAGGGCGGTTTCACAACGGTGGAATGGCGGGAATTTTTAATAACCTGCTGGTTTTCCGGGGGTGCCCAGGGGCGTAAACCGGACCCACCAGCCCACGGCTCCAGGTTTTCCAGGATCACCGGATCGCTGGTTTCGTCACCGTAAGTCTGATCTGGGTCTAACCGCCATTCATGACCGGGCACAGTTTGCCACATGGCCCATAAACGATCGGCATTGGCATGAAGCAAAAAAACAAATGGGTCTTCAAAAGCAGAGTGGCCACTGCCGATGGTTCCACCAATGTAGGGGTGTATAGAATTGTGATTTGGTGATTGCTCAATTGCCTCACGAAGCTGCGTCCACTGCTGTGCCTGTGGCAGCATATCGGCCGAAGTAATGATAACATTGTCAGATTGTGCTGGGGGATTTCCGGGAGAAACATTGCGCGTAATTTCCTGTGGTGGATCGGCCGGATCGCCGGTTTGATCCCGGCTGCCGGCAAATACCCCAGCGTTGTCCAATGAGTCAAACGGGACGTCAGCCCGACCTGAACTGCTGCCAAAATTGGCGCTGGTAAACAGGTTGACAAATCCGCCCTGGCCATTCGGACTGCTGCGCGGGTCTGTTGTCCAGTCCCAGTAATGAAGGGCTACGGTGGGATCTACTTCTTGCAGCAATGCTTCGAATCGGTTAACTAACTCACGGTGCCAGGGCAAAAAAGAAGGTCCGCCGTGAACATGTGTGGCCTGATGGATTTGGTCTTGCTTATCCCAATAAGAAACGCCGTCCGGGAATAGTTTAGTCATATCTGCCTGGACAATAGCGTTGATTAATTTGTCGCGTTCAGCCTGAGAGACATGGGCGACATTTCTACGGATATGAGTTGACATGGCAACTGCCTCCTTCTAACCAGGATCATCAACTGTGACCGCTCTTTGATTAGCTATTGAGTGAATAACGCTACAACATTCATCCCTTTAATTAGGAATGAACGTGAGTCGAGGCAATTTTCCGTGACTCAATTGGTCAGGTAATGGCCAATTAACCATCTTCCGCTTATTTTGGTTGTGTTTAGGGTTTGGGAGGGAGGCTACCAGAAGCCCCGTAAATATCCGCCAATAACTGATGCTGGGGTGCTAATTATCATTGTTCTACTTGCGCTATAGTAACGATCTTTTTCCTTCGTGTTGGCAGCGTTTCTCGCATGACTATAGCTACAACAGCTCCTGACACGAGCGTCAACACGCCAATCGCCGCGATAGCTGCTGACAAATTGAAGATATCGGCCAGCAGCCCGGCCAAAATGCCCCCAAGGGCAAAGCCCATATCACGCCACAGCCGGTAAACGCCAACGGCCGTGCCCCGCCACGACGGATGAGCCACATCAGAAACGGCCGTCAGCAAAGTTGGATAAACCATTGCCGTGCCCAAACCTAGCAGCGCCGCCGCCACCAGCCACACGGGCAAGGTTCGCCCTACAACCAACAAACCAATCCCAATTGCCTGCAGCCACATACCCCCCACAATCAGCCATTTACGTCCCCAGCGATCGCTTAAAGCGCCGGTAAACAACTGCCCAATTCCCCATACGGACGGATAGGCGGCCGCCACCAGCGCCACCTGCTCTAAGGACACGTTAAACCCCACCAGAAACAGCGGCACCAATCCCCACATCATGCCATCGTTCAGATTGTTGATCATGCCAGCCTGGCTGGTTGCAAAAAGAGATTTATCTTGCCAGCTGGTACGGGCAAAAACCTGCTTAAAGGACAAATTGGCTGAGCTATTGTCGCTGTCTGGCGACGCTGAATTCTTGGCGGCTAACCAGGCTTCCAACCGGGCATAATCCCGTGTTTCGCGTACCCAAAACAGAGAGAGAACCAGGCCTAAACCGGCAAAGACCAGCCCCGGCACAAAAGGAATGGGGCGAAAGCCATAAGTCGCCGCCAAATAACCGGTGGCCAGCGCCGATAAAGAAACGGCCAGGTATCCGGCGAATTCGTTTAGACCCATCGCTAAACCGCGCTGCTTTGGCCCCACCAGATCAATCTTCATGATGACGGTGGTGGACCAGCAAAAACCCTGGTTAATGCCCATCAGCACATTGGCAAAAACAATCCAGCCCCAGCTTGGGGCAAACATGATAATGAGGGGCACGGGCAGGCCAATCAGCCAGCCAAGGAGAAGAATAGGTTTACGGCCGTACCGGTCCCCCAACCGCCCGGCAAACAAATTGGCCAGCGCTTTTACCAGACCAAAACTAATGAGAAAGGAGAGAACGGCCGTTTTAGAAACCAGCCCAAAATCTGCTTCAGCAATCAACGGCAGGATAGTGCGCTCCAGCCCAATCATAGCGCCAACGAAGGCATTGATGATGACCAGCAGCGTAAACTGCCGCCAGTTTTCTTTGAGTCCCAGGGAGATTGTTTGTTGGTTCATGTTTTGTATTTAGCCTACGGCGCAGCGGTTGGCACCCGCTTCTAAATCAGTCACGTTGCCTTCGGGCAGTTCGCCTGCTTCGTTCAGTTCCACAATGCGGTGATGGTTGGGTGGCGTTTCCGGCAGCTTCTGCAGCAAGGTGTCTACAAACTTAGCTTCGGGGAGAGCCAAAACGGCCGTTTCTTGTTGAACCTGGGCCAGAGGTGTCGCAATGGGCTCCCCGTCAAACGCTACCGGCTCGCTGGTGTGGCCGGGCAGAATGATTGTTTCTGGGGGCAAGTCCAGCAGTTTTTGCAGGGAACCGTACAGTAAATGGGCGCGACGGCGGGCATTGTCTGCATCGGCTTCCAGGTCAGGGCGACCAACGGCCGTTAAAAACAACGTATCGCCCGTTAGCAACGCTTCGTCATTAATGAGGTAACACATACTTGCCAGTGTATGGCCCGGTGTGTGAATCGCCTTAATTTGAATCGAGCCAACATTGAGGACATCTTGATCGTGAACGGCCGCAAACGGGAAAGTCACACGCTCTTGAGCCGGTAAATAAAGCCTTGCCCCACTAATTTCCGCCAGCCGACGGCTGCGGGATAAATGATCGGCATGGATGTGTGTATCCAACACATGGGTGATTTGCCAACCATGTTTTTGGGCCAAATTGAGGTAAATCTCTGGGTCAAGCGCGGCATCAATCACAGCAGCTTCCTTGCCTGAACCAACCAGGTAAGACAGACAGCCCTTACCCGTGCGCCGCAGTTGAATGATGTGCCAGTCAGGGCTTTTGGCTGGCACAGTGGCGCTGTTCCAGGCCAGGCTCCACGCTTTCATGCCACCCTGTAACGAAAGGGCATCGTACCCCTGCTGGCGCAACTGGTGAGCTGCCTCCAGGCTAACGACACCAGCCCCGCAAACGGTAACAACAGGCCTGTCTGATTGTAGCTGCACGGTCTTAAGCGCCTGTGGGTCCTTTCTTTTTAACGCATCATAGGCATCCACATGCGCACTGCCCGGAATCGCCCACTCTTGATAGTCCTGCCCATGGCGAACATCCAATATGGTGAGAGGTTCCCCTTTTTCCAGCATGTTCTGTAATGTATCCATGTCAATTGTTTGTTCTTTCATTGTTTTTCTCCCGATGTTATGCCAGTTCATAACCGGCTTCCTG
Organism: Candidatus Leptofilum proximum; assembly: GCA_016710325.1. Taxonomy (GTDB): domain Bacteria; phylum Chloroflexota; class Anaerolineae; order Promineifilales; family Promineifilaceae; genus Leptofilum; species Leptofilum proximum. The sequence continues at coordinate 2,592,440 of JADJXK010000002.1, read as the reverse complement.
CCACTCCAAAACGCCCTCTTCCAGGCGGACCACCTGCCAGCCCGCCTGGGTCAGTTCGGCCAGGGCCTCATCGGCATAAACGCAGTAAGGGCCACGGCAGTAGGCCACGATCGTTTTGTCACGGGGCAGTTCTTGCTGCCGTTGGGCCACTTCTGTCCAGGGCAACGAGATGGCACCGGGGATGTGAGCAGTTTCATACTCCACAACCGGGCGCACGTCCAGCAAGATAACATCGTCCTTTTCGAGCCGGGTTTGTAGTTCAACGGCCGTTATTCCTTCAAACTCATGCCGCCGCGTGCGGTAGGCATCTAACGCCCGTTCCACTTCGGCCAGCTGCTGGTCGGCTACGGTTCGCAATTGCAGCCATAAATGGGCTACGGCCGGATCTGCCAGATAGTAGCGCATGTATTGGCCCTCGCGAACGGCAGTTACCAACCGGGCCTGCTTGAGCCGCTGTAAATGTTGCGAGGTGTTGGCCACAGACAGTTGCACCTCCCGGGACAATTCTTCCACTGTGCGCGGTGCCTGCGCCAGCAAATCTACCAGTTCCAGCCGGTGTGGATTTGCCAGGGCATTGGCAATCTGGGCAAAAAGTCGGTACAGATTTTTTTTATTCTGGTGTGCCATAACTCGCTCTCGTTGTGTTGTTATAAAGCATATATTCAAATATTCAATATATTTATTGAATATTAAAGCCCAAATAATATTTTGTCAAATGTTTTTTTGAATCAGTCCCCCATCACCTGTAAAAAATAGGCACTTGACTTTCCAGTAACTGGAAAGTGTATCATTATTCCTGTGAGGTTTACCCATGCAAATTAAAGCGCTTTCCCACAGCAATTCTCAATTTAGATTGGATCTAGTCTTATTACCCCCGGTTGAAACCGGCGGTTGAGATGAAAACCTGCTGAAGCAGGTTTGTGAGCCTGTTGTTAACGTGCTTCAGCACGTTTCCATACGTAGCCTGGGGATTTATCCCCAGGCGGTGCGGCCAAATTGAGAATTGCTGGCTTTCCCAACAAACAAACCTGTCTGCCAAGACCATTCGCTATTATGAGGAGATTGGCCTACTGCCCCCACCCAGGCGTTTGCCCAATGGCTACCGGGATTATGAGGAATCGGCCGTTGATCGCGTCAAATTTGTCATTGGGGCGCGGTCACTTGGCCTGTCCCTGGATGACATCGGCGAAATCCTGGCCCTGCGCGACCGGCGTGAAGCACCCTGCCGGGTTCTGCTGCAAATGCTCGATGAAAAAGCAGCCGAAATCCACCGGCGCATCGCCGATTTGCAGCGGTTAGAGGTGGAGCTGCGGGAATTACACGCCCTGGGCCTTACCTTTCCGACTAATGACGTAGATGGCAAGCATTGTATTTGCCATTTGGTGAGTGTACGAGCTGAACCGTAATCGGTGGTCGGTTATCGGTAATCGGTATTTCGACCAACAGGAGATGAATGATGGAAATTGTGACTCGAACAAATTTGACATGTCCGGAATGTGACTTTATTGAAGAACTGGACATTTCGCCGGACTATTGACTGATTTTCCATACGTGTACCGGTTGTGGTACGAGGTTACGGCCGTTACCCGGCGACTGCTGTGTTTTCTGTTCTTACGGCGACCACCACTGCATCTCCAAACAGCGCGAAGCGATGGCCAAAGGAGAAGGAGACAAGCCATGATAAAAGAGAATACTGGTGAACTAGCCAACGCCTCATCAGTTTGTGGTGAACGGCCGTATTCTCTGCGCCTGGTGCGCCCTGGATACCCTCTTTCTACCGAGATTGCTGGCAGAAACGGCCGAAACTGACTGGCTGGAGAAGGCCCCCTCAATGTTGCGGTATCCTATGAGAGTTCAACAAGGTCTCTAAAATACCTGGCGCGTAGATGACGGCCAACGCAACCAGCACCACCATAACAATCAGAATGGTTAAGGTCATCACTTTCTTGTTCATTTTTCTGATCCTGGTGAGATTCCACATTTATAAGTATGCCAGCGCGTCGCGAACAGTAAGCCGGGAAGCCTGGGACGCAGGTGCCAGGGTCGCCAGCGCCGCTCCCAGGACGACCACGAGAATCCAGATGATTATTCCCTGAACCGACACCACAAACGGCATAGACGTGCTCAGAAATAAACTGCCAAGACCGGCGCCTATTGCCCAGGTGAGGATGATGGCCGGAACGGCCGCAACCACACAACTTACCACCGCGATAAAAACACCCTCAAACACCACCAACCGCCGGATGGTCGCGCCAGACGCGCCGATGGCTTTCATCACGCCAAACTCGCGGGTGCGTTCAATGATGTTGGTGCTCATGGTTGCTCCCAGACCGATCAAGCCAACGACGCCAATCGTGGAAGCAATGAGCAAAATCACGCCTACCAGGATGACTGAGTGTTCTTCGGTTGAGGCAACGACGGCGTCAATCGCGCGCGGCTCCTGAGGTTTCATGCCGGCTGCGGCCAACGCCTGGGCGGCGGCCTGCCCGATGGTAACGCGTGCGGCCGCATCGTGTTGGTCGGTGATGATCCGCACGACATTCGCCTGATCCTGACGGCCGCTGGCACGTTCAAAACCCTGCTGGGTCACACAAGGACAGCCACCACCCATCCCCCCGGCGATCCCGATGACCTGCCAGGACTGCACTGAGCGGAGCGAATGTGTCATTGGCCGATCTGCCACCGACAGTTGCACGCTGTCGCCGACCTTCACGTCTGGCATGGTTTGGCGAATGGATGCCGGCAGAACAACGGCGTCGGTGTCGCCCGGATTGAGCCAGCGGCCCTCAAGTATCTGCGGTGGAATCAGCATAGAAGTCGTTGGCGGAATAGCGCTGAGACCCAGGGAGCCGTGCCCTTGATCCGGATAGGTACGCGTCACGTTAATTTCCCCCGTGTTCTGGATGCTCGTCGTCCTGATATTCCACGTTTCGACGTGGCTGACACTGGCAACTTTCTCCACGACGGCCGTCAGCTCAGTGGAAGATGCCGGTTCACTGAGCCGTATCTCCACGTCCCAGCGCTGCTCGTTGGTAATCGTGTTGGGAATTGCCTGGAAGCTGGCCATCACGTTCAACCCGCTGACGAATGTCGCGCCGCCAGTCGCCAATAAGCCAACTGACAAAAACAATCGCGCCTGGCGGCGAAATAAATTGCGAAACGCGACCATGAGGGTACGATCGACACGGCGTCGGCGGCCTAACCAGTTGAACAATGCGGTTGTGAGGCGACCCTGCCGTTCGGCAACACCATGCTCGTCCAGTGCCTGGCGTACCGTCCGGCGGCTGGCTTGCAGCAGCGGCAGGAGCGCGATGAGAAGCGGTGCAAATACCCCAGCGAGAATGATTGTGCCCGATATCCACCAGGGAATGCTCAAGCTGGCGACGTCGATGTTGAGGGCGCTGCTGAGGACTATCTGGGCCAGGGTACGGCCCAGGATCAGCCCAGGCACATAAGCCAGAACCGTGGCTAAGACCGACACCAGCAGCACCATGATCAGATACAACTGCAAAATCCGGCCAGATCGGGCGCCAATGGCTTTCATCATGCCAATCTGGGGGATCTGCTGTGTCAGCAGGCCGTTAAACATGGTGGCAATCAGGATGGAACTCAAGATAAGCGACAACAGGCCAAACCCTGACAAAGCGCTGAGTACCGTAGCAGATATTGCCTGGTGTGGGTGCTCATACGGCGTGGGCACAGCCACCTGATCAATGGCCATGCCCGACGTGGCTTTGAGCCGGTCAACGAGACTGAGCGCGATACGCACAATCGTATCTCGATCACTGCTCGGCAGCTCCAGTTCAGACCTGTCCTGAGCTGGCGAAGGATGGTCGGCGACGGTGATGAGCAACTGGTCCAGCGCCGGCGGTTTGCCCAGCAGCGGCAGCGTGTTCACCTGAATATAACCCACGCCCGCCGTTTGACCGGCCAGGGCCAGGCTTTGATCATGCACCGAACCCGTGACAGTTAACTGGGCTGGACGGCCGTCGAAACCGATAATCGCTACCTGATCGCCCACATTTAGCTCCAGGAATTCAAGCGTCGATCGCTCAAGCAGGATACCGCCCGCTGGAGGCGGCCAACCGGCGCCTTGTTCAATTTTGAACGTGGCAATTTGCATCGGATCGGTAGCCGCCGCCACAAAGAGCTGCAGCGATTTTAAACCGCCGCTCTCTTTTTGCAGCCCAACGTTGGTTACCTGGCGCATGGTGGCATCGATTACCCCAGGTTCGGCTATGGCCGCGGCAATGAACACCTCGGTCTCATCAGGCATAACCCCCGGCTCCAGCGTAATCCGGGCGGAGGCAGGATTTGTGCTGAGGTATCCTCTGGCCGTGTTGGAGAGCACCAGGGTGCGGGCGTACCACATGCCGCTAAAGACGATCAGGCTGACGCTAATGGCGATAACCATCATCACCATGCGTTCCCAGGCTGTTTGCATATCGCGTAAAAGTTTGATAAATAGCAGTCGAGTCATGACGGTATCACCTTTTTTATATACAGACCCTAAGGGTTTGCCCTTGAGTAATTGACCTTGTGAGATGCCAAACCCTTAGGGTCTTCCCAGAGATTGCGTGTCGGTGGCAACACGGCCGTCTACCAGCGTCACCTGCCGGTCTGTGTAGCGGCTAATATCACGCTCGTGCGTGACCACAATGATCGTGCGCCCGCCGGCATTCAGCCTGGCAAACAACTCCAGGACAGCGGTTCTGGTCGCCTCGTCCAAATTACCGGTCGGTTCGTCGGCCATCAGGATTGGCGGATCGTTGGCCAGCGCCCGGGCAACGGCCGCCCGTTGCTGCTGCCCACCGGACAGGCTGGCGGGCAGCTTTTCGGCCTGATCGCGAATGCCAACGCTGTCCAGCAGCTGCAACGCCCTGGAACGGCGTCCCGAGGCTGGAACGATCTTCATGAAGTCCATCGGCAGCATCACGTTTTCAACAATTGTTAAGGTCGGCAGCAGCTGGAAAAACTGAAAGACCAGGCCAATCGTACGGCCGCGCCATTCGGCAAGCTGCGACTCTGAAAGTGAATCCACCTGCGTTCCGTTCACCGTGATCGTGCCGTTGGTCGGCCGATCGATGCCTGCCAGGACGTTTAGCAGCGTCGTCTTCCCGCTGCCAGATTTGCCGACCACAGCCACAAACTCCCCCGCCCGGACGTGCAGGTTTATATCTTGAAGGGCAGTGAAAGGTCCAGATGGAGAATCGTAGGTCTTGGAAACCCGATGCAGGTCAATCGGCGATCCTTTGTCTGTGTCCTGACTGTTGTGTTTTGTCGTTATATCTTTTACCTTAATCATATGTTGTCCTCTTTAAGTACCCGTAATCCGTAATCCGTGATCGGTTTACGGCTTACGGACTTCGGTTTACCGATTACCGATGCCAGGATAAGAGAAACGCCGATTTGTCTGTAGTCTCTGGGGTAACAGGCTGCTATGACCTGTGTCATCACCATCATATGACTGCGGTCATAGCGGCAAATGGCTGTTGTCAATATATAAGTAAAACCGGCTCATGTTATAATCGGACCATGAAATCCACTGGAGAGCTAGACCCTGGTGTCTTATCAACCTTTCGCCGGTTCATTGGCCTGCAACTGGCTATTACTGCCCTCGGCATTGCGCATTGGCTGGTTGTGCCTTTTCCGCTACAGGCCCCGGTAACCACTCTGGTTGTGTTTAGCATCTTGGAGCCGGTATTGTTACTCTTGTACCTGTCGCTTCCCGGCTTGCAGGGTGCGTTCAAATCCTGGTATCTGCCCCTTGGGATTGCCGGGGCTATGGTCGGACCGATTCTCGATCCCTACCTCAACTTTTACGCTACCGGAAGCGTGGCCGGGCCGATCCTTATTCCATTTATCAACCTGCACGGCACTGGGAGCGATGCACCAGAAGTATTCGCTCAAATTGTCCTCTGGCGGCAGATTGTTTTATTGTTGATTCCCCTGGTCATTGTGAGCTGGCAATATTCAATACACAAGGTGGTTTTGTTTTGTGGGGTAACGGCCGTAATGAACCTCACCCTGCTATCCCAAACAGTGACGTTTCAGGAAATGATTTCCAGTTCTCTTCTGGGTATCATCGCCGCGCAGCTGGTGATTTACCTCCTGATTGGGCATATGCTCGTGGATATGATGAAAACTCAGCGGGCGCAGCGGCAGCACCTGACCGAGGCCAACACACGCCTGGCCCAGTACACCGCCACGCTGGAACAACTGACAGTCAGCCGGGAGCGCAACCGCCTAGCGCGTGAGCTGCACGACATCCTGGCCCACACCCTGAGCGGCGTGGCCGTTGAACTGGAAGGCGTGCGGTCGATGCTGCACCTGGACCTGGAGCGAGCCAGCACGTTGCTCAACCACTCATTGCAAGACATCCGTGCCGGATTGACCGAAACCCGCCGGGCGCTAAAAGATCTGCGCGCCAAGCCTCTCGAAGATTTGGGCCTGGCCCTGGCGGTGCAGGCCCTGGCCGAATCCTACGCCAACCAGTATGATTTTTACATTGACCTGAGCATCGAACACGATTTCAACGACACGCCGGTTGATGTCCAGCAGTGTGTGTACCGGATTACCCAGGAAGCGTTGGCCAATGTTGCCGACCACGCCCAGGCGCAAAATGTCCAGGTGGTTTTGAACCGGGAGCGCGATGGATTGCGACTGATCCTTTGCGATGATGGATGCGGATTTGAGCCAGCTATTCCCGGCGAGGAGCGCCATTACGGCTTGTTGGGGATGCGCGAGCGCGCCGAAATGATCGGTGGGAATCTGTCAATCGAGAGCCAGGTCGGGCAGGGGACACAGGTTACCTTTTTGTATGGAGGCAGGCGATGACCAACCAGGCAGAGGGAACCATTCGCCTGCTGATTTGTGATGATCAGGCCATTGTCTGTGAGGGATTACGCGCCATTCTGGAACCTGTGCCCCAAATAGAAGTTGTTGGAGTGGCCAATAACGGGATAGAGGCCATCGAGCTGACGCGCACCACGCAGCCGGACCTGGTGCTGATGGATCTCAAAATGCCGCGGATGAACGGGATACGGGCAACGAAGGAGATTTGTGAACAATTTCCAGATGTGCGCGTGCTGGTTTTAACGACTTACGATGATGACGAGTGGGTAGTCGATGCGATTCGCTGTGGTGCGGCCGGTTATTTGTTAAAAGACACACCCCAGGAGGAGTTGGTCAAAGCCATCGTGGGCACGGTGCAGGGGGGGAGCCATCTTGATCCGCAGGTAGCGGGGAAAATTCTCAAATACGTCACTCACCAACCGGCCCCGGCATCACCAGACCGCACCCTGATCAACGACCTAAGCGACCGTGAGCGTGAAGTTCTGCGGCTGCTGGCGACGGGTTTGAGCAATGCCGAAATTGCCCAGGCTTTGTTTCTCACGGATGGCACTGTGAAGAATTACGTCAGCACAATTTTTTCAAAACTGGACGTGGCCGACCGTACCCAGGCAGCCATTCTGGCCATTCGCGCCGGATTGGTCAGGCTGTGAAAAAGCCATCGCCCTCAATAAATACCCACGCAGTCCAGCCTTCATGACATTTGTCATAGAGGCAATCAGCACAATTGTCGCGAGCAGAATCACGACAGACTTCACTTCCTGTCATTTCTCTCCACCCCTATACTTTTAAGAAAAAACAGAAACAGGACGATAAGATGTCAAACTATACTTTACCCCTCTCATCCACGGAGGCGACGCTGGCCCGCGCCGGAGGCAAAGGCACAAACCTCGCCAGCCTTGGACGCGCTGGCTTTGCCGTTCCCCCTGGCTTCATCGTCACGACGGATACATACCGTACATTTGTTGAAGCCAACCAACTCCAGCCGCGCATTCTCGCCCTTGTGCAGGCTATTTCGATGGAGGATACGGCCGTTCTCGAAAACACCTCTACCAAAATCCGCGACTGGTTCGAGCAAGGTTTGCTGCCCGCCAAAATCGCCGCTCAAATCACATCCGCTTACCACGCACTTTCCTGCCCTCCCTCGGCCGTACGCTCGTCTGCCACTGCCGAAGATTTGCCAGGGCTGGCCTTCGCCGGCCAACAGGATACCTATCTCAATGTTGTTGGTGAGGATGCCGTGCTTGAGGCAGTCAAACAGTGTTGGGGCAGTTTGTGGACAGCCCGCGCCATCGCCTACCGGGCACGCAATACCATTCCGGCTGACGAAGTAGCGCTGGCAGTAGTGGTCCAGAAACTAATCGTGGCCGAATCATCTGGCGTTCTTTTCACTGCCAATCCCGTGACCGGTCGCCGTGACGAGATGACCATTGAGGCCAGCTTTGGCCTGGGCGAAGCAGTTGTCTCCGGGCAGGTTGACGCCGACCATTATGTTGTCAATTCAGCCAGGTGGGAAGTAATTGAACGCAAGTTAGGTGCGAAAGAGATGGCTATTATGCCCCGCGCTGCTGGTGGGACTGAGCAGGTCCAGCGTCACGACCCTCAAGCGCAAGCGTTGCCAGAGGCGCAGGTTATTGAACTGGCGCAAATTGCGGCGCAAGTAGCTACCCTTTTCGGCTCGCCGCAAGATATCGAATGGGCCTGGGCTGACCGGCAACTTTACCTGCTGCAATCACGACCCATTACTTCCCTGTATCCGCTGCCTGAGAATACCGCCCCCGCTGAAGAATTGCGCATCTACGTTAATTTCAATGCTATTCAAGGAGTCAGTGAGCCGCTGACCCCGTTAGGCATTGACACGCTACGCCTGCTTTTCAGCGGTGTGTTCCAGCGGCTGCGCATCCAGCGTTCACCGCACCAGATTCTGCCTGAAGCCGGGGGCCGCCTGTTTCTCGATTTTACCGATATGGCTAGCGACCTGCGTTTGCAAAAGATCGGGCTGGCGCTGCTGGCTGACACAGAGCCGGGGGCGCAGCAAACGCTCCTCCGCCTGGTAGAAGCGGGGCGTGTCACGCCCAAACGAGTCCTCACGGGAGGGCGCATGGTCTCGCTTTTCCTGTCCTTGCTGCCTATCCTGCGCCGCCTCCTGGCCGCTTTGCTCAGGCCAGAGCAGGTTCGACCTCGCCTCATCGCCGAGGCCGAGCAATATATTGCCGAAGCTCAACATCATGCTAAGGTCGCCGGCGATCTGGCCGCGTGCCTACGGGCGATGGCAGACGACCTGCCCCACGCTGAACGCATATCGTTTAACATCATGCCCGTTGTGATGCCGGTGGTATCCGGTGGTTTGCCACTATTGGCGCGCTGGCTCTCAGATTGGCTGGGCGAGCCGCCGGAAGCTGCCTGGCAGCTGATGCACGGCCTGCCCGGCAACGTGACAGTGGAAATGAATTTGAATCTGTGGGCGACCGCACAGCGGATTCGCGGCGATGCCCAGGCGTTTGAAATAATACGTACCCAATCCGCCGAAGCCCTGGCCGACGTCTATCGCCAGGGGCAACTGCCCGCGACCGCACAGCAGGCATTTGATGAATTCTTGCAAGCGTATGGTATTCGCGGCACGGCCGAAATTGATCTAGGACGGAGACGTTGGCGTGATGATCCGACACCCATCATGCAAACGCTGATCGGTTATCTTCAATTGGAAGACCCGGCCAAGGCACCCGACGTTTTATTCCGGCAGCGGGTGGAACAGGCCGAACGCCTGACCAGAGAATTTGTTGAACGTGCCCGCCACATGCGCTTCGGCTGGCTGCGTGCCCGGCTGCTGGGGGGCCTTATCCGGCGTTTACGCGCCCTCGGTGGACTGCGCGAGGTCCCGCTGTTCTACATCGCCCGTGTCTATGCCATCTACCGCGCTGCCTTGCTGCGCCACGCCCGGAAACTCGTGGCCCAGGGCGCATTGGAAAGCGCCGAGGATATTTTTTTCGTCCCCTTGGCGATACTCAAGCGCTTCGCTGAGGCGGAAACGGCCGATTTAAAAAGCATCGTCGCCGCTAATCGCGCTGATTACGAACGTGAGCGCCTGCGTAAACAGATGCCGCGCATCCTCCTCAGCACGGGTGAAGCCTTCTACGAGGGCGTGCGCGATGCGGCCGCGAGTGAAAATGTTTTCGTTGGTAACGGCGTCTCGCCAGGCACTGTCGAAGGTCAGGTCCGTGTGATTTTGGACCCGCGCAACACAAGCCTGGAGCCTGGCGACATCCTGGTGTGTCCCGCCACCGATCCCGGCTGGACTCCCCTGTTTCTGACGGCGGGTGGCCTGGTGATGGAAATTGGCGGGATGATGACACATGGCTCAATTGTGGCCCGCGAATACGGTATTCCAGCCGTTGTCGGTGTGCATCAGGCAACCACGCGGCTCCAAACCGGGCAGCGTGTGCGTGTGGATGGCAATAACGGCCGTGTGGAGTTATTATGAATCACTATACCCTCGCTCTATTTTTACACGTTGCCGGTGACATCGGCATTTTTATTGGCCTTGGCGTGCAACTGCTTTGCCTGACGCCACTGCGGCGGGCGCAGCGCGTGGAGCAGGTGCGCCTCATCGCCGGACTGGTCCGAACGGCCGACATTATCTCCACAACCGGGGCGCTGCTCACCATTACCACCGGTCTGTACATGGGGCTGACCGCCTGGAATTTGCAGATTGGTTGGATTGCCGTGGCCCTGGGCAGTATCATTGTGCTCATTCTGCCCCTCATTGCCGGCGTCATCGAACCACGGACGAAGGCTGTCGTCAAGCTGGCTGGCGAGGCAGAAGCGGGTCCGATTCCCGCAGCGCTTGGCAAGCATATTCACGACCCGATCTTAGCCACTGGGCTGCAAACGGCCGCTGCCATTGTGCTTGGCATTGTCTTCTTGATGACCACCAAACCAGCCCTCGTTGGTTCTATCATCACAATGGCCGTTGCCCTGGCGCTGGGCCTGGTCTCCGGCCTGCCGTTCTGGATCAAACGCAGGCAAAAGGTTTAGAATAAAGGTGTGAAGCAAGCAGGACTGCAATTGAGGTCGGCAAAACAATGACCGTGAAATGGGTACACAAGCTTAGAAATTGGGAGTGGCTGCGCCACCACCCTCTGCTCAGTCTGCGCGGGCTGCCGGAGATTGTGGCCGCCAGCGGCATCTCGGTGCGCCTCTGGCGCGCCTATGCCCAGGCGTGGCTGGTGTGCCTCCTGTTTCCCATTCTCTTTCTGGTGCAGACGCCGCTGACGGCCGTCCACTTGCTCATCACTCTTGCCGGATTGGCCATCTTTGTGATCTGCTATACCTGGTTCATGTGGCCGCACCCATTGACCCACGAAACACAGCGGCCAATTGGGCTGCGCACGTCACTGCTGGTGCTTACGAGCCTCACGGCACTGACGCTCACCCTGAGCCTGGTGTACGGTAGCGCCTTTCTCTGGCTTTTTGTCGGCGTCAGTGCCATGGTCGGTATCGCTCTCCCGGCGGGCGGCGCTTTCATCGTCGTTGTGGCCCTGACGCTGCTCACGCTGGGTGTCAGCGTGGGGATAAGTGGGGGCATCGCCGGGAGTGATTGGTTGCACATTGTACCGCTGGTGCTGCTGGTGCGGGGTTTGGGCGTGGACATGATCGGCGTGGCTCGCCTGGCAGACGCCCTGCGCGAATTGCACGCGGCACGAGACGAGCTGGCCCGCCAGGCAGTCATGGAGGAGCGGCTGCGGCTGGCCCGCGATCTGCACGATTTGCTGGGGCACACCCTGTCCATGATTACCCTGAAGAGTGAACTGGCCGGGCGGCTGATAGAGAAAGATTCGGCTCGCGCGGCGCAGGAAATTAAAGACGTGGAGCGTGTGGCCCGCCAGGCGCTGCGCGAGGTGCGCACGGCCGTGTCCGGCTACCGCCAGCCATCGTTAGGCAGCGAACTGGACGGAGCGCGAGAAATACTGGAGGCGGCCGGGATTGCCTGTTCGATTGATAATGCTGTGGCGACAGTGCCTTCAGAAGCAGACGCGGCGCTGGCCTGGGCGGTGCGTGAAGGAGTGACCAACGTCATTCGCCACAGCCGCGCCCGCCAGTGCCAGATTCGCATTAGCCATACCAATGAAACCATTCAGGCAGAAGTACATAATGATGGCTACACTGGTCAGAACAGCGATCCTGTTCACATGGGCAGCGGCCTGATAGGACTCGCCGAGCGTTTCAGGCTGCTGGGCGGCTCTGCTCAGTCTGGCCCAGCCCCGCTGGCAGGCGCTTTGGGCTTTCGCCTTGTTGTCAGGCTCCCCCGGCAACGGATTGAGACCAGACAGGAGCGAGCAGCATGATTCGAGTGTTGTTGGCAGAAGATCAGGGCATGGTGCGTGGTGCCCTGGCGGCGCTGCTGCAATTGGAGGAGGACATCGAGGTCGTGGCCGAGGTTGCCCGCGGCGACGAGGTGCTGGCTGCTGCGCTGGAATGCCAGCCTGACGTGGCCCTCCTCGATATTGAAATGCCCGGGAACAGCGGGATGGAGGCAGCACAGGCATTAAACCAGCAGCTGCCATCGTGCCGGATTGCTATTCTCACCACATTCGGCCGTAGCGGCTATTTGCGCCAGGCGATGGCAAGTGGGGCCACCGCCTTCCTGCTCAAAGACGCCCCGGCAGCGGACCTGGCTGTGGCCATTCGTCGCGTGATGGCCGGTGAGCACGTCGTTGACCCAGAGTTGGCTCTTTCAGCCTTAAGTGACGGCCGTAACCCACTCACCAACCGGGAGCGTGATGTGTTGAAGGCATCGCTGACTGGCGCCAGCATTGCCGATATAGCCGCCCAACTCTATGTGACAGAGGGCACGGTGCGTAACCATCTTTCCACAGCCATTCACAAGATGGAAGCACAGAACCGGATAGAAGCAGCACGGCTGGCCGAGGAAAAAGGCTGGTTGTGAGAACCGGTATTTGCTATTTTAGACGGCCGTACAAAGCCGCATCGTCAAGGCTAAGGGGGGCATGTTCCAGCAAATAGTCACGCAATTGGTGGTGACCCATATGATCAGCCCAACCAACCGGGGAACTGCCATAGCGCGGTTCGTGGTAGGTGGCCTCGGCGCCGTATTCCAACAGCACTTTGGCCAGCTCCAAGTGCCCACCCCAGGCCGCCATGTGCAGCGCCATGATGTTTTTCTCGCCGCCAAAGCTGGCGATATGGTGCACGTTGGCCCCGTGTTCCAGCAGCCAGCGCACGGTTTCCGTCTGCTCGCAGGAGACGGCCCAGAAGAGGGCCGTGCCGTTGTAAGGTTCACCGTCGATGTTGGCCCCCTGGTCGAGGAGATAAGCCAGGATGGGGGTACGGCCGTTTTTAGCCGCATAAACCAGTGCATCATCCAAAATCTCTTGCCGATCATCCGCAGGTGTCCACGGGGGGAAGCCAGAGTGCGGCCGGTGAAAAGCTCGTTTTTGCCCGGCCTCAGGTTGGAGTGAACCATCCGGGTGAAAGAAATCGGGCATGAAGTCAAGACGTCCCAGACCGGCAGCGGCACGCAGGTTGTAAGGATAGATTCCTTCCTGAGCCAGCCGCTCCGCCTGTGGACGATGCCCCCAAAAGAGCGCCTGCATCAGGGGCGTGCCGCCGGCACCGTGCGCTTCAGCGGTGACATCAGCTCCGGCCGCCAGGAGTAAATCAATAAAACGAATGAGCATTTCTGGCCCGCCGGGCAGCCCATCGGCCGAAGCGTAGGCGACACAATGGAGCAGGGTCCAGCCCTTGTTATTGGCCATGTTGATGTCGGCCCCGGCATCAAGCAGCAGCCTGAGCATCTCTACCCGGCCAAAGTCGGCCGCCAGGTGCAGCAGTCCATTGCCATTGGTTCCGGGGGTCGTTGCCAGCTCGGGCTGGGCCGCAAGGGTTTGCCTGAAGGTATCTAGATCATCTTCTTTGATGGCCTGAAAAGCGATGCGGAACGGCTCAATAACCTCCCCTTGAGCCAGGCGTTCGACATGGGCAGCCAGAGCTGGCCAATCGGCAAAGCCATGTTCGCGGGCCAACACAAGGCGGGCATCTTCCAGCGTAAAGTCGGCCTGGATGATGGCCTCGTCACTGGCCGTGGCAAAGTTGGGGTGGGACTGGCGAATCAAATTTAAGGCGCGCGGCTGTGCAGTCTGGTAAACGCTGTGCAGGCCAAAGGCCCGTCCTTCATAGTAGTTAATGTCTGTTTCAAAGGCACGGTAAAGGGAACGGCCGTGTACACCTTCAATAAAGTGCTTGAGCCGAGGCCAAGTGGCAAAGCCATGCTCGCGGGCGATGATCAGTTGGGCGTCGCTTAATTTGGGTGTAGTCAGGTTCACCCCTTGAGGATAAGACTGTTGGCAGCGAACGGCCGCAGCCGGGTCACCAGCCTGCAATTGCTTATGCAAAGCCTTCGCCTGCTTCTTCAAATAGACAAGATTAGGATTTGGGGGGAGTTGATTTGACATACTGATCTCCTTTTGGTTATGGCCCTGGTGTCTGCTAAACAGGTCAAAAGAAAATCATCAGAATTGGTTATGGGGTTGTTAGCCGGTGGGATAATCCCTTTCCGCAGACAGGATGCGCCCTGCACGCAACAGGATTGTAACGAAACATTTGTTCCAGGGCAACAGAAATTTGCGCAGTATCAAACCACTTTGGCAATAGCAGCTGGCCGACGCTTTATCAGTCACGGTGTTGTTGTAGAATTGAAGCCAAAAGAAAACGGCCGTTTGCAACTGCGAACGGCCGTTTTCCAAAGGCTTTTTGATCGAAGATTTAAGGCGCTTGAACCACCAACGTACCGACCATACCTGCTTCCTTGTGTCCAGCTACGGCGCAGAAAAATTCATACTCGCCAGGAGTAGATGGCGTAAATTCAACACTCCTGCGGCTGCCAATTGGGGCAGCGACATGAACTTCTGGGTCCACATCCAGTTCACTCATGTCATGCGTATCATGCCCCGCCTCTTCTTCCATTTCTTCGGCCATTACGTCCCCCGCATGGGGGATTTCCATGATGCTAAAATCGTGTTCCAGTGCCCCTTCATTATTCAACAGTATTCTTACTGGTTGCCCGGCTGTCACTTCAATACGCTCTTTGTCAAAAGCAATGTCGGTAGCCAGCAGGGAAAGCGACAATGCCGGCGGCGGCGTTAGTTCAGCCGAACCGCAGCCGGCGAGGATTAATAACAGCAGTATCACCAAAAAGCCAACGAATCTTTTCACAGTTTTTCTCCTTACATTGAGGGTTGAGGGGTTGTTTGTAAAAGCCAAAAAGATTTTAGAAGCAAGCCGGGCGCAAATTTGGCTTTTACTTGAGCAAACCACAGAGAAAACTCGTCTTGTTTTTCAAAACACTTTCTGTGGTTCGCAAACCACCCGGTAATGACCAATTTTAGTACGGTTTGGCTGGCCATGCCTTGAGCCGTTTGGCGCATAGGTCATAAGCCAAGTGGCCTATGGTTCAGATGGCGGCAGGATGTTGGCCTCCAGCTCCACAACGATTTCCGGCTGCTGCGGATCATTGGTGGCAATAAATACCTGCCGAATGAGCTGTCCCGTCAGGTCTGGCCCGTGTGCGCCTGAATCAAAGCGGATTGTCAGGGTACCGCGGCCATCACGAGGGATGCGCATGGGAGAAACGGCCGCTTCCGTACAGCCGCAGGAGGTTGTTACCGTTTTGATGATCAGGTCAGACTCGCCAACGTTTTGTACCGTCACTTCGCGGGTCACAATTTCCCCATTCACCACATCGCCTAAAGCCAAGCTAGCTTCAGGCACCGAAATTTGGGGCGGTCCACTACAGCCAGGCAATCCCACAGCCAAAACAATGAAGGCCATCAAACTCAACCATTTTTTCATTTATGATTCTCCGTTTTCCAGCTTTTCTGTCGGCGGACCAAAACGCGCGTAATCCGCTTCAATTTGGGCAAAGATCTCTGAGGTGCTTTTGCCTTCATCCACCATTTGCATTGTGTCCAGGGTAATGTCATTGCAAATGGAACAATACTCAGCGTGCTCATCAAACTGTGTCTCGCCTGCTTCATCCACACCTGCCACGTAACAGTCGTAGAGCGAGGTATGCCCCAACCCGACACAGCCGCAGTAACAGGGAATGGCATCCGTCAGCTCCAGGTTGGCCGTGGCAAATTGATAGCTTTCACGAATTTTCCAGCCTGAATCCTGCACCCGGTCTGGCATTTCATCCAGCGGTGCCATAGGGTGGGCGTGCTTTACGGCCGTATCCTTACCCCCACAGCCAGCCAACCCAAGCGCCACCAGAAGCAATAAAACAATCATGGCAGAAATTGCACGTTTACTTTTCATATCACTCATCCAAAAAATTGTGGGGGAAATCCTAAAAGGCTCGCCGTTATGTACCACAAGAGCTGCCGCCATCTTGAGGCTGGCCCAGTAGATCGTTAGCGACCAGCCATAGGCGTACCTGCCCGTAGCCCCTGCCGGAAAAAACCTCAGGCCCGGTGGCCACGCGGGAATCAACGTCGGCATAATCAAGATTCAGGGTTGCTTTGAAGAAGACGGCCGTTTCCACCACCTGCTGCGGGAACCAGAACCCATTTACTGCCTTGGCCGCCGCAAACATCTCTGCCACCGTGGCATCCTGGCTAGCCAGTAACTCCAGCAAGCCCAACATCGCCATACCATGATTACAATCGGGGAAAGCGGTATGGTTGTTGCAGCAGGGCCGGTAGACGTGATACACTACCTTTTCCAGCCGTGTTTGCTGCTCCGGCGTAAGCGAAACCAGCGGGGCGCTGGCATACAACTCGGTAGCCGGGTGATGGCCCAACGTCCAGCCGCCGGTTGAGGCAAACCGGCCGATGTCCCCATCACTCTGCTGCACCATTGGCCCTTCCGTGAGAATTGGGTTCTGATTCACCAGCCCCAACGCCCAAAAGAAGTTGAGCACAAATCGCGAATTTTGATAGTCGATGACGATAGGTTCATGGCTGGCGGTAAAGAGCAGTTCCTGTTGGGCGGCGGTTAACGGCCGTCCCCCATCAGCATAAAGTTGAATAAAGCGCTCAGCGTCAATCGCGCCAGCAGCCACCAGCCGCGGTCCTAAATCTCCCCAGCTAACCGGCAGCTGGTGCTGCTCCGGCAGGTTAATTTCGATGGGTGTACCTGCCGCTGGGGCAGGTTGGCCTGGGCCGGCACCCCTGTTGGCTAACGACTCGGTTTTGGCTGGTGCCCGGGCCAGGATGAGCGCCAAAGTTAATCCAAATGCACCGGCCAATAAAAGAAAGTGTCGCCAGCTGCTTTGCCGGGGAACGGCCGTGTTTTCAAAGATGTCATCATTCATATCAACCTCTTTGGCGGTTCTGAAACGATGTCAGCCATTATGAACCCCAGGATTTGAAGAATCGTGCCCGGCATGATCGCGCAGCATCAGCAAATGAAGCACCGGGCACAGAAGCACCAGGCCAAAGAGTAAGACGCTGCTTAACTGTAATTTGAAGAGGTAGACGGCCGTTAATCCCAGCAAAGGCAGGCCACAGCCCAAAATCATCAAAACCCAATGTTTCCGCTTCATGGTCATCCTTCCTCCTTTAATTTGACCGCACCGCCGCCTGGACCCAGATTTCTGCCTGGGACTGCTGCGGGTCGTTGTTCTCGATAATCAAGCCCCGACGCACCGTCTGCCCAGACGCGTCGTGGAATCCGGCATCAAAGATGAGCCTGATAGTGGCTACTTTGCCCGGTGGAATGACGCTGGCGGAGATTTCGGCCGTGGTGCAGCCGCAGGTAGTGTAGGCCCGGCTAATCGTTAGCGGGGCATCGCCCACGTTGCGAATAATAAACTCTCGCTCGACCACATCCCGCGGGCCGATCATGCCGAAGTTAAAGCTCTTTTCTGGTATCTGTATTTTTGGCTGAGCCTGGCTGGCGGGCAAGAAGGAAATAGCTGGTCCTTCACCCATGTCATGAACAGCCAGCACAGGTTGATCAGTCACCACATCGGCAGGATCGTATTTTGTTGAAGCATTGGCCGATGGCGGTGAGGTGATATAAGAGACAAGACCCACACCCAGCAGCACCGCGCCAATGATTAATAGCATTACCATCAACCAGCTATTATTTTGGCCTGTTTCCCGGGACGAATTTTTTTGACGAATCCTTGCTTTCATAATACTTTAACTCCTTAAGATTACGATGTTTTTGCAAACTACTGATTAAGTGACCAGGTGAAGGTGCGACTTGGTGAATCGACGCCAGTAAGTGTCAGGGTTAACTCAGCAGCGCCCTCAAGCACGGCCGTTCCCTCAACAACCGCCGGAAACGTGAGCATCCCAGACACATGGTGGCCTCCCGGCACAGCGTCCCAGAGTGTGGCCGACACGGTACGGCCGTTATCCGTGGTCAGCGTAGCCAATTCGGCCAGGTCCATGCTCAGGTCCACCGAGTGGGTGTCCATCACCACTTCAAAGGCTAGGGTGGCTGCTTCCAGGCTCAGATCTACTGGCGTTACGGCCACACTGACGGCACCTTGCTCGTCTACGGCCGTATCCAACACGGCCGTTTCTTCTGGAGCAGTCGATTCGCTTGCCGCCTCTTCAGCCGTCGCAACAATTGGCAGCTGCGCGGCCGGTTCGCTGCCACATGCCGCTAAAAATCCAGCTAAAAACAATCCTGCAATCAGCAAAATGTTGCGTTTCATAGAGCCTCCACCGCCGCCACTGTGAATTGCAGCGCCTGCCGTCTTGCCTTCATTAAAATGACGAGCATGTAAATGATGCCCAAAATCGTTGTGCCCAGGCCCACCAGCATGAAAGCAATCCGGTACTCGGCCAAAAACGTAGCCGCCGCCGTTAAGCCAAGAATGGGCAGTACATCCGTGACATGGTGGGCGCAGCAGGCGACCATGGCTACTGTGGACATGCCGCCGCCAGCCCCGGTTAAAGCGCCGCTGGGGCCAGTATGAGTCACAGGCACAAACAGCCGCTTTTTCAGGATGATGTAGAGCGCCGCCTGCACACCAAAACCCAGAATTATAGGCACCACAATCCAGCGATCTTCCCAAAACAGGTCCAGGGCATGCTGCGGGCTTTCAGCCCAGGAAACAAGGCCAAAGTAAAGCAGTGCCAGCAAGCTGGAACCGGCCAATCCTGAACTTAAGGGCCACAAAATGCGTTTGCTGCGCGTCATAAAGCCATCTCCAAAAATTGCATACGGTAAGCATAGAAAAATGAAAGGCCGGCAACGAGCGCCAAATGGCGCATCATAGAAAAATGGTGACAAATGTCATTTTGGCATACGCCAAATGGCCTATGCGGCGCCAAGCGTTTAGCGCTGGTTTTGTAGCCTGCTTTGCGGAATAATGGAAGGACTATGGACATTCCTGGCTTGTGGCAGCCGATGTACATTTACAAACTGGGGAAACGGCCGTTACAATAGCTGACGACGAGATTGGCTTAAACGTGCTTTATGAAACAATTCAAGAGGTTGGTTATTACCTAAGTAGAGTAAATTGAAAGGAGAAAAATCATGGCAATTGATCCGGTATGTGGTATGGAAGTGGAAGAGAAAACAGCTACGATCACGTCAGAATATCAAGGTAAGACCTACTACTTTTGCGCCCCTGGGTGCAAAACTGCTTTTGATAAAGAGCCAGAGAAATATCTGAAAAGTGATTCATCAAGTGGTCAGCCGCACGGCGATCACCATTAAATTCGAAGGATCGTATTTATGGCCACCTTCATTGAGTAAAAACGGCCGTGGCACCGCCATCTTCCTCAAAAAAGCCCTCTATTGGTTTAGTCGTCGTTGGCTGCTTGCCATCACCATCATTCTCATCGTCTTCAACGGTCTACCTTTCCTGGCACCCATATTTATGGAACAAGGTTGGGAAAGGGCTGGTAATGCTATCTATCTCACCTACAGCGTTTTGTGTCATCAAATGCCGCAGCGCTCCTTTTTTCTGTTTGGTCCCAGTCCTATGATTCCCCTAGATACTGTCCAGGCCATTTGGCAAGATACCGCTAATCCCCTGATTCTACGCCAGTTTGTTGGCAATTCGGCCGTAGGTTGGAAAGTTGCCTGGTCAGACCGCATGGTTTATATGTACACCAGCCCGCTGCTCCTTGGGCTTGCCCTTTGGCCGCTGCGCCGAAGGCTCAAGCCACTGTCTTTATGGGGCTTTCTCCTGCTTCTCCTGCCAATGGCTGTCGATGGCACGACGCACATCCTGAGTGAATTGTTCAGCGGCATCGGCGGTGGGTTTCGCTATACAAACGGCTGGCTGGCTGCCTTGACGAACGATGCCTTTCCCGCTACCTTTTACGTGGGCGATAGCTTCGGCTCCTTCAATGCCTGGATGCGGCTCCTGACCGGAATTTTGTTTGGCCTGGGCGTCGTCTGGTTTGCCTACCCGCGATTACACCTGACCTTCAATGATGCAATCGGCAAAAAGCACTTGCAGAAAAACCAAAGGTGATTGGCCGATTGCATAAGTAAAAGCGGGAGCAACGGCTCTGCTTATTTTCAAGAACTTTCCCGCTTTTACAGAAACCGCAAACAAAATATCCTTGAAATTCCAGAAGGCAAAGATAAGATTGGAACTCGGAAAGTAGACATTCCCTAGCATCTAATCTCCAGTCTCCAATCTCTAATCACAAAGGTACTTATGAGTGATCCCATTCGGGTTTTATTAGCAGATGATCATGCCGTTGTTCGCGCCGGTATTCGCCAATTCCTGGAACAGGCCGATGACATCATCGTTGTGGCCGAGGCCGACGATGGCCAAATGGCCTGTGACCTGATTGCTCAATACAAACCAGACGTTGCCGTGTTAGACATCCAGATGCCCAAGGCCACTGGCATCGAGGTTACCCGCTGGGTACGCGCCCATCATCGCGATGTAGGTGTCCTGATCTTAACTGCCTACGATGACGATCCTTACGTGATGGCGGTGCTGCAAGCAGGGGCCAACGGCTACGTCCTTAAAACCGCTTCTCCGACAAACATTTTGCAGGCGGTACGAGATGTCCACGAGGGAAAGTCGGCCCTGGACCCAGTTATCACGGCCCGCTTGATGAACCAAATTGCCAGCCGTACCGGTTCTGATCAGGCATCTTTTGAGAAGCTAACCGAACGCGAATTGGAAGTGCTAACGCTGGCAGGAAAAGGGTATACCAATAAGGCAATAGGGGTGCAGCTGGATATTAGCGACCGCACCGTTCAGGGGCATCTGGCGAAGACTTATCAAAAGCTGGATGCCAGCAGTCGAACAGAAGCGGTCATGAAAGCTGTCTCTCAGGGGCTCATCCCGGCGGAGATAGCCGATTGAGTTCAAGACGTTGGCGACGTATCCCTGGTCTGCCCCTTCAGCTTTTTATCCTTACGGTTTTGCCCCTGACGGCATTGCTGATGCTGATTGCCTTTGGCAGTCTGGGTTTACACCAGCGTACTATGCGCATCATGGTCGGCGAGCGTGATGAGCGGGCTACCCGCGCCGCTGCTGCCGCCATCACTGAGCAAATTAACCATCGGCAATCGGCGATTCGAAGCGTAGCGCTGCAAGCGGCCAACGCGGCCACAGGTCCCGAACACGCTCTGGCCGATGCTGCCTACTTGCTGCCAGATTTTGAAGGGGGCATTGCCCTCTTCGCGGCCAACGATACCTTCATGGCCGCTTCCAATGGTCCTGAAATCTGGCTGGCGCGGTCTGTACCAGAACGTTTGCGTGATTTTCCATCTCCTTCATCCACCGATGCTGCTTTTTTCTTGCCGCCTTTTACGGATCCAGAACAAGGTGAAGTCCTGGTTTTGGTCGTGGCGACGGCGGGGGAGATTACGGCCGTTGGCGCATTTTCCCCCACATCCCTGGCTCGTCGGGCAACGGCGGACATTTTTGGGGGAAATGACCAGGCTACCGCTTACCTAGTTACAGGCAGCGGGGATGTACTATACCAGACGGGCACACTGCTCTGGGCTGACTTGCCGGCTCAAAACCAGCCCGGCGCAGCCGATGCGCTGCGTGGTGAGAGCGGCACCACGTACCTTACCATCGACGGTGAGGAACACGTTATTGCTTTCAGTCCGATCACGCCTGTTGGTTGGGCCCTGGTCATTGAAGAACCGTGGCGCGCCGCAACTGATCCACTGCTGCGCACCACTGAACTGGCGCCTCTCATTCTGATTCCGGTATTGGTCATTGCGCTGACTGCCCTTTGGTTTGGCATACGTCAGGTTGTACAGCCGCTGCAATCGTTGGAGAAAAAAGCAACGGAATTGGGTTGGGGCGATTTTGCCGCTATCGAAGAATCTGTGGGTGGCATCAATGAAATTCAACGCCTGCAAGCAGAGTTAATCCATATGGCCCGGAAAGTACAGCTGGCCCAGCAAAGTCTGCGGGGCTATTTGAGCGCGGTTACCACAGGTCAGGAAGAAGAACGGCGCCGCTTGGCCCGCGAATTACATGACGACACCATCCAGTCCCTCATTGCCCTGAACCAGCAAATCCAACTCGCACAACTATCGCTGCAGGATGAAACAAACAAGGACAGACTGGCCCTGATGCAGCAAATGGCCGAGCAAACCGTGGCCGGCCTGCGCCGCCTCACGAAAGATTTACGGCCGATTTACCTGGAAGATTTGGGGCTTATTCCGGCCCTGGAAATGCTGGGGCGAGATATGAGCCAGGCCACCGGGCTGGCCATCATTTTTGAGAAAACTGGCGAAGAGCGCAGACTCCCACCCAACGCAGAGTTGGCTTTGTATCGTATTGCCCAGGAAGGAATAACCAACGTTGTACGCCACGCAAATGCCAATCAGGCAAAGGTTTCTCTGCAGTTCAGCGAAAAAGAAGTAACGCTAGCAATAGAGGACAATGGTGAAAGCTTTGTTGTCCCAGAAAGCCCGGCAGAAATGGCTCCGGCCGGACATTTTGGCTTGCTGGGCGTACAGGAACGCGCCGAATCTATTGGGGCGCGGCTGCAGATTGAGTCAGCCCCGAGAAAAGGGACGTGCCTCCAGGTTTCGTTTAAGGATCATTGAACTCCAATCGTTTCATAAAGAAAACAGGAGCTCGACAAGAGAGAAGGATGCAAACACCATCACACTTTTTATTAACGGCCGTTCTGGCTCGTAAAGCCCCATCACTCACCCAAACTGGTTCCAAAATATCTCTCCTGGCAGGTTCTATTCTACCCGATCTCCCGCTGGTTCTTCTTACCTTGGGCTACGAGCTTTACTATCGTTGGTTTGCCGTTTCTCCAACCAGCGGTAGTGTGATGGAATACTTACATTTTGATTTGTTTTTTACCGACCCAGTCTGGATAATCAGCCACAACTTCTTCCATTCGCTGGTGATCAATTTTGTTTTGCTTACCATAGGGTACTGGGGAATGCGGCGAGAGCAGCGCTGGGCACGTCTATTGTTTTGGCTAACTGTCGGCACTCTGTTTCACAGTGTCATCGACATTCTTACTCACAACAGCGATGGTCCTTTGCTCTTCTTTCCTCTAAACTGGCGCTACCGTTTTCCAAGCCCTGTCAGCTACTGGGAAGCGGCTTATTACGGACGTGAGTTTAGAATCTTTGAATATGCTGTCGATGCCCTCATCATCATCTACCTGATTACAGTTTGGCGTAAGCAAATCAGGCAAAATGCCGCTGTACGGAGCTAAAGAGGAAAATGACATCTGCCCCGACAGCCGTAAAAGTTGTAGTCATGGCAGACGCCACCCTGCCCCGCCTGGCCTGGGAAGCCTTGCTTGCTCCTCAGCCTGGGCTGGAGCTTTGGGGCACGGCCGCACACCTGGAAGATTTGCTCGCCTTCTCTTTGGACGGTGTGCAAACGGCCGTCCTGCTAGATCTCAAAGAACCGCTGTTGCCCCAGGTAGAACAAGTAGCCAAAGCTATGCCCCGTATCAGCCAATTGTGCCTGGTTGATGAATACGATCTCAGCCAGATTATTGCTCTCCTGCAAGTCGGTGCTACCGGTGTCCTGAGCCGGGACGCGACCCTACCAGAACTGACCCGCGCCCTCATTGCCGCCAGCCGGGGCGAAATTGTGCTGCCGCCAGAGCTGGCCGCCCAGGCGCTGGTGGCGCTGGCGCGGGGCGACCTGCGCTCACAGCCAGACATTGACACCCTGACAGAAAGAGAACGTGATGTGTTGACGCTGTTAGCTCAAGGGATGACCAATAAAGACATGGCCCAAACCCTGTTCCTCAGCGTGCGCACCGTGGAGGCCCATTTGCGCAACGTCTACGGTAAGTTGGCTGTTGCCTCTCGCACCGAGGCCGTTTTGTGGGCGGTGCAGCACGGCTTTGAGCCTTGAGTAACCTGTTAGCCACAGAGGGCACAGAGATTTTTGAGATTCGTTTTCATTGCTCCATCTCCTCTTTTTCCTCTGTGGCTTTTCTGAAAAAAGTTCTACGTAATTTCACCTAGGGGTAACTACCGTGCTTTTGCCGTATCGTTCATGGCAAGAGCCGCCTATCATAGTCTTATGGAACATGTTGACAAAAACGGAGCGAAAAATCCAACCCAGATTGCGGTTCTGGGCACCCTGGCCGAGTTTCATCGGGACCCACTGCCCTATGATCTGACAGCCCTTGTCGATCTGGTAGCGGCGATCAACCCCGATCTGCTCTGTCTGGATATCAGCCTGGAGCAGTGGCAGCAGCAGGATTTCAGCAGCTTGCCCGTAGAGTACAGCGAGGCACTCCTGCCGCTGGCGGACCAGACAGATATCGTTGTGGTGCCCATTGGTGGTTCAGCCATGATGCCACAGGCAACGGCCGTTGGCTGGCGCGGCGTGCTCATTGGCTGGGTACGCCAGCTGCTGGCCTGGATACAGGCTACTGCCCCAAGTCCCGATGCCATCAACCAAGGCTGGCGGCATGAGCTGGGCAATGTGCTGTATGGTCTGGCCAGGACGCTGGCCGGCAGCGCGGTTAATCATGCCTACCATGCCCACATTGAGCAGCTCTCTCAAGCAGCCCAACGGGCAGCAGAGAACAATCCCGGCAGCCGCATTCTGGTGGTTACCAACATTCAATATTGTCACCATATCCGCCCGCAGCTGCAGCAAGCGGGCTTGACCGAAACCACCTATAAAGATTTATGAGAGGTAAACAAAATGAGCGAACAATCGCACAAAAATCACGAGGAAATGGATCATACCCAGCATCACAAAGGGCACGGAGCCCAGCAGCACCCTGACCACACCACCCACGACACGCACGAGCACGGCAAACATGAGAGGCACGATCAACACGACGACCATAAAAAGCACGGTGAACGTGAAGGGCATGGTAATCATGGCGGGCACGGCGGGCATGGCAGCCACGCCGGGCACGAAATCATGTTCCGCAACCGTTTTTGGGTGTCGCTGGTTCTAAGCATTCCCGTTCTCTTTTTTAGTGAGGCCCTGCAAAACTGGCTGGGCTACACCGCCGCCACCTTCCCCGGCAGCACCTGGATCACGCCAGTTCTGTCAGTCGTGGTTTTTGTTTATGGCGGCCTGCCCTTTTTGCAAATGGCTACCTGGGAACTGCGCGACCGGCAGCCAGGCATGATGACCCTTATCTCCCTGGCTATCACCGTGGCTTTTGTCTACAGCATCGCCACCCTCTTTGTCGATTTAGGCGAGAGCTTCTTTTGGGAGCTGGTGACGTTGATCGACGTGATGCTGCTGGGCCACTGGCTGGAGATGCGCAGCGTGCGCCAGGCATCGGGCGCGCTGGACGAACTGGCCAGGCTCATGCCTGACGAAGCAGAACGCATCAATGCCAATGGCGGCACGGAAAAAGTGCCGGTCTCCGAACTGCAAACCGGCGACAAGGTGCTGGTGCGCCCCGGCGCCACCATCCCCGCCGATGGCCAGGTGTATGAAGGCAGCTCCGATGTGAATGAAGCGATGATCACCGGCGAGTCGAAGCTGGTGAAGAAGGAGCCGGCCAGCCAGACTATTGGCGGCACGGTCAACGAGGGCAGCGGCAGTTTGCGCCTTGAGGTCACCGCTACGGGCGAAGACACAGCCCTCTCTGGCATTATGCGGCTGGTGAAGGAGGCGCAGGAGAGCAAATCGAAGACGCAGCTTCTGGCCGACCGGGCCGCGGCGTATCTTTTTTATGCGGCATTGGCGGCGGCGGTGTTAACGGCCGTTCTCTGGATTATCGCCACCGGGTTTGATGTAGAAGTGCTGAAGCGAGTTGTGACTGTTTTGGTGATTGCCTGTCCCCATGCCCTGGGGCTGGCTGTGCCACTGGTAGTGGCCCTCACCACGGCCATTTCGGCCCGCAACGGCATCCTGGTGCGGGACCGGCGGGCATTGGAAGCGGCCCGCGAACTGGATACGGTCATCTTTGACAAGACCGGCACATTGACCAAAGGGGAGCAGGGCGTGGTGCGTGTCATTACCCAGGACGGCATCTCTGAAAATGAGGCATTAGCCCTGGCCGCGGGGCTAGAACGTGATTCGGAACATGCCATTGCCCGGGCCATAGTAGACGCGGCGCAGGAGCGCGAGGTTGAACCTACTTCTGTGAGTGACTTTGAGGCATTGAAGGGTCGCGGGGTGCAGGGCATGGTGGGGGGAACGGCCGTTTACGCCGGCGGCCCTCGCTTGCTGGAGCATTTAGAAATCCAGCTGCCCCAATCTATGGCCAACTTCAGCCAGGAAGCTGGCGAAAAAGGACAGGCCGTCATTTACCTCATTCGTGATGGCTCAGTCATCGCCGCCTTTGCCCTGGCCGACGTGATTCGGCCAGAGAGCCGGGAGGCAATCCAAAAGCTGCACGAGATGGGCATTGAGGTAGCCATGCTTACGGGCGATAGTGAGGCTGTGGCCAAAGCTGTCGCCGCCGAGCTCAACATCGACCGCTACTTTGCCGAGGTTTTGCCGGAAGACAAGGATAAAAAGGTGACCGAACTGCAAAAGCAGGGCAAAAAGGTGGCGATGGTAGGTGATGGCGTCAATGATGCCCCGGCCCTGACCCGGGCCGATATCGGCATTGCCATTGGCAGCGGCACCGACGTGGCCGTGGAATCGGCCGGGCTCATTTTGGTCCAGTCCAATCCGCTGGACGTGGTGAAAATCATTACCTTGAGCCGGGCCAGCCAGCGCAAAATGGTGCAAAACATCTGGTGGGCGGCCGGCTACAACATCGTCGCCATTCCCGTGGCGGCGGGGGTGCTGGCGCCGTGGGGCATTAATATGCCACCGGCCGTAGGTGCCCTGGTGATGTCGCTGAGTACCATCATTGTGGCTATCAACGCCCAAACGCTGCGCCGCATTTCGTTTGCCTGAACTGTTGCCTGACTAAACAGAACAACATGTCAATAGAACCTGGACTCATTCGCCGCTTCTTAAGTTTTTGGCGGATGGGTCTTTATTCTTATCTGCGGCTTAAGCCAAAGGGCGCGGCACCGGTTCGTGGTGCAGTGTCAATGCATGGGCTGCTCCCGGCTCTTCCAAACAGGGATCGATATGAATAATTACTTCGGAAAGCGTGGGAAGCTGGTGAAACAGTTCATGTCGCACCTGCTCAGCAATATGATGACTCTCCAGCGTAGTCAGATGCGGATCAACGGCAATGATAGCCTCTGCCTGGAGGCGGTGCCCAATCCAGCGCATCCGCAGGCGCCCCAACGCTTCAACGCCTGGCTCCCGGGAGATAACCTCTTCAGCCTGTTCCATATATTCTGGCTCGATGGCATCCATCAGGCGAAACCACATCGTTACGATGGCATCTTTGGTGATGAAGAGGATAGCAATGCCAATTAAAAAGCCGATGATTGGGTCTACAACTGGAAATCCCAGCCAGGTCCCACCAGCGGCCAACAACACAGCCAATGAAGTCAAGCCATCAGTGCGAGCATGAAGACCATCAGCGACCAAGGCAGCGGAGCCAATTTTACGCCCGGTACGGATTTGCAGCAGGGCAACGGCTTCGTTACCGATAAACCCGGTAATAGCCGCAGCCGCTACCCAGCCCAAGTTATTCATTGGTTCCGGGTTGATGAACTTCTGGATGGATTGATAAAAAACCACCCCGGCACTAATGGCAATAGACAGGACAATGAAAATGCCAGCCACATCTTCGGCCTTGCCAAACCCATAGGTGTAGCGGCGGGTAGCGGCCCGTCGTGCCAGGTAGAAGGCAATGAGCAGTGGGACTGAATTGAGACCATCGCCAATATTGTGGATAGTATCGGCCAGCAGCGCCACGCTGCCGCTCCAGGCCACAATGACTATTTGCAGCAGGGCGGTAATGGTTAAGGCAGCCAGAGCTAACCAGACGGTACGAATGCCTTCCTGGTTATCTAAAAACGCCTGGTCGGAGACCAATTCCCCGTGTTGATGGCTGTGTCCATGCAGGTGAAAAATAGTGCTGATCCAGCCCCAAACGACTTTGCCATGATGGTGATGTCCATCATTATGGTCATGGTCGTGAGGATGAGGATGATCGTGGTCATGGGGGTGATCGTGATGAGCATCAAGGTGATTGTGCTTTGACATGTACTGCTCCCTTATTTTTCAGGTAGGATTTTCAGATAGTCGGGATAAGGGTGGTCGGGCAAGTTTTGCCGCACGTGGTCCAGATGGTAGAGCGCTTCGCGGAACAGAACCGCTACGTGGCTATCATCAATTGAGTAAAAGATTTGGTTCCCTTCGCGCCGGGTGCGGACCAATCGGATGGCCCGCAATTTAGCCAGGTGATGGGATACGGCCGAAGGCGAAACCGCCACACCTTCACTCAACTCGTTGACGCTGTACTCTTTTTCAGTCAACAGGTAAACCAGCTGAGCGCGCGTAGGGTCGCTGAGCGCCTTAAATGTAGCGACAACATCGGCCAGAATATCTTCTGGTAAACCTTGGGGCTGATCTGTAATTGGGTGCTGTTGCGGCATTCGCGCCACTCCCTTATGAGTATCTGAGTATATATTCAGATAGAAAGCTTATAGCAGTAGCCGGCTTCAGGCAAGATAAAATTACCTTGGATGCTTTATGTAATAAGTATTGCAATTATTAGATATGATAATTACAATACACTCCATGCAATGGATTGTTCTTTCCTACTCCCTCCCCTCAATGGCCAACACCCCCAGAGTCACGCTCTGGCGACGGCTGCGTCGGTTGGGAGCCGTATCCCCGACCGGCAGCGTCTATATCCTGCCTGCACACGATGAGTGTGTAGAATCATTTCAATGGCTGGCTCAGGAAATTCAACAAGCAAAAGGGGAAGCTTTGGTAATGAGTGTGGCTCAGTTTGAAGGGTTGAACGATGGGCAGATGATGACCCTGTTTAATCAGGCAAGAGCGGAAGAATACGAGGAAATCTTGGAGGCTTTGGCCCAATTAGAACGCCAGGTTGTTGAGGACCATGCGGAGGAGGCAACAACGGCCGATTTCCACAATACACTCCACAAATTGCAAAAGCAGCAGAGCGAAGTAGCCCGAATTGATTACTTCCAATGTCCACAAGGAACGGCCGTTACCGCCAAACTCAACCAAATCAAGCAAATGTTAACCCCAAGTGATGCCAGCGTACCGCAAATTGCAAATGCCGTTATCGCTCAATACCAGGAAACACAATGGGTAACCCGCCCGCGTCCCCATGTGGACCGGCTGGCCTGTGCCTGGCTCATTCGCCGCTACCTCAACCCTGAGGCAGTCATCCGTTATGCAGTCGAACCGGAACCAGGTGAGGTCGGTTTTGATATGGACGGAGCCGAGTTCAGCCATCAAGGAAACCTGTGTACCTTTGAAGTGATGCTGCAAGCCTTTCAACTGGGTGAGGCGGCACACATCTTAATGGCTGAGATTGTGCATGAGATTGATTTACGTGATGGCCGTTACCAGCGACCAGAAACAGCCGGTGTTGATGCCACCCTACGGGGCTGGCTGCTGGCCAATGTGCCGGACAGCGAACTGGAACAACACGGCATCGCCCTTTTTGACGGGCTTTATGCCGCTTTATCCTCTACAAATCAGACACAATAAGGTGAAGATGGCAGAACCGACTATAACACAACCTGTGTTGGTGGCACCCAGCCACAACATTACTTTCCGGGAGGCGTTTTGGGTGTGGGTGCGCGTGGCCATCTACAGCTTTGGCGGCCCTGCGGGACAAATGGCAGTCATGCACCGCATTGTCGTAGAAGAAAAACGGTGGGTGAGTGAAAACCGCTTCCTGCACGCGCTAAACTACACCATGCTCCTGCCCGGACCAGAAGCACAGCAGTTGGCCACCTACCTGGGCTGGCTGCTGCACGGCATGAAAGGAGGATTGGTCGCCGGAATCCTCTTCATCCTGCCCGGCTTCATTACCATTCTGGGATTAAGTATCCTGTACGCCAGCTACCAGGAAGTCACTTTTGTCCAGGCCATCTTTTACGGCCTGAAACCGGCGGTCATGGCCGTTGTAGTGGAGGCGGTTGTTCGCATCGGCAAACGCGCCTTAAAAAACCGCGTCATGATAGGAGTGGCACTGCTGGCCTTTATCGCTATCTTCTTTTTCAATGTGCCCTTTCCCCTGATTATTCTCAGCGCAGGCGTGATCGGAGCAGTGGGTGGTCGCTTTTGGGAAAAGCAGTTTTTTGTGATTAAAGGACACGACGTAGAGGATGATGCCTTAATAACCGACCAGATAGCGCCACACACACGACCCTCCCTCCGCCGCACGCTTTTGACCTTAATAACTTGCCTGTTCCTCTGGTTCACGCCACTGCTTTTTCTTTGGGTTTGGGGCGGTGAGGGAAACGTATTTACCCAAATCGGCCTCTTTTTCAGCCGGGCGGCCGTCGTCACCTTTGGTGGAGCGTATGCTGTTCTGGCCTACATTGCCCAGGAAGCGGTGCAGACTTACGGCTGGCTCCAGCCGGGCGAGATGCTGGACGGCTTGGGCATGGCAGAAACTACGCCTGGGCCGCTGATTCAAGTCGTGCAGTTTGTCGGTTTTATGGGCGCCTATCGACAAGCCAGCGGATTGTCACCGCTGCTTGCCGGAGTGTTGGGCGCTGTTTTAACCACCTGGGTCACGTTTGTTCCCTGTTTTCTGTGGATCTTTCTGGGGGCACCTTATATCGAAAAATTGCGCGGTCACAAATCGTTGAGCACGGTTTTGTCGACAATTACGGCCGCAGTTGTGGGCGTGATCCTCAACCTGGCTGTGTGGTTTTCGTTAAATGTCATTTTTGGCACGGTCGATGAAACCTATTTCGGTCCCCTACGCCTGTATGTGCCGGAGCTGAGCACCATTGACTGGGCCGCGCTCTTCATTGCTATAGCTGCCTTTATTGCTCTGTTCCGCTTCAAGGTAAGCATGTTGTGGACGCTGGCTGGTGCAGCCGCAGCCGGGCTTCTGTATTACCTAGTTTTTGTGGGGTAAGCGTATGCAGCCGTTGACTATTTTGTTCATGTGCCCGCACAACGCGGCCAAAAGCGTGATGGCCGCCGCCTACTGTCAGCAAATGACTGCCGCACAGCAGCCTGGCTGGCACATTCTGACCGCCGGAACGGAGCCAGATGACGAGTCAGCAGCAGCTGTCGTGGCGCTGCTCCGGTCAGAAGGGTTGGCAGTTACCGCTCAAAAGCCGCATCGTGTCACTGAGGCGGAGCTGGCAGCAGCAGATTGGATCGTTTCGATGGGGTGTGATTTAACGGGGCTTGTGCCGCCGGATACGGCCGTTGTTCATTGGGACGACATCCCGCCACCAAGCCAAGATTTGTTGGGCGCTAAACAGGCCATCATTAACCACCTGGTTGAGTTCGTAGACCAACTGGATCGGGTGGAACCATGACGCAAACAACTATCGGCCGTTTTCGTGCCTTTTTAGGGTTGGAACGCAACATCCTGGTGCTGTTGGTTGCCATTGTGCTCCTGGGTCTGGGCGAAGAGCTGTGGGTTAGCTTTGTGCCCAAATATCTGGAAGCGCTGGGCGCAGGTGTTTTTGTTTGGGCAGCTTACCGCACCTTAAAAGATGTGCTGGACGCGATTTACCAATATCCCGGCGGTATTCTCACCGACCGGCTGGGGCGACGGCGGGCGTTGGTGCTGTTTAATCTACTGGCCATCGGTGGGTACCTGATGTACCTGTTCAGCCGTAACTGGCCGCTCGTGTTGGTGGGCACGCTCTTTGTGGCCGCCTGGAGCAGCATGAGTCTCCCGGCGACCTTTGCCGTCATTGGCGACAGCCTGGCCAAAAGCCGCCGTGCCGTCGGCTTTAGCGTGCAATCCATTGTCAAACGGCTGCCTATCGTGATTGCCCCGGCGCTGGGCGGCTGGCTGCTGCTGCGATTTGGCATCATTCAAGGTTTCCACGTTGGGCTGGTGATCACCATTACCCTGGCACTTGGTGCACTCTGGTTCCAGCAAAAATTTTACGTCGAAAAACCTGTAGAACAGCCACCCCGCCCATCCGGTATCTTAGCGACGTTCCGTGCCTTTGATCCCGGGCTGAAGCGTCTGCTGGTGAGCGACGTGCTGGCCCGTTTTGCTGAAGGGATGCCGTCTGCCCTGATAGTTATTTATACCACTACCAACCTGGGGGCGAGCGTTGCCTTTTATGGCACGCTGCGCGGCCTACAAATGTTGACGGCCATCTTATTTTACATTCCAGCCGGTAAACTGGCAGAGAGATGGGGACAACGGCCGTTTATCACCCTCACCTTCTGCTTTTTTGCCCTGCTGCCATTGGTCTTTGCCTTCTTTGGCCTGGGGTCACAGGAGCAGGTTAACACCTTCCTGATTCTGGCCTTTATCGTGGCCGGGCTACGGGAGATTGGTGAACCGGCCCGCAAAGGGCTCATCACCGACCTGGCTGGGGAGGAACAGCGCGGTGAAGCGGTAGGCGTCTATTACCTCATTCGCGGTTTTTGTGTAGCGGCCGCTCCGCTGCTGGGAGCCTATTTGTGGAACATTTCACCGACGCTAACCTTTGCTGTGGCCGCTTTATTTGGTATCGCCGGGGTCATCTGGTATGTCTGGCGAGGGCCTGGCTGAGTGACTTGCCAGTAAACAGAAACAAGGAGAAAGTAAAACATGCTATGGGTAACACGTTCACATGTTCACGTTGACCGGGTGGCCTGTCCCTGGCTCATCAAGCGCTTTATTGATTCTGAGGCCCAATTTCTCTTTGTGCCCAAGAGTCAAATAAATGAGGTAGCTGAAAAAACCGGAGCCATCCCGTTTGATGCACCCGGAGTGGAATTGGGGCACCATGAGGGCAACTGTTCTTTTGAGACCATCATCAAAAAGTATGAACTGAGCGAACCGGGTTTGCTGCGGCTGGCAAAAATTGTCCACGCCGCGGACATTGCGGCTGACTTGCAAACCGATGAGATTGCTCCAGGGTTAGAAGCAATCGCCAGCGGTTTCAGCCTCATTCTGCCAGATGACCAAGCCAATCTGGAAAAGCAGTTTGTGGTCTATGATGCTTTGTATGCCTGGTGTCGCCTTCAAACAGCTCACGCAAGGTAATGTGGATTCACTTAACTCGTGATGGCCAGGTTTTTCGGCTTCTGGTGCCGCTTATGGTAGCGTGTTGCTAGCCAGGCCAGGACAACCATCACAATCAAGACTTCAATAAATCCCAGCGCTGCCAACGGCGGCAAAGTCAAGCCATCTTTGATTAAGGTGATTAACTGCCCCATCGGTTGGAATACCGGCCACAGAATCAAGATGTTGTTGGTGAGACGGAAAGCCACGGCAAACATGATGCCAATGAAAAACAGGAAGATCATCTCGTCGGCGGCCATGCCATAGCCAACGTGATACAGCGCGTACAGGGCAGAGCTCAGCAAAATAGCCGGGATGATGCCAAAGGCCTCTTCCAAACGCAGCAAAACCCAGCCGCGCCAAAATGCCGCCTCAAAGAAACCCATTGCCAGTGCCAGAGCAATCAATGGCAATAACTCTTCAACGGGCGGAAGCTGAACGGTTGTTGCCATACCCACATAGAGCAGGACCGAAAAGAGTAGCTGGAACACAAGGCTTGGCCCCATTCGCTGGCCGGTTAGTCCCAGTTCGGTAACAGAGCGTTGGCGCACAACTATTGTCCAGTAAAGTGGGATGCCAATGCCAAAAAGCGTTGCTCCCACAACTGCATAGAGAACAAAGTAGGCCATGCCGCCCCACACGTCCTGGCCAACAATCACTGTTGCCGTATAAAGCGCACCAACCACAAGCAACGTCATGCTTCTGGCTGTCATCAATTATCCCCCTTTTCCGAATTCGTACTTGCAAAACGATTTCAACATCGCTTCATTCATGGAATGAGCATAAAGAAAACATTGATCGTTTGTCCTCTAAGTTTGGTTACAGTTGGGGTTACATGTTTCGATGATTTGCCTGCTTGATTTTAAGTAAAGGAATGTGAAACCGCAGTTATTCCGGTTCGCCAGCGGTTTAAGGCGATTCCCGAGACGGCAAAGAACGCCATCATGAGTAACCCATCAAAGCCAATGGAGCCAAGATATGCTTTGCCGGTCGCAATTGTCTCATAATCAGCAGCCAAAGGGTGCCCAAAGGAATTACTGATTGCATGTAACAATACAGCTGGCCAAAAGGTACCGGTAATGATTCTAATCTCATCATAAAGAAGCGAGAAGGCAAACGCGCCCAGGTATAATCGCGGAATAAAAGTGGCTAGCTCTTCCGAAGTATAAAGCCACGTCAATTCTTGAATAAAGGGCAAATGCCAGGTAGCCCATACTACCGCAACGATGACGTGCATCAGGTATTTGTTAATACCTATTGCGGCTAATTTAGGCACTAAATAACCGCGCCAGCCAAATTCTTCAAAGATTGCAAATACGAAGAATATAGGCAGGGCTGTCAATGCCGTGGTCAAATAGGCCATCATTGAAAAGCCAGAGACTGAGGTAATCGAAGTAATTGCCCCAATAAGCAGCGTCAACGTCATCACGACAGGGTAAGCCAGAGCACTAATGATATACCATCGCGCGTTTTTTCTGATGGCAGGTCTTAAACCTGCGTCAGACCAATCTCGTGTCAAAAGACGTATCAAGATAGCAACAAGCATGGGGGCCGTTCCCCAGATGATGAATCCGACACCTGGCGCAGTTGGACTGCCCCCTAATAATGGACTGATAAAAGCCAACGCTGTGACAAGCAAAGAAAAAACCGCGATCTTCCGTACTGTTTTCTTCCGTTCGGCAGGGTTCATATTGGCTACTCCTTTTTTGACAGATCGATTGAATTGAAACATACTGTCTCGTATGGGCTTTTCTGCCTGATTTCCAGTTTAAGAGCGGTGTACCTGAAGATACAAGGTTCAATCGAGGAGATATGTCTCATTTGAGACAAGGAGCGCCAAGTGTCTCAGCAAACGATGAATTTACGTGTACGACGAACACAAAAACTATTGCGAGAGGCGTTAATTAAGTTGATTGAGGAACGCGGCTTCGATAAGTTAACTGTGCGGGAAATCAGTGAGGGAGCGATGGTTAGCCGGGCCGCATTTTATCGTAACTACCAAGATAAATACGATCTCGTAGAGCATATCTTTGGGGAGACCATCGAAGAATTGTTTATGGCCGTTTCTGAAACAGTTACAGAACATCCGCCGCAGATTTGGGTCAGCTTTTTTGAAAACATCGCCAAGGATGAAAGGTTATATCGTGCGCTGCTTGGGGGAAGGGGCAGCCCCTGGTTTGTGCAAAAGATGCGTACGATGTTGATCGACTTGCTCAAGGAATATCAGCCGCAGCCAACCTGGCAGTCCACCCCTGATAAACCCTTATACCCGGCCAAAGATGAATTTGTGCCAGAAATTATCGCTTCCGTGTTTGTAGAAGCGATCACCTGGTGGCTTGAGCAGGGAAGACCGTACACGCCGCAAGAGATGGCCAATCGGTGTATCTCGCTGACCTCGGCAATTTTCACGGAAACGAGCAGATGGTAGTTTACCATGGAGTCTATTCCTGTTTTTGCGCCTGGGCACGCACAAAACCTAACGGTCGAAACCCCATGTCCCCCATGATTACCTGGCCGAAACCGGCTGTGGTCAATTGGGCCGTCAAATCTTGAACGCCGGTTTGCATTCCCCCGTGAAGCATGAGGGTGATCAGGCTTTTAGCCAGGAGAGAAGTCGGCCGCTTGAAATCCATAATCATGAGCGTGCCACCAGGCTGCGAAACTCGATAGATCTCGGCCAGCCCACGCGTCTTTAAATCGTCTGGCAGATGATGCATCATCAGGCTGCTGAGGACAACATCAAAATAATTATCGGGAAAGGGCAGATCTTCAATGACCCCTACCCGAAAATCCACATCGATGTGGCCGTGAGTCACTTTCTGGCGAGCGACGCCAACCATTTCGGGAGACGGATCGATGCCATAGACCTGGCCGGTGGAGCCAGCCTTGTTTTTGGCGCGTAAGGTTAGTTCACCCGTGCCGCAGCCCACGTCCAGGACAACATCGCCGGGTTTAATCTGGGCCAGGACGGCCGTTTTTTCTCGAATTGCTGCTGCCCGGCCTAAAGTCAATATGTGTGTCCACCAATCGTAGTTGGGAGCCCAGCGAATTAACCTGCCTTCAGTTTCCGGGGCAGCCTCTTTTGCGTGCGTATGCGGTCTGTGCATGATACCTATTCCTCCGTATAATTCTTCATTATCGAACAAATTGTTCGACAGTGGCAGCATAGCAAAACGGCCTTTGTATCCGCAAGAAACAATCTGGCGGTTTAGTACTGTACGGCACAGATCGCCCAAACTGTACGGAATTAGAAGGAACAAATCATGGACAAGCAGACATTTGACCGCCGTTCGCAGCGCTCCCGCCAATCTCTAAGCGATGCCCTGGTCTCGTTGATGGTTGAGAAGCGGTACGACAAGATCACTGTGCAAGACATTATTGACCGGGCAAATGTAGGTCGCTCTACTTTTTATGCGCATTTTCGGGACAAAGAAGATTTGTTGGTGAGCGGTGTCATGGCAGTGTTTACCCAGCACCTGTTGGATCACAAAACAGGAAACCACGAATTTATCGCGGTATCAGACCTATTTCGCCATGTTGAGGAAAACCAGCACCTGTATGAAGCCTTGGCCTGGGGACGAGGAGTAGAGTTACTATACCGGCAGGCAGAGGCTAATTTAAGCCAGCGAATGGCCGAACAATTACAGTCAATGCTGCCCGAAGGGCAATCCCTAACGGTGCCTTTGCCGGTTTTGGCCACGTATGTGGCCAGCACGCTGGTGACGCTGCTGCGCTGGTGGCTGGAGCACAACCTGCCCTATTCCCCTGGGGAGATGGACAGTATGTTTCATCAACTGGTCATGCCGACGATTGAAGCTGTTGTACAGTCTGCTCGGTAAATTCGCGAGATTGGCATTGTAAGATGGGGCGACTATAATCTTTGAACGCAAAATTGTCGTATAGTCCAGGCATCCATTTCTGCCAAAAACCTCACAGGATATTTTTCTTCGTCACAGGTGCAAGCCACCAATTTGGTAAACATCTTTTCAAGAATTTTTGCAATGGCTAGACTAGAAGAACTCAAACCAGGTGTTCAAGTGAAGGGGATTCTTCCCCAACAAACTGTCGCTATCGTGGATGTCACCTGGCACGGGTCTGCTGCCATTGAAATCACGTATAAACGTGCCGATGGTAAGCCTGACAATCAGCTGCTTTACCGCAGCGACGAACCCAGTCTAACCATCAACCAGACCAGGCAAAAGTGGGCCTTGACCGCCGACGGTGACAGCTTCAAGCTTACGGCCGAAGCGTTCCGCATCCACCTGGCCCATCTCTTTGACCCGGTTTTGGCCGTTCATACCTCGCTCGTTGAACCCTTGCCGCACCAGATAACGGCCGTTTACGGTGAAATGCTCTCCCGCCAACCTTTGCGCTACTTACTGGCAGATGACCCCGGCGCAGGCAAAACCATCATGGCCGGGCTGCTCATCAAAGAGCTTATCGTACGTGGCGACGTGCGCCGCTGCCTTATTTGCGCCCCCGGCAGCCTGGCCGGACAGTGGCAGGATGAGATGTGGTTCAAATTCCAGACCCACTTCGACATCTTCACCCGTGAAACCATCGAAGCCGCCGTCAGCGGCAACCCGTTCCAGGAAAAAGATCTGGTCATCATCCGGCTGGATCAGGTGGCGCGCAGTGAAGAGCTGCAAGCCAAACTCAGCCGCACCGATTGGGATCTGGTCATCGTAGACGAGGCTCACAAAATGTCGGCCTCTTTTTGGGGTGGGGAGCTGAAGACCACTCGCCGCTACCGGTTAGGGGAACTGCTGGGCAGCAAAAGCCGCCACTTCCTCCTGATGACCGCCACGCCTCACAACGGCAAGGAAGAAGATTTCCAAATGTTCCTCCGGCTCATCGACCCCGACCGCTTTGAGAACCGCTCCAAGCTGCACAACGAGCCGGTCGATGTCTCCGACATCATGCGCCGCATGGTGAAGGAAGAGCTGCGCCGCTTCGACGGCCGTCCCCTATTTCCCGAACGCCGCGCCTATACCGTCAACTACCAGCTGTCACCGGCCGAACAGCAGCTGTACCAGGACGTCACCGAATATGTCCGCACCGAGTTTAACCGCGCCGAGCAGCTGCTCGATGACAAACGCAAGGGCACGGTTGGCTTTGCCCTGACCGTCTTGCAGCGCCGCCTGGCCTCATCGCCGGAAGCTATCTACCAATCGCTGCGCCGCCGCCGTGAACGGCTGGAAAAGCGCCTGCAAGAAGTAGAGGCTCTGGGTATCTCAACTGGAGCGCCAGCTTCCAGCTGGCCCCATCAGCTCCCCCTCTTTGATGAGGACGATTGGGCTGATTTTGACGATGTGCCCGCCGAAGAATCCGAACTCATCGAAGATCTGGTGATGGACGCGGCCACGGCCGCCCTAACGGCCGCTGAACTGCAAGAAGAAATCTCGACCTTGCAAACCCTGGAACGGCAGGCGTATCACCTGCGCCAGAGCGGCACCGACCGTAAGTGGGCGCAGCTGGCGACCCTCATCCAGGATGATGAGCATATGGTCGGAGCAAACAGCATCCGGCGCAAGCTGGTTATCTTCACCGAGCACCGCGATACGCTGCGCTATCTGCAAGAGCGGATCATCACCCTGTTTGGCCGGGATGAGCATATCGTCCACATCGACGGTGGCCTGAGGCGTGACGAGCGTCGCGTTGTGGAAGACAAGTTCCGCAATGACCCGGATGTTCATTTTCTGCTGGCCACCGATGCCGCTGGCGAAGGTATCAACTTGCAGCGCGCCCACCTGATGATTAACTACGACCTGCCCTGGAATCCTAACCGCCTGGAGCAGCGTTTCGGCCGTAATCACCGCATCGGCCAGACGGAAGTGTGCCACCTGTGGAATCTGGTCGCTGCCGAAACGCGCGAGGGCTACGTCTACGAACGGCTGCTGCGCAAGCTGGAAACGGAAAACCAGGCGTTGGCAGGCCGTGTTTTCGACATCCTTGGCCAGTTATTCGAGCAAACCCCGCTGCGCAAGCTGCTCATGGATGCCGTGCGCTATGGTGACCGCCCCGACGTTCGCGCCCGGCTCAACCAGGCGGTAGACAATGCCGTAGACCGTGAGCACGTGCGCGGCCTGGTCGAAGCCCGCTCGCTGGCGGCCGACACCCTGGACCTGAGCCAGATTGAGCGCATTCGCGCCGACATGGAGCGGTATGCCGCCCGCCGCTTGCAGCCTTACTACATTCAGGGCTTTTTCTTGCAGGCGTTTGAGAATTTGGGCGGCGCGTATCGAGAACGGGAACCCGGCCGTTTTCGCATCACCCATGTGCCTGCGGTGATTCGTGACCGGGCACAGACCACCGGTTCGGCCGTGCCCGTGCTGCGCCAGTATGAGCGGGTTTGCTTCGACAAAGCGCTGATCGACGCCGAAGGCAAACCACCTGCCCAATTCCTCTGTCCCGGCCATCCGCTGCTCGACGCTGTGATCGACTTAATCCTGGAGAAGCAGCGCCAGGCCTTACGCACCGGCACCATCCTGGTAGACGAAACTGATCCCAATCAGACATCCCGCTTTCTCTTCTTCCTGGAGCAAACCATCCGGGATGCTGCCCAGCATACCATCTCCCAGGAAGTCCATTTTGTGGAGATTGAAGCCGATGGCCAGCTGCGTGCCGGTGGCTACGCTCCGTACCTCAATTATCGCGCCGCTACCGCTGATGAAATTGTTGCCTTGCGGAGCGCTGACAGCCTGTTGGCTCCCGAAATGGTGGAAAACCAGGTGATTAGCCACGCCATTGCCGAACTGATTCCCCGCCATCTGGAACGGGTGCGCCGCCGCCGCGAAGAGTTGATTGACAAAACCCTCCATGCCGTGCAGGAACGGCTGACGCGGGAAATTAACTATTGGGACCGGCGTGCCAGCGAACTGCGCCGCCAGGAACGGGAAGGCAAGCCCAACGCCCGCCTCAATTCTGCCCTGGCGCAGCAGCGGGCCGACGAGTTGGCCGCCCGCCTGGAGCGGCGCAAAGAGGAGTTGGCCCTGGAACGGCAAATCTCGGCTGCGCCGCCGGTGCTGGTGGGTGGTGCGTTGATTATTCCCCTTGGTATGCTGGCGCACCCGCTTCCAGCGGGCATTCAAGACACGCGCATTACCGAGGCCATTGCTATGAAAGCGGTCATGGAGGCAGAAATTGGGCTGAACAACCATCCCCGCGACGTTAGCCAAGAAAACCTGGGGTATGACGTGGAAAGCTACGACCCGCAAACCGGCCGTTTGCGCTTTATCGAAGTGAAGGGGCGCCGCGCCGGGGCACAAACTGTGACCATCACCAGAAACGAAATCCTGGTGGCGCTAAACCAGCCAGAGCAGTTCATCCTGGCCCTGGTTGAGATAGAAAATGGTCAGGCGAAATCACCGCGCTATGTCTGCCAGCCATTCAGTAAAGAGCCAGATTTTGGAGTCACCAGCGTCAATTACCATTTGAATGAACTCCTGTCGGCCAGCCAGTCACCGGAACAGCTGGTATTGCCCAAAACAAAGTAGGGAACGTGTTGCATTGTGCAACCAATGGATTTACAATTCACCGCAGTAAAAGTGACGTTTTCCTGGCCGGACCAACCAACCGTTCGGGCCAAAGTGAGGAACAGGATGCCTACTCTACATGTACGAAACGTACCAGAACCTCTCTACGACCGCCTGCGACAGCGGGCCGATTCGCAGAATCGCTCGCTGAGCGCTGAGGTGGTGATGCTGCTGGATTTTGCCCTGGAGCAAAGTGACGATGAGCAGGCGGAACTGCTGGACAGCATTCGCCGCCGCCGCTTTTTTAATCCTGCTGCGGCAGGCGCGCCAGACAGCACCATGCTGCTGCGGGAGGATCGCGATCACTGATGGGCGACTGCATTGTGGATGCCAGCGTCGGCATCAAGCTGTTTTTGGCCGAGGCCGGTTCAGATGAAGCACACCGCTTGTTTGCTGAACTGGCGGCGGAAACGCCCAGCCGTTTCTACGTGCCCGACCTGTTTTTTGTGGAATGTGGCAATATTTTGTGGAAATACGTGCGCCATTTTGGCTACCCGGCCGAAAGTGCCCGCCAGGACGTGGCCGATTTGCAGGCCCTCAAGCTGCAAACGGTGTCCACCGCTGATTTACTCACGCCAGCCTTCAATCTGGCAGTGCAATATGACCTGACTGCCTACGACGCCTGCTATGCCGCGCTGGCCCAGCAGCTTGCCCTACCGCTGATTACCGCTGATGGCCCGCTTGTGAAAAAACTGACCGGCAGCGGCATCGAGGCGATTTCCCTGACCTGAAAAGGAGCGCCGGCATCTTGCCGGCAGGATGCCGGCGCTCCGAAGGATTACAATGATCCAACGAAAGAAGTTGCCGGTTTCAGCATTCTCTGGTGAATCTTTGGGTGAGCTACGCCTGCTGCGCTTTCTGGTAAGCGCCGTCAAGCTCGCGTTTCAGTATTCTCTGGTGAATCTTTGGGTGAGCTACCTCCAAAACAAAAACCCCGGTCCACTTGCATGGAACCGGTTTCAGTATTCTCTGGTGAATCTTTGGGTGAGCTACTATCCCATAACTGACTTTTCGATTAATAACCTTTCGTTTCAGCATTCTCTGGTGAATCTTTGGGTGAGCTACCACTGGTCTGGGCGGTGACGCCAGCCGGGATTACCAGTTTCAGCATTCTCTGGTGAATCTTTGGGTGAGCTACCCTTATAAACCGGTGGCACCAGGAAGCCGCCCAGGTGTTTCAGCATTCTCTGGTGAATCTTTGGGTGAGCTACCGGCGGTAGTCAAACAGGTACAGCCCCCACAAGAGCAGTTTCAGCATTCTCTGGTGAATCTTTGGGTGAGCTACCGCGGGGTTATTGATGTGCCAAGAGACTGGAGCAAAGTTTCAGCATTCTCTGGTGAATCTTTGGGTGAGCTACCCAATCTCATACTCACCACACGCCGCCCAGCGTACCGGTTTCAGCATTCTCTGGTGAATCTTTGGGTGAGCTACCGCTGCCGCTGCTGGCCACGCTGGCGGCCGACATCCTGTTTCAGCATTCTCTGGTGAATCTTTGGGTGAGCTACCACCAATGAAGGCGATACGGTGCTGGATTTCACGATGTTTCAGCATTCTCTGGTGAATCTTTGGGTGAGCTACCACCAGACGATGACAACGATCTGGCATTGACGACGCGTTTCAGCATTCTCTGGTGAATCTTTGGGTGAGCTACCCGTTCTTGGCGGCATGGTCTGGAGACTTATATTCATGTTTCAGCATTCTCTGGTGAATCTTTGGGTGAGCTACCTTGCGCCAATTGCAAAGCGCAGTGACAGCAGGCATGTTTCAGCATTCTCTGGTGAATCTTTGGGTGAGCTACCGGTCGAATACATCACCGCCTGGAAGACGGAATACAAGTTTCAGCATTCTCTGGTGAATCTTTGGGTGAGCTACCCGCAGATGAACACAGCACCACATACGGCCCGCGCCGTGTTTCAGCATTCTCTGGTGAATCTTTGGGTGAGCTACCGCTGCCACTGAAGCGGCATTGATTCCATTACCAGACGGTTTCAGCATTCTCTGGTGAATCTTTGGGTGAGCTACCCCGCATTGCAGGCAGTGGTGTGACGAATGGCGTCTATTGTTTCAGCATTCTCTGGTGAATCTTTGGGTGAGCTACCCAATGCCGAATCGATGCTTTACCGGCAGATAGGCGAGTTTCAGCATTCTCTGGTGAATCTTTGGGTGAGCTACGTGTAGCCAATCTGCTGTAATGACGTGATAATGTTGGTTTCAGCATTCTCTGGTGAATCTTTGGGTGAGCTACAAGAGCGACACCACTTATGTCCTGCCTTAACATCTGTTTCAGCATTCTCTGGTGAATCTTTGGGTGAGCTACCAGCCCGCCGACTGGCGCGGCATTGAGAAGTTTCAGGGTTTCAGCATTCTCTGGTGAATCTTTGGGTGAGCTACCTCCCGCTTGAATGGATAGGCACGTTGGACAGAGAGCGTTTCAGCATTCTCTGGTGAATCTTTGGGTGAGCTACCCACTACCCTGACGACGAGGCTTACACCACGTCGGCGTTTCAGCATTCTCTGGTGAATCTTTGGGTGAGCTACCCCTTGACCGTGGCCCGGTTCCAGATGTACAGCGCCACGTTTCAGCATTCTCTGGTGAATCTTTGGGTGAGCTACCGCGGACCAGTCGCCAGGCTGGCCTTTGGCTTCGGTGTTTCAGCATTCTCTGGTGAATCTTTGGGTGAGCTACGACCCGCGCCACCGTCAAGCGTTGGCGCGGTGGCTTTGTTTCAGCATTCTCTGGTGAATCTTTGGGTGAGCTACACCAACGACGAAGTTCGGCCGGAAACGTGGCGGGCACTGTTTCAGCATTCTCTGGTGAATCTTTGGGTGAGCTACGTTCTGGCTCGATTTCCTGAAGCCATGAATCAAAACGAGTTTCAGCATTCTCTGGTGAATCTTTGGGTGAGCTACCACCAGTAACGGCCGTATTGCTCCCAGCTGATCCCGCTGTTTCAGCATTCTCTGGTGAATCTTTGGGTGAGCTACCGCTGCGAGGTTTGCAACGCAGCAAGGCGTTTTTGGGTTTCAGCATTCTCTGGTGAATCTTTGGGTGAGCTACCCAGCCCTGGCCTGCAATACACCCGCATACAGTACGCGTTTCAGCATTCTCTGGTGAATCTTTGGGTGAGCTACTAACCCAAGCGCCGAGCCACATCACGCAATCTCTTAAGTTTCAGCATTCTCTGGTGAATCTTTGGGTGAGCTACATGCGTAAGCGCCACCGCCGTGAGAAGTTACGCAAAGTTTCAGCATTCTCTGGTGAATCTTTGGGTGAGCTACCCCCGCCGTATGCTTGACACCATCGGCAGATAGCAAGTTTCAGCATTCTCTGGTGAATCTTTGGGTGAGCTACCTCCTCAATGGCATTAAATGACAGGATGAAGGCCAGGAGTTTCAGCATTCTCTGGTGAATCTTTGGGTGAGCTACCCAAAAACAAAGAGGCAGAAAGTGAAGTAACGGCCAGTTTCAGCATTCTCTGGTGAATCTTTGGGTGAGCTACCTGCATACGGGCATCAATATCACGCCCTGGCCCTGGGTTTCAGCATTCTCTGGTGAATCTTTGGGTGAGCTACCGTGATGCCTCATCCCTGTGGGAGCAGGCCGCGCGGCGTTTCAGCATTCTCTGGTGAATCTTTGGGTGAGCTACCATGAGTGCTCCTTTGCCCCGGCCAGCGTACCGACCGTTTCAGCATTCTCTGGTGAATCTTTGGGTGAGCTACCCAAGTACGTCATTTAGCACGATGGTAGGATTGGCCGTTTCAGCATTCTCTGGTGAATCTTTGGGTGAGCTACCCCATCCGCCAAAACACATTTAATCAGATTGGTGGATGGTTTCAGCATTCTCTGGTGAATCTTTGGGTGAGCTACCGTTTGGTTTGCAGCCTGATAGCTGTAAGTCAGGATGTTTCAGCATTCTCTGGTGAATCTTTGGGTGAGCTACAGCAATAACCGCAAGGCGGTGGCGAAGATGACCTGCTGTTTCAGCATTCTCTGGTGAATCTTTGGGTGAGCTACTTGTC
Organism: Candidatus Leptofilum proximum; assembly: GCA_016710325.1. Taxonomy (GTDB): domain Bacteria; phylum Chloroflexota; class Anaerolineae; order Promineifilales; family Promineifilaceae; genus Leptofilum; species Leptofilum proximum. The sequence continues at coordinate 2,547,552 of JADJXK010000002.1, read as the reverse complement.
TCCGACGACACGGTGTTAACCATCAGCAGAGTTTCAGCATTCTCTGGTGAATCTTTGGGTGAGCTACCTGTTACGGCCGTAATCAATGGCGTCCTGGAGTGCCTGTTTCAGCATTCTCTGGTGAATCTTTGGGTGAGCTACCGTGAATGAACGTGCGCAAGCGCTCAGCCAGTCCAAGTTTCAGCATTCTCTGGTGAATCTTTGGGTGAGCTACCTTAGCAGTATTAGCCCAGATTGATCCCGAACTCTGTTTCAGCATTCTCTGGTGAATCTTTGGGTGAGCTACCATTGCCAGATGCAGCTGGAAGTCATCGTTTCCGGCGGTTTCAGCATTCTCTGGTGAATCTTTGGGTGAGCTACCTTGTTGCTCAGCAAAACGTACTCACCTTCCCATTCGTTTCAGCATTCTCTGGTGAATCTTTGGGTGAGCTACACCATCATCACTCCTCCGCCGCCGCTGCGGCTGGCCGTTTCAGCATTCTCTGGTGAATCTTTGGGTGAGCTACCGGCAGTGACTTACGAGGCCGCGGTGCGTAAGGCGGCTGTTTCAGCATTCTCTGGTGAATCTTTGGGTGAGCTACCTGCATTTACATTGACATTCTAATGGCTACCAGATACGGTTTCAGCATTCTCTGGTGAATCTTTGGGTGAGCTACTCAGCGGCACGACAGTGACGGTTAAAAAAGAGGATGTTTCAGCATTCTCTGGTGAATCTTTGGGTGAGCTACCCTTGTGAGTTTCTGGAAAAGCCGTCTACTTTCTCAGGTTTCAGCATTCTCTGGTGAATCTTTGGGTGAGCTACCTATGTCGTCAGGGCCAAGCGTGGTGGCCCTGGACGAGTTTCAGCATTCTCTGGTGAATCTTTGGGTGAGCTACAGCGCGTGACGTTGCGCGGTTCAGATACATATCAGCCGTTTCAGCATTCTCTGGTGAATCTTTGGGTGAGCTACCATTTACTATAACAAGCCGTTCACAAATCGACAAAGGTTTCAGCATTCTCTGGTGAATCTTTGGGTGAGCTACTTAAACTTAAACCAAATAGAACTATCTTCACAATTTGTTTCAGCATTCTCTGGTGAATCTTTGGGTGAGCTACTTCGCGCCAAACTCACCTTAATGTTGAAGCCCTAATGTTTCAGCATTCTCTGGTGAATCTTTGGGTGAGCTACCTGATGCCAGAGCGGCTCCGGACCGGGGTCTGGCAGTGGTTTCAGCATTCTCTGGTGAATCTTTGGGTGAGCTACCGGACCTGGCCGCGTTTTACCCGGTCGTTGGCCTTGGGTTTCAGCATTCTCTGGTGAATCTTTGGGTGAGCTACGGGAACCGCTGGCTATCAGGTTGGTACATCCAGGCTGTTTCAGCATTCTCTGGTGAATCTTTGGGTGAGCTACCGTGGCGTAACTCGTCAGCCGGTGTCATGGCGGCGGTGGTTTCAGCATTCTCTGGTGAATCTTTGGGTGAGCTACCTTGATGAGTGGCATACTGCAAAAATGGAAAAATATAGTGTTTCAGCATTCTCTGGTGAATCTTTGGGTGAGCTACCGGTGTGAGAAGCAACCCAAACGGGTGCTAGGTTAAAGTTTCAGCATTCTCTGGTGAATCTTTGGGTGAGCTACCAAACCCAAGCGGTGGCGGCATTCTGTATTGTGAGGCGTTTCAGCATTCTCTGGTGAATCTTTGGGTGAGCTACCAACTGATTGAAGCTGGCGCGGCGACCTGGTATCTGTGTTTCAGCATTCTCTGGTGAATCTTTGGGTGAGCTACCCGCTCTCCTGCAGGCTGATAATCGACTGCACTGGATCGTTTCAGCATTCTCTGGTGAATCTTTGGGTGAGCTACCCAGCCTGCTTTGCAACCACTTAAGATCACCAGTTCTACGTTTCAGCATTCTCTGGTGAATCTTTGGGTGAGCTACCTCCTCATTTCGGTTTTTTCGCAGCGTCAACACATCGTTTCAGCATTCTCTGGTGAATCTTTGGGTGAGCTACAATGAGCGATTTAAGCCTGATTGGCGCTTATTCACTTGTTTCAGCATTCTCTGGTGAATCTTTGGGTGAGCTACCACATGGTGGAAATATCCAAGCTGGCTTACACCGACAAGTTTCAGCATTCTCTGGTGAATCTTTGGGTGAGCTACCGCTGTCGGCTCGTCATGGTCGTACGACAAACCGGCGTTTCAGCATTCTCTGGTGAATCTTTGGGTGAGCTACCACGGGATTGCCGTTGGCCAACCAACGGCGTAGATCGTTTCAGCATTCTCTGGTGAATCTTTGGGTGAGCTACCTTTCTACGCCCTTCTCCGGATCGTAGACATACTCAAGTTTCAGCATTCTCTGGTGAATCTTTGGGTGAGCTACCTGAACGGTGTAGTCGCCATACTCCGAGGATTGTGAGTTTCAGCATTCTCTGGTGAATCTTTGGGTGAGCTACCGCCGGTGCGCCGCATGCGATAGCGTGCCCAGCGCTGTTTCAGCATTCTCTGGTGAATCTTTGGGTGAGCTACCGCATTGAAAGCAGCCCCAGCCGGTACCAGGTTGCGGTTTCAGCATTCTCTGGTGAATCTTTGGGTGAGCTACCATGAAGCGCTTTGCCGACGAGTGGACCGGAGCCATGTTTCAGCATTCTCTGGTGAATCTTTGGGTGAGCTACCCCACCTGGCAGCGCGCGATGACTGCCCGCTGTGCGAGTTTCAGCATTCTCTGGTGAATCTTTGGGTGAGCTACCCCTTTTCCAGCCAGCGAGCAACCGCCGTGATTTCTGTTTCAGCATTCTCTGGTGAATCTTTGGGTGAGCTACCATATTTCCGCAGTTACAGCTATAACTATCTCTGGAGGTTTCAGCATTCTCTGGTGAATCTTTGGGTGAGCTACCATAGCTGGCCCAGGGCGAGATCGTAAGCCAGGACGGTTTCAGCATTCTCTGGTGAATCTTTGGGTGAGCTACCCTTGCATCCCCTGGTTGACGCGGCTGGTAATCGTCAGTTTCAGCATTCTCTGGTGAATCTTTGGGTGAGCTACCCGCTTATGTTTCTCCATTTTAGCAGGTCATTTTTGATGAGCCAACTGCATTACGGCCGTTACAGCGCATTCTCGACGGCCAATTTTGAGCGAATAGAGAATTTTTTTGGTTGTTAAGGTGCCTTTTTTCGCAAACCGTTTTTTGCTGGAAAAGTGGGGGGATTTGCGAAACGAGCCGGTTCATTCAATTTCCAACTTCTCTGGCTGCATCCAATCCCAATAGAGCGGCCAGTTGCCGCCAACGAGCTGGTAGACGCCGTTGCCTTTGGTGGTGGATTTCCCCGTTTGGGTGGCCTGTCCCCACAAAAGCCAGGGGAGCAGCGGTTCCCATTCTTCGGTGCGGTAAACGGCCGTCCCGGTCAGTCCGCCCAGCGGTGTTTTTCGCCCTTTGCGGCTTGAGTTTGTCCAAAGTTCATGCCAGCGGGTGTTGCTTTCTACCAGCCGCACTTTTTGGGCGAGGGTGTGTAAGCGGGCAACCTCGGCCGGGTCGCGCCGGTCATCGTTGGCAAACTGGCGGCTTAGTTCATCAACCCGGTAAAGGGTGCGTTGGAAGAGTACAGCGAAGTCTGGCGTTTTGAACGGTTGTTGTTCTTCCTCCAAACGCAAGGGCGTAAGGAAGTGAATGGTGAGCATGTTATTGGCTGGCAGGTTGTTCAGATAATGCTGGCTGATTTGCTGCACGGCCGTGTGATCCACATGAATGGTGGGGATGGTGACCAGACTGTCGCCGGGGCCTAGCAGTTGCTGGATGTCGCCCCGAAGCGGATCGATGGCGGTTATGGTGTGGACATGGAAACGGCCGTTGCCTTCGCGTCGTCCGGGGCCAATGCCCTCCCCCTGCCCCATCTCGGAAATGGCCAGGACAAAGTAAGGCAGGTAGCGGAAGCCATCGCCAAATAGGGTAAGACCAAAAGAGAAAGTTTCGCCAGGCTCAACTTGCCAACGGGCGGGAATGGGCGGCATGAGGGTGTAGGCGCGCACCACAGTGCCTGGATCCAGGTTAGAGGTGAGCAGCCAGCAGGCGGGGCAGGTGGCGGCATGGGCATCGCTGGGTGGTGCACCGTTGCGGCGGTTGGCGTCCGGACAGACGGCGCGGCGCATGACGTTGGCCAGGGCGTTGCGCAGGTTATTCCCGGCGTAATGGCCACCCAGCTGAATGGAAGTAGTAGCGGTGCAGTCGAAGCGAAGATGGGTAAGCTGTAAGTTAGTCATTCAGATTTCCCTGGTGGAACAATGGCCTGTTGACGGCCGTTTCTCCTTTACGTATTACGCGTAAAGGTGGCAGGAAAAACGCTGGGACAGATGAGACGGTAGGCGAAATGGATCAGGGCGCGGCCAACAATCGAGCATGAGGAACTTCACGTCGGCGAATGGTTCTGACCTGATTTGCCAACAGCGAAACGACGGCCACAGTTTCACCATCCAGGCTGACAAATTCCACTTCGTACCCTTTTCCCTGGTCATGGACAAGGACGACGGTACCGATGTCTCCAACCTGAAGACCATGCTCGGGTAATTCGGACGCCAGGACAACGCGATCTAACTCATTAATCATAGTTTCCTCCGCAGTGGATAAGCCGTTACAAAACGAGGTGTCATATCTTCACGTTCAATAAACCAGATGGAGCGGATTTCTGGGCTTCGCCCATCTGGTGCATGGATGATGCCTTCAATCACATAGCGCATGCCAAACTGTGAAGGTTCCACATTGACGACATTATGATTCGTAGCGTGTGTAATCAAGGCAAGTGCCAAAGAACGCCATTCTGAAGCCGAAAAGCCAAACCGGGTAAAGAAGGCTGCTTTAGAACGGCCGTCTTCGTGGACAAATGACAGCAAATAGCCAGTTATTTTAGCTTCAGGCACCTCTGCCTTTTCTGCATTTGGTAGTTTCATCGTGCATTATACCATGTGGATAGCCGATTTATGCCCCGCTGTACTCGTAAAGAGAGTAGGCGCGGCTGGATTTGGTTAGGCGGTAGGGGAGGATGATGGGGTTAAGGATACGGCCGTTTGGTTTGCCCACGCTGATATTTTTTCCGTCATATACGTCAGCATGTGCAAACGTCATCTTCGGACCACAATCATCTAAAAGCTGCATCAACCCATGTATCGAGAAAGGCTCCTCACTGCCGCGATTCAGCTTGGTGAATCTCTCAGGTAATTCCTCCGCTTCTTCAACCTGCCTGAACTGCATAAACCCACCCCGTTTTCCCAGATAGTGAATTTGGGCGAGTAGATCAAGCAACGGTGGTATTTCTGTGAGCTTCTTCACTTTGTGATTAGGTTGTATAGCAATTCTGACTAAACCAGCAAAATAGACAAGTTCACGATAGGCAATCGTATTGCCCATGGGCCCTTCCAGCCCTGTACCAACCGTATCTTTTGCCCCACTTTTATGGGGTCGCAAAATTTTGACAAAGGTGTTTATAACCGTCAGATGGTTGGGTAAAGCAATGGCAATTTGTAAATCTCGAATAAAAGGAAACCAGACAGAACCAACTGGTTGACCATAGATGCGCAAGGCTGCATCTAGCAAAGCCATTTTGATGGCATAAGGTGTTGGTGTGACCAATGTTTTGCCGCCACTGGTGGTGGCGTTGGCTGGCCGCAAACTAAATAATGATGTGGGCTCAAAAGAGGCAATTATCCACATAATGTCTCCTTAAACAGCACCCACCGACTGCATGGTGTATGGCTCTGACTCCAGGATCAACGTGCTTAAAATATCAGAAAATTCAGTAAGGTTGTCAAAAGGCAGCACTTGAACGACATCTTTGTTGTGTAACCGATTGATAGCATCACGTGTTCCCTCGATCACTTGTTTGAAGTCCTTGTTAAGAGGGCTGACAGTGGGAGCAGGGGCAATGCCATAGCTGACGGCAACCACGCCATCCAAAGCGACTAAATGGGGCATTTGCGTATTCCGCATCGCTCCATTCATTTCTATAAAGGTGTACAGAATACTTTCTAAAAGGGCCGCATATTGGGCCTGCCGATCCACACCATCCACATAAGTATGGGAAATATCATTGTAGCCAATGCGCGATAGCTCCAAATTCGTCACAATGGCATATACGCCGCTGTTGGTGGGACGATGAAAGATGGCCTGGCCTAAATTGCCTTCCCGTTCATCTTTATCCGTTGGTTTTTCGCGGCGATCTGGCGCGTATTTCACATGGAAATACTCATCGGAAGCCCCTGCATCTTTATCTGGCAAGCACACAACCCAGCCAAATTCCACCACACTCTTGCGTGGAGCAGAAAGGTTGCCTTCGGTGATGAGGTTACCTTCAAGGTTATCAATGGCACAAGCAAGAAGCCGATCTACTACTTGAACCTGGGTTGGTTTCTCCGCTTTTACCCAATCACGAAAATCAGGATCAGCGCTCATGCGATTTGCGTCAAAACGTTGACATGCTTTACAAAGTGGCAAGCCTTTTTCGGTGGCGATGCGGTGTAAATGTTCGGCCTGGATGTGCTTGAACATATCGCCACTAATGGCGTTAACATTAGCTAAGCGTGGTTGTCTATTTTCATCGTAGGTGACAATATCTACCATGCGGGTTTGAATCTGATTGCCTTCTCCACCCTCGTTATTGAGACTATGCAGATTCAAGACGGCACGAGCTGAGATGGACAGAGAATAAACTTGTTTTTCAGACATGGTTACGAGTTCCTCCATTTGAAAATGATTGTTTAACTGATTTGTGATACGGGTTCTTCAACTTCGTCTTCCGCTTTTTGACCAAGTTTCGGATCACGAGCATAGCCAAAGGCGACAAGCAGATAAGCAATAGTAGGAGCATTATATTTATCAATGAGTCTGACAATTTCCTCTATGTCATCTATTGTGATATAGCTTCGGAATATTTGCTTACGTGTCTCATGTTTGCGAACAGTTTCATGGTTGTAATCGTGCATGAATCGACCCAATTCTTGAATAAAGGCTTCGTTGTATTGGGCATGGCGCAGCAGTTTGCTGCCCAACCCATAACGAATGTCGTACAATGAATCACGTCCGCGTGCCTTTTGCCCTTGTGGGATGATGGTGCTGCGTCGAATGGCTTCGGCAATGTTACGAAAGCCTTCATTTTGAATGATTTCAGCTAACTTGTCCTCTTCATCGTGTGCCATAATTAATACCTCCAAATTGGTTACACTAAATAGGGGTGGGTTGTTGCCTTTTGCCATTTCTGACATCAGATGTGCGCTGTATCCACCCATGAACTGAAAAAACATGGATAAATCACGTCCAGAAAGGAAGTGTCTGTAGGCCAGAAGCAGGTTGTATTCGTTACCCTTTTTCTCGTCTAGCCTAAAGATGACAAAGTTATGCTCGCTCAGTAAATCTAAGAACTCCTGGGCTTGTTCTCTGGTGATGATGTCGGCTCCGATCCATTCGGGCAGGTTTAAACTGCTTAAATTGAGGGTGGCATGGGCGCTACCCAAATGTTTGTAGTAAACGGTTTCAATAGCAGCGACATGGTTATGAGGGTTGCCGCGAGAACGGCCTATCTTTCCAGCTTGAACATTAGTCCATTCTGTCAGGTAAGTCTGGCAATAAGTGAGACTTGTCAGGATATCCATTTTAACGGCCGTCTGCGCATACATCACTTTCTGGAACTCACTAAAAACCTTTTTATGCGTAGACCAGTTTAGTTTGTTGGGACGAAGTACATACGTTTTGCGATCCTTCTCACCTCTGACTACGCGGGGAATAGCTGCCTGGTAAAGTCCGGCAAATTTCAAATATTCGGGCAGCCAAAAAGCATTGAGCCCACCGATTCCTAACCCTGTGGCTTTGCTGCGATTGCCGCCCTTGCCCATTCCAGGGTTGACAACCTGTAATTGGGCAATGTTTGCTGCCTCTTTAAGATTTTGCTGGTTTGCCAACTTTGCCCAGTCTGCGCTTCCTTGCTCCACTTGATTCGGGCGATGGCTATACATCTGCAAAATGATAGCAGTGAGTTGAGGAAAACATGACTCGTGCTGATGCCACAATTCAACTAACTTGTTGTAGGAGGGAGTGGCTGACATTTGGTTGATAACAGCCCAGGCAGGCCAATCAGGATGAGGTGGGTGTATGCCTTGTAGAGCCAGTTGTTCGTTGTCGCTCTCGTCTTTACGCGCTTCGAAGTAGACATTATTGCGCTGCTGATGGGCAAGGTAGTCAATCGTGTGGGGAACGGCCGTTTCTTTTGTTTTCGTGTTTAAGCCAGGAATAATAGAGAAGAAGCTCGCTTGTGTCACCCATTCCGGTTGAATGGGCCTGTTCAGGGACACACAATAACAATCCCCCAAATCCTCAAGCCTCAAGCCCACATCTGCCACTTCCTCAGGAATCAACCGATCTAAAAAATCAGCCACGCCAAAAGCGAGCAGGGTATCAGCAGGTGTACCTGTCTCTTTGTCTATAAACAATCTTGCATTATCTCTCATACACTTTGACTCCTCTGATCTGCCAATCGAAGTACACGCACCAGCAGAAAATATAATAACGTCTCTGGAAGATGCCGATTGTCAAATTCAATTAACACATCTCCTAAAGGTTCACCTGCCACCATCTGCACCTCAATGTGATCTATCCATGATGCGGTACAGGCTACCGCTTCTAATGCTGCTTGAATCGCAGAAAGGGCGGCAGAGTGAAGTTTATAGCTTTCGTAACTGCTGGCTGTGGGAGTATGGTGGCGAAAAACGGCCGTCATTCCTGCCTTGTATAAAGCATCGCTTTCCCCACACAATTTATCAAACAGACTGGCTGCGGCTATGGCGCTTTCACCAGCATGATTCGGCCGTTTTGTCTGTATCTTCTTTTGGGCTTCACGTTGGGCCTTGTCGTTGGGATTATAGTCTGTGTGTGCTGCCATGTAGTGGGATGGCACCAGGGCGTCCGCCCCATAAAAACGATGTGCCTCGCCGTTTTGCCAGTTGTACGCCCATTTTTGCCATTTAACGTCCAGCTTGCCCAAGTCGTGGCAGGCAAACATAGCCCGCAGCATTTGATCAATCTGGCCTGGCGAGAGCTGGAATTGAGGGTGATGATTTTCCAGGCGGTTGACAACATAAGCAATTTCATCTTTGAGGGGTTTGTGTTGGGAACGGCCGTGTTGATAAGCTGCGAATAAGCCCGCCACATGCTCGTCGTAGGTTTCACGCCGATAGCTGTACCGTTCCCAATTTTTCTTCTTTTTACTCAGTGGAGAGGTGTGCGTACCATTCGATAAAGCAAAACGAAAGCCGCGCTCTATGTCATATTGCACAAGATGGGGATGAACAGCGATGACGGCCGTTTTATACACGTCCCCTTCGGCTATAATGGGCCATTTATACTGTGTTCTCTCACGTGCTGATGTTTCCTCATCTCTGGCTGAACCCTCACCATCTTTTATCGGATGTGCGCCTCTTATCATCCAGGGTGTGTCGCTGTCTACCTGCTCAAGCAATTCCTTACATTCACGGAAGATCATGCCCGGATACAGGCCAAACCCCTCATACGTCCAGGGGTTGGTCAGAAGCTTTTCGTCCTGGTCGGGGTGCGGATGGACAAAGACAAAACGGTTATCCACATCACGAATCAACTCACTAGCCGAGCCACGCCCCTCGACAGGGTTTCTCATGGTTGACAATATTTTGTCGCGGCGGTTATAGCTGATGTGACCCAACTCACGCATGATGGCCTGATCAACCGGCGTGTGTACCGCGTCAATCAAGGCTTGCTCCTGGCTGAAACTCATGTGGATGTCGGTGAATTGGGGAGTGTTAACGGCCGTCCAGGTTGCTTCACACAACAGCCGTCCTCGTTCTGTCTGTTTTGCCTTAGCTTCCAAAAAATAGGGGGCAAAGTTAGGCTCACCCGTTTCTTCGTTTCTCGGCAAATAGATGTAGACCCGTCCTATTTCATTTTCACGTCTGGCACAACGACCTGCTCGTTGTAATAAGGAAGACGCAGGAGCTAACTCTGTGTGCAAGACATCGCAAGTGGCATCAACCCCAACCTCAATCACTTGTGTAGCAATTTGTATCAGCCGCTTGCCAGTATATTTTTTCTGCGAAACGCCAAAATTATCCCGAATCCATTCCTCTTTTCTTTGTCGATCTTCCTTGTAAAAACGACTGTGCAGCAAGTGCAATTCCGTTTCTGTGTCTCCCCGGTGTCGGAGCGCATCGTGTAAGTCATCATATAGCTTTTGTGCTGAACGGACCGTATTACAAATGCAAATCGTTCTTTTGACATTGTGAGACAGGATGGAATCGGCCGTCAATTGCCCTTGTTCAGCATAAAATCGCCGATCTTTGCCCACTTGAGAGCCAATGCTTTCCATCGCTCGTCGCTCTCCCGGCTGTTCGGGATCAGGCACAACCACTGCGCCTAGCAAATCTGCCAACTCTTGCAACATGCTGGAAGAAAATGTTGCCGTCATCACGATAAAAGGTGTGATCCCCCTAAATATTTTGAGCATTTCCAGCGTTGTGGGCAGCGTTGTATCTGGATCATACAGATGCAATTCATCAAACACGAGGTAGCTAGACATTATTGCTCCAGCGTTCAAGTTCGCCAGCCGATTGCCCAAACCATACGGGATATTGAGGAAACTGCTCAATGTCTGATCTATCGTTGTAAAAATCAGATCGCCCTCAAAACTCGCATCTTCTGGACGGTCTCCTGTCTGAACTTTCACCCGTAAATCATCTTGCCATCCATATCGTCGAATAATATTCTTATATTCGGCTTCAAATTGATTGGCTAAAACTTTCATTGGCACAGAATAAATACACTTTCTCGGGAATTGATCCGCAGGGAAATTTTTCTGAGCGTGCAAGAAAGGCAACAAGGCGGCGGCCGTTTTCCCCGCACCAGTAGGTGCCTGTAGTACAATGCTTTGTCCTTTTAAGAGATTTTTCGCAACTTGCTCTTGGTAGGGATATGGGTCAATAAATGTACTCATTCTCCACCTCCAAAGAAATCTCTAAAAGTTTGGGCAATATCTGATGTTTCGTTGTTTTTGGCTTCTCTTTGCGCCTGCCAACCATATAACTCGGCGATTTTTCGAGCTTGACCTATCATTTCATCCCGCAATTCAACTGGTTTCAACACCTCGACATCCGCGCCCCAGCCGCGAATCCAGGGCAGCATCTCGCGCCATTCGTCTACTTTGGCCCGCCAGGTGACGGAGCCGTCTGTGTCGGCAACGGCCGTTTCTTCCCCCACCTGCCACGTTGTCTCCAATACCCGCTTTGCAACGCTCCGGTGAAACTTGAGCACAACTTCCACGGTTTCCTCATCCGTGTACCAGATGCCCCAAGCGTTTTGCAGCTTCTCTTGCGGATCAAACTCCTCAGGAATTGTGTAGGTCTCCGGCAGCAGTTCGATGGTGCGAATCCGCTCTATTTTGAACGTGCGAATTTTGTTGGGTGGCTCACGCTGCCCAATGACATGAACCGTGCGGCCAAGAGCGTATGGTTCAATGAAGTAAGGGGAGAAAATGTAGTCATGGATACGGCCGTCTTCCATCTCATGCGTCAGCGCCACCTTTTGCCCCAACGACCAGGCCCGCATCAAAGTCTCCAGAATCTCCAGGAAACGCGGATCACGCCGCCGATCATCTCCGTCCAGCACATTGGCCGACATGTGCATATGTTGGCTTACCGGAGGCGATAATTCACCGATAGCTTCCCCCAGTTTTCGCAAAGCCGATGCTGCATGAGGGTTATGTTTGTCTGTCCGGGTAGTTAATAGCCGCGTGGCAAGGTGAATCGCCAACGCTTCATGCTGGTTCACAGAGATTTCCACTTCATAAAGGTCGCGATCAATCGTGAAGAAGCCTGGTGTAATCTCAATAATGGGCAAAGTTCCATGGGGTAAGGCAAAATCATCTACATAATGCCCGACAGTGGCTCTGTCTACACTAATTCGGCGGGCGATCTCGGCTTTACGCAACCCCCTTGGGTGGGCAAGCAAAAGAGATTTGAATTGCTCAAATCGCCGTAGCTTGGCATCAAACTTTTTTGTCATTTTGATTTTCTCCAACAGTGTTGATTAAGGCACGCCGTCATCATACCACAACAGCGTGCCCAATAACGTGACACTTTGTACTATCTTTCTTTGCCAATGTGCATCTATGCTAAATTATCTGGATCAAACGGGTACAATCCCCCTCGGTCATCTTCAAAGTAAAGCTTGTTTTGGTCATTCAGAGAAACAAGCTGCCGATTGATCCTTTCCCGTGAACAGCCCAAGAGCCTGGCAAAAAAACCACTCCGCTCCCCCGGTCGCTTCTCAATCTCCCTTGATAAACGATCCAACTCTTTTTGATTTGCTTTTCGTGCCATTTCAGCACCTCCTTTTGTGATGTTTGCCGCATCGTAGAAGGTGCGTGTTGTGAGTTTCCCAACACCGTTGCCGAAAATGTCACGTTATTTTCAAACCAGTTCTGCTACCATCATTCACAATTAAAAATTCACTATTCACAATTCACCATTAGTGAGGTTCCTATGCCTATCGTTCAACACCTGATCGCCGACGAGTTCGGCAGCCATATCGGCAAATACCAGGGCCGGCTCAAAGTCACCAAAGCCAAAGAAGTCCTGGCCCAGGCCCCCCTGCTTCACCTGGAAACCGTCACCATCGCCAACCGCGGCGTGAGCATTTCTGCCGACGCCATCGAAGCCTGCACCGAGCGGGGCATCCCCGTGCACTTCCTCAGCAGCCGGGGGAATCCGTATGCTGGCCTGTACAGCGCCGGACTCATGGGTACCGTCCTTACCCGGCGAGCACAGATGTCGGCCTACAATGATTTGCGCGGGGTCCATCTAGCCCTGGGCTTTGCTGGAGGCAAGATTCAAAATCAGGCGACGCTGCTTAAGTACACCGCCAAATACCGCAAAGAGAAGGACCCGGCGCAGTACAAAGAACTGCACTGGCTGGCCGGAGAAACGGTTGACCATATGGAAGAGATCTGCGCCATTGACTATCTCGCACCGCGTGAACATTACTACCTGGACGACGTCCGCAGCCACCTGCTCTCTGTTGAAGGACGAGCCGCCAAAAAGTATTGGCAAGGGTTTAAGCTGCTGCTGCCGGAGGCACTCAATTGGCCCGGACGTCAGGGACGCGGCGCGCGTGATCCCTTCAACAGTGCCCTTAACTATGGCTATGGCATTCTCTATGGACAGGTAGAACGAGCCATTATTCTGGCCGGTTTGGACCCCTATGCCGGGTTTATCCATGTAGACCGCCCCGGCAAGCCCAGCCTGGTGTTGGACTTAATCGAGGAGTTCCGTGCTCCAGTGGTGGATCGCACGCTCCTGGGCTTAGTAAATAAAGGTGTAGCCATTGAGCAGGATGAACAAGGGCGGCTGGTAGAAAAAACGCGACGGTTTTTGGCCGAGAAAATTTTGGCCCGCTTGGAGAGTCAAGAGAAGTATGAGAAAAAGCGTCATCCGCTGCGGGCTATCATCCAAATGCAGGCCCGTCGTCTGGCGGCTTACGTGCGTGGCGAACGAGAACATTACGACCCGTTTCTGGCTACCTGGTGATCCGGTAATCAGTAATCGGTAAACGGTTATCTGTAATCAGTGATCGGTTTACTGACCACCGACCATAAAAAATGCGCTGTTTACTTATTTACGACATCCCCAACGACCGAATCCGTACCAAGATTGCCGATAAGTGCCTGGATTATGGACTGGACCGAGTGCAGTTTAGCGCCTTTTCCGGCAATATTTCCCGCAATTTGCAGGAAGAGCTTTTCCTGCAGGTAACAGATTTGTTGGGCGACGAAACGGGTAATATTCAGCTTTTGCCCATTTGTGGCAAAGATTGGGCGAATCGATTCACCCATATTTGCGAAGAAATAACTGAATAGACAAGGTGGGCCATGATAGCAGAAGATTCATTTGTGTTTCGCGTGATTGATTTGAAGCAGTATGTTTATTGTCCCCGGATTTTGTATTATCACACGGTGCTGCCGCAGGTACGGCCGTTAACCTATAAAATGGAAGCAGGCATCGCGGCCCATACACAAACAGAACAGAAAGAGAAACGCCGCAGTCTGCGTACCTACGGCTTGCAGCAGGGCGAACGCCAATTCAACGTGCCGCTTTATGCCCCCGAGCTTTATCTATCTGGGGAATTAGACATGCTTATCGAGACGGCCACGGAGTTAATCCCGGTAGATTTTAAGCAGTCGAAACAAGAGGGTGAGCATTTTCGTTTGCAGCTGCTGGCTTACGGCCGTCTGCTAAACGCTATCTGCAACCCCCAACAAAAAACGATTCGTCGCGGCTTCCTCTATCTCATCCCCAGTCGCCAGGCGGTAGAAGTTAGTTTCACCCCTGCTCTTCAGCGCAAGTTTGACAAGGCAATGGCCCAATTACATCTTATTGCCGAAGGGCAGCAAATGCCAGAACCGACAAAGAAAAGCGGCCGTTGCGTAGACTGCGAGTTCAGGCGTTTTTGCAACGATGTTCTCTAGGAAAAACATAGTATGTCGGCAACATAATCTTGTAAGGTATTGAATTCTCCTCCCTGGCTCGAAAGAACCAATATATGAGCGGTTAGGTTTGTTTCTAAATGTCGCGTCCAACGTAAGTCCGGAATGGAACAGTCAATAAATAGGCAAAAGTAGGCGCAAAAGCTGCTGAAAGAGATAAAAAAGTCTTCAGAAAGCTTGGCAGTCCAACGAAATCCTAGAGGGTCTTTGGGATTTCGTGGAGTTTGGCCTGAAACGTGAAGCGTGAAACGTGATGCCTCTCTGGTCACGTTTCACGTTTCACGCATCACGGCTTGTCAACCCCCGGAGTTCCTAAAGAGCCGTTACGCGGGATTGGCATTCTATTCCAAAGTTACGTTGGATCTGACACAAACATCCAACAAACTGAGCAGCACCCTGGTTAACCCACCTCAAAACGGCCTGCGGCCGTGGGCTTTGCGAAGCTTTGCGGCTGTTAAGCATACGGCCGTACCTCTATCACCCTTATATTTCACACCCAAAAAAGGAGAACCCAGTAACACCTGGATAGTTCAATAACCGTGGGCATCAGACCCGCGCCATATACCGTTTTTAGCAGCCAGTCGGGCCACCCGGCTGGCTGTTTTTGTTTCCATCCACCGTTCACCCAACAGGAGATTCAGAAAGATGAACAACAACCCAAGCCAGCCACAGCAACCAGACCCGGCCAAAGCCGTCGTGCTCAAGCCCCGCCAGCGGTCACGCAAACGGCAAAAGCCCACCTACACTAGCCAGCGCTGGCAACCGCATCAAAGCAGCGCCGCTCTCGACAGCTGGGGCGTCGCCCTGCGCACCCTGCGCGAGCAGGGCCACCGGTATGAATAGCTTTTCCTCTTGTCTTACCTCAGGAGCCAACGGGCACGGAGCCAAAACCCAACTTGTTTACCAACCAGCAAAAAAGCGCAAGTCAGAGTTCGTACCTCTGGCTTGCGCCCACACCTCACAAGGAGATGCAATAAGATGTCAACAGTATACCCCCAAACGGCCGTTCGGCAAGCCGCATGTGCCACAAATTCCTCTGTTCTGTCCACGCCTCGTTTTGACAAACAACTGCCTGCTCATCCCGGCCAACCGGCCGTCATGGAGCTGCCTCCAGAGACCCTCACCTGGCTCAATCGGAAGGCGTACATCCTGGTGCAAAGCGTCATGCGCCACATGCATATGGATGCCAGCGAACGCCAAATCTTCCGCGAAGACATGACCCAGGAAGCGCTCAGCCATTTGTATGACCTGTATTTCCTCCAGGGACAGACGGAAGCATACGCCTATACGGCGGCCCGCACGCGCCTCATCGGCTACGTCTTTGTCAACATTCGCGGCGGCGGCAATGGCCATCAGTGGGAACTGTCCAAGCAGTACCAGGTGGAGGACAACCTCATCGAGCCGGAATACCACGAGGAAGACAGCTACGGGCAGAAGATGCCCCGCCTGCCAATGAACATCTACGCCCGGCGGCCGACGGAAGACGCCCTGGTGCTGCATGAAGGCACCGCCGCCAGCGAAGTCCGCTGGGAACAGTTCGAGAAGGAGATTGCCCGCATCCTGGCGGTGATGCGCGGCCAGCAGTGGCATCCCAACTCGCTGCGCCGGGCGGCCAGGGCGCTGTGTGAAAGCGTCAAGGGGACCTCCAACTACAACATCGCCCAGATGCTGGAAGTGGATTGGATCACCGCCACCCAGATCATCATCCACTACCGGGAACAGCTGGTGGAGTTCCTGGCTCAATCGCCACTCGTCCAGGGCCTGATTCGTGCCGAGGGAGCCCTGCGGCTGCAATGGTGGGAAGAGGTGACCGAAGCCGCCCTCAACTCTGGCCAGCGCTTCATCGTCATCCTGCCCCATGGTGCCTTCAACGTCAGCTACTATTACCACAAAAGCAAGGGGAAACAGATCGGCCGGATTCAGATGGGCCGGCGGGTGAATGGCAAGGTACAGAACCGGACGGTGGAGCTGGGCCAAGTGGGCCACATCACCCGGCAGCGGCTGTGGGAGCAGTCGCTCCTTCTCCAGGAGAAGCTGGCAGCGCTGGAGGCGAAGGCTAACGCTGGCAATCCGGTGAATTGTCAAGTTAGTACATTGACAACTGTATCTAGCCCAACAACCCTGGCGGCAGCGGCTGCCTAAATGAGAAACGGCCGTTTGGCACAGCACCATTGTGTCAGACGGCCGTCTTCTTGCTTCGCTAAGGAGATACACTCTTGGACCAGAAACCATTCAATCTCACCTTTTTTCAAACCGACGCCAAGACACCGCCACGTCTCATCCGGGAGATGCCGCACTCCGAGCAGCCGCTCCAGCGCCTCTACCGGGCCGGTGTGGACAGAATCTCTCCGGCCGAACTCATTGCCTCAATCCTCCAGACTAAAAACGGGCTGGAGCTGGCTCACCAGCTTCTGCACCTGGTGGAAGGGCAGCTGCACCGGCTGCCGCAGTTAACTCGTGCCCAGCTCATGCAGCTGCACGGCGTGGGCCAGGCGCAGGCGGCTCGCTTGCAGGCGGCGCTGGAACTTGGCCGTCGGGTCCTACAGGCAGATGCCGGTGAACAGCCTTCAATCCACTCCCCCGCTGATGCTGCCAATCTCTTGATGTACGAGATGATGAACCTCACCCAGGAACAGCTGCGCGTCATTCTGCTCAACACTCGCAACCGAGTTATCGGCATCCCCACGGTGTATGTGGGCAGTCTCAACACCAGCGTGGTGCGCCTAGCCGAGGTGTTTAAACCAGCCATTGTCAATAATGCCGCGGCCATCATTGTATGTCACAACCACCCAAGTTCCGACCCGTCGCCGAGCCCTGAAGATGTGAACGTTACGCGGAGTCTGGTGAAGACGGGCGAAATGCTTTCAATTCCGGTCCTGGACCACATCATCTTGGGACGTAACCGCTTTGTTTCGCTTAAGGAGTGCGGCCTCGGTTTCGGTGATTGAGCCAGCCAGACAACTATTCCCACAAATCAGACAAAACCAAATAAACAGCCCGACCTGACAAAACAATAGGAGGCAACCGATGAAACATATAGGCACATTTGCCATCTGGTACGACACGGCCGTACCCGGCTGGGTAGCGGTCAGTGATAAACAGCAGCAAAGCTTTGGCTCAGGAGCGAAAGGGGAACAAGAAGCAACACGGTATGCCCTGCGTGAAGCATTTCCCCAGGTGGCTACGGCCGTAGATCATCTCTGCACGCAATATCCGGAGGCAACCAGCCGGGCCTGGGCAGCGGCCGAGCTGTTGGTATTGGGACACGTCCTGAACCCAGACCCAGCAGAGCCAGACGAAGTGGCGCGGGTCCGGTCACAGCGGCAAGCAAAACATCAGTATCGCCCGCTGCGCCAGCCAGATGGCACCTTGGCCTGCGACTGTCCAGACTTCGAGCGCGGGGGGCTGGCGTTGGCCGGAGAGGCGTTCACTAACCAGCTGCTGTGCAAACACCTGCTGGCCTACTGGCTGGCCTGTCATCTGGCCTGGCCGCTATCCAGAGTGACACCGACACCGCTTCATCCCAAACGGAGCCACGCCGGTCGCTTTCGTGGCCGGGCAGTGACGGCCGTGGGGCAAAACAACCGGCACGAGCTGGTGCCCAGCGTTGCAGCCGCTCAGTACGCCAACGGCCAGCCGGTGCTGCCGGCGCACCTGACCCATTACAAAGCATACATCGCCTATACCCAGCAACGGCCGTTTAGCCAGGAAAAGCTGTTCAGCTGGAGCTTGGGACGGTGATGGACAGTCACACAAAACGACTAATTCCAACCAACAACCAAAACGGAAAAACATCCAAATCACACAAGGAGTTACAACCATGAACCTAATCACGATTATTGCTTTCCACCCCACCGGATACGAACTGCGTATTCCGGTCTCATTTGAAGAACTGCCGGCCACGATGCGACGTTTAGCAGCACGAGGCTACACACCCAGCCGGGAGCCTATCCTGACGGCCGAAGGATTGCCCATCTGCCCGCGACACGGCGTACCCATGCAGCAAAGAAATAAACAAAACGATCTCTGGTTCTCTCACAAAATGGTCCATCCTGAGACAGGCGAAACGATGTATTGTCGCGGCTATGCCAGTGCCAGCAGCCCAGGCTATGACATTCTCTTGCCACTGGCCAAACAAGCCAATGACCAGCGTGAGGAAACACCAAGTGAGCCAGCAGCAAATGGTAGCTCGAACCAGGTGGCAGCTAACAAGCCAGAGGTAGAAACGACGAATAACGGCCGTTCTCCACAATTAAATCCAGCAACGATTGCACAGAACGATGCAAAGCTCCATAAGGCACTCTTTGGCCAACGGCCGTAAGCAGCGCCAGCCAACTCTCCGCATCGAACAAAACAACCAAATAACCGCCAGCAAACAGCCATGGCGTTGGACTCAAGAGATGAGTTCAACGCCGTTTTGTTTCCGGAGCAGCCTCGCTATCCAAGCAGATTGTTCCCCATAAACAACGAAGTCGGACAGAGTATGCAGCTCTGTCCGGCTTCCCATTTCATGGTCAACGAGGGACCACAAAATGAATGATGAAAATTGTAACACCAATCTCAGTTTGGCAGAAATAACCCCAGCCGAATGGAGCCAGGCAGAGCTGCTCCAGCGCGCCGGTGGACTGGTGCGTGAAGCGCTGGCCGATAGCCCCGTTTACGTTTGGCAGATGCACCGTGAAGATATGCTGCAAACGGCCGTTATCACTTTCCTGGAGCTGGCCGCTGAGCCTGCCGCCTATGCCTATGCCGCTGCTCGCACTGCCTTGAAGAACTACCGCTGGATTCACATCCGTGGTTTGAACGGCGGCTGGAAATCCCTGGCCTGCATTGAGAAAGGGTATTCAGTGCTCAACTTCGCGGATACCCTTCCTGAGGATACAGATGACGACCCGCAAACGGCCGTAGACCGGCTCGCAACCAGAGTCTGGGAGTGTGTGCCCCGTCCGGTGGAATGGACAGTCCTGCGCCGCCTGGCAGCGCCGGGGCTGAACCAGGGCGAAACGCTGCGCGAGGTTCTCTACATCCTGGCAGGGATGTCGGGTAACTTCTACCCGGAGCAGCTTTATCGGGCAGCGCTCATCATCACTCTGCTGGGCCGGGACTACACTTGGGAACACGTTGAGGAGCGCACCGGCCTTAGCTTCGAGGAGGTGTATGAAATCTATTGGGGCTGGCGCAAGCGGCACCTCAATCCGTATTTGCAACTCTCGCCGATGCATCAGGAGATGGTTAAACTGCGCGGACAGATGCGCATTACTTTCTTTGAGGAGCTGGACACAACTTTCTTGAATACGGCCGTGCGCAAGATGGTCATCTTCCCCCATGGCATTTACACCATTACTTACAAGCAGCGCAGCCACAATGCGGGCAAGCGGGCAGGACAGGTAGAAGCGTCGCTGCAGAAGATGCGGCAGGTCAATGGTCAGAAGCTGCTGCGAGCAATGCACCTGGGGCCGATTGGCGCCCTAACCAAAGAACGGCTGTACGAAGCCAGCTTCGCCGTCGAGCGCAAGCTGGCGGCACTGAGCGTCTAGCAAAGCACTGGCCCAATGGATTGGCACAAGCCCAACTGGTTCCCTTTGTGGAGCTGGCTGGGCTTTCTTTTTTTGGAGCGCAGCGATACAGTTCGTTCTGGTTGACGTGGGTGGAGCCAATCCAACCTAAGCCAAAGAACAAAGTGGTCCTCTGGCGCGAGGAAAAACGCCCGCCCTCCCGCCCTTATCGCGGGCTGTGCCCGCAATCGAAGGCGCTGCCTTCGGCCATGCCCGCCCGCCGCCCCTCGGTTGGTTTGTAGGGCAAAAGAAAAGACGGCTAACGAAACGCACTCTATTTAGTTGGTGCTCTAAGGCCCAAAAGGAGTTTGCCTAAAGGCTTGGATGTGCTGACCCCTTTGCCGCTTCGCGTACAGCCTGATACAAAAGATTATGTCCCTGGCGGGATTATGATCACGACCAAAAAACGGCCTAAATCGCGACAACAAGGGAGGATCATAATCTTTGGCGGCCATGATGATCACAATCTTCGTGCCTGAGTAACAAGCGAGTGGCACTTAGCAGCACACGGCATCATCCTGCTACTGCGCAGGATTTTGACGTCCAGGAGATTGTACGTCCGGGGTTTTGGTGTAAATCACATCTGGTTAAGAACATCAGGCGGTAAAAAATGTGTGGACGTAAAAGTTGCCCGTTTTTAAGGTTTGTGGCATATTTTTGCCCGTAATTGTACGGGTGCATCTTAAAAGGATTCCATGCTCACACTGGCACTCACCTGGAAAACCATTTTCCGTAAAGAAAACCAGCGACGGCTGGCGCAGATTCTTACCAACATGCGCGAGGCCGCCGCCGCCATTTTGCTGGCGCTGCTGGCCGTCCTCTCTCTCCTCATTCTTGTTTCCCTGCTAACCATCCACGCCATTTCCTGGCTGCATTTACTCAGCCTGACTGATGAGTTCATTTTCCTGCTGGCTTTCCTGCTCTCGCTGTACAGCATCTTCGGCATCAGCCAATACGTCGCCTGGCGTATAGCCCTCAAAGTCCTCCATCTCTTTACCGGTAAACTCCGCCGCGCCGGATGGTACCTGGCCGCCGCTGTGTCTGGTCTCAGCCTGCGGCTGAGCACCACGCAAAAACAGACGCAGGCCAAAATTGCCGCTTTCTGGCGGCAGCTGCAAGCCCGTCTGAGCCACCGCCCGCCAGGCATCTGGTCTGCCGGTAAAGCCCCTCTGGCTTTGTTCCAGCAGGCCAACCTCCTGCTCGATCCCTAGTTCTCCATCGTTTCCTCAAGAAGTGTCACCCACGGGTAACGGCCGCTGCCGGGCAGTTTGTTCTGCCTCTCTATGGTCAGTGGCTGCTCGCCGCTGAATTCAGCCGCAGCCTGTTTGGGTGCCCCCCCATCAACTTCTAGAAAACCACCGGGCATACGCCTTGGTGCCAAACGCATGGAGAACAACATGTTAAACGTACAAGAACGCAGCGGGGTCACCCGCAAGAAAACGATCACCCTGACCGACGCCGGTCGGGCCCAGATTCAAACCTTTGCCAAAACACATCAGATGACCTTCAGCGCCGCCATCGAGACCCTGGCGCTCATCGGTATGGAAGCGGACCTCACCGCCCTGCTCATCCCCCTCATCCACAGCAGCGTGGAGCGCGGCATGGAGCGGCAGTTCAACCGGATTGCCAAGCTGGGGCTGCTGGCCTCGGCCGAAGCGGCCATGGCCCATGAGCTGACCACCATGCTGCTGCTCCAGCAGATTCGCCAGGAGGCGACAGACCATCCACAAAACTTCGAGGACGTGATGCAGGTGGGCCAGGGTGACCGCACCACCCGTGACGGCCGTATCCGGGCCGTCTACAAAGATATGCGCACCGTTGCCCGCGGGCGGCAGCGTGCCCTGCTGCGCAAGCCGCTGCGGGAGCTGGTCCAGCAGCTGCAAGGGGATGCAGTAGACGTCATCTCGGATGAGGAGGTGGAAACAGATGAGTAAATCTAAAGCTACCAACATCGTACGAATGGACTGGCTGTCCAACCGCACGCCGTCAGGCCGCCGCTCGGCCACCAAGGCGCGCAAGCTGGCGCAATACTTTGCCCTGGGTCGCGGCCGGGAGAAAGAGCAGGAACAACGCTCGCCGCGGGGCCAATGGCTGGACCAGGCGGGACGGCCTTGCAGTCACGAAGAAGTGCTGCAATGGGTGCGGCAGCAGGGCATGAGCCACGAGATGACCTACCAGTTCATCCTCTCCGTCAAGGACACCCAGCTTACGGAAGAGGCGTTCAACCAGGCGATGGCTGCCGGTGGCCCGCTCTTTAACGAGTGGCGCCTCATCGCCCATGACGACTCCCGGTATCCCCACGCCCACGCGCTCGCCTTTGGCAACCAGCCGGTTCAGATCAAGTCGGAGGCGTTTCAATCCTGGTGGCGGGCGGTGCGCCAGGCGCTGGAACGCGAGCAGGCCAGTGCACAGGAAATGCAGCAGGAAGCAGCTCTAGAGCAAACAAAAGCGGCCGCATTGCAGCAAGGCGCAGGTCTGGAGCATGAAGATGCAGCGGGCAAGCCGCCGCGAAGCAACCAGGTGCTGCAGGAAGCAAACCACGATCAGCAGCAAAACGCTTTAGAGCAGGATGGTGCGACACTCGGGCAAGCGGCTCACCTGGGCGATCAGCTGGAAGCAGAGAGCGCAGAACCCACTCTCGAATACACACCAGCGCCAAGCTGGGGCATGGAGCTGTAAGGAGATGCAGAAAAACATGCAAACCTTCATCAAAGCCTGGCGGCGCACCCGCCAGCAAAAGCGGCATCGGCTTGACCAGGGACGGCTGATGGCCAACGAAGCCGCTACCCGCCTGCCCGACAGCGGCGAAATGCCCCTGGCTCGCCTGCGCGTCTCTCATGGCACTATGCCCACCGTGTACACCATGGCCGATAAACGGGGGCATCTGCTGATCGTCTCTCCCCCAGACCGTCCCTGGCGCGAGCAGCTCTGTCTTACCTTAACGCACTGGCCTGGGTCAGCGCTGGTAGTTGACCCGGATGGCCAGCTGTACCGGCAAACGGGCGCCATCCGTCAAAAGGATAAAGGCGCGGTGTATACGCTCCCTGGCTACCGCCTGCGAGCTTATCCCTTGCTGCGTCTCTGGCTCCCTGAAGTCGCGTTCCAACTGCACCAGTTCCTCATGCCACCAGAAGCGCAGGCAGCGCCAGCCGCAGACGCGTATCGGGACCGTGCCATCTCCCTCATCTGTGCTGTAGGTCTGTACGGCACAGCTACCAAGCGCAATCCGTTCCAGCTGCTCCTGGACATGGCCCTGACCGACATGCTCACCGCCCTGGCGGCTCTGGAAACGGTGCCGGAAGCGCGGCTGCACGTGCGCCACTTCACCAAAGGGCAGCCGCCCCAGCTGGCCATTTACGATGCGGCCACGGTGCAGGCATTTGCCTGGTTTAGCCAGCAGCTATGGCGCTACCAGGAAGCGTATACCCTCTTTGCCATGCCCGAAGACAAAAAGGACGTGATCCCTGAAAGTTGGTATCGCGAGCAAAGCACGCTGTACCTCACCTATCCCGCCACTAAGCTAGCCGAAATGGCGGGCCTGGTGGCGGCAGTGGTGAACAGCCAGCTCGTCGCCCACCAGACCTATGGCCTCAGCAAGCCGCTGCTGCTTGTGCTGGATTCCAATCTGGCCAGCCGGCTGCCGCACTTTGCTCAGTTCCTGGCCACAGCAGCAGATTTTGGCATTGCGGTTATCCTGACTGCATCTTCGCTCACTGCCCTGGATGCCCTGACACCAACTGACTCTGGGGCCACGCTGTCGGCTCAGTTTGCCCACCAGCTCTGGTATGCGCCACGCGACCGGGAGACGGCCGTGTACATAGCCACCCGTTATGGCACCCGCCTGACCTCCGCTGGCGAGGCCATGCCGGAGCTGACGCCCGAAGAGATACTCGCCTGGCCAGAGGACCAGCTGCTCTTGGTAACCGAGCGGGGACGGCCGTATGTGGTGATTGGCCAACCGGTGCAGCTGCCGGAAGATTTCCCGCAGCGCCAACCGCCGCTGCCGCCTGCGGCTGAGACCGTGCCCAGACGCTACGACCAGTGGCTGCCCGACCTGCCAGATTTGACCCGAAAGATGGCGGAGTTCCTGATGGCCAACGGGGCCATACCCATCCCGGCTAAAGACGCTGAAGGAGAAAACGAGAGGGACGAAACGGCCGTTGGTCGAGATCCTGCTACCAAAGAAACTGGTGCCGAAAAAACCGGTGACGACTCCGCCGGACCATTCACCAGTTTTTCGGCTGCCGCACCGGCTAAAGAGCCTGAACCCTCAACAGAAGCGGAGGAAGCGTCAGAACAATCACTGAACGTGGCGCGTTCCCGCTACCGGTAGGGACGAATAGCATCTGCTTCCACGGTGTCTGGTTGGGCCAGATGCCGGGGAGCAGGTGCTTGCCTGCCCACCCTATTCTTTTGGAGTAAAAATGAGAGAACGTTATTTTAACTGTTACACACTGGGCCGCTCAGCGCCCGCCCAGGACCGACTGGACTTTGTCCTGCCCTGCCACCGGGAGCAAGCCCTACAGTTGTTTGCTTTGCTTATTGATAAAAAAGCCATTCTAGTTCCCTATGGGCACACCGTAGCTTTTCGGGTGCCCAACACGATGCTCTCTGTCTGTCGGGTTTCCAGCTATACCATGGCTACCTTCCTGTGGCGCTGCGGCTATCTGGTGGGGTCAACTAATCCAGTGACGCGTTTCATGGACAAGGTGGGCCGGCACATCCAACTGTTTCGTCATCTGCACCGCGATGAGCAATCCATTGATGAAGTGGTGCTGGAGCTGTTTTACTCGACGCAGGGTCAAACGCCCTGCATTGACCTACCGGACCCGGAGGTATATCCAGAGGATTTGCTCCTGGCACGGCTGCACTTTGCTGAGATATCCCCGGCGCAAACCATACTGCGCCTCTTCCTTGGCTGGACAGACTCTGCTTCTCTAGAGGCCCTGAGTCAGCTGTATGATGTGCTGGACCGATACATGGATTTACTGCATAGGGTGCTTCAGCCCAATGACCCACCCGTCGCCCCCGTGAAAGGGGAAACGCCTGTGACCGCCAAACCTGAAGGTGAGGCGCAGCAGGAACGGCCGTTTCCTGAAATAGTAACGGCAGCAGAATGCGTGACAATGCATTGTGCCGCAGAGGATGGGGGGCTGGAGGCGGCTACCCAGTTACCCGTCATCGAAGACACCTGGGAAGAAATTGTCGCTGTCGAGACAGCCACACAGTCGCCACCCCCAACTGCCGAGGCGTCTGAAGATCAGCCGCTAGCAGAGTGGCAGGTACAGGCCACCGAAGGCAAAGACCGGCTGCACCAGGAGAACAGCTTTGGACCGATTGATGAACCTGAGGTTGCGGCGGGTGAATCCTTAAGCGAGGCGGTTGCCGACCCGGAGGACCCGGTGGGGCAGCAGCTGCTGGCTGCACCAGTACCGACTGAGGATGAATTACAGCTGTACCGCAAGATGAAGTCGCCGCGCATGTATGCCAGTACTTTGTGCAACATCTGCGTCATGGTTACCGAGCGGCAGCGCCAGATAGATGCGGAAGGTGAGATTCCGAAGCTTGATACGTTCAATAGTCGTGTGCGTCCCAGCCGCAACACGATGCTCAAAATCCCCGAACTGTTCACCCACTGGTTTGACAGACGGTATCGTTGGAACATCATCACCTGGCTGCGGCACCATTCGGGACACACTGAAACAGAAATCTCGGAAATACTCTCGACGCTGTATCACAGCTTGTCGCCGGAAGCGTGGGCGGCGGTGACGTCGGCGGGAAAGGAGGCGGAAAGTAATAGAAGCCGACATCACCGCGCCCGAGAGGAGGGGAAGCCGAGGCCAGGAGAGCAGTTTGGTACAGTGAATTAACGGCATCTGCTTCCGTTTGTTGCATTGCGAACGCCTTACAGGTTGGCCAGCACACCAACCTGTGAGGCGTTTTTTTGTGCCATGGGGCCTCGACAAACCCCAGTCTATCACCCTGATTGGAAAACTTCTCTGTCAAATTTATCAACTTTGTGTCAACTCTGTCAATTGTGTCAATCTTGGGTGACAGTGACGCGCTGCCCTGCTACCGTGGTTACCAAGTGGCCCAATAAATTTACCTGCCACCCCAACGGAGGTTCACATGAGAAAACGAGATGCCTATATCCACATCCGCGTTACCCAGCGGGAAATGCAAATGATTGACGCGCTGGCCCGGCACCTGCGGCGCACGCGCAGCGACCTGCTGCGTGTCCTGGCTTTGGAGAAAGCGGAGGAGCTGGGCGTGACGCCCGTACCCCGCCCGGCCAAACCAACCGAGACGAACAAAGGAGAAGATAAGCCATGGACAATGGTCAAACAGATTCGCTAGATCCCATGCTCAAAGAAGCACGAGCCAAACTGTTGGCCCGCGTGTATGCCATCATCCTGTCGCCCGACTGGGGTGAACCGGATGAGCCGGTTGAGTTGCCACGCCGGCAGCGCCGCCAACCAAAACAGAAACCATCAGCGGAGGACTGATCTTTGAGAAACGGCGTTCAGACATGCTTCGAGAAACATCTGCTGCTGCGGGATGGGTCCGGCATCGGTGATGCAGTGCCCATCCTGGTATTTGAGAAGGCCAGCGAGCTGAAGATATTGATCCCGGTGCTGGCTGAAGAAGCCGTACCACTGCATATCCACAGCATTGTGGAAGCCCAATTGCTGACCCGAACCCATTCAGGAGGTGAACGATGAACTATGAACCAGATTTAGATCCCGAAGCCGTGGTATTGAGCAAAGTGTATGCCTTGCTCATCCGGGCTGCCCGGCAGAAAAAGGCTAAAGAACAACAATCCGATGGCCGGGTCCAGACAGGCCGCCAGGACCCAGTCAACTACGAAGGGCTTTATACGCCGTCTTCGTCTCCAGCTGAGTAGACAATGGCAGAATACCGGCAAATTCATACCCGCATCTGGAAAGACAGCTGGTTTCTCAGTCTAGAGCCGGCGCACAAGCTGCTGTTCATCTACCTCTTTGGTAATGAGCGGGCCAGCGTCGCTGGGATCTACGAACTGCCCCTGCCGGTCATCTGTTTTGAGACCGGTTTGGACGAATCTGTTGTTCAGGCCGGTCTGGCTGTTTTTATTGAGGCGGGGCAGGTGCTCTACGACAATGATGTGGTATGGGTGGTTAATTTGCGCAAATACAACGACAGCGGCAGCGGCAAGGTAAGAGTGAAAATCGACAAGGATATCGCCGCTGTTCCCGCGGGTATCGTCAAAACCCTATACACCGAACATTACCAGAGCAGATACCCTATCCAGCCACGGCAACAACCGCAGATACCCTATCCAGCAGCGGCGAGCGAACAAGAACAAGAAAAAGAAAAAGAGAGAGAAAAAGAAAAAGAACAGGAACAGGAAAACTTTGCTCCGCCTGCGGCGGCAGCCCCCAAAGACGAGGTTGAGGCAATCTTTGCCGCCTGGGAACGCTGCTTCCCAGGCAAGCCTCAGCCCCGCCGTACGGCTGCCCAACGGGAAAAAGTGCGGGAACGGCTGAAAAGCAGCCACTTTCGGGACAGTTATGAAACAGCTTTGACCACCGCCGCCCAAAGTCCGACGCTGCAAAGTGAATCCTGGTTTTCCTTTGACTTTTTTGTAAAGAACGAGGCCAACTACCAGAAGATGCTGGATGGGTGGATGACCTGGAAAGATAAGCAGCAAAATGGGGCGGCCGCAAATACGGCCTCACCAGCAGTGACCCTAGACGAAGCCGAACGGTTGAACCAGCTGCTGGCCACGGGAGCATTATGAAAACGATCCAAATACCACCAGAGACACAAATCGTTGTGGATAACAGCTGCTACAGTCGGCTGTTGACCGCCAGACTCCAGGGGAAGGCGCTAACGTTTTGTAATGAGGGAGATAGTTACACCTTTACCTGCCGCAACTGTTTTGGCCTGGGCACACTGACCTTTCGTGCCAGCAGTCGGGGGAAGGAGGAGTATATCCAGACGGCCTGCCCCGTCTGTGATCCCGAACTGGAAAGCGACAGAGTGACCTACCTGCTGTCGCAAAGTGGCTTGCAGCCAGAGGAATATGGCTGGTCAATAGAGTACCTGGCCGAGGCGACGGGCAAGGCCCGGGCTGTAGCCACGGCCCGGCAGCTCATTGCCGCTGCACCTCAACCGCAAGGCTGGGTTTCCCTGTATGGTCCGTATGGCGTGGGCAAGTCTGGTCTGATGAAAGCCACTGTCGCCGCCCTGTGCCGACTAGGTGTGCCGGCGCTCTACCGGCGAGCTGATGACATCCTCAGTGAGGCCAAAGCTGTTTTTAGCGAAGACCCGGCAGCACAGGACGCCAGCGAGCAAGCGATTAAGGCCAGATACGGCCGTTACCCCTTCCTGGCCATTGACGAGGTAGACCGCATCGCCGATACCGCCTGGTCCAGAGCCTTTCTTTTTGCCATTTTGGATGAACGGTACAACGTGCGCCAAAAGCAGGCGACAATGATTGCGACCAATATGCTGCCGGGGCAGCTGACTACGCACTTTGGCTACCTGGCGGACCGGATGAAGGATGGTCAGCGGATTATTCTGGCTGGTGCCTCGCTGCGAGGTAAAAGTGTCGAGGGTGGAGAAGTTGGCGAGCCAGACAACCAGGAAACGGCCGCTTCCTTGGCTTGAAATTCTGGTGATTACAGAGAAAAGGGGAGGAAGTTGTAGCTATTCTTCTTTGCGCGGTCGGCCATGGGGTCGAGGCAGTTTTTTGAAGGCTTCCAGCTCTTCACGCGTGATGAGCCACTGCCAGCTGTATTGCTTACCCAGCCGCCCCGAATTGCAGAATTGAAGGACCCGACGTCCCGAGATGCCCAGCTCTTTGGCCGCTTCTTTAATCGTTAAAAGCTCTGACATACAACCATTTTACTACTAGAAAATGAAAAATTCCAAAACGGAAAAGGTGGGGGAAATGTTGGCAAAACTATACGAAATTTAGTATAATTAAATTCCTCTTCCCAAACTTTTCTTAATCACACCCATCATTCTTTCAGTTGGCTGTCGCAGAAGGCTTGTCCGCTGCTGCTGCTTGATGCTGGCAGACCTAAAAGGAGAGTTTATGAAGCAACCAAACTGGATGACCGATACCGAACAGTATGCCGATGCCTTGTTTGGCATGGTGGGCAATATTGTTACCGCCTCCATCAGCCGCCTGGCCCCGTTTGTAGTGCCGCTGGCACCAGCATTTTTCTTTGCTCACAGCGTTTACGGCCAGGTATTGACCATGACGGAAGACCAGCGGCTGGCGCTGACGCTGGCCGGGATTTCTGCGCTGGGGTTGGAAATTGTTGGACTGATGGCTGCGCATCGCGCCGTTGAGTTTTACAGCAAAGGGGAGACGGGGAAAGCCAAAACGGCCGTGGCCATTACGGGTGTTTACCTGCTCATTGGTATCGGGGGCATCCTCCTGTTTGAGAACACCGACTTCAATGCCAAGGTGACCGGCGTGGTGATGTTCATCATCGCCGGCATGGTTTATCTCCTGCTGGGCTTAACCGAGGACAGTCGCAAAGCAGAACGGGAAGCCGCTATGGTCTTGGAGCAAGATGGGGCGAGGGCAGCGGACCAGCTGGCCTGGGAACGACAGGTAGAGCTGGAAAAGATGCGACTGGACCATGAGTTGAAGCTAAAGCGAATGGAGACCCAAAAGTCAGTTTTGCGGACAGATATCCCGACAGTTAAGCCGACAGTTACAGCCGCAGATTGGCGGAAACTGGGTGAAGAGCAGCGGCGCTCAATGGCCAGCTACTCGACTGAACAAATAGTAAATCTGTATGGCGTTTCTGAACGAACGGCCGAGAGATGGTTATCCCGATCTCGAAAACTGTCGGCAACTGTCCCAAGCAATGGGGTGGGACCGCAGAAAAGTTGAAACATTTCAGACCGATTTGGCCAATAAAGTCGGCCAAAGTAATGCATGTAGACATTGATAAGTTAAATTCAGCCGTATTCAGTGCGGCAACAATCCAAGGAAGGTTGAAATGAGTAAAAGAGCAGTTTTATACGCCAGAGTTAGCGGGGATGATCGGAAGTACGCCACATCCGGCATAGATGGCCAGTTGGCCGATTGTCGTAAATATGCCGAAAGCAAGAATTATCAAATTGTCGGTGAATTCCACGAGGAACGAGATAGACAGACTTCCGGTGCCAATTGGCTACCAGAGCTGCAAAAGGTACTTAAGCTGGCCCATGAAGGTGGTTATGATGTGTTGGTGGTTCGGGAACTAGATCGCCTCGCACGTAACAAGTTTAAGCAGCTTTCAATTGAGATAGACCTACAGGCACTTGGGATAACTGTTGAATACGTGATAGGTCAGTTTGAGGACACGGCGGAAGGGCGGCTGCTCAAGGGCTTAATGTCTGAATTTGCTGAATTTGAGCGGGAAAAAACATTAGAGCGAACCAAACGCGGTTGTATTCGGTCTGTTGCAGCCGGAAATGTCATACTTGGTGGTAGTAATGCGCCTTTTGGCTATGATGTGGTTGAGATAGACGGCAAGCGAGTGCTTGTAATTAACGAGCGTGAGGCGGAAATAGTACGGCTTATTTTTGATCTTTACGCTTATGAAGGCAAGGCTTTATTAAGCATTTGTCGTTATCTCAAGGAACGCAACATACCGACACCTACCAAGGGACAAAATCACAAAACAAGACGTTCACGTGAAGGATGGTCTACTGGCACAATGAGCGGCATTCTAAATAATGAGACGTATGTGGGCCGCTGGTATTATCGAAAAACGAAGAATGTAAAAGACAGGGATGGAAAAACGAAACAGGTAGCACGCCCTCGTTCTGAATGGCTTTTAGTGGAAGTACCTTCCATAATCGATGAAAAAACCTTTAACCTTGTCCAACAGCAGCGAAAGAGAAACAAACGGCAACGCGAAACAAAGGGTCACTACTATTATCCGTTGGGAGGCACTATGAAGTGCGGGCGATGTGGAAGTGGGATGGTTGGCGTAACGCGCCCATACAAAGGTATACCTCATCGATACTACCGTTGTTCAACTAAACATCTTTCTTCTCGTTATGAAAGAACCTGTGATATGCCTTCGTTAAGAACGGATGTTATAGACCCTATAATCTGGCAATGGGTACAAGAAATTCTGCTTAATCCGCAAAAATTACATGAGGCCTGGAAGTTACATGAACAACAGCGGCTTAATGAGCTGCAACCGTTGGTCAAGATGATAGAAACCAACAAACACAAATTAGAAGAACTACAAGCTGAGAAGAAGCGATTGATTAAAGCTTACACGGCTGGCGCTCTCACTTTAGACGAAATATCAGAAGAAAAAACTCGGATTGATAAGCAAA
Source organism: Candidatus Leptofilum proximum (assembly GCA_016710325.1). Taxonomy (GTDB): domain Bacteria; phylum Chloroflexota; class Anaerolineae; order Promineifilales; family Promineifilaceae; genus Leptofilum; species Leptofilum proximum. The sequence goes on along the minus strand of JADJXK010000002.1, from coordinate 2,516,142 downwards.
TTGGGAACATAGAACAGGCAATTGATGAACTGCAAGCTGATGTGCAACCACGTATTCCTGACGAGCATGAAATTGAAACAATAGAGCGGTACGCGCAGCAAATACGGGAAGGTGCAGACTTGGCAAGCACTGACCCAGCTGATCAGCGTAAGATTTACAAGATGATTCAGATGGAGATCACCCTCACCTACGAGCCAGCAGCAAGGGAAGGCGAAGCGGGTCAGCATTGGGCAGAATTCCGCTGCATCTTGGGGCAAGACCGCCTGCCAACAGCATTCAATACGAATCACCAAAGTGGAATTGGATGAGCCACTGCCACGGCTGGCGTACCTGAATTTTTTGCAGCTTTGGCGGCAGGTGCGGAATCAGGACATCGGGCAAGGTCTTCAGAAAGTTCTGCTGGGATAGCGTTTTCATCCTGCTCAGTTTACCCAGAATACGGCCGTAAATCCACTCACCCCTCCCTTCCAATTTTGTCAGGCAAATTGATTAACTCCCGCCAGGGCGCAAAGGAGAAATGCGGTCTTTCTGCGCCTTGGTATAAAAACCAACAGCCCATTGCTACCCTACTTCTCTACTATTTTTTTCACGCAATTTATGCGTGGGGCCCAAACAGAATTGATTACAATGGAAACCGGCACGCAGTACGTTCATTCATATAAATTAGCCTGTACTGCGGTAAACGGCCGTTGCCCTACCCGGCACAGGCCACAAGCAAAAACGTAACTATGATTGCAATAACAAATCAGGGAAATCCCATGAGTAACCAACTGATTGAACGACAAGAAGCCCGGCTCGCGGCCCTTTACGAAGTCAGCTCCCAGCTGGGTAAATCGCTGGACCTGGGCGAAGTGCTGAACCAGGTCATGGACTCCATCATCCAACTCACTGGCGCCGAACGCGGCTTCCTCATGCTCTATGACCACGAAAGCGGCCGTCTGCAAACCCGCGCCGCGCGTAACTTCGACCAGGAAACCATCGAAGACGATGCCGTCAACGTCAGCTACACGGTGATCGACCGGGCCATCAAAAAAGGCGAAGGCATTTTGTCTAGCAACGCCCAGGAAGATGTCCGTTTTTCCGACCAGACCAGCGTGGTGGGCTACCAGCTGCGCTCCATCATGTGCGCCCCGCTGCAGGTGCGCGGCAGCACCCTCGGCGCGGTTTATGTGGATAACCGCCTCTTCAGCGGCGTCTTTGAGAAGGACGACCTGGGCCTGCTGGTGACCTTTGCCAACCAGGCTGCCATTGCCATTGAAAACGCCCGCCTCTTCACTCAAACCGACCAGGCCCTGGCCCGCCGCGTCGAGGAGCTTTCCCTCTTCCAGCGCATTGACCAACAGCTGAACCGCTCGCTGGAGCTGAACCAGGTGCTCAGCCTGTCGCTGAACTGGGCCATTGCCCTCACCAACGCGGCCGGTGGCTCGATTGGCCTGTTTGAAGAGTTAGACGTTGAAGATTCTGAGGTAGCTAACCTGGGTACGCGCCAGGTTTTGCGCTTGATGGTGTTCCGTGGTGAAGAGGAGCACAGCGAAAGCCGGTTGGTGCCGCAGCGCCACCCTGTTGTGTCCCAGATCATGCAGGAAAAACGGTCCGTGCTCACCCGCGGTGTCTCCGAAGAAGAGTCGGTGGACGGCACCCCGGCCACGATGCAGCTGGCCGTGCCCATTGTGCAAGAAGGTGAGATTAGCGGTCTCATCACCCTGGAAACCCAGCAGAACGTCGAAATCAACCGTGAAGATATTGCCTTCGTCGAGCGGCTGGCGGACCGGGCGGCCGTTGCTATTAAAAACGCCAAACTCTATGAAGCCATTCAAGATGCCAACAAAGCCAAAAGCGAGTTTATCTCTCTGGTGGCTCATGAACTACGCGTGCCCATGACGTCCATCAAGGGGTACACGGACTTGATGAATGCAGGTCTGGCCGGGCCGCTGAGCGATCAGCAAAAGCAGTTTCTGGAAGTGATTCGGCGCAATCTCACCCGGATGAGTTCGCTGATCAGCGATCTGTCGGACATTAACCATATTGAAAGCGGCCGCATGAAGTTTGATCTGAAGCCGTTTGACCTGCGTGAAGTGGTGGCCGACGTAGCCGACAGCCTGCGCGAGCGCATCAGCACCCGCCAGCAATCGCTGCACATCGACATTGAAGACGAACTGCCGCTGGTGTATGCCGATGCCACGCGCATTGCCCAGGTAATCTCTAACCTGATGAGCAACGCCAACAAATACACCCCAGAAGGTGGCGAAATTGTGGTGCGTGCCTGGCCCAACGGCCGTTCCGCCTACGTCAGTATTCAAGACAACGGGCTAGGGATTTCCGAAGAAGACCAGCAAAAGTTGTTCACGCAGTTCTTCCGCGCCGAAGACAAGGCCGTGCGAGAGCAGCCGGGATGGGGTTTGGGGCTTTCTATTGTGCGCCGCATGGTAGAGGCCCAAGATGGCGAAATTACCTTCCAAAGTGAATTGGGTACGGGGAGCACATTTACTTTTACCATTCCTTTGGCTAAGATGGAAGGAAGTGGTTAAAGTTACGGCCGTTGTGAGGAAGGTTAATAATGGACGAAAAGCCATCGGGATTAAAACTGTTGTTGAGCTATGAAGTACTAGACGTCAATTTGCAGGCGTACCAGCAGTTTGTCATGCAGCGCTACGTGCCCGCCATGCAAATGATGGGTTTTCAGGTGAGCGAAGTGTGGCACACAGCCTACGGTGATGCTCCTAACCGCCTGGTTGGCTTCGTCTGCCGCGACCGCCAAACGCTAGATGATTTACTGGACAACGAAATGTGGCTGACCCTGAACAGCCAGCTGGAGCAGTACGTCACCGACTTTAGCTACAAAGTGGTGCCTTATCAGCGCGGCGTTTTCCAAATGTAGAATCGGTGAAAAGTAAAAAGTGATAAGTGAAAAGTAGTGGCCCACTTTTGACTTATCACTTTTCACTTTTTACTCAAAATCCCCAAGATGAAAAAGCACAAACTCCTGTTGTACGATCAGATGAGCCGCCGGATGCGGGGCAAGCTCTTGTGGCTGGGCCTCACCTTGCTGGTGCTGGCTGTGGTGGATTTGTTACGGCCGTTCCTCGGCCCCTACTTTTATCTGCTCTGGCTGGTGGTGGGGCTGGTAGCCGTGCTGTGGGTGTATTACGGCGTGTTGGTGCGCCGTGCCGGTGTGGTGGTAACGCCCGGCTATCTGCTGCTGCAGGGGCCGCTGCGCGCGGTGAAGATTAGTTACGGCCGTATCGTCGGCGTCACCTCCACCCAAATGGCCCAGCATTACGATTTTGACGCGCTCAAAGGGCGCGAACGCAGCCTGGTGCAGCCGTTTTTTGGCACCGCCTGCACCTTTGTCGGGCTGAACAGCTGGCCCAAAACGCTCGATCAGCGCACGCTCTGGTTTCCTCGCCTGCTGTTTGGCGTGCGCCGCGAAGGACTGCTGCTAGCCAGCCCCAACTGGATGCAGCTCAACCGCGACATCGAAGAAGCCCGCCGCAAGTGGCACGACGCCCGCCAGCAGAAAACGAAGAAGGACGGCCGTTCGCTGGCCGCCCAAATTTTGGACCTCTAGTGAAACGTGAAGCGTGAAACGTGATGGTTTTCACGCTTCACGTTTCACTCATCACGATCTATACCCCAATCGTAGCCTAAACATATATCTCCCATACAACGCGTTTTGATCCGGCTTGTTAGAATGAAGGCTGGGGTAATTTTTGTGTGAAACGGCCGTTTCCCCCCACGGTAAAGGAGCGTTAACGATGAAAACCATTGGCTGGTTCGCCACCTGTTTGTTGATCTTGTTTGCCCTCGCTGCCTGCTCCCTACCTGCTGAACCAGTTTCCGTGACGCGGCCTGTGGTGGCGGTGACCGAGGTGGCGAATACGGCCGTTCCCTCCACGAACACCCCCGCACCACTGCCAACAAATACGGCCGTACGCCCGCTTGAACCCGGCATCGAAGCCACGGCGACACCTCACCCGCCCCAGCAGCCCAACCCGACCGCCGAAGCCCCGGCGGCAATCCCCCCAGAGGAATTGGTCCGGCGCGTGGCAGCTGGTTTGAACTGGACGGCCGTTCGTGGTATAGATAAATTTCCTTTGCAGCGGCTTTCCGGGTTTGAGTATGGCTTTCGTTATGCGCCTTACGGATACTGCGAATTTGGCCCCTACCGCTGGCTGACCGACGAGCAGCTCATGCTGTTCCCCATCGTCGCCTACACTAACTGGTACGAAGACCCAACCATGGGTAAAGTTGCCCAGGCCGTGGTGTTTAACGCCGCAGACGGCACCGCCTGGCTGCCAGACGCCCCGCGAACGGACGGCTGCGATCTGCCCGTCTGGTCGGCAGCGCGCCAGCAAGTGATTGAAGCCAGCCACGGCGAAGTGCGTCTGCGCGATCTGGCAGGAACCATTGTGGAAACGTATCCTGGCTCCCTGCCGCTTTTTATTGCACCCAGCGGCCAGCGGCTGCTGGCCGGAGCTAGCTGGATTGACTTAACCACTGGTGAACTGATTTCGCTCGATGGTTGGCAGCGGGTCAAATTTCAACGCCCTGCCTGGTCCAGCGATGAAACGGAAATTTTTGAATGCTGCTTTAGTTATGTGAACCCGGCGACCGGTGAGCATTGGACCCGCGACAGTTTTCCCGGCTTTTGGGTGAGCGGTGTTGGCGTGGGGCCGGGATATTATGGTTCAGAAAGCCACTGGTTGATTGATGACACACAAATTCTAATTCAGCCGGGTGCCATCTTTTTCCAAAGTGAAGCGGGAAAACCTGCGCTGCCTCTGATTGATCCGGAATCGCAAACCTATCGCGACATTCTCGAACTGCTGTCGCTGCCGGAAACAATCGTTGACTGCGCACCGTTTGTCGCCCCCAATGCGGCGTATCTGTGGCTCACCTGCGCCGAATACGTGGACGAGGTGTACAACCAGTTTGCTGACCCCGCTTACCTGATTACCCTTCCTTCGCTGGAAGTTGTGCCGATTAGTGGCAATCTGCTCTTTCTGGGCTGGTCGGCCGACGGCCGTTTCCTCACCTACAACAACATCGCCAATCGGGAAGCCAGCAGCGGCCAGACCTGGCTGATGTCCATTGCCGGTGAGCCGCAGCTAGTGGTGGCGGATTCCGCCGACTTCGCCGCCTGGCATCCGGGTGTGCCCACCGTGGCGCTGGGTTATGGCGCATCGCAGCAGCTGCTGTTTGTGCAGGCAGAGACAGGCCAAAGACGTTGGCTGGATTTTCCTTATGGGGTCAGCCAGATCGCCTGGCAGCCCGCTGGCAGCGGCGTCGCGATTTTGTCCGTAGAAGGCACCATTTACTGGCTGGCCGATCCCCTGGCCGCCAACAGCGAGCCTGTGCCGGTCACGCGGCCCATGTCGGAGGTCAACACCCTGCGCTGGTCGCCCAACGGCCGTCACCTGGCCTTCATCAGCGAAAACGATTTTTACGTGGTTGAAATGGCCATTGAGTGAGGAAGACGATGAAAAAAGTTCTGATTCTACTCATCATTTTATTGATCCTCAGTGCTTGCCGGGCGCCAGGCAGCCCTGTTGCGGTCACGCGCGTTTTGGCAGTGCCAACGGCCGTTCTCCCCACCCCTACCTCCAGTGAAAATCTGGTCGAAGTCACCAGGGTGGTGGGCACAGCCGAACCGACCGCCACACCGGCCCTCTGCACACCGCTGCCGGAAGGCATGCGCCTCATCGTCAGCATGGCCGAACAAACGCGCACCGTGCTGCTGGAGGTTGAAGGGCTGCTGCCGCAAGATAAACCGATCATTTTATTCAAGGGCCAATCACCCAACCACGGCAGCGAGATTGAACTGACATTGGCCAATCCGGTGGGGGCAGACGGCCGTTACCAGGACACCTTCCACCTGGGCGAGAGCGACATTGTTGACTGGACTGGCCAGATCATCCACCAGCGCGGCGCCGCCTGCTTTGAATTTACGTTTCCCCTCGCCGAGCCGGTCGTGCTGGAAGGCACCGCGTCTACTCCCAGACCAACCACAACCCCGCTGCCCTTGCCCACGCCCACAATCACGCCCATCCCCACGACGCTGGCCACCCGCACCATCAATGCCACAGCCCCCGACTGCCCCATCCCCGACACGCTGGCGCAAACCGAGGACGATTTTGTCTCCGACTGTATTGTCTGGCTCGATTCTTTTGACAATGAGGCGGGTTTTATCGTCAGGCTGGGTTATCCGCGCAGCGGTGAATGGTTCCTCTATCATATGCCGGCCAACGTCACCGCAATGCACATCCCGATAGAAGATGCGCCCCGCTTGATGGAATCAGACAAGCAGTGTCTCGGTCGACAATCAATTGTGGTGGAGGTAACGGGCGTCTTCCTCGACCACGAGCGGCAAATTGCCGGTATGGGAGTAGACACGGAATGCGATCTACGCCAGCTGCCGACGGCAACGGCCGTTCCTCCTCCCTGAGCCCACCACCCTCCAGTTGACCAGTAAAAGCCCCAGCGGGGCTTCCACAACTAGCCGGGGGCTTATGAACCTGAAGAAAATAAATCGGTAATCGCCAACAGAGACACTTCAGGTTCATTTAAGGCGATTCAGTGTCAAGTTTATTACCGATTTTATTTTTGAATCGCCATCAGCCCTCGGCGAACCGACACAAAGGATTTACAATGAAAACGATACACTTAAAACAACTACTCATTCTCTTACTCATTGGCCTGTTGGCCACCGCCTGCACCGCCACGACTGACCCAACCCCCACCCTGGCCCCAACCCTTGACGTGGCCGCCACGCCCACCCTCGAACCGACCAACCAGCCACCGACGCAGGACGCTACGGACGTTCCCACCCCCACCACCAACGCTGCCGAGCCAACGGCCGTTCCCAACACCAACGATCTGTTGACCCTGGTGCAAAACAGCCTGCCTGCCAATGCCTTCGATGGGCTGGCCGTGCTGCCGCTAAATGCGCCCGCTGGGGAACGGCCGTTGTGGGCCGTCTACAGCCAGGGCTTCCGCAACTTCGACATCAACCCGCTGCCCAATCACTTTGTGGCCATCTACACCTGGCAAAACAGCAGCTGGCAGGCGCTGGCCTTCCAGGAACTGAACAGCCTGGATGCCAACAACTTCGGCCCCGATTACCTGAATGAGCACACCGTAAACCAGGTGGACATTGACCCTGCGCACGTCTGGCTGGCTGTTGACGGCGGCATTGGCGCCCACGGTGGCACCTTCCATTTGCTGCGTTTCGACGGCAGCACCCTGCACCTGGAAGTAGTGAGCAGCGGCGCCAGCCCCGGCGTTGGCTACCTGGAAGATCTCAACGGCGACGGCACGGCCGAGGTTATCCTGCGTGAACACGATTTTTACGTCTTCTGCTATGCCTGCGGCGTGCGCTACCTCAACTTCCGCGTTTTCACCTGGGACGCCACCAACGAGCGCATGCTGGAAGTCACCCTCCAGCCGATGCTGATGGGCCAGCAGGGTCATCCCGCCCGCCACCCCACCAATCGCGCCGTTGAGCTGGCCAACGCCGGGCTGTGGCAGCAGGCCCTGCCCCAAATCGAAGAAGCCGAACGCCTCGCCGCCGCCTCCGACGAGCCCACCGATACCTTCACCCTCACCTGGGACGCGGCCCTGATTCGCCTCTACAACCAGGCGTACCAGGCCGAACTGACCCACGCGCCCTTCCCGCTGCTCACCAACATCTTCTACGGCGATTACGCCGCCGCGCTGGACCTCATGCGCGGCTACGGCAATGAGCAGCTATTCAGCACCACGCCAGCCATCCTTCAGGGCACCATGGCCGAGGGGTACACGCAGGGGCTGACCGGCTACATCCTGCAGCAAGCCGGCGCCGCCATCGCCGTGCCCGATCTGGACCCGGCCACGCTGGCCGCCGCCCACTACTTCCGCGCCTGGGCCACCTACCTCAACAACCCCGCCGATCCGCAAATTGCCCAAGATTTGCAGCAGGCGGCCGCGCTCAACCCGGCCGAGCCGCTCTACAACCAGGTAGCGCTGCCCACGGCCAACCGCATCCAGTTTGGCGCTGGGGAAACGGCCGCTACCCTCACCGGCACTCTCCAGTCTCAGGGAATGGCCGTCTACACTCTGGCCGCACAGGCCGGGCAGACGATGACAGTCATGCTCACCGCGCCAGATGATCAGGCACGCATCACCGTGCTGGATGGGCAGGGCGGTTACGTTGAGGGGCAGATGAGCACCACCTTCTGGCAGGGCCCTTTGCCCGATACGGGTGACTATGTGATTCGCGTGTTTGCCGGGGAAGCTGCGGTCGATTACACGCTCCAGGTCATCATCCCCCAGCGCATCAGCTTTGCCCCCGGCGCCACCTCCGCCACGGTGCAGGGCGACGTGGCCGCCCACGTCTCGGACGACTACATCCTGGCCGCCCAGGCAGGCCAGACGATGATGGTCAACATCGACTCGCCCAACAGCAGCGTACTGCTCACCATCGTCGGGGCCGATGGCATCCCGCTGACCAACGGTAACATGTCCGGCGCGACTTTCTGGACAGGTGAACTGCCCGCCACGCAGGATTACACGCTGCGGGCCATCGGCACGCTGGAACCGGCCAACTACACGCTTACCGTCGCAATTGAGTAATTGCGGCCCAGAGGTGACAGCCACTTCCCAAAGTGCCTGTCACCTCCAACAAACCTCTGTGCCCCTCTATGCCGTCTCTGCGTAACTCTGTTTTCCGCTTTTAAAAAGGAGAACATCATGAAATACAGCAACTCTATCTTGTTCTGGCTTGTTTTCTTGAGTGTGTTGACGGCCTGCACCACCAGCACGCCGCAAAGTGTGACTGTTTCTCTTTCGATGCTTAGCACCCTCTTCTGGTCGGGGCTTGGACTGATAAGTTTGTGCCTCGGTTTATTTCTGCCTCAGTTAAATCGGCTAATGGGCACGCCCTCTCAAGAAAAACGGTTTGCTGTACCAAAATTTAAGCGGACGGCAGAGGTAAACGGCCGTATCGCCCGCCTCGTTCTGATTATGCTTGGACTGGGCATGATCTTAAACGGACTCGGTCCCCACCTCTTACCCGCCAGAGTGGTAAGCCTCATAGCTTATGCCCTGCTGGCCCTGGCCTTTCTGGGCATTTTACTCATGATCATTGTCACCACCGGCAACTGGCGTGCCTGATTGCCTGCCTTCACCCTTATTTGCAGCCTGCGGGAACAAAATCAACCCCTGCCTCGTTATACTTCATGAAGGCCGGGTTTGCCTCGGCCCTTTTTACTGAAAAGAAAAGGAGAATCAACTCATGAAGTATAAATTAACACTACTCGTCCTGCTGCTCCTGGCCCTGGTGGCCTGCACGCCCTCCGGCGGCAGCGAACCGGCAGCCTCAGACGATCCCACTGCGGAAACACCTACTGAAATGCCAGACATGGATGAACCCGTCAGCTCCGATGATCCCACGGCTACACCCGGTGCGGGTAAACCAGAGGCGCCGGAAAACGTCATCATCGGCGATGCCACCGTTGAATCGATTGACGTCTTGATCATGGAATCCTTCCCGGTGCAGGTCAGTGTGCATGTGACCGGTTACCTGGGCGATGGCTGCACCACGTTGGGCGACATTACTACCCAGCAAGACGGCGAAACCTTCTCTGTCCACATTTTCACCGAGCGTCCCGCTGATATGGTTTGCACCCAGCAGCTGGTCGGCTTTGAAGAAAACGTGGCCTTAGATGTGGCCGGTTTGCCCGCAGGCACCTACACCGTGGACGTGAACGGCGTGACCAGCACCTTTACCCTGGACGTCGACAACACGCCGCAGTTGCCCGACGCGGAAGGCGGCTCGCTGTCTGACCTCGGTCTGCCGGATGAGGACCTGACTGAACTGCTGCGCCTGACGCTGGAACGTGCCCTGGTGGACCAGGAAATTCCGGACTACACGCTGCTGGCGGATCAGGAGCAGATTGTCCTCTCGACGGAAAACATCGACCCGGCGCTGCTGCCGGAATTAGACGGTGTGGACCTGGTGACGATGTCGCCCGAAGAGATCCAGGCCAAAGCCGATGCCGACGGTGACTTCCCGTATCTGCGCTTCCAGGGGTTTACGGCCGTATCCCAAGACGAGGTCAACATCTCCCTGGGCAGCACCTGGGCCATCGGCGCTGACTCCGACATGATCTACCTCAGCGGCGGCGGCTTCACCATCAACTACACCCGCACCGATGCAGGCTGGAGCGGCGAAGTCACGGAATCCTGGATTTCGTAAGCATTTTTTAACGCAAAGGAAAAAAGGGCAAAGGGCTGGATCAATCCAAACCTTTGCCTTTTTCTTTGCCACCTTTCTATCTTTGCACCTTTGCGTCAAATTCCCCACCACGGTTCACCGATAACCGCCCACCGCTCACCGATTACCGATTACTGTCCCCAACAAATTGACATCATCCAAAAAGCTGTGCTATTCTGCGCCCGAACACCAGGCCAGGCCGCACAGAATCTCTCCCCCTCTGAGTCCTCTGTGCCCTCTGTGGCCAAATACAACCCACCACAAAAGGAAGTCGCCATGCAAACCATTGATTGTTTGAAAATCCTGCAAGAAGGGCTGCCCAGCAGCAGCGCCAATCCGCGCCACATCATCATTATTGGCGCGGGCATGGCAGGGCTGACGGCCGCTTTGCTGCTGCAAGAGGCAGGCCACACCGTCACCATTTTGGAGGCGCAGAACCGGCTCGGCGGGCGCGTTTACACCTACCACGGCTTTCCGGGCAAGATGTATGGCGAATTTGGCGCGATGCGCTTCCCCAAGCAGCACAAGCTGGCCCAGCACCTGATTCACGAGCGGTTTAAGTTGACCACACGGCCGTTTCCCATGTTCGACGAAGATACGTTCATCTACGTCAACGGCACCCGCTTGCGCCGCAGCGAGTTTCATCCCGACAAGGTCGATTTCAACCTGCCTATCCATGAAAAAGGCAAACTGCCCGACGAACTGCTCAAAGCCGTCATGCAGCCGCTCATCGACAAAATCGAAGAGCCCGGCGGCTGGGATTACCTGGTTAACCGCTACGACAGCTACTCGCTCATCGACTTCCTGCGCGAAAGCAGCCTGAGCGACGCCGCCCTGGCCATGATTGGTCCACTGCTCAACCTGGAAGGGCGCTTCCACTTCTCGCTGGTTGAGTGGTTTTCCCATTACTACGAAAACGTCTTTGGCGACCTGGTGTTCATCGAAGACGGCGCCGATGCGCTGCCCAACGCCTTTGTACCCCAGTTGCAGTCGTGCCTTCGCCTGGGGGCCATTGTGCAGGAAATTCAGCAGTCGGCAGAGGGTGTGACGGTGACTTTCAAAGACCTGGCGGGCTACAGCCAGACGGTCAGCGGCGATGAGTGCATTTTGACGGTGCCGTTTAACCTGCTGCGCCACATGGAAATTGGCGGGCTGGACGTGAACAAGTGGTACACCATCCGCAACGTCTATTACGGCCGTGCCCACAAAATCTTCATGCAGTTCAGCGAGCGCTGGTGGGAAACGAAGTACAACATCTCGCATGGCGTCACCGTCACCGACCTGGCAATTCGCAACGTGGTGTACACGCCTGCCGGGCAAGATCCGGCCTACCACAAGGGGGTCATCATCGCCTCCTACGCCTGGGAGCAGGACAGCATGGCCTACAGCATGTTGAGCGAGCAGGAGCGCATCAGCCAGGCGCTGCAAGATTTGTGCAAAATCCACCCAGAAGCCCGGAACACGTTTGAATTTGGCATCTCGCACGACTGGTCGTTGGACCAATATGCCGGGGGCATTGGCCCCTTGTTTCGACCGCACGAGATGAGCGGTCGTTTCTACGACAACATCGTCCGGCCCGTCAACCGCATCTGGTTTGCCAACGACGCCTGCGACCGCCGCCACCGCCGCTGGATCGAGGCGGCGCTGGTGGCCGCCGTCAAAAACGCCTTCGCCCTGCACACCGGCCTGCGCAACGAGGTGCCGTTGGATATTCATGAGTAGATTTTTGGCGTGAAACGTGAAACGTGAGGCGTGAAAAAATCACGTTTCACGTTTCACACTTCATCCCTGTAACCATTGCCAGGTGACTGCATCTAAAAAAAGAGTGTGGGACGGCAACGGCCGTTTCCCCCAAATTAAAAAGCCACAGCGACCAATTCTCACAAATCTCTGTGCTCTCTGTGGCCAAAAATACGGAGACATTCACCATGGAAATGATAATCGACTTCCCCGGCGGGGCGCGGGTAGACGCCCACTTTGGCCCCTTTACCGTTCCGACTGACCAACCTTCTTATAACGGCATGGCTTCTGCGCCAACGCCGTTTGCCACCTTCCTGGCCTCCATCGGCACCTGCGCGGGCATTTACGTGCTGGGCTTTTGCCAGCAGCGCGGCATTTCTGCTGAAGGCGTGCGCCTGGTGCAAAGCCTGGAAGTGAACCGGATGACGGGCATGGTCAGCAAAATCAAGCTGGACATTCAGCTGCCGCCCAACTTCCCCGAAAAGTACAAAACGGCCGTCATCCGCGCCGCCGATCAATGTGCTGTCAAAAAACATTTTGAAAACCCACCCCAATTTGAAATCCAGACCAGCACAACGCCTGAACTGACCTCTGCCTAACAAAATAGGACACAGATTTTCACAGATTTTTTGGGGTTTGGCGTGAAACGTGAAACGTGAGTTCCCTCCGGTCACGTTTCACGCTTCACGTTTCACATGGGTTAAAGGCAACCTGCATCCATACCACGGTGAGGTTGCCTTTTTTGCTGCCTCGGGATAGAGTGTCATAGGTTTGTAAAAACAGAAATAATGGAAGAGGGTAACGAACCAGATGACACAAATGAATGACGAAACGGCCGAAGACATAACGGCCGTAGACGAAGCCGAACTCATCGCCAGAATCCAGGCGGGCGACAAAACTGCCTGCGACGAGTGCATCGCCCTGCACTCGCCAGCCCTGCAGCGGCTGCTGCTGCGTCTGCTGGGCAATCCGCAAGATGCCGAAGACGTGCTGCAAGAAACTTTCCTCAACGCCTTCCGCGCCATCGACAGCTTTGAAGGGCGCTCCAGCCTGAGCACCTGGCTGTACCGCATCGCTTACAACGCGGCCATGATGCGCCTGCGCCGTCCCAGCGCCCCCATAGTTTCCGTGGAGGAAACGCTGAACGAGATGCCCGGCTACGTGCCGCGCCAGCTGTTTGACTGGTGCTGTCTGCCCGAAGAATCGTATGACAGTGAAGAGGTGCAGACGGAACTGCGCCAGGCGATTGCCGCCATGCCCGAATCGCTGCAAACGGTTTTTATGCTGCGTGAATTGGAAGGGATGAGTACGGAGGAAACGGCCGTTACCCTCGACATTTCCCCCAGCGCCGCCAAAGTGCGCCTGCACCGCGCCCGCCAATGGCTGCGCGACACGCTGGGCCCCATCCTCGACCCCGACAACCACGGCCAGCCTTCACCAACCTGATTCAACGAGCCGGGACGAAAGAGGTTTTATCAGCAGATTACGCAGATTGAACGAATTAAAAATCTGTTTAATCTGCGCAATCTGTTGATTAAATCTTAGTCGTGAAGCAAGAAATCGGCTGATAGTTCACTAAAACTGTCACGCAGCCAGGTAGACGGCCTCTTCAACCGCTGGTTTTTGCGGCTCCCAGACCAGATTGAAGGTGGGCACGGCCGTTAGCTGAATCCGCAGTTCTCGGGCGCCATAGCCCAACCGGTTGTAAACCATCGGCCCCGTTTGTTCCAGCAGGTGCAGCATCGCCTTGTTGGTCGGCAGTACAAAGGCATCAAAGTAGCAAATACCCTGCGCGACAGCCAGTGCCACTAGCTGCTGCAGCAGCCGCTTGCCAATGCCCTGCCCCTGGTATCGATCTTCTACCAACAGCGCCATTTCGGCCGTATTGGCCGCAGACACGACATAATACGCTAGGCCGACAACGGCCGTATTTTTACCGCTCACTGTGGCTGCGAGGGTACGGCCGTTTTCCCCGGATAGCTGGCAAATCTGGTCAATCTCCCGCCGGGTAGGTACACGCGGGCTGTGGTACCGTCTAAACACCGTCTCTTCAGACAGGCGCTGGTGCATCGCCACAATCAGATCGGCATCCTCGGCCTGCACCGGCCGGAAAATGAGAGCAGTGCGCGAAGCTGCGGCCTGGTCAAAGTTCGCCCAAGGCGCTGTTTGTCCCAAATAACGCATCAACAGGGGATCCATGGCAAACCAATCCATGCGATTTACCTCCTTTCAAACAGAAGGGGCTGCGATCTGCGCGCGGCGCTTTTGCCGCTGGGTCTGGCGCAGGTGGCTTAGTCGTTCATCAAACGTGCTGTTTTCGTAAATGTCGTTGACCTGGACGGCGTGAAAGAGCTGCATCAGGTCGTCGGTGTGGCTGGTGGGACGGCCGTTGACCAGGCTGACAAAGGTAAATTCAACCCAGGCCACCGCCTTCATTTGCTGGCCGTTTTCATCCAGCATGATGCCTTCTACCACCAACTGGCGGTGCGTGGCCCAGATCAGCCGGGTCTGAATGCGCACCGTTTCCATCAGCAGGGCAGGCAGCCAGAAGGCAATCTGGGTTTTGCTCACCACCCAGCCGCTGCCCAGCCGCTGTCCCACGGCAAAAAGGTTGAAGTCATACGCCGCCAACAGCTGGTCGGTGCGGGCGTTCATGAAGTAGTCGACGTAGCGGGCGTTGTTGAGATGGCCAAAGGGATCGCAGTCCTGGAAACGGACGACGGCCGTACTCTCCAACACTTTCGGTAATTCGCTTTTTACCAGCATCATTCGCTCCTTTTTGAGACCATTCGGTCTGTTTTTGTGGTAAAAAAATTTCTAACCTTCCGGCAAAGCCAGGCTTTGCAGGTAGCTGGTTAGATGGGTAATGGCGCGGTCCATGTAGCTGTCATCCTGGTGCAGCTGGCTGAGCATGATGGCCCCTTCCAGCGTAGAAATCAGCAGCGTGGTCAGCATCTCCACATCTGTGTCCGGCTTCAGCTGGCCGCGCTCAATGCCCAGCTGCACAATGCGCCGGATAAAATCCTGCCACTCGATCATCGTTTCGCGGGCATAGGCGTGCAGCCTGGGGTGGGTCTTGTTGGCGTGAATGGCAGTATTGGCCACCGGGCAGCCCCCCGCCAGAGGTGAGCCATTGGGAATTCTTTGGAAAACGGCCACGACCGCTTGCAGCCGGTCCACGGCATGGTACTTACCCTTAATCGCGGCGGCAAACGCCTGTCGCATCAAATCCACGGCGTATTCATAGGCCTGCACCGCCAGATCATCCTTGCTCTTAAAGTGGTTGTAGATGCCACCCTTTTCCATGCCCGTCACCGCCATGATGTCCGACATCGAGGCAGCGTGATAGCCCCGCTCGTTAAAGAGTTGAGCAGCCTTTTGCAGGATGTATTCTTTGGTTTGTTCGCCTTTGCCCATGTTTGCCTCGTTAAGACCGCTCGGTCTGAAAAGTAGAGTAACAGGGAAACGGCCGTTTGTCAATCCGTTAGCGGTAACCTGGAAAGCTAACCGTCGTCAATTTGATTCACATTTTTGGTTCTTGGGGATTTTAAAGAGTTAGCCGCGAATTTCACAAATTAACGCGAATCATTCGCGCCAATTCGCGGCCAAAAACCATCCTGCCCCTGCCAAATTCCAAAGACTCATATTTTTCTATGTAGGACAAAAGGTACGGGGCTACTCGGCAAACAGTGACACAACTTCAAACTTGTTCACGTCAACCAGCCCCAGGTCCGAAATGCGCAGATCGGGGATGACGACCAGGGCCAGCAGGCTGAGCTGCATGTAGGCGTTGTTCAGCGTGCAGCCGCATTCGGCCATGGCCGCCACCATGCGCGCCGCCTTCTGCGCCACAACTTCTGCCCGCTCGTCAGACATCAAACCAGCGATGGGCAGTTCCACCAGGGCAATTTCCGCATCGTCTTTGAAGACCACCACGCCGCCACCTACTTCGCCCAGGCGATTGGCGGCCAGGGCCATGTTGGTTTTGCTGGTGCCCACCACGATCATGTGATGGCTGTCGTGGGCTACGGTGGTAGCAATGCCGCAGCGGCTGTCAAAGCCAAAACCGTTGACAAAGCCGTTGACCACGCCGCCTGTGGCCTGGTGCCGCTCCACCAGGGCAATTTGGGCCACATCCAGGCGCGTATCCAGCTGCACCAGTCCGTTTTCGATAGGCAATACGCGTGTTTCGGCGCGGGTGGGCGCCTGGTTTTCCACCACGCCGATGGTGCGTACTTTGGCCGTCTTTTTGCCCGCCGGGGCGTGAATGTCAAACGAATCGGCGGTGAGCGGCTGGCCCAGCTTCACCGTGCCTTTGGCAAAGTCGGGATAGCTGTAGGGGGGAAGATCGGTGGTGAGACGGCCGTTCTCCGCCAAAACCTCCCCATTGGCAATCACCAACTCAATGGGCAGCGTCACCAGGTCGCTGCTGATCACAATGTCGGCATAACGACCAGGGGTGATCGAACCGACATCTTTTTCCACGCCAAAATGCTGGGCGGTGTTGAGCGTCGCCATCTGAATGGCGGTGATTGGTTTCAAACCTTGGGCGATGGCGTGGCGCACGACGCGGTTCATGTGGCCGTCGTTCACCAGCGTGCCGGAGTGGCTGTCGTCGGTGCAGAGGATGAAGTTGCGGCTGTCCAGCCCCTGCTCGGTAATCGCTTTGACCTGGCTGGCCACGTCGTACCAGGCGGAGCCGAGGCGCAGCATCGCCTTCATGCCCTGGCGCACGCGGGCAATGGCATCTTCGACGCGGGTGCCTTCGTGGTCGTCGGCCGGGCCGCCTGCCACGTAGCCGTGAAAGGGGAGACCGAGGTCGAGCGACGCATAATGCCCGCCAATCACCTTGCCCGCTTGCATCGTTGCCGCCATCTCGGCATGCATCTTGTTATCGCTCATGAAGACGCCAGGGAAGTTCATCATCTCCCCCAGGCCAATGATGCCGGGCCACTGCATCGCCTCGGCCACTTCAGCCGGGCCGATGGAGGCGCCGGGTGTTTCCAGCCCGGGGGCGCTGGGCACGCAGCTGGGCATTTGCACGTAAACGTTTACGGGCAGCGTTTGCGCCTCGTCGTGCATCAGCTTGACGCCGGGCAGGCCCAGGACGTTGGCAATTTCGTGGGGGTCAATAAACATGCTGGTGGTGCCGTGGGGGATGACGGCGCGGGCAAACTCGGTGACGGTGACCATGCCGCTCTCGACATGCATGTGGGCGTCGCACAGGCCGGGGATGAGGTAACGGCCGTTCCCCGCAATAATCTTCGTATTTTCCCCGATGGTGTGGCTGGCATCCGGGCCAACGTAGGCGATACGGCCGTCTTTCACCGCTACATCCGTCTGGGGGATGATTTCGCCGCTGTGCACGTTAACCCAACGGCCGTTTTGGATGACGAGATCAGCCTGCTGCCGCCCCATCGCCACGTCCACCAGATTGGTCGCCACTGCGTGCCACGGTTGTCGGTTGGTTGTCATTGCGCCCTCCACGTTTGGTTCAGATTTTAGTGAGAAGTGGCAGGTATTATAGCAGGAATTGCTAGCAGTGGTGATGATGTTCTTTGTGATTGACTGCGCTATTTGCATGCACTATAATGTCATTAAATGCATTCACTGTTGGAGGTGCGTTGATGAAACAGTTAACGATACGTGGTGTTGATGAAAAGCTGCATGAAACGCTGCAAAACAAAGCAAACCAGCAGGGGTTAAGCCTGAATCGCTATGTGCTGCATCTGATCAAAGAATCAGTTGGATTGGCTGCAAGCAGTTTGCCGGAGCAGGAATTTGATGATTTGGACGATCTGGCTGGCACCTGGACCGAAGCTGAATACACTGAGTTTGCCAACAACCTGGATGCCCAGCGCAAAATTGATGCGGAGATGTGGTCTTGAGCAGCTTGATGCTAGATACATCTGCTTACGCAGCTTTCAAGCGAGGCCATGCAGAAGCGGCCAGCGCACTTCGCAAATCCCCCGAAATTTTGCTGCCGGCAATTGTTTTGGGCGAGTTGTGGGCTGGTTTTGAAGTTGGCAGCAAGCGGGAGCAGAATCGACAGGAGCTGGACGCATTCTTAGCCAGCCCGCGTGTAGCTTTGGCTCCGGTAACCGGTGAAACGGCCGCACGCTACGCCGCCATCTATGCTTATTTGCGTGGGAACGGCCGTCCCATCCCCACCAACGATCTGTGGATTGCCGCCCTGGCAATGGAACACGGCGCAACCCTCCTCACAGCCGATGCTCACTTTTTGCAAGTGCCACAAATTTTAGTTAGCCACCTTGCTATGTGAGTTGGTTACATTTTTCTAATGAGGATCCCGACTTAGGGACAATACCTTTCAATTAAGAGATTTATTAACTTGTGAGGAGTGAAGCATCCTTAGATGCGGAGCCGGTTTTGCTTTGCTGCTGTTTGAGGTGTCGTGTCGGCTTTATCGTCAGGAACTGCGTTTAGGGCGTCAGCCAGCATGTTTATGGTGGCCGGTTTGCCAACAAAATCATTCATGCCTGCTTCCAAGCAGGTTTTCACCGCGTCATCTACTACGTCGGCGGTCATGGCCACAATCCAGGGCTGGGCTACCGTGCCGTTCAGGGCACGAATCTGGCGCGTGGCTTCCAGCCCGTCCATCACCGGCATTTGCACGTCCATGAAAATAATATCATACGGCCGATTTTTGATTGCTGTTACCGCCTCTGCTCCATTGGTAGCAATGTCTGCCTGGTAGCCAAATCGTTGCAACATGCGTAGGGCTACTTTTTGATTAACATTATTGTCTTCAACCAGGAGAATACGGAGAGCCGCCCCTCTTGATACCGTCGGTAAAGCCGTACCAGGTAGTTTTGTTGTGGCAGGCAGGCTGTGGAAAACGTCGCTTAATGTGCCTAATAATTGGTCCCTTTTTACTGGCTTATAGAGCCAATAGTTTACCTGCTCCTGGTAAGTTTTGTCAGTTTCACCCATGCTGCTCAATATGACAATGGGCAAATCTGGGGCAACCTGTTTTAATGCCTGCGCTAACTGCCCGCCGTTCATTGCTGGCATGTTGTAGTCCAACAAAGCAACATCGTACCGTTTCTGTTGGTTGTGACCATTGTGGAACAGTGATAAGACGTCTTCGCCCGAGCTAAATGATTCAGAGCACATCCCCCAACGGGCAACGGTACCTGCAAGAACAAGGCGGTTTGTTTCATTGTCATCGACAATGAGAACGGTTTTGTTAGCAAAACTGGTTTTGTCGATGGCTGCCTTATCTTTTTCCGGCAGGGTAACCGGTTCGGCCACAATCGTGAAAGTAAAAGTAGATCCCTTGCCTGGCTCACTTTCTACCCAGATATTCCCCCCCATATATTCACAAAGCCGTTTGCAAATCACCAGCCCCAAGCCAGTCCCCCCATATCTTCTAGTAGTAGAAGCATCAACCTGGCTAAATGGCTTAAAAAGCCGGTCTCGTTTTTCAAGCGGTATGCCGATCCCGGTGTCGCGAACGGAAAAGCGGATTTCTTGCGGATTTGCCGCATGCCCCTGGCTGGCTACGTTGACGACGACCTCGCCCTTCTCGGTAAATTTCACCGCGTTAGACAGCAAATTGACCAACACTTGCCGCAGTCGCGTTGGGTCAGAAACGATATGGCGAGGCACCGTTTCATCAAAAAAGCAAGTGAGTTCAATCCCTTTTTGGGCTGCCTGGTGTGCCAACAGGTCTAAAGCACTTTCTACACAGGCATGTAGATCAAACGTATGGTGTTCCAGCTCCAACTGATTCGATTCAATTTTAGAGAAATCGAGAATGTCGTTGATGATGCTCAACAATGATTCCCCACTAGAGCGGATGATTTCCACAAAACTATGCTGATCCGAATCGAGCCTGGTTTCTTGCAGTAAACTGGTCATGCCAATGACGCCGTTCATAGGGGTGCGAATCTCGTGGCTCATCGAGGCGAGGAATTGGCTTTTGGCGATTGTCGCTGCTTCGGCTGCTGTTTTTGCAGCCTCTAGCTGCTGATTTGTTAGGGTTAACAACGTATTGACTTGCTGTAGTTCTTCTTTAAGCCTATATAGCTCGTCCCGACGGCGCTGGACTTTTTGATACAGTTCATTAATGGTCAGGGTGGCATGATGCCAATCATAAAAAGCGGTGGCAACGGCCGTTGCCAGTAAAAGGTTAACACTAACAGGTATCATGAATGCTTTAAGGCTTGCTGCGGTATATGTTTCTTGGCTGACGATGGCCCCAATTGTTAACAGGCTGGTAATCAACCAAACGCGGAAGCTTGAATAAGGCTCCAGGATCATGCTGCTGACGATTATCAAGATGCCAAAAAGGTAGGGAATCGAACTTCCAGGGGTCCAGAACTTCCAAATGGCGTAGGTAATGATCAGGTCGTGGGCGGCCAGGAACAAATAAATGCCCAGTGAATAATGTTCACCTTTTAACAGTACCCAGACGATGAAGCAGACAGTGG
The DNA here is from genome assembly GCA_016710325.1 of Candidatus Leptofilum proximum. Classification (GTDB taxonomy): domain Bacteria; phylum Chloroflexota; class Anaerolineae; order Promineifilales; family Promineifilaceae; genus Leptofilum; species Leptofilum proximum. Next base: position 2,495,694 of record JADJXK010000002.1, on the reverse strand, counting down.
GGAAAAGAATGAATAGAGACAGCGAAAAGAGGATGTGCTGGTCTTTTTGCAGGCTTAGGAAAACGTTGGCAACACAAGATATCACCAACATGATTGGAATTACAAACCTGGCACTGTCTGCGCCAAGCTGCTTTGCATACGTATCCGAGCCCGTGTTCATATTCAAAAATGATAGAGGGCATTTTTTGTTGACGATATAAGCAGTAGGTCCCGCTAGCGTCGATCACCGTACTCTTATCACACCACGAGGAGATGCGAACGCCCCTGCTAGCTTGTGAAATCCCACTCCGGCGCTGCGATAAAAAGCGATTAAGTTATTAACTCCAGCAACGCACTTGACAGTGCATCTGTTTAACCTGTATACTAGTTTGTATTACAAACTAGTATACACAAGGAGTTCGCCATGACTTCTTTAACCTCACAATCGGAGACTTTGAACAAATATTTGCGCCGCACGGTGCGGGCCTGGTGGGCCGATGGCTTGTGGGATTTGGCGATGGCGGGATTTTTGGCGGTTACGGCCATGTGGCTCTACCCTCTCATTCGCGCGGTTGCCTTCCCCTCGTGGACCTGGCCTTGGCCGTTTACCACGCAAGAGACTATTTACCCTATGCACGCAGAAATCATTGTGTGGGCAATGGCGACTCTGGTTATTTGGAGCGGCTATGTTTATCTGGCTTATCGGGTGGTGAGCTGGCTCAAGCGTCGTTTTGTGGCTTCCCGGCTGGGAGATGTGCGCTTCAACTTTATGCTGCCCATCGAAAACCGGGCAATCGCTGTTTATGTGGCACTTTATTTGCTGGGCAGTGTTTTGGTGATGGCTTTGTTGGCGTGGCTGAAAGATGGACCGCGGTTGGCCGCGGCTCTCTGCATTGTCGCCCCGGCCAGCTTGCTTTTTGTGCTGGGCAAAACCTATGCCCTGGCCCGTTATCGATGGGTGGCAGGGTTGGGGTTGGGCCTCTCGTTGCTGGCGGAATTTTTCACGACAACGGCCGTTTACCACCAAGGCCCCACCAATTTTATGGACGTATCGCCAATTGTGGGCAATCCATCCCTGCCCTTACTGGTGTGGGCTGGTGTACTGCTGGTGAGTGGTGCCTTCGCTTTTTACCAAACAATGAGGCTACCCCATGTCAGCCAATGAACCTGATTTCACGCAGCTGGCCGAACTGGACCGCCTGGTTCATGAGCCATCGCGCCTGGCAATTTTGGCCACGCTGGCCGGATGTGAAAGCGCCGACTTTCAGTTTTTGTTAAACACAACGGGTCTGAACAAAGGCAATCTTTCTGCCCACGCCATCAAGCTGGAGCAGGTGGGGTATGTCGAGGTAGAAAAAGGGTTCAGCGGTAAATCGCCCTACACGCTTTACCGGCTCACCCCGGCAGGTCGGAATGCGCTCAAGGCATACCAGGCGCAGCTGCAACAGATGCTGGTGAAACTGGATGAGTCTGGTCCGGCGCTAAACGCGGAACTGGGCGTGGAGTGAGGGGCCGTTCCAGCCCCAACCTTCATCCACGCTAAAATTCCAGCCTCCGGTTGCGTGCCACAACAGGCCAACGGCCGATTTGCGCCCCGTCTGGCCCAATAGCAATGACTTCCTGGTGCAAGGCCACCGTAGGGCAGATGTGCCAGGGTACCCCGTACAGGATGTCCCCCACAGCAAAATCAGCAGCGTTGGTGAGCTCGATTACCAGGTGCTCTTCGTTCTGGCTGATTGGCACGGCCTCGGGCGCATTGAGGAAACGAATCCGCTTGTCCAGTGGATTCTCCGCCGCAACGGCCTTATGCCCCAGGTCGAGGCAGAGCCGATGGACAGCCGGCTTGCTAACGACGCGACAAAGCAGAACGGCCGCAGGCACAAACGGCAGTTCCGGGCAAAGGGTGGCATACCCTATGTCCCACAACACATAGGTTCCTGGGCTTAAATCAACAGCCGTGCGCCGGGCATGAACGGGGAAGGTGGGTGACCCGCCCGCCACAACATTGGCTACCGGCAGCTCGTCATTGGCCAGCCGCTGCATCATTTGTTCTACGGGGGCAAAGGCGGCATTGGACTGGCCGATTCTGTCCGCGATGGCACAATGGGCCAAATGGCCATCGTAAACGTGCAGCCCGGCGAAGGTGAGCTGCGGCGTATCGCTGATCTGTTTGGCCAAATTTTCAGCCGTTTGGCCTGGCTGGATGCCGGTACGGCCGTTTCCGTTATCAATATCGAGCCAGATGTTGAGGGTAACGGCCGTTCCCTGAAGCTTCCCCGCCAACTGATGCAGCGTCTTTTCATTGTCGAGCAAACAGCCAAACTGGCTGTCTGGATAGGCCTGCGCCAGGCTGATCAACCGCTGCTGCGCGGGACCAACTGGCTGGTAAGCCAGCAAAATGTCGGCCACGCCACAACTTGCCAGCATCTCAGCCTCGGCGATGGTGGCGCACTTCATCTTGTGGATGCCATAACCTTGGTGCATCTTTACAACTTGGGGCAGCTTGTGGGTTTTTACGTGCGGGCGCAGCCTGTTTACATCCCCGGCGAGCGCAACAAGATGCTCAATATTTTGCTGCACACGCTCGGGGTAAATCAGCAGGGCAGGGGAAGCAATGGTGTCGGGATTGCTGGGTTTGTACCAGGGCATAGAGGATTCCTTTTGAATCGCCAATCTCTACGCTCAGATCTTCTCTTCTAAAAACAAAATCAGCTCATCCAGCGGCACGTTGATCCGCTCGCTTTCGCTGCGGCGCTTCACTTCTACGTTGCCTTCGGCCAGGCCGCGCCCGCCCACGGCGACACGCCAGGGTATGCCAATCAAGTCTGCGTCTTTGAACTTGACGCCCGCGCTGAGCTCCCGGTCATCGTACAGCACTTCAAATCCGGCGCGGGTGAGGTCCGTGTACAGCTTTTCGGCGGCGTCGCGCACGTCGTCACCCTTGCCCACGTGCATCAGGTGAATCTGGTACGGCGCTACGCTGTCCGGCCAGATGATGCCGTTTTCGTCGTTGTGCAGCTCCACGACGGTGGCCATCAGCCGGTCCAGGCCAATGCCATAGGAGCCCATGAAGATGAGCTGTGGCTTGCCGTTTTCGTCCAGATAGGTGGCGTTGGTCGCTTTGCTGTAGCGTGTGCCCAGCTTAAAGCAGTGCCCCGCCTCAATGCAGCGGCGGGCTACCAGGCGGCTGCCGTTGGGCGCTTTGTGGCCGGTGTCGGCCTGGGCGATGTCCGCCATTTTGCTGATGGCGTGGTCGCGTGGGTAGTTGGCGCCGGTGTAGTGGTAGCCCTCGTCATTGGCGCCTACCACAAAGTTGCCACCCGCCTCAATGGACAGATCGGCCAGCACATACACGCCGGGCGACTGCAAATCGGGGGCGATGGTCAGGCCAATCGGCGAGGCGTAGCCAGGTGTCACCCCAGCCGCCTTGATTTCTTCATCGGTGGCCGGACGCAGCACACCGCCGCCCAGGGCGTTGACCATTTTCACCTCGTTGACTTCTAGATCACCGCGCACCAGACCGAAAATGAAACGGCCGTCCGCCTCTCGCCCCACTGCTGGCGACCACCAGTAAAAGACCGCTTTCAGCGTCTGGCTGGTGGGCACGCCGATGAATTCAGCCACCTGGGCAATGGTTTTGCAGTCGGGGGTGGCCACTTTGGTCAGCGGAGCCAGCTCGGCGGATTTTTCCCCTTCGCGGATGAATTCGGCCGCTTCCACATTGGCCGCATAGGTCCCATCTTCCGAGGTGATGTAGGTGTCTTCGCCGCCCTCGTGGGGCACCACAAATTCGTGCGAGGTCTTGCCGCCCATCGCGCCGACGTCGGCGTTGATGGCTACGGCGGGCGTCCCGGCGCGCTCGAAGATGTTGTAGTAGGCCTGGAGCATCCTGGGATAGAACTCGTCCAGGGCTTCCTCGCTGGTGTCCAGGCTGTACGCGTCCTTCATGATGAATTCGCGCAGGCGCATCAGGCCGCCGCGGGCGCGGGGTTCGTCGCGGAACTTCTTGCTGATGTGGTAGACCAGCTTAGGCAGGTCGCGATAGCTTTCAATCTCGCGCAGGGCCAGGTCTACCACCACTTCTTCATGGGTGGCGGACAGGGCATACTCGCGCCCGCCGCCTGCTTTGACCTTCATGAGCACGTCCATGGTGTCCCAGCGGCCGGTGGCCTGCCAGGTGGCGGCAGGGTGGATGTTGGGCATCCACATTTCCTGCCCACCGATGGCGTCTATTTCTTCGGCCAGGATATTCCAGATTTTGCGCAGCACGCGGTAGCCAAAGGGCATGTAGGTGTAGATGCCAGCGCCTAACGGCCGTACAAAATTCGCCCGTATCAGCAGCTGGTGGCTGATCATTTCGGCGTCGGCCGGGGCTTCTCGTAATGTTTTGCCAAATGCTTGTGATAAACGCATAAAGATTCCTATTAACCGCAAAGTGCGCGAAGGACGCAAAGAAAAATCAGAAAAACTTTGCGATCTCTGCGCACTTTGCGGTGAAATTTTGGCTTGTTCGTCAAACACTCTTTGTTGAACGTTTGACGGCAACGGTGAAGTATAACAGTCAACAAAAAGGGCGTCAAAGCAGGGGAAAGGCTTAAACTTTGATGATTTCAGGAGAGAAACGGCCGTTTTTCCAGACCAAATGCTTGCCAACTGGACAATATTGCTCTAACATCGTCAACCGTTGCCTCTCGTGGCAAAGTTTCCAGAGGCAGAAAATAAAATCCGGACTGACTCTTTTAGCCATGAGTCTGGAAATTCTAATTGTATAAGGAAGGAAAAAATGGCATTTAGTTTTACAAATTCTAAAGGTAGAACCTATTTCTTACATCGTAAAGACACAACGTTGAAAAACGGCCGCACCCAAACCATCTACTTCTTTGCCAAAGAAGAAAAAGAAGGCGCTTTAGATGCAGTTCCGGATGGGTACAAGGTTTCTGAAAGCCGCAATGGACTGCCCGTCCTTAAGAAGTCTGCCTAAAGTTCGGCCTCCTTCGTAGCGAAGAAAAGACAGGGAAAGCTCCAACCAGGTGTTGGGGCTTTTTTGTTGGGCAGGCAGGTAGGTGAAAAAAACCTGGATCAACCCCTTGCTAAGCGGCCGTTCTCGTGTTATATTTCCCTCTCTAGCCCGCCGCGCGGGCTATCTTTATGTGAAAGTGCAAACAATATTGCCAATTGCTCGTCACACAATACGATAAATTCGCGGGCTGTTGCCGCTGGAGAAGGAATTATGTCTGATTTACTGCTCAAAGCTTTTGATGAGGAAAAAGAATCGCTGCCGGAGCTCAACGTGGGCGATGACGTCACGGTTCATGTTCGGATTAACGTAGGTGAGCGCAACGAGCGTTCCCAAATTGTGCGTGGCACGGTCATTCGCATGCGCCGCAGCGGCAATAACAGCAACTTCACGGTGCGCCGTATTGCCTCCAACGGTGTGGGCGTGGAACGTACCTTCCTGATGAACTCTCCCCGTATTGAAAAGATAGAAATTCATCGTCACGCTTATGTGCGCCGGGCGCAGCTTTATTACCTGCGCGACCGTACCGGTAAATCGGCACGTTTGCGGGAAAAGCGGGTGTTTTAGTTTCGAATTTTGCTGTGTAACGGCCGTATCGGATGATACCGCCGTGCATGGTTTAAATGGTGTCGCCAAACCAGATCATCCATCTGGCACCAAAAACTGGGTGAAAGCGCCAAAGCTTTCACCCTTTTTTGTTCCCTGTTTTTACAGTTGAACAAGAAGCAAACAAATCACATTTTGGAGAGAGGCATGAGTGCGATGAGTCGCAAACCGTTGATTGGGTGCACTACCTACCGTAAACTGACTGGCGACAGTCCAGCGCTTGATATTGTGGGGCTGATGCCGTCCTATCTGCAAGCCATTACCGCGGCGGGCGGCGTGCCGGTGATGATGCCGCTGGGGCTGAGCGACGCAGATTTAGGCGATGTGATCCAGCAGTTGGACGGCATTTTGCTGCCCGGCGGCGGCGACATTGATCCCGGCGTGTACCACGGCGACGGACATCCCACCGTTGGCGGCATTGATGAGGACCGGGATCGAGTTGAGCTGGTGGTGGCGCGTGCGGCCGTTGCCCAACAAAAACCGCTCCTGGCCATTTGCCGCGGCTTGCAGGTGCTCAACGTGGCCCTGGGCGGCTCGCTGTGGGAAGATGTGGAGCAGCTCATGCCCCAGGCGATGCACCACGAACACGTGCACAGCCATCCGCGCAACTACCTTGCCCACCAAGTCACTATCGTGCCAGACTCTTTGTTGGCGCGGCAGCTGGGGACCACGGAAACGGCCGTCAACAGCCTGCACCATCAAGGCATCCGCCGCTTGGCAGACAGCTTGCGGGCAACGGCCGTTGCCCCCGACGGCCTCATCGAAGGGGTAGAGGTGATTGGCCATCCCTATGCCGTCGGCGTGCAGTGGCACCCCGAAAACCTCATCCACGACGTACCGCCCATGCTCGGCTTGTTCCGCGGGCTGGTAGAAGCGGCTTCTGAGCCGGTGATCAGTTATCCGTAATCGGTTATCCGTAAACCGTTCACTGATTACGGATTACCGTTCACCGATTACCAAATACCAAAATGACCCAGCAACCCATCGGCGTATTTGATTCTGGCGTAGGTGGCCTGTCGGTACTGCGCCATTTGCGGGCGCAGCTGCCCTCTGAGCAGTTCATCTACCTGGCCGATCAAGGGCATGTGCCGTACGGTTCCCGCTCGGCTGCGGAAATTGTCCAGTTTAGCCAGGGCATCACCCAATTCTTTCACCAATTGAACGCCAAGGCGATTGTCATTGCCTGCAACACCGCTTCGGCGGCGGCGCTGAGCCTGCTGCGCGAGCAGTTTGATGTACCGTTTGTGGGCATGGAGCCAGCCGTCAAACCGGCCGCCGGGCAGACGCTAAGCGGCAAGGTGGGCATTTTAGCCACGGGCGGCACCTTCGCCAGCGAGCGCTACGCTCGGCTGACGGCAAAATATGCCCAGGGTGTGTCGGTTTGGGAGGATCCGTGTGTGGGCCTGGTGCCGGAAATTGAAGCCGGGCGGCTGGACAGCCCGGCGGTGCACCAGATTTTGCAGCAGGCGCTGGCGCCTATGCTGGCGGCGGGAGTAGACACGGTGGTTCTGGGCTGCACCCATTACCCGTTTGTGCTGCCGGTGGTGGAAAGGATTGTGGGAACGGCCGTCACCATCATCGATCCTGCCCCGGCTGTGGCCCGCCAAACCGGCGTGGTGCTGCGCCAGCACAACCTGCTGGCCGAAGCTGATCAGCCGGGCGGCGTGCGCTTCCTCACTACCGGCGCGGCCGAACCCTATGTCCGGCAGGTTGAGCAGCTGCTGGGCCTGGATGATGTTGGAGTGGAAACGGCCGTGTGGAAAGGTGAACGGTTATCCGTAATCGGTAATCCGTGATCGGTAAACCGATTACCGTTCACCGACCACCGATTACCGTTTACCGATTATCGTTTTTTTTCGTATAATCTCTCCTGTGAGACGACGAAACCCAGAACGCTGGCGGGCCATTGAAGGACGATTGGGGCGCGAAACGACCATCTGGTTGGCAACCGTGCGCTTTGACGGCCGTCCGCACCTGGCTCCCCTCTGGTTTATCTGGCTCGATGGCAAAATTTACTTCGCCACCGGCAGCGACACCCAAAAGTTTGTCAACATGTACCACAACCAGGCTGTCTCCCTCTCTTTGCCCGATACCCAAAGTGTGGTCATCATCGAGGGCGAAGCGCACGTGGCCGACCGCGGTACGGTAGACGTGCTGGCCGATTATTTCTATCATAAATATGAGTGGGATTTCCGCTACGACAACAGCACCGCCTGGCGCCTGATCGAAGTAACCCCGTTTAAGATCCTTGTCTGGGGCGATGGCTATGAAGAAATGGACGGGACTAGGGTGCTTTAGGAACTGTTAACAAATAACGGCCGAATTCTTACGCGAATCCTATTCTTAGCGGGTAAAGTAACGGCCGTAATTTGCCGCAGTGCGTTTCTTGGAGAAACCTACAAAATCTGTGGCCTAATCAGAAAACAAGGAAATAAACATGCGATTTGACAGATTTACGGAACGTGCCCAGGATGCCGCCGCCCGAGCTTATGAGCTTACCCAGGAATACGGCCATACCCAGGTCGATACCGAACATCTTTTCCTGGCCTTGATGCGGCAGGAGGATGGTGCCGTTCCTCAACTGCTTGATCAGCTGAAAGTAGATGTTGCTGCCATTCAGCAGCGACTGGAAGAAGAACTGCGTAACAGTCCGAAAGTTTCGGTTTATGGTGGTGGTGTAGGGCAAATTTTCTACACACCCCGTATTCGCACCGTTTTGGAATTGGCCCAAGGGGAAGCCAATCGCTTAAAAGATGAGTTCATCTCAACCGAGCATCTTTTTCTAGCCATTTTGAGCGAGCGTAACACGCCTTCCGCCCGCATTTTGCAGGAATTTGGCGTGACCCGCGAGCGTGTACTGAACAGCATTCAAGAGCTGCGCGGTGGTGCCCGGGTGACTGACCGCCAGGCGGAAAGCCGTTACCGCACCCTGGAAAAATACAGCCGTGACCTGACCCAGTTGGCCCGTGAAGGCAAGCTGGACCCGGTGATCGGCCGTGATGATGAAATTATGCGCGTGGTGCAGGTGCTGAGCCGTCGTACCAAAAACAACCCGGTGCTCATCGGCGAAGCCGGTGTGGGTAAAACCGCCATTGTCGAAGGCCTGGCGCAAAAGATCAACAAAAATGACGTGCCGGAGAACCTGCTGAACAAAAAAGTGGTGTCGCTGGACTTGGGCGCCATGATTGCGGGCAGTCGTTTCCGGGGCGAGTTTGAAGAGCGCCTGAAGGCCGCCATGGAAGAAATTCAGCGGGCCCAGGGCGAGATCATCCTGTTCATTGATGAGCTGCACACCGTTGTGGGCGCTGGCTCGGCCCAGGGGGCGATGGATGCCAGCAATATGCTGAAGCCGGCTCTGGCTCGTGGCGAACTGCAATGCGTGGGCGCCACCACGCTGGATGAATACCGCCAGTACATCGAAAAAGACAGCGCGCTGGAACGTCGTTTTGCGCCGGTGTTTGTTGATGAACCGTCGGTAGATGATACGATTGAAATGCTGCGCGGCCTGCGCAATCGGTATGAGCAGCACCACAAGGTCACCTACGCCGATGATGCGTTGGTAGCTGCGGTGAAGCTGTCGCAGCGGTATGTGATGGATCGCCGCCTGCCGGATAAGGCGATTGACCTGATGGATGAGGCCGCAGCCAAGCTGCGCGTGGCGCTGCACACGCTGCCCAACGACTTAAAAATGCTCAAGGTGGAGCTGGACAAGCTCACGGCCGAAGAGGAAGAAGCCCATACGGTGCGTGACTATGAACGTGCCGCCACGATGCGGGCCGAACGGCTGCGTCTGGAAGGTGAGTTCGCTGCGGCCCGCGAAAAGTGGCAGTCGGAAAATGAGCTGGATGAAATTGTCACCGAGGACGATATTGCCGGGGTGGTGGCCTCGTGGACCGGTATTCCGGTGACGCAGATGATGGAAACGGAAGCCGAGAAGCTGCTGCAAATGGAAGAGCGCCTGCATGAGCGTATTGTGGGTCAGGATAAGGCGATTATGGCTTTGTCGGACGCGATCCGGCGCAGCCGGTCTGGCCTGAGCGATCCGCGACGGCCGATTGGCTCATTTATCTTCCTGGGCAGCTCTGGTGTTGGTAAGACGGAGCTGGCCAAAGCGCTGGCGGAGTTCCTCTTTGACGATGAAGACGCCATGATTCGTGTGGACATGAGCGAGTACCGCGAGCAGCACACGGTAAGCCGCCTGTTTGGTGCACCTCCCGGGTACGTCGGTTACGACCAGGGCGGCCAGTTGACGGAGCAGGTGCGCAGACGGCCGTATTCCGTCGTCTTATTCGATGAGATCGAAAAAGCCCATCCAGACGTATGGAATGCCTTGCTGCAGCTGCTGGATGACGGCCGTCTCACGGATGGTCAGGGTCGCCTGGTGAACTTCCGCAATACGGTCATTGTGATGACCAGCAATGTGGGCACCTCCTTCGTGAAAAGCTCCGGGGCACTCGGTTTTGCCGGTACCCGCGACGCTGAAGAAGCCGCCGACCACAAGCGAATCGAAGACGCGCTGAAGAAGACGTTCCGGCCTGAGTTTATCAACCGGATCGATGAGATCATCATCTTTGAGCCGCTGAGCGAAGAGCACGTGGTGGAAATTGTGACGATGCAAATGAAAGAGGTGCAGGAGCGCCTGTCTGAGCAGGGCGGTCTGTCCATCATCCTGACGGAAGCGGCCCAGCGCTGGCTGGCCAAGCAGGGTTTTGATCAAGATTTTGGCGCACGGCCGCTGCGCCGGGCGCTGCAGCGCTTTGTTGAAAGTCCGCTGTCGGTGAAGCTGCTGAAGGGCGAGTTCAACGCCGGGGATATCGTGCACATCGATGAGGTGGATGACCAGCTGGTGTTCCAGCGGGCCGAAGACGCCACGGTCGATGTAGCGCAGCCGGTTGAAGAATCGCTGGATGCGTAGGGGCAGCCAATAGCTAAAAATCAAACGCCCTCTCCAAATTTTGGGGAGGGCGTTTTTTGATCTGAATTGACGGAGTCCGCATCTGAGGATGCGGACAGCGGGCATCTGAGGATACCCACTCCGCCGGTTAGCTGGGTTTTTGTTTGAGGATGGCGGTGGCCACGGCGCGCAGGCTGATACGGCCGTTCCTTGCCTGCTGCTGTAACGTTTTATACGCCTCTTCTTCACTCAGCCCGGTGGCCATGAGCCGCGCCTTGGCTTTGTCCAGCAGCTTGCGCGTTTCCAAGGCGTCGGCCAGCTTGTCAGCTTCTTCTTTCAGCACCTGGCTGTCCTGAAACCGCTTGGTGGCCACGGCGATGGCCGCCGCAAGCTCCTCTGGCTTGACAGGCTTGATAAGGTAGCCGTGAATCGGCAGGTCGGTGGCTTTGTCGATCAGGTCTTGCTCGCTGAAGGCGGTGAGCAGCAGGATGGGCATGGGCTGGGAGCTGGACAGCGCTTTGGCCGCTTGCAGGCCATCGGTGAAGGGCATTTTAATGTCGAAGATGGCCAGGTCGGGGCGGTGGCGGCGGGCCATTTCCAGCGCTTCACGGCCGTTTGTGGCCGCCAGCACCTCGTGACCCAGCTCTTGCAGGATCGATTTCAGCCCCATGCGAATGATCGACTCGTCGTCGGCAATTAAAATGCGCATGAGCGGGATTGTAGTTTGAAAGCTGCAAGTTGCAAGTAGCAGGTGGCAAGGGGCAGGTTACAGGTGGCAGGTAACTTGCCCCTTGCCACCTCTTACTGGTTCTGCTCAATGCTTCGGGGGAGGCGCAGGCTGATTTCGGTGCCACCTTGGGCGGGACGGTTGAATTTGAGACGGCCGTTTAAATCTTCCTGCACCAGCGTTTCCACAATTTCCAAGCCCAGGCCCGGCTTTAGATCGGCGGGCAGGCCGCTGCCGTTGTCGCGCACGATGATGATGATTTCTTCAGGCGAGCGGCCCAGAGAGATGTCGATCTGGCCGTCTTGCGAGCGATCGCCAAAGGCATGCTCCAGGCTGTTTTGCACCAGCTCGTTCACCACCAGGGCGATGGCCGTGGCCGGTTTGCTGGGCAGCGTCACGCCATCGCCAAAGACGCGGATGGTGAGTGCCTGCCCCGGGTGGGTCATGGTTTCGGCCGTGGTGCGGCTGATCCGCTCCAGCACGTCTTTCACATCCACCAGGCGGAACCCTTTTTCCGACAAAATTTCGTGCACGGCGGCGATGCTGCGGATGCGGTGGATGTTGGTTTGCAGCACTTCACGCGGGTCCAGCCGTTCTGCTTCGCTTAGCTGGAGCTGCATGAGCATGGCCACGGTTTGCAGATTGTTTTTGATGCGGTGGTGCATTTCACGGATAACGGCCGTATTCGTCACCAATCGCGCATTCTCAATGGCCAGGGCGGTCTGGTTGGCCAGGGTGGCAAACAGCGTCTGCTGCTCCTGACTGAACTGGCGCGGTTCCGTGCTGTAGCAGTTGAAGACGCCAATCACCCGGTCGCGCACGCTCAGCGGCACAGACAGCAGGGAAACCAGCCCCTCTTCCCGGGCCAGCGCTTTGCCCTTGTACCGCGCGTCGGTTTGCACGTTGGCAATGTAGACCGGCTGGCCGGTGTGCAGTACGCTGCCAATGACGCTGTCGGTTTGGTCCGCAGGCAGCGGGGGGCGGTGCTGGTAGGGGGTGTTATCGCGCCGGGCGGAGCGCAGCTCCAGGTGCGTACCGGTTTCGTTGAGGAGGAAGATGGCGCAAACGGCCGTGTCCATCATCTTGGCCGCCATTTCCGTCACCACATCCAAAATATCGTCCAAATACTGCGGCGAAGTCACCACTTCGCTCACCTGGGCTAACGCGCGCATCTCTTCAATCTGGCGACTTTGCTTGTCATAAAGTTGGGCTTTGGCCAGCGTTCCAGCCGCCATGTCGCCAATCAACGACAGTAGGGCTACCTCGTTGGCGCTAAAATCGTGCGGCGTGCGGGTTTGTACATTCAGCGCCCCAATCACGTCTGCCTCAATCACCAGCGGCACGGCCAGCAGCGAAGTAAACGGACTCTCTTCCGCCTCATCGACCCATTTAAAGTGAGGGTCTTGCTGGGCGTCGCGGGCAAAAACCGGCTGGTTGCTTTGCACAGCGTAGCCTGTCATGCCTTCGCCCATTTCCAGCGTGGCCCGGCCCAGGGCGCGGTTGGCCAGCCCCGTGCTGGCCCGTAGTCGCAGCGTGGCGCCGTCGGGGTCCAGCAGGTAGATGGTGCAGGAGTCCACGTGCATCACTTCGGTGGTTTTGCGCACGATGAGATCGAGAGTAGTGTCTAAGTCCCAGGCGGTGCTGAGCGCCCGGGCAATTTCCCGCAGCGCGCTCATGGCCTGGGGGCGGGTGGAGTGGTTGCTGAACATGGGGGGAATTATAGCAGGCGGGGGAAGTGAGAAGTGAAAAGTAAAAAGTGAAAAGCAGACTGGCCACTTTTCACTTCTCACTTTTTACTCTTTTGCTCTTTTATTTAATGTACAGCATTTCCTGGTAAGTTGGCAGCGGCCATAAATCGTCGGCGACCAGGCTTTCCAGGGTGTCGGCATAGCCGCGTACCGTGTTCATGGCGGGGATTAACTTGTGCAGAGCGTGTTTGGCTTCGGCCACCACGTCGTCGTCTTCATGGGCCAGGGCGACGTCTAATTCGGCCGTGCTGTCTTGCAGGCAGCGCACCAGTTCGGTCATACGATCCAGCGTGTTGGTGTCGAAGCTGTATCCAACCGCCTTGAGATTGGCGCAGGTGGTGGCCAGTTCGCTCTGGTAGCGGATGGCCGCCGGGAAGATCATTGTCTTGGCGATTCTAGCGGTGAGTTTGGCTTCTACGATCACGGCCTTGGCGTATTGTTCCAGCTTTACCTCCACGCGGCTTTCGACTTCACGCGGGGAGAGCACGTTGTACTTTTGGAACAGCTCGACGGCCGCTTCACTGCCAAATTCCGGAATCGCGTCCACAGAAGTCCGCAGGTTGGGCAAGCCGCGAACTTCTTCGGCCTCTTTGTGCCACGCCTCGGAATAGCCGTCACCGTTGAAGATGATACGGCCGTGTTCCACCATGATCTCCTGCAGCAGCTTCTGAATCGCAGCGTCCAGATCCTCAGCCCCTTCCAGCTTGGTAGCAATGTAATCAATTGACTCGGCCACGATCGTGTTCAACACAGTGAGCGGAGTGGCGATGGATTGGCTGGAACCGACGGCACGGAACTCAAACTTGTTGCCCGTGAAGGCAAAGGGACTGGTCCGGTTGCGGTCGCCAGAGTGCTTGGGCAGGTCGGGCAGCGTATCGACGCCAATGTTCAGCGTGCTCTTGGCTTTGGAGCTCTTGGCTCCACCCGCTTTGATCTGTTCAAAAACATCGGTCAGCTGGTCGCCCAGGAAGATGGAGATGATGGCAGGCGGTGCTTCATTGGCCCCCAGACGGTGGTCGTTACCAGCATGGGCAATCACAGAGCGCAGCAGCTTGGCGTATTTGTCCACGGCGCGAATCACGGCGGCGCAGAAGACCAGGAAGCGGGCATTTTCATGCGGCGTATCACCCGGCTCAAGCAGGTTGCCCAGAGTGGCGCTGCCAAAGGAAAAATTCACGTGCTTGCCGGAGCCATTGACGCCCGCAAATGGTTTTTCATGGATGATGCAGGCCATGCCGTACTTTTCGGCCACGCGCTTCAGGGTGATCATAATCAACTGTTGGTGGTCGGTGGCCACGTTGGCATTCTCATACACTGGCGCGACTTCATACTGGCCGGGCGCCACTTCGTTGTGGCGGGTTTTGACGGGCACGCCCAACTTGTACAGTTCACGCTCAGTTTCCAGCATACAGGCCAGCACACGCTCTGGAATGGCGCCGAAGTAATGGTCATCAAACTGCTGGCCTTTGGCCGGGGCTGCACCAAACAGGGTCCGTCCTGCGGTCATCAGGTCGGGGCGGGCCATGTAGAAGTTGCGGTCGATGAGGAAGTATTCCTGCTCGGGGCCAGCGGTGGCGGTGACCAGGCTGCCGTCAGCATCGCCAAACAGCTTCAGGACGCGCTGCGCCTGGGCGTTGAGCGCTTTCATAGCGCGCAGCAGCGGCGTCTTTTTGTCCAGCGCTTCGCCAGTCCAGGAGACAAAGGCGGTGGGGATGCACAGCGTCGTGCCGTTGGCATTTTCCAGAATGTAGGCCGGGCTGGTAACGTCCCAGGCGGTGTAACCGCGCGCTTCAAAGGTGGGGCGAATGCCGCCGGTGGGGAAGCTGGAGCCGTCCGGTTCACCCTGGATGAGCTGCTCGCCGGTGAACTCGGCAATGGCCGATCCATCGCCGTTGGGCGAGAGGAAGCCATCGTGCTTTTCGGCGGTGAGCCCGGTGAGCGGGTAAAAGACGTGGGCGTAATGAGTGGCGCCTTTTTCGATGGCCCAATCCTTCATGGCGGCGGCGACAATATCGGCCGTTGAAGTGTCCAGCGGTGCCCCTTTTTGAATGGTGCCCATAATGGACTTATAAACGGGCTTGGGCAGGCGCTGCTTCATAACGGCCGCACTAAACACGTTGGATGCGAATAACTCTTTGGTTGGGGTCTCGGCAAAGTTCAGCGGCGCCGAAATTGGCTTGTAGTTAATCACTGCTGAAATTGCGTCTAACCGTGCTTTGTTTCCACTCATTTTTTTATCTCCTCAAATTGTTTAGGATGATTTCTTGTGCCAGCATCGGATGTTTACCAACAAAAAAGACGCCTGCACGCAGAGGGCCCGAAGGCATTCTACGGAGGCGTCTTGGCCAAAACTAAATATTTGCTTTACAAGCAAAGTATTGTAACGATGCGGACTGGCTTCGTCAAATGGCAGGTTTGTGGTAAAACGGCCGTCTCCCCTTTGTGCAAACTATCCAAACGCAGCACTTACCCGGTGTGATGTAACAGGCCGCGCCGTTGGAAATCGCTGCGGACGCGCTGGGCCAGGTCCTCGGCACTGTGGCCTAAAAAGAGGCCAAAGCGATCTTCGTCGGGGCGGGCTTCAACGGCCAGCCAGTGCAGGCCATCACGGTACTGCGGCAGTTCGATCTGGTTGATCTGCAACGGCCGTTCCTCGTGTAAATGGCTGTGAACTTCTTGCCAATGAGTGGGGAAGAGACGATCTGGGCGCAAATCAAACTTGTTTTGTAAACGGCCGTCCCCTATCAACGCCTTGGCCACCAGCTCCCATAAATCCATTACTTCCATCCCGGCCGCTTTAGGGACCTCACGCCGCTGGTTGACGGCATAGGTGTAGATTGTTTTGCCGTCAGCTGCCCGGAAAACCGGCGCCCAAAAGTCAGTTTGCCCGGCCACGCGCTTTTTCAGGTAGAAAATCGGCCGTCGCAGCCCAAGTGTCGATTGGCTAACGCCGCGTACGTGCAGCTTGTCACTTAATCCCTTTTCCCCCAGCACCCCAATCTGGTGCAAATAATCGGTTAAATATTCCCGCACTTTGGCCAGCTCAACGTGTTTAAAGTAAGGCCCACCCTGGGTAATGGCCATTACCTCGTTGTTGATGGTGTACACAGGGAAAACGGCTCGGGCTCGCCGGGCTATGAAGACATAGTTGGGCAGGCGCGAGGCGTTGATCAGCCCATGCAGCAGTCGATAGAGAGGATCGATAAGTTGTTGGGGATGTTTAGCCGTCACGCGAAACCCACAAACGTCTACGCCAAACGTTTTCTGCAGGCCGCTGTACTCTACAAACACGGGAATCTGGTAGACGGTTCCCACGTTCATGGTGGCAGAAGTGATTTCGACGCGGGCGATGTAGGGGTGGGTACGGCCGTACATATCGTCGGCCACATTGCGTTCAACAGTTATCTTCATAAGCTCGTCTGCACTTCGGGCAAATGACGATGGATCTGCTGAAAATTGTACCAACCTCACACCTCTTGGCCAAACGCCTTCACTATAAAAAAAGAAACCGAACCGGCTTCACGCCACCTCGGTTTCCTAAAAAACAAGGGGACACAGATTCACACAGATTTGGTTTCATATCTGTGTGAATCTGTGAAAATCTGTGTCCTATTTCCTAGTCAGTGCTGGGGCTGGGCACAATGGCTGGCCCGAATTCCGGGTAGTTCACTGCACCATGCTCAGACAGGTCCAGACCTTCAATCTCTTCTGCTTCGGTGACGCGCAGGATACCAGCAATCTTCATGAGGTAGAAAACTCCAAACATGGTAACGAAGGACCAACTGGCGTAAACGGCCGAACCGAGCAGCTGCACACCCAACGTCGCCGAATCGCTGAACAACGCCGTGGCAATACCGCCCCACAGACCGCACAGACCGTGCACCGGCCAGGCGCCGACGGGATCGTCAATTTTAATTTTTTCCAACAGCGCCATGCCACCCACAACCAGGAGCCCAGCAATAGACCCAATCGCCAGCGCCGACACGTTGGTAACAACATCTGCATTGGCAGTGATACCCACCAGACCAGCCAAGATACCATTCAGGGCAATTCCCAGGTCTGGCTTGCCGTTGTTCAGGAAAGTAGAGGCTATGGTGGCCAAAACACCGCCTGCACAGCCAGCCAGGAAGGTGTTGACGGCAACGGTTACCACGGCAATGGTGTTCGCCGTGCCTGTCATGGCCAGTACAGAACCTGGGTTAAAGCCAAACCAGCCAATGATTAGAATAAACACACCCAGCGTGGCAGCGGTAATGTCGTGGCCCGGCATGGTGTTGGCCGTACCGTCTTTGTTAAAACGGCCGATGCGCGGTCCCAGCACAATCGCGCCAGCCAAACCGGCAAAACCACCCACCGAGTGAACAATCAGCGACCCGGCAAAGTCGTGGAAACCCAGTGCAGATAGCCAGCCGCCGCCCCACTGCCAGAAACCGGCAATAGGGTAAATGAGCGCCGTAATAATTGCGCTGTAAATCAGATAAGCACGGAACTGAATACGACCGGCCACCGCGCCAGAGACGATGGTAGCGGCCGTGGCCGCAAAGGCCACCTGGAACAGGAAGTCCGTCTGGAAGTGGGGCAGGTAGCCCAGGTCAATACTGCCCTGCGTGGGAATGCCGATCCCGGCAAAGCCGATGATGCCGTTGGCTGCTCCGCTGTACATGAGGCCGTAGCCTACCAGGAAGTAAAGAATTGCGCCGACACACATGTCCATGACATTTTTAAACAAAATGTTGATCGTGTTTTTGCTGCTGTTAAAGCCCGCTTCTACCAGGGCAAAACCGGCCTGCATAAACAAAACCAGCACGGCGGCAATAAACATCGTCAGGTTGTCAATGGCAAAGGCGAGCTCGTCCATTGGCGTGATTTCCTGCGCCAGGGCGCTGTCTACCACGGCAAAAGTAATGGCCAGGGCCAAAGCGGACAGGCCAATGCGGCTAAACCGGTTGCGAATTTTGTAATCCATGTATCCTCTCCTTGTTTCTTGTCTTGCCTCTAAAAAATGACGAAGAATGTGACGGCCGTTTCCCCTGTGGGCCAACAAAAAAACGCCCCTTGGGTATAAAGTGAAATCACTTTCCCAAGAGGCGTCACGGCCAAAGTTTATTTGATTGCCCACAACTCTACTAACCAATTCCGGCGAAGTCAATCGGATTAGCACCGGAAAATTGACCGAAAGATTCTGGGCATGGTTGTGAATTCTATACAAAACGAACTGGCAACATTGACATAACAAGCGTTTTGTCCGGGCGGTTAGTTTACATAACCGGCCGCTGTGCGTAAAATTTCACAATTCGCCTAATCTTTTTTGACTGAATCTCGTGCAAACTTAACGATCCCAGGCGCTACCCTTTTTTTGTATACTTTTTGCACCCACATATTATCGAAACAACACAGCAGCTCACCGTTGAGGTAGGGAAGACCTCAACAAACTTGCTTAAATCCATAAACTGAACCAACCCTTTCTCCAAGTTGTGAACTGTCAGGCTATTCATAAACGGCCGTTGTACGGTTCAAATTGAAAATGAATCCCCAACAAATTAGTGTTGGGCATTTGGCGTCTTTGCCGCTGCCTTAGGTAAAGAATGGCCCTTTTACAAACGAACAGCAGCACCTGCGGATGAGAAGAGGAGAGAAAAACATGAAACAGGTTCAGGCATCAGTGGAAACAGGCAAGGTCGATCTAACGGAGAGTGACCAGTGTCAGCGCAATGGATTTCCCTCAGCGCAAGGTTTGTATGATCCGCAGTTTGAACGTGACGCCTGTGGCATGGGTTTTGTGGTTGATGTGCAGGGACGGCCGTCTCACACCATCATCCAGCAAGCCATCACCGTTTTAGAACGCCTCACCCATCGCGGGGCCAAAGGCGCCGAAGCCACCACCGGCGACGGCGCGGGCATCATGCTCCAAATTCCCCACCAGTTTTTCCAACAACAAACAACACAACTTGGTTTTTCGCTGCCGCTGCCCGGAGAGTATGGCGTTGGCATGCTCTTTTTGCCGCACGACGACACCCTGCGACAGCAGTGCCAACAAGCGATGGCGCGCCTCATCGCCGAAGAGGGACAAAAGCTGCTGGGCTGGCGCACCGTCCCGACCAGTAACCGGAGTTTGGGGGAAACGGCCGTTTCCGGGGAGCCAATCATCCGTCAACTGTTTATCCAAAAGCAATATTTAACCCAAGATGACCCCCTGGCCTGGGAGCGCAAACTGTTCATCATTCGCCGCCGGGCTGAAAAAGAAATTCTCCCCCTGGTCGGCAGCGACAACTTCTACATCGCCAGCCTGTCCGGGCGCACCATCGTGTACAAAGGCATGCTCCTGTCTGAGCAGCTGCAAGCGTATTACCCCGACCTCACCGACCCGGCGATGGAAACCGCCCTGGCGCTGGTTCACTCCCGCTTCAGCACCAACACCTTCCCCAGCTGGAAGCGCGCCCATCCCTACCGCACCGTCATTCACAACGGTGAAATCAACACCATTCGCGGCAACGTCAACTGGTTTAAGGCACGTGAAGCACTTTTTGCCAGCCCGCTGTTTGACGACGAGCTGGACAAAGTGCTGCCCATCGTCGATGAGGATGGCAGCGATACAGGCATGCTGGACAACGCCCTGGAGTTCCTCGTGCTTTCCGGCCGTTCCCTGCCGCACGCCGTCATGATGATGATCCCTGAACCGTGGGACAAACATGCGCACATGTCGCCGGAAAAGCGCGCCTTTTACGAGTATCACAGCCACCTCATGGAGCCGTGGGATGGTCCCGCCTCGATTGGCTTCAGCGATGGCACGGTGGTCGGTGCCGTTTTAGACCGCAATGGGTTACGGCCGTCGCGCTACGTGGTTACCAAGGATGGCCTGGTGGTTATGGCCTCCGAGGTGGGCGTGCTGGAGATTGATCCGGCCAACGTGGTCTACAAAGGACGCCTGGAGCCGGGCCGCATGCTGCTGGTGGATACCAGCCTGGGCCGCATTGTGGGCGACGAGGAGTTGAAGCGGCAGATTGCGGGGGAACGGCCGTACCAGCAGTGGCTCGATGACAACCGCATCCGGCTGGCCGATTTGCCCTCCTTTGCTAACCTGGAACAGTCTAAAACCGAAGTGCAGCTGCATACCGAAGACGCCGTTTTGCAGCACCAAAAAGCATTTGGCTACACCTTCGAAGATTTGCGCATGATCATTGCCCCGATGGCCCGCGACGGCAAAGAAGCCCTTGGCTCGATGGGCGATGATACGCCGCTGGCCGTGCTGTCGGACAAGCCACAGCCGCTGTACAACTACTTCAAGCAGCTTTTTGCCCAGGTCACTAACCCGCCGCTGGATGCCATCCGCGAAGAATTAGTCACCAGCACCGAAACGCTGCTGGGCAGCGAGGGCAACCTGCTGGACCCGCAGGCCGCCAGCTGCCGCCAGATCAACCTGCCGCATCCCCTCCTCAAAGATGAGGAGCTGGCCCGGCTGAAGCACGTGCAGCAAGATGGCTTCAAGCCAGCCATGTTATCAATCACCTACGAAGTGGAACAGGGCGGTGACGGCCTGGAAACGGCGATGGGGCGCCTGTTCCGCGAAGCTGATGACGCCATCGGCAAAGGGGCTAACCTGCTCATCTTGTCCGATTTGGGGCTGAGCCAGAACTGTGCCGGGATTCCGGCGCTGCTGGCCACGGCCGGGCTGCACCACCACCTCATCCGCCAGGGCACACGCACCCAGGTGAGCCTCATCGTGGAGTCGGGCGAGCCGCGTGAGGTCCACCACTTTGCCGTGCTGCTGGGCTACGGTGCGGATGCCATCAATCCGTACCTGGCCTACGCCACCCTGCGCGACCTCATTCGCAAGCAGCTGCTCACCGACGTGCCCTACCATGAAGCGGAAAAGAAGTACATCAAGGCGGTGGTCAACGGGGTGGTGAAAATTTTGTCCAAGATGGGCATCTCCACCATTCAGAGCTACCGGGGCGCGCAGATTTTTGAGGCGCTGGGGCTGCACAGCGACCTGGTGGCCCGGTATTTCACCGGTACTCCCAGCCGTATACAGGGGTCGGACATTCACCTGGTGGCCAAAGAGGTGCAGATGCGGCACGAGCAGGCGTTCCCGAAACGGCCGTCGCACAACCACAGCAGCGCCCTGCCCGCCGGGGGCAAATACCAGTACCGCGAAGAAGGTGAGTATCACCTGTTTAACCCGGCCACGGTGCACCATTTGCAGCACGCCGTGCGCAATAGCGACTACGCCACCTACCAAAAATACGCCGCCGACGTCAACGACCGGTCGCACCAGTTTGCCACCCTGCGCGGCCTGCTCCAGCTGAAAAAGGCCAATCAGCCCGTGCCGCTGGACGAGGTGGAATCGGTCGAATCGATCTGCCGCCGCTTCAAAACCGGGGCCATGTCCTACGGCTCGATCAGCAAAGAGGCACACGAGGCGCTGGCGATTGCCATGAACCGCATCGGCGGCAAGAGCAACACGGGCGAGGGCGGCGAAGACCCGGCCCGCTATACGCCGGACAAAAATGGCGACTCCCGGAACAGCGCGATTAAACAGGTGGCGAGCGGCCGTTTTGGTGTGACCAGCCAATACCTCACCGAAGCGCAGGAAATTCAGATCAAAATGGCGCAGGGGGCCAAGCCGGGTGAAGGCGGTCAGCTGCCCGGGCGCAAGGTGTACCCGTGGATTGCCCGCGTACGCCACTCCACCCCCGGCGTGGGGCTCATCTCCCCGCCGCCGCACCACGACATTTATTCCATCGAGGATCTGGCGCAGCTCATTTTTGACCTGAAAAATGCCAATCCACAGGCACGCATTAACGTGAAGCTCGTATCCGAGGTGGGCGTGGGGACAATTGCCGCCGGGGTCGCCAAGGGCCATGCTGATGTCATTCTCATCAGCGGGCACGATGGCGGCACCGGCGCGTCGCCACAGACGAGCATCAAGCACGCGGGCTTGCCCTGGGAGCTGGGCGTGGCGGAAACACACCAGACGCTGCTGCTCAACGGCCTGCGCGACCGCGTCGTCGTGGAAACCGACGGCCAGCTGAAAACGGGGCGGGATGTAGTCATCGCTGCCCTGCTGGGCGCCGAGGAGTACGGTTTTGCTACCGCGCCGCTGGTGTCATTGGGCTGCATCATGATGCGCGTCTGCCACCTGGACACCTGCCCGGTGGGTGTGGCCACGCAAAATCCGGAGCTGCGCAAGAACTTTACGGGCGATCCGCAGCACGTGGTGAACTTTATGCAGTTCATCGCCCAGGACATGCGTGAGCTCATGGCCGAGCTGGGCTTCCGCACCATCGACGAGATGGTGGGCCGCACCGACCGCCTGGAAGTGAGCGAGGCGATCAACCATTGGAAATTACAGGGCATCGACCTGACGCCCGTTTTGTACCGGCCGAACCAGGACGAGAATGTGGGGCACTTGCTGGCGGACGGCTGTAAACGCTCCCAGGAACACGGCCTGGAAGAAACGCTCGACCAGATGATGCTGCTCGACTTTTGCCGCGCCGCCCTGGAAGACGGCGCACCGGTGCGCGGTGAGTTCACCATCGGCAATGAGCACCGCACCGTGGGCACCACGCTGGGCAGCGCGATTACCCGTCGCCACGGCATGTTTGGCCTGGCCGAAGACACCATCCGGCTGAAGTTCAACGGCTCCGCCGGGCAGAGCTTTGGCGCGTTTATTCCTCAGGGGCTGACCCTGGAACTGGCAGGCGACGCCAACGATTACGTGGGCAAGGGATTGTCCGGCGGCAAGCTGGTGATTTACCCGCCCACAGAAGCGACGTTTGCCGCCGAGCAAAACATCATCATCGGCAATGTGGCGCTGTATGGGGCGACGGGCGGCACGGCCTACATTCGCGGCGTGGCGGGCGAGCGGTTTGCCGTGCGCAACTCGGGGGCAACGGCCGTTGTCGAAGGCGTGGGCGATCACGGCTGCGAGTACATGACGGGCGGCCGGGTGGTCATCCTGGGCCGCACGGGGCGCAACTTTGCCGCGGGCATGTCTGGCGGCGTGGCCTACGTTTTGGATTGGGACGGCCGTTTCCACGAGCGGTGCAATCGGGAAATGGTCGAGCTAGAACCATTGAGCAGTCCGGCCGACATGGACGAGCTGGAAACAATGATCTTTGCCCACATGCAGGCCACCAAGAGCGACCTGGCCTGGAAGATTTTGGCCATGTGGGACAACGTGGTGCGCCACTTTGTCAAAGTGATGCCGCGTGACTACAAGCTGATGCTGCAAGCGTTCAACCAGGTCCGCCGCGACAGCGACCTGACGGGTGATGCCCTGGCGATGGCCGCGTTTAAGGTGAGCCAGCAGCAGCTCGTGAAGATGTAATTGGAGATTGGTAATTGGAGATTGGAGATCGAATGCTGAAAAATCTCCAATCTCTAATCTCCAATCTCCTTCACCCGAAGGGGGAATCATGGCCAAGCCAACAGGATTTTTAGAATTTAAGCGAGAGGCGGCGGGGGAACGGCCGTTTACTGAGCGCATTCACGATTGGGAGCCGATTCACCTGCATTTGCCCGAGGAGCGGCTGCACCAGCAGGCGGCGCGCTGCATGGACTGCGGCATTCCGTTTTGCCACAAGGGCAACATTCTCAACGGCATGACCTCCGGCTGCCCGATTAACAACCTCATCCCGGAGTGGAACGATCTGGTGTATCGCGGCCTGTGGCGCGAGGCGTATGAACGGCTCAGCCGCACCAACAACTTCCCCGAGTTCACCGGGCTGGTTTGCCCCGCGCCGTGTGAAGCGGCCTGCACCCTGGGCATCCACGATCCGGCGGTGACGATCAAGCAAATTGAATACGCCATCATCGAGCGGGCCTACGAGGAAGGCTGGGTGAAGCCCAACACGCCGTCCCACCGCACCGGCAAAACGGTGGCGGTGATTGGCTCAGGTCCGTCCGGCCTGGCGGCAGCCGACGAACTGAACAAGGCGGGGCACAGCGTCACCGTCTTCGAGCGGGCCGACCGCATCGGCGGGCTGCTGATGTATGGCATTCCCAACATGAAGCTGGACAAGAAGCTGGTGCAGCGGCGCATCAACCTGCTGGCCGAGGCGGGCATCCAGTTTGTAACAAATACTGAGGTGGGGCGGGACGTAACGGCCGTTCAACTCCAGGAACAGTTCGACGCCATCGTGCTGTGTACGGGGGCCACCCAGCCCAACAACCTGCCCGTGCCGGGGCGCGAGCTGAAGGGCATCCACTTTGCTATGGAGTTTTTGCATGGGAACACGAAAGCACTCTTGGATGGAGAATTGGAGGGGGAGATTGGAGATTGGAGATTAGAGATTGAAAACGGGGCAAATAATCTCCCATCTCCAATCAACAAATCTCCCATTCTGGCCACCGGCAAGGATGTGGTGGTCATCGGCGGGGGCGACACGGGGACGGACTGCGTGGCGACCTCGCTGCGGCACGGCTGCGACAGCCTGGTGCAGTTCGAGATTATGGCCCAGCCGCCAGAAGTGCGCGCAGCAGACAATCCCTGGCCGCAGTGGCCCAGGGTTTACAAGATGGATTACGGGCAGGAGGAAGCAGCGGCCGTTTTTGGTGAAGATCCGCGCGAATATGGCATCATGACCAAGCGGTTTATTGGCGACGAGCAGGGCAGCGTGCAGGCGCTGGAGACGGTCAACATACGCTGGCTGCCGCCGGAAAACGGCAGTCGCCCCAGGCTGGAAGAAATCCCCGGCACCGAACAAACCTGGGCGGCGCAGCTGGTGCTGCTGGCGCTGGGCTTTCGCGGCCCGGAGCAAACCCTGGCGCAGCAGTTTGGCGTAAGCACTGGCCCCCGGACCAATATTGAGGCGGAGTACGGCCGTTACACAACAAATGTGCCTGGGGTTTTTGCCGCGGGTGATGCGCGGCGGGGGCAAAGTTTAGTGGTATGGGCTATTCAGGAAGGTAGGGGGGTGGGAACGGCCGTAGATGCTTATTTGATGGCTGGTTAACAATGCTAATCAGCGGCGCGGCTTTTTGCATCTGCTGAATTAGCACTGTTGGATTCCTTTTCCTGGTGTTCGTTGAATTCCCAGAAGTCCCCCCCATTATCACAGTATATCTGATGAAGGTCATAGAGCACCTGAGAAAACATGTCAGATAAGGTGAACTCAAAATTTTCATTTATTACAGTTAACTCTTCTAGTTCAGACAGCCCCTGCGATATTCCGTCTGTCATATCGCTGAATGCGTTCTGAGCAGAGCTAAACAATTTAACAAAATCAGCCACGGATGGCTCAAATAATATATCGTGAGCGAATTTGTTCCTGAACTTATTTATTTCGAGCAAGGCAGCTTTTTGTTTTGGGGTAATGAGCTGTAACCCATATACGAGTTCTACAAGCTTGTAATGGGTCAACTTATGAGAGAAGTCTCGAAGACTTGGGCTGTGGGCCTCCACGATCTTTAGAAGTAGGAATTCAATCTGTAAATGACCAAGTATGTAGGCAGATATTAGCCCATGACCCTCTTTCAAGAAAAGGTCTTCGTAAGTCATGATTGTTTTTCTGGTCTTACTCACCTTGTTTCTTTCTCATCTATGAAATCCGACATATTATTGAGCAGACTCATTGTGTAATGAATCTTGATAAATTGATGGCTCTTGAGCCATACGGTAAAGCTATCCGTTCGCAATTCAAATATTCAATTCTGAGAAAAGTTGGTGGTTACTGGCCGCCAAACTCACTTGAATTTGCTGCGACATCATAGCAAATCAAAACTTTCGTGGCAAGATTCAGGCACGCACGGAGGTGACAGTCACTTTTGGAAGTGACTGTCACCTGAGTAAGTAGAATTTTCTCTGAGACGCGGTTCGTGTCTGCTGGGGGCGATGCCTGGTGCGGGCAAAGTTTGGTTGTGTAGGCGATTCATGAGGGGAGAGGGGTGGGAACGGCCGTAGATACTTACCTGATGGGTCTTGAATTTCTCGACGGCCGTTTGCCCAATTGCTCATTTTTACTTTCAGAGCTTGCTTGATAAAATTGTAAGCAATTAACATAGTTTTGTGACGGAGCGTGAAATGCTAAAGTCATTAATAGATTCAGCGGCAACCCCTGTCAAACCCCTAACCCGGCAGATGCACCAGTGGTTTTTGATTGATACCCTCCTGGTAGCCGTTGCTGGCTTGCAGCTATACGTCTTCACCGAACACACCAATCGTTTCTTTGCCTGGACCATTGATCCACCCCTGACAGCCGCTTTCCTCGGCGCGGCATATTGGGCCAGCGTGCCCCTGGTTTTCTTAGCCAGTCGGCAAACCAGCTGGGCGCATGCCCGCATGGCTGTGCCTGGCGTCTTCCTTTTCACCACTTTGACCACCATCGCTACCTTCATTCACCTCGACCGATTCCACCTCTCCAGCCCGGAGCCAATCGCCCGCTTTGCTGCCTGGGTCTGGCTGGCAATCTATGTCAGCGTGCCTCCCTCGTTGCTCGTTCTTCTCTTTCTACAGCGTCGACTTCCCGGTGGAGACCCACCCCGTGAGCAGCTGCTGCCTTCTGCGGCGCGCGCCGTTCTTATTGCCCAGGCGGCAACGATGCTCATCATAGGGTTGATCCTCTTTATTCGCCCCCTGACCCCCCTCTGGCCCTGGACGCTCACACCCTTAACCGGCCGCGCTGTGGCTGCCTGGCTTATGGGCATCGGTATTATTGCCGCCCATGCGGCTTGGGAAAACGACTGGCTTCGTGTACGAGGCACCGTCTTTGGCTTCGCCATCCTGGCGCTCCTCCAAGTCCTTGCCCTGGCCCGTTATCCGGCCGACATTACCTGGACCAACCCGGCCACTTACCTCTACCTCTTTTTCCTCCTCACCATTCTGGCCGTCTGCATCTACATTTTCGCCGGTCACTTATCCCGTACCAACGCCGCGCCGACCATGCGCTAATACCGTCCGGCGGAAATGCGCATTAGGATATTATGACAAGTGCGCCATGGGTGTAACTTATGCGAATTTCTGAAGCGCAATACTCGTTATCGGCTGCCCAATTCTTTTACAATCTCATCACACACTTCTTCCGGCGTTTTGTCTCCCGTATAAACGATCTGCGTCGCCAGGCTGCGGCTGGAGGGGTGTTTGACAAAGTGCTCGTTCAGCAGCAGGGCTTCCGGGTTTACCGTGCCCGCTACTTCTTGCAGCAGTTGGGCAAAACGTGTGTTGAGAACGGCCGTAGCCTCCTCCACATCCGGCGAGGGCAGCAGCAAAATGACGTGCGCCACAGTGGCTAAAGCCTGCTGGACGCGGGCCAATAACACTTCATCCTCATAAACGCCGTGCCCCGCGCCAAAGTCCAGCACGCAGTTGGGATGATCCTGCACGACGCGCGCTACCGCGTGTGCCTCAAACGGTTTCCAATAATTATATTGATCCAGCAGCCCGATTTCGCCGCTCTTGAGCAGGGCGACCACTTCTTCGTAAGCGTCAAGCTCGCGATAGTAATCCCAGCGCAGTTCATCCAGCTCAACGTATCGGCGACCAAGACGCTCCGCCAAAAACCGGGCTGTTGAACTTTTGCCCGCACACATGGGGCCAATCAGCACGATGCTTGTGTCCATTAAGCCTCCTCAATCTCGCCGCGCGACAAAAATCATCATTCGACTTGTTTCCTCAAATGCCTCGCGCTCCCAGGTTCCGTACACCTGCTCAATGGCAAACCCGGCTTCCCGCAAGGACGCGCTGATTTCGGCGTGGCTGCGAAAGCGCAGCGTGCTGGTGACAATCAGATCTTCCCCTGTGTTTTTGAACAGGTTGTGACCCTGGAAGTGGACACGGCCGTTTCCCACCCCCACCACCGCCAGCCAGGTCTCCATCGGTCCGTGCGGCGTTTCCAGCCGGGCAAACGTCGTCTCCGGGTTCCATCGCTCCCACCCGCGGTCGGCGGGATTGCGGCTTTCAAAGGCCAGATGCCCGCCAGGGCGCAGCGCCGCATGAATGTGGCGCTGCGTGGCCGCCCACTCGGCGTCGTCGAGGAAAACCTGGGCCACATTGCTGGTCATCAGCACCAGGTCGGCGGCGGGCGTGCCCAGAGCGCTTGAATCGCCCTCGATCCACCTTACACGCTCAGCGCCGGGCTGGCGTCGGGCATAGGCCAGCATGGCCGAAGACGGATCCACGCCGGTCACCTGGCGGCCCGCGACTGCCAACTGGCGCGTGAGCAGCCCGGTGCCACAGCCCAGGTCAAGAATACGCTGAGCCTTTAGTTCACTGGCCAGCTGAAGGTAAAAGTCGAAGTCAGGGCCGTGTGGATTTTCAATGTCGTACAGGTCCACCAGGCGCGGGTCGGTGTAATGCAGATCCAGTTCTGTCATAGGACCGGAAGTATAACACGGGGGAGAGGGATGCGATCAGGATTCCAGGGGATGCTGCGGGGGAAAAGTTGAAATCGGCGGCGAGATGGTGGGTAGTTCCCCGACCGCTTGCAGGATAAACCTGGTAGTGCTGGAGATGGGACGGCCGTCTAGCGTCATCAGGTTGTTGATTTCATTGGCCGAAACGAAGACGTTCTCATACCCGGTAGACAGCCAGCGAATGGCGGCATTTTTGCGGAAGGTAAGCGGGAAGGTAGGGAAGATACGCACGTCAAAAATGGCGAAGGTGTATTCCTTCACCTGCTGTTCGCGCCGGGAGTACTGGGTCATTGTTACCAGCCCTAACTGCTTCAGGATTTGAAAATCGGTGGAAGCACACAGCCCCATTTCCTCTTCCAGCTCACGTTGAATAGTGCGAGACAAAGAGTCGGTGTCCGTTTCGCGGTGGGGATCGGGTTTGCCGCCGATGAGGTTAAACGCACCCCACCGCTGGTTCCACTGCAACAGATACTGACGCAAGGGTTCCTGGCCAATGGCAATCACGGCAAACGCTGCATGCTGCTTCGGAACTTCTTGATTCACAATACTTACCCTTGAACTAATGACGACTGCCCAAAAACTGAACGTATTGTGCGGGATCAGGCCAAAATTAACAAGGTTACTTTATGGGGACACCACCGCCAACAGCCAGCCATAGTCTGGCAGAGGTTCATGCAGCGCCTTTGTGTGGCATACGGCGCTGCTGCCATCACCTGGGCGAACGCTTGGCGCGCCACATTATGTATTGGGGTTGACGGTGGGTGTGAAGGTAGGCAGGGGCGTGGCCGTGAAGGGCGGCGGTTGTGGTGTGTTGCTGGGCTTGGGTGTGGCCGTGGGCGGCAGCGGTGTTGGGGTAAGGGTGGGCGGCCGCGAGGTGGCTGTTGGCGCTGGCGTCGGCGGTTTGGTGGCTGTGGCGGGCGGCGATGTGGCAGGCGGTGCAGGGGTGTTAGTTTGTCCAGCTGGTGAGGTGGTGGTGGCATTGGGCAGCGGGGTAATGGTTGGCAGCGGCGTTACCGAAGGTGAGGGCGTTGAGGAAGGTGTGTTTGATGGCGTGAGGCTGGGTAGGGTTGTGGCAGTTTGGGCAACGGCCGTTTCCGTAGCCGCAATCACCGTTTGCACAATCGGCGCCAGGGTTTGCGTAGGCGCTGGGGTTGGCGTGGGGCAGGCCACCAGAGCGGGTGCCAGGTCGCAGTAAAGACTGGGACGCGTGGTGCTGTTTGTGGCCATACTGCTGTCGCTGACGAAGCCATACTGGCCGGCTTGCAGCCGCAGCTGCCGGTTCAAATCGTTGCGCAGGCGGCAAACACCGCCAAAGCAGTCCATCTCCAAAACGGCCGTATCCACCTCATAAATCACGCCTACCACATTCTGTCCTGTCTCAAACAGCACTTTGGCCTGTGATGGCGCCGTCAGCTCAAAGTCATGAGGGTCCGCATTTTTGTAGTGAATGAGCAAACGGCCGTTTACCAGATCCACGCGCGTTGTTTCATTCTCAAGCCCCGTCTGGTTGACCTGGCTCAGCAGCAGTTCCGCCTGGGGCGCCAGGTACAGCTCGGCCCCATCAGACAGCACCACCCCCATGCGGTCGCTGCCCGACTGGATGGCGGCGTTGGCGCCAATCTGCACCAGATCCCCGGCGCGAGCCATGCGCCAATCGGACTGGCCGCTGGAGCGGAACATGGCGCCTTCGCCCGCGGCAAAAATGACGGCAAAGCCGGGCTGCGGCGCCTCTGCCGGGGCGATGAGCGGCGGAACGGCCGTTGGCACACCGAGCCCCGGATTGTTGGCCACGGTAACGGCCGTTGCCGTGAGCCCATCAATGATCTGGGCAATCTCGGTGGCCATGCCCGGCTCCACAAAAACGCCTGGCGGCCCCGGGCGGCTGCCAATCATAAGCAAAACAACGACCAGGAAGACGGCAAAAAAGAAACCGGTGACCACGCGAAACGGCCGTGTTTTGTACAGCGGCACGTGGGGCACGGTACCCGGCGCTTGCAGCACAACGGCCGTCACATTGTCCGGCACGCTGCGGTTGAGGGCGTCTTGCACCAGGATTTTCGCTGCTTCGGCGGGCGGATTTTCGGCCATGACGCGGCGCAGGCGGCGGCGCTGCCAGCCCCCGGCATTGGGCGCCAGCAAACCATCGGTGCACAGCAGCAGGCGGTCGTTGCTGTGCAGCAGCAGCCCCTGATTTTGGCGCGCGGCCGTTTCATCTTCGCCGCTGTTCAGGTACAGGCCCAAATCCACGTGCAGCTCCGGCTGCAAGCCGATGGCGCTGCTGGGATTGCCTGACTGGCTGCGGCCGTCTGGCGCAGTGCTGTTTGCCGAGACTGGCGGGACGGGTGTGCTGCGGCTGAGCTGGTGCAGGCGGTTGTGGCGCAGCAGGTAGATGTGGCCGTGGCCCACGTGGGCCACGTACAGCCGGTTTTCATGAATGGCCACAATGGCCACCATCGACTGCATCACCAGCGGCGTGCGGTGCTGGCGCGACACGGCAAAGAGGGTGCGGTTGGTTTGCTGCAGCGCTTTGTGCAGCATCTCGGGAATCTCGTCGGGAACGGCCGTAGGGGCCAGCTCGATGCGGTTAAACAGTTCGTTGATGGCCAGTTCGGCGGCCAGGTGACCGTGCTGCTGGCTGCTGCCACCGTCGGACACCATGGCTAATAGCAGGGGCAGCCCGCCCCCGGTCTGCACGTACCCCACACGCAGCCGGTCTTCCAGCGTGCCGCGCAGGCGGGAACGGCCGATGTCCTGTTTGGTGCCATAGTTAGACAGCCAGGATTGCAGCCAGCCAGGCAGTACAGCTGCATCCGGTTTATCGCTTTCTGTACCAATGCTGCTCACGACACTGCTGCTGCTTTCAGAGTCTGGCTCCAGGATAATAGGCGGCGCGTTGGGGAATTCCACCGGAGGCAGCGGGTCAATTTGCGCCGCCTCGACAAACGGAGCGGTGAGCGCCGACGCTGTGGCAAAACGCTCCTCGCGGCTTTTGGCCATAGCCCGGATCACAATCTGAGAGATCTCTTTGGGCAGGATGGGATTGTAGATGTAAACGTCGGGCACAGGGTCAGAGAGGTGCATGAGGGCGATAGGGAAACGGCTGTCGGCGGCAAACGGCAGCCGCCCGGCCAGCATCTCAAACAAGATAACGCCCAGCGAGTAGATATCGGTACGGCCGTCCAGGTGCTCCTGGCCCCGAATTTGCTCCGGGCTCATGTAGGCTGGTGTGCCTACCATGCCTTCATTGCGTGTCAGGGTAGTGTAGGTGCCTTCGGCAAACTTGGCCAGGCCAAAATCGGCCAGGTACGCCTTGCCGTCGTTATCGAACAAAATATTGGACGGTTTTAGATCCCGGTGAATGATGTTGTGGGCGTGGGTGGTGTCCAACGCGGGGGCAATCCGGTTCAGGATGGTGGCTACCTCGATGAGGCTCAACGGGGCATGGCGCAGCCGTTCACGCAGCGAGCCGCCTTCCATGTAGCGCATCACCAGGTAGGGTTGTTCATCTTCTTCGCCAAAGTCATACACCGGCACGATGGCCGGGTGGTTGAGCGACGCCACCATGCGGCTTTCGCGCTTGAAGCGTGAGCGCAGCCCTTCGTCATACTGGCGATCTTTTAACAGTGCCTTCACCGCCACACGCCGTTCCATGTACGGATCAAAGGCAAGGTAAACAATCGCCATGCCGCCACGCCCTAACAAGGCTTTGATCTGGTAACGACCAATCTGCGCGGGTAAAAGATCAGCTGAGGAATCAATCATGCAAGCGACAAAAGATATTCACAGAACAGGAGCACATTGTGCATTGTAACAAAGAAAAAAAGACCATGCGCTTAGCTTATTGTACTATGCAACAAAAAGATTGTCTTTGAGTTGCTGCTGAGCAACTATTTTGCACAACTAAGTTTACGTTGTATGTTAAAGTGTATCTGGCTGTGGCTAAAATTGCCTGGTAAAAAGGTGGCAGGCTCATCCAGCTCGCAGAAAATCGGGTGGTTACATGAGAAAGTGATTGGTGAGGCTGCGCCCCTGCTGGCGTAGAAGAATATCCTATATCACTGCTTTGTCTGGATTTGGTAGCATGCAATTGTTGGTTCGGTCAGAGGATAGACCATGGCTAAAATAGGCCGGTATGAAATCGTTGAGGAGCTGGGCAATGGCGAAATGGCGTCCGTCTATTTGGCGCGTGATCCGTTTATCAAGCGCGAAGTGGCCATTAAAGTGCTGGCCTACGAGCTGACGCAAGACTCCCTTTTCCTCAACTTTTTTTACCAGGAGGCCGAAGCCATTGCCTCTTTGGAACACCCCACAATTGTGCCCATTTACGATTTTGGTCTGCACGGCATTCAGCCGTACATTGTCATGCGTTATATGCCTAACGGCTCGCTGGAACGCCGTCTGAAGCGGCGCGGCCTCAACCGCCAGGAGCTGTGTGACCTGATGGGGCGGGTGGCCGAAGGGCTGGATGAAGCCCACTCATTGGGCATTGTGCATCGGGACGTCAAGCCGTCGAACATCTTGTTCAACCAGTCGTATGATGCCTTTCTGACGGATTTTGGCCTGGCCAAGTTTACCAGCCGCAAAACGGGCATGACGGGCGCGCTGCTTGTGGGCACGCCGGAATACATGAGCCCGGAACAGGCACAGCGGCAGCAGATAGACGGCCGTTCCGATGTCTACTCGCTTGGTGTAATTCTGTACCTCATTCTCACCGGGCGGCATCCCTTCCGCCAAAAGACGCCGTCGCGCACCGCTTCGGCCCACGTGCATGCGCCTATCCCCAGCGTGCGCAGCGTCATCCCCGAACTGCCCACCATGTGGGACGAGATCATTGGCCGGGCGTTGGCCAAAAGCCCGGAGGACCGGTATGGCACGCCGCTGGCGCTGGCCCGGGATGTGGCGTATGCCACGCGCGGCCAGTGGCACCTGCGTACGGTTTCGTAATGTTTTGCTCCATAAATCCTTACCAGGTTATTGTGGCCCAGGAGCAAAACACTAGCTACGGTTCGTTGCTGATAAACGGCAGGAAAATTGTGAAGTTATTGATAGTAATGCTCACATCGCCCAACCACACCTCCGCTCCTGCCGCCGTAGTATCATCGCCCAAAAAGAGCTGGTTAGGCACTTCGTAAGGATCTACAGGGAGGGTCGGCACCCACTCCGTGTACTGCCGCAGCGGGCCGCTGAGCAGCGGCACCCCATTTGCGGCCAGCATGTACGTCTGGCCTGTCATGGTGAGTTCGTAGTGGGTTAACGCCGCGGTGGTGTCATAGGCCATCCCTTCGGCGTGGGTGAACAGCTGCGCGCCGTTGCCTTCCTGTACCCAAATCTCGTCTTCCCAAAAGGCCAGCTCCACACCGTACAAATTCTCGCTGAGCAAAATCACGTTGAACCCGGCACGGTTGTTATTGCTGTGGCTCTCGGCAATGACGCGCAAATGCAGGCTGAGCCGGAATCCGGCGGCGCGGTTCAGTGTGGGCATGGCTGAGGGGTTAACGGTGTAGCCCGCGTAATCTGCAAGCTGGTTGAGAGAATTTAGCACCGTTACGGGCGCACTGTAGGCCTGGCTGGCCTGCACGGTAAAAGGTGGCTGCGGATTAAGCGCCACGTAGCTAAAGTTTTGCTGGTCTGGCGTGGTGCCCAGGCTGCTGTTGTAGAGAATGGTGGTGGCTTCTGGGGCAGAGTGAACGGTTTGTAGGGGACGCAGTAAGGTTGTGAGGCTCATCAGGGCAGCGGCCAGAACGGCCGTTATCACCCATACACGTTTAAACCGCATCGATTTTTCCTTTTTACAAGTTGAGCTGCTGGATAGCGGTGGCCATGACGGCCGTATCCGGCTGCTGACCGGTCCATAGGGCAAAAGCCTGGGCGCCCTGGTGCACCAACATCCCCAATCCGTTGTGGGCGCGGCCGCCTGCCGTTTCTGCCTGCTGCATCAACCGGGTATGGCGTGGATTGTAGACCAGGTCGTACACGGTGGCGTCGGGTGGGATAGGCAGGTCGTCGGGCCAGGGGGAGCTGGCTTCGTGGGGCGTCATGCCCAGCGGCGTGCAGTTGATGAGGAGCGGGGCCGGGCGCTGGGCTACCACCTGCCGCAGCTCGCTGAGGGCATGGCTGGTGAGCTGGGCCTCCGGCAGCTGCCCGCGCAAATCGGCCAGCACGGCTTCGGCCTGTTCAATGTGCCGCGCCAGCAGATGCACCCGCGCGCCCGATTTGGCCAATCCATAAGCGACGGCCCGGGCCGAACCGCCCGCGCCCAGCAGCAGGCAGTCCCGGTTGGCCACGGTAATGTCGTGGGCCTGTAAATCGGCCAAAAAGCCAGACCAGTCTGTGTTGTGCCCGGTGAGACGGCCGTCTTCGCCCACCACAATCGTGTTCACCGCGCCAATCACCTGCGCCCCTGGCTCAATCTCGTCTAGCAAAGGCATGACGGCCTGTTTGTGCGGCACGGTGACGTTGACCCCGCGAAAGCCGAGGGCGGGGAGGGCGGGTACGGCCGTTGCCACCTCTTCTGGCCGTACGGGCAGGGGAACGTAGGCCCAGTTCAGCCCCAGTGCCTGCGCAGCGGCATTGTGCATCGCCGGGCTAAAGCTGTGCGACACCGGCCAGCCCATGAGGCCAATCAGTTGAGTCTTGCCGTTGATGAGAGTCATTTTCGGTGGTCGGTGGTCGGTGGTCGGTAATCGGTGGTCGGTGAACGGTGGTCAGTGAACGGATTACCGAATATCGATAAAGGATTACGGATTACCGACAACGGATTACCGATCAAATCCATTCCATATTCGCGCCGAGGGCCTGCATCATTTCCACAAAGCCGGGAAAGCTGTCGGCGATGCAGCCCGCGTCGTGGACCAGGGTGGGGCCGTGGGTGATGAGCCCGGCTACGGCCAGCGTCATGCCCAGCCGGTGGTCGTCGTGGCTGTTTACCTCGCCGCCGTACAGCCGCATCGGCCCGCCCACCGCGAAGCCGTTGGCGCTTTCCATCATCTCTACGCCCAATTTGCGCAGCTCGCCAGCCAGCACGGAGATGCGGTCCACTTCCTTCACGCGCAGTTCCGCGGCATCATGCACCTGGCTGACGCCCGCGGCCTGGGTGGCGGCCACGGCCCAAATGGGCAGCTCGTCGATGCCGCGCACCACCGTGTCGCCACTCACCTTGGTGCTGTGCAGCTCGCTAAACGAGACGGTGAGGTCGCCCAGCCGCTCGCCGCCGCTGAGGTGGTCGTTGTGTACGCTCAGGCTGGCGCCCATCGCCTGCAGCATGTCCAGGATGCCGGTGCGGGTTTCGTTGAGCCCCACGCCAGCGATGGTGATTTGCGAGTGGGGCACGATGGCTGCCGCCACCAGGGGAAAAGCAGCGGAGGATGGATCGGCGGGTACGGTGAGGTCTAACGGCCGTAACTGCCACCCTCCTTCAGGCGCTTCCGGCAAAATCACCCAATTGCCCTCAACGCGGATGGGCACACCCATCGCTTGCAGCATGCGCTCTGTGTGGTCGCGGGCCGGGCCGGGCTGGTAGACACGTGTTTCGCCCTTGGCGTACAGCCCAGCCAGAAGGATGGCGCTTTTCACCTGGGCGCTGGCCACGTTCATACGGTATTTAATGCCGTGCAGTGGACTGGGGGAAATGGTGAGGGGGGCACGGCCGTTTTCGGCCACAATGTTTGCGCCCATCTCACGCAGCGGGTCGGTGATGCGGCGCATGGGGCGTTTGCGCAGCTGCTCGCTGCCGTCCAGCACGCTGGGGAAGTTTTGGCCCGTCAGCAGCCCGGCCAGCAGGCGCATCCCCGTACCCGCATTGCGGCAGTCCAGCGGCTGTGCTGGTGCCTGCCAGCCGTGCAAGCCGCTCCCCTCAATCGTCAAATCCCAGGCCGTGTCTGAGCGCTTGTCGATTTCAATGTGCACACCCAGGCTTTGCACGATGGCCAGCGTGGCCAGCGTGTCGCCAGCGGGCAGCCAGCGGCGAATGTGGCTGGTGCCCTCCGCCAGGGAGGCCAGCATCACTGCCCGGTGACTGATCGACTTGTCGCCGGGGACGGACACGACACCTTGCAGCGGCGTTTTTTGGGGGCGAACCAACAGCTGCTTACTCATCGTTTGAAGCGGGCCATGCCGCGGGCCATTTTTTGCGTTTTGGTGTCGGGGCGGTTGGTGTCCAGGCGAGCAATGGGAGGACGGCCCTGTTTTTTAGCTTCTTGCAGGGCGTGGTGCACCAGCAAATGGCTGTGCTTGCGCATAAACTCGGTGTGGTTGGCGTCTGGATGTTCGGCCAGGTAAGCTTCCCTGGCCGCTTCAATTTTGGCCTTGACGTCGGTGATTTCTTCGGCGGGAAGGTAGGCGGCGGTGGTGCTGAGTTCGATGCGGTCAGACACCGGCACCAGGCGGGTGATGATCAATTCACCCAGCTCTACATTGCCGCGCCCACCCGCTTCGTACACCTCAAATGCCTCGCCGGTGAAGTAATCACGCAGATGTAAGGTCTGGCCTTCGTAGGCAGTGAGTTCGTACAGGCTGCTTGCGCCCACGTTCACCCAATCGGCCGCGATTTTTTGCTGGTGGGTGGATAAATCTTCCATGCGCTCCTCGGCATACAGCTCGATGAGGCGCTTGCCGTCGGGCAGCTCGTGGTCAAAGAGAAACCAGTCAAAGAAGCGCAGGGCCTCAGGCTGGCTCATCTGCTCGGCGTTGGCAGGGTCGTAGTAGCCATCCCAGTAAAACGGGAGAGTTTTGGCAAACTCCTCGGCAAAACGCTCGTCGCGGGCGAACTTGAGCAGGTCACGCCGGATGAAGTTGCCCGCCCGTTCGATGAGGCTGCGCTCTTTTTCTTTAGCCTGGTCTTCCTGCATGTGGCATTTTTTATACTTGAGGCCGCTGCCGCAGTAGCAGAGGTCATTGCGTCCTGGTTTGCTCATGATTCACCTTCTAACTGTGCCAGAATGGGCAGCAGTTCTTCTAGTTTGGAGATGGTAAAGTTTGGTTCTACACCATTGAGATCGCGGTTGAGGTGGGGTGGGGAGATTAACACGCTGGTCAGGCCCACTTCGTTGGCCCCGGCAATGTCGTTTTCTGGTCGATCACCGACGAAAACGGCCGCTTCCGGCGCAACACCCAGCAGTTCCAGCGCTCGCCGGTAGATAACCGGATGCGGTTTCATATAGCCGACATCACCGGAGGTGAGCCGGGTGTCCAGGTAGTCTAGCAGGCCAAAGGCGCTCAGTTCAATTTCGCGCATCCAGATGGGCTGCATGGAGTTGGTGATGAGGCCCGTTTTGTAGCCCTCGTTTTTGAGTTGGGCCAGCACGCTGATCGTGTCGTCAAAGGGCACCACGCCGGGCACTACGCCCCAGTCATAGGCCTGGAGAACGGCTTCCATGTCGATCTGGTCGGCATTTAGGCCATAGCAGTCAAATAAGGTTTGCAGCACCCCGGAGAAGGAAACACCGGTCCACTCCTTCTTGGCTTCAGCCCAGACGGCAAACATGGTGGTGCGAAACTGTTCAAAAAAGTCGGGGAAGGGTGGCAGCTGGTGATTTTGCCCGGTGAGGTAGTTGTAGACGTTGCGCAGGTGGCGGGTTTCAATGGCAGTAATATCACCTTGCGCGCCTGACCAATCGATCAGGGTGTCGTCCATATCAAACAGAACTGCACGAATCCGAGCCATCTTTTCCCTTCATTCAGCGTACTAAAGCATGGGGCCAGCTGCTTGGGCTTTCTTTTCGCCGCGCGCTTTTAGAAACTCAATAAACATGGGCACAACGGAAACCAGGATGATGCCGATGATAACCAGTTCGAAGTTGGCTTTGACAAAGGGAATGTTGCCGAAGAAGTTGCCCATGAACAGGAACAGGGTTACCCACAAAAAGCCGCCGATGACGTTGTAGGAGATGAAACGGCCGTATTCCATCGTACCCACGCCAGCGACAAAAGGAGCAAAGGTGCGCACAATGGGTACAAAGCGGGCCAGGACAATGGTTTTGCCACCGTGTTTGGCGTAAAACGCTTCCGTTTTTGCCAGGTATTCTTTCTTCAACACCTGTTTCAAGAAGCGATTTTGCGTGTCAAAAATGGCCAGCCCCAGCTTGTGACCAATCCAGTAGTTGACGGTATCGCCTAAAACGGCCGCTACTACCAACAGACCCCACAACAGATAAACGTTTAACGAACCCAGCGCGGCAAACGTCCCTGCCGCAAACAGAAGCGAATCACCTGGCAGAAACGGTGTTATCACCAGCCCGGTCTCGATAAAAATAACCACAAACAGCAGGCCATACGTCCAAATGCCATACGTTTGAATGGCCACGCTTAAATAGTCATCCAGATGGAGAAACAAATCGACGATGCTTTTTAGAAAATCCATAGCTTCCTTAACTTTGCCGCCGGGCGTTACTCGCTGGTTTCCAGGCGTGCTGCCACGCGATCTAAAAGAAGAATAGCACCGATGCCAGCCAGCATCAAAACGACCGCAATGCCAAACTGGAGAAGGCTTTCGCTGCTGCTTAAATCGGGCCAGATGTTGGCCTGCTTGATAGCCAGGCGCTGTCCTTCGCCGTCCAGGACAAACTGACCGGCCGCATCTTGCAGCCACTCGATGTCCAGCTTCCACGGCCAGATTTTGCGTAGACTGCCCACCATCAGGCCAATCAGCAGAGAGACGGTGAGATCGTGGTGCTGCTTAAACAGCCAGCCCAGAATCTGGGCAAAGGTAACCAGGCCCAGCACTGCGCCAATCGCCACCAGAATGAGGGGAACGGCCGCTTCCACATCACCCGCCCGTAAGTCATTCACCGAACCCAGGACATACTGGTACTTGCCCAGCAAAACCAGCAAAAATGCGCCGGAAATGCCCGGTAAAATGAGGGCGCAGCTGGCCACCGCCCCGCTGACGATGAGAAACCACCAATCGTTGGGCGTTTGCACCGGCACGAGGCCGACTATCAGATAAGCGGCAACGGCCCCCATCAGCAGGACAATCACCAACGAGGGCGACCAGCGTTTCACCCGCTTGCTCACCACCAGCACCGAGGCCAGCACCAGGCCAAAGAAAAAGCTCCATAAGAAAACAGGATGGTTAATTAGCAGGGATTCCAGCGCATGGGAAAGGGTGATAATGGCAATAAAAATGCCAGTCACCACAGCGAGCAAAAATTCCCAGTTGAGAATTTGCAAAATGTCTTTGATGCGAAATTTAAAAACAGCTTCAAGAAAATGCGGGCGACCCAGGGTGCGGATGGCGTCGATCAATTCTTCGTAGATGCCCAGGATGAAGGCCATGGTGCCGCCGGAAACGCCGGGCACAATGTCCGACGCGCCCATGCAAACGCCGCGGGCAACGATGCCCAGGTACTCGGGGATGGTGCGCTGTTTTTTGGGGGAAACGGCCGTTTCCTCAATGGTTGTTTTCTGCATATGTTTCTCTCTGATAGTCGTTTTTGGTTAAGCAAACACGGAATTATAACACAGCTCTCCCAGACAACGAGAGCCGCCCTCAACTGAACCACTGCTGACTTACCATCCATGTTTCGATGTTGGGGAAAGTGCAAAAACTGCCTAAAAAGAGGAGAGCTCCGGGGGAGGGGGTCCCGGAGCTCTTGATAAAAGGAGAAAAAGTTGTGTGTCCTTGCGTGCTTTGTATTATACGGATGCCCAGGATAGGGTAAATGGGACAATGGCACTAGGACGACGGTAACCGGTAACCGGTAATCCGTTATCGGTTATCGGTAATCGGTTATCAGTGGACTCTACCGTTTACTGCTCACCGTTCACCGCTTACCGTTCACCGACCACCGTCTACTTGCGGAACAGTTCGCGGACGATGATTTCCCGCTGAATCTGGCTGGTGCCTTCGTAGATCTGGTAAATCTTGGCGTCGCGCATCAGCTTTTCCACGGGGTATTCCGACATGTAGCCGTAACCGCCAAAGACCTGCACCGCGTCGGTGGCGATCTTCATAGCTTTGTCGGCGGCGTACGCCTTACCAAAGGCGGAGTACAGCGTGTTGCTCAGCCCATTATCGACGGCCCAGGCAGACTTCCACACTAGCAGACGGGCGGCTTCCACTTCCATGGCCATATCGGCAATCATGTGGCCGATGACCTGGTGTTTCCAGATGGGCTGGCCTTTGACGACGCGCTCTTTGGCGTAACGAATCGCTTCATCCAAGGCACGCTGGGCCACACCCACCGCGCCAGCAGACGTCGGCGGGCGGCTGCGGTCGAACACCTTCATGGCAATGAGGAAGCCTTTGCCCTCTTCACCCAGCAAGTGGGTGGCGGGCACTTTGACGTTGTCGAAGACGAGTTCGGCCGTATCCGAGGCGTGCTGGCCCATTTTGTTAAACGGCTGGCCGACGCTGACGCCTTCCCAATCGCGGTCCACCA
This sequence comes from Candidatus Leptofilum proximum, assembly GCA_016710325.1. Classification (GTDB taxonomy): domain Bacteria; phylum Chloroflexota; class Anaerolineae; order Promineifilales; family Promineifilaceae; genus Leptofilum; species Leptofilum proximum. The sequence continues at coordinate 2,454,995 of JADJXK010000002.1, read as the reverse complement.
CAAAGCAGCTCATGCCGTTGTAGCGCTGCTCAATGTCTGTGTAGGCAAAAACGGTGAAGAAGTTGGCCACGGTGGCCCCGGTGATGAAGGTTTTGGAGCCGTTGAGGATGTAATGGCCGCCTTCTTTGCGGGCGGTGGTTTTGATACCGGCCACATCGGAACCGGCTTCTGGCTCGGTGAGGCCATAGCTGGCCATACACCCATCGACCAAACGGCCGCAGTACTCCTTCTTCTGTTCCTCGTTCCCGGCAATGAGCACGGGCAGAATCGCCAAACCATTGACGCCCATGGCGGTGCTCATGCCAGAGCAGCCCCAGGCCAGCTCTTCGGCCACCATACACTCTTCAAAGAGACTGAGGCCGAGCCCACCGTATTCTTCCGGCACGTTGAGGGTGGTGAAGCCAAGTTCCTGGGCTTTTTTGACAACCGGCCAGGGATATTCGTGCGTCTGGTCATAATGTTCGGCAACCGGGGCCATTTCGTTGTGGGCGAAATCGCGGGCCAGCTGCTGAATCATTTTTTGCTCATCGTTGAGGGCGAAGTGGACTGTGCTGCTCATGGTTTAGCTCCTTTGTGAGTGAAAATGGTGGCGCGAGAGCGCTAGAATTTTTATCCACAGATTACGCAGATTGCGCAGATTTTTAGGCTTGGACGAATCATTCTGGCTGTTCTTCCTCATCTGTTACCAGGGGGGCGGGTTCGTCGGGTTCTGGTTCTTCGGCGGGTTCGGGGGTAACGGCCGTTTCGGGCGGCAGAGCAGAAATGGGCGGTTCGGTTGGGGCTGCCTGGATAGCATCGGGGTTTTCGGCCCTGGTGAGATCGATGGTCATCACGCCATCTTCATCACCGGTGTCGATGACGGCGCTGCGCGGGATGGTGCCATTTTTCTCGATGGGGCCTTCCACAAAGACGCGGGAGAGGGCAAAGCCGGTGATGTTGCCCTGTTCACCCAGGATGATGTCGCCGATGGTGGCGACCTTGGTGCCGCCGGGGGTGTCCACTTCCCGCTTGCTGAGCTTGCTCAGGCGCACCCAGGCCACCGATTCGGGCAGGCTGTTCTCTTCGGCGATCACCTCACTGGTGCGCACCAAAATGGCGTCGATGCCAAACACCACCACATCGGACCGGGTGATGAGGAAATGTTTCCGCTTAATGAGCCCTTCGGAGCCGAGGTAGATACCGGTGATGGTGGTGAGGTCGCTGCTGATGTAGATATCTTTGGCATTGCCGAGGGAACGGCCGTCCGTAACGCTAATGATCTGTTTGCCGACTAAATCTTTGCCTAAACGCATGGTGTTTTCCCCTTCCTTACTTATGAGTTTGCCAGTTTGCGAGTCTTCCAGTTTGCAAGTTATCGGGTGAGAATGCGACTTGCAAACTTGCCACTTGCCACCTGCAAACTTTTTATGACGCATTGCGTCTTAGAAGATTATAGTGCGAGAGAGGGCTGGGGTAAAGTGGAGATTTTTATGAGGGGAAACGGCCGTTTTGAAGATGCGATTTTTTGCTTTACCATACGCTTGAACATTGATGTCAGTAAAAAAGAATCTATCACACTATGAGCGACCCAAGCCTTAGTTCTGACCATGATTTAGCCGTACGAACGTTTGTCTATCAACAGTTTGTGCAGACAGCGCGCCCGCCGACTGTGGCGGAAACGGCCGTACAGTTCAAGCTGCCCGTAGCTGAGATGCAAAATATCTACCAACGCCTGCACGAGAGACACTTTTTCTTCCTGGAGCCGGGCACCTTCTCCATTCGCATGGCCAATCCCTTTTCGGCGATTCCGACAAAGTTCAAGGTTCAGGTTGGGTCGATGGCTTATTGGGCCAACTGCGCCTGGGACATGCTGGGCATTCCGGCGGCGCTGCACCAGGATGCGGTGATCGAGGCAAAGTATGAGGATAGGGAGGAAACGGCCGTCATCACCATCACCAACGGCCAGGTGCAGTACAGCGGCGGCGTGATCCATTTCCCCTTGCCCGTGCGCCAATGGTACGACGATTTAATCTTAACCTGAGCCACCATGCTGCTCTTCCGGTCGGAAGAAAACGTGGCAGCGTGGAGCCAGCAGCAGCAAATGCCGCTGGGCCAGATTCTCTCGCTAGAGCAAGTCTGGCAGCTTTCACAGCACTGGTACGCGAACCGCCTTTCGCCCGATTTCGCCGGAAGATCGGTCGAGCAGGTTGAGGCTATTTTCCAAAATGTTGGACTTTCTGGTTCATTCTGGCATTTATAAAACGGTTGTTGGCGGAGGAAGGCTGTTTTCGGTTTATAATTGCGCCGAAATGTAAACGACAAGGTTGAACCATATGACGAAATCTCGTACCCCAATTCCTCGCAAAATCCGCGATCAAGTTTTGAAAGAGTTTAATCACAGATGTGCAATATGTGGAGCTGATCAACCACATATACATCATATTGATGAGAATCCATCCAATAATGATCCTGAAAACTTAATTCCCCTTTGTCCAAATTGCCACCTAATCGATCAGCACAATCCTACAGAGGGTGTTGAGGTGGAGAAATTAAAACTGTTTCGAAAATACAAGGATCCAACAATACTTAAACATCAGTTTCATCCATTGTTTCTTAGGACGGACTTTTTGAATAAGATAAGTGACGATTCCGATGCAAAGGAACTGGATAAACAGGCAGAAGAACTGACAGACTTTGTCAAGGAATTGGAGATGGGATCGTTTTATGCAAAAAAGTTAAGTCAATTGATTCGCAAGCCTAAATATGGAGGGGTGATTGCGCTAGGGGATCCTCATTCACGGCATCGTTATCTTCAACAACAAAAAAAGCAGGATCAAGATTATCGACTCCAACTTCGGGAGGCATATGATCAAGTAATGTCTTTAGTTGTTGAACTGTTGCGTTTTCAATCTTGGTAAGTGGTCGTCCTTAAATGATATGAGCTTACACATTGATCCCACATTAATCTCCTTTTTTGAGCCGCAGGGCATTGTTTTGGTTGGTGCGTCGCGGAACCCGATGAAGCTGGGCTTTGGCCTGGCGCGCAATCTGGTGCAGAGCGGCTACACAGGCGCGATCCATTTTGTGAATCCGGGTGGGGGGACGCTGCTGGAACGGCCGTTACACCCCCACATCTCTCACGTCCCTGACCCCGTAGACCTGGCCGTCCTACTAGTGCCCGCGCCTGCCATGCCCCAGACCATCGCCGAGTGCGGCGAGCGCGGCATTCGTGCCGCCATCCTGGCAGCCGGCGGCTTCCGCGAAACTGGCGAAGCTGGCGCGGCGCTGGAAGCCGAATGTTTGCGCGTGGCGCAGCAGTTTGGCATCCGCCTCATCGGGCCAAACTGCATTGGCCTGCTGGACACCCACCTGCCGCTGGACACCACCTTTTTGCCGCCGCCTGGCCCTACGCCGGGCGCCGTCGCCTTCATCTCCCACTCCGGCGCGATTTGCGCGGCGGTGATCGATTGGGCGCGCGGGCAGGGTTTTGGCCTGTCGCGGTTGGTGAGCCTGGGCAACCAGATTGACGTGACCGAAACCGATGTGTTAACGGCCGTTGCCGCCGATCCCCACACGCGAGTGGTCACGTTATATTTGGAAGGGGTGTCAGACGGCCGTCGTTTTGTGCAGGTGGCCGGGCAGGTGTCGCGCCAGAAGCCGGTGCTGGCGCTGAAGGTGGGCCGCTTTGCCAGCGGGCAGCGCGCCGTCGCCTCGCACACCGGGGCGCTGGCCGGGCAGGAATCAGCGTTTGATGCGGCGTTTGCCCGTGCGGGCGTGATGCGCGCCGAAACGAGCGAAGAGCTGTTCGACTGGGCGCGGGCGCTGGCCTGGTGCCCCCTGCCGCCGGGTCGGCGCGTGGCCGTACTGACCAATGCGGGTGGTCCCGGCGTCACCGCCGCCGACGCGCTGGAGGCCAACAATTTGCAGTTGGCCACGTTGACTCCAGAGACCGAAGCGGCGCTGCGCCACATTTTGCCGGAGGCGGCCAGTCTGCATAACCCGGTGGACATGCTGGCCGGGGCGTCGCCGGAGCAGTACGCCGTCTGCCTGCGCATTTTGCTGGAGGATGCGGGCGTGGACAGCGTCATGGTTATCTTGCCGCCGCCGCCGATGCACTCCGCCGGGGGCGTGGCCAAGGCGATGCTGCCCATCGTTTACGCCACGGGCAAGCCGGTGGTGGTGGCCCTGATGGGCGAGAAGATGATTCAGGAGGCGGTGGAGCATTTTCGGGCAGCCAAAGTGCCGGAATATCGTTTCCCTGAACGGGCCGCAGCGGCCCTGGCGATTTTGTCCCGTCGCGCCGAATTTTTGCAGACAGTGCAGACTGAACCAGAACGGCCGTGTCCTGCAGCCACCACCCAGGCCCAGCAAATCCTGGCTGACGATGACACCAAACCAGGCGCGTTTTTGCCAACGGCCGTTTGCCAAAATCTGCTCACCGCCTACGGCATTCCCGTGCCCGGCAGCGGCCTGGCCACGACGGCCGACGAAGCGGTAACGATTGCCCGGCAGGTGGGTCTGCCCGTCGCGCTCAAAATTGCCTCGGCGGACGTGCCGCACAAGTCGGATGTGGGTGGGGTGGTGTTGAACGTGCGGGAGGAAACGGCCGTTGCCGCTGCCTTTACCAAAATGATGATGGATGTGAAAACGGCCGTGTCGCAAGCCAAACTCGATGGCGTCCTCATCCAGCCGATGATTCCCGACGGGCAGGAAGTGATTGTGGGCATCGTGCGTGACCCGCAGTTTGGCCCGGTGCTGATGTTTGGCTCGGGTGGGGTGGAAGTGGAAGGATTGAAGGATGTCGCCTTTGCCCTGGCGCCGCTGACGCTGGCGGAAGCCAAATCGCTGCTAACCAACACCTGGGCGGGGCGCAAATTGGCGGGGTATCGCAATGTGGCGGCGGGGGATGAAACGGCCGTCCTTCAAACCATCCTCCGCCTCGGCCAGCTCGCCGCCGACTGCCCCCAACTGGCCGAAATCGAGATTAACCCGCTGCGCGTTCTGCCCACCAACGCCCTCGCCCTCGACGTCCGAGCGCGGCTCGTTGGGTAAAAAATCCACAGATTTCACAGATGACACAGATGAAAACTTCACTTTTGACTGTCATTCTCGCCTCACGCCTTCGCGGGAGCAGGCTGCGGGAATCCACTTCGTCGAAAAAGATGGATACCCGCGAAAGCGGGTATGACACACTTCTAGTGGGTTGGAAATCGGCAAAGACCCCAAGGTGAAGAAAAATCCGCGAAAATCCGTGTAATCCGTGGCTAAAAATCACTCCAGCAAAATGCCCGCGATGGAGACGAGGGAGTGGTTTTGCTCGTCGGCGGGGCAGTGATCGTAGGCCACCTGGACGCCTTCGGTGGCTTGCAGGTAGCGCAGCAGTAGGTAGATGGACGAGAAGCCGCACACTTTGTTGCGGTCTTCCACGGCGGCGATCTGGTCGTAAAAGCTGGCGTCGTCGCCGCGAATGATGGCCTGGACCAGGTTGTGATCCGCCTGGCGCAGGGCGGAGCGACGGCCGTCGTCCATCACATAGTCATCGCCAAAGGCCGGGCCAACGTGGGCAAAGTCCACTGAGGCCACGATGAGCACTTTTTTGTCGGCAGTGGCCGCTTGCAGGGTGGCTACGGCCGTTCCCAACAAATCATCCTGCGCGGGGTGGTGTCCGTTTAGCACAAAATGATGGAACGAACCGCATAAAATCGGCACCATTGGCTTGGGGTCTACCCCCGCCTGCTGGTAAATGTAGTGCAGCCAGACGGCCGAAAGCTCAATCGAATGCTCGCGGCGATGGTGCAGCTCCTCGGCAAAGGCGGCCTCTTCGCCGATGGCGGCGGCCAGTTCATCCACCAGCTCGGTGTCGGTGGGTAGGACGCCGTAGGGGGTGGCATACGGCTGGCGGGTGAGGGTGAAGGTGCCCAGCCCGCCGTTGTGGTCGGTGCCCAAAATGATAACGAGATCAGCTTCGAGAACGGCCGTTTGCGCCCGCCGCCACACTTTGGCATACACCTTACCGCCGCGCGGGTAGTCGATGTGGGGCGAAATAATCGCCCGGCCGCGCCACGGCTGCCAGCCGTTGAGATGATCGTCACGGCCGTACTCGTCCAGCATCATCGTCAGCTGGCGCGGGTTGGCCGGGTAGCTCAGGTTGGCCAGGGCCGGGGGGCGATGCGGCTGGCTGCGGAAGGCCTCTTTTTGCGCTTGCAGCGCCTGGCGGGCACGGCCGTTGTCGAACAGGCAGGCGGCGTCTAGCTGGGCCAGTGCCTGCTCGGTGATGGCAAAATCGAGCGGCTGGCCGATAGTGTCGCAAAAGTCGGCATGGATTTGCTCAGGCGTGCGGTTGCCGTCACAAAAAAGGAGCAGCTGCGCCAGGGCCGGGGGCATGATGAGCTGGTCGCTGGACAGCTCCAGCGGGTCGCGCAGGTACCACATTTGTTCGCCCTGGTGATACACTGGTTGAAAATCAAGATGGCGCAGACGGGGTTTTTCGTCCAATAGTTTGCTCCTGTATAGAAATCTCCCGCAAGTTTTGTTAAAGACCTGCATTTTGCCAGGAACCTGCGGGAGGTTGGTCTGATCGTTAATTTTTGATGGGCATACCGGACTGGCCCATTAACTTTTTGCCACTGCGAGAAAAGTATGGGGAAATGGCAATGAAAAAGCAAGCGTTCAAAGCGAGAGTTAAGAAAAAGTATCCACAGATCACACAGATGGCACAGATTTTTTTGATCTGGGGAATTTTGCTGGTTGGGTGTGGCGAAACGGCCGTCCCCACCTCCACCGCCGCACTGCCCCTCAGCACGCCGGTCAGCCAGCTGGAACCCACGCCGACGCTGTTTGTTTCGCCAACGGCCGTTGCCACCCAGGCGCCAGAACCTACCGCTACACCGCAGCCAGACGGCCTGTCCATCGGCGATCCGTATGCACCGAAGCTGGGCAACGCGGGCTATGACGTGACGCATTACACGCTGATCATGGCGCTGGACCCGGCGGTGGAAAACATCGACGCCACTGTGGAAATTCGCGGCGTGGTGACGGCCGCGGAGCTGGCCGCACTCTCGCTGGATTTTGTGGGCTTTGAGGTCACGGAGGCGCTGCTCGATGGCCAGCCGGTGGCCTTTGCGCATGAAAATGACAAGCTAATCCTTTTCCCCGCCCAGCCGCTGGCCGAAAACAGCCCGTTTGGGCTGTCGATTACGTACACGGGGGAGCCGGTGGAACGGCCGTCCCCCTATGTTGGGTTTGCGGCGGCGGTGGGCATGAGCTTTGTCAACGGCGAAAGCATCTACGTACTGTCCGAGCCAGACGGCTCCCGCTTCTGGTTCCCCAACAACGACCATCCGCGTGACAAGGCCACCTACCGCTTTGAAATTACGGTGCCGGAGGGGTTAACGGCCGTGGCCAACGGCCTGCTCATCGACCAGATCGACGGCGCGGGCAGCAGCACCTTCATCTGGGAGCACGATCATTTGATGGCTTCCTACCTGGCTACAGTGGTCGTGGGCGAGTTTGAGCGGCTGGAAAGCGTCTCGCCCGATGGGGTGCTGCTGCGGCATTACGTGACGGATGAGGCAATGGGGGAGTTTGAAACGGCCGTTGCCGACCTCGGCGAAGCCATCGACTGGATGAGCGAGCTGTTTGGCCCATATCCCTACGAAGCGTTTGGCTTTGTCACCGCCGACGTCTCCAGCGTGTCGCTGGAAACACAAACGATGGTGCTGCTGGCTAACAACATGATCGGGCAGATCACCGTGATGCACGAGCTGGCCCACCAATGGTTTGGCAACTGGGTCAGCCTGGACTCCTGGCAGCAGATGTGGCGCAACGAGGGTTTTGCCACCTACGTGCAGCTGATGTGGGAAAACCGGGACGATCCAGAAGCGTTGGAATTGACGATGGAAGCAGTACGTTCGGCCGTCGAAGATAACGGCGATGGGTTCGCCCTGGGCAATCCGCCGCCTGCGCAGCTGTTCAGCTTTAATACCTACTTTGGCGGGGCGCTTTTTGTGCACAAGCTGCGCCAGGAGATGGGGGATGAGGCGTTTTTTAGCGGGCTGCAAACCTATTTTTCCACCTACGGCGGCGGCACCGCCAGCGACGCGGAGTTCCGGGCGGTAATGGAAGCGGCCGTTGGGCGTTCCCTGGAGGCGTTTTTTGCGGAGTGGCTGGAGTAAGAAGGGATGCGTGAAACGTGAAACGTGAGAAGAAATCACGTTTCACTCCCCTAAACCGCAAACTCGCTTTCCGCCACCTGGTACAGGTTCAGCTTGAGAGATTCGCGGGCGCGTTTGGCTCGCATTTTGGCGGCGCTGAGGTTGATGGAGAGCATTTCGGCGATTTCGGTATACGGCCGTTCTTCCACATCGCGCAAAGTTAAAATGTCGTACTCCTCCGGGCGCAGCCGCGAAAAAGCCGCCGTCAGCTGGCGGCGCGTGTTGATTTTTTGCCACTCGCTTTCGGTGGTGGCGGCGGCGGGCAATACATCGGCCAGCGTTTGCACATCCGCTTCGGCCGACTGCGGTCGACGGCTGCGGTGCCGGATTTCGTTTTTGCTGGTGTTCAGGGCAATGCGATAAATCCACGTTTTCAGTGAGGAGCGCCCCTCAAAATGAGGCAGGCTGCGATAAACACGCAGAAAAACCTCCTGCGTCAAATCCTCGGCATCCTGCGGGTTGCGCATAAAGCTGTAACAAACGCGCCACACCATGTTCTGGTAACGCTGCAGCAGCTCCTGAATGGGCCGGTCGTCATAGCTGCTCTGCGCCTGGCACAGAGCCACCAACTCGTCGTCTGGCAAGTCGGTCAAAGCGGTGTCACTGGTGAGTTCCATTCTAATCAACCCCTCGCTTCATGCTTCCACAATACAACTCAGTAGCGTAAAAATGCGACGCAGCAGCCCAGGCGGCTCTTTACGCAAAACGCTGCCTGGCAAACCTCCGTCGCACTGTCAATTCGCTACTAGTAGGCAGGGTACCCAGCCGGACTCAACACCTGCTAAAAAGGTTCTAAAAAAGTTCTAAAAATTTGTGACGAGGCGATTACACCGTTTTCTTAAACCGGTAGCCAGTACCGTATTCGGTGAGCAGGTACTGCGGATTTTGTGGCTCGGGCTCGATTTTTTGGCGGAGGCGCGAGACGTAGACGTGCACATACTGGATGCTGTCCTGGTAGTCCCAGCCCCAGACGTGTTCCAGGATTTGCTGGAAGGTGAGCACCAGCCCGGCATTTTGCACCAGGTAGGCCAGCACGCGGTATTCCGTTTTGGTCAACTTGAGCGGCGTGTTGTTGACGGTGACCAGGTGGCTGTTCAGGTCGATGGTCAGGTGCCCGTCCTGGAAGGCAGCGGCTTTTTCTTCTTTGCCTGCTGATTCCAGGCTGCTCTGGCGCAGGGCGGCACGGATGCGAGCGGCCAGCACTTTGGGGGAAAAGGGTTTGGTGACGTAATCGACGGCGCCGTAATCCAGGCCGCGTATGATATCTTCCTCTTTGGCCAGGGACGTGAGCATAATGATGGGCACGTCGGAGAGCTGGCGGATTTGACGGCCGATTTCCCAGCCGGAGACGTGAGGCATCATGACGTCCAGCAGCACCAGGTCTGGCTGGCAGGCGTAAAACTGGCGCAGGCCTTCGGGGCCGTTTTCGGCCGTAAACACCTGCGCGCCTTCCCGGTGCATTGTTTCCGTGACAATTTCTCGCACAAAAACGTCGTCATCAATTACGAGTATCTTTTTCCCGCCAATCATGTTACTTCCTGAGCAGTTGGCTGGTTTATTTAACCAGATCTGGATAAACCAGAACCAAAGTGGAGCAAGGGCAGCGCCTCGGCGCTTCGCGCCTGGCGCTGCCGAAAATCAAGGGGGTTTTTTCAGTTTGGGGGTCAAAATGACCCCCAAACTGAAAAAACCCAATCCTATCCCCGCACGGGGCGCGAAGCGCCTTCGTGCGGGACACTAACTGAACAGGTGCCTGTGATCTGCGAATTTTCTCACTGTAAAAGAATTTCACCGCTATCAGACTGATGAAGCGGCAGCCGGAGGGTAAATTTGCTGCCCTGGCCGGGCTGGCTGGTCACCTGCACCTGCCCCTGGTGTGCTTCTACCATCGTTTTGACAATAAACAGTCCCAGCCCGGAGCCTTTAACCGGGCTTTTTGCTACATCTTCAGAACGATAGTAGAGAATGAACAAATTGTCTAGCTGTTCGGCCGTCATGCCTGGGCCGGTGTCTTCCACTTCAATGATGGCCTGCCCGTCCTGCTGCTGGCTGCGTAGGGTGATTTGCCCCTGGCTGGCCATGTACTTCACGGCATTACCAACGAGATTATAAAAGACGCGCAGCATTTTTTCGGCATCGCCCCAGATGGTGATTGGCTCTGGCGCCAGGTTGTAGTGCACCGTGATGCTGCGGCGTTCCAGCTGAAATTTATAAGCACTGGAAGCCTCCTGAAGCAGGGGGTTGATGTCGCAGGGGGTCAGGTTGAGGGTGAGTTTGCCCTGCTCAATCAGGTCCAGGTCCACGATGTCGTCGATGAGCTGGTTGAGACGGGCCGACTGCTGCTGAATGATGTCGAGGTACTGAAACGCCTTGGGCGAGCCGGGTTCGGCGATGCCCAGGAGGAGCATTTCGGCGTAACCCTGGATGGCGCTGAGCGGCGTGCGCAGGTCGTGGGCAGCCATGGAAAGAAACAGCGATTTCATGCGGTCGATGCGGGTGAGCTCTTTGTTGGCTGCGGCCAGCTGGCCCTGCACCAGGCGCAGTTCATTGCGATCCTGGACGAGCTGGTGATGGAGACGGCCGTAGTCCGTGTCGTCCTCTACCAGCAGCAAAAGCCCGTCCAGGCCACTGTCTGGCTCCAGCCGGTAGACGGAAAAGGTGAGGTAATGCAGCGATCCGTCCCGCTGCTCCCGGTTGACGTGCTCCAGCCGGAAAAACGGCGCGCGTCTTGCCCACACGTCGTGCAGCGCTTCATCCGCGCCGACAAACTCCCACAAAACGTCGCTGAGTGGCTGGTGCAGTACGTCCGCCTGGGGCTGGGGTGCGGCCGGGGCCATCGCGGCAAAGTTGGCCGAAACCTGCTGGATGGTCAGGTCGGCATTGAGCCGGGCATAGGCCATGCGCCGGTGGGCGTGGCGCGTTTTGGCGGCGCAGGCGGCCAGCAACATGTCGGCAGCGTGGCTGTCTGTGCTCATAGCGGCTTCTCGATGGCGTTGGCCAGGTGGTGAAAGGCAGCTTCGACGTGGCTGCCCGTCAGGGCGCTGGTGAGCAAATACGGGGCGGTGAACGTCTCGGCCATCTCAGCCAGGGCCGCTTCACTGATCTGCCGCTCGGCGACCAGGTCGGCTTTGTTGGCCACGAGCACGAGGACGGCCGTTTCATCCATCGCCTTAAGCTGTTGCGCATAGTCTGTTAACGTGGCCAGCGTGTCGGCGCGGGTTAGATCACACACCAGCAGCGCCCCGGCCGCACCGCGCAAATAGCTGGCGCTGGTCTTGCTGAAGTCATCGCCGCCCGCCAGATCCCAGATCAGCAGGTTCAGCAGGTGATCCTGCCGCGTCAGCGTTTTGCGCGAGATTTTGACGCCGATGGTGCTGAGGTATTTGTCGTCGAAGCGGTCTTCCACAAAACGGCGGATGAGGCTGGTTTTGCCGACGGCAAAATCGCCCAACAAACAGACCTTTTTTTGGACCGTATGCATACTTTCACTCCCCTGTGTCCGAGAGAGGAACTCCGTTGACGGCCAGCCAGCGAACGCCGAGCCAGCCCCGTTGAACGTCGCCGTTGGCATCTTCCCAGGCCACTTCTACCCAATCACCCGCTTGTACGAGGATGGTAACGGCCGTACCCTGCGGCAGCGCCACGCCGGTTGGTGCGTCCAGGTCTGGCACGTCGCGCAGCCAGACATCGCGCACCGTTACAGGCGGTGGGGCGGGGGATGGTGAGTTGGTTGGCTCGGTAGTGGCTGTAGGCGTAGGGGTGCTGGTGTTGGTTGGGGTGCTGGTTGCGGTTGCGGTAGGCGTGGGAGTGAGGGTAAAGGTGGGTGTGGCGGTGGGCGCCAGGGTGCTGGTGGGTTCCAGCGTTGGGGTGGCCGTAGACAGCACCGTTGGGGTGGCCGTCGGTGTAGGGCCAAAGGCCACTGGCCAGAGGGCGATGGTAAATTGCAGGTAGAAGCAGGCAACGGCCGTTAACAGCAGCGTAATGCCGGCTCCGCCCGCCAGCAGCCAGCGCTGGTTCCGGCTCATCTCGGGGGGAACGGCCGCTTCCGGTGTGACCGCGCTTTGGGCAAACGTCTCCAGCCGGGGAACAAAGTTGGGCAGCGTGGCCGGATCGCCGCGATAGTCGCGCAGCTGCGGCTTGTGCTGGATGTGCAGCTCGGCCACCAGCTCCTGCAGCCGGGCATGGAACCCGGTGGCCTCGATGCCCTTGATGACGGCCGCGGCATAAACATATTGCCCGCTCTGGATGATGATGCGCTCGTCGCCAAATTCGATCTCGCGCAGTTCCTGGCTGCCGTCGCCGTCACCAAATGAGTCGCGGGCAAAGTCGCGGATGGCGGTCAGCATGCCGCTGATAAGGTCAGAATCGCCGTGGCCTTGCTGGCTGGCGCGGTGATGGGCCAGCAGCAGGCCCGATTCGTGCTGGATGAGAAACAATTCTTCCAGGGAAAAGGCAAATGATTCGCGCAGCGTCAGCTCGGAGGCGGAGACCCCGCGCAGTCGGGCGCTGGTGCGGTTGACCAGCCCGCGAAAACTGAAGGCCGACTTGAGCCGGGCGTCGATGTTGCGCTGGAACTCACGCAAAAATTCGCGTACGGCCTTCATCACTGTTTCCAAAATGATGGGGTAGAGCGCTTCAACCATCTCTTTGCGTGAATCGCGGATTTGCACGCGGATGGCGTCGCTCATGATTGGCCCCAACGCTTCGGCCAGCTCATCGCGCTTGTCGCGGATGGTGTTGGTGATGATGAAGCCCATCTGCTGGATGAGTTTGGGCACCAGGCTACGGGATTCGGTGTGCATTTGTTCCTGGAGGCGGGCGAGCTCGGTGCGCAGAACGGCCGCATTTTCCTGCTGCTGCTGGTTGGTCTGGCGTAATGCTTTAATCTCTGCCTGCAGCGCCTGCACCTCGGCGGCCAATGCCTCTGACTGCTGCCGATCTTTTTCATGGAGAGCGGCCGTTTCTTGTTCGAGTTGGTGGAGGCGGTGGCGTTCTTCCTCCAGCAAAATGGCGCGAAGCGCGTCTAACTGCGGATCGCCGTCAGGTTGAGGGGCGGAGGCAGCCGCGCTTGTCGCCTCGAAAGGATCACTCATGGCACAGCGGCTTTTTACTCGCCTTCCGGGGAAGCGGTGTTCCCGTTGTCACTCTGCAGCTGCTGGCCAATCTCGATGAGCATTTGCCCCAAATTCAGGCGCGGGGTCAGCTTGTTGTCCAGCCAGCTGCTCACGGTGAGCAGTTCCTGGCGCAAATCATCGTCGCGCTGGCGCGACTCGTTCTGCACGCGGCGAATGTGGTCGGTGAGGGTGCTGCGCAAATTTTCCAGCTCCTGGGTAAAGGTGGCCTGCATTTCGTCCATCAGCCGCTTGTGGTCGGCGCGCAGCTGGTTGAGGCTTTCTTGCAGGGCCTGGTGGTTGGCCTGGGCGGTGTTGGCCTGGTTGGTGAGTTGGGTTTTGAGCGCCTTTTCTGCGGCGTCGGCGGCTTCGCGTTGGGCGGTGGCCTGTTTGTTGAGCGCATCGGTGAAGTCACGCTGCTGCTTTTGCAGCGCTTCTTCCAGCATGTTTAAGCGATCATCAGTGGCGCGGGCCTGGTTGCCAAATAGAATTTCGCGGAGGTTTTCCAGCTCGCCGCTGGCAGGGGACTGCTTTTTTTCCGTCATAGAGTCACTCTTGGGGGGAACTGCCACTTTTTTTGCCATGGTTAAATGGTTTTACTGTAAAAGCTAAATGAACGAGTGAGAACTCGCGAAATTATAGAGGTTTTTCCGGGTGCATTCAATACGGGTTGACAAGGTAGAGTATAGCGAGAAACGCAAAAAATACACAGGATGGGTGAGAAAGCCTGCCGAATAATTGGCGATTCGCCAGGCGGTGGGGGATATGGGAAAGAAAAAAGCGCCCAAACGGGTGAGTGGTGGGTTTCACGCAAAGGCGCAAAGGGGTTGATTTATTCCTTTGCGTGAGCCAAACAAGTTTGACTATTTACTCGTCCAGTTCCAGGACGGGTTGGTCGAGGAGGGGTTCTTTGATTTTTACGGCCGTTTCCGTCAACACAGTGTTAGGCACAATCAAACGCGCGCTGCCCACGTGGATTTCGGCACTCAGCGGACCAATCGCCTCCAAAGTGCCTTCCTCACCGTCGATGATGACCCGGTCGCCCAGGGCAAACTGCTCGCGGGCGTAATGCCCGGCCAGCACGCTGCGGGCCACGTCGCGACCGCCCAGGCCAAAGGCCAGCGCCAGCCCGGCCACGGCCAGGGTGATGACGTTGGTGAAGATGCTGCTCATGATGCTGGCGTTGATGCCCAGCTGCTCCAGCACCACAATCACAATCATGATGATGAGCAAGACGTTGACCCCCTGCCCCACTTCTTGATGAAACTCCACGCCCAGGCTCTTCATGGCGGCCTGGGCTGCCCTGCCTAGAAACCGGGCCAGCAGCCAGCCCGCCAGCAGGATCACCAGCGCGGTCAGCAGACGTGGCACATAGTCGATGGCAGAGGCCACCATGTTGCTGAAGGCGTTTTGGATGATCTCAAAATCAATCATGATTTCGGTTTCTCCTTCTCTGACGGTGTTTGTGGTTTTGAGGGGCTAGCAACGGCCGTAACAAACTCACAGCCACGCGGCCAAACCCGCACGTCCCCATTTTGATGATGTTGACGCTGAGGTTCGCCCGGTGAATCTGGCGCACCAGGCGGTGGCGCAGGCGCTGGGCGCGTTCTGGTTCCAGGGGCGGGATGGTGAAAGCGGCCGTGACCAGCGATTGCTCCTGCCACAGCGCATCGACCTTTTCCAGGCTGGCTTCATCTTCCGCCAGGCGGGTCAAAATCGCTTCGGTTTGGGCATCATCCAGCTCCCCGGCGACAAACTGCTGCAGGAGTTCATCCGATAGCGGTTGTGGATGGGTCATCAATCACCTGCCAGTTGGCGGCAGTCAGGTTTCATCCCTGCTGCGGGTGCTTTTCCAGGTAAATCTCTGCAAAACATTGACCCCAACATTTTGCACAAGTCACAAACGGACATGGTTCAAATTACCTTTACAACTTGTAGGACGATTTACAACAAAATCGCTCTACAAGTGTCAGGCTAACTTTTTGGATATTTGAACCATGCCCAAATTTTTGGTTTTATCTGTGAAAATCTGTGCCCCATGTCTTTGCGAGTGGGCACTAATCGTTTAAGGTCGATTGGTTTGGGTCAGGCTTGCTATCGCCGGGGAACAGAATTTGGGAGGCAAAGAGGATGTCTTTCTCGCCCTGGCTCAGGTCTGGATAACGCAGCGTCACCTCGATGTAGGTTTTGAGGAGCCGGGGGTTGTGGGGCTGCATCAAGTAGTCCAGCGTGGCATTTGTTGCTGCTTGGGCCAGACGTCGCGGCAGATTGCTTTTTTCGGCAACAAAGTTAATCAAGTCTTCCATCGTAGATACACCTCTTACTGCGTACGATGGATCAGACGCCGTTTGGGAGAAACGGTCACTTACTGCCTGGGTTAAGGGCAGGCGGGGTTAAAACCAAGCGGGCCGAGGAGAGTTTCCCAGAACGGCCGTAATCCGCCACAGTACAGCAGCTGCCCCTGGTTGTAGCTGTCCAGGAAGAAGAGAGTGCCCACGCATAACACGCAGGCCAGCACCAGCAAACAGCCACAGCCGATGAGAATCCGGCTGCGGTTGGGGGAGACGGCCGTCTCCGGCGCGCCAAAATCGTCAAAGGTGGGCGGGGCGGCGGGAGCGGGTTCTGGGAAGTTGGCCGGGGGTTGGCTGTAGGCGGGTGCCGGTTCTGGCGGCAGAGACGGGGTGGGCACCTCGTCGGCGGGGCTGAGCACCACGCCTGCGGCCATGCCTTCAGCCCAGAAGCGCAGGCGTACCGTGTCGCCAAACTCCACCGAATCGCCATGCTTGAGCATGGTTGGTTGGTTCAGCCGGATGCCGTTGACAAAGGTGCCGTTGGTACTGCCCAGGTCTTCGATGACAAAACTGCTGCCCTGTGGCGTCAGTTGGGCGTGGCGGCGGGAGATTTCGGCATCGTTGATGACGATGGCGTTGTTGGCGGAACGGCCGATTGTTTGGGGAGCGGGACCAAGGGTAAAGGTTTGTCCGGGATCGGGGCCTTGTTCTACCACCAGGCGAGCGGCCGTTTGGTTGGCGTCCATAATCATCTCCTAGATGAGGTGCTCATAAGCGTTGCGCAAAGATGGCGGAGTATAAAAATAAAGGGTTGTGTTTGTCAATGTCACTTCCTAACCTAGACAAGTCAGAACCAAATAAGATTTTTATCAGCAGATTTCGCAGATAAAATCTTTTCAATCTGCGAAATCTTTGATTATTCCTTGTTCACCGTCAAAGATTTTCACTGGTAACGGACTATTGACATGGAGCATGAACTTTTTGTATCCTGTCGTTATAGGTATTCTACCTTAAGTAGAATACCTGGAAAGGACTGAGCCGCCTATGAAAGTCGATGAATTGCTCGCGCAGTGGGAGGATACTTACAAAAAAGGGTTGCTCTCATTCTGGATTCTACTGCTGTTGTACCAGGAGGAAATGTATGCTTATGAGATGACGGCCGTTATCGCTGAGATAAGTCAGGGAACTGTGATTGTCGATGAGAAGAGCGTTTATCGTGCCCTCAAGCGCTTTGAAGACAATCAGATCATTCAAAGCAGCTTGCGCAAGTCAGATGTTGGCCCACCCCGGCGCTATTTTCGCCTGACAGCTTTAGGTGAAACGTTGTTACGCCGGTTCTGCCAACGAAATATTTTAGTTTTTGAAGAACCAACCGTGGCTGCCGCCATTGCCAGCCTTCTTTCATCAAACAAGTGAGGAAAAGACGTGATGAAACAGAACATGGTATTTAATGATTCCTGGAATGAAGAAGCGTTATCAGCTGTATCGTTAGCCAACTTGCAGAAGATTCAACAAGGTCTGCTTGTTGGTTTGGGAGCGATTGCCGCCTATGTCTTTATCGCTGTTGGCATCCCAGAGCCGTTTTTTGAAAATCTTGTGCCGGTCTTTTTATGGTTGTTTTTGTTGATGGCGCCGGCTGCGGCGGGTCTGGTTGTTTACAAGTTTCCCGCCTGGCAGGTGATTCTCCTTGCCGTACGCGGCCCGGTTATTTTGCGCTCGTTTAGCCTGAGCGTTCATACCTTGAGCACGACGGTGCTTTTTAACTTCCAATGGCATCCTTATGAAGCCGGTCATTGGATGGTGAGTGCGCTGATTTCGCTTCTTTATGGAGCAGGTATTCTCTGGTTGTCATTCCGGCTGCACCGTAGGGTCGAAGAAGAAAGGGGCGAGCTGTTTCCTTAAAACGCTGTCGAAGTGTAATGAGTGGCGCAGTGGCAAACGGCCGTTGAAGATTCAGTCAGCGTTGGGGATAATGGGGTGCATGACACAAATCTTGCACATCACCACAATGAACGACTGGGAAACGGCCGTGGCCGCCGGAGAATACCGCCTCAACACCCTGGACAGCGAAGGCTTCATCCACTGCTCCACCTCCGAGCAGGTGCTCATGCCCGCCAATGCGATGTTTGCCGGGCAGATGGACCTGATTTTGCTGCTCATCAATCCGGCCAAACTGACCGCAAAACTGGTCTACGAAGATTGTTACGAAAGCGGCCACCAATTCCCCCACATCTACGGCCCAATCAACCTGGACGCCGTCACCGGCTTTATTGAATTCCCACCCAACCCAGACGGCACCTTCTCGCTACCCAACGAACTAAAGTAGCCGCGGTTTCTTACCGCGAAATTTCGGCGCGGTAAGAAACCGCGGCTACGAGGCAAGAATTTTCAAAAATAGAACGAGATTTA
The DNA here is from genome assembly GCA_016710325.1 of Candidatus Leptofilum proximum. Taxonomy (GTDB): domain Bacteria; phylum Chloroflexota; class Anaerolineae; order Promineifilales; family Promineifilaceae; genus Leptofilum; species Leptofilum proximum. The sequence goes on along the minus strand of JADJXK010000002.1, from coordinate 2,436,992 downwards.
CCGGATTATCGAAGCTGCCGCTGGGCGATATTATGAGAAACACATTTTGCCATCTCGAAGAACAATGACAAATCCCCTAAAGTTTATTGGGAAGTGGTTGACCATTAGCCTATTAGCCGCCCTAATAATTGGCTTTTTGTTTTTGATAGGGTTCCTCGGCATCGTATATTACGCTCAATCGAGTGCTTACACTTTAGCTCCCTCTGAATACCCCCACAGTGAACTATTAGAAAAATGGCAAAGTGGTGGGCCGGATTCGATGTGGGATCGACGCACATACCGAACTTCCGACAGTGTAGACGAAGTTTTTATGTTCTTCGAAGAGTTGATGCCGGGTTTTGAGAGGGCTAGTAATTCAGGGACAACGACAGAGACTTATTATAATTCTGCCCACAACAACAATTGGCTAGCAAAACGCGCTGCTGAGTTTGCCTGTACAGGTTTGTATTGTACAGATGAGTCAGTATTAATTTATCCAAGTGCAAGTATAAGATTTTATCCAGACCCGGATAATCCAACAGGTACTTTAATTGAAGTTTGGCTAAGCTGGCCAGCCCCATAAATTTTTTACTTACTGCTTATGGCTGTAAACACTCCCTTAACTGTACGCAACCTGGTTTTGTATGAAGTTTACGTGCGCAATCATGGGCCAAACGGCACCTTTGCCGATGTGACCAAAGATTTGCCGCGCATCCGCGAGATGGGCGTGGATTACGTCTGGTTTATGCCCATTCATCCCATTGGCCAGCTCAACAAAAAAGGTGGCCTGGGCTGCCCGTATTCGGTTCAAGACTATTTTGCGGTGAACCCGGAATACGGCACCAAGAAGGAGTTTGAGCTGATGGTGCAGTACGCCCATGCCCTGGGGCTGAAGGTGATGATCGACGTGGTGTACAACCACACGGCCCACGATGCCGTGACGGTGCAAAGCCACCCGGAATGGTACCACTGTGATGAAAACGGCCGTCCCCTCACCACCGTGCCCGAATGGAGCGACATTATCGACCTGGTGTACGACGACCCGGCGCTGTGGGATTATCTGATTGACGCGCTGAAGATGTGGGCCAAACTGGGCGTGGATGGCTTCCGCTGCGACGTGGCCTCGATTGTGCCGCTGGCCTTCTGGCAGCAGGCGCGGCGCGAAGTGGCCGCCGTCAACCCAGACGTGCTTTGGCTGGCGGAAAGCACACACACGGGCTTTATCATCGACCGGCGGCGGCGTGGGCTGGTGGCCCAGTCCGATGGCGAAATCCACGCCGCATTTGACCTGTCTTACGACTACGACATCTGGCCATTGTGGGAGCGGGCGGTGGCTGAGCCAACGGCCGTTCCCGCCTACCTCACCGCGCTCTGGTACCAAAAAGGCATCTATCCGGCCCACACCATCAAAATGCGCTGCGTAGAAAACCACGATCAGCCGCGCATTATGCAGCGTGCCTCCAGCCGGGCTCAGGCCCTGGCCTGGACGGCGTTCCAGGCGTTTAACGAGGGTGCGTTTCTGCTCTATGCCGGGCAGGAAGCCGAGGAAACGCGTACGCCTAACCTGTTCGACATCGACAAGGTGCGCTGGGGTGGCTACGAATTGCAATCCTACCTGACCAGATTATGCCAGATGAAAAAGGATGCGGTGCTGGTGAACGGCCGTTTCACCCTGCTCACCCCCGAACCGGCCATCACTGCCCTGTGGCAGGCAGAAAATGAGGGGCTGTACGGTGTCTTCAACGTTTCTGGCGTGGTGGACGTGCAGCCGACGCCGCTGCCGGATGGAGAATATGTGGATGTGTTGAGCGGAACGGCCGTACCCGTGCGTGATGGTGAGATGGCGGTGCCGGATACGGCCGTTATCCTGCGCTTCCCCGGTGTGCTGGCGGACGTTGGCCCCAAAATTTGGCTGTAACCTTTGGCGAAAATAGTATGCTTCCCCTGCCCGTTTGATTATGTTAAAATGATTTCCGACGTTATGTATATTTGGCTCTTTGGGATTTCGTGGGGTTTGGCGTGAAACGTGATGTCTCTCTGGTCACGTTTCACGTTTCACGCATCACGGATTGAAAGCCCCGTGAATTCCTGAAGACCCGTATTTTTCTCAGGGAAAGTAGTATGGCAACAAAGGCGGAATTTTTAGAGCAGCACCCACTCTTCAAGGAGTTAACCGAAGAGGAAATTGAAGCGCTGGCTCTCATCACCGATGAAGTGCGCTACGAAAATGGGGCGATGGTGGCTTACCAGGGAGACGTGGCCGACTCGCTGTACATTGTGAAAAGCGGCCGTTTGTATGCCGAATCCCGCAAAAACGACATCGAAAACGACTCCTACGTGATAAGCAGCCAAAATTACCTCACGGGCGATTACTTTGGCGAAGATTGGTTGTTTGTCCCCAACGTGCACCCCGCCAATGTCAAAGCCGATTCGCGCCAGGGCAATCCGGCTACTCTGCTCATCATCAACGGCACCAACTTTGTCCGCTTCCTTAACCAGTATCCAGACGCCTTGCATGGACTTGCTCCGGAAGTAGAAGTAGTGGATGAGGAAGAACGGGTGGTGGCGGGTCTGCCGGATCAGGCCTTTGCCGAAGCGCAAAAGCTGTTTGCCAAAGCCAAGCGGCGCCGCTCCGCCATCAGCATTTTGCCCGACGAGTTGGTGCAGTTCAGCGCCCGGCGCAGCCACTGGTACTTGCTGGTACAGATCTTTTTCCCGCTGCTGGGATTGCTTGTCATCCCTGGGCTGATTTTTTTCTTCTTCAATGCGCAGCCAGCCGAAGCCTTCCTGTTCCGACTTCGTTTTTGGGTGTCCGGCTTCTTTTTCCTCATTTTTCTTGGCATCCTGCTGTTCCAAATTTTGGACTGGTCCAACGATTATTTTGTGGTGACCAACAAGCGGGTGGTGCACCGCGAGTTTGACCTGCGGACCTTTCGTGTTGACATAAAAACGGCGCGTATTGAGCAGGTGCAAAGTGTGGAAGTTTTGAAACCGACGTTTCTGGCCAACATGCTCAATTTTGGCACAGTGCGCATTACCACCGCGTCGGCTTTTGGCACCATCTTCTTTGACAACATCGACAATCCCATCCGCGTGAAGAATACACTGGATCGGCAGAGCAAGATGGTAAAAACGCTGGATGCCAGCCGCGAGCAGACGCTGCTGCGGCAAACGTTTGGTGAGCATTTTGCCGTACGGCCACAGTACGAACCCGTCGGTGAAAAAGCGACACCGCTGCCGCCGGTGCGGCCCGCGTATGAAGGCAGCTTGTGGTACCGCCTCCGTCAGCGTTATTACTGGCGGGTGGAAACGGAAGATGCCATCATCTACCGCAAGCACTTTATCGTGATCATTCTTCGCTCGGTTGTGCCGGTGAGCATTGGCCTGCTGACGGCGCTGGCGGCGTTTCTGCTGATCGCCTACTTTCAGTTTACCTTCCGGCAGCTGCTGCCCGCGCTTGTCTTGGTGTTTGCCGTGGATCTTTTTTGGCTGGTCTGGCGGATTGAAGATTGGCGCAACGACATGTTCCAGCTGACCGACCGGCTAATTGTGGACATTGATAGACGGCCGTTTGGCTTCGGTGAAAGTCGCAAACAGGCACTGCTCAGCAATATTCAAAACGTCAATGCCTACACCCCAAACTTGATCCACACCATTTTTAACTACGGCAACGTGGATATTGAAACTGCGGGCGCCGAAAGCAACCTGGTCTTCGAAAACGTCCCCTACCCCAGCGTGATTCAGAGCGATATTTTTGCCCAGCTGGAAAACATGCTGGACCAGCAAAACCGCCGCCAGCGCGGCACGCGCCACAAAGAGTACGCCCTGCTGCTGGACGTCTACAAACAAACCATGGAGCAAGATCGCATTCCCGACCGCACGCCAGGTGATGTGCCGCCGTTGTAGGTTGCAGGTTGCAAGGGGTCTACGAACAAGTTGTCATTAAATTTCACGCCAAGTCGCAAAGACGCAAATTTTTCCCCTTTACCCTTTGCGTCTTTGCGTGAGTTAATTGCTTTGCCTGACACGTTGTTCGTGCACCCCTTGCCACTTCCCCCTTGCCCACTCACCCATTCCGCAGATAATACAAAGCTATGACTGAACTGAAGATAGTTACCCTACCGGACGAGGTGCTGCGCACCAAAGCGCGTCCGGTCACCAGGTTTGATGATGACCTGCAAACCCTCATCGACGACATGATTGAAACGATGCGTGTCGCTAACGGCGTGGGCCTGGCCGCCCCGCAAATCGGCCGTTCGATCCAGCTGGCCGTCATCGAAACGCTGCCCAAAACGGATGAGGAAGGCAATGATATTCCCGGCAGCCGGGAGCTGTTTGTCATTGCCAATCCGCGCATCGTGTGGGAGTCCCGCGAAGTGATTGATGGCATCGAAGGCTGCCTGTCAATTCCGGGATATGTGGGCGAGGTAGAACGGGCCTATGCCGTGCGCGTTCGCGCCCAGGATCGCCGGGGCAAACCGCTCAAGCTGCGCCTGAAAGGGTGGACCGCCCGCATCTTCCAGCACGAAATTGACCATCTGAACGGCGTGCTCTACATCGACAAGCTCACCGACCGCGAGAACTTTTGGACCGACGAAGAGTATTACCAGATGCGGCAGGCCGAAGTGGAAGCTGAAGATACCGAGGAAGATGTAGAAGAAACGGCCGTTCCTGAAAACAGAGATTAGAGATTGGAGATTTGAGACTAAACCAATCTCCAATTTCCGGTCTCCAATCTCCCTCAAAAGGAAATTCCATGTCGCTAACTCTCGCCGATGTTGAAAAAATTGCTCACCTGGCCCGGCTGGAGCTGACCGAGGCGGAGAAGCAGCAGTACCAGGAGCAGCTCTCCGCCATCCTGCACTACGCCGAGCGGCTTAACGAGCTGGACCTAAGCGGCGTTTCCCCCACTTCCCACGCCATTGCCCAACAAAATATCATGCGGCCCGACGTGGCCGAACCATCTTTACCGATGGATGACCTCCTCTTCAACGCCCCGCAGCAAAAAGAGAACCAGTTTGTGGTTCAGGCGGTGCTGGATGATGGAGGCGAGTAATTAAGTAATTGAGTAATCAGGTAATTAGCAAGCAAGAAATTACTCAATTACCAAATTACCCAATTACTTCCCCAAAACGCCAATGGATATCTCTAAACTCTCTCTTGTTGAACTCCGGTCAGCGTTGCGGCGCGGCGAGGTGAGCAGCGTGGCCGCAACTGAGGCGATGCTGGATCGCATCGTGGCCGTGGACAATGATCTGCAAAGCTACCTCACCCTCACCGATGAGATGGCCCTGGAGCAGGCACAAGCGGCCGATGCGCGGCTGGCTAACGGCGACAATACGCCGCTGCTGGGCGTGCCGGTGGCCGTCAAGGACATCATTTGCACCGAGGGCGTGCCGACCACGGCAGGCAGCAAAATCCTAGAAGGTTTTGTGCCGCCGTACGATGCCTTTGTGGTGCAAAAACTCAAAGCCGCTGGAGCGGTCATCCTGGGTAAAACCAACACCGACGAGTTTGCCATGGGTTCCTCCACGGAAAACTCGGCCTACTTCACCACGCGCAATCCGTGGGACCACGAGCGCGTGCCGGGCGGCAGCAGCGGCGGCAGCGCGGCGGCCGTGGCTGCTGGGCTGGCTTACGGCGCGCTGGGTACAGACACCGGTGGCAGCGTGCGCCAGCCAGCCTCGTTTTGTGGCATTGCGGGGTTAAGGCCGACGTACGGCCGTATCTCCCGCTGGGGTGTGGTGGCCTTTGCCTCAACGCTGGACCAGGTGGGTACCTTTGGCCGAACAGTTGCCGACACGACGGCCGTCTTCCAGGCCATCGCCGGGCACGACCCCAACGACAGCACCTCGCTCAACGTGCCCGTGCCCGATTTTGAAGCGGCGTTGACGGGTGACATCAAAGGGCTGCGCGTGGGCGTGCCCAAGGAATATTTTATTGAGGGAATTGACGCGGAGGTGGAAACGGCCGTGCGCAGCGCCATCGCTAAACTGGAAGAACTGGGCGCGGAAATTGTGGAAATCAGCCTGCCGCACACCAGCTACGCCCTGCCTGTCTACTACCTCATCGCCCCCGCCGAAGCCAGCGCCAACCTGGCCCGCTACGACGGTATCCGTTTTGGCCCCCGCGTCACCGGCAGCGACATGATCGACAGTGTCAAGAAGACACGCGCCCTGTTTGGCCCGGAGGTCAAGCGGCGCATCATGCTGGGCACCTATGCCCTTAGCGCCGGGTATTATGATGAATATTACGGCCGTGCCCTCAAAGTGCGCACCCTGCTCAAGCAAGATTTCCTCAACGCCTTCGAGAAAGTGGACGTGATTGCCACGCCCACGTCACCCACCACCGCCTTCAAGATTGGCGAAAACGTGGACGATCCGCTGGCCATGTACCTGCAAGACATCTTCACCCTATCCGTCAACCTCAGCGCCAGCTGCGGCCTCTCCGTCCCCTGCGGCTTCGACAGCCAAGGCCTGCCCATCGGCCTCCAGCTCATCGGCAACGCCCTGCAAGAAGCCACCATTTTGAATGCAGCCTATGCCTACGAGCAGGCAACCGATTGGCCCAAACGATTGCCAATTAATGGTAAACTATGAAAGAACTGTCACCTTCTGAACGTTCACAAATACTCAAGGCAATTGATGGCATGCTTAAGAATGTTCGATGGGTGGCTGGTAGCGCTGAACGGCATTTGCAAAAACGGATTGCTCGGGGTCACTTACCAGCAGCAGCCACGATTGAAGATTATGAGCATGTGATTCGTTCTGTTCTGCAAGATGAATCCGCTCAGGTTTTTCGCTATTGGTACAATCGCAAACCCTACTTAACTTTGGTAACGGCCGTTCAATCCAGACAATGGCTGGTAATGTTTTCGTACGACAGCTTAATGGAAACAGCTTTTATCATTGAACGTCCAGAACAATATTTGAATAAGCCTGGATTTGAAGAAATCGGGTCTTTGCGCGAGGTTCAACATGAGTTATAAGAAATTGTTAGCCGCTTATGAAGCAGATGTTCAATATCCTGACGCAAATGGGATGGAGCAGTTAGACATGCTCATGACTCGTAGTGAAATTGCCAAACACGAGCCACATTTATCTGATGAGGAGCGGCAGCGATTGTTGCAAGCGGACAAATTGCTGCGGCAGCAGGCACATTTATTTTATAAGTCTATCAAGGATATTGCAGATTTAGCGAGCTGGCGGCGGGATGAAGATGTGCCAGCTACGCATTGGTGGTGGTACCTTGATGTCATCACGCAAATGCAGCAGCAGACTCAATCTCCTGAATCTAACCCGGTTTATCTAAGCCCATAAAATAACGAACAACATCCCCAAACAACGGAGAGACAATGAAAGTCATCATCCCCCTCGCTGGTTTTGGCACAAGAATGCGGCCGCACACCTGGAGCCGCGCCAAGCCGCTGCTGAACGTGGCAGGCAACACGATCATTGGTCATCTGCTCAATTTGATGGCGGACATCACCACGGAAGAGGTGATTTTTGTGGTTGGCTACAAGGGTGACGAGATTGAGGTGTGGATTCGGGCGCATTATCCGCACCTGAACGCCCATTTTGTGGTGCAGGAGGAGGCGCTGGGGCAGGCGCACGCCATCTGGATGTGCCGCGATTTTCTGGATGAGGGCGAGGTGCTGGTGGCCTTTGGCGACGGCATCGTGGATGCGAAGTACACGGAAATTGCCGAGCCGGGTGTCGATGGCGTGATTTTGGTGCAGGAGATGGAAGATCCACGTACCTTTGGCGTAGTGGTGACGGATGAAAACGACGTGGTGCACGATTTTATCGAGAAGCCAAGCACAATGGAGCACAAGCAGGTGCTGGCGGGGATCTATTGGTTTAAGAACGGCCGTACCCTCCACAACGCCATCCAAACCATCATTGAAGAAGAACGCCAGACCAAGGGTGAATACTATTTAGTCGATGCCTACAAAGTGATGCTGGAGCAGGGCGCGGTCATCAAGGCCAAGCCCACTATTTTCTGGCTGGACGCGGGCAAGCCAGACTTTATGTTAAGCACCAACCAGAAGCTGCTGGCGCTGGGTTATGGCACGGACGACGCCATCGACCGCAGTTATGCCGAGGATTTTACCGCTCTGCCACCGGTATTTTTGCATGAAACGGCCGTCATCGATCAATGTGTCATCGGCCCGTTTGTCAGCATCGAGGCCGGGGCCACAGTGAGAAACAGCGTCATCCGCAACAGCATCATCGACGCGGGAGCGCACATTGAAAACTGCGTGCTCGACGGCGCACTCATTGGCGAAAACGCCCGCATCATCGGCCAGCCCAAGGCAATGTTTATTGGCGACAATTCCAACGTGGAAGTTGGTTAGGAGAAGCGGACGCAGAGAACTGTGAGATAGACGGCCTACGGCCGTTGAGACCCATGAGAAAACAGAGAAAAACTCTTTTTCTCTCTGCGATCTCCTATTTTCTCCCTCATCTCTGCGTCCAAAAAGGAGATCACCATGCGAAACTTTATTTCAGACCGGGTGGCCGCCACGCCGCCGTCGGGGATTCGTAAATTTTTTGATATTGCCGCCAGCATGAAGAGCGTCATTTCGTTGGGCATTGGCGAGCCGGATTTTGTGACGCCCCAGCCGATTTTACAGGCGGGCATCGACAGCTTGCAGCGGGGTGAGACGGCCTACACCTCCAACAGCGGCACCGTGGAACTGCGCACGGCGCTGAGCCAGCATCTGAACAAGCTGTACAAAGTGCAGTACGACCCCGCAGATGAGATCATCATCACCGTAGGGGTGAGTGAGGCGCTGTATTTGGTGATGACGGCCGTTCTCAATCCCGGCGACGAGGTGATCATTCCTGAACCCAGCTTTGTGGCCTACGGGCCGGAAGTGACCTTTGCCGGGGGTGTGCCCGTGGCCGTGCCTACCTACGTCAAGGACAATTTCCAGGTGACGGCCGAAACGATCGAAGCGGCCATCACGCCCAAAACGAAGGCCATTTTGTTGGGTTATCCGAACAATCCTACGGGCGCGGTGATGACGCGAGAGGTAATGTTGGCGGTAACGGCCGTTGCCGAACAGCACGATCTCCTCATCATCTCCGACGAAATTTACGACCGGCTGGTGTATGGCATTGAACACGTCTGCGTGCCCGCCCTGCCGGGGATGCGCCAGCGCACCGTGCTGCTGGGCGGCTTCAGCAAAGATTACGCCATGACCGGCTGGCGCATCGGCTATGCCTGCGCTCCTGTCGACATTTTGGCCGCCATGCGCAAGGTGCACCAGTACACCATCATGTCGGCTCCCACCACCGGGCAAGCGGCCGCATTGGCCGCACTCACCGACGAAGGCAACCGTTACGTCGAGGAGATGCGCCAGGAGTACAATCGCCGCCGCCGCTTGATTGTCGACGGCTTCAACACGTTAGGCATGGACTGCTTTGAGCCGCGCGGCGCGTTTTACGCCTTCCCCTCCATCGCCAAAACCGGCATGAGCAGCGACGATTTTGCCATGCGCCTGCTGGACGAAGAAGAAGTAGCCATGGTCCCCGGCGACGCCTTTGGCGCCAGCGGGGCCGGTTTTGTCCGCGCCAGCTACGCCACCGCCTACGAAAAAATCGAAGAAGCCCTCAACCGCCTGGAACGCTTCATGAGAAGACATGGATAAGGAAAACGGCCGAATTGTATGCAAATGGATGGCTGCAACGAATTTTAGAAATAAACGAATGAATGCCGCTGATGGGAAATTCGTATTTTCTCTAATTCGTTGTACTTCTCGGATTTAAAATGGACACCATATGACTGAATACGAACCCGTCATCGGCCTGGAAATGCATGCCGAATTGATGACCGAATCGAAGATGTTTTCCAAAGCCAAAGTGGTGGACAGCGTGGAAGCGGCGCCGAACACGGCCGTTTCCCCCCTCTGCATTGGTATGCCCGGCACGCTGCCGGTGATTAACCAGAAAGCCGTCGAGTACGCTCTGCGCGTGGCCCTGGCGCTGAACTGCGCGATTAACCACCATAATATCTTCGCCCGCAAAAATTACTTTTACCCCGACCTGCCCAAAGGGTACCAGATCAGCCAGTATGAGCAGCCGCTGGGCGTGAATGGCTGGCTGGACATCGAGCTGGAGTCGGGCGAAACCAAGCGCATCGGTATTCGCCGCGTCCACATGGAAGAGGACACCGGCAAGCTCACCCACCAGGACGACGGCACGTCGCTGGTCGATTACAACCGGGCGGGCGTGCCTCTGCTGGAAATCGTCACCGAGCCAGACATTCGCTCCGGCGAGGAGGCGCGGGCTTACGCCATGAAGGTGCGCCAGATTTTGCGCTACCTGGGGGTCAACTCCGGCGACATGGAAAAAGGTGTCCTACGCGTGGAGCCCAACATCAGCATTCGACCGGTGGGCAGCACAGAATTTGGCACCCGCACCGAGCTGAAGAACCTGAACAGCTTCCGCGTTTTGGCGGATGGGACCGCGTACGAGATTGCCCGGCAAACGGCCGTTCTCCAATCCGGTGGCACAGTTATCCAGGAAACCCGCGGCTGGCACGAAGGACGCCGCGAAACGTTCAGCCAGCGCACCAAGGAAGAGGCGGAAGATTACCGCTACTTTCCGGAACCCGACCTCCCGCCGCTGCATCTGGATGATGCCTGGATCGAAGAAGTGCGCGCCAGCCTACCCGAACTGCCAGACGCCAAGGTCGCCCGCTACATGACCGCCTACGGCCTGTCGGAATACGATGCCCGCGTGTTGGCTGAGGAGCGAGCGGTGGGAGAATGGTTTGATACGGCCGTAACCCACGGCGGTACCCCCAAATCCATCGCCAACTGGATGATCAACGAACTGTTCCGCCTGATGAACGAAGCCAAACTGAGCATCGACACCATCCAGGTGAGACCTGCTGCCCTGGTAGAGCTGGTTGGCCTGGTGGAAAAGCAGACCATCAACCACAACACTGCCAAGGATGTGCTGGCCGAGATGTTTACAATCGGCATGGCCCCGGCCCAAATTGTGGAAAGCAGGGGGCTGGCCCAAATTTCAGATGATGCGGCGATTACGGCCGTTATCCAACAAATCCTCAACGACAACCCAGAGCAGCTCAACCGCTATCTGGCAGGTGAAGAAAAGCTGCGCGGCTGGTTTGTCGGCCAGGTGATGCGCCAGACCAAAGGTAAAGCCAATCCGGCTCTGGTGAATCACCTGCTTGATGCGGCCCTCGCCTCACAAAAGTAAGCCTCCTCTTACCTGGACAAGCCAGAACCAACAAAATTTTTTAGGTAAGCGTTCAGATCTCCCTGGAGCAAGGGCATCGCCTCGGCGCGAAGCGCCCTGGTGCGGGATACCAACGGAACGGTTACCTCAAGATTGAGATAGCCTTAAATGGCTATTTTGCTTTTTGCCTAACCGTTGTTAACTGAAGATGTTTTTGCGGTACTATTTTCTCACGCAATACAGGAGGTCATCACGACTTCTTCACGCAAGAAAGAATTTTCTTTATGCTATGATACTTCTCAGGTCTTCCGACGGGATGAGACGTGAGAGGAAACCGCAGACTGCCCAGAGCTCGTTCAAAATGATTTATTAGCAACAGAAAATTCGTTATGAATTAGGTTTACTCTTGATTTACCGTCACTGACCAGCATCGTAAAGCACTCCACAAACTTATTTGGAAGCAAGAGAGAAAAAAGCAGCCAGCCATTTTATTCATGCAGGGCGCCGCAGAATCGTTAAGTTCAGCGCCTATGAGTCACCATCAAAAATGATGATAAGGAGTTTTAATCATTATGACACAGCATCCAAGAGAACACGCCCTTAAACACAAGGGTTTTGGCTTATTGCTTTTGGCTCTGGTTATTAGCTTGTTTGTAAGCAGCTGTGGAGCAGAAGAAACCAAAACGTACCGGGTGGGCATATTGGCTGGTTTACCTGTTCTTGGGGACGTCATGACAGGTTTCCAGGAGGGAATGGCCGAACTGGGCTACGTGGAAGGTGAAAACATTGTCTATGATGTGCAGGTAGTAGATTTTGACATTCCGACCTACCAAAACATTCTCCAACAGTTTGTTGATGACAAAGTTGACTTGATTTTTGTCTATCCCACAGAAGCAACGTTGGAAGCCACGCACATTACCGCGGGCACAGATGTCCCTGTGGTGTTTTCTTTTGCCTTGATTGAAGGGATGGGCATTGTGAACAGCGTGCAGGAACCGGGCGGCAACGTTACCGGTGTGCGTTATCCGGGGCCAGACATCGCCGTTCTTCGTTACGAACTTCTGCGTGATCTGATGCCTGACTTGAACCGCATTCTCATTCCTTACCAGGCGGGTTACCCGATTGTGCAGTCCCAACTGGCGGCGCTCTATCCCGTGGCCGAGGCTGATGGCGTCACCATCGTTGAAGCGCCGGTTAATACGCCAGACGAACTGGCTGCCTTCCTCCAGAACCTGGCTGAGTCTGGCGATACCGACATTGACGCTATCCTGGGACTTGCCGAACCTATAGCAGTTAACCCGACGGCCGTCGCCGTCATGGCAGCTTTTGGCGAGGAATATGCGATTCCTGTGAGCGGCCTCCTTTACCTGGCTGACAGTTCGTACCGGTCGCTGTTTAACGTGAGTGTGGAAATGGTGAAGACGGGTGGTTTGGCAGCGCCCCTGGCTCACAAAATCTTCCAGGGAATTGAGCCGGGCACTATTCCAGTGGTATCGGCAGACCCGTTTATGGAAATAGACTATAACATGATTCAGCAGTTAGGCCTGGAACTTCCCGAGACGGTACTGGCTGTGGCGGATGTGATTTACCGCTAAACAAGAATATAAGGGCGCCTGGCGTAGCGTTAACAAAACGCCACGGCGCCTCAACCGGCGCGAGATAATTATGAAGATGCGAATAGGAAGATCCCAGTCAGAAATGAGTTTAAGGGCGCTGTTGGCTATAGCGTTCTTTCTCTTGAGTGCTGTTGTTTTGATTGTTTCTGGTGGTTTGCAAATTGCTTATAACTATCAGACACAACGGAACGTTGTATTCAATCAGCAGCAGCTCATTGCCCAGGAAGCCGCAACGGCCGTAAAAGACTTTATTGAGGATAAGTTCAGCGTACTAGAAACGGCCGTTAAGCTCGGTAATATTGCTGATGTACCAGCCGAAGAACAGGAACGTATTTTGGGTAACGCGCTGGGTTTCCAACCTTCCTTTCGCCAACTGGCGTTGTTTGATGCCAACAGCCAATTGGTAAGCCAAAGCTCTCGTCTGGTGCAGGCCCGATCCGATGTATTTGCCAGCCAGATAGTCGAGCAGGTGTTTACCGAGGCCAGGCAAACGGAACGGTATATCAGTCCGGTCACCATTGATAGTGAAAGCAGCGAGCCTTTGGTGATCATTGCCGTGCCTATTTACAGTCGGCTAGGTGACTTTGAAGGATTACTGGCAGCGGAACTTAACCTGAAATTCATGTGGGATCTGGTCGATCAGTTGGAGGTAGGTGAAACGGGTTACGCTTATGTGGTTAATGAGCAGGGTGATTTGCTGGCATTTGCCGATACGGCCCGCGTGTTAAAAGGCGAAAACCTTGTTCACCTGCCAGAAGTTAGCCATTTTGTTGAGGGTGAGATAGAGCCTGATCACGACCCTGAACTGTCGCTAGGGATTAATGGTGAAACCACGGCACAGGCTTTTGTCGCCCTGGGCTCCCCAGATTGGGCCGTGTTTACGGAGATCCCCGCCGCTGAAGCGTTTCAACCGGTAACCCAAAGCACGATCGTCTCAGCGGTTGTGGTTTTGGTAGCGGCGCTTTTGTCTGGTGTGGTGGGTGTTTCTATAGCCCGCCGCCTGGTTCGACCCCTGCTGGAGCTGACGGAGACGGCCGTACAAATTGCTGAAGGCAATATCAACCTGGAAGCGTCGGCAAAAGGCAACCTGGAAGTGAACCAGCTGTCCACAGCGTTTAACAATATGACAGCCCGGCTAAGAGACTCTATTGATTCACTTGAGCAGCGTGTGGCCGATCGTACCCGTGCCCTGGAAATAAGCGGTAAAGTTAGCCGACAGCTCTCCAACATTTTGGATCAAAATGAACTGGTCCGGGCAGTTGTGGAGCAGGTAAAAGATTCTTTTGATTATTACCATGCTCACATTTATCTGTTTGACGACGCCGATCAAAACCTGCTAATGGCAGGTGGAACGGGCGAGGCCGGACAACAGATGCTGGCCAATAAGCACCAGATTCCTGCTGGCAAAGGGTTGGTGGGGCGTGCTGGCCAGACAGGGCAGGCTGTACTGGTGCCCGACACCGACCAGGCGCAAGGCTGGCTGCCAAATCCTTTGCTCCCTGATACCAAAGCAGAGATTGCTGTGCCCATTATGAGTGGTGACAAGGTTTGGGGGGTACTAGACGTGCAGCACAACGTCACCAATGGTTTGAGCCAGGCAGATGTGGACCTGTTGGAGTCGATTGCCAACCAGATGGCCGTAGCCCTGCGCAATGCCAATATGTTTGCCGAAGCGCAGAAGCAGGCCAAACGGGAAGCCCTGGTGAACGACATTAACCAAAAGATTTTAAGCACAAAAGACGTTCAAGAGGCCATGCAAGTGGCCGTGCGTGAAATTGGCCATGCTTTAGATGCTTCACAAACCATGGTGCGCTTTATGCCCGTTGATTCAGAAAAACGGTTTGGTGACACAAAACCGCTGCATCTAGAGCAGGGTCAAGGTTGAATGGACGGCAGAAACAACAGTTACCGAACAAGAAAGTTGAAAAGGATTTCCAGGCCATGAAATCATCTCATTTGTTCTCCTGGTTTAGTCGGAGAAGTTATTCACAGAAATTTACCGTCATCGGCTTGTTGTTTGTTGTCTCCCTGGTCGGGTTTTTCCCTATGGGACGCGACCAGCTTGAACGGCGCGAAAATTACGGTGTTAAAGAGTTGGAAGGGACGCTTTATTTACGATCGTTACAAGCGTTGTTAACGGACTCAAACAAGTATCGCTGGTTGGCTCGCCGAGCCGTAAACGATCCCGACGCTGCCGAAGAATTGGCAGCTCAGCAAGCTATCGTAAACGACGATTTGGCCGAGCTGGCAGAACTTAATGAGAAGTATGGAGAATCGCTGCAGCTCGACAGGGAATTTGAGGCCATACAGGCTGCCTGGCAGACGGTATCAGAGGCACAACATTCCTTTGAGATCGATGCCAAATATTTCCAGATGAACAGGGATATTCGCCAGACTATCGCCCGAGTTGGCGATACCTCCTTCTTGATTCTCGACCCGGACCTGGATACCTATTACATGATGGACATCACGCTGCTGAAGATGCCGCGTTTTCAGGATTTGTTGAGTCAAGTGACACTTGTTGTATCTGAGGCTGAACTGCAGGGAAGCATATCGGAGAGTGAAAGATTAGAAATAATTTCCTTAAGCAATGAAATTTCAACGTATCTTGTGGATCTGAGAAGCAGCAACAAAGTGAGCTGGGAGAATGATGAAACGGGCCAGATGCGGCAGATAACGGAATCTCCTCTCAATGACCTTGAAGCAGAGCTAAGCGCCTTTATCAAGAGCCTAAATGATCAGATTATATCGCCGGATCGAATGAATCTGACGCTGGAACATCTTGATTCTGCGGAAGCCACGCAGGCGGCAGCGACGGCTTATTATGAGGCTGTTTCCCAGGCGCTTGAATATGGGATTAACGGCCGTATCCAGACATTAACCGATAGAGTGACCTTTGCGATTGTGTTTGCCCTTCTCATTACCAGCGCTGCCCTGGCCATTGGGTTCCTGCTCATGCGGGCCATTAGCCGACCGTTGGGCGAGCTGGCGGTTGCTGCCACCCGGTTGGGCGCGGGCGAACGCGGCGTCCACGTGCCCGAGACCGGCGACGACGAAGTGGGCCAGGTGGGACGCGCTTTCAACACGATGGTCACCGAATTGGAAGCTGCCCAGAAAAAACAGGAAGTTCAGCTGGTTCAGCTAACGCAGCTGACCAAGGCACTAGAAACAAGCGCCAACGTTAGCCGCCGCCTTTCTACCATTTTGGACCCCGCTCAATTGATGGAAGCTGTGGTGACGGAAGTGCAGCGTGCTTTTAACTATTATCACGTCCACATTTACCTGTACGATGATGCGAAAGAAAGCCTGGTTATGGCCGGTGGTACTGGCAATGCAGGCAAAGCCATGCTGTCTTCAGGCCATAGTTTGGCATTGGGGCAGGGGTTGGTCGGCAGAGCAGCGGCGACGAATAGGCCCGTTTTGGTCCCTGATGTGGCCGAAGAGCCTAACTGGCTGCCCAACGACCTGCTGCCAGATACCAAGTCTGAAGCTGCGATTCCCATTACCCTGGGTGAGCAGGTGCTGGGCATTTTGGATGTTCAGCATGACGTGATTGGTGGGCTGGATACAAAGAGTGTGACGATGCTGCAATCTGTGGCCAGCCAGGTGGCTGTTGCCTTGCAGAATGCCCGTTTGTATGAGCAAACGCAGAAACGTGCCGACAATGAAGCTGTTTTGAACCAAATAAACCAGCAAATTTTGGGTGCTTCCGACATGGAGCGCATTTTACAAGTGGTCGCTCAAGAGTTGGGGCAGGCGTTGCAGGCTAAAAGCACCACAGTTCAGCTGTCTGTCAGGCAAAACGGTGCTGAAAACGGCCGTTACCGTGGAGCAAAAATCTGATGTTTAATAGGTTAAAATCATTCCTGGCCGCACCCGTTTTTGATGATGAGCAGAAAACACGAACTGCTCGTTATCTGAACAGTTTTCTTTTTTTCCTGATCATTCTGCTTACCCTTCAATGGTTGATACGTCTTAACGTAGACCCAATCGTATCAGAGAACATGCTCATTATTGCGGGGCTTGCTGTTTTGTCGGTGGGCCTGCTTTTTATGCTGCGCCGTGGCTATGTTTGGCTTTCCAGTTATGTGTTAGTCATTACAAGTTGGCTTGCCATGTCGCTGTTGAGCTGGCTCAATGATGGGATAAGTGACACGGCTTTTCTGGTTTATATTGTCATTATTTTGGCAGCCAGCTTGCTTGCCGGGTGGCGTCTTGGTCTGTTGATGACCGTTTTATCCATTACGGCCGGTTGGGGATATGTTTATGGTGAATCAACAGGTTTAATTGTGCCTCACGCCGCACCCGCTTCCGGCCGGATGATTGATATCTCCGTTATTTTTGCCCTGAGCGGTTTTTTGGTTTACCTGCTGATTGATGGTTTGCAGCATGCTTTACAGGTAGCTCAAGCGAGCAACCAGTCACTGCGTCTGTTAAGCGAGGAGCTGGAAGCGCGTGTAGAGGAACGCACGCGAGACCTGGCTTTAGCCGCCGAAGTTGGTCGGCGCATTTCACATCTGCGTGATTTGGATCAATTGTTAGCTGATTCGGTGCGGCTCATTCAAGAGCGGTTTAAGCTCTACCACGTGCAGATTTACCTGGCAGATGCGCCAAAGCATAATTTGATCTTACGTGCCAGCACGGGTGTGGTCGGGCAGCAGCTGCTCAATCGCGGCCACCGGTTATCCATCCGGACGGGGTCTATTAACGGTACGGCCGCTTTTGAAAAACGGCCGGTACTGGTGCCAGATACAGAAAGCGATGCCCGCTTCCACAAAAATATGCTGCTGCCATTTACCCGTTCTGAAATGGCCATACCGCTGCTGGCCGGTGATCAGCTGTTGGGTGTGTTGGACCTGCAAAGCGATCAGCCACACGCTTTGTCTGAAGAAACTTTACCACTCTATGATTCTCTGGCTGGCCAGTTAGCCGTAGCTATTGACAATGCCAAACTTTTGCGCCAGGCAGAACAGGCGCAGGCCGAATTGGGCAAAAACGTAGCTTTAACGCTGCGCGAAGGATGGGCCGATTTTCTCGATGGGATTGAGCGCAAAGAGAAAATTGGTGTTCGTTATGATCTCAACTCGGTGGAAGCGTATGAGGGCCCTGTGGTGGCTGCCGGGGGCAGCCGGATGCTGCAAGTGCCGATTACGGTGGCGAATACGGCCATCGGTACGATCCAGCTGGAAGCCGAAGACGGGCAAGAATGGACAGAGGAGACACGTGCCTTGGTAACGGCCGTTGCCCAGCAGGTAGGGCAGCAAGCCGAAACCCTGCGTTTGCTTACGGAAACCAATCGGTACCGCGCCGAGGCTGAACAGGCCGCTCGCCGCCTGAGTGGGCAGGCCTGGCGGGATTATTTGCATGAGCGCAAGGAGCAGGCGAACGGTTTTGTATACGCAAACAATGCGGTAGCCGCCCTGACAGAAGCCGACTGGCCCGCCGAAAATGCAGACAACATTGTTCAATACCCCCTGAAGATAAACGATGAACCCATTGCCGAATTTGTCGTCACGGGCGGTAATCAGCAAGAAGCTGAAGCCATGTTGGCCGTTATTGCCAATCAGCTTGGCAGGCACATCGAAAATATCCGCCTGACCGAGCAAACCGAGTCGGCATTGGGACAGGCTGAGAGTCTGTACCAGATTGGCCATGAGCTGAACACGGCAGCCAATGTGGATGAGATTCTATACGCTTCCCTTGGGCCGATTTTCCCCACGGGTATTGAGGAAGCAACCTTGATGTTTATTGAAGTGGACCGGCAAGGTGTGCCTCAGACACTGGAGCTTCTGGCCGGTTGGCGTCTGGCGGGCGAACTTTCTTTCCCCGTGGGCACCATCTTCCCCATGGCCCGGTTCCCCTTCACCAATTTGTTTATTAATGATCCCAATGATCCTCAGCTAATAGGGGACGTGACCACAGATCCCAGGGTAGATGACTTTACCAGGGGCATAATGGCTCATGCCGGGATTGGTGCTATCGCCGTGATCCCTTTGACCTTGGGTGGCGAGTGGGTCGGTATTATTACCAGCAGCTGGCCCCAGGCGCGTATTTTCAGCAGGGAAGAGGAAGAGATCTTTAATGCGCTGATCAATATGGCGGCCCCTGCGGTGCAGAGCCAGCGTCTGTACTTCAAGACAAAGGCCCAGGCAGAGAAGGAACATCTCATCAACGAAATTAACCAGCGTATTCAGCGTACGGTTTCGGTGGAGAGTGCCTTACAAACGGCCGCTAAAGAGCTCGGCAAGGCGTTACAAACCAAGACACTGGTCAAGCTGAACATGGGCAAAAACACCCACAAAGAAGCAGAAGCCATCAGCGCAGATTAAATTTACCGGAGATCGGGTATGAACTTCATCAAGAATATACGGTTAAAGTATAAGCCCCTTATCGTTTTTGCTGTTCTGGCGATCCTGAATGCCGGTGGTATTTACGTGCTTAGGCAGCTTGTTGTGGACGAAATGGCGGATCACGTGATGCCCACGCAAGAGATCGTTGGCGAATCTGCCTACTTGACCAAAGAAATCCAAACGGAAGTTCTGGAATACATATCTACCGGTGAAGCGGAGACACTGGAGCAATTTTCTGACTCTTCTACAAAGCTTCTTACCATCGCCGAACAGTTGTCTGCCCTGGCTAAGAATGCAGAGGAGAGCGAGATTTACGCTGCCAATGAGGCTGTGGCTTTGAATATTGTAACAACAGGCCAGGAACTTATTGACGAGCATGGCGAAACCCTGACGCTTTTGCAATCATTTAAAGAAGCGAGCGAGGCCAAAGATGCGGCCGTTAACCTGATTGATAGAGCTGCCCTGGCCGCTGAATCTGGTTTGACGGCCGAACTCACAACGCAATCTTTGAGCCAGATTGAACGCATCCAGACTCTGACGCTGGAGTATGTGTTGGGCGGTGAAGACGCGGTGCGGCTAAACCTCGACACAGAGCGAGCTCAGTTTTTTACCAACCTGCAAGCCTTACAAAATGTAATTGGCGGAGAGCAGTCCAGTTTAGCTGGGCGCCTGGAGGCGGTCGTTGCGGCGTCTACCGAAATTGCCCAGGTGTCAGAACAAGTTGCGGCCAGCCACGCCGAAACATTGGTTCTGCTAGATGAGCTGGAAATCATGGAAGCCAGGGCTATTGAAATCCGAGCTGGATTGCTTGGGACGGTTGAGGAGGATGTGAATGATCTCCAGGTGACGGCCAACCGTGTTGCCTGGGCGGTTGGACTTGTGGTGCAGGTCATTTCTATGCTGTTAGGCTTTGCTTTGGCCCGCACGGTGGTGAGCCCCATTTTACGGCTGTCAAAGGCGGTTGAACAGCTGGGGCAGGGTGAGTATGACACGCGTGTGGTGGTCACTTCCAGCGACGAGTTGGGCAGCTTGATGCACAATTTTAATGAGATGGCGGCCCAAATGGGAACAACGGTTGGTGCTTTGCAGCAGAGGACCCAGGTGAATCAGGCTATTTCTGAAGTGAGCCGCCGCCTTTCTACAATTTTGGACCCGGAAGAATTGACAACGGCCGTTGTAGAACTCCTTCAAGTCACGTTTAAGTATTACCATGCCCACATCTACCTTTTTGATGAGAGCCGAAAATACCTGGTAATGGCCGGGGGCACGGGTGAGGCCGGGCGGGCCATGCTGCAAAACAAACACCAGATTGAGGCGGGCAAAGGGTTGGTGGGACGAACGGCCGTAAACAATAAACCGACCCTGGTACCCAACGTAGCCGCCGACCCCAACTGGCTGCCAAATCCGTTGCTGCCAGAGACAAAGGCGGAAGTGGCTGTGCCTATTACGCTGGAAAATGACGTGCTGGGCGTTTTAGATATTCAGCATAACGTGGCCGGTGGCCTGGATGAAGCAGACGTGGCGCTGCTGACATCCATTGCCAACCAGGTGGCCGTTGGCTTGCAAAACGCCAGGTTGTTTGACCAGATTCAACTAGAAAAAGCACAGATGCAAACAGTTATGGAGTCCCTCTCCACGCCTATTGTCATTTCACGGATATCTACCGGACTGGTTGCTTACGTAAACCGCGCCCTCACAGAAGCTTTCCGTCTGTCGCGCGAAGAGCTGGTTGGGCAGTTAACCCCCGATTTTTATGCAAATCTGGATGAACGGGAAAGGTTTCTTACCGGTTTGCGCGAGCAAGGTGTGGTTAAAGACTTTGAAATGCTTCTTAAGCGTGGTGATGGAGAGCTGTTCTGGGGATTGGCTTCTGGTCGTATTATCAATTACGAAGGTGAGCTGGCGATTGTGGCCTCCATTGTCGACATCCATGCCCGCAAAGAGGCCGAAAAGTTATTGGCCCGGCAAGCAAATGAGCTGTCTACAGTGGCTAAGGTGAGTACGGCCGCAGCCACCATACTGGACCCGCAAGAACTTTTGCAGCAAGTAGCCGATCTTACCAAGAGCAGTTTTGACTTGTACCATGCACATATTCACCTGCTGGACGAGAACTCCAAGATGCTTGTATTAACTGCTGGGGCGGGTGAAGTCGGTCGCAAAATGGTGGCCGAGGGTCGGCGAATTCCTTTGTCTGCGGCTGGCTCACTTGTGGCTTCGGTAGCCAGAAATGTGGCAGGGGATATTCGTAACTACGTATCACCAGAAGAAGGTTTTATGCCCCATCCCTTGCTGGCGGCAACCCGTTCCGAAATGGCTGTACCGATTGCCATTGGTAATCAGGTGCTGGGGGTGCTGGATGTGCGTTCAGAACAGCTAAATCACTTTGACGAATCGGACCTGCAAACCGTAACTACCCTGGCTTCGCAGGTAGCGGTTGCCCTGCAAAACGCGCGATCTTACACCAGATCAGAAGAGGCGCTTCAAGAACTCCAGGAATTGTCCCGTCGCCTGACGCGAGAGGGCTGGGATGAATTTTTTGGGCAGCAGCTTGACACCTTGGCCTTTCGTTATGATCTCAATAAGGTCAGCCCGGCTGAAGATTCTGAATCTGAACCAGAAACCGGACTGATCCAACCCTTGCAGGTGCAGGGGGAACCCATTGGGGAGCTGGTAATGAGCAGCACTGAAGTCAAAGAAGATGAAGCAGCAGAAATCGCAGCGGCCGTGGCCGAACGCCTCAGTGCCCATATCGAAAACTTGCGATTGGCTGAACAAACACAGAATGCCTTAGCAAATACAGAAGCGTTGTTTGCTGGCAGCGAAAGTGTGGTTCGTGCCAGTTCGATGTCAGAAATCTTAGCCGCCTTAGTCCAGACAACTGGCCTGCAGCAGCTAGACCTGGCATCGCTGATCCTTTTTGAGAGACCCTGGCACCAAAATCCAGAGGCGATGTTCCTCACTGCACATTGGGAGAAACGAGCCAGCACCTCAACGCTGCCCGCCAGAACCGTTATGCTCGTGAGCGAATTCCCAGCGCTTAAGCAGGTAATTATGCACGACTACTTTTACGCAAAAGATGTAGAAAGTGATCCTCGTCTTGATGAAAACACGGTTAGTGTCTATCGGGAATTCGGCATAAAAACAGCTTTCGCCATTCCGTTGGCAGTGGGCGACCAGATTATTGGCTTTATAACTGCCAGTTCACACCAATCCGTACCATTTGACGAAGGGGCCATTCGCCGTATTACTAGTTTGGTTGGGCAGGCTGCGGTTGTTGCCCAAAGTTTACGATTGTTTGAAGATGCTCAAGACCGTGCCCAACGTGAGCAAATGCTGCGTGAAATGACAACCCGCATTCATGCTGCTCTGGACGCCGAAACGATCCTGCGTACGGCCGCTGAAGAAATCGGCCAGATGTTGGGCCTGGAAGGGTACGTAAGCCTGGCAGCAGCGGACAGTAACGGTACAAATGGACATGAGTCAGTTGCCAAATCACGCAACTAAACAAGTGAAGCAAACCGCAGAGGGAAAATTTCATGACTGATTCCCAACGACTATCATCAAAAAATAAATCGGAAGAAGTACGGCAGCGCGCCTTCCGCCTGGTCCTGTTTTTGGGGATCGCGGGCATTTTAGCGGGGCTGATCTTTTCTAACCTCAGTGAGCGAGGGAAAGAACCCCTATCCCTGGCGGCCTCCTATGGAGCGGGCATTGTTCAGCTATTTGGCGCCTTTCTCATTTACAAGCGGCGCCTGTTTTGGGGGGTCATTGTTGCTGCCTCAACAGCGCCCGTCGTTGCTTTGCTGGTGATGTTCCAAAGTGCGGGAATTGGTACCACAATTGTCATCGCTGAACTGCTTATCTATATGATGATCTTGCCGTTGATCATCACAGAAGAAGAGGGTTTAAGCCGCATACAGGTCGGTGCGGTGGTCGCCGCCGCTATGATGGTGTTGGTTGATCAATATTGGCCCTATCCCCGCAATGCGATGGCGCCCGAACTGATTCGGGCAACCTATATCTTTCTGTTTGTCCTGCTCGCCGTTTTTGCCGTTGTTCTGATCCGTCGATTCCCCACGTTTACCCTGCGCGGCAAGCTGGTTAGCACAACTCTGGTGGTTACAACGCTGGCGGTTACGGCCGTTGCTTTTGGCGCCAGTACCATTTCCCGCAATGCCCTGACGGTTGAGGGCAGTAAACAGATGCAGGCGTTGTCCCAGTCGCAAGGGCTGTTGATCGGTGAACTGTTGGCGCGAGAAATTACGGCTCTGCAAACCCTGGCTTTGGATGATGATTTGCTGGCTGCGGTAAAAGCGCAAAATGACAGCTATTCGGGAAGTAGCAGTGACGTTCAGACCCAGATTTTAGAACAAGATAGTGAATGGTTAGCATCTGATAACGACGATTCGGCCGTACAGGCGGTTTTGCAACATCCTGTTGTGAGCAAAATAAGGCAGTTCAGCGCCAAATTCCCGGAAAACAGCAATATCCTCCTGACGGATCGCTATGGCGCTCTGGTTGCGGCAACCCAACCTACAGAGCAGTACTATTTTGCTGAGGAAGCCTGGTGGGAGGTGGCTTACAACGTTAGTTTTGGCAAAACGTATGTGAGCGATCCCGATTTTAACGAGAGAAGTGGGCTGGGCTACTTGCAAATTGCGCTGCCCCTATTTTCCTCGCAACCAAATGGACCCGCACGCCTCGAAGGCATTTTGTACAGCCGGTATAGTTTGCAATCTTTAGAAGATCTCATGGTTGTGTCTCAGGTGGGTGAAACCCAGTCAATACGGGTGCACTTACCGGGATATGAATTGGCTCTAGATGAAGCTGGCAGCCTTCAGATTCACACAGACAACTTCACGGCTGAAGAGGTACTTGCCGGTGCCCAGCTCGCTGATACCAGCTATACCTTTACCGATGCTGATGGTGTTGTCCATCTTTTGTCTGTGGGCTTTGTGAACACCTTGAACCACCAGCCCATTGTGGATGATTTGGACTGGTTAGTCAGTGTGCGGCAGGCTGAGTCAGAAGCCCTGGCCTCTATTGCGGAACAGCAGCGCTTAAACATATTGTTGGGAATCTTTGTCATTTTAGCGGCCAGTGCTGTGGCCATGTTTACTGGCAACAGATTAACCACCCCAATTTTGCGCCTCACCAAGGTGGCTCAAGAAGTGTCGGCAGGTAATCTTGATGCACGGGCAGAGGTTACCTCTCAAGACGAAATGGGTATCCTGGCTACCGTTTTTAATGACATGACCGCCCAGGTACACGAGTTGATCCATACGCTGGAACAACGGGTAGCCGCTCGCACCCGCGACTTGAATCTGGCGGCAGAAATTGGGCGGCAAGTTTCTCAGGTACGAAACCTGGATGCCTTGTTGCCCCAGGCGGCGCAGCTGGTGCAAGAACAGTTTGGCCTGTACCAGACCCAAATTTACCTGGTGGATGAGAGTGGTGAGCGTCTGGTGCTGCGCGCCAGCACGGGCCACGCTGGTTCGCAGATGCTGGAAGCCGGCCATATGCTGCCCATTGATGAAAATTCACTGAACGGAACGGCCGCTGTCACCAAACAAGCCGTCACTGTAGCCAATACCACTGCCAGCCCCGCCTTCCGCCCCCACCCCTTGCTGCCGGACACACGTTCTGAAATGGCGGTGCCGCTGCTGGTGGGTGAAAAGGTCGTGGGCGTGCTCGACTTGCAGAGCGATAAGCCCAATGCCCTTATGGAAGAGAACCTGCCCGCCTTTGAAACATTGTCTGGACAGCTGGCAGTTGCCATCCAAAACGCCGCGCTTTTGAGTGAACGTCGGCAAGCCGAAGCGCAAGTCCGCGAGAGTGAGGCGTTGATGCGCACCATCATTGACTCCACCCCAGACTGGATCTTTGTCAAAGACCTGGAGCACCGGTATTTGGTGGTTAACAAAGCTTTTGCCGGTACATTGCAACAGGCTCCCGAAGAAGTTATAGGCAAACATGACCTGGAGATAGGTATTCCAGAAGACCTTGTCCACGGAGATCCGGAAAAGGGTATTTCTGGCATTTGGACCGGCGAGCGCGAGGTGATGGATAGTGGGCAAATCAGAATCGTTGAAGAACACGCTTACACGCCCGATGGGCAGCCAATCAGCTTAAGTACCGTTAGGGTTCCCCTAAAGGATACAGAGGGCCATGTCTCTGGTGTTGTAGGCTTTATCCACAACATTACCGATCTCAAGCAAGCTGAAAGAGAGTTGCAGGCAGCACATGCCCGTACCCAGGAAATCCTGGAATCGATTTACATCCCGCTGGGCATTTCGAATGTGTCGGACGGTAAAATTGTCTACGCTAATGAACCCATGGCCGAAATGTTTGGGGTATCCCGCGAGGAACTGCAAAGCTGGGTGATCACCAATATTTACCACCAGGCGTCAGACCGAGACGGTTACGTTAAGACTCTGCGTGAACAGGGGTATGTTTCCAACTTTGAACTGTACTTGAGACGCGGCAATGGCGAGGCGTTTTGGGCATTAGCCTCTGGTCGAATCGTTAACTTCCAGGGGCAGCCAGCTGTTATTACCTCGGCAATTGACATCACCGACCGGCGTGATGCGCAGGCAACGATAGTCCGGCGTGCCACGGAGCTGGAAACGGTGGCCAGCGTGAGTACCGTGGCCGCTGCCAGTATGGAACCAGAAGAGCTGATGCAGCAAGTAGTCGATTTAACCCAAGATCGGTTTAATCTCTACCATGCCCATATCTACCTGCTTAATGAGAGCAAAACAGACCTGGTTTTGACCAGCGGCGCTGGTGAAACTGGAGCCAAGATGGTGGCAGAAGGACGCCGGATTTCCCTGGATCAGAAACAATCATTGGTGGCTCGTGCCGCCCGTAACCGGGTCGGTGTTGTGAGCAACAATGTGCAGGCAGAGCCCGGCTTTTTGCCGCACCCCTTGCTGCCCGAAACACGTGCCGAAATGGCCGTGCCGCTTGTGGCTGGTAATGAGGTGCTTGGTGTGTTGGATGTGCAGGCAGACCAGGTTGATCGCTTTACTTCCGAAGATATCAATATTTTTACAACGCTTGCGTCTCAGGTGGCGGTGGCGCTGCAGAATGCTCGCCGACACAATGAGGCCTTAAAAGCTTTGGATGAACTCACTCGTTTGCAGCGCATCATGGTACGTGAAGGGTGGACAGATTATCTAACCACGCAGGAACGGCCGTTTTTTGGTTACGCTTTTGACGCCAAGGGCGCCAAACCCATCCAGAAGGCGCGTGCTGGATCGGCGGCTGCTGAAGATGCTCAGAGTGAGCAGAACGGCAAAATTGTGGAAACGGCCGTGACCACCCCAGATGACGCCCTCACCATCCCTATTGCTGTACGTGGTGAATTGGTGGGCAAAATCGCTTTGCGCAGCCCGGATGGCACAGCTATCCCCGAGCGTAAACAATCGCTTATCCAAACAGTGGCCCAACAGGTCTCTGAAGCGCTGGAGCGAGCCCGGTTAACCGAGCAAACGCAGCGTGCTCTGCAGGAGACGAATGAACAGGCACGCCGCCTCGCCTTGCTCAATGAGCTCAGTGAAGCGATTTCTCGTATGACGACGATTGAAGATATTGCCTCTGCAATAATCAGCAAGGTGCCCGACATCCTCAACGCTAAACGTCTTCGCCTGTATCTGGTTGCCGATGAAAACGAGTCGATGCTGCGTGTTGTGGCGGCTGCTGGTGAAGTTGCTGGCGTGCGAGAGGGTGAACGGGTACCGTTGGCAGAGTCGCCCATAGCCCAGGCATTAGAGAAACGACAGATCGTTGCCGATTTGTTGACCAGTGGCGCAGACACGCTGCTAGCTTACCATGTGCCGCTTTTCGCCAGTGGGCGTGCATTGGGTGCATTTGATGTGCTTGTTGCCGCCAACAGAGAATTGGACGAGGGCAATCAGCAAATTCTGTTGCAGATTGCCTCTTTGCTTAGCACCACGCTAGAAAATCGCCGTCTCTTTAACCAGACAAAGGCTCGGGCCGATCGGGAACGGCTATTAAACAACATCACCCAGAAAATACAAAGTACAGTCACAATGGAATCTGCTTTGCAAACGGCCGTTACGGAACTCAGTGAAGCCCTGAAAGCGAAAAAAGCTATCATCGAATTGTCCACAACCCAGAATGGCGAGGGCCATACTCAGCAGTAAGATGGCAAAACAGTCTGCCGTGGAGGCATCCATGCTAAAAGAAGAAAAACTAGCGCAAGACAGCAAACAAACACAAATGGCCCAAGCAGGCGCGCCGCAGTCAGCCCAGGAGTATCTGGATATGCAGCGTGTCCTGCACGAAATTAATATCGAATTGTTCCGCATTGACGATCTGGACAGACTGTACCGAACGGCCGTCGAACTGGCTCACACCCGGCTGGGTTTTGAGCGCATTGGTATGTACCTACTGAATGACTCAAGAGATTTACTTTTAGGCACTTATGGCACAGATGCCAAGGGCAATATTCGCATTGAGCAAGGGCCGGAATACGTTATTGATCAGCGAGAGACGATAGACACATTTGTGCTTGGTCGAAATCGCCTGGTAGTGGAAGAAGAGTCAGATTTGTGGGAAGACGGAGTGGTCGTGGGCCAGGGCTGGCATATTGGCGCAGCGATGTGGATTGAAGACTCCCCCATCGGCGTCATCTTCGCGGATAATCTGATAACAGGACGGCCGCTTAAACCCTACCAACCGGAACTCTTGTTTGCGTATGCCAGCATTGTCTCTAACTTAATTGAACGTAATCGTTTTGAGACGATTATCACCAAACGGGCTGCCGAGCTGCAAACGGTAGCCGATGTGGGTACGGCCGCTGCCACCATCCTCAATTCCGCTGAACTTCTGCAAGAAGTGGTCAACCTGACTAAAAACCGGTTTGACCTGTACCATGCCCATATCTACCTGCTGGATACAGAAAGCGAAATGCTTGTCTTGACCAGCGGCGCAGGCACAGTTGGCCAGCAGATGGTGGCCGAAGGGCGGCAGATTCCCTTAAAGCAGGAGCAATCATTAGTGGCGCGGGCGGCACGCTCACGCCAGGGCGTGGTCATCAACGATGTCCAGTCCGAGCCAGGCTTTTTGCCCCACCCGCTGCTGCCCGACACCCGTGCCGAGATGGCTGTTCCCCTTGTCATCGGCGAGCAGGTTTTGGGCGTGCTCGACGTGCAGTCTGATCGGATCAACTATTTCACTAAAGAAGATATCAGTACCTTCACCACGCTGGGGTCGCAAACGGCCGTTGCCCTGCAAAATGCCCGCCTCTTCACCCAATCAGAAGCGCGCGCTGAAGAATTGACTTTTGTTAACCGCATCGTGACCCAGGTAAACGCATTAGACACGGCAGCTGGCCTTCAATTCCTGGCTGAAGAATTGGGTGAAGTCTTGCAGATTCCTTCGTTAGTCATTGGATTGATAGATGACACGGGAACCATGCTTGAGATAACGGCCGCTCACCATCCCGCTGAGTTACCCACCCCCATTGGGTCAGTTTTCCCCTTGGCCAGGGATCCAATTATGACCCAAGCGCTGCAAACCCGGCAAACGGTTGTTGTCGAGGATGTTGCCAACTCCGATCTTATCCCTCAGGCGCGAGATGCCATACTCAAGACTGGAACCCGCTCCATATATGTCATTCCCATGCTTATTGGGCGGGACCTGATAGGCACGGTTTCATTAAACGTTACGGAAGGCGGCAGTCTATTAACACCAGATCAACTAAAACTGGCAGAAACCATTGTGTACCAGGCGGCAACGGCCGTGCAAAATGCTCGCCTCTTTACCCAGGTGCAAACGGCATTCAGGAATGCTGAACAAAGCGAAGCCGCACTGTCCGAGGCGCTTAAAATTGCCAAACTGGCCTACTGGGAATTCGATGTTGAGAAGGACCTCTTCATCTTCAACGATCAATTCTATGCGCTTTTCCACACCACCGCCGAAGCCCACGGCGGCTATCAACTATCCGCGGCGTATTATGCACAGCACTTTGTCCACCCAGACGACGTGCCCATGGTGGGTGCCGAAATCGCGCGAGGATTTAGCTCTACCGACCGGTTTTACACTCGGTCGTTGGAGCATCGTATTCTATACGCCGATGGCGGCGTTGGTTATATCTCGGTTAACATCAACATCGAGCGCGACGAGAACGGCAAGATTCTGCGTAACTACGGCGCGAACCAGGATATTACCGAGCGCAAAAAGGCGGAAGAGACCCTGCGCCAAAGCGAAGCCGCATTGTCCGAGGCACTTAAAATCGCCAAACTGGCCTACTGGGAATATGATGTCGAAAAGGACCTCTTCACCTTCAACGACCAATTTTATGCGCTCTTCCACACCACTGTCGAGGATCATGGCGGTTATCGACTCCCCTCGGCGTATTACGCGCAGCACTTTGTGCACCCGGACGATCTACCCATTGTGGGCGCCGAAATCGAGCGAGCGCTTAACTCCACCGACCGGTTTTATACCCGGTCGCTGGAACATCGTATTCTGTACGCCGATGGCGGCGTCGGCTATATTACGGTTAGCATCAACATCGAGCGCGATGAAGACGGCCGAATTCTGCGCTACTACGGCGCCAACCAGGACATCACCGAACGTAAACAGGTGGAAGATGCTCTGCGCCAACGCGAAGCTGAACTGTCTGAAGCGCTCAAGATCGCCAAGTTGGGCTATTGGGAATACGATGCTGAGAAAGACGTGTTCACCTTCAATGATCAGTTCTATGCGCTTTTCCACACCACGGCCGAAGTGCACGGCGGCTATCACCTGTCCTCAGCGTATTACGCGCAGCACTTTGTGCACCCGGACGATCTGCCCCTGGTGGGTGCCGAAATTGAGATGGCGCTCCACTCTACTGAACGGCACTTCAGCCGGTCGCTAGAGCATCGCATTCTGAAAGCCGATGGCAGTCTCGGTTATATCTCGGTCAACATCAACGTCGAGCGCGATGAAGCAGGCAATATTCTGCGTTGGTATGGCGCAAATCAGGACATCACGGAGCGTAAACAGGCGGAAGAGGCTTTGCGCCAAAACGAAGCCGAGCTGTCTCAGGCACTTAGAATTGCCAAACTGGCTTACTGGGAATATGATGTCGAGAAGGACCTCTTCACCTTCAACGACCAATTTTATGCGCTTTTCCACACCACTGTCGAAGATCACGGCGGTTATCGACTCCCCTCGGCGTATTACGCGCAGCACTTTGTGCACCCAGATGATTTGCCCATTGTAGGCGCCGAAATCGAGCGGGCAATCAGCTCTACTGAACGACACTACAGCCGGTCGCTAGAGCATCGCATTCTGTACGCTGATGGCGGCGTTGGCTACCTCTCGGTTAGCATCAACATTCAGCGCGATGAAGAAGGGAATATTCTGCGCTACTACGGCGCGAACCAGGATGTCACCGACCGGCGTGAAGCGCAGGCAACTATCGCCCGCCGGGCGACAGAGCTGGAAACGGTGGCTAACGTGAGTGCTGTGGCCGCCACGATTTTGGAACCTGAAGAGCTTTTACAGCAGGTGGTAGAACTAACAAAGGAACGGTTTGATCTTTATCATGCCCACATTTACCTGCTAGATAAGGACCTGGGGCAATTAACACTGTCAAATGGTGCTGGTGACGTTGGCCAAAAAATGGTTGCCGAAGGTCGCCAGATTGCCCTTGATCGGAAAAAGTCGTTGGTAGCCCGCGCCGCTCGTGACAAACAGGGTGTGGTTATTAACGATGTGCAGGCAGAGCCTGGTTTCTTGCCTCATCCACTGCTGCCGGATACGCGGGCGGAAATGGCTGTGCCTTTGATTGCCAGAGATGAGGTGCTGGGTGTGCTGGACGTGCAGGCAGGCACGGTTAACCGCTTTATGGAGGAAGATATTAATATCTTCACTGTACTGGCGGCGCAAGTTGCCATTGCCCTGCAAAATGCCCGGTCTCTCAACCAATCCGAGAAGGCGGTTAAAGAGCTGCAAGAGCTATCTCGCCGCCTGACGCATGAAGGCTGGCAGCAGTACTTCACCACTCAACGGAAAGACAGGCTGGCATTTAGCTATGATCGACAACAAAAGGCCCTTGTACCCGAAGCTGGCCCTGAGCCAACTGTTTTCCCTGAAGATGCCAGACTGGTTACCCAGTCCCTGCAAATTCAGGGTGCGTCAGTTGGCCAACTGCGTCTGGAAATTCCCGATGAGTATGGTGAAGATGAGGAGGAACTGCTAACGGCCGTTACCGAACGCCTGAGTGCCCATCTAGAAAACCTGCGCCTGGCAGAAACGTCTGAAAAAGATCGCGCCGCTGCTGAAAAGCGCAGCCAGGAAATGTCGGTGATTAATAACATCGTTACCCAGATTTCCACGTCGCTGGATTTGCAGCATTCCCTGCAGATTGTGGTCGATGAGCTGGTAACGGCCGTTCACGTGGATCAGGTACGCGTGGCGCTGATCCAGCCAGATGGGAAAGAGCTGCTTGTTATTGCCGAACATTATGACTCATCACGAGCAACTTCGGCCGTAGGTATGACCATTCCCATTGAGGGAAATGAGCTTACCCAAAAGGTTATTGAAACCCGACAGCTGGTTGTTGTAGAAGATGCTCAAAATAATCCCCAGACCGCCCCTGTACACGATCTCTTCCGAGAGCAGGGTATTCAGACGGTTGTTTTGCTGCCGCTGGTAGTGAACGATGAGGTCATTGGTACCCTGGGCATGGATATTTTGGATGACCGCCCCATAACAAAGGAGGGCCTGAAATTAGCAGAAACCATCGTGTTCCAAACGGCCACGGCCATCCAGAACGCTCGCTTGTTTGAGCAAGTTCAAGCGACACTGGCTGAAACAGAAATGCTCTATTCCTACAGTTCACAACTTAACACAGCCACCAACCTGGATGCGGTACTGGATTCGGCAGCCGCTGCCGGTTTCCAGGTGGGCGCCGCCAGCGCAGTGCTGTTGGTGTATGATCGCGATACAACCGGGAATCCCGAATATGCCCAGATTGCGGCTGCGGCACCCCGAAATGATAAACGAATAGGGGAACGACTTTACTTGCAAGATCAGCCCACCCGTTACCTGTGGCCCGTGAGCGGGCAAAATACGGTGTTTGTCGGCGATGTTGATACGGACGATCGGTTAAGCCCGGAGGCGAAAGAAACGTTTGCCCAACAAGGCATTAAAGCTTTGGCCCTGATGTACCTGAACGTCGGCAACCTGCGCCTGGGCCAGATCATAATTCGTTGGGATAAACCTCAAACGTTTACCAGAACCGATGAGCGGCTCTATGGTGCTATCGCCCAGCAGGCTTCGTCGGTGGTATATAACCGGTTGTTGTTCAACCAGACGGAAGAAGCTTTGTCGGAAACGGCCGCACTCTACCAGGCCAGCGCCGACCTCAATACCGCTCTCACCTACGATGAAGTGCTGAACGCCTTGCGCCGACACACCGTTTTGGGCCAGAACAGCATTGATGTCACCATTAACTTTTTTGATCAGCCGTGGGAAGAAAACCAGCCGCCTACAGAAGTATTGGTCCTCACCAGTGCCAATCCGATATCGCCTGACATCCCAACCAGGTATAAAGTGAGCGATTCTCCAATTGCCGAGACGCTTGTCAAGTCCGACAAGCTGGTCGTTTATGAAGACGTGGCAACCGATGAACGGCTCAGTGAGCGCGGCCGTACGATTTTGACGCAGCAGCTTAATGCCAAAAGTTTTGTCTATGTTCCACTGAAGGTGGGTACTCAGCCGGTAGGGTTTATCAGCGGCGTTTATACCCAGAAGGTGCGTTTTACGGAGGCACAGCTGCGACGGCTGGAGGTTCTGGCCCGGCAGGCAACTGTTTCTTTGCAGTCTATCCGGCTGTTTGACCAGACCCAGGCGGCCCTGGCCGAAACGGAAGCATTGTACGTAGGTAGTGAAAGCATCGTGCTGAGTAGTTCAGAGCATGATGTATTACAGGGTCTTATTCAATCCACCATGCTGCAAACGCTGGACCGGGCCAACATCTTTATGTTCGACGAACCGGTTGAAGACGGCGTCCCGACCGATGTGACGATCGTGGCCCAGTGGGAAAACGAAGGCGTACCGAAAATAGTGCCGGTTGGCGCTCGTTTTCTGGTGGAACAAGTGCCTTTCCTCAACACCATCAAGCAGGATGAGGCGCTGATTGTGCACGATGTGCGTCTTGACCCACGCGTGGACCCGCAAACCCGCGAGATTTTGGAAGGGTATGGTATGCGCAGCTTTGTTTTATACCCGCTAACGGCCGGTAGTCAGTGGCTAGGCGTGGTTGCCGGTCAATCTGCTGGGCCGCTGTTTACCGACGATGTGCAGGTACGGCGGGCTTCCAGTCTGGTGGGCCAGGCGGCAGTGGTTATTCAGACAACCGTTTTGTTCCGTCAGGAACAGGCTCGGGCGCGCCGGGAGCAGCTGCTGCGTGAGATTGCGGCCAAGGTTCGCAGCTCGACGGATGTTGATTCAATTATGCGAACGGCCGTTACCGAAATCGGCCGTACCCTGGGGCGTCGTGCTTTCATCCAGCTCAGCAATGCACAGCTGTCGGCCGCCCCAGAAGAAAATGGAGTAGCCTTATGAGCCTAGATAATGAGCTTTACCGGGCACTGGTCGAACAAACGGCCGATCATATTCTGGTAACGGATCCCCAAGGCACCATTCTCTACGTGAATTCTGCCTTTGAGCGAGTAACCGGATACACCAAAGAGGATGCATTGGGCGAGACGCCGCGCATTCTGAAATCGGGCAAGCATAACCGGGCCTTCTACGAAAAACTGTGGCAGACTGTCTTGTCTGGAGAGACGTTTCGCGGCACCTCGATCAATAAGAAAAAAGATGGCTCGCTTTACTACGAAGAAAAAGTCATCACGCCGATTAAAGATGCCAGCGGCGCCATCGTCTATCTTGTCTCCATCGGGCAAGATGTGACCGAGCGCATGAAGGCCTCTGAGACACTCTCGACAAATGAAGCCGCGTTGAAAATGCGGGTGGATTCCCTCGCTACCATCAACGCTATTGCCGATTCGGTGCATCGTTCGCCCAACTATCAGGACTTCATCGAACGGGCGACTGAAGCCATTGTGCATCACACGCAAGCGCCTTCTGTAGCCTTTTTTGTTTTGTATCAAGATAGCCTGAAGCTGGTAGCGTCTCATGGCTTTACCAACAGCACGTTGGCGGCAGGTTCCACGCTGCCCATCAAAGGCAGCCTTTCTGGCATCACCATTGCGCAAAAAACCGTGATCACCAGCGAAGACATTTTTCAAGATGAACGGTTGGAGCCGTCTGTGCGTAAGGCGCTGTTGCAACAAGGTCTGCATAATGTTGTTTCTTTTCCGCTGTTGTTTCAGGACCAGGTTCTCGGCGTGATTAACCTCATTTATGCGGAAAAGCGAACCCATTCGGCGGACGAGAAAGAGACGCTGCTCACCATTGGCAAGACGATTGGTTTGGCAATGGTCAATGCTCAGCGGCTGGAAAATATTGTCAAGAATGAAGCGCTCACCCGGCAGCGTTTAGAAGTGCGGCAGGCGTTTGTGCTGGCGCGGACGCAGGCGGAAGTATTTAGCGTGATTGTGGAAAAGGCGAACTATTTCCCCGAGGCGGCCGTTGCGTTGTTTGTACTGCAAAGGTCGGGGGATACGGCCGTTCTCGAACTCAAAAAGATCGACACGGCCAAAAGTGGCCTCGCCCGCATGCCTTTGGGTACGCAAATTCCTACCCAACATCTGCCTAAATCCTTTAAGGGCGATAAGCCGTTTGTTGCCGACGACATCACAAACGATGAACACACCGCAGCCGCAGCGCGGGCTCTCGCCAGCCAGCTTGGTGCGACGAGCCTGGTTTTGCTGCCCTTAAAAGCAGGTGGCGACTGGCTGGGCACAATTATCCTGGCCAGCGCCCAAAAAGCTTACTTTACCGAAGACAGGCTTGCCTTATACAGCGACGTGGCGGAGCAGGGCGCACTGGCCTGGCGCGCCGCTATGCTCAACGAGCAGGCTGTTACCAGCCTGGCCCGGCGCGAGCGCGAGGTAAAGCTCACGACTCAGGTGGCGCAGGAAATTGCCGCAGCCACCAACCTGCACGATTTGTATGAGCGTGTTGTGTCACAGGTACAGGAGCAGTTTGGCTACTACTACACCCAGCTGCTGCGCTATGACGAAACCATGGACGTGCTGGCCCTGGTGGTTGGCTACGGTGAAGTGGGTCATAAGATGCGGGAGATGAACCACTCCATGCCGATGGGCGTCGGCCTTATTGGTCAGGCGGCGCAGTTGAAAGAATCCGTTTTGCGGGGCAAGGTGTTGGGTGACCCAAACTGGCAGTCGAATGCGCTGCTGCCTGATACCCGCAGTGAAATGGCGGTGCCTATCAAGCTGCGCGACAAAGTGCTGGGTGTGCTCGATGTGCAGAGCGACCGGCTGGAAGGCATTACCACGAACGATCAGCTGCTATTGGAAGGTCTGAGCGGCCAAATTGCTATCGCTATCGAAAGCACGGAGCTGCGCCAGGAAATGGAAGGACGGCTGCGTGAGCTGAGCTTGCTACAGCGGCAAATGAGCCGCGACGGTTGGCAAAAATACCAACGGACGCGGCACAACCAGATGGGATACCGCTTTGATCTGTCTGGCTTGCAAATGTTAACCGACCAGCCGAAAACGGCCGTTCCCCCCAAGAAAAACGGCACTGCGCCGCTTAAGCCTCCCCCAACACCGGCCAGCCAGCCGCTCACGGTTCGTGGTGAGACAATTGGCCTGTTTGGCGTGGAAGAGGATCCGGAACGGCCGTTAACCAACGAAGAGCGCGAGATTATTAACGCCGTGGCCGAAGACCTGGCCGAGGCCCTGGAAGCCGCCCGCTTGTTTGAAGAAACGCAAGTTGCCCTGGCCGAACAAGAACGGTTGGCTGCCGAACTGGAAACGGTAGCCAAAGTGAGTACGGCCGCATCCACCATTTTGGAAGTGGATGACCTGCTTCAGTCAGTGGTGGACCTGGCCAAAAGTAGTTTTGGTCTCTACCATGCCCACATCTACCTGGCCAACGAAACTGGCAAGATGCTGGCGCTAAAAGCCGGGGCGGGCAACATCGGCCGTCTCATGAGCCTGGAAGGGCGTGAAATCAACATTGAAGACGAATCGATTGTGGCCCGGGCGGCCCGCACCCGCAAAGGTATCCTGGAAAACAATGTCCGCCGCACGATGGACTTTTTGCCCCATCCCCTCCTGCCGGAAACCCGCTCAGAAATGGCCCTGCCGATGGTTGTTGGTAGCAAGCTCATTGGGGTGCTGGACCTGCAATCGGATCAGGAAGGGTTCTTCACCATAGAAGACCTGAACGTGCAAACG
Source organism: Candidatus Leptofilum proximum (assembly GCA_016710325.1). Classification (GTDB taxonomy): domain Bacteria; phylum Chloroflexota; class Anaerolineae; order Promineifilales; family Promineifilaceae; genus Leptofilum; species Leptofilum proximum. Next base: position 2,400,483 of record JADJXK010000002.1, on the reverse strand, counting down.
ACCTTGGCCGCCCAGATTGCCGTCGCGGTAGAAAACGCCAACCAGTATGCTGCCCAGGTACAAACCTCTACCAAGCTGCGTGAAGTAGACCAGCTGAAGTCCGAATTCCTGGCCAGCATGAGCCATGAACTGCGTACGCCGCTCAACTCTATCATCGGTTTTGCCGATGTGCTGCTGGAAGGCCTGGACGGCGAATTAAACGAGCGCATGGAAGAAGACGTACGGCTGATTCGTGAAAGTGGCAACCACCTGCGCGGTCTCATCGGCGACATTCTGGATATGTCCAAGATTGAAGCCGGACGTATGGACCTGCGCTATGAAGAGGTCAATATGGCCCAACTGGCCAACGATGTAGTGGCTACGGCCGCACCGCTGGCGCAAGAAAAACGCCTCTTCCTCCACCTGGACATCGACGAAACGGTGAAGCCGGTACAGGCCGACCGCACCCGTCTGCGCCAGATTTTGTGGAACATCGTGGGCAACGCTATCAAGTTTACCGAGAAGGGCAGCATCACTCTTTCCGTGCAGGCACAGGCTCACCACGTCCTCTGCTCCATACGCGATACCGGCATTGGTATCAAGGAAGAGCATGCGGCCGTTGTGTTTGAGCAGTTCCGCCAGATCGATGGTGGTCTTAACCGAGCCGCCGGTGGGACCGGTCTTGGTATGCCAATTACCAAAAAGCTGGTAGAGTTGCATGGTGGCGAAATATGGATTGAAAGTGTTTACGGGCAAGGTAGTACTTTCTTGTTCACCATTCCTTACAATCCGCCAAAAACGAAGACGCAGCCGGTAGAAGAAGCGGCCAGCGCCAGTTAAAAATTAACGGTAGCCATACGCCGCTTTGTGGCAAAACAGAGTAAGATAGCTACTACCAGTGAAGTATGAAGGTAAGTTATTATGGCAAAAACAGATAAAAAAGTTCTGTGTGTAGAAGATAATCCAGTTAATATGCTGCTAGTATCGCGCATAGTAGAAGCAGAGGGGCATGAGCTGATCAAGGCGGCGGACGCCTCAACGGCCGAAGCCATTCTTTCCATCATGGTGCCCGATATCATCTTGCTAGACATCAACCTGCCGGGAAAAAGTGGCCTGGATCTGGCGCGGGAGTTCAAAACAGACGACCGCCTGGCGCCCGTGCCGCTGATTGCCACCACAGCCCAGGTGCTGGTGGGCGATCGGGAGCGCTGCCTGGAAGCGGGCTGCGACGATTACCTGCCCAAGCCGCTGGACATCCGCAAGCTGCGCGAAGTGCTGCGGATGTACTTGAACAACAATGGCGTGGCGTAACGGCCGTTTCCCGTTCTACACATCTCTGTAAAGATTTTCCTCCCGCAGGCAGCCCTTTTGCCTGCGGGAGGTTGCTGTTTACCCCATTTCCGCCGTCGCTACGATGACGGATGGTTCCCCCAAAACGTGCGTCAAAAATAAAATCCGGTGCATGTCTTTATGCCCGCTGAGGCGCAGCTGGCGCTGTAACGTTTCAGGCTCCAGCGGCGAGCCACGCTTTTTAATGGTGACGCTGCCCACGCGCCGCTCACGCAGATAGTGGCGCAGCTGCTTGAGCTGGAAGGGGAAGGCGTCTTCCACGGCAAAGCAGCGGGCAAAGGGGGTGGCCACGGCCGTTTCCGCCGTCAAATACGCAATCGATTCATCAATCTGGTTCGCCTCTAACTTTGCCGCCAGGGCCTGCACCAGGTGAGCGCGAATAACGGCACCGTCTGGTTCGTATAGATATGCCTGGGGCGGTGAACTGGGAATTGCTTCGCCGGGTAAATCGGCCGTGGTGAGCGTGTGGCCTGCGGGCAGCAGCGTGGCCCGCCGCGCCACACCGGAGTGCAAACGGCCGTACCACAACACCGCCTCCTTCATCTCCCCGTCCAGCGATATAAACTCCACTTCCGCCCCTTCCGGTAGTTCAGCATAATCCACGCCGGGGCTGATTTTAACGGCCGTTTCCGGTACCACTGCCCGCCATTGGTCCACCAAACTGAGCGGCGGCTGGTACTGGGCCAGCGAAAAAAAGCGACGGCCGTGTTCGTCGCGCCGCGCCGGGTCAAAAAAGAGGGCGTCCATTTCTCGTAGCGGCGTCAGGCTGTGCAGATCGGCCTGCAGCGGGTGGAAGCGGCTGCCGTGGCCGTAGACACGCACGTTTTCCTGGGCCATCGCCAGCCGCACCGGGTCCCACTCCACGCCGGTCACCTCGGTCTGGGCAGCCAGGGCCAGGGCATCGCCGCCAATGCCGCAGCCCAGGTCGGCAATGTGCTGGCAGCCCAAGGCGGCAAAGCGGCGGGCGCGGTGCTGCGCCACCACCTCGGCAGAAGCCTGCTCCAGCGCGGCGCGCACAAAATACATCTGGCTGGCCCGGCTAAACTTGGCGGCGGCGTGCTGGCGCAGGACAATCGTTTCCAGGATGGCCTGGGCCTGGGTTTTGGGCAGTTTTTGGCGCAGCCAGGTGGCGATTTGTAGATGGGTTTGGGGAGTAACGGCCGTTTCGCTCAGCTCCGCCAGCCAGCGTTGGCCCTCATTGGAGAGCAAAAAGGCAAGATCGTCCAGGGTCATGGATGGCCTAGGGGCGTTCCGGCAGGAGCAGCCGTTCGTCGGGCCGGGCGGGTTCTTCCGCTTCGTCGATCTCGGGAACGGCCGTGCCTGCGCCCTGCCGCCCGCAGTAAATCTGGTAGGCACATTCGCGGCACTCGCTCCAGTCGTCGGTGAGCGGCCAGGTGTTGGCGGCGCTGGCTTCGTCCAGCCGGGCGGCGATTTGCTGTAGGTCGGCCCAATTTGCTTGATGTTCCCCGGCACTGTAGCCAATCGTAACTGGCGCGGCCGGTTCCTGCACGTACCAGTAAGTCAGGCTGATTTGCTCTGGAGATAACTGGCCATTTTGCGACCAGAAGGCGCTGCCACCTTCGGCCAGCAGGGCCAGGTAAAGGCGAGTTTGCCAGCGGCTTTTTAACGTGGCGGCGTCGGCGGGGCGGCCGGTTTTCCAGTCGAACACGTGGGCAAACGGCCGTTCCTGTTCATCTTTGCCCAACACGAGCAGGTCAAAACGGCCGTACAACAAGTGGTTTCCCAGCGGCACCGTCAACCCCGTTTCTGGCAAGAAGCGGGTGTTGGTGGGCAGTTCTGGCACGGGTGAATGAGTCACAAACGCCTGCCACCACTGCCGCACTTGCTCGTTAGGGATGGTTGATGGCGTCACTGGCAGCCCCAGAAAATGTTGCTCGACCAGCTGGTGAAATTCCTGCCCGTGCTGCAGAAGCTGCTCGGTGCGCTCGGGCAGCGGCGTGGCGGGCCAGGGCAGGCGGCGCAGATAGCGCAGCTGGAAGCGGCGCTGGCAGGCCAGGAAAGTGGCCAGTTTGTATTGGCTTAAGCTGAGGCGAGTGTCCATAAAGGTAATTGGGTAATTGCTTTTTCAGGCCCAGATATTGCCGTCCGGGGCGCGCATAAAGAGCACGGGGATGCCCCAGTACGGACTTTCCAGGATGTTGAAGTCCAGGCCGATGCGGGCTTCGGTAACGGCCGTATCCAGTGGCCGGCCCAGCGCCAAAAATTCGTAGAGGGTTTGCATAAACGGCCGTGCTGCCTGGTTGGGCAGGTCGTACTGCATGGCCACGACGGCGGGCAGACCACCCCACACCAGCTTGGGCGCCAGCCCCATAAACGCTTCAGAAGAACTAGATTTGTCCGACTTGTCAGACATAGCACCCGACTGGCAGGCGCTGAGGATGATGAGCTTGGTGTCATCACCCTGGAACAGCCGCAGCATACGGTCGCCGTCTAGAAGGACGTGAGAATTACGGCCGTTGTCCAACGCCAATGCCCCACCACCAGACGGCAGCAGCGCGCCATGGCCGATAAAGTGGAAAATGTGGGGTGGATTTTGCCGTACTTTTGATGCCAAAGTCGAAGACGTTGCGTTTGGCAGTTCCTCAATCACCACCTTACCAGAAGCTGTGAATGCCGCCAGTGCATCCTTTACGGCGTCGATTTCGCTTTGCACGTCCAGCTGCGCCAGGTCTTGCGGATTGGCCCAGGCCAGCAAGATTTTCACGGGGCTGGGCACTGAAATGGGGGCGGGGGTTCGATTCGTGGGCATGTAGCGCACCAGCGGTGTGTCTGCATTCAGCGACAAAAACGATTTGTCGTCCCGGCAATACTCCCAGGGCACCTGGTACAACTCGCTCGATTCCTGGTTGATGTTGATCCGCACCCGAATACCGTCTTTGCCCTGTGCCCGCGAGACGTTTAGCGTGGTGCTAAACAGCTCCTGAATCGGTGCCGGAAACAAAAACCGACGCAGCAGTTCACCCATGTCGTTAGCAAACTGCGGCTCAGAAATCTGCACATCGCGCAATGAGCGCGCCAGATATTGGTACTCATCGTTCTCAAAAGGAAAAACCTGGGGGGCGGCTGCTGAGGCTTCGCCATTGGGTGATTTGGCTTCAATGCGGTAGGCATTTGAGGTGCCAGACGGCCGTATCGTAATGTCAAAATTGTCGTAAACCGTTTTTGGCAGAATTGGCTCAACTGGTTTGCCTTGGTTTCCTCCATTTTCCTCTTTTTCAACAGGCCGTTCTGGCTTAGATAAATCGGGAGCTGGGCCGCCAAACGGCCGTAAATCGGCCCGTGGCTGCAGGCGATGAATGGCCAGCAGCAGTTCCGGCGTAATCATATTACGCCGGGCAAACTCCTGCAGTTCCTGTGCTTTGCGGCGGATAGTATCACCGGCCAGGTTCTCGTACTGCAAATCAATGCCTGTGTCTAACTTAACTTCCATGCAAAGCTCGCGGATGCCGTCCAGGTTAAAAACAGCTTCGATGAGTTGGTATATGTGGCGATATTCAGACATGCAAATGCTCTCTTTCTGTACTTGGTGCACTTGGCGTGGATGCCTGCATCATACAAAGCTTGGCCCAGATGTCAAGCCATTTTGCAGAATGAGGCGTAGCATCCTCAGATGCGAACGACCAAACCTGTTGTGGATTAAAAAATTAACCGGGCAACTAACCAACTTACCTGTCCTTCCCGCGAAGGCGGGAGTCCACTGGATTCCCGCCTTCGCGGGAAGGACAAGCTAAAGTACAAATTTAGTGAAGCTAATGCGTCAAAATCTTGCTCAGGAACAGCTTGGTGCGCTGGTGCTGCGGGTTGTTGTACAGTTCTTCCGGTGTGGCAATTTCTACCACCTGCCCGCCATCCATAAACACCATGCGGCCGGCGGCGGCGCGGGCAAAACCCATTTCATGCGTCACCACCACCATCGTCATGCCCTCTTTGGCCAGGTCCAGCATGACGTCCAGCACCTCCTTGATCATTTCCGGGTCCAGGGCACTGGTGGGCTCGTCAAACAGCATAATTTTTGGGTTCATGGCCAGGGAGCGGGCGATGGCCACCCGCTGCTGCTGCCCGCCGGAGAGCTGGCGCGGGTAGGCGTTGGCCTTTTCCGGGATGCCCACGCGCTCCAGCTGCTCCATGCCGATGCGCTCGGCTTCGGCTTTGTCGCGTTTGCGCACCAGCCGCTGGGCAATGGTGACGTTTTCCAGGGCAGTGAGGTGAGGGAAGAGGTTAAACTGCTGGAACACCATGCCCACTTCGGCGCGCACCGCATTGATGTTGGTCTTTTTATCTTCCAGATGCAGCCCTTCGATGTAGATGGCGCCGCTGGTCGGTGTTTCCAGGTGGTTGATGCAGCGCAAGACGGTACTCTTGCCGGAGCCACTGGGGCCAATGATGATGACCACCTCTCCCTGGTGAATGGTCAAATCGACCCCTTTGACGGCTTCGATGTGGCCGAAGTATTTGTGTAAGTCTTGAATGACAATCATATCGTTCATGGTTTACCGTTCTCCCACACGAAGGCGCCGTTCGTACCAGCGCAGCAGCAAGCTGAGGGTAATAGTCATAGCCAGGTACAGGAAGACGATGACCAGGTAGGCTTCAGGAAACCGAAAGGTGCTGCCTGCGTGGAGGCGGGAGCGCTGCGTCAGCTCGCGCACGGCCAGGACGGAGGCCAGCGAAGAATCCTTGAGCATGGCGATGAAGTCATTGCCCAGGGCAGGCGAAATATTGCGGATGGCCTGGGGCAGGATGATGTACTGCATGGCCTGCCGGGTGGTCATACCCAGAGAGCGGGCTGCTTCCATCTGCCCTTTGGAAATCGATTCGATGCCGGCGCGGAAAATCTCGGCGAGGAAGGCGCCGTAGATGATGGCCAGGGCCAGGATGGCGCGCAGCTCGATGGAGACATCGCGGTTATCGATGCCGATGCTGTCGCTGACGGCAGGGACGAGGACAAAGGCGAGTGTGAGAATGAGCACCAGGGTAGGCACGCCGCGAATAAATTCCACGTAGGTAATGGCAATGTTGCGAATGAGCCGGTTTTGGCTGATGCGGCCCAAGCCAGCCAGCAGGCCAAACACCAGCGCCAGACCAAAGCCGCCCAGTGTCAGGTAAAGTGTGGTGGTGATGCCGGGAAAGATAAAAACAAATGCCTGGTTTACCTCGGGGTCGGTGATGATGAGATAGGTCATGACGCCCAGAAAGATGAAGATGGCGACCAGCCACCAGGGGAATTCGCGCCAGGCGACAACTGGTTCGCTGCGGCTGCGCGATTCGGTTAAGAACTGAGGAGTAACTTCGGGTCCAGCCATGGTTGTTTCTCCTGTAGGTGGTACGGCCGTTTCCCTGCCGACCTTGCTACTGTGAAGCCGATGAAAAAGCAAGAAGCGCCAGTTAAATGAATAACTGACGCTTCTACTCTTAACCCGCTTGTAAATGTTTACACACGAATTATTTTGCAGTTAAACGGCCGTTACTCTTCCGGGAACAAATCGTCGTATGTGATGGTGAAGTTCGGGCCAAAGTATTGCAGATTCACCTCTTGCAGGAAGCCGTTTTGCGCCAGCTCGCCCAACGCAGCGTTGACCGGTTCAACCAGATCGCTGCCCTTGGGGTAGATGAAGCCCAGCTGGTCGCTGGACATGGAAGGACCAACCAACTCAAGCACATCGGCATTTTCGCCCAGGTAACCCTGACCGGCAATTTCATCAATGATGACGGCGTCGATGTCACCGGCGATGAGTGCCTGCACGGCGAAGGGGAACTGCTCAAAGGCCTGGATGCGGTCTTCCGGCAGGTACTGCAGGGCGGTTTCGTAGTTGGTGGTGCCGGTTTGCGTGCCCAACACCAGTTCATCATTGTTCACAATGTCGTCGATGCTTTCGATGCGGTCTTCGTCTTTACGTACCAGCAGGCGCTGCTCGATGTTGATGTAGCCGATGGAAAAGTCCACAATTTCGGCGCGGTCCTCGGTGATGGTGATGCCGTCAGCGGCGGCGTCATACTGGCCATCGGCTACGGCCTGGATCATGCCTTCCCAGCCAGCTTCGACGTAGACAGGCGTGCAGTTGATGAGACGGCAAATCTCGTTCCACACATCGTAGTCCCAGCCAGCCGGTTCGCCAGTGGTGGGATCGATGTAGTTGAAGGGCAGGTAGGCGTTTTCCACAGCGATGGTGACTTCGCGCCCTTCCAGGTCGGGCAAACCACTGGTTTCCTCGTCCATGGTTTCTTCTTCCATGGCCTCATCTTCGCTGGTGGTTTCTGCGGCCGTATCGCTGGTGGTGTCCTCAGCGGCGGGTTCGTCGCCACCACCGCCACAGGCGACCACGGTTAAGGCGAGCAGGATCAAACCAATTAACCAAATCAAACGTTGCATTTTCATAATCTGCATCTCTCCTTCCTTTCGGAAATAAAATAGTTTGCCAGGCGAGGCTGGCGGCGTCTTTTGGGAGCCATAATTATGACATGGCTTAAAGAATTAGCCAATTGGCCGGAAGGGGCGCGGGTGGGCGAACGGCCGTTAGGCAGTTTGGCCACATGGCAAAGGAAATTGGCGTGTGTGATTTGTCTTATTTGCCCAATGGACGGGGGGAGACGGCCGTTTTCAAGAGCCGCCAAACATCTGCATCAGAGCAATGGCGGCCACGATCAGGAAGATGGCCAGGCAGCCAATGCGCATCAGCGACGCGGTGAGCTTAAACGCCAGCCGCGCAAAAAAGAGGCCCGCCAACAAAATCACCGCAATAATTGCCAGCCGGGTTAATTCGGCCGTTTCCATGTTCAAAACTGTGTCCATTCAATACCTCGCTTTTTCTCCAAACCGATCACCGTGTACCGATGACTGCTTACCGTTACGCCTCCCGCCCCTCGCGAATCCACAGCGCCAACACCAGGGTGGCAACGGCCGTAATGATAGCAGAGACCACCCCATTGCTGCTAAAGCCGAACTCGGTGAACAAAAACGGTCCCAACCACGACCCCAGCGCCCGGCCCAATGCCCCGGCCGCCAAAACGGTAGACATCACCACGCTGCGCGCCGAGGGCACAATCTCGGTCATGAGGGGTACACCCCCCACCACGGTAATTTCGAACATCAGGAACAGGGCAAAGTAGGCGCTGAGCGCCGCGGTGAGATTGCCCGCCGTCAGCGGGATGACCAGGCAGATGAGCGCATTCAGCAATCCCGTGGTGATAATGACCGGCCGCTTGCCAAAGCGATCCACCGACCAACCGGCAAACAGCTCGCCCACAATCTCCGCCCCGCCAATGACGCTCGCCGACGCACCGAGGGCCAGCAGGCTGAGGCCAAAGCTCAGCTCCATCCAGTCACCAAAAACCAGGAAGATGGTTTCGTTGCCCGCCATGTTGAGGACAGCGTACCCCATCGCCGCCCAGATGACGGGATGCTCTCGCACCACGCGCCAGGTGTCGGCCAGGCTGGCGCCGCGCCCGGGGATTGTTTTTTGGGCCTTGGGCAGGAAGCGGTACAGGAAAACGGCCGTCACCACCCCAAACAGCCCCAGCCAGAAAAACGCCGCCGACCAACCCTGCCGCTCGATGGCCACGCCCAGCAGCGGCCCGCCCACCAGCAGCGCCCCGGCCCAGGAAAGCTCAGTGATGGCCAGGGCCTTGCCGCGCTGCCGGTAAGGCACCATCTCGCCTACATAGGCCTGCATGGCCGGGTCGTAAATCACCTTGGCCAGCGAAATGACGATGAGCGCCGCCCCCAGAAGCCAGTAGCTGGGCCACAGCCAGACCAGCAAGCAGCCTGCACTGAAGAAAATCATGGCGCCAAACAGCACCGTCTTGCGGCCAAACCGTTCTGACAGGGGGCCAAACAATGGGCTGAGGAACCCGGCCAGATTGCGCATGGTGACGAGTTGGTAAACGGCCGTTACCGGCACGTCCAGCTGGCGGGCAAAAGCAGGGGCAAACGGGTACACCATGCGCAAGCCAGTGTTCAGGCACAGCCGCGCCAGGGCAATCAGCGCCAGCTGCCAGGAAAGGCGGGTTGGTTTCGGGTCGGTCACGGGCGGAAGTGTAGCGGAAAAGGGGCCGCGGCAACAAACTTTGGGTTTACAAACAAGTTGTCATTGAATTTCACGCAAAGTCGCAAAGACGCTAAGTTTTTTCCTGCGTTTTCTCTCAATTTGTTTTTCTCTGCGCTCTCCGCGTCTCTGCGGTTAATATTTCTGCAGCGCCGATGCCACCTCCTGAAATCAGTGTTACAATCCAGCCCTATGGCGAAAAAATCGAATCAGCACGTTCAAAAACAATCTTCCCCGCGGTCGGCCAAAACAGCGCTGCCCGTGACGGTGCGCCTTGTCCTGATCCTGCTGCTGCCCTTTGCCCTCACGCTGGTCCTGGGCGGCGGCGCAGGCAGCAACGCCCCCATTTTGGGCGGCCTGGGGGTGATCAGCTGGTTTATGGGGCTGTTTTGGATTGGTCTGCCGGGGATGGGATTGCGGGGTGGACGGCCGTTATTCGCGGGCATTGGTTTTGCGACCCTGGGCTGGCTGGCCTTTTTGCTGTTCCGTTCCAGCTTCATCCTATTCAATTTTGACGCTGCCGATTCGGGCCGCAGCTTCATCTACCTGCTGCTGTTTGAAGCCTTTGCCGTGCAGCTGTGGGCCTTTGGCCTGCTCTTCCGCACCCTGGCTGAGTGGCGCGGCGGGCTGACGGCCGCTGTCGGCAGCGGCATTGCTTTTGGCGCGGTGGCTTTTGTGCTGTTCCAGGAAGCTTTCAGCAGCGACCTGCCCAGCCTGCTCTACTTCATGGTATGGGGTGTTTTTTACGGCATCATTCGCCTGCGCACCGGCAGCTTTTTGGGCACGATGCTCATCCAGACGCTGCACAGCTTCACCGTTTGGGTGGCGTTGGGACCACCGCCCGTACTCACCGCCGCCGACCGCCTGCCCACGGTTTATTTGCTCAGCGGGCTGGTCTACCTGGTGGTCATCTGGCGGCTCTGGCCGAAGGAAGATGCGGATTACCGCCTGTGATCGGTGAGCGGTAATCCGTGACCGGTGGTCGGTAATCCGTTTACCGTTCACCGATAACCGTTCACCAAAAAAACTATGTCTACACTCACCATCACCATCGACGAACGCCTGCGGCTGGTAACGGCCGTTCTGGCCGCCAGCAACTGGCCCGCAGAGGAGCAGGCCCAGCTAACCCACGCGGTGCATGCGCAGGCCAAGCAGGTGCGCCAGTTTGTGCAGCCGTTTGCCAGCCATCCAGCAGTTAATGGGGCCAACGAGGCGCTGCTCAACGGCGTACCGCTGACCGATCTGTTCAGCGCGGCGCTGCGCTGCACCTGGCCTGGCTTCACCCCTACGGCCGAACTGCCCAACGTACTAAAAATCAACGACTGGGTCCAGTCGCTGGCCGATTTTGCCCGCGAAACCTCGATCTTGACGCTGTTTTGGGCGCAGCATACGGCCGTCTGGCAAGAAGCCGCAGCCGCCTTACAAACCATCTTCTCCGACGACCGCCTGCTGACGGCGTTGGGGCAGTTGGGGGATGGGGGGCAAACGGCCGTTTGCCTCATGCCCAACCTGGTTTTCCCGGCACTGACGCCCGTGGTCGCTACTGCGGCCGACACGCTGGCCCTGCTGCTGCCCCCGCCCAAAGCCGTCGGCGAATCACCGCCCTGGCCGTTTGACGAAGATCCCGGCTGGGTGGTGGCCACCGCTGCCGAACAGCTGGCGCCGCACCTGCTGGCCGAGGATCTGGCAACACTAGGCGCCGCTGACAAGCCAGTGGCCATTTACCTGGCGGCCGCCCACTGCCTGGCTGCCCTGCTCGACGACTTTGAAGCCCAGGCCTACCTCCTACGCGCCAAAAAAGAACAAGAGTTGCCCCAACTGCCCGCCCTGTTTGCCCGGCTGCAGGATGAAGTGGCGGGAGGAAACGGCCGTCCGTTCACATCTCTCTTCTAAAATTTATCCACAGATTTCGCAGATTGCACAGATTAAAGGCATAATTTGCCAGCGTGATCTGCGCAGCCAGTGAATATATTTCATCAAAAACTGAGGAGAGATACGGTGGCAAGGAGAGACCCACTAACATATGATGTCATTGGGGCCGCTATGGAGGTGCATAATCGGCTAGGATATGGTTTTTTGGAAGCTGTGTATCAGGAAGCGCTCGCCATTGAATTGTTCTACCGGCAGGTACCATTTCGTCGAGAAGTTCATCTTCCCATCACCTATCGGGAACAAATTCTAAAGTCTGGTTACCGCGTTGATTTCATTTGTTACGATACGATCCTTGTAGAATTGAAAGCCATAAAAAAGTTGAGTAACGATGAGGTAGCCCAAACAATCAACTATTTGAAAGCTGGTAACTTTGCCAAAGGGCTGCTCATCAACTTCGGCGCAGCCTCTTTAGAATACAAGCGATTTGTGGGTGAAAGTAATAAAACATCCATAGATGGCACAGATTACACAGATTAAAGCGCCAAATCTGTGTCATCTGTGAAATCTGTGGATAACTCAAAGGAGAAGTCCATGTCCTACGAATTTATTCTTACGCGAAGCGACGGCCGTGTTGGCATTGTGCAGTTCAACCGGCCCCAGGCGCTTAACGCCCTCAACCGCGGCCTGATGAGCGAGCTGATGACCGCCCTCGAAGCGTTCGACGCCGACGACGGCATCGGCTGCATGGTGGTCACCGGCAATGAAAAAGCGTTTGCCGCCGGGGCGGACATCAAAGAGATGGCCACCGCCACGCCCGTCACCATGCTGGACAATCCCTTCATCGACTACTGGGATCGGCTGCGTAAGATTGGCAAACCGGTGGTGGCGGCCGTTTCCGGCTTTGCCCTTGGCGGTGGCTGCGAACTGGCCATGGCCTGCGACATGATTATTGCCAGTGAGAGCGCCCAATTTGGCCAGCCGGAAATCAACCTGGGTATCATTCCCGGGGCGGGCGGCACGCAGCGTATGACGTATGCGGTGGGCAAGGCTTTGGCGATGGAGATTGTGCTGAACGGCCGTTTCCTCTCCGCCAATGAAGCTTTACAACACGGCCTCATCAACCGGATTGTTCCCACCGAGCTTTACCTGGAAGAAGCCATCAAATTTGCCGCCGAGATTGCCGCCCGCGCCCCCGTGGCCCTGCGTCTGGCCAAAGAAGCCGTCAACACTGTCTTCGAAACGCCGCTGCAAGCCGGGCTGGCCCACGAACGCCGCCTCTTCTACATGCTCTTCAGCACCGAAGACCAGAAAGAAGGTATGGACGCCTTCATCAATAAACGCCCCGCCAGCTGGCAGGGCAAATAACAAACTTTGCTTGTAAGATTGGGCCAATTGCACTATAAAACCGCAATCGCTTCTACACCAAGATTGGCCCAATCTTTTGACGACGCGCTTCTGTCACGCTGGTGTCACGGAAGGGTGTTAGTCTACCGGTGTATTCGAATACAGCTATAAAACCACCAAAACCTAACGACTTTCCTCCTTTGTTTGTTAGGTGTGTTTGCAGTGTAGATACCCCTTACGCTGCATAAAATGTCCCTAAATCGTTTTTCAAAATTTGTTTGCCTTTCAGGTTTAGTGCGAAGTTTCAGAAGTTTGCTTTACCTGTCGTTCCCGCAAAGGCGGGAAGCCCAAAATGGATGCCTACCTTGGCAGGCATGACGGGAGCAATAAATTGCGTATGAGCCAAAAGGTTGAGGCTGCTGCCCGAGGTGCCGTGTGACAACGGCCGTTTCCCGCCCAACAACCTGCAAAGGCAACACCCATAAGGAACTCTCTAAATGTCGGCAATGAAAGCAGTTCGTATTCACAACTATGGTGATGCCAGTGTTCTTTCTTACGAGGATGCCCCCCAGCCCACGGCTGCCGCGGGCGAACTCCTGATTCAGGTCGTGGCCACCACGGCCAACCCGTTTGACTATGCCGCGCGGGCCGGCTACCTGGCGGGCTGGTATGCCTTCACGTTCCCCGTCACCCTGGGTCTCGACGTGTCTGGGATCGTCGAAGCAGTGGGTGAGGGTGTTACGGACTTTGCTCAAGGGGATGAGGTCTTTGCCCGGGCCGATCCGGCCAAAAACGGCGCGTATGCGGAATACATCGTCCTACCGGCCTCAGAAGCGGCCCACAAACCGGCCTCAATCGACCACTTTCAGGCGGCAGCGCTGCCCCATGTGGGTTTTACCGCCTGGCGTGCCCTCATTGATGTTGGTGGCCTCACTTCTGGACAAACAGTGCTGATTCATGGCGCAGCCGGTGGCGTTGGTTCCCTGGCGGTGCAGCTGGCCAAATGGCGTGGCGCTAAAGTGATTGGCACCTCGTCCGCAAACAATATCGACTTTCTCCAGGAACTAGGGGTGGATGAGGCGATTGATTACAATGCGATGCCGTTTGAATCGATGGTACGAGAGGTTGATCTGGTGCTGGACACGGTTGGGGGCGACACGCTAGAGCGGTCGTGGGGGGTGTTAAAACCAGGTGGGATGCTGCTTTCGGTTGTCCAGCCACCTGCCGAGGAAACGGCCGCTGCCCACAGCGTACATCAGGCTTTTGTGACGGCCGTTCCGCCTGCAGGCCAAACGCTGGGTATTCTGGCCGCCCTGGTTGACAGTGGCGATATCAAGCCAGTCGTTTCATCCGTCCTGCCCCTGTCAGACGTGCAGCAGGCACACGCCCTGGGTGAAGGCCGCCACGTGCGCGGCAAGATTGTGCTAAAGGTATCGGCGTAAGCCAACGACCGGCCCAGAAATTCCCCCGCCCCGTTTGTAGTTTAAGTTTTAAAGTGGGTAACCACCCTCACCCCTACCCTCTCCCTGCGAGGGAGAGGGCCAGGTGGGGGTCCTAAGCCTCGCCCGGAAAGCTCCCCAACCCAGATCAGAAAGATCACCCCCGGTACCAAATATTTTCCCGTCCAACCCGCCGCAGTGACTCAGTCATGGTATGATAGAGGCTGCAACGGTGGAAACGGCCGTTGCGTACAGATCACCCAGTAAAAAGTGAATAGTAGAAAGTGAAAAGTGCCACTTTTTACTTTTCACTTCTCGCTTATCACTTGTTTTCACCCAAAAGGAGCATACCAAATGAAAAAAAGTCACGAAGTAGATTATCAAGTTTATGGCGACGATTTGCAGTTTGTAGAGATTGAACTGGACCCCAGCGAAACCGTCATCGCCGAAGCCGGTGCGATGATGTACATGGAAGATGGCATTGGCTTTGAAACCAAAATGGGCGACGGCTCCAAACCCGACCAGGGCTTCCTCGGCGCTCTGGGCAGCGTAGCCAAACGAGCCTTCACCGGCGAGTCGATCTTCATGACCCACTTTTCCAACAACAGCCAGGGCAAAAAACATGTCGCCTTTGGCGCGCCGTATCCCGGCAAAATCATCGCCATTGACCTGGACGAGGCCAACGGCGAACTGATTTGCCAGAAGGATTCCTTCCTCTGCGCCGCGCTGGGCACCGAGGTGAGCATTGCCTTCAACAAGAAGCTGGGCGCAGGCCTGTTTGGCGGCGAGGGCTTCATCTTGCAGCGCCTGCGGGGTGATGGCAATGTCTTCATTCATGCTGGTGGCACCATCGTGGAAAAGCGGCTCACCGGCGGCAAAATTATGGTCGATACCGGCTGTATTGTTGCCTTCGAGACCACCATCAACTACGACATCCAGCGCGCGGGCAACCTGAAGTCGATGATCTTCGGCGGGGAAGGGCTCTTCCTGGCTACGCTGCAGGGCACGGGGCGCATCTGGCTGCAATCGCTGCCGTTCAGCCGCCTGGCCGACCGCGTGCTGCAAAACGCCAAACCGACCGGCGGTGGGGGCAAGTCGTCTGGCGAAGGCTCCATTCTCGGCCGTACCGTCACCGACCTTTTGCAAGGCTAGAACATCCACAGATTTCGCAGATTACACAGATTTTTGTTTTCATGAGAGGCGTTTTTGGTTGCTCAGAGACACTCTCTTTGCAAGAATCTCATCTGCGAAATCTGTGCAATCTGTGGATAAGTTATAAAGATGCCCGCACGTCGCGGGCGTCTTTGATCAGAGTGGCCCACACTAGGTTTTGGGCGTCGGGATCGTCGAAGGAGAAGTAGATCGTGCGCGGTTTGAGGCGGCTGAGATCGTCATCTGCCCCACCGCCGACGTAATACATCAGGGCGTTGTTGCTATGATCAGGCCCCCAATTCTCCAAAAAGGTGATTGCCAGGGTGCTGAGCGGCGTTTTGCCAAACAAAATCCAGCCCGCCTCCACTTTTTGCAGCGTTCTGGCATTGAAAAACTGGTAAAGGAACTGCTTCGGACGATGTTCCACCATCACGATATGGTCGCCCAGGGGCACGTGCCAGTAATGGGCCGGTTTAATGAGCAGCAGCGTTTCCGACTTGTCGGTGACGGCATAGCGGCCGGAAGCGCGCACCTGCACTTTTTCGTTGGGTTCCAGCGTCTGAGTGGTGTCGGGGGGCGGTACGGCCGTTTCATCCACCACAAACTTGTTGTACCCCTCTTTCCTGGCCCGCCGGTAGACAAAGCCGATATACACCCATAGCAAAAAAGCCACAATAATAATCGCCCAGCTCCAGCGCAAAATCAGCGAGGCCACCAGCAGCGTCAGCACAAAAAAGCGCAGCCAGCCGCTGTGGGTGGCGCCTAAGAAGGTGCGCCGCTGGCTGAAATAGGCAAAAGCATACAAACGGCCGATGTATTGGTAGTACAGTTGTTGGGTGGTGGACAGGTTTTTCATGCGGCTATTTTACGGTTGAAGGACGAAAAGTGAAAAGTAGAGACGTTGCATGCAACGTCTCTACTTTTCACTTTTTACTAGTACTACAACGAGACTTAGAAAAACCTGTGTGAAAAGTTGCGATAATGCCAGAGATTTGACATAACCGCAATATGAAAACAATAATAGAAACAACACCAAAGTTCAAACTAACCGTCAAAGATGTCGAAAACCTACCAACAGAATTAGCACAATATGCGGCGATTTACCAAGAACTATTTGGCCGTCGCGAGCAGAAAGAACATTATGAGACCTATCTGGAAGGTTTGATGCTCGATGTGCCCAATAAATCAGTGGAAACAATGATGCTTAACCTCAAAGGCGACGACCCCAACGCGATACGTAGTATGCAACATTTCCTGAGCGAAGGAAGTTGGCAAGATAAGGCGATCCTGGAGCGACACTGGCAAGAAGTCAGCCACGATCTGGGTGACGAAAATGGCGTCCTCATTGGCGACGGCAGCGATTTTCCCAAACAGGGAGAAGAAAGCGTGGCCGTCAAACGGCAGTGGTGTGGTGAGTTGGGCAAAGTGGCCAATTGTCAGGCAGGCGTGTTTCTGGGCTATGCCAGTCAACATGGCCGGACACTGCTGGACCGCCGCCTGTATCTGCCCCAAGAATGGGTGGAAGATGACGACTACGCTGAACGGCGACGCAAATGCGGCGTGCCGGAGGCGATAACCTTCCAGACCAAACCGGCTTTGCTGCTGGCCATGGTCAAAGAGATTCACGCTGACGGCAGCTTGCCTTTTCGTTGGCTGGCCTGTGATGAGGCGTTCGGTCGTGACACCGCTTTTCTAGACCAAGTTAGCCACTACCTCTGGTACGTTGCCGAAGTAGAAAATGACACCCGCGTCTGGCTGGAGCGGCCACAAACAGCTGTGCCTGAATGGTCTGGCCAAGGTCGTAAGCCAACCCGCGAACGGCTTATCGCTGGTGAAGCGGAGGCACAGGAGGTAAAGGTCATTGCTGTTTCCTTGCCGGCCGATGCCTGGACTCGCCATACGATCAAAGAAGGGAGTAAAGGCACATTAGCGGCCGATTTTGCTGCCTTACGGGTCGTCGCCGTTCGGGATGGTCTGCCGGGGCCAGAGGTGTGGCTTGTTTTGCGGCGCGACCCGGCCACAGGTGAAGTCAAGTACTATTTGTCTAATGCTCCGGCAGAGACCGAATTGGCCACTTTTGCCTGGGTCAGCGGAATGCGCTGGCCGATTGAGACCTGTTTTGAGGAGGGCAAACAAGAGATTGGCCTCGGCGATTACCAGGTTCGCTCTTGGACGGGCTGGCATCACCACATGACCTTGTGCATCCTGGCCCATTTCTTCCTGGTGCGTCTGCAAATCAGACTGAAAGACAAAGCCCCTAAGTTAACCTTACCGCAAGCTATTCTGTTGTTAAAGGCCACTTTAGAGCAACCGCAACTGGATGCTCATAAAGCAATTGAAATTGTGGATTATTATCAGCGACGCCATCAGGCTGCCTATCTTTCTCATCGTAAGCGTCGCTCTTCTAATCAAGGATGAGACCGAAGTCTTGTTGTAGTACTAGAACGCCCACCAAATGAATTTTTCTGCCCTCCGGCAGGGCGTTCTCAAAGCGGGTCATGAGGGTGAAGAAGAGCCGGTTGAAAGCCAGGTAGGTGGGGTCGGGAATGGTGTGTAGGGCGGCGAGGTGCAGACCAGTCTGTGCGGCCAGTTGGACCAGGTCGTGCTGGCTGTTGGCGCGGTAGTGGGTGGCAAAGGTGTCGTCGGCGGCACGGCCGTACAGCCTCGCCACTAACTTTCCCTGCAGCGCCCCCACTCGACCCATCGTTTTGTTAAGCAGCGCCAGGGGATGACGGCCGTTTGGCGTGATAAACACAAAAGTTCCGCCGGGTTTTAAGACGCGGGCAATGGAACGGAAGGTGAGTAACGGCCGTGCCAGATGTTCCAGCACCCAGCTGGCAAAGGCCACGTCAAATGTCTCCGGGGCAAATGGCAGATCGTCGCTGAAGGCCGCCACGCGGGGCAGCGCCAGGCGATGCTCGTGCAGCGAGAGCCAGTCGGGATCAACGCCTGTCACCTGCGCCAGTGGGTGCTCCAGCTGCTCCACCAGCCCACCGCGCCCACAGCCGATGTCCAGCACCCGCGCTTGCGGCGTTAACTGCTGCCGCACCAGGTCGGCATACAGCTCGGTGGCGGGCCACCAGCCCGGATGCGCCGCCCGGTACCGTTCGCGCCATTCATTTTGTTTGTCAAGTGAGAGCATGGGGGATTTTACCTGCAAATTTGGAGACTGGAGATTAGAGACTGGAGATTATTCAATCTCCAATCTCTTTTCAGGCGGGAGTGAATGGGAGTCGAACCCACCGCCGCCTGCTCGGCGCAGCCGGCCACCAATTTTGAAGACTGGGGCGCCCACCGGGACACAATCACTCCCACGGTTTAGTTTAGCGCAGAGCGGCTGATTTGGGTAACGGGATTCAGGAAAACAAAACACGAATGGCACGAATAGACGAATGAGGCGAATGGAATAAAGATTCGTGTCATTCGTCCATTCGTTTGATTTGTGGTGGCTTTTTCCCCACCTCCACTTTAAGATTACCGTCGTGTTTGCTTCAAACCGCGTGAGACGATTCTGGCCGTGGCTGGCGGTGCTGCTTATCACCGCGCTGGCGGCCCAACCGCTGTGGGGCCCTCCACCCCAAGGTGACGATTTGCTGCTGCACTACTTCCGCATTCCGCTGGTGAACGCCCAGTTTGCCGCTGGCCTGCCGCTGGCCCGCTGGCAGCCCGATTTGCTCTACGGCTACGGCTCGCCGCTCTTTACCTTTTACCCGCCGCTCAGCGCCTTTGGGCTGACGGCACTGTACTGGCTGGTGGGTCAGCAGGCGGCCGTGGCCATCAATCTGCTGTTTGCCCTCTGCCTGCTGCTGGGGGCGGTGGGCATGTTTGGCCTGGGCCGGGCACTGGCTGGAGAAGCGGGCGGGCTGTTGGCCACGGCCGTTTTCACCCTTTCCCCGCACGTCGCCGCCCAAATCTACAGCCGGAGCAGCACCTCCAACAGCCTGGCGCTGGGGCTGGCGCCGCTGGTGGCCTGGCTGATCTGGCGCGTGGCGGAACAGCCTGCCCTGAGCCTGTCGAAGGGGCCGTCGCCCAAACGAATTGCGCTTGGGGCAGTGGCTGTGGCCTTGCTGATGCTGGCGCACACGGCCGCCAGCCTGCTTCTGCTCGGGCCGCTGCTGGTGTGGGGCGTGGTGGTCATGGCCACGTATCCCGGCACAAGACAACCGCGCTGGCCGGCGCTGGCCGGGATGTTTGCCCTGGGGCTGGCGCTCTCGGCCTTTGCCTGGCTGCCCGCCCTCACCGAGATTCAGTTTACGCGCTACGCTGCCGAGGCGCGTAAGGTGTGGTATGGCGATTATTTCACCACGCTGTGGGACTGGCCGGGAACGGCCGTTGCCGAACTGCGCGGCGCGTATCTGCCCAAAACGGTGGGATTGGTCACTTTGCTGCTCGGGGCGGGTGGTACGGCCGTATCTGCCTGGTGCTTGTGGCGCTGGCGGCGGCACGGCGGCGAATTTCCCACCCGCGATGCTGCCTTTTTGACCGCCGGGCTGCTGGGCTGGGGCATCCTGTTCCTCACCCTGCCTGCTTCCGACCTGATCTGGCGGCTGGTGGAGCCGCTGCGCAGTTTGCAGTTTCCCTGGCGTCTGCTGGACGTCCCGGCCTTTTTTTTGCCGCTGGCTGGTTTGCGGTTGGTTTTAACGAATTTTCACCGCAAAGAACGCGGAGAGCGCAGAGATTTTTATTACCCTAAGAGCCCTCTGTGGCTCATCGCTTTGCTGGTGGGCGCAGTTGTGGTTGGTTATGTCAACCTGCTGCCGTATTTGTACCCGCCGCGCTGGGAAGGGCTGCCGCAGCGGCCGTCCCTGGCCGACGTCACGGCAGTGCAGCAGCGATACTTTATTTTGGGCCTTACCGCCTGGGGTGAATACAGTGACGCCCGCGTCACCGGCTGGCCAACCGGCCCCGCTGCGCCCCCCGGCACGTCGCTGGCGCAGAAGCTGGTGACGGCCGTTCCCGCCTCTGATCTCACCTTGCAAGAAAGCGATCCGTGGACGGCCGTCTGGCACACCAATTTTGCCCAACCCACCACGCTCACCTTTGCCAGCCACATCTTTCCCGGCTGGCAGGCAGAGCTGGATGGTGACGATTGGACGGTGGGGGCAGATGGAAACGGCCGTCTCCAGGTCATGGTGCCCGCAGGCAGCCACCGGCTGTCCATCTGCTTTGGCCGCACGCCGGTGCGCTGGCTGGCGGATTTTTTGTCCGGGGCTGGTTTGCTGGTTTGTTTATGGCTGGTGGGAATTAAGAGAGATTGGAGATTGGAGATTAGAGGTTTTTTCCAATCTTCACTCTCTAATCTCCAATCTCCAATTCCTCCTTCCTGGCTGTGGTTTGTTCCTGGTTTAACAGCGGGGCTGGCGCTGCTGCTGTTGCTGGGCAAGATTGTCTGGCTGGATCGGGCCAATTCGCCGCTGGTGGTGTATGTGGTGGACGGCCGTATCCCCAACATCCCAACCCCACCAGCCGGTAACTTCAGCAACGAAATTCAGCTGATCGGCGTCGAGACCACACTGCCTAACCAGCTGACGCTGTACTGGCAGGCGCTCCGCCCGCCCGCCGCCGCCTACGAAGTGGTGCTGACCTTGCTGGATGGCCAGGGTGTGCCCCAGCAAACGATTGTCAATCCCAATCCCGGCTTCACCGTGCTGAGCAATCTCACCGCCGGGCAGCTGCTGCGCGACACCTACACATTCACTTTGCCAACTGAGGCGCCAGCCGCTTACACTGTCCAACTGTCGCTCCGCCAGCCGGACACCGAATTTCCGCTGCCAATCCGGGATGCGGAAGGGAACGTGACCATCAACATGGCCCGCTTGAAGATGCCGCCGGAGGCAACGGCCGTTCCGCCCCAGGCCCAACCCATCGGCACCCAGTTTGGCGAGGGAATTGTGCTCAGCCACGCCACTGTGCCAGACACCGTGGCGCAGGACGAACCGCTGGAATTGACGTTTTACTGGCAGGCGGCTGGTTCCATCACGGAGGATTACACCGTTTTTGTGCACCTGCTGACGCCAGAGGGGGAATTTGTGGCCGGGCAGGACGGCCAGCCGCTAGACGGCCTGTACCCAACATCGTTTTGGGGTGAGGGGGAAATGGTGGTGGACGGCCGTTCCTGGCTTGCCGCTGTGCCGCCTGGTGAGTACCAGCTCCAGGTAGGCCTCTACCTGCTGGCTACCGGCCAACGCCTGCCCGCCAGCGGCCCCCGCAGCGAACTCGGCGACAGGGTGCAGCTGCAAACTATCACCATAACACCTTGACTGCATGCTGTCCACCAACTGTCATGCTGAGGTCCCCCGAAGCATCCCTCTAAACCGACTTTTGCACTCGCTATAATTTACACGGACGATCTTCAGAGGGATTCTTCCCTTCGGTCAGAATGACAAATGGGAGGCGAAAATCTTTATGGAGAGACAATTTCAATCGTGCCAATCTGGTAGACCGAATTGGGCTGTGGTTCGCCGTTAACGGTCAGCGGCAGGCGCTCGATGGTGTCGCTGCGGTACATGCCCAGCCAGAGGGGGTAACGGCCGTCTGGCACATCAGCCGGAATGGTGAGCGTGTACTGGTCGGAAAACACCTCACCTGCGGCCCAAACGTGGGTGGGATAATCGCCAGCCAGCGGCGGGCTGTCTCCCGTGGCCAGCGGCGGTTGGTTGGCTTCGCCCAGGTGCAGCAGCGTGGTCCAGTCGGCCTGCGGTGGTGCAGTGACCTGCCAGGTGACGTCGATGACGATTGTGTCGCCAGGGTTGGCTTGAGGGGGTGGATTGGAAACGGCCGTTACCTGCACCGCCCCGCCAATCTCCGCCAAAACTGGACTGGTCGGATCCGGCCACGCGTCTGGCACAATTTTGACGCGGCTCACCAGTACGCTTTCCGGGTCCAACGATACATCATCCACCAGCCGTACAAACAGGTTGGCCAGCACCGGCGCCTCGATGGTTTTGTCCAGCCGCACGCCCATCCGGTCGGCCACGATGCTGCCGGTGGGCCACTGCGTCGCCGGATACAGCCCCCTGCCGTGGAAGGCGTGGCTGCTGCCCAGCAGCGTCAGCGAGCGGCCCAAAATATTCACTACCAGCTCAGGTGGTACCTGGGGGATGCTCTCCGCCTGCCAGTAGAGGGTGAACCAGATTGTGTCGCCGGGAACGGCCGTTTCCGTTTCCATCGTCACCCCCACCAGCCTCAGCCCGGCGCCCATCTCCAGGTTCATCGGCTCTGCTTCGTCAGGTAAGTTAGCGAGAATGGGCGGGGTTCGGTAGGCCGGGGCAATGACACCCCACAGGCTGTACAGCGTGGTCAGCAGCGCCAGGGCAGGAGCCAGCCACAACAGCGGCCGCCAGCGCCAGCTGGCCAGTCCATAAGCCAGCCCCAACGCCAGCGGCAAAATGGCGGGAAACAGCAGCCGCCCCTGCGCCGCCGGGGTGCGCAGCATAAACAGCAACAGCCCGGCATACACGGCCAGCACCCAGCCAAACAGCAGCAGCGGCAAGGAACGGGAGATTAGAGATTGGAGATTGGAGACCGGTGCCCGAAAAGAATCTCCACTCTCCAATCTCCACTCTCCAATAACTGACTTCACAATGCCAACTAGCCCCACCGCCGCCAATCCATTCCACACCCAATACACCCAGGCGGGCGCCAGCAGGTTAAACCAGCCAAACACGGCAAAGAGCGAGCGCCACAGGCCACCGCTTTCCGCCAGCACCTGGAGTAGCGTGTAATCCCGGTCACCGCCCGCGATGCGAATGAACTGGCTGGTGGCGGTCCAGTCGCCGTACAGCTGCCAGTTGCGCCACCACAGCCAGCCAGCCAGCAGCAGGACGGGGAGGAGGAGGTAAACGGCCGCTTCCAAGCCCCAAACCCCGAAAGATAAGAAAGAAAATCCACGCCAATCCGCAAAATCCGCGGCTTTCTCCTTTAAATGACGCACCGCCAGCACCCCAGCGGCAAAGAGCAGCAGCAGCACCCCGGCGTTTTTGCTCAGCGCCGCCAGGCCAATGGTGAAACCCAGCAGCAGCAAACGCTTACGGGTTACCGGGCGCTGCCAGAGCCAGATGAGCTGCCACAGAGCGGCCGTACTCAGAAAAATGATGAGCGGATCGTTGCTAACGGCCGCATGCTGAAAGTTAAACTGGGGCAAAAAGGCCACCAGCGCCGTGGCCACCAGCGGCAGCTCCGGGCGCTGCTGCCAGAGCAGACGGCCGCTGTGGTAAATGCCCAGCAGCGTGCCCAATCCCAGCAGCGTAGAAAACAGCCGCAGCACGTGCGCTGCCAGGAACGTGCCCTGCCAGGGCCATACTTCAGCGGCCGTGTGGATGACCTGGTTACGGTTCACCAGCGCAGTGGCATTGCCAATGCCCTGGGTGCCAAAAGGATTGAGCCACACTACCTCGCGGGCATCGCTGGTGTCGAAGGGGGCAATGAGCGCCGCGCCGAGCAGGTAATACAGCGGCGGTTGGGCCGCTTCCTGGCTCAGCCAGGTGTCGTATTCTGCCTCAACAACCGGCAGGCGTTTGTTTTCGGCGATGTAGACAGCCGTAAAAAAGTGCCAATGCTCATCCGGCGCTTCAAACAGCGGGTTGACCACGCCGTAAGCCACGGTGATCAGCAGGTAACAGGCTAGAATCAGCGGCAGCAGGCGTTGTTTCATGGCAGGGTGAGCTCCGTTAGGATGAGCTGGTTGTCGAGTTGGGGCTGGTTGTTTTGGGTGACCAACGGCCGACCAAAGCTGTCGGGTTCAAACAGGCCCACCCGCAGCCGGTACTGCCCCGGCGGCAAGTCTGGCGGCAGCGCCAACCGGTGCACGTCCTCGATGACTTCATTGGCCCGCCAGCCGGTGGTTGGCCGGAGCCCTTCTGCCGGGACAAAATCCCGCTGGGCCACAATCTCACCCGAGGCATCAACCAGGTGCACAAAGACAAACCAGCTGGTTTCCGGCACGGACTGCGCCTGCCAGTACAAAGTCAGTTCTAACTGTCCTGGGTTCACGGACAAATCGTAGCTGTGCAGCTGGATGTGGCTGCCAAACTGGGCTTCCACCGGGATGGTGTTTTGCGGTACGGCCGTTTCCAGCGGCCAGGGCGTCACTTCAATCGTGCCCACTGTAATCGTTTCCTGGGCAAAAGGCCACCAGGACGGCCGTCCATCCACCACATCCTCACTCTGCCGCAGCTGCATCTCCAGCCGGTAGGTGCCCGGCACGGTTTCCGGCGGAAAATAGAGGCCGTTGGGTTCGCGCAGCCGCTGGCCTGGCTGCCATTCGTCCAGCCAGTTAGCCCCCGGCGCACCACCCTGGCGGCGCAAAACGGTGCCATTGGCCGCCGTCACGATGAGATCGTACTGTAAATCGTTCAGTGTTTCGGTGCTGGAAATCTCCCAGAAGAGGGTGAAGGGCAGATTGTGGCCGGGACGCACGGCCGTATCGGCCAAAGCCATGTCGCGCAGCATCACGCCGTTGCCAAAGCTGGCCGCCGGTGGCTGGCGCGGCCAGTCGGCCAGGGGAGTGGTGTCTGGGGCGATGGCGAGTTCGCCAATGACCTGTGGATCGCCAAGCACCTGGGGCACGTCGCTGAGGTGCAGCGGCTGGACCAGGATGGTGTAGCGGCCCGGTGGCGTGCCGCTGGGCAGGGGAATGGCGTAACTGCGCCGGTTCAGCCCGCTGGCCTGCCACGATTGTTGGGCATCAACGGCCGTTTCCACCAGCTGCCAGCCCAAACGGCCGTCAGGCCCCTGCAGCTGAAAGCGCAGGCCGTCCAGCGGCGTGGGCGCTTCGCCCTGCCAGTATAGATCCAGCCAGATGACCGGTTGGGTGACCGGCTCCGCCACGCGGTAAGCGGCGCCCACCAGAGCCGGATAGTTGGGCCAATGCAGGTTGAGGGAACGGCCGTCTTCCGGCAAATCGGCCGCTTCAGTCGGTCCGGTGTCGTAGGCGCGCAGGTGCACCTCCACCGTTTCCGAGTCAAAAAAAGTGCTTTCCAGCAGCAGCAGGTTGTCATCGAGCCACTGGCGCACGGTGGCGTTGGCGTCACGGCCGTCGGCGGGAGGGTCGGTGACCAGCCAGATGCGGTCGTAAGTTTGGGCCAGGGTAGCCAGCTGCGGCGGGCTGGTGTCGGCCCGGTATGGATAGATGGGCGAGGCAGTCACGGCCACATCCAGGCGCTGCCGGTAATGGTCGTGCAGGGGCAGCAGGATGGCGTTGTTGTAAAGGAAAACGTCATGGTCGCCTGCCCGCGCTTCGACGTACTCGATCAGGCTGCGAAAATCATCCTTGCCAAAACGGCCGCGGAAATAGTTGTCCAGTGCCAGCACCGGCCCAACGGTTACCACGGCAATGCTGAGCGCCAGCCCCACACCCCAGGCCAGACGGGCGCGACTGGACGCAGCCCGCAGCCCCTGCACCAGCGTGACAATTCCGTAGCTCAGCAGCAGCAAAAATGCGGGGCTGCCCAGCATGATGTGGCGTACCCCCTGGTACATCGGCTTGACCAGCGATCCGGCCATCAGCCCCAGCACAATGGCCAGCAGCCAGACGAGGAGGAACGGCCGTTTCCACGCCCCTTTGGCCCCCCATAGCCCCACCAGCAGCAGCAAAAACGCGCCAATGTTCAACAGGGTGATGCCGATCGCTTCAAAATTCACGCTGCGCCCCAGGGCAAAAAAGCGCACCACGTCTTGGAGCATGATCCCGGGAGAGACATAATGAAAGTTGGCTTCATAGCCGTGAAAAAAGCGCGGCACGGTGAAGGGAATAAGCGGGGCGGCAATGAGCAAGGCCAGCACGGCCGTTCCGCCCAGCAGCCGCTTATAGCCACGCCGCCACAAAACAAGCACCCAAAAAACCGCCTGCCCGGCGATAAGCAGCGCGGCCGTGTAGTGGGTATAAAACGCCAGCCCGGCCAGCAGCATGTACAAAAACAGCCGTTGAACCAGCTTGTGGACCGCGGGTTCGGTAATGGCTCGCCACAACACGTAGGAAGCGGCCGTTACCAGCAGCACAGCGAGGGTATACATGCGCGCTTCGTTGGCATACCAGATTTGCAGGGGGTTAACGGCCGTTAGCGCCGCTACCACCAAACCCAGCTGCCAATCCCGCATCTGCCGGGCGATGGCCGCCAGCAAAGGGATCAGCAGCACACCTGCCAACAATGCCGGGTAGCGGTAAGCAAAATCAGTTTCGCCCCAAAGCTGGCGCGTAAAATGAACGATCAAAAAGAAAAACGGTGGATGGGTGTCGTTGGTGACACCGTCCTGGATGGTAACGTGGTTGCTCAAAATCTCGGTAATGCTGTAGCTGGCGCGCAGCGGCGTCAGCCCTTCATCGGTCCAAAAGCTGAACAGTTCAGCATTGGGCAGCCGCAGGCCAAAGGCCAGCAGGATGAGCAGTAAAAGTCCCCAACGGTAGGGGCCATGGACACGAGCAGACGGCCGTTTTGCCTCAGTGATGCGTTTAGACATGGCGCAAGTTTATCCACACCTCAACTGATCTGCACGTTGACGCCACAGCCAGCTTGTGATAAAAAACACAAATAGACAACTCGCCTGAATAAACCTGCTCCAAAACGGCCGTGCTCGATTGTGAATCGTTGGACAAATGGCCATAGGTAAGGTATATTTTCGGCGCATTCCAGGGCATCTGGCAGGTAAATCCTGCCCCCAATAGCAATGCTCCTCGCTGTTGTGGTACGGAAGGCCACACGGTAAGACAAAAATCTTTCGATTAACAAGAAATAAAAAATCTTCAGCATCGGTGTGTACGGCCTGCATAATTTTGTAGCATTGGGCAATGAGCGTCGGCAAAATCAGGGTAGCACGGTTTTGAACAGAACGCTCGGTGCACAATGCCGTGGTACACATCATGGACTCTTATAGGAGGTTGGTGGATGGCAACCCTTGCCCCAGATTTTAAGAACATCACGGATTCACTCTTACAGCAAATTCAGGACTTCGACCATAAAGTTGAGGCGCGCAGTGTGGGTACGGTAACGGCCGTTTACGATGGCATCGCTCTGGTCAATGGTCTGGCTGACGTAAAAGCCAACGAGTTGGTGGAGTTTAGCAGCGGCGTTGCTGGCCTGGCGTTGGACCTTCAAGCTAAGCTGGTCGGTGTCGTGATCATGGGTGACTACGCCGATATCGAAGTGGGCGATGAAGTGCGGGCCACCGGCCGTATCGCCTCCGTACCCGTGGGTGATGCCCTGATCGGCCGTGTGGTTGATCCCCTGGGCAATCCCGTAGACGGTAAAGGTCCGCTCAACACCACCAAAATTCGTCCCATTCAGAGGACTGCCCCCGGCGTTATTGAGCGTAAAGGGGTAGACACCCCAGTGCAGACCGGTATCATCGCCATCGACGCCATGTTCCCCATTGGCCGCGGCCAGCGTGAACTCATCATTGGCGACCGGCAGACGGGTAAAACCGCCATTTGCCTGGATACCATCATCAACCAGAAAGGGCAGGGCATGCTCTGCATCTACGTGGCCATTGGCCAGCGTGTAGGCCAGGTAGCCCAGGTGGTAGACACTCTGGAACGGCACGGCGCGATGGAATACACCACCGTGGTAGTGGCTGGCGCCTCTGACCCCGCCCCGCTGCAATATTTTGCCCCGTACACCGGCTGTACCATCGGCGAAGAATTTATGGACAGCGGTCGCGATGCGCTGGTGATTTATGACGACCTGTCCAAACACGCCTGGGCCTACCGCCAGATGTCTCTCATTCTGCGCCGCCCGCCTGGCCGTGAAGCGTATCCCGGCGACATTTTCTCCCTGCACAGCACCCTGCTGGAACGGGCCGTTCGTCTGCGGGATGAATGGATCATTGTGGAAAAAGGCACCGAAGTAACCGCCGAGACCCAGGGCGTAAACGGCGAAGTCTATTTCGGTAACCTGGAAGCCGAACATTACGAAAAAGCGCTCAAGGAATTGGGCGAGGACCAGTACGAAGTGGCTAAGCGGCCCGGCACCGGCGGTTCCCTCACCGCTCTGCCCATCATCGAGACCCTGCTCGGTGACGTGTCGGCCTACATCCCCACCAACGTTATCTCCATTACCGACGGCCAGATCTTCCTGGAAACAGACCTGTTCAACGCTGGTCAGCGTCCGGCCATCAACACCGGCCTGTCGGTGTCTCGTGTCGGTAGCGCGGCGCAGAAGCGTGCCATGAGCAAGGTGTCGGGTGGTTTGAAGTCGGACCTGTCGCAGTACCGCGAATTGGCGGCGTTTGCTCAGTTCGGTTCCGACCTGGATGCGGCCACGCAGCGCCAGCTGGCTCGTGGTGAGCGCCTGATGGAGCTTTTGAAGCAGCCGCAGTACAGCCCCTGGCCATTGGAGCACCAGGTCATGCTCATTTATGCCGGTTCGCGCGGCTACCTGGATAAAATTCCCGTCCGCGAAATTTCCCGCTGGGAGCGTGAATTTGTGCGCTACGTGGATACAGCTCGCCCCGAAGTGGCGGCGCCCTTGAAAACCGGTGCGTGGAATGACAGCATCGAAGCGAATTTGCGCCAGGCGATTGAGGACTTTAACGCGAGCTGGACAAGTTCATAAGTAGGAGAGATTTGTGGCTACCGAACGCGAGTTAAGCAAGCGTATTAAAAGTATCAAGAATATCTCTCAGGTGACCAGTGCGTTAGCGGCCGTTTCTGCCTCCAAAGCCAACAAGGCGCAGCGACAGGTGGAAGCGACGCGGGCTTATGCTGGTAAAGCATTTGAAATTCTGAACAACCTGGCCTCCCAGCCGGGTGTGAGCCAAAACGGCCATCCCCTGCTGACGGCGCGCGCCGAGATCAAGAAGATTTCTCTTATCTTGATGACGGGCAATCGGGGTCTGGCCGGGGCGTTTAACAGCAACATGGTGGCGTATGCCGAGCGTTTCCTGCGCGCCTGGGACGTGCCTGCTGAAATCATCGCGGTAGGCCGTAAAGGGCGCGACTTGATGATTCGTCGCGGCTACAACGTGGTGGCCTCGTTCGACAGCATCCCGGACGCCCCCTCGATTTTGGACGTGACGCCGATTTCGCAGCTGGTAACGGATGACTTTTTGAGCGGCAAAGTGGACCTGGTGTTTGTGGGCTATACCGATTTTATTAATTTGATTGCGAGACGGCCGTCTATCAAACAACTGCTGCCCCTCAAACCAACCGACTTCAGCGATATGGCCGTGGCCGAATATGTCTCCAACGTGGACCTCTCTGGCGTTTCGGACCGGATTTACGAATACGAACCCGGACCCGAAGCCCTGCTCAACACGGTTGTGCCCCGGTTCACCGACTTGCAGGTGTACCAGTCCGTTTTGGAATCGCAGGCCAGTGAGCACAGCGCCCGGTATGTGGCCATGAACAATGCCACAGACAACGCGGGTGAATTGGTAGAGATATTGACATTGGAGCGCAATAAGGCGCGGCAAAGCAGCATCACCAGCGAGATCTTAGACATCGTGGGTGGCGCCGAGGCATTGGCCCAAGGATAATTTGGAGGATTACATGGCTACAGGCAAGATTTCTGCAATTCGCGGTGTGGTAGTAGACGTTGAATTTGCAGATGAAGACATTCCAGAAATTTATGAAGCGCTAAATGTGGCAACCGAAAGCGGCAATTTGGTGCTGGAAGTTCAACAGCACATCGGTGGTGGGTTGGTCCGTACCGTGGCCATGGGTTCCACCGATGGTTTGCCGCGTGGTTTGGATGTGGAGACAACCGGTGCGCCTATCCGGGTGCCAGTAGGTCCGGTGACACTTGGCCGTATTTTTGATGTGGTCGGCAACGCCATCGACGGCTATCCGACGCCCGAATCGGACGTGTATTATCCCATTCACCGTGACGCACCGGTATTCCAGGATCAAAGCACCGTTTTGGAAACCTTTGAAACAGGTATGAAGGTCATCGACCTCATCGCCCCGTTTATTAAGGGTGGTAAAACGGGCATTTACGGCGGGGCTGGAACGGGTAAAACCGTGACCATTGCTGAGCTGATTCGCTCCGTGGCGCGTGAGCACGAAGGTGTGTCCGTGTTTGCCGGTGTGGGCGAACGCACCCGTGAAGGTACCGACCTGTATTACGAAATGCAGGAGTACGGCGTGCAAGATTCTGTGGCAATGGTGTTTGGCCAGATGAACGAAACGCCCGGCGTGCGTCTGCGTGTGGCCCTCACCGGTCTGGCCATGGCTGAATATTTCCGTGATGAAGGGCGTGATGTGCTGCTCTTTATTGACAACATTTACCGCTACGTTTTGGCCGGTTCTGAAATGTCTGCGCTGCTCGGCCGTATGCCCAGCGCGGTGGGTTACCAGCCCACCCTGGCGGCGGAAATGGGCGCCCTGCAAGAGCGTATTACCTCTACCAAGAAAGGGTCCATCACCTCCCTGCAGGCCATCTACGTACCGGCCGATGACTACTCCGATCCGGCGCCGGTGGTGACCTTTGCCCACATCGACGCCAGCCTCACGCTGGACCGCGGTGTGTTTGCCAAGGGTATTTTCCCGGCCGTGGATCCGCTGTCGTCGTCCAGCCGCGCTTTGCAGCCGGATGTGGTGGGTGAAGAACATTACCGCACCGCCCGCGAGGTGAAGCAGGTGCTGCAAACCTACAACGACCTGCAGGACATCATCGCCATTTTGGGCATTGACGAATTGAGCGAAGACCAGAAACTGCTGGTAGCCCGCGCCCGTAAGATTGAGCGTTTCCTGGGCCAGCCCATGTTTGTGGCCGAGAAGTTCCACGGCTTGCAAGGGCAGTACGTGCCGATTCGCGAGACCGTGCGCGGCTTCCGGGAAATTCTAGACGGCAAACACGACGACCTGCCAGAGCAGGCATTCTACATGGTTGGTACCATCGACCAGGCTGTGGAGAAGGCAGAACGTCTGCGCGCAGCTGTGTAGTAGTCGGTGAACGGTTATCGGTTATCGGTAAGAAATCGATTACCGATTACCGTTTACGGAATACCGATTACCGAACTTGGTGAATTATGACTATTCAATGTGACATTGTGACGCAGGAGCGATTGGTTTTTAGCCAACAGGTGGCTTCTGTTTCCTTGCCCGGGACAGAAGGGCGGATGGGTATTTTGCCCCACCACACGGCGCTGCTGACGACCCTGGCTTTTGGCGATGTTTGGGTGCGTCATCCCAATGGTGAAGAAGAGCATTTTGCCATTGGCGGCGGCTATGCCGAAGTGCAGCCAAACAAGGTGGTCGTGCTGGCTGATTCTGCGGAACAGGCTGAAGAGATTGATCTAGAACGGGCCGATCGCGCTCGTGAGCGTGCCTTGCAGGCGATGAAAGAGGGTGCGGTGCAAGATCCGGACCAGTACGCGCAGATCCAGGCTTCTTTGATGCGGGCGCAAATTCGGCTGGATGTTGGTCGGCGGCATGCCGGGCGGCGGCGGCGAGAATTGGCGACAGGCACGGGTTCACCACGCCAGGATGAAGGCTAACTGTGGCAATTTTTACGCCGTATGTGGCCATTGATTTGGGCACGGTGAATGTCCTGGTTCATGATCAGGGGCGGGGCGTGGTGCTCCAGGAGCCCTCGGTTGTGGCCATTCGGGAGGACGAAAACAAGACGACGATTGTGGAAGTGGGGCGCGCGGCCAAGGAGATGTACGGCCGTACCCCCGAAGCAATCGAAGTGATACGGCCGTTGCGCGATGGCGTGATTGCCGACTACTTTGTCACCCAGGGCATGCTGGAATATTTCATCGGCAAGGTGGCCGGGCGGCTGCGCCTGCGCAAACCGGTGGTGATGATCAGCGTGCCCTACGGCGTCACCAGCGTGGAGCGGCGCGCCGTGAAGGAAGCGGCCCTGGCCGCCGGGGCGCGTGATCCGGTCCACCTCATTCCTGAACCTCTGGCGGCGGCGATTGGCGCTGGTTTACCCATCGGCACTCCCACCGGTAACATGATCATCGATATGGGCGGCGGTTCGACAGAAGCGGCCGTTGTCTCCATGAACGGCATCGTGTGTGCCGAATCGGTGCGTGTGGGTGGGGTGCACCTCGACGAAGCCATCATTAACTACATTCGCAAGAAGTACAACCTGGTGATTGGTGAGCCAACGGCCGAAGCGATCAAAATCAAGATTGGATCGGCCGTTGACCTGGATGAGCAGCTAGATATGCAGGTCCAAGGTCGGGATCAGGTGGCGGGCCTGCCCAAAACCATCACCATCACCTCCAGCGAAGTGGTGGAGGCGATTGCTGAACCACTGGCGGCCATTGTGAACGTGGTGCGAGCCGTGTTGGCCAAAACGCCCCCGGAACTCTCTTCAGACATCATTGACCGCGGTATGGCGCTGGCTGGTGGCACGGCGCTGCTGCGTGAAATTGATACGCTGCTCACCCGCGAGACGGGTGTGCCTGCCTACGTGGCGGATAACCCCATTGCCTGTACCGCCCTGGGCGCAGGCAAGGCCCTGGCCGAACTGCCCATTTTGCAGCGCAGCATTCCCGATTTGTAGTTACGCAACCTGCAACAAAAAAGCCCTGACCACTGCCAGGGCTTTTTTTATGTTTGAGAAGTTCGGCTGTGTCAGGACAGGTAATACGTCATGCGTTGGAGCTGGATGACGGGGTCACTGTAGCTGATTTCCACCCCAGGTGGCACGTTTAGATGAATCGGGGCGTAGCTCAAAATGGAACGTACCCCTACCGCCACCAACCGGTCGGTAATTTCTTGCGCATAGTTAGCGGGCACGGCAATGACCGCCACTTTTATGTCATTTTCTTGAATCACCTGCTCCAGTTTAGCCACGTCCAAAACAACCAACTGGTCCATCTGTTCACCAATCTTGGCTGGATCGTTATCAAAAATCCAGGAGATACGGAAGCCGCGGTGTTCAAAGCCGTGGTAATGGGCCAGGGCGTGGCCCAAATAACCGGCGCCCACCAGGGCCACATCCCACTCTCTGGTCAGATGCAAAATTTCTCGTAATTTTTCGATAAGATAATTGATGTGGTAACCGGTACCCTGCTTGCCAAATTCACCAAAGTGAGACAAATCCTTCCGGATTTGCGCTGAGCTAATGCCTAAACGTTTCCCCAACTCATGGGAAGACGTATTAATTCTGCCTTCTTCTTCAGCTAAGCGAGTAAGTTCACGCAAGTAGATGGGTAGACGGCCAATGACAATGTCTGGTATTTCACTTGTCACAGCGTATTGTCCTCGGGTATTTACAGACACTTTTTTCTGTAGATAAGATATTGAAGAACTGTCTGATAGAATGATTGCTCAATTTATTCGTGTAAGTTTTCACAATTCTAACATAAGAAAAAATGCCCAGCAACTACGCCTGGAGAAAAGGTTAACAATTGTTGTGATTTTTGGGAGTCATATGTGCATTTTTTCACAGTTCCGTATAATTCACCTTTGCGCTGCAAAGGTTTTGCCCACATATTTGGCAGCGAAGCTTTTGCTGGGCAACAGGAAAAATTGATGTCGGTTGAGGCCCATCGATAAGGAGTCGGTTAGCTAAAAATGCGTAGAGTTGCAGTTATTGTTGGTATTATTGTCCTGCTGGTTGCGGGATTTTTTCTTGTGCGACAGCGACAAACGGCCGCAGCAACGGCCGTTCCCCAGGTACTTCGTGAAGCCGTGGTGGAACGGGGTCAGGTGACGGCAACGGTGAACGCCGTTGGCTCCATCGAGCCGGAGTCGCTGGTGTCGTTGACCTTCGGTTTTGGGGGTACGGTCCAGCAGGTGAACGTGGTGCGCGGCCAGGTGGTGGCTGAAGGGGACGTGCTGGCTACGCTCAACACCGATGAGCTGGCCCTGGCAGTGCAGCAGGCGGAAGATGCCCGGCGCATCCAGGAGCTGATGCTGCAGCAGCGGCTGGACGCCGCGCCATCGGCGGCGACGCTGGCCAGTGCCGAGGCAGACATTGCCGCCGCGGAGGCCAACGTGGCGGTGGCGCAGGCGAATCTGGCTTCGGCGGAAGCGGCCGTTTTGCAAGCCAACGCCCAAAAAGCCCAGCTCCTGGCCGGGGCGACGCCGGGACAGGTGGCGCAGGCAGAGGCTAACCTGGCGTCGGCGCAGCAGGCCCAGAAAAATGCCCAGGATACTTATGATAGGACGCTGGATTGCTTTACGTCGCCCACTGGAGAGGAAGTTTGCCCAGGCCTGGGAGCGCCGGAAGAAGCTGCCCGGGCTGCGCTGCAAAGTGCCAATGCCTCGCTGGCGGCTGCCCAGGCGGCCCTGACCGATGTACAAACGGCCGCTCGCCCTGCCGATATTCAGTTAGCCGATGCGGCGATTGCCAATGCCCAGGCGGGCGTCCAGGCGGCACAGGGCAACGTCCAGGCTGCCGAAGCCAACCTGGCCCGGGCGCGGGCCGCATATGATCGCCTGCTGGAGCGGCCCAGCGAAAACGAGATTGCCGTGCTGGAGGCGCAGGTCACCGCCGCCCAAACCAACCTGGCGCTGGCCGAGCTGCGGCTGGCGCAGTCGCAAATTGTGGCGCCGATTGCGGGCACGGTGGCCAATGTGCTCATCAACGCGGGCGAGTTGGCCTCGCCCGGCCAGCCAGCTATCACCGTGGTGAACGAAGAGGCGTTCCACATCACGGTGAGCGTGGACGAGATTGACATTGACCAGATTGCCCTGGGACAGGAGGTCGAGGTGACTGTGGATGCGCTGCCGGACACGGCCGTTTCCGGCACTATCGCTGAAATTGCGCCTACCTCGGCCAGCTCCGGAGGTGTGGTGACCTACCTGGTGACGATCAACATCGATTCGGCCCAGTCGGAGGATTTGCGGCCGGGCATGAGCGCCAGCGCCTCGATTGTAGTGGATGAGGTGGCCGACGTGCTCATCGTGCCCAACTGGGCCATCCGTCTGAACCGAGAGACGGGTGAGGCATTTGTGAACTTACAGCAAGTCGATGGCACCATTGAAGAGGTGGTGGTGGAAACCGGCCTGCGTAACGAGCAGTTCAGCGAGGTGCTGGCGGGCCTGAGCGCGGGCGACACCGTGGTGTTGACCAACGACCGCGAAGGCTTCAATATCTTCGGGTCGGAAGAATAGTTTTGGCCACAGAGGGCACAGAGGAAAAAGAGAAAAATCTCTAAAATCTCTGTGCCCTCTGTGGCAAATTAAGGCGAAACATGAACGAGAACGGCCGTAAACCCGTCATTACCATCCAAGATCTCACCAAGGTGTACACGATGGGCGAGCACCAGGTGCGGGCGCTGAACGGGGTGACGCTTTCCATTTACGAAGGCGAATTTTTGTCGATCATGGGGCCGTCTGGCTCCGGCAAATCGACGATGATGAACATGCTGGGAGCGCTGGACAAACCCACCAGCGGCACCTACTTGCTGGACGGCACCGACGTGAGCAATCTCAGCGAAGATGACCTCGCCGATGTACGCAACCGCAAGATCGGCTTTGTGTTCCAGAGCTTTAACCTGCTGCCGCGCACCTCGGCCTTGCAGCAGGTGGAGCTGCCCCTGGTTTATGCGGGCAAGCGGCAGCGGGCGCAAAAGGCGCAGGAAGCGCTGCAAATGGTAGGGCTGGGCGAGCGGCTGGGCCACAAGCCGAGCGAGCTGTCCGGCGGGCAGCAGCAGCGGGTGGCCATCGCTCGTGCCCTGGTGAATGAACCGGCCATCATCCTGGCCGACGAGCCCACGGGCAACCTGGACAGCAAGTCGGGCACGGAGGTGATGCAGATTTTCCAGCAGCTCAACCGGGAACGGGGCATCACCGTGGTGTTTGTGACGCACGATCCGTGGATTGCCCGCCACACCAACCGGGTTGTCACTCTGGCCGATGGCCTGGTTGTGCGGGATGAGAAGATTGAGGATCCGTTGGTGGCCGGGGAGACGGAACGGCCGTCTGACACCTTATTACAATGAAGCGCGGGGTTGCAAGTGGCAGGTTGCAGGTTGCAAGTCTAGATTGGCTAAATTTACTTGCACCTTGCCACATGCAACTTGCTGCGCAACGACCATAAACCATGAACCTACTCGAAAGCATCCGCCTCGCCCTCGTGGGGCTGACCGTGAACAAGCTGCGCACTTTCCTCACCATGCTGGGGATCATCATTGGCGTGGCGGCGGTGATTACCCTCATCTCCGTAGGACGCGGCGTGGAAGCGGTGGTCATACAGGAGTTCCAGGGGTTGGGCAACAACCTGCTCTTTGTTTTTCCTGGCGATATCGATCCCAGTGATCCCCGCCCGGCCAGGGCAGGCGGCGCAGGCCTGACGCTGTCTGACGCCGTAGCGCTGTCCGATCCGTTTCGCGTGCCGGATCTGCTGGGCGTGGTGCCCAGCTACGACCGCCCGGCCATCGTTTCGCGGGGCGGGCAGGAGACACGCACGACGATTTCTGGCACCAACACGCAGTTTCCCCTGGTGCGCAACTTTTACCCGGCGTTGGGCACCTTTTTTACCGAGCAGGATGTGGCCAGCGGCAGCCGCGTGGCCGTCATTGGCCAATCGGTGTATGACGAGCTGTTTGAGGCAGGTGAATTCCCCATCGGCGAAGATATTCGTATCAACAATGTGAACTTCCGCATCATCGGCATGTTGGAAGAGAAGGGCGGCTCTGGCTTCAACGACCAGGATGATGTGGTGCTGGTGCCAGTTACTACGGCGCAGCAGCGCCTGTTTCCGGCGCGCCGGGCCGATGGCGAGCTGCGGATTGACGTGATTTACGCCCAGGTGGTTAGCGAGGAGCGGCAGGATGCCGCCATCATCCAGATGGAGGCAGTGCTGCGCGAAGAGCACAACATCACCTTTCGTGATGAGGATGACTTCACCATTTTGAGCCAGTCGGAGCTGCTGGGCGCGTTTGGCGAGATCACCGGCGTGCTGACGATTTTCCTGGGGGTGATTGCCGGGATTTCACTGCTGGTGGGCGGGATTGGCATCATGAACATCATGCTGGTGAGCGTGACGGAGCGCACGCGCGAGATTGGCCTGCGCAAAGCGGTGGGCGCCAAGTACCGGGATATTTTGACGCAGTTTTTGGTGGAGGCGGTGGTGATCGCCAGCGTGGGCGGGCTGATTGGCCTGGCGCTGGGAGCAGTGGGTGCAGCGGTGATCAGCGATTTGTCGCCGCTGCTGGACCCGGCGCTGGACTGGAATTCGGTGGCCCTGGCGATTGGCTTTTCGGCCGGGGTGGGGCTCTTTTTTGGGCTGTACCCGGCTACGCGGGCAGCGCGATTGAACCCGATTGATGCACTGCGGTATGAATAAATCATCCACAGATTGCACAGATTACGCAGATGAAAATGCTATATCCGTGAAATCTGTGCAATCTGTGGTTATGAGTTTTTAGTATGGTTATTGAGAATTTGCGGATTGCTTTGGCGAGCCTGGGGGCGAATAAGCTGCGTGCGGCGCTGACGATGTTGGGCATCATGATTGGCGTGGCGGCGGTGATTACGCTGCTGTCGATTGGCGATGGCGTGACCCGTTTTGTGGCGGAGCAGTTTTCCGGGCTGGGCAGCAACCTGGTATTTATCATCCCCGTGCAGGAGGAGCCGGGCCGCCCGGGTAGTGACCCGTTGGTAGAGTCTTCGTTGACGCTGCGAGACGGTGAATTGTTGGCTGACACGGCCGTTGTCCCTGGCGCTGTTTCCGTCTCGCCAGCTTTACTGCGTGACGCAAATTTGCAGTACCAGGGGCAAACGCATTCACTGCTGGTGCGGGCCTCCACGCCGGATTACACGCAAACCCTGAGCTGGCCGGTGGCTCGCGGCACCTTTTATTCAGACACAGAATATAACGGCCGTTCCCGCGTGGTCGTTCTGGGATCAGAAGCCGTAGAGAATTTGTTCCCTGATGATGTTGATCCGCTGGGGGAGAACATCAAGATCAACGGCTTGAACTTTCAGGTGATTGGAATTTTGGAAACACGGGGCGCCAGTGCGTTTGGCGGCAGCCAGGATGATATTGCCATTGTGCCGCTTACAACGGCCCAGGAACGGTTGTTTAACAACCGCAGTCAACGCACCGGCGCTTTTTTGGTGGATGCCATTTTGATGCAGGCGGCGGATGAGGCAGCGATCGAAGGGGTGATTATTGACGCTTCGGAAGTGCTGCGCCAGTCGCACAACATCAACTTCCGCGATGCAGATGATTTCCAGATTTTGACACAGCAGGATTTTCTGGATGCGTTTGGCTCGGTGACCAGCGTGTTGACGGTATTTTTGGGAGCGATTGCCTCGATCTCGCTGCTGGTGGGCGGTATTGGCATTATGAACATCATGCTGGTGAGCGTGACGGAGCGGACGCGCGAGATTGGGCTGCGCAAGGCGGTGGGGGCCAAGCGGCTAGACATTTTGGGCCAGTTTCTGACGGAGGCGGTGATCCTGGCGGTGTTGGGCGGGGCGCTGGGCATTGTGCTGGGGATTGCGGGGGCGCTGGCAGTGCATACGGCCGTTCCCGAGCTCGACACCTCGGTCACCTTCAACTCTATCGCCCTGGCTGTGGGTTTTTCCGTGGCGGTAGGCCTCTTTTTTGGCATCTACCCCGCTTCCCGCGCCGCTGCGCTCAATCCAATCGATGCCCTGCGCTTTGAATAAAAAGCGGAACACAGAGAGCCACAGAGAAGACACAGAGCTTCACAGAGATTTTTGAGGCATCCCGAGGTAAACCGCGTATAATGGAGCCGATCCGACTAGGGGCATCATCTGACAGTCTGTCACCTGGTCACCCTGTCACCTTGTCACCCTGTCAATCACTTTAACCTGGCAATCCCGATAAAACCATAGACAACCGCATGACATTGGCAGCTTCTCAACCCACCTTGGCACCTTTTTTCAACAACCGCTACCGTTTTGTTGGCGAGATTGGTTCTGGCGGTATGGGGGCCGTTTACCGCGCCCTGGACCGGCTGACGGGCGACCTGGTGGCTCTCAAGCGCGTGCTGGTTGAAGGACGGCAGCTCCAGTTTGCCTCACGGCGCGATTCGCGTGATTTCCGCGTGGCCCTGGCCGAGGAGTTCCGCACCCTGGCCTCGCTGCGGCACCCGCACATTATCAGCGTGCTGGACTATGGTTTTGATGGGGAGAAACGGCCGTATTTCACCATGGAGCTGCTGCAAAATGCCCAAACGGTGGTGGCTGCTTGTGAGGAACGGCCGTTTTCCATCAAGCTCGCCTTCTTGCAGCAAGCCCTGGAAGCCCTGGCCTACCTGCACCAGCGCGGCATCATCCATCGCGATCTAAAGCCAGACAACATGCTGGTTGTCGGCGACCAACTCAAGCTGCTCGATTTTGGCCTGGCGGTAGAGCGGGATTATGCGGCGCAAACGGCCGGAGATGCCGTTGTTGGCACCATCAATTACATGGCGCCCGAGCTGTTCCAGTCCGGTACCGCCAGCGTGGCCTCCGATTTGTATGCCCTGGGCACGGTGGCCTACCAGCTTTTTGCCGGGCGCCATCCCTTTGCCGGGCCGTCGCTGCCCTTTCTCATCAGCCAGATTTTGACCATGCCACCGGACCTGGAAGCCCTGCCGGTGGCCCCTTCGCTGCGCGCGGTGGTGGGACAGCTGATGGCCAAAGATCCGGCAGAGCGGTATGGCGCGGCGCGGGCCGTTCTGGCGGCCCTGGCGGAAGCGGGTTTTGGCGATCCACAGCCGGAAAGCATCGAAATTCGCGAAAGCTACCTGCGGGCGGCGGCGTTTGTGGGGCGCGAGGCGGAGCTGGCGCAGCTCACCGGGGCGTTAAACGCCGCAATGACCGGGCAGGGCAGCGGCTGGCTGGTGGCCGGGGAAAGCGGCGTGGGCAAATCGCGCCTGCTGGATGAACTGCGCACACAGGCGCTGGTAAACGGGGCGCTGGTGGTACGCGGCCAGGCCATCTCCGAAGGGGCCAGCCCGTACCAGATGTGGCGCACCGTCCTGGCCACGCTGGTTTTGCAGACGGAAGTGTCGGAGTTTGAGGTCAGCGTGCTGAAGGGTATCGTGCCGGACATTGGCCATTTGCTGGGCACTGAGGTGGACGATGCGCCCGCGATTGAGGCGCAGGCTAACTACATCCGCCTGTTGAATGTGATTGCGGCCGTTTTTGAACGGCAAACCCAACCCTTGCTCATCATGCTGGAGGATTTGCAGTGGGTGACGGAAGATTTGCTGGTGCTGAAGCGGCTGCTGGCCCAGGTGCCGTCCCTGCCGCTGCTGGTGGTGGGCACGTTCCGCGATGATGAACGGCCGCTGCTGCCCCAGGAATTACCGCAGGCCCGCGTTATCCAACTGAGCCGCCTGGACGAGGCGGCGATTGCCCGCCTGAGCCGCTCCATGCTGGGCGACGGCGGCCAGAAGCCGCAGATTGTCAATCTGCTGAAGCAGCAGAGCGAGGGCAACGTCTTTTTCATCGTGGAGGTGGTGCGTACCCTTGCCGAAGAGATTGGCCACCTGGACCAGATTGGCGTGGCGACGCTGCCGATGGCTCTGTTTGCCCAAGGCATGCAGAAGGTGATCGAGCGCCGTCTGCGCCGCGTGCCAGACGAGGCGTTTGACTTGCTGGCGCTGGCGGCGGTGGTGGGGCGCGAGCTGAATTTGCCGCTGCTGCGTCATCTAGCGGGTGGCCAGGAGCTGGACAGCTGGCTGAATTTGTGTGCAGAAACGGCCGTGCTCGAATTCCAATACGAGCGGTGGCGCTTTAGCCACGACAAGCTGCGCGAAACGCTGCTAGAAAGCCTGGAAGCCGCCGGGCTGCCCGCGGCCGGGCAACCAGGCGCCGGACTGTCGGCGCGGCACCGCCAGGTGGCCGAAGCCATCGAGCAGGTGTTTCCGGACGATGCCTCTTACCTGGCGTCGCTGGCTTACCATTGGCAGGAAGCGGGCGACCGGCAAAAAGAGGCGCGCTACAAGGCACTGGCGGGGGTGCAGGCGGTGAATAACGGCGCCTACGAAGACGCCATCCGCCTGCTAAGCAGTCTCATCGACCTGTATCAGGCGGGGCTGCCCGCTACCGTGCTGGAAAAGGCGGCGGCACATCGCAATTTAGGCATGGCTTACTTTCACTCGGGGAATCTGGTTGAGGCGAAAGGGTATTTTGTGACGGCCGTTTCCCTGCTGGGCCGCTCCATTCCGCAAAAACCGCTGGGCCAGGTGGTGGGTCTGCTGGGGCAAATCGTGCGCCAGGTAGGGCACCGTTGGTGGCCCAAGGGCGTGGCTACGGATTCGCCTGCCGAACGGGCGCGCTACATTGAGATGCTGCGCAGCCTGTCCCAGTTTGGCGAGATGACCGTATACACCGGTGACATTTTGCTGGGCGCATTTACCGGGCTGTACGGGCTGAACACGGGTGAGCGGGCCGGTCCGGCGCCGGAACTGGTGCGATCATACACGGGCATGGGCTGGATTATCTCTACGTTGGGGCGGGAAAAGCTGGCGCGGCGTTACCTGGCGCTGGGGGAAGCCACCGAGGCGGTAGTGGACAACCCGGTGAGCAGTGCCTTTTACTACGCCACCTCGGCGCTGGCCTACGGCGGCTGGGGCGAGTGGGCGCGCTGCTGGGAACATAGTTTGCGCGGCGCAGAGCTGGCAGACAGCATCGGCTACTGGCGCATCTTGTCGCAGGCGTACGGCACGATGGCCGAGGTGCAGGCGGTGCGCGGCAACTACGAAGCGGCGCTGACCATGCGTGAAGCGGCCCATCGCGCCGGAGAAGCGACCAACAGCAGCAACCAGATTGCCCTGACAACGGCGTTTCGCGGCGCCGGGCTGGTGCCGCTGGGCCGGTACGATGAGGCGACAGCGTGGGCGCAGGCGGCGCTGGCCGTCGAGAAACCGGTCACCTTGACGCAGTTTGCCGTGTACGACACATTGATTCGCTGCCAGATGCGGCAGGGCGATGTGACCGGTCTGCGGCAGACGCTGGACATTTTTCTACCGGACTTTGTGAACGGCCGTATCCTGGTCTACGTGCAGCTGGCGACGGTGGTGAGCCTGACCACCGCCTACCTCTGGCTCTGGGAGCAGGCGACCAACGCCACCGACAGAGCGGCGCTGCAGGCGGGGGCGGTGGCGGGGCTGAAGAAGCTGGCGGCCACCAGCAAAATTTACCCGATTGGACGGCCGTCGCTGCAAATTTGTACGGCGTGGCAGGCGTTTTTGCAGGGTAAGCAGGATGAGGCCGTGGCGGGGATGGCAACGGCCGTACAGCTGGCCGAGCAGTTTGAGATGCCCTACGAAGCCGCCCTGGCGCGGCTGCACCTGGGCCGTTTTGCCGGGGGTGAGCAGGGAAAAGCGGTGTTGGAAACGGCCGTGGCTGCCTTTGGTCAGTTGGGTTTGGCCTGGGAGACGGCGTGGGCAGAAGCAGCGTTGAAGAAGTTGGGCTAGGGTGGGGGAAGTAACGGCCGTTGCCCCAAAAACATAAAAAACTGGGAAGTTGAGCGGAAGCCGCTTTCTGGTTCCTCGTATGTGTAATCAATGTGCTGCGCCGCTAAAATTTGCCAGTTCGGCCGGTTTTCGGTGAATAACGCTTTGAGGCGCTGCTCCTTAGTTTTGGATTTGTGAACGAAGCAGCAGATGAGGCCGCCCGGATTGAGCTGTTCCGTCAGCGTTTGCAGCAGCGCCACTTCCCTGGCCAAATCCCGCTTTTGAAAGTGCAAAATTGAATCCAGCACCACAACGTCATACGTTTGGTTGAATGGATAGCTGTAAAAATCGGCGACGATGCCTTTAAGCGCCAGGTTTTGTGCCTGGGCAGCGGCGAGCATCTGGTCAATGCCCCGTTGGGAGGCATCGATGCCCGTGACCTGGTAGCCTTGTTGGGCCAAAAACAGCGCATCTCGCCCCTGGCCGCAGCCCACGTCCAGCACAGTTCCTTTCGGCTCCCAAGCAGCCATAAAGGCGACAAATTCCGGGTACGGCTTACCAAACAAATTTTCCTGCTGATAATGCTTGTCGTAAACGCTCATCGGTTTTTCCGGAATTGGTAATTGGGTAATTGAGTAATTGAGCAAATTACCCAATTACTCAATCTAAACGACGCCGGGGTAGAACCAGCCGTGATAGTCGAATGGGATGCGGAAGTTGAGGTCGCCGCGGGCCATTTGGGTGAAGCTTTGGCCGTCCAGCACCAGCAGGTAGGATGCGTGGGTGTTGGCGTCGTAGACGTTGGCCAGGACGATGCCATCGTCTTCGGCGGTGGCGTTGGGGTTGGGTACAAAGACGGGTTCGCTAGGGTACTGCATGGGGTGGTGCCAGACGGCCGTTTCCCCCGTCACCACGTCAATTTTCACCAGCTGGTTGGGAAAGTCGGGTAAGTCCTGGTATAGGCTGACGCCGTAGCCATACCGGTATGGCTGCGTATTGTAGCGGTAGTTGATGCGCGGCAGCTCCATGTTGATGCTGGCCAGCGATTCGCCATCGATGCGGCGGCGCGGCTTGCCCAGCGGGATGCGGTAACGCCGCGCCTGGGCGGGCGTGTGGGGGATGTGGGTGTTGGCACGCAGGCGGTCCAGGAAAAAGTCTGGCAGCACCGAGGCGTTGGGATAGGCGGCCAGGTCCATGAAAATTTCCCCGTTTTGCTCGTAAGCGTTGAGCTGGTGGAAGACAAAGAAGGCGTCCGTTTCGGCCTGAGTCACCACAGCGCCGCTGTTGCGGTCGATCACCTGGAACACGGTGGGCTGATCGCCGTACCAGACAAAGTTTTCCAAAAACGGTTTGTTGCCAAAAGCAAGTGCGAAGACACCACGGCCGTAACCCGGCAGTTTCAGCGGCTGTTCGGCCAGGATCACATAATTTTCCGTCAGGGCAAAGCTGTGCATGTAAGACGGCGACGCAACCGGGACACGGCTTACCCGCTGGTAGGCTCGCCCGCGCACGTTAAACACCTCGTAGTAATTAAACAGGCTGATCTTGAGCATGTAGTTGACAATTAAGTTGCCTTTGTTGGGGTCAATTTGCGGGTGCGCTGTCTGCATGGTGGCGTTGATTTTGTGGTCGTATTCGTATTTGGCCACGGTTTGCAGGCTGATGGGATCAAGCTGGTACATGTGCGGCAGCTCGGTCATGATCACAATCGTGCCCTGGTCATCGACCGTCTGGATGTTGCAGTTGTCGGTGACGTCGTTGATGAAGAGCGCCTTGATTTTGTCCCAGAAGGTGCGCCTGGGATCAACAAACACACCGCGATAGTTAATCGTGCCCGTGGCGTTGTCTTTGAGGTAGGCCTGGCTTTGCAGGAAGCGGTTTTGGAAGGAGAGACGGCCGTTGTTAAACGTGTAGCGGTGCGGCATGCTCAAGCCATCGAACCAATGTTTGTAGGAGGCGTGGGCCTGCTCAAACTGGCCCGGGCCGCAGCGGATGAGCGTGCCGTTGAGCCAATCGGGAATGGTGCCGGTGAGGGGTACATCGGGCAGATGCACTTCTGCCTTTTGGGTGACAAAATTTTGCTTGAAGTGGTTGGTCACGAGCTACCTGCCTTTTGTTTTACCGCGGCGTTCGCAAGGATCGCAGAGGAGAAAATAATATTTTTGAGGAGTTGTGAATCTTGGTGCTTGATCTTACTGTATGGGACAAAATTGGTCTAGCGGTTTGGTCGGCCTTTTTTACCAGTGTCTCTCGTCTGCAAGCTCACTATAATCAGCGACAGAAAAAAGCTGATTTTCACTGCGTACTTTATGAAACAAGAAATAAACTCTCACAGATCGTTCTCGTTTGGCATTGTTATCC
The DNA here is from genome assembly GCA_016710325.1 of Candidatus Leptofilum proximum. Taxonomy (GTDB): domain Bacteria; phylum Chloroflexota; class Anaerolineae; order Promineifilales; family Promineifilaceae; genus Leptofilum; species Leptofilum proximum. The sequence goes on along the minus strand of JADJXK010000002.1, from coordinate 2,355,659 downwards.
TGGCGCTGCTCGGTTTTTTGTTGGTCATTTTGGCCCCTCATCCCCTGGGCGCCGGGGCCGATTCGCTCACCTATGTGAGTGCGGCTCAGAGCTATGCAGCTGGCGAGGGATTAAGAAATCTTATGGGAGACGGCCGTACTGAAGTGTTGACACATTTCCCGCCAATGTACTCGCTGCTTCTATCTGGACTAGGCTGGGTAGACAATCCAGTAGCAGTGGCAAAATGGCTGCATGCATCACTCTTTTTTGGCAATGTTTTATTACTCGGTCTTATTTTGCGCCAATTAACCAGGCACAATTGGCTTTCCCTGGCCGGCGCAGCCATGCTGTTGACGTCAGAATTGTTGGTAAGGGTGCATATTTATATCTGGACAGAAGCCTTATTCATTTTTTGGCTTCTGGTTGCTGTTTATAGTTTGGGTTATTACGAAGCAGCAGAGACCCAAACAAAAAAGTTTGCTTTCTTAAGCGTGACGGCCGTTTTTATTGGTTTAAGTACCTTGACCCGTTATGTCGGGGTGACGTTGATTGGGACCACCATCGTGCTTTTATTACTGGCTCCCTCAAGAGGAATCCGGCAGAAATGGTACGAGGTGGCCCTGTTTACGTTTGTTTCTTCTATGCCCCTGGCATTATGGTTCATTCGTAATGCGATCCTGGGAGATTCTATCGCTAACAGAGTTATCGCTTATCATGCTGTTCCCTGGAAGTTCGTTCTAGCTGTTTTGCAGCTTTGGGGGCTGTGGGTACTGCCGGGAATTCGGGTTTCATTCGGAGCGGGTTTAGCCTACCTTTTGCTCATGACAGCGGCGATAGGTATGAAATATCGCTTCGGCCACCCGGTGTCTAAAGTTTTTCTCTGGTGCTGCTTCTTTGTGTTTTTATACTTCGGTTTTCTTTTGTTTTCGACTAGTTTTATCGATGCCAGCACACCACTAAATTACCGAATTTTGCTGCCCATGTTTGTGGTGAGCCTTATCGTTATCCTGGCAGGTGTCGCTGACCTGGTTCCTAAAATCCAAACGATTCCTTTTGTGAGATTGATGCCCCTGGCTGCGTTTCTGGTATATCTTGTTTTGAATCTGATAGCCAGCTGGCGTATTGTTTATCCATTTTATCAATATGGGTTAGGGTATACGGCCGTTTACTGGCAAGAGTCGAAATTGGCAGCTCAGGCAGCCTTACTTGGCGAAAATACACTCATATACAGCAATGCACCTGATGCCCTCTACTTTACTTCAGACCTGATTTGCCGAAGGTTACCCATTACTACGGATCCCACCACCTTGCAGACGGATATCTACTATGCGGAACGACTGGAAAGTATGTTCAATCAAGTAGAGGCTGGAGATGCAATCATTGTCTACTTTGACGCTATTGATAGATGGTATTTACCTGCTAAGGCAGAACTCTCACAATTGGCTCCCCTGACTGCTGCTTTTGAAAATGAGGAAGGAACCATTTACGTGTGGAAAGATGGCGGTAACTAATTTCGAGAGCGAAAGATTCGCGCCTGTGTTTGCCAACATTGGTCGATATCTCCCTACATTTCCGTGTTTGCTATAATCGGCGGCTCACAAAAGGATTTTGTATATGCATGTAGCCATCAATGCGGCTTTTTGGAACCAACCAAATACGGGCAGCGGTCAGTACACGCGCCAGCTGGTTTACCATCTCAATCGCATGGTGTCTGACCTGACGATTACATTGATTTACCCGCAGGTGGCGGGGCAACCGGAACCGGAGGCGGTGCCGCCGAGCGTGAAGGTGAAGTTGGTGCCGGTACGGCCGGGGAACCTGGGCAAGGTGTGGTTTGAGCAGCACCTCTTCCCCCAGGCTTGCCGCGAGGTGGGAGCCACGGTGGCCCACGTGCCGTATTGGGGCGGTCCGCTGCAGTCGCCCGTGCCGCTGGTGGTGACGGTCCATGATTTGACGACAATGCTGGTGCCGGAATATCGACGGCCGTTCCTAACCCGCCTCTACAACGCCCTCGTTTCTGCCTCCGCCCGCGGCGCCACCCGCATCATCACCGATTCCGAGGCCAGCAAACGAGACGTCATCGCGCATCTGCACATCCCCGCCGACAAAATTGAGCGCATCTACCTGGCCGCCGGGTCCGAATTTAGCCCGCAAGACAGCGGCCTGCTGGAGATGGCCGTCCTGCGCCAGTACGATCTGCCCGATTTTTACGTGCTTTACCTTGGCGGTTACGAGCTGCACAAAAACGTCACCACGCTGCTGCTGGCCTGGACCTACGTGGGGCAGGCGCTGGGTGAGGATTATCCGCTCATCCTGGCGGGCAAAAAACCCACGCTGGCCAATGAAATCTATCCAGACTACGACAGCTACATCCAGCAGCTGGGCATCGCTGAGTACGTGCGCTGGATTGGTTACGTGGACGAAGCGGATAAGCCGGTGCTGTACCGCAATGCGGAAACGTTTGTTTTCCCCAGCCGCCGCGAGGGGTTTGGCCTGGGCGTGCTGGAAGCGTTGGCCTCCGGCACGCCGGTGGTGACCACCAATGCCTCTTCCCTGCCCGAAGTGCTGGGCGACGCCGGGTTTGCCGTCGACCCAGACGATGCCCGGGGCATGGCCGGGGCGATTATTTCCACGGTGATTCAGGATAACTTGCGGGCGGAACTCAAACAGAAGGCGGCACAGCAAGCGGCCGTCTTCTCCTGGGAGAAAACGGCCGCAGAGACGCTGCTGGTGTATGATGCGGCGGTCAGGGGCCGGTAATCGGTAATCCGTAATCGGTTATCGGTAAAAAGGCACCGATTACCGTTCACCGATTACCGTTTACTGTCCTCCCAGCTCGATGGAGTTGACAATGTCGGCCATAAGCTGGCCGTAACGGCCGTTTTTACTGGCATCGTGGACGGCGGCGATAACGGCCGTTTGGTTCGACGCCAGACTTTCCAGCACCAGGTAGCGCAAAATCACCTCGTTGCCCTGGGTATCGGGGCCACGCAGCACAATTTCTACTGCTGATTGGTTGTTGATTGATTTGGATTCCATCTCTTGGATGACGGTGACCCCTTCCTGCTCGCGGAATTGGCGGACGGCCGTATCGATCACCTCGCTGACGTTGGTATTACCCATAAAAAAGCCCGGCGTCACCGTAATGTTGATACGGGCGCCGTCCACCACCGTGTTGGCCAGCAGCAGCGATTCGGCCGTGGCAATCGTAATCGAATCTTCATTGTCGCTGAGCGCCCACCGCTCGGGCATCATAAACGTGATGGGGTAGTTGGGGCTGGTATAGCTGACCAGCTCACCGCCGGAGTCCTCGGCCGCGCCGCAGGCCAGCACAAACAGGGGAATGAGTAAAATCAGAATTAGACGCTTCATCCAAAAAATCTCCTTCAACAATGTGTCTAAACCGTATCCGCTATAGCCTGCCGCAGCAAGCTGACCAAACCAATTAAGACTTTTTTCCAGCCCAGGTTGCGAACCCTCTGTTGGGCATGTAAAATCCGCCGAATTTTGAAGCACATTGCTTCCCAACAAGAGTAGAAATTATGAGCATTCATCATCAGTTAGCGGCCGTTGTGCAAGAAGCGGTTCAGGCAGCCCAGGCAGCCGGGGCGCTGCCCTCCTTTGATTTACCTGAGGTGGTCATTGAACGGCCGCGTGAAGCCTCGTTTGGCGATTATGCCTCGCCCACGGCGCTGAAGCTGGCCCGCGAAGCGCGCATGGCGCCGCTCAAAATCGCCCAGGCCATTGTTGATCATCTCGCGACCACCGACTACATCGCCGAGGTGGCCGTGGCGCCGCCCGGCTTTATCAACATCCGGCTGACGGAAGCGCGCTTGCAGCAGGTGGCGGCGAATGTGTTGGCAGAAGGGGATGATTACGGCCGTCTCCACCTCGGCGACGGTAAAAAAGTGCAAATTGAGTGCGTTAGTGCTAACCCGACGGGACCGATTCATATCGGCCGTACCCGGGGCGGCGTGATGGGTGACACCCTCGCCCGCGCCATGCGCCTGGCCGGGTACGACGTCGTCCTGGAGTATTATTACAACGACGCGGGCCGCCAGATTACCCTGCTGGGTGAATCCACCAAAATTCGCTACCGTCAGCTCCTCGGGCAAGATGCCGAACTGGGTCCTGACCATTACAAAGGCGACTACATCACCGACATCGCCCGTGAGCTTTATGCTGCCCACGGCGCTGCCTTGCAGGATGAGCCAGCGGAATATTTCGGCAGCTACGCTAAAGACCAGATCTCCCGCAGCCAAAAGGAAACCCTGCGCCGTATTAACATCGTTTTTGACGTGTATTACAACGAGCAAAGCCTCTACGAAACCGGACGGGTTTGGGAAGCGCTGGAAACGCTTCAGGAAAAAGGCTACGTCTACGAACAAGACGGTGCGCAGTGGTTCAAAACCACCGAGTTTGGCGACGACAAGGACCGCGTTCTGGTCAAGCAGAGCGGCGAACCCACCTACCGCATGCCCGACATCGCCTACCATTGGGACAAAGCCCAGCGCGGCTTCGATCTTGTAGTCGACTTTTTTGGTCCTGACCACCACGCCACGGCACCGCAGGTACTCATGGGTGTGCAGGCGCTGGGTTACCCCACCGATTTTGTGCGCACCGTGCTGCATCAAATCATCAGCATCATCAAAGACGGGCAGGAAATGAAGATGAGCACGCGGGCTGGCACCTTCGTCTCGCTCGATGACGTGGTGGACGTGGTGGGTCCCGATCCCATCCGCTACTTCATGATTTCCCGCTCGGGCAACAGCCCCATTGAGTTTGATCTGAACCTGGCGCTGGAAAAGTCGGATAAAAACCCGGTCTACTACATCCAAAACGCCCACGTGCGCTGCGCGGGCATCTTCCGCAAGTGGGCCGAAGCGGGCGGCGCACCCGACGCTGATGCCGGGGCCGATCTCCGCCTGCTTACCCACGAAAGCGAGCTGGCCTTCCTGCGCAAAGCGCTGGAACTACCCGAAGTGATCGAGCTGATGGTGCTCAACGCCGAGCCGCACCATATTGCCTTTTACGCCTATGAACTGGCCGCGGCCTTCCACCCCGCGTATGAAAACTGCCGCGTCCTCAACGACGACGTGCCGGTGCCGCTGCGCCATGCCCGGCTGCGCTTTTACCGGGCAGCCAAGCAGCTTTTTGCTCACGTGCTTGACCTGATGGGCATGAGCGCCCCTGAAGTTATGTAAATCTATAGTTTTTGGTAATGATATAAGTAAAGGAAAAACAATGGCCATTAAAGCAGACAGTTGGATTCGCCGCATGGCGCTGGAACACAAGATGATTGAGCCTTTTGTGGATGGACAAGTACGCGAAGGCGTGATTTCTTACGGGCTATCGTCTTATGGGTACGACATTCGGGTAACCAACGAGTTCAAGATTTTTACGAACGTGCATTCGGCCGTTGTTGATCCTAAGCATTTTGATCCTAAATCTTTTGTAGATTTTACGGGTGACGTGTGCGTTATTCCGCCCAATTCATTTGTGTTGGCACAGACGGTTGAATATTTCCGTATCCCGCGGGATGTGTTGACGGTTTGTCTGGGGAAATCAACTTATGCCCGCTGTGGCCTCATCGTAAACGTTACCCCTTTTGAACCAGAGTGGGAGGGGTATGTGACGCTGGAAATATCTAACACCACGCCGCTGCCTGCTCGCGTATACGCCAATGAGGGAATCGCCCAGGTGTTGTTCTTCCAATCGGATGAGATGTGCGAGACTTCTTACGCGGATCGCAAGGGGAAGTATCAGAAGCAGCAAAGCATCGTACTGCCGCGAATTTAGCGTGGTTTGCGTGTTAACCAACAGCCGCTATAATTCGGTTCTTCTCTGATTCGTTAGGGCGCTTAGCTCAGTTGGTTAGAGCACTTCGTTTACACCGAAGGGGTCGGGGGTTCGAGTCCCTCAGCGCCCATTTCCCCCCTTGTTATCCATTTGTGTTTTGCTATAATCGCGATTGTGACAAAAAGCACACAGTTGCCGTTTTTGCATTTCGGGTAAAATTGGTTACTGAGTCATTATTTCGCTGAATAATCAAGTTCACAAGCATATTCATTATAGGAGAATAGCCTCATGGCAAATGCAGCCGTAAGTGCCGAAGCGAAAAGCGGCGGCATCTCAAGACGTGAATTTCTTTATTATATTTGGGGAGCATCCATCGCCCTGTATGCCGCTCAATTTTCTGGTTTGTTAATTTGGTTCTTGCTGCCTCGTTTCCGTGAAGGTGAATTTGGCGGTTTATTTGTTATCTCCGTTGATGAACTGCCTGAGGTGAATGCGGAACCGGCCAATGTGCCAGCCGGTCGTTTCTGGCTGGTGAATTTGGACACCAGACAAGAAAGCGAACTCATGAAAAAGGCGCCCGATGAGTCGGAAGAAATTATTGGGGTGGCGGCAATTTACAAGGTTTGTACACATTTGGGCTGCATTTATGCCTGGACGGCGGCCAACAACCGGTTTGAATGTCCATGTCATGGCTCGAAGTACCGGTTAGACGGCCGTCGCATCGAATCGCCTGCCCCCCGTGCCTTGGATCGCTTCCGTATGCAGTTTTTGGACGCAGATAAAAACCCCATTACGGGTGCCGAATCTGAACTGGTAAATGATTTTTATGCCCCAGTCCCCCTCCCCGAAAACGCCGCTTTCATCAGCGTAGACACCGGCGACCGCAAAATGGGTCTGTCTCAGCCACTGTTGTGTAGTTTTGCCAACGAATGCCCGTAAATTAGAGAGGAATAAGGAGTTAGAGTATGGCTACCTTTTTTGAACAAGTTAGCGAAATGGGGGTCAAGCAAGCCGTCATCACCAAAGCCGATGAGGTGGTGGAACGGCTTACCGCTGGTATGAACATCAGCGATATTCGCGGCGCCATTCGTGGCGATGAACCCCGTCGCCCCAATCCTCGTTTGCGTCCTCATGCCGATAGTTTCTGGTTCCACATTCGGCCCAGCTTTTATCACACTGAGGTCACCCACATTTACCCCACCTTCCGTTTAGGCTGGCTCTCTACCTTTATGTTTGTCTGGGAAACCATCACCGGCATCATCTTGATGGTGTTCTACACTCCCAGCCCGCTGGTGGCATACGACAACATGTGGAACATTCTGGGCAATGTGCCGTTGGGGCAGCTCATGCGTAATATGCATCGTCTGGGCGCCGAAGTGATGGTTCTGGTGGTGGCCCTGCACATGCTCAGGACGTTTATCACCGGCAGCTACAAAAAGCCCCGCCAGTTTACCTGGGCTACTGGTGTTATTTTGCTTACCTTTACGGCTCTGCTGAGCTTCTCTGGTTATTTGCTGCCCTGGGATCAGCTGTCTTATTGGGCGCTCACCGTCTTCCTCTCTGGCGCCGAGGCTGCGCCCGCTCCGCCTGAACTCAATGCCAACATACTCCTCATTTTGCAAGGTGCACCTTCGTTAGGGGCCGGTGGTTTGCTGCGTTGGTATTTGTTCCACGTCTTGCTGCTGCCGCTGCTCACCGCTATCTTCTTTTTTGTGCATTACTACAAAGTGGTGCTGTACGGTATTTCCTTACCGCCTGGCCGTGAAGAAATTGGCGAAGATACCGCCAAACGCGTACCGAAAGACGAACGTACTTACTTCACACCTGATATTTTCACCAGCGAATTGATGTGGACCGCACTGACGACGCTTTTCCTGGTGGCTGGCTCGCTCTGGTTCTGGGATGCACCGCTGGAGCACCATGCTGACCCGATTGTGACGCCGCTGCACGTGGTGGCGCCGTGGTACCTGTCCTGGTCGCAGGGCTGGCTGAAATTGGCTGACAAAACCATCGTGATTGGCTTTATTCCGCTGCTGATCGTGATGTTTATCTTGATGCCTTACGTGGAAGTAGGTAAGAGCCGCCGCTACGCCGACCGGCGGGTGGGTCTGACGGTTGCCTGTCTGTTCTTTACCGCCATGTTGGTTTCTAACTGGATGGGTTCGCCAGAATTCCGCGTAGAAAGTTCGCCCGAACTGGAAGTGGCGCAGGAAATCATGCCGCAGGAAGGTCCCAACGTCTTATTGGGCGTCCCCTATGAATATTTGGAAACCGGCATTTACCTGCCTGGTGAAGAAATTCCCGAGAATCCTTACCTGACACGCGCTCTGGAAGAGTTTGAAGCGGCTATGCAGAATCACAGCTGTGTGCTGAATGGCAACCTGGACATGCCGCGTGAAGGTGTTTGGGATGACTGCCGGGTTTTGGAAGGCGGCCGTTACGGCAACGACTTTGGTGACAACGCCATGCCCGATCCGTTTGCCGCGCTGCGCATTACGCAGGAACAGGCCAACATGGTTCGGTTGACGCTCATCTTTGAAGTGCCCGATCCTGAAAATCCTGGTGAATACCTGGTTCAGTCTGGTGATTCCATCTATGCCTTCCGCCATGAGGGCTCCTTCTATGAAGAGGAATGTCGCTTCTTGAACAAAGATTGCTAGGTTACTGAAATGACCTGTTTCTCGATACTTTGAGTTCGAGAAACAGGTCATTGCATGATTTGGCGAGAAGCCTCTACATTCGTGAGAGCAATTCGAGGATACACTTATGCAAGTAAAAGTTGTGATTGGAACGATCGCATTTATGCTGACGATGATTATCTTGGGCTATGCTGCCTTGCGTGAGCCTGAACGGCTGGGGCACTTTACGGCCGCTCGTGAAGGCCGTTCGGTGGAGACAGGGGCCAAGTTGTACTTTGATAACTGCGCCACCTGTCATGGGGTGGAAGCGAAGGCTCAGGAATGTTATGACTCTGCCGGGAACTCCATTACTTGCCAGGGGCTCCCGCTAAACAATTACTTCCTGGTTTGTGGCGACACACCGGCGCGGTTAGAGCAAACTCGTTTCGAAGGAACGAAGCAGCAGTTTATTGAACGCACGGTTGCTGCCGGACGGTCTGGCACAGCCATGATTGCCTGGTCTGAGCGGTATGGTGGCCCCATGCGTGATGACCAGGTGAAAAATGTGGCGGCTTTTGTTTTAAACTTTGCCAATGAAGAATTCTGCGCTCAGGAGCCTATTAGCTTTGATTGGCCCGAATCTGTCGACGACTTTTTGATTCTGGAAACCGACGATTTTGTCGCTGCCCCGGGTGATCCAGAGAATGGCGCGGCTTTGTATGCCAGCTATGCCTGCAACAGCTGCCATGGCACCATTGATGAGCCGGGTTCAAACCAGATTGGTCCGTGGCTGGGCGACATCGAAGAAGTTGGCGCCACGCGAGTAGAAGGGCAGACGGCGCATCAATACGTTTACACGTCGATTTTGAATCCCAACGCGTTTATCGCGCCAGATTGTGCCCAGGGGCCGTGTGTCAGCCCCAGCGCCATGCGCAGTGATTACGCTTTTGCCTTCTCGGCTAACTCGCCACAGGACATGGCCGATATTCTGGCCTACTTGCTGGGTGAATAGTTAGCTGAAGAACACAGTAGAATCTGAAAAGCGGGCAGCGCCTCTTGGTTCGAGAAGCGCTGCCCGCTTTTTTTATTAGTTTCTTGTGCCAGCTTCTATGGTTGGACTGCCTGCCCAGAGCCAGGATCAATCATCAGCGAAGATACGTCTACTACCTCAAAGTCGGCCCCGGTGATGATGTCCATTTCGTGCAGCATGTCGTTGTTCCATCGTTCATCCGGTACGCCGGAAATGTACCAGGCGGAGCCGTTGTCGGCCAGGATGATGCCGTAGGTTTTGAAGGCTTGCAGGATCACCTGGATCTCCGGTGGATACGTGGAGATATCGAAATCGGCGCGCAGGCGCAGGCGCAGGCCCATGGGCGGATAATTGGCGCCGGTGAGGCTGGAGGCGTCGTGGCGTGCGGGCCAGATGTGGCTGGCTTGTGTCTGTGGTGCGGTAAAGCGAATGGCGTGGCTGATTTTGCCGGAGGCGACTTCGTCGTAGCGTACCAGACCGGGCAAGATGGGCAGCCCGGCGGCATCGGCCGAGGTCCAGCCATCGGGGCGTAAGTCATAAGAGTTGAGATTGTACACGGCGCCGTTGGCGGCTTCCCAGCTGCCGTTGCCCTGCGGGAAGGCGTAGTACATTTCATTAAGCGTGCAGCTGCCGCGATCAAGCACAATAACGTGGCGGTCGCCGTCGCTATCGGGGCCGCCTTCGATGGGTGCGTTGGCCGGGATGGGGTAAGGGCCGTCGTCGCTTTGCTCGGGCCACCAGAAAAAGGTGACGGGGACCAGCGGTTGGCTGCCGGGTACGTCGATGTAGGGGATGCCGATGGGGCTGTTGGAGCCGGGTGGCCAGACGCCGGAGCCGAAATCGGCATGCAGGCCCTTGCTGGCGCCGATGGTGTTGATGTAGTTGGCCGAGTTGGGGTGAACGGGCAGTTTATCGATGGGGGTGTTCCAGATGTGATCGCCGGGGAAGATATCACACCCGGCGATTTGGGGTGGCGGTGTACCTGGTTTGGTGACCAGGGGCAGGTAGAGACTGTCACTGCCTGCGGGGTTGGCGGTGGCGCGGTAGGTGGTAAGGGCAACGGCCGTTCCCCACCCCACCAGCAGTACCGATCCCACAAACAGCAGCAAAACTTTAGGCAAAGGTTTCAGACGCATAACACCTCCTGTTCCTGTTGGTAATTAATGGTGACGATAATAGCCCAGATAACCCGCGATGATAAGGAATCCTATGACGCCAGCGAGAAATGAGGGCGCCAGTAAGTTTAGCCGGATGGTGCTTTCTTGGGCAGTGGTAACGTGTTTAAACCAGGGGACGCCAAAGCCCACGGCCGTTGTTTTCACCTCGCCAGCCAGTGTGCTGTGCAGCTCGAATGAGGTTGAGATAAACACCAACAACCCCACAAAGGCCAACACCAGGGCCAGGGTGATGTAAATTTGCCTGTTTTTCATCGTTTACTCCTCGTAAATGTGGGTCGGATTGCCAATCCGACCTACGATTTTCATTCATGGTGTTGAGCCTGCACTGATGAAGTCTCCAAACGAGGATTTATGGTTGAGAAGATTGGGCGCGGTGCAGCAGGCCGCCGATCAGAGCAAACATTACCAGGTGGCCGCAGTACAGCCAGAGGGCCGGGCCGTAAGTGACGTCGTGCCTGTAGAAAAACAGCACCAGCAGGTCCAGCCCGGCAGCGGCAATCATCAGCGTGGGGATGAAATGCAGGCGGCGCCAGTCGTGTTCTACCTGGAACCAGAGCAGGCCGCCGCCAAAGGCGCCAAACCAGGCGGCAAAGATGCGCACCATCAGGGCGCTGGTGGGCCAGGGCCAGTGGGTAACGGCCGTTTCCGGCCACACAATCAAGCCCACACCCAGCAGCAGCACCAGCCCGCCCGTAACGACGGCAACTTTGTGGGTAAACGGCCGTACCGGCACCACAACGCGCCAATTGGTGTAGCTTAACTCCTGCACGGCATAAATGAGCAGCGCCAGCAGCGGCGCGCCCAGGTAAACCAGCAGCCAGTAAACCAGCCGGAAGTCGGCGGCAAATGTGTTCAGGTGCAGCAGCGTTACCAGCGAAATAAGCGCCCCGGCGGTGACCAAAATGGGTATCAGGTAGCGAGCCGATTCCCACTGATTGCGCCACACCGCCACCGAAACAGCGACGGCCCCGCCCAGGTAAAGTGCGCCAAACAGCGCCGCGTTGATGGGCGGGCTGACTGGTCAGAAAAACCATTGGTCCGTCTGCCCCGGCAAAAAGAGAAGGATGGCCGCCCCGGCAAAAGCGTTCAGGGCGACAAACCCCAATATGAACCGCGCCCAGCCGTGCAGCGGCGTGCTGTAAGACCGGGACACCCGGTTTAGCTGGCTGGATAACTGTTGAATCATCAGGGCTGCTCCTTGAGATAAAATCGTTGATTGTATAGACGAGGATAAGGGGAAACGGCCGTCCGCACAGCCGCCACCCGCCACATGTTTGCCATACCGATGGCCAGACCTGGCCCCTAACCAAAGTTAGATCCCGCCCTGCGCAACAAAAAACCCCGACCATTTCTGGCCGGGGTTTTGCAAATTGGACAGTGATGAACATTGGTTTTCGCTGATTAAAACAGGACGTGTTCGCCTCTGTTCACCAGGATCCTACTCATCATTCCAGGCTTTCGGCGATGGCGATGAGGTCGGCCTGGGTGAGGCCCTGGTCCTGGCCGACGGTGGTGCTCACCGTGTAGGCGATGCCGTCTTGCGTCCAGCGCAGCTGCTGGTGTGGGTCGTTGTTTTGCCAGACCACCTCGGTGCTGCCGATAGCCCCGGGGACGGTCGGTTCACCCCACTGCCAGGCGCCCTGCACGTACTCGGCGGCGGCCCCGTTGATCATCACCGGTTCAATCACCGCATCCGGGCCGATGGTCCACGTTTCGGCCGTTTCGGCCGGTTCCTGGTGCAGCACAATGCCCAGGTAGGCGTCGTTGAGGTAGAGGAAGGTGACCTTGTCCCGCGCCTCGTCGTAGTAGACGCTGCTCAGCCGGTAGCCATCCGGCAGGTGGGTCAGTTCCTTCACGGCGAAGGAGGCCAGGGCGGCCGCGTCAGCCACGCTCAGATCTGGCAGCGACTCGGGGGCGGGAATGGGCGTCGGCGTGGGATCGGCCACCGGATCGTACGGTTCTGTGGTCATCGTGTTGCTGTCGTGGCGTACAAAGAGGCTTTGCAGCAATTCCTGGGCAAAGGCCCGCACCGGGGAAATCACCACGACGGCAAAGAGTAGTAACATGACGGCCAGGGCCAGCCCAACGAGGGCGCGACGGCCGTTTCTGCTATGTGACATTTTGTTTGCTCCTTTCGGCTGCCTGGCCTGGCGCAAAAAGCGGCTCTGAGCGCTAAAGTCCAGGGCGGCCATTTCGCTGGCCAGGGTTAACAGCGCTTGATCATCATCTGTGAATGGGTCACCAGCCATAGAATGTGCTGGCGTTTGAAGAAGCTGATCAACCTGAGCGGAAAATCGGGCGGCTTTGTCTTGCTCGTTCATTTGCTGACTCCTTGCGTTTCTAAAGTGGCCTTGAGCTGTTTCATGCTGCGGTATAGGATGATGCCCACATTGCTGGGGGTGAGTCCGGTGAGTTCGGCAATCTGGCGGTTGTTCAGGCTGCCGCCAAACTTCAGGGCCACAATTTCGCGTTCTCGATCATTCAGGCGAGCCACAGCACGCAGTACCGATGCTTCTCGTTCGCTCTGGATGGCCGCTTCTTCGGGTGGAACGGTGAGACTAAACCGCTGGCGCACGCTGTCCAGCGACAGCCAGCTCAGCCGCTGCTGCCGCCGGTATTGATCCTTGACGACGTAATTGGCAATGCCAAACAGCCAGGCCCCAAAAGGCGCCTTTTGCGGGTCGTAGCTGTTCAGCCCTTCCAGGGCGCGGTGAAACACCTGCGCCGTCAGATCATCGGCCGTTTGGGCGTCGGGCAGGCGGTAGCGCATGTAGTTGTACACCCGTCGCAGATAATGGTCGTACAGGCGAGCAAAGGCAGCCGGATCGGTCTGCGCTTGCTGCACCAGGGTTTGTTCATTCGGCATCGTTAAATCAGTCATGGTGCCTCCGTGAAAGTCTCACAGATAGATTCGCACAAACGCAAAAAGTATTACAAATTGGGGATTAGCGTGAAAAGTGAAACGTGAAACGTGATTCAATTATCTTCACGTTTCACGTTTCACTTTTCACGGGCTGTCAACGGCCGGTGGCGAAGAGAAGAATCTCGGCCAGGCCGGTGGTGGTGTCTACCGTGCCGGTGAATACCACGTCGGCGGAGATGGCCGGATCATCGTCTACATCCGGTTCGAGGCTGACATGTACGGCCGTTACCGTCACCGCCAAATTATCCACCAGCACATCGGCATAGGTGACACGGCCGTTTTCGGCCGTTAGTTCTGCCACATTTTCTGGCTGCGGCTGGTCGGCAAAAGCAAACCAGAGATCGTAGTGAAAGCCGTCCGGCGGAGCGGGCACATCGTCCAGCGACAATGTGTAGCGGCGCAAATTGCTGCTATCCGGCTCGGTAAAGCGGATCGTTCCGGCGGGACTGGCCAGGTCTGCTGCTTCGGCGGTGAGCGTCGCCGTTTCCTCCGTCTGGTTCGCTTCATCCTTGGGCCAGAACACCAGCCCGGCGGTGAGCAGCAGCACCAACAGCAGCCCCCCCGCCACCAGCCAGCGCAGCGACGGCCGTTTCGTCACCACCGCTTTTTCCGGTTTGGAGTCAGCAGGAGCAGGTTCCGGCGCAGCGGCCGTTTCCATTCCCAAAACCTGGGTCTGCTCCGTTCCACCTGCCACCTGCACCCTGCCACTTGCCACCTGCACCTTGCCACCCTTCGGCAGGCTCAGGGCAGGCTCTGCCACCTCCTGCACCGCCTCACGCAGTTCAACGGCCGTCTGGAAACGCGCCTCCGGCTTTTTGGCCATCGCCTTGCTCAGCAGCTCGTCGACCGACGGCGGTAGGTCCGGGTTGATGGAGAGGGCAGGCGGCAGCGGCTCAAGCACCAGCTTCATGATGACAGAGAGCGGCGTTTCCCCGAGATACGGCCGTTGCCCCGTCACCATCTCGTACAGCATCACCCCCAGGCTGTAGATGTCGCTGCGGGCGTCGGTTTTTTGCCCCTGGGCCGCTTCCGGGCTCATGTAGGCAGGTGTTCCGGCGATGGTGCCGCTGAGCGTCAGGGTGGCGTTGTCCAGCAGGCGCGTCAGGCCAAAGTCGGTGATGACGGCGTGCTGCGCCTGTTCATCGGCAAACATGACGTTGCCTGGTTTGATGTCGCGGTGGATACGGCCGTGTTCATGGGCATAGGCCAGTGCGCCGGCCAGCTGAGCCGTCAGGCGCAGCGCCTCATCTACCGGCAGCTTGCCGCGCCGGTCCAGCACCGCTTCCAACGTCTCACCTTCGATGAAGTCCATCACCATGTAATACCAGCCATCGTGCACGTCAAAATCAATCACGCTCACGATGTGTGGATGGCGCAGACTGCCCAATCCCTTGGCCTCGCGCTTGAAGCGCTCCAGGAATTCGGCATCTTCGGCCAGGTGGCTGTGCAGCACTTTTACCGCTACAAAGCGGTCAATGGTGGGCTGGTATGCTTTGTAAACATAGGCCATGCCACCTTTGCCCACTCGTTCGAGCAGTTCGTATTTTCCTAGATGTTGGCCTGTCAGGTCCATTGCTAAATCCTTGAGATTGGAGATTAGAGATTGGCGATTGAAGACCACAAAAAATCTCCAATCTCCAATCTCTGATCTCCCTAAACGCTGTCGAGCCGCTTCACCAGCACCAGCGCCCCCAGGGCAAAGAGCGCTCCGAGCGCTAGCTGTAGGCCCCAGAAGCGCAGCAGGTCCGTTTCGGTACGGCCGTACGGCAAAAACAGCTCATCGGCAGGCACGGCGCGGTTGGTGCAGGCGGGCGTGTCGGTTTCGCGCAGCGCCAGCGAGTTGGGGTCCAGCGTGCCCGTTGCCGGGTTGATGGCCACATTGCTTGTGTCCAGTTCAAACTCGTTGCCGCACACAATGGTGGACTCGGCCTGCTCGATGATGTCTACCGTGGTGCCCATGGCCAGCGTGGCCCAGCGCGTAGCGGCAATGTACGATTGGAACTCAATCGGCTTGTCGCGCAGATTGTGAATCGCGCCGCCAAAGATGTACTGGAAGAAAACCACTACCAGCACCAGGTACACCGCCATCGTCGAGTTAGACGAAACGGCCGAAATAAACAGCCCCGTCGCCACACCCACCATCACCGTCAGCCACAGCGTGATTAGCAGCTCCAAGAAGCCCTTAAACAGCACGCCGTTTTCCGGCAGCTCCACCTGCAAGGATAGAATTAGCAGGTACAGCGCTACCTGGGCCAGGGCAAACAGGCCAAACACCAGGAACTTGCTGCCCAGGTATGGCAGCAGCTGCAAGTTGACCATGCGCTCCCGCAGGTAAACCGAGCGCTCCTTCAACAGCTCCTGCGAGCCGCCAAAAGCACCGACCAAAAAGGCCAAAATGCTCATGCCAAAGCCAAAGATCTGGGCGCTGACGGCAGGCAGATAGTTGCTGGTCAGTGTTTCGGCCGCTTGGGCGGCGTTGGCCAGAATGGCCGGGTCGCCGGTGAACTCAAACGCCTCCGAGGCCGAGCCTTGCAGGATGCCCACCAGGGGCATCACCAGCAGGGCGACAAAAAAGGCAATTGGGTCGCTGAGCGTCAGGCGGAACATGCGCTGTGACAGCGTCCACAGCTGGCGCAGTCCTTTGCCTGGGCCGAAGCGTGGTTTGGCCGGTTGGCTGGCTGCGTTTTGCCCCGGCTGCGTTTGCTGCCGCTCCAGCACGTATTCGTGGTACGCGGTTGGTTTTTCCTGGGTAAACACCTGCTTCCAGGCCGAGCCGTTGTGCTCAATCTTTTCATAGATGTCGGCAAAGTCGTCGACCAGGAAAAATTCCTGGGCCGCTTGCGGTGGGCCAAAGTAGACCAGCTGCCCCTGCGACAGCAGCCCCACGTGGTCCACCTGCACAATGTTGGCCGTGGCGTGGGTGATCAGAACGATGGTGCGTCCTTCGTCGGCCATCTGGCGCAGGGTGAACATCAGCTTCTTTTCCAGGCCCGGGTCCAGGCCGGAGCTGGGCTCATCGAGGAAAAACAGCTTGGGATCGGCAATGAGTTCGGCGGCGATGCTGACACGCTTGCGCTGGCCGCCAGACAGCTTGTCGATGCGGGTGCGGCGAATGCGCTCGCTGTTCATGTCCACCGTTTCCAGCGCCTGGGTTATGCGCTCTTCGCGCTCGGCCTGGCTGACGTCGGCGGGCAGGCGCAGTTTGGCGGCGTAGCGCAGCGCCTCGTCCACCTTCAGGGTGACGGGCAGGATGTCGTACTGGGGCACGTAGCCAATCTGGTTACGGAAGCTGTCGTAGTTGGCGTAGAGATCACGGCCGTTCACCAACACCTGTCCCTGCGCCGGGCGGAAGCCGTTTAAGGCGTCCAGCAGCGTGCTTTTGCCCGCGCCGCTGCCGCCCACCAGGGCCACAAATTCACGCGGCATCACCGTCAGGCTGATGTCGTCCAGCAGGCGCAGCGGGCCGTTTTTGGTCTTCACGTCTTTGAACAAATCCACCACATCGAGGCGGAAGCCCTGGCTGTCGAACTGCGCCAGCGTTTCGCCGTCGAAGGTGAAGAGGTGCGGGCCAATCTGCACGCGATCCCCGGCGTACAGGCGGGCCTGCCGTACGGGCTGGTCGTTGATCCAGATGGCGGCCACCCCCTCGCCCACGCGAATCGATTGGTGCGCCTCGCCAAAACGCTCCACGATGGCGTGGACGCGGGCGATGGTGGGTGAATCCAGCACGATGTCGCAGCTGGGAGCGCGGCCAATGGTCAGCCGCTCGATTTGCAGCAGCTGGGTGGCCGATACGGCCGCACCAAAGCCGTCGACCGGGGCGTTGGTTTCTTGCGGATTGGTGAAGGTGAAGCCGACGGAAACGCCGTACCGCTCTTCGCCAATGCGCAGGATGTCGCCGTTATGCAGCGGCGCGGGCACGTTGGCGCTGAGGCCGCGGTTGTTGAGCCGGGTGCCGTTGCTGCTGGCCAAATCAACCACCACAAAGCCCTGGGCCGTTTGCCTGATGGCGAAGTGCTGGCCGGACACGTAGGGCAGGTCGGGCAGCGCCAGGTCGGCGTCGGGACTGCGCCCCACCAGGAAGTCGTCGCCGCTCAGGGGAACGGTGGTGTCTGGCTGCCCTGATTTGTGCACGGTGAGGGAAACGGCCGTTGCCGCTTGTTTGTTGTTCATATCCGGTGAACCGGGTCGAATCATATTTGTTCTCATGCTGTTTACTCCATTTGCACTCAGTGTAACCGGCTGTTGAACCGGACTGTTGAATAACGCTAAATCGGGCAGCTGTTCCCGCGCCGCCTTCACCCCGGCGGCAATAATTTGCGGGATTTTGTCGGTGTCGGTGAGGCCAATTTCTTCATCGAAGTGCACCATCACCGGCAAAATGTCGGCGTGGTGCGCCGCATGGTGGAAGGCAAAGTTGGCCTTTTGTAAATTGGTAATCTGGATCGTGGTCAGCTGCGCCGCGTAATGGGCCAGGGAGGGTACGGCCGTCTGAAACGCATTCTCAAAACCGACCGCCACGATCAAATCAGCGCCTTCCCGCACGGCCACGTCCACCGGCATGGGGTTGGTTGCCCCGCCGTCGATGAGGGTACGGCCGTTCATTTCCCACGGCGCAAAAATAATGGGAATGGCAATGCTGGCCCGGATGCCATCCACCAGCCGCCCGTGGCTCAGGGTGACCGCCTCGCCGCTGTATAAATCGGTGGCCGCCAGGAAAAGTGGCAGCTTCGTGTCGGCGAAGGTGGTGTCGCCCAACACGGATTCCAGCTGGGCCATAATCAGCCGGTCATCGATCAGGCCAAATTCCCCGGCGCGAAAGCCAAACAGGCGGGGCAGCAGCGCCCGGCGCAGAGAAGGCTTGTGGCGCTGCTGGGCCAATTCGGCCGTCCACAGCTGCTGCGTCAGCGCCGCCGCCTCTGCCTGGTCGTAGCCCAGGGCAATGGCCGTGGCGTACAAACTGCCGCCGCTGCAGCCCACCGCCAAATCAATCTCGATACCCGCCTCGCGCAGCACCTGCCACACCCCCAGCGCGGCGGCACACTTCAGCCCGCCAGAGCCGATGACGAGGGCGGTGCGTTTTTTTGCTGGTTCGATCTTCATTTCGTCGTTATCCGTAATCCGTAATCTGTAATCGGTAATCGGTTGTCCGATAACCGTTCACCGCTTACCGTTCACCGTTCACCGATTACCGAATACCGCTTACCGTTCACCGGCTGCAAAAACGGCAGCTGCCCCTGCATCGCTGTTTCCCCGGCGGCAATGATGGCCGGGATCTGGTCGGTGCCGGACAGGTGCAGGCGCGGCGGCAGTTGGGGCACCAGCAGGAGCAGTTCGGCGTGGTGCACCAGGTTGTAAAAGGCCAGCCGCGCCTGAAATTGGCTGTTGCTCATCACGCTGCTGAGCTGGTAGGCGTAACGCAGCGGCGAGTCGATGGCGGCCTGGCGGGGCGATTCAAAGCCCAGGGCAATGATCAGGTCGGCGCCTTCGCGCATGGCCACGTTGATGGGCAGTGGGTCGGCCAGGTAGCCATCGAGCAGCAAACGGCCGTTCACCGCCCACGGCGCAAAGACAAACGGCAGGGCCAGGCTGGCGCGAATGGCATCGGTCAGACGGCCGCGGCGCAGCACTACCTGTTCACCCGTCAAAAAATCGCTGGCGGTGATAAACAGCGGCCGATCTGTATCGGCAAAGGTGCGGTCGCCAAAAGCGTCGTGCAGCCGCTGGTTTAAGACCGTGTCGTCGCGCAGGCCGAAACGGCCGTCGAAGCCAAAGCGCCGCGGCAGCAGTGCCTGCCCCACTGCCCGCCAGCTGCGCCGCCGGGTCACCTCGCGTGACCAAAGGCGGCGGGCCAGCGCGGCGGCGTCATCGGGGGCCATGTCTAGAGCCGCGGCGGCGGCCATCACCGCCCCACCGGAGCAGCCCACGATGAGGTCTGGGGCCAGGTCCGCCTGCTGCAGCACCGGCAGCACGCCCAAAGCGGCGGCACACTGCACAGTGCCCGCCCCGATGACCAGCGCGATTTTTTTGTACGTCATGCCTGTCTTACTCCTCTACCGTAACTGCCAGAAAGTGAAGGCCGCGAATTTTGCGAATGAACGCGAACAAAGCCAGAAATTCGCGAAAATTTGCGTCATTCGCGGCCAATTCCCTGGTTTACGGCATCTCGGCAAAAGGGCCGGGAAAGTAGCTGGCCGTGGCGCCAATCACGTTGGGGAACAACTTGATGATGCTGCTGACCCCGGCCAGATTCAGCACGCTTTTCACGCGGCCGCGGGCGTTGGCGATGCGCAGATCGCCGCCCTGCTGCCGCGAGAGCTGGGTCGCCTGGATGAGCATTTTCACCCCGGCACTGCTCATAAAGTCCACCTTTTTCAGGTCGATGACCAGACGGCCGTGTCCCAGCCCAATCTGCTCCCGAACACAGTCCAGGAAGGTTGATGTTGCCGCGGCGTCCAAACGGCCGTCCAGCGAAAAAATAGCCACGTCGTAGTAATGTCTTGTGCGAAGTTCCATAGTAGATCCGGTGGTCGGTTATCGGTTATCGGTAATCAGTAATCGGTTATCAGAACTTTTTACCGATTACCGTTCACCGATTACCGTATACCGATTACCGTTTACCTCTTACTGGTCCGTCACCGTGATCGTCGCAGCCATGCCGCTGCCGTCGGGCGAGCCGTGCAGGGTGCAGTAGTAGACGTAGGTGCCCGCTTTGTCGAAGGTGATGGTGGCTTCTTCGCCCGTGTCGAATAAACCTGTGTCGAAGCTGCCATCGGCGGCGGTGGCGGAATGGCGGGGGCCGCTGTCTTTGTTGGTCCAGGTAACGGCCGTTCCCACCGGCACCGTCACGTCGTTAGAGACGAAGGCAAAGTTGGCCATGTCGATGGCGACGGCGTTGGGGGCAGCCGGGGGCGGTGCCGCTTCCGTGGGGGCCGCTTCTGTGGGGACAGCGGCGGCTTCTTCTGGGGCCGCTTCTTCGGCTGGGGCAGCTACCAGGGCGGCCGCATCGGCAAAGAACTCAAACGAAGCCATGTTTTGGCCGTGTTCGTAAGCTGTCAGGATGCCGCCCTCGTCGGGAATGGGGGCGATGGCCCCGTCGCCGTTGGCATCAACGCCTTTCATGGCGGCGGCCAGCAGGGCAGCCAGCTCTTCAGCGGCGGGCTGGGCTTCAGCGGCCGAGTCGGAAGCGATGATCCGCAGGGCTTGCGAGATAGCGGCATCAATCCTGCCCAGGGCGTTGTCGCTGCTGACCAGGACGTGCCCGGCGTGTAATTCCACTTCGGCGGTCACGTCTTCCGCGGCGGTGGCCAGGTTGGTGTGCTCCTTGGCGCCTTCCAGGTAGGCGCGCACGCCAAAGCCATCACCCGGGTTCTGCGCCAGGGTGTCGCCGTCCAGGTCGCCAAAGTTGGGGCCACTTTCGCCATCCAAAATGTTGACGACGTGCTCGGCATGGCGCTGCGCTTCGCGGATGTTGTTGTTGGCCAGCTCATCAAGCAGGAAGCCTGCATGCTCCATAGCGTGGTGCAGCTGGCCCTGCGCCCCGCTGAGGAAGGCCGTACCTTCGGGGTTGGCGGGGAAGGCGGTGACGATGTGGCGGATGTGTACCAGGGACCCGGCAGGCACGAGGCCGTTGAAGGCAATGGCGCCAATTTCGCCGTCGTCGACGCCGTCCGGCTCGATGCTGATGAAGGCGCCACTAAATTCGGCCAGCAGGTTGCGCTCCACGGCACCGCTGAACTGCACGTTGCCCTCGGCAACTTCAAACGGACCCAGGTTGAGGGTGTTGAAGCTGTCATCCACGAGCCACAGCTCGTAGTGAGCGCCTTCGGGTGGGGCGGCCACGCCTTCCAGCAGCAGCTGGAAGCTGCCTGCGGTGGTGGTATCGCTGTCGCGGAAGCGCAGGATGCCAAAGCGCTGCGGGGCGGGTTCTGCGGTGGGAACGGCCGTTGCCGTCGGCGCTGCGGTCGGTTCAGGCTGGGCTGCTTCGGGTTCGGCGGGCGGCACGTCGGTTGGGGCGGTGGTGGGCTGTTCGGCGAGTTGGGGAACGGCCGTTTCCGCCACTTCTGGTTCGCTGTCTTTCTCCGCGCAGGCGGCAAACAGCAGCAGCATTATTAAAGTTAAGAGAAACAATTTTTTGCGAAACATTTCTACTCCTTTGGATGGATAATTACGCCTCACCCATAAGCGGAAAGACGATATAGGTATAAACCAGACAGCCAACGCAGAAATCCAGGACGGATTCCAGCAGGGCAAACGTCATCAGCACAGCCGCCAGCAGCAGGCTGGCCGGGGGGAAAATAAAGTAGAGAACGGCCGTTGCCGCGGCAAACAGCCAGCCAACCCGGGCGGCAAAAATCTTGGGGGCCTTGTCGATGGGGCTGAACGTCCAGCCAGCCGTGCGCACAATTTGCCAGGCCAGCCAGCTGAACGGGCTGTTGGGCAGCGTGGTAAAGGCTCGGATGAAATAATCGATGACGATGACCAGGATGAAGCCGAGGTTGCCGGTTAGCAGGTACAGGGCCACCATGCTGGCCATCAGAAAGGCAGTCAGCCGGGCCACGTGGTGGCTGATCCGGTGGGTCGATATAGGACAGATAAGCGTTTTCATGTCATGAATTCCTATTCCAGGTGCGACGCACTTTCTTAAGTGCATCGCACCTTAAGCTATTGACAAATTACGGTTCACTCACCACCGCGATGGCAGCCATGTATTGGGCGTGCTGGTAGGCAGTGAAGATGCCACCTTCGGCGGGGGCGACTTCGCCGTCGCCGTTGGTGTCGCTGCCGTTGAGCAGCAGCGGGCTGAGTTGGGTGATGGTGGCCACAAACGTCTCGATCTCGCCGACGCTGTTGGCGGCCAAAATTTGCAGGGCGGCGGCCTCAATTTGGGCGGCC
Organism: Candidatus Leptofilum proximum; assembly: GCA_016710325.1. Lineage (GTDB taxonomy): Bacteria > Chloroflexota > Anaerolineae > Promineifilales > Promineifilaceae > Leptofilum > Leptofilum proximum. Next base: position 2,333,237 of record JADJXK010000002.1, on the reverse strand, counting down.
CAATCCAGGGCGTTGTCTGTGGCCATGATGACGTGCGTGCTGTGAATCTGAATGGCGTTGGTGGCATCGGGGGCATTGGCGGCGGCAACGGCCGTTTCCTGCAGCACCGTCACGTAAGGCACCAGGCCAAAGCCATCACCCGGATTTTGCACGCCGTGTGCGCCGTCTAAATCGCCAAAATGTTCACCCTGCGTCCCGTTTAGCACGTTCACGATGTGCTCGGCGTGCCGCTGGGCATCGGCGATGCTCAGCAGGTCAAAGGCGGTTTGCACAAACTCGGCATGGCGCAGCAGCTCTTCGGCCTGCTGGCGCGCGCCCAGGGCATAAGCCGCCGGGGCATCACCGTTGACCACGGTAATGGTGCGCATGAGGGCCAGCGCTTGTAGTGCTTGCTGGCCGTGGTAAATCACCACTCCCGGCGTCGGATCGTCGTCAAACTGCGGCTCCTGGGTGAGCTGGAAGCCGTCGTACAGTCCCAGCAGGTTACGGCCGTCGGTGTCGGTGAACTGTAATGCGAGACGGCCGTTGGCGTCTGGCGCGGCCTGGCCCAGCGAAAAAATGGCGCCGGTCTGGCTGTCGGTGAGCCAGGCTTGGTAGGTGGTGCCGCCAGCGGGTGCGGCGATGCTGTTCAGCAGCACGGCCACTGAATCGCTGGGGGCGGTAGTGTCAAAAAAGGAGACCAGCCCCACGACGGTTTGCTGCGGCGTTTGTGGCTGCAGCAGGTCCACAGGCGGTGGTGGCACGGTGGGCGCGGGTGTTGGCGTTGGCGGTTTGGGATCGGCCGTGGGCACGGCGGCAACAACGGCCGCATTGGCCTCGTTGTTTTCCAGCACGGTCACCGCCATGGCCATGCCGCTGCCATCGGCGGCACCGTGCAGCGTGCAGTAAATCTGGTAGATGCCCGGATCGGCGAAGGTGGTGGTAAAGCTTTCACCCTTAAAAAAGTTGTCGGTCGCCACGCTGCCATCAACAAAGGTGATGTTGTGCGGTGCGCCGTCCTGGTTGAGCCAGACAACTTCCGTCCCGGCGGTGAGAGTGAGTTCGGTTGGGGCAAAGGCGAAGTTTTGCAGGAAGGCCTGGGTGGAGGCCGGTTGGTCGGATGCAGCGGGTTCGGTGGTAGGTACGGCCGTTACCGGCTCCGGTGTTTGCATGTACCAAACGTAATAAGTGGCTACACCAGCGACCAGGGCAGCGGTCCACAAAGCAAACGTGGCCCACATCCAATAGCGCAGGCGGCCAATGCGGCGCGGCAAAATCTGGAAACCGGCCAGCAGGCCGTAGATGGCCAGCCCTTCCGCCGCCAGCCCCAGCGCGGCGTGCAGCGCCACAACCAGGTAGTAGGCGTCAGAGGGGCGTTGGGGCAGCGTGCTGATCACACGCTGCCCCACGAAGGAGGAAGCCATCACAAAGAGGATTAGGAAGAGGTTTAGGATCACAACTGGTGTCTGAATCCAGTCATGGAGCTTATATTGACCACGCCGTTGGGCTACCACGCCCACGCAAATGGCGATAAAAAAGAAGATTTCTAGCAGGAGGGTAAGGTCGGTAATAAAGCTGGCGTCGGTGCCCAGGAAGCCTGATTGAAACATGTGCTGTCTATCTCCTTCTCGTGGACGAACACTGGGTAGCTGTGGTTCGTTGTGTGGTTACAGCGAGAAGGATAGGCGGAAACGGCCGTCTTCACAGCCAGCAGAAGTCGGAATTGGAGCTAGTAAAAAGAGAGGAAAAAGCCCTAACTTTTGTCAGGGCCATTGGGGGAATTATTTGTCTTTTACCGGTGCACCGCAGCTGCGGCAAAACTTGTCTTCTGGCTGCAGCGGCTGGCCGCACTGGTGGCAAAAGTTCGCTTTGCCCTTGGGTATGGGTGTGCGGGGTGACGGCCGTTGGGCGGCTCGCTGCGGGCGCGGTTTGATGGGGCGGCGTGCCTGAGCGGCGCGCAGGCTGGTGAAGTACCAGACACCCGTGGCCACCAGAATCAGGCCGCCCAGCACCACCAAAAGCAGCTGCCAATCAAACCCGGCGTCGGTCACTGGCTCCGCCTCTAAAAAGGGCAGGTCGCTTTGGCTGTCATCGCTCTGCTGGAAGCTTTCGGTGAGCTGCGGCGGTGAACTCATGGTGTAGCTGATCTGCACGCTGTACGTTTCGCCCGCAGGCACTGGCTGGGCAGCCAGCACGTGGTAAGTCAGGCCGTCCTGGCCTTCGCTGACCGTTGTGGGGGTGGGCACCACCGACAGGTTGGTGGCGGCAATGGGCTGCTGGATGGTGACGCTCACTGCGTCAACGGCCATATCTGACTGCCAGGTGAAGGTAAAGCTGTGCTGGCTGTCGGCGGCCGTGTAGGGCTGGTAATACTCCACGCGGAAGCGCTGTTCCGTCAGGGCAAAGGTGACGGCGTCTTCGCCCACCTGAGGATCCACGCCCTGGTCGGTCATGGTGTTGTCGCTGGTGATGCGGGCGGCCACGTTGAAGTCGGCCCCGGCGGGCAGGGGAACGGTGATGGTGACGGGCAGCGGCGTGCCCGGCGGCAGGGTGCCGGTGAGCAGCACGAGCACGGCTTCCTGGTCATAGTCGGGCCACAGCTCTACTGCTAAAGATTCGAGGGTAACGGCCGTTTGCGCCTGTACCAGCGAGGCGGGCCAAAAGAAGAAAAGGAAGAGCAGGAAAAAAAGGGTTCGTTTCATAAAGGTCCTTTTGTGTCTCAGGCGTGGCCGCGCAGCCGGATGCGGTTGGCGCGGCAGGTGGGGCATTCCAGGTCGGTATAATCGCGGCCGCAGGTGCGGCAGGTGCGGGTTTCTACCGGCCGGTCGTCTTCCAGCGAGCCGAGTACGATGACCAGCTCTTCCCCCTGGTGCCGTTGCAAAAAGCTGGTGAGATCGTGGCCGCCGATGTGCCAACGGCCGTCTTCCGCTTGCCGTATTGTCCCATTCATCACGTCCAGCTTCATTTCATAGGCGGCCGAAGCCAATTTCAGGATGGCGGCGCGTCGTATTGCTGCCATAAAGTTTTTCCTCGTTCCCTGGCCGGCTGCCAGGCAGGCGCGACCAGCGTTGCTTGATTAAACTGAGTGGCCTATTATACCGTAGCCCTCGCAGGTGCATACAGTACGTGAACAATGATGGGTGTACCAACAACTTGTCAGGCAAAGTAGTTAACTCACGCAAAGACGCGAAGGCACAAAAGGAAAATTTAGCGTCTTTGCGACTTGGCGTGAAATATGATGACAACTTGTTCGTAGACCTAACAATGACCAGCAATTGGCTCGGGAAATAGTGTCACGCGGATTGAAAAGGAGCTTACACATGGCAAACAGTGAAGAAAAATTAGCCCATGATTTAGAGATTTTGCAGGCAATGGCCGACCAGATGGACGAATATTTGCGCAGCGAGACTTTGTTCTGGCCGATGGGATACAGCGACATGCCCAACCTGACGTTGGGTGGCTACTGGCTGCGGCAGCACCGCCTGACGGCCCTGCGCCGCCTGCTGAGCAGCGAGCAGCAGGCGCAGCTGGATACGGCCGTACAAACCTTCAACACGGCCGTTTCCGAATGGGTCGTGCGCACCGAAAAGCGCGCCCACACCGAACTGGAAGCGCGCATCCGGCAGTGGGGCGAATACCTGCGCGATCTGGCCGACAAAAAATCGGCCGATATTGCGAGCTATCCCTCGCAGGTGGAAGTGCGAGCCATCATCACCGCCCTGGTGAACCAGCTGCGGCAGCCGCCGTACACCCTGGACCACACGCTGGCCAATGCGGCCGTTTCGCTGGATAAAGGGCTGCGCGCCCGCCTGGCCCGCGGCGACTTTGTCTGGCCCGACGAATGGCAGCCCGCCTATGCGGAAGCGGAATATTGGTATCTGTACGGCCGTCCCAAATCATGATCCACGCGCCGGATGATCAGTCTGCGGTCCGATTAGTGCAGCAGGCGTTTCCCGGCGGCACGGTGCAGCACGTCTGGGAGCTGGGAGGCGGCATCTCGGCTAATATGCTGGCGGTGGCGGTGCGGTTGATGGACGGCCGTTCTCAAACTGTGATCGTCCGCACCCATTCCCAGCCCGCCGTTGCCGAAAAAGAATACCGCCTGCTGCAAATACTCCACGGACAGGGCGTAAAAACACCAGCACCGTACCTGCTGGATCGCTTAACCGGTTCCCTGGTGCTGGACTATCTGCCGGGGGAGATGAATTTTGCACCGGCCGATCTGAACAACTACCTGCGCCAGATGGCCGCCCAACTGGCCCATCTGCACCGGCGGGACGTTTCCCAATACGATCCCTTTTTACCCCAGGCTGGGGCTGCTTGTGTGGAGGTGGGGCGGGAACGGCCGTCACCCAATCCCAACTTTCCCCAAGAGCACCAGATGCGCCAGACCCTGGCGGCGTATGAGCTGCCACCTGCTGCCAATAAGCCGACGCTGTTGCACGGCGATTTTTGGCCGGGGAACTGCTTGTGGCTGGCGGGGGAATTAACGGCCGTTATCGACTGGGAAGACGCCATGCTGGGTGATCCGCTCATCGACCTGGCGCAAAGCCGCTCGGAAATTGCCTGGATTTTTGGTCCGGAAGCGGTGGAAGTCTTCACCGGTCACTATCGCCAGCAGATTTCGCTCGATTATCAGCCGCTGGAATTTCAGCAGCTGCCTTACCGGGACTTGTGCGCCGCGCTGCGCCAGATTCGGTTGGTGGGGGCTGATCTGGCCGGATTTGCGGGGTATTTTGGGGGATACGGCCGTACCGACATCACCCCCGCCACCATCCGCCAAAACCTGAACACCTTCATCGATAATGCCCTGGCCGAGCTTACCGACTGAGCTTGTCAGTGCACGAACAAATTGTCAGGCAAAGCGATGAACTCACGCAAAGTCGCTAAGGCAAAAAATTTAGCTTCTTGGCGACTTTGCGAGAAATTTAATGTCAACTTGTTCGACAACCTGAGTTTTGGTCAGCTCCCTCAAACGCAGATACCATTCAAAAAAATGTAGTTCTTTTAGATTTCGTGAGATGAATGAGGCGTGAAACGTGAAACGTGAGGAGTGATCTTTCCCAATCACGTTTCACGTTTTACGTTTCACAAGTTAAACTCCATGAAATCCGAAAGATTCAAGATGAGAGAGGCAATTATGACCAAACCAACCTTTAAATGGGCCGATCCTTTTCTGCTCAACGACCAGCTCAGCGACGAAGAGCGCATGATCCGGGACTCGACCCACGACTACTGCCAGGGCAAACTCATGCCCCGCATTTTAGAGGCCAACCGGCACGAAACGTTCGACCGCGACATCTTTTACGAGATGGGCGAGATGGGCCTGCTGGGCGTGACTATCCCCGAAGAATACGGCGCGGCGGGCCTGAACCACGTCTGCTACGGTCTCATCGCCCGCGAGGTGGAGCGCGTGGACAGCGGCTACCGCAGCACCATGAGCGTGCAAAGCTCCCTGGTGATGTACCCCATCTACGCCTACGGCACCGAAGAACAGCGCCAAAAATATCTGGCCAAACTGGCCAGCGGCGAACTGGTCGGCTGCTTTGGCCTGACGGAACCCAACCACGGCAGCGACCCCGGCAGCATGGAAACCCGCGCTACCAAAACGGCCGCTGGCTGGACCCTCCACGGCAGCAAAATGTGGATCACCAACTCACCCATCGCCGACGTGTTTGTGGTCTGGGCCAAAACATACGGCCACGACGCCACCGAAGATGGCACCATTCGCGGCTTCATCCTGGAAAAAGGGATGAAGGGCCTCTCCGCGCCCAAGACCGAAGGCAAGTTTAGCCTGCGCGCCAGCATCACCGGCGAAATTGTAATGGACGAGGTGCCCGTGCCCGATGAGAATTTGCTGCCCAACGTGCAGGGGCTGAAGGGGCCGTTTGGCTGCCTGAACAAGGCCCGCTACGGCATCAGTTGGGGGGCGCTGGGCGCGGCCGAATTTTGCTGGCACGCGGCGCGGCAGTATACCCTGGACCGGACGCAGTTTGGACGGCCGTTAGCCGCCACCCAGCTCATCCAGCTCAAACTGGCCAACATGATGACCGAAATCAGCCTCGGTTTGCAGGGCGCACTGCGTGTGGGGCGGCTGCTGGACGAGGGCAAAGCAACGCCGGAAATGGTCTCCATCGTCAAGCGCAACTCCTGCGGCAAGGCGCTGGACATTGCCCGCACCGCCCGTGACATGCACGGCGGCAACGGCATCTCCGACGAATTCCACGTCATTCGCCACGTCATGAACCTGGAAGCGGTGAACACTTATGAAGGCACCCACGACATCCACGCCCTCATCCTCGGCCGTGCCCAAACCGGCATTCAGGCATTTATGTAAACTTTACCCCCTCCCTAACCCTCCCCCTGGTAGGGGGAGGGAACAGGCCCCCTCTCTCTCAAGGGAGAGGGCCGGGGTGTGGGTGAGAAAGCACGCGGACGCTAACAAAAAATCAGTGTAAACCAGTGAAAATCAGTGTCCCATCCCAAAAAAGGTGAATCCATGACAACCAAACCTAACTGGCAAACTGTCAAAGAATACGAAGACATTACCTACAAAAAATCTAACGGCGTGGCCCGCATCGCCTTTAACCGGCCTGAAGTGCGCAACGCCTTTCGTCCCAAAACCGTCGCCGAACTGCACGAAGCGTTCCTTGACGCCCGCGAAGACACCTCGATTGGCGTGGTGCTGCTGAGTGGCGAAGGGCCGTCGCCCAAAGACGGCGTCTACGCCTTTTGCAGCGGCGGCGACCAAAACGCCCGTGGCCACCAGGGCTACGTCGACGACGAAGGCATGCCCCGGCTGAACATCCTCGAAGTGCAGCGGCTGATGCGCTTCATGCCCAAGGTGGTGATTGCCGTCGTGCCCGGCTGGGCGGTCGGCGGTGGCCACAGCCTGCACGTGGTCTGCGATCTCACCCTGGCCAGCCAGGAACACGCCATCTTCAAACAAACCGACGCCGACGTGACCAGCTTCGACGGCGGTTACGGCTCCGCCTACCTGGCCAAGATGGTGGGGCAAAAGCGCGCCCGCGAAATCTTCTTCCTGGGGCGTAACTACTCGGCGCAGGAGGCATACGAGATGGGCATGGTCAACGCCGTCATCCCGCACGACGAGTTGGAAGACACGGCGTACCAATGGGCGCAGGAAATCCTGGCCAAGTCGCCCACGTCCATCAAAATGCTCAAATTTGCCATGAACCTGACCGATGACGGCATGGTGGGGCAGCAGGTGTTTGCCGGGGAAGCCACCCGCCTGGCCTACATGACCGACGAAGCCAAAGAAGGCCGCAACGCCTTCCTGGAAAAGCGCAAACCCAACTTCAAAAACATCAAGTGGATTCCATGAAATAAGGTCGTAGCCGCGGATTCTTTCCGCGTTGATTCAGCGCGGAAAGAATCCGCGGCTACGATTTTGAAAACGGTTTTTTGCTAATGTTAAAAGTGGGCAAGAGTCCGATTTTTGCGGCTTACTCTGGCTTTTCTTCACAAACGTTCACATTTTCTTAACAGCTTTACACTATAATCAGCCGCGTCCTGTCATAAAATGAACCCGAAGAAGCCTTGCTATGGAAGAGCAATCCCGTTCGGTAACAAGAGAATTAAGACCTCGGCTGGCGCGTTTGTGGGCGTTGGCCAAAGTGGGTTTGCGGCGCGGCTGGCCGTTTGCGGCGGGCATCGTGGCGGCGTTTCTGGGCGTGCTGCTTTATTCCAACCTCTGCCCTGACCCCCTTCCCCTGACAGATCAACAAGTTGACCAGATTGTGGTCGATACGATGGCTTCGGCCACGCCGCCGCCGTCGTATTCGTCGCAGGTGTACCAGATGATTTTGCCGTCGATGGTGTTGATTCGCACCACGGGGCAAAACGAGCAGGGCGAAGATGGCAACGGCGTGGGCAGCGGGGTCATCATCAATGCTGAGGCGGCTATTTTAACCTCGCTGCACGTGGTGGCGGGGGCCACGGAGATTGAGATTTTTTACGCGGATGGGACGGAGACTACGGCCGTTATCGCCACAGCCGATCCCCAAAACGATATTGCTGTCCTCACCCCCACCCAACCACCCGAAGTGATCGTCCCCGCCGTGTTGGGCAACCCCAACGCCATGCGCGTGGGAGACGAGGCGTACGCCGTGGGCAACCCGCTGGGGCTGGCTGGCTCCATGAGCGCAGGCGTCATTTCCGGCTTCGACCGCACCCTGCCGATTAGCCATGAATTGGAATTGAGTGGATTGATTCAGTTTGATACGGCCGTCAATCCCGGCAACTCCGGCGGCCCCCTGCTCAACCGCCGCGGCGAAGTCATTGGCATCGTCACCGCCCTGGCCAACCCATCCGAACAAAACTTCTTCATCGGCATCGGCTTTGCCGTGCCCATTACCACGGCGGCGGGCGCGGCCGGAATGCCGCGATATTGATAATGTCGCCGAGGGCTGAAGCCCCCGGCTAAAATTATAAAGCCCCTGCGGGGCTTCCATAACTAGCCCGGCCATTTATGGCCGGGCGGACCGGAGCAAACCATGACTTTCACCCCCAGGCCAGACAGCGACAAACCGATGGAACGTGTGCTTTACGAGGTCAAAAAGATCATCGTGGGGCAGGATAATTTACTGGAGCGGCTCATCGTGGCTCTGCTGGCGCGGGGGCACATTTTGGTGGAAGGCGTGCCCGGCCTGGCCAAAACGATGGCCATCAAAACCCTGGCCGGAGCGATTGGCGGCGAATTTCAGCGCATCCAGTTCACGCCCGATTTGGTGCCCGCGGACCTCATCGGCACGCGCATCTACAACCAGAAAAGCGGCGAGTTTAACACCTCGCTTGGCCCCGTCTTCACCAACCTGCTGCTGGCCGACGAGATCAATCGTGCCCCGGCCAAGGTGCAAAGCGCCCTGCTGGAGGTGATGCAGGAGCGGCAGGTGACGATTGGCCGCGAAACGCACAAAGTGCCAAATCCCTTTTTGGTGATGGCCACACAAAACCCCATCGAGTCTGAAGGCACCTATCCGCTGCCCGAGGCGCAGGTGGACCGCTTTATGCTTAAGGTGCTGGTGGGTTATCCTAGCCAGACCGAGGAATTTGTCATCGTGGAGCGTATGACCAGCGCCGTGCAGGCCGTGCAGCGGGTGATCAACACGGAGCAGCTGGTGGCGCTGCAACGTGAGGTAGATGCCGTCTATGTCGATCCCGCCCTGATGGAGTACGCCGTCAAGTTGGTGACCGCCACAAGACGGCCGCATTCCGTGGGCCAGGGCGATCTGGCGCCGTATTTGCTGTTTGGCGCCAGCCCACGCGCCTCCATCAACCTGATTTTGGCGGCGCGGGCGCTGGCCTTCTTGCGTGGACGCGGTTACGCCCTGCCGCAGGATGTGAGCGACCTGGCGCTGGACGTGATTCGTCACCGGCTGGTGCTGTCTTACGAAGCGCTGGCCGACAACGTGACCAGCGATGAGCTGTTGAAGCGGATTCTGACCGTTGTGCCCCAGCCAGAGGTACCTTTGCATGAGCGCACCTACAGCCGCCCCTACGCCTAAACACGCCTCGCCCGATGAGTTATTGCAGCGGCTGGAGTGGCGCGTTATCCGGCGGCTCGATGGCCTGCTGCAGGGCGATTATCGCACCCTGTTTTACGGCACGGGCATCGACTTTGCCGACATTCGCGAATACCAGGCGAACGACGATATCCGCCACATTGACTGGAACGTGACGGCGCGTATGGACAGCCCGTACGTGCGGCAGTACGTGGAGGACCGGGACGTGACGGCCTGGTTTTTGCTCGATCTCAGCCCGTCGATGGGGTTTGGCCCGGCGGCACGGCCGAAACAGCTGGTGCTGACAGAGTACGTGGCCACACTGGCCCGGCTGCTGGTGCGCAGCGGCAACCGGGTAGGTGCGATTTTGTACAACCGCCGGGTTGAACAGACGATTCCACCGCGCTGCAGCCGCAACCAGGTGCTGCGCCTCATGCGCTCGATTCTAAACCAGCCGGGTGAAGCGGGCGGCGTGGCCACCGACCTGAGCCAGCTGCTGGATGCCGGGCTGAACACGTTTAAGCGGCGTTCGCTGGTGTTTGTGATTTCCGACTTTATCAGCGAACCGGGGTGGGAACGGCCGTTAAACCTGCTCAACCGCCGCCATGAGCTGGTGGGCATCCGGCTGTGGGACCCGCGTGAAGTGCAGCTCCCGGACGCGGGCATGATTGTGGTGGAAGATGCGGAGACGGGTGAGCAGCTTTTGGTCGATACCTGGCATCCTGGATTCCGCCGCCGTTTCCTGGAAGCGGCCGAGCGGCGTGAAGCAGCGCTCAAAAGCACGCTGAAGCGGGCCGGGGTGGACTTATTTGGTATTTCCACGGAAGAGGACCTGGTTGGCGCGATTGTGCGCATGGCCAGCCTGCGCAAAAGGCGGCGGCGATGACCTTTATCTGGCCGATTATGCTGCTGTCTTTGCTGCTCATGCCGCTGCTGGTCTGGTATTACCTGCGGCAGGTCAAATTGCGCGACCAGGGTACGGCCGCTTTAGGCCCGCTCGGTTTGGTGCAAAGTGGGGATGGAACGGCCGTAGGCCGCCATCGCCACGTGCCACCCGCCTTGTTTGCCGTGGGGCTGACCCTGCTGCTGTTCAGCCTCTCCCGGCCGGAGCTGCCTGTGAGCCTGCCGCGCATCGAAGGTACCGTCATTCTGGCGTTTGATGTTTCCAGCAGCATGCTGGCTGAGGATTTAGAGCCAAACCGCATCGAGGCGGCCAAGGAGGCGGCGCGGCTGTTTGTGGAAAACCAGCCCAGCACCATTCGCGTCGGCGTGGTGGCCTTTAGCAACGGTGGCCTGGTGGTGCAGCCGCCCACCGACGTGCAAGCTGATGTGCTGTCCACCATCGATCGGCTCAGCCCGCAAGGCGGCACCTCGCTGGGGCAGGGCATCTTCACCGCGCTCAACGCCATTGCCGGGGAGGCCATCGTGCTGGATGAGGCCGCGCTGGAAGCAGGCAACCTGGCCGAAAGCGTTGCGGCGCTGCAGATTGACGATTTTTCTTCGGCGGTGATTGTGCTGCTGTCTGATGGCGAAAACACGGAGTTCCCCGAACCGCTGGCCATTGCCCAGATTGCTGCCGAGGCGGGTGTGCGGGTTTATACGGTGGGCATTGGCAGCCCGGAAGGAGCACAGTTGGAGATAGATGGCTTCAGCGTGGTGACGCAGCTCAACGAGCCGATGCTGCAAGAGATTGCCAGTCTAACCAACGGTACGTACTACTTTGCCGCCAATGAAGCGGAACTGCGCGACATCTACGAAAACGTTGATTTGCAATTTACGATTCGCGGTGAGCAGACGGAAATCACGGCGATTTTGGCGGGAATCAGCCTGCTGTTTATGCTGGTCAGCGCGGCACTGTCGATGCTCTGGTTCGGGCGGGTTCCATGAAAAAAGGTTGTCATGCCCGTGAAAACGGGCATCCAGGGTTTTGTAACGCGGTGGATTCCCGCCTTCGCGGGAATGACAATTGGAACATGTGGATATGAATTTTCTTTGGCCCTGGTTACTGCTGTTTTTGCTGATCATTCCGCTGAGCATCGCCATTTACATCTGGATGCTGCGACGGCGGCGCAAGTTTGCCGTGCGCTACTCCAGCCTGTCGCTGATTCGCGAGGCGCTGCCCAAAAGCGCCCGCTGGCGGCAGCATTTGCCCTTTGCCCTCTTTTTGCTGGGGCTGACCGGCCTGATTCTGGCCCAGGCGCGCCCCGTGGCCGAGGTGGAGGTGCCGCTGAGCCGCACGACGATCATTTTGGCGCTGGACGTGTCGCGCAGCATGTGTGCCACGGACGTGCCGCCGAACCGATTGGCAGTGGCCCAGGAGGCGGCGCTGGCCTTCGTGGAGGCGCAGGCCGATGGGACGCAGATTGGGCTGGTGGCCTTTGCCGGGTTTGCCGAGCTGGTGGTGCCGCCCACCAACGACAAAGACGTCTTGCGCGATGCCATCACCAATCTGACCACGTCGTTGGGCACGGCGATTGGCAGCGCCACGCTGAAGTCCATTGACGCGATTGCTGAGGTGAATACGGCCGTTCCCCCCAGCGGCCTCAATCTGCAAACAGAAGAGACAGTGACGGAACTGGCCGAAACGTACCAGCCCGACATCATCGTTTTGCTGACGGATGGGGCCAACAGCCAGGGGCCGCGCCCGCTGGATGCGGCGCAGCAGGCGGCCGACCGGCAGGTGCGCATTTACACCATCGGCTTTGGTACCGATGAGATTCCCGAGATGGTGTGCACCCGGGCCCAGCTCGGCGGTGATGCCTTTGGCGGCGGCTTTGGTGGCGGCTTTGGCGGTGGTTTTGGCGGCGGCGGCAACTTCCGCCGCTTCCTGGTGATTGACGAAGAAACGCTGCAAGGTGTGGCCGATCTGACCGGCGGCGAATATTATCGCGCCGAAAGTGCCGATCAGCTTTTGGAAGTGTTCCAGGAGCTGCCGACGCAAATCATCTTGCAGAAAGAAGCGATTGAGATCAGCGTCTTTTTTGTGCTGGCGGCGGTGGTGTTGGTGGGAACGGCCGTTTTTCTCTCCCTCAAATGGCGGCGCTACCCGTAGACGACAACGAATTTTAGAAATTAACGAATTTTTCTGTTCAAGTAGCTTGATACTTTTGTAGCTGTCATTTCCGCGAAGTGCCTGCCCCCGCGGAAGCGTGGGGCGGGAATCCACTCTGGGAAACACCTGGGTGCCCGCCTGCGCGGGCATGACAATTGTTGAACCGTCCTAAATAATTCGCTGATTACTCCAATTCGTTGTTGCCATCCGCGTAATCTCTGATATTTTTAGCCTCTAAATCAGGCCATAAAGGCCAGTTTAGAGGAGCCTTCCATTGAAACCATACGAACAACTGTCATTACAAGGCAAATTGCGGCGGCTGCGTGGGTTGGCGGAGAATGCGCTGCGGCAGTTTGGCGTAACGGCCGTTCGCCTCAAACTCATTGGCACAGACACCAATCTCATTTACCGCGTCTGGGCGGATGATGGGCGGCAGTTTGCTTTGCGCGTAGCCAACCCAAAGTGGCGGGGGGTGGATGCGGCCGTTTCTGAAGCGATGTGGCTCGATGCCCTGGCCCGCGACACCGACATCTGCGTCCCCCAAATGCAGCGCACGCCAGCCGGGGACACCGTCGTGTTTCCCCAGGCGGCAGGCGCGCCCACGGACCGCCACGCGGTGTTGATGCGCTGGCTGCCCGGCGTGCTGCTGGGCAAGCGGCTGACCGCCAAAAATATCACCAAAATGGGCGAACTGTTTGCCAAACTGCACGAGCACGGGGCCAGCTGGCAGCCGCCCGAAGGGTTCACCACCAAAAAGTTTGACCAATATCTCTCACGCGGCGAAGAAAATGCGCTGTTTGCCGAGGCCAGCCTGGCGCTGTACGACACCCAAACGGAGGCTACGCTGCGCCAGATGAGCGAGGCTGTGAGCCAAACCTACACCGCGCTCGACCCGGCTGATGTGCGCGTCATTCACTGTGATTTGTGGCACGACAATATCAAAATTTACCGGGGGCAGCTCTACCCGTTTGACTTTGAGGACACGATTTGGGGCTATCGCCTGCACGACCTGGCCATGGCGCTGCTGGATTTGTACGAAGATGTGGGCGATTCGGCGGCGTATGCCCGGCTGCTGGCCGCTTTCCGCACCGGCTATGAGGCCCATCTACCCTGGCCCGAAGGCGAAATGGAACTGCTGATGTTCGGCCGGATGCTGTGGAAGACGAACTGGTTTGCCCGTTTTTGGCTGGAGGGATTGGCGAAAACGGCCGCATTCCATGCCCGCCTCTACAACCACTACCTCAAGACCGGCGAGCTGCTCCCCCCCAAGCTGCCCCGCTGATTTTTTCACCGCAAAGGACGCAAAGAGCGCAAAGTTTTTAGAATTTCTTTGCGTCCTTTGCGCTCTTTGCGGTTAGTTTTTAGAGGGGGTAACGGCCGTATTCCTCTACCGCATCCACCATCGCCAGCACGTTTTCGGGAGGCACGTCGTTCATGACCGTATGGACCGAGGCCAGCAGGTAGCCGCCGCCTGGCCCCAGCGCCTCAATCACCCGCTTTACCTCGCGGCGCACGTCGTCTGGGGTGCCGAAGGGCAGCACCCGATGTGTGTCGATGCCGCCGCAGAAGGCGATCTTGTGGCCAAACTGCCGCTTCAGCTCCGCCAGTTCGGACATGCGCCCGGCGGACGTCTGGATTGGGTTCAAAATGTCCACGCCCATCTCCACCAGGTCGTCAATCAGCGGGAAAACGTCGCCATCCGTGTGGAACAGCACTTTGGCGTTGGTGTGCGCCTTGATGAAGGCGATGTAGTCGGCGTGGAACGGCTTGACAAACGCGCGGTACATCTTGGGCGACAGCAGCAGGCTGGTTTGTGTGCCGAGATCGTCGCCAATTTTGATGATGTCCACATTGTCCCCCAGCTCCCGCAGAAAATGGCCCATCAACTGTTTACATGATTCGGTGATTTTGGCCAGCAGCGCTTTGGCAAAGTCCGGCTTTTCCACCATCGCCATCATGAAAGTGTCCATGCGCTGCATCTGGAAGGCGCGCTCCAGGGGAAAGAGCAGCCAGGGCGTGGCCATGATGGCGTACCGGTTTTCGGCGGCCAGTGCGGCCGCTTCGGCGCGCACGTGGGCCACCCGGCTGGGGTCGTCCATGTCGGGCCAGTTGAACGCTTCCAGGTCGGCAATCGTTTGGGCGTCGGCCAGCGGGTTGATGTGGGGGAACCATTCGCCGGGGGCCAGCTCCACCTGGCCGATGCCCCACGAGTCGATGAACGGAGTGCCCGGTTCGCGGCTGGCGTTGGCCTGGAAGTTGGCCGCCGGATGGCGATCCAGCACGGGGCGCACGTCGGTGCCCAGGCGCTGGAGGATGGCTTCGTCGGGAGCGGCCGTTCCCAGTTCCGGCCAATCGTACAGGTAGCGGTCTTCACCCTGCACGCCCAAAAGCCGCTTGAGCTTCTGGTAGGTTTTCATCTTGATGCCCGTGGCGTTGCTCACGCCTAAAATGATGGGCACCCGGTCGGGTTGTTGGTGGTTGATGGCGGCTAAAACGCGCTCACGTGGGGTCATGGCAGGGAAATCTCCTTCTTTCTCGTTCCCACGCTCCGGCGTGGGAATGCAGGTGGCGGCGCTCTGCGCCGCGTTGTGGGACGCAGGAGCGTCCCGATCTTCATTCCACGCAGAGCGTGGAACGAGGTGTGACGGTGGATGTTTGTTGGTTCTGCTAATGCTGGCTAAGATACCAGCACTCTATAAAGTGACAACTGATTTTTGGAGACAGTATGAGCGTCATTCGTCCGGATTTGCCTTTGATTGATTTACACCGCCACCTGGATGGCAGCGTGCGGCTGGAGACGATTTTGGAGGTGGGGCTGGAATATGGTTTGCCTTTGCCCGCGCGGGATTTGGAAGGGTTACGGCCGTTTGTCCAGGTCACCACCCCTGAACCAGACATCCTGGCCTTTTTTACCAAGTTTAAATGGCAGGTGGGCATCCTGGTGAACGATGACGTGTGCCGCCGGGTGGCTTACGAAAACGTGCAGGACGCACAGCGTGAAGGCATCGACTACATCGAACTGCGCTTTAGCCCCGTGTTTATGGCCGAGTCGCACGAGCTGGACCCGTCCGGTGTGGTTGCCGCGGTGGTCGACGGCGTGGCCGCCGGGCAGCGCGATTTTGGTGTGCGGACCAACCTGATTGGCATCATTAGCCGGACCTATGGGCCGAAAATGGGGCAAAAAGAGTTGGCTGCCCTGCTGACCCAGCGGGATCACCTGGTGGCGCTGGACCTGGCGGGTGACGAGAAAAACTTTCCCGGTGAATGGTTTGTGGAACACTTCAAACGCGGTCGTGAGGCGGGTTGGGCGGTTACGGTGCATGCGGGGGAAGCGGGTGGCAGTACGGCCGTCTGGCAGGCCATTCGTGAGTTGGGCGCGACGCGTATTGGCCACGCCGTGCGCGCGGTGGACGATCCGGCGCTGATGGATTACCTGGCGGAAAACCGCATCGGCGTGGAGACAAACCTGACAAGCAACGTGCAAACCAGCACCGTGCCCGGCTATGCCAGCCACCCGCTGAAAGCCATGCTGGAACACAACATCTTGGCCACCATCAACACCGACGATCCGGGCATCAGCGCCATTGATTTGCCGTCTGAGTACCGGGTCGCCGTGGAGAAGTCTGGCTTGAGCCTGGCGCAGGTAGCCCAGGCGCAGCAAAATGCCCTGGAAATCGCCTTCCTGACTTCGTCTGAAAAAGCCGCGCTGCAGAACAAAAAGCGGCTGAGCGGCCGTCCATCATAAAAATGCAGTTAAAAAAGCAGATAGATCCCCCTCTTTGCAAAACAAAAGCTAGCCCTGCCCTGGCATCATGCGGTATGATGCCGGTCACTTTTGGCAAGAAGCAGCCATTGTCTATCTAGACCTATGGATACAGCAGACAAAATCCAGGCGATCCCTATGCTCCTCGCGGAGCAGGAGCCGGAAGCTGAGCTCAAGCGGGGCTACCAGCTGGGCATCTACACGCTGCTGGAGCAAATCGGCAAGGGGGGTGAAGCGGCCGTTTGGTCCGGGTTTGACAATTTGCGTAAGCGGATTGTGGCCGTCAAAGTCATTTCACTCGATCAAAGCGATCCGGTGGCGGCGTCGCTGGTGCCCGCCAATTTTGAGCGTGAAGTCCACCTGGTTGCCAGCCTGGAGCATCCCCACATTTTGCCCATGTATGAATTTGGCATGGCGGAGTCGTTTTCGTACTTTGTTATGGCTTACAAAGGCGTGGGTACCCTGGCTAACTGGATAAAAATCGGGCCGTTGTCACTGGTAGAAATTGCCAAAATGACGCAGCAGGTGCTGTCGGCGCTGGCCTATTTGCACCAGCGCGGCATTGTGCACCGAGACATTAAACCCAGCAACGTTTTGCTAGACAGTCAAAAGCGGGCCTACCTGGCGGATTTTGGCCTGGCCAAGCGTCTCAGCCAGAGTACCCGGGTTTTGCACACCGGGCGCGGCACCGGCCCTTATGCCCCGTATGAGCAGCAAGCCAGCGACAGCATTACGATGCAGTCAGACATCTTCAGCGTGGGCGTGGTGCTGTACGAGATGTTGACCGGGCAGCTGCCCTGGGAGGCGCAGTTTAGCCTGGCCAGCATGCAAAAAAAGGGTGGGGAAGTGCTGCCGGACCCGCGGATGTTAAATCCTAACTGCCCGCAGGAAATAACGGAAGTGCTGCGCTGGTTTACGTCGTTTCGCTGGCAGGAACGGCCGCAATCCGCCGAATCTGCCTACGCTGCCTTTTATAAAGCGCTGCCCCCACAGGTCCAGCAGCAGGTAGGCGAGAGCTTGCTGCTGAAGCCGGAAAGGGAAGAGGTAGTGCTGGCCCAGGATGCGTCTCATTATCTGGACGTGTACCAGTTTGACTGGCAAGAGGAAATGCCCTACCCGGCCTCATTGACCCACCTGGCCTTTGTGGAGGCCTATTACAATCGTTTTCAGTCGGCGCTGGATGAAAAGACGCTGCGGTTTTTGCTGCGTGGGGCGCTGGTGCATGACTACCAGCTGGCGCACTGGTGGAAGCTGGCCGACCCGGCGCTGCGCTGGCAGGTGAGTCTGGCGGCGCTGGCGGGCGAAAGTGACGATGTAATGGCCAGGGTTTTGTCCCTGCTGCTGCGCGAGCCAGCGGGGGTGGTGCCCACGGCCGTTGCTGGCAGCGCCTCGTTGGAAAAACTGATCGATTTAGCCACTCACGCCAAAGAGTGGCGGCTGCGGCGTGATTCGCTGAATGCCCTGGCCCATCTTCTGCCCCAGGCGAGCGCGTGGCAGCCCGTGGGTATTTCTCACCGGGGTGATGCCCGGCTGGCACAGCTGGCGCTGGAGGAGGGGACGCAGGCCAGGCTGGCCGTGATTATTTTGGGGGCGCTGCAAAGCGAAACGGCCGTACAAACCCTGCTGCAAGCGTATGAAACAGGCAGCCGCAGCCAGAGCCTGAACGTGTTGCAGCAAATCTGGGAGCGGGCAGGCAGCCTGCCACGGGAGGTGCCACCGGCCATTCGCGCCCGGCTGTGGGGGCGGTGGCTGCAGGAACGGCTGCTGGATGATCCCGAAGGCCTGTCTGCTTCTCGCCTGTTGATTGGTTTCGGTGCGGCGCTGCTGGTGAGCCTGATGCTGGGGTTGGGCCTTTTTGCCATTCCCCAGGGGCAAACGCAGGATGTGCTGATGCTGCCGTACGAGCCCAGCGGCATCGTGACGATTGTGGAGGTGGATGATGAGAGCCTGGCGCAGTACGGCCGTTGGGACCAATGGCCCCGCTCCCTTCACGCCGAGCTGATTACCCAACTGCAAGCGGCCGGGACCAAAACCATCGTCTTTGACTTTGTTTTTGCCTCGGAAACGGCCGATGATGCCCGGCTGGCCGAGGTGATGGCGGCGGCCGGAAACGTGGTGCAGCCGCTGCTGGTGCAGGGAGATGCCTTTCATGACTTAACGGGCCGCTTGCGTTATACGGGCCGCGTGCTGCCGCAGCCCGAGTTTGTAGATGCGGGGGCAGGCCTGGGCCATACCAGCATCTTACACGATGCCGATGGCTATATCCGCCGGACGCCAACGCTTGTTGCCATTGACGGGCAAGAATACGAGAGCCTGGCGATGGTCACGTTGCACAACTATTTGGGGAGTGCATCGGATGAGCTGGCGGTGGTGGAAAACGGCCGTTTGTCCCTGCTTGGCCGTCAAATCCCGGTGGATGAAGATGGTGAGATGCGCATTTATTACGCCGGACCGCCCGCCGAGGCGGCGCAGAGCACCTTCCCGATGGTGAGTTACCAGGATGTGCTGGCGGGCACCGCACCGGAAGAGCTGCTGCGGGGCAAGATTGTGCTGGTAGGCATCACCGCCACGGCCGAACCGGACCGCTACCTGACGCCCGTGAGTGACGGCCGTCCCATGTACGGCGTGGAGATTTTGGCCAACGTCATCGAGTCGATCTGGTCAGAACGGTTTGTTCGCGTGCCGGGAACGGCCGTGCAGGTGCTCATTTTGTGGGGGCTGGGGCTGCTCGTTGGCCTGGTATGCACACGCCCGGTGACCGGCTTTGTGCTGGCGTTTAGCATTGCTGCTTTTTACTTTTTGCTGGCGGGTTGGCTGTTTGATCTGACCGGCATCATGCTGGACCTCTTCTTCCCTTTCCTGGCCATAGCCTTCAGCTACTCCATGGTGACCGTGTATCGTTACGCGGTAGAGGTGCGCCGCCGCCGCCAAATTGTGAGCCTGTTTGCGGGCAGCGTGACGCCCGCCACGGCCCAGGCCACCGTTGACGCCGTAAAGCAGGGCAAACTGGACTTGAGCGGTCAGGAACAGGAGCTGTCTGTGCTGTTGTGTGAAATGCGGGGCTACAAGGAGTATGCCGTCAACCATGACCCCGCCGATGTGCTGGCGATGATGACCTTTTTCCGGGAAAAGATGGTGCAGGCGGTGCTGGCGCTGGAAGGCACGGTGATTCGTGCGGAGCAGGGGCAAACGATGGCTGTTTTCAACGCGCCGCTGCCGCAAGGGGATCATGCCTGGCGGGCGGTGCAGGCGGCGCAGCTGCTGCAAAAGGACATGGCGCAGCAGTACGACATGCTGCCAGATGATCATGTTTACCGGGAAATCCAGCTGGCTTTTGTGGTGAACACGGGGCGGGCCGTGGTCGGGTATGCCGGGGCGGGCGAGCGCAGCACGTTTACGGTATTGGGAGAGGCCGTCACTCTGGCGGACTACCTGATCGTTGAGGCCAATGCCGGGCAAATTTTGCTGGGGGAACAGAGTTACACGGAAACGGCCGAATCCGTAACGGCCGTGCCGCTAAAGCCGCTGCGCTTGAAGGAATGGGCAGATGCGGTACCGGTGTATGCCATCGACCTGTATGAGGATGGGGAGGAACAAATGAAGGCGGAAGCAAATCCTTTAGTTACCAACCGATAAAACTAAATTGAGAAAGCTCAGGCCGCGACCTATACATAATGATGTATGGGTCGCGGCTTTTAAGGAGCGCCCTGGTTAAGGGCAGGGTCCCAGCGTAGCGCCTTGCGCCAGGAATGCGGGCAGGGCCGCCGCATTAACCTGGATCGTTTTGCCGTTGTGGCAAATGGTGACCAGACCATTCGAGACAGGGGTGTCGGTCGGGCCTGGCTCAGGGGTATCGGTGGGTATAGGTTCCGCGGTGTTGGTTGGCACCGGTGTCGGTGTGCTGGTTGGCACTGGCGTTAACGTGTCGGTGGGAACGGCCGTAGCCGTGTCATCCGGATCGACCTGACCGGGTGGGGTAGCGCCGCCTTCAGGTGGATTGCCACTGCCCGGCACATCCGTGGGCGGGTTACCGGGCACCTGGGTCGGTGTGCCTGCCGGGGAGCTGTTTTCTACGGGCGATACGGCCGTATCCGTTGCCTCTGCCGTGTCGGAGGGAACGGCCGTGTCGGTGGCCTCTGGCTCTTTGACCGGCTCGTCGGCAGTCGGCTCGTCGGCGGTGGTTGGTGTGTCTGCGGGGATGCTGGTGGGCAGCTCGATTGGTTCCGTAAGGGGAACGGCTTGCAGCGGTTCGTTGCGCACGGCCGTTACCTGGTAACCTGGCTGCACGTCCACGAAGACGTCAGCGGCGTCAGCTAACTGCACACGCACGACACCTTCCGACACGGCAATGTGAGTGGCGTCTGTGCCCTGCGTTTCTACCATAAATACCGTGCCGCGCACCGATGCGGTGGAGGAGGGGGTCTTGATTTCAAAGGTGTCGCCCGGTTTCAGCAAGCGCACCACGCGGCTTAATACCTTGCCAGACAGCAGGCTGAGCTGCACACGGTAGCTGTCGTTCTCGTTGGTGACCAGTTCAGCCAGTGTGAGCGTGGTGCCGCCGTAAAGATCCACCGTGCTGCCGTCACTGAGACGCAGTTGGGCGGCGGCCGTGTCACCCACACGAATGGTATCGCCTGTGGTAAGGGTGATGATTTCTCCGGCGGGAACGGCCGTATCCGCCGCCCCGGCAAAAAGCGCCCCGCCAGACTGGTTGACCACCACCTCGCCTGCGGAAACCACCAGCGTGGCCGTCTCAGCACGCGGCTGAGCCAGGGCAAACGCGCCCAAGACAAGCAGCAGCAAAGCGGCAAAGCCAAAAGTCCATATCGTTCGACCTTTCACAAATCGTTTTTTCTCCTGTCTGACGATACGCTTAGCACGCGGTGGCGCCGGTGGAGGCGGGGCGTGCTTTTTGATGCGGATGCCTCGTTCGGTACAGTCTAGCAAGTGCAGCAAAACAACCTGGTTAATGCCGGAATAGCCTGCAATGTGGGCTACGTCCTGGGCAAAAAACGATTCTCGCGGCTTCTGGCATAGGGCAAGCTTCACCAATTGAGCGGGCGTTATCTCCAGTTCAGCGGCCAGCTCGGTCCAGCTTTTGTGGGCGCGAACTGCTTGTTGGTCGATGACGTGCGCCAAAAAAGAGTCATGGGTGGCGGTCCGTCTGGCTAATTCAAACAGTGGTTCATTCATCTTGAAACTCTTTTGCGATATCGGTGCGCTGCACCGGACTTCGGTGTGGCGTACCTTACTTTGGTAGTTTTTATTCCGGTTTCTACTTTTAATACCGAACCCAGGGGCATAGTTCGACAAATTGGTCTTTTCCGGTGCGTGATGGCAAGTGGGTGGTCGGGATTATTCGGATTCAATGCCTTGGTGCCTGGCAAAGCGGGTGAGGCTTTTGGTGAGGCGGTCTTTGGCCCGTTTGACCTGGCGCCGTTGTTCGTCAAGAGGCAGGGCAGAGATTTGCAGAACGGCAGCGTAGGATTCGCTGTCGCGCACGCCATTGAGCATGAGCAACAAAAGCTGCCGGTCGGTGCTGTCCAGATCGGCTTCAAAGCGGCGCAGGATTTCCTGGCGTGAGGAGGGGTTGGGGCTGCTGAGCCAGTCCGCCAGGTCGGTGGGGTCAGACTCCGGGGTGATTTCGCTGACCAGTTGGGCCTGAACGGCCGGTTCATCCAGGCTGTGCAGCGGCCGTTTCCGGCGGTTGTGCCGGTCCAGGGCGTTGAGCAAATCATGCCGGGCAGCCATGCGCAGGTAAGCAAAAAGCGTCAGCTTGGTGGGGTCGTACTTTTCGGGGGCGGCGTGGTAAGTGAGCAGGCAGTCGATGACGGCCGTTTCACACACGTGGCTTTCAACCTGGTGGAACTCTTGCTCTAAAAAAGAGACCAGGTGTGGGAACGCCAGTTCTGACAGTTGAGCAAAGGCAGTTGGATTGTCTTGGTGCACAATCTGTTGGTGTTTTTGGTGCTGCCAGTGCCGGGAAGGCTCCGAAACAGGCATGAGACAATCTCCTGAAAGGCAAAACAATGGCCTCAGTATAACATTTTCACTTTTTCCGGTGACAGCCAAAAGTAACAATGGGGTGAAAATTATCGGAATCTTAACAAACCCGGGCTACGAGATACGTTTGATGAAGTCGGCCAGGCTGGTGGGTTCATGGCCGAGGAGGAAGCGCAGCACCTGAGGATTGCCGGTCATGCCGCTTTGCGCGTAGTAGGCAAACATGCTTGAGGCCATCGCAATCGTCTCATTGGCCATGCCGTAGGTACGGGCCTGAGCTTGCCAGGTTTCCAGGCTCACTGGTCGCACCTCGACGGGCCGCTGTAAGACCATGCTGAAGGTGTCGGCAACGGCCGTTTGGCTCAGAGGCTCCGTGCCGGCCAGTTCATAGGTGGCGTATTTGTGGTCCGGTTCGGTCAGCATTTTGGCAGCCACGGTGGCCACGTCGTGCAGATCAACCAGGCTCAGCCTGGTAGCGGCAGGATAAGGAACGGGCAGGATACCGTCGTTTTGCATGGCGGGCAGGTAGGGCAGTAGATTTTGCATGTAGCTGGTGGGTCGGAGCACGGTGAAGGACAGTCCTGAACTGAATAGGAAATTTTCTACCTTGAGCTTGCTCCAGTGGTGGGGCATTTTCCAAATTTGGGGATGAACAACGGAGTGATACACCACCTGGCAGTTGCTGGCACGGGCGGCAGCCACCATAAGCTGGCCCATACGCACTTCCTTAGGATGCATGTTGGGGCCGATGTGATAGATGTGGGAAACGGCCGTGGTGGCCAACCGCCATACATCGGCATCGAGCAAATCGCCCACGACCACTTCCGTAGCGCCTGCCTGGCGCACGGACAAAATCTGCTCGTCGTCTTTAACAAAAGCGCGTGTTGTGGCGCCGCGCTGTTTCAACGCGGCCAATACCGCTAACCCCGTTTTCCCTGCTGCGCCCGTTACTAAAATCATGGTGTCTCTCCGAGTGAACGTTAGGGCAGAAAGTGCTTTCCTAATTGTATTTTAGCCCATACTCTAACGATTCGGCATACGATTTTTGGGAATCACGAATAGCACGAATAAACGGATTTAACGAATGATTTTGAGAACGATTCCGCAGGCAGAGGGGTGCTGTCTGTGAACAGAGGGCAGCTTCGCACCTGATGCTGTTACATGTGGTTGGCCATTCGGGCTTATGGCCATTCAGCGGCTAAAGGCGCAGGGAGCATCCCGCGCCGCAGTCCGCGCCAGGGAACAAAAAGCAGCCAGGCAGTGAGGGGGGCGACAACGCTGCCCAGTTCGCCGATGGGCAGCTGGATGTACAGCACCATGAAGAGCACAAACAAGGCCAATTGCCAGCGGTGGTGCATGGCCATCAGTCCCAGGATGGGCAGCAGCAGGATACCGTCGTAGGCGCGGGTGTAGGGGGTGATGATGAGTACGGCCGTTAACCACCCCGCCCACCACGCTGGCGACGTGCTCTTTTGCACCCACGCCCAGCGGGCCATCACCAAAACCACCAGCAAGCGCACCGGCTGGGCCAGCCACAGCGGCCAGCCCCACAGCGTCAGCTCCCGCTCCAGGGTGGATTTCCACAGCGGGGCGGTAATCTCCTGCACCGCCGCCGCCTTGCTGATGAGCCAGGGCGGGGTGATGAGCAGCGTGCCGACCAGCAGCAGCCCGCCCACGACGGCCAGACCAATCAGCCGCCGGTCGCGCCACCAGAGCATCTCCAACAGCAGCGGCACGGCAATAAAAATGCCCAGCTGCGGCTTGATGCCAATCAGCAAAAACGCCAGCACGAGCTGTACGGTAGGGGCGGTTCGCGAACCGCCCCCACGATGTACCAGATTCAGAGCCCAAATTGTGCCCAGCAAAACCAGGGGCGTCACCTGGCCAAACAGCAGGGTGATGAGTGCCCAGGGGAGGAGGATGAGGAGCAGCGGTCGTAATCCCCTGAACCCCCACGCCTGCATTTGCAACAAGGTTGCGCTCGTCACCGCCACCAAAAACAGCACCCACACCGTGCGGGCAATCTCCGGCGGCAGCAGGCCAAAGGGCAGCAAAATGGGCAGCAGCCAGGCCGGGCTGAAGAAGTCGGGCGGCGCACCCTGGTCGGTTTCGATGTATTCGGCCGTGTACGGATTTTCTCCCGCCAGCGTGTAGCGCGCCGCCGGGTAGAAGGTCTGGTCAAAGTCGCGCAGGCGGGGCATTTGCGGGGCGATGAGGATGACGGCGGCAGCCAGCACCACGAGAGTTAGAAGGAGGATGAGGAGTTTAAGTTTGGGGGGGCGATCGCTCATTCAGACCTTCTTAAACAATCAACTTTCACTCATTCCTCCCCATTTCGCATCTACATAGCGAATCTGACCTGGCACAAATACATTACCCTCTGCATCATAAACTCTGATTTCCAGATCTGATTTATTTGATGTCCAATAATTGGAGATTGCTCGGTTGATAGGTAATGTTATCTGATCACCATCATTTATTATTTGGGGAAGCTGATAATTTTCTAATCCGCCGTTTGGAACGGCCTCACCACCGTATGCCATGCTAACACTCTTTATAGTTACTGGTCGAAATCCAACATTGATAATTGACAATTGTAGTTGTTCAACATAATTGACAAATTCAAGGAATACTTTGATTTGCCTTTTCTCTTTTTTCTTTTCTCTGATTGCAAGTACTGTTGATAGTATTGCTCCATATAAACTGAGAATTATGGCCACAATTGATCCAATGAGTGTAACAATTTCAAGTGTATCCATTAACCATTTGTCTCCTGTTCAACATAATTTAACGTGTCTAGCTGTCCGTTAATTCGCAATTCTCAGTCCATCTCCCCACGCCAGCCACACCAGCCCTAAAAGCAGCCCAATCGGCAGGGGGAGGTAGGTGACGGGGTGCTCAAAGTCGCCCTGGATGGTGCTGAGGAAGATCGCCCAGGTGCCCACCAGCAGCGCCAGCAGAAGTCCGGCCACCCACACATTGCCACCCCGCCAGCGTTGGCTCACCGTATGCAGCAGCAAAAAGAGCGGAATATACATGATGACGTAATTGGTCGTCGCTGTGCGCACGATGATGCTGTTGGTCACAATCAGCGTCAGCCCGATGATGAAGAGGAATTTGGGTGCTTCGGCAAGCTCAGCAGGCCAATCTGCATCTCGCAGCTGCCACCACTGCCACAGCATTACCAGCAGCAGCAGGCCAATCAGCACGACTTCCACCGGCTGGCCCAGCTGCGGGAAAAAGGTACCGGTGATCACCCGCAGCGGCGAGGGGGTGACGGTGTAATCCGGGTAGTACAGCACCTGGTCGATGAAGCTGGTAAGCCAACTGGGGAGCAGCAAAAAGGACAGCCCGGCCAGCAAAGCCATTGCCCCGGCAAAGCCAGCCACAAAGTGCCATCGTTTATGCCACACCGCCCACAGCAGCAGCGCCGGGATGATCAGGTAGCTCATTTGCGGTTTGAGGGTGGTGAGCGAGAGCAGCGCCCCGGCCAGCACGTCCCGATCATTCTTGAGCGCCAGCAGGCTGCCCGCCAGCCAGAGGAAAATCGGCCCGGCAAACTGGCCCAGGATGATGGTGCGGGTGCTGTTGTACATGACCACCGACCAGAGCAGCGTAATCGCCAGCAGCCAGGGCGGCTGCCGCCATTCCAGCAGGCGCAGCGTGGCAATCACCCCGCCGATGAGCGAAAACTGCACAAAAACCAGCCAAATTGCCTGCACCCAGGCGTAATCCAGCCCCACCAGCGGCCAGAGCAGGAAGACGGTGTAGAACGGGTAGACAAACAGCACCTGGTCCTGGTCGGGCCGGGCCAACTGGCCGCCATACAGCACACGTTGAATTGCTTCCGTGGCGATTTGTGAGTACGGGTCGATGCCCTCTTGCCAGAACAGCTGGGCACCTTTCCAACGCGGGAAAAAGTCGTTGGCCCCCGGCACTTTGGAGGTGAAGAAGGTGTACATTCCTACCACGCTGACGCCGAACAGGAGCAGGATGAACAGGAGGATGAGGAGGTTTTTGCGAGTGAATAATTGCATGGGCAGGAAAGTAATTGAGTAATTGGGTAATCAGGTAATTGGGCAATTACTCAATTACCTGATTACCCAATTACAGTTTTATTTTAGTTCGTAAAGTTCGTAATCACCCCAATCGGCGACGAGGTGCAGGTGGGTGGCGGTGAGGTCGTCCATGAGGTGGGTGTTTTGCGGCGAAATCCAGGCCATTTGCTGCTCGCGCACAAATTCGTAGCCGGTGGCAAAGAGTAGGACGTGGCTGATGCCTGCGTTTTGCCACGCCTGGGCGATGCCGTTTGCATCGTTATGTAAATATTCAAGATGGGCCAGGGTGTCCAAAATGGAGTCGGGACGGCAGTCGCGGTGGCAGTAATAGCTGCGTGGTTCGTACAAAAAGAGCACAACGGCGCCGGCTGGCGTTTGTTCGTTGATGCCCTGCATGGCGGTGTAGTGGCTGCCCAGCCAGTGGGTGAGAATCTCGTCCCGGCTGGCGCTGCCCGCGACGTAGGTGAGCGGCACGCCGGGCAGCCAGTTGAGCAGTTGCCCGACCAGATTGAAGGCGAGGGCCAGGATGATGACCAATCGGACAAAGCGGCGCAGGGAAAATTGGGGATGATCCCAGCGGGCCAGGTCGTCGAAAATCCAGGCGATGACGGGGCTTAGGGCGACGAAGGCGGGCAGTAGTAAGCGGCTCTGCCACAGGCCAGCGGAGAAGATAACGCCGAAGACCCAGAAGATGTATTGGGCCAATACAAAAATGAGCAGGAGGTTGAACGGCCGTTCCACTCCCCCCCTCTTCTTCCATTGACTAAACCCATAAACCAGCACCGCAGGCAAAAAAATCAAAAACAGCGGCCCTGGCTGGCCGTCCTGGCTGGCGTCGTTGAGGCCCAAGATGAGGTCGTGCGGCAGGCGCAGCAGGGCAACCGGATCGAAGCCGAGGCCGGTGCCCGTGCCCGCGTAGGCGGCCGCGCGGAAATCGTCCCAATACTGGCCGCCAAAGATGAAGGGGTAGACTGGGTTGCCGGTGAATGCCCAATTTTTGAGGTACCAGGGAAGGGCGACGAGGGTGGTGGCTGCAGTTAGGATGAGCAGCGGTGTGAGTGATTTTTTCCACGCAAAGGCGCGAAGGCGGGAAGAAGAAAATTCGTTTAATCTGCGTAATCTTTGACTTTTTTGTTGCCGAAAGTGCCAGATGACTGTGCCTGCCAGCAGCAGCGGGGTGACGAAGCTGGTGTATTTGAGGCCCATCGCCAGCCCGGCAAAGACGCCGCTGAGGACGAGCCAGCCGGTCTGCTCATGCTGCCGCCAGCGCAGCAGGGCAACCAGCGCGGCGACCTGGTAGAAGGCCAGCGGCAAATCGTTGTACGCCTGGGTTCCCAGGTTGAGCACCATGGGCATGGAGATGAGAACAAGAACGGCCGTCCACCCACTTTTTTTATTAGCCACAGAGAGAACAGAGGTTTTAGAGGCTTTCTCTTTTTCCTCTGTGCCCTCTGTGGCAAAAAATCTTGTTGAAATGAGGTAAACCAGGGCCATGAGCCAGGGGATGAAGCTGAAGTGGAGCAGCTTGGCGGCGACGTCGCTGCGTAGGCCCATGGCCAGGGTGAAGAGCATCTCGAACAGGGCAGGGAAGCTGAGGTGGGGGATGTCGATGCCGCCGATGATGCGCCCGGCTTCTAAATAGAGCTTGGGGCCTTTGAGGTGATAGAACAGGCCATCCCAATCGGTGGGGGGCAGCAGGGCGAGGATGAGCGCCAGGCCGAGGACGATGAGCAGATAAATTGTGATGCCACGAGAAGGGAATTTTAACCGCAAAGGGCGCAGAGAGCGCAAAGGATTAGAAGAAAAATCTGTGTAATCTGTGTTTATCTGTGTCCCATTCTTATAAATTTGCCAGATGGCCATGGCGGTGGTGGCGCCCATGGTGCCCCAAAAAGCGGCGGGGGTGAAGCCGCCGATAAGGCCGAGGAAAAACAGCCACAATCCCAATGCGCCAAAGCCGAGGCCCGTGCCGAAAACGGCCGTTTCCAACCCATCCATCTTCAAATTGGTGTAACTGAGTAGGGTCGTGCCAATGCCCCAGGCAGCGAGGTTGATGAGGACGGCCGTAGCCACATCCAGCAGCGAGCGCCCCACCGACGACCAGGCAAAATCCAGCGTCAGCCAGGCGGACGGATTTTCCAGCAGGGCCACCAGCTGCGGCACGCTGAACGGTTTTTGCACCACGTAGTAGGCGCTCAGTCCGTAAAATAACCACAAAACAAAGAGGAAAATGATGCCCCATTTGAGCCTGGAATCACGCATGAGGGTAATCATACGGATGTCCGAGGTTTAGCACAAGAACCGGTTTTCCTAGGAAAATGACAAGGTGACAGGGTGAAGGGGTGACAAGGTGAAGGGGGTATTAATTCGTTCCTTGCTCAAATTTGTTGTTGTCTTAACGGCCGTAATTCTACCACACCACCTTCTCGCCACATTCACTCCCCCCTAATTAAAAATTCACCCTTTCTATACCGCCGTTTCCTAGTACCGCTGCTAAGATGCTCTTGTTGGGGAAGAAAGTTAGTAGTAAATCCAATCCTTGCGGGAGCGAATGATGTTCAAAACTCTGAAAACTGTCTCTTTACTTGGTTTACTTACCCTCCTGGTCGCTGTTAGCTGGCCCACGACCGAACCCACCGCCGCCGCTCCTATCATGCAAAGCCTTACCTGGCAGGGCGAAGATTTTGCCCAGGGCGCCGGGGCAGACACGGCCGTTTCCCCCACCGGCCTCACCCTAGACAATGCAGCGTTTACGGCCGTTTACACCTCCGATCCCATCCATACCCCCATCAACTTCAACGCCCTGGTCACCAGCTGGGAGGCCGACAGTCCCGCCGACACCAGCCTGGAAATCGAGGTGCGCACGCGCAAAGGCAGTGGCGATTGGTCCGAATGGTTCCACCTGCACAGCCACCTCGACCTGGTGCAGGAAGATGATCACGAGAACCTGAGTGACATGCTCACCGTGCCGGAAGCCGATGAAACGCACGACACGATTCAGTTCAGCGTCAGTTTGGGCCGGGTAAACAGCCTGGTAGCCCCTGAACTACACGGCATCAGCTTCACCTTCATAGACACGACCGCCGGACCCACGGCCGAAGAGATGCTGGCCCAGCAGCAGGCGCTGGACGCCGCCAGCGGCAGCAAGCCCGACGGCACCGGCTACCCGCGACCCACCGTCATCAGCCGCGAGGTGTGGTGTATTTCGGCGGACTGCGACTACACCGCCGGACTGGAATACCGCAATGCCACCCACATGATCGTGCATCACACCGTCTCCAGCAACACCAGCAGCAACTGGGCTGCCACCGTGCGCGCCATTTGGGCATTCCACACCTACCCTGCCTCCGACAGCTGCACCAGCTGCCGCGGCTGGGGTGACATTGGCTACAACTACCTCATTGACCTTAACGGGGTGATTTACAAAGGGCACAACAATCAGGATTACCTCAACCTGGACGTCGTTGGCACCCACGCTTCTGGCGCCAACACGGGCAGCATGGGCGTTTCGCTCATTGGCACCTTCACCTCGACCAGCTATCCGGGATTGCCCGGCATTGCACCCTCTGAACCGATGAAGAGCTCGCTGGTGGAGCTGCTTTCCTGGAAGGCCGATCAGCGCGACATCAACGTCTTTGATGCCAGCGCTACCCTGCCGTTTGTCGCTGGCGGCCGGCCCAACTTGATGGGCCATCGCGATGCGTTTGGCACCACGGAATGCCCCGGCGACCAGGCGCACGTGCTTATCCCCTGGCTGCGTGACCAGGTTGGGGCCAAGATCGGCCTGTCCGATCCGTATCTTTATGTCAATGAGAACAGCGCTCAGTTCACCAAGAGCAGCGCCAACTGGTACGAAGGCGGCAACGAATGCGGCCACAACGGGCACTCCTACTACACTTTCTCCACCACCAGCCCAGCCCAAAGCGCCAATTGGGGCATCTGGCGGCCGGTTGTGCCCAAAAACGGCCGTTACACCATCGAAGCCTACGTGCCTTACTGCAACACCGGCAAGGGGGAAAGCGCCGGGGCCACCTACGAAATCCACCATGCCAACGGCGTCACCGAAGTGACGCGCAGCCACCAGCAGTACGTGGGCCTATGGGTACCCCTGGGCACCTTTGACCTCACCGCCGGGACGGACAACTTTGTTTACCTGGATGACCTGGTCACCACCGACAACGGCCTGGGGGTCTGGTTTGACAGCCTACGCCTGCTGGAAGTGACCACGCCAGACACCATCACCGCCATCGCTCCGGCAGACGACAGCTGGACCAACAATCCCCAGGTGACCTTTAGCTGGGACATTGACACGTCCAATACCGTCGTTTCCACCAATCTGACCGTCAGCACCGATGCGGCGCAGACCAACAAGCTGGTGAACCAGACGTGGAACACGGCCGTTCTCAGCCACACCCATAACTTCGGCACCGAACAACCCACCCTGTATTGGCAGGTTACGGCCGTCATCGATCAGGGCAGTGGCATTACCCAAACCATTAGCACGCCGCTCCGGCAGTTGGGCATCGATACGGCCGCACCAACCTCGGAAGTAACGGCCGTTTACCTGATGCCTGATGGTGTCAGCTACCTGGTTATCTGGACCGGGGCCGATGCCCTCTCTGGCGCAGCCAGCTACGAGCTGCAATATCGCCTCCTGGGTACCACGGATTGGACGAAATGGGTGGAGACAACGGCCGTCAGCGCCCTCTTCACCCCGCCCAACCCGGCCGAATCCTACGAATTCCGCGTCCTGGCCACCGATGCGGCTGGCAACAGCCAACCCCCCGACACCCCCGCTGCCGCCATCGGCACCGATCAGGCAATTTCGCTGCCCCATGCTATAATGCTGCCGTTTATTACGCGGTAATCGGTGGTCCGTATTCCGTAATCTGTAATCGGTGAATAAGACCGATAACCGTTCACCGATTACCGATTACCGGTAACCGATTACCGACTATGGAATGGAGGCAGCACAAACATGACGGAGATTCAACACGTCGATATTTTGATCGTGGGGTCGGGGCCTTCAGGAACATCAACCGCATTACACCTGGTCAAAAGCAATCCAGCGTGGGCCAGTCGAATTGTTGTGGTGGACAAAGCGGTTCACCCCCGTGAAAAATTGTGCGGCGGTGGGGTCACGCACATTGGCCAGAACATCCTGGCCCGGTTGGGCTTGCCCTTTGAGCCCAAATCCTTTGAGGTGCATGAAGTGCGCCTGCTCTACGAAGACAAAAGCTACTCCTTTTTTGGCAATCCCGTTTTTCGCATCATTCGGCGTGATGAGTTTGACCACTGGCTGGTGAAAACGGCCGAATCCCTGGGCGTTACCGTGCGGCAGGGCGAAGCGGTCACCGACGTGGTGCCGCACGAAGACTACGTCGAAGTCACCACCGAAAAAGCCATCTTTCACGCCAAAACGGTGGTTGCCGCCGATGGCGCACGCAGCTTTGTACGCAGCCGCCTCAAGTGGGAAGATGATTCCCGCGTGGCCCGCCTCATCGAAGTGCTCACCCCGGAAAATGCCCACGCCCAGCCGGAATTCCGCGATGGCGTGGCCGTTTTTGACTTTACCCCGATGACCCAACACCAGCTGCAGGGCTACTACTGGGACTTCCCCAGCTACGTCAATGGCCAGCCGTTCATGAACCGCGGTGTCTTCGACAGCCGCGCCCGGCCCGAACGCCCCAAAGCCGATCTTAAGCAGACGCTCGGCGATGCCATGGCCGCGCGCGGCCGGAACCTGAGCGATTACAAGTTGAAGGGGCATCCAATTCGGTGGTGGGGGCAGGACGGCCGTTTTGCCATGACCCGCGTTATCCTGGTGGGTGATGCCGCTGGCACCGATCCGCTCTTTGGCGAAGGCATCTCCTTTGCCCTGGGTTACGGTGAGGTGGCCGCCGCTGCCCTGGAAGACGCCTTTGCCCGGCAAGATTTCAGCTTCAGCACCTACAAAAAGCGGCTGCAAAAGCACCCTCTGTTTGTGCAGCTCAACATTCGCACGCGCCTGGCCCGCTTTGCCTACGTCCTGAAATACCCGCGCCTCTTCCGCGCAGGGTGGTGGGTGGCCCGGCATCTCATCAAGCTCACCCGCTGGCGTGATCCCAACTACGATCCGACCGAACTGCCGCAGATGCTGCTCACCGACCGGGTACGCACCACCTAAGTTTCGCAATTGAGTAATTGGGTAACTGAGTTATTCAAGCCCACTTACTCAATTACCCAATTACATATTTACCCAACTGCCTGCCCCCAACTTTCTGACAGAAATTCTTGCCTAACCCCTCCGCTTATGGTAACTTTTGTGCAGAAGAGAAGAACACCCTTTGTGCAAACAGTACAAAACCGAAAAATTGCTGGACAATTGAGTTCCTGAAGAAGACCTTCATCTTGCCTTTCACAAATTAGAGGTTGCATGAGTTCCAACGCCGTCCTGCTTGATGTTAAGAATGTATCTTTAAGCTTTGGGGGCAATGCTGCCCTTTCAGACGTTGGATTTGGCGTAAAAAAAGGTGAAATCCGGGCCATTATTGGCCCAAATGGGGCAGGGAAAACCTCCATGCTGAACTGCATCAGCGGATTTTACCGGCCGCAGAAGGGCGAGATTCTTTTCAAAACGTCAGACCTCACCAAAACCCCTACTCATCAAATTGCATCACTGGGCATTGCCCGGACCTTTCAGAACATTGCCCTGTACACTGGCTTGAGCACGCTGGATAACCTGATGGCCGCGCGCCATATCCATATGAAGCAAAACAGCGTAGCCAGCATATTGTACTGGGGTGGCGCCCAGCGTGAAGAAGTGGCGCACCGTGAAGTTGTTGAAGAGATCATCGATTTTTTAGAGATTGCCCACATCCGCAAAGCAACCGTGGGCGCGCTGTCTTACGGGCTGCGCAAGCGGGTGGAGCTGGGGCGAGCCCTGGCCATGGAGCCGGAGCTGCTGCTGCTGGATGAGCCTATGGCAGGCATGAACGTCGAAGAAAAAGAAGACATGGCCCGCTTCATCCTGGACATCCACGAACGGCGCGGCGTGACGATTGTGCTGATCGAGCACGACATGGGGCTGGTGATGGACATCTCTGACCGTGTGGTGGTGCTGGACTTCGGCGTCAAAATTGCCGATGGGGTACCCGATGCAATCAAGCAAGACATGCGGGTCATTGATGCCTATCTAGGCAAAGCATAAACGATGAGGCAGCGGTGCTGCCAGAGGTGACTTTCACCTGGATGACAGACAATAAGCTTCCAAAATGAACAATCCACAAACACTCCCTCAATACTTTTTGAAGCAGGTGCAGGTTTATGGCGCTGGTAAAGTGGCGCTGCGGCAGAAAGAATTTGGCATCTGGCGCGAGTTCACCTGGCAGGATTCATACGAAAACGTGAAGTTGTTTACCCTGGGGCTGCTGGCGCTGGGCGTGCAGCGCGGCGACAAGGTTTGCACCATTGGTGACAACGACCGGCAGTATTTGTGGGGTTATCTGGGCCTGCTGGCAGTCGGTGCGACACAGGTAGGCGTCTACACCGATGCCATCCCCAAGGAATTGGCCTTCATCGCCGCGCACAGCGATTCCACCTTTGCCATGGCCAAGGACCAGGAACAGTGCGACAAAATGCTGGAGATTCGTGCTGAGGTTCCGGGTATCAAGAAGGTGATTTACTGGGAAGATAAAGGGTTGTGGAGTTATGACGACCCGTGGCTTATCTCTTTTGAAGAAGTGCAGGAATTAGGCCGGGCCGTGGCGGAAAAGGAGCCGGACCGGTTTGAAACGGAGGTATGGTTGGGGCAGGGGGAGGATACGGCCGTTCTCTGCTACACCTCTGGCACCACCGGCCTGCCCAAAGGGGCCATGCTCAGCCACAACAACCTTATCCACAGCACCCGCCTGTTCAACGAAATCGATCCCCGCTATGATACCGATAACCACGTTAGCATCCTGCCGCTGGGCTGGATTGGCGAACATGCCCTGGGCATTGCCCCGCACGTCTACTCTGGCATCGTCATGAACTTCCCCGAAGAGCCAGAAACCGTGCGCGAAAACATCCGCGAAGTTGCCCCGGAAGGGCTGCTGTACAACTCGCGGCTGTGGGAAAACCTGGTGGGCATGGTGCAGGTGAGCATTAACGAATCCACCTGGCTCAACCGCAAGCTGTACCATACCTTTTTGCCCGTTGGTTACCAGGTGGCCGACAAGCGGCTGCGTAATGAACCCGTTGGCGCCGGGCTGAACCTGGCCTACTGGCTGGGCAACCTGATGGTCTTTGGTCCGCTGCGCGACAAGCTGGGCCTTTCCCGTATTCGCGCCGCCTATACCGCCGGATCGGCGCTTAGCCCGGATGCGATGCGCTTTTTCCATGCGCTGGGGATCAACCTGAAGCAGGTGTACGGCTCGACAGAGGTGACGGGAGGCATTACCCTGCACCGTGACGGCGATATCAAGTTTGCCAGCGTGGGTAAACCTATCCCCGAATCCGAAGCCAGGATCGGTGAAGATGGCGAGATTTTGCTGACGGGGCCGACCTTGTTCCAGGGCTATTACAAAAATCTGGAAGCGACAGAATCGTCGTTGTGGGTGGATGAAAACGGCCGTCAATGGTTCCGCACCGGTGATGCCGGGTATATCGACGACGATGGCCACATCATTTACCTGGATCGCGTGAAGGAGATGCTGAAGCTGGCCAACGGTGAGAAGTTTTCGCCGCAGTTCATCGAAGGGCGCCTGAAGTTCAGCCCCTACATTCGTGACGTGATGGTGGTGGGCACTGAGCGCGATTTTGTGACGGCGCTGATTGTGATGGATTATGGCAACGTGGGCAACTGGGCCGAACGGCGCGGCCTGGGCTACACCACATTTATCGACCTGTCGCAAAAGCCGGAAGTGTACGAACTGATCCACCAGGCGGTGACCGAAGTGAATGAGAGTTTGCCGCCCAACGGCCGTATCCGCCGCTTCGTGCTCATGCACAAAGAGTTCGACGCCGACGAAGAAGAGATGACCCGCTCGCGCAAGCTGAAGCGCAACGTGCTCTACAGCAAGTACGACGACATCATCAAAGGCATGTACAACGGCACGGATCGTGTTGAGGTGCGGGCCACGGTGCAGTACCAGGATGGCAGTACGAGTGTGGTGGAAACGGCCGTAAAAATCGCCACCCTCTACTAAGAATTTCGCCACAAAGAACACAGAGAAAAAAGAGAATAAACCTCTGTGCCCTCTGTGGCAAAAAACAACTCGCAGGATAAGCGTATGAATTGGCAGCTGCTCCCACAATTTGCAATTACCGGCTTGCTCAACGGCGGGCCGATTGCCCTCATCGCCCTGGGCATCGTCCTCATCTTCAAATCGTCTGAGGTGTTCAACTTTGCCCAGGGACAAATGCTCCTCATCGGCACGATGACCACCTGGTGGTTTGCCTCCGACACTGGCCTGGGCCTGCCGCTCTGGCTGGCCATCATCTGCGCCCTGGCTGCGTCTGTGCTGCTGGGCCTGCTCATCGAGCGCCTCGCCCTGCGCCCCATGACTGGCCAGCCGCTTCTCTCCATCATTTTAATGACTTTAGCGCTGGCCCAGCTGTTGCAGGGGCTTACCATTCTTGTCTTTGGTACGGTGCAGCGCAGCTTCCCCGTCATTTTCGATGTCACCAACCCGTACCAGATTACCCTGCCCTTCACCTACAACGACAACCCGATGATTGTGGTGCTGCGGCAAAATCTCGTCTGGTCCTTTGTGGTAGCGATGGTGTGCGTGACGCTGCTCTGGCTCTTTTTCCAGTTCACGAGCACCGGTCTGGCCATGCGCGCCACGGCCGAAAATCACGAAACAGCGCAAAGCGTGGGTATCCGCATCAACCGCGTCTTTGGCATCTCCTGGGCCATTGCCGGGATCATTGCCGCCGTGGGTGGTATTCTCATCGCTACGGCCAGCGGCCTGGATTTAAGCCTTTCAATCGTGGTGCTGGCTGCTTTCCCGGCCGTGCTGCTGGGCGGTCTGGAATCGATCCCTGGTGCAGTGGTAGGTGGGCTGATTGTCGGTTTAGCTCAGGGGCTGGTGGCCCTGCCCAACAACGATTTCCTTTTTGGCCCGGATGCGGCCCAGGCCGTACGCAACTCCGCGGCCATCATTCCTTACATCATCTTGCTCATCGTCCTGGTCTTCCGACCCGATGGCCTCTTTGGCCAGAAACGCATCGAGCGGATTTAGCACAGACATCGCCGCCGGGGGCTTCAGCCCCCGGCTACAAAGTGGAAGCCCCGATGGGGCTTAAATCCAGCCTCGCAGAGGCTTTCATAATTAGCCGGGCCGTTTACGTCCCGGCGTATGTGGCAAACAACAACTAGCAACGGAGAACCAAATGGCTGTTTTACGACCTGCCGGTGATTTTGACCGCTCTTACGAACAAGATATGGCTGTGCTGCGCCAGCGGTGGCAGTATGTGCTGCTGATTGGCTTTTTGCTGCTGCTGTTTGCTCTGCCGTATGTTGCCTCAGAATCGCTGGTCTCGCTCGTGAACCGCATCTGCATTTTCATCATTGCGGTCCAGGGCTTGAACATTCTGACTGGCTACACGGGGCAGATTTCGCTGGGTCAGGCGGCGTTTATGACGGTCGGCGGATACATTTCGGCGCTGTTGGTGGGATTGGCTGGCTGGAGCTTCTTCCTGGCGCTGCCGGTGGCCGGGTTAGGGGCTGGTTTAGTTGGTTTGTTGTTTGGTCTGCCCTCCTTGCGGGTGAAAGGGTTCTACCTGGTGATGGCCACGCTGAGCGCCCAATTTATTGTCCCCTGGTTTACCCGCAACCTGTGGCCGGACGTGCTGAACGGGGCGCAGGGCATCAACGTGCCCGTACCGGTAATTCAGCTGCCGGTGATTAGCAATACCTGCTTTCTGGGCACGACGTTTGACCCGACAACGGCCGCTTGCCTCTACCGTTTTGCCACCCCCACCCAATTTATTCACATCACCCTCGTGGTGTTGATCATCAGCACCATTGCGGCGCACAATATTTCGCGCAGCCGCCTGGGGCGCGCCTTCATCTCCATCCGCGACAACGACCTGGCGGCCGAACTGCTGGGGATCAACTTGTTTGGTTACAAGCTGCGTGCCTTCTTCATCGCCTCGGTGTATGCCGGAGTGGCGGGGTCGCTGCTGGCCCACAACCTGCGCCATCTCAACTCCGAGACGATTGGCCTGAACGACTCAATTATCATGCTGGGGATGTTGATTGTGGGCGGGCTTGGTACCAGCGTAGGCCCAATTTTTGGCACGACGCTTATTATTTTGCTGGAAGAGCTGGCCACCCTGCTCACGCCACCGATCATTGCCCTCTTCCCGGAAAATGCCGGTGGGATTGGGGCGGCGTTACGGCCGTTTATCTTCGGTCTGGCGCTTACCCTGTTTTTGATTTTTGAACCGCGCGGCCTGGCTTATCGCTGGCGCTTAATAAAGGCGGCCTGGCGGTTACGGCCGTTTGCCCGCTAGTGGCTGGTTGCTCGTAAATCGTTGCTGGTACAACCCCCTAACCACTAGCCACCAGCGATGAACAACTCTTTGCCAAGGAGGTGAATTTTCGCAAAACATTTCACATTAGTTGACGATCTTTATTTACCCGCAAAAAGGAGAGAGTAAACATGAAAAAACTGCCCGTATTCACACTGCTGTTTTTGCTGGTAGGCGCCCTGTTCTTGGTCGCCTGCGGCACCCCCGCTGAAGTGCAAGAAACTGTTGAAAGTGCTGTAAACGAAGTGGCGCCTACGCTGGAAGCGGCTGCTGAAGAAATTGCGCCGACTGTGGAAGCGGCCGTTGAAGAAATCACTCCCACCCTTGAAGCCGCCGCTACCGAAGTGGTCGAAGAAGTGGAAGAAGTGGCCACTGAAGTGGCCGCCGAAGAAGAGCCCGCTGAAGAAATGCGCACCGACAATCTCGAAGGCGAAACCATCACCTTCTACCACTTTGGCGATCTGTCTGGGCCGTTGGCTGGCATCACCGGTCCCCTGATCAACGGGTTTAACGATGCGGTAGCGGCCGTAAACGCCAACGGCGGCATTCGCGGCGCCCAGATCGAGCTCGAATTCACCGACACCCAGTCCAGCGTCGATGAAGCGGTAGCTGCTTACGACCGCTACACCAGCGAAAACGACAACATTCTCTTGATGTTCACCTACGGCTCCGGCGACGGTGAAGCCCTGGCCAGCCGCTTTGTGGAAGACCAGATTCCCAACCTGGCGGCCGGTCTTAGCTCCGTTGCCTTCTATGGCCCGGAATCTGGCTACACCTTTGGTTATGCGCCCATCTATCCTGATCAGTTCGCCCTGTTTATGGATTACATCAGCGCCAACTGGGATGACGTGAAGCCCGAAGGCGCGGGTGACGACATCAAAATCGCCTACATCAGCTGGCCGACCGCGTACGGGCAAGGCGCCTACACCGACGAAGCCCTGGCCTACGCCGAATCCCTCGGCATCGAAATTGTGGCCAACGAATTGATCGATCCCGCCCCCACGGCCGATACCACCACCGCCATCCTCAACGCCCAGGCCGCTGGCGCCAACGTCATCTACACCAACTCGCTTGCTTTTGGCCCTGCGTCTATTCTCAATGGCCTGGGTGCCCTGGGTTTGCGCGATCAGTTCCTCTTTGGCGCCAATAACTGGGCCATGGATATCGCCATCTACGCCTTCGTCAGCGATCCGGCCTTGGTCGAGGGCATGATCTCGCCCTTCCCCTACCTCTTCTGGACCGATGAGGACAATGCTGGCATTCAGTTTGCTGCCGAGCAGTTTGCGGCCAACAACCGCCAGCCCGCCGAACGTGGTGTAGGCTATCTGCTC
Organism: Candidatus Leptofilum proximum; assembly: GCA_016710325.1. Taxonomy (GTDB): domain Bacteria; phylum Chloroflexota; class Anaerolineae; order Promineifilales; family Promineifilaceae; genus Leptofilum; species Leptofilum proximum. The sequence continues at coordinate 2,294,028 of JADJXK010000002.1, read as the reverse complement.
ACCTTTGCCGGTGTAGACCTGGCCGTGCGGGCAATCGAGCTGGCCATCGACAACGTTGGCTACGACAATCTCACCGGTGCTGACGTGCACGATGCGCTAATCGAGTTGGGCGCTATCGACGTGCTGGACGGCGTCATGCGCGTGGACTTCTCCAACAACAACCGCTCACCACACCAGGCTCAGATCCGTCAGGTGCAGGGCGGCCAGTTTGCTGTGCTGCAAGATTGGACGCCTACGCCCGATCTGCGTCCGGCAGACAACTTCTCTGACAATTAATCTTTTTTAGCCACAGAGGGCACAGAGATCAAAGAGATTTGGGTTTAAACCATGAAGCGTGAAACGTGAAACGTGATGCTCCTTAAGTCACGTTTCACGCCAAATCTGAAAGGTCTAGCAATTTCTCTATCTTCTCTGTGCCCTCTGTGGCTTTCAATTCTTATGCTAAAAATCAACAATATCGAAGTCGTTTACAGTGATGTGATTTTGGTGCTGCGCGGCGTTTCGTTGGAGGTGCAGCAGGGGCAGGTTGTGTCGCTGCTGGGGGCCAATGGCGCGGGCAAGTCCACTACGCTCAAGGCCATTTCTGGCCTGCTGTTGCGGGAAGATGGCGCTGTCACGCGGGGCAGCATTGAGTTTGACGGCGAACGGCTCGATAAGCTGCCCGCCGAAGAAGTGACGCGGCGGGGTATTGTGCAGGTGCTGGAAGGGCGGCGTCTGTTCCAGCATTTGACCGCCGAAGAAAACTTGCGGGTGGGCGCATTGGTAAATCCCAGCCAGTCGGAGACAAAACGGCTGCTGGAGCAGGTGTACAATTATTTTCCGGCGCTGAAGCCGCTGCGTCACCGTACGGCCGGTTATCTTTCTGGCGGTGAGCAGCAGATGGTGGCCATTGGCCGTGCCCTTATGGCCAGGCCGCGCCTGATGCTGCTGGATGAACCCTCTTTAGGACTGGCGCCGCTGCTGGTGCAAAACATTTTTGAAATTATTCGTCGCATCAATCAAGAAGCAGGTGTTTCTATTTTGGTGGTGGAGCAGAATGCCAGTGTGGCGTTGAAAACGGCCGAATACGCCTACGTGATGGAAAACGGCCGTATCGTCCTCGACGGCGAATCCACCCAATTGGCGCAAAACGCCGACATCAAAGAGTTTTACCTGGGCCTGACCCAGGTTGGTGAGCGTAAGAGCTACCGTGACGTCAAACATTACAAACGCCGCAAGCGGTGGATCGGGTAATCGGTGGTCGGTGAACGGTGAACGGTAATCGGCATACCGATAACGGATTACCGATCGGGCCTCATGCCCGGGTTTTTGATGGGGAACAAAGATGAGTGAGCTAGATCAGAAATTACAAGAAGCCGTCAAATATGCCTATGAAAACGCCCCGGCGGTAAGGGCGCGCTTTGAGACGGCGGGCATCACGCCGGACGATATTCAAGGCGTGGTCGATTTGCCCAAAATTCCGGTGCTGTCCAAGGACCAGATTGTGGCTTTGCAGCAGGCCAACCCGCCGTTTGGCGGCATGTTGGGCATCCCGCCAGAAAAGGTAACGCACATCTTCTTCTCGCCCGGTCCCATCTACGAACCCGCCCCCGAACCGGACGAAGGCGCCTGGGATGTGGTCGTCGGCGCGCTCAAAACGACGGGTTTTAAGCCGGGTGACGTGGTCCTGAACAGCTTCACCTATCACCTGGTTCCGGCGGGCTTTTTGTTCGACAATGCCTTTGTGCGGTTGGGCTGTACTGTGGTGCCGGGTGGCACTGGCAGCGCCGAGCTTCAGATCAAAATGATGCAGGACTTGAAGATCACCGGCTACAGTGGCACGCCAAGCTTCCTGATGAGCCTGATCAAAAAGATTGAGGGGATGGGTCTTGATTTTCAGAAGGATTTTCAGCTTAAAACGGCTGTCTTCTCGGCCGAACCGCTGCCGCCGAGCTTGCGGCAGGCGTTTGTGGAGCAGTACGGCCTGGCGGTGGGCAACGCCTACGCCACGGCCGATTTTGGTTTGCTGGCCCTCAACACAGGCGAAGGTATGGCCATGAACCTGCTGCCCGAACCGATCATCGAGGTGGTGGACAGTGAAACCGGCCAACCGGTTGGCCCTGGTGAGGCGGGCGAAGTGGTAGCGACCAACTTCAGCCGCGCTTACCCGCTCATCCGCATCGGTACCGGCGACATGGCCATGAACATGGATCCGAACCCTGGCCAAAGCCGCCAGACCGAGCGCAGCATTATTCTGGTGGGGCGTTCCGGCGAGGCGGCTAAGGTGCGCGGCATGTTTGTGCATCCCAACCAGCTGCGTTTTGCCACCGGGCAGATTCCTGGCGTGCGAAAGGTGCAGGGTGTGGTCTCTCGTCCCGAGCTGAAGGATCATTTTGTAGTGCGGGTGGAGGCGGAAGGGGTGGATGAAACGGCCGTTACCGAACAGGTGAAAACGGCCGTACAAGGCCTCTGCCGCGTCCGAGTGGACGCCGTGGAATTCATCACCCCCGGCACCCTGGCCGACGACGCGCCCGGCATGGTTGATGCCCGCGACTGGCAGGCGTGATCGGTTGTCGGTGTTCGGTCATCGGTGATCCGTAGGCGGTAAACGTTAATTGGTAGGGGCGAGGCAGGTAGGATATGATCAGAGAAAGCAAAACGATCATGTCTGCTACCTGCCTCGCCCTTTTTGTTTAGAAGACAGTAACCATGAGCACAAAAACAATCATTACGGCCGCTCTCACCGGCGTCCTCACCACCAGAGCCCAATCCCCCGCCATCCCGTACACGCCCGCTGAGATTGCTGAGGAAGCCCGGCGCAGCGTGGAGGCCGGGGCCAGCATTGTGCACATTCACGCCCGCCAGCCAGACGGCCGTCCCGCCTTCGACGTAGAAACCTATGCCCAAATCGACGCCGAGGTGCGCCAGCGCTGCCCCGACGTCATCGTCAACTACTCCACCGGGGCCATCGGCATAGACCGGGAGACGCGCATTCACCACATCCGCGCCCTGCGGCCCGACATGGCCGCACTCAACATGGGCTCGATGAACTATGCCATCTACTCGCGCCAGCACAAAACGTTTTACCACGACCACGTGTTTGCCAATCCGTTTAAGGACATCCAATTTTTCCTCGAAGCAATGAACGAGGCGGGCACGCGGCCCGAGATGGAATGTTTCGACGCCGGTCACATCAACAACGCCCAGCCGCTGATCGATTTGGGGATTTTGCAGCCGCCGTACCAGTTCAGCCTGATCATGGGGGTGCTGGGCGGAATCCCGGCCAGCACCAAAACATTGGTGCAGCAGGTAGATTTGCTTCCGGCAAACTCCCACTGGCAAGTGATTGGCATTGGGCAGAAGCAGTGGAAGTTGGCGGCAGCGGCCGTTTCTATGGGTGGCAATGTGCGGGTGGGGCTGGAGGACAATCTCTACTTGCCCAACGGCGAGCTGGCCCACTCCAACGGCGACCTGGTGGCCAAAGCAGCCGAGCTGGTGCGATTGGTTGGCGGCGAGGTGGCAAGCATTGCTGAGGCGCGGGCCATGTTGCAACTGGAGGCAGTTAATGGGTAAAGAACGTGCAACGGCAAGCTCCTGGCCCAACAAACCAATGCCCGAACTACGTAAAGAACTGCTGCTAGACGGCCGTTACACTCGCGAAGAATTTGTCACCATCGGCCAGGGCCTCGTGCCGCAATCGCCTGCCGATAAATGGTTTATCTACCTGGACGGCCAATGGCTCTACTTCCATCGCAGCGCCAGTGGCAGCTGCATTTTCCAGCTGCAAATCACGCCCGCCGACGAAGGCTACACCGCCGATCGGCTGCTGGTCAACCAGGATCCGAGCCAATACCGCTCCCTCTCCGACGAGTACGACGTGGCGCTGGTCTCTTACCTGGTTGATGCCATCTTGCTGGGCCGCTTTGCTCCGTTCCCCCAGCCCGAACAGTTTTCCCAAGATGACCACGCGAAGCACCAGCAGCACGTCATGGGCAAGGATTCGTCTGATGGCGGCTTGAGTTTGCGCGTGGTGAATGGTAATCGGTAAGCGGTGATCAGTATTTGGAATCGGTCGAGCCTGGGATTCATTCCCAGGAATTGTACCAGCCAGAGAGTTATGCTATTATTCAAAGTTATACATGCATAACGGGTTGGATGTCATATGTCTGAATCAAATCTAAAACGCACGACCATCATGGCTGATGAGGAGATGCTGTACAAAATCGAGTTGATTGCCCGGCGGGAGGGGCGGTCGAAAGCGGCCGTCATTCGTGAAGCGTTGGTGGCCTACGTCACTGCGGCTGAGGAAGAACAGCCAGCCGAAGATCCCTTGCTGCGATTGATTGGGCTGGCGGGAGAAACGGCCGTACCTACCTACATGGCCAACGGTCAAGACGAGGCAGACATCCTAGAGAATATCAGCCTTCAAACCGGATTTGCCCTGCGTGATGAAAAAGACGCTGCTTGATTCCAGTTTTCTCTTTGCCCTGATTAACCCAAAAGATGTCAATCACACCGCTTGCGCTGCCGTCGCTCGCGACACAACACTGCACAAAACCATCCTGGTCACCGTCATTCCCGAAACATGCTATCTCCTGCACCGATGGTTGGGCCATGGCGTCATGCGCGCCTTCATTCAAAATTTGCAGGACCCGATCTGGCAGATTGAGCAGGTTCAGCCGCAAGATTGGCCGCGAGTAAACGAATTGCTCAACCAATACGCCGACGCCCGGCTGGATTTAGTTGATGCTACGCTGGTTGCTGTCGCCGAACGGCTGAATATCGAAACCATTCTCACGCTGGATCAGCGCGATTTTCGCCTGATCCGGCCCAAACATACTGATCATTTTTCTATCTTACCTGCATAAGAGTAATGGTTTGTCATTAGTATGATGAAGCCAAAACGAAAGGCCGATTGTCATTTGGTTCAAAAACCGTGCGGGAGATGAGGCCCATCGTGAAAATGATAAAACAAGAGGCCAAAAAAGCGACCATCCGTTAAGATTGCTCAACTCTGGTAGGCCGATGTCATAGGCGCAAAGCCGCGCAGGAGCGCAGACCGCCAGAGTAGGAGAGTTCACGAGAACCCGAACAGTTGTTAGGACAGTAAAGTCCGTATTATTGCTAGTGCGGGTCACAAAGGAATGACGCATGGAACAGCAAACAGAAGAAACCTTTTTGGCATCGATGTATCAAAGACCGCTTTGGATTTGGCCCAGTGGGGCCAGAAAGCAGTGACGCGATTCGAGAACAATGCGGCCGGCATCGCCGCCCTGGTGGAGAGGTTGCTATCGGCAACGGCTATCGCTGCTATTGTGGTTGAAGCAAGTGGCGGATTCGAGCAAACCATGGTCACAGAACTGGCCGCTGTCTCTCTGCCTATCGTGGTTGTCAACCCCACACGCATCCGTAATTTCGCTCGTGCCAAGGGACAATTAGCCAAGACAGACGCGATTGATGCTCGGCTGATTGCCGCTTTTGCCGAAGCGATTCGTCCCGAGGTACGGCCTCTCGGTACAGAGGCACAGCAACTCATCAAAGCGTTGGTCACTCGGCGGCGCCAGCTGATCGACATGCAAACAGCCGAGAAGAATCGGCGTGCCACGACCAATCCAGAATTGTTGCCTCGTTTGCAGAAACACTTGGACTGGTTAGAAACCGAATTAGCTGAAATTGAGGATGACCTCAATAATTGGATTGACCAAAACGCCCAGTGGCGCGAAAAGCGTGCCAGTTTAGAAAGCGTCCCTGGCGTAGGCCCGGTCACCTCCTTTACGTTGCTGGCTGAATTGCCAGAATTGGGAACTTTGTCCCGGCAAAAAATTGCCGCATTAGTCGGCCTGGCTCCGTTCAATCGTGACAGCGGCCGTTTTCGCGGGCACCGCCATATCTTTGGCGGGCGTTCAGATGTTCGTTCTATTTTGTACATGGCTGCTCTTTCGGGCATTCGTTATAACCCGGTTCTTAAAGCCTTTTATGACCGTTTGATTGCTAAGGGAAAGCTCCCTAAAGTAGCGCTCACGGCCTGTATGCGAAAATTGTTAACCATTTTGAATGCTATCATTCGAGATGAAGCAACTTGGCAAATTGCTTAGACAAATTCGCTTTTTGACCTTGACTTTTATCACAGTTGCTCCCGCGAAGGCGGGAATCCATCTTACGCAGAATGAGAATGGATACCCGCCTACGCGGGTATGACATATTCAGGTTAAGCAAAAAATGAAGTCTGAAACCAATCCCGTTGTTTTGCTGAGCGGCGATACCTGGCACATCGTGGAGCACAGCCGCGAATCGTATGTGGCCTGGTGCGGCCAAAAGATCACTGATCGCCGCGCCCATTCCCGCCTGAACACCATCGGCCAGGAAAACCTTTGCCCAAAATGCCTGGCGCTATTTTCTGAAAACAGGCAATGAAAAGCAGGAACACAGAGTTTCACAAAGGAGCACGGAGTTGCACAGAGAGGAAAAGGAATCTGTGTAATCTGTGAAATCTGTGGATAAAAAAACGCATGGACAAGCTGAAATCATCCATAAACACTCGCAGCGAAGAGTACAAAACCAACCGCGCTGCCATGTTGGAGCTGGTACAGACGCTGGAAACGCGGCAGGCGCAGGTGCGCGCGGGCGGCGGTGAACGCGGCGCGCAAAAATTTCGGGAGCAGGATAAGCTGCTGCCCCGCGAACGGCTGGAGCTGCTGCTGGACCCCGCAACGCCCTTTTTGGAGCTGTCCCCCCTGGCCGCCTGGGGCATGTACAACGACGAAGCGCCTGCTGCCCTGCAAATTGTGGGCATCGGCGTGGTGAGCGGCGTGGAGTGCCTGATTTCGGTCAATGACGCCACGGCCAAGGGTGGGGCGGTTTACCCGATGTCGCTGCAAAAGACGCTGCGGGCGCAGACCATCGCCGCCGAAAATCGCTTGCCCTGCATCACTTGTGTAGAGTCGGCTGGGGCGAATTTGCTCTACCAGGACGAGATTTTCATTTTGGGCGGGCGCACCTTTGCCAACCAGGCACGATTGTCCGCGGCGGGCATTCCGCAGGTGGCGCTGGTGTTTGGTTCGTCCACGGCGGGTGGGGCGTACGTGCCGGGCATGAGCGACTACACGGTGTTTGTGCGCGGCAAGGCGACGGCCTACCTGGGCGGGCCGCCGCTGGTGAAGATGGCCATCGGCGAAGAGGTGGATGACGAAACGCTGGGCGGAGCGGAGATGCACGCGCAGGTGTCCGGGCTGAGTGATTATTTGGCGGAGGATGATGCGGATGCGTTAAGAATCGGCCGTTTCATCACCCGGCAGCTCAACCAGCAAAAGCCCCACGCCTGCCTCAACCGCCGTCAGCCACCGCGTGAGCCAGCCTACGACCCCGACGAGTTGCTGGGCGTCATCCCCGCCGATCCGCGCACTCCGTTTGACATTCGCGAAATCATTGCCCGGTTGGTGGATGGCTCCGAGTTTTTTGAGTTTAAGCCAGAGTACGGACCAACGTTGGTGACGGGCCGTGCGGTGATCAACGGCTGGCCGGTGGGCATTTTGGGCAACAACGGCATCCTCTTTTCTGAATGCGCCAACAAGGCGGCGCAGTTTATCCAGCTGTGCAACCAAAGCCGGACGCCGCTGATCTATCTGCAAAACATTACCGGCTTCATGGTGGGCACGCAGTACGAGCGGGGCGGCATCATCAAACACGGCAGCCAGATGATTAACGCTGTGGCCACCAGCAGCGTGCCGCAGTTTTCGGTGATTGTGGGCGGTTCGTACGGGGCGGGCAATTATGCCATGTGCGGCCGTTCCTATGATCCGCGCTTTTTGTGGAGCTGGCCCAACAGCCGGGTGGCGGTGATGGGCGGCGAGCAGGCGGCGGGCGTGCTGGGCATTGTGCAGGAAGCGGCCGCCAAACGGCGCGGCATCGAGCCAGACACAACCACTATCCAGGCCATGCAGATGATGACGCGGCAGAAGTTTGAACAGGAGTCTGACCCCTATTACGCCACGGCGCGGCTGTGGGACGACGGAATTTTGGACCCGCGCGACACGCGCCGGGCGCTGAGCGTAGGCCTCTCCGTAGCGCACAACGTGGATTTTGTGACCCCGGGCCAGCCGCATTACGGCGTTTTTCGGATGTAGTGGCAGGTTAGGATTGCAATCTTGACCTACTGTGTTCGCCAATCAATCCCGAGGAAGTAGAGCTTAAAAATAGCCCAGCTGCTTTTCAGAAAGCAACACCAGGAAAGGTCTTCTTTGGCAGTGATAAGGGAAGAGACAATGGTGGCAAGCAGGCCGATTGGATACTCCATGCTAGCGGCAATCGTGGCCGCCAACTCCCGATTTTCATCGGTGGTTTGAAAGAGGTGCTCCAGCTCATGACGGGCAACGTGTTGTTTGGCCAACTCAGGAAGGGAATCTCTGACAAAAGCAACACCCTGACGACACACCACACCATTTAAACCGCCAAGCTGCTCGGGGGGAACTTCGTAAACCAGTAAATCCATTGCTTCACGATACTCAGCTTTTGTGATGGTTTCGCGCCTGCTGCGCTTCTCTATGATTTCATCAATTAGCTGCCTCTGTTCGGTATCGTAAGCGAATGGGTAGTCGTCTGAACCATCTTCACAAATTGGGACTGTTGTAATGCGTGCCGCTGTTTCTGGGGGGACAACGCAGTTACAGTTGTCTGTGTAGAGTTCCAGGCCAACCATGCCAAAGATGAGCAGGAAAGGGGACCAGATGAGCGTTTTTTTGAGTCGTTTTTTCATTTTTTTGAAGAAGTGATAGGTTTATGGATAGGCTTTTTCTAACCGGCAAAAATAAAGGACAGCGTACCATGAAGAGTGGATCCAAATCAATCTTGTTTTTCCTTCTGATTTCAAGTCTGCTTTTGGCGGTTTCCTGCACATCTGGCGGCGCGGCTGGGGAACCAACGGCCGTTCCCGCCACCCCCATGATAGACGAAGCCACTGGCCTGGAACTGAATCCTGTGGTCATTCCTGATGGTGCGTTTGTGGTGCAGGGGACGATTACGGCCGTAAACCTCATCCCCCAAGACGAACCGCTCATCAAAGTGATGGCTGAGAACGGCCAGCTTTACCAGATTCGCGCCCAGCCGGTGCCGCAGATTACATATGAAGATGGCACCGTTGCGCGACCAGTTGACATAAAAAACGGGCTGGAAGTGCGGGCCACCGTACAGCAAAGTGAAGCGGGTGGCCTGGGCGGCGAACCGGTGCTGGCCAGTACCAATTTCACCATCCTGGACTCAGAATAAAAACCGCAGAGGCGCACAGGATGCAGCGTTTTTTGGCTCCTTGGGATTTCGTGGAGTTTGGCGTGAAACGTGACGCGTGAAACGTGATGTTTCTTTGGTCACGTTTCACGTTTCAAGCATCACGGATTGTAAACCCCCTGAATTCCTGAAGACCCCGTTTTTTTAATCTCTGCACTCTCCGCGTCTCCGCGGTTAAAAACTCAGGAGTCAAGCGTTACCGGGAATGTTGTTTCGCGGTAGGTATCGTCGGTGCCGGTGGAGAGGCGCAACTGCACTTCGCCTGGTTCGGCATTGGCCGGCGGGGTGAGGCTGGTTTCCCAATAGCCAAACACGTCCGGTGTGATCGTGGCTGCGGCCAGAACCGCATCACCTTGCACCAACTCTACCAGCACGGTGTTATTGACGGGATTTACGGCCGTTCCAATCACCTCTGTCACCCGGCCGGGCGTAAAGCGCAGTTGGGTGGGTTCCCACACGGTGAAAAGCTCAGCACGTTCGTCGTTGGGTGGCACCAGAGTGAGCCGCTGGTCGCTGGCCCAGGCGACGGTGGGATCATTGGCCGTCAGGCCGCCGGTAGTCACCCGCAGTCGAGCGGTGTCACAGTCGGCTGCGGCCGTTTCTGGCACGATGATTTGCGCTCGCCACGGCCCGTTGCCCGCGGTGAACTCGATGTTGGCTTCCAGGTTTTCGTCGGTATCGGTCGGGCAGCCAAACAGCCCCACCTGGATTTTGTCGTCGATCAAATTGCGGCTTTCCCCGCTAATCAGCAGCGTCTGGCCCGCTACGGCAATGTTCCCGGCCAGCGGCTGGTTGACGGTGACGATGGTGCGGGTTTCATTCTCGGCCAGGTGCAGCTGCACCGGCACGGCCACATCCGTCCCGGCAACGCGGACGTGCAGCGTGGCCGGACCCGTACGGTTGAGCGGGATCGCTTCGGTGATTTGCCAGCTGCCATTGGTGGAATCTACCTCGGCAAAGGCCAGCACGTTTTCGCCGTTGCTGGCGCCGTTGGCAACCAGCTCCACTTCCAGCCGCTGGCTGGGCATGGGACTGACAGTGCCGCTAAAAGTGAAGTCGCGGCCTGCGGTGATGATCTGGCCCGGCTGCGGATTGTCTACGGTGATGGTGTAGCTGATGGGTTCGGTGGGTACGGCCGTTGCCGCTTCAGTCGGTTCAGCCGGTGGCGTGTCGGTGGGCAGTTCGGTGGGAACGGCCGTGGGCTCCTCGGGCTCGACGGTGTCGGTCGGCGGAATGTCGGTTGCCGTGGCCTCAACTTCGGTGACGGCTTCGCTGGTTGGCGTGTTGGGTACGGCCGTCGGTGTTGCGAGGGTGGGTTCGCTGCAGGCCATCAGGCCCAGGACAAGAAAAATCGCCAGAATGGCGGTGGGTAACGATTGCTTTTTCATAAGACACAACTCCCTGATCTACAAAACGGTATGGGTTTTAGCATAACAGGCCGGGCCAACCGCTGCCCTACGGCCGTCTGACGACAGGTTGACGACTCCGCGGTACAATGAGCCTATGAATGAAGCAGCGTATGAGACAAAACTGCGGCAGTTGATCATCCAAAATGAGCGGGTGATGACGATTTTGCGCACCGTGCGCCGCTGCCACCCGCCAGACTGGCTGGTGGGCGCGGGGGTGCTGCGCAACCTGGTATGGGATCATCTGCATGGCTTCACGCAGCCCCATTTGCCGCGCGACATCGACGTGGCGTTTTTCGACCCCACCGACTTGTCGCCGGAGCGGGATGTGAAAGTCACGGCTCAGCTGGCGGCAATCTTGCCCACGGTTGAATGGGAAGCCACCAATCAAGCGGCCGTTCACCTCTGGTTTGGCGCCGAGTTTGGCCGGGAGGTAGCGCCGCTGTGCTCCGCGGCTGAAGCCATTGCCACCTGGCCGGAGACGGCAACGTGTACGGCCGTACGCCTCCTACGCGATGATTCGTTATACATTGTGGCTCCCTTTGGGCTGGACGATTTGTTCCAAATGATTTTGCGCCGCAATCCGTCGCGGGTTACAGTAGAGCAGTTCCGCCAACGATTGCACGACAAGCAAATTCGGCAAAAGTGGCCGCAGGTTCGTGTGATTGACCAGTAAGGCTGCATTTTGACAAGAGTTTCCACAGAAATGGACTGCAAAAAATGAATAAAGAAGACGGGTTTAAGAATCGTTTCCGCACTTTTTTGAGCCGACTGACGCCGGAAAAAGTGGTGGGTGTAGGCGGTCTGGCTGTGTTTGGGGCAACGGCCGTTCTAGCCTACGATCCATCAGGCGGTGCTGGCCCGGCGCTGGCGCTGTGGTTGGGAAATTTAGGATTGAATGTGCTGGCTGGTATTGTGAACCAGGCCTATGACAACCTGCGCCAGGGGCCGGGCCTGGCTGAAGAAGAACGGCTCAAGCAATTGGCCCAGACGCTGGAGCAAAAGGTGGCCCATGATGTTCAACTCCAAACAGAGATTGGTGCCTTATTAAATGAAACCAATGCCTTGGCCATTGCCGAAGAAGTGGTGAAAGACAACCCGGCGGTCCATGGCTGGCTGATTTTCCGCATTGCCCAGGACGTTCAGCAATACCGGGGAGATTTTGATCAACTTCACCAGGCGATAGCCGAGCTTAAAGAATTAGTTGCGGCGGGACAAGGGGCAGATCATGAAGCCGCCTTAAAAATCTACCTGGAAACTGTAGCTCGGCAAACGGCCCGCCTGCCTTTAAGCCCTTTGGACCCCAGCGGGCGTGAAAGTACCCAAATTGCTCTGCACCAGGTGTTTATTTCGCTGAATGCGGGTGAATCCATAAATGCATCAACAAATAGGAAAGACCGGATTTGGGTTTCAAGAAGCGTATTGAGTCATTTATATTTCAATACGCAGGTAATAATTTTAGGAGATCCCGGTTCCGGCAAATCAACGTTGTTGCGATATTTAACTTTTTTGTTAGCGAAATCTCAATCAGATGTTGACGGTAATTGGGCTAGACATCTGAGTTGGATTGAGCTTGGATTTGCTCTTGACGAAAAGCTTGGTTCGATAACGTCGGAATTTAGCAAGTTGCAATCAAGTAACAACAAAAGAGAAACAAGACAGTTGTTTTGGTTGGAGCCCTTACCTTTGCCTGTTTTGCTGAATTTGCGGGATTTGGCAGCGGCTGGTTTTGATCCGACTTCACCCACCGCCATTTGGGACTTTTTTGTGGGGGAACTGGACAAGCAGGATTTGTCTGTGGCTCTTGCTGCGTTGCAAAGGAAAGCGCAGGCTGGTGAGGTGATTTTTTTGCTGGATGGTGTGGATGAGGTGCCTATTGAGCAGCGGCCCCCAATTTGGCAGGCCGTCAAAGCGCTGGACCTGGGTGTGTATGGCGGGAATCGCTGGGTAGCCACCTGTCGTGTTCTGTCATTTCATCAAGACGAAGCGGCAAAAGCCGACATTTGCACGATTGAGCCGTTTGATGAGGCGCAAATTGATGATTTTATTGACCGCTGGTATGCCAGCCTGCATACGTTGAGTGAATTAAGCCAGGACAAAGCGGCCGCGATGGCCCAGCAGTTGAAAGCCGCAGCCAGACGAGAAGGGTTGCGACCGCTGGCGCAAAACCCGATGCTCTTAACGATTATGGCGCTGGTGCAAACGTATTATGGCACCTTGCCGGATGAGCGGGCTAAGCTATATCAGCAGTGTGTGGAAACGCTGTTGCTGCGCTGGCAGCGGCATAAAGAAGTGGAGCAGGCTGAAGAACTCCCCGGCGTATTAGCACAGCTAGGCACCACCCAGGAAAATTTAGAGCGGCTGCTGTGGGAAATAGGCTGGCAGGCTCACAGTCAACAGGCGGAACGAGATGCGGCAGCGGACATTCCTGAAAACCAAGTTATGCAAATTGCCCGAAAATATTTGGATGGAAGCTACGGTAAAGCAGAACAGTTTGTGGAATACACGGAGCGGTGGGCACACTTATTGATTGGGCGGGGTGGCCAGAGTGAACGTATGTTTACGTTTCCCCACCGTACCTTTCAAGAATATTTAGCGGCCTGTTTTCTGGCCAGCCAGCGGCGGTTTGGGCGGGAAGCGTCTAAGTTAGCTGCTGAAAGCGACAGTTGGCGTGAGGTGCTGAACCTGGCCGCCGGAACCCTGGTTTTTAACCAGAAAAACCGGGAAAAGGCTGTGGACGGTATCAATGATGTTTGCCCTGAGCAGATGCCCGCCACCAAAGATAGCGCTGGCTGGCGGCGCGTCTGGCTGGCGGGGGAAATGGCCGCCGTGGTGGGGCTGAGTGCGCTGGAAATGGATGAGGTAGGCAAGGAACTACTGCCTCGTTTGCAAAGGATGTTGAGCGCCTTACTCGATACCGGACAATTGACCACCCAGCAGCGGGCAGAAGCAGGTACGGCGCTGGCTGTTTTGGGCGATCCGCGGCCTGGCGTTTGTAGTAAAGAGCCGTTGATGCTGCCTGTTATTACCGTGCCAGAGCCGTTTGCGCTGCGAGAGAATGACGAAAAAGTCACTTTAGTGCCTTTTGCTATAGCTAAATACCCGGTAACCAATGCCCAGTACCACTTTTTTGCGGAGGATGGTGGTTACAGTGACAAATGGCGCGATTGCTGGTCTGAGGAGGGTTGGCGCTGGAAAGAGCGTGAAGGTTGGGTCAAACCGCGTTTTTGGCAGAACGGTGAGTTTAATAAGGCAAACCAGCCTGTTGTAGGGATAAGCTGGTATGAAGCAGAAGCATTTTGCAGATGGTTGACCCAGACCGCAGAGGGCAGCTACCGTTTGCCAACTGAAGCCGAGTGGGAGCGGGCAGCGGGACACACCGATCGGCGAAAATTTCCTTGGGGCGATGAATGGCAAATGGATCAGGCAAACAGTTCTGAGGCAAGGCTTGACCGAACCTCGGCTGTGGGCATGTTCCCGGCCGGGCAGGCGGTGTGTGGCGCAGCTGATTTGGTCGGCAACGTGTGGGAATGGACGAATAGTTGGTTCGACAAAGATAAGGAATGGCGCGTGCTGCGCGGCGGTTCGTGGGACGGCAGTCAGCACGTCGCGCGGGTGGGTATCCGCAACTGGCACTCCCCGCGCAGCTGGAGCTCCAGTTTCGGTTTTCGCGTTGTTTCCCCCGTTGGTTCTGGTTCCTAGTTTCTGGTTTCTGAACGGGGGGTCTGGGGGGTCCCACCCCCCAGCCTCAAATTTTTAGGCGGTTTTGATGAAAACTTATAAAAATCTCTATTCAAAACTGTTTGATTGGGATAATCTCTTTTTCGCCTATCGCAAAGCACGTAAAGGCAAGCGCAGCCGTACACCAGCGGCCAGCTTTGAATTTAACCTGGAAAGTAATTTGGTACAGTTATGCCAGGAGTTAGAAACCAAGACGTATGCGCCAGGCCATTACCATTCTTTTTATATCCACGAACCGAAGCGTCGCCTTATTTCTGCAGCGCCTTTTCGGGACAGAGTGGTGCACCACGCTCTGTGTAACGTTATAGAACCGATTTTTGAGCGCAGCTTTCTCGACGATTCTTACGCCAACCGGGTAGGCAAAGGAACGCACAAAGCTATCGACCGTGCCCAGCAATACGCGCGTCACTTTCCTTACGTATTACAGTGTGATCTCAAACAGTTTTTCCCCAGCATTGATCATGAACTATTACGCCAGGTTTTGTCCCGTAAAATTGCCGACAAAGATGTGATGTGGCTGATTGACCAGATTCTTAACAGCGGGTGCGGCGTCCTGGCTGAAGCGTATGAAATGGCCTGGTTTTCCGGTGATAATCTGTTAGCCGCCTGCCGTCCTCGTGGTTTGCCTATTGGCAATTTAACCAGCCAGTTTTGGGCCAACTGCTATTTGAACCCGCTCGATCATTTCATCAAACGGGAGTTGAAATGCCCTGGTTATGTGCGCTACGTAGACGATCTCCTTTTGTTTGGCGAAAATAAAGAAAGTCTATGGATGTGGAAGGAGTTACTTGTCCGAAAGCTAGAAGATTTGCGCCTGACTATCCATCCCCAGGCCCATCCTCAACCTGTTTCTGAGGGAATTCCTTTCTTGGGTTTTGTTATTTATCCAGGATTTCGACGATTAAAGCGGCGCAAGGTGGTCCATTTCCGGCGCAAGCTTAAAGAGAAAGTGACTGCTTATCAAACGGGGCAACTTGCTTTTGACCGTTTGGATGCTTCGGTGCAAGGTTGGATCAATCATGTGCGCTACGGTGACACCTGGGGCTTAAGGCGAGCGGTTCTAAAAGATGTTGTGCTTTAGGAGGTTGTTATGCAGGAATCACCTATTTTCAGTAAAACTTATGATTTGTTGGTCTGGCTTATTCCGACCACTACCAAATTTCCGCGAGAGCAGCGCTTTGTGTTGGGGAAGTTTGTTCAGGAAGCAGCGCTGCGCTTTCAGGAGCGGATTATTGAGGCCAGCTTAAGTGGCGATCGTTTTGCGGCCAAAGCTTTGGTGCAGGCGGACGTGGATTTAACAAAATTGCGCTTCAATTTGCGGCTTTGTCAGGACTTGAAGCTTATCTCACCACGACAATACCAACATGTGGCAGAGATGGTTGCGGAAATCGGACGCTTGCTTGGCGGCTGGCGTCGTTCAATTAAAGTGACGTAAAGGGCTTCAGCCCAGAACGTAGGGAGGGTCAAAAAATGGCGCGTGCTGCGCGGCGGTTCGTGGAACAACAATCAGAACAACGCGCAGGTGGGTAACCGCAACAGGAACAACCCGCACAACAGGAACAACAATATCGGTTTTCGCGTTGTTTCCCACGTTTTTCCCCCGCCAGCAATGCTCTGGATCACGACGTATTGTGACGCAGGCCGAGGCTAGAAAAACGGCGTGACCACTCCCTGGCCAGTGATAAATTCACTGGGCAAATATTAAAAACCCGTGTTCTCTGTGGTAGCCAATCGGTGAAGCTTTGAACAATAACGGAGTAATCATGAGATTTGATGTGACCCTGCTTTCCCACGACCTGAACCAGATGACCCACCTGGCCCAAACGGCCGAATCCCTCGGCTTCGACGGCTTGTGGACGGCCGAAACCAACCACGATCCATTTTTCCCCCTGCTGCTCAGCGCCGAGCACACCAGCAAGTTGCAGCTGGGCACCGGCATCGCCGTGGCCTTCCCCCGCACGCCTGCCATTCTGGCGCAGATGGCCTGGGACCTGGCGAAGTTTAGTAACGGCCGTTTCCTCCTCGGTCTTGGACCACAGGTAAAGGCCCACAACCGGCTGCGCCTGGGGGCGCCGTGGGACAAGCCGCTCAAGCAGATGCGCGAGACAATCCTGGCCACCCGCGCCTTTTGGGACTGCTGGCAAAATGGCAAGCCGCTCGACTTTGTCGGCGAATATTTCAAGCTTAAGCTGATGACCCCGTTTTTTAATCCCGGCCCCATTGAGCATCCCCACATTCCCATCTACATCGCCGCCGTGAACCAGGGGATGCTGCGCCTGGCGGGTGAGTTGTGTGAAGGGGTACACATCCACGCGCTGCACTCGGTAAAGTACCTGGAGGAGTTTGCCCTGCCACACATCGAAGCGGGCTTGCATAAAAACGGCCGTTCCCGCCAGGATATTTCCACCAATACGGCCGTCTTCGCCATCCCCACTGGCGACCCAGTCTACGAAAAATGGGCCGAAAATCACGTCAAGCAGCAAATCTCCTTTTACCTCAGTACCCCGGCTTACCGAGTGTTGGCGGAACTGCATGGCTGGGAGGAAACGGCCGTGCAGCTCAGCCAACTGGCCCGCGATGGTCAATGGGCGCAGATGCCCACGCTCATCAACGACAACATCCTCGACGTCATGGCCGTGCGCGGCACCTGGGCGGAACTGCCGCAAGCTATTCACAAAAAGTACAGCATGTTGCTGGACCGCGTCAGCTACTACTTGCCCTTTGTGCCCGGCGAAAATGAGGCAGGCTGGCAAGCCACGATTGAGGGATTTAAGCAACTTGAAGCAAGGTAATTGGGTAATTGAGTAATGAGCAATTCCGCAGTTACCCAATTACAAAACCAGGAGGAGACCAGTGTCAATTTATTTTAACGACGAACATGACATGTTGCGGCAAACCGTGCGGCGGTTTGTGGAAAGTGAAATCAATCCACATGTGGAAGCGTGGGAAGAAGAACGTACTTTCCCCGCCCACGATCTGTTCAAGAAGATGGGCGACCTGGGCCTGCTGGGCATCACCTACCCCGAAGAATACGGCGGGATGGGGCTGGATTACTGGTACCAGGTGGTGATGCTGGAAGAGATTGGCCGGGCCAACTGTGCCGGTGTGCCCATGGCCATCGCCGTACAGACCGATATGGCAACGCCCGCCCTGGCTGAATTTGGTACCTCCTGGCAGAAGGAAATGTTTTTGCAGAAGGCGGTGATGGGAACGGCCGTCTTCTCCATCGCCGTCAGTGAGCCAGACGCCGGGTCCGACGTGGCCGCTATCCAGACCCGCGCCGTGGCCGACGGCGACGACTACGTTATCAACGGCAGCAAAATGTGGATCACCAGCGGCACCCAGTCCGACTACCTCACCCTGCTGGCCCGCACCAGCGACGAAACCGGCTTCAAAGGCATGTCACTCATCATCGTACCGACGGACTTGCCCGGCTTCAGCGTCAGCCGCAAGCTGGAAAAGCTGGGCAACCACAGCAGCGACACCGCCATCCTCAGCTTCGACAACGTGCGTGTGCCCCAAAGTTACCGCATTGGCGCCGAAGGCATGGGCTTTATGCTGCAAATGAAGCAGTTCCAGAAAGAGCGATTGGCCGGCGTGGTGATGGGCGTCTCTGGCATGGACCGTGTGCTGCGGCTTACCATCGACTACTGCCGTCAGCGCCACACCTTTGGCAAACCGCTCATTGCCAACCAGTGGATCCAGTTCAAAATTTGCGAACTGCTCACAGAGGTGGAAGCTTTGCGCCAATTAGCGTACCATTGTACGCGCATGCTGGTGGCCAACGAAGACATGACCAAAGAAGTCTCCATGGCCAAGCTGAAAGCGGGTAGACTCGCCCGCGAAGTGGCCGACACCTGCCTTCAGTTTCACGGCGGTATGGGCTACGTCGAGGAATACCCGATGGCTCGCTATTTCCGAGACGCCCGCCTGCTGTCCATCGGCGCTGGCGCCGACGAGATCATGCTCGGCGTCATTGCCAAGTATGAAGGTATTTTAACCAGATAGTGAACGGTTATCGGTAATCCGTGAACGGCAATCGGTGTGCATTTACCGATAACCGTTTACCGATTACCGACCACCGACCACCGACCACCGATAACCGAAAAAAGGGAGAAAACACACATGAATCAAATCCGCGTAGTCCGCTCGTTTGTGGCTGCCGACGCTTTGGCAGAACTTATTCAAGCCGACTACAACCTGCAGGGTCCGGTGCGCTGCCAGCTGTTCAGCAAAATGCTGCGCACCCAGGACAACGACCATTACCTGGTTACCACAGGCGACGACCAGCGCTATGTCGTACGTGTTTACCAGCTTGGCACCCGCCTGAACCGCCAAGAATCCGACTACCAGTATGAGATCGATTGGCTCAACTTCTTGCATGGGGCGGGGCTGCCTATTTCCTACCCAATCGTGCGTGCTGATGGAGGGCTGTTGAGCCGTCTGTATGCACCGGAAGGGATGCGTTATTACGCACTGTTTAGCCTGGCGCCCGGCCGCCCCATGTCGATCCAAAATGAAGAACAGCTGTTTGTGATGGGCCGCGAAATGGCCCGCATTCACCTGGCCTCCAACGACTACCAGGGCAAGTTTGAGCGCCAGCCAATGAACCTGGAATTCCTGGTTGACAAGCCCATGGAGCGCATTAAGCAGTACTGGGATGAAGACCGTGCCGATGATCTGGAAATCTTGATGATTTCGGCTGAGGAAGCCAAGGAAGAAATTCTGGCACTCATTGCCAACGAGCAGCACACGCCGGATAGTTGGGGACCCATCGGGGGCGACTTTCACAGCGGCAGTGTCTTCTTTACCGACGACAACCACCCCACCTTCTTCAACTTTGATTGGTGCGGCTATGGCTGGCGTGCCTACGACATTGCCGTCTTTTTGTTCAACACGAATCTGATTCACAACAGCTCAGCCGAGCTGTCGGAAGCGTTTTTTGCCGGGTATTACTCGCAGCGCCAGCTTTCCAGCAACGAACACGCGGCCATTGCCCCGTTCCTGACGATTCGTCGCATCTGGCAAACCGGCCTCTTCTCCATGAACGATGGCCTGGTGGGGCATACCTTTATTGCGCCCGCGCACAACTAAGGATTTGTAATTGAGTAATTGGGTAATTTGTCTGTTCAATTACCCAATTACTCAATTACGCAATTACCATTAGAGTCCTGTGATTCGCTCGATTTTAATTGCCAACCGGGGAGAGATTGCCTGCCGCATCGTGCGCAGCTGCCAGCGGCTGGGAATTCGCACGGTGGCGGTGTACTCAGATGCGGATGCCGGGGCGAAGCATGTAAAAATGGCAGACACGGCCGTTTCCCTCGGCCCTCCCCCCGCCACCGACTCCTACCTCAACCAGACCGCCATCCTAAACGCCGCACGCCAGACCGGGGTAGACGCCATCCATCCCGGCTACGGCTTCCTGGCCGAAAACGCCGACTTTGCCCGCGCCTGCGCCGAGGCTGGCTACCGCTTCATCGGTCCTAACCCGGACGCAATTGCCCTGATGGGCAACAAGCGCGCTGCCAAAGAGCTGGTGGCCCAGGCGGGCGTGCCGGTGCTGCCGGGGTATGGCGGGGCGGATCAGTCAGACGGCCGTTTCCAGACCGAAGCGGCAAAAATTGGCCTGCCTGTGCTGGTAAAAGCCGCTGCCGGGGGTGGCGGCAAGGGCATGCGCCCAGTTTTTGAGTTAGACGAACTGCCAGACGCCCTGGCCGCCGCGAGGCGCGAAGCCAGGCAGGCGTTTGGCTCCGATGAACTGCTGCTGGAGAAGCTCGTTTTGCAGCCGCGCCACGTGGAAATCCAGGTGTTTGGCGACCAGCACGACAATGTCATTCACCTGGGCGAACGCGACTGTTCCATCCAGCGGCGGCACCAGAAAGTGATCGAAGAGTCGCCCTCGCCCGCGCTGACGCCGGAACTGCGGGCGCGTATGGGGGAAACGGCCGTGGCCGCTGCCCGCGCCGTGAACTACGACAATGCCGGTACCGTGGAATTTTTGCTCGACGCCGACGGCAATTTTTACTTCCTGGAGATGAACACCCGGCTCCAGGTGGAGCATCCCGTCACCGAAATGGTGACCGGGCTGGACCTGGTGGCCTGGCAAATTGCCGTGGCGGCAGGTGAGCCGCTGCCGCTGGCCCAGGACGCAGTGGTGCTGTCGGGCCACGCCATCGAGGCCCGGCTGTATGCGGAAAATCCGGCCAACAACTTCTTGCCCGTCACCGGCCCGGTGCTGCTGTGGCGCGCCCCGGCGGGTGAGGGCGTGCGCGTGGACGATGGCATCCAGACGGGCGATGAGGTGCCGGTGCACTACGACCCGATGCTGGCCAAGATTATTGCCCAAGGGCCAGACCGGAAGACGGCCGTACAGCGGTTGGTGCGGGCGTTGGAAACGGCCGTGCTGCTCGGCTTTACTCACAACCTGCCCTACCTCCAGGCCATCATACAGCAGCCTGATTTTGCCGCTGGCCGGTACAGTACCCACTTTCTGGCCGAAAAGCTGGCCGATTGGCAGCCGCCTACCGGTGATGTGTCGCTGGCGCTGATCGGCGCGGCGCTGGCCCAATTCTACCGCTGGCCGCAGCATCCACAGAACGGTGGCTACTGGCGCAACAATCCCAACGGCCCCATCCGCAGCCAGTTTGTGGTGAACGATGAAACAATCACCGTGCTGCTGGCGCCGGTGCGTTTCCAGGCGGATCGGTTTGACATAACAATTGGCGATGAGCAATTTGCGGTAGTTTGCGCGCCGCAAGCCGGGCCGGAGTGGATGTTGGTGGTGAACGGCCGTTCCCACCACCTCTTCATCGTGCCGCATGGCGCTGATTTTTGGGTGCAGACGGCAGGCGGCGCGGTGTGTGCCACGGCCTTGCCAAGATTGCCCCGGAAAACGGCCGTCTCGGCCACGGCCGGTTCGCTGCGTGCGCCCATGCCGGGTTCGGTGCTGGTGGTGCTGGTGCAGGCCGGGCAGTCGGTTGTCGAGGGGGAACCGCTGCTGAAGCTGGAGGCGATGAAGATGGAACACACCATTCGCGCCCCGGCGGCAGGCCAGGTAACCGAAATCTTCTACGCGCCGGGTGATGCGGTGCCTGCCGATGCCCAACTGCTGCGGCTGGAATTTGGTGATTGACAATTGAAATAGGCATGGCAAAATCTAGCTGAGATTCGTTTGGTGATTGTATGCAAGCAATTGTCATCTCTGAAAACAGCGAGGAACGGGAGTATTTAAGCTATGTGTTACGCCACGCCGGTCTTGCCGTGGCTCGTACCGCTACCGTGAAGATGGTCATCTCTTCCCTGCTTAAACAGCCTGTAGACCTCATTTTACTGTCGGCCAAGGGGCACACGGCCGTTGCCGAAGATGTGGCCGCCATCCGCAAAATGTCCCAGGCACCCCTGCTGCTGCTGCACGAGGCCCTGTCTGAAGACGAAACCTGTGAACTGCTGGATGCCGGGGTGGACTTGATTTTGGAACGGCCGTACTCACCCCGCGTTTTAGTTCGCTACGCCACCATGTTTCTGCGCCGCGCCGGTTCTGTACCCATCTCCATCCTCACCACCATTCAAACTGGCAACATCAGCCTTGATCCCAGCACCCGCACGGTGACGGTGGTGGACCTGCCGCCGCAGCAGCTCACGCCGCTAGAATTTCGGCTACTCTACATCCTCATGGCCAATGCCGAACAGGTCATTCCGATTGATGTAATCATAGAGCGGGTGTGGGGGTATAACGGCGAAGGTAACCGCGAACTGGTGCGCGGCCTGGTGCGCCGTCTTCGTCGGAAAATTGAGCCAGACCCTCAGCAAACCCAGTTTATCCATAACCATCCCGGCATTGGTTACCGGTTTTCTAGCTCCTGAGTTCATCTTTTCCCCTTTTTACACGAAAAATCGACTCTTTTGTTTTACCAATTTGGTACGTCCTCCACAATTTTTACACACAAATGACACACAGATTGCCCTGCTTTTTGCACAAAGCCGCTCTATATTACAAACAAATCGTGAAACGGGTTATTCATGTAAGCCCGAAAGGAAAAAGGTAGCAAAACTCATGAATATGGCTCAATCCAAGAATATTGGATTATGTCCCGACTGTGGTGAAGAAGTGCGTTTTAAGAAAGTACCTTTTGTAGGGCAGACGATCGTGTGTCGTCGCTGTTCGGCCCAACTTGAGGTCGTGCGCAAAACGCCGGTTGTGTTGCGGCTGGCGGCGGATGCCTGGGAAGAAGAAATTGACTTTGAAGAATTGGATGAAGCGCCCCGATCCAGCTCACGCAACAAAAAGGATCGCTGGTGAGGCCACCGGCCGTAGCCAGCAATCCCACCAAACAGTTTTTATGAGGGTTATTCCTTAACCTTACGGGCAGCAATTAGCGGTTTGGTAAGCCATCCCTGTTGCTTTGTACGTTTACCAGACCTGTCATGACTGCGCTTTCACCTATAACCCGGTGAGAAACAAAAGGCGCAGTCCTTATATTTCCATTTAGGAGGTAATTGATCATGAGTGTAAATCCGCAGCCCAAAACAGAAATCGGCATTTGCCCTGGATGTGGCGCCCGAATTCGGTTCCAGAACAAGGTGCAGGTCGGCGAGTTTGTCATTTGCGATGAATGTGGTGATGAGTTGGAAGTTGTGAGCATGTCGCCGGTCAAATTAGATTGGGCCTTTGAAGACCCCTTCGATGAAGATTTTGACGGCGATTACGACGAAGATTTCGACGACGATGACTATGATTATGACGATGATGAGGACGACGACTGGGAGGATTAGCTCCGAGTACAAATAGGTTTTTGCTGAATCAGGCTTAAACCATTTACACCCATCACATACAATTTACAATTAAAAGAGCACCATCTTCCGCTAACGAAGATGGTGCTTTTTTTCTGAGCAAGGTAACGAAGGAAGTGACAAGATGAAGCAGTTAATGAAAAGACGTGAGAAGGCGTTGGGGGCGCAACGGCCGTTTTCCTGGGCCAAATTTTGGTACCAAACCCGCCTGGCGCTGTTAATGGTGGTAGGGGCCTGCATGGCGGCGTTTGGCTACGCTATGTTCCAGGTGCCCTTCAACATTGCCGCCGGCGGTGTTTCCGGCATTAGCATCATTGTAAATCATTACGTTGGCTGGCCGGTGGGTCTATTGTTCTGGCTGCTCAACCTGCCGTTGCTGGTGTTGGGCTTTTTCTATCTGGGGCGCTGGTCTTTTCTGCTGCGCACGCTGGTTGCGGCCACCATCTTTTCTATCGCCACCGACGCGTTTGTGGCCTACATGCCGCACCTGCTGACCCAATACCCGCTCACCAACGACCTGCTGCTGACGACGATTTACGGCGGGATTGTTGGTGGCATTGGCGGTGGGCTCATCTACCGGGCAGGCGGCACCATGGGTGGCACGGGCATTATCGGCCGTATCATCCAGAAGAAGACGGGGCAGCCCTTGAGCCAGGTCTATTTTTACACCGATGGCCTCACCATCCTGGCCGCCGGTGTGGTGTTTGGCTGGGAAATTGCCCTCTATGCTTTTTTGATGCTGTTTCTCAACGGGCTGGCCTCGGATTACACACTAGAAGGCCCCAGCAGCGCCCGCACGGCCACCATCATCACCAACCATCCCCAGGCGGTGATCGATGAGCTCATGGTGAATTTGCATCGTGGGGTGAGCTACTGGGAAGTGACCGGCGGCTTTACCGGGCAAAAGCGTTACCTGGTGCAAACGACCATCACCCGGCCGCAGGTGAACGAGCTCAAGCAGGTGGTGGCCCGCATCGACCCTGGAGCGTTTGTCACCATCGGCGTGAGCCACGAGGCGATGGGGGCTGGCTTTACGCCCATGCCCGCCAATGTGGAGGGGTAGGCGGCGCGTAATCTGAGAAAATACTCATCAACCATTTTTCCGCTTCAAAAAATCCAGGCCAGCCCTCATAAAAGGGGTTGGCCTGTGCCTTTTTTCCTATTCACCCGCTATTATGCGCTGTGTATAGTGCGGGCGCTTCTGGCAGGCTTCTTCACACTTGCTCCCGGCGTCTCCAAAAATATAAACGCCAACCGGGCACATTCAAATTTACTCACCCAATTTGTCAACAACGTGGTGCACATCAATGCCGGATGGGTTTTGTTTCCCCAGGCTGTTTTTGGCCTGGGCAGGCAAATCAGGAGCAGAAAAATCTTGCAAAAACAGCTTTACAAACCCCTGTGGGAATATGTCCCTATTACACAGTTTAGTCGGCCGACTGCCCCCATGCGTGAAAATGTGCGGCACAGCTGCCTTTCCTGGCTCTCGCGGCTTCAGCCGCAGTTGTTTCGCCGGAACCAGTTTTTCTCAATGCCACCTTACCTGCTTAACCGGGCAGCCCCGGCCCCAGATTCGGCCCAAATTTTAACGGCGTTAACCCAGGCGCTGCGCGGCTGGGAACTGGCCAAGGAGCCAGAACAGATGGTGCAGGTGTTGGTGGCGCCGCCCGGCAGCGGCATTGAGCAGGCCACCACCAAGCTGGCCCGAAAAAATGGTTGGCAAATCATGGGAGCGCCATCCGTCCGGCAAATTTTGGCAGGCGGCGAGGCCTGGTTAGAGCAGGTCACCCGCCCGGGCCTGACGCCGCTGGTGATTCCCCGGCTGGGCAAATGTTACTTGCGTCACCAGGAAGGGCTGGAGCTGCTGAGCCGCTTTTTAGACTGGCTGCAAACCACGCGGCGGCGCTGCCTGATTGTGTGCGACAGCTGGGCTTGGGCCTATCTAAAGAAGGCATTGCAGATCGACGTGATGGTCCCTTCGCCGCTTACCCTGGCGCCATTTGACGGCGCCAAGCTTCAGTTTTGGCTGCCTTTTTTGGCGAACCGGATTCATAACGGCCGTTTCCACTTCCGGCATGTCGAAGATGGTGCGCTGATCTTTCCCCTGGCTGAAACCTACAACCAGGCTGTGGCCCACTACCGCTCGCCGGGGCAGATTGAACGGTACGGCGATTGGGTGTCGGTGCACCATTTCTTTCGCCAGCTGGCGGCATACGGCCGTGGCCTGCCGGGCGTCATCTGGCAGGTGTGGCGGCAAAGCCTGGAAATGATCCACGAAAACAGGCAAGATGGTCTGAAGCCGGATGACATGCTTGATGACGATAAACGATACACCGTCTGGGTACAGACGTGGTCTCGTTTGCAGTTGCCAACCATGCCCGGTGGCCTGGGCACCAACGAATCGCTGGTGCTGCACACCACTCTCCTGCACGGTGGTATTTCGGCCGAGCTCATTGCCGACCTGACCCCACTGTCGCACAACGAGGTCCGCCGCATCTTGCAGATGTTTTGGCGGGCCAGTCTGCTGGAGAAGGAAGAAGACCGGTGGCAGGTGCCCCTGCTGGCCTACCCTACCGTGCGCAGCTTTTTGGCCAACGAAGGTTACCTGGTAGACGAGTTTTAGTGAGCAGCTGGAGGAAGTGACATGATTGAAACGACCGAAATTGTGGCCCACCTGACACAAAGTAACGTTCTGCGCATCATTGTGATTTTGCTGCTGTTTTGGGTGCTGCTGCGCGGTTTGCAGTGGCTGCTGCCCTGGGTGGCCGAGCAAATTCCAAGCCGTTTTCGCCTCTACGTGCTGCCCCTGCTGCCCATTATGCAGCTGGCGCTGGTCATCCTGGCGCTGCTGCGCATCGTGCCCCTGCTGATTGATCCGACGCCGGAAAACGTGCTGGCGATTTCCGGGGCGGTGGCCATCACCATTGGTTTTGCTTTTCAAGATTATGTGAGCAGCCTGATTGCGGGCATTGTGGCGATTTATGAACGGCCGTATCGCGTGGGTGATTGGGTGCGCATTGGCGATGCCTACGGCGAAGTGACGGCCCTTGGCTTCCGCGCCATCCGGCTGGTGACACCAGATGATACCGTGGTGCTGATCCCGCATAAGCTCATGTGGGACAGCATCATCTACAACGACAACAGCGGCCAGCGCGAACACCAATGTGTGGCCGACTTTTTCCTGCAATCGGAGCACGATGCGGAAATTGTGCGGCAAAAGCTGCGCCAGGTGGCCCTCACCAGTCCCTATTTACAGCTGGACCGGCCAATTTCAGTCATTGTGATTGAAAAGCCATGGGGCACGCACTATCGCCTGAAGGCTTATCCCATCGACGGGCGGGATCAGTTTAAATTTACCTCGGACATGACGGTGCGGGGAAAGGCAGCGCTGGCGCAGCTGGGGGTGAAGCCGGCCAATGCGCCGGTTTCGGTAGCAGTTTAAGTAAATGGGTAATTGAGTAATCAGGTAGTTGGGTAGCAAATTACCCAATTACTCAATTCCTAAACAAAGCGGGCGCGCTGGTGGCGGCGGGATGGCCGTAACGGCACTTGCTGCAAAAAGGGGAAAGCGGGCTGCCAGGAACCGGCCACGGGGGTGATGACTGCCTGCCGGGCCGGTTGGCACTCATCGGCGCGGATGAGCCACTCGCGGCGTACGGCCAGGCGGGCTTCCTGGTAGCTGGTGCCGGTGCGCCGTGCCTCAAACGTGGCCAGGCGATCCAGCAGGGCAGCGGGTACGGCCGTGACATCCAGGTAATAAACCGGCACATCACCCCAGCGCTGGGTGCAGGCCAGGTGCGGCAGCGGGTATTTAACGGGGAGTTCGGTACGGCCGTATACCTTTTCCCATCGTTTGGTTCTGTTCTCATTAATTGGCGTAACGACAAATTTTGGCATCAGGTCATCCTTGCTAAATTAGAACAATTGTTCTGATTTTAACATAGAACAAACCAAGTGTCTACCCACAAAAATCTTACTTTAGAGAGAAGTGTTTCTCCACAGCACTTGCACAATGCCTAACAAGATGTCCAGAATAACACTGACAGCCACGACGGTTAAGACGCCACTGATAAAGAGGTTTTGGTCCAACGTTAACATGCTGGTGCTGATCAATTCTCCAGCACCACCCGCGCCCGCATCAGAGGCAATAATGGCAGCGACTGACAACCCCACAGCCATGGTTCTAGCTGAGGCGATCGCTCGTGAAGTTGTGGTAGGCGGTTGCGGCGAAGTGAGGAACAAACTGAGGACTCTCCCAAATGCTACGAGGCACGAGAGAATAGTTAACCAAACGAGGGCTGTGGCCTGACCAAGGCCGAAGTATCGGAGCAATAGTGGAGAACGAACTGTCAGCAAAAGGATAAGAGCGCCTAAGGTTCGCCAAGGGGCAATGAGTAGTACAGATCGAAAAGTTGACTGGGTTTCCCAAAACGGCCGTATGACACGCGCCACAAAGTACCCCAAACCACCGCCGCACACGATGCCGATGAACCAGGGCAATGCCGTCAGCCACAAATGCTCCAAAAAAGTATTCATGATGTCTACTCTAGCATGAGCAAATGAGCGGTGTCAAAACCGTAAGGTGTTCCCTTATTCTGCCAGCAGGTTTTCGATGCGGCGGTCAGGGATGAGCCAGATGATGGCTACCAGCACGTACAGGCCGCCCGACAGCCAGGTGCTGACAAACGCCAGGGGAATGGCCGCCGCGTAAATCACCACCGAAATTTTGCCTTTGAAGTCGCGGTTGACGGCATTGGCCAAAATAGAATCCTGGCCATGGCGGGCGAGGAGCGTACGCACGAGGATGAAGTAAGCGACGGCTGCCAGCAGCAGATCCACGCCGTATAGGGCCACTGGCCAGGCTGCAAAACGCGTTGCGCCCATCCAGGCAGTGACAAAGGGGGTCAGCGACAACCAGAAGAGCAGGTGCAGGTTGGCCCAGAGGATACGGCCGTCTACCTGCTGCACCGCCTGAAACAGATGATGGTGATTGTTCCAGTAAATGCCAATAAACACAAAACTGAGCGCGTAGCTTAAAAAGGTAGGCCAGAGACGCCATAGCGCCGCCAGCGTCTGTTCCTCTGGGGCAGACAGCTCCAGCACCATGATGGTAATGACAATGGCCAGCACGCCATCGCTAAACGCTTCCAGGCGACCTTTGCGCATAGTTCACCAAAAAAAAGGAGCCGCCAGTGCAAAAAACTGAGGCGGCTCCTGCCAATTGAGATACCCTAAACCCGGGCTGCGGCTGTTGAAAAAGTGCCCTTGCCGCGACTCGAACGCGGGCACATGGCTTCGGAGGCCAATGCTCTATCCACTGAGCTACAAGGGCGTAGCGGAGCCGGATTTTGCCATACGCCAGAGCAAAAGTCAAATGCGGTGAGCGGTTTTCCGTAATTCGTAAATGGTAAAGTTCACATCGCCCTGCTCACCTTCAGGGATGCGCCAGTAGAGGTAACTGTGGCCCAGCATCTGGCTGGTTAGCATCACCTGCATGACATCGTAGCATAAATGGCGGCGTAACTTACCCAGTTACTCAATTACCTTCTTCACTCTGGGGCACACGGCCGTATAACTCCGTGATCTCCCGCAGGCGAGTGGCAATCTCCTGAGTGAGCATGTGGGGTAGGTAGCGCCAGCGCCAGTAGCCGCCGACCCGTCCAGGGTAGTTCATCCGGGCTTCATTGCCCAGCCCCATGAGGTCTTGCAGGGTGGCCACGGCCGTATTGGCCACCGACATGTAAGCCAGCCGCGTCATGTCCCAGGAGATGTCTTGCCCGCTCACCTGTAAGTAACGACGGATGTGGTCTCGCTCTGCTTCCGTGGCGTTGCGATACCAGCCCAGGACGGTTTCATTGTCGTGCGTGCCGGTGTAGACGACCGAGTTTTTGTCGAAGGTGTGGGGCAGGAAGTTGCTGTTGCGCTCACCGCCAAAGGCAAACTGCAAAATCTTCATGCCGGGGAAGTCGAAGGCGTCGCGCAGCGCGGTGACCTCAGGGGTGATGACACCCAAATCTTCGGCGATGAGCGGCAGTTCGCCCAGCTGGTCGCGCATTGCCTGGAAAAACGCCTGGCCTGGCCCTTTGACCCACTGGCCGACAACGGCCGTTGGCTCCTCCGCCGGAATCTCCCAGTAGGCATCAAAGCCGCGAAAATGATCAATGCGAATGATGTCCGCCTGGGTGAAGCTCATTTGCAGCCGGGCGGACCACCACGGGTAGCCCGCGTCGGCCATACGGTCCCAGCGGTAGAGCGGGTTGCCCCAGCGCTGGCCCGTCTCGCTAAAATAGTCCGGCGGCACCCCGGCGATTACCGTCGGTGCGCCGGTTTCGTCCAGGTAAAACAGGTCGGGATTGGCCCACACATCGGCGCTGTCAAACGCGACAAAGATGGGGAGGTCACCGATGATCTGGATACCGTGTTCGTTGGCGTACCCTTTCAGGCTGAGCCACTGCTGGAAAAAGAGGAACTGCAAAAATTTATGTCGGCCGATCTCGTGGGCCAGCTTATCGCCCCAGCTGGCCATGGCCGCTGGTTCGCGCAGGGCAATCTCACGGGGCCAGGTGTTCCAAACGCCGCCTTCATGCTCCACGTGATGATTTTTCAGGGCCATGAAAAAAGCAAAGTCATCCAACCAGCTGCTTTGCTCGTGGCAAAACGTCTCGAACGCGGCTTTTTGCGCCGCCTTTCCCTGGGCCAGGAAATGTTCGTGGGCTTTTTGCAGCAGGGCGGTTTTGTACTCGATGACCGGGCCAAAATCGACGGCGTGTTGGGGGAAGGGGGGGACGCTGCGTACGGCCGTTTCCGGCAAATATCCTTCGCGCACCAAGCGATCCGGGCTGATGAGCAGCGGGTTCCCGGCAAAAGCGGAAAACGCCTGGTAGGGCGAATCGCCGTACCCAGTAGGGCCAAGCGGCAAAATTTGCCACAGCGACTGCTTGCTGGCCATCAGAAAGTCGACAAACCGGTAAGCGGCGTCGCCAAAATCACCAATACCATAGCGACCGGGGAAACAGGTAGGGTGGAGAAGAATGCCTGCGGCACGTTCAAAGCGCATAGTGAGAACCTTTTTCTACAGAAATTTTGGGAATTGTAGGGGCGCGTCGCGACGCGCCCCTACGAGATTATTCATTTAACGTACGGGCAATCGCCCACTCATAAAGCTGTTCATACCCGCTGGCCGAGCGCTGCCAGGAAAAATCGGCGCTCATGCCGTTTTGCTGGATGGTGTGCCAGCGCGGCTTGTCGACGTTGTAGACGTAGATGGCGCGCTGCAGGGCGTGCCAGAAGGCGTCGGCATTGTAATCGTTGAAGCGGAAGCCGGTTTCACCATCCTGCACGGTGTCTGCCAGGCCGCCCGTGGCCCGCACCACGGGCACGCTGCCGTAGCGCATGGCGATGAGCTGGCCCAGGCCGCACGGTTCAAACAGCGACGGCATCAGGAAGATATCGCTGCCGGCGTAGATGAGCGGGGCAAAGTGGGCATCATAGCTCAGGTAGGCGGTCATTTTCTGGGGATGGTAGGTGGCCAGCCGGGCAAACATCTCTTCATAGGCCGGATCGCCGGTGCCCAACACGATGAACTGGGCGTCGCCGGAGAGGCCGTTCATGAGCAGGTGAATGACGTGGCCGGTGATGTCCAGTCCTTTCTGCCAGTCCAGACGGGAGACCATAGCCACCAGCGGGATATTGTCTCGCTGCGGCAGGTTGGCGCGTGACTGCAAGGCGTGGCGGTTGTGGATGCGGTTTTCCAGGCTTTCGGCGGTGTAGGGGGAGGCTAAACGGCCGTCTGCCGCCGGATTCCACTCTTCATAATCCAGTCCATTCAAAATGCCGTGCACATCATAGTGGCGATGGCGCAGCAGGGCGTCTAACCCCGCGCCGCCCGCTGGTGTCATGATCTCCTGCGCATAGGTCGGGCTGACGGTGTTGACCATTGTGGCGTGGTAAATACCCCGGGCCATGAAGTTAACCTCGTTGTACCCTTCTTCGGCCAGCGGGTGGCTTTGAATGCCCATATAGTCAAAAATGTGCCAGCTGGTTTTGCCCTGGTGGGCCAGGTTGTGAATAGTAAAGACGGTAGCAATGCCGCGAAACTCCTTGTAGCCCTGCCCGGCAGTAGACAGCCAGGTAAGCGCCGGGGCGGTATGCCAGTCGTGGGCATGCACGATATCGGGCTTCCACTCTAGAGCGCGGGTGAGCTCCAGCGCCGCCCGGCAGAAAAAAGCAAAGCGGTAAGCGTCGTCGCCGTAGCCATACAGGCTGGGCCGGTTGAAGAGACTGCCTTCGGCCACAAAATAGATGGGCACTTCGCTGTTCGGCAGCTTGGCCTGAAACACACCGGCGACAAGCAGCCCTGCTCCGGTGGGCACGTTCAAAATGCCGGGCATGGGGGTCACACCGGAGTAGCCAGCCTCAATTCTTTGGTAGGCGGGCATGACCACACGCACATCGTGGCCCATGTCGTGTAATGCTTTGGGCAAGGAGCCACCCACGTCGCCCAATCCGCCCGTTTTGGCAAAAGGGGCCACCTCGGCACTCAGAAAAAGGATCTTCAACTTCTTGGACATCAACCGGCCTTTGCTTAATTTTTTCTAAACTTAGAACCGCTATTTTCCCTGTTTTTACACATTCTTCAACTGGTTTGCTGATTTTGGTCTGGTCTGACAGTGATGTACAATATCAACAATATGAGGAGTGTTGCATGTCCGCTCGAAAGATGATTCCTTTTTTGCTGCTGAATATCGTGGTTTCTTCGGTTGTGGTGCTGACTATCTTGTACTTGTGGGACAATCGTGAAGGCAGCACGGAAACGGCCGTTTCCATCCCCACCACCATCACGCCAGATTTTTTGCAGAATACGGCCGTACCTCAACAGCAGCTCCAGGCCACAGAGACCCCAGAACCGGATGACGGGCCGCTGGTGCATGTGGTGCAGGCGGGGGATACCCTGGGCATTATCAGCCAGCTTTATGACGTGCCGATTGAGGCCATTGTGGCCGAAAACGGACTGCCCAATGAAAACATTATCTCCGTGGGGCAGCAGCTTGTTATTCCAGTAGGTGGCACGTCAACGCCAGAGCCGCAGGCCACGGCCGTTCCCGAAGAAGCCGTCTTGCCTACACCTATCGCCACCCAGCCGGTGGGCGGAGGTGACGCGGTGGTGGAGATTACGGCCGTCATCGGCCCTGGCCAGCTCAGCGATGAAGCCGTGATGCTCACCAACACTGGTCAAGCCCCCATCGCGCTGCAAAACTGGAAACTCCTCGATGTAGATGGCCACGAGTATCGTTTTGGCCAGGTGACCCTTTTTGCCGGTTCTGATTTGCGAATCAATACAACCAGTGGGGTCAACAGCCCCACCGCCCTCTTCTGGGGGCTCAATGAAGCCATTTGGACGCCGGGTGAAACCGTGACGCTGCAAGACAGCACCGGGGCCACCCGCGTAACTTATGAGGTTCCTTGAAATGCGTGGTTTAATCGATCGTAAAGGTGAACAGTTTGGCTATTTACAAGGCAGCACGCTCTACACATTGGATGGCGAACCAACCGGCCGTTTGCGCGGTGGTTTCATCGAAGACATGGCGGGCAACCGCATGTGGCGGCTGGTGGGAGATGGCGTCTATTCTCTGGACGGCAGTGAAACTATCGGCTTTTTCGGTGAACAACGCGACGAGCGATACGATTTATAGAAGATAAAAGCAGTTACACAGAGTTACGCAGAGAAGACACAGAGTTTCATAGAGCGATTCGGAAGAATTCGTTATTTACTCTCATTCGTTGTTGTCATTAGCGAGGTATGGTATGCGATTAGGCGCACAAATGAGCGCGGCAGGTGGATTGTACAAAGCATTTGAACGTGGCGAGGAAGCTGGTTGTGAATCCATGCTGGTCTTCACCAAAAGTAACCGGCAGTGGAATGCCAAACCGGTTACCGAGGAAGATGTGAAGCTGTACCACGAAGCGGCCGAAAAGTATGCCCATATCCATCCGGTGGCCGTACACGCCAGCTACCTCATCAACATTGCCTCGCCCGATGCGGCGCTGTGGGAAAAGTCTTACCTGGCGCTGAAGGATGAAGTGAAACGCGCCGCCGCGTTCGATATTCCGCTGCTGACCTTCCATCCCGGTTCGTACATGAGTGGGGGCGTAGAGTCCGGCATGGATTTGATTGCGCTGGGATTAAAGCGAGTATTGGTGGAAACGGCCGAATCCGCTCCCAACGTTACGGTCTGTGTGGAAACGATGGCGGGCCAGGGCACCAATATCGGCTTTTCCTTTGAACAGCTGGCCTACATCCTTTCCCAGGCGGGTCCCCACGAGCGTCTGGGCGTTTGCTTCGATACCTGCCACGTTTTCTCCGCCGGTTACGACATCCGCACCCCGGAAACCTACGCCGCCACAATAGCCGCCTTCGACCAAACAATTGGCCTGGACAAAATCAAGTGCTTTCACCTGAACGACAGCAAGCACGAGATGGGCTCCAACAAAGACCGCCACGAGCATATTGGCGAGGGGCACATCGGCAAAGAAGGCTTTGCCAGCTTTGTCAACGACCCGCGCTGGGCTGGCTTTCCCGCCCACCTGGAAACCCCCAAAACCGAAAAGAGTGAAGATGGCAGCGAGATCGAGATGGACCCGGTCAACCTCAAAACCTTGCGCGATCTGGTCAGGTCATAACGGTTTCTCCAACCAATAAAAAGCGGAACACAGAGGGGCACAGAGGAGGCGCGGAGTTTCACAGAGAGGTGTAGAAAAATCTGTGCCATCTGTGAAATCTGTGGATGCTTACAGCAATGTTCATTATAGATGGTCATCTCGATCTGGCTTACAACGCGCTGGTTAACGGCCGTAATCTCCAACAACCCCTCCAAACCCTGCGCCGCCGGGAAAAAGGGCGCCATCCTGCGGGCGTGGCTACCCTTACCCTACCCGCCCTGCAAGAAGCAGGCGTGGGAATCGTCTTCGGCACCATTTTTGCCCAGCCTGCCCTGCGCCACAGTTCCGAAACGGGCTACCACAACCAGACCCAGGCGCACCAGATGGGCATGGCGCAGCTGGATTATTACCACCGGCTGGCTGATGAAGACGAAACGATTCGTTTGGTGCGCAGCGCGGCGGAGCTAACGGCCGTTAGCGAAAGTTTTGCAGGCGAACGGCCGGTCCTCGGCATCGTTCCCCTGCTCAAAGGCGCCGATCCCATCCGCCAGCCGGAGGAGCTGGAATTGTGGGTCGAGCGTGGTGTCCGCATTATCGCCCTGGCCTGGGACGACACGGCCTATGCCTCCGGCTTCCAGCGCGGCAGCCGTTTTGGCCTCACCAAAGCCGGGCACCAGCTGCTGGAAATCATGGCCGATCTTGGTCTGATGGTCGATCTCAGCGGACTGAGCGAAAAAGCCTCGCTGGAAATCCTGGACCGCTACCCCGGCCCGCTCCTCGCCTCCCACAGCAGCGTCCGCGCCATGGTCCCGGACGAGCGCCACCTGAGCGACACGCAGATTGCCCTGCTTGGCGAACGGGACGGCGTGATCGGTGTGCCGCTCTACAACCCGCTGCTGCGTCGCGGCCATCGCCACGGTGAACACAAAGAACTTGTTACCCTGGATCACCTGGTGGCGCACATCGACCATATCTGCCAGGTGCTGGGGGATGCGACCCACGTGGGTATTGGCAGCGGGCTGGACGGCCGTTTTGGCGCCGCCGACACACCCACCGGCATCAACTCCGTGGCTGATTTATCCGCACTGGGCACTGCGCTCAGGCAGCGGGGCTATGGGGAGGGGGAGGTAGCGGCCGTGCTCGGCCAAAACTGGCAGCACCTGCTGCAGCGCAGCCTGCCTACCTGAAGCAGAAAAAAGACCCGGCCAATCGCCGGGTCTTTTTAATAGTAGAAGCAAAAGGGCGAGGAAACCCCACGAAACCTCGCCCAATCTCTCAATAGCAGTTCCTGAAGCGTTTAAGTCAGGTAAGAGATATTAAGAGGAGGAAGTACATGGAGAGTATAACACGGAGTCTTTATGGTGTCAATAGGGTGTCAAAATGGTGACATTAATTTGGCTGCCAATACCCCAAATCGCTTAACGCCGTATACAGTGGCTCTGGATCGGCCATGCGCATGGCGCCAAACCACCAGGTGCCCTGGTCGCCCCGGAAGAAGTAATCATTGCCGGCATGGCGCCCCTCGATAGGTACCAGCATTTGGGTAGGCTTTCCCACGCGGAAGCTGGCCCGGTAAGGCACAGGATTGTTGTAGAACAGCTCCAGCATCACCCCATCCGATTCATAGTAAGTTAGCGTGTCTTCGCCAAATCCCAGGCTGATGATATCGGTGTTGCTGAAATCATGGAGCGATTCGTGAACGGCCGTAGCCAGCTCATTAAAATCCTCGTGGCCCGGCTGAAGCACAATTTTCTGGCCGTGGTCCCAAATCACAATGCGATCCGGGGTAGCATCCACAGTTCCGCCCATAAACCACAGCCAATCACCTGTGTTCAGCGCCGAAATGGCATACACAATGACCAAAATGGCCACAACAAAAAAGATAAACGGTTCAAGAATACGGATCTGCTTGGGATGTTTTAACTCATACATGACAACACACTTTACTATCCTTCGAAGCGAGAAAAGAAAGCATGGCAACCTGGCTGGCAAAGGGCCAGAATGCCATGCTTATGAATGTGATTGGCACAATTGGTTAGACTGAGTTGACTACAATTTCAGTCTGGGGTCAAGGGCATCGCGCAAACCATCCCCCAGATAGTTCACCGCCAAGACCGTGATGAAAATCAACAACCCCGGATACAACGCCTTCCACGGCGCTGTGAACATGTCCTTCTGCACATTCTGCAGCATGTTGCCCCAGGTGGCCACCGGCTGCTGAATACCAAACCCCAGGAAGCTCAAGGCAGATTCCACCAGAATCACCCCGCCCAACCCCAGCGTCGCATTCACAATAATCGGGGGATGGCATTGGGCATCATGTGCCGCAGAATAATCTGCAGGTCGCCCATGCCCAAGGCCCGCGCCGCCTCGGTGAACTCCTGGTTGCGCAGGCTCAACACCGATGCCCGGGCCAACCGGCAGGCTCCCGTCCAGCCCAACCCGGCCAGAATGACGATAATCACAAACGCCTGGCTCCACTCCGGCGGCAGAAACGAGATGCGCAAATCGCGCAGAATGGACGACAACACCAGCAGCAGCGGCAGCGAGGGCAGAATGATGATGAACTCCACCACCCGCTGGATGACGTTGTCTATCCACTTGCCAAAGTAGCCCGACACCGCCCCCATGAACATGCCAAACACCTCGGCAATCAGGGTGACCGAAAAGGCAATTGTTAATGAGAGCTGCCCGGCCACCATCAGCCGGTACAGCACATCCCGGCCCAATTCATCGGTGCCCAGCGGATGCTCCGCCGACGGCGCTGAGTTGCGCGATGCCAGGTCCTGGGTGTCCCGAGTGTAGGTCATCTCTTCACCACGCGACACGTTGTAGTAGGTCATGCGTGACATGACCGTCGGGCCAATCACCACAAAGGCGATGATAAGCCCCAGGATAACCAGGCTGGCGGTGGCCAGACGGTGCCGCCGCAGCCGCTTCCAGTAGGTCATCATAATATGTTCGGGTTTAGATGTGATCAGCGCTTCGGCTTGCAGAGCATCCACATCAATTTCGGCTACGCTCATTGTTCTCTCCTTCAAGAGTGGCTAGTTTGTTAGTTTGCTGGTGGCTGGTTTGCTGGCGCCTTGTGCGCCGGATTATGTTACCAGCCACCAACCACCAGCCGCTATTTAGTCAAACCGGATGCGTGGGTCAACAATCGTGTAGAGAATGTCGCCAATCAGGGTGGCAATCACAACCAGGATGGCGGTGATGAACAGCAGGGCCATCACAATCGGCCAGTCGTCCCGGTTGAGCGAGTCGATGAACAGCCGCCCCATGCCAGGGTAGTTGAAGATCGTCTCGGTGATAATCGCCCCACTGAAGATGCCCGGTATCTGGAACACCACGATGGTGATGAGGGGTATCAGGGCGTTGCGGGCGGCGTGCTTGAGGATGACCATGCGTTCGCGCAGTCCCTTGGAGCGGGCGGTGCGCACGTAGTCTTGCCGCAGCACTTCCAGCATCGAGGAGCGCATGAAGCGGCTCCAGCCCGCCAGGTAGAGCAGGGTCAGCACGCTCACCGGCAGTATCAGGTGGACGATGCGGT
This sequence comes from Candidatus Leptofilum proximum, assembly GCA_016710325.1. GTDB lineage: Bacteria > Chloroflexota > Anaerolineae > Promineifilales > Promineifilaceae > Leptofilum > Leptofilum proximum. The sequence goes on along the minus strand of JADJXK010000002.1, from coordinate 2,256,621 downwards.
CGGCCAGGGAGTAGGGCTGGATGCCCAGCACGTCCTGGATGCTACCCGCGATGACCCGCGTGGTGAAGACGTCACCGGTGGGGAAGAAGGGCAGCCCCCACCTTTGGAACTGCACGCCAAACAGGATGATGGTGAGCAGGCCAAACCAGAAGACGGGCATGGAGATGCCGAAGAAGCTGAAGGTGGTGACGGCGTAGTCCAGGCGGGAGTACTGCCGCACGGCCGAAATGATCCCAATCGGCAGGGCAATCAGCAGGGAAATGACGGTGACGGTGGTCATCAGGACCAGGGTGTTGGTGACCCGGCTGCCGATGACGGAGGTGACGGTCTGGCCGCGGGCCAGGGACCAGGACTGGCCCCAATCCCAGCGCAGCACGCCGCCGCGGCAGGGGGCGATGCGGGTGGGGTCGGCCCCTTCGTTGGTGCCGCCCGCGTTCTGGCAGGTGGGCGACTGGTAGTCGCGCCAGGTGCCGGTCTCGAACAGCTTTTCTTGTGGACCGGGGTTGCCCAGGGCGGCGCCGACTTCGTCGAGCCAGTCCTCACCGGCCAGCCAGGTGAGGTAAGCCAGGTAGGTGGGTTTGTTCAGACCCAGGGTGGCTTCCAGCCGAGCGATGTCTTCCTGGCTCAGCCGCTGCTTGGCGTCGGCCGCCAGGTTCAGTCCTGACAGCGGCCCGCCCGGCACGGCGTTGAGCAGCAGGTAGATGGTGATCGTCGCCAGAATCACCACCAGCACCATCTGAAATCCACGCCGAATTAAGTAATTTGTCATTTCAACGCTCCTTCTCTCTAATTTAAATAGCCAGTTGAAAATTTAGCTTTTCCGACTTTTACCAGTGTAGGGGAATATCCCAGAAAGAACTGCCGACGATCTGTATCAAAATCGTATCAAACTGCTTTGACAGTTTCATTTTTGCCAGCTTTTTGTTCAGTTTAGGTGATGGTTTGTTAATCAAAGCGAATACGAGGATCGACGATAGTGTAAAGCACATCGCCAATGAGGGTGGCCAGAACAACCAGAACGGCCGTAATAAACAATATAGCCATCACAATATTCCAGTCATCTTGATTAAGCGCCGTCACAAGCAGCCGCCCCATGCCGGGGTAGTTGAAGATTGTCTCGGTGATAATCGCGCCGCTGAAAATGCCCGGTATCTGGCCAACAACGACGGTGATGAGCGGGATTAACGCATTGCGTGCCCCGTGTTTTATGATGACAAGTTTTTCATGCAGCCCCTTGGAGCGAGCAGTGCGGACGTAATCCTGGCGCAGCACTTCCAGCATGGAGGCCCGCATGAAGCGGCTCCAGTTGGCCAGATAAAGGAGGGTTAAAACGGTGACGGGTAAAATCAAATGCACAATTCGGTCGGCTGCGGAGTAGGGTTGGATGCTCAGCACGTCCTGGATGCTGCCGGAGATGACTCGGGTGGTGAAGACATCGCCGGTGGGGAAGAAAGGCAGTCCCCAATCTTGAAACTTGATGCCAAACAAAATAATGAGGAGCAGGCCAAACCAGAAGCTGGGCATGGAGATGCCGAAGAAGCTGAAGGTGGTGACGGTGTAGTCTGCCTTGGAATACTGCCGTACGGCCGAAAAAATGCCAATCGGCAGGGCGATGAGCAGTGAGATGATGGTGACAGTGGTCATGAGAATCAGCGTGTTAGATACCCGGCTGCCGATGATAACCGATACGGGTTGGCCTTTGGCCAAAGACCAGGATTGTCCCCAGTCCCAGCGAATGACCCCGCCGCGACAGGGTAACGGCCGTGTAGGATCAGCATCCTGGTTGGTACCGCCCGCGTCCTGGCAGGTCGGGGATTGGTAGTCATGCCAGGTGCCGGTTTCAAATAATCTTTCAGCTGGGCCGGGATTACCAATGGCGCTGCCTACTTCATCCAGCCAATCCTCGCCTGTCATCCAGGTGATGTACCGGAGATAGACTGGTTTGTTAAGACCCAGGCTGGCCGCCAGCCGGGCTTTATCCGCTTCGGTGAGCCGCTGTTTGTTGTCGGCGGTCAAGCCGAGGCCGGAGAGCGGTCCGCCCGGCACCGCATTCAGCAGCCCGTAAACGGCTATCGAAGCCAGAATTACAACGAACACCATTTGGAAGCTGCGTCTGATTAAATAATTGGTCATGCTGTTCCTCCACCTTGGGCTCTGAGAATTGATCTGGATTGGGAAGCGGTTGGGATGAAGCTAGTTTAGAGAATGGCCGGGCAAAGAACTGCTCATGCTCTGCATCAAATCCGTATCAAATCCTTTTTTGTACTGTTTCAATCGTATTAATTTGGTAAGATGCAGAGGAATCAGACCCGGCAGGCAAGAGGTTTATCGTGGGAAATCCATTTCAACTGGCCGATTTATTGACACAGTTTATTAAGCGATCCGGCTATACGCCGGGACAGCTGGAGAAGCTGTCTGGCGTGCCCAAGCCGACGATTGTGAATTGGATGGAAGGGCGGGTGCGACGGCCGCGGACGTTAAATGATTTGGTGCGGTTAACGGCCGTTCTCCACCTCACCGAAACCGAAGCCTCGCAGCTACTGCAATCCGCCGGGCATCCCACCATTGCCGAGCTGCGGCGCGATTTGCAGCAGATGCCGGATGAGACGCTGTCGCGCTTGATTGCTCATTGGGCGGGAACGGCCGTAACTACCCTGGAAAACGCCCCCCCGTTCCAGGCTATGGCCCACCTGCCGTACTTTGTGGGGCGTGAAGCAGAGCTGGAACAGCTTAAAGAAGTGCTGCTGGCGGGCGAACATGCCGCCATTTACAGCATCCAGGGCATGGGCGGCGTGGGCAAAACGGCGCTGGCGGCGCACCTGGCCTACCAGCTGCGCACCTTTTTCCCCGACGGGGTGCTGTGGGCCAGGGTGGATATCTCCGACACGATGTCGATTTTGAGCACCTTTGCCAGCGCCTATGGGCTGGACGTGCGGCAGTATGGCGACCTGGGCAGCCGCAGCCGCATTGTGCGCGAGCTGTTGGCCGACAAGCGGGCACTGCTGGTGCTGGACAACGCGCAGAGCAGCGAGCAGGTAAAACCCCTGCTGCCGCCGACGGGTTCCTGCGCCGTGCTCATCACCACGCGGCGGCATGACCTGGCAGTAACGCGCGGCGCGACGCGCCTGGTTCTGGGGCCGTTTGCCAGCGATGGCGAAGAATCGTTAGCCTTGTTTGCCGAGGTGTTGGGGGAAGAAAGAGTGGAGGCGGAACGGCCTTTGTTCCTCGAACTGGCCAGTTTGCTGGGGCATTTGCCGCTGGCTGTGGCTATTGCCGCCGGACGGCTGGCCTACGAACCGGGCTGGTCCACGGCCGAATTTGTGCAGCGGGTGCGGCAGGAGCGGCGCCGTCTGGCGGAGCTGGAAAGCGAAGATCAAAGCGTGCGGCTGTCGTTTAACACCAGTTTCCAGCACCTGGAACCGGAGCAGCAGCGCTTTTTTGCGGCGTTGAGCGTGTTTGACGGCGACGATTTTAGCAGCGAAGCGGCCGCGGCCGTGGCCGACGTGCCGCGGGATGTGGCCCAGGATCACCTTCGACGGCTGTATGCCCTCTCGCTGGTGCAGGCGGGGCGGGCGGCGCGCGCTGGCCAGCCGAACCGGTACCGGCTGCACCTGCTGCTGCGCGATTATGCCGGGCAGCAGTTGGGGGAAGATACGGCCGTCACCCAACGTTTCATTCGTTATTATGTAAACTATTCCCGAACGCATAGCCACAACTTTGCCGACCTGGACCTGGAGCAGAAAAACTTGCTGACGGCGCTGGAAATGGCGCAACAAATAGGCCAGACGGCCGATTTTGTCGCCGGGGTGCTGGCGGTTTATCACTTCTGGGAAGCGAAAGGGCTTTATGACCTGGCCGGTAAGTATTTGGCGCGCGTGGCTGAACAGCAGGCTGAGGAGCCTGTTATACAGATGCGGCTGCATCATTATCGCGGGCGGCTGGCCCAGCGGCAGGGCGAATACATCGAGGCCGAGGCCCAGTTTGAGATGGCTCTGCAGCTGGCGCGCACGCTGGAAGCGGAAGAGGAATTGAGCCACCTGCTGCGGGCGCTGGGTGTGCTGGCAGCGCGCCGTGGCGACTACGTGTTGGCCGATGCCTATTACAAAGAAGGGCTGGAACTGGCCAAATCGCTAGGGCACGGCGGCATTGTGAGCAATTTTTTGCGCGGTTTGGGTGTGCAGGCATATATGCGAGGTGACTTTGCTCGCGCCGAGGCGTTTTACGAGGAAGGGCTGGCGCTCATCGAGATGCTGGATGAGGAAGCGCCGGACGCCAAGGGGCAGGGTGGCATGCTCTGGGGATTGGGCGTGTTGGCCCAGGAGCAGGGCAATTTGGACGAGGCGCGCCGCTACTTTGAGCAGTCGCTGGCGCTGGCGCGGCAGGTGGGGCAGCAGGAGCGGGTGATTTTGCTGCTGCGCATGCTGGCCGACGTGGCCGTGGTGCAAAAGCTGCCGGAGCAGGCGGCGGCTTACTGGCAGGAGGCGCTGACGCTGGCGCAGGACATCGGCCATCGCTGGCAGGTGGCGCGGGTGCTGAGCGAGTGGGGCGAGTACCAGATTCAAGCGGGGGAAACGGCCGTGGCCCACCAAACGTTCCAGGAATTATTCCGATTGGCCCGCATTTTGCAAAGCCAGGAGCTGGTGGCGGTGGCATTGTACGGCCTGGCGCGGGAAACGGCCGCTCGGGGTGATCTGGAAAATGCGCAGGAATACGGCCGTGAAAGCCTGGACACGTTCACGGCAATAGGTCATGCTAAAGTGCAAGAGGTGAAGGAGTGGCTGGCGGGGTTGGAAGGTAATTCGGTAACTGGGTAATTAAGTAATTGACATAATTACTCAATTACTCAATTACATCTCCTCATCGGGTGGGGGATTGTAGACCACGTCGTCCAGGTCCAGGTTCATGGCGCGGGCGAGGGATTGGAGAACGGCCGTTTTTCCCTTGCGCTTCCCTGTTTCAATTTGGGAAAGATAGGCGGCACTGATGCCCGCTGCCTCAGCCAACGCTTGCTGCGTCAGACCGCGATATTCTCGCCACACCTTTACCGGATTTTCGCCATCCAAAATGGCATACGGCACATGAGCCGGAATGAGTTCTTCCTCACCACGTTCAATGCGGGCTTTGATCTCGTCAATATCACGAATGTCTTGCAACGTTTCGGAATCTTCAACCAACTGCTCATACAGCTCATAAGGAATTACCGCATATTCAGGCCGACCTTCTTTTAGAATTAGTTGTACTTTATTCATTCGTATGCACTTCCTCTAGGCGCAATTTTGATGACCAGAATAATTAATTCACCGTCATGAATTTCATAAATCACGCGCCAATCGCCTACCCTTAAACGATACTCCTCTCGGTCTTTCAGCTTTGTCACATTGTTGTGACGGCCGTACGGATCCTCGGCAATAAGGGCCAATTTATTCTGAATTCGACTGATAATATTTTTGGGCAATTTGCGCAAGCTACGTTCAGCTTGCTTCACAAAGGCGACGTGATACATTGCAAAACAGTAGCACAATGCAAATAGGAAATCAAGCTGGAGTTTGCATTATGCTATTTTACTGGCTGTAAACTTTGGCGATGCCGGGGATGATGCGGAGGGATTCGAGGAGTTCGGGGCAGCTGCGGGTACGGCCGTTGCCAAACTCCATCTTCAAATTCTGCCCACTGATCAGAATTGTCAGGCCGTCTTCACCCTCGTACTCGTTGACCTTGTTCAGGGCGCGGCGGCAGGCTTCTTGCCAGTTGCCCACCGGGCGCACTTCCACCACCACCATTTTGTGAATACCGTTGGTCTGGCGCGTCGGCGCGGGACTGACCAGCGGCTGGCGCGGTTCAGCGGGTGGAGGCGTGGGCTGAACATCGCCGTTGGGCTTTGGTGACGGCACGGCCGTTTCTACACGCGTTGGCTGGGCAATTGGCCGTGCTTCCGAATCCTCGTCGAAGTTGGGCGGCGGCGGGGGTGATTGGTCGCTGACCGGTGCCGCTGTGCTGGGGACGGCTGCTGCCGGTGCCGCAGCGCCCGAGCCAAAATCGACTTCTTCAAAGGCAGGTGGCGGGGGTGGCAAGTGCCGGTGACCACTGCCATTGCCGTTCTTGTGACCATTACCGCTGCTTACTGGTTTGGCGGCAGCGGGTGGGGGGGGAACGGCCGTGTCCGCAGGCTGGCGCGTCGCGTCGGCGTCCTGGGCAATCTGCACGTTGGTATCCACCCGGTCCACGATGAGGTTCAAGTCTTCGCCCTTGAGCTGCACTTTGCCGGTGACCAGCATCACCTGGTCCACCGACACGTCGCCCCGGCAGGTTTGCCAGGTGCGCGGGAAAAAGACCAGGTCGATCTTGCCTTCCAAATCTTCCAGGGTGGCAAAGGCCATCGGATCGCCCTTCTTGGTGGTGAGGGTGCGCAGTGTGCTGATCATCCCGGCCAGGCGCACCTGCTTGCCGTTCCAGTTACTGTCGATGTCGCTGATGCTGGCGTTGGTGTGGGGTTGCAGCATGGCTAACGGCCGTTCCAATGGATGTTCGGACACATGGACTCCCAGGGCTTCTTTTTCCCACTCCAGCAGCTCTTTGTGCTTGATGGGTGTAATGGGTTTTGGATCGTGCAGCAGATCGACGGCCACTTTTAGGGCTGGGGTGCTGCCGCCGCCAAAGAGGCTCATCTGTCCGGTGGCGGCGGCGGCCTGTTCGCTGCTGCTGAAATTGACGATGCGGTCGAGCGCGTCCATGAACTGTACCGGGTTGCCCCAGGCGTCGAACACACGCGCTTTGGCCATGTATTCAAGCGGCCGTTTACCCACCCGCTTCAAATCGACCCGCTCGCACAAATCTTGCAGGCTCTTAAATGGGCCGTTGGCCTCGCGCTCCTCGATGATGGTCATGAGGGCGGCGGCTCCGGCATTTTTGATGGCACCGAGACCGAAACGGATAAGCGGCCGTTTCCCGCCATCTTCAATCGTAAAGTCCAGGCCGGAGGTGTTGATGTCCGGCGGGGCCACGTCGATGCCCAGATTTTTGGCTTCGGCGAAGTAGCGGCGCACCTTTTCCGTGTTGTCCCGTTCCACCGAGAGCATAGCGGTGAGGTATTCCACCGGGTAATGGGCCTTCAAAAACGCCGTCTGGCAGGTTACCTTGGCGTAGTCGGCGGCGTGCGCCTTGTTAAAACCGTAGCGGGCAAAAAATTCAATGTCGCCCCAAATCGCTTCGCACACTTCCCGGCTCAGGCCGCGAGCCATGGCCCCCTCGGTGAACTGGGAGCGATGTTTGTCCATCAGGTCGCGCTTCTTTTTGGAGACGGCCTTGCGGATCATGTCCGCCTCGCCCGGCTCGTACCCGGCCAGGTCAGAGGCGATGCGGATGATTTGCTCCTGGTACACCAAAATGCCGTAGGTGTCTTTGAGGATCGGTTCCAGGGCAGGGGAGTGGTATTCCACCACGTCCTTGTTGTCGTAGATGGCCGAATGCATGCGGCGGATGTACTCGGGAATGTTTTCCATCGGGCCGGGTCGGTAGAGCGAAATGGCGGCGATGATGTGGTCGAAGCGGCGCGGCTTCATTTCCATCATCAGGCGGCGCATGCCCGCGCCTTCCACCTGGAACACCCCGGCCACGTCGCCGCGCCCCAGCATGTCGAAGAGGATTTCTGGCTGTTTGGTGGGATCTGGCCCAACGTGCCCTTCGTCGTAGGGGATGTTGTCCATGGTGTAGACAGTGCCGTACCGCTCTTCAATCAGGCGGGCCGCCCGGCGCATGACGGTGAGGGTGCTCAGCCCTAAAAAGTCCACTTTCAGTAGGCCGATTGATTCCACAATTTCCATGGGCCACTGGGTGACGCGGTCCACGCCGCCCAACCCTTCATCGCCGCTGGTGGGTTTGTTGAGCGGCACGTACTCGTGCAGCGGCCGGTCGGAAATGATGACCCCGGCGGCGTGGCTGGAGGCATGGCGGGCTACGCCCTCTAAATTGCGCGCGGTGTCGAGGAGTTCGCGGACGGCCGTTTCCGCCTTGTACTTCTGCTCCAGCTCCGACGAGTAAAACTCGTGATCTTTGTCCAGCACATTTTCGATTTTGACCGGCTTGCCGGGGATGGCGGGCACCATGCGCGCCAGCACATCCACTTCCTCCAGCGGCATGTCCATCGCCCGCCCCACGTCGCGAATGGCGGCGCGGGCACCCAACGTTCCAAAGGTAATAATCTGCGCTACTTTTTCAGAGCCGTAGCGCCGCTTGGAGTAGGCCACCATCCAGTGCCGCACGTCGTCTGGATAATCCAGATCAATATCGGGCATGGAGACACGCCCTGGATTCAGGAAGCGCTCAAAGATGAGGCCGTTTACCAGCGGATCGATACTGGTAATGCCCAGGGTGTAAGCAACCACTGAACCGGCGCCAGAGCCGCGCACGTTCCACCAGATATCGTTTTCTTTCCACTCGCTGTAGCTGTCGTATGGGAAGGGGTCCTGGTGCTGCTCCCACCATTCGTCGCTTCGGGCGGCCCATTCGCACAAATCCCATACGATGAGGAAGTACGTCTCAAACCCCATGCGGCTGATAATGTTCAGCTCGTGGTCTAGTCGGGCACGCAGTTCAGCGTCGTTGGCCGCCCGGTCCGCCCCGTAGCGCCAGATGAGACCGCGCTCGCACAGCTGCCGCAGGTAGGAGTGCGGGTCGTGACCAGCAGGTACCTCAAAATCCGGCAGATGGTACCCTTTGGAGTCCAGGCTGACGTCGCACATTTCCACAATGCGCAGGCTGTTGCTCAGCGCGTTGAGGATGAGGTTTTCCTGGTAGCCGTTGCGCTGGAAGAGGTGGAACATCTCATCGCGCGACTTGACATAATACTCTTTGTCGGAAAAAGTGAGCTTGGGATCTTTGACGGTGGAGCTTGTCTGGATGCAGAGCAGCACTTCGTGCGGATCGGCATCGCTGGCCAGGGTGTAGTGCACGTCGTTGGTGGCCAGGAAGTTGTTTTGCAGGCCAAAGTGGGCAGCCATTTCGATGAGCTGCCGGTTAATGTCCGTGAGCTCGGGGATGGAGTGCTCTTGCAGCTCAATAAACAGACGGTCCTTGCCAAAGATGTCCAGGTACTCCCCCATCAGCTTTTTGGCAAGTTTGGGGTTGCGGTCGCCCAGGGCCCGCGGAATTTCGGCGGCCATGCAGCCAGTGGTGGCGATGAGGCCATCCTTGTGCCGGGCCATAAATGCGCGGTCGATGCGCGGTTTGTAGTAGTAGCCGTCCAGCTGGGAAGCGCTGGCGATTTGCAGCAGGTTCAGGTAGCCGGTCTGGTTTTCAGCCAGCAGCAGCATGTGGAAGCGAGTTTTGTCCAGCTGGGGGTCTTTGTCCACCATGGTGCGCTGCGCCAGGTAGGTTTCGATGCCGATGATGGGCTTGATACCCGCGGCTTTGGCGGTGCGGTAGAAGGGCATGGTGCCGTACATGGCACCGTGGTCGGTGAGGGCGATGGCCGGTTGGTCCAGTTCAGCGGCGCGGGCCACCAGGTCGTTGACCCGGCTGAGGCCGTCGAGCAGGGAAAATTCGCTGTGGCAGTGAAGGTGAACAAACTGGTTGTGGTTTTCACACATGATGCACAATTTTCCCTAGAGATTACTATCCACAGACTTCGCAGATTACACAGATTGAAGGTTACGTCTTTTGCCAGCGTGCAGTATTGTTGTAATGCCCCACATGAGAAACAAGTATAACACAAACTGCCGTTCCCCATGTAAAAAGTTCCAAAATTTTAAGGGCTGATTTTCCCCGCCAACTGCGAGCCATCTTTACATTATCTTAATAAGTTCTATATCCAGGCTAAACAGTGCTCTGTTATGCTGCGCCAACCATAGAGGAAAACAGAATCGGACTGGAGATACACCCATGTTGCAAGACCTGATTATTCCGCAGCCGGACATTGCCGCAGCCCTGGCGCTGCATCATTATGCCCCCATTTCACTGTCTAAAATGGGCCGGGTGGCTTTGCTGAACCGCACCGATACCAAGTATGTGCTGCCGCTGGCCACCTTGCAGCGTATTATGCCACAGCTTACTGAGGTGTACTCGGTGTTGGTGGTGCAGGGCAAACACGCCAGCCACTACCGCACGCTCTACTTCGATTCGGCCGATTTTACACTGTACCACCGGCACCATGCCGGGATCTTGGACCGGTACAAAGTGCGGGCTCGCGAGTATGTCGATTCGCACCTGGCGTTCCTGGAAGTGAAGCACAAAACCAACAAAGGGCGCACCATCAAAAGCCGGATGCAAACGCCAGAACTCGCTGATGAGATTGGGGTGGAAACGGCCGCATTCCTGCACGATACCCTACCCTTTGATCCTGCCCGGCTGGAGCCAAAGCTGTGGGTGGCGTATGACCGCATCACCCTCGTCAGCGAGCTGCGCCAGGAGCGGGTGACGATTGATCTCAACCTCGCTTTTAGCTGGCAAGACGAAACGGTCAGCCTGCCGCAGTTGGTCATCGTTGAAGTGAAGCAGGACGGCTTTTCCACCCAGTCCGGGATGATCCGGCTGCTGCGCCAGAACCAGGTGCAGCCGCTGGGCTTTAGCAAGTACTGCATGGGCGTCAGCCTGCTTTACTCGCAAATTAAACACAACAATTTTAAACCTAAACTACGGCTGGTGCAGAAGCTGGCCCAAGGACAACCGCATGTTTACCTCCATTAATTTACTAACCGGTTTTGCCGTTAACCTGGCCATTGCCTTGATCATCGTGCGCTTCATCTACTACCCGGTGAAGCAGAACAAAAGTTATGTGTTTACCTTTCTGGCCTTTAACACCATTATCTTTTTTGTAATGAGCCTGCTGAGTTCCATTGAACTCAGCGTGGGCGCAGGATTTGGCTTGTTTGCCATCTTCTCGGTGCTGCGCTACCGCACCAATCCGATGCCCCCGCGTGACATGACTTATCTGTTCATCCTGATTGGCCTGCCGGTGATTAACTCTGGGCTGCTGAACAATGCGGGGTGGGATGTGCTGCTGGTGGCCAACGGAGCGGTCGTGGGCGTGTTGTACGTGCTGGAGCAGGGCTGGGGCTTTCATTACGAGCAGTCGCAGCGCGTATCCTACGAGCGCATTGAGCTGATTCGCCCCGAAAATCATGACCTGCTGCTGGCCGACCTGCGCGAGCGCACCGGGCTGCCGGTGAAGCGGGTGGAAATCGGCAATATCAACTTCCTCAAGGACTCGGCCGATCTGCGCATTTACTACGATGGTGTGGCTCAACACGGTTGGGACGAAGAGCAAAGTGTGTACCTGATTTACGATGAGGATACGGCCGTACAAAACTAGCCCCCTACAGGTGCAACGCACTTCCCAAGTGCGTCGCAGCTATGGAGCAACCCGATGAAAGTAACCCAAACTTTTCGCTTTTTAACAGCGATTTTCCTTTTGACCATTCATCTCTTCGCTTGCAGCAGTTCGCCGGAAAGTGATGCCAGTTCTGCAACCAGCACAGCGGGAGGAACGGCCGTAGCCACCACCATCACCTCGCAAACCAACGAATCCGATGAAGTCGCCCGCCCCGATGGCTGGAGCGAAGCCACCCACAGCAACGATGTGGACCCCAACTACGAGGTCGTTTTCCCCGAAGATGAGGTGCTGCGCCTGGACATCACCATTGACGGCGCCGAGTGGGAGTTAATGCTGGCCAACCTGACCGAGCTGTTGGGCGAACAGGGCACCGGCGGCTTTGGTGGCCCTGGCGAGGGCAATCTGGGCAGTCTGCCGGAAGGGTTTGAACCGCCTGAAGGCTTTTCGTCACCTGCCGAGGGTCCCGGCGGCGGTGGTGAGCAACCCGGCGCTGGGTTTGGTGGCCCTGGCGGCGTGCCGGGCGACTTCACCAGCGAAAACCCGATGTGGGCTGAGGCCACGATTACCTTCGAGCAATACCTGGACGCACGTCGGCGTGCGCTTCAAGGGCAACTCGTCGCTGTCCAGCGCCTGGTCTAGCGGTTCGCTGGAGCTGCCGTTCAAGCTCGATTTTGACGAGTTTGAAGACGATTATCCCGAAATTGACAACCAGCGGTTTTATGGCTTTAAGCAGCTGTCGCTGTCCAACAACTTCCGCGATGAATCGTTTTTGCGCGATACGGTTGTGGCCGACATTATGGAAGATGCTGGAGTACCCAGCGCCAAAACGTCGTTTGTGGAGCTGTATGTGGATTACGGCGAAGGGCCGGTGAGTTTTGGCCTGTACACGATGATTGAGGTGATTGACGACACGGCCGTAGAACGCGTCTTTGGCAGCGATGACGGCAACATTTACGAGGCGGACGGTACGGCCGTTTCCCTGGCCGAAGGCACTTTTGCGAGCATTGCTGACGGCTTCCAAAAAGAAAACAACGAAGACGAAGCTGACTGGAGCGACATCGAAACGCTGTACACCGCGCTGCATTCCGACCTGCGCCAGAGCAACCCGGCAGCGTGGCAGGCGCAGCTGGAAGCGGTTTTTGACGTCGATACCTTCCTGCACTGGCTGGCGATCAACACGGTGATTGAAAATTGGGACACATACGGCGGCGCGTCGCACAATTATTACCTCTACAACAACCCGGAAACGGGCCAGCTCACCTGGATTCCCTGGGATCACAACGAAGCGCTGAAGTCAGGCGGCCGTTCCCAAATGACCCTGGAAATGACCGCTATCGGCGACGAGTGGCCGCTGATTCGCTACCTGCTGGACAACCCAGACTACTATGAAACTTATGTCAACTATGTCGATGACACCAGCCACACCGTCTTTGAACCGGAAGCCATGACGGCTCGCTACAAAGAACTGGCTGCGCTCATCGAGCCTTACGCCGTGGCCGATGTGGGGCAGGCGGCGTTTGAGCAGGCCATCCAGGAACTGATCACACATACCTACAACCGCGTCACCGCCGCTGAAGCGTTTTTGGAAGAGTGAGCCACAGAGCACACAGAGGAAAATGAGAAAACTCTGTGTGCTCTGTGCTCTCTGTGGCAAATCCGCATTTATTCTCATTTGCAAATATATCAAATAAAAATATAATTCCCGTATGGAACAAGAGATTTTTGCAACCATGCGGGAAATTTTTGTTTTGCTGATTGGCGAGATGGCGGCGGCGTTACGGCCGTTCCACCTCACCCCCGAACAGTTTGAAACCCTACTGCTTTTGCACCCAGTCACGGGTTGGCGCATGGGGGATTTAAGCGGCCGTTTGCTGCTGGACAACAGCAAAATGACGCGCATTGTCGATTACCTGGCCGAGCAGGGCTGGGCCGAGCGCCAGCCCGATCCGGACGACCGGCGGGCGCAGCAGGTAGTGCTGACGGCGGCAGGGGCGGCGCAGCGTGAACTGACCCAGGTGGCCCATCTGGCCGCGCTGCAGGCCAGTCTGGCCACATTTGACGAAGTTGAACAGGAACAGATGCTGACTTTGTTGCAGCGGTGGCGGGCGGTGACGGACAGAGATTTTTGAATCAGCAAATGGCGTAGATTGAAAATTATCCTCTGTTCCCCTCCGTGCTTCTCTGTGCAACTCTGTGTTCCGCTATTTTAAATTAGGAGAACAACCAATGGCTGAATTAGAAACTACATTCGACGATAACGAAGCAATTGCCACCGCGCCGGGCGACATTCCCCTGCCGATGGTGCGCGAGCGTATTGCGACGCAAGCGCACCAGTTCCGCCATGACAACACGATACGGCCGTTCGCCCCCCAATCCCATGAGCCTGTCGAAATCTGGGCTACCAGCGGCGTGGAAATGCCGTTGGATCGCGCCGAGGTGTGGTTTACCAGGGACGGCCGTTTACCCGACGCCACCGCCCACAAACTGCCGATGACGGTGCAGACGGTGGATTGGGAAGCGGGCGCAGGTTACCTCAGCCGGTGGCACGCCATTTTGCCGGGGCAGGTGGGCGGAACGGCCGTGCGCTACAAAATCGCCGGGTGGCAGCCAGGCCGCGCCGCCGACGCCCCGCCCGACCTCTTTGCCCACGACGGCCAGGGCTTCTGGTACCCGGTGGAGGACAAAACGGGCATCCAGACGTTTGCCTACTTTGTCGAGCCAGACGAACCCATCGGACCAGATTGGATGCAGGAGGCGGTGATTTATCATATTTTCCTGGATCGTTTTCATCCGGGGACGGAGGACGGCCGTTTTTCACCGGACGTTGACCAGAGCCACCACCACGCCCGGCACGGCGGTACGCTGCGCGGCGTCACCCAATCGCTGCCCTACCTGGATGAGCTGGGCATCAACTGTATCTGGCTTTCACCGCTGGGGTTGGCCGACACCTACCATCGCTACGACACCAAAGATTTGTTTGCCATCGATCCGGAGCTGGGCAGCGCGGCAGATTTGCACGAACTGGTGGCGCAGGCACACGGGCGCGGCATTCGCGTGATTTTGGACTTTGTGCCCAGCCACTGCTCCTGGAAACATCCCGCCTTCCTGGCCGCCCAGGCCGATCCCAACGCCGAAACGGCTTCCTGGTTTGTCTTTTACGAGCGGCCGGACAACTATCGCTGCTTTTTGGGCCGGGCCAGGATGCTGCCCTCGTTCGACACCAACGATCCGGCGGGACGACAGCATATTTGTGATGCGGCCGTTTACTGGCTGCGTGAGTTTAAGCTGGACGGCTTCCGGCTGGACCACGCCATCGGGCACGGCATGGACTTCTGGGTGCAGTTCCGCCAGGCGGTGCAATCGGCCAATCCACAGGCAGTGACCATTGGCGAGGCAACCGACTCACCCGACGCGCTGCGCCGCTATCGTGGGCGGCTGAGCCACGTGCTCGACTTCCCCCTGGCGACGGCGTTTCGCTACGCTTTTGCCCTCGATTTGTGGAACGTGGCCCAGCTGGACGCCTTTTTGCAGAGCTACGAGGCGTACATGGCCACCGGCGCGGCGCGGGTTAGCTTCTTGGACAATCATGACATGAACCGCTTCCTCTTCATGGCGGGCAACGACGTGAACCGGCTGAAGCTGGCGGCGCTGTGCCAGTTCACCCTGGCGCCGATCCCGGTGATTTATTACGGCACCGAAGTTGGGCTGTCGCAGGCGGTGAACAAGGACCAGGCGGGTTCCGGCGGAGACCATCACGTGCGGGCGCCAATGCCGTGGCAGCCGGAGGCGTGGCACCAGGATTTGCTGGCCTTTTATCGCCGATTGGTCCACTTGCGGCGGACGCTGCCTGCGCTCCAGCGTGGCTCGCGCACCCGGCGGCACGTCGATGCGGCGACGCAGACGTATGCGTATGCGCGGGAAGTGGGGGGAGAAACGGCCGTCACCCTCTTCAATCTCAGTGACAGGGAGCAAATCATTCCGCTGACGGATGCGGCTGCTTACAACTGCTTGCTTTCTACGGGGGAGATGCCGGAGGTTGTGGGGGACGGGGTGAAGGTAGGGGGCGGAACGGCCGTAATAATGGTCAATGGTTAATGGTCAATGGTTAATGGTAAATGACTGACCGTAGCCGCAGATTCTTTCTGCGAAATTCTGGCGCGGAAAGAATCCGCGGCTACGGCGGTTACATTCCCAAATCGTCGGCTACCCAGCCGAGGCCGACGGCTTCCAGGGTGGCGCGGGTGGGGGCGCCGGTGGTGGTGTCCCAGCCTGCCTGCTCGTAATACATGCCCAGCCCGGCTTGCAGCTCCTCGTTTTCCAGGATGAGGCCATCGGAACGGCCGCCTTCCAGCGCTTTCTTAAACAGTTTCTTGGGTAGAGTGTCGTCGTCGCGGGTTAAGCCTTCGCGGGCGTTGTAAGCGCGCATTAAATTCAGGCGGCGACGGCCGATTGCCTGTATCTCCTCCACGGTCACACCCCAACCGGTGGCTGCCGCCATCAAATCGGCCATCTCCTGCGGGCCGTACATTTGCCAGCTGGGGCCATAAACAAACTGGCAAAGGCTCACTGTGTCGGCAGCACTGTAGTTGTACTGCGTTTTCAGGGCAAACTCGATTTTTTCGGCATTGATCACCTTGGGTGGCTGCGGCGTGTTCAGCCCAATTTGCGACAGCGGCACCTTGTAAAACCGCTCGTACGCCTTCTCGCTGTAGACCGGGTCGTGCTCGGAGGATTGGTGATCGGCGCCAAACGGATTGGCGGCGTAGATGACGCCCAGGCTGCGCTTGACGTGTGGCATGTGGGCGGGCAGCTCCTGGCCTTTGACTGTCAGCAAAAATTCGTGCCCCTTGCCCAGCAAATCGGCGGCTTTGGCCGAGCCATTGGCTAGGATGTCGCCGAAGCCTTCGCGGTTGAGCGTCTTTTTGAGCATGGCGATCATCGCCTCGGCATTGCCGTAGCGCAGCTCGATGCCGTCCGTTTCATCCAGGTTGATTACTTCGTTTTCGAAGCATTCCATGGCCCAGGAGAGGGTTGCACCGCAGGAGATAGTATCGACGCCGTATTCGTTGCACAGCTGGTTTGCGTAGGTGACGGCGCGCAAATCATCCACGCCGCAGTAGGAGCCGAAGGTGGCGATGGTTTCGTACTCGGGTCCGCCGTACTCGTGGCGCAGGCGGATGTTTTGGTACTCAGATTCGACCACGCGTTTACAGCGCACGATGCAGGCGTAGCAGGTATCACGGCCGTCTTTGTCCTGTTTGCCTGCTTCCGCACCGCGCAAAATCTCGTCGTACAGCTTCTCGCCGCTGATGGCTTCGGCATTGGCCATGACACCCGCGTCCCAGTTGCGCGTAGGCAGCCCGCCGCCGCCCTGCTGGCTCATCACCGCACCTGCCGTGCCGTAACGGCCGAAACTCTCCATGCCGCTCCCAGGAAAACCTTTCGCCCCTTGCTTAGACAGAGCGGCGACCGCTTTTTTGTCAGCCGGAGTCACTTTTTGGGTGCCGCGCACCACGATGGCCTTGAGCTTTTTGCTGCCCATGACGGCGCCGACGCCGGTGCGGCCCCAGGCGCGGTTGCTCATGTTCATGATGGCGGCAAAGTTGGCCAGCTTTTCACCCGCCGGGCCAATCTGGGCAATCTCGATGCGCCGGTCGCCCAGCTCATCTTCCAGGATGGTGTCCACTTCCAGCGTTGTTTTGCCCCACAAATGGCGGGCGTCGCGCAGCTCGGCTTCACCCTCGTTGATCCAGAGGTAGACGGGCGTGCCGGACGCGCCGGTGACGACGACGGCGTCGAAGCCGGCGTATTTGAGCTCGGCGGGCCAGAAGCCGCCGGCCTGGGCATCGGCCACGCCGCCGCTGCTGGGGGATTTGCAGGTGACGGTGCAGCGGCTCTGCCCGCTGACAGGCAGCCCGGTAGGCCCGCTGACGGCAAAGGTGAGCGTATTTTCTGGGCCAAGCGGATCGGCGTGGGCGGGCGTGTTGTGCCAGAGGTAGTATAGCCCCATCAGGCTGCCGCCCATGTAATGGCGGTAAAATTCCTCGTCGGGATGTTCAATTTCCAGGGTACGGTTGGTTAAATCGACGTGCAGGATGCTGCCGGTGAAGCCATGTAACATAGTGGGTTTCCTTTTTTAACGCAAAGGCGCGGGTTTGGTTTTTTGCCGCGAATTGCGCGAATTGTGCGAATATTGGTTGCTGGTTTCAATTCTAACGGGTGGTCAGGTTGTTTCCAAGTGATGTTGGGTGTTTTATAATGTGCGGGTTGCAGGTTGCAAGTATGCAAGTGGCAGGTTTGCCAGTTTTCCAGTGTCAGGTGAGGGTAACGATGAAGTGGGGATGGGTTAACGCAGCAATTTTCTTGGTTTTCAGTTTGGTGGCGTGTGTGGAGGGACAAGAGGTGGTGGTGGAAAGTACGGCCGTTCCCACCCCACCACCAACGATTGAACCGACTGTGATGGAAACGGCCGTGGTTATGAGTGTTGTGGCGGAAACGGCCGTTGCTACTGATACCCTAGCTCCCTCTCCTGCAAGCTCATCGCCAACACCTACTTTTGACTGGAGTTTGCCAACGCGTGAGCCTTTACCTGATGTCCCTCTGCCTGATGGGGAAATCGCTTATGATTTAACGACACCTTCCTCAGAAAAACTCTTTGATGCGTTGAGACAGGCTGCTCATGCTGAGGATATTTACATTGATCCGACTGAGCCGTATAAACACAGGTTCAACAGCGACGACTTTTACCATTTTGTCAACGCTGACTTGGATCAATTTTATCCTGATAACATTCCGCATGTGGCCCCTCTGTTGGAGGATGTCTTTTTGAGCCCTTACTATTTTGGTTATTGGATACCATCTCAGGTTCACCTTCGCATTCTTGAGGAAAGCTTCATTCAAAATCTTAATGAAGCTCAACCTAACTTTGTTTCTGGCAGTGAAATAAAAGAAGAAACCTATCGTTTGCTGCCCACAGCACTGCAAGTTCATGATGGACATTCGCTATGGGTACTTCAATTAGATTCTCACATATTTCGTACTCGTTTGTTTGTATTGGTAGAAAGGGATGAGGAAGGAGGATGGAATCAAATAGGGGAGCCACTTTCTATAATGACAGGTCGTTATTCTTCGGAAGGTTGGACGACTATTTACACTGAGCATGATGTTACAGGGGATGAAATTCCTGAAGTCATTCTTGAATCTTGGACTTACTGGAGTGGAACTGGTTATACCGCGCTAATCGAAGTGTTTTCGTGGGATGGAGAAGATTTGGTTCCGTTACCTTGGATTGAGGAATTTGATCCTGAAATTGAAATTGCTGACTATACTGGCGATGAGGTGGACGATATTCGCGTGACGCGACATTATTCCCGCCGATTTGGTTGTGAATGGGAAGAAGTTGATGTTTATAGTTGGAACGGGCTTCAAGCAGAGCATATTGAACAGGACGATACACCGCCAGACACGGCCGTTTGCAATCTGTCGCAGGCAGTTTCCCCATTTTATTCCCCTGGGAATCTTGAAAAGGATGATCAATATCCGTTGCTAGAGCGCGCTGTTACTCAAATGCGAGAGGATGACAGTGCTTCTCCAGATTTGGTCGCCTATGCGGAGACTCAGTTGGCCATGGCCTATGCTGAACAAAACCGATATGAAGAATCGCGAGCAATAATCAATACGATTTACGAATCGCCAGAGCAGAGCGAATATATTCAATATATTCAAAAGAATAATGTCACGGGTTCTGTGGTTGACCTCTGCCGTAATCTTGTGGCGGATGCGGAATCGGTGTTAGAGACTAACATGGGAGAGTATCTGAATATGTATGCCACACATGGTCCCGGTTCTGATTCCAATGAGCCAGATAAAAGGATGATTTGCGATCTCAAATATTTAGCATTTACCCGGTTACAAAATGTTTCTCTACCGTCCTCACAACCACCCCAGGAATCTTTAGCAGCTCTAGATTTTCAATTAGCCTTTCATCAATCGGCCAATTTTGATAATGATTTTGACTTGGAATGGGTTGGTGTGCTGGAACCAGAGGCACCGTGGTTGGTTATATTTGATGCTGTTGATGAACAATGGCAAGTTATTTTCATTAAAGATCTCTTCTATACTCCAATTTTGGATTTAAGTTTTGAGCAACTGGAGCTCACCGAAGATGAGACTCTTGATCTTGTGATAGCGATCCGAGCTGAAAACTATTCTGACTATCCAGAGCCGACTATATTGGACATTATCCTTGTGGAAAATGTGGTGAATGAATTCACTCAAGTGGCCAGTTTTACATCGTATGAGGCAGTAAATTTGTCTGAACTGACACAAAGCCATTTTGGGCTGGGTCAACCAGTCAAACCTGATCCTTTCTGGGTGCAATTGGAAGATTTGGATGTTGATGCGGATTACTTAACTGATTATTTGGAGGAACTACAAACGGCCGTTCTCACCCAAACCGATCCCACCGTTCCCGAAAAAATTACCCAATTACTCAATTACCTGCCCACGGACGACCTCGAAGCACAGCCGTACATCGAACACCTCACTTACCTGCTGGGCTACTTTTATGAGCTGAGTGGGGATGGTGAAACGGCCGTCAGTACCTACCTCGATCTCATCCAACGTTACCCCACCTCCCCGTGGAGCTGGCTGGCCTGGGCGCGGCTGGAACCGGTGCGGTAGGTTAGCAGGGGCAGGGCAGCGGAACGGCCGTAACTACCTCCACCACATTTGCTTCAATAAACTCCTGACCCAGAGCACGAGCCACCGAAACGCGATGGTTGCCATCGGCGACAATATACTGGTCACCCACTTTAACCAGATCCACCGGTGGCAGTGAAACCGACTGGTAGTTGGCTTTGGCCAGACTGAGCCAGCGATCCATGGTGTGGGTCTGGCGCGGGAAAAAGGCGCGATCAAATTCATGAGACCGCCCCGTGCTGCCCACAATCTGGTCCAGCGCCACGGTTTGCAGGCCAGCATAACGCTGCCCCTGGATGCTGCCCTTTAGACTGTCACGGTCCAGCGACAGCAGGTTGTTACACTGCTTGCGCAACCAGCTCATCATGGTGCGCCACATGCCCTGGCGCTTCGCCTTTTTGAACTTCTCAACTGCCAGTTGATCGATGTACGGATTTGGAACTTGAGACTGCATCACCAATACCTCCCGGTTGAAATTGTCATACCGTGTTTGATGATTGCAGTCTAGAAAACGGCCGTCCCCCAGCCATCCCGCAAACCGTCCCAGTAGAAGCGAACCGCTAGCTAATCTGCTGAATCTGCGTAATCTGTGGCTAAATCTTTCTGCCCCAGCTCCAGCTTCTTCAGCCGGTAGAGCGTTTCCTGCGTCATCTGGCGATGTTTGCTGGTGATGTCGGCCTGGACGCCGAAGAGGAAGATGAACAGCCCCACCAGCAGCAGGCCCGTGCCAATGGTCACCGACTGGATGAACTGATTGGAGGCATTGTTGACATAAGCGTAGAAAAATCGAGCCCACAGCGCCAGCCCGCTGAGGATAAAGGGCAGGGCGATGTAGGTGAAGGTGCGCAGCGGTTCGTAGAAGGCATAGAGGCGCACAATGGTGCTGGCCTGGGCTTTGATGAAGTGACCCATGCTGCGCTGCAGGCGAGACGGCCGTATCGGTCCATTGGTCTCCACCGGGATGCTGTGAATGATCAGCCCCTGCTTGCCTGCCTGGATGATCGTGTCCAGCGTGTAGCTGAAGTTGGTGAGGATGTGTAGCCGCAGCGCCGTGTCCTGGCTGTAGGCGCGGAAGCCGCTGACCGCGTCCGGCACGTCGGTGCCGCTGACCGTGCGCACCGTCCAGCTGCCCAGCTTTTGCAGCAGCTTCTTAAACGGCGAAAAGTGCTCGATGCTCTCCACCTGGCGGTTGGCAATGACGATATCGGCCGTGCCCGCCAGCACCGGGGCCACCAATTCGGGAATGTAGCGGCCTGGATACTGATTATCCGCATCGGTGTTGACGATGATGTCCGCCCCCAGCCGCAGGGCGGCGTCCAGTCCGGTCTGGAAGGCGCGGGCCAGCCCCATGTTTTGCCGGTGCTGCACCACGTGGTCAATTCCCAGGCTGCGGGCCACTTCGGCCGTGCCGTCCGTGCTGCCATCGTCGATGACCAGCGTTTCGATGCAGTCAATGCCCGGCACGTGGCGCGGCAGATCGCCCACCGTTTGCGGCAGGGAACGCGCTTCGTTGTAGCAGGGGATTTGGATGATCAGCTTCACGCGGAGGATTTTAGCGCAGAAATTGGAGATTGGTAATTGGAGATTAGAGATTGGCAAAAATAATCTCCGGTCTCCAATCTCTAATCTCCTCTCAAAATATCGTCCAGCTCCACCAGATGCAGCCCTTCCCACAGGTGCACGGCGAGGTCGATACGGCCGTTCCCATCCACCGCCACGCCTTCAGCGCGCAGAATTTCAGCCTGCTTGTTGGCCGTCTGCTCGCGGTGGCGAATGGAGATGCGCCCCTGGCTGTTGACCACCCGCTGCCAGGGCACATTGGCCGAGGTGTAGCCTTCCTGGTTTGGCTGGCGCAAGGCGCTGAGGGCATAACCCACCGCCCGGGCGGCGCGTGGATAACCCAACATGGCGGCGATACGGCCGTAGCTGCTCACCTTGCCCGGCGGAATGCAGCGCACGACTTTATAAACCTGCTCGAAAAAACCGGGAGTGTTTGTGTCCATAGCGGGATGATAACGGCCGTTGGCTAAATTGGCTACCGGGACTAAACGGCCGTTTTCTTGGCAAATATTCACGACTCGTTTATGTTGCTCGGCGGGCGCCGATGCTATAACACTTGGGTGATTAAGACCAGATTGTTGATGCCAAACGGATGGAAAGGCGGTAAACTACGTTCATCCCACGCCCTTGATTCGCAGAGGAGTAACCAGTGATGAGTTGGTCAGTTTTAGTTGTTGATGACGAACCTCTAACCCAGGATTTGCTGCGCCTGATGCTGGAGCCAGCTGGTTTCCGCGTGACGGGGGCCGAGCATGGCCTGGAAGCGCTGCAAAAAGTCCAGGAAAGTAAGCCCGACATCATGATTCTGGACGTGATGATGCCCCACATGGATGGCCTGACAGTCTGCCGCAAAATTCGCAGCAACCCCCAGACGGCCGATTTGCCCATCGTCATGCTGAGCGGCAAAACACACCTCAACGCCGTCGAAGAGGGCATGGAGGCTGGGGCCAACCGCTACCTGGCCAAGCCCATGTCGCGCAATGATTTGATTCAAAGTTTACGCGAGGTGCTGGCAGAAACGGCCGTTGTCCGCGGCTGATGAAGCAATAAAACCTGAAATCTTAATCACAGATGAGCCACCCAGCCGGTGGCTTTTTTGTTGCCTACCTCTGGAAAACTAGGCCAGTTTGCCCACTTTGAAAATTCCCCGTTACTTTTTTACGGCCGTCATCACTATAGGAGCACACAGTAATTTGATAAGCAAAATGATGAATGAATTCAAAGGAGTCAAAAAATGAAACAGGTTCTGCGCACAAAATATGGTCTGTCTATCCTGGTGTTGATTTTCCTCATGCTGCTGGCCGCCTGCACGCCCACCGGCGACCTGCCTGGTGACGATGGTGGTAACACCAACGATCCTGGCCAGGTAAATGACAATGGCGATGACAACGGTGGCAACAGCAACGATGATAACGGCAACGCCAATGACGACAATGGCAACAGCAACGACGACAATGGCAACGCCAACGACGACAACGGCAACGCCAACGACGATAATGGCAACAGTAACGATGATGACGACATGAACAGCAACAACGGCAACGCCAACGGCGATGATGACAACAGCAACGACGACAACGGCAACGCCAACGATGATGACAACAGCAACGATGATAACGGCAATGCCAACGATGATGACAACAGCAATGATGACAACGGCAACGCCAACGACGATGACAACAGCAACGATGACAACGGCAATGCCAATGACGATGACAACAGCAACGATGATAACAGCAACACCAACGATGATGACAACAGCAACGATGATAACGGCAATGCCAACGATGATGGCAACAGCAACGATGATAACGGCAATGCCAACGACGATGACGACATGAACAGCAACAACGACAACAGCAACGCCAACGACGATGACAACAGCAACGACGACAACGGCAACGCCAATGACGACGACGACAACGGCAACGATGATAACGGCAACGCCAATGACGACGACAACGGCAACGATGACAACGGCAACGCCAATGACGATGACGATGACGACGACGATGACAACGGCAATGACAATGACGACGATGGTGGCAACTCCGGCTCTGGAGGGGGTGGCAACGACAATGGTGACGATGATGACTAAATCGTAGCCACGGCTCGATTCAGGTTAGGAGGGGATGAGCTAATTTCCTCCTAACTTTTTTCTTAACAGATAGATCTGTCACAAGCTGCGCCTTTTCACTATAATGGGCGGCTAAATTTGTGGCAGAAATTTTGTTTTCGCGCCATCCAACCTTTTTTGGAGTTGCCAAACATCGTGCAGGACGAACTGTTATTGTTGCATCGGGCAAAATCACTGGACCAGGAGGCGCTGGCTCAAGTGCATGAACGCTACTACGATTCGGTGTTTCGCTACATGGCTTACCGGGAAAATGATTTGCAAACGGCCGAAGATCTAACCAGCGAGGTGTTCATCCGATTTTTGCACGCCATCCAGCAGAAAAATGCCCCACAAAATACCATTCGCGGCTGGTTGTTTGGCACGGCCTCACTCATCCTCAAGGAACATTACCGGAAGAAGAAGCGTGTTCAGCAAGTGGAGCTGGATGATACCGTACCAGAAGAGTGGATAGAACCCATCGAAAAAATTGAGGCGCAAGAAAGTAAAAAAGCGCTGCGCCAGGCCTTGACCGATTTAACGGAAGAACAGCAGCAGGTGCTGGCCCTGCGCTTTGGTTATGAGATGCCCGTTCGGGATGTGGCAGAAACAATGAACAAAAGCGAAGGATCGGTGAAGATGCTTCAGGTTCGGGCCATTGCCGCCCTGACGCGGCTGATGGGTTCGGAGAATAAGTCATGAACGATGTACCAGAAGCGGTGCTTCAGGAATGTTTGGATTATATAGAGCGGGGCGAATCGATTGAAGCGATCGTCGACCGGTTCCCTGGAAAGGAGGCCACGTTACGGCCGTTCCTGGAAACGGCCGTGCAGCTGGCTACCCTCGCTCCCCAACCATCCCTGGCCGCTAAACAACAATCCCAAAAAGTGTTCCTGGCCCACGCCGCGAGCTTAAAAGTGACCCCAATCCAGCCATCTACCTGGTACCGTGTGCGCCAGGGGCTGATGCCTCTGGCGTCCCTGGCCCTGCTGCTGGTCTTGTTCTCGGCTGCGGCCGTTTTTGTGTCAACGTCCGCCATTCCTGGGGATGCGCTCTACCCGGTGAAGCGGCTGGTGGAAAATGTGCGCCTCAGCCGCACGGCGGACGCGTCGGCGGCGGCCGATCTCCTGGATGCGTTCGGCCAGGAACGCGTGCGCGAGGTGCAAACCTTGCTGCGCACCGGCCGCTCGGCCGAGGTCTCTTTTGATGGTGTCGTTGAAGCCATGCAGTCCACCGAATGGACCGTGGCAGACATCGACGTGGCGTTGGATGACAACACTGCGTTGGTAGGGCAGCCCCACGTGGGTGATCTGGTGCAGGTAAACGGCCGTACCAACAAAGGCATCTTAACGGCCAGCACCATCGAACTGCTCAGTGCATTCACCACCCCAGAACCGACACCTGCGCCCACTGCCTTGCCCACCGCGCTTCCCACATCGACAGCCACTTTGACACCAACTGCCGAACCGACCACAGCACCCACCGCAGAGCCTTCAGCAACCCCAACCGATCAACCGACGGCGACGGTCACAAAAACGCCAGTACCGACCGCCACCCTGGTACCCACCCTGCCGCCTACGTTTACCCCCTCACCCGAGCCAACTACGCCGCCCCAGCCGACCTCGCCGCCTCAGCCAACCCCGACGCCCAGCAACGACAACGGCAACGACAACGATGGCAACAGTAACGGCAACAGCAACGATAACGACAACGATAACGACAACGATAATGACAACGACAACGATAATGACAACGACAATGACGATGGGGATGATAACGATAATGATTAACAGCCCCGGCCAATAAGCGTAAGTTAGAAAACGCCCGGACGTCCGGGCGTTACTTTTTTTACCCAAGCGGCACTTACAAGTGAAATCCAACACAGGTAGAATCAAAAGCGAGGGTAAGATGCAGTTGACAACCACCATGATTGAAATCAGGCAGTCCGTGAAAGAAAGAATTGTTGGACAGGCAAATTTGCGTGTATGGGCCACGGCCGTACTGCTTTTCTTCGTTTTCATCACCGGCTTTGCCAGTGTGCAGTACGCCACGCCTGGCCTGGCTGGCAATGATGGCTACTACCACATGAAGATGAGCTACCTCATCCGCACCCAAGGTCTCACGCCCGATTTTCCTTACCTGCCCTACACCATCCTCAACGAGTCTGCTTACTACGACCATCACCTGCTGTACCATGTCTTCCTGGCGCTGTTTGCCACCACCGATCCGGCCCTGGACGGCGGTCTGGCATTGACCCGTGGGGCAAAGCTGGCCAGCATCATCATGCCTTCGCTGGCATTTTTGGCCATTTGGTGGCTGCTGCGCGGGCAAAAGGTGCCGTATGCGGCCGTTTGGGCTATTGGCCTCTTTGCCGTGTCGGAAGCATTTTTGTACCGGATGAGCATGCCGCGGGCGCAGTCCATGTCTTTGCTGCTGCTGGTTTTAGGGCTGCACTGGCTGCTGCAAGGGCGCTACAAGCTGCTGCTGCCGCTGGGTTTTGTCTTCGTCTGGGCCTACAACGCCTTCCCCCTGCTGCTGGTGATGAGCGGTGTGTACGTTATTGCCACCTTCATGCTGGAGCGGCGCATCGTCTGGCAGGCATTGGTCTACCCGGCCATCGGCATTGGCCTGGGGCTGTTGATTAATCCATACTTCCCGCAAAACATCGACTTCATCGTGGGCCACCTGCTGCCCAAGGTGGGCGAATCGAGCACGCCGGTGGGCAACGAGTGGTCGCCCTACCGCACCTGGACGCTGGTGCAGAATTCTGGCGTGGCCTTTACGGCCGTACTGGCGGGCATCCTGGCCCTGGGCTGGCGCGAAAAGCGCATCGACAAACCAACCCTGGTGGCCCTGGGGCTGATGGTGTTGTTTGGCTACATGCTGTTTGAATCGCGCCGTTTTGTGGAATATTTTCCGCCCTTTGCCCTGATCTTTTTTGCCCTGAGCGCCGCCCCAATTTTGCGGGAGTGGTTGGTGGAAATTGGTGGAAAACGGCCGTATCTCCTCCCCCTTGCTCCAATTGTCCTGCTGGTGCTGCTGGCTTACCCGCTCTACGTTGGCCTCACCGACGCCCGTGAACTGGTGGCCGACAGCAGCCCCGCCGACCGCTATGCCGACGCCACCATCTGGCTGCACGATAACGCGCCAGACGGTACAATGGTGTTCCAGACGGACTGGGATGATTTCACCCGGCTCTTCTTTTACAACAGCAACGCCGTGTACACCGCTGGGCTCGATCCCACGTTTATGGAGCTTGAAGACGAGGCGCTGTTTGACCGCTGGGTCGACATCACCCAGGGGCGCGTCGACCAACCCGGCGCCGCCATCCGCGATGAGTTTGGCGCTGCCTACGTCTTTAGCGACCTGAACCACGACGATTTCATGGACGAAGCCGCCGACGATCCGCTGCTGCAAGAGGTGTACCGGGATGATTATGCGGTGATTTACCGGGTCGGTGATCGGTAATCCGTAATCGGTAAACGGTGATCGGTTTGGTTGCTTTTACCGATTACCGTTCACCGATAACCGTTTACCAAAAAAGATATGTCAACTATCGAAGCCGAACAATTTGATCGCGGAATGCGCTGGCTGGAGCGCTGGGGCATTGGCCATTTGCGGCGGGAGCTGCTGCATGGTGTGACCGGGCGCGTGCTGGAAGTGGGCGCGGGTACTGGGGCGAACTTGCCGCTTTACGGCCGTTCCGCCAACACCACACTTATTGACATAAAATCAGATCGGCTTGTGCTGGCCCGCCGCAAATCGGGCGAAACAAATACGCCCGCCTCCGTCGCCAACGCCCATCACCTTCCCTTCGCCAGCGATCAGTTTGATGCCGTGGTGGGGACGCTGGTTTTCTGCTCCATCCCCCAGCCGGAGTTGGCCCTGGCGGAAATCCGGCGCGTTTTAAAGCTAGACGGCCGTCTGCTCCTCCTGGAACACACACGCGGTCACGGCCCCATCTCCCGCCGCTTCACCGACTGGCTGCATCCGCTCTGGTTTGCCTTGCAGGGGGAGTGCCACTTGAACCGAGAAACGGCTGTAACCGTGCAAAACGCCGGCTTCACCATCGAACACAGCTCCGTCCACGGCTACGGCCTGCTGCAAATGATGAAAGCATCGGTGAACGGTAATCCGTAATCGGTAATCAGTGATCGGTAATCGGTGAACGGTAATCAGTGAGCGGTAATCGGTCATGCTCTTTCCCCCCTCACCCCTTCACCCGTTCACCCCTTCACCTTGTCACCCCTTCACCTTGTCACCCTGTCACCCTGTCACCCTGTCACCGCCGACTGCTCACCACCGCAAACGCCAGCAGCCCCGACCCCAAGGCCATAAAGACCCAATTGCCATCGTACAGACCAAACAAAAAGATGGCCGTGCCCATGATGCTGTAGAACGGATTGTCCCGCAGTGACTGCCACAGGGTGGGCTGGGGTACTTTGTAACCCAGGGATTCTAGTTTTTGGCGGAGAACGGCCGTACTCGGCTCAGTCAACGTGCTGCCATCGGGGAAAATCAGGGTGGGCACGCTGGCGTTGCCGTGATTAATCTCCATCACCCGGCTGCGGCCGATTGGATCCTCGCCTATATTGACATAATTAAACTGAACGTCAGCCCGCTCCAGCATGCCCCGCACTGGCGGTACGCCTGGGCAGGTTGGCGTGCCGTACATGATTACTTTTTCGGTTGTGTGCAGTGTTGAATTTTCCATACCGATTAGAGTACATGAGGCAGGGGAAAGTTACGAATGACAAGGTGAGGGGGTGACAAGGTGACAAGGTGAACAATTCACCATTCTCCATTGAAGCACCTTCGGCCTCAAATTTTCTGGTTTAGCAATAACCAGGCTGTTCCGCCCATGCCCAGGACAAGAACCCCCCAGAAAATGAGCATGAACGTCGGCAACCACAGCTCCCAAAAGCCGTTAATCTGTGCCTCAGCAGGGTTGTGTGGATTGTATAGAATCTCAACCTTTTCACCTACCTGACGGCGCGGGGGACGATAGCTAACCGGGGATAACACCTTTGTTTTTTGGCCGGTTTTCGTTGTGAAACGAATTTGTGATCGATAACGATACTTCGGCTCCAATTTTGTGCCGGTTTCTGTTTTTGTCCTGACAAAGGAGTTTTCAACCCTGACGGGAATTAACTGCGTGACAATCCCTTCGACTTTTACCAGCTGCCTGATCTTCCTGGTCTGCTTAACAAATTGAAAAATCCCCAGGCCAAGCAGCAGGCTTCCCAGCAAAATAAGGAGCAGAGGGACAGTTGTTTGCATAGCACCTTTCACCGTTTGTGTTACGACTGCGGCAAGAATAGCAGCATCACGCCAATGAAGGCAACGGCCGTTCCCACCATGCCCCGCGCGCTCACCGGCTTTTTGAACACGACAAACTCCACCGGAATCAGCAGCACGGGCGGCAGGGCCATCAGCGTGGAGGCGATGCCCAACCGCGTTAGCTGGATGGCCACCAGCGACAGCCAGATGCCCAAAAATGGCCCGGCAATCGAGCCGCCGATCATCGCTGGGAACGCCTGGCGGTTGCGCCACTGCCGCAGCGTAGTCCGCACCTGGCCGCGGGCCAGCGCCAATCCCCACAAGATGAGCAGCGCCACCAAAATGCGGATCATCGTGGCGGAGATAGGCGAGAAGTCGCCCACCAGGCCGTAGCGCGCCGTCACCAGGTTGGCCACCTGGCCCAGCGCCCCGCCCAGCCCAAACAGAATGCCGCTGCTGAACTGCTTGTTCTCCACGGCCGTTCGCCCCGCCTGCTTTTCCGTCACCACCCAGCCCACGCCGCCGACCGTGAGGAAAACGGCCAACAGTTCCAACCCACTCACCGTCTCGCCAAACAGCAGCCAGCCAAACAGCGTGCTGATAATCGGTACAGTTGACATAAGCAGCATGGACAGGCGCGGCCCGATGAGCACGTACGCCTTAAACAGCAGCGTGTCGCCCACCACCAGCCCCAAAACGGAGGAAATTGTCAGCCAAAACCAGCGGAAACCCTCGGCGTGCAGCGGAAAAAAGCTGCCTTCCAATGCCAGGTGGCTGAGGCTGAGAAACAAAAAGGCAAACAGCAGGCGGCTGCGGTTCACCACGTCCGAGCCGATAATTCGGCCGCTGTAGCTAAAAAAGATGGCGGTGGCCGACCAACAAACGGCCGTACCCAACGCCGCCATCTCCCCGGCATAAATGAAAGTTTGCATATCTTGAGTCAAATAGGGTAATCAATCGGTAATCCGTAATCGGTGACGGTAATGTCCCTGCGCGACCGCTTCGCGTACGGTGAACGGCAATCAGTCCTGCCCCTTCACCCCTTCACCCGTTCGCCCCTTCACCCTGTCACCTTGTCACCCCATCACCGGCTTAATACGCCGTCTCCGCCTTCTCCTGCAATTTGCGCCAGACGCGGCGGTAGTGACGGCCGTCCATCAGCTCCAAACTGTTGCCGTCGGGGTCGCGGAAGTAGAGGGAGTGGGTGCCCAGCGACCAATCCTGCTCATGCTCAATCTCGACTTCGTGGGCCAGCAGGCGGGCGCGCCAGCCGTCCATCTGCTCTGGCGGTATGGCCAGGCAAACGTGCCCCTGCCCACGTGCGCCATGCGCCGGAATGATACTTTCGCGCGTAGCCAGCTTGTTTATGTCAAATAAAATCAATGTCGAATTTTGGCCCGTTTGCAGGAAAATCGCATCGTCAAACTGGCTGCTCACCGGCAGGCCCAGCACCTCGGTGTAGAACGTTTTGGCGCGGGGAATGTCTGTCACGTACAGCACCGCCTCGGCCACCCCCAGGATTTCCGTGCCGCCCCGTGCCGCCGCTTCCGCTTCCTGCACGATGCGCACGCCGCTGCTCACGCCCAAGCGGTTCGCGCCAGCCGCCACCATGCGCCGGGCATCGTCCAGCGAACGAATGCCGCCCGACGCCTTGACGCCCATGCCTTGCCCGACGGTGTGGCGCATCAGGGCCACATCTTCCACCGTCGCCCCGCCGCCGCTGAAGCCGGTAGAGGTCTTTACAAAATCGGCCCCGGCCTGCTGGGCAATCTTGCATACGCGCACCTTTTCCTCGTTGGTCAGGTAGCTGGTTTCGATAATGACTTTACATAAAGCGTCGTTTTGATGGCAGGTTTGGGTAACGGCCGTAATCTGCCCCAGCGTAAACTCATCATCCTTGCTCTTTACCGCGCCAATGTTGATCACCATGTCGATTTCCGTGGCGCCGTTTTCGACGGCCGTTTGCGTCTCCGACACTTTTTCCTTGGTGGTGGTGGCCCCCAGCGGAAAACCGACGACGGCCACCACCTTCACGCTGCTGCCTGCCAGCTGCTCGGCGGCAAAACGCACGTTGGTTGGGTTCACGCACACGGAAAAGAAGTGATGCCGCACCGCTTCGCGGCAAATCTGGGCAATCATTTCCTCGGTGGCGTCGGGTTTGAGCAAGGTATGGTCAATCAGGCCCGCCACGCGGGTGGGATCTTCGTCAATCAGCTGGATCAGCTGTTCGGTCGTGGCCGTGGTTAAGTCAGTCATCATTTCCTCACAAGGGGTTTCTCCGCTGGCCTGGCATGAGCTGGTACAAAAACGCGGGTTGGTGGAGTGGGCATCCTCAGATGCCCACCGTCCGCATCCTCAGATGCGGACTCCGCAAATTCAATGATTTTGTGTACCCACCGCGCTCAGCCAGGCCAGCAGAAGGTCGTTTTGGTTGTCATCAAAAATTGCCAGGGGAAATCGTATTACGGATTGCGGAATTTGCAACTGAAAGGTGCGACGCCCTTCTAAAGGGCGTCGCACCCGCTTTGGGGATTAATAAACCGTATCGCCGCGGACGAAAGCGGCCGTTTCCTCTCTCTCCGGTCTATTAAAAAACTGCTCCGTCTGCGCCACCTCAATCAGCTTCCCATCCCAGAGCAGGGCGGTGCGGTTGGCAATGCGCCGCGCCTGGAAGATATTGTGTGT
The DNA here is from genome assembly GCA_016710325.1 of Candidatus Leptofilum proximum. Classification (GTDB taxonomy): domain Bacteria; phylum Chloroflexota; class Anaerolineae; order Promineifilales; family Promineifilaceae; genus Leptofilum; species Leptofilum proximum. Next base: position 2,224,957 of record JADJXK010000002.1, on the reverse strand, counting down.
CACCAGCACAACCGTCATGCCGCTGCGCTGGTTTTCCGCCTGGATGATCGACTCGATGATGCCTACGTTGTTGGGGTCCAGATTGGCCGTCGGCTCGTCCAGCAGCAGCACGTCCGGCTGGGTCACCAGCGCCCGGGCCAACGCCACCCGCTGCGCCTCTCCCGCCGACAGCTTCGGCGCGGCCTGGTCTGCCAGCGGCGTCAGCCCCAGCCGCGTTAGCCATTCTGCTTCGACCGCCTCCGCCAATGTCTGCCCGCGCAGCCCCGGCCCGTAGCGCAAATTGGCCCGCACCGAACGCTGCAGCAGCAACGGCCGTTGAAAAACAGTCGTCACCCGCCGCCGCTGTGCCAACTCCAGCTCCGGCGTGGCAGGCTGGCCGTCAAACTGGACGCTGCCCCGGCTGGCTGGCTCCAAAAAGTTGAGCAGCCGCAGCAGCGTACTTTTGCCCGCCCCGCTCGGCCCCACCAGCGCCAAAATCTCGCCCCGGAAAATAGTGAGCTGCTCCAGGTTGAGGACGATACGGCCGTCATACACCTTCTGCACCTGGGAAAGCTCGTACACTGGCTGACTCATCGGCGATGGGTTCATCGCACCACCCCCTGCTGCTGCAAACGGTACAGCGCCACGTTGGCCAGCAAGGAGAGCAGCAGCAAGATGAGGCCCAGGGCAATCGCCAGGGCAAACTCGCCGCGCCGCGTTTCCAGCACGATGGCTGTCGTCAGCACCCGCGTCTCGCCGCGAATGTTGCCGCCCACCAAAATCACCGCGCCTACCTCGGAGATGATGCTGCCAAACGCGGCCACAATGGCGGCAAACACGCCCAGCTTGGATTCCAGCAGCAGCGTTTTGGCCAGCTGCCAGCGGGTGGCGCCCAGGGCGCGCAGCTGCAAGGGTAAGAGGGGATCGAGGGATTGAACGGCCGTTAACGTCAACCCCACCACCAGCGGCCAGGCAATCACCGTTTGCGCCATGATCATCGCTGAGGGAGTGAACAGCCATTGCAGTTCGCCCAGCGGCCCCTGGTTAGACAGCAGCAGGTAAACAAAAAGGCCCACCACTACCGGCGGCAGGCCCATGCCCGTGTAAATCAACGGAATAATGCAGCCGCCCCCAGGAAACCGGCCCATCAGCCCCAGCAGCGCCCCCACCGGCAGCCCCAGCAGCAGCGCCAGCAGCAGGGCAATGCCCGTCACTCGCAGCGTCAGCCCGACAATGGCCAACAGCTCCGCATCGCCCGACGTGAGCAGCTGAAAAGCGTTGAGGAAGGCGTCTAGCAGGGTCTGCATAGATGATTTAACCGCAAAGAACGCGAAGCACGCAAAGGAAAAGCCTTAAAAATATCTTTGCGCTCTTTGCGTCCTTTGCGGTTTAAAAAATTATTGGTCGCGCCAGGCCTGGGAATCGGGGTAGAAGAGCGGCTGGCCGTAGGTGTCGATGCCAAATTCGGCGATGACCGACTGCGTATCCACGCTGGTGAGCCATTCGACAAACTCGTTGGCCAGGTCGCTGTTGATGTTGCCCTTATCCGGGTTCACCGGGATGACGCCGTACGGATTGTACAGCGAGAGGTCGGCATTCTCCTCAATGCTTTCGCCGCCCACCATGATGGCCAGGTTGGGCAGATTGTCGCGCTGGCTCAAAAATGTGCCGCGATCGGTGATGGTGTAGGCCCTGGTTTCGTTGGCGTAGCGCAGCGTATCGCCCATGCCCTGGCCCAATGAATCGTACCAATCGGCCTCGGGGTCGCTGGGCAGACCGGCCGCTTCCCACAGCGAGCGCTCCTTGGAGTGCGTGCCGCTGTCGTCACCGCGCGAGGCGAAGGGGGATTCCGTCTCGGCAATGGTGTTCAGCGCGTCAGAGGCCAGTTCCATGCCCTGAATGCCCGCCGGATCGTCCGCCGGGCCGACGAGGATGAAGTCGTTGTACATCACGTCAAACCGCGCGGTGCCGTGTCCATCGGCCACAAAGGCATCTTCGCGGCTGCGGGCGTGCACCAAAATGACGTCGGCGTCGCCTGCTTCGCCCAGCTCAATCGCCTGGCCGGTGCCTACCGCTACGACGTCGACGCGGGCATTAAACTCCTCTTCAAAATCGGGCAGGATGACTTCCAGCAGGCCAGAATCCTCGGTGCTGGTGGTGGTGGCCAGCCGCAGCACTTCTGGTTCGCTGGAGCCACAGGCTGTTAGGAAGAGTACGGCCGTCCCTAATACAAAAATTCGCCAGAACTTCAACATCTTTCACCTCCATAACTTGTCCTGATCGGGTTCGCTATGATGAATGATCATAGCGCGGTGAGAGTATATGAGAATTCAGGCGGGTGTCAATCGAAGCGAGCGTTGCTGGATGCCCGCCTGCGCGGGCATGACATTATTCGGGGGGATTATCGAGGAGGGGGGTAAGAACGGCCGTAAACCGTTGCATCATCTGCTGCTCTAGTTCCTGGTTTACCTGGGAGAAGGCGGCGATGAGCGCCTGGGCCAGCGGCGTAAGCTGGGCGCCGCCGCCGCGCTGCCCACCTACCTGGGTTTCTACCAGCTTCTGCCCCAGGCGCTTTTCCATCTCGTTGATCTTTTGCCAGGCGGTACGGTAGTGGGTGTGCATCAGCTCTGCCGCGCCGCTGATAGAGCCGCTGTCGGCTACCGCCTGCAGCAGCTCCATGCGCCAGATGGAGAAGACAACGCCGCCTTCATTTTCAAGCCACAGATTGAGGCGAGGGTTCATAGGGTTTCCTTCTGGTAATCCGTAGTCGATTATCGGTAATCCGTAATCGGTAAGAAAAACTGATAACCGTTTACCGATAGCCGATTACCGGCTAAACGCCAAACACATGCGTCAACACCGTCGCCGCCGCGCCGCCGACGCTTTGCAGCAGGCCAACCTGGGCATTGGGCACCTGGTTGGGACCTGCCTGCCCGGTGAGCTGCTGTACGATTTCGGCGGTTTGGTACAGCGCCGTTGCCCCAATCGGATGGCCCCGTGCTTTTAAGCCGCCCATGGTGGCGATGGGCACCTTGCCCTGCAGGACAATCTCTCCATCTGCGGCCAGCCGCCAGCCGTAGCCGGGTGCGGCAAAACCCGCCGCCTCCAGCAGCAAACAGGCCATAATGCTGAACGCATCGTGGACTTCGTATAGACTGACGTCTTCGGCCGTGATGTTGGCCCGCTGGAACGCTTTTTGCGCCGACAGCGCGGCCGCTTCCAGCGCCAGCGGATTACTGCGGTCGGCCATGCGGAAGCGGTCGGTGGCCACGCTGGAGGCCAGGATGTGCACCGGCGTGTCCGTGTAGGCGCGGGCAGCCTGGCTGGGGGCCAGCACCACGGCCGCGGCGCCATCGCAAATGGGCGAGCAGTCCAGCAGCCGGATCGGCGGCACGATAAAGCGAGATTGAAGCACATCCTCCGCGGAAATGGGCTTGTGGAACAGGGCATGGGGATTGGTCAGCGCGTTTTGGTGGGCGTTGATGGCGAAGTTCACCAGTCCATCCTCCGGCATCCCGTGTTTTTCCATGTACAGCTGCATCAGTTCCGCATTTTTGCTGATGAGCGTGGCCCCGGCGGCGACCTCCTGTTTGGTGTCCAGCGCCTTGGCCAGGGCGGGCGTGGCGGCGCCTTCGCTCATCTTCTCCGCGCCCACAGCAACGGCCAGCTCGGCCTCACCGCTGGCGACGGCCAGGTAGGCCATGCGCAGGGCGGCGGCGCCGGTGGCCGTGGCGGCCCGCACCTGCAGCGCCTCGATGCCAAACAAACCCGCTTCGTCGGCGATAAGGGCGGCCAGGTGCTTCTGGTTTTGCAGCTCGTCGCTGAGCATGTTCCCGGCAAAGAGGGCGTCTACCTGGTCTACTCCGGCGTGGGCCATGGCTTGACGAACGGCCGTAGCCCCCAACCAGCGCAAGCTCTCCGAATAAACCTTCTGCACCGGCACCTGCCCAATGCCGACGATGCTGACCTGTCTCATATCAAATCCATGTGTAGCCGCGGATTCTTTCCGCGCTCTTTTTTCGCGGAAAGAATCCGCGGCTACGGCTTGTTTAGGCGGGCCGCTTAAATACACAAAAATATTTGTTTGTCCAGCGACGGCTGCCGCCACCTTCGTGCATCAAAATATCTTCGTTGTTGCCCACGTAGGCGGGTTCCATGTGCACCAGTTCCCATCCTTTCGCGCCCAGGCGGTTCAGCTCCGGCATGAGCAGCTGCGGACTGTAAACGGACAGCTCTTCCGTCTCGATTGAGTAGGCCATTGAATCTGCTTCTGCTTTCTTGGCTTCCAGAAACAGCGTGAGATATTCCCATTGTTCCATTTGTTTGTCCTCAAGTAGCCGCGGTTTCTTACCCGCGCAGGTTTAAGAAGTAACTGGGTAATTGAGTAATTGGGTAGTTGACATAATTGCTCAATTACCTAATTACCCAATTACAGAATTCCCTCAAATTTTAGCTGCTCAATTTCCTCTTCATCGTACCCCAGCAGCGATTGTAGGATCTCACTGGTGTGTTGGCCGAGGGTGGGCGGAGCGTAGCGCACGCTGGTGGGTGTGGTGGGTATTTTCAGCGGTGAGTTGACCAGCGGCACGCTGCCAGCGGTGGGGTGCGGCACATCGAGCCGGGTCTGGCGAGCCTGCACCTGCTCGTTGGCAAACACCTGGGCCATGTTGTTGATCGGCGCGGAGGGGATGCCCACCTCGTCGCAGAGGGCCATCCAGTCGGCGGCGCTGCGGGTGGCAAACAGCTCGTTGAGCATGGCGATGACAGTGTCGCGGTGGGCCAGGCGGGCGGCGTTGGTGGCAAAACGTTCGTCAGTGATCCATTCGGGGTGGGAGACGGCCGTACAAAACTTGCCCCACTGATGATCATTGCCACAGGCAAAGGCAAACTGCTGGTCCCGCCCCTGAAACTCCTGGTAGGGCACAATGTTGGGATGCCCGTTGCCAAAGCGCCCCGGCAGCTCGCCCGACACCAGGTAGTTGCTGGCCACGTACGACATCAGCGCCACCTGCGAATCCAGCAGCGCCATGTCGATGCGCTGCCCCTCGCCGGTGCGTTCGCGGGCAAACAGGGCGGCCAGAATGGCGTTGCTGGCAAAAATGCCCGTCGCCAGATCGGCAATGGCGATACCGGCGCGGGTCATGCTGCCATCAGCCGGACCCGTCACGCTCATGAAGCCGCCCATCGCCTGGACCATGAAGTCGTAACCCGCCCGGTCCTGGTACGGGCCGTCGCTGCCGTAGCCAGTGATGGAACAGTAGATCAGGCCGGGGCGCAGCTGCTGCAAAGCGTCGTAATCCAGCCCCCAGCGGGCCAGCGTGCCGGTGCGGAAATTTTCCACCAGCACGTCTCCTTCGCGAATGAGGCTTTTGAGGATTTCCAGCCCTTTGGCCGATTTAAGGTTCAGCGTCAGGCTGCGCTTGTTGCGGTTAGCGGCGAGGAAGTAGGCTGCTTCGCCGCGTTGGCCATCGGGCGCATCGGTGAAGGGCGGCCCCCAATGGCGCGTGTCGTCACCGCGTTCCGGCGCTTCAATTTTAATCACGTCGGCGCCCAAATCGCCGAGCATCTGGGTGCAGTAAGGCCCCGCCAACACGCGGGTGAGGTCGATGACGCGGATGCCGTCGAGCAGGCCAGGTTTGTGGGTCATTGTGTTTCCTTTGTAATCGGTAATCGGTAATCGGTTTGGTTACTGATTACGGTTTACGGTTCACCGATTACCGGCAGTTTGACAAGATACGGCCGTTCCATGATAATATTTTTTCCTCCCAACACCTTGCGGAAAAAGGGTTTGTCGGCCACATGGTAGATGATAAAAAGCCCTCCGATTTTACGCAAGCAGATAAGGATTTCTCGCATGAAACCAGCTCCCTTTGAATATGTAGCGCCAGAAACATTAGCCGATGCGCTGGCGGCCATGCAGCAGTACGGCTTCGAGGCCAAGCCGCTGGCCGGTGGCCAGAGCCTGGTGCCGGTGATGAACTTCCGCCTGGCCCAGCCGGGGGTGCTGATCGACCTGAACGGCGTGCCGGGGCTGGATGGCCTCTGGCAGGCCAGCGATGGGACGCTCCATTTTGGCAGCATGGTGCGCCAGAGCCGCCTGGAGCGTGATCCGCTGGTGGCGCAGCACCAGCCGCTGCTGGCCGAAGCCATGCCCCACATCGCCCATCCCCAGATTCGCAACCGGGGCACGTTTGGCGGCAGCCTGGCCCATGCCGATCCGGCGGCTGAACTGCCGGTGATATGTGTGGCGCTGAACGGCCGTATCAAGCTCCAATCGGCCGCGGCAGAGCGCTGGCTGACTGCCCGCGACTTCTACACCGGTCTGTTTGCCACCGACATCGGTGAGGAGGAGCTGCTGGTGGAGATTGCCCTGCCGCCCCTGCCCGCCCGCACTGGCACGGCCTTCACCGAGATGGCCCGGCGGCACGGCGATTATGCCCTGGCCGGTGTCGCTGCCGTGGTGACGGTGGACGCCAGCGGCGTCTGTACCGCTGCCCGGCTGGTTTACCTGAACGCGGGCGAGGTGCCGGTGGTGGCGGAGCAGGCGGCGCAGCTGTTGGTGGGGCAACGGCCGTCGCAGGAACTTTGGCTGGAAACGGCCGTAGCCGCCAGCCAAAACGAAATCGACCCCCGCGGCGACATCCACGCCAGCGCCGACTACAAACGCCACCTGGCCAAAGTCCTCACCGTCCGCGCCCTCAAGCAAGCGTTTGCGCGAGCAGGCAAATAACCTCCGTAGCCGCGGTTTCTTACCGCGCTTTTTTTTACGCGGTAAGAAACCGCGGCTACATCAGGACAAAACGCAATTATGAACATTGAGTTATTAATCAACGGAAAAACGTACGAGCGCGACGTAGAACCACGGATGCTGTTGAGTGATTTTTTAAGACACGAATTGGGGTTGACTGGCACACACGTGGGCTGTGAGCAGGGGGTGTGCGGCGCGTGCACGGTGCTGTTTGATGGCCAGCCAGTGCGCTCTTGCCTGATGTTTGCCGTGCAGGCGCGCGGCCATGAGCTGACTACGGTGGAAGGGCTGGCTGAGAGCCAGGCCAAGCTGCATCCCATCCAGCAGGCGTTTTGGGAAGCCCACGGTTTGCAGTGCGGCTTTTGCACGCCCGGCTTCCTCATGACGCTGGTGCCCTTTGTGGAAGCACACCCGAACCCCAGCGAGGCCGAAATTCGCGAGGCGATTTCCGGCAACCTGTGTCGCTGTACGGGCTACCAGCACATCGTCCAGGCGGTACAACTGGCGGCGCAAAAAGTGCACGGTGAGGTGTGAACAAACGGATTAATCTCGATGCCTCGTTAGCGGTGATTGCCAGCGAGCTGCGCAGCGGCGGCTGGCCGCTGCTCGACTACCTGGCGGCGCTGGAGCAGCGCTTTAACGAGCGCGAACCAAACGTGCTGGCTTTTGTGCCTGAAGACGGCCGTTTCCCCCGCCTCACTCAACAAGCCCAGGAACTCCTCGATAGATACCCCAACCCGGCGGAACGGCCGTCCCTCTTTGGCATCCCGCTGGGCGTGAAAGACATCTTCCAGGTTGATGGCTTCACTACGCGGGCGGGCAGCCAGCTGCCAACCAGCATTTTGCAGGGCAGTGAAGCGCCCAGCGTGACGGCGCTGCGCCAGGCAGGAGCACTTATCCTGGGCAAAACCGTCACCACCGAATTTGCCTACTTTGGCCCTGGCCCCACGCGCAATCCGCACAACCCGGCGCACACCCCCGGCGGCAGCAGCAGCGGCTCGGCCGCGGCGGTGGGGGCAGGCATCGCGCCGCTGACCTTTGGCACGCAGACGATTGGCTCCGTCAACCGCCCGGCGGCGTTTTGTGGGGTGGTGGGTTACAAGCCAACCTACAACCGCATCGACAAGTCGGGCGTGCTGCCACTGTCCGTTTCATTGGACCACGTCGGCTGTTTTAGCAGCGACGTGGCCGGGATGGAGCTGGTGGCCGGATTGTTATGTCAACATTGGCAGCTGGTAGTGACGGAGAAAAAGGCGGTGCTGGGCATTCCCGAAGGGCTGTATTTGCAGCGGGCGTCGGCCGAAGGGCGTAAACATTTCCGGCAGCTGTGCCGCCGACTGCACGACGCGGGTTTTATTGTGAAGTCGGTCGAGGCGATGCCCGATTTTGACAAAATTTACGAGCGGCACAACCTGATTGTGGCCGCCGAGGCGGCGCGGTTCCATGCCGACTGGTTTGCCAAGTATGGCGAAAAATACCATCCAAAAACGGCCGAACTCATCCAGCGCGGTCAAAAAGTGACCGATCAGCAGCTCAAGCGGGCAGTCGCCGGACGGGCTGCGCTGCGCGAATCGCTCATGCAGCTGATGGACAAAAACGCCATCGATTTGTGGCTCTCGCCGCCCGCGCCGGGGGCGGCGCCTGCGGGGTTGGACAGCACCGGCGATCCGGTGATGAACCTGCCCTGGACCCATGCCGGGCTGCCCACGCTGTCGCTGCCTGCGGGCAAAAACAAGGTGGTTTTGCCGCTTGGCTTGCAGCTGACGGGCCGCTGGTTTGGCGACGAGGCGCTGCTGAGTTTTGCCTGCCAGATTGAACCAGTTTTGGCCACGGATTGACGCGGATTGGCACGGATTTTTGGAGTAATTTTGCTCATGATTTTGTTGGTGGGGTGTGGGGTGGCAACAGGTTTGGAAACGGCCGTTCCCTCACCCACCGCAACCTTTACACCCACGATGACACCAGAACCGACCGACACCCCAACACCTACACCCGCCTGTGGAGCGCACACGGAAAATCCGCGGCGCTACCTGGCCCTGGGCGATTCCTACACCATCGGCGAAAGTGTGGCGGAGGCAGAACGGTGGCCCATGCAGCTGGTGGCTGCTTTGCGCGAGCAAGGGATCAACATTGCCGACCCGGAAATCATCGCCAAAACCGGCTGGACCACGGACGAGCTGGCCGCAGCCATCGCCACGGCGGACCCAGTGGGACCGTATGACCTGGTGTCGTTGCTGATTGGGGTGAACAATCAATATCGCGGGCGCGGCGAGGACGAGTACCGGGCGCAGTTTGTGGATTTGTTGGAAACGGCCGTCTCCCTGGCCAATAACAATCCCCAGCGCGTCTTTGTCGTCTCCATCCCTGATTGGGGCGTGACGCCGTTTGGGCAGGGTCGCGACTTTCGCGGCGTCAGCGAAGCCATCGACACGTTTAACGCCATCAACCGCCAAGAAACGCTTGCTCGTGGCATCGTTTACATTGACATAACGCTACTTTCGCGCCAGGTGCCAGACAATCCTGCCCTAATTGCTGGCGATGGGCTGCACCCGTCCGGCGCAATGTATGCTCTGTGGATAGCCGAGATGCAGCGCGCAGTGTGCCATCTGCTGGCGCAAGAATAGACATGGTAGGAATTTATGTTAACTCCACAAGATTTTTTTGCTTTTCAAGATGAGTTCACCGCCTCGTTTTTTGCGGGCTGCACCTACGTCTGGGAGGCGATTCCCAAAATCAAGGAGCACGTCGCCCGGTTGGTGGGCAGCGAACAGACGATTTTGGGCACGGTAATGCCCGGCTCGTACCTGTCTGACCGGCCCATTTTTATTGGCGAGGGAGCGGTGATTGAGCCGTGTGTTTACATAGAAGGTCCGGCCTACATTGCGCCGGGGGCCACGGTGCGGCACGGCGCATTTATTCGTGACAACGTTATTTTGCTGCCGGGGGCCATCCTGGGCCACGCCAGCGAGGCCAAAAACGCCCTCTTTTTGCCCGACGCCCACGCGCCGCACTTTAGCTACGTGGGCGATTCGATTTTGGGGCATCGGGTCAATTTGGGGGCGGGCACCAAGCTGAGCAACCTGGGCATTTTGAGCGGTAAGGATCCGGTGACGGGGAAACGGCCGTCTATCCAACTCACCATTGACGACAAAATCTACGACACGGGGTTGGCCAAAATGGGGGCCATCCTGGGCGACGACGCGCAAACGGGCTGCAACGCCGTGCTTAATCCAGGCACGCTCATCGGGCCGCGCACCCTGGTTTACGCCAATCTCAGCCTGCGCAAGGGGTATCACGCGGCCGATTCCATCATCAAATTCCGCCAAAATCCCCGCCGCGTAGACCGTACATAAACTATCCACAGATTACACAGATTTCGCAGATTATTTGCTCTTAAATCTGTGTAATCTGCGAAATCTGTGGATGAATTGGGAGAGTAACGCATGACGATAATGAGAAGTGAAGTGAGGCAGGGCGCCTACTATGATTCCGTGGTGTTGATGCAGCTGCAAAAGTCGCTGGCCGAGCTGCCGGGTGTGGCCGATGCCGGGGTGGTGATGGCCACCGACGCCAACAAAGAACTGCTGGCCGCAGGCGATTTGCTGCCCGCCGACGTCAGCGCCAAAGCGGATGATTTGCTGATTGTGGTGAAGGGAGAGTCGGAAACGGCCGTCACCCAAGCCATCTCCCAGGTAGACCAACTGCTCACCCGCCGCAAAACATCCAGCAGCAGCGAGTACCGCCCGCACAGCCTGGCCGCCGCGGCCAAGCTGCTGCCCGAAGCCGACTGGGTGCTCATCTCCGTGCCGGGCCGTTATGCCGCAGGCGTCGCCGAAGAGGCGCTGGACCTGGGCAAACACGTCTTCCTCTACAGCGACAACGTGCCCCTGGCCGACGAGGTGCGCCTGAAGCAAAAGGCGCAGGCCAACGGGCTGCTGCTCATGGGCCCAGACTGCGGCACGGCGATTGTCAACGGCGTGGGGCTGGGTTTTGCTAACCGGGTGCGGCGCGGCCGTATCGGGCTGGTGGCGGCGTCGGGTACCGGCTTGCAGGCGGTCAGCAGCGAGATTCACAATTTGGGCAGCGGCGTATCTCAGGCCATCGGCACGGGCGGGCGTGATTTGAAGGCCGAGGTGGGCGCGATTACCGCTCTGCAGGCGGTGCAGCTGCTGGGGCAGGATCGGGCCACGCGGGTCATCGTGCTGGTCTCCAAACCGCCGTCGCCCCAGGTGGCGACACAGCTTTTGCGGGTGGCGCAGGCCACCGGCAAGCAGATTGTGGTTAACTTCATCGGCTTCCCGCCGCCGGGGCACAAGGTGGGCAACATCCATTTTGCCACCAGCCTGGTAGAAACGGCCGAACTGGCCGTACATCTGGCCACTACCGTTGAAACTTCTCTGCTGTTTTCCGAGCACCAGCCGGTGACCGGTTATGTGCGCGGGTTGTTTTCTGGCGGGACGCTGGCGTATGAGACGGTGTTGGGGTTAACGGCCGTTTTCGACCAGCTCTACACCAACATCCCCATCCGCCCCGACCAGAAGCTGGACGACCTCACGCGCAGCCAGGGCCATACCATCATCGACATGGGTGAAGATGAGTTCACGCAGGGCCGCCTGCACCCGATGATGGACAACGATTTGCGCTTGCGGCGGCTGCGCCAGGAAACGGCCGATCCCGATGTGGGCTTCATTTTGCTCGACGTGGTGCTGGGCGAAGGGGCGCATCCCAACCCCGCCGCCGAGCTGCGCCCGGCCATCGCCGAGGCGGTCCAGGCGGGCAAAAAGGTGGTGACCATTGTGGTTGGCACGGACGAAGACCCCCAGGATTTAAACGGGCAGATCGAGCAGCTGGCAGCGGCGGGCGCGACGGTCTTCTCCAGCACCAACGAGGCGGTTGATTACATCTTCAACCGGCAGCTTGCGCCAGAAAGCAGTGTGCCACCGGTTTCACCAGCTGCCTTTGGCGGCACGCTGGCGGCGATTAACGTGGGGCTGGAATCGTTTTATGAGAGCATTGTGGGGCAGGGGGGAACGGCCGTACAGGTCGAGTGGCGTCCCCCGGCTGGCGGCAACGAAAAGCTGATGGCCATCCTGGCAAAAATGAAAAGCAGCGGTTAGGATCAGCAATTGACAGATTTGCCTGTGCGCCCTTTGCGCCTCCGCGGTTTAATTTCAGGAGAAAGTATATGATTGATATAGACAAAGCGAACGAAACGGCCGTAACCCGCATGATGGCCGCGCGGCCGATTCTCAAAACGGTGGCCACCGCCCGCGATGTAATTCCGGGCATGCGCGACGATTTGCTGCTGCACGCCGGACCGCCCATCACCTGGGAACGCGCTTCAGGGCCGATGCGCGGCGCGATTGTCGGGGCGCTCATCTTCGAGGGCAAGGCCACCGATTGGGAAAGTGCGGAAAAGCTGGTCACCAGCGGCCAGATTGATTTGGAGCCGTGCCACGAACACAGTTCGGTCGGGCCGATGGCGGGCATTACTTCTTCTTCGATGAAGGTGTACGTGGTGGAAAACGTCACTCACGGCAACAAAACGTACTCCAACCTCAACGAAGGCTATGGCAAGGTGCTGCGCTACGGCGCCTACAGCGAGGAAGTGTTGTCCAAACTGCACTGGATGAACGATACGTTGGGCACCATCCTGGCCGAGGCGCTGGCGCTGAGCGAGGACGGCATTGACATTCGCGCCCTGCTGGCGGAATCGCTGCACATGGGGGACGAGGGGCACAATCGCAATAAGGCTGGTTCGATTTTGTATACGGCTAAGCTGGCCCCGCTGGTTGCCAGAACGAGTGCGACGGATACGGATAAAGCGGCCGTTCTCCAGTTCCTGGGTGACAATGCCCTCAGCGTGCTCAATCCCGTCATGGCGGCGTGCAAGGCGATGGCCGACGCCGGGCACGGCATCGAAGGCAGCACCGTCATGACCGTGATGGCCCGCAACGGCACCGACCTGGGCATTCGTGTCAGCGGCCTGGGCGACCGCTGGTTCACCGGCCCGGTGGGCCAGCCCGATGGCCTCTACTTCTCCGGCTTCACCGCCGCCGACGCCAGCGGCGACATCGGCGACAGCACGATTACGGAGACGGCGGGCATCGGCGCGTTTGCCATGGCCACCGCCCCGGCCATCGTCACCTTCATCAGCGGCACGCCGGAGATGGCGGTGGAAACAACCATGCGCATGTACGAAATCACCGTGGCGGAGCACAAGGCGTTTACCATCCCGGTGCTGGGCTTCCGGGGTACACCCGTTGGTGTGGATATTCGGAAGGTGGTGGAGTTGGGCATACGGCCGCAAATCAACACCGGCATCGCTCACAAGGACGCTGGTGTGGGCCAGGTTGGCGCGGGATTGGTCCTGCCTCCGGCCAACGTCTTTGAGGACGCGCTGATTGCCTTTGCCGAGCAGTATAATCTCATGTAGTGCTTTCCATTTGTCATTCCCGCGAAGGCGGGAATCCAAAAACTGGATGCCTGCCTTCGCAGGCACGACAAATATGAAGATGAAATGGCGCAGTGGCAGATGGCGGTGCAAAATTACACGATGAAGCAGTAACAGGGCACTTCTATTTTTTTAAACGGGGAGTTTCAAAATGACTTCTACCGTCTAAATGCACCAGATTGATACAGAGCATATTTTGCAACTGTCAGAACCGACATGAAAATGTTTGATTTGTTCAACTATCTACAGAGACGATCAAAACTTGAACTGATAGTGCTGTGTGCAGTTTTTATGGGGCTGGTCATAGGCATCGACTGGTTTTCCGGCCCTGATTTGTCTGCCTCAATCTTTTATTTGCTGCCTATTTCGCTGGCGGCCTGGTTTGTGAACCGTCGAACCGGGTTGGCTTTTTCGGCTGTTGGCGCAATTTTCTGGTTTGCCACCGACTATTTCACCAATCCAGATATGCCGATCTGGCCTATTCCTTTTTGGAACGCCATGGTGCGCCTGGGCTTTTTCTTAATTGTGGTACTGAGTCTGACCACGGTGCGCCGCACCCGCCAGCGCCAGGATGACTTAATGGCCTTTGTGGTTCATGATCTCCGTGCGCCCTTGGGCAATATGCTGACTGCCCTGGACATGCTGCAAACACAAGATGCAGCTGAAAAACAAGACAGCACCTGGCGCGAACTCATCAATCTGGGATTGTCTTCCGGGCAGCGAATGCTTGTTTTAGTAGATTCCTTGCTCGACTTGTCGCGCCTGGAAAGCGGCAAGCTCAAGGTGCAGCGGGAAACGGTGTTGGTAGCAGACCTGCTTGCGGAGAGTGTGGCTCACGTTGTGCTCACCGCTGAGTTCAAGAAGATTACGATTTTGCAAACAGTTGAACCGGCCAATACGGCCGTTTTCGCCGATCCATCGTTTACCCAAAGAGTCCTCGTCAACTTGCTCAACAACGCCATCAAGTTTAGCCCCCAGGATGGTACGATCACGCTCCGTGCCGCCGTGCAGAATAACGAAGTAATTTTTGCCGTCCAGGACCAGGGCGAAGGCATACCGGTTGAATGGCAGGAGCGGGTCTTTGCCAAGTATGGCCAGGTTTCCGGCGGCAAGTCTGGCGGCAGCGGCCTGGGCCTGACATTTTGTAAACTGGCGGTGGAGGCGCAGGACGGCCGTATCTGGCTGGAATCGGAACCTGGCAGCGGTACCGCACTCCTCTTTTCCTTGCCCGCTGCTGTTGTAAACGAATAGCCTCTAAAGGTATAGAAAAGCGATGGCAAAAGTGACCGGGAGCAATTTTGACGATGGTTTTACCCAGTGGCAGGACTATCAGCAGGCGCCCTGGGGCAGGCTGCGCTACCGGGTGGCCCGGGCCAATTTGCAGCACCACCTGCCTGCACCACCGGCGCGGATTTTGGATCTAGGTGGTGGGAATGGGCTGGATACGATTCCGTTGCTGAAGCTGGGGTATACGGCCGTTATCGTTGACTTCTCTCAGGAGATGGTAGCTCAAGGCCAAAAATTGGCTCAGCAGGAAGAAGTTAGCGATCAGCTTACTTTCAAAATTGGTGATGCCACCAATGTTGATTTTGAGCAGAATAAATTTGACATCATCTTGTGCCATAACTTGTTGCAGTATGTGGAGGATATAACGGCCGTTCTGCAAAACATCCACCAGAGCTTGCGCCCCGGCGGCATCTTCTCCTTCATGATCACCAATCCCCACACCGAAACGCTTGCCTACGCCCTACGCGATTATGATTTGGCTGCCGCCCAAGAAAATCTGACCAAAAGCACCAAGTATATCGAGACGTTCAACACTCACATTCAGCGCTACACCGATGAAGAGCTAAAAGAGATGCTGCAAGCGTGTGGCTTCACTTTGCTGGAACAGTATGGCATCCGCGCCATTTGCGATTTTATGGCCGACAATGAACGCAAATTTGACCCTGATTTTTATGAGCAGCTAGAAGCGTTAGAGCTTGCCGTCAGTAACCAATACCCCTACAAGCTTCTGGCACGTTTTTACCAATTTATCTGCCAAAAGTGAGATAATTAATTATATGAATTCCTGTTCACGACCCGGATTGTGATTTTGCCCGGACATTTTGCCGGGCATCCACACGATTGTATACAAAACAATTACTGTCTGTGGTTTTTATCATGACAACAGCGGATGAAGAAAAAAAGGTTTTTTCGCTTCTTCTATATCCGTTTTTTTTCCAATCCGCTGTCGCCCAAAAAACAGGAGAAAATATAATGAATAATCCACCAACTATGTGGGAAGTTGAGCAGCAATATCACCACCTTGTCAAACAAAAGCAGTATGCAGAAGCACATAAGTTGATCACAGAAAATGTTGCGGTTTTTGATCACCATGCGCAAAAGATTGTTTACTACTGGCGATTCTGGACGGCCGTTATGCTAAACGAAGCCGATTTAACCATCCAATTACTGGCAAAAGCGGTGGATGACGGCCATTGGTACAGTGGTCTGGCGGAAAATGCAGATTTTGCACGAGTCCACCAAGACCCAAGATTTGTAGAATTGATGCAGATTTGTCAGAAAAGGAGGGAGGTGGCGATGAAAACGGCCGTTCCCACCCTTAAACGGCTGCAGCCCCCAAATCACCCCCAGCCACACCCTTTGTTATTCGCGCTGCACGGTAATAACAGCAACGTAGAAGCATTTGCCAAAAAGTGGGAAACGGCCGTTCCGCATGGCTGGCTGGTCGGTTTACCCCAGTCCTCACAAATACGGGACCCGGGCGTGCATACCTGGAATGATTGGGATTGGGCAATCGAAGAAATCCAACATCAATATGCTACCCTCTGCGCCGACCATTCTGTCAATATCGAGCAAGCCGTCCTTGCCGGATATTCAATGGGGGGTGGTTTAGCCGCTTCATTGGCTTTGAGCGGCAAAATCAAGCCAAAAGGGCTTATCCTGATTGCCCCATTCCTCAACAACGCCGACAATATGATTCCCTATTTGGAAACCCGAGCAGCAGATGACCTCCGCGCCTACATCGTCGTCACCGAACAAGACATCTACTGCCGTGACATCGGGCAAAGATTGTCACAACTTCTGCCCCAATACGGCATCCCTTGCCAATTTGAAATTTACCCCAACCTCGGACACAGCTTCCCACCAACCTTTGCCCAGAAACTACCGGACCTTTTAGATTTTGTGATGGCGTGACTTAGTGAATAGTGGATGGTGGGTTGTATAACCCACCATCCACTATCCACCAACCACCGCGAATGAAAATCATAAGCCGGCTTGCCAATCCGGCCTACAGTTATAAAGGAGCAAGCTATGAACTATTATGCCCTGATTTATCACTTGGTAGACGAGTATTTGGAACGGCGGCCAGAATTCCGTACCGAGCATTTGCAGCTGGCACAGGCTGCCATGGAGCGGGGCGAACTGGTGCTGGGCGGTGCCTTCAGCGGCCCGGCGGACAAAGCACTGCTGGTGTTTCGTGCCGAGGCGGCGTTGGTGGTGGAAGATTTTGTCAACAACGATCCCTATGTGCAAAATGGTTTGGTAGCGCGCTGGGAAATACGGCCGTGGACCGTCGTCATCGGCACAGCTTACACCCAATAAATCCTCCCGACCTTACTATGCCTGGGAATCTATCTGCATGAGGCACGTTTGGGGTGGCATAACAACACGATGACCTCTCACGCTGAACCGACCAATATCGAGAAGCTGCGTGGCTTGCGCTGGAGCATTGCCGGGGATGCGGCCAACACCGTTTTTGTTCAATTTACCTTTTTTGGCTCCGTCTTCATTCTCTTTCTCGATGCGCTGGGACTCAGCAAGACCGAAATCGGCTTGCTGCTGTCCTTCTTTCCCTTTGCCGGGTTGATTGCCCTACCCATTGCGCCCAGAGTGGCCCGCTTTGGCTTCAAGCGCACCTTTCTCACATTCTGGGGGGTGCGCAAGATTTTTACGGCCTGCCTGCTGCTGACGCCGCTGGTGGTGAACGTGCTGGGGGCGGGTACGGCCGTTGTCTTCATCGGCCTTATCGTGGCCCTGTTTGCCCTGTGCCGGGCCATCGCCGAAACGGGCAAATTCCCCTGGGTGCAGGAGTATGTGCCCAACCAGGTGCGCGGCAAATTTGCGGCCACCGGCAACCTGATCACCACTATCGTGGGGATTGTGTCCGTGGCTGCGGCCGGTTACGTCATTACCCACAGCGAGGGATTAGGCGGCTTTATGCTGCTTATTGCCATTGGCGTGTTGGTGGGGCTGGTAGGCGTGTGGGCTTATTCGTTTATTCCTGGCGGGGCGCCAACGGCCGTTGCCGCCACGACCCAGGAGCGCGATCTAAAATCGGCCGTCGGCGACCGCAACTTCCGCAATTACCTCATCGGCGCTGCCCTCATCACGCTGGGTACTGTACCCATGACCTCGTTCTTGCCGCTGTTTATGAGCGAGGAAGTTGGTCTGGCTGATGGACAGGTGGTGCTGCTGCAAAATGGCGTGCTGGTGGGCAGCCTGCTCTTTGGTTATGTCTGGGGCTGGGCGGCTGACCGTTACGGCAGCATGCCGGTGATGCTCTCCGGGCTGGCCCTGCGCCTGGCGCTGCCCCTTGGCTGGCTGTTCATGCCCAAAAACAGCCCGCTCAGCTTGTTGATTGCCCTGGGTATTGCCCTGGTGCAAGGCATTTCCAATATGGGCTGGGGCATTGGTTCCGGGCGTCTATTTTTTGTGTCCGTGGTACCTCCGGAAATGAAGACCGATTACACGGCCCTGCATTACGCATGGGTGGGCGTCATTGGCGGCTTGAGCCAGCTTCTGGGCGGCTGGATTCTGGATATTTCACAGGGTTTCTCGACACGGCTGGATATTTCGCCTTATGCTCTGCTCTTTATTCTAGGTCTGGTGCTGCCGCTGATCAGCCTGCGCTTTTTCCACGGTGTGGCCCGCGATACGCGCGTGACGATGGGCACATTTGCTGGCTTTTTCCTGCGCGGCAATCCGTTTGTCGCCGTGGAGTCGATGATCCGCTACCATCTGGCTAAGGATGAGGAAACCACGGTGCGCCTGACAGAGCGACTGGGCCAGGCGCGCAGCCTGTTGGCGGTAGAGGAACTGCTGGAAGCGCTGGACGATCCGCGGTTTAACGTGCGTTTTGAGGCGATTGTGGCCATCGGCCGTACTCGCCCCGATGAGCAGTTGATCGAGGCTCTGGCCGAGGTGCTGCACAGCAGCGATCCATCCCTTAGCGTGATGGCTGCCTGGGCCTTAGGGCGGATTCGTGATGATCGTGCTCGGGCAACCTTGCACGCGGCACTGGATTCGGAGTATCGCTCGATACGGGCCCACAGTGCGCGCTCATTGGGCACGTTGGGGGATGAAACGGCCGTACCCGACCTGCTCCACCGCTTACAAACCGAGCCGGATCACGGGCTGCGCATCGCCTATGCCTCGGCGCTGGGGCAGCTGCAGGTGGTTGAAGCGGTGCCGCACATCCTGGAGCTGCTGCGTGGAGAAACGGATGCCATGCTGCGCCGCGAACTGGCCCTGGCCCTGGCCCGGCTGACGGACGAGGAACATGCCTTTGTGCGGCTGCTCCGACAAACGCGAACAGACACCGGTACGGCGCTGGCCCAGGCGCTGCTGGGACTAACCAGGAGATGGCCGCAAAATGAGCCGCTTCAGGCTGCTTCCAATGCCTTTGCCCATGAAAATTTGACGTTGGGCGTAGCAGAGCTGGTCCGTTTCTTGCAGGCTTATCCCGTTGAGGAGTTACGGCCGTACCGCGCCATGGTCCTCCAGGAATGTGCAGCACGGCTGCACGAAGAGGGCTCCGGGCGGCTCGAATACGTGCTGCTGGCACTGCATGTGTTAAGTGAAGTGCAAGAATAACTGCTAAAATTGCCTTTTTCTCAGTGGCCCTCTGTGGCTTCTCTGTGTAACTCTGTATTCCTAAAAATATCTCCAGGAGGAAAACCATGACCGAAAATACCCGCATCCACTTGTTAACCAACTCCAAATGGTACGATCTCACCCAGGCTCTGAGCATTTTTACCCCGCCGTGGCCGGGCGAGATGCCGCTGCAGGTGCACTTTTTTAAGCGGCTCACCGGTTCCTGGGGCGGCGGGCAGGGGGCCAACGGCCAGCTCATCGAGTGGAGCAATAACACCGGTACCCACCTCGTCGGGCCGCGCGCTTTCCACTCCGGCGCCCGCGCCATCGCCGACATTCCCCTGTCCGACCTGTGCGGTGAAGGCGTTGTCGTGGACATTTCCGATGCGGTGTCTGACTACTCGCTCTACACGCCGCAGATGATTACGGAGCGGGCCGAAGTGAAAGAGGGCGACATCCTCATCATCAACACCGGCTATCACAAACACACCTTTGACCAGCCCGACACGCCCAATCCCAACGCGCAGGGTGGCATCGAGAACAAGGAGTTTGGCTACTACGTGCGCCATCCCGGTCCGTCGCCAGAATTTTTCCAGTGGGCGCTGGATATGAAGCTCAAGCTCATCGGCGTGGACTGCGGCAGCGCGGAGCACCCCATGAACACCAGCATTCGTTACCAGCACGCCCGCGAGTTTGAGAAGGCGGAGGCCAAACTGCGCCAGACGCACGGCAAGAGCTGGGATGAACTTTTCCCGCCGGAGGAATACCACGCGCTGACGCACATCATCATGCCCAAAGCC
This sequence comes from Candidatus Leptofilum proximum, assembly GCA_016710325.1. Taxonomy (GTDB): domain Bacteria; phylum Chloroflexota; class Anaerolineae; order Promineifilales; family Promineifilaceae; genus Leptofilum; species Leptofilum proximum. The sequence continues at coordinate 2,205,096 of JADJXK010000002.1, read as the reverse complement.
GGGCTGCTGCTGGCGGAATCGTTGGGTGGGCAGATTGACGAATTGAGCAACCAGCGAGCCTGGATCATGGTGGGGGCGATTCCGTTCATGGAGGTGGAGTCCGCCTGGGCGCGGGTGGCGGCGCTGCAAGCGCCAGACGGGATGAGCGACGACGACTTTTTTGCCGCCATGCGCCAGACGACGATGCTGGACATGACGCTGCCGTTCAGCGTGCAGACGCCGCAGTGGGCCAACTACGAGCCGCTGAGCGTGAAGTACACTCGGCGGGTCGGCGGGCAAAATTTTGGCCTGGGGCGCAACAATGCCCACTGCCGCGCCAGTTTCCACCTGGCCACGCACATGGATGGCGAAAAACATTTCCACGCCGCCGGGCGCACCATCGGCCAAATGCCGTTTGAACACTGGTTTGGGCCGGGTGTTATCGTGGATATTTCGGACGTGGTGAGCAACTCCAGCGTCTACACGCCCGCCATGATTGAGGAGCGGGTCGATATTCAGCAGGGCGACATCCTCATCATTAAGACGGGTTACTACCAATACGGCTGGAACAGCCCGGATTCGGACGAGTTCCGCTACATGATCAAACATCCGGGGCCGTCGCCGGACTTTGCCGATTGGTGTTTGGCGAAGCAGATCAAGTGGCTGGGGATTGACTGCGTGGCAATGGAGCATCCGATGAACACCATCCAGCGCATCTGGCACCCCAAAACATTTGCCGAGGCGAACCAGAAGCTGATTGACCAGTACGGCAAGGATTGGGACGAGATGTATCCGCTGGACAAATATTACCAGGACATGCACCTGAACTTGTTTAACAAGGGCATTGTTCATGCGGAAAATTTGGGTGGAGAGATTAGGGGGGCGGGAAACGGCCGTTACTTCATCGCCGCCTTCATCCAAAAAGGCATGGAACTTGCCTCCTGCTGGGGCCGCTTCATCGCCTTCAGAGCATAGTTTGGCCGCGAATTGCGCGAATTAACGCGAAAATGGATTGAAACAATGCCAAGAAATATCCTACATCCAGAACTATCTTATGCCATAATTGGTGCAGCAATGGAAGTGCATAAAGAGTTAGGGGCTGGTTTTTTGGAGAATGTTTACCAGCGTTCCCTGGCTCACGAGTTATCTTTACGTTCGATTTGCTTTCAAGAATATAAAAAGCTGCCTGTCCAATACAAAGGGCTGTCGGTTGGAGAGTACGAGGCCGATTTTCTTGTTGAAGGTAAAATTATTCTCGAAATCAAAGCAGTTGGGCAAATTATTCAACGTCATGTTGCGCAAGCAATGCATTATCTGGCAGCCACGAATCTAGATTTGGCTATTGTAATCAATTTTGGAGAACCTTCGTTAAGTTACAAACGGGTTGCGAAATCGAGAAAACATTTCGCGTGAATTCGCGAAATTCGCGGCAAGGAGTTTTTTCATGGCTGGGACACAGTTTTTTGGGGAAAGAATTAAACGGAATGAAGACCCGCGCTTGTTGACCGGGCAGGCGTTGTTTACCGACGACGTGAATTTGCCGGACATGGTGCATGCGGCGTTTTACCGCAGCCCGTATGCCCATGCGCGGATTTTAAGTATTGATGCGTCTGCGGCGCGTGAGCGCGAAGGCGTGGTGGCCGTCTACACCGCCGAGGATTTGGGTGATTACTGGCAGCCAGGTCCGCTGCTCGTTTCGCCGCCGCCGGTGAAGGATATCGTGTTTAACCAGCGCACCCAGGTGCCGTTGGCCAAAGACAAGGTGCGGTTTGTCGGCGAGCCCATCGTCATGGTTGTGGCCGAAAGCCGCTACATCGCGGAGGATGCCGTAGAAGACATTTTTGTTGACATCGAACCGCTAGATGCGGTGGTGGGCCTGGCGGCCGCGCTGGAGCCTGGCTCGGCGCTGGTGCATGATGAATTAGGTAATAACATCTCCGCCCATGTGGTGCAGCGCAAAGGCAGCTACGAAGCGGCCAAAGCACAGGCAGATCATCTCATCAACCGCACGTTTGAGTATGACCACGGCATTGCGGCGGCCATGGAAAACCGGGGTGTGGTCGCCCAATGGGACCGCCGCGCCCAGCGCCTGACGATGTGGGATACCACCCAGGCCCCCGTCTTCGTGCGCAACGGCATGGCGGCGCTGCTGGGCCTGTCGGAGAACCAGGTGCGGGTGATTGCGCCGTTTATCGGCGGGGGATTTGGCCCCAAGATTATGATGTTTTACCAGGAAGAGGTGCTGGTTCCGTGGGCGGCCATGAAGCTGGATCGCCCGGTGAAATGGATCGAGGATCGCTCCGAGAACTTCGTGGCCACGACGCACGAGCGCAGCCAGACCCACACGGTTGAGGCGGCGTTTAGCAAGGACGGCCGTATCCTCGGCATCCACGACGTTTTCTTGCACGATCAAGGAGCCTACGCGCCTTACGGCCTCACCGTGCCGCTCAACAGCCAGTGTACCCTGCTGGGGCCGTATGACATTGAAAATTATTATTCGGAGTTTACGGCCGTTTTCACCAACAAAACTATCGTTACCCCTTACCGTGGGGCAGGGCGCCAACATGGCGTTTTTGTCATCGAGCGGCTGCTGGACATCGCCGCCCGTGAACTGGACCTCGACAAGGCCGAAATTCGCCGCCGCAACTTCATCCCGCCAGACAAATTCCCCTACAACAACGAAATCATCTACCAGGACTTTGCCCCGCTCAAATACGACAGCGGCAACTACGAACCCATCCTCAACAAGGCGCTGGAAATGATTGGTTACAACGATTTCTACCAAAACATCCAGCCGCAGGCCCGCGCCGAAGGACGGCATTTGGGGCTGGGCCTGGTCGCTTATGTCGAAGGCACGGGCATTGGCCCGTACGAAGGGGCGCGGGTGCAGGTGACCAGCAGCGGCCGTGTCAGCGTGGCCACCGGCATCGGCACGCAGGGGCAGGGGCACTTCACCAGCTTCGCCCAAATCGTCGCCGACCAGGTGGGTGTCGATGTGTCTGAAGTGGACCTGGTAACGGGCGACACCGACCAGTTCCACTGGGGTGCGGGCACCTTTGCCAGCCGCGGCGCGGTTGTCGCCGGCAACGCTATCAACGAAGCCGCGCGCGACGTGCGCCACAAAATCCTCAGACTGGCCAGCGAAATTCTGGAAGCCGCCGAAGAAGATTTAGAGCTGAGCAGCGGCGAGGTGCGCGTCAAAGGTGTGCCGGACCGGGCCATTCCGCTGGGGCAGCTGGCGCAGCAGGCCAACCCCATGCGCGGCGCGGTTAAACCGGGCACGGAACCCGGGCTGGAGGCCACCAACTACTTTGGCCCCGAATACGGCGCCACTGCCAGTGGTGTTCACGCCATGATTGTAGAAGTTGATCCCGACACGCTGGATGTGCAAATTTTGCGCTACGTGGTGGTGCACGACTGCGGCGAGGTGATCAACCCGCTCATTTTGGACGGCCAGATTCAGGGCGGCGTGGCCCAGGGCATTGGCAACGCCTTCTACGAGCAAATTATTTACGACGAGCAGGGGCAAATCCTGACGGGTTCCTTCATGGACTACCTGCTGCCGACGGCGCTGGACGTGCCCAACGTCGAAATCGGCCACGAGGTAACGCCTTCACCGCTGAACCCGATGGGCATCAAAGGCGCGGGCGAAGCTGGCGCAATTCCGACCGGGCCGCTCTTTGCCCAGGCAGTAGAAGATGCGCTGGATAAGCCAGGCCTGGAAATCCGGCAGATTCCGCTTAGCCCTAGCAAGCTGTGGGAATTGACCCAGGCGTAATAAGTTCTGCGTCACGCAAAGGGAATCTGCTTTTCCCATCCTGCTTGTCTGTGTGTCCGTGAGCGTTATCTGGCTCCTTCGGGCGAGCCAATCGCATAGTCGCCGAGCTGGACCACGGTGATATCCACATTCAGCTCCTGACCAACCGCGTCTAGCTCCTCTTGCAAACTGGCCTGGGACAGGGTTGGCGGGGCTAACACCGTAGCGCTCATTGTAAAGAGCTTGGTGCCGCCAAACGGCGCATCTTCCGTACTGGTATCAATCGCTTCCACGTTGGCTCCTTGCTCTGCCAGCTGGTGGGCTACCTCGTGGATAATGCCTTCGTGGTCGGCCCCTCGAACGCCAATTTGGTAGCTGCACCAGCCCACAAAACTTTGGGCGGCAGTGGGCTCGGTGGGTCGGATGGCCAGTTCAAATCCCTGACTGCGCAAGTTGTTAAGGGATTCTTCCAGGCCGCTGCGCTGATCTTCGGCAACCGAAACCAGCATGAGCATGGCAAACTCGCCTCCCAAACGGGCCATGCGGCTGGCCTCTACATTGGCCTGGTAGGCCAGAATAATTTTGGTCACGTCATCCACAATGCCAACGCGATCATTGCCGGTGACGGTGATGACTAACTGTTTTTGCATGGATTGTTTCTCCTGGAATTCCTTTGTGGTATAGGCAGTGGCAATCTGAAACTGCCAGACGCCTATAGTCTCCCCACGTGTTTTATTGAAAAGTCAGCTTTAGGCGACTCCGTTATTGTAGTCGATAGGCAGCTGATAGGACAAAAGAAAAAGGCTGGCTTCTGTCAGGTCAATTCCCTAGATTAACGCACTGGTCTTCCCGATTGCCGTGGACAATGTTATTGCTGCCGTCAGGTGGTGGACTATTTTCCTTGCATTGCAAGTTGCCTTCAATGATGTTGTTCGTCAGGGTGAGCGTGCCTGTATTTTTATAAGCCTGCAAATTACCACCGATCCAATTGCCTATCACGTCAATTGTTCCACTGTTGGATTCAAAGAGAACATTGCCATCAACTTGTACATCGGTAATTTCACCTGAACTGCTTTCTTTCAGTTCAATGTTTCCTGCGATAATTGAACCAGCTTTTACAATAACGAGGCTGGCATTTCCAGCCTTAATATCGCCTGAGACAGTGACCTGGCTGGCTAGCAACGTGGCGTCTTCTTCAACAGTGATGGCTCCATCTATGTTGGTGCCTTGGAGCGAGCAAATAGCACCCGAAGGCACGAAAAGATCATCCACTTCAACAGAACCCAGGCTGCCCCAGCATGCACCCTCATCCAGGCTGGGCAGGCCAAGAGCAGCTGCCGGGTCAATACGCAAAGGAATCGGACCGGTGATGGGTACGGCCGTTTCCTCAACCTCCTCCACAACCTCAACCGCCGACAATTCGGGGAACGCTGACCGCATTAAAGCCGCCTGACCAGCAGCAAACGGAGCCGCCATTGATGTGCCGCTCCAGGTACCATAACCGCCACCCGGTACGCTGCTGAGAATATACTCGCCCGGTGCGGCCACCTGCACCCATGAACCAAACGAGGAGAAGTCAGCCAGCGTATCAATGGGGGTGCTGGCGGCTACCGCCAGCAATCCCGGCTGCTGCTCGGCCGCAGGATATTCAGCAATGGCTGCCCCACGATTGCCAGCCGCGGCCACTACAACGACATCATAGCCAGCCACGCCTGAACAATTACTGTCATCGTCATCCGCTTCATCATCGTCATCGTCTGGCTCTCCACGCCCACAGGTTATCTCGGCGACGATCTCCGCTAACAGGTTCGTGCGGCGTGTGGTTCCCAGGCTCATATTGATGACGTCAGCCCCGTCATTGGTAAGCGGGTTGCTGTCCGGATCAACGGCAAAGGCCAGTGCTTCAGCCAGTACCCAAATATTGCCCACCCCATCACGATCCAGCACGCGCACCGGCAGCAGAGTGGCCTCTGGCGCGGTCAAGGCGACAATACCGGCCACGTGCGTGCCGTGACCGTAAGCCGGGTCCAGGCCATATACACCTACTTCGCTCGGATCGTCGTCCATATCCACAAAATCGTAACCGGCCATCAGCCGATCAGCGAAAGCAAAATGAAACCGATCAACGCCGGTATCAAGGATAGCCACTGTGATTCCGGCCCCTTCGGTAACGGTGTGAGCCTGCGCCAGCCGCAGGGTTGCCGGAGCCCACTGGTCAACGTACTCACCTGAACCACCACCGATGGCCCATGGTGTTCTTTGCCTGCCTTCGGGGGCTTGCCCCAGGAAATTGGGTTCAGCGTACACTACACGCGCATCTGCTGCCAGCGCTTCAGCACGGTCGGTTGGCTCAACACCATCCAAAATGCGTAAACGGAAAATTGGGCGCGTGCCAAACTGGTCAAGTGGCAGGGGATCAAGATTGTAATCAGCGGCGACAGCGGGTAAATCGGCCGCTTGAACCAGCTTGACTACCACCTCATCTGGGAGATAGCCATCCTGCACAACGCCGGGCGGGTAACTGGCGGCAAGCAGAAAAAATCCGGTAACAAGGAAAAGGATCAAGAGAAGCCGTGAGCTGAATTTGGCAAACATTTATTCTACTCCTACAAAAGTCGATCAATACTCAGATACTTAAACAGAGTAGAAGGGGATATTAAAAAATACAGGCCAGGAAAAATTCGGCACAAATTAGTTTTACCAGCGACCGAGCAAAACGAAAGGCGACCAGAAAAAGGGATGGGGATGTTGTTTGGCTAGCTCAAGTTGGGCAAACCGCAGTGCGGCCGCAGGATTGTCCCCAGCAAGCAAACGTTGATAAAAAGTGCGCATCAACTGGGCCGTTATCTCATCGTCTACCATCCAGAGGCTAACAATGAGGGACGGCGCGCCAGCAGAAATAAACCCGCGGGTCAGGCCGATGAGATCATCGCCTGGGGCTAAAGCGCCTACGCCGGTTTCACAGGCGCTGAGAACCACCAGGCCGCACTGTTGCAAATCTAGATGATACGTGTCGCGCACCGTCAACCAGCTATCTGACAGGCGCAGGGCTGAGAACAGGGGGTTGTCTGGCCGGAATTGGCCATGACAGGCCAGATGAATGAGATCGGCATAGGGAGCCTGGGTTCTGAGGGCGGCGAGGTTGGCTTCTTCACCTATTAGTGAGGTGCTTTCCTGAAAAAGTGAGGCGAGTGACGTTACTTCTTCCTGTACGTACGGTATGTTGACCTCCGGCACGCCTAAGATCAGGGCGCGCTGCCACTGGCGCGTGGGTTTGGCAAAACAGTGATGCAGCACGCTGGCGCTGGGCGCATACACAACTTCCTGTCGCTCCATCACGTAGCCACTGCCATCATAAAGGGCGTGAAATGGCACGTAATGCAAGACGCGATGGGGCACGATGATGAGCCGTTTTTTGTCTAGTTTGGGTGCTAACGGCCGTAACAACAAATCATACAACACACCAAGATAGTATCGGGTCCGGCTGGTTAATTGCCCCAGGTGTTTGTTTAATCGAGTGGACCCATAACGCATGGCGTTCAGTTGAAAACGCAGCTGGTTTAAAGCCGCCTGAACGTCTGCCTCGCCGCCTAGCTGGCGAACAACATCAACGCGATCGTTGGTAACCACAAAGGCGAACAGCTCGCCATCCAGACTGAAATATTCCACCAGCACACTGTCTTCCGCCAATTTATCCTGGAGGAAATCAAGATCTAATGGCTCAACCTGAATCAGGCTGCTTTTGCCCAGCTGCTGAAGCTGGCGCGTTATTTGCAGAACGGCCGTTTCCCGTTCCCGAACAGCTTCATGCATTGCCACCATCGCCTGGGGGCCACGAGAAGATGTGTCATCAGAAGGGCGGTTGATCTGGCTGTAATACCAGTTCAGCTCTTCGCGCAGCGTTTCCAGCCGCGCCAGCAGGTCTGCCTCAAACGGATCGGTGGCATTTAGACGCCCCTTGAAGGCGCCCCCCAACATATCCAGCAAAGCGCGCGACCGGGCTCGCTCCACATAGCCCAGAGCCTCCACAATACGCTCCGGCCGATCATCATTTAAACAGAGGCGAACCAGTTCGTTATAAGCCGTCAACTTGTCGGCAATAAATGCTGTGCGGAACTCTTCTGCCGGTAGGGGCGCGCGCAGTTCCTCAATGAGCGCCACGGCCTGTTTGAACGATGCTTCCGCCTCAGCCAGATTCCCGGCTTCAGCTGCTAACATCCCCAAAGATGTATGGCAGCGCTGGGCAATCTGAGGCGTCATTTGCTGCTCGGCTTGCTGTAAGGTTGTGCGTAAAATATCCTGCGCTGCGGCCGTTTGTCCCAGCGAACGCACTGCTTCACCTTGCAGCCACCGCACCAGCAGATAGCGACCCCAGGTACCTGCTCGAAGCAAAGGAACCTCTGCGTGTCCAGCGGCAGCCACCACAGCTTCATAATCGCCGGTAAGGTGATGCAGCTGCGCCTCTGTCAGCGTGACAACGGCTTCACCAACTTCGTTTCCTTCAGAGAGGTACAACTTTCTTGCTTCAGCCAGCACTTTTTGTGCCTGTTCGGCCTGACCCAGCAAGAGGTAAGCCCTGCCGTGATGGGCCAGCGTCCGTGCCTGTTCCGCCTGCAAGCCCAACCGGCCGAAGATGGGCGCGATGCGTGTATAAATTTCGGATGCCTCGGGCGCCAGATTGAGCTCTAGATAAGCATCGGCCAGTTCTAGTTCGGCAACGGCCGTTTCATGAGGCATATCCAGTGAGACATAACGCCGCCGGGAGCGTTCCAGATATTCCAGGGCAACATCATACTGCCCCTGAAACAAGGCCAGGCAGCCCAGATTACACTCAATCTCAGCCTGTGTTACTGCCTGCCTGGCAGCTTCAGCCTGAGCTAACGCTGTTGCATATAGTTGGGCCGCTTCACGAAAACGATGTTGAGCCGCCAGGGCCACGGCCAGGCAGACTTCAATTTGCATTAACTGGGTGGCGTCACCAACCTGCTCGAACCGTTCCCGGGCCGCCAGGTACAGCTTTTCCGCGTCGGCGTAACGGTCGCGGCGCACGTGCAGGTTCCCCAGATTTTGTTCAATTTTTCCGGCGGCGAGTAAATCGTCATGCGCCAGAAACACGTCGCGCGCTTTGAGGCCGCTGGCCAGCGCCGCGTCGTATTGACCCAGGATAGCCAGGACCATGACTTTGCTGACCTGCGTGGCGGCGGCCGTATGCGGTTGGCCCAACTGTTCAAACTGCTCAGCGGCCTGATCAAGGTTTTTCAAAGCTGATTCCATTTGCCCGGTGATGATGGCCGCGATGCCGTTGGTCCAATCAGCGACTGCCTGAACTTCAGGATGCCCCAGGTGCCGGGCAAGAGCAGTGAGGGCATTGGCCGCGCGAACGGTCCGGTCTGGCTCGCTGCCCCAGGCGCTGTAGCAAATATCTTTTAGCGCATAGGCCAGAGGCAAATCCAGGAAAGGTTTTTGCTGCCCCAGCAGCGCCAGCCGCCCTTCGTCGTTGGCGTCTACCAGGCGATTGGCAAACTCGAAGTGGTCCATGAAATTCAGCCAAGCTCCAGTGTGGTGACTTCGATTTCAATTTCATCCAGGTGCAGAATCAAAGTGTATAGGCCAGAGGGAACGGCCGTCAGCGTAAATTCACTCAGTTCGTTCAGTTCGGCCTTTACTTGAGTGGATTCCCCGCGTAATTCAGCTTGGCCGCTGGTTGCTGGACCTAACAATTGCCCCGATACTACCCACTTCTCCCCGGCCGGTTTCAGGCGCAGGTCCAAATCAAAATCACCGGCACTGTAAAGACGCTGGTGAGTTTGCGCCTGGCCTGAACGCAGTCCAAATGCCAGCGGTGGCAAGGTGTTGTCAAATTGGAGCAGGGCAAAAATCCGCCGCCGCTCCCTGGGAGCTGCTTTGGCCTGGCGCGCCTGGAACAGCCTGAGTGTACGGTCAATAGCCGCGGCTGGCGCGCTTTCGGAGTTGTCAGCCCGCATCAAGCCGATGACCCGCTCCAGCCATGCTTTTTCGGCCGTACATTGCGGGCAGCTGGCCAAATGGGCCACAATTTGTGACTGTTCATCGGCAGAAAGGCGATCTTCCACCAGGTCAACCAATCGCTCAAAACGAATGTGGGAAGAGAATTTTTTCACGATGCTACTCTACTAAACTCAATCGAATTTTTCTATCTACAAGTCCACTGAAAAAAGTCCTTTTCGCTGCGTCCTCCGCGGTTCATTTTTCAGCAGCCATCTACTTATAAAGAGGAATGTCCGCACCTAAAAATACATCAGAACCGATCGGATTTGCCTAGCAGGCGGCGTAATTTCTTCAGGCAGCGGATGCGGGTGGGACCGATGCTGCCTTCGCTGATGTCCATTTCTGCCGCGATTTCAGCGTAAGATGGTGGGTCTGGACGAAAAAAGAGCAGATTTAACAGGCGGCGGCAACGGCCGTCTAGCTCGGCCAGAGCCAGGTGAATCTCATTTTGTTCTTCAAGCTGCTGCAAAACCTTGTCTGGCAGCGGATCATTGCTGGTCAGGTATTGTGCTTCCGACACACGGTCATCATCAAGTGGCTGGGTGACGGGTTCGCGCTGGCTAAAGCGCCACGTTTCCCGGCGGGTGGTTGTCACCAGCCAGGCAGCAATCCGGTCTGGCTGCTCGATCCGGTCCAGGTGCTCCACAAGCGTGGCAAAAACCTGTTGAAACACTTCGGCCGACCGCTCCTGGTCCAAACCCGCCTTACGGGGAATGCTAAAGACCAGCCGCTCGTATCGTCTGACCAATGTTTCCCAGGCGGTTTCGTCACCCTGGCGACAGGCTTGAATGAGCGCTTCATTACTTGGTTTCATGTGGTGCCAATATACAGTGGAGTTTGCGATTTTCAAATTGGCTGAATTTTTTGCACAGCATTGGCCCGGTTTGGGTAGATGTTGCCAAACCACCTATTATCACGAGGCAATCAAATTCTGAATCTTCCCATTAATCGTCGTCGTCATCGTCATCATCGTCGTCGTCATCGGGTGGCGGCGTGGGCTGGCTGGGTGGCGGTGGCGGCGGTTGAGTTGGTGGCGCGGATGTCAGGGTGGGGGGAACGGCCGTTGCCGTCAAAGTAGCGGTCGGCAAAGGCGTTGCCGTGGATGTTGGGGTTTCCGTTGTTGTGCTGGTGGCCGTTGCGGTAATCTGGGTGGTTGCTGTTGCACTTAAGGTTGGTATGGCGGTGGCAGGCACGGCCGTTGCCACCAATTCCTCTTGCGTTGGCAAAACAGGGGTGACTGTCGCGGTTGGTGCCGGGGTAGGTTCAGGCTCAATCGGTTCAAGGCGGCTGAAGTAGAACCAGCTAAAGAGTAGAAGCGCAGCTATGAGTACGGCCGTTCCCCAAACCTGAGGTTGCTGCCAGATCGGCGTTGGAACCGGAGCTGCCGAAACAGGAAACAACTGCCGCGCGGCTTCACTAAATTCAGGTGGTGGTGAAATCCAATCATCGGCGGCGATTGCGCCCAACGTTTGCTCCAGCCACGCCAGATCTGCCTGGCACGAGGCGCAGCCGGTAGACAGGTGTGCCTGGACTTCCGCCAACTCGGCTGAGTCTAAACGCCCATCTATGTAATCTACCAGTTGCTCAAACGTTAAATGCGCCATTGTTGATTTGTGGTTTTGCTTTTACAGAGCAGCAGCCTGTCTGACAAATACAGGTAAAAATGACTCAACTGCAAGTTGCCTTTTCATTCCTCCATTTCTTTGCGCAGCTTTTCCAGGCAGCGAGCGCGGGTGGGGCCAATGGAACCCACCGGTATGTCCAGCTCATTGGCAATTGTGGTGTATTCTGGTTTTTCGGTGGTGTAATAGAGGAGCTTCAATAACCTTTGACATCGCTCTTCCAGGCGTGACAGGGCCCGGCGAACGGCCGTTTGCCGTTCATACTGCACCATCATTTCCTCGCTCGTATCTTCTTCGTTGGGATTGTCCAACTGCTCCACTGTCACCCCAGCATCCCGCTCAAAATCTGCGCCGCGCCGCCGTGACCAGGTTTCGCGTCTGGCTGTTGTCACCAGCCAGGCCGCCACGCGCTCCGGCTGCTCAAGGGCATCCAGGTGGTTGAGCAGCGCTAACCACACCGTCTGGAAAACATCCTCTGCTTCCGCCTGTGGCAGGCCATAGCGCAGCGGCACGGTGTAGACCAGGCGTTCATAACGTGTCACCAACTCGTTCCAGGCAAGATAATCTTGCTGGCGACATGCTTCAACCAGTTGGGTAGGTGAGAAATTTTTGTAGTTACGCATACGCTTCAAAGTCAGGTTAACAAGATTGTAGCAAGCGTTGAAATATGAAACAAAGCCAGGCAAACCATTAGACAATCCCGTAACTCTCGCCTTTTGTGTATTTATTTGCTTCAAACACCCTCTGTTTGCTTGTGAGCCTGATCTGCAGGTTCAAGAACAAAGCGTTGAAGGAGATAAATAAACAAAGATGAACCAAACGACAAAAGCAGCTCTCAATGTGATCCAACCAAAACAGAAAGTCCGATTCCGCTGGTGGATGCCAGGCATCCTTGTGATTACGATTACCACAGCCGCCGGGCTTTTCCTCTATGCTACCCACGATAGCGCGGGCGCGGCCTGGTTCGAGGCGGGCAGCCCTGGCTGGTGGGTGTTGACCACCTTATTGCACCTGCCGTTTTTCGGAATCCTGTTTTTTCTTATCTTCGGGATTGGCGAGCGATTAGGCTACTACTGGAAAGGTCGTGCTGCAGAGCAGCCAGGCCGGATGCCGGCGGTTTACCCTGCCGTGTGCGTGCAGCTGCCGATGTTTAATGAGCATGCCGTGGCGCGTCGCGTGATTGAGGCGGCGGCGAACATGCGCTGGCCTGCAGACCGGCTCAGCATTCAGGTGCTGGATGACTCCACCGATGAGGACACCCGCTGGCTGGTTGAGCTGGTCAGCGCCGAGGTCCGGGCACGAGGGATCGATTGCCGCGTCCTGCACCGGACTCATCGCCACGGGTACAAGGCAGGTGCCCTTGAGGCAGGACGCCGCCGAACAGAGGCTGAGTTCCTGGTCATCTTCGATGCCGATTTTATGCCCCCGGCAGACTTTCTGCTGCGGACCATTCCGCATTTTTATCAGCCGGACGGTCAGCCTGACACCGGCCTGGCGTTGGTCCAGGCCCAATGGGGTCACCTCAACCACGACGAGTCAGCGTTGACGCTCGCCCAATCGTTATGGGTCGACGATCACCACACACTGCAAATGGCCCGGCGGTCCGCCGCATGGAAGTTCGTCAACTTCACAGGCACCGCCGGGGTGTGGCGGGCTTCGGCGATTGAGGCTGCCGGTGGTTGGCGTGCTGCCAGCCTGGTAGAGGATGGCGAATTAAGTTTCCGGGTTCTCTTCGCCGGGTATCGCACGAAGTTCGTAAAAGAGATTGTTGTACCCGCGGAGCTGCCGACCACTTACACTGCCTACAAAGCCCAGCAGAAACGCTGGACGCAGGGCTGGGTGCAAGTCCAGCGCCTGCATCTGCGCACCTTGCTTTTTGGATATTCCGCGTCATGGCTGCGGCGGTTGCAGTTGTTCTATCTGATGTGCATCTCGTGGCAGTGGCCCCTGTGGGCGGTTTGGATGTTGGTGCTGCCGTTTGCGATCCTCACCGGCCTCTGGCTTGGCGCTCTCAGCCCCGCATGGGGTGTGGCAGCCTACCTTTTGCCCAGCATGGTGTGGCTGACGTTGTCTGCCGCGATTACCGCGCTTGAGACCAAATACACCTACGCCGAGCCGCTCAGCCTGACGAGGTTTCTGGGTCGATTCGGGCGGGCTTTCCCGCTGGCTGCCCTTGGCACCGGTATGCTCGCGCATCAGGTCAACGCCTTTGCTGAGGGGCTGTTCGGCCCGCTGCACAGCGAGTTTGAACGCACTCCCAAAGCAGCCTCGGTCACTCTCCGGGACACGCATCAAATTTCACCTGCTGTTGGTCGTGCATCAATGGTCAGGAAGAACGATCACGTCAAAGTTCATTGGCCATATGTGCTAAGCGAATTGTTCTTCATCATTTACCAACTCACCTGGGCGGTGCTTTTCGCCAGCGCAGGCCTGTTCTGGGGTGCCCTCATCGCCATGCTCGTGGCGGGCTGCGTCATCTATCTTGCCTTTTTCTATGGCGACCATGCCGGCAAGGTGTGCTTTGTCCTCGACCAGGACAGGCTTCTCTTTCTTGCCCAAGGTATATGGCGCAACATGCTCGAAAGAACCCAGTTTTTTACTCGTATGTTGGGCGCGGGAGCGTTACTTCTGGTTCTTCTCAGCATCGGCGGGCAGTTCTCAAAGTATGCGCTTGGGGATGCTTTTCTTAATGGGCTTGTTCCCCTCTTCTACGTTGACACGGAGCAGAACATCCCTACCTATTTCTCTGTATTTCTCATCCTTATTGCTGCTTTCCTGCTTACGGCCGTTGCCATACTTTCTGGCAAGCAGAAGAGTCCTCATATGTCAAAATGGGCAATTCTTTCATTGGGATTCCTGCTCATGGCAGTTGATGAAGCATTTCAATTTCATGAGCGGCTGAATATACCTGTTGGAAGGCTGTTAGGTGATGGCAGTCTAGGGGTGTTCTATTTCCCCTGGGTCATTCCGGGCATCACGCTTGTATGCGTTCTTGGGCTGTTCTTTTTGAAATTCTTATTGGATCTCCCGGCGGCGACAAGGATCAGGTTTATGCTAGCTGCGATCGTCTACATTGGCGGAGCCATTGGCGTTGAGCTTATCGGGAGCAGCCATGCTGAATTACACGGCTACGAGAATTGGACGTATAGCATGATTGCTACTGTTGAGGAGAGTCTGGAGATGGCGGGCCTGATTGTGTTCATAAGGGCCCTTCTGAACTATTGTGCCGACACCTATATTGGCAGCAGGCACTTTAAAACCGTACTACCTCTGGCAAAAATATAAGATTATGCTCTTTGCGAGTATATAAAGCAGTGCGGATCCGGTAATGTATTGTGGGTCTTCAGGATTTCGTGGGGTTTGGCGTGAAACGTGAAGCGTGAAACGTGATGGCCCTCTGGTCACGTTTCACGTTTCACGGGCTGTAAACCCCCTGAATTCCCAAAGAGCCTGTATTTTTTAACTTCATGTGCCCTCTGTTTATAGAAACAGCTTGCGTCAGGCAAACTGGCTTTTCGGGAAAACTGTAATGCATCAATTTGAATCCTTTTTACCACTTTTTTGTTACACGAGCAGACCGTGACGGTAATTCATCGCTAAAACCGATGGAAATCAGTTGACAACCTGAAAGGAAACGCCATGCAAGATTTGAGCGATGCCGAATTGGTAGAACGCGCCCAGGCTGGTGAGCGTGAAGCCCTCACAATTCTTTACGATCGGCACCACACCCGAATTTTTCGCTACGTACGGGCGCGTATTTTCGACACGCACCTGGCGCAAGATTTGGTGGGTGAGGTTTTCTTGAAAATGGTGACTCATCTGGCCGATTATCGGTCCATAGATGTCCCCTTTTCTGCCTGGCTGTATCGCATTGCCCACAATCACGTGGTCAATCACATCGGCCGGAAAGAAAACCAGTACCAGCATGTGCCCCTGGTGATGGCCAACGAGATAAACAGCCGGAACGACAATCCGGCCCGGCTGGTTGAGCGCCAGCTCGCGCTGGAAGAAATGCAGCAAGCATTGGCCAAAATTGATGAAACCCAGCGCGAGGTCATCATTTTGCGCTTTTTGCTCGGTCACTCGCTCAAAGAGGTGGCAGCTATGCTGGATAAAAGCGTTGCGGCCGTGAAATCACAACAGCATCGTGGTCTGCTCGCGCTGGAAGTGGCAATGAAATGAACACCGTGAACGGAAGGACGCACAAAATGGATTCGGAAGAATTGTTTGCCCAAAAACTGGCCCAGCTGGAAATGGGCTATCCCTTAAATGAAGTTTTGGCCGATGTGCCTGAGCAGGAAAAACGCCTGCTGCGTCTGGCAGCGATGCTGCAAGAAACACCCTTCCCCGAGGAAGATGAGGCATTGGTGGCGGAACAGCGCTCCCGCCTGGCGGCGGCGGCCGAGATGCTGCCAAAGAGTCACCCTGGGGTTGCGGAGAATGTTACGGCCGCATCTGGTTTCGCAGCGCTGCTGGTGCGTTTTCTAACCTGGTTGGGCACGCAGGTAGACAGCTTGCTGCGGCGGCGCGACGTGGCCCTGGGGCTGGGCGCAGCGCTGGTGGTTGTTTTGCTGCTGGGCGGCGTCTGGCTGTATCGGGTGCAGCAAAGCAGCCCGGCCCCGCAAGCCGAACGAGATGAACCGGCATCGGTAGCGGAGCCAGAAGGTGGAGATGGCCCTGAGACGGCCGTTGTGGACATTGGTAAAGAGAACGAAACGGCCGTTCCCGCCCCCACCACCGAAACAGCCGCTGCCGACGGTGACAATCCGGCCTACGAACTCTTTTTGCCCCTGACCGAATTTCCGCTGCAAGTTGATGCGCAAACGGCCGTTCTGCAAATCGTGCATGGCCTGGTAGAAGTGCAAACCGCCGACGGCAGCTGGCAAACCGTGCCGCGCCAGAGCACCCTCACCGCCGGGCAACAAATTCGCACCGGGGACCTCTCGCTGGCGACCCTGACCTTTTATGACGGCAGCCAGGCCACGCTGAGCGCCAACAGCGAGCTCTCTATCGACCAGCTGAATGCTCTGCGGCCAGAAGAAGGTTTTCGCACCGTGGTGCTGACCCAGCATGTTGGTGAAAGTGAGCACAGGGTCCAGTTCCGCGATGACGGCGGGTCTGTCTATGAAGTGAACACACCTGCCGGTTCCGGCCTGGCGCGCGGTACCCAGTTCCAGGTGGTGGTAACGCCGGGTTTGCTGGCCCAATTTGCCGTCAGCGAAGGGCGGGTGGATGTGTCTGGGTTGAACCAGGTAGTGCAGGTGGTGGCCGGGCAATCAACGGCCGTTTTGGCCGGAAGCCCGCCGCAAGCACCCGCGTTTCGCATCTCTGGGGAAGGACAGGTGAGCCAGATTGGCCCGGCCTGGATCATTGGCGGGCAGACGTTCCAAACCAACAATCAGACCATCATCGTGGGCAATCCGCAGGTGGGTGATTTGGTGCGGGTGGAAGGCCGCCTGCTGGATGACGGCAGCCGCCAGGCCGACCGCATCGTCCTGCTGCGGCGTGCGGTGACCAACCACTTCACCCTGACTGGCCAGGTGGATGCCATCACGCCTACTGCGTGGACGGTGGCCGGGCAGATGGTGCTGGTGGACGCGCAAACGCAAATTGACGAGAGGATCGTTGTGGGTGATTCAGTGCAGGTTACCGGCGTCATCGCGGCCGGTGGTGCGCTTCGGGCTGAACGCATTGAGTCTTTGAACAGCCAGGCGGGGCAGCCGTTCCGGTTTACCGGCCTGGTAGAAGCGTTGGGGGACAATAGCTGGACCATCTCTGGGGTAACCGTTGCCGTGGATGACGACACCGTTGGCGTCGATGATGATGTGGCGGTGGGTGATCTGGTGCTGGTAGACGGCCGTATCCTGCCGGACGGCACCTGGCTGGCGGAACGCATACGCAAGATAAATGACGACGATGATGACGATGACGATTTGCCGGGGTTTGTCTTTACCGGGCAGGTGCAGAGCATCGATCCGTGGCAGGTGGCGGGCATTGCTTTTGAGACGCGGGCATGGACGGCCGTTGCCCCAGGAATCGTCGTGGGGGATCGAGTACGGGTGCGTGGGATCATCCTGAGTGACGGAACCTGGGTGGCCACCAGCATTGAACCTTTCAACCGCATTGGCGACGATGATGACGAAAACAACACGATTGTCCTGGTTGGTGTGGTCAACAGCATCGATCCCTGGGTGGTTAACGGCCTGCCACTTGTGTTGTCGGACGATACCAGCATTCAGGGCAATATCATCGTGAGCGACCTGGTGTGGGTGCGCATTCGTTTGATGGCGGATGGGATGTGGCGGGTGGTGGCGATACGGCCGTTAACCCCCCGCTTTGGTCTTGGCTGCTTTGTCATCAATACCACGCTTCAAGGCATTCAGGGGAATCAGCTCACGCTGGAACATTGGCCAGCGCTCACGCTGGACGACGATGACGACTTCGATGACGATCTGGACGATGTAAAAATCGACAGCGTGGTGACCTTCCCCATTTGCATCGCCTTCGATGGCACCATTGTGATCACGGGACGCATCATCGTCATCTACCAGCCGATTGTCATCATTGTGCCACCGGCCCCACAGCCGCCGCAGCCGCCACCGCCTAGAGGTAACAGTAACGGTAACAACAACGGCTAATGCCTGGTGCAAGCCTGGCCCAATCACAAAGATTGGGCCAGGCTATCCCTTCTTTAAATTATGACTGACCTGAACGCCTGGATAACAAAATCCATTCACACACAAAAATCGTGGACCTGGGCAAAAGCTGCCTGGTCCACCCGCCTTATTGTCGGCCTGCTGGTTGGCGATTTCCTGTTGCTGCTGGCCCATTTTCTGCTGGCTTATGGCTTGCTGCTGAGCAATCATGACTTTTTTGTGGATGTCGATGGCGGGTATGGCGAATGGTTCCAATATCTGAAATATACAGTTCTGATTGTGCTGCTAGCCAGTTTGTTTCGGCGGCAGCGCGGGCCGTTGTACCTGTTTTGGAGCGTTTTGTTTGCCCACTTCCTGCTGGATGACGCCCTGCGCCTGCACGAAGAGGTTGGTTTGTGGCTGGCGGAAACGGCCGATTTGCCCACTTTGCTCACGCTCCGCCCTCAAGACCTGGGAGAAATGATCTTCTCCGGCGTCAGCGGTTTGTTCTTCCTGACGGCACTTGTTTTTGCCTACCAGCACAGCGACCTCGATGCCCGCCGGTTTACGCAAAAGCTGCTGCTGGCGCTGGCGGCGCTGGTCTTTTTTGGCATTGTGGTGGACATGGTGCAGGTGATGAGTGAGCAATCGGTAGAACCGTATCCCTTCTTACGTGAATTGCTCATCATGCTTGAAGAAGGTGGGGAGATGATGGTGGTTAGCGGCATGGTGTGGCTGGCTTTCCGTCAGGCTGAATGGCAGCAGGCGTGGACCCTTGATGAAGCCCCAACGTGGCTCCGGGAAACGGCCGTTGCCGTGATGCTGTTTGGCGTAGTGACGGCCGTATTATTCGCCATTCAATCCGCAACCCCCGCCCTGGTCGGTAACGACGGCTACTACCACGCCAAAATGGCGCTGCTCATCCGCCAGGAAGGGCTGGCCGCGCGCCCCTTGCTGCCTTTTACCATTCTGAATGAAGCTGATTTTTACAACCATCACCTGCTGTATCATCTTTACCTGGCGCTGTTTACCCATACTGATCCGGTAGTAGATGGTGGTCTGGCCTTGACGCAGCAGGTGAAAACGGCCGCAATCCTGATGGCCGCTTTGCCCTTTATGGCCATCTGGTGGCTGCTGCGCGGGCAGGGTGTGCGCTGGCCCGTGCTGTGGACGGTGGCCTTGCTGGCGTTGTCTGAGCCGTTTTTGTACCGATTGAGTATGCCGCGCGTGCAGTCGGCTTCGCTGCTGGTGCTGGTGCTGGGCCTGCACTGGCTGCTGCAGCGGAAGTACCGCTGGCTGCTGCCGCTCGGCGTCGCTTACGTCTGGCTGTATGATGGCTTTCCCCTGCTGCTGCTGTTGGGAGGGATTTATTGTACGGCCGTATGGCTCACCGAGCGTCGTGTTCCCTGGCCGGCGCTGCTTAATCCGGCGGCGGGCATTGTTATCGGTTTGGTGGTCAATCCCTTCTTCCCGCAAAACCTGACCTTTATTGGCCATCATCTGTGGGCCAAGCTGGTGGGCACCACGTCTATCCCAGTGGGCAGCGAATGGTATCCGTATGATACCTGGGCGCTGGTGCAGCATTCCAGCCTGGCGCTGGCGCTTTTTGTGGGCACGCTGCTGCTGCTTAACTGGCACGGGCAGCGGTTGGATGCCCGGTTGTTGACGCTGTTTGGGGTAACGGCCGTCTTTGGCCTGATGCTGCTGCGGGCCCGCCGCTTTATTGAATATTATCCCGCGTTTGTGTTGATTTTTGCCGCTGTGGCCTTGAGCCCGATGGTGGTGCAGTGGTGGGAGGCGGAACGGCCGTTACGCTATAAATGGCTGCAGGCGGGCTGTGTGATGCTGCTGTTGCTGCCGGGCTGGCACACCGTCCAGGCCGCCCGCACCTCCGTGGCCGATTCCGCCCCGGCAAACCGGTACGCAGCGGCGGCACTGTGGCTAAACGCTTACAGCGAACCGGGCAGCATGGTCTTCCAGGCAGATTGGGATGATTTCACCCGGCTGTTCTTTTACAACAGCGAGGCGCGCTACACGGTCGGGCTGGACCCAACCTTTATGGCCCGCTACGATGCCGCGCTGTACGATGAGTGGGTAGCGCTCACCAGGGGCGAAGTGGCGCAGCCCGTCCCGGTCATTCAGGAAAAGTTTGGCGCTGATTACATCTTTTCAGACCTGGATCATACGGAGCTGCTGGGCCAACTGGCCAAAGCCCCCAACGTGCAAGAAGTTTATCGTGACAATGATGCCGTCATATACCAGATTGTAGACAATCGTTAATCAGAAAGTTTGTGTGTCATGGCCAACTCGATAATTCAAGTAAAAGAGCAGACAGCAGTTTTAGTCATTACCCAAAACCGGCTGCTGGGGGACGTTTTAGAATTTCTCCTTTCAGCGGCGGTTGACCTGTACGCTTACCAGATAAGCCCGGCCTCGTTTGACCACGACAGACTGTTTGAATTTATTGATCTTCACCGGCCGCCGGTCATCATTTTGGAACAGGGTACCCTAAACGAAATAAGTGTGACGAATCATTTGGTGAAGTACGGCCGTACCCGCCTCATCCTGGTAAACACCCAGAGCAATCAAATCCGCATCCACGACCACTCCCCCGTTTTGCTCACGCAAGCTGTTGATTTAACCTCCCTCCTGTTGATTCCTTCTTGAGTTTTGGCATATAATGCTCTCGTGACTTGCGCCACCTCCCTAAACGATGCTCTCGACGCCAATGCGACGATGTTTCTTTTGGAGAGGCATAAGGAGTAACGAACTTTATCTGTTCCTTGCTCAAAATAGAAGGTGCTGCCTTCAGTTGTGTATTTCCTAGAAGTCGTTGGCGAATAGCGCCAGGCGATAAAGCAACCATTCAATACTCTATTCAATTTATTCTCACGAGAAGATATATTGGCAAGAAACGGGTGTTTCGCCAGTGAAATGCCTGTTTTCTTAATGTTCATTCCAGACAATAGCTGATAGCGAGCTACCATGGCCAGATCGGATTGGGATTTAATTCAAGCCTGTCGTCAAGGTGATGAAAAAGCCTGGAAACAGGTGGTTGAGGATTACAAACGGCTTGTCTATTCAATTGCTCTGAACTATGGACTCGGCCAGGAAGACGCGGCCGAAGTGGTACAGCTTACCTTTATGATGCTGCTAAAAGGCCTGGATACTTTGCACCAAGACAGCCATTTGGGCGGCTGGATTGCCACGGTTGCCCGGCGCAATACCTGGCAGCTCATCAATCGCCATCGGCGGCAAAACCTGGTTGACACCCCCATACACGACAATGTTTTCCTGCCCGATGAGAACAGCAAAAAAGAAGCCGAGCGCCTGGAGGTACTCAACTGGCTGCATGACGGATTATCTCAGCTGGATGCAACCTGCCGCCAATTGCTGCTGGCGCTTTTTTTTGATGCAAGCGAACCATCATACAGCGATGTGGCGGACCGGTTGGGGCTGGCCTTGGGCAGCATTGGCCCGATGCGTGCCCGCTGCCTGCACCGGCTGCGCAACATTCTCCAGGAAACGTGAAAGAGAAGTTAATCTTGGCTTTGCTGTATTTTTCTACTCCCTTTTAACCACCTGTTTAATGACAAAAGGGTGATGAGGAAGTGAACATGATTATGAAGGGTAAAAACAAGCCCCCGGAATTTGATCAACTGATGGACTGGCTTGAAGGGCGTCTCTCAGAAGAAGAAGCGCAGGCCGTCAGTGACCGGGTAGCGGTGAGTGGCGAAGCTGTGCAGCAGGACGTGGCCTGGCTGCGCAAATTTTACTGGGCCAGCCAGACCATCATGTTTGCCGAACCGCCGGAGGAGCTAACGGAGCAGTTGGAACAACGGTTTGCCAGATATGCGCGCAGCCGTCGATCCACTTTTGACTACAAAAGGCTCATCGCCAGCTTGAGTTTTGACAGTCACAAACAAATGGCCAGAGGGGTGCGCACGGCCGTTTCCTCCGGCACCCAACGCCAACTTGTCTATAACACCGAACCCGCCACCATCATCTGCACCCTGCAGCAGCGCAGCAGCGGCGAGCAGTTTGATCTCTTAGGCCAGGTTCTGCCGCTGCAAGAAAGTGATGCCAGCCTCATTCACGTTTTGTTGCTTCAGGAGCAGAAAACATTAGACAGCACCCTCACCGATGATCTGGGTGAGTTTAATCTGAAAGCTCTTTCAACTGGTGCTTACGAACTCATTCTTAGCGGTGAACATTTTGAAATTACCATTCCTGCACTTGAACTTTCCGTATGACCAACCTGGACGAACCCGTCAGCCCCGCTTTTTTGGCCGCCCAACAGATGTTGGCCATGTCAACACGATTGCAGCAAATAAAAATTTTACAGGAAGCCAATCTTTGGCACACCGCTGGCTTAATGAGCCTGCTAGAAGTTGCCGCCGAATGGGTGCGCACCAATCCGGGTCGGGCACGTGAGCTGACACTGATCTGCATCGACGCGGCCAGCGAGGCAGATATTGATGCCGTTTTGCCCCGCGCTGCCTATGTTCAAGCCCAAACACACGCCCTGGCAGGCGAGTTCGAACAGGCGCGCCGCTTAATTGAGCAGGCCCGAGACGGCTATGAAGCCCTGGGGCAATCGCTGCCGGCGCTGCGCACCACTGTGGGGTTGATGCACGTCCTGGGCCAGGCGGGCCGGTTCCAGGAAGCGTTATCGGCAGGGCAGTCGGTGCTCGATGAAATTGGTGACAAAGCCCAGCCAGAGCTGGCCCATCTGGCGGCGCTGATTCGGCAAAATATGGGCATGTGCTTCAGCCAGATAGGCCGCTTTGATGAGGCGCTGGCGGCTTATGACGCGGCCGAAGCCAGCTACCTGGCGCTGGAAATGGACCATCAGGCGGGTGATATTCGCAACAACCGCGGCGTGCTGCTGTGGGAAATGGGGCGCGGCACAGAAGCCCTGGCGGTGCTGGAAGATGCCCTGGCCATCCGCGCCTCGGCTGGCCAAACGATGCTGCAAGCCCAAAGCCTGAGCAACATTGGCAGCGCCCACCTGTTGTTGGGCAACTACAGCCAAAGCCTGTCGTTTTTTGCCCAGGCGCGCGATCTTTTTTCGTCGCTGGGTGCCCTGGTGGACCAGCATGTGCTTCTGTTGGATACGGCCAACGCCTATTTGACGCTGAATCTGTATGCCGAGGCAGAAGCGGCTTATCGTGAAGCCGAAAGCTTGTTGCAAACGGCCAACGCGATGCCGCAGCGGGCGCGAGCGCTGTGGGGTTTGGGCGCAGCGCTGCTGGCCCAAAAGGAGCTCAACGAGGCGGAAGAGGTTTTGGCCACGGCCGTTTCCCTCCTGGAAACAATTACCAACACCCCGACACCCCTGCTGGCCACCGTTTTGTTAGAACAGGCGGCCATTCAGGCGGCAAGGGCAAAATGGGAAACGGCCGTCACCACCGCCCACTATGCTCTCGCTATTGTCAACGAGCAAGATTGGCCCATCCCGGCCATCTACGCACATCTGCTGCTGGCCGATCTCATGCATGACGATCCGCCTGAAGTTGAGGCGCAGTTATTAGCCGCGCAGCGGCTGGCAGATTCGTTTCGCCTGCCGCAAATACAGTTTCGCTTGCAGCAGCGCCTGGGACGGCTGCGCCGCTTACAGGGGCTCCACGAAGAAGCCCGCCAGCTTTTAGAAAGCGCCGCTGCTGATGTGGAAAAATCACGCGGCAACCTGGCCCAGGAAACAATCCGCACCGCTTTTTTGCATGATAAAACGGCCGTGTACGATGAACTGATTCAACTTTACCTTGCCTGGGAAAACGACGAAGGGAAGCAGCTCGCCTTCACCGTGGCCGAACGGGCCAAATCGCGCACCCTGTATGATTTAATCAGCGGCGTTATCACGGTGGAGCCAACGGCCGAATCTGCCGCAGCTGCACAGTTAACCACCCTGCAAGCCGATCTAAACGCCATCTACAACGAGATGCTCAGCAGCGGTATTGGTGGGACCGAAGGCAGTCTTCGCACCGTTCAAGAACGGGCGGCAGAGCTGGAACGAGCCATCAACCAGCTGCGACTGCGGCAGGCGGCCTCGGACAAAGTGCCCGAATCCTGGATTCAGCCCGAGCCGTTTTCGGTCATTCAAGCAGCGCTCCCCCGAGACCTTACCCTGCTCGCCTACCATGTAATTGAAGATGATATCCTGGTTTTTGTTGCCGACCGGCAATCATTGGGCGTGCAGCGAATGCCAGACTGTGCCAGCGAAGTTGGCCAGCAGCTGCGGCGGCTGGATGGGCTGCTGGATCGGATGCGCGTCAGCTCTGCATTCACGACAGCCCAAAACAGTGCCCTTGAACTGTCGGTACGTCGCGTTTTGCAGCGGCTTTATCACCTGTTGTTTGCGCCAGTAGAATCGTTTCTAGGCAAAGCGGACATGCGTGCGCCTCAGCCCCTCACAATTGTGCCCCACGGTTTTCTGCACCAGGTGCCGTTTCATGCCCTGTTTGATGGGGAGAATTACTTAATTGACCGCCTGGCAATTACCTATGCTCCCAGTTCGGCCATCTTCTTGCACTGCCAACAGCGTCCTGCCAGGAAAAGAAACTACGCCCTGGTTGTTGGTGTGCCCGACGACTCGATTCCAGCAGTTGCCGCCGAAGTTGATGCTGTGACACAGTACCTGCCGCAAGCCAAAGTTTTGCTTGACGAACAGGCCACGGTGCAGGCTTTGCAAACCAGCCTGGAGAAGTGCGAGCTGCTGCACCTGGCCTGCCACGGCCTGTTTCGCGCCGATAACCCCATGTTTTCCTCGCTGAAACTGCATGACGGGTGGCTAACGGCCACAGATGCGCTACGCCTAAACCTGCAAAATGCCCTGGTCACCTTGAGTGCCTGTGAATCAGGGCGCAGCCACGTGATGGGCGGCGATGAAATTTTGGGGCTCATCCGGGCGTTTTTGGGGGCAGGGGCGGCTACGGTGGTAGTTAGTTTGTGGCTGGCGCAGGATGAGACAACGGCCGTCCTCATGGCCCGCTGGTATGAACTGCTCAGCCAGGACGATATGGAACCGGCTGCCGCTCTGCGCGCAGCCCAGATGTCGTTAAAAGCGGAATATCCACATCCGTATTATTGGGCACCGTTTATCGTCGTTGGCCAACGATAGACCGGGAGAAAAAGTAGCGATATTTACTTTATTGGAACCGTAAAAGTCATCCGATGCTCATCATCATCAAAGTGGCAAGGAGAAAAGAGATGAAGCAAAAGCAGCGTTTATTTCTGTGGGGGGGCGTTGTTTTAACCGTTCTTTTAATCGTGGGCCTGTTTTGGCTGCCGCTTAATGCCGATGACGACGATGGCGAATACGAGCCGGATCAGGTTGTTGTGAAGCTGAACCTGGCCAGCGGCGCGACCATCGAAGCAATTCACAGTGACTACGGCACCGCTACTTTGGATACGCTGTTGGGCAGTGCGGGCATTTACCTGCTGCAAATATCAGCCGAGCAGGACGTTCAAGAAGTGGTGGATTTGATGCGCACGGATGCCCGGCTGCTTTATGCCGAGCCAAACTTCATCGGTGGCATCCCGGAAGGCGATCCGAGCGGCACCTGGGCCTGGGGCGGTTATGATCCGGCACCGTTTTTAGATCAGTATGCGGCCGTTATGCTAAACCTGGCCCAAGCGCATACTATTGCCCAAGGGGATGGGATGGTGGTGGCTGTGGTGGATACGGGCATTCAGCCGAATCATCCCCAACTTGCCGGACGCCTGGCTACCCTGGGCTACGATTTTATTGATGACGATGCTGTTCCCCTTGAGGAGGCTAATGGCCTGGAAGAAGACGGTGACAGCCTGATCGATGAAGGATTTGGGCACGGCACGCACATTGCCGGCATTGTCAGCCTGGTGGCCCCGCAGGCCCAGCTGATGCCGCTGCGCGTGCTGGACTCGGACGGCCGGGGCAACGATTTTATCCTGGCGGAAGCCATCCAATTTGCGGTACAAAATGGAGCGGACGTCATTAATCTCAGTTTGGGCACCCCGACGGAATCGGCGTTGCTGCAAGACGTTGTCGGGATGGCCACAGCGAACGGGGTGGTGGTTGTGGCTGCGGCCGGCAATCTAGATAGTGATTTACAGCAGTATCCGGCGGCGGTTGCGTCTGTTTTGGCGGTAACGGCCGTTGATCCCACCGGCAGCAAGGCATCCTTCGCCAACTACGGCGCATGGGTCGATATTGCCGCGCCTGGCCAGAGCATTACCAGCACTTTCCCAATAGACGGCTATGCTCAGTGGAGCGGCACCTCAATGGCAACGGCGTTTATCAGCGGGCAGGCAGCGCTCATCCGCAGCCAAAATCCGGCGATGCCCGCCCCGGTGGTTGCCACACTCATCCAAAGCACCGCCCAGCCGCTGGACGGACTGAATCCCAATTACCAGAACCAGTTAGGCGCAGGTCTGGCTGACATCAGCCGCAGCTTGAGCGAAGCGCCGCCCGCTGCATTGACCACAGTGAGCTGCGGCCAGGTTGTGCTGATCAATGTCGTGCTTAGCCATGACCTGGCAGATTGTCCCGGCGATGGCATTGTGGTTGGCGCGGCGGGCATTACGGTGGATTTAAACGGCCGTACCCTCGACGGCGTCGGTTTGGGCAGCGGCATTCGCAACGATGGCTATGACGGCGTAACCATCACCAACGGCGTGGTGCAGGAATTTGATTACGGCGTTGCGCTAAGCGGTTCGGCCAATGGAACCATCTCGTCGCTTACCTTGCAGCTGAACCAGGATGCCGGGCTCTGGTTGGACGGGGCAAGTGGCAATTGGGTGCAGGGGAATACGGCCGTAAACAATGCCTATGGCATCATCCTCAGCGGCTTTAGCCAAAATTCAGTTGTAGAAGACAATCTGATTGTGGAAAGTGACAATACGGCCGTATTGCTCACTTCAGCCAGCAGCAACACGCTCCGAAACAACACAATCTCCGCCAGCGGCGACACTACCATTGAGCTGGCGGACGGCGCGAACAACAACCGCATCGAAGCCAACACACTTACAGAGGGGAGCGACGCAGGCATTGTGGTAGAGGATTCCAATGAGAACGAACTCGTCGCCAACCACATTCACCAGATGAGCGACAGCGGTATTGTGCTGGACAATGCCCACAACAATACGGTCAGCGACAACGACCTGCGCTTTAACAGCGGCGGCCTGGAACTGTCTGCTGCCAGCGGCAATCTGATTGAAGGTAACGATGCCAGCTACACCACTGGTAACGGCATCGAGGTGGGTGATCACGCCTTAAATAACGTGATCGTGTTAAACAGTGTCAGTTTTAACAACGCCAAGGGTATCCTCATCGAAGCAGAAGTGGCGGATTCGGCAACACAGATTGGCAATTGGCTGGACCGGAATACGGCCGTTGGCAACCAGAGTGACGGCATCGCTGTTACCAAAGCAGGGCACACCCTCACGGCCAACGTCGCCAACGATAACCAGGATTGGGGCATTTATGCCGAATTGGGCAACAGCGGCACTGACAACAGCGCTGCTGGCAATGATAAGCCGGAACAATGCTACAACGTTGTGTGTACGGCCGTTCCACCGCTGCCTGATCCACCATCAGACAGTACGCTGCCGGAAACAACCATTGAATCTGGACCAGAAACAGATACGCTGGGCACAACCGCCACGTTTACCTTCAGCGCCAATGAAGCAAACAGCACGTTTTTGTGTGCGCTAGATGGCGCGACCTTCGCCGCCTGCACCACTCCGGCTACGTACACTGCACTAGGTCCGGGCGAGCACACCTTCCAGGTCCAGGCCGTGGATGCCGCCGGTAATGTCGATTTGACACCGGCCAGCCATGCCTGGACGATCCTGCCGCCACCGGTTGTTGACTGTGGCCCCACGATCACGCTTGAAGCCACGGCCGATGCCTGGATTGAACAGAACAGCCCCAACAATAACAAGGGAGACGATTCAATTCTCAAGGTAAAAGCGCAGAAATCGCAGGATAACTTCCGAACCCTGGTGCGTTTTACCTTACCGGCTGTTCCGGCGGGGTGCGTGGTGGAAACGGCCGTATTGAAACTGTATTCACCTTCGTGGGTGAACGGCCGTACCTTGCAAGCCTACCAGCTGGCCGGAAACTGGAGCGAAATGGACGTTACCTGGAACAATCAGCCAGCCACAACCGGGGCGGCGGCAACCACTGCCTCTGGGAGTGGCTATCGTCAATGGAGTGTCACGACTCAGGTGCAGAATATGCTAAGCGGCAGCAACTACGGCTTCCTGATTCGGGACGCCTCCGAAAAAGGCAGTGGCTACGAACAGCAGTTCCACGCCCGTGAAAAAGAAGAGCAGCCGCCGCTGCTGGTAATCACGTTTGCTCCTGCTGACAATTAAAACGGTCGAACAGGGTTATTTTGCTCAAACAGCGCCTGGTGCAAACCAGGCGCTGTTTTTTTGCCAGTACGCTTCTGTGATACGGCCGTGTCATCACCCAAAGCCATACAATAGCCTTGGTCCTGTATTTATGCTGGCCAAAGTTACCACTACTTTTAACAGAGTAGTTTGTTTGCAGGGCCCACTTAAAAACATGCTAAGAAGAATCCTTATTGAACTAAAAAATTGGCTGCGAGTGGCTTCACTGAGATCTCAGTTTTCTCAAATACGACTGACGCTCATGGTATGTTTGGCTGGCACAATGCTGGCGCTTCTGGCCATCTACCTGTTTAGTTTCTACTTTAGAATACCCCTTTCGCACCTTACGAGAGATCCGGCGACCGTATCCGACATGCCTTTTTACATTGGACTGTTGTCTACCCTTGGCATTATGTTGTGGTCCGCTTCGGCTGGTGTATGCTGCTTGGGCGCATTCACCTCAACCTACTCTTCTGATACCCCCAACAACGTGCGCTTTTTCCTGTTTTCCGGCTTGCTCTCCATAATGTTTACCGCTGATGACGCCTTTCTTCTTCACGAAGAGGTATTTCCTGTTTACTTAAACATCCAAGAAGTAATTGTCTACTTGGTTTACGTACTAATTCTGTCTGGTTACTTGCTTTTTTCCTGGCGGCACATTCTTAAAACACACTATATTCTATTTCTCATGGCTCTTTTGCTGTGGGGACTATCAATCATAATAGATCTTCTCATTCCCATAAGAAACATAACTGTCTTCATAGAAGATGCTTTAAAATTTTCCGGCATCGTATTCTGGTTTGCTTATTTTTTCCATGCTACGGCTATGTCTCTCAGAGCAAGTTCCACCTGAAGGGAAAAGCCAAAGAAATCCCTCTGCAATACCCAGTTTCTGTATTTTTCCCAAACTTTCGTCGCACTTCTATATACAAGGGAAGAGGTTTAATGTTCTGGCGTTTAAGCCGATGTGCTGACGATCACAGTCACATCGGCTTACGACAGGCCATGAAAACCTTGTGCCTTTAATGCTGTGAGATTCCCGCACTTTTCACCAGCGTGTCTGATTTGTAGGGAATTCCAGCTTTTAGATGATTTAAGGGAAAAAACTTTGTGTGAGTAATAGGACGGAAAAATCAATGAGTTATTTCTTGCGCCACCGCGCATCCATCGCGACAATTTTGATTGAAAATCGCTGGTTGCTACTGCTTCTTTTTGCCGGTGCGACTCTCATTTTTGAAGTTCTGGAAAACTTCGATGTGAACAATCCCGTCGATATTAATTTATTCCGCGAGGTTATCTTCTTTGGGGCCATTTACCCCCTGGTAACTGTTTGGTTAATCAACAGGCTTCTGGCGCTGCAGGCAGAGCGCAACAGCATTGCCCGCCAATTGGAACGCTCGCGCCAATTTAAACAGGAAGTGATGCGGGCTAAAGATGTGGCAGAAGTTGAGAAAATAATTGTTGCTTTTCCAGAGAGTATTGCTCCCGTCGCTGGCGTGATTTTGTATAAAGCCATGCCAGGGAGCAACGATCTGAAAATTGCGGCTGAACGTTGGCTGGTTCCAGCAAAACGGCCGTCTTCTCTCACCGCAACTATCCCCGACGATTATTGTGGCACCCTCCTTCACCTGCCAGATCGTGGGCTGCATCCTTTCGCAACGTCAGACCTGGCCAGAGATGAGCAGCTGCACGGTTACTGCTTACCGTTGTTTCACAGCGATCATGGCCCAGGGTTGTTACATCTCTATCTACCCGTGATGAAACACTTGACGGCCGATCAGATCGGCATCCTGAACCAGACTTCGCTGGCAATGACACTGGCCTTAGGTACAACCACATCCCAGGACGTAAAGCAAATGCAGGATGTGGCCGCCCAGCATGAACGTCAGCGCATTGCCCGCCATTTGCATGATTCGCTGGCCCAAACACTTTCCTTTTTGCAGGGCAAATTAACAACGCTAACCACCGATGACCTGTCGCTGGATATTTCATCGGTGCAGCGCGATTTAAAACAAATGCGCGATGCTTCCAACGAAGCCTATAATCAGGTCAAGCAAACCATTTTGACCATGCAGGTTGAGAATGATGCAGAACTATCTGAGAGTCTCATAGCTCAGGCCAAAACAATGATGAAAGAAGCAGATGTGGGCCTTCGATTTTTTCTGGAGGGTGGACCTCAAGAGGTGCCGCCACTGGCCCATCGTAAAATCCTATTTATTGTTCGGGAAGCCCTGCAAAATATTCAGCGACATGCCAAAGCGACGGCCGTAAATCTCGTAATAACGTGGACCGAGAACTCGTTAAATGTTTATTTGAAGGATAATGGGATTGGGTTCAATATCAACAATGGCCATAGAAACGGTCATTTTGGCCTAATCATCATGGCCCAACGAGCCGAAGAAATTAATGCTGAATTGTCAGTCTCATCTGCTCCAGGCCAGGGTACACAGGTGTATTTGCGATACCCTTTGCTTTAATGCCATTTTCCCTCAATCCAAGCTCACGTCTGTGTCGTATATAGATGGTAATAAATTTTGTAAGTGATGTGGTATAGGATTGATAAGTCCTTGCTATATATCGGTTACAATCATTCCTGCCCTTATTCTTCCTGCAAGAAAATGCCGGTATTGTTTGCCAGAACAACTTGTTGAAGTAGTATAAAAACATACCCTGTTTAACGTCACTCATGAAAATCCTAATCGTTGATGATCACATCTTGTTTCAGGAGGGGTTGATTGGTCTTCTAGATAATCAGCCAGACTTCACGGTTGTTGGCGGTGCTTCGTCTGTGCAAGAAGCCGTTAAAAAGGCCCGTCAGCTTTTACCAGATGTCATCTTGATGGATTTTACCCTCCCAGATGGCACAGGTCTGGATGCCACCCAAACGATTTTGGCGGAACGGCCGTCCACTCAAATCATCTTCCTCACCATCCACGAAGAAGATGACCGCCTTTTTGAAGCTATTCGCTATGGCGCCAGGGGCTACTTATTAAAAGAAATTCCCGCCAACCAGCTAATTGCCTATCTGCGCGGCGTGCAGCGCGGTGAGCCGGCGATTACCCCCCACCTCACGGCCAATATTCTAAAAGAATTTGCCAAAACCCAACCCCGCCAGGATATTCCTCAAGAAGTTATGGACCAGCTAACAAACCGACAGCTCGATGTTTTACGAGAACTGCGCAGCGGTGCCAGCAACCAGCAAATTGCCAATCGTCTGGTGCTCAGCGAACAAACCGTTAAAAACCACGTCAGTCGTATCCTCCACTGCCTTAACCTCAAAAACCGCTACGAAGCGGCCGAATTTGCCCGCCGTTACGACCTCTAACCCAAGTGCCTGGCCGAATAGTTGCCACAGAGCTTACAGAGATTTGTGAGGCTTGCCTTTAGCTCTTAATCCTCTCTTTTTCCTCAGTGGCTTTTTCGGATCAAAAAAGTACTAAAAAAGTACTGTTTTTGGGCAGCAAAAACAGTACCCGCACCGGTACAAAACAGGTCCCCTCAGGTGTATACGTCATCCCCTCCTATTATCTAGACTTTTAGAAGCCAGGATCAGGTCTCCTGATCTTTGGCCATCTTTACCACGCACGAAATTGTTTTCATAGGTGGAAAAGCTGGAATGTTGTCCTTGTCCTCAGCAGATTATTTAACAACCGTGCTTAACAATATGCGGATCCTAGTTATTACCAAGAATTTATTGTTGGGCGATGTGTTAGAAAATTTGCTTTCTCACCAAATTACCTTGCGCATTCATCAGCCAGCTCTCGGCGATTGTGAAACGTTGTGGCAAAACGTCGTGGAACTTCAGCCGGAAATCATCATCCTTGAAGAAGGTCTGGTGACTGGTAATGCCAATTGTTTCATCACCAGGGTATTGAAACATGGCTGCCAACGCACCATTCTGGTTAGCCCCAACAAAAACCAGGTTCACGTCTTTGATAATTTTCCCGTTTTACTGAATCAGGCTACCGACCTGACCAGCCTGATCAAAAAATCTTCGGAACAAAACAATAATGTTGTGTGATTTTGGTCAAATGAAAGTTGTTCTTGCGAAAGATTTCTCGTAGCAGCCCGCATATGGAGGGAATACCGATGAAACGCTTAACCCATAAACAGATTCGATTTTTGACAGTCCTTTTGTTAATCGTGGCCGTCATTTACATGAGCCAGCCACGTTTTGCCGTGGCCGCCACATTCACTGTCGATGACACCACCGACAGGGCAGACGCCAATCCGGGCGATGGCCTTTGTGTCACCAGTGCGGGCACTTGTTCGCTGCGTGCTGCCATTCAAGAGGCCAATGCTTCCCTTGGCGCCGACACGATTTCTGTGCCGGCTGGAGTCTTCACGCTTACCCTGGGTTCCGGTTTTGGCGACCCAATAGAGCCGCCCGAACCCCCGGACCCGATCTTCGACTGCAACCTGGGCGAGAGCGGTGACGCGGTTGGCGACCTGGACATCATGTGTCCCCTCACCATAACCGGGGCGGGTGCTGGTTCCACCATCATCCAGGCTGGCCCACCTGATGCCAGTGCGCCGCCTGAGCAGCTGTCGCTTGACCGCATTTTTGAGATTCATGCTGCTGCGGGCAATGTCACAATCTCGGGAATGACGGTGCAAAACGGCTACCATGAAGAGGCCGGTGGCGCTATCGCCAACTCGTCGCAAGGTACGGTTCGCCTGCAAGATATGAATGTATTAGACAGCTTCGCTACCACCTTCGGCGGTGGCATTTACAGCGGCGAGCCGCTGGAAATCGAATGTCCCGAACCGTGTGCTGGGGGCGCGCCGAAGCTGGAACTTATCAACACAACCATCAGCGGCAACAGTACCGGTGGTGAAGGTGGCGGTGTCTACGTTCAATTTGGTACCCTCACCATCAGTGGCGGTTCAATTACCACAAACACTGCGGCTACAGGCGGTGGTGTTTTTAACGCCGGTGAACTCAGTGAAACCGGCATCCCCAGCCGCGCCGACCTCCTCAACACCACCGTTACCGATAACATTGCCTTTGATGCCGGTGGCGGCCTTTTTGGCGATCACGAAGGTGTGATCACCGTCACCGACAGCACCGTTTCTGACAATACTGCGTTTGCCTACGGTGGTGGTATCGCGGTTGTCTCCAAATCCAGTCTCACCGTGACTGGTGGCAGTTTCTCCGGCAATATTACGCCGGGTGAAGGCGGTGGAGTTTATACGGCCGTCGAACGCGCGGTCACCATCACCGGCACACAGTTCATCGGCAACTTGGCCGGTGAAACATTGCCCAGCCTGGAAGTGCCCGGCGAAATTGTCGAGGGTGAAGGCGGTGGCGGTGGTGCTGCCCTGGGCGGCAGTGGTCCTATCACGGTGAGCAACGCCATCTTTGCCGAAAACCACGCCCATGGCGAAGGCGGCGGCATTCTCATTGAGAACCACGGCACCGTGGAGATCATAGACACGGTGGTACGCGATAATGAAACCGACGCTGGTGGTGGCGGCATTGAAAATGCCGGAATGCGCACTACCCTTACCCGCCTGACCATCTTTGGCAATGAAGCTTTCGAAGATGGCGGCGGTATTCAGGGCAATGGCAGCGGCGATTTCACGCTAATCGACAGCATGGTGTATGACAACACGGCCGAAAATGGCGGTGGTTTTGCCAACCAGGCCGACGGCACCACTCGCGTCGAGCGCACCACCTTCTGGGACAACCGCGCCATCATCGGCGCCAACGATGACACCGCCCTGGGTGGCGGTATCTACGGCCTGGGGGATGCCGTGGCCACCTACGAAAATGTCACCATTGTGGGCAATTTTGCGCAGGTGCGCGGCGGTGGTTTGTACATTGATGCGGATGCGGCCGTTGCCGTTTCCAACAGCACCATCTCACTTAACAGCGCCCCGGCCGGCAGTGGTGTGGCCGATGAAGGCACCAGCTTCAACTTCCCCATCATGCCGAGTACGTCGGTGATCTTCCGTAACACTATTGTGGCCGGCAACCTGCTCGGCGAAAACTGTAACTTTGCCCTGGGTTCACATGGCGGCAACCTGGAAGATGCCGACTCCTGCCATTTCCGCGGCACGCGTGACCGCGTTTATGCCAGCAGCGCCGGTCTCGATGCTGTCGCCGACAACGGCGGCCCGGTGCTGACGATGGCCCTTCAAGAGAGCAGTCTGGCCGTTGACGGCGGCGTCAGCCCCTGCCCAGCTACCGACGCCCGCGGGGTCATTCGCCCGCAGAACGACCTGTGTGACAGCGGCGCCTTTGAGTTTGAAGGTCCCTTCCCGCCGCCAGACACAATCCCACCCGATACCCAGTTCCTGGCCGGACCCGTTCAGGACACCGAAGCCACCAATATCTTTACCTTCACCGGCAGCGACAACACAACGGCCGCAGAAGAATTACTGTTTGAATGCCGCCTGCTCGAAACCGACCTGACCGAGCCGCCGGAACCACCCGATCCCATCGAACCGCCTGGTCCTGAATTTGCCTGGTTGGGCTGCCCCAGCCCGTGGCAAACGCCAGCTCAGGAAGAAGGTCTGTTTACTTTTGAGGTGCGGGCCATTGACCGCGCCGGTAATGTTGATCCGACACCGGCCGTTCACACCTTCCAAATTGTGTTGGATTTGACACCGCCCGACACTTTCTTCCTGGAAACGCCGCCAAATCCCAGCTATGTCAAGTCAGCGACCTTTACCTTCAGCGGCATCGATAACCAGACCCCGACCGAGTTCCTGGAGTATGAATGTCGGCTGGATACCAGCGAACCAACAGCCTGGCTTGAGTGCACTAACCCGGCCGCTTTCTCTGATCTGACCGTGGGTACACACACCTTCCAGGTGCGCGCCGGTGACGGCGGTGACAACGTGGATCCCACCCCGGCGACCTACACCTGGGAGGTTCTACCCCCGCTCAACTGCGATGACGCTAACATCACGCTGACGGCCAACGCTGACGGCACAATCGACCAGGTTACGCCGCTGGATAACCTGGCTCTCCTGTCTGAATTGGGCGTCCGCTCCAGCGAGTTGGGCACCAACGCCCGGGCGCTCTTTCAATTCCCCATTAGCAACGATGCGCCGGACTGCGTGCTGGAGTCCGCCACGCTGCGGCTCTATGCTGGTTCCAGCACGGCCGGACGAACGCTGCAAGCGATTCCTCTCGTTGGCCCGTGGGCGGAAAATACCGTCACCTGGAACAACCAGCCGGGCACAACCGGCACACCTGCCGAAACCACTTCTGGGGATGGCTACCGCGAATGGGATGTGACGGCTCATGTAGCCGACATCCTGACAGGCGATCTAGACAACTACGGCTGGCTGATCCGTGACGCTGTGGAAAATGATCCCGAAGGGGCCGATCAGGCTTTCTTGAGCCGGGAAACGGCGCAAGATCCGCCGCCGATCACGCTGCCTCAGCTTGAACTGCGCTTTGAAGCTGACACCTCGCCCCCACCTGCGCCGCCACCCACTGGCGCACCGGGCACGGTCATCTGCGGCCAGGTGCTCACCGAGAGCATCGTGGTGCAAAATGACCTGCTCGACTGCCTGGGCGAAGGGTTGGTAATCGGCGCGCCCGACATCGAAGTGGACCTCAACGGCCACACGATTCGCAGCGGCCTGCCCATCGAGCCGGGTGAAGAGGACGGCCTGCTGGCCGGTATCCGCAACGCCGGTCATGCCAATGTGGTTATCAAAAACGGCACGATACAGAACTTTGGCTACGGCGTGCGCCTGATGGCCGGGGCCAAGTTTAACGTCATTGAAGGAATGACGTTTGATTACAACATCGTTGCCGGTGTGGAACTGTTTGATGCGGATGACGGCCGTAACGGTAACGTCATCCAAAACAACACCTTTACCCGCAACGGCGAAAACGCCATCGGCCTGGTCAGCGGCTCGGAAAACAGCGTCGTGATCAACAACACGTTTATCGGCAACGGTGGTGCGGCCGTACTCATCCAGGACGCCAGCGGTCACCGCATCGAATCGAACGAGATCAGCGGACTCAGCATCGACCCGCTCATCGGCAGCGACGCCGGCATTTATCTGGAAAGTGGCAGCGACAATGTGCTGCTCAACAATACCATTTCGGACACGGGCGATGCCGGTATTACCCTCTCGGCTGGCTCAAATCGCAACCTGGTTGAAGGTAACACGATTTTCCGCACCAGCGATTCCGGCATCTCGGTAGCTGACTCGGACCAGAATGAAGTGATCAATAACGTCGCCCATCTGACCGGCGGCGCTGGTATTGCCTTTAGCAATGCCCACGATGGTGTCATCTCCGGTAACGATGTTCGCTTTAACCCCGGCGGCATTGGGCTGGCCGGTTCCGATGGTAACCTGGTCGAGAACAATGACGTCAGCCACTCTTTGGCCGCTGGAATCTCCATTGAAGGTGGCCTGGAGAACATCATCCGCAATAACATCGCCAATGATACCAATGCAACCGGTATCTCGGTGGAGGCTGAAGCCGTTGACACATTCGGCAATCCCATCCCCGGCAACATCATTGAAGGTAACGCCGCCAACAACAACCTGGGTGACGGCATCTCTGTCTCTGCTGGCGGCCATACCGTCACCGACAACGAGGCCCACAACAACGCTGGCTACGGCATCAGCGCCGGTGAATTTGTTATTGATGGCGGCGGCAACACCGCCAGCGGCAATGCTGAACCTGAACAATGTGTCGGTGTGGTCTGCACGCCTGGCACTGGTGGACCTGGCAGCACGGCCGACACCGTCGCCCCCGACACTACTATCCTGACGGCGCCAGCCAACGGCAGCAGTAACCTGGAAGCGGCCACTTTCACCTTCACCGGCAGCGACAACGTGGCGCCGGTTACGGCCCTTCACTTCGAGTGCCGCCTGGATGCGCCACCCGATCCCGATCCGCCCGAACCGCCCGACCCTGAACCGCCCGAACCGGGGGATCCCCCTGATGTTGAGAATTGGCACGAGTGTGGCAGCCCAACGATCTATCCGCTGCTGACCACCGGCGAACACACCTTTGAGGTGCGGGCCATCGATCCATCAGACAATGTCGATCTCACACCGGCCGTCTACACCTGGACTGTGGTTGCGGCGCCACCCGGACCCGACTCAACGCCGCCCAACACAACCATCTTTAGCGGACCAGATGACCCGACCACGAGCACATCGGCCACCTTTACCTTTGCCGGCAGCGATAATGCCACATCTGGCCCAAGCCTGGTCTATGAATGCCGTATCGACAGCACGGCCCCGGGTGACTTTGCCGCCTGTACCAGCCCGGCGACTTACAGCGGCCTCAGCCTGGGCACGCATACCTTTGACGTGCGGGCCATCGACCTCCAGGGCAACATCGATCCAACCCCGGCCAGCCGCACCTGGACGATCGAAGCGCCGCCGCCGGACTTCACACCGCCGAACACCACCATTACGGCCCAGCCGGATGTGACTACGGTGAGTACGAGTGCCACTTTTAGCTTTGTGAGTGATGAACCCGGTTCGACCTTTGCCTGTGATCTGGACGGCGGCGGTTTTGCCTCGTGCAGTTCACCCCAGGCGTATACCGGGCTTAGCGCTGGCACACACACCTTTACCGTGCAGGCCACAGACCTGGCCGGTAACACAGACCCAACCCCGGCCGTCTTTACCTGGACGATTACACCTGCGCCGGTGGCAACGGCCGTTTCCTGCGGCCAAACCATCACCACCAGCATCATCGTCACCAATCACCTCATCGACTGTCTGGCCGATGGCCTGGTCGTTGGCGCGCCCAACATCACCATCGACCTGGATGGCTACATCGTTGATGGTGTGGGCCAGGGGCTGACCGCCGGTATTCGCAACAATGGTTTCGACAACGTCACCATTCGCAACGGCGTAGTGCAGGAATTTGAGTCCGGTGTGCTGCTCAATCCCGGCACTGCCTCCAATATTGTTGAGGGCATGACCGCCCAGCTCAACCAGTTGGCCGGTATCACGCTCTCCAACGCCGACGACGGAGCCAACGGCAATATCGTCCGCAACAACACCTTCGCCGGCAATTCCGATGGCATTGCGCTCATCAACGGCACCCAGTTTGCCCAGGTGCTGAACAACACGGTCAGCGGCAGCTCGGGTTACGGACTTTATCTGCTCAACGCCAACAGCAATCACATCGAGGGCAATCTTTTCAGCGCTACCAGCGACGCCGGTATCAACCTGGAAGGCTCAGACAGCAACACCCTGCTGAACAACACCGTCATTGGGGCTGCCGATGCCGCCCTGTATGTGCAGCTATCCTCCAACGGCAACCTGATCGAAGGTAATACGCTGGACGAAAGCGAAGCCGGAATCGTCATTGATACCTCCAACGAAACCCAGGTGATCAACAACAGCGCCCACGGCATGAGCGATCCCGGCATCACGCTGGAGAATGCCCACAATAACATCGTTAAGGGCAACGACGTTCGCTTCAATTCGAGCGGTATCGAGATGGGGGAGGCAACCGGAAACCTGATTGAAGCCAACAATGCCAGCGATTCGTCCGGTACCGGCATTGAGGTTGGTGATGCTTCGCTTAATAATGTGATTGTGCTCAACCAGGCAAACAATAACTCCGCCGGTGGAATTTACGTTGGTGCATTTGCCCCAGCCGGTTCCGGCAACCTGATTGACCGCAACACGGCCAACAATAACACCTCCGGCGGTATTGCCGTGGAGAATGTGGGCCACATCATCGTCGGTAACACGGCCAACCACAACGAAGGCTGGGGGATCTATTCCGCGCTGGCCACGGTGAATGGGTTGAACATTGATGGTGGGGGCAATACGGCCGTTGGCAACACCGGCGCCGGTCTCGACCCTATCACGCTGCAAGAGCTGCAATGCTTCAACATCGTCTGCGACGGCAGCGCCCCACCGGCCTCCGACCAATCGCCGCCGGACACCTGGATCATTGAAGGGCCAACCGATCCCACAACCGACACTTCGGCCACCTTCAGCTTTGGCGGCATCGATAACGCCAGCGGCGTGACCTTCCAGTGCCGGATCGACAGCACGGATGAAGGCGACTTTGCCGCCTGCACTAGCCCCACGACCTACCCCGGCCTCAGCCTGGGTGCCCACAGCTTTGACGTACGGTCTGTAGACTTCCTGGGCAATGTCGATCCGACTCCGGCCACCTACTTCTGGATCATCGATCCGCTGCCGCCGGGCGTGCCGCCGGAAACGACCATTGACTCAGCGCCCGACGCAACGACGTCCAACACGTCGGCTACGTTTACCTTCTCGGCCAATGAACCTGGCGTTACCTTTGAGTGTTCGCTGGATACGGCCGTCTTCACCCCCTGCACCTCGCCGCAAACCTACACCGGTCTGGTGGCCGGGTCGCACCAGTTTGAGGTGCGGGCCATCGACAGTGAAGCGCTGCCCGATCCCACCCCGGCCATCTTTGCCTGGACGATCACTCCGGCAACGGTACCCACCAATGTGAGCTGCGGCCAGGTACTGACGCAAAGCACGCTGGTGACCAACGACCTGTTTGAATGCCCCGGTAACGGCCTGGTCGTCGGCGCCAACGGCATCACCATTGACCTCAACGGTCACACCATTGACGGCATCAACCAGGGTGTGGGTATCCTCAACAACGGCTTCGACTCGGTGGCCATCACCAACGGCTTTGTGCAGGAGTTTGACTATGGCGTGCAGCTTAACCCCGGCACGACACTTAACACGGTCACCGGGCTGTCGCTCCAGCTCAACGAGGCAGCAGGCATTCAACTGTCTGACGCCGACAACAACACGATTAATGGCAACGAACTGGCCAGCAACGGCGTGGGCATCGCGCTGATTGGCGGAACCCAGGGCGCCGTGGTGCGCGATAACACTATCAGCACCAGCTCGCTGCAGGGCGT
Organism: Candidatus Leptofilum proximum; assembly: GCA_016710325.1. Lineage (GTDB taxonomy): Bacteria > Chloroflexota > Anaerolineae > Promineifilales > Promineifilaceae > Leptofilum > Leptofilum proximum. The sequence continues at coordinate 2,164,835 of JADJXK010000002.1, read as the reverse complement.
GTACATCTTCACTTCCAGCGCCAACCGGATTGAGAACAATGAGATTGACGGGTCTAGTGAATCGGCCGTTTACCTGGAAGGCTCCTCCGACAACATCATTCTCGGCAACGCCCTCAGCGGCAATTCCGGTGAAGGCGTGGAGATCATCCTGTTTTCACACAACAACCGGGTTGAAGGCAACAGCATCACCGGCAATTCTGGCGGCATCCTCGTCTCCGAATCCAATGGCAGCCAGTTGATCAACAACACCGTGCACTCAAATTCCAGCGGCATTGTGCTGGAGATTGCCAACAACAACCTGGTCCGCGTCAATGACGTCAGCCTCAACTCCAGTGGCATTGAGCTGCAAGATGTCAACGACAGCCTGTTGGAGATGAACAACGTCAACGGCAACAGCGGATCGGGCATCGAGGTCAGCGGCGTTTCCCTGCGCAACGAAATTGTACAGAACATTGCCAGCAGCAACGACGGTGAAGGCATCGCCGTGGGCGACCCGGCCCCAGCCGGTTCAGGCACGCTGATTGAAGGCAACGTCACCAACAGCAACGGCGGCGGCGGCATCTTTGCCGCTGGCGGCCACACCATCACCGGCAACACGGCCAACCTCAACGATGGCTGGGGCATCTACGCCGAATCGGGCAGCATTGACGGCGGCGGCAACATGGCCACCAGCAATTCTGAGCCTGAGCAGTGCTTTGGCGTGACCTGCACCAGCGGTCCGCCGGTGGGTGCCCCCGACACAACCATTGTGGATGCACCGCCCGACCCAAGCAGCAGCCACACCGCCAGCTTCACCTTTACTGGTTCGGATGACACCACGGCGCTGATCGATCTGAGCTTTGAATGCCGGATCGACACAACCAACGAACTGGCCTGGGTGGAATGCGAGAATCCGCAGGTTTACACCAACCTGGCGCCCGGTACGCACACCTTTGAAGTGCGGGCCCTGGATGCCAGCGAACTCGCCGATCCAACTCCCGCTGTTCACACCTGGACCTATATCCCGCCACCGCCCGGCGTTCCGCCAGACACCTTCATTGACGAATCGCTGGCTCCGGTCAGCGGCACGCCTCTGTTTGAAGCGTTCTTCCGCTTCTATTCCGATGAGCCGGACACAACCTTCCAATGCTCGCTGGACGGCGCACCCTTCACCGCCTGCGGCAACGAACCAGAAATGATCGCGGCTAACTTCTACAGCATCTTGTATGAGTTCGAAGAGTTTGAGGTTGGCGAACACACCTTCCAGGTGCGGGCCATCGACCTCGAAGGGCTGGTTGATCCCACCCCGGCCACCTACACCTGGACGATTCTAGGTGTACTGGTCACGGTAACAGACGGACCGGCTTACATCCCGCCGGAAGAACCAGGTGAACCGGCCAGCGGCGGTGAGACGGAAGAAACCACCGCCACCTTCGAGTTTGAGGCCAATATCGCTGACGCTACCTTCATCTGCTCATTGGACCTGCTGCCGTTTGAACCCTGTACGTCACCCATCACCTACACCGGCCTCGTACCCGGCGAGCACCTGCTGCGCATCCTTGGCGAGGATCCGGAAGGCGAGTTACCGGCCATGGAACCGACTGAGTATGAGTGGACGGTAGTCCCGCCGCTGGATACAACCCCACCCAACACCAGCATCACCAGCGGCGGCCCCGACGTGACCGGCTCTATGACCTTTACCTTCAGCGGCACGGACAACGTGACTTCGCCGGAAGGGTTGACCTTTGAGTGCAGCCTGGACGATCCAACCACCGGTGCGTTTAGCCCCTGCACCAACCCGTGGACCCTGCCTAATCTTGAGTTCCCCGAACCGTTGACGGCAGGACCACACATCTTCTACGTGCGGGCGGTGGACTTTGAGGGCAACTTTGACCAGACGCCAGCTTCCTTCGCTTTCAACTTTACAGGCGACGCCATCGCCCCGGTGGTGACGATCCTCACCGGGCCAACGGCCGAAACGGCGCTGACCGAGGCGATCTTCACCTTCAGCAGCAACGATCCGTTTGCCACGCTCGAATGTTCGCTGGATGGGGAAACGTTCGCCGTCTGTGAATCGCCACTGGAGGTGCAGACCGAACCTGGCGTGCATGAGCTGCAAGTGCGCGGCGTTGATCTGGCGCTTAACATTGGGGCTGCGGCCTCTTACTCGTGGACGATCATTGGTCCGCCCGACACAACCATCACCAGCGGGCCACCGGCCACAACAACAGACACTACCGCCACCTTCGAGTTTGTGGCTGACCAGGCTGGCTCAACCTTCGACTGTTCATTGAACAGCAGCACCTTTATGCCGTGCTTCTCACCGCTTACGCTGACCGGTTTGGGCAGTGCCGGCTACACGCTGGAAATTGTGGCAACCAATACGTATGGTTTGGTGGAAGAGGAAGCGGCCGTTTACACCTGGGAAGTCACAGCCGGGCCCGACACCACTCCTCCGGACACCAATATTCTCAGCGGGCCTGTGCTGGTTGATGCCCCGCCAACGGCTACCTTCACCTTCTCCGCTACCGAACTGGGCTCATCGTTTGAGTGCCAATTGGATGGATTGGGCTACAGCTCCTGTGAATCGCCAGTGGCGTACACAGAGCTGTTTGGCGGTCCACACACCTTCGAGGTACGGGCCATCGACTTGGCAGGCAACGTTGATCCAACACCGGCCGTTTACACCTGGTCTGTGCTGGCTGCACCGGCCACGACAATTCTCTCCGGACCGGAAGACGGCACCACCAGCACCGAGGCAACCTTCGAGTTTGTCTCCAGCGTGCCCGGCGCAGACCTCTTCTGCGCTCTGGACGTGCCGCCCTTTGTGCCCTGCACCTCGCCGGTGACCTACACTGGATTGAGTGTTGGCGCTCACAACTTCGTGGTTTACTCCGAGGCCAACGGCCTCATCGACTCCGAAGGGGATAACTGGGATTGGGACATCGTAGCACCAACGGCCGTCCAAACTACGCTGACCGACGGACCGCCGGTCACAACCACTGGCACGGACGCCACGTTTACCTTTGAGGCCAACATCATCGGCTCAACCTTTGAATGTTCGCTGGATGGTGCGCCGCTTTCAGCCTGCACCTCGCCCGCCAGCTACACCGGGCTGGGCTTAGGCGAGCACACCTTTGCGGTAGTGGCCACCGGCCCGCTGAGTGAAGTTGATCCTACTCCGGCCACGTACACCTGGACCATTGTGGCCCCGGATACCACGCCGCCGGACACAACGATCACTGCCGGACCGCCGGCCCTCACGGACAGCAGTGAAGCGACCTTCACCTTTACGGCTACCGAGGCGTTCTCCAGCTTTGAATGTTCACTGGATAGTGCGCCGTTCGAATCGTGTGTTTCGCCGCTGGTGCTGACCAACCTGGCTGTCGTGCCGCACATGCTTGAGGTGCGGGCGGTGGACCTGGCCGGTAACGTCGATCCGACCCCGGCCAGCTACGCCTGGACGGTTGAGGCGGACATCACGCCGCCGGAGACCACGATCACCGTTGGGCCTTCCGGCTCGATTGCCAACGTTGACGTGATCTTTGAATTTACGGGGACAGACAGCGGCACGGCCGTTCTCGACCTGGACTTCGAATGTTCACTGGACGGGGAACCGTTTGGCGGCTGCTCGTCACCAGAAGAAATTCAAGACCTGACGCCAGGTGAACACACCTTCGAAGTGCGGGCTATCGACCAGGCTGGCAACATCGACCCCACGCCGGATACGCGCACCTGGACGGTGGTGGATGCGGTTCCGCCCGAAACATCCATCGACACCGGTCCGGCGGATCCGTCTGAACTGACCACGGCGACGTTTACCTTTAGCAGCGATGATGCAACGGCCGTATTCGAATGTTCACTCGACGGGGCTGCCTTCACTGCCTGCACCTCGCCGCACGCAGAAAGTGGTCTGGCGCTCGGCCTGCATACCTTTGCGGTACGCGCCGTGGACCTGGCGGGCAACACCGACCTGACGCCCGAGCTGTACGAGTGGACGGTGGTCGACACCACACCGCCCGACACGATCATCACCGATGCACCGGAAGACCCGACTGAAGTGACAACGGCCGTCTTCACCTTCGCTTCCATCCCGACCGGGCTGCTCGACTTTGAGTGTTCGCTGGACGGCGCCGCCTTTACCGAGTGTGAAACGCCCTACGTGGTTGAAGCGCTGTCATTGGGCACACACGAACTCCAGGTACGGGCCATTGACCTGTCTGGCAATGTCGATGCGTCACCGGCCGTCCACACCTGGACCATCCAGGACACGATTGCCCCGCAGACGATCATCGACTCAGGGCCAGACGTCGAGACAGAAAGCACCAGCGCGACATTTGAGTTCTCGTCCAGTGAAGGTGACGTGACCTTCGAATGTTCGCTGGATGGTGCAGCCTACGTCAGCTGCCCGGCTGTCTACGAGATAACCGGGTTGACGGTTGGCTCCCATGAGCTGGCGGTGGTGGCGGTCGATGGGGCGGGCAACGTGGACCCAACACCGGCCGAGTACTTCTGGATCATCACGGAACCGGTGGACACCACGCCGCCCGACACAACCATCAACTCTGGCCCACCGGCCACGACGGAAAGCACCAGCGCCACCTTCACCTTCAGCAGTGACGATTCGCTGGCCAACTTTGAGTGTGCCCTCGACAGCACAACGTCGTTCTCGTCGTGCGAATCCCCGGCGCTCTTCACCAACCTGGAACCCGGCGACCACGAGCTGGTGGTACGGGCTCAGGATCCAGCAGGGAACTTTGATCCAACACCGGCCAGCTACACCTGGACCGTTTTGCCGCCACCCGACACCTTCATCAACAGCGGACCAGACGCGCAGACCGAGAGCACGGAGGCAACCTTTACCTTCAGTTCCGATACGGTCGGTGGCACTTTCCAGTGCTCGCTCAACGAGTCGATCTTTAGCGCCTGCACCTCGCCTGTCACCTACACCGGGCTGGCCTTTGGCGAGTACGAGTTTGCCGTCCAGGCCGTCAGCGGCGCAGGCACGATCGATCCCTCACCGGCAACCTACGCCTGGGAGATTGGCGACATCACGCCGCCCAGCATCACCATCCTGAGCGGTCCGGCGGCTGCAACCACCGACACATCGGCGACCTTCACCTTTGAGTCGGATGATCCGACGGCCACCTTCCTGTGCTCGCTGGATGGGGCCACGCCCGCGCTGTGTGCCTCACCGCAGACCTACACCGGGCTGGCCTTCGGCGAGCACACGCTGGAAATCCAGGCGGTGAATCCGCAGCTCATCGTGGAGCCGCTGCTGGCAGAGTATCTGTGGACCATCACAGAAAACACGCCCGCAGGCACCAATGTCGTGGTTGAGTTTCCGATGCCCGGCGCTGGAGCCGAACCGGCCAGCGTGACCTTCAGCCAGGTTGATGTCGAAGGCACCACGACGGTTGATGTGCTCGCCAGCCCGCCAACGCTGCCGGAAGGATACCTAGAAGTGGGTTCGCTGTTTTATGACGTGGACACAACGGCCGTCTTCTCTGGCAATATCACCGTCTGTCTGGGTTATAACCCGGCCGACTTCGCTGCCCCCGGAGATTTGCAGCTGCTGCACCACGACGGCACGAACTGGGTGGATGTAACCGTCTCCAACGACACGGTCAACGGCGTCATCTGTGGCGGCGTAACCAGCCTCTCGCCCTTCTCGCTGGCGCCACCAGAACCGGTCGAGGTGGTCGACTGCGGCGATCCGGTGACGCTTACCGTCACAGCCGACGCCTGGATCAACCAGGGCAGCCCGTCTGACAATAAGGGTGACGACTCTATCCTGAAAGTAATGTCAAAGTCTGGCGGGAATAACCTGCGCGCCTTGCTCAACTTCCCCATGCCAGAGGTACTGGCTGGCTGCGTCATCGACACGGCCACGCTGCGCATCTATGCCGGTTCGTCATCTTCTGGCCGCATCTTGCAGGCGCTGCGGCTGACCGGCAGCTGGTCGGAGAACAGCGTGACCTGGAATAACCAGCCCGCTACAAGCGGCGCAGCGGCCACGACAAATTCCGGCAGCGGTTACCGGGAATGGAACGTGGCTGCTCAGGTGCAGGCCATGTACGACACAAACGGCACCTACGGCTTCCTGATTCGGGATGCGGTGGAGAACCAGGACAACGAGCAGCAGTTCTTCAGCCGGGAGAAAGGTGAAAATCCACCCCAGTTACTGCTCAGCTTTGTGGCTGCCGGGCCGGATACAACTGCGCCGGAAACGGCCGTAGACACCTGGCCCAGCAGCACCACCACCAGCACCATCGCCACCTTCACCTTCTCGGCCGACGATCCCAATGCAACCTTCGAATGCTCATTGGACGGCAGTGCCTTCGGTGCCTGCACCTCACCAACCGAATACACGAACCTGAGCATCGGCGGCCATGCCTTCAGCGTGCGGGCCACGGACCTGGCCGGCAACGTGGACGAAACGCCAGCAGTCTACAACTGGACGGTGGAAGAAATGCCCGAGGTTGTAGATTGTGGTGGCCCGATGACCATTTTGGCCAGCGCCGATGCCTGGATCAGCCAGAGCAGCCCTTCTGACAATAAGGGTGATGACTCGGTTTTGAAAGTGCAGGGTAAGTCAGGTAATAACATGCGCACCCTGGTGTTCTTCAACTTGCCCGTGGACATACCGGCAGGCTGTGTCGTTGAGTCAGCGACCCTAAGGCTGTACGCCAGTTCCTGGAAGAATAACCGTACTTTGCGGGCGTATCAGCTCAACGGCAGCTGGAGTGAAAACAGCGTCACCTGGAACAACCAGCCAGCAACAACGGGCTCCCCGGTGACCACTTCCTCCGGCAGTGGCTGGCGTCAGTGGAATGTCGCCGCGATGGTGCAGTTGATGGTGGACAGCGGCGTAAATAATGGCTTCCTGATTCGTGATGCCAGTGAAAGCGGCAGTGGCTCTGAACAGCAGTTCCACGCAAGGGAAAAAGATGAAAACACGCCCGAGCTTGTGATTACCTTTGCCCCAGGTGGTTGAGCGGATTCAGAAAGTCGTTTTCTGTTCCTAATATGAAAACCAGCGCCCAGTTGTTCTCAGGCTGGGCGCTGGTTGGTTAATCAGTTGATAATTCTTTTATAGCTTTGCCCGCGAGCAATCATAGCAAACAATGAGAACAGGCAGCAGCTGGCAGTCGACTTTGGGTGTTCTGGGGGTGCTCCTTTTACTTTTAGCAGCAGGGACTGGCCTCGTCCATCGTCCTGTAACGGGATTGGGAGAGGTTACGGCCGTTTCCGCCCAATTCATCTCCACGCAGCCAGAACCACCCACGGCACAACTGATCATCAAATATCATGAAAGCGATGGGTTGAGCATGTATGCGCCTGACAGCTGGCAGCAGATGGCCAGGGTTCGTGACGCCGCTGGCACTGAAATGACTTACCTGCGCCGGATGTCGGGCAATGCCCACGTGCTGCGCCTGCCCACTTCCAGGCCGGTTGCCGAAGTCTCGGCGATGGCTGCCCGACTTGCCGCTTTGCCAGAGGTAGCTTATGCCGAGCCGGACCGCTTGATGTTTCCGGCGCTGGTACCCAATGACCCGCAGTATGGCAACCAATGGCACTACTTTGAGCCCAACGGCATCAATCTCCCGTCCGCCTGGGACGTCACCACCGGTTCGGCCAGCGTCAGGATTGCGGTGATCGACACCGGCATCACCGATCATGCTGATCTGGCCGGGCGCTGGGTTGGGGGGTACGACTTTGTGACGGATGTAGAGTGGGCCAATGATGGCAACGGCCGTGACAGCGACCCCCATGATCCTGGTGATTGGGCAAGCGGCAGTGAATGTTATCCCGGTTCTGCTCCCAGAAACAGCACCTGGCACGGCACGCACGTGGCCGGAACTGTTGGGGCCATTGGCAACAACGGCGGCGGAGGTGCCGGGATAAACTGGGTTTCGCCCATTGTACCGGTGCGGGTGGTGGGCAAATGCGGCGGCTTTATCTCTGACATTGCCGATGGGATGCGTTGGGCAGCTGGCCTGGCGGTAAGCGGCGTTCCGTCTAATCCGTTCCCGGCCAAAGTCTTAAACGTGAGCCTGAACGGGCCTGGCGTGTGCAGCGAAACTTACCAGAACGCCATCAATGCCATCAACGGCACAGGGACCATCATTGTAGTAGCGGCGGGCAACACCGACAGCAACTTGAACACCTCAACCTATCAACCAGCCAACTGCAATGGCGTGCTCACCGTTGCGGCCACGGATCGCGGTGGGGATAAAGCGCTGTACAGCAATTATGGCGCGGTGGTAAAAATCAGCGCGCCGGGTGGTGAAAATATACCGGTGCTGCAAAATGGGGTGCTCTCCACCTCAAACTCAGGCCTGACAACACCTGCTTCAGATTCCTACAGCTACAGTCAGGGTACCAGCATGGCTGCCCCCCACGTTTCTGGCGTGGTTTCATTGATGGTTTCTCTTGACCCGACGCTGAATTTGACAGAAACGGTTGCGATTTTGCAGGATACGGCACGGCCGTTTCCCCCTGGAAGCAGCTGTACAACCTTAATTTGCGGCAGCGGCATTGTGGATGCAATGGCCGCACTTTCACCATTTCCTACACCTACCCCCACACCTTCGACTACGGCAACACCAACAGCCAGCGCCACTGCTACTCATACGCCAACCTTTACACCGTCGGCAACGCTGACTGCCAGCAGCACCGCTACAAATACAGCAACTTTTACAGCAACAGCGATCTCCACCGCCAGCAGTACAATGACGCAAACACCTTCAGCTACGCCCACGAGCACGCCTGCTGCCTCCACGACAGCCACACCAACGGTTACCCCAACCAACACCCCAAGCCCAACACCCTCACCAACAAGTACAGCTGCGGCCACGCCAACAAGCTCGCCAACAGGGACATCATCACCGATTCCCTCCGCCACAGCTACGGACGTTGTAACGAAAACGAGTACACCATTTCCCCAGGTAACAGCTACCCCAGAAAGCCCGCCCACCTCATCTGAGTTCTATATTTTCCTGCCACTCGTTGTAAACTGAAGATTAATTCACAGCTGGGGAAACGCCCGTTGCCAAACTCCCCATCTAAATGCGCAAAGCAAGGCGCCTTTACCACAACCATCGTACCGCACATCCTGGCAGTGCACTTCAGAAGTTCGCCTCAAGCTACGCTCATGGCGCAATACTGAAACAGTCCGACACACTTGTCATAATATCTTTGTGGGCATTTCCGCCTACTGTACCAACAGGAGTAGATCGGTTACAGGTATGAAAAACGGCCGTTTCTCAGTGAGGAACGGCCGTCTCTATTCTCTAAAGACAAGAAGCTATCTCTAGACGGGCTTTCCCGGCAAATGGTGTTCAATGTCGTGACGCACAGCAAAGGTAGCCGCTTCTATACGATTGCTCAGGCCCAACTTGGATAAAATCGAACTGACATGGTTGCGCACCGTCTTTTCAGATAATCCCAACACCTCGGCTATCTCACCGTTTGACTTGCCTGTGGCCACCTCGGCCAGAACCTCCATTTCTCGCTCAGACAGATCACGGAAAACGGCCGCCTGCCGATCCTGTTCGCCTTGACGCACACGGTCGATCACCCGCTGTGTGATGGTGGGATCTAGCAGCGCCTGTCCCTGTCGTACGGCGTCCAGAGCATCAATTAGCGGCTTGTTGCCCACTTGTTTGAGTACGTATCCAGAGGCCCCTGCTTGCAGGGCTTTGAAGATGAGATCGTCGTCGGTGAAGGATGTGAGCATGATCACGCGCACGTCGGAAAATTGGCCGGTAATCTGGCGGCAGGCCTCGATGCCGCTCTCGCCGGGCATACGAATGTCCATCACCACGACGTCGGGGTGGTGTTGTCGGGTGACGCGGAGGGCATCAACGGCCGTTCCTGCCTCGGCCACCACGGTCACCCAGGGTATATCTTCTAACAGCGTGCGCAGTCCCAACCGCACCACTTCATGATCATCAACCAAAATGACGTTGACCTTTTGTTTCATGTTGTTTCCTTATGGGTTTCAGTCGTTTCTTTGGGCATTGTGAGCAAGATGCGTGTACCCTGGTTCTGGCTGGAATCGATGAGCAACTGACCGCCCAGCAGTCGAGCCCGATCACGCATATTGCGTAGGCCATAGCCGCTTTCGTCCTCCGAGAAGTTGAAACCGATACCGTTGTCAGTCACGTCGAGATAGAAGGTACCGTTACTTTCTGCGGCCTTAACAGCAACCCGGTTGGCCTGGGCATGGCGAGCTGCGTTTGAGAGTGCTTCACCGACGATGGCCAGGATGTGGGTGGTCTGGATGGGAGTGAAGACGGCCGTCTCCGGCACCTCCCACTGCAACGAAACGTCCATCAACGTGGTAAAGCGCGGATCGCTGGTTTCGCGCTGCAAGCCCTCGGCCAGGGAAACGGTTGTAGGCGCTGTTCGCAAATCGCTCATGTAAGCGCGCAGGCTGGCAATCGCTTCATTCAGCGCCGTCATGGCCCGGTCCAGCCGCTGGGCCACCACATCCTCATCAGCCAGCTTGCGCCGGGCCGATTCGACGATGAGGCCTGCGGTATACGCCATTTGGATCGCGCCGTCGTGTAATTCACGTCCGATATGGTCCCGCTCGGCTGCCACCCGCTGGGCAATCTCCATCTCCTCAATCATCTGGTCAATTTCCAGATCGAACACCTCCATCGCCCTGATGATAGAGATGAGGATGACCAGCCCGGTAAGAGAGCGAAACATCGGTTCCGGCACCCCCACCCAGCGAGTGAGCACCGTCTGATTAATCCAGTTCGGTGGAAAGTAGTCTGCGTATGCGCCAAACAGCCCGGCCAGAACAGCAAACGCCACGAAGGCCAATCCGGCTACACGCAGCGTGCTGTAAATGGGGGTTAAATCGAGAGGCTTGATCTGCTTTTCCGCCTGGTGGCGCAGCCCATACGCCGTGAGCAGCGCGCCGGGCAAAGCCAGGAGGTAACCGGCCCAAATGCTGGCCTGCTGCTGCCACAAACCGACGCCAACGTTGGTGAACAACCCCAGTCCCAGCAGCCAGAGCAGCCAGCCTCCAGTAACCACCAGCGGCAGCCACACCAGCCGTGGCCACCGGTCCCGGAGCAAATCGGCCCCAAACTGAAACAGGGCGGCAAACGACAATCCCTGCAGCAGCACCTGGAAAATTTGCAGCAGCGAGACCCCCGCATGATTCATGTATGTAGCCTGCAGCGGCACAAAGAGCTGCCCCCAGGCGTGGAGCCCGTGTGTCACACCAAATACTGCCAACCAGCCCAGGCTGCGGGCCAGTGCCAGGCGGCTGTGGCGCCGCGATTGCAGGCTGATGGCCAGACCCAGAATGAAAAAGACCAGTCCATACAAAAACAGGACCATCTCATTGTTCAGATTAAAAAACCTTCGAATGTCGGTAATCATGCAATTAGGGAATGGGGCTGCCGACGCCGCCGCTGCCACACGCGTTGCCACGCTCTGGCGTGGTAGGTCCCAGACGGTACCGCCGGATAAACAACTCAACCCGTTCGTCGGCGGCAGATTCGACTTCCAACTGCACAGCCCAGGCTGTTAACACCACCGGACTGCGCTGCTCCGGAAAAGGGCTGAGCAATAAATACTGCTCATCCCGTACGCGGTGTTGCAGCTGCTCAATTTGGGCAAGGGGCAAATCGGCCTGGTAGGTAATCCACACGGCGCCATGCTCCATGGAATGAATGGCATTCTCCGGCTCCACGGGTTCGTTGTAGATGCCACAGTTTTGCCAGGTATCGTGGTGCACCCCGCCGACAGGGGGCAGGTCTCCCGTCTCGATGGTAACATTATTGTGGTGGCCACGCAGCTGACGGCCGTACAGCTGAAGCCCTGGAATAGGAGCTGGTTTTCGCAAAATCAAAACAACCAAAACCCCAAACGCGACAATCGCTGCCCCTACCGCCGTCCAGATCGTTTTGGTGCGAATAGTGTCTTGTGATGGATTGGGTCTTGAACGAACAGATCGTGTTTCCATGATCAAAAAATACTTCCCGTAATCAGAACAACTATCGACTATAGTGCCAAATGCCCGAAACGCCAAAACAGGGCGATGACTAAGTCACCGCCCTGTTCATCGTTCTCTCTATTCTTCTAAAGTCACTCAGTCGCCAGCTGGCGCCAGGACGGATTCAGGGACCCTTTCTGCTGGGGCCTGTTTTTGGCTCCAGGGTGTTCCCAGTACCGGGAGTAAGAAGTAATCCACCCCAAGGTAACCGGCAATCTTCCAGGCTAGAATAAGGCCGATAGCGACAACAAAGAGCATTGGATTGCTGCTGGCAGAACCGGCCATCATAAAGTTCCAGTTCATGAAACCACCGAAGAAAGCGGCAACGCCGGTGAAGATACCCAAAATCAGAGCGATACCAATGAGCAGTTCGCCATAAGCTACCAGTTTGGCAAACCAGGTGTAGGCTTCCGCATCCAACATCATTTGGATAAAGCTGCGATACCAGTCAAAGGCAATAGCGGGACGGCCGCTTTCAGGTACAACCACAATGCCGGACCAAAACCCTTTCAGCGCTTCACCCGTCTGTACCCAAGCCGGGTTCCCAATCTTGCCCAATCCGGAGTCGAGCCATTTGTAACCGAGCCAGACCCGTAAGACTAACCACAACACCGAAAAACGACGATCATTAAACAACGTACGCATGAACGGGGCATCTTCAATAACTTCCCCTTTGCGAGTCATAATCTGTTGCATTTTGTTTACTCTCCTTTCTGAAAAACTCCGCAGAGTTCTGTTTATGTTTGATAGTGAAAGGATACTCTGACGACGCTGCTAAGCGAAGGGTCACTTGTCCCAAATTCGTTAGGACAAGGGACCCTAATAGGCTAAACAGCGCAGTTAGCCTGTTAGCAAACTAGTGTTTCGCCAAAGATCTTTTGTCGGATATTGAGACAGTGGCGAAACACTTAAGCTGAAGCAAATTCTCACATGAGCCAACCGTCAAAAGAAATTTGCTTCAGCACCAGGTAAACATTGACTATGGCTTTTAAGATTCTTGTTGTAGATTGGGGCGCACCCAATGGCCCCGACGATGGGACGCTTTCACGGACCGCTTCGCGCCAATCCATGCAGAAGATACAGCAATCGCCAGCTGCTGGCTTGATGGGCATGTTACAGCTGACACAACGATGGAAAATGAGGCAAAAATCGGCCGGAATATCCAGCTGTTCGCGAAAGCTACAGAAGGGGCAAGTCAGATAAGTGCGGCGAACCAGGTTTCTTTTCATAATATACGCTTTGGCTGGTCAGCTCAGACGCACAATGTCGCTGTGGGCAAACAGGGGGCCGACGGCAAGCTGTAGCGCCGGGCTGGCATACAGTTCCGGCGGCACGCTGATGTCGGCCAGGTACAGTTCGCCAACGTGGGTGATGGCCCCGCTCCGTTCGGCCGTTTCCCCCAACAACCCCACTTTCGGCAGGGCCAGCGTCATGGTGGCGGCGGCCCGAATGGCCGGATCGTACACCGTGCCCGTGGCCGCATCGAGGCCAGAGGGTGCGTCCAGGGCCAGAACCGGCGCAGCGTGCTGGTTGGCCCAGCGGATCAGATCGGCCGCTGTCCCGCGTGGACTGCCCTGCAAGCTGTAGCCAATGAGGCCGTCGATAATGAGATCGGCCGTTTCACCTTCCGGCGAAAAATCCTCTGCCAGTGTCACCGGAAGGCCTATTTTTCGCACGATTGCCAGCTGATGGCCGGGAACGGCCGTAAAATCCGCATCGGGCCGGGTAATGACAACCTGTACAGCCGCGCCATAGTTATGCAGCCGCCGGGCACACACCAACGCACCGCCGCCGTTTCCTCCGGTTCCGGCCAGCACCACCACGTTTCGGCCGCGGGGATCACCCGCTAGAAACCGTTCCCGCGCCAGGTGGGCCAGGTTGCGCCCGGCATTTTCCATCATCTGGATCAGGTCGATGTGGTACTCTTCGATCATCGCCCGGTCCACCTCGATCATCTGGGCGGTGGTCAGCGCGGGAATTGGGTCTACGTAGAAGGGAAATGGCATTTCACTATCCTTTTTATGCATCCAGGCGACCGTAACGCCAGAGACGGCCGTTCCGCTGCAACAATTCATCCACCTCAACCGGTCCCTTGCTGCCTGGGGACTTTGACCTCAAAGCGCTGGTGAAACCCTTCGTGCGGCTGAATGCACAGCGCCAGTTATCAATATGAAGTTCCAGCGCGGCATAGGGGGGCGTGGCGGAATTGTCGGCCACACCTTCGGCGGCGCAGTACCCTTCGTACTGGGCGCGAACGGTTTGGCTGGCAGTTTGGGTGGTGGATGACGGCCGTACCGCCCGCCTGGTCATAATATCCGGCACGATGGCCCACGTCTACCGCTTCCGCCACCGTAATTTGCACGTGGTCGATACTGTCGGCCACCCAGCCGCGACTGTCGCTCAGGTTCTGGTCTTCGGCCAAGAATTGGCGGTTAAGTCTAGCAGCCAGGAGCGCACCATTTTCACAAAATGGCCGGAGCCGCTGGGGCCAAGGTGCCTTACGGTTGTTGGTAAATTCGTGTGTCTGGACGAAATGCTGCCCACGAAAACCAGAAGTGATCTATTTTAACAACGGCCGTTAGCGTTTCGCCTGCCAACTCGCCGGTTATCGCTTCGCCAAAGATGTTCCAGGTGCTGTTGGTCTGTTCGTCGATAATTTGACCATCGACCAGGCTAAAGCTGAGCGTTTGCCCGTTGAGTTGCCGCTCAAATACGCCATTAGCTCCTACGTCAGCGCCAATCGCTAATTCGCTGCTGTCCAGCGCGGAAGCTAAACCTGGTTGCCAGAAGATGGCAATATCTACCCCACCCACCGTGTCATTGACCACGCCGATTTCCTGCAACACGGCGTTGGGGTAAGCCACCGCTTCACCATTCAGTTCTACGGTGGTGACGCGGGCCATAGCTGGTAGTTGCTCTGGCGTTTGGCCGTCAAAGAGGAAGGGAGAGCTGTGGATGTTGTCGTAGCCCACGTAGGGATTACGGCCGTAATTTCGCGGAAATCCGGTTTCGCGGGAAAGCACCTGGGCCTGGGGAAATTTTTCCCGCGCTTCGGCCCAGCTCACAATATTTGCTGGCAAAAATGTAAGCTGGCTTCCGGTAAGCTCGCCAACAACAGCTTCCCCATTGGCCTGCTGCCACCAGGTTTCTGTTTGCCGATCGTACATCAACAGGTTGCTAAAGCGCAGGCGGCCGGTTGTGCCAAAATCAAGCGGACGACCGTTCACAGTGGCGTCGAACACAATGGCTGTGTTGCACAATGGGCAAAAGGTGACGACAATAGGACGATTGGCAACCACGTCGTTGACAATTTCGTGCCACATCAGAATTTGGACTGGGTAAATGCGCGTATCATCCCCTTCCTGAAAGACGATCACGGGTTCCAGTTCGCCAAGCCATTCATTGGCCTCGCTAATCGGTACAAATTGCGGGTTATCAATGGCCGGTATGCCATCTTTGGGCGGGCCACCAGAAAGGATTTCGCTGTAAAGAATGCTGTGAATCGTAAAATCGGTGCTGAATTCATTTTGCGCACCGGGCGGAATACGTTCGTTGGTGTCTTGGGGCGTCAACGAGCCAACGGTTGGTGGGATTGGATCTTCGGCAGTCGCTGCGGAGCTGGTGTCACTGCTATTTGCTGTTGAGGTCGGCGTTTCTGTGGCCAGGGACGAGTTGTTTGGAGCAACGGCCGACGGTAAAGGTGCACTGCCTTCATTAACGGAGCTGCGGCAAGCTGCGCCCAGCAGAAGCAATGCAAGCGATAAGGCTGTCAAATGGAGGAACGGTTTGTTAATCATTTAGACCTCCCGAGCTTATTCGTGGAAAGAGCAGACATAGCGTATCAGGTTAACGTAGGAGCCCTTCGGCCACCTGTCGCCGGGGCAGCTCCACCACTACCTGGAATGCGTTGACGATTTCCGCTTTGTCTAGTTCCGGTCGCAGCAGCACCGCCGCCCGGGCGTAGGAGATTGCTTTCAGCCGCTCTGTTTGCACCAGCGTGCCGTCCAGAGTCACCTTGTCACCCTAAACGGCCGTTACCCCCGCATACCGCACTCCCGTCAAATACGCCATCTCCCGGTTCCAGGTGGATAAATCGTCCCGGTTGAACTGGTTAAGGTGGCTGTGGCCGCAGGCGCGAGCCAACACCTGCATCAGGTGCACCGACGCCTCCAAAAAGGTTTGCAGCTGCCTGGCTGACTGGCGCACCACCAGCCGCCGCCGCAGATTTTCGCGCTGGGTGGCGATGCCCACCGGGCAGTTGTTGGTGTGGCACGCCCGCATCCCCAAACAGCCAATTGCCTGCATGGCCGAATTGGCAATAGCCACGCCATCGGCGCCCAGGGCCAGCGCCTTCACAAAGTCCGACTCGGTGCGCAGGCCGCCAGTGATAATCAGCGTCACCTGCCCGCTGATGCCGCGCCGGGCCAGGTGACGGCGGGCGCGGGCCAGGGCGGCCATCGTGGGCACGGAGATGTTGTTTTTGAACAGGTTGGGCGCGGCGCCGGTGCCGCCGCCACGGCCGTCTAGGATGATGTAATCCACGCCAATTTCCAGGGCAAAGTCAATGTCGGCCTCGATGTGCTGGGCGGAGAGCTTGAAGCCCACGGGAATACCGCCGGACACCTGGCGCACCTCCGCGGCCACACGCTGGTAATCGGCCACCGTGACCAAATCGGCGAAGGTAGCGGGGCTGATGGCGTCTTGCCCTTCGGCCAGGCCGCGCACCTGGGCAATTTTGCCGACCACTTTGCTGCCGGGCAGATGGCCGCCGGTGCCGGTTTTGGCCCCTTGTCCCCCTTTGAAGTGGAACGCCTGTACCTTTTTGACCTTTTCAATATCCCAACCAAATTTGCCGGAGGCGAGTTCGTAAAAGTAGCGGCTGTTGGCCGCCTGTTCTTCAGGCAGCATGCCGCCTTCACCGGAGCAGATGCCGGTGCCCGCCAGCTCGGCGCCCAGGGCCAGGGCAATTTTGGCTTCTTCGCTGAGCGCGCCAAAGCTCATGTCGCTGACGAATAGGGGGATTTCTAGCCGCAGCGGCTTGCGGGCATTGGGGCCGATGATCAGTTCCGTGCCCACGGGAGCGTCGTCGAGCAACGGCCGTTTGGCCAACTGCGCCGTGAGAATCTGAATGTCGTCCCAGCGAGGCAGCTCCGTCAGGGGCACGCCCATCGCTGAGACTGCACCATGATGGCCGGACAAACCATTTTTGGCCAGGCTGCGGATGTATGCGTTGTGTGGTTCAACGGCCGTACCGTGTTTGTCCTCGTATAGTCCCAGGTAGGCGTCCCGCTGGTAAGGCTGCGGATTTTGCCGTTCCCAGGCGGCGATCTCTGCCTCATCTACGTAGACGGCGTCTGCGGCTGGGTCTACCCAGGCGTTGAATTTGGGCAGCGCTTCAGCATTGTTATAGGCGCTGACGCCGCTGTCGTAACGATAATCCCAGTTATGCACGCCGCAGATCAGGTCAACGCCGCGAACAGACCCATCTGCTAAAAGCGCGCCGCGATGGAGGCAACGGCCGTACAAAACCGACACATTCTCATCATAGCGAATGACGACGAGATCCACATTGGCCACCAGCGCATACGCGGGCTGGCGGTCGGCCAGCGTGCTCCAGGTGGCAATTTTGGTCGCCTCTTTTTCGTTGTTCTGCTTCATACGCAATCTCCTTTTGAAAACTATTCTGGGTCTTCAGGAATTCAGGGGGTTTACAATCCGTGATGCGTGAAACGTGAAACGTGACCAGAAAGACATCACGTTTCACGCTTCACGTTTCACGCCAAACCCCACGAAATCCCAAAGAGCCACTATTCTCTTGGTTACGCCGGGCATGTCGTTGAATAATGCCTGTTTTATCACCGTGTTCCCACACGCCGCTGCCAAAGTAGCGGCCAATGCCAAATGCGACCATGGCCGAACTGTTACTGCCCAAAACGGTGTAGAGAATGCCTGCCGGACCAAACACAAACCCACCTAACAAGGAAAGAATGGTGGCCGGAAAAAACAAGAGTGGCCCGGTGATGTAAAAGAGAATAAAAAGCAGCGGACCCCAATAGCTGCTTGTTAACCAATCTACCAGCCGGCGGACCCTTTCTTCAGCGTCAGGTTGTTGTACCGGACAGTGGCATAATAGCCAGCAAGGAGCAGCAGCCAGAACAGCAAAGCCGCCAGTTTGGGTTGCCTAAGACGTGCGTATGGTGGGGTAACCAGTGGTTTCATCTGTTGACACCAGGACAATCGGGCATAGCGAGCCGCCGTTAGGGGCAGATGGTCAGAGAATATACCAGGTTTGAACATTTATCCCGACATGTGTTGCTTGTCTGGCCAGGCAAACATCTAAAAAGTGATGATCTGGTAGCCGTCCGCCACCCGTGCCCGCAGGCTGGGATGCTGCCCACTCATCGCCAGCCACCAGCATACGGCCGTCTGCCAGTAGCGTGGCCGTGTGGTTCGTATGCATAAACCTCATCACTGATGAGAATAGTGCTGCCAAAACGGGCAAACTTGGGCGGTACAGATTGAAACAACCTCATCATGCTTTGCTCCTTTGCTTGAAAACTTGTGGAATAGATCCCTGGTAGAAATTTCGATGGCAAGTTCCAGCTCTGTCCGGCTGGACTGGTCACCAGCCGTACAGAGCTTGGGGAGAAGGAGGAAGGAAGATGGAAAATCTTATGCGAATATGCCGTACACCAGAGCAACCACCAGGCCAAAGATGATGTGCCCCATCAGGCCGCCCAGAAAAGCCATGATGCCGCCATTTTTGAACATAAAGATACCTGGCGCTTCTATGACGCCCGCCTTTATCCCGGCGTGCATCATGGGCATACCGGCCATCATCGACCCGGCAACGAGCCAGTGACCGATGCCAAATATGGCGCCCCGCAACAGCCCTTGAGAGCCAATGCCCAGGTTCCACAGCAGGGCGTAAATGATGGCAAACACTACACCCATCATCAGGTGGATGACCATGCCCAGCGTACGGTTGCTTTCCGGGCTGAACATGGCGCCCAACATGCCCACCATATCCATCTTGGGCATCCCCATCTTGGGGGCCATTTCCATTACCATTGTGATCACGAAGGTTCCGACGATTCCGGCGATTATTGCACCAATTATGTTCATGACTGTCTCCTTGTCTGAATCAGACTGAAAGCTGAAAAGTGAAAAATAAGTTAATGCTCACACTGTAAAACAGAACAAAGGCTGGTGCGGAAACCGTTCGGTTACGGAATAGTGACGCCGCGTGAACTGCCAGAATGAAACCAGCCTGACTTCTTTAAAACCGTTTTTGCAAGGGGATAAAAGCAAACGCAGTAATTACCCCAAAGATGGTGTGGCCCATGAGGTAAGATCCCCAGTTTTTCCAGTTTGCGGTGTGCTGATGATGGGCGTGTAGTCGCTGATGTTCGGCCGTTGGTGGTACGGGCAATTTTTTCATCCGATTTCCTTTAAGTATTTTGACAATGTTAAATTAGGCTCATGAGAGCCATTGCCTGTAAAAATAGCGAATGAAAAAACAAAAACCAATCTTATCGCCCAATGGGGTCTAAATCTTGACGAAATTGAAGACCTGCCTGAACGTCTCACAAAATTTCATCAAGGTTATCACGCTTGGATGCGAACCTGCACCCGAGACACCAGTCGTTTTGGACTGGATTACATCAGCGGACTGCTACGCATGAAAACGAAGCGCAATATCAACAACATCGCTCGCACGGTCGGTGTACCCGAGCAGAATATGCAACAATTCATCAGTGATTCACCCTGGTCTGGTTACGATTTAATCTCTGTTCTCCAGCAAGATATAAGTGCCCATCCACAATTTCAAGCAGAGAGCGTCCTACTCATTGACGAAAGTGCCGATGAGAAGGCCGGGGAACACAGTGCTGGTGCCGGGCGGCAACATAACGGCCGTTTAGGCAAAATCGAAATGAGCCAAGTAGGCGTTTTTCTCTCCTTGACCAATAGTGGCTACCACAATTGGATCGATGGCGAACTCTATTTTCCTGAAAAATGGTTCACAGATGCCTACGCCACCAAGCGAAAGCGGATTGGACTGCCGCCGGAGCGCAGCTTTGCCACCAAACTGGAGTTGGCTTTGCAAATGACCAAACGGGCTTATGAAAACGGCGTCTCATTCTGCGCGGTTGACTGCGACACTTTGTATGGTCGGTCTGGCGAATTCCGCGATGAGCTTGACCAAGAAAGATTCGAGTATTATGCAGATGTGCCACACAATACCCAAGTGTATCTTGCCCCGCCGCAAATCGTATATCCGCTGACAAAAAGAGGGGTGCCCTCCAAGAATCATGAGGTGATTGGTGTTGCTTACACGGTTGCCGAGGTGAAAGCTCAGCCCGCAATCGAGTGGGAGCACATCACTTTGCGTCCCAATGAACGAGGTATGTTGCAGGCCAAGTTTGCTCGTTGTCGGGCCTGGACCGTGCGCGATGATGGGTCATTACGACCAGAGTGGCTGCTCATTCGTCAAACGAAGCAAAAAACAATCTATTCTTTGAGTAATGCGCCGGAGGACACACCTTTGTGGACAATGGCGCAACGAAAATCGCAACGATATTTCATTGAGCGTTCCAATCAGGATGCCAAATCTGAGTTTGGCTGGGATGAATTCCAGGCCATCAAGTATCGAGCCTGGGTGCACCACCTGGCACTCACCATCATGGCCAATTGGTTTATCACTGAAACCAGACTGGCGTGGGCGCAAAAGTATGAGCGTGACCCAGATTTGTTGGAAAAGTACGAAACGGATGTGTTACCGGCGCTATCCGTGGCTAATGTGCGTGAATTGTTGCGAGCTACCATGCCTTTACCACAACTTTCCCCGCAACAAGCAACCGAGTTGATTGTCAAACATCTCGATAATCGGACTCGTTCTCGTAAATCGCGGCTGAGCAAGGCTCTCAGCCCTTGAATCTAACGTTGTCAAAGTATTCACGAATCATCAAAGCGGCCGTTACCCCTTCCCCGGCGGCGGCAGCCGCTTGTTTGGTTGATCCGGCGCGTAAGTCACCGGCCACAAACAGACCGGTGGCGGAGCTCATGAGCGTTTTATCCGTCACCACAAACCCCCACTCATTGGTATCGACAACACCCTGCACCAACTGGCTGTTTGGCGTCAGGCCAATGAAGACAAACACCCCGTCATAGGCCAACTGCTTCACTTCGCCGCTCGCCCGGTCCTGCACAACAACCGCTTCCAGGTGATTCTTTCCTTTGAAGGCCTTTACGGCGTGGTTGACCGTTACGGTCATGTTGCTTTTTCCGGCAACCTGTTCCTGCAGGATCCGGCTGGCCTTCACTTCTGGCAAAAATTCGATGATATCCACCTGCTCCGCAAATTTGGTAAGGAACAGCCCTTCCTCAAAGCCGCTGTTGCCCCCACCAACGACCAAGACCTTCTTTCCTTTATAGAAAGCACCGTCACAGGTGGCACAGAAGTGGATGTTTAACCCCAACAGGTCATCTTCGCCCGGGACATTCAGGCGGCGATAGCGTGTGCCGGTGGTCAGTAAAACAGCTCTGGCCGCATAGGACTGTCCACTGGCTGTGCCGATACACCAGTGCCCTTCCTGCTTATCCAGCCTGACTACTTCCTGTGCCTGCAAAATTTCGGCGTCAAAGCGGCGCGCCTGGCGCGTCAGGCGCCCGGCAAATTCGGCACCGCTGATGCCTTCATCAAAACCCGGGAAGTTGTCCAGCACGTTGGTTATGCCCACCTGGCCGCCCATACCCCCTTTTTCAATGACCAGGGTTTTTATTCCCTCACGGGCCAGGTAGAGGGCGGCTGTCAGCCCGGCTGGACCGCCACCAATCACCACCACATCATAAAAATGGCGGCTGGCTTCGGTTTGCAACCCAAGCTTGGCGGCCAAGGCCGCGTTGTTCGGTTCCACGAGGATATCGCCATCGGGGAAGATAATCGCGGGAATGCTGCGCATGCCATTGTTGACCTTTTCGACATAGGCCATGGCGGCCGGGTCTTTTTCAATGTCGATATTGATGTACGGAATGCGCTGGTCGCCGAGAAATTGTTTGGCACGTCTACAATCTGGGCACCAGACGGTGCTGTAAACAGTGATGGTGTCTGTGTTTGGGGGTGTCATGTTATTCCTTGCCTGATTTTGTGATAGTTAGTGGCGATGAGCTTATCGTCTGCGGTAAAGAATAGGGCTTGGCGCACAATGCTATGGAAACGTTTCAGTTACGGATTGGTGACCAGGTGACAGTGCTCAACGTGCCGGAAAAGTTGTTTTAGGATTAAAGGGCTCTTGGCTGGCGGTAAGAAACGTGGACACCAAACGGTCAAAGCGTTAGCCTACGACGGGAGAAAGCAATTGGAAAGCACACCACCCACAAACCACAGCTGGGAACACACCAAAGCATTGGCCGCCATTCATGAAGCGGGCAGAGAAATTGCGGCCTCGCTGGATTTGGAACGCACTTTGCGCCTGGTCATGCAAAAAGCGGCCGAAACCTTGCCCATGGATGCCGGGGTGCTCTTTGTGCGCAACGAGGCGCTGCAGCGGTACGTCGTTGCCGTCAGCCACAATATCCCGCCAGAGCAGGAAGAGTCCATCACGTTTGCTTTCAACGAAGGGGTCCCTGGATGGGCGATACAACATCGTCAGCCGCTCATCATTGAAGATGCGCGCCTGGATTCGCGGGTGCATCCGAAGGTAGTCGCAGCCGGTGTCTTGTCGGTGTTGGCGGTGCCGCTCATCTGCCGTGAAAAAATTGTCGGTGTGCTTACTCTTTTCTGCCAGGGCGAAACCCATGCCTTTGACGCAGTTGCCTTGCAGCTGGCTCAGGTATTTGCCGATCAGGCCGCTGTTTTTTTGGAAAACGCGCGCCTGGTTGGGGAACTGCGCAGCTGGGCGGCGGAGCTGGAAGCACGTGTTGCCGAGCGGTCACGTCAGCTTGAAGAAAAGCAGGCCCAAATTGTTCGCGCGGAAAAGTTGGCCGCTGTGGGGCGATTGGCGGCTTCTGTAGCCCATGAAATTAACAATCCGCTGCAGGCAATTTCGCTCCATTTACAGCTGTTGGTAGATGAAGCACTGTCGTCCGGCGGCGAGCGGCGGTTGGCTGTGGTGCAGCAAGAGTTCGACCGTATTGCCGCCATTGTGGAACGGCTGCTGGATTTTCAACGGCCGCAGGCGGGGCAGCCTCAACCGGTGTGTGTCAACCAAACGCTGGCCTATGTTATCTCCCTGGCAGAGCAGCAGCTGCAACGCACGGGGGTTCGCTGCCTGCAAAATCTGCCGGACGATTTGCCCGATGTGCTGGCCGTGGAAAGTCAGCTAAAGCAGGTTTTTCTCAACCTGGTGCTTAATGCGGCTGAAGCAATGCCGGGCGGGGGGCAGTTAACGATTACGGCGACACATCAGGCAGATAAAGTTTTTATTAAATTCACCGACACGGGTCCAGGTATTCCTCTGGAGAACCGGGCGCACCTATTTGAACCGTTTTATACCACCAAAACCGATGGATCGGGATTGGGCCTGGCGGTTTGTCACGAGATTGTGGCCAGTCACGGCGGTGAACTAACGTTAGATAGTACACCAGGAGCCGGGGCCACTTTTACCGTGATGCTGATGGCGAATGAGGGAGTTTGATTTTGGCAGAGCAACAATTATTTTCGGGCAAAATCCTGCTGGTAGACGACGAAACAAATATCCGCGACGGGCTGAAAGCGATTCTGCAGAAAGATGGCCATGAGGTGCGCGGTGCGGCTTCAGCAGCTGAGGCGATGGATACTTTGACTTATTTTGATGCGGAAACGGCCGTTCTGGATATCCATATGCCAGGGATGTCAGGTACGGAACTGTTGACAGCACTTAAAGCCAGAAAACCCCATTTAGCGGTTGTCATGCTGACAGGGCATGGTACGCTGGAAACGGCGATGACGGCCGTTAAAGAAGGCGCCTTCGATTACCTGCTCAAACCCGCCAAACCGGACACGCCGCGCGATGTGGTCAATCGTGCCCTCATAGAAGCCCGCCGCCAGCGGGAACAAGCCACTTTGCTAGAAACATTGCAGGTTGGCCTGCTGCGCTTGCAGCAGCTGCCGGGGACATCCCCGTCCTACTCTGCCCAAACAGCTGAGACAAATTTACTCATAAAAGGGGCGCTGGAAATTAACCGTGCCACCTATCAAGTGCGGTGTGCTGGGCAAGCGTTGGCTTTGACGCCAACGGAGTACAGTCTGCTGCTGGCCCTGGCGGAACAGGATGGGGCGGTCATTGATTACGTCACCTTAACGCGCGTTGTTTTGGATTATGCAGCGGAACCCTGGGAGGCCAAGGAGCTGATCAAGCGTCACATTTACACGCTGCGGCACAAGCTTGAACCGCAGCCAGAGCAGCCGCAGTTCATTTTGAATGTACGCGGCGTGGGTTATCGTTTGGCAGCCTAAAGAGCTTTTACGGGCTATTTATAAGAGCTCGTTGTGACGAGGAGCCAAGCTTATGAATCGCACCGACCGGCTGCTGGGCATTGAATTTATCGGCCAGCATTTTGAATTGCCCTTGCAGGCAGCAGCCCACCTGGCCGGGCAAAAAATCCGGGCCGTGCTGCCCGCGCCGGTGGCAGAAGAGGTGCAGGTTTTACAGGAGAGCGTACTCTTTTTCACCGCCAGACACTGACCACCCTCTGGCAGGCCATTGCTGGCCCACGACGGCTGCGTTTTTGTTATCAAAAGCGGCACGAAGATGAAGCCGTCGTCTGGGAGGTTGATCCCTACAGCCTGGTGCCCATGGTGAACGATTGGTATCTTTATGGCTACTGCCATCTGCGACACGGCCGTCGCGTTTTTCGCCTCAGCCGCATTACTGACCTTGCTATGTTGGACGATACATTTGGGCCAACGGCCGTTTCCATAAGCGGCACAAACCATATATTAAAAGCATGGAAGGGAATGTTGGCCGCTGTCAATTGGCCAGAAAAAGCGGCTCTTAGCTCGGGGATGAAAAGCTTCATCAAGCCGGTCATCAGAAATACAGTGCTCAAGGCGAGGCGTGCACTTAGGGTGGATCAGAAACGGCCGTTCGGTGGAAACCGTTCAGTTACGGATTGGTGACGAGATCACTGCATGGAAAGCCGACAAGGATTGATATTTCTTTAGATTCCCGCCAAATAGCAAGAAATTCGGGAAATAAGCTGAACTTTCAACTGATAGAGAGGGTTGGACGTATAAATTTACACGCCTTATTTTTTTGGTCGTACGTCTCATTTTCTGGGACGTCGGTCTCCGAAAACGAGACGCCAGAATTGACGCGTCCCGTTTGCAAACAGGTTGTTTTGGTATGCTTTTAAGGCGCTGGTAACTCTGATTGTTGCATGATCGCCGTCAAAACGTTCGATCCTGAGCTGATCATCAGCCATTTTCCCGTGAAGCGATGCTCTGTTGGTCGCTATTGCCAATTCCCACATCATACCTGTGACGAAATTCATGAATAGTTGCAGTTGACCGAAGGCACCAAGAAAATGTGTTTGGGGTTTCAATGCGGGTTGCGCCTACAAAATTCTAGCTGGAAATCAGCCTGGTTAATGAGCCAGGCAGACGAGTCACTTTTAGAGTAGTAACTCGTTTTTTCTCTGGGAGAGCAAAAAACGGGACGTGTGCAGTAAGCGCATCTGATACGTCCAACCCTCTTTCTGGTGAATCTTTCGGTGAGCTACCGCTCATGTTTTCCCATTTTAGCAGGTCATTTTTGGCCAAGGACAATACGGCCGTTACAGCGCATTCTCGAAGGTCGTTTTTGTGTTAACAGAGAAATTTTTGACCAGCCAGATGTCTTGATTTCCCAAGCGAGAAAGCATATCCAGAACTGGCGTTCACAAGTAGAAATGAGCCTTGAGCAGTGGGAAAAGCTGCAGAAAGAGTTAGATCAACTTCTCGTTGAGAGACAGTGGATCATTACGCTAGCCAGAAAAGGCAAAATCACAGAAGAAGATAAGGTCATTTTCAAGCTAGATGTGCTATCGCTTCTTGGGATTGACATCAATAGCACATCTAGCGGTAGGGGCAAAACGTCTAATTCAGAGCAAGCGTCGAACAAATCGGACGGAATTTGTAACCGTAGACAATCATGCCTTCGTCCCCATCAGTGCGCAGCTTGCGTGTAACCATCTCTACCGGCATGCCGATGCTGAGTTCGTTCTCGTCTAGATCGGTCAATTGGGCGGTGACGATCGGACCTTCTTCTAGCTTGACGAGCGCCACGGTGTAGGGAGCGCTGTGCTCAAAGCCTGCTGGCGCATCATAAATGGTGGTGAAGGAGTAAATTTCACCAAGGCCAGTGAAAGTGTACAGCTCGTAAGCCGGGGCCTGGCATTCCAGGCACACATCACGCGGCGGGAACAGCTTGACCCCGCAGCTTTCGCAGGTTTCACCAACTAGTTTGTATCTTTGTTCTTGTAATCGCCAATGGCGTGAAACTTCCATAACTTTATCTCCCCAATTAATTTCAGGTTCATTAACGGCCGTTCATCCAATTTGCGCCGTTTGTCACAATCCATTATCTGCAAAACATCTCTCATTCACTGTCAGTGTGGACGGTGAGACTGTCAAAAGCTACCAAAAGCGGGTAATCGGTGGTCGGTAAGGCGTAATCGGTGATTAGTTTTACCTTTACCGATTACTGAGTACATGCGTAACGGCCGTTGCCCCACTACCCCCCAGGTTTTGCGTCATGCCAATTTTGGCCTCGGCAATCTGGTTGGTGCCCGCCTGGCCGCGCAGCTGCCGGGCTACTTCCACAACCTGGTACATGCCCGTCGCGCCGCCGGGATTGCCGCGTGCTTTTAAGCCGCCAAACGTGCTGATGGGAATACGGCCGTTCCGCCCAATCTCCATGTCCCGGGCCAACTGCCAGCCTTCGCCCGGCGCGGCAAAACCGGCTGCTTCCAGCGATAAGGCCGCCATCACCGTGAATGAATCATGCAGCTCAAACAGGTCAATGTCGTTGTGGCTGACGCCCGCGGCCTGCATGGCCTTTTGCGCGCTGAGTTCGGCGGCGCGCAGGTGCAGCATGTTTTTGCGATCGTGCAGGGCCAGCGTGTCGGTGGCCAGGGCGGAGCCAGCAATGCGCACGGGCTGTGGCACCATGTCCTGGGCTCGCTCGTGGCTGGTGATCACCACCGCCGCTGCCCCGTCACCGCTGGGGGCGGCATCAAACAGGTTGACCGGCGTGGCCACCGGCGGGGCGCTACCAAATCGTTCGGCCTTGATTCGATTGCGGAACATCGCCAGGGGATTGTCAGCGCCATTGGCGTGGGCGTTGACGCTGAAATTGGCGAAATCTTCGACGCCAATGCCGTACTCGTGCATGTAGCGGCGCATCAGCAGCGCGCCCATGCCCGCTACGGTCAGCCCGTGAATGGCTTCATAGTCGGCGTCAAGGGTGCTGCTGAGAACGGCCGTAACCGGACTGCCCACCTGATCCGTCATCTTCTCCACGCCCACAACCAGCGCTGTTTCCACCAGGCCGCTCTTGACGGCCAGGATGCCCTGCCGCAGCGCTGCGCCGCCCGAGGCATCGGCCGCTTCCACGTTGACCGCTTCAATGCCGCGCATCCCGGCAAAATCGGCAATGAGTGCCCCCAGGTGCAGCTGATGGCTCAACTGCCCGGCAGCCATGTTGCCCACAAACAGGGCATCTACCTTGCTCACGTGGGCATCATCCAATGCGGCCTCAATGGCGTACCACGCCAGATGGCGAATGGAGGTGCTCCACATCTCTTTTACTTCGGTTTGGCCGAGGCCAATGATTGATACGTCGTTCATAAGGTTGTTCTTGATCTAGGGAAAAGGGTTGCAGGTTGCAGGTGGCAAGTTGCAAGTGGAAGGTACTGTTTACTTGCAACTTGCTACTTGCAACTTGCCACTTTTTAAGAAAGTTTCAGCTTATCCCGATACCGGGTGTACGTGGCGTAATTAATTTCCGTGCGACGGCTGATGTACGCTTCGGTGGTGGTGGCCAGATGCTGCACTTCGGGCAGTTTGTCGGTCACTTCGATGTCGAAGGCGTCGGAGCCAGCGCCGGAGCCGTAGCTGACCATCAGGATGCGGTCGCCGGGCTTGGCGATGTCCAGGATGGCGGTGAGGCCAATCATCGTGCTGCCGGAATAGGTGTTACCGATGCGCGGGCTAAGCAAACCTGGCTTGATCTGCTCTTTGGAGAAACCCAGCTGACCCGCCACGCGTTCCGGGAATTTGGCGTTGGGCTGGTGGAAAACGGCCCACTGGTAATCACTTGATTTGGTGCCGAGCGATTCCATCAGCATTTCCGCCGCGCCCTGGACGTGCTTGAAGTAGGCGGGTTCGCCCGTGAAGCGGTCGCCGTGGGATGGGTACTCAGCGTGGGCGCGCCGCCAGAAATCTGGCGTGTCCGTCACGAAGGAGTAGGAGCCGTTGATGATAGCTACGGATTCAGCCGCTGGTCCCAGCAGTACGGCCGCTCCTCCCGCCGCTGCCGTGTATTCCAGAGCATCACCGGGCCGTCCCTGCGCCGTATCCATGCCAATGCTGAAGGCGTAGCGGGCCATGCCCGAGCCGACAAAGCCGATGGCGGCCTGCATCGCTTCCGTGCCTGCTTTGCAGGCAAACTCCCAGTCGCCCGCCATGGTATTGGGTACTGCGCCAATGGCTTCGGCGACGATGGTGCTGCTGGGCTTGACGGCGTATGGGTGGCTTTCGCTGCCCACCCAGACGGCGCGAATCTCCTGCGGATTGATCCGTGCGCGCATCATGGCATTCCGCGCGGCTTCAATCGACATGGTGATGACGTCTTCATCCAGCCCATTGACCGCTTTTTCCACGATGGGCGTGCCGCCCGTGCCGTTGGTCCACATTTTAGAGACCTCACTGGCAGGGAGGCGATAGCGGGGCACATACGCCCCGTACCCGACGATGCCCACCGGGCGGTCTGGTTTCATTAATCCATCTTGAGGTTTGTATTCACTCATTTTGTCCTCTGTTTCGGTAATCCGTAATCGGTAGTTGGTAATCGGTCTATTTTTACGGATAACCGATTACCGTTTACGGATTACGGTTCACCGATTACTGTGCAAAATTTCCTTGGCGCGATCGACATGAATGCGCCGCTCGGCGACGAGTTGATCGGCTACAAATTGGATAAGTGCTTCGGGAGCGCCAGCGGCCATGGCTACCTGGCGGGCGTGCAGGGCCATGTGCCCTTTTTGGATGCCCACGGTGGCCAGAGCATTGATGGCGGCCAGGTTTTGCGCCAGGCCAACGGCGGCCATCACCTGGGCCAACTCGGGCGCGGATTTTACGTTTAAGATTTTCATGGCGGTGCGGGCAGTTGGGTGCACTTTGGTGGCGCCGCCAACCATGCCTACAGCCATTGGCAGGGTGATTTCGCCGTAGAGATCGCCGTTTTCATCCACGTGCCAGTGGGTGAGGGCCTGGTAACGGCCGTCCTTTGCCGCAAATGAATGAGCCCCCGCCTCTACTGCCCGCCAGTCGTTGCCGGTGGCAATACACACCGCATCGATGCCATTCATGATGCCCTTGTTGTGGGTGGCTGCCCGGTACGGATCGACGATAGCAAAGGCGTTGGCCTCTTCGATGAGCCGGGCGACTTCCGTGCCTGCCAGGTCCTCGGTGGCCAGCTTGGCGGCGGGGATGGTGCAGCGAGCGGTGGCGGTGCGCTGGTCGGCCAGGTTAGAGAGAATGCGCAGGTTGGTACGGCCGTTGGTCAAGCGGGCAATCTCTGGGGCTAGTGACTCCAGCGCGGTGTTGATGGCGTTGGCGCCCATCGCATCGCGCGTATCGAAGTGAAGATGCACGATAAGCATGGGTCCAACGGGCGTGTCGGCAAACGGCCGTGCCACGATGTCCAACGCGCCGCCACCCAGGCTCACAATCACTTTGTCGCAGCAGTTGGCCGTTTCCAGCAAATGGGCTTTGTTGGCGTTGATGGCGGCGATGGCCGCGTTCATATCCGGGATGTCCAGCACCTGGATCTGGCCAATCATCACGGGGGCGGTAGCGTTGGTGTGGAAGCCACCCCCGGCGCGAATCTTCTTGGCGGCGTTGCTGACAGCAGCCACCACGCTGGGTTCTTCGACGGCCATGGGGATGAGGTAGTCACGGCCGTTTACCAAAAAGTTTACGGCGATGCCCAGCGGCAGGGCAAAGGTGCCCAGCGTGTTTTCGATCATTTTGTCGGCCAGCTCATTGGAAAGCCCCTGACCCAACAGCACAGCCTTGTCGTCTTCGTCCAGGCTGGCCCATTCGGCCACGATGTTGACTCGCTCGGTTAACGGCCGTTTATAAAATCCTGGTAATCGTGATGATTTGTCGCCCACTCGTTTCTCCTCAATGTTTTGACTCAGTCGGTTTGGGTAGACGGCCGTTTCCAGCGAGCAGCCTACGGCCATCACCGGCTGGGAATATAACGGTGAAATACTGTCAAAAGCTGTCAGGAGAGCCAACAGAGAGAGATTGGAAGCGTAAATGAGGGGATTTTCAGATTGCTGAGGATGGGTACCCAACCCCGTCGCGGCGCGGGTGGGAACCAGATTAGCACAGCGCGTCTTAAGCGATGCTGTAAGGTAGCATGTAAGTGGATATCCAGTACAATTGTTGTGGCTGTATTCTATTTCCCTTGCGTCTCTCTCCGGGAGAAAAATTAAACAAAATAATGGCACAAAAATGGCAGCCCCACCCTGGGGTGCTTTTTGCCGTTTTATTTGCCAGCAGATTGCCGCTAAAGGAGGTAGTCTATCGGAACTAGCTAGAAATACACAACATAGCCAGGTGCGTTTAGCACTCTCCATAACTTATATTATCAGCTTGTCCCAAAACGATTTGATTTAGTGAAGTTTATCTGCTGGAAAGCATACCGAAGCTTTGTAGGCATGGTTGCCCCAGATGCAGATAGATGATGTAAATGATGTAGATATAGAAGGAGATTTTATGAAATCCACACGTCCTATACGCGCAGCAGCGGTCGTTTTTTTCTTAACGCTGCTCTTGACCATGAGCATCCCCGTCTTTGCTCAAACAACTGTCTTTATCAATGAAATACATTACGACAATACCGGCACCGATGTGGGTGAAGCGATTGAAATTGCTGGGCCAGCCGGAACAGACCTGACTGGCTGGAGTCTGGTGTTATACAATGGCTCCAACAGTTTAGCCTATACCACTACCCCCCTGAGCGGCGCCATCCCCAATCTGCAAAATGGGTATGGCGTCGTTTTTGTTTCTTACCCATCCAACGGCATCCAAAACGGTGCGCCTGATGGCGTGGCGTTGGTAGACGCCGCAAACGCTGTCATCCAGTTTCTTAGTTATGAGGGCAGTTTTTCCGCTGCTGATGGCCCGGCGTCTGGTTTAACCAGCACGGATATTGGCGTAAGTCAGTCTGGATCTGGCCCTGTCGGCTCCTCCCTGCAGTTGGAAGGCACCGGCACCACCTATGAAGATTTTGTCTGGGCAATTGAACAGCCGGAAACGTTTGGCGCCGTTAATACCGGTCAGAGCTTTGGCGGTATTGTGGAACCCGCTGCACCTATCATCAATGAGTTTGTGGTGAATCACGTGGGCACAGACACCCACGAATTTGTCGAGGTTGCTGGGGATGCCAGTACCGATTACAGCGCTTTTACCCTGCTGCAAATTGAAGGAGATGGTACCGGGGCTGGGGTTATCGACAGTGCGATTCAGGTGGGCACCACCAATGCGGATGGCTACTGGACCACCGGCTTTTTGGGCAATGTTTTTGAAAATGGCACCCTGACGCTGCTGCTGGTTAAAGATTTTACCGGCAGCGTTAGTGATGATCTCGACGTCGGCGATGATGGCGTTTTAGACGTAACGCCGTGGAGCAGCATTGTTGATGACGTGGCCGTTAACGACGGTGGCTCCGGCGACCTCACCTATGCCACAACCGTTTTGGCTCCTGGCTTTAGCGGTAGCGCGTTTACCCCCGGTGGCGCCTCCCGCATTCCCGATGGGGTAGATACAGACAGCGCTGCTGATTGGGCGCTGAATGACTTTGATGGCGAGGGGCTGCCCGGTTTTACAGGCACGCCCGACCCCGGCGAGGCGGTTAACACCCCAGACGTGGTGAATGCCCTGGTGCCGGATGTTGGCGGGCCGATAGAGGTTGTCATTAGCCAGGTGTATGGTGGCGGTGGCAACAGTGGGGCTACCCTGACCCACGACTTTATTGAACTGTACAATGCGGGTGATGATCCGGTAGACATTAGCGGATGGTCGGTTCAATATACTTCATCATCCGGCACGACCTGGCAAGTTACCTCGCTGAGTGGCACGATGGCCCCCGGCAGTTACTATCTGATACAGCAAGCTGCCGGTTCAGGAGGCTCTGCGCCCTTGCCAACGCCCGATGCGGTGGGAACGATTGCCATGTCGGCGACGAACGGTAAGGTGGCCCTGGTGAACAGTTCGACGGGCCTGAGCGGTACCTGTCCGCTTGGAGACGCCTCGTTGGTTGACTTGGTGGGGTATGGCACGGCCAACTGTTTTGAAGGGAGTGCGGCAACGGCCGCTTTAAGCAATACAACGGCCGCAATTAGAAAAGATGCCGGTAATCAGGATACAGACGACAATGCCGCCGATTTTGACGTGGCTGCACCAAATCCGCGTAACAGCAGTGGTGGCGGTGGTGGCGGCGGCGACATTGGCGCTTGTGGTGAGCCGGCCACCTTCATCCACGAAGTTCAGGGCAGCGGCCTGGTGAGTCCGCTGCTTGGTAGCACAGTCGTCATCGAAGGTGTGGTTGTGGGCGATTTCCAGAACAATGCTTCCGCTGACAATGGCGATCTGAACGGCTTCTATGTGCAGGAAGAAGACAGTGATGCCGACGCCGATCCGGCCACTTCTGAAGGTATCTTTGTCTTTGCGCCTGGTGCCATGGACGTTTCCGTAGGCGATCAGGTCCGCGTTGGCGGAGTGGTGGCCGAATTCAACGGTTTGACTGAAATCTCAGGGGTTGAGGCGGTGCAGGTGTGTGGTACGGACAATACTATATCGCCTACATCAGTTACCATTCCTACTGATCTTGAAGCCTATGAAGGGATGCTCGTCATACTAGATCAAACGCTGTACATCTCTGAATACTTCAACTATGATCGGTTTGGCGAAATTGTGCTTACGCCCGAGCGGCAGTACCAGCCAACGGCCGTTTATGAACCAGGCAGCCCCGAGCAGATGGCACTGGCTGCGGCCAATGCAGCTAACCGGATTACTTTGGATGACGGCCGTACCACACAAAACCCTGATCCCGCTATTCACCCCAATGGGATGGTCTTTGACCTGAGCAATCGCTTCCGTGGCGGTGATATTCTTAACAATGTGACCGGTGTTGTCGATTTTGCCTTTGGTTTATATCGCATTCAGCCGACGCAGGGTGCGGACTACACATCCACCAATCCACGTCCGGCAGAGCCGGAAGATGTGGGCGGCAGTTTGAAAGTGGCTTCCTTCAACGTGTTGAACTATTTCACCACGATCGACACCGGCGCTTTCATCTGTGGTCCGGCTGGCGATCAGGAATGCCGTGGCGCTGATGATGCCAACGAGTTGGCGCGTCAGCGAGCCAAAATCATCGCGGCATTGGCCACCATTAATGCTGATGTGGTTGGTTTGATTGAAATCGAGAACCACCCTGGTGATGTGCCGACCGCCGATCTGGTAAGCGGCCTCAACGACGTGTTGGGGTCTGGCACTTATGCCTACATCGAAACTGGCGCCATTGGCACCGACGCTATCCGCGTTGCCTTCATCTACAAGCCAGGTTCCGTAACCCCGGTTGGCGCCTATGCTGTGCTCGACAGCTCGGTTGACTCCCGCTTTGATGACACAAAAAACCGTCCGGCGTTGGCTCAAAGCTTCCTGGAAAACAGCACCGGGGAAATCTTCACCGTGGCCGTGAACCATCTGAAGTCCAAGGGTTCGGACTGCAACGACGTGGGTGATCCCGACCTGGGCGACGGCGCGGGCAACTGTAACCTGACCCGCCTGGCCGCCGCGCAAGCTTTGGTCGACTGGCTGGCCGCGGACCCAACCGGCAGCGGCGACCCGGATGCGCTCATCATCGGTGACCTGAACTCCTACGACAAAGAAGATCCGATTGATGCCATTCTGGCTGGTCCTGATGACACGCTGGGCACCAGCGACGACTACACTGACCTGGCCTTTGCCTTTGGCGGCGAGTTGGCTTACACCTACGTCTTTGATGGCCAGTTGGGCTACCTGGACTACGCGCTGGCCAACAGCAGCCTGGTTGGGCAGATCACCGGCACTACGGAATGGCACATCAATGCCGATGAGCCGGACCTGCTGGACTATGACACCACCTTCAAGCAGGATCCCCAGGATGCCCTTTACGAGCCCAACGCCTACCGCTCCTCGGATCACGATGCGGTGATCGTAGGCTTAAGCCTGTCGACGTCGACCGGGAATACGGCTCCGTTCTGCGGTGATGCCTATCCCAGCGTTGGTGAGTTGTGGCCACCGAATGGCAGCTTCGTAGCCATCAACGTGCTGGGTGTTACCGACGCTGACGGAGATGCTATATCGATTCTCGTCGACAGCATCTACCAGGATGAACCCGTCTTTGGCCCTGGCAGTGGCAACACCGGGCCGGATGGTATGGGTGTGGGCACCGACACGGCTTATGTGCGGGCCGAACGAATGGGCAGTGGCGACGGCC
The DNA here is from genome assembly GCA_016710325.1 of Candidatus Leptofilum proximum. Classification (GTDB taxonomy): domain Bacteria; phylum Chloroflexota; class Anaerolineae; order Promineifilales; family Promineifilaceae; genus Leptofilum; species Leptofilum proximum. The sequence continues at coordinate 2,130,101 of JADJXK010000002.1, read as the reverse complement.
GTTTCTACCACATCTTCTTCACGGCCTCCGATGGCAACGGCGGCAGCTGCAGCGGCGAAGTGTTGGTCGTTGTGCCGCGCAGCCTGGGTGGGCGTGTCCCGCCGGTTGATGGCGGCGCGCTGTACGATTCCACCGTGTCGCGGTCCCGTAAGTAGAGCCAGCTCTATAAACCGCTAAACCCGGTTTTGTAACAAAAAAGAGGCTTCCGAGAGGATCCGAGAGGAAGCCTCTTTTTTATTGATGAGACACTAGTGTTTTGCTCCGTAAATCCTCACCAGGTTGTTGTGGCACAGGAGCAAAACACTTAAGCAGTTTTGCGGAGCAGCTAGACATAATAACTTGATGCATTTATCCGCAAAACTGCACTAGAGCCGCACAACCACGACCGTCATGGTGCCTTCACCGACGGTAACGCTTTGCAGGCCGGTGCCTGCAGGCAGCTGGCTCATGGCTGTGCCCAGGCTGCTGTTCAGGGTTTGTTCGGCCGTTTGCAGAGCAGCGGGTGGTACCTGGAAATTGCCGATCGAGGCTTCTACTACCTCAAATTGCAGCGTGTTGTTCACCACGTACGGGGCGAAGCTCACCGTCAGCTCGCCGCTGATGGGGGCCGCCAGGGTGCCGGTGAGGATGATAACGCCGCCGCTAAAGCGCACCTGCGGATTTTGGAGGACGGGCTCGGTACCAGTTTGGGCCTGGGCGGCGGCAATCGCCTGGTTCAATTCCGCTTCGGTGATGGTAACTTCAACTGTGCCGTCACCCTCGGGTATAGGAATGGTGGCAAACTTTTCGGCCAGGCTGCCTGGTTCAACGGTGATGGGCAGCGTGCCGGTTTCTGCGGCCGTTTCCCCCTGCTCCAACAGTTCAGCTGCTTGAGTAGCCAGCACCGGCCCTTCTTCAGCGATCACGTCGGCGGCCTGGGTGGCCAGGACTTCGGCCTGTGCGGCGACGGTAGCCGCGGCTTGTGTGGCCAGTTCGTCACCCTGTTCAGCGGCCACTTCGGCCGCCTGGGTGGCCAGAATTTGAGCCTGCCCGCCGGGGCCGTCGACATCGCCGGTGCTCGTGTTGGGCAGGGTGGGGGTGGTACGGCCGTTCCCGCCACAGCCGCTCACCAAAATGAGTAAAACCAGTAAGATGGTCCATTGGGTCCAGATTCGTTTCATGTTACACACTCCATAAAGATACGGTTTACAAAACAGGCCGATGATAAGGCCATTTGTTAAGAGTGAAATGAGCTTTCTCCAATGTGTCGGGTCATTCCAGAGAGCCAGGCAGGCTGTTGTGCCTTCACAAAAAATATGCTTGACCCCTGATCTAACCTCGTGTAGGATTCTCCACACATGATGAAAGATAACACCCCACTTTTCCACACCTTATCCATTTGCCGTAATAGGAAATCTCTCCTCTCCGGACGTTTTACATGAAAACAACCTCTCAAACCGGCCTTTTGCTTACTTTGTTCATGCTGCTTCTTGTATTGCTGGCGGCCTTTGTCTTCCTTTTCCAGGGGCGGCAGGCTGTGGTGGAGCAGCGAGATGCGTTGGAGACAGAAACGGCCGATTTACAGCAAGATTTGGCCCAAACCGAACTCGATCTGGCCGCCGCCGAAGCCACCCGCGCCCTCACCGTCGATGCCCTGGCTACGGCCGAATCCAACGCGGTGCTGCTGGACGGTGAGTTGGTGCGCAGCCAGCAGGAGGTCGATGCCCTCACCGAGCAGCTGGACGCCGCCAGCCAGACGATCACCACGTTAGAAGATCAGCAGGAAGCGGTGCTGGCGCAGCCGCCCGAAGTGGCCATTTTGTCCCCGGTGAGCGGCCGTTTGCTGTCGCTGGGTGAATCGGTCAATATTGTCCTGGTGGCCACCGATCCCAAAGGAGTGACCTCGGTAAATCTGGCCATCAACGAAGAGCCGGTGGAAACATACCTGCCGGGCAATGAAACATTGTTTACGGCCGTTGCCCCCTGGGAACCCGCCGAACCCAATGAATACGTGATTAAGCTAACGGCCGTTAATAGCGAAGGCATCACCAGCCGTACTGCGACGGTCACCGTCACCGTGGCGTTGTCTGATGCCGCTAACCGCCCCGTCACGAGTGCCAATGCCGCATTGTCTGAAGACATCGGCGAGCTGGTGAGCGGCTTGCGCCAGCTGCCCTTGCCCGACGGGGTGAGTGCCCAGGTCGTTTCTGGCACGGTGCTGCGTCAGGCACAGGAAGCCCACGCCCTGGCCCTGGCCGAGAGCGCACCGTGGTCGCAGGCCGGGCTGGTGGGGCAGGCGTTTGATTTTGCCCCAACTGCCTATGCTTACGCTGACCTGCTCCAGGCGATTCACAGCAGCAGCACCGCGGCCCTGTACCAGCCGCTTACCGACGAGCTCCTGCTGTTGGAGCAGGACAATGCACCCAACGCCGTGACCCAACTAGGCTACGTGCGGCAGATGGTGCACCTGCTGCAGGATCAAAACTTTGGGCTGGATGTTTTAACCACGGGCGAACTAACCATCGACGCGGCGCTGGCGTTGGCGGCGCTGAGCGAGGGGGAAGCCACGGTGGTACAGGAGAATTTTCTAACGGCGCGGTATTTGCCGCTGGCAACGGCCGTTATCCCCGAAACATACGCCATTGACACCACCGCCCTGCAAGATGCGCCCGTGCCCATTGCCAACCGCCTGCTGTTCCCCTACGAATTTGGCGACGAGTTTGCTCGTTTGCTCTACGACGAGGGCAGCTACCCGGCGCTGGATGAGGCGTGGGCCAATCCGCCGCAATCCACCGAGCAGATTTTGCACCCGGAAAAATACATTGCCGATGAAGGGCCGTCCCTCGTGACGCTGCCCGATTTGCAGCCAGTGCTGGGCAGCGGCTGGGCGCTGGCCGAGGAAAATGTGTTGGGTGAATTTATGCTGGGGCAGTACCTGGCGCAGCAGTTGAATGAGTCGCAGGTGGCAACGGCCGTTTCTGGCTGGGGCGGCGACCGTTTTGTCATCTACACCAACGAGACGGAGGGCACCTTTGTGCTGGCTCTGCACATGGTGTGGGACACCGCCGACGACAGCACCGAGTTTGCCGCGCTCTATCCCAACTATCCCACCCGGCTGCTTGGCAGCAGCGGTGAGCTGCAAACCAACGGCGGCGAATGTTGGGAAGGGAATGGGGAATTTATCTGTCTCAACCAGTCCCAGCAAAACACGCTCATCGTGCGCGGCCCCGACCTGGCGCAGCTCCTCGACGTGGTGGCGGCCATCTTCCCCACCGAATAAACAATTTTAGCTGTTAAAAAAGTTAGGGAACTGATAGCTCGTGAAGCGTAAAACGTGAAACGTGATTGAGCGCTTGTCACGTTTCACGCTTCACGTTTCTAAAATGTCCACCGCATCCACAATGCCGACAATGACAGCACGGATAGGGGCGACCTTCATGTTAAGCACCTGGCGGGCGCCGTTGCCTTCATCCAGCACCAGCACCTTGTCGCCGATGCCGGCCTGCACCATGTCTACGCAGATGTCGTAGCTGCCGGTGGGCGCGCCGTCTTCCCCCAGTTTATCGACGATGAGGAGTTTACGGCCGTTAAACGCCGCATGTTTGATGGTGGCCACCACCGTGCCGGAAACCTGTCCTACGTACATGGCCTCAATCGTAAAGCGTGAGCGGCAAATCGTCAATCAATTGATTGCTTGTCACAGATTATGCCCTATGCTATCCTGTCAAGGCTGTTTTGTTTCAAGTAATTGGCAGATTTACCGCAGTTCTTTTTTGAAAAACTTTCTGCCAAGCCCACAAGCCCGGAGTAAAAGTGTGATTGTAGCAGGTATTGTTGGCGCAGGACTGGTCTGGGGCTGGCTGCTTGTTATGTTTGTTGACCAGCGCCCCAACCGCGTCCGCACCCAGCCAGAAGCCGAAGCGGAAAACAGCAGTTCCAGACTCGTCCGTTATCTCAAAACATTTATGCACAAGTGGCAGACGGAGAGACGGCCGTATCTCAACCTCCTCGCCGTGGCCCTGTTCACCAGCTGGTTTGCCTGGCTAATTTACAGCTTTACCGGTGCTGCTTTGCTGATCCCCTTCTTCATTGCGCTTATCATTACCTTTGCTATTCACCTTACCTGGCGTCAGCGACTGCGCCAGGTTCGGAAAAGTTCAGCTTAATTCACAAATCATTCAACCAGGAGGCACGTCCATGTTTTTTCAAGAAGCTGCGGAAACCGTTGTCCAGGCCACGCCTTTGCAAATTTGGGGCGCGATAGGCTTTGGGGCCATTATTGGCTGGCTGGTTTATTACATCAACCGCTACCGTACCGGCGATGTGCAGTTTAGCGATCTGGCGACGGTAATTGGTATTTTGGGTGGTGGGGCCATTCTAGCCCTCTTCCCGGCTGCAACCGATCTATTTGGCGGATATGGCATAGGTCTGTTTGCTGGCTTTTTTAGCTACTTCATTTATCTCAACGTCCAGGTGGCCATTTCCAGAAACTTTACGGTGGACTGGTTTTTAGACGGCCGTTCCAAACGACTGGCTGAGAACGAAATGGGGCGTAATGAGTCTGCCACGTTAGGCGGTGGCGGCACGGCCATGGGCAGCGGCCACACCGACAGCGGCGGACGGGAATAAACTGATTGCCGGTGGCAGGTTCAAGTGGTATGTCACCGTACCAACATAACCCGTCACATTCTCAATAAGTGTCAATAACCAGGCAAATAGAGGTGTCGCATGGCTGATGCAAACCAGATTCGCGCAGAAATTGTGACGCGGCTGCTCAACGATGCCGCGTTCTTCACCCGCTTTTTGGCCGACCCAGACGGTGTGTTGGCGGAGTTCCCTGGCCTGGACAGGTTTGATGCCCGCTACCTCAAAGACAAAATTACGGATTGGGCCAGCCTGACGGCCGTTGCCCAGCGGTTTAATGTTCCGGTGCCGGAACGGCCGTTGGCGCCGCCCGCCCCGCCTGCCAAAGAAAATCCGCCGCGCCTGCAAATGGTGCTCCACCTGCGTGACGATTTTGCCTTTCTCCAACTCTATCGCCAAGACCCGGCGGCAGCGTTTGCCGCTTATCCCGACCTTCCAGAGGAGGATGAGGCGTACATCCGGGAACGGTTTACCGGGGAAACAACCTTACAGGGGCTGATTGATCGCTTCCAAACAACGGTGCAAAGTGTTGATTTGCCCGCTCCTGATCTGGCTCCTGAGAGCAAGGGTGTTGAGCCGCCCGGCGAGCGAGCGCCTCGTTATGTAAATACGGGCTTTGCCCGCGAGTCGGCCCCGACGGAGCCTATCACCCGCTTCACCACGCCGCTGCCCGCTGCCCAGACGCACTACTTCTGGCTGCAAATTGGCGATCTGGTGACTGGCGGGCTGGCCCAGGAAGCCATTGCCCTGCCCACCGACAAGCTGCCGCCCGAAGCCAGGCTGAAGATTGCCCTCTTTGCCTTCGATGGTGAAATTGAGCTGACCGGCGCCGAGGTGGGCGAGGTGCAGCTGGCGCCCACCGGCACCATTCGGGTAACGCGACGCGCCGACGAACCGGCAAACGTCCCGGCCGAGATGCTGGACGAGCGGTTGTTTTTTGCGGTGCAAACAATGGATCGAGAAGGTTACGGCCGTCTTCGCTGCAACATCTATTACCAAAACACCCTGGTCCAATCCCACCTCATCGTGGCCAGGATTTCGGCCGTGCCCACCGAGCAGCCCTACCGCATGCTGTGGCACGCATCGGACTACACTCTCTCCAAAAGTCTGGACAGCGAACAGCTGACGGCGATGGGCGAGAACCTCCTCAGCATCATGGTCAACAACAATGGCAACGGCACACACGGCTTCCGCTTTGTCGGTGGCCAGGAGTACAAAAACGATGCCACGCTGGGCGAAGGCGCCATCACCCAACTGCAAAAGTGGGTGCGCGGCGCGCTAAGCAAAGCCGCCTGGGGCGACGACGAGGAGTACAAGCCCGGCAAAAAATACCAGTACGGCGGCCCGCTGGACCTGAAAAAGCTCCAGGCTGATTTGCTCTCGATGGCTATCAACGGCTACCGCGCCTTCGACGCCCTCATCGGCCCGCTGGTGGGCGACGCCGACAAAGTGTGGGACGTGATGGACTGGATGGTCAAGCCCGGCCAGGTGCAAATTGCCACCAAGGAGGCTGCCCAGCTGGTGATTCCCGCGGCCATGTTCTACGATTATCCTTTCCTCGACGGCAACGCCCCGGGTGATTATTCGCTCTGTCCTGAATTCCTGGAAGCTTTAAAAAGCGCCAAGCCCCTGGAGGAATGTGCCTGCTTCCAGGGCAGCTGCCCCAGCTACGGCCAGGAGCTGGTGGTGTGCCCGAGCGGTTTTTGGGGTTTCCGCCATTATTTGGGCCTGCCCATGTCGGTAAAATCGGCTCCAGATGCGCCGCTGAAGATTGGCGGTGGCAGCCCGCCTCGGCTGGCGGTGAGCGTTTCGACGGACAAGAACTTTGTGGAACGGCCGTCGCACGAGCAGCGCCTGCAAAAAATGGGCATCGGCTGGGAATATGCCGACAGCCGCGACGAGGCGCTGGACATGCTCAAAGCCACCGAATCGCAAATCGTCTACTTCTACTGCCACGGCGGTCTCACGGACAAAGGTTTCCCCTACCTCAGCCTGGGCAGCACCGACAGCGATTGGTTCACGCGCGGCAATTTACGGGCGCGGCGCATACGGTGGCAAAAGGTACGGCCGCTCGTCTTCATCAACGGCTGCCATACCACCCAAATTACCCCAGAACGAGCGCTCGACTTTGTCAGCGGCTTTGTGGAGACCAGCGGCGCGGCCGGTGTCATCGGCACGGAGATCACCATCTTCGAGCCCATCGCCACCCAATTTGCCGAAGAATGCCTGCGCCGCTTCCTGTTTGAAAAGCAGACCCTGGGCGAAGCGGTGCGCGGCGCACGCCTGCATATGCTCAAAAACGGCAATCCCCTGGGCCTCGTATACATCCCCTACGCTTTACCAGCCCTTAAGCTGGCATAAAAAACTTTTTTCACAACAAAGGAGCAGACAATGTTCAGAAAGTTTAGCGCATTGGTCATTTGGGTCGTGTTGGTGGGGTTATTGGCCGCTTGCGGTGGCCCCTCACAAGAATATGCCTTGGGCGACGAGCTGCTGAGCGAATCGTTCAACGAGGAAGCGGCCTGGGAAACTTATTTTGATGACGGCATCGCGTTCCATGTGGTCGATGGCGCATACCGCGTACAAACCGGTGACGATGGCTACATCTGGGGCTTGAACGAAGCGCTGCATGATGATGTGGTGATCGAAGTAACCTCCAGCCAGCTTTCTGCCCACGAAAATAATGCCTACGGCGTCATGTGCCGGGCCGATACCAGCAACAACGGCGATGGCTACTACTTCCTCATCAGCGGCGATGGGTATTACACCATTTCCAAGGGGGCAGGGGATGACGTCAGCCAGCTGGTGGAGTGGACGGCCAGCTCGGCCATCAACGAGGGCCAGGACAGCAACACTATCCGCGCCGTTTGCATCGGCAATTACCTGGCGATGTACGTGAATGATAAATTCCTGGCCGAGATCGAAGACAGCGATTATGCGTCCGGGTATGCCGGGTTTGCCGCCACGGCCTTTGAAGGCGGCGATACGGACATCAGCTTCGACAATCTGACGATTACGGCCGCTTCCTCCTCCAACTAAACCATATGATTCAACTAGGAAATCCCTTCAGCAAACAGGAAATTGCCGCCGCGCTGGCGGCAGAGGTAACGGCCGTCCACACCTTCTTTGCCGCCATCCCCGCTGCTCAATTTTTTGCCGCTCCGGCCGGGGTCTGGACACCCGCCGATAATCTCGTGCACCTTATCAAGTCCATTGCCCCGGTGAGCATGGCTCTGAACCTGCCCAAGACGGCCCTGCGTATTCGTTTTGGCTGGGTGAGTCACGAAACACGGCCGTTGCCCCAGGTGCGCCATACCTACGTGCACGAGGCGCTGGCCAACGGCGGCCAGGCGGGCGGCCCGTTTTTGCCCGAAGTCACCGGCGAGCCAACGGCCGCACACCAGGCAAGCATTCTAGCCAAGTGGCAGGAAAAAGGCGCCGCGCTGCAAGCTGCGCTGGGAAAATGGTCCGATAAAGCGCTGGACAGCTATCTGCTGCCTCATCCCCTGCTGGGTAAAATGACGGTGCGCGAAATTTTGTTCTTCACCCTGTACCACAACCTGCATCATGTGAACGACGTGCAGCGGCTGCTGCACCAGCCAGAAACGGAGTGGTTTGATCCATGAAAGCTGAAAAAGAACAAGTTGAGGTGCAAAGCCGAGCCGAATTGCGCCAATGGCTGGCCGAAAATCACGAGCGCGGTGAAGGCGTCTGGCTGGTGACACACAAAAAAAGTGCGGGCGATAAATACGTCTCCTGGGATGACATTGTGCAGGAAGTGATTTGTTTTGGCTGGATCGACAGCCAGGCACGCAAGCTGGATGCCGATCGGTCGATGCAATGGATTTCCCCGCGCAAGCCGGGCAGCGGCTGGTCACGCCGCAACAAAGAGCATGTGGCTGAGCTTGAGGTGGCTGGCCTGCTGATGCCCGCTGGAATAGCCAAAATTGAAGCGGCCAAAGCCGATGGCTCCTGGAACGTCTTCGATGCGGTGGAAAACCTGGAACTCCCCCCGGATTTGGTCGAGGCGCTGGCCGAATACACAGACGCTGCGGTCAATTTCGAGGCCTTTCCGCGCTCGGTGAAGCGAAGCATTTTGGCGTGGATTGCCATTGCCAAACGGCCGTTAACCCGGCAAAAGCGCATCGAGGAAACCGCCCGGCTGGCGCAGGACAACATTCGCGCCAACGAGTGGCCGCGCAACACGCCATGAGCACCATCGCTATAACCGCACGCCTGGAGCTGGTTCGTCTCACCCTTGAAGATGCGCCGTTTATTTTGGAACTGGTTAACGATCCGTCGTGGCTGCGTTTTATTGGCGACCGGGGTGTGCACACTGTGGCGCAGGCGGAGGCGTACTTGCAGAATGGGCCGCTGGCCAGCTACACGGCCAACGGTTACGGCCTCTACCTGGTGCGGCGCCAGGCAGATGGCGCGTGCCTGGGAATGTGTGGCCTGGTGAAACGGCCGTCTCTGCCCCATCCTGACATCGGTTTTGCCTATCTGCCCCAGTTTACCGGCCAGGGGTATGGCTTTGAGGCGGCAACGGCCGTACTGCACCACGCCCGCCACGAGTTAAACCTGTCACCCATCCTGGCCATCGTTGCCCCAGACAATCATCGCTCGATCCGGCTGCTGGAAAAGTTAGGCTTGAAGTTCCAAAAGCGCCTCTCCCTCGACGAAGGACAAAGCGAGGTGCTGTTGTATTCTTCCTGAGCTGATCTAAAAATTTTGCCGCGAATGACGCAAAATTCCACGAATTTCAGGCTGCTTTCGCGTCAATTTGCGAAATTTGCGGCCAAAAGCGTTCAAAAAAGATCAATGAGGAGGACCGCTTGAGGATCGAAAGATCTAAACACTCTCTCGCCGATTGGCAGCTTCTGCTGCTGCTGGCGGCCGTCCGGCTGCTTTTCCACGTGCTCACCAACAACCAGTACGGTTTCCACCGGGATGCCCTGGCCTTTTTAGACAACGGGCAGCATCTAGCCTGGGGCTACGTGGCTTATCCGCCGCTGACGCCGTTTGTGGGCCGGGTGGGGTTAGAGCTGTTTGGCCTTTCGCTGGTGGGCATCAAGTCGCTGGCGGCGTTGGCGCAGTGTGTGGCGATGGTGTTCACCGGGCTGATGGCCAAAGAATTGGGCGGTGGCCGTGGTGCCCAGGCGGTTGCCGCCATAGCCGCCGGTATCTCCATCATGTCGCTGCTCATGAGCACGCTGTTTCAGTACATTTCCTTCGATTATCTGTGGTGGGTGTTGGCGCTGTACTGCTTCATCCGGCTGCTTAAGTCCGGCAATCCCCGCTGGTGGCTGGGCATCGGTGCGGCCTTTGGCCTGGGCATGATGACCAAGTACACGATGGTGATTCTGGTAACGGCCGTTATCCTCACTGTCCTCTTAACGAAGCGGCTGCGCACACACTTGAAATCCCCTTGGCTGTGGGCTGGCGCAGGGCTGTCGCTGCTCATCTTTCTGCCCAACCTCATCTGGCAGTTCCAAAACAACTTTGTTTCGCTGGAGTTTTTAGCTGCGATACGCGCCCGTGACGTGGCGCTGGGACGCACCGAAGGGTACCTTGCGCAGCAGTTTTATGTCAATCTAAATCCTGACACGGTGCCGCTGTTTTTGCTGGGGATGGTCTTTTATTTGCGGTGGGAGAACGGCCGTTTCCGCCCCATCGCCTGGATTTACCTCATCACCCTGGCGCTGTTTGGCCTCAGCCAGGGACGCTTTTATTACCTGGCCCCAGCTTACCCGATGATCCTGGCTGGCGGTGCCGTGTGGGGCGAACGTTGGCTGGCTCGTCTTTCTGCTGACCGGCAAAAGCTGTGGGGTCGGGTTACCTGGGGGCTGCTGGCCGTAGGCGCGGCGATTGGCGTGGCCCTGGCCCTGCCAGTGGCGCCGATCAACTCCGCCTTGTGGGACGTCACCAGCGATGTCCATGACAACTTTGCCGAGCAAATTGGCTGGGCAGAGATGGCTCAAAACGTAGCGACGATTTATGCGCAGGAGGCACCCAATCATGCCAATCTGGGCATTTTGACCGGCAACTACGGCGAGGCGGCCGCTTTAAACCTGTATGGACCGCGCTATGGGCTGCAAACGGCCGTCAGCCCGGTCAATTCCTACTGGCAGCGTGGCTACGGCACACCCCCGCCCGACGCCGTGATTGTTTTAGGATTTTCCGAGTCGTTTCTGAGCAGGCATTTTGGCCAATGCACCGTGGTGGGCCGCAACAGCAACCGCTTTGGCGTGGCCAATGAGGAAAGCAAGTTTTCCCCGGATATTTTCTTGTGTGAAGACTTGTTGAAACCGTGGGAGCAGTTATGGCCGGAGATGCGCGCTTTTGGGTAAGCAGGGGTCAGGCCAGCTGCACCTCGTCGACGATGCCGACGATGGCGTGGTCTACGGGTACAAAGGGGATGGGCATTGCCTGAGCCGCTTCCCGGCTGCCCACGATAAACACCAGGTGATCCGGTCCGGCCTGCGCCGTAGCGTCGGCAGCGATGACCGGCTGGCCTTCCGGCACCTGCGTTTTGCTCAGGGGCTGCACCACCAGGAATTTGATGCCTTCCAGCCCTTCATATTTTTCGGTGGCTACCACCGTGCCGATAACGCGTGCTAATTGCATAATTTTTATAAGAGAGGGGGTGAGGCAATCGGATGAATGGCTGTTTGTTTGCCAGAGGTTCTGGCCGATTGCCTCGCCCCTACCGATTACCGATAACCGTTTACCGATCACCGAATACCGATCACATCGCTTCCCAACCAAAATGCTGGCCAAAACGGCCGTTCCCATTCACATTTTGCCACATTTCCGCGTGCAGCTGTGGGATAACCATCTGCCGGACGAGCTGGCTGCGGGCAGTGGCGGCGCTGAGGGAAACGGCCGTTTCCACATCCGCCACCAGGCCATGAAAAAACACCAGCCCTTTGCCGCCCAAGCCATCGGCCAGGCGCAGCTGGAGCAGTGACACTTCCGCACCCTTCACCCCGGCATCCGCTGCCAGGATGGCGCTGGCCACGGTTTGGGTCTCGATGATGCCCAGGGCATCTTCGGCCGCCACCTGCCGCTGGCCGCCCAGCGCGGCCACCACATCGGGATGCACGTTGGGCAAAAAGAGCGTGTCGCGCAGGGCTGTCTGGCCCGTTTCCCGGCCGGCGGCCACCGCTTCTTCCACCGAGGCCACGTCACCGGCCACCAGCACCAGGTAATGCCCTGGCTGCACCGTGCCCGACTGGATCGTACTGACCGGAGCACGTTTCACCATGGCATCGCCCGCTTCAATGCCAGCGGCAATGCTGCTAAATTCCAACAGGGCAAGGGCGGGGAAATCCATAAGATAAAGAAGTGATGGAGATTGGAGATTGGAGATTAACAATCGTTAATCTCCAATCTCCAAATTTATAAACTCTTGGTCGACACCCGCTGCCAGATCGCTTCGGCCATGCGCCGCACCACGTTGGGCAGGCCAGATTTGGCCGCGGTGAGCGTCAGCGGCACGCCCTGGGCGATGGCCCGCGCCTGGTTCACGTCGTAGGCAATCTGGAAGGCGACCTTGTTGTTGAGGCCGCGCTCGACGGCCGCTTGCGGCAGCTGGGCTTCTGGCGTGTGCTGGTTGAGGATGTGCGATTTGCGTTTGACCTGGATGCCCGCTTTGTTGAGCAGGCGATTGAGCTGAACGGCCGTTTGTACCGAAACCACCTCCGGCGTAATGATGTGCAGTCCCATGTCCGCCATGGTGATGGCTTCTAAAAATGCCGGGGAATACACGTGCGGCGCATCAATCACCGTAAACGCCACGTGGTGCCGCAGCAGGTTCAAAATATGGTGCGCCCGCTCGCCAGTCAGCGCCGACGGATCTTGGGGTTTGGCCGGGGCTGCCAGCACGCGCAGCCCGGATGGATGAATGATGAGGCGGTTTTTCAGCACCGCCCAATCCAGCTCACTTTCTGACGGTAAATCGAGCCAGGAAGAGCGCGCTTGCAGGCGCATGTGCATCACCGCCTGACCGCCAGAGGGCGAAAGATCGACCAGACAGACTTCCTGCTGGCTGGCCCGGCGCAGGGCGGCAGCCAGGTTGACGGCCAGCGTAGTTTGCCCCACGCCGCCGCGCAGGCCAAACACCGTGATGATGACGCCCGTCTCTGGCGACGGCTGGCCGCCCTTTTTAGCCAGAAGCCCATCCACACGCTCCATGAGTTCCTGAGAGGTGACCGGCTTGCTCAGGTAATCATCTGCGCCGCTTTTCAGGGCGGTGGCCCGGTCGATTTCCTGCGAGCGGGCGGTGAGCACCAGGATGGGCAGATCTTCGATGTTGCTGTCGCCCCGTATTTCGCGGGCCAGATCATGCCCACTCATGTTGGGCATCATCACATCCAGCACCAGCAAATCGGGCTTGTCGGCTTTGATTTGGGCCAATCCGTCCAGGGGATTGTTGATCAGGGTGATGTTGTGGCCGCCTCGTTCCAACATGAGGCCAACCATGCGCAGAAGTTGTTCATCATCATCAATGACAAAGATTCGGGCCACAGCGCCGTCTCCTTACTTACGATACTTTCGTTATTTTTTATTGGTGTCCAGACAAAAAATCCCGATCCGGTCTTTGTGGACCAGCATGAGATCGCCGCTGTAAGAAATGTCTGGGTATAAAGAAGCAGAAGCCTTGGCGGCAAACACCAATTGGAAACTGCCCATGGATTGTACCAAAATTTCCCGGGCAGAGATTTTACCTTCGTGCATGGCTTCCCCAGAGAGTTCAAAGGAGGGCACGGTGAGGAATACGTTGATGCTGCGGCCGCGGGTGAAGATGGAACGGCCGTGCTGCGTGCCCACCGGAATGCCATCTCGTCTGTCTTGTAAAACAATGAAATTGATGTTGTCTTTCCGGAAAGCGCCAACCTGGTAACTGGCAATGATGTCACCTGGCTGATGAATGCGTGAAATATACGCATCCTGGAGTTCCAGGTACTTGGAATTGGGATTCCCCAACTCGGCGTGAATACCACCAATCCCTACCGAGGCCCGCCCCGTAACGCGATAGGCATCGGTGAACAAATCGAGGTTTATCAGGTTACGTTTTCCGAAGGCTGTAGACATTGCTTTACTTCTCTCTTTACAGGTGTTGTACGGTAAGTGACCTTAACTTTACTATACAATTCTAAAGGAATCTACTAACGCGCAGCGGCGCAGGCGGCTAAAGCTGCGCGGGCCGGTTAAACCTTCTCCGGTGGGGCTGGCAATGGTGAAGGAGCAGAAGCCTTCGCCGCCGTAGCCCAACCCGGCCAGACAAGGGCCATTTTTCACGAAAATGCTACAGTTTATCTCCCGGGCCATGCGGCTGAGGTTATCCAGGTTTTTGGAGTGCATAACGGCCGTATGCCTGAACCCATGCTCAGCCTCAACCGCCAGGTCGATGGCTGCGTCGGCATTGGCCACGCGCACCACGGGCATGATCGGCATCATCTGCTCTGACCAGACGGCAGGATGATCTTCCGGCACTTCGGCCACAATCTGGCGCACTTCCGGCCCGGCCGAGATGCCAATTTCGGCCAGCAGCACGCTGGCGTTTTTGCCGATGAACGCCTTGTTCATGTCGGCGTATTTGCGCGGGCCGCGATCCTTAACGGTGACGGCTTTCCACAGCCGGTTGAACTGCCAGCTGTTGAGCTGTACCGCGCCGTGGTGGGTCATCACCCGGATCAGCTCATCCACGATGCCATCCACGGCAATCGTTTCCTTCTCCGTGGTGCACACAATGTTGTTGTCAAACGAGCCGCCAATGACGATGTCGCGGCCGGCCTGTTCGAGATCGGCCGTTTCATCCACCACCACGGGCGGGTTGCCCGGCCCGGCACACACGGCGCGTTTACCGCTGCGCATGGCGGCGCGCACCACAGCCGCGCCCCCCGTCACGGTGAGCAGGCGTACGTCTTTGTGCTCCATCAGCCCGGTGGCGCTTTCGAGGGTGGGGTGGGCAACGGCCGTTAACAAATTCGCCGGACCCCCGGCCTTCTGAATCGCTTCGTTCAAAATCTGCACGGTGAAGTTAGAGCAGTTTTGTGTGCTCGGATGGGCGTTAAACGTAACGGCGTTGCCCGCGGCCACCATGGCAATGGCGTTGCAAATGACGGTGCTGGTAGGGTTGGTGCTGGGTGTCAGCGCGCCGATAACGCCGTATGGCGCCCATTCGGTAATGGTCAGGCCGCCGTCGCCGCTCCAGGCGGTGGTTTGCAAATCTTCCACGCCCAGGGTTTTGTCTGCATTGAGGATGTTTTTGAGCGTCTTGTCGGCCACGCGGCCCATGCCGGATTCGCTCTGGGCCATCTCGGCCAGCACCTGGGCGTATTCGCGCCCGGCCTGGCGCATGTGGGCTACCATGTGCTTGCGAATTTCCAGCGGCATCTTGTTGAGCTGGCGAAAGGCAGTGCCCGCGGCAGCAACGGCTTCATCCAAAGTCGGGAAAACGCCCCGGTCGCCACCAGCGGGCGTAGGTTCGGTGAGGGCTTTTTGGTAACGGTGGGAAACGGCCGTTTCCCGCGTCACCGGCATCGTCCCCCCCACTTCCCGGTTTACCCGGTCAATAATTGCCTGAATATCGCTCTCGTTCATCGTGAAAATCCTGTAATTAGGTAATTGAGTAATTGAGTAATTACGAGTCAATTACCCAATTACTCAATCTCTTCTGCCGCATCGCGTTCCACTCCGCCATGTTCCACGCCCGGCCTGGCTCTTCACTGCTGCGGATAAATGCTTCATCCACCGGTTTGGTATAGTCGCCGTCGGCGATGAGCTGCTGCTGGAACGCCTCGAAGGTGGCGGTGAGCTTGTTTACGCGGGCCATGTAGCCGGTGTAATCCAGGCTGGGCGCATTGGCCAGCAGTAAAATGTCGTCGGCCAGGCCGTCCGGCAGCCAGGGCAGCCGCAGCAGGCCGCTCATTTGCCGGTTGCGCCAGGTGCGCCAGCATCGGTTGTAGGCAAACAGCCCATCCACCAGGTAATGGTACGCCGCGTTCAGCCGGTCGTGGGCGATGGCCGGGCCAAGCGCCTTCCAGTTGGTTTGCGGCGAACCCCAGCCCAGGTGCTGGTCCAGCCAGGTGATGGCTTCATCCAGACGTTCCTGCCGCACCTCGTCGGGATAAACGCTGCGCTGCTGGATGTGGCGTGTCACCTCGCCATGCCGGTCGAAGGCCATCCAGCCGCTGGCCAGTTCACTCAGCCGTTCTTCCGGCCAGGCAAAATCTGGATTGCGCCACTGCTGCCAACTGTACCGCATAAAATCGAGCTGTAACCCCTGCTGGATGGCTGCATCTTCAGCGAAGATGCTGTGGAAGCTGTCGTCTGCAGCCAGCCAGATGGCTTCAGCGGGGACAATGTAAAGGTCGTAAGGATCGAGAAACAGAATGATGTCGATGTCGGAGTCTGGACGCATGCGCCCGGTGGCGATGCTGCCAATGCCGATGATGGCCTGTACGGCCGTTTCCGGCAGCAGCACCCGCTTCATAAACTCAAGAAACTGGGCGCGTTTCTCCTGGGTAGCCGGTGACATCAAATTCTTGATAGTAGGATTTTGGAATGGGACGCTGATTTACACTGATGAACACAGATAAAAAACCAGTGTAAATCAGTGTTTATCAGTGTCCCATTTTTATTTATGGTACTTCTCTTCGCCGGCCACTTCCCAGCTGTCCACAATGGCCATGATGACGGCGTCACACGGCCGTTTGTCGGTGAACTTGGTCTGGCGGGCCGAACTGCCGGTGGCCACCATCACCACCTCGTCCAAACCCGCCCCCACAGCATCGGCGGCGACGACGTAGCCGGATTCTTCCGTGTTGTCCATCGTCAGCCGCCGCACTACCAGGAACTTGAGCCCGTCCAGCGACGCCTCTTTTTGCGTAGACACCAGTGTGCCAACTACTTTGCCTAGGAACATTGTTGTGATCCGTAATCGGTGAACGGTAATCGGTGAACGGTAATCGGCCATTTATTACAGATGACCGATTACGGATAACCGATTACCGATTACCCTTATTCAGAGGCGTCCTGGCGGCCAAGCGGCAGCACAGAATCCACATTGGCATGGGGCCGCGGAATGACGTGGACGGAGACTACTTCACCAACTTTCTCAGCGCCGCGGGCACCGGCTTCAACGGCCGCTTTCACCGCCGCCACATCCCCACGCACGATAGCGGTCACGTGGCCACCGCCGGTTTTCTCATAGGCCACCAACTCTACACGGGCAGCCTTCACCATCGCGTCGGCAGCCTCCACCATGGCCGCAAAACTACGACATTCGATCATTCCTAATGCATCTGTCATGTTTGGTTCTCCTGTTTTTAGTGGCTATTCACTTTTCTTGGTTTCCTGGGAACGGCCGCTTACACTCTCAATCGCATCAATGGCCGCCTGGTAACCGGCCATGATGTCTCGCTCGCTGCCGCCCAGGTAAACCCGGCCGAAGCTGCCGAAGGCCGTCACTTCCAAAATGTTCAGATCGGCCCGCTTTTCTGCTTCGTTGGCAGCCAGGGCGGCGTAGGCCGCGGGCTGCACTTCCATCACGTACAGCGTTTGCCCGGCCAAAATCATGTGGCCGTGGCGCATGCGGTTAATCAGCTGCACCTGGTGGGGGTCGATGTTGCGGATAATCTGGCTGGAGACTACACGCGGTTTGAGCCGATCTTCTTCCTTTAGCTCCAGCGCTTCCAGGATGGCTGCCCCGGCGGCCCGCACGTCGGCCTGGCTGCTGGAGTGCACTTCCAGCAGGCCATACAGCCGCTCTACAATTTGCATACCGGGCTTGACGCCGACGGATTTGAGGGCCACATCGGTGATGCGGTTGATTTCAATGCCGGGGGAAATTTCAATCCAGAGGGAGGCGTCGCCGGGCAGGGGAAGAAAGCCGCGGGCGACGGTGCCTAAAAAGGCGGCGTGCTGAAGCTGAAGATTGTCTAAAAATACGTAGCTGCGCAGTTCAACGGTCACTTAACGACTCCTTCTTTCGGGCTGCCATTGGTGGGTAGGTTCTACGCGTGGCTGCCATTCATCCATTGCCAGATCAGGCTCTTTGCCGGTTAATTTGTCGATGAGGTAATGCAGCCGCAGCATGAAAATCTCATCATAGTCGGTAACGCCGCAGACGTCGCACTGGTAGGCGGGCACGTTGGGAATGACCATGAGATGCTCGTTGAGGGGGCTGTAATAAGCGATTTTTGTGGGTTGGAACTTCCCGATTCGACAATGATGACAATCCATAACCAAATTCCTGAAAAGAGTTAGGTAACTGGGTAATTACTCAATTACTCAATCACATTCTTAATAGCCAGAGGGGGAAACGGCCGTTCCCGACCCCTCACCACCTGCTTCCTTCACAATGCGCACACCGGCGCTGGCGCCCAGGCGGGTGGCCCCGGCGGCAATCATCGTTTGGGCGTCGGCAAAGTTTCGTACGCCGCCCGCGGCCTTCACGCCAATGTCTGGTCCTACAACCTGGCGCATCAGGGCTACATCTTCGGCCGTCGCGCCGCCGGGTCCAAAGCCGGTGGAGGTCTTTACAAAATCGGCCCCGGCCAGCTTAGACAGGTGCGAGGCGATCACTTTTTCCTCATCCGTCAGAAGCGCCGCTTCGATGATCACTTTGACAAGGGCATTGCCGGCGTGGGCGGCGCGCACCACGGCGCCGATGTCTTCCTTCACCGTCGCGTAATCCTTTGACTTCAGGGCCCCAACGTTGATCACCATGTCGATCTCTGTGGCGCCGTCACGGATGGCCTGCTGCGTTTCGTATGCTTTCACGGTGCCGGGCGTGGCCCCCAGCGGGAAGCCCACCACGGTGCACACCTTCACCGGCGACCCTTTTAGCAGCTGCGCCGCCAGCTTTACCTGGGCCGGATTAATGCAGACGGAGGCAAATTCGTAGGTGCGCGCTTCGTAGCAAAGCTGGGCAATCTGGTCTTGCGAGGCATCGGGTTTGAGCAGCGTGTGGTCGATGTAGCGGGCGATGCTGCTGTCTTGCGGCCGTGTGCCCAGCGTGGCCGTGACGCGGCTGGCCCCGGCCTGAACGACTTTGTTTACCTTGTCGGCGCAGTTTTGCACGCAGGAACCATCGGTGCAATTGCAGGTAGTGGCGCCGCTGGCAGGCTGCGGCTGGTTCAGCCGCAGAAGCACCTCGCGGGTAATTTCTTCTATGATTCGTTCAACGGCTGCCTGGTTTTGCATGATATTGAGTGTGCAGGTCTGCAAATCGCAAGTTGCAGGTATTTACTGGCCACCGGCAACTTGCATACTTGCTTACTTATAAAATCGTTTTTCAATGGCCATGATTTTATCCACGCGGCGGGCATGGCGATCGCCGCCGAAGTCAGTGGCCAGCCAGGTTTGCACAATTTGCTGCGCCAGGTTGGGGCCAATGAGTCCGGCGCCCAGGGTGAGGACGTTGGCGTTGTTGTGTTCCCGGCTGTTAACGGCCGTTGCCTGGTCATAACACATCGCGGCGCGCACGCCGGGGACTTTGTTGGCCGCCATGCAGCTGCCAATGCCCGCCCCGTCGATGACGATGCCGCGCCAGGCGCGCTCGGTGGCCACCAGCTGCGCCACCGCATAAGCGAAGTCCGGGTAGTCTACCGAATCCGTGCTGTGTGTGCCACAATCCACCACTTCATAGTCGGCGTGGGTGGTGGCCAGCATCTTTTTAAGCGTTTCTTTCAAAGTGAAGCCGCCATGATCGGCGCCAATGGCGATGGCGGGTTTGCTTGTGACGGGAGCTGGCTGCCCGGCGCCACCTTCTTCAAGGCGGATATGCCGCTCCAGGGCCGTTTGCCGGGCCAGCGGTGTGATGAGTGCGTTGGGCGGCACGGCGTAGGTTGAGTTGGGTGGCAGCTGGTGGATGAGATCGGCGTCGATAAGCGGCCGTTTCCCGCCCGTCGCCGCAGTGAAGGTGGATGAAGGCTGCTCACCCATCACCTGGTTAACTACCTTGCGCACCAGCGCTTC
Source organism: Candidatus Leptofilum proximum (assembly GCA_016710325.1). Classification (GTDB taxonomy): domain Bacteria; phylum Chloroflexota; class Anaerolineae; order Promineifilales; family Promineifilaceae; genus Leptofilum; species Leptofilum proximum. The sequence goes on along the minus strand of JADJXK010000002.1, from coordinate 2,110,490 downwards.
AATCTCATCCGGTCGATAGCTCATGCTCAATTTAACACATGGTGGAAATGGGGTACTTTTTCCCAGTCAGAAACAGGCCAGTACACCACGATGGCTTTACCAATTATATTTTCCTTGGGCAAAAAGCCCCAGGAATGGGAGTCGCTGGAGCTGTTCCGATTGTCGCCCAGAACAAAAAATTCGTCTTCGGGCACGGTCCAGTCGCCGGTGTAGGTTGGATCGGCGGCAATGTACGGTTCGGTTAGCAAAACGCCGTTCACCGCCACCTGCCGGTTTTGGATGGTGACATGGTCACCTGGCACGCCAACCACCCGTTTGATCAGGTTTAAATCACTGTTGGGATGTTTAAAAACAATAATATCGCCGTGATCTGGTTCGCTGAGATAGTAGCTAAAGTTGTTGATTAGCAAATATTGGCCATTTTCCAGGGTGGGGTTCATACTGCTGCCATCAATGCGGTAGCGGCCGACAAAACTGTTAACCAGCCAGAAAATGAAAAAAGTCAGGAGCAGAGTCTCGACAATCTCACGTACAACCAGCTCGGTGGGCTGTTTTCTTTCGTCGGCGGGCAGGTCTTGAACGGGGGCGTGGGGGGCATTGGACTCGGTTAGAGCCATGAAATGATATCTCCTGAAGTTCTATCTGACCGGAACTCGTTTAAAGGCGATTTTCCCGGATCAGTGAATTATAGTAGCGCAAAAAGGGCAGGCAAACCACAACCCAGGCTGCATTAACTTTTAACTCCCTTCAGGTGGCCAGATAGAGAACGCCGTCAGGGTGTGCGTATCGTAGTAGAGAATGGTTGATTCGTAAAGTGTTTGCCAAATTTATTACGGAAATAATCACGGAGCGAGCCGCGAAATTGGTTTGCATACCGTTTCGGGGGCGGCTATACTTACGGTCTGTTAAGGCTCCGTAGCTCAGCTGGCAGAGCAGGTGACTTTTAATCACTTGGTCACAGGTTCGAATCCTGTCGGAGTCACACCATATGCGGCGACTTGAATACAAAAACCTCCATATCTTCGGGTATGGAGGTTTTTGTTTATGGAGAGGGTAGCAATTAGGGTAGCAGTTTCAAAAGACTTAAATGGCGTTTAAATGAGGAAAAAGCAGGATTAAGAGAGCATAAAAACGAGTAGTGGGTAATTTTATGAATACAGCGAATCGTCATTTTGTACGATTTGTTCTTCAATCCAGGCAAGTAGATCGCGTTCACGAATCCTTACTGACTTGCCCATTTTGAGATGGGGGATCTGGTTCTTTTGTACCATGAGATAGACTTTGCTTTTTGAGAGCTTCAAGTAGGCGGCGGTTTCCGATACTGTCAGGATAGGTTCGAGATGGTTCATTTCTAATCCCCTTCAGATGATCAATAATCACTTTTAAATACACACCGGCAATGGCTTGACGTTCTGCTGGTGTCATATCTTCCTGCCAGGCTCTTTGTGGGAAACGGGCTAAATCTTCCAAATTTACAGCTTCTTTCAGCTTAAAATGAGCCGTGTTCCGTTTAGGCGCACAATGCGTGATGCAATCTTCATTCATGCAGTTTTGGCACAATTCAGAGCACCATGCAGGTGGGGTATGGGTAAATATTGGTTTTGCTACTTTACTTCTTTTTCTATTCATGATTAACTCAATACAAGTCACAGCTGAGCCTAAGAAGAAGGCTCAGCCATGTGCGATTTAAAACCGTTTCCAAAACGGCTTCTTGTCACCATTTTCGCGTTGTATGCGGTCGAAAGGCAGAATCCATACCTCTGATCCGCAATTGCTACACTCGAAAATGTGCCAAATCTTTTGCCCTTCCTGACGCTGTGGCATACCCAATTTGGGCTTCATGCCATTGCGACAAACTGGGCAAGGACGATAAGGTGAATCGTACATGAGCATCACCTCCTTCCTAAGCTCAACCGAAGCTAAACGGGTCAAGCCCGATTAAGCCAAAGAGGGAGTTTTACACGGTCCGAGCCTAGAAGAAGGGCATACGGACCGTGAGAAGAGACTAGAAGGATTTAGCGATGAGAGGAACCTCACTTGCTGGCTTTTCTTTCCAGAAAAGATCTCGTTCAATTCCTAAACCAAACCTACCTTGAAACGATTCAAGCTCAACAAGGGAGAAGTAACCCCATTCATCATTGTGATCGCCAAATATCGATGCGTAACCGAAAATCACTTTATCATCAGGGTAGTATTCCGTGGCAAACCAGGTTCCGGCTCCTGTCGGATTAAAGAACTTGGCGATAACAAGTGGATCTTTCACACCCTCTTGTCTACCAACCTGAGCAAAGCGCTTTTCAAGCTGCTTTGTCATCAACTTCATAGGTCATATGCACCTCCTTTCTAAGCCCGGACCAACTCAACGGATCGAGTCCGCCAGAGCCAAATTGGATCAATAACCTGTCGGTCATTGGGCACTCATTGGGAACAGATCCCAGCTGAGCTAAGAAAAGAGAATTGGTAAGGTGCTACACAGTTGGCCGTGATTTTTTAATCGGGCGCAAACTGCGTTGATTAACCTGCTTCAAAGCCTCTGAAACAGGGATAGAATGACGTTGAAGCAGAGTTTCTTTTATTTCTGCCAGCGGAGCCGGAAGTACGACTGTGGGTTTTTCCTGAGTCTTTTCCACAAAATGGATAAGAGGCTCTTTTTCCTGTTCGTTTCGATAGCGCCGCATGACAACCTGTCGTGCATTCAAATTTTGCAGCCAGTTGGCAAAAGTCAGGTATTGGCCACGGTCAGGCTCAATCACCGGTTGAAAACCTGATGTTTTTGGCGGTAGTTTTTCTTGCTTTGGGTTGTATCTGATCATTTGCTGGCCAAACTTGTAAGCATCATTGAAGTTATCCATAGCAAAGGCGGCATGATTACCCAGGTTCCAGATGGATTCTTGAAGCGTGAGAGATAACTGCCAGTAGGCCTGAATAACGAGCATTAGCATGAATTTTCGAGAGCGATAATAGGTGCTGATCTCGCCAATCGCTTTTGCCATGCCCTCAATTTCAAAGAGGCGGTATACCTCATCAATCGCCAGTAGGATAGGCTTATCGTTTGGATCATGAGGTGTACGGCGATTTATAACGGCCCTTAGCGAAGAAAATGCTTCCCAAAATACGAGAGCTGCTGCCTTTGGTTGGTTGGTCAATCTTTCCCCGCTCAGCAAATAGATTTTTCCCTGATCGATGATTTCCTGTTCGGTAATTGTCGGGTGAGCATAGCCATAGCGAGCGCGTAGGGGACGCGGTTCCAACACATTTAGATCACTAATTAATGCAGTCGTTCGCGCCTCCATACCAGTGGGCGTAACGTTCTTGCGCAGCAATTCTTTTTCCAGATACCATTTGGCTTCGGGCACTTTGCCCCCAAATCGTTTAACAGCTGTTGCCAACAAGCCACCTTCATACGTATCCATAAGTAACCGCTTCGCTTCGGTAATCTGCCAGGATGTGCCACTTTCATCTTGAATCGCTGATAGTAAGCGAAAGATATTAGGGGCAGTGGTGGTAATCGAGCGACGCATCATTGGACTTTTGTCCATTAGCTCCGGATTCAACTGCTCAAAAATATTCGTTGCTTTTTCCACTAACTCATCTAAAGAGAGCCCATAGGCAGGGGAGAAAAATGGCTTCGGAACCACCCACGCATTGTGACCAGGCATATCTAGTACCAAGCGATTCAGCATAGCTGCCATTTCAAGAGGGGGCAGTGAGTAAACTAGCGTAATAAATTCGTTGATCAACGAGCCAGAGAAATCGAATATGAAAAGGGACCGGTCAGGATATTGACAAACATAGTTAAATAGCTGCATCGCAGTCCAGACGGTTTTGCCTGTTCCTGGGTTGCCAGAAATGAGGGCACCGCGTGTCAGGCTCTCGAAATGGAGACTGTCTTCCAAGCTGGCGCGCAAATTACGCAAGGGTGGATGTGTGGGTGGGCCAAATAAAAGCGACAGCAAAAAGAAAATAAATTTAATCATGAGGTTAAACTTTTTTCCTGGCCATCTCCACCCCAAATAAACAAGGGGGTGGTTAATAACTCAGACTTGGGAGCTTGCAATACCGACGCTAAATCGGTGAAATAGGCGAAACGATCATTCGGAACGGCATTGTCTAGGGCAAACTGATTCACCTTGTGCCGAGGTGCATCTAAGATAAATAAGACCGAAACATCATTGTCAAAATAATCAATAAACCGAAAAAGGTGTTTGCGATAAGCTTTCAGCTTCTTACGCATCAGGTGTGTGCGGCGGAAGTTATCTGAAGTTGAATACTCACACAGCATCACCATATTGGGGAACAAAACTGCCCAATCTGGTACACAGCAAAATTGCTCTTTCTGTTCCAGAAAAAACAGCTCTGAGACAATCTCGCCGATTTCTTGAGCACCGAACAGAATGATTAATTTCGTGCACATCAAATCGTGTTCAAGATGGGTAATGCCATTTTGCAAACGAGGATGGTTGAGACGGTACACTAATTTTCTCCCATAACGTACTGCCTTGAGTTTCTTCTTGACTACAAGTTGGGGAAGAAGTTTCTCAACTGCTTTCACTCGCTTTCGCGAACCTGTGAGCCACTCTGCCATATCTTTCTGGGTGAACAAAAGCAGATGATTTTTAGCAGCACAAAGGATTTTTGAACGGTTATTGTTGGGGTATATGTCACGCATGATTACCAGTTCAATTTGTGGTGGAGCAAGCGCCCGAACTCCACGTTTGCTCCACCAAATTTTTAGAAAGCGAGCGTCATTAAATAGACAGTGGTGAAAGACAAACAAACCCACCCGGCCAAGACCACCAAAACGGCTATGACTCGAACCAAAATATAGAACGTGTGAGCATGACCAGATCGCAATCTGCCATTTTCGACATACTTTTGTTCTTGTTCCCGAGCGATTCTATCTGTGGCTTCTGGGATACCGACAATAAGGGAGATGGCAGCCGTTACCATTAGCTTGAAAACAAACAGGGCAACCCAAAAAAGGAGTGGTATTATTCGCCTTGCTGCATGAATAAAGATGCTTACTAGCTGTCCCATTCTGCGACGCATAACCATGTCCCATCCTCAAGCACAACAACAAGAATTGGGTCTATCGCCACAAGCAAACCGACAAATCCCAAAGCCAACATTGCTCCTGCACCTGCTATGGCTGTCATAAAACCAACAGCCAGTGTTGCCACAAAAGATACAACTTTCTCGGCCGTTTTCTTGCAGGCCTCCATCTTCTGCCGTTTCTCTTCTTCCTCTATGAGGTTGTGACCAACGATGACTTGTTTAATGATGACTCCATTGTCTCGAAGCAACTCAACATGTTTCCATGCCTCTCGGGGGATGACAGAATCATCCATTTCTAGGGGAAGGAATTTCCATCCATTCACCTCCATTGGTTCGGTGATAACGCCAATTCTGGGCATAACCGTATAGTGGCCGTGATTCTCTCGACCAAGATTAAACCAAATTTTCACACTGTTCTGATGAGTCTGGGTTAACATGATACATACCTCCTTTACTGTTTTTTAAAAGACGGTTTCCAACACACCCCGTATCGTAACGCCAGATTGTCTTAAATAGTCGTAAGTAATCACTTAAGGGGCTTACAAATGGATATTGACGAAATTAAAACTTTCTTAAGGAGACTTAATCAGGATAAATTCAATATTCCAGAAATACTTTATTGGATTTGTCAGGGTCTTAATAATGAAGGAGTGGCCGCCAAAACGGGTTACAGTACAGACACCATTTCCAATCGCAGACGAACAATTGATGAGGTTTTGCAGTCTCATGGTATAGAGGGAATAAACGCTCATGTTATTCAAGCAATAGAGGAACTTGCCGGCCGTCCCCCAAAATTTGATCCTTGGCCCCCTATCGAACCAGAACCCGAGCCGGAACCGGAACCTCCCTCCGAACCCGAGCAACCTAAAGAAGAAGACGACACTGGAATTGAACCAATCTCCGAACCAATAGGGGAGCCGCCACTTCCAATACCAAACTTGGGACCAGAACCTTTACTAACCAGAATCCGAAATCTAATCCCTTTTGAAATAACCAGAAGAAATATAGCAGTCACCCTTATAGTGGCTGCTATTGTTTTTGGCTGTTCTCTTGCCTTAACATGGGAACCGCCTTGGATAGATGAAGAAGAGCCTGTAGATGAACCGGTCGAAATTGCTCAAGTGGAACAAGACGAAGAGGTAGAAGAACTTATGACGGAAGTGAGAGCTACTCAAACACAATCTGTAAGAGAAACAAGACTCTCAGACACACTTACAAGAACTGCCCCGACTCCTGTCACTCCCAATCCAACACAAACACAGGCTGCAATTGAAACAGAAGATGCTCAACATGCATTTCAAACGGCTACGGCCGCTGTTACTCCTACTCCTTCATCCACACCAACACCCACGGAAACACCAACTCCAACTCCTACGCCGACAGCAACAAATTTTCAAGTCACAACAGGTGAGTTAGGAGATGAGCGAGTGACAATGACCCTCGTTGAATATGACTTTAAGCATCAATCAGATGAAGGGTTTATCAGGGCTATTTATGCTGTTGGTTTCACTTTTGATTTTCACAATCACTCAGGGGAAGACATACTTCTAGGGATAGATGGAGAAAATATAAGCCTAATAGACGATGAGGGTGTTGACTATCATTGTGGCTTTCCAATAGGCAATAGTCTCTTGTCTAGAACACTTGCATCAGGAGCGACTCATAGATTTGTAATTGGTTGTGGGAGAAACAAAACTGTTGGAGCAGGTGCAACAACTCTTACATTGACCCTAAAAAACATATCCAGTCTGCCTGATGCTGACTGGATAGTTGAGATACCAAGATGACTCAATGTATTTTCCCATTCTGATGTTTGGATTAGGGATTCAACGTTGCTGCTCGCTAAAATATTAAGAATCTTCGACTTGAAAATAGTATCGAAATGGAAGGACAAGAACGTCTTGTCTGATTTCAAGGTTACCGATAGGGGGAAGTAACTCTAACCCTTGTGGGACAAGGACCAGAGAAGGATTAGACTGATACCGTTTGATGTATTCCTGAATGCCTTTTTGGAGCTGATCGCCAGGATCATCGTTGTTGGAAAACCGCCAGACAAAATAGCGTGAGTTTTTCTCGCTTGTCATTTTTTAGCCATCCTCTTTTACCAGATAGGGGAGTCCTCTATTGGCCCAAGTGCGCTCGTGAAAGTCATGTTCCGAGCGCATTTTATTTTTCAAGTATATAAGAGTGTATCCACAAATGATTTGGTGTCAAATGTGTTAATGACAAATCATTTCTAAACATAACAAGATTGTTACAATTGCGGCATGGAATTACTTTCAGTCAAAGAAGTAGCTGAAGAATTAGGCGTTTCTGAAAACCGTGTCCGGGAATATTGCCAGGAGGGACGACTAGGGGAAAAAGTTGGCCGTCAGTGGGTGATTACCCGAGAAGAGCTAGAGGCATTTAAAAAGATACCGAGAAAACATGGTGCACCAAGAAAAAGTGATGAGGGCGAGTCTGTAGTCTGAGGGGTGGCCTTCGCTTCGGCTATGCCGTTTAGAAGTAAGATCAAGTTGATAGTAATGGTTTTCTTTTAACGCTTGGTGACGACCAATCTAAGATTGGCTTACGCTATTTTTCTCGAACCCTTGTGCTATACTTTCCGTTATGAATACTTCCACTCTTGAAAACTGGTTATGGGATGCTGCTTGCTCCATCCGTGGTCCTCTGGACGCCCCGAAATTTAAAGACTACATTTTGCCACTTCTCTTCTACAAACGCATGAGTGATGTCTATCAGGATGAGATAGACCGCCTGACAAAAGAGTATGGGGATGAGGCGTTTGCCCGGCAGCTTGCACAGGAAGACCGGAAGCTGATTCGCTTTTATCTACCACCTGAACACACCTGGGACAAGGTTCGGAAAAATCCAATAAACCTGGGACAGCGGTTGACCGATGCTATGCTTGCCATCGCCAAAGAGAATCCCGAACTCCGTGGTGTGATAGACAGAAGAGATTTCAATGCCACAGAATCCGGCCAGCGGGTTCTAGATGATGCCACGCTTGCCCAACTGGTTGAAGTTTTGAGTCGCTATAGGTTGGGGATAGAGGACGTTGAGCCAGACATTTTAGGCAAAGCCTACGAATATCTGCTGCGTAAATTTGCTGAGGGTGCAGGCAGCAGCGCCGGAGAGTTTTATACGCCTTCACCCGTTGCTCTTTTGATGGCTTACATTCTTGATCCGGAGCCAGGGGAATCAGTTTATGATCCGACAAGTGGAAGTGCCGGGCTTTTGATCAAAGCCGAGAGCCGTCTCAAAGAAAAAACGGCCGAACAACTAGGCAAAGACATCACCGAAATCAGAAGACGCGATATCAAACGGCCGTTACAGCTCTTCGGCCAGGAAATTAACCCCGACAGTTACGCGATGGCACGCATGAACGCCATTATCCACGACATGGAAGCAGACATTCGTCTAGGCAACACCATGAGAAGTCCAGCTTTCCAGAATTCCGATGGCAGTTTGAAGCAGTTTGATAAGGGTACTGCCAATCCCATGTGGAACCAGAAGTTTTCCAGCAGTACCTACGAAAATGACACTTACGAACGCTTTAATCGCGGTATACCGCCGTCAAGTTCGGCAGACTGGGGATGGATTCAGCATATTTACGCCAGTTTAAAGCCAGGTGGCAAGATGGCTGTAGTTTTGGATACCGGTGCCGCATCCCGTGGCAGCGGCAATACGGGCAGCAACAAAGAAAGGGATGTACGCCGCGAGTTTGTGGAAAAGGATGAAGTTGAGTGCGTCATTCTGCTACCTGAAAACATGTTTTACAACACCTCGGCACCTGGAATCATTTTGATTATCAGGAAAGGGAAGGACCGGCCGAATGCTGGTGAGATTCTTCTCATTAACGCCAGCAAGCTGTTTGTGAAGGGTCGCCCCAAAAACGAGATGCAAGAAGCGCATATCAGGCAGGTTTTTAAAATCTACAAAGAATGGAAGGAAGAGGAGGGAATAAGCGCCGTTGTTGCCAGCGAAGAGGCTGCCAGGAATGATTATAATTTGAGTCCCAGCCGCTATGTGTCCCACAGTGATGAAGAGCCGCCGCTTCCTGTGGAGGAGGTTTTGGTTTTGTTGGCAGAAGCAGAGGAGGAGAGGGTAGAGGTAGATAAGAAACTGGATGAAGTATTGGTAATTTTAGGCTTTGCCGATTGGCGGATAAACGGAACCAAATAATGGACAGGCTAATTCGCGATAGATTAAATCATATTCAGAAAACACTTAAAGCTGCCTTTGATGCCAGTCAAGAGTTAAAAAGTGACCATTCGATCATAACAGGAACGGAACGAGAAATCTTTGCCGCTAACTTTCTACGGGAGATGTTTCCCCCTCAGTTTCGGTTTGGTTCGGGGGCAATTATTGACAAAACAGGGCGTAAAACTGGGCAGCTTGATATTGTGATCGAGCTTCCATTTGCACCTAGTTTCACACTTGGCCATGATTCACCACGAATCTACTTGGCAGACACAGTCGGGGCAGTAATAGAGGTTAAATCAAACCTCAAAACGCAATGGGATGACTTTGAAAAACAGTTGAAGTACAGACCGTCAAATAAAAAGAGAGGCAAGAAAATTTATGCTTTAAAAGAGCTAAAGCGGCGGGTTGTGGTTTTACCAAGAAATTTAAGCGAAACAATACCAGGCTACGTCGTCGGGTATAAAGGATTCGGTTCTCTTGACGAGCTGAAACAAAAAATGCGAGACAATAATGCTGATGAAAACCTCTGGATCAGAGCAGCTTTACAAGTCGATCCTCCGTTGTTTGTTGCCGGTGGTGAAAACTTGGAAAGATACAGTTGCGAAGGAGCTGAGGCATTTGGTGCATTTATCGCTTCACTTGATTTCGAATTGCAGCGAGTAATTTGGGGTCATGCTGAACTCTGGGCATATTTTGGGCTAAACAAAGATGAAAACTAATAGCATCGATCAAAGCAAAGCCAATGACTATAAAGAAACGGAGTTTGGTACGATTCCGTCGACTTGGGAAGTGGTTTCAATAGGCTCCATCGGAAAAGTCGTTACAGGTTCAACCCCTAGTACTAAGAAGTCAGAGTATTATGGTGGACCTTATAAGCTTATATCACCCTCTGATCTGGATAATGGTAAATATGTTAGTACGGCACATAATTGGTTAACGAAGGCTGGTTTAAAAGTTGCCAGGATTTTGCCAAAAGATTCTGTTCTTGTTGGCTGCATCGGAAATGTTGGCAAGCTTGGAATGACAAGTGATGAAAAGAGTGCTACCAATCAACAGATAAATGCCATCGTATGTAGCTCGCATGTTGATGCAGACTTCATATTCTATCTACTTTATCACTCTCGCGACAGATTGAATAAGTATGCCAGAAAAACAACGGTTCCAATCCTAAATAAAACTAATTTTGAAAAGATAACTGTTCCACTGCCACGACTTAAGGAGCAGAAGCAAATTGCATCTGTTCTAAACACCCTTCAAGAGGCAACCCATTGTGTCAATATAGGGTGGGACACTCCAAGCCTCGAATTTAGTGTAGAATTCGAGGGCGAAGAGGAACATCATGACACAAAAACAGGCAGACAAACCGAAGCAAAACGGGGTTGACCCCAACAGACCCGACCCAGAAGTATTGCCACGAACAGAGAAAGCCAAACGACGAGCATTTACGGCCGTTTACAAGCAGTGGGTGTTGGAAGAAGCTGAAAAGTGCCGGGAGCAACCAGGGGGCATTGGCAGATTGCTGCGTCGGGAAGGATTGTATTCATCCCACCTGACAACCTGGCGACGGCAACAAGAGGCAGGACAACTGGCGGGGTTGGCACCGCGCAAACGTGGGCCGAAAAGCAATGCTGAGGCCGAAGAGGTCAGTCGGTTGAGGCGGGAAAATGCCCGACTGACTCGGCAATTAGAAAAGGCGGAGCTGATTATCGAGGCGCAAAAAAACTCTCCGCGCTACTGGGGATTACCCTGGAACAGGAGAGCGGGGACGAAGCGTGAGGCAGCAAGTGACGGAATTGGCTGCACAAACCAGCACCCAGGAAGCGTGCCTGGCCTTGGCCTACCCTCGCAGCAGCTATTACCGGCAGCAGCAGGAGAAGCCGGTTAAGGAGCCGAAGCCGGCGATCCCATCGCCACGGCGCTGCCGGCGGCGGAACGAGAGACGGTGCGGGCCACGCTCAACAGTGAGCGCTTCCTCGACAGTTCGCCGCGCCAAGTGTATGGCACGCTGCTGGATGAAGGGGAATATCTCTGCTCAGTGAGCACGATGTACCGCATCTTGCGGGAAAATGCTGAGGTGGGGGAACGGCGTAACCAGAAGCGGCATCCGGCCTACAAAAAGCCGGAACTCCTCGCCACAGCCCCCCAACCAGGTGTGGTCCTGGGATATCACCAAGCTGCGCGGCCCTGTCCCCCATGTCTACTATTACATGTACACCATTCTTGACATCTTCAGCCGCTACGTGGTTGGCTACCTGATCGCTCAACGGGAACTGGCATCATTGGCTAGACAGTTGGTGGCTGATAGCTGCGCCAAACAGGACATTGAACCAGACCAGTTGGTTCTTCATGCTGACCGGGGCAGTTCCATGACCAGCAAGACGTTGGCCCTGCTGCTGGCTGACTTGGGGGTGGGCAAGAGTCATTCCCGACCTTACACTTCCGATGACAATCCCTTTTCCGAGGCGCAGTTCAAAACGATGAAATACCGCCCGAATTATCCTGACAGGTTTGGTGGTTTGCACCATGCCCGCACCTGGGCTCGGCCGTTCTTCCGCTGGTACAACCATGAGCATCGACATACCAATCTGGGCTTGATGACTCCGGCCACAGTTCATTATGGCCGGGCCGCTGAACTGACTCTCAAGCGACAAGCGGTGTTGACGGCCGCTTATGAGAAATATCCAGAGCGCTTTGTGCAGGGGCAGCCCGTTGCGCCGAAGTTGCCAACGGCCGTCTGGATTAATCCCCGCTGGAGAAGGATGGTGCGTAATCGTCGTAGGGGCTGTGGTCAAGTGGGAAACGCGGAGCTGGCGGAGCGTTTTCCACTTGTCCACCAGCCCGGTGAGCGAGAGGTTGCTCACTAATTTATCGGTTTTAGTGTCCCAAAACTATTGACACATTCCGCAATTGATGTTCAAGAGCGAATCATAAACGCAGCTCGTGAACTCAAACGGTCGCTTATGCACAGGCTTTTTACGTATGGACCATATGAGGAAGAGTGTCCGACAAAAGAGACAGAAATAGGGGAAGTACCGGAGCACTGGAAAATGGAACCTTTGGAGAAACACGTTCGCATTACATCTGGTGGAACACCAAGCCGGAAGAAACCAGAATATTGGAATGGTTCAATTCCTTGGGTCAAGACCGGAGAGATAAACTATCAAAAAATTAAAAGGACTGAGGAATATATAACAAAAAGAGGTTTGAAGAACTCTTCAGCCAAATTGTTTCCACCAGGAACTTTACTTGTGGCTATGTACGGGCAAGGGATAACTCGTGGAAGAGTAGGCATATTAGACGTTGAAGCTGCCACAAACCAAGCTTGTGCTGCAATTTTCCCTGACGAACATCTGATGGTTAGTTACTTGTACTGGTACTTTTCATTCGCTTATGATCGTATTCGGAATTTTGGTCACGGTGCCAATCAGAAAAATTTAAGTGCAAAGATTATCAGCTTAATCAAAGTTCCTGTTCCACCTCTTAAGGAACAAAGGAAAATTTCCAGTATCCTTCAATCCATAGATCATAAAGTTAGTACGGAGCAAAAGAAAAAACACGCTCTTGAGATACTTTTTAAATCTGTGCTCCATCAGTTAATGACTGGTCAAATTCGTGTTAGCGATATGGAACTCAAGGAAAATGAATAAAGCTACTACACAACTCGAAGAAACAATCGTCGTTCTGGAGTGGACATTTACACCTGCTGATTACTTTGAGGATGAAATACGAATCCATCGAAAAGAGTATGAAATGGTGATTGGCGGTGGTAAGGTAGAAGCAAAAATAGCTCCCCAAGTTTATGATGGCAATCCGGCCATGAGGGATGAATTACACAACGCACTGAACGCCCGGTTTCTGGGAGTGCAGATGTTTAGTCACAAACCGTATGATCTTTCCAAACCTTCACTGTCTCGTTTACACCCGGACGGCCGTCGGGATGTTACCGTCTTTGTGAACCCTGTGAACATTAAATTTACTGTGAACCCGGTAGACTTCATAGCCAGAGATAAAGATGGAAACGTAATCAGCGACACCAAAAGGGAAAGGATTGAAAAGAAAAATCAGCTTGCCGATCTTGCTGAAAAGTATCGTGATAACGATATGACAGCTGCCTCTATGTTGAACAGTTACAATTCAGCAGTCAATGATCCGGACAACGAACTGGTTCACTTGTACGAAATACGAGACGCACTGGCAAAAAAGCTGGGTGGTAAAACAACTACTCTCCGGAGACTTGGGATTAGTGAACCCACTTGGAATCGGCTTGGTAGCTTGGCAAATACGGAACCTTTAAAGCAAGGTCGCCATAGAGGGTCACATTCAGATCACTTACGAGATGCTACCGAGGCTGAATTAAATGAAGCCCGATCAATTGCTCGACTGCTGATCGAAACCTACTTTGCCTATTTAGAGAATGAGAATGCCGATCCGGTTTAGTACAATAGGGTCAACCGGTAGATAAAGCCTGTTAACATGGAGATTTCAGTCGCCGCGTTCAGGAGTTTTTAAAATCACTATGACACGCATCACCGAACAGAAAGATGTACAAGACGCCCTGATCCACTACCTGCGGGGAATTGGGTGGACGTATCTACCGCCACTTGACGTGGTGGAAATGCGCGGTCGGGACGAAAAGCAGCCATTTCTACCTGGCGTTCTGCGCGATCAGCTCATTAAACTCAATCCAGGTCTGGTTACAGAACAGAATGTAGGCGAAATCATCAGGCGGCTTTCGCTTGTGCAGTCTGATCTACGGGGAAACGAAGATTACGTGAACGCACTGCGTAACCGCTGGACCGTTTACGACCGCCAAGAAAAACGAGAAAAGAATCTCATCCTCATTGATTACGATCAGCCAGGCAGCAACAAATTGCAGTTTACCCAGGAGTTGTGGGCAGCTGGTTACGACCGGCGACGGCTGGATATGTTTCTCTGGATAAACGGTCTGCCCATCGTCCTGATTGAAAACAAAAGCCCTACCGTGTCCGGCGCGGATATTCAGGCCTTTGAGCAGGTGCAGCTCACCTACACCGAAAAAATCCCGGATTTCGTCAAATTTCCACCCATCATGGTGGCGGCCGCCAAGGGTATCAACTACGGACCAACGTGGAATAAAGACCCCAAAGCCCTCAATACCTGGAAAGTAGATGGCAAAAACTACGGCCTTGAGAATCTATGCCAGACTTTTTTTGATCCTCAGCAGATTTTAAATCTCATCAGGGACTACACCATCTTTTTCAGAGAAGATGACCAGATCAAGAAGTTCATTTTGCGACCGCACCAGATGCGCTCTGTCCGCAAGATTCTGGAGCGAGTCATAGCCAACGACAATGATGCCAGAACAGGTCTTCACTGGCACACACAAGGCTCCGGCAAAACCCTGACCATGATCGTGGCTGCGCATGTTCTGCGCCGGGAACTGTCAGCTCTGCAAAAGAATCCCACTATTCTCATTATCGTTGATCGCCTGGAACTGGAATCTCAAATGGTGCAGAATCTGGAGGCGTTTGGCTTTCCCGCCGTGGAGCAGGCAAAAAATAAAAAGCATTTACGTGAACTTTTAAAAAGCGGCTACCGGGGACTAATTGTCACCCTGATTCACAAGTTTGACAGAATGCCCAAAGATATTCTCATCAGAGAGAACATTGTTGTCTTAACCGACGAAGCCCACCGCTCGCAAGAAGGGGATTTAGGCACCTACATGCGGGCAGCTATGCCCAATGCCTTCTACTTTGGCTTCACCGGCACACCGATTGATAAAGGCAAGATTGGTCGGGGGACGTTTGAAACCTTTGGCAAGGTGGATAAGCCCTACGGCTATCAGGACAAATACGGAATTGATGAATCAATTGAAGATAAAACAACCGTGCCGCTGTATTACACCCTGGCACCGGTTGACATGCGGGTTGACAGGCAGACGCTGGAAGAAGAATTTAACGAGATTGTAGAAAGAGAAGGCGCAGCCAGTATCGATGCAGTGAACGCCATTCTGCGCAAAGCAGATAAGCTCAATGCTGTCATGAAGTCACCGGAAAGAGTAGCAAAGATTGCAGAACATGTCACTCGTCATTATCAGCAAAACGTCCTGCCGCTCGGGTTTAAAGCGTTTCTGGTGGCTATAGACAGGGAAGGGTGTGCCCTTTACAAAAAAGAACTGGATAAACATCTGCCGCCCGAATGGAGCCGGGTCGTTTATACAGCTACCCACAAAGACAATGATTTGCTAAGTGAACATCATCTAGATAAGGATGAAGAAAAGCGGATACGAAAGATATTCCGCAAAAAAGATCAGGACCCCCGTATCCTGATCGTGACGGAAAAGCTCCTCACCGGCTACGATGCGCCGGTTCTGTATGCCATGTATCTGGACAAGCCGCTGAAAGATCACACGCTGCTGCAAGCAATTGCCAGAGTGAATCGGCCGTATCCTGAAAAATCCTCTGGATTAATCATTGACTACGTAGGCATCTTTGAAAACCTGCAAAGAGCCCTCTCTTTCGACACGGAAACGGTGGCCACCGGACTGATTAACCTTGATGAGCTGAAAAAGCACTTCGCCGCTCTTTTTGAATCGGTGCAGCGGCTGCTGGCCGCGATTGATCTGAGTGATGATCCGGGAAGAAGCGGCCGTATTATTGAGTTCTTTGCCGATGACCAGGAGGTCAGGGATGATTTCACCGCCAAATTCAAGTCCCTGCAAAATGCCTACGAAGTTTTGTCCCCTGACGCCTTCTTGTACGAATACCTGGATGATTACGCCCTGATTGCTCAGGTCTACAGGGTGGTTTACAACCAGTTCAATCCAGAAGGGGAGAGAAGGCGGATAGAGTACCAGATTTTGGAGAAAACCGACTCCCTGATTCGGGAAAATGTAGAAGTGTACGGCACCATTGAGGCGCTGCCTTTGTATCCGGTAGACAAGAACCTGGCCAAAGTCATTGAGGCGGATAACGTCAGTGACCGCGTGAAGGTCATGAATCTGGAAAGAAGCATCCAGACATACGTAGAGGAAAATCAGGATACGCAGCTCTATCTGCTCTCCATCGGGCAGGAGGTAGAGGAGATTATCAATCAGCTTAAAGAGCGGCAGATAAGTGCTGAGGTGGCGCTGGAGAAACTGATCGGTAAAAATGATCAAATTGTCCAGGCTCGTGAGGAAAAAGAGAAGTCGCCCCTTGAGGAGGAAGCCTATGCACTCTATTTTGTACTCAAAAGTCAGGGCGTGGAGAAACCGGAGGAAACGGCCGTTGCTGTCACCACTCTTTTAAAACAACATTCTGGCTGGACACACAATGAACGCCTTGAACAAAATGTGCATCAGAAAATCTATCCCATTCTGCGGCCGGTCATGCCCAGTTCAGCCGTGTCTGACCTCGTAAAAGTCGCCAGAGACGTGTTGAAAGTTGCTAGAATGGTGGTGCAGTAGCGATGAATGTCCATATCCAAACCCAGAACAGAAAAAGCCTCTCCATGCGGGTTACGCCAGATGGCCTAGTGGTGCGGATTCCGTGCCACCTCGATCCGTCCGATGACGTGGTGGACCAGTTTATATCTAGAGGGTTAGCTGATTTGGAGAAGCATCAAATAAGCCAAAATGAAGATGGTTTGAGTCGGGAGGAAATTCAGCAGAAGATTTTAAAATGGGCAAAGCGGTTGGATGTTGAGGTCAGCCGGATTCAAATACGGCCGATGAAATGGAAGTGGGGCAGCATTTCCTCAAATGGAAACATGACGCTTGCCAACGCCGTTCTTGCCTTGCCTGAATCCCTGGTTGATTACCTGATCGTTCATGAGCTAGCACATTTGAAATTTGATAACCATGGGAAGGGTTTTCAACTGTTGATGGATATGACAGTTCCTGACTGGAAAAAGCGAGAGAAGCAGCTTGTTGCTATGGCCTGGAGGTTTTGAACAGGGGAGACGGCCGTAGCCACTGCAAAAATTTTGTACGAGGGAAAAAGCGTTACTCAACTCTCCAATTGGCCTAAATTCTAATCCAGACGCAAATTTACGACCAATTTGCCAGTGACCGTTAAGAGGCTTCGTGAGTGTAGCCGTGCTAGAACTTGCGGAGACAATGCGGAACGGCCACTGTGAAGGCGGTGCGTTGTATATGTTGCCCGCACGAAGGAGGAACCTGCAAGAGCTTGTCACGTTTATTCTCAGGTTATTATCAGATGGAAGCTTGTTAAGTGGTATAATCCCTTCAACTTGTGATGCGGGACAATACAACAAAACTTTTAATTAGATCAGGTTGGAAGTAAATCGATATAACAATCACATTGGTAAGTCTTATGTATATTAAAGCACGTTTTATTGGGGTAGATAAACATCTTGATGTGGATATTCCAGATTTAGCCTGTGCAGTTCGTGATGCTAAGGCAATGCACGCCCTCTTTCAAGATTCTTTTTCAGCTATTGATTCACAGCTCTTAACAGACAAGGATGCAACAATTGAAAACATAAAACGCACCTTGCTCGATACATTGCACAACGCGACAGAAGATGACCAGCTAATTCTCATGTTCTCAGGACATGGAACCAAGAATCATCGTTTAGTTGGGTACGACACAGAAATAGTCAAATTGCAAGAATCTACTCTGTCAATGTCAGATTTGGCTAATTTCTTCAAGCAGTCTAAAGCTAAATCCATTATCTGTATTCTTGATTGTTGCTTTAGTGGTGCTGCACCAGCACGGGTTCTCGAAGAATCTCCACAAGAACGTGGAATATTAGCTGAAGACACTTTAATTAATGGGGCTGGAAGAATAATGATTACTGCGTCTGGCTTCACAGAACCAGCTTATGAACATTCTAGATTAAGACATGGTCTATTGACTCATGCTTTAATCGAAGCATTTTGTGAAATAAAAGAAGAATGTGGAATCGCTACTGTCATGGAAAAGGTAATCGACCATGTGCGAATAAATGCACATGGTATGGGCATAACACAAACTCCCGTTGCCTTATATCACACAGAGGGGGGACTTAAAATTGCACCCCTAACAAAAGGTGCTACGTATTATCAACAGTTCCCAAAAACTTCAGACATAAAAATAACCCCCAATGTTATGGAGTTACAATCATTTGGTTTGCCTTCAAACGTCCTGAAATTATGGAGCAAAAAATACCCTAGTGGATTGAACAAGTTACAGATTCAAGCAATTAACGACAAGCGTATACTTGATGGAGAGTCTCTTCTTGTAGTAGCTCCTACAAGTTCTGGGAAAACATTTATTGGTGAATTGGCCGCTATTCAAGCTATTTGTCAAGGACGCAAGGCAGTCTTTCTTCTCCCATACAAAGCACTAGTAAATGAAAAATACCAAGACTTTCAGGCAGAGTATGGAGAGGGCTTACAATTACGAGTTATTCGATGTAGTGGAGATTACTTGGACCAGACAAAAGCATTTATAACAGCGAAGTATGATATTGCAATATTAACCTACGAGATGTTCTTATCAATTGCTGTTAGAAACCGCGCAATTCTTCATCGATTGGGTTTAGTCGTTTTAGACGAAGCACAGTTTATAACTGACAAAAGCAGGGGAATTGTCGTTGAATTGATTTTGACCCAACTGCGTTCTGGTCGTGAGCAAGGTATAGAACCCCAATTGCTTTGCCTATCTGCGACAATTGGTAACTTGAATTACTTCGATAAATGGCTGGAAGTCCAAAGTTTGGTAACAACTGAGAGACCTGTGCCTCTTGAAATGGGCGTTTTAGATAGGAGTGGGGTTTATGAATATCTTGATGAAAAAGGAAAACAGTCAGTAACGCAATTAATTCCTTCCGGAAATATATTTCAGCGGAAAGGGCAAGCAAGTTCTCAGGATGTCATAATTCCACTTTTGCAAAAGCTATTAGCTGATAACGAAAAACTAGAAACCTTCATAGTATTTAGAAACAGGAGAGGCCCGGCTGAAGGATGTGCCTTATATTTAGCTGAGGAGTTAGGGTTGCCTCCAGCCACAAATATTATTGGTGAATTGCCTACCTTTGACCTTTCAACCACATCTCAAAAATTACGGGAAGCCTTACAAGGTGGCGTAGCTTTCCACAATTCCAATCTTCTGAGGGAAGAGCGTTACGCAATTGAAAGAACGTTTCGACTTCCTAATAGCCCTATTCGTGGATTGGCTGCTACCACTACAGTAGCAGCTGGTGTTAACACCCCAGCTTCAACGGTGATAATTGTTGAGCATGGTTTTCCTTGGGAAGATAAAGATTTTTCAGTATCAGAAATGAAGAATATGGCAGGGCGTGCGGGGCGATTGGGATATAGGGAAACGGGTCGTGCCATCATATTGGCTAACTCTCCCTATGAACGGTCACAGCTATTTCAGAAATACGTATTAGGTGACCCTGAACCTGTAACTTCCTCATTTGCCGACGACCAAATAGGCACATGGGTCCTAAAATTACTGGCTCAAGTAAAAGCTGTTACAGAGAATGAACTTATTTCATTGATTGCTAACACATATGGTGGTTACGTACGCGGTATGAAAAACCCTGAATGGAAAAATCGAACAAGCAACTATTTGTCAACTCTCTTACCACGAATGGTTTCCGCTGATATTTTGACTATTGTTGGAAGCCGCTTGGAGCTAACTTTATTGGGAAGGGCATGTGGTGAATCATCTTTGTCTTTCGAGTCAACATTACAATTTGTAGAGCTATTACGGAATTACAAGCATATTGAAATATCACCTTTGGATTTAATGGCATTGGTACAAATACTTCCAGAAATGGACAGTCAATATACGCCATTGTTTAAGAAAGGTCAGCGGGAAAAAGGTTGGCCTGGTCAAGTATCTCATGAGCTTGGAGATGTAATTGTTTCCATTCTTCAGAGAAATGTTGACGATTATTGGACTTATTTTGGTCGTACAAAGCGTGTTTGTATTCTTTTAGATTGGATAAGAGGTGTCCCAACAGAGCATATTGAGAACAAATATACTGTTCAATCTTTTTTTTCAGTCGGCGGTGGTGATATAAGGGGAATCGCTGACACAACAAGATTTCATTTAAGTTCGGTTTTTAATATAGCCTCTGTGCTACTTCCAAGCGTTTTTTCGGATCCTGACGAAGTTGACAACTTACTTATACGATTAGAAATGGGTATACCCAGTAAAGGTCTTAGTTTGTTGTCGCTACCCTTGCAATTAACACGAGGGGAGTATTTAGCGTTGCTTGACGCCGGATTTGAAACATCATCTCAAATAAGACAGCTCTCAGACGAAGATGTAAAAGAGTTACTTGGAGAAGCCAGAGTAGAATATATTGCAGCTTTTCGAGAGAGTCCAACTTGAGCAACCTTTTTGTCAATCTGTTCCTACTTTGGCAAAGGATTGTGAGATAGAAAATGTATTATTCTTCTAACAGTAATTATCAAAAAACAATAAAACATCTGACTGATACCTTGAATTTATCTCGCAACTCACTTTTTGATTTTGTGGAACAGGTACAATCATCGCAAGAAATAATAATGGGCTCTGTTTCCCAAATTGACTTTTCGCATATCTTGGAGATAGAGTCTTTTTTAGCTAGCATCGCGGTTGAGCTTAGACATCCACTCGAAGAAACGGCAAAAGTAATCAGTATAGCACAAAGACAATATCGCAGAAATTATGGATATATTTCAAACTCATCCCAAAATATCGCCAAGCAGATAGTAGCACAGCAGGCTGCCTTCAATCAGATTCATTTGAATTTGGTGCAAGATATGACATTTATAGCACCTCACTTGGAAAAAACGGCCGAATCAATTGCTACCATCCTCAACGGCATTCGCTTAACGGAACTTGCAGCCTTCTCAAATTTAAGTGCGTCACCAGCCTTTTCCCAATTGAGTCGTAATCTCTTCCAATCTTTTCAGATACCGGACCAAATTAATTACGTGGAAGGTCTGGTAGGAGATATTTCCTTTTTATTGCAGGCTGTTGCGGAAGGCGAGATGGAACAGCTTGACGATAGTGTAGCATCCGAATTTGAGAGGCGTTTTGCCAAACATATTCATGATCTCAAAAGAGGACGTATTTCTTACGAGGGAGTTACCCAATTAATTAATGGCCTAGTTGTGATGCTTACGTTAATACTCAGTTGGTTGAGTCTGCAAAGCAGCTATGACTCAGGGCAAACTCTTCAAGAAACACAACAAATAACGGCAAGCATTAGTAGCCAGCTAGATGAGCAGCGACAGTTATTGCAGGGATTGGAGCAGCATATAGAAAGTGTAGATGAACAGCTAGAGGAGCTTAACGAAGAAACTTCGCAATCAAAAAAATATCTTGGAACTCTTGTCGAGCTTGTCGAGCGGTTAATACCGTATGCTGAACAAGTAAATGATCTAGACGAAAATGCAATTATACTTGTTACAAAACATCCTACGCCGCTTCGTTCTGAACCATCTAGGCATGGATCAATCATCACGCGCATTTTCCCTAACCAACTCGTAGAACAGGTGAAACAAGAGGGGGGATGGGTATATGTTGAATATTTTGACTATATCGAGGGCATTCCCAGAATGGGTTGGATTTACAGGAGGAACTTAATTTTGTTAAGAGAATAATAAAATCCTGCATCCTGAGCGGAGATGCAAACTGATTAGAACCTCCCTATTATTTACAGATACGCAGATACGTTTATAAAGCGAAATATTTCAGGCTGTGTAATTAGTAGAAAAGTTAAATTATTATGGGCTTTCTGAAAGTTGCAATTAGGCATAGAGTTAATGGACTTTAGCGAAAAAAAGCAATATTGAGGTTAAATTTCAGTCGTAAATTAAATAATGTGCGACTGAAAGAAGACATTTATCCCCTTTTGAAAATTGCCTATTTTTCCCTTAGTATTTTGTGCGCCGAAAGGCTAATAAAATGGGTGTATTTCAGAGTCGAATGAGATAAAGAACTGTATAAAAATTATCAATCAATTCCGTAAACAGTCTCTTCAACTCAATTGTTCCGCCCCGTTGATCCTTCTTAAACACCCATGTAAGACGCTCATGTAAGGATTTCCAAGTTTCCTCCGCTCTTATCAACGTGATAGTCTCGTAACTACTAATTGAATCTCCTTTAGACAATCTTTCCGCCATTTGTCGCCATTTAATTTTCTGCTCTTTTGTTTACGATAGTCTAAAAGTGCACCACCTAGCAAGAGATACGGCCGAATAAAATGTCACCACCTCTCTCCATTATCATGACAGGAACATGATGATGGAGGATAGGAGATGTTGACAGTGAAAGATTGGGAACAAATACGACGAGCCTACTTTGTGGAACAGAAAAGCATTCGGGAAATCGCCCGGGAAACCGGCCATGCCCGACGGACCATAGGCCGGATGATAGACGCAGAGGCACCGCCAACCTACCGGCGAGGCAGCCCCAAGCAGGCACATAAACTGGGACCTTATAAGCAACAAATTCAACAATTGCTGGCGCAAAATGCGAATCTGCCGCGCAAGCAGCGCTGGACGGCACCCCTGATCTACAAAGAAATCCAAAAGCGGGGTTTGCCGGTGCCCAATCCACGGTGCGGCATTACGTGGGCCAGGTGCGCAAACTGCTTAAGCCCCCGCCGACTTACCTGCCGCTAGAGTTCGACCCCGGCACCGATGCCCAGGTGGACTGGGGTGAGGGAGATGTCCTCATGAACGGCGAGCAGATCACCGTGCAGCTCTTCTTCATGAAGCTGGCCTACTCACGGCACACCTTCATGATGGCCTTTCCCAGCCAGAAACAAGAAGCTTTCTTCATGGGACACGTACACGCCTTCCACTTCTTTGAGGGTGTGCCCCAGCGCATCAGCTACGACAATCTCAAAACAGCCGTCAAGGAAATCCTGGAAGGGCGGCATCGGGTAGAACAGGAAGCGTTTTTCCACTTTCGCGGTACCTACCTGTTCGACAGCCACTTTTGCACCCCTGGCGCAGGCAACGAGAAAGGACAGGTGGAGCACAGCGTTGGCTTTGGCCGGCGTAATTTCCTGGGTCCCTTGCCCCAAGTCAGCAGCTATGAGGAACTCAATGCTTATCTGCTGCAGAAATGTCGGGAAGATGACAGCCGCACTGTCAGCGGCCAACCGGCCACCATCGGTCAGATGTGGCAGCAGGAAAAACCATTTCTGCGCCCGCTGCCGACATACCCCTACGACTGCTGCCGCACTGTGACCGTCAGCCTGAACCGCTACAGCCAGGTGCGGGTGGAAACTAACCGGTATTCCGTGCCCGTGGACGACGCCCAGCCACAGTTAACGGCCAAACTATATCCCTTCACCGTCGAGATTTACCGGGCTGACCGAACGGAGCCCATTGCCAGCCATTCTCGCTGCTACGACCGTCAGCAGGAGCTGCTCGACCCGTTGCACTACCTGCCGCTCATCCGGCAGCGGCCCGGCGCCATTGACCATGCCAAGCCGCTGCGCCGCTGGCGTGAGCAATGGCCCGCGGTCTATGACGAACTGCTGGACCACTTACGGCAGAAGTGGCCCGATGGCCGCGGCGTGCGCGAGTTTGTCAACATTCTTTATCTGCATCGCCAGTACAGCGAAACGGCCATCGCCACCGCGGTGACGGCGGCCTTGTCCCACCAGTGTGCCCATCTGGATGGGGTGCGGCTCTGGTTGACCCAGCAGCAGCGCCAGGAACCATCCTTTCCTGCACTGACCCTGGCGGAGAAACCCCAGTTGCAAGGTGTCGGGGAGCAGCCGGTGCGGGCTGAGGCGTATGACGTCTTGTGGGGAGGTAGTCAATGAGCCAGTCGGCCAATAATTTGGCGGCTAATGTGCAGGCCGTGGACAAGGTGGTGTTGGAAAGCTATCTGCGCCAGCTGTATCTGGCCACGTTTGTGCGGCATCATGAAACCTACGCTGCCGAAGCAGCCCAAAACAACGAGAGCTATACCCGTTATCTGCTGGCGCTGGCGGAACAGGAGGTGCTGGACCGGGAGGAACGCCGTCGGCTGCGGCGGCTGAAAGAAGCCAAGATTCCCGTGGTCAAGGACCTGACCAGCTTTGACTTCACCCAGATTCCCACGCTGAACCAGCAGAAAATCCGGCAGTTGGTCACCGGGGACTACATCGACAAGGCCGAGTCGGTGATCCTGCTGGGTAACCCTGGGCTGGGAAAACTCACGTCGCCACCGCGTTGGCGCTGGCGGCCACCCAGCAGATGCGCCGGGTGCGCTTCTATAACACGGCGGCGCTGGTCAACGAGTTGCTTCAAGCACAGGACGAGGGCCGGGTGGCGGCCTTCATCAACAAGGCGCTTAACCACCAGCTGATTGTGCTGGATGAGTTGGGCTTTATTCCCTTTAGCAGCACCGGGGCGCAGTTGATGTTTCAGTTCTGTTCGGCGCTTTATGAACGAGTGGCCCTGATTGTGACCACCAATTTGAAGTTTGCCGACTGGACGCAGGTGTTTGGCGATGAACGTCTGACGGTGGCCCTGCTGGACCGGCTGACCCACAAGGCGCACATCATTGAATTTGTGGGGAATCCTATCGCTTTCGCCAGCGGCAGCAGCGGGCGGAGGTCACCTGATGCCTTACCAAGATATGCCCTGGATTCGGCAGAACAGGCTCCAGCGGCCAGGGCAGCCTTCGCTTCGGTTGACAGCCAGGCCTGGTTTGCCTGGCTGGAACGAATCACGGCCTTTTGCTACCAGCCGCCGGGCACAGCCGACCGCTTTACCTTGCGTAAGGAAAAAAGGCGACAGCAGTGCTACTGGTATGCTTACCTGAAGAAGAACCGAAAGTTACACAACGCTTATGCGGGTAAGACGGAAACGCTGACCGCCAGACGGCTGCAGCAGGTGTGTGCCACGCTGCTGGTTAAGGCTGCTCGCCAGCGGCAAGGGGTTGGGAATGGCTAACTCTCTTTCTACTTTTGACTCGCCAAAAGTAGCAAAAGCGAGGCTCCCTGGCCCATTTTCTGACGGCGGATGCGCACCAACGCGCTCTTTTTTTGTCTCAGGTGGTGACTTTTTTGCCGATCGTCTGGTGACATTTTGTACGGCCGTCTGGCCGTCTTTTATTCACAAATGGTGACATTTTATGCGGCCGTTTGGCTCACTTTCTTCTTGCCAAAAACACTCTTTCGGAGGTTTGAGAGCTTTTGCAATTAGTTCACCCTTAAAGTGTTCTAAAACAGTACGTAAGGCAGAGGCTACATTTTCTCTTTCCTTCGTGGAATAAGTGCCAGCGTAGAATTTATCTATTGCCTCATTAAACTCCTGTACAAGGGTCGGACTCAGTTTATTAAGTGCTTTTTGCACATCAATCAATCGTTGTTGTTGCTCCTGTATTTCTTCATAAGAAACAATGCCCTTCTGAGCCCACTCATAGACAATTGGCTCCGCATGATTAATTGCCCCTCCCATCATCTGGTAAAGGGCTGACCCTGAAGAAGAAGTTACAGCAGTTCCAGAAGCTAATGAAGATATACTAATGGTGGGTAACGAGGGTAAATTATTTGTCCAAAAGCCAGCATCATCAGAAAGACTTTTACTTAATCCCGGCAAGACATAGCCAGCAGCACCTTTAGGCATTTCGTCAAGTGCTTGTTTTTGCCACTCTGTTATTTGAAACGCGCGACTAACTAAGGGAGCAGCTTCCTTAAGCTGCTCGAACTTAGCTAACCACTCTTTTTCAGCTCTGTATTTTTCGTCGACTTTTTTCCTGGCCTTCTCAATTTCTTCATCCACTAAGTACACTTCTCCACTTTGTTTGGCCACGCCGTTGTCAGGTGTTCTTCCCAGCACTACTGCTATGTAGAGGAAACCCATTTATCCAATTTGCGTCGTTTAGTGGACATTGTGCGAAATAAAAATATGATTAATTCCTCAATTCAGATTCTCTTATCCCTCGAAGAATACCCTGTGCCTGAATAGATCCGATCCTACGCAATGAAAAAATGGCCAACTTCTTAATCTCAGGATTATTATTGCTTATCGCTACTTGTAATATGGGGATACCTTTGTTTCCCATTTTTACCAAAGTTTGGGCAGCGGTTTCCCTAACCCATAATCTATCATCTTGAATCGCAAATGTTAAGTGAGACAAGACCCTCTCATTCGGAATTTTCGCGATTACTCTTGTTATATGTTTACGTACTGCTCGATCATCATGGTAAAATAATGACAAAAGACGTTCAAGTGATGCTTCACTAGAAATTCTTTCGCAATTCACTGCTAACGACAATGCGGCATTTTCTTGAACTCGAAAATCTTTATCACGTAAAGCGCAAATCAAAGGTTCAATAGTTTTCTCAATCCATAAACTATTAACGCTTGATAATTTGAATGCTGCAGTTCGTCTATCTTTTACGTTTTTGTTACCAAGAGCCTCGATTTCAGGAATTTTCCAAATACGACCTATAGCTTTACAAGCTTCCCATCTGACTAATTGTTCTTCATCCCAAAGAGCAGCTGACAAAGGTTCTCCAGATAGTTTACGGTCAATAAGACTCAATCTTCTCACTGCCTCAAGGCGCTTTTCTGTTGAATTACTGGCCAAATCTCTAATTTCAGGAATGCTGCGAAGATTTGATAATGCTTTTAGAGCACTATTGCGAATTGAATGTTTGGGATTTTTCAACCCAACCAATAAAGGATCTTCTGTAGGCTTTCCCAACTTTTCGAGAGCACCAGCAAGGGCAGCGCTTTCATCCGACTTGTAACTCTGATAAGATTTTTCTAAAGCAACTAGGAGGGGCTCAACTGCTCTTACGTCCCCCAACTTTCCAAGTGAATTTGCAGTATTTATTCTAACTTCTTCACTAGAATCTTTAAGTGAAGCAATCAATGGCAAAACTGCCCTTGTATCCCCCATGTTTCCTAATATTTTAGCTGCTGAACTGCGCTTGCTGACATTTTGTGATCCTAGTTGTCTAAGTTCAGAAAATTGCCAAATGTGAGCAAGAGTGTTTATAGAAATCAGTCTGCTTATCTCATTGTCAGACTCCAATATCTCAAGAAGAGGATCAACTGAAGGTTCGCCAAGCTGTATTAATGTTAGTTTTGCTAAACTCCAAATAGCTTTGTTTTCGTCGTGCAAAGCTGCCGCTAGATGTTTGGCAGTTCGAGGATTTTCCATCCTAGCCAGCTCTCTTATTACGCGGAGTTTCTCTTCTTTATTTGCTGATTTGAGTCGCTCTACAGTTTGACTTTCGATCCTCGCAAATAATCTATTTGGTAGCTCTTGTCCTTCTATAGCACACCAGTAGGCTAACCACGGATTCGTTCGAAGAACCTTTTTCGCAAGAAAGGAGGGATCATCGACTATTCCTGCTAGTTGAACAATTACTTCAGCCCACCAATTATCCTTTGCCCACAAGCCAATCCGACGACTAATAGTTAATTTGGAGGTATATTGTATAAATCTGTCAACCTTTTTATCAGGCATTTGTTGAGAGGGCATTAGGTACTTTAATCTTAGTGCTGCAAAGTACTCATGTACAGCTTGATGCATAAAATGAAGCTTTGAGTCACCCATTAAGAGACCGTTACGAAGAGCTTCTTCAATTACAATTTGCGCGTCAACATTGCCCTGTGAATCATGAGTGACCTTCAATGCCTCTTCCCGACTACCAGTCAGCCTCTTTCTTTCTTGCAAATGAAATGCGAATTTACTTAGCATTTCCATTTTACTTTGTATTGGTACGCTTGCTATAAAAGGTTGTTTTTGCTCTCTTATTAAAACCTGCCTAACGAATCTATCAAAAAGTTCACCTCTGTTACCAGGCAATTCTTCTCCTGAGAGCCCAGCTTCCTTAATAAGCCATAATAACAATGGAATTCTTGCAAGGCCTTTAAGTGCCTTATTAAGCCGATCAAAAAGCTCTTTGCCACGTTTTCCACCCAAGTGAGAAATCAAATAGTCTAATATTTGTTTCTCCGTGATTCGACGAACCACCACAGCATCTTCGATCATTTCTCTCGAATGGAATCTAGTCCACAGTTCATCTTGAGACCGACTTGTCATTATGAAAGAGGAAGAAGGATGGGAAATTATGAACGCTGATATCTCTTTATATACTATTTCTCGATAGGCACTTGCTACTTCATTTAATCCATCCAATAGAAATATGCATTGATGACGGCGGATAAACTGCTCTAAATGATCATAATTTGATATATTCAGGACCTCAGATTCGTTCAAGCCATTAATGATTTGGTCTTTAAGAGAACCATCATACTGAATAAGTGGAACAAAAACAGGAACTGTTATGTTGGTTGAGGTTGCAAGCGCCCACATAGCATGTTCTAGTGCAACCGTCTTGCCCATGCCTGGTTCTCCAAGGATTAATAATTTGCGGTTGGATTTAATGTAATGCCAAAGTTCCTCCCTTTCACCGCCAATATCTGAATAAGGTGAGACATAAAGGGGAAGATGAACCCCTTTCGAAAAAATGTAACTTTCCTCTCTAGAGTTTTCCGCCCATCGAGCATATCTAAAGATTTTCCCAAGACGTCTTCTATGTTCCTTAATCAGCTCCGTTGGATAGAAATCATTCTTGTTTGGGTTGTCCAAGTATCTATCTGGAAATGTTTGTTTTTCGTGTAATATGGCTTCCCTTTCGGAAAATGATGCAACACCAATATTTTCCTTATGTCTAATAAACACTGTATGTTCAGAAAATGTTTTTTTTGGCGTTTTTAATACTCGGATTGTCTCATGAAGATGAGGAGATGGGGGAATTTCTATTATTAAAATCCGTTTACTTTCATATTGTATAAATTTGAGAGAGAGATCTGGAAGCGGTGGAATACAAGCAGAATTGATTTTTTGAAGGATACGCTGAGCGGTTAAATTTACTTCTCCAATATCAAATATTTCTCTATATCCATATTCGTTTAATCTATCTGATACACCAAAAATAAGGTAAGCCATTTGGCGAGTAGTCCCGATATTTCCATTACATAGAGCAAGAATATCCTTAATTAATTCATCCCAATGCATATTGCGAACCTTCTGCTCAGGGTGATCAATGGAATGGATTTTTTGCTTGAAATCGAGCTTTAAGCCTTCTGGCTCTTTGGCTGTGAGGAGTTTCTTCAATTCAAAGGCGTCCATGAAACACCACTTTCATGTAATAATAGATGTCCAAATTGTCAGGCAACTGAGGCCGAAGTTTATTATCATCTCTAGCATCGATAAGGACTACGTTCGGATGACCCGTCAATAGTAGTTCTTCTAGTATTGCTGATAATTTTTCTAATTCGGCCTCTGAAAAGTATATGATCACTTTAAGTGCTGCATCTGCATTACTAGCTCTCTGATAGATTTCCGCCTGATTAGCCAAATTCTGTTTAAGTTTCCTATTTGTTGCTAGTTTAAATTCTACAATGGTTTTATCCCAAGCCCCTCTTGATATCTTAAAATCTGCAGGTCCCCTACCGTCATTTACTTCTGCACTTACATCCGAAGGTGTGCCAAACCATGTCAGTCGAAATAGTATGTGAAGATCCGTCTCACGGCGAACTGGTTCACCTTTAAGGTAGAACAAACGATATCCACCTTTATTCTCAATAACGTCTTTAAGGTACAAAATCCGCTTACGAGTTTCTTCAACTGTATCACCCGTTAATTCATAGAACTTCGATTCTTGTGATAAGGTATCAATAAAATGGGCAACTTGACTGATAAAAAGATCTTCAGTTTCCTCCACCTTGAGATCGCTTAATGCAACCGCTTGTTCCCCGCGTTCTTCCTTTAGAAGGATAAAGTATTCAATCAAAAAAGGATTTTCTCTGATGACCCGCGCAATGGCCTCAAGTCTTTCTTTCCTAGTTGGCTTGTCGGGCAAAATTGAAATGAGGTAATTATTTAATTGACTTCGCAACTGATCGTTCGGAATGGAAGTAACAAAATCATCAAAGTCTCTTAAAAGATCATTCTTGTTAATCCACGTATCATCTTTTGTTAGAATATCCTTTGGAGTGAGTAGCACAAAATCATCGTAAAGATATGGTAGGACAAATTGTTCGGACACCCAAGTTTCTGTTTGATAATTGAAATGTACCTTACTTACTGTCACGCGTCGTCTTTGACTTCTTGACAAATAGTTAAGGGCGAATCGTTGGGTAAATTCAAGCAAATAGTGTTTGATAAGGTTTGTTGTGAAATCACTGATATTGTCTTTGCCAACACCCTCTTCAATCAAACATAGTTTTTCTAAATGGCTACTTTTTGTTATTTTTTCGTCACCAAAGTTAGCAAAGATAGAGTTCAAATTAAGATGTAATGCACGGGCAAACTTAATCCCTAAGCCGCTTCCCGAATTGCCAATCAAAGAGAAACCTAGCCAATTTTGTTTGACTTCAGGGAATGTGAACCAACTATGCAGTAATCCTTCCCGAATGCCTCCAGCCATTGACTTATCACGTAAAAATCTAAGATATTGAATAATTGCTGAGTGGAGATCTTGATACTCAGACTTGTCGCTATTGAATAGAAGAAACGGATCAACAAAAAGCGGCAAATCGTTAATCAACGAGACGTTGAAAGCTCCATATTGTTCGAGTACCTCGGGGTTTACGCCAAAGAAATCTGTAAAATGGACGTTGACCATTTTATCTCCAAATCCAATGCAACAAATACTGACTAACGTTCGAGATAACCTGCCGCCGAGTCAGCATGGCGGGCCACATCTAAATTTGATGTCGCTGGCCTGGCAAGTCAAGGTCATAAATCGCTGCGTTAGGCGGTCGGGTCAATTGAGTTGTTATCCGCCCGTAGCCATAAACACGACAATCTCAGAGCTTACTTTCAAAGATACTTTTAGCCTGTAAAAGAAAAGCTGACACCGTTTCTTCATCTATATTGCAAAAATGGACTTCTTTAATGCTTGTAGCAGGATTCCTATTTAGATAATTTGCAGTTGTCTGAATTATGATTCTGGCGCATAAATCTTTAGGACCACCAAAAATTCCCGATGAGATTCCGGGAATGGCTATACTTTTGATACCGTGTTGGGCCGCGACAGATAGGGCGCTCTTAACGGCACTTGCTAGTTTCTTTTCTTCATTACCACTACCCCAAATAGGTCCAACGGTATGGATAACGTATTTAGTAGCGAGACTTCCTGCGCCGGTGATTGCTGCACTACCTGTATGAACTCGGCCATGCTCTTGTACCCATCGGTGACTTTCTTCCTGAATTATTTCACCACCTCGTTTCCTTATAGCACCAGCAACACCAGCCCCATGTTCTAAGCGTTCATTTGCGGCATTTACGATTGCTTCAGTGGTTTCCTCTGTAATATCTCCTTGGCCTATTCGTAAGATTTGGCCAGCTGGTAAGTTATACTCCAGAAATATTTTCATCTCTTATTGTACTTGCCCATCTGCTTGTGCGGTGAACATATCCTCTAAAGTAACTCTCGTGGCTTTTCTTTCCATCGACTCAAAATAAGATTTAAATGTGCGTATGAGTGTTCCCTCTTTATCTTCAAAGACAAAGATTTTATCGATATACATTATTTCCCCTTTGATACCATAAAGTGGCACAGTCAAGTACCGTTCATCAATTACCACAAAAGGATTAACAAATTCGGTATTTGCTCGTCGAACATCAATAACATAATTTGGTGAATGATTTGCCATTTGTAAGGAAAACATCTTTCGTAAGGAGTTGGCAATGTCACTATCAACAATCTCTGTAAGTGGAGCTTTTTCATCAGGAGATTGAATAATCATTACATACTTAAATCTTGTGTTTTGATATCTGTTAAGTGTTTCCAGTTCCGCGTTCAACCACTCAAGACGCTTTACCTTTGATGGCATTATTTTAGAGTTTTCTGACTCTAAACTATGAACTCGTACTTTACGTGGGTAGTTGAAGACAAGAATCTCCTGTTCTGCATTTGCAAATAACTCTGCCAACTTTGAATAAACAGAGCCAGATATAGTACCATCGCCCGCAACTTTTTCTTCAACTACGTCGAATGAAATACTTGATTTGTCTATAAGTCTTTTTGTGTCATTTCGGAGAGCTAAAAACACCAAAGCCAAAATTAAAAAAGCAATTCCCGAAAGGCCAAAGAACACCCAAGACGGAATAGAAACATTAGGGACATTTAGAGCATCCAAAAATTCCCCAAACGCTGCACCAATGATAAGGAGTACAACGGTTTTCACTGTTTCCTCCCTCCAAAAATCCCTTAGCATTTTCATTTACATAAACCCATTTTCTGTTAACGGTTTTTAACTCATTAGGATTCTTCTGCTGTCAGAAATGACAAATCAGCTATCATCCTTGATTCATTTGCCGCAGTTCTCTACAGAGATCAACTAACTCAACGCGTGAATCGTTTCGCTTGCTGAATGTAGTTAGTTCTCTAATTCTTATCTCTGCGAGTTTCTCCGGGTAATTCATCATAATAAATATCCAACCTGAAACAAAGAGCTCGTAATTCACTATTCTTGAACCGTTTTTCTATTTTGGCTGTTAACCCCTGTAAATCCATCTAGAATCCTTTGTTCAATTTAGATTTAAAACTATACTAATCGCCGTTCAGTTGCTTAAGCTGTGCACCCGTTGCCTTTGGCGCGTCACCATAGGCTGTTGTTATACGTTTTCCTCAATCAGGCTCAATAAGTTGTAATTTTAGAAGCCCAATTCCAGAGGAAGCCGAATATTCAATCGAAAATGATAGGCCAATGTTCATTAAATTCACTATGTCTGTTTGATCTCGACTATAAACCGTGCCGACTAAATTATCCCCATCCCAAACACCAACTGGTGAAAACTCGGAATCTTCAAGTCTATGCAATGTTGCTTCAGTTGAAGGATAATCTTCTTGCTGAGGGATAATTCTTAATTCTCCTTGACCTGTGTTAAATAATTCAACAGCTACTCCCCCTCTTTCGGCACGAGAAATCTCAAGTAGATTTCTAATCTCATTTGGAGAAGCGTCAAATAAATCTATCCATTGTGCTAATGACAGGGACCGAATCCAAGAAATAACATTAATCTCATTTTGTTGGAGCTCCCAAGACTCCGAAATTTTGATTGCAAGTTGACGAGATTGAATTCCTCTTACCATTAGCTCAAGAGCAATAGGATTGCTAACACCATAACGTATATTTGCGGGCAAACTGGTAGGAAGTAAACCTACCTTTCCTTTTTGAAGCAATACTTCGTTTGACCAACTGATAATCGTTCCAAACACCCAAGGTAGAAATACTTCAAATCGACTGTAAACAAAATCTCCTAACTGTTCAAATCGATAATCAATATTTGCGACATTGCATAAGTACGTGTCAGAAATCGTTATTAAAGACTTTCCAAGTAACCAGTCGATGAGTAATCTATCAATGGGAATATCAACTTCATCTCTGCTTCCTCCACGTCTTGTATAGACTTTTCCTTTTCGAGCTTCGGTTTGAGCTTCGGGTAGTTGCAAAATTTCTTGTAGCCTATTATTTGCGATTATAAATTCTATTGCATCCATTGTTCCCTGTGGGATTTCAGCCTCTTCCAACTCAACAACTATATTTTGGACAATTTGCTCTAGTATTCTTGATGACCGAATTGAAGTGCCAGAGGAAGCCCAGCGCCGTCTGACAGATTCTTCAGTATTCTGATAATGATCCACAGCGATTTCAGCTGCTCTAAGCCAACGAGAACGATCCGATGGAGCGAGCTGGATCCAACCAAGGGTTTGAGAAAGCACATTCTCCATTTGCTCAAGATTTATAGGAAGATTTATTTTTTCAATTTCTGAGGAAACAAACCATACAAATTTCAAAAAATTTGTAATTTCAATGTCAGTGGCCTCGAAAACAGCGTCTTCTGAGACTCTGCATAGTTCCTCAAACACCGCCAAAGAGTCAAGAGCCTTTTCAGTAGCCAACATAGAATTAACATGTAGATCGTCTTCGGTAGGATGGAGCCTGTTGAAATCATCGTCGCTAGGCTGTGCCTGCCTTGCCAATACGACGATCCCTTCTGTTTCTTTTTGTTGCTCTTCCAGCTCGACCAATAGCATTCACGAGTTTTGACCCTGTAATGTATTCAGTATAACCTTCTTCACCGTGAGCGCCTTGTGAGGCTATTAAAACAGAGGTGACTGGCAAGTTAATCCCTTCTGTTAATGTAGTTGTTGCTACTATAAATCTCAAATAACCGTTTGATACAGCCTCTTCTAGAGCAACACGAATTTCACTTGGTAGCGAACCATGATGATAGGCAACTCCCTTTTCGAGACAATCAATTAAAGGATGCTGATTGCCTAATCGGGCCTTCACAAGGTCGATTAATGCTAAAATTTCCTGGCTATTAATTGATTCTTTGTTTTCAGTAATTGCTTTGGCTAATCTTATTGTTCTGGGTTTTGTTGATTCAATAATTAAGACCGGACCAAATTCAGCAAGGTAGTCAATGATGGGCACTAACATTCGATAAAATGGAGTACTCTTCTTGGTGTCTTTTTCATACTCGCCATCTTCTGTCTCTGCCTTTTGAACCAATTCGCCAACGGGCTTTTCTGTATGAAAGGTATTCGTTACTCCTGTATAAGATATTCTTACATCAAGCCGACCATATAGTGGTGTTGTTTGGTTATAGAAATATTTCCGTGCTCTACTATTCCTATCTATGATTGAATCGTTCCAAAATGCATCAGTTGTCCAAATCGCGTGCATTCTTCTTGGTCCTCTCCAATCACTATGAAATTCAAGAGGTGCTCGGTTTTCAATTTCACCATTTATCCATTGAATAATGTGGTTTCGGTTACCGATCACAGCCGAGATCAATATAATCTTATGATGAAGATTTAAAGTCGCATAATGTAAGTATGATAAATCTTCTTCTAGTGTCCATCCTCTGCCCTCATCACCAACAAGGTGGACTTCATCAAAAATAAACATGCCAAATTGATCTAATACTTGGCTACTGTCTGTTCGGAGCAAATACGAAAGCCTTTCCGGGGTCATAACTTCTACTTCGGGTTGTAGAATATCAAGGAAGATATTTAGCCAGGCACCTTCAGGAAGACCATCAATAATTCGCCGACCAATGAAGCGTAACCGAGATTGTAGCGATTTCCGTACTTCCCGGCACAAACTCCTTGTTGGCGCAACATAACAGACTGAAGTGTTTTTTGTGGATAGATGAGATGTTATTAGTAATTGGGCAGCTAAAGTTTTCCCACCACTTGTTGGCGTTGATAATAGAAGTCGTTTGGCATTATCAGAGAGAGGATTGTTTTCACCTTCAATTCCTAAAAAATCAATTTGTGGAGGCCAGAGGGTAAGGATTCGAGGTTCTCCATTTATAAATGCTTTACGTACATTTTTAGGAACACTTGGAGGAAGAACATTCCATATTGTGGAGCTTTCCAGATTGTCTGAGAAATTAAGTATATGTGCTGCAACCCAGCGTGATAATTCGTCCTCAGTTGAGGCATCTGATGTAATCGCTGCGCGCAATTTCCCTTTAGCACGCTCAAGCAATTCTGCCCTACCATAAACCAGAAAACTTGTTAAATCTCTAACGCCAGAAGCTACATTTGCGGCAGCTCCGTATATTGTAAAACTTATCTCATCAATTTCCCAAGTGCTAACAAGGAGATTAACTTCATATTCTATACTCGATGTTAATTCGTAAATATATTTGACATCAAAGCCAAGGAAGGCAACTCCACAAGATAAAGAAATAATTTGAAACTCAGGGATAAGTCTAGGGTTAGATAATCCCTTAGAGTATTCCCTTTTGTATAAAGCTAATGCGTTTGGATCAAGGGAACTGCGTGCGTATGCCACTTGAGAAGCAAAGCAATATTTTAATCTTTCGACTTCAGACAATTCTGGTGTTTGAAGTTTCAAATCAAAAATATGACCTGCCACTTGAAATGCAGCTCTATGTCTTTCGACCCCGTAAGTTCTTAGAGCATATTTTGATGAGGCAATCCCATGTAAATACCAACCTGTTGCAACCAACTGATCAGGGACATTCTGATCACGAAGAAGTAATGCCAATTCTGCATCGGCTAACAATTGAGAGAGCTCTTGTGGACTTGGCAAAATTTCGTGTTGACCAAGAGCAAGATTTAAGAGTTCAGGATTTAGAGACCTTTCCATACATATTCTTTGACTAAAACTGCAAATTTAGAAAAATCTTCAATGCCTGTAAGCATGCCTAACAAACGATTTGGATTAGTGAGTCTTGGAAACTGGAGTCCGAAATTATCAAAACAACTCTGTGACGTATGTTCTGATGAAGTAGCGATTGATACACCGGCAGCAGCCTGTGGGCTAGCATCTATCCATAATTCTACAAGTTTTCCAACAAATTCTTCTACTTCAGGATCATTTAATTCTTGTTCTGTTGCAGTAATTCGAGCCAAGTATTCTAAAGCTTTAGAGTTAAGTTGAGAATAAGCCCTGTTCACTGTCGCGTCAATTTGCTGTCCGCTTTCGTCCTTTCGTGGCGCAAACTTCTTCATCTCCCAAAGACGAAAAAGTAATTCATCGTTTAAAAGTCGATGTATTAATAACGCATCACCACCTGGATCTGTTGACTTAAAACCCGGTGGAACTTTGTGGATTATGGTATCTATAGGATTTTCTGTGCAAATAAAATACCAAAGCCACTCTCCAACAAATCCTTCAAGATGATCAATATTAGGGTCATTTCCTTCGTCAGGATCCCCAAATGTAGGAACAAGAAATGCCCGAAGGGCGGATTTGGAAGCTTCGCTCAGGGGAATGTCATTCTCGGCTTTATTTTTCCATGAGTTAAAATGTTGAGGACACCTTCTACAACGAAATTTAACAATTTCAACTGCCAATATTTTAGCCAACCTATCAATATCCCCATTCGCAGTATTATGCGCATTGAGAATCCAATTATGTGTTTCTTTGTCTTGACAAGTTGAAGTAAAAAAGTTGCTTATAGTCATAATAGGTCGTCCATTGTAATGCGGTCGCTCTTTGGCTACGAATTAGTTGGATAAAAAGAACGCCTGCAATTGATAAAGTGTGACCCTTCTAAAAATCAATCATTTGCCATACTTGCTGAAGCTTTGGCTATGGTTTTTTAAGGCAATTATTAGTTGTTAAACGTAGTTTATTGAGTTGGGTATGTTAATCCTTCGAGTTGATGGTGTTCACAATTGGATCAACCGATCTTGATTCACAAATAATGGAAATAGGACGACATTTAGTCCTTTAAGTAGTTATATAGTGTGGATTTCGAGACCTCTAACGTCTCACAGATTTCGCTTATCGGATGTTTCTGTGAATCATATAGGTTTCTCGCCAACTTGATTTTCTTGTCATCAAACACTCTCGGTCGCCCACCTTTTCTGCCCCTTGCTCGTGCTGCTGCCAATCCAGCTTTTGTTCGTTCACGAATTAAATTACGCTCGAATTCTGCAAGTGCGCCGAAGATGTGGAATATCAACTTTCCTCCACTGGTTGTCGTATCAATTGATTCTTGAAGACTGCTGAATCCAATCTTTCGTTCTTCAAGGAGAGTGATAACTTCAATGAGATGCTTTAGGGATCGGCCGAGACGGTCAAGTCTCCATACAACCAAGCTGTCCCCTTCGCGCAAAAAATCGAGGGCCTTTTGAATGCCAGGCCGCTCTACTTTAGAACCACTTATTTTGTCGGTGAATATTTTTGTGCATCCAGATTTCTTTAACTCGTCGATTTGCAACGACAAATTTTGTTCGTGGGTTGAAACGCGTGCATACCCTACTTTCATAGCACATGATAGCGTAAATTAACTCGATTTTTCAAGGGGTAACTGGACTTTGATTACAGGATGGGTTTATGGAAAATGGGAAGAGCCTGGCTCATATGCGAGGAGGGAGATATCCGCGTGTCCAAAAAACGTGCGTTTTTTGGATAGGTAACTTTGGACGAGGTCTCATATACTTAATTTGCATATTCTGGCCAGTCTCTAAATTACAATAGTGTTAGCTTGAACTGTGCAAAACTGATTACATATTGAACTACAATCCTGCCTAGCTAAACCTCACCTTCTGCAGATATTAGTTCAGGCGAGGGCAAGTTAAATTTTCCTTGCGTAGATGAATATTTTAAGGTAATGAAAAGCAGTTTTCGTGTATACTGATGGTGTGTCTTAGTTAGCGTGGTTGGGATAATTTGGCGTTTATTATTCCTTGCTCTCGATAATTTCAATAATTCTCGTGGCCAATAAAATATTCCAAATGATTAGCCAAAAAGTTCGGTCATCTAGAAAAAAGAAGCTGTTCGTTGTAATGGCTTGTTTAGCTTTGGCGGTTCTTATATCTAGCTGTGGCCCTAAGTATGAAAAACATACAGAAACCAGATACGGAGCAGTAACTTGGTCCCCTGATGGAAAGGAAGTAGCGTATCTCAGAATATATCTTGAATATACGCAAGTGAGTCCTCGATTCAGTCTGTTCATAGGTGAAGACTCGAAACAAACCATAATAGAGAAACAAGTTATTTCTGTGTGTATAAACAATGCTCAGGGCTCTGAGGAAGATTGTCTAGCCGAGGTTGATATACCATCTGACCAACAAAATAAAGAGTTATCCATGAATATAGCGTGGGTAAACAATCAAATACAATATAGGGTTGCTAGTCAAGATAATTACTCGACAGGAATACTTCAAATTAACAGGCATGGCGGACTGGAACAACTAGTGGCAGATGGTTCTGACCCCTTAGCCAATTTAATGCCTAACTTATTAAACTCCTCTGGAGAAGAACTATATAGTGGATTTGGCAACTACGGTTACTTTAGTAATCAAACAATATATATCTTTGATCATGATGAAAAGACAGTCAGAGTTTACTTGCATGATCCGTTAAGTAGCAATAAACCTATAACCCCACCATATAGCGTAACTCAGTAATAGAAGTACTCGTGCCTTAACATTCAAAATGGAGGAAAATCATGAATACTAGAAGTAAAAATGTAATAGTTTTTGCGTTAATGTTTGTTGCATCATTACTGATTTCATGGTCAACATCATGGGCGCAATCTATCCCGGATCGCTCTCTAGATAACCATAGCAATATTGGCGATTCACATGAACCAGCTTATGGAAATGCACCTGCGCAAGAAAGCGTTAGTTCAATTCAATCACCTCTTCATGTTGGCAGTAGTCCGTACGCATTGCCTGAATCCAATGATACTTTGTTCTTGACAGACACTGGCCCATTCATGGACCAATATCTTTTTCGTAGCGATGGCCCTATCGAATTCACGGTTGAAGTTGGCAGGGTCGTCGGTAGAACAGATGGTCAAGGCTACTTGTTAAACCCTCAACAGCTGATTGATAATGGGATTATTTCTGAAAAAGTCCAATTGCAATTAGTCGTTTGGGATGTGGATGAAGATTATTCAGGAACAGAGATTGCTCGTGAGATAGATAGGGTCTACGTGAATGGAAACTATATTGGTAATTTATCCGGTGCAAATGACACCTGGAGTGTTACAAGCTTTGACATTGATGTGCGCTATCTCAAGTTTGCAATTCCCACTTGCCGTGAGTATGGTGAAATAGGAGGCCAACAATACCTCTCTGAGTGTTCTTCACCACCTACGCCTGTCCTGAATGAAATAAGAATTGACATCGATACTGCAAACTCTGATGATGAATATTGGGCAGTCGAAGTAGATTGGGCAAATTTATCTTTTGAAGCAGCTCGTCCAATTCTATTTGTACACGGTAAGGGGGGAAGCCCTGATAGCAGCGAACCGTGCAACTCCACCAACTTATCAGGAGGATGTACATATTGGGACGCCTACGATGGTGAATACTTCTTTAACTTTAGAGGAAAAATATCCTCAGCAGGTTTTTTGACAGCTATAACCGAAAACTTTCTATGGGGTGAGGACTCAATTGCAGAAAATGCCAAACGCCTAGAATCAATAGTACAAGACCTTAAAGACCGGTACGGTGTTGAACGGATAAACCTAGTTGGCCATAGTAAGGGAGGGCTAGACTCTAGAGGGTATGTTTCAAATAGCTCTCTAAATGATGATGACGATATTGCAGTTCTCATCACCCTAGCGTCACCTCACCATGGTTCGTACCTGGCCGATTTAGGCACGAAGTTACCCGCTTTTGCTTTGGGTTGGATTGGATACAAAGATACACCTGCGTTAAACAATGTGTCAGAAGAATATATGGATCATACTTTTAATCCTAATCACCCAGCGAATGAACACGTTCAATATTACTCTGTTGGAGTTAGAGCAGGTCAAGGTTCCTTTCCCTTTGAAAGTCTACCTTTCTGGCAAATTAATGCAGTTCCTGAATCGTCCCAACGAGCTTCAGCTTATTGGGTCTGGAATTTTCTTTTGTACTTCGGAAAATACAATGGTCATAATGATTATTTAGTTACGGTTCCAAGTACAGAATGGTCTGGTATACCAGGACATAACAATGCTAACTCACAGCATATAAAGGGCTACCAGCTAAACCACCATTCGGTTCGAGCTGCAATGCAGAAAGCGGGTGAGGAGAATGACGATATTGTCTCCTTAGTAAAGAGTCTGCTAGGCGTAAATTCAACTCAAAGCTTTCAGGTCCAGCAGCAGAGTTTTGGCTTCGCTTCACAAGAGCAGGCTCTTGCTTTAGACACAACATCTCCAGCTAATTCAGCGCTGAGTTCGATCACGGGCACCATATCTGAAAGTGCAACAATAACTGGGGCCATTGGCATAGATGGACAAACAACCGCTAGTATTGCTCTTTTCTGGCAAGATGGTGAGCTAGATTTAGACTTGGTCGATCCGAATGGAAATGTTATCACACCAACAACACAAGATCCTGACATTTACTACGCTGAAGATAGGTCAAATTCTTCTACCGGAGACTACTTTATAACAGCAAAATTAGCCGTCTACACTATTAACACTCCACTTTCTGGAGAATGGCAGGCAAGGATAATCGCTAACGGCGCTCTCCCATCAGGGCAAACAAACTGGGTTTTATTAACCACTCAGGATAGTAGTGTGGTTACATCATTGACTACAGAAACTAGTTGGGTTCCTTTAAATAGTGAGGTCAATGTATTTGCAGAGGTAAGTGAAGATGATGCTCCATTAACGGGAGCAGACGTTGAGGTAACTGTTATTGCACCCAGCGAGGCAACTAATACTATTTCGTTATATGATGATGGTTCGAACGGTGACGCGACTGCAGGGGATGGCACATACACAAACTCCTTTGTTGGCACGGAGTTTGGCACATATAAACTTAGTACAGAAGTAAACGGGACAGCCAGCACTGGAGTTTCTTTTCAAAGAGTAGCCTTTAGTGAAATCCAGGTGGCTTCAGGAACCGCCCTTTTCTCAGCAGGAATTTCAGACAATGGTATTGATACTGATGGTGATAGCTTGATCAATATCATCAGGATCAACGTTCCCATAGAAGTTAATGTCGCTGGAGAATACATGATTTCAGGGGTTTTATATGACACTTCCGAAAATATAGAAGTGGAAAACGCAAGTAAAGCAACAGAATATTTGCCCGGTTCATACAGTGTTGTACTTGACTTTGATGCGTCTACCATTTGGGCAAATGGCGGAAATGGAACCTTTTCTCTTCGAGACCTAAGGCTCGTCGATCAAACCGGGGCAGAAGTCCCTGTTCAAGTTGATCTTCTTACCGATGCTTACACAACCCAAAATTATAGCAGCGATGCTCTGCAGCATCCCTTACTATCATTAACTGGCCTTAGTGACGATTTGGGGGTTGACAGCAATGGTAACGGGAAGTTTGAGATCCTGTGGGTGGGAATAGAAATTTATGTTGGAGAGCCGGGAACCTACTCATGGAATGCTCGTTTAGTTGACGAAGCAGGACAAGAATTCGGCTGGTATAAGAGCTCCGGTTATTTATCTTCGGGGAACAAAATTCTATGGTTTGGTTATGAAGGTGGAGCTATTAATGAAAGCTGCAGAAGTGGATTGTTTCATCTGAAGGATTTTGCAATGTTTGGTCCTGCTGGACAACTCATTGTCGCAAATGCTGCCACTACTTCGATATATAGTTTTGGACAATTTGAACCTGTTCCCGGTCAACTTGCTTGTGAAGTTTATATGCCTACGATACTTAAATGAGACAGATTAATTATCTCCCATATCTAAGCAGATACTTTGATTAAGGCGATTATTTTCCTGTGGGAGGAATCATTTATGAGAAACGCAAAAAATTGTTGGCTCTCAATAATGATTTTCTTGAGATGGTAAAATCGTAGCAAATATCAACGTTTAGATATGGGAGTTCCCCATCATAAAGTGTAGTCTTATTTATTTACAATCTGGTTGATTTTTTTTAGTGTTCATTGTGCCCACAAGATAGATTGTACGCCCAATAGAAGGTTTGATCATCTGTGCTTTCGTCGCGTTTGAACGCGATAGGTACTCGTTCGATTTTCGGCCTTTAAAAGCAAAACGACAAATTCCCTTTTGGGACTGTACTCTCGAACTAGACGTTTCGTATCCTCATCGTCGTGATCCTCAATTTGCTCTTGAGTAAAGTAGGCAAAGGGATGGCCACCACCAGGCACCGGCTGTTCAGTTGTATCTACGACAATTACTCCTCTACCCACTTCATCGAACGCAAGGGTCGCAACTGGCCAAAAAACGTGCAGGTTTTCTCTAATCCATCCAAGATCGCCCTGACGTTCCTTACGTGCCCATTCAGGCACACTCCTCTTGTTCGGCTTGCGCTCTGGCATATCTATCATTTTTCAAGAACACGCTCATATTCTGTGAGACTTTGATTCAGAAGGTGAATCAAAAATTGCTTCTCAACGTTAGGGATTTTAGGAGCACATTGAATGACTGTCCGAACTGACTTGATTCTTCGCTGAAGCACAAGGACACTTTTCGGAACAACTTGAGGTTTGGTTCCCGATTTAAGTGATCGGGTTCTATACATACAGGCAATACCATTTTAGCATCTTGAAAACGAAAAAATCTAGTCTGATTATGCATCACTTCCGACTATTGATTAGCCAAAAACATCGGCTTCCTGCATAATAAACAGCGTACCTGTCCTTGAAAAAACGGTTGGATACAGACCTTAACAAAGGAGTAAACACAACAAGCTAAACGTCGTGGGTGACGAAAAGGGTCTCTACCAGTCTCTTGCTTCTGACCCACGCCTCAGAGGGTGCAAACCAAGTGCAATCATAGTTGATGAAGCCAATGAGGTTTTTATTTCAATCAAAGATGCTGCTCTAGTTGCCAAGCTCTCTGTTGAGCGACTTCGGGGTCTTATAGGCGAGAATAGACTATCTGGATTTAAACCCGGCGGCCGTGATTTATTTATTTCCTTAGAATCAGTAGATGCTTATCTTACTGAAGGCAGACAAACACCAGGCCGACCTCAAAAGTAATATTACAACACTCTCGAACGCTAGCGTTTGACAAAAATCAAAAACTCTATATCATATTCAAGAAGTATTTTGCT
Organism: Candidatus Leptofilum proximum; assembly: GCA_016710325.1. Classification (GTDB taxonomy): domain Bacteria; phylum Chloroflexota; class Anaerolineae; order Promineifilales; family Promineifilaceae; genus Leptofilum; species Leptofilum proximum. Next base: position 2,066,798 of record JADJXK010000002.1, on the reverse strand, counting down.
TTGTAGATTCACAATGCAGCTATTCAGTGTGACGGCCGTCCAAAGTCAAACGATAAGGAGAGACACGATGAGTGGCGGAACTGGAACCTAGAAGCAGGATTGATAGACGGCAGACATCCGGAGTCTGTCGTCTTTTTGTTTACCATTCCCACTTGAAGCCATATTGTTCGTGCAGTCGCGGTTTTTCGATTTCCCATGTAGCTGCCCACTTCCCCTTTGGCAGCTTGCGCATGTTGTCGGGACTTAACGGTGTTGTTCGACGGCGCAAATGTTCAACAATAAAAACTTGTTTGGGCGGTCGATGCCTGGGGAAAATCACCTGCAATTTCAATGCTTTGGTACGGTGACTGATCTCGCTCCCCCATTCTTCAACCGGTTTGGTAAAGCCATTCAAATGTTCCCACTCGATATTAAATTCATCCTCCTCCCCTTTTTCCTTCACTTCCCTGAGCGAAATAAGGATTTGGGTTTTGCGGCCTGATTCGTATCTGTCTGCTTCAAAGCCTGGGGTGCAGTGATAGTTAACAAGGATACGACCGTCGCCCCACGCCTGATCCTGGTAAGCAATAATGTTGTTTTGCAGATACCTCACCTTCTGCCGTTTACGCACCAGAGCACGTTTCCCTTGGGTGTCTTTTAGCTCCAGCACAACATCATGCTCAAGCACTTCATACATCCCCTCGTCCGCCAGTCCCCGCCACAGCTTCTTGCCAATCTTCCACAAATCTGCAACCATTTCCAGCCATGACCCGCCAAACAGCACGGCTATGACCGAGCCCAGATTTGGTTTGTTTTCTTTGTTCTCCAAAAGGGACATTTGCAGGCGGTTGTTTCTTTCACTGTAGCAAGTCGAAGCGGGGCAATCAATATCAAGGTTTCTTCAAAACATCATGGGGGCCAACTTTACGCAAGATAATGATGTCGTCTACGATGTAAAACGTCATTCGATTGTGCCTGTCTACCCGCACTTCCCAGATGTCAGTACCGCCCATCTTCTTTGTGTTCAAACCAGGATGGCCAAGGTCAACCGTCATATAACGAAGCAAGCGGTCAACCTTCTTACGAGTTGCTGGATGGAGCTTGATGTACGTTTGAGGAAAGATTTTGTTCGGCTTATTCTCATAGATGAGAGTGCAAATCTTTGATTAGATCATCAGCACTCTCAAATATTTCGTAGTCCTCATCGGCCAGAGCTTTATTAACTTCCCGCTCCCCTTTCTGCCATTCTTCAGACCAAAACCACTCCTCGTCTTTCGGAACGTGTTTCGGCCGTTTTAATGTGGGAATTGCAATTTCGGTTGGTTTCGCTTCTCCTCGACTTATTTCACGAGCCAGACGACTCGCTTTCTCCAATAAGTCAGCCAGCTTGTCGAATTTCTCACGGGTTTCAGTTGTTAGAACGGCACGGCTCATATGAGGACATCATATCATTTGCAAGAAGCATTTTCTACCGGCAAAATCAACTCCTGACTCTGGCGATTTGTCGTGATGTTGCCTCAGTCAAACGGCAGCTCATCCTCATCAATTGTTCGTCGTATGACATGTGGCCAATGGGTTTTGTAAAAGTTGGCTGTTCGTTTCAAGGATTCTGCCACCGATTCAAGCTGGTCATTAAGTATGCCTGCACCATATTTTAAAAGCGTCTCTTTTTCTTGGGCAACGGCCGTTGTAATCTGCAACACCGAAGCCAGCATCGAATTAACCTGCGTGCGTTCTGTCTCAGAGAGCGTGGCAAGAATGTCCTCATCCACCCGCAGCCGCAGCTCCAACCCATTTTCACCTTTTACCCAATCCGCAAATGGCATCCGCAATTCAGGAAAAAGAGCTTGACCATCAGCCCGGTCAATGACCGCCGGATTCAAGACAGATTTCCCAAAGGCCACATATTCCTCAAAGCTTGCCGCTTCTAACTCAGCCCACTCAACATTCTTTTCCCGCAAGCTTTCGTATAAATCCAGCCCTGCATCTTCATCCCTGGTCGGATGATGGACACAAACAATCAGACGATCGGGCACCTCATCAGTATCCAATACCATCGCCTCCGACAGCCACCAATACCGGACAGGATAGCCAAGTTCGGTTGCCTGATTCAACAAGGGAAAAATGTTTTCTATTTGTTGTTCTGGTTGGTCAAAAATATAAGCGAGGTAAGTATGTCTGGGGTCAAGGAGTTCTGGGTTTTTAAAAGAATCTTCTGGCTGTCGCTCCGTCATGTCTCATGGTAGCAAATAAGAGCCATCTAATTCAAAACAGAGATAGCCGATAAGCACGGTTCAAAATCCACTACTGGAGATTTTTGAGAAGTAGCTGCCTTGGCTGTGGTGCGCCTTGTAAAGCAAAAGTACCCTCCTGAATTTTGGGGAGAACCGTTAAACTATGGCCAAATCTTTGCAAATTTGGGGGAGCCAACCCTTGGTTGCAAAGTTTGAAAATTTGAGGCACCACTTGAGTAAACGGTATCTCCTCGTTAGGGACACTATCATGACAATTCGGCAAAAGATACTTTTAACCATCATCACGGCCTCCGGCCTAGTGGCCATCTTGTTATCTACGCTTACCGAGAACATTTTGTTGAGAGGTTTCGCGGAACTTGAAAGCGAGATGCAGTATTCAGGCACCATCCGGGTATTGAACACCATTGAACAAGAGCTCGCCACCTTCAGCGCTACCGCAGCCGATTGGGCCTATTGGGATGACACCTATGAATATTTAGGCGGCAAAAATCCTTCATATATTGAGGACAATTTCACGGCTGAGACGTTTGCCAACCTTGAACTCAACATGGTTCTCTTAACAGACAGCGAAGGACACTTGATTTACAGTGAATTTTACGAACCCGGAATAGGTTTTATCCCCGCTCCATTTCGGCTAGACCAGGCAACAATTGCTGGACTCCTGCCGAAAGGCTCCGACCTGGAGGCTTCTGCAACCGGTATTGTGGAAATAGAAGGCAATCTGCTTTTGCTCGCCTCCCGACACATCCTGGACAGCCATTTAAATCCACCCATTCGGGGCAATCTAATCTTTGGCCGATTTCTGGATGCAAACAAAATAATGGCGCTGTCCAAAACCCTAGAGACAAACTTAACCATCTCTCAAATCGATAATTTGGCAATGAATGAAGAAACAGCCATCTTACTAGAGCGCAGCGGTGGAAAGAGTGTATTGGTTCGCCAACCAACACTGGCTGACATTGCCAGTTACAGCTTAATTAACAACCTGAATGGGGAGCCAGCTTTTCTGTTACAAGTAAACGGGACGCGAGACATCTTTAATTATGGCTTGAAAAGCATTCGGTACTTCGTTTCTACGCTCTCTCTAATAGGGACAATATTTCTGATCGTCATGCTGATCCTGATTGAGCGGCTCGTCCTTTCCCGAATTTCCTCACTTAACCAATCAGTTATGGCGGTTCAAGAAGGTAAGGACTTTAAAGTTCCAGTTGAAATTAAGGGACAAGATGAAATTGCCACTTTTGCCGCCACCTTCAAAGGTAAGCTTGATGAACTGGCAAATTCCCATCGCGCTTTAGAAAAGGCAAACAGTGAACTTGAAGCAAGGGTTGTGCAAAGAACCATCGATCTTGAAATGGCCAATGAAACCTTGAAAAAGGAGGTCTACGAACGCAAACAAGCACAGGCGCAGCTCCAGCAATCGCGTGACCAGGCGCTGGATGCGTTACGATTAAAAGAGCAAATTCTGGCCAACGTCAGTCACGATGCGCGCACGCCGCTGTCGGTGATCATACTCTACACACAAATGTTTCAAGCTAATATGTATGGCGACTTCACCCCGAAGCAAGCCAATGCCTTGCAAATCATCTTGTCCAATGCCCAAAAAATGTTAACCTTTGTCAATAATCTGTTAGCAGAAAGTCGGGCGGGGGCAAAGAAACAAGAACAACTACAAAAGGCGCACTTCAAAACCTCGTTGTTGTTGAAGGATATTGGCACCATGTTTCAACCCCTGGCTGTTGAGAAAAAGTTGCAGTTGACAAGTTCCATGTCTATTGATGTACCGGAAGAGATCTATGGCGATGTTGAGCGGATCAGGCAAATCGTTAACAACCTGGTGGATAATGCCATCAAGTTTACGCCAGCGGGACGCATTCATGTTGCCTTATACAGTGAAGATTCCGAATCTTTCGTTATTGAAGTCTCCGATACAGGCATTGGCATTGCTTCCGAAGATAAAGAAAAGATTTTTGATTCTTTTTGGCAAGCAGATGGTTCCATAACGCGCGACGTTAACCGAGGCGTGGGATTAGGTTTATCCATTGTGCAGAAGTTAACAACCCTTATGGGTGGTACAATCAGCGTCGAGGCCAACACGCCCAATCCGGGCACAACATTCAAAGTCATCCTACCCTATGAAAAGCAGGCCGTTCTAACAGCATGACGCCCAAACACGCCCTTATTGTTGAAGATGAGGCATCCTTGCGGGAAGCCTATAAAGAGATTCTCCAGATGATGGACTGGACGGTGAGCCTGGCTGAGAATGGGCCGCAAGCCTTGTCCCATTTGTTTACCCAATCCAACACGCCAGAACTTGTGTTATTGGACTTGCATTTACCGCTTGGTTCCGGGCTTGATGTTCTGAGAAGAATTAGAGCCGAGGAAAGGCTAAAAGAGATTCGTGTGGTTGCGATTTCGGCAGACTCTGATCGTTTGGAGGAAGCGGCTCCGCTGGCGGACGGTACTATTCTTAAGCCGATAGACCTGGAGCAATTGATAGAATTGGTTTCCTGAATGGTTCGAGCTCTGTGACATTACCATACTGCATTTCTACAAAATATGACCCACATAGAGTGTAATTGTGTGTTTGGATTACAGACTGCGCTTTCAATTATCAATCAATGATTGGCGTCCTCTAAAACCTGACTTACAGTTTCGACCAAAGTCAATGGGGACACCGGTTTGGTCAGATAGAGGTTTGCACCTGCATCTAGCCCTTTTTGTTTATCCTCACCAGCAGTCAACGCACTCAACATGATAATGGGAATGTGGGCTGTGCTTTCAGTATTGCGGATAATCTGGCAAGCGGTGAACCCGTCCATTCTGGGCATCATCACATCCATCAAAACGAGATCTGGTAGTGTGGCAAGTACCTGATCTACAGCAGCCTGTCCATCAGGTGCCTCCGTCACCTGAAACCCCTTTCGTTCCAATGCGACTCGCAGGAGAAAGCGCATGCCCCTGTCGTCATCGACCGCCAAAATTTTCCAGGTCATACTCAGCCCCTTTCTATTTCCTCTACTTTAATCTTCCAATACGTTCATAAAATCGATGATCTATAAATATAATTGATAGCTTAATTAAGCTATCTGCACAATGTCTGCAAAACAGCTACAGATGAACTGCAAAGGGCGATCGCATTGCAGGAAGAGACGAACTGAAGAGGCACATGTGCAGGGATCAAAAAAAGGCAAAAAAAGAGCCGCCAGGAGGGCGGCGGCTCTTTCAACGGGTTCGTCTATGGTATTGGCTGAGGGAGGTTCAGACGTCCCTTACGCTGTCTGGCTGTTCCAGTCGCGTTTCTCTCGTGCCAGTTTGGGGGGAGGAGTTTTTAGCCAACACCAAACCAGCCAGCGCGTGTATATTGTAATCACGTTTATCTTACGCGCAACGTTGCAAAATCATTCATGGTGAGAAACGGTCGTTTCGTTCCGATTTTGGACGGTGGAGAAGCCATTCCTCTGCTTCCTCGATGTGTCCAAAAATACCAACCGGAAACCTGGCTTTGAAGGTTTTGGCCAGGTCTTGAAGCAGCTCTGTTGTCAGCTGCTGCACCGTGGTTGTTGCTACGTAGGCTATCCTTCCGAGAACCTTGTTTGTTAGCAGGATTTGCTGCGCGTCAAAAGTATATTCCACGCGATCACCCTGGATAACAAGGACCCGAGCCGAGCCAGAATCATCGAGCTCAGAAACAATCTCTATGAATTTAATCGCCATGGGTTTGTCTATCGTAATGCCATCTGCTTTGTAGAAATAAATGAGACCATTCTCTTGCCGGATCAAACGGCCGAATGGTCCCGTGATAGTTTGTGGTTTATCATCCATTGTTCTTTCCCTAAACTGCTTTCTTAATTATTGAAACAGACATCTCAATTATACAGCTAAGGGAATTTATAAGATAAACAGTCTGTGAAGTCGCCTTTGGGTGCTGATTTCGCCGAGCTCCAGCAATATTTTCCGCACCGTTGTTGAGATAGGTTTGCCATCGGCCGTTCTGAGATTCATGACCTCTTTTCGGGAAACATAAATGTTGTCATGCTTGCTTGAGAGCCAACGTAATGAGCGGGTGATCATTTGCCTCTCAACCGGCAGATTGGGGAAAAAATGAATCTCAAATATTGAATTCACTACCGGACAGTTTTAACATGGGCTCACCTCAAGATGAAAGGCAACCTTAAAAGACCTGCCCCGCCTCAAGGCATATTTGAGCCAATCATAGCCCAAGCGGAACAAACTTTTGTCCGTTCGGTCTGTCCGGTCAATTAAACAACGGAACTCTTCATGGTCGGTCACCACGAGGCCCAGGTAAATGAGCCAGAGGTAGGCCAGCGAAGAAGCCAGCAACAAGCGGGCAACGCGTTCTGGCTCAGCTAAATGACTCTTATGGATATGGAACCCGCGACTTTTCTGGTCAGAGAACAGCGTTTCAATCAGAGTACGACGCTGATAATGAGCACAAGCTTGTTGAGGTTGCGCCAGATTGGTGATGAGATAGATTGGTTTTTCATAGGGCTCATCCCACCAGGCAATCGCGTGAAGAGGACCATATTCTTGGGCAGTGAAGAGGACAGGAGAGGCAATCGTTTGGGCATTGAGCACCGCCAGGTCAGCCAAAGGATACTGCAAATCGCCATGAGTAATGAGAACATTGGCAGCCGAACGGACAACGAAGGACCAATCCGTTTGCCTTTCTATCCAAGCCAGCAACGCTGGGCTGTCATACTCACCATCACCCAGCAGAATGACCTCGGCTTCCGGCGGCAACAGAGGCAGTATCTGCTTCAAGACCGCAATATGGCGTTCGGCCGTGGTATGGCCTTTCTTCCCTTTGTAAACCAACCAGGCCAAAGGCAAGGCGCGTTGGCGATAGACGACACAGACCATGATAGTCACGCAGCCCCGGCCCACCGTGCTGCCGTCCAAGACCAGTGTCAAGGGATGGTTGGACAAGTGCTGCAAGAGTGTACGGGCATAGGGCAGATAGTAGAAGTTCTTATCCACATTTTCATTCTTCACCCAGCGTCGCATTCGTTTTTCCAGGCTTTTCGGCTTGGCTGGGTGGGGGATTTCCAGGCTCATGGCGCTCAAGTGCGCTTTGCCACTCAGGACAATGCCGCTGATCATCATCGCCAGAGTGACCACATGGCCTTGTTTGTGCGTAGGCATAAGCTTTTGAGGGTTTTCAACACTTTGGTGTACACTCGTTGACTGTCGGTCATGGGGTTGCTTCTCCTTGCTAGATTAGGCTCTAAAAAGATGAAGCTTACCTCATGACCGTCTTTTTTTCAGGTTGTTTCGGACTCCTTCTCAAAAGTGTCCGGTAGAGAAATATTGAAAACAGATAAGCCTTCAGCTTTTTTTCGCGCTGTGAAAATTGCCAGAGACGGATCTGTTTGATTTCTTGCTCAACCAACAGTTTCTCAAGCTCAATCCCCATTTCTTCCGCGATTTCGCGCCGTATTGTCCGGGCAAAATCGCCGTTGTCACTGCCATCTTTTTCCACTTTTCCGCCAATAAAATTGTAACAGCCCCATTTTGAATTCCACTGCAGCAAGTAAGATCGCTCTCCATCGTATTCTGCAGCGATCAGCGCAAAAGCGGCCCTTGTAATTGAGGGTGACGGCATTCGATGCAATTTCTGCAATAGACCGAAAAATGGATAGTCCAGATTGAACAACATGAGGCATCCCTTAAACCAAAGAAGCAGGTCAAACGCTTTACCAGTCAACAAAAATCTTAATGGAATTTTTATGGAATAGAAATAGGAGAAATGTAAAGAAGCAAATGGGCACCCATCGACGGTTAGCAGGCAGCGCTTCGGGTTGATTTAGGCGTGTTTCAAGGCTGTTAGCCAACAAAACAACAGATTGTTTAAAGGCACTTTAAAGGATAACTGTAAGAATAGTTGTCAAATTTGAGTATTATGTTTTCTTGAACCAAATGGTTTCTCAACTTTGCCTTCACCTAAAGCAATTATCCCTTAAGAAACCCATAGTAAGCGTCTCCGGAGTATTAAACGATGGATAAAGACAGTAACTCAGGTCATGCCAGAAGATTAGCATTATTGTGGGGCGATAACTTTGCCTGGGAGGTGATTGAGGCGCTGGGTCAAGGTGTCGCCATTTTGGGCGCTGACGGCCGTTTTGAATACGTCAACCCGGCCTATGCGCAAATGGTCGCTCGTGCCCCGGAAGTGCTGGTTGGTCTATCCCCCTTCGCTGTCACCCATCCCGACGACCATAAAAAGTTGCATCGAGCCAGACGGCAGCGTCTATTGGGAGAACCTTCAACATACGAAATACGCCTGGTGCGACCCGATGGGACCCCTGTCTACGCCCTTGTTACAGGCGTGCCTCACTGGGAAGCGGATAGGGTTTCAGGCGCATTTACAATCATCACGGATTTAACAGAACACAAACGAGCCGAGGAGGCGCTGAAGCAGAGTGAGGCACGTTATCGCAGTACCCTCGACAATATGATGGAAGGCTGCCAAATTATCGGCTTTGATTGGCGTTATCTATACGTTAACAACACTGTCGTGAGACAGGGACAGCAGACGGAGGCGGAATTGCTTGGCCGCACCATGATGGAAGCATACCCTGGGATTGAGCAGACAGAGCTGTTTACCGTGCTAAAGCGCTGTATGCATGAGCGGGTCGCTACCCAAATGGAAAATGAGTTCGTTTTCCCCAACGGCAGCAGGGGCTGGTTTGAGTTAAGTATTCAGCCAGTGCCCGAGGGCATCTTTATCCTCTCATTTGACATCACCGAGCGCAAGCGGGTCGAAGAGGCGCTGCGCCAGAGCGAGGCGCAGCTACAACATATCATTGATACGGTACCGGAGGGGGTGCTGTTAGTGGCCAATGACGGCACCGTTCGCTTAACCAATCCTGTAGCCGACCAATTCTTGAAAATATTGGCGTCAGACCTGACAGACACCTGCTTAACGCGTTTGGGCAATCGGCCGCTCAGTGAACTGCTCACTTCCCCACCAACAAAAGGATTGTGGCATGAAATCATCCAGGATGAGCGCATTTTTGAAGCCATCGCCCGGCCGGTTGAAATCGGTGCAGAGAACAGTGGATGGGTTCTGATTTTGCTAGATGTCACCCAGGAACGCGACATACAGAAACGTGTCCAGCGGCAAGAACGGTTAGCTGCTGTCGGCCAGCTGGCCGCGGGGATTGCCCATGACTTTAACAACATCATGGCCGTCATTACCCTGTATGCCCAAATTCTCTCGCGCACCGTGGAGCTGCCGCCCCGCGCTCAAGAAAGGTTAAGTACCATCAACGAGCAAGCACACCGGGCCACCGACCTGATTCAGCAAATCCTGGATTTCAGCCGCCAATCGGTATTGGAACGGCAGCCTTTAGACTTGTTACCGTTTATGAAAGAACTGGTGAAACTCCTGGACCGCACTCTGCCGGAGCACATCGAGGTCAAACTGAACGACACAGAAGCGGAATACCTGATTCAGGCCGATCCCTCGCGTATCCAGCAGGTCATCATGAATCTGGCCATCAACGCCCGTGATGCCATGCCCGATGGTGGGCAGCTAACGATTAGTCTGGCACAAGTTCAGACAGAGAAACAAACCCCCTTGTTTACCCGAAACATGCCACCTGGGGATTGGATTCAATTACAAGTCGCCGACAACGGCAGCGGCATTCCCCAGCAGGTGCTGCCAAAAATTCTTGAGCCCTTCTTCACCACAAAAGAAATTGGTCAAGGCACTGGTTTGGGATTGGCTCAAGTTTACGGCATTATCCAGCAGCATGAGGGCTATATCGATGTCAAGACAGAGGTCGAACAGGGTACGACGTTTTCTCTGTACTTCCCGACTTTGGCTGCCGATGAGGCTGTGGTTAGCAGACTCGATACGACTTTGTTGCAGTATGGGCAAGGTGAGCGAATCCTGTTAATTGAAGATGATCTGGCCACCAGGCAGGCAGTGGTAGACAGTCTCACGCTCCTCAATTATGAAGTGATAGAAGCGAGTAACGGCCGTGAAGCGCTGAGCATTTTGGAAACAAAGGCCAAAGATATCTCGCTGGTGCTCAGCGATGCGGTGATGCCGGAGATGGGAGGAATCGCCTTGTTGTACGCCATGCGGCAGCGTAATCTAACAATACCGGTCATTTTACTCACCGGACATCCACTGAACACATTAAATAAACAGATGACGAGTTTGCAGCCTCTGGGTTTGCGAGGCTGGCTGCCAAAACCGCCCAACCTGGAAAAACTCAGCCAGTTACTGGCACAGGTTTTAGCCGATTCGCTAAGCTGATCTGACTGAGCACATTTTTTCTTCGATTCTGAGTGCTCCATAAAACGATATGGACCAGTGCAAATGTCAGCCCAGGCTGCGAAAGGGGGGTGCGGAGCCCGCAGCCTGGGCTGATGTGACGAAATGAGGCTCGGAGGCTCAAGGCGTTTGTGAAACAAACGTCTTGAGGGAGCCGAATGAAGTCGCAAATATGATTTATCTTAATGGTCAGGTTTTGACCGCAAACATATCCCCTATCTCTTTAGGTGTAACACCCAAAGACAGTAAGGAGCGGATCAGAAGGTCCAGAGAGACAGTTGGGTCTCCAGCTTCCATCTTGGAAACTCTCGACTGACTGGATTCAAGTTTTTGCGCCAGTGCTTCTTGGGAAAGGTGCAAAGATTCACGCCGCTCTTTAAGGCTTCGGCTGAGAAGCAGCTTCAATTCAATATAGGCCGATTCCTCCGGCGTTAAATCCAGAAATTCCTCTACTGTGGTTGTTGTCCAACCCTTTTCAGCCAGCTGTTTTTGTTTTTCTTCGTTCATAAGCGTTCAATTTTACGAGTCATAAAGCTGCAAACGTCTTTTGCAGTTTTCGATGACCTCTTTAGGCGTTTTATTGGTCTTCTTGGCAAATACCTCCAAGATGATGATAGCGTCAGCATCAATTCGATACATGATTCGCCATGTCACATTTTTATCCGGTATTCTGAGTTCATGACATCGCTTGCCTATCGAGGGCATTGGTCTTGATTGCGGCAAGGAGAGATTTACTCCTTCCTGCAATTGGCGTAATAAAAAGCCTGCCTCAATGCGTGCCGTTTGTGACATCGGTGGGGTTTTCATCTCCCCATGTAAAATCATCAACGGCTTACTCGATGGCATAAACAATTCGTCCCATGTCAAATCTGACATGTTGATATTACTACGTAGAGGACTATTCTGTCAAATCGCAGATTAGGTGAGAGTGGCGCTGCGGGAAAGCTGCGAAGATATTGGCAGAACCAGGAGCGGAGCAAAACGATGAGAATGAGTACCAGGTTATCGGGCTACTCTTTATTTAAATCACGCCACGCTTTAACCTCATTTTCGACCACGTATTTTCTAGTTGAGAAGTCATCAGGGTGCCTTTGCTCTGCGCGTCTAAAAATCGAGTCGAGGATTTCGTTAGGAACATCATGAGCTTGATAATTTTGGAGCTCGTGCCAAGCTTGAATCTCTTTATCCATCACATATTTTCTAGTTGAAAAGTCATCAGGATGTCTTTTCTCGGCTCGCTCATTAATGACTCTCAAAATGTTATCAGGAATATCTGCCGAAGTTGTAACGTGAGCTTGTCTGTTAGAAGGTGGCAATGAAGATACACTGGTTTGAGAATGTCCAGCCTCAACAATCGCACCGCTGACGAAGCGGTTAAATTCGTATTGAGGGACATATTTTAGTCCGGCCTTTTCGCGATCAAGTGCCAAGTTAACCGCCTGATTTATTGGTTCAGGCTTGTAATGATTCAAGGCATTCCAGTAATTTAGAATATATTCAAGATAGTTACGCCACCGTACATCGTTGTAAGAGAAAAAATATATTTTGATTTCCTTCAAAATCTGCATTGGTTCTTCAGGGCGAGAATCAATGGGTTTGTTGATAAAATCCGCCCACAAGTCAACGCTAAACCGCTCGATCAATGGAGGTCGGCCTTTGTGCGAATGCAAAAAAGTTTTCTTTCTCCAAAGGGTGCGATAGAGTGCATTCCAGACGGCTACCCTGATTGGATGTTCCTTCTTTTCTTGTGATGGTGTGGCAGGAATATCAGGCCATGATATTTTGGGTCGTTCGGTTTTGAGATGTTGAAGCAGTTCATCTAAACGGTTGTGGCGAGCCATGTGGGATATAAGTTCACGGATTTTCCCCATTTTCCCCTCACCACCTAACAACTCATAATCTAGCTCCAGGTCAAAGCAAAGCGTGCGCAATTCATCATCTTTGAAATGATTAGCAATTGATTGCCGTAATTCTGTCCTTATCATCCTGTCACCAAATGGAGAGGTCGAAGCAATAAATGATTGTACATCTTCACTCAAGCATACATCAGAAATCTTGAAGGGGCAGGTATCCGGCCACAAGCAATAGACGTAACTGGTAACGCCTTAGTTAGTTGAATGAAACCGTTCTACTTTTCTTCTGAGGGCGTCAAATTCGCTGCGCTTAACGGTATTCAGTTCCAAGTTGTCGAGGCGTTCCATTACTTCGTTATGCTGTCGATCTACGGTAGCAATGATGTCCTTTGCGACGCTGCTGACCTCGTCCGTAACATACGCTTTCAGCCGCTTTTCCAAAGCAGCTAGATCATCTTGGGAAGTTAGCTTCAACTGTTTAATCAGTTGAATAAATCGTTTTTCTGTTAGGGGTTTATCGGCTGCCATGATGTTGATAATAGCCTACGGCCGTGGCGTATTTCCAGAGGAAAATTTGCAATTTGAAACCCATTGAAAAAGCGTGCTACACTTTAATTACCCATGCTATTTAAACCCCGAAAACCAAAAACAGAAGAAGAAAAAAAGAGTCAACAAAAACTTAATGATGCCTTTTCATACGTGCGTTCTGCCTACATCGCAGAACAACTAGGGATTCCCTGCAAATATGACAACAGGCGATATGAATACTGCCAAAAATTCATCATCAAATGTAGAAATGAAGGTATGCTTCCTTGGTGGAGCGCTGACGATGATAAAAAGATCACAGAAAAGCTGCTACGCGCCGTTAGAAACCTTCAAAAGAAAAATTATGCGGCCAGCTGATAAATTCAGAACGAGCTTGCACTCAACCCTGCTTTTTTGCCTCTGGGTTTCTTATGTATTCAGTCGCCAAGCAAAGTCGGCAAAGCGGCTTTTGGTATTTAAGACAGCCCAACTTATCTTGTCCGATTGTTGTCATGGTGCCACAATTTGCACAAGCAATCCCTGATGGCTCATTAAACAGTTCAGGACACCTTCTCATTTGCATTTTGAGACGCTTTATTTCATTCATTGGTTTAAGTTCTCCATTGTGGCCTCGTACTTTCGCACAAGGCCACTAGCAGAACCTATTTGTTTGCGTCAGCAGCAAAAGGATCTTTTCCCTCAAACAACGCGTCAAGATTGACTGCTGTTTGTTGGTAGGCCTCTTTCACTTCTGGTTTTACCTGAGAATGCGGCGTTGGTATCACCTGATACTTCGTGTCTCGACCTTCTCCCTGACGTATGATGGATACGTCATAGTGAAGCGGACTCCCCCATTCTGTACCTGCGGCAAACGTCCTTAGCGACTCTTGAATACTCTTTTGAGTAATCTCCAGAATCTGAACGCGCCCCTGCTTGTAATTCCAGACAGGCATTGCCCAAAAATGCTTGGCATCACTTGGATGCTCAACATTCATAGGTACCCGTACAGGTTTGCGGGTGCCTTTACCATCCTCGTTCCACCATTCGTAACCGATAACAGGGCTTGCCAATATTCTTAGCCTGTTTTTCCCAACCTCAAACTTTGTATAGTTGCTAGGGCTAGTCGGAACTTCGTAGTTGACAGGCAAAAACCCAGATTGTAAGCTGCTACTATCACTGTGAGAGCCAGAAATATTCTGGCTCTTTTCTTTTAAGCCTACTAAATCCTCTGCTTGGCTTCCCTGTTCTGCTGGATGTTGAAAATCTGTCATATTTATCACCTCCTTTCTAATTTGTTTCTCTCTAACTAATTTTGTTGTGCCCGCCTTTTAAGACGAGCACTGAAAATCAGTTATAAAAATACGCCACACATAGCCGGTCTAACACTTCAGCTTCCGACTTCTTAATCTCTTCGATACTTTTAAGTGTGCTTGCTGTTTGCCCGTCACCATAATCCCACCAAGTTTTGGCTCCATCGCTTCCGACGTCATGTTGTTCCTTCATGGCAATGTGCCGAGCTGTATCTAAGCTTTTTGCTTTAACCACAAACTCACCTCGATGCTCGTGTTCACCATCGTAAATCGTAAATCTTGCCAGAAAACATTTCATAAATCTTCACCTCCTTTCTTGCCACCCTATAATTTTTATATTTCAGAGGCAGCTGCTGCCTCTGTTAAAGGATATTCAGCACAGACGCTTTGCAGGGTCAAGGGCGCGCTGGCGCGTTCATCTTGACCCTTGACCCAACCAGGCAAAGCGGATGTGCCAAAAAGGGAATTCACTAAGACCCGCAGGATATGATCAAGAATCATCGAAGAAATAACACATCGGAACTAGATAATTCTTCGCAAGTAGGCATATTTTGGTCTGCTTGCGAAGCTAATCAGACAGCACGAAGCCAAGCTGCGCTTGGCAAGTATCAATTTGAATTGCAGGTTTCAAAAGGATTGGCCAGCCGTTTTTGAAGGGCCTTTGCCTATATAGTTTAGCGTGGAAATCAAAAGGGCTAAGTAGTGCAAGCGGACCAAAGAAACACGATGAGCGCAGTTTGCTCATGGTGTTTCCTGTTGGGTAAAACCGAGGTTGAACACAGAGCGTAAGAAAAATGATGGGCGACAGGTCATCATTTTTCCAAGCGTGTGTTGAACCGAGGGCTAAGATTCTGCAAACACAGTTAATCCCCTGAGCTTAATCGATACATCACAATTGTGCTATGCTAAGAAATGGGCACCGAAAGGTATCACATTTCGATGCGTGATATGCCTGTGGATAGCCGTCCCCGAGAGCGATTGGCTCAACTTGGTGAACGTGCCCTTTCAACGGCCGAATTACTGGCCATTACGATTCGCACCGGCGATGGCGATGGCAACAATCTCCATCTTGCCGAAAAGATTCTAACAACCTTCAACGGTCTGCCAGGTATTGCCCGAGCCAGCATCACAGAACTGACCACACTCAAAGGAATCGGCCGTGTCAAAGCGATTGAAATCAAAGCAGCCCTTGAGCTAGGTCGTCGCTTGGCTGTCACCTCGCCGGAAGAACGGCCGATAATAGCTTCACCGGCGGATGCGGCAAATTTAGTCATGGCCGAAATGCGATTCTATGAACAGGAACATTTTCGAGCCATGCTTCTGGACACCAGAAATAGTGTATTGTCCATTCCTACAATCCATATTGGCACTATTAACAGTATCAATGTCCGACCAGCAGATACCTTTCGAGCTGCGCTCAAAGAAAACGCTCGATCACTCATTTTAATTCACAACCATCCCTCCGAAAATGCCTCCCCTTCTCCTGAAGATGTGAGTACAACACGCAAGTTTATCCAAGCTGGTAAACTTCTTGATATTGAAGTACTTGACCATATTGTGGTCGGTGGAAATCAGTTTGTTTCTTTAAAGGAGCGTGGGTTGGCGTTCGATTGAAGGTGGCCCAACCTACAAGCAGCGTGCGGAAATCGAGCTTCATATGAAGCCCAGGCTCGCCACGAAAGCTGGGGGCAAGCGCAGCGCCGCCCTGTGCTTTCGGGAAAGAGCGAGCCGATCAGGGCTTGGGGTGAAGCGATGGTTTCGGGGACACGCTGCGTCCTTGCCATTGGAATATTTATTCTCATTTTTGATTCTGTTTTCGTAATCCACCAAGAAAGTGATTAGTATGGTATTTCAATTCTTCCCAAAATCCTTGAACCACATAATGATCTCTGATTTCGGTTGACATCTCCTGCAATTTACTCTCATCAAAGAACTCGATTTCCTCTTCATCAAGCCCTATTTGTTCCAGGTCATCTGGTGTGATATTGATCAGGGCAAACGTTGCAGGCACGGATTCACTGGTAATCGGCCACCTTGCGTCCAATGTTTCTCGGAATGAAAGTCTCTCCACTTCTTCCATATCTTTCAGCAGCTCTATTGCCATCGTCGCCTTTTCTCCATCCGGCAATTTCTCCCACGTTGCTCTAAGCTGATCTTTCAACTGATTGACGAATTCGGAATCTGGTATCTGCTCCGGCTTACTTGAGAAGTTTTCTGCTGACATAATTTACGGTAGCAGACACTTTGCCGAGGAGTCAAACAGGGGAATCAGAGCAAGCGTAATTGAGAAGGCTTGTCATCACCATCTGTCTTCTTTTGACCACGCATTAGTTTCTCCAATTTTTTGCGTAAGGCCATCTCTTGCTCAATATGCTCTGCCTGACCTTTGTAATCAACAGCTTCTTGAGAAAGTTGCTGAAGTCGTACCTGATTTTTCAAGAATGCTGGATTGCTACTGGCACCAAAGAACATACCCAAGGCCAGTAGCTCTACCCCTTCACGCTGACCCAATATTTCAGCATGTATCAACGAGTAAGCCGATAAATCCTTGAGCCTGCGCATTTTGGCATCCAAGTCAATCTCATTGCCTTGTTGGATTTCCAATTCCCATAAGTTGTACATCGTCTCGGCCGCTATCGTGGCCAGGCTAAATGGCTCTCGCTCCCGCATATCGATAAATGATTCAAATAAGTCGTGAAATGATTACTCCCCTGACATTGCTGTCTGGGTTTCCATGGAATCCCACCAGCCCATAATGGGTGCCGTTTCCAGATAAGTGCTAGTTTGTCCATTTGGCTTGAGAACGGTGACAATGAATTCTCGGTGAGGATTATATTCTTGCAGTAGTTTTTCAAGCGTTTCGTTGGATTCAATTTCCCCTTCTGTACGATAGCTAATGGGGTGGCCTCCTTGCGGCCGTTGGATCGTGGTATCAACGATAAGCAATCCCCGGCCGATGATTTCTGCGGCAACCGTAGAAATGGTATAAAAAAGAGCTCGGTTCTCCTCTATCCAACCAAGCTCTTGCTTACGATCACTGTTTTCGTTCTTTAATCCGTCTTCAATATGTGGCTTTCGCTCCTCCATGATTCATTGTAGCATGGGGAATTTCGGCCGTACCAGTACGCCTGAAACGAATTACATTTATATTTAAGAGAAGCGCAAATGGGGGTGGGTCCTGTGCAATAGTCACATTGACTGTTTTTGCCCAACCACAGGATTATAATCTAACCACTGGTTTATTGGCTGTCCCTTTGATATACTGCCAAATAGTGTCGGAGGAAAAGCAATTAGAAGCGACGATTTTCGTCAATATCGAGCCATTAATTTAGTTTAGTTAGGAGCATCAAATAGGTTCAAGTTTGCAAACAGTACGAGAACGGATTTTTTGATCCTTGAGAGAATTATTAATTGTCTTATAGATCTGATTGAAATTATTCTGATACTAAATACTCTGTAACGCAAGTTTTCTTCACTTGTCATTCCCACGAAGGCGGGAATCCAAAAGATGGATGACTGCCTTCGCAGGCATGACAGAAGAGTGATTTATTTGTGTTACGCTGTACTAAATGCAACTGCCCGACCCTAAATCCTTTGCGTCTTTTGTTTTAACGGGTATTGTGCTCTTGCAATTATGTATATTTGCTTGTCCACATTTACCTACTATAAATCCGTTTTCATCTCGTCCGGTGTCAGGTTGGTAGTTTACAACACATTCGGCTTCACACTCAGAATCCTTATAACATTCTTTCCCTTCATCTGATGAGACTTGATAGCAATATCCAAGGTGTTCATATGGAGTTGTATTAGGAATCACCCATTTATTTCCACCCTTTTCACAGATATATTGATAACTTCTGTAAAATATCTTGTGCCCTGGCGATGTAAACAATATAAAAATTCCGGCAATTAAAATTAGGCTGATCAAGATGAGTCCTATCAAGATCCCCCTTTTTTTCTTTAGCTTCATGCTTAAAATAATTAATAATTTTATTATGACATAGGATTTCTTCCTTGTATATAGGCGAAATTTGGATGAGATGCTCTGTAGAAGCCTTGAAAAAAGCTATTCCTTAATTGTAATAGGTAGGTAGGTATCACTTATTACACTAATCGTAAATCTTGCACCATCCTCTGTGGTTGAACTCGAAAGACTTTCTAAAAACACAATTATTTCATCTCGGTCACGATTGTTTACCCCTTCAGGTACATCAACCATAATCTCAGTCGAAAAACTCTCGCCAGGTGCCAAGTCGATCAGTTCCGGGATACCATTTATATCTGCCCAATCCAGGATTGTACTTGTGGTTACAGAATAGCTATCGCTATAAATTCCCGCATTTGTAACCGATAATGTAAAGGCCACTGATTCTCCAGGTACAAGTGCAATATTCGTACTTGAGCCTTCGTCTCCGCTGACAATAACTTTATAGAGAGCTGGGATTTCTTGTGCATCTTCATAAGTAAAGCCAATTGAACTATCCGAGTTTGTATTGACAAAGGCATTAGAAAATGCCGTTGCTCCTATTGTTCCTCCACTTGAAAAATCAAAGGTAGCCCAATCCGCTCGACTATTCAGTGTTTGTTGGTTTCCCCCTGAATTGTTTATGTTAATAGTTACTGGATTGTCATCATCATCACCATCACAATTCCAATCTATTTCATTAACGAAGTTGTCTTGAATCCAACGATTGCCGCAATAATAACGAGTTCCAAATATTCCATTAATTCGGTCATCGCCTAAGCCATTAGTTTCATCAAGGTTGTTTTCAACGAGCGGAGGAAGTTGATAGTGAGACAAGCTAAGATTTCCGTCAACAAATATACCCATTACTTCATCAAGCTTAATTACTCCGTGAATAAATGATTTATTCATAATACTCAAATAATTTGGTTTATTTTGAATTGAATCATAACCTCCGTGGAGTAAACCAAAGTTGTGTGACAGCTCATGCATAAATGTGATACTTTGCTCAGGAACTGAAGCATTCCACGGAGACCCTAAAGCAACAATTAGATTACTGCCTCCGATGTCAGCTACTCCATTTGCTGAAGGACCTAGACCTCCTATTATTTGTCCACCAAGATTATGAGCAAATACTGCATAATGGAAGATCCCTTCCCTTTCAACGTCGAAGTTTAATGCTTTTATTTCAACAAATTCATCCCAATCATATGACGAGTCTGTCCAATCAATCCACCCAAGATTTTCTTCTTCTTTCAATGAATTTGATCGAGAATAATTACCCCAAAACTCATCGGTGACTGGATTCATGATGCTATTCCGACCGTTGTCCACATGAAGCCTAATTCCCAGACAATTGTTTTCCTCAGCTTCGCAGTCAATCGGGGCTTCCAAAAATGCATCAACAACTCTATTTATCGCTTGAGGCCAAGGCTGGTGGCTATGGCCAGGAGTGCATCCAACAATTGGATAGCATTTTCCTGTCTCTGCCATGTAATCTATTTCGACAAAAATGTCCTTAACAAGGGGATCGGCACCCATTGCTGGTAAATCGATATCAATTGTCCCATCATTATTGTGGTCGAAACCACAAACTTCCCATCCATTTGGCAGTGCATCCTCATCCTCGTCGCCCATATCGTTGCATGGATCATCTGGCCCCGCAATCTTTATAACTTGTCCATTGGCCTTTTGTGGGCCATTATGCTGATAATAATCTGCACTCACTGAAGACGTCTTTGTAAGACGAATATTTGGAGCATTGAGATAACAAGCATCTGCAAATCTAAAATGATTATCTATCCCAATAATTTCTGCGGAAATATTTTCTGGTGATCCTATATAACCACACATAGCTTTCCCATTCGAGGAATTCCATTGCATTGCTATAGAAAGAAGCTCTCCAACGCTTCCACCAAGAATAACTATGTCCACTCCGAAATCAGGTGTTGGAAATGGATCATAATTTCCTGTTTGATCTATGTGATCAGAATGCCAAAACCCCTTGAAGAATGTTGGGTCTGCTTGTGTTGGATCACTCAATAGATTTAAGGTGCCAGTAATCCCAGACCATGAATACTCAACAGTTGTTTCATCGATTTTAGTGAGTTCGACAGAGCCATAATCAATACACGCTGCTGATGCTGATATACTATTTGATATTTCAAAAACAACCTTTGTTTCAGTTTGACTTTTTATTGTAAGACGGTTACCGCACTTTTTTTTGGTAAAAATTTGTATACCTACAAGATCACTTGGCTCGCCAGCCAATACACCTAAGCTCGCAGTAATTTCGGATCCATCAGGATATATCACAACGCCTTCCCATAAGCCTTCATACCAATCTAATGAAGCTTCTGAGGCGTTAATAATTTGTATAGTTGAACCATTTGTTGAATATTGCATTATTAAGGGTATAAACAAGAGGGAGAATGCAACTAATAACAGCAAGTTCTTTTTATTCATGTTGAGTCTCCTGTCATCACATTTTGCAGTTCAATTTATGTGACTATTGATCTGTTTCTCAGGTCTTACAGTTCCGCCAGAATAATAGTTCGCGCTGACATTGCTCAAAAAAATATACAATTTTATAGTCAGGATAACTATCGTCTAAGGTGCTGACTTGGGTGATTCTTTGGTATCTACTTAGGTGCAGAGAGGTGTAAATCAAAATGAGTTCTAAGAATTATGGTCCACAACTGGCAAAACTATCTGAACGACAACGAGATATCCTCTTTTACAGGTGCAAAGGATTAGTGTATAAGCGAATTGGCGAGGAGTTACATATTTCTTTGTCTGTTGTTAAGACAAATATGAAACATATCTACGCTAAACTTGGCATAGATCAACTACCTGCCATGGAACGGAACGCAATACTTGCTAATGAAATTTGTCCAGAACTCAGCAAACAACAAGACCTTTCAACCGAGCTGCCTAAAGGCATATCCGATAGTGACATCGTTTTAAGTCATCTGCCTACAATGGAGAAGCAAGAGGATGATTCTATTCTTATCTTTTCAAGGGCTCGTAAAACTATCCCTTATGTTCTCGGGAGCGTTTTGATCGCTTTAGTTTTTTATTTGGGATATTTGTTAGTTAACGGTTTTTCTACAGATAAAGAAGCATTGGCAGGTTCCCAAGTTGAAACGGTCGCAACAAATTCTATTGTTCTGCCAGATTTTACAGTCACTCCAATACGTGAGATTACCCTAACTGTAGAAAAAAGCTTTGGTGATGTTCTTGCTGAACCGACAGCGACACCATTGCCGACAACAACGCCAACTGTAACTTACACTGCAACCACTATGGTTAGCCCTCGGTCAACCCCTTCAATTGCTACTGCTACGAATACTCCAATTAAGAACGATGACTTCGAAGAAGCCATTGTTATATCCGAGTTCCCATACAGAATTGAGTTTGATTTATCAAATGCTACTCTTCAAGAGGGAGAGCCCAGATTTTGTTCAATAAATGTCCCAAACATTAACAGAAGTGTTTGGTATAAAATCGTACCGGAAGAAACAGTTACGCTAACTGGAGACATTATTTTTAGTGATGTTGAAGTTGCAATAATTGGTTATTTTGGGTCTGATCTTAACTCTTTGAATAAATCAGGATGTATTAGTTGGGCCGGTCCACAGAATAAAGTCACTTTTCCCTTTTCTTTTCGTGAGGGTAATACTTATTATCTTCAGATTGGTGGATTATTTCCTTCAACAGGAACTATAACAATTGAGGAATATCAATAGATAAGGAGATTGCAGTATACAGTTCACCTCCTATATTTCCGCCTTAGAAACCATCAGGCTTTCAACCAATTGTGCGAGAATGGCAGTTGTTGTCTTATGTTCTAGGACAACTTGCCGGATTGCATAAAATCCACATAGTAAATCCCCTCTAAAAAATGGCGTATCTTTGTGATTTAATGAATCAATCACCTCATGATTTTTCATTCACGAAGTAAAGCCAATCAAGTTGAAATTGGCTCTCGTGGACCTTTCATTGGAAATACCGACCTGGGACTTTCAAAGTACAGTATCCCCCTTCAAAAATTAAACACCCACATGTATGTTGTCGGTCGAAGCGGCAAGGGAAAAAGCAAATTCCTAGAAGGCTTCCTTTGGCAGCTGATCAATCATGGTCAAGGTTGTGGCTTGATTGATCCACACGGAGATTTAGCCAACAATCTTCTCAAACTGTTAGCGTTTCAATCTTCCGGTTCCGATAAGCAACCCTGGTTAGCTAATCCTGAAAATGCGTCAAAGATCATCTACTGTGAACCTGGCCACAAAGAATATTTCGTGCCCATGAATGTGTTGGCCTGCGAGGATGCCCCATACACCATTGTGAGCAATATCATTGAAGCCTTTCAAAGGACGTGGAGCCAGGAGTTAGCCGCAGCTCCCCAGTTCAAAAACGTTGCTTTACATGGCCTACTTCTCCTCATTGAGCATCGGCTTTCTCTAGTGGAACTCCCACGCTTGTTCATGTACAAAGAGTTTCGGGATTCACTGCTTGAAGAAAGTGAAAACGAGGATGTCAAAGGTTTCTTTTACGAACGGTTTGAAAGATGGGGACGAGAACAATCACTGCGTATTGAGAGCCTGTTGAACAAAGTCACTGCCTTAACCCTCAATCCTTCCCTCAAACTGATGCTCGGTGCTTCAGAAAACCGGCTCAGTCTCCGGCGGATCATGGACGAAGGCAAAATACTCATTTTCAATCTGGGCACTTGTGACCATGAAACCAGAAACTTGCTTGGCAGTCTTCTAGCCGTGCGCCTGGAGCAAGCAGCCCTTTCTAGAGTGGAGCTTGAAGAAGAGAAGCGCAAGAGATGGTATTGCGTTTTGGATGAATTTCAACGATTTGTGGCCAATGAGGGTTCAGCTCAGGCATTAGCCGAAATGCTTTCCGAGGCGCGCAAGTTCGGCTTATTCCTCTGCTTGGCTCATCAGGGATGGCACCAACTGGCTAATGCTCGACTTGAAGGCGCACTGGATCAGGCACAAATCAAAGTGATTTTCGGTAGTGGGACAAAGACCGGCCGAATTGTGGCTGAAGAACTGTTTGTGCCAGACCCACAAAAGATCAAAAATGAGGGAACGGCCGAAAACAGTCACCCCATTTACGAAAATCTGCTCGAACAGAAAGAGATGTTTGTCCAGACCATCCGCCGCCAGAAGCATCGAGAAATCTTTGTGCTTCCCCCTGAAAGTGATGAGGTTATTGCCTTAAAGACGTTGCATGTCCCTCGGCCAGAAGTTGATAAGCAAGAATTTGAAAACCTGAAAACAAAGCTGCTGCAAAAGGTGGGCTTGCCGGTCCAGTCCTCGAATAGCCATCAACAGAAAACTTACTCACATGGGCAACAACGCTTGTTGATACCGTGTGCTGGCCACATCGTTCAACACTCCGGCTTCAACCGGTGACAAGGGCATGGTTTTTATGCTGAAAACATAATCTGATCCGGCTAGAAACCAGATGGGTTCTGTTAACACCGTTTGGGCTGAAACAGCCTCAGCGGTTGTGAGATAGAAAAGCCCTTTTCCCCTATTCTCCTCGATCGCCTGCTTGAGATTGTGCAATCTTTTCTCCGAGTTTGTTACGATCAAACAAACACCGGCACGAACACCAAATTGGTTTAAGTATTTATCACTGCCGAAATATCTCAAAATAGGCTTTACTTTTCTTTTCATCAAGCGATTTATGGAATGGTTGCCTGTATCAATCTCCAAATGCAAAGCGAGCTGCTCAGTTCGCCCCCCTTGATGATCATTTTCCCGCTGCAAGATAAAGAAACTGTCCAACCGACCGGGAATCCGTGGGCTAATTTGGCTCAATTCATATTCTGAAATCCATCGTTTTACTGAAAACTGAGGATTCTTCTGACACGCTTCCCTAACGTCTAGACGAAAATCATTGATTGCCAGATCGTGTACAAGCGTCAGCCACCGAGGATGACCGCGCCACTTGAAATTGGCCAAGTCAATACGCTTTTTACTGGCGGCAACGTCGGCTCCCCTTTTGTCCAATGTATAAACAATCTTTCCTAATTGATGACCGTTGACGTTGTACGCATCAAACTTCTTCACCAATCGGTGGTCAAAGTAATGCTGCATTCGCTCAAATGGCCAGGTGCTGGTGCACCCAGGAAAACAAAGACGCACAATTTGTGTGTGGGACATGACGCCTTCATAGTCATGAATGGCAATCATCACTTGTTCTGTGTTCTCCGTCGTGACCAGTCGGCGCGGCTGCTTTTTTCTGGTGAATGGTCGGCGTCGTTTCAGCATGTTTACATTACGAGTGTTATTTCACCTCCTTGATCATCTCAGCGACAGTTTTGCTAAACTCACTGGCATCTTCGGGAAAGATATAGATGCTGCTCCTTTCAAATTCATCTCCGTCTGATTTACGGCTTTGGGTGATTTTCAAGTAGATGCTACCTGTTTTGGCTTTCTCCACATCCAGAAAGTAGGTGCTGCCGCTGCCTTTGATCTGGGCACTCTTTTGTTTTTTTGCCATGTTTACAATCACCCCCTTTCTAATGGCCAGGGGGTATTTCCGCTGACCCAACTCCTTTAAAATATCTGCCAGCTTTTCTAAGACGGGCACCGTTTCCACGGCATCGTCAATGGTGGTAAAGGCTCTCCTGTTGGGATCACTTCCCGACTGAATGATTTTGTTTTTTGGCATAGGCTTTAACGGCCGTATCAATGATTTTCCAGATAGGCAAAGCGCGGCCGGTTTGGATGCGATGCTGTCGCTGAATCTGGGCAATGGCATCATAGGCATCCAGGCTCAGGCGCGCCGTAAGTGCGACCCGCTGCTCCTTTGTTTCAGGTTTATCCTTTTTCTTTTTTGGCATCTTGGGAATTGCACCATGGTTCAATTGCATCGTGGTGCAGGTGCACCAAATCAGATTAGCAAGTGAAAAGAGGAGGTGTCAATAAGCAAAACGCGGCCCCCTATCCCCTATCAAACCATATCCCCTCGCTGTCTGAAAGCCAATTAGAGCCACTTTGCAGAAGAAAACAGTAAAGGATACCAGAACGATTAACCAATCTGTATAAAATCTATCTAACAACTCTCCTCGACATTTACGCTCGACCGAATGCATACTAAAAACACGATTATGATTGAAATTCGGAGACGTAGCTCACCCCCAAAATGATCAAGAAGTTGTGGGTACCCTACGACTTGATAAAAATCGGCTTTTGTCTTTACGCGACAGAGGTTTGATCAAAATCTTGTGCTGTTCTTAATGAGTCTTGCCGATTAGCAAAATTTAAATAAGACTAATATAATGGCATTGGTTCCAAGTATAAGTAGCTTGTGTTCAGAATCCGTCTCTTATTCTTACAGCATTAAGTTAAAGTTATGTTCACCTTTCAAGCGTTACAATTGTTATTGTTTCTTATTCCAGGATTTTTAACTCTACTTGTTTTGAATTCACTTATTAGCAGAAAACCCCATAGAAGCGATCTCGCTCAAACAGCCGAAGCTCTTGTTTATTCAATGGTCGTATATGCACTTTACAGCCTTATCAGAAAACAAAGTGCCGTTTCAATCGATCAGACATCACAAAGTGTCAGTTTTTCCTTTGATCCATTATCATTTTTTTTATTGATAGGGCTTAGCATCGGCTTAACGATAGTATTTAGTTTTTTTGTAAATAAAAATGTAATTACAAAAGTTCTAAATAAAATTGGAATTTCACCAAGATCCGCAAGGTTATCTGTGTGGCACGATGCTTTTTATGACTACAAACGATATATTGTGATACATTTTGAAGATGGGAGACGGTTATATGGCTGGCCACAGTATTATTCCGATGGAACAGATGAACCTTACCTATTCGTCTATAAGCCCTATTGGATTGTCGAGAGCGATGAAAAAAGTCAACTCAAGGAAACTGGTCTTGACGGTATGCTAATTACACCTAATCAAAAAATCCATTATATCGGTTTCATGCCAGTTGATTTTGAAACTACCATACACGAGGCAAATTCTAATGAGTCAAAATGATAAAAGAAACCCACCAGAACCACCTAAACCAGACGGCCGAACTGAAAAGGGGATGAATCCCATACCTTCGCAAGAAAAAATACCCAAGAATCCACCACCGCCACCACCGCAAAAACGCGAGAGCGGCTCTTAGTTTAAGCATAAGTCAAACTCAACTAAAATAAAAATGCCAAGCAGAGCTTGGCTTCCGCTTCCGGAGGGGCTGACAAAGGTCTGGAAACGTCAGCCCCGCACGATGTCGGCCGTAGGCCGACTGCCTCGGCTGTAGCCAGGTCGCCGATGTGTCAACATCGGTGGGCGCAGCGTCCCGCCGCCGCTCATAAACAGTGGCGCAGCCTCGTGTAATGAGCCAGGGTACCCACACATTTTTAAAAGCGAAGCGCAAAAAATGATGTGGGCGGAGCCGAGGCAGTCGGGCTTTGCCTGACGCTGTGAAAACAGCGGCAGCAGCAAAGGCTGACATCGCTGGCTTGTCCGAGTGGGGGTTGTCGTTGAGGTCTCTGTTCCCGCCGAAGGAATGGGAAAAAGAGGGCGAGACGAGGACTCCCCGAGGCAAGGCAGTATTCCAGACACAAAGCCTCGGCTCGATGCCGAGGGTTTGTGAAAGATACCGAATAGCATGACGGTATCCGATTTGTTACTCAGATTGGCCACAAATGCTGAGTACAAATTTGAAGCGATGTGATTCATTACTCGGTTCATATGCTTCTTGACGCTGGTAAAGCGAGCCTTCAAAATAGATAATGGCTTTGCTCAGAAGCCGCCTACTATTTACGCTCGCACCCTGATTTGTTTTCGGGGTGCGGCCGTTTTCTCCACAAGTTGCTTTCACCCTATAAGGGCTTCGCCCTTCCCAGCCATACTATTTAATTCCTCCCTTCTCCAGCTCTTCCCCGCCAGACTTTCCTAAGCGGTGCTTCGCACCGATTTCTAAAAAATTTCTTTCGGTTACAAAGCACCAACTCCGCTTGAGGTGTCTTCGGGAGGTTTCAGCCTCCTTAGTTCAGCTTCTCACTGAACAACCGTTGAGCCTGTATGGGTTGTCACTGTGTGAAAGGTCGGCCGCAGCTTTAACCCGCTGCGGTGGGACTCCCGCCAAAGATATTGGCACTTGTTTTATGACATGAGGATTAGGGCGAAATCAAGGGGTAAAATGCACCGTGGTTGCTTGGTTGACACCATGATACCGTGGTATCGTGGTTGCATGGTATCATGTATTCAGGGCTTTTAGAACTCTCTCCAACAGGCTCGATTTGCCATTCTGTTTGTAATCTTCAATAAGGTAATTCACGGCAATCCTTGTGATTTCGTTTTCGCTGGTGAGGATTCCCTGATCTTCGTAAGTGAAAACGATTTTCTTGATGGCCCGTTTTTCTTCAACAGTAAAACGATGGGTAGCTGCTTCCTTCCCGATTATCTTGACGGTTTTTCTCAACAACTCGATGATGGTGTCGTGATACCGTGATACCGTGGTGTCATGGTTGCTTGGTTGCATGGTGTCTTGGTGTCGTGACACCATACTATCACTGTTTGCTTTCTTCGGAATTTGCGATTTCTTTTTTGGAGGTGAAGGATTCTTCAATAGGGGATTAGCCTCAGTTGTAGGCGGCTGAGGTTGTGGCTTGATGAAAAACGGACTATCGGCCAGGCCAGATTTTTTTGTCATTTGGTCAATACTTCTTTGATAAACGCTTTGTACGCTTTGGCTCCTGTGCTGGTTGGTGCATGGTCAAAAATGTGGGTGTGATTGGAGTGAGCTTCCTCCAGGCTTACATTTTTGGGGATGGTGGTGGTAAAGACCTGATCTCCAAAATATTCACGCAGCTGACTCTCAACATCTCTGGAAACGTTGGTGTGATCTGAAAACGTACACAACACTCCCATGATTTCAAGCTCAGGATTGAGCTGGGTTTGCCTAACCATGTCAATGGTTTCTTGAAGCTGTACCAAACCCGTCAAGGCAAAGAAGCCAGTAGACACTGGAATGATGAGTTTTTCACTGGCCACAAACGAATTTATCGTCAGGAGCCCCAATGATGGGGGATTATCAATAATCACATAATCGTAGCGGTCGCGAACTTTGCTGAGAGCTTTCTTTAAGCGTTCACTGCGGTTATCAAATGCTTGGGCTAATTCCAAATCGGCACTAGACAGGCGAATGTGAGAAGGAACAATATGCAGATTATCTGTTTTCGTTTCCCGAATAATGGGGGAGAGGGGAGAGAACTTGATGATGGCACTATAGAGAGATTTGTCCGCCTCGATCTCCACATCGGGATGGATGAAAACCCGTGTAGCGTTGGTTTGCGGATCTGTATCAATCAATAACACTTTATATCCTTCAAGTGACAATCCAGCCGCCAAATTAATCGCTGTTGTGCTTTTGGCGACTCCTCCTTTTTGATTGGCAACCGAGATAATCATGGCTGTTTATTGCGTTTCACATATTCAGTTGAGATGAGTCGAAGTAGAGAAGAGAGGGAGATATTTCTCTGTTGAGCTAAGACTTGTAGTTGAACCTTGAGTTCCTTAGGGGCTTTGAACTTGATCAACTCTTCGTTTTTGTAATTGCCGTTTTTATTATGGGTCATAATTGGTACTAAACATGGACACGTTTACCAGTATAAACATATTTCTTGTGCAATTGTCAATTATCAAATTAAGGCTAAGAAAACCAAAATTAACGGGTCAAAACAGGAGATGTGTGGTAAAATAAGAACAGATGTTTTATAAGCAATGCCATCCTCCAAATAGCCGACCGTGTTTGAAATTAGTAAAGGAAAAATATTGTGTCAAAGCGAAGAGGAAATAACGAGGGGAGTGTTTTTTGGGATAAGTCAAAAGAAAGATGGTGTGCTGAAATTACCCTTCCTGATGGAAAGAGAAAAAGAAAGCGTCATCAATCCCGAAAAGTAGTGCAGGAATGGTTGCTTGAGCAACGGAGCCAAATCAAAAAAGGCATTGTTGTAAAAGACACTAATGAAGCGGTCAGAGATTACATGGCACGCTTTTTAGAAGAAGTGGTTGCTCATACTGTAAAACCAGCCACGTATACATCATACAGTTTTTGGATAAAGACACATATTGTGCCTTCAATTGGCCATCTTAAACTCAAAAACCTGCAACCCCATCATTTGCAACATTTGTATTCCCAAAAGCTCGATGAAGGGCTTTCAAAGCGGTCTGTACAATACATGCACGCAATCATTAGACGAGCTCTCAATCAAGCCGTGAAACAGGGAATTCTTATACGTAATCCAACGAATGCAGTTACCGCACCGAAACCGCAAAAGAAGACCTTTGCTACGCTAACTGTAGACCAAGTTCGACAGTTTTTGAAAGAAGTGGAAGGTCATCGTTGGTATCCGATTTATGTGATTGCTGTAATGATGGGGCTAAGAAAAGGGGAGATATTAGGTTTACGGTGGCAGGATATAAATTTTGATAACAACACGATTAGTGTTGAAAACGTCGTGTTGGAAATCAATGGCAAAATTCATCTAGGATCACCAAAAACCAAAAAGTCAAAACGGACTGTAGCGATGCCTGAATATGTAGCAAATGTGCTCAAGAAATATCGAAAAGATGTGGGCGCAATAAATGGGCTAATCTTTCAGACTTCTTCGGGAAAACCAGTCTCACCGCGCAACCTGTCACGGCATTATTACCAGGCTAGGGAGAGCGCCAATATACCAAAGGTGCGGTTTCATGATTTGAGACATACTGCGGCAACCCTGCTTTTGAAAGAAAATGTGCATCCCAAAATTGTTCAAGAAATGTTAGGTCACTCAAGCATAACCTTAACTCTGGATACTTATAGCCATGTGATACCAGGGATTCAGAAAAAAGCAGCAGACAAGATGGACTACCTGTTTAATGGATAAAGGGTAGCAATTAGGGTAGCAGTTATAGCGATAATCAATGGAAATAATGGACTGTTCAGGCTTAAATTGCACCCAAATCTGTTTAAATTCCCTTAAATGTGCTTAAATTACCCGTATTTATGGTGCTATTTACCTATGACCGGTCAACTTTTAATCACTTGGTCACAGGTTCGAATCCTGTCGGAGTCATGCAGCGGAAAGCCTCCACTTCAATTGATGTGGAGGCTTTTGTTTTTTGTCTGGTATGATAGAAATCAAAAAAGTTAGTTTGTTATTGAACAGCCCCTTTAGTAAGGAAAAGACCAGGAACAAAATGAAGCGAAACGTTTATCTGGAAGATATTCCACTCGACGAGGCGCAGGCCGTATTTCAGGCGGCGCTGCAAGCGGCAGACTGGTGGCAGCCGCTAGAGGCGGAGGAGGTTCCGGTGGCGCAGGCGAACGGCCGTATCACCGCCCGCGCCGTCTGGGCCAAACTCTCTTCACCCCATTACCACGCCAGCGCTATGGATGGCTATGCCCTGCGCGCCCAAGACAGCGAAGGCGCCACCGAAACCCAGCCGCTCCAGTTCACCCTGGTGGAAGAGTGGGACACCACCCCCAGCGAACCGCGCCCCATTCGCCCGGTGAACACAGGGCATCCGCTGCCGCCCTGGGCCAACGCCGTGGTGATGATCGAGCATACGCAGCTGGTGGAACTGGCGGACGGCCGTTCCGGCATCGAAATCCGCGCCAGTTTGCCGCCGTGGCAGCACGTGCGGGCGATGGGCGAAGATATGGTGGCCACCGAACTGGTGCTGCCTGCCAACCACAAGCTGCGCCCCGTTGATTTGGGCGCACTGGCCGGGTCCGGCCATGCCACCGTGGACGTTTACCGCCAGCCGCGTGTGGCGGTTATTCCCACTGGCTCCGAGCTGGTTTCGACGGAAAAGGTGGCCGAAAGCGGCATCCAGCCCGGTCAAATTATCGAGTACAACAGCCTGGTGCTGGCGGCGCAGGTGGCCGAGTGGGGTGGGCTGCCTACCCGCTGGCCCATCGTGCCGGATGAGTTTGAAGCGATTCAAACGGCCGTACGCCTCGCTGCCCAACACCATGATCTTATCCTGCTCAATGCCGGTTCTTCCGCAGGCAGCGAAGATTACACAGCCCACGTGGTGCAGTCGCTGGGCCAGCTGCTGGTGCACGGCGTGGCGGTGCGGCCGGGGCATCCCGTCATTTTGGGCATTTTGGAAGATGACAAGGTGACAAGGGAACAAGGTGACAAGGTGACAAATGAGCCGCTCACCCCTTCACCCCTTCACCCGGTCACCCCCTCACCCTTTCACCTCTTCACCCCCATCATCGGCGTCCCTGGTTACCCGGTCAGCGCCGCACTCACGGGAGAAATCTTCGTGGAGCCGCTTTTGGCGCGGTGGCAGGGGCTGCGGCCGTACCAGCCACCAACCATCCAGGCTAAGTTAACCCGCAAGGTGAACTCACACACCGGGGACGATGATTTTGTGCGGGTAGCAGTGGGGGAGGTGAACGGCCGTTTTGTCACCACACCGATCAGCCGGGGCGCGGGTGTCATCACCTCGCTGGTGCGGGCCGACGGCATTGTGCGCATTCCCCGCTTCAGCGAGGGGGCGGATGCGGGCAGTGACGTGACCGTGCATCTCTACCGCGACGCGCGCGATCTGGCGCGTACCATTCTGGCCATCGGCAGCCATGATTTAACGCTCGACCTCATTGCCCAATTTTTGGCGGAGCGCAGTGGGGCACGGCTGGCCTCGGCCAATGTGGGCAGTTTGGGGGGATTGGTAGCCTTGCGCCGGGGCGAATGCCACCTGGCGGGCAGCCATTTGCTGGACCCGGAAACGGGTATCTACAACCAGAGCTATGTGCGCCGCTACCTGCCGGATGAAGACGTGGTGCTGGTGACGCTGGTGGGACGGGAGCAGGGGTGGTTGGTGCCTATGGGTAATCCCAAAAACGTCCAGGGTTGGGCCGCCGCCGCTCGCGATGATGTGCAGCTGGTGAACCGGCAGCGGGGTGCGGGCACGCGGGTGCTGCTGGATTATGAACTGGGCAAGTTGGGCATCCAGCCGGAGCAGGTGCGTGGTTACGGCCGTGAGGAGTACACGCACCTGGCCGTTGCCGCGGCAATTGTGTCTGGCACGGCCGATTTTGGCCTGGGCATCCAGGCGGCGGCGCGGGCGCTGAAGCTGGGCTTTGTGCCGCTGGCCCACGAGCAGTACGATCTGGTGATGACCCGGCAGACGTATGCAAGCGAGCGTGTACGGTCGCTGCTAGAGCTGCTGCACGATGAGCGGTTTAGAACGGCCGTGGCGGCCCTGCCTGGCTATGATGTTTCGGTGATGGGGAAGGTGGTGGAAATAAACGGCCGTTAAGCCTCCCTGACAGCTTGCCATGATGCAATAGCGTAGTTAAAAACCAGATGATCAAAGGGAAACGGGCGTACTCAAAAGCAATTCACCTTGTCACCTTGTCACCTCTTCACCCGTTCACCCCTTCAAAAACAGGAGTCCCTAAATGTCACTTTCCTACGTTGCAGACTTACACAATCACACCATCGCCTCCGATGGCGAGTACAGCCCCACCGAACTGGTGCAGGCGGGCCAGGCCTTGGGCCTGCAGGCAATTGGCGTGACGGATCACGATACGCTGAACGGACTGGATGAGGCGTTGGCGGCGGGTGAGCGGTTGGGTATTCGCGTGGTGCCGGGGGTAGAAGTGTCTTTGCGGTTTAGACGGCCGTATTTCACCGGCACCCTGCACTACCTGCTCTACATCCCATACGACTTACTAAACGATGACGAATTCCGCCAGATGGCCACCGACATTTTTAGCCAGGGGCGCGGTGGCGGCCTGGTGCGTGCCCGCGTCGCGGCCATCAATGCCGAATTTGGCCCCACTGGGAACCAACCGCTGCTAAAACAAGAACTTACCGCCGAAGAAATCGAAGCCCTGGCTGTGAATGTCTCCCGCCGCCACTTTGCTGTGGCGTTGAAAGAGAACCATGGTCTGGACAAGGAGCAGGTGAACCTGCTCATCGGCAACGACAGCCCGGCGTATGTGCCATCTGGTATTGATCCCGGGCAGCTGACGCCACTGCTGAAGAAGTACCCGCAGCTGGTGCGCATTTTTGCCCATCCGGCGGCCGGTTCGTACCCTGGGCAGAGTCTCTACAACGAGGTGCTGCCGCCTATCGAAACGGTGGAAATCCTGATGCCGGAGTTTTTGGACGACGATTTACTGGGGCTGGATGGCCTGGAAGTGGAATACCCCGGCCATGCACCACAGCACCGCCAGCTCATGGCCCAATGGGCCCAAAAGTACAACCTCATCACCAGCGGCGGCTCGGACTGTCACGATAGAGTGGATCGGCCGTTGGGTGTGGCGGGTGTGTCACAGGCGGAACTGGACACCTTGCTGAGTAAGCTGCTGCATTCGGAAAGCGTTCCGTAACCATTCTTGTTATTTCTCGTTTGTGCTGAGACCCATCCCGTAAAAGGGGTGGGTCTATTTTTTTACGCGATCTTTACGCCGAATAGGACTAAATAGCTATGACCATCATGTGATATACGCCCCTGAGACCGCCTCCTACAATACAAACATTGCACGGAAAGCCGTAATGTACTTTCTGCATGGTTTTCATTTTTTTACGGCCGTTTCCACACACCATTTATAAAGTAGGAAGGCATTCATGGTTCATTTGAAGCGTACACATAAAAAACCACACCGCCGCTTTCGCACCATCCTTATTCTATCGGTACTTGGTTTAATCCTCTTATTGCCCTCACTGACGTTGGCCGCCAGCGTGACCCAAAGCAACGGCACCGATGGCGCGGTTGATGGCAATCTCCCTGGCCCTCCGCTCACTCGCACGGTCGAATTCACCACCGATGATTTCTCACCCGGAGCCTCCATTTCTTCGGTAACGGCCACGGTGCAATTTGCCAAAATTGATGCCCCAGATGCGGGGAGCTGTTTTTCTATAGGACACCAGGGTGGCTCACCGTTTAATCGTGAAATTTACATGTTCCTCACCAGTCCCAGTGGCGATACGGCTGTCCTCATAGAAGATTCGCTTAACAACGGGGGTTCGGGTTCTGCCCCACCATATTACACCTACACAACAAATGACGTCTACAACGGCACAGTTACAGTAACGTTTGATGATGGTGCCGCTACCCAAGTCGGTGGACCGGCGCCAGTCAGCGGTACCTTTCGTCCTGAAGAGCCTTTGTCTGCCTTTTTGGGCGAGGATCCGTTAGGTACTTGGACCTTATCGGTGGGTGATAATCTGAGTGGAGCCCCCGTCTGCTTTTATGATTTCAGCCTAACAGTCAATGCAGAGCAAGCCCCTGTGGTCGATGACCAGCTGTTTTCGGTGCCGGAAGACAGCCTGAATGAGACGTCCGTAGGGACAATTGCAGCGAGTGATGCTGATCCTGGCGATAAACTGAGCTACACTGTAACGGGCGGCTCTGGTCAAAACGTTTTTAACGTCAATGTGTTAACTGGCGAAATCACCGTGGCCGATGAGACGCAGCTTACCGATCCCGGTACGACAACCCCTGCTTCCTTTACGCTGAATGTCACCGTAACCGACAGTGCGGCCTTGAGCGATACGGCCGTCATCACCATCAACGTAGACAACGTCAACGATGCCCCCGTCATTACCGAAGTTGACCCCGTCAGCGTGACGATGGATGAGGACGGCAGCCCTACGCCGTTTAGCCTCACCCTCAACGCCACCGACCAGGATGGCGATACGCTCAGCTGGAGCATTGACACCCAGGCCAGCAACGGCAACGCCAGCGCTTCAAGCCCCGGCAATTCCTCAACCATCGGTTACACGCCTGACCCAGACTACAACGGCAGCGACAGCTTTGTGGTGCTGGTAGATGACGACAACGGTGGTACCGATTCGATCACGGTTAACGTGACGATTGATCCCGTCAACGACAACCCCGATGCCGTGGATGACACCCCCACTGTGGCTGAAGACAGCAGCAACAACATCCTCGATGTGCTGGCCAACGATACCGACGCGCCGGACAGCGGGGAAACGTTGACAATTACGGCCGTTAGCGCCACCAGCAACGGCGGCACGGTGGTCGACAATGATACCCACCTCACCTACACGCCTGCGGCTAACTACAGCGGCACAGAAACCTTCACCTATACCATTGACGATGGCAACGGTGGCACCGACACGGCCACGGTCACCGTAACAGTGACGGGGGTAAACGATCCCCCGGTGATCACCGAGTCTGATCCCGCCAGCGTGACGATGGATGAAGATGGCAGCCCCACCGCCTTTAGCCTGACGCTCAATGCCACCGATCTGGAAAATGACACCCTCACCTGGAGCATTCTAACCCAGGCCAGTAACGGCATGGCCAGTGCCAGCGGCACCGGTACGTCTAAAGCCATCGGGTACACGCCCAACGCCAACTACAACGGCAGCGACAGTTTTGTGGTGCAGGTAGACGACGGCAACGGCGGCACCGATACCATTACCGTCAATGTGACCATCGATCCTATTAATGATGATCCCGAAGCTGTTGACGACGGCTACACAGTGGATGAAAACACCAGCAATAACGTGCTGATGGTTCTGGAAAATGACATTAATCCAGATACCGGTGAGACGTTGGAGATTACGGCCGTAGACAACCCCACAACCCAGAACGGCACGGCCGTAAACAACACAACGTTTATTTCCTATACACCTCTGGCGGGCTTTGTGGGGATAGATACCTTCACCTACACCATTGATGATGGTACGGGCCGCACCGATACCGCCACCGTCACCATCACCGTACAGGATGTGAACGAAGCGCCCGTTATTACCGAGGGCGCCTCCATTAATGCCGCTGACATGGATGAAGATGGCTCGCCAACTGCTTTTACGCCGCTGACGCTAAACGCCACAGATGGCGATAGTGATCCTCTCACCTGGAGCATTCAAACTCAGGGCACTATTGGCACGGCCAGCATTACCGGCACTAATCCAGGTAATTCGATGGGCATCAACTACATACCCAACGCCAACATGAACGGTTCGGATTCGTTTGTGGTGCGCGTCAGCGACGGCCGTGGTGGCACCGATGACATCACCGTCAACGTGACTATCAACGAGCAAAACGACAATCCCGACGCGGTAAACGATTCGTTTAGCGTGGACGAGCAGAGCAGCGACAATCTGCTTTATCCATTGACCAACGACACCATCTGGCCAGACAGCGGTGAGACGTTGGAGATTACGGCCGTTGGCCCCACCAGCAACGGTGGCACGGTAGTGAACAACGGCACACACCTCACTTACACCCCCAGCAGCACGTTTGTGGGTACAGAAACCTTTGACTACACCATCAGCGACGGCCGGGGTGGCAGCGATACGGCCACCATCAGCGTGAGCGTGGATAACGTGAACTTTGCGCCCGTCATTACCGAAGGTGCTTCTACCGACGTGACGATGGACGAAGACGGCAGTCCCACACCGTTTAGCCTGACGCTGCATGCCACCGACGCCGATGCCGACACGCTGACCTGGAGCCTGCAAAGCCAGGCCAGCCACGGGGCGGCCACGGTAAGCGGCACGGGCAGCGCCAAGGCGGTGACCTACACGCCCACGGCCAACTACTTCGGCAGCGACAGCTTCATTGTCCGTGTGAGCGACGGCCACGGTGGGCTGGATTCCATCACGGTGAATGTTACCATCAACCCGGTAAATGACGCACCGAACGCGGTGAACGATTCCACATCAACGCCGCCAGAAACGGCCGTTATTATCAATGTCCTGGACAACGACACCGACCCTGAAAACGATACGTTGACGGTTACGGCCGTGACCCAGGGCAGTAAAGGCACCGTCACCCACAACGGCACGACGGTGACCTACACGCCCAACGCCAACGAAGCAGGCAATGACACCTTCACCTACACCATCAGCGACGGCCACGGCGGCAGCGACACGGCCACGGTTACGGTGCAGCTGGGCATGTATGAGGTGTTCATTCCCCTGGTGCTGAACAACTTTGTCAGCGCGCCAGACCTGGTGGTCACCAATGTGTCCGCCAGCAGTACCCTGGTAGAAGTGACGATTGAGAACCAGGGCACGATGGCCACCGGCAGCGGCTTCTGGGTCGATTTCTACATCGATCCTGACCCGGTGCCCACGCAGGAAAATGAAGTCTGGTTCGATGTTGCTGACGAGGGCATTGTGTGGGGCGTGAGCGTGTCTATCCCCGCTGGTGAATCGCTGACGCTGCGTTACAGCACCGCACCCGGTGCGCCCAACTTGTACTACTCGGCGGTAAACAGCAGCTACTCAGGTTCGCTGCCCGTGGGCACGCCGGTTTATGCCCAGGTCGATTCCGCCCATCTGAACACAACCTATGGCGGTGTGTTGGAAATCCATGAGATTTTGGGCGGTGTCTACAACAATGTAAGTGCGGCCTATACGGCCGTTGCCCCCACCGCCGCTACGGCCCAGTCCGCTCTGAGCCAATCGGGGCAGGAGCAGCTGGAACTGCCGCTGCGCCCGCAGACAAATTAGCAATTCGATAATGAAGTCAATCATCAACATGATGAGGGAGCTATGAACATGAAACGTGGAAACTTTGGAAACGGCCGTATCGGCATCACCTACTTAATCGCTCTGTTTAGCGTTGTGGCCCTGGGAGTACTGCTGATGGCCACCCGCGGCACTTCGGCCGATGGGTACGATCTGCCCCCGCGTGAAAATCCGGCCACCACCACGCCCACCCAGGTGGTGGTTCAACCCAACGGCCAGGGCGCCCGGGTGCATCTCCAGGCTCACTTCAGCCAGAACTGGCCCTGGGACACCATGCACTGGCAGGAAGATCTGTGGCTGAAGGTGCAGTGGTTGGATGCGCATGGTGATTGGCAAGATGTCGAGGGCTGGCAGGGCACGCTGGACGGCATCCAGCAGTTGGATGGTTGGATGGGTATGAAGGAGATCTGGCTGGCCGATGCGCACCTGGGCACGGGGCCGTACCGCTGGCAGGTGTTAGTGAAGGATGACGGCCGTTTGTTGGCCACCAGCGAGCAGTTCTACCTGCCCAGCAAAGGCGGCGATCTCATGGCTGTAGAGATGATGCTGGAGCCGTAAACAACAACGAATTTGAGGAATTAACGAATGGGAACCCCTTCGTATTAATTCGTGGCAAAAAATTCTATAGTACAGTATTAGAACTTTATGACCGGGCCCCGCATTTGCGGGGTCCGGTTTTTTGCTTGCAGCGGTTAGATGACGGGGTTGTGCTAAAATGGAGCCAGATTCGACAACAAGCAGAGACAGCACAACATGTTTATTTGGAACTGGGGCATTG
This sequence comes from Candidatus Leptofilum proximum, assembly GCA_016710325.1. Lineage (GTDB taxonomy): Bacteria > Chloroflexota > Anaerolineae > Promineifilales > Promineifilaceae > Leptofilum > Leptofilum proximum. The sequence goes on along the minus strand of JADJXK010000002.1, from coordinate 2,028,327 downwards.
GTTTGGCGATGGGTACGGCCGTAATCCTGTACCTGCGTGGTTGGCGGCAGCAGCCTCCAGCTGATGGTTATACCTTGCTGCCTCAGCACTGGCGTATTGTCACGTTTGTGGCGGCAGGTGTGGTGTTGGCCCTGGCCCTTTTTTCGCCGCTGCATGTTCAGGCCACGACTTACTTTCACAGGCATGTGCTGCAGCGGCTGCTGTTGGTGGCCGTGGTGCCTTGCCTTTTTTTTAGCGGGAACCCTTTGCCAATTTTGTACACCGGTTTGCCTGCGCGTCTGCAAGATGCCCTCGCCCGGCTGCCCCAGCGCCGCCCTCTTTTTTGCCACCTCGTTACCCGGCTAACCAACCCGGTGATCAGCTGGTTTTTGTTTGTGGCTGCCTTCTGGCTGTGGCACGATGTGCAAATTAACCGGCTGCTGCTGCAGGCTGGCTGGGTCCATCGGCTGGAGAACGTGACGTTGTTGGGTACGGCCGTTGGCTACTGGTGGCACATCATGAACGCCTGGCCCCGCTGGCACGCCCCCATGCCGCCGCTGTGGCGGGTAGGTTATGCCGCTTTAGGCGCCACGCCGGTGAAGCTGGTGGGGTTGGTGCTGCTGTTTTCACCAACGGCCGTTTACCACTACCCGGCCGAAGTTTCCTTCTACAATTTGCAAATCACAGACCAGAGTTTGGGGGCAGCCATTGAGTGGGCGGTGGGGGGCATTGTGTTTACGTGGACGGCCGTTTTGCTCATGCGCAGCTGGCTAAAGCAAGAAGATGACAAACCCGCGTTGCCGGAATCCGCCTGGGCCACTAAAGAGATGATGTTGGCGCCCGGATTTAAGGAAAAAGGTCCTATTCACCCCAACAGAAGTATGTAAAAGCCAACAAGAATTTGAGTTAAAATGAACGGCGTTTGGCTTTTACTTAAGCAAACCACAGAGAAGTGGTCAGCTGGTTTTCAAAATATTTTCTGTGGTTTGCTAAGCTTGTCAAAATTTAGCAAATCGTCTAATGTATCAGGTGCTAACGAGCGCTGCGGCCGACCGGCAGAACGCTATTGTGAGGAGGAAACGGCCGTCTGTTTTCCCAGGCAAAATCACCTTTTGCCATATGGTTCATCATCGTAGAAGAGGGTAAAAATGTCCAAGTATGAAGAGCTGATGCGGAGTTACAGTTTTGCGCGCAAATCGTTTCGCGATTATGAAGAAGTCTGCCGTAACTTTGCGCGGGATTTAGTATTTGGCATGGTGGAATATTTTGAATGGCCCCAAGATCGGGAGATCACCTATATTCCGTTGGGTGAAGACCTAGACCCAAACAACAAATTTTATGCGTTGGCTGGGGCCATGCGCATGGACGCCGAATCATTCTGGCACTTTGGGGTAGAGCTTAACCTGATGGAACCGTCGGGGGCTTATCCCCTGTCGCTCGTGCTGAGCTTTTTTATCAAGAAAGCGGGACCGAACTTTATTGTGAAGTTAGGTCCGAACGGAAGAGAAATAAAGATTCCCGAAGATAAGCAGGGAGAACTGGAACCGTTTTTTGAAGCAGTTTTCCGCCAGATTAAAGAGTTTCTGGCCAAGCGTTACATCCAGGCAATCACAAATCAGGAAAAGGAATACGGATTTATTACGATTTTGTAGAAGCGTTTGCGTTTCTCCGCCAGCAAAACGGCCGTTTGCTCAGTAACAGCCAGGGGCACGCAGCCATACCAACAACCGTTCATTGATAACTGCCTTAAGTAATCACAGATTACTCAGCAATTAATGGTAAACTTAAGCAAACATGGCTACTTTACTGACAAGCTTGCACAATGCACGCATCAAAAATATCCTCAAGTTAAATAATCGGCGCCAGCGAGATGCCCAGCAAAAGACAGTTGTAGAAGGTGTACGTGAGGCAGCTCGCGCCCTACAGTGTGGCATTGTCCCCGAAGAAGCTTATATTTGCCCGGAACTGATTCACACAGAGGAAGCAGCGGCCGTTTCGCAGCAGCTCCATTCTCTAGAAATGCAGGGAAAATTAACACTTTTTACCGTGACGCCAGAGCTGTTTGCCAAAGCTGCTTACCGGGGTGAAAGCGGCGGCATTCTGTTGGTGGTGCCATACCTGCACCAGACCCTGGCCGATTTATCCCTGCGTCCGGCGCCTTTGCTGCTCATCATCGATGGCGGCGAGAAGCCGGGCAACCTCGGCGCCATTTTGCGCACGGCCGAAGCTGCCGGTGTCGATGCAGTGATTGTGACCCGCCAGGCCATCGGCGGCACCGATATTCACAATCCAAATGTGGTGCGTGCCAGCCTGGGCGCTTTGTTTTTGCTCCCCGTGGTCGAGGCCGATCCGTCTGAGTTACTGGCGTGGCTGCGCCAACGGCAAATCCGGCTTGCGGTACTGACACCCGAGGGTGAACGGCCGTACACCGAAACCAACCTGCAAGGGCCGCTGGCACTTGTTTTGGGCAGCGAGGCGTTTGGTGTGGACCAGGCATGGCTAGAGGAGGCAGACATTCGACTGCGGATTCCCATGGCTGGGATTGTAGACAGCCTGAACCTTTCAGTGGCGACGGCCGTTGTAGTTTTTGAAGCGGTTCGCCAGCGACAGGGGGGTGAGAACGGCCGTCCTCTGGGCCACCCTGAAACCTGAGACAACCTCATGCGAATTGCTTTAATTTCGGACATACATGGGAACTTTGTTTCCTTTGAAGCAGTTTTAGGAGACATTGAACGGCAGCGTGTCAATGAAATCATCTTTCTCGGCGATGCTGCTACCCTGGGACCGCAGCCTCACGAAGTGCTTCAGGTGCTTAAACAGCTGGGCTGTCCTTGTATCATCGGTAACCACGAAACGTACCTCTTCAAACCGTCGCTTGGCCAGGCTTACATGGGTGGCACCCAATGGTTCAGCGATATTCTTACCTGGTGCCGTGCCCGCCTTACCCCCAAAGATTACCAATTCATGCGCACCTTCCAGCCCATGCTCAAAGTCAAGCTGGAAGGCGACAACACGCTCATCTGCTTTCATGGCTCCCCCCGGCGCCACACCGACAACATCTTGGCCACCACACCTAACGAAGAACTGAACGAAATGCTGGCCGGTCGGCGTGCCACCATCATGGCAGGCGGCCATACCCACGTGCAAATGCTGCGCCAGCACATGGGTATTTTGCTTGTGAACGCAGGCAGCGTCGGATTACCCTTCGAGCAAATGCCCTTCACCGAACGTGGTCCTCGTGTTATGCCCTGGGCCGAATACAGCATCATTACCTCCGAAAACGGCTCCATCAGCGTCGAATTACGCCGCATTCCGGTAGACATGAAAGCCATCAAGCAGGCAGGCATCGATGCCAGGATGCCCGAAACAAGCGACTGGCTGCGCAACTGGATTTCTATCACCGAAATGCTCAGCAAAGCCTAAGCGAGCCATTTCAAGGGCTCAAAATAAGCCTCTACGACGTTAAAAAATAGGTTTTTCTTGCTCCTGAAAGGGCAAAAATCAGTTGCGAGTTTTGCTTCCTTGACGATAATTGCGGGACTCGTCTTGTTAAGAATCATTTTCAATCAACTTCTACTCTCAAGGAGAATTTCATGTCCAGAAAAAACGTTAAAGTAGCCGTGACTGGAGCAGCCGGCCAGATTGGCTATTCTTTGCTCTTCCGCTTGGCCTCGGGCGAGGTGTTTGGTCCCGATACCAAAGTCTCGCTATATCTACTAGAAATCACGCCTGCTCTGCCGTCTCTAGAGGGTGTGGTCATGGAGTTGGACGACTGCGCCTACCCCTTACTGGAAAACGTCATCATCACAGACGATCCAGAGACGGCCTTTGACGGTGTCAACTGGGCCATGCTGGTTGGTTCCAAGCCACGTGGCGCGGGCATGGAGCGCGGCGATCTCATTCGTGAAAATGGGCCAATCTTTGTTGGCCAGGGCCGTGCCCTCAACAAAGCTGCCGCCGATGTGCGTGCGGTTGTAGTGGGGAATCCGGCCAATACCAATGCTCTCATCGCCATGAACAATTCAGACGTGCCCGGCAACCGCTTTAGCGCCCTTACGCGGCTGGATCAAAATCGGGCTTATGCTCAGCTGGCCCAAAAAGCGGGGGTTCCAGTAACAGCCGTTAGCAACGTCACCATTTGGGGCAACCACAGTGCTACCCAATATCCGGACGCCGAAAATGCCAAGATCAATGGCAAACCCGCCATGGAAGTCATCACCGATCATGATTGGCTGCGCGGTGAATTTATCAGCATAGTGCAGAAGCGCGGTGCGGCCGTCATTGCGGCCCGTGGCAAATCGTCGGCCGCCTCAGCGGCCAATGCCGCACTCGATCACGTGATGAGCTTTGAGGCCAAAACGCCTGAGGGTCACTGGTTCTCGGCCGCTGTGCCCTCGGATGGCAGCTACGGCATCGAAGAAGGGCTGATGTTCTCCTTCCCCGTCGCCAGCGATGGCAAGGGGGGCTATGAAATTGTCCAGGATCTCACCTGGAGTGACTTTGCCCGCGAGAAGATCGCCCTGACAGAGCAAGAACTGAAGGAAGAAAAAGCGGTTGTCGCCGACTTGATGCGATAAGGTTGACCGCTCTATTCTTGTCTACATCCGATGTGCTTTGCGTGCATCGGATGTTGTTTTTTGGAGCAGGATTGGCTGAAAAAAGGATTTTGACGCCCAGACGGGCTGGGGGATCCAGGCTGCTGACGGTGTGGCAGTGGCTGTTTAATTTGTCGTTAACGGCCGTTTTCATCACGCTGCTCCTCAACTGGCCAGAACTGCTGCTGCGCCTGCGCCTGGCGTCGCAAAATTCGATCTTCCAGAGTGGCTGGCTGGTGTTGGCCGCTATGACGCTGGTGCTGCTGCTCACGGCCATGGTTCACGAGTTAGGTCACTTGCTGGCCGGGTATCTGGTTCGGTTTCGCTTTCAGACCGTGGTGGTGGGGCTGGTGCGTGTTTCAAGGGTGAACGGCCGTCTCCAGCTCCAACGTCAGCGCGGTGGCTCCCTTTTCAACGGTCTGGCTGCCAGCCTGCCCAGTCAGATGGACAATTTAGCCTGGCGGCTGTTTTGGTTCGCCATGGGTGGGCCAATAGCCAGCTTGCTGCTTTCGTTGGCGGCTTTTGCCGTTGTTTTGTACCTGGGCAGCGAATTACGCCGCATGCTGGATTATTTGTGGTTGTGGGAATGCAGCTTATTTGCCGCGATTAGCGCTTACTTCTTCTTGCTCACATCGCTGCGCCCCGGCAGTTACCACAACGGCATGATGGCCGATGGCGGGCGTATTGCAATGCTGCTTGCCCGGTCAGCCGAGGCTGAACGCTGGCAGGCATTAGTTCAGCTAAACGCAGCCGATTTGAACGGCGAACGGCCGTCTGCCTGGAATAGACAGCTCCTTCGTGAGGCACTTACGCTGCCAGACAACAGCCATGACTACCTCACCGCGCTGGTGATGAATTATCACCACGAGCTGGACAAGAAACGGCCGCAGCAAGCCCTGCCGTTTCTGGAAGAAGCTCTAAACTTACCCGTCGCCTGGGTGGCTGGTATGCGGCCGCGTCTGGCCGTAGAAAAAGCGTACGTAGTCGCCAACTTCCTCCAAGATTTAGAAACCGCACAGAACTTGCTTGTCCAGGTTAAAATCGGCCGTGGGGATATCGATCCACTTTTCTGCCGGGCTGAGGCGGCTTTGCTGCTGCTGCAAGGGCAGCCTAAACTGGCTGGCCAGTCTGCGGCTCGCGGCCTTCAGCCGTTGCCAGATAACGGTTTCAGCGGTGTTCAAATTGCAGAGAGAGAATGGCTGCAAACTTTACTTCAACAGGCATCTTCAGCAGATAATTCTTGAAACTTCCCCTGGAACACAAAAAGCCTCGCCAAGCGAGGCTTCTTGCGGGAAGAGGAGAAGAAGGAGAAAAGAGGAATGTTTGGAAGATAAATAATAAATAAAGATACAGTTTTGTTACAGCTATCAGTACAAGATTTAATTCATTACAACTCAACTATAAATCTTAGTTTACGAGACTTTAGAAAATTATGTTGGTGAACGGGCTACATTGAAAATGTAAACTACTTTACATTTCATTCCGGCTGAGCCGGTGCCAAGGGAAAAGGTGGTTGCGCAGAATGATCAAAAAGGTAAACCATATTGCGATTGTAGTTGCAGACTTGGAAGAATCTATGCGTTTTTGGGTCGATGCCTTGGGGCTGGAACTGGCCCATACGGAGCATGTGGAGAGCCAGGCTGTAGATGTGGCCTTCTTACCGGTTGGCGACAGCAAGATAGAGTTGCTGAAACCAACAGATAACGAAAGCGGCGTTGCCCGGTACCTGGAAAAACGAGGTCCTGGTATGCACCATCTGTGTTTTGAGGTTGAGGATATTGTCGCTGCCCTGGCCAGATTAAAAGCGGCTAATGTTCAGCTGATCAATGAAGTGCCGGTAATGGGGTCGGACGGCCGAAAATTTGCCTTCATTCATCCAAAGTCTGCCAATGGTGTGCTTGTTGAGCTGTATGAGTTAAAAAGTGTATAATTCCCTGATTTTCCTGGCAAATTGATAGTTGAAGAATGTCACAAATTGCATGTGACAAATGGCACTAGGGATGATGTGTAAAGCTGATATGATAATACACATAAGCCGCCGTTAAAGAATAAACGGCAGAGTCAAAACATAACGTGTAATCTGGATTGTCTTGGTTTTGTTGTTACATTTGTAATGGCACCAGCTTCCTAAAATTTGTAGATTTGATTGCACTCCATAGCGTTGAACTTTACGACGGCTTAAAAAAACTGCCTCTTCAAGATAGTAGTTTTTGGGTGAGCCAGTATCCTGCCAGGGGTACTCTTACAGCGAGTTGTTGAATCGGGTTGTTGTAAACAGGTGCCCTGCCTCGTTTACTTCACAGTAGGTGTTTACTTCCATAGTGAAAGGCCAGGTGAAAGCCTGGCCTTTCTTCTTTCATATCAATTTCACCGCGTTTGTTATAAATGGCTGGCTATTGTTAGGCCTTACAGCATCTTATCTCAAGGAACAGAGTCATTTAACGTTTCTGTAACAATGTCAACCAGCAAGGTGGGGAGATCGGTTGTGGCGTAGGCGTTTGTTGCTGCGGGAGCCATATCTTCTGGCATGTCGGTAAGATAGATAAAACGGCCGTTATGGCTCTCAGCTATCTGTTGAAAAATGGCCATGCCTGCCTCATTTATACCGTCGCTGCCAATCGTGTAGATAGTGATGTTACGTTCGGCAGCGATGAGGGTTGTTTCTTCTATGGTGGGAGCATCTGGAATGGACTGATGGGGTGGAGCATCACCGAGCACAATCAGGAGCTTGGTGGCAGCAGGCTGCCAGTGCATGTTGGCCACCGCCTGGTAAAGGCCATTTTGTACATCTTCGGAATAATTGCCACCGCCAACGGCCGTTACGGACGTTAGATTTTCCGCAAACAGGGTCCAATTGTCTGTCAGGGCAAAAAGTTGGGTCGATTCCCCTTTATCTTGGTCACGGTAGACGACAAATCCATAGCGCAGCGCTGGCTCACCGGGCAAAGTGGAGAATTCAGTCGCTACTTGATCAAGACCTGCTTTTAGTTGGGCTAGTTCTGGCGCCATGCTGCCAGTGGCATCTATTACGAGGACCAAATCGATTTGGCTGATGGTGTCAGGAGTCTCTGAATTGGTGCGGTTGGTGGGTGGGGCGGCGGTGGCAACGGCCGTATCCGAGGCGGCCAACTGTGTGGGTGAGACGCGTGTTGTGTTGACTTTGCTGCCCGTTTCGGGCGTAGGAGGTAGCTCACCACTGTCTTCTTCGCTGCCGGTAGCGCTGGGAGCGTCATCGGCGATTGTTTCGCTTTCGGCGCCGTCTTCAACTGCCCCCGTATCCGTGTCGCTTGTATCTTCTACCGCTTCATCTGTAGCGCCACCACAGGCCGCCAGAAAAACCAGCAGCAGAAGCAGTGCGCTTATGCCAAGTACAGGTGCAACAACTCGCTTTATTTTCATTTTCTGGCCTTTGCAAAGTCGATAAATTCGTGAACGCTTTCCTTCAAACAAAAATTAATAAGCATGCATGGTTAACGAAAAAGTATAAGTTCAGGTTCCGCGATTAGGCAAGCTGGCAAAAAAAAACCGCCCCGAAGGGCGGCCCGCTCAAGTCACAGGAGGGTGTGGATTTGAGCTGCGACAAAAATCCGGGTCGAGGAAGGGGTGGAAATTTGTCTGAGCCTGGACTAGGGTTGTTCCAGTCGCGGTGCTAACGCTTGCGTTAGCATCTCTCGTGCCAGTTTGGGGGAGGAGTTCCTCTTAACCTAGCCAGACCTTCGAGTATGATAGCTTGAGTTAGATAAATGTCTATAAAATTTACATTAAGGGATTGCGCAAATTGGCGATTTTTGAGGATTTTTTGTGGATCTCTTCGACTCCACAAAGAAACACGCAGTGCTTTGTAAACTAATGTTCTACTGTTTGCTTTTTTAGTGATAAGCGGGCAAAGTTGCGAGCTCATTTCATTCTAGTTTAGAGGTGGTTTTTGATGCTGCGAAAAACGTTGATAGGCGGGCGGATTTTTGGGGTGCTTATCGTTCTGCTAATAGGTGGATTGGTAGTGGGATGTCGTGAAACGCCTGTTTCGCCTACTCCTCTTACGCCCACGGAGGATACAGCCGAGATTGTCTCTCCCGGAGTGGAGACAGTTAAAGCAACGGCCGTTCCCTCCACAGGCGTCCCGACTGACACCGTCCGCGAAATTACAATTTTGTACACCAACGACGAGCATGGCTGGATGGCCGGTTTGCAGGCGGGCGCTAGCGCCGCCAACCTGGTGGGCCTCTGGCGTACAGCAGAAGGATACCAGCCAGATGGCAGCTTTTTGCTGCTAAGCGGCGGTGATATGTGGACCGGACCTGCCATCTCCACCTGGTTTCAGGGGCAGAGCATGGCGGAAGTGATGAATGCCATGGGATATGATGCGGCGGCCGTGGGCAACCATGAGTTTGACTTTGGGCTACAGATGCTCCAAACACGTGCTGCTCAGGCTGCGTTTCCGTTTTTGAGCGCGAACCTCCGGTATAAAGCAGACGGAACAACGCCGGAAGATTTGGGGATACGGCCGTACACCATCGTCACCGTTAACGAGATTGAAGTAGGCATCATTGGCCTGACCACCCGGAGCACGCCCACTACCACCAATCCCGTTAACGTAGCACAGTTTGACTTCATCGATTATGAAACGGCACTGCGCGAAGTAGTGCCCCAGGTAAAGGCAGCTGGAGCCGAGATGATTGTGGTGCCAGGACACATCTGCCAGGCTGAACTGGAAAGCCTGGCGCAGAACGTAGCCGACTTGGGGATTCATCTGCTGGGTGGTGGGCATTGTAATGAGCTGCTGGCCACTGAAATAAGTGACATTGTACTGCTGGAAGGCGGTACCGCGTTGGCTGCTTATGCCCACGCCACGTTTCAATTTGATACGGCACGCGACACTGTGGTTTCTGTGGAATACGGTGTGCGCAGCAACAGCGGCGGTACGGCCGATCCTGTTGTGGAATCGATTGTGATGCGCTGGCAAGAGGAGGCTGACGCCGAGCTCAACCGCACGATTGGCTACAGCGAGCAGGGTGTGGCGCGCCGCAGCCAGGAAATGCAGTCGCTCATTACCGAGGCGTGGCTGTGGGCCTACCCGGCGGCCGATGTGGCCATTACCAATTTAGGAGGAATGCGGGCCGAATTGCCACCGGGCGATATTACTCTGGCCGATGTCGTGGGCGTGATGCCATTTGACAACGTGATTGTGGAACTGCTGTTAACCGGTGAGCAGTTGGAGGTGATGCTGGGCCAGGATTCCGCTGCGGCAGGCGGTGTGTATCGAGCCAACTTTCGCTGGTACCTCAAAGAAACGGGCGAAGAGCTGGACCCGGACGCCAGCTACACCGTGCTGGTGAACGATTTTATGTATGCTGGTGGCGATGATTATGCTTTGCTAGCGGTGTATGATCCTGATGGCTACAATACGTCAATCAACTGGCGGCAGCCGGTGATTGATTGGATCATGGCCCAGGACTCATCGCCCGAAGATCCAATTGACACGGCCGTTGCAGAACTAACACAGCCGTAAATCGGTTGACATAGGCGCCCAAGTTTTGTAAGGTTACGCCACGATGAACGACTGGCTGATTGCGACCAACACTCCCGTACCTACCAGCCCCGTTGCCCAGGCAGCGGGAGGTTGGCGTTTGTCACGCTTGCAGCAGAGAAAATCACTCACCTAGCTATTCATTGATCTGCACCTGTGAAAACGTTTTGCCCCGTGTCTGCCCGGCACGGGGCTTTTTGTTTTTGTCTACAGAAGCTTGGAGATTTGAGAGAAGGTGTTGGTAAAGTTGACATAATTTGGAGAATTGTGACATGAAGATGAGTCGACTGATGAAGGAAACGCTGCGGGAAGCGCCGTCGGCGACGGAGGTGGTGGGGCACCAACTGCTGCTGCGGGCGGGGTTTGTGCGGCAGGTGGCGGCAGGTTTGTTTAGCTATTTGCACTTAGGGCAGCGCACACTGCAAAAAATTGAGACAATCTTGAGGCAGGAGATGGATGCGCTGGGCGGGCAGGAGATCAAGATGCCGCTGGTGCATCCGGCGGCGCTGTGGCAGGCGTCGGGGCGGTGGTACGAAATTGATGCGGAGTTGGGGCGGCTGGTGGATCGAAACGGCCGTTCCCTCACCCTCGCCCTCTCCCATGAAGAAACATTGGCCGACCTGGCCCGGCAGGAGATCCATTCCTACCGGCAGCTGCCGCAAATGGCGTACCACATCCAGACCAAGTGGCGCGATGACCCGAGGCCGCGCGCCGGGCTGATCCGCAGCCGGGAATTTACCATGCTGGACAGCTACAGCATGGACGCCGATGACGCCGGGCTGGATGGGCAGTACCAGTCTCACTACGCTGCCTATTTCCGTATTTTTGCCCGCTGCGGCCTGCCGGTGCTGGCCGTGGAGGCCGACGTGGGCATGATGGGCGGCACGCTGGCCCACGAGTTCATGTACCTGGCGCCGATTGGCGAAGACACGCTGCTGTTGTGCGATAGCTGTGGCTACCGGGCCAACCGGCAGGTAGCTACCTTTCGCAAGCCAGAAGATAGAGGTGGCACGCAAACGGTGCAGTTTGTAGCAGAACTGGTAGATGGGAATGAGAAACTAGATCGGGTGGTTACGGCCGTTCTCTCCGCACAGTCGCATATCAATGAAACCAAGCTGGTGCATGTGCTTGGTGCCCAACGACTCCGCCCAACGGCCGAACAGGCTGCCGATATCTGCGTAGTGGATGACGGCGTGACGGGCTGGGCTGGCCAGGCTGCCCTGGTGGCGGACATCGCTGCCGCGCAGGAAGGGGACGCCTGCACACACTGCGGCCAGCCGCTGCAAACGGCCCGGGCGGTGGAGGTGGCCAACATCTTCAAGCTGGGCACGCGCTACAGCAGTACGATGGGAGCCACCTTTGTTGATGAGCATGATGAAGCCCGACCGATTGTGATGGGGTCGTACGGCGTTGGGGTGACGCGGCTGCTGGCCTGCCTGGCAGAGCACCATCACGATGAAAGCGGGCTGTGTTGGCCAGTGAGCGTGGCGCCGTACCAAGTTCATCTGGTGGCGCTGCGGGGTGGGGCGGAAACGGCCGAATCCCTTTACCACCAGCTGCGGCAAGCTGGCGCCGATGTGCTGTATGACGACCGCGATGCCCGTCCGGGCGTCAAGTTCAACGATGCCGATCTCATCGGCCTGCCGCTGCGCCTGACGGTGAGCCAGCGGTCCTTAGCCCAGGACGGTGTGGAGGCGCAGGCGCGGACTGGGAGAGAAACGGCCGTTATCCCCCTGGATGATTTGATGACGTACGTGACAAACTGGCTGACTGCGGCCAGATAGTGTTGTTCCGAGGCGCAGAGGTTGTTGACACTTCTGCGTCTCATTTTTGGGTGTTGGGGGAACGGCCGGACAAAAACGAGACTGCCAAGCGACTTTTTGGTGACAACAAAGCCCATTTCATGCACTTTTCATGCAAAATGAATGAGATTTTGTTCGCCTATTATCATAATCTCAACTTGGGCTGGCAGCTGTACGCTACAGTGGAGCCACCGCCAGCCGCAAGATCTTCCTCTGTCTGCAAAATTTCTAAGGGGTTTTTTTGTAGACAAAAAGGGGCAAAGTTGGCAACAACTCTGCCCCTTGCACCTGAAAATGACAAAAACAATCATTAAAAGTGGAGGTTAATGGTAAGAACTCAAGAAAAACAACGACAGTTTGCAAACAGTTAATATGTGTTTAAAAACTCCATATTTTTCCCGAGAGGAGGAATACCTATGTTTCACAAAAAACGCTGGGCAGTTGCTGCCCTGGTTATTGCACTCGCTGCTGTTGTTTTAGCAGCCTGTACCCCCACAACCGAAACCGTTACGGTTGAGGTTACCCGCGTTGTTACCGAAACGGTCGTGGAAGAAGGCCAAACAGTAGAAGTTACGCGTATCGTTACCGAGACCGTTGTTGAAACGGTTGAAGTTGAACCCGAAGTTGTGGCTGGTCCCAAAGACCTGATTGTGTGTATGGCGCAGGAACCGGACACCATGTACCCCTATGGTGGTTCCATGCTGGCCGCTCAGGCTGTGCAGCACGCCATCTATGAGAACAACTTCACCACGCTCTCCTACGAATATCAGGCTCGTGGTTTGGAAAAAGTTCCCAGCCTGGCCGACGGCGATGCTGTTGTTAACGAAGTTGAGGTAAATGCTGGTGATACCGCTGTAGATGCCGCCGGTAACGTTGTGGCTGTTGAAGAAGGGACCGTCCTCATCAACAGCGCTGGCGAAGAAGTGACCTTCGACGGTACCCCCGTGATGATGGAACAACTGGTTGTGGACTTCACCATGAAACCGCGTGTTTGGTCCGATGGCGAACCGGTGAAAGCTTCCGACTCCGTCTACAGCTTCAACGTCCTGGCCGACCCCGACACCCCGGCCAGCAAATTCACGGTTGAGCGTACTGTCAGCTATGAAGCGACTGGCGACCTGACCACTCGTTGGACCGGTGTTCCTGGTTTCAAGGATTCTACGTTCTTCATCAACTTCTGGCAGCCCTTCCCTGAGCATGTTTGGGGTGGCTTGAGTGCTGCTGAAATGTTGGAATCTGAAATAACCAGCCGCCTGCCGGTTGGTGATGGTCCGTTTGCTATCCAGGAATGGATCGCCGGTGACAGCATTCGCCTGGCACCCAACGAGTTTTATTATGTTGAAGACCAACCCTACCTGGACAGTGTTACCTTCAAGTTCATCCCCGACACCAACCAGCTGATCGCTCAGCTGCTGTCTGGGGCTTGCGACATCGGCACGCAGGATGGTATGGATGCTGGTCAGGCACCGTTCCTCATCGAAGCGGAGAACAACGGCCTGCTGACTCCTTACTTCCAGACCGGTACCGTGTACGAGCACATTGACTTCGGCATCAACAGCTACGGCGACTACGGCGATGGCGTCGGCCGTCCCGACTGGTTCGAGGATGTGCGCGTTCGCCAGGCGATGACCATGTGTACTGACCGCCAGGGCATGGTTGACAACATCCTGTTCGGCCGTTCCGAGGTCATTCACACCTACATCCCCAGCGTGCACCCGCTGTACCCCGAAGGGCTGACCGAGTGGCCGTACGATGTGGAAGCGGCCAATGCTCTGCTTGACGAAGCTGGTTACGTAGACGGCGATGGTGATGGCATCCGCGAGGATCCGACCACCGGCGTGCCGTTCCATGTGACGCTTGGTACCACCACGGGTAACGAGATGCGGCAGCAGCTGACCCAGATCTTCAAAGAGAACCAGCTGGAATGTGGTATCGATGTTGAACTGTACTACCTGCCATCCAGCGAGTGGTTTGCTGATGGTCCCGATGGTGTGTTGTTCGGCCGTCGCCACGACCTGGCCGAATTTGCCTGGTTGACCGGTGTAGAACCGAGCTGCACCCTGTACCTGTCCTCGCAGATTCCTGGTCCGGTGGAAGAGACCGTACCTGGACATTACAACCCAGACCAAACGTTTGCTGGTTGGGGTGGTCAGAACAACGCTGCTTGGATTAACGAAGAGTTCGACCTGGCCTGTAACCGTGCCTTAGGCGCTCTGCCGGGGACCGAAGATTACATCCAGGGTCATACCGATGCTCAGGTTGTCTTCTCTGAGCAGGTACCGGTTATTCCGTTGTTCCTGCGCTTGAAGGTAGCCGCGGCTCGCCCGAACGTGTTGAACTTCGGCGTGGACCCGACCCAGAACTCTGAGATGTACAACATCTACGAGATTGATCTGCAGTAGTAAATTTGCTGATAGACGATCTAGTTTAGCTTAATAAAGGGAGGCGATGTTTCGGCATCGCCTCTTTTTTGTTGTTGGTTGTTTTAGAAAGGGGAACTACTCCAGCACGGCGGCAAATACGGCCGTACACCGAGCATACGCATCGTGCAGGTCATACTTTTTTGTAAGCTGGAGGACGGCCCGGATGTTGCTCGATTCGGCGGTTAACAGCGGCTTGTTGTCGTAATGTTTTTCGCCATAGTCGACGTAGAAGTTGATGAGGCGCATGTGGGCCTGCGTCAGGTAGTCGCGGGCAGCGGCCGTTTCCTCGGCATAGATACTGAGGAGGAAATGTAAACGATAGCGACTCTGGCCGGAGCTGGGGTCTGAGTTGGCCAACTGGCAGAGCGACAGAGCATAGAGTTTACGCAAATAATCTTCTGCCTGCTGGAGCGAAGTTTGTGTTACGGCCGCTGCTGCTTCCGTGGTAAAGCTGCGCCCACCAAAGATGCCAATCAGGGCAAAAAAGCGCTGCAAGGGTTCGTCCAGGAGGGCAAAACTGGTCGAAAACGAGATGTGCACACTCTGGTCTTCAAACACCAGCTCAGAAAGCTGCTGCTGGGCCTGTCGCAATCTCTCCAAAAATTCGTGAGGCGACCAGCTAGGCTCATACGCCATTCGGCTGGCGGCAATGGCTACAGCCAGCGGCAGGTGGCCCAACAGGTCGGCAATTTGCCTGAAAGCTTGCTCATGGCTGGCGACGGTTTCCTCGTCCAGAAAGTGACCAAAGAGACGCAAGGCTACCTGCCCGGTAATATCGAAAGGCGGTACTTCCAGGCGATGCATTCCCGCCGTGGCGAAAAGGTCTTGACGGCGGGTGGTGATGATTACCGCTGTTTCCCCTGTCGATGGTGGCAGCAGCGGGGTGACGTCCTGCCCATGCCACACATCGTCCAAAATGACGAGCACGCGCTTGTCGGCCAACAGTTGGCGCACGATCTGGCTGCGGCTTTCCAGGTCTTTGTATGGCTCAACATCTTCGCCGTAGGCATAGGCAAAGGTCGATAAGATGGTCATTGGATCGGAGCGGTGCAGATTGGCCCATAAAACGCCATCGGGAAAGTGAGGGCGCAGCCGGTAGGCCATCTGAGCAGCCAGGGCGGTTTTACCCACACCGGCCATGCCCTGCAAAGCGCAGGTGCGGCAGTTGGGATCGGTCAGGAGAATCTCTTCGATTTGTTTCATTAGCCCCTGGCGGCCTACAAAGTAGGGCAGGGCGGGAATGGCCTGAAAGGGAGTGGAGGCTACGGCCGTTTTCAGGCTCGTGTGTCCGTAAGGCGGGGCAGCTTCCTTCAGGCGTTCGGCGGCTTCAGAAAAACCGGCCGCCGCCAGCAGGTAGATGACTTCGGATAATTCCAGATGCAGCGATTCGGCCAACCGCAGGAGATCTGAATACGAGCGCGGGTGTTTCACACGGCCGTCGAGCCAGCTAAGAATAGTGGGTTTGGGAATGCCCGTCAGGCGCGCCAGTTGGCCTGCAGAATAGCTGGAACGGGTAACAAACTGCTGTAAAACGTCGGCAAAATCGGGAGCGTGGTTCATGCGTGAATTATAGCTTGGTTGCGGTGTGGAAAAGATTTTCTTTGGCTACGTTCAGCTTTTTATGGATTGGGCATCAGTCTGACGCTGCGACGGCCGTTGATCAGCAAAATTCCCCCGCCAATCAACACCATCCCGGCTACCATCCAAACGGTGATGGTTTCATGCAGCCACAGCACACCGGTGACGGCCGCCACCACGGGGATGACGTAGCTGGTGAGCGAAAATGCCGTCGCCCCAAAGCGCTTGGTGATGCTAAAGGCCAACATCTGGGCCGAAAAAGCGCCGACTAAGGCCGCATAGACCAATGAAAACCAGCCGCTGCCGGTCACCTGCGATAAATCGAAACCGCGCAGCAAGATGGCTATGGGCATCACTGTCAAACCGGCAACCGTGAGGCGAACGGCCGTTACGTCAAACGAACTAAACGCCTTCATCCGCCGCCGGATCACAATGGTGCCCGCTGTTTCAAACAGCATGGCAGACAAAACCAGCCCATAGCCCAGCGGGTTGCCCTCTGCTACATCGGGTAGACCCGTCTCACCGCGCAGGACGATGAGCATGGCCCCACCCAGCGCCAGGGTTACACCAAACAGCTTGCGCGAATTCATCTGCTCATCTGGCAGAAAAAAGTGGGCGGCGATGGTGATAAACGCTGGAGCGGTGGTAATGAGCAGGGCGGTAACGCCGCTGGATTGAAAGGTGAGCGAGCTGACGATAGCCGTCATGGGAATGGCAGTGCTAAAGACGCCCAAGAGGGTGGCATAGAGCCACAGTTTGCGGTCGGTGGGAACGAGGCGGCGGCCGGAGAAGGTATAAACCACCACAAAGGCCAGGCTGGCCAGCAGCAATCGTATGCCCACAAACAATATTGGATCAAACTGCCCCACGCCAGCGCGCATGATGACCAGGTTGGTGCCCCACAGCAGGCCCAGCAGGCACACGTAAGGTAAAGCTTTTGTATGCATAAGGGGTGAATGATAGCGGGTTAGCGGGGATTTGTCAGGGGGAGATTGTCGAGAGGCGGCACTATTTATGCTGGTAATTTGAAGCTTACTTTAGTCGCCTTCTGGCAAAAAAGCTGCGAATTTTTTGCAGCAGTGACTGTGGCGCTTTGCTGGCATGACGGCGGAAACGTTTTTCCCACCAGCCAGCACCACCACCGGAGATCTGTTCCCAGCCATTGTTACGCAACACGTTTACCAGATCGCGATGAACGCCTACGTGGGCAGCATTGCGTGAATCCGGCACACCTTCTGCCATACGGCCGAAGGGCACTTCGCTCGATTTACCGGCCTGGTAACGGCCGTTGTGTCCCCTCGCCTCTGCTTCAAACCACAACAAGCCATAATTCAAGCCGCCGTGCTCGCCGCCGCCAACGTTGTGGTACGTCCTAAAGACAATAGTGCAATAATCCCACGCATCTTGCTCACGTTGCACCAGGGAGCACTCCTCGCATTTTGGGCCGTAGCCACGATTAATTACTGCGTGCCAAGCGCAGCAAAAATCTGTGGCTACGGTTTGATGTCCACCTCGCTTAATTTAGGCCATTTGCAGAACTGGTTCGATCTGCGCCAGCGCCCAGTCGATTTCTTCCTTTTTGATGACCAGCGGCGGGGCAAAACGAATGACGTTTTCATGCGTTTCTTTACATAATATGCTTCGCTCTTGCAATGCCTCGCAGAAGCGGCGGGCGCGGGTGTGCAGTTCCACGCCGATGAACAGCCCCTTACCGCGCACCTCCTTGATATGCTCGCTTTCGATGCGCTGCAGGCGGCCCTTGAAGTATTCGCCCAACTCGCGTGAGCGTTCCACCATTTTCTCTTCCACCAGGGCTTTGAGGGCGGCGCGGCCTACGGCCGCTCCCAGCGGATTACCGCCAAAGGTGCTGCCATGATCGCCAGGGTGGAACAGTCCCAGAATGTCGCTGTCGGCCAGAACGGCCGAAACCGGGTAAAAACCACCACTCAACGCCTTGCCCACGATGGTTATGTCTGGCTTGACGCCTTCATGTTCGCAGGCGAACAGCTGGCCGGTACGGCCGAATCCGGTCTGAATCTCATCGGCCACAAACAGCACGTTGTGCTGCTGGCAAATCTCATACGCGTCTTTGAGGAACCCTTCGCGCGGAATAATAACGCCGCCTTCGCCCTGGATAGGCTCCACCAAAAAGCCCACGGTGTTGGGGGTGATGGCGGCTTCAAGAGCGGCCGTATCGCCATAAGGAATCATCACAAAGCCGGGGGTGAAGGGGCCAAAGTTGCGCTTGTAGCTGGCCTCGCTGGAAAAGCCGACGATGGTGGTGGTACGGCCGTGGAAGTTGCCCTCACACACAATGATTTCAGCCTGGTCGGCGGGTACTTTTTTTACCTCGTAGCCCCATTTTCGTGCCGCTTTGATCGCCGTTTCCACGGCCTCGGCGCCGGTGTTCATGGGTAGGGCCATCTCGTAACGGGTCAGCTCGCACAGCTCTTTGAGGAACGGCCCCATCTGGTCGTTGCGGAAGGCGCGCGAGGTGAGGGTGACCTTGTGCATTTGCGCCGTGGCCGCGGCCATGATGCCCGGATGGCAGTGCCCCTGGTTTACTGCTGAATACGCCGCCAGGCAGTCCAGATATTTTTTGCCGTCTACGTCATATACCCAGACGCCCTCTGCTTTTTCAATCACAACGTCCAACGGATGGTAGTTGTGGGCGCTGTAGGTTTCATCAAGTTCAATAAAATGTTGACTGTTCATGGTTCATCCAACTCCTTGCCAATGGGTTCCTTGGGAATACAGGTGCAAAGACGTTGCAGTGCAACGTCTCTACTTGATAAAAAAAAGCCTGATCAAATCGGACAGCGGTCCGGTCATCAGGCTTTGCTCAGACAACGCATCTATTGGGATGCGCGTCATCTTTTCACAAAAACTATACTGTTTTCTGGGTCCATTATAGATTTGCTTCTATTTTCTGTCTACAGACGGAAAAATCTGAACACGAATGAAACGAATAGACGAATGATACGAATCTTATTAAGCTGAATTCGTTTGATTCGTTGATTCGTGCTATTCGTGTTGAAAAAAACTTTACCGGACACGGCCGTATACCCCCTCAAGCACCGCCTGCCCCTCATCCGATTGCAGCCAGGCCAGGAAGGCACGCAGCTCGCCGGCGGGCTCGGCCTCGCTGGCGGTGAGGAAGTAGAGCGGGGTGGTGAGCGGGTAGGTCTGGTCGGCGGTGGTGGCGGGGGTAGCGGGACGGCCGTCTACCAGCAGCAGCTTCACATTGGCCAGCTGGCTGGCGCTGCCCATGCTGCTGTAGCCGATGGCCGCGGGATCGTTGGCTACGGCCGTTAACATCGCCTCATTGCCCGATTGCAGCAGGGCATTGGGGCTGATGCGCTGCTCGGCCATGATTTGCTGGCGTAGAAGGGTGCGCAGACCGGAACCCTGTTCGCGGCTGAGCAGCACAATTTCTTCATCCACCCCGCCGACCGACTGCCAGTTGGTGATACGGCCGTTAAAAATCGCCTGCACCTCAGCACTGCTCAGCGCCTGCACGGGATTGTCCGGATGGGTGACAAAAACCAGGCCGTCCAGCGCCACCGGGTTGAAGTAACGCGGTTCCCCTTCGGCAATATGGTGCACCAGGACGGCGTCCAGCTGCCCGTTGGCCAGATCGGTGGTGAGGGTGTCGCTGTTGGCGGACACAAACAATAGCTCGGCCCGAGGATTTTCTTGCGCATAGACAGCCTCAATCAGCGGAATGAGGTGGCTGGCACTGCTAGTGACGCCAATTTGCAGCAGCTCGGGAGCTTCCGTAGCGGGCAGCGTAGGCGGCGGCGCGGGTTGTCTGGAGCAGCTGATGACCAGCCCCACTCCCAGCAGCCAAAATAAACACCTGGCAAAGGGCATACTCTGACATTTTATCACCCTGTCACCTTGTCACCTTGTCACCCTGTCACCTTGTCACCCTGTCACCCTGCCAAGCATAGATCATCTGCCCAACAAAGAGACACCCAGGAAGATGACGCTAAACAGGGCGACGTAGGCGGCAAAGCCGTACAGCGTGTGTTTCTTGACCCAGGTCAGCAGCCAGTGGATGCAGGCATAGCCGGTGACGCCCGCAGCGATGAAAGAAACTACGTAGACGGCGGTGGAAAAATCACGGCCGTTGACGCTGAAAATCTCTAAGATTGCTTGCAAACCGGCGGCCAAAATGGCCGGGATGCCCAACAAAAAGCTGAAGCGCGCCGCCGTGGGGCGGTCCAGCCCACGCGCCAGGCCCCCAACGATGGTGCTGCCGCTGCGCGACACGCCGGGGAAGAGGGCAATCATCTGGAACAGACCCACGACAACGGCATCGGTCCAGGTCATTTGGGCCAGCTCTTTTTTGCCAGAGAGCAGGCGCTCACCAATGACGAGGAGAACGGCCGTAACCAGCAAAAATCCGGCGGCGGTTGCAGGGCTACTAAATACTTCCTCAAAAAAGTCGGCAAAGAGCAGGCCAATGATGCCCACCGGAATGGACCCCACGACGATCAGCCAGCCGAGACGGGCGTCGGCTTCAGCGAAGGGTTGTCTTTGGGGGAGGCCGCGGAGAACGGCCGTGACAATGTTCCACAGATCCTGCCGAAAGTAGATGAGCACCGCCAGCAGCGTGCCCGCATGAACCAACCCGATCAAAGTCAGGTCCGGGTTGGTCATATTGAAGACCTCCGGCAATAAAACCAGGTGACCCGAGCTGGAGATGGGCAAAAACTCGGTGGCTCCCTGAATAATTCCAATAATAAGCGCTTCAATGATTGACATAAAGTTTGCTGCCTTGATATTGTATGGTTTAGTAATAAGGTAATTGAGTAACTGGGTAATTACCAGATTACTCAATTACCCAATTACTTATTTCCCATAATGATTTAAAAAGTCCGCGGCGAATTGTGCCAGCGCTCCCTGTCGAACTGCCTCTCGCATTTGCTGCATCAGGTTGATGAGAAAGTGCAGATTGTGCGTGGAAAGCAGCATGTGGCCCAAAATTTCATTGGCCTTCACCAGGTGGCGCAGGTAGGCGCGGCTGAAGTGGCGGCAGGTGTAGCAGGTGCATGCTGGATCGATGGGAGCGGGATCGCGGCTGAATTGGGCGTTGCGCAGGTTCATCCGCCCACCCAGCACAAAGGCGGAGCCGTGCCGCGCCAGACGAGTAGGCAGCACACAGTCAAAAATGTCCACGCCACGCATGACGCCGTTGACCAGGTCTTCCGGCGCGCCGACACCCATGAGGTAGCGCGGCTTGTTTGGCGGCAGGATGGGGTGCAGCACGTCGAGCACGGCGTGCATTTGTGGCTTGGTTTCGCCCACGGCCAGCCCGCCGATGGCATAGCCGGGCAGATCGAGACTGGTAACAAAACGGCCGCTCTCCTCCCGCAAATCAGCAAAAACACCGCCCTGCACAATGCCAAACAGGGCCTGGTCACCCCTGGTTTTGGCCGCCAGGCAGCGCTCCAGCCAGGGATGGGTGCGCGTCAGCGATTGCTTGACATAATCGTACTCGTTGGGCGGCGGACATTCGTCGAAGGCCATGATGATGTCTGCCCCCAGGTTTTCCTGGATGGCGATGCTGCGCTCTGGGGTGAAGCGGTGGCGCGAGCCGTCGTGGTGGCTTTGGAAGGTGACGCCGTCGGCATCAATTTTGCGTGTCTCGCTGAGGCTAAACACCTGGAAGCCGCCGCTGTCGGTAAGGATGGGGCCATCCCACTGCATGAAGTTATGTAAACCGCCCATCTCTTTCACCAGCTCATCGCCGGGGCGTAAGTAGAGGTGGTAGGTGTTGCTCAAGATCAGCGTGGCGCCGAGTTCGTGCAGGTCAGACGGCCGTATCGCTTTCACGGTGGCCTGGGTACCGACGGGGGCAAAAACGGGGGTCTCGATGATGCCGTGCGGGGTGTAGAAACGGCCGTTGCGTGCGTGAGTGTGGGGGTCAACGGCCGTTACCTCAAACTTAAACTCAAAATCCATAACGGCGCATTATATGTGAATCAACTCCCTGAAACAAAAAAGGTGATCATCACCCTTAATTTTTGGAAAACGCAGAGTGATGGCCACCTTTCACTGGTTGAAGGCCCTTCCCAGGTGCTTTCAGTCAGAGGAAGATGATTTCGTTGACCTCTTTTTCTTGCTTCAGCCGGTTGATGCGGCGTTGGAGATAGGGCGAAAAGTAACCATCGTACCGTTCTTGCAGGCTGGGCAGCTGCCAATCGCTGCCGGTGACCACGCCCCGACACTGGGCAGTGCCGCAGCCGCAGGTAAATTCATCGTAGGGGGTGCTGTCGGTCATGGCATAATCAAAACAGACTTCTTCGCCAGGCTGAATGTCACGCAGAGCAACCAGGGTGATCGAGCTGCTCAAGCCCAGGTTCGGATCGCAGGAATGATTGACATAATCTCCCGGATCGTCGCCGCCACCATAAGGAATCTGGTACAGGTTTTCCTCAATCTGCACGCTGTGTTCGCGTTCAAAATCAGAAAGCTGCTCAAACTGTTCGGCCGTGGCGACATATCCGGCCCAGCAAATCACCAACTCACCAGCCGAGATCGCTTCACGGGCAAATAGCCCATAGTTGCCTTTGGCTGGATTGCTGCGCACCTCCAGTTTGGCGGAAACATAACTTTTCGTCTGTTTTTCCATCGTTTGTCTCACTTGTCCTTTTGCCTCTTCCGCTCCTTTGGCGTAAGGGCACTGGGCGCAGACGGCCGTTTCCCACCACCTTCCAAAAAAAGACGGCACCCCAAGATGCCGGTCAGTGACGATATTTCGTCGCAATTGCAATGGATGTGCCGGGAAACGGCCGTTCTGCAATGGTTAATAATTTGGGCGAAATAGTACACGATTTTGATTTGAATACAATGATTTGCCCCAGGAAATTTTTCGACGTTTCCGTGACTTTCTTCCCCTTCTGGGAGTCAGTATAAATTGAGTGAAAAACCAGGCCGCATCTTACTTTTTTACTACTCATCCACATGTTCTCTGGAGCCTTTGTGTTACACTAAACCAACACAATGAGCTGATCCGGAAATCAACGCCTCTCGCTGTTAATTTGTTTTGTTTGAGAACTGCCTGGTTTGTGGTTGATTTCTGGTCAAAAGCGGGTTTTGGCATGATCGAGTTTAAGGTGGCTTCCCTGGCGAACAATCCCAACAATGGTGTTTTCTGGCAGGGACTAAATGCTGCCTCTATTGCTGTACAGCAGGCAGCCCAATCGGAAGCGGCCGTTTACCGGGTGTTTAGCGAGCAGCTGGTTAAGCTGGGTTTGCATGGCTGTGTTGCCATGTTGGACGAAACTGGCGAAAACCTCTACATCACTTCCATTGTTTTTTCTGACCGGTTGATGCGCGTCATTCACCGGGCGGAAAAACTCATGAAAATCAACAGCCAAGATTTCACCTATCC
This sequence comes from Candidatus Leptofilum proximum, assembly GCA_016710325.1. Taxonomy (GTDB): domain Bacteria; phylum Chloroflexota; class Anaerolineae; order Promineifilales; family Promineifilaceae; genus Leptofilum; species Leptofilum proximum. Next base: position 2,005,021 of record JADJXK010000002.1, on the reverse strand, counting down.
GGCGCATGCCTCACGAGCGGATCAGGTCGTCTTAAGCCAGGGCGACGCGGTCTTTTTGCACGACAACAGCGAAAAGATGCGCCAGATTCTTCCGCCGAACATCTATCGTTTTGCGGGAACGGTGCTCAAACCGTTTCTTAAGCTGCCCGCTATTTTGGCGCCCGTTTTTGCCAACTCAGAAGTAAAAGGCATGCTCTACGTGGCAGGTAAAAATTTGCAGCTTGAGGACGTGCCCGCCATTGTTGCTTTTGCCACCCACCTGTCAATTGCCCTGGAAAATGCACGCCTCTTTCAAGCCGTGCAGGAAGCCGAGGCAAAATACCGCCGCCTTTTTGAGACGGCCAACGATGGTATTTTCCTGTTCGATCAAAACAGCCGCCAGATTATCTCCGCCAATCCCAAAATGTTGCAGCTGCTCGGCGTTGAAGAAGCGGATTTGGGCGCTGTGCAGCCTGGGCGCTGGGCCACGTCTGAAGTGTATGAGCAGTATAGCGAACATCTCAAACTGGCGATGCAAAAGGGAAATCATTTTTTTGAGGTCCCGTTTGTGGACCTGGCGGGAAATGAAAGACAGTGGCAAATATCGACCACGGTGGTGGAGCTTGACGGCCGTCCCGTGCTCAACGGCCTGGTGCGGGATATTACTGAGGCAAAACAGGCGGAGGTTGCCCTGCGCCAGCGAGAAGAACAGCTGCGCGTGCTGGCCGAAAACGTGCCCGGCACTATTTACCTGTGTAAAAATGAACCGAACTTTCCCTATCTTTATGTCAATGATGGCATTGAGGATTTAACCGGCTACCCCAAAGAACAGTTTTTAAACCAGGAAGTCCTTTTCCTTGACCTTGTTCATCCGGATGATCGGCATGAGGCCAGCCTGGTGCCGTCTGTAGCCGAACTGCAGCGGCAGGGTAGGTTTCACTATGTGTACCGCCTGCGGCACCGGTCCGGCGAGTGGCGCTGGGCCGAGGAGGTGGGTGGTGGTGTTTTTGACGAGCAGGGAAATCTGCTCTTTCTGGAAGGAGTTGTCAGCGACATCACCGAGCGGGTTCAGGCCGATTTGCTGCAAAAAGCCGTTTATCGCATTGCGGCCGTTGCCCACACCAATATTTCGCTGGAAGAGCTTTACCACGCCATTCATGAAGCGCTGGCCCCTATTTTGAATGTGCAGAACTTTTACATTGCCCTGTATGAAGACGATATGCTGAGCGTACCGTATTTCATCGACAAATTCGACGCCTCCCCCGGTGTTTACCAGATGGGCAAGGGGCTGACGGAGTTTGTCATTCGGACCAACAAGGCGCAGCTGCTTACCCGTCAACAAATATTGTTTTACGTCCAGCAGGGAGTGTTGGAAGTGAAGGGTACCATGCCGGAGGCGTGGTTGGGTGTGCCGCTGCAAACGCGGGGCACGGCGATTGGCGCCCTGGTGGTGCAGAGCTACGAGGAAAGCACCGCCTATTCGGAGCAGGACAGGCAGTTTTTGATGTTTGTTTCGGACCAGGTGGCTAATGTGGTAGAGCGCAAGCAGGCAGAGGATCGACAGCGGCAGTTGTCGGAAGAGCTGCGGCAGCAAACGCGCCTGCTGGAAGCGATTTTGAGCGCCACGCCGGATAACTTTTTGGTGGCTGATTTAAACGGCCGTCTCTGCTTCGTCAGCGAGAACATCCTGAGATTCCTTAAGCTGGCGGCCGAACAGGTGGTGGGTAAAACCTGGCCTGAACTGCAAATCCCTGCTCAGTTTGGCGAAATGCTAGACGAGGATTGGGCGGCTGTGCGGCGGCTGCGGGCGCCAGTCACCCGCGAGTTTCAGTTTCCTATGCCGCAAGGGGATCGGGAAATTGAGTTTATTACCACGCCCGTGTGGGATGAGAACGGGGAAATCGTTTCGCTGGTGACCACCACGCGGGATGTCACCGAGCGGCGCCAAACGGTTCGGGCCATGCACCGCGCACAAAAGATGGAAAGCCTGGGTGTGTTGGCGGGCGGTATTGCCCACGATTTTAACAACTTGCTGGTGGCCATGCTGGGACAGGCATCGTTGGCGCAGGCCCATCTGACACCCAGCCACACGGCCTATACCCATGTGACCAAGGCGGTACAAGCAGCCGAACAGGCAGCTGGCCTCACGCGCCAACTGCTGGCCTATTCGGGAGGAGGGCAGTTTACCATTAGTCCATTAAACCTGAATACACTCATCCGCGAAAGCATTGACCTGCTCAGGGTGGCGCTGCCCAAGCAAATTGTTCTGGAGCTGGCCCTGGCCGAGGCGCTGCCGTTGATTGAGGCGGACATTGCCCAGCTCCAGCAGGTGATGATGAACCTGCTGATCAACGCCGCTGAATCGATTGGCGAACAGCCGGGCACCATTCGTGTGTATACGGCCGTTTGCCAAATCACTTCTCTGGATAAGGCTTATTGGCGCTACACCAACCAGCCATTAACCCCCGGCGCCTATGTTTGCTTGCAGGTTAAAGACAGCGGCAGCGGTATGACGAGCGAAACGCTGTCGAAGATTTTTGATCCGTTTTTTACCACCAAGTTTACCGGGCGCGGCCTCGGGCTGGCGGCTGTTTTGGGCATTGTGCGCGGTCATCACGGCGGGCTGCAGGTGACAAGCCAACCAGACGTGGGTACGACATTTGAACTGCTGTTCCCCGTTTCATCGGCTGCGGTTGAGGCACCACATACCCCGCAAGCGCCTGCGGCCAATACGGCCGTTTCCGGCCTGGTCCTGGTGATCGACGACGAAGCGGCCGTTCGTGAAGCAGTATCAGACATCCTGGAGATGGAAGGCATTAACGTGCTGGCGGCGGCCAACGGCGACGCGGGCATCGCCCTGTACCAGGAGCAGGCGGAGGCCATCGACCTGGTGCTGCTGGACCTTTCCATGCCCGGTAAAAGTGGTCACGAAACGTTTGAGGCGTTGAAGGAGATCGACCCCAACGTGCGCATCCTGCTCTCCTCTGGCTACAGCGAAGCAGATGCCACACGCGGCTTCACCTCGCCACCGCTCGTGGGCTTCTTGCAAAAGCCGTACCGGCTGGATTCCTTCGTGCAGCGGCTGAAAAAACATTTGTAGAGGAGCAGACTGGATTTCACCAAACTATTTTAGCAATTGGCTGATCCTCTTTTTTGACAACCATTCTCACTTTTGTTACCATCAGCCCCACAACTAAATATTGTCTTGCCCAGGCAAGCAAATCTTATCCAGAGAGGTGGAGGGACCGGCCCGATGATACCTCAGCAACCATTCCTTCGGTGAGCGGTAAACGGTGATCCGTAATCGGTAAACTGATAACCGATAACCGACTACCGATTACCGCAACAGGGACAGGTGCTAATTCCGGCAGAAGAAACAGTAATCTTCTGGAAGATGAGACGTGGCGACACTGATTTCACGAGCCCCTTCTGTACTTCCAGGAGGGGCTTTTTGTTTTGGCCACAGAGATCACAGAGGTCTGGGAGTTGAAGCCTAAACCGTTGTCGCTTCTAGGACTTTGTAGCTTATTGAGGACGAGGAATTATGGACAAACTACAAGCATCACAAGCAGTGAAACTACCGAATGGGACAACGGCCGTTCACGGCAATCACCACACGCGCCAGCCCAAAGCCAACCACGCCCTCACCACACCCATCTGGCAGACGGCCACCTACACCTTCGACAACACGGCCGATCTCATCGCCTTCCAGGAGGGCAAGCTGTGGGGTGGCACCAACGGCCGTATCGAATACGCGCGCTACGGCAACCCCACCGTGCAGGCGGTGGAGCGGCGGCTGGCGGCCCTGGAAGCAGGCGATCTGCCAGGCAGCTACGATGCGCTGCTCTTTCCCACGGGGATGACAGCCGTTACCAACGTGCTGCTTTCCATCCTGCCCACCGGCAGCCACGTCATCTTCACCGACGACAGCTACCGCAAAACGCGCCAGTTCTGCCAGACCTTTCTCAAGCGGCTGGGCATCGAAACGAGCCAGGTGCCCATGGGCGACTACGACGCCCTGGCCGCGGCCATTCAGCCCAACACCCGCATCATTCTCACCGAAAGCCCCACCAACCCATACCTGCGCGTGGCCGACCTAGAGAAAATCGTGGCCATTGCCCGGCAGCACCGGCGTGTGAAGACGATGATTGACGCCACGTTTGCCACGCCGGTGAACCAACGGCCGTTGGCCTACGGCATTGACCTGGTCGTGCACAGTGGCACCAAATATTTCAGCGGCCACAATGACGTCATGGCCGGTGTGGCGGTAGGTGAGGCAGGATTAATCCACGCCCTGCGGCAAAGCCAGGGCATGCTGGGCGGTGTGATCGACCCGCACGCGGCCTACCTGCTGGAGCGCGGCCTGAAGACGCTGGTGCTGCGGGTGCAGCAGCAAAACCGCTCGGCGCAGGCGGTGGCCGAATTTCTAGAACGCCACCCGGCCATCGACCGGGTCTGGTATCCCGGCCTGCCTTCGCACCCGGACCACGCCGTTGCCCGCCAGCAGATGCGCGGCTTTGGCGGCGTGGTGAGTTTTGAGGTGGCCGTGCCGCCCGGCGAAACCGCCCTCGACTGCGCTGCGCGTGTGGTAGATGCCGTTAAGATCCCCCACATTGCCGCCAGCCTGGGCGGGGTGGAAAGCCTCATCGAGCAGCCTGCCATCATGTCTTATTACGAACTTTCGGCTGAGGAGCGGTTAACGATTGGGATTAAAGATAATTTGGTTAGATTTGCCATAGGCATTGAAGAAACGGCCGATATACTGGCCGATTTGGCGCAGGCATTGGAAAGTGTGCAGGTGGCAAGTGGCAAGTAGCAAGTAGCAAGTGGCAAGTAGCAGGTGGCAAGTAGTTTTGTGTAAGGATAACTTGCAACCTGCGACCTGCAACCTGCAACCCTTAAACCTTTAACGTACATAGTTGGAGATTACAATGACACTCGTAATGAAATTCGGCGGAACGTCTGTGGGCAGCGCGCAGGCGATGCGGGAAACGGCCGTTCTCATTCAACATACCAAAAAACAGTGGGGCCAGGCCGTGGCCATTGTCTCAGCCATGGGTTCCAAACCGGTGAAGGTGACCGACCTGCTGCTGCACGGCGCCCAATCCGCGGCCAACGGCGATGGCGAAACGTACCAGCAGCTGGCTGAACAGCTGCGCCAGATTCACTTTGAAGCGATTGACGGCCTGCTTGCCCCCGACGGTGAACGGCAGCAAGTCCTGGTGGAAAACGGCCGTTTCATCGACCGGTTTGCGGCCCTCTGCCAGGCAGTCTATGTGCTGGGTGAACTCACGCCGCGTGCCCTGGACACCGTGGCTGGCATGGGCGAGCAGATGAGCGCCCGTATCCTGGCGGCGTATCTGCGCCAGACCGGTACCCCGGCCGAAGCCATCGACGCCACCGAGCTGATCGTGACCGACAGCAACTTCCAAAACGCCACGCCGCAGTTTGAGGCCACCAGGCAGAAGACCGAAGCTCGGATACGGCCGCTGCTGGCCAAAGGTGTTGTGCCCATCGTCACCGGCTTCATCGCCGCCAATGCCGAGGGTATCACCACCACGCTGGGGCGGGGCGGCTCCGACTACACCGGGGCCATCCTCGGCGAGGCGCTGGCCGCCGACGAGGTGTGGATCTGGACCGACGTGGACGGCGTCATGACCGCCGATCCGCGCCTGGTGCCAACCGCCCGGTCTATCCCGCAACTGAGCTACCGCGAAGTGTCTGAGCTGGCCTTCTACGGCGCCAAAGTGCTGCATCCCAAAACGATGCGCCCCTGCGTGGAAAACAACATCCCGCTGCGTATCAAAAACACCTTCAACCCGGAACATCCCGGCACGGTCATCGTGCCCGACGCACCCAACGGCAATGGCGGCATCAAGGCTGTGACCGCCATCAACAACCTGGGCCTCATCACCGTGGAAGGCAAGGGCATGATGGGTATTCCCGGCATTGCCGCCCGCACCTTTGGCGCCGTGGCCCGCGACAACCAGAGCGTGCTGCTCATCAGCCAGGCCTCCTCGGAGCAGTCGATTTGTTTTGCCACGCCCGACGACGCCACGGAGAAGATTATTCGCAGCCTGGAAGATGAGTTTAGGGTAGAGCTGGCCCGCAAAGACATCGACCGCATTTGGGCGCAGGAACCGGTGTCGATTGTGACGATTGTGGGGGCGGGTATGCGCGGCACGCCGGGTATCTCGGGCCGCGTTTTCACTGCACTGGGGGCGCAGCAGGTGAACGTCATTGCCATTGCCCAGGGCTCGTCGGAGTGCAGCATCAGCGTGGTGGTGGACGATGGCGACACGGCAACGGCCGTTGCCCAAATCCACGCCTTAATTTGAAAGATCAGAGATTGGAGACTGGAGATCGGAGATGGGCTGCTTTTAATCTCCAATCTCCAGTCTCCAATCGCTTCTTGAACTACAGTTAACTTCTTCTTTAACCCGCGATCCAAATTGAGTGAACGGCCGTAAAAAATTTTTGCAAACGGCCGTTCACTTTTAAATGATCGCCTGTCATTGTTTTAACCCCACGCCCTCCGGCATAATCACCCGTTGAATCAACAAACGCTGCCGCCTGCCGCAGACCTTGTGCAGGTGGTGTACACAATTCATTTAAGGAGAAGTGAACATGTTTCCAACCAAGATCAAGCAGACTGCCTGGCTGCTGTTGTCAATAGCTGTTGCCGCGCTGCTGGCTGCTTGCCAACCCACCGTTGAGCCAGTAGAAGTTACCCGCGTTGTAACTGAGACAGTAACCGAAGAGGTGGAAGTCACCCGCACGGTTACCGAGACGGTTACCGAACAGGTAGAGGTTGAAGTTACCCGCATTGTTGAAGTTACCGCTGAGAACGAAACGGCCGATCCCGGCAGTCTGGTCATCTACTCTGGCCGCAGTGAAAGCCTGGTCCAGCCCATAATCGACCAGTTTGCCGCTGCCACCGGCATCCAGGTTGAGGTGCGCTATGGCAGCACTTCGGAAATGGCGGGTGTGCTGCTGGAGGAAGGGGCCAACAGCCCGGCAGATGTATTTTATGCCCAGGACCCTGGCGGTTTGGGCGCTGTGTCCCAGGCCGGCCTGCTGGCGCCGCTGCCCGATGAGCTGCTGGCGCGGGTGCCGGCCCGCTTTGCCGCCGAAGATGGCACCTGGGTCGGCATTTCCGGCCGTGCCCGCGTGGTAGTGTACAACACCAGCGTCATCACCGACCCGGCGACGGAACTGCCGCAAGACATTTTTGACTTCATCGACCCGGTGTGGAACGGCCGTATCGGCTGGGCACCGACCAATGGCTCATTCCAGGCGATGGTCACGGCCATGCGCGCTGTCTGGGGTGAGGAGAAAACGGCCGAATGGCTCACCGGTATCCAGGCCAACAACCCCGTAGTGTACGATGGGAATACCCCCATCGTCTCTGGCGTAGCCGCGGGTGAAGTGGACGTAGGCTTTGTCAATCATTACTACCTCTACCGCTTCCTGGCCGAAGAAGGGGAAAGCTTCCCGGCGCGCAACCATTTCCTGACCAGCGGCGGCCCTGGTTCACTCATCATGGTCTCTGGTGCGGGCATTCTCAACACGGCCCCCAACGCTGCCAACGCCCAACGTTTTATGGATTTCATGCTTTCGACACCGGCGCAGCAATTTTTTGCCGCGCAAACATATGAGTATCCCGTGGTCGAAGGCGTGGCCGTTAGCGGGGGCATTCCGCCCTTTGCTGAACTGGACAGCATCGCTCTGAACATCTCCCTGGCTGACCTGGCCGATCTGCAAGGCACCCAGGACATGCTCTTCGACCTGGGCATTATCGAGTAAAACGAATTTGCGAAATGCTCCAAAAATTGTAGCCGCGGTTTCTTACCGCGTTCCCTTGGCGCGGAAAGAATCCGCGGCTACGCACAGAATTAACCTCGGTTAACTTTCGACTTAACCAGTTGTAGATTTTGCTTGATCGCTCGTTAACTCAAAAGTTGACCACCCTCCCTTGTTTTATACACCGAATCCCCCATAATCCTACCGAGGGTAGCCGGGCTTTTTCGGCACATATTTTCAACAACTGTAGGAAACCAACATGGGTGTGACTGATTTTGGCAGAGTACGCTCTCTGCCGAGAATCAAAGTTGAATTAGGACAGGGCTGGCAGCGCCAGCGGCACTGGTCTGTTTTTCACTGGCTGCTGGTCGGCAGCGCTGGGCTGGTTGCTGCTTTGATCTTGCTGGTCCCCGCTTACTTGCTGCTGCGCGTGGGCACCGGTTGGGCCGAAGCGTGGCAAACGCTTTCTCAGCCGCGCACGCTGGAAATTTTGGGTAATACGATGGGATTGGCTGTGGCCGTTACGGCCGCTTCCATCCTCATCGCCGTGCCCCTGGCCTGGCTCACCACCAACACCGATTTGCCCGGCAAGCGGTTCTGGGCGGTGCTTGTGGCCCTGCCCCTGGTGGTGCCCAGCTACGTGGCGGCCTATCTTTTTGCCTCCATTCTCACTCCCAAAGGCTTGCTGCAACAAATTTTATACCCCATCTTCGGCGTCGAACGGCTGCCGAACTTTTATGGTTTTCCCGGTGCCTTCCTGGTGCTGACCCTGGTGAGCTATCCGTTCATCTTCCTCACCGTGCGCAGCGCCCTGAAGAAGATGGACCCGGCGCTGGTGGAAGCGGCGCGCAGTTTGGGATTGTCCCCCTGGCGAGCCTTTTGGCGGGTGACGCTGCCGTATTTACGGCCGTCCATCGCCGCGGGCGGTTTGCTCGTTATGCTCTACACCCTGCGCGACTTTGGCGCGGTGACCATGCTGCAATATTCCACCTTCACCCGCATCATCTACAATCGCTACCAGGGCTACCGGCTGGACATGGCGGCGGCGATGGCGCTGGTGCTGGTGTTGGTAACGGCCATCATCCTCTACCTGGAGCAGCGCACCCAGGGTAAAACCCGCTACGCCCGTGTGTCGGTTGGCGTGGCCCGTGCCCAAACCCCCGTAAAGCTGGGGCGTTGGCGCTGGCTGGGGCTGGGTTTCACGGGATTGCTCTCCTTCTGGGCGCTCATTGTGCCGTCACTGGGACTGGCTTACTGGTTCTGGCGTGGCCTGCGGCAAGATTGGGCGGTGAAAAACCTGGGTGTGGCCCAAACCAACGTCGAATCGCTGCTTACCCTGGTAGAACCTGCCTGGCATTCGCTCTCGGCCTCGCTGCTGGGGGCGGGATTGGCCATGCTGCTGGCGCTGCCCATCGCCATTTTAGTGGTACGCCATCCGGGCCGCCTGAGCCGGTTGTTTGAGAGGCTGTCGTACGCCAGCTTTGCTCTGCCAGGCATTGTGGTGGCCCTGGCTTACGTCTTTTTCGGCACCAACTACGCCCCCTCGCTCTACCAGACCCTGCCGATGCTGCTGGTGGCTTATGTCATTTTGTTTATTCCCCAGGCGGTTGGGGCACAGCGCAGCTCACTGCTGCAGGTGTCGGCAAATTTGGAAGAGGCGGCGCAGAGTTTGGGGAAACGGCCGTCTACCATTTTCCGCCGCATCACCCTGCCGCTGGTCAAGCCGGGCATGCTGGCGGGCGGGGCACTGGTTTTCCTCACCTGCATGAAGGAGCTGCCCGCCACGCTCATTTTGAGCCCGCTCGGCTTCAACACCCTGGCCGCCGAGATATGGTCCAACATTGGTGAAGCCTTCTTCGCCCGCGCCGCCGCCCCCACGCTGCTGCTGCTCCTGCTCTCCTCCATCCCCTTGGCCTGGATGACGCTCCGGGAGAAAGAATAATTAATGGTTATTGGTAAATTTTTAATGGTTAATGATCAGTTCACACATCTTTCCATTAACAATTAACAATTAACCATTAGCAATTAACCATTATTCCGCATGTCCACCGTCACCTGCCGCAACCTCTACAAATCGTTTGATGGCCAACCTGTTGTGAATGACGTGAGCCTGTCTGTGGCGCCGGGCGAGATTTTAGTGCTGCTGGGGCCGAGCGGCTGTGGCAAAACGACCACTCTACGCCTGATTGCCGGGTTTGAAAGGCTGGATAACGGCCGTATCGAAATCAACCACCAGCTTATGGCCGACGGTGCCACGCACGTTCCCCCAGAAAAGCGGCGTGTGGGCATTGTGTTTCAGGATTACGCCATCTTCCCCCACCTGAGCCTGGCACAAAATATCAGCTTTGGCCTCAAGCGAGGCCAATCGGAACGGGTCGAAGAGATGTTAAGCTTTGTCGGTCTGAGCGGCCTGGGCGAGCGAATGCCGCATCAGCTCTCCGGCGGGCAGCAGCAGCGTGTGGCCCTGGCACGAGCGCTGGCCCCCCAGCCGGTGGTGCTGCTGCTGGATGAGCCGTTTTCCAACCTGGATGCTGCCCTGCGCGTAGCGATGCGCCAGGAGGTGCGGCAGATGTTGAAGGCGAGTGGGACAACGGCCGTTTTTGTCACCCACGACCAGGAAGAGGCCTTATTCATGGGTGACCAGGTGGGGGTGATGAACGGTGGACGGCTGGAGCAGGTTGGCCCGCCGGAAGCAATTTTCCACCAGCCGCGCACCCGATTTGTGGCCGAATTTTTAGGCCAGACCGACTTTTTACCGGGTCAGGTAACCGATCAGGGGGTGCAGACGCCGCTGGGCCTTCTGCCGCAAACGCTGCCCCTGGCCAGCGGCACGGCCGTTGAAGTGGCCGTGCGCCCCGATGATTTGCTGCTGAAGCCGGATGATGGGGGGAACGGCCGTATCGATTCGCGGCAGTTTGTGGGTATCGCCTTTGTGTACGGCGTGCGCCTGGACGACGGCACGCTCGTCCACAGCTGGCAGCCGCACGAGAACAGTTTGGCGGAGGGAACGGCCGTCACCGTCCAGTTTGCCGCCCCCCACGCGCTGCCCTGCTTCTACCAAAACCACGTCGTGCCTCACAAAAGCCGCTGACCCGCCTCTGCATCCGAGTATAATTTAAGCTTTCTGGCCGAGCTAAGAAAATGGTACACAGATGAACACTGATTGACACAGCTTAAAAACAGTGTGAATCTGTGTTAATCAGTGTCCAATTCAAAAGGAGATATCCATGATCATCAAACCCAAAGTTGTGGAAGCAATGAACGCCCAAATCCAGAGCGAGTTTACCGCCTCGGCGCAGTACGTGGCCATCGCCGTGTATTTTGATGGCGAAACCCTGCCCGATCTGGCCAACTTTTTCTACCGCCAGGCCGAAGAAGAGCGGATGCACGCCATGAAGTTTGTGCACTTTATGCTGGAAGCGGGTGCCAGGCCGCTCATTCCCGGCCTGCCGGAGATGCGCAATGATTTTGAGAGCGCCAGTGACGCAGTACAGTTCGCCCTGGACCAGGAGGTCAAGGTGACCAACCAGATCAACAACCTGGTCTCCATTGCCGAGGCCGAGAAGGATTACGCCAGCATCCAGTTCCTGCAGTGGTTTGTCACCGAACAGGTGGAAGAGGTCGATTCGATGACCACGCTGCTGAACACGATCAAACACGCGGGCGGCGCGCTGCTGCTGGTGGAAGATTTTGTGCGCCGCACAATGGCCGCCACAGGCAGCGCAGCCGCGCCTGCTGAGTAAAAATTCACCGCAAAGGACGCGAAGAGCGCAAAGTTTTTAATTTTCTTGGCGGGCTTTGCGGTTCAAAACAATGATAGCGACTGCCCAACCTGCCCCTGATTTTTACTGCACTGATTGGTCGTTGGCCATTGACGAGCCGATGGCGGGCACGGCCGTTTCCAGCAAAGTCTGGCTCTTTTTGGAGGTCAACCAGCCGTGGACGGCCAAGGCGACCAGTGACAACAACCTGCCCGCGCCCGTGCAAAGTTGGCTGGCAGAACAGGGTGGGCTGGTAAACGGCCGTCTCCAATTCATCAAACAGCCGCGCGGGGAGCGGACGGATTGGGCCTTCTTCGTCGCCTGTTTTGCCGACACTGGCTCCCGCGTTTACCGCTTTGATCTGGCCAGCTACGACGATCTGTTGGAGCTGGATTTGCCCGACATCGTGGCAGGCGATGGGCGCTATGAAACCAATCGCACCACAGAGCCACAAATTTTGGTGTGCACCAACGGCAAGCGGGACGTCTGCTGCGCGCTGCACGGCGTGGCGCTGCTGCGGGCGCTGGCTGCGGCTAACGTCTCTGGCCTATGGGAGACCACGCACCTGGGCGGTCATCGCTTTGCGGCGACGCTGCTGACCTTGCCGGATGGGGTGAATTACGGCCGTCTCACTCCTCAAGACGTGCCCCAACTACTCGCCTATTTGCAAAACCACACCCTCTGGCTGGAAAAGCTGCGCGGGCGGGTCTGTTATGAACCGGTGGTGCAGGTGGCGGAACAATATTTGCGGCAGGAAACGGCCGAATGGCACCTGGACGCCCTCCAACACACCGCCACCAAAACCCTGGCCGAGGGCGTCTGGCAGGTGCAGTTCCAGGCCCGCGATGGCCAGCGGCACACCGTCACCGTTAAAGCCGCCGAACCATTGGTGACCTACCCCAGTTCCGGTTCGTTGGTGCCTAAAAACGTCCCGCAGTTCCGCGTTCGGTAGGGGCTCACGATTTCCCCAAAAGTCCGCTTGACCCCCAGCGTAGAGTTTCAGACAATTAGGCCATCATTTAACCCTGCATGCCTGAGACCGTGAGCCATGAAAACCATCCCCTTTTGGCAAGATGATTTCCCTAGACCAGAGACCCTGCCGGTGTCGCTTCTGCCGGAGTCGGTCGATGTGGCCGTGGTGGGCGGTGGTTACACGGGGCTCACGGCCGCTTATTTTTTGGCCAAAAGCGGGGTGGAGACGGCCGTTCTCGAACAAGATCGCATCGGGTCGGGCGCCAGTTCGCGCCATGCGGGCATTGTTACCACCGGGTTCCGGCAGAGCCTGGCCAACTTGTTTGATCGGCACGGTGAAACGCTGGGGCGACGCCTGTGGCAGGCGTCGCTGGAGGCGGTGGACCTGGTGGGTGAATTGGTCGCCGATGCGGGCATCAGCTGCGACTTCACCCGGCGCGGCCACCTGACGCTGGCGGCCAAGCCCTCCCACTTCACGTCGATGCAGGCGCTGGCGGACTGGTTTGAAAGCGAACTTGATTTTTCGCTGCAGCTGCTTCCGCCTGATGAAGCGGCAACGGCCGTTGGCTCCCAGGCGTATTTTGGCGGCATGATCAACGATTGGAGCGCCAGCCTGCACCCGACCAAATATTTGTACGGGCTGGCGGGCGCGGTGGCCCGGCAGGGCGGCCTGTTGTGTGAAAAAACGGCCGTCACCCGCCTGGAAAAATTCGCCCACGGCTTTTTGGTGCACACCAGCCAGGGCACCGTCAAAGCGCGCGAGGTGCTGCTGGCGACCAACGGCTACACGGGCAAGCTGGTGCGCTCCGTGCAGCGGCTGGTATTCCCCATGAACAGCGTGGCCATTGTTACCGAGCCGCTCACCCCGGCCCAGCAGACCTATTTGAACCCGGACAGCCGTACTGCCCAGGATTCGCGCTGGCTGCACCATTATTTTCGACTGACGCCGGACGGCCGTTTTCTATTTGGCAGCCACCAGCATTGGCGACTGGAGCAGGATTTGCTGGACTGCGCCGCCGCGCTGCGTCAGCAGATGGTCAAACGGTTCCCCCTCCTGGCCGACGTGCCGTTGGCTTATGCATGGGGCGGCAACCTGGGGCAGACGTTCGACCTGGTGCCGCACATCGGGCGGCTGAACGGGGTGCATTATGCCCTGGGCTACAGCGGGCAGGGCGTGGCCCTCTCCGCCTACCTGGGCCGCGAGGCGGGCCTGCTGCTCTCCGGCCAAAAGCGGACCAGCCCCTTTGTCGCCATCCAGCCCGTGACGCACTTTTATTACAGAAGATACGGCCGTTTTGCCCCGCTGCTGAGCCACTACTACCGCTTCCTTGATTGGATTAGCTAGATTGCAACCTTGTGGGGATCGGCCGTTTACCCTCCGCGTAAATTCGCGTAATTTGTGGCAAGAAAGGGGGAAACGGCCGTTCACCCCTTCACCTTGTCACCCCTCACCTTGTCAAAAACTAACGCGCTTCCAATAGACGGCCGTCACCTCATCTGCTATACTTACACCCGTCTGGGGATGACTGGCTTCGACGGGGAAGGTTGGTCCTGGACTGCAAGCCGAGCACGCTTTACACCTCGTAAAACTGGAAGCAAACAATAAGTGCAAACGCACGCACCAACTACAGCGCTATGCCTTTGGCCGCCTAATAACGGCTAAAACATAGCGTGCGGCTTCCCTAATCGGAAGCTCCGTCTACCTCATTCGCTCGTTGGCCGGGTGAGTGTTAGGCGACATGAACGCCAACGTGCTGCATCTCGACGCTGCTAGAGATGCTCAAGCGGCTCTTTCGGGAGTCAGCAGCTCGCTGTCAGCTGACCCAGTTGGTCGGGGCGCCTGATGGCCAACTCTAAATAGACCAACTAAGCTTGTAGACGTTTAGAGGCCGAATTTTTCGGACGCGGGTTCGATTCCCGCCATCTCCACCTCAAACAAAAACCGGATTTTGAGTGATGTTTTGGCTCAAAATCCGGTTTTTTGTTGTCTCGCGAAATTGTCATGCTGAGGTCCTCTGCTGACAGGAGTCAGCCAGCATCCCTGGAACCTTACATTTGAAAATCTTGTCCATGGTGCATTGGCTTTGGTTGGCAAAGTTTAAAGGGATTTTTCACTGCGCTGCGCTTCGTTCAGAATGACAAAAGGATCTCGTTCTGGTAGCCGCGGATTCTTTCCGCGCCTGTCTTACGCGCTAAGAAAGCGCGGCTACAAGAGGTATCCTGCGGCGATTAGAGCCCCGCCCAACAGCTCGACGCCCACTTCCTGGAAGCCAAACTTCTTGATGTTGTCGATAGGGCGTGGCCTCTGCACCGTCCAAAAAGCCCGCAGCAAAAAGCCGACAAAGGGCAGCACCGCCAGCCAGGGGATGAGGCCCGCTACGGCCGTTCCCCCCACCACAACCAATCCTGCCACATGACTCCACAACAACGGCTGCCGGTTAAACGGCCGTTCATGCGTATCGGCAATACGCTGGCGGACGTAAAAGACACCGAGCACGTTCTGTGCCGCCATCAGGCCCCACACCAGCCACACCGCCGGGTACGACGTGCCAATGGCGGCCAGCATCGCCGCCGGGGCCATCAGCGCCAGCCCGGCCGCGCCGATCAGTTCCATGTGCAGCGTGCGGGTGGTTTGGCGGCTGCGCCCCACCTGCACGTAGGCCAGCAGCAGCGCGGCAAAAGGCAGCAGCAGCGAGAGCATGACGATACGGCCGTAAAGCAGCAGCCCCACGCCACACAACAGCACGATGCCGCCCAAGAGCAGCATTAAGCGCCGCGCCAGCGGTTCATCGCTGCTGCGGCCGCGCCCCTGCCGCACCTTGAGCCAGACGGTGGCCGGTTGGCGCAGCAAAAAGGCGGCCAATCCGCCCAGCAGCACCAAAATCACCGGCAGATTAAACGTTTCGGCCACGGCCGTTCCCACCAAAAACGGCACCAGCAGCCAGCTCCAGGAGCCGTGCTCGGCCGGTAAAATCAATTGTTTGCGCAGGCGAGACGGCCGTTGCGTTTTGTTCGTTGAATCAGACATAGAGATCAATTAATAACGAGAGTCATTCCCGTAAAAGCGGAAAATAGGACGCGGACGAGCGCGGATGAACGCGGATTAAAAGCTCCGCGTTCATCCGCGTTTATCCGCGTCCCTTTTATTTTAGCTCATGAAGCTGGCGGGCGGTGGCGGCCAGGTAGACCATCTGGCCTAAGAACCACAGAATGGCTACGGCGTTGAGCAGGCCTCCCCAGGCGCGCACTGGCTGCCAGCCGCCGACGTCGCCCAGAGCACGCAGCAGCAGCGCCAGGTGCAGGAAAATGGTCGGCCCGTACAAAACCGGGTGAAAACGCACCTGGATGGGCAAAATCGAGGGCAAAATGATGGGGGCATGGGCAAAAATCATGCCAAACACAAAGCCGACAAAGACGGCGTGCAGCATAAAATCGTAGCGCGGACCGGCAACCGTTTGTCCCAGCAGCAGCGCCACCAATCCACCGATGAGCAGCCAGACATAGCCCAGCAGCAGATTTACGGCGATGAAGCGCGTCAGTCCGCTGCGGCGCACGGTCTTGCGGGCGATATCAAACAGGCCCAGCCAGATGGCCAGGGCCATCAGCCCCAGCCCGATGAGGTGCGTGCCAGGGCCACCCCACACCAGCACCGTTAGCAATCCGGCCATAAAAAGGGCCACCGCCGCCACAAACAGCCGGATAGTGTTGGCGGACAATCGGGCCACGCGGCTCAGCTCCAGCCGCTCACCAACAATGGTGAGCACCAGAAATCCTGCCCACCAGTAAACGATGCGGAAAATAGGCCAGCCGCTCAGCCAAAGCGCGTTGCCCACCAGCCAGCAGAGCGCGCCCAGGCCCATTGTTATGGTGTAGCTGGCGGGGTGCTGGCGGACGATGTGGGTGAAAACGGCCGTTAACCCCACGCTCGCCAACAGCAGCAGCCACTGCCCCACCGGCAGCGGTAGCCCCACCACCAGCCAGATTGCGCCAATGCCGCTCAGCACTGGTCCGAGGTAGGTCCACGGCCGTTTGATGGCCACGGCACGCTCCAGGCTGATCAACGTGCCCAAAAAGCCGGAAATCATCAGCGGGCCGTGCAGCGAGGGCAGCAGCGGCTGCAGGGCAGGCCACTGCCAGCCGACGCGGATCAGCCCGGCCCACAGCCCGGCGAGCAGGGCCAGCAGCACCCCAATCATGATGGGCAGTTGGATGCGGGGAAACGGCTGTTTCATTTGGCGACGGTGAGGGTGAGCAGCATGGTAACGGCCGTTTTGGCTAAAACACTGTGCGGTAAGTGGGCGGGCATCTGCACCCAGGTGCCCGCCTGGGCCTCGAAGGTATCTTCACCCAGGGTCAGCGTGGCTTCACCGCTGAGAAAGTGGAGGGTGGCGGGGAAAGCGGCCGTATGTTCCGTCAATTCTTCCCCGGCGGCAAAGCCAAACAGGGTGACCTTCAGCACATCATCGTTGTATACCTTGCGGCTCACAATCGATTCCGCCGGGATTTCCGGCAGCAGTGCTGCTAAATTTTCAACAATTCCATAGGTTGGTTCGCTCATCTTTTATCTCCAGGATTTGGTTAAGCAGCCCTTATTTTAGCAGATGAGAGGGGGGATGACCTTGATGTAGATCAATTTGGGGCTACGAGCAAGTTGCCATAAAATTTCACGCTAAGACGCCAAGTTTTCCTTTGCACCTTTGCGTCTTTGCCTGAGTTAATCGCTTTGCCTGATGAGTTGGTCGTGACCCGATTTATTTGGGGATGTGGATGGGGAGAAGGGGAACGGCCGTATCGCATTAACCTTCTTCGTTTTCGTCTGTGTAGGCAATCTCACTGCTTTGCAGCCACTCGATGGCAATTTCCTTGAATGCTTGTTCCCGAAATTGATACCAATCTCTTTCTATTCCAAATTGATAGACGGTATCCTTAAAATATCGGAACGCGCCGCGCCCTTGGATGCCGTTCAACAAACGGCGACTTAACGCCTCATCTTCCACTGTGTAGCAGAAGTTTTCCATGATTTTGTATTCATGAATATCAAACCTGGTTGGCAGCTCCCGATAATCATTTGTGAACAATACCGCTTCAGCTTGTTGAATGACGGCTTGCTGCCACTCTGGGAAATTCTGGATGTCCTCGCCTTCTTCCGCAGCGCCAAGTGCTTCAGTCGAGAGCGTAACGAATTCTCCGGTGCGAATATTCAAGAATGTCTTGATTTCATCACCAACTGCATCCATATTTTCAATGACATCTTTTAAGCGAATGATGGGGGCCATAGATTTTTCTCACTTTCATGTGTTGGGATGGGTAACGGCCGTATTCTGGCACACCGTTTGCAGTTAATACTCACAATTCGAACTGCAAAGCGACTAAAGTGACGCGGTCTGAAGTCCGGCCACAGCATACGAAATACCTTTCCAGAACAAAGGGTCATGTTTCGATTTTTTCCAAACTTTTTTCTACAAGTTCGTAAACAAGGGGTTTCAGGTTGTTAGATAATTCTCGTGTAACAGTTGCCGAAATCACTACGTCATCATCTTGAATGTAGTTTGGTAGCGGTTTCACATTCAAGAGATCATTTGTTGCTTTGCCACCATTGTGAACAATACTGTTTCTTGTTTCTCGTGCTGCATAGATTAAAGTTTGATGCCATATTCGGTGAGCACATTCGCTACCGTAGACATCTCGTAGCTTTTCGTTGAAATCTCTGTGCGTAACGCGAATTGAAGTACCAAGAATTTCCTTTAAAGTATCCACGAGCAAATTTTCATATGCAAAGTATATGGAACAATAGACATTTTCTGATAGCTTCCACAACGCTACATTAAACTCATTGTGCTTTAAATATTCGTTCCATACTTTTGTTGTCGGTATTGCCAAACGAATTGGTGCAGTCTCAGTTATCACATCAGAGACGCCTGTCACTAAAAGCCAGGGAAGAATAAACGCTCTTGCAATCCCCCACCAGCTTACGCCAAAATTTCCGACAATTCTCTCAATCCTTGTATTTTCTACTAATCTACTGAGCTTCTTAAACCAATTCAGATCAAAAAAATCCTCAAAGTTTGATAAATCATCTTCTATATAAATTTTTCTTACTATGTCGTCTTTAGCCATTATGTATTTTCACAATAACTTGAGATAGGTAGGCAGGCTGACATATATTCAACAACTTGATAAGTATGTATAAACCCCTGATTTTCGTCTTGTACAATCCAAAATAGCGGTGTAGTTTGCCTAGCATACCGCAGCGGGATCAATTGCAACAAAATCTTCGCATAAGGCGAATCTTGGGATTTTATGCAACATGGATATCAAGTCTTCCCTGCGTTTCTGGCCACCGACAAAATCTAAAGCAGTATAAAACTTTCCGCACAGATTGACAATTTGAGTTCGTTAGTCTGTGTCACTCTGCAAAACAAAAGCGCCGCTGCCTGTTCAGACAGCGGCGCTGGAATTGTGTCAAACCAACTGGTTAATTTTTGTCGGCGCGGAGGGGGGGGATGCCGGAGCCGCTGGGTGCTTTGGGCAGCGGCACGTTCATACCCTCTTTGCTGCCATCAACCGTAAACGGGGTTTCGTTGCTCGGCAGCAGGGCGATGGACAACACCTCGTGCAGATGGCTAACCGGGATCAGCTCTAGCTCGGCGCGAATGCTGTCCGGCAGCTCCGGGATGTCCTTGGCGTTGTCGTTGGGCAAAATGACCGTTTTCACCCCGGCGCGATGGGCCGCAATCGTCTTCGATTTCAGCCCGCCGATGGCCAGCACCTTGCCGCGCAGCGTCACCTCGCCGGTCATCGCTACGTCGCGGCGCACCGGGCGGCGAGTAAAGGCGGAAATAATCGCCGTGGCCATGCCGATGCCCGCGCTGGGGCCGTCTTTCGGCGTCGCGCCATCGGGCACGTGCACGTGCAGGTTCACCTTGTCAAAGATCGTCGGCTCCAGCCCCAGCGAACGTGCGTTGGCTCGCGCGTAGGTCAGGGCCGCCTGGGCTGATTCGCGCATCACGTCACCCAATGAACCGGTGAGGGTAATTTTGCCGTTGCCCTCGCTCAGGCTCACCTCGATGGGCAGCGTGTCGCCGCCAAAGCTGTTGACGGCCAGGCCCGTCACTACGCCTACCTCGTCCTTCTCTTCGGCCACGCCGTAGCGGAACTTAGGCGGGCCAAGGTATTCGGTGATCTCGTCGGGCGTCACCGTGAACGGACCGGCTTCGCCGCCAGCCACCTTCACGGCAATCTTGCGCACCACGGAGCCGATGCTGCGCTCCAGGTTGCGCACGCCTGCTTCGCGGGTGTAGTAGCGAATCAGGTGGTACAAAGCCTCTTTGTCCAGCGTCACCTTCGCGTCGCCAATGCCGTGGCCTTCTAGCTGCTTGGGCAGCAAATACCCTTCGGCAATGGCTACCTTTTCTTCTTCGATGTAGCCGGGCATGGTGATCGTTTCCATGCGGTCCAGCAGCGGCGCGGGAATGGTGCTGAGCTGGTTGGACGTGGTGATGAAGATCACCTGGCTCAAATCAAACGGCACCTCCAGGTAGTGGTCCGTGAAGTTTGTGTTTTGTTCCGGGTCCAGCACTTCCAGCAGCGCCGACGACGGATCGCCGCGCCAGTCAGTACCAACCTTGTCGATCTCGTCCAGCACGATGACCGGGTTGCGCGTTTTGGCATCCCGCAGCGCGCGGATGATGCGGCCGGGAATGGCACCGATGTAGGTGCGGCGGTGGCCGCGAATTTCGGCTTCGTCGCGCACGCCACCCAGGCTGATGCGCACCATCTCGCGCCCAATGGCTCGGGCAACTGAGGTGGCGATGGAGGTCTTGCCAACGCCTGGCGGGCCGTTCAGGTTGATGATGGCGCCGCGCATTTTGGTACCGGCCAGCTTGCGCACGGCGACGTATTCCACGATGCGGTCTTTTACGTCTTCCAGGCCGTAGTGGTCCTCGTCGAGCACCTCACGGACGTGGTGGATGTCCAGGTTATCTTCGGTGGCGTTGTTCCAGGGCAGTTCCACCAGCCATTCCAGGTAGGTGCGAATGACGCTGGCTTCGGCCGACTGTTGGCCCTGGTACTCCAGCCGCTTGAGTTCTTTCATGGCCCGTTCGTGTACGTCTTCGGGCATTTTGGCGTCTTCAATTTTCTGGCGCAGTTCGTCGGGGACGCTTTCGCCGTCTTCGCCGAGTTCCTTGCGGATGGCGCGCATTTGCTCACGCAGCAGGTATTCGCGCTGGGCCTTATCGGCGCCTTCGCGGGCATCTTGCTGGATCTTGTTGCGTACTTCGGTGATGCGCAGTTCCTGCTTGAGGAACTCAATGGTGATTTGCAGCCGCCGCTCGCCATCGGTGGAGGCCAGCAGTTCGATTTCAGTTTCGAAGGGCAGGTTGAGCAGCCCGGCGATGTAGTCGGCCAGGTCGCCCGCGCTGTTTTTGCTGCGGGTGACGGCCATGACCTGCTGGTTGGCTTCGCCCAGGGCATCGGCGTATTGTTCCAGGTAGGCGATGGCTTCGGTGATAGTCTGGCTGTTGTCGCTGTCGCGGATGGTGGTGAGTTCGCTGTACTGGCCGGTGAGGTACGGTTCGGCCGTTTCCAGGCCTTCAAACTGCACGCGGCGATGTAACTCAACGAGCATCTGCACGCCCATGTGAGGGGTGCGCAGCACGTCGCGTACGGTGCCCAAAATGCCCACCGGAACTAAATCTTCTTTTTTGGGGAGCTCGACGTCGGCGTTGTATTGGACGAGGATGAGCAGTTCGCCCCCACGCTCAACAGCGGCCTGGGCCGCTGCCAGGGAGCGCCGCCGCCCGATGGAGATGGTTGTGGTCACACCGGGAAATACGACGCCGCCGCGCAGGGGAACGATTGGTACTGTTACATGGGGTATGCGTTCCATGAGTTTGTCCTTTTTCGACTCGAATCTTAAAGTGCTTATAGGTTCAATCTGCTTAAAGCTACGCTACTTTGACTCTCTATCCTTCTATCTTACGCGATGGCTGCCAGGCAAGGAAGAGGGATCTGATTCTGTCGCTTTACAATCGATCTGTTACAGTATTCATCTACTGTGGTAACTTCACAATAGGTCTAAAGTATTTTAGGGAGTACCCCTCAATAAACAATAGTCCTACGTCAGAATCGTGTAAGAAATTATGTTCGGGCTTAGTTCCAGGGGAGGGCGCTGCGGATTTGCCAATAGACGGCCGTTTCCTCCTCCATCGCCAGCAGTTCAGCCGCCAAATCCGGCGTCCAGTTCACCTGGAGCGCCGCCACGTTGGCGAGCAGATGGTCGGTTTGGGCCGCGCCGCTGAGGACCACATCGACAAAGGGCTGGTTGAGGACAGCGGCCAGTGCCAGCGCGTCGACGGTGGTGTGGTGCTGCCGGGCCAGGCGGGTGAGGGTGTGCATTTGCGGCTGGAAATCGGGGGATTGGTTGCGGGGGGTGAGACGGCCGTTGGCCAGCGCTTCTTTCACAATGACACCCAAACCTGCTTCGTGGGCGGCGGTGAGAACGGCCGTTGCTGACTGCTCCAAAATGTTCCAGGTAGCCTGCACCGAACCAAACAAAAGCTGCCCCTCAAACTCGATTTCTAGAGCGCGCCAGAGGGTGTCGGCCTGGCCGGTGCCGCTGAGGGAGAGGCCAATGACGGTGCCGGTGCTGCGTAAATGGGCGAGGTGGGTGAGAACGGCCGTGTCGTCCAACACGCCGCTGTCCAGCGTGGCCGAGTGAATCTGGTACAGGTTCAGCTGTTCGCCCAGCAAGTCTTGCGATTCCTGCCACTGGCGCTGCAACACGGGCAGGGTGTGGTCTTTGACCTCGTGCTTTTGCCCGGCGGGTAAGGTGACTTCCCAATCGGCGGTGTAGGTGTAGCCCCACTTGGAGCCTACGGTGACGCTGGCGGGGTCGATGTGGCGGCTGGTTAGCCAGCTGGCGAGGAAGGCTTCGGCACGGCCGTAGGAGCGGGCGGCATCAAAATAACGAATGCCAGCCTCCCAGGCCGCGTCCAGCACGGTGTGGGCGTGGGCTTCCATGGCCGCCACGTCGTAGCTATGGTTCAGGTCTGTGGCGTGGCCCAGGTTGATGTAGCCGGGGCGTCCCAATGCAGCCAGCCCCAGGCCGAGGGGCGTGACGGTTAAGTTGGTTTGGCCGAACTCTTTTGACTGCATGTTGGGCTCCTTTTTTTGCCACAGAGGGCACAGAGATCACAGAGGGTTTTGCGAGTATTTTACCGCAGAGCTGGTTAGAATTCCGAGGGCTAAAATTATTGGGACGCGGATTAACGCGGATGACGCGGATAAAAAAGATCAGCGTTAATCTGCGTTAATCAGTGTCCTATTTCATTGGGCCAGACCATGATGGCCAGATAGCCGGGGATGCGGCTGAGTTTTTGGATTGGTTTGAAAATGGTGCGAATGAAGCGAAAGTAAAGGGGGAGGGAACGGCCGTCACCACCCTTCACCTCCACAAAGCCAAACTGCTGGTAAAACGGCACCAGCCGGTCCATGCAGGTGAGCCAGACGGGTGGCGGTTCATCGGCGAGAAGCCGGTGGATAATCTCGGCGGCGATGCCCTGCCGCCGCCACGCTCTTTGCACGGCGATGGAGGCTAGTTCGCGTGAGCCGTCGCGATGAGATTTGATTTGCCCGCAGCCGATCAATTCCCCGTTTTCAGCTACCGCCACCAGAAAGCGCGGCCACTTCAGCCCCATCGGGTTGATGTTGACCGCCCGGATGAGCGCCTTGATGGCGGCTTCATCGCTAGCCTGGGCTGGTCTGTAGACGATGGAAGGCTGCGCGGCTGCCATTTTTAAAGGGGACACTGATAGACATGATTTACACAGATTAAAGCCAAAAATCAGTGAAAATTTGTGTTTGTCAGTGTCCTATTTCCCTTTCATTTTGCGCAGGGCCATGGCCATGGCGCCGAGGGCAGTAAACATGGTGATGGCGATTTTGGTGACGTCGACGATGGGCTCCACGCGCACGCCGCTGGGGCTGACGATGATCGCTGCCACCGGGCGGGACATGGTCGCACCGCCGCCACCGCCGCCACCGCCGTAACCATTGGCTTGTTCCGAGGATTTTTCCTGGTCGGAGCCGGTACCGGTGGCGCCGCCTCCGCCTCCGCCATATCCTACCCCCAGGCTGGCCGTATATTCCGACGCGTTAATAATGACGTGATCACCCACGGTGACGGGCTGGCTGTACACGGCGTCAGCGCGGGTGATGTCAAACAATCTGCTCATCAATTCATTGGCAGATTCTTGATCGGGGATCGATTCGAGTATCAGTTTATTAAAGTTTTCGCTCATGTGGACTCCTTTTGAGCAGTGTAGTCGAGGATTCCAATCCTCGCTTTGGGGCAAATAGGGCGCGTTAAGAAAGCGCGGCTACGTGGTTTGTTTTTTGATGAGACGTAACAGCAGCGGGATCAGCAGACCGGCGGCCATCACGCTGATAGTGGCCAGGCGGGTGACGTCGACGATGGAGTGGCGTTCGCTTTGTTCGCCGTTTTGGACGAATACGGCCGTTGGCCGCTGCCACACAAATCCGCCAAAGGGAAATCTGATGATAAGCGCCTGGGATTCGGGAATGAGGGTGTGTTGTGGAGTGGAGACGGCCGTTCCCTGCACTGTTTTGAGTTGAATAAAATCTCTAAGATGCGCCATCGAACCTCCTTGTTCGTGACTGGTCTGCAAATCGAAGCAATGAATGGGGAAAACGTGGGGCTGTTAATCTTCCTGGAAGTGGCGATCGAGCTGTTCGAGCAGTTGGGCCGCTTCAACCAGCTTGTCCAGCGGGTTTTCTTCGCCGGTGAAGTAGCGGTAGTCGGCGGGCATCAGGTCCAGCGTTTCGACGATTTCCTGGTACTTTTCTTTGAGAGAGCGTTCGTTGATGCCAAAAACGGCCGCAATCTGCGCCCGCGAAATTTCGGCAAAGTTGACTTTGACGATGGCATACACCAGCGCCCCGGCCCAGAGTGACGGTTTGGGGGTGCGTAACGGCCGTCGGCCAATGGCAATGCGATATTCCAACCACATCTGAATCGCTTTGCCAATCTGCGGCAGGGGCATGTCTAGCTGCTTCATGCCTTCGATCAGGTCCGATTCAACTTCGTCCAGTCCGGTAGAAAAAAGCTGTTCGTACCGGGCGGCGACATCCCCTTCCGTTTCGGTTTGCAGGTAGCCGCCCAGGGCCGCCATGGCCTGATCGTAGTCGCCGCCGCGCGTGTAGGCGCGGGTCAGGTTAAGGTGATACTCAGGGTTTTGTGGATCGGCAGAAACGGCCGCAGTAAAAGCGTCTACTGCCTTATCAATTTGCCAGGAATCGTAGAATACGAGACCGGATTGATTATGTTCTACTGCCAGTTTCTGTTTATTTGTCATGAGGTCGCCACTTCTGCTTACTGACCCATCGGTTTTAGATCAACCAAACATTGTTGATCGCCAGTAAAGCGTGCCAGCATTGTACAAAGTGCCGGTAGCAGCGTCAAGCGGATGGGACTGACGTCCTGGGATATTGGTAGGTGATACTTGACAAGGTGACAAGGTGACAGGGTGACCAGGTGACACGATGTGAGATCATGCTCTTTGTGAGTATCACGGTTGTGTTACGAGCCAAGCGGCTGGAAGCTGCGCAAGATGCCTTCAAAATCGGACTGGTGCAGGGGGAACTGGCCGAAGCTGGTGCAGGTGTTCACCAGGTAAAGCCCCTCGTCGCCAGGCACAAAGTGCTGCAGGCAGCGCCAGATTTGTTCATCTTGCTCGATGTTGAACAGGAGCGTGGTGATGGGAACGGCCGTATCCACCTCAGGCGTTTCAACCCTTACCAGGGTGACGTTTCCCGGCAGCTGCTGTTGGGCGTAGGCGGCCAGCTGCTCCGGGGTGAGCTGCTGCAGGCGCTGGCTGCGAGCGACCAGAACAAAAACCGGGGCACCTTCGGGGAAAACGGCCGTGTCCTCCGCTCCCAAAAAAAGCAGCTGCGAATCACTGACGAGCGCGGTAAACGTGCTGCCCAACGCTTGCAGCGGCGGGCTGCTGCGCAGTTCGGGGGCGCTGGGCGCGCGCGCCATGTCTACCAACTGCCACGATTCGGGTAGATTGAGGGTGTACTGCTGCTGGTCGTCGGTAAAGGCCAGCCAGCCGGGCTGCGGCAGGTTGTTGCTGTGCACCAGGAAGATGGGCGCTTGCCCAATGGCACGGGTGGTGGCGATGAGGATAAGCAGAGTGGCGGCGGTCAGCGCGGCGTAGAGCAAAATGGTGCGAAAGGGGGACAGGGGAAGGGTGTCGGCGGGAGCGGCCGTATTGGGCTGGGCCCGACGTTGTTCTGGCTTAATGACACGCGTTGAAAGCTGCCGCCCGCAGTGCCAGCACTGGCTGTCTGTGGCCATCACCGTTTGTCCGCAGTGTTCACAACGAGAAACCATAAAATTTACCTAAAAATCAGTACGTTAGTCCTATTGCTGCTATATAGTACCCTAACTTAAACTAGCTGTATCATTTTCCAATAGATTTTTCAATTCCTCCTTTTTTCTCCTCTTCCCGCAAAAGGCCTTGCTCCAGCAAGGCTTTTTGTTTGGATAGGTGACAGTCACTTCCCAAAGTGACTGTCACCTATCTCGCTAATCCTCGGCAAACTTCACAAAGGTGACGCCCGCGCCGCCCTCGCCGTCTTTGCCTTCTTCAAACGAGACGATGTGTTTGTTGTTTTGCAGGGCTTTGCGAACGGCCGTCCTCAACTTACCCGTCCCCTTGCCATGAATGATGCGCACCCACGGCATGTGTGACAGATACGCCCGGTCGATGAACGTGGTCAGTGCCTCCAGCCCGTCCTCCACACGGCGGCCGCGAATGTCCAGCTCCATGCCCGGCGAATTGGACTTGACTACCGGCGTGGATTCCATCTCCGCTGCTTCGTCCTTGGGACGGCTCTTAAACTCCAGGTCGCTCAGCTTGGCCCGCATTTGTAAACGGCCGACGGCCACCATCGCCTCGTACTTGCTCAGCGAGATGATTTCGCCTTCAGTATTGAGCGCTTTCACCACAACTTTGTCGCCCACTTCCAGTTCTAGGCTGTTTTTGGTTGGTTTGCGGGTTTTGTTCGCCTTAGGCGCAATTTGCTCAACGTCTTCCGCCTCCAGCGCGGCCACATCCTTGCTCACCTGCTTCAGCTTGTTCAGCGATTGCGCATCGCGGATTTGCTTACGCGCCTGCCGCAGCTCTTCCTCGATGTCGGCGATCTTTTGCCGGGCTTCTTCTTGTGCCTCGACCAGCACTGCTTCACGCTCTTCTTCCAGCCGTTCCAGCTGGCGGGCCAGGGCGTCTTTTTCGTCTTCCAGCTGGCGGCGGATGAGCCGGGCGGCGGCTTCCTCCGAGGCCATCTTCTCGCGCAGGTCGTAGATGGCGTCCAGCAGATTTTCGGCTTCGTTGGTGCCTGCCCCGGTCAGCTTCATAGCGTCGTCCAGGATGGTGTCATCCAACCCCAGCCGCCGGGCAATGGCAAAGGCGTTGGATTTGCCAGGGATGCCAATGGCCATTTCGTAGGTAGGTGAGAGCGTTTCCACGTCAAAAAGCATCGAGGCGTTGGTGGCACCGCGCTGCTGGTCGGCGTACAGCTTCAGCTCCGGGTAGTGGGTGGCGATGAACGTGGTTGCACCCTTGTCGCGCAAGAAGCTGGTGATGGCCTGGGCCAGCGCCGCACCTTCTGTCGGGTCGGTGCCGGAGCCAAGCTCGTCGAGCAGCACCAGCGAGCGGTCGTCTACGTGTTCCAGGATGCGAATGATGTTGGTCATGTGCGCCGAGAAGGTGGATAGGCTCTGCTCAATTGACTGCTCGTCGCCAATGTCGGCAAAAACGTTGTCGAAGACGGTGAGACGCGCTTCCACGGCGGGCAGGTGCAGGCCCGATTGGGCCATCAGCACCATGAGGCCGGTGGTTTTGAGGCTGACCGTCTTGCCACCGGTGTTTGGCCCGGTGATGAGCACGGTGAAAATGTCCTCGCCCAGCGTCAGGTCGGTGGGGATTACTTCGCCAGGTGGCAGCAGCGGGTGACGCGCGCTGCGAATCCAGACCGTGCTGCCAGGATGCGGATTGCGCGGCGGTGGCGTCCATTTGGCCAGTTCGTTGGCATGTTTTGGCGGTTTGGGCTGTTCAAATTCGCGCCAATCGGCAAAGTCCGGCGGCACGCCTTTGATGATGGCGGCATACCGGGCGCGGGCAAAGATGAGGTCCAGCTCCGCCATGCGCTCCACAATGCGGATGATGGGATCGGCCACATCGGCCACTTTGTCAGACAGCTCGGCCAGGATGCGCTCGATTTCGGCCTGTTCACTCATTTGCAGGCCGCGATATTCGTTGTTCAGCTCCACCGTGCCGATGGGTTCCATCCAGAGGGTGGCGCCGCTGCCGCTCTGGTCATGCACGATGCCTTTGATGCGGCCCTTGGCGTCCGATTTGACGGGGACGACGTAACGGCCGCTCCTCATCGTAATGATCGGTTCCTGCAGCCACTGGTTTTGGCTGGAGTTGAGCAGGCGCTGGAGTTTGTCCTGGATACGGCCGTGTACCGTACGCAAATCGGCGCGAATTTTGGCCAGCTTGCTGCTGGCGCTGTCCAGCACTTCGCCGCGCTCGTCGATGGTGCTGCTGATGGCATCGACCAGGCCGGAGACTTCCTCCACCAGCTCGGCGATGGCCGCCAGGTAGGGGAACTCATCAGCCACTTTGATGAGCTGCCGCTTAAGGGTGCGAGCAGCCACGAGCGTGCTGCGGATGTCCAACAAATCCTCGGCAGGCAGGGTAAAGCCGCGCTTGGAGTTTTCCGCCGGGCGGCGCACGTCGCGCGCGCCGCCGATGGTGATGTTGTGGTGCGTATCCAGCAGCAGGAGGGCTTCGGCCGTTTCTTTTTGCCACTGTTCGGCCAGAATCTGGTCGGTGGTGGGTTGGAGTTTGCGGGCCAGCTCCTCGCCAGCGCTGAAGCTGGTGTAGCCAGCTAGAATGTTGAGAACCTTGTGGTATTCAAGGGTATGTAGTGATTTTGTGTCCATTTTTCTTCTTTTTGGCCACAGAGATCACAGAGTGAGAAGAGATTTGGAGAAATAACCCCAAAATCTGCACAGTCTGCATAATCTGCGGTTTTCAATAGACGACTCTGGAAGCACATACCCTCGGTGGAATTTTTAGCGGGGGAGGTTCCGAGTCGGTTGATTTTTGTTAAGTTGGTGGTGGGGGGATACGGCCGTATTGCTCAGTCGCAATCTGCCGTTTTGGCCCACAAGCAATATAGTTTTATTGACAAACATGAAAATTAACCTCCTCGTTTAGATTTTGAACAAGTATACCGCTGAAAAAAATTCTGGCTAAATTTTGGACACGAAAAGTAGGGGAACCAAAAAGAATAGGACACAGATACAGCGGGGGAGAAAAAATCAAAGACTACGCAGATTGAGAAGATTAAAAATCTGGCGAATCTGCGTAATCTTTGATAAAAGCTTTTGTCAAGAATTATTGAACGGCCGTTTCCGGCAAAAGCGCCTCTTGGTGGGCAGCCAGAAAGTTGGCAACGGCCGTTGGCCGGGTGCCGGTCAGTTCTTCGAAATCACCGGACACTTCCTCAAACTGGCCTCGCGCGGTGGCGGTGTCAATCGATGCATACGTTTCGGCGATGGGCTGTGGCAGTCCGGCTGCGACCATGTTTTGAACCAGCACTTCCAGCGCCAGCGGAACATAGACAACCGGCTTCCCGGAAATTTCGCTGGCGAGGCTGGCCAGGTCATGTTGCGAAAGTGCTGCCGGGCCGGTGATGTCGAGGATTCTACGGCCGTCAAAAGACGAAATCAGCGCTGCTGCGGCGGCCAGGGCACAATCCTCACGCGTCACATACGCGATCTTACCCTCTCCAGCCGCGCTAAACAGCTGCCCCATCTGAATGGCTTGATTCAGCGAGAACAGCAGCAAATCGGCGTAAAGGTTGTTGCGCAGCACGGTCCAGTTTAGCTGGCTGGCGGCCAATGCTTGCTCGGTGCCATAATGGTCCGGGGCAAAAAGAACGGCCGATTCTGGGCCAGTATTGACAAGCGACGTGTAGACAACATGGTCAACACCGGCTGTTTCAGCTGCCGCCACGGCCGCCTGGTGCTGCTTGAGCCGTAAACCTGGCTCACCCAGAGCATCCGTGCTGACAAGCAGCAGACGATCCACCCCGGCAAAGGCCGCAGCCAGTGAGTTCGGGTCGTTAAAATCTGCCTGGCGCACAATGACGCCACGTTCGCTTAAATCTGCCAGCTTTTCCGGCGTGCGGGTGGTGGCGACAATCGTTCCGGCGTTGGCTTGCAGCAGCAGTTCCACCACGCGGCGGCCCAATTGGCCGGAAGCGCCGGTGACGAGTAGGGTAGGTTGGTTAATTTTGCTCATTGTAAGGCTCCTTAAGTTGGATTATAATGTTTACAATAGTTACTATAAGTGATTAACTCTCTATTGGGAAGTAGGCACTTAAAAGTGGGGTAGTTACCAAATGGAAACAATTGAACTTTACGGCAATGTGTACGCCAGTGATTGTCCAACGCGGCAGGTGTTGGACCGTATTGGCGACAAGTGGACGGCGCTGATCATTGGCGTCTTAGAGGAAGGGTCGCAGCGATTTTCTGAATTGCAGCGGGGCATCGGTGGCATTTCACAGAAGATGCTGACACAAACCTTACGCAGTTTGGAGCGTGATGGGCTGGTCAACCGGACGGTGTACGCCGAGGTGCCGCCGCGGGTGGAATACGCGCTGACGCCGCTGGGCGAAACGCTCTGTGCGCCGCTGGCGGCCATTCGCCTGTGGGCCGAGGCAAACATTGCCGAGGTGTCGGCGGCCCAGACTGTGTATGATTCTCAGGGGTAAAGGTAAACTAAGCTGATGGGTTCAGGGTTTGTTTGGCAATTTTCATGAGCAGCCGCAGGGCTTCATTGACGGATTCATTCGTGGGGAAAACGGCCGCAACGTCTGGTTCCAACAGTATAAGATTGGTGCCTGCCTGGTACTTCTCCACATATTTACCCCGAACACCGTCTTTCAACTCGGAAAGATTGTATTCCTCGCGTAATTCATCATCGTAATTCGTGTTATTTGCCATAGTCTTCATATATTTTTCTCTCACCTCGCGTTACCTCGCGAGCAGAAATGACTCGTATACGATCTTCTCTATCAGTGTGAGACACAATGAGCAGTCGTTAATCGGCCGTCCTATTCATAAAGTCCAAAATGTGCCCGGCAATCTCCTCCCCCTTGTCTTCCTGCAAAAAGTGCCCCGCCCCCTCAATGGTGATCTCTGGCTGGTCTTTGGCGCCAGGGATGGCGCGGCGGAACAGGGCGTCGCCGCCCCGCGTAATCGGATCGCCGTCGCTGAACATGACGAGGGCGGGTTTGGTCCAGCGGGTGAGCTGGCGCTGAGCGCGGCTCATCTCGTTGGCGCCGGGGTCCGCTGGTTTGAGGGGGATGAGCAGGGGGAATACGGCCGCTCCCGCCTTATACCGCTCATCAGGGAAGGGCGCTTCGTACGCTTTCACCACTTCCCTGGGCAGTTGGGTCACGGTGCCATTTTGGATAATACGCCCGACGGGCAGCCTGGTGCCCAACCGCTCGGCGGCGGCGCGCCACTGCATAAACGCTTCCGGCATGGGGAACATCCCCGTGGGCAGGCCGGTGTTCATGATCACCAGCCGGGCAAAGCGCTCCGGCATCTGGGTGGCAATGGTGAGACCGAGCAGGCCGCCCCAATCCTGGACAACGGCCGTCATCCGCCGCAAATCCAGCGCCTCAATAAAACCAACCAGCACGTCCCGGTGCATCTTGAAGCTGTAGTCGGCGGGATCGATGAACTTGTCGGAACGGCCGAATCCCACCAAATCCGGGACAATAACGCGGTGCTGCGCCGCCAGTGGCGGGATCATCTTGCGGTAGAGGTAGGACCAGCTTGGCTCACCATGCAAGCAGAGGATGACTTCGCCTTTGCCCTCGTCCACGTAATGCAGCCGCAGGCCGTTGATCTCCACGTAGTTGGGTGCAAAGGGGAAGCCGGGCAGGTTGTCGAAACGGCCGTCGGGGGTGCGGATGATGTCCATGGGGTCCTCTCTTTTTGGGCAACAACGAATTTGAGTAACAAACGAATTTTTTGGCTGTTCCCATTCGTTGTTTATTCAAATTCGTTGTAGTCCTGTTTTGCCCCAGCGCGGTGGAATTGAAACCACGGTGCGGGGCAGTTCTTCGCACTCTGGCATGTCGGGGGTTTGGTAGATGTAGGACCGGTCCTCTGCCGAGCTGTACCCCGCATGATTCCCCTCTTTGTCAATGGCCACCAGATTCATGACGCTGATATAACGGCCGCCCAAATCGCGCAAATCGGCCATGGCTCGCTCGCTGGCTTCGGCCAGGCTCAGGCCCATCTTCAGGTAAAACACCAGGCTGTGGGCCGTGCTGGCCCGGATGGCCATCTCGCCCATGCCGGTGCAGGCGGCGGCGCCGTAGCGGTTGTCGGCGTAATTGCCCGCGCCGATGATGGGTGAATCGCCCAGCCGCCCCGGATATTTCCACGCCCAGCCGCTGGTACTGACGCCGGTGCAAATGTTGCCGTTTTTGTCCTGGGCGATGAAGTTGACGGTGCCTTTGGTCCGTTCCGGGTCGGTGGCCAGCTCTACCCAGCGGGCCAAATCGGTGCGTTCGCCAATGGCTTCAATGTCGCTGTCGCTCATGTTGGCGCGCAGGCAGTTGGCCCAGACGGTGCGCGTTTCTGGCTGCAGCATTTCCGGCTGGGGTACATGGCCCATCTCGGCGGCAAAGCGGCTGGCGCCATCGCCGACGAGCAGCACGTGGGGCAGGCGTTCCATCACTTGCCGCGCCAGGGTGATGGCGTGTACGTACCCTTTGAGCGCGCCAACGGCGCCGCTTTCCAGGGTACGGCCGTTCATCATGCTCGCGTCCAGTTCAACTTCACCCAAAATGTTGGGATAGCCGTTGTACCCCACGCTGTGGTCTTCGGGATTGGCTTCTACCAGGCGAATACCGGCTTCGACGGCGTCTACGGCCGTGCCGCCCTGGCGTAAAATTTCGGTGGCCGCGTTGATGCCGATACGGCCGTTGCTGCTGGCAACAACAATCATTGGAATGTGCTCCTGTTCAGTGCGGAAAATTAGGTTAGCTGCATCAATAAATCTCGAACCATGAAGATGAAGTTTCCCGGCTGCAAGACCGTAACTTCAGTTAAGCCAGGTTGAAAATGGACAATGTTGAAGGTTACAAGCCACTGGCATTTTTCGCGGGCGGCGGCTACCAAAATAGGTAAATCCTTGACATCGGCCTTTCCGCGGTGTGCTTGGATTAACGTGCTTGTTGGATCAGGTACGATTTGCAGGCAGCGGCTTACCAGATGGCGAAAATTGGGCAGCGCTTGAGGCAATTTCGCTGTCAGATTTCTCTCAACTTCGGTAAAAACCTGCTCGGAAATGAGCGCCTCAATGAGGGTAATTTCCGCCATGCGCAAAATGACCTGGCTGGCGCTGTGCTCACTAGGGCTGGCAGAACCGGCAAATAAAACGTCGGAATCCACAAAAACACGCGGGACTTTTTTAGGCCTGGTCTGGCTCATTTGGTTCGGCGTTATATTTTTCAGTGTAGTAAGCTTTACGCTGTTCGCGCAAGCTGGCGATTAGCTCCTGGGTTGTTAACCCAGCGTCCAGGCGCATTTGCTCAATTTCTCGGGCGAGTTCAGGTACCATGGGCACCATTGGTGTCAAAACAAAGACGCCGTCTAAATCGACCAGACGAAATGTATCGCCGCTGCGAATGCCATATTTTTCGCGCAAATCGGCTGGTAGGGTTAATGTGCCGCGTTGCCTTACCTGAATTGTTTTGTCCATTGCACCTGCCCCTTTCAGTATTTCAGTCATTTCTGATTTTCAGAAAGTTTAACGATATTAAGCGGTGAAATCAACTTTTTGAGGCGTTTTCTATTAGGTACGTTCAAGCCAGTCGAGAGAGGGCCACGTTTGGGTGCCGAAGGTGGTTTCCAGGATGGGGCGCCACAGTTTAGTTCCATTTTGGCTGTTGCTGAAGATGGCCACGGCCGTTCCCGATTCCACCTGCCCCGCGGCAAACGCTTTAAACGCACCGTTGTCGCCCCACTGCCAGAAGAAGCGGCCGTTTTCACCCTCCTGCAAACCCCATCCCAGCCCCCAGCCTACCTGCGGGTCTGGTGGGGCGTCCAGGTTTGGCCAGTTGTCCTGGTAGGAGACGGAATCATTGACCTGAACTTGTGCGGTGAGCATGAGCGTTGAGACGGGAGACGGCCGTAACATGGTCTGGAGAAACCGGGCATAGTCAACGGCCGTGCAGTGCAGGCTGTGTGCGGCGCCCATCTGGGCCATTTCTCTGAAGTCAACCGGACTGCCTGCCTTGTCGTGACCGGCGGCTATGTGCGCCGCATCCGCCTGGCTGGCGGTGAAGCTGGCTTGGGCCATGTTGAGCGGCGTGAGCAGCGCGGCGCGAATCCAGGCATGCGCATCTTGGGCGACAACCTTTTCCAACACGCGCTGCAAGTAATGGTACCCTTCACCAGAATAAGAAAACTGCGTGCCTGGCGTGAAGGAAGTTTTGAGCTTCTCGCCGTCTTTGGCCCAGTTGGGAAAACCCGGCGTGTGGCAAAGCACGTGCCGGGCGGTGATTTTGTGCAGGTTAGGCTCGTTAACGATGTGGCCAAACAATGGATCCGCCTCTTGCTCGGTGGCGGGCAGGTAGGTGATCAGCGGGGTGTCCAAATTGAGCTGCCCGTTGAGCACCAACTGCAAAACGGCGGAGGCAAACACCGGCTTGCTTAACGATGCGGCCTGGAAGATGGTTTGGCTGGTAACGGGCTGGTTGGTGACGGTGTTCATGACACCCCACTGCGCCTGCCAGATATGGTTAGCGTGGACGATGGCCAGGGAGACGCCGGGGATTACGGCCGTTTCCATCAAGCCGGGGATTGTCTGCTGGATGGTTGTAATGACTTCATCATTTAACATAACGTTTTAAAATGGATAGGGGTTGGTAAAAGTTTAGGTGGCGTGGGACGGCCGTATAATTAAAGCCGCCAACTCTGCTACCATCAAGCCCAATCTTAAACCGGGTACCCGAACTTGTCCTTCCCGCGAAGGCGGGAATCCACACGCTAACAAATAAGGTTTCAATTCAAGGAGAACAAGATGAGCAAAACCGCCCTCATTATTGGTGTCACCTCGCAGGATGGCTCGTACCTGGCCGACCTGCTGCTGGAAAAAGGGTACCGCGTGGTGGGCACCATCCGCCGCAACACCACCTACGACAAGCCCAACATCCAGCACCTCATCGGCAAGATTATCATCGAAGCGGCCGATTTGATCGACAGTGAAAGCATCGCCCGGCTGTTGCGTGAATACCAGCCGGACGAAGTATACAACATTGCCGCCCAGTCGGTACCGGCCGACAGCTGGAGCCATCCCCTCTACACGGGCGAAGTGACGGCGCTGGGTGTAGTGCGAGTGATGGAAGCGGTGCGCCATTTTGCCCCGCAGGCCCGCGTTTACCAGGCCACCAGCCGGGAAATTTACGGCAATGTGCACTCGACTGCTGCCACGGAAGCAACGCCCATCGACGCCAACAATCCGTACGGCATTGCCAAGGCGTACGCCCACATGATGACCCGCTGCTACCGCGAAAGCTACGGCCTGTTTGCCTGCGGCGGCATCTTGTTTAACCATGAAAGTCCGCGCCGCAGTCTGCACTTTGTGACGCGCAAAATTACGGCCGCTGTCGCCTGCATCAAAAACAAGGTGACCCACCCGCCGCTGGATGAGTTGGGACGGCCGTTGGTCACTCCAGACGGCAAGTTGAAGCTGGGTTACCTGGACGCCCGCCGCGACTGGGGCTACGCCAAAGAGTACGTTGAGGCGATGTGGCTGATGCTGCAAAACGACACGCCGAAGGATTATGTCATCGGCACCAACAGCTCGTATTCTGTGGCCGATGCCTGCCGCCTTGCCTTTGCCCACGCCGGGCTGGACTGGCAAGACCACGTGATGAGCGACGAAGCGCTGCTGCGCCCGACGGAAATCACCGTGCTGCAGGGGGATTATTCACTGGCGGAAAAAGAGCTGGGCTGGCGGCCGCACACCTCGTTTGCCGAACTGATGCAGCTGATGGTGGAGGCGGACCTGGCATTGTTTCAATGAAACGTGAAACGTGATGAACCTGCTCACGTTTCACGTTTCACGTTTCCTAAAAGAACGGCCGTTTCCCCAAGTTATACCCTATACATTTCCGTGCACCGGCCTTTCTTCGCATATAGATGTAATTTTGGGGCTTGCAATTCGCCTGGTATTGTTGTATTATTGCAACAGGCGTATTGTTGTATTATCCCGCATCTGCCCCTACTGGCGCATTTGCACCCGGAAACACCTGTAAAGGCAATTCATGGACCAGGTAGCATCTCAAATTGGCATTAAAGGCATTCGTGAAGGGCTCCTCATTTCGGTGCCGGATCGTGGTTCTTTTGCTGATTTGGTTGCCTTACTTGATGCTGAGCTGGCACACAAGCAGGCGTTTTTACACGGCAGCCAGGTGGCGCTGCAAGTGGGTTATCGTAAGCTGGACAAAGATCATTTGCGCCAGCTGCAAACTCTCTTCGAACAAAACCAGCTGGAACTGTGGGCCATTTTGGCCGAAGATCCGAGCGCCCGGGAAGCCGCCCGGGAGCTGTCGTTGGCCACGCGCCTTTCCGGTAGCCAGACGGATTTAAACGGCAACTTATTATTGCAGATGCCGGAACCGGAAACGGCCACGGCAGCGGCCGCTACCCCACATCCACCACAAGGTGGCCTCATCCTCAAGGAAACGCTGCGTTCGGGCCGCTCCATCTACCACGAAGGTCACGTGGTGATCATTGGTGATGTGAACCCTGGGGCCGAGATTGTGGCCAGCGGCGACGTGATAGTGTGGGGGCGGCTGCGCGGCTTGGTGCATGCCGGGGCGTTGGGGGATGAAACGGCCGTTATTTGTGCCCTGGAACTTAACCCAACCCAGCTGCGCATCGCCGATCAAATTGCCATTTCCCCCGACGAAAGGAGGGGACGAACTATTCCCGAACAGGTAGCCATTCGCAACGGCCAGATTGTGGCCGAAATGTGGCAAAAATAATAAAGAGATTGGAGACTGGAGATTAGAGATTAGACCAATCTCCAGCCTTCAATCTCCAATCTCTATCTCGTAGGAGATAACATCATGAGTGGAAAAGTGGTAACCGTAACATCGGGCAAGGGCGGCGTGGGCAAGACCACCGTCACAGCCAATATCGCCACCGCCCTGGCGATGATGGGCAAGAAGGTCGTGGCCATCGATGCCGACATTGGCCTGCGCAACCTGGATGTGGTGATGGGGCTGGAAAACCGCATTGTCTACGACCTGGTAGACGTGATTGAAGGCCGCTGTCGCCTGCGCCAGGCGATGATCAAAGACAAGCGCCAGCCCGATTTGTACCTCATCCCGGCGGCCCAAACTCGTGACAAAATGGCCGTCAGTCCCTCAGACATGATTCTAGTGTGCGATGAGCTGCGGCAGGAGATGGACTATATCATCATCGACTCGCCCGCGGGCATTGAGCGTGGTTTCCGCAACGCCGTGGCCCCCGCCGACCATGTGCTGATTGTGACCAACCCGGAAGTTTCGGCCGTACGCGACGCTGACCGCATCATTGGCCTGCTGGAATCGGAAGAAAAAGGGCCGGGGCGGCTTATCATCAACCGCCTCAAGCCAGAGATGGTGGCCCGCGGCGACATGCTCTCCATCGACGACGTGCTGGACATCCTGGCGGTTGAGCTAATTGGTGTGATTCCAGAAGACGAGTCGATTTTGATCTCGTCGAATCGGGGCACGCCGGTGGCGATGAGCGGGTTAAACGGCTCCAGCGCCAGCCAGGCTTTCCGCAATGTGGCCCAACGCTTAGAAGGTCAAACGGTTCCGTTTGTAGATTTGACCCCCAAAACGGGTCTGTTGAATCGTTTGAACAACTGGTTTAGCAAGAGCTAATTAAGGAGTACACAATGAATTGGTTCGAGCGACTACTGGGCAAAAAAGAAAAAAGTGGGGCCACCGCCAAGCAGCGGCTGCAAATGGTGCTTATCCACGACCGGGCCGATGTATCGCCAGGGCTGCTGGAGCAGATCAAGGATGACATCATCGAAGTCATTGCCAAGCGGCTGGAGATTAATCCGGACACCGTGGTGGTGAACCTGGACAACACGGCACAGGAGAGCCGGTTGGTGGCGGAGATTCCGCTGCTGCAGCCAAACGGCCGTCGCCGGGCCGCCATTCAGTGATCGGTAAACTGTGATCGGTAAATCTAAATAGTTTCTGTAAAAAAGCCGCCCGGTGTCGCCGCCGGGCGGTTTGCGTTTTACAATAGCTGGTTATGGTTAATCGTACGTCTGTGTGGCGCTATTTTGATATCTGGCTGGTAGCGGCCGTGCTGCTGCTCACGTCCTATGGCATTTTGATTATCCGCAGCGCGGTCACCGGTGCGCCTGCGTTTGAAGATCTGCCTGCGGATCAGGTGCGTTGGGCCATTATTGGCTTTGTGGTCATGCTGGTAGTGGCCTCGGTGGATTACCGCGTACTTACCTCATCGCATTGGTATATTTATGCTGCCCTCGTTTTGACTTTGGTGTTGGTGCTGGTGGCCGGTGCCTTTGGCAATGAGACGCGCCGCTGGA
The DNA here is from genome assembly GCA_016710325.1 of Candidatus Leptofilum proximum. Classification (GTDB taxonomy): domain Bacteria; phylum Chloroflexota; class Anaerolineae; order Promineifilales; family Promineifilaceae; genus Leptofilum; species Leptofilum proximum. The sequence goes on along the minus strand of JADJXK010000002.1, from coordinate 1,966,758 downwards.
TTGAGGTTCCTGGTATTGGTATCCGAGTGCAGCCCGCGGAATTCGGCCGTATTCTTCTCCCCATCACCTTTGGCCAGTTTTTAGCCAGTCGCCGGAACCGGATACAACGGTTTTCCAATACCATCACCTCGCTTATTTATGTGGGCGTGCCCATTGCCCTTATTTTCGTCGAGCCGGACCTGGGGATGTCGGTGCTGTACATCTCTGTCTGGTTTGTGATGATCTGGCTGGCAGGGCTGCCGCTGTCTCACTTTGCCATTTTGGCGGTGCTGGGTATCGGGACGATTGCGGCCGTTTTTCCCTTCCTTGCCGACTATCAGCAGGAACGTATAACCACGTTTGTCAGCCCCGAAGATGCAGATCCCGATGATGTGTTTAACATCGAGCAGGCGCAAATTAGTATTGGTTCCGGTGGCTGGTGGGGCAAGGGTTATCTCAACGGCACGCAGAGCCAGCTGGGTTTCCTGCGCGTGCAACACACGGACTTCATTTTTTCAGTGGTAGTGGAAGAAATGGGGTTGGTGTTTGGCGCGCTGGTGGTGTTGTCGCTGATGGGTTTTATTCTTTGGCGCATTCTGCGTGTTGCCTGGCTTACGCCCGATCCGGCGGGCAAGTTTATTTGTGTGGGCATTGCCACGGTGATTTTCTTTCTGACGGCCGTAAACATCGGCATGAATGTGCGGCTGGTCCCTGTAACCGGTCTGACGCTGCCCTTCGTGAGCTACGGTGGCAGCTCGCTCACCACGCTTTTCGTCGGCATTGGCATCGTCCAATCTGTCCTCATGCGCCACCGCAAGCAAGAATTCGGCTAATTTTTTGCCACAAAGTACACAGAGGTATTAGAGAATTGAAGCTAATTCTGTTTGGGTTTGCACCCCTTGTCGTGGCATATGAAAAGTAGTTTGGAAGCTGCTGACTGATTCCGGTATACTCCCCCTTCACTTTGAAATTGAAGCAAAGAAGCCACAGAAAGAGGAACCCCCTCTTAACCCTCTGTGATCTCTGTGGCTAAAAAACTTTTGGGAAGGTTTGATGACGGTTAGAACACGATTTGCTCCCAGCCCGACGGGCTATCTACACATTGGCGGCGTTTGGGCGGCCCTGTTTGCCTGGCTGTACGCCCGGCGGCACGGTGGCCAATTTTTGCTGCGCATTGAAGACACAGACACCAAGCGCACCATCCCCGGCGCGCTGGAAAGTTTAATGACCAGCCTGCGCTGGTTTGGCCTGGATTGGGACGAAGGGCCAGACGTGGGCGGGCCGTTTGGGCCGTACATTCAGACCGAGCGCAAAGCGTTGTACCAGGAGTGGGCCAACTGGCTCATCGAGCATGATCACGCCTACAAATGTTTCGCCACGCCGGAAGAGCTGGCCGAAATGCGCGCCGCGCTGGAGGCCAAAGGCGACCGTTCTGGCTATGACCGGCGCTACCGCGACCTGCCCGCCGACGAAGTGGCCCGGCTGGAAGCGTCGGGGCGTGAGTACGTGGTGCGTTTTAAGATGCCGCTGACGGGGCAAACCGTCGTGCCGGATTTGCTGCGTGGGGACGTGGTGTTTGACAACCAGCAGTTCACCGACTACGTGCTGCTCAAGTCCAATGGCCTGCCCACCTACCACCTGGCCCACGTCATCGATGATCACTTCATGCAGGTTTCCCACATCACGCGCGGCGTGGAGTGGCTAAATACCGCGCCGATCCATGTGAATTTGTTTAAGGCATTTGGCTGGGAGATGCCCGTGTTGGTGCATCTACCCGTCATTTTGAACCCCAGCGGCAAAGGCAAGCTGAGCAAACGCCACCAGGCATTCACTGAAGACGGCAATGAAATTTTGGTCCGCGCCGACGAGTTTATGGCCGGTGGTTACCTGCCCGAAGCGGTGCTGAACTTCCTGGCCAATATTGGCTGGACGTTTGGCGACGACGTGGAAAAGTTTACGATGGCTGAAGCGATTGCCCGCTTTGACCTGGCTAACGTGAGTCCCGCGCCCACCAAGCTGCCCTACAGCAAGCTGGATTGGCTCAACGGCCAGTACATTCAGGAGATGGAACCGCTGGAACTGGCAAAGGCGGTACGGCCGTACCTCGAAGCAGCCGGTCTGGAAGTGAATGTAGATGCCCTGCTGGTGGTCATGCCGCCGATGCGCGTGCGTCTCAAGCGCTTTACCGACGCCATCGAGTTTTTGCGCTTTTTGGGCGAGGCCATGCCCCTGCCGGAAAGCGCCGAAGCCCTCACCCACAAGCAGCTGCCGCTGGCGTCGGCCGCCACCGCATTCCGCGAGGCGCGTGACATGCTGGCTGCACTAGAGTCATTTTCTTTAGAAGAAATCAGTGCTGGGTTAACGGCCGTTGGCGAAAAACATACCACCAATGGCAAGGCCGGTCCCTTCCTGGGGCAAATGCGCCTGGCCGTGACCGGGCAGCAGGTGTCACCGCCGCTGTTTGAGTCCGTGGTGGCCCTGGGGCGTGTCCGCGTAGTGGAAAGATTGGACCAGATTTTGGCCCTGTTTGCCTGAGGTGGGTCAATATCTCGCCTGGCAGCTGGCTCGCGCAAAGTCACCAAGATACAGAGAGAACCTGGCGATTTTGCGTCTTTGTGTGAGTTTTCCTGGCCTAAATGCATTTGTCACGCATGGGTGCTTCTGGTAGAATCACGCTCCGGTCAACGGAACAGTGCGGGATAGTTTAATGGCAGAACCGGCGGCTCTGAACCGTCTAGTCCAGGTTCGAATCCTGGTCCCGCAGCTACTGGTTTCCCAGTTAAAAGGAACATGGTCTTCATTGGCCATGTTCTTTTTATTTTTACCGCAGAGGCGCGGAGAGCGCAGAGTTCTTATTTTACTTTGCGTTCTCTGTGTCCTTTGCGGTTTGATTTTGAGCAAACGGCCGTAATGCCCCATCCAGATCCGCCATCAAATCTTCCACATCTTCGATGCCGGTTGAGTAGCGAATCAGGCTCTCCGGGATGCCCATGGCGGCCCGCTCCTCTGGCGTGCATTCCACGTGGCTGGTGGTGGCGGGCGGCCCCACGATGGTTTCCACCGCGCCCAGGTTGGCGGCGGCGTGGGCTAACTTCAGGCGAGGCAAAAAGCGGCGCACTGCGTCGAAGCTGTTTTCCTTGAGCATGAAGCTCAACATGCCGCCAAAACCGCGCATCTGTTTCCGGGCGATTTCGTGCCCACTGTGCGAGGCCAATCCGGGATAAAAAACCTGTTCGATGGCTGGATGTCTTTCCAAAAATTGGGCAATTTTCAGGGCGCTTTCGTTTTGCTGGCGAATCCGCAACGCCAGCGTTTTCATACCACGCAGCAGCAGGTAGGCGGCCATCGGGTGCAGCGTGGCCCCATTGATCTCCCGGTAATGGTAAATCTCGTTCACCAGTTCTGTGCGCCCGACGATGACGCCGCCCAGCGCATCGGCATGGCCGCCCAGGAACTTGGTGGCGCTGTGCAGCACAAGGTCGGCCCCCAGCGCCAGCGGATTTTGGTTGATCGGCGTGGCGAAGGTGTTGTCTACGATGACGGTGGCGCCTACGGCGTGAGCTGCGGCCGCCAGCCGGGCAATGTCCACGACTTTGGTGGTGGGGTTGGTGGGACTTTCCAGGTAAACCAGGTTGCAGCCCTGGCCAATTTCGGCTTCGATCTGGTCGTGGTCGGTGGTAGCGCAGAGGGTGACATCGATTTGGAAGCGGGGCAGGAACTCGGTGAAGAGCACGTTGGTGCCGCCGTAAGTGTCCTTGACGGACACCACACGCTGGCCCGGCGCCAGCAGCCCAAACAGAGCGCTGCTGATGATGCCCATGCCGGTGGCGGCGCTGGTGGCTGCTTCGCCACCTTCCAGCTGGCGCACTTTTTCCTCGAAGGCGTGCACGGTGGGGTTGGTGTTACGGCCGTAAATATGCCCCGCCTTCTGCCCCAACGCCACGGCCTGCCACTCATCCACATCCCGGTAGCCAAAGGAGACGCTGTGCACCACCGGCACCTGGGTGGCGCCCTGCATTAAATAGTCTGCCTCGCCAGCCCAAATGCATTGGGTGCCGAGCTGCCATTGCTGTTCGTTTGTCATGGAATTCCTCTTTAGTTGTTTAAGACGGGACTGCCGGTGGGATAGGCACTGCCCTCGGCGGGTTCTATGGTAAGGGCAAAATCTTCGTAGCTGGCCAACGGGTCATCTGACCCAACCCAAATGGCATGGTAGCCATCTTCGCCGACGTTGAACATGCCCCCGCTGGTGGGGTGGCCGTCTTTGATAAGCCAGAGCTGGTAGGTTTGGGTTTCGGGCAGCACGGGCAGCTCTTGCACCACGAGGGTGCCATGCATGCCATCGGCGCTGATGATGAGGATACCGGTGCCGGGGTCATTGGCTGCAATACTGGTGAGGGTGACGGTGCCAAAGCCGGCCGGGTGGTCGGCTTCGGCCAGGCGCTGGCGCAGCTGGAAGTTGCTAACCAGCAGCAGGGCAACCAGCAGCAGCAGCACGGGCTGCAGAATGGGCCGCTGTTGGAACCAATCACGCAGGGTGACCCACCAGCGGGTTTTGGCCGGTGCCGAAGTGGGTGGAACGATAGGCTTCGGTGATTGCAGAGGAACGACCGTCTCTACCTGCTTCTCCTGGCGAATATCGTGCATCAGCCGCTGTTTCAGGGTGAGGGGTGGGGCAACCGAGGGAACGGCCGTGGCCATCAAACCCACTAACTCCTGGTACGTTTGCAGCTCCTGCTGGCAGACAGGGCAGCTTTCCAGGTGCGCGGCAGCTTCAGCTGCTTCATCAGCATCCAGAATGTTGAGCGCATAGGCGGCCAGCTGGTCAGTGATGTGGGTTTCAATATTCATCGGTCTCTACAACAAAATCCATCGTTCTTCTTAGCAGATACGCATTTCGCCTGCTTTCAGATTCATGGCTGAAGGATGTGCCGCATCTTTTGCATCCCCAGCCGGATGCGCGTTTTCACCGTGCCGACCGGCAGGTCGAGCCGGTCGGCAATCTGGCTGTGGCTGTAGCCGCTAAAAAAGGCCATCAACAGCACATCCTGCTGCTCTTGCGGCAGTTGGGCCAGGGCATTGTGCACGTTTTGTTTTTGCATTTGGTGGGAAACGGCCGTTTCTGGCGAATGCCCGTCGGCGTGCGGCTCCACAGTCAGGTCGGCCCAGCGAATGCTGTTGTGTTCCGGGCGAACACCTTCGCGCCGCAGCATGTCGATGGCCCGGTTGCGCGTCATGCTGGTGAGCCAGGTGCGCACGCTGGCCCGGTCGGCCCGGTACGTGCCTGCTTTTTCCCAGACGCGCCGAAACACGTCCAGGGTGATCTCCTCCGCCAGGTTTTGGTCGCCCACCAGGTGATACGCCACGCTGTAGAGGAGACGGCCGTAACGATCATACAGCGTGCTCAGGGCGTCGGCTTCCTGATAGATAATGCGGTGCAGCAGCACCTGGTCTTCGGAGGTCGTTAAATCAACAGACATGACGGTATTGTATAAACTGTCTGTTGGCTGGCAACTTTCCCGGCGAGACCCTTGCCTTTGTCTCATTCTGCTGCTGCAAAATCAATCTGATAGGGTGGCAAATATGCCGTAAATTAGGAAAAACGGGTGGGATTGCCCCAAATATGGGGATTTGGGCAAAACTTTTCCTGGCAGGGTGCGTAATAAGCTCAGACTGCAATCATTCGTTCTGATCCTCATGATTGCGGTATAATGGTGATGTGTTGCATTAAGTCAACATGGTTTTGATAGGTCGTGGTCATACGGCCGTATGGTACCCAACCAGGCGTCACAACCAGAACTGTTTATCCTGCAAGATGCCCGGTTGGCGCACCAAAAGGAGTGAGCGGTGAATATTTTTCTCCCTATTATTTGTGCAGTGGCGGTTGGGCTGGTGGTTCTTCTCATAGCCTCAATCCGCGTTGTCCAGGAATATGAGCGAGGTGTTATTTTTCGCCTCGGTCGCGTGATGGGCGCCAAGGGGCCAGGCCTCTTTTTCATTGTGCCGATTATCGACAGAATGGTGAAGGTGGATTTGCGTACCGTGACCCTGGATGTGCCTGCTCAGGAAGCAATTACCGGCGATAATGTGACCGTCAAAGTCAACGCCGTCGTTTACTTCCGTGTCATTGATCCGGTGATGGCCATTGTCCAGGTTGAAGATTACCGCCGGGCGACGTGGCAAATCGCCCAAACCAGCCTGCGGAACGTCATTGGCCAGTCGATGATGGACCAGATTTTGCAGGATCGTGAGCAGATCAACGATACGCTGCAGCACATCATTGATGAATCGACGGAGCCATGGGGTATCAAGGTTTCCATTGTGGAAATCAAGGATGTGGAGCTGAACAGCACGATGGTGCGGGCAATGGCGCGGCAGGCTGAAGCCGAGCGTGAGCGCCGGGCCAAGATCATTCAGGCAGAAGGCGATTTCCAGGCTGCCCAGAAGCTGTCTGAAGCGGCACGCATTATGAATACGGAACCGGGCGCCATGACGCTACGTTACCTGCAAACCTTGGTGGAAATTGGGGTTGAGCAAAATACAACCACCATCTTCCCCATTCCGATTGACATCATCTCCGAGTTTCTTAATGTGCGGCGAGGTTCGGCGGACAGGGATAATTCCAGCAGTAAGTTGGATGCCACCACCGGCGATACGGCCGTTTCGTAGATAGTTCTTTGCTGTGGGGGAATCACCAGAAGTGATTCCCCCACTTTTGGTGTTTTTGTGCCTCGTCGAATTCATCTACCTCTGTTCCTGGTTGCTCTCCTTTTTTCTGTTTCCTGCTCTTTGCTGAATGGTCCGCAGCAGCTGGTCATTCCTACCCCGCCGCGTGGCACACCTTTTGCCAGTATTGCCCAGGCGGGTCCCCTCATTACCAACCCCCAGGGCAATGTTATTGAGGCCGTCAACCCCGACCTGCGCACGCTGCTGGAAGAAGTATCGCGGCAAAACCTGGTGGGGTATGTGCAAACCTTGCAGGGATTTAACACACGCAACACCTACAGCGTGTCTGATCAGGAAGGAGTAGGCATTGGTGCCGCCCGGCGCTGGATATTTAACGAGTTTGTTAAGGTGGGCAACGGCCGTCTTCTGGTGGAGGTTGATGAATTTCCTGTCAATCAGAACGGCGTGGTGTACAACCAGCAAAACATTGTGGCCACGCTGCAGGGCACCGGCGTCCATCCAGGCGTCATTGTTTTGGCCGCCCACTACGATTCCCGCGCCATCGATCCTTACAGCGGCAGCGCCTTTGCCCCCGGCGCCAACGATAACGGCTCTGGCGTGGCGGCCTTGCTGGAAGCCGCCCGCGTGCTCAGTTCCCGCGAATGGAGCCAGACCATCCAGTTTGTGGCCTTTGCCGCCGAGGAGCAAAACCGGTTGGGCAGCATTCACTTCGTCACCGACCGGATGCTGGTGGGGTGGCGCTTTGACGCGATGGTCAGCACCGATATTGTGGGGGGACGGCCCGGCATCCCTCAATCGCTGCGCCTCTTCTCGCCTGGCCCGGATGGCTCACCACCGCGCCAGCTGGCCCGCTATTTTCAATATGTCGGCAGCTTGTATATGCCGCTGTTCCCCCTGGAGGTGGTGGATGCGGAGGACCGGCAGGGACGCTACAGCGATCACATCAGCTTTTTGCAGGCAGGTATCCCGGCCGTGCGCCTTACGGAGTCGCAGGAAGACCCATCGCGGCAGCATAACAGCAGCGATACGGCCGAATGGATCGACTACGACTACTTGCGCCAGGTGACACAGCTCAATATTGCTATCCTGGGCAACGCCGCTGGTGGTCCGGCTCAGCCTGTGGCTCCCTCGCTAACGCCGATGGCCGAACCCGGATCGTACACCCTTAGCTGGATCCCGGACGGTACAACCGCGGGGTATGCTATCTCTTTCCGGCCGGTTGGCTCGGCTACTTACCCGCTGTTTCGTTATGTCAATGCCAACGAGGCGGGCAATGTGGCCATTACTGGGCTGGATCCCTCGTTGCAGTACGCCGTGAGCATTGCGGGGCTGGATGGGAACGGCCGTATCGGCCTTTTCTCCACCGAAGTTTTAACCCCTTGAAACAGCTCCGGCTGTGACCGGAGCTGTTTCAAGGAGTTTGCAACGAATTAACGCGAATGATCACGAAAATTAGCCTTAATTCGGGCTAATTTGCTGCAAAGATCAGCCCGACCCCGCCAAATCCTAAATACCCGCAAAACAAACACAGCACCGAAAAAAAAGAGCCACCTGAGTTACCCAGGTGGCTCTTCATCAGAAAGTAGACTGCGTGTTCAGAGCGTGTAAGGTTTGTCCACGTTGAGGACGATGGGGGTAACGGCCGTTTCCTTGCGCACGCTCTCAGCCCAGGCATTTACGTCTATGGTGATGGGCGGCCAGGTGTTGTAGTGGCAAGGGATGACCATTTGCGGTTTCAGATAATCCAGCGCCAGAACCGAGTCTTCTGGTCCCATCGTGAAATTGTCACCAACCGGCAGAATTGCCAGGTCGATCCCCGCCCGGCCAATGAGTGACATGTCGGAGAATAATGCTGTGTCCCCGGCAATGTACAGCGTTCTACCATCGGCCGTTACCAGGTAACCACCAGGATCACCGCCGTAACTGCCATCCGGCAGGCCCGAACTGTGCAAAGCAGGCGTCATCTTCACCCGGCCAAAGGGGAAATTGTAGCCACCGCCTGTGTTCATAGCGTGCACCTTCTCGTGCCCTTTGGCGCCAATCCAGTTGCAAATCTCAAAATTGCCAATGACCGTTGCGCCAGTACGCCTGGCCAATCCCACTGTGTCGGCGATGTGATCGCCGTGGCCGTGAGTTTGCAAAATAAAGTCGGCCGCCACTGCGTCTACGTGGGTTTGGGCCGAGGGGTTGTTTCCTGCAAAAAAAGGATCAACAACGATGTGTGTACCGTTGATGACAATAGAAAACGTGGCATGACCGTGCCAGGTAACAGAAATCGACATGAGCAGCCTCCTTGTTCAGCTGAATTGGTTGGTCAACAGGTCGTGGTGATGCAGGTAGGATGAGCTGCAAGTATAAGTTGGGGAAGACTTCCCGTCAAACCTGTCACAAACCTGCGCCCACAAAAAAGCAGGCCGGGCAATTTGCCTCGGCCTGCTACTGTTGCAGAGATTAAGGAGATGTGTTGAGCCTACGCTCAACTTGCCACATCAAACGTGCTGATCCACCAAAATAGGATTGCCATCCGGATCTAATAAGACAAAACTGGCTGGTCCCGTTGTGTTTTCATCGGCTTCGCTTTCAAAGTTGAGACCCTTGGCTTTTAACTGCCGCTGCAGATCGCGCACATCGGTAAAGCTGTCCAGCTTATTGGCATCCTGGTCCCAGCCGGGATTAAAGGTGAGGATATTATCTTCGAACATGCCCTCGAACAGCCCAACAATATGAGCCCCATTCTTCATAATCAGCCAGTTTTGCGTGATGTCACCACCAAAAACCGTGAAGCCCAATTTTTCATAAAAAGCCTTGGAGGCTTCAATATTCTTCACACTTAAGCTAATAGAAAATGCACCTAAATCCATTGGACTCTCCAGTTAACAGCGTGGTATTTAACGCAGGTTGAGACGATTGGCCGCTTGCTGGCACAGACTGGCGCCACCCGCCGCATACCATTCCTGCAGCGTAGGGCTTTCAGTCAACCCAGCCTTGGCATCGTCGTAGATACCTGTGGACCAGACGTAATAGCGCTGTGTTTCGGCCGCCCAGCTGCTCCAGCTTCCGCCTGCAGCGACGTGACCGCCATTATAACCGGCAAATGCTTTGCCCACATCACCGGCCGTTTGCACCAGGCGCTCGGCCAGGTAGTTCATGCCGCGCCTGGCGTTAGTGTCTGGGTCGAGCATGTTTTCGCCCGCCGTGAAGTGGAAGGGCATCACCTGGAACAAACCCTGGGCCCCGGCGATGGACAGTGCCTGAGGATCGCCACAGGATTCAATTTGCATGACGGTGGCCACCATGTTGGGGTCCAGGTTAAACTCACTGGCCCAGCGCACGATGTCACTTTCCCAGTACTTCACTTCGTCGGAGAAAACGGCCGAAATCTTCCCCTGGTAGTCAACCGTGCTGCCCACTGCGCCTGCGCTGTCAGCCACATCGGCTGGCGGCGCGGCCGCTGCCTGATTGGATCCGGCAGCGGTGGCGGATGCCCTGGCCAGCCGTGGTACCACAAGCCCGGCGAACAAAATCGCGCCAACCACCACAAAGGTGACAATCATGACCATACGTCGCTGCATCGGGTCGGGCGGCAGGTCGTATTCATCTATGACGATTTCTGGTTCATACTGATACGGCTCGTATTCGTGATCGTTCAAAGGTGTTTCTACCGTCCAGAATGTAGTTAATTGTTGTTCATAGACCGTCATAGTTTACCTCGTTCAGCCTGGCGCGCATATGTGCTGGTAGGCGCACCCAGTAACTTAAACGTACCGTCACTAATTCCGATTACGCGGACGGGCCTGCAAGCCGTTCAGCGGGGAGCGGCGCACACCGTTGGGGCGCGGCGGCCGCTGGCGGACGCGGGAGACAACGGGCTGGCGCTGCGGCGTTGGCGGTTGGGGGGCAGGTGTTGGCTCATTGTACTCATCGATGGGCATATGCACCTGGGTTTGCTGCGCGCTGACGTTTTTGGGAACGGCCGTTCTCGGGGCAGCGGTCTGGGCAGCCGGGGCACGGCGCACCGTGGTGGGGGCTGTAGCGGCGCGACGCGGAGCGGTGGCCGCCGGGCGCTTCTGCGGCGCATCGGCCACGTCGTTAAACTCAAAAATGTGCTCGCCCGCTACGGAGAAGGCGCCAATAAACAGGATGCGGGTGAGCCACACCAGCACGGCAACAAAAATGGGCACATACAGCAGCAGCTGTTCACGGCTCAATACCTCGTTGCCAAAGTTGTGGTTGAGCAGCGTCAGGGAAATGGCCCACCAGGTCATGATGGCGTTCATGGTGGCGCCCAGCAGCCAGGCGCCCATCAGGTACCAGACCTCTTTGGGTTCGTCCATGCCGCGCTCCGGGGTGAAAAGCCGTACCAACCCGGCAAAATCAATGGAACAGAAGGCAATGGCCAGAATAGCGGCCCATTGCATGCCCAAAAAGCGTACATCACCGATGAGGTTTTCCAGGGCATACTGGGTGGTGTCAAAGTTGAAAATTTCGAAGGCGATAAGGGCCACAACAAGAATGGCGCCAACGGCCGTCTTCTTCGGCACCAGGCTCGCCAGGGAAGAGAGCCGCGTGCCAACGTTTTGGGAACGCACGTACTGGTTTTGCATGATTATTATCTCCTTACTTAGTTTTTGCCCCTCTGCCTGGGCAATCTTCTTTTCCGTGCGCCCTAAGTTGAGAAGAGGAGCTGATTGGGGGCGCACCAATCAGCTCCGGGAGGGTGTGGAACATTCGTTCTAGAACAGATATTAGAACAGGTGTGCTAATCTGTCAAGAAGAAATTTTCATTCTTGTGGCGATACTTGTCACAGCAGAGGAAAACCGGCGAAAGTGAGGAGACGACGGCCGTAAATCACATACTTTTCCAGCTTACTGCAGCCTACGTACCCACACCATTCTGTAAAGGCTCCAGACAAGGGCAAGCGCCGCACTGGCAAGCAGGGTATAACCAAGATCAGGGATGTAAAGTATGAGAAAGAAGAGGGATCGACCAGCGATCAAGGGAAAACCGATCAGCAAAAGTGCGGTCCAGGCCAGATGCAGCACAAGATGGGGGCCAGTTTGTTGGAAGGTGGCACGCCAATTGTGTGCCCGCCGTTCTGGCATCAAGGGCCAGCGGCGCAGCTTCATGATGGCGCGAATCATGGCTACGACAATAACCAGGGTTACCAGCAAAATAACCAGCAGCGGGATGAATGTTAGCTGGTAGTGCGGTGTTTGTACCTCTGGCGGCAGCTGGTTAAGCAGCAGGTTTAAGATGCCTTTGTAGAACTCAAAATAACCGGCATTCAGGTCAACCGTGTTCATATTCATCAAGACCACAAGTCCCAGGTTGTGCTGTGGAACCAGCAGCAAGCGTGAGCGAAAGTTAGCGGCATCACCACCCGCTCCGATTGTTTGCACATCGGCAATCGGCGAAATGTTCCAGCCCAGGCTGGAGTACTGTGTCGGGCTGTACGACTGGACCGTCGGTTGATACATGGCCGCAATTCCATCGGCTGAAAGAACGGCCGTATCACCATAACGCCCCTCATTGAGCTGGGCGATTGCCAAGTGCGCTAGGTCTTCGGCCGTACTGGAGACGGCCCAACCGGAGGGTGCGTAGGCGCGCGGATGCGGCCCGTCAAAGGGAATTGGGAAGCCGAACCAGGAGCGGTAGCCTATGGCCAGGCCGTGTGGCTCGGCCTCGGCCAGCGAGGTGAACGTCCGCTGCATCTCTAGCGGTTTGAAGATGTGTTCCTGGATGTAGGTTTCATAGGACTGACCTGAAACAGTTTGCACAATCAATCCCAGGATGTCGTAATTGGCGCTGCTGTATTCAAACCGCTCGCCGACCGGACGATTCAGCTGGACAGCATTTAGCCGGCGTACTCGGTTTTCCAAGGCGTCGGCGCCCATATCTGTACTGGGGGGAACCTCGTCGCCGCTGGCAGTGGGCAGGCCGCTGGTATGGTTGAGCAAATGGCGTATCGTTATGTGCGCCGCATCGGATATGTTACCGACCCTGAACCAGGGCAGGTACTGCTGCACCGGGGCATCCAGGTCAATCTGCCCGGCCTCAACGAGCTGCATCACCGCCAGCGCCGTCATTGGTTTGACGGTGGAGGCCAGCATAAAGGGCGTCTGCGGCGTGACGGGCCGACCTGAAGGATCGGCCACGCCGTAGCCTTTAAGATAGATAATCTCCTCCCCCTGAACGACGGCCAGCGCCACACCGGGTATCCTCGCTGCTTTCATCTGCGCTGCGATGTATGCGTCTACGGCCGTAAAATCGGCCGTGGTCAGGGTTGGCTGGGCGGCAAATACACCAGGCGTTTTTGAGCAGACTGCTAACACGAAGCAAATGACCACCAGGCACGTGCCAGTTATCCATCTAATCGCAAATCGTTTTTGAGGCTGCGTTGGCCGGAACGGCCGTTTGGGTTTGGCAGTGCTGCTTTTGCCTGAATTGGACGTACCGTTTAAAAAAATAATGGTGCCTGTTTTCTTAACTGAGTGCCTAACCACCTTTTTCTCCTTGTTCGGCCGTTTCCACAGCCACACTTAACAATGTCAATCCCAAATCTCGGGCCCGGTTCAACAGGCCAAAAAGTGCTGATTGGTCAACGGCCGTTCCCACCAGTTCCGTGCTTCCATCGGCTAGATGGTGCATGGCTAACCCCTCAAACCAATCCAGCCAGCGCGGGTCCACGTGCCCGGCAACGCGCAGTTTGAGCACAAGCACGGCCGTCACACCTGAGCCTCCCGCAGCCCCAACCGTCCCCTGGAAAGCATGATGACCAGCAGGGCGGCTGCCACGTACACCACCACCATCGACCAGCCCGACACCTCTGGCGATAGGCCATAGTTGAGGCTCGCCAGCGCATTTTGCACGCCATGCAGCAGCGTTGGTGCCGTCAGGCTGCGCCCGGCAGCCAGGTAAACCCAGGTGGTCAGCACGGACAGGGCGAGAATAACGAGGGATTGGGCCAGCATGGGGGTCCCTGCCGACAACATTCCCGGCAGGGTAAGCGGCAGGTGCAGCAGGGCCCAGGGTACACCCAGCAGCAGCGCTGCTGCCAGAGGGGACCAGCCTTTCTGCAGCAAACGCGGCAGGGCAAAACCGCGCCAGCCGATTTCTTCGGTAGCAGCAAAGAGCATGAAGATGATGAGCAGCGGCAGCGAAAACGGGCCGGTCTGGAAGCGGTGGCCCAAGGCCAACGCCAGCAGACTGACGCCCAAACGCAGTCCCACCGCTGCAGCCGAGGAAATCACGGCCCATTTCAGGCTGATGCGCCAGGCGGGGCGGGAAAACAGCTGTGGGCGTACCTGCTGCTTGCCTGCGGACCCGGTGATGAGGATAACGGCCGTTCCCATCGGCACAAATGCCACCGCCATTGGCCCTGCCAGGCCCGGCAGCAGCAGCTCCAAAATGATCGATAGGGCAGCCGTTACCAGGCAAAAGAGCCACACAGCCCTGAGGCCGTTCCACTGATCTGGCCAGGTGACTTCCGACTGCAAAGTTGAATCCGACATTTCTTGATACCTCCATCATTTCAGCAAGATGCAGGCATCATAAAGGCGAACCGGTTGGAGACGGGGTATACCAAAGGATGATTTTGTGGTTGTATTTGTTATTCAAAAAAATGCGGGAGAGGAGTGAGCATCCTCAAATGAGGACGGCGCAAATTCAGGATTGGGCGATCATGCCTAGTTCGCGGGCGCGGGCTATGGCCTGGGTGCGGTTGGTCACATCTAGCTTGACCAGAATATTGCTGACGTGTTTCTTGACAGTTGGTAAGGCAATCCCCAATTGGTTGGCAATCTCGCGATTGGTAGAGCCACCAGCGATAAGCTGAAGCAGCTCTAACTCCCGGGCAGTTAAGGCCTCGGGCAAAACATCAACGCCCCTTGCCAGAGGCGCCGCAGTGCTGAAAGCGGCTAAGAGCCTGTCCAGGTAGCTGGCCGAGCCGCCCTGGTGGCGCGCCAGCAGCAGCAGCTGGCGCATTGGTTCACCTTCGTCTAAAAAGGTGCGTTGATACCCTTCGCGCTCGGCCAGGGGGAGAACGGCGATTAAGTCGGCCAGCGCGGCGGCCTGATTGCCCTGTGCCTGATGAACCAGGGCCAGCAGCGCAGCAATTTCAAGCTGCATGCCCGTCCATTTGCGGTTGGCGGCCTCGGTTTGCAGCAGGGCCAGAATGGGCAAAGCCTGGGCTGGCTGCCCTTGTGCCAGGTGCAAGCGAGCCTGGATCAGGGCCTCTTCGCTGCGGCCAATGGTGATGCCGGGTATAGGTTTACTAATGACGCTTTGCCCGGCCGCAGCCACATCTCCCAGCTGCAGATAGATCAAAGCCCGCTGGTAGGCCAGCACAATTGAGAAGCCTAAATCGGCCAGGCGCATTTGTTCCAGCCAGTTGGTCACTTCATCGAGAGGGGCAAAAACAGCCGCTCCCTCCCCAGCAGCCAATCTGGCCTGCGCCAACCGACCGGCCGCGCGTGCAATGGTGATTTGTTCGATGGTGTTTTGCAGATGGCTTATGGCCTGGCTCAGGTGATTTATCGCTTCTGGTAGCCTGTTTTGTTCGTAAGCAATCTCGCCCAGGCCGGCATGAGCAATCCCTAAAATGACAGAGGGGACAGACTGCAAAACCTCTGCCTGGCGCACTACCTGGTGGTAATGCTGCACCGCCAGGGCCAGTTGGCCGCGATGATATTGTAAATAGGGAATACCCAGGGCGAGCAGGAGATACGTTTCTGAGCTGTCGGCTTTTATTTGGGGGACCAGAGATTCTACGGCCGTTAAATCACCCCGCTGAATGTGCCCCATCAGCAGATTGATGAGTAAGCTGTTGTACGTGCCGTGGCGTTCTGGGGAAGCCAGGGCCAGGGTCTGCTCGCTGATGCGCACGGCCTCCTGCCAGTTGCCACGAAAGCGAGCCATCGTGCCTTGCCATAATCCCAGTTCGGCCTGAAGGTGTGGGGACAGGTTTTGCGGCGTTTGGAAAACGGCCGTTTCCTGCAGCAACCGCTCGGCGGCCGTCAAATGGCCGGTGATGGTCAAAATTGTGCCATAAATAATGGTCAGCCAGGGGCGCGCGCGGCGGGTTTCTGGCGACAGTTGATCCAGCCAGGCCCGAACCGTGAAATAGTCGCCGCGATCCAGATAACCTTGGGCATTTTGCTCCACCAAATCTGCGGCGTACGTTGTGTCATTGGCGGCGAGCGCGTGACGCAGAGCCAGGTCAATCTGGCCGTTCTGAGCGTACCAGCTGCAGGCGCGGCGATGTAACTGGGGCAGGCGCTGTGGCTGAGCGGTTTGCAGCTGCAGCAAAAGCACATCGCGAAAAAGGGCATGGAAGCGGAACCATCCGCGATGGTCGTCAAGGGCTTCCAGGAAGAGGTTGGCCTGGTACAGCTGGCGCAGTAAGTCATCGCTGTCGGCCCGGCCGGTGACGGCCGTACATAAAGCGGCGTTGAGCTGGTCGAGTACGGCCGTTTCTTGCAAAAAGCGCAAGACGTCGTCTGGCTGCTGCCGCAGCACCTCGTCAACCAGGTAATCCAGCACGTAGATGTGGCTGCCGGTGAACGCCTGGATGAAGCCAGGCAGATCGTCCCGGCCACGCAGGGAAAGCGCCGCCAGCTGTAACCCGGCAATCCAGCCTTCTGTGCGCTGCTCCAGCGCGTCCACGGCCTCTGGCGCGAGGTCGATGCCCAGGAAGTGGTGCAAAAAGGCAGCCGCTTCGGCCGCAGAAAAGCGCAGGTCGGCAGCGCGCAGCTCGGTAAGTTCGCCGCGCACGCGCAGACGGGCCAGCGGCAGGGGCGGATCGGCGCGGGTGGTGAGGATGAGGTGCAGGTTGGGCGGCAGGTAGTCCAGCCAGAAGGTAAGCGCGTCGTGAATGGCCGTGCTGCTGATGGAGTGGTAGTCATCGAGGATGAGGGTGAGACGGCCGTTCACCTGATTAATCTCGTTGCACAGCAGCGTCAGCACGGTTTCCAGCGGGGCGGGCTGCGGGGCGGTGAGCAGGGTGGTGGCCGTGTGGCCCAGGGTGGGAACGGCCGTTTGCAGGGCGGCAATGACGTAGGCAAAAAAGCGCAGCGGATCGTTATCGGCCGTATCTAATGAGAGCCAGCTCGTCATTTCCCCGGCGGCAAACCGGGCCAGAAAGTCGGCAATGAGGGTCGTTTTGCCAAAGCCGGGCGGGGCGGAAACCAGCGTTAATTTGCCCGGCTGGCCAGCCGCTAATTTTTGCAGGAGGGTGGAACGTTGAACAAGAAACGGCCGTGGCTGGGGCAAAAGTAGTTTGGTATGCAGCAGAACAGGTATAGTCACAGGCAAAATTATGACAAAGCGGCCGGATGAAAACAAGTTCACCAGACGAAGAGACCATAAAACGCAGATCGTCCTGCTCTACCGCAGCCAAACAGCGGGAGGTTGCGCCCGCAGGCATAGCAGCTATTGAGCTTTTATCCAATTAGTGCAGTCTTCAAGTTTGTCCAGCTTTTCAATGTCCTGAACGTACATCTCAAAACAACCACAGTCACGGCAAACAAAAAAGTCCATATACAACATCGTCACGTCCGGCCACCAGCTTTTATCTTTATAGATGTTGAGCAGCGGCGTCGATCGATCAACCACCAGGCCATACTCTAACCCTGTTTTCGCCTTTGACCGGTAAACTTCTGTTGAGCTGCATTTCGGGCAAATTCCGTTTTTCATTTTTTAGCCTCATTTCTCTGTATTAAGCAATGTGATCAATCGATAGTGGCCACGGCCGTACCGCGTACAATGGCCACCATTTCTAAAATTGCGTTTGCTGTCACCTGGGCATATTCCTGGTTCATCGTCAATGACATATGATCGGCGCCGCTGACCACCTGATGTGTGCCCGTCGCTGAATAGGTGGCAAGGGTGGCGTTAACGGCCGTCCACACGTCTCGACTCTCAGCGCCAGCCGGTTCGCCCGCACTCAAGACAAGGAGCAGTTCGTCAACCAGCTGGGCTTCAGCGGCCAATACCTGCGTTGACGTTTCGGCCATGCCCTGGTTCTGGGCTTTCAGCGTGTCATAAAACAGATTTGTCTGCTGCCAGGCGTCAAAAGCGCCTGCAGGCAAATCACCGCGCCCCGGCAAACCGCCCAATGCGCCCGCTAACCGCACGACGCCCAGCCGCGCCAGCCAGGGAGCGATGTTCATGAACCCGGTATCCGCCGTGCGCCAGATCTCATCCAGGTCTGCGGGGACGCCGGGCCGGCCATACACGATGCCGGGGTCTACCAGCACCAATCCGGCGCTTTCTGCTGGAAATTCGGCCGCAAAAACGCGGGCCACATTGGCCCCATAGGAATGCCCCACAAAGACAAACGGACCTTCTAATCCGGCATTGTTCAGCAGCGTGCGCAGTTCCTGGGCGTTTTGCGCCGCCGTGCGCCGCGTTGGCGCCGGGTCACTCCAGCCAAAACCGGCACGATCATAGGCACAAACCCGCGTTTGTCCGGCAACAATTGGCTGCACCAGCCCCCACTCGGCCGAATTGGTTCCCCCGGCGTGATCCAGAATCACGGTGGGGCTGCCTTCACCCATGCAGTAAATGTGCAGTTGATAACCGCCCACATCCACCATTTGCCCCGGTGGAGCATACGCGCGCTGGTCGGCCTTTGTGCCCATAACCTGGTAAACAACACCGGTAAACGCCAGCAGCAGAAGGAACACGGCCGTTCCCATCAAAATCCGATTCACTCGTTTACGCCATACAGACTTTTTCATAATTAATGCTCCTGTCTTTCAAAGTTGGCCGTATCATAAAAAACGGCCGTCCGAACTCCGTCCGACGGCCGTCCAAATTTTGCTTAAATTCTTTCAAAATCCTGTCGCACCCCTCCTGGCTGCTACCGGATCACAAGGGGCACAAAGACCAGGGTGCCGCGTTCAATGCTGCCTACATCGCAGGCGGCGCCCAGCGGACGCGGGTAGCCACGTTGATCCACCACCGGGCAGTCCTGACCATAATCCACAGCCGGGCTTGTGTCTGCGGGAATGTAGCCGTGCAGCGTGGAGCCCAGCCACTGGCCCAACTCAGGATCAGTGCCGTGCAGGTCGCCCAGCGCACCGGGGTTGGGCACGCAGGAGTTGTCGCTGATAATGTTGCGCCCCAGGGATGTGAGCGTCGGACCGTCGCAGTTGAGGCTGGGGCTGCTGTTGTTGGTATTGCGGCTGCCAGCCAGGATGCTGTTTTTCACCGTCGTCGTGGAGGATGGTTCACGCCAGATAGCCCCGCCCAGATCGGCGCGGTTTTCGTTAAACGTGGCGTTAAGGATGGTGACGTTGGCAATGGCAAAGAGGGCACCGCCTTTCAGAGCGCGGTTGTTGGAAAAGGTGCCGTTGCTGATTTGGGTGCTGCTGGCGGTAAAAATGCCGCCGCCCTGGTTGCTGGTGGTGCTGCTGCGTACGGCCGTTCCCTCCACCGTCAACTGCCCATTAACGCTATAAATCCCGCCGCCATTAATCGACTGGTTGCTCACCAGGTAGCTACTGTACAACGACACCACACCGCCGTTGTTAAAAACCCCGCCGCCATTAACCCCAGCGATATTGCTGCCCAACGTGGCGCGCGTGGCCGTCAGCGTACCCCGGTTGTGGACAGCGCCGCCATCGTTGGTGGATTGGTTGCTGCTCATAGCACTGCCGTTAATTGTCACCGTAGAGGCGGGCGCATTGGCAACTGCCCCACCGCGCAGGGCATGATTATCATAAAAATCGGTATTGTAAATGGTCACAACGCTGCCGCCCTCGTTGAAAATGCCGCCGCCATCCTGGGCAGCCTGGTTGCTGTCCAGGATGCTGTCGTTCAGCGTCAGCGTGCCCCAGTTGTAGATGGCGCCGCCACTGCTGCTGGCACCGCTGCTGCGGATAGACGTGTTGTTAAGGGTGGCTTTAGACGATGGCTCAATGTAGAGAGCTCCGCCACTACCGGCACTGCCATCAACCAATTCAATGTCGTTAAGCGTCAGGTTGCCAGCGCCCATCACGTAGAAAATCTGGCGCAGGTCTTCGCCGCTAAGGGTGATACGGCCGTCACCATTCACCGTCACCTGCTGGTAAACCAGGCTGGTGTTGACGAAGATCACCACTGGGTCGGGACCACAATTGAAGTCAACGACACCGCCAGCTTCCACCGCATTAGAAAAGGCGTTCACGGCATCGTTGGTCTGGCAGCTGGCGGCCGTGCCGCTGCCAATAACGGCCTGGACAGCGAGGGGGGCGGCCGTTTCAGGTGCGGCCGTTTCCGCCACGGCCGTTTCAGCCGCCACAAAGTGCCGCTGCCCCAGCACCAGGCCAGAAAGCAGTATCATTAAGAGTAAGAAAAAGTGCTTGTTAAACACAGGTGTGTCTCCTTTTGTAATCATTTGCAGGTCCTTCAAAAAAAAACGGAACACAGAGTTACACAGAGAAAACTCAGAGTTACACAGAGAAATCTGTTGAATCTGCGAAATCTGCTGTTTTTCCTGGGTCTTCAGGAATTCAGGGGGTTTACAATCCGTGATGCGTGAAACGTGAAACGTGACCAGAGAGACATCACGTTTCACGCTTCACGTTTCGCGCCAGACCACTGCTTACTTTTGGATATAGGGGAGGTAAACCTGGTAATCGGGCGGATCGTAAGGAATCGCGTTGTATTCGTAGGCGCCGATGTCGCAGCGCGGTGCGCCGCTGCCGCCGTCTACGTGGCGCACGTAGCTGCGCTGGTCGGTGAGCAGCAGGGCTCCCAAATTATCGGTGCAGCCGAGCGGGTTGCCGGCGTCAATGGCCGGGCTGCCATCCTTGAGGGTGTGCGTCTTGCCAAAACCGCCGCCATTGGCCAGGTGCCCCAGCAGCGGATCAACGCCGTATTGATTGCCAGTTGTCACGCCATTGATGACACAGCCGGTCGTTGTACGAATCAGGTTGTAGCCGCCGGAGTTGATGGGACCATAACAGTCGCTGTCATCACCGCCGATGCTTTCCAGCCAGTTGTCGGCTATGATGCTGTTGTGCACGTTGACAGTGGGCGTAAAGCCATATATCGTGTCCACGTAAATGCCGCCGCCGGTGTAATTGCCTCCTGAGGTATTGGCCGTGTTATTGGCAATGGTTACGTTATACAGGTTGAGCGTCGCCGGATAGTTGGCCGTGCTCTGGAAAACGTAAACACCACCCCCAGATGCAGTGGTCTGGTTAGCGCTGATGGTGCTGTTGATGAGGGTCGCCGTGCCATTAGCCACAAAGATACCGCCGCCATGTGAAGTGTCTGGACCGCCATTGCCGCTTACTGTGGTGTTAATCATCGTCAGGTTTCCTATCTCGGTCCAGACGCCACCGCCGCCGCCATTTTGTTGATTGCCGGCAATGACGCTGTTGCGCACGATCATCGTGCCCCCGCCGCTGTTATACAGAGAAGCGCCATTGTCAAAATTGTTGGTGTAGGTAACGAAGTCCAGCACGGCCGTTCCACCGTTATTATACAGCCCGCCACGGGAGTTATCGGTCAACGTCACGTGCGTCAACGACACGCTGCCCTTCACGTTCTGAATACCGCCGGCAATGCCAGGACCAGGCTCGTTCATGCCATTGCGGATGGTCAGGTGAGACATGGCTACCGTCACGCCTTCGAAGATCTCAAAAACGCGGGCCTTAGAAGCGCTGCGATTACCATCAATGATGGTTGCTGCCTCATCAGCACCAATGATCGTCACGTCGTCCGTCAGGTCCAGATCACCGTTCAGCGCATTGTTCTCGAAGCTGGTGGCTACCAGGCCCAGGTAGTACGTCCCCGCCGGAATCAGAATGGTGTCGGCCCCCGGCCAGGCATTGGCTTCCATGACGGCCGCACGCAGGGTGCAGACGTTGTTGTTAACGGCCGTTTCGCACACACCGTCGCCCGGATTGGCATCCACAGCATCCACCAGGCTGTTGTTGACGTTCAGGGTCAGGGCGGCTGGTTCGGCCTGCACGGGCCAGGCCGCAACAGACAAGAGGCCCGCCAGGAAAAAAGTAAAGCAGATAAATACAATGATTTTTAGTTTCACGTTGTACATCCTTCGAAAGTAGGACACTATTCGATAACGACAGGCTCCTCGTCTGCTATTATCAGCGGCAGGAAAACCGCATACGGCAGCGCCGTCGGCCCAAATTTGGCGACCAGCACACCGTTGCCGCTGCCGTTAACGCCGATGGTGGTATGAATGGGGAATTCATCATCCGCTGCACCGCTGCCATAGCCAGTGATATAGGCGTTGCCCTGCCCATCCACGGCAATTCCGTAGCTGTAATCGTTCAGCGGGCTGCCAAAAAGCGTGCTGTACACCAGCGAGGCGCTGCCGCTTTGAGCGGGATTAATTTTGGCTACAAAGACATCGCGGAAATCGGTCCAGGATTCAAACGACTCGCGCGCGGGGAAGTTGTTGGAGCTTGTCGTACCGGTCAGGTAAACGTTCCCCTGCGCATCCAGGTCCAGGCCGTAGGCTACGTCGGACGAACTGCCGCCCAGGTAGGTGCCGTAGAGCCGGGCGCTGCCTGCGGGATTAAGCTTCACCAGGAAGGTGTCGCGCGGATTGGGATCACCGGCGCTGGCGTTGGTTGTCTGGTAGCCGTTGGGCGCGGGCAGGTTTAGCGAGGTTGTGTGACCGGCGACGTAGATGCCGCTGCTGTCCTGGGCGATGCCAAAGCCATAGTCGCTGCCGTCGCCGCCGAGGTAAGTGCTGAAAACCAGCGAACTGCTGCCGCTTTTCGTCGTGTCGAATTGAGCCACAACTGCATCCGCGGCGGCGGACAGGCTGCCTTGCAGCGCATTTTTGGTGGGAAAGTTGTTGGCCAGGGTGGCGCCGGTCAGGGTAGCCACCCCGGCTGTGTTCACGGCCACGCCGCCGCCGTGTTCGGCCCCATCGCCGCCCAGGTAAGAGCTGTAGAGCAGGGTTTGCCCGTTGGTGCTAAGTTTGGCCAGGAAGATGTCGCTGAACGCGCCGTCGCCATCGCCAAAGGCCTGGTTTTGCGTGGGGAAGTTGGTGGAGAACGTCACGCCGGTGACGTACACGTTCAGGCTGCCATCTAGGGCAATGCCAGTCGTGTTTTGGCGGGTTCCTACATCCAACAGGCCGCTATTTTCTTCGCCGCCGCCGCCCAGGTAGCTGCTAAAAACGAGGGCGTTACCGGCAGCGTTTAGCTTGGTCACAAAGGCATCGGCGCAGGGTGCGGTGGAACAGGTCTGGGTGACGCGGTTTTGCTGGTAAGCGCTGGCCGTTGTCGGGAAGTTGTTAGACTCGGTCATGCCGGTGACGTAGGCGTTGCCCTGGCTGTCCACGGTAATGGCATCGCCAATATCGGCGCCGCTGCCGCCCAGGTAGGTCATGTACAGCAGGGCCGTACCGGCCGGATTGAGCTTGGCGATGAAGGCATCGCCAAAGTTGCTGCTGGTGGAACCGCCGTAGCTGTTTTGCGGCGCGCCAGCATTGGGGAAGCTGGTGGAGAGGGTCGTGCCGGTGAGATAAACGTTGCCGCTGCTGTCTACAGCGATATCACGCCCTTCTTCAAAACCACCGCCGCCGATGAGGGCGCTGTAGACCAGGGAAGGGTCGATGATCAGGGCATAAGCCGGGTCATAGGCGCCCAGGGCAAAACCGAGGGATGTGGCTGCGTTCGCGCTCTCGTTCAGGGTGTAACGAATCTCCACCGGGATGTGCTGGCCGTTGATGACCTGCCAGGCGATGGGGGCTTCTTCGACCAGGGTCACCGGTTCCACGTTTGCTTCACCGGGCAGGGTGAGCATCAAATCGCCGCTGCGCGGATCGAGGCGGACGCTGCTGACCCCGTCATAAGACCAGCGGATGACGGCCGTATCCACCCCCGCCGCTACGTGATAAGTGCCTTTCAGCGCCTGGCTGTCGCCTTCGTAGTGCAGGTCAATGCCGTCATAAAGCTGCTGGTAAACCAGGCCGCCATAGGTGGGCAGCTGGGTCTTCCACTGGGCCGGGTCGTCGCCGATGATGTAGTTGACGACGCCGGGAAGCTGCTGCGACAGGGCGATTTCCGGCGTGGGGTTGGCCCCGGCGAAGTGCAGGCGCACGTTTTGGCCGTGCTGCGGTACAGACAGGGTGACTTCCGCCGGAGAGAAGGTGAGCACGCCGCCGGGTAGGTGAGCTTGAGCGCGCACGGCCGTTTCGCCCGGCTCGTCATTGGCGACAAAAGCCAGGGGCAGGGTCAGCGCATCAGCCGCCGGTGAAACAGGCGCCAGCTGCGGCCGGGCGGCCACAATCAGCAGCGCCCACAGCAGCAGCACAAACGGTAAAATCATAAGAGAGGGGACCATCTTTCGTGTGGCAATCATCATTAACTCCTTAAATCGATTTCAGGGCAAGGCCCCGGTTATTTGTAAAACAGTGACTTCGGCCTCGATGGCGGTCTGGTTTTCGGCTTTGGCCACGGAAATGCGGTGGTGGCCGTCTTCGACAAAGTAGACGCCGTTTACTTCAAGCAGCGTTACCGGCGGCAGCTGCTTACCACGCCGACTGGCCGCGGCAATGTAGTGCCAGCGGTCGGCGTTGTGCCGGGTAAGCGGGCGGAAGTTGGCGTCAAAATCCCGGCTGCGCGCTCGCGTGGCGCTGCCGCGCACCTGGATAAGGGGAACGGTTTGCCGCCCGGCGTAGACAAAGTCCGCAATGGCACGGCCCGCCGTCACTTCCGTCAGGCTGGGCAGGTGAGACACCTGGTCGCCCCACATGGCTCTGACCTGCTGCCACAAGGAAAGTGGCCAGCGATTTTGTTGTCGTTTGTCAGGGAACATGACAGATGCAGCCTCCAGCAGTTATTTGTTACGGCTGCATCATAAGCAACGGCCGTCCGGCAGGTATCCAACGGCCGTCCGAAAAACGTCCGGCGTAAAGGCCGCGCCCAAGGTTGGGGTGTGTGTTGTATTTTTCTTCAGCCGACATCAAGACACGAGGGCGTAAAAAACTGGGTCTTACGGATAGCGTTTTCCAGTGTGCTTATGGCGATTCAAAAATAAAATCGGTAATAAACTTGACACTGAATCATCTTAAATGAACCTGAAGTGTTTTCGTTGGCGTCCACCGATTTAATTACTTCAGGTTCATAAGCCTTCCGGCTAGTTATGGAAGCCCGACCGGGCTTAAAAAACCGACCTGTTTGTAGATTAAAGAATTAACCAGGCAACTCATCCCCTCACCCCCTCACCCCCTTACCCCTTCACCCGTTCACCTTGTCACCTTGTCACCCCACCCCCCCCACACTACAATACCCCCATGCGCCTCATCCTCTCCCATGAAAACGCCGATTTTGACGCCGTTGCCAGCCAGCTGGCCGCCAGCAAGCTGACGCCCGATGGCGAAATGCTGCTGTCGCGCCGCTTGAACCGCAACGTGGAGCAGTTTCTGACGCTGTACTGGGACGCGTTTCACTTTATACGGCCGTCCGACTGGCGCAAACGTCGTATCGATAAAGTGCTGCTGGTCGACACCCAATCGCTCAACAGCGTGCGCGGCATGGTGGCCCACCCCAAAGTCCACGTCATCGACCACCACACCGAGCAGACGCCGCCCGAGGAGTGGACCGCTCAGGTAGAGCCAGTTGGGGCAACGACGACAATGCTCGTCGAGCGGCTCCAGGCGCAAGGCGTGGCCCTCTCGCCCGAAGAAGCTACCCTGCTGCTGCTGGGCATCTACGAAGACACCGGCTCGCTAACCTACGACACCACCACCGCCCGTGACGCCGCCGCTGCCGCCTGGCTGCTGGAGGAAGGCGCCATCCTGGCCGTGGTGCGCCGCTTCCTCAACATTCCCCTCTCGGCGGAACAGCAGGCGCTTTATGATGCTCTGCATGCGGCCGTTTCCTGGCATGACGTTCAAGGGCAGTCGGTGGTCGTTACCGGCGCGGTCGCCCCGGAAAATTTCACGGACGAGATTGCCTCGATTACCCACCGCCTGCGCGAATCGCTGCAGCCCGCCGGGCTGTTTGTGCTGGTGCAGCTGGACCACGACGTGCAGCTGGTGGCCCGCAGCACCACCAAGGCAGTGGACGTGGCCGCCGTGGCCCGCACCTTTGGCGGCGGCGGGCACAGCCGGGCGGCGGCAGCGCGCATCAAGGACCAGCCGCTGGCCAGAGTGGAACCGCAGGTGGTCGCCGCGCTCTCGCAAGCCATCGAGCCGCTGGTGCGCGTGGCCGACCTGATGTCCCACGGTGTGCAGACGGTGCCGCCGGAAACGCTGGTGCGCGATGCGGCCGTTCTCATGCAGCGATTTGGTTACGAAGGCTACCCGGTGGTCACCGAGCCAGACGGCGAGCTGGTGGGGCTGCTCACCCGTCGCGCCGTGGACCGGGCCATGAGCCACGAGATGGCCGATGTGCCCATCGCGCGCATCATGAAGAAGGGCGCGGTGACGGTACGGCCGTCTGACGCCATCGACACCGTGCAGCAAAAAATGCTCGGCGCCAGCTGGGGCCAGATTCCCGTGCTGCCGGAAGATGGCGTGTCCACGCGCCCCATCGGCGTGGTAACGCGCACCGACCTGCTCAACCATCTTTTCCAGCCGCCCAGCAAAACAGCCGAAACCAACATGCGGCAGCGGCTGCTGGCCATGCTGCCGCCCGCTCTGTGGCAAATGGTGCTGGCCATCAGCGAAACGGCCGCTGAGCTGAACCTGCCGCTCTACTTTGTTGGCGGGCTGGTGCGCGATTTGCTGCTGGACAAGCCGCCCACCGACCTGGACATGGTCGTCGAAGGTGATGCCATCAGGCTGGGCAAGATGCTGGCGCAGCGCTTCGGCGGCGAGATTCGCAGCCACAAGCGGTTTGGCACGGCCAAATGGCTGCTGGATGAGGCGGTGTGGGAGAATATTTTGCAACGGGACAAGAAAAAGGAGATTGGAGATTGGAGATTAGAGATAGCCAATCTCCAATCTCCAATCTCCAATCTCCCCCCCACCATCGACTTTGTCACGGCGCGGACGGAATTTTACACAGAGCCCACTGCTTTGCCGGAAGTAACCCACGGCTCGATCAAGCTGGATTTACACCGGCGGGATTTTGCCATCAACACGCTGGCGGTGCGGCTGGACGGCGCGTTTTTGGGCCAGCTGCTCGACTTTTACGGCGGGCAGCAAGATTTAGAAGATGGCGTCATTCGCGTGCTGCACAGCCTGAGCTTTGTCGATGACCCCACTCGCATTTTGCGCGCCGTGCGGCTGGAGCAGCGGCTGAAGTTCCACATCGAGCCGCGCACGCTGGAGCTCATCAAGGATGCCCTGCCGCTGCTGGACCGCGTCTCCGGGGCGCGGATTCGCCACGAAATTGAGCTGACGCTGCACGAGGCGGACCCCACGGCCGCTTTGTCGCGCCTGTCCGAATTGGACGTGCTGATTCATATATACGAGGGGTTGGTCTGGCTGCCGGAAACGGCCGTCTTTTTCCAGCGTGTCCCCCAATTCTGGCAGGAACGGCCGTGGTGTGACTGGCTGGCGGACGAGACGCCACTGTTCACCTACTTTGCCCTCTGGCTGGCGGCGCTGCCACAGGCCGACCAGCGCGGCGCGATGAAGCGGCTGCGCGTGCGCAAGGCCACCAAGACGGACGTGCTAGCCTGCGGCCAACTGCGCCGCGAGTGGGTGACTTTGCCTGCCACGCTCAGGCCCAGCGAGGTGGTGAAATTGATGCGGCCGTTTCCCATCCGTGTTTTGCTGGTGGGGCGCATTTTGCTGGCAGGCCAGCCCGCGGCCAGCCTGATTGAGCGCTATTTGGCAGAGTGGCGGGGGGTGAAAACGGCCGTCACCGGCGATACCCTGCGCCAGATAGGCCTCAAGCCGGGGCCACAGTTTGGCGTCCTGCTGGAAAAACTGCTCGCCGCCCGGCTAGACGGCCACGTCACCAACGAAGCCGAGGAACGCACTTTGCTCGATCGGCTTCTTGAAGAAACCTCCCCATAAAAATAATCACGAATTTAACCAATTGACGAATGGGACGAATCATTCGTGTAATTCGTCCATTCGTGCCATTTGTGATGAAACGTTCTTAAGCAGCAGTAGCCTGCCCTTTCGGATAGGGCTATAATTTTTTCAGTAATCGGCTCACTTGCCTCACTTTCCCCAAACTTAGCGCCGATTACCAATGCCCATGATCCGAGTTATTGTTGTGCACCAGACCCGCCTGATTGCCAGCCTCATTGCTTCGGTCCTCACCGAGGAAGAGGGGATTTTTGTGGTTGGCCTGGCCACGTCTGTGGAGGAGGCGCTGGGCAAGGTGGCACGCAGCAACTGCAACATGATGCTGGTGGCTGCCACGCTGCCCAACCAGGGCGCACTCAGCCTCACGCGTGAAATGGTCAAGCTGGACCCTTCTGTCAAGGTGATGGTCATTGGCATGCCCGACTCCGAAAACATGATTTTGCAGTACGTCATGGCGGGGGCGGCGGGTTATGTGCTGCAAGACGTAACCACGGAGCGGCTGCTGGAAAACATTTGGGCGGCGCACAATGAAAAGGCGCTCATCTCCCCCGACATTGCCGCCAAACTGATTCAGCAGCTGGCCGAGCTGGCCCGTTTGTCGACCCAGCGGGCACTGGACCCGATGGCCGTAGACGAGCTGACGCCGCGCGAGCGGGACGTGCTTACCCTCATCGGTGAGGGCATGACCAACCAGGAAATTGCCGACCGGCTGGTGGTGGAGGTGGGCACGGTGAAGACACACGTGCACAACATCCTCAAGAAGCTGGACGTGAGCAACCGTGAGGACGCGGCGGCCTATCTGCACTTCCTCGATGATGACCAGGAAACGGCCGTTTCCGACCCCTAACGCCGCACCGTTTCTCAACTTCTATCCCCTTCTATATCCCCCCTCTCTATCTCTGCCCATTCCGGTTTGTTCTGTTGCGCCCATACTTTGGGATGACAAGGTGATGCCCGCTCTGAGATTGGTCCAATCTTTGAGATTGGACCAATCTAATGGACACATTCAACTGTAGATTGGAGATTTTTATGCACGTGGTCATGAGTGCTTTTGCCGAACCAGACCATGCGGAAGCGGCCGTTGCCGCCCTGCACGACGCTGGATTTACCGATGACGAAATTGGCGTACTGATGCGTGGCGAGCTCAAGCGCGCCAGCGAAGCGGATGAAGCGCTGACAGGGGCTGGTTATGGTGCCTTGGCGGGAACGGCCGTCGGCGGACTTTTTGGCCTGCTGGTGGGCGCCGCTTCGATTTCGGTGCCGGTGGTGGGACCCATTTTGGCCAGTGGGTTGATTACCAGCACGCTGGGCGGGGCAGCCGCTGGCGCTGTGTACGGTACGCTGCTGGGGCTGGTCATCAAGCTGGGGCTGCTGGGTGAAGATGCTCAGTTTTACACCGAGACCCTGGCTAACAACGGCGTGATCCTGGTGGTGCAGGCCCGCGGCGAACGGGCCGCTCGTGCCTGGCGCTTAATGCGCGAAGCCCAGGCCACCCGCACCCAATCGACCCTTTTGGGCCGGTCGCAAAACACGGCGATTGCGATGCCGGTGATTGGTCTGTTTGCTACGGCCAAAGAGGCGCACCAGGCCGGGCAAAAGCTGCTTGGTGAAGGCATTAATCAGGAAGAGATTTATCTGATAGACGGTATGAACATCAAAAATATGGATGGGGGCAGCGGCCGTTTCCCCGTTAGCTTTGCACCCTCGCCGCTGAATGTTGGTCCTGTCCCACCGCTGTCCGAGCCACCTACGGCCGAAACACACCTGACGCGCCTGGGGATCGATGCGGCGGACGCGCCGTTTTACCTGGATGCGGTGCGCCAGGGTGGGGCGCTGCTCATCGTGACGACGGACGATGAAGCCGAAGCCGCCACCAGCCGCCGCGTGATGAAGACGATGGAGGCGACCCAAATGTCCCCTCCCCCTGACAGGACAGAAAAGGTCGCGTAGAGGCGCAGCGGCACTGAGTACTTTGTAAACCAAATCTCTACGATTTGGAGAGTGGATCGAGTGGTTCTGTGAGCGTTGGCTTTGAGGAATTCTTCGCTTCGCCCAGAATGACAAATCATTCGTATCAATTTGTGTTAATTCGTGGCAAAAAAAGATCATCACGACGTAGCGTTTGGTCCAAACGCTGCGTCGTTTGTATGTGTGGCCTGGGCCTGAAAGGAGCTGTTTGTGGAAGAACATCTGTTAATTGGTATTGCGGCCGTTTTAATTCTGGGCGTTCTGGCGCAGTGGCTGGCCTGGCGGCTGCGGCTGCCCTCCATTTTGCTGCTGCTCATCATTGGCCTGGTGGCTGGACCAGTCACCGGCCTGCTCTCACCCGAGGCGGTGCTTGGCGAGCTGCTGTTTCCCCTGGTGTCACTCGCGGTGGCCTACATTTTGTACGAAGGTGGTCTTAGCCTAAGCGTGAAGGAGCTGCGTGAGGTTGGTGGAGTGGTGTTCAGCCTCACCAGCATCGGCGTGGTGATTACCTGGGTGCTGGGGGCGATTGCGGCCCGGTTCCTGCTCCAGCTTTCCTGGCCGATTGCTATTTTGTTAACGGCCGTTCTCGTCGTCACCGGTCCCACGGTCATTGGGCCGCTGCTGCGGCAAATCCGGCCCAGAGGCAAAACGATGGCCATCCTCAAGTGGGAAGGCATCCTGATTGATCCCATCGGTGCGGTGCTGGCGGTGTTGGTTTTTGAAGCGATTTTGTCCGAGCAGCTGCAGCAGGCGCCGATGCTCATTGCCCAGGGTGTGCTGCTCACGGCGCTCATTGGCGTGGTGGTAGGCTTGCTGGCGGCGGGCATCGTGTGGCTGCTGCTGTCGCGCTACTGGGTGCCGGATCAGCTGCACAACGGCGTCTCGCTGCTGTTTGTCACGCTGGCCTTTGTGGTCAGCGACCTGCTGCACCCGGAAGCTGGCCTGCTGGCGGTGACGGTGATGGGGTTTGCCCTGGCCAACCAGCGCCAGGTGCCCGTTAAGCAGATTGAAGAGTTTAAGAAAAACGTGCGCGAGCTGCTGATTGCGGGGCTGTTTATCATTCTGGCAGCGAGGCTGTCTTGGACCGATTTTCAGGCGATTGTCTGGTGGCGTGGGGCGCTGTTTGTGCTGTTTTTGGTGCTGCTGGTGCGGCCTGCGGCCGTTTTTATCTCCACCTGGCGCGCCAGTCTGACGGTAAAGGAAAAAGTGTTCCTTTCCTGGATGGCGCCGCGCGGCATCGTGGCGGCA
Organism: Candidatus Leptofilum proximum; assembly: GCA_016710325.1. Classification (GTDB taxonomy): domain Bacteria; phylum Chloroflexota; class Anaerolineae; order Promineifilales; family Promineifilaceae; genus Leptofilum; species Leptofilum proximum. The sequence goes on along the minus strand of JADJXK010000002.1, from coordinate 1,935,916 downwards.
TCGGTGGCCTCGCTGTTTGCCCTGCGTTTGGAAGAGGCCGGTTTTGCCGGGTCCGAATCGCTGGTGGCGCTGACGTTCCTGGTGATCCTCGCCACTGTGCTGATTTATGGGCTGACGGCCGCGCCGCTGGCCAACTGGCTGGGGCTGGCCGAAGCGTCGCCGCAGGGGGTGTTGTTCATGGGGGCGCATCCGCTGACGCGTGAACTGGCCGAACTGCTGCAGTCCCACGGCTTCCGCGTGGGGTTGATTGATTCCAACTGGCGCAACCACGCGGCGGCGCGCATGACGGGGTTAAAGTCATATTACGGCAACGCGTTGGACGAGTCGGTGCTGGAGGCGGTGGACCTGGCGGGAATCGGCCGTTTCCTGGCCATGACTTCCAATGATGAAGCCAACGCGCTGTCTGCCCTGCATTTTGCCGAGGTGTTTGGCCGTTCGGGGGCGTTTCAGCTCCAGTCCAGCGACTCGTCGGACCCCAGTGCGGAACAGTCGGCGCCGCGCCATTTGCACGGCCGTATCTTGTTCCAACCGGCGCTGACCTATGCTCAGCTGGACGAACTGTTTGCTGGTGGGGCGCAGCTGAAATCCACACCCATCACCCAAGAGTTTACCTACGCCGACTTTAAGCGGCAGCATCCCGGAACGGCCGTGGCGCTCTGCCTGATCCGCAAAAGTGGCCGACTGGCCATCTTTACCGCTGACGGCGATCTGGCGCCCAAAACGGGCGACACCCTCATCAGCCTGCTGGCCCGGCCCGAGCAGCAGACAATTTTTGAAGACGGCCGTAAGCGTAAAGCAGCCAAAGCTGCCGCCGCAGCTAAGACGGTTTTCTAAACGTCCTGAAACAAGCGACCAGATTGGCCCAATCTCCAAGATTGGGCCAATCTACAAGCGAGCATCGTTTGTAGGCGTTCACTTGATAAAGGGATAACCCATCGAGGATTGAGCTGTGGTCGAAACCAGGTCTGGATGTGTACTTTTGACCAGGAAACCGATGGCTTCATCGTTGGTGGTGCCATCCATCAAGATGTTCAGGCGGTACCCTTTGGTGACCCGGGGCAAATCAATAACCTGTAGAAAAGGCGTCAGGGATTTGTCTTCGGGCAGCAGCTTGGGCAGGCTGTTGGGCGCCAGGCGGAAGAAGCGCCAGTTGAAGCTGGCGCCTTCCAGGTGCAGCGGAATGGGCAGGGAGAAAATGCCAGATTCCACCAGGTCCTGGAAAAAGTGGGTGCCGTAAGAAAGCTCCGGCGGTTTGCCATCTTGGGCCACGCCCAGTTCGATGAGCACCCTGGTGTTGTAGATGTCGGCGTAGCTGACACGCACGCCCAGCTCCAGGTTGGTGCTGCCCCAGCGCCCCGGCCCGATGAGGATAAACGACTCATCTTCCAGCAGCTTGTTCAGCCGCCCGATGGCCCGGCCCAACTCCAGCTTGGTCGCCATTTCCGGGATCTGGCGATATTTTTCCGGGTCCACAAAGATGACGTAGCGAATTTGCTCGGCACGGCCGTTGGGGATCAATCCCCGCGAAGTAAACAAAATGCGCCTGGGCGGCACGTCGGTGGGAATCTTTACGGTTTCTTCGTTGGCGCGCTGGCTGAGGGGGCGGCACTGCAGGAGGTGCAGTTTAAAGTCGGGATACGGCCGTCCTGGCAAAATCTCCACGGTAAATTCCATGTCTACCGGCGTTTTGTACCCTTCCTCCAGCCGCGCCAGCGCCGTGCGCATCAGCGTCACAAACTTGCGGTCGCGCACCAGGGCATCAAAGGTCAGGACGTATCGATCCTCTTCGTCCAGCGCGCCCACCGAGAGGATGCGCTGCAGGTAGTCGCCCTTGTCCAGCGAGGCAATGTAGCGCAGGTCGGGGAAGTCGCGATTGAGTACTTCGTTGATGGGCAGGGTGGTGAACTTATTCTGCTCCAGATCGACCAGGTCTACGTACCACTGAGCATACTGGCGCTGGGCCTGGGGTGTGGATTCAGGGCGCAGCTGCGGGTGGCTGAGCGAAATGAGCCGGGGATAGTCGTTGTCCACCCGGTCCACGGCACGGGTGCCCACACCCCAGACGATGCGCAAAAAGCCATCTTCGCGCCGGATTTTGGGGTGCCAGCGGAACGGGTTGCGGCTAAACCCTACCCCGGCGATGGTGGGCATGAAGTAACGGCCGTAACGCTTCCCGCGCACCCGCTGCAGCAGCACCGCCATCCGCTCATCGTAGTCGATCAGACCGTGGTGCTGCCGGTACAAAATGGCATCCGGGTTAATCGTGCTGGCGTAGACGCGGCGAATGGCATCCAGTAAATCGCGCAAATTTTCTCGGGGCGTGCCCTGGTTGGGGCAAAAGTAGCTGCTGTATTTGCCCGCAAACGAGAAGCCAAAGTTGTCCTCCAGCAGGCTGGACGAACGCACAATAATCGGGTCGTCGCCAAACTGGGCCAGCACGTAGCGCAGATTGTCCACGATGCCTTCCGGGAAGCGCCCGACCATGTGCTCGGCCTCGATTTTGGGATGTTCCCGGCGAATCTCTTCCAACGGCCGATATTTCTGGTTCATGTAGCTGTCCAGGTTGTTCATCAGCCGGAAGTCGTAAATCACCTCGCTGCCTAAAAAGTAGGAATCAGGGATCTCCACAAATTCGCTGAGGTCTGGGCCGCCATCGGTAGGCTTCTGCTGCAAAATCTTCCAGGCCAGGATCATGCCGGCGGCCTTGCCGCCAATCTTGCCACCGCCAATGCGCCGCCGGTAAATGCGGCGCAAATCGGCAATGCTCAGCACATGTTTGGCCACGGCAATAAAACGCAGCTGGTCGCTAATCATGCCCTTGATCAGCACCACTTTAATCTCTTGCAGATGGTGTTTGACCTTTTCCAGCCGGTCGGGTGGCAGCGCCTCGTACAGCTCGCCCTGGCGGAATAACATCTCCCAGGGCGCAATTTCTGGGTTGAAGGTCAGCTCAATCGAGTCGCTGTGGCCCGGCTGGCTGTTCAGCACATCTTCAATAATGGTGTCCAGCAGCGACAGGCTCAGATTGTTGGCAAAGTAAGCGTCGGTTTGATAGTCCCGAATGCGGTCCTTGCGCTTTTGCCAGATGTGGGCCTGCTCCTGGCCAAAGGGATCGTACAGCCCCTCGCGCCGCTGCGACTCCAGCGCCTTGGCTTTGATTTCCGCGTTAAACGTCTCAGAGTCGATGATGCCGCGCTGGAACAGCTCATCACGCATCCGCACCCGGATGTCGTGCGCCAGGGTGGGGTACTGGGCCAGTTTGATGTAAATATCGATGGTCGGCGTGATGCTGCGAATGGGACCAGTGCTGTGTGGTACCGGAAATTCCATGCCATTTCTCCCCATAATTCGGGTGATCGAGCTGTACGGGCACCATTATACAGCAGGTTGCCTGCTTGCCCGAACCAGAGTAAAACGGGAGGAGCTTGTTTTAGTGGCTGGCGGTTCGTGACTGGTGAACTCTGCCAGCCACCACTCTACAGGAGTAGTTTATGTCAACAATCTTTTCAAAAATCATTACGGGGGAAATTCCGGCAGATGTGGTGTACCAGGATGAGCTGGTGACGGCGTTTCGGGACATCAACCCGCAGGCGCCCACGCATATTTTGATCGTGCCCAACAAAGAAATCGCCACAGTCAACGATCTGACCGAAGCCGACGAGCAGGTGGCCGGACGGCTGCTGCTGGTGGCCAAAAAGCTGGCTGCCGAAGAAGGTATTGCCGAAGATGGCTACCGCCTGATGATCAACTGCAACAAACACGGTGGGCAGGAAGTGTTTCACCTGCATTTACACCTGTTGGGGGGACGGCCGTTAGGCCCAATGTTGGCGCGGCGGTGAACGGTAATCGGTGATCGGTAATCGGTGAACGGTAAACGGATTACCGATTACGGATTAATCGCGTTAATCTCATCCCGGCAGACACAGGCTTCGCGGCTGATAGTGCCGCGCACCAGCAGGCCGTCGTACTCGGAGCCGAGCCCCTGGGAGAGCCAACCGGCCATGTTGAAGGCCAGCTCACCGTCGGCGGCCACCCAACGGCCGTTGTATGTCCGCGCCACGTGCAAATGGGTGCCGTTTGAGAAGCCGCCTTCGCACGAGGGATGCCCCAGCCGGTCGCCCGTTTGCACTGGCGTGCCTGCGACGATGCGATCGCGCGTCTCCAGGTGCATGTAGGTGATGGCCCAGCCGGTTCCGGCAAAACCATCGGCCGGCTGGCCGGGCAGGTCCAGGTCTACCACCACGGCGCCAAAATCGCTGCGGGTAACAATGCCGTCGGCCATGGCCGCGACCCAGTATTCTGACTGCACGCAGCCCAACTGCTCGGACGGAGGGGCAAAGTCCAGGGCCGCCCAGGCCGAACCGGCGGCCCAGCCGCCGTGCGGTCCGCCGGTGTAGTACCAGGTTTCGTCGCTGCTCCAGGGGAGCTGCAAGCTGGGCTGGCTTAAGTCTGCGGGCCACAGCGGGTCAACCGTGTAGGCAAACGGATTGCCAAACAGGCGGTTGTAGGTGGCCCAAAAGCCATCGGGGCCAGTTTCTTGCAGCCAGGTGGCGTAGGTAGCGCCGTCGTGGGCGCCCAGCCACTTTTGGACGGCCGCTGTACCGTGGTTGATGGTGGGGGCAAACCCCAGGCGTGTGCCATCGGCCAGGGTAAAGGCGGTGAGACCGCCTTCGGCACGGCCGTAAAAGCCCAGGTTCAGTTCGTTGGCCGCCCAGCCCAGTTGGGCATACAGGCCTGGCTGGCTGGTGGCCACATAACCCAGCGGGTACTGCTCCACCACACCAACCGGTTTACTGATCCACCCGGCGCGATATTCCAGCGCGGCCAGCAGCAGCCGGGGGTTTACGCTAAAGCGGTGGGCCACCAGGGAGACGATTTCCGGCCCGGCCAACCGTTGGTTTTCCACTGTTTCTTCATAGCGCAGCAGGTAGCTGTCGAAAAGCTCTACAAACTGGCGTACGTCGAAGCCCGCGGCGGCCGGACCGTACACCAACTCGCTGTCGGGAATGATCTTAAACGCGGGGCCTACCTGGGAGGCAGAGGTGGGCACCAGCAGGGATTGGCCCACAAGGAGAAAGTTGCTGTTGTCCAGCTGGTTAATGGCCAGCAGTTCTTCGACAGTGGTGCCGTACAGTTGAGCGATGATGCTCAGCGTTTCATTCGTGCCAACGACGTGGGTGATGGTGCTGCTGCCGCCGCCGTCGCCAGCAACGGCCGTTTCATGCGGCGGATCGGGTGTGGGGGTGCCAAAATAGGTGGGCCGGGCAATGGCCATCGCCGGGCCTTCTTCTGGCGTGGGGGGCAGGGGGCCGCTGCCGCTGAAGGGCGTGAGCACCGGGGTGGGTGGTGGTTGGTTGGTTGCACCGGGAGTGACGAAGACGGCCGTTTCCGGGTCCGGTCGTTCACAGCTTCCCAGCATGAAAATAAGCATCAGGGCCAAACACGCGGTAAACCACCGCTTGCCAGCAAAAAAACGTTCCATTGGCGAGGATTGTACCCCAGGAGGTCCTGAAAATACACCCAAAGGCGTAAGACCCTCAGGGCCTGAACACTACTTTTTGGCGAGCAGGGTGTTGATTTTCGTAATCAGTTGAGAGAAATTAATGGGTTTGGTTTCAAAATCGTTGCAGCCAACAGCCAGGCTCCGGTTGCGATCTTCAACCAGGGCATGGGCCGTCAGCGCGATGATGGGCACATTTTTTATTGAATCAATTTGGCGAATGCGTTCGGTGGCTTCCCAACCGTCCATTACCGGCAAACTGATGTCCATTAGAATAAGGTCGGGCAGTTCCCGTTGGGCAACCTCAACACCTTCCTGACCATCCTGGGCAATCACCACTTCATAGTTGCGAAAACGCAAGCGCTCCACCAGGATTTCCTGGATCATGGCGCTGTCTTCAACCACCAGTATTTTGCTCATACTTCCATCTCTTGGGAACGGCCGTTCTCCCGTCCAGTCAACTGTGAGGATGAAAGTTTAGTCGGCAGCTTCACCACAAAGGTTGTTCCTTCACCCAACCGGCTTTCCACCTCAATCGTGCCGCCCAGCATCTGGCAAAAACGGTGGCTAATGGCCAGCCCCAGGCCGCTGCCGCCGTGCACTCGCGTAAAAGAAGAATCGGCCTGCACAAACGGTTGAAAAATTTTGCTCATCATCTCGTCGGAAATGCCTTCGCCGGTATCTTTCACCATAAACGTGATAAAGCCTGGTGAGCAATCTTGCCTGGCGGCCAGCAAAATGGCGCCTTCGTGGGTAAATTTGGCGGCGTTGCCCAGCAGGTTCAACAGGATCTGTCGCAGCTTGGTGCGGTCGGTGTGCATCAGGCCCAGGTTGACCGCCAGGTCCAGCTCCAAAACGTTGCTGTTTTTGGCAATCTGGGGCTGGGCGCTGTTTATTACTTCGGCGACCAGGTCCGGCACAGAAAACTCTGTGGGGACCACATCCATGCGCTCGGCCTCAATTTTAGACAGATCCAAAATGTTGCCAATGAGGGTACTTAAGCCTTGAGCGGCCGTGCCAATCTGCTGCAGCTGCGGCACAATTTTTTCATAGCCCAGCGCCTCACTGCGCTCCTGGATCAGTTCGCTGTAGCCAATGATGGCCGCCAGCGGGGTGCGCAGTTCATGGCTCATCGTGGCCAAAAAGGTGCTTTTGGCCCGGCTGGCCGCTTCGGCTGCTTCTTTGGCCTCTAGCAACGAGGCTTCCGTCTGTTTCAAACGCGTAATTTCGTGCACCATCACCAACCGCCCGGAGAAGCGATCGTTTTTGTCGTGCAGCGGGGAGATGGAGACCTGGTAATGGCGCGTTTCGCCATCCGCAAATGTGAGGCTGACTTCTTCCTGGACAAATGATTGGCCCTGAAACCGCGTGCGCAGTTCTGGCCAGCGGCCCGTGATGCGGTTAACGGGCTGGCCAATCACATCTTCTGTCAACTTTGCCATGCGCAAGATGGCCGGATTGGCCTCCAGAATACGGTTGTGCTCATCTAATACCAGCATGCCGTCCTGCATCTCGTCAATGACGCGTTTGCGGATGATAGGCGTGATTTCCACCAGCCCCACCTTGAAGATGCCCCAGGCAACGGCCGTTCCCGAAATCAAAAAGGCAATCGGCGTGTAGTCAAAAGGGCTCACGCGTACCACGACAAACAAAATGTTGGCTATCCAGGGAAAAGTCCCTCCGATCAGCATCACGCTAATTTGCCGCCGGTGCAGCCACGAACTTTGCCGGTAGGCCCGTGCCAGAATCACATATCCGGCGAGGGACAACAGGTACGAATAGGCCGCGTGAAGCCAAAAGCCCGGCCCTGGCACCCATTCCCAGTAGGGGTTCGGCCCAGTGGTGTTCAGCACCTTGCTCACCTGGAAAAACTGCTGCCACGGGCTGGTCCACAACAGAACGAGGCTGAGCAGGGGCATAATCAGCAGCAGGGTGAGATTGGTACGGGTGAGAACGGCCGCACGGTCTGTAAACACAAGGCTGAACATAAACCAGGCCGTAGGCACCATCACCACGCCGATAAACTGGAAGTTGCTCCAGAACAGCCGGGTGGTGGCCTCAAATGACAACGCTTCGAGCGTGCTGCCCACCAGCCAGATCACCACCCCGGCCATCAGCGGCAGCAGGGGGCGGGCGCCGCGCATGGTGCGCCGCTGCCAGGTGTAACCCAGTACAAAAATGGCAATGAGTGAGGCGATCAGTACCGGTAAGGCGATGGGCGTAAATTTCCAGTCCATTACTTTGCACTATTTCTAATATGCCACGGCAAATTGACCGTGAAGGTAGAACCCTGGCCAAACTGGCTTTCGACACAAATTTCACCCCCCAGCATCTGGCAGTAATGCTGGCTGATAGACAGCCCCAGGCCTGTTCCACTAAATCTGCGCGACAGGGAAGTATCGGCCTGGGTGAAGGGCTGGAACAACCCGTTTATCTGCTCTGGCGTGAGCCCAATGCCCGTATCGCAGACTTTAAACTGCACGTACCGGTCATCGCGCGATACGTGCAGCTCCACCGTGCCGTTTTCGGTGAACTTGGCGGCATTGCCCAGCAGGTTGAGCAGCATCTGGTTGAGCAGGGTCGGATCGGTGTACATGCTGCCGATAGCGGGCGGGCAGTTGACGGTAAATTGGTTGCTGTTGGGGCTCATCAAGGGCTGCACCACGGTGGTGACATTTTGCAGCAGGGCTTCAATGTTCACCTCTTCGATGTGGAGAACAACCTTACCCGCCTCAATTTTCGACATGTCTAGAATTTCACTGATGATGGCGAGCAGGTGGTAAGCGGCCGTTTCCGCTTTTTGCAGGTAAGACAGCAGGTTGGCGCTGCCATCCTGGGCGCCCAATATTTCTTGCAGCAGCTCGTTGTAGCCAATGATGGCTGTCAGCGGTGTGCGCAGCTCATGGCTCATGTTGGCCAGGAAAGCGCTTTTGGAGCGGCTGGCCGCTTCTGCCTGGTCTCTAGCAATCGAAAGTTCGGTCACCAGAGACTCCAAGAGCTGCTTTTGGTTCTCCATCTCCTGGGCGGCCAGACGTGCTTCGGTGACATCATGCAAAATGAGCAAACGGCCGCTGGGCTGGCCCCGTTGGTCGTGCAGTGGGGAAACCGTTACCTCAAAATAACTGCTGTTGTTGCCCAGGGTAAGCTCAATCTCTTGCTGCACCTGGTTTTGTTGGTACAGGGGCAGCACAGCGGCAAAAGGACCCTGGAACAGGTCGGGGGCAGTCATGCTGACCTTGAGCGGCGTCACGCTGTTGAACAATCGCTCCGCCGACGGGTTAAAGTCCAGCAGGCGGTGCTGCTGGTTCCACACCAGCATGGCGTTGGCCATTTTTTCCAGCACGATTTCCCGCGCAAACGGCGCCACATCCAACAAGCTTAATTTACGCAGATTCCAGGCAAGGAAAACGGCCGTGGCGGCGAAGCCCAGCGGCGTTAAATCCAGCGCGGGGAACGGTGTCAGCCGGGTTACATAAAGCCCGTTGCCCAGCCACGGGAAAATGGTAGCCAGCACCAGCCCATATGTTTGCAGGCGATAGGGATTGCGCAGCTTGTGCCCCAGGGTCAGCAAGAGGTAAGATCCGGCCAGCAGCATGGTGTAGGAATACACAATCAGCAGCCAGAAGAGAGGGCCGTAGGTGACGTCCAGGTTGATGAATGGGCCGGTGGTATCCAGCCCTACCTCGCGGTAGAAAATACCCAGGCCAGGCTCCAGCCAGACGGCAAACAAGAGGAGCCAGGGAACGATAAAAAAAACGGCCAGGGCGTTATTGGCGAAGCGCCAGCGACGTGTGTATTGCAGACAAAAAACAATAAAAACGGAAGAAACGTTGACGATGCCTACATATTGCAGCTTTACCCAAATCAGCTTGGCAGGCAGGGTGGTGGCCCCAATTTCCAGTGCATAGCCCAAACACCACAGGGCGGCCAGGGCAGAAAACCAGGCAAACGCTTTGGCCCCTGGCGAATCTCGCCTGCGCCGGGCAGGGAAAAACAACAAACCAGAAATGGCCGCCGCGATAAACAACGGAATGGTGTAGGGATTATACGTCCAATTTAACAACATGAAATGGACACTGCTTAGGGTTTGCCCGTTTTCAACTTGGGGCTTTGGTAAACGGGCAAACCTTGCGGATGCGTTTTCTTATCAAAAGTTATTTGTAAACGCATCCTTACAGGTTACACAACCGATTGTGCTTTGGCCGATACGGCCGTTTCTTGGTCAAGAACTGGTAATGTGAAGAAAAAGGTGCTGCCCTGGCCATGTTCCGAGGTAAATCCAATTTCACCACCCTGCAATTCTACCAGCTTTTTGGTGATGTTTAATCCCAAACCGGTACCGCGTTCGGTCGTTACCCGTTCATCATTGGCCCGGAAAAACTGGCTAAACACCTTGTCCTGGTCTACCGCCATAATGCCGATGCCGTTGTCTTGCACCACCACTTGCAGCTGACGGCCGGATTCTGCGGCCACCAGCTGGGCCGAGACGTGAATACGGCCGCCTTCAGGCGTGTATTTGCTGGCATTGCTGATGAGGTTGGTCAGAATCTGGCTCAGGCGCTTGGCATCGGCCTGCACCGGGGGCAGCGTTTCGGGCAGCTGCACCGACAGCTCCTGCTGGCGGTTCTCAACTTGTGGCGCAAACAGCTTCAAGACGTTTTGCAAAACGTCCGGCAGCGAAACCGCTTCTACCTTTAGCCGGAATTGCCCCGTTTCCATCTGAGTGATGTCATCCAGCTCCAGCGCCAGGTTGTGAATCCGTGTGGCGCCATCGTTGATGATGTCCAGATAGGCGGTTCGTGCCTCGTCTGGTAGTTTGCCGCCCTGGCGGCGCAGCAGGTAGGTGTATGATTGGATAGCGGATAAGGGATTTTTCAGTTCGTGAGACACCATCGCCACGAAGTTACTTTTGGCCCGGTTGGCCGCCTGCACATCGGCGTAGAGCTGGGCGTTGTGCATGGCAATGGCAATGTGGATGGAAAGCCGTTTCAGGAAGCGAATGGTGGATTCTGATACAGGGGCGGCCAGGTCAAAAATGGCCATGTCGCGAATGATGGCGTTGCGGTAGATGGGCAGCGTCAGGCGGTATTTTGCCTGGGGGTGGAGACGGCCGTTTTCCGGCACGGGCGTCTGGCTAATCTCGCGCAGCTGCTTATCGACGGTGAAAGGCGGCAGTTCATCCGCTTCAATCCCTTGCATGGCGCGTACCTGTAGCCGCTGCCCATCTATGGCGCCAATGCAGCTGGCCAAAGCGCCGGTTTTCTGCATGCCATAATGCAGCGTCACCCAGGAAATCGCCTCGCGGTCGAGCGTCGTGTTCAGTTCCTGGTCAATCTGCTGCAGCAAGTTTAGCTCTTCCAACCAGGTTTGTTGGGCATCCCGATAATGTTTCTTCTCCACCGATGCGTTAATGCGGGCCCACAGCAGCTCACTTTCAACCGGCTTGTTCAAAAAATCTTCTGCACCCAGTTGGATGCAGGCGATCACACTTTTCAGATCATTGAGCGCCGACATTACGATTACTGGCGTGGTGTTTCCCGCTGCCTTGAGTTCGGTCAAGACACCAAAGCCGTCTATGTCGGGCATTGTGATGTCCAGCAAAATCAAGTCAAAGCCGTACTGGTTGTTCATCTCCAGCGCTTGTTGGCCGTTTTCGGCCGTTTTAACCTCATAGCCACGATGACTTAGCCAGGTAGACAGTAACTTTCGCGTGAGTGCGTCGTCGTCAGCTACCAGAATAGTGCTGTTTTTTAGATCCATTGATCTGGCCCTCATTTGCCTCTGAAGGTGGCTCCAAGTACAGGGGTCAAGCGGCTTTGGTGTGTAGATGGCTCCCCGGCCTTGCGGTAGTTATGCTTCTCTTCTGGCTTTAAGGTAGAATAGATTCCTTATATTTTTGATTACAATGCAGCGTGAGCTGGCGCCTACGTCATTAGCAGAAAGTTTTCCAAAAAAGAGTGACAACAAATCTGCCAGTTTCCTGTGAAAACCGCACCAAATGCAGGCTGTATGCGGTTTATGCAGCAGGCGCCGGAAAAGCGAAAGGTATGCAGGCCAATTACGTTCAGCGATTACGCTTGATTTTTAGCAAAGGTGGACCCGCCCGGTACATCAGCCATCTGGACCTGGCGCGCACCCTGGAACGGGCGCTTAACCGGGCCCGGATTCCGGTGGCCTACACGCAGGGCTTCAACCGCCGTCCACGTATGCAGATGGCCACCGCCTTGCCCCTGGGCTATACCAGCGAATATGAACTGGCCGACATTTTGTTGATGGAGAAGATAGAACCCGAAGCGGCCCAGCAGCAGCTGATGGCCAGGATGGCCCCAGGCATTGTCATTCTTCAGGTGGCCGAGGTGCCGGTTAGCGGACCTTCCTTGCAGTCTATCACGCAGTCATCCACCTACGTGGCCACGCCGCTGGACCCGGTAGATTTTGCCGGGCTGCAGGGCAAAGTGGCTGACCTGTTGGCGGCCGAAACCATTGAGCGGGTGCGCGAGAAGCAAGGCAAAAAGAAGAAGTATGATTTACGGCCGTTAATCCTCAACCTCTCCGCCAGCCAGGACGAAGACGGCCAGACACACGTTCATATGAACCTATGCCTGGAACCCGCCAAAACCGGCCGACCAGACGAAGTGCTGGAAGCCCTGGGCTTTGATCCGCTGGACGTGCGCATTCACCGCACGGGCATGGTGCTGGCGGATTAATGGTTAATGGTGAATGGTCAATTGTAAATGGTTAATGGGGGTGCTGTTGGTGGGGTTGACGCTGGCTTGCCGGGCAGCGGCCGTTCCCCCCACACCACCATCCCCCACCCTGACTGTCACACCCTCACACCCTCACCCCTTCACCCCGTCACCCGGTCACCTTGTCACCCCCTCACCCGGTCACCTTGTCATCCCCTCACCCCCCGCCGACAGCGGCTGGCAGCTCCTCCAACCCGGCCTGGAACGCCGCACCATTCGCCTGCTGAATGAAAACGGCCGCCAAACCGAACAACTCACTATTTTGCGCATAGACCCGACCTTGTTTGCCTTCCGCCTTGGCTACAGCCCAGGCCAGCCCAAGCCGCTGGCCACCTGGCAGGCAGAAACAGGCGCGTTCATCGTGGTAAACGGCGGCTTTTTTACCGAGGAATTCCTGGCCACAGGCCTGATTGTGGTGGACGGGCAGGCCAGCGGCAGCAGCTACGTGGGTTTTGGCGGCATGGTGACGATAGGTGAAGGCGGCGTGGAAGTAAGATCGCTGCGGGAACGGCCGTATGATCCCAACGAAACATTTGACTACGCCCTACAATCCTTCCCCATGCTTGTGCTCAACGGTGAACCCGCCTACCAGACTGCCGACTTTGATGCGGCGCGGCGCACGGTAATTGGGGTGGATGAGAACGGCCGTGTCCTTCTCATTTTTGCCAGCTGGGGGGGCCTCTCCCTGGCAGAGTTGAGCAGCACTCTGGCCAGTGCCGACTTCGGCCTGGTCAACGCCCTCAACCTGGACGGCGGCACCTCCACCGGTCTTGTCCTGGCCGATCCGCCGGAGAGCATCCCGGCTTTTGTTCCCGTTCCCAGCGTCCTTCTCATTTCCCCTAAGGGTTCGTTCGTTAACAACTTTGGATATTGGGTAAAATAGCCGCCAATCAATTTAGCCAATTGGAGGCCATATGACCGTAATCCATCAATGTGAATGTGCGATTTGTCAGCAATCTGAATCTCATCCAGAACAGGCGCAACATCAACGAATGAACTTGTTTATGAGCCGCCTCGATGAACAACAACGCCGCTGGTATGCCGCACTTGAAGCCCAAAAATTGGGTCACGGCGGAACGACGCTGATAGCCAGGATAACCGGGCTATCTGTGGAAACCATTCGGCGCGGTCGATATGAATTAGACAACGATTTGGCGGACCGACCCGTTGACCGGGTACGCCAGGCCGGGGGTGGTCGTCAAGCAGTTGAAAAAAACGCCGTCCATTACCACCGCCCTCCAAGAAGTAATTGATGATGACATTGCTGGCGACCCGATGGTTGACCACAAATGGGTCCGTCGTTCTCTGCAATATTTGGCCCAGGCCCTGGTTAAACGGCGTTTTCGGATTGGTCCGACCACTGTGCGCCGTTTGTTGAAGAAACTGAACTATCGCTTGTTCGGCAATTGTCAAAGTCTGACACCCCGGCATCCTGACCGAGATAAGCAATTTCGCTTCATCCGCCGGGTGAAGAAACTATTCCTGACCGCAGGTTGGCCGGTTATCAGTGTCGATACCAAAAAGAAGGAGTTGATTGGCAATGTCAAAAATGCCGGACGTATTTGGGAACAAGCGCCCACATTGGTTAATGCCCATGACTTTCTTTCTGAAGCAATGGGTCGGGCAACACCGTACGGCATCTATGACCTGGTCCATCAGCAAGGCTCTGTCTATGTCGGCACTTCTTATGATACGCCTGAATTCGCTGCTTATGCCATTGCCCAGTGGTGGGCTGACCCCGACCGCCCTCGCTTTGCCCGCGAAGACAAACTGCTCATTCTCTGTGATGCCGGAGGCAGCAATAATTGCCGTTACTGGCGCTGGAAAATCGAGGTGCAAAAGCAACTGGCTGACGCGTTTGGCATTGAGGTGATGATTTGTCATTATCCCACCGGGGCCTCCAAATGGAATCCCATTGAACACCGGCTCTTCAGCGAGATTTCCAAGAATTGGGCGGGTAAACCTTTACGCTCTTTTCAGACCACACTCAATTACATTCGGGATACCACAACGGAAACGGGGCTGAAGGTCCAAGCGTGCCTAGTTGAACGGGTCTTTGATAAAGGGATCAAGTATGACCCTGACGAACGGGACAACCTCAATTTACAGCGTTGTCGTACCTGTCCTACTTGGAACTATATCCTTCAACCACAGGTTTGTTCTGGATGATATTCGATTGTTAATGTCCAAAGTTATTTTTGATTGAACCCTAAGTAAAATGCAAGTTGCTTACGGTTAACGGACTTCAACGGCCGTAATCAACTGCCCTTCTGGTCCACAAAGGGTGCGGCATTGGATGCGGGCGGGATCGAAGAAAGTGGCCAGCCAGCTTTGCCACTGGGCCACGGCTTCGCGGTTGGCGGCGTAATAAACCCAACGGCCGTCCACCACATCCCGCCGCGACGATACCAATCCCACGCTCTCCAACACCTTCAGGTGATGCGAGAGCAGGTTGGGCGCCAGGCCGAGTTTGTCCTTCAACTCGCAGTTGCAGGTATCACCGGCCATCAGCTCGGCAAAGATGCGCAGCCGGTTGGGGTCGGCGAGGGCTTTGAAAACGGCCGTTCGTTGGGTCAATTCTTCTTCTTTCATAAGCAATCAAAGATTAAAAAGATGGTGCAGATTTGAAGCATAAAATCTGCGAAATCTGTGGATATAAATTTACCCAATCACCCAGTTAAACAGGTAGCCTGTAAAAATAATCGCTAGGGCCACAATGCTAACAAAAATGGCAATGAGGCGCAGCTTGATAACCCGCTTCAAGATCAGGATTTCCGGCAGGCTGAGGGCCACCACGGACATCATGAAGGCCAGCACCGTGCCTAGGGACGCACCTTTTTCCATCAGCGCATGCACCACCGGGATAATTCCGGCGGCGTTGGCATACAGCGGGACTCCGAGGAGAACGGCTGCAGGCACCGACCACCACGCCTCGCGCCCCATCACCCCGGCCAGAAAATCTTCCGGCACGTAGCCATGAATCCCGGCGCCAATGCCAATGCCCAGAATGACAAACGGCCACACCTTGCCCACAATTTCCCGCGTGCTGCGGCCCGCCATGCGAATCCTATCATTCCAGGTGGGCTTGTAGGTAACGTCACCGGTTTGCCCCACCTGCACCTGCCAGACAAAATCCTCGACGTACTTTTCCGGCTGTAAACGGCCGATGATCAGCCCGCCGACCACGGCAATAGTCAGGCCAGAGACCAGATACAGCCCGGCGATCTGCCAGCCGAACAGGCCAAACAGCATGGCCAGGGCAATTTCGTTCACCACCGGGGTGGCAATCAGAAAAGAGAAGGTGACGCCCAGCGGGATGCCGCTTTCTACAAAGCCGATAAACAGCGGTACGGCCGAACAGGAGCAAAATGGCGTCAGTACGCCCAATCCGGCGGCCAGCACGTTGCCCACGCCTTCGCGCCGGCCACCCAGCGCGGCCCGCGTTTGCTCCGGGCTAAAAAATGAGCGCACAAACGTGACCAGGAAAATCATGCCCGCCAGCAGCATGAGGATTTTGGGCACATCGTAAAGGAAAAAGTTGATGGATTCACCCAGGCGCGTATCGGGCAGCAGGCCGATGAGATCGTAGGTGAGCCAGTCGGCCAGGGTTTGCAGGTGCGGCCAGACCAGCAGCCAGGCGAGGCCCAGCAGCAGCACCAGCGCAGGCAGCCGCCAGCCGGATTTGCGGGGTGGGGTAAGAAGGGCTAATTTTTCGCTACTCATGTGAAATTCCCGATCTGGAAAAGCCAGAACCAATAAGGCTCACGCGAAGGCGCAAAGGCTTTTTTCTTAGCGTCTTTGCGTGACATCTCCTTGCTCACTGTATAAGAATTTTATTGTTAGGAGATTGATTTTGGGCGGCGATGAGCCAATTGGTAACTTCTTCGTTGGTGGGGATACGGCCGTACGCCACCACCTGCTCATCAATCACCAGACCAGGGGTTGACATAACGCCATAGGCCATAATCTGGCTATAGTCAGTCACTTTTTCAATCTCGGCGGCCAGACCCAGCCTTTCTACTTCACGACGGGCAATTTGTTCCACCCGTTTGCAGTTGGCACAGCCAGGGCCAAGGACTTTAATTTTTAGCATGAGGTTCTCCTTGATAGTTCAATCACTGTTGAAATAGTGTGTGGGAACTATACGGCTGGGGGAGAAACGGCCGTAGTGATCTTCCTCATGCAAATCAAATGACGCCCGTCATACTTCAATGCCCATTGAACTATTAACCACGCAAAAAGAGGAGTGAGCATCCTCAGATGCGAGCGGCCGTTCGCATCTGAGGATGCTTACTCCTCATCAAATCAATCTTGTCAGGCAATGAAAAACAGCTCGCCAAAGCTGGCGAGCTGTTCTCCCCGGGCAATTTCTCAATTACCTAATTACTCAATTACGTTCTAGATGTCGCAGTTGCCCGCCATGCAGGCCAGTTCTTGTGCGGCCGTTGTCAAATCTTCTTCCTCGTAGCGGTAAATCTTGGAGAAGTCGATGTCTGGGAATTTGTCGGCCAGCTGCTCGTACTCTTCCTGCGTAATTTCGATGTAGGGCATCTGGTCGTACTGGGCGTCGAAGGCGGGCAGGAAGGCCATGCCGCCAATCTTGTCCTGGTGCTCCCAGATCCAGCGGATGACGTCCAGCACCTCGTGGTCGCGGTAGGTAATCGTCACGCTGGGATTGTGCTCCGTGTAGTGGATCTTGTTTTGCAGCCAGAATTCACACTGCTCCAGCGCCGACCGGTCGTTGCGCGTGGTGGCCCCTTCGGGTGATTTTACCGGGAAGTGCGCCACCCACGTCTTGGCGTTGTCGCGGGTCTGGCCGTTTTCCGGGTCCATGGGCGCCCCGGCATCCTGCAGCACCTTAAAGACGGGGCTGTGCGAGCTCACGCGCACGTTGCGGATGTAGTACGGCGCCCAGCGGGAATGCAGCCCCGACGAAGAGTTCACCAGCTGCGAGGAGTTGCCCGACGGTTTGACGCAGGTAACAGCCGCAGACTGGTTGATCCCCAGCATGGCGGCATACTGCTTGTTTGTATCCACGGCTACTTGCTGCAACTTTTCCTGGATTTCCGGGTCCTGGGCGGCGGGGCTGTCCATCTGGCCGTTTAAATCCACGCCCAGCAGACGTTCATCGATGCTGTTTTGCTGCCACTGCGGGCGCAGCCCGGGGAAGTGGGTGGCCATCGACTGGATCGTGCCGATGATGGCCGCCAGCTCGACCTTTTCCTTGAGCGTTTCGTAGGTATCGTCGGCGCGGGCAATGGCGCTGGTGAGGTTGCAGAACGAGTAGGGGCGCAGCAAAATCTCGCCACACGGATTTGTGCCAAACTCGGCTTCTTTGCGGCGGGCTGGCCGATTTTCAATCGCCGCTTTGCGGTTGAAGATGCCCGGCTCGCCGCGCTCTGACTCCACCATGTCTAGCACAAAGCGGGTAATTTCCGCCTGGCTCAGCTCACGCGAGGGCCACACGGCCGAATTGTTGGCATTCCACCGCTGGCTGTTGGACCGCCAGAAGTCGCCATCTTTGCAGTGGCGCATTTCCAAGTCGTCGTAGTCAAACAGCGAGATCATGGCGGTACGACGCACGCCGCCAGAAACGGCCGCATCCCCCACGGCACACATGATGTCATGGGCATCTAACGGCCGTAAAAAGCCCCCCTGCCGAGACAAAATCCGCGAACGGGCAAAGTCCAGCATCTGGCGCAGCGGCTCAGGCCCGGAGGCGCGGCCACCCTTCACCCGTAGCGGTGAGCCAATGGGGCGCACTTCGGAGTAGTCGAACTTCACATCTTCGCCGTTGAACCAGGCGGTCAGGCCGATGCGCACCGCTTCGGCCCACCCCTCGGACGAATCGCCGACAACGTGGGTAGTGGCTGGTTTGCCGCTTTGCCGGGCAATGCGCGGGAACTGCTCCACGTACTGCCGCTCGACCGAAAAGCCGACGCCGCAGCCGCTCATGGAAATGATCAGCGCTTCCACAAAGGAGTCGATGCTGTCGACCGGCATGTAGGAGCAGTTGTAGATAGCGATGTTGTTGCGCCGCGCCGCCGGACCGGCCATCGCCAGCAGGCGCATGGAGGGCATGACCTTCATTTGCAAAATACCCTGGCGAATGCGTTCATAGATGTTGGTCGGCAGGCGGTACTCCGACAGCTCTTTGAGGTAATCGGTGGCCCGGTTGACCGTCTCCACCCACGTCTCGCGACGGCCGAGATCGTAGTTAAAGCGGGAATATTTATCGTAGAACTGGAACTTTTGCAGCTGGGTGGGGAAGTAGGGGTCCGACTCGGCAAAGGCGGCACGCACGGCATCGGGCACGGGGCGCTTGGTGCGCATTTTGGCGTGTTCGGCGCGGTACAGGATGTAATGTTTGGCGGCCTCGTACTCGCCCGCCGCTTGCAGCACCATCTCCACAATGTCTTGCACGCCTTCAACGGTAGGCAGGTCGTACTTGGCGGCTACCACGTTGACCACCTGATGCGTAATGTCGTGCACCGGTGTTTGGGGTTCGATGTCTAAACTGGCGAAGCAGCGCTCCAGGGCATTTTCAATACGTTCCATGTCAAAAGGCGCGATACGGCCGTCTCGCTTCACAATACTTTTGGGTACCGCAACCTTAAAATAAATGCTGCTTTCACTGAGGTTTGCGCTGTTTTTGCCTTTGCCATTTTTGCCGTTACTGTCAGGGGTGCCATTGGCTTTTACCAACGGTTGATTTTGCGTTTGCTGTTCAGACATCGATATTCCATCTCCTTGATTGGCCTTAACTTCTAGATAGAACGGAGCATCAAAAGCTTAAGGTTCTATCTTGAGGCAAATTTAATAAAGTCAACGTAGGAACGAAGACTATCAGTTACTGCTAAATAACTATTTGGTTTTTGGTTTTTGGGTTGAAGTAGCGGTAGGTTTGGAGGGCTGCGGGATTTTTGGTGGTGGCGGTGCAGGTGTATAGCCCTTTTCAGATGTACCTGACGATTTAGGTTTATTTGCTTGGGCCACCGGTGGTGGAGGGGGAATAAATCCAAACTCGTCTAGTTTTCCCAGCGGAATGGTTAATTCCAAATCTTTTTGATTTTTCATCATAACACCAAATTCCTGTACGCAAACAACACAATAAGCAATACACCTAAAATAAAAAAAATAATTCCTAATCCATTTGCATAAGATGTAAATTTACTAAAACGTCCCCCTGGAGTTTCCTGATAAATTTCACCAGAATCTACCTGCCGTATCGACTTTCTGAGAGCTTGTTGGCTCAAGTAAAATGAAGTCAAAATGCAAGTTAAACTTACTGACCAACTAATCCATGCCCAGGCTAAAGCCCAAGCATATTCGATTGGGTTACCACCAATCACATCTTTCACAAAAGCAATAGAAATTCCTAACGCACCTCCAGAAAGAGTTAATATGGTTTTATCAAAATCCTCTTGCGCTTTTTGATCGGCGTTTATTAGAAACGTTCGATATTCTTTAAGACTTTCATCCATAATTTCACTCAAAAACTTGTTTATTAGCGGCTTTCGAGCAGGCGATCAATCTCCTTGCGAATGGACTCCAGGTCATCAAAACCCAGGTAGACCGTGGCATAGCGGATATACGCCACCTCGTCCAAATCCTTAAGTTTTTTGATGACCAGATCGCCTGCCATGTGGCTGGAAACTTCAGCCTTGCCCGACTGCTGTAGCTCGGCCTCTACTTCGCCCGCGATGCGCTCGATGTCGGCGGCGGCCACCGGCCGTTTGGCGCAGGCGACCTTGATGCCCGCCATCAGCTTGTCCCGCGAGAACTCTTCGCGGGTGCCGTCTTGCTTCACCAGCATGGGCGTGGCCAGGATGGGGCGCTCGTAGGAGCTGAACCGCTCGCCGCACTTATCGCACACCCGCCGCCGCCGCGTACCGCCGCGAGCGTCGTGACTGGTGTCGATGACGCGCGTTTTTTCATTATCGCAGTAAGGACATTTCACCAGAGAAGTCTCCCTTTAGCCCTGAAAAACCAGATATGGGATTGTACCGTGTTTTTGTCGAGTTGCCGCCATATATGGGGGCAAGCACTTCGAATCCCCCTAGATTTGGTACAAGTGGCAGGCATTATAGCATACGGCCGTATGCCTGACAACCCACAAAACAAGGGCCAAACCTTAAAATATTAAACGGCCGTTAACCTGCTGTTAAACGGCCGTTTACGTGGAATTAGAACATCTGTGTGAGGCTAAAACCTGCAAAAGGTTGGGCTTCCCAGCGGATGGGGAACCGTTTCGTCGCTGCTCAATTTGGACTTCAGCCACATTTAGTCTGCTTGAAAGCCGCATTAATTTCCCCCACCAGGCGTGAATCGAGAAACGCGGATTTCAATTGGTGGTCGTCTAGCTGCATCGCCAGGAGGTGGATCAGCTCCTTCGCTTGCTTCAAGGCCAATTGGGCTCCCGCCATATCACCCGCCCGCGCCCGCGCCTGGCCTAAACCGCTCAAGGCTCGGGCTTGGTCATAAGGATGCTTCAGGTCTTGCCATCTGGCTGCTGCCTGCTGAAAGGTGACGGCCGTTTCCGCCCCATTTCCCTCAACCAGAGCCAGCCAGGCCTGCCCTTCCCGGAGAGAGGCCGCTGTGGCCGGTGTATGGAACTGCCCATCCAGCCTGGCCAGCTGCTGAAGGGCGGCATGGGCCGTGGGCAGCATGTCGGGCACGTTAAACGCTACGGCTAACCGGCAGATGAACAACAACGCCATATTGAAGTTTGGGAAGAGAAAGTGAGCCTGGCGGGTCAATTCTACTATCTCCCTGGCGGCCGCCACAGCGGCATCCCGCTGGCCGCGTAACGCGGCAGTCCGCGCCAGTTCGCCCAGAAGCGCCACGCGTGGGTCCAGGCTCTTGACCGGGCCAGCCAGCGCTTCCGCCAACAGCTCGTGGGCCTTTTCAGCCAGCCCCAGGTTGTTGTAGAGGCGGCCCAGCAGCAAACTTGCATGGAGCTCGGGCAAGCCTGCTGGTTGTGCGCCAGTGTGTTCAACTTTTGTCTTTAACTGGTCAAGGACTGCTGACCACTGGCCGGTTAGCAGATCGATTTCAGCCAACATGCGGGACGCGCTTTCGGCGATAAAGGGAATCTGCATGCGGCGCGTGTACGTAATGGCTTCTTGCAAAAGTGCTCTGGCCTGCTCATAACGGCCGAGATAGATGAGGGCTTCGGCGATGTATAGGTAGGCGCGGCCAGCATCATGCGGCCGGTTGGCGGCCAGCGCCAGCTTCAGGCTCTCCTGTTCCAGTTCCAGGCCGGTCCAGTCCCCTTTGCTGGAGATGGCGGAACCGAGATCGCACAGACATTGGATGATCAAAGCATCGGCTTCTAATCGTCTGGCCAGCGTCAGCGCCTGCTCCCCCAGGTGGATAGATTCCTCATAATTCCCCAGGTGCATATGGTAATTGGACATACTGGCCAGCGCCCAGGCCAGGGCCTCACCCTCAGGCTCGCCCTCCAAAATGTCCAGGGCTTGCCGGTAACAGCGCCCAGCTCTGTCTGGCTGCCCCGATTCCCAATAAACGCGGCCCAGCAATCGCTGGGCGGTGGCGGCCCCAAGGTTGTCTTCCACTTGTTGAAACAGATCGCGGCTGGTTTGCAGCGCCTCAATGGCTTCGTGATGTTGGCCCAGCATCCACAAGCACTCGCCAAGGTTATTTAGCAGCTTCGCCTGACCTGTGGTGTCGGACTCTTGCCAGTGGGCCAGGGCGGCCCGGTAATGGTAAACAGTGTCGAGCAGGGCGGCTCTCTGGTAAGCGAGTTCACCGGCCCGGTGATGGTACCACGTGGCCTGGGGCCAATCGGCTACGGCCGTATAATGGTACGCTAACTGGTTAACGATCGGATCGAGATCCTCAGCATATAACGCTGCCAGCGCCCTGGCGACAGCACCATGCAGGCGGCGGCGTTCGCCGGACGAAAGCTGGAGGTAAATGTATTGTTGAAACAAAGCGTGGCTAAACTGGTAGGCGGCGAGGTAGCGCTGGCCGACCTTTAACTCACCCCGTTCTTGTACCAGCCTCTGTTGTTTGCCCAACACCTGTGACAGGCTGTGCAGCAGCGGCCGTTCCGCCACCCCCAACACCTGGGCCACAACTTCGGCCGTAAACAATTCCCCCTCAACGCTGGCGGCCGCCAAGACAGCCCTTAAATCGTCGTCCAGCCGTTCAACGCGGCGGGCAATGACCGCCTCAACGCGCACCGGAAACGACTGCCGATCCAGTGCCTGGCCTTCGCGCCAGCGCCCGGCCTCATCTTGAACCAGGTCACCGCGGCTTTGCATATCGCGCAGTAACTCCACAACAAATAACGGGTGCCCCCCTGTGCGCTGCCAGAGTGCCTGGCGAAAGGCCGCATCCAGCTGATTCGGTTCGCTGTCTAAAAAGGCATCGACAAAAGCCAGGCCTTCGGCCTCATCAGCTGCGGCCAAATCAATGAAAACATCGCCATACTGCCGTTTGAACTCGTCCAGAAGCTGCACCAGGGGATGGGGCTGGGCGATTTCATCTGGCCGGTACGCGCCCACAATCAGAATGCGGCTGCCTGCCAGGCGGCGGCCCAGATGGAACAGCAGCCCGATAGAGGCGGCATCAATCCATTGCAGGTCGTCGAGGGTAACCAGCAGGGGGCGCTGTTGCGCCAGATGGTGCAGCACACTGGTAGCCTGGCCGAAGACGGCCGTTTGCTCCAAAGCGCCCGGCTGGTGACGACGAGCCACCTCTTCCCTCAAGGCAGCCAACCAGCTTGCACCAGCAGGAACGGCCGCGGCCGCCCGCGCCAGCAGCTGTTTGCCCGACACAAAGAGCTCCAGCAGCTGTGGCCCATGTTCCACGATGGTTTGCGCTGTCTGGGGCAGCAAGGCCCACAAACGGCGCGCCTGCTCTATCGCTGCCTGGCCACTTAACTGCCGCGTGCTGACGTTTCCCGTGAGTTGTGCGATGACCTCGCGGAACGGCAAAAAGGCGTCGCCTACCCCGGCAACAGCGTTGCCGCTGCCACCAACAACAATCAACTCCTGGTGCGCCGCTTGCGCGCGGCGGGCGAATTCGGCCAGCAGTGACGTCTTGCCCCGGCCCGCGCCTCCGGTGACGAAGACAATACGGCCGTTCCGCTTCAACGCCTCATCGAGATGGCCGTTTAACCGGGCCAATTCCCGAGTCCGGGCCACAAATAGCGGCTGGGGTGCGGGGGACGGTTCCGGCCAGGCAATGCGCAGGGTTTTTGGCGGGACCGGCTGGGTGGTGAATGGCGTGCTGGAAAACGGCCGTCCATCGGCAGCGACAAAGCTGTGAACTTGCCGGGCAAACTGCTCCCAGGCGGGTTCGGTTGGCAAGAGGAGATGGTTCTTGCTGTCTAGCGGCACAAATTGTGCTCCTGGAATCTGGCTGGCCAGGATACGGCCTTCAGCAAAAGGAACGGCCGCATCCTGGCGGCAGTGGGTCACCAAAGTGGGCACGCGCAGGCCTGGCAGCAGGTTGAGGACATTGATGTTGTACATTTCTGCTTCGGCGCGAACGGCATTTTCTGGCGTCATGGAGATGCGCATCAACTCATCAAACCAGGCCAGCTGCTCTTTGGTCGCCTCAGGCATCAACTGCATGGAAAAAACCTGGCGGAAAGCAGGACTATCTTGCCCCCAACCCAGCTTTGTCAGCGCAAGGAGCGTTTGTGCTTCTTCTGCTGCCTGGGGATTGTCCTGGCGCTGAAAGCGGCCGCGGGCATAGGCCCCGTGCAGAATGAGGTGGGACAATCTTTCGGGATGGCGGGCGGCATAGGCAATAGCCACCGCCCCAGCCTGAGACAGGGCCAGCAGGCGGAATTGATCCAGGCCCAGATGATCCACTAAAGCTTCCAGATCGCGCACCCAGGCCTCAAAAGAAATGTCGTGCACGTCCCAATCGGAGAGACCGCAGGCGCGTTCGTCATAACGGATGAGCGTGTAGCGGCTGGCCAGTGCTGCCAGCCAATGCTGCCAGATGGGGCTTTGCCAATCAAATTCCAGATGTCGCAGAAACGTGGCCGTCCATACCAGCGGTGGGCCACTCCCCACCACCGAGTAGGCAATGCGCACCTGATCTGGGGTTAAAAAATATCGGATCTCCTGGTCCAGTTTTGGGGGTGGTGCTGGAATCGTGGCGGAACGGCCGTGCCGCCCATCACCTGGCACCAGCTCCCCGGTACGAATCTGTTCATAAAGCTGTTTTGTCTCTGGCTCCGGTTCGACACCCAGCTCCACTGCCAGCAGGCGTTCACACGTTTGATATTGGCGATGGGCTTCGGCGCGCTGTCCGTTACGGCCGTACAGGCCAATGAGCCGCCGCTGGGCTGGTTCATGCAGCGGGTCCAGCGCCACCCAGCGCTGGGCATACACGATGGCCTGGACGAGATCGCGGCGGACTTCATAGGCGTCAACCAGCTTTTCCAGCGCCCAGCTTAAATCGCGGCGTAACGCTTCCGTTTGCAGCAGCTGCCACTCGTCAAAAGCAGGGCAGTCTGGCAGGGTGAACCCGGCCAGAAAATCAGCCTGGTAGCAGGCGGCCGCAGCTGCCAAATTTTGCAGCCAATCATCATCCATTTCCTGGCCTGCTGTCTCTCGGCAGCGACCCAGCTGGTGCCGGAAGTGATTGACATCTACCACCAACGCGGCCTTCTCATTCAGGGCAACCTGGTCCCGATCGGCCAAGATGTAGTCAGTGCCCAGCACCGTGCGCAAATTAGACAGGATGCGGCTGAGATCGGCGCGGCCCTGCTGTTGGTCATGGTCAGGCCAGAACAGCGCCACAATTGTTTCACGGGGATGGGGTTTTTGCGTGACGGCCAGGTAGGCCAGCAGGGCTCTGGCTTTACGCCGGGGGAGGGGATAGATACGGCCGTTTCGCTCCAGTTTGGGCGCCCCAAATAAAGTAAGCTGCCACATAAGTTTGCTTTAATCGTTTCTGATTAAACCTGTTCTCTCTCAGGCCGCGGCCAATAGTGCGAGGGTTTTGCGAGTTATAAGCGAGAGACGTTTTTACAATAGCGAGCAGCGAAGTTAGATGAGGCGATAGCGGATTCAAATGGCAGAGCACGCTAACAATCTCCCCGCCAATTCGTCCGAGATTATATAGACGCTCTGTGGCTGCGGCAAACCCGCATAAGGCGGGCACCGTTTGCCAGTGCAGCCAATATCAATTTTTAGTAGAGGATGACCTCATGCTTAAAGGCAGCACCATTACACTCCGTCCTGTGCGCGACACCGATCTGGATCAGCTCTACGCTTTTCATCTGGATATTGACAATCGGGGTGACTTCTTCCCGCGCGGTGTCATGTCCCAACCCCTCTTCCGCCAACGATTCCAGGAGAGTGGTTTTTGGAACAAAGAAGACGGCATGTTGGTCATCGTCTCTGCGCAGGAGCAAATCGTCGGCCATATCGAATTCTTCAAGACGGTCAATTATTTGGATGAGTACGAACTCTCCTACCAGGTATATGCCGCCGACAGGCGCGGCCAGGGAGTGGCCACCGAAGCCGTCGGGCTGCTGGTCTGTTACCTGTTCGAGAACAAACGAGTCAACCGCATCCGGTTGGTGATTCATCCGCACAACCTGGCTTCACGCCGCCTGGCCGAGAAGTGCGGCTTCCGGCACGAGGGCACGGCCCGGGGAGCCTGGTATCACAAGGGTTTTCACCAGGATGTGGAGATTTATGCCCTGCTGCATGCGGATATGATGGGGGTAAACGGCCGTAACAGGCATTCTTAAACGCAGTACGGTTAGGTAAATATTTTTTGGAGGTAAACGATGAGTATGAATGTGTTGGAAATGACAGGTAGTGTGGATTCACTGGACAAGGCGACGGTGGCTGCGTTTAAGGGCAGTTTTCGTGGCGATTTGATCCAGCCCGGTGATGGCCATTACGAGCAGGCCCGGCAGCTCTACAACGGCATGATTGACAAACGGCCCGGTGTGATTGCCCGCTGTGCCGATACGGCCGATGTGCAGGCAGCAGTTAACTTTGCCCGAGAAAACAGACTGCTGCTGGCCGTACGCGGCGGCGGGCATAACGGCGCCGGTTTGGGAAGCTGTGATGGTGGTCTGGTCATCGATCTGGCCCTGCTGAAGGATGTTCAGGTAAATGAGACCCGGCGCGAGGTGCGCGCCGCAGGGGGTTGTACCTGGAGCGATGTGGATCAGGCCACCTATCCCTACGGCCTGGCCGTGCCCACCGGATTCATCTCCACGACCGGCGTGGGCGGCCTGACTTTAGGCGGTGGCCTGGGCTATCTTACCCGGCACTACGGCCTGACGATAGATAATTTGCTGGGCGTAGACATTGTGCTGGCGGACGGCCGTTTGGTTACGGCCAACGCGCAAGAAAATGCCGATCTGTTCTGGGCCGTGCGCGGCGGCGGCGGTAATTTTGGGGTTGTCACCTCATTTCTGTTTCGCGGCAATCCGGTTGGCGAGCACGTTTACGGTGGACCCATCTTCTGGCCGCTAGAACATGCCGCAAAGGTGATGCGCTTCTGGCGTGACCTTATTCTGACTGGCCCCGAGGAACTAAACGGCTGGTTTGGTTTCCATACCGTGCCGCCTGTCGAAATGTTTCCTGCCGAGCATCATCTCCAGAAAATGGCAGTCATCACCTGGTGCTACACCGGCGCATTAGAGAAGGCCGAGGAAGCCTTTAAGCCCATTAGGCAAATCGCACCAGCCGCCATGGATTTTGCCGGCCCAATTCCGCTCCCTGCCTTGCAGAGCATGTTCGATGGATTATACCCGCCTGGTCTGCAGTGGTATTGGAATGCCGATTTCTTTACCGATCTCAGCGACGATGTGGTGGACCGGCACGTGCAGTTCGCCGGGCAGCTGCCCAGCGTGCATTCGACCATGCACCTGTACCCCATTAACGGCGCTGCCCACCGCGTTGGCCAGAACGATACGGCCTGGAGTTACCGCAGCGCTAATTTTGCCCAGGTAATCGTTGGCGTGGACCCTGACCCGGCGAATAATCCACGCACCATTGCCTGGTCAAAGGAATATTGGCGAACCATGCACCCCTATTCAGCCGGAGGGGCTTATGTCAACATGATGATGGATGAGGGTCAGGATCGCGTTAAGGCGGCTTACCGTGAGAACTATCCCCGCCTGGCGCAGATCAAAGCAAAGTATGATCCGCAGAATCTGTTCCGGGTGAATCAGAACATCAAGCCAGCGTAAAAGCGACGGCCCTCAGATAAGCAAATCAGTGTCACAAAAAAGACCGCCAGCGCAAAACTGCGCTGGCGGTCTAAACAGCTAGAGGGGAAGCTGCACCATTACTCGCGCTTCTTACGCAAAAAGGCCGGGATATCCAGATCGTTTACCTGGAAGGACGGCCGTTCCACCCGTTCTACCCGCTCTTCCCGCACCGGAGCCGTTACTGGCGGAGCAGTGGGGCGGCTCACCGTCTGGCGCACCGGCTCCCGCTGCGGCAAACGGCTTTCGGCGCGGGACATCTGCCGCATTATGGGCGCGCCATGTTCAAAACCCGTGGCAATCACCGTGATGCGAATTTCGTCCGTCATCGACTCATCAATTACCGCGCCAAAAATCATGTTCACATCCGGGTGGGCCGTTTCGCGAATAATTGCCGCGGCGTGGTTGATTTCGTATAGACTCAAGTTGTTGCCGCCCGTCACGTTGAACAGGATGCCGCGTGCCCCAGCGATGGTGACGTCCAACAGCTTGCTGGCCAGGGCCGCTTCGGCGGCGATGCGTGCCCGGTCTTCACCCGTGCCGTGGCCCACGGCCATCAGCGCCGCCCCACCCAGGGACATGATCGTTTGCACATCGGCAAAGTCCAGGTTAATCAGGCCGGGCACGGTAATCAATTCGCTGATGCCCTGGATGCCCTGGCGCAGCACGTCGTCGGCCATTTTGAAGGAGTCCATGAGGGAGATGCGGCGATCGGCCGTTTCCAGCAGCCGGTCGTTGGGAATCACAATCAGCGTATCGACGTGTTCTTTCAGCTGCTCGATGCCCGTTTCGGCCGCCCGCATGCGCTGCGCGCCTTCAAAGCTGAACGGCTTGGTCACCACGCCAATGGTCAGCGCACCTTCTTCACGGGCGACCTTGGCCACCAGGGGGCTGGCTCCCGTGCCGGTGCCGCCGCCCATGCAGGCGGTCACAAACACCATGTCGGAGCCTTGCAGCAGCTCGTGCAGCTCCTCCACTGACTCCTCGGCGGCTTTGCTGCCCACCTCTGGCTTGCCGCCCGACCCCAATCCGCGCGTGGTGCGCTCGCCGATGGCCACGCGCTGCCGCGCCTGGCTGGCCATCAGCGCCTGCTTGTCGGTGTTGATGGCAATGAAGTCAACCCCGGCGATGTTTTCGTTTATCATCCGGTTCACGGCATTGCTGCCGCCGCCCCCCACGCCAACCACGCGAATCAGCGCATTCCCTTCTGTTTCCGGCATTCTTTGAATATTTGCAGTTTTTTGGTTCATTATCTTTACCCCTCTTTTCGGTTATCGGTAATCAGTGAACAGTAATCGGTTTACTGTTTACCGATAACCAATTACGCTTCACGGTCCATTACTACCCTGGCAATAATGCCTTCAAAATCGACCCCATCTTGCGGCCCCATTCCCGGTTGTGGGCGCGGGGCTGGTAAATCTGGTTGTCGCTCATGGCCCAGTGCAGCAGGCCGACGCTGGTGGCGTAGGCGGGCGAGTGCAGCCGGTCCACCATACCGACCAGGTTTTGCGGTTGGGCCACGCGGGCGGGCACGTTCAGCACGCGCTCGGCCACTTCGGTGATGCCGCGCAGCTGGGCGCTGCCGCCGGTGAGCACGATGCCTGCGGGCAGCAGGCCGTCGTAGCCGGAGCGCTGCACGTCCTCCAAAATGTGCTGGAAGATTTCTTCCACGCGGGCCTCGATGACGTGGGCCAAATCTTGCCGTCCCACCTGGATCTTTTCACCGCCAAACGGCTCAACGGTGAAGACGGTATTGGCATCGATCTTGTCGGGACGGCAGTCGCCGAACTGAATTTTGACCTGTTCGGCCACGTCGTACGGCGCGCGCAGGCCGATGGCGATGTCGTTGGTGATGTGGTAACCGCCGATGGGGAAGACTTGCGTATGCCACACTTTGCCCTGCATGTAGAGGGCAATGTCGGTGGTGCCGCCGCCGATGTCGGCGACGATGACGCCCATTTCGCGCTCGTTGGGGTCCAGCACGGCTTCGCCGGAGGCCAGGGCATTGAGCACAAATTCGCTGCTTTTGATACCCACGTTATCGGCGCAGGTGGTGAGGTTTTGCAGGGCAGGGCGAGCGGCCGTTACGATGTGCGTCTCCACTTCCAGCCGGAAACCGTGCATACCAATCGGGTTGCGCACGCCGTCATGCTCGTCGATGATGTAGCTGCGTGGGATCAGGTGCACAATTTGCCGGTTGGGCGGCACGGGGATGGCCTGGGCCACATCCAGGGCGCGTTCGATGTCGGTGACGGTAACCCCCGACTCGTTGCGCCCGATGGCCACGATGCCCTTGTTATTGGTGGAGCTAATGTGCTCCCCGGCCATGCTGATAATCGCCTGGGAAAGATCGTAGCCGGAGGTTTGCTCCGCCTGCTCCACCGCCTGGGCCAGCGCCTGGGTGGCCTCGCTGACGTCGATAACCATGCCCTTACGCATGCCGCGCGCGGCAGCCTGCCCCAGCCCGATGATTTGCAGGCGGCCTTCACGCACTTCCCCCACCAGGGCACACACCTTGGTTGTGCCAATATCCAGTCCAAAAATTATGTCTGCCATGTGCCAATACCCTCTTTCTTGGAGATTGGTTGAGTGGAGATTGGAGATTGTTGTGCGACCAACGTGTTAAATCTCCAATCTCTGATCTCTAATCTCCTGTTTTACTGCGCCAGGTAGTACGGTTTTTCCTGGTTGCTTACGCTGACGTACTGCGGGGTAAGCCCCTGCGCCAGCAGTTCCTCTACAATCGTTTCATACACCACGAGTTTTTGTGACATATCGGTGCCGGTGCCAAAAAATACGCGCCAGCCACGGCCGTCTTGATAGCTGAGTCCACTCGACGGCCGATAAAAAAGCCGGTCGATGTTGGGCCGCAGCTGCTTGAGCTGCAAGGCCCCGGCCAGCACCTCGCGCGGCAAGAAGCGCATGTTGGCGGTGATGGACTCAATCTCAGCTTCTGCTTCGGTGTCTTCCGTTTCGTCGGCGGCCGTTGGGGTGGCGGGAACGGCCGTTGCCACCCCCACACCCTCCACTTCCGACTGAATCATCAACAGGCCCAGCGACGAGCTGCGGGCGGGAATCAGCCGCCCGGTGCGGGTGACCCAGAACTGGTTGCTGCCTTCCACCCAGATGGCAATCGGCGAATCTTCAGTGACGTTGATTTGCACCTGGTTGGGCCAGTTCAGCGTGACCGTGGCCGAAATAATGCCCGGCACGTTGTCCATGATTTGTTGTGCGGCCGTTCCTGGATCGGCGGCAAAGATGTGCGACCCGGCCAGATTGCTGGCCTGTACCACCTCGGTTGCGGGCACAGAAATGACGCCTTCGACGGGAATCGCTGTCAGGTAAAAGTTCTCGTCCATGCCGATGAGCGTCAGGGCGTAGATGGACAGGGCTAACAGCCCCAAACTGAGCCAGCGCGCCGAAAGCACAATCTGGCGTAGGCTGGCTATAGGCGCCCGCACGACGCGCGTCTGGTTGCGGCGGCGGCGGCGACGCGCATTTTTGGGCACGCTCAAGCGCGGCATGGAAACGGCCGAATCCATGCGCCGCATCTTGGGCTGTTTGCGTAGTCGTCGAGGCTGGGTTTCTTGTCGTTTCATAATTACGAATACCGTTTGTCATGCCCGCGAAGGCGGGCATCCATCAACTCAGTGGATACCCGCCTTCGCGGGCATGACAGGGTAAGTAAATGGTTTAGTCCAATGTTGTCTTCAACCGTTTTTTCTCTTCGTGCCGCTCGATGGCCAGCTCGATGAGCCGGTCTAGCAGCTGGCTGTAGGGCAGGCCGGTGGCTTCCCACAGCTTGGGATACATGGAAATGCGGGTGAAGCCGGGAATGGTGTTGATCTCGTTCAAGTAAAGACGGCCGTTCTCCACATCCAGCAACAAATCCACCCGGCCCAATCCAGCACAGTCAATCGCCTGGTACGCTTTGACCGCCAAACGACGCACTTCGTCACTTTGCGCCGGGGTTAAATCGGCTGGGATGATCAGCTCTGAATCGTCGCTGACGTATTTGGCGACGTAGTCGTAAAAGTCGCGGCGCGGGCGCACCTCGCCCACCACGCTGGCAACCGGCTCGTTGTTGCCCAGCACGGAGACTTCCAATTCGCGCACGTTGACGCCCTGTTCCACCACGATGCGGCGGTCGTAGCTGGCGGCTTCGTCCAGGCCGGTACGCAGCTCGTCCTGATTGCGGCATTTGCTGATGCCCACGCTGGAGCCCAGGTTGGCCGGTTTGGTGAAGACCGGGTAGGCCAGGATGGCCTCGATTTCGCTGAGGATGTCATACGGCCGTCTCCGCCAATCCTTGCTCTGCACCAGCAGCCAGGGCAGGATGGGCAGCCCGTTGGCGGTCATCACCTGCTTGAAGATGGCTTTGTCCATGCCCACGGCCGAACCGACCACACCCGCGCCGACGTAGGGCAGGTTGGCCAGCTCCAGCAGGCCCTGCACCGTGCCATCTTCGCCATACGGCCCGTGCAGCACCGGGAAAATGACGTCGAGCTGGGAGACGGCCGTTAAGCCCACGCTTTCACCTTCGTCCAACTGCATCAAGCCGGTGGCCTGGGGATCGGGCAGCAGCGTCGCATGGTGGCTGGCCTTGCCTTCGGTCAACGTGCCCACAACATCACCGGTGAGCCAACGGCCGTTTTTGTCGATGCCAATCGGGATCACCTCATATTTGTCCGGGTCCAGGGCGCGCATCACCGACTGCGCCGAGTTGAGCGATACCTCATGCTCACCCGACCGCCCGCCGAAAATCACACCGACCCGTAGTTTTTGTTGCCCGTTTTTACTCATAAATAATTGTGAATTGTGAATGGTGAATGGTGAATTGTGAACTGGCATTAACCATTCACAATTAATTATTCACCATTCACAATTACTGAAAGTCCCAATCACCAACCAACTCCACTTCCAATTCCAGCTCCACGCCAAACTGCTCGCGCACGCTGTTCCACGCTTCGGCAATGAGGGCGCGAATGTCTTCGGCCGTGGCGCTGCCATCGTTGACAAAAAAGTTGGCGTGTTTTTCCGAAATGTGCGCCCCACCGACGCTAAAGCCTTTTAATCCGGCGGCGTCAATCAGATACCCGGCGTAATAATTTTCCGGGTTCTTGAACATGGACCCGACCGTCGCGCCGCCCGGCTGGGTTTGCTTGCGATGGGCGGTGAAGCCATCGGCGCGGGCCATGAGCACGTCCACCGGTTCCGGCGTCAGCTCCAGCTCGGCGCTGAGCACCACGCGGCGCGAGATTTCTCGCCCCTGCTCCTGCTTGAGCACGCTGTCGCGGTAGGCGTAGTTCATCTCGTTGTTGCCGTAGATGCGCTGGCCGCGACCTGGTTCCCAGACAACGGCCGCACGCAAATGGCTGTTCATGTCCGACCCGTGCGCACCGGAGTTGCCCACCACCGCGCCGCCCACCGTGCCCGGCACGCCGATGGCCCATTCCAGGCCGCCCAGCCCCTTGCCAATGCACTGCCGCGCCAGTGAGGACAAATTCATGCCGGACTCCACGGTGCAAATCACGTTGGCCCCGGTGTGGCGGAAGTTAATCGCCCGGGCCTTGTTCATGATCACCAGGCCGCTGATGCCATAATCGGAGACGAGAATATTGGAGCCGCCGCCGAGCAGGGTGTAGGGAATGTGCTTGTTGTAGGCGATGGATACGGCCGTTTCCAACTCCGCCGCACTGTTCACCACCAAAAAGAGCTGCGCCGGGCCGCCGACGCGGGCCGACGTGTAGCGCGCCAGCGGTTCGTCCAGCTTGAGCCGGTCCTCAAACGCTGCCTGTAACTCCTGAATGGCCGAAATCCGAATTGAGGTTCTCACGTTCATGCATCACTCCACAGTTGAATGCCCGCTAAAACTTGCTGAGCCACCTTGTTGCTGTCGCCAGCGCCCAGCGTTAACACCACGTCGTGCGGCCGTACCCGGTCCAAAATGTATCTGGCCGCGTCATCAAGGTTGGGAATGTGGACGGCGGAGGGGTGGTTCATAGTTTGCAGGACAACGGCCGTATCCAACCCCAGCGAATCTTTTTCCCGGCTTTGGTAAATGTCCAGCGCCACCACCTTATCGGCTTCGGCAAAGCAGGTGGCAAATTTGTCCAGCAGCAGTTTGGTGCGGCTGAAGGTGTGTGGCTGCCACACCGCCCAAATGCGCCGACCGGGGTAGCGCTGCCGCGCCGCCTTCAGCGTCACCTCAATTTCGGTGGGGTGGTGGGCGTAATCGTCGATGATGGTCACGCTGGCCACCTCGCCAATCAGCTCAAAGCGGCGGTTGACCCCGCTAAAGCTGCCCAGGGCACTGCGGATGACATTAAAATCGATGCCCAGATCGGTGGCCACGATGATGGCCGCCAGGGCGTTAAGCACGTTGTGCGTGCCCGGCAGGCGCAGCCGCGCCAGGCCAATCATTTGCCCTTCGGTTTCCACCAGGAAATCGGTGCCGCCCAACTGGTTGGGGCGTAAATCAAGCGCCAGGTAGTCGGCGGCTAAATTTTTGGCTTTGGGCGGATCATCGCTGGCGCTGAGGGCGTAGGTGGTGGTTTCGATGCCCGCCAGATTGAGCTCTTCATGCAGAGCGGCCGTTCCCGGATCCGTGGCGCAAGTCACCAGGTGGCCGCCTTCCGGCAGCAGCCGGGCAAACTGGGCAAACGCTGCCCGGTACTCCTCTTCGCTGGGGTAAATGTCCGGGTGGTCGTGTTCGATGTTGAGGATGATGGCCACTTCCGGCTTGAGGCCCAGGAACATGTGATCATACTCGTCCGCTTCCACCACAAAATAGTCACCTTCGCCGAAACGGCCGTTACCGCCCAAAGACGGCAGCACCCCGCCCACAATCACCGTCGGGTCCAGGTCGGCTTCCATGAGGATGTGGGCAATCATGCCCGTGGTGGTGGTTTTACCGTGCGAACCAGCTACGGCGATGCCAATCCGGTCGGCCATCAGGTGGCCCAAAAAGTCGGCCCGTTTCATCACCGGGATGTTAGCCTGGCGTGCCGCTTGCAGCTCTGGGTTGCTCTCGGGAATGGCGCTGGAAATGACCACCAGGTTGGCCCCGGCGATGTTGCTGGCGGCGTGACCTTTGTAGATGGTGGCTCCGGCGGCTTGGAGAACGGCCGTGCTCTCATTCGCCTGCTGGTCAGAGCCGGACACGCTAAGACCACGCCCCAGCAGCACCTGGGCAATCGCCGAAATCCCCGATCCGCCAATGCCGATCAGGTGAATGTGCATGTTAGGCTGCAAAGAAAAGTTTTCTTCACTCATTTCCAAAAATAAATCCTGAATCACAACACTTCTCACTTGTCATTAGTATGATAAAGCAAAACGAAAGGCCGATTGTCATTTGGTTCAAAAACCGTGCGGGAGATGAGGCCCATCGTGAAAATGATAAAACAAGAGGCCAAAAAAGCGACCATCCGTTAAGATTGCTCAACTCTGGTAGGCCGATGTCATAGGCGCAAAGCCGCGCAGGAGCGCAGACCGCCAGAGTAGGAGAGTTCACGAGAACCCGAACAGTTGTTAGGACAGTAAAGTCCGTATTATTGCTAGTGCGGGTCACAAAGGAATGACGCATGGAACAGCAAACAGAAGAAACCTTTTTTGGCATCGATGTATCAAAGACCGCTTTGGATTTGGCCCAGTGGGGCCAGAAAGCAGTGACGCGATTCGAGAACAATGCGGCCGGCATCGCCGCTCTGGTGGAGAGGTTGCTATCGGCAACGGCTATCGCTGCTATTGTGGTGGAAGCAAGTGGCGGATTCGAGCAAACCATGGTCACAGAACTGGCCGCTGTCTCTCTGCCTATCGTGGTTGTCAACCCCACACGCATCCGTAATTTCGCTCGTGCCAAGGGACAATTAGCCAAGACAGACGCGATTGATGCTCGGCTGATTGCCGCTTTTGCCGAAGCGATTCGTCCCGAGGTACGGCCTCTCGGTACAGAGGCACAGCAACTCATCAAAGCGTTGGTCACTCGGCGGCGCCAGCTGATCGACATGCAAACAGCCGAGAAGAATCGGCGTGCCACGACCAATCCAGAATTGTTGCCTCGTTTGCAGAAACACTTGGACTGGTTAGAAACCGAATTAGCTGAAATTGAGGATGACCTCAATAATTGGATTGACCAAAACGCCCAGTGGCGCGAAAAGCGTGCCAGTTTAGAAAGCGTCCCCGGCGTAGGCCCGGTCACCTCCTTTACGTTGCTGGCTGAATTGCCAGAATTGGGAACTTTGTCCCGGCAAAAAATTGCCGCATTAGTCGGCCTGGCTCCGTTCAATCGTGACAGCGGCCGTTTTCGCGGGCACCGCCATATCTTTGGCGGCCGGGCTGATGTTCGTTCTGTTTTGTACATGGCTGCTCTTTCGGGCATTCGTTATAACCCGGTTCTTAAAGCCTTTTATAACCGTTTGATTGCTAAGGGAAAGCTCCCTAAAGTAGCGCTCACGGCCTGTATGCGAAAATTGTTAACCATTTTGAATGCTATCATTCGAGATGAAGCAACTTGGCAAATTGCTTAGACAAATTCGCTTTTAACCTTGACTTTTATCACAGTTGCTCCCGCGCAGGCGGGAATCCACCCAAATTACAAATTGGATACCCGCCTGCGCGGGTATGACAGGTTTTGCTAAATCATCACGATAATCACAAACAAAAAGACAATGACCACCAAAAACGGCAAATAGGGCGCCAGCAAAGGCAGGGGAAGGCGGCCAATTAATGAATCCAGGCCTGCCGTTATGTCTGGCCGGGTTAAGACAGAAATGTCAAACGGATACGGCTCGCCGATTGGCAAGCGAATCCAATCACGGGTCGGCTGAACACGGTATTCGAGGAATGACCAGAGCGAACCGACAACAAGATAGCCATTGAGCATGCCAATGAACAGCCCTAAGAGCTTATCTTGAAGATTGTCTCGCACCCGCAGCCTTTCACTCAGCCGGGCTCCGGCAAAGACTGGACCCTGGTAACTGAAAAAGGCAAACACCAAATGAAAAATGGCCAGATAGTAAAAGCGCTGCCGTTCAGGCGTAAGCGTAGCGCCAGTAGGTGCACTCAATACAAGGTAACCAAAAAAATCAATGGCAAACAATGACAGAATGAGTCCAGAGGTGGCGATGACTTCGCGGGTCCAGCCGCGCAGCGAACCAATAATGCCAAAAAACAAAACCATTAACCAAAAAAGTGTGCCCAAACTCAACATGGTTTCACTCCTTTTTGTTTCCCCTGGCCACGCTTTCGATGAGATTGGCCAGGTTTTCCGCGCCGTTGGGAATGTCCAGCGTGCGGGCGGCCTGGCTCATGTGGGCCAGTTTTTGGGGATCTGCCATTAAAGTTTGGATGGTTGGCAGGAGTTTTTCATCAAGCGTCTCATCGGTGAGCTGTACGGCCGTTCCCCTCTCGCACAAATAATCCGCATTCACCTTCTGGTAGCGCCAGGCCCAGGCCAGCGGCACCAAAATCGACGGCAGGCCAAAAGCGGGCGTTTCGCCCAACATGCTGGCCCCGGCGCGGGCCACCACCAGGTCCGCGGCGCGGAAGGCGTGGCCCATTTCATCATGCAAATAGGGATACGGCCGATAAAATGCCCGCAGCGCCGCAGGCAGTGTTTTGGCCCCGGCTTCCACCTCGTCCCAGGTCAACGTCCCGCTGATGTGAATAATCTGCATCGTTTGCAGCAGTTCCGGCAAAATCTTCAGCAGGGCGCGATTGATGGCTTGGGCGCCCCGGCTGCCGCCAAAGACCATCAGGGTGGGGCGGCCCGACGGCAAATCGAAAGCGGCCAGGGCTTCCGCCTGGGTTAAACCGGCGGCGGCGCGCAGTTCGGGCCGCACCGGGTAGCCGGTTACCACCAGCTTGTCGGTAGGCACAAATTGGGCGGAGCCATCGGTGGTGGCGCCGACCTTTTGTGCGTAGCGCAGGGCAAACCGGATTGACTGTCCCGGTTCCACATCGGGCAAATAGATGGCGATGGGCACGCCCCGCCAGCGGCAGGCGAGGGTGAAGGGAAAGGCCATGTAGCCCCCGGTCATAAACATGACATCGGGACGGAACTGGCGTACCAGCTGGAGCGCTTTGGCGATGCTGAGCAGGAGCTTACTGCCGTTGATCACCTTGCGCCGCAGCGGCACGCCTGCAATGGCCCCACCCACGATGGTTTCCAGCCGGATGCCTGCTCTTGGGACTAACGTTTGTTCCATTTCACCCTTTGTGCCCACCCAGAGAATATCTTCTGTGGCGAGCCCTTTGTGGCGTAGTGCGGTGGCGGCGGCCAGGGCGGGGTAAATGCCACCGCCGGTGCCGCCAGCGCAAATGAGTACGCGCATGTTTAGAACCTGTCGCTGGCCAACGGCCGTTTGCCCCGTCGGCTGGTGGTTGTTTTTGGCCGCTCACGTACATCGCTGGTTTGCGGCCGTTTTTGCAGCGCCGAATCTCGTGACACGTTAAGCAAAACCCCGGCTCCTATCATTGAGATGGCCAGTGAGGTGCCGCCATAGCTCAAAAATGGCAGAGGAATGCCGGTAAAGGGAATAACGGCCGTAATCACCGCAATGTTGATAAATGCCTGGAACACAATCCAACAGGTGATGCCCAGCGCTAGCAAAAAGCCGAAGCTGTCGCGTGCGCGTACGGCCGTACGCAGCCCACGCCAGACAAACAGCCCCAACAGCGCCACCACCAGAAGCGTGCCGACCAGGCCAAGCTCTTCGCCCAAAATGGCAAACACACCGTCCGTGTGGGCAAAGGGCAGCGGACCAAACTTCTGGGTGCTCTCGCCCAGGCCCACGCCCAAAAGGCCGCCGCGACCCAGAGCAATCAGCGATTGCTGTACATGCCAGCTGGCCTGGTTCGGATCAGATAGCGCCTGCGTGTAAGCATCCATACGCGCCTGAGCATGGGGTAAAGTGTTGATCAAAACCAGGAAAACCGAGCCGCCCAGCAGACCGGCTACGGTGAACTGCCGCCAATCGGCCCCGGCCACAAAAAAGAGCGTAAAGCTCACCAGGGCAATCAAAGCGGTGGTGCCTAAATCCGGCTGCCGCACAATGAGCGCACAGACGACCCCTACAATGACGGAAAATGGCAGCAGGCCATAGGTCAGCAGCTTAATGCGATCACCCTTGCTGGACAGCCAGTGCGAGATGTAAATAATCATCGCCAGCTTGGCTACTTCCGAAGGTTGATAAGAGTCGTTGTACAAACCGCGCTGGGCGCCAAGGTCTGAGGTGGCGGTGAAGAAAAGTACAAACAGCAAGGCCAGCAGCGTCACTCCCAAAATCGGTACCGAAAAGCGGCGCAAAATGTGGTAATCAAACTGCATCACGCCGATCATGGCTACCAGTCCCAGTCCCAGGGCCAAAAACTGCCGCCGGAAGTAGTAGGTGGCGTCATCCTGAAAGCGCAGGCCGTAGTCGAAGGTGGTGCTGTACACCATAAGCATGCCCAACACCAGCATCCCGGCCACGGCCAGCAGCAGCCAGTAATCAAACCGGAAGCGCAACACTGGGTTCACGCGAATGCTTCTCTTGCGGACAACGTTTACTGTGGCCATAGTTAAATCCTGTCGAGATTGGGCCATTCTTCAAGAATGGCCCAATCTAAATAACGTTTACAACTCATTCACCAACTGCCGGAACAACCGCCCGCGCTCTTCAAAATCCTGGAAGGCGTCGTAGCTGGTGCCGCCGGGGGAAAGCAGAACGATGTCACCGGGAACGGCCGTTTCCGCCGCCAATTCCACCGCTTCAGTTACCGTGTGCACCTGCCGGAAGTCCGGGTGCTGCTGCTCGGCCAGCTTTTCGGCTAGCATGTTGGCCAGGTCGCCAAACAGGATGACCGACTTAACGCGCCGGGTGACCATCTCGGTCCAGGCGTCCCATTCCATCGCCTTGTCGCGGCCTCCGGCCAGCAAAACAATCGGCTCGCTGAACGCTTTGAGGGCAGCCATGGCCCGTTCCGGGGCGGTGGCGATGGAGTCGTTGATCCACTGCACGCCGCGCCGTACGCGCACCAGCTCCAGGCGGTGCTCCACACCGGTGAAGGTGCGAATGGCATGGGCGATGGCCTCGGTGGGAATGCCCGCCGAGTCGGCCAGGGTGGTGGCGGCCAGGATGTTGAGCAGGTTATGACGGCCGCGCAGCTGCACGTCCTCAACCCGGCACACTTCTTTTTCGGCGCCGTTGCGGATGAGGATACGGCCGTCTCTTACCATCGCCCCTTCCGTCACCGCGTTGTTCAGGCTGAACAGGCGCAGCTTGCCGCGCACAATGGCGCTCAGCGCCAGCGAACCGTGGTCGTCGGCGCATAAAACCGATATGTCATCGGCCGTCTGGTAGCGCAGGATGTTGGCCTTGGCGTTGGTGTACGCCTTCATCGTCTTGTGTCGGTCCAGGTGGTTGGGCGTGATGTTCAGCACGGTGGCGATGTGCGGGCTGCGGTCCCAGATTTCCAGCTGGAAGCTGGACAGCTCCTGCACCACCACGTCATCAGGCTCCATTTTGTGTAAATCGGCGATGAGCGGCTGGCCGATGTTGCCACCCACCCAGGTGCGCCGCCCGGCCACCTGGCTCATCACGCCGGTCAGCGCCGTCGTCGTGGTTTTGCCAGCCGAACCAGTGATGCCGATGACGGCCGTAGGCGTCCGCTTCGTAAACTCCAAAGAATCGTTGGTGATCGGGATGCCTCTGGCCTGGGCCGCCTGCACCAGCGGCGCCTCCAACGGCACACCACCGCTCACGGCCAAAATGTCACTCTCGTCTACAAGTTCCATCGGATGTTCTCCCAACACATACCGGATATCCAGGTCGCTTAATTCGTCCAAAATATCCCGCAGCTTTTCCGGCGGGCGCAAATCTGTGATGGTAACCGCAGCGCCTGCCTCGATGGCAAACCGGGCCAGCGCCTTGCCC
The DNA here is from genome assembly GCA_016710325.1 of Candidatus Leptofilum proximum. Lineage (GTDB taxonomy): Bacteria > Chloroflexota > Anaerolineae > Promineifilales > Promineifilaceae > Leptofilum > Leptofilum proximum. Next base: position 1,895,530 of record JADJXK010000002.1, on the reverse strand, counting down.
TGCCGCGCCAGTCCGAGAATGAGAAGTCGTTTGCCATGTAACTCGTCCATTTTCGGTAATCAGTAATCGGTTATCCGTAATCGGTAATCGGATTACCGTTCACCGATTACCGACCACTAAACCTGCGCCAGGGCAATGCCAATCATGGCGCTGAGAATGGCAATAAGCCACCAGCGCTGCACAATCTGCGTTTCGCTCCAGCCAATGACTTCAAAGTGATGGTGCAGCGGGGCCATCTTAAACAGCCGCTTGCCACCGGTGAGCTTAAAGTAAAGCACCTGAAGGGTGCTGGATAACAACGTAGCCACAGGTACGATGGCGATGATGGGCAGGATGAGCCACTGGTTGGTCATCAAGGCCACCACGCCCAACGCGCCGCCCAATGCCTGTGCGCCCACATCACCCATGAACATCTGTGCCGGGTGGGCGTTGAACCACAAGAAAGCGAAGCAGGCGCCAACGGTAATAAAGCAAAAAACCACTAAAAATTGCTGATCGCGTAAGACAGCGATGATGCCATAGGCGGCAAAAGCAGTCGCCGCAATGATGCCCGACAGGCCATCCAGCCCATCGGTGACGTTGACGGCATTGGCCGTGCCGGTAATGATGATGACGGCTATGGGAATGTAAACAATGCCAATGTCGATGAGCGGTTCCACGGTGGGAATGGCCACCCAGCCGTGACCATCGTTCACCACCCAGTAGAGAATGACGGTGGCTGCCAGGGCAATGCCCAGCTGAAACCAGATTTTGACCCGGGCGCGCATCCCTTTTTCGCCGTGCGGGCGGGGATGCAGCCCCAAATAATCGTCGATGCCGCCCAAAACCGAGTAGGCGACCAGCACACCGAGGGGAATCACCACGCTTTCGGCAATTTCTGTCGCCTGCACCAGCTGCACAATGTTGACTAAAATGCTGATAATGACAATCCAGCCGACGATGAGCATGCCGCCCATGGTGGGGGTACCCATTTTGGTCATGTGGGTTTGTGGCCCGTCAATACGGATTTGTGCACCCAGCTTAAAGCGGCGCATTAGTTCCACCAGGGGGCTGCCCCAGATGACCGCCATCAGAAAGGTGACGCCGCCAACCGTTAAAGCAAACGCCATTAGCTGTACCGTCCTATCGCGTTAATAATTTGATCCATGCGCATCCCTAACGATCCTTTTACCAGGACCGTGTCTTTTTCCTCAATGAGTTCTTCCAGGGTGGCTACGGCCGTAACCGCATCATCCACCATCACCACCTTGTCGGCGGGCAGGCCGCTGGCCATGGCCTCTTCGCCAATCCAGCGGGCGCGCCGCCCGACCGTGATGAGCAGCTTGGCCACTTCGGCGGCGCGACGCCCCACCTGCCGGTGACCGGCTTCTTCCAGGTAACCCAGCTCCAGCATATCGCCCAACACGGCTACAGAACGGCCGTCCAGATCGTGCATCAAGTTCAGCGCGGCCAGCACCGAATCCGGGCTGGCGTTGTACGTGTCGTCGATGATGAGCGAATTTTTAGGGCCGGGTACGGTAACGAGGCGCAGCTGAACGGCCGTGTTGCGCAGCCCGTGCATAATTTCGTCCCAGGTCAACCCTTCTACCAGGCCAACGGCGGCGGCACGCAGTGCCGTGTGCACGCTGTGGCGGCCCAGCAGCGGCACCTGCACCACCATCGATTCGCCTTCGTGATGCAGCGTAAAACGCACGCCTTCCAACCCCTTGGAGCGAATGTGGCTGGCCCATAAATCAGCTTTTTTGTCCAGGCCGTAGGTAAAAACGCGGGCCTGGGTGTGGTCGGCCATGCTCATCACCAGGGCATCATCCTTGTTGAGAACGGCCGTGCCGTCGGCGGGCAGCGCTTCAACCAGCTCGCGCTTGGCCTTAACGATGTTTTCCATGCTGCCCGCACGCTCCAGGTGCACCGCGCCGACCAGGGTGACCACGCCCACCTTGGGGCTGGTCATGTCGCACAGCGTGGCGATTTCACCGGTGGTGTACATGCCCATTTCCAGGACGGCCTTTTCGTGGCTGTCTTGCAAATCAAACAGAGCCAGAGGCAGCCCCAGGATGCTGTTGCGGTTACCGGGCGATTTAAAGGTGCGGTACCGGCTGGAAAGCACGGCGTGGGTCAGTTCTTTCGTCGAGGTTTTGCCCACGCTGCCGGTAATGCCAATCACTTCCACAGGGAAGCGCGCGCGCCACGCCTTGGCGGATGTCTGCAAGGCGGTTATGGTTTCTTCAACCACCAGGCAAACAGGCGTGGACGCGCTAAGCGGCAGACTGGGTGGCAGAGTGGTACGCAAATCGATGGTTGCGTAATCACCCGGTATAGGCCGGTCTACCAGCGCCGCAATCGCTCCCTGGGCAAACGCTGCCGCGACGAACGCATGCCCGTCTACCTTTTCGCCTTTGTGAGCGACAAAAAGGCTGCCAGGCACGGCCTCACGGCTGTCCATCACCACGCACGAAACCACCGGCTCATCGCCAGTGGCCTGGTAAGTGGATAATGATTCTAGGAAGTGTGCTAAAGTCAACATTTCGGTAATCGGTGGCCGGTAATCGGTAATCGGTGGTCGGTAATCGGTTGTTTAACCGATTACGGTTTACCGTTTACCGTTCACTGGTCCTGCCTCGCGGCCATCACGTCGGCTTGCAGGCGGACGGTGTCCGGCGGGACGTTGAGCATAACCACCAGCTCATCGGCTAAATCGGCAAAGGCGGGCGCGGCCGTTTGCGAGCCCCAGGGCGCCGTCTTAGGCCGGTCCAGCTTTACATAAACGATCATTTCCGGATTTTCGGCGGGCAGCCAGCCGATGAAGGAACCAATCACATCATCGGGCAGGTAGATGCCGTTTTCGGCAATCTGAGCCGTGCCGGTTTTACCGGCGATAGTGTATCCTTCGATCTGAGCTTCGAACACTTCGCGGACAACGGCCGTTGTGGCCATCGCCGTCACCTGGTCCGCAATCTCCGGGCTGATGGGGCGGCTGAGGATGGTGGGTTCATGCACAAAGGTGCCGTTCTCCCCGCGTATCTCCTGCACGATGTAGGGCTGCATCATCACCCCACCATTGGCCAGGGCAGAAGCGGCCGTAATCATTTGCAGCGGTGTCACGGCAATACCCTGTCCGTAAGCGTTTGTCGCCAGAAACGATTCTGTCCAGAACTCGTCGCCCGGCAATGGCATCTGCCCGGCCGCTTCAGACATTAAATCCACCCCCGTGGGACGGCCGAAGCCAAATCGCTGTAAATAATCGTAGTACACATCTGGCCCCATCATCGTGGCCAGCGTGGCCGCGCCCACGTTGAGTGAACGCGAGAGCAGGGTGGTCATATCCGTGGTGCCGGGGGCGCTGCGGTCCCAGTTGTAGGTGCGGTGCCCGCCCACTTCCAGCACACCCGCATCATAGTAGGTTGACTGCGGCGTCACCACGCCGGAGTCCAGGGCGGCGGCCATGGTGATCAGCTTCATAACAGAGCCGGGCTCGTGTTGTTGGCTGACGGCCGGATTTAGCAGCAGGCTGGGGTCGGTTTCGTAAAATTCGGCCGGTGAATAACACGGGGTGCTGGCCATGGCCAAAATCGCGCCGGTTTTGGGATTCATCACAATGATGCTGCCGCTGATGGCACGGTACTCCTGCAGGGCATTCCGTAAGTGCGCTTCCACCACGTACTGCAAGGAGCGGTCGATGGTCAATATGAGGTCGGCCCCTTCATGGGCAATGACACTCTGCTGGGAAGTAAGCGGCGAGATGTTTACCACAGCGCTGGCGGCTTCCCCGGCCAGTTCACGCTGGTAGTAGCCTTCTACACCGCTGCCGCCGTTGCCGTCAAAATCGACGTAACCCAGGGTGTGGCACAGCATGTCATTCTGCGGGTAGAAGCGGCGGGGCAGGGGGTCAATTTGCAGCCCCTCATAAGGTAGGGCGCGTATCAAGTCGGCCACTTCGGCCGACACGCGGCCAGACAGCAGGGCAAACGACTGGTCGGACTGTAGGGTGCCTAAAATTTCGTAGCGGGACTGCTCCAGGATTGGCGCCAGGGCGGTGGCCATCTCTTCGGCCTCTGTCACCAGCCGGGGGGAAACGCCGATCTGGTAATCGGCTGTGTTGGCGGCCAGGACGGCGCCGTTGCGGTCGTAGATGGAGCCGCGTTCTGGCCTGGCGACCACCAGTACTTCATCACCAGCGCGCTCGGCCCACTCTGGCCCCTGCACGATCTGAAACGCCACAAGCCGCCCCACAATAATGAGGGCGGCGAAAATCAAGGCCACTACAACTATCCACATGCGTCGTTTTTGGCTACTGTTCACGGGCTTCGCCTCTTATGAAGTCGCTGAACCGGCTGCGTAGATACAGCCAGAGCGCTTCTCGTACAGTTTCGGCCGGTGGCGGAACGGCCGTAACCTGCGGCAATATTTCCAGCGGATCGCTTTCTTCTACCTCCACCGGATAATCCGGCACAATAATGTACTCGATGTCGTCGGGACTGGCTTCAACAAACCCTAAACGAATGGCCTCCGCTTGCAGACGATCCAGCGCCTGGGCGGCGGCAATGTCCCGTTCCAAATCATTGTTTTGCCGCTTCAGCTCCGACAGCTCGTTTTGCAAGATTTGCACCCGGCGGCCCACGGCGGCAATGCGGCTGGCCTGGCTTACGTACACGGTGCCTAGCAGCGCGGCCAAAAGCAAAATAACGCCCCAACCCAAAGCCGCCTGGGCCTCGGTGAGGGCGTTGAGTCTTTTGATCTGTTCTCTGGTTTGCCGTGCCATCATAATTTTACAGTTTGCGAGTTTGCCAGTTTGCGAGTGAACTTTTCACTTCTTACTTTTCACTCAATCACTTCTTTTCAATCACCCTCAGCCGGGCGCTGCGGCTGCGGCTGTTTTGGGCGATTTCCTCGGCCGATGCCTGGACCGCTTTTCGGGTGATGAGCCGGAATCTCGCCTGGCCGCCGCAAGTGCAGACGGGTTGATCGGGCGGGCAGGTACAATCCTGGCTCAGCTGGCGAAAGGTCTGCTTCACAAAACGATCCTCCAGCGAATGAAAGCTGATCACTGCCAGACGGCCGTTTGTCCCCAACAACTCTAGCGCAGCCAGCACCCCGGTTTCAACCGTTTCTAATTCCCGGTTCACGGCGATGCGCAGCGCCTGAAAAACCTGGGTGGCGGGGTGAATGCGGCCGCGGCGGCGTATCGTCTGGGCAATTTTATCGGCGAGTTGGGTGGTGGTGGCAAACGGCCGTTCTGCCACAATCATCCGGGCAATCTTGCGACTGCTCTTTTCCTCGCCGTAGCGCCAAAATATGTCGGCCAGGGCGGCTTCGTCTAAATTGTTAATCAGATCTGCGGCCGTTTCCCCCTGGCTCGTATCAAAACGCATATCCAGAGGGCCTTCCTTCATAAAGGAAAAGCCGCGCTGCGCGTCATCGAGCTGACGAGAGGAAAGCCCCAGGTCTAGCAAGATGCCATCCACGCTGGTAAAGCCATGTGCCGGGGCCAGCTGACCCATCTCGGCATAGCTGGCGTGCACGTAGGTGACCCGCTCGCCAAACGCTTCTAGCTGTTGCCGGGCAAAAGCAATGGCTTCAGCATCTTTGTCAAAGACCAAAACGCGCCCCGAGGGCGCCGATTGTTGCAGCAGTCCAGCCGTGTGACCACCGGCCCCCAGCGTGCCATCGATGTAACGGCCGTTTGCCTTTGGCTGCAACAACGCCAGCACTTCATCGAAGAGAACCGGGATGTGGGAAGAACTGTTCATGCAGGCAAGTTCTCCAGTTTGCCAGTGTTTACCTGAACACCGGCAAACTTGAACACACTATCAAATTCCCAAATCTTCCCAGCGGGCCGCGTCGCCGTCGCTTTCGATGTCGTTGCGTACGGTGTTCCACGCCTCGTTGCTCCACAGTTCCAGGTAGTTAAACATACCGGCGATGACCACGTCGTTTTCGATCTTGGCAAACTCACGCAGGTAGGGCGGCAGTAAAATGCGCCCCTGCCGGTCTGGTACCAAATCGACCGCACCCGAAAAGACCCGCCGCCGGAAAGCACGCACGTCTTCATCGGACAACGGCCGTTGGGCGATGCGTTCGGCCAGCTCTTGCCAGCCATCCATGGGGAACAGCATCAGATTTTGGTCAAAGCCGCGCGTCACCACCAACCCGGCAGCCAGCAGGTTGCGGAACTTGGCCGGAATGGTGATCCGGCCTTTGGTGTCGATGGTGTGCGTGTACTCACCTAAAAACATAACTGATAATCTCGGTAAAAATTAGAACACTTGTTCTGATTGCCCCATTTTAGCATAATTTTTCAGGAATTTTATGCTATTTTGCACCACAATGCCCCACTTTTAACCACAATAGGCCACAGTATACACCAAAGGCAACATAATGTGAAGTAGTGCTAGAACTTTTAAGGTGGCGGGAGGAGAGGGCCCTAAACGTGAAGCGTGGCCACAAAAATATCACGTTTCACGCTTCACGTTTCACGCTTTTCTTTTTACACCGCAGAAATGGGAGCTTTACCAAATACCCTATAGCCGTTAACGTTAACAAGGAAGATGGTTGCGGGCGACGGCCGTCTGATGCGTTATACTAAAGTGCGTCTCTTTTTGTAAAAACGCGGCGCATTTTTAGGTGATTTTCTGTCCTCAAATGTCTGTTTCAGGCAAATTGACACTCAAAAGCGGGTATGCTACACTGAATTTTGTTAACGTTAACGAAAGATTTTCCCTCGCACGCAAAGCGTCATCAGGCGGCATTTAGGGGTTGCCCGTTTCCAATTTGGTTTTTGGTAACCGGGTAAACCTGGCAGATGTGTTTCCTTAATAGAATTGGCTAGTGAACACATTCTTGAGTAGGAGGAGAAGACATGTCTTACAAAGTTTTCCTTGTCGAAGATGAAATTGTCGCCAGAGAAGGCATCCGGGACAATGTTAACTGGCAGGCGGCAGGCTTTGAATTTTGCGGCGAAGCACCTGATGGCGAGATTGCCCTTCCCCTCATCCAAAAATCGCAGCCAGACGTCATCATCACCGATATTAAGATGCCCTTCATGGATGGGCTGCAATTGTGCAAGCTTGTTCGGCAGCAAATGCCCTGGGTGAAGATCATCATCCTAAGCGGCCACGACGAGTTCGATTATGCCCAATCGGCGATTAAACTGGGTGTTACTGAATATTTGCTCAAGCCCATCAGCGCCAGGGAAATACAAAGTGTGCTTCAATCTGTGGCCACAGCGCTTGATCAGGAAACGGAAGAACGAGAAAACCTTCAGGAGCTACAAAGCCAGATCAAGGACGTTCTGGCGCTGCAGCGGGAGCGATTGTTGCTCCAGTTGGTGGTTGGCGGCGTGTCTTCAACGGCCGCTATTGAGCAGTGTCGGCAAATTGGGCTGGACATTATTGCCCAGCATTACCTGGTGATCCTCATTAAAGTTCATCTGCATGAAGATCATGGTCCTGTTGATTTTGGCCGATACCATGAAATCCAACGCATGGCGGCTAACGTGGTCAACAAGCACTCAGGCGCCTTTTTTACCCAAAAAAGTGTCGAAGAACTGCTGCTGATCATGACTGGTGAGGATGCAGAACAGCTGAAGCAAGATGGTTTGTTTTTAGCCGGTTTGGTCCAACAAGACATTGAGGCAGAAACAGGGTATCGAGTGGCGGTTGGTGTGGGCAGTGTCGAGCAGCGGCTAACGGATATTTATCATTCGTTTGCGGCGGCGTTAACGGCCGTAACCCCATTCCCCGCCAACAAAACCCCTTGCCAACAAAGCCACCTGGCAAAAATGCTCAAATTAGAAACATCGGCCGTTGAGCAGTACCTAAAAAGTGGTCTGATAAACGACTTTGATGCCTTTTTTGCCACCCATCTTCAGCCGCTTGGCGAGGCTGCCTTGCAATCTACCCTGATCAAGCACTACTTATTTGTTGATCTCATCTTGACGGCCGCTCAAATTGTGACCGCTCTAGACGGCGAAGCCAACCAGGTTATTCCCGTAATGGATGACATTGAAGGGTTCCTGGCTAACATCAAAACAATTGACCAGATGAGGCAGGCTGTGAGCGCGATATTTTCCGCTGTGCTCAGTTTCAGGAATAACCAGGCGCAGTATGAGAAGGCAAAGCTCATTTTCCAGGCCAAAGCGTTCATCGATAACCACTTTACCGACCCCAACCTGCTGTTGAATGAAGTGGCAGCTACGGTTAATTTGAGCCCCAGCCATTTCAGTGTCGTTTTTGGCCGGGAAACGGGTGAATCATTTAAAGATTACCTGACGAGAGTGAGAATTGAGCGAGCCAAAGAACTGCTGCGAACCACCAGCATGAAGTGCTCTGAAGTGGCATACCAAAGTGGCTACAATGACCCTCACTATTTCAGCTACGTCTTCAGAAAAAGCACCGGCTTGCCGCCGCAGCAGTTTCGACAGCTGCCCCAAATTTAATAGACAGAAGTTGCGCGGCAGAGGCGTGGCAGTCCTAAGTGTGCTGGTGTTACGGCCATTGCGGCCAAGGACTGCCACTCCTGCGAAAAGACAAACCCAATCTGCCCTGTCGCCTTTTTGTTGCAGGAGAGTCCGCCATGATGAATGCAGAGATCATCGTCACTGAGCCTACCCCCAAATATATTGAGAAGTTCATCACTGTATTTTCCAGCATACGCTTTTCACTGCGCACCAAAATATTGCTCTCGTTTTTTACCGTTATTTTGCTGCTCTCCACAGTGAACGTTTTGTTGATATTGGAAGTGATCCGCTTTAACCGGCAGTATGATGCCATTATTACCAATATCACCACGGCCAACAGCATTAATGGCTTCATCAAGCCCTCGATCGATACGGAAATGTGGAACATTGTTTCAGGCAAAACTGAGTTTGAAGCGGGGAATCAATACGAGATTATTCAACAGGTTAACCGCCAGATTGAATCGATGATGGCCAATGCGGAGTCAGACAAATCCAGGATCAAGCTGGAAGTGATTTACCGAACGATGAATACGCTGACCCACTACGTGGACAAGATGGGGGAGCAGATAGCCGCGGGCAGCCGGGTTGCGGAGAATGAACGGGTTTTGGAGGATATTCGGGGTGTTTCGGCCGTTGTTGAAGACACGGTTCAAGATTACATGCTGTTTGAGGTTAACCAGGCCGAGCAGCAGTACAAGGAAAACCAGGCGCGCTTCGCCCGGCTGTCGCTTTTATACATGATTTTGCTGCCGGGCGTGATTGGCTTTTCGGTCCTGGCGGCGTGGATTATTTCGGCCAGCATTTACATTCCCATCAAAAAACTGCACGACGTGACCACGACGATAACCGGGGAAGATTTACAGGCGCTGGTAACCACGCACAACGTGGATGAGATTACAGAGTTGGGCATTAGTTTTAATATTATGATCGGCCGTATCCGAGAATTGTTAAATGCCAAGCTCAGGGAACAAGAAAATCTGAAAAAAGCAGAACTAAAAGCGCTGCAAGCCCAGATAAATCCGCACTTTTTATACAACACGTTGGACACCATTGTTTGGATGGCCGAGTCCAACAAAACCGATCAGGTAATCAACATTGTCCGGGCCTTATCCAGCTTCTTTAGAATTGCTTTAAGCAAGGGCAAAGATTGGATTTCTCTGCGGCAAGAGATTGAGCACGTGAGCAGCTACCTGGCCATCCAAAAAATGCGTTATCGAGACATTCTGGACTATAGAATTGAAGTAGAAGAAGAGTTGCTGGACAGCACAATTCTAAAATTAACCTTACAGCCCCTGGTGGAAAATGCCTTATATCACGGTATAAAAACCAAAAGAAATGGCGGTACGATTGTGGTGCAGGCCAGACGAGATGGAGAGGATACGGTATTGTTAGAAGTGCAGGATGACGGTGTTGGTTTTACCCCCTACAAATTAGCGCAGCTCCAGGACTCATTAGCTCAAGAGCTGGATGAAGTTGCCATGGGAGAGGGCGGGTTTGGCTTGAGGAATGTGCACAAGCGGATTCAGCTTTATTATGGCAAAGAGTTTGGGCTTTCTGTGCAAAGTCAATACCGGGGTGGCACACACGTTTCTGTAACCATACCGCGACGATGTACGCCTAACCGATAGGGTGTATGAGAACAATGAACGGGTTTCTAAAACAACGTTTCGGGTTCATCTGGTTGGTTCTCTTTCTGGCAGCCTGTCAGTCCGATGCAGCTGCAATTACAGAGGATACTGTTCTGCTATCCAACGTGGAGGACGGCATCATAGCCTATGAAGACCTGGTTGTTGGTTATTCACAGATCGGGGCCGAGAGTGAGTGGCGCACGGGCAACACTGCCTCCATCAAAGAAGCAGCCGAGAATTTGGGTGTGGAGTTAATTTTTTCCGATGGCCAGCAAAAGCAGGAAAATCAAATAAAAGCGATTCGTACCTTTATTGCCCAGCAGGTGGATGTGATTGGCGTCTCTCCCGTTGTCGAGACGGGTTGGGATTCGGTTTTTCAGGAGGCGAAAGATGCGGGGATTCCCATTATCCTGGTCGACAGACGGGCTGATGTGCCTGAGGATTTATATACCACCTACCTGGGGTCTGATTTTGTGGAGGAGGGGCGAAATGCAGCCAGAGTAATGGTAGATTTGCTAGGTGGAGAGGGTGATATTGTGGAGTTGGTTGGCACAGTGGGCTCGGCGCCAGCCATTGATCGGTATGAGGGATTTCGCGAAATCATCCAAGACTATCCGGGAATGAGAATTATCGCATCTCAGAGTGGCGATTTTACCCGGGCAAAGGGGGAAGAGGTGATGGGAGACTTCTTGCAGCTTTATGGGGATGAAATTGATGCGGTTTATGCCCATAACGATGATATGGCGATTGGGGCGATTCAGGCCATTGAGGCGTACGGCTTAAAACCGGGTGAGGACATTAAGATTGTGTCAATTGACGCCATTCGTGATGCGTTTCAGGCAATGATTGACGGCAAGTTGAACGCCACCATTGAATGTAATCCATTGCTCGGACCGCAGTTTTTTGAGCTGGCTTTGAAAGTGGTTAATGGTGAGGTTGTGCCCAAATGGATACCGTCTGAAGAGGAGATCTTTTTCCCGGAAGACGCGGAAGAGGTTTTGCCGACACGGAAGTATTGATGGCGGTTGAAGGAGGATCCTCCGCACCCATCCAAAAAAATCCAACATTCGCCAAAAAAAATCGAACCCTCCATCAGGAGGGTTTTTTGTTGCGCCACAAAACAGAGCCATTCTGTAAAAAGTGCCTAAAAAAATCCATTGATTGTTGTCTATTTTAGCCCGTATGATGGACACATTACCGTTTCATTTTATCCCGGGCAAAATGAAACCCTTATCCGTTACCCCGTTCCACAATAAAAGAAGGAGATCGAATATAATGAGAAAGTTAAGCCTGCTTGTTGTTTTTATGATGGCGTTTTTTATGCTCGTCGGGTGCGGTTCAGGAGGAGATGAACCGGCTGCCGATGAGGCCGCCGAAGAAACCTATGAAACCCTGGTGGTTGGCTACGCCCAAATTGGTGCTGAGAGTGAATGGCGCACGGCTAACACCGCTTCTATTAAGGAAACGGCCGAACAGCTCGGTGTTGAACTCAAATTCTCCGATGCCCAGCAAAAACAAGAAAACCAGATTGCCGCCATTCGTTCCTACATCGCCGAGGGTGTTGATGTTATCGGCTTCTCGCCCGTGGTAGAGACAGGGTGGGAAACGGTGCTGCAAGAAGCCAAAGATGCCGGTATCCCCGTCATCATGGTAGACCGCCGTGCCGATGTGCCGCGCGAACTGTACGCCACATACCTGGGCTCCGACTTCGTCGAAGAGGGCCGCAAAGCCGGTAACGAGATGAACACACTTCTGCCGGAGGGTGGCAAAATTGTAGAATTGGTCGGCACCGTAGGTTCCGCGCCTGCCAACGACCGTTACGACGGATTCCGCGAAACTCTGGCCGATAACATCGAAATTATCGATTCTCAATCCGGTGATTTCACCCGTGCCCAGGGCAAAGAAGTCATGGAAGCCTTCCTCAAAAACTACGGCGACGAGATTGTTGGCCTGTATGCCCACAACGATGACATGGCCATCGGCGCCATTCAAGCTATCGAAGAGTTTGGCTTGAAACCCGGTGTGGACATTAAAATCGTTTCCGTTGACGCGGTTCGTGGCGCATTTGAGGCGATGATTGCTGGCAAACTTAACGTAACAGTTGAATGCAACCCGTTGCTTGGCCCGCAGTTTTATGAACTGGCCCTGCGTGCTGTAAATGGGGAAGAACTTCCCGAATGGGTTCCTTCAGAGGAAAGCGTTTACTATCCTGAAAATGCCGCAGAACTGCTGCCTGAACGCAAGTATTAAGACAAGAAGATTGGTTCAACGTCAATTGAGGATCTCTGTGATTTAAAACCATAGATTACGCAGGTTGAAAAGATGAAATAATCAGATAAATCTGCGTAATCTTTGCTAAACTGTAATCAGCATCCTGTTCGACGAGGGCCAGAAAACTTTTTCCTAAGTTTGAACGATAATGATGAGGAGCGACATTGTATGCCGCTCCTCATCCGCAACGTCAGAAGGGAGAAGAAATGCCAGAGACAAACAGAACACTTCTGTCAATGCAAGGCATTTTCAAGGCATTCCCTGGTGTCCAGGCGCTTGAAAATGTCGATTTTGATTTGAGAAGCGGGGAAATTCATGCCCTGGTGGGTGAGAACGGCGCCGGCAAATCCACGCTCGTCAAAATCATTACCGGCGTGGAGCGGCTGGATGCCGGCAGCGTTACTTTGGACGGGAAGCCGATTCAGGTTAGATCTCCGCAGCATGCCCAAGAATTAGGCATCAGCACCGTTTATCAAGAAATTAATCTGTGCGACAATCTTTCTGTTGCCGAGAACATTCTCATTGGCCGTGAGCCACGAAAATTTGGCCGGATCGATTGGCAGGCGATGCAAGAAAGAGCTAGCCAAGTGCTGCTGCGCCTGGATGTGGAGATTGACGTCACCAAAGACCTGGGTGAGTACTCGATCGCCGTCCAGCAAATGGCGGCGATTGCCCGCGCGCTGGACATCTCTGACGCCAAGATTCTCATCCTGGATGAGCCGACCTCCAGCCTGGACGCCCACGAAACAGAACAGCTTTTCCAGGTGATGCGCAAACTAAAAAGTGAGGGCCTGGGAATCATTTTTATTACCCATTTCATTGATCAAATTTATGAGGTTACTGACAGGATAACGATTCTCAGGAATGGGAGCCTGGTGGGTACACACGAAACCAGCAGCCTTCCCCGGCTGGAACTGATTGCCAAGATGATTGGCCGGGTCATGGGCGACTTTAACGACATGGTTCAAATCAAATTGACCAGCGACAAACGGCAGGAAAGAACGCCCCTACTACAAGCCAACGGATTGGGCAAAGCAGGTTCAATGGCGCCGTTTGACCTGGATTTATATGCCGGTGAAGTTTTGGGGCTGGCCGGTTTATTAGGGTCTGGCCGAACAGAAACGGCACAGTTGCTGTTTGGTATTGACAAACCGGATAGTGGCACCCTCTCCATGGCCGGTAACATGATCAAGAATCATTCTCCGGCTGACGCAATTAACAAGGGCATCGCCTTTTGTCCTGAAGATCGTAAGGCGGATGGCATCGTTGACGAACTAACGGTCAGGGAAAACATCATCCTGGCCATTCAATCTAACCGGGGGTGGGCCAGACGTCTATCCAGGCAGCAGCAGTACGAAATCGCTGAAAAATTCATCAAGATGCTAAATATCAGCACACCTTCGGCCGACCAGCCGGTTAAAAACTTGAGCGGCGGTAACCAGCAAAAGGTGATTTTGGCCCGGTGGCTGGCCACAAATCCGCAGGTGCTCATTTTGGATGAGCCAACCAGGGGTATTGATGTTGGCGCCAAGGCTGAAATTCAGAAGCTTGTATTGGAACTGGCAGAAGAGGGCAAAGCTTGTATTTTCATCTCATCAGAATTGGAAGAGGTGTTGCGAACATGTCACCGGATTGTTGTACTGCGGGATCAACAAAAAGTCACTGAGTTCAGTGATGAAGTGGACGAGCATACCATTATGCAAACAATGGCAGGGAGTGGATGATGAGACGGTCTAATCTCTCATGGCAAAAAATAAGAGATAGTCAACTGTTTTGGCCGCTTTTGGCGCTGGCGCTGATTATGCTCTTCAACCTGTTTTTTACCCCCGGATTTTACGACATTGAAATCAAGAACGGGCATTTGTCTGGCTTTTTGATTGACATCTTAAATCGCGGCTCCATTTTGATGCTGCTGGCCATTGGCATGACGATGGTGATTGCTACGGGCGGTGTTGATCTTTCTGTTGGAGCCGTCGTGGCTATTGCTGCGGGCACAGCTACCGTGCTCATTAACCCGGCTCTGGCCACGGAGCTAATCAGTTCCGAAGAGCTGATCAAGGATACCACCAGTACGCCCCTGTGGCAGTGCATTATGGCTGCCTTGTTTGTAGCTACGCTGTGTGGCTTTTGGAATGGACTGCTGGTTTCCAGGGCAAAAATCCAGCCCATGGTGGCGACGCTGGTGCTAATGGTGGCCGGTCGGGGCATTGCCCAGCTCATAACGCACGGTCAAATCATTACCGTTTATTACAGCCCGTACTTTTTCATTGGTAATGGTTACGTGTTGGGTTTGCCGTTTACGCTTTTTATTGTGGCCTTTGTTTATTTGTGTGCCTGGTTGTGGGCCCGGCGAACCGCCTTTGGCTTGTTTGTGGAGTCGGTGGGCATCAATCCCCGGTCCAGCCTTTTGAGTGGCATTAGCGAAAACAATATCAAGCTGGCTGTTTATACTTTTAGTGGTTTTTGCGCCGGTATTGCCGGGTTGATCTACAGTTCCAACGTGAAAAGCGCCGATGCCAACAATGCCGGGCTGATGTTGGAGCTAGACGCCATTCTGGCGGTGGTGATTGGGGGAACTTTGATGTCAGGCGGCCGTTTCTCGTTATTGGCCAGCGTAATCGGGGCTTTAGTCATACAGAGCACCACCACCACGATGTACGCGGTGGGGGTACCGGCTATGGCAGCTTCGGCCATAAAGGGATTGGTTGTCCTCCTGGTTATCTTGCTGTATTCGGATCAGACCAAGGTTGTGCTAACCCGCGTTTTTGAAAGAGTTGGGGTGCAATCATGATCGACAGGTTAAAAATTGACAGGAAGTTTGTGCCTTTGTTGGCCACGTTTGGTGTCTTCGCGCTTCTTTATTTGTACGGCTTTCTAGAGTACAAAGGAATGCGCCAGCCACAGGCGTTCTTCAACCTTTTCATTAACAATGGCTTCTTGCTCATTACTTCTGTGGGAATGACCTTTGTGATTTTGACGGAGGGAATTGACCTTTCGGTGGGGGCGGTTATTGCCCTGACTTCGGTGGCTTCGGCGGCCTTGCTGGAAAATTTGGGCATGAGCCCGCTGCTGGTTATTCCGCTGATGCTGCTCATGGGCACCTTGTTTGGCGGGACTATGGGGGCCATCATCCACTTTTTTAAGGTGCAGCCTTTTATTGTGACGCTGGCGGGCATGTTTTTTGCCAGGGGGATGTGCTTTTTCATCAGCCTGGACGCAATTCCTATTCACGATCCGTTTTACCGGACGATGGCTTTGTCCCGCATTCAGCTGCCATTTTTTGAGCGCGCTTTCTTGAGCTTAGGCGCCGTGATTGCCGTTGTGGTGTTGGTGGTGGGCATGTATATTGCTCATTTTACGCGTTACGGCCGTACCATCTACGCCATCGGGGGCAACGAACAATCTGCTTTGTTGATGGGCTTGCCGGTGGGGCGAGTTAAGGTGTCTGTGTACGCGCTCAACGGCTTTTGCTCCGCCCTGGCCGGGATCGTTTTTAGCATCTCTTTACTTTCAGGGCATGGATTATACGCCACGAACGTGGAGCTGGACGCGATTGCCTCGGTGGTGATTGGCGGCACGCTGCTGACCGGGGGCCAGGGGTATGTGTTTGGCACGCTGTTTGGTGTTCTGGTTACCGGGCTGATCCAGATGCTCATCCAATTTAACGGTGAGCTGAGCTCCTGGTGGACACGAATTGCCGTTGGGGCGCTGACGCTTATCTTTATCGGCGTGCAAAGCCTGTTTTCTTCCACCAGGAAAAAGCGTCAGGCGCTGGCCAGAACATCGGCCAAAGCGCATGCGGCACAGGGAGAGATTGCCGTAGGCGAAATTCTGACAACCGATTCTACCTGATTTGTGGTTACGCCGGTGTGTGAGAGGGGGCAAGACGGCCGTCTTGCAAATGAACCACCTCATCGGCAAAGGCATCAACTGCCAGGTCGTGGGTAGCAATTAGAACCGTCGTGCCTTCCACGTCGGCGATGTGGCGGAAGAGCTGCAAGATTTGCTGGCCAGTGGCTGTGTCTAACTCGCCGGTGGGTTCATCGGCCAGGATGACGGCGGGGCGGGTGGCGATGGCCCGGGCAATGGCCACCCGCTGCTGCTGCCCGCCAGACAGCTCAAACGGCCGATGATCCATCCATTTGCCCAGCCCCACCAGCCGCAGCACCTGTTCGGTGCGGGCCAGCCTTTCTTTGCGTGACAAATTGGCCAACCTCAGCATCAAATCCACGTTTTCCCGGGCGGAGTAGGTGGGCAGCAGGGCGTGCGACTGGAAAACAAAGCCGATGCGCTGGCGGCGCAGCTGCACCAGCCGGGCTTCGGCCAGCTGGGTCACCTCGTCGTCGCCCACCCAGATGCGCCCAGAGTTGGGCCGGTCCAGCCCACCGATGCAGTTAAGCAGCGTGGTTTTGCCCGAGCCGGAACGGCCGCGCAGGGCCACCACCTGCCCGGCCACGGCCGTCAGCGATACGCCCTGCAGCGCCGGCACCGCCCGGCTACCGACGTGATATAGGCGGGAAATGTTTTCCACGCGGATGATTGATTCCATAACAAAAGGCCGTGAAACGTGAAACGTGAAGCGTGATAAATCCCTCACGTTTCACGTTTCACGTTTTATTCCTCTTCATCTATTTCAATAAAAAAGTCCGGTACTGTGTCATCGACCTGGCCCAGGCAGCGGCTTTGGCCGTTTTGGTCTTCCTGGGCGTTGTTGGCGATGATGCACTCGCGGTAGGCATCGGCTTTGTCCTGAACGGCCGTTAACGCCTCCTCAACCGGTACACCATCCTGCACAATCTGGTCATAGGCGTAAGCCTGCCACCAGAAGAAACCGGTGCCCAGCCAGCTGGCGCTGGTGCTCAGCCGCAGCTCGGTGGAGGAGCCGGTAAAGCCCGCCACGGATGCCCGGTTGGCGGTGGCCAGCTCAGCGCCGACGGCCTGAGTATAGGCGTCTGAGTCCGCCACGCTGATTTTGGCCGGGATGGTGTTGCCAAATTCGGCAGCAATGGGCTGGTCGGTGAGGAACTTGATCCATTCCCAACACGCCTGCCGCTGCTCCGTCTGGGCCGAAATGTAGTAGCCGGTGACGGAGTTGGTGGCTACGGCCGTTCCATCTGGGCCAGTGGGCAGCGGCACAATGCCGACGTCCAGGGCGCTTAAATCGAGTTCCGGAAACGAGCCAAAACCTTGATCGACCCACATGGCGGCACGGCCGTTTTCGATGAGGTCATTGCGCTCTTCAGCAAAGCTGCTGCCGCCGGTGATGTCGGTGATAAAAACGGGTTTGACGCCGTGTTCGGTGGTCAGGCCGGTCAGCCAGCGCATCGCTTCGACGACGCTGGGATCGGTAAAGGTCAGCTGCGGCGGGTCGATGGCATCGTTTACCAGCTGCGCGCCGAGCCGTTCCATGAACATGGTAATCTCGTTCAGCTCAAATTCCTGGGGGACGTAGCCGTACTGCTTGGTTTCGGGATCGTCGCCGCGGGTGAGGGCAACGGCCGCTGCCAAAAAGTCGTCGGTGGTCCAGCCGGTGCTGGGGTAGGGCAGGGCCGCTTCATCGAAGAGCGCCTTGTTGTAGTAGAGTACGGTCAGGTTCATTTCTGCCGGGATGGCCCACAGCTGGCCCTGGTAGGAAAACTGCTCCACGGCCGAAGGATAAAAATCGGCCGGACTCAATTCGGGATCGGCGTCCAGGAAGGGTTCCATGTTTAAAACGGCCGTGCGGTCGGCCTCGTTATACACACCGCCAAACCACTGCAAGCAGTCGCTGTCGGCGGCCACGCTGCGCAGGTAGGTGGGGCTAGCGCCAAAGTTCGGCGTTTGCAGATCGACCACAATATCGGGATGGGTTTGCTGGAAAATGGGGATGAGATCGCGGTAGGGCTGCAGACCACCCGGCCCACTGACCGCCATAAAGACGATGCTCACCGCCCCTTCGGGCACGATTTCTTCCTCGGGCGCCACAATGACCACTTCTTCCTGTTCCACCTCTTCTTGGGCGGCAGCAAAATCGGCGATGGCTGTTTCGGCTTGTGCCTGGGCCTGGGCTAACGCTTCTTCGACGGATAATCCCTCCTGCAAGACAGCCTCAGCGGCGTCCAAGAAAGCGCCGTAACCAGCGTTAAACGCGATGGTGTAGGAATGATCCAGCGCGTACTGCAAAGCCGTGGCATATTCCGGATCGACCCGGTCCCAGAAGCCAGATGCTTCGGCGAGGGAGCGGCGGGCGGGTACGGCCGTGTTCTGGTTAAACTCATTGGGCGAAGGCTGCTGCGAGAGGAAGTTGATCCAGCGCCAGGCCAGTTCGGGGTGCCGTGTGCCGCTGCTCACCGTGTAGCCGGTGACGTACACTTCACTGGTTCGGTCATCCGGTGCATCAACCGGGAAGGGCACGATGCCCACGTTCCCCTGCTGGCTGCGCCACTCCCACGACCCTGAATATTCGGGCCACATGACGGCCTTGCCTTCCTCAATGAGCTGGTAACCGGGCGGAAAGAAAACGCCGTCTTCATCGGGTTCCGGGTTTTCCAGAATGGGGGTGACTTCATGGAGTAAAAACAGGTCAGTGTACCAGCGCAGCATCTCGGCAACTTCGGGCCGGTCGATTTGCACCGTGGGCGGGTCGGTCTCGGTGTTGACGACGGGCCCAGTGCGGGGCAAAACAAACTGGACTGCCCCACCGCCAACCTGCACCAGCCCCCACTGAGTCACTTCCCCGTTTTCCCGCACGGTGGTGGCCTGGGCAGCGGCCAAAAAATCATCCCACGACCAGCCCGGCTGGGGATAGGCAACCCCAGCGGCATCGAAAGCATCTTTGTTGAAAAACATCATGGAGAAGTTGAGTTCGGTGGGCAGACCCCACAGTCCGCCATCGCGTTCAAAATATTCCAGGGCGTTGGGGTAAAAATCAGCCCGGTCAAAGGTGGAATCGGCTTCGGCCAACGGCCGTAGATCCAGCAGAAGTCCTGAGCCGCTGTTGACCACGCCAACTGCATTGGTGGTGACTATATCGGCGGCCGAGACGATCCGTCTATCGGCGTCATCTGGCCATTGGCCCATACCGCCGCTTTCCAGCCCCAACGTTTCTTCCAGGGAAACCATCTTGATGGCCACGCCGGGGTTTTCCGCTTCAAACGTCTCAATCAGGTCGTTGTAGCTGCCCATTTCATAGTCGTAGGCGATCATGTGCAGGGTAATGGTTTCCTCAGGGGTGGTTGTTTCTGGTTCGTTGGCAGAGGGAACGGCCGTTGCCGCTGAATTATCAATGGATGCCGTATCTGAATCAGCCGCGTCCGGGCTGTTGCTGCAAGCGAATAAAAACAGCAGGATCAACAACAGTAAAACTTTTCTCATCACATGCCTCCGTTTTACCTTCCGGTTTAGGAGATTAGACGCGCAACGGCCGTACAATTTGACCGTCCGCCCTGGCGTTGTCAGGCTGCGCCACTGGTATAACGCATCACGCGGCTAAATCTTTCACCGTGGCCAGCGCCGCCACCAAGGGATTTGTTCGGTTGGTTCCTGGCTGGATTGTTTTTCATCTGGCGTTACGGCCGTTTCCTCGCCCCGTCCATTTTTGCCCGAAACCGGCCGGATCAACACCCCTTCCTCGGTGGCTTCCAGCGTTACCCGGTCGCCAATGCCGTGGGCTTCGCGCAGGTCGGGTGGAATTTGCAGTCGACCAGCATTATCGACCACCACATACTCTTCATACACGGGCGCAGACGCGGATGCCTCAATGTTCTGGGTCAGGGCCGCCTCGACGTCAGACACGCGCCGGACGGTTTCGCTGCTGGTACGGCCGTCGCGAATGGTCACCACGCGGTCCACGGCGCGGGCAATCTGCGGGTCGTGGGTAACGATGAGGGTAGTGAGGTTGTAACGGCCGTTCATCTCGCGCAGCAGGGCCAATATTTCCTGCGCCGTGGTGGAATCCAGCTCGCCGGTTGGCTCGTCGCCCAACAGCAGGGTGGGTTTGTTGGCCAGGGCCACGGCAATCGCCACCCGCTGCTGCTGCCCGCCGGAAAGCTGGGCCAGCTTGTGCTGCCGGTGGTCCCACAATCCCACCGCTTCCAGCAGCTCCTGCGTCCAGGCGCGCTTTTCCGCCCAGCCCATCCCGGCGATGGTCATGGGCAGGGCCACGTTATCTTTGGCCGAGAGGTAGGGGATGAGATTGCGCGCCGTTTGCTGCCAGACAAAGCCCACTTCGCGGCGGCGATAGGTGTCTAGCTCGGCGTCGGGGGCTTTGAGCAGGTTACGGCCGTTCACCACCACATGCCCCGCCGACGGCCGATCCAGCCCGCCCAAAATGTTCAGCAGCGTGCTCTTGCCCGACCCCGACGTGCCGACGATGCCCAGCAGCTCCCCGCGCTGCACCGCCAGGTCCAGCCCCTGCAGAGCCACCACTTCCAGCTCAGCTACCTTATAAATCTTGACCAGATTCTCGCACTGTATAAAAGCTTCCATAGGTGAAGTGAAACGTGAAGCGTGAAACGTGATGGTCAGGGTAGTGGGACTTCTTGGAGAAGCGTGGGCAAATTTGCAGGATCGATCTCCAGTTGAATCCCATCGATGACGTACGCAGTTTCGGCTTCGCGCAGAATTTTGCCTCTTTGTTGAGGCACCATGGCGAGCAAAAGGCGAATAATTTGGGCGAGAAGGTGGACACGATGCTGAACAATATCCTTCCCCAAAATGTGCCGGGCATTGAAGTACCACCCACGGCTTTCTCGCGCTGATCCCAGCGCATATTCATAAAAGTGTGCCCGATCTTTGCCCGTCCCACGCGAATATCCCTCCGAAACATTGGCTCCTATCGAGCCTAATGCCCGGTAAAGCTGATCGGAGAGCTTTATGGTTCGCTTGTCGTTCATCAGCTTCGAGACATCATGCCAGCCAATATCTGCCACAAACAAAGCCAACCGGTAAACCTCCATCTTCCACAAGGAATCTCCCGTTATCTCAGAATAGACTTCCTGTTCCCAGTCAGAATAGTTCATTTTTCCCTCCTGAAAATAGCGTGAAACGTGAAACGTGATGCGTGAGAAAAATCACGTTTCACGCTTCACGTTTCACGCCATCCTATTCTCCCACAACAACCTCTCCAACTTCGACGCCTTCCAATATTTCCACGCGGGCGTCGCTTTCGATGCCCAGGCGCACGTCGGCGCGGCGCTGGCCGGTGGCCTCTTCGATGACCACAAAGGTGCGCCCCTGGAAGGTGCGGATGGCAGCAGGCGGCAGCCAGAGCACGTCTTCTTTTTCCTCCAGGACAATCACCACGGTGGCCAGTTCGCCCAGGGAGAGGTTGGCGGGCGGGTTATCGAACTGGATGCGGACGCGGGTGTCTTCCGTGTTGCCGCCGGATGCGCCGCCGCTGAAGGCGTAGGGCAGCTGGCGCACGGTGCCGCTGAACGGCGCTTCCGGCCGGTTGCGCAGGGTGATGGTGGCCGGTTGGTCCACGTTCATTTCACTCAGCTGCTCACTGCCGAGTTCGGCCGTTATTTCCAGGTTTTGCGGTTGGGCCAGGACAACGGCCGTTTGAAACGCCTCGGCTCTGCTGCCCGCCCGCACATTCAACGACAGCACTTCCCCGGCAAAGGGGGCAATGAGCTGGGCATCGGCAATCTGGTTCTCGATTTTTTGCACGTCCAGCCGGGCGCGCTCCACGTCCAGTTCCAGCAGCGGGTCGATGCCCCGTTCCAGCTGCTCCAGGCGCAGGTCGGCCAGGGCCAGGTCTTGCTGCAAAATTTGGCGGTCGACCACGCTGCTGCTGCCGCCCGCCAGGGCATCGTTGTAGCGGGCCTGGGCTACGGCCAGGCTTTCCTGGGCGCTGATGACCATCTGTTCATACTGGCGGCGCACATCTTCCGGCTCCCAGTCGCGGTCCAGCGATTTTTGCAGCTCGTATTCGGCATCGGCCAGGCGCTGCTGCGCATTTTCCAGGTCAATTTGCGCCGAGACGAGCGTGGCGGAATTGGCGTTAACCTGGCCGCCTTGCAGCTGGAGGGCAATTTTGTCGCGATTGATGGTGGCTTCGGCCAGGGCATCTTGACGATCTTGTTCGGCCTGGGCTAGCTTGATTTCGGCCGTTTCCAACGCCACGTTGGCCTGGGCCAGCTGGTTTTCTAGATCGGTGATTTCCAGCTGGGCCAATACGTCACCTTCTTGCACCTGGTCGCCGCGCTGCACAAACACCTGGTCGACAAAGCCATCGCTCTTAAAAAACAGATCCTGTTCCTGCACTGGCGACACTCGCCCGGTAAATTGCAGCGAATTCACCACCGTGCCCTGCTCTACCACGTAGGTCGGTTTTTCCGGCACGATGGGTGTGGGCAATGGCGTGGGCGTGGGGCCGAGATCGGCCGTTTCCCCCGTACCGCAGGCAAAGAGAAGAAGAATAGGACACAGATAAACGCAGATGAACACAGATTTCTTTAATTTGGTTGGAAATAGATTCATATATTCAACTCTACCCTGAAAAAAGAACGCCTCGTGAAACGTGAAACGAATCACGTTTCACGTTTCACGTTTCACGCTAAACCGCTTCGCCGAGCTTCACCGCCTCAAAAATGCGCATGCGGGCGACGAGGGCGATGAGGACCAGGACGGCGATGATAAACATGGCGGCAAAGAGGGCGTAGATGGTGCCCAGCTGTTCCCAGGCGATTTGCACGATGAAAGGAGGCGTTACGGCCGTTTTCCCCTCCCCAACCTGCAAAAAAGGAATAAACAACCGGCTGGCCCACACGCCCAGGCCGGTGCCCAGGCCCACTCCGGCGGCAATCAGCACCGCCTGCTCCCCGACCAGGTAGGCGGCCATCTGCCCCACGGACAGGCCGATGGCGCGCAGCATGCCCAGCTGGATGGTGCGCTGGCGGAAGGAGACAACGGCATAGACCAGGAAGCCCAACACGGTGAGAACGGCCGCTGCCAAAAAGCCTACCGACAGCAGGCCAAACAACCCCTGCCGCTCCGGCCGGGTTTGCTCCTGCAAGATGCGGTCGCGGGCATCCTGGGCGGTGATGACGGCAAAGCCCAACTGGCGCACGCCGTCGACAATTTCGCTGCTGGGCACGGCGGGATCGGTTTGCAGCCAGACGTTGTAGGGGTAGGTGCCGCCCAGCGCCTCGTGCAGATGGTCCAGGTTGGCCACTAAGAAGGGGCCATCTTGCGGGTACTGCGTGGGGAAGAGGTCAAGCGGACCGGCGATGGTGAACTCGGCCTCGGCAAATTCGCCCGCTGCGCCAATGGTTAATCGCAGCGGATCGCCCACTTGCAAACTGTTGCGCGCCAGGAAGTCACGGCTGACCAAAATGTGGTCGCGCCGCACCGCCAGCCGGTTCATCAGGCCGCCCAGCGCTTCGTTCCCGGCAAAGTCGGCGCGGTAAAAGGCGACCTGGGCAAAATCAACCCGGTCCACGCCCAAAATGCGCCCCGACTGCTGCCGCCCACCGATGCTGGAAACGGCCGTATACTCCCCCACCCGCGCCGCCGCCTGCACCCCAGCCACCAGCAAATGGTCGGTGACGGGCAGGAAGAGCCAGCGCGGTTCGTCCTCATCGCCGGGCGGCGGCGTAGTGGGTTGGGTCAATTCCCCCAAAGCGCCCTGCTGCTGTTGGCTGTCTTGCTCCGTGTCTTCGCCCAGTTCGGCCAGGTTTAAATCGGCGCCGGTCTGGTAATAAATCTGGTCGGTCAGATGATCGTCGAAGGTGACGGCCATGGAGGCGGTGAAGCTGGCCAGGCTGAGGGTGAGCGTGAGCAGCAGCAGCGGGCCGGTGTATTGGGCCGTGGCGCGGGCCAGTTGGCGCAGTGTCAGCAGGAGGGTGGTGCCCGGCAGCTTTTCCGCCAGCCAGGCCAGGCCGCCAATCAGCAGGGGGAAGAGGCGCAGGGCGACCAGGGCCAGCGAAAAGCAAAAGAGGATGGGCACCAGGAAAAGCAGCGGATTGGCAAAGGGATCGCGCCCGCCGCCCAGCAGGCTGATCGTGCCCTGGCGGTCGAGCTGGTACCAGCCGTAAAACGGCGGCACCAGCAGCAGCACGTCGAGGAAATAGCGCTGCCACGCGGGAGCCAGCAGCGACCGGGCCTGCTGCCAGCGCATGGTGACGATGGTGTGCGCCGCCGCCAGCAGCGCCGGGATGAGCAGAGCCAGCAGGGCCAGACCTACCCCAATGAGCGCGTAAGAAACGGCCGTTCCCGACAACACCGGCGTCAATTCCCCAGCCCCGACCCCTGAGCCGACCCCTGAGCTTGCCGAAGGGGTGAGTATCGCCG
Source organism: Candidatus Leptofilum proximum (assembly GCA_016710325.1). GTDB lineage: Bacteria > Chloroflexota > Anaerolineae > Promineifilales > Promineifilaceae > Leptofilum > Leptofilum proximum. Next base: position 1,870,903 of record JADJXK010000002.1, on the reverse strand, counting down.
GATCAAGAAACGTGCGCGTCCGCCCCATCAGCCGGGCAATTTGCAGTGCCAGCCACAGCCCGCCCGCCAAACCCAGGCTGCCCACCAGCAGACCTTCCAGCAGATAAACACCCACCACCTGCCCCCGCGTGGTGCCCCGGCTGCGCCAGACGGCAATCTCGCTCGCCCCCCGCGCCACCACCATATTGGCGATAAGGCTGATGAAGTACAAAATGATGCCGATGAGGGGGATGGAGAAGATGGTGAGGGTGAGGGTGAGCAGGTTGTTGGAACGGCCGTAATTTTGTAGCGCGCTCACCGGGGAGGCATCCAGCGTCGTGCCGTTAAGCAGGGCCGTGGCGCGGGCCTCAACGATGGTCACGTTCTGCAAAAAGTCGTTGACAGAGGCGGGGCGGATGCGGCCGCCGTCGTAGAGCTGGTACCAGACGGCCGTGCTCACCGCATCGGCCAAAACGGGGGCCACCTGCTGGGCAAACTGGCCCTCGCTGGTGAACAGCATCTCGGCGAAGGCGTCTGGCTGGTAAAACCAGAACGGGTCGGTGCGGTCGCGCGGCTGCCAGACACCGACAATTTGCAGGGGCAGGCGGGTGTTGTCGCCGGCACCAAAAAGCGTATACGCCTCGCCCACCTGCAAGCCCAGCTGATCGGCCGTGTCGCGGCTGACGATGACCTCGATGGCGGCAGTAGAGGCAGCTTCGGCCGGATAGGTGCCTTCCACCAGCTCAATTTGTTCGTCCAGGTTGGTGATAAATCCCAGGTTGGCCCACAGCAGCGGTTCGTTCTGGTTAAAGCTGACGTCGGCACCGGGGAAAAGGCGCAGTTTAGCCGTGGCCACGTGGCGAATTTGAGCATCTACGGGCAGGTCGATGATGCCGGTGGCCTGTTCCGTCAGGTAGCTGTTGATCGGCTGGTACGTCTCCCAGGTAATGTCGCCGTTCCAGGCCCCCACGTAGCGCCAGAGGAAGGTAAACGGCGGGCGGTAGGTGCCCGCTTCGGTCAGTTCGCCTTGCAGCAGCCGGTTTTGTACGGCATCGGCATACAGGGGAATGCCAGACAGCAGCCCCACAGCGGCCACCAGCCCGGCCAGCAGGCAGGCCATCAGCAGCCGCTGGTGCCACAGGCGGCGGGCGGCGAGTGAGAGGAGGGAGAGAACGGCCGTTAGAGATTTCATATCGTGACGAGTGAAACGTGATGCGTGAAAATCTCACGTTTCATTATAACATTAGACGCGGAACGGCCGTATTTCTTGCAAAATTACCTGCAACTTTTAATGAAGCAGTTAGCGTCTCTCCAGCAAGAATGCTGGCAAAAGCGGGTCTGCCTCCTGGACACAGGCGTTGCGTACCTCAACGTTCATAAAGCCATTGTTAGCAATCATGCAGTTGCGGTAGGCATCAAAGGTGATTTGTGCTTCATTAAGTGCTTCCTCGACAGTTAATTCTCCAGCCGTGATTTGAGCATAAGCCCGGCCAAGCCAGTAGATTGCTTCAACCATCCAATTCTCATCCCCGACAAACAGGCGAAATGCTGTTGATTCATCTGTTGCACTCTCAATACTGGCTAGATAAGCAGCCGCGCGTTCTTCACCTATGCGTTGACTAAATGCTGCTGATTCGGCTACGGAGCGCCGAGCGGGTACATCTTGCCCAATTGAGGGAGACTGGGATAAAAACTTAATCCACTCCCAACATGTATCACGATAAGGTGTGCTGGCTGAAATATAGTACCCACTGGCGGGTAAAACACCGCTGCCAGTACCGACCGGTAAAGGCGCAACGCCAATGTTCATTTTGTCGCGGACGGCAGGATCAAGCACGCCCACCTCTGAGTAAAAGGAGGGAGTCCACATGGCGATGCGTTGCTCATTCAGCAGCCGCTCTCGTTCCAACACGCGCTCTCCATTCTGAATGTCCAGAGGGTCGGCAACAAACACCGGTTTCACGCCAAATTCAGTCGTCAGGTTACTATACCAACGCATGGCTTCAATTGTTGCCGGTGCATCTAACATCAGTGTGGATGGAGTCACAGCATCGTTAATCAGATCCGCTCCCAGCCGTTCCAGCAGTAAGGGCAACAAATTGAATTCGATGACATCGCCGGCAAAGCCAAATTGCCTGGTTTCTTCATTTCCGTGTGTGAGTGCAACGGCCGTCTCCAGAAACTCTGCCATCGTCCAGTCGTATGATGGATAATTGACACCGGCTGCATCAAATAAATCCTTGTTGTACTCAATAACGAGAGGCTGTACTCCGGCGGGTACTCCCCACAACTGCCCTTGCTCAGTATACTGAGCTACCAGGACTGGATACAAGTCATTTAGATCAAAGGTGGGATCTGCTTCAATGAACGGATCAAGGTTCAATATGACGTTCCGACTCGCCTCATCTACTGGAGCAAATCGCATTTGGAAGCAGTCGGCTCTATTGGCGGCAACAGGGAAGGAAGAAAAGCTAGAGATTGCATGTCGTTGAACTTTAAGCTGCACATGGGGGTGGGCTGCCTCAAATTCCTCAGCCAATATTCGATAGGCTTCTAAATCAAGATTGCTACTGATTAAAAATGTGATAGCAGTAGCATTGTTTTCTGATTCATCGTCTCCTCCGGTAACTGTGAAATTTGCCTCCTCTTCATTTGCTGCTGGCAAAGAACTGGCAATCACAGCTGCATCCGCTAAGGCCGATTCAACCGTTTTCTCCCCTTCAATCACACCGTTTATCGCCTCATTGAAGGGTTGATAAGCATCTCTACCTGCTTGCGCCGGGTAACTATGTGCAAGCGCATAATTCAGTGCCGCAGCATATTCCGGTGCCAACTTACTCCAGAAGTCTGTTGCTTGAGCAATGGAAGTGCGTGCCGGGATTAGGGCCGTTTCTCCAAAATTGCTTAGGGCCTGCTGATGAGAAAGATACATCATCCATTTCCAGGCGGCTTCTGCATGAACTGTACCTGCGCTCATAACGAATCCATTAACAAAAAGCGGAGAGGATTTATCGTTGGAATCACCAACCGGAAAAGGCACAATGCCAATTTGACTGTTTGTACTATACAAATTCAGGGAACGTGAAGAATCAGGCCATAAAGCGACTTTATTGGCTTGAATCAATGAAAATGCCTCCACGGACGGAACCGCGGGAGCGAGGCCATCTTCCACAAAGAGGGCTGTGTACCATTGCACGGCTGCTTTGACATCTTCGTCATTTAAACGAATGTTTGATTGATTTATCGTGGCATTTGTCAAGGATTCCGACAGTTGGCTTTCAATAAAAGCTAGATGGCTGGTAAAAGGTTGGGCAAAACCCCATTGGGTCACCTCACCATTATCCCGAATCGTTAAAGTGTTCGCTGTTGAGCGAAAATCTTCCCACGACCAATCCGGTTGAGGATAAGCCAAGCCAGCTTGATCAAAGGCGGCTTTGTTATAGAAAATCACCAGAATGTTTAGCGAGGTTGGTAAGACCCATATCTGGCCATTCTCCTCTCGTAGCACGTTGGCATAGAAATCGTCTACATCAAAACTAGAGTCTGCCTGGATCAAGGGTGCTAAGTCACGGAGAATGCTCCTAGAATTAACGCCGGTAGCATAATGAGCAGGAAACACGTCGGCGGAATGTGCCAGCTTCAAAGCGGTCTCGTGGGGCAAGCCGTTGCCAGTCGCTGGCTCATAATCCAAGATGTCATTGACGGAGAGTAACTGAATACGAATATTTGGATCTGCTTCTTCAAAGGTCCGTGCGAGTTCTTGGTGCTGGGCAATTTCGTAATCGTCTACGGCAAAACGAACCGTGACAGATGTTTCATTTTGCTGGTTGGGTTGGTTTTCAATCACTGAGTCGGTTGTATTTTCAAGATCGATTGCTGGAGTAACGGCCGTTTGCCACCATACCATCGCCCCCACTACCAGCGCCAACACACCCAATACCGCTACCTGTTGTACAGACAAACGAATGTTCCGCATAACCATTCTCCTTCGCATGTGCTGCCCCATCGCCTGCTGCATGGCGCGGCGCTCGTGTGGCGTGAGCCGGGCCGGGGCGGGTGTGGCTTGCAGCGCAGACAGCCAGGCTGCCTCTGTTTTCAGGCGCTGGCGGCAGGTCTTGCACGCTGCTACGTGGGCTTTGAAGGCGGCCGTTTCCCGCGCAGATAAACGGCCGTCCCGCACTTGTTCTACATTGGCGTCTACATCGGTGCAGGTAAACGGCCGTTGCCGCCGTCGCTGCCAGAATCGCCTTAACATGATTCGCCTCCCAACAAATTGGGCAGTCCCGCTTCGGCCAGCTGGTGCAGCTGCCGCAGCCGCTTGCGCCCCTGGCTCAATCGTTCGTAAACGGTGTTTTTGGTCAGGCCCAACGCGCCAGCAATCTCCTCGCCAGAGAGGCCATAGCGATAATGCAGCAAAATCGGCAGCCGCAGCCGGTCATCCAGCTGATCCACCAGCTGCCACAGCGCTTCCTTCTGCAAGCGCCGCCCCACAATCGCCGCCGGATCGCTGCTTTGCTTCCCGGCAGCCAACAATCGCTGCGGTGTTAAGCTGTCCAGCGAGAGCAGGCGGCGCATCTTCTGCCGCCGCAGCCTGGCCCGGCACTGATTGACCACAATGGCAATCAACCACGTGGCCAACGCCGACTCGCCGCGAAACCCTTCGATCTTTTGAAAGGCCGTCAGAAATGTTTCCTGCACCGCGTCTTTGGCCGCTTCCCGTTCGCGCAAAATGGCCCAGGCGACGTCAAACAAGCGATCCTGGTACTGCTCCACCAGGTCGGCAAAGGCCCGCAGGTCTCCCTGCTGGCAGCGGCGAACAAGTTGCGCTTCATCGGGCATAACAGCTATCTTAAACCTGCCCGATTAGATGCGCCAGGGAGGGAAAGTTGGGGAAATTGGTTATTGAGGATGCGTGAAACGTGAAACGTGATGCGTGAAAATTCACGTTTCACGTTTCACTTGAACAAAAAAAGCTCCGGGTGGAAGAGCCCGGAGCAGGAAGGAGGAGGAAAACGAGTTGAAAAAGCAATTCAGCCTTACACTTAAAATCATATAAAAAATCCATAGCAAAAGAAATGGGATTTTGACCCTATGACACGAGGACTACCAGACTGTCTGGCAAAAAAAGCTCTTCAGGAACGCGCGGAGTTGATAAGCCGTGAAACGTGAAACGTGAAACGTGATGCTGCTCACGTTTCACGCATCACGTTTCACTCTACTAGCCGTCAAAGCGGGAATCATCGAGACGTTTGCGCCAGCGGTTGGGGTTGTCCGGGTCGCCTGGTTGGGATTGGTTCTGGGCGGCTTCGGCTTCTTGCATGGCTTCAACGGCCGCTTTCAACACGTCTGGGTGCATCGCCCGCACCAGGCTCCACTTGCCGCAGTGGGGACAGCGGTCGTATTTACCCGCCACCAGGTTCAAGCCCCAGATATGCCGGGCAAACGGCTTGCCGCATTTGGGGCAAATAGTGCCGCCAAATGGCCCGTTGACGTTGGCCAACGCCTTGCCGTGGGTTTTGTTGTCCCGGTTGGTGAGCCAGACGCGCAAGATCACGCCGCCCAGCGCCAGCAGCAGGATGGGCACCACGATAGTAACCATCGAGCGGTTGGCTTCAGAGCGCGAGAGGAAGTTGCGGCTGAGGGTGTTAGAGGTCAGCTCACGGCCGTCTTGCGTGACGCCGACAGCATACAAGGTGTGCCTGCCAACCGGGTAGTTATCGGTTCTAAACTGGAGCCGGAATGGCGCTTCGCTGTCTTCCCCGATGAGCTGGTCATCCATATAAAAGGAAACCGTGGCCAGATTGTCTGGTCCGCTGACGCGGTACGAGAAGGTGCCCTGGATGCCGCTGGCCAGCCCCGCGCCAAAATCGCGACTCAGGCTGAGGGTGAGTTCATTTTCTGATTGGGCAACGGCCGTTCCCCCACTAAAGATTAGAGTAAGTGCCACAATGAGCCACAACGCCCATCGTTTTTGCCGTGACATTTTTAACTTTCCTTTGCTGTTGCAGCGTTTTCATGCATTAAATGGATCAATTCATCCACCCGGTTGCGCCGGTAGAGGTAAAGCAGCAGGTCGCGCACCCGCGACTTCTTGCTGGTGACGTTTAGCTGCTCCCAGTCGATGCCCAGGGCAACGGCCGTTTTCTGCAGCTTCTCCAAATCGTAATGGGCCAGCAGGTAGTGGCGCAAGATGGTTGGCGGCGACTCCAGCGAGATTTTTTCCAGGCGGGGCAATGCTTCCGGTGCGGGCGGGGTGAGAATGCGCTCTACGGCCAGGGCCAACTGCCCGGTCTGGCCGCGCTGCGCCGTCAGCTCCATCACGTTGATGATGAGCTGCTGCATCTCCTGCTGCAAGGTCATCACTTCGTTATCGCGAATGCCCAGGTCAAACAGCAGGTCCAGCACATCGTCGCGGCTCAGCCGGTCGCGAATCTCCTCGAAGATCATTTGCCGGTCGAAGGCGGTGCCGGTTTCGTCGGTGCCGGGGGAGAAGTGTACGGCCGTACTGCTCACTGCCGCCGGGGGTGGGATGATGGCTGTCGCCGCTGCGCCCCGCCCCGGCTGCACCAGCATCTGCACCGGCTGGAACAGGCTGAACAGCCAGTATGCCGCCCCGCCAATCAGCAGCCCGGCAATAACATAAAAGAAAAAGCCAAACTGGGCCAGCATCTCGTCCCGGTTAAAGGTGCCCAGGAAGGTGTCTAGCAGCACCGCCGACGTAACCGTCAGCAGGCCGACGCCCCAGTTTAGAGACGGCCGTCGCCAGAACATGAATAAAAAGACGGCCATCACCGCAAATTTTAGAATTAAGCCAATGAGCATAAGCGTTCCTCTACCGGTGGGCAGCTGCTTGCCGCCGCAAAACGGGATTGTAACATTGCATGGGGTTGGTGCAAGAACGGCCGTTACCCATCCACCAATCCCTAATGTTGACATAAACCAAGAGCGGGTGGTATCATACCGCTCATGCCCGTGACCAAGTATGGCAAGTTTCTGATTCTGTTCTGTTTGCTTTTTCTGCTTACCCAGGCAGCCTGCGTGGAGCAGGTGGCACTACCGACCCTGGTCGCGCCAATCTCCCTGCCGCAAGCCGTCGCTGAGGAAGTCGCGGTCATTAGCGTGCCGCCAACCTTCACACCCCCGCCACCCCTGGCTACCATCGATCCCAGGCTAAACTTTGGCGATAACTCGCCGCTCAGCCCCACACTGACACCCAGCAGCACACCCATCTTCCCCAGCCGTACGCCCACACCTACACCAACGCACACGCCAACCCATACGCCCACTACAACATCCACGCCATCCCCAACGCCATTTGGTTGGACCGGGCCAGTTCCTCCCTACCTGCAGGGCGATCCCAACCGCAGCAAGCTCAGCATCCACGTCATCTTCAATAACGATCCGCGCATCATGGAGTTTGTGCGCCAGGCTCAGCCTGCTGTGATCAAAGGGGTGGATGACTTTGGCTATCTCGCTGAAGTAGAACAGGTTTCACCCAACACCATCATCGTTGGGCGTCGTAACTGGGGCGGCCAGGAGTATGCGGGTAATCCAGAGGAAGAGGCGCGCAAATTTGTGCAGGCACAGCTGCGAGAGTATCAGCTGAATCCCGCTGTGGACTTTTGGGAAGGATGGAACGAGCCAGACCCCGGCCTGGATCGCATGGCCTGGTTTGCCCGGTTTGAGGCCGAGCGGGTGCGGGAGTTGGCCCGGTACGGTTTCCGCGCGGCGATAGGCGGTTTCTCCACCGGCGTGCCGGAAATGAATGAGTTTGCTCTCTTTTTGCCCGCTATCGAGACGGCGATGCAGTATGGCGGCATCTTAACCCTGCATGAATACAGCGCCCCCGTCATTACCCACGGCTATGGCAGTGCCCTGCCGGGTTATCCTTTCCATGAAGACCGCGGCTCACTCACCTTCCGCTACCGCTGGTATTACGAGGAGCTGCTCATTCCCAACAACCTGGTCATCCCCCTGGTGATTACTGAGGCGGGCATTGATGGCGTGTTGGGCGACCGGCCTGGCCCGGCGGGCAAAGGTTGGGCGGATTTTCAGGAGTATGCTGTGTCACAGGGGTGGGGGCGCAACGGCATCGAGGCGTTTATCAACCAGCTGGCCTGGTACGATAACGGCGTACGCCAGGATGATTACGTGCTGGGCTTCACCGTTTTTACCGCTGGCCCGGTAGCCCAATGGGGACCATACGACATCGGCCCGGTACTGCCCCGCATGGCCGACTACGTGCGAAACCTGCGCTAACAGGCTCCCGCCAAAATCCCCACACTGCAACCTTTTCGCTGCTGAATCGTAAGGATGCCTGACTGTGGCCGCGAGGCCGGGTAACCTGTTCGACAGCACCCGTTTACCAAACAGTTGTAAGGATGATTTTTTATGGACGAAAAGGAAAAAAAGCCCCTGATGAACTTAGAAACCATTGCCGGGAAACGTAAGGACCCCGGATTTTTTCGTGAAGCGTGGCAGCAGGCCCGCCTGGTGTATTACCTGCTCCGTGACCGTGACGTGCCGTTTTATTTGAAGCTGGTGCCGTTTGTTGCCGTTATCTATATTCTCTGGCCGGTTGATTTTTTACCGGACATGCTGCCCTTTTTAGGCCAGCTAGATGATTTAACGGCGCTGCTGGTGGGTTCCAAGGTGTTTATTGAGCTGGCGCCGCCACACATTGTGGCCCGCTACATGGACGATATTCGTACGGCCGATGGCTTTGGCCCCGACCCGGATGTGAACGAAAAAATCATCATCGATCCCCAGCCCGACCTGACAAACAAAGAAAAAGACCAGGCAGAACCTGATCTTTAAAACGTGAAACGTGATTAGAAGTAAATCACGTTTCACGTTTCACTCATCACCGAATTCCCGGCGTTGTCACAGCGCCGGGTTTTTTGTTTTAGACCATACCCAACGCTTCCAGCAGTAAATCCCCGCCGATAAACCACATGTAAACCAGGAAGGCGCAGCAGCAGAGTAAAATCAAGCCCACAACCACAGCAATGATGGTATTGCGCCGTTTTTTGGCGGCGGCTTCGCTGTCGGTGGGGGCGGGGACAAACGGCGGGGCGGCAGTGGCCTGCGGCCGTACCGGTGGTGGCGCCGGTTGAGAGACGGGCGCTGGCGGTGGCGGTGTAAAGGGCGGCGAGGGATCGGGTTCCCAATCGGAGGGGATTTCCGGTTCGTCATCAAAGTGGGGCAGGTCTGGAACGGCCGCTTCCCACTCATCATCCGGTTCATCCAGGCTGCTGCCCTGCTGCGCCATGCCCGCCAGACCGCTCTGGTCAATCATCGTGGCGTCCAGGGCCGCGCCCGTGGGCACCAGTTCGTACACCAGCGTCACACCGCTGCCCATGCTGACGGTATAACCCGGCTGCAAATCGGCCGGTTCTGCTTCCAACCGCAGTCCATTCACAAAGGTGCCGTTGGTGCTGCCTAAATCCTGCACCTGGTAGCCGCTGTCGGTGCGGCTGAAACGGGCATGCTGCCGCGATACTTCCGGATCGTTTAATACGACATCTGAGACGGGATCGCGCCCGACGGTGAGGGAGAAGGTTTCTAATAAGAAGGTTTCGCCGACTTTGGGACCTTTGCGAACAGTAAGTTGGTAAAGCGTATCTGCCACGGCCGTTTCCTTTTTTGCTGCGTGTAAATGAATAGTCAGTTGAGCATTTTAACCAAAATAGACGGTGCTTGGCAAGTTGGTTACGGCCGTTCCGCCTGTGGTGGGCGGCGGCGCAGCCGGGACGTGAGCGTGCGGTGCAGCATTTGTACCTCGGTGATGCTCAGCAGGCGCACCAGCGCCAGAAAGGCCGCCAACCCCAAACCACCAGCCACAACCACGAGGACAAGCTTGCCCAGGAACCCGCCCAAAGGCAGCAGATTGCCGATGGCTACCTCAAGTCCCCAGGCGGCCAGCCAGGCCACCAGCCCGGTCAGCGCCGAAGCGATGATGGATTTCCAGATGGCGCTGCTGATGCCAAAACCGCGCAGGCCGCCCAACTGCCGCTGCAGCAGCCAGAGCATGATCATGGTGTGGCAGAAATGTTTCACGGCGTCGGCCACCATCAGGCTGTACAGGTCGATGGCGGGCAAGAGAAGTACGGCCGTCACCGTGTAAATCACAATGCTGATAATGCCCGCCACGGCTGGACGCCAGGTGTCTTTGCGGGCGTAGGAGGCAAAAACGAGCATCTGGTCGATGGCGGCGAAGGGCAGCCCGGCCAGGTAAACGCGCAAGACGGTAGCGGTAACGGCTGTATCCTGCGCCGTAAATTCGCCATGCTGCAGCAGCAGGGCAATGATGGGCGTGGCCAGGGCAAACAGCCCGGCGGTGGCGGGCAAAATGAGGGTCAGCACCAGGCGCAGGCCGCTGGCCAGGGTTTGCTTAAACTCCTGCACGCGAGCGCTGGCGGCCGCAGCATCGCTGTGTTTGCTGGCGTGGTAGGCAATTACGATTTGCGATAGGGTGGGCAGGGTGGCCATCGACAGGGCGGTGACAACCAGGCCCAGCGGGAACTGGTACAGCGTCGTGGCGTAATTCATGTACGTCACGCTGTTATCGCCGGTGAGGATGGCCAGGTTGTAGCTGATCCAGATGGCGACCTGGTTCACCAGCAGCCCCACCACAATCGGGGCGTACAAAATGAGGATGCGGCGCACGGCCGGATGACGCCAGTTGAACTGAACACGGAAACGGCCGTCGCGCAGCGCGGGCAGCTGCAAAACAATTTGCAAAAAGGAGCCGAGCAGCAGGCCGTAAATCAGGCTGTCGATGTGGTCCGGGCGCAGCAGGGCGACGATGACGATGGTGCTGTTGAAGACGGCAGCGGTGAAGGCGGGCAGGGTGAAACGCTCCAGGGCGTACAGCACCCCGGTGAGAATGCTGGCAATGGACAAAAAGAGCACGGCGGGTGTGGCCAGCCGCATCATTTCTTCGGTAACGGCCGTTAAGCTGCCGTCAGAAAAGTTGCGGGCACCGGCCAGCCAGGCGATTTGCGGGGTGAACACCATCACCAGGGCCACGATGAATAAGAGAACGGCCGTGGCCAAGCTCAAAAAGCTGCTCACCACGCTCCACAGCTCGGCGCGGCGCTCCTTGCTGGCCAGGTCGCTAAACACGGGCACCAGCGAAGAGCTCACCATCTCGCCGCCGGTGATGAGGTTAAACAGCGTGTTGGGCACCAGGGCGGCCACCGTGTAGGCGGCCAGCAGATCCGACGCGCCAAACAGGTTCGATTTGACGATCTCACGCACCAGCCCCAACACCCGGCTGGTGACGTTGCCGATGGCCAGAACGGCCGCTGCCTTCACCACCCCCTTGTTTTCGCTGAGTTGGGGCGGTGGGGACGGCCGTAATTCTCCATCTAGCGGCAGGGGAACGGGCTGAATCGCGTCTTCGGTGGCGTCGGATGAATTGAGCAAATGGTTCACCTTTGGCGCTGCTCTTTTTGCCACAGAGGCCACAGAGAACACAGAGAATTTAGAGAGACCTCTCTTAAACCTCTGTGCTCTCTGTGGCTTTTTTAGTTTAAGTTCAGAGCCGGGTGCATTCTAGCGGATGGCCGCAGGTGGGGCAATGGCTGTTACCCTATGTTCTCATGATGTTTGGCCTCTTTTGGCGCCGTTACCTTTGGATGATGGGAAAGTAGTAGAGATTCCCATACTGGTTGGTGATGAGAACGGCCGTTCCCACCACCAGTGTATCTGCCTGCGAACGGGCGCGAACGGTGACCTGGTCTTGCTGCAGATCCGTGCCGGGCGGCAGCTCCACCCGCACGCCAAACGGCACCGATTGGCAGGAAGGCACGTCATCCAGGCTGGTGATGGGCGTGGTGAAGTTGGCGTCGTAGAAGGTCACCGGCCAGGTGTGGCCGCTGGCTTCCAACGTGAAGCTGTCCGTCAGGCTGCCTGTGTTCATCAGCATCAGCACGTAATCGACAGTGCTGCTGCCGTTGGCCGCACCAGTGGCGCTGGACGGTTCCAGAACTACCTCAACGATGTCTGGGATTTCGCCTGGAGTGTAGCGCAGCGCCAGCTCGTTGTGCAGGATGTTTTCTGGCGGCACCTGGTCATTCACGTACAAAATGCCTTCCGTGCCGCCTGCGTTTTCAATGCCCACCACGGCAAAGTTGCTGTAAACCACGGTCTGGTACTGCACCGTAATTTCGTAAGTGTCCAGGTCCAGAATGGCCTGCATGGTGTCGTCGCCATCGCCCAGGAAGTTGGGGTATTTGTAGTAGGTGATGATGAATTGATTTCGGCCGTCCCCGGTATCGTGGTAGGTATAAACCCCGGCAGCCGGATCTTCATCCGAAGGATGCCAGTAAGACGTGCCCCAGGCCAGGTAAATGGCGTTGTTAGGATCGAGGATGGTGGGATTGGGGATGGGCGGTACGCCGGAGGGGATCCGGTCGCCGTACACATTGTCGTCGGCAAACAGCACCGTGGCGTGATCGTTGATCCAGAGGTGGTCGTACGTCTTGTTAAAGAAAACAAACGGCTCGGGCAGCGATACAGACACGTATTCCGGCAGCCCGCCGCCTTCGTCCAGCAGCCAGCGATCCCCGGCCAGGCTGTCGACCCAGTTGAAGTGCACCCCGCTGCCGCAGGTGTCGGAGTCGTGCAGCGTGTAGACCATTTCCACCAGGGCAGTGAGGTTGGCCACGGCCGTATACGGCGTGCCGCTCTGCGAAACCGCTTCGATCGTTGACGCAGCCCCCTTGCCCGGCTGGCTGCCCGGCGGAATGGCCACGGTGATGCCGAATTCGGCCGTTTCGCCCGGCGGCACCGGGCCAATCTGCATAATCTCGCTGCTGAAGCTGGCGTCCCAGATGGTGGTAGGCCAGGTTGCGTCCGCCACGGCCAGGTCAAAACTGTCGGCAAAATCGCTCAGGTTGCGCAGGCTCAGCGTGAAGCTGATGGTAGACCCCGCCGGACCCATGCCCGATTGGGTGGCCGGAGCCAGCGTCACGCCCTCGGCCAGGCCGGAGATGCCAAACCATTCCATCACCTGGAACATGACGTTGGCGGCGTCGCCTGGCGGCATCGCTTCCAATGGGGTAGCCATGAAGAGGGTGCGGAAATCGGCCGTATCGCTCAAAACCGAGTAGGCGGTGCGGTTGATCTCGTCCAACGGTACGTTGTCGGTACTGGTGAAGGTGAGCTGGGCGCTGAGTGTGCCCGTCACGTCATCGGTGAAGTCCTGGAAGTTGGGCGGGTAGATCATCGGGATCGGCCCCAGCCCATCGCCCACCGGGTGCCCCGATACGCCAAAGGTGACCGTGGCTTTCTGGTCCAGCACCCAATCTTGTGCGCCCAGGTAATCGCGGGTGAAGGGGCATGGTCCGGTGCCGCCCAATCGCGGTGAATCGCAGACGTTGTCATCACCGAAGTAAAAGGTGTGGTTCTGACTGACGTAAAGCAAACGGCCGCCTAAATCCAGGTAATCCATCAACGCCTGCGCCTGGGTGGCTTCGCTGAAATCTTTTACCCGGCCAAACTCGCCGCCGAACCAGACAACGGCCGCATACTGGCGAATCGTGTCAAAATCGGGCGGACCGTCAACGTCAATGTCCCAATAGGTGTAGTTGTAGCCATTGGAATCCAGCGCTGAGAAATAATATTCCTGCACGTTGGGCGCAATGCTGCGGCTCAGACCCTCGTCATCGTCGACGAGCAGGACGGGTGGCAGCGGGTCCAGGAAAAAGTCGATGGTGGTGTCGGCGGTGATGGTGGTGCTGGTAACGGCCGTAGCAAAACTAAAGGCGGCGGCTTCGACAACGGCCGTTCCCTCCGCCACAACAATCTGGTAAAAGCCATTTTCGTCCGTGGTCACAGAAGGCAGCGGTGTGTCCAAAATGGTGATCACCGCGTTGGTAATAGGCACGGTGGGCGAGATGGCGTTAAAGACGTGCCCGGACAGCGTGTGGGTGGGCAGCGCCGTCAGCTCCACATCCAGCGTCGTTTCCGTGTTGCTGGGCAGCACCACATCGGTGAAAGATTCCACCTCGTAGCCGTAGAGCGAGACGGTAACGCTGTAAGTGCCGCCAATCAGGTAGTTGATCTCGTACTGGCCGCTGCTGTCGGTTGTGGTGGTGACGTCCAGCTCGTCGTTGAAGACGCGCACGGTGGCGTTGGCCAGCGGGGCCATCGTGCCTGCGTCGCGCACCGTGCCCACCAGGTCAGCCGAATCCACCAGCCGCTGCACTGCTTTGAAGGCATCGATACGGCCGTAACCATACACGCTGTCTGGGCCAGGATCACCAAGATCGACGGCCGTTTCCCGAATAATCTGTTCCATCGTTGCCAGGTCCAGGTCGGGGGCCGCTTCCAGCATCAAGGCGGCCAGGCCCACTGCGTGTGGCCCGGCCATGCTGGTGCCGTTAAACGAATCGTAGCTGCTGCCCGGCACACTGGAGCGAATGTCCACGCCGGGGGCCACCACGTCTGGCTTGGTGTTGAGCGTCAGCGGCGAAGGGCCCTGGCTGGAAAAACCGGCAATCACATCATTGATGTCCGTGGCGCCAGTGGCAAATGATTCGGCAAAGCTGGCTGGGGAGCCAATGGTGCCCAGCCCTGGGCCGCTGTTGCCTGCGCTAAACTCGGGCCAGATGCCCGCGGCGCGCAGCGCCTGCACGTCTGGCAGGAACTCGGTGAGGGCGGCATTGTCGCTGCCCCAGGAATTGTTCACCACGTCCGGGGCGCGGGACGGATCGCAGCCGGGGCTGCCGGGGGTCACACCCACGGGGCAGGGCGCCAGCAGCCACTCGAACCCGGCATGGATGACGCTGGCGGGCGCAAAGCCGTTGGCATCAAAAATCTTCACGGCAATCCAGCGCGCCCCGGGCGCCACGCCAATATCGTCGGTCAACGGCCCCAGGCCGTCGCCGCCCAAAATGGTGCCCATGGTGTGCGAGCCGTGGGCATTGTCATCGTAGGGGAAGGGGGCGGCAAATTCGGTGGCGTCAAACCAGTGGAAATTGTGGTCAAACGTGCCGCTGCCCAGGCTGCCTGCGTACTGGTTCACCAGGGCGGGATGGTTATGCTGCACGCCGGTGTCCATGTTGGCCACCAGGATACCTGCGCCAGTGATGCCGTACTGCTGCCAGACGTCGTCGGCGTTGATGTGGGCGATGTTCCACTCTACGGCCGTAGCGCCCTGCGGTGCCGCAGGCTCAGCCGCGGCAAAACCTGTTCTGCTGCCCGGCTGAAAGTCGTGCAGGTGGTAGATGTGATCGGCCGTGACCGATTCGACGTCGTCGCGCAGGGCAATCTGCCACAGCGCTGCTGGGGTGGCCTGTACCGCCAGTCCGTTGAAGATGAAAAAAGGCCGGTAGGAAACAACGGCGCCGGCAGTTTGCGCCTGGTCCAGATAGCTGCGAATGCTGGCCTGGCTGTTGTGGGCAAAGGTGCGCAGCGTATTGTAGGTGAGGGCGGCCCTGGCGGCCTGGTCGGTGCGGGCTAAGGCAGCCGATTGGTTCAGATCGGCCTGCTGGCCCAGGTGGATGATGGCGTGGACGGCCGTATCCGTCTCCCCGTTGCGCAGCTGGTTGAGCAGCTCTTCATCCATCTTGCTGGCCGCCAGTTCAAGTGTGGCTTTATCGGGCAGTATTGGGGGCAGTTCCTGGGTTCGTGCTGGTTGTACGGCCATCAGAATCACCAGCAGCAAAAGCAGGGGCAACATCAAGGACAGAAAAAGCGGTGTGAACTTTTTCATCGTGTTATCTCTTTGAGCGACCCTCTTCTTGGGGAGAGGGGCCCTAAAAATTAGCGGATCACGACCGGCAGGTACAGCAGCGTTTGGGGCACGGTGACAAATTCGATGTAGCGCGGTATGTAGCTGCCCGGCGGCAGCTTGGGATCGCCGGTGACAACGGCCGTATCCCGATCAATTTCATACACGTTGCCCTGGGTGAGGGAACCGGCCGACGCCAGCAGGTTGCCGTTGGGCAGGATGTAGACACCGCGCACGCCCAACGCGCTGCTGGTGCCGGTGACGACGTGGGTGCTGCTGAGCGTACCTCCGGCGGTGAATTCCAAAACACCTTCATCCCCGCTGAAGTTGGCCACCAGGACGTTACCATTGCTGTCTATGGCCAGCTGCTGCGGGAAGCCATCAACGGGTGCAAAGTCTTCCTGGTAGATGCCCATGGCAAAGATGTGGATGGCGTCGCTGTTGATGGCGCTGACGAGCCAATCGGTGGAACGGCCGTAAATATCATAAGGTGAATCCGGGTTGCCTGTTCCAACATCGGTGCTGATGAACTCGCCCAGGAAGCTGCCGCTGCTGTCGAACTGCACCACGTTGTCGGCGGCGGTGGTGACCAGCAGATTCCCTTCATCCGTCAGGGTAATGCCCCGCGGGCCGTCCATAATCGTACTATCCGCGCCGCCAAGCGGAGCAAAGATGCCCACAAAGCTGCCGCTGAAGTCATACTCCAGAATTACGTCGTTGTTCTGATCCGACACGAGAATCGAATCGCCCGCCGCGCTGAGAATGGCGTTGATAGGTAAATCCATGTTTGTTGTGTCAGCGGGAATGAAGTTGGCATCTACTACCGCGCCGGTTGCCGGGTCCAGGGCCATGATGCGCCGGTTGTGTGAGTCCGGCACGAGCAGCAGGCCGTCGCTGCTCAACATGCCCAGCGCCCGCGCGTGGTCTGCCGGATTGGCCTGGGGCAGCACAGCCGGAACGGGGTGTGGGCAGAGGTACAGGCCGAAGGCTTCGTCAAAGGTGCAGTTGGGGGAGAGCTGGGTCGGGGAAGCAATGCTGCCAGTTTCTTCGCCGATTTCGGCCAGCCGTTCTGCATCAGGGGTATCAGGCAGCGGGGGTTGGGCGGAGACGAGGGTGGTTACCAAAACAGCGGTGCCCATCACGGTACACAGCAGGGCAATCAGGATGCGGGAGTTTTTCATACCTTTCCTCTGAGGCTGTTCAGCTTTATTCAGATGGGCAGGATGTGGAGTATGGTGATTGACTTCCAAAAATCGGTGGCTGGGGTGGGGGTATGTGGTAGGTCGGGTGAGTTGAATGCAGGTAGCAAACATTTTAGCATAGAACAAAGTCGTGTCAAAAGTGGGGCATAAGCGGGGCGCGCCAGGGGCATCAATTACGATCTGGTTCGGTTTTGCCAGCAGGTCTCTTTATTTGAAACGGGGATTGACAACGGCCGTTCTTTTCCTTATTATACAAATAAGTTTGTAATACAAACTATATAAGCAATACAAATATATTTGTAGTTTCAGGGGGACATTGATGAACGACTTAAACAAGACAATTCGTCGCACGCAGCAATATTGGTTTGAGGATGGCCTGGTCGAACTGCTGCTTGGTCTGCTCTTATTGGTTTTGAGCGGCCTGTTTTGGTGGCAGGTGGCCACTGATTCGGAATATGCGGCGTTGGTGGGCGGTATTGCCATGCCCTTTATTATTGTGCTCGGTGCCATTTTGATGGGCGTGACGTTGCGCTGGCTCAAGCAGCGGCTGGTTTATCCGCGCACGGGCTACGTCACCTACGCCAAACCCACCAACAAGCAGCGCGGTTTGAGCGCGGTGTTGGGGTTTGTGATTGGTGCTGCGATGGCCCTGACTATCACCCAACTAGAGCTGGCCGAACTGACGCCAGCCTTCATCGGGGCGGGCATGGGCTTGGCGCTGTTTATGCTGGGCAACCGCGTGGGGCTGCTGCGCTTTCACCTGCTGGCGCTGTGGGCCGTGGCTTCGGGCATCATTATTGCCTTTTTGGGGGTGGCTGAGACGGTGGCTTCCACCTTTGCCCTGGGCTCGATTGGCTTGAGTATGGTGGCGTCGGGCGGCTTTGCTTTCTGGCGTTACTGGCAAAACAGTGAGCCGGGCAGCGACGAGCCGATGGAGGCATTGTCATGACCGATTTTAAGCAGATGCTGGAAACGGACCGGCTGATTCATGAACCGGCCCGGCTCATCATCATGGCGCTGCTGTACGGCGTGGAGAATGCCGACTTCACCTTTTTGCTGCGCGAGACGGGGCTGACGCGGGGCAACCTATCGTTCCATCTGAGCAAGCTGGAGGAGGGGGCGTACGTAGCCATCGAGAAGACGTTTAAGGGGAAACGGCCGCACACACTGTGCAGTCTGACGGAGAACGGCCGTTCCGCCTTCAACACCTATCGCCAACAGCTGCAAGAAGCCGCCAATTCGTTACCAGACTGAGATTTTGGAGTGACGGCCGTTACTTGTGGTTAAATATCGCGCAAAGGCGCAAAGTTGCTAAGTTTTTCTTTGCGCCTTCGCGCGAGTTCTTCACTTTGTCTGAAAATGTTTTACTGGGAAACGGCCGTTAACCATTAACCATTTACCATTCACCATTAACCATTCAAACGGCCGTCACCTAGCCAACAAAATCCGCCCCAAGTATAATCCGCCCCACACAACCCACTGCAAATCGCTATTTCGAGAGACAAGGCTGTGAGAGAACAATCTCTATTCTCCAGTCTCCAATCTCCCCAAAAGGAGCACCCATGTACGACAAACAAAAGCTGGCCGAACTGGCCGAGAACAAAGACAAATGGGAAGAAACCACCCTGCACAAGTCCCTCTCCCGCTTCCCCGAACGCAAAGAGCAGTTCATCACCACCTCCAGCGAACCGATTAAACGGCTCTACACGCCGCTGGACGTGGCCGACCTGGATTACCCGCGCGATTTAGGTATGCCTGGCGAATATCCCTACACTCGCGGGGTGCACGCCACCATGTACCGCGGACGGCCGTGGACCACGCGCATGTTTGCCGGTTTTGGCACCGCCGAGGAAACTAACGCTCGCTACAAATATCTGCTGGAGCAGGGCAACATGGGCCTCTCCGTCGCCTTTGATTTGGCTACCTTGATGGGCTACGACACCGACGCCCCCGAAGCGCTGGGCGAGTTTGGCCACTGCGGCGTGGCCATCAGCAGTTTGGCGGACATGGAAATCCTGTTCGACGGCATTCCACTGGACAAAGTCAGCACCAGCATGACGATCAACAGCCCGGCGCCGATGATTTGGGCCATGTACATTGTCGCCGCCGAGAAGCTGGGCGTGCCGATGGCCAAACTGCGAGGCACGCTGCAAAACGACATCCTTAAGGAGTACATCGCCCAAAAAGAGTACATTTTCCCCCCCGAACCGTCGATGCGGCTGGTGACCGACACAATTGAGTTTGGCACCAAACATATGCCCGAATGGAACACCGTCTCCATTAGCGGTTACCACATTCGCGAGGCAGGTTCAACGGCCGCACAAGAGCTGGCCTTCACCCTGGGCGACGGGCTGGAATACGTGCGCTGGGCGCTGGCGCGCGGCCTGGACATCGACGACTTTGCGCCGCGGCTCAGCCTCTTTTTTAACTGCCACAACGACTTTTTTGAGGAGATTGCCAAGTTCCGTGCCGCGCGCCGCATCTGGGCGCGGGAAATGCGCGAGACGTTTGGCGCTAAAAATCCGCGCTCGTGGCTGTGCCGCTTCCACACGCAAACGGCAGGTGTCTCCCTCACGGCACAGCAGCCGGAGAATAACATTGTTCGCGTAGCCATTCAGGCGTTGGCGGCGGTCCTCGGCGGCACGCAAAGTCTGCACACCAACAGCATGGACGAAGCCCTGGCGCTGCCCAGCGAGGAAGCGGTCACCATCGCCATGCGCACACAGCAAATCATCGCCGAAGAAAGCGGCGTGGCCAACACGATTGATCCGCTGGCCGGTTCCTTTTTTGTGGAGCACGAGACGAACAAAATCGAGGCGCAGGTGTACGACTATTGGCAGCAGGTTGAGGAGTTAGGCGGCGTTTTGCCCGCCATCGAGCAGGGCTTTTACCAGCGGGAAATTTCCAACGCAGCATACCAATACCAGCGGGAAATTGATGCCAACGAGCGCACCATCGTGGGCGTGAACGGCTTTATTGATCAGACAGAAGATATTCGCATTCCTATTCTAAAAATGGATCCGCAGGGGTATGAACGGCAAGTGGCGCGCATTCAGCGGGTAAAGGCGGAGCGTGACAGCGAGAAAGTGGGCGCAGCCATGCAAGCCCTCCGTGAGGCGGCGCAGGGCACGGCCAACACCATGCCCTTCATCATCAATGCCGTGCGGGAATACGCCACCCTGGGCGAAATCACCGATGTGTTCCGCGAAGTGTTTGGCAAGTACGAGGAGCCAACCTGGATTTAAGGTGACGAATTACGATCAATTTTCGGGTACAATCAAGATTCACGGTCTTTGTAGATGTCGACACCAGAGAGTGTGTCATACCCGCGTAGGCGGGTATCCATTATTTAGCTGCACCAGTGGATGCTCGCGAAGGCGAGCATAACAGGCAGAAGCGCAAAGATAATCTTGCAATGAGGTGGATGATGACCAGCACAGTTTTAGAAATCCAGTTACCAGCTCCTTTGCTCCGTTTGGGCATTAGTCGTGAAGAAATCTCAAACCGTGTCGCTGAATGGCTGGTTTTGTCTCTGTTTGTTGAGGGGCGAATCTCGTCTGGGAAAGCGGGTCAGCTGCTGGGCATCAGCCGGATTGAGTTTTTGGCTTTGTTACGCAAACTTGGCATTGCTTACGTAGACTACACGGAAGATGAACTGGCGGATGAGTGGCAGGCGGTGGCTGAACTACCTGGTACTGGGGAAGAATGATCGTTGTTTCTAACACAACTCCTTATGAATCAAAAGAAGGTTGGCACCGTTGGTTTGCTGGTTAAGGGTAAACAAGCAAGCTTTCTGGGAGAGATTAAGCCGCATCTCGAAGTTTTGCGGCGGCAGGGATTTAGTTTAAGCCGCGCCGTCATGGAAGGTGCGCTTCAACAAGTAAGTGAATGAAGTAAGAACACTTCACTTCTGCTTCCAGGTTACACCGTCATACTCCCATGTATCGTTTAGATAGGTTCCATCAGCCAACCCGCCAAAAAGGACAACAACGCCTCGGGCCTCGTCGTAAATCATTGCGTGATACAAACGAGTTGGCGGCAGAGCCGCAACAGACGGCCGATACCATTTTTCCCCATCATATTCCCACATACCTTCCTGACCAGCTGGTGCTTCCCCTCCAAACAGCACTGTGAGTCCTCTGTCAATATCATAAGCCATTCGGAACCCAAGGATCGGGATTCGCAGCTCTTTTTCTGGTTTCAGGGGGGCGTGTGACCATGTGCTGCGATCATACTCAAAGGTTGTTACGTTAACAACGGAACGGAGTACAAAAACCTCACGACGGGAATCGTAAACCATTTGCGGTAAAGTAATCGGCGGGCCGGCTGAGAGAAACTCCATTTCTTGCCATGTTGTTCCGTTAAATTTCCAGGTATCATGTAGCTGTCCCCCGCTTCCGTAGCCACCAAAAAGGAGCATTGCCTGTTCCACCGGATCATAAACTAAAGCGGCGCTATGGCGTGGCGGGGGTTGATGTGAGGGTTCTGTCTGCTGCCATGTTTGGCCGTCATAGAACCACACATCGCTGGTGTATGAAGAGTCGGAGGTAATCCCACCGAACAACATTGTTATTCCTCGTTCGGCATCATATGCTAATGAAAGATCGGCACGTGCGGGTGGTGATGTGGGCGTCGCAATTTTTTGCCACGTTGTCCCATCATATTCCCAGGTATCACCCAATAACTCGCCTTTGTCGCTCCATCCCCCAAACAAAACGACGACATGGCGTTTCGAGTCATAGGCCAGAGCATGGTTAGAACGCGGTAGCGGTTTCACAGCGAGTCTTTCTGAAACAGACATACTCGGAGTTATAAAAGCTGTAGGCGTTGTTTCAGTGACAGCAAGCGGACGTGATTGGCAGGCTATTAACAGAATTAACAGAGTGGATAACAACCATAGCCATGTGAGAACCTTCACTTCTGCGTCCATGTTACGCCATCATATTACCAGGTATCGTTTAGATGGGTTTCATCAGCGAACCCGCCAAAAAGAACAACAACGCCTCGCACCTCGTCGTAGATAATAAAGTCCAGTCCGCAGCAGGGGTCAATAAGAATGATTAGACCCCCTCCTCATTGGACCACTCTCTCTGCCGGGCAGGGCCAGGAGTGGACCTGCCTTTGGCATCGGCCGTATCCTGGCGAGCTGCACCGACGTAAACGGCCGCGATCACCATTGCCCCACCCACCAGAACAGCCGGGGTAACCGGCTGGCCCAACATGACCGCTCCCAGCGCCACCGCCACCACCGGCATCCCGGTAAGGGCATAAACCGTGGCCGAAGCCGTCCAGCGCCGCACCACGTAGAGAAACAGCTGGAAGAGACCAACCGAGCCCAGTACCACCAGCCAGCTCAAGGCCAGCCAGGTATTGGTCTCGTTGGGTAGCGCCCAGCGTTCACCCAGCAGGAGCGAACCAATGGTAAGCAGGAACGCGCCGGAGGTCATGCCAATAGCGTTCATGTTTAGTGGATGGACGTTGGGCAGGGATTTGGCAGCCACGGTGGATGCAGACGCGGCCACCGCTCCTAAAACGGCCGCAATCAGGTAAACGGGGTTGAGGTCACCGCCCAGTGTGCCCAAGGAGAGGACGGCGATACCGGCAATGGCCAGGCTGCCGCCAACAATGCCGCGCACCGTAAACCATTCCTGGCCCAGCAAAACGGCCATCATCAGCGTAAACAGGGGAACGGCGGCCATAATCACGGCCACAGTGCCCGCCGCCAGACCCACCAGCGCGTAATAGATAAAGGCATAAGCACCGCCAAAACCGAGCAGCCCGTAAACGGCCGCTCCCGCCGCCGCCCGGCCGCGAGCCAGAGATACACCGCTCACACGCATGATCAAGAAAAAAATGATGGCTGCCAGAGCAAAACGCAGGGCCGCGCCAAAAAGCGGCGGCAGTTCCCTATTGCTGAAGCTGACGGCCACAAAGTTGGCCCCACCAATCAACACCGCACCGGCGAAGGCCAGGTAAGTATTGGTATCCATATTCCGGGTCATAATCACACCTCCACACTTCAAAAAGAAGAGCTAGCAGCATGTCGGAAAAGTCTGTTTTCTTTTTAATGGAACACAGATTTTCACAGATTAACACAGATTTTAGGTCAATATCTGCGTCCACCTGTGTTTATTTGTGTCCTAATTTTCTTTCTCCGTCAGGCTGCTAGAAATTTACACAGGTTGACGAGCCTTGACATCAGTATAGACCGGCAGAACGGCCGTAGCATCGGGTGTTTGCCCTATTTCTCTAGCTGAAGTGGCCTAGCGTTCCGCCAAACTGAATTTGTGGGGTAATGGGTATGGGCGGAACGCTTAAACCGAAGCAATTTTCGCCTGAACTACCCCAAATAACTAGATTGCTTCGGTACGAGCAGGTCGTGTTCCATGGCAAACATGGCCGCGCCGGCCCGGGTAGAGACGCCAATCTTGTTATAAATGTGCTGCACGTGGTGCCCGACGGTTTTGGGGGAAATGTGTAATTCTCCGGCAATCTGTTTGTTGCTAAGCTCCCGGGTTATCAAAAGAAGGACCTCCACCTCGCGGTCACTCAGGCCGGCCGGCCAGGCACGTGCCCGGCTGGCTGTTTGATGCCCGGCAGCCGCCAGTACGGCCTGCACGGCCGTTCCGTCAAACTGCCCCTTCTCAACGCCGGCACGCAGTTCTTCAGCCGCTGCCTCTGGAGTGAAGGCGGGGCGATACGGCCGTTTCTGAGTCATCGCCTGGTAAGCGTCGGCGGCCGCCAAGATGCGAGCGGTCATCGGAATAACAGCGGCGGTGGCCTGGCGGTAATAGCCTGATCCATCCAAGCGCTCATGGTGCATACCGGCCAGTGCCGCCAGCGGAGCCAACACGGGTGAACAAGACAAGATGCGCTCGCTGTGGTAAGGATGCAGCCGCACCTGCTCCCATTCGCTGCGGGTCAACGGGCCTGGCTTTTCCCAAATCCCATTGGCAATACCCACCCGGCCAATGTCGTGCAGCAGCGCAGCCCGGTACAACAGGGTCACGTCGGCTTCGGCCAGGCCCAACTGCGCAGCCGCAGTACGCGCCAGTTTAGCCACCGCCGGTGAATGCCCCCGGCAGTAAGGCACTTTCAGGTCGGCCACGTCGGCAAAGGCCCGCGCCACGTCGTCAAAACCGCTTTCGGAAAGATGAACGTGTGGTTGCGGTTCAATCTCAACCACCGCCTGACAGGCATCCAGCGTGGCCAATTCTGCCAACAAATCTGGCCCATTTTCCAGGAAAGCGTTAGCTACCCGGGGATCGAGAGCGCCGCCGGCCAGGCGGGTTACAGCGGCACAGGCCGCCTCTGTTCCGCCCAACCGGTAGAACATAACTGCCTCAAAAGCTACCTGGGCCAGGCGCGCCGGCAGGACGATGGCTTCCTGGGACAGCTGCTGCGGTTCACCTTGGCCATCCCAACGTTCAAAGACGTGATACAGCGCTTGCTGTACGGCCGTTCCCAATCCCAGGCGCCGGGCGACCATAACGGCCACCTCACAATGGGAACGGAACATCTCATTTGTGCCCTTCTGCCCCTGGGCCAACGTGCGCAGCACCGCACCCACCCGCCGCCAAAGCGGCGCGTCTCGCGCCAGATCGAACAGAAAAAAAGTAGCCGCGTCACGGGCATTGCCAAAGTCACGATAAGCGCCGGCGGCGCGCATGGCCACGTCATCTCCAGCCGAGAATTTGGCTTCCTCATGGGCGTAAGAAGTACAGCCGGTGAAACGCAGCAAGGTCGTGTAATAAACGTGACTGACTTCCGGCTCGGCCAATCCCATTTTGCGGGCCAGCTGCGTCGCCAGAAAGCAGGCGCAGACGGCTTCTTCTGGCTCATGGCCCATCGCCAGGTCCGCTACCAGCGAAAGGGTAACCAACAGTTCGGCCAGGCGAAATTGGAATGCGGTTTGCTGTCTGTCTGACATAAAACCTCCCAAATCGATTGTAACACAAACAAATAGGCTCTTTAGGATTCGAAGGTGTTGACAGCCCGTGAAACGTGATGCGTGACCAGAGGTGATTCACGTTTCACGAAAACCCCATAAAATCCGAAAGACCCAGGAACTTCAGGTACTTTACCTCACGCATTACACCCAAACTGCCATGACCCATTGACACAGCACATTGCCGTCTGCTAATATGTCAGCCGATGACATATCATCCGGTGACATATAGGATGCCATGAACGTGCAAGACCAGATTCCCCTGCAAGAAACTACTTTTTTCATTCTGTTAAGTTTGTCGCGACAGCCCAGGCACGGCTATGCCATTTTGCAAGACGTGGCCCAGTTGAGCAACGGCCGTATCCAGCTCAGTACCGGCACGCTGTATGGCGCGCTGCGCCGCATGTTGGACCTGGCCTGGATTGACCGTTACGACGCCGCGACCGAAACCGTGAACGGCCGTATCCGCAAAGCCTACCGCATCACCGAGCTGGGCCAGAAGATTCTCAACGCCGACGTGGCCCGGATGCAAGAAATGATAACGGCCGTGCAAAGCTCGCCAGCCTGAGATTGGACCAATCTTCGAAGATTGGTCCAATCTATAAATCGAGGCCATCATGACATTCCTGACCCAATTTGCCCTCTGGCTCTATGCGCTGCTGCTGCGGCTGTATCCGCGTTATTACCGGGAGGAATTTGGGGAGGAGGTGACGGCCGTTTTCCAACAACATCTCCAACAGGCTGCCGCCAGCAGCCCACGGGAGGCCCTGGCCGTCATCGGGCGGGAGCTGCGCGACTGGCCGCTGAGCTGCCTGCGCGAACACGCCCGCGAGCGTAACCGGCTGCTTATGCTGCCACGGCCGTTGTTTCTGTCCGGGAGGGGGGCCGTGGCAGCTGGTGTCCCGTTCCTCTTTTCGCTTGTCGGTTTTGGCCTGATTTTTATCTTCATTCCTAACGTATCGCGGTTTACGCCGCTCTTTTTTTTGGCCGGTGGCGTGCTGGTGGCCTGGTGGCGGCGCTGGCCCGGCTGGGTGGTGAGCTGGCTGGGGCTGCTCATTTTTTATGGCCAGAACTGGCTGCCTTACTCTTTTTTTACAACGGAACCGGCCTGGAACAGTGTGCCCCGGCTGCTGAACAATTTGTCGCAAGTGGCAATTCAGGTGGGTTGGCTGCTGGTGATGTATTGGGTAGTGCGCCGCTGGCCGCGCCACGGCACGCTGGTTTTCCTGCAATTTCTGCTGATGCCCTGGTGGTTTAGCCTGGAGTTTGTTTCTGAGGCGATTACGGCCGTTATCTTCTCGGTCATCACGCTGTTTTTGGCGGGCACAGCCATCGCCATTGCCCGGCAGCGCACCCTCAGCGGCGACCTCTGGCTGATGTTTGGCGCAGCCCTGCTGCCCGGTGCACTGCTCTCTTGGGGCGGCCAGTTTTTCGGCCCCGGCATGGACAATGCCATGCGCAGCGTGCTGCCCCAGCTGCTGGAAGCGCTCGCGCCTTTCCTGATCATCATCCTGCTGCAAACGTTAAACGCCTGGGGACAGGAAAACGGCCGTACCACCCACCGCCTCACTCGCACCATTGCCGTAAGCACCTGGGTTGCCTTCTTTGCCATCCTCGCCTTGCAAAGAGTGGTTGGCCCCAGTGATCTGGAGGCGTTCCAGCTTGGTGGCACCCCGGTCTTGATTGGGCTGTGGCTGCTGGGCGTTGTGGTCCTGTTGATCAGCGTCTGGCGGCTGCGATTGGCCAGCCTGCCACGCCCTGTTTTAGCGTTTTACGGTCTGATGCTTTTGCTGCTGCCCGTGCTGCAAAGGCCAGCCAATCTCACCTACATGGCGCGCAGCATGAGCTACAACAAACCGGCGCTGTCCGATATCGCGGCGCTCATCCCCACCTTTGAAACGGCCGATTTCATCACGTTCAACCTGGGCATAGTGGGCGTTGTCCTGCTGCCCTGGATGGTGGGCCGGGTGCGCCAGCAAACGGTCGCTTTCCCCAAATTCCCGGAACCGACGGGCTGGCAGGCGTGGCGGCAGCGCAGGCAGGCGCGGCGCGAGGCACGGCCAGCGATTGACAGCCGTGCCCGCCGCAAACGAATCGTGGGGCTGCTGCTGGGCGGTAGTTTGCTGGCAGGCTGCGTTGGCTTTCTGGCCGTTTTCCTGCCGCTCCAGCTGGAGGCCGAGCCGTACACCCGGCAGGTGGCCCTGGGTGACGTGGACAGCGACGGCGATCTGGATGTGCTGCTGGCCAATACGCGCCGCATCGTCCCCATTGCCGATAACGTTCTGCTGTTGAATGATGGAAACGGCCGTTTTACCCCCAGTGGCCAGCCGGTAGGCAGCGGCAGCACCAGCGCCCTGATTTTGGATATCAATGGGAATGGCGATTTAGACATCGTGTTAGGCGGCATGGGTGGAGTAGCGGTCTATGGCAAGCGCGGTGACGGCCGTACCTTTGGCCTCAGGTTCCTAGTCTCGGCGCTGCAAGCACCTGAATCTGGTATCAACACCGCATTTTTCCAGGTAGGAGATTTGAATGGTGATGGCCTGATGGACGTTTTTGTGGCTGGCTGCTGTGGTATGGGTATATCCAACGATCCGGCGCCCGGGCAAATGCGCTGGGTACCTTCCGCTAACCGGGTGCTGTTTGGCAGCGAGGAACGGCTGGTGGACAGCGGCCAGGCGTTGGGCACGGCGGGCAGCGAGGCGATCGACCTCGGTGACCTGGACGGCGACGGCGATATAGATGCTTTTGTGGGCAATACGCAGGACAACGGCGAGGAGCTGGTGAACAATTTGCCCAACGACGTCTGGCTCAACGACGGCCGTGGCCAGTTTAGCGACAGCGGCCAAAAGTTGGGGCAGCAGCGCACCTACGCCGTGGCGTTGGGCGACGTGGACGGCGATGGCGATCTCGATGCCCTGGTGGGCAACGAAGGGGCAGATGAATTGTGGCTGAACGACGGCAGCGGCCGTTTCACCCTCAGCACCCAAAGTTGGAGCCCGCGCCGCACCCTCACCGCTGCCCTGGTGGACCTGGACGGCGACGGCGATTTGGACGCATTAACCGGGCACGAGCTGACCACCGGTTTTGCCTGGTGGCGGCAGGGCATCATCTGGTGGAACGACGGCTACGGCCGCTTTACTGAGGGCGACCAAAAGATTCACTACCGGCCCAACGGGGCGCTCGCCGTGGGTGACGTAAATGGCGACAGTTTGCCAGATATCGTGGTGGGGGAGCTGGATGAGGTAAAGGTGTGGTTGAATGAGGGGAACGGCCGTTTTGTCCCCACACCATCTTTTGACGGCTAATCTCCTGCCAGGTCCTGAACAGTGGCCACAGAGATCACAGAGATTTTCGAGATGAACCTCAAGTTCTCAATCACCTCTGCCCCCTCTGTGGCTTTTTCTAATTCCGGTAAGACACAACTTCCGCTTCGATAGCTGCCTGGCCCAGGGCGCGGGCGACCGAAATGCGATGGTGCCCATCACGCACGAAGTAGCCCGCCTCAGTATGAATGAGCTGCACCGGCGGCAGCCCTTTTTTGCTGCGCATCACCTGGGCAATGTTGACCCAGCGGTCGCGGTTTTCTTCGCGCAGCGGCCAGAACTGGTTGTCGAAGTCGTGACTGCGCCCTTCACTGCCAACGATTTTGTCCAGGGCAATAATTTGCGCGCCCGGCAGCTGGTTCTCGGCCCGCTTCCCCTGCGTGTGCAGCGCGAGCAGCCGGGTGGAGCGACCGGTCAACCGGGCCAGGAAACGACGCCGTTTCGCCTGGGTTGCAGCCCGGTTGAACATCTGCACCAGGGCCTGGCGTTGAATAAGTGGGTTGTTTAAAGCTGCCTGTGGGCTGTTAAAAGCTAAGGTGTAGAGCGTCATGGCGGGCCTCCTTTGGCCGGTTCTTGCCTGTTGATGCTGATACTTTAGCGAACGGCCGTTAGCATCCTGTCACCCTTCCGTTAGCATAAAAAAGGGCTTCGTTAGCAGATGTGCTAACGGTGTATAATGTGGTCCATGTCCCGACTCAATATCTCATTGTTGGGCACCTTTCACCTCACGCTGGTCCAACAGCCCGTCACCCACTTTCGCTCCGCCAACAACCAGGGTTTGTTGGTTTACCTGGTGCTGCACAACAACCGGCCGGTGGCCCGCGAGGTGCTGAGCACGCTTTTTTGGCCGGAGGAATCAGACGCCAATGCCCGCAATAACCTGCGCCAATCCCTCTACCAGCTGCGCAAACTGCTGGGCGATCTGGACGAACCGGTCCAGCCTGCCCTGCTGGTGACACGCCAAGCGGTCCAGTTCAATCCTGAATGCGACTGCTCGGTGGATGTGGCCAACTTTTTACAGGCGGTAGACAAGGGGGATCTGGCCGCGGCCGTTTCGCTCTATCCCGGCGATCTGCTCCCTGGCTTCACCTGCGACAGCCTGGAGTTTGAAGCGTGGCTGCGCCAGGAGCGGGAAACGTTGCACAACCTGGCCCTCGAAACGATGCTGGAAGTGACGCGGGATTATTTGCGCCACGGCCGTTACGCCCAGGCGCAAACCGTGGCCCGCCAGCAGCTCAGCCTGGAACCGTGGCACGAACAGGCCCACCGCCAGTTGATGCAGGCGTATGCCCTGGCGGGTGATCGGAGCAGGGCGCTGGCTCAATACGACCTGTGCCGCGAGGTGCTGGCGGAAGAGCTCGGTATTGAACCAGCGGTGGAAACGACCAGCCTGTACGACGACATTAAAGCCGGTCGCTTGGGCGCTGCGGCGGCGGCCGAGATGCCGCCGCCGCTTAAAACGCGCCATAACCTGCCCGCCGCCACCACGCCGCTGATCGGGCGTGAGCTGGAATGTGCCCAGGTGAGCCAGCAGTTCACCGAGGCCAAACAGCGGCTGGTGACAATTGTGGGGCCCGGTGGCATGGGCAAAACGCGGCTGGCAACGGCCGTTGGGGCACAGCTGCTCGACCAGTTCCGTGACGGCGTCTACTTCATTGACCTGGCGCCGCTGGCCCATCCAGAGGAAATTGGACAGGCCGTGGCGGCGGCCCTTGATTTTCAGGTACCAGACAAGAACCAGCCGCTGTTTCCTCAGCTGCTAGAGGCGCTCGGCCGCCAAAACGTGCTGCTCATCCTGGACAACTTTGAGCATTTGCTCGACGGCGTGGGGCGGGTTAACGAGCTGCTGCAAGCCGGACCTGAGGTTGCTGTGCTGGCCACCTCACGGCAGCGGTTGAACCTGGCCAGTGAAAGCCGCTACGAGTTAGGCGGGCTGGATTTCCCAGACTGGTTGACGCTGGAAGATGCGTTGCATTACACGGCCGTGCAGCTTTTTGTGGAAAACGGCCGTCGTGTCCAACCCCAATTTGCGCTTAACCAAAGCAACGTGACGGACGTGGTGCGCCTTTGCCAGCTGGTGCAGGGCATGCCTTTGGGGTTGGTGCTGGCCGCCTCGTGGTTGGAGCTGCTGACGCCGGCCGAAATTGCCGCCGAAATTGAAAACAGTCTTGATTTTCTGGCGGCCGAATTGGCCGATTTGCCCTCGCGCCAGCGCAGCATGCGCGCCGTTTTTGATTACTCCTGGCAAATGTTAGCCCCGGCAGAACAATCTGTTTTGGCCAGACTGAGCGTTTTTCGGGGTGGGTTTACCCGTGAAGCGGCGGAGCAGGTGGCCGGGGCCAACTTGCGGGTGCTGCTGGCTCTGGTGAACAAATCTCTTTTGCAACGGGGGGCGGGGAACGGCCGTTTCACCATGCACGAACTTTTACGCCAGTTTGCCGCCGCTCAACGCCCCCAGGCCGAAGCCGACAAAGATGCCCTGGCCCACTGCCACTATTTTGCCCGGCTGTCCTGGGCGCACTGGTGGCCGATTAACCTCTTGCGTGAAATGGCCATTCAACACGCGCCCGATAAGGATAACGTCTACCGTGCCTGGGAATATGCCCTGAACTGCGGCCTGGCCACGGAGCTGGTGGACCTGGCGCCGGGGCTCATGGCTTTCCACACACGGCAGGGTCTCCCCTCCAGCCACCTGGCACTTCAGGCGGTGCAGACCTTACGGCAGCGTGGTTATGCTGAAGCGGATAGTGAAATACTCTGGCTGAAGCTCATTGCTCAGGAGATGCGGGAGGGCCTGGATGATGTCGCCCAAATCAGAGAGCAAACGGAGCGCTTAATTCCGTTGATTGAAAAAGGATCGTCGCCACAGCTGCGTTTTCAGCTGTGTATGTCTATGTCTGGCATCCTGGAGTTTAGAGAAGACAAAGAATCTTTGGACTGGCTTACCAAGGCGCACAGTCTTGCCCTGGAGATGGGGGATGAGATTCTCATCAGGCGAGCCGATGCATTTCGGCTCTTCACGCGGATCGATCGCGGCCTGCAGGATGAGACGACGGTGGGGCATTTGCGCGAGCTACTTTCCTTTTTTGAATCCCACTATTTCCGCAGCAACATTTATTACATCATCCTTTATTATCTTCAGCGGATTAGCCGGGATGAAGCGGCATATGAGCAGGCGATTTATTACGGCAAACAATCTTTGAACATTGCCCGGCACTGGCAAGATTTGTGGTCGATCAGCAGCAGTCTTTATGGTCTGGCAGAGACTTATCAAATGATGGGGCTGGCCGATGAAGCCAAAGCCCAATACCTGGATGCCCTGGAGTGGCACCTGGCCATTGGCCGGAATTGGCAAACGCTTGGCCTGCTGTTTACGGAAGTGCTCATCGCGACCGAATTTATTGGTGGTAAGGCAACGGCCGTCTCCATCCTCTCTATGATTTATCACCACAACGAAGTTGCCATCTTTCACAAACAGGCCATTGATGAAACAGTGCCACGGTTTAAGGCGGAGATTGAAGCAAAGGCCTTTGCCGCCGCCTGGGAAAAGGGGAAAACGCTGGATTTGGCAGCGGCCGTTTCTCAGGTGCGGTCTGCTCTGACAACTGGGGGTTGAGTTTACGGGTGAGGGACTATGGAACTTCTGGAACGAAGTGACGTGCTGAATAAAATGGAAAAAGAGCTGCAGCAGGCGTTGGCGGGCAGCGGCCGTTTCCTGCTCATCAGCGGCGAGGCGGGCATTGGCAAAACCAGCCTGGTGGAGCAGTTCATCCCCCGCCAGACTACCCGGGTGCTGTGGGGTGCGTCTGACGCCTTGTTCACGCCACGGCCGTTGGGTCCCCTGCATGACATGGCCGCCCAGCTGCGCGGCGAATTGCTGTCTTTGCTGGAAGGCGCTCCCAACCGGCCCGCTATCTTTGCCGCCTGCCTGCAAGAATGCCAGACCCCCACCATCCTTGTTTTTGAAGACATTCATTGGGCCGATGAAGCCACGCTGGATTTGCTCAAATATCTGGGACGGCGCATCCAGCAGACGTGCTCCCTCATCCTTGCTACCTACCGGGACGACGAACTGGGGTCGCAGCATCCGCTGCGGCTGCTGTTGGGGGACCTGGTGCGGCACCCAGGGGTGGAGCGGTTGGGGCTGACGCCGTTGTCGTTAACGGCCGTACGCCAGCTGGCCAAAAATTATCGTGGGGATGTGGCCCAACTGCACCGCATGACCGCAGGCAATCCGTTTTTCATCAACCAGGTGCTCACCTCCGACGCAGAAGGCATTCCGGCCACAGTACGCGAGGTGGTGCTGGCCCGCGTTTCGCGGCTTTCATTGTCCGGGCGGGCGGTGTTGAATGCGGCGGCCGTCATTGGCCAGCGCATCGAGCCGTGGCTACTCAAAGCCGTCACCCAGGCCGAGGCCGATGCCGTCGAAGAAAGCCTGGAACTGGGTATCCTGCTGGTCCAGGGCGATTATTTTGTTTTTCGTCATGAGCTGGCGCGCCAGGCCATCCTCAACCAGGTTGTGCCACACCAGCGCACCTTTTTGCACCAGGCCGTTTTGGACGCCCTGAAAGTTTCACCTGCTGGCAAAAAAGACCTGGCGCGGCTGGCCCATCATGCCGAAGGCGCTTGTAATCAGCAAGCAATTCTGACCTACGCCCAGGCGGCCGGAAAGGAAGCGACCGCACTGGGCATGCTGCGGGCAGCCACCTCTCTATTTGCATTGGCGCTGCGTTACGCGGATGATTTGCCGCTTCAGGAGCAAATTGAGCTTTATGCAAGTTATGGCCTGAATACCCAAGGCCAGGACCTAACAACAAGCCTGAATGCTTTTCGGCGGGCCGCAGAACTTGCCCGGACTGCTCAGATGCCAGTTCGGCAGGGGCTGGAGCTGACACGCATGGCTACTGTCTTGTATCGTCAGGGTAAGCCTGCAGAATCTGAACGGCTTTTGCAGGAGGCATTAGCCATTCTGGAGCCATTGTCACCTAATCCTTCTCTGGCGACCGCTTACCGCCTGTTGGCAATGCTTTCTCTCCTAAGCGGTGAGGCCCAATCGGCGCTGGCGTATGCGGAAGAAGGGTACCAAATGGCGCTGCGGCAAGAGCAAATCGAAGTCATCCTGGATGCTTACCAGGTGGTTGGCCTTTGTATGATGCCTTTTGACCATGCAAAAGGCCTGCAACACCTGGAAAAATGTCTGGGGCAGGCGCTGGAGAATAAACAGTTCAGGGTTGCCGGCACAAACTACTCCAATCTGATTATGCACGGATTAGATACCTTCCGAACCCGGTGGGTGGAGGAACTTCTGGCAACGGCGCAACCCTACCTGATTGCTCATGATTTAGACTTCAATTTAAGTATGACTCGGGCGTGGGAGTCGATACTTCGGCTCTATCAGGGCCGCTGGGCAGAAAGCGAAGCACTGGCTGAGGCGGTGTTGAAAGAAGCAGGTCCCCCAATTTTGCGCATTCCGGCGCTCATAGCGCGTACACGTGTGTTTGCCCGCCGGGGAGAAATTGAAAAGGCCAGGCTGCTATTGGATGAAGCCTTGATTCAGTCAGAAAGGGTTGGCAACCAACAGCGCATTGGCATCTATTATTGCGCCGCTGCTGAAGTGGCCTGGCTGTCAGGTGATCAGACGAGTCTGCAAGATTTATTAACGGACTTTTACCAGGTCACTGTAAAGAATAAGCAGCCGGGCTTTGCCGCCGAGCTGGCCTATTGGCACTGGTGCAGCGGCACAGCCGTGGAAACATTTGACTGGATGGTACGGCCGTTCATCCAGGAAATTCACGGCCAGTGGCGCGAAGCGGCCGCTGCGTGGGCTGGCATGGGTTGCCCCTACGAGCAGGCGCGCGCCCTATCCCAGGGCGACAGCGAAGCGCAAAAGCAGGCGCTGGCCCTCTTTGAACAGCTGGGGGCGCGCCCCATGGCCGAGCGTGTGCGCCAGGCGCTGCGCGACGCAGGGGTGGAAGCCATCCCGCGTGGTCCCCGGTCCACCACCAAGGAAAATCCCTTCCAGCTCACCAATCGCCAGATGCAGATTCTGGCCCTGCTGACTGAAGAGCTGACCAATGCGGAGATTGCCGCCCGCCTGCACATTTCGCCCAAAACGGTGGACCATCATGTTTCGGCCGTTTTAGGCAAGCTCAACGTCGCCTCTCGTGAAGAAGCGGCCGTTCTCGCCCGCACATCCCCTGAATTACGCAAGCAATAAAAATCACCGCAGAGACGCGCAGAACGCTGAGGAATCTACCTCAGAAAATCTCTGCGCTCTTTGCGCCTCCGCGGTTTGATAAACCTTGCCAGCCAGGAAACAGGCACAAAATAGGGAATCAAACAACTCAAAATAGGGAGGGTCTCCCGATGAATTGGCCTGGGAAAACACCTATCCTGAAGGTGTGTCCGAAGGTTGTAATTTGTCTGGCTCGCTGGCGCCCCGCCGGAGCCATCAGGAGAACAGTGTATGAGTAAGTCACCTGCTGCCCTTCATTGGCCTAAGAAAGATAAGCAAACAATATCCCACGAACAACGACAAGAGGAACGGCCGCTCGGCGTCAACCTGGTCCGGGAACGGCCGTTACAACCCCCCTCTCACCCTGCCCCCACACCACCCTCCGCTTCCGCCAAACGAACGCTCAGCTTTTTTCTGAGCAAGTTTCTGTAAACACCACCGTTTTTGACACCACAGCCCATCTATTTGAGTCAGGTCTGTTAAGCACAGCAGCGTGGCGGCTATGAACGGCCGTATATCGCTGGGCTCAGACCGCCCAAAAAAGGAGCAAGATCATGACCATTAATCTGGATGAAGTGCGTACGGCCGTTATCAACTACGTCGATACCAAAGTAACGGTACCTGCTTTATGTTCGCCAAAATCTTTGCCAGCATCGACCACGAGTGGCTGTATCCCAACGACCAGGATTCTGCTTCCGGCGTCCGGCCCATCACCGTGGTGGGTTAGCCCCGAGTGAATAGGGAGCAGTTAGTGCTCTCCTTCTTGTCATTCCCTGGAGAGCCAGAAGAGGCTCTCCAGGTTCACCTCTAAGCAGTTTAGTCAAGCACCTATTTATTGGAGTAGACATAAATGAATCGTAGCGTTAATTTGCGTATTGTTCGGCTGGCTCTGCTAACGCTGAGTTTAGCCGTTTTTTTGCCGCTGGCGGTGGCCCAAAATGAGATGCGTCCGGCGGTAGTGGTGAGCGGTACGGCCGTTCCCCCCAACGTCTCCCCGCCCACCCTCGTCACCGACATCAACACCGTGCCCCTCGGCTCGGAGCCTTCCGCCTACTTAAAGCTGGGCAGCCAGATTTACTTTAGCGCCAGGGATGATGATCACGGGCGAGAGCTGTGGGTGAGAGAGGAAACTGTACCCGATGCCCGGCTGGTCAAAGACATCATCCCCGGTCCGATAAGCAGCGACGCTTACCCTGTCCAGTCATTAAATGGCCAGCTGGTGCTGCTGGCAATGGATGAAACCCATGGCCGGGAACTCTGGCTGAGCGACGGCACCGATGGCGGCACGGTTTTGCTGAAAGACATCTATCCCGGCGTGCTGGGGTCTTTTGTCTCGGATGTAGTAGTGTTTAATAACCAGCTGGTGTTTCAGGCTGGCGACGGTACCCACGGCCGTGAGCTGTGGATCAGCGATGGCACAACTGGTGGTACGGTTCTGCTGGCGGACATCAATCCAGGCACGTCCAATTCTGACCCCGAAGCGTTTGTGGCGATGGGTGGGTATCTCTATTTCAGGGCCAATGACGGCGTGCATGGCACTGAGTTATGGCGTACCGATGGCACGCCCGGTGGCACTTCCCTGGTGATCGATATTAATCCTGGAACAAGCTCATCGTTGACGAGTTACGAGATTGTGACCAATGGCAGCCTGCTTTTTCTCACGGCGCAGGACGGCCCCAGCAACGGCTATGAACTGTGGGTTTCCGACGGGACCAGCGCGGGCACCAGCCAGATAGACATTCGCCCTGGATCATTAAGTTCTGCCCCCAGTGACAAAACGGTGATCGGTAACGGGATTGTTTTTTATGCCAACGACGGGGTGAACGGTGGGGAGCTGTGGCGCAGCGATGGCACGCCCGGCGGTACCTTCATGATCAAGGATATTAACGCCGGTAGTGCCTCAGCCTCCATTCAAACAATCACGGCGGCTGGCGGCCTGATCTTTCTCGTGCCTTACGATAACGTGTATGGAACCGAAGTGTGGGTGTCGGATGGAACGGCCGTTGGCACCCAACTCCTTAAAGACATTGCCCCAGGCACCACCAATAGCTTCCCGCGTGATTTTTCGGCCGTCAATGGCCAGCTCTTCTTCACTGCCGAAAACAGCAGCAGCGGCCGCGAGCTGTGGCGCAGCGACGGTACCTCCGGTGGCACCGTCCTGGTGCAAGACATCTTCCCCGGCCCTCAGTCCAGCGCACCCAACAACCTGAAGCCGCTGGCCAACTCGCTCATCTTCACCGCCAATGACGGCGTGCATGGGCGCGAAATGTGGCGCAGCGATGGCACATCGGCCGAAACAAAGCTGGTGCTCGATGTGGCTGATTCCTTTACGGACAGCGCCTGGCCCTTCAACATAACTCCATTTGGCGATGGGGTGATGTTCCGCAGTGATGATGGGGTGCATGGCACCGAGCTGTGGTTTAGCGACGGCACGGCCAACGGCACACACCTGGTGGCCGACGTAAATCCAGGTCCCGATTACAGCGGCATCGGCAGTTCCACGTATGCCGAACTAGACGGCTATCTCTACTTTACCGCCCTCACCCCAACCAGCGGCACCGAGCTGTGGCACACCCAGGGGGACGCCGCCACCACGGAACTGGTGAAGGACATTCGCCCCGGCAGCGATTCGACCGAGATAAGCGAGCTGACAGCATTTGGCGATTTTGTCTACTTCGCGGCCGATGATGGGGTGAACGGTTGGGAGTTGTGGCGCACGGATGGAACGGCCGCTAACACTAACTTGTTTGTCGAAATTCAGGCAGGCGCCGCGACGGCACAGCCAAGAAACCTGACAATTGTTGGCTCGCTGCTCTATTTTGTGGCGGAGGACGGCGTGCACGGGGCGGAGCTTTGGGCCACTGACGGTACGGTGTCTGGTACAACGATGGTAAAGGATATTTTCACCGGTCCGTCGAGCGCTGTGCCGAGTTATCTAGCTCCTGTGGGCAGCTTGCTTTACTTTGCGGCCGACGATGCCCTCTGGGGAAGGGAGCTGTGGGTGTCTGACGGCACCACGGCAGGCACCGTGCCGGTTATGGACATTGCCCCCGGCCCCGACGGCTCAGGTCCAAGCTATTTAACGGCCGTCAACAACCTGCTCTACTTTTCTGCTGACGATGGCGTTAATGGTGAAGAGCTGTGGCTGACCGACGGCACGCAGGCGGGCACGCGGCTGGTGAAGGATATCGACGAAGGAGTTGGCGGCTCCCGTCCAGAATGGTTAACGGCCGTTAACGACCTGCTCTACTTTTCGGCTGATGATGGCACGCACAACTACGAGCTGTGGGTGTCTGACGGCACCGAGGCGGGCACCCACATGGTTAAAGACATTTTTGTGGGTACGGATGGCGGCTACCCGTACTTGATTACCCACCTGGCGGAAGACACCGTCCTCTTTGTCGCCCTGCGCGACGACCCCACCGGGGAGGAGCTGTGGATTTCTGACGGTACCGAAGCAGGCACCATGCTGCTAGAGGACGTGATGCCGCTGCCTTACGACTCGTTTTACACCTCGGAGATTGTGGTGGTAAACGGCCGTGCCTTTGTCGATGGCGAACATCCTCTGCTGGGTGGGGAGCTGTGGATTGTGGATTACGGCCGTACCTACCAGGTTTATCTGCCCACTATTGTCAGGTAATAAACAGATTTCTTCTCTGCGCCTCCGCATCTCTGCGTTGAATTACTTTTGAAGGAGTATTGGATTGTATGAATGCTAAAAACGTTTTTCATTTGGGTTTGTTGTTGTTTTTGTTGGTGGTAGGCGGATTGGGCGTTACGGCCGTTCTCACCCCCCTCGTTCACGCCGACACCATCACCGTTACCACCACCGACGACGAGGTGAACAATGACGGCGACTGCTCCCTGCGCGAAGCAGTGCTGGCGGCCAATGGGGATACGGCCGTAGACAATTGTAGCGCAGGCAGCGGCGCTGACGTCATCACCCTGCCGCCTGGCACCTATACCCTGAGCCTGGCGGGCGCGGGTGAAAACGCCGCCCAAACCGGCGACCTGGACCTCACGGCCAACGTTACCATCAACGGCGGCGGCATCAACAACAGCATCATCGATGGCGCTGATCTTGACCGCATTTTTGAGGTTCACGGCGGCGCGCAGGTCACCGTCAATGACCTGACCATACGCAACGGCAGCGCAAGCACTGGCGGCGGCGTGTACGTAACGGGGGTATTAACCTTAAGCGACAGCCGCGTGACGGCCAGCACGGCGACGGGTTCTGGCGGCGGTATTTTTGCCAGCGGGATAGTCACCGTCACCCACAGCCGCATCGACGGCAACCAGGCCAGCGGGGGTGGCGGGATCTTCGTCGGCTTTTCCCCAACCACCGTTATCAACAGCGAAATCAGCGGCAATACCGTCACCGGGGGTGGCGGCGGAATCTCCAGCTCCGGCAGCCTAAACGTGGTGAACAGCACCTTCAGCAGCAACAGCGCTGGCGGCAGCGGCGGCGGCCTGTACACCGTCGAAAGCAACAACAACCATCTCTACAACGTCACCATCAGCGGCAATACGGCCGATTCCGATGGCAACGACAGCGGCGACGGCGGTGGGGCCTTCCTGCTGGGTGGCACGACGGCCGTCAATACCCTCATCGGCGGCAACATAGACAGCAGCCCCGGCCAGCAGCACCCCGACTGCTCTGGCACCGTGACCAGCGAAGGGTACAACCTGATTACCAACGTCACCGGCTGCACCATCAACGGCAATACCACCGGCAACCTGACTGGTGTAGATGCGATTTTGGGACCGCTGCAAAACAACGGTGGTGCGACGTTGACCCAGGCGCTGTTGGCGGGCAGCCCGGCCATCAATGCGGGCAATCCCGGCGGCTGCCGCGACCATACCAGCGCGCTGCTGGGCACCGACCAGCGCGGCTTTAGCCGCCCGGCCAACGGCAGCCCGCTCTGTGACATAGGTGCTTACGAAGCCGGGGCCAGCGAAGCCCCCACCCCCACGCCAACGGCGACGCTGGTGCCCACCATCGCTTTTACACCCGACCACTGGAACTATTTGCCTTTGATTGAAAAGTAACTTTGAGGTGCGACGCACTTCAAAAGCGCGTCGCACCTATCGCACACCAAAACAGGAGCGTGACCCATGAAACCGATTTTGATTTTACTGAGCTTACTGGGATTAACGGCCGTTTTCCTCACCGCCTGTGAAGCCGAGCCAGACCCCATCCCCGCCGCTGTGGCCGAACTGTGCACCATGGAATCAAACACCTGGGTGTTGGTCGAGGGCCAGTTTAGCCTGCCCTCCTTCCTCACCTGCCAGGAAGGCAAATGCCGCCTCAACTTTGGCGGGGGCGGCAGTGGCATACTGGCCGACATGCGCGCCAGCGACAATCCGCGGGCCAACATGCTCAAACTGCCGCCAGAGCAGTACAGCGCCGACGATTTAAGCTATGTGCTGGATGATGACACGCTGGCGGATCGCAATACGGTGGTGACGGTGATGGGGCGGGTGAAACGGCCGTCTGAAACCAGCTGCTACCTGGACGTATCATCGGTAAACCTGCCGTAACGCAGCTGACCCAAAGGAGGACCGCCGGATGCCCCGCTACCTGGTCGAACAAACTTTTCCGGATGGACTGCCGCTGTCGTTGGACGAGCGCGGCGCCCGGCTGTGCCTCCACATTATCCGCAACAACGCCATCGACGAAGTGACCTGGATCATTTCCTACGTCACCCCCGACCGGCAAAAGGTCTTTTACATCTGCGATGCCCCGTCGCCAGAAGCGATTCGCCGTGCGGGACTGCGCAACAAACAGCCCGTTGATCGCATCACCGAGGTGCGCATTCTCGATCCGTACTTTTTATTGTAGAGGCAAGCTAATGAATGATCCTTTCTCCCGTTTGGCAGCCGTTACCCTGGCCCTGCTGCTGGCCTTGTTGGGTGTTGGTCATCTGCTCCGCAGCCTGGGCCACGTCCAGGCGGCAGCAGCGCTGCCCACCGCCACCTTCACCGTCAACAACCTCAACGACAGCGGCGCGGGGTCGCTGCGCCAGGCAATCCTCAATGCCAATGCCACTGCCGGGGCAGACGTGATCCAGATGACGGCCGTTGGCACCATCCAGCTCCTCAGCGCCCTGCCGCTTATTAACGAGGCGGTCACCATTCAAGGGCCGGGCATGGCGCAGCTGGCGGTAGCGGGCGGCAGCGGCTTTCGCGTGTTGGAGAGTACGGCCGTTCCTCTCACTATCACCGATCTAACAGTGCAAAATGGCGCGCCCGCCAACGATACCGGTGGCGGCATTCGCAGCCTGGGCACGCTGACTCTCACCAACGTGGCGGTGTTGAGCAACACCAGCCCGGTGGGCGGGGGCGGCGTGTACGTGGCCGGGGAATCGTGGATTGTGAACGGCCGTTTCACGAACAATCGCTCCCTGGGCAGCATGGGCGGCGGACTGCTGGCCGAGAGCCGAACGTTGATCACCGGCACGCACTTCATCAGCAATACGTCGGCGGCGCAGGGCGGTGGGGCGCTGGTCTCAGTCGCCTCCGTGCTGCGCGATGTCCACTTTGAGCACAATCGTTCGCTCTTTGCCAACGGCGGCGGCCTGTACGCCAGCGGCATCGTCACCCTGGTTAATGCGTCCGTCATCAGCAACACCGCATTTGGCGATGGCGGCGGCATGTTAGCGTTTGGCCAGGCCAATGTGTACAGCTCGCGATTTATCGACAACGTGTGCGCCGACCAGGGTGGAGGCATGTATGTGGGCAGCCTGCTCACCGTCAAGCAGTCGGCCTTTGTGGGCAACCAGGGCGGGCGCGGCGGCGCGATTTTCCACAATGCGCTCAACGGGCTGCTGGAAAACAGCCTGTTTGCCGAAAACACAGCGGCGACAGCGGGCGATCAGCTTTTTCTCAACACTACCTCATCCGTTACGCTGAATTATGTAACGGCCGTTGGCACAACCGGCGGCATGGGAACGGGTATTCACATCAGCAACGCTGATCTGCTCATCACCAACACCATCGTGGCCAGCCACACCGTGGGCCTCAACAACCTCAACGGCAGCACCACCCAGGATTACAACCTCTTTTTTGGCAACGGCACCGACATTCAGGGCGCGGCGTCTGGCGGGGCGCACAACGCCGCGGGCAATCCCCGGTTTGTCAATCCAGCGGCGGCCAACTACCACCTGCGCCATGACTCAGCCGCGATTGACGCGGGCAGCGATACCGGGCTGCTGGTTGACTATGATGGGGAAATACGGCCGCGTGACAACGGTTTTGACATAGGCTTTGATGAAGGCAGCTTACAGCCGTTGCAAGAAGTTTACCTGCCGCTTGTTACCCGTTAAACAGTTTGCGGCACAAGTTGGGACTAAACTAGACAAAATAGGGACTTTTTTACCAGTCAATGGCCTGACAATACAAAACAGATTCATTCATCACTGACTTCTTCACCGAACCCAAACGCTTTTAGGAGAATCGAATCATGAGTAAACCGCTAGCCGCATTTTACGGGCAGAAAAGCATCCGTCAGTCGCCGCAGCCAAAACCGCAGGAGTACACCGTATTGGGCGTGAACCAGCCCCTGGTAGCCCCGGAGCCGGATCGGCTGCCGGAGTCGTGGCCGTTGGCCTTGCCTACCGCCAGCGGGCAGCACAAATTCCGGTTAACCTTGCTGCTGAACAAACTCGTCTAATTTATAAGCACGAAGAAGTTGTCTGGCAGAAACGGCCGTTCACTGGGAACGGCCGTTTTTGTTTTGACAACCAAATAGGGGCGGGCTATAATCTTCGTTCGCGTCTGGGTTTTCCTACCACTGCTCAGGCAGCTTACAAATTTTTAGACCGGCATCCCTTAGAGGTGCTGGTTTTTTTTGGAGGTACAACGTGTACGCAATCATTGAAAGTGGTGGCCGGCAGTACCGCGCCGAAGAGGGGCACAGCTTCTCCGTCGAAAAGCTCCCCTACGAAGTCGGTGAGCAGATTGAACTGGGTAATGTCTTGCTCCTGGCGAATGGCGATGAGGTAACAGTTGGTCAACCAACCGTGGCAGGTGTTTCCGTCAAAGCGACTGTTTTGGAACAGTATCGCGGTGAAAAGATCTATGTTTGGAAGTATAAGCCCAAGAAACGGTATCGTCGTCGTCAGGGACATCGGCAGAGCTATACGCGGCTGCGGATTGACGAGATCGTAGCAGGCTAAAGGAGCGAGTGACATGGCACATAAGAAAGGTGCAGGTTCAACCAAAAACGGCCGTGACAGCAATGCCAAGCGGCTGGGTGTAAAGCGCTACGGTGGGGAACACGTCATCCCTGGGAATATCATCATTCGCCAGCGCGGCACCAAAATCAAACCCGGAAATCATGTCGGCATCGGTAAGGATTACACCATCTTTGCCACCGCCGAAGGTAAAGTAACTTTCGAAACGAAACACGGCCGTAAATACGTCAGCGTGTCTCCCATCGAGAGTTAAGGAAGGCGTTGGACAATGAAACAAGAAATACATCCCAAATGGTACCCCGACGCCAAAGTCGTTGTTGATGGCGAAGTTGTGATGACCGTGGGCTCTACCCAACCAGAAATCCGCGTGGAAATCTGGTCCGGCACCCATCCCTTCTACACCGGCACCCAGCGCCTGGTCGATACCGAAGGCCAGGTAGACCGATTCATGCGCCGTCTGCAGCGCCGCGAAGAGCTGGTCAAGCAGGAAGAAGAAGTTAAAGAAACAACCCGCCCCACCAACCTCACCGTCGATGGCATGGACCTGGGCACCCGCGCCACCAAGGCGCTGCAGGATGCCAACATTACCACCGTGGGTGATGTGCTGGAGCTGCTGAACCAGGGTGAAGATGCCCTGTTGGCGTTGCCCGGCATTGGCCAGAAAGCACTGATCGATATCAAGCGCTACCTGCGTGCCGAAGGCCTCATCGACTAGAACCGATCGGGTAACTCATTATCAAAATAAAAGGGCAGATGCGAAAACGTATCTGCCCTTTCTTGTTTTGTTAACCAACCTCCCGCAGGTTTATGCCAGAACAATGCCTGTTTGTTGAGCCTGCGGGAGGTTTACTGTAAAGGAGGAAACATGACCAAACATTCCAAAGGTCGCATTGAAATTATTTGTGGCAGCATGTTTAGCGGCAAAACAGAGGAATTGATTCGCCGCCTGCGCCGCGCCCAGATTGCCCGCCAGCAGGTGCAGGTGTTTAAGCCCGTCATTGACAATCGCTATCACGCCGAAAGAGTAACGTCTCACAACGGCGCCGACTTTGAAGCGCAGCCGGTGGCCACGTCGGTGCGGATTTTGGAGACGCTGGACGAAAACACCACGGTGGTGGCCATTGACGAGGTGCAGTTTTTTGATACGGCCGTCATCGACGTCTGTGAACAATTG
The DNA here is from genome assembly GCA_016710325.1 of Candidatus Leptofilum proximum. Classification (GTDB taxonomy): domain Bacteria; phylum Chloroflexota; class Anaerolineae; order Promineifilales; family Promineifilaceae; genus Leptofilum; species Leptofilum proximum. The sequence goes on along the minus strand of JADJXK010000002.1, from coordinate 1,827,102 downwards.
GTGGCCGCGGGCAAACGGGTCATCTGTGCCGGGCTGGATATGGATTTCCGCGGCGTACCCTTTGGCCCCATGCCCGATCTGCTGGCGCGCGCCGAACTGGTGAGCAAGCTGCATGCCATCTGCGTGGTGTGCGGCGAGGAAGCCAGCCGCACCCAGCGCCTCATCGACGGCCAGCCCGCCGCCTACGACGATCCGGTGGTGCTGGTTGGCGCCGCCGAAGTGTACGAAGCGCGCTGCCGCGACTGCCACCAGGTCTTACCTGCCCGCAACGGCCATCACTAAACAGGGGGATTCATGAGCCAGAAAAACCAGGATTTGTACCAGGATATTGACCGCATTCTCATTGATGGACCGCAAATTCAAGAGCGGATCGTCAGCCTGGCCGCGGCTATTGATGCCGATTATGCCGACAAAGATGATTTGCTGCTCATCTGCGTGCTGAAGGGCGGCTATGTCTTTTTATCTGATTTGAGCCGGGCGTTAAAACGGCCGCATCACCTCGACTTCATGGGCATCTCCAGCTACGGCAGCGGCACCTCCAGCAGCGGCGCCGTGCAGATTATTATGGATTTGAAGCAGCCTTTGAACGGCCGTCACGTGCTCATTGTGGAAGACATCATCGACAGCGGCCACACGCTGAGCTACCTGCGCCAAAGTTTGCTGGCGCGCCAGCCCGCCTCGCTCAAGATTTGCACCTTGCTCAATAAACCGTCGCGCCGCGAGGTGGATGTAACGGTGGATTACATTGGTTTTGATATTCCCGATGAATTTGTGGTAGGCTATGGCCTGGACTTTGACGAACTGTACCGCAATTTTCCCTTTATTGCCGTGCTCAAGCCAGAAGTTTTTGCCCATCTAAATTTGTAAAGATTGAACTAGAGATTGGGCCATTTTCCTTCTCATTTGTTTGTCATTGAGCAAACAAAAAATAGCCCAATCTTGGAAGTGCTACTGAAATGAACAGTGATTTGCCAGATTTATCCGCCTATGCTGGCCGGTGGGTGGCCCTGGTGGGTGCGCAGGTGACGGGCGTGGGGGAAACGGCCGAAGCCGCCGCCAGTATGGCCCGCCACAGCCGCCCCAAGGAGCGATTTGTCCTGCGTTTTGTAGATGATCCGGCGGGGGAACCCCTGGCCTTGTCACCGCTGTTGGAACGGTTACGGCCGTTATTCCACACCCAATCCCAACCCATTTACCTGGTCGGCGGGGCCGTGCGTGATGCCCTGCTGGGGCGCGTCAGCCATGACCTGGATTTTGTGGTCCCGGGCAACGCCATCAAGCTGGCGTACCGGGTAGCCGATGCCCTGGGGGTGCCCGCCTACGTGCTGGACCGTGAACGGGACACCGGGCGGGTCATCCTGCCCGAAGCGCACACCAGCCTGGACTTTGCCCGCTTTCGCGGCCCGGACCTGGCGGCTGACCTGCGCGACCGCGACCTGACAATCAACGCGATGGCTCTACCGGCCACGGCCACCACCGCGGCGTCGCTCATCGATCCACACCACGGGCAGGCCGATGTGGCGGCTGGCGTGGTGCGGGCCATTCACGAGCACAGCCTGCGCGACGACCCGGTCCGGGCGCTGCGAGCAGTGCGCCTGGTGCACAGCCTGGGCTTTTCGCTGACGCCAGAGACGGAAACGGCCGTACGCACCACGGCCCCCCACTTGCATGAAAGCGCCACAGAACGCCTGCGCGATGAGCTGCTAAAGCTGCTGGCAGCGGCCGCGCCGCACCGCGCCCTGGCCGACCTGGCCCGATTCGGACTGTTGGCCGAACTTTTGCCCGACATCATGGCCCTGAGTACCGTCGAACAGTCCGCGCCGCACCATGAACCGGTGCTGGCCCACACCCTTTCCGTGCTGCGCTGGCTCACCTTGGTTGAGGATGCAATTGAACCGCAAAGGGCGCAAAGGGCGCAAAGAGAAGAAGGTAAAAGCTTTGCGCCCTCCGTGTTCTTTGCGGTTAAAAAAATCTTAGAACCCTACGCAGAACAGATCCAGGCGATGTGGCAGGCAGAGGTGGATGGGGGGGTAAACGGCCGTCTCCTCCTGCGTTTGGGTGCCCTGTTCCACGATGTGGGCAAGGCCCAGACCCAATCGATTGAGCCAGACGGGGCAGGTGGTCAACGGATTCGCTTTTTGGCGCACGAGCAGGTGGGCGCCGATTTAACCGGGCAGATTCTGCACCGGCTATGCCTGAGCAACGAAGCGGTGGCCCTTGTGAAGAAAATGGTCGCCGGGCACATGCGGCCGCTGCACCTGGCCAACAGCGGCGGAAATCCGTCACGGCGGGCGGTGTACCGCTACTTCCGTGCCACGGCCGCGGCGGGCATTAACATCACCCTGCTCTCCCTGGCCGATCACCTGGCGACCTACAACGGCACGGGGCCAGACGACCAGTGGCAGGCGCTGCAGCGCGTGGTGCAGGCGTTGTGCTACCACTACTTTGAACGTCATGAAGAAACGGTGGCACCGCCGTCATTGGTAGACGGCCGTACCCTCATGGAACTGCTGCAAATCCCGCCTGGCCCGGAAATCGGCCGTTTGCTGCGGCTCATTCAAGAAGCCCAGGCAGCGGGGGAAGTGGATTCGGTGGAAACGGCCGTGGCCCTCGTACGCCAGGCGCATGCCCATCGCAACTCATAAGCCTGAAGATGGTTGTACCATAAGAAACAGGTATCGATTTCGGCCATGTGCCTATGTGGAGTTTGCTAAAAAAAGATATACTTATTTACCAACAGGCTTACTCTACAGAATTTCCACTTTAGAACCACAGCCTTTGCCGCCACCTGTGCAGCACAGCAGACTGGCCACAACCAATCTGCTGCCAACCAGTATAACTGGGGCCAACCACCCCAACGGTCTAAATCATTTCAACCATTTACCACAGAGTATGAATGGAGGTACTCATGTCAAAAGATACCCTAACTATTACCGATAACCGAACCGGCCGCACCTATGAAGTTCCCATTCAGCACGATACCATCGACGCGATGGCTCTGCGCCAGATCAAAGTTAATGAAGATGATTTTGGCATGATGAGCTACGATCCGGCCTTCAAGAATACCGCTTCGACCAAGAGCACCATTACCTACATTGACGGCGATAAAGGGATTTTGCAGTATCGTGGCTACCCCATTGAGCAGCTTGCAGAAAAGTCCAACTACCTGGAAACAGCGTACCTGATTTTATATGGCGAACTGCCCACCAAAGAACAGTATGATGAGTGGGAGTACGTCATTCTGCACCACACCTTTGTGCATGAGAACATCACCCAGCTCATGAAAGCCTTCCGGCACGATGCCCACCCGATGGGCATGTACATCGCCACGCTGGCCGCCATGTCTACTTACTACCCAGAAGGACGTGACATTTCTGACCCTTGGATTCGCACCAAGCAGATTCACCGCCTGATTGCCAAATTGCCTACCGTAGCCGCCTTTTCTTACCGGCACAGCCGCGGGCTGCCCTACGTCTATCCGGATAACGATCTGAGCTATACGGGCAACTTCTTGAACATGCTGGACAGGATGACGGAAGTAAAATACCAGCCCAATCCGGTGTTGGAGCGTGCCCTGGACGTGCTGTTCATTTTGCATGCTGACCATGAGCAAAACTGCGGCACGGCGACGATGCGGGTGATTGGTTCCAGCCATACCGACCCCTACACGGCGATGGCTGGTGCGGCGGCGGCACTGTACGGCCCGCTGCATGGTGGGGCTAACGAAGCGGTGCTGCGCATGTTGGTGGATATTGGTGACGTGAAACACGTGCCCGAATTCATCCAGGGCGTCAAGAATCGTGAACGGCTGCTCATGGGCTTTGGTCACCGCGTGTATAAGAACTACGATCCGCGGGCGCGCATCATTAAGCAGGTGGCCGACGAGGTGTTTGAGGTGACGGGCAAAAACCCGCTGCTGGACATTGCTCTGGAGCTGGAGCGGATCGCGCTGGAAGATGACTTCTTTGTGCAGCGCAACTTATATCCAAACGTAGACTTCTACTCGGGCATCATTTACCAGGCGATGCGCTTCCCCATCGCCATGTTCCCGGTGCTGTTTGCCATTCCGCGCACGATTGGCTGGCTGTCGCAGTGGGTGGAGATGCTGGAAGATCCGGAACAGAAGATTGCCCGGCCGCGCCAGATTTACCTGGGTGAGGACAAACGGGACTATGTGCCGATGGACGAGCGGTAAAGCCGGTAATCGGTGACCGGTAATCAGTAAAAGTGAAGACGGCCGTTGCCCACCAACGGCCGTCTTTTTTGTCTAATCGATTTGCTGCCGCCCGGCAAAACCGGTGTGCAGTTCGTGGTAGTAAGCCACCCGCTCTTCCCCATAACGCCAGCAGAGGTAGATGTCACGGCCGTTGCGCTGCGAGAGAAAGTCCAGCAGCCCGGCGTTTACGTCCTTGACGACCACCCCATAGGCCTGAATTCGTGCCAACATGCGTTCGATGGCCACAAAATCCTGCGTGAGTATAGACAGCTCAGCTGCCCCCACGTTGCTGCGATAATCCCCCAGTAGATGTCCCATTTGTTGAGCCAGCCGCGAAGCACGGGCGCGCCGCGCCAGCAGCTTTTTCATCAACGGTTCCAGTGTGGGCAGCAAGGCATTGGCTTCTTCAACGGTAAAGTATTTCATCAGATTTCAATAAAAAAACGGGGCGTTTTCACGCCCCGCTGCTCAGTTAACAATGAAGAAAAAAGGCTGGTTTAGCCACAGCCGCAGCCGCCACCACCCTCGGAAGCGCCTGTACTGCCTGCTGTTTTGAAGGAAGTGCCGCAGCCACAGCTGGACACCGCGTTGGGATTTTCAATCTTAAAGCCACCGCCCATGATGCTGTCTTCGTAATCGATGGTTGCGTTGTTCAGATACATCATGCTCGTGGGGTCCACAAAGACCTTTACCCCCTCTTTTTCGATGACGTGGTCATAAGGCCGGGCTTCGGCTTCCAAAGCCATGCCGTACTGCAAGCCGGAGCAGCCGCCGCCGGAGACAAAAACGCGCAAACCATGATTGGGGACTTCTTTTTGCACCAATAGGTTCTTAACGGTGTTAACCGCTGCATCGGTCAGATTGATAGTTTCTACATTTGTTTGCTCAAGAAGGTCCATGGTTCCTTTCCTTGTTTACTTAAATTGAGTTTCTTCCATAATGCAGTCAGATTCTAACAATTAAACGGACTCGTGTCAATTTGTGCAGGCCTTTTCTTATCAATCATCAACAGTCCTTTTCTACTATTTTCCTGTCTATTTTGCTGCTGTGCTGCCCAAGTTCTTCAATTGTCGCCAGTTCGGGGGCATGATACAATTTTCACAATCACAAGGAGCCGTATCTCAAGGGAACAGGGTTGGCTTGATTCAGCGGGACTCGCTCTCGGAAAAGCTCTAGAACTAGAAGGAAAATCAGCATGCTAAAAACACACAGCTGCGGGGAACTGCGGCTTGAAAACGTAGGAGAAACAGTAACGCTGGCAGGCTGGGTCAATCGCCGCCGCGACATGGGCGGGGTCATTTTTATCGATTTGCGCGACCGGGATGGCAAGACACAGGTGGTGGTGAATGCCAGCGAGACTCAAGAGGGTTTTGCCGCGGCTGAGCAGATTCGCAGCGAGTATGTGATCCAGGTAACCGGTGTGGTGTCGCAACGGCCGTCTGGCCAGGAAAATGAAAATCTTGCCACCGGGGCCATCGAGGTGATTGCCCGTGAAGTGGTGGTGCTGAATCCGGCCAAAACACCGCCATTCCTCATCGATCGAGACGAGCCGGTGGACGAGAGCCTGCGGCTCAAGTTTCGCTACCTGGACCTGCGCCGCGAACGTCTCCAGCGCAACCTCACTATTCGCCACAAGGCCATCAAGTTCATTCGCGATTTTCTAGACAAACGCGGCTTTTTGGAAGTGGAAACCCCCATCCTGTTCAAAAGCACGCCCGAAGGCGCCCGCGACTACCTGGTGCCCAGCCGCGTGCATCCTGGCCAGTTTTACGCCCTGCCGCAAAGCCCGCAGCAGCTCAAACAGCTGCTGATGGTGGCGGGTTACGAACGCTACTTCCAGATTGCCCGCTGCTTCCGCGATGAAGATTTGCGCGCCGACCGCCAGCCGGAATTTACCCAGCTGGACATGGAAATGAGCTTTGTCGAGCGCGATGATATCCTCAACCTGGTTGAGGAGCTGATGGTGGGCATGGTGAAACACGCCAGCCTGGTGCCCCTGGCCTACGAAAAATTCCCGCGCCTGAGCTATGGCGACGTGGTGGACCGCTATGGCACCGATCGCCCCGATTTGCGCTACGGGCTGGAGCTGGTGAGCATTGGCGACATCGTGGCAGACAGCGCCTTCCGCGTGTTTGCGGAGAACGTGGCCGCGGGCAACCCGGTGAAAGCCATTTGCGTGCCGGGCTGCGGCGACTACAGCCGTAAGCAGCTGACCGAGCTGGAAGACCTGGCCAGGGAAGCAGGCGCCAAAGGGTTGGCCTGGCTGGCCATCCACCCGGAGACGGAAGAAGTGCGCGGCCCCATTGCCAAATTCTTCACTGTGGAGCAGCTCATCGCCATCACAGAACGATTGGAAGCTGGCCCCGGCGATTTGATTTTGATTTCCAGCGACACGAAGGTGATTGTGCATGAAGTGCTGCACACGCTGCGCACCGAAATGGGCAACCGCCTGGGGTTGACCAATACCAACACGCTGGCGTTTGCCTGGGTGGTGGACTTCCCCTTGTTTGAAGAGGGCATGGAAGACGGCCATTACGCGCCCAGCCACCACATGTTTACGGCGCCGAAGCGGGCCCATATTCCGCTGCTAGACAGCGATCCGGGCCAGGTGCTGAGCGAGCAGTACGACCTGGTGTGCAACGGTTTTGAGGTGGCAGGCGGCAGTATTCGTATTCACGAACGGCCGTTACAACGCAAGATCATGGAGCTGATCGGCTTCTCCTGGGAAGAGGCTGAGGATCAGTTTGGCCACATGCTGGAGGCGTTTGAGTACGGCGCCCCGCCGCACGGCGGCATTGCCCCCGGCATCGATCGGCTGGTGGCGCTGATGGCCGGTGAGCCCAACATCCGCGAGGTGATGGCCTTCCCCAAGACGGCCCAGGCCACTGACCTGATGGCCAGCGCCCCGTCCCCCGTGGTGCAGCGCCAGCTCGACGAACTGCACATCGCCCTGGCGATTAGAGAGAAAGAGAAAAAAGCGTAGATAGCTGATATTGGGTAATTGGGTAATTTTGGCGTATTGCAATTACCCAATTTCCCAATTACCTCGTTCTATCTCCTGGCCAATTGATACGCCAGGAGGCCCATTTCTGGATGAAAAATGTAGAGTGTGTCAGCGCTAACGGCCGTCTGCACCACCGACATCGCCAGGGGCAGCGGCATGGCCTGGTCCAACGGCTGTGGAGCCAATGGGTTGGTCAGGTCGTAGGGGTGTAAACGGCCGTCCGTCGTCACAACCCACAGCATGTCGCCAAACAAAAGGAGCTGGCGCGCATCGCCAGAAACTGCCTGCTCATTCACAATTTCTGGCGCCAGTGCATTGTCTGTCGCCAGGGTCCACAGCGTGCTGCCAGCGCAGGTCAACGCCCCGGCACTGCATGGGGTGCCCAGGTAGTAAGCTGTGTTGTGGCCGGGCAGCACGGTCCCATCGGTGATCCAAAAGTCGGCGGGGATAAAGTTGGCCGGAGCCAGGCTGGTGGGGTCGGCGGCGGTTACGATGTAAACGCCATTTTGCCCCAGGAGATGCAGCACACCTGGTGCCACCCCCAGGATGGCGCTGATGCCACCGTCGTAACAATCCTCGCACACCGCTACGGATTCCAACACGCCAGCCGTATTGAGGGCAAAGGTGTGCAGCCCGCTGCCGGTGCCAAACAGCCATTCCCCGTTTTGCCACAAGGTGTTGATTTTGGGATCGATAACGGCCGTCTCCACCGGCGCCGTCGGATTTGTCACGTCAAGCTGCACCAGGCCTGCGCCAGGATAACCCGCTGCCGGGTCGGCCACCACCTGGACATCGCCCAGAACCGCGCTGCCGATGTTGTACCTTTGCAGCGACAAAAACAGCTCACGGGCCAACGGATCACTCAAATCGAAGGTAAAAACTTCGCTGGGCACGGCGCTGCCGGTGGTGAACCCGGCTAGTGGCTCGCTCGGCGAAACGGCCGTTCCCCACGCCAGTTCACCCAGCAAAACCGGTGCGGCCGTATCTGTCAAATCGATCAGGCTGAGGCCACGCTCGTGCGCTGCTACTGCCAGCGCATCAATGAACGCCACATCGTTGGCGGTAAAGGGCAGTTCGGCGACTCTCTCCGGAAATTTACCGATGGGAGTGGTATCAATGGTCCAGATGAAGGATGGTCCGGCTGGGGCAGCGATGGTGCCGGTGTCGATGAGGACGGCTGTTTCCGCCCGCATCGTCATAAAGCCACCCTGGCGTGCGGTGCTGTCGGTCACCTGAAAGTTGCTATAGTCGGCATAACCCATCCGCCCGGCCGCAGCCGGGTTTTCAATGGTGAACATGTGGAAAAACTCGTTGGCGTACAGTAGACGGCCGTCGGCCAGGGGCAGCGCTGGCTGCACGGCAAAACCTTCAAAATCCTCCAGCGCGCCAACCGCCTGGGGCTGTCCCGGCTGGGTGATGTCGAACAAATCGATGCGTCCGGATTGGCTGACGAACAGCAGTTGGCCCGTGCTGGTCAGCCGGGTTTGCGCGTCGGTGGGCAGGGTGAGGCTGGCGGCGGGGCTTGTACTGAGCGAAGTCGAAGTAACGGCCGTCGCCATCTCGCCAATGTCCCACGTGCTCAAGGTAGTTTCATCGCGGCCGGTAACGGCCGTAACATACAGAAAATTGTCGGCGATGGCCATGCTTTGCGCCACGCCAACCAGCGCCAGCCGGGCGCTGGGCTGCATGTCGGCCGGATTGCTCACGTCCAGCACATCGATCCAGCCCGTTTCTGCGACCACGTAGGCGGCATCCCGGTACAGCTCCAGCAGGCGCACCACACCGCCCAGCGGCGCCGAGCGCCCCACCACCTGCGGATGGGCAGGGTCAGTGAGGGAAACGGCCGTTACCCGCACTCCTTCCCCCACAAAAGCCATTTCACCGGAAACCGCCACTGTCATGGCGGCCCCGCCCACCTGGTCTACCAACATCAGCGGGCTGCCGGGTGCGGCAGGCAGCGCTTCTGCTGCTTCAGGCACGGCCGTGGCGGTGGCGATTGGCGCGGCTTCTGGCGTTGTTGTGGGTGGGGGAACGGCCGCAGCGGCCGTTTCGGGCTGGGCTTCGTTGGTGGTGTCGTTTGTGGGCGGCGGTGTGGGTACGGCGTCTGGTGTGCAGGCCGCCAGCAGGGCAATCAGCAAAAAGAGCAAACGCGCTGGATGGTTTTTCATGACATTTTCCTCGATGGTGACCGTTGTTGTTTGGTGTTACACAGCGGTTTACCTTTTTCTGGAAAATTTGTCAATCAAATAGAAAACCAGCTCCGAATTTTGTGCCAGACGGCGGCAATTTTATCCTGCAAGGCCAGGGTTTGTTTTACCTCAACGGCGAGATGCTCCTGCCAGTAGTGGGTGGTTTTCGCTACGGCCGTAATCACATTTTTGATCTCGTGCTTCAGCCGGAACTCGTCCCCCACCGGCACCAGCAGCCAGTTGCCTTCACGCCGCGCCTGCACATTTTCCTGGACGATGGCTTCGGCCAGCCAGCGGGCCTGCCCAGCTGAGCGGCACTGCATTTGCAGCCAGCCCGGTTTGGCGGGTACGGCCGTTAACCCCGACACCTCAAAAATTCCCCGGCTGATCTCGGCCACGGCAAAGTGGTAGTTGGGGCTGTGGATGTCTGGGTTGGTGGGCGCTGGCAGCAGGTCGCCCCGGTGCGGTGGGCCGCCGTCCAGGGCCAGCACGCAGAACGAATCCCACATTCTGCCCCAATCAATGCGGCCGTCTTCCCGGTAAACAATTGGTCCGGCGGGCATTGGGGCAGATAAGTCCGGTTCTGCAGATTCGGTCCCATTTTTGTGGCTTTGGGATAAGTTGAGTACCATAGGAACACTCCTTTTTTATCGGTTGACACAGGAGATTACGCAGGAACGGCCGTTTTACATTCATCTCGCCCATTCAGAAATTCAAATCCCCTCACCCTGCGTATACAAAAGCAAAGGACATTTGATTCATGAAAAGTAGTGTCAAAAGCCGCCGGTGGAGTCGAAGCAGCAGATGAGTGCTGCAGACGAACATCTGATGGCCAGGGTAGCCGCTGGTGACAGCGCTGCCCTGGAAACACTCTATGATCGCTATGCCGCCACGCTGATGGGCGTTGTGCTGCGGGTGGTGCAGGATCGATCCATTGCCGAAGAGATTGTGCAGGAAACTTTTTGGCGGGTTTGGGACAAGGCCCAGACGTTCGATCCGGCGCAGGGAAAGTTCAGCACCTGGATGTTTAGCATCGGGCGGCGGCTGGCCATTGACATGACGCGTCGGCAAAAGATACGGCCGCAAGCCGCACGCAGCAAAGCGGAAGAGGAACGCATGCTGCGGCAGCCGGATGGCGGCAGTGTGGCCGAAACGGCCGATTTACACATTGCACAGGAGCGGATACGGTCCGTCTTAACGGTGCTGTCGCCAGAGCAGTACGAGGTGATTGAGCTGGCCTATTTTCAGGGGTTAACCCGCCAGGAGATAGCCCAGGCTACCGACACGCCGTTAGGCACCATCCACACCCGCGCCCGGCTTGGCTTGCAGAAGCTGCGCTCGGCGCTGGAATCCGCAGGAATTGAACTATGAACAAACGGATTGAAGAGGAACTATTTCCATTTTATGCCCTCGATGCCCTGACTGCGGAAGAAAAGGCGGAGGTGGAGGCCTACGTGGCCGGTGACCCGGCAGCCAAAGCGCGCCTGGTGGCCTTTCAAGAAGCGGCCGAACAACTGCCTCTCGCCATTGATCCCATACCGCCTTCCCCCAGTGTTAAGGCAAACCTCATGGCGCGCGTCCAGGCCGATGCCCGGGCGCGTGTTGCCCAGTCTGCGCCACAAAAACGGGGAGGGGAACGGCCGTCTCCTCCCCAACTTTCCTGGTGGGAACGCCTGCGCCAAAGTGTAGCGATGCCGGTGCTGGCCGGAACGGCCGCACTCGCCGCCATTGTCCTGTTTGTGTGGGCCATTGCGCTCAGCCAGCAGGTGAACCAGCTGCAAGCCCAGGTGGCCGACCTCACCAGCGATACCAACGGGTTGGTGGAAGAGTTGGCCGCGCTGCGGGCCGATAACGAACAGCTGCGTGTGCGCAACGAATCGTTACAGCAGCAGTTGGAAGCGCAGGAAGATGTTTTGGCGTCGTACCAGGCACCCGGCGCCACCACCCTGGCCCTGGGCGACATCACCGGGGAAAATCCGGCCGCCGCGGCCACCCTGACGGTTGCGCCCGAGGCCGCCAGCGCCACCTTTGTAGCCCGCAACCTGCCGCAGCTCAGCGCCGACCAGGCGTACCAGCTGTGGATCATTCGCGGCGACCAGCCGTTGAGTGCGGGAGTTTTTAGCGTGGATGAAAACGGCCGTGTCACCTTGCCCGTCGATGCCACCCTGGCGTCTTCCTACGATGCCGTAGGGGTTTCCATCGAGCCAGCGGGCGGCAGCGAAACGCCCACGCCGGATCAGATCATCCTGCTGGGAGCTGCTTCTTCCTGATCTTCCCTCAGCCACTTTTCAACTCAGCATGCCCCTCATGCGAGGGGCCTTTTTTGCTGCCGCACCTCTGGTCAAACGCCGAATTTTGGCAAAATGAATGCAAAGCTAACCGCGCTGCGTAATCTCCCACGAACCGCCAGCCATCATTTCTGGCATGAATGCAAAAAAGCGGCTGGTGCGTAATCGGCAATGTGTCACGCACAAAATTAGATTAAGGAGGTTATGCATGCGATAGATCTACCCAGCCTGTCCTTGAAGTAAACACCAAATTTCCCGACCAAAACAAATCGTAAAGGAGTAAATCGAAATGAAAAAGATTCGCAATATTGCCCTATTGCTGCTGATGGCGGCTGCCATGGTGCTGGGAGTTTCGGCCTCCGCCATTGGCGCGGCCGACCACCTGGATGCGCCGCTGGTGCAGCAAGACGGCCGTACCGACATCAACGACGTCTATGCCTTTACCAACGGTGAGAACACCGTCATGGTGATGACCGTCAACCCCCTGGCCGGTGTGTTGAGTGGTACGGCGTTACGGCCGCATGCCCAGTATGAATTTGTTATCGACAACAACGGCGATTACCATGAAGACCTCGTTTACGTCGTGCGGGCAGGGCAGACCAACCGCCGCGGCCAGCAGCCGATCCAGCTGTTCGAAGTAGGCGGTAAGCGGCGTCTCGCTCGCGGAACCAATGAAGCCAACATCCCGGTCCGCGGCGGCGGTTCCCTGTATGTCGGTGTGCGTGACGATCCGTTCTTCTTTGACCTGGTGGCTTTCCAGGACCAGGTGCTGGGCGCTGGCGGCAGCCGCACCTTCTGCGACGGCAACCAAAATGACTTCTTTGCTGGGGCCAACGTCACGGCCATCGTGCTGGAACTGCCCAGCGATCGCATCACCGATGATTCCGCCACCGTCAACATCTGGGCCCGCACGGCCGACCGCACGGGCATGATTGACCGCATGGGCAAACCGGCGCTCAACACCGTGCTCATCCCCTCCGGCAGCAAAGATGCCTACAACGCCACCACCCCAGCCCACGACGTGGCCGAATGGTCCGATGAGTTTCAAGCCAATCTGCTGGCGCTGAGCGGCCTGGACGGCTCTGGCTACACTGCCGACGAAGCGGCATTTGTCACCAGCCTGCTGCTGCCCGACGTGCTGACGCTGGACACAACCTCCACTGCTGGCTTCACCACGGGTCCGCTGAACGGTCGTCAGCTGGCGGAAGACGTCATCGACTTTGAGCTGTTTGTGGTCACCGGCGGCCTGGGCGCCAATGGCTCCCCCGTGCTCACCAGCGACTGCGTTGACTCAAACGACGTACCTTTTTTGACCAGCTTCCCGTATCTGGCTCCGGCCAACTAGGTTAACTGGAGATTGGAGATTGGAGATGACACACAATCTCCAATCTCCAATCTCCAATCTCTAATTTCCCAAAGGTGTTCCTATGGCCACACGTAAAACGATAATTCTGGTTTTGGCAACGGCCGTATTCATTCTCGGCTCTTATCTTTTCAATCCCAAACATCCCTTCGCCGCCAATGCTGAACCAGAGCAGATCACCATTCCCGTGGAAAACATCCCGGCCGGTCACGCCATGAAAAGCAGCGATGAGCATATTGCCTTCTGGCAGCAAAAAGCGCAGCGCGACGACCGCGACTACATCAGCCTGACCTACCTGGGGCAGGCGTACCTGCAAAAAGGGCGCGAAACGGGTGATGCGGCGGCTTACGGCCGTGCCCAGGCGGCGCTGGAGCAGGCCCTGATCATCAACCCCAACTACGAGCTCACCCTGGCTTACCTGGCCGCCACGCTCATCTCCCAACACGACTTTGCCGGGGCGCTGGAAATGGCCCAGCGAGTGTACAACTTCGACCCCGGTGCGCTGCAGGCTCTGGCCACCATCGGTGATGCCAGCCTGGAGCTGGGGCGTTACGACGAGGCCGAAGTGGCTTACAAAACGTTAGTGGAACAGGCGCCGGGAGCGGCCGTTTACAGCCGTGCCGCCCGCTTAGCCTGGGTCCAAGGGGACGCGGCTGCGGCCATCGATTGGATGCAGCAGGCCGTGGCTGACGCTGAGGCAATTGGCCTGACGGGCGAGCGGCTGGCCTGGTACCAGTTCCAGCTGGGTGAACTCTATTTCAACAGCGGTGATGTGACTACCGCGGCTGTACAGTACGCCGCCGCCAGGCAGACCTGGCCCGACTACTACCTGGTGCTCGTTGGTGAGGGCAAAGTGGCTGCCGCGCAGGGCAAGTTTGAGCAGGCCATTGCCCTGTACGAGCAGTTGGTGGCGCGCCTGCCGCAGCCAGCGTTTGTGGCTGCCCTGGGCGATTTTTATGCGCTGGCCGGGAATGAAACGGCCGCACAGCAGCAGTACGACACCGTGGCCTTCATCGCCGACCTGGGAAGGACCGACGCGGCCCTGGAGGGTCGCCAGCTGGCGCTCTTCTACGCCAACCACGATACAAACCTGGAAGCGGCCCTGGCCGCCGCCGAAGCGGAGCTGGCCAACCGCCCGGATGTCTACGGCTATGATGTGCTGGCGTGGACGCTGTTGAAAAACGGCCGTCTCGACGAAGCGGCCGCTGCCAGCGAACAGGCGCTGCGGCTGGGCACCCCGGAAGCGCTGTTCTACTACCACGCGGGCATGATTGCCGCCGCGCAGGGCAACACACAACAAGCTAAACAGCACCTGGCCACCGCCCTGGACCTCAACCCCCATTTCGACTTCATCCAGGCCCAAATCGCCCAGGAAACACTGTCCACCCTTCCGTAGCCGCGGATTCCAATCCGCGCTTTTGCGCGGTAAGAAACCGCGGCTACGGGGTGTTTGTCATTCCCGCGAAGGCGGGAATCCAGGTGTTTATCAGCGTCCCATTTTTATAACGGAGTTCACTATGAGCCTTAACCGAAAACAAATGATTTCTACTTTGGCCGCGCTGCTGATCCTGTTTGTCCTGGTCCCGGCCGCGTGGGCACACCCGCTGGGCAACTTCACCATCAGCCGCTACACATGGCTGGAGCTCCAACCAGAAGCCGTACATGTACTCTACATCATCGACATGGCGGAAATTCCTACCTTCCAGGAACGCCAGCAGCTGGACCAGAACCACGACGGGGCAGTGGACACCGCCGAGGAGGAAACATACGCCAGCCAGCAGGCCCACATCCTGGCACAAAATTTGTCGCTCACGGTAAACAACCAACGCGTGGAAGTGACGCCGCAGTCGTGGACAATTGAGTTCCCGCCTGGCCAGGGCGACCTGCCCACCATGCGCCTGGAGCTGACGGCCACGGCCGTTCTCCCCCCAAGCGATCAGCCCTGGCAGCTCAACTACAGCGACAACAACTTTCCCGACCGGCTGGGCTGGCAGGAAACGGTGGTAACGGCCGTTCCCGAACTCACCATCCTGCAAAGCAGCGCTCCTTCTCAAGACGTTAGCCATCAGCTGCGCCGCTACCCGGATGATTTGCTGCAGGCGCCGCTGGCGGTTGGCGCGGCGCAGGTGCAGTTTGCCGCAGCCGGGGCGGCGGTGGAACCAGAGGGAGAAAGTGGGGGGGTGGGGGAAACGGCCGTTACGCCCAACGCCAACCGCTTCAGCCAGGACGAATTTGCCAATCTGCTTTCCACTGCCCTGGACCGACCGGGTGCGATTGTCATTGCCCTGATGGTTGCCTTTGGCCTGGGGGCGGCCCACGCGCTCACGCCCGGCCACGGTAAAACGATTGTCGGCGCTTACCTGGTGGGCTCACGCGGCACGCCCAAACATGCCCTGTTTCTGGGTCTGACTACCACCGTCACCCATACGGCGGGCGTTTTTGCTTTTGGCCTGCTGGTGCTGTTTGCTTCGCGCTATATCCTGCCGGAGAGGCTGTACCCGTGGTTGGGCGTCTTGTCGGGTGTGCTGGTGGTTGGCATTGGCTTCTCGCTCTTCCGCGGGCACCTGAGCAGCTGGCTGCACCACCGCCAGCCCGCCGACGAACACGAGGAGGGCTATCACACCCATTTTGGCGTCGGCCATACTCACACCCCCCAACCACAGATGGGCTGGCGCAGTCTGCTGGCGCTGGGCGTGTCTGGCGGGCTGCTGCCCTGCCCCTCGGCCCTGATTTTGCTGCTGAGCGCCGTGGCTTTGCAAAAGGTGGGCTTTGGCCTGGTGCTGATTGTGGCCTTTAGCATTGGCCTGGCCAGTGTGCTCACCGGCATTGGTTTGGCGATGGTTTACGCGGGCCAGCTGTTTGCCCGCCTGCCCGCGCGCCAATCGGGGCTGCTGCGCCTGCTGCCTGCGGCCAGCGCCTTGTTCATCACTATTGCCGGGATTGGCATCACGGTGCAAGCTCTGCTGGAAACGGGGGTTTTGTGACCGGCAACAATAATTCAAAAAATGGTGTAGGGGCGGGATGGCACGGCAAATTTTGTGGACAGACAGGCGGCCTTGTTTCCGTCCCTCTCGCCCTGCCTTTCGTTAGGGGCAGTTTTGGGCGAGACAGGCGGGACAGAAGGCCTTTCGTTGGGCCAGGGTTGAGTCCCGCCTGTCCCGCCCCTACGAAGCTCGCCATGTCTGGAATTGCTGGGGGAGCAAATCTAGGGGGTGGCTGCAAATTCGCGGCGAATTTTTTCCATGCGCTGGCGGTTGGTGCCCCCGTCACCATAGCCCAGCCGGGAGGCCGAACGAAAATGTATCAGGCTCGCGGCCTCGTCGAAGGTAAACTCCACGTCGTCGATGAACTGCCACACGGCCGTTCGCGCCTCGGCGTGAATGTAGGTGGGGGTGTCGGTGATGATTGTGTAGGTGGGGTCAGCTTGCAGAATAGCCAGGAGGGTGGCGTGGGCCGCGGCCGTTTCGTCATCATAGACAATCGGTGCAATGCCGTGCTGCTCATCAGTGGCCTGGGTGGAGACGCAGTTGGGGCTGTCGGGGCAAAGTGCGAGACGGCCGTTCTCCACTCCTAAATTGTCCGGCATGGGGCTGGCTTGCTGCACCAGCCAACGCAGGATGAAAAAGAGTACCAGTCCGCTGGGAACGAGGAAAAGTACAGTCTTGAGCGGCTTTGACATGTTGTTCCTTCTTTTGTTGATATGTTTAGGAGTTATGTGGATAAAGGTTTCTGCCGCGAATTTCGCGAATTAGCACGAAGCGGACTTGATGAGTTAACAAGATTAGCGTTGAGTATAGCGAGGGGAAGGCAAGCCGTGGGGAATTTTCACACCAGGCTAATCCTGCTTTAGCCAGATGGCTACGAACAGGGCGATCAAGGCCACACCGGCCGAAATGAGGAAGGTTTCGGTGAGCACAGAAACGGTCACTTCGGTGAGGCCGTTGGCCAGCGCTTGCTGGTAGGTGGGGTCGCCCAGCGGCAGGTTGGGCAGGTCGATGAGCTTGCGCAGAATCTCGAAGCGGTACAGGCCCCAGGCGGTAAGGCCAGACAGCCCGACGCTCATGCCCATGAGGCGCAGTACAATCACCAGGCTGCTGGCGATGCCGCGTTGGTCTTCCGGGGCGGCATTGATGACGGCCGTTCCAATCGGGGCAATCACCAGGCCAAAGCCAATGCCCAGGATAACCAGGTGAGCGGCCATGTTGAGGTAGGGCGTGTCCACCAGCCACAGCCAGCCCATCAACCCCATGCCCACAGCGCAAAAGAGCAGGCCAACGGCCGTTACCGGACGGTAGCTCCAGCGTTCGGTCAGCTGCCCACCGACCCAGGCCATGACGGCCATCGCCCCGGTCATGCCGCTGAGCAGATAGCCGCTGGTGAGTGCGGCCGTTTCCACGTCAAACTCCAGCACGTTGATCAGCAGCGGTACGTTCACCATGGCGATGATCAAGATGCCACCCACCAGGAAGTTGATGAGGATGGCGGGCGAGAAGTTGCGGCGGCGGAAGAGGGTGAGGTCGATGAGGGGAGGGGGAGGTGAAGGGGTGAAGGGGTGAAGGGGTGAAGGGGTGACAGGGTGAGGGGGTGAGGGGGTGACTGCTTCTGGGGTTTGTGAGTGGTTTTGCTTGCCGAGAAAGTATTCGATGGCCAGGAAGAGGAGGAAGGTGATGGCGGCGATGGTGTAGAGGAGGGTGGTGTTGGTCGGTGGGTTGTCGGTTTGCAGCTGGGCGAAGCCGCCAGCGGCCTGGACGTCGCCGCTGTTGAGCAGGGCGATGTTGAGGCTGATGAGGGAGATGGTGAGAACGGCCGTACCCAACCAGTCGATCCGCTCGCGTGTTTTGGGTTCTGGCAAATCGCGCAGGGCCCACCAGGCGGCGGCAATGCCCAGCAGGCTCAGCGGGATGTTGAGGTAGAACTGCCACTGCCAGCTCAAAAAGCGGATCAGCAGCGCGCCGTAAAGCGGTCCCCACACCCAACCGGCCGTGTCAATTGCTCCCAACGTGCCCAGCGCCGACGCCCGCCTCGCGCGCGGGTACACATCGCCGATGACGGCCATGGCCACGGGCACCATCGCGCCACCACCCAGCGCCGTCAGCACGCGCCCCACGATGAAGCTGTTCAGGTCCGGGGCAAAGGGCACCCAAATGGAGCCAGCCAAAAAGAGCACCAGCGACCCGACGTATACAGCACGCCTTCCTAAAATATCGCTCAAACGGCCGATAAAGGGCATCACCGCCACATAGGCAATCAGGTAGGCATTGACAATCCAGGCGGCCCTGTCCAACCCCTCTGGCAGGGGAATTTCCAGGTCGAATATGATCTGGCGCAGCATGGTGGAGACAACCGTCAGGTCGTCGGCGGCGACAAAAACGCCAAAGGCGACAACGAGCAGGATGGTGCGGGGGGAGGGGGTGCGGCGTTGGGTGGAAGGCATGGGGAGGTAATTGAGTAATTAGGTAATTGAGTAATTGAGGCGTAAGTTACCCAATTACTTAATTACCTAATTACATTTTCTAGAGGAAAAAGTCCTTGAGTGCGGCCGAAATATCGCTGATGATGATGTGCCAGGGTGTGTCTGGGTCGCGCTGCACGGTGAGATCGCTGCCCTTAATTTGCAGCGTGTGCATACCTTCGATGACGGCCAGGGCCTGGGCCACCGGTGTGCCTTCTTCCATTTCGTCAGGGGAGTTGTACTGCTCCACCTCGCCTTCGTTCAGGCGCAAATTCGTATAGACAATGAGGATACGGCCGTCGTCGCTCAGCTCAGTTTCAATTTCAATATACTCAGACATGGCAAAAATTATAGCAGTGATGTACGGGATCGGCAGATGTTTGGCCGGTACTGTATAATTGCCGGTAATCGGTGAACGGTGAGCGGTAAACGGTAATCCGTAACTGATAACGGATCACCGATAACGGATATGGATAACGGATAACCGATAACGGATAACGGAACAGAAGGAGCTTAAGCGATGAACAAGGTTTTTAGCTTTATGGCTGGTGCAATATGTGGTGCTTTAGTAGGTGGCGTGACGGCCTTGCTGCTCACCCCCGCCTCTGGCAATGATCTGCGGGCTGAAGCCATCGCCCGGTGGGAAGCAGCCAAGCAAGACGCGCAGCAGGCGCGCAGCCAGACCCGTCAGCAGCTGGAAGCGGAGTTTGAACGGATGAAGGGGAGTCGGTGAACGGTAAGCGGTGAACGGTAAGCGGTGAGCGGTGAGCGGTAAACGGTCATCCGTAACTGATAACGGATTACCGATAACGGATTACTGATTACCGATCACGGATAACGGATAACCGGTCACTGTTCCACGGTTAGCCAGTAGGTGGCCGTCTCGCTGGTGAAGGCGGTTTGCGGCATGATGACCAACACGCCGCCGCCTTTGCCAATGTCCAGGGTCCACTGTCCCTGATTGCTGGGGTTCAGTTCCAGGGTGGTGACGGTGGGGTTGGGGCCTTCCTCGATGAGCAGGATGCTCCATTTTTGCGGAATTTGCCAGCCAATCTGCACAAAGCCGTTGGCCTGCCAGCCGTCGGTGCTGCCTTCCACATCCAACTCATACCCCAGCTCGGGAATGGCAATGTCATCCAGGGCAAAGCCGCGCTCCGAGATGCCGCCATCGGTGAGGACCTCAAAGCGCACCTGGATGATTTGCCCGGCGTAGCTGCTGAGGTTGATTGACTGTTTGAGCCAGCCATCCACAGCGCCTTCTTCGTCGGCGGAACGGCCGTTATAAGCCGGACCAAACTCGCCAGACGTATACTGGGCTGGCAGCAAAATCTCCCAGGTGTGCCCGCCATCGGTTGAGGCCGAGACGTAGGCGTAATCGTAATCTTCTTCCAGGTCGTACCAGACGGCGTAGCGCAAGGTGGCCTGGCTGACGCCGCTGAGATCAAAGGTGGCGGTGAGTTGGGCATTCATGTCGTCGATGCCGGGGGCGTACCACATTTTCTCACCGCTGCGCGGTGGTCCGCTGATGAGGTCAACGGCCGTATCCCCGGCAAAAGTAATGGTTGTCTCGCCCCGCAAACTGCTCAAGTCGATGTAGTGCACGCCAAACTGTTCCATCTCCTCCAGCCGCTCCAGCGAAGGATCGCTGGGTTCCAGCTTGGCGGCAACGTATGGCTGGCGGATGTTGAGGGATTCGTAGTAATACGGCCGTGCCGCGTTGTCATCGTCCAGGTAGTTGGCGGCGGCCCAGGCGGCAGAAAACTGTTCCAACGAGGTGTCTGGCTGGTATCCCTGCAGGATGGCCCACACGCTGGCCATGCCGTTGGCCGGGTGCCGCGCCAGCTCTTGGATGGCCGCATCACCCAGCTGTTCCCACAAATAAACCGAAAACAGGTAAGCCCCCGCATAATGAGCGTACACCTGGTCATCATCGTAATTCCAGCTGTTCAGGCGGATTTCCGGCTGCTCCAGGTAGTCGATGCTGGGAGCGGTATCGTCGAAGCCCACGTAGAGCTCGGCCAGCTGCGACAGCCCTTCGTTGAGCCAGACTGACTCGCTGGGGTCAGTATACCACTGGATAAGGTGCTGCACTTCGTGTACCAGCGTGCCGTAGTACAGGTTGCTGCCCAACGTCAGCTCGTTCATGTTCATGTAAATCATCTCTTGCTCGTTGGAGTAGCGGTAGAGTGACCGGGGGAATTCGTCTTCGCTGTTAAAACGGCCCAGTTCATCGCTGGTTCCGTTTTGGGCATGCAGCACCGAGAAGTGCGGGTCGCCATCTATGCCCGGGGTCCATACCTCGCCAAAGAGACGTACCAGCTGGGGATAAAACTCACTTTCGAAGCGCTCGGCCGCTTCTCTAATGTCTGCTGGGTCGAGGTCCAGGCCGTCCTCAACCCAAAAGTAAACGTGATCAGTCACAGCCACCAGAGTGGCGTCGAGGCGATCGGTGCCGTTATAAAACTGTTCGCCATCACCCAGGTTATATGGTGGTCTGACCACTGTTCTATCTCCCAGGTTTTGTTTGCCCAGGCGTACGGCCGTATCAAAATAATCGTGTGCCGGGTAGTCGCTGCTGTACAGCAGGGTGAGATCCTCATCGGCGCGGGCAGGCAGAAAGCGTTGATCGATGTCGGCGGGAATCACCGCGTTGATGGCGCCGCTGGTGACCAGATTGGCGTTGGGGGTTGCTGCCGGGGTGGCTGTGGCCGGATCTGGCGTGCTGGTGAGCTGTTCGGCGATGACGGCCGTTGCCGTAACTTCCCCCTCGCGCCCTCCGTTGGACGGCTCGGTGGGTTGGTCCTCCCCTTCATTTTCATTATCGCGGCGCTCTGGCGTAGATGTGGCCAGTTGCTGCAAAATCTCGTCACTGTACTCGGTCCAGGCGTAGTAGCCTGCACCCACGGCGAGACAGGCCAGGCACATCAAGGTAACCAGGCACCCCCCCAAGATGAGCCAGATACGCCGGTTGCTAGGATCCGCTGGGGTATTTGAATCGAAATCGTTATAACTCATAGTTCAAGCAATGGAGATGAAAATCTTGGATGCCAAAAAACTTTTTTGCTAGGATAGCGCGCTCCTGGTTGTTGTCCATAGGAAATGGTCGCTCTCCTTGAAACTATTAATCTAGCGGGCAGTCTGTTACGGCATAGACGGCAAAAAGACAGAGGGTATTGGGGTGAGTTGTGGATGGAAACGGCCGTTGCCCAGCATTCAGCCAGTTTAATTCGGGAAAGGTTGTGCCGTCAAGCTACAAACGGCGCTGCTTCGCAGGTTGGCATTTGGCTGCGCCTGCGGATAATCAGCCACGGTTAGTGGCCGTCCGCAAATAGGTTAACGGAATTGTGCGGACGGCTTGGAGTAAGCGGCCTTCCAATCAGGGAAGTTATTGTTGGCCGCTTACATTAGTGGCCGTCCGTTCAGGTAAGTTGTTGTTGGCCGCTTGCTTAGATGAATGGTTGGGTGGCGCAACTGATGCCACCCGCCTGGGTTTTGTACTGTGGAAGAGGGCTGGAGCAGTCTGAGCAGACAAAGCCACACTTTAACTTGTTTCGGCCGTAACTCGGTTAACTGCACTGCGGTTACCGTCATGCGGGTGAGGATTTCTATGAAATATGCACACATTGTCGGTTGGGGCAGCTTTCGTCCCGACAAAATTTTGACAAACCATGAGCTGGCGCGGATGGTCGATACCTCTGACGACTGGATCTATACGCGCACCGGCATCCGCGAGCGGCGCATCGCGAATGAACGAGAAACCACAGCCACATTGGCCTTCGAAGCGGCGGCACGTGCCCTGGTGGTGGCCGATATGCATCCGTCGCAGGTGGACTTGATTATTGTGGCTACCTCAACGCCGGAGTACATTTTCCCTTCAACGGCGTGCCGGGTACAGGATTACCTGGGCGCCACGCGCGCTGGGGCGTTTGATCTCAGCGCGGCGTGTTCCGGTTTTGTGTATGGCCTGAGCATGGCGGCGCAGTCGATCCAATCTGGGGCGGTGCGTAATGCGGTGGTGATTGGTGCGGAAACGATGTCGCGGGTGTTGGATTGGCAAGATCGCGGCACATGCATCCTCTTTGGTGACGGAGCGGGTGCGGTGGTGTTGAAAGGTTCCTCAATACCGGGTGGAGTGTTGTCGTCCACCTTACGCTCTGACGGGTCAGGCGGTGATATGCTCAGCCTGCCTGCCGTTTACCACAACCCGATGCCGATGCTGGGACCAGAGTATTTACACAATGGCCACAAGAAAAACACGGTGGAGATGAACGGCCGTCAGGTGTTTCGTTTTGCCACGCAGGTGGTGGCCGATTCGGTGGAAGAAACGGTGCTCAAGGCGGGTTTAACCATGGACGAAGTGGCGCTGATCGTGCCGCACCAGGCCAATGTGCGCATCATTGAGACGGCGGCCAAGCGGCTGCGGATTCCGGTGGAGCGCTTTTATATGAACGTGGACTCCATGGGCAACACCTCGGCGGCGTCGATTCCCATTGCTTTGTGTGATGCGGTGCGCGACGGCCGTTTGCGCCCCGATGACAACGTGGTATTTGTGGGATTTGGCGGCGGGCTGACGTGGGCTGCTTCTGTGGTGAAGTGGGATGTGACCCCGCCGGAAGTATCGCTGCCGCGCCGGGAATGGCGGCGGGCGCGCTACATCGTGGCCCGCACCCGCTCCAAGCTGAAGAAGTGGCGGCGCAAGATTATCGACACGGTGGCCGGATCACCAACTCCCAATGCCAGGATGCGTGATGCCGATAAAAAGGTGCGGGATGCAGATAAGAGGTAGAAAGCAGGTGGAACGGCCGTTACCCGGCTGGTTCTGGAGTGTGCCCGTGGTGCTGTTGGCCGGGGTAATGCTGCTCATTGTCCTGGGGCCAGAAGAGCGCACGCTCGGTGGCGGCATTCGGTCTGTGTACCTGCATGTGGGTTTGATCTGGACTGGACTGGTGGGCTTTGGCGGAACGGCCGTACTCGGCCTGGGGCTGCTGCTCACCAATAAACCCGCCTGGCGGCGCTGGTTTGTGCCCGTCAGCTGGGTGGCACTGGGCTTTTATGCCGCCGGGGTCTTCATGAGCATGGTGGCTTCGGCGGACAACTGGGGCGCCGTCTTTCTGCAGGAACCACGCATGGCCGCTTCGCTGAACGGGCTGGCCGTGGCCACCATTTTACTGGTGCTGGGCAGCTGGCAGCCCTGGCCGCGCCTGCGCGGCGCGTTGGGGGTAAGCGTCATCTTTGTGCTGCTCTGGTTCAACTTTAGCGCCGAACTGGTGCTGCATCCGCCGAACCCCATCACCAACTCCGACGCCACGCCGATCCAGCTGACCTTTTTACTGGTAACTGCCTTGTTTGTGCTGCTGGCTGGCTGGGTCGTATGGCTTCTCACCCATGGTTATTCGCGAAGCAACTGAACAGGATTTCGAGTCCATCTGGCCCATCTTCCATGAAATTGTGGTGGCCGGGGAGACGTACGCCTATGAGCGGGGCACCAGCCAGGAAGAAGCACGGCAAATCTGGCTGCACACACCGCGCCAGACGTTTGTGGTGGAGGTAGACGGCCGTATCCTGGGCACCTACACCCTCAAAACCAACCAGGCAGGGCCGGGCAGTCACGTGTGCAACTGCGGCTACATGGTCGCCTCCCAGGCGCGGGGCATGGGCCTGGCCACAGCCATGTGTGAACATTCGCAGCGGGTGGCGGTGGAATTGGGTTACAAGGCGATGCAGTTCAACTTTGTCGCCTCTACCAACGAGGGCGCGGTGCGGCTGTGGCAAAAGCTGGGTTTTGCCATCGTTGGACGGCTGCCAGGGGCGTTTAATCATCCAACCAAAGGGTTTGTGGATGCGTTGGTGATGTACAAGTGGCTGGTGTAAGGATTTCCCGGAAACTCCCTCAATTGTGGGGCAAAGGGAAGTGACACAGAGTTACGCAGAGAAGACACAGAGTTTCACAGAGAGATTTAGGGGAAATCTTGGCGCTCTTCGCGTTCTTTGCGGTAAAAATCCGGTCAGGTGGTTTTAACGGCCGTAGCAATCTGCTTCAGAATTTCGTTTTCATCCACCACGCCTTCCAGATGAACACGCTGGTTGATGACCATGTGCGGCAAATAGTTGAGCGAG
Source organism: Candidatus Leptofilum proximum (assembly GCA_016710325.1). GTDB lineage: Bacteria > Chloroflexota > Anaerolineae > Promineifilales > Promineifilaceae > Leptofilum > Leptofilum proximum. The sequence continues at coordinate 1,802,473 of JADJXK010000002.1, read as the reverse complement.
TAGCGGTCGACGGCCGTGGGAAACTGGTCCGTCATGACAAAAAAGGTGCGGATGTGTTCGTTGACCACAGCCATGTTAAACAGCGGTTGGGCCATGAGTGCCCCGGCTTCGTTGTCCGCCGCGCTGAACAGCTCGATGTTGACCGGTTGAGTCAGCTGCTTGAGCTTGATGCGGGTCATCGCTTCCAGCGTCATTCCCCGAAACGAAACGGCTTGAACGGCCGTAATCAACGAAGTCATCGCGTAGCCGTTAGGCAGGCCAATGAGCCGCACGCCAAAATCATGCCAATCTTCGGCGGGACCACCCATCACGCCCAACACGGGATAAAAATGGTAGTTGATGCGCCGGGGCAAAACCTGGTAAGTGAGCTGGTGAAAGCGGTCAGTGAGGCTTTGTAGAAGAACGGTCGTTTCTTTCTCCGCCTCACTCGCTGCCGGGTCACCCCACAGGATGAGGTGCACCGGTTCCGGCAAGTTTTCCAGCAAGGTGGGCAGTTGCGCCCAGGTTTCATCGTCGAAGGGGTGGGAGATATTGTTCATGCTGCGTATTCTACTTGATTTGAGTGGGTTCCAACTATTTTCGCACATGTTGGTGAAACGGCCGTGCTGACACGAGTGAATATTGCCATTTATGCTATAATTCGCCCATGCCAAAAATAAAAATGGAACGCAGAGGACAGTTAAAAGATTTGGACCGCTCGTTTGATATTGCCTACTGGCGGCAGCAAACGCCTCAGGCCAAATTTGACGCCACCTGGGAACTCATTGTCCATGCGTACAGAGTAAAAGGCCACGATGTTCGTCAACTCCGACTTCAGCGATCTGTTGAATCTTTTCAAAACCAACCACGTTAAATACATGGTAATTGGCGGCTATGCTGTCGTCCAGTATACGGAGCCTCGTTTCACCAAAGATTTAGACCTCTGGATTAGTACCCATCCCGACAATGCTGAAGCAGTTTTCAACGCTCTCAAGGAGTTTGGTGCGCCGCTTGAAGGCATGGCCCCCAAGGATTTTTCCGAAGAAGGCTATTTTTACCAAATGGGCGTGCCACCTGTGCGAGTGGACATTTTAATGGGCATCCCCGGCGTTGAGTTTGACGAGGCATACGAACGGCGGGTGGAAGTTCAGTTCGACGATGTGCCAGTTACGATCATTGCCAAACAAGATCTGATCGCGGCCAAGCGGGCTGCCGGGCGACCTCAGGATTTGTTAGATGCAGAATCGTTAGAACAAAGCTCGGAGTAGGTCAATTTTGGCGAAAACAGCCGTAACCACAACAGCGCATTTGAGTAAGAATCGAATTGAGAGCGGCTTTATCCTTTCAGCTCAACTCGGTGCAGCGGCACGTGCCGCCCGCCGGTGTCATGCAGCAGGGTGAGGTTGGTGACCTGGACGTCCCAGGCGAGGGATTGGCTGTTAAGCCAGGTGACAATCGGCCCGATCTGCTTGGGGGTGATGTCGTTGTGGCCGAGGGTGATGTGAGGGAACCAGTTATTGGGGGCGTAGTAGTCGAGCGAACCCTGGGCCACGGCTTGCAGTTTGGGCCAGAGGGCGGTGTGGAGGGCCTGTAAGGCTGGCGTGCGGGCGACGGGGATGTACAGCACGGGCAGGTCGCCAGGAAAGATGCCAATGCCGGTGGTTCTGACGGTGAAGGGTGGGGTGGTTACGGCCGTTTCTCCCAAAACTGCCTTCAACTGCGCCACATCATATTCTGGTGCAACGTGATAACTAAAATGTGGCACCGACGTGGCCTCAGGCCGGCCCACCCCAAACTGCTGCTTCAGCGCCTGCCAAAGTGACTCTACCCACCCGTGATGTGGCTCCGCTAAAACGGACACAATGCCGTGCATCAGGAGTGTTACTCCACAAAAATCTCAACACGCTCGCCCGATTCCTCATCGGTGACGTCGATCACTTTGCCCTGCTGCCCGCTGCGGATGGCGGCCAGCATTTCTTGCAGCCTGCCCTCTTCCATGTCGGGCACAAAGCGGGCGCCCATTTTCAGGCCCACGTTGACCAGGCCAAAGGGAATGTTGACGTTGACCTTGTTACGGCCGCTAAACGTGTCCGTCACGCGCACGCGAAACCAGCGGGGACTGCTGGCGCCACCCTTTAGCGGTGGCGTGGGAACACTACTTTTATCCTTGCCCAGGGCACGCAGCAGCTCCGCCCCGTCGGCGGCACTGATTTTGCCTTCTTCGATCATTTTTAAGATTTGCATACGTTCTTCTGCGGATGCCATGATTGTCCTCTATGACTATTGTTTATGAACTGCCAGATTGCCAGTGGGCAAGTAAAACTTGCCACTTGCCACTTGTTACTCTTTTATATCCAACCGCATATGTGTCAAAGTGCGGCGCGGCTGGAAGTTCGCTTCTTGCAGCAGGGCGTTCACCAGCTCGTCATCATCGGGATGATCGACCTGCACGTTGCGGCGGGACTGCTGCTGCAGGCGGCGGATCAACTTGGCCAGGAGCGGCCGTTCCAAACGCCCTGTCCACCCCGGATGCACCCGAATGGCTGCCTGGTGCGAGCTGCCCCACTCCGAGCTCAGCGATGCCAGGCCGATGAGCTGATTCTTGGTGGTGGTGATGACCCACGTTTCCGACTGACGGCCGTTCAAAAAGTCCATCACCTTGGCCCAAAGCCCGCTTTTGTACATGTCTGGCTTGGGCAGCTCGGGCCAGTTCAGGTCCGGATGCAGTGCCTCATGGTCCAGGGCAAAAGCGCTGCGCCACTCGTGCCGCCGCAGTTCGCGAATATGAGGGCTGGGGCTTTCCACGTTCAGCTCCAGCCGCCGCAGCCGCGTCACCGGAGCGGTCCAATGCGTCATGCTGCCGATGGTGGTGTAATCGAGCGAATTGTAAAGTTCAACGGCGGCTGTGTTTTGCTTCACCACCTGCAAGAGAATCTGGTTCCCCTGCCGCTGCCGCACCAGGTTTTCCACCTGCTTCATCAGCAGGCGGGCAATGCCGCGCCGCCGGTAGTCTGGATGGACCGCCACGTTGACCACCAGGAACCGCCCTGGGGTATCGCTGTTGAGGACGGTGACGTTGCCGACGATACGGCCGTCTTCCTCCCACACAAACCCCTGCGACAGCTTGGCGGCGGCCGGACTCAATCGCCACAAAATCGCCGGTGATTGCAGCGCGCTGCTGTTTCCGGCAAACATCTGCCGCCCCTCTGCGTCCAGAGAAGCACCAAACACCAACTCCAGCAGCTTCAAGATGCCGGGAATATCGGTGTTCATGTTAATGGGTCGTGGCCCATTTTTCGATTGGTCCGTCGAGGGTAAGGTAACAATCATACAAGTGTGCAAGTTTGCGTGTTTGCAAGTGTGCCAGTTATAAGCAAGGCCCTTGCATACCCGCCACTCGCATACTTGCAAACTCAATATTCAGACAAACTCCCTCTGCGGCGGGCCTGGTTTTCTGCCTGACGGTACAACCAGAAGCCCACCAGAGGCATGGCAACGCCGAAGAGCGTCACAATGCCCAATTCTACACCAATCGGGGCCAGTTCGGGGAATCCATTTGGATAACCCATCAAGGTGGAACGAAATGCATCCACACCGTAAGACAACGGAATCGCCTTGGCTACCCACAACAGCGGTTCCGGCAGCGCCGAAAACGGAAAAAATGGCGCACAAAAGATCATGAAGCCAAATTGCAGCAGGTTGACGGCCGTTTGGGCCGCTTCCTTAATGTGCAGGGTGAGCGCTGCAAAGGCAAAGCCGGTGCCAAACGTGCCAGATAAGGTCATGAGCAAGATGTAGAACGCCAGTGGACCGTTATTCACCGGCAGTTCACCCAACAGCGCACTCATGAGAACGGCCGCAACCACGGAAAGCAGCCCGGTCCACAGCAGCGTCAGCGCCACGCGTGAAGCCAGTGCGGCAAACTTGGACGCCGGGCTCAGGTAGAGCTGCTCCAGCGTGCCCTGCTTCTGCTCGCGCCGCACGTTAAAGCCAATGCTCCACAGCGTGTCCGACAGGTAGAGAAACAGCACAAACCCGTACACCACCAGCCCGGTCACCTCGCTGGTGGATTCGCTCTCGATACCGTCCGGGGCAAACATCAACCCGGCCAGCGTCAGCACCAGCACGATGAGGAAGATCTGGGCAAAGCTGGCCACAAACTCTACCGGGTAGCGCAGCTGGATAATAAACTCCTTCTTCACCATTGCGGCAAACGCGCTCAAAGTCGCCATTGGCTCAGACATCCGGTGATAAGGTTCTTTTTTGGAGGGAACGGCCGTCATTTCATAACCTCAATTTGGGACGCAGAGATCAGTGAGAGAAGAGTGAGTTCGCAGAGATTAGAGAGAAAACTCATTTCTCTCTCTGATCTCACGTTCCTCTGCGCTCTCTGCGTCCTTTCTTAATCCAAACCAATTACGACCAGCTCATCATCATCCTGCACGCGGATGAACTCCACGGCCATGAGCGAATCCAGGTAAGTTTCCAGCGTTTTGGCCGGGTCCTCGCTGGCCACGACCATGTTGCGCAGGCGCAGCGCCTGGTTCACGGGCGGCTGGGTGGGCAGCAGCAGCCCCACCAGCGGAATGGGAATGGGAATGCGCAGGTTCACCCGCTCGCCTTTGCGCGGACTGTGGACAAAAATACGCAGCCAGGAAAATACGGCACGACGGCCGATTTTCACCGGAGCCGCCTTGGCCAAGGACTGCACTGTTTCCACCTGCACCATCAGCTCGCTGCTGTTGGCTTTGGGCTCCCAGACCTCTTTGTCTTGCTGCAAAATTAATGCCTGTTTTTCCGCTGCTTTCAATGAATCGCTCATAACCACCTCTTGTGTTTAAACCCCCACCTAACCTCCCCCTCTCAGGGGGAGAAACCAAGTTCCCTCTCCCTCCCAGGGAGAGGGCCGGAGTGAGGGTGCTTAAAATTGTCCAATTCCCTGGTTCCCCCGCAAATTACCCTCGGTGCGGTTAAACACCCAGATGCCAAACAGCGGGGCAAACAGCAAAAATGCCCACAACACCGCAAAATCCAGGTACCAGGTCTCCAAAAAGAAGCCCACGCCCAACAGGGCGGAGCGCACCCCGTTCACCATCCAGGTGGGGGGAAACAGCTGAGCCACCAGCCGCAAAAAGGGCGGCAGCACCGTCACCGGGAAGAAGATGCCCATCAAGAAGCTTACCAGCCACTGCATCAGGTTCAGCACCGACTGCGACTCTTTGATTTTGAGCACCACCGCGCCAAAAACAAAGGCAATGCCGTACAGCGGAATCAGCCCGATGAACAGAAACAGCAGCGCCAGCAAAATATCGCCCTGGAACGGGTTAACGCGAAAGATCAGGCAGCCGATGATGAAGGCAACAACGGCCGTTCCCGTACTCCGAATGGCGCTGTACAAACAAACACCAGCAATCAGCACCGCGCTGGAGGTTGGCGTGATAAACACCGCCTCCAGTGTGCCCGTCTCCTGCTCAAAACGCACCCAGTAGGCAATGTGCCAGAAGGCGCTGGAGACAATCGAGAAGATGTTGGCCCCAATGAGCAGGTAGGCCACGTAGTTGGCCGTGCCGGTGTTGGCGGCAAAGTTGGCCGCGGCATTGTCACCCGCCGTTGCTTGTCCCAGCAACATCGGCATGGCGGCAAACACGATGGGAATGATAAATTCCATCACCAGCTGCCCTGGATAGCGGGAGACGTTCAGCAGCCGCAGCCGCGTCTCGGCCAGCAGCGCCGACAGCTTGTGGCGGTAGGTGGGGGGCGTGTAGGTGGTGAGTGTTGTCATTTTCGGTAATCCGTTATCGGTACTCGGTAAACGGTAATCCGTAATCGGTGCTTTTACCGATTACCGCTCACCGCTCACCGATTACTGAGCGGTATCTTCGGCCAACGTGCGGCCGGTGTGGGCGATGAACACATCTTCCAGGGTCACTTCTTCTGGCGTGATCTTTTGTAGGATGGCGCCGTGCCCGCTGAGCGTCTGGATGAGCTGGGGCAGAACGGCCGTCTGGCTGGGCGTCACCACGGTCAGCTGGTTGTGGCCGTTGACGGAGCTGATGGCCGAGCGGGTGATGCCGGTGAGGTTGGCAACGGCCGTACTCGCCTGCGTTGGAATCACCCCTTCCAACCGGATCACCGTCTCCTGCCCAATCGACTCCTTCAGATCGGCCACCGTGCCCAGGGCAATCACCTCGCCCCGGTCGATGATGGCCACCCGGTCGCACAACGTTTCCGCCTCGGCCATGATGTGCGTGGTGTAGATGACTGTCTTGCCCTGCTCGTTCAGCTCGCGCACGATGGCCCGCAGTTCCCGCGCCGAGGGCAGGTCCAGCGTGTTGGTCGGCTCGTCCAAAATGAGCAGCGGCGCGTCGTTGATCAGCGCCTTGGCAAAGGCAAGCTTCATTTTTTGCCCGGAGGAATAGGTTTCCACGGGCCGGTCGGCAATGTCGCCCAGGTTGAGCCGCTCGATGACCTTGTCGGCGCGGCGGGTCCGTTCGGCGGGCGGCAGGTGGTACAGCGCCCCAAAAAAGATCAGGTTTTCCCGCCCGGTGAGCTTCCAATACAGGCCGCGTTCGCCCATGAGCATGCAGCCCACGGTGGCGCGGATGGCGTCGTCTTGTTTGGTCAGCTCGAAGCCGTTAATCCAGGCACGGCCGTTTGTGGGCAACAGCAGGGTGGTGAGGCACTTGATTAGCGTCGTCTTACCCGCGCCGTTTGGCCCCAGCAGGCCAAAAATCTCGCCGCGCTGAATCTCCAGCGAGACGCCCTTCAAGGCATCCACCTGGCGCAGCGACGATTTAAACAACCCCTGGCGCTTCTTGGTCACATATGTTTTCTGCAGATTCTCAATCCGAACGGGTACAGTCATGAGATTGCCTTTTTTGAGTAAGAAGTAAAAAGTAATAAGTAAAAAGTGGCTGGCTTTTCACTTTTTACTTTTCACTTATCACTGTTATTTTTCTAACGCTTCCAGCAGCGTTGCCGCTTCATTCGGAGAAATGATCCCCTGTTCCACCATCTTCAGAATTTTGAGTTGCTCTTCACTGCTGGCCTTTTGCTTGAGGTCCGGCGGGGCAGCGGGGCGTGGTGGCCGGGATGGGCGCTGGCGCTCGGCACGTTGGCGGGCGCGGGCAGCCGCCTGTTCGGCGCGGGCGGTGGCTTGCTCCACCTTACGCGTGAGCTTGTCGGCCATGCGCTGGGTAAATTCCGGCCCCAGTTTCGACTCCAGCCGCTGCGTGATTTGGGAAACCTGTTCGTTGATCTGCTGGCTAATCTGGCTGCCCAAGTCGGCAAAATCGAAGTCAAACTCCGCTTCCAAGTCTGGGTCTTCGCCCCATTTTTGGTGGTCCACGATGTCACCTTCTTTGAGGAGGATACGGCCGTTTGCCTTCAGGATCAGGTTGGTTTGGCCATCGCCCAAACGGCCGATCAGCGTGTTTTCCATCTCGGTTTCTTTGTCCAGCGGCAGCCGATTTTTGATCGAAGGCGCTGTGGCCGTCAGATTCAGCGGGGCGGTGAGGGGCCAGCGCACAATGATGTCGCGCTCGGCGCTGAGGGAATGATCGGCTTCGCTCAGGCCGCCGTACAGCCGGATGTCGCCCAAGATGCTCTCGACCGTAACCAGGCCGCCGAGATTGCGCAGGTTGACGTCGCGCATGCCGCTGTGGATGGTGACATCGCCATTGACGGTGCGCAGGCTGACATCGCCAAACGCCTGGTGCAGCGTGACGCTGCCGTTGACGTTGCGCACTGCCAGGTCGCCCTGCACGCTTTGCACGGTTAACCCGCCTATGTTGCGCAGGGCGACATCGCCGTTTACCGTGTCGATACTCAGTTCCCCGTTCAGGTTTTTGGCGGAAAGGTCCGAGTTTAAAGTCTGGATGGTGACGTTGTTAAGCCCGGTGAGCACGGCATCGCCGTTGACTTCTACCAGCTCCACGTCCCCTTCAACCAGCTTTATCGCCACGTCGCCATTGGCATACTGAACCGACAGGCTGCTGTAGACAGGGACGGTGAGTTTGAGCTCACGCTTGCTGGAGATGGAAATGGCTTCCTCTGCCTGGTTAACTTCGAAGCTGTCACCTTTGAGGGAAACGGCCGTTTCAGCCCAGGTTCGGACCACCAAATCGCCGTTGCACTCGGTGATGTTAATATGAGGCGCTTTGCCTGTAAGTATCTTTTCCTGGTTCATAGCCACACCTATTAGTCGAGATAAACCTGCACGTGTTCGTTGCTCTCCGCGTCCTGCACGTCCACCAGCATGCCCGATTTCATATCTTTTATCATGCCGGTCAGCTCATTCCAGTCCAGGCCGTTAATCTCCGGGCTGAAGCGGCTGCCAATTTTCAGGCCAAACTTCATCATACGGACGGGGATGTTAACGGTGACCCGGTTTTTGCCCGTTTCCAGGTTAGACACCCGCACGCGGAACCAGCTTGGTTCCGGTCCACCCTCGCTGGCCATCTCAGGTTCTTCGGCAGGCGCGGGTTCCGGCGATTTTTCCGGTGGCGGTGGGGCCGCTTCTTCCGGGGCGTTCACATCGCTGAGCAGGTCGGCGGCTTCTGCGGCCGAAATCTTACCATTGCTCAATAGCTCTAAAATTTCCATGCGGCTTGGTTTGCTCATGATTTTGCTCCTGGGTTAATAACCACGTTAGTAAACACATTTCGATTGGGTAATTGAGTAATTACCCAATTACTCAATTACCTGATTACTTTTTCAACCGCTCGGCTGCGTTCTGGCTACCACATAGCCCATCTGCTCCAGGGCCAGCAGCAGCGGCTGGGGATTGGCCATACGCACGGCGCCGTACCACCAGTTGCCCTTGTCGCCGCGGAATACCAGCCCGCCGTCTGAGTGCCGTCCCTCGATGGGGATGAGCAGCTGAGTGGGTTTGCCGGTGCGTGCGGCCGTATTAAACACAACCGGGCTGTCAAAATAGAGCTCCAGTACCAGCGAATCGTTGGCGTAATCTTCAAGGGTAGCTTCAGACAGCCCTACGTCGACGATGCCAGAGTTGTTGAGTTCGCTCAGGGATTGGGTTGTCGCTTCAACCAGTGGGGCAAAGTCAGGGTGCCCGGTGGCCAGGATGGTGCGCTGTCCATGATCGACGACGATGATGCGGGACGGCCGTACGTTCACCGTATTGCCACGAAACCAGAACCAGTTGCCGGTATTAAAAACATTGACAGCATAAATAGCGAGGACGATAAACAAAGCCATGCCGATAAACGGCTCTAACACGCGAATTTTATTGGGGTGGTTCATTTCCTTAACTCCTTGCCGCGACGGCCGTCTGTCCGGTGAACGGTAATCGGTTATCGGTGGTCAGTAGAATATAATTTTACCGATTACCGATTACGGTTTACGGATTACCGTCCTCAGCCTTCGCCGCGTAAAATTGCTAAAGCTTCTTCTGCCGACAGTTTGCCACTACTTAAATCGCCCAGAACCGCCTGCCGCGTTTCCTCCGAGACTTCCGGTTCTGCCGGGCCAACTTCGTACCCCATCGCTTCAATCACTTCTGTGAGGCGGCTGCGTACCGCGGGGTAAGACATGCCCATTTCTTGCTCAACCCGGTTGATTTTGCCTTCGCACTTGATAAACGTCTCGATAAAGCTGAGCTGTTCCGCGGAGAGCTGGTACAGCCGCCCCAGGGAAAAGTGCCCTTCGATGGTTGTGTCGCAGTTGCGGCAGTGCAGCCGGGTGACGTGCAAGGTATCGTTGCAAATAGGGCATTGACCAATGACTGAATTCATGAAAACACTCTCCTTAAAATGTCACGGTGTGGATGAAGTCCATGATACTAGACACCTTAAGAAAGCGCCCAAAATTGATGATATTTAGGCATACTCAACCTTTTCGGTAGACAGTTCCGGCATCTTTTCTTTCAGGCCGCGAATGAGCAGACTGCCCGTGGTGATTTTGGCCTTGATCCGGCCGGCGCCGCTGCCCAAAGTGCCGCGCAGCTTGCCGCCCACAAAGTGGCGCTCCTCCTGCCGATTGTTCAGCGGCAGCTGGCAGCGCACGCTGCCGGTGGTGGTTTGCGCCGACAGTTCTGCGTTGGTGTCGGCGGGCAGGGCGAGCACAATTTCGCCAGTGACGGTTTCAAAACGATGGTTGTCTTCGCTCAGAGGGCCGCTGTAGGTGAGCTGGCCAGTAACTGTTTTGGCATAGATGGCGCCAGCCAGGTCGCGCAGCGTCAGCTGGCCGGTAATGACGCGGGCAGTGACGGGAGCCAAAATGCCTTCAACGTCGAGCGTTCCTGTAACGGTTTTGGCCTGAACCTCACAGTGAGCGGGCAGGTCAATGACGACGTCGGCCTTAGCATGGTCACTGCTGAACAGGTGCGTCAGGCGCTGCAAAAAGTCTTCTTCCTGCTCGGCGCGCACCACAACGGTATCGCCCTGACGCTCTACCCAGACGTCCATGTGGCGGTAGGTGGCTTCGATATGGATCTCTTTGTGGATGGACGGCCGTATCGTCACCGTACCCACTTCTACCATCACATCCAGCTTCGTCTGTTCGTCAACGGGTTCTACAAATTGAACTGTTTTCATTTTCTTTGCCCCGCATTGTAAATCTTAATACTTGCCTAAATAAAATTAACAACTGAGCGAATAATAGTTTAATTTTTGAGCAATGTCAAGCATTTTTCTAAGAAAATAAAAAATTCATTGAGAAATTAAACAATTTCTTTAAAAATCTCAATATTGGGGGGAATTCTTGTGATTAGATGACTTTTTTGGTGGAACTGAAGCGTGAAACGTGAAACGTAACTGCTTCAATCTCACGTTTCACGTTTCACGCTTCACTCATCGCAGGGGGGATACGGCCGTTTCCCGGCGGTGCTGCCGCCAATGCCAGCGCCATTCGCGCATGTTGAGGGTGAGCATGTAGCTGTACGCCAGGGCGCAGGTGAGCAGAAAAAAAAGCGGGCCGCGATTTTGCTGGTGCAGCGCCACGAGCACCCCGATCCAGGCGTACAGCGCCAGCCCCAGCTCGACCAGCATGATCCAGTCAAAGTTCAGCTCGTGCAGCGGCGACTGGGCCTGGCTGCCCTGTTTGGGCGTGCGCACAAAATCGTGGCTGCGGCTGAACACGGCCTGCAAAACAGCCCGGCTGTTATTGGGCGCCATGCCAATGGCCACAAGCACCATCGTGGGAAAATGGCGCAGCCGCCGCAGCCAATCGCGGTGCAGCACCTGTTGGCTCATCACAAACAGCAGCGGCTGGCCGATGCCTGCCAGCGAAAACAGCAGCAGCCACGACGAAAAGTGAACGTCGAGCAGCAGCAGGGGAATTTGCAGCAGCAGCAGCAAGATCACAAACAGGTTGGTGCTGTAGGCCGACATCGACATCAGGGCATAGAAACGGGCCAGCGGGGTGTGGCTGTGAGCGGTGGTGATGGCCCGGCCGTATTTCAACAAACATTGCGACGAGCCCTTAGACCAGCGTGCCTGCTGGGTTTTGTAGGCCGAAATCGTAGTAGGCAGCTCGGCCGGGGCCTGCACCTCGTTCAAAAAGAGGCACTGCCACTGGCGCAGCACGGCCCGGGTGCTCAGGCACAGATCCTCGCAGACGGTGTCGCTTTGCCAGCCGCCTGCATCTTCCAGGCAGGCGCGCCGCCACACCCCGCCCGCGCCATTAAACTTGGGGAAAAGGTTAGCCCGGTGACGCACCGTTTGCTCCATGGCAAAATGTTTATCCAGGGCAATGGCCTGCGCGCCGGTGAGGGGGGAACGGCCGTCGTTCAAATGTCCCCAGCGTGTTTGCACCATGCCCAGGGCTGGATTTTGGCCAAAGTGCGGCATCGTTTGCTGCAAAAAGTCGGCCTGCGGCTGGAAGTCGGCGTCGAAGATGGCAATAAAGTCGCCGCTGGCCTGGGGCAGCGCCTCGGCCAGCGCCCCCGCCTTAAACCCATCCCGTCGGCTGCGGTGCAGCAGCGCAATGTTGACGCCCTTTTCCTTATAATATGCCACCCAGCGCGCGGCCCGCTCCGTGGTGCTGTCGGTGGAGTCGTCGATGACCTGGATTTGCAGCCTGTCGGCGGGGTAGTGAAGGGAAACGGCCGTGTGGATCAATCGCTCTACCACAAACGGCTCGTTAAATACGGGCAGCTGCACCGTCACGTTTGGCGGATCGGCTGGCAAGGGTGGCGTGGGGAACTGTTCTTGCCGGTGGCGCCAGTACAGGGCCAGGGTGAGCAGGCCAAACAGCCCGTAGAGGGCCAGCCCGCCCAGGGCGACAAAGTACAGGATGAGAATCAGGCTGCTCATTCGGGGGCTTCGTCTGCCTGGTCGGCGGCATCGGCGGCCGATTTGAGGATCGTTTTGAGCCGCTTGTTGAAGACGCCGCGCGGCAGCAGCACGCGCCGCCCGCAGGTCTGGCAGACCAGCCCTACATCGGTGCCCACACGCACCACTTGCCACTCGTAGCTGCCGCAGGGGTGTGGTTTGCGCAGCCGCACAATATCGCCCAGGTGAATTTCTACATACATGGGGTGCGATTATAGGCAAGGGAACGGCCGTCGCCAATACGATTTACGGCCGTTTACCCCATCCTTATCTAAACAACGGGTGAAACCCTTCTGTGTGTCCCACTCGTCATTCGCCCCTACTTTGCCCGCAAGGTATACTTGACTCGTGCCTCGAATTATTCAACTGGGGAGGAATTTGTTGAGGAAAACAGCTTATGTTTCAACCCTTGCCCAGTACCCGTTTCGACCTGAATTTCAAAATAGCCGGTTTTCCGGTGCGCGTGCATCCTATGTTTTGGATCATCGGCTTGCTGCTTGGCTGGTCTGGCGGTGGTCTGGAGAGCATCGCCATCTGGCTGGTCGTGCTCTTCGTCTCCATATTGATCCACGAGTTGGGTCATTCCTTCATGATGCGCCGCTATGGCATAGAATCATCCATTGTTCTCTATCACCTCGGTGGGCTGGCCATACCGCACTCTGCCCGCCGGGCACAGCTTGGCTGGATAGAAAATATTCTCATTTCGCTGGCCGGTCCCTTTGCCGGATTTTTGTTTGCCGGGTTGACGGCGGGCATCGTTTATGCTGCCGGCGGACTGGTGTTTGTTGATTGGCTGTTTGGCTTCCTGCCGGTGCCCGTGGCTTTTATGCCCGTAGGTGGCATCTTGGTTAACGAAGCAGTTGGGGTTATTTTATGGATAAACACGTTCTGGGGGCTCATCAACCTGCTGCCTGTGTTTCCACTGGATGGCGGGCGTGTGTCGCAGCAGCTCTTTGTGCGCTTCGACCCGTGGAATGGCTACCGTAATGCGCTGTGGCTTTCGGTTGTTACGGGGGCACTCCTGGCGATTGTGGGCATTGTTGTGCTAGACAGCCTTTACATGGCGTTTCTTTTTGGGATCTTGGCCGCACAAAGCTACCAGATGATTCAGGGTGGCGTTGGCCCCCGATTTTAATGTTTACATAATTGATTGATGGTTCGTTATCGTCTATGGCAGTTTTGGCAAATTGTAACGGCCGTTCCCCTGGAACCGGCCATGCGTGCCGAAGTTGCCGCCGTTTTGTCGGCCCAAGAGCTGGCCTTGTTTGATCGTTTTTCCCGGAACGACCAGTGGCACAGCTACCGGGTGATGAAGATGCTGCGCGACGCCGGGCACACCCAGCCAGCGCTGCTGGTGGCCGCCCTGCTGCACGACGTGGGCAAAACAAAGCTGTCGCTGTCGATCTGGCAGCGCTCGCTCATTGTGCTGGTGTCGATTTTGCTGCCGCGGCAAACGGCCGTTTGGGGACGAGGTGAAGCGGTGGGGTGGAAACGGCCGTTTGTGGTCAAAACGCAGCATCCCACCTGGAGCGCCGAAATGGCCGCCGCCGCAGGCAGTTTGCCCCAGGCCGTGGCCCTCATGCGGCGGCACCAGGACCCCATCGATCCCAACGATGCCAGCGAAGAAGCGGCCCTGCTCCGCCTGCTGCAATGGGCGGACGATCAAAGCTAAATCGCAATAACTAAAAAGATGAAACCCCAGTAGCCTGGGGATTCATCCCCAGGTTTTAGATATGAAAACACAAACCATCACTATCCTTGGCCTTAATCGCACGGGTGCATCCGTGGGGCTGGCGCTGAAACAGTCGCCGCTGGACGTGACTATCGTAGGTCACGACACCGATGTCGCCAGGAGCAAGCTGGCCAAAGAAGGGGTACTGGCAATCGACCAGGCGGAGTGGAGCCTGGTCAGCGCCGCGCGCCGCGCCGACATCTTGGTGATCACCAGCCCCACGGCCGACCTGGAAAGCATCCTGCAAGTCATCGGTACCGAGCTGCAAGCGCACACCCTGGTGCTCGATTTTTCTGGCTTGAAGCGCCGGGGGCTGACCCTGGCCGAGCAGCATGTGCGCCAGGGGCATTACGTGGGCGCGGTTCCCATTTTGGCGGCCGATTACCTGGCCGACGGCCGTTCCGACCCCACGGCCGCCACCCCCGATCTCTTCCGCAACAGTGCCTTTTGCCTGATGCCTTCCCCACATGCAGAACCACAGGCGGTGGAGACGGCCGTTAACTTTGGCCTACTCCTGGGCGCCTTGCCCTACTTCATCGATCCCGATGAGTACGACAGCCTGGTGCAGGGCAGCGACACCTTACCCGGCCTCGTCTCCCTGGCCATGTTCAATGCCCTGCAAAAGGCCACCGGATGGCGCGATATGCTGCGTTTCGCCGGGCTGCCGTTTACCCTCATGACCCTGCCCCTGGAAAATGAGCGGGATATTCCGCTGCACGCCCTGAATAATCCGCAGGCGACCCTGCGCTGGCTGGACGCCCTGCTGGACGAACTCAGAACCGTGCGCCGCCTGGTGGCTGAAGAAAATGAAGAGCTTCTTTCCGCTTACGCCGAACAGCTGGCCACCGAGCGGGAAAAGTGGCTTAATGCCCGCCAGAAAAATGATTGGGACGAGCGGCGTTCCCCGCCGATTCGTCCCCGCACCATGAGCGAGCACCTGTTTGGCGGCCTGGCCCGCCGCGGTGAGGACGAAGATGAGTAGCAACCAATCCATTGTGCGCGAGGTAGATAGGAAAAAAAAGGGGGAAGTCCGGGCAAAGGCAGTGGCGGCGGAACGGCCGTTACGCATCCTCATGATTGCCCCTACCTCCTTTTTTAGCGACTACGGCGGCCACATTCGCATCCTGGAAGAGACCTACACCCTGCAGGAGATGGGCCACCAGGTGGCTATCGTTACCTATTATAAAGGAAGCGATATGCCTGGCCTGGACATTCGCCGCACGGCGCCGCTGCCCTGGCGCCCCGACTACGAAGTGGGTTCCTCGCGCCACAAAATCGCCTTCGATGTGTACCTGGCCTGGCAGTCCCTGGTGGAAGCTATCCGTTTTAAGCCGGATGTTATCCACGGCCACATGCACGAAGGCGCGCTCATCGGCGGTGTGCTGGCCAAACTGCTGCGCCGCCCGCTGGTGTTTGACTTCCAGGGCAGCATGACGGCCGAAATGACCGACCACAACTTTTTGCGCAAAGACGGCCGTCTCTACCGCCTCGCCTTTCGCCTGGAAAACTTCATCAACCGCATGCCCCAGGCTATCCTCACCAGCTCCATCAAAGCCACCCGCCTGCTGCAAGACGAGTTTAAGCTGCCCGCCGAAAGGCTGGTTCCCCTGCCAGATTGCGCTAACCCCGGCCGGTTTGACCCGGATAAGTTCACCCCGGAAACGAAGCAGGCGCTGCGCCAGCAGTTGGGCATCCCGGCCGACCGCCCTATCATTGCTTACCTGGGCCTGCTTACTGACTACCAGGGCGTGCCGCACCTCATCGAAGCGGCCGCACGCTTGAAGCAGGCGGGAGAGAAGTTTCACTTTCTCATCATGGGCTATCCCAATGTGGCGCATTACCGCACGATGGCCCACCATGCCGATGTGTTGGATTGCGTTACTTTCACCGGCAAGGTGCAGTACCAACATGCTCCGGCCTATCTCTCCCTGGGCGACATTGCCGTTGCCCCTAAAATGTCCACTAGCGAGGGCAGCGGCAAGCTGCTGAACTACATGGCGTTGGCTCAGCCGGTGGTGGCTTATGATTCGGCCGTACATCGTGAATACCTGGCAGATTTGGGCGTTTATGCCCCCAGCGGCGACGTGGCGGCTTTTACCGAAGCCATCGCCACTTTGCTGCACCAACCAGAACGCTGCCGTGAGCTGGGCCAAAAGCTGCGCCTGCGCGCACTGCAAACCTACAGCTGGCAAAAAGCCGGGGAACACATCGTTTCCTTATATAAGCAGTTGACAAAGTAGAGCCACATCACTATAATCTCCGTTCGCGAATTAATATTCGTTCATTACAACGTGCAAAAATGCCACGACTTAACTGCTCTAAACGGTAAAGCACTGGCCGGAAGGCAGTTAAAATTGAGAAAAAAGGGGTGCAACAATTTGAGGGAAATCGTTGCACCCTTTGTTTGTGGTTATTGTGATGAATGGAATTGTGGTGGGTTCGCCTTTTAGAAAGTGTGGTTACTATCTTAGGGAGCAGGAATCTTAAATGTCTAAACTTCCAACAAAAAATTATGCCCGCATGACCGAACTGCTTGAGCTGCCGACACTCATTGACGTGCAGTTGGATTCGTTCCAACAGTTTGTTGAAGAAAGTCTGGCCGAGCTGTTCGACGAAATTTCACCCATTGAAAGTTTTAATGGTGACCTGAAACTTTACTTTCCCAGCAATCGCCCCGAGGTAGAGGGGTTTGATCTGACCTACTGGTTTGGGGAACCGAAGTATTCAGTCGAAGAATGTGTCGAGCGGGATATGAGCTATGCCGCGCCTTTGTATGTCAAGGCGATGCTGTACAGCACAGATCAGGACCAGCCCATTGTGCAGGATATTTTCATGGGTGATTTTCCGCTCATGACCCCGGCTGGTACCTTCATTATTAATGGTACCGAACGTGTGGTGGTGAGCCAGCTGATTCGCTCTCCCGGCGCTTATTTTGAAGTTCAGGAAGAGCGCACCACGGGACGGCCGTTGGCCATGGGCAAGCTCATCCCCGATCGCGGCGCCTGGATGGAGTTTGAAACCCGCAAAACCGATTACATCACCGTCAAGTTCAACCGCAAGCGTACCGTGCCGGTAACCCTGTTCCTGCGCGCGATGGCCGCCGTGGATGATGGTTTGAAAAATCCGCTGCTCAAAAAGGGCAGCGACGAAGAAATCTTCGCCCTCTTTGAAGACATCGACACCAACGGCGAGCACCTTTACATTCAAGGCAGCATCGAGCAGGAGCCGCCGTGGGACCCGGACAAGCCGCTGGCCGAACAGGCGCTGATCGAGTTCTACAAGCGTATGCGCCCCGGCGATCCGCCCACCCTGGACAACGCCACCCAATATTTGCATGAGCAGTTGTTTGACCAACGCCGTTATGACCTGGCGCGTGTCGGCCGTTACAAGCTGAACAAGCGGCTCGGTGTGCAAGACATAGTGCCGCTGTCGCACCGCACCATTACCCAGCACGACATTGTGCAGCTGGTGCGCCGCATGGTCAACATCAACAACGGCCTGGAAGGGCCGGATGACATTGATCACCTGGGAAACCGCCGGGTGAAGACGGTGGGCGAACTGCTGCAGGCCAAGCTGCGTGTTGGTTTACGCCGCATGGAGCGCGTGGTGCGTGAGCGCATGTCTATTCGCGACAGCGACACGGTGACACCGGTTTCCCTTATCAACATTCGGCCCGTGGTTGCGGCCGTTCGTGAGTTCTTTGGCAGTTCGCAGCTGAGCCAGTTCATGGAGCAGGCCAACCCGCTGGCAGAGCTGACCCACAAGCGTACCCTGTCGGCTTTAGGCCCTGGCGGTTTGCGCCGTGAGCGCGCCGGGTTTGAGGTGCGTGACGTGCATCACAGCCATTACGGCCGTATCTGCCCCATCGAAACACCGGAAGGGCCAAACATTGGTCTGATTGGTCGCCTGGCGACATACGGCCGTGTCAACAAATATGGCTTTATCGAAACGCCGTACCGCCGTGTACACAATACCATCCCTGGCGACAGCAATGAGTTAGTGGATCATGATGCTTTTGTCAACATTGTCCATCCCGAAACGGGTGAAATCATCGTAGCGTCTGGTGATACCATCACCGAAAAAGATGCCAAAGCTATCAAAAAGGCGGGCATTGCTGAGGTCCAGGTGAAGCCGTTTATCACGGATGACATTATTTACATGTCGGCCGATGAAGAAGACCATTACTCCATCGCCCAGGCCAATGCCCGCATTGATGACAGAGGCCAGTTTGTGGACCGGCGTGTTTCTTCCCGCCGTAACCAGCAGTTCCGCTTCACCTCGGTGCAGCGTATCGACTTTATCGACGTGGCACCGAGGCAAATTGTTGGTATTTCGGCGGCGCTCATTCCGTTTCTGGATCACGACGACGCCAACCGTGCCCTCATGGGTTCGAACATGCAGCGCCAGGCAGTGCCCCTGCTGCAGCCCGACGTGCCGATTGTCAGCACGGGCATGGAGCAGCAGGCGGCCATCAACTCTGGCCAGATTGTGGTAGCCAAAGAGGATGCCGAAGTGGTCAACGTGACCGGTGACACCATCGTTGTGGTGGGTGAAAACGGGCCACGTACCTATAACCTGCGCAAGTACAACCGCTCTAACCAGAGCACCTGTATTGACCAGCGCCCGGTTGTGGTAAAAGGGCAGCGTGTCAAGAAAGGTGATGTGCTGGCCGACAGCTCGTCGACCCAGTATGGTGAACTGGCCCTGGGCCAGGACGTGTTGGTCGCTTTCCTCTCCTGGGAAGGTGGCAACTACGAAGACGCCATTCTGGTAAGCGAGCGCATGGTGCGCCAGGACCGCTTCACGTCGGTGCACATCGAAAAGCACGAGGTGGAAGCCCGCGATACCAAGCTGGGTCCTGAAGAAATCACCTATGACATTCCCAACGTGAGCGAGGATTCGCTCAAGGACCTCGACGAACGGGGTATCATCCGCGTTGGCGCTGATGTAAATGAAATGGACATCCTGGTCGGTAAAATTACGCCCAAGGGTGAAAAAGAACTGAGCCCCGAAGAAAAACTGCTGCGGGCCATCTTTGGTGATAAGGCGCGCGAAGTGAAAGACTCCAGCCTGCGTATGCCGCATGGCGCCCGGGGCAAAGTGGTGGATGTGCATGTCTTCGACCGGCAGCACGACCGCGACCTGCCCGCCGGGGTCGAGACGATGGTGCGCGTCAGCGTGGCCCAGCGCCGCAAAATCTCTGAGGGTGACAAGATGGCTGGCCGTCACGGCAACAAGGGTGTTATCTCCAAGATCGTTCCGATCGAGGACATGCCTTTCCTGGCCGACGGTACGCCAATCGACATCATCCTGAGCCCGTTGGGTGTACCTGGCCGTATGAATATCGGCCAGGTGCTGGAAACCCACCTGGGCTGGGCGGCTCATCGCCTGGGTTTCCGGGCAATCACGCCTGTGTTTGATGGGGCCAACGAGCGCGAAATCTCCGCCGAGCTGGCGCGTGCCTGGTTGTTGGGCCGTGCCTGGCAGGTAGCCGTTGGTTGGGCCTGGGATTGGCTCACCGAGATTGAGTACGATCTGGAATCTTTGGAGGATGAAAACGAGGCACGGCGTCTCTTTGTCACCGGTTGGCTGGGTGAAGAGGGGTATGACGTGGAACGGCTGGAGACCGACTTGCGGTATGCGCAGTGGAGTGTGGCTCGTGAATGGGTGCGCGGCCGTGACTGGGATCCTGACTTACTCTTCCCGGAAAACCACGAGTCGATGCGCAAGCTAGATTGGCTGGACAACAATGAAGCGGCCGTTGAGGTCTGTGTGCGTGAGTGGTACAGCTACATGCTAGACAAATATGGCGAAGGCCTGCCGGAAGCTGTGATTGTTGATCCATTGAAGACAGATGTGGCCGAACTGCAAACGCTGGCGAACCGCATCACCACCGTTACGCATGAGCCGCTGCCGATTTTGGGTAAGGAAATGCTGATTGATGGGAAGACGGGACGGCCGTTTGACCAGCCAGTCACCGTAGGTATTCTGCATATGCTCAAGCTGGCTCACCTGGTTGAAGATAAGGCACATGCCCGTTCTACTGGTCCGTACTCCCTGGTAACTCAGCAGCCGTTGGGTGGTAAAGCCCAATTCGGTGGCCAGCGCTTTGGTGAAATGGAAGTGTGGGCCCTGGAAGCGTACGGCGCTGCCTACACCCTCCAAGAAATGCTCACCATCAAGTCCGACGATGTCCAGGGACGCGTGAAGACCTACGAATCAATCGTCAAGAACGAACCGATTGATGAGCCTGGCGTGCCCGCCTCGTTTCGTGTGTTGGTGAAAGAGCTGCAAAGCCTCGGCCTGGCCGTGGAAGCAGTCACCGACAGCGGTGAGATTGTGCGGTTTGGCAAGGAAGACGAAAAGAAGAACAAGAAGTGGGCCGGTACCGGTTTGATGGATTTAGCCCGCAGCCGCCGCTAAACGTTCAGTGGGGAAGCTGGGCGAGAAGCGCCCACTTCCGCACACAGCACGTAGTTTAAAAAATAGAAATAAACCGTTTGACAACGGTAACAACTGTGATAGAATCACCGTTCGTATGTCTGCCCAAACAGGTAACTAGAGAATACGTAGTTACTAATTGAATAGGTGAAACCATGTGGAGGCCATCGAGTTGATACAACTGCGATGGCCTCCATTTGTCGGGTAAATAGGAAGACGGGCAGCACACCATCTTTTGATCTTTTTGAAAGTTACTAAATTTTGTAAATAGTCTCTAGGCAAACATTGTTTAGGACCTGTTTAAGGTCGGAATAGAGTAAGGAGATAAACCAGCGTGCCTACGATTAATCAACTTGTACGCAAGGGCCGCAGCGCCAAAGGCAAGAAAAGTACGGCCCCTGCCTTACAGTGGACATTTAATTCATTTAAACAACGTCGGACGCGTCAGCCCAAGGGTGCACCGCAAAAGCGCGGTGTTTGTACCCAGGTGAAGACCATGACGCCGAAAAAACCGAACTCGGCGCTGCGCAAAGTGGCTCGTGTACGGTTGACCAATGGCATTGAAGTCACGGCATACATTCCCGGCGAAGGCCACAGCCTGCAGGATCACTCTGTGGTGCTGGTGCGTGGCGGCCGTGTGAAGGATTTGCCCGGCGTTCGTTATCACATTGTCCGTGGTACGTTGGATGCTGGCGGCGTGGACAAGCGCAAGCAGGGCCGTTCCAAATACGGTACCAAGACGCCGAAGTAGTTGGAGATTGTTAATTAACGGAGAATTGCAAGATGCCAAGACGTGATCGTCCTGAAAAACGAGAGGTTGAGCCCGATTTGAAATATGGCAATATCCATGTTTCGATGTTTGTCAACCGTCTTATGTATGATGGTAAAAAGAGCACGGCGCAGAGCGTGCTGTACAACAGCTTTGATCTCATTGAGCAGCGGGCCAAGCGGCCAGCCATTGAGGTATTCGAGCAGGCTATTCAAAACGTGACGCCGCAAATTGAGGTGAAGCCTCGCCGTGTGGGTGGTTCCACCTACCAGGTGCCGACACCTGTTGACGCTCGTCGTCAGCTTTCGCTGGCCATGCGCTGGCTGTTGACAGCGGCGCGCAGCCGCGGCGGCCGTTCGATGGCAGAGAAACTGGCCAACGAATTTATGGATGCCGCCACAAACCAGGGCGCGGCTGTTAAGCGTCGTGATGACACGCACCGCATGGCAGAAGCCAACCGGGCATTTTCGCATTTCCGCTTTTAAGGAAATTAGGTACTGGATATCATGAGTCGTTTGCAACTAGAGCGCGTGCGTAATATAGGCATCATTGCACACATTGATGCTGGTAAAACAACCACGACTGAACGCATCCTTTATTACACCGGTGTGATTCATCGCATGGGTGAGGTTCATGAAGGAACCGCTACGATGGATCATATGGTGCAGGAGCAGGAGCGTGGTATTACCATTACGTCCGCGGCCACCACGACATCCTGGATGGATCATCAGATCAACATTATCGACACTCCAGGGCACATTGACTTTACGGCCGAAGTGCAGCGCAGCCTTCGTGTCTTGGACGGTGGGGTGGTGGTATTTGATGCCGTGGCCGGGGTTGAGCCACAGTCTGAAACTGTCTGGCGTCAGGCCGACGAGTACAACGTGCCTCGTATCTGTTTTGTCAACAAAATGGACCGCACTGGCGCTGATTTTATTCGCACCATCAGCATGATTCGGAATCGCCTGGGCGCTAATCCCATTGCGATTCAGCTGCCCATTGGTCAGGAAGCCAGCTTCCGGGGCATCATTGATCTGCTCACGATGGAAGCGGCCGTTTGGGAAGAAGATGACCTGGGGGCGCAGGCCAAGATCGTGGAAATTCCCGAGGAATTCCGCGAGCAGGCCGAAGAAGCGCGCCAAATCATCATCGAACGCATCATCGAAACCGATGATGAGCTGATGGAGCGTTACCTTGAAGGTGAGGAGCCAACCGTTGATGAACTGCGGGCTGCCCTGCGTAAAGCAACGGTGCAGAATTTGGTGACCCCGGTTTTGTGTGGTACAGCGCTGCGCAACAAGGGTATCCAGCGTGTGTTAGATGCGGTAATTTACTACTTGCCCTCGCCACTGGATGTACCACCCATCAAAGGGCTAAATCCCTTCACGGAAGAAATGGAAACACGGACCGCTTCGGACGATGAGCCGCTGTCGGCGCTGGTTTTTAAGATTGTGACCGATCCGTACGTGGGTAAGCTGGCTTACTTCCGCGTTTATTCTGGCGTGCTGCACACGGGCGATACGCTGCAAAACACGACCAAGAATAAGAAGGAAAGAATCGGCCGTATTTTGCGGATGCACGCTGACCATCGTGAAGATTTGAAAGAGGTCCGAGCCGGCGACATTGCGGCTACTCTGGGCATGAAAGTCACCTTTACCGGTGAGACTTTGTCTGCACCAAACCATCCGATTATTTTGGAATCTATCAAATTCCCGCAGCCGGTGATCAATCTGGCCATTGAGCCCAAAACAAATGCTGACCAGGATAAGATGGGCATTGCTCTTCGCGCGTTAGCGGAAGAGGATCCAACCTTTCAGGTCAAGGTTGACGAGCAGACGGGTCAAACGATCTTGTCGGGCATGGGTGAGCTTCATCTGGAAGTGTTGATCGACCGCATGCTGCGTGAGTTTAAGGTTGCTGCCAACGTGGGCCAGCCGCGTGTAGCTTACCGCGAAACCATTACCCGGACAGTGGACAAGGCCGAAGGCCGGTTTGTGCGCCAGTCTGGTGGTCGCGGTCAGTTTGGTCATGTGGTGCTGCGCCTGGAGCCATTGGAGCCCGGTTCTGGTTTTGTGTTTGAGAACGCCGTTGTGGGCGGTGTAATTCCCAAAGAATTCATCAAGCCAACGGAAGCCGGTATTCAGGAAGCACTGGAAAGCGGAACGCTGGCCGGGTATCCCATCGTGGATATTAAAGCGACTTTATACGATGGTTCTTTCCATGAAGTAGACTCTTCAGAAATGGCCTTCAAGATTGCTGGCTCTATGGCATTAAAAGAAGGTATGCAGCAAGGTCGTCCCGTTTTATTGGAGCCGATTATGTCGGTTGAGGTGGTTGCGCCAGAAGAGTATACAGGTGACGTGATTGGTAATTTATCTTCTCGCCGCGGCATGATTGAAGGGATGGAGATGCGCGCCGAGGGGCTGCAATCCATCAAAGCACGTGTGCCGATGGCCGAGATGTTTGGTTACGCCACACGTCTGCGCTCGATGACGCAGGGTCGTGGTACGTTTACAATGGAGTTTGAGCATTACGCACCTGTTAGTGAAGATATTGCTCAGAGCGTGATGAAAAGCGGCCGTTAAGGATTTTATTTGATAAGGAATAATGTCAACCGGCGCGCCGGTTAACGAACAAAATAGCATAGAGGAAAGGGAAATTATGGGTAAAGAAAAATTTGTGCGCGAAAAACCACATGTGAATATTGGCACGATTGGTCACGTGGACCACGGCAAAACCACCCTGACAGCGGCAATCACCAAAACCCTGTCGCTCAAAGGGCTGGCCGACTTCTCCGCCTTCGACCAGATCGACAACGCCCCGGAAGAAAAAGCCCGCGGTATTACGATCGCCATCTCCCATGTGGAATACCAGACCGAAAACCGGCACTATGCCCACGTCGACTGCCCCGGTCACCGGGACTACATCAAAAACATGATCACCGGCGCAGCCCAGATGGACGGCGCCATCCTGGTGGTGTCCGCTCCCGACGGCCCGATGCCCCAGACCCGTGAGCACGTGCTGCTGGCTCGCCAGGTAGAAGTACCGGCCATCGTCATCTTCCTCAACAAGGTAGACATGATGGACGACGAAGAGCTGCTGGAGCTGGTGGAGCTGGAGCTGCGCGAGCTGCTGGACATCTACGAATTTCCTGGGGACGAGACCCCCATCGTGCGCGGCAGTGCCTTGCAGGCGCTGGAATGCGAGAGCAGCGATGTGAACGCGCCGGAATATGCTCCGATTCTGGAGCTGATGCGGATGGTGGACGAGTACATTCCGACGCCAGAACGGCAGACCGACAAACCGTTCATGATGTCGGTGGAAGACGTCTTCTCCATCAAGGGACGTGGCACGGTGGTGACCGGTCGGGTGGACCGCGGCACGCTGACCCCCAACACCGAGGTAGAAATCGTCGGTTTGGCGGAGAAAACGCGCAAGGTGATTGTGACCTCGATGGAGATGTTCCACAAGGTGCTGGACAAGGTGGAGGCTGGGGACAACGCTGGCCTGCTGCTGCGCGGTATCGGACGTGAAGAGATTGAGCGGGGTCAGGTGCTGGCCAAGCCGGGCAGCATCACGCCGCACACGGAGTTCATGAGCGAGGTGTACGTCTTGCGCAAGGACGAAGGCGGGCGGCACAAGGCATTCTTCCCCGGGTATCGGCCGCAGTTCTACATTCACACGCTGGATGTAACCGGCGAGATTTCGCTGCCAGAAGGTGTGGAGATGGTGATGCCGGGAGACAACGTAAACCTGCATGTGAAGCTGAGCAAGCCGGTGGCGTTGGAAGAAGGCGGCCGTTTTGCTATCCGCGAAGGTGGTCTCACCGTCGGCTCTGGCGTTATTACCAAAATCCTGGTCTAGGATTGTCATCATAGAGGCGTTGTGATTCATTGAATCCAACGCCTCTACTTTCGAGGAAAGTATGTCTAAGCAGAGAATTCGAATCCGTTTGAAGGCTTATGATCACCGTGTACTGGACCAGTCTGCCCGCCGTATCGTGGGAACGGCCGAACGTACCGGTGCCCGTGTTGTGGGGCCGGTGCCGCTGCCCACACGTATCGAGCGGTTTACCGTGCGCCGCAGTACATTCATTGACAAAGATTCGCACGAACATTTTGAGATTCGGACGCACAAGCGGCTGATCGATGTGATCAATCCGGACTCGAAAACGATTGACACCCTGATGCGGCTGAACCTGCCCGCCGGGGTGGATATTGAGATTTCTATTTAGGTTAAATCTCTAAACGAAGGATGATGCAGTCCCTGCCTGGTGGCTGACAGTCCTGGGAGGTTAATGTGAAAGGATTACTAGGCACGAAAGTGGGTATGGCCCAGATTTTTGACGCGAGCGGGATAGTGACACCCGTGACGATCATCCAGGCCGGACCCTGCTACGTAACACAGGTTAAAACTGAGAAGGCGGACGGGTATACGGCCGTTCAAATCGGTTTTAGCGAAATTGCAGAAAAACGGTTGAGCAAGGGCCAAAAGGGCCACCTGGGTCTCCTCAATAAAGGGAAGGGCCGCAAAAAAGCTCAGAATATTCCAGCTTTGCGCTACCTGCGTGAGTTCCGCACCAAAGATGCAGACGAACACACGGTGGGTCAAACCTTAACCGTAGAACAGTTTGAAATAGGTGAACGCGTTGATGTAACCGGGAAAACCAAAGGTAAAGGGTTTGCCGGTGCGGTTAAACGGTATGGCTTTGGCGGTGGTGTGAAAACCCACGGTCAGTCTGACCGGTGGCGTGCGCCTGGTTCCATTGGGGGTACTTCCGGTACCGGCCACGTGTTTAAGGGCAAACGTATGCCCGGCCGCATGGGCAACGATCGGTTTACGGCCCAGAACCTGGAAGTGATTCGTGTTGACGCCGAGCGCAACCTGATTGCCGTTAAGGGGCCAGTGCCCGGGGCAAAAGGTGCGCTTGTCGTAATTCGGAAAGCAGCAAAAGGCTAGCGGAGGCGTGGTGATGAAAGTTTCAGTTTTCAACATGGCTGGCAAGGAAGTTAACAGCGTAGACCTTCCAGCTAGCATTTTTGAAGCAAAAATTAATCGTGATCTGATGCACCAGGCGCTGGTACGGCAGTTGGCCAATGCCCGCCTGGGTACGCATAAAGCTAAAGGGCGTTCAGAAGTTAACCGGACCGGAGCCAAGGCTTACCGTCAAAAAGGGACGGGCAATGCCCGGCACGGCAGCAAAAAAGCGCCAATTTTTGTTGGTGGTGGTGTGGCTCATGGTCCACTGCCCCGTAAATACACCAAACAGATGCCCCGGAAAATGCGTCGGGCGGCTCTGCGCTCGGCTTTGAGCGTCAAAGCGGGCAGCGAAGCGATTGTGTTGGTTGACGACTTGACGTTGGATACGCCCAAAACGCGCGATATGCAGGCGTTTGTGCAGTCCCTGGTGGCCAATGAGAGTGCCCTGGTGCTTTTACCCGGACGCAATGAGAATGTTGAGAAATCAGCCCGTAACCTGGCCGACGTGAAAGCGCTGCAGGCAAGTTACCTGAACATTCGTGACCTGTTGGGTTATGACAAAATTGTGATGCCACTGGCTGCGCTGGATGTCATTACCAACTTCTTGGGCACGGAAGATGATTTTGAAGACGGTGATGATGAAACCGGGGAGGAGGCATAATCATGCAGATGCATTGGCGTGAAGTTATTCGTCGCCCGGTGGTGACAGAAAAAAGCAGTTACAACGTGGATCTGAACAATCAGTACACGTTTGTGGTGAACTCGCGGGCCAACAAGATGCAAATCAAGCAGGCTATTGAACTGGCCTGGCCTGAAGTTTCGGTAGAAAAGGTTCGCGTAGCGAATATGCCGGCCAAGCGGGCGCGTCGTTATCGGCGTGTTACCACACGCAAGGTTGGTTGGAAGAAAGCCATTGTGACGTTGACGCCTGGTGACAGCATCGACTTGTTTGAGGGTGTCTAGCCGTTAGTAGTTTTTGAGCAGGGATGAGGGCATTTGCCCGTCGGGGTTTGTTCCTGAAGGGTAAAATGCCTGTAGCCCGTCTCTGGAGGAAATATGCCAATTAAAGTTTTTAAGCCCACGTCGCCGGGTCGCCGTGATATGAGTGGGCAAACCTTTGAAGAAGTGACCCGGGTGACCCCGGAGCGCAGCTTGACCAAAGGTTTGAGAAAGCAAGGCGGCCGTAACTTTCGCGGGAAGATCACCATCCGTCATCGGGGTGGTGGCCACAAGCGTCGTTTTCGTGAGATCGATTTCAAACGGCGCGATAAGTTTGGAATTCCAGCTCGTGTAAGTTCAATTGAATATGATCCCAACCGTTCGGCGCGTATTGCGCTGCTGGTGTATGCAGACGGTGAAAAGCGGTACATTATTGCGCCGCTGGGCCTGCGTGTTGGCGATGCGGTTATGAGCGGTCCTGGTTCGGATATCCGTCCGGGTAATGCGCTGCCCTTGCAAGACATTCCGCTGGGTACGCAGGTTCATAACATTGAGCTTCAGGTTGGCCGTGGGGCGCAGATGGTTCGTTCTGCCGGTACCTCGGCTCAGCTGCTGGCAAAGGATCATCCTCGCTACGTGACGCTGCGTTTGCCTTCGGGTGAAGAGCGGTATGTGCCCCAAGAGTGCCTGGCGACGATTGGCCAGGTTGGTAATGTGGAGCACGGTAACGTGAAGCTGGGTAAGGCGGGGCGTAAACGTCACCTCGGTATTCGTCCGGCCGTGCGTGGTTCGGCAATGAACCCGAATGATCATCCGCATGGTGGTGGTGAAGGCCGTTCGCCGATTGGTATGGCTGCGCCGAAAACGCCGTGGGGTCAACCGGCACAAGGCCGGCGGACCCGTCGTAATAAGGCTACGGATAAGTTTATATTCCGTCGTCGCAGCAAGAAGCGTCGGTAGGAGGTAGATTAGGAAATGTCTCGTTCGTTAAAGAAAGGTCCGTACATTAATCCGAAACTGTTGAAGAAGGTCGAAGTGCTGAACGCGGCGAAGAAGCGTGAGGTGATTCGTACCTGGTCACGTTCTAGCACTGTTTTCCCGCAGATGGTAGGACATACGATTGCTGTCTATGACGGCCGTCGCCATATCCCGATTTATATTACGGAGAATATGGTGGGGCACAAGCTGGGTGAATTTGCGCCCACACGGACGTTCCGTGGTCATGTCAGCAAAGCTGAGAAGAAGGGGCGTCGTTAATCATGGCTGAAGCATTTGAGATTAAGGCGAAATTACGTTATCTACAAATCACGCCACAAAAGGTGCGCTTGGTGGTGGATGCGGTGCGGGGCAAAAATGCGCAGGAAGCGTTGGACACGCTGCGTTTTATGCCCCAGCGCGCGGCTGACCCGGTCTACAAATTGATTGCGTCGGCCGTGGCCAATGCCGAGCAGAACTTTGGCCTGGAAGCTGATGAGCTTTACGTGAGCCAGATTTTTGCCGATGATGGTCCACGCCATCGCAAGGCGCCTTATGGTGGTCGTTTTGCTGGACGCGGCCGTTTCCGGCCCATTATTAAGCGGTCATCCCATGTTACAGTGGTTTTAGCTGAACGGGATGTGGTTGAGTACGATTAAGTGAAACCGGTCACTAGCAGAGACGCCGGAGGGCGGGCTAGTGATGGTATGGAGGATTAGTCTTGGGACGCAAAGTACATCCTGTTGGATTCCGTTTAAAATCAATTCGCGATTGGAATACGCGCTGGTTTGCAGAGGGGAAGCAGTACGAAGAACGTTTGCATGAGGATTTTGCCATTCGCAAACTCATCATGAATGAGATGCCTTCGGCTGGTATTTCTTTGCTGGAGATCGAGCGGTTTCCCAATCAGGTTCAGGTAACCATTCATACGGCTCGTCCAGGTATTGTGATTGGCCGCAAGGGCGCTTCGGTGAAGGAACTGCGCGGCAAGCTGCGTGATTTGACCGACAAAGCGGTGAAGGTTGAGGTGGAAGAGATTTCTCAGCCAGACACCGATGCGCAGCTGATTGCCGAGAACATTGCCGGGCAGCTGCAGCGGCGTATTTCGCACAGTCGGGCGATGAAGCGCGCCATTCAGCAGGCCATGCGCCAGGGTGTGGAAGGTGTTCGCATCGAGGTGAGCGGCCGTTTGGGTGGTTCTGAAATGGCACGTAAAGAGAAGCTTTGGGACGGCCGTGTTCCGCGCAACACAATTCGGGCTGACCTGCAGTTTGGTTTTGCCGAGGCTCTGACAACCTTTGGCCAGATTGGCGTGAAGGTGTGGGTCTACAAAGGTGAAATCCTGCCGCAGAAGACCGAGTTTGAAGCCACGGATGTCTATATTAGTGAGTAACCATCAATTCAGGAGAGCTGGTGTGCTTTCCTGAGTTTTTGACGGAGTTTGAGCTATGTTAATGCCAAAACGAGCAAAATACCGTAAGCAATTCCGTGGACGTATGCGTGGCATGGCGAAGGGCGGCTCTGATTTGCAGAATGGTGAGTTTGGCATCCAGGCCTTAGAGCCGGGATGGATCACCAGTCGGCAGATTGAAGCGATTCGTCGTGTGGTTGTACGCCACAACAAGCGGCGCGGTAAATATTGGATTCGCATTTTCCCAGACAAGCCCGTAACGGCCAAACCGGCCGAAACCCGTATGGGTAAGGGTAAAGGTTCTGTGGACCATTACGTGGCTGTGGTGAAACCTGGCCGTATTCTGTTTGAGATTGCCGGTGTGCCGGAAGATGCGGCACGCGAGGCGCTGCGCCTAGCCAGCTATAAGCTGCCGATTAAAACGCAGATTGTATCTCGGGAGGATTCGTTGTAATGGCAAATATTGTTGAATTACGTGAAATGAGTGATGCCAAGCTGGAAGAGATGCTGGAGAACAGCCGCGAGGAGATGTTTAACCTGCGGTTCCAGGTAGCTTCGTCACGGCTGGAAGATTACACGCGGCTGAAGGCTGTCCGGCGCGAGATTGCGCAGCTGGAGACCGTTTTGAACATGCGGCAACTGGCGGTGGAAACGGCCGTGGCCAGCCCCGCCCTCGCCGATGCCCTCGCGGGCAAAGAGTGGCAAGCTTCGGCGCGTTACAGCTACGAAGACAGCGGTTGGCAGGTCATGTTTGTGGAAAAAGGTGGCAAAGAGTTGGCCACGGCTCTTGTGAATCTGAACAAGAAACGGCCGCACAGCCGCCGCCAAGCCAAGAAGCAAAGCCAACCCCAGCGCGTTGTGTCCGCTGAGGTTGCAGGGTAGGTAAATCATGAGAGAACAGCGTAAACGATTAAAAGGCGTTGTTACGAGCGACAAAATGGACAAAACCGTGACTGTTGCCGTCACCACAACCAAACGCCACCCAATTTATGGCAAAGTGATGCGCCTGGTTTCCAAGTACAAAGCGCATGATGAAGCAAATGAATGCCGTGTTGGTGATCAGGTTGAAATTATCGAATCAAAGCCAATTAGCCGTCACAAGCGGTGGGCTGTTGTCTCCATTCTGGAGCGAGCAAAATAAGAGGACTGCATCATGATTCAAAAAGAAAGTCGTTTGAATGTCGCAGATAATTCTGGTGCTCGTGAACTGCTTGTCATCCAGGTGATGGGTGGCTCCATCCGCCGCTATGGCAGCGTTGGTGACATGGTTACCGCAACGGTCAAAAAGGCCGTGCCCAACTCCTCGGTTAAGAAGGGGACGGTGGTTAAGGCTGTGATCGTACGGACCAAAAAAGAGTACAAGCGCGACGATGGCAGCTACATTCGCTTTGATGACAATGCGGCCGTAATTATCGATCCCGCTAGCAAGAACCCAATCGGGACGCGCATTTTTGGCCCCGTGGCTCGTGAACTGCGCCCTGCCGGGTACAGCCGCATCATGTCGCTGGCGCCAGAGGTGTTATAGAGAGGAAGCCATGAGAATTAAAGTTGGAGATGAAGTACAGGTAATTTCCGGCAACGACAAAGGCACCCGTGGCACCGTACAGCGCGTTTTGCCTAAAGAGAACCGCATTGTGGTCTCTGGTGTCAATCTGGTGAAAAAGCATCAACGGCCCCGGCCAACCGGTGGTCGCAGTCAGGCACAGGGCGGCATCATAGAATTTGAAGCCCCCATCCATGTCTCAAACGTGATGCTGATCTGCCCGGAAACTGGCGAACCCACCCGAATTGGTGTTCGCCGTGATGAAAATGGGAACCGCGTTCGTATTTCTAAGAAAAGCGGCAACCCGATTAGCTAACTTATTTTATATACCATCGGTGAGCCAGGTAGCCTTAGTGCGCGCAGTGCGTATGCGAACCTGCCACTCAACTCGGAGGTAAACTGTGTTTACACCACTTAAAGAGCAGTACAAAAGCGAGGTGGTGCCGGCATTGATGAAAGAATTTGACTTTCATAGTGTGATGCAGGTACCGCGAATTACAAAAATTGTGGTTAACGTTGGTTTGGGCGAGGCTTTGGATAATGCTAAAGCCATCGAGTTTGCGGTGAATGACATCACCGCCATCACGGGCCAAAAACCGGTGTTGACCAAGGCGAAAAATTCAATTGCAGGCTTTAAGCTGCGCGAAGGTCGCGTGATTGGGCTAAAAGTTACCCTACGCGGCGAACGGATGTGGGCCTTCTTGACCCGTCTCATCCATGTGGCGCTGCCCCGTACCCGTGACTTTCAGGGTATTTCCCCGGATTCGTTTGACGGCCGTGGCAACTACACCTTGGGCCTGCGCGAACAGTTGATTTTTCCGGAAATTGATTACGATCGGATTGATAAAATCCGTGGTATGGAAGTTAGTATTGTAACCACTGCCCAGCAAGATGAAGAAGGGCGGCGATTATTATCTATGTTGGGCATGCCCTTCTGGGAGAATTAGTATGGCAAAAAAATCAATGATTGCCCGGGAATCGAACCGTAAATATAAAGTTCGGGTTCGTAATCGTTGTAAATTGTGTGGGCGTCCACGCGGTTATATTCGCCGCTTTGGGTTATGCCGCATTTGTTTCCGTGAGCAGGCGTTGCAGGGCAACATCCCTGGCGTGGTCAAGTCTAGCTGGTAAAGGTGGTGCATCATGTCAATGAGTGATCCGATTGCTGATATGTTGACACGCATTCGCAATGCCCAAATGCGGGAGCATAAGACGGTTTCTATGCCGCACTCCACTGTGAAGGTTGCGATTGCTGAAGTGTTACAGAAAGAAGGCTATATTGAAGATTACAAGGTTCTGCCAGAGACGCCGCAGCAGGTGTTGCAGATTACCTTGAAGTACGTTGGTGACCGGCGCCACCGCCGCTCGGTGATTACCGGGCTGGAGCGGGTGAGTCGTCCTGGACGGCGTATTTATGTTGGTAAGGGTGAAATTCCTTGGGTGTTGAGCGGTATGGGCATTTCCATCGTCACCACCTCCAAGGGAGTTATGACTGGGCAGCAGGCCCGTCGCCTGGGTGTTGGCGGCGAAGTGCTCTGTAAGGTCTGGTAGTTGGAGGATTTAACATGTCTCGCATTGGTAAAGCCCCCATTACTATTCCAAGTGGGGTACAAGTAGAACTAAAGAAAGGGTCTGTCAATGTAAAAGGCCCGAAGGGTCAGCTGACCCAGGTAATTCATCCAGACATGCAGTTGGAGCAGGAAGAAGGGGTGTTGTCGGTGAAACGGCCGTCTGACTCCCGTCAGCATCGCTCTTTGCATGGTCTGACCCGGGCACTCGTTAACAACATGGTTGTCGGCGTGAGTGATGGGTTTTCCAAGGTTCTGGAGATCGAAGGTGTGGGTTACCGCGCTGAAATGGACGGCAAAACGCTGGTACTGAACGTGGGTTACTCCCACCCAGTCCGCTTTGAGCCGCCGCAGGATGTTTCCTTTGCTGTGGAGAATCGTAACAAAACCATCATCGTTTCAGGCATCGACAAACAAGTTGTGGGTGAAGTGGCCGCCAATATTCGCAAGCAGCGTCCTCCGGAACCCTACAAGGGTAAAGGCATTCGCTACCGGGGTGAATACGTGCGGCGTAAGGCCGGTAAGGCCGGTAAGGTTTAAGAGGGTGTGAGCAATGGCTATTAAATCTAAAATTGCACGCAAGCGGCGCCATCGGCGTATTCGCAACAAAATCTCGGGTACTGCCCAACGGCCGCGTTTAAACGTGTTCCGCAGCCTGGACCACATTTATGCCCAGGTCATCGATGATGTGGCAGGCAAGACGCTGGTTTCTGCTTCCACTGTTGATAAAGCGTTGCGGGCTGACGTTACGGGGAAAACCAAGAAAGAGCAGGCCACATTGGTGGGTAAAGCAATTGCTGAACGTGCCAAGGCGGCTGGGGTGTCAACCGTTCTGTTCGACCGGGGTGGCTATTTGTATCACGGCCGTATCAAGGCATTGGCTGACGGCGCTCGTGAAGGCGGTCTCGATTTCTAAGACAAGACAGACCCAGGCGGCAATGGTGCCTGGGAGTGTGCCGCGCTGGCGTTTAACTGGCGTGGCACCGGGAGATGGAAATGGGTCAAAGACGACAAAGTTTTGAACAAGAATATGACGAACGCATCATCGATATCACCCGCGTTGCCAAAGTGGTGAAAGGTGGGCGGCGGTTTGCTTTCCGGGTCACGGTTGTGGTCGGCGATAACAAAGGCCGCGTCAGCGTGGGTGTGGGCAAGGCACGGTCTGTGCCGGATGCCATCCGTAAGGCGCTTGATGCTGCCCGTAAATCGATGACCAAAGTGCCGATTGTGGGCAGTACTGTTCCCCATGAGATTATTGGTGTGCATGGCGCGGCGCGTGTGCTGCTCAAGCCAGCCTCCCCTGGTACCGGCGTTATCGCAGGTGGTGGGGTGCGTGCTGTGGTGGAGGCCGCCGGGTATCGCGACATTCTGTCCAAATCGCTGGGCAGCGCGAATGCTCTGAATGTGCTGCAGGCTACCATGAATGGCCTGAGCAACTTGAAGAGCGTTCAAGAGGTAGCTGCGGACCGCGGTAAAGACGTGGCCGATGTTACCCCGTTTTGGAGTCGTACGAATGGCTAAGTTACGCATTACGTATTCGAAAAGTTCGATTGGTTACAAGAAAGATCAGAAAGGAACCATCCGCGCGCTGGGGTTCACCAAGCTGAATCAGACGATTGAGCATGAAGATAATCCCGCCATCCGCGGTATGGTCAATAAAGTCAGTCACCTGGTGACAGTGGAAGAGGTTGAATAACATGAAATTGCACGATCTGCGCCCAAATGAAGGCTCTAAAAAACAGCGCAAGCGAGTGGGTCGTGGTATCTCTGCCGGGCAGGGTAAAACTGCTGGCCGTGGTACCAAGGGTCAAGGCGCTCGCAGCGGTGGCGGCAAGGGCATCTACTTTGAAGGTGGTCAGCTGCCTCTGGCGCGCCGGTTACCCTACAAACGTGGTTTTACCAACGTAAACAAAGTTTACTACAAGCCCGTAAACCTCAAGAGCCTGACCGAGTTTGATTTTGAAGGTGTTGAAATCACGCCAGAAGTCATGTCTGCCGTTGGCCTTATTAAAAAACCAACTGACCCAGTAGTAATTTTGGGTGATGGCGATTTGAGCGTGGCACTGACGGTCAAGGCTCATCGTTTTTCTGCATCTGCAAAAGAGAAAATTGAGGCAGCTGGCGGTACGATCGAGGTGCTTCCCCTATCCTAAACGTGTTGTAGAAGGTGGAGAACCGTCTTACTAACACATTTTTTGGAGGAAAATCATGATCGAATCAATGAGAGCTGCCTTTTCACTACCAGATCTGCGCCGTCGAATTTTGTTCACGGTAATGATCCTGGTCATCTACCGCCTGGTAGCCAACATTCCGGTACCCGGTGTGGATCTGGCCGCATGGCTTAGCTTTACCAGCACCAGTACCACCAACCAGGTGGTTAACTTCCTGGACCTGCTTTCTGGTGGCGCTGTGCGTAATTTTTCCGTGATGGCTATGGGGGTTTACCCATATATCACGGCATCCATTATCATTCAGCTCCTCACCCCCATTATTCCGCAGCTGCAGGAAATGGATTCAGAAGGTGAATCGGGCCGGAACCGGAAAAACCGCCTTACCTACTATTTGACCGTGCCGCTGGCTTTGCTGCAGGCAATTGGTCAGATTCGCCTGGTTGGTTTTAGCTTGGGCGTGGGCGGTGCTGATGGGTTAGCCCAGATTATGCCAAACTTTGGCTTTGCCCCGGAGCAGCTGCTGCCGACCTTCACTACGCTGGTAGCCATGCTCGGCGGCACGATGTTTGCCATCTGGATGGGTGAGCTGATTACCGAAGACGGTATTGGGCAAGGTATCTCCCTGATCATCTTTGGCGGCATCGTAGCCCAGATCTTGCCCGGTGTAGCCCGCCTGTTCTCGCTGGACGACACCACGGCGCGTATCTTTACCATCGTGGCCTTCCTGGTGATTACCGTACTGACGATTTTTGTCATTGTGATTGTGCAGGAAGGGCAGAGACGAATACCGGTGCAGTACGGCCGTCGTGTACGCGGCCGTAAAGTGTATCAGGGTCAGAGCAGCTATGTGCCGCTCAAAGTGAACACCGCCGGGATGATCCCGATCATCTTTGCCAACTCGATTTTGATTTTCCCATCTGTGTTGGCCGGGTTGTTCATCAGCGGGAATGGTGGTTTTGTTGATACCGTGGCTACGGCCGTCAGCCGTTTTGGCAATGCCGATCCGTCTGTTGCGCCGGTTGGTTTTACCATCTACTGGCTGTCCTTCTTTATCCTGGTGGTTGGCTTCACCTTCTTCTACACCGACGTGATGGTGCGCCAGCAAAACATCCCGCAGACACTGCAGCGGCAGGGTGGGTTTATTCCGGGTATTCGCCCGGGCAAACGGACCGAGGATTACATTACCAAAGTGGTGCGCCGCATTACCCTTGCCGGTGCTGTTTTCCTGGGCATTATCGCGATTTTGCCCGGTATCATGCAGCTGTTTGGCGTGATTTTGAACATTCCTGGTATTGAACAGAGTACGCTGGTTGTCAGCGGCTCAGGTTTAATCATTGTCGTCGGTGTAGTTATTGACACGATGCGCCAGCTGGAATCGCAGCTGCTTATGCGTCAATACGAGGGCTTCATCTAATGAAAACCTTTGTTGTCTTAATGGGCGCTCCCGGAGCTGGTAAAGGAACCCAGGCCAAACGTCTGGAATCCTTGCTGGGGCTGCCACAGGTAGCAACAGGCGATTTGTTTCGCGCAAACTTAAAAAATCAGACCGAACTTGGCAAGCTGGCCCGGACCTACATGGACAAAGGGGAACTGGTGCCCAATGAGGTGACCATTGCCATGGTCCGTGAGCGGCTGTCACAGCCAGACTGTGAATCGGGGGCAATTTTGGATGGATTCCCCCGGACGCTGGCTCAGGCCGAAGCGTTGGATGAGCTGCTGATGGAGTTTGGCGCCAAAATTGCCGTGGTTCCTTTCATTCATGTGAATCAGGACGTTTTGGTGGGTCGGCTGGCCAAACGGGCTGAGATTGAAGGCCGGGCCGATGACAACGAAGACACCATCCGAACCCGGATGCAGGTGTACGAGTCTGAAACGGCGCCGCTGCTCAATTATTATGATAATCGTGGGCTGTTGGTCAAAGTGAATGGCGAACAGTCGATTGATGAAGTGAGCGCCGATTTGACGGCCGTTATTCGGCAAGAGATGATAAGTTAGGAGTTTCTGGACAGATTGACGAATTGATGGCAAAATAGTAGATTGCTTTGGAAACAGCCCAAAACTACTTAATCGCAAATATTTGTTACCAGAAATGAATTGAGGAACAGTCTGATTCAGGTCAGACTGCTGTAGGAGCTAGAGATGAAAGTATCAGCGTCTGTTAAACGTCGTTGCCCAAAGTGCAAAATTATTAAGCGGAAAGGCGTTGTCCGCGTGATCTGCGTGGACCCGAACCACAAGCAGCGGCAAGGTTAAATATGAGCTGTGCCTGGTAGAGTCCAGGCGCAGAGTTGTCTCGTAAGGATTTTTGGAGGAATTATGGCACGTATTGCTGGTGTGGATATTCCCCGTAATAAGCGGGTAGAAATTAGCCTCACTTACATTTATGGCATTGGTAAAACCGCCAGCCAATCAATCCTGGAAAAAGCGGGTGTCGATCCCAATACGCGCGTACAGGATTTGTCGGAGGCTGAGGTCACGCAGCTACGCCAGATCATCGACAACGAATATGTTGTGGAAGGTGATCTGCGGCGTGAGGTGGCGATGAACATCAAGCGCCTGACGGAAATTGGCTGCTATCGTGGCCTGCGCCATCGTCGTCACCTGCCGGTGCACGGACAGCGGACCAAAACCAATGCGCGTTCGCGCAAGGGCCCCAAGAAGACGGTGGCTGGACGTGGCCGTCGTAAGGGCAAATAATTTTTAGTTGACTTTTTGAGGTGGGAAACGGCCGTTGCCCTCGCAGCAGCTCTCCCACCTCAAGGTTTTAGGTTTTTAGGAGACGGAATGGGACGTAGAAGACAGTCACAGACACGTAAAAAAGTCAAGCGGATGGTGCCTCAAGGGCAGGCGCACATCTTTGCCACTTTTAATAATACCATTGTCACCATCACCGATATGGGTGGCAACACGGTTTCCTGGTCCAGCGCTGGTAACTCCGGCTTTAAGGGTTCGCGTAAAAGCACCCCGTATGCTGCGCGTTTGGCCGCCCAAACGGCCGCTCGTGTGGCCCAGGAAAGCGGTATGCAGGAGCTTGATGTGATCGTAAAAGGCCCTGGCCCAGGTCGCGAGCAGGCAATTCGTTCTTTGCAGGCTTCTGGGATTCGGGTGAAAAGCATTCGCGACATTACGCCGGTACCCCACAATGGGTGCCGCCCCAAGAAAAAGCGTCGCGTCTGATTTGTTTTTGGCTGCGGCGCAAACCCGCAGTTTGGTTTTCCAAAAGTTATTGACATCTTATTGTTTTTGAGAGGGATGAAGGGGTGTGCCACACCTGTAAACCTCTCATTTTAGCTTGATTACGGAGGTTAAGTTGGCAAGGTATACTGGTCCAGTATGTAAGCTTTGTCGCCGTGAAGGCGAAAAGCTGTTTCTGAAAGGGTCTCGTTGTTTGACCCCGAAATGCTCTTTTGAGCGCCGGTCGTATCCCCCTGGGGAACATGGTCGCGACAATCAGTTCCGCCGTGGGCGTGCTTCAGACTATTTGCTGCAGCTGCGTGAAAAACAAAAGGCGCGTCGTATTTATGGCGTGTTGGAGCGTCAGTTTAGCCGTTATTTCCGCCGTGCGACACAGCGCGTGGGTCTGACGGGTACTAACCTGTTGGTGATCCTGGAAACACGGTTGGACAATGTTGTTTACCGGTTGGGTTGGGCGGATTCTCGCGCTCAGGCCCGGCAGCTGGTGCAGCATGGTCACGTGACGCTGAACGGCCGTAAAATTAACGTGCCCTCTGCTCTCGTTTCGGCAGGGGATGTGGTGTCTATTCGCCCGGAAAGCGCGCGGAATACCTACTTCAAAACGCTGCGCGAGGATTTGGATGACCGGCAGGTGCCGCGTTGGCTGAATCTGGACGTGCGCAACATTTCCGCGAAAGTTGTGAATTTACCTGCTCGTGACGACATTGACGTCACCATTAATGAGCAGCTTGTTGTTGAATATTACTCCCGGCGGTAATTTTAACCGTCCCGAGCCTAGCATAGGGAGGTATGTACGTTGGCTATTAGTAACCTTATACTGCCCAAAATTGAAAGTACCGCGATGTCGCGTGAATACGGCCGTTTTATCCTCGGGCCTTTGGAAAGAGGGTATGGCACCACCTTGGGCAACGCTCTGCGCCGCGTCTTGCTTGCATCATTGCCGGGGGCTGCCATTACATCAATTCGCGTAACCGATGTGCCGCATGAGTTTTCGGCCATTGAGCACGTGCGCGAAGATATGATGCAGTTAATCCTGCACATTAAGCAGCTGCGCTTGAAGCTGCACGGCACCGACACCGCCCGGCTGCGCCTGGAAGTTCATGGCGCGGGCACTGTCACTGCGGCCGATATTCAAACGCCGCCCGAAGTGGAAATCATCAACCCGGACCTCTACCTGTTCACCGTCGATTCCGATGACGCCTTCCTGGAAATCGAAATGACGGCCGAAACCGGGCGTGGCTACTCCCCAGCGGAAGAGCGGGGACGTCTGCCCATTGGTGAGCTGCCGGTTGATGCCATCTTCAGCCCGATTCGCCGCGTTGGCTACGAAGTAGAAAAAACGCGTGTGGGGCAGGCGGCTGATTACGATCGTGTTGTCATGCAAATCTGGACCGATGGCACCATCAAGCCAGAAGAATCGCTGGCCCAGTCGGCGCAAATCATGATGCAATATTTGCGACCGATTGCCGGTGTGAGCGAAGAAACCTTCTTGCCCGTTGAGGTGGAAGAAGAGGAAGAAGGCGCCATCCCCAATGAAATTTATGACACGCCGATTGAGCAGCTTGATCTGAGCGTGCGTGTGTTCAACTCGTTGAAGCGCACAGGTATTACCAAGGTTGGTGAAATGCTGGATATGCTGGAGCGTGGTGAAGAAACCATGCTGGCCATCCGCAACTTTGGTGAGAAATCCCTGGATGAATTGAAGGATCAACTGCGCGCCAAAGGTTTTTTGAAAGATGAAGAAGGTGAAACGGCCGCTATTTAGGTAACGGCCGTTCTCCCCACAAATGAGGTATACATCATGCGACACAGAGTAAGCGGTCGTAGACTGGGTCGAGATACTGCACATCGCAACGCCCTGCGCAAAAACCTGATTGCAGAACTCATCACCCACGAACAAGTTCTGACCACAGAAGCTAAGGCGAGAATGCTTCGCCCGGCAGCTGAAAAAATCATTACCATGGCCAAGCGTGGCCTGGCTAAAGGGGAACAAAACCCCGCCAATACCGTTCACGCCCGTCGTTTGGTGGCGGCTCGCATTGCGCGCTTCCGCCAAGCCGTTGGTGAAGATGGTGAGGTAGAAGATGTGGACGTCGTCAAGAAGCTCTTTGATGACATTGCGCCACGTTTTGCGGACCGTCCCGGTGGTTACACCCGCATGGTCAAAATCGGCAAGCGGTCTGGAGACAATGCCGACATGGCCCTGCTCATGTTGATAGAAGAGGAGTAGTGCTTGCCCCATTTTGCGGCTCTGATTGCCTACGACGGCACAGAGTACTATGGCTTTCAGCGACAAATTGAAAGCCAGCCAACCATACAGAGCACGATTGAAGATGTTCTGAGCCAGCTAGCCCGCCAACCCGTTACGTTGCTCGGCTCAGGACGAACAGACAGTGGTGTTCATGCAATTGGGCAGGTCATTTCCTTTACTTTAGAGTGGCAGCACGGCAGCGAGGTTTTACAAAGAGCGCTCAACGCCAATCTGCCCGAAGATATTGCAATTTTACAACTGAAACAGGTACCCTCAGCCTTTCACCCACGGTACGATGCCCAGCGCCGGGCTTATGAATATTACATTCACGACGGTCCGGTACGGCTGCCCTTAAAGCGCCGTTTTAGCTGGCATGTGCACAAAAAGCTGGACGAACAAAGCATGAACCTGGCGGCGCAAGCGCTGGTAGGATCGCATAACTTTGCTACGTTTGGCCAACCGCCACAGGGCAACAACTTTGTGCGGGAGGTTTATGTGGCTAACTGGACACGTTCAGCTGAGATGTTAACCTTTCGGATTGAGGCCAATGCTTTTTTGTATCGCATGGTGCGCAGCATTGTGGGCAGCTTGAAGCTGGTAGGCGAGGGAACCTGGACTATTGAAGAGTTTGTGAAGGCATTCAACGCCCAAAACCGCGACGCTTGCGGTACCGTTGCTCCGTCACAAGGTCTTCATCTTGTTTCAATAACATATGAGAACCTGAACTGGTCTACCGAAACCACAAAGTTGTTGGAAAGCGTTTAGACCAAAAGGTTTACGTTTAGGAGAAAGCGGCATGAAAACGTACATCACAAAACCAGCTGAGGTGGAACGCCAGTGGGTGGTTGTGGATGCCCAGGGGCAAACTTTGGGTCGTTTGGCGACCCGGGTGGCTTCCATTTTGCGCGGCAAACACAAGCCCGGATTTTCCCCTTCGGTTGACTGTGGCGACTATGTGATTGTGATCAACGCAGAAAAAATTCATGTAACGGGTCGTCGCATGGATCAAAAAATGTATTACCGGCACTCGGGTTATCCCGGTGGCCTGACCGAAATCAGCCTGCGTGAGCAGCTGGAGAAGTTCCCGACACGGCCGATTGAAGCGGCCGTTCGCGGGATGCTGCCCAAAAATAAGCTGGGTCGCAAAGTGTTTAAAAAGCTGAAAGTTTACGCGGGTGAAGAGCACCCGCACCAGGCACAGCAGCCTGTTCCGCTGGAACTGTAGGAGAGTAAGTTAAGATGGCAGAAGAAACAAGACGGTATTACGAAGGAATTGGCCGCCGTAAACGTGCCTCTGCTCGGGTTCGTATCTATCCTGATGGCGATGCGACGGGTAACTTTGTCGTCAATGGCAAGGATGTAAAAGAGTACTTCCCGCGCTTTGGTGATTTCCTCACCCTGACCGGCCCGCTGGCCGATACCGAACTCATGGGCAAGATGGACGTGAGTGTACACATCGATGGCGGTGGTGTTACCGGCCAGACAGGCGCCGTGCGTCTGGGACTGGCCCGCGCCCTGGTGGAGTACGACGAGAACCTGCGCGGCTCTTTGCGTGCCGGTGGGCATCTGACCCGCGACGCGCGCATTAAGGAACGCAAAAAGCCAGGTCTCAAGCGTGCCCGTAAAGCGCCAACTTATACCAAGCGTTAATTCGTTTGGTTTTAAAGTATTGCGTGGCATGTCTGGGACGTGGAAAAGTAGTAACATCGCGCAATACTAGTACTGAAGCAAACATCTTTTGACGAATAGCATTTGGGCAAATTGCTTCAGTTTAAGTGTTCCGCTTTGAAGTTGTATCCGTCATTATTTGTTTGGCGGAACACTAGTTGTGGCTGACAAATAGATCATTTAAAAAGGCGAGAGTTTCCTCTCGTCTTTTTGCTTTACCTGAAGATTTTCCCGGAAACTTTGAGTTTCCGGGAAAATAGAATAAGAGGCAAAGATGGGAATTACGATTGTGGGTTTGGGGCCGGGCAACGGCCGTTTCCTCACCAGGGCTGCCTGGGAAGTGCTGAGCCAGGCCGACGTGGTCTACCTGCGCACCGAGCGCCATCCCGCCGTGGCCGACCTGCCTGCCAGCGTCACGCGCCACAGCTTTGACCACGTCTACGACACTGCCGACAGCTTCGAGAGTGTGTACGAGACGATTGTGGCCCAGCTGCTGGAACTGGCACGGCGCGAACCAGTCATTTATGCCGTGCCAGGGCACCCGTTTGTGGGTGAATCCACGGTGACGCGGCTGGTGACCCAGGCGCAGGCGGCCGGTGTGCCGGTAGAGGTGGTGGCCGGGTTGAGCTTTGTAGAGCCTTGCTTAACGGCCGTTCACCAGGACGGCATGGATGGCGTGCAAATCTTCGATGCCATTGAGGTGGCCCAGTACCACTACCCGCCCGTGAACCCCGACTTTCCGCTGCTGCTGGGGCAGGTGTACAGCCGCATGCTGGCGAGCGAGTTGAAATTGGTGCTGACGGCCGTTTACCCCGACGAACATCCCGTTACCCTCATTCACCAGGCCGGGGACGATGACCAGCGCATCGAGCAGGTGCCGCTGTACGCCATTGATCGCAGCGACCAGGTGAGCCACCTCACCAGCCTGTTTGTGCCGCCGCTGCCGACGCCATCGACCCTCAACGCCCTGGCGGAAACGGTGGCCATCCTGCGCAGCCCGGAAGGGTGCCCTTGGGACCAGGAGCAGACGCCGCAAAGCCTG
Organism: Candidatus Leptofilum proximum; assembly: GCA_016710325.1. Taxonomy (GTDB): domain Bacteria; phylum Chloroflexota; class Anaerolineae; order Promineifilales; family Promineifilaceae; genus Leptofilum; species Leptofilum proximum. The sequence continues at coordinate 1,759,516 of JADJXK010000002.1, read as the reverse complement.
CGCAGCGGCTTCCTGGAAGAGGCCAGCGAAGTGCTGGTGGCTCTGGACGAAGATGACATGGATGGCCTGCGCGAAGAGCTGGGTGACGTGCTCTACCACCTGGTGATGCAAGCCCAGATGGCCAGCGAAGCCGAAGAGTTCCGCCTGGCCGAGGTGATTGCCGCCATCGACGCCAAGCTGAAGTACCGCCATCCGCACGTGTGGGGGGACTGGCAGGTGAGCGACAGCGCCGAGGTGGTGGCCAACTGGGAGATGCTCAAGGCGCAGGAAAAGGCGGACCGGTCAGAGTCGTTGGTGGACCACATTCCGCAGGCGCTGCCCGCCCTGGCTTACTCGCAGAAACTGCAAGACCGGGTGCAAAAAGTGGGCTTCGATTGGCCCAGCATTGACGGCGTATACGAGAAGCTGCATGAGGAGGTGGCGGAGCTGCAAACGGCCGTTTCTCCCCAACATCAAGCCGAAGAATTGGGCGATTTGCTGTTTGTCACCGTGAACCTGGCCAAGTGGCTGGACATCGACGCCGAATCGGCCCTGCGCGAGGCCAATGCCAAGTTTAGCCGTCGTTTCAGGGCGCTGGAGAAACTGGCCGAGGTGCGCCAGTTAACCCTGTCTGAAATGGATTTGGACAGCCTGGAAGCGCTGTGGCAGGAAGTAAAGCAGTACCCAGACACATAAGCGCCCCCACGACAAGGGCTCGGAGAGTGTGCGACTGCCGCGCGTTATCTTGCCAAACGGTCCTGGGTTGGTTAAAGTAGGGGTTAACTTGACGTACGGGAAGGAGGCAGTGTGACGGCCGTATTGAACATTGTCTTTGCCGGAGTGGCTGCGTTGGCCGTTTTGGCAGCGTTATTTTTCGGGGGACGGGCTGTGGTCCGTCGCGGACAACCGACCGAATATGCTTACAACGTGGGCCGCCAGCAGGCGCGCCAGGCTGTGCAGATCGATTTGGTCCGTGCCCTGGCGGCCATTGTGGTGGCCCTCATCTTTTTAGGCGCGTTTGGCCTGACGCCGCGCCCGGTGACGCCGCTCATCTCCCCCACCGAACCGGTGCTGCTCGAAGCCACCGCCAGCCCCACCGCCCTGCCGACGCTTACTCCAGTCGATCTGCCTGATGTTCAAGTGAGCACCCCCACCGTCGACGCAGCGCCGGTAGAGCCTTCACCGCTGCCCACGACACCCGCCACTGAAACGGATGCGCCAACGGCCGTTCCCAGCAACACCCCAGAGCCAGCGGCCGATACGGCCGTCGTCAGCAGCGGCGTAGGCGTTTGGCTGCGCGCCGCGCCCAGCACCAGCGGCGAACAGCTGGAATGGCTGCCCGATGGCACTGTCGTCATTTTGCTCGATGGCCAGGAAACGGCCGATGGCTTGCTCTGGCAGCAGGTGCAAACCGAAACCGGGCTTGTAGGCTGGGTCGCCGCCGATTTCCTCGTTCCCCCTGAATCGTGACGGGGTGACAAGGTGAAGGGGTGAAGGGGTGAAAGGGTGAGTGGTTTTCCGCTTACCGTTCACCGTTCACCGTTCACCGTTCACCGCTTACGGCCCCTCGTTGCTTCCTTCCGCCAGCTGGACACGGTTTCACTGTACCGGGGTGACTGGTGCCGGAAGTACGTGTCGTACAGCTCCGCGTAATGACCGCCCTGTTCCATCAGGCTGTCGTGGCTGCCTTCTTCGATGATGCGCCCTTTTTGCAGCACGATAATGCGGTCGGCGGCCCGCACCGTGGAGAGCCGGTGGGCAATGATGATCGCCGTGCTGTTGGCCATGATCAGGTTCAGCGCCTGCTGAATTTGGGATTCGGTGAAGGGGTCTACGCTGGCCGTGGCCTCATCCAGCACAAAAATGCGCGGCGACTGCACCAACACCCGTGTCAGGGCTACCAGCTGGCGCTGCCCCATGGAAAGACGGCTGCCGCGCTCGCCCACTTCGCTGTCCAGGCCATTCGGCAGCGTCTCCAGCCATTCCCCCTCGCCAATGCGGCGGGCCATTGCCTCGATTTCGGTATCGGTGGCCTCGGGACGGCCGTATCGAATATTCTCCGCTACCGTCCCATCAAACAAAAAGGGCACCTGAGACACAATGCCAATCTGCCGTCGAAACGCCGTCAGATCAAAGCTGCGAATGTCCTGCTCATCGATGCAAATCTGGCCTTCCTGGAACTCGTAGTAGCGGGCGATGAGCTTGATAATGCTCGACTTGCCCGCGCCGGTGTGGCCCACCAGGGCGATGCTTTCGCCCGGCGCGATGTGCAGCGAAAAGTCGTCCAGCACCTGTTCTTGCTCAGAGTAGCGGAAAGAGACGTGGTCAAAGGCAATTTCGCCGCGTAAATTTTGCGGCTCCACGCTGCCGGTCTGGCGTACGGCCGTTGCCACGTCCATCAGCGCAAACACCCGCTCCGACGCCGATAGGCCTGCCTGGAATTGGCTCCAAAAGGCGGACAGGTTGGTGACGGGAAACCAGAAGCGATCAATCGTGGCCACAAACAAATACCAGGCCGCCACGGTGATGGCCCCAGCAACCGCGCTGCGCCCGCCGAAATAGATGAGAACGGCCGTACCAATGCCCGACAAAATGTTCAGCGTGGGGAAAATATTGGCAATCACAAAACCGCGCCGCACGTTGATGCCGTACGCCTGTTTGTTTACGGCCATAAACTCGTCGTAGATGGCCTGTTCCTGGCGAAAGTTTTTTGCCACTCGGACACCGGTCACCGCCTCTTGAATTGCTTTGTTAACCTCCCCCATGGCCCGCGAACCTTGCTGCGTTACCTGCCTTGCCAGGTTGCGGAAGGCCAGGGCCGCCACCATCACAAAAGGAGCCATCGCTAACACCAACAGCGTCAGGCGCCACTCGATGGTGAACAAGGTCACGATCAAAATCAGCGCTACGGCCAGCTGGTTGATGACATCGGTGCTGAGCACGATGACCTCGCCAAACTCCTGCGTATCGCTGGTGATGCGGCTGACAATGCGCCCCGAGCTGAACTCGTCGTAAAACGACAGATCTTGCCGGGCGGCGGAGGCAAACGCATCCTGGCGCATGGCCAGAATCACGTCGGCAATCACTTCAGAGGTAAGCTGGCGGCGTACCCAGTTCAGTCCCCAGTTGCCAACGCCAGTCACAAACACCACGCCGATGAGCAAAGGCACCAGCCGGTCATCACCGCCATCGGTCATCACGCCAACGCTGTTGGCCACAATCAGCGGCAGGGCCGCTCCCGCCAGCGCCATGAGGAAGATGCAGATGGTGACAATAATCACTTTGCGCCGGTGCGGGCGAAAGTAGTGCAAAATGCGCCGGACAAGTTGTTTATCGCTGTATTGGCGGTCATAAGCTTCTGCTTCCAGACCGCGCATGACGGCTGCCATAGATTTTCCTTTAGGAAGATTGGGAATTGGAGACTAGAGATTGGGACTCGCTATTAATCTCCAATCTCTAATCTCTAATCTCCTGTTTTCTCTAGTTTCCGCTAAAGAATTAACATAAAAAGACTTCATTGAAAAATTAAAATTCGTTGGCAAATCTTTTGCCAATGACAGAACCTTAAAAATGTGACAAAAAAGACCAAAAGCTAAGTCAAAACAGCCACCGCTGTTTGTTTTTGTCTGCGGTGGGCGGCAATTCCTTTGGGCAAATGGTCCGTGACAGCTGGTTTTTGGCGAAGTCGCCCTGGTAAAGGGTAACTTTGCGGAAAAGGCAGACCGGCCAAAGCCCGACGGAAGCGGCCTGGGGTTGGTTGGGGATTTCTATCCCAGAACCCAGTTGGGATGGTTGGATGCAAGGCTGCCAATCCCGTCAGAATGGAACCGGCCAAGAGCACCAACTCTGGTAAGCGTTGACAAGTTTCCTGAGCAAAGACAAACTGGCGATGAGCCCCTACCATTTGCTTGCCCGCCAGCGGCAATTGCTCAATCGGCCAGCGGTCGGTGTAAAGGGCATGAACCGTCGGCGCTTGCAGTTTGACATTGGTGCCCACCAAAAGAGGGTCCTTATAGCGGGGGTCGCTGATGGCATAGATATCAAACAAGTCGGCCTCTGGGCTGGGTTGAACGTCAGGGCGCACCAGGTCATACCAGACGTTAGCGGTTATCGCCTCGCCTGTTGCCAATTGCCAGGTGACGGTCGCATCGGCTGGGGTCGCGGCGATTTCCCGTCCCTTGTAGCTTCGCACCCGTGGCCGGACGCGGCGACCGTAAGATGGCTTGACGCCTCTTTGCTCTGGGGTGTAGGCGATGTAGTTACGGCGGGCCGTGCCATTTTTGGCCAAGCGGACCAGGTAACGGGCCACTTTGGCCTGGTGGACATCTTTGAGCTTGAAGCCAGCGTCGGCCAGCAGGATTTCCAGCAAATCCAGGACACGAGCCGCTTTCTTGAGCAACGATTCCTTGAGCGCCGCTTCGCCAGGGTCTTGCGGATTCACCCGCACCATGTGGCTGGGCAAAGCGATGCGTTTGCCTTTCACCTGCCCCACCCGTGCAATCAGTCCCAAAATGACCGCCGGTAACGCTTTCTCGGCCACACTGTGATAATACTTGGAAGCCAACCCTTGCAGTTTGGGCCGCCAGAACGGGGTTGTGTCAATGGCCACCGCATAATAGCCTTCGTAACGACAAGGTTGCCATTGACGGGCTTGCATGTATTTATCCCACTCGACGATCAGTTCACTGATTTGCCACACCCCACTGCGCAAGGCAGCCCAGGCGCGTCGCACCGCCTCTTCGCCAATCCCGGTTGATTGCAAGGCTGGAAATAAAGCACCTCGATGCGTTAGCAAGGAACCGCTGACCAACATCCACAAAAAATGGAGCATGGCGAGATTGGTGCCAATGGGCAAGTTGGTTACAATTGCTATCAGAGCTGACATTGTTGGTTCTGTTACTGGTGGCATGTTCTGGTTTCCTTTTTGGTCGAAGGTTTTAACCAATAACATGCCACCAATTTTCTTTTTTGTCACATTTCACTTAGCGGAAAGTAGAGGTTTTTACAAGATGCGCTGTCCTAACAATGATGCAGCCAGCTCCACGGCCAATTCGGCCGTACGGTTCATTGTGTCCAGGATGGGGTTGATTTCCACGATGTCCATCGACTGTACCCGGCCGCTGTCGCCCAGGATCTCCATGAGCAAGTGAGCTTCTCGATAGCTGAGGCCGCCAGGAACGGCCGTACCCACCCCAGGCGCTTCATCCGGGTCCAGGCTGTCCATGTCCAGGCTCACGTGAATCCGTGAAAAGTGGCGCAGGCGATCAATCGCCTGCCGGGCCACGCTGGCCATGCCCATCTCGTCCAAGTGGCGCATGGTAAAGACGCTGATGCCGCTGCGTCCCAATCGCTCCCGTTCTACCGCGTCCAGGTCACGAATGCCAATCTGCACAATCTGGCTGGGTTTAAGTTTGGCGCCGGGCGTACCCACATTCACCAGCGGTTCCGGCCCTTCGCCAATTAACGTTGCCACTGGCATCCCGTGGATGTTGCCGCTGGGCGAGCTTTGTGGCGTGTTGAAGTCACCGTGGGCATCGACCCAGATCACCCCTAACGATTCGTCCTGTGAGGCGGCGGCAATGGAGCCGATGCTGATGCTGTGGTCGCCACCTAAAAAGATGGCAAACTCCTCTTCAGCCACACATTTCCGGGCGATGTCGTAGATGTTCTGGCAAACGGCCGTTACCGTCTTCAACCGCCGCGCGCCTGACTGGGCTACATCCTCCTCAGGATTGGGCACCGGGACGTTGCCCTCATCAAACACGGTGTGCCCCAGCCGCTCCAGCCGGGCCTGGAGTCCGGCATACCGCGCCGCGCTCGGCCCCATGTCCACGCCGCGCCGGCTTTGCCCCAAATCCATGGGAACGCCAATAATCCGAATTTTTCGCTTGTGCAAGCTGCGCCTCTCTTTTTATGGTGTTGGCTCTGTTGCCAGCCAGTTACCGGGATAGTGGTGACCTAATTGTGACCCATCCTGCCCAATGCAGCAACCGCCCCCAAACAAAAAAAGCGCAGCCGTGGGAACCCACGACTGCGCCTGGTTAGATTGGACCAATCTCAAAGATTGGTCCAATCTTGGCCTTCATAAGTGTTTACTGCTGCAAGTCGAACTGGTAGATGTTTTGCATCTCCGTACCGCCGGTCGGGTCCACGCCGAAGCCAACCACGTTGGGCCGCGCTGCGGCCACAATCAGGCGCAGGAAGGCAGGAATAACAGGCACTTCTTGGGAGAAGATGCGCTGGGCTTCCTTGTGGTTTTCTTCGTACTCTGGCGTTCCAGGCAGCGACGACAGGGCGGTGTTACACGCCAGGTCAAACGCTTCATTGCTCCAGCCGCTGTTGTTTTGACTGCCCCAACCGGAAAAACCTTCTTCTTCAGGGCCAGGAATCTGGCTGGTCAGGTAGAGGTTGCAGCTGGGCTGGACGGCGCTGATCCAGGCAAACTCGCCCAGGTCATAACGACGGCCGAACAGCGGACCATCCGGACCATCGGCAAACCACTCGCTGGCCGGTACGTAGTACAGCTCCACGTTGATGCCACACTCCAGCATGTTGGCTTTGAAGATTTGCGTCATTTGCTGGCGCATGTCGTTGCCGGTAGTAGTCCCCAGGTCAACCACGAACGGTTCGCCTTCCCAGGCCGTGTTGCGGTCGGTGTAATATTCACGGATACCGTCACCATCGTTGTCGACAAAGCCGACCTCGTCTAGCAGGGCATTGGCGGCTTCCACATCAAACGGCCACTCGGTCAGCCCATCTTCGGGGTAGAGCGGATGCACGCTGGGAACGTAGCTGTGAATGACTTCGGAACGGCCGAACAAGATATTGTCCACCATGCCTTGCCGGTCGGTACACATCGTCATGGCCTGGCGTACGCGCACATCTTCAAACCAGTCAGGACGACCCTGATCATCGCCGTAGTCGCCATAAGAGTTGATGCCGAAGTCAATGTGCTCAAAGACGGTGCCAGTCTGGAAGTAAGGTGTGAGTAAGCCGTTGTTCTCGGCCTCGATGAGGAACGGCGCTTCACTGGCCGACAGACCATCCTGTGTGCCAATGTCGCAGGCGCCGGAGATGAGCTGGGCAATCAGCTGGTTGGTGTCGGGGATGAACTTGTAGGTAACGCTGTCCAGGTAGGGCAGTCCTTCATCCTGGCGATAGTAAAATGGGTTTGGTTCCAGCACAATGCTGTCACCAGCCACCCATTCCACAATGCGGAAAGCGCCATCGCCAACGGGCAGGCGGGCTGCTTCTTCAGCTTCCAGCAGTTCGCTAGCGGAGAACTGGCCCAAGACGTGCTGCGGGAGCGGCGGCCAGACGTTGGTGAAGTAAGTGGGGTCCAGGAAGCCGGGCAAACCGGTCCATTTCAGCCCCAGTTCACCGGTGGCCTCGTAAGAAGCCGTGCGCTCGACGAGGAACTTGCCAGCCGGTGTATCCGGGTCGCCGTTGATCTCAAAACTATAGACTGAATCGGCGGCGGTAACCGGTGTGCCATCAGACCAGACACGCGGTTTGAGCGTGAACTCGGCGGTGAGTTGGTCCATGGTGATGGGCGCGCCATCAAATTCCACGACTTCACCGTCCGAATTGATGACTGAGACACCTGCTTCCAGGGCCACCGGGTTGCCCGCTGCATCCAACACCAGATCACCTTCATTAACTTCTAGCTGGCTAACCACAGCATCGCCGTCTTCCAGGCTGGGCAGTTTCTCGATGCCCAACGCCTGGTAGTCGTAGGAGAAGGTAGTGACTTGGGTTTCAAAAATGGCTACCTGAACGGCCGTTGCCGCCAGCATCGATCCGCCGTAGGGGTACAGCGTATCCGGCTCTTGGGCCATACAGACGATCAGGTTTTTCGGTTGAGCGGGTGCTTCGGTCACTTCGGGGGTCACCACCAAAGTTTCGGTCACGACCCGCGTTACTTCGATCTGCTCACCCGCTTCCGTCACCACTTCGGTAACCACACGGGTGACTTCCACGGTTTCAGTAGCTGGTTGGCAGGCGGCCAGCAGCGCCAAGCCAAGCAGAGAGATGATGGCCACAAGCGACCATCGCTTGATAAGTTGATGGGTAAACATGCTTATTTCCTCCGAAAACGGGTTTGGTTGGATCGATTCGGCCGAAGAATCCAGTTTATGAGTTTATGAGGGCATTATAGACGGAAATGAGAATGGTGTCAATTAAGTGTCAAAACAGTGTCAAATCGGTACTAAATTAGGGTTCTTGCCTGTGAAGGCTGGCTCCATATAATTCATCCATGTCATCCACCTTGCTGCACAACCACTTGCTAAGCTGGCCCGCCGACTGGACGGCCGTTTTTAATCGTGATGCCCCCCTGCTGATTGAAATTGGTTTTGGTGGTGCTCACTTTCTGGTAGACCTGGCACAGAGACGGCCGTCGGCCAACGTGCTCGGCGTAGAAATTTCATTGCCCGCGCTGGACAAAGCCCAACGAAAGGTGCAAACCGCCGCGCTGACTAACGTGCGTGTGCTGCAAAGCGATGCCCGGTACCTGCTGCAGGTGCTCTGCACCCCCGAATCCATCGCCGAGGTCACCATCAACTTTCCCGATCCGTGGCCCAAGGCGCGGCAGCTGCACCGCCGCCTGATTGACGTTGATTTTCTGCACCTGCTGGCCACACGCCTGGAACCCGGCGGCCTGCTAGACATTGCCACGGACCATGCCGATTATGCCCTGGCCATCACCGAGGCGCTGGAAGCCACGCCATACTTCAACAGTCGTTTGGCCACCACGTTTGTGACGGAAGACCTTGCGCGGCTGCGCACCAAATACGAGCAGATTGGCCTGGAAGAAGGGCGAACGTGCCACTATTACAAATGGGTGCGGAACAAAACGGCCGCGCCCCAAGACTTTCCCACCCCCAAGGAGTTCCCCATGCCTCACGTTGTGCTGCACACCCCCATGGACCTGGATGCGATTCAGGCGCGGTACGGCCGTATGCAAACCAGTGACCACGATCGCCATGTCAGTTTTATGGAGCTGTTCCGCGCCCACGGTGGCGAGGCGCTGTTTGTGGAGGCCTACATCAACGAGGAGCCGGTGGCGCAGCGGCTGGGGCTGGTGATTCGCCAGCGGGAGCCGGGCAACTACGTCATCAGCCTGCATGATCTGGGCTTCCCGCGGGCTACGGCAGGCGTGCAGCTGGCGATTGCGCACCTGGCACGCTGGCTGCTGAGCCTGCACGACGAGGCTAAAATCTTGCACCACAATTTGCCCGGCGAAATGCTGGAAGTGGACGTGAACCATGCAGCTTGACCTGGAACTGTACCGCGAAGAGGCCCAAGTTGAGACAGATGTGCAGATCAGCTACATTCGCATTGCCCCAGAACGGCCGCTGCACACCATGCTCTTTATTCACGGCTTTGGCGGCCGTTCGCGCCAGTGGCGTTACCAGATTGAGCAGTTTGCCATCCACAACGAAATTATCGCTATTGATTTGCGGGGGCACGGCCGTTCCTCACGACCGGGTCATGGCTACGACATGGACCGCATCCTGGCGGACATCATGGCTGTGCTGCGGCGCTGCGACGTGAATCGGCCGTTTGTAGTGTTGGGCCACTCCTACGGCGTGGCGATGGCCACCGAGCTGGCCTGGCGCTACCCCGAACGCGTGAGCCATCTCATTTTGATTGCCGGGGCGGGGGAATACAGCATCTCGCCTGCGTACCAATTTATGTTCCGTATGCCGGAGCCGCTGCTGCGGCTGCTTCAGCCCATCGCCAACCGGGTGATGGACGCTTCGCTGTACGCGCTGCAGGAGATGTACCTGCACAATATGCGCCACTGGCGCGGCTGGGACAAATTCCCGGAGCTCAAGCCGCCCACGATGGTGATCCTGGGCAACAAAGACCGGGTACTGCCGCAGTCGGCGTTTGAGCGGGTGGGGGAGCTGGTGCCGGAAGGCTCTGAAGTGATCAACGTGGGCGTGTCGGCGCACATGGTGATGCTGGAACGGCGCGACGCAGTGAACCGGGCTATTGAGCGCTTTTTGGAGGTGGACACGGCCGTTCCCGTCCATGAACGCTGGCGCAGTGGGGCGACCGCAGGCGAGCGTGGCAGTTTGCTGGCCGAACGTCCCTGGCTGGCCAATTATGAAACGGCCGTGCCGCCCACCATCGACGTGCCCCGCCTGCCGCTCACCCGCCTGCTGGACCGCGCGTGGCGGCGATTTCCCAACCGGCCCGCGCTCCGTTTTATGGGTTACACGCTCAGCTACCGCTCTTTAAGCGCCCAGGCGGGGCGTTTTGCCAACGGACTGCTGTCGTTGGGCGTGAAGAAAGGGACGCGGGTGATGCTGCTGCTGCCCAACGTGCCACATCTGGTAATTGCCTACTACGGCACGCTGCGCCTTGGCGGCATTGCGGTGATGGCCAATCCACTGGACCCGGCGCCGGAGGTGGTGCGCGAGGCCAATGCCTCGGGCGCAGAGGTGCTGGTAACGTTAGGGCGTTTTCGGGAGACGGCCGTTCAGGTTAAAGCCCAGTCCGGCGTACGTCACGTCATTTTTGCCAGCCTTACCGATTACCTGCCGCTGCACAAGCGGCTGATGGCGGCGCTGCTGCCCGCGCAGCGCACGGTTGACCGGCCGCCTCACCTGCCCGGCGGTGGGTCCGACTTTGCCTGGCGCGGCTGGCTGCGAAAGTTCCGGCCCCAGCCGCCAAGAGTTGAGGTGCGCGCGGAGGATACGGCCGTCATCCAGTTTACCAGCGGCACCACAGGCAAGCCGAAGGGCGTGGTGCTGAGCCATTACAACCTGGTGGCCAATACCATGCAGGTGCGCCTCTGGCTGACGGACACCCAAGATGGCCAGGAGGCGATGCTGTGTGTGGTGCCGTTCAGCCACGTCTACGGCATGACCTCGGCGATGAACCTGGCGGTGAGCACTGGCGCCAGCATGATTTTGCTGCCGCGCTTTGATGTGGAAGAAGTGCTGCGCACCATTCGCCGCTACCGGCCCACACTGTTCCCCGGCGTTCCGGCAATGTACGTGGCGATTAACAATTTCCCCGGCGTACGTAAATTTGGCATCGATTCGATCCGCGCCTGCATCAGCGGGGCGGCGCCGCTGCCGATTGAGGTGAAAGAAGCGTTTGAAAAGCTGACCAAAGGCAAGCTGGTGGAAGGGTATGGCCTGAGTGAGGCCAGCCCGGTGACCCACGCCAATCCGATCAACGGCCGTCACAAAGTGGGTTCGATTGGCCTACCGCTGCCCAGCACCGAGGCGCGCATTGTGGATTTGAAGACGGGACGGCCGTTGGCTGCCGGGCAAATTGGCGAGCTGATCATTCGCGGGCCGCAGGTGATGCGCGGCTACTGGCAGGATGAGGCCGCCTCGCAGGAAGTCATCGACAGGGACGGCTGGCTGCACACCAACGACGTGGCCCGCATGACCGAAGATGGCTACTTCCAGATCATCAGCCGGCGCCAGGACAGCTGGACCGGCGAAGACAGCGCTCTGGCTTTCCCCCGCGACGTAGAAGAAGTGATTTACGAGCTGCCGGAGGTGCGTGAAGTGGTGGTGGTGGGCATTGCCAACCAGCCGGTGGCCTTTGTGAGCTTGAAGGAAAAGACGCGCTTACCGGCCAAAACGATCATCTCTTTTTGCCAGCGCCGCTTGCCACCCAGCCAGGTGCCCCGGCTGGTGATTTTTGTGAAGGATTTCCCGCGCAGCTTCATTGGGAAGGTACTGCGGCGCGAGCTGGTGTCGCAGTACGAGCAGCAAATCATGGCCGAGGGTGGCAGTGTGGGGCAGCACCTGGCCGGGTTGGAGGATACGGCCGTCGAATAGGTCGGTCGATACGGCCGTTGGCCGGTTTGGCGAATGTGGTAGATGATCATCTAATAGGAATTTGCCCCAGCGCCATTCGTTGTTAAACTTGCACAACTGCTGTTGTAATCACATCTAATCAAACAAATGGGAGAACAAACATGAGCCAGGTAAAAACAGAGCTGCCTCGCTGGGATTTCAGCACGGTGTTTCCCGGATTGGATTCCCCGGAATTTGCCTCAGGGTTTCAGTCGGTGATTGAGGCCATTGCCGGGTTGGTCACCTTTTTTGATGAGAAGGGGATCAACCGGTTGGAAACGGCCGTGCCCGTCGACGACGAGCTGGTGGGCCTGTTTGATACCATCATCAACCGCTACAACGCCATCGATGAGCAAAGCCAGACGCTGCAAGCGTACCTTTACGGCTTTCTCACCACCGATTCGCGCAACACCGAGGCCCAGGCGCGGCTCAGCGAATTCATGCCGCATCTCTCGCGCTTTGCCCTGCTGCATACCCGGCTCACGGCCTGGATTGGCTCGTTGGACGTGGAGCTGCTGCTGGAAAAATCGGCCGTGGCCCAGGCGCACGAATACATGCTCTCCCGGGCGCGGCAAGAAGCGCTGCACCTCATGTCGCCTGAGCAGGAAGATTTGGCCGCGGAACTGTCGCTGACGGGCAGCAATAGCTGGTACCGGCTGTTTAGCGATTACACCTCCCAGATTAAGGTCAACATCGAGCGCGCCGGCAAGGTGGAGGCGATGCCCCTGACGGCGGCGCAAAACCTGGCTTTTGACCCGGATAGAGAAATCCGTGCCCAGGCACACCAGGCCGTTTTGGATGCGCTGGCGGCAGCGGCCGTTCCCATTGCCGCCTGCCTGAACAGCCTGAAGGGAGAAACACTGACCCTGATCCGGCGGCGCGGCTGGGAGTCGCCCTTGGAGATGGTGCTTTTTGCCAACGCCATCGATCGGGCCACGCTGGACGCGATGATGACGGCCACGCGCAACGCCTTCCCGGACTTTCAGCGCTACCTGAAGGCGCGCGCCCGGGCATTGGGGCTGCCCAAGCTGGCCTGGTATGACCGGCTGGTGCCGCTGGGCCAGGGGGAGCAAAGCTGGGCTTACCAGGACGCCACCAATTTTGTGATGGCGCAGTTCGGCACCTACTCACCCAAAATGCGCCGCCTGGCGGAACGCGCTTTTGCCGAGAATTGGATCGATGCCGAGCCGCGCGACGGCAAGCGGGGTGGGGCATTTTGCATGGGGCTGCGCGGCGATGAGAGCCGCATCCTGGCCAACTTTGAACCGGGCTTCTCTGGCGTGAGTACGCTGGCCCACGAGCTGGGGCACGCGTACCACAATTTGTGCCTGGCCGAACGCACGCCGCTGCAGAAGGAGATGCCAATGACGCTGGCGGAGACGGCCAGCACGTTTTGCCAGAAGATTGTGGAGAATGCGGCGTTGAAAACGGCCGTGCCGCAAGACCAGCTCATCATCATCGATGGCGTACTGGAGTATGCCGCCCGGGTGGTGCTGGGGGCCAGCAGCAACTTCATGTTTGAAGAGAAGCTGTTTGAGAAGCGGCAGGAGCGAGAGCTGTCGGTGGAAGAGCTGTGTGCCCTCGACGAGGAAACGCAGCTGGCTTCGCTGGGCGACGCGTTGGAGGACGGCTCGCTGCATCCGTACCGCTGGGCCTACGTGCCGCACTACTATGGCGCGACGTATTACAATTTCCCCTACACCTTTGGCCTGCTGTTTGGCCTGGGGCTGTACGCGCAGTACCAGGCCGATCCGGAGCCGTTCAAAACCGGCTACGACGAGCTGCTGGCCATGACCGGCATGGGCAACGCCGCCGACCTGGCCAACCGCTTTGGCATCGACATTCGCAACACCGCCTTCTGGGAAGCCAGCCTGGACGTACTGCGGGCGGATGTGGCTACGTTTGAGCGGTTGGTGGATGAGCTGACGTAATTGAGTAATTGGGTAATTGGGTAATTACCTCAATTACCCAATTACTCAATTACCTTCCCCCATGGATTCCCTCACCCAACTTCAAACCGAAATGCGCGCCTGCCGGTTGTGTTTGGCGGCTGGTCATGCCATTGTGCCGGGCGCGGTGTTTCGCGGCAGCGTGGGCGCAGAGGTGATGTTGATTGGCCAGGCGCCGGGGGTGACGGAGGTGGAGGCGAAACGGCCGTTTAACGCCGGCAGCGGTACGCGGTTGTTCCAGTGGCTAGGGGAAGCAGGTTGGGACGAAGATGAGTTCCGGGCGCGGCAGTATATGACGGCCGTTACCAAGTGTTACCCTGGCAAAGACGCCAAAAGCGGCAAAGGGGACCGCGTGCCCAGCCTGGCGGAGCAGGCACTCTGCCGCCCCTTTTTAGAGCGCGAAATTGCCCTGGTGAAGCCCAGGCTGATGATCCTGGTCGGTGGATTGGCGATCAAGCTGCTGTATCCGGCCAAGATGAAATTGAATGAGGTGGTGGGAACGGCCGTTTATTTTCCGCCTGAGTCACTTGCCAATCCGGTGAACTTTAATTTCGACGAGGCGCTGCCTGTTGCGGTAATCGGTGAACGGTTATCCGTAATCGGTTTACCGAATACCGAATACCGATTACCGATTACCGACCACGGATTACCGACCACGGGTCGTCTCGTCGTCCCTCTGCCGCACCCCTCCGGGGCGAGCCTGTGGCCCAACAAGCCCGCCAACAAACTGCTCATTGCCAAAGCGATCCAAACTTTGCATACTGCCCGCAGCGCGTGGAACTTGTAGGCAACGGCCGTTGGTCAATCGTTGATCAGGCGTGTTTGGTGGCTCACCCTAATTGCGCTACAATGCACAATTGAATTCACCGGAAAAACAGAACGCAGAGGCACCAGGTCGTGGCATGTACAAAAAAGCGGCGATTTGGCGTCTCTGCGTTTTTCAGGACAATTGGGTTATGGGTTTAGAGCCAGTTATCAGTTTCCAGCATGTCGATAAGCGGTTTGCCTTTACCAAAGAGAAGCCGCAGTCGGTGATGGAGACGTTTATCAAGCTGTTTTCACGGCGCAGGCTGCCTTGGCTGCCTGCAGAATCATTGTGGGCGGTACAGAACGTGAGCTTCGATGTGCTGCCGGGGCAATGTTTTGGCATTGTGGGGCGCAACGGCAGCGGCAAAAGCACCATCTTGAAGCTGATTGCCCGGATATTGCGCCCGAACAACGGCCGTATTGTGATCAACGGCCGTGTTAGCGCCCTCCTCGAACTGGGCGCCGGTTTTCATCCCGATCTCACTGGCCGCGAGAACATCTTCCTCAACGCCGCCCTGTTGGGCTTCGACGAAACCAGCACACGTGATTATTACGACCGCATCGTTGCCTTTTCCGAGCTGGAAGAGTTTATCGACATGCCGGTACGGCACTACTCCTCCGGCATGTACATGCGCCTGGGCTTCAGCGTGGCCATCCACATGGAGCCAGACATCCTCATCGTCGACGAAATTCTGGCCGTGGGCGACCAGGCATTCCAATCCAAGTGTATCGACGCCATCATGACCATGAAAGATCGAGGCGTGACCATCATCATCGTGAGCCACAACATCAACCTGGTGCGCACGCTTTGTACCCACGTGTTGTGGATTGACAAAGGTATACCCCGGGCATATGGGCCGGTGGAGGAGATTGCGGCAGAATATGCCGCGCACGCTTACCAAAAGACAGGCCAGCCAGCAACGGCCACTTTTTCACGGTCAGGCAGCGGTGAAATTGAGATCACCGGTACGCGATTCTTGAACGAGCAGGATGAGCCGCAGGAAGCGTTTGCCACTGGCGAGCCAATGACGATTGAGATTAGCTACGTTGCTCATAAACCCATCCCCAATCCAGAATTTGGCCTGGCGATTTTTCGGCAGGACGGGGTGCAGGTGAACGGTCCCAATTCCCACGTTGCCGGTGTCGATCTGGGCATTCTCGAAGGAGCGGGTGTGGTTCGCTACGAAATTGAGCAGCTGCCACTGCTGCCTGCTACGTACGTGGTGACAACGGCCGTCCACGACGGCCGTTCGCATCAATGCTACGATTTTCACAAGCAAGCCTACAACTTTCGCGTAATTCATGGTGCTACCCAAGAACTTGACGGTTTGGTAAGCCTTCCGGCTCGATGGGTATTAAATGTCCTGGATCCTGTAGACTCTCTGCATTTGTAAGTTAGTTTTGTCGGTCAAGTAGTTGAGCCAGTACCAGAAAAATAAGTAGAGGTAAGAACTATGAACACGATACGTAGACTGTTCATTGCAGCCATCATCTTGCTTTGTTTGTCCATCACAACCTGGATTTTAGCGGAAGAGAATGGGTTACCCAGCCAAACGGTTGGGTTCGTAACGGAGTTCCCGATTTCCACAGCCAATGGCGCGCCGCAAAATGTGGCCGTGCAGACGGCCGGGCCGCCGGTGCGCATCTGGTTTACAATGCCAGCGGCCAATGCGCTTGGGCGATTGGTCGTCACAGACGCCAGCAATTTTACGTTTAATCCCTACGTCCTAAGCACGCCGAACAGCCAGCCGTATGATTTGGCGTATGATGCGGTGAACGGCCGTATCTGGTTCACCGAACGAGCCCGCGCTTATATTGGCTACATAATTATCGCAAACGGCAATATCGTTGAAATTCCAATTCCCAACGGTGGCCTCCCTCACAGCATTGCCCGGGCGCCTAACGGTTTGATCTGGTTTACTCAGCCCGAAGCCAACAATCTGGTTCGTTTTGATCCCAATACATCAACGTTTACCGCCTATGCTTACAC
Organism: Candidatus Leptofilum proximum; assembly: GCA_016710325.1. GTDB lineage: Bacteria > Chloroflexota > Anaerolineae > Promineifilales > Promineifilaceae > Leptofilum > Leptofilum proximum. The sequence continues at coordinate 1,742,963 of JADJXK010000002.1, read as the reverse complement.
CTCGGCAAATGGTGCGCCCACAAAAATATCAATTGCGAACAATGACAGCGTATGGTTCACAGCGCCGGGCACAAACCACATGGCAGAATTTAAGACGGCTACTCAGCAGTTTGTCAAAATCCCTGTGGCCGATTTTGGGTCAAGCCCGGTGCCACCCAGCGATGTGTTTGCCCAGGGCAATATCCCCTGGATTGCCAACCCCACGCAAAACCGGATTGGCCGGTTCCTGCCCGAAACGCTGGCCTTCTTCCGCTGGTTTGAGCTGCCAGCCGCCGACACGGGGATAAACAGCCTCTTTTTGACACAGCCGTCGGGCTTGATCCGCCTGTGGTATACGGAGCCAAATAACGGCCGTGTCGGGCAAATGACGCTGGAAAGCACGAACCTGGATGTTGTAGGCAATGCACTGCACGGGTTGCCCTCGTCCAACAGCCTGCCGGTAGACATTGTTGTGGATTCAACCGGCACGGCCTGGATTGCCGATCAGGGTGCAGCATCAATTGTGAGCTGGTCAGCACCGTACAACATCCCGGTTTATTTGCCCCTGGTCCAAAAGCCCTGAGCGCTCGTAATACCGAAGGAAGACGTCGATGATAACCGGGAACCTGGGTGCTGCCCTTGCTTTAATCTGGATACTTTCCTGTACGGCCGTGTTTTTCACCTTGCTCAGAAGTAAAAAGGTATTGCCCGGTCACACACTTGGTCTCTTTGGGGCCGCACTTTTGGTTCGCCTGGTTCCAGCACTGATTTTGCCCAATGGAACAAGTTACGAAATGCAGGTTTTTGGCGAGGCGGCCGATATTTTTCGGCGTGGCGAGAGTATTTACTTGGTAAGGGTGGCGCATCCTTATCTGCCGCTAGAAATCTACTGGCTTGTGCTGGCTCGTTGGCTGGCGGAGAATGTAGGGCTTTATTTTGTGTTTTGGGTAAAAAGCCTCAACATCATCGCCGACAGCCTCACTGCCCTGATTATTTTTGTTGGTATATCCCGGTTTCGTGCCCCGGAACATGCCCAAAAAACGGGCTGGCTGTATGTTTTTAATCCCATCACCATTTTGGTGGCGGCGTATCAAGGGCAGTTTGATGCGCTGCCGCTCCTTTTTGTGGTGCTGGCCTGGTATTTTTATGAGCAAAGCCTGGTGACCAATCAAAGTTTTGGGGGCGCGGCCTGGTTTACCGGGATGGCCATCCTGAGTAAAACGTGGCCGTTTATTCTGGCCCCGATTCTGTTTTTACGCCTGTCCAATTGGCGGCATAGGGTTCAGGTTACTGTGCTTGTTGCGCTGCCGGTCCTGTTGGGCATTTTACTGTTTGAGCTGTTGTTTCCGGGCAGCTGGCAGGCAATGCTGCAGCGAGCGATGCGGGCGGGGGCAATTTCTGGTTGGTGGGGCTATTCAGCGGTGATAAATGTTTGGCAGCTTGTCACAGATTCTGGGCAAGGGTTGTTTAATTGGGTGTCGCAGTATGGCAAGTATGTAGGATATGGCGCCGGGTTTGCCACGATTTGGCTTACGCGGAAACGGCCGTTACTCGAATCGCTCCTGGTGACGATTTTGGTGATGGATACGGCCGTGCCTAACCTTGGGCTGCAAAGCCTGTGCTGGATATTACCCATTGGCCTGCTTGCCGGGCGTTTTAATGCGCTGGGATGGTTTGTCATGGGCGCCTTAATTCACATGTTCATATCCTATTGGGGTATTCATCTCGCAGACTGGATGTACAGATTATTTGTCCCCACAACTGGTAACGCCATTGTTCAGCTTTCATCTCTTACAGTCTGGCTTGTTATGGTGTGGTGGTGGGTGCAGGAAGCGAACGTGCATGTTAAACGTTTGCCTAATGTTTTCTTCCCCCAGAAATCTGGTTCCTTAGATTCTGGGCACAGTTAGGTGAACATCCATAAATATTTGTTTTGATCACTGTACAAAATCCTTTTAGTGTGGAGTAGCTCATGAATTTGCGAAAAATGAGTTTGTTTTTGATTGTTGTGCTTTGTCTGTTCTTATTGGTAAACAGCCTTGTTAGCGCCGGGACTATCCCCAACCCCCAAACGGACAAAGCGGATGTATCCGGTCTAGAAACGTTCACCTACCTTCCTGTGGTTTTTAATAGGTATGCCAACATTGTGGCACCGATTGGGGTACAAATGTACGACAACACAGGAACGAGCAGTCCTTACCACGCCGGACTTGTTGAATCCGGCACTTCTTGGGTTCGTGTCCAGGTAAATTGGTCTGATGTTGAACCAACCAGAACTTCCCCGCCTACTTATCTTTGGAATACGGCCAACAACGCCTTCGCTGTAGCCCGTGAAGATATGGGCGGTCTCAATGTCATTGGCACCATACGCTATATTCCAAGTTGGGCGGCCGCTGGTCCTGAACAGCCCATTTATCCGGATCGTTATGATGAATTTGCTCAATTTGTGACGGCGCTTGTTGAACGGTATGACGCCGATGGCATCAACGATGCCCCTGGGTCGCCGAAGGTAACTTATTGGGAACTGTTTAATGAACCAGATCGCTTCAACTTTTGGGGTCACAGCGGCGATGAGTTTGCCGACTTGTTGAAGGTGGTTTACCCGGCAGTCAAAAGTGCCGACTCGTCTGCCAAGCTAGTGTTCCCTGGCATTGCCTACGACTTTTTTGAGGATCAGAATGGTCCGTTTACCCGCTCGTTTTTAACGGATGTACTGAATAACGGTGGGGGAAACTATTTTGACGTGATGAACTTCCACTCTTATCCCATCTTTTACACAAACTGGACCACAAACAAAGGGCCAGGTCTTCTGGAAAAAGGGCAACATATACAAGCCATTTTAGCTGGTTACAATTTGACGAAACCAATTGTTGTGACAGAGACTGGCTGGCACAGCAATAATCCTCCTGGTTCGACAATCCCAGGGTCGCCACAGATTCAGTCCAGGTATGTCATTCAACTTTTAACTCAGGGATACGCTCTAGATGCCCAATTTGTCATCTGGTGGATGTATTATGACGTGGAGGGCGGTTACCCCTATGATAATGGTTTGGTTACCAAAGATGGATCCCCCGGTTCAACAACACCTAAACAGGCTTATTACATCTTTAAGGATTTTACGGAAACAGTAGGTTCTGCTAACTTTGTCCGAAAACTTGCAATTACTGAAACCGGCTTGCCTGAACTTGAAGCTTATGAATTTGACGATACTGTAAATAATAAACGTGTGTATGTTGCCTGGCTTAATCCGGTGACCGCTTCGGGTACGGTTTCTTTGCGGTTGCCTGTTAGCCAGGCGCTTGTGAGGAACCCAATAGCCAATCTTCAATTTACTGTTTTGGATGGCGGCGACGGAAAAAATGATGGTCATATCACTGTACAGGTAGGGGCAAATCCCATATATGTTGAGGTAAATAAATGATAAATGGAGAATTTAGAAATTTGAGGGGAGTGTGGAAATCTGTTCTTGCGGTTTTTTTGCTGCTCTTTATTGGGGTGCTGATTTTTTCATTCAGGAATGAGGACTCAGCTGAACTGGCATCTGCGGGGAGCTCAAGCGAGCTTTTGTATTTGCCTCTAATCAGCAATGGGGCAGCGCCGCAGTGCCGATTCGGTGTAAACGTCATTCAAGATCCAGCCAACGTACAGTTGGAAAAACTGCGATTGGGGTGGTACTTGAACTATCAAGCCACTGGAAATCTTGCTCTTAACAACCACTCGAAATACGTTCCGGTGATTCGGTTAAGCCAGACGGGGCCGAATGCTCAAGATTTTTCTTATTCGCCGAGCGGAACCAGTCTGCTTGATGCCATTGCGGCGAATCCAGGCACTGATTGGTTAATTGGCAATGAACCAGATCGCAAGGATTTTCAGGATGATATGGAACCGCATGTTTATGCAGCAGCATATGCAGAACTGTATAACATCATCAAAACGGCCGATCCTCAAGCGCGTGTCTTTGCCGGAACCATTGTGCAGCCTACGCCAATTCGCCTGCAATATCTAAACATGGTCCTTAGCAGCTATGCCGCACAGAATGGTGGGGCTAAGATGCCAGTCGATGGTTGGAGTATCCACAACTTTATTTTGAATGAAGTAAGTTGCGACTATGACCCTGGCAACTGCTGGGGAGCAGATATTCCTCCTGGCGTTAATGCCGACGTGGGGCAAGTGGTGGCTGTGCAAGATAACGACAACATGGATCTTTTTAAGCAAAGGATTGTCGCTTTTAGACAGTGGATGGCTGACAAGGGTTATGCTGGTCTGCCACTGACCGTTTCTGAATATGGCATTTTAATGCCGGATTGGTTAGGCTTTGATGCCAACCGGGTAAATACTTTTATGAATGCTACGTTTGACTATATGGAAACGGCCGTTGACCCTGTACTTGGCGATCCGAATGACAACTATAAACTTGTGCAAACATGGTCCTGGTTTAGTACCGGAGCCGTTGGTGATCAGTATAATGGGTACTTATTCCAAGGTGCGGAGGGAAACTATCCCTGGAACTTGTCTGCGATGGGGCAAAACTATGCCAATTACACGGCTAATCTGATCAAAGAAGTTGACCTTTACCCTTCATCCTTTGGCAGTTTACCAGCATCGCCAACTGCACCAGCAAACCTTACCCTAACCGCAACCGTTGCCAATAGTGGAACCAATGTGCTCCCGGAAAACTTTGTGGTCCGTTTTTTCAACGGCAATCCGCAGACAGGGGGGACGCAGTTAGGAAGCGATCAGGTACTTTCACTGGAAGGTTGTGGCCATTTCAAAACGGTGACCTACACCTGGCAAAATGTACCTGCTGGAACATATCAAATTTATGTTGTGGTTGATGCTTTGGGGGCCGTATCAGAGTCCAATGAGGTTAACAACAGCAAAATGATCTCCCTGACTGTAGGCAACTAATAGTGGTTTTGCTGGCGTATGTTGATTAAAAAGCTGCCAGGACGTTGAAAGAAAGCGGCCGTTCGGTTACACCTGATTTTTAACCGAACGGCCGTTGTCCTATAAAGCCCATCAAAATGAGAGCTACTGTGTTGAGTCGTAATCTAAACGAAGCAGTTAAAGCCCAATGGGTTTTGTTGGTCTTGGCTACCTTTGTTGCCGTGGCTTTTATTTTTTTAGCCAAAAGAACACCCATGACGGCAGATACGGTCGGGTATGAATACGCTGCCAGACAACTCGTCTTGGGCAATGGATTAGCCTTTGACGATCCCAATAATGCGCTGGTTGGCAAGTTTTTTTCTCCTTTTGCCTTTCAAATCAAACGACCCGAGGATTCCAGATTGTATTTGGGCTTCCCCCCAGGTTTTCCCCTGTTGCTTGCGCTGCCGGGAATCGTGACCGGGGTTTTAGACACGATACATTATGTGGTTCCAGTGCTGGCTGCCGTGGGCTTGCTGCTGACCTATTATTTGGGCAAGTTGTTGGTTGAAAACGAATGGGTTGCCTTGCTCGCTGCGGGCATTGTCGCCTTTATGCCTATTTACTGGCGTTTTGGCACAGAAGCATGGTCTGAAATACCGTCTATGGTTTTTGTGCTGCTTGGAATCGTTTTTTACTTGTGGGCACAACACGAAAATAGTTCAGATAGAGCAAAGACCTTTTATGCTATAGCAGCAGGCGCAGCTTTGATTTTTAGTCTTTTTATCCGGTATTCAAACATTACCTTTTTGCTCACTATTGGGCTGGCTGAGCTGGTTACGAATCCGCAAAAACTGCTAAAGCCTTCGAAGAAGTGGACTTTTTATGCTGTTTTGTCCATTGGGTTGTTAGGGATTTTAGCGTTTAACCATTTTTATTATGGAGGTGTGCGGTTAACCAGCTACAGTCCTGAAAATGGATGGTATAACTTTCCACCGTTTTCGGTCAGCTATGCCATGGGTGCTTCACCTATAGATGGATTCAGCTTAATTGAGGGGGGTAAGAGCCTGTGGGAAAACTTTTCCTTTCTTTTACTTTTTGTTCCGCTAGGATTGTGGGCGCTGCCTCGACAATTTCGCCTCCTTGTTTTGCTCAGTATTGTGGTTTCCCTCGGTTTGTACGCCGTGTATGCCTTTGCGCCCACCAAAATTAACAGCCGATTTTTAGTACCAGTTTTTCCTTTTTTGGCAATTCTTGTTGCGCAAGGTATGGGTGTGCTGCTGGAAAAGCTGAAGGATATCCGGGTTCAACTAGGTGTTGTGTTTGTTATCTTTCTAGGGTTGAGCTGGCAACTGTATCCGGAGATTTCTGAACTTAGAACGCAGAAGTATGCTTTGAAAACGGCCGTTTCTCATGTGCAATCTACCTTAGAAGCAACTGAAGAAAATGCCGTCATCATGACTTACGCCTGGGTTGATAACATTGCCTACTATGGCAATCGCTCTGTGCTCAACTACCGACGTATTCCCCAGTATGATCCAGTCCAAGACAAATACCGGTTCGACTTGTTTGAGCCATGTCTGGTTTATGCCGTCGATACCCTTTTGTTATCTGGTACCCCCGTCTATTTTCATGAGGATCAATCGCCCACGTTGTACAATGCCAAGGACATTCTGGAAAAACGTTACCTATTAACACCAGCCATTGAACAACCAAAGTTTTTACGTGTTTCAAACGACGGTTTAACAGCGGTCAGAGAGCCAGCTTCAGTTTGTACCCCATAATTTTGGCAACTGTGACTTTATACTGAGCGGCTTGGTGTGCACCGCATTCTACAAAAGCTGGCTATCCATAAACGGATAGGCCAGCTTTTTGTGTTCAGGTTCGATGGTATCGGTAGTTCCGTACTACGCAATCTTGCCGGTTGGAATAGTTTCGGAACAGTTCTGGAACAGTGTGCCATCTTCTCTTGTGTTAACCTGCGTGACATGACCATGCCTCGCATGACTGGTGATGAGGTCTTACAGACGATCCATTGCACACACCCTAAAATGCCTGTTTTGCTGCTGTCCGGTTACGATGAAGCGGAAGATGTTAAGCACTCCGCGGTTACCTGGTTTTTGAAGAAGCCATTTAAGGTACAAAGCCTATTGGCACACGTAAATGAACTGTTGAATTGCCACTACCATAATAACTAACCGCCTGCTGTCTGAACTTCTCATTCAGAATGGTCCTGCTAAGGTCTAACAGGTTTCGCCTACTCAAAATTCTTCTCACCTGCCCGAATCGGAACTGTCAGCCAATTCTCACGAGGAGGTAAAGGACAGCTATAGATTGATTGGTACGCACAATAGGGACTATAACTGTAGTTAAAGTCGATTTTAAAACGGCCGTTTCCCAAATCCCACAAACCCGGCCGGTGGTTGTCCAAATACCGCCCCGCGCCGTACGTCTCATCCCCATTGGTGGCATCCCTAAAGGGCAAGAAAAACTCCTGGCCATAGATGTCGCTGTAAATGGTGAGGCTGGCCGGCTCCCCGTCCACGGCAAAAGAAATACGACCCCAGCGGCGATACGGCCGTATATCCCCCGTACTCGTCTCCATCTCAATCATCGGTTCCGTGGCGGCAAAACGCTCCACCGGCACAGTCAAAACCAGCGCTTCGTTGAAGTCGTAGTAGTTCAGGCCGTTAAATGCTTCCCGCTGTTCATCGTCCAGCGGCGATTGGGGGTGAAATTCCATAAACTGATCAATTTCGGTGCGAAAATGAATGAGTTCGTCCATTTTTATTTTCCTTATAGCAGTTCTCTGTTGTTTGGACGGCACAGCAGGACAAAAAATTACGCCCTGCACAAAAAAAAGGACACCCAATCTGGATGTCCTCTTAAGGCGGAGAGGGTGGGATTCGAACCCACGGTGACCGAAGGCCACAGTGCTTTTCGAGAGCACCCCAATCGTCCACTCTGGCACCTCTCCGTTTTCGTTATCGGTAATCAGTTTACTCTTTACCGTTTACCGTTCACCGATTACCGTTTCTAAGCATTTGAAAGAACTGCTGCAACAAATCCGCCGCTTCCGCTTCCAGCACGCCGCTGGTGATGTTAACACGATGGTTAAAGCGGGTTTCATCCAGCACGTTGACGATGGAGCCGTGTGCCCCAAAGCGTACATCCTTTGCCCCGTACACCAATCGCGGCAGCCGCGCCTGGATCATCGCCCCGGCGCACATGGGGCAGGGCTCTAAAGTGCAGTAGAGTGTCACGCCCAGCAGCCGCCAGTTTTGCACCGCCACGGCCGCTTCCTTCAGCGCAATCATCTCAGCATGGGCCGTGGGGTCCTGGTCACTTTCCTTGCGGTTGTACCCCTGGCCGACGATACGGCCGTCCAGCACCGCCACCGCACCCACCGGCACTTCGCCCAGTTCGGCCGCTTTGGCTGCCTGGTCCAGCGCCAGCCGCATCCACTGCTCATCCTGCCTTTGCTGGATTTCGTCTGGATTTGTAACGTTCATCTCGTTCACAGCGCCAGAATTATAACAAACTCATCCCCGGCAAGCGAATCAACTAAATTGTGATTTGCTATGGAAAACTGACTTCGTTTTTCATAGCTTCTATCGCGTGGAGAAATCATCGGTTTAGTGCCTTAGTGTAGTTGAGCAAAATCTTTTGTGTCACGCTAAACTCGCCCAAGTTTCGAAAATTAGGGGAGAAAAATGCGAAAATTGTTTTGTGCTATTTTCTTTTTACTGGTGGCTTGTCAAACATCTAATGACTTATCACTAACACCCGTTTCACAAACTATTGTAGACGATCAGAGTGTCTTGGAACTGACTTTGACGCCGACATTTACTGTTACGGCCGTTCCCACCATCATCCCAACTGTTACCCAGACACCACTGCCAATAGTAACTCCAACCGAAACGCCGAGCACTGCGCCCTCACCAACACCCCTTCCACAGCCTTTTGAATTGGCTATCATGGGCGAGTTGATAGCATATCCTTTGCCAGTTGCCAGACGGGGCGATACGGTCGTTTATATTCAAGACTCTCAATTAATCGTTGCCAATGTTGCTGATCCAGCTTCGCCAACTGTCACTTGGGAAAGCGAATTTCTGGGTGACGTAATAAACGCCACGGCTGACAACAATTATTTGTATATTTGGCTTGGTGATGAAGTACAGATTTGGAATATGGCAGACCCACAAGAGCCAATGCAAATCGGCACTTTACCGTTTGAGACCGTTCAGAAGGGGTTTCGGAAAGAAATAATTGTGGATGCAGACACTCTTTATTTAGTGCAGGTTATTCGCGAAGATGCATTCCTCACGGCAATTGATATTGCCTTACCAGAATCACCTAAGATATTGGGGACATCTGAATTCTATTTGCCAGCCTTCCACCAATATTTGATATTTGGTAGTCTAATCTTTGTTGTCGATAATGGCAAAATTGATGAATACGATATTTCCGACCCGCAAAGGACTCAACTTTTAGGCCAAATAATTGTTCCGACGAACGTTAAGTCCTCACTTTCGTTACAAGATGATCTGCTAATTGTAGCAGCACATTCAAAGTTTATTCTGCTAGATACCACCAGTTTGCCTTTCCCGACCCAAGTGTCTGAATATGCAGACTGGCCAATTAACCAGATGGTAATTTCTGATCGAACTGCGTTCTTGTATTCAGAAATATGTGGCTGGGAACCTGGAGATAATGGCACAGTCAGTGGCGGTTGTGGCTATGTGATAGATGTGGTTGATATTTTAAATCCGGCGAAGCTTGTATCTAAAGGATTTGTCCGCTTATATCTTGGTGAAAATAAGGCGTTTGTTGAGAAAATGGTGCTGTTAGATAACTATTTATACTTTGAATTTTCAAACGGCAATGTGTATGTGGTGGCGATAAATCAGTTTGGCCAATGACAGGTATGGTTAAAATATCCAGATTTTGGATGGTGTCTGTGCTATGATTAGAAAGAATTGATTTTGGCAATCTTGAACAATTTCAGGGACGAAACTGCGATTAGTTTCGCTCAAAAATTTGCCAACGTACTGGAGAAAAAACACGCAATGCGTAAAAACCGACTAATTTCTATTTTTGTATTTTTGCTGTTGATTGTGGCCGCTTGCCGCGAAGAGGAACCGATGCCCACGGCCGTTCCTCCCATCGCCTTACCCACATTCACCCCAACGGCTACACCCTTCACCACCGACCTGGGCACGGAAACGGCCGTAACCACCCCCGTTCCCATCCAGATCAATCCCGAAGATATCGACTGGGCGCCGCAGGTGCTGTACAGCAGCCCCGCCCCTGGTGAAGACGTGCTGCTAAACGGCGCCATCACCATTCGTTTTGACCAGCCGATGAACCAGCGGGCCGTTGAAGCCGCCTTCAGCGTCACGTCCACCGACGAGAACCAGAAGGTCACCGGCAGCTTCTCCTGGCCCCGCCCGGACACCGTCGTTTTTACGCCGCAAACCGATCTCCAGCGCCGCCAGACTTACCAGGTGCAAATTGACGAAACGGCCGCTTCCCTCAACGGCCTCACCCTCAACGTCCCGGTCGAACTTATGCTGCAAACCGTGGGTGCCCTGGAAGTCAGCCAGGTCATCCCCGCCAACGGCAGCGCCGATGTGCAAACCGACGGCGCCATCACCGTGCTCTTTAACCGGCCCGTCGTGCCCCTGGTCAGCAGCGGGCAGCAGGCCGATTTGCCTGCTCCGCTCGTCCTGGAACCGGCTGTCAGCGGGGAAGGCGAATGGACCTCTACCAGCATCTACCGCTTTGTGCCCGATGCGCCGCTGGCTGGCGCCACGACGTATCGCATAGCCATTGATGATGATTTAACTGACGTAGTAGGTGTGAGCATGGCCAGCGCCTTTTCCAGCCAGTTCACCACCCTCAACCCCGACATCGTCACCATCGAGCCAGACAGCAGCGCCGACATTGTGCCCACCGCACCCATTACCATTACCTTCAACATGCCGATGGGCCGCGCCACCACTGAGGCGGCGATCTCGCTCAGCAGCTTGGGTGATGTGCGCGATGCTGAATTCACCTTCGAATGGCTGGAGGATGATCGTGCGGTGCAGCTGACGCTGCAGGAACTCCTGGCGCTAGACACTGCCTACCAGCTGCAAGTCGCCGGTTCGGCCCGCGCCGCCAACGGCGAGGCCAGCCTGGGTGAGACCGAAACAGTTACCTACCAAACTGTGCCCTTCCCCAGCATTGTGCGTACGGTGCCCCCGGCTGGCGGCCCTGTCGATCGCTTCCAGCGCGGCGTAACCATCCAGTTTGCCTCGCCGATGAATTGGGACACAGTGGAAGACCGCATCCGCATCGATCCGGCGCCGGAGCGGATGACGACTTACGTCAACCAGTTCAGCAATGAAATTACGCTCGATTTCAACCTGGAGCTGAACACCACCTACACCGTCGTTGTGCCCGGCTCGGTGGCCGATCCGTACGGCAACACGCTGGGCAACTCTTATAATTTCCGCTTCACCACGCCGGGGCGCGCACCTATCGCCTCGCTGGCGCTGCCACCGCGCCTGAGCCAGTTCAGCACCAGCTTTTCCACCAATGTAGACGTGATCCAGGTCAACGTTTCGCAGCTGGACCTGGCCCTGTACAACGTGGGCCTGCCGCTGAATTTGCTGAATCGGCCGTTTGATATCACCGAATACCGTCCGGCCGCTGCGCCGCTGCGCACCTGGTCGCTGCCGCAGACCAGAGGGCGCGATGAAGTGTCTACTCTCACCGTGCCGCTGGCCGGGGAAGGTGGTGGTGCGTTGGCTCCCGGCGTCTACCTGCTCACCCTAGACTCACCAGAAACCGGCGACGACGTTCGGTACTGGCAAAACCAGCGCCAACTGCTGGTGGTAGCCGAAAGCAACGTCGTCGTGAAAGAGATGTTTGGCGCGGTACACGTCTGGGTGACTGATCTTGAGTCGGGCCAGCCTGCCGCCGGGCAAAACCTGACGCTGTACAGCGAGCAGGGAGTGTCGTTGGGCACGGCCGTTTCCGACCAAAACGGTTTCGCCCAATTTAACTACAACCCGACCAACGACTTCCTCGAAGGCGTTACCGTGATCAGTGGCCAGCCGGGGCAGGCTGGTTTTGGCGTCGGCAGCAGCATTTGGGACCAGGGCATCATGCCCTGGCAGTTTAACATTCCGGCCAATACCAGCGACGAGATTGAAACCCTGGCCTACATCTACACCGACCGGCCCATCTACCGGCCCGGCGACACGATCTACTTCAAAGGCATTGTGCGCGACACAAATTACGGCCGTTACCTCCCCCCCACTGTCACCAACCTCGAATTGCGTGTGGCCAGCACCAACTTCTTTGGCGGTGAATCGTTTGAGCGCACCCTGCCCGTCACCGTCGGTCCCGACGGCACCTTCAACGGCGAATACCAGCTGCCGCCGGACATCGCGGTGGGCTCCTACCAGTTTTACGTGCAGATGCCCGACGTGGAGGCGTTCCGCCAGTTTACCGTGGCCGAGTACCGCGCGCCGGAATTCCTGGTGGGCCTGACGCCGCAGCAGCCGGAGCAGCTGCGCGGCGAAACGGTCACCGTCGAGCTAAACGCCGAATACTTCTTCGGCGGCCCGGCCACCGATCTGCCCGTGGAATGGACCGTTTACGAGCAGGCTTACCAGCCGATGCCGGTGGATGGCCCGTTTTTCAGCTTTGGCGATACCGCCAACTTTTTCTACGAAGATCCCGGCCTGTTTGGTAACTTTGGCGGCGGCGGTACCTTCGGCAACTATCTCATCAACGGCAACGGCCGTACCGATGGCCGCGGCCGTCTCCTCATTGAGCTGCCCGCCGACCTGCTGCAAGACGCCGAGGCAGGCAGCCGGGTCATCACCATCGAGGCCAACGTGCTGGACCTGTCTGAGTTTGCCGTCACCAGCCGGACCCGCGTGGTGCTGCACGCTGCCGAAACCTACGTCGGTATCGCCCCCGATGACTTCATTGGCCGGGCTGATACCGAATCCGCCGTAAACCTGGAGACGATTGATTGGGACGGAACGGCCGTACCCAACCAGTCCGTCGAAGTGGTCTTTTACCGGCGTGATTGGATTCCCGAGCGCACCCAGGATTACGGCATGTATTACACGCGCTGGGAAGCGGTGGATACCGAAGTGGCCCGCACCACCGTCACCACCGATGCCCAGGGCCGCGCCAGCGCCAGCTTCACGCCCGAGGAAGGCGGTACCTACATCGCCGTGGCCACCGTCACCGATGACGGCGGGCGCGAGCAGCTCAGCAGCACGACCATCTGGGTGGCCGACAGCGGCCAGATTGGCTGGCAGATCGATCCGCGCGACAAGACGATGGACCTCACGCCAGACGCCACCGGCTACGCCCCCGGGGACACCGCCCGCGTGCTGGTGCAGTCGCCCTTCACCGAGCCGGTGCAGGCGTGGCTCACCATCGAGCGCGGCCAGCTGCTGGAGCAGCGGGTCATCACCCTGGCTGGCAGCAGCGACGTGCTGGAAATTCCCATCACGGCCGAAATGGCGCCCAACGCCTTTGTCACCGTCACGGCCGTCAAGGGTGTGACAAGCGGCAGTGACCGCTACCCGGAGATGCGCCTGGGCATTGCCCAACTGCCCGTCTCTACCGAGCAGCAAACGCTGAACGTCACCCTGACGCCGCAGCAAGATACGCTGGGGCCGGGGGAAACGGCCGTTTACACCATCGCCGTCACCGACTACCAGGGCAATCCCGTAGAGGCGGATGTCTCCCTGGCGCTGGTGGACCTGGCGGTGCTGACCCTGAAAGAGGACAATGCGCCCCACATCGTAGATGCCTTCTACGCCGAGCAGCCGTACCGCAGCCGTCTCGGATCCGGCCTCGTCTTTTCTGGGGAAGGGTATCCCATTGAAATCCCGGTGGAGCAGCTGGGGTTGGGTGGCGGCGGCGGCGGGGAGGCGGCTGATTCCGCTCTGGCCCGTGCCGTGGGTGATGAAGATGGTGTGCGCCAGGACTTCCCAGACACGGCTTTCTGGCAGGCCAACCTGAGCACCGATGCCAACGGGCAAGCTGTGGTTGAGATTCCTCTGCCGGATAACCTGACCACCTGGCGCTTGAGCAGCAAGGCGGTTACCGTCGACGAGACCCTGGTGGGCCAAAATTCGGTGGACATCGTCACCACGCTGCCGCTGCTGGTGCGCCCCGTTACGCCGCGCTTTTTCACCGTGGGTGACGTGGTGGAGCTGGGGGCGATTGTGAACAACAACACGGGGGATGAGCTGGAAACGGCCGTTACCCTCGAAGCCACCGGCGTCACGTTGGCTGGTGAAGCGACCCAAACCATCACCATACCGGCCAACGGGCAGCGGCTGGTGCGCTGGCCCGTCACCGTACAAAATGTTGCGGGCGTAGACCTTACTTTCCGGGTTGAAGGTGGTGACTACAGCGATGCCAGCAAGCCCACCTTTGGCGATGGCGGCGACATTCCCGTTTACCGCTACACGGCCGCTGACGTGGTGGCCACCGCTGGCCAGCTGGACGAAGCGGGCAACCGCGTCGAGGCCATCCTGCTGCCGCCCGGTGTGGATCCGGCCCAGGGCGAAGTGGCCATCACTCTCAGCCCGTCGCTGGCTGCGGCGCTGATAGACAGCATCGAGCTGCACAACGACCTGGAAAGCTCATCTCTTTGCGCCTACGCTGCCGCTGACCGGCTGCTGCCCAATGCCGCCCTGTTGGACCTGGCGCAGCGCCTGCCCGCCGCCGACCTGGACGCCGATCAGGTGGCCGAATCGGAAGCGGTGGTGTTGAGCAGCATCACCCTATTGGAACAGTTGGTGCTGGAAGATGGCGGCTGGAGCTGGTGCAGCGGCACAGAAAGTGACGCGTGGCTGACGGGTTATGCCCTGTTTGCCCTGGCCCAGGCCCGCGAATTGGGCTACGAGGTGCGCGCTTCCATCTTGGAAAACGCGGCCAACTACCTGGTGGCCCAGCTGGTCACGCCTGGCACCCAGCTGGATGCCTTTGCCGTCAACCGGCAGGCGTTTTTCCTGCACGTGCTGGCCTTGCTGGACGCCGACATGCTGACCGACCTGGACCGGCTGGTGGAGGAAAATCGTACCCTGCTGGATCCGTACGCCCGCGCCCTGGTGGCCTCGGCTTATGTGGAATTGGACGTGACGGATAACCGGGTGGAGACGCTGCTGACCGACCTGAACGACAGTGCCGTGGTCAGCGCCACCGGCACCCATTGGGAAGACGCCAGCCGCGACCTGCGCAACTTGAGCAGTGATGTCCGGGGTACGGCCGTTATCGTCAAAACGCTGGCTGAACTGGATCCAGAAAATCCGCTGCTGCCCGGCGCGGTGCGCTGGTTGATGAGCGCCCGCGACGCTAGCGCCTACGGTGCGCCGCTCTGGGCCACCTCGCACGAGACGGCCTGGACTCTCCTGGCGCTGACCGAGTGGATGGTGGCTTCCGGCGAGCTGGACGCCAGCTACGATTACAGCCTGGAAGTGAATTTGCAGCCGGTGACCGACGGCCGTTTCACCACCAGCACCATCACCAACAGCCGCGACATCTCATTACCGGTGGGCGAGCTGCTGCAGGAAGAGGCCAACTTCTTTAACTTTGGGCGTGGCGATGGGGACGGCCGTTTCTACTACACCATGCACCTGGAAAGCAGCATCGACATGAACTTCGTCGAACCCATCGATCGCGGCGTCACCGTGGAGCGTGTTTACTACGACGCGGACTGCGATCCGGAGACGGAAACCTGCCAGCCCATCACCGAAATCGAAGCGGGCGAGCGGGTGCGCGTGGTGCTGACCATCATCGCCGCCAACGACCTGGTCTACGCCTTGGTCGAGGACCCCATCCCGGCGGGCACCGAAGCGATCGATCCGGGGCTGGACATCAACTCGCCCACCCAGGGCGGTGAAGTGAATCGTGTCGATGAAGATTACCGCTTTGGTTACTGGGGCTGGTGGTTCTTTAACCAGATTCAGTACCAGGACGAGCAGGTGGTTTTCCTGGCCAACTTCCTGCCCGCGGGCACGTACCAGTACAGCTACTTCCTCCAGGCGTCCATTCCCGGCGAGTACCAGGTGCGCCCCACCTTCGCCCGGCAGACGTTTTTCCCGGAAGTGAACGGCCGTTCCGCTGGCCTCGTCTTTAGCATAACCCCGTAATCGGTGGTCGGTAAACGGTGGTCGGTAAACGGTAATCGGTAAGCCGTTTACCGCTTACTGATAACCGTTTACCGATTACTGATAACCGATTACCGACAACTGCAAAGCAGGTAATGGGCCGCCCGAAAAATGCCCGTCACCTGCTTTGTTAATTTTTTAACAGTTCATCAAATTTTCACGTCACCTTAACTTCCTATTGCGCTGGAATGCTGAATACTACAGAGTGAAGAAATACCGTGAGAAGTAAATAGTAGACTGTAGTTTGTAGGTTGTGGTGTAACGGCCGTATCGTTAGGTGACAAAATGGAAGCATACACTGAAAGCGTCATTACCATTGATGAACAGCAAATTCATTACGTGGAAGCAGGCAAAAAAGGGCGGCAAATTGCCCTGCTGCTGCACGGGTGGTCCAGCTCCTGGTACGCCACCTCCCCGCTTTTGGGCCAGCTGGCCCAGCGCTTCCACTGCATTGCCATCGACCTGCCCGGTTATGGGCAGTCTCCCCCTCTAAACGAAACAACTACTATTCCCAAATACGTTGATTTGCTGGCCAAACTCATCGGCAAGATGAGCGACGGGCCGGTGGTGCTGGTGGGCCACTCGATGGGCGGCATGATCAGCCTGTCGCTGGCCCTGGCGCATCCCGTGCTGGTGGAGCGCATGGTTTTGCTGAGCCCGACGATAAGCGGCCGTTTATCCACCGCCATCAACCTGTTCATCAGCCCCATCACCATGATGGAACGGTTTGGCCTGGGCAGCCTGCTGGTCACCACCACCGAGCGTGCCTTTGTCGGCCTGACGGACCGGCTGATGCGCCCCGTCTCTTTTGCCGAGCGCACCGGCATCACCGAGGCGGATTACGAGCGGCTGCGCATGGATGCGCGCAAGCCGGGCCAGGGGCGGGTGCGTGCTGAATGTTACCGGGCGATGCTGGACAATGATTTAAGCGGCCGTTTAAGCCAGATCGAAACGCCCTCACTGGTCATCTGGGGCGCCGAAGATAACACTGTGCCGCTGCGTGATGCCGGGGTGGTGGCCGATGAGTGGCCCGCCGCCGATTTGCGCATTCTGCCCAAAGCTGGTCATTGGCCCCAATTTGAAGCGCCGGACATCACCCGCCGCATGGTGGCCGCATTCCTGGGGCTGCCCCTGCACAGCAGCGCCCTCTTTAAGCCGGTGGAAGAAGACGAACTGGCTCAAATCAACGAAATTGCCCAATTTTTTGCCAGCTCCGACGTGGGCAACGATTTGTCCCTGGCACAGCGTACTCGCCTGGCGGCGCAGTGCCAGGTGCGCGTGTTTGAACCAGGCGACGTGATTGCCGAGGCGACCGAAACCAGCGATGAGCTTTTTATCATTCAGAAAGGGTATGTGGAAGTGTGGAAGGACCCGGAGAGCCAATCGGGTGACCACAAACACGACCAGACGAAAATGGAGCACGTGGCCAATTTGCGTGCCGGGCAAATTACCGGTGAGCTGGCCATGCTGGATCGCGGCGGTCGCAGTGCCGACCTCATCGCGGGCAGCGAAGGCGCCACCCTGCTGGTGCTCAGCCGCGAGCGGCTGCTGGCCCTGGTAGAAGATGATTCCGAGCTGGGCGCGCGCTTTTTGTGGAACATGTCTAAAGCGATGTCGGCCCGGGTGCGCTTTGTGCTGTGGCAGCTAAACCAGGAGCGCCAGGGGGTTGTTGCCGAGCAGGAAGCAGCGTTTGGGCGGCTGCCGCTGAGGAACTGACAGAAAGCAAATATGGCGAGAATCGTTATTTGAATGAGGCGTGAAACGTGAAACGTGACATCCCTATCATCACGTTTCACGTTTCACGCTTCATCACCGATAAACTACAGAGTACAAGTGTGGTTTTGTACGCTGATCCAGGTGCCGGATCAGCGTTTTTTGTTGGGCCATCTGTCACCATTTCCTTACCTGAATATCACCCCATATCTGTGACATTTGCCACCCGAAAATTAGACCTAAAGTTATTAAACTTTAGCCAGTAAATTGAAAGTGAAGCATTATCCATCGACCTTAAGAATATTCCCCTCGCCAAGTTAGGAGAGACACCATGTTAACCACAAATGATCTGATGACCATCGATCCCGAAACCGTCACAGAAGATGCACCTTTGCGTGAAGTGGTAGCAGTGATGAACCGGGCCAACATTCGCCAGGTTTTGGTCGTCGATGGGAAGAAACTGGTGGGGATTGTAACCGATCGGGATGTGCGTCTGGCCGTCAACTCCCCGTTGACCACGGAAGAGCCACTGAAGCGGCTGGAACTGCTGAATGGGTTCAAGGCGAAAGACTGCATGACGCCAAATCCACGGTGTGTAACGCCGGAGACGCCTATTCACAAAGTTGCCGAACTGCTGAGCGTGTACAAGTTTGGCGCACTGCCTGTGGTGCAAGATGACGAACTCATCGGTATCATCACGGTGACCGATTTGTTGAACCAGATGGCACTTTTGCCAGAACCGAAATCGTAATTTTCCTCCTGTTTGAGATGTTTGTTTGGATAACACCAGGGTTGAATGTAAGCAGCCCTGGTGTTTTCTTTTTTCCCTCACGCCTTGTTAGCGTTTGCTTAGCAGACCCGCTTAGGAGAGTGGTCAATCCAGGTTATCTCTTTACAATGGAGTCATGTTCAGACTGAATTTCTTTTCGCCTGCTGCCAAACCTCCACCCAAAGATCCCCGCTCTTTTATGCTTCCTCTGGCCGAGCCGGTGACAGTAACGCGCACCGACGACGGCTTTTGGCACTTGCAGTGGCAGGAAACGGCCGCTCGCACCATCATCTATGTGGGGAATGACCCTCACGCACCCGAGCAGATGTCGCCTATCGTGTCGGTAGGTGGGGCGAAGGAAGCGATGGTGGGCAGCCTGAACACGGCCGTTCGCCACTATTTTCGCCTGGAGTTTAAGGGTGGTGTTTGGGACGGCCGTTCCTTCCTGGCTGCGGAACGCGTGCTGCCGCTGCACAAAGGGATAAACATACGCGACGTGGGCGGCTTCTACACCGCCGACGGCCAGATGGTGCGCTGGGGCCTGCTGTATCGCTCCGGCAGCCTGTCGCGGCTCACCCAGGCAGACCTGGCCTACCTGCAGCGGCTGGGCCTGCGGCTGGTTTTCGATTTGCGGTCAACAAATGAACGGATCAAGCAGCCGGATAAACTGCCTGACCTGCCCGAGTTGGTGGAACGGCCGTTACCCATGGACAGCGTCGATCGTTGGGAAAGGCTGCGCGGCGCCTATACCATCTTTTTCCGCAAGGGGCGGCTGGATGATTATTTGCTCGATGGCTACCGTCGCGTCATGATCGACGGCAACGCTCACGTCATTGGCGAGATATTCCAGCGGCTGGCCGACCCGGCACAGCTGCCCGCTGTGCTGCACTGTACCGCCGGAAAAGACCGCACCGGTCTGGTGGTGGCCATACTGCTGCTAACGCTGGGCGTGCCCGAAGAAACCGTGCTGGCAGACTACACCTTGAGCAACCTCTTCTACGATCATTTTCGCCAAGGCATCATTGCCGATTTGAAGCAGGTAGCCCCCTGGGGCATCTCTGTGGACAATTTGCAGGATTTGCTGTTGGTCAAAGCCAAAACGCTGCAGGGCGCGCTGGCCCACCTGCGCCAAAATTACGGTTCGTTGGACAACTATCTGCGCCACCAGGCAGGCGTCTCCGACGAAACTGTGGCGCAGCTGCGGCAAAATTGGCTCGTTGAGGGGTAATTGAGTAATTAGAAAAATGGGTAATGAGCCCGTCAATTACCCAGTTACTCAATTACCCAATTACCGGTAAAATCCCTCCATGTTTCGGGTAACCCTCATTTCCACCTACGACTTAGGCCACCAGCCGTTTGGGTTGGCCTCGCCAGCGGCCTGGCTGGAGGCGGCGGGGGCTGAGGTGACGTGTGTGGATGTGGCGGTACGGCCGTTCCTCCCCCAAACTGTGCAATCCGCCAACCTGGTTGCCTTTTACCTGCCCATGCACACCGCCACTCGCCTGGCTGTGGGATTGATCCAGCGGGTGCAGCGGATTAACCGGGAAGCCCACATTTGCGCCTATGGGCTGTATGCGTCGGTCAACGAAGGTTACCTGCGCCAGCTGGGCGTGCACACCATTTTGGGCGGCGAATTTGAGCAGGGATTGGTCGATTTGATGACCGCGCTGCGCGAGGGGCAGCCGGTGCCGAGTTTGCCGTCGGTTTCCTTGATGCGGCAGCAGTTTCGACGGCCGTCGCGCCTGCACCTGCCCCCGCTCACTGACTACGCCTACCTGGATACGCCCAACGGCAAGCGCATCGTCGGGTACACGGAAGCGACGCGGGGCTGCAAACATTTGTGCCGCCACTGCCCGATTGTGCCGGTGTATAACGGCCGTTTCCGCATCGTGCAGCCAGAAGTGGTGCTGGCCGACATCCGCCAGCAGGTGGCCGCCGGGGCACAGCACATCACCTTTGGCGACCCCGACTTTTTGAACGGCCCCGGCCACGCCCTGCCGCTGGTGCAGGCGCTGCACGCCGAATTCCCGGACCTCACCTATGACGTCACCATCAAGATTGAGCATCTCCAAAAGCACTCGGAGGCACTGCCCATTTTGCGCGATACCGGCTGCGCCTTTGTCGTCAGCGCGGTGGAGGCGGTAGATGATGACATTCTGGCCACGTTGGACAAAGGCCACAGCCGATCCGACTTCATCCAGGTGGCCCGGCAGATGCGCCAGATAGGCCTGCCGCTCACCCCCACCTTTGTCACCTTCACGCCGTGGACCACGCTGCCCGGCTACGCCGACTTCCTGGCGCTCATGGCCGAGCTGGACCTGGTAGAGGCGATCAACCCCATCCAATACGCCATTCGCCTGCTGATTCCCGAAGGGTCGCGGCTGCTGGAGCTGGCCGAGGTACAGGCGTTGGTGGCCCCGTTTGATCAAAGTGCCCTCGTTTATCCCTGGTCCCACCCCAACCCGGCGGTGGACCGACTGTACCAGACGGTGTTTAAACTGGTGAAGGCCAGCCAAAATGCCGGTGAGTCGCGTCAGACGCTGTTCAGGCGCCTCTGGCAGGCCGTGATGGACCTATTGCCAGCGGAGGAACAGGCGGTTTGGGCCGAGCGGCAGCCCGTCCTCAGCCAGGCGGTGCGGGCCGTGCCTACGCTCAGTGAAGACTGGTACTGATGAGCGGAGCCATTTGCGGAGCAGTTTGCTTCCGACCTGGTTTAAAAGCCAAATAGAACGCAGATTTAACCGCGGAGACGCAGAGAACGCAGAGATTATTCTCTGCGGTTTTGCAAAACTCTGCGCACTTTGCGTCTCTGCGGCTGTTTTTTCGGCAGCCTCATTGGTAATCTTAAAAACAAGGAGAGAAGAGCGACGATGCCAGTTATCCGACATGCACAACAGCCTGCCACAAAAGGTTATTACAGCAAAATTATCAACCGCCAGATTGTTACCAGCGCAGTTGGCGCAACATCTTTTGTGCTCTGGGAGCAGGTGATTCCCCCAGGGGGCTACATTGTGCCTCATTATCATGAGGTTGAAGAAGCACTGACTTTTCTTTCTGGTTCCGTTCAAGTGACAATGGGGGATGAGCATTATCAGGTTGAAGCGGGCACGACTGTTTTTATTCGGCCGTTTCTCAAACACAGCGTTTTGAATCGGGGTGATGAGCCAACAAAGTTAATAGCGCTGGTCATGTCGGCAGATGCCGAAGTCATCTATCCCGATGGATTCCCAGAACCTGTTATTTGGGAAGATGACATCTGAACTGCAATATGTTGTTGTTCGATCAGCCCCGACCACCGGCTAATTTTGCGGCGGCGGGGGATTGGCGCAGGCGGACCATGGCCCAGATGCCCACCATCGGCCCAATGGCCAGGAAGGCGAAGGCGTAGCGCCAGGTGAACCATGTTTCCAGTGGCGGCACCATGCGAATGGTAAACAGCGTCAGCAGAAAACCCAGGCTGGTTTGCAGCGTCAGGGCCGTGCCCACATATTCCCGTGGGGCCAGCTCGCTGACGGCAGCGGAAAATTGGGCCGAGTCGGCCACGATGGCCAGGCCCCACACCAGGCAAACCAGGGCCAGCAGCAGCGGATTGCCGCCAAACAGGAAGCCCACGCCCACGGCGCACAGGCCAGACACGGCTAAAGAGGTGATGGTGATGGTGGTACGGCCGTATCGATCCGCCAGCTGCCCCGCCAGCAAACTGCCCAATCCACCTACGGCAATGACGGCAAAAGCCGTCAGGCTGGCCCAGGTGGGGGAGACGTTAACGGCCGTAAAGCTGGCCAGCAAAAAGAGCGGCACCCAGGCCCACATGGCGTACAGCTCCCACATGTGCCCCAGGTAGCCCAGGTTGGCCAGCACCACGTCGCGCTGCTGCAAAATCTTGCCCACCTGCCGCCAGTTAAACGGCGGCGACGGGCTGCGGTACGGTCCTTCACGTACAAACAGTGCACCGAGCAGCCCGCCAACCAGCGCCGATCCTCCCGCCAGGTAAAGGACCGGCTGCCACGCCCCCACGCCGCCTAACACGTTTAGCAGATGGGGTCCGGCGGAGCCAATGGTTAATGCGCCGACCAGCAGGCCGATGCCCAGGCCGCGATCCTTTTGTGTCCACGTGGCCATGATCTTCATGCCCACTGGATAAACACCGGCCAGCAGCACGCCAGTGAGGAAGCGCAGCAGCAGGGCCAACGCCAGGCCGTTGGCCAGCAGGGGGATGAACACTGTGGCCAGCCCGGCCAAAACGGCCGATCCGGCAAACAGCCAGCGCGCGGGCAGCCGGTCCGCCAGGTTAAGGATGGCCGAGCCGAGTGCACCGGCAACAAAGCCAATCTGTACCGACATGGTGAGCCAGGCGCGGCCGCCTTCGCTCAGGGCCCACGCTTCGGTGAGCGCAGGCACCACGGCCGATGCAGAAAACCAGACGGCCATGCCCAGCAGTTCGGCCAGGGAGAGCAGCAGCAGGATGCGCCATTTTTGCCGTGTGGCGGGTGGGGAAATGGGTTGTGCGGTCATATGTCACCTTTGGTGGCAAACTCCAAGGGTTTGCTTGATTGCAGCACCACGGTTTAGAAAAACCCTTGGGGTTTTATGAGGACAGAAAGCATGAATCGGTGGCACCAGTTTAAAGGATGCTCAAAAGTCGTCAACTGTAAGATGGATTGCGGCAGATGTAGGCTAAAATAGCGGTATGGCCTCACTGTGGAAACGCAAAGAATTACACTGGATTTTGGGTAGTGCCAGCATACTCGGCGTATTGCTGCTGGCCTGGCAGTGGGTGCGGTTTGAGGCGTCGGTGTGGTATGAGGGGGTGGGAGGGGGAACGGCCGTACTCGACCGCGTCACCATGGACCCCATCGGTAATACGCTGGCAATTGTGGCCCTGGTGAGCATGGTATGCGTGGTGGTGCTGACCTTTTACCGGCTCAACAAACAAGCGACGATTCCCGTGTCTGGTTGGTGGGCCATTCCGCTGCTGGCTGTGGGTGGTTTGGGCATTATGCTGTACCTTTCATCCATTCCCGAAACGCTGATCTGCTACCCCAACGGATCGTGCCAGATCATCCAGCAAAGCGAATATGGCAAAATTTTGAACGTGCCGGTGGGCATTTGGGGGGCGCTGGGTTATCTCGCCATTTTGGTCACCTGGAGCGCCAGCCTGGTTGGCTCTTCTCGTCTGCTGCGCATTGTGCCCTGGGCCCTGCTGGCGCTCACGCTGCTGGGTATGCTGTTTTCGCTCTACTTCACCTTTCTGGAGCCGTTTGTGATTGGCGCCACCTGTCCCTGGTGCCTCACCTCGGCCATCTTGATGACCATTTTGTTCTGGCTAAGCGCCGAAACGGTGCAGAGCTTGCGGCTGGAACACGCGCTGTATGCGTAGAGACGTTGCATTGCTACGTCTCTACGCTAGACAACGGCCGTTCGTATCTTTGTCTCGCTGGTGAGGGTGCGGTGCACGGGGCAGCGGTCGGCAATCTCGGCCAGGCGCTGAATTTGTGCGGCGGTTAAATCCCCTTCAAAACTAATCTCACAGTCGATAATATCCACCTTGGCTGCACCCGTTGTCTCGCAATCTTCGCATTCAGCGGCGGCCACTTTGCGGTGATTCATCAGGATGGAGACGGTTTCGACCGGCCACTGCTTGCGCCGGGCGTAGAGGTGCACGGTCATCACTTTGCAGGCGGCCAGGGAGCTGAGCAGCAGGTCGTAGGGGCTGGGACCCATGTCTTCGCCGCCGTCATGCAGCGGCTCATCGGCGATGAGGGGGTGGGTGCTGGCCTGGATTTCTACCTGGAGGTTTTTCAGGCTGCGGGCGGTAACGGTCATGGTGTGGTTTCCTTGGGTTTTTGGATTTGGTGATGTTGCATGAAACGTGAAGCGTGAAACGTGATTCACTTCTGGTCACGTTTCACGCTTCACGTTTCACTTTGTTAAGGGTGTCAGGTTTTGGGCAGCGGCCGTATCGGTGAGCCAGGTAAGTGTGCCATGTGCCGGCTGGATGCGTTGCACAGGCATCTGCTCCGGTTGGTGTGGTCCAAAAATTACCTGCTGCAATGTTGCCGCTTTGTCTGCCCCAGTGACCAGGAAGACGATATGCCGGGCCTGGTTGAGCACCGTTGGCGTGAGGCTGAGGCGCTGCGCGGGACGGCCGTCATACTCTGCCATGACGCCGACGACCCACTCCGGCTGCACCACGGGCGAGCCGGGGAAGAGCGAGGCAGTGTGGCCGTCGCGGCCCATGCCCAGCAGCACGACGTCTAGCACAGGCACAGGTGTCCCGGCTGCAAATTTTTTGAGCTGTTCGGTGTAGTCGGCTGCGGCCGCGGCCATCGGCAGTTCCCCTTTGGCGCGATGCACATTTTCCGGTGGGATGGGCACGTGGGGCAGCAGCAGGTTGGCTACCTGATTGTAGTTGCTGCCCTCAACGTCCGGCGGCACCAGGCGCTCATCACCCCAAAAGAGGTGGGTTTGCTGCCAGGGTATCTCGTCGCGGAACGGCCGCTTTCCCCACAGTTTGTACACCCCGGTTGGTGTGCCCCCACCGGAGAGGGCGATGCTGAAACGGCCGTGATCGGCCACTGCCTCCTGGGCCAGCGTGGTGAGCAGCCGCGCCGCGGCCCGGTTAAACGTGGCGGCATCGGCAAAGCTGTGCAGGGTGAATGGCTCAGCCATGCAGCAAATCCAGCCCGGCCCAGGCGGCCCCCAGCAGCGCCGTTTGCGGATTGCAGATCACCTGCAGCGGCATGTTCAGCAGCAGCTGGGAGAAGCGCCCCTTGTCGGCAAACTGCGAGATAAAACGGTCGGTTTGCAGCAGGTTGAGCAGGCGCGGGGGGATGCCGCCGCCCAGGTAAACCCCGCCGGTGGACAGCACTTTCAGCGCCATGTTGCTGGCTTCTCCGGCCAAAATATCAACAAACATTTGCAGGGTGGCTACGCAAATATCGGCCGTTTTGGCCAGGCCAGCTTCGACGATGACCGGCGTGGGGTCTTCGGCCTGTTCGATTTGGGCACGCAGCCAGTCGGGTTCGGGCAAACGGCCGTCCTGCCGCCAAAAGGCGTACAGGTTGGGGATGCCGCTGCCGGAGCACACGCGCTCGAAGCTGACATGAGTGTACTTTTGCTCCAGGAAAGCCAGCATCGCCCGCTGATCGGGGTTGGTGGGGGCAAAAGACGCGTGCCCGCCTTCCGATGGGTGGGCCTGGTAGCGCTGGCCGTCCCAGATGAGGAACGCCTCACCCAGCCCGGTGCCGGGGGCGATGACCGCCACCGCGCCGCCTGGTTCGGCTCGCCCCTCGTTGATGCTGGCCAGGTCATCGCCCTGCAGGTGGGGCACGGCGTTGGCAATCGATTCCAGGTCGTTGAGCAGGGCCACGCGCTCAATGTGCAGCGTCTGCCGGATCACGGCCGAATCAATGACCCAGGGCAAATTGGTGATTTGGGAACGGCCGTTCACCACCGGGCCCGCCACGCCAAAACTGGCTGCGTCAATTGTAATATCTTTGTTGGTAATAAATTGGGTGATGATGGCTTCCAGCGAAGAAAAACGGCCGCTGGGAAAAGTTTGTAAGTGTAGGGGATGCAGCGTTTGGGGGGAATCCTCTGCTGCAAAAAGGGCCAGAACGGTTTTGGTTCCGCCAATGTCGCCAGCTAATAACATCGAATTACCTCTTCCTGTGTCTCACAACACCGGACCGTGCACAGCCTGGTGTTGTTTCCGTTTACCTGAAATAATGGCAGCACCTGAACCCCGTGCCAGAACGCCACGTGATTTTTAATCTGGCTGGCTGCAGCCAGTGGAGTAGGGTAGTACCAGGCGGCATTTTCGTTTCTCTGCCCATTGACCTCCAGAGTGTAGTAACTGGCCACCCCTTTCCAGCCACAGGTTGTGTGGTGACTACTTTCTTTGAAATATTCATGTTTGATAGTGTGTGGTAGAAAGTAATGATTGCCCTCCACGACAATGGTGTGATCACTTTCAGCCAGTACAACGCCATTCCAGATTGCTTTTGGCATGTTACCGTTTCCTTAGTTGTTTTGTAAAGTGGTGGATGTTTTTTTGCCGGAAAGTTAAAACCGGCGGAGGGTTGGTAAAGCTCGGGATTTAATCGTCTGTGGTGGGATCGGCCGTTTGCAAGACGTGCAGCAATATTTCAAACTCATCGCGACAATCAGGACACAGGTCGAGATGGTTTTTCACCAGGGGCATCAGCCGCTCAGCTTCCTCTTTGTTGGCCACCAGCTCCACATACTCATCGAGCAGGGCAAACGCCTCATCACAAGAGTAGGCGTTCTCCAACGTTGTTTCCAGACGGTGCATCAAACCAACCAGGTGGTCTTGAGTAAGGACCATCTGGCTGCCGTGATGGTTAACGTCGCCGCATTCGTCCATGGGATGTTTTGATCTGCCAAACAGATTTCTGAGCCGGGTCCAAATAGTCATGTCGCATGGGGATCACTGAGCCGCAGTGGTCCATCTCCTGAATATGTACGTTTGATGATCCAATTCCCTTACTTCTTACCTTTATCACGACTTTGCCCATCAGGGCAGGCGCGTTTTAATCAAACACCTGTAAAATGTCGCCCGGCGTGTAGCCGTCTTGCGCCAGGCTTTTTTTGAGTTTTACCCGGGCATCGTGCAGCAGCTTGTAAACCGCATTGGGTTTCATATCCAGCTGATTGGCAATCTGCTCGGTTGATTTGCCCTGAATCACGGAATCGACCAGTGCCGTGCGCTGCCGCTCGGTGAGGTCGTTTTCGATGAGATTTTGCACATAGGCCAGCAGTTCGGCGCGGGCGGTTCTTTTTTCTGGGGTTGGTGACCCATCGGCCACAAAACTGGGGGTGTACACTCCTGTATCGGTTTCGGTGAGGCTGTTGAGGGAGCTGTCTTGCCAGCGCTTGCGCCGCAGCTCGGTGAGAGCGACGGAGATGGCAATTTTGTGAGCCCAGGTGGTGAATTTGCTGCGTCCGGCAAAGGTATCCAGCTTTTCCAGCACCTTCAACACGGCTTCCTGAGCAAAATCTTCGGCCTGGGTGTCGAACTCAAGGGCTGGGGTTTTGACCTGGGCCAGCAACCCCCGTTTGAGACCATTGGTGAGCAGGCGGCTGAGGTCGGCTACGGCCGTTTCATACCCGGCATGTTCTGGCTGCAGTTCGGCCAGCCACTGTTCGTTGGTTCGTTTGGTAGTCACACTGCCTATTATAGCCAAAATTTGGAGCGAGGCTGGTAGGCAAAACGGTTTTGGATATGATTATGCGGTAAAGTCTGGCATGGGGAGAGATGGAGAAAGAAAATGGCCGAAACAGAAAATCAGGCAAACCAAATCATCATCTACACCACCGACTGGTGCCCTGACTGTTACCGGGCCAAATACCTGCTGGATGAATATGGCATCCCTTACACAGCCATCGATATAGACAACGATCCGGCGGCGCTGGCGTTTGTGAAGCAGGTAAACAACGGCCGTCGTGTAGTGCCCACCATTGTGCTGCCCGATCAAACCATCCTGGTGGAACCTTCAAACGCCCTTCTGGCCGAAAAAGTGGGTTTTGAACTGTAATCTCCTGCAAACAGACTTTAACTTTCCTGCAATCCGACCTGTTTTTTAATACTTTCTCAATGCAATAGAGACTCAGTTGCTTTATAATGAGGCCACTTTATTCAAGCTGTTACTATCGCGTGCCACGATAGCAGTTTTACAACGCTCTAGGCACCTGGAGTTGCCGACCGGCTCTCAGCAGATGGAATAGCTCAGTAGTTCGCAGGAGATATGACCAACATGAAAGAGTCCATGTCGATCCAAAAGTTCAACGAGTTGTTAAAAGCTGGTAAATCTGAAGATTCTTTGCTGGCCACCTTGCTCCAATTAACCAAAGTGACTGATCACAAAGAGCTGTCTAAATTGCGTAAGGCAGATGTTTGGGGTTGGAACTGGGATTGGTAGTACCTGGGGCGAATGGGGGTTACGGCCGTAAATTCGTCCTCTTCTCTTCCTGATCGTGTGTAGAGGTCGGCTACACACTTTCTCCACCATTTTTTATTCATCCTTCAAGTTAGAAGCCAATACGATTGAGCTCAAACAGACCCCGAAAGGTGCGCTGCATGATTGAACTTTCACAAGTTGAGGCACATTTTTTGCGGCAGCCAGAGGTGGCAGTCTGGCCCGCCATGATCGACGTCTGGCGGCATTATGCGCGGAATCCACACTCCTGGCTGCTGCCGGAGCTAGCCTGCCAGGCGGTTGATGGTGATGTGCAGGCGGTGGGGCCAGTGATTACGGCCGTGGCCTGCAGCCACATCAGCATTGTCCTGGTGGACGACATTTTGGACGACGATCCCAAAGGGCTGTACCGTCAGCTGGGGGCGGGTGTGGCGGCCAACCTGGCGCTGGCCTTCCAAGCGGTGGCTTACCGGGTAGTGGCGGAGATGGATACGGCCGTGCAGCCCCAGCTCCTGGCCGAACTCATTACCCTTAACCTGCAAACGGCGCGCGGGCAGCACCTTGACGTGCAGCCCGAACTGAATGAAGCCCATTACTGGGCCACCGTGGAGGCCAAAAGCACGCCTTATTATGGGGCTGGTTTTTACCTCGGGGCGCTGGCTGCGGGCGCTGCACCAGAGGCAGCCCGTGAACTGCGCCGCTTCGGTGTGCTCATTGGCCAGATTATCCAGGTAAGCGACGACCTGGCCGACGTTTACCAGGTGCCTGCCTGCCCAGACTGGTACCGGGGTGGGGGAAATCTGGCCCTTTTGTATGCTCGCCTGGCCGATCACGCAGGTAAAGCCCGTTTTGAAGCGCTGCTGCCTCAAATTGAGGCTGTGCCAGTTTTGGAAGAGGCCCAGCAGATTTTGCTGGAGAGTGGGGCGGTGAGCTACTGCGTTTACCACTTGCTGCAGCTGGCACGGCAGGCGCGGGGGATTTTAGCGGGCTGCCCGGTGGCCAGACCGGAGCTGCTGCAGCAGTTTTTAGCCGAGCGGGTGGCGCACCTGTTTGAACTGCTGGAAGCCAGCGGCATGCCGCTGCCAGCTGAACTGGCAGCCGAGCTGTTGGCTTAAGTTAAACAGACGTTGTTTGGCCTACAGGGGAGAGTCTGACCCAGAGTTGAAGCGGTAGCCGGTGCCGCGTTCGGCGACAATGTAGGTGGGTTCGTTGGGGTTGACCTCAATTTTGCGCCGCAGGCGATGAACGTGCACGTGCAGCCGGTCTTCTTGTGCTTCTTCCATGGGCCAGATGCGGTTCAGCAAAAAGTCGGTGGTGACAATGCGCCCGGCGTTGCGCACCAGGATGTAGAGCAGCTTGGTTTCTGTGGGGGTCAGGGAGACGGATTCGCCTTCAACCAGCGCTTCCCGGTTGGGGAAGTTAACCATCAGCCGGTCATCAATGCGGGTGGTGGACTCCAGCGTGTAGCTGTAGTCGCCCATGCGGCGCAGCACGCGCCCCACGCGGGCCTTCAGCTCTTCGGGGTTAAACGGCTTGACGATGTAATCCTCGGCGTATTGCTCCAGCCCCTCAATGATGGTTTCTTCGGTGTTAACGGCCGTTAGCATAATAATCGGCATGTCGCTGAATTCACGCACCGCATGGCAAAACTCAAAGCCGCTCATGACGGGCATGTGCAGGTCAACAATGGCCAGGTGGGGCATGCCATGCCGATTGATCAGTTTAAGGGCATCCTGGCCAGAAGCGGCCGTCATGACCTGGTAACCGGCCTGTTCCAAGGTGTGCTGGACAATGCGCAGGGTAAAGGCATTGTCATCTACCGCGATAATTTTTTGTGATTCGATGGGTGAGTCTAGCATAGGTTGTTTTCTTGTGTTTGTAACAGCTTCCCACAATTGATAGGGGTTTTAACACTCTTGTGTACCTTTCTGAACGTCAGAATTGGAACAGTATAACTTAAGACGGCCGTAAGATAAAGTGAAAAAAAGCGTGAATAGTACTAGTTGTGAGGGAAACGGCCGTTTCTTAACCAGGTCTTCACCTCGTAAAGCTAAAGCACTCTCGGAATCGTTGCCCGACACCCTATTTCTGTTAGAATTTCTTACCCTCCTGACGGCTAAAACGAATTGTGGTGCAGGCCATCTACCAAACTGGTAAAAAGAGGGCGGTTGGGTCACGATTCATTTGTAGAAGTAAAGGGGTTTTTTAAGGGAAAGGCTGGTATGGAATATGGTGTGGAAAACGGCCGTTATCTTTGCCCTTGTCATCTGCATGTGTTATAACAGAGATGGTAAATGGGATATATTTCACAAACAGCTTGTGAACATTAAAAGATAACTTTTAAAAACCCGCAGGCGGCACCCGCCAAACACCTGGTGCCCAACCTGGTGGGTTTTTATTATCGGTTGTAGCAACAAAACAACAATCGCTGCAGGAGACATCCCATCCCAGCTTAGCGACCATTCCTGAATAGTGTGACGTGTACTTCATGACAAAATGGTTTGTCACATCGTCACTTGTTTGTGAATGGACACTTATCGAGTGGAGGAAGAACACCCGTGCAAAGTGAGTGGCAATTTATCGTCCTATTTGTGGTTATCGCTCCCCTATTAGCGGTAGCACCCATCCTCATAAACTGGTTACTCGGCCCCAAAAAACCTAATCCTATTAAGCAGCAAACCTATGAATGTGGTGTGGAGACTGTTGGGGATGCCTGGGTGCAGTTCAAGGTACAATACTACATTTATGCTCTTGTTTTTGTCATTTTTGACATTGAATCTGTTTTTCTGTTTCCCATAGCCGCAGCGTATGGCCAGCTTAACTTGTTTGCTATCGGAGCCACCGTTGTCTTCATTGCTTTGTTGGCGGACGGGTTATTGTACGCCTGGGGTCGGGGCGTTTTGGAATGGATTTAAGGGGAAAAACCCATGAGCTTTAATATTGGCGAGTTTATTTCAAGTATTTTTGATCTCACCGCGGGCGATTACCTGGCCAGTGTTTGGGGCAGCGAGCCCTGGGTGAGCGTTGTGCTAGATATCCTTGGTATTTTGATTGTCGCCACAATTCCCCTGGTGTCTGTTTTCTTTGTGGGGTTGGCAGAACGTAAGGTGTTGGCGCGTATGCAGGATCGTATCGGCCCAAACCGTGTGGGTGGTAAATACGGTTTGCTGCAAATGTTTGCCGATGTGGTGAAGATGCTTACCAAGGAGCTGTTGGTACCTGCTGGGGCAGACAAGGTGGCCTATTTTCTGGCACCCATATTGTCGTTGGCAACCTCTGCTTTGCTTTTTGCCGTTGTGCCTTTTGCGCCCGGGGTTATCGGCACTAATCTGGGTATTGGTGTTTTTTACGTTCTTTCGATTAGTTCGGTCTCCGTGGTAGCTCTTTTGCTAGCGGGGTGGGGATCCAACAACAAATATGCCCTTTTAGGCGCGTTCCGGGCGGTGGCTCAGCTGGTGAGCTATGAAGTGCCCATGATTCTCTCGCTTCTGGTGCCTATCATTTTGGCCAGTTCTATGTCGACCGTGGAGATGGTTGAAGCCCAGTCAATTCCTTTCATTATTTTTGCTCCCATTTCAGCGCTGATCTTCTTTGTCTCATCACTTGCTGAAACAGGGCGTTCTCCTTTTGATCTGTTAGAAGCTGAATCTGAAATTGTGGCCGGTTTCCATACGGAATACAGCGGCATGGTGTTTGGCCTTTTTATGGCGGCTGAGTACATGGGCATCATGTTTATGTGCTTCCTGTTTTCCACCGCTTACCTGGGTGGCTATCGTTTCTTTGGGTTAGAAGAGATTGTTCTAGGCAATGGGTTCCAGCTAGGTCGTCTTTTAGGGTTGCTTATCTCCATTTTCAAGGGGGCTTTGGTTTTCTTTGTCTTTATGTGGCTGCGGGCGACGCTGCCGCGCTTACGCATTGACCAGTTGCTGAACTTCAATTGGAAGTTTATGGTTCCGCTCATGTTAACGATTTTGCTGACCGTGGCACTGCTGGATCGTCTGATTCTGGACTACATTCCCCAAGTTGGCGATGCAGGCCGGGCAGGTATTCACTTTGCCAGCAACATTGCCATTGGTTTAGCTGGGTTAGAGGTGCTGCGGCGTTCGGCGCGACGGCAGCGGCAGCGGCACAACAATACCAGCACCGTTTTGGCGGTGGCCGAAGATGCAGGCGCTCTACTTTACGTGACGGCCGAAGTTGAACCGGACCACGCACACGATGAACACGATGCACACGAGCCGATTCCGGCGCATTAATCTCTAGGAGTGAGCTTGTGACTGAGCAAGTAATTTTTCTTTTAGTCAGTTTACTAACGTTGGTGACAGGCGTTATTGTGGTGACAAACCGCAATCTGTTCCATGCAGCGCTGGCGATGATGGCGTCATTTTTGGGTGTTGCCGGGCTGTACATTTTGCTAGACGCAGGCTTTTTGGCGGCGGCGCAGCTGTTGGTTTACATCGGGGCAATTTCAATTTTGATTATTTTTGCCATCATGTTAACCCGGCGCATGATGCAGGCGCGCGAAGATCCGTTTAATTCACAAAGTGGGTTGGGGTTGTTTACGGCCGTTGCTACCTTTGCCTTATTCACCGCCGTCATTGTGCAGTTCTGGTGGGGAATCGATGCCTTTAACGGCCGTCCTGATGTGCCAGATACCGTTTTACAGAATACCGTGAGCGCCTTGGGTAAGGCGTTTGTTAACCCTGGGGCCTATGTTATCCCCTTTATTGTGGCCTCGGTGTTGCTGCTGGCGGCGCTGATCGGGGCGATTTATGTAGCCTGGCCATCGGCCTATACGGAGGATGAAGCATGATTCCCTTAACCTGGTACCTCCTCGTTGCTGCATTGTTGTTTTGCATTGGCCTGTACGGCGTGATGGCCCGGCGAAATGCGGTGGCCATTCTCATGTCGGTTGAGCTGATGCTGAACGCAGTGAACATCAACCTGATTGCCTTCTGGCGCTACGGTTCGGTTTTAAGCCCCGCGCCTGATACACCGACCACGGGATGGGCCTGGGCTATTTTTGTGCTGACCGTGGCGGCGGCTGAAGCGGCCGTGGGCCTGGCTTTGATTATCTCCGTTTACCGTCGTCGAGATTCCGTCATCGCCGAAGAGTTGGACTTGCTAAAGAATTAACAGTAATCGGTGAACGGTAAACTGTAAGCGGTATTTTGGTTAACTTTTTACCGATTACCGAATACTGATCACCGATTACCGAAACAACGGGAAGAGTTTCGCCTTATGTCACAAGAAACGTTACAAACCTTAACCTGGCTGATTCCGGCTGGCCCCTTGTTAGTGTTTTTCCTGATTGTGCTGTTTACCAGGAACAACCGCACGTTGAGCTGGGTTTTGGCCTGGGCAGGTGTTATCGGGGCGATGGTTCTGAGCTGGACGATTGCCTTCCACATGTTTGGCATTTACTTGGGTGATGATATCAGCCATCCGCATGAGCTGTTGGAGCATCCGGTACAGATTGCCAGCAGCATCGACTGGCTGCCCATTGGCGATTATGCTAATGGCACCTGGCTGCAATTGGGCGTGTCGGTGGATCCGTTTACGGCCGTTATGCTCATCATGGTCTCCCTGGCAGTGGTGATGATCTTCATCTACAGCGTGGGCTACCATAACTACGGCAAGCCGCCCGGTACCGAACTTGGTACACCCAACCACGGCAAGGAAGAGCCGTTGTTCTCCCGCTTCTTTGCCCTAATGAGCCTGTTTGCCGGGGCGATGCTCTTGCTGGTGGTGTCAGACAACCTGCTGATGCTTTTCATCGGCTGGGAAATCATGGGTTTTTGTTCCTACTCCCTGATTGGCTTCTGGTACGCTCGTGAATACCACCTCACCCCTGGAGCTATTCCTCACATTCCGCCGCGGAAAGCGGCCGTAAAAGCCTTTATGACCACCCGCGTAGCCGATGTGGTGATGCTGCTCGGTATTGTTTACTTCTACCGCACCTTTGGCACGCTGAACTTCAGCCAGGCGTTGAGCGCAGGCAGTTTGGAACACGCGGCCATGGAAATTGGCGTCGGCATGTTGGGCGTCATGGCCCTGCTCATCTTCACCGGCACGGTAGGTAAATCGGCGCAGTTCCCGCTGCATGTCTGGCTGCCAGACGCCATGGAAGGTCCGACCCCCGTTAGCGCCACCATCCATGCGGCCGCCATGGTTTCCGCTGGTGTTTACCTGATTGTCCGCATTTTCCCGCTGATTGCCGTGGCCATCGAAGGCACCAGCGCGGGATGGGTGATTGCCGGGATTGGTGCCTTCACGGCGCTGATGGCGGCCACCATTGCCGTGGCGCAGAACGACGTGAAGGGCGTGCTGGCCTACTCTACAATCTCACAGCTTGGGTTTATGGTTGCGGCCGTAGGCATTGGCGCGTACGTTGCCGCGGCGTTCCACCTCATTACCCATGCTTTCTTCAAGGCACTGCTCTTCCTGGCATCCGGTTCCGTGATTCACGGCATGGAGCACGGCGCGGAGCACGTGCATGACCATCACACAGACCCGCAAGACATGCGCTATATGGGCGGCCTGCGGAAGAAGATGCCCATCACGTTTTGGACGTTTTTGATTGGCGGTATGTCGCTTTCCGGTCTGCCATTTATCACAGCCGGATTTTGGTCGAAGGATGAAATTTTTGCCGATGCCTTTTATTTGTTCCAGCATGATAACAGTGCACTCGGCCTGATTGTTTTTGTCATGTTGGGTTTTGCCGCTTTCCTGACCGCTTTTTACACCACACGCCAGATTAGCATGACCTTCCTGGGCGAGCCGCGCACGCCGCTGGCGGAACATGCGCATGAGAGCAACGGCTTTATGACCTTCCCTCTGGTGATCCTGGCCATCTTTGCCGTAGTGGCTGGTTGGGTCGGTATTCCCGACAACTTCTTGGGCACTGAAGGCACCTTTGTCAACATGTACCATCATTTTGTGGGTGCCACGATTGAAGAGCCGATAGCCGAGCTGTATGAGCTGCATCTGGTGGGGCATGAGATTGGCACGCTGCCCTGGAGCTGGTGGCCCTTGATTACCTCGATGGTCGTTGCCCTGGGTGGTATTTTGGTGGGGTATCTGGTTTACGGCCGTAAACCCCTCACTAAAAACCAGGAGGATCCGCTGATACGGCCGCTTGGTCCCCTGCATGGCTTCTTGCAAAACAAATGGTACTGGGACGAACTGTATCAGGCCGTCCTCATTCGCCCCGTCGTCTACTTCTCTGAAGTGGTGGTGTTTGAGGTGATGGACAAGGGCATCATCGATGGCATCATTCACCTGGTGGCCCGCGTTGTGTACGCCATCGGTCGTGGGGCCAAGGCCACGGAAGAGGCTGTGTTTGGCCGTGCGGTGGATTGGGTGAAAGACCAGTTCTTGAGCATGACCCGAGAAGTGCGCCAGCTGCAAACCGGCAAGGTGCAGGAGTACGTCCTGGTTTCTGGCCTTATTGCTGCGGCCCTGGCGTTCATGATTATCTTCTTGATCAACTATGGCTGGTCACAGCAAATCCTGAACTGGTTCCAATTAACCTTCTAAAGACCACGAAGACATAAATGGGTTGGCGGTGTTATCAAGCCTAAACCCTTGGGTCTAATATTTTTAGGTAATTCACATGGATTTTATTCAAGACAACCTGCTGAATTTAATCGTTTTCTTTCCGGCTGTGGCGGCGTTGATCGTTTTCCTGCTGCCTGAAGACGAAAAGAACCTGATTCGCCGCATCACCCTGGTGCTGAGCCTGGTGCCCATCGTGCTTGTGCTCCTCATGTGGTTCAACTACGACCGGGTCGCCGCCGACATCCAGTTTGAGGTGTTTGCCGAGTGGTTCCCGGCGATTGGCGCCAACTACCACATGGGCATAGACGGCATCAGCCTGCCGCTCTTTTTGCTCACGGTCGTTTTGACCCCGCTGGCAATCCTGGCCTCCTTCAGCATTGAAGAAAAAGTGCGTATGTACATGGTACTGTTCCTCATCATGGAAACGGCCATGTTGGGTTTGTTTGCCTCGCTCGACCTGATGATCTTCTTTGTCTTCTGGGAGTTTGGCCTGGTGCCAATGTACTTCCTCATCAAGCTGTGGGGTGGTAAGGACCGGGATTACGCGTCGTTTAAATTCTTCATTTACACGATGGCGGGCAGTTTGGGCTTGCTGTTGTCGATTCAGGTCATCGGCTTGTCGATGGGCACGTTTGATATTCCCACGCTGATGGACATCTGGGTGAACACGGCAAGTGGCACGCTGGCGGGTACGGGCCTGGACGTTGAGCTGGTGAAGTCGATTGCCTACTGGGCCTTCTTCATCGCCTTTGCCATCAAAGTGCCCATCTGGCCGTTCCACACCTGGCTGCCGGATGCCCATACCCAGGCGCCCACCGCCGGCTCGATGATTCTGGCGGGTGTGCTGCTGAAGTTGGGTGCTTATGGCTTCGTCCGGCTGGTGATTCCGTTGTTTCCGCAGCAGGCGAACCAAACGGCCGTTATTCTGGCGTGGCTCGGGGCGGCAAGCATCGTGCTGGGTGGGTTTGCCGCTTTTGGCCAGTGGGACTTTAAACGATTGGTAGCTTACTCCTCGATTAACCACATGGGTTTTGTGGTGTTGGGCATTGCGGTGATGGCCTTTGCGTACGGCCGTTCCTTCGTTGACCCTGCTACCAGTACCGATGCGGTTATGGCCACCAGCGGCGCCGTCTTTCAGATGGTTAACCACGGCCTTTCGGCGGCGGGCATGTTTTTCCTGGTCGGCGTCATCTACGACCGGGCCCACACCCGCGATCTCAAGCAGTTTGGCGGTATCTGGACCATCATGCCCGTGTTTGGCACCATTCTCATTTTTACCAGCATGGCTTCGCTGGGCTTGCCCGGCCTCAATGGCTTTGTCAGCGAATTCATGATTGTGCGCGGCAGTTGGAGCATCTTCACGGTGCAGCTGGCTATTTCCATGCTGGGCCTGCTGATGACCGGTGCCTATATCTTGAAGGGCATTGGCGAAACGCTGCACGGCCCCGTGAAGCCGCAGTGGGCCCGCCTGCCAGACATGACCCTGCGCGAACATCTCGTTATCTGGCCGCTCATGGCTTTGATGCTCAGCTTGGGCATCTGGCCGCAGTGGATTTTGGTGTTTATCAACGACACGATTACAAAACTTTTCTAGTAATTATGTAATTAAGCAATTGGGTAATTGGCAGTTACTTAATTACTCAGTGACCCAATTACACTCTTTGAAGCGGGAAGAGAATTTATGGAATTTCCCTTTTTATCCATCATTACGCTGTCGCCGATAGCGGCCGCCATCATTATTCTCATGCTTCCCAAGGAGCGTGGGGAAAATGCGCGCATGTTGGCGCTGGCGGCCATGATTATTGGCTTGATTTTGTCGGCCTATGTCTATTTTTCCTACGGTGCCAACCTGCCGGTGGCCGGAACGCTGTGGGAAAACACGCTCCAGTTTACGGAAGAGCATGCCTGGATTCCCAGCATCGGCATCAGCTATTCGCTGGGGGTGGATGGCCTGAGCGCCACGCTGGTGTTCCTGACCGCAATTGTGGGGTTGGGCGGGACGCTTATCTCCTGGGGCATTGAAGATCGGCCGCGCGAATTTTTTGCCTTCTTCATGCTGTTGGTAGCCGGTGTGCATGGCGTGTTTGTGGCGGTTGATGCCTTCCTGCTCTTCTTTTTCTACGAGCTGGCTGTGCTGCCCATGTATGTCATGATTGTCATCTGGGGCTGGAAGGAACGGCGCGAATACGCGGCCATGAAGCTGACGCTTTACCTGTTGATTGGCAGTTTCATCTCCTTTATCGCCTTCCTGGTGCTCTACTTCCAACTGCCGGAACCCACCTTTGACCTGCGCGTTTGGGCCGAAGCCGACTTTTCCACCAACTTGCAGATTATCTGGTTCCTGCCGCTTTTCCTGGGTTTTGCGGTGCTGGCTGGTACCTTCCCCTTCCACAACTGGTCTCCGGATGGTCACGTGGCGGCGCCAACGGCCGTTTCCATGATTCACGCCGGGGTGCTGATGAAGCTGGGCGCTTATGCCTCCATGCGCGTCGGTATCCAAATTCTGCCCGAAGGCACCGTTTACTGGATGCCCTTCATCATTCTGCTCACCCTGATCAACGTTGTCTACGGTTCACTTATTGCCATGCGCCAGCGCGACATGAAGTACCTCATCGGTTACTCCAGCGTGAGCCACATGGGCCTGGTGGCGATGGGGTTTGCCGCCATGAACATGAACGGCTTCCTCGGCGCAGGCGTCCAAATGGTGAGCCACGGCGTGATGACCGCACTCTTCTTCTCCGTGGTCGGCATGATGTACGACCGGGCCCACACCCGCAACATGGATGAGCTCAGCGGCATGAGCAAAGTGCTGCCCTGGGGTGCGGTTGCCTTTATCATCGGCGGTTTGGTTTCTATGGGTATGCCAGGGCTGTCTGGTTTTGTGGCCGAGTTTCCCATTTTCCTGGGTGTGTGGCAGGGCAACGGCTTAAGTTTAACTGGCACTGCCCTGTCCTTGAACCCCGCCAACTTTTACCGGTGGATTGCCATTCTTTCCGCACCTGCCATTGTGATTACGGCCGCTTACATCATGCGCGCGGTTGGTAAGGTGTTCTTTGGCGAATACGACGAGCACAAGTGGCACGATATGCGACCCATCCTGGCAATTGACAAGCTGACACTGGTGGGTTTTGTTGTGATCCTGATTATCATCGGCGTTTACCCGCAGATTATTGTGCCCATGGTGCAGTCTGGCGTGGAGCCGGTGGTGGCCCGGTTGCAAGAGGCGCAGCAAGCTTTCACAATTCTAGACACAGTACAGGTGGGGGCACACAATCTATTGGGTGTTGCGCACAACCTGCTGCATCTGTTGGGAGGTGCCTAAGTGGTAGAACCCACACTTTCCTGGTATCTGGCCCTGGCGCCAGAAATTGCCCTGGCCATCTTACTGGTGGCGATTCAAGTTTACAGCCGGGTGCTGCCATCTACCGAACAGCGTAAGGTGGGTCTGATGACCGCCTGGGGGGCGTTGGTCATTTTGCTGGGCACACTGGGGCTCTGGTTCTTCGCGGGAGAGCCTGGCGCGCAAAGCGATCTGGCCCAGACGCTGATTTGGGGCGGCATGATCCGTCACGATTTAATTACCCTGGTTTTCCGGGTCATCTTCCTGGCCGCTTTGATGACCACCAGTCTGATTTCGCTGGATGTTGTGCGGCTGCAAACGGTTGAGTATTACGCGTTGCTCATCACCGCCACCATGGGCTTTAGCCTGATGGGCGCCTCGGCTGACTTGATTATGCTTTACATTGCCCTGGAAATGGCCAGTATTTCCTCCTACGTGCTGGCTGGTTTTGCCAAGAGCGAAGATCGTTCTTCAGAAGCGGGCATGAAGTATTTTGTTTATGGCGCGTTTGCCACGGCGCTGATGCTGTATGGCATGAGTTTGCTGTATGGCATTGCCACCACCAGCACCCAATATGCCGGAACCAATCTTTATGAGTTGGGCACCATCGTCTTGAATTCACAGCCCCTGTCGCCGGAGGCCAATGGTGTGCTGCTCATCGCGGCAGCGCTGATTATCGTTGGTTTTGGCTTTAAGATTTCGGCTGTGCCGTTCCACTTCTGGACGCCCGATGTTTACGAAGGCAGCCCCACGCCTTTCACAGCGTTTGTCTCCACGGCTTCAAAAGCGGCTGGGTTTGCCGTGTTTATGCGCGTGTTTACGTCTGGCATAGTTGGCTTTACGGCGGGCAGCCTGGGTGAACCGGGGCAAAGTACCGCCTGGTGGCCGATGTTGGTCTCCATGTGCATCATCACCATGACGATTGGTAATTTTGCTGCCATCTACCAGCGCAACGTCAAGCGCCTGCTAGCCTACTCCAGCATTGCCCAGGCAGGTTACGCGATGATTGGGCTGGTGACCCTTACGCCGGATGGCTCTGGCGCAGCGATGTTTTACCTGCTCATGTACGTCTTCACCAACGTTGCGGCTTTTGGCGTGATCGTGATCGTCAGCAATGTGTCTAAGTCAAATGAGATGGAAGATTTGTACGGCCTCAATAAGCGCTCGCCGTATCTGGCGCTGGTGATGCTGTTTGCCCTGCTCTCGTTGGGCGGCATCCCACCCACGGCCGGTTTCTTGGGCAAGTTTTTCATCTTCAAAGCGGCCGTAGATGCCGGGTATTGGTGGCTGGCCTTGATCGGTATTCTGAATGCCTTTGTGGCGCTGTACTACTACCTGTCCATGGTGAAGTACATGTACCTGTATGACTCCGATCAGCAGGAGGTAACAATCCCTGTTTCTCGTGGCGCCTGGGTGGGGCTAGGTCTTTCCACCGCAGCCATCATCGTTTTGGGTGTGTATGCAGGGCCTGCCTTTGAGTGGACACGGGAAGCGGCTGCGGCCTTTTTCTCCTTGGTTGGTGGCTAACTGCTCGTGGGGGAAAGGTCAATTCCTCCATTGCCCCAACTTTTGATTGTGATATAATGCGCAAGCTCACGACTTAAAAAGTAAATTGTGTCTGATAATTCGCAGTTAAACCAAACGGCCGTCATGGTCAATTTGGCTAGTCAAATTGGCTGCATGATGTCGGCTGCGGCCGTCATCGTGATAGGTTTAGCCTACGGTGCTGGCTATCTTCTGGATCGTATCTTCGATACTGGAAATGTACTCACCATCGTTTTTCTGGTAGGCAGCTTCCCCGTAACACTGTTTGCCATGATACAAATTGGCCTGCGCATGCAGCTGCGTATGCAGAAGCAGTTGGAACAGCTAAAGAAGCAGACACAGGAAGAAACACAACTCGCACAAGAGGAAGAAAAACAAGCATGAAAAAACGATATTTTATTCTCTTGTTTGTTATTGGTTTGATTGCCCTCTCATTTGTACCGTTTATTCAGCCGGTACGGCCGTTTATTCAGCTCCCCGGTGAAATTTGGCCCGGATCGCAGAACTGGCCCGTAATCGGTACATTATTGGGTGGCATGACCAATACCTTTGCCTCTACCCTGATGGCATGGTTAGTGGTAATTATTCTGGCGCTCACCCTGCGTGCTGGCTCCCGTACCGCCGATGAAGTACCAACCGGGTTCTATAACTTCTTTGAGATGGTTATCGATGGCGCTTACAACTTTGCCGAAAACATCGCTGGCCCTAAAGTCAGAGATTTCTTCCCCTGGTTTATGTCCTTCATCCTGATCATCCTGATCACTAACTGGATGGGTCTCATTCCTGGTTGGGACAGCATTGGTTTTTGGGAGTTCAAGCCCCACTTCGAGGCGGAAAAAGAGATCGCGTTGATTGAAGAAGGCCTGGCGACCGCTGAAGTAGAAGGTGAACAGGCTTTTGCCAATTATGTGGCTGGCCTGGAGAACCGCTTCGGTATTGAAGTTCACCTCGAAGACGGACATCTAAGTCACGAAACTGAAGAAGAAATTCTGCACGAAATCGAGCATGAGTTTGATTTGGCAAATGAGGGTGATTTGCGTGTAGATGGCCTTTTGTTTGAGAACAGCCTGTTGGTGCGAGCGGCCGGAAATGCTGATGCTGAGGCAGACCTTGAAACTGATGAAAAGGGCCGTCCAGTTGGCTATAATGACCAGGCTGCCGATTGGACTATCGTGCCGATTTTCCGCCCCGGCGCTACGGACCTGAACTACACGCTGGCATTCGCCCTGATTGCCATGGTGATGGTGCAGTATTATGGCTTTAAGTACCTGGGCGCGCGCAGCTACCTTTCCAAGTTCTTCCCCTTTATTGCCAAAGGGTTTGGGCAGGAGGTGGCTAAGAATCCTATCAAGGCCATTGATCCGGTAGTTGGTTTGTTAGAGCTCATCAGTGAAATCTCCAAGATTATCTCATTTGCCTTCCGTCTTTTGGGTAACTTGTTTGCTGGTATGGTGCTCTTGTTTGTCATGGCATTCCTGCTGCCAATTGCCAATATGGCGTTTTTTGGCCTGGAATTTTTTGTGGGGTTGATTCAAGCGGCCGTATTTGGTCTGCTCATGCTCATCTTTATGGTTAGCGCTACCACTGGCCATCATGGGGATGAAGAACACCACTAATTCGTAGAAACTTAGCTGCGGCAAATCGGCCGTAGCCTTAATTTTGTCTTGTCAACCATAAAGATTTTGGAATCATCCATATCTTTGCCAAAACAGAAAAGAAGAAATTCCTGGAGGATAATAAACATTATGGATCAAGCAGCTGCTCTAGCGTTGGTGGATGGCCTGAAAGCAATTGGTGCAGGCCTGGCTATGTTTGGTGCGATCGGTGCTGGCGCCGGTATTGGTATTCTGGTTAGCGGTGCTGTGCAGGGTATCGCCCGTAACCCTGATGCAGGTGGTAACATTCAGACAAACATGATTCTGGGTATTGCCTTTGCGGAAGCGGTTGCTATTTACGCCCTCGTTGTGGCTTTGATTATTCTGTTCGTACTCTAGTAACGAATAGCTGGCTTAGAGTCGAAGGAAGGATAAACAAATGGAAGCATTAGGTATTAATATTGGGTACCTGTTGATGCAAATCTTTGGCATTGGCATCCTGATCCTGTTGCTCACAGGGTTGGTGTATCGTCCCTTGCTGCGCGTTTTGCATGAACGACAGGCAAAAATTGCCAAAGGCCTCGAAGATGCGCGCCAGGCTGCTATTGCCCGCGACAACGCCGATGCCGATGCCAAGAAAATTTTGGACGAAGCCCGCGCCGAGGCCGCCAAAATGCGTCAGGACGCCAGCGTTCAGGCTGAAAACCAGGCGAATGGCATCATTTCCCAGGCCAACCAGGAAGCAAAAGAGATTCTGGCCTCTGCCCGTAAAGACGCCGAGGGCGAGCGCGACCAGATTTTGGCCGACCTGCGTGGTCAGGTGGCTTCGATTGCTATCGCGGCCGCCAACAAACTGGTGGGTGAATCCCTGGATGAGAGCCGCCAACGGGCCATTATTGCCGATTTCTTTGCCAAAGTGCCAGCAGATGCTGCCCGTCTCACCGGCACCAGTGGCGAAGTGACCAGCGCCTTGCCGCTCACAGA
This sequence comes from Candidatus Leptofilum proximum, assembly GCA_016710325.1. Classification (GTDB taxonomy): domain Bacteria; phylum Chloroflexota; class Anaerolineae; order Promineifilales; family Promineifilaceae; genus Leptofilum; species Leptofilum proximum. The sequence continues at coordinate 1,699,476 of JADJXK010000002.1, read as the reverse complement.
GGCCGAACAGGCAGAGATCAAGAGAACGCTGAACCTGGAAACAGTGAACTTCAAAGTGAACCCGGCAATTTTGGGTGGTTTGATTGTTCGCGTAGGCGATAAGGTTGTCGACAGCAGCGTGGCCTCCCGCATGAGCGCCATGCGAGATTCCTTAGCCTAAACCCTCGTTAAGGTGTGAGAAGATTTAAATAGCCGACAAAAAAGCCAGGGACTCCCTGGCTTTTTTTCTTGATGTTCAGGCATTTTCCCGGAAACTGCCTTACCAGGTGATAATAACCAGAGGGGAGTTTCCGGGAAAATTTTGAGACCCACCTAGTTGGACTTGGTCGGCATGTACTGCATCAGCTTGGAGGCCAGGTTGGCCAGCGGCAAACTTTGCAGCCAGATGCTTCCAGGGCCGGTCAAGGTGGCCAGGAAGAGCCCTTCGCCGCCAAACAGCATGTTCTTCACACCTTTAACCCGCTCAATCTCATAGTTGACGGACGGCTCATACATGGCAATGTGGCCCGGATCCACCTTCATTGTCTCGCCCGGCTGTAGATTGTATTCGCGGACTTCACCGGCAATCTCTACCCAGGCCAGCCCAGGCCCGGTGACCTTCTGCAGAATGAATCCTTCGCCGCCAAAGAGCCCGGTGCCCAGCTTGCGGCGGAAATGAATCTCCAAGGAAACAGAATCCTGGGCCACCATAAAGGCGTCTTTCTGGCAGATGCGGCTCTCGTCGTTGCCCAGCGAAACGGGAATGATGGAGCCCGGTGCTTCTGGGGTGAAGGTGACCATGCTCTGGCCTGCTTTGCCCGTGTAGGTGGTAAGGAAGAGCGATTCGCCAGCCAGGCTGCGGGCCAGCCCTTTAAGCAGACCGCCGCGGGTGTTGGTCGACATCTCGACATTGCCCTTCATCCAGGCCATGCCGCCGGATTCGGTAAAGACGGATTCGCCGCTGTCCAGGTAAATATCGAGGGTTTGCAGGGTGGTGCCATTAATTTCGTAACGCATTTTCCAACTCCTTATTAATAGGAACTGCAACTGTTTGTTTTTAAGATTGATTGCTTTGCAGCTTAGGGCTTCAGATTGTTTAGTGCTATGTATACTCGCGGCGGGCACTATCGAACCACTTAACCTCTGGTAAAAGTGCCAGATCATGCCCTTTTATGAGTATGAATCAGGTTCAACGTCTAAAATTATACCAGATGTAAAGGAATGAAAGTGATTTATGAACAAGTTAGCTGTTGAGCGATTGAACTTGCCGATAGATGAATTTACGCTCCCTGCTTATGAAGGGGGGTCGATTGCCAATGTGCCCGCCACGGTGGCAAAGCTGTTGGGCGCGCCGTTTGTGGGGCTGCCTGCGCTGCCAGAGGCATTGTGGCAGCCTTTGGGCAGCGGGGTTAAGCGGGTGGTACTGTTAACGCTGGATGGATTTGGCTGGAATTTGTTCCAGGCGCGGCAGGCTTTGGTAACGGCCGTTACCCACAAAGCCACTGTCACCCACCAACTCACCTCTATCTTTCCCTCTACCACCGTAGCGGCGCTCAGCAGCCTGTGGACTGGGTTCGCCCCGGCACAGCATGGTCTGGCCGGACTGCGCCTGTTTTTTCCCGAGTATGCTGTCTCCGCCGGGATGCTCGACTTTTCGCCGCTGTTTTACAAAGCAAGAGATGCCCTGGTGGAGGCCGGGCTGGACCCGGGAACGTTTTTACTGCGCCCTGGGGTAGGGGAGCAGCTGGCCCAAAGCGGTATCGCCACCTATGCCTTTAAAGGGCGTGAGATTGTGGACTCGGTGCTGAGCAAGATGCACGGCCGTGGTGTGAGCGAATCCATCGGCGCGGTGACGTTTGCTGAGATGCTGGTGAAGCTGCGCGAACTGCTAGACAAACGGGCGGGCGAGCGGCTGTTTGTCAGCGCCTATTGGCCGACGATTGATTCTTTGAGCCATTACCACACCTGGCAGGCAACGGCCGTTGCCGCCGAAATCAACGCTATTTTTCACCAGCTGCAAACTGAATTCCTGGATGCCCTCACCCCGGCGGCGCGGCAAGATACCGCCTTTTTCATCGTGGCCGACCACGGGCAGGAGCTGACGCCGCTTTCCAAACAAATCTTCCTGGCCGATCATCCACAATTGGAGCAGATGCTGTTTATGCAGCCCACTGGCGAACCGCGTGTGGTCTATTTTTATACGCGGCACGGCTGCCAGCAGGCGGTGATCGACTACCTCAACACAAAACTGGGGGGAATGATAACGGCCGTTGCCACCCAAGACGCCATCGAGGCCGGATTGTTTGGTCCCGGTGAAGTGGTGCCAAAGGTCGCCGATCGCTTCGGTGACGTGGTGGCCATCATGCGCGACGGCTACAGCCTGTTCACCGAGTCCGAGCGCCCCACGGCGCACAAGATGATCGGGCGGCACGGGGGTATGAGCCACGCCGAAATGGTGGTGCCCTGGCTGGGCCTTCGCCTGGATGGTTGGTAGGCGGATGGGGGCTATTTGACAGTAATGTGCAGTTTAGATAGCATCCACAAAGAGGAATCTCTTATTCCCAAAAACTTGAACGTCCCGCTGTATTGGACAATGCGAGCAGTTATGGATACCAATCCCGTTACTCCTATCAAAGAACGTAAAACGCTGACGGATTACATGCGGGCCAATACCCGCTTCATCATCGACCCGGTTGTCACTTACCTGGCCCGCTACCGTTTTTCGCCCGATGTCCTCACGGTTGTGGGCATGTTATCGCACTTCCTGTTTGCCTGGCTCATCGCCAATGGCCACATGACCTGGGCCGCGGTGACGATGTTTTTCATCGCCCCGCTGGATGCCTTCGACGGCGCACTGGCCCGGAAATTGGGCCGTAAGCAAGGCGGTTTTGGCGCTTTTCTGGACTCCACGCTGGACCGGCTGGCCGAAATCATCCTGTTTGGTGGCTTTATTGTCTTCTACATGAACCAGGAAGACGCAGTGATGCTGGGCATAGCTTACCTGGCTATTACCGGGTCGATCATGGTGAGCTACGCTCGGGCGCGGGCCGAGGCGCTGGGGTATGATTGCAAAGTGGGCATTGCCAGCCGCGTGGAGCGCTATTTTGTGATGATCAGCCTGCTGTTCCTGAATTTGCCCCAGGTGGCGTTGATCATCCTGGCGGTGGCCACCTACATTACCCTGGGGCAGCGCATGGTCCACGTCTGGCGCCAGGCTTACGGTGTCCGCGAAGAAGTGCAGGGCGGCGAATGAGCGAATTAACAACCAGCGACATCAAGCTGCTGCGCCGTCCACGGGTGGAGCTCTATTGGATCTTGATCGCGGTGTGGGCCGTGGCCCTGGCAGTGCTGTTTGTGATCCATTTATGGACAGGCCACATGCCCAGGCCCACCCCTTTTTCAATTGTAGGCCTGCCGGTTTATTGGTATGGCATCATCATCGTGAGCGGTATTGCCCTGGGGGCGTGGATTGTCTCCCGGCTGGCGTGGCAGCGGTGGCGAATGGCGTTTTTAACGGCCGTTCCCGACCCCCTCCATGCCCTCCCCCTCACCGACTTTCCCAGCCAGGCCAAGCTGGCCAAACAAAACATCCATACCCTGGGCGAACTGCTGCTGCTGTGGGGCAGCGACCCGCGCAGCCTGGCCCTGACAAATGAAGAGCGCCGCGAGCTCGACGCCTTCCTGGCGGCGCACCCCGCCGTCGAACCCGCCTGGCTGGCCGATGCCCCGTGGCGCAAATGGAACCCCGATTTTGTCTGGAACGGCATCATCATCTGCCTGGTTTTGGGGCTGATTGGCGCACGCCTTTACCACGTGATGACGCCGTCGCCCAGCATGGCGGCGCTGGGCATCGAGTCGCCCAGCGACTACTTCCGCAATCCGCAGCTGCTGTTTAACCTGCGCAACGGCGGGCTGGGCATCTACGGCGGTCTGGCTGGAGGTGCGCTGGGGCTGCTGTATTTCACCTGGCGCAAGCGTCTGCCGCTGCTGCCCTGGGCCGACATGGCCGCGGTGGGTGTGGCCATTGGCCAGGCGTTTGGCCGCTGGGGCAACTTTATGAACCAGGAATTGTACGGCCGTCCCACCACCCTTCCCTGGGCCATCACCATCGATCCGGCCAACCGGCTGCCCGCCTTTGCCGATTATGGCTATTTCCACCCCGCCTTTTTGTACGAATCCCTTTGGAACTTCCTCACCTTTGGCCTGCTGATGTGGCTGTGGCGGCGGCGGGAAAAACTGCTGGCGGGGGAGATGACGGCCGTTTACCTCATCATGTACGCCATTGGCCGGACGCTGCTGGAAACGGTGCGCCTGGACAGCCGCGTCGTCTCGCTGGGCGGCGTGGACCTGCCTCTGGCCTGGGCCACGCTGGTCTCTATTTTGGTGGCACTAAGCATGGTTTTGGCGATTGTGGTACGGCGGCGTGGCGTTAGAGCTAAAGCTAAAGTAAGCTGAAAACAAAAACCCTTCATAGTTGCTGACCAGCTCAAGAGAATTTGCATGACAACAGACCTCTCATCCGAACAGGTGCGCCAGCGCGTGGATGCCATTTATCGCCAGGAGTCGCGCCGCATCTTTGCCACCCTGGTTCGCCTGCTGGGCGACTTTGACCTGGCCGAAGATGCCCTGCACGAAGGCTTCCGCGTGGCGATGGAGCAGTGGCCGCGTGACGGTATCCCGGCCAACCCACGAGCGTGGCTGGTTTCCACGGGACGCTTCAAAGCCATCGACACCCTGCGCCGACGTGCCCGGTTTGATGCCTCGCTGGCGGCTCTGGCGGACCAGTTTGAGGCAACGGCCGTTCCCCACCCCTCCCAAAACGACGAAGAAATCGCCGATGACCGCCTGCGCCTGATCTTCACCTGCTGCCACCCAGTTTTGCCCGCCGACGCCCGCGTCGCCCTGACCCTGCGCGAAATTTGTGGCCTCACTACCGAGGCGATTGCCAGCGCCTTCCTCACCACACCAGCCACCCTGGCCCAGCGCATCGTTCGGGCCAAGGCCAAAATCCGCGAGGCGCAAATTCCCTACGAGGTGCCGTCCTCCGAAGAGCTGCCCGACCGGCTGGAGGCCGTGCTGCAGGTGATTTACCTGGTGTTTAACGAGGGCTACTACGCCTCATCAGGTGAATCGCTGACGCGGCCCGATTTGTCTGGCGAGGCGATTCGCCTGGGGCGGCTGCTGGTGGCGCTGCTGCCAGAGCCGGAAGCGGTGGGGCTGCTGGCCTTGATGCTGCTGCACGAATCGCGCCGGGCCACACGCACCACGCCAGAAGGGGAGCTGGTGACGCTGGAGGAGCAGGACCGCTCGCTGTGGAGCCAGGACCACATTGCCGAAGGCGCCACGTTGATGGTGCAGGCGCTGGCGTCGGACGGCCTGGGTCCGTACACGCTCCAGGCGGCCATCGTGGCGGTACACGCCACCGCGCCGGATTTTGCCAGCACCGATTGGGCGCGCATTGTGGGGCTGTATGATTTGCTGCTGCAGGTGGCGCCGTCGCCTGTAGTGGAGATTAACCGGGCAACGGCCGTTGCCCTGCGTGATGGTCCAACCGTCGGCCTGCAGCTGATCGACGACATCCTGGCTCGCGGCGATTTGGCCAACTACCACCTGGCCTACGCCGCCCAGGCGGACCTCTACCGCCGATTGGGCCAGGCCCCAGAAGCCCGCGCGGCCTACAAACGCGCCATCGCCCTGGCCCAGCAGGAACCAGAGCGGCGCTTTCTGGCGCGGCAGCTGGCCAATCTGCCCGCTGACTAAGCATAGTGTGGTGAAAATTTTGTTCCAGGTAAAGCAAAAAATTAAGCGCTCAGTCCTACCTGGAGCAACGGCAGCGCCTCGGCGCTTCGCGCCTGGCGCTGCTAAAGATCAAGGGGTTTTTTCAGTTTTTGGGGTCATTTTGACCCCAAAAACTGAAAAAACCCAAACCTTCTCCCCGCACGGGGCGCGAAGCGCCCTCGTGCGGAATATTAAATGAACGGTTGCGTAACGAATTTTGAAATTCGTGGGGCAACATGTCGAAATCAGCCTTTCCCAGACGACTATTTCATACAACAACCAATTACCGAGCCAGGCTGGCCTTTCTGACCGCCCGGCTCCCTGTTAAAGGAGACAGAATAATGCATTTCATGATTTACGACCCCAACTTTGACCCGGCAGCTGGCAACGAACCTACCCCAGAAATGATGGCCGAAATGGGCCAGTTTATCGGTGAGGCAATGCAGGCTGGTGTGCTGGTGGCCACCGGCGCGCTGCAAGAAACGGGCACGCGACTCAAGCGGTCCAATGGCAAGTTCAGCGTCACGGATGGCCCCTTCATTGAGCTCAAGGAACTGACGGCCGGTTTTGCCATCATCGATGTGCCCTCGCTGGAAGACGCCGTGGCATGGTCCAAGCGCTTCCGCGACATCGTCGGGGATGGCGAGTCGGAGATTGTGCCCTTGTTTGGGCCGCATGACTTTGGCTAGTTGCTGAGTTACAGATTGGAGTCTTCAGGAATTTAGGGGGTTTGCAATCTGTGATGCGTGAAACGTGAAACGTGACCAGAGAGACATCACGTTTCACGCTTCACGTTTCACGCCAAACCCCACAAAATCCCAAAGAGCTCAAGATTGGTCCAATCTTGGAGCAGCGACATGCACTACCTGTTTTTGGCCTACCAGGACAAACCGCCAGGAGAAGAGTTGGCCCGTGCCGCTCTGGCCAGCAGCGAAGCCCTGCGGGCGAGTGGGTACTTGCTGGCCGAGGTGGATTTGGCTGAGGTTACGGCCGTTACCGTTTCCCGCAAAAATGGGTCGGTTGTGCTCACCGATGGGCCTGAGGCCGGGCACCAGCCGCTGGCCGCGCTCTTTTTCATTGAGGCCCGTGATCTCAACGAGGCGATCCAGCTGGCGGCCCGGATGCCCCAGGCGTTAAGCGGATCGATTGAGATACGGCCGTTCACCGTCTGGATCAAATAAAATATTCTCGTGCTTTTGGGCAGAGCTACCGCCAGATTGCTTACCTAAACTGACAATGAAAAAACACCTCCAGTAACCCTTTTCCCCGTGAAAGAAGGCGTTTTTGGTTTACAATGTCACAATCTTTTTTGTTGTGGTGTTTAGCAAGATGTTGATGTTGAGGGGCAAGGTGTAATAAACCATGATCGAAGCGAACAATTTAGGCAAGGTTTTTGAGGAATTTACGGCCGTTCACAACCTCTCCCTGACCGTGCCGGTCGGGCAGCTGCTGGCGCTGTTGGGGCCAAACGGCGCGGGCAAAACAACCACTGTGCGCATGTTAGGCGCCATCCTGCGGCCCACCAGCGGGGAGGCGCGCATCAACGGCTACGACGTGGTGCGCCAGGCCGACCGGGTGCGGCACGACATCGGTATGCTGACCGAGCAGCCGGGGCTGTATTTGCGGATGAGCGGGCTGGAGTATCTGCTGTTTTACGGCCGTCTCTACGGCCTCAGCGATGCAGAAATCAAACAACGCAGTCTGGCCATGTTCGACCGCTTCGACATGGCCGGGCAGGCCGACCGGCGGTTGGGACAATATTCCAAAGGGATGCGGCAAAAGGTCGGGCTCATTCGCTCCTTGCTGCACAACCCGTCGGTGCTGCTGTTGGATGAACCTACTTCGGCGATGGATCCGCACAGCGCCAAGCTGGTGCGCGACGCCATCCGCGAGCTGCGCGAGGACAAGCGCACCGTGATTTTGTGTACCCACAACCTGGCCGAAGCCGAACTGCTGGCCGACAGCATCGCCATCATCAAAAAAGGCACGATTGTGGCCCAGGGCAGTACGGCCGTTCTCAAACAGCAGCTGCTCGGCCAGCCCCAGCTGGAAGTGCGCGTCGACCGGCATCTGAACGGTGAAATCAGCGAGATTGCCAAGCTGGTCACCATTGAAGCAGTGCAGGGAGATGTGATTCGCTACCGCACCGAAAACCCAGACGTGACCAATCCACAGCTGGTGCGCTGCCTGGGTGGGCTGGGACTGGGCGTCATTTCCCTCCAGCCCATCTCACAAAGTTTGGAGCAGGTTTACCTGCGCGTTGTGGCCGAAAAAGAGGAGGTGCCTCAATCATGACCGCCCTGACACTCAACCATCTCCCCAAAAAGCATGATTTTATGATGATGATGGTAGTCGCCCGCCGCGAGATTCGCGATTCGTTCCGCGACTGGCGCATCATCATTCCCATCTTTGTGCTCACCCTCGTTTTTCCTGCGCTGATGAATTTTACCGCCTCGCGCCTGCTCAACTTTGTGGCCGATTTTGGCGCGGAGGTGATTGCCAACCAGCTGATCCCCTTCTTGCTGCTGGTGGTGGGCTTTTTCCCCATGTCGTTTTCGCTCATTATTGCCCTGGAGACGTTTGTGGGCGAGAAAGAGCGCAAGAGCATGGAGCCGCTGCTCTCTACGCCGTTGAGCAATGGCCAGCTGTATGCGGGCAAGATGCTGGCGGCGTTGGTGCCGCCCCTGTCGGCCAGCTACCTGGGCATGGCGGTGTACATGATCGGGCTGGCCATCTCGGTGGACTGGCAGCCTGAGTTCCAGCTGGTGGCCCAGACGATTTTGCTGACGACGGTGCAGGGCATCATCATGGTGGCCGGGGCGGTGGTGGTGTCCAGCCAGGCGACCAGCGTACGCGCCGCCAACCTGCTGGCCAGCTTCATCATCGTGCCCATGGCGATTTTGATCCAGGCGGAGGCGGCGGCCCTGTTTTGGGGCAACCACGATGGCCTCTGGTGGCTGCTGCTGGCGTTGACGATTACGGCCGTTGTCCTCATGCGTATGGGTCTCTCCCTGTTTAATCGAGAGGAGCTGCTGGGGCGGGACATTGACCAGATTCGCATTGGCTGGATGGTGCGCCAGTTTTGGGGCTATTTTTCCGGCAAGACGCAGCTGGGGAACGGCCGTTACCCCAATCCCCTCACCTGGTTCAAACAGACCCTGGCCATTGTGCCCAGCCTGCGGCTGCCGATAGCCGCACTGACATTGGCGGTGGTGGGCGCGGCCGTCCTTGGCATTTTTATGGCCCGCCAGTATCCCTTCCCCGACAACTTAAAAACGCAGCTGAGCGGCGAAAATTTGCTCACCAATCTGGCCGGGCTGGAAGTATACCTGACCGCCTTGCCGCTGTTTATTGTGGGCCAAAACGTGCGGTCGGTGCTGCTGCAAACGATTTTGGGCATTTTTACCCTGGGCGTGCTGGGGGTGCTCATTTTTATGCTGCCCTGGGGCATCATCAGCTTTATTGCCATGCAGTTTTATATGGCGGGGGAAAGCCCAACGCAGTTTTTGCTGGGTACAGTCGTGCCCCACGCCATTTTGGAGCTGCCCACTTTGCTGCTCATCGGGGCGTCGGCGCTGCGCTGGCAAACGATAACCTTTGCCCCACTCTCTGACCGTTCGCTGAGCGAAATGTTTATCATTCGCGGGGCCGAATTCTGGCGCATCTTGCTAGGGCTGGGCGTTCCGCTGCTGCTGCTGGCGGCGCTGGTAGAAGGCTACGTAACGCCGCAGGTGCTGCGTTTGGTGTACGGCGGCTAGCACCGGCCTTTTTACACGCTCCAGAAGTAGATGTAATGTAATTAAGTAATTGGGTAATTCTCTACTTTCCGCTAAGTGAAATGTGACAAAAAAGAAAATTGGTGGCATGTTATTGGTTAAAACCTTCGACCAAAAAGGAAACCAGAACATGCCACCAGTAACAGAACCAACAATGTCAGCTCTGATAGCAATTGTAACCAACTTGCCCATTGGCACCAATCTCGCCATGCTCCATTTTTTGTGGATGTTGGTCAGCGGTTCCTTGCTAACGCATCGAGGTGCTTTATTTCCAGCCTTGCAATCAACCGGGATTGGCGAAGAGGCGGTGCGACGCGCCTGGGCTGCCTTGCGCAGTGGGGTGTGGCAAATCAGTGAACTGATCGTCGAGTGGGATAAATACATGCAAGCCCGTCAATGGCAACCTTGTCGTTACGAAGGCTATTATGCGGTGGCCATTGACACAACCCCGTTCTGGCGGCCCAAACTGCAAGGGTTGGCTTCCAAGTATTATCACAGTGTGGCCGAGAAAGCGTTACCGGCGGTCATTTTGGGACTGATTGCACGGGTGGGGCAGGTGAAAGGCAAACGCATCGCTTTGCCCAGCCACATGGTGCGGGTGAATCCGCAAGACCCTGGCGAAGCGGCGCTCAAGGAATCGTTGCTCAAGAAAGCGGCTCGTGTCCTGGATTTGCTGGAAATCCTGCTGGCCGACGCTGGCTTCAAGCTCAAAGATGTCCACCAGGCCAAAGTGGCCCGTTACCTGGTCCGCTTGGCCAAAAATGGCACGGCCCGCCGTAACTACATCGCCTACACCCCAGGGCAAAGAGGCGTCAAGCCATCTTACGGTCGCCGCGTCCGGCCACGGGTGCGAAGCTACAAGGGACGGGAAATCGCCGCGACCCCAGCCGATGCGACCGTCACCTGGCAATTGGCAACAGGCGAGGCGATAACCGCTAACGTCTGGTATGACCTGGTGCGCCCTGACGTTCAACCCAGCCCAGAGGCCGACTTGTTTGATATCTATGCCATCAGCGACCCCCGCTATAAGGACCCTCTTTTGGTGGGCACCAATGTCAAACTGCAAGCGCCGACGGTTCATGCCCTTTACACCGACCGCTGGCCGATTGAGCAATTGCCGCTGGCGGGCAAGCAAATGGTAGGGGCTCATCGCCAGTTTGTCTTTGCTCAGGAAACTTGTCAACGCTTACCAGAGTTGGTGCTCTTGGCCGGTTCCATTCTGACGGGATTGGCAGCCTTGCATCCAACCATCCCAACTGGGTTCTGGGATAGAAATCCCCAACCAACCCCAGGCCGCTTCCGTCGGGCTTTGGCCGGTCTGCCTTTTCCGCAAAGTTACCCTTTACCAGGGCGACTTCGCCAAAAACCAGCTGTCACGGACCATTTGCCCAAAGGAATTGCCGCCCACCGCAGACAAAAACAAACAGCGGTGGCTGTTTTGACTTAGCTTTTGGTCTTTTTTGTCACATTTTTAAGGTTCTGTCATTGGCAAAAGATTTGCCAACGAATTTTAATTTTTCAATGAAGTCTTTTTATGTTAATTCTTTAGCGGAAACTAGAGTAATTGAGTAATTGTCCAATTACCCAATTACTCAATAACTTCCCCAAAACCCAATTTCTCCCCGCTTCGTCGCAAATAGTCAACTTTTGTCAGAAGGTGTTGGCAAAAATTGACAACATTTCCCCCAGCAGATTTGGTGATCTTGCCTATATAATGCAACCATTCGGAAGAGAGAATCCAGTTTCAAAGGTAAATGATTATTATTGAGCCAATGATTTCGCTGACGACTCGCCAACGAGATTTGCTTCATTACCTGCTAACGGCCGAAACGGCCGTTGTCACCGCAGATGTGGGCCGCCGGGTTGGGCTGACGCCGCGCCAGGTTTCCTACAGCCTGAAGCCAATCAAAATGTGGCTGGTGGAACATGACGCCGACCTGGACATGATCCCCGGCGTTGGCGTGCAGGTCGCCTGCCCAGCCGATTACCGTCAGGATTTGCTCACCGAACTGGCGTCGCAGGCCAACATTCGGCTGCAGCTCACGCCGGGGCAGCGGCAGCAGCTGCTGGCGCTGAACCTGCTCACGGTGGCCGAACCGCTCATTTTGTACCAGCTCCAGCAGGAAAGCGGCGTCTCGCGCACCACTATTCTGAAAGATTTGGATTTGATCGAAGGCTGGATTGAAACGTTTGGCCTGACGTTAGAAAGGCGCCCCAACTTTGGTTTTATGCTGGCCGGATCAGAAGTTCAGCAGCGCCAGGCAATTACGGCCGTCCTCTGGGGGGACACACCATTCAGTGACCCGCTCATGCATATGTCGCACATTGCCGGGTTGGAATACGAACTGGCCAACGACGCCGATTTAATGCCCCTGGCCAACCATGTGCACCAGCTGGTGCGGCAGTGGCACACCCGGCAGGCCATGAACCTGGTGAGTTATGCGGAAGTGCAGCTGAACGGCCGTTTTACCGACAATGCCGTCCTCTACCTGTCCCTGATCATTGCCGTGCAGCAGCAGCGCATTCAAAATGGCCAGATTGCCCGTACCATCCACCCGGCCTTCGACCGGCAGACTTGCCAGACCGTGTGGCACGTAGCCGCCCAACTGCTGGACCAGCTGAGTATTCAGCTGCCCGAAGCGCAGCAAGCTGCCGAAACGGCGTACCTTACCATGCACTTGCTCGCCGGGTCGCGCAACAATATCTGGCCCTCGGACCTGGCAATGGATGAGCCCTTCCAGGCGCTGCTAGACAGCCTGATGCGCGGCATTGCCCAGGCGTATCGCGTCCCGGCCATACAGGACGACAGCGCCCTGCGCGACGGCCTGGCCGCCCATCTTATTCCCGCCTGTATGCGCCAGCGGTTCAACTTGTGGTCGCCGCCCATCAGCTACATGCATAATCTGCCAGAAAAATACGCTTTTGAATCAACGATTGCGGTCCAGCTGGCCGAAGAGATTAATGCGGAAACGGGCATCGTCTTACCAGATGACGAAGTGAACAATCTGGTTTTGCTGTTACGCGCTGCGTTTATCCGGGAACGGCCGAATCGCCTCAACCGCGTCATTGTGGTATGCCCCAGCGGCATGGCCACCGCCCAGCTGCTGGTCGCCCGGCTCAAAGCCCGCTTCCCTCGCCTGGGCAAATTAGATGTTTTATCGCTAAGGGAACTGAACCCAGAGGAGATGCAGTCGGCACAGCTGATCATCACTACAGTGCCGCTGCCACGAGAATATTCAAACCAACACTCAGTCATTCAAGTTCATCCGCTGCTGTCGGCTGAAGACATCGCTGTCATTACCCAATGGTTAGCCTGACGGCCGCAGCAAACAAACGGAACAGACGAAATCTTTAAATAACATTTGCTGGTTTTTGAATCGGATTCTGGATTATCGGATATGTCGCTTTTGTTAAAAGCGATTCTCCGATGACCTGGCGCCCGGCTGGTTAATGCTGCCTGTCGCACAGATACGGTAGCAAGATGTTACTCATTATTTTTTATCAAGGAGAGGTGAAATGAGAGAAAGAATTCAGCAGTTTGGTGGTTTTTTGGCCGGGATGATTATTCCCAATATTGGCGCCTTCATTGCCTGGGGGTTAATCACTGCCCTCTTTATTCCTACTGGTTGGCTTCCCAATGAAAAATTTGGCGAGATGGTTGGCCCCATGATTTTGTACTTGCTGCCCATTTTGATTGGCTACACGGGTGGCAAGATGATTCATGGCGTACGCGGTGGTGTTGTGGGCGCCGCGTCCACCATGGGTGTGGTCGTTGGGGCAGATATCCCCATGTTTTTGGGTGCGATGATTATGGGTCCTCTGGGCGGTTGGGTCATGAAAAAGATTGATGAGGTCCTGGAAGATCGCATTCCCGTTGGTTTTGAAATGTTGATTAACAACTTTTCGGCCGGAATTTTAGCGGTTGTTTTGGCCCTCATCGGCAATGTGCTGATTGGCCCCGTCGTTACCGCGATCAGTGACGCAGCTGGCTCTTTAGTAGACGCTTTGGTAACCGCGCGGCTGCTCCCATTGGCTGCTATTGTCATTGAGCCAGCCAAAGTTCTGTTCTTGAACAATGCCCTGAATCATGGTGTGTTGGCCCCGCTGGGCGTGGCCGCTGCCGAGGAGACTGGGCGGGCGCTGCACTTCTTGCTGGAAACAAATCCGGGACCCGGCCTTGGCCTGCTGATTGCTTATTACGTGGCCGGTAAAGGTTTGCTCAAGGAATCAGCGCCTGGGGCGATGATCATCCACTTCCTGGGTGGCATCCATGAGATTTACTTCCCCTACGTGCTGGCTCACCCCATCATGATCCTGTCGGTGATTTCCGGTGGTTTGGCTGCGGACCTGTGGTTCACCATCACCAATGCCGGGCTGGTAGCGACACCATCCCCTGGTTCCATCTTTGCCTACCTGGCCGTCATTCCGCGCGGGCAGCACTTCGCGGTGCTCACCGGCGTGCTCATTGGTACGGCGGTAGCGGCTGCCGTTGGCATGGTGATTCTGCGCCTGCGTCCGGTTCAGGAAAGCGAAGAAGAAGCAGCCATGGAAGCCGAAGCGGCTGGCGTTCCCGGACTCGCCTGATTTGATTGATAACAAAAAGGCCCTGGACGGCAACGGCCGTTCAGGGCCTTCCCACTGAAAAAAGAGGTTTATGATGGCAGGTTCGATTGATGCGGCAAATGTCAAAACGATCATTTTAGCGTGCGAAGCAGGCATGGGCTCCAGCCTCATGAGCGTCAACGCGCTCAAGAAGAAGTTGAAGAAGGCCAACGTATCTGGTGTGTCCGTAGTGCATAAACCGGCCCGAGCGATTCCTGCTGATGCCCAGGTTGTGGTGGTCCATAAAGGGTTGGCCAAGGTTGTGCGGAATCGGGTGCCAGACGCAGTGGTGGTGACGTTTAACCATTTCCTGAATGATCCCGCTTTTGACAAGCTGGTGAATGCCTTTGTGGAAAATGGCAATATTGAAGATACCGTAGGGGGGTAAAATGGCAATTTTGGAGAAAAATAGGATCAAGCTGCACGCTACGGCCGTAGACAAACAAGATGCCATTCGCCAGGTGGGTGCTCTGCTGGTAGACAGCGGCTGTGTGGCCGCGCCCTATGTAGACGGCATGCTGGCACGTGAAGCGACCATGTCCACTTACCTGGGCAACGGTGTGTCTATTCCCCACGGCCAGTACGACGACCGTGGGCACATCAATCAGACCGGTATTTCGGTGCTGCAAGTACCCGCTGGTGTGGTGTGGGACGAAGATGATGCGGACGAGCTGGCTTACCTCATCATTGGCATTGCCGCCAATTCAGATGAGCACATGACGGTGCTGTCTAACCTGGCCGAGGCCATCGAAGACCCGGACATGGCGGAGCAGCTGGCCAAAACCGGGGACGTGGATCTCATTCTGAACTGTCTGAACGGCGTGCCCGACAGCGTGTAAATTGGGGCCGGACTTTGGGGACGGCCGTTTCCCAGAAAAACCAACAAAGGATGCAGTGCTGTGAAACAGCTAAACTTTGTCATTGAAAATGCCACGGGGTTACATGCCCGCCCGGCCAAGGTGTTTGTGACTACCGCCAAGCGGTACCAGGCCGACATTCGTGTTTTGTACGGCAGCAAAAAGGTTAACGCCAAAAGCCTGATTGCCGTGCTGGGCCTGGGGGTGGCACACGGCGGCAAAATCCTGGTAGAAGTCAGCGGTGCCGATGAGGACCTGGCCGCCGAAGCGTTGCAAACGGCCGTTGCCGATGGCCTGGGGGAAGGCGATCAGACACCTGCGCTCGCTGCGCCACCCCAACCGGCGGTGATTACCAACGGTTATCCTGCCGCTCAGGCGGTTCCCAACGGTCTGCGTGGCGTGGGGGCGGCTCCCGGTTTGGCCATTGGCCCGGTGTTTCAGATGCGGCCAACGGCCGTCACCATTGCCGAAACCTTTGCCGGGGTGCAGGCCGAACAAACCCGCCTCAGTGCCGCCCTGGCCGAGGGACAGGCCCAGCTGGCTGCCCTGCGCGACCAGATGCAGGTCCATGCCCCGGACGAAGCCGCCATTTTTGACGTGCATCGTGAACTGCTCACCGATGAGGATTTGCTGGAAGCGGTGCAGCAAAAAATTCAGGCACAGCAAAACGCGGCCCAGGCGTGGCAGGCTGCCATCCAGGAGCGGGCCAGCCTGATGGCCAGCCTGGACGATCCGCTGCTGGCGGCCCGCGCCGCCGACATTCGTGATGTGGGCAATCGCATCCTGAAGCTGCTGGCCGGGGAAGACGCGGCAGGCATTAAATGGCCCGATCATCCCGTGGTGGTCATCGCTCACGACCTGACGCCCTCGGATACGGCCACGCTCGATCCGCAAAAGGTGCTGGGGTTTGCTACGGCCGTAGGCGGCCCCACGGCGCACTCGGCTATCATTGCCCGGGCCCTGGGTTTACCCGCTGTGGTGAGTGCGGGGGCGGGGCTGCTGGAGATTGGGGATGGAACGGCCGTTATCCTCGACGGCATCACGGGCATCATCCAGATCAACCCAGACGAGGCGGCGCAAACGGCCGCACAAAGCAGCCAGGCGGTCGCCAAACAGCAGGAGCAAGAAGCTAAGGCCCAGGCTGGCATGCCCGCAATTACCCAGGACAACCATCACATCGAAGTTGCGGCCAACATTGGCGGCGTGAAGGATGCCCAAAACGCCCACGAATCCGGCGCCGAGGCCGTGGGCCTGCTGCGCACCGAATTCCTCTTCCTGGGCCGGGCCACCCCGCCTTCTGAAGATGAACAATTTGCAGTCTACCGCCAGATTGCTGAGGCGATGGCGGGCAAACCAGTCGTCGTGCGTACGCTGGACATCGGCGGCGACAAGCCGCTGCCTTACGTGCAGGTGCCGCCGGAAGACAATCCATTTTTAGGCGAGCGCGGCCTGCGCCTCTGCCTGAACCGGCCGGAACTGCTGCGTGAACAGCTCCGCGCCATCCTGCGCGCCGCCGAGTTTGGCGCGCTGCGCATTATGTTCCCCATGGTGGCCGATTTGTCCGAATGGCACGCGGCCAAAACGATGGTGGATGAAATTCGCGCCGAACTCAATGCCCCGGCCGTCGAAGTGGGCATCATGATTGAAATTCCCTCGGCCGCCCTGATGGCCGATAAATTTGCCCAGGAGGTCGATTTCTTCTCCGTGGGCACCAATGATTTGACGCAGTACACCCTGGCCATGGATCGCATGCATCCGAGCCTGGCGGGTAAGTCCGATGGCTTGCATCCGGCCGTTTTGCGGCTGATCGACGGTACCGTGAAGGCAGCCCACGCTGCCGGGAAGTGGGTGGGCGTCTGTGGTGCGCTGGGGGCGGATCCGCAGGCCGTGCCGATTTTGCTGGGGTTGGGGGTGGATGAGTTGAGCGTCAGCGTGCCGTCGATTGCCCTGGTCAAAGCCCAGGTGCGCACGCTGACCTACGCCGCCGCCCAAAAGCTGGCCGAACAGGCTCTGGGCTGTGGCACGGCGGGTGAAGTGCGATCTTTGGTGGGTAATTAAGTTACCAAATTAACGAACATTTATGCCTTTTGGATTTCTTGGAGCTTGGCGTGAAACGTGAAACGAGATTTGCTCTTTTTCACGTTTCACGTTTCACGCATCATTCGCTTAATGCCACGAATTCTCAAAGGGCCAAATTCAAAAGTAGAGTGAGACAATGACAAACAAATATGAACTGTACCGTACTGGTCAGGCACCTTTGCCGGGGCAAACGTGGGCCTGGAATATGTACGGCGCAGGGATCGAGAACATTGGCCGCGACGGCCGTCCCGAAGCCTTTCCCATCCCCGACCCGGCCGACAACCAGCTGCTGGTTCGCGTAGACAGCGTAGGCATGTGTTTTTCCGACGTCAAGCTGATCAAACAGGGCGGTGCGCATCCCAAATTGTACAATCGCAACCTGGCCGAGGAGCCAACCCGCCTGGGGCATGAAGCCGCCCTGACGATCATCAAGGTGGGTAAAAATTTGCAGGACCAGTACCATGCCGGGCAGCGGCTGGCCATTCAACCAGATATTTACCAAAACGGCCGTTCCACCGCCTACGGCTACACCATTCCCGGCGGACTGACCCAGTACCACCTCATCGGGCCGGAAGTGCTAGACGCCGACGACGGCGCCTACGTGCTGCCGCTCACCGACGACCTGGGCTACGCTGAAACGGCGCTCACCGAACCGTGGGCCTGCGTGGAAGCGTCGTACACGCAGCGCCGCCGCCTGCAGCCCAAAGCCGGGGGCCGCCTCTGGGTGATTGGCCAGCCGGGTGATGAGACTGCGTACACTTTTTCCGGCGAGCTGCCCGCTCCATCGCTGGTGGTGCTGAGCGATGTGCCGGAGGGGGTGAAGGCGTTGATCCGGCAAAAGGCGGGCGCGGATGTAGAGATGTTTGTGCGGGATGGGTTACGGCCGTCTGACTTCCCCGCGCTCAAAGCGGAACTCACCAACGATGAAGGGATTGATGACATCATCATGCTGGCGCCGCACAGCGCCGAGTGGGTCAGCGAAGCCGCCAAACTCACCGCCTTCCGCGGCACCTTCAACCTGGTGGGCGATGCCCCGTTAGACGGCCCGGTGCAGATTGACGTGGGGCGCATTCATTATCACTACACCGCCTACGTGGGCAATCCAGGGCCAGACATTGCCGCTTCCTACGGCGAGGCGCGCAACCGGTGTGATTTACGGGCGGGGGGAGCGGCCGTATTTGTGGGCGCGGGTGGGCCGATGGGGCAGATGCACGTGCAGCGGGCCATCGAGTTGAAAAACGGCCCCAACCTCATCATCGCCACGGAGGTGAACGACATGCGTCTGGCGGCCTTGGCCGACCGGTTTGCGGCGCTGGCGGAAGCCAACGGCAAACAGCTGCTCACCTTCAACCCGGCCGGCGAAGAAGAATCCTTGCGGGACTTTGTGCTAAACGCCACGGACCAGATTGGCGCCGATGACGTGGTGGTGTGTGTGCCCGTCGCCCCGCTGATGGCTGAAGCGGGCACCTACCTGGCGCCCGACGGCATGTTGGTGCTGTTTGCCGGGGTGCCCAACGGCACGATGGCGGCGTTGGACATGAGCGCGGTGTATTTACATAACGCTCAGTTTACCGGCACGTCCGGCTCGGCGCTGGCAGACCAGGCGATGGTGATTGCCAAAACCGTCTCGGGCGATTTGTCGCCTAACCGGTCGGTGGCGGCCGTGGGCGGCATGGAAGCGGCCCGCGATGGCGTGGCGGCGATGATGGAGGGGCGGTATCCGGGCAAGGTGGTGATCTTCCCGCAAATTAGCGGCCTGCCGCTCATGGGCCTGGACGAGCTCAAGGAAAAGTATCCTGCCGTCGCCGCCAGGCTGGCCGATGGCGACGTGTGGACGGCCGAAGCCGAAGCCGCCCTCGTCGAAACGTTCTGGCAGCCGGAGTAGGGTGGTGACCAAACAAAAAGCGCGCCCATCGGGCAAAACGGCCGTTACCCAATACATCCTGGTGGGTGCGGGGCTGGGTCTTTACTTTGGCCTGTTTTTCCGCCCGCTGCGGGAACCAAACTTTTTGGCGGCTGTGGCCCTAGCTTTGTTGGCCGCAGCGGCCGTAACCATTTTGGGTTTGCTGAAAAAAGCTCGACCAACGCTGCCGGAATTGGGGAAAACGGCCGTTACCAACTTTATCAAATTTGCCCTGGTGCTGGCCCTGCTGGAAGGCCGCCACTACGCCTTTGACCTCGGTGGCAAGTGGCTGGTTACTGCCTTCACCACGGTGCTGGGTGGCCTGGCGGGCTGGTGGCTGGCACAGAGTGATAAGTGAAACGTGAAGCGTGAAACGTGACAATGCCCTCACGTTTCACGTTTCACGCCTCACCCAATTAAACCTATGATCTACACCGTAACGCTCAACCCGGCCGTTGACCGGGAACTAACTATCAATGAATTTGCTTTTGACACCGTGCTGCGCGCCAGTGAGGCGCGGGTGGACTGCGGCGGCAAGGGGTTTAACGTGTCGCGCATGTTGGCTTCCCTCGGAGCCAGGAGCGTGGCCCTGGGTTTTGCCGGGGGCAAAAGCGGCGAACTGCTGGCGGAAATGCTCGTTGAGCTGGATATTGAAACCGCTTTTACCTGGATCGAAGGGGATACGCGCACTAACGTGAGCATTGTTACCAATCAGCACGACCGCTATCTGAAGGTGAATGAATCCGGGCCAACGATCTCAGCCGCGGACCTGCGGGAGCTGCTGGCCCAGGTTGAGCAGCTGGTCCAGCCGGGCGACTGGTGGGTGCTGGCGGGCAGTTTGCCGCCGGGCCTGCCGCAGAGCGTTTATGGCGAGTTAGTTGCCTTGATCCAGTCGGGCAGCGGGCAGGCGATTTTGGATACGAGCGGGGCGGCGCTGGTGCAGGGATGTGGGGCACGGCCGTTTCTCATCAAGCCCAACGACAGCGAAGCCAGCAGCCTGAGCGGGCGGCCCATTGCCACACCGCAAGATGCTGTGGCTGCGGCGCAAAAAGTCCAGCTGCTGGGTCCGCAAAATATCATCATTTCCTTGGGCAAGGCGGGGGCTGTCTTCTACGACGGGCAGGCGGCCTGGCTGGCCGAATCGCCAGTCATCGAGGAGTGCAACCCGATTGGTGCGGGCGATTCGATGGTGGGCGGGCTGGTGTATGGCCTCAGCCAGGGCAGGCTGGTGGCCGAGGCACTGGCCTGGGGTATTGCTTGTGGGGCGGCCACGGCGAGTCTGGCGGGAACGGCCGTAGGCTCCGCCGATCTGGTGCAATCCCTGCTGGCCCAGGTGAAAATCACAAAATTGGAGACGCAAAATGTCCTTCACGGTTAACGATGAAAAACAATACCCTGCCGATGCGCAGGCAGTTTACCAGGCCGCCTTGGCAGCCATTGCCGGGCTAGAGGGCAAGGTGCTGAGCCAGGACGTGTCGGCCGGGGTGGTGGAGGCCCGCTTCGACAAGAAGATTTTGGGCAAAGTGCTGGGCGATCGTACCCAGATGAAGGTCACCATCAGCGCGCCAGATGAGGCCAGCAGCGCTGTGGCCGTGGAGATTTACCCGCTGAACGCCGTGGGGCAAAAGCTGATGTTTGGCGCGCGCAAAGGGGTGTCGCGCACGGTGGCCAACTGGTTTTACGCCCACCTGGAACACCGTTTGCCAAAGTAGTCCATCTCCTCGTTCCCACGCTCTTGCACTTTAAGAAAATAAGCAGGGAATTACCTGATACCTTCGGTTGTCATTTCGACCAAAGGGAGAAATCCCTGGAACTCTGCGAATCCCTAAAGGCCACGAAAGTTTAGAGGGATTTCTCGGAGGACCTCGAAATGACAAACATAGGTGCTGTGCAAAAGTTGCCTGATTGTTTTAGAAATTACAAACGCGTCGAATGAAGATCGGGACGCTCCGGCGTCCCTTACGCGGCGCGGAGTGCCGCCCCTGCATTCCCACGCGGAGCGTAGGAACGAGAAGGAAAGCGGTCTTTGCGTTTTTTGGCTTCTTCTCCGAAAATAGTTGCCAGTTCAGCTATTTTTGCCGCCTCATTTCGTGGAGGAGAAGCCAATGTCCGAGAAAGAAACGTACAGCCTCAGCTTCCTGGAACTGCTGGCCCAACAATATCGCTCCATTCAGGCCGCGTCGATAGCCATCATCAACCTCAGCGCCAATTTGAACCTGCCCAAAGGCACCGAACATTTTATCTCCGATGTGCATGGCGAGTACGAGGCGTTTTTGCACGTGCTGAAAAATGGCTCAGGCTCGATCCGGCGCAAGATTGAGGAGATTTTTGCCAATTCGCTGCTGGACAAAGAGAAACGCAACTTTGCCACGCTCATCTACTACCCCGAACAGAAGCTGCCGCTGATTTTGAAGGAAGTGCCGAACAAGGCGGAATGGTACCGCATCACCCTGTTCCGGCTGATTAAACTGTGCCGGTCGCTGGCCTCTAAATATACGCGTACGGCCGTACGCGAAGCCCTACCCGACGATTTTGCCTTCATCATCGAAGAGCTGCTGCACGAGCAGGAAGGACTGGAAAATAAGCAGCAATATTACCAGAGCATCATCGACACCATCATTTCCACCGACCGGGCCAACGCCTTCATCGTGGCCATGGCCGAGCTGATCCAGCGGCTGGCCATTGCCCGGCTGCACGTCATCGGCGACGTGTACGACCGGGGGCCGGGGGCACACATCATCATGGACAAGCTGCTGGATTACCACGCGGTGGACGTGCAGTGGGGCAACCACGATATCTTGTGGATGGGCGCGGCGGCGGGCAGCGAGGCGTGCCTGGCCAACGTCATCCGCATTTGCCTGCGCTACGGCAACATGGAAACGCTGGAGAATGGCTACGCCGTCAGCCTGCTGCCCCTGGCCTCCTTTGCCATGGAACATTACGCCGATGATGCGTGTGCGCGGTTTTTTCCCAAAGAAACGGCCGAAGAGTTCACCCCCAACGAGTTACAGCTGATGTCTAAAATGCACAAGGCGATTACCATCATTCAGCTGAAGTTGGAAGCCCAAATCATCCAGCGCCGCAAGCAGTTTGTGATGAAGGACCGGCTGCTGCTGGACAAGATCGACTTTGACAAAGGCACCATCCGCCTGGATGGGCAGGAACATCCGCTGCTGGACACCCATTTCCCCACCGTTGATCCTCATGATCCGTATGCCCTGACCGAAAAAGAACAGCTGGTGTTGGAAAAGCTGCGCCTGTCGTTTGCCAACAGCGAGCGCTTGCAGCGGCACGTGCGTTTTTTGTACTCCAAGGGCAGCCTCTACCTGATTTATAACGGCAATTTGCTGTATCACGGCTGTATTGCCATGAAGCCAGACGGCTCGTTTGCCTCGGTGCGGGTGGACGGCAAGACGTACCGGGCCAAGGAGTTTATGGACCGGCTGGATCGGCTGGCGCGGCAGGCTTATTTTGCCAGCGATCCCGAGCTAAAGCAGTACGGTATGGACGTGATGTGGTATTTGTGGAGCGGCGACCGCTCGCCGCTGTTTGGCAAGGAAAAGATGGCCACCTTCGAGCGCTACTTCCTGGCCGATCCGGCCACTCACGCGGAGGGGAAAAATGCCTACTATGCGCTGCGGGATAAGCCGGAAACGGCCGTAAAAATCCTCAAAGAGTTTGGTCTCGATCCCAAAACGGCGCGCATCATCAACGGGCACGTGCCGGTGCAGGTGAAGAAGGGGGAGAGCCCGGTGAAGGCCAACGGCCGTCTCATCGTCATCGATGGCGGTTTTTCCAAGGCGTACCAGGATAAAACCGGCATTGCCGGGTACACGCTCATCCACAACTCCTATGGCTTTCTGCTGGCGTCCCACGCGCCGTTTGAATCCACCCAAAAAGCCATCGAGCAAGAGCTGGACATTCACTCCAAAACCGAGATTCTGGAGGCCAACTACGCCCGCATTCGCGTGCGCGACACGGACGAAGGCCGCCACATCCAGGCCAAGATTCACCAGCTCGAAGCGCTGCTGGCAGCCTACCGGGAAGGGTTGATTAAAGAGCAGTAACGGCCGTTTTTTACCCAGACCAGCCACTTTTCATACGCGCCGGGAAGGCTGTGCAGCCTTGCTAAGTTGTTCCTGCCAGGGAACAGCCGCATATTTAATGTTCTTTCTTACGTTTCAAGGCTTCTTGTTCACAAAACAGCAATTCAAAATATGTAGGTTTTTTGGTAGGGGCGGGACGGCGCGGTATGATTTCGGGCAAACAAGCAGCCTTTTTTCCGCGCCGACTCGTCCTGTCGTTAGGCAACGGCCGTTTTGGGCGAGACAGACGGGAAGCGAGACCCAATGTCTGACCCTGATCCTGGCCCGCCTGTCCCACCCCTACATCTTGTTCCGAATTGCCATTTACAAAAAAAGAGACTTGACAAGGCGCCTATGGCTGTGCTTTAATCTAAGCGAACGTTCGTGCGAACGTTCGCTTAGAGGAGAAAAGGGAAATGAGTGCGAAAGTAACCCTCAAGGATGTGGCCAAAGAGGCGGGCGTTAGCTACCAGACGGTCTCCAAAGTACTGCAAGGGCAAATCAAAGTCACTCCTGAAACGCAGGCACGGATTGAAACGGCCGCTGCCCAACTCGGTTACCGCCCCAATATCGCCGCCCGCAACTTACGCACCCAATCCAGCAACCTCATCGGCTATGCCTGGCGCCTGGCCAAAGGTGCCGCCACCCATCCTATCCTGGACCAGTTCCTGGCCAGCGCCGCCGAAGTGGTGGAAGCCCACGGTTACCACCTGCTGACCTTTTTAATTGGCGACGACGAGCCGCTCAACGTCACGCCCTACCGGGAACTGTTCGCCCGGCGGCAGGTGGAGGGGTTTATCCTGGCCGACACCAATCACAACGATCCCCGCATTGCCTACCTCATCGAGCAAAACATTCCCTTTGCCAGCTTTGGCCGGGCCAACGACGCCTGGGATTATTGCTGGGTGGATGTGGATGGCCAGTACGGCACCCGCATCACCGTGGCCCACCTGGTAGCCCAGGGCCACCAGCGCATTGGGCTCATCACCTGGCCCGAGGGGTCGCGTGCCGGTGAAGAACGCGAGCGGGGCTACCGCCGCGGCCTGGCGGATGCGGGCATTGCCTGCGATGATGCCTGGCTGATTCGTGGCGATAACAGCGTGCAGAGCGGCTTTCAGGGTGTAAGCCGTTTGCTGAATTTGCCAGTGGCGCAGCGGCCAACGGCCGTTATGTGTGTCAGCGACCAGGTGGCTATTGGCGCGCTTAATGGGGCACAGGCGCTGGGGCTGGAAGTGGGGCACGATGTGGCCGTCACCGGCTTCGACGATGTGCCCACGGCCGAATTTTTGCATCCCGCCCTCACCACCGTACGCCAGCCCATTCCGGAAGTCGGTCAGCAGGTGGTTAATCTGCTGCTCAAACAGCTCAATGACGAGCCTATCGACCAGAATGGCATTTTGCTCAAACCAGAGCTCATTATTCGTCATTCAAGCTGAGCGCATCGTAAACCAATTTTACTTATTGACATAACAATCCTGCCAATTGATGCAGCCTCTCGTGGGAGGCCTCTGCAGAGGAGTAGGGCATCCTCAGATGCCCGTAGCCCGCATCTGAGGATGCGGACTCAGCTTGATCTACTCGTTGTGTGTTTTATTAGGAGAGGGAATGATCCTCAAAGCGGTACTCTTCGATCTCGATGGCGTGTTAACCGATACGGCCGAATACCACTATCTTTCCTGGAAAAAATTGGCCGATCAGGAAGGAATCCCCTTTTCGCGCCAGGCCAACGAAAAACTGCGCGGCGTCTCCCGCCGTGAATCGCTGCAGCTCATTCTGGCCGGGCGCGAGGTGGACGAGACCACCTCGCAGGCCATGATGGATCGCAAAAACGGCTACTACCAGGAAATGCTGGAACAAGTATCGCCCCAGGATTTGCTGCCCGGCGTGGTGCGGCTGCTGGACGAGCTGGACGCAGCGGGCATTCCCTACGGCCTGGCCTCCGCCAGCCGCAACGCGGCTACCGTCGTGGCCCAGCTAGGAATCGCCGACCGCCTGGCCGTCATTGCCGACGGCCACAGCGTGAAACACCCCAAACCAGCGCCGGACCTCTTCCGCCATGGCGCGGCGCGGCTGAACGTACCGCCGGACCAGTGCCTGGTGGTGGAAGATGCGGCGGCGGGTATTGAAGCGGCCGTTTCTGCCGGAATGCCCGCGCTGGCGTTGGGTCCCGCCGAACGGTTCGAAACGCTGCTGCACCAGCACAACCGTGTCCAGCGCCGCGACAGCCTGGCCAACGTGTCGCTGGCCGATTTGCAGCAGGTTGTGCTGGCAGACGAGACCTGGTCCGTGACCCAGCCTGAGTTTGACCCCGCCCGGCAGCACCACATGGAAACGGTTTTTACCCTGGGCAGCGGCTACTTTGCCAGCCGCGGCAGCTTTGAGGAAGGGTTTCCGGGGGAACGGCCGTTAACCCTGGCCCACGGCATCTTCGACGACATGCCGGTGGCCGTCACCGAGCTGGCCAATCTGCCCAACTGGCTGGATTTTGCCCTGACGGTAGACGGCCAAACCTTCCGGCTGGACCAGGGCACGCTGCTTTATTTTCAGCGCAGCCTAAACCTGTACCAGGGCGTGATGCAGCGGCAGGTGCGCTGGCAGTCGCCCACGGGTGTGTTTTTGGACCTCACCTTCGAGCGCTTTATCAGTTATGCCCAGGAGCAGGTGGGGGCGCTGCGGGTGCTGGTAACGGCCGTTAACCAACCCTGCCAGTTACGCTTTGAGGCGGGCATCAACGGCCACGTGGCCAACGATGATTTGCTGCACTGGCGTCACTGCGATCAGGGCCAGACTGACAAGGCCATCTGGCTGCACAGCCAGACGCGCCACAGCGGCATCCAGCTGGGCACGGCCGCCAGCGTTACCGTTTCCGGTGACACCGCGGTGCAGGTGCAGCAGTGTCTGGGGCAGCCTGGGTTTGTGGTGAAACGGCCGTTAGCCCCCGGCCAAACCGTTCAGTTCGACAAGCTCGTGGCCTATGCCGCCGACCGCGACGCCGCCGACAGTGATGTCGCAGACCAGGCCGAGGACGTGGTTGGCCGGGCCACCGCGCTGCTCGACGGGACCACTTACGACGATCTCAAAGCCGCCCACGTCGCTGCCTGGGCGGAACTGTGGAACGACTGCGACGTGGTGATTGAAGGCGATGACGAGGCCCAGCTGGCGGTCCGCTTCAACCTGTTCCAACTCCTGGTGGCCGCGCCGCAGCACGACGAACGTGTCAGCATTGGCGCCAAGACGTTAAGCGGGTTGGGTT
The DNA here is from genome assembly GCA_016710325.1 of Candidatus Leptofilum proximum. GTDB lineage: Bacteria > Chloroflexota > Anaerolineae > Promineifilales > Promineifilaceae > Leptofilum > Leptofilum proximum. Next base: position 1,673,164 of record JADJXK010000002.1, on the reverse strand, counting down.
ACCGGGGCCACGTTTTTTGGGACACCGAGATTTTTATTTTGCCCTTTTTTAGTTACGTCCGCCCCCAAATCGCCCGCAACATGCTGATGTATCGTTACCACACCCTGCCGGGGGCGCGGCGTAAAGCGGCGGGCAGCGGCTTCCGCGGAGCGCAGTTTGCCTGGGAATCGGCCGCCACCGGCGACGAGGTGACGCCGCGCTGGGTGCCCGATTTTGAGGGCAAGGAGCTGGTGCGCATCTGGACCGGCGACATCGAGATTCATATTTCGGCCGACATTGCTTACGCCATCATGCAGTACTGGCAGGTGACGGGCGACGACGCCTTTTTGCGCGACTACGGCGCGGAGATCATCCTGGACACGGCGCGCTTCTGGGGTGATCGGGCCGAGCCGGAGGAAGTTGATGGCCAGCGCTGCTACGCCTTCCGTGATGTGATTGGTCCAGACGAGTACCACGACCACGTGGACAACAACACCTACACCAACCGGATGGCGCAGTGGCATTTGCAAACGGCCGTTTCCCTTCTCGACTGGCTCCAAAACAACTATCCCGCCAAGGCTCTGCAGCTCATTGCTGACTTGCGGATTACCGACGACACCCTGGCCCATTGGCACGACGTGATTGATCATGTGCTGATCTTCCACGATGCCCAAACCGGCCTCATGCTCCAGTTTGAAGATTTTTTCCAGCGCAAGACGGTGGACCTGGAATTTATTCGCAGCGCCAAAAAATCGCTGCAAGTGGTTTTGGGCATCGAAGGGGCCAACGCCAGCCAGGTGATCAAGCAGGCCGACGTCATCATGCTGCTTTGCCTGCTGCGCGACGAGTACGACCAGAAAACGTGGCAGAAAAATTGGGACACCTACATGCCGCTGACGGACCATCGTTATGGTTCGTCGTTGGGACCCAGCTTTCATGCCTGGGCAGCGTGTGAAATCGGCCGTTTCGACGAAGCCTACGAGCACTTCATGCTGGCCGCCCGCGCCGACCTGCGCAATCCGCGCGGCAACGCCGAAGATGGCATCCATGCCGCATCGGCCGGTGGCGTCTGGCAGGCCCTGGCTTTTGGCTTTGCTGGCCTGCGGCTGGGCGAAGATGACTTTTCCACCACGCCGCGCCTGCCTTCCCACTGGCGGCGGCTCTCGTTCAAATTTTATTTCCGGGGTCAACAGCACACCGTTGACATCTGCGCCTGACAACCATCTAAAGGAGGTGGTGCTTATTCAGCAAAAACAACGTCAACCAACCAACTTTTCAACGGTTACCTCTTATTTACTTAAGCGAGGAGAAAACAAAACATGTTTAAAAAATGGATCGTTTTATTGATTCTGGCCTTAGCCATGAGCCTGGCCCTGGTGGCCTGCGGTGGCGGCGGCGAAGAACCGGCCGCAGAACCGGAAGCGCCTCTCTCTGACGAAGCCGCCGAAGATGTGGCGGAAGCAGAAGAAGATGTTGTTGCCGAAGATGAAGCGATGGATGAAACCGAGGCGACTGGGGATGCTGTGGAACTACAGCTCATGGGCTGGGCCAGCTCCGATGCGGAAAATACCCGCCTGCAGGCCGTGGTGGACACCTTTAACGAGACCCACGACAACATCAACGTAACGCTGAACCTGGTGCCCGACTACGACACCAAATTACAAACAAGTCTGGCAGGCGGGAGCCCACCAGACGTGTTCTACGTAGACAGCTTCAAGCTACCAGACCTGGTAGCGGCAAATGCTATAGAGCCAGCGGAAGGTCATTTGGAGAATGCCGACGACTTCTACAGCAGCTTGCAAGACGCGTTTACCATCGATGGCACTTTTTACTGCCCAGCCAAGGATTTTAGCACGCTGGGCCTGCAATACAACCAGGATATGTTTGACGCCGCCGGACTGGATTACCCTACGGCCGATTGGACCTGGGATGATCTGCGCGCCGCCGCCGAACAGCTGACCAACGCAGATGAAGGCGTCTACGGCATGGTCATCAACCCAGACTTTGCCCGCTGGATCGCTTTCCTTTACCAGGCTGGTGGTTCGGTAACCAACGAAGATTTCTCGGCGATGACCATCAACAGCCCGGAAGCCCAGGAAGCACTGGAGTTCTACATCGGCATGGTGGATGATGGCCTGGCCAACCAGCCGTCTGAACTGGACAGCGGCTGGAACGGTGAAGCGTTTGGCAAGGGCCGGGCGGCTATGTCCATGGAGGGTAACTGGATTGTTCCCTTCCTGGCAGACCAGTTCCCGGACCTCAACTATGGCGTGACGCAGCTTCCGGCTGGCCCCGGTGGCGAGGCCACCATGGCTTTCACCGTTTGCTACGCGGTGCCCGCGGGCATCGATGCCGCGCGGCAGGAGGCGGCCTTTGAGCTGGTTAACTACCTCACCGGCCCCGAAGGCATGAAGGAATGGACCGACCTGGGTCTGGCCATGCCCACCCGCGAAAGTCTGCGTGAAGGCTGGCTGGCGCAGTACCCGGACTTGCAGCCCTTCCTGGATGGCGCCGAAAACGCCTATCCGTGGCAGTTCCGTCCCGGATTCCAGGACGTGTTAGACACTATCAATGATGGCTTGCAGCAGGCGTTTGCCGGAACTGCGCTGCCGGAGGATGTGTTGGAAAACGCGCAAGAAGTTGGCGAAGAAGTGCTCAGCCGTTAACAGCGCGATTGTGTTTGTGATGTCCTTCTAGGGTCGTGGTGCGTGGCGGCGGTGAACGGCCGTTGCCACGCACCACACCGAAAATTAGGGATCAGGCAGATGCACCAAATTAGCGCGAATTGACACGAATTATGAGCTGCTTTCGCGGAAATTCGGGCAAATTCGCTGCAAAAAAACTGCGTAAGTCCTAAATAAATGTTCAGGGCTGGGGAGCCTTGTGCCGCGTGTCGTCTGCGCTGGTGCGGATGTGGCGCGGCTTGGAGGTGAAGGATGGCTGCTGGAATCAAGGAACAGGACCGGCAGGATGGCGTGGCTGGCTGGTTGTTTATGTCGCCCGCGCTGGTGATTTTTATCATCTTTTTGTTCATCCCGATTGTGTTTGCCGTCTACTTTAGCTTTACCGACTGGAACGGCATCAGCCCGCCGGGTGAAGCCAACCTGGTGGGGCTGGAAAATTACCGGGCGGTGCTGGTGGAAGACGGCATTCGCCAGTCGGACTTTTTTAAGGCGCTGAAAAACACGACCTATTTTGCCCTGGGCGTGGTGCCCGCCCAAACGATTTTGGCGCTGGTGCTGGCCGTGGTGGTCAACCAGCGCTTGCTGAAGTTCAAGAACTTTTTCCGCACGGCGTATTACTTCCCGTCGATTACCTCATCGGTGGCCATCAGCCTGATTTTTCTGTTTCTGTATCAGAAAAGCGGCCTGGTGAACAGCCTGTTGAGCACGTTGACCTTTGGCAATTGGGAACCGCTGGCCTGGATGGCCGATCCGCGTGGGGTGTTCCACATCGTGCTGGAGAATTTTGGCATTACCCTGCGGGAAGGGCCGGAGTTTCTACGTACCGAGGTGCTGGGGCTGACGGTGTGGGACTGGATCAGCGGTCCCAGCGTGGCCCTGGCGGCCATCATGATCATGAACACGTGGACGACGATTGGCACGATGATGATCATTTTCCTGGCGGCGCTGCAGGATATTCCGGGGCAGGTGTACGAGGCGGCCCAGATGGATGGGGCGACGGCCTGGCCGACGTTTCGGCGGATTACGGTGCCGTTGTTACGGCCGTCTATCTTCTTCGTCGTCACGCTGGGGCTCATTGGTACCTATCAGGTGTTTGACCAGGTGTACGTGATGAGCAGCGGCGGTCCGGCCAAAACGACTCTGACGATGGCGTGGATGGTGTACCGCAACGGCTTCCGCAACAGCGAGATGGGGCTGGGCGCGGCGATTGCCATTTTGCTGTTCATCATCATCTTTATCCTGACAATGATCCAGCGCCGCATTACCGGCAGCGAAGCCAGCTATTAGAAGAGACGACACTAACTATCTTGGGAAAATCGTAGGTCGGATTGCCAATCCGGCCCACCGTTTTGAAGGAGATTGAGTATGGCAACGGCCGTTTCCAAACAAACCATTACCGTACAGGATGAAGGCGTCAACGTCTGGGACCGGGTGCGCCTGGTACTGTCCTACGGCGTGCTGTTTTTGCTGGCGCTTTCCTTTTTCTATCCGTTTCTGCTGGCGATTAGCACCAGCTTTAAGCCGCTGCCCGAGATTGCCCAAAATCCGGTGAGCCTTATCCCCGAAACCTTTACCCTGGAAGGCTACCGGCAAATGCAGGGGCTGAACGTCGGGCGCTGGATGTTTAACAGTGCCTTTGTGTCCGTGGTAATTACCCTGGGCAACGTTATTTTTGCCAGCATGGCAGGGTACGCCCTGGCGCGCATCAAATTCCCGGGACGTAATGCGGTGTTCCTGGCCATCCTGGGCACGATGATGATTCCCGGCATTGTGCTGCTGATTCCCATGTTTATCGTGCTCAAGCAGGTGAACTTTATCGACTCCTACGCCGGGCTGATTATCCCCAAGCTGGCCACGGCCTTTGGCGTCTTCCTCATGAAGCAGTTTTTTGAGTCGATTCCCGGCGAAATTGAGGAAGCGTCCCGCATCGACGGGGCCAATCGTTTGCAGATGTTTTTCCGGGTGGTGCTGCCGATGGCTCGCCCGGCGCTGGTGGCCCTGGTCATCTTCAGCTTCCAGGCGGCGTGGAACGATTTTATGTTTCCCCTCATCGTCATCAGCGTAAGCCAGGAGCTGTACACGCTGCCGCTGGGGCTGGCCGTGCTGCGCGGCGGCATGGGCGAGAATTTGCAGTGGAACGCCATCCTGGCCGGTTCGTTGGTGACCACGCTGCCGATGGCCCTGATCTTTGTATTCTTCCAGCGCTACTTCATTGAGGGCATCAGCTACAGCGGGTTGAAGGGGTAAGATGATACGGCCGTTTCACGTCATCTGGCGCGCGTTTGCGGTGTGGTGGGATCAATGGTTTATTCTCACCATCCTCAACATTGGCTGGTTTGTGGCCCAACTGTTTGTGGTGATGGGGCCGCCAGCCACGGCCGTTCTCTTTGCCATGACCCAACGCACGCTGGACGGTGACTTTTGGGACCATCGCGAAGTGGGGCAGGCATTCCGGGAGATGTTTTGGCCTGCCTGGCGCTGGGGGGCGCTGAACCTGCTGGTGGTTGGCGTGGCGGCCTTTAACCTGCTCACCTACGCCGACGCGGCGGGTGTGTGGAACCTGCTGCGAATGGTGTGGCTGGTGGTGCTGGTTTTATGGGGCAGCCTGAATCTTTTTTACTGGCCGTTTTGGCTGGAGCAGGATGACAGGTCGATGTGGACGACGTATGCCAACTGCGGCCGTTTCCTGCTGCTCAACATCTGGCAAACGCCGCTGCTGCTGCTGGTGTGTGCCTTGCTCACCGTGCTCAGCGTAGCCACGACGCTGCCGTTTACCCTGGCGCTGATGGTGTGGCTGGGATTGTTGGCGGGAACGGCCGTACGCCACTCGCTCGCCTGGCAGCGATGACAGAAAGCCCCAGCTTTACTATAATCCGGACCTCTGCAACTCCCTTCCGCCTGATGGTGTGAGGCTGAGCGCTGGTTGGTTTTAACCTAAAGCCACCAGCACAGGACAGAGTTATGGAAATCTCGTTTCACAAGCAGCAGATGGGCCCGGCCAGCGGTGTTGCCTTTTGTTGGGAGTTCATCATCGAGGCCGAACCATCTGTAGCCCTTTCCGACCTGTTTATTCCCGAGCTCTTTTTTGACTTCTTTTTTGTGCATACGGGGCAGCTGCGCGGTTCAGATCCGGTAAGCCAGACAGAATGGATCCTGCCGCGCCAATCGCTCAAGACTCTGCACACCCGCGCCCTGACGCTCACCTTCACCACACCGCTGCGACTGTTTGGCGCCCGCCTGCCGCTGCAATTTGGCGAGCTGTTCTGGGAGGACGCGATCGGTCCAAACACGTTTTTGGCGCAACAGTGGGTGGACCCAGATGTGGCCGATTTGGCTGTTTTTGCGGAGCAGGTGGTGAGGGTGGTAAACGGCCGTGCCCGCCAGAAAAACCCCTACCCACTGCTCAAAGATGGGCTGGAAGAGTCCACCTGGCTCAGTAGCTATTCTCCGCGGCACAAACGACGGTTGTACAAAGCCACCTTTGGCCTCAGCCGCCAGGCGCTGCAGCGTATTGCCAATCTGCATGCCTTCCTGGCCCAAAACTGCGACTTTGATCCCGACAGCCCGCGCCTCATCGGCTACGTCAATGCCGAACTGTTTTATGACCAGCCGCACTTCAACCACGCCTTCAAAAAAATGGTCGCCCTAACCCCGCTGGAATACTTTGAAGCCAGCTCCGTGCTGCAAGACAATCTTATGGCCGTTTCTTACAATGCACTCCCCGCCCAGGACGATTAGGATGGAGCCCATGAACACAAAACATTCTCAAAACGACGTGGTAAATGATTATCTGAACGGCCTCGACGCGGCAATTGCCCCGCTCTTTTTCGCGGTCAGAGAATGCGTTCTGGCGGCCGGTCCGGCCTTCAACGAAAGCATCAAGTGGAAAAACTGCCTGGTGTATGGCACCACCAAAAACCATATCCAGACGGTGGTAGGCAAGGGCAAAATCTCCCTGATTTTTCTGAACGGCGTGACGTTGCAGGACCGATACGGGCTGCTGGAAGGCGACGGCAGCAAAGCGCGCACCATGCGTATCTATTCAACCGACTTCAACCGGGAAGCGCTGGCCGACTACGTGCAGCAAACCCTGACAACCTCATGAAAAAGTTTAGCGCTTCTACCACAATCAACGCTGCGCCGGAGAAGGTGTGGCAAATTTTGACCGACGCCAGCAGTTATCCCGCCTGGGACAAGAGCATGGATCACATCGAAGGGCGGCTGGCGCTGGGGGAAAAGGTGAAGTTCTTCACCAGGCTCAGCGACCAGGCGTTTCCCGTGACGGTGACCGAGTTTGAACCCGCCCGCAGGCTGGTGCTGACCGGCGGGCTGCCCTTGGGCCTGTTCAAGTCGGAACGGACGCACAGCCTGACCCCCACCGGCCAGGGCCAGACGCGGTTCCACACGGAAGAAATCTTCAGCGGGCTGCTGCTGCCCATTTTTGGGCGTAACCTGCCCGATCTCACCGAAAATTTTGAGGGTTTTGTGGCGGCGCTGAAAAAGCAGGCCGAGCTGTAGATACGCAGCAAGTTCGTCTGTCTGCCAGGTGAAGGGGTTTGAATTAGCGGCGGGCTTGCTGGTAAACGGCCGTTAACGCCCCCACAATTTGCTCTGTCACCACCTCATCTTTGTCCCGCTTGTTTACCAAAATTGGCTCACCAAAAACCAGCCGCAGCCGGGCCAGGGGCAGCGGGACCAGGTAATGGTCCCAGCGGCGCATGGCGTAGCCCAGTGGGGTAAACCCGCCCACGGGAATGATCGCCGCTTCCGCCTTGCGTGCCAGAAAAGAAGCTCCCGCCTTGGGCGCAAACGCCGGGCCATCCGGGCCGTCGGGCGCCATGAAGGAATCCTTGCCGCCTTTCAGCGCCTCGATAATGCGCAGGACTTTGCGCCCCGCTTCCATCGGATTGCCCTGCATGTCCACGCCGTAGGGAGTAGCGCCCAGCGAACTGGCAAAGCGGCTCAAAATGTCGCCGCGCGGGTCGCCACCCAGGGTGACAATGGTAAACCGCGGCCCACCGATAAAGCGCACGGCATAGGTGACAAAAACAGACAACTGCTCATGCCAGAACAGCCACAACAACGGCCGTCCGCTCGCCTTGGCTTTGGTCACGTTGGCCTGCCCCTCAATCTGCCAGCGCACCGTGCGCGCCAGCACGCGGTGGTAGAGGGCCAGCATGTTGCCCTGGAACTGTAAATTTCGATCATTGAATGTGGTCATGGAATTTCTTTTAGTAGCCGCAGTTTCTTACTGCGCCGCAGTCTCCTCCTGCGCAATTGGACGCGGAAAGAATCCGCGGCTACGGGAATGGTTTTTCGTAGAAGTTGGCGGCGGCTTGCAGGGTGACGTGGTGCAGTTGGTGGGTAAGGTGGGTGGTAACGGCCGTCACATCCGCTCCCTTTTCCACCACCAGCGGCGCACCAATCTGGATGGCAACTTTGCTGAACGGGTAGGGCATCACATACCGGTCCCAGCGCGGCACGCGGTAGCCGTTCCGCGCATAGGCGCCCACGGGCAAAATCGTCGCATCCGCTTTTTGGGCAATGTAGGTGATGCCCGGCTTGATGACGTACGATGGTCCCTCCGGGCCGTCTGGGGTGATGTAGGCGTCCTGCCCGGCTTTGACCTGCCGCACCAGGTTGGCCAGCTGCCGCGCTGCCGCCATGCTGGCCTCGCCGTGCAGATTCATGGGGAAGGGCGTGACGCCCAGCTTGCGGGCAAACACCATCAAGGTAGTGCCGCGCCAGTCGTCGGGCAAGATTAGCACCAGGCGGGTGAGATCGTACTGGTTGGCAAAAAAGCCTACCAGCATCATCGTCATGCCGTGCCAGGCGGCGAAGATAAGCGGCCGCTGCCGTTCCTGCGCCGCCTGCAAATGTTCCATTCCGCTGACCTGGAACCGGCTTAAACGGCTGGTCATGCGCGCCCAGGTGTGCAGGACTGTGCCGCTGACTTTGTCCTGCCAGCTAATCGTCGGCTTACTCATAGATCTGCAAATATCCGGCGCGGGCCAGGCCCCAGCACAGGTAAAGGGTGTTCCAAAAATGCCATGCCTTACCAAAGGTAGCCCAGGCGATGGTGACGGCAAACAGTCCCAGCAAAATGCCAATCCGCACCCGGCCCTTAAACACACCCTGGAACGAGGGGAAGGGAATGCGGCTGACCATTAAGAGGCCGCACACCACCATGATGGGCATCAGCCAGCTGGCGGGCAGTTCGTAGGTCAGAATGGTCATGTCGGAGACGACGGCGAGGGCCAGGGTGGCCCCGGCGGAGGAGATGGTGAGCCCGGCGGAGTCGCCGCGGCCGCTGGCTTTGGGCGGCAGCAGGTTAAAGCGAGCCAGCCGGTACGCTCCGGCCAGGGCAAAAAAGACGGCTAGCACGGCGATGAAGGTGGTGTCGGCCACGTCGGCCAGGTAAAGGAACATAAAGGCCAGCACGGTGGGCGCCGTGCCCAGACTGACCATGTCTACCAGGGAGTCGAGCTGCAAGCCAAAGGCGGACCCGGCGTTGAAGTAGCGGGCCGACGCGCCGTCGAAGAGGTCCAGGATGTAGCTGGACAGGATAAGCACAGCGGCGATGGTCAGTTGGCCCGTGGCGGCCAGCAAAATGGCGACGATGCCGCAGGTAAGCGAAATGAAGGTGATGCTGTTGGGGATGAGGTAACGGTATTGACTTTTCATGGTGTTTGGGCCAGTTGAGCAATGGGGGTGATACCACCGGTCACTTTGTCGCCGACTTTGACGAGCATGTGGGCGGTGGGGGGCAGGAAGAGATCGATGCGGGAGCTGAAGCGGATGAGGCCAAAGCGCTGGCCGGTTTGCACCTCATCCCCTGGCTTGAGGGTGTTGACACAGCGGCGGGCCAGGATGCCCGCGATTTGTTTGGTGAGGATTCGGCCGTATCCCGCCGATTCCGTCACCATGGCAATGTACTCATTGACCTCAGACGCTTCGGGGCGAAAAGCTTGCAGAAATTTGCCCGGCTGGTGCTGCACCAGGAGCACCTTGCCCGCCAGCGGCACCCGCTGCACGTGCACGTCGGTGATGTCCAGGAACATGCTCAGGCGAATGGCGTCGGCTTGCAAAAAGCGCGGCTCGGTTTCGGTGATAATTTCCACCACCTCGCCGTCGCCGGGGCCAAGCACCAGCCCCGGTTTGGCATCAACCGCCCGGTTGGGGTCGCGGAAAAAGTAGAGGATGAGCAGCCACAGGAAAGCAGCCAGGAGCAAAAACAGCCCGGCGGCCCAGTTGGTAAATTGGAACCAGAGGAAAACGGCCGCTGCCAGCAAAATCGTAAAAAAAGCAATCGTGCCCCCGCCGCCTTCGGCAAATGGCCAGGCACGATCTTTGCCATAATTTGTCATCGTTAAAATCAATCCACAGATTTCACAGATTGCGCAGATTAGAGCCCAAAATCTGTGAAATCTGCGTAATCTGTGGAGATATTCTTTATTGAAGTTTGTCGAAGCGGCGGCATTGTAACATTGCCACCAGGCAGGGGCAAGGTAGCATTACGCCAGAAACTTGCTCCTTGCTCGACGGGTGCGGCGCAATGCTTTAACAGTTCGGCGGAGTACCTAAAAGGCGTGGCTTGCTTCTGTTTTCCCCGAACTGTAGTAGGCGGATCGTTGCCTAAACATCGTTCGCCGTGGGTACGGCCGTTTGGTAAACTTGCCCTCATGAGCAAACAGACATCAACCTTCATTTGGGTCGGCATCGTGGCGCTGCTGGTGGTGATGGCGGCCGTTTTCCTGGGCAACCGCCTGCTAAACGGCGATAGCAGCCTGCTGCGCAATGTGCAGGTAGACAAGACACAAATCAGCCCCAACGCCGATGGCGACACCGACGCCACCAGGATCTCCTACGAGATTTCGCGCAATGCCACTGTTTCTATCTATTTTGAGAACGAAGCAGGCGACCGCTTTTACTTCCGCCAGGAGAAAACGCGCGGCGCGGGTGAATACAGCGTCACCTTCAGCGGCGTGGTGGACCCGTACACCCTGCCGGATGACCAGATTGAAGGGGAGATTTTGGCGCGACTGCTGCAAGACGGCCGTTACACCTGGATCGTCAGCGCCACCGATGAAAAGGGAGACACCGAAACCGCTGAAGGTGAGCTGGTGATTGTCGATGCCGATCCAGTGCTGCCCGACATTCGCGATTTTGCCCTGGACACTACCGTCTTTACGCCCAACCGGGACGGCATCGACGACCGGGTACAACCGAGTTTCTACCTGGCCAAAGATGTGGCCCAGGTGCGTGTCTTTTTGCAGATGCCGGACGGTAGGGAAGAGCGCATCAGCGAGTTTGAACAAGTTAATGAGCCTAATGCCGAAGGGTGGCACAAATACGATTACGAAGGTGGCGTCGACGAAGGGGCCACCCCACCGCCCGATGGCACTTACCCGCTTATCGTCATTGCCCAGGATTTAGAAGGGCAGCAGGTGCGGGTCGAGAAGCAGTTGACGATCCAGTTTGGCGGCGTGCCGCGGGTGCGCGTTGTGTCGCCGCCTGCGGGAGAGACGGTGCTTTGGGAGCGTACGGCCGTTCCCCTCTGCGGCGTGTTCACCTTTACCCTGACGGTAGAAAATTACGGCACCACACCCATCCGCACTAATGGGCCACCGCCCGGCACCCTGTACGACTCTGACTGGAATTACAACACGCTGGGCTGGTTCACCAAACCAGGCGTGTTCCGCCTGGGCATCGGCTTTGAAAATGAGCTGACCAACTACCCCTTCCGCTTTGCCCTGGGCAGCCCGGACGAGCTGGAGGTGATCGACGGCTACACCTACCTCATGCCCGGCAAACGCGCCACCGTCACTGGCAGCATCCGCATGGTGGATGACTTTGGCGACCGCAACCCGCAAACCGTCTGGGCCGGGCTGATTCATGAGGATGTGCAGGTGGTCAACGCCTATGAGCGTGTCGATCCGCAGGCGCTGACGGTAGACATGCCGGATGAAGGCAACCTGCCGGAATGCGAACCACGCGAAGTGCCTCCGTGGCCCGTGGATGGGGAATAAAGACCCTCACCCCACCCCTCTTCCTGAGGGAGAGAGAGCCAGATTCCCTCCTCCTCTGAGGGGGAGGGTTAGGGTGGGGTTGTTTTTCGTTAGCTGTCCGTTAACCTGGGGGAATTTTGATTGGCGGACGGGGGCCGACAAGGTAAACTAGCATCAATTAACAGGAGGTTGCCCAGTTGCCCAGCTGTGGCAGCCTCTTTTTCATGGATGGATAAAGCAATGCGGCACTTTTGGGGTCTGGGATTTTTGGTTATGGCGCTGGCTGCGTGTGCCTCGTCGCCTACGCCCACGGTGGTGGAAGTGACTCGTTTGGTGTCTGGACCCACGGCCGTTGTCACCGCTGACCCTATCGAAGTTGAAATTGAAGTGACGCGGGTGATTACCGAAACGGTCACCCTGGTGGAGACGGTGGCACAAGAACGGCCGTCACCTGGATCAGAAGAACGGCCGTTTCAGCTCTTATTTGCCCCGGTGGTAGAGACGGCCGTCATTAGCAGCCGCGCCCAGGTGCTGGCCAACTGGCTGGCCCGGCAAACCGGACAGCAGTTCCAGGTGGGCATTTTGGACAACGAGCAGCGGGTGATTGACTTGATGTGTGCCGCCCCGGCCGAAACGATTGGTTTTTTAACGGCCGTCGGTGTGGCCCTGGCCAACCAGCAGTGTGGGGCGCAGGTGGTGAGTACGGCCGTGCAAAACAACGGCCTCAGCTGGCAGGCGGGCATGATCGTTGTGCGCCGCGACAGCAACATCACCTCTTTAGACGACCTGGACGGCAAAAGCTGGGCCATTCCCGATGTGGCCAGCGTGCCCAACAACTGGTATTTCCAGGCGCTGCTGGCAGCGGAAGGCATTGAGCCGGGTGAAATGGTGTCCGTGCCGGGCGACAACACGGCGATGCTGGCGGTGTTTAACGGCGAAGTGGATTTTGCCACCGGCACCTACTGGCCGCCCATCCTGCCGTTTGAAAATCGTGAATGGGTCTTTGGCGAGGATGATCCCGAAATCTGGCGGCAGACGGGGGCATCGCCCAACCGCAGCGGTGTGGGTTTTGTGGTGGTGCTGGGCCGGCCGGATCAGGGCGGCTACCGCGTGCGTGATGCCCGCTCTGGCGTCTTCGACACCAATGAAGCCATCTTCGACGAGACGCGCATTTTGGCCCTGAGCGCACCGATTCCGGCCGATTCGGTGGTGGTGGGCGGCGCCTTTCCCTTTGGCCTGGCCCAGCAGCTGGGCGCGCTGCTCAGCCGATTTTCCGCTTCGAACCTGTGCGCCAACTCGCTGTGCGCCGCCGATTTTTATGGCTGGACGGGATTGGAAACGGCCGTGCCCAACAGCTATGAACCGGTCCACTTTGTCATCGAGACCCTGGGCTGGACGGATGAGGCGCTTTTGTTGACGGATTAGTAGGACGGACGCAGAGAGCGTGGAGTAGAGGAAGATCTCAGAGATCTCTGAGGGCTCTTTTTTTCTCTCTGGTCTCTGCGTCCTTTCCAGGTTTTTTATGATTGATGTTGCGGTGATTATCGTCAGTTGGAACGTGCGGGACTACCTGGTGCAGTGCCTGCGCTCGGTGTTTGCCGATTTGCAGCGTTCCCGGCTGCGCGGCGAGGTGTGGGTGGTGGATAACGCCTCCACGGACGGCACGGCCGATCTGGTGCGATCTCTCTTCCCCAACGTGCACCTCATTGCCAACCAGACCAATCCCGGCTTTGGTGCTGCCAACAACCAGGGCATGGCGGCGGCCAAGGCGCATAGTCCACGCTACTACTTTTTGCTGAACCCAGACACCAAGGTGCAGCCTGGTGCGCTGTTTGAACTGATCAACACCCTGGAAGAACATCCCGACGGCGGTATGGCTGGGGCAAGGTTGGTGTACGGCGACGGCCGTTTCCAGCCCAGCGCCTTTTACTTCCCCGGACTGCGCCAGCTGGCGTTTGACTTGTTTCCGCTGCCCGCCCGTTTTTACGAGAGCCGCTGGAACGGCCGTTATCCGCCGCATAAACTGGCCAGAGACAACGACCCGTTCCCCATCGATCATCCGCTGGGGGCCACCATGATGGTGCGCGCCGATGTGGCCGAAGCCACCAACGGCTTTGACGAATCGTTCCACATGTACTGCGAGGAAATCGACTGGAGCTGGCGCATTCAGGCGGCGGGCTGGCGCGTTTACGCCGTGCCCTCGGCCGAGATTGTGCATTACGGCGGAGAAAGCACCCGCCAGGTGCCCGCCACCTCGGTGATCAATCTGTGGCAGAGTCGGGCGCGGCTGTATGCGGAGATGTACGGCCGTATCAAACTGGCCATCGCGAGTAAGATGGTGCAAATTGCCATGCGCCGCCGCGCCAAAAAAGCCACCGATCCGCAGATGAAGCAGGCGTATGAAACGATCATTCAAATATGGCGGGGAATCTAGGAGGCGTGAAACGTAAAACGGTGAAATGGGAAAGAATCACGCTTCACGTTTCACGCATCACAAGTTCTGTTCAATCCAAGCATTCTTTGATACAACTTCCCCATGACCACAAACCAACAAGAATTAACGGCCGTTATCCTCACCCTCAACGAAGCCAGCCACATTATCGACTGCATCCAGTCGCTGCGTTGGGCCGACCGGGTGGTGGCGTTTGATGCGTACAGTGAGGATGATACGGCCGTACTCGCCCAGGAAGCGGGCGCAGAACTGCTCCAATCCAAATTTGTGAACTTTGCCCAGCAGCGTAATGCGGCGCTGGATGCCTTGCGCACCGACTGGGTTTTTTTTGTCGATGCCGATGAGCGGGGCACGCCGGAATTGGGCCAGGAAATTCGCCAGGTGATGGCTGAACGGCCGGAGCGCGGCTGGTACGTGCCGCGTCACAACTACATCTTTGGCAAACTCACCACTGGTGCGGGCTGGTTCCCCGACTACCAGCTGCGCCTCTTCAAACACGGCTGCGTGCGTTATGAGCGGCCTGTGCACGAGATTGCTGTCGTAGATGGCGCGATTGGGTATCTGGAACGGCCGCTTACCCACTACAACTACCGCGACCTTGAACATTTCCGCGCCAAGCAGCGTGCCTACACCAGCTACGACGCCCGCATCCTCTACGACCAGGGCATCAAGCCCAGGCCGCACAACTATATCTTGCAGCCGCTACGCCACTTCTACTGGCGTTTTGTCACCCTGGATGGCTACAAAGACGGCCTGCACGGTTTGCGCCTGAGTTTGTACATGACCTACTATGAGTGGGTGAAGTACCGGAAGTTGGGCTGGTTTTGGCGGAAAAACAAGTAGGTAAGTGAAAAGTGATAAGTGGGAAATTAGGTAATTGGGTAACTTGGTAATTACCCAATTACTCAATTACAAAGGTTTTTCCTCATGGAATCAGTGGGTGTAGAGTGCCGCTTTAACCAGGATGGCTCGGTACAGGTGAAGAAGGTGCAGGTGAACGGCCGTTGGCAACCAGTTGGCCAGGGGCGGCAGTGGGTGGATGGAAACGGCCGTCACGTGCTGATCATGCTGCCGGGCGATGAAGTGCGTGAACTGGTGCTCCAGCCGGACACACTGCGCTGGGGGTTGGTGGCGGTGAGCGGTGGGGGTGTAACGGCCGTCTGATCCTCGCCGCTTTAATGACCCTGAAAATAAGGCAGCCCGCGCCGATCTCTGCAAGTGCCTTGAGCTTACGATTGGGTCAATGCGCTCGGTTCAAGTTCAGCCTCAACTCGATTTCATCGCCGTACATCTCCCCTGTTGGCTCAAACCCCAACTGCCGGTAAAAACCTTCGGGACTGGCTTCGCCCAGGCCGCAGCTGGTGTATAGTTCGGGGATGCCTTGGGCCTGCAGCTGGTGGAGCAACCGTTTCATGGCCTGACGGCCGTATCCCTTCCCCTGGTACGGCGCCGCGATCATAAAGCGCCACAAAAAGATGCCCGGACAGTCGATCCCATCGTCGTAATCGGAGCCAATATGCAGCAGCACAAAGCCGATTGGCGTGTCGTCGGCATAGATGGCACGCATCCATGCGTTGTCGGAAAAGTGAGCCTGGGCAATGGAAATGGCATTGTCGGTTACCATTTTGCGCTGTGCTGCGCATAATGTTTCGCTCAACTTGCAGATGGGGATCACCGTTTGGGCCATAATGCGTTTGAAATGGATGTCTGGCGTGTGTTCCATGCGTTTTTCCTTGTTATAGGCGGTGGGAGGGGGGGTAGACGGCCGTTTCTCCTGCCCAACCCCCCTAGATACATTGTTGTTTATCTCCAAATTATATATCTCTGCATATAGAAGTCAGGCAGATTTTTACTACCATAGAAACAAGGTGAGCTTTTTATCTGCGCTTCGTTTGGTGCAGGTTAGCAAAACAACACCGTGCTTGAGAAATGAATGAATGGATACAGGTCACGTTGACGTCCATTCAACAAAAAGGAGATTGTAATAATGAAAACAACAGTGAGTGCCTTGTATGATAACAGAACCGATGCTGTCAATGCAGTGCGGGCCCTTGTAGACAGAGGGATCTTGCGGGACGATATTAGCGTGGTGGCCAGCGACGCAGCCGGTGAATATACCGAATACCACGGCCAGGACCTTCCCGCCGACGATACGCTGGGAGGCGCCGCCGCTGGCGCGATGGTTGGTGGTGTGGGCGGCCTTCTGGTCGGCCTGGCCGCGCTGGCCATTCCGGGGATCGGCCCGGTGATTGCGGCCGGTCCTATTGCGGCAGCCATTGCTGGAGCCGGCATCGGGGCGGCAACCGGTGGCATCATTGGCGCCCTGGTAGACCTTGGGGTTGATGAGGATCGCGCCGACTATTATGCCGAAGGCGTCCGTCGCGGCGGCACGTTAGTGACGGTTCGTGCCGACGAGAGCGTAATTGACGATGTTGCCGACATCCTGGACGACTACGATCCGGTGGACCTGGAAAGCCGCGTGGATCGCTGGCGTGAGGAAGGTTGGACAACCTACGATCCAGACGCTGACCCGTACACCGTAGAACAAATCAGACGGGAGCGGGTGCGCTACTAAACCGGATGCGCTTTCTGCCAAGTAATTACGGAGTAAATCTCTAGAAGCAAGAAGGGATTGGATTTAGGTCCAATCCCTTCTTTTTTTGTCGCAGCACTGGTGATGCGTGGAAGGTGGCAAACCGGTCAGCGGCCCGGTGTGCCGCCCAGTTCGGGAAAATGATCCAGTTCATGCAGCGCCAGCGAGCGTGCCCACAAGTAAACAGACAACGGCCGTTTCCTGCCTGTCTCGTGAACAACCCGCAGCCAGCTTTCTTTTGGCAACGCGGTTAAAACTTGCAGCAGCACCGCCCGCCGCAGCCGAAAGTAGGCCAACAGCTCAGCGTAAGCAAAGGTGTCAAAACGCAGCAGCTTGCCCAGCTGCCGTTCGGGGTGAATATCGGCAAAGGGCGGCTCGTTGACCAGCAGCGCCAGGTAGATGGCTCCGGCCGACCGTGCCTCGCAGTTGATCAGGTGGGCCAGCACTTCTGTCATGGAGCGCTCGCCTGGCCTGGGCGCTTGCCGCAGCTGAGCTGCCGTGAAGCGGCTGGGGACCCTTTCCAGAACTTCCACCGTGGTGGCCAGCAGTTCCAGGACGGTGGCGATGTTTGCCGCTGTTGGTTTGGTCGAAATGGAAACTTTCATGTTGGAATGGCGTGAGTGGCGGTTTATTGGGGTACGATACGGCCGCTTTCCTGCACATCCACCGGCACGCCATCAATCTCGCTGGGAATGATATCCTCAGGAGCCAGCTGGGCGCGGGGCACCTTCTTCTCAACCATCACCACCAGCACCACGTCGTCCGTGCGCCTGTGCTGCTCCTGGCGAAACCCAATCCCCACACCCACCACGTTGGCTTTGGCCAGCAGATTTGCTTCGTGGGCTGCCTTCACCGCCTGGATGCGTTCAATTCTTTCTTGCTGCTCGTTCATGGTCTAAATCTCCACGTTCAGGCAGTCCAGCACCGCCTGGATAGGATTAAAAATGGTCGTCTGCGTTGACCCGGCGAAGAGCAATCCAACCGCTTCTTGCGAATTGGTAGCAACGATGAGCGAGCCAGAATCCCCACCCGCCGACATCGGCCCGGCGATAAACTGGTTCTCAAAAGTCGCGACCTTTCCCAGGCCATAGCTCACGCTCACGGTCGCTTCAATTGTGGTGATGACGTCGGTGGTGTAACCTGTCGTCCGTCCCATTTTGCGTACCGCCATGCCCAGAGCGCCTTCCGTTGTGCCGGTAATCTGGCCAATGTTCAAAATTTCATCCAGCACGTCGTTGTCGTTGAGAGGGCGGGCTACGGCCGCATCCACCAAATTGACCGCCTGGGGATTGGTCTGCAGCACCGAGACACGATGCCGCGAGCCCAGCAGGCTGGCCAGGGCGTTGCCAAACCCGGCATAGGCCGAGGCAATGCCACAGTCAGATCCGCCGGTGGTGCCAAAGTCAATCGTGCAAAACCGTTCCAGGTTAGCAATGTGATCGTTGGCCACTGAGCCGCCATCGGCTCCGCCGGGCTGTAGAATTGGATCGCCAATTACGGCGTCGTTGCTGTTGGCCAGAACGTGGTTGTTAGAGAGGATGAGCCGCGTGCCGGTGGTCCGATCGCGCACGATGCAGCCCAGAGTTCCGGCCGAAATCTGGTAATGGCCAATGCTCACCCCGCCCGGTGCGGGTCGGAACCGTCCGGTGGGATCCTGGTGGGCACGGAGGACGCCGACCTGCACCACGTCGGTAGGCACGTCGCCTAACTGTGACGGCACCAGCGCCTCGGCCGCCAGCCCTTCCACGGCAATTTTGTCGGCGACGAGCACCGAAAGGCACAGCTGGTCGGTCTGCACGTTACCGACGATGCGCCGCCCAATGCCTACACCCACCACGTTTGGTCGGTCCATGAGAGCGGCCGTATGCACCGCTTTTGCTGCTCGAACTTCGGCTAGAGTTGCCATTTTTTCCTCCAAATTGGGTGTTGTCAGGGGAATGATGCGAGGTGCTTTGCGGATTTATGCCAGTATAAGGCAGGATGTGGGGGAACACAACCCAAGGAAGGAAGGATGAGCGTTTCTTAGCGGGGTGTTAAGTTTTTGGTTTGTTGGACCAGTTTCTGGTTCAGCAGCTCCATTTGCTGGGTGAGGACGGCCTTGGTATCGGGGTCCAGCGTTTTGTCGCGCGCCTGGTGCAGAGTGTCCAGGCTGCGTTCGGGGAAGCCGAGCCGAGCGTAGCCATCGGCCAGGCGGCGCAGGACGGCCACGTTGCCGGGTGATCGCCCCACCGCGCGCTGCCAGTAGAGAACGGCCGTAGCCCACATCCCGCGCTGTGCGAACAGTTTACCTGCTTTATCCAACACCAGCGGATCTTTAACGCGCTGGTCGACCACAGCCACGCGCCACTGCTTCTCTCGCCTGAAATCACCTGCAGCCATCACCGTAAAATAGACGTTTAGAACCTGAAAAACGATATAAAACAACGAGGCCGCAATAATGTTCCAGGTAGGGAAAAAATCGGTTAAGGATTCAGGCGGAGCCCAAATAGCTGACCCAATGTTGCTGATAATAACAAGGAGGAGCCCAAGTATGGCTAGCCAGTAAGCCCAGACCTGCCGAAAATACAGGGCAACCGTGAGCCCAACGGTCACAGCTAAGGTAACCGCCAGGAAAATCCATATCAAGACCCTGAAAAGTTTAAACGCCTCCCACGGTATCACCGCATGAGACGCCAGGAAAGAGATAACAAAATATAACGACACAATTTCGAGCACATAAAGGATGTGCCCAATGCTGCGAAAAACAATCCAGTTTTGCAGGTGGTGGGTCCGGTTGGGGTAAATTGGTTCTTTGCCCACCATTTTCCGCTGGCATTTGGGGCAGCGCTTGTGGCGGCGCGTTACCGGCTGGGCGCAGTAGGCGCACAGGTCGGCCGAGCTGCTCCAGGCGTCATCAAATTTGTGCTGGTGGGGATCATTAGCCGCTGGCAGTTCCAGGTCGTAGACAGGTTTGTCCCAGCGTTCCGGCTCTTTTTCTACGGGGGCGGGCGGCGAGGCTTGGGGCAGGGAGACGCCCAGCTTTTGCAATCCCTTTTTGGCGATTTCGTTGTTGGGGTTGATGGCCAGAACGTTTTCCAGGCAGATCTGGCGCTCTTCCCGGGTTTGTACCGTGCCGCTGAGCCAGAGCCAGGCGGTTTCATTTGTTTCGTCCTGCTCCACAATTTGCAGCAGAAGCTGGTGGGCTTTTTCGCGATCACCTGCTTTGGCGGCTTGAACGGCCGTCTTTAACAGCTGGTTTGTGTCTGTCATCTGTTTTGTGTCGCCGCGAAGCGAGACCTGTTTGTTTTTCAGGTGGCACGCACCAAACTGCTGGGGTGCAGAGATTGGCAGAAATGAGGCGGCAAGCGGCCAAATTTTAAGCCGCTGCCGCCTCTGGTGATAACTGGTTAAACTTCGCCGCCGGTCAGCGCCATTTTCACTTCGGCGATGGCTTTGGTGACCTCAATTTCACGCGGGCAGGCGTTGGTGCAGTTGAAGACGGTGCGGCAGCGCCAGACGCCCATCGTATCGCCAACCACCTCCAGCCGTTCGTTGTAGGCCTGGTCACGGGAATCAAAGATAAAGCGATGGGCCTGCACAATAGCCGCCGGGCCGATATATTTTTCATCGGCCCAGAAGCTGGGACAGGAGCTGGTGCAGGCGGCGCAGAGGATGCACTTGGTGGTGTCGTCAAAGCGGGCCCGGTCTTCTTGTGATTGCAGGCGCTCACGGCCGTTTTCTGGCACGGGTGAATCATTCACAAAGTAGGGCATCACCGAACGGTAATGCTCAAAAAATGGGTCCATGTCTACAATTAAATCTTTCAGCACGCGCATGCCCAGGATAGGCTCCACCTGGATTTTGGCTTCGCTGCTGCCTTGTTTAGCCAGGCGGGCCACCAGCGTCTTGCAGGCCAGAGCGTTGGCCCCATTGATGCGCATGGCATCGGAGCCGCACACACCGTGGGCGCAGGAGCGGCGCAGAGCCAGGGTGCCGTCTTGCTCCCACTTCACGCGGTGCAGCACATCCAGCACAGAATCGTTAGGACGAACATCCTGAATGGTGTAGTCGCCCCACCACGGAACGCTGTCTTTTTCCGGATTGAAGCGACGAATACGCATTTGAACTTGCATAGGAATCTCCTCGTTGTCGGTAATCGGTAATCGGTGGTCGGTAATCGGTGGTGATTTCGGTACGCCGTTCACCGTTTACCGATAACGGTTCACCGTTTACCATTCACCGTTTTAGTAGACGCGCTCCTTGGGTTCGTAGCGGCCCAGGGTGACGGGTTTGTAATCCAGACGGTAGCTACCGTCCTCGGTGCGGAAGTAGAAGGTGTGCTTCAGCCATTCTTTGTCGTTGCGTTTTTGGTAATCCTCGCGGGCGTGGCCACCGCGGCTTTCGGTGCGAGCTTTGGCAGAAACGGCCGTCACTTCCGCCAGTTCTAGTAAGCAGCCCAGTTCCCAGGCTTCCAGCAGATCGGTGTTGAACTGGCTGCCCTTGTCATCGATCTGGATATTGCAGCTGTACGCTTCACGCAGCTCACCCAGGTCGGAAACGGCCGTGGCCATCGTCTCTTCCGTGCGGAACACCCCCACATTGGCCGTCATTGACTTTTGCATTTTGGTCCGCAG
The DNA here is from genome assembly GCA_016710325.1 of Candidatus Leptofilum proximum. GTDB lineage: Bacteria > Chloroflexota > Anaerolineae > Promineifilales > Promineifilaceae > Leptofilum > Leptofilum proximum. The sequence goes on along the minus strand of JADJXK010000002.1, from coordinate 1,651,835 downwards.
CTCCGCGGCTTTCACTCCGCCGCTGCCGTTGCGGATACGCTCAAACTCGGCCATCACTTCCCCGGCCGGGTCATCTGGCAGGGGCAGCAGGTCGGCCTGGTTGCAGTACTCGGCCATGTGGTTGCCGGAGCGGCGGCCAAAAACCACCAGGTCCACCAACGAGTTGGTGCCCAAACGGTTGGCCCCGTGGACAGAAACGCAGGCACATTCACCAGCGGCATAAAGGCCGTCAATCAGGCTGCCATCAACGCTGGCTAAAACACGGCCGTCGACGTCCGTAGGAATACCACCCATGGCGTAATGGGCTGTTGGTTGAATAGGCATTGGCTCCGTTACCGGGTCCACGCCCAGGTACGTACGCGTAAAATCGGCAATGTCCGGCAGCTTGGCTTCGATGTACTCCCGGTCAATGCGGCGCTTTTCGCCTGCCTGCTCAAAATAGTGGTTCACCGTTTCCGGGCGGATGTCCAGATGCACGTAATTTTGCCCATTAATACCGCGCCCGGCCTGAATCTCCAGGTAAATCGCCCGGCTGACCACGTCGCGGCTGGCCAGATCTTTAATGGTGGGTGCGTATTTTTCCATAAACCGCTCCCCCTTGCTATTGATGAGCACACCGCCCTCGCCGCGCACGCCTTCCGTAATCAGCACGCCCAGACGGAAAATGCCTGTGGGGTGGAACTGGAAAAATTCCATGTCTTCCAACGGAATGCCGCGCCGCAGGCAGATGGCCGCGCCGTCACCCGTCAGGGAGTGGGCGTTCGAGGTGACTTCCCAGCAGCGGCCCCAGCCACCGGTGGCAAAATGCACCGCTTTGCTGTGGAATACGTGGAATTCGCCAGTGCTAATTTCCACCGCCACCACACCACGCACGGTGTTGTCTACGCGGATCAGGTCTACCACGTGAAATTCGTCAAAGAAATTGACTTTGTTTTTAATACACTGCTGGTACAGCGTCTGCAAAATCATGTGGCCGGTGCGGTCGGCGGCGTGGCAGGCGCGCATAACCGGCTTGCCCGTTTCGTTGTTGGTGTGGCCGCCAAAGCGGCGCTGAGAAATGGTACCGTTGGGATAACGGTCAAACGGCAGCCCCATGTGTTCCAGCTCGATCACCGTGTCCACGGCTTCTTTACATAAAACGTCAACAGCGTCCTGGTCTGCCAGGTAGTCGGACCCTTTGACGGTGTCGTAGGCGTGCCATTCCCAGCGATCCTCTTCCATGTTACCCAGGGCCGCCCCGATGCCGCCTTGCGCTGCGCCGGTATGGGAACGGGTGGGGTACAGCTTGGAAATGACGGCAACGTTGGCCTTTTTGCTGGCGTACAGCGCTGCCATTAATCCGGCGCCGCCAGCACCTACAATAACGGCGTCGAATGTGTGAATTTTTACGTTAGCCATGTTTATCCTGCACTTTTGGTTGAGTAATTGAGTTAATGGGCAATTGAGTAATTAGGTTGCCGTTGAAAAGTGATTTTTTAATTACCTGATTACCAAATTACTTAATTACGGTAATTTTTTAGCCAGGTAACCCTTGAGCAGCCTGACGAGCCGCTTCTGGGTCAAACAGCGAAATGCCGATGGCTGCCCAAATGACGGTGACCACAACAAAAACCGCCAAAACGATGTTGATCACCTTCATCGCCCCAGGGTTGTGGATATAATCATCCAGCACGTTGCGCAGCCCGTTGATGCCGTGGGGAATAGCGAACAGAAGTAAGAAGATGTCGTACGCCTTCCAGCCCCAAGAGTTCCACTGGTCCGCCACAAACATCAGCGTGAGATTGCCGCTGCTGTTGAGCACGTGCTGGATAATCATATGGCCCACGGCCAAAATGAGCAGAACCAGGCCAGACATACGCATAAAGAGGTAGGCATAACGCTCGAAATTGAATTTTACTTTTACCTTGCGGTGCGTTATGGAGGGTGTTGCTGTTGTCATGATCTTTTGCTCCCTTATCCTGTGAAGTCACTTACCCGAGGAATTTCCCAGCAGGCGGCTCCCAAACCGCTGCAGCGCCCGACAAATTCAACAAGCATGTAGAGGCCAATGGGGACGAAAACGGCCGCAAACAACACCCAAACAATCGTGGCACTGCGTTTTTGGTACTTCCACCACTCTGGCTTGAAGTCCAAAATGGTGATGCGAATGCCGTTAAATGCATGGTATAAAACGGCCGCCATCACGCCAATTTCCCCCATAGCAAACAGGGGGTGCTTAAACAGGGCAATCGACCAGGCGTACAGTTCGGGGTAAAAATGTGCATTGGCCGTATCCCAGACGTGCAGCACGAGGAAGCCCAGGATGGCCAGGCCGGACAAGCGATGGGCAATCCAGCTGTAGTGACCGCTCCGCCCACGATAACGCACACTTTCGCGTATAGTGAGAATTAAAGATGACATAGTTCTCCTTCCTCCACCAGTGAGTGGAAATGGTGTAACAAGTGCGGCTCATTATAACACGTTTAAATGATAAGGTAAGGAAAGTTGGAATGGGGTAACACAGCCTTTTTGAGATATAATTAGAGCTTATCAGGCTGGCTGTGCTCCCTGAAAAATGCTGCCACTAACTGGTGCGCCAGTGTGATAAAGACGTTGGGTTATGAATTTGATGAAAGTTTTTCCTGTATAGCTTTGGAGGCTTGTCGGGCTTTTTAGCGACTGCTAAACTGTATATCTGATGATAAGACCGTTTAATTTACGCGATTTGCCACTTGTCCACCGCCTGAGTGAATTGGGTGTCTCCCTGCATACGGAATCGGCCTTAACCAAGAATCTGCACCCGACCCGCGGGGCGCTGTTTAGCCTGGTTGGGGGAGACTTCCCCACGTACGTGTGGAAGTCGGATAAAAATGGGCTGGCGGGCTTCATTCAGCTGTACCTGGAAGAAGAAAGTGTGCATGCCCACATTTTGTACCTGAGTTCGACGAGTGACGGGCATATTGCCCTGGAGCCCAACGGCACGGCTGCGGGGGCAGATGGCAATGGTGAACGGCCGTATCAAGTCAACGAAAACGCCTGGCTGCCCCTGCTCGATCAAGCCGTTATCGAAGCTGGGCAGCGGGGTATCCACAGCCTGGTGGCTGAAGTAGACGAAGTTAGCGAGGAGCTGCCCGTGCTGCGGCGCGCCGGGTTTGTGGTGTACACCCGCCAGGATGTGTGGGTGCTGCACCCAGGTGAAGTGGTAAAACCAGAAAAAGAGATCACAATTCTAAGGCCCCGCCAGGCGGAAGATGATTGGGACATTCAGCTGTTGTATGCCAACACGGTCCCGCGCCTAGTTCAGCTGGTGGAACCAATGCCACCGCTGCAAGATGGGGCAGGTTGGGTGTTGCATGAAGAGAATGAGTTAGCTGCCTTTGTTCATATTCACGTGGGGCCACTGGCTACCTGGATGCGCCTGTTCATTCATCCCAGCGCCGAAGCCCAGGCCGAGCAGATTATTACGGCCGTTGTGCGCCAGAATCCATCCGTAGCGGCCAAGCCAATTTACTGCTGTGTGCGCCGCTACCAAAGTTGGATCCAGTATGCCCTGGAGCGCTCGGGGTTTACCCTCTGGGGTAGCCAGGCAGTGATGGTCAAGCATATTGTGCAAAAAGCTACCCGACCGCTGGCCGATCTTTCGGCAGCGCTGGAAGCACAGGGCATCACACCTACCGCGCCTCTCATTCGACAGTATCAAAAGCTGGGTCGAAGAAGACAAAAATCTAAACATTCGACCCCTACACCAATTTTTGAAAAAAGTTAATTTATACATGAACCATACACAAGTAGATCAAGCAAAAGCAGACTTACAAAAACTACTACACATACTACCGGTAGATATTGCCGAAAAAATTGAATCAATTGGTCGTGAAACCCAGCTGTTGGAGGTGGTCATGGACCTGGGCCGCCAGCCCACCGCGCGCTACACCGATGGCGAAGTGGTTTTGCGCCGAGAAGAAGTGACCGCCGCCGACATTGCGGCCGTTGTCAACGGCATTGGCGACTTTGACGATGACAACCGCGCCGGCATTGCTCGCACTTTGCACCGCATCTCCGGTATTCGCAACCGGAAGGGCGAGGTGGTGGGGCTTACCTGCCGCGTCGGCCGGGCCGTGTACGGCACCATTGACATCATCGAAGACATCATTGCCGAAGGGCACAGCATCTTGCTGCTGGGCCGCCCCGGCGTGGGTAAAACAACGATGCTGCGTGAAATGGCCCGTATCCTGGCCGATAAGCGGCGTGTGGTTATCGTCGATACCTCCAACGAAATTGGCGGAGACGGCGATATTCCGCATCCGGCCGTGGGCCGGGCGCGCCGTATGCAGGTGCCACGGCCGTCTCACCAGCATGAAACGATGATCGAAGCGGTGGAAAATCACAATCCTGAAGTCATCGTGATTGATGAGATTGGCCGGGAGCGCGAAGCTGCGGCCGCCCGCACCATCAACGAACGTGGTGTGCAGCTCATCGGCACGGCGCACGGCAATACGCTGGAGAACTTGCTGCTCAACCCCACGCTGTCTGACCTGGTCGGCGGCATCGAAAGCGTCACGCTCTCCGATGAGGAAGCCCGACGCCGGGGGACGCAAAAGACCGTGCTGGAACGCCGCGCCCCACCCACTTTCGACGTACTGATCGAGATTCAGGATCGGGAGCAGCTGCTGGTTCATCCAGACGTTACGGCTTCGGTGGATTCCATGCTGCGCGGCCAGCCTTTCCGGGTAGAGTTTCGCTCCCGAGATGAGCAGGGCAAGGTGCAGGTAGAACAGCAAAATGCAGTGGTGACTTCGGCGGCAGTGACAGGGCGGCGTGAAAACCGCCCGCGTAAAGAGCGTGAGGAGCGGAACGGCCGTATCTTCACCAACGGCCCCACCGGCTCCAACGGCAACACCAGGTCTGGCGAACCCAGAATTGAGCTGCCCACTGAACCAATCGGGCCGGCCGAAGCAGAACAAGACACCCTGCACATCTTCGCCTACGGCGTGGCGCGCAACCGGCTGATCCAGGCTGCCAAGAGGCTCAAAGTCCACATCACCCTGGTCAACACCCTGCCTGAAGCCGACGTGCTGGTGACTCTGAAAAGCTACTACCGCAAGCGGCGCCAGCTCATCAACGACGCCGAACGCCGCCGGACACCGGTGTATGTGCTGCGGGCCAACACCACCAACCAGATGGAAAGCTTTCTGATCCAGGTGATGGACCTGGATGCCCCCAGCGCCACCGACCCTTTTGAATCCGCCATTGCTGAAGCGGAGCGCGGGATTGAATTGATCAATGCCGGGCAGGCTTCGGTGGATTTACGGCCGGTTGGATCGGCCATCCGGCGTTACCAGCACCAGTTGGCGCGCCAGGCAAACCTGGTTTCACACAGCTATGGCAAGGAACCCAACCGGTACGTGCGCATCTTCAGCGCGGCACGTACTGACCAGTAGTCATGGGCATGTTTATCACCTTTGAGGGGCCAGAGGGCAGCGGCAAATCCAGCCAGATTGCCCTGCTGGCCTCTTTTTTGCATCAGCGCGGGTTTTCGGTGGTAACCACACGGGAGCCGGGGGGCACGCCCATCGGGGATGAGATTCGGGCCTGCGTGCACAACGTGGCCAACACGGCCATGACTCCCATAGCTGAAATGCTGCTCTACTCCGCCTCGCGGGCGCAGCTGGTGGGGGAAGTGATACGGCCGTCGCTCGACGCAGGCCACACGGTTTTGTGCGATCGTTTTGCCGACAGCACCATTGCCTACCAGGGTTACGGTCGTGGCCTGAACCTGGTACACCTGCACCAGGTGACACACATTGCCACCGGCGGGTTGCAGCCAGACATTACTTTTTTGCTGGACATCGACGTGGAACAAGGCCTGGCGCGGCGCACCGGCGGTGGCCTGGAGATGAACCGGCTCGATCTAGAAGCGGTGCAGTTTCACCAGCGGGTGCGCGAAGGGTATCACCAGCTGGTGGCCGCCAACCCGGCAAGGTGGGTGGTGATTGATGCGGACCGGTCGATAACGGCCGTTCAGGCAGATTTACAAGCGGCGCTGTTGGGCCGTCTGGAAAAAGTTCGGGTAGGGTCTGGTTAATCGTCTATAAAATCAGAGCCACCGCCTAAATCTGGCATCGATTGTTCAATCGCTTCTGGCGATTCGCCCTTTTCCAACCGATCAACCACCTCGTCAAACTCATCGCCCAAGTCTTCGCCCATTTCATTCCCCATTTTGCGCATAAACTTGCCCAACGAGCGCGGATCGTTTTCATCCAGGCCATCCAGGCTGCTGTCATCCATCATGGAGTCCAGCCGGGCATCTTCCGATTTCGCCAGGGCCACCCGGCTGATGCGGCGCTTGATGTCCAGACTGCCGCAGTGTGGACAAACGGGTTGAACCTTGCCATACTCACTGTATGAAAATTGCAGGCGTGCTGGTTTGCCACACGCCTGGCAACGATAGTCGTAAAGAGGCATCGTGCAAGTTCCTTCTTGTTGAAAATCGATACTTTAAAGCCATTATACGTAGCAATAGAAGAGTTATCAAACGGCCGTACCCACCAGACGGCCCCAAAACAGCCATACTTAAAGGAGGTTAAAGTGGTAGAAGAAAGTTTGTATCAAAAAGAATATCATCCAAAACTCATTGTCATTTCTGGCCCTTCCGGCGTTGGAAAAGACACCATTGCCCGCAAACTGATTGATACGGACCCCAATCGTTTTTACTTTGTGGTGACCGCCACAACCCGGCCACCGAGAGCCGGTGAGGTGCATGGCGTGGACTACTTTTTCTTCACCAACGATCAGTTTGCCGAAATGATCGAGAACAACGATTTGTTGGAATATGCTGTGGTTTACAACGACTACAAGGGTATTCCCAAGCAGCAAATCCGCGATGCGCTCAAAAGTGGGCGAGACGTGATCATGCGCGTGGATGTTCAGGGCGCGGCCACCATTCGCAAGCTCATTCCCAATGCCATCTGTGTCTTCCTCACTACAGAAACGGAGTCTGAGCTGGTGCGCCGTCTGCGCGAGCGCAAGTCGGAAACCATCGAGGAGCTCAATTTGCGCATCGCCGTGGCCCGGCAGGAAATGAAGCGGATTCAGGAATTTGATTACTGGGTGGTTAACGCCGAAGATGGACAAGAGCGGGCCGTGCGAGAAATTCAAAGCATCATTGAGGCCGCCCACTGCCGGGTGAAGCAGAGTCCTATCGTCTTATAAGCTTTTGCCCTCGTTTGGCAAAATAAAAAGCGGGATGATCATTTGTGACCATCCCGCTTTTGTTTACCTTACTGGCAGTCTAGCTGCCGGTGAGACGATAATTGTTATTGAGCACCGTTGCTAATTTCACCGCTGAAGCAGGAAACGGCCGTGCCTTCAAACGTATCTGACGTCATTTCGGCGCAGTTGGTCCAATCACCGGGTTGCATACCAAACATTTTGAAGGTCACCACGTGGGTCTCGCCAGGAGCACCTGGGGTGGAGAAGACGTCAACCTCGTAGTCGCCATTCGGGTAGGACGGAGCCGGAGCATCACCGACGCCGTCGTAGTAAATCTGGCCACCGGTGTTGCCGAACTTGTTCTCGGCGCCAACGGTCAGGAATCCACCGTCACCATCGGAGATCTGAGGACCGTAGACGAAGCTGATGTCTTCAGCGCCACCGTAGCCGATCCAAACCTGGAAGGTGTTCAGTTCGCCGTCGCCGTAGTTGGAAACAGCTTCCCATTCCACCACGATCCAGGAGTTCACAGTGTTGGTCAGTGTGTTCACCAGGATACGACCACCAAAGGTTGGGTTCAGGTCGGTCCAGAACGGAGCCAGGATGTTGTTCGGTATGTCTTCACTGGGGATGGGCTGGTTGACGTAATCAACGTCAGCGCCTGTGCCACCACCAACAACGATGTAACCGTTGGAAACGACACCGATGGTGTTGTAGACCTCGTCAGCGTAAACAAAGGCCGGAACCGTCACGTTGACGATGCTTTCATCCGAGCCACCCAGGTCCAGGGTGCTGCTATAGCCGCCCAGAGCCAGGTAACCGGCCGGGGAAGCCAGCGGATCAACCGCGGCATCTACGATGGACGGGGCAGCACCATACAGCGTGCCGCTGGCGGTCAGCAGGCGCCGGTTATTCTGGTTAGCATTTTCCACACTGCCGTTCACCAAGAATAGACCACGCGGTAGCAAATCGCTCATGCTGTAGTTGGCTTCGTCAAAGCTGGTGTTGGTGATGGTGATTGTACATTCGGTTGCTTCTTTCGGAGCCAGGCTGGCGGAGTCACAGACCTTGTCGATGGTCACCGGCGCTTGTTCACGAACGATCGTGATGGGGAAGCGCAGCTCATGATCACCATGTGTCAGGAGCAAAACAGCCATACGGGTTTCACCTACCGGCACCGTGCTGGCATCGACGTGGATGGTGATGGTCTTGTTCCGACCAGCGCGGAGACGCACCATCGACGGAGCATCCACAATAAGATCCTCATCGCCTTCAACGGTGATGAACCAGTTGGCATTATAGTTCAGTTCACTGTGCAATGTACGCTGTACAGTTATCTGGCCTGGCATACTGGGCAGGTAGAGGCTGGGATAGTTGGAGTGCCACAAGTCGCCTTCGTGCAAGTAGAAGTTAGCGGCCGTTTCGGAGATGCTCAGGCCAGGGTTGCCAGCAGCATTCAGGTCAATGCGGCCAGAACCAACATCATAGTGATCAACAGGGGTAACGCCGTCTTCTTTGTAAACGCCGTCAACCGTAGCCGTCATCATCAGGGCAGACTTGATCTGACCAGGCGTCCAGTCGGGATGCAGAGCCTTCAGCAGGGCGCCAGCACCAGCCGTATGCGGGCTGGACATGGAGGTACCGCTGAGCAGGCTGTGAATGCTCGGAACACCAATCGGTTCAGCAACGGACGGGGAGTAAGCCGCCAGGATGTTCACGCCAGGGGCGGTTACGTCTGGCTTGCTGATACCCAGGGTCTGGTTGGAACCACCGCGGGAGCTGAAGGAAGCCATGACGTCACCCTGAACTGTAGCTTTCAGGCCACCGCTCAGCGTACCCATCACATCACTGTGGGCAGCCATAAAGTCCAACAGGACAGCGCCAGCGTCATTCTGAATGTGGATGCTGGGGACCCAGTGGGAGTCGGTGTTCAACGTTTGCAGGGCGGGGTTGTAGAGGATCATACCGCCAGCGCCACCTTCACCTACGTTGAAGCTCTTGCTTACGCGAGCATTGATACCGCGTTCGCAAACAACAATTTCGCCGTTGAAGGTGCCAGGAGCAAATGGTTCCAAACAGAGGGCGTCGCCATAATCAGCGGCCAAAACAACTGGCGCCGGGCCGAAGCCGCCGGTGATGGTAACACCGTCGAGGGTCAGTGTTTCGCCATCGGCTTCAAGCACAACGTTGGCTACGTAACCACGATCGTGAGTGCTGGCTGCTACGGTCATCGTCCAGGGACCGCGATGCGCCACAGTGTCAGCGCCGGGGCCAGAGTTGCCCGCAGAAGCGGAAACAAACACACCATTGTCGTAAGCCACAGAGAAGGCCTGTTCAACGATGTCGTTGTAGGGGTCGCTGCCGCCACCGATGGAGAAGTTGATTACATCTACGCCATCAAGAATGGCCTGCTCAACAGCCGCAACCGAGTCACTGCCGAAACAGCTGGAGGTGCCGGGGACGGAACCACAGACTTTGTAGGCAATGATTTGGGCGCGGGGAGCCACACCAGAGATGAGGCCCATGTTGTTGCCCAGAACGGTCACATCAACGTTGCTGTTACCGGCAACGGTGCTGGCGGTATGGGAACCATGGCCATCGTTATCACGAGCGGTCAGGAATTCATCATCCATAAACACGCGGTTGGCTTCGAAGGTGGCCATAAAGCGGTAGGCGCCGATGAGTTTGTTGTTACAGTCAAAGTCGATACCCAGATCGTCGCCATCGGCCTGCACGCTGCCCAGGTCACAGGTGTAGGTCTGTGCCGGTGCAGGGTACGGGTTGCCATTGGGGTCGGGATCGGCGAAGGAGGGGTTTTCTGGCCAGATACCGGAGTCCAAGATACCAACGATAACGCCTTCACCAGCGTTTTCCTGGCCACCGAGGGCGTTCCAAACTGTTGGTGCGCCAATCCACTGTGGACCGGCATCGGTGTTCAGCTCCATTTCCTGATCCAGGTAGATGCCGGTAACGCCAGCGATGCCGGTAATCGCATCCAGGCTAGCACCACTTACCCGGGAGACGGCCAAGCCGTTGAAAACGGTGTCGTATTCGTATGTGACTTGACCAAAGGCGGAAAGGGTATCTTTGAGAGTACCAGCGTCGACAGCTTCGTCGACGGTGATAATAATGTTGACTTCTTCCAGTTCGCCAACTTCAACGCGGTTCGCCGCGACGGCTTTTTCGTTGCTGAAAGTGGAGTCAACAGCGACGTTGCCTGTGGCCGTTAGCCCCTCGTCCTGCGCGAAGCCAAGAGAGGCGGAGGAAAGAACCAGGACGAGTGTCAGCAGTGCCAAAAGCATCAATGTAAGCACACTCTTTTTTGGGGTTTTCTTAAACATCTGTTCTCCTGTTTAAATGATACGTTGTAAGGTTGAATGTTTTTTCGGTTAGTCTTCCGAATTTTAGTAATTGGCAGAAAGTTTTTGACATTAGATTGACGGTCATTCACCAATTACTTGAGCAAACCGCACCAAATTTGGCTTACTTCTTTCCACATCCTTGTGCAGTTTACTTAATTCAAACGGATGCTTGTTTTATATAATCACCTCCTTCTTAAATTCTTGATTTTTAACTTATTGGTGAGTGCATAGATAATTTTCTGCAGGCATATCGCCCTCAGAAAAGGTCACCTGGCTGGGTTGCACGTTCACCCAATTCAGTGTCTGGTAAAACAGCACCTTCCATGAGTTGATCCGTGAATGTTTGCTATGCGTGGGTTTTTGAACACAGACTTGATTTCTGGAAAACTCGTTTTTCTATTTATCTATTTTTTATTGATATGGGGCAGCTCTTTTTCTTCTGTTTCGCTTGCTTAAGTTTACGCTACTCTGCTCTTTGAGAAGTTACTACTATGAGACTGGATTAACATATCCAGAGGAAGTTACATTTACACTTACGGAAAGATTTCGTATTGCAGGTACACAGCCTTGTTAGGTGGTTATCTAATGTTATTCCTGTTCTTGTTTTTGACACTTTTTTGGCTGAATGCTTGGTTTCTTTATGGAGGCGGATGGCTGTTCCAGGTGTTTTGCGTGCTGTGGATTTCAGGCAAGCGGGAGAGTTGGCCGTGGAATGACCGTAAATTTTTCGAGAAAAGCGTTTACGGCCGTGTTATAATCCCTCTCATTCAACCAAAAAAAAGCAGACACTGACCGATGCAACGATTCCAAAACTGGCAGTTTGACACGCTTTCCTTCATCCTTGGCCTGGTCCTGGGCCTGGTAGTCGCCTATGGTGTGCTCCGCCTGCTGCCCTGGCTGCGGCAAACCTACGCCCGGTTTGCGGGCTGGGTGCGCGAGCGCATCGCGTATTTGCGTTCTGGGGTGTTGGTGCGGTTCCTGGCGGAAACGGCCGCTTACGCCAACACCCATCACCTCCTTGCCCATGAAACCGGGCTGAACACCCTCTTTGTGACGCCCCGCCTGCTAGCTCCGCTGGAAGATCCCTCGCTGCTGCCCGAAGATCGTGGGGCCACGGCGTTTAGCTACCTCTGGCCGGAGTGGGCCAAAGGCATGGGGCTGCCCACACCGCCCACAATGACCGTGAACCAGCTGCTGCAAAACGGCCGTCGTGTCATCATCGCCGGGGAACCGGGGGTGGGTAAAACCACCTTGCTGGCGCACCTTGCCTGGCGCTGCGCCACCGCCAGCGGCGAAGGTGGCGATGCCCAGCTCATCAACACCCTGCCGGTGCTGGTGCACGTGGCCGAGCTGGGGCTGGCCGCCGGGGGCGAGATGGAAACTGCAGAAGCGGTGCTGACCAGCGCTCTGCAAAAACGAGCCAATCCGCTCACCAGCCCTGGTATCAAAGATTTGCTGCACCAAAAGCTGAAGGCGGGGCAGGTGCTGCTGCTGCTGGACGGTTGGGATGAACTGGCCGTGCCCAAACGGCCGAATGTAGGCGAGTGGCTGGAAGCGCTGCTGCACAAGTACAAACAAACCCAGGTGTTTGTCGCAGCGGGGCTCTCGGGGCATGGGCTGCTGCTGGAGCTGGGTTTTACCTGGACCACCCTGCTGCCCTGGCGGCTGGGCGAGGTGGAGAGCTTTGCCGCCCAGGCGACCCAGGCCCTGTCGGTGAGCCAGCCGCCGCGATTGACCTATTTTTGGCAGCCGGGCCAGACGGCCGTCACTACCACCCTCAATTTTGCTCTCCGCAGTTTGGGGAATGCATCGCCCGAGGTTAAACGGCCGCTGCCTCTAGGCGATTTGCTGCAGCAGTGTGTGCCGCTGCTCTCTGGCAGGCAGCCGCCCGATGATCAAACGCTCGCCTTTTGGCAGCAGCTGGCCTACACCATGCTGCAAGAGGGTAAGCTGGCGCTGGGCACAACGGAGATAACGGCCGTACTTGCCCAGTTTGCTACCGGCGCTGACGGGCAGGTCAACCGGACCATCTCAGGTCGGCTGCAAAAGTCGCTGAGGAGCAGTGCCGTGTTTGTGACCTGGGGCAGCGGCAGTGTGAGCTGCCGCGGCACGCTGTGGCGAGACTTTTTAGCGGCCGGTTACCTGGTGGCCCAGGCGGATGAAGCGGCGGCCGCGGCCCACCTGTATGATGGCGAATGGGCCCAGGTGCTGCGTTTTTACGTGGCGCAGGTGAATCCGGCCCCGCTGGCCAAACAACTGCTGCAAGGGAAAGATACCAGCCCGTCGCGCGAATCGGTGTTCCAGGCGGCGTCCTGGCTGCCGCTGACGGCCGAAAAAAGTGAGTGGCGGCGGCAAACGATGATTCTGCTGGGGCAGATCATTCGCTCGACCACCTCATTTACCCAGGTGCTGCGCCAGCGGGCGATGGCCGCTATGGTTCACTCGAACGAGCCGGGGGTCACGGCTTTTGTGTCGCAGCTGCTGGAGCGATCAGACCCGTTTTTGCGGCAGATGGGTGCGGCGGCGCTGGCTCGACTAGGCAGTGACCAGGCCATCGAGCAGCTGGCTGGTTTATTGACGGATGGCGATGAATGGGTGCGGCAGACGGCCGTCTCCGGCCTGCTCTTGCAGCAGCACCACCCCCTGGCGGAACGGCCGCTGCTGGCGATGCTGCTCAGCGATGACGAGGTGCTCAGCCGAATCGTGGCCGAGGGATTGGCGCTGAATGGAGCACGCGGCGCCGAAATCTTAAAAGAGGCGCTCAGCGATGAGGATGTGCAGGTGCGCCGGGCAGCGGTGCTGGGCCTGTCCTTGCTGGACGTGCCCTGGGTGGAAAAGCAGCTTATCCAGGTGGAGCGGCACGATGATGAGTGGTACGTGCGCTCGGCGGCCAATGGCGCCCTGGAGACGCTGCGGGCGCGGCGCAAGATGGCGCGCTGGGAACCGCCCAATCCAGCGGAGCAGCGTTGGCTGACGATGGCTTTCCGTCAAGACGGCAGTATTGTGCCGGACGGCGCGGCGGCGATGCCCTTCCTGGTTCAGCTGATTAGTGAGTCCGACGACACCAAGCTGCGTGCGGCGGCGGCTACCCTGCTCAGTCATTTGCCCGCATTGGATGCGATACCGGCACTAGAAACGGCCGCTCGCGACACCGATTTCCGCGTCAGCGAAGCCGCCTTTACCACCCTCTGCCACCTGCGCCGCGCCTACGGGTAGGGTCGTAGAGACGTTGCACCGCAACGTCTCTACACAACATATTCAAAAAGTAAAAAAAAGCGCTCTCCAAATTTTGAAGAGCGCTTTTTCTTTTCACTTCTTACTTTTTACTTCTTACTACCTGCTTCCCCACCTTACTCTTTCGGCCATGGGCCGAGGATGACGGTGTCTACGACATGAATCACCCCGTTGCTGGCGTTGATGTCGGCAATGATGACTTTGGCGTCGTCGTTGACGTACAGGTCGCCTTCGAAATATTTCAGGCCAGCTTTTTCACCGCTCACCATGGTGACGTCGCCCAGCAGGGTCAAGGCTTTGTCGGAGAAGACCTCGCCTTGAATGACGTGGTAAAGCAGAATGCGGGTCAATTCCACCTCGTTGAAGGTAGTGGCGATGTTGTCGGCGTTGAGGCCCAATTTGGCGAAGGCCGCGTCGGTGGGAGCGAAGACGGTCCACTCACCACCAGACAGGGTATCGGCCAATCCAACGGCCGTAACCGCAGCGACGAGGGTATCAAAATTGCCGTTATTCACCGCAATGTCGACAATCGTGCCTGGGCTGCTGGCGGCGGCGCTGCTGCTGGAGCCGCTACTGGCCGGGGCCGCTTCTTTGGGCCAGGGGCCAAGGATCACCGTGTCTACGGCATGGATGATGCCGTTGGCGGCGTCGATGTCGGCGATGATGACTTTGGCGTCGTCGTTGACGTACAGATCACCCTGGAAGAACTTCAGGCCAGCGCGGGCGCCATTGGCCATGGTCACATCACCCAGTGCGGTCAGCGCCTTCTCGGAGGAAACCTCACCGGAGATGACGTGGTAGAGCAGGATGTCGGTCAGCTCTTCCTTGCTGAAGGCGGTGGCGATGTTGTCGGCGTTGAAGCCCAGCTTGGCGAAGGCATCATCAGTGGGGGCAAAGACGGTCCATTCGCCGCCAGAGAGCGTATCCACCAGGTCGGCGGCCACCACGGCCGCTACCAGCGTTTCGAAGCGGTCATCGCCAATGGCAATTTCAGCAATGGTTTGGTTGCCATCGGCAGCGGCCGATGGCACCAGAAATCCAAAGAGCAAGGCTAAAGCCAGTAAAGATTGAAGCACAACTTTTTTCATTTTGTTCTCCCTTAACGAACATTTTTATTTCAGGTATGTTGACAATACTTAGACAGTGTACAACTTTTGTCTATATATCGACAATATTTTTCGGCGTCGATTAACAATTCACTCATTTTTGGCAGAGGCGTGTTAATCCAAGAAGAAACTGTGTTTGAGGAAGGTGGAAAAAAAAAGAGGAAACGGCCGTAGACCGTTTCCTCCACAAAATTTTATGCGTGAATCAACTTGTGGATCTGTTTATTCCACAAAATCCTTGATGAACGAGAAGATGAACCGCTCGGCTTCGTAGCGCCCCTGGACCACGTCCCATAGACCTTTGGCCAGGGGAATGGCGATGTGCAGCTTTTCCGCCACGTAGAGCATGACTCGAAGCGTGTTATACCCCTCCGGCAGCACACCCATCTTGGCTTGAATTTCTTCGCGGGAAAAACCTTGCGCCAGCAGCACGCCCATGTGGCGGTTGTGGCTGTGTTCGCTGAGCGAGGTGGCCAGCAAATCGCCCATGCCGGACAGGTAAAGGAAGGTTTCGATCTCAGCGCCCATGGCCACACCCATGCGGGCAATCTCCTCCATGGCGATGGTCAGGTAGACAGCGCGAAAGTTGATGCTGGGAATTTTTTTGCCATCGAACAGCCCCAGGCCGATGGCGTAGATATTTTTCAGGATGCCGCCCAGCTCTACACCCACGGCATCGTGAGAAAAGCGGGTGCGGAAATAATCGTTGTCCAGCAGTTTGGCCACTTTGAGCAGATTGTGACGGCCGTCGCCCGCCAAAACAACCACCGTGGGCATGGCGCGGGCAAACTCGTTGGCAATGGAAGGACCAGACAGCATCACGAGCGGCTGGGCGGGAAAGTGAGACGTAAGCGTTTGGAAGGAGGTGAGGCCCGTTTTTTGGTCGATGCCTTTGGCCATGTTGACCAACACTGTGTCCTGGTCGATAAATTCTTTAACCGACAGCAATGTGCTTTCCACAAAAGCTGAGGGAATGGCAATAAAAACCACTTCACTGTGCTGGAAGACGGCCGTTAACTCATTTGTCGCCCGCAGCTGAAGGTGCAGCGGCACGCCCGCTAAAAAACGGCTGTTGTGGTGTGCCTGGTTGATCTCCTCCACCACTGCCTGCTGATACTCCCAGCCCAGCACCTCGTGGCCGTTTTGGGCAAGCAGATTGCCTACGGCCGTGCCCAAATTGCCCAATCCGACCAAACCAACTTTCATGTCTCAATCACTCCGGTAAATGCTGCTCAAAAAAGGCGGTGGCGATGGCCGGATTGTCGATGAGGTATTGGTAGCCGCCGTAGCGGTCGGTGGTTTCTACCAGCAGAGGACCGCTGACATTGGGCGTGGCGGCAGCCATCTGGGTTACATCTTCCGGGCTACCCCAGGGATCACCGCGCCCCTGGATGTACAGCACTGGCGTGCGACCCGCCTGCGCTGCGGCCGTTCCCGGGCGATACTCTTTAAACGGCCGTCCCCCAGCCTGCCGGTAAATCAGCTCCGTAAGCGGCATCACGGCTTTGCCCAACGGCCCCAGCAAATGCGCAGCAAAGCGGCTGGCAAAGTGGGCCGGCGACGTCGGCTGCACGACAATCGCCGCCTGAATCTGGTTGGTTTGCGGCAGCGTGTACAGCACAGCGTTGGCCCCCGCCGAAAACCCAATGACGCCGATCCGGTTGGGCGCAACTTCGGGACGGCCGTGTAAATACGCCAGCGCCCCCAACAAATCCTTCGCCTCCGCCTCGCCAAACTGCACTGGCGGCTGGCTGCCACTTTCGCCGTGGTTGCGGCTGTCGTACAGCAGCAGACCGAAGCCGTCGTTATGTAAACTATGGGCCAGCCGCAGCAGGTCCACCTGGGAAGCGGCCGTCAGGTTAGCCAGGGCATCGGTGGCGGCTTCACCCAGGCGGTTCCAGCCCCAGCCGTGCACCAACACGAGTGTGGCGCCCTGCCGCGGCGAATCTGTTGGGGCAGGCACAAACCAGCCGCTCAGCCGCACGCCATCGGCGGCAGGAAAGGCGACTGACTCGTAAGGCACGTCCAGGTCAGCAGGGGTGCCCCACAGCGGCTGGCGCAACGGGCTGATGAGGCGTTTGGCAAAAACGGCCGCAATTACGGCAATAAGTCCGGCGGCAAAGCCCCCTAAAATAAACAGCCAGCGCAGCACGCGGCGAAAAATGTTCATTTCAAGCTCCTTGGTAACATGATCAAATAAGTTACGGAAGATTGCAGACTGGAGATTGGAGAGTAGATGGTGTTTCCATCTCTAATCTCTAATCTCCAATCTCGGCTCTGTAAGTTGTTCACTTTTCCTTCAATCTCTTGGTATGACCGTGGTGGTCAGCTTTTTTCCAGGGCGGCATTATACCTGATCGTCATTGCCTCTGTAAGTCTTCAACGGTATCTTAGACCAAAAGTTACCGGATTGAAATTTTATGATTTCATCAACGAACGAACAGCAGTTGGAACTGGCACGAATGGCCGCTCAGGACGGCCGTTTCTGGGATGCCGTTGATACCTACACAGAAATCCTGGCCAATACCGATCCCCAAACCAGTGACCCTTCCGTCAAGAATATCCGCCTCACCAGCCTGAAAGATCGCGGCGATTTGCTCAGCGAACTGGGCGAACAGGTGGCGGCCCTGGCAGCCTACGAGCAATACTACCTGGAAGCGGGCACCAGCCAACACGCCGTCGAGGCGCTGGTGCTGATTGGCAATCGTTCGCGCGGGTTGGGGCAGTACGGCCGTTCCCTCGCCGCCTGCCAGGAAGCCCTTGACCTTTCTGTGGCCCTCAACTACACGCCGGGCCGGGCCAAAGCGCTGGCCGGGCTGGGCGGCACGCACCTGCTGGAAGGAGATGTCAACCTGGCCGCCAGCTACCTCAACCAGGCGAACGCCCTGTTTGAGCAGCTCAACGACAGTTACGGCCAGGCGCAGTCCAACAACCAGATTGGCATCGCCTACGCCACCACCGGCCACTTCCACAAAGCGATCCAGGCGTTTGAGAAGAGCCTGAAGCTGTCCCGGGAAATGAAGCGGCGCAGCGGTCTGGTGTCTGTGTTGAACAACCTGGGCGAATGTTACCAGGTGCTGCACGCCACCGAAAAGGCCCTGGCCTGTCATTGTGAAGGTCTGGCCCTGGCTGAAGCGGCCAACTTCCGCCTGCAGGAGGCCGATTTGTGCCGCAACCTGGGGCTGGACCTGGCGCAGCAGCAAAAATGGGACGAAAGCCAATCGTATTTGCAGCGGGCCCACGACACAGCGCAAGAAATCCAGGCCCCGGAGATTTATTTCCACACGCTCTACGCGCTGGCCCGCGTGGCGCTGGCGCGCCATGACCTCAGCGGGCACACATATGCCCACACCCTGCTGGCGGCCGCCGAACCGGGGCAGTCGCGCTGGCATCTGGCCAACGGGCTGTACGTGCTGGGCCGGTTTGAGCAAATGATGGGCAACAATACCTCGGCCGAAGGGCTGTGGCAGCGGGCTATCTTCCTGGCGCACGAGACGGAAAACCGGGTGCTGCTGTGGCAGCTGCACGCCGCCCTGGCTGAGATTGCGCATCAACCCAACCTGGCGGCCGTTCACAACCGCATTGCCGCCGAAGTCATCCAGCAAATTGTGGAGCCTTTCACCGATGAGGCGTTAAAAGCGACCTTTTTGCAGTCCCCAGCGGTGACGGCCGTACTCAACCAACTCCCCAAAGAAAGGTAAGAAAAGTAGCAAGTGGCAACTGAGCAAGTGCTTCTTACCTGCCACCTGCAACTTGCCACCTGCACCCTTTACTCCCCAATCCCCGCAAATAAATCCTTCTCGCGGTAACCCGGCGGCACTGGTGGCTCGGCGCGGATGAAGGTGTCGCGGGCCAGGAGCATTTTTTGCACTGCCTTGGGCAGCCAGCTGAACGCGCCGCCGCCGCCCTGGCTGGCGTGGGCGGCGCTGGCGGCCATCTTCACTTCCCAATAATCGCGATAATTGATGAAGGCACTCAACTGCTGCCGGTCCACGCCAACGCGGGTCATGTCGATGTCTTTGTTACGGCCGAATTTAGTCGGGTCCTGGCCGCGCAGCTTAAAGAGGAAGATGAGGAACTTGACCCAGGTGTTGGGAAAGGCGGTGTAGTAGAGCCGTTCTGGCTGGTAGGGCGCGGGGCCAATTTCCGGGAATTTTTCCGGATCACCCGCGGCGTGGAAGGCAGGCACGGTGATCTGCCAGCACTGGATGTGGTCGGGGTGGAAGTAGCCGCCCGTTTCATCGTGGGTGATGATAACCTGCGGCCGTATTTCGCGAATGAGCTTCACCACCCGGCCGATCGCTTCCTGGCGGTCGGCCTGGACAAATGCTTCCGGGTGGTCGTTGGCCGGGTCGCCGATGTAGCCAGAATCGCGGTAGCCCAGCTGGTGCAGCGTGGCGCCGAGGAGGGAAACGGCCGTTTCCAGCTCCTTGGCCCGCACCTCCGCCAGTTTCTCCCGCGCATCTTCATATCCCGCGGCCACCGATCCGGCCGCCCCATCCGTGGCGATGGCGATGTGCACATCCACCCCCTCGGCGGCATACCGGGCAAACGTGCCGCCCGGACCAAAAGACTCATCGTCGGGATGAGCCAGAACTGCAAGTAAGGTTCGTTTCGACATACTTTGACTGTTTACTTTTATTCCGTGTGAAATGTTTGCATCATGGGCAGCAGGGGCACCAGGCGCACCGTTTGCAACGGATGGCGCGTGTTGGGCAGCACCAGGAGCTCGCCGTTAGGCAGGGCTCGGCTAAGGCGGAATGCTTCGGGCAGCGGCACGAGTTCATCCCGGTCGCCGACGCTCACCAACACGGGCAGCTGGGCATTTTTGAGCTGCCGTTCCGCGAGACCTTTCTCCACCAGGCTGGCGGTGAGTTCGGCCGCCTGCCGCACCAGGGTGCGCCACTGCCGCCCGCCGTGGTCTTTCACCAGCTGATCGGCGTAGGTGGGCACTTTTTGGGCCATCACGTCGGGATCGAGCTGCTGCTGCATCTTGGCCACGGCATCGGCCGTCCAGTAAAACTTGGTGGCGTGCATCAGCAGGGTAACCACGCGGCGTGGCTGACCGAGGGCCAACATCAGGCCCAGGTAGCCGCCCAGGCTGTACCCGGCAATGTGCAGCCGTTCGACGTTCAGGTGATCCAGTAGGCCAGAAATATCTTCGGCCATTTGGGTGACATTGAGGGTGGGAGCGTTGTTTTGCGAACGGCCGTGTCCACGCAAATCCACCAACAGCAGCCGGTATTGCTCGGAAAGGGGCTTGAGAAACGGCCGCCACTGGCTGCTGATCGCTCCCAGCAGACCGGGCAGCAAGAGCAAAAAAGGTTTGCTGGCATCGCTGCCGCCGTATTGTTCAAAATTGATGTCGGAGCCATCGGGGGCTGTCCAGGTTGTCATGATCTGTGTCCTCCTGAAAAGACCCCCACCCTGGCCCTCCCCCTCCGAGGGGGAGGGAATCTGACTCCCTCTCCCTGTGGGAGAGGGCTGGGGTGAGGGTTTAGTTTTTAACCGCCCAGCGCCACCACAAAGCCAATGGCGTGGGTGTCGGTGTGAGAGAGGCTGATGTCCCACTGGGTCAGCCCCTGGTTGGCGGCCAGGGTGTTGGCCTGGTTGTGCAGCACCAGTTGGGGTTTGCCACGGCCGTCGCACACCACCTCCACATCGGTCCAGCTGATGTCACCGATGCCCGTGCCCAGCGCCTTGCTCACCGCTTCTTTGACGGCAAAACGACCGGCCAGGCTGGGGATACGGCCGTTACAATAGGCAATCTCCTGACCGGTAAAAAAGCGCTGCAAAAACCGGTCGCCGTGGCGCTGAATGCCCCGTTCAATGCGGGCTATTTCGATCATGTCTACGCCAACGGCTAGCATGTTTCATCCTTGTGGCATTTGAGCTGAGGGAGATTGGAGATTAGAGACTGGGGATTAACGCAATCCCCAATCTCCAATCTCCAGTCTCCAATCTCCTAAATTTTTGGTCCGGCGACGGCAATGCCTAATTTTTCCGTGCTCAGGTATTTCTGGGCAGCGGCCTGCACCCGCTCTGGGGTGATGGCCCGCACCAGGTCGGGATACTCCAGCAGATAATCCAGTCCCCAATCGTACAGCTCCATGTCGGCAATGACGCTGGCGATGCCGCTGTTGGTTTCCAGCCCGACGGGCAGCGAGCCGATGCGGTATGCCTGGCTGTCGGCCAGTTCGGCGGCGGGCACGGGCTCGTTTTGGATGCGGGCAATTTCGTCCAGGATGCTGTTGGTGGCCTGTTCCACCTTATCCGGGCTGACGCCCGCCGCGGCCGACCAGGCGCCCGGACCCAGGCCGCCCTGCAGGCTGCTGTAGGCGTAGTAAGCCAGCCCCTGCGCCTCGCGCACGTTTTTGCCGACGCGCCCCATCATGCCAAAGACGCCCAGGACGGTGTTCATCAGGCTGGCGTCCAGGTAGTCGGGGGCGTTACGCGGCGGGCCAGGGCGGCCCAGGGCGATGTCGCTCTGGTATTTGTCTGGCATGACGTGGTGGTGATAGAGACGGCCGTCTGGCAGCACCAACTCCGGCAGGGCGGGCACAGGCTGCTGGTTGGGGCGGCGCCAATCGCCCAGCACCTGGCTAACTTTGGCCACGGCCTGGGCCGGGCTGAGCGCCCCCACCAGGCAGATGACCAAACCTTGCGGCCCATAAAAATCGGCATGAAAGCGCTGCACGTCGGCGGCAGTGAGCGTGGGCACGGTTTGCAGGGAGCCATTTTGGGAACGGCCGTATGGATGCTCGGGATAGATCAGCTGGCGAAATGCCTCGCTGGCCATCTGCTGCGTATCGTTGGCCCGCATTTGCAGCCCGGTGATGATCTGCCCTTTGAGCTGGTTGAGCAGCGGCTTGGGGAAGACGGGGTGACGCACGACGTCGGCCAGCAGGTTGAGCACCAGGTCGGCGTCTTCGGCCAGGGATTGGGCCGAGAAGGAGGTGAGGTGGTAGCCGCTGCTAAAGCTCAACTCCGCGCCGACTGCTTCCAGCTTCTCGTAGATGTCGTCGAAGCTGTATTGCTGGCTGCCGCGCATGAGGGAAACGGCCGTAAAGTTGGCCAGGCCGCTCTGTTCCGGCGTCTCCGCCAGCGCCCCCGCGCGCAAATACCCCTCAATTACAACCGATTGGGAGCCAGGCCGTTCGTATACCAGCACCGTGATGCCGTTGGGCAGCTGTTCCCGGTGGATTGTTTTACTGCTTGGATAGTTATGAGAATCAGTCATAGTTGCTCGTTTGCTAGCTTGTTCGTAGTGAGTTTGCCAGTTTGTGTAACCGTCCAGTTGGTATCCCGCACGAGGGCGTTGCGCCCCCCGTGCGGGGAGGAAAATTGGGTTTTTTCACTTTTCACTCGCTCACTGGATAATAACATTCACACCGTTCCCCACCAAATGCCGGTGCATTCTGGCAGGATGGTTATCCGGTTGGCCAAAATACGATCGGCCAGCTCGTCGCCGAAGAAGAAGCGGGTGAGGTGTGCGGCTTCTTCGGGGGACTGGAACCGGTAGTCGGTGCGAATCCAGGTGTGGTTGAGCTGGTAGGTTTGGGTCCACCAGTCGTACAGCTCGGCCAGGTGCGGGCCGGGCGGCGTGGGCGTTTCGTAGCCAGTGCCCAGCGTTTCCAGCAGGATGAAGGTGCCGCCGGGTTTGAGAAGGCGCTGCATCTCGGTCATCATTTTGCCCACTTCGTGCTGCCAGGTGTCGGGGAACCAGCCGCGGGCGTGGGCAAAGCTCCAGCCCTCGATGGCGATGTCGGCGCTGTGGTTGGGCAGGGGCAGGTGGGCGTTGTCGGCGTGGTGCAGCTGCCAGTTGTGCCAGCCGCCCGCCTTCAGCTTGCGCTCCGCAACGCTGAGCATGGGGGCGGAGCTGTCGCAGGCGTGGATGTGAGCTGCCAGCGGAGCCAGCAGGCAGGTGAGCCGCCCGGTGCCGGCGCCAAATTCGACAACATGTTGGTGGGTGAACGGCCGTATCCGTTCCAGCGCAGGCAGCAAATTGCCCTGGTAATCTTCCGGGGTAATCATCGCCTCGTACGCTTCGGCTTTGGTGGCGTAAATGGTTTTGAAATCCATATGTTGAGTAATTGGGTAATTGGGTAATTAGCGGACTTTTGGGACCTCGTGGGGTTTGGCGTGAAACGTGATGCGTGAAACGAGATGCCTCACTGGTCACGTTTCACGTTTCACGGGTTGTCAACTCCTTGAATTCCTAAAGAGCTCCTCTATTTAATTACCTCTCTCCTTTTTCGCATATTCAACTTCTAAATATGATTCCAGTTCGGACAATTTTTCGTCGCGGCCCAGGACTACCAGGGTGTCGCCTTCTTCCAGGACGGTGGAGGAAGCTGTACCGAGGCGCATGCGGGGACGGCCGTCTTCGCTCCGGTATTCCACCAGGCCAATGACGTTCAGGTCAAAGTGGCGGCGAAAATCAATGTCGATTAGCGTCTGGTTGGCCCAGCTGGCCGGAATCGACACGCGGCGCACGCTGACGCCGGGCAAAATCTGGCGGCTCTCGTACGTGTCGCGCTGCGTGCGGTAAATGGTTTGCTCGTGGGCCAGAATGGTGCCGATGACCATCATAAACAGAGCAGGCACCATGTAGACCGAGCCAAACGCCTCGACGGCAAACAAAATGGCAGCCAGCGGCACGTTGGCAATAGACACCAGGCTGGCTACCATCGCCGGGACGATCAGCACCATCGGTTCGTAGTCAAACACGTTGGCCAGGGCTGAGGCGACCATCGTGCCAAAAAAGAGGGTAGGCACCAGCAGCCCGGCCGAGCCACCGGAAGTAATCGTGGCCAGGGTGGCGATCATCTTGGCCACCAGGGCAATCAGGGCCACGGCGATGGTCAGTTCCCCGGCAAAGGCCATATTGACCACCGACTCGCCCGGTCCCAGCACCAGCTCCAGCCCGTGCTCCGTCAGGTCAAAATATTGGGTGACGTAGTGCACGATGAGGGCCACCGCCCCGGTGACAAAAGCGCCCAGCAGGTGCCGCCGCCAGATGTTGGGCTGCCGATCATGAAAGCCATGCTCAAAACTGATGCGCAGCCGCCGGAAATATTGGCTGACCAGAGAAACACAGACACCGAGAAGCAGCAGTACGCTAAAGTAGTGCCCAGACGTCGGCGGCACGTAAAGCAGTTCCGTTTCAAACGGCACGGGATGCCCCTCGGTTACTAGGTCGGTGAGGAAAAAGGCGACCATGGCGGAGATGAGCGCATAAACGAGCTTCTCGATGACAGGGCGGTAGCGGTACATCACCTCTGAGGCGAAGAAGGCGGCAGCGAAGGGGGTACCCAGCAGCACGGCCACGGCGGCGGCGATGCCGCTGAGCTGGGCCGTTTGCAGATGGTCGGTTTTGTCGGGCTGCCACCAGCGCCAGAAGCGGGCCATGAGGGTGAGGTGCTGGC
Source organism: Candidatus Leptofilum proximum (assembly GCA_016710325.1). Classification (GTDB taxonomy): domain Bacteria; phylum Chloroflexota; class Anaerolineae; order Promineifilales; family Promineifilaceae; genus Leptofilum; species Leptofilum proximum. Next base: position 1,627,517 of record JADJXK010000002.1, on the reverse strand, counting down.
CAGAAACGGCCGTAACCGACCGCGGTTTAAACAGCCCGGCAGAAACACTCTCGCCAATCAGGGTGACGCTGGCTTCCAGCCCGCCGCTGCCGCCGCTGCCCAGGGTTACCAGCGTGGCCAAAAATTTGCGGATGGCCAGCGAGAAGGTGGGCAGTTCCCAGCGCACCTCCACACCTTCCTGCCCGGTGAGCGCCTGCTCAAAGGAGGGCTCCGAGGTGTAGTAAAGGGAGATGGCGCGCTCCAGGCCGTCGCCTTCGATGTCGTTGAGTTCGTGCACGTAGCCGCGTTTGTCGCGATAGTAGAGCACAGAAGGGCGGAGCCGGGCCAGCCAGGCCACAGCCAGGGCACCCAACAGCAGCGGAAGAAAAAGCAGCCAGGGGGAAGGCCCGGTTTCTATAAGGTGCAAGACCGATTCAAACAGCCAGTGAACGGCCGTTTTTAAGCTAATCACAATGGCCCAGACGGCCACGCCAATGATGACGGACTGTAAGGCCAGACGCTGTTCTTCTTCGTCAAAAGATTTGGGGAGGTTACGGACGATGTTCAGATGTTTGATGGCGTCCAGGAGGGCGCTGCCGATGGATTTCATACCGGTTCATACCAACCAACCGTGCGCTGCGACGGCCGTAAATACACCGCCCGCACCCGTTCAATGTCCTCCAGGGTGATGGTGTTGAGTCGATCCAGCACCGTTTCGTACCAGGTGTAATCGCCAATGACCGCCTCCGTCATGCCCAGCAGCTGCGCCTGCCCGGTGATGCTCTCCCCGGCCAGGACAAATTCGGCCTTGGCCCGCTTGAGCGCCTTGGCCAGCTCCTGCTCGGTGATGGGCGTGTTTTCCAGCCGGGTCAGCTCCGCATCCAGCGCCGCTTCCACTTCCGGCAGCGTGTGGCCCGCCTGCACCACGGCGTTGATCGTGTACAGAAAGGGATCGCTGGTGGGCGTCAGGCTGCCGTAAGCGCTGGCCGCCAGTTCGGTGTTGACCAGCGCTTTGTACAGGCGCGAGCTTTTGTTGCTGCCTCCCCCGCCAAACATGCCCAGGCTGCTGCCCCCGGCAAACGCGGCGTTGAGGAGCACCAGCGGCAAATAATCGGGGTGGGCGGCGGCGGGGGCGCGGTAGGCCACGGTGAGGTACGCCGTGTCGCCCGGCCCCTGCACCACCAGACGCCGTTCTCCTTTTTGCGCCGGCTCCTGCCGGGTCACCGGACTGGTGGGCTCGCCTGCGGGCAGGTGGCCAAACTGTGTTTCAATGCGCCGCAGCATGTCGTCGGTGGCAAAATCGCCCACGGCCACAACGATGGCGTTGTTGGGCACGTAGTGCCGCCGGTAATGGTGGACCAAATCGTCGCGCGTCATGGTGGCCAGATCGGCCACATCGCCAATGACTTCATGGTGGTAAGGGTGCACCCGGAAGGCCACGGAGGTGAGCTCTTCGCTGAGTTGGAAGTTGGGATCGTTTTCATACATTTGCCGCTCGGAGATGATGACGGTGCGTTCCGATTCAATCTCCTCCGGGGTCATGAGGGTGTTGGCCATGCGGTCGGCTTCCAGCTGGATGGCCAGGTCGATTTTGCTGGTGGGCATTGTTTCGTAGTAGGCGGTGAAATCAACCCAGGTAAAGGCGTTCCAAAAGCCACCCTCGCGCGACACCATGCTGTCCAGCATGCCGTTGGGGAAGGTGGGCGTGCCTTTAAACATCATGTGCTCCACCCAATGCGAAATGCCGGTGATGCCGGGCTTTTCGTGCCGGCTGCCGACGCGGTACCAGACCATAAAGCTGGCGACGGGGGCATGATGCATCTCTTTTAGCACGACGGTGAGGCCGTTGTTGAGGGTTGTTTTGTGAACCGAGTTTGTCATGAAAAATCCTTTACCGTTGTTGAATGCAAGGGTTTGGATTATAGCAATGGATGGGGAATGGGGAAACGGCCGTTCACAGCGGCAGGTAAACAATCATCCAATTCTTGATTTCTTCTGGCGACGTAAAATCGACCAGCAGTAAGATGTCTTGGATGGCTGCGCCAATGGCAATGGACTGGGGGACAACAACAACTCCAGCTAAAGCGAACCCCGCCGCTATGGCCTGGGCCACATGTTGCGGCATGGTTCTGAAATCATGGGTCAGCAGGATGCGATTCTCTTGTGCGGCCCAGTGCAAAATTTGGGGATCGGTGGCCCCAGATAAACCCACATCCTGAACTCGAACCAGATCGAGCGTTGAGCGATAACGCAAAAGCCCTCGCAAAATTCGGTTATCGAAATCTTCGTCGGTTAGGAATTTGGGAAGTTCTGCCATTTTGCGAAGCGTCGTGAAGCATCAGAAAAAAGTTGGCACTGAACGATGATTTCGGTGCCAACTTCCACTATATTGCCTTGGATTTTTTAAGCGGCGAAATTTGCAACTGGAGTTCCGCGAACTATTTTCTCGCCATTTTTCTTTCATGGAGGCGCTGGCGAAATGCCTGGTAACCAGGCCGAGACTCAAGCTGTTCTTGCAGCGATGCGCCTTCTTGTTCTTGCTGCTGAATGTATTCATCAACAGCTTCCCGGTTGGTTAAATAGTAAGAGATGACTACATAAATATCGGCCAGTTCCAGGGTTGGAAACTGGCTAAGAATCTCTTCCGCCGTGTAGCCCTGGTTAAAGGCATAGACAATCGTGTCCAGGCGCACACGTGTTTGGCCAACACGTATTGTGCCTGTGCTGTCTGCTATTAAGGGCAACGTGGGTGCTTCTAGAGATAACATCAAATTCACCTCAGGGAGCATTATAGCACAAGCATTTGATTTTTGAGTGGTGTGAAGGACTGAATAGCTTGCTGAGACAAGAAAAAACCCCGGTGCCGATTGGGCTCACCGGGGTTTGTGTCGACTTGGCTAAGTTAGCAGACTATGCTTGTTTTTCTGGCTCGGCGACCAGACCATTGGCGGAGGGAACGGCCGTTTCCACCTCATGCTCCAGCAGCGCGCCACCAACGGCCAGGTATTGGTACCCTTTTTCTACCAGGCTCTGGTAATCGGGGATCATGCGACGGCCGTCGATGACCAGGTACGGCGGTTCGACGGACTTTTCGATGGTGCGCGACAGGCCGCGGAACTCTTCCCAGTCGGTGGAGATGTAGACGGCATCGGTGCCTTCCAGCGCTTCCTCCACCGTCTCGTGGTAGCTAATACGCTCGAAGAGGTGGTTTTTGTCCGGGTTAAACCAATACTGCTGTGCCGCTTCCATCGCCAGCGGGTCGTAGGCGCGGATCTCTTTCACGCCCTTGCTCAGCAGCGACTCAACCGCTTTCAGGGCGGCCGAGTCACGCATATCGTTGGTGCGCTTCTTGAAGGCCAGACCCAAAATGGCTACTGTTTTCTGGTTGAAGTTGAAATTGGCTTCATGGATAGCCCGGTCGATGAGGTACGTTTTCTGGTACTCGTTGATGTTGTACACCGCCTGCAGCAGGTCGGTGGAGCAGCCCGCCTGGTTCAGCTGGTAGATGAGCGACTGGATGTCCTTGCCGAAGCAGCTGCCGCCTGCGCCATTGCTCACATAGGAGCCCCAGGTGCTGATGCGGGTATCGGCTGTGACGCCAATTTTCAAATCTTCCATGCGCACGTTGGGCAGCGCTTCGGCCACGCGCGCGCCGACGCCGTTCCAGAAGGAGATGTAGGTGAGCAGCAGGGTATTGCCCATGTATTTGATGGCTTCGGCCGTTTCTGGGGTGGTTTCTACATACTTGATGCGCACGTGGTTCACAAACTGGGAATAAACACGGCGCAGAATTTTGTAATCTTCTTCGGTGTCGGCACCGACCACCACTCGGTCGGGGCGGCGAGAACCGTCGATGGCGTTGCCCTGGGCCAGGAATTCCGGGTTGGAGGCGACGCCAAAGTTTTGCACGCCATGCTCGTGCATGATGCGCTCCAGCAGGCGCGCCGTGCCCACGGGCACCGTGCTTTTGTTCACCAGCACCACGCGGTTTGGATTTTTGCGCCGGGCCAGAAAACCAGCGATGTCATGAGCGGCCTTGAGGTAATAGGTCAGGTCGGTTGAACCATCGCGGTTGGGCGGCGTGTTGATGCACATGAAAAAAACGTCGGTGTCTTCACACAAGTCGCTGACGTCTGAGGTGAAGAACAGGTAGCGGTCCATGGTTTCGGCAATGGCGGCGGCCAGGCCAGGCTCATTGACATACCGCTCAATTTGGACGGCATCCCCGCTTTGATAAGCGGCAATTTTCTTGGGATCGATGTCGTAGGCGTACACCTCATGACCTGCTTCTGATAAAACGGCCGCATGGGGCAGCCCCACAAAACCGGTGCCAACAACAATAATTTTCATAACAAATACTCCTTCAAGTAGCGATTTTCCAATGGCGTGACAGCTAAATTGTTCCGTGGTCACGATTGAAAGCTTAAGAGATTTTTCCCAAATTTTTAATAGGCGATACAACACGCCCTAGATAAACTTAAACCAAGGTACTTACGGTTCTACTTTCCCAACAGAGGGAAAAGCGATGAATGCTAATGTTATTCATTTAACACAAGCGGTAAATAGGTCTTATAGGGTAGAATTACAGGCTCGAACGCACTGAAAAGATCATCAGATTCAGGCCAGGTAATAAACAACTTATTCATACCAGTAACGGAAACAATGGGCACGCCAGAATCTCCCTGCGTTTTCACACTATCTGATAGGTGTGTTGAGCCGTTGGCACCATCCCAGTAGTAAACATCCGCGCCTTCACCTGTAACCCCAGACGCTAAACTCCAGGCAACATGAACGGTGTTGGTGGCACCAACTTCAATGTCATAGTTGAGGTCAAAAGCCGCATTTGGTGTAATTGGCAGGGCCTTGGTTTCTGCACTTATGCTGTCCCAATAAAACAAACCCAGATCATTTGACCCGGCTTTGAGTTCGCGCCAGATAACATATACTTCGTTATTGCTGTCCATCACCGCAACCGGATGCCTGGCATCGCTGGTAACCAGTGTCGGATCAGAAAGTTGTATCGTATTTTGATCACTTGAATTCCAATAAAACAGGTCCTCGAATTCCGTTGTATTATCTGCTGTTTCTAGCCAGAAAATATGCAGTATGCCGGTTGAGTCCACCAACTTTATCATTTCTTCAGCCCGGTTATCGCTTGTAAGACCGTGGTCGCTAATATTTTGTACTGTCTGATCAACAGAGTTCCAGTAGAAAACGTCATGGCCTTCGATGAAAGTTTGTGTAATCCAGGTTAGATGAACTTTTCCGGTGGTGGGATCAAGAAAACTCGGCGTGTTAAACCCAAAATCACTTTCCTGTATCGTTTCAGAAACGGTGATCTTAGAGGGGCTACCAACCTGCCAGTAATAAACTCCATTATTGGGGATAATTGCCAGTTCGTCATCCCAGACCGCATAGATCTGATCTTGATGCTGTTTGACTTCTATAAAGCGTGTTTGACAGTCATTGGCATTTTCAATGAGGCTTTCTGTAACTCCTGTCGTGGAATTCCAGTAGAATGGACATATATTTGGTGCACTGGCGGACACATTTTCTAACCAGAAAACATGTGCTTCGTTAGTGGTCGTCACCGCCATTTGTATCTGTGTTGGGACACTAAAGGAATCGGTCAAATTTGATAGATTCACGCGAGTTTGCGCGGAAGAATTCCAATAGAACGGGTTAAAGGTTTGAGCCGGTCCGACATATTCTGACCAACTAACGTAAACAATATTATTAACAATTTTGGCTGTTAGCTCAGATACAATTCCCCCACCAACACCGACAGGTGAAAGATTTTGCGTGAGGCCAGTTACCTCACTCCAATATAGTAGATCTTGGTCGAAAGGTGTCATTGTTGGTTCTTCCGCCCACAGGACATGGGCTTTGCCATTGCTATCTAGCAGAAGTTGATACAAGTAAGTTGATGTATTGCCTGTCGTGGAAGCTGTGCTGCTAAGATTAAGCGGCTGTTGAGAGCTATTCCGCCAAAAAAACAGGTCGCTGTTTCCCGATGGCGTGTTTTCTGCCCAAATGACAGCTACATTGCCATCACTGGAAAGCTGTGCATCCCATACACCACTGTCACCTTCAGTTAAAGAATGATCAGAAAGGTTTTTGGTGTTGCCAAAAGGAAGTTTGCGATAAAAAAGATCATACCCTTCGTTGGTGCCGGTGTGCTCCTTCCAAAAAACGTGAATGCTTTCTGAATCCGGCAATACATTCGGGTCTACCGCACTGCCGTTGGTTTGTGCTGTATCGGAAAGCAGTATTGTGTCTAGAGAAGCTGGTGCTGCTTGAATAGATGTTACTAGCAGCAATATCGTGCTAAATGCAGCTACTAATAACCCAATTGACTGTTTTGAGCTTATTTTTAACATTTTGATCCCTCCCGAATGTGTTTGGCACGAAATTATTGATCAACAATCATTTTGGCGGCGCGACGGCCGATTTCCACGGCAAAGTTGGTCCCCCGATCCCACGGATATACCTGGCTCATGCTGGCGAAGTAGAGGCCAGGGATAGGCGTCTGGATCGCAGGAATGTTTTGTGAATGGTTGACAAAGGGCACGGGCTGGGCATAGCTGGCGCGGAATAACCAGCTTTGGCGCACCCACTCTGGCTTAAAATCTGCGTTAATTTTAGCCAGTGCCCTGGTAAAAAGCGACACTAAATCTTCCTGGCTCATCGTCATGTAGGGATGGTCTGTGTTGACATAATCGCCGCAGTAAACAATGTGGTCGCCGCCGTAATGCTGGCGGTCGATGTAATTAGTGTGCTCCACCAGGGCCAGGAAGGGCAGCTCATTTTGTGTTTTGTTGGTACTGTTGGCGGGAATGTTGAGCCAATAGGTGTGGCTGTCGGCCATGAGCGGCCGTTTTAAAGCCAACGTCAAAACCACTGCCCCCATGCTCTTCAATTTCAGCAGCTGTCCCAAATAATCTTGAGGCAGGCTCGGCGCCATTTTGCTGAGCAAAGCGGGGGACGTGGTCACCAGGCAGGCATCAAACGTATGGGTCTGGCCATTGATGGCCAGGTCAAGGCGGTTGGCAGCGGTTGGGGTGATGCTGTGTACGGGGCTGTTCAGGTGAATCTGGCCGCCGCGGGTGGTAACGGCCGTTTCCAACCGGTCAATAAACGCCTGAAAGCCGCCCTCAAAATAGCCCAACTTAAAGCTGCGCGCGTGCAGCCGAGCCCACAGCCAGGCCATGTTCACCTTGTCGTAATACTCCCCAAACTTGCCGATGAGCAGCGGTTTCCAGCTCACCTCGTAGATTTTCTGGCCGTAGAAGCGGCGGGTCCAGTTTACGGCCGTAAACTTCTCCAAATAGCGCCAAAATTTGGTGAAGCGAATAAACGCGCCCACCACGCCAAAGCGAAGAAAGTCGATGACGTTGTAGCCGGGGAACTTAAACCAATCGACTGGATTGCTGAATGGGTAAATTTTGCCTTCATACAAAATGGAGGTGCGCGGCGTAGGGAAAAACAGCCTGTCGCCAAAACCCAGCTCCTCCACCAGCTCAATCATGGACGCGTCCGAAGCAAACAGGTGGTGGTAAAACTTTTCCAATGGCCACTCCCATTTTTCGTCCTGGAAACCTGTGGCCAGACCGCCAACTTGATGACTGGCCTCAAACAACGTCACCTCATGCCCGGCATTGAGCAGATCGTAAGCGGCGGAAAGCCCGGTGAGCCCGGCGCCCACAATGGCAATTTTCATGCGCTGGCCTCCTGTTCGGCCACTTCCACGGCACGGCCGAAATCGGCCCAGCCCAGCCCTTCTTTGAGCATGTAGTAACCGCCCAGCAGAGTGATGGGCAGCCAGAGCGCGGCGTGCAGCACCAGGGTGTAGGCTGTGGCCACCCCACGCTCGATGCCGTACAGCGTTAGCACGGCGATGCCGGGGCCATCGAACGTGCCGACGTAGCCGGGGGCCGAGGGCAGCGTCGTGGCCAGGTTGACAATGCCGTTCATCAGCATCAGGGCAAAGAAGCTCACCTCAAAGTTGAAGGCGTGCATGACAAACCAATATTTCACCGTTTCCAGCAGCCAGATGATGACCGAGGTGAAAAAAATCATGAGCACATTTTGGAAGCTGCGCAAGGATTCCAGGCCGGTAAGAAAGCGCTGCAGGAAGTCGAGCAGCGGCCGTTCCACTCGTTCCGGCAAAAATTTGTGACCCAACCACTCGGCGAGGGCGTAAAAACGCTCCGGCATGGCGGCCAGGGCAAAAAAAATGATCATTGCCACGAAAAAAACGACGCTGGCCGTGATGACAATGGTGCGGATCGACCCATCGTCGCCGGGGATGGGGGTGAAGGGCAGGGCGACAAAAACAAAGACCAGCATCACCAGCCCGTCAAAGACGCGCTCCACAATGACGGTGGCCAGACTGGCGCCCATCGGTACACCTTCACGCTGGCGCAGCACGTAGGAGCGCAGTACTTCCCCAGCGCGGAAGGGGTAGATGTTGTTGCCCATGTAGCCAATGACCACCACGGGGAAAAGGCTGCGCAGCGGGATGTGTTTTAACGGCCGTAACATATAATCCCAGCGCCACGTCCGTGCCCACACCGCCACAAAATACACGGCCACACCGGGCAGCAGCCACCAGTAGTTGGCCGATTGCAGCCCCTGCCACACTTCGTTTAATTCCAGGCCGCCCAGAGCCCACCAAAGAAAAACGGCGCTGATCGCAACGCCGATCCCAAAATAAATCCGTTTCAATGCAATGAACCTCGTTGAATATACACGGTGCCGCAGCACAAACCGCAATTGTACCATGCCGCCTTACCCTGTCATCCTGAATTACGCCATTCTGCTTTGCCTTTTGCCTCTTTCCTGGCTATTCTTACCAGTTGCAGAAGAAGAAGTAAAAAGTGGCTGGTTGCCAGTTAATCGCCAGACCCAAAACGAGCCTCCCGCCACCCACCAAGAATGAAAATCGTAGGTCGGATTGCCAATCCGACCCACGTTTATGAAGGAGCAGCATGTCCAAGAGTCAAGTCACCCCCAGCCGCCAGCAATATTTAGATGTGAAAGCGCAGCACCAGGATGCGATTGTTTTCTTTCGCCTGGGGGATTTTTACGAGACGTTTGACGACGACGCCAAATTGGCGGCTGAAGAGCTGGACCTGGTGCTGACCAGCCGTCCCCAGGGCAAAAACCAGCGCACGCCGATGGCTGGCGTGCCTTACCACGCCGCCGAAAGCTATATCGCCCGGCTCATTGCCAGGGGGTACAAGGTCGCCCTGTGCGAGCAAATTGGCGACGCCTCGCAAATTAAAGGGCTGATGCCGCGTGAAGTGGTGCGCGTTTTTACCGCGGGCACGGTCATCGAGCCGGGCATGCTGGACGCGGGGCGCAACAATTACCTGGCGGCGATATTGCTGGAAGGGGATCGCGTAGGGCTGGCCTACGCCGATGTGACCACCGGTGAGTTTGCTACGACGCAGTTTAACGGCCGTCGCCGCCTCACCGAAGAGCTGGCCCGCTTAGACCCCGCCGAGCTGCTGCTGCCAGACAGTGAACTGGCTTACCAGGGCGAGGCCAAAGCGATCAGCCGCGTGCCTGACTGGCGTTTTGAAGAGGGCAACGCCCGGCAAACCCTGCTGCGCCACTTTGCCGTCGATTCGCTTTCGGCGTTTGGCTGCGAGGGCAAATCGCTGGCCACGCGGGTGGCCGGGGCGATTCTGTATTACCTGCAAGAGACGCAAAAAGGCGCCGTTGGCCAGATTCAGCGGCTGGCGACCTACAGCGTGGAAGGGTTTATGGCCCTGGACACAGCCACGCGGCGCAACCTGGAGCTGACCGAATCGTTGGGCGGCGAGCGCAGCGGATCGCTGCTGCGGGTGCTGAACAAAACCGTCACGCCGATGGGCGCACGGCTGCTGCGCGACCGGATTTCGCGGCCGCTGCTGGATGTTGAGTCGCTGAACGGCCGTCTCGACCAGGTCGACACATTTTTCAACGACGCCCTGCTGCGCGCCGACATGCGGGCCACGCTGAAAGGGCTGCCTGACCTGGAGCGGCTGACCAACCGCGTCCTCAGCGGCAAGGCGACCCCGCGGGATTTGGAGTATATTGGCGTGGCGCTGACGGCCGTTCCCGAAATCGGTAATCAGTTATCGGTAATCGGTAAACGGTTATCGGTAAACGGTAATCCATCTCCAATCGCCAATCTCCAATCTCTCGTTTCTCAACTAGATGCCTGCCAGGAAACCGCCCACGTCATCGATCAGGCCATCGCCCAGGATGCGCCGTCGAACATGAACAAGATGGGCGTCATTCACCCCGGCTTTTCGGCCGAGCTGGATGGGGTGATGACCTCGTCGGCCCATGCGCGGCAGTGGGTGGCGGAGCTGGAGCCGCGCGAACGGGAGCGCAGCGGCATTGCCTCGCTGAAGGTGGGCTTTAACAAGGTGTTTGGCTACTACATTGAGGTCACCCGCACCCACAGTGACCGCGTGCCCGACGACTATATCCGCAAGCAAACCCTCACCAACGCCGAGCGCTACATCACGCCGGAGCTGAAGGAGTACGAAACGCTCATCCTTAACGCCGAAGAGCGCATTTTGGAAATTGAACGGCGCGTCTTTACCGAGGTATGCCAGCAGGTGGCCCAATACGCCAAACGGCTGCTCAAAACGGCCAACGTATTGGCTCAGCTGGACGTGGCCTCTGCCCTGGCGGAAGCGGCGGCGATGCAGGGCTACGTCCGCCCCATGCTCACAAACGACAACCGGATTGCGATTGTGAATGGCCGTCACCCCGTCGTCGAACAAACGCTAAAAATGGAGCGTTTTGTGCCCAACAATGTGCACATGGACGACAAAGAGCGCATCCAAATCATCACTGGCCCTAATATGTCTGGGAAGTCGACGTACCTTAGGCAAGTCGCCCTGATTGTGCTGATGGCCCAGATTGGCAGCTTTGTGCCCGCCGACAGCGCCGAGATTGGGCTGGTGGACCGTATCTTCACCCGCATCGGCGCGCATGATGAGCTGCACGCCGGGCGCAGCACCTTCATGGTGGAAATGGTGGAAACGGCCGAAATCCTCAACCACGCCACCCACCGTTCGCTGCTCATTTTGGACGAAATTGGCCGGGGCACCAGCACTTACGACGGCCTGGCCATCGCCTGGGCCATCATCGAGTACCTGCACAACCACCCGCGCCTCAAACCGCGCACCCTTTTTGCCACGCATTACCACGAGTTGGTTGGACTGGCCGATTTGCTGCCGCTGGTGAGCAACTACAACGTCGCCGTGGCCGAAGAAGGCGACAAGGTGATCTTTTTGCACCAGATCGTGCCTGGCGGGGCGGACCAGAGCTACGGCATCCACGTCGGCCAGCTGGCGGGCCTGCCGCGTGACGTGATCAACCGGGCAAACGAGATTTTGCGGGAATTGGAGGAACATGCGCCGACAACGGCCGTTGAACCCAGCCGCCTGGACAGCGCCCAACAAATGGCCCTCTTCCCCGAATCCAGCCCCCTGCTGGACGAGCTGCAAGCGCTGGACGTCAACAGCATGTCGCCCCTGGAAGCGATCAACAAACTGTACGAGTGGAAACGGCGTTACGCCGATAAAACCGAGTGACGAAGAAAACAGGACACAGATGCACGCAGATAAACACAGATTTTTGCTACAATCTGCGTTCATCTGTGCGCGCAACTTGCGCCTATAAAAAGTAGATCGTACTGACAGGAAGCTAAAGCACGGCCGCGGCGGGCAGTCCGCATAGGTTGAGGAAGCGCTGGAGTGAGTCTGGCTCACCTTCGATTTGGATGAGTTGGTTGGTAACGGCCGTTTCCACCCCAATTTGCCCCGTCAACAGCCCCAGGTAGGTGGCAATGTCCGTGTAAAAAACCGCATTGGCCTGCAGCGCCGTGCCCTGGTTCACCGCAATCTCGCCGTCTTCAATTTGTACATGCAGCACCTCATTGTCCACATGCAGCTCGTAGACCTCATGCACGCCCTGGGCCAGCTCGGGCCGGAAAAACGTTTTGAGCGTCAGGGCATACGAACCCACGTTTAGCAAATCAGCCTCGCCGCGGCTGGGCGGCACAAACTGGCTGCCCCATCTGCCCAGCTCTAGCAGCGCCGTTTCCAGCCCCTGGCCCAACGCTGTCAATTCATAAACGGTAGACCCGGCGGGTGGGGGCAGCACGCGCCGCTGAATCAAGCCGTCTTGTTCCAGGCTTTTCAGCCGGGAAGCAAGCAAGTTGGTGCTGATGCCCGGCAGCCCGTCCAGCAAATCCTTGTAGCGGCGCGGCCCGGCAACTAGCTCGCGAATGATGAGCATGGTCCAGCGCTCACCTACACGATCCAGGGCATAGGCCAGACCACAGTATTGGTTGTACGTTCGGTCGCTCATAGCTGTAAGTATACAACAAAAAGTCGAAAGTTCAATAAATAACAGTTTAACTTGACTTTTTGAAGTATGGCATTTATACTATCCGAACATTTGTGCTAAACTTCAGTTTTGATAAGGAGTTGTTATGAGTGAGTCCTTGAAAAGAAGTTTTGTTAAGAAGGAAACCCCGCCCCCGGCTGGCCGCCGCGAATGGATCGGGCTGGCTGTGTTGATGTTACCCACGCTTCTTATTGCTATGGATTTGACGGTACTGCATCTGGCGGTGCCCTCTCTAAGTGCGGCGCTCCAGCCCAGCAGCGCGGAACTGCTGTGGATTGTGGACATCTACGGCTTTATGATTGCCGGTTCACTCATCACGATGGGTACGCTGGGGGACCGGATCGGCCGTCGCAAGCTGCTGCTGCTGGGTGCGGCCGCTTTTGGCGTGGCTTCAACCGTCGCTGCGTTTGCCACCAGCGCCGCGATGTTGATTGCCGCTCGCGCCTTGTTGGGCGTGGCCGGGGCCACGCTGATGCCTTCGACCATGTCCTTGATCCGCAACATGTTTTTGGATGCACGCCAGCGAACGGCCGCTATCGGCATTTGGGTGTCTGGCTTTTCCGTGGGCAGCGCCATTGGGCCGCTGGTGGGCGGCGCGCTGCTAGAGAATTACTGGTGGGGCTCCGTCTTCTTGCTGGGCGTGCCGGTGATGGTAGTGCTGCTCATTGCGGGCCCCATCCTGCTGCCCGAACACCGCGATCCGAATCCTGGGCGGTTTGATCTGGTAAGTGCCGGGATGTCGTTAACGGCCGTTCTCCTCATCATCTATGGCCTCAAACAAGTGGCCGAACAAGGTGGGGGCTGGCTGCCCGCAGCGATCATCGTTGCCGGTGTGGGCATTGGTGCTGCTTTTGTGCAGCGCCAGCGCCGCCTGGCCGATCCGCTCATCGACCTGCGGCTGTTCCGCGTTCCGGCATTTAGCGCCTCGCTGGCGACCTACACGCTGGGCATCTTTGCCGCCTTTGGCACCTTTTTGTTTATCGCCCAGTATCTCCAGCTGGTCCTGGGATTGTCACCTTTGCAGGCTGGACTGTGGTCGGTGCCGGGTGCGGTTGCCTTCATCATCGGCTCCAATTCCGCGCCAAAAGTGGTGCAGCGGATTCGTCCGGCCTTTTTGGTGGCCGGGGGTCTGGCCGTGGGCGCCTTTAGTTTGGGGCTGCTCACGCAGGTAGGCTTAAGCTCGCTGACACTCATCGTCTTTGCCAATACGCTGATGTCGCTGGGTTTTGGTTTTACCTTTACCCTGACGGTGGACATGGTGGTGAGTGCGGCGCCGCCGGAGCGAGCGGGTGCGGCCTCGGCGTTGGCGGAGACCGGTGCGGAGCTGGGTGGGGCGCTGGGCATTGCGGTGTTGGGCAGTTTGGCAACGGCCGTTTACCGCAGCCAGGTCACGGCCAATCTGCCGCCGCAAATCTCTGGAGAAATGGCCCATGCGGTGCGGGAGACGCTGGGCGGGGCGGTAGCTGCCGCCGGTCAACTTTCCGGTCCGCTGGGTTCAGCCCTGCTTGATGCTGCCTACAACGCCTTTGTCTCCGGTTTGCAGGTCATCTCGCTGATTGGCGCGGTGATTATGATTGGCCTGGCTGCATTGACGCTGACTCTGCTCCGGCATGTGGCGATTGGCAGCGAGGGAGAGGAAAACCTGGAGCCGGAACCCGAGGAGCATGTTGTGGTTACGGCCGTTGCCCAGCAAGTTGGCCTGATGGAGTAATGGCGAGGAGGGAAAACGATGGCTCAAAGGAGACCCAAAGAGATGAATCTTATTGACAGGACAATTGAAATAGAGGCACCCGCATCGAAAGTTTGGCAAGTGTTTGTTGATCCTGAAACAACGAGGCAAATGGGAGGCGAATACATTTCTGACTGGCAGGTTGGCAACCCGATTGGTTTTAAGGGACTGGACGGAAAGATGCTAACAAACGGCGTCATCCTGAAGATCGAACCGGAAAAGCTTTTGCAGCATAAGCTTTTCAATTCTATTGGCTCGATTTCCTCGCTCATAACCTACGAACTGCAGGAAAAAAATGGGCATACCACGCTTTACGCTCGTGAAGAATTTGCCCATGCCGTGACTGATGATGCCTATGCGGATGCTGTAGAAGGCTGGAATGCCGCGCTATTAGCGGTAAAAGAAGTGGCGGAGGCTATTTGAGATGGGCAAAACAGTACAATCATTCAGATGCTGGAGGAACTAAATGATGAGAAAAGTTACTGCGCTTGAACATATTTCCCTTGACGGTGTCATACAAGCCCCCGGCGGGCCAGACGAAGACACCAGCGGCGGCTTCACGCATGGCGGGTGGGTAGGGTCATATTCCGACGAATCTCTGGGCAAGCTGCTGAGGCGGCAGATGGACCTGCCGTTTGACCTGTTGTTAGGGCGTAAAACCTTTGATATTTGGGAACCGTACTGGCCGCACCACGCCGACATTTGGCGCGGCGTCAACACGGCGACCAAGTACGTGGTCTCAAATACGATCACCTCCAGCGAATGGCAGCCGTCTGTCTTTTTAAACGGCGACGTTGCCCAAAAAGTCGCCGAAATCAAGCAGCAGCCAGGGCCAGATTTGCATGTTTGGGGGAGTGGAAATCTCCTTCAAACGCTTATGAGGCATGATTTGGTCGATGCATTCTGGCTGATGATCTACCCGGTAACGCTGGGCGGTGGCAAGCGGCTGTTTGCTGGTGGCAGCATCCCGGCGGCGTTTAAGGTGACGGAAAGCGAAGTCACACCGGGTGGCGTCATTGTCGTGAATTACGAGCGTGCCGGCGCAATTACTACGGGTATTTGATTTTTCCATTAGCAACAAAAGATAGTGAAGAATAAAAAAATTCTAATCGTTTTTCTGATGGAGGTAAACACAAAATGAAAGCGCATGAACAAAAAATCGTCCCACATTTTTGGTTTGACAAAGGAGCCAAAGAAGCAGCAGAGTTCTACGCCACCGTTTTTCCTGAGTCAAAAGTTACCAGCGTAACGACACTTCATGACACCCCGTCCGGTGATGTAGACACCGTGACATTTGAGCTGTGGGGACAGAAGTTTATGGCCATCGACGCGGGGCCGCTGTTTAAGTTCAACCCGTCGATATCCTTCTTCGTGAATTTCGACCTGTCGCGGGAAGAAAACGCGAGCCAGAAGCTCGATGCCATGTGGCAGAAATTGTCCGAGGGCGGTAAGGTGCTCATGCCGCTTGATAAGTACCCATTCAGCGAGCGTTATGGCTGGATCGAGGACAAATATGGCTTATCCTGGCAGCTGATTCTTGCCGATTTCGAAGGGGGTACCTGGCCATCGATCGTGCCGTCGCTTTTGTTTGTTGGCGAGGTATACGGCAAGGCGGAAGAGGCAATGAACTTTTATTTGTCGGTGTTCAAAAACGCAAAAGAGGGAGCCATTGCCCGTTACCCCGAAGGTATGGAACCCGACCAAGAAGGAACCATCATGTTTGCCGACTTTATGCTGGAAGACCAGTGGTTCGCGGTTATGGACAGCGCCCAGGAGCACCAGTTCAACTTCAATGAAGCCATCTCCCTCATGGTTTACTGTGACACGCAGGCGGAGATTGATGAGTATTGGCAGAAGCTCTCTGCCGTACCGGAGGCCGAGCAGTGCGGCTGGCTGAAGGACAGGTATGGCGTATCGTGGCAAATTGTGCCCACGGCAATGGATGAGATGATGAGCCAGGGAACACCAGAGCAAATGGCGCGCGTCACCGAGGCGTTTCTCAAGATGAAGAAGTTTGATATTGCGGCCTTGCAGAGAGCGTATGAAGGAAGCGGATAGGATATGAAGAAGCAAGTATTGTTTATCCAGGGCGCTGGAGCGGGTGCATACGACGAAGATGAAAAATTAGTTGAATCTTTGCGAAGTGCGCTCGGCGATGTCTACGAAGTTCTCTATCCGCAGATGCCCGACGAGAGCGATCCCGATTATGAGTCGTGGAAAGGGCAAATTAAAAAAGAGCTGGCAGGGCTGGAAGGCGAGGTGATTCTGATCGGACACTCTTTGGGCGGTTCATTCCTATTGAAATATCTTGCTGAGGAAAAGGTTGAAAGGACTGTTGTCGGCATATTCCTGATAGCTACGCCCTATTGGGGAGGGGATGGCTGGCAATATGAGGGCTATGAACAGATTACCTTGCCAGAGGGTTTCGCCTCGAAACTGCCACGAGGAGCGCCCATCTTCCTTTTCCACAGCCGCGACGACGAAATCGTCCCCTTTGCCCACCTGGCCCTGTATGCAGAAAAACTGCCGCAGGCAACCGTTCGTGAATTCGACGGCTGTGGCCACCAGTTTAATAACGATTTGTCTGAAGTTGCGGAGGATATAAAAGGTCTATCAGCAAGGATTTTCCCGATATGACTTACACTTACATTCGCCACATCCCATCTCAACTGTTGAACACCTACATTGATTATTTCTATTACATTGACGGCGCTATGCCCCATCCCCACGAGAAGATTTTGCCCTTCCCCACCCTCGACCTGAAGATCAACTTGGGAGGCGCTTTCAGAGTTTACGAGGCGGATTCCACCAATCAATTTGAGACCTTTACCGATAGTTGGTGGGTGGGGCTTTATGACACGCATCATTCCCTTGAATGGCCGCCGGATTTGAAAATCTTCGGCGTGGGCATCAAACCGGCTGGCGCGTACCCATTCTTACAACTTCCCCTCTCAGAGCTGCATAATCGGGTTGTTCCTCTGGATGCAATCTGGGGTCACTTCGCCGACGAAATTCGAGAGCGGTTAGAGGTTGCGCCAACGATACAGGCTGGATTTATGCTCTTAGAGCAGTTGCTGCTTGCTCGTCTCTGTGAAGCGCCGCTGGGGTGGGATGTCGTTCAGTATGCTGTTTCTCAGATGATGCAGAGACATGGCACGCTGTCGATTCGCGCTCTGAGCGACCACATCGGAATCAGTCAGAATCACCTGGGCAACCAGTTCAGACGGCTGGTCGGCGTTACACCAAAAGAGATGGCTCGTCTCATCAGATTTAAGCACGTTCTCCGCTTGGTTAACCCGGTACAATCCATGAATTGGGCGAGACTTGCATACAAATGTGGTTATTACGATCAATCCCACTTCAATAAGGATTTTGCAGCCTTTACCGGCTACAGCCCTACTGATTATCTACAGCTGCGCAGCCGTGCTCAGGTTGAGAACATGGCGACTTCCCAGGGACTCCGTCGCCTCCCTGTTGTTTGAATTTTTACAAGACAACTATTTCGCGTTTGTATAAACTCAAGCACGGAGAAATGCTCGCTTGTGGTTCTCTATCCCATGAAGTACACATCGCAACACGTCTCATGCAGTTTATCGAATCACCATATACGACATAAGCCACGTTTCCCACTTCAAATTGTCAAAATGACCGAAATAAAGGAGAGTAAATTATGAGAAAGAGTGTCGTTCTATCTTTTGTTACACGCCACGTGAAGGGCAAGTGCCGGGTGTTTCCGGTCAAAAATGGGAGGAGATGACATGACGGTTAAACGTATGGACAACGTCGGCATCGTGATAGAAGACATCGATGCCGCCATTGAGTTTTTCACCGAGCTTGGCCTGAAGCTTGAAGGACGAGGCATGGTTGAAGGAGAATGGGCCGGGCGCGTCACCGGACTGGGCTCCCAGCGCGTCGAGGTCGCCATGATGGTCACCCCCGACGGCCACAGCCGACTTGAGATCTCGCGATTTCTCACCCCGGCTGTGATCGCCGATCACCGGAAGGCTCCGGTGAACGCTCTCGGTTACCTACGTGTCATGTTCGCTGTGGAGGACATCGACGATACGCTCGCCCGGCTCGGCAAACGCGGCGCGGAGCTCGTTGGCGAAGTGGTCCAGTACGAAGACATGTATCGACTTTGCTACATCCGCGGCCCCGAAGGAATTCTCATCGGCCTTGCCGAGCAGCTAGGGTAAAACGTTCCCACATGGGCGCAGTTAGAACGGCGTTTGACTGACAGCAAACGAGCTTCCGATTGGCGCATACACGTACGGCGTTGAAACAGGATCATTTTAAGTACGTAACAAAAAGGAGACGTTAAGATGACAAAGCAAGAACTGTTAGTGGATTTCATTACTTCACTGGACGGCTACGGTGCTGCGGAAGGGTGGCCTGGCTGGTGGGGGCTTGAAGGCCCCGAGTATCTTGCCTGGCTCGGTCAGCAGTCCCTAGGCGACTATACGATCTTGATGGGAGCGAACACATACCGTCTGATGTACGGATTCACCTCTCAATCTGGCACAGCGGAATCGGATCTGAGGAGCGAAGAGGAAGCCAGCGTGGATGAACTTACCCAAGCGTCCAAGGTAGTGTTCTCCTCGACGCTGCAAGCCCCGTTGCCATGGGCCAATACCCGGCTGATCAGCGGGGATGCAGTCAAGGCTGTGAGAGCGATGAAGCAGGCAGGCAGCGGCCCGATGAGCACGCTTGGCAGCCTCACCTTGTGCCGGTCGCTGCTCAAGGCAGGCTTGGTGGACCGTTTCCGGGTGGTCGTCTTCCCCGTGATCACCGGGAGCACCGGCTCTGGCCGGATCTACGACGGTTATCCTGATGTGGCCCTTGATATGGTTGCCAGCCAGACGTTCGACGGCCGTATTCAGCTGCTTGAGTACGTCCCCAGGGTGCTTGCCGGTCCACCTGGCGCGCACACTACTTCGTGAAGGAGTAAATCCATGCCTAAGCTTCGTGTCAACAGTTTCACGATATCCATTGATGGCTATGGCGCCGGACCGAACCAGAGTTTGGAGAACCCGCTCGGCGTCGGCGGCGAATCCCTCCACGAATGGATGGTTACCACCCGAACGTTTCAAAAGTTGTATGGCGATGGGGTTGGCAGCACAGGCGAGGATGACGAGCTTACGGCCCGTGGCTTCCACAACACCGGTGCCTGGATTCTGGGGCGCAACATGTTTGGCCCAATCCGCGGCCCCTGGCCTGACGACGGCTGGCGGGGGTGGTGGGGCGATACGCCGCCCTACCATGTTCCAGTTTTTGTACTCACCAATCACCCTCGGGAGTCTATAAGCATGGAAGGCGGCACGGTCTTCCACTTCGTCACCGATGGCATTCACGCAGCGTTGGCGCGTGCCCGTGAAGCGGCGAATGGACAGGATATTCGGCTTGGCGGTGGTGTAGCCACAATCCGTCAATATCTCCAGGCCGGACTCATCGACGAACTGCATATCGCTATCAGCCCCATTCTGCTTGGCGCTGGTGAACACCTTTTCGTCAACCTCGATACCGTTGCCTTGGGTTACCACTGCACTGAGCATGTGGCCACGGCCAAAGCGCTGCACTGCGTTCTGACAAAACGATCATAATGGAGGAAAAATGAGAAAATTGATCTACTCAACGATGGTGTCGTTGGACGGTTTTGTAGCTCGGCCCAATGGCGACCTCGATTGGGTTCTGGTGGATGAAGAGCTGCACACGTTTATCAACAACCAGCAGCGGGAAATTGATATGTATTGTTACGGCCGTCGCATGTATGAAGTCCTCCGTTACTGGGAAACGGCCGATCAAGATCCCTCCCTCCCGGCCTACGAAGTGGCGTTTGCCAAGATCTGGCAAAAAACGCCCAAGATCGTCTTCTCCACCACCCTGGATGAGGTGCAGGGCAATACCCGGTTGGTGCGCGGTGACGCTGTCGAGGAGATTCGCCGCCTGAAGCAGCAGCCGGGCAAAGACATGGAAGTCGGTGGGCCGACGCTGGCCGCCGACTTCATCCGGCGGAACATGATTGATGTGTATGGCTTGTTTGTGCAGCCGGTACTGTTGGGTGAGGGCATCCCTTTCTTTCCCCCGCTAGAAACTTCCTTGAACTTGCAGTTGGTGGAGACACGGCCGTTTCAATCCGGCGTTGTCTACCTGCACTACGAACCAAATGGCGGCAGCGCGTAAAACAAGTAAGGAATTGAAGGAGACAAAAATGAGTCAATCAGAAAGCGATCTACCAACTGGCCTGGCTAAACCGGCCCAAATGGCGCTGGCCGGAGCAGGCTACAGTCACCTGGAACAGCTCACCCGCGTGAGCGAAAAAGAGCTTTTGGCGCTGCACGGCATGGGACCCAAAGCCTTGCGTTTGCTGCGTGAGGCGCTGGCCGAAAAAGGGTTGTCCTTTGCCGAAGCATAAGAAGAATAACGTGTTTAAGGCCTTGCCAATGCCGCTATAATTTACGGGCAGGTTCTGAGATAGATACTTGCTGATGCTGGCAAAGCAAAGATAGGACCAAAAGTATGGATTTTTCCCTTTTTGACGAAGTAAGATCTGCGGACTCGCCTTTCGTCGAGAGAATCTGGTATGCGCGGAGCGAGCAGGGGCGCGATTTTACCTCCGTTGCCGAGACCCATTCCGAGATCGTTATCGTCAGATACCAGGGTAAGACAGAAGTTGTGGTACGCGGACCGGAGACAAAAGCAACACCGGCAACGACCCTTGCGGACAGCGAGTGTTTCGGTATTGTTTTGAAACTCGGTACATTTATCCCGATTCTGCTTCCGAAAAATCTCACGGATCGAAGAGAAGCGTTCCTGCCCATCGCGAGCCATCAATCGTTCTGGCTGGATAATACGGCGTGGGAAATCCCTACTTTTGACAATGCCGATACCTTTGTACAGCAATTGGTGCGTGAGGGACTGCTGCTTCATGATCCCGTCGTGAGTGCTGTACTGCAAGGCCAGCCGCAGGCATTTTCACCACGTGCCCTACAGTACCGTTTTGTGCGGGCGACGGGATTGCCGCACAAGGTTATCCAGCAAATCGAACGTGCCAGACGTGCGGCATCACTCTTAGAGAGTGGCATGTCCATTCTCGACTCGGCGCACGAAACGGGCTACTATGATCAGTCACACCTGACCAACAGCCTGAGTCGTTTCCTCGGACAAACCCCGGCGCAGATCGCGCAGGTGGGTCAGCTTATTCCCCAGCCTTAATACCTATCCGAATATTAGCCACAGAGTTCACAGAGATTATTGAGATTGGTCTCAAGTTCGCTACCTCCTCTTTTATCTCTGTGGCTTGTTCGGATAAATTCTTAGTCGGTTGCGTTTTTTTCCAAGACCCACGCCCTTTTGCCAAGTTAGAATACAGCTATTGACCTCAGATTATTGATTGCTAATCCGAAGCAAGGGAGAAAGAATATGAGCTCAGTAACTTCTAAAGACGGCACCAAAATTGCCTTCGACAAAGTTGGGTCTGGTCCGGCGGTGATTTTTGTAAACGGGGCCATATCATACCGTCGTGCTTTTGATCCGACCCTGGAACAACTGGCCGAACTGCTCGGCCAACAGTTCACAGTCTACAACTACGACCGGCGTGGGCGTGGTGAAAGCGGTGATACCCCGCCCTTTACCAAGGAACGCGAGATCGAAGACATTCAAGCCCTGGTCGAGGAAGCTGGTGGTGAAGCGATGCTCTTTGGTGTTTCCTCGGGTGCGGCCGTTGCGCTGGAAACCGCAGCCACCACACCCGCCATTACCAAGCTGTTCTTGTACGAGATTCCGTTCATCGTGGATGACGGCCGTTCCCCTGTTGCGCCCGATTACGTTGAACACCTCAACAAATTGGTCGCAGATGACAGGCGAGATGAGGCCGTTGCCTACTTCCTGACCGAGGCTGCTGGCATTCCGCCGGAATACGCAGCTGGCGCAAAACAAGACCCCTCATGGCCTCGCATGGTCGGCGTGGCCCACACCATCGCTTACGACGGCAGCTTTGTAGCCGAGTTCATGCAAGGCAAGCCGCTGCCAACTGATCGCTGGGCCAACGTGACCATACCCGTGTTGGTTGCTGCTGGCGGCGACAGTGACGCCTGGATGCACAATGGTGCAGATGCCCTCGCCAGGGTATTGCCAAACGCCAGCCGTACAACCCTGCCAGGTCAAACCCATCAGGTTGATCCCCATGTGCTTGCCCCGGTCATGATCGAATTCTTTAAGCAATAATGCCGGGTGTTTTTGACGAATCGAAGGTAAACAGTAAGAGGAGAATACCGTGAGAAAAATAATCGTTACCGAATTTATGTCACTGGACGGCGTCGTAGAAGATCCTGCCTGGACATTCCCCTATTGGAATGACGAAATCGCGGCATTTAAAGATGAGGAGAAGAAAGCCAGTGATGCGCTGCTCCTGGGACGCATCACCTATGAAGGGTTTGCCGCAGCCTGGCCGAAGATGTCGCCGAAGAAAGAGCCACTCGCGCCTTACATGAACAGCGTCCGCAAGTACGTGGCATCGACAACCTTGAAAGAGCCGCTGGCGTGGAACAACTCCGTGCTGCTCAAAGGCAATCTTGTAGAAGCAGTGCACACGCTCAAGCAACAGGACGGCCGTGATATTGCGGTTCACGGCAGCGCCACGCTGGCACAAACGCTCATGCAGCACGATCTGGTGGATAGTTTGCGGCTGCTGGTCTACCCCGTGGTGGTGGGCAAAGGCCAGCGCCTATTCAAAGAGGGCAACGCCGCAACCTGGAAGCTTGTGCAATCACAGGCATTCAGCTCAGGCGTGGTGTCATTGGTTTATGAACCGGCCCCGAAGTAGGGGGCTGCTGGGCGAAGCCCTGGCCGAAATAGACTGAACAAGGTGACAGTCACTTCCAATGAGACTGTCACCTTTGTGTTATTGGCCGGCGGATGGTCAGTCTGGGTTATACGGCCGTCATCTGATGGATCTGAATGAGATTGCCGCAGGTGTCGTTGAAGATGGCGACTGTGGTCATGCCCATGTTAGTTGGTTCCATGGTGAACGCTACCCCGAGTTTCTTCAACCGCTCGTACTCCTGGTAAATGTCATCAACCTCGAAGGTGGTGAAGGGGATGTTGTCGGCCACCAGGCTCTCTTTCAAAGCTTTCATGGCCGGGTATTCGGCGTTCGGTTCAAGCAGGAGTTCGACGCCGTTGGGATTTTCGGCCGAGACGACCGTAATCCAGCGGGCGCCTCCGCCTAGATCAATATCGCGCTTTTTCACGAAGCCTAAGATATCGGTATAAAAGTGGAGGGCTTTGTCGTAATCGTCAATGGATACACTGGTTAAGGTGATTTTTATGCTCATTTATCTTTTCCTTTCTGCGCGGAGATCACGGAAAAATTAAAGCAATTGTTTAATCTTGCCTGGCAGTTCCGTTGGATCTCGCATTCTTGATAACTTGGGTTGCCTGGTGGCAGGCGAGTTCGCGAAACTCACTGGGACTGAAACCAAACTGCTGTTTGAAGGCTTTGCTGAAGGCGGCGTGGCTTTCATATCCGGCCGCCAGGGCAACTTCGGTGATGTCTACCGCGCCCATGCGCAGCTTCCAACCGGCCCGTTCAAGACGGATGCGGCGCACGTAGGCGGCGACGTTTTCGCCTTTTTGGGCGGTAAAGATGCGGTGGAAGTGGGGGACAGAGAAGCCGGCGACGGCCGCTAACAGTTCCCGGTTTAAGGGTTGGCTGATGTTGTTGTGGATGTATTGGTCAACATCGTTGATGCACTCTTCATACAGTTGATTATTGAATGTTTCCGTCACCATGCAAATGATTATAAGGGATTAGAACGGCCGTTCGCTAGTCGAAACGTATCATCTTGCCGGTGAGGTAAAAGCCAAATGAGCGATAATTCTAAAGCACGCTTCTTTTTGGCTTTCACAAAAAGCATACGGTAACATGTTGGCGTTTAGAAGAGGTAGGCAGGGGAAACGGCCGTTTACCACCCATTTTTCCACCCCTGTTTTCCGAAAATAAACCTGGACAAAATAGAAAATTTGTTCTATAATGCCCGACACCTTGCCCAAAAAAACTCGCACATTTTTCACACCTTCTTAATAACATCCGGGCAACCAAACGATAAACTACGAACCCTTGCGAATTGGAGGCAGAAATGAAGGCTCAGACGGTAGAGCAATTGTTGTCCACGCTTGATCATCCTCAAGTTGACCTCATTAACCAGGTCCGCACCCTCATCAAGCATGCCGGGCCAGCTCTTGCCGAAGGAGTGAAGTGGAACGCCCCCAGCTATGCCCTGGATGGCAATGACATCATCACCTTTAACTTCCGCAGTTACGGCCCGGTTTCCCTGATTTTTCATACCGGTCCCAAAGGCAAAGACAGCAAAACGGGCCACCGATTGTTTGAAGATGCGTCTGGGCTAATCGAGTGGGTGGCTGACAAACGATTTGTGTTGAAGGTGGCCGACGGCCGTTTCCTACACACCCATGCCGCTGAGATTACCCAACTGGTGCAAACCTGGTCGGCTTACGGCCGCCAAAACTTCGAACCTTTAGCCTGAGGAAACTCGGGACAACCAGATTCACCACCTGCAAACAAGGAGTAGTTATGCCAGGCGAGATCAACAGTGAGCATTTTACCCAAGCGCTGTACATGATGTTGGATGAGACGTTCGACAATGTGCACGGCTTTTTTCTAGACAAAGGCACCTCCATGTTTGAAACGCTGGCCACCATCTCGGCTGAAGAAGCCTCAATTCCGGTGGGCGGCAAGTGCGCCACGCTGGCGGCGCAGGTCAAACATGTGGCGTTTTACCTGGATGTATTGGAAGAAAATGTACGGACCCAGAAGTTTGAGCCAGTGGATTGGGGCAAGATATGGCGGGAGGTAACGGCCGTTTCTCCCCAAGAATGGCAAACCATCCAAAACGAACTGCGTGAAAGCTACGACCGCATCAAGCAGCTCATCAGCAACCAGGCCGAATGGCAAAACGAGCGTGAGATTGGTGGCGCCATCGCCATGATCGTGCATACCGCCTATCATCTGGGCGAGATTCGGCAGGCGTTGTGTGTCTTGAAGTAGGAAGTAAACATGAACAAGCAGCAAGTTTTGGCGATGGCACAGGCGGAATTTGAGCGCTGGGAAGCACTGCTCTCAGGTTTGAGCGAGGCGGAACTTCTGGCCACAGTGCTTGATGGTGGCTGGTCAATCAAGGACGTGCTGGCCCACCTCAAAGCCTGGCAGGAGCTCTCGATGATGCGTTTGGAGGCTGGTCAGTACGGCGCGGAACCGGTACGGCCGAACTGGCCCCAAGAGCTGGACCTGGAAACAGAATCAAACGTAGATGAAACAAATGCCTGGATTTACGCCCAGCACCGCGCTATGCCCTGGGCCAGCCTTTACAACGTTTGGCGCTGCGGCTACCTGCGTTTCCTGGCGTTGGGTGCGCTGATTCCTGAAGAAGCGCTGCTCAAGAAAATACGGTATGCCTGGACAGATGGCTATTCCCTGGCAGACAGCCTGGTTAACTCCGCCAAACATCACCAAGAACATCGCGAGATCCTGCTGGCACAGCTGGACCGCAACGCCGAAAACTGACAAACGGCCGTAGACGACCAAAGAGTACGCCAGAAACCGTGTCGTTCGTCATAAGGAGTAATAATGCCCCTCACTGAAAGTCAAAGAGCTTTCCTGGAAAACAATCACGCCGCCGCCATGATCACCATCGCCAAAGATGGGATGCCACGTGCCGTGCGTGTAGGCGTGGCGCTGGTGGATGGCAAGCTGTGGAGCAGCGGCACGCAAGACCGCGTGCGCACCGCCCGGCTGCGCCGCGATCCACGCTGTACCCTGTTTGTGTTTGACAAGCAGTATGCCTTTCTAACGCTGGAAACGGCCGTAAACATCCTTGACGGTCCCGATGCTCCGGAACTAAATCTGCGCCTCATGCGGCTTATGCAAAACAAACCCACCGGCCCGCTCAACTGGTTTGGCCAGGTGCTGGAACCCGACGCGTTCCGGCAGAAGATGGTTGAACAAAAGCGGCTGGTGTATGAATTTGAAATTTCACGCGCCTACGGGATGGCTTAGCCTATGCACACGACCAATTACTTCAACACTTTTATTGAAGTTGCCGAAGATTGTCCGGCCACCCATGGCGAAGTTCCACCGGTGAAGGGCAGTAAAACCGCGGCCACTCTACAGTTCGAGATGCTGCATGGGCATCCCTATGAATACACCTCCGACGACGTTCTATTTGCCGTCTTCGCTACAAAAAACGGCATTCCAGAGGAGGAGTTGGCCAGACAGCGCGAGATTTTTTTCGCGAAAGGGCAGCCCTGCCTGCGCGCTTCGCCGCTGACCAAACGGTATGGCTGGGGTGTGCACAGCGATGACGAAGGCAAAATTGCCCTGTTTGGCATGGAAACGGAAGCGTACCAGGACATGGTGGCCAACAGGGCCATCGTGAAGAAAAAAGCGATGCGCTCCTCGCGATACTGATCCTTATTCAGCGCGATTGGACCATTTTTCGGCAAAGAATGGCGCCTGAAACGCAATCAGAAATGGTCCAATCTAACACGGATGTAATACACCTGATGGAAAAAGATTCACCAAAAGCCACCACGATTGACGAGTACATTGCCGCCTACCCGGCGGACGTCCAGGAAATACTGCAAAAGGTAAGGGCGACGATTACAACGGCCGTTCCCCAGGCCACCGAAGCCATCAGTTACGGCATGCCCACCTTCAAGCTGGAAGGCAATCTTGTTCACTTTGGAACCGCTAAAAATCACCTGGGATTCTACCCCGCGCCGTCAGGGATTACAGCGTTCCAGGCCGAACTGGCCAGCTATAAAAATAGCAAAGGTGCTGTCCAGTTCCCCTATGATGAACCCATTCCCTACGAACTGATCAGCAAAATCGTCAAGTTTCGTGCAACCGAAAATTTGCAAAAAGCAGCAAAAAAGAAAAAGAAGTAGCTAAAAAGGAGACAAATTATGAGTGGTGTTCGTGTATTAGTTGGCACGCGCAAAGGCGCATTTATTCTGACATCTGATGAAAAGCGGCAGGAGTGGGATATTAGTGGCCCGCACTTTGCTGGCTGGGAGATTTACCATCTCAAAGGCTCCCCCGCCGACCCTAACCGGATTTACGCCTCACAATCTACCGGCTGGTTTGGGCAGATCATCCAACGCTCTGACGATGGCGGCAAAACCTGGGAACAGCCCGGCACAGAGCCAGGCGAGCCGACCATGACGCCGGAAGGATTCCCCACGGGTGAGAGCAACAAGTTTGTCTATGACACTTCAGACAAAACCGGCACACCACTTACCACACACCAGTGGTACGATGGCTCACAGCATCCCTGGGAGTTTAAGCGCGTCTGGTACCTTGAGCCTTCACTCACTGATCCAGATACCGTTTATGCCGGAGTTGAAGATGCGGCCCTGTTCCGCACCAGCGACGGAGGCAAAACGTGGCACGAGCTGCCCGCCCTGCGCGAGGCAAAAGGACATCTGTGGCAGCCGGGCGCCGGTGGCCTGTGCCTGCATACCATCTTGCAAGACCCCACCAATCCCAATCGCCTGTATATCGCCATCTCTGCCGCCGGCGCATTCCGCACCGATGATGGTGGTGAAACCTGGAAGCCAATCAACCAGGGCCTGAAATCTCCCTATGAACTCCCCGATGCGCAAGCTGAAGTTGGCCACTGCGTGCACAACCTGGCCATTCATCCTTCTCGACCAGGTGTTGTGTTCATGCAAAAGCATTGGGACGTCATGCGCAGTGACAACGCAGGGGACCTGTGGCATGAAGTCAGCGGCAACCTTCCTTCCGACTTTGGTTTCCCCATAGCTGTTCACGCCCACGAGCCGGAAACGATTTACGTTGTCCCTATCAAAAGCGATTCTGAGCACTATCCGCCGGAAGGCAAACTGCGTGTTTACCGCAGCCGGACGGGCGGAAACGAGTGGGAGGCGCTCACCAATGGGCTGCCGCAAAGCGATTGTTATGTTAACATCCTGCGCAGCGCGATGGCCGTAGACACTCTCGATTCGTGCGGTGTCTACTTCGGCACAACCGGCGGACAGGTGTATGCTTCGGCCGATTCGGGTGACAACTGGACAGCAATTGTGCGAGACTTACCCGCTGTGCTTTCTGTCGAGGTGCAAACTTTGCCATGATTCGTGTTGTGCTGCCGTTTCACTTAAGAAACCTGGCGAAAGAGAATAAAGAAATACAACTGGATATCGATGGGCCAATCACCCAGCGCGCGATTCTAGACGCTTTGGAAGCGGCGTACCCTATGCTGCGCGGCACCATTCGGGACCATTCCACACACAAGCGTCGAGACTTTATCCGCTTTTTTGCTGCCGGGCAGGATTGGTCCCACGCGGCGCCCGATGCTCCGCTGCCGGAAACGGTGGCCAACGGTACAGAACCGTTCCGCATCATTGGCGCGATGGCCGGTGGGTAAATTTTTTGGCCACAGAGAACGCAGAGCGCGTAGAGAAACACGCTGCGTTTTCTGTGTTTTCTGTGGTTCAACAAAATAGGTGAATGGATACGATCATCGCTTTATTACGGGGCATCAACGTAGGTGGCCACCACAAGCTGCCCATGCGTGAACTGAAGGCGCTGCTGGAAGGCATGGGTCTGACCAACGTGCAAACCTACATCCAGAGCGGCAACGCAGTGTTCCAGAGTGAACAAACCGACCGGGCAAAGCTGGCCCAGTCCATCACGGTGGCCATCGAAGACAGCTATGGTTTTGCGCCGCAGGTGTTTCTACTTGATTTAGCGTCGCTGCAAGAGGCGATAACAGCCAATCCATTCCCGGAAGGTGAGGCAGAGCCAAAGTCGCTGCATCTCTTTTTTCTGGATGCTGTTCCGCAAGATCCCGATTTAGACGCGCTGGAGGAATTAAAAGCGCACAACGAACGTTTTGCGCTGATTGACAAGGTGTTTTACCTGCATACGCCGGACGGTATCGGGCGGTCCAAACTGGCTGAGAAGTTTGGACGGGGCTGGGATGTGTCCATCACGGCCCGGAACTGGCGTACGGTTAGCAAGGTGATGGAGATGGCAACGGCCGTATCCACCGAGTAAACGTCTAAAATTTACGCGCGGAGATTGGCCCAATCTGAAAAGCGGCAAGTTATTTCTAGACGGTTCTAAATACAGCCAAGAAAGTTCAGATGGGTCGTTAAAGTGGCGATTTATATGAACCTGAAGAAATTAAATCGGTAAACGCTTGCGGATACACTTCAGGTTCATTTAAGGCGATTCAGTGTCAAGTTTATTACCGATTTTATTTTTGAATCACCATTCAAATCGCCCTACAAAACAATTTTGGCTCTGCTTTCACGAGGAAAAGCCATGAATAAACTAACTGCGGAAAAATCGATCGAGATCAAGGCTCACGTATCCAAAGTCTGGGAAGTTTTGATTACGCCGGCATTTATCAAACAGTGGGACGATGTGCCGGAGGATTTTGGCGAGGCATCACTTCGTCAAGGAAGCGTAATGGAATGGGAAGGACATGCAAGGTTGACCGTTGTTGCCTTTGAGCCAGAAAAGCTGCTCAAAATGCAGCTGATCTCCCCAACATGGCCGGAGCCGGTCCCCCAAGATATTGGCTATACCTTCACACTGTTTGAAGAAAACAGCCAGACTACCCTCACGGTTGCTGCCGGTGACTTCTCATTGCTGCTTGATGGCCATGATTACTATGACGCCTCCGTTGAGTTTGTGGACAGCGCGGCGCAAAAAATAAAGGAACTGGCGGAGTAAGGTTATGACTAAACCAGATCCTTCACTCATGAAAATTTATGAAGGCTGGGAAGGCCACCAGACCAGCCTTCTACACGCCATTGCGCCGTTGACGCCGGAACAACTCCTCTGGCGCCCGGCCAAACAGCTGCAATCGGTGGGAGAACTGGCGAGGCACATCAGCCTGGGGCGTATTACCTGGTTTTTACGGATGGATGCGCCAGGTTGCGCCACCCTGGCCGAACAAATCGATGCCTGGCATGAGGACGAGGATGGCAACCGCCACGTGGTGGAATCTGCCCTGCCGATTGCGGCAACGGCCGTTGACCTGGTTCACTGGTTGGAAGTCACTGGCCAAATGGTGGCCGACACGCTGCAATCCTGGCACGTCTCTGACCTGACAAAAACCTACCGCCACACCTGGAACGGAGATGTCTACGATGTGTCGCGCCAGTGGACCATCTGGCGTATTTTGAGCCACGATATTCACCATGGTGGCCAGATTGCCCTGATGCTGGGCATGCAGGGTATTGAAGTGTTTGAATTGGGCGATCTATTTGGCCACATTACCCTGCCGCCGCTGGCTGATACAGGGTATAGAGGAAGTTAATGAGCCAGGAGCGTTTTGTAACGGCCGTTCAGCAAGCTGAAGGTATGAACGCCACCGGCATTCAGGTGCTGCCAGAGGTTGTCGCGGCTTTGGGTTCCGGCAAACGGCCGAAGGTCAAGGTCAGCTTAAACGGGTATACTTATCGCAGCACGGTGGCGGCTTACGGCGACGTCTTCATGCTGCCGCTGCGCCAGGAACACCGCACCGCCGCCATTGTGGCGGCGCTGCAAGCAAAGTAAACCAAGTATTACCCGATTTGACATGGATCGCTAACCATGCCGCTAGAAGACAGCACCAGCGTTTTTGACTTTGAAGGCAGGCCTTCTGATTCTCCTTTAGTAGAGGCCATCTGGAGCACGCGCAGCCTGGATGATGGTTCTTTTGTTTCTTCGGCCGACACCTACTGGGAGATGGTTATTGCCAGATATCGGGGCGAGTTATCCATCACCATGCGCGGCCCTGAGACCCAGGCCAAGCGCGCCTCTTTCCACAAAGACACCGAATTTTTTGGCATTGTGTTTAAGCACGGCAGCTTTATGCCCCATCTGCCTGTCAGCCGCCTGGTGAATGAGGATGTTCATTTGCCCAAAGCGGTCACCGGTGCCTTTTGGCTGCACAGCGCTGCCTGGGAGATGCCCAGTTTCGAGACCGCCGACGATTTTGTCGCCCGGCTGGTGCGGGAAGAAATGCTGGTTTTTGATCCGGTAGTGGGGGCGGTGCTGGAAAATCGGCCGTTAGATATGTCCTTGCGTACCGTGCAGCGCCGTTTTCTGCGAGCAACCGGCCTGACCCGCGGCACGTTTGACCAGATTGAACGTGCCAAACAAGCAGCAGCTCTTCTGCAAAAAGGCGCCTCCATCGCCGATGCCATTTTCCAGGCCGGTTACGCCGACCAACCCCACCTCACTCGTTCCTTGAAGCGCTTTATGGGACACACGCCAGGGCAAATCTTGCAACCCGGTAGCGCCGAGTAGTGTTGTCGTTTTTGTTCAAGACACCACCCTCATAATCCCTTACGATAGTTCTACAAATAAAACAAAGCAGTTATTGAAAGGAGAACTATCGTGAGAAAAATTATCGTTTCAACCTATGCGACCTTAAACGGCGTCATTGAAAACCCCCAAGACTGGTCCTTCGACTATTTTGATGCCGAAGCCGCCAAGTTTGCCAGCGACCAGCTCTTTGCCGCCGACGCCCTGCTGTTAGGGCGTGAAACCTACGAGGGTTTTGCCCAGGCCTGGCCGTCCCGGTCAGACGCTTTTTCCGACCGCATTAACGGCATGAATAAGTACGTGGTCTCCACGACGTTAACAGAACCGCTGC
Source organism: Candidatus Leptofilum proximum (assembly GCA_016710325.1). Classification (GTDB taxonomy): domain Bacteria; phylum Chloroflexota; class Anaerolineae; order Promineifilales; family Promineifilaceae; genus Leptofilum; species Leptofilum proximum. The sequence goes on along the minus strand of JADJXK010000002.1, from coordinate 1,595,702 downwards.
CCTGGGGTCCAGCCACATTGATCAGCCAAAACATTGTTGAAGAGATTGCCAGACTCAAGCAGCAGCCCGGCCAGAACATTTTGATTTACGGCACCGGACGCCTGGCCTACACCCTGCTGCAGCATGACCTGCTCGACGAGCATCGGCTGTGGGTAATTCCCGTCATTTGGGATGGCGGCAGGCGTATTTTTGAGGGCATGGATACCACAAAGCTGGAGCTGGTTGAGGCAAAAACCCTCCCGTCTGGCACAGTCATTCTCTCCCACAAATTGGCCTCAAAAACCTGAGAGAAAAATCGACTAAGCGACATCTTCTAAAACAGTTCAGGAGAAAAACACTATGAGTAATTCAGAAAAAGTAAATGCATTTTTGAGCAAGCTTGATCATCCGCTAAAAGCAGAGATGGAAGCGGTTAGAGCGATTATCACCGGCGCAAACTCAAAAATTGAAGAAGATGTTAAGTGGGGGGGGCCTAGCTTTGACTACAAAGAAGCAATGGCTACCTTTAACCCGAGGGTAAAAGATTATGTGGCTGTGATATTCCATCAAGGGGAACTTTTGCAGGATGACTCCGGCTTTTTAGAAAAGGGGACGAAAGGGAAGGCTTATGCCAAGTTCCACAGTATGGAGGAAGTTGAAACCCATAAAGCAACCCTGGAGAAACTGGTAAATGACTGGGTCAAGCTGATGGACAAATAAGTCAGACCGGGGACTGGCAGCCTAGGGTTGGTCTCCGGCTGGCTAATCGCCGAAAGGAAATTCACGGCCTTCAGGAATTCAGGTGGTTACAATCAGTGATGCGTGAAACGTGAAACGTGACCAGAAAGACATCACGTTTCACGCCAAACCCACAAAATCCCAAAGAGCCCAAATTCAAAGAAGGGAGTTGTGACAATGCGAAAATTAAAACTTCAGGTACAAATGACCGTTGACGGCTACGTGGCCGGGTCTAATGGTGAAATGGATTGGATAACTTTCAACTGGGACGATGAATTAAAAGAATACGTCACCGATTTAACTGAATCGATGGGGCAGATTGTTCTGGGACGAAATCTGGCTCAGGGGTTTATTCCCCATTGGGCCTCCGTGGCGCAAAACCCGGAGCATGAGGAGCATTCAGCCGGGGTCAAATTCACGGAAACGCCCAAAGTGGTGTTTAGCAAAACGCTTGATGAGTCGCAGTGGGACAATACCGTCCTGGCCAAAGGCGATCTGGTTGAAGAGATTAACACGCTGAAAAACCAGGAGGGTCCGGACATCATTGCCTACGGCGGGGCGACCTTTGTCTCGAATCTAATCAAACATGGCCTGATTGATGAATATCACCTGTTCGTGAACCCAGCAGCCATCGGCAGCGGAATGCCCATTTTCCAGAAGCTGGAGAGCAAGCAAAAATTGAAACTGGTAAAAGCGGTTCCGTTTGCGTGTGGTATTGTTGTTCTTAACTATGAACCAAAGCGTGACTAAACGGCCGTAATGGCTTCAGATCTTTTGCGCACGAGCGATATTGCCAAAACGCTCGGTGTCCATGCTAACACTGTGAGGAATTATGAGAAGTGGGGCTACCTTCCAGAAATTCCTCGGGGTGAGAATGGGTACCGGGCGTTTACGGCCGTTCATCTGGAACAAACTCGCCTCGCCTGCCTGGTTTTACAATGGCCTTACCTGGGTGAACGGACACCACTGGTTCACCTGGTGCAAAGCGCCGCCCGTCAGGAGTTTAACACTGCCCTGGCCATGGCCAACAACTACCTGACCCAGATTCGTAAGACGCAGGCGGTGGCGGAAACGGCCGTACAGCTATTAGAGCATTGGGTGAACGGCCGTTTAACCGACACCACCACACAAACGATGACCATAAGCCAGACAGCGGCGCACCTGAACGTGACGGTCGAGACGCTGCGTAACTGGGAACGCAACGGCCTCATCGACGTCCCCCGCCAGCCGTCAAATCAGTACCGAATCTTTGGAGCCACCGAGTTTGCCCGCCTGCGCGTCATTCGCCAACTGGTGCAGGCTGGCTTCAGCCTCATGGCCATTTCGCATACGTTGCAGTGGGTGGATGGCGGAAAAACAGACAACTTGCGTGAGGCCCTCACGTTGCCACCCCATGAAAGGGCCAACGAAGCCATCGACGTGATGGGCGACCACTGGCTGCCCAGCCTGCAAGAAATGGAGCAGCAGGCACAAACAATTATTCAGCAAATCAATCGCCTGATTCAGCTGGTCGATCAAACGTAAGCAACGCTTGCCGCCAACGACAAACCCTCCAACATTACCCCATAGGTTTACAATGCAAAATGAATAAGGCACAAATTCAAAAGCTATGGAGGTTTTTGCATATGAAGCTGAATCACATCAATCTTACGGTCACCGATGTAACGGCCGCAGCCACCTTCCTGGAAAAATACTTTGGCATGAAGTACCAGGGCGGCAACAAAGGCATGGCTTTTCTTTTCGATGATGAAGGCCTCATTTTGAGCCTGATGAAAGCCAAAGCGGTAAGCTACCCAGGCACCTTCCACATTGGCTTTGGCCAACCCACGGAAGAAAAGGTGACCGAGATCAACCACCGACTGCGTGAAGACGGGTACGAGGTGGCCCCACCGGAGCGGCACCATGCCTGGACCTTTTATGTGCAGGCTCCAGGTGGGTTTACCGTCGAAGTTCTCTGCTAAAGGAAGATAAAAATGGCAAACGAACGTACCTATCCCTTACTACCGTGTCGCGATCTCGACGAAGCGATTGCTTTCTACGAAACGCTCGGCTTTACGCGAACATATCGTCAACTGCGTCCCAATCCTGCTGCTGTTGTACAACGTGAGGATTGGCACATGCACCTGTTTGGTATGCCCGAGTTTGACCCGGCAAACTCTTATGGCAGCGTCATCGTTGTGGTGCCGGACCCAGATACGCTCTACCGCGAATTTGCGGCAGGGTTGCGGGCAGCTTACAAGAAACTACCGGTATCAGGCATCCCACGCATTCTACGGCCGCGAAAGAGGTTTGGCACCGTGTACGGCTTTAGCGTTGTCGATGTTGGCGGAAACTGGCTGCGAATCTCGAAAATTGGCGACACAGAGTCACAAGAAAATGACGAGAAAACAGCCGGGTTGGCCGGATTTGTCAACGTGGCCGCGCGGTTAGGCGATGCTCGTGGTGATGAGGCACTGGCGCTTAAAACCATTGAGAACGGCTTGAAGAAATTCCCAAACGCCCCAGCACTGGAACGCGCCAGGGCGTACCTCTATCGCGCCGAACTCGCTGTACGTCTGAAAGATGGAGCGTTGGCCCAAACGTCGCTGGCTGCCACCGAAGCCCTGCAATTGTCTAAGCACGTACAGGAAAGTTTAGCCGAAGAACTGGCCCGGACAACGGAACTTGTTCGGGAATTCAATCAAGATTAGTTTTGTGGCGGCTCAAATAGCTCAATGCAGTTGCCCGCGGGATCGTCCAACAGGATCTGCTTGCCACCGTTGCCAACAACAATATCGTTACGAAACTGCGCCCCCAGCTCCCGCAGGGCGTCAACTTTCGCCGCAATGTCTTCAACTTCGAGCTGGATGCGGTTCCAACCGCCAGGGGCCGGTTGGCGCCCATCGGGCATTGTTTGCCCGGCGCCCCCGGCCCCTGGTGCGTTCAGCAGCAAACGCAGATTGCCACGCGATAGGCGGGCAAAACCCGGCGCGGGGTGCATGTCAAGCTGGAAATCCAGGTGTTTGGTGTAAAACGCAATGGCTTCAGCGACATCATCAACAATGTAACGCACGTTCACTATATTCATTTGGTGTCTCCCTTACCTTAAAAAGGTCTGGCTCTTTGAGATTTCAGGGAGCAGGGTCAAGGCGCGCCTTGACCCTACCACATGTGTCGTCAACCTCGTGAAATCCGAAAGACTTCAGCGTTAATCCGTCGGCGGGATGTTCTGGTTGAGCCGGAAGAGATTGGTTGGATCATAACGGCGTTTGATCGCCACCAGCCGATCCCACGTTGACCCTGGATAGGCCTCACGGACACGCGCCTCTCCCTCGGCACCGATAAAACCCACGTAGGCGCCTGGCTGGCCCTGGTTTAACGCCGCGGCAAGCTCCGTCACCCAGGCCTGGTGTTGTGCCGCCTCTTCGGGCCGTTCGTAGAGTGCCGCCACGTTGACCATGATACGCCGCTGCCGGTGGGCAAATGCCGTAGCCTCCACGGGCACGCGGGCCATCGCCCCGCCCAGCACCCGCAGCTGCGTCACGCGCATCACTGCCGTCGAGTCTTGCAGGTAATCGATTATCGTCTGCGCGGCCTGGTGATCAATGGCATCCACAAACATGGTATGGCCAGCGGCCACCGGATGATATTCTTCTTCTGGCGGGTAGATTTCTGGGTAGGGCAACGGCCGTATCATATCAACAGTAGGCGCGGCCAGTGCCCGGAAGGGCGCAATCGCCTGCTCCCCGGCCGTCATGTCGCCAGTGTAGACGGGCATCATAAGAAACACAAGCTGGCCATGAAGCTCGGCAGGCAAAAATGGCATGGGCGGCGCCGTCATTACAGCGGCAATAATCGACAGCTCTTCCGGTGCCGCCTCCGCCTCGGCGATAAACCTGGTAATGACCTCAGGCGTGGCCGGAAGGATCAACATGCCGCCGATCACCCGATCTACCTCGTGCAGCCGGTATTGGAACCGGGTAACCACGCCAAAGTTGCCGCCGCCCCCACGAATGGCCCAGAACAAATCCGGGTGCGTTTTGGCATCAACGTGACGAAGCTGGCCATCGGCGGTCACAATTTCGGCAGCCAGCAGGGCATCAATGGTAAGGCCGTACTTGCGCACAAGGAAACCCACGCCGCCGCTGAGGGTAATGCCCCCAATGCCCACCGAGCCGGTATCGCCAAACCCGGTGGCCAGGCCATGGGCGCCGACGGCGGCCGTATATTCCCCCGCGGTCAGCCCGGCCTCTGCCCAGGCGGTACGGCCGTCAACATCAATATCCATCCCCTTCATCGCAGACAGATCGAGCGTAATGCCGCCATCAGAAACGCTGTGCCCGGCCAGACTGTGGCCGCCACTGCGGACGGCCAAATCCAGGCCCGTCTCGCGTGCGTATGAAACAACACAGGCCACATCGGCCGCATCCGCCGCCCGCACAATGGCTGACGGCCGATGATCAAATCCACCATAAAAGAGGGTCCGTGCCCTGTTATACTCGGCGTCTTCCGGCATAATGATACGGCCGTTTAATGCGGCTCGGAGCTGAGAGAGGGTAGTGGGTTTGTCTTCTAATAGGTTTAAGCTGTTCATCTTTGCCATATTCATCTTTCCTTTCTGTGTGAATAGACTTACTCATGGGCTTGAGTTTAAACCGAAAAAGGGGCTGTTCCACCAGACAATAAGCTGGTTTTATACTGTTCAAAAGGACAGTTGACAGATAGTTGGCATTTAAGCACATTTGTTCTAATATAACAAGGCACCCGATTGGCAGCAATGATTTGAAGTAACGCAAAAACGCCAATATTATCCTCCATTGCAACCTCGCGTCTTTGCGTGAGAATTCTTATTTCCGACATTTTCTTATAGTCAAAAGGAGCGTAAATTATGGCAGTTCCCCCCGCAATTGCTTCACTTGTTGGCCGTTGGCAGGGCACCAACCGGCTCTGGCTGGACCCCAGTGAACCCGCCAGCGAATCGGCGGCAACGGCCGTTCTCGACCTGACCGCTGAGGGCAAAATCGCTACCCTGGAATACACCTGGGCCTACGATGACGAAGATCAACAAGGCTTCCTCATGATCAGCCAGATCAAGGAGAAAGCGGTGGCCGCCTGGGCCGACTGCTGGCATAACCACGACGGCATCATGCAGATGAAAGGGGCGGCTGAGGAGAGCGGCGAACTCTGGGTCAAAGGCGCCTATTCTGCGCCACCTGGCCCCGATTGGGGCTGGCGCCTGGCCCTGCACCCTGACGCCACCGACCAATTCCGCCTGATCATGCACAACATCTCCCCCGACGGCGAAGAAATGCTGGCGGTTGAGGCGGTGTTTAGCCGCGCATAATAAAACGTGAAACGTGAAACGTGATTTCTCCTCACGTTTCACGTTTCACGTTTCACGCTTCCCTTCCCCTATTTGTGACATTTGTCACACCATATCCCTAACAGTTATCCCAGGCCATCCCGGCAAATTTGATTATTATAAGGTCTACCTTATTTTGTAAGACAGGTAGACCAATCATGCGCACCCAATCGACCAGTAATGAAACGGTAGAGATGTACCTCAAGACCATCGCCGAATTGAGCGATGGCGGGACGCCGGTGATCATTGCCCGCATTGCCGAGCGGTTGGGAGTGACGGCCGTATCGGCCAATGAGATGATGAAGCGGTTGGCGGAGCAGGGGTTGGTGGAGCATGTGCGCTATAAGGGGGTGACGCTGACGGAAAACGGCCGTTATATCGCCCACAACGTCATCCGGCGGCAGCGCCTGTGGGAGCGGTTCCTGGTGGACCATCTTAAGATGGAGTGGTCCGGCGTGTACGAGATGGCTTGCCGCCTGGAACACGCCACGTCCAACGTGTTGGCCGAGGCGCTGTCGGCCTACCTGGGGTATCCCACGGTGTGCCCGCACGGCAGCCCCATTCCCAACAGCGATGGCACGCTGCCCGTGGTGCTGACACGGCCGTTAACCGCCCTGCGTGTGGGCGAAAAAGGGTCCATCCACAGCATCCAACCCACCTCCACCGATATTTACGCCTACCTGAACCGGCACCAGGTGCTGCCCGACCGGGATTTCACCGTGGTGGAAATTGCCCCAATGGATGGGCCAATTACGCTGAACCTGGTAAACGGCCGTGTCGCCCTGGGCCGCCCCATGGCCGAGCTGGTTTGGGTGAGCAGCTAATTGAAAATTGGTCCACAGATTACACAGATGGCACAGATGAAAAAATTATCTGCGAAATCTGTGTAATCTGTGGATTTTTAAGAAGGAGCAGCGCCAAGAATGAACGATGACAAGACCACGTTAGACCAGCTAACCCCAGGCCAGTCGGCCAAAGTAAAAAAAGTAGGCGGGCAGGGCGCGGTGCGCCGCCGCCTGATGGACATGGGCATTACCAGCGGCGTGCAGATTGCCGTGCTGAAGGCATCGCCGCTGGGAGACCCGGTGGAATACCTGGTGCGTGGTTACCACCTTTCGCTGCGCAAGGCCGAAGCCCAAATGATTGAGGTATCGCTGTAAATGAACGATGAAATGATTGCCCTCACCCCCAAAACAGTGCCACAAGGCCCCGCCATGCCGCTCAGCATGGTCAATCGCGGCGAAGCCGTGGTGGTGCGGCAGGTCAATGGCTGCAAAACCGTGCGCCAGCGGCTGATCGACCTGGGCCTGAACCCCGGTGCGCAAATTCACGTGCTGAAAAACGAGGCATCTGGCCCCATGATCCTGGCGGTGAAGGGTGACGGCCGTCTCGCCCTCGGCCGCGGCATGACACATCATATTTTGGTAACGGCCGTTTCCAATGGCAGTTTAAAAGATTAAATAGCCGTGATGCGTGGAACGTGAAACGTGAGGAGAAATCACGTTTCACGCTTCACGTTTCACGCCGCAAATCCCAAGAAAACTCTGAAGAGAGGTTCCCCATGGCAGTCATGATTGCCCTGGCCGGCAATCCCAATGTCGGCAAAAGCACTATTTTTAACGCCCTTACCGGTTCCCGGCAGCACGTCGGCAACTGGCCCGGCAAAACGGTAGAAAAGAAAGAAGGCCGCCTGCGGGTGGGCGATCAAGAGATTCTGCTCGTCGATCTGCCCGGCGCCTACAGCCTGACGGCCTATTCGATTGAAGAAATTATTACCCGCGACTTTATCATCAACGAACGGCCGTCGGCCGTGGTCGCCGTGGTGGATGCATCAAATCTAGAGCGCAATCTCTACCTGGTGGCCCAGGTGCTGGAGCTGGAAACCCCCGTCATCCTGGCCCTGAACATGACCGACGTGGCCAACAGCCGCGGCCTGAAGATCGACGCTAGGCGGCTGGCGCAGCGCATGGGCGGCATTCCGGTGGTGGAAATGGTAGGCAACCGCAGCCTGGGGCTGGACCAGCTCAAGCAGGCCATCGCCCAGGTAACGGCCCATCCGCCGCAGGCCCTGCCGCAGGCCACCTATGACGGCGCGTTGGGTAAGGAAATTGTGGCCCTGGCGGCGCACATTGCCGCCAATCCGGTGCTGACCGCCCATTACCAGCCCAACTGGCTGGCCACCAAGCTGCTGGAAAATGATGAAGCTATCCTGGAAGTGATGGAAGCCCAGGGCCAAACTGACCTCCTGGCAGCAGCCGCTGCCGCTCAGGAACGCATCGAAGCGGCCACGGGCGAAGACGCCGAAACGCTCATCGCCGATCAGCGCTACACCTTTATTGGCTCGCTGGTGGAATCTGTGTTGGAACGGCCGTCGCAATCCATCCTCACCACCTCCGACAAAATCGACGAAATTGTCACCCACCGCATCTGGGGCCTGCCCATCTTCCTATTGATGATGTGGCTGGTGTTCCAGTTCACCGCCAACGTCAGCGCCCCGTTTTTGGACTGGGTCGACGTGTTTATGAACGAGACGGTCTACGGCTGGGGCGGGGCGCTCATGACGGCGCTGGGATTGGGTGACACCTGGTTCGCGGCGCTTATCACCAACGGCATTATTGGCGGGGTGGGTGGTGTGCTGGTCTTTGTGCCGGTGCTGCTTTTCCTCTACTTTGCCCTGGCCGTGCTGGAAGATTCCGGCTACATGGCCCGCGCCGCCTTTGTGATGGACCGCGTGATGCGCTGGATGGGGCTGCACGGCAAAAGCTTCTTGCCGCTGATTGTGGGTTTTGGCTGCACGGTTCCGGCCGTCTACGCCACACGCACCCTGGAAAATGAAAAAGACCGCAAGCTGACCGGCTTTCTGGCCACTTTTATGAGCTGCGGGGCGCGGCTGCCCGTTTACGTGGTGTTTGGCGCCGCCTTTTTTGGCACCGCCTCCGGCAATCTGATTTTTGCCATGTACCTGGTAGGCATCGGTGTGGCCCTGGCGACGGGTTTTGCCCTCAAACACACGGTGTACAAGGGCCAACCGCCCGCGCCGTTTGTGATGGAACTGCCGCCCTACCGCGCGCCGCGCCCGCGGGATGTCTGGCGGCAAATGTGGGAGCGGGTTCGCGGCTTTTTGATTAAAGCCAGCACTGTCATTCTGGTGGTGTCCACTGTGTTGTGGCTGCTGATGGCCATTCCGGGCCGCGCCAACGCCGGGTCGTTCAACGACGTGGCCGCGGAGGACAGCCTGTTTGCCGTGGTCAGTGGGGCGATTGCGCCGGTGTTTAAGCCTGCCGGATTTGGCAGCTGGGAAGCGTCTGGTTCGCTGGTGACCGGTTTTATGGCCAAAGAAGTGGTGGTGGGCACGATGAACCAGATTTATATCGGGGAAGAAGCGGCAGCTGTTGACGCCGCCGAACCGACGACCTTTGGGCAAGAAGTGGGGAGCGCAGTGGTAGGCTTTGGGGAAGCGGCCGTTCTCACCGTGCAAGAAGTGCTTAACATCGCCCCACGTACCGTGAACCTGCTGCCGGGCGTGCAAATCAACGAGTTCAACTTCTTTGGCACGGCAGAAGAGGTTGAAGACAACACACGATTGGAAGCGGCGCTGATCAATTCGTTTGAGCGGTCGGCCGGTTCGGCTGAACTGGGCGCGCTGGCGGCGGTGGCGTTTAATGTCTTTGTGCTGCTGTATGTGCCCTGCATGGTGGCTGTAGCCGCCATGCGCCAGGAGTTTGGCAGCCGCTGGACCCTGGCCCAGATTGGGTATACGTTGGGGTTGGCCTGGGTTGCGGCCGTTGTTGTTTTTCAAGTTGGCAAACTGTTTATCTGAAATAGTCGGTAATCGGTAATCCGTAATCGGTAATCGGTTAACGGATTACCGATTACCGTTCACCGATTACGGAAGATCATGACACAAAGCACACTACGCCAGGTATTGACCATTTTTGAAACGGCCGCAACGCCCCTCTCCATGCCCCAAATTGCTCGCCAGCTGGAGGTGTCGCCGGTGCAGCTGGAGGCGATGATTCAGCATTGGGTGCGTAAGGGCAAAATCCGCGAGAACAAAGCGCTGACAGAATGCGGCAGCTGCGGCCGCGGCAGCGCCTGTCCCTTTGTGCTGGAGCTGCCGCGCAGCTATGAGCTGGTCACCGATGCGACCTTCATGCCATTAAACGTGGTCGGCCTCACCTGCGGCCACAAATCGGCACCCGAGAAAAAAGATTCATAGCCGATGCTCACGAGGGGGTGCGAGCGATTTTGCAGAAACGGCCGTCGGTGTTTGTGGGCCAATAAGATGTTTACAGAAAAGGCGCTTCGTGTTTGCTCACGAAGCGCCTTTTGTACTTATATTTATTCTATACTGACGAAGGGCATAAACTGACATTTTCGCCAGAGTGAATGATGTCAGAAATCAACCTTAGCCAGTATAAACGGCCGTTACTTTGTGAATGCACGGTCGGCCGATAACCCAAGATTACCAGCTGCCAGAAACAACGGGTGAACAGGTATTGGTGTCGGCTTCACATACCTGGAAGTTCCAGCTGCCGCCACCGCGACCCAAGGAGCCAACAGTTTGGAAGCCGTCATTGGCCGTTGTTGTGTAAAGATTGCCATTGTAGTAAATATCTACGTTGGTACTGGCTGCGCCACTCCAGGTAAGATCTGCATATTTTTGTCCCTGCGTTTTGTATGCGTTTACACTCAGGGAGATGCTGCCAGCGGGGGTGGTAGCTGTGGGTGACGGCGTGGCAGTGGGCGGCGGGGTGGTGGCCGTAGGCGTTGCGGTTGGCCCAGGCGTGGGCGTGGGGTTGGTGCCCGGGTTACAGCTGTAAGTGAACGAGCTGATGTAAGTGCCCCAACGGCCGTTTGTCGTACCGGTATTCTTGCTGTATTCGCCCAGGTACCAGAACGTCGTTCCGGCTGGATCAATCGTCATTTCCGTGTAGTCGCCCCAGCGGCGCGGTGCCGACGTTTCAAACGACGTGTAAGAAATCTCGCCAGCTTTCACCAATGTTTCGGATTGCAGCGTACCTGCCGGGTCTGTGGCCAGACGGCCGGTGACAAAAACGCCGGGGTAGATGCTGGTGCTGGATTTGGTGTAGCCAACGGCCATGTTGCCGCAGGCATCAACCGCCAGATCGGCAAAGGTGCGGTATTCGCCGCTGCTGCCGTAGACACCCGCATCAACAACTGCCGCGGTTGCGGGATTGATCTTGGCCCAGCGTACGCAGTTGACAGTGCCGCCACCTGGATTACAGGCGATGGTGGAAGAAGACCAGGCAAAACCATCACGATATTCAAAGTCTTGCGGCCGGTAATCGTTGGCTTGAATGGTTTGTCCGCCAAGCTGTGGTGTATTGACCGGCATGCCCGCCGTTACGCCGGTAGCAGCGTTTAGATTCACCGTGCCAACCGTGCCAAAGCTGTTGGCTCCAAATGGATTGTTCCAGGAGAAGACGGTATGAGTGCTGCCGTCGTAGTTGGTTTCGGCAAAGAAGTAGTGAGGTCCACTGGTGGGCCAGGTGCCCTGCGCCCAACCGTGCAGATTCAACGGCTGTGGTGTGTCGTGCGTAGAGCCTAAAACTCTTGTGACCGAGGCGGCGGACTGCCCGTTATACATGGCAAATTTGTCGAATGCCCAAACCTGCGCTTGTTTGAAGTTGACCCGTCCGAAAATGTTGGCGCCCATGTAGATAGCGTCACGGCCAATGCCGGCATGTGGATAGTCGAAGAAGTCTGGGCCGCTGGCGGTGGGGAAGGCGTAAATATTCCAGCCACCTGTTGGGTCTCCGGTTTGCGAAACGGCCACACAGTAATATTTGCCATTGGCATCAATGCCCAAAACATAGCGGTCATGTTCTTCATCGTAGTTGGCATTGGGGTCGAAGACGCCGGTGCAGTTGTTGTTGGCGCTCATGAAGCTGGCAAAGGTGGTGGGGCCAACGAGGGAGTTGCCATTTTTGTCGTAGACTTCCAGGGCAACATTGACCACGGCGATGACATGATTGGGACCGACAGCCAACTGCGGGTCTGGTGGAACGTTACCACCGCCGCCGCAGCATTCGGTGTAATCCATGCTGTCGAAGTTGGTTCCAGAAGAGGGGGCAGCCAGGGATGGGCCACTGGTGGCGGTCTGGACGTTGGCACTCGGGGCCAGTTCCAGGGCACGGGCCTGCAGGGCGGCCATTTCAGCGGCGCTCCGTATGCCTTCGATTTCGTCCATATCAATTTCGCCACGCTGCCAGCGGTCCAGCTGGCTGTTGTTGTCCCGCACCCCGGCAGGGATGTCGCGCAGGTTAACGGTGACGGGGCTGACCAACCCGGTTTGCTGTGGTCGCACGGCTGCGACCTGGTCCGCTCCTGCTGGAGCGAATGATTGAACCACTTGCTGGCGCACGGCCGTTTCTGCACCTGGCCCGGAACTCATACTGAGCAGCCAGGCACCAAGAAACAGAAAAGCAGCAATCAGTAGCACTCGACTTAACCTTGTAAACAACATGTGTACTTTCTCCTTCAAGAAAAAATTATAGGGTTTTGTGGTTAGAACCAACAAAAAAATGCGCCAGCTTTTGTGGCGCATTTAGGAAACAAGGGTTCAAGTGGCAGCCAGGCAACCAAAATCGCGGTTGCTGAATACTGCGTGGAGTGTGACAGTTAATTTTGGATATTCAGCAGATGAATACATGTGTTGTATCAAGATTTAGCAGAGCTCTATGGACTTGTAGTAGGTGTTGCCACCTTATTCTGAAGCAAAGCGGGAAAAATAGCAAGAGCGTTTCTCCTCAACCCAGAGGCTAAACCTTCGCCTGTAAATGTGTGGGGGAGGGCAAGTGAGGGATTTGGCGCAGGTCAGCGATGGTGAGGTGAGGGGGGACGGCCGTTTCCATCTCACCTAATAAATCTTCAAAGCCAGACACGCTTTGCACCGCCTGAAACGCAGGCAAAAACGGTTTAAGCGCCAGGCCCGAGAGATATTTCTTCAGGTGGCGGTTGATGTTTTGCAGGCCGTCGGTTGGGCCATAGTAGGCGATCGCTTCGTGGAGATGGTGGCGGAGAACGGCCGTAATTTCCGCAAACGTCAGCTGCTCCCGATCGATCCGCGCCAGCAGCCACGGATTGCCCAGGGCGGCCCGGCCAATCATCACCCCATCACAGTCAGTGTATGCCTTGAGCCGGTCGATGTCGGCCACGGTGTGTACATCGCCGTTGCCCAGCACCGGGACGGGGACTGACTGTTTGAGTTTGGCTATAGCCTCCCAATCCGCCTGGTCGCGATATTTTTGGCTGCGGGTACGGCCGTGCAGCGCCACCAGCGCCGCGCCGTTATCCACCATGATTTGGGCAATCTCCAGGTAGTTTTGGCTGGTTTCGTCCCAGCCCAGGCGCAGCTTGCCGGTAACGGGCACACGCAGATGGCTGGTGAGCAGATGAAACGTCTCCGCCACCAGCTTGGGCTGGCACATCATGCCCACACCCGCCCCTTTTTCGCTCACTTTGGGCACAGAACAGCCCATGTTGATGTCGATGATGTCCGCGCCCCACGCCTCGATGCGCTGGGCGGCGAACAAAATCTGCCGGGCATCGCCGCCAAAAATCTGAAACACCATCGGGTGTTCGCCCGCCGGATGCACATCCAGCCGCCGCCACAGCGGGTTGGGATCGCCAATCAGCGCTTCGGTGGGCACAAACTCGGTGTAGTGCAAGGCCGCACCAAAGTGGCGGCAGATGGCCCGGAACGGCACGTCGGAGTACGTCGCCATCGGCGAGAGGACGGTATCGCCGTAGATGGACAGGTCGCGAATGTGGAAGGTGGGAGTGGGGTTGGTCATGCGGGGATTTTACCGGTAATCGGTAATCCGTAAACGGTAATCGTTTTATCGTTCACCGTCCCCCCAGCCTTCGCTGCCAATGAGGGGGACGAAGCGAACGGGGGTGAGGACTTTGTGGCCGAAACGGCCGTCCACCTTGCGCCAGATCAGGTGAAGCTTTTGCTTTTTATGCGTACCCACGGGCATGATGAGACGGCCGTTCACCGCCAACTGATTGCGCAAAGAGGCAGGTACGGTTGGGCCGCCTGCCGCCACGACGATGGCGTCGTAAGGTGCGGATGTGGGCCAGCCCAGGGTGCCGTCGCCCAGGTGCAGGGAGATATTCGCGTAGCCAACCTGGTTAAGCCGGATTTTGGCGTACTGCACCAGCCGGGCCTGCCGCTCGACGGTGTGGACCTGCCGCACCAGCAGGCTGGCCACGGCTGCCGCATAGCCGGAGCCGGTGCCTACTTCCAGCAGGTTGAAGTGGGGCTTTAGCTTGAGGGCGGCCAGCATGAGGGCCACAACAAACGGTTGGGAGATGGTTTGTTTGGCGGGCAGGGGAATCGGGCCGTTGTAGTAGGCGTATTCCTGGTACTCCTCCGGCACAAAATGCTCGCGGGGCACGGTATTCATGGCTTGCAGAACGGCCGTGTCGCGTATGCCTTGCTGCTGGAGTTCAGTCACCATCTCCGCACGCAGTTGGTCAAAATCCATCACTTTTCTCTCGTTCCCACGCTCTTATAGATTAAAAAATTAACCGGGCAACTAACCAACTTACCTGTCACTCCCGCGAAGGCGGGAGCCCACTGGATTCCCGCCTTCGCGGGAATAACACAGATAACCTGATTATTTTCTTAAAGTGCAACTGCGTGGGAATGCAGTCTTCGGCGCTCCGCGTCGCGTGGGGGACGCAGAGCGTCTGGATCTTCATTCCACGCCGAGCGTGGAACGAGACTTAGCCAAAACTGGTGAGCAGCTCAAAAATGGCGGCGGTGCCAAAGTCCAGGGCGGCGGCGGGGATGCGCTCGTCGGCGGCGTGGATGGTGGCGCTGAAGTTGAACTCCGGCGGCAGCTGCATGGGCAAAAAGCCGTACGTCTGGATGCCCAGCCGGGCAAAGTGGCGCGCATCGGTCACGGCGGGCAGCACCAGCGGGATGGGCACGCCGTCCGGATCGGCGCGGCGCAGGATGCTCGCCAGGGTGCCAAACAGGGCCATGTTGGCCGCGGGCGGGCCGGGATCGTGGTGGAACATCTCGATTTCCACCTCGCTGCCAAGCAGCGTGTACAGCTCGTTGATGAGGTCCTGCGGTTGGTAGCCGGGGAGGAGACGGCCGTCCAGCTTCAACCTCACCTCACTGGGAATCACGTTAAATTTGTGGCCGCCCGCCACAATCGTCGGGCTGATGGTGTGGCGCAGCAGCGTGTCGAACTGCTGCCGCTGGCTGCCCATCAGCTTGAGAATTGCATTGGTCAGGGATGGATTGAGCAGCAGGCGCAGCAGCCAGCTGGTGGGGAAGGCCAGATTGGCGGCAATGGCGCTGTACATCGCCCGCACCTCGGGGGTGATGTGCACCGGCAGGCGGTTTTGGTCTAGTTTGGTCAGTATCTGCCCCAGTTTGGCCATCGCCCCGCCCTGGATGGGGCTGGACCCATGCCCGCCGGGGCCGCGCACGGTCAGTTCCAGGGAGCAGAGCTGCTTTTCGGCGACCATGATGGGGTAGAAGGTGCGCCCGCCCATGTGCATGGTAAAGCCGCCAAATTCGCCGATGGCAAACTGCACGCCGTCAAACTGCTCCGGGTGCTCCTCGACCAAAAAGCGAGCGCCGACTGTGCCGCTGGCCTCCTCGTCGCTCAGGATGGTGAGGATGAGGTCGCCGGGCGGGGTGATGCCTTCGATTTGCGCCTTGAGGAAGGCGGCGACCATCATGGCCACGCCGCCTTTCATGTCCAGCGCGCCGCGCCCCCAAATCATGCCGTCGATCAGCTCGCCGCCAAACGGGTCGTGCTGCCATTCCTGGCTGGCGGTGGTGACGACGTCCACGTGGCCCTGCATGAGCAAGGGCGGAGCGCTGCCGCTGCCGGGGATGCGGGCAATCAGGTTGGGGCGATTTTCCTCTTTGGCCAGGATGGTCGTTTCGACACCAGCGGCTTGCAGCAGGTCGTTGAGGTACTGCACGCAGGCCAATTCATTACCAGGCGGGTTGGTGGTGTTGAAGCGGATGAGATGCTGCAAGAGTTCGGACGGCCGTTGGTAAATGGTGGGATCTGGCATGCTCTTCTTCCTCGTGCCCACGTGCCGCGTGGGAATGGTTGCGCTGTTTATCAGGACGCTATTTTGCCATGAACTGGCCCGCGGTGCACGAGTGAATCTTAACAATTGTTTGTATATCTGGTTGTTAGGGCGCGGCTGGCGTGGGAAAGGGAATCTGTGTCGGTGTGGGCAGGCTGTCATTTCCGGGAACGGCCGTTGGTGGGAAGGGTGTCAGTGTCGGCGTCATTTTTGGCGGCAGGACGAAGGCTGTGGGGGTCGGTGTGACCACCGAGCCATCGTCTGGTAGGACGAAGGTGGACGTTGGTTGGGACGGATCGTAGGGCGTCGGTGTGGGGGTAGACGTCATTTCGGAGACGGTGCCGCCCGTGAATGCATCCCGCACGGGTGCGCCGGGGATGGCCTCGTAGGTGCCGTTCAGGCTGCGCAGGATGCGCTCGAAAGTGAGGCGGAAGCTGTCCAGCTGGTCCAGCGGCACGGTGGCCGTCGCGCCAATTGGGTCCAGGGTGATGGAATCACTCGGGTAGTTAATCGCGCCAAAGAAGACGGCCGTATCCTCTGTGGCATAAACGGCCGTCACCACGCCCGGCACCACCGGATGCGCTGTCGGGGGATCGACGGCTTGCAAAGTGGGCAAATCAGCCTGCATTTGATTGACATAACGCTCTACCATGACCAGCGCCGTTTCGCCAAACTGGGCGTTGAGGTTGTGGGCAATGGTGAGGCGCGGCGCGTCGGCAGGCTGGTCGGGCACGGCAAAAGAGCTCCACATGGGCTGCTGGTTGGGCGTCACCTCCAGCGATTTGCTGCTGTCAAAGACGTTCCAGCCGGTGGGGGCCATGACGGTGTACAAAAAGCCGTTGGGCCGCCACGGCTGCCAGCCCGTGTAATCGACAGGCGTGAGGCTGGCGATTATCGCTTCCAACTCGGTTCGGGCCTCAGACATACCGGTGGCCCAGAAAATGTGGTGTGTGTCAGTTTGGGCCGTCATAACAGTAATCTGGTTAAATTGGTCGGCGCAGGGCATCTCGGCCAGAGCGTAGGCGGCGGAACGGCCGTTGACCGTTATAGCCTGCGGCGTTTCCAGATACGTCAGTTCCCCTGATTCAATAAAGTAGTTCAAAAATTCCAGTGGTGTCAGCGGCATGTTTTCATCGAAGGGTACAATCCAGGCTACGGCGTTGGTTTCAGAGCTCCAAAAGGGGGCGCAGGGTGCGGTCATTTCATTCTGCGACGTGACAAATGTAATGACGGAATTATCCCTCGCATCAATTTGGGTAATGGTCCAGCTGGCGGGGAATTGGAAGGCGACGCCGGTTTCCCAGCCGTCGTACCAGGTGGTGCTGGCTGTTTCGGGTTGGGTAGATGGGGTGGCGGGGGAAACGGCCGTCTGGTTCAACTGTGAAATCATCAAAACAAACAAACCCACAATCGCAATCAGGCCAACCAGGCCCAACGCGGATGACAGGTTAAAAAAGCCTGCTTTAGGCGTCATCGTTTTTCTCCTGAGGTGAGGACGAATCTGGTTCACAATTTTGTGCGCTTCGGCCTGCGTCAGCGGCTGGGCCGGGTACGGGTTCCATGTGCCTGCCCTGAGCTGGGCGAGCATGTCGGCGTAGGCGCGGCAGTCGGCGCAGGTTTGTAGGTGGGTGTGCACGGCCGTTCCCACCGCCGAGTCTAACGGTTCTTCACTTTCCAGCCAGGCGCGAACCTGGGCGTGTTTGTTGTCATTCATACCATCACCTGTCGTTGGTTAATAAATGGTGCAGCTGTTGGTGGGCGTAATGCAGCCGCGAGCGCACCGTGCCGGGCGGCAGCGCGAGCACTTCCGCAATTTCCGGCGTGGAAAGGTTGTGGCTGTAGCGCAGCAGGATGGGCAGCCGGTGCTTGTCTGGCAGCTGGTTCACCGCCTGCCACAGTTTTTGGTCTTGCTCGTTTTGGATAGCGAGGGTTTCGGGGGAGGGAACGGCCATAT
The DNA here is from genome assembly GCA_016710325.1 of Candidatus Leptofilum proximum. GTDB lineage: Bacteria > Chloroflexota > Anaerolineae > Promineifilales > Promineifilaceae > Leptofilum > Leptofilum proximum. Next base: position 1,577,598 of record JADJXK010000002.1, on the reverse strand, counting down.
CCCTCTCCGACTCCCGCTTGAACCAGCCCTGCAGCCGCTGGCGCGCCTTTTGCCGCCGCAGGTGGGCGCGTGCCTCGTTGATGCCAATGCGGTAGACCCACGCCTTCAGGTTGCTGTGCGGCTGGTACTGGTGAATGCGGTTGGCGGCTTTGAGCAGCGTTTCCTGGGCCACGTCATCGGCGGCCAGGGCATCGTGCAGGATGGACAGGGCCAGGTGGCGAATGGGTTCGTAGAAGTGAGCCACCAGGTACGTCACAATCTGGTCTTCTGTGGCCTGCTTGCGCTCCAGCAGCTGATCGAGATTTATCGTCATGACGTTCATCACCTATACAATGCGGCCGTCGGTTAAAGTGTTCAAAGTTGATTTCACCCTTAATTTCTAATTGTACCTTCAATGGATTGTGCTGTTTTTCGCATGATGGCAATTTTTGGACGCGGACAGCCAGATGCTACTTTTAGTCCGCACTCGTCCGCGTTCATCCGCGTCCTATTGGCCGAGCACATGGAGTTTTGAAGGATGTGCCTTTTACGGCCGTAAAAGTTGCGATTCGCTCAAATGAGCTATAATTGGGCCATGGCGTACACACCTCCCGAAAACATTCAAGAGCTTCTCAAAAAGCTGCCCACCAAACCCGGCGTTTATTTACATAAAGATAAACACGGCACGATTATCTACGTGGGCAAGGCGATTAACCTGCGCAACCGGGTGCGGTCTTATTTCCACACCAACGTCGATTCCATCAAAACCCAGCGCCTGCGCCGTGAAATCACCGACCTGGAAATTATCACCACGGAGTCGGAGCTGGAAGCGCTGCTGCTGGAAAATACGCTCATCAAGAAGCACCGCCCCAAGTACAACGTCCGCCTGAAAGATGACAAACGCTACCCATACATCAAAGTCCACTGGGCCGATCCATACCCCAAGGTGACCGTCACCCGGCGCATGGACCGCGATGGCTCGCGCTACTTTGGCCCGTACACCTCCGTGTGGGCCGTGCATCAGACGCTCGACATGCTGCGCAAAATCTTCCCCTACCTCACCTGCGACCGGGTGATTAACGGCCAGGATGAGCGTGCCTGCCTCTACTTTGACATCAAGCTGTGCAACGGGCCGTGCATCGGCGCGGTGAACCAGCAGCAGTACCGCGACATGATCCAGTCGCTGATGGATTTCCTCAGCGGCAAGTCGGAACACATCGTCAAGGGGATCCAGGCCAGGATGGAAAAAGCGGCCGAAGATTTGAACTTTGAAAAAGCGGCCGATTACCGCGACCAGCTCAAAGCGATCAACATGGTCGTCTCCAAGCAAAAGGTCATTTCGGCGGCCAATGCCGACCAGGACGTGATTGCCTTTGCCCGCGAGCAGGGCGATGCCTGCGTGCAAATCTTCTTCATCCGCTACGGCAAGCTGATTGGCCGGGAATATTTCATGCTGGAGGGCACCGAAGGCGAGAGCGACGAAGCGGTGCTGAGCGACTTCATCACCCAGTTCTACGACGATGCGGCCCACATCCCGCGCGAGGTGCTGCTGCCCAATCAGGTGGCCGAGGCGATGGTGATTGAGGAATGGTTACGCCGCAAACGCAGCACCAAGGTAACCATCCAGGTGCCCACGCGTGGCCGTAAAAAAGAGCTGGTAGAGATGGTCAAAACCAACGCCGAGGATACGCTGGAAACCATTCGCCAGCAGTGGGCGGCCGATCGCTCCAAACACGTGACGGCGATGGCCGAACTCCAGGAAGCGCTGAGTTTGCCCACGCCGCCCGCGCGCATCGAGTGTTACGACATCAGCCACACGCAGGGAGCGCAGACGGTGGCTTCGATGGTGGTATTTGTGCAGGGCGCGCCGAAGAAAAGCGATTACCGCCGCTTCAACGTGATGACGGTGGGCAACGATGACTACGGCGCCATGAAAGAAGTGCTGACGCGCCGTTTTGAGCGCTACAAAGAATCGCTGGCGGGCGAGCTGCACGATCCCAGCCTGATCGGCCAGCAGAAAAAAGAGACGGCGTGGTCGCTGCTGCCCGATTTGCTGATTGTGGATGGTGGCAAGGGGCAGCTGGCGATGGCCATGGACGTTTTGCGCGAATTTGGCCTGGAAAACGAGGTGCCGGTGACCGGCCTGGCCAAGCAGGAAGAAGAGCTGTTTGTGCCGGGGAAGTCCGCCTCCATCATGCTGCCGCGCCGCTCGGAGGCGCTGTACCTGGTGCAGCGGGTGCGCGATGAGGCGCACCGGTTTGCCAACACAGGTCACCGCAAGCGGCGGGCCAAGGCGGGGGTAGCCTCCATTTTGGACAGCGTGCCGGGGGTTGGCCCCAAGCGGCGCAAGCAGCTGCTGTCGCATTTTGGCTCGCTGGACGATTTGCGCAAGGCGACGATGGAGGAAATTGCTTCCGTGCCCGGGATTCCGGTGGAGGTGGCGGAAGCGGTGAAGGCGCATCTGGCGTAGGCGTTCTTCGAACGCTGGAGATTGGAGACTGGAGATTGGGTTCAGTCTCCAATCTCCAATCTCCAAGATTCTCCTAATTTTTGATCACAAGCGGTAGATAGACTTTGTACTCCGGCAGGGCGATGTCGATGGTGTGGTTTTGGGTAACGGTGAAGCCGGTGCTGTTAACGGCCGTTACCACTACACTCTTACTCCCCGCACTGGCCCACGACAGACTGATGGTGTTGGTCAGGCCGCCCGTGTTGGTAATCGTGTCGTAGCCGGTGATTTCCCAGGTGTAGGTGACGGGTGTGGTGGTGGTGAGCGGGTTGACCGCGGCGGTGAAGTCGTAGCTGGTGTTGGCTGCGCCGCTGGTGGGGCCGGTGATGGCGACAGAATCGGCGGCTACATCGGGCGGGGAGATGTGAATGGCGTGACTTTGGCTGACGGTGCTGCCGGTGCTGTTAACGGCCGTTACCGTCACCACCTTATCCCCCGCACTGCTCCAATTGAGCGTCACCGTGTCGCTAATGCCGCCGGTGCTGGTGATGGTGCCGTGATCCGTGATGTCCCAGGTGTAGGTGATGGGGGTGCTGGTGTGGTTGGGACTCACGGTGGCGGTAAAGGTGTAGCTGATTTCCGTCTCGCCTTCCGTTGGGCCAGCCAGGCTAACCGAACTGGGTGTTGAAGCCAGTTGGCCGCAGCTGGTATCAAAACTCACAAATTCCAGCAGCAGCCAGTTGCTGGTTGTGTTGTAGCCAAGCAGGCGGAAGATGGCGAATTGGGTGGTTTGGTAGGGACCACTTAACCCGGTTCCTGAATGGTTGTTCCAAATGGGCAAACGTAATGTTCGCTCCAAATCGATGTGGCTTTTCAGTTGTTCTTGTACAGATAAGGAATTTAGGCTGCCAGTGCTGCCTACAATCCAGTCGCCAAGGTGCAGGGCGTGGTCTGTGGGATCGCCCGGTTCAATGTAGCCGGGCACATTGAAACTGAAGCCAGAGCCAGGCACACCTTGACCCGGCGGACAACCTGACCCTCCAGTACATGCGTTATAGTTGGTACTGTTGCCGGGCCATTGCAGACTGTTCTCTAGGGCGTTGGCACTGTTAGCGACATTAATGTTCCAGGCCAACCAACCAAAGTTACCGTTGCCAAAGCCATTTTGCACGCGGTAAATATCGCCTGGTGTAGCGTCTAGTAGTGGTACATCATCCTGATGATCCAGGAAGCTGGTGTAGACAGGTGGGCTGGTGGGGTAGGTAAAATCAGCTAAGTTGGGGTAGGGGTTGCTGCCCGTGCCTGGCGCAGTCACGGATCGCGCCCCTTCGTGAATAGTAATGGGAAAAGCCGAGCAGCCCAAGGTTGGGTCAACAGGATCGCTGCTCAGCGGGACGGACAGTTCCCAGGCGTAAGTATCGGAGAAGCCGCCATCGTAATATGCCATGAGACGGCCCCCATAAAATGGCGTGCAAGCTTCGGCGGTGGGGTTTTGCCAATCGCAGCTGCTTAAATCGCCAGGAACGGTAATTTGGTAAGCTGGTTCGACCCACTGCGTGGGACAGCCTCCCGGCTTACAACGCACATCTTCGGCTACCCCATCCGCATCATCTTGACCAGTAACGGCAAAAGCCATGGCCCAATCAGTTTGACCTGGATCGTAACCTAACGACGTATCTGCTGGGGTAAAGGCGATGGAATCGAAGTAAAAAATGATGGGTGGCTGGGCACCGGAATCTGTATCAAACAATCGTACGTTAATGGTTTGGCCAGCTAATTCGGGGCCAACGTAGGCGAGAGGGATGCCTAGTGGGTTCGTGTAGTTGGAATTTTGGACGAGGGTGTTAACGGCCGTAATCTCCACCCCAGCCGCATCGTGCGCACCCGCATGATTGAGCAGGTACAGGTTTCGCGCATTGACTTCGCTGGGGATGGTGTTGACATAAGTTGGCGGCCCGGCCCAAACTTCGTACCCGTTTTCTGACGTGCCGCTCATTGTCTGCACGTCCAGGTAGAGGTATCGCCCGCCGGTTGCGGGATCCACAAAAATGTTGGGCACATCGGTGGTCAGGTCTATTTCAAAGCTGTCGATGGTGCGGGCAGTGGCTGGCACGCTAGCGCCCGGGTCATCCACGGTAGAAAAAGGTACATCCGCTCCCGGAGAAACCCAGCGCATGTCGGTTAGATGATCGCCGGTATCGCGTATCCCGTCCCCCGTCTGGCCAAAGTAGTCTACCAAAGGAATTTTCACGAGGGTCTCATCCGGATTTTGGGCAAAGTAGGAGAGACTGTAGCGCGTCTGGGTATTCGCACTGGTTGTGTAGCTGGCAGGACTGGTGCAAGTTGCCAAATTACGGATGCGATTTTCATCGATGCGCACGAACCAGAAGGGATTGATCTGGTCCAAATCAAGATTGGGCGCGCCATTGACCAAGTTTAGTTCGTCGGTGCGCAGCAAGCATGGTTGCACTCGACTTGAGTTACCTCCATCCAGGCCACATGTTTTGGAGGCAACCGCACTCAGGCCATTGTTGATGGCAGTGTTTGTGCGGTTTATGGTGACGCTGTTAGTGGCTATGTTCATCGAATCAGGGTCGAAAAGCTCAACCCGCACGATATCGTATGCATAGGTGGGGGGGACGTAAATGCGGTAGGTGTAGGTGTAGGGACCGGGCGCCCACGGGCTGTCAAACGGGGAGTAGGGGTCACCCATGTGGGTGCAGCTGCCTGGCCCCAAAATGGCCTGGTTAGAGGTGGCGAGACGGCCGTCTCTCGCAGTTCGGCTTGTAATAATGCCCAATCCAGGGTAGATAGAATCAATGGGGGTGGCGACCTGGGGCGCTGGTGGCGCCGCTTTTAACTGACTGCCCGAAAAATAAACGGTGCTGGTCAGGACAAGAAACAGGCTTACAACCAAGATGGCTTTTTTCATCACATTTCCTCTTTGCCACAACGTTGTGCCGTGTGGCAGTTTCGCCTCACGGCTGGTTCGATAAATTTTTCCAGTTTAGCGCGTTGGTTGAATCCGTAAGACGTGGCACGGGCAAATAAAGAAAAACCCGCAAACGCTTGAGGTGATCATACCTCAATCATTTGCGGGGAAACATACAAATCTTCTTACAACCAGGCAAGCACCTGGGTGTTGGCGATGAATGTTAGAGGCCGATTACGGTCGTTTCTCCTTTACAATTTTAGTATCGCGACACTGGCCGGCTCAGTGACACACCGACAACAATCCCGATGATTAGCGCAATCAGCCCGATGATGACAATGGTTGAGAGTTGAATAGCAATCATCCTGCACCTCCTCGTGTCAGATAATCCTTCACAGTACAAACCTGGTACACCCTAAGCTTACCATGCGAGCCCGCCGATACGCCCGCAGAAACCTGATGCCAGCCAGACAAAACAGCCACAAATATGATAAAGTGCTGGCTTTTCGCGGCGCGGCGGTCCGGCTGAGATGTTGGTGAATAGGCTTGTCGAATTGCCTTCATTGGCGCGTCGTGGGTTGTCAGGCCACGGTTATGCTTTTACAATGTGTCCACGATGAGACAATCAAAACTGCTCGCAACCCAACTGCAAAGACGCGATCCCAATGCCTGGACGGCGCTGCTGCGTGACACGATGGAGGTGGAAGATCTGGTGGTAACGGCCGTCTCCGCCCGACCCATTTCCCCGCACACCAAAAACAGCCGCCGCATGACGCGCTACCTCCTGGGACTGGCCGGGCATTCTGATCCCATTAGCCTGATTGGGCGGCACATTGAAGCGGTGGAAGCGGCGTTTTATCGCGATTTTGCCCTGCGCCTGCCGCACCTGACGCCAGGCTGCCTCTTCCTGCACCAGGCTGAACCCAACGGAAGCGGCTGGGCCGTGTTGGATGATGTGCCCAACGACATTGACGCCGGGCGCTGGGCTGTTTCCGACGTCAATGCTATCGTGGATAAGCTGGCCCATCTGCACGCCACCTTCATCGATCAGGCCGATGATTTGACCGGTGCCGGGCTGCCGCTGCTGCTGGATCGCACCGCTTATCCCTGGTCCACCCTGGTTTCCCAGCAGGCCGTTTATTTTGAAGAAGGGCCAGCGGCGATTTTGTCGGAACATGCCTTGACGCAGGCGGGGCAGCTGGCGCCGCTCTTTTTACAGGCGGCCAACGGGCTGGTGGTGATGCGCGATCTGGGCGGTTGGCCGGGCATTTTGGGCGAATCTCACCTGACGGCCGTTTCCGACCTCCTGGATGATCCCGTACCCTTGCTGGAGCCGCTGCGCCAGCTGCCGCCCACGCTGCTGCACGGCGATCCCAACAACCACCACTGGCGTGTCACCGTGTTTGAAGATCACAGGCTCACCGGCTGGCAAACGGCCGCTGTTGGCCCCGGCATCTGCGATCTGGTCAGCTTCATCGAGCAGTTTGGCCTGTTGGAGAATGGCGAACCGGGCAGCGGCTTCAAGACACGGCCGTTGTGGCCTGTGAATGAAGAAACGATCATTGACAGTTACCTGCTGGCGCTGTCACACCGGTTGGGCAGTCGCGTCAATACTCGGATGCTGCGCCAGGCCATCCCGGCGGCGCGCTGCCTGTACGTGCTCACCCACTGGTTCCCGCACTTTGCTACCTGGTTCGACGAGATGCCCAATAAGTTCACCTGGCAAAAGGTCAACCGCATGGCCCCCAATGAGTTTGCCAACACGCCGCTGCAAGGATTTATGCAGTTACGGCCGTACCTCTCTGGCGTGTTTGAGCGCTTCATTCTGGCTTTCCGCTCCCTCTAACCATTGCGACCATTCACCCTGCCCTGCGTAGAGCTTGCGAATAAATTTGTTATCCGCTGGAGGTTTTGTGACCGGATTGTTTGAAGCCCTTTCCGTGGGTATTGTTGTGGTGATTTTGTTGTTTGGCCTGGTGGGCACGCTCATCCCGATTATCCCTGGCGTGCTGCTGATGTGGCTGACGGTGTTCCTTTATGCGTGGGCGGATGGGTTTACGGCCGTATCCACCGCCTCCTTCATCGTCATCAGCCTCATTGCCCTGGTCACCGGCACCGCCGACATCTGGCTGACCCTCTTTGGCGCCAAAAAAGGCGGTGCGTCTATCAAATCGATGCTCATTGGCACGGTTGGCGCCGTCGTTGGTTCCTTTGTCTTGCCCATTTTGGGCACCATTGCTGGCTACATCGCTGGCGTGCTGCTGGGGGAGTACTGGCGGCACGGTGACTGGGAAATCGCCAAAAAAGCCGGTTTAGGCGGCCTGGCGGGTTGGGGCATTGCCACCGTTATCCAATTCATCGGCGGTATTTTTATCTTGATCATCTTTTTGTGGCAGGTAATTTAGAAAGCGGTAATTAGGGAATTGAGTAATTGGGTAATTATGTCAATTACTCAATCACTAAAAATAGACACATGGATCCAACTGAATTTCTCCGAACGTTTGGTTTGACCTTACTCACTTTAATGGGCATCTCGCTGGCTCTGGCGCTGCTGCTGCTCATCATCGTGTGGCGCAAAGTAAAGCGCCTGCACATCCCCCCGAATGCCTCCTTTGGCGAAACACTGCTACTCACCCCGTTCCTGGTTGTCGTCATGATCGACTTGCTGGATTTTGGCCTCGACTTCCTGGCCGCACCTTTTGCCTGGATCATTCTAGATCGGCTGGGGCTGAAGGCTCTGCGCGGCGTTTCTGTGGTGGAAACGCTCATCCCCTTCACCCAGGCCATCCCCACCATGACGCTGGCCTGGATCTGGGTGCGCCTTTTCCCCGGCACAATTCAATAAAAAAAGGCTGGCAACATTTAGTTTGTTACCAGCCGTCCAAAACATTGAAGCGTAAATTTGTTTTTCTTACGGAAAACTTCGGTAAATGTCCTTGCGGTGCAAAAATCTAACGAAAATCACAGTCTGCCCTTCCACTTCAATACCAAGCCGATATTCACCAAGACGAAGACGATAGTAAGATTCGAAGCCCTGCAATTTTTTCAAGTTTGGAATGTCGCTTAGATTATTTGCCGCCTTTACCTGCTCCAGAACATCCTGCACGTGCCTCAGCATCTGCTTATCTTTGACTCGCTTCAAATCTCTGGCAAAGCTAGATTCATAAAGGATATTCACACGATCAGCTCTCTAAAATGGCGGTGATTTCATCTTCATCCACAAATTCATTCTTCCGGCCTTCGCGGATTGCCTCCGCTAAACCAGTTTCCTCAAGCGCTTCGGTGACAATTTCAAAAAAGATATCCTGGCGTTCAGCCATAAGCTCAAGTAAGACTTCTTTGATCAGTTTTTTGGCGTGAATCTCATCAATTGTCAGTTCCATTCTGCACCTTCCCTTAGATAAAATGCTATCTTTCCGCAGTATAGCATAGAGCGTTCACAAATTTTCTTAAAGGTCGATTGGGTGAGACAGGATTTCGACGAGGAGTTTGATCGAGTTTTCCACGTCGTCGGCGTGCACGGTTTCGCTTTGGGAGTGCACGTAGCGGCAGGGAATGGAGATGCAGCCTGCGGCCGCGCCGCCGTTGGCAATCTGGATGGAGCGGGCGTCGGTGGAGCCGCCGGTGAGCACTTCCAGTTGGTAGGGAATATTGGCTTCTTCGGCGCGCTTTTTCATGGTCCGCACCAGGCCGGTGTGGGCAATCATGCCGCTGTCTTTCACTTTGATGGCCGTGCCTTTGCCCAGGCTGACGGCAATAGGTGTCGGTTCGGGCGTGTCGCCCGCCAGGGTCACATCCAGGGCAATGCCCACGTCGGGATCAAGCATGTTGGCGGCGGCCTGCGCCCCGCGTGTGCCCACTTCTTCCTGCACGCTGAAAACAAAGTAGACGTCATGCGGTGTCTTTTTGAGCCGCTTTAGCGCTTCAATCGCCACCACGCAGCCAATGCGGTCGTCCATGCTTTTGGCGCTGAGCATTTTGCCCTGGGCCAGGAACGGCCGTACAAACCCCACCGCATCACCCACCTGCACCGGGCAATCGGCCTTGCTGCTGGCGCCCACGTCGATGTAATGTTTGTCCAGTCCATGAATTTTGCTGCGGTCCGTAATGCGGTCGCTGTAGATGATGCCGATACGGCCGTCGGCAAACTGCACCCGGCTGCCCAACAGCGTGTGCGGGTAGATCCCGCCTATGTTGGTGAAGCGGCAGAAGCCATCTTCGGTAATGTGGGAAATCATCAGGCCAATTTCATCCATGTGCGCGGCAATCATCACCTTGAGGCCACCGCCGCTGCCCTTCTTGCGCGCAATCAGGTTGCCCATGGCGTCCACCGAAATTTCATCGGCATACTTCTCAACTTCCGGCCGGATGAGCTCCCGCATGTTGTCTTCAAAGCCCGAGGGGCCATATGCTTCTACCAGTTTTTTGATTAAATCGTTCATTCTGACCTCAAGTAGTGGGATGAGTGCTCAGGAGGTAATTAGGTAATTGGGTAATTGAGTGATTGTCTAATTACCCAATTACTAAATTGCTCAATTACGCTTCACAATATCCTCAGTTAAATTCAACAACGTTGCCTTTGCCAGTTCGACCACATTCGCATAATCATCAAGATTGATCATCATGGTGGGGGTGTGGGCGTAGCGGCCGGGTACGGCAATGGTGGCCGCCGGGATGGCGCCACGGGTGCGCTGGATCACAGATGTATTGGTTCCCCCACCGCCTGGCCGACGAATCTGGAAGGGGATGTTGTTGTCAGCGGCCGTTTGGGTGATGAGGCTCACCAGGCGTGGGTCTTGCAGCGTGCCGCTGTCCATGACGTAAATCGACGGCCCCTGGCCCAGCGCCACGTTAGGACTCACATCGTCCTTGTTGGGCAGGTCGTAGGCGGGGGTGCATTCCAAAATGAGGGCCACGTCGGGCTTGACGCCGTAAGCGGCAGTGGTAGCGCCACGCAGGCCGACCTCCTCCTGAACGGTGAAGGTGGCGATGAGGTCGAAGGGATACGGCCGTTCCCGCAGCAGCTCCACCAGTGCCGCACAACCCGCCCGGTTGTCAAACGATTTGCCGATGGCGGTTGGGCCTAGCTCCTCGTACTCTGTTACAAACGCCGCCCTGTCACCAATGTCGACCTTGCCGCTGGCAGCATCCTTGTTTTTGGCGCCGATGTCGATGCGCATGTCGTCCATTTTCACCACGCTGTTGCGCTGGCTGGCGTTGAGCAGGTGGGTGGGCCGGGCGCCAATGACCCCGGTGATTTTCTTGGGACCAACCTGCACCACCTTGCCCAGCAGGGCACGGTCGTCAAAGCCACCCACGCCGCTAAATTTCAGCGTACCGTTGCTGTCGTAATCGGTGACGATGAGTCCCACCTCGTCCATGTGGGCATCGACCATCACGCGCAAATTGACGGTGCCGGTGCCTTTTTTCAGGGCAATCAGGTTGCCCATGGCGTCTACGTGCCATTCGTCTACGTGGTCGGCGATGAGGTCGCGAATCAGCCGCCGCACCTCTTTCTCCTCGCCAGATACGCCAACGGATTCGGTTAGATTTTTGAGTAGTTCGTTCATAGCGGTTATCCGTGGTCGGTAATCCGTAATCGGTAATCGGTTATCCGTCACCGATTACCGTTCACCGATTACCGCTTACTGTTCACTGTCTTCTTCCATCATCCCCGCCGCCAGCTTGTCCAAAAAGTCGTCGTCGAGCTGGGCAATAAATTCGCTCATCAAACGGCCGCACCGTTCCACATCCTTCAGGGCCACCGATTCCACCATGGTGTGCATGTAGCGCAGGGGAATGGAGATGAGGCCGGTGGGGATGCCGCTGCGGGCGACCTGCACGCCAAAGGCGTCGGTGCCGCTGGCCCGGTTGTGGGTGCCGATGTCTACAGACATTTCCAGGGATTCGGCCGTTTTCTTGAGCGCCTTAAACATGCCGGTGTGCACATTGGGTCCCAGGTCCAGCACCGGCCCGCCGCCGACTTCAAACGTGCCGCTGTCATTGGCGCCAGGCCCTTTGCCAAAAGTCACATCGATGGCGATGGCCAGGTCTGGCTGCTGCGAATGGGCACTGGTGAAGGCGCCTAGCAGACGCGTTTCTTCCTGCACGGTGGCCACGGCAACCACGTCCCAGCTGTGGCTGCGCTGGCTCAAATACTCCAGGCAAATGGTGACGGCGGCGACGGAGGCTCGATTGTCCAGCGCCTTCCCGGCGATACGGCCGTTCAGCAGTTTGCGCAGCGGCTGGCGGAAGCTGATGAAATCGCCCACCGAAATTTCGGCCTCAACTTCCTTTAGCGGCAGGCCCACATCGACGACCAGCTCTTCGTAGCCGTACGGCTTGTCGCGTTTGTCTTCCGGCAGCATGGCGCCGGGCAGGCTGCCTATGACGCCGGGGAAATTTTTGTTACGGCCGTGTACCACCACCAGCTGCCCATACAAATGGCGAATGTCCACACCGCCTACATTGGTCACGCGCAAAAAGCCGTTGTTGTTGTGGGACACAATTTGGAAGACCATCAAGGCAATTTCATCCATGTGGGCCGCCAGCAGAATCGAGCGGCGCGGCGCAGTGCCGCTGCCCTCTTTAACGGCCATCAGGTTGCCGACGTGGTCGCGCACAAAGCGGCTAGCATACGGCTGCCACCACTCTTCCACCACGCTGGCAATGGCCTGCTCGTTGCCGGAGGGGCCGGGCGTTTCGGTTAAGGTTTGTAACAGTTTGAAGGTATCCATAAATGTACTCTTTTCTGGTTGGCCGGTTTAGGGTTCCGGTGCGGCTTCTGTGGTTGCTGTTTCGGTGGGGATCGCCGCTTCGGTCGCTGGCGGCTCCTCCGTGGCTGTGGCCGTGGGTGCGGCTCTTGTTTCCGTGCTGGTGGGTGTGGCGGTTGCTTCCAGCGTGGCTGTCGCCGTGCTGGTGGACGTGGCGGTTGCCTGCAGCGTGGCTGTGGCTGTGGCCGTGTTTGTGGCCGTGGCTGACTCCGTTGCGGTGGCTGTTGCCGTGGCGGTTGGCGTGGCCGTATCGGTTGGCGTAAATGTGGGCAGCACGGTGGGGGTCACAAACTGGTCTGGCGTGGGCGGCAGGGTGGCGCGGGGTGTGGGGGTTCCGGCGGTGCTGGTGGGAACGGCCGTTAACGTGCCCGGTTCCAAAATAGCCGTGGCCGTGTTGGACGGCGTAGGCGAGACAACCACAGGCAAAGTGGGGGGCATTTCACTCACCGGCGTATCTGGAGCGATGACCAACAGCACGATGCCGGCAAGATAGCAGGGGACAGTTAGCACGATAATTCCAATCAGAATAAGATATGTACGGCGGCGAGAATTCATCAGCGGGATAATAATTGACAACGGATTAAATGACAACCTGTTGGTGCGCCTATGACCATCGGCTAGGCAGCGGCAATCAGCGGTTGATTGCTATGGCTATGGGCGCATGTTATAATCATTCCGCTGTATCGTTATTGTAAAGTAAGCGGCGAGAAGTGTTCCGTTAGCTCAGGAGAGGCTCTTGGTCTCAGCGTGAAGAGAATAAACGTATGCCCGTAAATCTGTGGGGTGTAAGTAGGGAATTGTCGCTTAACCTGCCAAACCGTGCGGTTGGCTACCTGCTTTTGCTCTTTTGTATCACTCTTTTTGTTTATTTAGCCCACCGTTTTCGTCCCAACCTGCAGCGGTTTACACGCCAACAATGGGTCTGGACGATTGCCTTGTCGCTGGCTGGTTTATTCGCCAGCCAGCTGCTTCCCCTTCATTTGCCTTTTGCCCTGCCGCCCGTGGCGGAACTGCCAGACAGTGCCGCTGTGCTGTTAAGCGCCATTCCGTTGCTGCTGGCAGGGGTTGTGGTGGGGCCAGCCGGGGCGCTCTGGGTGGGTGCTCTCACCGGACTCGGCATCAGTTTGGGGCAGACGCACCAGCCGTTTGATTTTTTCTGGGGTGCGTTTACGGCCGTATTCCTCGCCTACCTCCTGCAGCAGCGCTACTCCGGGCAAATCTACCACTGGCTGCGGCAGCCCTGGGTGGTGGGGCTAGTTGGCGGCCTGCTGCTCACCATTCTGAGCGGCATCGCCACTTTTACCGCCGTGGCTGTTTCTGGCCTCTCGGCGCTGGACCAGGCACTGGTGGTGACCACGGCCAACTTCTGGCCCCGGCTGCTGGAGGGGCTCATCGCCGGTGGGGTGGTGACCTTCATTTTGCGCAGCGTGCCGGATTTACGGCCGTCCCAACCCCTGGTGCCGCCGCCCACCCGGCGCAGCTTGCAGCGGCGTTTACAGCTGAACTACTTTGCCTTCGCCACCCTGCTCATTTTGCTCTCCATCACCGTGGTGTACAACCTGGCCATCTCCGTCTCCACCCGGCTGGTAGTGAACCAGATGGCCTACAATGCCAAGGTCGTTTCCGAAGAAATCCCCCAATTTGTGAACCAGTTGGATACCCAACTCACTCTGATTGAAGCGGATCAGGCAGCGTTGCTGAGCAGCAGTACGGCCGTTGCCCGTGAAGCGCTGGCCGAACTCTACCAACGCAATGCCAACACCTACCAGCAGCTGCTGCTGGTGAATGATGATGGTGAGGTGACGGCCGTTTTCCCCCAAGCCAGCAGCAGTTCCCCGCAGCTTTCTGAAGACGAAGCCAGCGCCGTGGCCGATGCCTTCACCCCCGCACGCAAAAATGTGGCCCTGGCCAACATGCCCACCTCGGAGCAGGTGCTCAGTCTGGTGGTGCCGGTGCAGGCAGATGACGGCGATACGGCCGTTGTCCTCATCGGGCGGCTGGCCAATTTTAGCCTGGATGAACTGCTGGTAGGCTTGCAGGGCACCGTGGGCGGCGGCACCGGCTTCCTCGTCAACGAACAGGCGCAAATTATTGCCCACCCGCAAGACGCCTTCATTCGCGCCGCGTGGCCCGGGCCAGAAGATGACCTGCGCCGTCTCTGGCTGACCCGTACGGAAACGGGTACGGCTTATCGCGGCTGGCTGCAGGGTAGCAGCACCCGCGAACTCATTTATACGCAAACGGTGGCTGAACCTGGCTGGACGGTGGTAACGGCCGTTCCCTACGAAATTGTTTTGGGGCAGGCGCTGCGCATCGGCTGGCCGCTGCTGCTGGTGCTGGTGTTGGGCACCGCCCTGTTCTACACCAACGTCGCCTTGCTGGGCCGCGACATCACTCAGCCGATCAACAAGATTGTCGCCGCCAGCAAAACGATGGCCGCCGGGGGCAGCTGGGCTGCCACCGAACTGGAGCAGCGCGAGGATGAAATTGGCGATCTGAACCAGGCGTTTATCCAAATGCAGCGGGCCACCCGCAAACAGCTGAACGATCTCTCCCTGCTGCTGGGCACCAGCCACGACGTTTCCACCAGCATCGATCTAAACCAGGGCATTCCGGCCATTTTGCGTGGGGCGCTGCGCGGTACAGGCGCCGCCGGGGCGCGCGCCGTGGTGCTAAATCCCAGCGGCGGCAACCCGCTTTCCTTTGGCGAAGGCCCGGCCGCTGAGTCGATGAAGGCGCTGGACCGGCCGATCATGACCCGGCTGCGCCATTTGCAGGAGCTGATGCTGGCCACGCCCAACCAGATTCGCGCCGCGCTGGAGCTGGACCGCGACGAAGAACCGCCAGTGCCTGCGTTGGTAGCCATTCCGCTGTATTCACACGACCGCTTCCAGGGCATTCTCTGGCTGGGGTACCGCCAGGCGCACAGCTACGATATTTCCGAACGCAACTTGTTGGTGACGTTGGCCAGCCAAACGGCCGTTCTCGTGGAAAACGCCCGCCTCTTTGCCACCGCCGAAGGCGGCCGACGCCGCCTGGCCGCCGTGCTGGCCAGTACGACAGATGCCGTCATCGTCACCGACCAGACCGAGCGTGTTTTGCTCATCAACCGCGCCGCCGAGCGTATCTTCAGCCTCAACGCCAGCAAAGTGACTGGCCGCCCTGTGGCCAAGGTCATCGAGTCTGCCGAGCTGGTCAAAGCGCTTACCGGCCAGGAAGAGCACACTCGCAACCTGGAAGTGCCCATGCCCGACGGCACGACCTACTACGCCAGTGCCTCCACCATTATCAGCAACGAGGGGCAGGTATTCGGCCGTGTGGCTGTTTTGCGTGACATCACTCATCTCAAAGAGATTGATGATATGAAGTCTGAGTTTGTGGCCACCGTCTCGCACGATTTGCGCAGCCCGCTTACCTACATGCGCGGCTACGCCACTATGGTGCCGATGGTGGATGAGCTCAGTCCCAAGCAGCACGAGTACCTGGATAAAATCCTGGCCGGTATCGACCAGATGTCGCAGCTGGTCGATGATTTGCTCGACCTGGGCCGCATCGAGGCCGGGGTGGATCTGGCCCAGGAGCGCATTGAGGTGAAACCGCTGCTGGAAAGCATCGCTGAGGAGTATTGGCAGCACGCACACCTGGCGGGCATCAAACTCCACGTCGATGTGTCTGATGACGTTTCTACCGTTACCGGCGATGGCTCGCTCATTCGCCAGGCGCTGACCAACCTGCTGGGCAACGGCATCAAGTATGCACCCAACAGCGGCCCGATGTGGCTGCGCGCCGAGCAGAAAAACGGTGAACTGATCCTCAGCGTGCAGGACAACGGCCCTGGTATTCCCAAACAAGACCAGATACGCCTGTTTGAAAAATTTTACCGCGTCAAGCAGCGCGGCACGGAAAAGATCAAGGGGTCGGGCCTGGGATTGGCTATCGTGCGCTCCATTGCCGAGCGGCACGGCGGGCGCGCCTGGTGCTTCAGCCAGCAAGGCGAAGGCTGCACCTTCTCCATTTCGCTGCCGGTATACAACAACAATGGCTACCGCTCCACGCCTAGCCAGAGTTTTGCGGATGAGGGGGAGAGTCGGTAGGCGGTGAGCGGTAATCTGTAAACGGTGAGCGAGAGGGAAAACGTGAAACGTGAAACGTGAGGAATCAATTTTCACGTTTCACGTTTTACGTTTCATAGGTCCATAGTCTATTTTAGGGCGATGATGGCAAAGCCTCCGGCTACATAACGTGTTTCATGGCCCCAACTGCCCGGTTCTTCCTCGGCGAAGGACTGCTGGTAATGGGGCGCCTCCACGACGCGCAAAATCTTAAATCCATTATCCAGCAGGCCGTTAAAGATATCATCCATGCGGTGGCGAAACTCGATGCCGCCGTCGTCACGGTGCTGGATGGTTTCGGCATAGGGCGCGGCAATTTCGTAGGCCGAGCCGTTCCAGACCGTACGGTGCACGGCAGGCTGGCTGTGTTTGACGCGGTACAAGCCGCCGGGGCGCAGCAGTTTGGCCACTTCGCCATACACCTGCCGCAAGTCCGGAATGTAGGCCAGCGAATCGGCGTGGAACACCAGGTCAAACGCCTGCCGGGGCAGGGCGGACAAATCACGCATGTCGGCCTGGATGGTAGTGATGGGGTAGCCGTAGTGGGCAGCGGCCGTTTCGTCGCCGTTCAACTGCCCACGGGTAAGATCAACCACTGTTACGTTAGCCCCGAGCAGGCCGAAGACGGCCGTTTGCTGCCCACCCCCCGCCGCCAAACAAAGGACATCCTTGCCCGCCACATTCTGCAACAAGTCGGTAGGAAACAGCTCATACAACGGCACCGAGGTGGCGACTGGCTCGCCCGCCGCCAGCTGCTGCAAAACGGCACGATCCAGATTAAGCCACGGCTGCGTATAGCCGCCGCCTTTCTTTACTTCCGCTTCCCATAGAGTTTGGTTCGCCTGGGCGATTTCATCTAAAGGTTTCATGGGTCATACTCCTCCACACTCGCCAGCCACTCAGCCACATCGTTCATGATGGCTTCCGGCTGTGAAAACACGAGAAAATGGTCTTCGTTGGGGTAAATGATAGGCGTCACGTCAATGTTGGCCTGCTGCATTACGGCAATACGCTGCTCAACGTAGCTGAGCGGGATGCGGTTGTCAATCTCGCCAGAAATGACCAGTACCGGCCGGTTGGCCCACGCCGCCTGGAATGAGGCGCTGTCCACAACCTCTGTGGCCATGACGGGAGAGAGAAAGATGAGGCCGCGAAACTGCTCCGGGGCGAGATTGGCCAGGTGGGAAACGCCCAGGCCGCCATTGGAAAGCCCGGCCAGGTAAAGATGCTCCGTATCGATGTTGACAACTTGTCGAGCATCCTCGATCACTTGAAGCACAGCGGCAGCGCTTGTTTCATCCCAATTGCCAAAGCCATAGCTGGGGGCAATGATGACATACCCTTCGGCCTCGGCCAGTTTGGACCAAAGCCAGGTGTACGCTTTGAAGTTGCCCGCGCTGCCGTGCAAAAAGACGATGGTGGGCAGCGGTTCGGGTCCGGCGTTTGGTGGCACGTAGAGGTAATAATGCCCGGCGTCAAACGGCCGCCCCCACAACTCAGCATACGCCAGACCCAGCGCCGAACCTAACTCCCGGAAGTTCGGGTCCTGCTCCATCTCCCGGTAAATGTCCATGGTGATGGGCGAAACGCGGCGCGATTGCTCCACCGTGAGCAGCGGATCCACGTAGGGCATCAGCGTAAAACCCAGGTTCACCTGTTCGCTTTCGGGCACGAGGTTGCTGAGGGAGAAACGGCCGTACGCCTCATCACCCACAAAACGATGCTGCACCGGGGAATCTGGGCCAGGGTCACCTGAGGGAATTTGCAGGAAAACGGCCGTACCCACCACCACCAGCAAAAAAACAACAGCTTCAGGGGCGCGACGCAGAAATCTGTTTTGTTTTCTTTGCGGAATGACAAACAACAGGGGCAGCAGCAGGGACAACAAGCCAAACGTCGCTAAAAGGAGTCCAACGGCCGTTTGGGCATTAAACAACAGCCAGAGAGAAGGTAACCCTACAACTATGCCAGTGCTGGTATAAAGCACCATAAAGGTTAATTGACGAAAAGATGGCACGATTGTTTCCGCTGGAGTGACGTTTCAGCTTTTTGGCATGGGATCGAGCAGCGCAAGATGAACTTTGATCGCATGCTCCACCTTCTTCATATCCTCGTAACTCAATTTGCCCGCCCGATTTACAAGCCGCTGCTTGCTGACAGTTGTCAGCTGATCAGCCATTGCTTTGCTTATTTGGGAATCGAATGTTACGACTGCCTCGCTTGGATAAACGCGACCGGTATTGCTTGTCAGGGGCACCACCTGTACCCGGTTTAGAAATTTATTGGCGGCATCGTTGCTAATGATGATGGCCGGTCTGGTCTTTTTGATCTCTCCCCCAACCGATGGATCAAAATTGACCCACCAAACTTCACCACGGTTCATCAGACAGATCCCCCAGAGTTGCCTCTGCCCATTCTAGGGCGTCTGCTTCTCGTGATTCATCTTGGGCCATCTGTTCATAGGCAGCTTCTAGCTCTTCATTCAGTACATACGGCCGTACCAAATCCTCGATAAAGCGGCTGATACGACGAGGGCCAATGACTTCGTACAACCCTTCATAAACTTGCTCATCAATGCTAATTGTCAATTTTTTTTGCATGATTTGCCTCCAAAAAAGCGCAGTACGTATAGTGTACGTATAATAGCACCTTGGTTCTGTCGATGTCAATCAACTGACTAATTGGGCAAGCTTGTCCAAAATGGCTTCGAGTTCGGCAGGGAGTTCGGCATGGAGGGTGAGCTCCTCGTTGTCAGACGGCCGTTTCACCTTCAGCACCGCCGCATGCAAAAAGTGGCGTCCCAAGGGAATGGTGGGTTTGCGACGGCCGTAGACCTTGTCGCCCACAATCGGAAAACCAATATAAGCCAGGTGCACGCGAATCTGGTGGGTGCGCCCGGTGAACAGCTCGCAGCGCAGCAGGGTGTAATCATCGTAGCCGGTGATGGTGGTGTATTGCGTCTGTGCCGGGCGGCTGCGCGCCGACGACCCAAACGGAATCACCGCCATCTTTTTGCGCTGGCGCGGATCGCGGCCAATCGGCGCATCGATTACGGCCGTGGGCGGCTGTACCTGTCCATCAACCAGGGCTACGTACTGCTTGCCCACGGAGCGATCCTTAAACTGGGCTTGCAGGTGGCGCAGGGCCGGTTCGTTTTTGGCAATGACGATGAGACCGGACGTTTCCTTGTCCAGCCGGTGCACAATGCCCGGCCGCTTCTCACCGCCGATGCCGGGCAGATCGGGGCAGTGGGCCAAAATAGCGTTGACCAGGGTGCCCTGGTTGTGCCCAACGGCGGGATGCACCACCATGCCGGCCGGCTTGTTAATCACCAGCATGTCGTCGTCTTCGTAGCGAATGTCCAGCGGGATGGCTTCGGGCAGCAGCTCCGTTTCTTCCGGCTCGGGCAGAGTAACGGACACTTCTTCGCCGCCTTCCAGCCGTAGATTGGCTTTGGCGGTACGGCCGTTTACCAAAATCTGCCCCTCCTTTAACAAACGCTGAATTTGGGTGCGCGACAGCGTGGGCAAATGCTCGGTGAGCACCTTGTCCAGCCGCTCACCTGGGACATCGAGGCGTAAGGTATGTTGGGTGTTACTCATGGGTGGGGTCCGGTTGAGGGGGAACAGCCGTTTCCAACGAAGGCTCTTCGAATGAAGGCTCTTCGAATGAAGGCCCTTCCAGCGGAGGCCCCTCCGCTGAAGGCTCTTCCTGTTCATCCGCTTGCTGCCGGGCCTTTAGCTCGCGCGATTCTTGGAACACCAGCAGCCCAAGAATCACGGCCCCGCTGATGATGGACAGGTCGGCCAGGTTAAAAATGTACCAGGGACCGATGTCGATAAAGTCGGTGACGTGGCCGATGCGGAAGCGATCGATCATATTGCCCAGCGCGCCGCCCATCTGCAAGCCCAACGCCAGCCGCAGCAGCCGCTGGTTGCCAGGCAGCACAAAGTTGTAATAGATAATGCCCAGGCTCACGAGGATGGCCACATAGCGGAAGATGGTGCCGCCCCCGGAAAACAGGCCAAACGTGGCGCCCGTGTTGTAGATATGGAAGATACGAAAGACCGATTCCAGGCTGGGAATCGGTGCATACACTTCAAACAAGTCCAGGTTGCTCTCTACCAGGTACTTTGTGTATTGGTCGATTCCAATGGAAACGATAGCCACCACAAAAAGAATCAGCTGCTCAGACAGGCTGGCGCGGGGTCTTGGGGGCTGCTCGGGGTGAGAAACGGCCGTTTCAACTTCGGCCGTGGAAATCATTTCAGGTTCATTCATAGGTGCATTTTACCAACCGCCCTTCAAGTTTGCGAGTTGAGATCATCTGCTGGCGCGGCCAGAGTGGGCGCATTCAGGGATTTCTCAGCAATAAAAACGGTGGCCACGCTGCGCGGCAGGCGAACTTGTTCGATGCGCAGCCGGAAACCAGCGGCCACAAACCGCTGGCGAAACGGCTCCCATAAATCGGGGTGGGGCCAGCTGGCTGCGTCATCGACGCTAAAAGCGCCATCACGCTGGCCGGTGATGCGGAACAGCCAGTCGATCAGCCGGTGCAGGCCGCTGCGCCCGGTGAGGTGCCCTTCTGGAACGACGATGAGACGGCCGTTCCCCACCAGCACGCGATGCACTGCCGCCAGCGTTTGTGGATCGACGATGTATTCGGTGGGGAAGGTGGCCAGGACGGTGTGGCAAACGGCCGTGGGCAAGGGCAGCGCCTGGGCCTGGGCCTGGATGAGATTGGCCGGAAGCTGTTGCTTATGCAGCCTGCGCCGTGCCTGCCGCCCCATAAACGGCGACAAGTCCACGCCCAAAACCGTGTGCCCGCTCCGCTGCAGAGCTGCCAGCATGTGCCCCGGTCCGTGGCCCAGTTCCAGCACAACCGGTCCCTGCACAAACGGCCGTGCCGCCTGCTGCCAGCGCCGCCATTCGCCCAACGACACTACCCAGCTCACCAGGTCGTAGGTCCAGGCCAGCTCGTAATACAACAGCCGAAAGCCAAAGCGCAGCAGGCCAACCCAGAATTTTTTTATCATCAAAACCTATCGTTTACCGTAGAGACGTTGCAATGCAACGTCTCTACGCGTTGTGTCATTCGTCTATTCGTCCTATTCGTGATTCATCCCGCCGGGTGCCGGATGCGGCGACCGATTGTATACTTGAACGGTTCATTGACGAAACCAGGAAAGGAACGGTTTATGGATATTAAGCGAATCGGCATCAACACGGGTGGCGGCGACGCGCCGGGTCTGAACGCCGTTATCCGGGCGATTGTGCTGGCGGCCGTGCAGCGCGGCTGGGAATGTTTTGGCATCCGCGATGGTTACAACGGCCTGCTCATGCCTGAAAAATACCCCGAAGGCGGCCTGATGCCGCTGAATCCAGACACGGTGCGCGGCATCACCCACCTGGGCGGTACCATTTTGGGCACCACCAACCGGGGCAATCCGCTGGCCTATCCGGTGCTGGGTGAAGATGGCCAATACCACGTCATCGACCGCTCGGATGAGCTGCTGGATGCCTTTGCCGCGCAACAGCTGGACGCCCTCATTGCCATTGGCGGCGACGGCTCGTTGAGTATTGCCGGGACGCTGGCCGACAAGGGGCTGCGCGTGGTGGGCGTGCCCAAAACCATCGACAATGATCTGGAACACACCGTGGCGACGTTTGGTTTTAACACGGCCGTTTACTTCGCCACCGAATGCATAGACCGACTGCACACAACGGCCGCTTCCCACCAGCGGGTCATGGTGGTAGAGGTGATGGGCCGGTACGCTGGCTGGATTGCCTTGAATTCCGGCGTAGCCAGTTCCGCCGACGTCATTTTGCTGCCAGAAATTCCCTATGATATCAACAAGGTGGCAGAAAAAATCCAGGAGCGTGAATCGCGCGGCCGCAGTTTTTCCATCGTCGTGGTGGCCGAAGGGGCACATCCCGTCGGCGGCGACGTGTCGATCATTGGCCAGAACGTAGGGCAGGCGGAGCGATTGGGCGGCATTGGCCACAAAATCGGCGCGGCGCTGGAGGCACTGACCGGCAAAGAGACGCGCGTGGTGGTGCTGGGGCACCTGCTGCGCGGCGGCAAACCCACCGCCTACGACCGGCTGCTGTCATTGCGCTTTGGCGCAGCGGCCGTACGTGCCCTGGCCGAGGGGCAAACCGGCATCATGGTGGCGTTGGATCCGCCCACCGTGAACTACGTGCCGCTCAAAGATGTATCTGGACGAATGAAGCGGGTACCGCTGGACTGCGACACCATCCTCACTGGTCGCGACCTGGGCGTTTCTTTCGGCGACTAACTTTTTTGGAATGAATCAATTGGCAGCGACGAACAGGCGCCGTTCAGCGCCTTCTGTTGCTTTGCGAACTTTTCTCTTAGGATTGTGCTTTTATGTCTTTAACGCAACAACGACGAGCTATCTATCATTTGCTGGATGAAACCAATCCGGCCGACGGCATGGCGGCCTACTTTGCTTTCTACCACCCCAACAACCGCACGATTTTACGGCCGTATTTCTACAACGCCATCCGGGCCGAGGGGTATGTGGCTTTGTCGCGCACGGGGATGGATTTGTTTCGGCCGTTTGTGACGCTGCGCCTGCCCATCCACAACATGCAAACCAGCACCGATGTGATTTACGAGGCGATTGATGCCGGTACGGCCGTTATCATCAACAGCCCCACCCGTTATGCCTCCCTGCTGCATGCCCTGTTTGAGGTGCAGGTGGAGGAGCATTTGAGCCTGTACGTGTTACGGCCGTCCAACTTCCAACCCATCATCAACGTGCTGGTGACGCAAGACAAAGCGCCCAACGGCCTGCCCCGCTTCACCATCCGCGACCGGGAAAACGACGTCATTGGCGCGTCGGCCACGCTGAACTGGCAGTCGCCCACCTACGCCGAAATTGGCGTCACGACCAACCCCGGCTACCGGCGACGTGGCTTTGGCCGCAGCGTGGTGTCGGCGATGGTGAACTACTTGCTGGAAAACGGCCGTACCCCTCTCTATGTGGTCGCCCAAAACAACGAGGCCTCGGTGCAGCTGGCCGAGAGCCTCGGTTTTACCGACAGCGGCGTACGCGAACTAATGATCGAGGCTGTCCTCAAACCTCATCCCTGAGGCCCCCGCCCCTGAGGCCGTGTTCACCCCAAATTCCAGGAGCTTTCACGCGATATTCATAGACATCACTCTGCTTCAATGTTAATTTTTGTATCAGCATGAGCGGTACAGGAATTAAAGAAAGCGATGTATTGGTAACTTTTTGTTTCAGCAAAGCACCATAACCCCTAACCGCCGGGGGCTGGTGCTTTTTGCGTCTTATACTCAACGCGGAGGTAACGGAATGAGTAAACAAACTGGTATGGTGAAATGGTTTAGTCGTTTGAAAGGGTATGGTTTCATCAACCCCGACGATGGTGGGCAGGAAGTGTTTGTGCACTACTCCGCGATTGAGGGTGATGGCTACCGCAACCTGTACGAAGGGGACAAAGTGGATTTTGAGCTGGTAGACAAAGGCCGCGGCCCGCAGGCCCAAAGCGTAACGGCCAAGCGCAGCTTCAGTCCTTCGGAAAAGTAAGTAAGACACAACCCATTTAAGAAATAATCCCCCTGATGGTTTGCCGCCGGGCTGCCTTCAGGGGGATTTTTTTTGCCTGGTTGGTGGGTTAACGGCCGTGTTTTTCTTCGTTGTCGTCTTTGATAAGCAGGTTGATGACACTGCTTACAATGCTGATCACCAATGCCCCCAGGAAGGTGGCCCAGAATCCGGTTGAGGTGAGCCCCAAATCCCAGATGCCAGAGAGCCAGACGGTGAGCGACAACATGACGGTATTGACCACCAACACAAACAAACCGAGTGTGAGAATAATGAAAGGACAGGTGAGCAGCAGGAGTAACGGCCGTACCAGGGCGTTCACCAATCCAAATACCAGCGCCACAATCAGCAGCGAGGTGGTGCTGCCGACATAGTTCAGACCGGGTACCACCTGCACGGCTACCCAGATAGCCACCGCGTTTACTACAAGACGAATGAAAAAGCGTAACATGGAAAACAAACCTCCTTCAAAAATTGAGTACCAAATGGGCCTTAGCGACTATTTACCCCGCGCCCTGCCTCTTCTACAATAAGGCCTATGACAACAAACTCGCTGCGCCCAGACCCGAAGATCCTGGTAGTTGATGATGAACACTCCTTAGTGAACCTGTGTTTGCTTATTTTGCAGCAGGCCGGTTACAAGGTTCGCGGTGCTTTTAGTGGCAAGCAAGCCCTGCAAATGGTAGGGGATGAGATGCCCGATCTCATTTTGTTGGATGTCATGATGCCCGGCATGGATGGCATTGAAGTGTGTCGGCGCATTCGTGAACTGGTACCTGCGCAACGGCCGTATATCCTCATGTACACCGCCGACGACCGCCAAAACACCAAAACCGAAAGCATCAATGCCGGGGCCACCGATCTGATCTCCAAAGCCACCCCAATCTTTGATCTTCCCGAAAAAATCAAAACCTACCTGAACTGCTAATAAACCTACGTTACGCAGCACGGCAGGGAAAGTTTTGTGGTACGGCCGTTTCCCAGGTGTTACAGCTTGGTTAAAAACGTCTTGGCCAGGGCGCTGTTTTCCTTCATCCGTTTCACCAAAAAATCAACCAGAATTGGGAAATGCATAAAGGTGCGCTGCATCCAGAAGGAGTTGCGCATGCTGGTCCACATATGCTCGTGGCACTGTTCCTCGTATACCTGCATTTTCGCCCGCGAGACGTTGTTGGCCTTCAGAGCATCATCGGCTACTTGGGCTGCCAACTCGGCTGAAACCAGGCCGTTGTGAATGCCGCCGCCGGTCAGCGGATTGATGAAGCCGGCGGCGTCGCCCACCAGCAGCGCGCCATCAAAAACGTGCTGCAGATCCTTTTGCGAGCCAAAGTTGAGCTGCCAGGTGGCCACATCCCGCAGCTGGCCGCCACGCAGCAGCCGCTTTTTGATGACCGGCATCTCCAAGAAATCTTTTAGCATCTTTTCCAGGTTGTATTTTTTCTTGCGGAAATGGTCCAGGCGCATGCCCAGGCCGATGTTGGCCTTGTTTTTACCAATGGGGAAGATCCAGGCGTAGCCCGGCAAAATATTTTTATAAAGATAAAACTCAACTTCTTTGGGAAGCTCTTGAATATCTTCGATGTAGGCGCGCAGGGCGACGGCCCGATGGCCATCCACGTGCTGCTCGTCTTTGGGGCGCAGGTTGCGGGCAATAACGGACGTCACCCCATCGGCGCCAATGACCAGTTTGGCACGCATCTCTTTGACGCTGCCATTGACCTGAGCCCGGACGCCAACGACACGGCCGTTCTCCACAATCGGTTCTTTGGCCCGTCCCTGACAAAATTCGGCCCCAGAGGCCACGGCGTGTTCTTGGATGAGGGCATCAAAGTAGATACGCGGGGCCACATATGAATCGGCGCCTTGCTGGCCGTGGTTGAACCGGGCATGCAGCTCATGGCCGCGCGGCGACACGAGCAGCATACCTTCCAACGGATACAGTTCACCACGTTCAACGGCTTTTTCGATCTTCTCGCGCATGCCCAGCCGCCATAACAGCTCAATGGCGCCTGCGGGCACGGCGTCACCACAGGTTTTATCGCGGGGGAACTGGTGACGGTCCAGCAGCAGCACATCCCATCCTTTTTGGGCCAGGGCGGCTGCGGCCGTGGCCCCCGATGGGCCTGCCCCCACTACGATTACATCGCGCTCAGACACGGTACTCATTTTGCTCTTTCTCCTACATTCATGTGGCAGGTGCTGCGGTCATGCGGCTTTGGTTCAAAACTTCTTGCAACGAGCAAGCCACAACCAGCACCAAGGGTTATGCGTGGTGCTGTTTCTCACGCTTAATTTCGATTTACTCTTGGGTATTATAACCCTTCACGCTGGCGGATGGTTTCAAGGAGTCCCTGGCAGCCGTCGCTGATGAGCTGGTAGACGGTTTCAAAGTTGTTGGTGTAGTAGGGGTCGGGGACGTCGGTGACGGCCGTTTCCCGGGCAAAATCCAGAAGCCGGTACTGGTTGGTATGGTTGCCAAATTCGCGGCGTAAATCATCGCTGTTGCTCTGGTCCATGGTGATGATGTAGGTGTGGGGATCGGCCATGTCTTGCCGGGTGACCTGGCGGGCACGGCCGTTGTAAGGAATGCCATGCTCGGCGAGGATCTGCCGCGTGCCGCGGTGGGCTTTTTCGCCCACGTGCCAGCTGCCCGTTCCGGCCGAATCGATGCGGAATTGATCCGTCAGTCCCGCCTCATCCACCAGGCGCTGAAACACAGCCTCAGCCATCGGCGAACGGCAAATATTGCCCAGGCAGACAAAGAGGACGTTGATGGTCATGGGGTCTCCTTCTTTAGGTCGGTGAACGGTTGTCGGTAGTCGGTCATCCGTAAACGGTAACCGGTGAGCGGTTGTTCCGTTTACCGTTCACCGTCCACCGATTACCGTTTACCGAACTGCCAAGTCAGCTTATAAGCCGCATTCTGTGTCGCAGGCAAGCCTGCGCAGTGATCATCTATCTGGGAGTGTTATTACTAACACCCTCGTGCGACCTACCCGGGCGTCTGGCGGGACGAGCAGCCCCTTCGCCCTGCTTGGTCTTGCTCCCGGTGGGGTTTGCCTGGCCAGCGACATTGCTGCCGCTGCCGGTGGTCTCTTACACCACCGTTTCACCCTCACCCTGACAATGGAGGAGCCACTGCCGGGGCAATACACCTCTCTGTTGCACTATTCCGTCGGGTCACCCCGCCCGGCTGTTAGCCGGCACCGTGCTCTGTGGAGTGCGGACTTTCCTCAGCCCGGCGCTAAAAGCGCCCAGCCGCGATCACTCAGCCAACTTGGCTTGGTGATCGTAACATTGCCTAAGGGGTGGTGCAAGTTATCTTACGAAATTCTATGATGCCTGAAGCTGGTTCAGGGTGCGGCGGGTGAGGACGGCGGCCATGTCGGCGCGGTAGCTGGCGCTGCCCCGGAAATCGCCGGGATGGCTGTTGGCAGCCTGGGCCGCGTTGACGGCCGCTGTCACATCATCCCCCGCCTGTTCGGCAGCGTGCAGGCGAAACGGCCGTTCCCCCAACCCCGTCGCCGCCAACCGGATCGCTCCATCCTCCGTGCGCCAGCCGGTGATGGAGACAATGGGGTAGTCGGCGGGGGTGCGGGCCACGCGGTGGCTGGCGCCGCGGCCCGCGGCCAGGGGAATGGCCACGGCGGTGATCAGGCCAGACGGCCGTTCCGCATCCGCCAGGTAGTCGGCCAGAGACACCGTATTTTCCTGGTTGAGGCTGCGCAGGCTGAGAGTGGCTTCCAGCACCAGCAGGGCGGCCAGCAGTTCGCTGTCTGGCAGGCGGCTGGCGATGGTGCCGCCGAGCGTGGCGGCGTTGCGGTAGGTGTTGGGGCCAGCCTGGTGTACGGCCGTTTGCAGCAGTTTTGCCGCCGGATGATCGGGCAGTTCGGCCTGCAAAAAGTGGCTCAGCTGGGTTAACGTCAGCGTGGCCCCGGCTGATACAGTTTGAATGTTGTGGACGGGGACCAGTTGGACCTGCCCCAGACCTAACGCCTGCAGATCGATGACGGCCGTTCCCGGCAGACCCTGTTCTGTGGCCAGCAGCTTGGTGCCGCCAGCCAGCGGCGTGCTGCCGGGCCTGGCCAGCAAGGTCAGGGCCTCGTCGAGCGATTCAGGGCGGTGGTAGCTGTCTGGTTGTTGGGGCATGGTGACTCCTTTTATCGGCAGTGGATCTCTCGGATTTTGTGGGGTTTTGCGTGAAACGGGAAACGTGATTTACCTCTGGTCACGCATCACGTTTCACGTTTCACGAGCTGCCAACCCCGTGAATTCCCAAAGAGCCATTGGCAGTTGTGAAATCGGCAAATGCTGTTTACAATTGCGGACAATGCTCGTTATTTTACCTAAATTTCGGCAAAAACCGACCATTTTATCCACCGGGCGGCCCACCTTTCGCCGCGGAACTTTGCTTCATGATTGAGCAATCATCCTCCTTTTTTGTTGGTCTCAAAGGAAGTATACGCCGCCCACGCGTGGTGGCTCTGGGGGTGGTGCTGCTGGCGCTGCTGGTTTTGAGTTGGTACACGGTGACAGACAGCGGTCACCTGGCGCACGATCCCCTGCTGGCGGGCAGCGATTACCTGAGCGCGGCGCTGTGCCACCGCATCACTTCGCGCTCGTTTGTGATTAACGGCCGTCAATTTCCCCTCTGCGCCCGCTGTACCGGCATGTACCTGGGCGTGGCGCTGACTTTCGCTGCCCTGTTCCTGGCCGGGCGCAGCCGCCGCACCGATTTGCCGCCGCTGCCGATTTTGCTGGTGCTGATAGGCTTTATTGGCCTGATGGGCATCGACGGGGTGAACTCATACACACACTTTTTTCCCAATTTCCCGCACCTATACGAGCCGCAAAACTGGCTGCGCCTGGTGACGGGCATGGGCACCGGGCTGGCGATGGGGCTGCTGGTTTTCCCGGCGCTGGCGCAGACGTTGTGGCGGGATGCCGACGGCCGTTCCATCATCAACTCCTGGGGTGAGCTGGTGGACATGCTGATTTTGATTGGCATTGCCACGCTGCTGGTGCTGAGCAACCAGCCAACCGTTGCGTACGTATTGGCCCTTGTCAGCGCCGCCGGGGTGCTGCTGATTGTCACTTCGCTGAATGCCGTCTTGCTGCTCATGGTGCTTAGGCGAGATGGCAGGGCGAGGCGGTGGTCGGAAACGGCCGTGCCGCTGCTCATCAGCCTGGTGCTGGCCGTGGGCGAGCTGGTTGCCCTGGCCCTGCTGCGCTTTAACCTCACGGGAACCATCACCGGTTTCCCTGGACTGGCTTAGAGGAGATTTGAGATTGGAGACTGGAGATTGGGCAAAATTAATCTCCAATCTCTAATCTCCAGTTTCCTGAATTTGGAGACAACGATGCTCGACTTATTTAGCGCCTTTGGTCTGGCGGGCAGCGCTGGCTTAAATGCCTACATTCCCCTG
This sequence comes from Candidatus Leptofilum proximum, assembly GCA_016710325.1. GTDB lineage: Bacteria > Chloroflexota > Anaerolineae > Promineifilales > Promineifilaceae > Leptofilum > Leptofilum proximum. The sequence goes on along the minus strand of JADJXK010000002.1, from coordinate 1,548,332 downwards.
CTGCTCGTTGCCCTGGCTGCGCGCTTCCCCCTGAACGATCCGCTGCTGAACCTGGCCGAACCGTACAACATCATCGGCAGCTGGTGGGCCATTGGCATCATCAGCGTGCTGCTTGTCATTGAGATGTTGGTAGACAAGGTTCCGGCCGTCGATACTGTCAACGATGTGATTCAAACGTTTGTACGCCCCGCGGCCGGGGCGGTTTTGTTTGCCGCCAACGCGGACATTGTGACCGATATTCACCCGGTGCTGGCGTTGGGCGCCGGGCTGGTGGTGGCTGGCGGTGTCCATGCCATCAAAGGGGTAGCCCGCCCGGTGGTGACGGCGACGACGGCCGGTACCGGCAACTGGCTGGTGAGCCTGGTGGAAGACATCGTGGCCTTTTTTACTTCGATTCTGGCCATTCTATGGCCGGTTTTTGGGGTCATTTTGCTGGTGGGAGTATTGTTTTTCGGCTGGCGGCTGTACCGGCGACGCAAGCGGCGCACCGCTTTCCGGTAACTGGGGTTTCAAGTTTATCAACCATTTTTAGATTTTGGAGGCTTTTAGATGAATAGAATTGACATGCAAAGTGTTCTGAAGGCTGGCGGTGCTGCGGCCGGTCTGGCCATTGTGTTGAGTGTTCTTTCGCTGATTCCTGTCATTGGCCCGGTCATCGGCATTTGCTTTTTGTGCGGCGGTATATTAATTCCCATTGGGGCTGGGATGCTTTATGGCTACTTTGCTCCAGGGCTTGAGGATACGGGAACGGCCGCTTTAGGTGGCGCATTGGCCGGTGGCGCAGGTGGCATTTTGTTGGCCATTTTTAGCGCCATTTCGGGCTCGGTTGTGACGGGTCTGCAAGAGGGTGTGGGCAGTGGTTTGATGGCTGGATTAGGCAGCGGCATTTTTGTCTCCATATGCTTTGGCATTATGGGGTTTGTTTTAGGCGCGATTGGCGGTGTGCTATGGCCTTTGGTACAACAACGCCAGAAAGGATTGTAAGGGCAAGTTTGTAACCAAGTTGGCCTGGTTGTGTTAATTAGCTTATGTTGGCGATTTTTGTTAAAAACAATCAAACCCTTTAGGAGGATCACATGTTAGATCGAGTTATTGGCGTTTTAAAACTGGATGTAAATACCTATGAAGCCATTGAAGCAGACGAGAGTGCAACTTCGCAAGCTGCCATTGTGGTGGCCGTCGTTGCTATCGTCGGTGGCTTAATTGGCGGTGGTATTAGTGCGGCGATGGGTGGCAGCTTTTTAGGGAGTTTCCTGAGCCAGCTGCTGAGTGCCTTTATTGGTTGGTTTATCTGGTCAGGTGTCACTTATTTTGTCGGTACGTCCTTGTTTGGCGGTAAAGCGACGATGGGTGAAATGCTGCGAGTCCTGGGGTTTGCCCAAGCTCCTGGTATTTTGGGCATTATCCCGGTCTGTGGCGCCTTCGTGGGTTGGATTTGGACGCTGGCATGTACGTTTATCGCCATTCGCCAGGGTCTGGACCTGGACAACACCAAAGCGGCATTGACGGCCGTTATTGCCTTTATTGCTGTTGTCATTATGGGTTTTGTCATTACCGCGATTTTGGGAGCAGTAGGTTTGGCCGCAGGCGCTGGCATGAATGCTTTGCAGGGGCTGACTGGATAAACTTTGCATTGACTTGAAATGAAAACGGCCGTCACCATTTCGGTAACGGCCGTTTTTGTTGCATTTTGGGCGAGGCGATTGGTGAGGTAGGGTGCTTGCTGGACCGCGGCGTTTGCCAATCGCCTCGCCCCTACCGTTCACCGTTCACGGTTCACCGATTATCGATCACCGCTCACTGGTCTCGGCAATCTCCTTCAACCGCAATTGCGCCTGCAGGCCGCTGATGTGCGCTTCCAGCTCTACCAGCTCATCGCGCTGGGCAGAGATTTTGTCGTTTTCGGCGCGAACGAAGCGGGCGAACGGGGCAATGGTGTCCTCGATGCGCTGGGCGCCGCGGCTCATCTCGCGGGTGAACTGCTCTGTCAGGCTGCCGACGAGCTTCTGACGCAGGGCGGCCAGCTTCTCTTCCAGCTCCTTCTTCGCTCTGCGGCGGCGGGCGGGCAAAATCAGCGCGCCCAGCGTGGCAAAGGCGATGCCCGCCACAATGCCCGTCACGTCCAGAAAGACCAGGTGCAGACCACCAGTGATGGCCAGGCCCAGCCCGGCGGCCCCGGCAGCCCCGGCAAGCCCGGTGCCAATCACGGCCGAACGGGCCACTTCGGCCAGTTCGGCGGCTTCTTTTTCCTTGTCGAAAGACTCTACGGCGCGCTGTGTGGCCGCGCCGATGGAGCTGACCAACCGGGCGCGGTCGTAGGCCAGGGTGCCTTCTTTGGGGCCAGACTGACCGACGACGCGGTTGTCGTGGGCTTCTTTGCGCTGGGCCATGTGTTCGGCAACGGCCGTCCACTGCCGTAAATCCTGCTCCACCATCCAGTCCACCAGTTCGCTGACGCGGTTTTCGATCTGCCGGGGCGTGTCGGCCACGACTTTCTCCTCAAACGCTTTCTCCAGGGCGCGGGAGCGCATCAAATCGGTAACGCGGCTGAAGCGGATCATCTCCTCAAAAAAGTCGTCGCCGCGCTTTTCCATGGCGTAAAGGATGTTGTCGATTTCGCTGAGGCGGGCCTTGAAGTTGCGCTGCATGTCCTCGTCGTAGTAGAGCATTTGCCGCTCGATGTCGTCCAGCAGCTGGCGGTCGTCCGCCAGAGAGGTGAGATCGGCTTCGCTGTGGTTGAGCTGCTTGCGCACCAGTTTCAGGCCTACCCCCAACGGATTGAGCAGCTTGAGGCGGAAACGGCCGTCATCATCCAGCGTGTCGTGAATAAACTGCTCCAACGGTTCAAAACCGCTCTTGCTCCACAGCTGCGGCTGGCCAGCTTTGGCCTGCTGGGCGTATTTGGCGGAGATGGGAAAAACGGCCGAAATCTCCCCCACCAAATTTTTGGCCGAATCGCGCACAAATTCCAGCACCTGGTTTTGCTCGCCTTCCCTGGTGAGGATGTCTGTTTTGTTTACCAGCAGCACGATCTTCTTACCCCAGTCGCGAATTTGCGTCAGGAAGGTGCGCTCGCTTTCGCTAAACGGCCGATCGGCCGAGGTGATGAACAGCACGAGATCCGAGCGGGGGATGAATTCGGCCGTCAGCGCCTCGTGCTCGCGCAGGATGGCGTTGGTGCCGGGTGTGTCCACAATGCTGATCTTCTTCAGCATTTCGATGGGAGCGGTTTGCACCCAGATGCCTTTGTCGCCGGGCACCAGGTTGGTCACTTCGCCGTACTTCAGCAGGTAGATCTGGCTGGTGGTAGGGGTGACACCTTCGGTTTGCAGCTCCTGCCCCAAAAAGGCGTTGATGAAGGCCGATTTACCCGAGTTAAACTCCCCGGCGACCACCAGGAGGAAGAGGTCATCGAGCTGGCGGATGGAGTCGGCCAGGGCGGCGCGGTCTTCCTTGGAAGCGGCCGTATCGCCCAGCAGGTCGCGCAGCTGACCCAGGGTGTCGCGGGTGCGTTTGAGCAGTTCTTCTTGCTCTTGATTTAAGATAGCGTCCATAGTAGTTTTTATCCACAGATTACGCAGATTGCGCAGATTTATGTTTTGACACCGGTGCACTTTTTGCGGCACAAAATAGGTATCAATCAGCATTCTCAAGGCATTTTACTGTCAGAAAAGTATAACATGGGGAATTTTGCGCACAAGCAAAATGTTCCCTGGCCATGCTTATTGGTCGGCAATTTATGGCTGCCACTTGACTTCAAGTGCACTTGAACCCTTACAATGGGTATCCGTAAAGCAAAACGCAATGGGTCTTCAGGAATTCAGGGGGTTTGCAATCCGTGATGCGTGAAACGTGAAACGTGACCAGAGACATCACGTTTCACCCCAAGCTCCACGAAATCCCAAAGAGCCAACACAATCAAACAGGATGCACTCGTGATGGAAAAGTTATCCATTCAGCAAACAGCGCAAATGATGGGGGTTGCCCCTTCTACCTTACGTTATTATGAGGAGATAGGCATTTTGCCTGGTATCCAGCGCAATGGCAGCGGGCACCGCTTCTACGAGGAGCAAGATTTGGGCTGGATTTCCTGGATCAAGCTGCTGCGCAGCAGCGGGATGCCGATTGAAACGATCCGCGAATTTGTGGCCCTGACCCAATCGGGCCACGATTCGATTCCAGCGCGCTGCGAAATTCTGGATGCCCATCGCCAAAAAATCCGGGACCGGGTTGAGGAGCTGCAAGGCTTCCTGGCCCGGCTAAATGACAAGCTGGACTTTTATCATGGGCTGCTAGACGAGCCGTAATTTTTCCCGAAAGAGACGACATGAGTGTAAGCTCAACACCATAAATGAAAATCCACAGATTTCGCAGATTACACAGATTTACATCTGATCTGCGAAATCTGTGTCAGCTGTGGATTATTTTCAGAGGAGTCAACAAATGAAATACACAACGTTAGGGCGCACCGGCGTTCAGGTGAGCCGCCTCTGTTTGGGCTGCATGAATTTTGGCGGCCGTACCCCGGCGGCGGAAGCAGAAGCGATCATAGCCCAGGCCATCGACCAGGGCATCAACTTCATCGACACGGCCAATGTGTATGGTCATGAGCCGGGTAACTACCACGAAGGGCGGGGACGCAGCGAGCAGATTGTGGGTGAGGCGCTGCACACCAGCGGCAAACGCGCCCAAATAGTCCTGGCCACCAAAGCGCATTATCCGATGCACGCGCCTCCCAACGGCGGTGGCAACAGCCGGCGGCACATCATTGAGCAGTGTCATGATTCATTGCGCAGGTTGAAGACTGATTGGATCGATCTGTACCAGCTGCATGCGGCGGATACGGCCGTTCCCATCGACGAAACGCTGCGAGCCCTGGATGATCTGATTCGCGCGGGCAAGGTGTGCTACATTGGTACCAGCGGTTTTCCGGCCTGGAAGCTGCTGGAGGCGCTGTGGGTGGCTAAGGAATACGGCCTGAACCGGTTTGTGTGTGAACAGCCGCCTTACAACTTGTTGGACCGCCGCATCGAGCGAGAGCTGCTGCCGATGGCCCAGAGCTACGGGCTGGGCATCATCACCTGGGCGCCGCTGGCTGGCGGTTTTTTGAGCGGCAAGTACAAACCGGATGCACCGGTGCCGGACGATTCGCGCTTTAGTGAGTTCTGGCAGGGTTTTGGCCAGGAGCATTATCGGCCGTCTGTCTTTGCAGTGGTTGAGGCGTTAACGGCCGTTGCCCAAAGCAAAAATTGTTCTCTGGCCCAGCTGGCGTTGGCCTGGCAGCTGCACCAGCCAGCTATCACCGCGCCCATCATCGGGCCACGCACGGTGGCCCAGCTGAACGATGCCTTAGGGGCGCTTGCTGTTGAACTGACCAGAGACGCGCTGGCTCACATTGATGAAGTCGCTCGCCCCACTCAATTTGTGGTTTCCTATTACGGCGGCGAAGATGAAATTTGGGCAGGTTGGCAGCCAACGCAGTTCCACTGGTTGTAAAGACCGGTTACAGCCAACTCGATGATTTTCTGGCTCACCGGGGACTTGGTGAAGTCCGGCATTAATCGTGAAACGTAGTACCTCTCTGGTCACGTTTCACGTTTCAAGCATCCCGGCTTTCTATAATGTTGGTCTTGACAAACTAATATAATTAGTTTATAAACTATATACATTAGTTTAGTTGATGAATTCAGGGAGAATCAAAATGAAGTTAACCCAACATGGACAAAATTTGTGGCAGATCACCCGTTTTGCCGTGATTAACAGCTACCTGGTGCGGGAGCGTGAGGGACTGACTCTGATCGATACTAACATTGGCGGCAGCCAAAAGGACATCCTGGCCGCCGCGGAAACCATCGGTTTGCCTATCACGCGCATCACGCTCACCCACGCGCACGGCGATCACGTCGGCTCGCTGGATGCAGTGGCGGCGCTTCTGCCGGAGGCAGAGGTGGCCTTTGCCCCCCGCACGGCCGAATTTTTACAGGGCAACCTGAGACTGCGTCCGGACGAACCGCAGGCAAAGCTGCGCGGCGGCTTTATGAAGCGAGTTACAAAGGCAACGCGCCTGCTGCAACCGGGTGATTTGCTCGGCTCTCTGCGCGTCCTTGCGGCCCCAGGGCACAGCCCAGACCAAATCGCTTTTTTAGATGAGCGGGACGGCAGTTTAATTGTGGGCGATGCTTTTCAGACGGCGGGCGGAACGGCCGTTGCCGGTGTGATTCGCTGGCTGTTTCCCTTCCCCGCTATGGCCACCTGGCACTTACCGACGGCTTTGGCAACGGCCGTTGCCCTACGCCAGCTCAACCCAACCCGGCTGGCTGCCGGGCACGGCCGGGTGCTGGAAAATCCGGCCGACGAGTTGGAACAGGCAATTCAAGAAGCGGAGGCCAAAGTTCATGCCCAAACGAAGATGGCTTAACCGCGAACTGGTGATCAAACGGGCTGCAGAGCTGGTGGATGAGGCGGGTAGTGTGACGGCCGTTAGCCTCACTGGCCTGGCCCACACGCTGGAAATCCGTACACCCTCCCTTTACAACCACGTCGCCAGCCTGGAGGATTTGCAGGTTGGCCTGGCGGTGTACGGCGCTCGCCTGCTTTTGGCCGATTTGCGGCAGGCGGCGCAAGGAATGGTCGGGCAAGAGGCAATCATGGCCATAGCCGCGGCCTACCGCCAGTTTGCCCACAGCCACCCCGGCCTTTATCCACTGACGATCCGCGCGCCGGAGCCGGAGGAAACGGAGCTGGTGGCCCTGTCCCAGGAGTTGATACAGCTTTTGCTGCTCATCATGAGTTCGTTGGGCTTGCAAGGGGATGATGCGATTCACGCCATTCGCGGACTGCGGGCTATTTTGCACGGTTTCACCAGCTTGGAAGCCGCCGGGGGTTACAAAATGGCATTGGACCAGGAAGAGAGCTTTCGTCGCCTGGTGTCGGCTTACCTGGCAGGGCTTCCATGAACGGTGAATCAATGGCAATCTTACATGTAATCAATTTGGGTTTACGGTTTGTATTGGAGCTGTGTATGCTGGCAGCGTTAGGTTACTGGGGATTTCAGTTGGACCACGGGCTGCTGCTGCGCATCGTGGCCGGGGTGGGAGCGCCGCTGCTCGCGGCGGTGGTGTGGGGCATGTTGGTTGCCCCCAAGGCGGCCAACCAACTGGCCGATCCGGCGCGATTTTTTGTGGAATTGGCGCTGTTTGCCTTGGGGGCCGGGGCGCTGTGGTTGGCGGAACGGCCGTCTCTCGGCGCGGCCCTGCTCATCATCTACCTCATCAATCGCGGGCTGCTAGGGTTGTCGGGACAGTAATTCGGTTTGACAAGCGGCACAGCTAATCCCCTTCGTAGCTGATGCCCGCTTCATCCAACCGGCGCAGTCGCTCCCACTCGGGAATGTCGCCACCGGCCCCGGCTTCTTTAAGCACCATAATTTGCCGCAGCTCGATGATCTGGTCGCGCAGCTGGGCGGCTTTTTCGAACTCCAGGTTTTGGGCGGCGGCTTTCATCTGCTTCTCCAGTTCGGTGATCATTTTGTGCAGCTCAGCTTTGGGGAGATCGGCCGTGGTGGTGTAGGTGGCTTTGCCTTCAGCCAGGGCCATCTCCTCTTTGTAATGCTCGGAGATGTCGTCTGTCAGATCGCGCACCGCTTTGCGGATGCTCTTGGGCTCGATGCCGTGGGCTTCGTTGTAGGCCATCTGCCGCTCGCGGCGCTCGTTGGTGGTGTCGATAGCCGCCTGCATGGAGCGGGTGATGTGGTCGGCGTACATGATCACCTTGCCTTCCACGTGGCGCGCCGCCCGGCCAATCGTCTGCGTCAGCGACGTTTCGGAACGCAGGAAGCCTTCCTTGTCGGCGTCCAGAATGGCCACCAGGGACACTTCGGGCAGGTCCAGCCCTTCACGCAGCAGGTTGATGCCCACCACCACATCAAACACGCCCATGCGCAGGTCGCGCAAAATTTCGGTGCGCTCGATGGTGTGCACTTCTGAATGCAGGTAATGGACCTTAACGCCCATCTCCAGCAGGTAGTCGCTTAAATCCTCGGCCATGCGCTTGGTGAGGGTGGTCACCAGCACGCGCTCGCCCCGTGCCGTCCGTGCGTTGATCTCGCCGAGCAGATCGTCGACCTGCCCCTTGGCGCTGCGCACTTCCACTTCTGGGTCCAAAATGCCGGTGGGGCGAATGACCTGGTGCACAATCTGGCTGGAATGTTCCAGCTCGTACGGGCCGGGCGTGGCGCTGGTGCAAATCACCTGGTTGATGCGCTGGTCAAATTCGTCAAAGTTCAACGGCCGATTATCCAACGCACTCGGCAGGCGGAAACCGTAATCCACCAATGTTTCCTTGCGGCTGCGGTCGCCCGCGTACATGCCGCGCACCTGGGGAATGGTCATGTGGCTTTCATCCAGGATGAGCAGGTAGTTGGCGGGAAAGTAATCCATCAGCGTCCACGGCGGTTCGCCCGGTTTGCGTTGATCCAGGTGGCGGCTGTAATTTTCAATGCCGGAGGTAAAGCCAATTTCGCGCAGCATTTCCAGATCATAGCTGGCGCGCTGCTCGATGCGCTGGGCTTCCAGCAGCATCTTTTTCTCTTTGAAGTAGGCGATTCGCTCGGTCAGCTCCTCTTCGATGTCATTGATGGCCTGGGACAACTTGGCCTCGTCGGTAACAAACTCGCGGGCGGGGAAGACATCTATTTTGGCCATGTCCAGCAGCACTTCGCCGGTGAGGGCGTCAAATTCGCTGATGCGCTCGACCTCGTCTCCCCAAAACTCGACGGAGTAAGCGGTTTCGGCGTAAGCGGGAAAGATTTGCAGCGTGTCGCCGCGCACGCGGAAGGTGCCGCGCCGCAGTTCCAGGTCGTTGCGGTCGTACTGGATGGTGACCAGGTTGCGCAGCAGCGTGTCGCGCCGGTAGGTTTTGCCCCGCTCGATTTCCACGGTGACTTTGCCCCAGGCGTCTGGGCTGCCAATTCCATAAATGCAGGAAACGGAGGCGACGATGACGACATCCTGGCGGCTCATCAGGTTGGCCATGGTTTGCAGGCGTAAACGGCCGATTTCCTCGTTAATCTGCGTCTCTTTTTCAATGAACAGGTCATGGCGCGGGACGTAGGCCTCTGGCTGGTAGTAGTCGTAGTAGCTGACAAAGTAGGAAACGGCGTTCTTGGGGAAAAATTCGCGGAACTCGCTGTAGAGCTGAGCGGCCAGCGTCTTGTTATGGGCGATGACCAGGGTAGGGCGCTGCGTTTGCTGGATGACGTTGGCCATGGTGAACGTCTTGCCGGTGCCGGTGGCGCCGAGCAGCGTCTGGAAGCGGTCGCCGCGCTCCAGCCCTTCGACGAGTTTTTCGATGGCCACCGGTTGATCGCCAGTGGGAACAAATTCAGATGCAATTTGGAACTTGGGCATAGGGTTCCTCGTTAAACCGCGAATTACGCGGATTGGCGCGGATTGCGCTCACGGATTTTTATCAGAACGGAAGTTCGTAATTCTACCACAGTTTTGTGGTGGCCAGAACGATTTTGGCAGGAATTTTAATGTTGTGCGGCTAAATCCAGATAAGGTTTTTTAGCCACGAATTTCGCAAATGAGCGCGAAATCATGTTGAAATTCGTGAAAATTCGCGTCATTCGCGGCTTAAGCATCCGTAAGTGCGTCCGTTCTGAGGCAAATGGATGCCAGCCTGCGCGGGCATGACAGTGGCGTCGTGTGATTATTCATCCTGGCCGAAGTAGGCGTTCCAGGCGTCCAAATCTTTGTCGCTGAGGTTGTGGGGGTTGGGCGATTTTTTCTTTTTAGCGGCTGGTTTGCTAGCGGCTGGTTTGTTGGCGGCTGGTTTGCCGCTGGTCGATTTATCTGTGGCTGGTGCGGCTTGCTTTGGTTCGCCGCCGAAGAGGCTGAGCCATTCGCGCAGCTCGTCGTCGCTGAGTTCGGGGTTTTCGCGGTCGGCGGTGGCGGGAGGTTTGGGCGTGGTTTCTTCTGCTTCTTCTGGCGCGGGTTCCGGGATGGCGCGGGTGGGCGGGATGGGTTTGGGCCGATTGCGCAGCGCTTTTTCATCGACGGGGCCGAACAGGTCCAGCCACTGGGCCACTTCGGCGTCGCTGATGACCGGGTCGTCGTCGGTGATGGTGGGGCCGGGCAGGAAACGTTCTTCCCGGTCGCGGCCCAGGCGCATGGCGAACTTTTCGCTGCGGATGTGCTTCATCTTACGTTTGTCGGCGGCGCTGATGATTTGCTGATCGCTGGTAACCAGGCGGTATTCGGGTGGGTTTGGGACGCGGTTGATGCGGGCGATGAGGAGGGAATCGGCCGTTTTGCCCTCCGATACAAAAATCACCTTCACCTGCGCATTGGACAGGTTAACGTTGTGCCCGCCGGGCATACCGCCGTCGAAGTACACCGTGACGACGCGCTTGGTGGAAGCGGCCGTCCACTGCCGCAGCTTCAAGACAAGTTGGATTTCATCGTCCGGATCGCTCAGGTCGATGTCTGGCAGTTTGGCGATAAGGTTATGGCCGTCGATGAGGTAGTGCATGTGATTGAGTGTGCAAGTTGCAGGTTGCAGGTTGCAAGTGTGCCAGTGTGCCAATTAAGTTTTGAATGGTTATTTTAGCACGCGTGGCCTGGATTGGTTATTGCGTGTTTTCATGACACTTAATTCTGCGCGGGTGGGGATAAATTGTCAACCAGATTTGCGGCTGGATCGACTGAGCCAGCTCCAGCCTAGTCTATGCGCATGCAGCGGGTCAAGCGAGCAGTTCATCAAGTGGATGCCAGTTTCATTCCTGTTGAATTCAAACGGTGCACCAAACGGCTGGCAAACGGCCGTTTGGATACTCTCTCCATGCCCTTGGACACCAAGCGGTAAATCATTTAAGTCAGGATGAATCGATGAACGAAGAACAACAACCAGATTCCCAACTTTTCACCATCAGGGTGTGGCAGGAAAAAGTGGACGACCAAACGCAATGGCGGGGCAAACTGCGCCACGTGCCCAGTGGTGAGATTCGCTATTTTCGCGGGTGGGCGGCGCTTATTCCCCTCATGTTAGACATGCTGCGTCGCCATCCCGTCCAGACAGGTGCGCTCCAACCTGATATGGCAGCGCATGAACCAACCGAGCCTAAGGCCCCGATAACAGGAGGATCTCATGATTAGAAGCTCAAAACTAGAACCAGGAGAAAACAAGTTTCCTGTCAGATCGTTCTTTTCCGTTCTCTTAGATACCAGAGCCTGGGGTGCCCTGCCCTCCCTGACGCAAAAAAAACGCTGCGTTAAACGGTTAGCAAACGGCCGTTACCCTACACTGTCCCTATCACACAAAATTTGTTAAGGAGAACACTCATGGATATGGAATTAACACAAATCGAATCAAGCTATTCTGAATTGCAGGCACAGGTTGAGGGCAAGGTTATTGCCCCGGCAGATGCCGGTTATGACGAAGCGCGGCTGGCCTGGAACCGCAAGGTGGAGCAGCACCCGGCCGTCATTGTGGTGGCGAAAACGGCGCAGGATGTGGCAGCGGCCGTTTCCTTCGCCCGCCAGCACGACCTGGGTGTAGCTGTCCAGGGAACCGGGCACGGCAACGTCCGCCCCGCCGACGACTGCCTGCTTATTCTTACCCAGGAAATGAATCAGGTGACGATTAATCCCACTGACCAAACCGCTTACGTAGCAGCCGGGGTCAAGTGGGGTGCGGTACTGGCCGCGGCCCAGCAGCATGGCCTGGCGCCGCTGCTCGGTTCCTCGCCGATGGTGGGGGTGGTAGGTTATACTCTGGGTGGTGGATTGGGCTGGCTGGCTCGTAAATACGGTCTCTCCGCCGACAACGTTGTTGCCTTTGAACTGGTCACGGCTGATGGCCAGCTGCGCACCGCTTCAGAAGACGAGAATCCCGACCTCTTCTGGGGACTGCGCGGCGGTGGTGGCAGCCTGGGTATCGTGACCAGCCTGATCATTCGCCTGTTTCCTGTGACGGAAGTTTACGCCGGTAACCTGTTTTATCCGGCCAGCATGGCGCAAGAGGTGTTCCGCCGCTACCGCGACTGGATTGCCGACGCGCCCGACGAACTGACCTCGTCGGTACTGATCATGAACTTCCCGCCCATCCCGGATCTGCCGGAATTCCTGCGCGGGCAAAGCTTTGCCATCGTGCGCGGCTGCTACTGCGGCGATCTTGGCGAAGGGGAAGCACTGCTGCACTACTGGCGTGACTGGCAACCTCCGCTGGTTGACGATTTCAAGACGATCCCGTTCAGCGCCGCAGCCACCATCAGCAGCGACCCGGTGGATCCCATGCCTGCCGCCAACAGCGGTGCCTGGCTGCGCGAGTTGAGCGATGCGGCCATTGACGCAATCGTGACTTATGCCCTGGGCATGGATGGTTCCAGCCCGTTGACCTTTGCTGAAGTGCGTCATGCTGGTGGGGCGATCCGGCGCGTGGCGGCGGCAACGGCCGTTTACGGCAACCGTGAGGCTGAGTTGGTGCTGTCATTGGTGGGTGTCACTCCCACCCCTGAGGCCTACCAGCAGCTGGCGGCCTACATCGGGCAGTTGAATGAGGCATTACGGCCGTCACTTACCGGTGGCGTTTACATGAACTTCCTCGAAGGAACCGAATCACAGCAGCGCGTCCGCGATGGCCTGGCTTCTGGCGGCTACGAGCGGCTCGCCCGGCTGAAAGCACAGGTAGACCCAGAAAACCGGCTGCGTTACAGCTTTAATGTTCCTGCGGCACACTAAGTGGTCGTCCGCAGAATAAGGGCGCAAACATGCGCTGCGGAATTGTGCGGACGGCTTGGAGTAAGCGGCCTTCTAATCAGGGAAGTGATTGTTGGCCGCTTACTAAATAGCTGTGCAGGGGCAGGATGGCGACGCGAAAGGCGTCGGTGAGGATGTCGCCCAGGCGCTCGTGCCGCAGGCCGTAGCGCAAAACGGCTAAACCAGGGCAACCTGCAATCGTTTGCCGAGTGCGAGGGCTGCTTTTTCAAGCGTAGTTAGCGTAGCAGATTCATTGCTGGGATCAAGCAGCCGATCAACGGCCGCACGGCTGGTTTGCATGCGCCGGGCCATTTCCGCTTTGGACAAATCTTGTTGATCCATCAATTGCGAAATTTGGAAAGCGATCACTCGTTTAATGGCAACAGCTTCAGCCTCAGCTAAAAGGCCTTCTTCTGCCAAAAAGTCGTCTAAGGTGTCACCAAGATGTTTTTCATTCATTTTTATCCTCGTAATGTCTTCAGGCGTTGTTTTGCCAGTTCCAAATCGCTTTTTGGTGTTTTTTGTGATTTCTTGATGAAACCGTGCAGCAAAACCATATTGTTTCCTTCCACAGTAAAAATAACGCGGGCGATGCGATTATGCAGTCTAGATCGTACTTCCCAGAGGCTGGTGTCTAGCTTACGAATAAGCGGCATACCAATTGGCCAGCCAAACTGAGCAGTTTTTAAATCGTTACCAATGATTTTTCTGTCTTCGACAGGCAGCTCTTTTAGCCAGTCGCGTACAGGCTGTTTATTGTTGGCTGTTTTGAAGAAGTAGACCTGTAATCGCATCTCATTATCCATGCCAGAAGTGTATCAAAAATGATACGTACAGACAAGATGGAAGGAGACGGTTTATTGATGTATTTTGAGGAGTTGCGCTAGGTAGGGTGCAACCTGCCAGTATTGTTGGAGCTGGGTGTACTCGGCTACGGCCGTTTCCTCACCCCCATCCCCCTTTTTCACCGCCCGTAAAAGCAGGTTCTTGGGCGTGTGCTCTGGGGAGATGAACTGCAAGGCGGTCACCTGGTAACCGTGCATGCGCAAAATGGCGGCGCGGAAGGCGTCGGTGAGGATGTCGCCCAGGCGCTCGTGCAGCAGGCCGTAGCGCATCACGGCGGCAAATTCGGGGGGCGACGGCCGTTCCTTCAGCTGCACCTGCAAGTGATGATGGCAGCAGGGGGCGGCAATGATCACCTGGCTCTGCCAGCGGATGCCCTGGGCCAGCGTGTCGTCCGTGGCCGTGTCGCAGGCATGCAGCGCCACCACGATGTCTGGTGGAGGAACTGCCTGGTAATCGATGATCAGCCCCTGCTCAAACGTCAGCCCATCCCAGTCCAGCGCCTGGGCGCGCTGCTGGTTGCGGGCAATCAGCTTCTCCTGGCCATCCACGCCCACAATGCGCGCCTGCTTGCCCAGGATGTTGTGCAGGTAGTGGTAAGCGGCAAAGGTGAGGTAGGCGTTGCCGCAGCCAAAATCGATCATACGCACCGGCTCGGGTAGGGTGGCAATCTCATCAATTTCCGCCAGAATTTTGAGGAAGGCGTTGATTTGCTGAAACTTGCTGCGATGGTCGGCTTTGATACGGCCGTCTGCCCGCATCACCCCCATCACCTTCAAAAAAGGAATATCATCCCCCTCGGACAAAATGGTGTTTTTGGCCCGGTCATGCGCCAGATCGACCACCTGCGGCTTTTCCGCGGCGTGCCGGTTGATGATCGCCTTGCCCTTTTTACTCAGGTTGATTTGGATGGTTTCACTCTGCGTGATGATGTGGAAGTTGCGGAAGGGTAGGGCAAGGGCGTGGTTGAGTTCGGTAACGGCCGTGCTGCCCGCGTAATTCTTCACAATGTTCTGCTTCTCATCAAAAAAGGAAAATTGCAGATGCCGCTTGCCCTGCACTTCCACAGGGCGCAGCTCCAGCCGCTGCCAGGGATTGGTCTGCCCCCGCTGCTGCCCGCTAAACGTGGCGCGCACAAAGTTAGCCTCATCTAAAACCGCTTCGCGGATTGTGTCTAAATAATCGGTCATCGGTAAACGGTAGGCGGTAAACGGTGAACGGTGAACGGTAGGCAGTAAACGGTTTACGAATTACCGATAACGGATTACCGACTACCAGCATCTTAATCTTCCATCGTAAAGCCGACCTTCACCGTGACCTGCCAGTAGCCGACGGCGTTGTCATCAATCATGCCCCGAATTTCGGTTACTTCAAACCAGCGCAGATTGCGCAAGGTTTGCCCCGCTTTGTTAATGGCCCGGTTCACGGCATCTTCAATGCTGGTCGTGGACGATCCGGTTAACTCGATTTTCTTATAAACATGCTCGCTCATCACATCACTCCTTCTGCTAAAAACACAACGATCTCACTGCTCTCAAAAAAACTCTCTATTCTCTGTGCCCTCTGTGGCTAAACAATCTCCAGATTGGCAAAACTCGCCGCCAGCCGCTTAACGCCAACCTCGGCAAAGGCCACCGACACTTCCTCGTCGTTGCCCGTCAGCTTGCTCTCGATGACCGTGCCCACGCCAAATTTGCTGTGGCGCACTTTTTGCCCGGTTTTGTATTTCGCTTTTTGCGGGCCAGCTGGCTCCAAATCATCCTCTTCATAGCGTGGTTTGGGCAGGTTGGTTGGGCGGCTGGGGGCTGACGGCTGGGGGCTGGCTGGTTTGCTGTCGGCCCAGGAGTAGCTTTTGCGGCTGGCTGGGCGGGTGTTGCTGCTTGGCGAGGCGGAACGGCCGTACCCCGATGCACTACTGCTGCTCCCCGACGACCAGTTCCAGCTGCTGGCCTGCTGGAAGGTCGATTCGCGCCTCTGTTTGGCGGTGCCGCCTTCGGCCAGGTCCAGCGGGATCTCCTGCAAGAAGCGGGAGGGAATGGCCACTTCCGTCTCACCAAAAAAGGTGCGGCGAAAGGCGTGGGTGATGAACAGCATGTCCATGGCCCGGGTGATGCCCACGTAAAAGAGACGGCGCTCCTCGGCCAGCGATTCGCTGTCTTCCATAGAGCGGCTGTGCGGCAAAACGCCATCTTCCAGCCCGGTGAGAAAGACCACGGGGAACTCTAGCCCCTTGGCCGCGTGCAGCGTCAGCAGCGTCACCGCCTTGGGGTCGTCTTCCAGATCGTCCGTCTCCGAGACGAGGGCCACCTGCTCTAGAAATTCGCTCAGCGTCAGTTCGCTGCTCATCAGGGCGACGCCGCGAAGTTCCATGACGTTGGCCCAGCGGTCGCGCGCTTCGTCGGGGTCTTTGGCGCTGTTTTCGATGTAGTCGCGGTATTCCGTTTGCTCCAGGATCAGGTCGAGCAGTTCACCCACCGTGGCCGAATCGCGCACCACAAGCCAGGCGTTGAGCATTTTGCCAAAGTTGGCCAGGGTGTTGAAGGCACGGCCGTTAAACGGATGCTGCACCTCGGGGTCAGTGGCCAGGCGCACCACCGCCTCGCTGGGCGACATGTTGTTGTAAAAGGCCCACTGCTCCAAATCCTGCTGCGTTTTGCTGCCAATGCCACGTGCGGGCGTGTTGATCACCCGGGCAAAGCTCACCGAGTCCAGCGGATTGTGCACCAGGCGCAAGTAGGCAATCACGTCTTTCACTTCCCGCCGCTTGTAGAACTGCGTCGCGCCAACCAGCTTGTATGGCATCTGGGCGCGGATAAACGCCTCTTCCAGCACGCGGGACTGGGCGTTGGTGCGGTACATCACCGCCATGTCGCCCGGCGAATAACCCTGGACGCGCATGTTTTGAATCTGGTTCAAGATGACGTCCGCTTCTTCGCGCTCGTCGTACACCTCGCGCACCACGATTTTGTCGCCGCCCTGGCGGGTGGTGAACAGTTCCTTGTGCACGCGGTTTTTGTTCTGTTTGATGACCGCCTTGGCCACATCCAGAATAATCTGGGTGGAGCGGTAATTTTGCTCCAGGAGGATCATCTCTGCGTCCGGGTACATCTGACGGAAGCGGTCGATGTTACGGTAGTCGGCACCGCGCCATTTGTAGATCGACTGGTCGGAATCGCCCACGGCAAAGATGTTGTGGTTGGCGGCGGCCAATCTTTGCAGCAGGCCGTACTGCGCCGTATTGGTGTCCTGGAATTCGTCCACCAGGATGTGGCGGTAGCGCTCCTGGTACTTTTGCAGCACGTCGGGCCGCTGGTCGAACAGCAGCACGGTGTTCATGAGTAGATCGTCAAAATCCATGGCGTTGTTGGCCATGAGGACTTGCTGGTAACGGCCGTAAACGCGTTTGGTCACTTCGGCGATGTAGTTGCCCGCGGCATACATTTCGGCGGTGATGAGTTCATTTTTGGCGGTGCTGATGCCGTTAAGCATCTTGTTGACGGGGAATTTCTTGTCGTCCAGGTTCAGATCTTTGAGGGCTTGTTTGACGACTTGCTGCTGATCGGCCGTATCAAAGATGACAAAATCTTGCTGGTACCCCTGTAAATTGTCGCTTTCCTGGCGCAGGATGCGGGCGCAGGTGGCGTGGAAGGTGCCCATGGTCAGGCCGCGGGGACGGCCGTCTAGCAGTTCCTCCAAACGGCCGTTCATCTCCCGCGCTGCCTTGTTGGTAAAAGTCACGGCCATGATTTGCCACGGCGGCACCCGCAGCTCGCGAATCAGGTAGACAATGCGGTGAGTGAGAACCCGGGTTTTGCCGCTGCCCGGCCCGGCCAATACCAAAATGGGACCTTCTGGGGCGGTTACGGCCGTTATCTGTGCTTCGTTCAATCCTTTGAGGTATTCAGTCATGAGGGTATTGTAACGTGCCGGGCGGGCTGCGTCATCCCGTATTCGGTAATCGGTGAGCGGTAATCGGTGAGCGGTAATCCGTTATCGGTTTACCGATTACCGTTCACGGATAACGGATTACCGTTTATTCATAGCGCAGTGCAAGATGGCTCGGTCGGTCACTTAGTCATGTGAGCCAGGCGCGGCTGCCCATTGATGAGACCCTGTGCCAGCATCCGGCTGTTCATCTTGCGGGTGATGGCCTTGGGTATTACTTTAGACATGAGGCGATAAATGCGACCGGTGAGAAACATGGCCCGGTTGGCATTAAGCGCCGCCAGACCTTCGGCCACACACTGCTCCACAGGCATTGGTTTGATGGGCAAGGGCATGTTGTTCAGGCCAAACTTTTCGATAATTGGCGTTTCTGTCGGGCCAGGCATGAGGACCGTGGTGTGAATGCCCGCCTTGCCAAACTCCTGGTGCAACCCCTGCCCCAGGCTGGTGACGTACGCTTTGCTGGCGGCATCATTGGCCATGTAAGGAATGCCGTCCATAGCCCCCATCGCGGACACCAGGACAATGCCACCGCGGCCGCGCTGCACCAGCTGACGGCCGTAATGATGCACCAGTCGCATATGAGACATCGCATTTAGCTGGACAATTTGCAGCAGCATCTCTTCTGGGATGCTGAGGAATTCGCCTGGAATACCCGTGCCCGCGTTGGATACCAGCAGTCCAATCTCCAACGCCTGCGTGACCGGTTTGAGCACCTGCATGAAGTCTGGCTGCGACAAATCGGCTTGTACCGCCCGGTACTGCACGCCATACCTTTGCGCTAGCTCCTGCCCCCATGCTTCTAGCAGGGGGAGCCGCCGCGCTACCAGCACCACATTGATTCCGCTGGCGGCTATCTGCCGGGCAAACTCCTTGCCAATGCCTGAGGACGCGCCGGTGACGATGGCCCAAGGGCCAAACTTGCTTTTGTCCAAATCAAACATGATTACACTCCTTGTTGGTTTCAGAATATTCGTTCTGAAATTGGTAAAAATTTTATCTGACGGCCGTTAACTCAATCGAGCTAAGGCCACTTCAATGTATCGCTGTACGGCCGCTGCTTCCAAACTGCGGATACAGGCCAGATAGCCAACAGCCACCCCCAGCAGGTAATCGGCCAGGATTTCTGGGTTTTCATTGGCTGCCAGTTGACCCTGCTGTACGGCGTTTTGCAGGGCATTCAGAAAGGCGGCGCGCATACGGCCGTAATGGTGCCCAACGCGGCTGGCAACGGCCGTATCTCCGGCTACGGCTGAAAAGGCTGTATTGCCGATGAGGCAGCCCACAGGTGGCTGGCCGCTCTGCACCCCCGTGAGCAGTTGATCAAAGTAGGCGCGGATTTCAGGCAGGGCAGCAGTGCCGCTTTCCAGTGGCGAGAGTATGGTTTCGATGGCGGTGCTGGCGTAATGGTCGATGCATTTGAGGAACAGGTCATGTTTATCACCAAATTCGCTGTAGAAACCGTACCGACTGACGCCAGTCGCCGCCACCAGATCGGCCATGGCGGTCTCTTCGTACCCTTTCTGCCAGAAAAGAAACATCGCCTGGTTTAGCGCTTCATTCGGTTCAAATTCACGGGGTCTTGCCATAAATCACCATATCAGAATGAGCATTCTGGAATATAGATGAAACAAAAGGAATTGTCAAGGGAATAGCCTCGGGTGAACGGTAATCGGCGAACGGTAATCGGTGAACGGTTACCGGTTTACAGATGACCGATAACGGTTTACCAATTACCGGCTACTCATAGCGCAGCGCCGCAATCGGGTCCAGGCGGATGGCGCGCAGGGCGGGGTAGATGCCGGAGAGCACGCCCACGAGGGCGGCAAAGATGAGGGCGAAGATAGGCAGCCAGAGCGGCGTGTAGACCAGCGACTCTACTTCGCCGGTGCCGCCGGATTGGGCAATTTGGGCCAACAGGTACTGCTGGCCAATGAAGCCGCCAATCTGTCCCAAGATGATGCCAAAGATGACGCCGCCAATGCCGCCAATCAGGCCAATGGCCCCGGCCTCGGCCAGGAAGATGAGCATAACGTCCCGGTTGGTGGCTCCCACCGCTTTCATCAGGCCAATTTCGCGGGTGCGCTCGTATATTGACATAATCATCGTGTTGGCGATGCCAAAGGCGGCCACCACCAGCGCCAGCCCGCCAATGCCGCCCACCACCGCCTGGATGATTAAAAAGATGATGTTGATGCTGCTGAGGATGCTCTGGAAAGAGAAGACGAAGTAGCCTTGACGGGTGATCTCTTGCTCAACGGCCGTAGCCGCATCGGCCGTTTCCACTTTGACCAGGGCCTGGCTGTAGCCGTCGCGCGCTACGTTGGGGCGCTGCCCGGTGGCCCAGGTGTTCAGCTCCTGCACGTTGCGCATCGGCAGGTAAACCGAAAAGTCGCGGTCGCCGCCGGATTCGGCCATGACGCCGACAACACGCAGGCGCACGGTGCGCTCGGTGGTTTCGCCCGTTTCGCTGGAGAAGCGTGTAAGGACCAGTTGCAGCGTTTGCCCCTGCAAATTGAGATCCTCGTCACCTTGTTCGCCGGTGGTGGCGTTGAAAAAGTTGTCGGCTACCCGCGCGCCGACCAACGCCTGCCACTGGCCGGGTGAGTCGGTGCCGCTGGCCATTGCTACTTCAAACTGGCGGTATTCGGCCGTATCGATCCCTTGAATGGAGGTGAAGCCGGTGAGGCGGTTCAGGCGCAGCTCCGCGTTGGCTTGCAGACGCACCAGGGGGGTGGCGGCCACTACACCGGGCAGCTGCTTAAAGCTGTCGATGGCCTGATCATTGAGCACGACGTCACTTTGGATAGCCGCACCGCCGCCAAAAAAGATGTCACCCGGCGAGTTCACCGTCATCTCGGTGAGGTCGCCAATGTCGTTAAAGCCGGAAAGGACGGAGCGCTGCAAACCCGCGCCCAACGACATGAGCAGGATGACAGCGGCCGTACCAATAAACACCCCGGCAGAGGTCATCATCACCCGGAATTTCATCCGCAGCAGGTTATTTTTGACGAGGCGAAGCAGTTCGATTAAACGCATGTTGTTGAGACTGGAGATTAGAGATTGGAGATTGAGAAAGCATGTTCAGTCTCTAATCTCCAATCTCCAATCTCTCTTAACTTCCTAAACCTAACAGGCCGCGGATGAAACGCCAGAGTAGTTGGGTAAAGGTTTCTTCTTCGGGGGAAACGGCCGTTTCCCCTTCAACACCCTCTGCACCTTCCAACCCGGCCTCGTCCGGCTCATCCGGCCCTTCTACCTGGATAGTGAGCGTATCTTCAAAAATCTGAGGCTGGTTGAAGTCGTCCAGGTAGTTGACCGTGACGAGCACCTCCAGCGGGCCGCCTTCCTCCGGCACAATCAGCCCGTCCAGCGAGCCAGACGTGCCGCCGTCCAGGGGACCAATGTAAATCGAATTGTTCTCCACAGCGCCGTCCGGGCTGCTGAGGGTGAGCGTGCTTACGTTGATCAGGCTGCGGCCAATGTTGACCACCTCTACAGGCAAATCCAGCGGCTGGCCGACAAAACCGGGGCCGGCGCTGCGGTAAAAGCCCACCTGCAGCTGCGGCGTCTTTTCCACCAGCAGATTCACCACCTGGGCATCAGCACGCTCGCTGTTGCCGTAGGTGAAGTCGAGCGGCAGGTTGTACACGCCGGAAACGGCCGTGCCGTCCACCAGCATCGTCACCACAATCTCCATCATCTCATCAGGGGGCAGCGCTTCAATAAAACGCACGTTCCCTGAGTTGACCAGGGCAAACGGCTTAAGCTGCGCCCCGGCGCTGCCGCCCAGGGTGAGCAGGACGTCTTCGGCCGTTTCGTCGCCCACGTTGGTGATGAGCAGCTTGAGCGCAAAGCGGGTGCCGGGCTGCAGGGCGGAGGGATCGACCTCGTAGGTGGTGAGCACCAGGCGCGGTTCGGCCGGACCGGGCGTGGGTGTGGCCGTCGCCCCCTGGCCGACGTTCAGGCCGACGGCGGGCTGGGTGTTGTAATCACGGCCGTTTATATCAAAAAAGTCGATGTTGAAGCCCAAATTTTGCGGTCCGGCGGCCACGCCGTCGCGCAAAACCAGCGACAGGGTAGTGGTGACCACCTCTTCCACGCCAATGCGCGGCAGGATTTGCACGCTGCTGCCCGCGGCGGGAATGGCCACATCGGCCGTTTGCAGTTCCAACTCAATGTCGATGGCTGTCCAGTTGCCGCGATTGGCCAGCTCCAGCGTTAGCTCAAACGGTTGGCCAGGGGTGAGGCTGGTGGGTGAGGTGCGCGCCGATTGGATGGCAATTTGCGGCTGGCCAAAAACATAGGCGGTGGTTGGTGTGGGGCTGGGCGTATTGGTGGGCACCGGTGTGGGTGTCGGGCCAAAAATTTCCAGCGCGCCTTCCAGCACTTTATTAGGACCATCCTGCGCGCCCAGGCCAACCTGGATATTGTAACGTCCCAAAGGCAAGCCCGGCGGCACAATGCCAGTCAGCACTTCGTTGTTGACATAAGTGGTGGCCAGCACGCCGTAGCCGACAATACGAATGACGCTGCCGGACGTGAAGCCGCCGCCGTACACGGTGAGCGTGCCGCCTGTTTCCGTAGAAATACGTCCTGGCTCAATAGCCGTGATGACGATGGGCTCGGCCGTGGGCTGGGGGGTACTGCTAGGCGCCAGGGTGGCCGTTGCTGTAGGGGTGATGGTGATGGTGGGCGTGATTTGCAGGGTGGTACGGCCGTTCCCCACCAACACCGGTTCAGCGGCGGGTGCTGCCGCCACCAGACGGGGCAGCATCAGCGCCAGGCTGAGGGCTACTGCCGCCAATCCCAAAACTACGATAATTGATGCGTTGGAATTAACCGCAAAGGACGCGAAGGTCGCTAAGGTATTATCTTTAATTCTTTGCGCTCTTTGCGTCCTTTGCGGTGAAAAATCAATTTGCTTGTTCATAGCGTCCTCGTACGTCTGCCAGGATACGGCCGTCTAAAATCTGAATGTGCCGCGTGGTGGCCGCCAGCAGCGACTGGTCGTGTGTCACCATGATGATGGTGCGCCCTTCCGCCTGGTTGAGCTGCTGCAAAATGCCGATGACTTCACCGCCCGACTTGCTGTCCAGGTTGCCCGTGGGCTCGTCGGCCAGGATGATGTCTGGGTTGTTGACCAGGGAGCGGGCAATGGAAACACGCTGCTGCTGCCCGCCGGAGAGCTCGGTAGGTTTGTGGTGAATGCGGTCACCCAGCCCGACCATTTCCAGGGCATGTTTGGCCCGGGCATCCCGTTCTTTGGGTAAAACGCGGGCAAACACCATAGGAAATTCCACGTTTTGCAGCGCCGTCATGGTGGGGATGAGGTTAAACGATTGGAAAATGAAGCCGATGGACTTTTGCCGGTACTGGGCCAGGTGGTTTTCATCCAGCGCGGCGATGTCGGTGCCATCGACCCAAATTTCGCCGGAGGTGGGCTGGTCCAACCCGCCAATCAGGTAGAGCAAGGTGGATTTGCCCGAGCCAGACGGGCCAACGATGCCCATAAATTCGCCCTGCTCGATGGCCACACTAACGCCGTCGAGGGCGTGGACCGTTTCGGCGCCCATCTGGAAGTGGCGGTGCAGGTTTTGCACCCGGATAAAGCTGTGGTTCATCCGCCCAAAAATCCGCTGGCCAGGCTGGTAGAAACGGCCGTTCCCACCAAGCGCACCGCCATAAACACCGCCCACACAATGAGCACCAGGCCAATGGATTTACGGCGCGACAGTTTGGTAACGGCCGTAATGCCAATCACCAGCAGCGCCAGGTGCCAGAAGAGGTAGATGTCGATTTGCCCCAGAAATGCGTAGAGAACGGCCGTGCCCGCAGAAGGCAGTTCGGCGGCAAACGGATTACTGGGGTCCGGAGTGGGCATCCCCGCAAAACCGGAGAGGCCCTGATTGGCGATGAGCGTTTGCGTGGCAGTGATGTAGACTGCCTGCACAATGCTGCGCAGCGCGTACGGCAGCCAGGCCCACACCACCACCTGAAGCAGCTGCCCGAAAGTGCTGCGCCCGCCCACCATCGAGGCCAGCAGGTACAGCGAAC
This sequence comes from Candidatus Leptofilum proximum, assembly GCA_016710325.1. Lineage (GTDB taxonomy): Bacteria > Chloroflexota > Anaerolineae > Promineifilales > Promineifilaceae > Leptofilum > Leptofilum proximum. The sequence goes on along the minus strand of JADJXK010000002.1, from coordinate 1,524,729 downwards.
CGCTCCACAACAGCCAGCTGATGATCCGGCCAAACGCACCCAATACAGCGGGCACCACGGTGGTGAGGATGGGTGAGGTGGCAAAGGAGGCAGCCTGCTCGGCATCGACGCCGCTGGCAAAGCCGGGCTGATTGGCAAACTGGTCTTCCAGCTGTTGGCGGGTTGCCTGGGCGCTGATGGGGCCGCTGGCGATTACAGGCAGCATGGCCAGGATGATGCCCACCAGGGACATGAGAATCCAGGCACGGCTGCGGCCGTCGCGCAGGGTAGCAAAGGTGATGCGGGGTTTGGCCAAGACACCCCACACCATGCCAAAAAAGTGTGGGCTGTCGCTGGTAACTGGTGGTGAAGCTGCTGATTCAGTCATCTTTACCCTCCAATAAAGATTATCCACAGATTACACAGATTACGCAGGTAAGATCATCTGTGGAATCTGTGGTCTTCATTCACGGTGGTGTCCCATATACTTGAAGTCTCCCAAAATAACGAACGAGATGATTCTATAGAATACGGCCGTCAGGCACAAACGCAATACAAAGTAGTCAGGTCAAACGTTCCCGGAAATGGTGATTAAAATCATATGGGTTTGATAGGAAATGGACTTGTCGGTGGAACGGCCGTTTTGCTACGCTAACCTCATTAACCACACTGATTTGGGCAAGCATCTGCTTGCAGGAGGCGAATGATGAAGGTCAAGTATGCCTTAATTTTTGATGCTGTGGTTTTACTCGTGGTGGCCGTGGGCTGCTTTTTTAACATGGCGTGGGTGCGCCAGATGTTTGGCATTGGCTTTGCCCCGGACACTGTTTACCTGAGCCAGCTGTTGGGAGCGGCCGTTTTTGGCCTGGCCTTGCAGAACTGGTTGGTACGTTCGGTAGAGAACCTGGAGAAGCTGCGCATCATCATTCTGGCCAACTTCATTGGGCATGGCGGGGCAGCCCTGGTGCTGCTGGCCAACAAGCTGAACGGGCTGGGGGACGCCACCGCCTGGCTGGCCATCGGCTACACCGCTGTGGCAACGCTGGTTTTTGGCTACTTTCTGGACCGGCCCCACCCCACGGCCAAACACGCCTAGCAACAAAACCGCCGCCAACTTACACCTTTGTTTCTGGCTGCGGCTGCACACTTTGCCCGTTGCTGGTAGGCGGTGAAGCAAAATGGCGTGCCTGGTCGGCCAGGTTGTTGAGGCGGTGAACGATACGGCCGTTCACACTTTCTGCCGGGTAACTGCCCTTGGCATCTGGCTCACCCGCTGGTCGGCCGGTGAGCAGTTCCAATCCCTCATCTACGGTGGCCACCGGATAAATGTGGAACTGACCGGTGGCCGCCGCAGTCACCACGTCCTGGCGCAGCATCAGGTGCGTTACGTTGGCGGCCGGAATCAGCACCCCTTGCTCCCCCGTCAGGCCGCGTGCCTGGCACACATCAAAGAAGCCCTCGATTTTCTCGTTGACGCCGCCGATGGCCTGGACCTGGCCGCGCTGGTTCACCGAGCCGGTAACGGCCAGCGACTGCTTGAGCGGCACGTCGGCCAGGGCAGAAAGCAGGGCGTACAGCTCGGCCGATGAGGCGCTGTCGCCATCCACGCCGCTGTAGGACTGTTCAAACACCAGCGTGGCGGCGAGGGATAACGGCCGTTCCGCCGCGTACCGTGCCCCCAAAAAGCCTACCAAAATCAAAACGCCTTTGGAGTGGATGGGGCCGCCCAGCTCCACCTGCCGCTCGATGTCTACCACATCTCCCTTGCCCAGGCGCACCCGGGCCGTGATGCGGCTGGGGCGGCCAAAGGCGTAGTTGTCTAACATGATGACTGAGAGAGCGTTGATTTGGCCAACGGCCGTTCCCGCCGTATCGATCAAAATCGTGTCGCGCAAAATGGTTTCCTGGATGCGTTCACGGATGCGGCTGGAGCGGTAAATCTGAGCATCCAGCGCCTTCTGCACATCCGGCGCGGTAACAAAGTCGTGGGCCGCCTCGCCCGCCCAATAGTCCGACTCGCGCAGCAGGTCGCTGATGCTTTGCATGTGGGTGGTGAGCTTGGTGGCGTCGCCCGCCAGCCGTGAGCTGTGCTCGATGACCCGAGCCACAGCCGCCCGGTCGAAGTGGCGCAGCTTTTCCTTGCGTGCCAGGTTGGCAATCAGGCTGGCGTAGGCCTGGTTGTTGGTCTGGTCGCGAGCCATCTCGTTTTCGAAATCGGCCGCCACCTTAAACAGCTCGCGGAAGTCCGGGTCGTAGGTGCAAAGCAGGTAGTACAGCTCCCGGTCGCCGGTCAAAATCACCTTGGTGTGCAGCGGAATTGGCTCAGGCTCCAGCGACACGGTGCTGATGTAGCTGAAGATCTGCCCCAGCGATTCGATGTGAATTTGCCGGGCACGCAGGGCGCGCTTCAGCCCTTCCCAGGCGTAGGCCTGCATCAGCAGCTTGCGCACGTCCAGGATGAGGTAACCGCCGTTGGCCCGGTGCAGCGCCCCAGCCTTGATAAGAGTAAAGTCGGTGAGCAGCGTGCCCATCTGGGAAACATGCTCCACGCGCCCCACCAGATTTGGGTAGGTGGGCTGATCTTCAAAGATGACCGGCGCGCCGTTGGTCTGGCTGTTGTCTACAATGACGTTGACCTTGTAGCGGGTGACGATGCCGCGCCGGGATGGGCCTGAAGAGGCGATACCGGCCAGGGCTGCCGGAGATTCCTCATCTGGCTCCATAAATCCGTTCACGTTGGCCACGATATCTTGCTGCACAGCTTCCAGGTGGGCCAGCACCTCGGGTAGGGCGGCGTAGGCGAGGGCCAATTCGGCAAAGAGAGGACGGATGGTGGCTGCGGCCGTTTCTTCTTGCAGCTTTTTCAACTTGTTTTGTGCGTCCCGGTGCCACTGCGGCACCTGCTGCATAGTGGCTTGCAGGGCCGCCTGCAGCTCGTTGATGCGCCTTTCGATATCCGCCTGCTCTTCCAGGGACAAATTGTCAAACTCCTCCGGGGTAATCACGCTGCCATTTTGCAGCGGGGCAAAGCCAAAGCCTGCCGGGGTGCTGATGATCTTGACACTGTTAACCTCGGCCTGCGCTTCCAGTTCCTTGAACGAGCGGGATTCCTGCTCTTTGAGATCTTTGAGAATGCCTTTCTTTTTGGCGATGTTTTCTTCGCTGTTGAGAGCGGCGGGAATAATGGTGAGCAAATCTTCCACCAATCGCTCCATTTGGTGCTGGAACCGGGTTCCCTTCCCGGCGGGCAGATGCAGGGCGCGAGGCCGGTGCAGCTGCTGGAAGTTATTCACGTAGCACCAGTCTCCGGGGGTGGCTTCGGTGGGGGCACGTTGAGCGAGGTATTGGTTAACGGCCGTATGCTTGCCCACCCCATTTGGCCCCAACGCATACAGGTTAAACCCGTCGTGCTGAATGCCCAGGCCAAAACGAATAGCCGCCACGGCCCGTGTCTGGCCAATGATATCGCTGATGTTTGCTAATTCGGCCGTGGTGGTGAAGCTGAACTGATCCAGATCACACTGCCGGTAAAGCTGCCCGGCGGTCAGGGGTTTGGGCAACGTCATGGCACACACTCCTTAGTGAGAGGGCAAAATTGGACCATTTTGTTCAAGAACAGGCTGCCGTAAAAGTAAAATGGTCCAATCTTCGTATGGGTTCGCTACTATTTGTCGACAGCCTACCACACCCCCGGCAGCAAGCGGTAGCGCACCTGCCGGGCGTAGGTCTGGTAACCATCCAGTTCGGCTTGCAGTGTGGCATCTTCCCAGGCCGTGCGCACAATGAGCAGGCTGGAGATTAACACCGCGGGCGCCAGCGCCCACAGCGAATCCAGGAAAAAGGGGACGGCCAGGTAGGTAATGAGGGCGCCTGCGTAGCCGGGATGGCGCATCCAGTGGTAGGGGCCGCTGCTGATCACGTGGTGGTTGCGCTCATGTTGGATGCGCACCATGCCGGAAAAGTAACGGTTCGTCACCAGAGCATACGAGCTGAGGGTATACCCCGCCAGAATCACCAGCAGGGCCACCACTTTCACCGGCAGGCTAAACGGGGATGACCAGCCCAACAGGGCATCCAGCCCGGCCACCAGGGGAATCACAGCGCTGCCTAATCCCACCACGGGGGCCAGCCATTTGTCCCACGGCTTGGCGTCTGGCTGCTGAGCAAAGCGGGCCCGTTCGGCCAGCAGGTCGGGGTGCCGCCGGGCAACCAACAACCGGCTAATGAAGAAGCTCAGGATATACGCCAGGGCAAAAACCCAGCCTTCCCACCAATCCCAGCGCCAGGAAATGAGCAGCGGCAGAAAGGGAACGACGAAGATAAAAAACAGCATTTGGGCCAGTACGGCCGTTGTCACCTTAGGTTTTGTTTGCTCCATGAATGGCCTCGTTTGTTTGGTTATCCGGTTCACTAGACAAGATCAGCGCTGGGCGGCCGGACGATGAGGACGGCCCCGCGGGCGTGGCGCATGACTTTTTCAGTCACGCTGCCAAAGACCCAGCGGCGCAGGCCGGTACGGCCGTGTGTGGCCATCACCACCACATCCACGTCCGAATTGTCAATGGCGGCCAAAATTTCATTGGCAGCCGACCCGCTCATGACCAGCTGCTTCAGCGGCTGACGGCAAAAGGGTTGGTGTCGCTCGGCAACTTCTGCCAGGTAGTTTTCCGTGCGGTAGTAAAAGGTATCATACGCCTGGCTGCCCAGTCCGCGTTCGTGCGTATCCAGTTCGCGCAGAAAAGCCGGGTCCAGCTCTTCCGGCTCTTCGACGCGCAGCAGGGTAACTGGGGCATCAAAGCAGTGGGCCAGCGCCAGGCCCGGCGCCAGGGCACGTTCAGACAGCCGCGAGCCATCCAGGGTGATGAGAATGTGGCGAAACGGCCGTGCCTCGCGCAGCACCAGCACCGGGCAGGGGGCGCTTTGCAGCACTTTCTCCGTGACGCTGCCAAAATACCAGTGAGAGAAACCGCTGCGGCCGTGGGTAGACATCACGATCAGGTCGACATTTTGGGCTGCGGCCGTATCCACAATCACGCTGGCTTCGTCACCATCCACAATTTGAGTGAGCCAGCTGCACCCGGCGTAGGCATGTCTGGCCTGCAAGCCCAGTAAATAGGCCGCCAGCTCCTCGTGCGTATGGGCGACCGACTGGTCTGGCCACAACAAACCGTACCCCGCCCGCTCGCTGACAAACAGGTGTTTGAGATAAGGAATGCTTAACAGCAGCAGCTCGCCACTGGCCTCTTCCGCCAGCATGAGGGCCGGTTCTAAAGCCTGTTCGGCCAGTTCAGAACCATCTAACGGAACCAATATTTTTTGGAACATGGTATTTTCCTCCGTATGATAGGCAGCTCAACGGCCAATTGGGCGGGGAGCCTGGCGGAGGAGATTGGGAGTAAGGTGGACATCTGCCGCAGCTTCGACGCCTTGCCGAAAGTGAGCCTGATAACCCATAACGGCATGGTAGGCGGCGTTCAGGCCGGGCGGCAAGTGACAAAAGACATTGCCCCTCCTGATGAAGATAATTTTTACCCATAAACGAGCACAAGATAGTTTGTTAGATTTAGGCGGTACTATTCCCAAGTTCGGCGCTGCGTTTGCCTGTGTAAACGCGCCATGAGAGTATTCGAGGGAAATTTAGTTTAACGATAGGATCACCGGCATGATGAAAAAATGGCAGATATGGTTAGAAAATCTCTCAGATGAAGAACGTTTGTGGTTAACGGCCGTTTTAGTCGCGGCCATGTTGGGCACAATGGTGAGCAGCATTATTCTTCGCTGGGGCTTGAGTTATTATGGGCATTCCGGCATTCTGGCACAGCTGATTGTGTGCCTGCTGGCGACGGCCGCTTATGGTGTGGCCGCCGGTTCCGTCTTTTACATTCTGTTCCCGGAAAAACGGCTCGCTTTTAAGCGCCTCTTTATCCGCAAGTAACAGAGCCAATACAGCCCATAGACTCAAAAACGGCTGGCGCCACAAACGCGCCAGCCGTTTTTTGCTGTATTATCGCGCCACCGACTGTTTTACCTTAGGCGTGTTTGGTGCGCATGGTGGGTTCTTCGTAAGTGCTCTTGACCGCGAGGCTGTAGCCAAAGGCCAGGGCAAACACCAGGTAAAGGGCGATTGGTACCCAGCACAAGGCATTGCCAACGCCGTCCAGCTTCTGGATCAGAATCACCACAAAGCCTACCGCGTTCATCACAAAGTTCGCCACGATGAGTGAACGCACATCCTCCGGAACCGCGTAGTTGCGCCCCACCCAGTTCAGGGCAGCGTAGCCCAGGAAGGCTGCCGCCAAAAGCTGGGTCATCAAGATGCCACCGGGCTCCAGGGTGACGTCAAACAGGTCCATGGTCCATACTGGAGCCACCAAAAAGCCAACCCCAAACACAAGTCCGCATGATTTTAATCACCACTTTCTCTCTGTTCTGGTTCTATCACCGGCCAGAAGTTCAAAACATATCTTTAGATAGAGGAGCGGGCAGCCCTGTTTTTTTACAATACAGGCAAAGGAGAAAGCGATGAGTGAACCGACCTTTGAACAATTCTTGCGTAAGCGGGGCAAGAAAGCCCACGTGGTGGCCGAGCTAACCGCCCAGGTGCGGCAGTTTAAAGCGTATCTGGCAGAGGAAAAGGAGCTGGCTACGGCCGTTCCCCAAGATCTGCTCGACTATGCCGATGAACTTGATACCCGGCAGCCTGGTTCGAGCGGCAAAAGCGTACGCGGGCTAATTCTGTACTACCACTTCACCGGGCAAACCGACCTGGCCGAGACGGCTCATCACATCCGCGAACAAATGACGGCCAAAACGCGCCGGATCTTTCCCCTGAAGGAGTTTCGCGGCGTTGATCCAGACTGTCTTGCGAAGTTGGCCTCCCGTGGCATCGTGGACGTGCAGCAAATGCTGGCGAATGGTGCTACTCCCGAAGCCCGGCAGCAGCTGGCGGCGGTTACGGCCGTTCCTCCACAAACTATCCTTGAATTGGTGAAGCTGTCCGATCTCTCGCGGTTGAGCGGCCTGAAGGGCATCCGTGCCCGCCTGTACTACGATGCCGGGGCGGATACCGTGGCCAAAATTGCCGCCTGGGAGCCGGAAGCGCTGCGCCAAATGCTGGCCGACTTTGTCACCCGCACCGGTTTTGATGGGATTGCCCCGCTGCCCAAGGAAGTGCAGAGCGTGGTGCACAGTGCCCGCAGCTTGCCGGAAGTGGTGCAATACAATTAAGGAGAAAAAAGAGCAGATGATCGAGTTGCCAGAAGCAGTTGTTCTTGCCGGACAAATTAACCAGACGCTGGTTGGCAAGCGCATCAAACAGGTCGTTGCCAATCAGTCACCCCATAAATTTGCCTGGTACACCGGCGATCCGGCCACGTATCATGACCGGTTGGGCGGTCGAACGATCCGCACGGCCGCAGCCTGCGCCGGTGAGGTGGAAATAATAGCAGACGAGATGCAGCTGATTTGCAGCGCTGCCCTGCGCTTTTACCCGGCCGGTGAAAAGCGTCCGGCCCGGCACCAGCTTTTGCTGGCGTTTGAAGATAATTCGGTCCTGGTGGCCACCATTCAGATGTGGGGCTGCCTGTTTTGCGTGCAGCAGGGCGAGCCGGTAGGATTTGAAGATTACCGGTTGGGGCGGGAACGGCCGTCTCCCCTCTCTGATGCCTTTGACCGGGTCCATTTTGATTCGCTGCTCCCCGAAGACCTGGCCAAACTTTCCGCCAAAGCCTTTCTGGCTACGGAGCAGCGTATCCCTGGCCTGGGCAACGGTGTGCTGCAAGACATTTTGTGGACTGCTAAAATTAATCCCCGGCGCAAGATGGACAGCCTGAAGGCCGTAGAACAAGAGCAGCTGTTCCGCGCCGTTAAAAGCGTGCTGCGTGAAATGACCAACTGCGGCGGCCGGGACACCGAGCGTGATCTGTTTGGCTGCCCCGGTGGTTACCGGACGATCTTGAGCAAAAACACGGTGGGGCAGCCCTGCCCGGCCTGCGGCGCTCTCATTCAAAAAGAGGCATACCTGGGCGGCAGCGTTTACTTTTGCCCGGTCTGCCAGATAAAGGAGGCTTGAACATGACCAGTGCACAAACCTTTTTTACCCAGCCCGGCCCCATGACCGATGCCGGGGCGCTGAAAAGCTATTTGGACAACCTGCCTGGCAGCGTGGCGGAGCTGTGCTGCGTGATCCAGGGACTAATGATTCACATTTTTTGGGCCGATCAGTATGGTGTGGCTCTCAGCGACGAACGTCGGCAAGAGGTGCAGCTGCGGACCAGCACTGCCCGGCTGAAGCGTCTCCTCGAACTGGATACACGGCCGCTGACGGAAACACGTCCACCAGAAAAGCGGGTGGTGGGCAACTGCCGCGACTTTTCTGTGCTGCTGACGGCCGTTCTGCGCCACCACCACATTCCCGCCCGGGCCCGCTGTGGTTTCGGCCGTTACTTCTTGCCCAACCACTATGAAGATCACTGGGTGGCCGAATATTGGCACGCCGCCGAAGGGCGCTGGGTGCTGGTGGATGCCCAGCTGGATGAGCTGCAATGCGCCAAACTGGCCATCCCGTTTGATCCGCTGGACGTGCCGCGTGACCAGTTCATCGTGGGTGGCCGGGCGTGGCAGCTGTGCCGCAGCGGCGATGCCGACGCCGAGGCGTTTGGCATTCATGACATGCACGGGTTATGGTTTGTGCGCGGCAACCTGGTGCGTGATGTAGCCGCCCTCAACAACATGGAGCTGCTGCCGTGGGATGCCTGGGGCCTCATCGAAGGCCGAGATGAAGATTTGTCGGCCGGTGATTACCGCTTGCTGGATGATGTGGCCGCCCTGACGTGTGGCGACGTGCCCGCCTGGGAACGCGTGCGGGCGCTGTATGAGAGTGACGGCCGTCTGCGTGTGCCGCCGGTCATTAACAGCTACACGGCTGCCGGGCCGGTCCCCGTAACACTGCTCGACCTTGAAATGAAGGGATACAGATGAACGCAGAATCCGCGTTAATCCGCGGCCTATTTTTGAAGGAGACGACATGAGCGTAAGCTCAACACCATAAATGAAAATCCACAGATTTCGCAGATTACACAGATTTACTTCTAATCTGCGAAATCTGTGTCATCTGTGGATTATTTTCAGAGGAGTTGGAATGCGAAGAAAACAGATTATACGTTTGTTACTGATCTTAATGCTGGTGGGCCTCATTGTGGCCTGCCGTGAAGATGTGCCGGAGGAGGTGGCGACCCTGCCAGTAGAAACGGCCGTCTCCACCCCCGCCGAAGCCACCCCGCTGCCCTCGCCCACCGCGCCGCCCGCGCTCACGCCCACCATCGTGATTCCCACCGTGGCACCCGGCGAGACGGCCACACCGCAGCCGCCCGCACCGGAAGTAGGCCTGCCGGAGATGCCGAGATTTGCGACGTTCAGGGAAACGGCCGTTGACCTCACCCCCGCCATCTTCCACGATCCCATCGCGCCCGACCTGAGCAACGTCACCGTGCCCTTTGTGCTCTCGCCGGAGCAGTTGGACCGGCTGGCGGCCGATGGCTTTGTGGTGAGTCCCGGCGTGGAAAAAGAGTTCTTCACCGTCTACGAGCAGGCGCGTTATGCCAACGTGCCCACCTTCATCACCAGCGACTCGCTGCTGCACGTCTACCATCTGCTGTTCGACAAGGTGCTGCGAACCGCCGAACGCCAGGCATTTATCCCCCTGCTGCGCGAGCTGAACCAGGCGATGCTGGCCCAGACCGACGCCCAATACCAGGCGCTGCAAGGCACTGAATGGGAAGACGCTGCCCTGCGCACCGTCGCCTTCATCGGCGTGGGCAGCCAGCTGCTGGACCCCACCATTGAAGTGCCTGCCTACGCCCAGGAGCTGGTGGATGCAGAACTGGCCCTGATTGAAGAGGCGTCCGGCATCATGCAGTCACCGCTCTTCCCCGGCCTGGAGTTTGGCGAGGATTACACCCAGTACATCCCGCGCGGCCATTACACCATCAGCGAGGAGCTGACCGCCTACTTTAAGAGCATGATGTGGTACGGCCGTATGACCTTCCGCCTCAAAACCGACAATCCCGACGTGGGCCGCGCCGAAACCCGCGCCGCCCTGCTGCTGGTGCACGCGCTGCGCACCGCCCAGGTAAACGGCCAGCCTGCCCTGCAAGCATGGCTCGATCTCTACAATCCCACCGTCTTTTTTGTCGGCCGCAGCGATGATCTGACCGCCTTCCAATACCTGGAGGTGATCGACGACATCTACGGCACCACGCCCGACCTGGCCACGATTGCCGATGAGAGCCAGCTGGACGCCTTCATCGAAGCCGCCAATGAGCTGCCGCCGCCGCAAATCCTGGGGCTGGTTATCAGCGTCGGCGACGATGTGGAAGAAACGACCAAGGGCTTCCGCTTCATGGGGCAGCGTTTTGTGCCCGATGCCTATATCTTCCGCCAGCTCATCTACCGCAACGTCGGCACGCCGGCAAACCCACGCATGCTGCCCAAGGGGCTGGACGTGATGGCCGCCATGGGTTCCGATCGCGCCTACGCCATCCTGGAAGAGCTGGGGGAGACGGAATACGCCAACTACCCGGAGCAAATGGACAAGATGCAAACCTGGGTCGATGGCCTGACCACCGAGGAGTGGACGGAAACGCTGTACACCACCTGGCTGTACACCTTCGAACCGCTGCTGGCGGAGCCTGGCGAAGGGTATCCCCAGTTCATGCAGAGCCAGGCGTGGCTGGACAAGCAGCTCAATACCTCGCTGGGCAGCTGGGCCGAGCTGAAGCACGACACCATCCTCTACGCCAAGCAGGTGTACGCCGAGCTGGGCGGTGGCGGTGGTGCGCCCGTACCTTTGCCCGCGCGCGGTTACGTCGAGCCGGTGCCTGAATTTTTCGCCCGGCTGGAAGCGCTGACCACGATGACGCTGGAAGGCTTGCAGGAGCGTGAGCTGCTGGATGAGCAGGATTTGAACAGCCTGATGCGGCTGCAAAGCCTGGCCGCTGCCCTGCAGGTGATGGCCGAAAAAGAGCTGCGCGGCGAGCCGCTGACCGAAGAAGAGCACAACCTGATTCGCTTCTACGGTGGCGAGCTGGAGCACCTGACGATGGCCGCCGCTGACCGCGAGGATGAAGACCCGTTTGCCCAGCCCATCATGGACGAGGAACCGCAAGCGGCCGTTATCGCCGACGTCGCTACAGCCCCAGATCCGGATGGGGACGGTAACCCGAACCCGGTGGTGCTGGAGGAAGCCGTGGGGCGCATCAACGAGATTTACGCCGTGGTGCCGCTTATCAACGACGATGGCACGATCCAGCTGCAAGTGGCCAAGGGCGGCGTGTTTGCCTACTACGAATTCACCTGGCCCGCCGATGATCGCCTGACCGACGAAAAATGGCGCACCATGCTGGACGAGGGCGAAGCGCCGCCGCTGCCGGAGTGGACGGAGAGCTTCTTCACCACCGCTACGGAGTACGCTGACTTCCAGCAAACGATCTACAACTTCCAGAGCAGCCTCAGCCAGGCGTTCTGGTACCTGGAACCCACCAACCTGTACGTGGCCAGTGAAGACGTGCAGGCGCAGTTTGCCGCCGAGCTGGACGCCTTGCGTGAGGCCAGCCAGTACGTCGGGCGGCAGTGGATCAACGCCAGCTACCGCTCCTTCGACATCCAGGCCGAGGACCGGGTGGTGGTGACCGTGCGCGAAAATTGGGAAGATGTGCTGTACACCTTCACCGACTTTGCGGGGGAGGGTGGTGAGCCAATCGCTACGCGTGGCCCGTACTCGCTGGATGTGACCTACACCCTGGAACAGGTCGATGAGCGCTGGTTGGTGACCAACGTGGTGTATAACAACCAGCCGCCCGCCTGGGAAGAGTAACGGTGACGATTCGTCACAAAGCGCTGTTGGCGCTGCTGGCCCTGTTCCTGCCGCTGCTGCTGTTGCTGGGGCGGCAGGCAGGGCCGGTGCAGTCGGGAACGGCCGTTGCCGCCGTTCCCGATCTCTCTGCTTACCCCTGGATCTACCTGCGCGACGGCCGTTCCCTCACCCCCGCCGAATCCGTCGTAGAACTCATCGCCGTGGGAGATGTGATGCTGGGCCGCGGTGTGGCCGACGTGGCCGATCCGCTGGCCGACGTGGCTCCCTGGCTGCGCGCCGCCGATCTGACGCTGGGCAACCTGGAGTCGGTCATCGTGGCGGATGGCACGCCCAAAAATGCCCCCGCTGGCGAGCCTCAGCCGATTATTTTGCATGCGCCGGTTACGGCCGTTGCCCATCTCACCAACGCGGGTTTTGATCTGCTTTCCCTGGCCAACAACCATAGTTTGGATTATGGCGGGGGGGGTTTGGCGGAAACGGCCGTTCACCTCCAGCAGGCGGGCATCACGCCGCTGGGCATTGGGCCAGATGAAAATGCCGCCTACCAGCCCCTCATCCGTGAGGTGGATGGGGTGCGGCTGGCGTTTTTGGCGTTGAATGGCGTGCCGGAACCGGGGGGCGGTGAACGGTTAGCGGTGAACGGTGAACGGTGGGTGCGGGCGGAGTGGGATGTGGCGCGGGCAATAACGGCCGTTGCTGCCGCCCGGCAGCAGGCGGATGGGGTGATTGTGTCGCTGCATTGGGGCTTTGAGTATGAGTTGCAAGTAGATCCCTGGCAGGAAACGGCCGCACAGTCCTTGCTAAACGCCGGGGCGGATGTAGTGCTGGGGCACCACCCACACGTGGCCCAGGCGGTAACGGTAGATCGTCAATCCGGGCAGCTGGTGGCCTACAGCCTGGGCAACTTTGTTTTTGACCAGACGCAGGAGCCGACCAACCAGGGGCTGGCGCTGCGACTTTTTGTGGATGCCGACGGCCTGCGCGCCGCTCAACTGCTTCCCGTCTGGGCTGGCCCGCAGCCGCGCCTGATGACCCTGGCCGAAGCCGAGCCGCTGCTGGCGCGCACCGCGCCGGAACCGCCGCGGGTGGCCTTTGCCTGCGACGGGGCGGGCTGTGCCCCCGCAGGTGAGGTGGCGGGGAACGGCGAAACGGGCTGGTTCTGGTCCGGGGCGATTGACCTGACGGGGGATGGTGTGGCCGAAACAATTCGCCGGGCCGGGGAGCGGGTGACGGTGTACGAGGGGGATACGGCCGTCTGGCACAGCCCGGAAGCGTGGCGGGTTGTGGATTTGGCGCTGGGGGATCCAAATGACGACGGCCGTTTTGAGCTGCTGCTGGCCATCTGGCAAACCGACTCCGAAGGACACGAGCGCAGCCAGCCATACCTTGTGGGGCACCGGGGCGGCGAATATCAGCTGCTGTGGGGCGGCCGCCCGGTGAATACGCCCATCCTGGCCGTGGAGCTGGGGGATGTGGATGGCGATGGCGCGCAGGAACTGGTCGTGCTGGAGGATCAGGGCGAGGGGCAGACGTTGGCCGTGTGGCGCTGGCAGGGGTGGAGTTTTAGCCTGGTGTGGCGCAGTGAAAACGGCCGTTACCGTGACCTCACCCTCCAACCCGGTGAAAACAACCGGCTGCAAATCACCGCCTCGCCGTAGAGGATTTTGGGTATTTAGGATTTGGCGGAGTCAGGCTGATTTTTGCAGCGAATTAGCCCGAATGAACGCTAATTTTTGTGATAATTCGCGTTAATTTGTTGCAAACCCCAGGAAATCCCAAAGGATCAGGATTTTTTCCTACGAATTGAAAAATGTAGGCGCAACGTTACTTTTGATAGTGGACGGTACGGCCGTTCATCAGGTATGCTGGCACCAGTGTTGTCCCGCTCTGAATGTGTTGAGGTGAATGATGCTGGCCCATTTGCGCCTGCAAGCTGCTAAAATTCTGGCCACTGCACGGGAGGCCACCCTTTCTGCGTCTGGTCCGGCCGGTATTCAGGCTCAAGTTTTCCCCTGCGAAGCGCAGCACCTCACCCTTTATTTCCTGGTTCCCGTTGTGTCTGATCTTTTGCAAAACCTGGAACATGATCCGGCGGTAGTGGTTTCTACAGCGGGATGGCAGCTGAAGGGCAACGGCCGTATCCTGCCCGTGGCAGATGCGCCGACCCAGTTGAAGCTGACCCAGAAGCCGGAAGCAAGCGGTTGTGTTTTGGTGGAGATACGGCCGTCTCGCTTGCAAATCAACCGGCGCAACAGCTGGGGTCTAAGCGATACCATCGATTTGGATCCCTAGAAACACACCCCTGGCGCTCAAGTGTCCTCCAGCCAGCCGCCCGTAAACCCGGCGCGGCGCAAGCCACGGATGATTGGTGGCGACTGCCGCATCAGTTCCCAAATCAGCCCCGTCTGGAAATTTTCTATCATCAACACCACCGGTCCCTGGTTGATGCCGAAGTGGTAAGGTGATACCCACATGTCCAAATCCTCACCGGCAGGAAAAGTCTGGTTAAAGGTGGTCTTGTAGCCGTAAGGATTGGCTTTTTCCAGGTCCATCTGGCTGTAGGCTTCAATGGTGGGAATAACAATTTCCGGGGCGAAGGGCAGCGAGGCGATGGTGACCCAGGGCGCAATCGTGCCGTCGTCTGGGCCAAAGGGCGCGCCGCGTGGCACGTAGTCGTAAAAGACGCGGTAGATTTCATCCACTTCCATGATGGCATACCCTGGCCCATCGCTGGCGGTGATGCCCCACTGGTGTACGCCGTAGCCGCGCCACTCCCAGGGGTTGCGGATGGCATATTCCTGTTGGATGTAGGTGGCGTGGCGGCTGTTTTCAAAGTAGGTGAAATCGCGCGCGCGCATAAACTCATCCTGGATGTCGCGGAAATCAATCCAGATGTGCGGCACCTGGTGGATGAAAAGCGACCCGGCATACAGGCACTCGTAATCATAAATGCGCCGCCAGACGTATTTTTCCCAGCGGGCTTTATAGCTTTCGGGGGGAATCGGTGATGTTTCGGAGCCAAGGGCCAGGATATACATCAGCAGCGATTCGTCATAGCCCTGCCAGAAATAGGGGATAAAGCCTTGACGAGGACGCCAGCCCTGCACGATGTACGGTTTGCGAGTCATGGCCCACTGCCAGTCGATACGGCCGTACAGCTCCCCCGCCAATCTGCGAATTTCTGCTTCCACTTCGTTGTCGTGCTTAAAATATTGCTGAGCCAGCAGCACGCCCACCATCAGCAGGGCGGTATCCATGGTAGAAAGCTCGCTGTTGCCGTACCGCTTGCCGGTCTTCAGATCGAGGTAGTGGTAGAAAAACCCGCGGTAGCCAGACGCATCCCTTTGTTGACCTTGCTGGCAGTTCGCAAAGAAGCGCAGGGCTGTCAGGGTGCGCGCAGCGGCTTCTTCTCGCGAGAGAAGCCCATCGGAGACAACGACAGGGTAAGAGGAGAGGGCGAAGCCCGTGGCGGCGATGCTGGCCTTGGTGCCGCCATCTGACTTGTCGCGCACCAGGCCGTTTTCCGGGTTGTACTCTTCGATGAAGTAGCCGTAGGTGTTTTCCTGGAGCTTATCCAGCATTTCGTATTGGGTCTTAAAGATGTTAGTGTCCATCTACTTTCCTCTGGTAGCAATGTTTACAGATGAGGTGGTGATACTGGCAGCACCCAATTCCGCTTATATGGGCCGCACGGCCGTTTTCTGGTCCTCCGTCAGGTTAATCAGGGCCAGGCCCGTTTCTGGGTCGGTGTGGCGGCGCAGCGGCTTGGGCGCTTCGGTGACGACCAACTCCAGCGTGGGCCAGACGTGGGCTTCCAGGATGTGGCCGCCTTGGGTACGGCCGTTCCTGTCCCCTACCACCACGTGGGCGTGCACTTTGGGCTTGCCATCCTTCATGGCAATGTTGCCCACCAGCGAGAGCACTTCTACCTGTTCCTCCACCGGGATTTTCAGGTAATCCATTTGCTCGCGGTCGAAAAAGCCCAGCGTGGCCTGCTTAAAGGCGCCAATGCCGGTAAAGGCACTGCTTTGCAGGTTTTTTTCCTCGGCAAAGCGCCGCAGTTCGGCCACAAATTCATCCTCTTTGTCAAAGACCAGCACATACTGCTGCTGGCCGGGTAGTTCACTGATTCGTTTAGCTTGCATTATTTTTTCTTCCTTTAAAAAGAACGCAGATTTGCCTGATAACCCTGATCAGGTAAATCAGTTAAATCAGCGTCCTATTCATCGTTTTCTTCGAGCCTGTGTGGTGATGCGTTCACTTGAGTAGACGGCCGTTGCCAAAACTTCCACACCAAAGCCAGCAGTGCCAGCAGCCCGGCGGCCAGAAGGGCCACGGCGGCGCGGTTGCCGGTGCGGTCCTCTTCCGTCAGGTAACTTCTTTCCGGGTGGGTTTGCGGCACCGGCTGGTTGGCGGCGTTGTCCAGGCCCATTTTTAGCACCTGGCCCAGGTGCAATGCCCGGCGCGGGGTGGCCTGGGCAATTTGCTCGCGGCAGCTAAAGCCGTCGGCGATGATGAGGGCGGTGGGGGCGGCGTCGCGCACGGCGGGCAGCAGCGCCAGCTCGCCCACGGCCATCGACACCTCGTATTTTTGGCCCGCCTCGAAGCCAAAATTGCCCGCCATGCCGCAGCAGCCGGAGTCCAGCACGTCTACATCCAGGTTCATTTGCCGCAGCACTTCGTTTTCGGGATGCAGCTTCATGACGGCTTCGTGATGGCAGTGGCCGTGCACCAAGGCGTGACGCTCCAGCTGCGGCGGATCGTAATCGGGCGCAGCCTTACGCAGAAATTCGGCCAGGGTCATCGTTTGCTGGCTGAGCCGTTGCGCGTCGTCATCCTGGGGGAAGAGGTTGATCAGCTCGTCGCGGAAGGCGGCGGTGCAGCTGGGTTCCAGCCCCACCAGCGGCATACCGGCGCGAATCTGCGGCCGCAGCACTTCCAGGATTTGCAGCCACTGCTTTTTAGCCTGGTCGAGCATGCCGTAGTCGTATAACGGCCGTCCGCAGCACAGCGACTGCTCGGGAATAATGACGTGGAAATTGGCGTCTTCCAGCACGGCAACGGCCGCTTTGGCCGTCTCTGGGTGGAAGTAGTTGTTAAACGTGTCCGGCCACAGCATCACCTGGGGCTGGCCGACGTTGCGGGACGGCCGTTCCCGGAACCAGCGTTTAAACGTCTGCCGGGCAAAGGGCGGAATACGCCGCTGCTGATCCACGCCAGCGACCCATTTGGCCACATGGCTGAAGCCGGGCGTCTGGGTGAAGAAGTTGGCCACCCCCGGCGCCAGTGATGCCAATCGCGACCACCAATAAATCAGGCCAAAGGCATAAGCCGAACGCGGCCGCGCGTGTTGGCTGTAGTAGTGCGACAAAAACTCGGCTTTGTACGTGGCCATGTCCACGTTCACCGGGCAGTCGCCTTTGCACCCCTTGCACGACAGGCACAAATCCAACGCCTCTTTGACGCTTTTGTCCTGCCAGCCGTCGCCGACCGTATCCCCTTGCAGCATCTCAAACAGCAGGCGAGCCCGGCCACGGGTGGAGTGGGCTTCTTCGCGGGTGACCTTGTAGCTGGGGCACATCGTGCCGCCTTCTTCGCGGCGGCATTTGCCCACTCCCACGCAGCGCAGGGTGGCGCGGGAAAAGCTGAAGTCGTCTTCGGGGAACTGGAAGTGGGTTTGTGGTTCCCACGGATTGTAGTTGGCACCCAGGCGCAGGTGGTCCGTCACGCCGTCGGCGTCGATGACTTTGCCGGGGTTCATCAGCCAGTCCGGGTCCCAGATCGATTTGAACTCGCGGAAGACGCGCATCATTTCTTCGCCGTACATTTTGGGCAGCAGTTCGCCGCGCGCCTGGCCGTCGCCGTGCTCACCGGAGAGCGTGCCGCCGTAGGAAATGACGAGATCGGCGGCGTCATACAAAAAGTCGCGGTAGTGGGCCAATCCTTCCGGCGTGCGCAGGTCGAAGGTGACGCGGCAGTGGATAAGCCCCTGGCCAAAGTGGCCGTAAAGCGAGGCTTCGTAGCCGTAGGCATCGAACAACTCCCGTAGATCGCGCAGGTAATCACCGATGTCTTGGGGGTGAACGGCCGTATCTTCCCACCCCGGCCACGTATCCGGCTTGTTGGGGATTCGCGCCGTGGCCCCCAGGCCCGATTCGCGCACGTCCCACAGCTTGGCTTCGCGCGCTTTGTTATCGAACAGCACCATTTGCGGCGGGTTTTCCTCCTCGCGCAGGGCGTCCATCAGTTGGCGGGCGTTGGCCTCAGCCTCGGCCTGGCTGTCGCCGCCAAACTCCACCAGCAAAAAGCCCGTGCCTTCTGGCAGCAGGTCCAGCTCTTCGGGATGCATCTCCTTAAGCTGCTGGTAGTGGATAAGCAGGTGGTCCATGCCTTCCAGGCCAATCGGCTTGTATTCACGAATCAGCGGCACGTGATCCCCGGCGACAAAGACATCAGGATAACCCAGCACCACCAGGGCGCGCGCTTCAGGATTCGGCATCAGGCGCACGGTGACTTCTAAAATGATGGCGCAGGTGCTTTCCGTACCGGCCAGCGCCTGGGCCACGTTAAAGCTGCGGCCGGGAATAAATTCGTCCAAGTTTTCATAGCCGGAAACACGCCGGGGGATGTCGGGGTATTTTTGCTGCATCAGGTCGGCATTGTCCCGACCCAAATCGCGCAAACGGCGGTAGATGTTGCCGCGCCGCCCGCCCGCGGCGATGATTTCCTCAAGTTCCCCGGGCGAGGTCGGCCCTACTTCCATCACTGTGCCGTCGTAGGTCAGCACCTCCATCGACTCGATGTTGTCTGAGGTGCGGGCGCCGGGGCCGTAAAATTCGGCCATGACGGAGTGGATGCCGCAGGAGTTGTTGCCGATCATGCCGCCGAGGGTGCAGTGGGAGTGGGTGGCCGGGTCGGGGCCAAACACCAGGCCATGTGATTCGACGTGCTCTTGCAGCACGTCGAGCACGGTGCCGGGCTGGACGCGGGCCAGCTGCTTTTTGGCATCAACCCAGAGCACTTTGTTCATATACTTGGTGAAGTCGAGGACAACGGCCGTATTACAACACTGTCCCGCCAAACTCGTCCCCCCGCCACGGCCCAAAATTGGCACGTGGTGGCGGTGGCAAATTGCGACGGTTTTGATCACATCTTGTTTATCGCGCGGGACCACCACGCCGATGGGCGTCTGGCGGTAGTTGGAGGCGTCGGTAGCATACAGGGCGCGGCTGCCCAGGTCGAAGCGGACTTCGCCGCGGATTTGTTCTTTTAGTTCATAAATCAGGGAGGTGATACGGCCGCTGCGGCCGTTTTCGTCCCGGTCATCGCCAAAGTTGGGCGTCTGGACCGGGATGTTGATCGTCTCTTGTAACTGCATGTCGCTCATGCTTACATCCTATGCGTCTATTCGGTACGGGGCGGAATCCTGGGTTTTCAACGTCAGCCCCAGCCCTAAACGGAGCGGGTCGGGGTGGAGACGGCCGTTTTTCACCGCAGGAAAGCCTTCAAAAAACATCTTCTCGATGCGTACGTGGTCGTGGAAATATTCAATATGGTCCAGCTGCGGCGCGGCGCAGCCCAGGTGCAGGTGCAGCGCTGGCGCCGTGTGGGCCGAGAGCGGAATGTCGAAGCCGTAGGCCAGGTCGGCGGCCATGAGCCAGCCAGTGACGCCCAGGCAGCGAGTGACGTCGGCCTGCAGCACATCCACCGCCCCGGCGCGCAGCATGTCGCGGAAGTACCACGGGCTGTAGCCGTATTCCCCGGCAGCAACGGCCAGCGGGGTGTTGTCACGCACCAGCTTCAGCTGCTGCAAGTGGTCAGACGAAACCGGCTCTTCAAAGTAGGTGACGCCGAACTCTTCGGCATAGCGCCGCCCCAGGCGGATGGCCTGCTTGGGTGTGTAGCCGCCGTTGGCGTCGATCATCAGCTCCACGTCGGGGCCAATCACCTCGCGCGCCAGGGCCACGCGGCGTACGTCTTCTGCCTCTTTGGTGCCCCACTCCTCGCCGATTTTGATCTTGATGCGGGGAATGCCCTGGCTCACCCAGCCGCTGAGCTGCTGGCGGGTGCGTTGGTCGTCGTAGGTGGTGAAGCCGCCGCTGCCGTACAGCGGCACGCTGTTCCGGTGCGCGTTCAGCAGGTGGAACAGGGGCAGTTCCAGCACCCTGGCCTTCAAGTCCCACAGGGCTGTGTCCACGGCCGAAATGGCGTGTGAGGCCACGCCGGGGCGGCCCAGGTTGCGCACGGCGTTGACCATACGTTCCCAGGCCTTGCCCACCTGGAAAATAGAGAGCCCCTGTACCACCGCCGCCAGCGTCTGGCGAATGACGGCCGCGGCCGCGGCGTGGGCATAAGTGTAGCCCAACCCGACCTGGCCGTTTTCGGCCGTGGCCTGCACCAGCACCATGGTGGTGGCATCCCAGTGCATCGTGCCATCGGCTTCGGGCGCGTCGGTGGGAATCGTAAAAACCTGAACGTCTAGCTGCTGCACCTGCACAATGGTTAAATCATCTCGCGAATACGATCTTCAGCCACTGTTTTGAGGATCTGCATGCGGTCTGGCTCACCGCGGGCCAGCGATTCGGCAAATTTAAGCGCCTGGTCCATTTTCACCTTGCCGGGCATTGGCGGTTCCAGCGGATCTACCACGGCTTCGATGACCACCGGGCCGTTGATGGCCAGGGCCTGGTCCAGAATATGGCCACACTCGGCCGGGTCTTCAATGGTGAAGCCGTGGCCACCGCAGGCGCGGGCAAAGGCGGCAAAGTCGATAGGTGCCAGCTCGACGCCGTATTCCGGGTTGCCCAGGAAAACCATCTGTTCCCACTTGATCTGCCCGAGGACATTGTTTTTGATGACGATGATTTTGATGGGGAGGTTGTATTTTACGGCCGTTACAAATTCTCCCATCAGCATCGAGAAACCGCCGTCCCCCACAAAACCCACACACTGCCGTTCCGGGTAGGCAATTTGGGCGGCGATGGTGTACGGCAGGCCGCAGGCCATCGTGGCCAGTGTGCCCGAGAGCGAATACATCTGCCCCGGTCTGGCCGGGATTTGGCGGGCGTACCAGGTGGTAATGGTGCCGCTGTCACAGGAGACAATGGCGTCATCGCGCAGCCGTTTGCCCAGCTCCCAGGACACTACCTGGGGTTTCATCGGCTTGTCGGGACGTGTGCCGCGGGTTTCCATCAACTTCCACCAATCCTTCATGCCTTTTTGGGCTTTGTGCAAAAAGTCGTGGTTGTCCTTACGCTCCAGCAGGGGCAGCAGCGCCTTCAGGGTGCGCTTGCTGTCGCCCACCAGCCCCACCTCCACGGGATAACGCAGGCCAATTCTGGCCGCGTCGATGTCGATCTGCACGCCGCGCGCCTGGCCCGGCTTCGGCAAATATTCAATATAGGGGAACGAGGTGCCGATCATGAAGAGCGTGTCGCAGTTTTCGATGGCTTCTTCAGACGGGCCGGTGCCCAGCAGGCCGATGCCGCCGGTGGTAAACGGGCTGTGGTCGGGTACGGCCGCTTTGCCCAGCAGCGCCTTAACGATCGGTGCACCCAGCGTTTCGGCCAGGGTTTCCAGCTCTTCGCTGGCGCCCAGGGCGCCGCGCCCGGCCAGGATGACAATCTTTTTGCCTGCGTTGAGAACCTCGGCGGCCCGCCGCAGATCACTTTCGGCGGCCATGGCTGCTTTGCGGGCATATACGTCTGAGGTGTGGTCGGCTATATTGCGGTCGGAGCGTGCGGCCGTATCGACCTCCAGCGACTGTGTATCGACCGGGAAATTGATGTGGGCTACACCGCGTCTGCTTAAAGCAGTGCGGCACGCCTGGTCGGTGACGTTGCGCACGTGGGCCGGACCCATGACGCGGGTGGAATATTCGGCCGCGTCCATAAAAACGTAGTCCAGGTTAATATCTTGCTGGGCGTTGGTGTCGATCAGATCATGAAAGTGGTGGCCGGTGATGGCCAGAACGGGCTGGCCATCCATCTTGGCGTCGTACAATCCATTGAGTAGATGCACGCCACCCGGCCCGGAGGTGGCCAGGCAAACGCCGAGCTTGCCGGTGTACTTGGCGTAGGCACAGGCCATAAAAGCGGCCGATTCTTCATGGCGTACCTGGACAAAACGAATTCTGTCCTGACGCTGACGCAAGCTCTCCATAATTCCGTTAATCCCGTCGCCGGGCAGACCAAAAATGGTATCGACGCCCCAATCCTCCAGGCAGTCCACCATGATATCAGCAGCTGTAGTAGCCATTGGCTTTACTCCTTATTATTCACGGCTTACGCGTTTACTAATTAATGGGCCGCGAATGACGCGAATTTTCACGAATTACGATGTTGTTTCGCGCTAATTCGTGGCTAAAAAACTTCCTCTACGTAAGTCCTAAATTAAAAAACAATTCATGCGACAATGATTTATTTTGGCCAGATACGGCCGAACTTCTCAATATGTCGGGTACATAAAAAGGGGCATATATCGATATAGAACGTGTATCAGGGAACGGCCGTAACCCCGCATCCCAGCCCCAGGTTCGTGCACGATTTGTATCTGACTTTGTGCCTGCGATAGATGGTTTTATGGACGGCCGTCTTCCAAACTATAAAGGGTGAATGAACCACATTTGTTTTTAAGGAGAACCGCCTGAGCAGAGGCTTTATGTCTGAGGAATTAAGAAAAAGAGAGCAGTTAAAAGAAAGAATTGAATTTAGTGTGTCTACCGCTTCGCGCCATCCCCACCCCGCAAACGCTTACGATCCGCTGGCTCACCGCTACAAAAAAAATTACATCCATCCCACGCGCTGGTGGCTGCACCTGGAAGTGGGCGCCATGCCGCTGACGGAAAGTATCATCGCCTATCGCTGGCGGGTGGTGCAGCCGGACGGCGAGTTTGAATACCAGGTGGCCTACAACAAGAAGGTGTCTGGTATTGAAAATGAACAGGTGGAAGTTCCGGCTGAAGGACAATATGTGATCGAGCTGGACATTGAGTTGGATGACGGCCGTTCCCTCACCGCGCGACGAGAATTTCACCTGTACGACTTCCTGGTTGTGGCCATTGGCGACTCCTACTTTTGCGGCGAGGGCAAACCCGATGTGCCGGGCCAACCCAGCCCGGTTGTGGGGCCGCTGGCCTGCAACCTGGCCACCTTCACCAAGTTTTTGGTGGAAAAAGTCCACTTGAATGTGCCGATGAAGCGCGAACCGCAGTGGCAGGAAGAACGTGTCCACCGTTCCTACCAGTCTGGCCCGTCGCAGGCGGCGGCCGATTTGGAAACGCTGGCGCTGGGTGTGGTGGTGACCTTCCTCAACTTTGCCCGTTCTGGGGCGACGGTGTACGAAGGGCTGCTGGGGCCGCGGCCCAAAGACGACTGGACCGACATGGGCCAGGTTGAAGAGGCCAGACGC
The DNA here is from genome assembly GCA_016710325.1 of Candidatus Leptofilum proximum. Classification (GTDB taxonomy): domain Bacteria; phylum Chloroflexota; class Anaerolineae; order Promineifilales; family Promineifilaceae; genus Leptofilum; species Leptofilum proximum. The sequence goes on along the minus strand of JADJXK010000002.1, from coordinate 1,501,469 downwards.
ACCGTCGGCGACCGGCCGATAGATGCTCTGCTTATTTCTATTGGCGGCAACGACATTGAATTCCCCGATCGCCTGCTCGATTTGCTCCGCGACGACCTGGCATTGGTGGGGGTAGGCGGCATGCTGGGCGACGATGAGCTCAACCGTAAGCAGGAAGTGTCCGAAGCCAAAAAGCACCTGGACATGCTGCCAGACCGGTTGGATGAGTTGGCGCCGGAAGTCGATACCCTCAACGCCAAACAGGTGTACTTGATGGAATACCCCATCGCCCACTTTGACACGATTAATGACGAAGGCGACATCGTTGTCTCCTCTGGCTGCGGTATTTTTGATGCGCCAGACATGGACATCGACGGCCGTGACGCCCAGGTGATCAAGGATTCGGGAGAAAAGTTGAACCACGCGCTGCGTAAGGCGGCGCAGCGGCACGGCTGGATCATGGTGGGTGGGATTACCGATGCCTTTGCCGGACACGGCCGTTGTTCTCCTGATCCCTACTTCATCTCCGCCGAAGAATCATGCAAAATACAGGGCGATTTTGCCGGAACCATGCATCCCAATCGCAAGGGACACAAGGCTTACGGCGAGTGCATCGAAAAGGCAATTTACGCATACACCATTGCCCCCACGATTATCACAAAGCGGAGCTGAGCAAAAAGTTCGGGCGAGTAACAAGAATGTACCGGTTATGTGCCGCCTGTATGTACCTATACCCATCGCCCGCCGCCTGGTTCGTCGATAAATTTTAAGGGTAGTGTGACGTAAAAATTATGATGGAGGCTTTTGTTTCGCCGCAGAGGTTCACCCCTCGGCACGCCCGCCCGGGCAGATGCAGAGAGAGACATTGTAGAACAACAGCCTGCCAACAGCCTTCACCTCTGGATAAACCCATGATTGAATTTTCTTGTGACCTCGCCCGAGAAGGCGTGGCATTTTCCCACTTCTGGAAGCACACGGTTGGCAGCGGCCATGCGCCGCTGGCCTTGCGCGCCGACTGGCAGGCGCAGCTAAAGCGCTGCAGCCAGGAGTGCGGCTTTGCCCACGTGCGCTTTCATGGGCTGCTGTCTGGCACCATGCAAGCTGTTTTTATCCACGAAGATGAATACCGTTACTCCTTCTTCAACGTGGATCGTATTTATGATTTTTTGTTGTCGGTGGCGGTACGGCCGTTTGTTGAGCTCAGTTTTATGCCGGAGTCGCTGGCCTCGGGCCACCAGACCGTGTTTAACTACGTCAACCACGTCAGCCCGCCCAAAGATATGAAGCTGTGGTGCACCCTGATTCACAAGCTGGTGAGCCACTGCGTGGCGCGCTACGGCGTAGAAGAGGTGCGCCAGTGGTATTTCGAGGTGTGGAACGAGCCAAACCTGGACGCCTTCTGGTCGGGCAGCCAAAAAGATTATTTTGAGCTGTATCGGGCCACAGTTGAAACCATCAAGGAAATTGATGATGGTCTGCGCGTGGGAGGTCCTTCCTCAGCACAGAACGAATGGATTCCCGAATTCCTGGACTTTTGCGAAAAAAACAATCTGCCAGTTGACTTTGTCACCACGCACCACTACCCCACCGATGCCTTTGGCGACCCCGGTGACGACACCGAAACGCAGCTGGCCAAAAGTGAGCGCAGCATTTTGCGGCGTGAAGCGGAAGGAGCCAAACGGGATGCCCGGGGCAAGCCGCTCTACTACACCGAGTGGAACAGCTCTTCCAACCCGCGCGACGCCCGCCACGACCTGCCGTATACGGCCGCTTTTGCCCTCAAAACCATCATGGAGGCGCAGGGCATTGTCGATGGCTACAGTTTTTGGACCTTTAGCGACATTTTTGAGGAAAACTACATGCCCTCCCAGCCGTATCACGGCGGGTTTGGGCTGATGAATTTGTACGGCATTCCCAAGCCGGTGTACCGGGCTTACCAGCTGCTTAACCGCCTGGGTGAGGAACAGCTGCAACTGTCTGGCAGGCACGATACGGTGGACGCCTGGGCGGTGCGCAAGAACGGCCGTATCGACTTTCTTCTCACCAATCACGCCCTGCCGCGCCACCCCGTCAAAACGGAAACCGTGCGGCTGTGCCTGCACAACATCAAGACCCCGGCCACGGTGAAGCTGGCGCGCATTGATGAGGATCACGCCAACCCGCGCCGCGCCTGGGAAGCGCTGGGCAGCCCGATGTACCTGAGCGAAGGGCAGGTGGCCGACCTGGAGGCGCTGTCGCAGGTGTACTGGGAACCGGTGGCGACCCAACACGATGAGAATACCCTGACGATGGAGTTCACGATTCCGCCCCAGGGGGTTACGGCCGTAACTGTCCTCCTGCCCCAATACAACGCCCTGGACTTTCGCTAAAAATCAACTGTAGGAGCAAAACATGAGCACAAAAAAACCAGAAATTGTTGTGGTAACTGGCGCCACGGCCGGGGTAGGCCGCGCTACGGTGCGTGCCTTTGCCCGCCAGGGCGCTCATCTCGGCCTGCTGGCGCGCGGCGAAGAAGCGCTGGCCGCTACCAGGGCCGAAGTGGAGGCCGCTGGCGGCCGCGCCGTGGCCGTGCCCACCGACGTGGCCGACGCCGCCCAGGTGGATGCCGCCGCCGAGCAGATTGAGCGGGAATTAGGCCCGGTCGATATCTGGGTTAACAACGCCATGACCTCTGTGTTTTCCCCGTTTAAAAAGATGAACGCCGAGGAGTTTCGCCGGGTGACGGAAGTGTGCTACCTGGGTTTTGTCTATGGCACGATGGCCGCCTTGCGCTCCATGCTGCCGCGCAACCAGGGCACAATTGTGCAGGTTGGTTCTACTCTGGCTTACCGCGGCATTCCGCTTCAGTCGGCTTACTGCGGCGCCAAACATGCCATCCAGGGTTTCACCGAATCGGTGCGGGCCGAGCTGATGCACGACCACAGCGACGTGCACATCACGATGGTGCAGATGCCTGCGCTGAATACGCCACAGTTTGGCTGGGTGAAGAGCCGTCTGCCCAACAAGGCCCAGCCGGTGCCGCCGCTGTTCCAGCCAGAGGTGGCGGCTGATGCCATCGTGTGGGCCGCCCACCAGCGGCGGCGCGAGGTCTCAGTCACCTTCAACAACAGCATGTTTATCTGGGGCAACAAATTTTTCCCCGGCATCGGCGACTGGTACCTGGCGCGCACGGGGTACGACTCGCAGCAGACTGACGAACCGCGCGACCCGGAACGGCCGCACAACCTGTGGCAGCCCGTCGCCGGTGACTTCGGCGCGCACGGCGATTTTGACGCCCGGGCGCACAACTCTAGCTGGTTTTTGCAGCTCAACAAGCGGCTAAACCTGGCGATCTTGCCGGGCCTGGCCTTGGTGGGAGTGGCCGCGGCTTTGTGGGCCAGAATGGGTGATGAGTGAAACGTGAAGCGTGAAACGTGACCATAGAGACATCACGTTTCACGCTTCACGCCAGACCCCACGGAATCCCAAAGAGACTTATTTTTTTAGGAAGTGTGTTCCATGCGTTTACCTTCACAGCCTTTTGCTCATCAGGGTGGGGTGGTGCTGCTGGCTCATCGCGGCTTTAGCGGCCGTTTCCCGGAAAATACCATGCTTGCCTTTGCGGAAGCCGCCGCGCTGCCCATCGATGGGCTGGAGATGGACATTTACGCCACGCGCGACGACGTGCTGGTGATCTCCCACGATGACCGCGTCTCGCGCACGACCAACGGCAACGGCCGTATCCAATCCTATTCCCTGGCGGAATTGAAGAAGCTGGATGCCGGTTACCGCTTTACGCTGGATAACGGCCGTACCTTCCCCTTCCGCGGCAAAGGGCTCACCATTCCCACCCTGGAAGAGGTGCTGGTCCGCTTCACCGACCTGTGGCTCAATGTAGACATCAAGCAGCACGAGCCGTGGATGGTCACCCTGTTTTGCGATCTCATCAAGCGGCACAACGCCGTCGATCGCCTGTGCGTAGGTTCATTTTCCAACGAGACGGTGGGGCAGTTTCGGCAGGTGTGCCCCGACGTGGTCAGCCTGGCCACCCGGTCAGAAATTAAGGAGCTGTACGCCTGGCATCTGGTCCGCATGGAGCGGTTCTTTGCCAAGGGCGGCCATGCCATGCAAATTCCACCGCAAGAAAAAAAGTTTGGCTTCACCTTCGAGATGGCTTCCCCCCGTTTTGTGCAGGCGGCGCACGAGCACGGCATGGCAGTGCACCTCTGGACCGTCAACGACGCGGCAGAGATGAGCCGGTACGTAGACATGGGTGTGGATGGCCTCATCACCAATTTCCCTGATCGGGCAGTAGAGGTGTTAGGGCGAACGGCCGTGTCCGCCAAAACCGCTGCTACCGCCGCCTAACCTATACCCTTTTTGTACCTTCCTTCTATTAATTGATACATTCATTTTTCCCTCATTCTCCCTACAATCAATGATGAGGAAACTATCACATTTTTTTAAAGGAGAATGATTACCGGTGAACGAACAAACGCGAAGAGTAGAAGATAAAAGTGAAAGCAACATTGATAAAGCCGTTACCGCCGCCAAGGAAAAAGCTGGCCCCGTACGTGAAGAAGTTAAGCAAAAAAGCAGCCAGCTGATCAACGAGGCCAAATCGGCCGCAGGACAGGCAGGTGAAGAAGCGAAGTCTATGCTGGCCAGCCAGAAAGACGAAGCGGCTCGCCAGCTTGGAGGGCTAGCCGATTCGCTGCGCCAGACGAGCCAGCAGCTGCGCCAGCAAGATCAGCGCGCCATTGCGACTTACAGCAACAAGATTGCCAGCCAGATCGATCGCGCTTCTAGCTATCTACAGGAGCGAGATTTGGACGCACTGATCCATGATGCTGAAGATTTTGCGCGACGCCAGCCTGAAATATTCATTGGTGGGGCCTTTACCCTGGGTCTGTTGGCGGCTCGTTTCCTGCGCAGCTCGGCGCCCGAACCAGAGTATCGCCCCCAACAGCAATCCTACCCCCAACCAACAACCTACACCGCACCACGACCGACGCAAACGGCCGTATCTAGCCGTCGGGTGCAGGGCTAGGCGAAGGAGTAACGATGACAACTTATACAAATCAACAAAATTATCGGCAAACCCGCCAGCGCGAACCTACCTTGGGTGAGTTGTTCTCCAACCTGTCCACCGGAGCAAGTGTGCTGGTGCGTAAGGAAGTGGAACTGGCCAAAGCAGAACTAAGCCAGAAAGCTTCCAAAGCTGGTCGTGAAGTCGCCGTCCTCGCCGTGGCTGCGGCCCTGGGCAATGCCGCCCTGATGTGCCTCATCGCCGCGCTTGTGTTGGGCTTGGGTTACCTGGTTCCGCTTTGGGCTGCGGCGCTGCTGGTGGGCGTTGGGCTGGCTATTGTGGCTGGGGTAATGGCCTGGGCGTCTATAGAGGCGTTAAAGCGCATTAACCCCGTGCCCGAGCAAACAGTTGAAACTCTTCAGGAGGACAAAGAATGGCTAACCGCGCAAATGAATTAACATCCCGAACCATGTCTGGCTATCCCGCCGGAAGCAGTTCGAATGACCCTGACCAGATACGGTCAGAAATTGAACAAACCCGCGCCCGCCTCGGACGAACCATTGACGAAATCCAAGAACGATTGTCCCCGGAGCGCCTTAAACAACAAACAAAAGAAACAATTCGAGAAGCAACAATAGGAAAGGTAGAGGAAATGACAAATCGCGCAGAATATGAAGTGAAGAGTTGGCGAAGCAAAATTGTTCGCACTGTAAAGGAAAACCCAGTTCCGGCCGCCCTCATTGGTGTTGGCCTGGGCTGGCTGATCATGGCCGACAGCGACGACCACAACGGTTATGATGACTACCGCTACCGGCAGTATGCCGGAGGCACCACCTACTATCCGGCCTCAACCCGTTACACGGATACCGGTGAAACACATCGTGGTACCCGGGAACTGGTCCACGAAGGCCGGGAACGTGTCAGCGAAACGGTGGAGAATGTAAAAGAGCGGGCCAGTGAAGTAGCGCAAAATGTGCAAGAAGCGGCGCACAATGTGCAGGAACGTGTCAGCGAGGCGGCCGACTCTGTTTGGCACACGGCCGAAGAAACCCGTCATCATGCCCAGGAAACGGCCGTTGACCTCCGGCTGCGTGCTCAGCAAGGCGTGCGCCAGACCAAGCGTACCTTCTGGGCCACAATGAATGAAAATCCGCTGGCTGTTGGCGCCACGGCCATGGCTGTTGGCGCCCTGGTTGGCCTGGCGCTGCCCAGCACCCCCACCGAAGATCGCCTGATGGGCGAACGGCGGGATGAGCTGGTGCACGAAGTAAAAGACCGGGCCCAGGAAACCGTGAAAGAGACCACGGAAAAAGTGAAAGCCGTAGCTGCGGAAGCGAAAGATGCGGCCGTGGAAACCGCCAAAGAAGAAGCGGATAAAAGAGGCTTACGGCCGTCTGGAGAACGCGACCAACCTGGAGGCCAAACAGAAACCCACACCCAGACCCCGTCTCAGTACCACGCTTCTGACCAGAGCCCGTACAAAGGAGACTAAGGGTCATCGACTTAGTTAAAGAAACATTCTCAGAATGGCAAAAAGATAAAGTATCTCGACTGGCAGCGGCGCTGGCTTTTTATGCAGTATTGTCCATCCCGCCGCTGCTGGTCTTGATCACTGCCCTGGTGGGCCAGTTTGCCAGCGAGGCAGCGGCACGCCAGGAAATTGTGCGGCAGCTGGGGCGCGTCATGGGCTCGGAAAGTGCCGGTGATGTGGTGGAGATGTTGAGTGCCGCCAGCCAGCCGGCTGGGCTGTCGCTGGCCGCCCTCACCAGTGCGGTGGTGCTGCTTTTTGGAGCGTCTGGCGTATTTGTCCAGCTCCAGGAAGCCATGAATACCGTGTGGAACGTCATGCCTGACCCGGAACTGGGGATTATGAACACCATTCAAAAGCGAATTATCTCGTTTGTGATGGTGTTGGGCCTGGGTGTTCTGCTGTTACTTATGCTGGTGATCAGTACGGCCGTTGCCTTCCTTGGCAGCGAAATTGAAGAGGCCCTGCCCGGCTCGCTGCCGGTGGTGCAGGTGCTAAACGGCATCGCAGCCTTTGTGCTGCTGATTGGCGTCTTTGCCCTGCTCTTCAGGACAATCCCCGATGTGCAGGTGGAATGGCGTGATGTGGGACTGGGTGCGGTAGTAACGGCCGTTCTCTTCCTGCTGGGCGTGCTGGCGATTGGCATTTATCTGCGAAACACCGACCTGAACAGCAGCTACGGCGCGGCCGGATCGCTGATTGTGCTTATGGTGGGCCTATATTACTCGGCCCAGGTATTTTTCCTGGGAGCCGAGTTTACCCAGGTTTATGCCAACAGGTATGGCTCAAACATCGTGCCGGAAGAAGGCGCCGTGCGTATCCGCCGCGTCACTGGCCAGGAGGCCATCCGGCAGCCCCGCACCCCGCAGCAAGAGAGCAGGTAAACGGCCGTTAAAACGTGAAACAAACATGAGGAGAAAAAAACACGTTTCACGCTTCACGTTTCATTCCCGAAGGCTGTTGTAAAACTCCACCTGCCACCGCCATTCCTTGCGATCTTCCGCATGCCACCACGCTTGTAAGATGCCCACCTCACCGCCGGGCAGCAGCACCGGCAGTCCGTGGTGTGTTTCGCCAGGCCAGAGGTCCTGGCGATCGATTGTGCCGTTCTGCAGCTGGAGCAGGCACATCGGGGTGCTGGCTGTTGCCGCCAAATCTTTGCCATAGGCCAGGCGACGGCCGTTTTCATCGTGAATTTCGGCCGTGAGCACCGGGGGCGCGGCATGCACAAGCAGGCGTTCGGTGGGGTCCATCAAGCCCCGGCCCAGCAGCAGGCCCGTGCTGGCCGCTTTGGGGTACCAGACTGACCAGTAGTGTAACTCCGTCATGTGTTATCTCCCTCGGGAATTTCACCTTTCCACCTTACCGTGAGCCAATCGGCCAGCCACAAGGCAAAGGCAGTCCAGGCCACTCCCATCAAATATCCCCCCAGCAGGTCTGAAAAGTAATGTACAGAAAAGAACAGCCGGTTCAGCCCGGTGAACACCAACAGCAAGCTGACCACGCCGAGCAGCGCTCTTTTGCCCCGGGTGGAACGTACTTCTCCATAGAAAATGTAAGTCAGCGTCACATAAAAAGCGAGGTTAAACAGTGCGTGCCCACTGGGGTAACTGGGCAGGTTGATCCCGCCAAAAACGGCCACCGGCTCCGGCCGTTCCCGGCCAATGGCAAACACCAAGGCCAGCCACAGCAGTTCAGCCCCGGCCACGCTAATCAGCATGAGCAAAAACCGGCGCGTGTGGCGGGTGGCCAGCCAGAAGAGGATGAGTACGGCCGTCACTACACCCCACACCACGCTGGTAAAGTTCTGAAACCAGACAAAGATAGTGGCCAACCAGTCCGGCGCCGCCTCGCGAGTGTGCGAAAAATAGCTGAGCAGCCGTGTATCCATAGCCTGGAAAAAGCTTGTGGTTATCAGCAAAACCGTCACGAGCAAGAACAGGATTAAAGCAACGGCCGCTATTCCCAGCACCAGTTTAGAATGCCTCAGCGTAAACGGAAAGCGGCGTTGTCGCCGATTCGAGGTGAGGCTGCCTGGCATTCCGTTTGGCTGATTGGGCTTCATAAGGCAAAAAAGTGGCGCTAGATGGTTTGTTTGTTTCACCAGCGTAACACTTGCCGGGCTGCGGCGCTCTGTACCAAGTCATAAATAAGAGGCATAGGTTAGGAAGAGTTTCGGGCGAAGTCTGCGCAAAGAATGTATCTAAGTTGTATCCGCCGCCGGTAACGGGACACATATCATTTTCCGCTTCTCCTTCCTAAAGTAGAAAGCAATGGACGAACTCATTGCCAACCTGACCTCGTGGAACCGCATTTTGTCTTACCTGCTCAAGCTGGTGGTCGCTTTTCTGCTGGCCCTGCCCATTGCCATTGACCGCGAAAGATCGACGCGAATTATGGGGTTGCGCACGTTTCCCCTGGTGGCTGTTGCCAGCTGCGGCTACCTGCTGATAGCCCTGGCTTTTGTTGGCTCTGACGCTAATGCCAAGGCGCGTGTTCTGCAAGGCTTAATCACAGGTATTGGCTTTGTGGGTGGCGGTGCAATTTTGAAGAACGAAGGGGCCGTGAAAGGCACAGCCACGGCGGCCAGCATCTGGGCAACCGGAGCTGTGGGTGCATCGGTGGCTTTTGGATTTGCTGACATTGCCCTGGTTGTTTCTGCGGCCACATTTATCGTCTTGCGTTTATTCACCCCGTTAAAACAGGTTATTGATCAGGAAGGGGAGGCGGTGCCGTAACGGCCGTTGCCTTACCCTCTGTCCTGATACAGCTCTATACCCTGGTTATAGCCACTTCTCTGTACACCTGCCTATAGAGGCAAAGCGCTTTCTGGGCTATCGTTACTCATTAAGCAAGACCGTTTTTAACGAAGAAGGAGTTCCAGGTTCGTTGTTTAACCCTGCACCCAACAGAAACTGCCTTATTCCCCTTTTTGTAATGATTGTACTGCTCATGGCGGGCTGCACCGAAAGCACGCCTGCCGTTTTCCGTCCCCAGGGAGCGGCGGCGCGCGAGATCAACACGTTGTGGTGGATTTTGTTTGGCATGGGTACGGCCGTTTACGTACTGGTGATGGCCTTTATCCTCTTTGCCCTGTTTCGCCGCCGGAACCAGGCCACCCAGGCTGATGACCCGCAAAAGAACGTGGTGAACGGCCGTCGCATCATCTGGTTTGGCGGCATTATTATCCCCGCTGTCATACTGGTAGTGACCTACGGCTTTACCCTGGACGTGATGATGGACCTGCGCCTGCCCACCAACAACGACCGTCTGGTCATCGAAGTGACCGGATACCAGTGGTGGTGGGAAGTGGTGTATCCCGGTGAAGACGCCATCACCGCCAACGAAATTTATATTCCGGCGGGCGAAGAAGTCTTGTTTGAGCTGACCTCCGCCGACGTGATCCACAGCTTTTGGGTGCCGGAACTGCACGGCAAGATGGACCTTATCCCCGGCCGCACCAACATCTGGAAACTGGAAGCCGATGAGCCAGGCGAATATTGGGGGCTGTGTGCCGAGTTCTGCGGCATGCAGCACGCCAAGATGCTTTTTGTGGTTGTGGCCGTGCCGCGAGAGGAATTCGACACCTGGCTGGAGGCACAGCGCCAGCCCGCCGTGGCCCCCACTTCGGCCATCACCCAGGCAGGCCTGGACATTTTCCTGGAGGAAGGGTGCGCTGAATGCCACGCCATTCGCGGCACCGAGGCGGCGGGTGACCTGGGGCCAGACCTGACCCACCTGGCCAACCGACTCACTCTGGGGGCTGGTTCTGTCACCAACAATCGGGGCAACCTGGCCGGTTGGATTGCTGACCCGCACGGCATTAAGCCCGGCAGCCTGATGCCCACCTCGGGCCTGTCTGGTGAACAACTTCAATCGGTGGTCGCTTACCTGGAATCATTGGAGTAAGTGGATTTATGAGTGCAACCCCCTGGCAAGATGAGGACCGGGAAACGGCCGTTTCCCCACACGCTGAAATCATCCCACCCACCGCCAAAACACCCATCGCTGGCGATCCCGATCCGGAAATACAAAAAGCCCTGGAAGAGCGCTGGGCCGATCCTGAGCCAGGCATTATTGGCTCGCTGAAGGCCATTCAAAATGATGCGGTGGGCGGCCGTATCATGCTCACCGCCTTCAGCTTCTTCCTCATCGCCGGGCTGCTGGCGGTGCTCATGCGCCTCCAGCTTATGCAGCCAGAAAACGACCTGGTTGCCCCTGATACCTTCAACGGCCTCTTCACCATGCACGGCTCCACCATGATGTACCTTTTCGCCGTGCCCATGATCGAAGGCATGGCCATCGTCATGCTGCCCATCATGTTGGGCAACCGGGAGATGCCTTTTCCCCGGCTGGGCGTGTTTAGCTTCTTCACCTTTTTGCTGGGCGGTATCCTGTTTTTCTCCAGCTACCTGTTGAGCTCGGTGCCCGATGCGGGCTGGTTTGCCTACGCCCCGCTCAGCGGGCCGGAATATTCGCCGGGCATCGCCCTGGATTACTGGCTGCTGGCCCTGGGTGTGGCCGAAGTGGCGGCCATCGCTGCCGGGATTGAAATCATTATTGCCATTTTGCGGATGCGTGCGCCTGGCATGTCGTTGGGTCGTATGCCACTGTTCCTCTGGGCCATGCTGGTGACCGCCTTTTCTATTTTGTTTGCCTTCACGCCGCTCATCGTGGGCAGCCTGCTGCTTGAACTGGACCGCAAAATTGGCACCCAGTTTTTTAACCCCAACATGGGCGGCAGCGCCGTGCTGTGGCAGCACCTGTTCTGGATCTTTGGCCACCCCGAAGTGTACATCCAGTTTTTACCGGCCACGGGCATGATGGCCATGATCATCCCCGTGTTTTCGCGGCGGCGCATCATGGGCTACCCGCTGATTGTGGTGTCCATGGTCGCCACCGGGTTTATTAGCTTCTTGCTGTGGGTGCACCACATGTTCAGCGTTGGTTTGCCGCAAGTGACGCTGGGCATTTTTACGGCCGCCAGCATCTTCATTGCCATCCCCACCGGCGTGCAGATTTTTGCCTATGTGGCCACGGTGTTGTTTGGACGGCCGTGGTGGAAAACACCGTACCTTTTTGCCGTTGGCTTTTTGTTTACCTTTGTCCTGGGTGGCATCACCGGGGTGATGGTCGGTGTGGTGCCCTTCGACTGGCAGGTGCACGATTCGTATTTTGTGGTGGCGCACCTGCACTATGTGCTGATCGGCGGTGTGGTCTTCCCCATTTTTGCCGCGATCTACTACTGGATGCCCAAATTTACCGGCAAGATGTTGAACGAAAAGCTGGGCAAGTGGAACTTCTGGTTGATGTTTATCGGCTTCCATATCACCTTTTTCCCGCAGCACATCAGCGGCCTCATGGGCATGCCGCGGCGCGTGTACACCTATCCGCCGGGCATGGGCTGGGACATTTTCAATTTGATTTCCACCATCGGGGCCATCATTCTGGCGACGGGGGTGCTGATCTTCCTGGTGAACTTTTTCTACAGCAATCGCACCGGCGAGCGGGTGGGGCGCAATCCGTGGGGGGCCGATTCGCTGGAGTGGGCGCTGGAATCGCCGCCCGCCAACTACGGCTATTCGGTGCTGCCGATTGTGCACGGCCGTCACCCACTGTGGGACCAGGATTCACTGACGGCAGGCACTGAGTGGGTGGAGGGCGTTGTCCAGGGGCTGGCCCGCTGGCCGCTGAAGTGGCGCGCTGCCCTCATCACTACCATTACCGACGCACATCCCGTGGAGATTTTCCGGGTGTCGGGCCCTTCTTTTTGGCCGGTGGTTTGTGCCGTAGGCCTGGTAACCGTGTTTGGCTCAGAGATTTTTAGCCTGCGACCGGTGGCGCTGCTGGGCATTCTCATTGTGGTTGTGGGTGTGGTTGGCTGGAACTGGCCAGACCCTGTTCCCACCTCGATAGAGGAAGAAGAAGCGTTTGAAGAGAAGTACAACATTCCGGTACGGCCGTATGGCAGCCGAGTAGTCACGCTCAGCGCCATGTGGCTGTGGCTGCTGCTGTTGGGCATCGCCCTGACTACCTTCAGCTTTACCTATTTCTACCTTCGTGTAGAGAGCGATATGTGGCCGCAGGGCAACCTGCCGCGCCCCGGCATTTTGTGGGTGGCCCTGGCCACGCCGCTGCTGCTGGCCAACGGCTTCACCGCCTGGCGCAGCGTAAGGGATATTCGCGACAACCGGATGGGCCGCCTGCGCCTGATGCTGGGCCTGGGCTTTTTGCTGGAGGTAGGGGCACTGGCCCTGTTTGTCCATGACCTGTCCCTGATGCCGTTTGATTGGTCCACCAACGCCTACGGCTCCGTTTTCTTTGCCATCGCTGGCTTCATGATCTTAATGCTGCTCATTGGCCTGGGCACCAACATTTTTACCCAATTCTGGACGTGGCGCGGCATCTACTCGCCAACACGCTCGGCTACGGTGGAGAACAACGCCAACTACTGGCTGGTGATGATTCCCTACTGGCTGATTGTCATTGGCCTGTTGTACGGGTCGCCATACCTGGGAGGTGGCGGATGAAGCTGCTCAGCGGCCCCACGACACGCCGCCAGCAGTGGCTGGGGTTTGTGCTCAGCCCGGTGGCCTGGACGGTTTATTTTGTGGTGGTGTACGTGTTGAATGAGGCCGCCTGCCGCCTGCCGCTGCTGCCGCCTGCCGCTTTTTTCCCGCTCGCGACGTTGTTCACCGTGCTCACGTTGGGCCTGATTGGCCTGGCGGCCTGGTGGGCCTGGCGGGCTTTGCGTGAGGGAGACGGTGCGGGCAACGGCCGTTTCCTGGGTCTCTCTGGTTTGTTTATGTGCGGCCTGTTTGTGGTGATGACAACGGCCGTCTGGGTCGCTGCCCTGGTGTTGCTGCCATGTTAAAAACCATAAGAACATTCTCCTGGCTGCTGCTGGCGCTGCTGCTGTTGGGCTGCACGCCCTCTGGCGAACAATCCTACGTGGTGGGCGGTGATGTTGCCGTAGGCGAAGAGCTGGTGACGGCATACGGCTGTGGTTCCTGCCACGTCATTCCCCATATTCCTGGGGCCAACGCCACGGTGGGGCCGCCGCTCACCAACTGGGCCGAGCGTGTGTACATTGCCGGGGCGCTGCCCAACCGTCCAGGGAACCTGGTGCAGTGGTTGATGGATCCCCAGGCCATCGAGCCGGGTACGGCCATGCCGGATCTGTCGATAACCGAACAAGAGGCGCGCGACATGAGCGCCTTTTTGTATTCGTTGAGGTGAAATAACTTGCTGCGCTTAAGAAAGGAAAATCGCCCGATATTTTTTGCGTGTGTAACGGCCGTTGTGCTCACGCTGACGCTGTTGCAGCTGTGGCCGACCGATACTACCAATCCGCCTGTTGTCACCACGCCAGACTGGGAAGACGAGCATATCCAGCAGCTGGTGGAGCGTGCCTGCTACGACTGCCACAGCCACGAAACGCGCTGGCCCTGGTACACCAAGGTGGTGCCCGCCTACTTCCTGCTCGCCTACGACGTGCAGCGTGGGCGCGATACGCTTAACTTTTCCCGGTGGGAAGAAACGTGCTGTACCCAGGAGCAAATCGACGAAATGGCCGAAACAGTCACCAAAAACCATATGCCGCTGCCTTATTACATGGTGCTGCACCCCGAAGCGTACTTGAGCGACGTGGAACGCGGCCAGCTGGTGTACGGTCTTATGGACGTCATGAACGAAAACCTAGACGAGTAGAGCGAGAAGCATGAGTAATAATCAAACAAGTGAGAAAAACGAAAAAGAACTTTTTGCTACCAACCCGCTGATCAAGCGCATTGCCATTGTGTTTGACTTTGACGAAACCCTGGCCCCAGATACCTACACTGCACTCCTGGAGCACTGCGGCTTCGATGCGGATACATTTGAGGAAGAAAAAGTCCAGCCATTACTCGATGACGGCTGGGACAAAAAGCTGGCCCGCTTTTACGTCCTCATGCAAGAGGCAGCCGAGCGAGATGATTTGAACCTCACGGCCGAAACCTTTGTTGAGGTGGGCCAAAACCTGGAGCTGTACCCCGAAGTCGAAAAAATGTTTGACCGGGTAACTAGCTATGCGCACGACATCCTGCCCGACGTGGAGGTGGAATTTTACCTGCTCACCGCCGGGGTGCTGGAAATCCCTCGGGCTACGGCCGTTTCTGATCGCTTCCGTACCCTGTGGGGTGGTGAACTTTACTTTGACGATGACGGCAACCTGGCCTTTGTCAAGCAGGTTGTCACCTATGCCGACAAGATTCGCTATTTGCTCAAGCTGTGCAAGGGCATGAACATCGACGATCCAAAAATCAAACAAGACGTCTATCGCGATGTTGCGCCTGAGGAGTGGCACGTGCCGCTGAACCAGCTGGTCTACGTGGGCGATGGCGACAGCGATATGCCCGTCTTCTCCTACCTCACCGAGCATGAAGGGCTGGCGATTGGCGTTTTTGCCTCCGATGAAGTAGCCGGTTGGGAAGGGTATGAAGATATTCACGGCGGGCAGCGGGTGCAAAACCTGGCCTCGGCCGACTACCAGGAAGGTTCTGAACTGATGGAATCGCTGCGGCTGGCCGTGGAATCCATCTGCAAGCAGATTGCGCTGCGCGAAATGAGCGAAGGGGAATAAGGGCCGCTGGCAAACTTTTATTATGCCTCAAAAACACCTGGTTCACCTGGGCTGGCTGCTGGCCGCCGACACGGACAAACAAAGTGTTGTCTCCGTCTCCGAAACGGCCAGCGAGCGTTTAGAGGAAACGCTGGCGCAGCAGTTCCCCCACTTTCACTGGCGGGTCGATTTTGTGCACCGGCACCGTTACGCGCCCAAAGGCTCCTTAAGTCCGCTGCCGCTGCTGGAGCTGGGCGTGCAGGAAAAGATTGCCAACCACTGGGATTACGTGGTTGTGGTGGTGCCCAACGAGCTGCTGGCGCGGGAGCGGGTGCATACGATTGGCGTGCCTTCTTCGGCGCTGGAAACGGCCGTCCTCTCCACCGCCAACCTTAGCCGCCACGACCCAGCCAGGCAGATGGAGCAGCTCATGATGCTGACTCTGCATCTGCTGGGGCACGTCTGGGGCATCGAGCACTGCGACGAAGGCCCGATGATCCCGCCCGAAGCGCCGCAAAAGCTATGCTACGAACCCTTTCCCCCCTTCCAGCAAAACATCATCGTGGACCGGCTGGAGGAGGTAGCCGACCAGCGGCTGGAGGAACAAACGCGGCAGTGGAACAGCGCCGTTTTTTACTGGCGGGCCTTCTGGGCCGATCCTAAGAGCATTTTAATCGACATTGTGGGGTATGCGCCCTGGCTGCTGCCCTTTCGCATGGCCCGGCTGACGGCGGCAACGGCCGTTTCCCTCCTCATCCTGCTGCTCACCGCCGAAGCGTGGGAGATGGGCGTAAACCTGTCCCCATCCCGCCTGGTGCTGGGTACCGTGGTGGCCATCATCGTGGCTACGGGGTTTATTTTCGCCGGGAAAAACCTGGGCCAGATCTCCCGCGAGGTGGGCTGGCGTGAACAACTCACCCGCACGCGCCTGGTGGTGGTGGGCACCATCCTCTCTGGCATGATCAGCCTGTGGCTGGTGCTGTTCCTGTTTTCCTTGCTGGTGGGCTGGCTGCTGCCGGAGGCAATCCTCAGCCGCTGGGTGCAGATCAACGACCTGGATCGGCTGATGCTGTTTCGTCACGCGGCTTTCATGGCCATGCTGGGCGTGCTGGCCGGGGCCCTGGGCGGCAACCTGGAAGAAGACGGGGCGATCAAGGCCAGGCTCTTTTTTGATGAGGAAACTTGATGGAGGCAGAGGTGCGACACACTTCTAAAGTGCGTCGCACCTGCGTTGGTTAAATCAGCTGCAAGGTACGCGCTTCGGCGATGGCCTGGACGCGGCAGTGCACGTCCAGCTTATCATAGATATTGGCCAGGTGTGTTTTTACGGTGCCAGGGGAGATGCACAGCCGGAGGCCAATTTCGCGGTTGGAGAGGCCATCACTCACCAATGCCAGCACCTCCTGCTCGCGCTCGGTGACGGATGCGGCCGTTTTTAACGACTCTAGTTTTTCCTGGGGCAGCCAATCGGCCGCCTGATCGGAATCACCCAGCAGCTGTAAAATTTGCCTGATAAATTCCTGGGCCTCGGCGGTGAGGGTTTCGGTGTGCTGCAGCAGCACCAGGAGGGGAACGAGCTGGGTGCCGTGGTTGAGGAACGGCCGTATCAAACGCTCCGGTGCCGCCAGCCGGATGGCCTCGGCCATTACCTGCCGGGCCTGGTTCAGTTTGTGCTGGTCAAACAGCGCCAGGGCCAGCAGCACGCGCACGTGCATGATTGGTTCGTTGGCAAAGCCATTGGGATAACGCTGCAGCAGACGCTCCAGCACGTTCTCGGCCGGGGCAGCTTGCTTTTGCCGCAGTAACATCTCGGCGCGCACCAGCTGGGCCAGCCCATGATCTTCCTCACCGACTTCGCCCAACAACCGTTCCACTTCGGCCCAATTTTCCAGCGGAATCGAGAACATCGCTTCGTACACGGCCAAATCCTGGTCACGCCAGCCGCCCGAAGGTCGCTGCACCTGCAAAGCACGGGCCGCCCGGATGGTAGAAAGGGCCGCCTCGTGGTTCCCTGAGGTAGCTTGCAGCCGGGCGCGGGCAATGGCAATGTTGATGGGCATGTTTGAACTGGTGGGATTGGGATCAACGGCCGTTGCCCGCTGTACCAACTGGTGGGCCTCTGACAATTCATTGCGCATCAGGCAAATATGGCTCAGCGTGATTAAGGCAATGCTGGCCGGTTCCGGCAGTTTGCCCCGCTGCGACAGCGCATACTGCAAGATCTGGTACACAATCTTCTCGCTTTCCCGCAAGTGGCCGCGCATAAAGGCCCGGTTGGCACAGTCCGCACCGGCAATCAGCATCACAAACAAATTTCCCTGGGCCCGCGACTGCTCGTAAATGTCATACAGCCGTAGGCCC
Source organism: Candidatus Leptofilum proximum (assembly GCA_016710325.1). Lineage (GTDB taxonomy): Bacteria > Chloroflexota > Anaerolineae > Promineifilales > Promineifilaceae > Leptofilum > Leptofilum proximum. The sequence continues at coordinate 1,483,994 of JADJXK010000002.1, read as the reverse complement.
ACTTCCTCCGTTTGCGGCAAATAGCTGGCTTCCACAATCCACAAAGCATCCAGCAGCTGCCACCGCGAATCAGAGGCGCCTGCCGGAGATATGGTCAGGTCTCCGGCTATCTTGCGCTTCTGGATGGTTTGTATTTCATCCAGCACTTCGCGCTCGTCATCCGTCAACATTTCCGGCGACTTGCCAATGAGGTTTTGCTCCAGCCGCTGCAGGAAACGCTCCACTTCACCGGTAGACAGGGCCAGTTTGGCCAGCCGCAAATAGACAAACAACAGCGTTTTATGATGCTGAAACACCGATTCTGGCAGCTGTTGAATCCAGCGCAGCAGACGGGAATCTTCACCATACTCTACTAATTCACGCAGCACGACCTCTTCAATTAAGAAAGCGGCATCTTCCCAATCTTTAATGGCCAGCAAGTGACGGACTGCTTCGGCCGAGCCGTTTTGCTTGCGGTACCAGGCTGCTGCCCGGCGGTGCAGGTCGGGAATCAGGTCGGGGTACTGGGTCTCCAGCTGGTTGCTGAGCATTTCGGCAAACAGGTCATGATAGGTGTACCAGGTTTGCTCTTCGGAGCGAGCCAAAAACAGATTTTCTTGCCACAGTCGGGCCAGCATCTCGGCGCCGTCAGAGCGCCCGGTCAGGGCGTCACACAGGCTGCCGGTGAGCTGTTTGAGAATCGAAGTTTTCAGCAGGAAGGTTTTTACCTCGTCGGCCTGCTGGTGCAAGACGCTTTCCAAAAAATATTCACGGAGAAAGATGTGGGCGCCGTTGAAAGATTCCAGAAAATGGCGGCGGTCTTGCTGCTTGTTTAAGGCCAAAACGGCCAACATCAGGCCCGCCGCCCAGCCGCTGGTGCGATTGACCAGCGTTTCCATGTCGCCGTAGGCTAACGGCCGTTCCGCCACATGCTGCTGTAAAAATTCAATACCCTCTTCCCGGGTAAAGCGCAAATCGTCCATTTCTAGCTCGGTTACCAGCCCGCGGGCGCGCAGGCACCCCAGCGCAATGGGTGGCCGGGTACGGCCAGAAATGATCAGCTGGAAGTTTGGCGGTAAATGCTCCAACCAGGCCTGAATGGAGTTGTTCACATCGGGGTGCTGGATGTGGTGGTAATCATCCAGTACCAGCCCGATACACCCTACTTTTTCCCTGGCGCCAATAATCTCATTTGTCAGGCGGGCTACAATTTCGGTCGGTGTTACCGCGGAAGACATCTGAAGGTAAGGCAGCAAATTTTTGCCCAAACCGGGCACAACCGCCTGCAAAGCCATGACAACCGTTAACCAGAAACGCAGCAAATGATTATCGTCCGCATCCAGCGCTGCCCAGGCGACGGGTATGTCGCTGCGCTCCTGCTGCCAGGCGTTGAGCAGGGTACTCTTGCCAAATCCGCCTGGGGCACAAATAAAGGTAACGGGTGAACTGATTTTTTGGTTGAGGCGCGGCCGTGTTATCAGGTTTGGCGGCAAGATGGGGGGTCTTATTTTGGTGAGGGCAGGTGATGAACTATGGGTCCAGGTCCTGGAGGGGAGGAGGTTTTGTGGCTCGGCGGGCAGAGTCAACTGGCTGAAGATGGTTTTGCCCGCCAGGCTGGCCGCGGCCTGCTCCAGTTGTCCCAGCGTGAGCTCCTCAGACTTTCCCAAATAGGTTTTGTGGAGTTTACCGCTGCGGCGGCGGTAGGCGTACCAGTAGTCGCTGCCGTGCCGGGTTTCGCGCCTGGCAGAAAAGTGCCCGGCAGCGCCTTTAAATTTAAACCGTTTGTGATCGGTGAGCCAATCATTCCATTGAGGGGAGTTAAGGGAAATGGGTGGGGGAACGGCCGTGTCCTGCGCCTCCTCCCATAAAACACCCTCTTTTACAATCGCCTTCATGGTTCTTCCTCCTTGAAACCCCGGTAACAATCATAAGGCCCGTGTTCGCTCCGCGGAAAGGACGAGGCAAAGCGGAATAAAAGTTACCCAAATTTGCGCCATTGTAGCAGATTTGGGTAACTTTTTCGAGAGTTTTCTACGTCTTATTGTGAAAAATCACTCAACAACCGCCCGCGTCCCTCAGTAAAATCCTCCAAAAACGAGATATACAAATCCTGGCTTTTTAGGTATTTTTTCTCAGTAGGCAGAATGATTGTCTGATTTTTGACAATCTTTATATCAATTAGATTTTTGCGGTTTGCTTTTCCAGAAAGTCGCATTTTCAACGCAAAAACTGCAAAAACCACCCATTTGAGAGGAGAGATAAAAAATGAAACATAAAAATCGCTTGTTTTCTGTCCTTCTTGGCCTGCTGCTTGTTCTGGCCCTTTCACTAGGTGCTTGCGGAACAACACCGACTGAGGAAGAACCGGTCGATGTCGCACCAGTGCAAGAGGAAGAAGCAGCACCAGCCGAGGAAGAAGCTGCACCGGCAGAAGAAGCAGCACCAGCTGAAGAAGAAGCTGCACCGGCAGAAGAAGAAGCCGCTCCAGCCGAGGAAGAAGCTGCACCGGCAGAAGAAGCACCAGCTGAAGAAGAGGCTGTCGCTGACCCCAATGCTTTGCCCCGCAATGAAACCCTGTACTTCAATGGTCAACAATGGGGTTCAGTTGTGGGTTGGAATCCCTACTCCAACAGCAACAACAATGCGATGGCGATTGCCCAGCAAGACAACGCCCGCGTGACCATGTTCGAAACCCCCTACCTATACAACATGCTCGACGGCCAGGTTTATCCTTTGCTGGCTGACGGACCCTTCGAGTGGAATGACGCGCGCACTGAGATTACCTTCAGCCTTAACCCCGCCGCCCACTGGAATGATGGCACGCCGGTAACCGCCGAAGATGTTGCTTACACCTGGGCCACCCACGTGAAGTACAACACCCCAACCGGCGCTGGTAACATCGACTACATCGAGAACATCGTTGCCGTAGACGACCAGACCGTTTTGGTGCAGGCCAAACTTAACGAAGAAGGCGCCGCAGTGAATCCGCTGATCGTTGAAGCTTACCTGAGCAGCAACTACGTCATCCAAAAAGCGTGGACGGAGACCCTGGAAGCCCGCGTCGGTGGCGATGCCACGGCTCTGATGGCTGATCCCGCTGAAGATGTTGCTTTCTCTGGCCCGTATTACAAGTACTTTGCCGACGACAGCAAAGTTGTCATGATTCGCGACGACAACTACTGGGGTCAAGATGCCAGCATGTGGGGTCAACTGCCCGTGCCGAAGTACCTGGCCCACACGATTTTCAAAGACAACGCTGCCGGTACGACTGCTTTGCAGGCCGGTGAAGTAGACGTTAGCCAGCAGTTCAACTCCAATGTTCAGTCTCTGTGGCTGGATGATGGTCTGCCCATCTCCACCTACCTGCCCGATGCCCCCTATGGCATTGGCGCCAGCCTGCCGACTGCTTTCTACAACCTGGAATCCCATGGTTTGGATCAGCTGGCCGTGCGTAAAGCGATTGCAATGGCGGTTGATTACCCCACCATCATTGCCAACGCCATGACGAACCAGTCCGCTACCTTCGACCAGGTACCGCGCTCCCTCATGAACCCGACCCCCGGCGAACAGGCGCTGTATGACCAAGCGGCCGTTGCTGACCTGCAGTGGGTGGGTAACGACATCGAAGGCGCCAAAGCGCTGCTCGACGAAGCTGGCATCGTAGACACCGATGGCGATGGCTGGCGTGAATTCGAAGGCGAGAAGCTCAGCTACGTGGCCACCTGCCCCAACGGTTGGTCCGACTGGCAGGCTGCCATCGAAGTTGTGGCCGCCGCTGGTGCTGAAATCGGCATCGAAATCACCACCAACTACCCCGAATGGGCCGTTTACCAGACCGTTGTGACCAAATCCGATGCTCCCCTGCCTGAAGGGTACGACATCTTCATGATGTGGAGCGATGGCGCTGGCCCGACCCAGCCGTGGGGCCGTATCCGCAAACTGCTCAGCTCTGAGTTCATCGGCATGGCCAGCAACTGGAACGGCAACTGGGGTCAGTATTCCAACCCCGAAGCCGATGCCCTGATTCAGGCCATCCCCGGCGAAACCGATCCCGCAGCGTTGGAGGAAATGTACACTGAACTGGTAAATATTTACCTCAGCGACATCCCGTCCTTTACGCTGATGTACCGTCCGCAGTCCTTCCACACGGTGAACGAGTCTGTATGGACCAACTTCCCGTACGAAGGTGACGGAACCAATCCGCCAGTTCCCCCGCTGGACCTGACAGACGGTTGGAGTATTGCCGGTCTCTATAACCTGGAGCTCGTCAATCCATAGGCGTTAACTGATTAAAAGCAGCCATGTCCCGGAAACGGGGCATGGCTGTTTTAATAAGCGAAAGACAGTCCTTTTAGGTCCAGTCTGGACAACCTCTAAAACCCCAGCCCCCTATCTGGTGCAAACAAGTGACTGTCAGGTTAGTTGTGTTGCGCCTGTTTTGGAAGAGGAGAAGCTGCGTTGAAAGGGTACCGAAACTATTTTCTCAACAAGCTGCTTTGGTTTTTAGTAACCCTGGTAGCTGCGTTTATTCTGAACTTTATTTTGCCGCGACTCATGCCGGGTGATCCGGTAGCGGCAATTGTGTCGCGCCTGGCGCAGGGTATGAGCAACACCACGGGTATCCAGGCGATTTATGAGCAGTATGCGGAGCAGTTTGGCACCAACAGGCCCATGCATGAGCAGTTCTTCCTGTACATGAGAAATGTGTTCCAGGGGGACTTTGGGTTTTCATTTAGCCAATATCCCAGAACGGTAGCCGACGTTATTAAGTCGTCTATTCTGTGGACGATTGCTTTGCAGTTTCCGGCCATTATTGTGGGGTGGATCGTTGGCAACTCTTTGGGCGCCCTCGCTGCCTACCGCAAGGGAAGCTTTGATAAAGTCCTGATGCCGGTAAGTATTTTTGTGAGCAACCTGCCCGCCTTTGGCATGGCCGTCATCTTGCTGGTTATTTTTGGGGTTTCGCTGCGCTGGTTTCCCACTTCGGGCGGGTACGGTTTTGACCTGATTCCCAACTTCAGCTGGAGATTTTTCTGGTCTGTGTTTATCCATTATCAGCTGCCATTTTGGTCCATTGTGCTGATCACGATTGGGGGGCAGGCGATTGGGATGCGCTCGATGGCCATCTATGAGCTGAATGCGGATTATGTAAAGTACAGCCGCTTTATGGGCATCAAGGACAGCAAGATCGTCCGCTATGTGTTTCGCAATGCCATGCTGCCGCAAATCACCGGTTTGGCATTGTCGATTGGAACGATGGTGGGTGGTGCGTTGGTGGCCGAGATTATTTTCAGCTATCCCGGGTTGGGGTCGACGATTTTAACGGCCGTTCTCGGCCAGGACTACCCGCTCATCTCCGCCACTACGTTAATCGTCACCATCATGGTGCTGGCGGCAAACTTCATTATTGAGATCGTCTACGGCATCCTTGATCCGCGTATTAAAGCGGCCCAGGCTGATTAATAAGGGGAAGATGCTGCTATGAAACATTTTTTGCAACAAGTTTTTCGCTCCGGCAAATTTGTGGCAGGCTTTTCCATTTTTGCCACGATTTTACTGATTGTGCTGGTTTATCCGCTGATTGTGCCGGACCCGCCGCTGAAAATCATTGGTCAGGGCACGTTTTTTGCGCCGGGCATCTACGTAAATGTCTACGACAGCATTGGCGCGCCGCATTACACGCTCAACCTGGATAAAGCGGCCGAGCGCCGTATTTCCAGCCGGTTTAAGGATGAAGATCGTGAAGCCATCCGCAAATGGCTGGTCGGCGCGGGTATGCCCGAGTCCGAGATTGACATTAGCAACACGGAGCTGCTGCTGGACCAGTGGTTTGCCAATTTTGATCCAGCCACGCGGCTGCCGGGAATGACCAACGCAGACCGAAATTATTACATCCGGCTCAACAATTCCATCCAGGGGCTGCTCTCAACGGAGGCAGCGCTTATTGCGACGATGAACGGGGAAACGGCCGTTCTCGAAGCAACCGGTTCCGTGCCGCAAACAGCCTACGTAAACGTGAACCAGGTGGCCAACGTGCGCGTGCTGCCGCTGGGAACCGACAATTTTGGCCGAGACGTGCTCACCGAACTGGTTAAAGCCACCGGCGTCTCCCTGCAGATTGGCTTTGTGGCCGGTATCATCGCGACCTTCATTGGCCTGGTGCTGGGATTGGTCTCCGGTTATGTTGGCGGCATTGTTGATGACGTGATTATGTTCATCACCAACCTCTTTATCGTTATTCCCAGCTTTGTCTTGCTGATCCTGATTTCATTCAGCTTAGGCCAGGAACAGCGAGGCGCCTTTACCATTGCGGTGGTGATTGGCTTTACCTCCTGGGTATGGACGGCCAGGGCGGTGCGTTCGCAGGTGATCTCCTTACGCAACCGGGATCACGTCAACCTGTCCAAACTGTCCGGGCATTCGATTGCCCACATCATCGTCCGAGACATTCTGCCTTACATTGCCTCCTACGTCATCATGGCCCTGATCTTGCAAATTTCCTCGGGCATTCTGGCCGAAGCCGGGTTATCTATCCTGGGGTTGGGCCCCAAAACAACGGATGTGCCCACGCTGGGCTTGATGATGAACTGGGCGATGATTTACCAGGCGCACATCCTGGGCAAATGGTGGGCTTATTTCCCCGTCATCGTGACAATTGCCCTGATTGCCTTCTCTATGAATTTAATGAATACCGGTCTTGACCAGGTGTTCAATCCGGCACTACGGGATTAGGTGATAAAAATGAACAGAGTCATGTTAGACGTCCGGGATTTGAGCACAAAATATATCACCCGGTTTAAGGAAAACATTTACGCGGTTGATCAGGTTTCGTTAAAAATCGAAGAAGGTAAATCGCTGGGTATTGCTGGAGAATCTGGCTGCGGCAAGTCAACCCTGGCACTCAGCCTGATGGGCTACTACTTCCCGCCCCTGCATTACACCAAAGGTGAGATTGTTATTGACGGCCGTAATATCTCCGGCATGAAACCCGATGACGTACGCAAATCAATCTTGGGGCGGGAGATTGCCTACATTCCCCAGGCAGCCATGAATGCGCTCAATCCCACGCAGAAGATCATTCACTTCATCGAAGACGTGGTGCAGGCGCACGATCCAACCGCTACCAAGCAAGAAGTCCACGAGATGGCCAGAGCGCTCTTCGAGTCGCTGGGATTGCCAGCCGACGTGCTGCAAAAATATCCCGTTGAGCTGTCCGGCGGTATGAAGCAGCGTACCGTGATTGCCATTTCCGTTATCCTTCGGCCGCAGGTGCTGATTGCCGATGAGCCTTCCTCGGCACTCGACGTGACGTCGCAGAAGATGGTGATCAAGATGCTGCGCAACTTGATGGACAACGGGTACATCAAAGCGATGATCTTCATTACCCACGAACTGCCGCTGCTGTACAACGTCACCGATGACATCATGGTGATGTATGCGGGGCAGATTGTGGAAAAGGCCACATCCAAAGAGGCCGTTTTCGACCCGCTGCACCCCTATTCCAAAGGCCTGATGGGCTCGATCATCGTGCCCGAAGAAGGTCTGCGGGACGTAAAACTGGCGGCTATTCCCGGCGTGCCGCCCAACCTCAAGAATCCACCGGCTGGCTGCCGGTTTGCCGAGCGCTGCAAGTTTGCACGGGCAGAATGTAGAGCAATTTCTATTCCCCTGCGCGAGGTGGGGAACGGCCGTGCCTACCGCTGTATTTTATCCGAAGAAGAACTACGCGCGGCGTATGCCAGGGAGGATCAGAAAAATGGCCGATGAAAGAAAACTTTGCCTGAGTGGCAAGGGCGTTACAAAAGTATTTGGACTTGGCCGCAACAAAACGGTCGCCGTGGATAACGTAGATTTTAACTTCTACGAAGGTGAAGTCATCTCCATCGTGGGCGAATCGGGCAGCGGCAAAACCACCCTGGCCAAGATGCTGCTCGGCCTGATCAATCCCAGCGAAGGCGATATTTACTTCCAGGGCCAAAAGCGCGACATTAGCAGCCACAGAAAGAAAAAAGAGTACTGGAAAAGCATTCAGGCCATCTTCCAGGACCCGTTTTCGTCTTACAACATCTTCAACAAGATTGATACCGTGCTGCTCGACTGTATTCGCATGCGCGGCGGTGGTCGGCTGCCATACGAGCAAAAAGTGGCGCTGATGACCGAAGCGTGCAGCTTCGTTAACCTGAAATTTGCCGAACTGACCAACAAATATCCCTTTGAACTTTCTGGCGGGCAGCAGCAGCGCCTGATGATTGCCCGAATCTTTCTGCTCAAGCCAAAAATCCTGCTGGCCGACGAACCAACCTCGATGATCGATGCCTGCTCCCGGGCCACCATCCTGGACATGCTGATGCAGCTTCGTGACGAAATCGGTATGACACCCATTTTCATCACCCACGACATTGGCCTGGCATATTATGTGTCCGACACCGTCTACATCATGGAGAAGGGTAAATTTGTGGAAAGTGGCTCGGCCGATGAGGTGATTCTGCGGCCCAAGCAGACCTACACCAGGCGTCTCATCAACGATGTGCCCAAAATCTATGAGGAGTGGGACCTTTCAACGGTATGACGAAGAAACGGCCCCAAGCACTGGAGCATGTCGCCCGATAGCCACACAAACCAGCTGCTAGGATACCCGGCAGACGCTCGTTTACTGATTATCAATGCCGATGATTTTGGCATGTGCCAGGCGGTGAATGAAGCCATTGTTGGCACGCTGCAAGCTGGCATAGTGCGTTCTACTACCTTGATGGCGCCCTGCCCCTGGGCGTGGCACGCCATGCACTTCCTGGCGGACCATCCCGAGGTGGCGTTTGGGGTGCATCTTACGGCCGTTGCCGAGTGGCCCAACTACCGCTGGGGACCTGTCACGGCCTGGGATAAAGTGCCATCCCTCGTTAATAAAGACGGGCATTTTTACAACTTTGAGCAGATGCCAGAATTTCTGGCCCAGGTCAGTCTGGCGGAACTGGAAATGGAGTTTCGGGCACAGATCGAGGTGGTGCTGGCTGCCGGGTTGCAGCCCACCCACCTGGATTGGCACGCGCTGCGCCTGGGCGGCCGGGAAGATATTTTGGCGCTGATGCTGGGTCTGGGCCGGGAATATGGCCTGGCGCTGCGGGTGATGGGGCAGTCCTGGATTGCGAGGGTGCAAAGCCAGGGCCTGCCCACCAACGATTACGACTTTTTGGACAGCTACCTGCTCGATCCCGCCACCAAAGCCGCTCGTTTTGTGGAACTGCTGCGCGCGCTGCCCGCTGGCCTTAGCGAATGGGCTGTGCACCCTGGCCTGAACAATGCCGAGCTAAGAGCCATTGATCCGGGCGGGAGCCAGTACCGGCAGGCGGATTCTGATTTCTTCAGCTCGCCGCAAGCACAGGATGTCATTCGGGAAGAGGGCATCATTTTATTGAACTATCGTGCCTTACAGAAAGTATGGCAAGAAAAGCTGGCAAGGAAATTTGAGAAAAGGAGTCTGTCATGAATGATATTCAAGCTATCATCAAGCAAATGACATTAGAAGAAAAGGCGGCGCTGTGTACCGGGGCCAGCGCCTGGTCAACAACCCTAATCGACCGGCTGAATGTGCCTGAGTTGATTGTTTCCGATGGACCACACGGTGTCCGTCGCCAACCGGATATCCATGCCCTGGCCGTCAAGAGCCTGCCAGCTACCTGTTTCCCAACAGCTTCCAGCCTGGCGTCTAGTTGGGATGTTGATTTGTTGTATGAAATGGGGCAGGCGCTGGCCCAAGAAGCCATCGCCCTGAAAGTAGATGTGCTGCTGGGGCCTGGGGCCAACCTGAAGCGCACGCCGTTGTGCGGCCGTAACTTTGAATATTTTTCTGAAGATCCGTACCTGGCCGGGCAGATGGCTTCCAGTCTGATCAACGGCATTCAAAGCAAAGGCGTGGGCACTTCGCTGAAGCATTACGCGGCCAACAACCAGGAATTTGAGCGCTTTGCCATCAGCGCTGAGATTGATGAGCGTACCCTGCGCGAGCTTTATTTGCCCGCGTTTGAAACGGCCGTTACCCAGGCCAAACCGTGGACCGTCATGTGCGCCTACAACAAAGTCAACGGCACCTACGCCTCTGAACATCACCGCCTGCTCACCGAAATTTTGAAAGATGAATGGGGCTTCGAAGGGTTTGTGGTTTCCGACTGGGGCGCGGTGCACGACCGCGTGGCCTCGCTGCAGGCCGGGCTGGACCTGGAGATGCCAGGCCCCAAGCAGCGGCGCGTCAACGCCGTCATCGAAGCGGTGCGCGACGGCCAGCTGGATGAGGCCGTGTTGGACGAGTCGGTGCGCCGCATCTTGCAGATCGTTTTTTGTGCGGCGCAAACGCCCAAAGGCGGCACGTTCGACGTGGCGGCGCACCATGGGCTGGCGCGCAATATTGCCGCCGAAGGCATGGTGCTGCTCAAAAACAATGGTCTGCTGCCCCTGAAACAGCCGCAGCACATCGCCGTGATTGGCCGGGCGGCGCAAAAAGCCCACTTCCAGGGCGGCGGCAGCTCGCACATCAACGCCACCCAGGTAGATGTGCCCTTTACCGAGCTGCAAAAGCTGGCCGGGAACGCGGAGCTCAGCTATGCCCCCGGCTACCCGGAAGGTGCCGAGTTTGAGCAGGCATTGATCGATGAAGCTGTGGCCACGGCCCGGGTGGCCGATGTGGCGCTGCTGTACCTTGCTCTGCCCACGTTTAAAGAGTCAGAAGGCTACGACCGGCCAGACCTGGACCTGACCGAACAACAGGTGGCGCTGATTCAGGCGGTGACGGCCGTTCAGCCCAACACCGTCGTCATTCTCAACAATGGCGCGCCCGTGGTGGTCAAGGAGTGGATGGACAGCACGGCCGCCGTGCTGGAAGCGTGGATGATGGGCCAGGCGGGCGGCGGCGCCATTGCCGACGTGCTTTTTGGCCGCGTCAACCCCTCCGGCAAGCTGGCCGAAACGTACCCGGTGCGGCTGGCCGACACCCCGGCTTACCTCAACTTCCCCGGCGAAAACGGCGTGGTGCGCTATGGCGAAGGGCTGTTCATCGGCTACCGCTACTACGACAGCAAAGAAGTGCCCACCCAATTCCCCTTTGGTTTTGGCCTGAGCTACACCACGTTTGCCTACAGCAATGCGCAGGTTTCGGCGACCCGTTTTAGAGATGTCGATGGATTGAACGTCTCGGTGGATGTGACCAACACCGGCGCCGTGGCGGGCAAAGAGGTAGTGCAGGTGTATGTGCATGACCAGGTGGCGCGGTTGGTACGGCCGTTCAAAGAACTCAAAGGTTTTGCCAAGGTTGAACTCCAGCCGGGCGAAACCAAAACCGTGACCATCCCGCTGAATTTCCGCGCCTTTGCCTACTACGATCCCGTCTACGGGCAGTGGGTCACCGAAAATGGCCAGTTCGACATTCTGATTGGCGCCTCTGCCGAGGATATCCGCTGCACTGCGACCGTGACGCTGGAATCGACGCTGCGGCTGCCCTCGGTGTTGCACCGCGAATCGACCATCCGCGCCTGGCTGGATGATCCCTACGGCAAGGTGGCCTTTGAGCCGATGTACCAGCAGATGATGGGGCAGCTGAACCGCATCTTTGGCGGCGAGGATGGGAATGGCAGCGACACAATTGGCATGGATACGGCCGGGTTCATGCTGGACATGCCTTTGTTGAGCATTCTCCATTTTCAGGAAGACGCCCTGACCCAGCCCGCCGATGACATCGTGGACCTGCTGTTGGCCCAGGTGCACAGTATGCAGGTGCAGGCGTAGGCATTTCAGATTGGACCAATCTTTGGAGATTGGTCCAATCTTGCCACGAAACAGAAAAGGGAACATTATGAGCAACGAATTTCCAGATGATTTTTTGTGGGGCACGGCTACGGCCGCTCACCAGGTAGAAGGCAACAACACCAACAGCGATTTTTGGGTGATGGAACACGTCCCGGGCACGGTTTTTGCCGAGCCGTCGGGTGATGCCATCGACCATTACCATCGTTACCCGGAGGATGTGGCGCTGCTGGCTGAATTGGGCTTTAACAGCTACCGGTTTTCGGTGGAGTGGGCACGGGTGGAGCCTGAAGACGGCCGTTTCTCCACCGCCGCCCTGGACCATTACCGCCGCATGTGTGAAACCTGCCTGGCGCACGGTCTGAAGCCGGTGGTGACCTATCACCATTTCACTTCGCCGCGCTGGCTCATCAGCCAGGGGGGCTGGCAGAATATGGAGACGTCGGCCAAATTCGGCCGTTACGCCCAAAAGGTCACCGCACATCTGGGTGATCTCATCGAAGCGGTCTGCACCATCAACGAGGTCAACATTCCGCGTATGGCCGCCTTGCTGTGGATGGCTGGCGGCACCGACGACACGTTCATCCGGCGGGCGGCACAGGCGCTGCACACCACGCCTGAACAGTTTGCTCCTTTCATGTTTGCTGGCACCGAAGAGGGACGAGACGTCATCCTGGCGGCTCATCACCAGGCGCGGGCGGCGATTAAGGCGGAACGGCCGTCGCTGCCCGTGAGCCTCACCATTGCCATGTCGGACATGCAGGCCGAGCCCGGTGGCGAAGCCGTGCGTGACAAAATGCGTTGGGAATTGCAAGACGTCTTCCTGGAAGCGGCCCGCGAGGATGATTTTGTCGGCGTGCAGACCTACACGCGTGAGCGCTATGGTCCCGAAGGTGCCCTTGACCCGGAAGAAGGCGTGGAAACGACGCAGATGGGCTACGAATTCTGGCCACAGGCCATTGGCGCCACTTTGCGCCGCGCTCACGAGGTGGCCGGTGTGCCGCTGATGGTCACCGAAAACGGCATCGGCACCCCGGACGACGGCCGTCGCCTGGCGTATTACCAGACGGCGCTGCAAAGCGTGGCCGACTGCCTGCGCGATGGGTTGGACGTTCGCGGCTATTTTGCCTGGTCCGCCTTTGACAACTTTGAATGGATGCTGGGCTACCGGCCCACCTTTGGCATCATCGCCGTGGATCGCACCACGCAGCAGCGCACGGTCAAACCCAGCGCCCGCTGGCTGAGCCGGGTGGCACTGGCCAACAGGCTTGTTGGGTAATCAGCAGGCAAGCTGCTTGCTTGCAAGAACTTTGTGCGGTTCACGAAATAAACCTTCGTGCTCATAAATCACAATGTCGTTGTTGTGTTCATTGACAACGATCAACTTTAGAGCTGGATAGGTTTTTAAATGCGCCAATATGACTAAAGGTTGTTTCCAGTTGAGTGTGTTTAGAATGACGATGCTTGGTTGAATTCGCCAGATTTCATTTACCAAAGTGTACGTATCTGTTGGTTCTATACGTGTAACCTGCTGATTTGATCTTTTTGACAACAGGCTTGCCACTCCCTCAATAAACAAATTTTCCTTGCCGATCAGAAGAACACGTTTGAGGATCATCATCGCTCCTGCTAACTATAAGATTAAGTTGGCGGCCTCTCTCATGGGCATAAGCGGCCCTTATCCTACTAAGTGATCCAAACTCAGAAAAAGTAACGATTATTCCATGAGACACTTCCCAGTGTTCGGGATAATATGTGATAAAATGATGCCAACTCGTTCTATTTCAGTTGGATTGGGCTCCGCACCTGTAAAACAAGCTGATTTCTACAAGCTTACATTCTACGCCTGGCCCTGCCTGCAAAGTTACGCTCATGGCAAACCCGACACAAGTTCTGGCAATTCGCAATTTTGTTTTAAACTATCGCTGGCTCCTGGTGATTGTTGTTGGGCTTGTCAATATTTCTTTTGAGTGGTTGGAGCATTCTCAAACGAAAAGTTTGGAAATACGTTTTGGTTGGGAAGTTTTTCTGTTTGGACTTTTTTATCCCTTACTGGTTGGCTGGATATTGACGCTGCTGCGACGATCAGAACAATCTTTAATCAAGGTAGCTCAATCTCAGTATGTAGAGAAGCGATTTACGCAGCGGCTGGGCCAGGTTAACAGTTGGGATGAATTGCAAGCTGCTCTGCCTGAGCTGCTGCAAAATGTGGCCCCTTTTGCGGCCATTGTTATTTTTGTTCATGATCAGGACCACAATCAGTTTGAAACGGCCGTTGAATGGGTTCGTCCCTACGAAAAATTCCCCGACATACCTGCTTTCCTGACTATTGACAGCCAATCTATGCCGCTTCCCACTGAACTCCACCCGCTTGACAGAAAACAGTATCCCGAATTGCCACCAACCTCTCAGTATCAGGGTTACGGCCTGCCCATCGGATTGGCCAATACAACTTCAGCGCTTATTTTGCTTTTTGTTAAGCCACCGGACCGTTTAGAGGCAGAGCAAATCCGTGTATTGAATAATGCCATTTCTGCCCTGGCGCTGGCGATCAGTACTTTTCATCCCCTTGCGGCGCAGCCTGTTTGGCACGCAGCAACGGCCGCCGAACGCAAACGGATGGCGTGGCAGCTCCATGACACGATTGCTCAGCACCTCAATTTGCTTCGGATGAAACTACAGGAACTTAAAGGCGAGAAGGTAATGGCGGAAATTACGGCCGTTCGTGAAGAGCTCACCCAAATGAACAACATTGCCGATCTGGCCTATAAACAGATTCAATCGACGCTGCAATCCTTACAGGCGCCAACCGATTTGGTGGCATCTATTCGAGAGCAAGCGATATCAATCGGAGAGCTGGCCGAGGTTGAAGTTGCGTTTACGGCGGTGGGGGAGACTGTCCCGCTTGCGCCCTACATTAGCCACAACGTGTTGAGCATTACGCGTGAACTGTTGCTAAACGTCGGTAAACATGCTCAGGCCAGGCACCTTTCTGTCGCTGTCAATTGGACGCATGAACTGTTGGAAATCATCGTCGTAGATGATGGTGTGGGGTTTGAGATCGATTCAGTCCCGTTGGAGGGTCATTACGGCCTGATCATCATCCAGGAACGGGCTCAGGAGATAAACGGCCGTCTTCACATAGTTGCTGCCCCCAGCCAGGGAACAACCGTTCATTTGTACCTTCCTCTTTCTTAAAACGCCAAATTCTTTATTCATAAGCTAAATCGTAATATTCATATTTTATCCTGCGAGCCATCGTCCTTGGGTGTTTGTGTATTTTTTGGGCAGTTTGCAGAATGAAGATATTGCTAGTAGATGACCATGTCATATTCAGAGAGGGGGTGGCGGGTCTGCTGCAAAGTCAACCGGGTATTAAGGTGGTTGGCATTGCTAGCACCGTTTCTCAGGCTATCGAACTTGCCCAAACCGAAAAACCCGGTTTGATTTTGATGGATTTTATTCTGCCTGATGGCTCTGGCCTTGACGCGGCCCGGGTGATCTTGGCTCAACAGCCAGGGATCAAGATCGTCTTTCTTTCAGTTCATGAAGATGATGAACATCTATTTTCTGCCCTGCGCTGCGGTGCCGTTGGCTATTTGCCTAAACGCATCTCGTTTCAGGAACTAATAGCCTTTTTGCGAGATGTAGAAAAAGGGGAAGCAGCCCTGACGCGCCGAATGGTGACGCGTGTGCTGAAACAATTTTCAAATTTTGAGCCCCACCATTCAGCCAGACTAAATAAACTAACCACTCGGGAGATTGATGTACTCAAAGCGTTAAAGTCAGGCATGAGCAACAAAAGAATTGCTGCGAACTTGGGTATTACCGAAAAAACAGTAAAAGCTCACATTGGTAATATTTTCAAAAAACTAGGCATCGACAATCGATTAGAAGCAGTTGACCTGGCTCGTAAATACGACATTTAATTTTGTCACCTATACCTGCCAGGCTTACTCTGCCCGATCTGAAGGAAAATTAACCTTTTTTGGCCCTGGGGTCTTACGACCTTGGCTAGATTTCGTTTATGTTTTCCTTATACAATAAATACTACTGTGTCCAAACTATTCCGCTGTTGTCCCAATTTTATAAAAAAGGCAATCAGCCCAGGGCTTTCCTAAAAATAAAAGCCCACCTAAATGTGAACCCTTAAATAAGTCCGAGCAAGGACGCACATCCAAGGATCATCAGTGAACGCCTTACGAACTTGGGTATCAGAACTTGGTTTATGGCCGCGCGTTGGGTTGGCCATAAGCGCCGGTTTTTTTGGCCTTCTTTTTGCCTTTGCCTTCCTGGGCGAACTCGCCCTGGAAGAGAGTGGTGAACGCATTCTAGAGGAGCGCCTGGCAATTACCCAGCTGGCGGCGCAGCAAATTGATAATTGGTTGTTGGAAGAGGCTGGCGAATTAAAACAAGCCAGCCTGACGCTTGAATTAGATGTGAACGATCCGGGCCTGGACCTTAAAGTAAAACAACTTGCGGAGTCTTTCCAGCAGCTTGACGAGTTTCCTGCCGGTTTTTTCTTCGTGAATGAAACGGGAACAGTTGTTCTATCTTACCCTGCTGAACTTTATCCTACAGGTACAAATCTATCAACTGTCCCACATATTCAACTGGCGCTGGCGCAAGGTGAGCCAATCATCTCAGAACCTTATCGGGATCCTCTCACCGGTAAGCCAGTAGCGGCTCTTGGTGTACCGCTTATCAGCAATGCTCAGGTTTCGGGGCTGCTCTTGGGGCAAATTGAGCTTGAGGATGAACGGATCATCATGCCCTTGCGCAAGGCAGCTTCTCTGGGGCAAACGGCTCACGGCGCTCTTTTTGATAACCAGGGGCGCGTGCTGGTTACCACTTTTGGACTACCATTTTTGAGCATGGGTGAACATCACACGTTTTATCGGGAGGCATTGACTGCTGGTGAGCCGGTAGTGGCGACGGTTCCCTTTGAGCTGGAACTACCCAATGAGCCAGAAGGCCACAAGCATGTGATGGCCTTTGCGCCGCTTCAGTTTGCCCCTTGGGGTGTGGCCATTGGCGGTGATGCCCTTGGTGAGACGTTTACCGGTTTGCAGCAGCTGCGAATTGGTCTAATGGTGCTGGCCGTTTTGGCGTTTTCGGGCGCCTGGGGATTAACGATGTTTAGTGGTCGGCATTTGATACGGCCGTTACAAACCCTCACCCTCTCGGCCCAAAACGTGGCCCGTGGTGAACTTAACAGCCCAATCCCCACCGATGGCGTTGGCGAAGTTGGCGCGCTGGCTTTCGCTTTGGAAAACATGCGCCTTCAGTTGGCCGAAAATATTCGCCAGCTTACCGATTGGAATGACGCGCTGGAAGGGCGCATTCAGGAAAAAACAGAAGATTTAATTCGCCAGCAGGAGCTGACGCAGCAGCTATTGCGTCGTGTCATTTCGGCCCAGGAAGAAGAACGCGGCCGTATTGCGCGAGAGCTGCACGACAACTTTGGCCAAACACTTTCTACCATTGAGCTGAGCATGAACCGTGTGGCCAAGGCATTACCGGCTGAGGACGATGATGCTCATGAGCGTTTGGACCAAGCTCGAACGCTGGTAGAGCAGGCAGTGGTTGAACTGCGGCAGGTTATTCAGGATATGCGGCCGCACATCCTGGACAAACTGGGTCTTGTACCGGCGCTGGGGTGGATCAGCAAGCAAACGTTGCGGCCACGCGGTATTGAGGTAACTATTGAGGCAGACGGCCGTATCACCTCCCGCCTGCCCAGTGAAATTGAAATTGTTTTGTTTCGCATCGCCCAAGAAGCAATTAACAATGTCATTCAACACAGCCAGGCCCAGCATGTCACAATTCTTCTGCGACAAAGTGACAATCACATTTCCCTGCTCTTTTCCGATAATGGTCGAGGCTGGGATATGCGACCCAACGAATTTAAAGATATGTCGCGTGGACTTGGTTTGGTTGGTATGCAGGAACGAGCCGCACTTGTTGGCGGCCAGGTGCATATAACAAGCAGCGTAACACGAGGTACCACCATTCAGGTACAAATCCCCTGGCATCGATTGGAAGACAATGGAGAAAATGGAGGGAAACATGAACCACTCAATTCGCTTGCTCATAGCTGATGATCACATTTTGTTTCGCGATGGCTTAACCGCTTTGTTGCTTGATGAGCCCGATTTTGAGGTCCTGGACCAGGCCGGAACGGGGGAAGAAGCGTTAAGTCTGATTCGCCAGCACCGACCAGATGTAGTGCTGCTCGATATTTCCATGCCGATTATAAGCGGCCTGGAGGTTGCCTGCCTGGTTAACGCCGAACTGTCAGCCATCAAGATATTGATGCTCACCATCCATGAAGAGGAGAACTTCTTCTTTGAAGCGCTGCGGGCTGGCGCCAATGGCTATGTACTAAAAGGCGCTCGCAGCGATGAACTCATGAATGCCATCCGCATTGTCCACGCTGGCGAAACATACCTGCCGCCTTCCCTGGCGGGCAGCCTGGTTCAAGATTTTTTGAGCCGCCAGGTGAGACCTCCGGTGGACGATTCGCTCACCTCGCGTGAATATGATGTACTGGCCCTGATCGCCAAAGGGCTAACCAATCGCCAGATTGCCGATAAACTGTCGCTGAGTCTCAGCACCATCAAGACACACCGGGCCCACATCTACCAAAAGCTTAATTTAAATGACCGGGCCAGCCTGGTAGCATATGCGCGGCGGTACGGGCTTATGTACACCACGCCATCGTAAATCACCTCCCCCAAATTCATCCCCTCTGCCCCCAATATCATCCCTTTAGGGGGATGTAATCATCCCCCCCTTTTCCCCTAGAGTATAAGTGCTGAATTATCACAACTCGTTCTTGCAACTTCTGAAAAGTTTTTCTCAAACATCAATCCGGTGAAATCCAGATGAAAGCGCATCTGGTTTCCTGAATTCAATTGCCCATCTTCTCCGAAGGGTATCTATTCGGTTATCTATTGTTGTGTTGGTTGGTTGACGGCCGTTTGCCCCAACCAGACCTGTTCTGTTCATGCACCTTGCGGTAAAGAGGAACTTTCCTAATGGACAACTCACAAGATATTGCTTTTGCTGAGGATCAGAAAATTTGGGTCGACGTGTCGCTTGGACGCCGCCGCTTTTTGCAATGGGGATTGTTTTCCACCGTTGGCCTAACGGCAACGTCCATAGGTGGCTTTTTTCTACGCTATTTGCTGGGCAATTCGTTGCAGATTAAAGCAGGTGAATGGGTTGACCTTGGTGCAGTTGCTGATTTGCCGTCGGGGCAGATTCATAAAGTTACTTATTCGTACCAAACCACAGATGCCTGGAAGCGGATTAAGCGGGAGGGGATGCTCTACACCTATCGCCAGGAAGGGCATGACACCTACACGGCCCTGGATGCAACCTGTACCCATTTGGGCTGTTTGGTACGTTGGCAAGAGGCAGCCGGTCATTTTTCTTGTCCCTGCCATGAAGGAACGTTTACGCGGGACGGCCTGGTTGTGAGTGGTGCGCCAACCAAACCATTACGTCGCTATGTTACCAAAATTGAAAACGGCCGTTTACTGGCCGAAATCTAATAACAAAAACCATGACTGAAAAAGGGTTAACCTCACGAGCGCGATTACACTCCATTCAGGGCCGCACCAATGGCCTGCTGAGGCTTGCGGCCGTTTGGGTCGATGAGAGAACAGGTCTTGGCAAACCGCTCGATGCCCTGCTCAACTACCCGGTTTCGCTCCAGGTGCAGAAAAACGCCCTCTATTTATTGGGAAGCCTCGCCTTTGCCAGCTTCATGCTGCAAATGTTCAGCGGCTTCCTGCTAATTATTTACTACACGCCCGCTTTGGACAGCGCCTACAACAGCGTCGATTACATCAACTATATTTTACCTCTGGGCTGGCTGGTGCGTGGTATTCACGTCTATAACGCCAGCGCCATTTTTGTTCTGACATTTCTTCACCTGTTGCGAACCTTCTTTACCTCAGCCTATAAAAAACCGCGTGAAATCACCTGGCTCTCCGGCGTGGTGCTGATGTTGGTAACGGCCGTGTTTGCCTTTACCGGTGCTTTGCTGCCCTGGGACCAGGATGGCTACTGGGCGACGGTTGTGGGCGTGAACATCGCCGGTTCAACGCCTCTGCTTGGTAACTGGCTTATGCACCTTATGCGGGGCGGTGCTCATCTGGGCCAGGTTACGCTTACCCGGTTTTATTTCGTCCATACCGTCATTATGCCTGGCATCTTGGTTGCCCTCATCGCCCTGCATGTGTCGCAGCTGCGGCACGGGCCTGCCAGAGCAACCAGCCAGCGAGGTAAGGCATTGTCCTATAAATTTGTTCCTTTTTTCCCTTACCGAATGTTTGTTCACATCCTGGCTGGTTTAGGGTTGTCAATTTTGCTCATTTACTTGAGTTGGCATCAACGCGCTCCGCTAGATTTTCCGGCTGATCCCACCGATACCAGCTTTACCCCGCGGCCAGAATGGTATTTTCTGTCACTTTTCCAGCTTATTCATTATTTTCCCGGCCGTCTGGAGCCGATTGCGACGCAGTTGATACCCATGCTCATCATTGGCGGTATGTTTTTGCTGCCATTTGTTGATCGAAATAGCGAACATCGTCCCTGGCCAAAGCCAGTTTTAACTGTTATTGCACTTTTTATTATCACAATGATGTTGGTTCTTACATTCCTGGCCTTGGCCACCGAATAAAAGATTGGAGGGCATAACATATGAATCGCTGGTTTTTGCTTTTGTGTTTGGCCAGCCCTTTTTTCTTTGCCGCTTGCAGCAGTTCAGAGGAAAGCGAAACAGAAGAAGGGTCGGATATACAAAATGAAGAGGCAGCCAACAGCACATTAACGGCCGTTCGTGTAGAGACCGTCTCGCTCGATGCCGATGCCGATTTCTGGAGCAGTGCACCTAAGCTGCTTGTTCCCACATTGGGTACGACTGACGAACATCCAGATGGTTCTGCTGTTACCGTAAAGGCAGCCTATGATGGCACAAACCTCATTATTCGTGCTGAGTGGGAAGACCCCACAATGAGCCTGCTAAAAAATGCCTGGACCTGGGACGGCACTGCGTTTACCAAGAGCGGCGATGAAGATCGGATCATGATCCACTTTCCCATCGAAAATTATCCAGAATTTGCCAGCAAGGGCTGTACCGAAGCCTGCCATAACACGGCCGATGACCCAGAAACCTGGTACATGGCCACCGGCGAAGAAGCTTACCGGCTGGATCAATGGCATTGGAAAGCTGCCCGTACCAATCCCATAGGCTTTGCCGATGACAAATGGGTAACAGTTCAGCTAGATCCGGCCGATGTAGAAAGCGCTCATCAAGGTGACGCCAAAGAGGGCGGCGGCGACTCGGCCAATGTGAATGAAGACGGCACAGGACCAGCCTATATGCACAGCACCGATTTGTCCAGTCAATACATTCTCGTGGGTGATGAGATGCCGGTAGATACCAGTTTGCTTGAGCCGGGCATGGTCATCCCTGGTTATCTTTTAGCACCATTAGCTGGTTCACGCGGCGATGTGTTGGCACAAGGAACCTGGGAAAACGGCCGTTGGGTCGTTGTCATGATGCGTGCTTTGGATACCGGCAATGAGGATGATGTGATCTTTATTCCACCCAGACCAGTTCCCTTTGGCCTATCCATTGTAGATGACGGCGGTGGATTAAAGCACACCAACGCACCAGAAGTATTAACTCTGGAGTGGGAACAATAGGTCATGGTTTTCACCAAGGTGAAGAAGATGGAACGCGTACTTGTGGTTACCGCACAAACGTTGTTTGAAAGTGCCATAGTCTGTTGGTTATTAACAACCACAGAGCTGGAAATTCAGACCGTCTCCTCACAAAGTGAAAAAAACGTCTTGCAGGCTATCCGCCGGTTCAAACCAAATGTCGTTGTCCTGGACGAAGGCGCCTATCAACACAGCCTGGTACGGTTGCTCCTGGGCTTCTTGCCCTGCAGCGATCTCCGGCTTGTGGGCGTGAATTCACGAAACGAATTTGTCCACGTATATCACGTCCGTCAGGTTCAGATTGAACACATTTCAGATTTCACAACATTGGTTATGGGTACTTGATTCACCTGAAGCAAAACGACTCAAACACCCCAAATTCTTTATGACAGGAGTAACTCTATGAATTCGCCGATAGCTTTAGAAACCCATAAGTTACACAGTCGCCCAAAATGGCCTAAATTTTTCATTTTGGCGCTTATGCTGCCGCTCGTTGCCATCTTTTTAGGGCTGCCCCAAAAACATGCGCTTTCTGCCTCGCTCATTACGCTGGACGTGCGCGATTATGAAACCGGGCTGCCCATTTCCCCCTACACCTATCTTGTGAACCTGGATAACACCGGCAACCCGGCCGATGATCCGGCGGATTGCGATCCAAACACACCCGGCTACCCAGCCGACTGCGATTGGCCCTCGATCAAGCCGATGGCCAGCTACAGTCCGATCTTGGGCACGGGCGATCATACGACATCGCCGCTGTTGGAAAACGGCCGTTACCTCGTCTCGGTCCGGGCCAACGGGTATAAACTGGGTGGCGCGCACGTAACCGTTGATGACGCCGCTCAAACCGTGCTCGTGGAGCTGGTACCGGAACCACTGCCCCTCTCCCGCATTCGGGTCCACGCCTTCTTAGACAACCAGCCCGTCAACGGTGAAGATGACGCGGCCGGTATCGATACGCCGGACTTGGAGCCGGGGCTGCCAGGCTTCCGCATCATCCTGGAAGACACAGTCGGCGAAATTTCCGTCGATTGGTTTGGCAATCCGCTGTGTACTCGTTATGAGACCGACGTCTTTGGCAATATTCAGTTTGACGTGGACGGTGCACCGGTCATCAGTGCCAGCCAGCCATTTAACGGCGGCGTTTGTTACACCGACGCCAATGGTGATGTACTCATCGACAACCTGGCCCGCGGCAAATATGAAGTCATCGTGGTGCCGCCGGATGGCCAGGAAAATGACTGGGTCCAGACCACCACCATTGAAGGCACCCACGTTATTGATGCCTGGCCCATGGAAGGGGATTCTGGGTACAGCCCGCGTGAAGGCTTCCAGCAAGCGGCCGTTTGGGTGGGGTTTGTGCCGGAGTGTCAGTTTGGCAGCACGACTGACCTCTGCGACGGCAACGAAACCACCGGCACCGGCACCATCAGCGGCACAGTGAAAACCATTGTTGAATGGACACCGCCTGTCAACCAGCCTCCCGCTGCTTTGGGCCGCCCGGTGTACAAGCCGTGGATTGCCCTCACCGACATCGGCGGCACGGATCAACAAGTGTACCTGGGTCGCGGTGATGAAAATGGCGATTTTGTCATCAATAACGTGCCCGATGGCATCTACCAGGTGGCCATTTGGGACGATCCGCTGGATTACATCATCGGTTTCCGCACCGTCACCATTCCCGAGCCCGACGGCCCTCAAAATGTTGATAACAACGTGCAAACGGTTAACATGAACATCCTGCCCGATGGCACCGACATTGATGGTGTGGGCATTCCCCGCTGGTTTGGCTGGATTGGTGGCTACGTCTTCATGGATGATGGCCTGGATGGCGATGGCAATCCTAACGCCGCCCTCACTGCCGGGAACAGCATCCGGGACTGCATCAATCCCAACAACGTAGACACCTGCGAGCGGTCGATGGACGGCATCCCGGTGGGCACACGCTTCCGCGATGGCTCCGTGCAGTACGGCACTTTTACCGACAACGACGGCTACTACGAGTTCCAGGAAGTGAAGGAGCTGGAGAAGTTTGCCGTTGTAGAAATTGATTTTGGTCGATTCGGCCGTACCGGCATCTCTGTCCACAATGAATACGATCCCAGCATCGTCACCCCGCTGCAAAGCGATTTGGGCGGTGACCTGCTGGCCAGCGCCCTCACCTGGTCTGCCAAATTGAGCTGGATTGATTGGGGCAAGCAGGTGTATGGCCCCGGCGAAAACGGCGGCGTCTCTGGTGTGGTTTTCTATGCCACTACCCGAAACGAGCTGGACATTCGCTTTGCCGGCGCGGAAGATTACGAACCCGGCGTGCCTGGCGTCACCATACGCCTTTACGACGCATCGGGCAATACGCTGCTGTATGAAGTAGAAACCGATTCCTACCTCCACCCATCCGGCTGCGATGTGCTGGACGCTACTGGCGCGCCGCTGCCTGACCCCATTGGCCTGGGCCAAAACTGCATCGAAGTGCCCAACATCTCTAACGAGGTGCAGGATGGCGCGTTTGACGGCGGTTATGCCATCGAGAGCATGTGCCCCACTGGTTTCCCCTGCGCCAATGAAGTGCCGCTGCCACCCGGCGAGTATATTGTTGAGGTTGTACCACCACCTTACTACAAGGTGATTGAATCCACTGACCAAAATACATCAGAAGGAAATGACTTAGAACCACAACCACAGGTACCAGGGATAGCGGCTCCGCCGCCACCGGCAGGGTGTGTTGGCGGCACCGGCCCTGACTGTTCGCGCCGCATTGTGACACTACAAGAAGGGCAGAATGCACCCGCAGACTTCTTCCTGCTGCCCGACTTTACCGGTTTGGCCGCACTCAACCCGGACTATGGGGTTGATCCGGAGGCGATGCCGGAAAACGTGGTGCCCATACCGGGCCGCATCTACGGCTTTGCCCTGGATGACGTGAATGTCGAAACCGACCCCAGCCGCATCTATTACGGCGAAAAACGGGGCATCCCCAACGCGCCAGTGGGCATTCGCGACTTCACTGGGCGGCTCATCACGGTGGTGAACTCGGATGCCAACGGCATTTTTGAGGTGCTGCTGCCCTCAACCTATGCCGCCGACTGCCCCACACCGTCCGGCGTTTGCCCCAACGTGTACCAGGTGGTAGTGAATGATCCGGGCGATCTGGACAATCCCACGCCCAATTGGAACCCCAACTATCAGACGCTGGCCTTCCAGTTTGACGTCTGGCCGGGCAAAACCACCTATGCCGACGTGGCCACCTTCCCCATCACCGCCTTCAACGAGGGGACTGGCGGGCAGTTTAACCAACCAGCCCAATGCGGTATTCCTGCAGGCGAACCGGCTGTTTACGCCGTCACGCCGCCAGGTGGTGTGGCTGGTACCCTCATCACGGTGACAGGCGCCGGGTTTGATGCCGGGTCTACCGTGGTGACAGACACAGGCGCTTCAGTAGCCACGACGTTTATCAACAGCGAAACATTGCAATTCACCGTACCGGGCGCGGCGGCCAACGGCCGTTACCAACTCCTCGTCCAAAATTCAGCCGGGGTCACCAGCCGGACCGGGATCACCTTCCACAAAATTGGTTCCGGCTACAGCCCGCCCATTGTCTGGGTAGATGCCAGCGCCCCGACCGGCGGCACTGGCTCGGCGGCGGCGCCGTTTAATACCATTCAGGACGGCATCAATGCGGCCGCTCCCGGTTCTATCGTTGCCGTCAGGCCCGGCACCTACTTTGGTGACATCCTGGTAGACAAGAACATCAAGCTACAAGGCTACGGCCCTGGCGCGCCAGATGGCTTTGGCACAGGTGGGTCGGTGATAGACGGCCGTTTCAACACCACCGCCTTCACCATCACTGCCGCTGCCCCCGGCACCTTCGGTTCAACCTTCAACGTGCAGGTTGATGGTTTCCGCATCATCAACGCCCGCGACGAGCAAGATGTAGGCGGGGGCCTGCACATTGCCGAAAACGGCGAATTTGTGGAAATCAGCAACAACGTTATTCAAAGCAACGGCGGTAACCTCGGCGGTGGCATCGTCATTGGCGAGCCATACGAAGGGGATATGAACAACGACAACGTGCGTATCCACCACAACCGCGTGCTGAACAACGGCGGCATCAGTCTTGCTGGCGGCATCGGCATCTACAACGGGGCCGATGGTTACCAGATTGATCACAACGATATTTGCGGCAACTACTCCGCTGAATATGGTGGCGGCATCTCCCACTTTGGCCTGAGCAACGGCGGCAGTATTCACCACAACAACATCTACCGTAACAATGCCTTCGATGAAGGTGGCGGTATCATGATTGCCGGTGAACAATTCTGCCTGCCCCAGCCAGAAGAAGGGGGTGGTGGCTTAGAGTTTGAGAATCAATGTACAGAAGACCCCGACGAACTCCTTCTGACAGTAGGCTCTGGCGACGTAGACATCTACAACAACCTGATTCAAGAGAACCTGTCGAATGACGACGGCGGTGGTCTGCGCTTGCTGCAGCCGTGGGACTACACCATCAACATTGCCAACAACATGATTGTCAACAATGTCTCTACCGACTTTGGTGGTGGGATGGCCCTGGATGATGCTTCTGAGGTGAACGTGGTCAACAACACCTTCGCCAACAACGCCAACACCTCCACGGCCGAAGACAGCGATGGCTTCCCTCACGCCGCAGGCATGGCGGCCGAAGGGTACAGCACCGACTTTTCAACTTACCTGATCGGCACTTATGGCTCTGCTGCCCCTGGGCATCCAGACCCGTTTATGCGCAACAACATCTTCTGGAACAACGTGGCCTACACCTTTGTTCTGGGAACGGGTCTGACACCGTCTGGCGGCTCCGTGTTTGACCTGGAGGTGTTTGGCGGCGGCTCGTTTAGCAGTGCGGGCCATGCCAGCAACCTCATTGGCACCAACCCGCTCTTTGTGGATGAGTACGACACCACCTTAAATGCCGTGGCCTTTAACCAGGAACCGAACTTTGTCTCGGTGGTGATTGTGACCGTGGCTGTGGATGGTGAGCTGCAAGGTGATTACCACATCCTGTCCGGCTCTCCGGCAATTGATGCAGGCGTGACGATTGCGGCCGTTCCCTTCGACTTTGATGATGAAACCAGGCCGATTGGCGCAGCCTACGACATCGGTGCCGATGAGTCTGCCGGTGCACCGCCACCTGCCGGGCCAACCATCACCGTAGTTGATCCGCTCAACGGCGCCACGGTTTCTGGTTCACTCCTGCTGCAGTTCCTGGCCTCCGATGATGTTGACGCGGCCAGCAGCCTCATCGTGGAGTGGAATGTGGACGGCGGTCCATGGCAAAGCACTACCTTCAACAGCGGCAATGGCTTCCACGAGGCGACCTGGGACAGCACCACGGCCAGCGACGGCAGCCACAGCATTAACGCCAGGGTGACCGACACTGACACCAACACTGCCCTGGACAGCGTGACGGTGACGGTTGATAACCCGGTGGCGGGCTGTGTGACCAACTGCCTGCGCGTCCGCTCCATCACGCTGGCCGGACGTATCCTAAGTTCAACGGCCAGGGTTCGGGCGACCATCATTGTAGAGAATGAAAACGGTGCGATTGTGCCTGGCGCCACGGTTTTTGTCACCTGGTCCGCCCCCAGCGGCAGCAGTTCCACCTCTGGCGCTACCAATAGTACCGGTCGAGTCAGCTTCGACATCGTAGACAGCCCAGGCACCTTTACCGTTACAGTTGATGATATTCAGTTAGCTGGTTCAACATTTGATCCCGCTGGCAGTACCGTCTTAAGCGGCAGCATCACTTTGCCCTGACGCGCATCACTCCCTTCTCCTCCCGCCAGCAAACGTCTGGCGGGAGGAGAGTGTTCCGCCAAACAAATACTGGCGGATACCAGTTCAAGGCGGAACACTTAAACTGAAGCAATTTGCGAAAAAGCTATTCGTCAAAAGATGTTTGCTTCAGTAAGAGTCTGACTGAAAGCAAGGAAATTTTGGAGGAAAATCGGTATGAACAACAATGAAGAAATTCCCCGTAAGTTTATAAGCAGACGCAAATTTTTACGCTGGAGCTTGGGTGCCGGTGGGGCATTGGTGCTGGGCGCGGCCGGGTCATTGGCCAACGCTGAACGCCAGCGTCGACTGGCTTTAGAGTCAAACGCCGAACCATTGGCCGAAGCACTGGCCGTACCGGGTTCACCTTACGTGCAGCCATCGAGCCAATCGACCATACGCCTCGGCGCCACGGATGGCTACATGCGCCTGCCCGCCAGCCCGGCCGACTATCCCGGCGGGGTGCGTGAACTGTACGTGTTTGGCTTTGTGGATTTTGGTAATACGGCCGTTTCCATCAACGAATTTATCAACACCTACAAAGGCCAGGTGCAGCAAACCGCGCCCATCATCGATGTGATGGAAGGGGACGAGGTGTTTGTTACCCTGACCAACCTGGGGCTGGTGGTGCGGCCAGATCTGGATGATGCCCACACCATTCACTGGCACGGCTTCCGCAACCCGGTGGCCGCCTTCGATGGCGTGCCCGAAACTTCGATTTCCGTGCCGGTGGGCCGCAACTTCCCCTACTACTACAAGCCGCTCAACCCCGGCACGTTTATGTACCACTGCCACTTTGAAGACACGGAGCACGTGCAGATGGGCATGGATGGCATTGTTTTTGTCCGGCCGCTGCAAAACTTGGGCACCGGCTCGCTGCCGCCAGGCCAGTACCTTTATAACGACGGCGACGGCTCCACGGCCTACGACCGGGAACATGCCCTGCTGCTCAATGAGATCGACACCCGGCCGCACGATTTGCTGGAAAATGTGCAGGAGTTTGTCTGGTCCGATTATGACCCGAACTACTTTGTGATAAACGGCCGTGCTTACCCCGACACTATCAAACAGAGTACGGACCCAGATTTGCCGCGCCAACCTGTTTCCTCGCTCATCCAGGCCAACCCCGGCGACCGTGTGGCCATACGCATGTCTAACTTGGGCTACCAGCAGCACACCATGCAGCTGGCGGGCATTCCGCTGCACATCTTTGGCCACGATGCCGCCCTCTTGCGCAACGGTACGGTGGATCTGAGCTACTTTACCAACAACGTCTACATCGGACCCGGTGAATCGCGCGACATGATTTTTGAAGCGCCCCTGTTTGATTCGGCGGCAGAAACCGGCACAGATTCGATTGGCACGTACAACGTCTATTGGTTCAAAAATCGCAACTATCAAAAGCTGACCAATGATGGCCTGCCCGGCCTGGGTGGCATGATGACCGAAGTGCGCATTTACGATGGTTCACCTCTACCCCCCCAGAGCGTTCCCAATGAGACGTACGCTTAGGCGACGACGCTGGGGCATTGCCGAGACTTCATCAAGTAAGCCGTGCAATCCCAACGAAAGGAGAAGCAACGATGACGATACACGCAAACAAACGCATCAAATTGGGGCTGTTGCTGGTTTTGCTCTTGCTGATTTTAGCTGGCATAGTGGCCGCCGGGCTGCGAACCCAAACGGCCTTGGCCGCTCACCTGAGCACCATTGTCTGCACCACCGGCCCCACCTTCAACCTGGAAACGGCCGACGGCTACGCCATGTTCCCCGATGGCAACACCATCTACTTCTGGGGTTTTGCCGACAGTGACAGCGGGGGCAATTTCCAATACCCTGGCCCCACCCTCTGCGTCAATGAAGGGGATACCGTCACGGTCAACCTGGACAACACCCTGGACGAACCGGTTTCGATTGTGTTCCCAGGTCAGGTGGGCGTCTTGGCCAGCATGGTGAGCGGGGCGGGCAACAACGGCATATTCACTCTGGAAGCCAACCCCGGCGAAACGGTGCAGTACAGCTTCATCGCCAGCCAGCCCGGCACCTACCTCTACGAAAGTGGCACCGCGCCGCACAAGCAAATTCAGATGGGTCTTTTTGGGGCATTGGTGGTGCGCCCGGCCATGGACACGGCCACAGAGCATTTTGCTTACAATGACGCCAGCACGGAGTACAATCCGGAGTATGAATACCTGCTGCTGCTGCACGACATTGATCCGGATTTACACCGGGCGGTGGAGCTGGGCACTACCTATGATGTAACCGCCAAACATGACAGATATTGGACGATAAACGGCCGTTCCAACCCCGATACCCTCTTTGGCAACGACGTCCCCTGGCTGCCCAACCAGCCCTACGGCGCCATGGTCACCATCCGTGAGTACGACGCCGCCGACAACCCGCTGCCCGCCCTCATTCGCTACGCCAACGCTGGCATGGAAAACCACCCCTTCCATCCCCACGGTAACCACCTGCGCATCATCGCCCAGGATGGCAACCTGCTCCAGGGTGCCGGTGGTGAAGATTTATCGTTTGAAGGCTTCACCCGCACCGTTGGCTCCGGGCAAACGTACGATCTGCTGGTCGAGTGGCGCAACCTGGGCGACGGTACCTTATCCGCCCCCAATCCGTTCAGCTCCACAGGTAATCCACTGCCAGCCAACCCGGACGCTGTGCCCTTCCCCGGCCTGTACAACCTGGTCGATTTTGAAGATGGCTTCTACAGCGGCAGTCCTTACTTTGGTGAATTGGCCGACCGGTTAGTTGGCTCAATCCCCTACAACGAGTGTGGCGAGCTTTACTTCCCCTGGCACAGCCACGCACTCAATGAAGTACAAAACTTCGATGAAGGGTTTGGTGGCATGTTAACGCTGTGGCGGATTGAACCGCTAAACGGCTGCCAATAATAGGGAGGAAACATGATGAACAACCAATTTCACATCGACGTATCAAAAAGACGGATCATTGGGTTGGGTATCATCCTCCCGGTGATAGCTGGCACACTGCTTATCGGCGCATTGCTGCTGTTTAACTACGTGTTCCTGCCCAGTCAACTGTTGGCCGGGGACCCGGAAACGGTAGCCAGGGCCGCGGCCGCCAGGCCACAGGCAGCACCAGTTCTGGCCCCTGCCAACCTGACCGTTGAGCTGTGCGCCAAAGCAGGCACCGCCACCATGGTTGATGGCGTTTCGGTCGATATTTGGGGCTTTGCGCATAAGCCAACAGGGGTGCCTTGCAGCGATTCCTCCATCGTGCCCCAACTGCCTGGCCCGGTTCTGGCAGTTACTGAAGGCGGTATTGTCAATGTGACGCTGCACAACGATTTGAGCGAAAACGTCTCTCTCCAGTTTGTAGGGCAGGACGAACCGCCCGATCTCACCGGTGTGGCCAATGGCGGCAGCAAAACCTATACCTTTGTAGCCAAAGCTGGCTCCTACCTGTATGAGAGCGGTGCCAATGTTTCCACCCAGGTACCGATGGGGCTGTATGGTGCGTTTGTCGTTTATCCGGCCACGGCCGGGCAGGCTTACGGCAGTGCTGCCAGCGCCTATGATGAAGAAGCGATTCTCGTGCTCAGCGAAATCGACCCAGTCTTAAATGCCAATCCCGGCAGCTTCAATTTGCTGAACTATGCGCCGAAATACTGGCTCATTAACGGCGAAGCCTACCCGGACACCGACCTCTTGACGCCTGCTGCTGGCTCCAGGCTGCTCATCCGCTACCTCAATGCCGGGCATATTCATCACACCATGACGCTGCTGGGAGCCGGGCAGCAGGTCATTGCCATGGACGGATACGAGTTAACCCATCCGTTTAGCGTGGTGGCGCAGACGATTCCCTCTGGCCAGACGATGGACACAATTATCACAGTGCCTGGCACGGGCGGCCGGGTGCCTTTGTACAACCGGCAGCTGCACCTGACCAACGGCAGTGCCGCCTCACCGGATCATTTTGTGCCCGGCGGCGGCATGATGACTTTCATTGAAGCTGCCGCAGGTGGTCCCACGCCTACCCCAACGCCCGTGCCTACCGACACACCGGTGCCAGGGCCGACGGACACACCGGTGCCAGGGCCAACAGACACCCCTGCGCCACCAACGGATACACCGATCCCGCCCACCCCAACCGATACGCCTGTACCACCGACGCCGACGAATACCCCAGTCCCCGTCAACACCATGCACGTTGGCGACCTGGATATGGTGCGCCGGGGCTCTGGTGGGCATATCCACATAGTAACAATTACTGTGCACGACAGCAGTGAAACTCCTTTGGCCGGCGTTTTGGTAAACGGCACCTGGAGCGGTGGCAGTGCTACCATTAGTTCTTGCATCACAAATAGCTCTGGTCAATGTACTGTGCTCAGTGCCTTTACGACTAATCCATTGACCTACACCGTAAACAACCTGACCAGTGGCTCCTTGACGTATGCTCCCGGCAGTAACCATGATCCTGATGGCGATAGTGACGGTACGAGCATCACTCAATAATTGTGTTGCACCTGGCTAACAACACTGGCATGTAACAAGTATGGCCTGCCCTGTTGGGGCAGGCTGTACTGCTTGTATGTAAAGCGATGGTTCGGCTGCGCTCACCACGAGCCTGGCAAATCGCATTACATATTTTGAAGGAGATAAGTTAATGGCCAATACCTTAGGCAGTCAATCCAAACAACCGAGGACCTTGAAAATCTGGCCGGTAACTGACCCGTTTTTTTGGATGGCCATGCTCGTTTTGAGTGGGCTGGCTATTTGGATTGCTGTCTCGCAATGGGGCAGTGTGTTTAAGCCACGGCCGCAGTCGGCCAGCGACGTGCCTCAGACTGTGTTTACTGAAGAAACTGGCATTCACATTACGCTGGTGGCGCTGACGGCCGATGGCGGAATTATCGACATTCGCTACCAGGTGGTTGATCCAGAAAAATCGGTGATTGTGCACGATGATGAACTGCCACCCACTATTTTGCACGTGGAGACGGGCACACCACTGCTGTTTACCCGTCACGAGCACAGCGATTTTGAGATGCACAGCGGGGTGGTTTACAGCCATCACATTATTAACTCTGGTGGATTGATCAAACGGGGAGATCGAGTTGCCGTGAGAATTGGAACATCGGTTTTGGAAGAGGTACCGGTTCAATGAACGCGGCAATGATAGATTAGTCTGTGAGGAGGTTATGTATTTTCTTCGATTGAAGTTTGGTTTGAAACAGTTAAGTGTGTTGGGCAGCGTTGGGTTGCTGCTGGGTATGGTCACGGCCGTTTCCGCCCACACCGTCACCCTCATTGAGTCAATCCCTGAAGAAGGCGCCATCGTTGAAAGCGCGCCAGACTCCGTCAGGGCTGTTTTTGATGAAGAACTGCTTGAGGCAGGCAGCACTATTGAAGTGTTTGCCAGCTCTGGCACACAGGTTGACGCTGGTGATGGCGCTGTGGACCTGAATGATCCAAACCATGCTTCACTGGCCGTGGCCGTGCCAGATCTGGCCGACGGTATTTACACCGTCTACTGGCAGGCCACTTTGCTTGACGGCGATGTGTCTGAAGGCACATTCAACTTTACCGTGGGACAGGCGGCTGCGGGGGAACGGCCGTTCCAACCCACAACCGCGTCAGAAGCGGGTGCTGCCCAGTTTAACTACCTGCTTTTGGGGGCTGCGGCCGTTTTTATGCTGCTCTTGCTGTTCCTCTTCAACCGGCGCAGGCAGCAGGCGCTTCAGGTTGCCAGGCCACCAAAATAATATGATGCGCCACTACCGCCTAATTTTTGCCGGTGTTGTTTTGTTTTCCCTCCTCTTTTGGGTTTCACCCCAAAAAGCGCTGGCCCACGCCAGCCTGGTGCGGGCCGAGCCGGCCGAAAACAGCATTCTAGACTCGCCGCCGACGGAGATAAAGCTGTGGCTGTCCGAGGCGATATCGCCCCAGTTCAGCACACTTCAATTATTGGATGGGGAAGGGACGGCCGTGGCGCTGCCCGGTCTGCGTTTTGACCCGGCCGATCCCACCGTTATCATGGCCGATCTGCCGGAGCTGCCGGAGGGCGTGTACAGCGTCATCTGGAAAGTGTTTTCGTCTAGTGATGGCCATTTTACCGAGGGGATTGTCGTTTTTGGCGTGGGCGACAACGCCAATCTAGGCCAGGCCGTGGTGGAAGAGAGCGAAACGGCCGTCCCCCTCCCCGAAGTGCTCCTGCGCTGGCTCAACTACTTCCTGCTCATGAGCCTGATTGGGGCCATGGCCATGATCTTCCTGGTGCTTTACCCCTCGCCCGCCAAAGCGACCGTCAACCCCATTTTATGGACCGCCTGGCAGCGCATTTTGCGCTGGACCAGAGTTTGTCTGGGCCTGCTGCTGCTGGTCGGCGCCGCCTGGGCACTGTGGCAGGCGTTTAGCCTCACCGCTGCCTTCCAGGAAGCGAGCTCATTCCTGGCCAACTTACAAAGATGGCTGTTTAACACGCGCCTGGGCCTGATGTGGTGGCTGCGCCTGGGGGCGGCGGTACTGCTGCTGGGTGTCGTGTCGCGCCTGCGTGCCCGCGCCAGCTTAACTCGGCAGCTGCCGACGCCTGGAGAGAAAACGGCCGTTCTCTTCCTGCTCACCCTTGTCACCCTGGGCCAATCGCTCACCAGCCACGCCGCGGCCCTGACAAAAGACACGGCGCTGGCTCTAGTGGCAGATTTTTTGCACCTGGCGGCGGCTGGTATTTGGGTCGGCGGTTTGCTGGCCCTGGCGGTTGGCCTGCTGCCCCTGATTCGCCAACAGCCCAACGAACTGCGGCTAATCATCCGGGCCGGTTGGGGGCCGTTTAGCAAGCTGGCGGCGCTCAGCGTCGGCATCCTGTTTGCTACCGGGCTGTACAGCGCGGGTCGCCAGGTTGCCTCGTTGGATGCCATGCTGCAAACGCTGTATGGCCAGTCGCTGCTGGTCAAAATCGGCTTCGTGCTGCTGATGGGCGGCATCGGTGGGCTGAATGCGGTTTTGTTGCAGCCTGGTTTACAAAAACAGTTGCGGCGTCTGCTCAAACGGCCGTCTGGCTGGACGCTGCTGCCAATGGAGAAAATGCCCCGCCTGATCTTGCTGGAAATTAGCCTGGGCGTGTTTATTTTGTTGGTGGTCAGCCTGGTAACGGCCGCGCCAACGGCCAACGGCCGTCAATATGTCGCCCAAGCCCCGTTTCCCGAAACGTTAAGCCAGACGGTGGATGACATGTTTGTTACCCTCTCCGTCCGGCCTAACCAGCCGGGACAAAACGTGATCACTGTGCGGGCGGTGAGTAGCCGCAAGCCCCCCCCAGCCGAGATCAATCGTATCATTTTGCGCGCCACCTACCGCGAACAGGAATTGGGCACCAAATCATTTGACGCCGAAGCGATTGAGCCGGGTTATTACCTCATTGGCAATTCAGAGCTGATTTTAGACGGGGCCTGGCAAATCGATGTAGTGGTGCGGCGGCTGGGCATGAACGACGCCGTTGCCCATTTTGACTGGCGCGTGCTGCGCAGCGGATCCGCCGCGCCGGTTGTCGTTTCTAATCGGCCGCTGCAGCCCTATTTTGTTATCGCCGCTTCTTCACTGCTGGTTACCATTATTTTTTCCCTCATCCTCAACGCCTGGAAACAAAAAAACCAATATGGGAATCAAGTTAAGGATGCGTTTACCAATAACTTTTGATAAGCAAGCTCATCCGCGAGGTTTGCCCGTTTACCAAAGCCCCAAGTTGAAAACGGGCAAACCCTAATTGGAGTTAAAGATGGACAAACGAAGCATTCTCCGGTTGGTGAGTTTTGGCTGCTTTGTTCTCTCATCCCTTCTCCTGGCCATTTTTGCCTCGACAACTTTTGCCACTGTTGCCCGCCAGGCTGCGGGGCCAACGGCCGTTCAAGACCCCATCAACTGCAACTCGCTTGCGCCGCCGGTGGTGGGCTTTGAAACCTCACGCGGGCAAAGCGCCGCCGACGTCATTGATTTCCTCACCGATCTGGAACTGGATGGTTTTGGTGTGGGCACGGTCGATATGACCACTGGCCCAATTCCCAACTGCGTTGATGTGCTGGTTGTGCGCGGCCTGGCCGGGAATCTGGCCCTCACGTCCCCCTACACCGCCGCTGAAGGCGCGGCGCTGCAAACCTGGGTGGCGCAGGGGCATGGCCTCCTGGTGGCCGGGGAATGGGGCACGCTTAAAGAGGAAACCGAGGCGCTGTTTCAGGCATTTGGCTACTCGCAGATAGGTGGTGACGCTGCCTACGTCACGGATCCCACCGACAACGATCCCACCGCGCCCGGTTTTGTGGGTGATGGCTGGGTCTATTTCCAGGCAGACAACTTTGCCGCGCATCCTATTTTTGACGGGGCCAACACGCTGGAACTGCTGCTCAGCGGCTGGCTGGCCGCGTCACCGGACACCATCGTCACCACCGATACCGACGCTTCCCCGCCGTCAGTGCCGGTGTTGGCCGCGGGCAATGAGGGCAGCGGCTGCGTGCTGTTTTCTGCCGACAGCAACTGGTTTGCCATTTACAATGAGGGTTACGTCAGAGAAGATAATGCCCAGATTGCCCGCCAGAGCATCAGCTGGTTGAACAACTGCAAATTTTTGAGCCTGGTGAAAACGGCCGTACCCAACCCTGTACAGCCCGGCGGCCTGATCACCTACACGCTCACCACCACCAATTTTGAACCCACCACCCAAACCAACGTCACCATCAGCGACCAGATTCCGGCAGGCACCACCTTCAGCAGCGCCAGCGCCCCCTTTACCGGCCCCACGGCGGCAGGTGTTGTCACCTGGCCGGTCGGCACGCTGGTACCTGGCGCAGCGGCCACGGTCACCCTCGTCGTGGCGGTAGCCGCCGACGCTGCGGATGAAACAACAATTGTCAACACGGCCAATGTTAGCAGCAGCCAGGGAGCGACGGACAGCGCCACAGCCGTTGTCACCGTAGCCGCAGCCGATCCCCCGGTTGTTACCAGCAGCACAACCATGCTGCCTATCATCATGGTTGACTTTTGCGTAGAAACAGACCGGTACGCTGACGTTGTGCTGGCGCTGGACACCTCTGGCAGCATGGATGGCACAACCGAACCGGGTGGACCGACCAAGCTGGCGGCGGCTCGGGCCGCAGCTACCGAGTTTCTGAACCTGCTGACATTTCCAGGGGACCAGGCGGCGATTGTGTTGTTTTCGGGAACGGCCGTTTTGCAGCACCCCCTCAGCAGCGATCGGGCTAGCCTGATTGCTTCCTTGCAAGGCGACGTCGCCGGTGGTACCCGTCTCGATTTAGCTTTAGCCGAGGCACGTAAAGAGTTAACCAGTGTGCGTCATCTCCCCAATAATTCGCCAGTTCTCATTTTGCTTACCGACGGCCGACCAGACGGTACGGATGACGCGGCCGTGCTGGCACAGGCTACCACCACCAAAGCGGCGGGCATCATCATTTACACCATTGGCCTGGGCAATGACGTCAATGGCCCCCTGCTGCAAGACATTGCGACAACGGCCGCTCACTACTACCCGGCACCATCTACGGCCGATCTAAGCCAGATTTATCAGGACATTGGCGGCACGTTGGGCTGTCCCTAAGGGTTCGTTCACCAATAACTTTAGATCAGGAAACGAACCCCAAGGCTTGACCGTTTACCAAAACTCAAAAATTAAAAACGGTCAAGCCTTAAGTGAGTTGTCAGATTTAGACCAAAGGTGTTGGGAAAGTGTCAATTCTCATTGTTTTTTTGATTCTTTTCTTGCTTGGTGCCAACTTTTTGGTCATCTCTGCTTGCATGTTGTCTTCTGCCATAAGTAACAGAGAAACCAATCTGAGTAACGCCAGAAACGGCGATTGTTCACAAGAATTCCAGCTGGCCGTGACTAAACTCCATCTCAACTGAGAAATCTCCGCGCCCGCTATTGCCTTCGACGGCCGTCACCGTGCCCTGAATGGTAGTCGGTGGACCTTGCCAAATGGCATTGTTATACCCTAATTGGATTGTCCCGGCGGTGAACCGGAGTCGCGCCACGGCGGGCCGCCTTGACCCTGACCGCCGCCCTGGTTCCCTCGCCCCTGCCCCTGTCCAGGTGTGGTGGTTGTGGCGCCATCGTCGGTGCGCAGCCACGGCGGGCCGCCACCCTGCTGTGTACCGCGCGGATTTTCCACAAACGGCGCGGTTGGTTCCCAGGCACGCAGGTAGGAGACCAGCGCGTCAATTTCCACGCTGGTGAGCCGGTCGCCAAAGGAGGGCATGGTGCTGTTGGGCCGCCAGCCGCCGCTAACGATGGTGTCGCGCAGCTGCTCGTCACTTCTGGTGGTTAAGATTTGCTGGCTGTTGAGCGCCGGACCAGTGCCGCCGCTGCCTTCTTCGGCGTGGCAGGCCACACAGGTGGTGCTGTAGATGCGCTTGCCCAGTTCCAGCATCGATGCCGGATCGTCGATATCCACCCAGACCGGTTCCGGCGGTGTGAGCACCACACCTTCTGCCTCGATTTCATCCCAATGCTGCAAGAAGCCGACGATGGCTCCGATCTCTTCCGGGGTGAGGGCGTTGTGCCAGGGGACCATTGCCGTGCCGCTGACGCCTTCGCTGATGATGCGAATCAGTTCTTCGGCGTCGCGGCTTTGAATGTCGGCGGTGTTGAGCGGCAGGCCGAGATCGGTGCTTTCGCCCTGGATGCCGTGGCAGACGGTGCAGTTGCTGGCGTAGAGCTGGAAGCCGGCAGCCCATTCGGAGCCTGTTTCGGGACTCATCTCGATGATTTGGGCTACCATCTCAGGATCAACCGAGGGAATGGGCAGCGTGGGCGGAATCAGCCCCTGCGCCGCCGCCAGTTCGCCAATTTGGGTCCAGTCCGCGTAACGGATGAGGGCGACCAGCTGCTGAATCTGGTAGTCGTTGTAGGGACCGCCTTCGTCATCGTGCCAGCCGGTCATGGCGGTGCCATAGCGGCCGCGGGCGATCACTTTGAAGAGGTCTTCGTAAGCGGCCGTTTGCAGAGCCGCGTTGTTCAGAGCGGGCGTGGCGCCAATGCCTTCGCCTTCGATGCCGTGGCAAACGGCGCAGCTTTCCACGTAGATCACCGAAGCATCGGTGACATACTGGTTCTGCAAATCATCCTGGGCGTCGGCGCGCTGGGTGGGTTCATACCAGGCGTAAATCGGCAATATGATGACGAGGGCGAGAAAACCAAAAAAGCTGATGATGTTGTATTTGTTCATGCGATTTGTCCATAAATTGGTAATTGGGTAATTGAGTAATTGGGTAATTGGCCTTTTAGTTACTCAATTACTCAATTACATAATTACCTGTTAAGCATAGGTGAGTTGGTCAGGGGTGAAGCGGTCACGCTGGGTGATGCTGCCGGTATCGACGAGTACCTGGCCTTCTGTGATGGTGATGGCGAACAGGTCCAGGGCGCGGGGTGCGGGCGGGTTTTGCACGTCACCGTTGGTGTCGAAGCTGGAAGCGTGGCAGGGGCAGAAGAAGTGATTCTTGTCTGCCTCCCAGCTGATGGTGCAGCCCAGGTGGGTGCAGCGGCTGTACACGGCCAGAAAGCCTCCATCGGGCGCGTGAATGAGGAAGAAACGGCCGTCTGGAAACTCTACCACTGAGCCAGTCGGGAACGAGTCCGCTGGCCCCGCGTTGACGACGCCGCCAAATTCGCCAGCCAGGCGGCGCGGCTGCATAAAAAAGAGACTTACACCGCTCATCTCCAGCACGGCCAGCGCACTCAGCGCGCCAATGCCCAGCTTGAGAAAATCGCGGCGGGAGAGGTTGTTGTCTTGAGGTGTCATGTGTGAAACTCCATGAAGTGGGTGATTCAGTAATTGGGGGTCTTCAGGATTTCGTGGGGTTTGGCGTGAAACGTGAAGCGTGAAACGTGATGGCCCTCTGGTCACGTTTCACGTTTCACGCATCACGGGCTGTAAACCCCCTGAATTCCCAAAGAGCCGTAATTGGTTAATGGGGTCATTCAGCCAATTACCCCATTACTCATTCTAAAAAGGCAGCACCAGCGCCATATTCGCCCCGCGGAAGAAGATGCCGATGAGGGTGAGCGTGACAAAGCTGGTCATGATAAAGCTGAATAGGCCAACGAGGGCTTCGCTGTGGTTCAGCCTGCCTGCCCACCGAAAATAACTGTAGATGAGGCCAAACGTTACCAGGGTGGCCAGCAGCGGAATGAGCCCGGTGGTGATGAGCGTGGGCAAGAGGGGGAAGAGGCCCGGCAAATCGAGCCAGTACTCGTCTAGCAGCACGGCCAGCGGCACCAACAGCAGGCCAAGCAAGGCGCCAAACAGGGCGGCAAAACGGCCTTTGAGCGAGCGAAAGTAAACGCCGACGTTGTCCTCTTGCGGGTCGAGTTTGGGCAGCAGGGCGATGCCGCCAAGGAGCGTCAGCGGCAGCAGCATGGCGGCCAGCGGATGCATGTGCAGCAGCAGCTCTTGCAAGCCCAGGAAGTACCAGGCGGCTTTGGCCGGGTTCGGTGGATGGCTGGGGTTGGCTAACGCTTCCAGCGGCGCGGGCACAAAGATGGCCCAGACCAGGATGACGAGCGTGAGTACGGCCGTTGCCGCCAGTTCAATCTGCACCAGATGGGGAATTGTTGTCACCTTTTCGACGCGCTCCCGCTCGCCGCTTTCCGGCTGGGAGATGCCGCCATCTTTGCGCACGCGCCAGAAGTGGTAAGACATGGCCAGGATCATGATGGCGGGCAGCACGGCCACGTGGATGGCGTAGAAGTTGCGCAGTGTCGTCTGGCCGACCTCTGGACCGCCAAGCAGGAAGTTGGAAACGGCCGTTCCCACCAGGGGCAGGTAGCTCAACAAACTCGTGCCGACGGTAATGGCCCAATACGCCAGCTGATCCCACGGCAGCAAATAACCGGTAAAGTTAAACGCTAGCACCAGCAGCAGCAAAAAAAGGCCGAGCAGCCAGTTGAGGGCGCGGCCCTTTTTGAATCCGCCGGTGAGAAACACGCGGATCATGTGCAGGAACACGGTCACCACCAGCAGGTTGGCCGACCAGTGATGGACGCCGCGAATCAGCGCGCCAAAGGCGACCTGCGTTTCCAGGTATTGGATCGAAGTGTAGGCACTTTCTACGCTGGCATCGTAGCGGAACATCAACAGCACGCCGGTGAGGACGAGGAACAGCACCAAAACAGACGAGATGCCGCCCAGTCCCCAGGTGTAGCTGAAGCGCAGAGCCGGTTTGGCTACTTTGGTGGGATGAATATGCAGGATGAGGTTGTTGGCCACAGTGCGCATCCGGCTGCGGTCGTCATTGGGGGTTGTGTAAAAAATCTTCTCTTTCCAGGTAAGTTTTGATTCAGTCATTTTGCCTCCGCGCCTAAATCGTTTAGAGGACATCAACGAATGGATGTAATTAACGAATTTTTGTTTTATTCGTTTGTTACTCAAATTCGTTGTTGTTTTTAAGGCGCTTAGGTTCAGTATAAAAACGGTTGTTCACTGAATATGTTGATAATGTGAAGGAAATATGAAGTGGACGGCCCCGTCGGATTGGCTAACGCCGCCGCGATTTAAGCCAGATTTAACAATGTTTAGATCAGGTTTAACCCACCGCCAGTTGTCCTGGGCTATGATGAGGCCATCTCAACACATGATTCATGGAGGTTTACAATGAACCGAACAAAAGGAATTTTGGCAGCAGGTACCCTCACCGGTTTGGTGATTATCACCTTGCTGGGACTGGGATTTGGCAATCTAGGTGCAATTGTGGACGGCAGCAGCAGTCCGGCAACGGCCGTTCCCCAAGAAATCCCTCAGCAGCCGCAGCCCATCACCACCGATCCCGCCGCCGAAGAAGCGGTGCAGGCGTGGCAGGAGTACAGCGCCGAGTTGGAACAAACCGTGCGCGTAATGCAGGAGCGGGAAGCAACTTACCAGAACCAGATCGAAACTGCCAACCAGACAATTGTTAATCTGCAAGATCAGATTAACAGCGCCAACAGCGCCGCCAGCAGCGCCGCTAGCAGCGGTGGCTATTACGAAGATGATGACGACCTTTACGAAGAGGACGATCACGAAGAATACGAAGAACACGAGGAACACGACGATGACGACTAATCGCCCGGCACGCAGCAGCCAACAAACCGGCACGTTAAAAACATTTCTGGTGGTGGGCAGCCTGGTGGCTACGCTGGCAGGGACACGTCTGCTGGCGGCACAAGATACGGCCGTTCCCGAAACAATGGTTCCCGATACGGCCGTTCCCGTCACAGAAAGCGTCACCGTGGTGGTCCCCAGCGCAAGCAGCGCCACGCTGCCGCTGCCGCCCACCAGCCGGGGCACCCAGATCGAACTGCAGCAGATTCCGCAGGTGGTCCAGCCCCACATTCAGCCGGTGGCTCGCACCCGCTCGTCCCGGTAAGGCGATGAACCAGCAGCCCTATCCCACCTCCTGGCAGTCACACACGTTTCGGGCCATGGGCAGCCAGATTGTGCTCTGGCTGGACACAACCGACCGCAGCAACACCGCCAGCGCCTTTGCCGAGGTCCGGGCCTTGTTTGCCCGCAACGAAAGTGCCCTTAGCCGCTTCAGCCCGCACAGCGAGTTGATGCAGCTGAACGGCCGTACCAAACAATGGGTGCCCGTCTCGGCTCTGCTCTGGCGCGAAGTGACACTGGCCCTGCAGATGGCCGCGCAGACAAACGGCCGTTTCGACCCCACGCTGCTCCATGCCTTGACCTACGCCGGGTACGACCGGAGCTTTGAAGCGGTAACCGGCGGCGTGCGGAACGGCCGTTGGCTTGAACCAGAACAGCTTTACGGCCGTTGGCAGGAAGTCGAGCTGGATGAGCGTCGGCGGGCGGTGCGGCTGCCCGCCGGGGTGGGCCTGGACCTGGGCGGCATTGCCAAGGGCGACACCGCGCAGCAGGCACTCCGCCTGCTGCAATCGGTAGGCCCGGCTCTGGTAGATGCAGGCGGGGACCTGGTGGCCGGTTCTGCCCCGGCCGGGTGCCCTGGCTGGCCCGTCGGCCTGAGTGCACCGGGTAGTGAAACGGCCGCAGCAAACGATCTGGCCACTTTCTGGCTGGCCGAGGGCGCATTGGCTACCTCTGGGGTGGATTTTCGCAGCTGGGTGCAGGACGGCGTTGTGGCACATCATCTGATTGATCCGCATACAGGCCAGCCAGCGCAAACCGATGTTCTCACGACGACCGTGTCTGCGCCCGAGGCGGCCGTGGCCGAAGCGTGGGCCACGGCCGCCCTGGTGGTTGGCGCCGAAAGGGGGATCAACCTCCTGCTGGATCATGATCTGGCGGGGTTGGTGATTGTGCGGGACGGCCGTATCCTGGCCACACCCGCAATGGACCACCTGCTGCAAGGCACACAAAGTTTTATTGAAAAAACCACAAATTACGCTAACTTGCGCAGATTGCGCACAGGTTTTTCATTCTAGGAACTGGTACATTTATCCAACATTGAATTATTTGCAGAATCGGAGATTTTCATGACAACTGTAACCAACACCAACAACCAAACCGACTTTCTTGAAACCGTCCTGGCCCTGGTTTTTAGCCTG
This sequence comes from Candidatus Leptofilum proximum, assembly GCA_016710325.1. Taxonomy (GTDB): domain Bacteria; phylum Chloroflexota; class Anaerolineae; order Promineifilales; family Promineifilaceae; genus Leptofilum; species Leptofilum proximum. The sequence continues at coordinate 1,441,139 of JADJXK010000002.1, read as the reverse complement.
GTGCTGGGCGCGACCGGTGGCCTGGTTTTACTGGCCATGGGCTGGTTGCTGGTCAACACGCCCGCAGGCACCGCCGTCGCCCAGGCGCTGGCCCTGAGCGAAAAAACACCCTGGTACTTTACCCGGTCTGCAGGCACGGTGGCTTACCTGCTGCTGGCCGGGTCCACCATTTGGGGACTGCTGCTCAGCACCAAACTGATCAAAGAGGCGGTGCCCGCTGCGCTTTCCCTGGCCATGCACAACATCCTTTCCTGGCTGGCCGTGGTGCTGACCGGGCTGCACGCCCTGGCGCTGCTGTGGGACAGCTACTACAGCTACTCCCTGGCGGACCTGACCGTTCCCTTCATCGGTCCGTACCGGCCGGAGTGGGTGGGGCTGGGCATCCTGGGTTTTTACCTGATGTTCCTTACCTCGCTGAGCTTTAGTTTGCGCAAGCAGCTGGGGCAAAAGCGGTGGCGGCAGCTTCATTACGCCACCTTTGCCGTATATCTCCTGGCAACTGTGCATGGCGTTATGGCCGGTACGGACAGCAGCAACACAGGGATGCAGGTGCTGTACTGGGGCAGTGGTTTACTGGTCCTCTTTTTGACAAACTTCCGCTTACTGGTCAGCAAAGGTCGGAGCGCATCGTAGAGCCAGATGTTGGCCACCAGACCGTGGCCGTGGCGCCGTGGCCCGGCCCGTCGCTGTGGATGTGGATACGGCCGTTATAAAACTCAACAATCGACTTCACCAGCGCCAATCCCAGTCCCGTGCCACCGGTGGCCCGCGTGTGTGCCTTGTCTGCCCGGTAAAAGCGCTCAAACAGGCGGGGCAGATCGTCTGGCGTGATGCCGCTGCCGCTGTCGGCTATCTCGCTGCGCAGATAACCGCCCTCCTGCGCCAGCCGCCACGTCACCCGCCCGCCTACCGGCGTGTACTTAAGGGCGTTTTCCAGCAGGTTTTGCAGCACAATGCGCACGTGGTTCTGGTTGGCTTGAATTGGCGGCAACTGATCGGGCGCAGCAAAAGTGAGGCTGATCTGTTTGGCTACGGCCGTTTGCTGCATTTGCTGGCACAGGGAACGGGCCAGGCGCACCGGGTCGATCAGCTCATCGCCGCCCTCTGCCCGGCCGGAATCAAAGCGCGAGAGCTGGATGAGATCATTTACCAGGCGGCCCAGGCGAGCCACTTCATCATCAATCTCGGCGATGTACTGCGCGGTCGTGGCTTCATCCAGGGCACCTTCGCGCAGGGCTTCGCTGCGCAGGCGAATGGTGGTGAGCGGCGTGCGCAGTTCATGCGAGGCGTTGCTGGCAAACGCTTTTTGCTCCAGGAGCATTGCCTGCACCTGTTCGGCCATGTGGTTAAACGTTTGCCCCAGCTGCCCCAGCTCATCCTGGCGGCTGACGGGTACCCGCTGGTTTAAATCGCCCGCCGCCAGCTTCATTGCCGAGGCCTGCAGCGTTTCCAGCGGCCGGGTAAACGAGGCGGCCAGCCACAGCGCCGCCACAACAGCCAGACCGGTCAGGCCCAATACGCCTGCGGCCAGAACCAGGAAGCGCTGGTTGATCACGCTGACGGTGGCGCTGGCCGGTGCCGCCACCCGCACCACGCTGATCAAACGGCCGTCCTCCGTAATCGCCGCCGCAGTGTAGATGGTGGCCACGTTTTGCCCGTCAGGGCGTGTGTCAAAGACGGCTGAGGTGCTGCCATTCAGCACCGCCCGCACTTCCGGGTCTTGTCCCAGGTTGGCGTTGCCTACCGCGTCATCACTGCTCAGCCAGGCAAAACCATTGGGGGCGATCAGAGTGATTTGCAGGTTGAGCTCGGTTGCCAGGTCGGTAACGGCCGTTTCCACCGTTGCAAAAGATTCTTCCCCTTCCGCATAATGCTCCACCAGCTCACGCAAATTGCGCGCCACCAGCGCCGCCTGCGTCTCCAGGCTGCGCTCAAAGTCCGCCACGGCCCCGGCCGAAATCTGGTTGCCCGCCAGCAGTGACAGCCCGCTAAAGCCGAGCAAAATCAGGCTCACGTAGGTGACAATCAGACGGGTGCGTAAACGCCATTGGTCAAACATCATGCTGCCGCCACCAGCCGGTAGCCCACGCCGCGTACCGTTTGAATGTAGCGCGGCTGGCTGGGATCGGCCTCGATTTTTTCGCGTAACCACCGAATATGCACGTCAAGCGTGCGCGTATCGCCCAGCCAGTCGGTGCCCCAGATTTTGTCGAACAGCTCGGCGCGAGTTACCACCTCGCCCACCCGGCTCAGTAGCAGGCTGAGCAGCTCAAACTCCTTGTAGCGCAGCTGTAACGGCTCTTCATTTTTGAACACCTGGCGCGTATCCAACTCGATCCGAATCTCTCCCACCGTCATTTCGTGCCGGGTGGGTGCTGCCTGTTGATCCAGCTCCACACGCCGCAGCAGAGCCTTGATGCGCGCCTTCAGCTCGCGAATGCTGAACGGCTTGGTCAGGTAGTCGTCAGCGCCCAGTTCCAGGCCCAGAATGCGGTCCACTTCATCCCCCAGGGCGGTGAGCATGAGGATGGGCACGACACTGCTCTGGCGCAGCTTCTGGCACACTTCCCAGCCATCCATTTCCGGCATCATCACATCCAGCACCACCAGGTCAGGACGATGGGTGTGGGTGAGTTCCAGGCCGGAACGGCCGTCATGTGCCACCGCCACCTGGTATCCAGCCGCCTTCAACTGTCGCACCAGCGGCTCGGTGATCATGGGATCGTCGTCAATGATTAGCAGTTGGGTCATGAAGTATTGCGCTTCCTTGAACAGATGATGAGATTTTGGCACAGGCGCAGCAGTGAATCAACAGGGCGGGGCAGATTTAAGCTGAATTTAAGGTTGTTTTGTTTCGATTTTACACACTCCGTGCTGTTTTGCACTAAACTTTTGTAGATTATTTCACAAATCAAGTAAACGTTCAGCCTTACCTGGAACGGGGGCAGCGCCTCGGCGCTTCGCGCCTGGCGCTGCCTAAGATCGAGAGGTTTTTCCGTTTTTGAGGGTCATTTTGACCCTCAAAAACGGAAAAACCCCAATCCTTTCCCCGCACGGGGCGCGAAGCGCCCTCGTGCGGGATACCAACTGAACGATTACCAATTTACGCTATGAAAGGAATGAACAAAGATGAAAGCAATGGTTAAAAAGCTGGCAAAGTGGGGAGGCAGCCTGTTGGCAGTGGGCCTCGTGGTGATTCAGTTGGTGCCGTACGGCCGTAACCACACCAATCCCCCTGTGCAAAACGAACCCAATTGGAGCAGTCTAGAGACACGAGCGCTGGCCGAACGGGCCTGCTTCGACTGCCACAGCAACGAGACGGAATGGCCCTGGTACAGCAGCGTGGCGCCTGTTTCCTGGTTGGTACAGCACGATGTGGACGAGGGGCGGCGCGAGCTGAACTTCTCCGAGTGGGGCACTAACGGCGAAAGCGAGGAAGGTGAAGAGATGGCCGAAGCCATCTGGGAAGGTGAAATGCCCATGCCCGTTTTCCTGCTTACCCATCCCGAAGCCCACCTGACGGATGCAGAGCTGGACCAGCTGGCGCAGGGGCTGTTGGCCACCGGCGGCAGGTGAGCATAAAGATTAAGAAGTAAGCGGACACCATTTGGCCTGAGCCAGACTGGGCAAAAAGCCTGCACTTTTACTCGAAGTACAGGCTTTTTGCTTTACTGAATCTGCGGAGTCCGCATCTGAGGATGCGGACGGTGGTGGGCATCTGAGGATGCCCACTCCTCCAATCCGCTTTTTTACAAAATTCTTGTGCTAGTCGTGTTCCTTGCCGTCTGGATGACACTGCGTACAGTTGCTGCCGTTGTACCCGTTCTCATCCTTGTGCTCGTCATCCATTTTTTGCTGTGAGTGGCAGTTGGTACAGGTCCAGCTGGACGTATTGCCGCCAGGGTGGCAGGTCGCACAGTTATTATCCGCACCGTGATGATTTGTGGGGAAGGTGTGGTTAAACGACGCCCCAGAGAACGAATCTGTGTTGTGGCAGTCCGAACACTGCCCGGCAAAGTGATTGGCCGGTGGTGTGTGGCAGGAAGCACAATCTGTCAGCCCCGCATGGTTGAAGCTGGCGTTGTGGAAGTTGCCTGTGTCTTGATGACAGCTGCTGCACGCCCCGGCAAAATGATTGGCGGGAGCACTATGGCACGCCGAACAATCTGTATTGCCAATATTTGCATGGCTGAAGTTGGCATTTTTGAAGTTGCCTGTGTCTTGGTGGCAGGCGGTACAGGCGCCGCCCCAGTGATTGGCAGGCGCACCGTGGCAGGCAGAACAATCTGTGACGCCGATGGTGGCGTGGTTGAAGCTGGCATTTCTGAAGTTGCCGGTGTCTTGATGGCAGGCGTTACAGGCGCCGCCCCAGTGATTGGCAGGCGCACTGTGGCAGGCGGAACAATCCGTGCCGCCGATGGTAGCGTGGTTGAAGTTCGCGTTTTTGAAGTTGCCGGTGTCTTGATGGCAGGCGTTACAAGCGCCCGCGTAGTGGTTGGCCGGGGCATTGTGACAGGCTGAACAGTCCGTGCCACCGATGGTGGCATGGTTGAAGTTCGCGTTCTTGAAGTTGCCGGTATCCTGATGGCAGGCGGAGCAGGCGCCCGCGTAATGATTGGCCGGGGCACTGTGGCAGGCAGCGCAGTCCTGACCATTGATAGTGGCGTGGTTAAAGTTAGCGTTCCTGAAGTTGCCCGTGTCCTGATGGCAGGCCGAACAGGCGCCAGCCCAGTGATTGGCGGGGGCGGTGTGGCAGCCCGCACAATCCTGGCTGCCGATGGTGGCATGGTTAAACACGGCGTTGGCGAAGTTGGTGGTGTCGCTGTGGCAGGCGGAACAGGCCCCGGCCCAGTGGTTGGCTGGTGGCGTATGGCAGGCGGCGCAGTCCTGGTTACCCATCAGGCGGTGATCGAAGGAAACGGCCATCCACACCGTTACATCATGGCAGGCAGCGCAGTCAGGGCCAAACTGGCCTTCGTGCGGCTCGTCCTTGGCATGGCAGCTCACGCAGGTGGACGAGGTGCCTTTGTAGGTGCTGCCGGTGTGACAGCTGCTGCACTTCAGGTTATCGTGCCCGGCGGTGAGGGGGAAGAAGTCATGCTCCACGGAGCCTTCTGGGAAGGGCACATCCAGCGGGTTGTCCAGGCTGATGGGCATCCCAGACATCTCGCCTTCATCTGTTTGTCCGGAGTCGATGAGGGTTTCCAGCTCGGTGTCAATGGCGGCAATCTCGGCAATGGGGGTTGGTTCTGGATTGCTCAGCGCCAGCTGAAGTTCGGTCAATTTTTCGCGGAGGGTGGTGACGGCCGTTTCTATCTCGTCTTCAGCCAGTTCCAGGCCGTCCAGCAGGGCCAGGGTGCGTTCGGTGAGCTGTAGCAGGCGCTGCTTCAGGGCGGGCTGGGCGTCTGCTGGAGCGGCCTCAATGGCGCCAATCGCCTGATTCAGCGCCGCGTCCAGGTAGGCTAACGCCAGGCGCTGGTTGTCGCCGCCCAGCAGCAGCACCAGATTGTCGATGCGGCGTTCCAGCAAGTCCAGCAGTGAGCTGGCGCGTGGTTCGCCGTCCGCTACCAGGCGGTTTAGCCACAGCTGTTCGGCGCGGGTTTGCCACTCGAAGAGCGATTCACCGGGAAGGTACGGGCCGCTGCGGGCAATCGAGTAGGAAACGGCGCCGCCAACAATGTTGATAAAAAGGATTACTGCCAGTATAAGAATAAGGACTCGTCTTAACATGATGGTGTTTCTCCGACTTTTCCAGGTGAAAAGTGAAAAGCGTCTGTTCTCACTTTTCACTCTCCACTATCTTCTTTTCTGGTAGCAGGCTCTGCCAAAACTGCATCAAGCGGCGGCGCATTTGGGTGCCACCGGCGCTTAAATCAGCAATCATGCTGCCGATGTTAACCTGATGCTCAATAAGATAGCGCAGCGAATCGGTGAGGCTCTGTTCACCGATGACCAGGGCGCCCACCAGATAGTCGCCGCTGAGCACCAGCCGGATGGTATTTTCGTTTTCCGCGGACCAGGCACTGCGATACGGCCGTGGGTACGTGTACCACACTTCGCTGGAGCCGCGCGAAATGTGCTGCAAAATTTGCGGCTCGTCGGCGTCTTCTTCGCGGCGGGGGTTGATTTGCCCCATGGTGGTGATGTGCAGGCCAAACAGCAGGCAGGCGTTAAACGGGCTGCCTTTTTCGTAGGTGTACGGTTTGCCCACCATGTTAAGCCCGGCGGCGTTGCCTTCGGCCACGGCGCTGGGCCAGAGAATGTCCAGCGTGTGCTGCCCGGTCCAGCGGTCGTACACCTGGGCGCAGTCACCGGCGGCGTACACATTGGGCACGTTGGTTTGCATCTGGGCATTTACCAAAATGGCCCGATCGGTGGCGATGGGGCTGTTGGCCACCACGTCGATGAGCGGCTTAACGCCAATGGCCACACCCACCAGATCGCACCTAAACTCGGAACCATCCTTCAAGCGCACACTCCGCACCCGGCCGCGACGGTCACCCACGATTTCTACCGCTTCGGTGTTGTAGTGGATGTGCACGTGATGGGACTTCATCTTTTTTTCCAGCAGGGCTGCCTCTTCATCGTTAAAAACCTGGCTCCAGAGGCGGTTGCGCCGCAAAAAGTAGTGTGTGTCCACGCCGCGGTGGGTTAACCCTTCCGTGAGTTCCAGCGCGGTAATCCCGCCGCCAATGACGACAGCACGGCGGGCGCGGCGCGTTTTTTTCACCAGCTCCTGGGTGCCGTCCAGCGTGTCCAGGTAAACCACACCGTCCAGCTCTGCGCCGGGATAGGGCGGCGGAGTGGCGCGGGCGCCGGTGGCAATGAGCAGGCGATCGTAGGTGAGGGAACGGCCGTCCCCCAACCGAACCACTTGCTGTTCTACGTCTAAACTCACAGCCTCCCCCAGCACCAGGTTGATGCCCCACTCCTCGTACCAGTTCAGCGTGCGCGCCATGATTTGCTCCGGCGGCACCTCCTTGATCAGCACATAGGCCAGGCCGGGGCGGGAATACATGGGGTACGGTTCGGCCGTCAGGATGATGATTTCCCCGGCGGCGTCGTTTTGGCGGATAGTTTGGGCGGCGGTGGCGCCCGCCGCGCCGTTGCCAATAATCACGTATCGCATGTCAAGCCTCCCCTGCCATGTCACCCATCTGGGCGGCAAACCGGTCCATGACGATGACGTGCGCCTGGGTTTCCCAGCGCAGCGTGCCGCGCGGGCAGACGTTGACACAGTTGCCGCAGCTAATGCAGGCGCTGCTGCTGACGGGCAGGCCCTGTCGGGCGTAGTCGCGCACGGGAATGCCCACCGGGCAGTTGTAGCCACAGATGCCGCACTGTACGCAGCGGCTGGCGTCGGCCACCACCCGTCCCAGCTGGATCAGGGGAGCGGGTACGGCCGTTTCTGCTTCTTCCTTCCTCCGTTTTAACAAAACATCCAAAATGCCCATAAAAATCCTTTTGCTTTGGCTCCTACAGAGAGTAAGTGTGCCGGAATCGCTTTTGGTAACGGGTGGGGTGACCTTGCAATTAGGTAATTGGGTAATTAAGTAATTTGACCAATTACTCAATTACTCAATTACCCCTAATCATCTTCCGCCTCATCTTCCGTGCCGGTGGGATGGCAGGTGGCGCAGTCAAACAGTTCCGCCTGGGTGATATTGAGCTCGTCGTGTTCGTCTTGCACCTGCTCCAGGCTGTGTTCGTGGCAGGTGGTGCAGTCGTAGGTGGTGTAGCTGGTGCTGGTGTGGCAGACGGTGCATTCCAGCATGCCCTGCTCGCCGTGGTCCAGGGGGAAGGGATGCTGGCGCAGCTGCGCGGGCAGCCAGGCTTCGGCGGTGTGGCAGTTGGCGCAGTTGGTGCCAAAGATGCCAAAGTGGATTTCCGGCTCGGCGTGGCAGGCCACACAGTCATCCGGCGTGCCCTGGAACACCTGCTCAGCGTGGCAGGCGGTGCAGTCGGTAACGGCATGCTGCCCGGCCAGCGGCCAGACGTTGGCGTGGTCAAAGTCGGCCATGCTGTCCAGCCCGTCGTGGCAATCCTGGCAGCTGGGGCCAAACAGGGCGGTGTGTTCGCTCATGAAGGTGGGAACGGCCGTACCGTGACATGCCTCACACGTCGCATCGGCCACCGAAATCGGAACTTCACCCGCGTGGCAGTGGGTGCAGGCCATCTCGCTGCCGTCAAAGTCGGTGACGTGGCGGGTGAGGCTGAAGCTGGTGGTGCGCTCGTGGTCAAATGGGACGTCTTCAAACCTGGCAGGCTCCCAGGCGATTGTGGTGTGGCAGCTGGCACAATCGGTGCCAAACATGGCCTGGTGCCTGGCCGGTTCGGCATGGCAGGCCACACATTCCTGCGGCGTACCGGCAAATTCGCCACCGGCATGGCAGCCTTCGCAGCTTGTGGTTTCGTGGGCGCCGGTGAGGGCAAACTGTTCGGCGTGTTGGGCCATCGTAAAGTCAGACATCGTGTCCAGCCCATCGTGGCAGTTGAGGCAGTTGGCACCATATGCTTCATCGTGCCGGGCCATGAAGCCGCCGTCCAGCTCGCGGTGGCAGTCGGCGCAGGTGCTGTTCTGCGCGGTGTAGCTGCCTTCCTCGACGTGGCAGTCGGTGCAGGCGAAGTCGGCGCTGGCGGGATCATGATGGGCCAGGCTGAATTGCGTCAGGTTATGGTCGAAGTCGGTGACAGCGGCCGTTTTCAAATCGTACGTTCTCCCCTGGTGCTCCAGGTGGCAGCTGCCGCATTGGCCCACGTTGGGCAAACGGCCGTGCAGCCCATCCCCATCACGTTCAACCTCAATGTTTTTGTGGCAGTCTTCACACAGCGCTGCCTGGATGCCCGCAAACGGCGCGTGGCACTGGCCGCAGTCGTCGCCCAGGTCGGCGTGGGACATAACGCTGCCCACCGGTTCGCCGCCGTGGTTTAGGGCAGACAGTTCGCCGGGGCTAAAGGCGCGCCCACCAGTAAAGTAGACGCCAACGGCCAAACCCACCCCCAAAATGAGGGTGGAGATGAGCGCTACGGGTGAAAAAATGGGATGCTGGCGTTCGAGCCGTCGATACTGCCTCACTTAAACAAACCTGCCCGGAAGTAGAGGGTGGCCACCACGTGGAGGGCCACAGAGAAGAAAAGCGTCAGGCCAAAGGGAATGTGCAAGATATGCCAGACGCGCATGACGCGCCGGGCGGCTTCCAGCATTTCGGTCTGGCGCTGCAGGTCGCGGCGGCGAGTGAGCATCTGGCTGAGCTGCTGCTTCTGCTCGGCGGCCAGCTGGTCCATCTTCTTGAGTTCGCGCTTGAGGCGGCGCTGGAAGCGCCACTGGTAGTAGGAACGGCCCAGAATGGTGAGCAGCGGATTGCGCCCGGTAGGCCGCTGGCTGAGTTCGGCCACGAGCTGCTGCACGCGCTCTGGTTTTTGGGCTTCAAACTGGCTGATGTGGTGGGAAACGGCAGTAATCTCCCGTTCCAATGCCTGCCTGGAGGTGGTCACGCCGGAAATGGTGCGGGGCAGCGCCGTGTAGAGATAGCGGCCCATAAAACCGCTGCCCACCACAATGAGGGTCAGGATAAAACTGACCCCGGCCAGCCCGCGAAACTGGAGCCCGGTGTGCATCAATACCATAAACGGGCCCACGATGCCGGTGACGATGTGCAGCGACAACCAATAGCGCACCGGCCCAGCCCAATTGAGCCAGCTGGTACGCTTGCGCAGGCTGTACGCTGTTTCGGTCATGACCATGAGCAGGGTGCCGACGATGCCCAGGCTGTGGCCAAAGGGGTGCCCGCCGCGGGGTACGGCAAGGATGTCATAGGCGATGTAGACGCCGCTCAGCACGATGACAAAAAAGAGGCTGAGTTCGAGCTCGTACGGCCGTACGGCCGTTTCCCCGCTCGACGCAAAATCTTCTCGTCGTACAAACGATTGGGTAAGGCGTTTTTGCATAAATTGTCCTTTAAACGAGCTCCCAGATGGCTCGCAAGCGGTTTTTGATTTCCTGCCTTTGGTGCTGGTACTCCGCTTCTGGGAGACGGCCGTTTTTGTAGGCGTTGTCTAAATCGGCCAGGGCAAACAAGAGCTGCCACCGCTCCGCCTTGTGCCGCTCGCCGCTGGCTGCGGGCCGGGGGCTTGCCGGGGCGGCTGGGGCAGGAACGGCCGTTTCCCGTTTGTTTGGCCGCAGCAGGCGAAAAGCAATCGAGGTCACCAAAAGCAAGATCAGCAGGCTGAGAATCCAGTCGCCAGACCAGGCGGTGGAGAGGGTGGTGGTTTCCGCTGGCGATGAGGCGCTGAAGGTGAGACGGAGTTCACTGCCAGGCACGAGATTGGCCCGGGAAAACTGCCGCAAGGCGCCCCGTTCCCCGGCGGACTGGGTGGCTTGCTGCTGCCAGCCATCGCTGGCAAATTGGAGGCCGTCGGGAACGGCTAACATGATGCTGGTGGCCTGGTAAGGCAGCGTGCGCGACAGATTAAGGTCAGCAGCGGGCAGGCTGTAGGCGACGCGCAGGGTCAGGCTGTTGGGGCCAGGTCGCAGGGGGAGGGTGTCGGTCCAACGGCCGTCGCGCTGCACAAACTCGGTCGAGAAAAAGAAGCCGCTGGTTGGCCCCATGCCGCGCTCAAAAACGGGGGAGTGGGCGGCCTGGGGCAACGCAATCTGCACGGTGCCGTTGGCACTGCTGCCGCTGGCGCCGGTGAACACGGCCGTTCCCTCGTTGCTGATGGTGTAAAGCTCACTCACCTGGGCTTCCTGTCCCACCAGGTTCACGGAGATGTCCAGCTGGTCGATCACGACGTTTGCCGGGTCGCTGGTGGGTTCGTAGATGGTGAGGGACAAATCGAGCGGCTGGCTGCCAGACAGGGGGCCGATGTTGCTACTAAAGGACAACGACTGGTAATCGGCGCTGACCATGTAGACCCAGTCGGCTGGTTTGTCGGTGAGGCTGAACTGGAAACGGCCGTCGGCATCCACCGCGGCGGTTATCGTTTCGGTGCTGGTGTAGCTGCTGTTGTAGGCGTGCAGGGTCACCTGGGTGCCCTCGGGAGCAGGTTGGTTGGTGGTGCCGTTGTGCACGGTGCCGGTGACAGTGCCGGTTGGGGTGGTTTGGGCAGCGGCCGTTTGCTCCACCAGCAAAAAGCGAATGATCAAACAGACGCAAAAGGGAACGACAAGGCGCCGAAGTCTTGTTCGGGATGATCGAGTCATGCAATTTTCCTCATGAGGGCAGCTTCTTCACGTAACTGCCAGCGCGCCCCCTCAAAAAGTGGCGGCCTGATAGTGCTTAATCCATCTTTGAAGTGTGCGCTGTGATGAAAACGTCACGGGTGTTCCAAAAATTAGGAAAAAAGTCCTACCGGTCATACTCTGGACACGGCCGTTTCTCTCGTTGGCTCAGCCTGGCGGACAACATGCAGGCGGTAATGGTTACAAAAATAGAGGCTGCACTCCAAATCCCCAAACAGAGAAAAATAATTGACGTTTGCATTACTGCCCTTTGTTGTTTATTTAGGCGATTGTTTTTGTCTAGTATTGCGCTTCAGAAGTTCGCATCAAGTTACGCTTATGGCGCAATACTTAAACAGTCCAGCACACTTGTCATAATGTCCTTATGTGCATTTCCGCCGGACTGTACGAGCAAGGATCCTGTTTTTACAGTGTCATCTATCGCCGATTAGTAACGGGCAGCAAGCTTAAGCGGGGAGATTTGTCCAGTTGGGTCGGGGCGTAAGGTTGTTTTTTAGTGGGGTCATTGGAGGTGACAGGGACAGACATTGGTGATGTTAAAACGGCCGTCTTCATCTGCCACCTGCACCACATTCCCGGTACGCATTCCCTCACCCGGCACCCCTTCCTCCAGGGGGACTTGCTGGCCCAGCAGCTGACCTGCTTCCAAACCAGCGGCCGCCACGTAGGTTCGATGATTGTGCTTTCGCAAAATAATCGACAGACATTCGGCCTGCACCAAGGGCAGCACCTGCTCAATTACGTCAGAAAAAATCTTGGGCAGCTCCAAACTAGAAACGATAGATTGACCTATCAGGTGAAGGAGGGACAGGTTTAAAACCCGGTTGCTTTGCACGAGATCAGTAAGGATAGGTCCTGGCTGTGTATAAAGACCGTGGCCTGGAATAGTATAAGAACTGCTGGATTCGCTCCGCTTACGGATAACCCAGTTCGTCCAATACGGCCGTTGCATCTTCTGTGGTTTCGGCGGCCAGCACTTCTTTGATTCCCAGGGCCAGCCCCACCACATTTCGCCCTGGCGCTGCGGCCTGCGCCAGCTCGCGGGCGACGGCCGTCCAGGGGACCGGCAGTGTCTCGCTGTCCAGATACAGCACACCATTGATCCACTTAGCCGAGACGGGCTGCACTTCGGCCGTTTTTACCTGGTCGCCACGGCGCAGCTGCGCCTGAATGCGTAAGTTCGGCAGCGACATCACTTTCACGTCTGGCAGCACCTCAGCCTGCACGATGTGCCCGGCGGCCGTTTCGGCGTGCAGCAGTCGTGCCAGCAGCGGGCGGCGCTCCATGATGCGTTTTGCCACGGCCGTATCCACCACCGCTTCGTCACCATGCACCACCGTTAACGTCACGGCCTGCGACAACGGCCGTACGCCCGCCGCCAGCGCCGCTGGCCGCCACGGTACATCCACCGGCAAGAAGAAAGGCGCCCAGTCGGCAAACTGTTCGGCCAGGTCCGGCCGGTCGGCCAGCAGCATTTCCTCCGGCGGGGTCAGAATGTGACGGCCGTTGGGCATCACCGGCTGGTGGCGCAGGTCAGCCAACGCCTCAGCCGCTGCTTCGCCAGATTGCAGCCCCGCCGCCAGCGCCTGCCAGCAGTTCAGCACGGTGGCGCGGGTTGATTCATCCAGCGGCGTCGTGCCCCATTCCCGGCTGGCCCTGAGCAGAGCCTGCACCAGGTCGGCGGGGGCTGGTGTGGTGCGTACGCCCAGCCATGCGTAAAGCGCCCGCTGGGCGGTGCTTTCTACCGGTTCGGCAATGTGGACCTGCAAACCCAGCCGGTCCATCACCTCTCGGGAAAAATAGACCGACGCTGCCGCCCGAAACGAGCCATCCAGGCAGGGAATCAGGGGCAGCTGGCTGAGCTGTGTTTGCAGTGCCTCATCATCGCGGAACTCGCCCAATCGTCTGGCCAGCAGGTGCAGCAGCCGGTGACGGCCGTCGGCAGGCAAATCTGGCTGCTGCGCCAGCACACGCGGCAGGTGGCTGTGGAGGTAGGTGTCAAAATCCAGTTCCTGGACGCCCAGATCATGGAGAAACTGGCGTCGCCCACCAATGGCGGGCACGTCTACCAGCCCGGCAAGCTGAAGCGGGTCCTCAAAGCCACCGGGCAGGAATAGATCGGCCAACGGCCGTAACGTCCCCTCGACCGGGCAAAGCGGCAGGCGGCGAATGGCACCAGCCAGGGCCGGGTCGTCGGCAAAAATCTCAATCTGCTGCGTCTCAAACCAGCGGAAGAGGCGGGGTATGTCCAGGCGGCCCAACCGCCAGGCCTGCTCCAGCTGGTCAATGGGCATCTCGGCCAATCGCTCTACCGCCTGGCGCACGCCAAAGGTGGGCACATAGCGGCCAGGGAAACTATCGTCTGGCAGCGAAGGGTGCAGCCAGGCAACATCGGGGAAAAGCACCTGGGCTTCGGGCTGGCCGCGGTAGAGTTGGGTCAACGGCCGTAAAATCATCCGGTCCGTAAGGGCGGCGGCACAGCGGTTCAAGTCAGCCAGGGCGCCCGCCCGCTCGGCAGGCGGCAGGCCGCGCAGCAGGCCATCCAGCAAGGCCCACAGCGGACGCCAGGCTTCCAGGGTGCGCAAAAAAGGCGGCGCTTCCGGCAGCGGAGTGGCTCGCGTGAGGCCAGTGCGGTGCAGCCCAGCCGCCACGTCACGGGCCGTAATGGTTGGTGTGCCGATGTGGCGCAGCAGGGCAGCATAATTGGCCAGGTCGGGATGCTGCACCGGAATCTGTAAGTTGTGCAGCAGGGGGATGATGGTTTGTGGGGCAACGGCCGTTCCCGGCGGCAGCAAACGGCCGTCGGCTGGCCGCAACCACTCCCCGGCTGCCGTGTAAAAAACCGGCGTTTGGGGTAGATGGGGCTCCAGTTCCTGCCAAAAAGCGGCAAAGACCTCGGGCAGGTCGCCCTGCTGCGCCTGTCGTGCTGTCTCGGCGGTGCTTTGCAGCAGCGACCACAGCCCGTTTGCCGAGAGAAGGTGGGGCAGCTCGGGCAGGCTTTCTGCCAGGCGTGTGGCCGCGGCCATCACGGCTGCCTGGTTCCACTCCGCCTGGTAGCCACTGTCAAAGTGCACCCGCTTCCGGTCGGTGGTGGGGAAAAAGTCGGCGTTTAGGTAAAAGGCCAGCGGCACGCTGTCTGCCGTTGGCAGCCCGGCGTAGAGCCGCCCGGCTGGCAGCCGGGTAGCAGTGGGCAGGGCCAGCTGCACCCGGCTGTGCCGCTGTTCTTCGATTTGCCAGGGGTACTGTTGGCGCAGCCGCCCGGCCGCAGCGGCAAAATCACCGGTAAGCAGCAGCCATTCGCTGACCTGGCCAGTTGCATCGGTCAGCCGCAGCCGGTCACCGTCGAGGTGGCGTTCCACACGGCGGATTGTGATGCCATTTCGCCTGACTTCCAGCTCCATTAGCCGCTGCAGGAAGATGGCTGCCTGGGCAACCGCTTCCCCCATTTGTTGGGCAAAACTGTCCAGCTGTTCGGGGCGAATCGCTTCCAGGCGCAGGGTGCGGCGCACGCGGGAGGCCGGGTCGAAGGCCCAGGGCAGGCGAAAGGTGGTGCCGCTGGTTTCGGCGGCTCGCTCGATAATGCGCTGCTCGGTGGGGGCGTCCGGGCGAATAATCCAGTGACGGCCGCTGGAAAAGATTTCCGGCGCGTCGGTAACCTGGTACACGGCCAGGAATCCCAGGCCAAAGGCGCCGGTAACACCGGCTTCTTCTCGCTTGCCGCCGCCAGCGATATTCTGCAGCCGCTCAAAATCTATCGGTCGGAAACGGCCGTTGTTGTGCACAATCAGGGCTTCATCGGTGACATCAAAAGAGAGCGTGGTGACGGGGAAACGGCCGTCTTCATTCTGGACATCGTCGGCGTTTTGGATCAGCTCGTAGGCCAGAGTGTGCACGCCGGTCATATCCCGCAGCTGGGCTTCTAGAAAGCCTAGATAGTTGACATCCTGGGGCTTGTAAACAAACTCGCTGTTACTCATTGGGTATTAAATTCTTCATCAAACACTGCAAAACTTACGCAGGCGGGGTTTTTTGCCACGAATTTCACGAATTAGCGCGAAATTGGGTTGAAATTCGTGAAAATTCGCGTCATTCGCGGCTCATTAATCCGTCAGTGCGTAAGCCCTGACTGTCTATTCAACGGGGGGATTGTAGCGCGTTAAGCCACTTTAGGGGAGCTGGCAACGGCGTTTTGGTTTTAAGCCAGCTTATCCGGGTACAAGAAATTCATAAAAATGCGGGGAGGAGTCCGCTGAAATTTTGCCATAAAAATGGCCATAAAAACACCTTTGACAAATCGGCCAGGTGGTTTTATAATGCCTTAATGTGGAAACGTTTCCACATTATTTCCACAACATTCTCACTCGAAACCACCCTTCCCACTCAGGGGATATTTCTTCCTGAGCATCACACAGTAATTAACCAGATCTATTATGATGGTAACGCTGTCACATCAGTTTTCATACCCAAAAGATAAGGCATAGAGACAAAACATGGCTGCCACAATTAGGGATGTCGCCAAACGAGCCGGGCTGTCACAATCGACAGTTTCCCGCGCGCTCAACCAAAGCGGTTATGTCAGTGCCGATGCACAGCGGCGCATTGACGAAGCTGTCGACGAACTAGGCTATCAGCCTAATTGGCTGGCCAGAGGCCTGAAAGGTCAATCTTCCCGCCTGGTAGGGCTTATCGTTCCAGAAATAGCGAGCCTGTATGACAGTCTCATCATTCAATCTGTCTCAAGGATGCTGCATGAAAACAGTTATGGCATGATCTTGTGCATCAACAATGAAGATGCCGAGGTGGATTTGGGCTATTTGAAGATCCTTCAAGAAAAACGAGTTGATGGCATTATCTACACACAGCCCCTCAACGGTAAGAACTCTAAATTCGTGAGGCGGCTGGTTAAAGAGGGAATGCCAATTATTGAGCTCAATCGCCGCTGCGAGGAGGATTTGCTCGACGGTGTGTTAGCGGACAATATACAAAGTGCTTATCAAATTACGAATTATTTAATCGGGTTGGGTCATCGCCGAATTGGCCTGGTGATGGGCCAGACGGATCTAACAACTGGCGAATACCGATATAACGGCTATCGCCATGCGCTGAATGATGCCAACATTCCCTTAGACAATGAACTGATACGTATTGGCTCATTTACGCAAGAACATGGTGAGGCTGGGATACAGGAATTGTTGCAGCTTCCGGAACGGCCGACGGCCGTTTTGGCCGGGAGTAACCGCATCCTGATGGGCATTCTTAAAGTCCTCGGTGAGCAAAATATTTGTATTCCCGGTGACATGTCCGTGGCGGCTTTCAACGATACGGAATGGCTCAGTATTTGGAATCCGCCCATTACAACGGTAGATATCGCGACTGAAGAGATGGCCAGGCTGTCCGTTGAACTCCTGCTGCGCCGTATCACCTCGTCAGTCAAAGAGACCAAACCCAGAACGTATTTATTAAGTACATCGCTGATTGAAAGAGGTTCGTGTGCCATGCTCAATAGCTAAGGAAGTAAACTTGCTTACTCGCACACAGCGTAAGTAAGAGACTCGCCCCATCCGGCAAGATTGACGAGTCTCCTACCCGGTGACAGATCAAATGTGAATGAATGCGATGATCCAATCGGCAGGGTTGTTTGCTGCCAGAAAGGCGCCCCATTTTCATTGATCTGGTCATAGTTTTATCACTTTTGAGCCCGATTCACAAGCTACACCACTTGTCCAGCAACGATGTCTTGCCAAAGGGAGGTGCATAGGCAAAAGAATACACAATATCTTCAACCATCAGAGATTTATACTGGCGGCGGGCACTTTTCCACCATGTCACCTGTGGCAAAATGAAAAATTATGCCCTTTGCGAGTATACAGAGTTGAAAATGTACATTGTTCAAAATGTTCACCTGCTTTGAAGCGAGGAGGATTGAAGTGAAAACTAAAAAAAGTGTGAAAAAGTTCATGTTGTTGGCAACGGCCGTGTTCGTTTTGTTTCTGGCTGGCTGCACCACCACAGCCGAACCTGAGCGGATTGTCGAAACCGTAGAAGTTCAAGTGCCTGTGGTTGAGACAGTCGTGGAAACGGTGGTGGAAACCGTGGTTGAGACCGTGGTGGAAACTGTCGTCGAAACCGTGGTGGAAACCGTAGAAGTAGAGGCGGAATCAGAGGAAATGTCTGACGCGCCGGAGGACAATCCCTACCGGCCCAATGAATTGTTTGAGGCCGTAGAAGTGCTCAAGGAAGCAACCGCCGGGCAAAGCGCACCTGCAGGGGCTAAATTTGCCTTCCTGGCCAACAACCTCTCCCCATTCTGGACAGCGGCTCAAATCGGCGTGGCCCGTTCCTCATCAGAACTCGGCGTACCGATTGCCTTCCAGGCGCCAACGGCTTCTGACCTGCTAAGCCAACAACTTTCCATGTTAGAAACCTTCGTCAATGATGGGTATACGGGCATCGTCTTTTCCGCGATTGACCGTGAGGCGCCCGCATCCATCATCGAACGAGCGGTGGATCAGGGCACCATCGTTCTCAATATGGATTCCGACGCCACCGGCAGCGATCGTGCCATGTACATTGGTATGTCCGATTACGACGCTGGCCGGGCAGCGGCCGAAGCGGCCCTGGAAATCATCGGTTCGGGCAAAGTGGTGGGTCTGGTCGGGTTTGCCACGGCGCAAAATGCGCAGGATCGTATTGCCGGGGTAAATGACGTGTTTGAAGGCACAGACATGGAATTGGTGGAAGTGATGTTAGACGACATCAAGCCCGAGGTGGCTTTAAGCAATGCCCAAACCGCCATCCAGAAATACGGCGATGAGCTGGCTGGGTTCATCACCTTCTACTCTTACGATGGCCCGGCAGCCTGCCAGGCAATCAAGCAGGCCGGTCTGGTTGGCGAAGTTAAGCTCATTGCCTTTGATGCCGAGCCAGAAACGCAGGTTTGTATGGAAGAAGGCGTGGTTCAGGCCATGATTGGTCAGCGTGTTTACTTCTATGGCTATCTGAGCGGCTACGTGATGCACGCCATGTCCATCCTGGGTGTGGAAGAGACAATGGCCTTGCTCGATCCATACCTGGATGAGTTGGGCGACGAGGGCAAAATCCGCCTGAATACAGGGGTAGACGTCATCAAAGCAGAGTCTCTGGACCAGTATAAAGCGTATCTTGATTCCATCGGTATTGCCTCACAATAAGAGATAAAGATGCCGTAGGCTAACCAGCTGGTTAGCCTACGGCAATGGTTTGCCCTAGGGCAATGGAGCGAAGTAGACAGTGGACATGCAGCAGCCCCTCCTGAAGATGGAACATATCACGAAAAGCTTTCCCGGTGTGCAGGCGCTGGATGAGGTTGATTTTGTGGTGTATCCCGGTGAAATTGTGGGTTTTTTGGGGGAAAACGGAGCCGGTAAATCAACCTTGATCAAAATTCTGTCCGGGATTCATTTGAAGGACAGCGGGTCGATTCACTTTAACGGCCAGGAAGTGTCTCCTCACAGTCCACAAGAGGCGCAAAAACTGGGCATCAGCACCATCCATCAGGAATTGGCGCTGATCCCTTACCTGTCTGTGGCGGAGAACATCTTCCTCAACCGGGAACCGCGTCTTGCTTTGGGCATGGTAGATTTCCGGCGCATGAACCG
The DNA here is from genome assembly GCA_016710325.1 of Candidatus Leptofilum proximum. Taxonomy (GTDB): domain Bacteria; phylum Chloroflexota; class Anaerolineae; order Promineifilales; family Promineifilaceae; genus Leptofilum; species Leptofilum proximum. The sequence continues at coordinate 1,422,260 of JADJXK010000002.1, read as the reverse complement.
GGAGGCAGAAGCGCTTTTGCACGACCTGGGGGCGGACATTCCCGGCAAGAAGCTGGTGCACGAATTGAACGTGGCCGCGCAGCAAATGGTGGAAATCGCCAAGGCAGTGTCCCAGAATGCGCAGCTTATTTTGATGGATGAGCCTACTTCGGCTTTGTCCAGTAAGGAAACGGCCGCACTCTTCAGCCTCATGCGTCGTTTGCAGGAGCGCGGTGTGGCGGTGGTGTTTGTCAGCCACCGGCTGGATGAGGTGCGGCAGATTGTGGACAGGGTGGTCATTATGCGCGACGGCCGTCACGTAGGCACTTACCCCATTGCGGAAGTCAGCGAAGAACAAATCATCCGCCTGATGGTGGGCCGGGACGTGGGGCTGTTCCCCAAAACGGAAGCCGAGATTGGGGAGCCGGTGCTGGAACTACGCGACCTTTGTGGCGACAACGGTGTGGAACACATCGATCTGACGGTCCGCGCCGGGGAGATTGTGGGGCTGTCTGGCCTGGTCGGCGCTGGCCGCACGGAACTGGTGCGCCTCATTTGTGGGGTGGACAAGGTGACGCAGGGAGAGGTGTTGATAAACGGCCGTTCCGTCAACATCAACTCTCCCATGCAAGCTGTGAAACAGGGCATCGGCTGGATACCGGAAGACCGCAAACTGCATGGCCTTATTCTGGAAATGGACGTGAAGGACAACACCACCATGGCTATTTTGCCGCGCATTTCCAATATGTTCGGTGCTATCAAAAACGGCGAGGCCAAAAAAGTCACCCGCGAGTATGTGTCTGCCCTTTCTATTGCCACGCCTGGCCTGGCGCAGCGAGTGCGGAACCTAAGCGGCGGCAACCAGCAAAAAGTGGTGCTGGCCAAGTGGCTGAGTACGGAACCCAGGGTGCTGATCATGGATGAACCGACTCGGGGCATTGACATTGGCGCCAAAGCGGAAGTCCACGCGCTGATGGGCCGTCTGGCCCAACAGGGCATCGGTATCTTGATGATTTCCTCAGAGATGCCGGAAATCATTGGCATGAGTGACCGGGTGATAGTGATGTGCCAGGGAAGGATTACCGGGGAGTTTAAACGTGGCAATTTCAGCCAGGAAGAAATCATGACCTGCGCCACCCAGTTTTTGACCGTCGATAGTGAGCTGCCAGCAGAAACGGAGATGACAAGGGAGAAGGAATATGGATAACGCTGTGGCAAAACCCAATTCGCGCAATCGTCCTGTAGTTGATGGATTAAAAGGAATCGTTACCGCACCGGAGTTTTTGAATATTGTGGTGGTGATTATCCTGTTCCTCATTGGAGCTTTTGTTAATCCCCGATTCATCGGCATCGAAAACCTGAAGATTCTCACCCGAGACACCGCTATTTTGGCCATTGCGGCCATCGGCGTTGGCTTCACCATTATTACTGCCGGGATTGATCTCTCCCTGGGCTCCATTATTGGCCTGGGCGGCGTGTTAACTGCCTATTTCATCGTCAGAATGAGTTTGCCGCTGCCTGTGGGGATTCTCCTGACTTTTTTGGTAGCCATTGCCATTGGTACTTTTCATGGTCTGTACGTCACCAAGCTGCGGATGCATGGATTCCTGGTGACGCTGGTCACGTTGGGGGTAGCCAGGGGAGCGATTCTGGTCTTGACAAACGGATTCCCCATCACCGGGGTGCCGGACTCGTTTGCTTTCCTGGGACAAGGATTTCTGTTTGGAATTGTACCTGTGCCGGTGGCCATTTGCGTGGTGGTGGCTTTACTGGCTCACTACTTGCTGCGCTACACCTACATCGGGCGGCAAATCTATGCGGTGGGGGGCAATATGGAAGCCACGCGCCTTTCTGGCGTAAACGTTGATGCTCGCGTTATTTTGTGTTACGTCATCTCGGTGGTGTGCGCCAGTCTGGTGGGCATCATCCAGGCCGGTCGCTTGAGCCTGGGGCACCCAGGAGCAGGGGAGGGGTTTGAGCTGTTGGCAATTACCGCCTGCATTCTGGGTGGTTTAAGCCTGATGGGCGGCCAGGGCACGATATTGGGTGTTCTGGTGGGGTCGCTGCTGATTGGTGTCTTACAAAATGAGATGGTCATGTTGAACATTAACCCATTCTGGCACCGAATTGTAATTGGGTTTGTGCTGCTGTTGGCGATTACGTTTGATTACGGCCGTCGCCGTCGGCAGCGGTAAGGATGCTTTTGGCAAATGAAAGGAGGTGAAAGCGCAGCAGGTATTTGTGAATCAATCGTTTTAAATGTGGGTATTTAGGATTTGGCGGGCTCAGGCTGATTTTTGCAGCGAATTAGCCCGAATGAACGCTAATTTTCGTGATCATTCGCGTTAATTTGTTGCAAACCCCAGGAAATCCCAAAGAGCCTATGATAAATGCATGAAAGGAGATGAAAGATGACCTCGGAGGAAAATAGCGTACGTTTTTCTGAATTGACAAACAGCAGCGTCAGCCGGCGTGGATTTTTGCGCGGAGCCGCGGCCATGGCTGGTCTGGGTGTGCTGGCGGCGTGCAGCTCGGCTGAACCGGAAGCAGCTGCCGGAGCTGACGGTGCGTTGGCTTTTGGACGGCCGTTAAAAGCCGCCTTCACCAATGCCGGGTTAGGGGCTACCTGGTGCGCCCAGGGCAAAGAAGCCGCCGAAAAATGGGGAAAGTGGCTGGGGATCGAAGTCACCTGGTTTGATGGCGGCCTGAGTATTGATACCCAACGCAAAGGCGTGGAAGACATGGCAGCCCGCGAGTGGGATTTTGTGGCCATTCAAGCCTTCGGCATTGATACCCTGGTTGACCCCGTCTCGCGCATGATTGAAAAAGGTATCCCGGTTATTCAAATGGATACCACCATTTCCAAAGACGATATTGGCATCACCACCTTCCTCGAACCAGACAATATTTTCATGGGCGAAGTGGTAAGTGAAACCTTGTTCAAAGAAATTGGCGGCAGCGGCAATGTCATTATGACGCAGGGCGCCTTGGGGCACACTGGCGCGCAAAAACGCGCCCAAGGCTTTAAACAGGCCGTGGCCAAGTATCCCAACATCACCGTTTTGGCGGAAGACAGCGGTGATTGGGATGTGAACAAAGTAGCGTCTCTCTGGGAAGATTACCTGGTTAAATATCCCGATATCAAGGCCGGGTACTTCCATAATGATGACATGGCCCTGGCGGCGGCTAAAGTGATTCAAAATGCGGGCCGCCAGGGTGAGATTGTGCTGGGTGGTATTGACGCCATGCCGGAAGCCATCCGCGCCGTGAGCGAAGGCACGCTGCTCACGTCCGTGCGTAATCCTTCCAGCCGCATCCACTGGGGCGCGCTGCTCATCGGGGCCATGGCCGCCACCGGCGTCACCAACATTCCCAAATACATTTTGATGGATGGCCCGGTCATTACCTCGACAAACGCTGATGGACTTCTTTTTATGGAAGAACAGCTTCTGCTTTAATCGTATTCAGGGGCTGAGAGGTTCGTGAAACGTGAAACGTGAAACGTGATTTACCTCGGTCGCGTTTCACGTTTCACGCATCACCCCATGAAATTGTCGTTTCCTGATGAACGTATCCAACACAACACCCTCTCCTATTTTGACGTTACACCGCATCTCTAAACGATACGGTGGTGTTACCGCCCTGGAAAATGTGGACTTTGATCTGCGGGCCGGAGAAGTGCACGGGCTGGTGGGCGAAAATGGGGCGGGCAAAAGCACGATGATGAAGCTGCTGGCCGGTGTCTACAGCGATTACGAAGGGGAGATGCATTTGCACGGAGCGCCGGTGCGGTTTTCTTCCCCGGCCGATGCCCAGGCACAGGGCATTGGCATGGTCTTTCAAGAGCTGAGCACGTTCCAGCATCTATCCGTGGCCGAAAATCTGTTTGGCCGCCTGCTGCCCGCGCGCCGCGGCCTGGTAGACCGCAAGCGGATGAACCATGAAGCGCAAATGCATTTGCAGCAGTTGGGCCTGGAAATTGACGTCACTACCATGATGGGGCATTTGCCGGTCGGGACGCAGCAAATTGTGGAAATCGCCCGCGTTATTTTTAGCGGGGCACAGATCATCATTCTGGATGAGCCGACTTCGGCGCTGTCGCCGCCAGAAATACGTCGCCTGTTCGACTTTATTGCCAGCTTAAAAACACAGGGGAAAAGCCTCATTTTCATTTCCCATTTTTTAGAAGACGTTTTGGAAATTAGTGATAGGATTACGGTGTTGAAGGATGCCCATCAGGTAGCCGTTTTAGAGGCAAAAGACAGCAGCAAACATCAACTGGTTGAACTGATGATCGGGGCCGATGCCAGCATTTTGCAGCAATCGTATGAAGAAGAAAGCCAAATCGCCGAGGAACATGCTGTGGGTGACGTGGTGCTGGCTGTGGAGCAGTTAACGCAGCAGGGAAATTTTCGCGACGTTTCTTTTGAGCTGCACGCCGGGGAGATTGTCGGACTGTTTGGCTTTATGGGGGCCGGTCAAATTCAGTTGGCGCGCTGCCTCTTTGGCGCGGAGCAGTTTGACGAAGGGGTGATGCGGTTGAACGGCCGTTCCCTCAACTTCCACAACACCACCCAGGCCAAAACGGCCGGCATTGCCTACGTCCCCGAAAACCGGCACGACAGCCTGATGCTGCAGCAGGAAATCTATAAAAACATTACCCTGGCCCATTTGCCCCGTTTACTCGGCCGTTTGCTCAACCAAAAAGCCGAAGTAGACATCGCCTCGACGCAGATAAAAAACCTGCACATCCATCCGCCGCGGCCAACCCTGCCCGTTGGGGCGCTGAGCGGCGGCAACCAGCAAAAAGTAGTGCTGGCCAAATGGCTGACGCAAACGCCCAAACTGCTCATCCTCAACGAACCGACGCGCGGTATTGATGTCGGCGCCAAAGATGAAGTGATGACCATCGTTAACAGTTTGCGTGACCAGGGCGTGGCCACGCTGCTCATCAGCGCCGAGCCAGAAACGATCTTGAGCATTGCCGACCGGGCACTGGTGATGCGCAAAGGGCGCCTTACCGCCGAACTGACGGGCAGTCGATTAACCAAAGAAAATCTAATGACCTACGCCTGAAAGAATAAGTTATGGACAAAACAACTTCTTACTTGCAAAGCCAGCAAACCAATTACCTGGCTGCCCTCTCCCACTGGGCCAGACGGCGGGCTCGTGATTTGGCGCCTTTTGTGACCCTGGTGGTGTTGGTGATCTTCTTCAGCGTCACGACCGACAGCTTTTTTAACGTCATCAATCTTCGCAACATCCTGGGGCAGATTGCCACCCTGGCGATTGTCTCCACGGGCATCACTTTTGTGCTGCTGTGCGCCGAAATCGATCTGAGTATTGCCGCCGTGGCCACGATGACGGGCGTTATTTCGGCCGTTTTGTTTGGCGAGATGGGCATGCCCCAGATTCCGGCCGTGCTAATTGGCACGCTGGCCGCGACGGGCATTGGCCTGCTCAACGGGTGGAGCACCACCCGCATCGGCCTGCCCTCGTTTATGGCCACCCTGGCCACCATGCAGATTGCCTCTGGCCTGGGCATGTACATCACCAAGGGATCGATTCTGTACACGCTGCCGCCGCTGCTGGCCTATCTGGGCGGTGAATATATTGGCGAAACAGAACCGTGGCGGCTGCCCATCGTCATCCTGACTGGCGTGGCGGCGCTAATCATCGGCCATGTTGTGCTCGCGTATACCAAATTCGGCCGTTACGTCTATATGACCGGCAGCAACCGCGAAGCCGCCCGGCTAAGCGGCATCAACACCAGGAACATCGTCGCTGCTTGCCTCACAATTTCCGCCTTCACCGCTGGCCTTACCGGCATGTTAAACACAGGTCGGCTGGGCAGCGCCCAGGGTTATGGCCTGGACGCTATTTTGCTGGACAGTATTTCGGCCGTTGTTTTGGGTGGGACTTCACTGTTTGGCGGGGAAGGGGGCATTAAAAACACAGTCATTGGTTTATTGATCCTGGGGGTATTAAACAATGGGCTGAACCAGTTGCAGATGGACATCTTTGTCCGCCTGTGGGTACGAGGGGTAATCCTCTTAATTGCCCTGATCATCAACGTTTACGCACTGCGCCTGCGTAACGCCACAACTGAATAAAATCTTCTTCTAGAGGAGGGAACCGTGCCGCAAACAAAACGCATCCTGGTCACAGGAGCAACGGGAAAAGTTGGTCAGGTTTTTATTGATCGTTTACTGGCTGAACCACAATTTGAGCACTTCATTGTCCGGGCGCTTTGCCACAACCGGGTTTTAGACCCGCGCGACCGCCTGGAAATTGTTCAGGGTTCCATTGAACAACGGCCGTTAGTCGAGGAAGCTATTTGTGATGTCACCCACGTTTTGCACCTGGCGACCAGCAAAGAGTCGCCGGACACAATCATGGACGTGGCCATTAAAGGGCTGTTCTGGATGTTAGAAACGTGCCGGACCAGTCCGACGTTTGAACAATTTATCTTAATCGGCGGCGATGCCAGTATCGGTCACTTTCATTATGCGCATCCCATTCCGGTGACAGAAACGCAAAAACACACCGCCTACCCCGGCTGCTACGCGTTGTCCAAGGTGCTTGAAGAGGTGATGCTGGAACAATACATCATTCAATATGGCCTGAACGGATGTTGTTTACGTGCACCCTGGATCATGGAGAAGGACGATTTTAAATATCAGCTCTCGTTTGGTGACGATGTATTTGGCGCGCCACGCTGGCGCGATCTGGTAGGCGCGGAGCAGGCCGATAAGTTTATTGAAACGGAGACGGTGCCGGTGATGCTGGGGGCGGACGGCCGTACCATCAAGCGCAACTTTGTCCATATCCAGGACCTGGTCAGTGCTATCTTGCATGCCATCGACAATCCGCGGGCCAGCCAGCAAACGTTTAACATCTGCATGGATGAGCCAGTAGATTATGGCGAACTAGGCGAGTACCTGGCAGCCACTAGGGGGTGTCCTACGGTAGAGATTCAAACGCCGTATTGTTCAACCTGGCTGGATAACTCCAAAGCCAGGTTCTTGTTAGATTGGCGCCCAGAGTATGATCTGAAGAAGATGGTTGAAGCGGCCTGGAATTACCAGCGGGCGGCGGACGATCCGCGCATCATCTGGTACCCAGGTTGACGCACCAGCTTCTGACCTGATGGGGGAGGGGAGTTAAATGGAACTGTCAGTCAAGCAGAAAAGACAGCAGAACCTGTTTTGTCTCGTAGTGGGCGGCCGGGCTGGCCAGAATGGATTCAGCTAGAGAATCTGCCTGCGCCTGATCGCCTTGGAGGCGCCAATAAGCGGCCCAATGCGCCTGCAGCCAGAGCCAAGTTGCCCTAAGTTTTGTGCCATCAATTAACAACTCCGCTTCCTTCAGATACGTGGCTGCCTGGACCATCTTCTGCTGGCGCAGCGCAATCTGGGCCAGCAGCGCCAATACCGTGGCCTGATTGCGCTGGTTTTGGCGTGACTGCCACTGCGCATAGGCTGTGTCACAGTACGCCTGGGCTGCGTGCAGATCACCTGTGGCCAAAGCCCAACGGCCGAGATTAGTATAGTTAAAGGGGATGCCAAAATCGCGCTGCAGCGCCTCATTCAGCGCCAGGCTTTTTTGTAAAAGATCGTGCGCCTCGTCAAGCTTGCCTTCGGCAATGGCTAACCGGCCCAATAAATCGAGTGTGCCAGCCTCGCCGCGCCGATCGCCTACCTCGCGTGAAAGCGCCAAATCTTTGGCAAAATAATCGCGCGCTCCTGGCAAATCCCCCAACGCAAACTTAGCCCGTGCTAAATTCGCATAGAGATAGGGTAGATCGTGTTGTTTGTTGGCTTGCAGAACCAGCCGGATGCCTTCTTCAGCATAACGTTGGGCCGCGGCATAGTCCCCGGTTAGGACGGCCAGCTGGGCCAGGTTGTTCAGCACAGCAGTGTCGTGGGCATGGCTCGTTTGCATGGCCTCCAGGTGATACGCTTTTGCCTGGTCAAACTGCTGGCGAGCGAGGGCCACAAGCCCCAAAATGTTGAGCACTGAAGCAGTACCGCTGCTGTCTTGAAGTTGGCGATAAACGGCGAGCGCTTGTTGGCAATGATGGTCTGCCTGACGAGGATCATCACGCAGATAATAACTCCATCCCAGCCACTTCTCGGCCAGGGCGATGGTTGGCCCTTCTTCAAATTCATGGGCTAATTGCACTGCTTCATGCAGCTGTCCGGCCGCTTCTGCCAGGCGGCCTTGCGGCAGGGTGAGCATGCCGCAAAGCGCCAGGAGTTGGGCCAGCAGCACGCGGGCTGGCGGCTGCGGCAGCGCACGAACGGCCGTCACCGCCGACTGCAAAACCGCTATCCCCTCCCGGTACCAGCCCACATGGTAATAAAAGTGGCCCAATGAAAACAGGCCAGCTCGCATAACGTCGATGTCCTGGATGGCAACGGCCGTTTGCCACGCCGCCCGAATATTGTCAATCTCCAGGCGCAGGGTCTGAAAAATTTCTGGGTGTTGGTCATCGACAAGGTGCAGACGGCTCTGGGCCAGAAGTTCGCTGTAGTAATGACTGTGTGCCTGTGCCGCTTGCGCTTTTTCGGCTGCGTTTGCCGCCAGCTTTTCAGCGGCGTATTGGCGCAGCAGCTCGTGCATCTGGTAGCGGTTGGTTGCATCCAGCTGGATTAAACCGCGATCCACCAACTCGCCCAACACGAAAGGTGTGGCCTGGGCCACCTGGCGGGCAGCAGCGGCCGTAAACCCACCGCGAAACAGAGAAACCGCGGCAAACGCCTGCTGTTCTGGTGCCGACAGCATCTCCCAGGTGGCGTCAAACACGGCCCGCACGGTGCGCTGGCGCGGGGGCACATCGCGCGTTTGCGTGGAGAGGAGGTCGAGATTTTGGCGCAGTTCCTGCGTCAGCTGCCCGGCAGGCATGACGCGCAGCCAGGCAGCCGCCAGCTTAATCGCCAGCGGCAAGCCCATGACAATCTGGCACAAACTGGAAATGTACGGTTGGTTTTCGGCCGTCAGAGTGAAGTCCGGTTTGACTTGCCGGGCCGTTTGCACAAAAAGCGTCACGGCGGCAAAGGTTTCAGGGCGGCTCAGGGTGGGTGCGTGGTGTCGGCGGGTGGGGTAGGGCAGCCCGGCCAGGGGGAAGCGCCATTCGGCCGCCAGGTTGAGCGGCTCGCGGCTGGTGACCAGCAGCTTGAGGTGAGGGCAGCGCTGCAGCAAAGCTGCCAGCCAGCCAACACTATCCAGCAAATGCTCAAAGTTGTCCAGCACCAGCAGCTGCTCTTCCGGCTCCAGGTACTCTAAAACTTCTTCAGCCGGGGCACGACGGCCAGGCAGGTGGAGCTGGAGCGTTTGGGCAACGGCCGTTGCCACGGCATCGGCGGCAGACGGTGTGGCGGCAACGGCTGGCAAGGGGACGAAGGTGACGCCGTCCAGAAAGTGCAGCCCTGCTTGCTGCGTCAGCTGGTGGGCCACAGCCAGCGCCAGGCGCGTTTTGCCCATACCCCCGATGCCGCTAATTGTCACCAGGCGACAGTCTGGATTCAGCAGCATCTGGCTGAGGTGGGCCAGCTCTTCCTGGCGGCCAACCAAAGGCGTGCCCGGTGTGGGTAGATGGCTGGGCCGCCCGGCCCGCGCCGTCTGAATTTGTTGGTAGAGGGCGGTGGTAGCGGCCGTTGGCTCCACTCCTAACTCATCAGCCAGCAGCTGGCGGCACGTTTCATACTGCGCCAGGGCTCCGTTCAAATCTCCCTGGTGGCTGAGGGCCAGCATCAACTGGCGATGGGCGGACTCTTGCCACGGCTCCAGCTGCAGCAAACGGCGCAGCGTGACCACGCTCTCGGCATAGGCACCGGCAGCAAGCTGCATTTCAGCCAGCGTGGCGAAGATGTGTTGTGCCTTTTGATCCCAGTAGGCGCGCTGGGCCAGCAGCCACTCGTCAAATGCGGGCATGCTCTCTGTTTGAAAATCGGCCAGGAATTCGCCACGATACAGCTTGCTGGCGGCTTGCAGTTCGTCGATGTCTGCCTGCCAGTCGGCCGTTTTTTTGAGCTGGGTGGTGAAGGTGTGGAGGTCGAGGTGATACGGCCGTTCCCCCACAAACTCCACCACCTGCCGCGTCGCTTCAATATATCCGGGGAAAAGCTTGCGTAAATTGGCCAGGGCCACCCGCAAACTGTTCTTCGCTTTTGCTTCTGGATCGTCTCCCCACAGCAGGCCAACCAGCGCTTCCCGGCTGTGCGGCTGCCCCGTAGCCACCAGGTAACACAGCAGTGCCCGCGCCTTCTCCGAGACAAAACGCGGTGCCTGCTCCCCATTAAACGATACCTGCAGGGCACCCAGAAGTGAAATTTGCAGCATGTTCAACCATCCGCACTGGGGTAGTTAATGATGAATTAATGATAGCCCTGAGAATGCGATCAGACCAAAACACGTGCTGAAGCATCGTTAGTGACCCTACAAAAAGTTTATAGGGGAGTCTGGAGAAAAGAGATTACCAATCTCCAGTCTCCAATCTCTAATCTCAAAAAGTCCAAACTTATTTAGGAGATGTCTCATGACAAAATACAGAAGCAATTTACCTCAACTCAAAGGCGACCTATTTCTGACGGATGGGGGCATTGAAACCACCCTTATTTTCCACGACGGATTTGAACTGCCAGAGTTTGCCGCTTTTACGCTGCTGCAACAGGAAGAAGGGGAACTGGCCCTGCGTCGTTATTTCAAAACCTATGCGGCCATCGCCCAAGCACACGAAGTTGGTTTTATTCTGGAAGCACCCACCTGGCGCAGCAGCCCGGACTGGGGCGCAAAGTTAGGCTATTCGGCAGAGGCGTTGGTGCGGGTCAACTGGCAGGCCATCGCCTTGCTAGAGGATATCCGCCGCGAATTTGAAACAGATGCAAGCCCCATGGTGATTAGTGGCTGCGTTGGCCCTCGTGGTGATGGCTATGTGATTGACGCCTTGATGACGCCTGACGAAGCGCAGCAGTACCATGCCGTGCAAATCAACACATTCAGAATCACACAGGCAGATATGATCACGGCGATCACGATGACTTATGTGGCAGAAGCCATTGGCGTGGCGCAGGCGGCCAAAGCGGCCGGGCTGCCCGTGGTTATCTCTTTTACGGTGGAGACAGACGGCCGTTTACCTTCCGGCCAAACCTTGCCACAGGCCATCAAGCAAGTAGATGACGCCACAGACAATTACCCTGCCTACTACATGATCAACTGTGCCCATCCCGATCACTTCCAGGATGCCCTGACCGCAGGCGAAAGCTGGACCGCGCGCATTGGTGGCCTGCGGGCCAACGCCTCCAGGCGCAGCCACGCTGAACTGGACGAGGCAGAAGAACTGGATGCAGGCAACCCGGTTGAATTGGGTCACCACTACGATGCACTGCGCCGCCAACTGGTCAACTTCAATGTGATGGGCGGCTGCTGCGGCACAGATCATCGTCATGTTTTGGCCATGGTTCAAGCCTGTAAACCACAATCTACCTTTGCCTGAATGGAAGCAGACGACATGAGCGCAAGCTCAGCACCATGAATGAAAATCGTAGGTCGGATTGTCAATCCGACCTACGTTTACGAAGGAACATAATCATGAAATACAAAACTCTCTTTTTAACCATACCCATCTTAATCCTTTTGGGGTTACTGCTAGTGGGCAACCCCTGGCTGGTCACTCCGGCCCAAGCGGGTGACGCCGATGACCTGTTGGTCAAATCCTTTGGCCGGGGCTTTGGGCCGGACGGCAGCGGTACAGTCCAATTCGACCTCAGCAGCACCTCTGTTGACAGCTGGGCAATTCAGCCCGACGGCAAATATGTCGCCATTCGCACGAATCAGAATGATGATTTCTGGGTGGCCCGCTTCAACGCCGACGGCAGCAAAGACACCAGCTTTAATTACACCGGAGAAGTCACGACTGACATCGGACTGGGTACCGCTGATCGTGCCCGCGATGTCATCGTTCAACCCGACGGCAAAATTGTGGTGGTCGGCAGTTCAGATTTCATCGATTTTGCCGTAGCCCGCTACAACCCCGATGGCAGCCTGGACAGCAGTTTTAACAGTGTTGGCCGCCTGACCACCGATTTTGATGGTGGTTCTGATGGGGCTAAGGCAGTGGCTTTGCAGCCGGATGGCAAAATTGTCGTTGGTGGATGGGGAGAAGACTGCGGCATTGTCTTCTGTGATGATGACTTTGCTATAGCCCGCTACAATTCCGATGGTACCCTGGACAACAGTTTTAGCGGCGACGGCCGGCACCTCGCCGGTTTTGGTAACAACGAAGTAATAGATAAATTGGTTGTTCAGGACGACGGTAAAATCGTTGCCTTTGGCTATGCTTATGACTACACGGATAGTGATTATGATACGGCGATTGCGCGTTACAATGCCGACGGGAGTTTGGATACAACCCTGGACAACGACGGCAAATTACGAAGCAACGCGTTTGGTGAATTTGCACCGAGTGATGCAGTCGTGCAGCCGGATGGCAAAATCATTGCCATAAGTTATCGCGCCGGTGAGATAGCCCGCTTCAATGTTGATGGCTCGTTGGATACCACCTTTGGCACGGATGGCCGCTTTGCGCTGGCTACCTCAGCCGGTCCAATCTTCGCTTCACGCGTCCTGTTACAACCCGATAACACCATCCTGGTAGCCGGGCGTGATACTTATTCATCTGAAGATGATAGCCAACTCATCTTAGCCAGCTACATGCCTGGTAGTGCCCCTGACTCTGCTTTTGGCGATGGGGCCGGCTTTGTCACGCTTGATTATGGCGACAAGAATTTCGTAAGAGATATAGCCCTTGAACCCGACGGTAAAATCTTGGTGTTTAGTACAAGTGACGGCGTTCATCGCCTGACCCGTCTTTACCCGGACGGCAGTCTGGATGACGGCGGGCGGGTGACCACCAACGTCTCCCCCGGCGAGGCTGAACAGTTGAATGACACGGCCGTTACCTCCGACGGCCGTATCGTTACCGTGGGCTATCATTACTTGCTGGGTACAGACCGGATGACGGCCGTACGCTACAGCGCCGACGGCAGCCTGGACACCAGCTTTAACGGCACCGGCATCGTCTCGCAAAGCCCAGGCGGCGGTCCGGCGGCGCAGCACACTTACGGCCAGGCGGTGGCCCTGGATGCCGACGACAATATCGTGATTGCCGGACGCAAGGTCAGAATTACCCAGTCCCAGGGTGACATTGCCCTGTGGCGTTACCAGCCCGATGGTTCGACTGATTTCTTCACCACCCTGGACCTCGGCGGCGACGAAACGGCACGGGCCGTTGCGGTTCAGCCGGACGGCAAGATTTTGGTTGCCGGTGAAGCTGGTATCGATCTGCTGGGGACGCTCTACTTCCTGGCCCGCTTTAACGCGGACGGCTCTCTGGATGATACTTTTGTCGGCGGCGGCTACACCTTTAGCAACTTCGCTAACCAGTCTGATTTCAACGGTGTCAATGACTTGACTCTGCAGCCGGACGGCAAGATTGTGCTGGCTGGCTGGAACAACGATGCGGGCAACTTCAACTTTGGCCTGGCCCGCCATCTGGCGAACGGTAATCCCGATCTCGCATTTGGCGATGGCGTTGGCAGTGTTGTAACAGATCTTGGTGGCATTGATGAGGCAACGGCCGTTACCGTACTCTACAACGGCGACATTGTTGTCACCGGACATGGTGGCATAACCAATAATGAGGTGATGATTACTCTCTACAAGCCAGATGGCGTTAAGTACGCTACATATGGCGCCAGCTTTGGTATTCCAGCGCGTGCTTATGATATGACGCTGGCCGCCAATGGCGACATCGTCATAGCTGGCTGCACCGTGGGCAGCGACTACCGGTTTGCTCTGGTTCGCTTTAATCCGTTATCACGATTATTTGACACTGACTTCAGCGGCGACGGCCAAGCAGCGTTTACCTTGAGTAATCCCTATGAGTGTGCCACAGGCATTGCCCTTGATTCCACAACCGGAGACTTGATTGCGGCCGGATACATTCAGGGCATTGATGATCCGCAAGCGGCCCTGGTTCGCGTCTCAAGCGGCGACGACCCTAACCACGCGCCAGTCACTGGCAAAGACGTGTTCTATACCCTGACCAACAACGATCTGATGGTTTCGGCTCCAGGTATTTTGCACAACGATTACGACAATGATGAGGACTCCCTGACGCCTGTCCTCATCGAACCACCGGCAAATGGAACTTTAACCTTGAATCTGGATGGCTCCTTCACCTATTCGCCGGATGCAGGCTTTACCGGGACGGACTCCTTTGCCTACTACGTTCACGATGGCGTTTTTACTTCCGCTCATGCAGAAACTGTTACCATCAACGTTTTGGCGGAGGGTGAAAACGTGCCGCCGTTTGCGCTGGATGACAGCTATGAAACCGATAGGAACGTACCTTTGACCATACCTGCGCCGGGCGTTTTGGTGAATGATGGCGATGCAGATGGCAGCGGAAGCCCATTGACAGCGCAACTGGTGCAGCAGGCAGTGAATGGAACCGTGGAGCTCGACCCGGAAGGTGCCTTCACTTATGCCCCTGATGAGGGTTTTGTGGGGTCAGACAGATTTACGTATCGTGTCAGTGATGGTCTCGACGAGTCTGAGCCGACCACGGTGAATATTACGGTTAAGGCAGGAGCGGCAGGGGCAAATCAGGTCTTTCTACCGCTGGTTGTTAAGTAAATTTGCCGTACACGCTGCCAGCAATTCAAAATTTGAGCTTGAATCAAAATAAGACGGCTTCCCTTTCCAGATTTTCATACCACATGTAACACCAAAGCCGCTAGCCCGCACGAGGGTGCTTCGCACCCCGTGCGGTAAATTGTTTGGGGTTATTTCAGTTTTGGCGGGTGTTCCACCTGCCAAAACTGAAATGACCGCTTCAAAGCAACGTCGCCAGGCGACGATACACTTGGGTTGAGGCCAGACATTTCAGGTTTGTCGCATATCGATGACTATTTGCGGGTTGAAGCGCTGACGCTGCCAGAGCATCAACGGCCGTATACCCATTTGGCTGCACCGCTTCTACCAATTTCGCAACTTTAGCTGGTTGGTCACGTAAAACTATGTGAATCATTTCACAATCGTTTTGCTTCACATTACAATATTACTGTTTTGCCGGAGGCAGAGTAGATGTCCCATCCGTTGTTAGCGCTGTATCAAACAAAGTTGACCAGTCAGCAATCGTCCGTAAACAAAAGTCGGGAACAAGAAAAACTTCACCGATTTTCTTTTGCCCCCTCTCATCTGGCAGAGTTCATTACCAGGGAAGCCAGCAGCCAGACTTATTTCACCATTCGTTACCTGGTTGATCGCCCGTTGATTGCCAATGCGTATCGTGCTTACGCCTATTTCCGCTGGGTTGATGATGTGGTTGACCAAGAGCAAACATCGCAGGCAGCGCGCCTCGATTTTTTGGCACGTCAGCAGGAGATTATTGCCCGGTGCTGCCAGGGTGATTGGCCGCTGGATTTGTGTCCAGAAGAAAAGCTGGTTGCCGATTTGATCCACGGCAGCCAGGCGACAAACAAAGGCCTGCGCACTTACATCGAACAAATGATGGCTGTTATGGTATTTGATGCCGAACGGAAAGGTCGGTTCATCTCCCAGGCAGAACTGGACGAATATACAAAGGCTCTGGCAACGGCCGTTACCGAAGCCCTGCACACTTTCATTGGCCATCATGATTGGTCGCCTCAGGATGAAACCCGCTATTTCGCCGTAACCGGGGCACACATCATCCACATGCTGCGTGACGCCATTGAGGATACGGCCGTTGGCTACTACAACATCCCCTGTGAATACCTGAACCAGCACAATCTTATTCCCACAGATGTCAATCATGAGGCGTATCGCGCCTGGGTGCGGCAGCGCGTGCATCTGGCGCGCCGTTATTTTGCCCTGGGCAGAACGTACCTGGCGCGGGTAGAAAATCTACGCTGCCGCCTGACCGGGTACGCTTATATTGCCCGCTTTGAGGTCGTCCTGGACGCCATCGAAAAAGATGATTATCACCTGCGGGCTGCTTACCCTGAACGCAAAAGTGCAAAGTCTGGTTTTAAGGTGGGTCTGACCGCCTTGAAACAAACAGTTGCTTCGTCCATGCAGCAAACAGGCAGATCATCTTCAAAGTCATGGCGTGAGGAGATGCCCTGATGAATATGGTGCAAAAGCCTTCAGTTATTGTCATTGGCGCGGGCATTGGCGGTATTGCCACGGCCGTTCACCTGGCACAACAGGGACTGCACGTTACGGTGCTGGAAAAGAACGGCCGTCCCGGTGGCCGCTGCGACCGGTTTGTGCGTGATGGCCATCACTTTGACTGCGGACCAACATTGCTGGTAATGCCGCTGGTTTATGAGGCCGAATTTGCCGCCATGGGGGCGTCTTTCACCGAGATGTTGGACTTGCAGCGTGTGGATCCCACCTATCACCTGGTCTTTGACGACAACAGCCAACTGGCGCTGACTTCAGACATGAAGCATCTGCAGGAACAACTGGAGCGCATCGAACCCGGCAGCTTTCATGGCTTGCTGCGCTATCTCGATGAGGGCTGTCGTCATTATCACGTGGCCATGAAACAGTTGGTAAACCGCGATTTTCGCCGGGCAGCTGACTTTTTCTCGCTGCAAAATATCCCGCTGCTGCACCAGATCAAACCCCTGGTGAAGCACTACGACAATATGGCTCGCTACTTCACCAGCCCTCGCTTAAAGGCGGCCTTCACTTTTCAGGACGTGTATATGGGCTTGAGTCCCTTTGAGGCGCCAGCTACATTTTCGATGATGCCCTATACGGAGTTAGCGCATGGCGTCTGGTACCCAAAAGGAGGCATGTACCGGATTGTGGAAGCGTTGATGGAACTGGCCCTGGCAGCAGGTGTTGAGTTTGTGTATCAAACGGCCGTTTCCCAAATCACGGTAAATGGTTCCAAAGCAACGGGGGTGTTGTTGGCAGACGGCCGTTCTCTAAAAGCAGAGGCCATTGTTGCCAATGCCGACCTGCCCTACGTTTACCAAACTTTGCTGCCCAACAGCAACATGGCGCAGAAAATGAAGCGCAAGCGGTATTCCTGTTCGGTGGTCAGCTTCTTTTGGGGGGTGGACAAGCCGTATCCGCAGCTGCCACCACACACCCTCTTTCTGGTCGATGATTACCGGGCCAACTTCGACAGCATTATTGACGAGCTAACACTGCCGCAAACCCCCAGCCTCTATATCCACGCCCCGGCAAGGCTTGATCCTTCCATGGCCCCACCCGGAGAAGACACCCTCATCGCTATCGCCCCCGTGGGGCACTTGGACGAAACAGGTGAGCAAGATTGGCCCGAGATTCGCCACCGGGCGAGGCAGGCAGTTTTTAAACGGCTGGCTGATTTAGGCATTTCTGACCTGGAAGCACATCTGAAATTTGAGGTGAATTACACACCGCTTTCGTGGCGCAAACGGTACAACCTGGTGAAGGGCGCCACGCATGGCCTGGGCCATAACTTAACGCAGCTCGGTTA
This sequence comes from Candidatus Leptofilum proximum, assembly GCA_016710325.1. Lineage (GTDB taxonomy): Bacteria > Chloroflexota > Anaerolineae > Promineifilales > Promineifilaceae > Leptofilum > Leptofilum proximum. The sequence continues at coordinate 1,404,757 of JADJXK010000002.1, read as the reverse complement.
CATGCGGCCGCATAACCGGCACGCGCAGTACCACAATCTCTATTTTGTGGGCGCCAGCACGCACCCCGGTACCGGCGTGCCCACGGCCCTCGTTTCAGCCCGGCTAACGGCTACACGCTTGTTGGAAGAAGTGGAGGGGAGGGAACAAGGAATTAAGCAGGATTTATAATTAGAAAAACGAGGAGACGTATGAAAACGCCAAAAAGAAACTCTTTCCGACTTTTACCCTGGATATTGATCAGCGTTTTGTTCCTGATGGCTTCGCCCGTGGCCGCCCAGCCCGCAGTGAATGGGCCAACCGATCCGTCCGAGCTGGAAGCCTTCCTTGACGGCGTGTTAACGGCCGAAATGGAAAGTAACCATATCGCCGGGGCGGTGGTGGCCGTGGTTAAAGATGGTGAAATCTTTTTCAACAAAGGGTATGGCTATGCTGATCTGGCACAGCACATCCCGGTTGATCCAGAACGCACCCTTTTCCGCCCTGGTTCGGTCTCTAAGCTGTTTGTGTGGACGGCCGTCATGCAGCTGGTAGAGCAGGGGAAACTTTCACTGGACACAGATGTCAATGAGTACCTGGATTTCACCATTCCAGACACCTATCCAGAACCTATCACGCTCAAACATTTGCTGACGCACACGCCGGGTTTTGAGGACATCGGCGAGGATTTGTTCAAACTCAGTGCCGAGGAAATGCACCCGTTGGATGAATACCTGAAAACACACATTCCCGCGCGTGTTTATCCACCCGGTGAAATAGGCGCGTATTCCAACTATGGGACAGCTCTGGCTGGTTACATCGTAGAACGGGTGTCTGGCCTTCCTTTTGCTGAGTATGTGGAGCAAAATATCTTTGCCCCGCTGCAAATGGAACACAGCACCTTCCGCCAGCCCCTGCCCGAAAATCTGGCTTCAGATATGTCCGAAGGGTACAACTTTGCCAATGGTGGTTACCTGGAAGGCGGTTTTGAGTACGTGCAGGCGTATCCGGCCGGGTCGTTGAGCGCCACGGCAGCCGACATGGCTCGATTTATGATGGCTCATCTGCAAAACGGCCGTTTTGGCGAGTCACAAATTCTCCAGGAAAACACTGCCCGGCAGATGCAGCAGCAGCTTTTCACACACGACCCGCGGCTTAACGGCATGGCCTATGGCTTCTTCGCGAGCACCATCAACGGCCAGCGCATCCTTTCCCACGGCGGCGATACCATTCTGTTCCATACCGGGTTATTCCTCATCCCCGAGCAGAATATTGGTTTATTTATCTCCACCAACAGCACAGGTGGCGCCGAGGTCAGTAATGCAGTCTTAAACGCGTTCCTTGATCGTTATTATCCGGTAGAAGCCGCGACTGCTCTCCAGTCACCAGCCGACTTCAGCGAACGTATCACCCCCTATCTTGGCGCGTACACTCTGGCCCGCAACAACTTCTCCACCTTTGAGAAGATCATCAGCCTGACCACGCCAATCAACGCCAGCCTGAACGATGAAGGCTATCTGGTTGTCTCCATCGTCGGGCAAGCGCGGCAGTTTGTGGAGGTAGAACCGGGTCTGTTGCAAGACCGGTATGACCCGTCCAACCAGTTGGTTTACCGCACCGACGATGAGGGACAAAAGCTTCTGCTTCCCAGCATACCTTTTGGCTTTATCAAAACACCCTGGTACGGCTCGATTGGTTGGCACAGTTTTCTGCTTGTGAGTGGATTGCTTCTGTTTATTGTGACGATGGTTGGCTGGTTCGTAGCCTTTCTGCAAAACCGGCGGACGCGCCAGCCCCAACCAGTTATCGGTCGGCTGGCCCGTCTGGCAGCCACCCTCTTTGGCCTGCTCTTCCTGGTTTTTGTGCTGGGTTTCCTGTCCGTATTTATGGACATCGATCCGGCCTACGGAGTGCCCCGCATTTTTTTTGCCGAGCCACCTCTGTTCAGCTTGCTGATGGTTTTGCCGGTCTTGATACTGGTTGTCGGCCTGGCGATGCCTGTGCTGGCGGTAGCAACCTGGAGGCAGCGTGTCTGGAACACGAACGGCCGTATCCTCTATACTGTCTTAACTGTTTTTGCCCTGGCTCTCTTATGGGTCATGGTCTATTGGAATCTGTTGCTGTAATTCCACTATAAGACCCGAAGGGTTTTTCTGTCGAGAAGCTGCTCAAGTATGCAGCAAAACCCTTCGGGGCTGATCTTGATAAGAAACCTAAATGCACAAAGTTAGCGAACTAAGACAAAAAAGGAAAACAATGATGTTATCAATTTTGACTACCTTGTTACTCTGGCTGCATTCGCTGGCGACCGTTGTCCTGATTGGGCACTATCTTTTACTTGCCCTGGTTTACCTGCCAGCTTTGAGCAGTAAGGAGTTGGGCGCTGCTGGGACAACGTTTCTCAGCGAAATATCCAGGCGCAGTCGGGTCTGGCTGTATGCCTCGCTCCTTATCTTCATCGTCACTGGCGTTTATCTCATGCTGGTAGATCCAAACTACCTGGGGTTTGCCGACTTTGGCAATCTGTGGGGCGTTTTGATGCTGGTCAAGCACCTCCTGATCTTGGGCATGATCGCGCTAGGGTTTTGGTTTAATGCCGTCCTGCGGGTTGGGCCGATGATGCGGACAAACAGCGGCGCCTCTCAGGCCCTTGAACGTTTTCGCCAGCAGGCTCAATGGATGGCCATTGCCGGTGTTCTGGTCTTGCTTTTAACAGCGCTGGCCCAAGCGGAGTGAGTGAAGGCCTGATGTTTTCTTTGTATTTACCGAACGTTGACATCGCTGAAGAATATTTTGTCGTTTTTGATCCCGGTTGTTGGGCTAACAATGTCAAATGCCCCTTTCAGGGGTAGGTAATCAGATGAACGGCCGACTAATACCTCTACTCGATCTGGATGAAGGGCCGCCAGCAGATCCTCATCGTAAACGGAAAGCTGGTTGGCGTGAAGAGTAAAGGTTACGGTTTTACATTCCCCAGGTTCCAGCGAGATGCGCTTGTAGCCTTTTAGCTCTTTGAGAGGGCGGGGCGGTACGGCCGTTTGCCGCGTATAAAGCTGCACCACTTCATCACCAGCCCGGCTGCCGCAGTTGGTCACCTCAACGCTGATGCGAACTTTGCCGCCTGCTGCCACCTCGCTTTGGTCTATGGAAAGATTGTCGTAGCTGAAAGTTGTGTAGCTGAGTCCGTGCCCAAAAGCATAAAGTGGCTCGCCGGTGAAGTAGCGATAGGTGCGGTTTTCCATGCTGTATGCTTCAAACGGCGGCAAATCGTCAACGGAGCGGTAAAAGGTCACCGGCAGGCGGCCGGCCGGATTGTAATCGCCAAAAATGACCTCGGCCAGGGCATCCCCGCCCGCCTGGCCCGGATACCAGGCTTCCAGAATGGCCGGAACGTGTTCGTCCGCCCAATTGACAGCCAGAGCACTGCCATTCAATAGAACCAGGATGATTGGTTTGCCCAGGGCATGCAGTTCTTTGAGAAGGGTTTCCTGCGGCGAGGGCAAGGCAATGTCGGTCCGGTCACCGCCGAAAAAGCCCTCGACGTCAACCGGCATCTCCTCCCCCTCCAGGTTTGGCGAAAGACCCAGCGCGGCGATGATGACATCGGCTTTTTCGGCCGCTTCTAGCGCCCCGGTCAGGTAATCCGTATCAAGGTAAGCCCACAAGAGCTGTACCTGCGGGTCCAGCCCTTTGCTGGTGTAGTCCAGCCGGATTTTGTAAAAACGGCCAGCTTCCAGCTGGATTTCTCTGCTTTTGATGCGCGGATGGTGAATGTCAGTATAGGTGACAATCATTTCATCATCGATCAGGAGATCATAGGCACTGAAGCCATTCACAGCAATTTGATAAGTGCCGCTTTTCGGTGGAACGAGGAAGCCGGACCAGCGCACCGAAAAATCATCGCCCCACCGCCCGGTTATGGGTGTAGTATCTTTCCAGATGGCATTAACGGTGCTGTCGATACGCTCGATGACGGGGGTGCCTGCAAAGGTTGGGTTGTTGTAGTAAACGGCCGTTAACCCATTCACCTTTTCACTCGCATCAGCCGGATACAAATACGTCGTTGGGATAACCTCCAGAGGCGGTACGCCGTCGGCAATAGCGCAGCCCTGAGCGTAATAAACTTTGGTTGTGGGGGCAACTTTCTTGCGAATGCCGGTCAAAAGGGATGAGGCCACGGCGGGTGTACCGTTGTAATTGCCCAAAAGTGATTGTAAATCGTCGGCGTTGGGGCCAATGACGGCGATTGAGTCAATCTCTTTGCTCAGAGGCAGGAGGTTGTCTTCATTCTTAAGCAGAACAATAGATTCCCGTGCAGCCTGAAGAGCGAGCACTTGATGGGCTTCGCAGTTTATGACATCGTAAGGAATCTGGGAAAAAGGAACGGTTTCGGGGGGATCAAACATGCCAAGCAGGAAACGGGCCGTGAAGAGCCGCCTCAGGGCAACATCAATGGCACTTTCGGCAATCAGCCCTTGTTCGACGGCGCTCTTCAAGGCTGGATAGGTGCAGCCGCAGTTAAGTTCGCAGCCATTTTCAACAGCCAGGGCGGCCGCGGCTGCGGCCGTTTCCACAATCTTATGGTTGGCGTAAATATCATAAATTGCCAGACAGTCAGAAACAACAAATCCCTCAAATCCCCATTCGTCACGCAAGATTTTCTGGAGCAGGGTGGGGCTGGCGCAGCAGGCTTCGCCGTTGGTGCGATTATAGGCACCCATGATAGAGTAGGCGTCGGCCTCCTTCACACAAGCCTCAAAATGGGGCAGATACGTTTCCCGCAAATCACGTTCATGGACCTGCGCATCGAAGGAGTGGCGGCGTGATTCCGGGCCGCTGTGCACGGCGTAATGTTTGGGCGTGGCCACCAGTTTCAAGTAGTGGGGGTCGTCGCCCTGGAGCCCTTTGACAAAGGGAACGCCCATGGATGCAGTGAGATAGGGGTCCTCGCCATATGTTTCCTGCCCGCGCCCCCAACGCGGGTCGCGAAAGATGTTGATATTGGGCGACCAAAAGGTCAGGCCAGTGTAGATTTCGCGGATGCTCCGCCGCAGCGCCTCGTGATGTTTGGCCCGTGCTTCATCGGCAATGGCGGCCGCTATTCGGCCCATCAGGTCGGGATTCCAGGTAGCCGCCAGCCCAATGGCCTGGGGAAAGACGGTGGCCACCCCGGCGCGCCCGACGCCATGAAGGGCTTCATTCCACCAGTTATAGGCCGGTATGCCCAATCGTTCGATGGCGGCCGCGTCGTGAGTCATCTGGGATACTTTTTCTTCCAAAGTCATTTGATTGATCAGATGGTCAACGCGGTCCTTCACAGCCAAATTGTTGTTCTTATATTTGTACATGTAGCAGAAACTCCTGGGTTCAGGTCATCACGCTTTCGGTGTATTTGTGGCACCTGACAAGGACGTCGCCAACCTGAATATTGGCTGGAGCCTCTTGTCGGCAAATGTCCATGACAAGGGGGCAGCGTCCAGCATAACGGCAGCCTTGCTTCAGGTATTCTTCGTATTCGGTCTCGTTGAGATTCACCCGTCCGCGCCATCGTCGTTTTGGGTCCGCTTCAGGGATCGAATCTCTCAGCATCTGAGTATAAGGATGGCGAGGGTTCATCAGCACCTCTTCCACTGTCCCCATTTCGACAATGTTTCCTCTAAACATGATGGCAATCCGGTCGCTGACATAATAGGCGGTGGCCAGGTCGTGCGTAATATAGAGCACACTCATACCAAATTCTTCTTTCAATTTCTTAAACAGGTTCACGATTGACATCCTCAGGGAGGCATCAACCATCGAAACGGGTTCATCGGCAATGAGCAGGACGGGGTCGGTCAGGAGTGCCCTGGCAATCGATATTCTTTGCAGCTGGCCGCCAGAAAACTCACTGGGGTATTTGCCAGCGAACTCCTCGTAAGAAAGGCCTACTGCTTTTAGCTTGCGGTCGATGAGGGTTACGGCCGTATCCCTACTATCGGCCAGCTTAAAATTCTGAACAGTTTCAAAAAAATACCGGTCAACGGTTCTTAAGGGATTAAAAGTGCCAAACGGGTCCTGGTAAATTGCCTGGACCCCTTGCGTAAACCAGACCTTTTCATTTTTTGCTCTCGGCTTTCCTTTGTGGACAATGGTGCCGGAAGTTGGCTCTTCAAAACTCAGAACCATTTTGGCAGTTGTCGTTTTGCCACAGCCACTTTCACCAGCCAAGGTGAAAATTTCAGCCGGCTTGATATAAAATGAAACGTTATCTGTGGCTGTGATTCTGATCCTCGAAGTGATGCTCCCTAGGGAGTAGACCTTTGTTAGATTTTTAACCTCAAGCAGTTTATCCATGTTCTTCCTCGACTAGCCAGCAGGCAACTTTATGGTTGGGCGTTACGGCAATATAGGTAGGCATTTGTTCTCTGCAAATGTCCAGGACCTGGGGGCACCTGGGATGGAAGGGACAGCCAGACGGCAGGTCGGCCAGCGAAGGAGGGCTGCCGGGCACGCTTTCACGCGGCGTTTTATCGCCAAATTTTGGCAGCGAGTTAATCAGAAACTGGGTGTAGGGATGGAGCGGCTCGCGGAAAATCTTTTCGGTTGGGGCCTCTTCCACTATTTTACCGGCATACATAATGCCAATACGGTCGGCGACATTGGCATGGACGCCCATGTCGTGCGTCACCAGGATGATTGTGTTTTGCAGCTTCTTTTGAATGTCTTTGAGAAGCTGCATCACGCCGCGCTGGACCACAACATCGAGGGCAGTCGTGGGTTCGTCGGCGATGATAATTTTGGGTTTTAGCAGTGCTGCCAGGGCAATGGTGACCCGCTGCCGCATGCCGCCGGACAGTTGGTGGGGATACGCGCCCATAATCTCCGGGGGCAAGCCCAGTTCAGCGATATGCGCTCGGGCCATTTTAAGCGCTTCTTCCTGGGATTTGCTGTTGACGTGGCTGGAGATAAAGTCATGATACGTGTCTTTGAGCTTGACAACGGGGTTGAGGACGTTCATCGAACCTTGCGGAACGTAGGAAACAAAGTCCCAGCGCAGCCTTCTCATTTTTTCAGCCCCGAGGGATGTGACGTCTACTGCTTTCCCATCAATGTGATAGATGACTTTACCGCCAAGCTGGCGCAGTGGTGGTTCGACAACGGCCGCTAACGCCTTGAGCAGCGTAGACTTCCCACAACCACTCTCACCAGCGATGCCATAAATTTCGTTTTCCCTTATCTCAAGTTCAACTTCATTTACCGCTTTGATGATCTTTTTGGTGCCATGAACGTCAAGTATGTAGAAGGTTTTTAGCTGTTGGGCCGTGAGAATAATTTTGTCCATGATTGCCTTAATACCTATTCGTATATTGGCCACAGAGTTCACAGAGATTTTTGAGATTGGTCTCAAGTCCTCTATATTCTCTTTTTCCTCTGTGGCTTTTTCGGATAGATTCTTATTGTGTGCCGACGGCTTGGCCGACACGTTGAATCCGGGAACGTGGGTCCAGATATTCACTGTTACTAACTGAGAGCCAATATAAGGCAATGAAAAGGAGCAAGGAGAGGATAACGGGAGTTAATATCCAATACCAGTGTCCCAGCAATATTGCCTGGTAACTCAGCGCCCAGTAAATCATGGTTCCGAGGGTGGGAATATTCAGGTTGACAAGCCCCAAGATTGCCAGCGTAATCTCTAGCCCGATGGCCCAGGACATGACGTTGATCAAAGTAGCAAAAACAAGGGGCGTCACGAAGGGCATGTACTCTTTTAGTACCAGCTTCAGGGTGCCGGTTCCAGAGAGAACGGCCGTCTGCGTAAATCCCCTCTCGCGCAAACTCAATATTTCCGACCGGATGACGCGTGCGTCCCAAGCCCAGCCAAAGCAGGCCAGCAAAAGCCCCAATGTCACCAGGTTCAGGTTGTCGCGTACCAGAACGGCCAGCAAAACGATGATTAAGAACAACGGGATCACTAGGAAGCTGTCGCTCAGAAACATCAGCACCCGGTCGGTGATGCCGCCCTTGTAGCCTGCAAGCATGGCCACCGGGATGGTGATGAGCCTGGAAAAGATGCCTGCAACCAGGGCGATGATCATGGAATTTCGCACGGCAAAGGTGCCTCCCCAAAAGATATCAATGCCCCTGGAGTCGGTACCAAGCAGGTTCTCTGGCGAAGGCGGCAGATCGCGGGGGAAGGTTGCCCACAAGGTTGGATCGTAGGGCGAGAAAAAGGAAAGGCTGCCATAGGCGAGCAAGAGGCAAAGGATGATAAAGCTCGCAACGAACCTGTAATCTCTAAAGAGGTCTCTGAGAACTTTCATAATTAAGATCCTTAGGATGCGTTTACAAATAGCTTTTGATAAAAAACGCATCCGCAAGGTTTGCCCGTTTACCAAAGCACCAAACTGAAAACGGGCAAACCCTTAGGTATATCGAATCCTCGGATCGAAGAGGGGATATATCAAATCTATGACCAGGATGGCGGTTGTAATAGCCAGGATGGAAAAGAGGGTAATGCCCATAATTAAGTTGTAATCCCCGGTCACGATAGCGTTGTAGAGCAGCGTTCCGAGTCCCGGATAGGTGAAGACAATCTCCGTAATAAGGGCGCCGCTGAAAATCTGGCCAATCAAAAGCGCCAGGGCGGTAATCTGCGGCAGTATTCCATTGCGGATGACGTATCGCGAGACAATGCGGCGCTCCTTGATGCCGCCGAACTTAGCGTACTGCACAAAATCGGAGGCATTGACGTTTTGCACGATGAGTTTCATGGTTTGGAACCAGGCAGCCATGCCAAGGATAATGAGCGACATCGCGGGCAGGAAGGCATGGCGCACAACATCGGAGATGTAAGACCAAGTGAAAGCGGGTTGACGGCCGATCCCGGCCCCACCAGCAACGGGAAAGACGTTGCGGAACAGCAGTAGGAGGACAAAGGCAAAGACATAGTATGGCATCGGCCGTACAATCATAGCCAGTACGTCCAGCGCGCGCGACCAGCCCTTACGGTTAAAGTACCCGGCCACGCCGCCCAAAAGGATGCCTGCGGTCCAGGAGACGGCGGTGGTAACTACCAGCAAGCCTAGTGTCCAGGGCAAAGCGGTTTTAATTAACTTGATTACCGGTGTCGGGAATTGGAAGAAGGAAACACCAAAGTCGCCGCGAAACAGCCTTTGCCAAAAGGCCAGGTATTGGTCGAACATGGAACCTTCGAGGCCATACAACTCGGTCAGGTCGGCGACCATCTCATCAATAGAGGCGGGGTCGAGGTAGGAGCCACGAGAGCGCAGTTCCGAGATTGTGCGCACCACGGGGTCGGATGGTAAGAAGCGGGGAATGAAAAAGACGGCCGTAACCCCAACAAAGATGACCAACACATATTGAATAAGCCGTGGAATAAGATAGCGTTTTATGAATATCAAAACAGGTACCTCCCATCTTCCTCAAGAATGGTAACAGATTCCCAGGCAGACTTGGAATATCTGCCTGGGAATCCTTGCTGTATACAACTAAGCTTACTACCTTCCGGTCGGTTGCAGGAACGGTGTCATATATTTGAACGGGCCCCAGTGAGTGTAAGGCTGGGTATACGGATTTTCAGCGCCGGGCCAGTTCGTCCAGTACGTTTCGTCCCAGGCGATGAAGCCGATATAACCAAACGTCGGAATACCAGGCATCTCCGTAACGGCTATTTTGAGACCTTCAATACCAACATCTACGACCGCTTGATAGTCAGCCGGATCGGTCATGCGCAGTTGTTCAATCACTGCATCCATCTCTGGGCTAGACCAGCGTCCTGGGTGTCCAGCGGCCACCTCGCCGATTGGCGTTTCATAAGCCGAATTCCATAGATCAAGCACCCGATACAGGTCCGGGCCTGCACCCCAGGGTTCCTGGGCTGGCCAGTCGCTTGAAGCCTCAAAGTCGCCTGTGTTATACAAATCAGCCCGCGCTTCTGAGGGGAATGCTTCTGCATCAATGCCAAACTTCTGCCACTGCTGAGCCGCCGCAACCGCATTTCTTGACCCCATATCTGTTGCCAGATCGGTATCGGTCAAAATCTCTATTTCCCAGGGCGTACCATCCGGCAGCAGCCACATGCCGTCGCTGTTCCTGGAGAAACCATTTTTGATGAGCAGCTGCTCGGCAACCTCAGGAGCGTACTTGTACCAACCAAGTCCAAAGGCCTGATCTTGAGCCGCCTGATCTTCCGGCACAACGTACCCTCTGCTCAGAGCATATTCGACAATGCGCTGAGGCGCATCTGGATCGTACGGTTTAAACGTTTCGCCATTGCCCAGGTCTAATTCGAATTCCATCAGCCATGATTCCATCGGCGCAATAAAATCTTCGGGATACGAACCAAGCGAAGGAATATGAACCGGGCTTACTGCCCCGGCGCCATCAACGGCGATACCTACATATTCGGCAATATCAATCGCCAATACCAGCGCCCAACGAACGTCGGCATTGTCGTAGGGCGGCACAGTTGTGTTGAAGGCGATGCCGGTGATAGCCGGGTCGTTATTCACCACCCAGGGATAAGCCTGTTGGTAAGCTCTAGAAGAATCGGACTGCGCCAAAACGGCCTTAAGTCCTTCTGATGACAGATTCACGACATCAGCTTCATGGGTCAATTGGGCCAGGATTTTGGCGCCTTCATTGGCGAAGTATTGCAGGACAATGTACCGTGGCCCCGGCTCGCCGTACATGATGCCGGTTGGGCTTTTGTCCCAATCTTCTCGTTTTTCCCAGATGGTCCAGAAACCGGATTCGTCATAACTGTGGAGCTTGTAAGGGCCGGTTCCCACAAAAGGATTAAACTCGAAGGTGACCAGATCATCTACCCCTTCAAAGATGTGCTTGGGCATAATCCAGGTCGCGCCCCAACGATCCAGGAAGGTGGTATGGAAACGGGAATTAGGCTGCTTCAGTTCGAAGACAACTGTGTAATCGTCTGGTGCAGTCACGCTGGCCACATTGTCGGCAAAGAAGGTGTGGGCGTTTAAACCTTCGGTGGCGATGAGCGTTTCGGCCGTAAAGACCACATCGGCCGACGTAAATGGCGTGCCATCGTCCCAGGCAACCCCTTCACGGAGCGGAATTTCCACCTGCGTAAAGTCTTCGTTGTAAATGGGGTCTCCGGCAGCGAGGCCATTGATGATTTCGCCGGTAGCAAAGTCAACAGACCATAACGGTTCGTTGGCCAGATTTTGCATCCCGCGATCACGCCACTTCCAGCCAACCCATTCGTTAAAATTGCCAGGGGAACCAACACGGCCGGTTAGAATATCTACAATAAGCGTTTCGTTACGGGGTAGGCCAAGGACATCCGGCGCATTTAATGGCTCTGCACCTTCCTCCTCAACCGGGACTTCCACAACAACCTCTTCGGTGACAACGCGGGTGACTTCAACGGATTCACCCTCTACTTCAATTGTTTCGGTAACAACACGGGTAACTTCCATCACTTCTGAGACAACGCGGGTCACTTCCACAGGTGTGCTGCTGCAGGCAACCAGTACCAGGAAGGCAATCAAGAGTGTGGGAATAAGCTTTTTCATTTTTCTCTCCTTATTCTCTATTATGCTGATGGTCAGACAGGGGACAGCTGATAGTTATTAGGTTAACTCAATAACACCTCCTATTAAGGAAAACAAATTTGCCTCCTTTATTTGTGACAATGCTGACGGTCTCTATTGTCTTCTGTGCGTTCTGCAAACGCTTGCACAGCTTTGCAAAAAAAACCCTGGTTCCCAAGGGTTTGCCTGTTTTCAAACTGGGAGCTTTAGTAAACGGGCAAACCTTACCGATGCGTTTTCTTAGGAAAAGTTATTTGTAAACGCATCTTTATGTTGTTCCCAGGTACGGTGGAGCAGTGGATTCTCGTATGATTAGTTCGGTCGGCAGGATTACGCTGATTTGTTTTTCTTCCGGATTTTGAATCAGCGCCAGGAGCATCTGGGTCGCACAATAGCCCATATCAGTAAGTGGCTGCCTCACTGTGGTCAGTTGGGGGATTAAAACGGCCGACATCGGAACATCATCAAAACCGACTAAAGACAGGTCTACCGGTATTTTCATATTGCGCGTCCGAGCTGCATCCATCACACCCAGGGCTACCAGGTCACTTGAGGCAAATACAGCCGTGGGCGGCTCTGCTAAATCCAACAGATGATTGGTTCCATGAAAGCCTGAACGTTGGGTAAAGTCGCCTTCATAAACCAGTTCTTCTGCATAATCAATGTCATAGGCGGCCAGGGCGGCCCGATAACCTTCCAGGCGGTGGCGGGCAGCGACCATATCCATCCACCCGGTGATCATACCGATCCGCCGGTGCCCTAGTTCAATAAGATGCCTGGTAGCTTCATAACCACCTTCACGGTTGGCGGCCGTCACGGTTAAGTCAGAGTCGTCTATGCCAAACTGATCAATCAGGACATAAGGGAAATCACGTTGGCGCAGAGAGGTTAAATAGGCTTCAGGGTCACGCGGTAAAATTATAAGCAGGCCGTCGGCCAGGCCCCGCGCCATCATGTTGACATAAGCAGATTCTTTTGTTTTACGGCGGTGCGTTGTATAGAGCATCAGCTCGTATTGGTTGGCGGTTAGCACATCATCAATACCGCGGATAATCTCCCCCACATACTGGGTTGTCAGGTCTACGACGAGCAGCCCTATCACATTAGAACGCCCTCCGGCTAAACTGCGGGCTTGCAGATTGGCCTGATAACCCAGGCGCGTCATGGCCTGTAAAACTTTAGCCCGCGTCTCCGGTTTCACATAGGATTTGTTATTGACGACACGCGACACTGTGGAATAAGAGACACCGGCCTCTTGAGCTACATCGATAATTGTTGCTCCATTAGACGATTTTTTACGTGCCACCTTTTCCCTTCCTGAAACTTCTGCAAGCGCTTGCAATAATTTACTTGATTTTCAGTGGAATGTCAATATAATCTTGCAAACGTTGTTAGAGTCTAGAAACGATTATGTATTTAACCCGGCATCAAACTCCTGACGGACCCAATTGGGCGTTGGATGGATATTATTTGCCCCGGCACATCAATTTGAAGACATTGCTGGCGCTGCCCTCTGTGACAATGCTGCCGATGCTACATGCTTTGTCTGGTGGCGAAACGGCCGTTCACCCCCTCCTCCCACCCCTGGAGCCAGATTACGAGGTTTGGGCGGCCGGGGTTACCTACCGGCGCAGCCGGGAGGCACGAGAGCACGAATCTGATGTTAAGGACGTTTACCAAAAGGTCTATTCAGCCAAACGGCCAGAACTGTTCTTCAAAGCCATCGGCTGGCGGGTAGTAGGGCACAAGATGCCAATTCGTATCCGCCGGGACAGTTTTTGGAATGTGCCTGAGCCGGAGCTGACGCTGGTGATAAACGGCCGTCAAGAAATCGTGGGCTTTTGCGTGGGCAATGACGTCTCCTCCCGTGACATTGAAGGAGCCAACCCCCTCTACTTGCCCCAGGCCAAAATATACAACAACTCCTGTGCCCTTGGCCCCGGCATCCTCCTGGCCGAAGCTGAGCAGCTGCTAGATTTGGCTATCCAGATGGACATCATTCGCGCCGGTGAAGTTGTTTACCGGGGTGAGACACGCAGTTCCCAGATGAAACGCTCCCTGGGTGAACTGGTTGGTTATCTGACCCAAGAGATGGACTTTCCTTACGGTGCCTTCCTGATGACCGGCACCGGCCTTGTGCCGCCGGAGGAATTTTCGCTCCAACATGGCGATACGGCACAAATTACGATTGGCTCACTACAATTAGAAAACACGGTGCACGGTTAACGAAGTAGGCGTTGTTGATGGCCTTGCAACCCGTTTTTGATGGCCGGAGTATGGCGGCCCCTTGAAAATCCGGTGGGGTAATTTACGGCCGTTAATCCAGCCACAAAAAACCTGGACACAACAAAATGTCTGATTCCACACCCCCAACCCTGGAAAACGTCCTGGGCGACGAACAATTCATTGAGATGACGCGTTTGCAAGGCCAGGGGCCGCACGGCCGTCTGCCCATTAGCGAAGAAATGCTGCGCAACGAGCCCAGCGGCAACCTCTTTGGCCTGACTCAAAACGCGGGTATGGGCTGGCATCCGGCCGAGGTGGGGCGACCCCAATACCTCATCCTCAGCACCCAGGGCGGTTTACGTGACGGCGACGGCCGTCCTATCGCTTTGGGTTATCACACCGGCCATTGGGAAATTAGTTTGCTGGTGCAGCAGGCGGCTGAAACGCTCAAAGCCAATGGTGTTTTGCCTTTCACCGCCTACTGCAGCGACCCGTGCGACGGCCGTACGCAGGGCACAACCGGCATGTTCGACAGCCTGCCCTATCGCAATGACGCCGCTATCACGCTGCGCCGCCTCATTCGCTCCCTGCCACAGCGGCAGGGGGTGATGGGCATTGCCACCTGCGACAAAGGCTTACCGGCCATGATGATTGCCCTGGCCGGATGCAGCAGCCTACCCGGTGTGATCGTGCCTGGCGGCGTTACCTTGCCAGCCGCTGACGCTGAAGACGCGGGTACGGTGCAAACCATCGGCGCCCGTTTTGCCCATGATTTGATCGACCTGGATTATGCTGCCGCCATGGGCTGCCGGGCCTGCGGTTCGCCGGGTGGCGGCTGCCAGTTTTTGGGTACGGCCGCTACTGCGCAGGTTGTGGCTGAAGCGCTGGGGCTGGCTCTACCGCACAGCGCCTTAACGCCCTCCGGCGAAGCAGTATGGCTGGACATGGCTCACCGTTCGGCGCTGGCTCTGCTCCGGCTGAAAGCGGCCGACCTGCCGATGACTGCCATTCTCACATCCCAGGCTGTGGAAAACGCTATGCTCGTTCATGCCGCTTTTGGGGGCTCTACCAATTTACTGCTCCATATTCCGGCCGTGGCCCATGCCGCCGGATTACCGCTGCCCACCGTAGACGATTGGAACCGCATGAACCGGCTCACACCGCGCCTGGTCGATGCCTTACCGAACGGCCCGCGCAATCATCCCACGGTGCAGGTGTTCATGGCCGGTGGCGTGCTAGAGGTGATGCTGCATTTGCGGCAGATGGGGCTGCTGAACCTGGATGTGGTTACGGCCGCTGGAGAAAAGTTATCGGCCGTTCTCGACTGGTGGCAGCAAAGCCAGCGTCGCCAGGCGGTGCGAGCGCGGCTGACGCAGGCAGGCATTGATGTCGATCAGATTATTATGGATGCCGATAGTGCTAAAACGGCCGGGTTGACCAGCACGATGGTGTTTCCAGTAGGGAATATTGCCCCGGAAGGGTCGGTGCTCAAAGCCACGGCCATTGATCCTTCCGTCGTTGATGAGGATGAAGTTTACCGCCATCGCGGCCCGGCCAGGGTTTTTGTGTCGGAACAGGACGCCGTGAAAGCCATCAAAGGCTTAAGTGAGAATCCCGTCAAGCCAGGGGATGTGGTGGTACTGGTTGGCGTTGGCCCATCCGGCACGGGCATGGAAGAGACGTATCAGGTCACTTCTGCCCTTAAATTTATTCCCTGGGGAAAGACGGTGTCGGTTTTGACCGACGCCCGGTTTTCCGGGGTTTCGACGGGAGCCTGTATTGGCCATATTGGGCCGGAAGCGTTGGCCGGGGGGCCGGTTGGCAAACTGCAAGATGGGGACATGATTGAGATTGAGGTAAACCGCCGTCACCTGGCCGGGCGAATCGATTTTGTGGGAACGGAGGGCAAAGATTTAACGCCCACTGAAGCGGCCGTGTTGTTGGCGAAACGGCCGTCTCATCCGCACCTACGCCCCCATCCAGAGCTCCCTGACGATACCCGGCTGTGGGCGGCTCTGCAGCGGGCCAGCGGTGGCGTGTGGGCCGGCTGCATCTATGATGTAGACAGTATCATCAAAGTTATTGACGCCGGGCTGTCCGCTTTAGCCAGGGAAGGTGTCCCGCATTAATTTCAAACCAAATTGTTTTTGAGGGCAACGCGGACAGCCTCAGTACGGCCGTTTACTCCCAGCTTCATCAAAATATGGCTCACATGATTCTTGACAGTAAACTTACTGATATTCAACCGGTAGGCAATTTCCGCATTGGCAAACCCTTCAACCAACAACGATAGAACCTCAAGCTCGCGTTTCGTCAGGTCAAAATCATTTAATGCTTTGTCTTTCTGAAATAAAATTGGCGTAATTTCCGGCGACATCGTGGCAATGCCGCTGTGGGCGATACGGATCGACTCAGCCAACTTGCCTGCGGACACATTTTTCAGTAGATACCCATTGGCCCCAGCTTCCAGGGCAGATTGAATCAGGTCTCGTTCTGAAAAACTGGAAAGGGCAATAATTTGAATATTGGGAAAAGCCTTTTTAATCGCCTTAATGGCCGCCACGCCATCCATTTCTGGCATATACAAATCCATTAACACAATATCCGGTTGACTTGCCATACATAATTCAATGGCTTCAATACCTGTGGTTGCTTCCCCCACCAATTCAAAATCTGGATTGGTATCTAAAAATGCAGAGATGCCTTTGCGCAGCATGTCGTGATCATCTGCAATTGCTATTCGTATGATCTCGCTCATTTTGCCCCCCGGGTGGCAGCAAGCGGCCAGCGTACAATGATGGTGGTGCCGTGCCCACTCTTTGAAGAAATGTCAATCTCAGCCTGAATCGCCTCGGCTCGCTCCTCCATAATGTTGAGTCCCATCCGCTTCGTTCCCCGCGCCGCCAAATCAAATCCCCGCCCATTGTCTTCAATTAACACAATGAGATGGGTGGCTGATTCGCTCACCGCAATACGCGCTTTTGTGGCTTTGGAATGGCGGGAAATGTTGTTCAAACTTTCCTGAGCAATCCGATACAACGCCAGCCTGGTATCAATCGGCAGAGATGTCTGCTTATTGACCGTCACTTCAATGTCAATTTCCTTACGACTCATCGTCGCTTCGGCTAAATGTTCCAGCAGTTCTTGAAAGCTGGTAGCGATGAGTGAAGACGGCCGTAATTCCAACAGCAACATTCTTAACTCGGCCAGAGCCCCCTGGGTTAACTGCTGCAGCTGCTGCAAGCTGCGCCGCCCTTTCGCCTGATCATGCTCCCAAAGGGTTGGCAAAATATCGGCAATAATACTGGCCGTCCACAGTGTCTGGCTGACCGCATCATGCAAATCACGTGCCAACTTTTGCCTTTCTTCTTTAGCCGTTGTTCTCATTTGCCTCAGCTCTTCACTGATAGAAATCTGGTTCGTTATATCCTGATAAGTTACCAGAATGCCCGTTGTGAGGCCTTCGGCATCTTGTAACGGAACTTTATTTGTTTGAATCCAGGCTGACGTGCCATCAGCATACCGAAGCTGCTCTATATATTGCAGTCTGGGTTGTCCAGATTGCATAACCTCCTGATCATCCGCGATGTACTCCGCTGCGTGTTCCTCTCCCCAAGGCATATCATAATCCGTTTTACCCACAACCTCCCGTGGCGATATGCCTGCATTTTGGGCAAACAAATTGTTGCACCCCATAAACCTGGACATGGTATCTTTCCAGACAATGGCAATAGGCACACTGTTGAAGATCGTCTCCAACATCCGCTGATCTCGGCGTAGGATAATTTCAGCATGGGCGCGCTCAGTAATATCTTCATACGTTCCCATCAGCCCAATGACATGGCCATTTTCATCAAAAAGGGGAACTTTACTCGTGTTTAGCCAGGCATAAGCACCGTCAGATCGTCGCTGAGGTTCAATAATATTGAGCTTGGGTTTGCCCGACTCCATCACTTCCTGATCGTCCTTCAGATACGCATTTGCTTGATCAATCGTCCACGGCCGTAAATCAAACAAATCGTTGTACCCCACTAAATCCTCAGGTGAAGTCACGCCCCAATCCTCGACACATCTTTTGTTCACCCACACATATTGAGAATTTCTATTCTTCCAAAATACAGATTGTGGGATGTGATCCAGCATATATTGCAGCTTTTGCAAAAGGTCAAAATCGGCAAAAGGGGACTTTTTTGGCTCATTCGGATTTGTGTTCTCGGACAAAATTAACTACCTCCAGAAAATATTCTAGCCGATAAAGAAACCCATTCAAAGCAGTCCACCCGGACTAGTCCACCTGGACCATGCCACAAATAAGCCACTTTGACGATTTCCATCAGGCAGTAGAGATTGTAAATTTTACCCAAATATGCACACAGTTTTTGGTGCACTTTGGATAGAACCTTAATGAATCAACCACACACAATCCGTGTCCTCATCGTTGGTAATCACGACCTTTTACAGGAAAGTCTATCCAACCTGATGTCCATTCAACCAGATATGGAATTAGTCGGCACCGTGTTGACAAATCGTGATGCGATTGAACACGCAGTACATCTAAAACCAGATGTCGCCTTGATTGACTTGTCCATTTCGGAAATGGAAAGCCTGGTCCCCATTCAACACTTTCATCAAGCATTCCCCCATATTCCCATCATTGCCACGTCTGGTTTTCCAAGAAAGGAACTGATTGAAAACATGATCGATGCCGGTGTCAAACGCTACATTAAGAGAGGAGACACGGCCGTTTCCATTGTGAATGCCATTCGGGAAGTATGTCAATAGACAAAACACTGCCGCGGCAATATTTTGCCAGCAAAGGAGGAACCTCAAAACGCGATACAAAAACCTATCTTTTAACTGGGCTTGAAATTCTTTAGCAGAATTTCAAAATTCAAGTTTTCCAAAAGGAGTGAAGAATGTCTACCAGAAATTTAAGGCTTATGCTTTTACTCATATTCTCCCTTTCATTCATCCTGATCGCCTGTTCAGGTTCCCAAGAACCAGCTGAAGAACCAGTTACAGAAGAAGAGGCAGCTGAAACCGTTGAGGAGGTGGCCGAGGAACCAGCCGAGGAACCAGCAGCGCCAGCTGAAGCCGCCGATCTATCCATTTTATGGTTTGCCTGGCAGCCCTGCGAAGCATTGGGCGAACTTGCCGGACAATACGATGGCGCCAATGTGACTGTCAACTGCGTGCCCATTGGCGATTGGTACAACACCACCTTTACCGATTTTGCCGCTCAAGGCGGCGCTGATCTGGTCGTGATGGACAGCCAATGGATTGGGGAAGCGGTCACTGGGGGGCATGTGTTGAATCTCACCAGCTTCATGCAAGAAAATTTGGATTTGGATGATTACGTTCCGGCAGCTTTGTCAGCCTATGGTGAATATCCTCCCAACGCCGAGGAGTATTATGGCGTGGCCTTGCAGGGCGACACACAAATGCTCGTTTACCGCACGGATTTGTTTGAAGAAGCAGGCTTTGAGCCGCCAGCAACCTGGTCTGAGCTGCTTGAGCAAGCCCAACAGTTTAAAGAAGGTGACCTCGTCGAAAATGGCTTTGTTACCTTCTGGTGTGGTGCCGTGGCCTGTTACGACACCATGGCCACAGCCTGGAATCAGATGGCCTGGAGCTTTGGCGGTGAATTGTGGGATTCAGAAACGTACCAAATAGAGGGCGTTTTAAACAGTCCTGAGAATTTAACGGCCGTAGAATTTGCCCAAGATCTGTTTGCCACCGGTCCTGAAGGCGCTGCTAACTTCGGCTTCGATGAAACAGTGGGCGCAATTTGCAGCGGCTCAGTGGCCATGACAACCATCTGGTTTGGCTTTGGCCCGGCATTTTTAGACGCTGAGGGATGTGCCCAAGCACCCAATCTGGGCTTTGCCATGGTTCCTGGTGAGGTTGAACATGTCATTAGCCTGGGTGGCATGGGGATTAGCGTGAGCAGCTACACCGATAACCAGGAAGCGGCGCTTGATTTCGTGAATTGGCTGCAATCCGTTGAAACGCAAGAAGAATGGGCCAAGTTAGGTGGCTTCAGTGCCCGCCAATCTGTGTTGGCCAGCGATACCTTCGCTAATGCGGCGCCCTATAACCCCATCTTCTCCGAAAGCTATTTGCTGGTAAAAGATTTTTGGAACTTGCCTGAATACAATGCCCTGCTTGAGCCGCAAATGGAGTTTTTGAACCTGGCAATCTCTGGGCAGATGGATGCGCAAGAGGCGTTGGATGAAATTGCGCTGATTCAACAAGAAATTTTGGACGAAGCCTATCCTGATAAATAAAGGTGGCTCTTTAGGAACTAAGAGGGTTCACAATCTATGATGCGTGAAACGTGAAACGTGATCAGAGGCAAATCGCGTTTCACGCATCACAGCTTGCCCTGAGCGCAGTCGAAGGGTTTCACACCACACCCTGAAATCCGACAAACTGGAACTGTTTGATGACTTCAATGAAAACATTCGTTACACCAGCAGCCGAACAGATAAATGAGGGAAAAATGGAAGACAGGTCAGTTCGGTTACGATTTAAATGGTTAACGGATCGGCGCATTACCTTCCTATTTCTCGCGCCAACGATGCTGCTCCTGTTAGCAATTGCCATTTTCCCCCTCATCTGGTCGCTGCGCTTGAGTTTTGCCGATTGGTCGGTGATTGGGGATGCCGGGACAACCCCGATTGCCGATGGCTTTGACAATTACCAGCAGGTGCTTGGATTAGGTGAAAGCGCTAGCCAGCAGCGTTTGGGCCGTGAAGTTGTGAATCGGTTTGCGATTACAGGGCAATTTGTGCTGCCGGCCGTTGGCATTGAGCTGGTGTTGGGGTTTTTGCTGGCGATGCTGCTAAACCGCAACTTTAAGGGGCGCGGGCTGCTGATGACCCTGATGCTGATCCCGATGATGCTGACCCCTGTTGTTGTGACGCTGTTCTGGCGCTACATCTTCCGCACGGATATTGGTGTGTTGAACTTCTTTATCCGCTTGCTTGGCGGCAGTAATGTGGATTGGCTGAACCAAATCAAGGTGGCTCCCTGGGCATTGGTGCTGGTGGATGTGTGGATGTGGACGCCGTTTATGATGCTGATTTCGCTGGCGGGGTTAACGGCCGTTCCCCAATATCTCTACGAAGCAGCCGATGTAGACCGGGCCTCCGGCTGGTTCAAATTCCGCCACATCACCCTGCCCCTGGTCACTCCCCTGCTGCTGATTGCCATCCTGTTCCGCACGATGGATGCCTACAAGCTGTTCGACCAGGTGTGGGTGCTCACCGGAGGTGGCCCCGGCAGCTCGACACAAACCATGTCTTTTTACTTGTACCAGGTTGCTTTTAATGATTTTGATACCGGTTTGGGCTCGGCCATCGGCTATGTGATGCTGATTGTCATCATTGCCCTGGCGAATATCTTGATTCGCATGTTGAACCAGATTAAGGCAACGGAGTAAAGGTAATGACCACACTAAAACCAACCGGCTCACCCCAATTTACCAACACCTTCAAAGAGTTCGCTTTTTGGGGGTCGCTCATTCTGGCGTTTTTGTTCTTTATGTTCCCGCTGTATTGGATGTTGGCGACCTCCATCAAGCCGCGGGCAGAAGTGGAGCTGACGCCGCCAGCGTTTATCCCCTTTGTTGATTTTGAACCGACCTTGAACAATTACGTGGATGTGTTTTTGAAGGATCGAGCCGGGGCGGGATTAGCCGAAACGGATACGGAAAGCGCCCGAGCCATCAGTGAATTTCCCACAACCTTAACCAACAGCATCATTATTACCGTGGCGACGACGGTAACGGCCGTTCTCCTCGGCACACTGGCGGCTTACACTTTCTCTCGCTTTGACGTGCCCGGCGAATCTGACATGCTCTTCTTCATTTTGAGTACCAAGATGCTGCCGCCGGTTGTGGTGCTCATCCCTATCTTCCTCATGTTTAGCCAACCCGGGAAGCTGGTGCTCGACGTTTTGCACAGCTTATCTATTTCACTGCCGTCAGGCTGGGAGGCAAGCTTACAAACCTTCACCCTGCGCGACAGCTACCTGGGTCTCACGCTGCTGTATACCACCTTTGGCTTACCGTTTGTGGTGTGGATGATGAAAGGATTTTTTGACGAAATTCCCAAAGAGTATGAAGAAGCGGCCATGCTGGACGGCTATTCGCGGCTGGAAGCAATCTGGAAAATTGTTTTGCCCGAAGCCTTCCCGGCCATGTTGGCCACCTCTGTATTTGTCATCATCACGGCCTGGAACGAATTCATCTTTGCCCTGCTGCTCAACCGCAACAATGCCAACACAGTGCCCCCCTTCCTCTACTCAACCATCGGCTACGGCCAGGTTGAATGGGGACGGATGGCCGCGACTTCCGTTTTGTACTTAATCCCGCTGGCCATCTTCACCTACCTGGCACGGAACCATCTGCTGCGCGGCGTGACCTTCGGAGCAGTGAGGCGATAAGGCTATTTAATAAATGGGTCTTCAGGAATTCGTGGGATCTGGCGTGAAACGTGAAGCGTGAAACGTGATGGCTCTCTGGTCACGTTTCACGTTTCACGCATCACAGACTGTAAACTCCCTGAATTCCCAAAGAGCCCAACAAATTTATCATGGCACAAATCAAGATAGACCATCTCTACAAACAATATAGCCCAAATTCACCATACGCCGTGAACGATCTCAGTTTGGACATAGCCGACAGCGAGTTTTTGGTGCTGTTGGGGCCATCAGGCTGCGGCAAAACGACAACCCTGCGCTGCATCGCGGGCTTAGAAACGCAGACGGATGGCGATATTTTCATTGGGGATCGATTGGTAAATGGCCTGCCAGCCGGGGACAGGGACATTGCCTTTGTGTTTCAATTTTATGCGCTGTACCCACACATGAACGCATTCGACAACATCGCCTTCCCGCTTCGCGCCCAGAAGATTGGCAAGGATGAGATCAAACAGCGTGTAGAACAGGTTGCCAGGCTGCTGCGCATTGAGCATTTGCTGCCGCGCAAACCTTCCCGGCTGCCCAGCGGCGAACAGCAGCGCATTGCTTTGGGTCGGGCCATCATTCGGCGGCCACATGTCTTTTTGATGGATGAGCCGCTGACCAATTTAGACGCGACGCTGCGGATCGACATGCGGGCTGAACTCAAACATCTGCAAGCCGACCTAAAAACCACCATGATTTATGTGACCCATGACCAGACCGAAGCCATGTCGATGGCCCATCGCATTGCCATTATGAATCATGGGGTATTGCAGCAGGTTGATGAGCCGTTGACGGTCTACGACCATCCGGCAACGTTGTTTGTAGCCGGGTTTATTGGCTCGCCGCCAATGAATTTTGTGAACTGTCGGCTGGACAATGGCGGCATTAGCGATGCTTCGGGGGCCTTCAAATTACCGGCAGCACACATTCCGCATTTGAATGAACGAGTCAATTCAGCGGCGTCAGACGAGTTTGTTTTTGGGGTGCGGGCGGAGAATGTAACGGTGGAAACGGCCGTTTCCACCACCCCCATTCGCGGCGAAATTGTCGTTCGTGAACCGATGGGCGACGAAATGATTTACACCGTCCAGGTTGGCGACAATTTGATACGGGCAACGACGGAGCCAACCTTCCAGCTTAATCCCGGCGAATTAGTAGGCCTCACCTTTGATGCAGACCGCATCCATTTGTTTGATGCCAAAACTGAAAAGGCTTTGGTCGTTTGAGGGCAGCATGGCACATCTAGAGCTTGAACACATCGACAAACAGTTTGGGCGCACCCAGGCGTTACAAAACCTCAGTTTAGAGGTGCAGGATCAGGAGTTTATGGTGCTGTTAGGGCCCACCGGCGCAGGCAAAACAACCACGCTGCGCTGCGTGGCCGGGCTGGAAAAGTTGAACGGCGGCACGGTGAAGATGAACGGCCGTACCATCAACAACATTTCGCCCACCGAACGCAACGTTGCCTTTGTGTTCCAAAATTACGCCCTTTATCCGCGCAAAACCGTGTACCAAAACATCGCCTTCCCGCTGCAAGCGCGGCAGCTCAGCAAAGCCGATATAGACAGGCGCATCAACGATGTCACCAAAATGCTGCGCATCAACCATCTCCATGATCGGCTGCCTGCCCAGCTTTCTGGCGGCGAGCAGCAGCGTGTAGCGCTCTCACGGGCGTTGGTGCGCCAGCCCAACATCTTTTTGATGGACGAACCGCTCACCAATCTCGATTTCAAGCTGCGGGCGCAAATGCGCGGCGAGCTGAAGCGCATCCAGCAAGATTTAAAAGCCACCTTTTTCTACGTGACAAATGATCAGGTAGAAGCACTTTCGATGGGCAACCGGGTGGCCGTCCTGAAAGAGGGTGTTTTACAGCAGGTGGGGCCGCCGCAAGAAGTGTACGAACAGCCGGTCAATCTCTTTGTTGCCGGGTTTATCGGTAGTGTGCGGATGAATTTTCTGGACTGTGTGTATGACAGTAACGGCCGTTTCCTCAAAGCGCCCGATCAGGCATGGCAGGTGGTCATGAAAAACGGCCGTCACGAAGCCATCCTGGCCAATGGCAACAACGACAGGCTCATTTTGGGCGTGCGTCCCGAAGACATCCAGTTCAGCCCAGCCGCAATCGGCGCAGACAGTGCCGCCATTGCCGGCGAAATTTACGTGGCCGAACCATTGGGTGACCGCATCATTTACGACGTCAGCGTGGGGACCAGCATCGTCAAAGTGAAGACACCCCCTACGGTTCGCTTCCAGCCTGGAGAACTGGTCCAGCTCAACATCAACCTGGAACGCAGCCACATCTTCGACAGAGTTCAGGAGCATGTTATAAGGAAGACCCATGTTTGAGCAACGGTACAAACAGGTAGAAAAAACCATTGTGATTCTCATGCTCGTGGGCATTTTGGCTATGTTTCAACCCTGGTTTCAAAATGCAGCGTCATGGTTAGAAGGGCTTTCCGCAGGCAGTGAGTGGGGGCAGCTGTACGGCCGTGAGATTGCGCCAACCATTTTTCGCTACGGCTTTTACACCGTTTTGCTCAGTACCGTCGCTTTTATTTCAATTTCGCACTACAGCGTGGACGATTTGCAGCGCGCCATCAACGAAAAGGGGCAGCTGCTCACCTGGCTGCTGGTGGCCATGCCCATTATTGTTGGCTTTACGATTTTGGTGAACTTATCCATTGGCGCAGGACTTGCCGCATTTGTAGGGGTATTTGCCTTCATCTACGCCATTTCAACCTGGAACTGGCGGCGGCGCGGCGTGATTGGTCTGGCCGTCGTGAACCTGGGTTTATTGGTGTTGGGCATAACGGGGCGGGGGGATTTGGGAACGGCCGTGCTCAACACCATTCTCACCATCGCCATCATCGGCCTCATCTGGCCGCGTCGAGAAAAGCTTTACTAATTTTAGCTCTTTAGGAACTCAGGAGTTGACAGCCCGTGATGCGTGAAACGTGAAACGTGACCAGAAGAAAATCACGTTTCACGCATCACGTTTCACGCCAAACCCCGCGAAATCCTGAAGATTCTAATTTTTAAATTCAAACCTGGAGGAAATTATGTCACGACCCGTCACATTATTTACCGGACAGTGGGCCGACTTACCGCTGGAGACACTGGCCCAAAAAGCGTCGGCCTGGGGCTTTGACGGCCTGGAGCTTGCCTGTTGGGGTGACCACTTTGAAGTAGACAAAGCGTTATCCAGCGACAGCTACATCCGTGAAAAACGAGAGTTGTTGGAAAAACACAATTTACAATGCTTTTCGATCAGCACCCATCTCGTCGGCCAATGCGTGTGCGATCCGATTGACAACCGGCACAAAGCCATCTTGCCAGACACCATTTGGGGGGATGGCGATCCTGAAGGCGTGCGCCAACGCGCTGCTGAAGAGGTAAAAAATACGGCCCGCGCTGCCAAACTGTTTGGCGTTGATGTAGTGAATGGCTTCACCGGCTCCAGCGTGTGGGGCAAACTTTACTTTTTCCCGCCCACCAGCCAGGAGGATATTGAAGCGGGTTATGTCGATTTTGCCAACCGTTGGGGGCCAATTATGGATGTTTTCCAGGAGGAAGGTGTCCGGTTTGGGCTGGAAGTACATCCCACCGAGATTGCCTACGACATCATCACCTCCCATCGCGCGTTAGAGGCGATTGGCAACCATCCCGCATTTGGTTTTAACTTTGACCCCAGCCATTTTGTGCATCAGTTCCTGGATCCGGTGGCCTTTATCAACGAGTTCCCGGAGCGCATTTACCATGTGCATGTGAAAGATTCGCGGGTGCAGCTGAACGGCCGTAACAGCATCCTGTCCTCACACCTCAGCTTTGGGGATCAAAATCGTGGCTGGGATTTTGTGTCGCCAGGGCGCGGCGATGTGAAATGGGATCCCATCATTCGCGCCTTAAACCGCATCGGGTACAGCGGCCCACTTTCCATTGAATGGGAAGACAGCGGCATGGATCGCGAGTGGGGCGCGCCAGAAGCCTTGGCCATGGTCCGCCGCCAGGATTTCACCGCATCATCCGTTGCCTTTGATGCAGCATTTTCATCGGATTAAAAAGCTAACCAGGCTGGTTGACTGACAAAACTTATCTAACCGCAAAGTGCGCCAAGGACGCAAAGGGAAAAGAGTAAGAATCTTTGCGCTCTCAGCGTCCTTTGCGGTGAAAAATTAAATCTGTCAGCAATCCGGCTTACCAGGAGGTAAAAATGGCAAAAGACACTGGATTCACGTCAATGGCCGGACCGCAAGCGGAAGGAGAAATTCCTCAGATTGGGGTGGGCATGTTGGGCTATGCGTTTATGGGCAAGGCACACACCAACGCCTACAAAAAGATTCCCCACATGATGTACCCGCCACCGGCCGTACCGCGTTTAGTTGGCATTGCCGGGCGGAACGAAACGGCCGTTGCCGCCGCGGCCAAACGATACGGCTACGAAAATTATTACACCAGCTGGCAGGCGATGCTGGCCAATGACAGCATCCACCTGTTTGACAACGGCGGCCCCAACGACGCCCACGCCGAGCCATGCATTGCGGCCGCCGCCGCCGGCAAACACGTTTTCTGTGAAAAACCGCTGGCGCGCACGGCTGAAGAAGCCAAAACGATGCTCGATGCCGTTAACAAAGCAGGTGTGAAGCACATGGTAGCGTTTAATTATCGCTTTGTGCCCGCCATTCGTCAGGCTTACGAACTGATTCAAAGCGGCGCGTTGGGGCGCATCTACCATTTTCGGGCCGCTTATTTGCAAGAATGGGTGATGCCTCACTTCGGCACGCCGATGATCTGGCGGCTGGACAAAGAGACCGCGGGCAGCGGTGCACTGGGTGATTTAGGGGCGCACATCATTGATTTGGGGCGGTATTTGGTGGGTGAAATAACGGCCGTTTCGGCCATGACCCGCACCTTTATCCCGGAACGGCCGTTTGCCGATGGCAGCGGCACTGGCAAAGTCACCGTCGATGACGCCTTTGTCTCCACCGTCGCCTTTGCCAACGGCGCCATCGGCACCCTCGAAGCCACTCGCTTTGCCGCCGGACGCAAAAACCACGAAGTGCTGGAGATCAACGGCGAGAAAGGCAGCATCCGTTTTAACCTGGAACGCATGAACGAGCTGGAAGTTTACTGGGTGGATGATACCCCAAACACCACCCAGGGTTTTCACAACGTTCTTATTTCCGAGCCACATCATCCCTGGTGGGAAAATTGGTGGCCGCAGGGCCACATCATCGGCTGGGAGCACACGTTTGTGCACGAAATTACGCACCTGCTCGACTGCATCGTCAACGACAAGCCGGTATCGCCAATTGGTGCAGATTTTGAGGATGGGTTTAAAACGGCCGTCGTCTGTGACGCCATCCTGCAATCTGCCGCCACCAAGCGCCAGGTGGATATCGTGTATTAATCAATTCGAAATTTGGCAATAAATTAACAGTTCCGGCGCGTCGTCGCCTCGGCGCTTCGCGCCTGGCGACGTTTTTTTAGTGGGGTTATTTCAGTCTTGGGAGTGTCCCACTCCCAAGACTGAAATAACCCCAAAAAATTCCCCGCACGGGGTGCGAAGCACCCTCGTGCGGGTTCGACGGCCACTTAGCTAGCCAGTTCCCGCCTGGCCTGTT
Source organism: Candidatus Leptofilum proximum (assembly GCA_016710325.1). Lineage (GTDB taxonomy): Bacteria > Chloroflexota > Anaerolineae > Promineifilales > Promineifilaceae > Leptofilum > Leptofilum proximum. The sequence continues at coordinate 1,376,903 of JADJXK010000002.1, read as the reverse complement.
CCGATAAAACAAGGCCATGCCCTGGCCTATCCGGCGCCACAGCATAACCATCGATGAACTGGATGGGTTCTGCCACGAGATGGTTGAAGTTGAGAAACGAGTACTCAATCCAGTTCGTCTCCGGCAGGGCGGCTGCCAGGTGAATGCCCACTTCCAGCATCGTGTTGCCCAGGCTAACCGGCAGGCCGTATTCCGCCGCCAGCCAACCAGCCCGCAAGCCGTCGCTGAAGTGGCCATGAATGTTCAAAATGTCTGCCCCGCCTTGAGCCATTAGCTGCTGCTTGCCGTGCAGGTCAAGGTATTCGCCACTGTTGACGTGGGTAAAGGGCACCGCCTGGCGGATTTCCCGCAGCCCGGTGAAATCATCGCGCAAACACGGGTCTTCAATCCAGTAAAGCGTAATGCCAGCATCACGGAAGGCGTGCAGGCGGCGGATGGCTTCTTTGGGCGTCCAGGCTTCATTGGCATCGGCCATCAAGATGGCGCTGCTGCCCACGGTTGCCCGCGCCAGCTGCAAGCGAGCCACGTCCCAGGCCAGATCAGGGTGGCCAACCTTGATTTTGTAGGCGGTGAAGCCCATCTCTTGCCCCCGTTGGAGCAGGGCACAAAACGCTTCGTCGCTTAAATGGAAGTCCAGAGGGCTGGCATAGGCGCGGACGCGCTCACACGTGCCGCCCAACAGCCGGTAGAGTGGCAAATCCAGGGTTTGGGCATTAATATCCCACAGCGCCTGGTTAATGGCCTCGGCAAACATATTGCTCTGCTGGTTGCCGCCGCGCGGCCGTGTGACCTGGTTCACCAGGGCAAACGAATTTTGACCGATGAGATGGGGCACGGTCGTTTCCCGAAACAACCTTTCAAGCTCTACCACGGAAGGCAAGGGAACAAACAATGACAAAAAAAAGCCCAGGCCGGTACGGCCGTTGCTGGCGTGCAGCTCCAACGCGCCAATATGCTGCCAATCGCTCCGCACCTGGGAATCACCAATGGTGCGGTCGCGGGGATAAGAAAAGCGGGTGATGGTGAAGGATTCAATTGTTGGGGTCATAAATTTTTACCTGGAGACGGCCGTGTCTGCGATGATTTAATTTAGCGATATCGAGGTTGATTAAATTTGTGCCCAATCAGAGCCAGAATAATAATCAAGCCATAGAAAAAGCGGGTGTAGTAGCCAGTCAGGCCCGCAGCAATCACGCCGGTTTCAATAAATCCAATAATAAAAGCACCAATAATGGCGCCCACTACCGTACCAACACCGCCCCAGGTTGGCGTTCCTCCGACAAATACGGCCGCTAAAACAGGCAAAAGCAGCCCTTCGCCGCTGGTGGGGTAGTAGGTGTTGTTAAGTAACGAGGCCGTAACACCGGCAAATCCGGCAGCAATTCCTACGTAAACAAAAGTGAGCGTTCTGGTTTTTTGTACATTGATTCCCATCTCGCGGGCACTGTTCTCATTGTCACCCACACAATGCACGTGCGCCCCAAATTTATGATAATTAAAAACAAAGGCGCTAAAGACGCCAAAAACAATCGCCCAAATCATCTGGACCGGCAAGAAACCCAGGTTTCCCACCAGAGCATTGTAAAAAAGCGTCCCCTTTTGCCCTACCAATGAAATATTCATGCCCTCGGTAAACATGTAAACAATCCCGCGCAGCAAGAAACTCATACCCAACGTAGCCACTAACGAGGACAGGCCAATGCGGGTAACAATAATCCCATTTAACAGCCCGGCGCCTCCGCCTACAGCTAAAGCCAACAGCAACCCAAGCCACGGGCTGTTCCCCGCATCTACCACAAACACGGCAAACGCATAACCGGCCAGCCCCATAACCGATCCGAATGACAGATCTATTTCACCAGAGGTCACCACAAATACCAGCGGCACAGCCATAATGATCGATATCGGCAGCGCGGTGAACACCGCTCTGTAAGCTAAAGGATTAAGAAAAACTTGTGGATTAGCCACAACAAAGACAAGCATCAGCACAATAAAAACCACCAGCGAACTGAGCGAGCGCCGTTCTTTATTGATAAAGGCGCCAATACCTTTTCTGGCGTAGCTGGCGTTATCCACGGGTGAAGCCAAATCAAGCTGACTTGCATTTTCTGTTGACATATGTGAGATTTCCTTAGTTCCGGCTTGTGTTTGAAGTGACCCCACTACCGGCGTAATGTCCGGTACGGGCGATGTCTTGCATGTCTTTTACCAACTGCTCGGCGGTTGTCTCATCCTTTCTCAGCCTCAGCACCACCTTGCCTCTGTCTAGCACCACAAAGCGATCGGCCGCATTGTAGGTATGGTAAATGTTATGGCTGATGAATATGCACGAACGGCCGTCCTCTTTGATTCTGCGAATAAAATTAAACACCTTTTCCGATTCGGTCAGTGAAAGGGCCGTGGTTGGTTCATCCAAAATAATAATTTGGGCTTTAAAATAGAGCGCTCTGGCAATCGCCACGCCTTGCATTTCACCCCCGGACAGCGTGCCCACCACAGAATCAGGCGCAAACACTTTTGAGGTGAAGCCAATGGTTCTCATTAAACGTTCGGCCTCAGCATACTGTTTTTTTGTCTTCATAAAGCCAAACGCATTTGTCATTTCTCGCCCCATAAAAATGTTGCGGATGATGGTTTGTTGCACGGCCAGCGCCTTATCCTGGTACACGGTCTCAATACCGGCCTCTCTGGCTTTAGTCACAGACCAGTTTTGCGCTTTTTGGCCACGGACATAAATTTCACCTGAGTCTGGCGTATGTACCCCGGAAATCACTTTTACAAAAGTAGACTTACCTGCCCCATTGTCACCAATCAGGCCAATAATTTCTCCTTTGTTGATTGTCATATCCACGTGATCAACCGCAGACACTTTGCCAAAAGATTTTGTGATATTTTTTAGCTCTAACAGGGGTGTGGTCACTGACTATCTCCTCGTATCACGCATTGTCATTTAGAGTTTTTAGCTCTTTGGGAATTCACGGGGCTGACAGCCCGTGAAACGTGAAACGTGATGCGTGACCAGAGGTAAATCACGTTTCACGTTTCACGCTCAACTCAACAAAATCCTAAAGACAGAGTTTTTTCAGGCCACTATTACCGAATTCCTTGTTCAGCAAATGCCGCCACGGCTTCAAAATTGTTTACATCCACAAAGCCAGCTCCGGTTTCAACATTCAACGGCGCAAAACCATATTTTTCGGTGAGGCACAGGCTCAAAATGGGCAGGTAGCCTTGTAAGAATGGCTGCTGGTCGGCAGTGAGCTGAATGTAGCCTTTTCTAAAGCCGTCGATAATCGCCGCACTGGTATCAAAGCCTATGTGGTAAATTTCGCCGGGGCCTTTGTCCAAAGCTTCATTGTAAATTTCGGCGGCGCCAAGTAGTTGTCCACCCGCATGGGAAATTAGCTTCACATCAGGATTGCTTAAAACGGCCGAAGTTAACGCCGGAATCATCAAACTTGGGTCCGTAGACCATTCCTCCTGCACAGTAATTTGGATAACCTCTAAGCCACCCTCTTCAAAGGCTTGCACGACGCCTCGTTCCCGAGCGCCCCGTTCTTCAGTCTCAAAAGCGCCCACAACGATAACCTGGTCACCGGAGCTCAAGTCTAAAGTCCTCAAGGCTTCTTGCCCCAACGCGTACCCTTGATCAAACTGCTCTGCCCCAACGTAACCACCGCCCAACTGGGCTGTAACGTCGTGAACCGGCACATTTTGGTACATCATCAGGATGCCAGCAGCGGCGGCCTCTTCAGCCAGGGGCAACAAGGCATCATTGCCGGGATGGCCCATCATTGCAATGCCATCGGGACTGGCAGCAATGGCATCACGCAGCTGATTAGTCATGGTCTCGGTATCCCATCCGGAGAATATGTAGTCAACCTGGGGTCCCAAATCGGCAGCGGCTGCCTGCGCGCCGCGCTGTACAATCGAGCCAAAAGCATCCCCTTCAGCGCCGCCGCTAAAGAAGCGGATGGTCATGTCGGAACACCACTGACCATCAGTGGATTCTTCCTCAGCCGCAGCAGACTCGACCTCTACTTCTTCAGACCCGGTCTCTGCTGCGACGGTGTCTACTTCCTCCCCGGCTTCGACCACAGCGGCCGTTTCCGGTGAAGAACTGCACCCCCAAAGCACAAGTGTTGCAGCAAAAACTGCCAGTAACAAAACCAGTTTTCTAGTGGACATCCTTATTCCTCCTCTAATCATATGGTTGTTTTCTCTAAATCTGTCAGCAGTGGTGTTCTCGGTGAATTTACCGGTAGCGCTACCGGTAGCGCTACCGAACACAGTAACACAAAGGGTTCTGTTTTGTCAATGCCCCCGTATAAAGGTGTTTCTTAGGGCAACTCAAGGAGGGGCTCAGGAGAAAGAAGCGGATTTTTAGATGGTGCGGGCAACCTTCCAATTATTGACAAAGGTCTCTGATTGTGATAGTTTTCGCCACAGTATCGGAATCGCTACCGGAACAACAAACAATAAGAGGTTCGTTTCTTATGCCTGAAAGTCACGATATTACAATAGCCGAAGTTGCCCAAGCGGCTGGGGTTTCTGTCTCGACCGTTTCCCGAATTCTGAATAACCGGCCTGACGTTGCTGAGGCCACGCGCCAACGTGTTCAACAAGTGATTGAGGATTTAGGGTTTAGCCCTCATGCGCAGGCTCAACGGCTGGCCGCCGGAAAAAGCCGGAGTATTGCTTTGTTAAATCCGCTTCAGGTTAAAGTAATGACCTATCTGGAGATGGGTTTTTTTGTTGGCGCAGCCAATGCTGCCGCAGAAGAAAACTTTTTTTTCAGCCTGGCTACCCGGCCAATCTCTGAAGACCATCTCTTAAGTTTGTACAGGAGCGCACAGGTAGATGGCGTTATTTTAATGGAGGTCTACATGAATGATTCGCGGGTAGAAATGCTGCGTCAGCACAATTACCCTTTTGTCATGATTGGACACTGTGCCAACAACACCGGCCTCCATTTTATTGATTTCGATTTTGAAAACGCCATTATTAAAGCTTTTGACCATCTTGTTGAGTTGGGTCATCAACACATTGCTTTTATGGCCTTTTCCACCCAGCTACAGCAGGCAGGATTTGGACCGGCAGTACGGGCACAGGCAGGGTATAAAAAGGCGCTGCAAAAACACGGGCTTGAGGCTATTTGTGTTGAAGTAGATATGGGTGTTCCCGATATCTCTGGTGCAGTAGTCCAACTACTCGATGAGCATCCTGAACTCACCGGGCTGGTCACTGTGCAAATAGAGGAAACAGTTGGTGTTATCAGGGCCTTACATCAGCTTGGCAAAACAATACCAGATGATATTTCTGTCGTGGCCATTGCCAGCGAAAAAACGGCCCAGATCGTTACTCCTCCCCTTACCGCAACAAATTTCCCAACATACGAAATGGGGTACAGAGCTTCCAAAATGTTGGTAAATCTTCTGAAAAAGGAACCATTAGAAATCAGTCAGGTCTTGCTGCCTCCAGATTTAATTGTGCGACAAAGCACAGGCCCGGTGCCTAATCCGGCCCCCAAACGAGCAGCAATTTTGGCCGATACCGCTCGCTAATTCTGAAGCAAGCCGAACAAGCAAAGAGCACAAGAAAGCCTGCGAGTTCACCGGCATCACTCGTGCCACTCCTCTTTTCGAAATATCTCCATCAGAATAAGGCTGGGAAGCAAGCAAATCGTTTGTCGCTTGGGTTGACAAGAATAGGCATCCATGTTAATCTTTGCCCGTATTGGTCTTACCACTTTACCAGCTTACCATATTGCCACACTACCACGATCAATAAATAACTATGAGTACAACTGATTTTGGAACCGTCGAACGGTCGGCACTGCCTGACCAGATAGCTGAACGTATTTTGCAAATGATTAAGGACCGGCAGCTAAAGCCGGGTGATAAGTTGCCGCCTGAAAGAGAGCTGTCTACCATGATGAATGTCGGCCGTCCCGCCTTGCGGGAGGCTTTGCGTGCCCTCGCCTTGATGAATGTCATTGAAATCAGGCAGGGCACCGGCGCTTATGTGACGCAGCTAGATACGGCCCAACTGGTGCAGCATCTGGACTTTGTCTTCTCGCTAAACGACGTCGCGATTATGGACCTTTTTGACGCCCGTAAAATTGTGGAAGCGGGTATTGCCGAATTGGCCGCCCAACATACTACTGATGAAGATGTTGTCCTGCTTGAGGCCAGCCTGCAAAAATCGGTGGATTCGGCCCACGATCCCGAATTGTTTCTTCATGCCGACCTGGAACTCCATACCCTCATTGCCACAATTGCTCGCAATCCTATTCTCCTTCGTTTCATTGAATCTATTCACCAGCTTGGTTTAGCCAGCCGCCGCCGTACCGGCCGTCTTGGCGGTGTGACAGAGCAAAGTATGAGCGACCACCATCACATCGTCGAAGCCCTGAAGGCACGCGATCCACAGGCAGCACGGGAAGCGATGCTGGCTCACCTGGGAAACGTGGAAAAAAAGTTAAGGAGCCTGGTGGAAGGAGGTGGGTAAGGGCTAGAAAAAAGAAGAAAACTCGCAATTTTGAACACAACATTTGCAGAGGGAAAACAAATGCTGGGCATCTTTGCACCAGCGATGTGTGTCAACAACCTAATTGGAAGGAGGATTTTGGTATGCCCCGTGTTAAAGTCATGTTTTTTGGAGCGCTCTTATTAAGCGCAATTTTAGTTGCCTGTAGTCCTCAGGAAGTTGAAGTAACGCGCGTCGTTACAGAAACAGAAGTGGTCACCGAACAGATCGAGGTAACCCGTGTCATTGAGGTCGAGGGCGAGGAGCAAATTGTAACTGAGCAGGTTGAAGTGACCCGTGTTGTTGAGATCCCTGCTCAAGAAGGTCGGCCGTTTGAAGGGGTTGAAGTCAACATTTTGACCTTTGTCGGCCCGCAGGTCGCCGAACCGCTGCAGCGCCGTGCCCCGGACTTTGCCGAGCTGACCGGCGCCGTCGTCAACGTCGTCACCGTTCCCAACAGTGAGTTGTACCAGAAAGCGCTGACCGATCTGGCTACGGGGACAAACAGTTATGATGGCTTCCTTTTTGCCCCGCAGTGGATTGTGGATTTTGCTCCGGCCGGTTACCTCGAAGACCTGACCGACCGAGTCAATGCCGACGAAGCCCTACAGTGGAATGACGTGGCGCCTTTCTTCCGCGATTTCAACTCCTACGAAGGCAGCGTTTATAGTATCCCCCTGGATGGTGACTTTCATATGATGTACTACCGTCTCGACTTGCTGGAGGAGGCGGGATTGGAAGCGCCGAAGACCTGGGATGATTACCTGAACATTGCCGCTACCTTCCACGGCCAGGATTTGAACGGGGATGGTGAGGCCGATTACGGTTCCTGCATCAGCAAAGCACGCGCCCAACAAGCCTACTGGTGGATCTACACCATTGCCAGTCCGTACCTGCAAAGCAAAGGCACTTCAGAGGGCGTTTTCTTTGACCTGGAATCGTTTGATCCGCTGGTCAATAATGAGGCTTTCAAGCGGGCGCTGGAAGTGTACAAAGAAACCACCGACTACGGCCCACCTGATGAGTTGAATTTGGGATTGGGTGACATCCGAGGGCTTTTCTTGAGCGGCCGTTGCGCGCTGGCTCTAGACTGGGGTGACATTGGCACCCTGGCCCTTGACCCGGATAACTCATCCGTTCAGGGCATCACCGGCTCCAGCATCACGCCGGGTTCTAGCCAGGTGCTGGACCGGGCAACCGGCGAGTTGGTTGACTGTAATGAGGAGACCTGCCCGTATGCCATTGACGGCGTCAATTATGCGCCTTATGCGTCGTTTGGCGGCTGGGCTGGCGCGGTGAACGCCGGAGCCGACCCCTTGGTGAAAGACGCGACGTATGCTTTCTTCTCCTACATGGCCCAACCGGACCAGGCCAACGAGGACGTTACTCTGGGTAAAACGGGTTACAATCCTTACCGTTTCTCCCAGTTCCTCAACCGCCAACCCTGGGTTGAAGCCGGTTTTAGCCCTGACGAAGCGGCCAACTACCTTGGCGCTATTGAAAATAGTTTAAACAGCCCGAACATGGTTCTCGATTTACGTATTCCGGGAAATCAACAGTACCAACAGGTTGAGCTGGATCGCATTGTTGCCCAATATCTGGCTGGTGAACTGGATACCGACCAGGCTGCTCAGGCGATTTTCGATGCCTGGGAAACAATTAGCGAAGAGCAAGGCCGCGATGAGCAACACCAGACTTATCTGGCAACGATTGGTGCTTCTCAGTAGAAAACAGCAATGAAGGATTGGCAGCAATTTTGCTGCCAATCCCTCACTTCAAAACTTTGTTATGCAAGTTGAACATAAGTCTCAAAGCTCGGTCAAGTTAGCATCGACCATACAACACCGGAAACAAAGGCTGGGCAGGCGCATGGAACGGTGGTCGGCGATGACGTTTTTGATGCCGGCCGTTCTGGCGCTGCTCTTTTTATCTATCTTCCCGACAATTGCCTCTTTTTATCTCTCTCTGAGTCGTTTTAAGTTTGCCAGAGGCGGCTTTGAACTGGCATTTATTGGCTTAGAGAACTACCGGGAGCTGCTATCCGGCACGGAACAGAGCCGCTTTTTGGGGCAGATGGCCCCGATGACATTCTGGCGCTGGATTGTCTTTGGTCTGGTGGCGGCAGTGTTGGTTTCCTTTCTGCTACGGTATTTGCGGGGTACGGCCGTATCCCGCACCGGCATCATCGGGCGGCTGCTTTTTGTCGTGGTGATGAGTGCGCTTGCCTGGGTAGGAATACGGACGGTGGGGGTAGACGGCCGTTTAGGCAGCCTATTTGTGACCCTGCTCTACGTGTTTGTCGGCGTCGCTGTTCAATTCTTCCTTGGACTGGTTTTGGCGCTGCTCACCTCTCAAGATTTGCGAGGGCGGCGCTTCTTCCGCGTCGTGTTTTTGCTGCCGATGATGATTACGCCGGTCGGCGTGGCCTACATGTTTCGCATGATTACCGACACCGGCAAAGGGCCGCTAAAACCATTGTGGATTGCCCTGGGACTGGCTAACTTCTCCTGGGTGACCGATCCCTGGGGGGCAAGGCTGGCTATTATTCTGGCCGACACCTGGCAGTGGATCCCTTTTATGTTCATCGTCCTCCTGGCGGCTTTGGAAAGCCAACAGGTGGATGTGATGGAAGCGGCCACCGTCGATGGAGCAAATCCCTGGCAAATATTCCGCAATATTACCTGGCCAGCCATCCTGCCAATCAGTTTGACGCTCATTCTGATCCGGTTAATCGAAGCGTTTAAGATCATCGATTTGCCCAATATCATGACCAACGGCGGACCGGGTACGGCTACCGAATCGCTGACCCTGCACGCTTTTATCTCCTGGCGTTCGTTTGACCTGGGAAATTCGGCCGCTTTGGCTTATATGCTGCTTTTTGTGGTCACTTTTTTTGCCGTGACTTTTGTCCAGCTGATTCGGCAGCGCATGGCAGCCTGACGACGGGGTTTTACAGATGAGGGATCTCTTTGTTCGCAAGACACTTTTTACACCATCGCCCGCCGGTCGGCTTGGCTCTTACCTGATATTGTTGGTCTGGACGGCCGTTGTGCTTTTCCCGCTCTACTGGCTGGTGGTCACCTCTTTGAAAACACCCATCCAGGTACACGAAGGTCCTTTTTACATTCCCTTTGTCGACTTCGAGCCTACCCTGGAACCCTGGCATTACATCTTAGTGGGCGATTTGAGCAATGATACCTTACGCACTTACTATAATACGATCACGGTCGCACCAATTAGCGCCCTGCTGGCCCTGGTGATTGGCTCGGCCAGTGCCTACGCCCTGGTTCGCTTCTCCTACCGGCCGCGCACCGGAGCCATTCTGCTTTTTATCGGCTGCCTGGCGCTGGCCACCGCCGCCATCGCGCTCGGGGTGCCCTGGCCAGTTGCCGTGACGGCTGCCCTGGCCGTTTTTGTCCTGCTGCTTATCACCATCGGTCGGCGCTTTAAACGTTCGTTGAAAAATGATGACATCGCTTTCTGGATGATTTCACAGCGCATCTTACCGCCCATCGCCATTGTCATTCCTATCTTTATTCTGTTCCAACAGCTCAACCTGCTCGACACCCGCCTGGCACTGATCATCACCTACGTAACGGTCAATTTGCCCATCGCTATCTGGTTGATGCGCGATTACTTTCTGACCATCCCCCTGGAATTGGAAGAGTGCGCCGCCATTGATGGCGCGTCCCGTTACGTGATCTTTTTGTCTATCGTACTGCCGCTTTCGGTGCCCGGACTGGTGGCTACGTTTTTATTTGTCCTGGTTTTCACCTGGAATGAGTATCTGCTGGCACTTTTTCTTTCCAGCGCCAAAGCCCAGACTTTGCCTTACGTTATCGCGGCCCAAAACGCCGTGCGCGGACCCCAGTGGTGGTATATGTCGGTGTTAATTCTGATCATGATTATTCCGGTTATTGCCGTAGCCATTGCCCTGGAGCGCTATATTTCGCGGGGGCTGTTAATTGGTTCAATCAAATAAGACAGGGTCTTTCGGATTTTGTGGGGTTTTGCGTGAAACGTGAAACGTGAAACGTGATTCATCTCTGGTCACGCATCACGGGCCTGTCAATCCCTTTGATTCCTAAAGAGTCATAAGACAAAGAGGAGGCTTAATGCCGTCGGAACACTTTTTTGTTACTGGAGGAATGGGCTGTATCGGAGCCTGGGTCATTCGCAATCTGGTTCAGGCTGGGCTACCGGTGACGGTTTTTGATTTGAGCACCGACGGCCACCGGCTGAAGCTCATCATGAGTGATGAGGAGCTGGCCCGCGTTCAGTTTATTCGCGGTGACATTACCGAAACGGCCGTTGTCTGCCAGGCCATTGCCGATTCCGAAGCCACCCACATCATCCACCTGGCGGCGCTGCAAGTGCCTTTCTGCAAGGCAAACCCACCGCTGGGAGCGGCCGTTAACGTGGTGGGCACGGTGAACATCTTTGAAGCGGCCAAAAAAGTGGGGCTGCGCCAGGTCACTTATGCCAGCAGCGTGGCCGTCTTTGGCCATAAAGACGAATATGCCGCAGCCCGGCTGTCAGACGATGCGCCGCTGCATCCGCACAACCTCTACGGGGTTTTCAAACAGGCCAACGAAGGGACGGCTCGCATTTACTGGCAGGACGATGCCATTGCCAGCATTGGGTTACGGCCGTACACCATTTATGGTCCCGGCCGCGACCAGGGCCTGACTTCGACACCAACCCAGGCCATGCTGGCTGCGGCAAAGGGTGAGCGTTATCACATTTCCTACGGCGGCTACAACGGCTTTCAATACGTCGATGACGTGGCCAGGATATTCATCCAGGCAGCCCGAACACCGTATGAAGGAGCTGGCGTCTTTAACATTGCCGGGTCTGTCACTCATATGCGTGAAGTGGTGGCGGCTATCGAAACGGCCGTTCCTGGCGTCAAAGGACGGATTACCTACGATGATAAGCCGCTCATGCTCCCGGATGGCCAGGAAGATTCGGCCTTGCGGGAGCTGTTGGGGCCGCTGCCCGACACGCCGCTGCAGGAAGGGGTGGCGCGCACGGTGGCTCATTTTAAGCAGGCGCTGGCCGACGGCCGTTTACCGCAGGAGGCAAACACATGAAATGGGCACGCTTTACCTACCAAGGGCGGCCCCGATATGGCCTCTTGAACGGCACGGCAATCCAGCTTACCGGCCACACCTGGTCGGACGTACTGGCGGGGAAACCGGCCAAGCTCGAAGGCGAGCTTGCTCAGGAAGAAGTGACTTTGCTCAACCCTATCGGCCGCCCGGGAAAAATCGTCTGCGTGGGATTAAATTATCTCGACCACTGCCGCGAGACAAACACGCCGCCGCCGGAATGGCCGCTGCTGTTTACAAAGTTCACAACTTCCATCAATGACCCGACCGGTGATATTGTTTGGTCCGGGGGGCTGACGCGAGAAGTGGACTTTGAAGCGGAACTGGCGGTCATCATTGGGCGCCACTGCCGCAATGTTCATGAAGATGAGGCGCTGAATTTTGTGGCCGGATATACGGCCGCTAACGACGTCAGCGCGCGTGATCTCCAGCTGGGCGATGGGCAATGGATTCGCGGCAAAGGGTTGGATACCTTCTGTCCCCTCGGTCCCCTCTTTGTGACCGCTGACGAAATTCCTGATCCACAAAAATTAGCGATTCGGGCAATTCTTAATGATCAGGTCATGCAAGACAGCAATACAAAAGAGATGATCTTTTCTGTCGCCAGGCTGATTGCCTTCTGTTCGCAGGCTTTTACCTTAGAGGCAGGCGACGTTCTTTTGACGGGCACGCCGCATGGCGTCGGACTGGGCCGCGATCCTCAGATTTATATGCAGGATGGCGACGTCATCGTCGTGGAAATCGAGGGAATCGGCCGTTTAGAAAATCGGTGCCGGGTTGTTTGATGATGAAAGGTATTGTAGACAGCCACGTTCATTTTTGGGATCCGGGGCAGTTAAGCTACCCCTGGTTGCAGGAGATACCGGTCCTGAACCGCGCTTTTTTACCGGCGCAGTTAGCTCAAGCAGCAGCGGCCGTTAACCTGCAAAAAGTCGTCTTTGTCCAGGCCGACTGCGTGCCAGAAGATGGGTTGGCGGAAGTGGCCTGGGTAACCCAACTGGCCCAAAACGAGCCGCGTATTCAAGGCATTGTGGCTTTTGCCCCGTTGGAGAACAAGGAAGCCACTGCCGCCCATCTAGAAAAATTGAAAGCATTTCCCCTGGTGAAAGGGGTGCGCCGCCTCATTCAATCCGAAGCGCCGGGTTTTGCCTCTCAGCCGGACTTTATTCGGGGCGTGCAGCAGCTGGCGCAGTTTGGCTTCAGCTTCGACATTTGCATCAAGCATCCCCAGATGATTGACGCCATCGAGTTGGTCGACCAATGCCCGGAGGTAGTTTTTGTCCTGGATCACTTTGGCAAACCGGCCATCGCCGACAGGCGGCTGGAGCCGTGGGCGGCGCATATACACACGCTGGCGCAGTTTCCGCATGTGTGGTGCAAATTGTCTGGCCTGGTAACGGAAGCGGATCATCAGAACTGGACGGTGGGGGATTTACGGCCGTATCTAGACGTAGCCCTCGACGCTTTTGGCCCCCAACGGCTGATGTTTGGCGGCGATTGGCCCGTGTCGGAGTTGGCAGCCAGTTATCAGCAGTGGGTGGAAACGGCCGATGCACTGCTCTCGGCCCTGTCAGAAACAGACAGACAACGGGTGTTTTTTGAGAATGCCCAAACATTTTATCGATTGGAGTGAATAAATGAAAATTACGAGCATTTCAGCCAAAGATATTCGTTTCCCGACGTCCCGTACGCTGGATGGCAGTGACGCCATGCACACGGACCCAGATTACTCGGCCGCTTATGTGATTTTGCACACAGATGGTGCGTACGAGGGACATGGCATGACGTTCACCATTGGCCGAGGCAATGAGTTGTGTGTGGCGGCGATTGAATCGTTGGGTGCCCTGCTTGTGGGCCAATCGCTGGCAGACATCACGGCAAACATGGGATTATTTTGGCGCAAACTGGTGGGTGACAGCCAGTTTCGCTGGCTGGGGCCGGAGAAAGGGGTCATTCATCTGGCAACGGCCGCTTTAGTCAATGCTGTGTGGGATTTGTGGGCCAAAGTCGAAGGCAAGCCGTTATGGAAGCTGCTGGCCGACATGACGCCGGAGGAATTAGTGCGTTGTATCGATTTCACCTACGTGACCGACGTATTGACGCCTGAAGAAGCGCTGGGTATGTTAACGGCCGTAGCCAGCGGCAAAGCCGAACGCGAAGCCGAGTTACAGGCCGATGGCTATCCGGCATACATAACCTCGGCTGGCTGGCTGGGCTACAGCGATGAGAAAATTCGCCGTCTTTGCCGCGAATCATTGGCTGCGGGGTGGACCCATTTCAAAATCAAGGTTGGTGTGGACGTGGCCGATGATGTGCGTCGTTGTGGCGTCGTGCGGGAGGAGATTGGGCCAGACTGTAAGCTGATGGTGGATGCCAACCAGATTTGGGATGTGCCCCAGGCCATCGCCTGGATGGAGCAGCTGGCTCCCTTTGATCCCTGGTGGATCGAAGAACCAACCAGCCCTGACGATGTGCTGGGTCATGCCGCCATCCGCCGCGCCATTCATCCCATCAAAGTGGCCACCGGGGAGCATGGCATGAACCGGGTCTTGTTCAAACAGTTGATGCAGGCCGAAGCGATTGATTTTTGCCAGATTGACAGCTGCCGCATGGGCGGTGTCAACGAAGTGATTGTGGTTTACCTGCTGGCGGCTAAATTTGGCATTCCCGTTTGCCCTCATGCGGGCGGCGTGGGGCTGTGTGAGTACGTGCAGCATTTACAAATGTTTGATTACGTGAGCATCAGCGCCAGCATGACAGACCGGGTGATTGAGTTTGCCGATCATTTACACGAGCATTTTGTGGATCCGGTTTGTTTGAGAAACGGCCGTTATCTCCCCCCCCAACAACCGGGCTACAGCATTCAAATGAGGCCTGAGACACTCCAGGATTATCTGTATCCCCTGGGGGCCATCTGGCATGTGGCGGCATAAATCGGCGGGAAAGTGGCTGGTGCACAAGGAAAAAGATGATCACTCACTTGCAGTATGGGCACGGTGAACTGGAAATCAATCTCCCGTTTACGCACGTCACGGAATTACGCCCCCACTTTGTGCCCGGGCTGGTCGATGAACGAGCCGGATTTGAAACGGCCGTTCGCCAACCCATCAACAGCCCCCCCCTGGCAGGAATCATCGGCGCCGACGACACCGTGGCCGTTGTGATTGCTGATGTGACCCGGCCGTTACCTTCAGACCGGCTGCTCACCTGGCTTTTTGCCGAACTGGCCCATGTTCCTGCGCAAAACTTTACTATTATCATTGGCACCGGGAGCCATCGCGCCACAACGGCCGTTGAAATCGAACAGCTTGTTGGCCCCAAAATTGCCAGCACCTACCGCATTGTTGATCATAATGCCTACGATAATGATGAGTTGGAGCAAGTTGGGTTCATCGCTGATGGGAACGTGCCGCTCCAGTTGAATAAGGCCTATGTGGCCGCCGACCGGCGCATTGTCGTTGGGTTTATTGAACCCCATTTTATGGCCGGGTTTTCCGGCGGCTACAAAGGGATTTTTCCGGCCGTGGCTGGCATACGGGCAATCATGCATTATCACCGGGCCGAAGCCATTGGGCACGCCAAAAGCACCTGGGGCGTGTTGGAGGGCAACCCGACCCAGGCCCAAATTCAGCAACATGGATCGGCCGTTCCCCTGGACTTCTGTATCAACGTCACCTTGAATCATCAACGACAGATTACCCGTTACTTCTGCGGTGACCCGCTGGCCGCGCACAAGCTGGGCTGTGCGTTTGTCAAGGAAACGGCGATGGTGGGGTGTAAACGGCCGTTCCCCATTGTCATCACCAGTAACAGCGGCTACCCGCTTGACCAAAACCTGTACCAAACGGTCAAAGGCATGTGCGCCGCTGCTGAAATTGTCCAGGAAGGTGGGTTAATCATCGTTGCCGCCCGCTGTAACGATGGGTTTCCCGAACACGGTAACTTCACCAAACTGTTGGTGGAACACGATTCACCCCAGGCACTATTAGAGACGATCTTTACCCCAGGATTCCATGTGTTGGACATGTGGCAGGCCCAGAAACTGGCTCAGGTGCAGCTCAAAGCCCAGGTTGCTCTTTATAGTGAGTTGAATGCTATCGATGTGTCTCGTGTGCGGATAGAGCCAATCTCGGATATGAATCTATTCATACAAGAAAAATGTAAAGAGATCGGTTCGGATACGCCCATCGCTGTACTGCCAGAAGGCCCAATGACAATTCCTTACCTTGAAACCTTGGTATAAAGTATACGTTCCGTAAGGTCGCCAGGCGCGAAGCGCCGAGGCGACGATACACCGGGCCCGAGGCCAGACATTTCTGTGTCAGTTGATTGACCTATAACCAGTTTTTGCTCTGCCAATGTGGCTGAACTGGCCACCGCAATTTGGCGATCTCCACACGAACTTCCCAATTGGATCAGCTTTGTAACAGCTTTAGAACGCAGTTTGTGATCTGCTTGTGCCACGCTGATAGGGTGATGGGATTCTGCCCGTCGGCAATTGTTGATATTGGAATCAGCGTATGTCATTAGACAAAGACAAAGATCATAAACAAGGATTGCAGCTGCTTGCCTGTCTTTCGCAGCAGGCGAATAGTTCAGGTGAACTTTTCGCTTATGTGCAGCAGGTGGCGCACTTTTTGCAGGCAAAGCTGGCATGGCAGACGGGCGAGCTCAACTCGCTGGCAGAGATTGCTGAGAGTTCATCACCTCGTTACGATTTACTTCTTTTTAATGAAACCGGGTGGCATTCATTAACACGGCCGTATTTCCAGACGGCCGTTTCCCTCCCTCGCGTCAAGCCATCCATCCTGCTAATTCGTGAGCCCCGCTGGCCGCTACAACGTCTCTTGCTCATTTTGCGCGGTGAAGCCACCGACAAAGCAACGATCGATTGGGGTCTGAAACTAACGAAACACAACAACTGCATGGTGACCCTGCTGGTAGTCCGGCCGCCCAGCGAAGCCCAAAAAGATCAGTTTGGTTTGTTAAAGGCCAACACTATTGCCGGCCGCCATCTTCGTACGGCGCTGCACCAGTTTGTCACTCACCAGATTAACGGCGTACTGAAGGTCAGCCACGGCTCGCCAGAATATATTATTCAGCAAGAAGTAGCGGGTACCGCCTACGACCTCATTGTATTGGGCAGTGAACCGGAATGCCGCCTCTTTTACTGGCGATTAGACAGCTTACTCGAACCCTTGCTGCAATGGACCAAGCAATCCATTCTGATCGCCAAACCTATTTATCCTGAAACGATTCAACAAAAAAACCATCTGGTGAACCTTCAGGGCTAGCCAGACAAAGAAAGAAGGAGAACATGCATTTATGGAATTAAGCATCCTTAATTTATTGCTCGTTTTATTGGCGGCCTGGTTGGCCGGTAACCTGGCTGCCCGATTGGGTTATCCCTCAATCTTCGGTGAACTAATGGCCGGTATCATTTTGGGGCCGCCTTTGCTCGGTTTGCTGCAAAGCAGCGAAGGGTTAGAAGTCCTGGCTGAAATCGGTGTTTTGGTCATGATGCTGTACATTGGCATGGAGATCGATCCCAAAGATTTGTTCAAAGCATCATGGGCCGGAACCCTGGCAGCGTTGGGTGGGTTTATTACCCCCTTCCTCCTCTGTTATTGGTTGATCGTGGCGATGGGCGGCACGGTGGCTGCCGGTCTGTTTGTGGGTATTGCCGCCGGTGTCACTTCTCTGGCCACAAAATCCCGCATCCTGGTCGATTTAAAGCTGTTGGATACCCGGATTGCCCACGTTTTGATGGCCGGTGCCCTGGTGTCTGATACCCTGGCCCTGATTGTTTTTGCAGCCATCATTGGCGTTTTTGAAGCGGACGGCTTTAACATTGCCAATCTGTCACTTGTAGCTGGCAAGGCGGTGCTGTTCTTTGCTGCGGTTAGCTTTATTGGCTTAAAGCTCTTTCCCCCATTGTGGCGGCGCCTGCGCAAAATGGGCTGGACAAACCGGACCTTCAATGCCACGCTTGTTTTGCTCATTGCCCTGCTGTTTGCTGAGTTAGCCGAGTTGGCTGGCTTACATGCCATTTTGGGTGGCTTTTTGGCTGGCCTGTTCCTGAGTGAAGGTACTGTTTTAGAGCCAAAACTTTCGCGGCAGCTCAACCAGGTAGTGCACGATATCTCCATCGGGTTTTTGGCACCGATTTTCTTTGTTACGGCCGGTTTTCAGGTTTCGCTCAACATTTTCCAAACGGATCTGCTGCTGTTGATTGGGGTGGTGGTGCTGGCCACAGTGGGCAAAATTTTGGGAACGGCGCTCTTTTACCTGCCCAGCCGCAACGGCTGGCGTGAAGGTGTGGTTGTGGGAGCCGGCATGAACGGCCGTGGCGCTGTAGAAATCATCCTGGCTCAAATCGGCTTGAGCATGGGGATCATTTCGGCCGATATTTTCTCGATTCTGGTCTTCATGGCCATTGCTACCACAGCGGCCGTACCGCTTTTCCTCAAGTGGGGCAGCGAATGGCTGAAGGGGCGTGGCGAGCTGGTGCGCTCTGCCGACAAGCGGCAGGGAACCGTGATTATTGGCGCGGGACCAACGGCGCGGGCGCTGGCCAAAGCCCTGGCCGAGGCGCAGCCGGTCTGGCTGATTGACAAAAACTTGCAGCACTGCCAGCAAGCTGAGGCGGAAGGATTGTCCGTTGTTTACGGCACCGCTCTGGATGTTGAGGTGTTGTCACGGGCAAATACGGCCGAAGCCCAGGCGTTTCTGGCCTTAACCCCTAATGAAGAGGTCAATGTATTAGCGGCTCAACTAGCGTATGAAGTGTTCCAGGTGCCCAAGGTGCGCGTTTTGATCATGAACGGCGAACAATCGCTCAACAACATTATTGGTGAAACACCAATAGAGCCGTTATCGGTCGCATGGCAAAATCTATCAGAATGGGATCATTGGCTCTCACATCAACAAACAGAGGAAACCAAAATTCAAGTTGAAGCGACAACATTGGCCGAAAAGCTGACTTTAGGGAGTCCAAGTGTCAAATCGGCCCTGCCCCTGGTTGTTGCCCGCAATGGCGTTCGGCTGCCGTTTGCCACGGTAGAGGAACTGGATCGGGGCGATCAGGTGCTTGCTCTAACGCGTATCTAGAAAGGGAGATTTTTTGGTTCACAGAAAACAGATTCGCTTAGGAACAGTTGCAACTATTCCCATCGACCTACATGTGGGCTGCCTGTTCTTTATTCCTTTGGGGATTGTGGTGATGGCTTTGACACCTCTGGCCATGTCCGCTGAGTGGTCACCGCTCAAACGGTGGCTGATGGCGGTCGCCAGCACCGGCCTTATGGCGCTGTCTGTATTCTTGCATGACGTGGGTCATCTGGCCGTGACCTGCGCCCGGAAACTGCCTGTTCATCAAATCGTGCTTTATCCATTTGGCGGTGTATATCGTCTGGGCAGCACGCCTATCTCTGCGAAGAAGCTGGTACAGATAGCGCTCGCCGGTCCGGTGGTTAGCTTACTGGTGGCCGGTTTTTGGCTGGGTGTCTGGTCAGTTTGGGCCGAGGCGCACATACTTTGGCTGATCCAGTTTAACTTGCTGCTGGTTGTCATTAATTTGATGCCGACCCCGCCGTTAGATGGCGGGCATTTGCTCTGGCTGCTGCCGGATTATGCCGCCTCGCCGCAAGGGGGTACCCCGATTGCCTTTTTGGCCATCTCCATGCTGCTGCTGGGTTTGGTGCTGCCGGGCGGCACGGCCGTTCTCATCGGCCTGCTGCTATCAGATGCATCTTCAACATTTGGCGGTATCTTGCTGCTGATAACCGGTTGGCTGGTTCTTGAAGCGCCCACGCAAACGGTGCATTTGTGTACGCCAGAACAGCAGCGGTGGCTGGCACAAACGACAGTGGCGCAAATAATCTCTTCTTCACAATCAGACCCGGCCGTAAATCTGAATCATGATTTTACAAGCTTGGCCGGACAATTACCCATTATGACCGCTGCACCTGCCAGACTAGACGTTTGGCAAAAACAACGGCCGTTTCGTACTCTGGAACCCTGGGTTGTTTGTCCTGACACCTCAATGTTGCAGGCGCTGCGCCAGCTTGATGCCAGCCGCGGGAGTCGATTGTTGGTGGTGGTAGACGGCCGTATCATCGACACCATCACCAGGGAACAAATTGTTGCGCCCTTTAAGCAGGCCGAAAATTTGCTGCAACTGAAGGCAGACTCCTTGATTCTCCTTGAGCCGGGCAAAAGGGGCCAGATTGAACTTCAGTAGTTGATTGGGTAAGATTGAGTGCAGAGTACCACCTGAGACCAGAATATCCTCAAATTGATGCCTGTTATGAAAACACGTGGTCTGCGCACGCAAATGGTTGTTAGTTTCATGGTCATTATTATTTTAACGGCCGTAGCCGCCTGGGTGCCGGAAAGCTGGCTGATCCGCAACGAATTCGAGCGCCAAACGTGGGCACAGGTCGAGCAGGGCCGTCGGGCCGCCCGTACCCTGTACCATGCCTGGCAAAGTGAAGTTACCAATGCCGCTATTTTGACGGCACAATTACCGACACTCCAGACATTGCTAACGGCCGGTAACAGCGATGAACTGTCTGCTTACCTCACAACAGTGGAAACCAGCCTCGATCTGGATTTGGTGCTGGCCTGTAATATGGCCAATCAGGTCGCAGCCCAGGTAGGCAGTATTGCCATGAGCGACCCATGTGTGTTAACAGCTCCGGTTGGTTTTTACATCGTACCAGAGGAAGAGGGCAGCCCGGCCTGGCTGCTAGCCAACCAGCCTGTCCTGATACAAAATGAGCCAGCAGGCAATGTGATTGCTGGCATACATTTGAATGAAGCTTTTGTCACGCGGATGCGAGGCGAAACAAGATTACATCACACCTTGTTGGTGGACGGAATCCCCGTTGCCACCAGTTTTACGGCCGGACTGCCCGCGCGTCTGCAAGCCGCAGAAGGAGAGGTACGGCAATCGGATGAAGCAATAGCCCAGGTCACTTTTACCACCCCAGATAACCAATCCTTTTATGCGGCCCGCCTGCCGCTAGACAATCCCCGCATTGCCGATGAGGTCGCCCTCTCGGCCACTGAAATATTGCAGACGCAGCGCAGCCTGGTACGCACCGGCATCGTGAGTATTATGGTGGCTATCTTGTTAGGCTCAGGGGTTTCTCTCGTTGTTGCCCGGCATCTTAGCCGACCATTGTCAAAGCTGGATCAGGCAGCAGCTCATATCAGCAGTGGCGACCTGAACCAGTCTGTTAATGTACAGTCCAATATCCGAGAGGTGGCGCGGGTGGCGGCGACGTTGGAGCGCACGCGGCTGGAATTGCAGCAAACGCTGGCAACATTGCAACAAGAGAAGGCGTGGGTGGAGCATTTGCTGGAAGCGATTGTGGAAGGCATTATGATTTTGGATGAAAACGGCCGTATCACCTACTTTAGTGAAGGAGCTGCGCGTATTACCGGCTGGCAGGAAGACCAGGTGAAAAATCGCCTGGCCGACGACATCTTTCTTCCTGTTAACAGCAGCGAACTCTTCAGCCAGCTTATTCCCGCCAGCGGCCGTCGCCGCACGATATGGGTGCAGCTTTTTAACAAACAACCGGCTGCCCTTAGCCTGACGAGGGCACAGCTGGTTCCCCCTGATGCCGCCACGGCCCAGATCGCCATTGTTTTTCGTGATGTCAGCGAGGAGGAAGCAGTACAGCGTTTGCTGAACAACTTCCTGACCAACATCACGCATGAATTTCGTACCCCCCTGACGGCATTGGCTGCCTCCGCCGAACTGCTGCTGGACGACACAGAAACCCTAACCCAGGCAGAACTAAAGCAGATGTTAAGCTGGCTGCATCTGGGCATTCTCAGTTTGCAAACCCTGGTTGATAACCTGCTGGAAACTGCCAGCCTGGAAGCGGGGCGCTTTCAAATATCGCCTCATCCCACGGATTTGGGTGAGATTATTGCCGAAGCGACTCGCCTGATGCACCCTTTGCTGAAGAAGTATCAACAGCATCTCACTGTAGAAATGCCCGCCGTTTCTATGCCTGTTGTACATGCTGACTCCCGTCGTATTGTGCAGGTACTCGTTAATCTGCTTTCCAATGCCAACAAGTATGGCCCTTCAGATTCAGAGATCAGCATCAGAACTGAATTGCAGGAGGATATGATCAAAATTGAGGTTGCCGATCGAGGGCCGGGTGTGCCGGAGGATAATAACGCCAATCTGTTCCACCGTTTTTTGCATGTGGATGTGGCCACGGACCGAAAGCGATCTGGGGTTGGTTTGGGCCTTTGGGTTGTCAAGGCGATTGTGGAAGAGCATGGCGGGCAGGTTGGCGTAATGAATCGGAGCGGTGGTGGGTCTGTTTTTTGGTTTACGCTGCCGCTGGTGGAGGAATGATGAAAGTTCTGGTGGTGGATGATGATCGCGTCCTGGCCGAAATTTTGGCGTTTACCTTGCAGCGGTTGGGTTTGGTGGTGGTTCAGGCGTTTGACGGCCGTTCCGCTTTACAACGTTGGTCAGAAGAGACTCCCGACCTGATTATGCTCGATGTCAATCTGCCCGATATGAGCGGCTTTGACATCTGCCGGCAAATTCGCCAGCAGGCAGACGTGCCCATCATACTGCTTACCGTGCGCGGCGAAGAGGATGACATTGTACATGGCCTGGAAATCGGTGCCGATGATTACATCACCAAACCATACAGTCCGCGCCAACTATTGGCACGGGTGCAGGCTGTCTTACGCCGCGTAAAAAATTCAGCCCACGCTCCTTTGTTTCCGGCTGTTCGCCAAATGGGTAATATCTGGTTAGATGTGCCCCGCCGTGAAGTGACGATTGCTGGTGATGATCCAATACCGTTAACACCTTTGGAAACACAACTGCTGGATTATCTGATGGTGAACCCTGGGCACGTATTGACCACAGAAATGTTGATCGAGCAAGTATGGGGAGCAGAAGGGGGTACACGCAGTATGCTGCGGCAGCTAATCCATCGCCTGCGCCAAAAAATAGAACCCGATCCCGCGGAGCCAATATATGTTGAAACGGTTGCCGGTCTGGGCTATGGTTTCATAGTGCAGTCTGATACATAACTGGAGCGAGGCGGAGGGGCAACTTTCCGCTCAAGCAGATTTTGGATCAACTTTGTAACGGCTTTGAGATGCCATTTGTGATGCCGATGCAGCATCATACTGGATGATGCAATCTTATTTTGAAGCCAACACTGTTCCCGGCCGTTCTTTTCGTACAGGCCCGTACGACTTAACCCTCAGCCAGGTGGTTTTATGAGATCAATGACAGTAGCCCAACTCTGTAAACCTTCTCGCTTACGCGCTCTGGTCCTCCATAAAGAAACATTGCTACAAGACATCGTCAAAAGCCTTGTAAGCGAGAAAGCATTATTTGGCATTTTTTTGGTAGATAGTGAAGAGCGATTGATAGCAACTTTGAATCATCGCCAATTGCTGTGCTGGGCGCGTCTACAGTCGGGTTCAACAATGCAGCTTGAGTCATTTATCACCGCAGGCCAGCTGCAACGACTGGTCAATGCGGAACAAGTTTGGCAGCTAGCTTTACCGGAAGGGGGGCAAACGGCCGTTACCCTAACCGATTCCTTGCTGGACGTTGTGCAAAAGATGGTTAAGCAGCATTTGACGATTGTACCCGTCGTGGATGATAATGGTCGTCTTGTAAGCGACCTATTTTGGCATGAAGTGCTATCGTCCATGATGCAGGCCACCCACTCTTCCCACCAGATAGTCTGATTACCTTCAAGCTAAAATATCTGGAGTGTTGATGTCTTTTGCTGTCTTATCCATTCTTGCCTTTGCCTTAGTTGCCCCCTGGCTGCACAAGACATTGGGTAGCAGAGCAGGCTGGCTGCTGGCCTTGCTGCCGCTAAGCTTCACCCTTTATTTTGCCAGCCTGATTGGACCTGTTTCGTCCGGTGAAGTTGTTCAGGTCACCGCTCCCTGGGTCTCCGGCCTAAATGTCAATTTTTCCTTTTACATAGACGGGCTAGGGCTGTTGATGGCCCTGCTGGTCAGCGGCATTGGCACGCTCATCGTGATATACGCCAGCGGCTATCTGGCTGGAGATGGGCAGCTGGGCCGACTATACCTGCTCCTCCTGCTATTCATGGGCTCTATGCTCGGTGTGGTGCTGGCTGATAATATCCTCCTGCTTTTTATCTTTTGGGAATTAACCTCCATCACATCCTATTTGCTTATCGGCTTCAAGCATGACAAAGCCATATCGCGTCAATCAGCTTTGCAGGCCTTGCTGGTTACGGGCAGCGGCGGCCTGGCCTTGCTGGCCGGTTTGGTCATGTTGGGTGTGGTCGGCGGCAGTTGGGAATTTTCAACGCTCAGGCTTCAGGCAGACATTCGCCAATCGCAGATGTACCTGCCGGTATTGATTTTGATTTTGCTGGGAGCGTTCACCAAATCAGCCCAATTCCCCTTCCATTTCTGGCTGCCCAACGCGATGGCCGCCCCAACGCCGGTCAGTGCCTATCTGCACTCGGCCACCATGGTGAAGGCTGGCGTTTATTTGCTGGCGCGGATGCAGCCGATTCTGGGAGGAAGCGATGCCTGGCTTTATGCACTGGGTGTTGTGGGCGGCATCACGGCGCTGTTGGGCGGCTGGTTGGCCTGGCAAAAGAGCGATCTAAAGCAGATTCTGGCTTATTCCACTATCAGCGCGCTGGGTCTGCTGACCATGCTTTTGGGCCTGGGCAACGTGATTGCCTTTAAAGCGTCTATGGTTTTTTTGCTGGCACACGCGCTGTATAAGGGTGGTTTGTTTATGGCGGCTGGGGCAATTGAACACGAAACCGGCAGCCGGGACGTGACCCAACTGGGTCAATTGGCCCGCCTGATGCCGATCACCTTAACGGCCGTCTGCCTCGGTGCGCTTTCGATGGCCGGTTTGCCGCCGCTGTTGGGCTTTATCAGTAAGGAGCTGGTGTATGAAGCTACGCTGGCCGCACCGGTGGCGGCTTATGGTTTTACGGCCGTTGCCCTGCTGGCCAACATCTTGCTGGTAGTGGCCTCAGGCATTGTGTTGATACGGCCGTTTTTTGGCCAGCCACCGGTACGTGAACCGGGAGATCCGGAGACAGTGCGTGAAACGTCGCTGAGCATGTGGCTGGGGCCGCTTCTGTTGGGATTGTTTACCCTCCTGCTGGGGCTGTTCCCCGCAGTAGTGTCGCCGTTTATCGCTGCGGCTGCAGGCAGCGTTGCGGCTGTGCCGGTTGAGGTGAAGCTGGCCCTTTGGCACGGCCTTAACCCGATGTTGATCTTGAGCATTATCACGATTGCGGTGGGCACGGCCGTTTATCTGGTATATCAACGATTACTCAAATATGCCCGTCGTCTGGATGGGACGATGGCCCGGCTGGGGCCGGAGCAGTGGTATGAGCAGGGGCTGGAGGGAACGCTGCTGCTGGCCGCCCGCCTTACCCGCCTATTGCAGAACGGTTACTTACGCTACTACCTGATCATGGTTGCTGCGGCAGCGGTCGGGCTTATTGGCTTCACGCTGTTGAGCCGGGGTGCGATTGGTTTGGGCTGGCTGTCCGGATTGCAGTGGGATGCCCGTTTTCACGAGGTTGTTATCGCCAGCATCATTCTTGTGGCCACCCTTATGGTGGTGCAAACGACTTCCCGGTTAACGGCCGTGGCTGCTTTAGGGGTTGTTGGTTACTGTGTTTCACTGTTATACGTGTTTTTCGGGGCGCCTGACCTGGCGATGACCCAGTTTTCCATTGAAACATTAACCGTTATCTTGTTTGTGCTGGCACTTTATCGTTTGCCACGGTTTGTCTCGTTCACCGGTAAGGCAGCCCGGGTGCGCGACATGATTATTTCCCTGACAGTGGGGGCACTGATGACGGCGCTGGTATTGGCGGCAACGGCCGTGCCAACCCAATCGCGCGTGTCTGATTACTTTGCGGAAAACAGTGTGCTGCTGGCCAAAGGGCGCAACATTGTCAACGTCATCCTGGTTGATTTCCGAGGCCTGGACACGATGGTAGAGATAACGGTGCTGGTTGTTGCTGCTATTGGCGTTTATGCCATTATCAATTTGAAGCCAGAAAAACCCGTGCAGGAAGAGGAGACGCATTAATCATGGTCAAATCGCTCATTTTAACAACGGCAACACGCTATCTTTTGCCGCTTTTATTACTCTTTTCTGTATTCATCCTTCTGCGCGGGCACAATGAGCCAGGTGGTGGTTTTATTGGAGGGCTGATAGCGGCGGCGGCATTTATCCTCTACGGCGTTTCTACCAGGATGGCGGCCGTTCGGCAGACCCTGGTCATTCAACCGCTTCAGTTGATGGGCATTGGTTTGTTAACGGCCGTTACCGCCGGATTATTACCCCCTTTCCTGACCGGCCAACCATTCATGACAGGCATCTGGACAACACGTGAATTCCCGGCCATTGGCAAGCTTGGCACTCCCCTCCTGTTTGACATCGGCGTCTACCTGACCGTTATAGGCGTCACACTTTTAATTATTATGACATTGGCCGAAGACGACTAAAAGGTACAGATATGCAAATCTTGCTGGCTTTTGTAATCGGCGGCCTCTACGCCGCCAGCATTTATATGATGCTGCGGCGCAGTATTGTTAAACTCATCATGGGTCTGGCCCTGCTTGGGTACGCCTCCAATCTGCTCATTTTCACGATTGGCGGCCTTGTTCGTGAACCGGCACTTATTGCCGCGGACGCTTCCACGCCGGTTCCACCCTTTGCCGACCCGCTGCCCCAGGCAATGATTCTCACAGCCATTGTTATCAGCTTTGGCACGCTGGCTTTCGCCATTGTGTTGATCCGGCGCGTCTATCAGATCGTGGGCACTGACGACATAGACAGTATCACGACGACAGACCGATAAAGCATGTTCAATATCCCAGCTCTCATTCTGCTGCCGCTCCTGATTCCATTTCTGGCAGCTATCCTTTCCCTACTATTTTGGAACAAGAAACAGTGGCAGCGTCTTTTTAGCCTGCTCGGTACAGTAGGGCTGCTGGCCTCCGGCGGCAGCCTGTTATGGATGGTCGTGACTCATGGCACGCAAGTCGCCCAAATAGGCAACTGGCCGGCCCCTTATGGCATTACACTCGTAGCCGATCCCTTCAGTGCCATCATGGTGGTGCTCGCCGGCCTGATGGGTCTGGCAATCAGCATCTATTCTTTGGCCGATATAGATGCCGGGAGAGAGGCTTATGGCTACCATCCGCTCTTTCACATCCTCCTTTTGGGCGTCTGTGGTGCCTTTTTAACCGGAGATATGTTTAATTTGTACGTTTGGTTTGAGGTCATGCTGATTGCCTCGTTTGTTCTCCTGGCTTTAGGCGGGGAACAGCCGCAGATGGAAGGAGCCATAAAATATGTAACATTGAACCTCATGGCTTCTGCCATATTTTTGGCGGCACTGGGAATTTTATATGGCCTTGCCGGTACGCTAAATATGGCCGATCTAGCAATTCAGCTCAACAATGTGCCGCAGCCGGGGTTGGTTACCACACTGTCCATGATGTTTCTGATAGCATTTGGTATTAAGGCTGCCTTGTTTCCATTATTCTCCTGGCTGCCTGCCGCTTACCATACACCGCCAACGGCCGTTGCTGCCCTCTTCGCCGGTCTGTTAACCAAAGTTGGTGTCTATGCCATTATCCGCATCTACACCTTGCTCTTTGTGCAGGACGTTGGCTATACCCATACCCTCCTTTTAGTGTTAGCTGGCCTTACCATGGTTTCCGGCGTTTTAGGGGCCGTCTCCCAAAATGATTTTCGACGCATACTTTCTTTTCACATCGTCAGCCAGATTGGCTATATGGTGATGGGGTTAGGCCTGTTTTCATTGCTGGCTTTGGCTGGGACCGTTTTTTACATCATTCACCACATCATTGTAAAAACAAATTTATTTCTGATCAGCGGGATAGTGCACCAACTGAAAGGCACGTATCAGCTTGAAGAGCTTGGTGGTCTGTATCGAAGGTACCCGGCACTGGCCGTCTTGTTCTTGATCCCGGCTTTGTCACTGGCCGGACTGCCTCCCTTATCCGGCTTTTGGGCAAAATTAACGCTTGTGCAGGCCGGCATTGAACTGCAACAATACGTGATCGTGGCAGTTTCATTGATTGTCAGCCTGCTTACGCTTTATTCGATGACCAAAATTTGGACGGCCGTTTTCTGGAAAGAGCATCCATCATTGACAATTCAGGCAACGATTCCTGCCCCAAACCGTTTCCTTTTCCTCTTGCCTGCTGTTGCCCTGGCTGCTTGCACATTGCTTATCGGTCTGGGTGCAGAGCCTATCTTCACCCTTTCTCTTCACGCTGCTGAACAGTTGCTCGATTCTAGCAGTTATATTGAAGCTGTGTTAGGAGGTATGCCATGATGTTGTTGCGAAATATTTTGCTGGCGCTGGTTTGGGTAGCACTTAGCGGACAGCTCACTGCCCAAAACTTCTTAATCGGGTTTTTTCTGAGTTATCTATTGTTATGGTTATTGCAGCATACAATGAATACCGGCAACTATTTTGTCAAGGTGCCGCAGGTGATTAGCTTTTTTTTCTTCTTCCTTGGGGCTATGCTTGCGGCCGGGATACGTATAGCCTATCGCGTACTGTCGCCAGGACTCCCTCTGCGACCGGCCATTATTGCCGTTCCTTTGGATGTACAGACGGATGCAGAGATAACATTTTTAGCCAATCTCATCACCTTGACACCGGGCACACTCAGTTTGGATGTTTCTACAAATCGCCGTGTGATGTATGTTCACACTGTATTTGTGGAAGATATTGAAGCTTTTCGACGCGAGATAAAAGAAGGTTTTGAACGCCGCTTACTGGAGGTAATGAGATAATGACATCCATGATAACGTTAACTGTCGTCCTGCCGGTCTTGGTTGTGGCTATACTCTTGACATTGACCAGGCTTATAAAGGGGCCAAATTTACCGGATCGCGTGGTTGCTTTGGACCTGCTGGCTACGATTGGCATTAGTTTGATTGCCGCCTATGCGATTGCCACAGAGGAACCAGCCATATTAGATATAGCGATTGTTTTGGCGCTCATCTCGTTTTTAGGGACGATTGCCTTTGCCTATTATATTGAACAGAAGATATGAACATACAAGAGATATTTGCGATTTTATTTATCATCATTGGCATGTTTTTTATTCTGGTGGCCGGCATCGGCATTTTACGTTTGCCTGATCTGTTTTTACGCATGTCGGCCACAACAAAGGCGGCTACTTTAGGCGTAGGGTTCATGCTTGTGGGTACAGCTTTTCATTTTAGGGAGTTGGAAATTACAACGCGCGCCCTGGCAATAATTGCTTTTGTGATGCTTACAGCGCCTGTGTCGGCACATATGATTGCTCGTGCCGGGCACTTCTATGGCGTACCTTTATGGGAACATACTGTCATAGATGAGATGCAAGGTCATTATGATAAAGAATCGCACATATTAACCAGCCCGGAACCAGAGATTTCATCCCAAGAGAGCAAGGATGAAATATAGATTCGGTTTTGTCGTAAGATCGCAAAAAACGGCCGTTTCCACATCAGAGAAACGGCCGTTTTTCATACCTGTCGGGGCAGCCAGATTTGAACCGACGGCCGTTACCGGTCGCCGGCCGGATTGGCGCACGCCATTGCAGAACACACCATGCTGCCTTCCGACCAGGACCAGGATCGATGGGCACAGTCGTTTGGAGGCGTCATCCGTCGTTGGCGTGGTGTCTTGCCTGTGATACGCCCATGACAAAGTTGTGATAAGCCAGCTATTGCAGTCGGCCCTCAAATTTCGGGCCAGTCCCAGAATACGCATCGCTGACGGTGACCTCTACCCGGTTATCCTGGAAGTGGAATTGCAGTATGAGCTGGTCATTGGCGGTGACGCTGTTGTACTCCAGCACAAAGGTCTGCGAATTCGTCCAGGAACCGCGGGCCGCTACGAGACGGCCGACTTCGTCAAACCGGAAGCGGTAAACGCCATCCAGCCCGATGGACAAGGGGATTGTGGGGTTGCCGGCGGCCTTTACCTGGCCGGTTGCCTCAGCCGAGTCGTCGAAGTCAAAAACGGCGCTTTCCAGCCCCAGGAGATTGGACTCGAAAACGTAGGTCTGGCCGGAAATGGTCCGGGCGATGTCGGGCAGGGGGGCCACCGGGCTGGCCGCTGGCGGCTGGGCAATGGCGGCGGCAGCCTCTTCCAGGTGGGCGACGCCTGCGGGATTATCCGGCAGGGTTTCTTCCATTGCGCCGATAATCTCCAGGAGCGATTCGCCGATTTCGTCTATTTCAAAGCCGCCGCCGGTGGTGATAAGGAGCATGTTCCAGCTCGGAAAGATGTAAATGTTCTGCCCGTTACGGCCCATCGCCTGGTAAACGCCCTCAAGCTCTGGCGTTAACCACCAGCCATAACCGTAAGGGTTTTCCTCACTGGGTGTCTCAGACTGAGCTATGCGAGCCTCTTTCACCCAGCGGCGGGAGATAATTTGTCTGTCCTCCCACCGGCCCTCCTGCAAAAAAAGCAGGCCTAGCTTGGCCATGTCATGCGGGTGCAGCGATAGGTCGCCATGGCCGACGTAATAGCCCTGGGGGTCGGTTTCCCAGAGTACGTCGTGAATGCCGAGCGGCTCGAAGAGATACTCTTGGGCAAACGCCAGCGTGGTCATGCCGGTTGCCTGCTGCAGGATGGGCGAAAGCAGACTAATAGCCGCGCTGCAATAAATGAACTGGCTGCCCGGTTCGTAGGCGACAGGCAGGTCGAGGGCAAACTGGACGCGGTCGGGACTGCGATGCATCTCGAGGGTAGTGTCCCCCTCCATGCCATCACGGACGCACTGCAGGCCAGAAGTCATGCTGACCAGGTGGCGCACGGTGATCGCCTCTTTGCGGGCGTCGAGGTTGGCGATGGTCCGGTCGGGAAAGAACGAGACCATCTTGTCGTCCAGGTCCAGCTTGCCCTGGTCGGCAGCAATGCCGATCAGGGTGGTCATCACGCTTTTGGTGACCGAGGCGACGTCGTGAATCGTCTGGCCGTCGTAGGGATAAAAAGTGGCGTCGGCGACCATGTAGCCATTTCGGACGATCTGCAGGCTATGAATCTGGACGTTTTGCTGGCGCCATGCCAGCAGGGCATCGGCGAGCAGCGCTGAATCAATTCCCTGCGCCTCGGGCGTGCTGCTCTGCCACCCGGCAGTGGGCCAATAGGCTGGTGCGGTCGGCCTTCTTGCCTCACGCAGCCAGGGAATAACAACAAAGGCCACCAGCACCACAACGATGCCGAGGGCCAGGACACCAGCGATCAGTCTGGCGTCAACCTTCTTCGTTTTCTTGACTTTGATTGTCCCTTGCATGGGAATCCTCCTCATTTTGACCTAATGCCTCGACGAGCGCCGAGATAGGCGCACCTTTGACGATGAACGCATCAAATCCAGCTTCGGCCGCCCGGCGGCGGGTGGTTTCATCACCGTGGATGGTCAGGGCGACGACGCGGCAGATAGGACAGACAGCTTTGATCTGCGCCGCCGCCTGGCAGCCATCCATGACCGGCATCTGCAGGTCGAGCAGGACGGCCTGGGGTTGGAGTACTGTCGCCAGATGCACGGCTTCCAGCCCATCGGCCGCTTCGCCCACGATCTCGATGTCACCGGCCAGGGGGAGAATGGCGCGCAGTTCCTGTCGCACCTGCTGCCGATCATCAGCGATGAGAATCCGCAATTTACTCAAGACCTTGCCTCCACCTAATGAGCCGCCTGGAGGACGGCCGTTCCTGTTTTAAGACAAGTATGGCAGTTTCCCAGGCAGCACACATCATCTGGAGGCAGGGTTATGTATTGTACGTAGGGAGGATTTTTGTCTCAGCCGGCAGGAGGAGGACGTAACCGGGAGATGAGGGAGCGCAGCTGGCCGAGGGCGGCGGCGGTCATTTCCTGCAGATGGTTGAGCTGTTCAGGGACGCGGGCCGGCTCGCGCACCAGAAGGAGTCTGGCAGCCTGGCTGGTCAGGGTAATGGCAAAGATAGTCTGGCTGACTGAATCGTGCAGCTCGCGGGCCAGCCGGTTGCGTTCGCGGGCCGCAGCCAGCGCTTCTGCCTGGCCGGCGTGTTCTTTCAGCTGCTGGTGAGCCCGCTGCAGTTCCGCCAGTAAACACTGGCTTTTATCCTGGTCACGTTGCATCCGAGCCGACAGCCGATCATAGGAGAACAAAAAAGTGGACGCAGCCATCACGAGCAGGCTGAATGCCAGACCGTTGAGCCAACCGATGGCCAGAATCAGGGCCACGTTGAGGCAAAGAGTAAACAGAGCCAACCAGACCATAGCCAGGCGGAAGGGGTAGGTGTGCAGGGCCTGCAGGCCAAGCAAAATATAAAGGGCTTGAGGGAAGTCTAAGAAAGGCTGTTGACTCGATAACGCCAGCAAAACGGCCGTTTGCCAGAAAAAATACAGAAAAGGAAACTGACTAAAGCGCCCTGAAATCACCGGTTCCAGCAGGTGGAGCAGAGCGAAAGTGGCCAGAAGGAGAACAATGACCGGCAGGGCTGGCTGCTGCCGGTAAAAAATGAGCGACCGGGCGATCACGACGCCGAGCAGGACAAAGCCAATCCAGGCAGGGACTCGTTTGTCAGTGGGGTGAGGAGGCTGCTTAAGCTGGGGCGATCCGTTCAACCTGTGCCCTCCTGCGCCTGCTCTTCCACCCGAATGCGCGTACCCCGGCCGTGAGCAGAGACAACGACCAGGTTCCAGTTCATCTCCTGTGCCCGGTCAGACATCCCCACCAGGCCGAGATGGCCTGACTCCGCCAGGGCCGCCTCCAGATCAAAACCAGGGCCATCGTCTTGAATTTCCAGGCAAGCACGGCTGTCGGTCAGGTTCAGGCGGACGACGGCTTGTCCTGTTCCGGCATGTCGGGCCACGTTGTTGAGCGCTTCCTGGACGATGGCATACAGGCCAACAGCTACCGGCGCAGGCAACTCTCTCTCGCCACTCACCTCGACAGACACTTGCAGTCCGTCCCGCGCCAGCCGCTCAGCGGCCAGGCCGCGCAAAGCACCCGGCAAGCCTTCGACAGCCTCAAAGCTGGGCCGGAGTTGGAAAACCAGGGCCTGGATTTCACGCATGGCGCTGGCCGCCAGCTCTTCCAATCGCTCAAGTTGTTCCGTCACCCGACCCGGTTCCCTGGCCAGCAGCAGGCCAGCGCCCTGAACGGTCAGGTTCATGCTAAAAACGGTCTGGGTTACTGAATCGTGCAGTTCGCGGGCCAGACGGCCACGCTCCTGCTCAGCGGCCATCTCATCCGTTTGCATGACGTAACCCTGAAGCTGGTTATGTGCCGCCTGGAGTTCAGCCATAAGGCGTTGATTCTGGCAGCGGGTTGTTTCCGCCTTTTGTATTTGGTAGGCATAACCACCAAACAAAAAACCAATGCCTCCATAGAGAGAAGCCATAGCAATGCCAAAAAGCAGACCTTGCGCTGAACTGGCCAGGGCAACGGCCGTTACGAGAGAGAAGGCAACAATCGCCAAAAAGCCCTTTCGCCGGCCAAAATAGAGAACTGCATCCATACTGAGGAGAACGAAC
Organism: Candidatus Leptofilum proximum; assembly: GCA_016710325.1. GTDB lineage: Bacteria > Chloroflexota > Anaerolineae > Promineifilales > Promineifilaceae > Leptofilum > Leptofilum proximum. The sequence continues at coordinate 1,343,676 of JADJXK010000002.1, read as the reverse complement.
AGGTTACCAAAGAAGTCTTCAGTTGCCGGGATGAAGAGCAGAGCAGTCACCAGGCCAGATTGCAGGAGTAAGTAAATAAGTGGCAGGATGGTCTGCTCCCATAACGATTTATCACCCGCGTCTGATGGTCTGGTTAGGGGTGAGACGGCCGTTCTATGCTGCATGAACCAGGGGCCGACGAAGAGCAGCAGTCCGTAGACGGCCAGCAGAGCCATAACCAGGACCAACTGCCGATCACCGGCAAAGACCACCAGGGTGCGCGTAACCACGGCAGCGAAGAGCAGGTAGACACCAATCGTTCGGATCACGGTTCGTCGGAGGCCAGACCGTGGCGCAAGGCATAAATGGCGGCCTGAGTGCGGTCTTCCAGGTGCAGCTTGTCAAGGATGCTGCTCACGTGGCTTTTGACCGTGGTCTCGCCAATGACCAACTCGCTGGCAATCTCGCGATTGCTCAGGCCTCTAGCCACCAGGTGAAGCACTTCGCACTCGCGTTCAGTCAGAGAGTCAACGACTGGCTCGTGACGCTGGCTAGATGACAAGACTTTGGCCTCAACTACGGCCGTCATCAATTTCTGGGTGACGTCGGGGTGCAGTGGGGCCTGTCCAAGATGAGCGGCGCGGATAGCCCGAACAAGTTCCTCTGGGCTGATGTCCTTGAGCAGGTAGCCATGTGCCCCGGCGCGAATGGCCGGGAATACCTTGTCTTCCTCGCCAAAACTGGTCAGGATAATGATGCGCGAACGGGGGCAGTGCCGGAGGATTTTAGGCGTTGCAGCGATTCCGTCCATGATAGGCATGACCAGGTCAAGCAGGATGACATCAGGCTGGTAACGACTGGCCAGTTCCACGGCTTCTGCCCCGTCAACTGCTTCAGCCACAACCTTGATAGAGGGTGCGGAAGAATCATCCTGCAGCTCCAGGAAAATGCGCAGACCCTGCCGAACCACGGCATGATCGTCGACGATCAGCACCCGGATCGTGGACGGTTTTTTTTCCTGTGAATTAGCCATTGCTGTCTCCTATTAGCTAACTACAACCAGGCCCAAGGGAGGCACCGATTCTCCTTCTAAAAAAGCACATTAGAGGCCAGTAATAATTCGCTGGACAAATACTAACGTAGTCATAGTGAGAAACAGGATAACGGCCGTTACGGTCCAACCCCGCCCGGCATTGGCCGCCACGCCCAGCATCCCGCCGCTGCCGGCAAAGAACAAAACGATGTAGTCAACTACCACCCCTCGAACCTGGCGAAAGTCAATCTTGAAAACGTAATCCAGCAGTGCCTCAACAACCAGCTCGGCCAAGAGGCAGCCAATCTGGCCGTTCCTGCGCACCGATCAAACCGGCGGTGCCTGCATCGGTGTGTGTTACCCGCGGGCGGGTGGGGGGAGATGCCGCTGTGTTGCCGGAATCCACCTCAAGCCACGCAACCTGCATGAAAACGAGCAGACTCTCACCCGTCGGGTGCACGTTGTGTTGGGTGGCAGGTTGCTTTTTCAAGATTCTTTGGCATTAGAAGGATATCCGAATCGAATGATATGGAAGCCAAGAATCCCGCCGAGCATGCAGAGAAAGTAATCAGAAACCAAAAACATAAACATGATCACGCCTAAATGGAATCCTAATTGCTGCCTTGCAGTTTGAACGGCGACCAGGACTGCGTCGCCTAACCCGAACACATCAAAGAACGTAGTAAGCTGACGTAAACCGCCCCCCACAATGCCAACAAGCAGAATAAACACCGTCAAAAAAGCAGCTCCCGCTAGGGCACCATACCTGATTTCGGATGTCCCTATTTTCCTGGCCATCATGCAGCCAGCAAGAACGGACAAAGGAAAATCTACGAGCCACGCACCTAATGCTTCAACTGTCAGAAAAGTCATTCCGCCGAGGATTGGTTGCAGAGCCTTGAACTGAACCGCCATGACTGTTTCCGCCAGAAAAAGCCCGGCGATACTTGGGAGGATGGTTCCGATCAAAAATGCTTTCCGATGTTTGCGAATGATGTCCCAGACCCTTACCAATGGTTTCTTTATCATATGTCCAGCCTTTGCATTTCGAAACTCTTTCTATCTTTGCAGTTTATGCAACCAGCCACCCAAAACGGCTCGCGTTAGCTGCAGTGGGTGGGAGGGTGGACTCGCCGTCGAAACGGAAAAAGCTCAAAGCCAGAGAGACGCCCAAAAAACGCGGCGTGTACCCACCGTCAGCTGCACGCTTTGTTGGGCAGCCTTACAGTCAGTTCTAAAAATCTGCGGTTATCAAGCATTTTGATCGCTCCTGACTATGATGGTTGAGGAAACAGTTTTCCTTCGAGTCGTCCCAGCTTCAGAAGCCGCAGACCGATTAGGATGTACCACACGAACGAAAGTAGTCCACCGCCAGCATATGTAATACCGACAATGACGCTCACGATGGCCGTCATTGGCCCAGTGGTTGCATACCCAGCGAACAGACCACTTGCTGACAAGAGTGCGAAACCTAGGATACCAATCCAAGCCATCGCTTTGCTAAAGACCCGGCTACTCAGCATGACGGTTGAGAGGATGAAAGCGCCGAGAGGTAGCAATGGTAGCATCCGTGCCCCCTCCGTGACTGCTATCATCGCTTGTCCAGCCGACAAAAGGCTGGCTCGCTGTGTTGCCGTTGCTGTAGTCGCATACTGACGACTGAGGTAATGCATAGCAAAAGCTGTATTTGTCGCCAGAAAGAGTGCTATTCCGACAAAGACAAACGATACAGCGATCATCGTCCAGGCTTGATTGGATTGTTTGAGGCCAATGTAGAGAGCAAGAGAAATCGGCACCCAAAGTATTGTGATAAAGATATCGGCTAGACCAAGGAAGAAAAGCCCCGTGAGCGGCTTGGCTTGGAATAAGGTGAACCATTCAAGTATAGTGCTAGGCGGCGGGGCAACGCGATAAGCGGGAATATAGATACCCAATGCGAGAAAATACACCCCTGCACAAATGATGGCAGATACGCCACCGATGCGAAATAAGCTGTCCTGGATTGAGTCCGTAATTTCGGCGATAGACTTATTCATGGTAATGATGTCCTCCAAGTATGACTAAAGAAGGGATTGTCTCCTTCAATCTGCACGAAAAAGGCTGCCTGCCAATAGTCCGGCATCTTCTTTTTTTGCCGGTCGGGTTTTCAAACGCTGTACATTCATTTGGAGATGGTTGCTTTACTCGCCCAAGGTATGCGCGAGAAAGCTCCTCTGTTAACTAATTCATTGATTACCTCTTCTGGAATCCCACTACTCCTAGCCATAATGCTCCTGGCAGCAGGGGCAAGCCCTTTTTGCAGAATATCCAGATTGGTTCAGATCCCTTTACTCCGCAGTACTTGAATGGCAGTCTTTAATGGCGAATTATTGGTGACTAATCCACTAAGTAACTTTTTCGAGGGTACGAACCAGTAAACCAGATACTTCAGCACTGAAGGTCTTTGGCCTCAACGGCTGTCCGTTCAGTGAATACTTCAAACTCTTCGCATGTACCTATTTGTCTTATTAAATCTTGAATCTCTCCTACACCTTCTCGATGAAGATGCTTGAAAGTATCAATCAACCTTTGAGCATATTCTGTGAAACGGTTCCGTGTGTCTTCTCCCCGCAAATGTTGCGGAAATTGTAAGTATCGCAAACAAATAAATAGGTAAAAGCCTCTTGCCAGCGTCTGCACAGGTCACCGTAATCCTTGATGGGATACATTTCTTTTTGGATTTCATTCCAGCTGACTGGCATATTCCACCCCCGTAACTTCATGGCCTTGTTATGTTTATAATGAGCGGTGTTGATTCCTGTTCGCTACCCAACGTCAGTTTGCGTCGCTAGTTATTGATCGGCAAGTGCCAGTCTGACTATCTCAGCAATCCTCTTCTGCCTGGTTGCCTCACGCTTCGCACTTTGAAGCCAATAAACGTACCGCTTCTTCTTTGAATCGGGGAGACTGTGATAGGCTTCCATTGCCCCCTTCATCCGACGCAGAGCAGCTTCCAGATCCGAAGGAAGCATCTCTGGATTTTCTCGATCTATCGTGGCTTGCCACTGCCCACTTTCCTTAGCTGCTTGAACTGCGGCAAGCCCAACGTCGGTCAAACAACCACTTCTTTGCAGTTTCTCAACTCTGCGGATATTGGTCTTAGACCATACACTATTTGGTTTACGCGGAGAGAATCTGAGCAAGTAGGTTTGCTCGTCTCGCGTGTTCAATGTGCTGTCTATCCAACCGAAGCAAAGAGCTTCTTCAACGGCATCTGCTAAAGATAGGCCAGGAAGGGCAGCATGTTTTTTGCGAATAACAAGCCAAACCTCAGATTCATTGAAAGAATGAGACTCCAACCAAGAACGCCAGGCTGTGCGATCAATAAAAGTGAGAAATTCTTTGTCCATAATCATTTGATCGTATCCTGATTCCATCAAGTTAAGAACGCCTAACATTTTTTGTACGGCCGTACCAAACAAAAATCGTTTTTTGCTTCAGGCCGGCTTTAAAGATGCAAAATAATCCGATGCTTCCGTTTGCATGAGCACCACCAGAGTGTAGACGCCAATAACGGTGCCAATGGGAACGTTGAAGAGATTGAGAATGCCTACCGCGATGGCCAGGCCACGGGCCCAAGATCGCCGCTTGAGCAGGCCGTAACCGGCGGCGATGCCCGGTAAACCCAACACGGCCATAAATATGCCAACGGCCGTACCCACCAAAACAAGTACGCGTGGGGCGATGGGATCCTCAATGGCAACGGCCGCGCCAATTCCCGTTAGCAGGAAAAAAACAAAGCCGCCTATCACCACAAAAAATGCACCCCCAATCAGGTGAATGGCACCCAGGATGGGAACATGCTGTTCAATTTGCTTGACATTCATGACTTCAGCTCCTTTTATGTGTGTGCAGAAAATTATCCAGGCGCCATTGCTGGCGACGTTAGGTGTTCAACGGCCGTGACTGGCACCATGAGTAGTCTCTTTCCGAGCCTGGATTGTGCCCATGATCAACAGCACACCGGCAGCCGGGAGCGTCCAGGTGACTATCAGCCCTATTAAGCCAAAATAGGCTGCGACAACAAGACCAAGCGCCAAGATGACGATTCCTCCTTCCAGAGGTCGTCTCCAGGCAAACCACCCCAGCAGCACCATAGCTATGACCGGTCCCAAATGTCCGGCCCCGCTCATGTCGCCACCGGCCATCTCACCAATCGCAAAGACGAGATGAAAAACGGCATGCAGGCCTACAAGAACCAAACCGGCAATCAGCCATGTGCGTCCTGCCCTGGTTTCCCATGTATGCACCTCGTGGCCCCGTTGCCAAACGAGAATACCCAGTACAACAACAGCTAGAAAGTACGCCATTAAAGGAATCATCTTTACATCCTCATACGACAGGCCGTGGGGTAACCAGGTGGCTACCTGCGGTTATCCACCTGGTTACCGGTTGTGCCCCTCCTCAAATCGACTGACTCTCAAAAGAGAACGACGGAGGCAAGCAAGAGTCTCCTGCTTTTACCAGAGGCCAATGAGCTTCCACCAGAGGCCGCCAACAAGCAGCCAGATAGCGATGTTGACGACACTCATAATTGCGCCGACCTTCCACCAATCACCCATCTCCACATAACCAGCACCGTATAAAACGGGTGCAGGTCCCGTGCCGTAGTGTGTGGTGCAGGCAAACAGGTTGCTGAAGAAAGCCAGAACGAGCGCTGCCAGCAATGGCGGTGTCCCTGCGACAATCGCCACAACCAGGAAGGCGGCATACATGCTGCTGACATGAGCCGTGCAGCTGGCGAAGAAGTAGTGACTGTAGAAGTAAACAAGGCTCAGAATTAGAAAGGCCGGCACCCAGGCATATCCTCCGACAACGCCCCCCATCTTTTCACTGAACCAGGGAATCAGGCCCAGTGAATTGAGGAACGAAGCCATCATAACCAGCGCAGCAAACCAGACCAGAGTATCCCAGGCGTTTCGTTCATTGAGGATATCACCCCAGGAAAGAACACCGGCCAGCAGAAGCAGGCCAAGGCCGACAAAGGCTGTGGTGGTAGCGCTGATACTCAAGGCATCACCAAAGATCCACAGGCCGATCAAGAGAACAAAAGCAACGAGCATGACCCACTCTTCTGCCTTGACCTTTCCCATTTCTTTAAGCTTTTGTCTGGCGATATTGGCTGCTTCGGGTGTTTCTTTGATTTCCGGCGGGTTAAGGCGGTAGATCAGATAAGGTACAAGTATCAGACTGACCAGGCCTGGTACGCTGGCAGCTATGGCCCAACGAGTCCAGGTGATGTCAATGCCCTGTGCTGCCGCCAGCTCTGCGGCAAGCGGGTTGGCCGCCATGGCGGTCAGGAACATGGCACTGGTGACAATCAAGCCCTGAAATGTGGCGCGGATGAGGAAAGCACCCAGCTTGTTAGCCGTTCCGTCATCGGGCTCACTGCCATAGGCTTTGGCAACTGCGCGGAGAACGGGATAAACAACACCGCCACCACGCGCTGTGTTGCTGGGAATTGCCGGAGCCAGCACTAAGTCTGTGCCAATAAGCCCGTAGGCGAGACCCAGGCTGCGTTTGCCAATTATTGACATGAAATAGTAGGCGATCCGTTCGCCCAATCCGGTCTTGATAAAGCCACGAGAGATGAAGAAGGCGATGACGATTAGCCAGATGGTTGTATTACCAAAACCGCTCAGCGCATCCCCAATGGAGAGCGTTCCTGTAAGGGCAGTAGCCACAATACCGGTTAGCGCGACAGCACCCATGGGCATTGGCTTGAGGATGATGCCAATGATCGTTGCCACGAAAATCGCTAACAGATGCCAGGCTACCAGCTCCACACCCTCTGGTGGAGGAATAAACCAGATCACAAGACCAACAGCAAGGGTGATGAGCAAGGGGATTAGCTTTGCATGTTGCTGAAGTCCTCCAGTTCCTTCAGGTGCACGCGCAACAATAGTTGTCATCTTTACACACTCCTTTTATGGGAGTTTCAACTCCCTCTCACAAAATTTGAAAACATTCTGATCAATCTCTATGCCTGTTTTATTTTCACGCATCGCATCGCCAGAAACGTCATCAAGTCTGTATAGTGTCGTCAGTCGGCCATTTTTCCTGGCGGGTCCACAGGATCGTCGTGGGAATGCATATTTTCAAAACTTTCAATAGTCGGTGCAGTAAGCGATACATCTTCTGTCGGCTGTGCTCTAATAAGCAAAATGGGCACCTGGGCTTGCTGGAGCACCTTATCGGCCACGCTGCCAAAGACCCACCGCATGACACCGCTACGGCCGTGTGTGCACATCGCAATTGCGTCAACGTCCAGATCATCGGCACATTCCAGAATGATGTCGGCTATAGAATGTCCTTCCCGAACCTGGCTGTTAACCTTGAGTCCAGCAGCACGCCACCCTTGTTCTTTAGTCGCCAGATACTCGCTGGCTTCACGACATAAATCTTCACGCATCGTGACATACAGTGCCGGAAACTCCTCCCCACCGCCTATAATGTGGGGCGAGCGCACGACCCTGAGCAGCGTTACCTCACTATCAAAACGCTCAGCAACGACCATGGCCAGCGGCAAGACTGACTCGGCCAATTTGGACCCATCTAGTGGAATTAACAGATGTCTAAACATCATCAACCTCCCTCAAATCATTTGTCATTCAAGGTCAATGGTTTCACTAGATCCCCAGCCGTTGTGCCGGTTGATTTGTCAACATCGGCGATAAACTGACCTTGTTTGATCTTCAAATTGACGTGGCAGAGTGCTGGGAAACCGCCGGCTGGCGTGGCAAATGGTTTAGTGGCACCTTGTAGACAAATGAGGTGACTTACTGGGGCGGGGGAACGGCCGTTTTCTCCGCCTGTTTCTTGTCGGTGAAACAGTTGCTTGAACATGGCATTGTTAACCCGATTTACTTAATGTTCAGGATAGAGAGCGCAATCCACACAATGCCTAAATTAACACTTTTCCCCCTTTTTCATCAGTTACGAATGCTGTGATTTCAAGTGATTTTTGTCATCGGTAGAACATGATAAATTTCTGCTTTTATTCGTCATGGGTCCAGAACGATTGTTTACTAAAAAGCTGACCAATGTATCTCAGTGCAGGTTGCGCCAGAGCAGCAAAAAACGGCCGTCTCTCAGTGAGAAACGGCCGTTTTCTACGTCTGTCGGGGCAGCCGAATTTGAACCGAGGAGCAAACGAACTCGTAAACCGGTTTTCAAACTTAGTGCATCGTTAAGCTAAAAGTTGTAATTAATTCAAAAGTGTCCACAATACGGGCATGAGTACACATAAACATATCTATCTGAAACAGAACGAACGAACTGAACTTGAACAATTGATAAAGTCTGGCGTCCATTCCGCCCGAGTCATCGCCCGAGCCAGAGCGCTGCTCCTTCTGGACCGCAGTCAAGGGGAGGCCCGAACGATTCAGCAAGTCATTGAGGCCGCGATGGTCAGCCAAGGCACCATCTACAACCTGAAAGAGCGTTACTTCAGCCAAGGATTAAACCGTGCCCTGTACGAAAAGCAACGACCGGGGGCTAAACCCAAGATTGACGGTGCAGCAGAAGCTCATCTGGTGGCGCTAGCTTGCAGCGACCCGCCTGAAGGCTATGACCGCTGGACCCTGCGCTTACTGGCTGACAGATTGGTGTCATTAGAAATCATCGACTCGATTAGCCATGTCGCTGTCGGAGAAGCGCTAAAAAAATGAACTTAAGCCTTGGCAAGTGAAATCGTGGAATATGCCGCAGCCTGGGGCACGCTTTGTGGCCCAGATGGAAGATATTCTGGACGTCTACCAACGACCCTATGATGCCGACTATCCGCAGGTTTGCCTGGATGAAATTCAGAAGGCATTGCGCACCACGCCACGCGGTTCACTGCCACTGGAACCCGGCCAACCCAAACGGGAAGACCATGAATATGAGCGGCATGGCAAGTGCTCGCTCTTTTTGGCGGTTGAACCCTTGGCCGGTTTTCGTCGGGTTTGGGTCAGTCCGCAGCGAACCAAACTGGATTTTGCCCAGGTGCTCAAGGAACTGGTGGATGAAGTGTATCCGACAGCCAAAAGATTGTCTTGGTGACCGATAACCTCAACATTCACCATGCTGCCTGTTTGTATGAGCGATTTGCGCCGCTTGAGGCTCGCCGAATTGCCAATAAGATTGAGTGGCATTACACACCGGTTCATGCCAGTTGGCTGAACATGGCCGAGTGTGAACTGTCAGCTCTACGACGGCAAAGCTTGAAATCGCGTTTGCCCGACATTGAGACGGTGACTGCCAGAGCCAAAGTGTGGCAAGAAGAACGCAATCAAAAGCAAGTGGGCATTGATTGGCGCTTCACAACCGAGGATGCCCGGATCAAGCTGAAACGACTTTATCCAATTGTAAATGTTCAATAATCAAGCTAACAATGCACTTAGTTTTCTTTACCAGGAGTCTTTACTGTGAAAAGCACGGGTCAACTCAAGTGACCCTAATATACGTTCGGCAAAGAAAAGGAGCAGTTTCCCAATAGCGGTCACCCATCCCAACTTTCCCCATCCCGATCTCACTCTCTAGAATGAGATGTCGTAATCATATTTTTTGCATATCTCGGGCCCAAGTTCTGGTCAAAACTCCCCTCTTTTGAAACGATACCATTGTCTAAATACGCGCGGGTGTGACTGCCAGCAGGTGCGCCGGGTTGACGTGTTGTATGGGAACAGTTCGCGGAGTTTCCTGACCAGTGAACTCGACCCGGAGCACCTGCCCGCTCGTTATCTGGTTGCACTTTACTATCGGCGCTGGGCGATTAAACGCGCCTACGTCACTATATTTGACACTCGAAACCAGGCTCTTTCGCGTTTTCCAGATGTTGTTGGTGAACCTCTATGAAGCCATCAATAGAGCAAATTGCGACGATCTCCTTGCATATCGTATACGCCTCCATTGGCAAGGCCTGCATCTAGCTGTCCAATCGTGCACTGATGCCATAATTACCCTTTAGCCAGGGCGCAAATTCGCTCAACTCAGGGCGAGGGTGATTGCTTGCTCCGTGGTCATCGTTGCGCCTTTGGACCATGCCAGTTCAAACGCCACATCCCCAAGCCTGGCGCGGGCTCTAGTCAATACGGCCGTTACATGCTTCTGTGCGACTGGTTCCAGCGGTGCCCCAATGCGAACCCGCAAGGTTTTGGAAGCCGCCAGGAGTTGAACGGCTTGTTCGTAGCGCCCTTCACTTTCGTTGACCTGGGCGAGCAGTTCAAATGAGTAGGGATAGCCTCGTGGCAGGACCAAACGGCGGCGAATACGCAACGATTCGCAGAGAAAATCCCTGGCCTTCGCATACTCCCCCATCTTATGAGCGGTTTCTCCCAGGTTATGCATGGCCAGGGCGACACCGCGCTGGTAACCCAGTGATTTGTAAATGTCGCGGCATTCCTCGAACGCCTGTTTCGCCGCTACGTGTTCACCAATTTCCAACAGGACTACACCAAGACTAATAAGGGCCGATGCAAGTTCAAACGGGCTGTCTAGTTCGCGCCACAGGGCGACGTTAGGAAGATCATATCGAAGTGCTGCTTCAGGCATATCGTTATCATAAGCAATGTTTGCCAGTACCCGCTTGGCCTTTGCTATCCCAAAATTGTAGGAGAGCTGCTCAGCCATCCGCAGCGCTTCTTCAGCCTGCGCTTGTACATTCGCTTCTTTGCCAGCAAGAGGGGCCAGATTGCAATACGTCAACCGGGCGTCGATTTCCCCTCGCTGGTTGCCAAGTTGCTGAAATAACTCCTGTGCTTGCTGAATGCACTGCAACCCATAGTCGAAATCGGTGATTGCCGAGGATAGATCAGCCGCCGCTAGCAAAGCGTGTCCGCGCTGGAGCGAAACCGACCCCCGAGTATCCTCTAAGGCATGCTGGAGCCAGCGACGTCCTTCTTGGAAAAAGCCGCCCAGTTCCCAGAAATTCAGGTTCGTACCTAACTGTGTGACCAAAGCCAGTGCCTGTTCGCCATCGTGCACAACCAACCATTCGAATGCTCGCCCCACGTTATCGTGGTCATCCACGACAGTCCGCAGACGCTCGGGGAATGGTTGTCCGGTTCGGTTCTCCGCCGCGCGGGCAACAAGCTCCGCATAGTAGCGGGCATGTCGTTCCCGCGCATCGGCCTCTTGATCGCTGCCGCGTAACTGCTCTTGGGCAAACTGGCGGATGGTCTCGTGCATGCTGTACCGCTGGTGTTCGGCATCCGCCCCAAAGGCTACCAGCGAGTGGTCTACCAGTTCGGCCAGGATCTCGGCGCATGGCTCACCTGCTGCGCTGACCGCCTCGGCGGCTGCCAAGGTCCACCCCCCGGCAAAGACTGCCAATTGGCGCAATACCGGGCGCGCCTGACGGCTCAGGAGTCCAAAGGACCAGTCAATCAAGGTATGCAAGGTGCGCTGGCGCGGCAGGGTTCCGGCCACCTGTCGATTCAGCCAGGCAAAGCGTTGACCCAGCCGTTCGGCGATGGTTTCGATGGGCAGGGCGCGGACTTGGGCGGCGGCGATTTCGATGGCCAGGGGGATGCCGTCAAGCTGTTGGCAGATACGAGCCACCGCCAGCACATTGGCGTCGGTGAGCGTGAAATGCAGCAGCGATTGTGCCGCGCGGTTGGTGAACAACTGCACCGAGTCGAAGCTCAGCGCTTCGGCAACCGTAAGTCGTTCCGCGCCATTGACGGTGGGAGTGGTCAATGGTTCCAGCCGGACCACGTGCTCCTCGGCCAGGCGAAGCGGGATGCGGCTCGTCGTCAGGACGGTCAGCCCCGCCGCCTCGCGGCAGAGGGTTTGGACGAGGCGGGCGCAGGCCCTGACCAGGTGTTCGCAGTTATCCAGTACCAGGAGCACGGTCTTGTCGCGCAGGTAATCCACAATGGCGCCGGTGGACGAGCGACCCGTGGTTGGCAAATGCAGCGCCGCCGCGACTGCGTCATCCACCGAACTTCCGTCAGTAACGCCTGCTAATTCGACGAGGCAGATGTCCTGGGCAAAAACGCCGGCCATGCGCTGAGCAACCTCGATCGCCAGGCGCGTCTTCCCGACGCCGCCTGGTCCGGCCAATGTCACCAGTCTGACGGTCCGGCGCGAGAGAAGATCCACCAGGCGGGCGGACTCTTGCTGGCGGCCAAAAAAGCGCGTCAGAACAGGCGGCAAAGCGGTTTGCGTTGCCTGCGACTCGAACGGCGCATGGGCGCGGATCTGTTCGGCCAACGTCACGGTTTCAACGGCCGGGGCCAGGCCAAGCTCGGCTGCCAGTGCCCGGCGGCATGTTTCGTAGACATCCAGGGCGGCGCTGCGCTGGTCTGCGCGGGCCAGCACGCGCATCAATTGACGATAGGCGGCTTCGCGCTGCGGGTCGTATTCAAGCAGGCGGCGTATGACGTGTGCGGCTTCAGCCAGTTGACCAGCGCGTTCGTGAAAGGCAGCCAGTTGTTCCAGCACGGCCGTTACCTGCACCTGGAACTGTTGGCGCTGCAGGAGGAGCCACTCGTCAAACTGTAAACAGTTAGGCAGGGCGAATTGGTCCAAAAAATCGCCGCGCACCAGGTCAAGCGCCTCCGCCAGCCGGGCGGCACATTCAGCGCAATCGTTTGGGACGGGGTGGGGGTGGAGGCGGCAGGCTTCGATTAATGTGCGAAAGCGGGTTGCATCCAGTTGGTGATCGCTGAGGGGGTTGAAGCGCAAGGTGAGCCGGTCACCAAGCAGATGGGGCTGTTCGGCGGCAGCGCTTGTTCCCAGGGTTTTTTGAAGATGCGCCCAGGTGACACGAAGATTGTTTTGAGCGGCAGCAGTCGGCAGGTCGGGCCACAGCAGGCCAAGCAAAGATTCACGGCCATGCGCGTGATCCGACTCGATCAAGAGGTAAGCCAACAGACCGATCGCCTTGCGGTTGGTGAGGGTGATCGTACCCAACCGACGATGCTCAATCTGCAAACGGCCGAGTAAAGAAAAATTTAGTTCAGCCAAAACAGTCCCAAATAATGATGGATTAATGGGGTCTCGCTAAAGTGGAAAATATAGCACAGGGAACAAAAAACAGCATTTGTTCCAAAAACCTATAACCGTTGCTGCGGTTCGAGCCGGATCGCAGCTCGCACAAAGAGAAAAATCATGTCCAAACAACAGAAGAATGAAACAAAGAAAAAACTAAGTTACACCACTCTAATAGTCCTACTGGGGCTGGTCGCACTATTCGCCCTCCCGCTGCGGTCGCAGGCCGCCACAGGAATAAACATTAATGCGGCCGAGAGCAGCGTGGCTGGCCGTCCTGCGTGCATTATCCGAACACCCAGACCAGGTGGACCAGCCAGCAGACCAACGACGGATCCCAGGTTATGCACACCAACGCCAACGGTTACGCCCACGAGTAACGCGACATTGACAGCAACCCCGACGAACACCGCGACGCCAATGAGCACAGCGACTGCGACCAGTACGGCGACATCAACACCTACCCCCACAAACACGGCGACGCCAACGAGCACAGCGACTGCGACAAGCACGGCGACACCGACATTCACACCCACACACACCGCAACGCCAACCAGCACACCAACGGCCGTTCCCTCAGCATCCATTACGGTCTATAACACCGGCGCATTCTTTGTCCACTATTACGTTTCGTACAATCTACCCGGCTTACCTCTCCAAAGTCTGTATAGTGGCGTTTTTAACGTCAACCAAGGTGTCACCCTGACAATCCCAGGAGAGGCAACGAATGTTGGTGTGTTAGTTCAGCATTATACGGGCATAACAGGATGGCAAACGACGTGCACTCGTGCATATGCGCAAGTGACAAGTGTCGTCATCATTGTCAGTGGCACGACGTTTTTGCCAACCTGCACGGGCGGGTAACTCAAAGGAGAAAATGAAATGACAATCAAGGTGATCGTTGAATTACAGGCTAAACCGGGCAAACGGGTTGAGCTTAAGCATCTGATTGAGAGTATTGTGGCCAAACATGGATCGGATCAGCGTGGTTTTTTGGGCAGCACGCGCTACGAGGTGCTCGACAACCCTGACATATTGGTTGAGATTGCCGATTGGGAGTCGGCCGAGGCGCGGGCGGCGCATATACAGGAAGCGATGGCCAATGGTATTTACGCGCCTTTGGGAGAGCTGTTGGTCGCGCCATTCAGGGCCACCGTTATTAGTCGACTGTCTTGATGGGCAGTCGATGTAGCTATTGGCATCCGGGGAACGGCCGATAACGGCGCTCCCCATGTAACAGAAACAAGTTTATGATGACGCAATTGGGCGTCTAAGTTTCAGAATCAAACACAAAAAGGAGAACTTAAAATGTCTGCTATTGCCAGCAAGCCTCTTGAAAACCACAATTCACTGCTTCGTTCCATTGTCCTTGGCGGAATGTTTATCTTTATAATCCAAATCATCCACCAAGGAATTGTTGTCACGCTTATTCAAAAGACCCCGTTTATTTTAATATGGCAATATATCGCCAGCGGCTTATTGGGCGAAGCTGCTTTCGCGGGAGGCAAGGCCACCGCCTGGCTGGGGTTGTTCTTTCACCTGATCATATCGTTTATCATTGCTGCTGTTTTCATCCTCGCCGCTGACCGTATTCCCCTTTTGCGCCGTAACGCTATCGTTGGCTCGCTTTTGTATGGATTTGGCATTTTCATTGTCATGAACATGATTGTAACGCCCCTTAGTGCAGCGCCTCCGCTCCCAGCGCCAACCCTGCCGTGGCTGATCGAGGCTATCATCGAACATACCTTACTCGTCGGATTGCCGTTAGGAATACTTGTATGGCGCAATGCTAACATCAAAATATAACCGTAAGTGCTACTTGGAACGGACCCTCATTGTCCTGAGTAAAATTGGGTACAGTGTGCCCGGCCCGCAAACTTTCCAGCAATTGCGCCCCATACCCGTATTAGTTCGACATCCTTGATTCAATACATACGATTTCTACCAGGAGAATAGTATGCCCCAACTTCAAGTTTCCCTATTTGGAAAAGCAAAGATTAAGTATCAGGGCACCCTTCTCACAAACATACCTGCCAAAGCCCAGGAAGTGTTCTGTTTTCTATTGATAAACCGCAAACGGCCGTTTACCCGTGAATTCCTTATCGATTTGTTATGGGGCAACGTTTCGCCTGCCAAAGGCAAAAAATATCTGCGTGATACCCTCTGGCGCCTGCAAAGCGAATGTGAAAGTCAGCTCAATTTGCCATTAGACACCATCCTGGTTATGGAAAACGAGTGGATTTATGTTCATCTCCAGGCCGATGTGTGGATCGATGTGCATATTCTTGAGCAGGCATTTAAGGTGGCGACCACTATACCTGAGTTTGACCTGAAAGATGAACATATGCAGGATTTGACCACTGCCATCATACTCTACGAAGGGGACCTCATGGAGGGTTGGTATCAGGATTGGTGCATTCTGGAGCGCGAGTACCTCCAGCTGATTTATCTATCCACTATCGACCGTTTAATGGTCTGTTTTGAAGCTCGTCACCGGTATGAGGAGGGTATCCTGCATGGCTTAGCAGGTCTACGCTACGACTGGGCGCGGGAAAGAACCCACCGGCGTCTGATGCGCTTATACTATCTTTCCGGCGATCGTACGGCCGCCCTGCGCCAGTACCAACAGTGTCAATCTATTTTGAAAAGCGAGTTTAACGTTCAGCCTGAGCCTAAAACGGCTGCTTTATATGATCAGATATGCAAAGGGCAACCAATCCATAGAACGGCCGAACAGTCACGGCCTGCAACTGTGGCACCAAACATTCATACGCTGTTGCCCAATTTGTTAGAAGCACTGCATACGCTCAAGAATGTCCTGGCTGTAACAAATCCACAATCTGATTTGGGTGATCAAACAACGTTAGCAATGGAGCTAAATCCGAAAATTTATCCTGAGGCATAAACAAACAGAGCTAGCGCTTCATCGACACCCTGACAGACGCTCCAGAAGTTACTGGTTTGTTAGACTATTGTGACTATCAAAGGTGACATTGTCCTGTTGCCAGGAGTTGTGATGCAGGTGCCTGATCTCGATGAACGGCATACGTTTGTAATAAAATTGTGGCAGGAAGGGGGTGAAGATGGCGATTTGTGGCGCGGTCATATCAGCCACGTTGCCAGCAAGCAAGGGGCGCATTTTCATCAGCTACCAGAGATACAGTACTTCATCGCTCCTTATCTTCACAACAAAGAAGGGCGTTTATCGCTATCCCTCATATCTCGCCTCCGCCGCTGGCTGCAAGAACTTCAATTAAGGCGCTAAATATACTGCTCGAACTTTGAGGACCTTCATTTATTGTGAATCATTTTACTCACTCGCTCCAGCATATTCTGGCTGAGTTGACTCGGTTAGATATTTTGCTGCGGGTGCAGGTGTGGCGCGCCCGGCAGTTAGCCGGAGCAGAGGATCAATTACACGCCTTCTACATTCCCGAAGAAGAAGTTGATGTTTTGTTAGAAAAACCGATTGGGCTAGCTCGCTGGACGGCCGTTCCCCTTCCCGAAGAAACCGCCACCCACATCCAAACCACCCTTGATGAGATGGTGCTGGCTCTTGAACAGCGCCGCGCCGCCAGCAAAGAGCAGGGCATTCTGCTGCGCCTGGACTACCTGACAGACGCCTGCGACCTGACCCAATTTGACCGCCATGTGCTGCTCATTGCCCTGGCGCCAGAAATCGATCTGAGCTATCAGCGGCTCTATGCCTACCTGCATGATGACGTTACCCGCAAACACCCCAGCGTCGATCTGGCGCTTAACCTGCTTTGCCCTACGCTGGACGAAAAGCTGGCGCAGCGCCACCGCTTTGCGCCCGGCGCGCCGCTGTGCCAGCATGAGCTGATTGAGCTTTCCGGCGACGGTGTGCCGCCGCTGCTAGGGCAGGCGCTGTGGCTCAACCCGCGCATAGCCGCCTATCTGCTGGACGGTGATGCACCCGACGGCCGTTTAGCCCCCTACATCACTTTAACCAACAACCCCACCATCTTGGCCGACCTCCCCTTGCCGGAAAACCTGGTCCAACCGCTGGAACGGCTGCTGGCCACGCGCAACCCGGCCGAAAGCACTCTCTTTTATTTGCAGGGCAGTTATGGGGCGGGTAAACGGCCGTTAGCCAACGCCATCGCCCACCATCAGGGACAGGCACTGCTGACTGTAAACGGCCGGGCCTTAGCCCGGCTGCCACACAAGGAATTTTCCGCGCTGGTTCCGCTCCTCCTGCGCGAAGCGCGGCTGCAAAACGCTGCCCTGCTGTGGACCGACTTTGATGCCCTGCTGTCCGACGTGCAGACCGGCCTGCGTGAAACAGTGCTGACAATGCTCAACGGCCATCCCGGCCTGATCCTCCTAGCCGGGGAAGCCCCCTGGGAGCCGGGTGGTGTTTTTGACCAGAGCCGCTACCAACGGCTGCGCCTGCCCACGCCCACAACCGCCCAGCGGGAGAGCTTGTGGGCAATAGCCCTGGCCACGACCCCTCACCAGCTTGCCCCGGCTGACCTGGCCGATATTGCCGCCAATTTCCGCCTTACCCCCGGCCAAATTGCTGACGCCGCCCGCACCGCCTTTGGCCTGGCCCAATGGCGGCAGCCAAACGCCCCCGATCTGACCCATGATGATCTCATCCGCGCCAGCCGCCGCCACTCCAACCGCCAGCTAACCGACCTGGCCCAGAAGATTACTCCCCACTATCAGTGGAACGATATCGTCCTGCCGCCGCCACAGCTGACCCAACTGCGGGAACTGTGCGACCAGGTGAAATACAGCGGGCTGGTTTACCAGACGTGGGGTTTTGATCGCAAGCTGGCCATGGGCAAAGGGGTCAACGCCCTCTTTAGCGGCCCGCCCGGTACCGGCAAAACGATGGCCGCCGATATTATTGCCTGCGAGCTGGGGCTGGACCTGTACAAAATCGACCTGTCTACGGTGGTGAGTAAATTTATTGGCGAGACGGAGAAAAATCTGTCGCGCATCTTTGCCGAGGCGGAAACGAGCAACGCCATCCTCTTTTTCGACGAGGCCGACGCTCTCTTTGGCAAGCGCACCGAAGTGCGCGACGCCCACGACCGCTACGCCAATCTGGAAATCAGCTACCTGCTGCAGAAAATGGAGCAGTACACCGGCATTGTCATTCTGGCCAGCAACCTGCGCAAAAATATGGATGAAGCCTTCGTGCGCCGCCTGCACTATATTGTCGAATTTCCCTTCCCCGGTCCCGCCGAACGGCAGCGCATCTGGCAGGGGGTCTGGCCAGACGAGCTGCCGCGCAGCGGCACGCTGGACATGAACCTACTGGCCAACCAGATTGAGGTAGCTGGAGGCAGCATCCGCAACGTCGCCGTCACCGCCGCCTTTTTAGCCGCCGCCGATGGCGGTACGGTGACGATGGCGCATCTGGTGCAGGCCACCCAGCGCGAGTATCAAAAAATGGGCAAGATGTTGACCAACACAGACAAACTGCTCACATCAAGTTAAGCAAATGCGTTTGGAGAAAGTGTCATGAAACAGAAACAAACAGAACCGGAACAACAACGCGTGCAGCGCCAAACATTAGACAAAGTGAGTCCGCCAGAAGCTGGCAAGCAGACGATTTCCCCGAGGGCACAGTTCGACACCCATCCCAATGCTCACCTGTGGCAAGCTCAGCGCACCATCGGCAATCGCTATACCCAAAAGCTGATTAAACACAGCCCGCCTATCCAGGCCCAGTTCAAAGATGATCCACAAGACGCTATGTCTGAGTCAGAAGTAAACCAGTTCGCGCCCGAGACTATTCAAAAAAAGGAAAATAGAACAGGGTTACCCGATAACCTGAAATCAGGCATAGAAAACCTCTCCGGCTATTCATTGGATGATGTTACAGTGCATTACAACTCAAACAAACCCTCAAAATTACAGGCACATGCCTATGCCCAGGGTACAGATATTCATCTTGCTTCCGGGCAAGAAAGGCATCTGCCGCACGAGGTCTGGCATGTGGTTCAACAGAAACAGGGAAGGGTTAAGAGAACTACACAAGTGCAAGGCAACGTGAATATCAACGATGATCCGGGATTGGAGAATGAGGCGTCTTTAATGGGGGCGAAGGCAGCACAAATACCAACAGCTCAAAGCGGGTTTGCATTTCAGCTGGAGGAAACAAACCGATCAAGTACTCATCGTGATGCCCACTACACATCGCAAACCAAAAATTCCGAAATAATTCAAATGTATAAAATCATAATTAAAGGTCGTGACACGATAGAAGATGATGGGGAAATAGACGCAGAAGGGTTAGCATCCCATCTAATTAATATCTTTGACTATGATCCTGATTTTAAAAACTATTTATTGAAGCAAAGTGTTTTTAAAAAAATGCTTAAAACCGTAAATGGGAACCAACCTTTCGATTCTCAAGTGCCAAAAGTAGAAGAAATGTACGAGAGTTGGCAGAAAAAAGAGACTCAAAATACGCTTAAATTAGAGCACGACATCTTTCTTCCATTCCTAAAAGAAATGTACCATCAACCTGATCAAGAAACTTCACATATACTTGTATCTTTTGGTCAGCAATTAAAAACAAAAGAAAGGGATTTTTCAGGGGCAGCTCTCGGTATAAAGCCTTTTCAGGAAATCCAAGAGGCATTAGAAACGGTGGAAGCGTTAAGTAAAATTGATCTAACGTTAGACGCCCACACAACATCACGTAAAGATGATCCTTCAGATTGGATGATGGGTGAACTAACCCCAAAGAAATTAGCCACTGTACTGGCTGAGCATATAAACACCAACAAAATTATCCTAAATCAATTAAATTTCTTGTCTTGCAGTAGTGAAGTATTTGCACATTTAGTAATAAAAGAGTTGGAAAAACTCAATGTAATTCCAAAATATATAACCGCTGTTAACCATAAACAAGAATTGGGTCTTGGGCCAAACCCTACCACCCCCCAATATTTTATGATCGGGGATTACAAAAATGTCAAGGAAAATATCAATATTGGTTCGTCTATAAGATTTTTAAAACCTTTTGATTCAGGGAGCCAGACTACGATAGGTAACCAGATTTATATAAGAAACGGCAGAGGTTTTACGCTTCGGCAATACGTGCTGAATTATATTGCAGTTTGCCTTAGGCGTTACAATATAATAGACAAAGCTTTGTTAAACTATTTGCTTTCTTACATCAATCAAGTGCTGCCTCTAGAGCCAACACCCAAACAACTAAAGGATGTCACATGGCCGGAATGAGCTATGAATGAATCACTGCGTATTAAGACGAGGGCAGCACCGTTTATGTAAATGCGGGAAAGTCCTTTAAATAAAACGAAGCCATTTCTCCCGCCTTTGCTTAAGCAAACCACAGAAAAATCACTCTTCGTTTTTTAACGCACTTTCTGTAGTTTACCTAAACACAGACCATGTCATTCCAATCAAGAATCACATATTTCCTGACGACTCGTTCTTACTGCATCAATAAATCTAGCAAATGATTTGCCAGTAGACGCTTTAACAGACGCTTCAACAGTTTGCCGCCTGGTACACTGCCTATATGTTCCATGATCTAGACGATACGCTGGCAGCGCTGTTGAAGCGCGATCTCAAAACCGTCCCTGTGGCGCTTGGTTTTGCCACGCCGGATGATCAGTTCCCCCCTGCCTCAGTCACTTTTCCGGCCATCGACCTTTTCCTTTACGACGTACGTGAAAATGCGGCCCTGCGCAGCAATGAATGGCACGAAACACGCAGCAACGGCCAGGCCAGCCGCGAACGAGCGCCAGTGCGGGTGGACTGCTCCTACCTGATCACCGCCTGGTCTGGGCAAAGCGATCCCGTCGCGGCCATTAAAGATGAACATTACCTGCTGGGGGAAGTGATGCGCGTGCTGCTGCGTTACCAAAAGCTGCCCGCCGACGTACTCCAGGGCGAATTAGCCACCCAGGAACCGCCCGTGCGTGCCAAACTCATTCGGGATGGCTACCTGCAAAGCCTGGGCGAATTTTGGCAGGCGATGGGCGGCAGGCCCAAAGCGGCCCTCAACTATACCGTCACTATCAGCGTCCCCGTGGGTGAACCCGAACCGCTCGGCCCGCTGGTCGAAACACACCACATCCGTATGCAAACGAAAGAAAAGGAGTAAAAGATGGCCCAATATTTGTCTCCAGGCGTCTATGTAGAAGAAGTGCCCTCGGCCATAAAACCGATAGCTGGCGTTGGCACCAGCACCGCAGCCTTTATCGGCGTCGTAGCGGATAACGTCACCATGCCCGCTATTCCCGGTCAGTTTGAGCGCACAGCCTCCGGCAAAATAAAAGAGAGCAACGGACAGCCGGTTCCGCTGACCACAAAACTGGCGGCAGCGGGTGAGGCAACGCTGCTGACCAGTTGGGACGCCTTTCGCACCAATTTTGGTGATTTTCAGGCGGGCAACAGTACTCTAGCCCACGCCGTTTATGGCTTTTTTAACAATGGCGGCACCCGCTGTTGGGTCACTCGGTTGGCAAATGAACCGGTTGATGCAACGGCCGTTACCCCTGCCCTGGCTCAATTTGAAGCCATCGACGAGATTGCCCTGGTGGCTGTGCCAGGTACCCAGGATACGGCCGTACAAACGGCCGTAATCGACCACTGTGCCCAGATGGAGGACCGCTTCGCCATTCTCGACGGTCAGCAGAATGCCGCATCCACCACCGTTGCCGCCATCAAAGGAAGCGTCGGTAACAGCAACTATGCTGCCATGTACTACCCATGGATTCAGGTCTTGGATCCGGTCACTGGCCAAACCATCGACGCGCCGCCCAGCGGTCATATCGCCGGACTGTACGCCCGCGTGGACGCCACCCGTGGCGTCTTCAAAGCGCCTGCCAACGAGCTGATTCGGGGCGCCATTGGCGTCAGCAAGCGGCTCAGCAAAGCGGACCAGGACGGCCTGAACCCGGAAGGTATTAACGCCATTCGCGTCTTTAACGGCAGCGTCACCGTTTGGGGCGGCCGGACGCTAGGAGGTGACGCCAACAATGAATGGAAATATATCTCTAGCCGCCGCTTTATGAATTTTCTGCGCGAATCAATTGACCAGGGGACACAGTGGGTGGTGTTAGAACCCAATACCCCTGATTTATGGGCCAGAATCCGGCGCAACGTGGGTGCCTTTCTCGATTTACAGTGGCGGGCGGGGGCCCTTTTTGGCAACACTCCGGCCGAGGCGTTCTACGTACGCTGCGATGAAACCACCAATCCACCAAACGTTCGCGAACAGGGCATGGTGGTCACCGAAATCGGCATCGCCATTGTGCAGCCGGCAGAGTTTGTCATCTTCCGCGTCAGCCAGTGGACTGGCCCCGGCCAATGACCATGATGCCCGATTTGCTTCCCGGCGTTTACCGGCAGGATATTTTCCCGCCATCCGGTGCCGCCTTCCTGACGGGCGTTCCCATCTTCTTGGGTATTGCCGCCACGGGTGAGGTGAATACGCCCCGGTTACTCACCGTATGGCCCCAGTTTGAAGCGCTGTTTGGCCCATCGGTGCCGGGTGGCTACCTGGCCCAGGCAGTGCGCGGCTTCTTCGAAAATGATGGACTGCTTTGTTATGTACTGCCGCTGGCGCTGCCCGCTAACCCCACAGAAGCATCTTGCATTAAAGCCCTGGAGGACGGGTTAACGACGGTCACCACCATGCAAGAGATCGATCTCATCTGTGTGCCAGACTTAATGGGGGTGCTGAGCCTGGCCAAGGATAAGCCTCTGGGCCACTGGAGTGACCTGGCCACCCGATTGCAGCAAATGGTCCTGGATCATTGCCAGCGCTCAGCCAACTGTTTTGCTATTTTGGATACACCACCTGCAACGGTGCCCAACATGCTGACCGTCACTGTTCCTGAAGGTGACTATGGCGCATATTATTACCCCTGGCTGGTGACCGTTTCAGGCTCCATACCCCCATGTGGGCACGTTGCCGGTTTTTATTCGCGCAGCGATCAGCGGCTGGGTCCCCATAAACCGCCCGCCAACGAACCGCTGGCTGGGGTGCTCGATTTAACCATCAACACTACCAAGAATGAACAAATAGCGTTGGCCCAAAAACAGATCAACTGTCTGATTGCCTTTTCGGGACGCGGGTTGCGCGTTTGGGGGGCGCGCACGGCGGCTGGGGAACCGATTAATGTGCGTCGTTTGCTCATTACCGTGCAGCGCTGGTTAGAAAAATTTATGACCGGCTTAACCCACGAACCGAATGATATTCGCCTGTGGGTGCGCATCATGCGCGAAGTGACCGCTTATTTAGACGGATTGTTTCGCCTGGGTGCCCTTAAAGGCCGCATTCCTGAAGAAGCTTTCTATGTTAAGTGTGACGGCGAAACCAATCCACCCGAAGTCCGCCAGTCTGGCCGAGTGGTCACCGAAATTGGTTTAGCCCCCGTGCAGCCCGCCGAATTTATCTTGGTGCGGGTTGTCCA
This sequence comes from Candidatus Leptofilum proximum, assembly GCA_016710325.1. Lineage (GTDB taxonomy): Bacteria > Chloroflexota > Anaerolineae > Promineifilales > Promineifilaceae > Leptofilum > Leptofilum proximum. The sequence goes on along the minus strand of JADJXK010000002.1, from coordinate 1,320,216 downwards.
CGGCGATAGTAGCGTGACCGTTTCAAACAGTTGAACCATTTTAGTGACTACCATGGATGAAATCATGAAAAAGTCTGTTTGCAAGAAGGAGCGTATCTGATGAGTGACCGAATTGATCCCTATGGAAAATATAACTTTGCTGTCGAGCTTGACGGCCTCACTCGGGCCGGATTCCGCAGCTGTTCTGGCCTCGATGTCAGTCAGCAAGCAGGCACCTACCGCGAGGGCACGGATCGTAATCTGGGCATGCGCAAGGTTCCAGGGCTGGTCACATATGGCGATATCACCCTCAGCCGCGGGATTAGCAATGACAATAAGCTGTGGGAATGGCGGCAGCAGGTAGCCACAGGCAACCTGGAACGGCACGATATTTCCATCGTGCTGCTGGACGATACCGGCAGCGCCAAAGTTCGCTGGAATTTATTTGCCTGCTGGCCGACCAAATGGACCGGGCCAGAGTTGGACGCTACCGCAGACGAGTTTGCCATTGAAACATTGGTACTCGCCTGCGAGCGGATTGAAGTTGATACCTGGACATGAACGACATGGCGGCGCAGCTTATTACAGAGTTTCCATTTGTTTTACCTCAAGGGTTGCAGGATCCAGAAGGCAACCTGCATCGGGAAGGAACCATGCGCCTGGCCACGGCTTTTGACGAAATCGCCCCCTTAAAAGATCCACGCGTGCGGGCCAATCCCGGCTACCTGATCATCATTTTACTCTCCCGGGTGATTACCCGGCTTGGCGCAATTGAGTTTATCAATCCCAAAGCGATTGAGAATCTCTATGCGGCGGACCTGGCTTATTTGCAGGATTTTTATCAGCGCATTAACAGTCAGGGGCACAGCAGACTGCATGTGGCTTGCCCCCACTGCGCAGGGGAATTTGAGGTGGAAACGGCCGTCTTGGGGGAATAACACGCTATCCCTCAAAGCGGCTGCATGAGGAGGTAGCGTATCTTGCCTATCACCTGCACTGGTCATACCAGGAGGTGTTGCAGCTGGATCACCGCGAACGCCAACGTTGGGTGGCTGAGGTCGCTCAAATCAACAACCGCCATAATGAGCAGACACAAGCAGTCCAGGGAGGACTTCGGCGATGAGATCATCTGGCATACCGTTAGGGTTGAGCTTCGTCCCAGGCGCTATCGGAAATTGGGCCAATGGCGCCCGCACCCTCGATCCGCACATGGCGTTTAACTTTGCCGTCGAGGTTGAAGGATTATTGGTCGGTGGCTTTACCAAGGTCAATGGGCTGGAAAGTGATATTAAAACAGACACGTATCAGGAAGGAGGCGTTAACAATTATATCCATCATTTTCCGCGTCAGACAAACTACAGCAATCTGGTTCTGAAGCATGGGCTAACCGACATTAGCTCGCTTTGGAACTGGTATTACAACACCACCCAGGGCAGCATCCAGCGAAAAAATGGCACCATCATGCTGCTGGATCGGCAGCAAATCCCGGTGATGTGGTGGAATTTTCGCAATGCCCTGCCGGTCAAATGGAGTGGCCCTGATTTTGATGCCAGCAGTGAAACGGTAGCCTTTGAATCCATAGAATTGGTTCACGAAGGAATCAGCAGACCGCTGCTGGGTCAGGCGGCAGCGCTGGTGCGTGGGGTGGCCCAAATGGCTGGATTAACCGGATTCGATTTGCCAAGGTAATGGGATGATGAAGGATCAAGCAGAGTGGGAAACCGGCATTGATGCGCAGTTTTTGCAGCGACTGGAGCAGCGACAACACCAGCCAGGCGTTTGGGATCAACGGGGTGCCTTGCGGCTCATTACTCGCCACACGCGCGGCGGTATTGAGCATGATCTGACGGCCAGACTCAACCGTCGCTGGCAGGCGTTGGATGAGGAGCCAACTGTTATGGTACCCATTGTTTATGCCGCACCTGTTGCGCCTGTGGTCATGAGCCAGCAGTCTGGCAGCACCATTCAGCAAACGGTTATCAACAGCCAACAAGTGCCTTTAAGTGAGCAAACGGTTGTCACGCCAAGCCGGTCAAAGGATATGGGTTCCCCCTTATTACCGTCAACCAGCGCGATAGTTCCGCAGGAAAAGCCAATCTCCGCATTTGCGGCAGCAGTAGACAATAGGGATCGGTCATTGATTTATATAGAAACGCCCAAACATGTAGTTGGAGATACGGCCGTTCCCCCGCCAGCCCGAATTCACGTGACACCACGGCCACTCCGCGCTGCGTCAGCCTCGCTCGTGCAGCTGCAATCAGCCAGCCGACAGGACAACAATACAACCCTCACTCCCCAGAGTATGGCCAGTGCACACCCTTTGCCGCTGGTGTCTGTTCAGCCGCTGCCTGCCCCGACGGCTGATACAGCTTTGCCAAACAGACCGATGCAGTCCCCATCAGCCAGCCAGCCAGCCAGAGCGGAATCGGCGCTTGTAAATTTAGCGAGCACGACGCCTTTGCCCCTGGTGACTGCCCCGCCGCCGGCGCAAACGGCCGTTTTACCAACCAACTCGCCGCAGCAGGTCAGCCAGCCTCCCGGCTGGATGAAAAAACAGGTTGGCTCTCAAGGGATGCCCGAACCCAATGTTAATATTGACACCCTGACGAACAAAGTTGAAAAACAGCTGCTGCAGCGTCTGTTAATTCAGCGTGAGCGTCGAGGTAAAGCATAATGGCTATCGACAAGAGTCGGCGGTTAATGGAGCTTGCCGGTGTTGGCACCGGCAGCGGGCAGTTGGCCAAGCTGCGCATCATGTACGAGTCACCGCCTGCCGGGTGGCTGCAAATTGATGCCTTGTTTAACCCCACCGAACTCAGCTATTCACAAAGCTTTGACTGGCAAGAACGGAAAACGGCCGCAGCGAATCCAGCTGTTTCCGGCCGTTCGCATGATTTCCGGGGCAGTGGTCCCCAGACGTTTAACCTTAAACTTTTCTTCGATACGTATGAGCGACACGATGACCAGTTAACCCGCCAAAATCTAAGTACCCTTTTGCCCACCCTTCCTTTTGCTGCCTCAGAAGCGGCGGATGTGCGGCTGAAGCACACTAACGAAATTGTCGCCCTGGGCAGAGCAAACAGTGAACTTCATCGCCCCCCGATTTGTAAATTGTACTGGGGACGCACACAGCTGTTTGTCGGGGTCTTAACCTCAGTCGAAGAAACCCTGACAATGTTTTTGCCGGACGGAACGGCCGTTCGCGCCACCCTTGCCTGCACCTTTACCGCCTACAAACCGGAAACATTGGCGCGTAATCGTGAGCTGCATTCAGCTGATGTCGCCAAATCCCGCGTCGTTAAACGGGGTGAATCATTGCAATCCATTGCCGCTGAGGAGTACAACGACCCTGGCTTGTGGCGGCATATTGCCCGGGCCAATCATATTGTCAACCCCCGGCGGCTGGCTCCTGGCACGGAACTGTTCATCCCTTCATTACCAATCTCATGATAACCGCCAACGATAGTGTCGCCGACCTGAGAATACGCATCAATGGCCGCGATCTGCCTTTATCAATCCTAACCGATGTGCGCAGCGTTTCGATTCAGGAAGATAGGCAAAATGCCGCTATGTTTTCGCTCAGCCTGCACAATTGGAATGAAACGCGCCTGGCCTACAGCTGGTCAGACAGCCCTTTTTTTGGCCTGGGGGTGCAGGTCGAAATTTGGTTGGGCTACCTCAACGCGCTCGATAAAGTCATTACCGGGGAAATCACCACCATTGCACCTTCGTTCCAGGCAGGCAGCTTGCCTATCGTAGAGATTCGTGGCTACGACCTCAGCCATCGGCTGCGTCAGGAGCGCAAAACCAAAGCGTATAAGCTGGTAAAAATAAGCGACATTGCCCGGCAGATTGCCGTTGACGCTGGCCTGGTTCCCCGAGTAAAAGATTCAAAAAATCGGCATGATTATGTGATGCAGCGTCAGCAGACCGACATGGAATTTTTACAGAAGCAAGCTGCGAAAATCGGGTTTGAGGTGTATGTGCGCCATAAAGAGCTTTTCTTCGAACCAGCCCTGCCCTCGCAAACAGCCACACGCTCTCTCTCATTAGAGAAAGAAATTATTGATTTTTCGCCCAGCCTGACGGTGCAAGGTCAGGTTGACAAGGTGATTGTCCAAAGCTGGGACGTCAAGGAAAAGAAGGCGATTACGGCTCAGGCAGCCATCGGGGATGAACAAAAGCTGGGCGCAACAACCCGTTCTGGCCCGCAGCAAATGCGACGGGCCTTTGGGCACAGTCAAACCCTCACGCTGAACCTGCCGTTTGTCTCCAAAGCAGAGGCGGATCAAATCGCCCTAGGGCATTTGCAAGAGAGTGCGCTCAATTTTATTACCGGAAGTGGCAGTTGTTACGGCCGTTCCTGGCTGCACGCCGGTCTCCTTATCAACATCAAAGGCGCTGGAAAACGGTTTAGCGGTATCTATAAGGTAACAGCGACCACCCACACACTCAACGGCAGCGAGGGATATCGGACCAGTTTTCAAGTCGAAGGAAATGCAAGCATATGAGCCTATGGGATCAGCTGCTAGAAAATGATGGCGAGACACAGCGTATTTTTGGCGTTGTAACTGGTCTGGTCACCAATAACCAAGATCCGGATCGTCTGGGACGGGTCAAAATACAATTCCCCTGGCTGTCAAAAGATGATGAAAGCAATTGGGCTCGCATTGCTGCGCCAATGGCTGGCAGGAATGGGGCCGCTTTTTTTCTGCCAGAGGTTGATGATGAAGTATTAGTCGCCTTTGAGCAAGGCGATATCGACCATCCGTACGTCCTTGGCGCACTCTGGAACGGCAAGGATAGGCCACCAGCTGATAATCAGGATGGGCATAACAGTGTGCGACTTATTCAGTCACGCAGCGGTCATCTGGTACGCCTGGATGACACAAACGGAGATGAAAAAATTGAAATTATCGACCGGAGTGGCAAAAACAAGATCGTGATTAAAACGGCCGATAACAGCATCACCATTACTGCTGGGGACAAGCTAGAAATCAAGGCCAAAGGAGACATTTCCCTAAATTCCAGCGGCGGAAAAATCACGCTCCAGGGAAACGAGGTGGAAATTCAAGCCAATACCAGCATTAAAGCAGAGTCACGGGCCAACTTAGACCTCAAGGCCAATGCGCAGCTCAAAATTAAAGGCGCGACCGTGAATATCAACTGACCAGAAAAAATCATGGGATTACCCGCAGCCAAACAGGGCGATCAGGTTATCGCCACCGACACACATATTGTTCTGGTGCCTGCACCACCCGGGCCACCGGTTCCCACACCGCTGTCCCATCCCTTCGTGGGGTTGCTCAACAGCGGGCTTAGCAGTGATGTGATGATTATGGGGCGACCCGCCGCTGTCGTTGGCAGCGAAGCCACGAACAATCCCCCCCATATTCCCACCGCTCCCGGCATCGGCTTCCAAAAGCCACCAACGAACAAAGGGACTGTGATGATTGGCAGCCAGACTGTTTTGATTAACAACAAACCCGCCGCCCGGCAGGGCGATGCGGTGATGACCTGCAACGATCCGGTCGATATGCCCGTGGGCAAAATTATTGCCAGCGGAACAGTGTTCATAGGATGACATGACACAACCAAATTTTCTGGGAACTGGTTGGGGATTTCCTGTCGATATTGCCCAAGGGCAGAACTCGATTCGCCTCACCCACAATGAGCAAAATATTCAGCAATCAATCTGGATAATCTTGAGCACGGCCAGGGGAGAGCGCCCCATGCGTCCTGATTTTGGCTGCGCTATCCATGACTTTGTATTTGGACTCAATCAACAGGACATGCTAGGGCAGATTGCCGCAGAGGTGCGAGAAGCATTAACAATCTGGGAACCCCGTATCGAAATATTAGGCGTGACAGCCTTGCCTGACCAGACGATCCCCACGCAATTAAATATTGAAATCAATTATCAGGTTCGTTCGACCAACAGCCGTTTTAATCTCGTCTACCCATTTTATTTGGAGTTATGATGCAAACGCCCAAGATCGATCCACGTAGCAGACAAGACATTGCCGCCCAACTAAAAAAGTTGGCCCAAACGTTAACGGAGTGGCGGCCCAATCCAAATGGACCAGCTGATGCTGGCGAAGCGCTGATTGAAATTTTTGCCCGCTACAGCGAGATCATTATTGAACGGATTAATTTTCTGCCAGAAAATTATTTTCTCGCTTTTCTAAATCTCATTGGGGCGAAGCTCTCTCCCCCAATTCCGGCCCGTGTACCGCTAACCTTTACTTTAGCGGCCAACAGCTCCGTGGATGTGCTTGTGCCGCGTGGCACTCAGGTATCTGCGCCACCAGTGGAAGGCGAAGAAGAGGAAGTTATTTTTGAGACGGTACAGGAGCTGCTTGTAACACAGGCGCAGCTAACGGCCGTTTTTTCCCGTCACCCCTCCCTGGATAACGATACCTATGACAATAACACTGTTGTTGCCACCACCCCAGATGACGACTCGTTTTTCCTCTTCTCTGCCAGTCAGCCCATGCCCCATTGGCTCTATATAGGCTGTCCAGAGTTGGCTCACTTCTCTACCCCTGGCGATCTCATCATCTTGTTCCAGGGCGAGATCGAAGAACTCAACAAACTGTACGATCTTCCCCTGGAGTGGCAATATCGTGCCGGAGAGATTTGGCAGTCACTTGATCCCGACCGTATACAAGGTGCTGCCCCAATCAACAACGAATGGACTATCCAGCTTCAGTCGCTACCTCCCCTCCTCGCCAGCATCGTCAATGGCCAAAAAAGCAGCTGGCTCCGCTTCCGTCCCGCCCTCTCCCTACCCGCTAACAAGACAAATTTACCTCTTGAAGCGTTCGCGTCGGGGGCACGCAACCCCGTTCCCGCCAGCTTTCCCTATTCCCCCTTTGGTGATGACGGAGACAGCAAAATATTTTATTTGAACAGCTCACTGGCCTTTGCCCGTCCGGGTGCCATCGCCCAGCTAGACGTCTCCGTAAAGAAGGGGGCTGGTGGTAACAGCTTAACCTGGGAATACATGTCCACTGCGCCTGACGGGAAAACGTCCAGTTGGCGAAGCCTCAAGGTGAACGATGGCACCAATGGATTTACACAAAGTGGCCTCATCCAGATCGCTGTCCCTGCCGATAGCAGCTGGAACGTCGGGCTGCACCGCAACCACAGCGGTCGCTGGCTACGTTGCACGGCCAGCGGCAGCTTTACGGTGGCTCCGGAAATTGAGGCCATAACTATTGCGTTAGCATGGGACCTGCCCCAAATTCAACACGTAGCGCTGCAGCTGCCGCCGCAAGAGCTGCAGCTGCCCCTAGCCTTGGGTTATCTCAATCTGGTTCAGCTCGATCTTTCTAAAGATTATTTACCCTTTGGCGCACAGCCGCGCTTCAATGACACGTTTTATTTTGCTATCGGCGAAGCGCTGGCAGCGGGCAAAGTGCAGTTCGAGGATCTCATTTCGTTAGAAATAGATTTATTAACGCCTGGTATAGCTGGCGGTTCAGACGCAGTTAACAAGCAAGAAAAAACGGTACAGCTTCTATGGGAGTTTTGGAACGGCCGTACCTGGCAAGCGCTTGGGGTCAGCAGCAATACGAACCCAACCGTTGGGGGTGTGGATTTTGGGTTTCAGGATAGCAGCTACGCTTTCACCAAAACTGGCGAGCTCCGATTCAGGCTGCCAGTTGATATTGAATCCAGCAGCGTGAACGGAAATAACAACGTTTGGCTGCGAGTCCGTATTAGCAATGGCCACTATGGGCATGAATCCACCTATGAACCATACACCATCACCATTCAAGAGAATCAAATAACAGCCTATCGCCTGATTCCTGCCAATTATGCGCCTCCCCTCATTAAATCTTTAAACATCATTTTACAGCGCCGCAGCACCTTGGAGGTCAGCCATTGCCTTGCTGAAAATGATTTTATTTTTTCCGATCACACCTTAGCCAACAACAGCCAATCAGGGTTCAAGCCATTTAGGCCAACGCAGGATGAAGAGCCAACGCTCTATTTATGCTTTGATCGCCCCTTTGCCAACCGTTCGGTTACTTTTTATGCCGCCGTGGCGCCGCCAAAGCCATCTGACGTTGCCCCTGACAGATTTAAAGAAGTAACCAACCAAATGTCTTCCCTTCTTGTATGGGAATATGTTGACGGGGCGGCAAGCTGGTCTCGGCTGGCGGTGATTGATGAGACCAACGGCTTTACGGAGCGGGGGCTTATTCGCTTTACAGGTCCGGCCGTCTTTAGCCGCAGCACCTTGTTTGGGCAAACTGGTTACTGGCTGCGCATTCGTTGGGAAAAAGGAACGTTTGCTGTCCCGCCGCAGCTGCGTTATTTACTCGGCAATACCACCTGGGCCGAGCAGGTACAGCAGGTACATAACGAAATCCTGGGATCGGGCAGCGGCAATCCAGGGCAGATAGTGCGATTTGCCCAGCAGCCCGTGTTACCCGGTCAAACAGTCCAGGTACGTGAATCGAACCCAACAAAGGAGATAGGGGGGCCATTAACGGCCGTTTCTCCTGCCACAGAATTTGCCAACGATCAGGAACAATGGGTTACCTGGCAAGAAGTCCCTGATTTTTATGCTTCAGATCCAACCAACCCCCATTACACTCTGGATCGCCAAACGGGAGAGCTACGCTTTGGAGATGGTCAGAACGGCCGTCTCCCCCCCGAAGGCCAAAATAACATTCGCGCCGCTCATTATCGCACCGGGGGCGGCCAGCGCGGCAATCGGGAAGCTCAAACCATTGTGCAGCTCAAAACAAGCATTCCCTACCTGGCTGAGGTGATCAACTATGAAGCTGCCGTCGGCGGCGCCGAGCAGGAATCGATTGAGCAGGTAAAGCGCTATGCGCCGCGACAGCTGCGTCACCGTGACCGTGCCGTCACTATTGAGGATGTCGAGGATTTGGCTTTTGCCGCCTCTTCAGAAGTGGCACGGACCAAGGCAATTCCGCCCCAATTTCGGCCGATGAATTTATGGCTGGACCTGGACCAAGAACCGGGCGAACTGCCCATCCACCAGCGGGCTTTGGCTGGAGAAATGGGGTTAATCATCGTTCCCCACAGCAGTGCCCCTCGCCCCGTTCCCACGCCTGCTCTCATTGCCCGCGTGCAGCAGTATGTGCAGGCGCGCGCCTCAGCCACCGCTAAACTATGGGTGTCTGGCCCCCAATGGGTAGAGGTGCAGATCGCCACTACCATCGTGCCTACCTCAATTGAAACGGCCGATTTAGTCGGAGAGGCAGTCCGCAGCATCTTGACCAGCTACCTGCATCCCTTAACCGGCGGTCCCCGGGGCATTGGTTGGGCATTTGGCCGCCAACCATATCCCTCTGACCTGTACGCCTTGTTAGAGAGTGTCCCTGGCGTGGATCATGTGCGCCGGTTGGAGATTGAAGAATTGCCCCAAAAAATGGAGACGCTGGGGTTGGTGGACCAATATCTCATTTATTCCGGCGCGCACAAGGTGACGGTACTCAACCCAGCGCCGCAGCCATAGGAACCTGTATGCCCATTCCTTTACGAAATCTCGACGATCACACCTATACGGATTTAGTGGCTGAAGCGCAAGCGCTGCTGCCCCATCTGCAGCCGGAATGGACCAACCACAATGCCAGTGATCCCGGCATTATGCTTATTGAACTGTTTGCCTGGCTGTCAGAAATGGTGTTGTATCGACTAAATGAAGGAACAAACATACAAACGGAGGTATTTTTGGAGCTGCTGAATGGCCCATCATGGCAGCGAGAGGCAGGGGAGAATATCAATACGGCCGTTCGCCAATCCATTTTGGCCCTGCGGGACCGCTATCGAGCTGTGACCGCAGACGATTTTGTCTACCTCATTCAGCAAAAGTGGCCCCAAACTGCAGCCGCCCAAACGCTGGCGCAGCCCGACAAAGGGGTCATCCCCACAATTGACCGAATCCACTGTTTACCGGAGCGCCTTGTGACAGCTGAGGAGATCCTGGAGGTTGCTCCCGGTCATATCAGCCTGGTTGTTATGCCAAACAGTAAAAACGACAACGAGCAAAATCGTCAACTGCTGGAGCAGCTGTGGGCTTATTTAGACGCTCGCTGCCTGTTGAGCGTACAGCATCATCTACTGCTGCCCAGCTATAAGTCCGTCTCTATCGAGGCTGACCTGCACCTGCGGGCCGACGCCCCACCTGGCGCAGTGCTGGCTGCCGCCTGGCAGCAGCTGCAGGCGTACTTTGACCCGCGGCAGGGCGGGGCAAATGGCACCGGCTGGCCGTTTGGGCGCAGTGTCTATGCTTCCGAGGTGTATGCGGTGCTGCGCCGAATCGACCTGATTAATTATGTGGAAGGGGTGCAGCTGGAAGATGGGGCGGCTGCGCCGGACAGGGTTGAGGTGGCGCTGCTGCCCCATCAGCTGTTGCAGATCGACCTGAATGGGTTAACGGCCGTTGATCCACTGGGCGGCCGTTTTCGGTGGAACTTCGAAACAGAGCAGGCCGAACGATTAGCAAAAGGAACATGAGCCAATGAGTGAAGCCACACCGCCCAGCAGCTATGTTGAATATTTGCCGGCTATCTTTCAGGAAACCCCTTTTTTGGGGCAATTTTTGCGCGCCTTTGAACGTGTCTTGAGCCGAGCGGCGCCAGAGGATAACCAGCTTGCGTTAGAAACGATCATTGAACAAAGCCACTCTTATCTTAAACCGGTTATCTCGGGTGAAGATGTGCAGCAGGCGCCCAGCGAATTTTTGCCCTGGCTGGCCAGTTGGGCAGCGCTTACCCTGCGCGAAGATTTGTCCGAAGCGCAGCAGCGCCAATTTATCCGCCAAATTGTGCCGCTTTACCGGCTGCGGGGCACCAAGCTGGGGCTGCAGAAAATTTTACAGATTTATTTAGGGGAAAGTGTGCCCATCACCATTTATGACGATGAGCAGGATTTTGGCTTTGCGCCGCCGGCCCACTTCTTTCAGGTGGCAATTTCGCTCAACGATCGCGATCTTAATGAGCTGCGGCGCAAGCAGGCGATTGCCAGCGCCATTATTGAGCAGGAAAAACCGGCCCATACTTTTTACGGCCTGCAAATTCGGGTGCCTACCATGCGCCTTCTGTCTGAGGAGCTGAGTGGCAAGCTGAACGAACACGTGCTCCGCCTGGGCAAAAATACGCTTTTAGGAACCGGTACCATGGACAGTGAAGGAGAAAGTGAATGAGTAATTACACCAGGCCAAATCAGATCAGCAAACGCGTACGCTTTTATGACGGCCAATTTTTGCAGGACCAGGATTTTATTGATGAGCAAAATTATCATCTGGACAGGCAGGCTCGCTTAGGGCGGTCGCTGCAGGTGGCGGGCATTGTCGAGGGGCTGGAGGTGACGGTAACCGGCGATACGCTTTCGATAACGGCGGGAACGGCCGTTGATTTGCAAGGGCACATGCTCGTGATGACAGATAGCCGGACGCAGTTTAACCAGGGTGGCGAGGTGATTATTCGCCCGGCGGCAGAGCCGTTTGCCATCCCGCCTGTACCTGGCCAGAGTGAACAGTACCTCTATTTGGCTTACTGCCAGGTGCCAGTTGATTTGCAGCAAGGTGAGCAGGGATTGCAAGGTGAAACGCGCTGGCAAGAGGCGCCTTTTTTGTTTCTGGCCAACGAGTTGCTTGGATCGGATGATAACTATGATCGGCCGCCGTGGGATGAATATGTGGCTACCCGGCCAACTCCGTTGCTGCTAACGCGGCTGCAAATCAGCGCCAACGGACAGGTAACGGTAAGTGGTCCGCGCATTTATTCTGGCCTGCGGCTGCCTGGGCCAGGAGATGGCGCGTCGTGGGTGATGGATGAAGACGGTAGTATTAAATTGCGTTATGGACAGGAAGATCCAACGAATACACTCTTGACAATCGCCGGGCAAAACAAGAACGGGATGGTTAACGTTCCCGGTATTTTAAGTGTGAATGGTATGATTGGTGTAGGCACTTCCACTCCGGAGGCTGCCTTGCATCTCTCAGGCGACAATTACACATATTATGGGCCAAACTCGGGCTGGGGGGCATATTTACAGGTTGGGGGCAATGGCCGGGTAACCAGCCATGCTTCTGTCGCTGCCACAAACGGTAATTTGCACCTTGATGCCCGCGACGGTAATTATGCAACCTATGTCAATTACTACAGTAAAAACAACACCTATCTCAATGTTCAGGGGGGTAATGTGGGTATTGGCACCGAAAATCCCTCTTCGAAATTAGAAATTGTTGGGGGAGGAGGTCAGAATGTGGATCTGGTAGTTAACGGCCGCATCCGGTCAAACAATAATGACGGTGGGCTTTGGATTGGCTCGGATCGTTTGTTCGGTGGTTTCGAAAATAAAGCTGGTATTTGGAATGGAAATGGCTGGCGTCTTGTTGTGACCAATAACGGCAACGTAGGAATTGGCACTGCTGCACCCAGCGAGCGACTGGATGTGGCAGGCAACTTGAAAATTGGAGGAAGTATTTATATCGATGAGAATATTTATCTAAAAATTGCTGGTAGCTATAATAAGCTTGCCAAAGGTTCCCTTGTTACTGGACAATGGATTTATTCTTATGCACTTTGGGACTCTGACATTAGGTTGAAAGAAAAAATACAACCATTAAATAATGCAACCGCTATAATCAAGAATTTGCGTGGTGTTACGTTTCGCTGGAATGAAGAAGCCCTGGAACGTAATAGCAAGTGGATAGACGAAACGATTTTTCCCGGTCCAGGCCAAACCGAAGAAGAAAATGAGAGATTACGGCGGGCCGAACGAGAAAAAATATACAACAATTTGTCCGGTGTCTATCCAGGATTAATCGCCCAGGAAGTAGAAGAGGTACTGCCTGACCTAGTAAGTACAGATGAGTCTGGTTATAAGGGAATCAGGTATGAACTACTGCCGGTTATTCTGATTGAAGCTTTTAAGGAACTAGAGGCGACTGTACAAGATTTAACGATGCACTTAAATAGTTTGAGACAATCAGAGTAGGGACTCTTAAACGAGCAAGACAATGTCCTGCAGATAAGTGAGGAAAAAGGAAAACATGAAGAAACAATTGGAAGAACGATTGAAGGCCTTAAAAACTGAATTTGAAGCCGGCCAGAAGATGTTGGCTGAATTAGAAACTAAACAGGTTAATTTACAACAGACAATGCTGCGTATCAGCGGTGCGATTCAGGTAATGGAAGAGATATTGGCAGAAGAACAACCTGTGGATCCCCTAGAGCAGTCGGATGAAACTTACATAAAGAGGTGATGCCGTTCAGTAGGTCAGAGCGATATTGAGTATCCCAACCACAACGTAGTCGTTTGTTTTCGAGACCCAACTTGCTGTGCTTGTCCTGCCGGAGCAAATTCAAGACCAAATGGCGAATAACGTGGTGTTTTGGTAAATCATAATCATTTTCACGTAAGTGCCCGACATCCTTCGCTCCCTCGCATTTATCAACCTTTCCTCAGCAAGCAAAAATCGGCCGTTTTCCACATCTGTCGGGGCAGCGGGATTCGAACCGACGAACAGGAGGTGCCGCCAGGCGTACAGCACGCCGCGTACCGGGGTGTGAGGACTGAAAGAATTCCCGCTGTCCGCCGACCATCCCCAGGTAGACGTGTTTGCTTTGATGGAACTGGCCCGGCACGTCGGCGGTGATTTTTGTGATGCGTTTCCCCTGGATGATGACCACATTTACGTGACCGTTACGTGATCGTGGACGATGTGTCGGGCAAAGGACTGCCTGCGGCGCTCATTACCCTGCTGCGCGTGACGCTGTCTAAAAAGAAGAAGCTCCACATCCCAAAGACCCGTAATTTCCTCGAATAAAGTATCTGGATGGACTTTATTAAAAATTACGCTACTCTCTCTAATATTAGGATTAACCAACGTGACGGTTACGGCCGTTTCCGTTAACACCTACTACCCGTAACAAAAGCACACTGAAACGGCCGTTTTTGTCTAGAGAACCCTCAGTCTGGGGCGTTCGCGAAGCTAACCTTATGTCAATTCAAGATAAATATTACGCGTACTTATCCCGCCTATTCCAACAGATGGCCCTGGAGCCAGAGACGCGGCCTGCCCTCCGGCCCGAGCAGTGGCCTGAAGGTTCTCCAGAACAACTGCTGCTGCAAGAAATACAGACGGCGCTGACGGCCGTTGAAGCGCACAACCAGGCGCGCCAGCTGCAAGCGGCGGCCCAGGAGCGGACGCAGGCCACCCTGCAAGAGCGCCAGCGCCTGGCGCAAAATCTGCATGATGCGGTCAATCAATCCCTCTTTTCGGCCAGCCTTATTGCTGAAGTGTTGCCGCGAGTCTGGGAGCGGAACCCAGATGAGGGCAAACAGTCGCTTGAAGAACTGCGGCGGTTAACGCGCGGAGCCATCGCTGAGATGCGCGGTTTACTCGTTGAACTCCAGCCCTTGGTTATCATCGATAGTGATTTGGGCGATCTGCTGCGCCAGTTAAGCGACGCATTCACGGGGCGGACAAATATCCCCATCGCTTTGACCATAAAAGGAAAAGGCACCTTACCCACCGAAGTGCAGGTAGCAATCTACCGGCTCTGCCAGGAAGGATTGAATAACATTGCCAAACATGCCCGGGCCAGCCAGGTGATGATGCAGCTGCACTATGAGACGGACTTAGCCGAGTTAACTATCTACGATGATGGGCGAGGCTTCGATCCGGCCCAGGTGCCGCCTGGCCATTATGGTCTGAACATCATGCAGGAACGGGCCGAGGCCATTGGCGCGCTGCTGTCGGTCGCTAGCCAGTCTGGCCACGGGACAAAAATCAAGATAAGTTGGCTAAACGCCCCACCATAGGAGGCAGCATGACCCCTTCTCAACCGATCCGCGTTATGCTTGTGGATGATCACACGATGGTTCGCCGCGGCCTGGCGACCTTTTTGCAGATTTCTGACAACCTGGAACTGGTGGGGGAAGCGGACAGTGGGGAGGAGGCCATTGAACTGTGCGCACGCCTTTTACCTGATGTGATACTCATGGATATGGTCATGCCAGATATGGATGGCGTGACCGCCACCCGCCTGATCCGCCAGCAGTTCCCTACGGTGCAGGTGATAGCCCTGACCAGTTTTAAGGAGGCGAAGCTGGTGCAGAGCGCGCTGCAGGCGGGCGCCATCGGCTATTTGCTCAAGGATATCTCTGCTGATGAGCTGGCCCGGGCGATTCGCTCTGCCCATGCAGGGCAGGCAACGGTGGCTTCAGAAGTGACGCAGGGACTCATCCAGGCGGCCACACAACCAACAGCGCCCGGCGCTGACTTAACGGACCGCGAGCATGAGGTGCTGCGGCTGCTGGTCGAGGGGTTGAATAATACCGAGATCGCTGAAAAGCTTGTGGTGAGTCCTTCGACGATTAAATCACATGTGAGCAATATCCTGGCGAAGCTGGATGTTACCAGCCGTACGGAAGCGGCTGCCCTGGCCGTGCGCCATCATCTGGTTGACTGAACGGCCGTTGCCTCCCCAAAACCCTCAAATTTACCCCTTCTCCCCGCATTTCTCCCCCAACTGGCGGAGCTAATTCTCCGCTGACCCGCCGATGTGGTAAAAGAGATTCCACTGTATGATTTGTAGATAAGAAAATCTGCAAATTCTTACCCCCAAAAAAGTTCTCAACCGAAAAGACCCCGGAGGATCATACCTATGAACCAGGATGTATTTGAAGGTAAATGGAAAGAGATGAGAGGCCAGATCAAAGAATGGTGGGGCAAACTCACCGATGACGATTTGGAACAGGTCGGTGGCAAAGTTGACCAGCTGATTGGTTTGCTCCAACAGAAATATGGTTACACCAAAGAGCACGCTGCAGAAGAAATCAATCGGCGGCTAGAAGCGGCAAAGATTGAGTAGAACCTGGGTGCGTGCCCTGACTTTCAAACTAAGTTACGGGCTGAAACCTCTGCTACGGCAGCAGCAGCTTCTCTATTTGGGAAGCGGTGTACTAACTAGGGGTGGAAACACGAACAATGTGTTCCCCCCCACACTTGAAGGAAAGAAAAAGATGAATTTTATTATTTGGCTTATCGTTGGCGGTCTCGTTGGCTGGGCAGCCAGCGTTGTGATGAAAACAAACGGGCAGCAAGGTATGTTGCTCAATGTGATCGTTGGTATTGTGGGGGCATTTGTGGCGGGCCTGGTGCTGACACCTCTGCTCGGCATTGCCACTATTAATCAAAACAACTTTAGTTTACCGGGCCTGCTGGTGTCATTGGTAGGTGCCATCATTCTTTTGGCGCTTGTCAGCCTCTTGCGTGGGGGTGGGCTGCGCCGGCGTTAACCGTATTGATATGAAGACCCAGCCGGTCGCTGGTGAGTTACCACCCTCCCAGAGGGCAAATCCTTCGGGAGGGTGAATACAAAGAGGTACTAAAAATGTCCCAAAAACGAATATCTGAAGTGAGAACCTCACAACGAGAATCAGGTCAGGAACAATTAAGTGGTTTTTTAGCCGGTTTTTTGTTTGTAGGCGGACTCCTGCTGGGCAGCGTAGCTGGGGCGGGGGTGATGCTGCTGATGGCGCCGCAATCAGGTAAAAAGACCCGCAAACAGCTCCTGCGGAAGGGCCAGAAAGTGCGCAAGCAAACGGCCAAAACGGTAAAACACAAGGTTGAGCAGGTTCAGGATAAAGCGAACCAGGTCTCGACGAGTATCCACGAGCAGGTTGAAGATCTTCAAGAGCGCGTCCAAGATGCGCTTGGTGACCAAAAAGATCGTTGGGGACCGGTGATTGAAGCTGGAAAAACGGCCGTTCACAAAGCCTGATTACCCGTTTAAGTGTCGACCGGAGCCAGAAACACAAGGAATACATTTATGTTAGCTATCCCCTTACACGACAACTGGGTTTTTCACGATAAGGATCCCTTTGCTGAACCACTTTTTGTGGACGAAAACGGCCGTATCTTACGATTCACGCTCAAACCCGGCCAATCCGTTCAACAAGAACATACAGCTCCCCATTCCCCCGTCTATATTATGATCCTCGCCGGGACGGGGCTTTTTTCCGGCGGTGATGGGCAGGAACAACGTTTTGGCCCTGGCACGCTGTTGATTTTGGACACAGGCGAGCCACACGCCATTCGCGCCGATGCTGAAGACCTGGTTTTTGTCGCCTTTCTGCATGGCGTTCCCGAAGCGCCATGGCACAGATAAAGTTTTCCGGTCGCTTCCTTTAACGAGATGATGACACCTTCTTCACCTGCACCCCTGGCTAACTGGACGTTCTGGCGGGTTGCCTGGGCTACGCTTGTCCTCACGGCCGTTGGCCTGAGCTTCTGGCTGCTCTATCGCTTTTACCAGGTCATTTTCATCTTGTTTGTGGCGGTGGTGATTGGCACCATCCTCAGGCCAATGGTGCTTTGGCTCCAGCGGCGCGGGCTGCCCCAGAAAGCGGGCGTCAGCCTGGTGTATCTGCTGCTGCTGGCCTTGCTCACTGGCTTCGTGCTGTTGTTATTCCCCCTGATTGCCGAGCAAAGCACCACAATTGCAGCCGCTATACCTGGTTATTACCAAAGCGTGTACGGCTGGACGCTTGAGAATCCGAATCAATTGACGGTGGTTCTGAGAGCGATTCTGCCCGATGCTTTATCAATCCTGGACCCGGTGCAGCAGACGGGACAGGAGATACTAGATTCGGCGGGACAGGTATTGGGTTATGTGGCCTCGGTGGCGAATGGATTCTTTACGGCCGTTGTCATTCTGCTTTTGGCGGCTTACTGGACCCTTGATGGGCCGCGTACTCTCCGCTCCTTGCTGCTGCTGCCACCGAGGGATCAACGCGAGAGCATTAGCGAAATTATTGCGGCGATGGAAACAAAGGTGAGTGCCTACCTTGCCGGGCAGGGCGTCTTGATGTTGATTGTGGGCCTCATGGCGCTGGTGGCTTACTGGCTCATTGGCCTGCCCTATGTTCTGGTGCTGGCGTTTGTGGCTGGCATCATGGAGGCGGTCCCGCTCATTGGGCCGCTGCTCGGGGCCATTCCGGCGGCACTGGTGGCCCTGTCGCTGGGTCCAGATAAGTTGATCTGGGTCATTGTCGCCACGGTTGTAATTCAGCAGTTGGAAAACAGTCTGCTGGTGCCACGTATCATGCGTCAGGCGGTGGGGGTTAACCCGTTTGTCACCCTGTTGGCGCTTTTTGCGTTTAGCTCTTTGCTGGGTGTGGCTGGCGCGCTTATGGCAATTCCGCTGGCCGCGATGATACAGATCTTACTCAACCGCTTTGTCTTTCATCGGCAAGCCGCCGAGCCGGAGATCGCCGTTGGCCGTGATTTTGCCAGCCGTCTGCGTTATGAGGCGCAAGAACTGGCCCAGGATCTGCGTAAACAGGCGCGGCTCACGCAGGAGGGTTCAGACCAAACGGTGCGGCAAACGGATCAGTTGATGGACGAGGTTGAAGCGATTGCCAACGATCTGGATATGCTGCTGGCTCAGGCTGGCCTGGCGGAGGCAGAATGACAAAACGGGTGTTGTGGGCGGGAACGGCCGTTATGACCACCCTATTGGCGCTGGCTTTATTTTGGCAGTTCCGCCTTGTGGTCATTTACGTCCTGGTCTCATTGGCGCTGGCGTCGGCCGCGCGCCCTCTCATCAAGCGTCCGGCCGGACAAAGCCTGGCCGTGCGCCTGGCCCTGATATTGCTCTACCTGGTACTCCTGGGCAGTTTTGGCCTCCTGCTCGTTCTCGGCAGCGGAGCCGCCATTCGTGGCATCCAGGAGCTGGCCCAACAGGTGTCTGTGCAGGATGCCTGGCAGCAGCCCGTCTGGCTGCAAGGCAGTGCGTTGCAACAGTTTCTAGACACCCGGCTGCCGCCGCCAAGCGACTTTTTTGCGGCGCTGATTGGCGAAAATGGCCAGCTGGTGCTGCCCGCTATCCTGGGTTTTACCCAGGGCATTTTTACGATCCTGAGCAGCGGGATCGTTGTTTTATTCTTGAGCCTTTATTGGAGCATGGATCAAATCCATTTTGAACGACTGTGGCTTTCGCTGCTGCCACCAGTGCAGCGGACCAGGGCGCGCGATATCTGGCAGACTATTGAGTCAGACCTGGGCGCTTACATTCGCAGCGAAGTGGCCCAAAGTCTGCTGGCCGGCGTGCTGTTGGGGCTGGGTTACTGGGCATTGGGATCGCCCTATCCGGCGCTGTTGGCCTTTGCCGGCGCGGCTGCCTTGTTAATACCCGTGGCTGGCGCAGCCCTGGCGCTGCTGCCCCCTCTTTTGCTGGGATTACTGACTGGTGTGCCCTTGAGCTTGATGACGGCCTTTTACACACTCATCATCATCGGGGCTTTGAAATGGTGGATTGAACCCCACTTTTTTGCCCGCAAGCAGAAGAATCCTATGCTGACCCTGCTCTTTCTGATCGCCCTGGCAGACGCTTATGGCCTCCTCGGTATCGTGGTCGCCCCACCTTTATCCACCGCCTGCCAAATCTTGTGGAACCGCCTGGTCAGCCACCGGGCTGCTTCCGAGGCTTCATCTAAGGTCTCGGATCTTAAAGAGCGCCAGGCAAAACTGTGGACCATGATTGAAACCCTAGACGAAGCGCCGCCGTTGATTACCAGCAGCATGGCGCGATTAGCAACTTTAATTGAAAACGCAGAGCCAATCTTGCAATTGGCGACCGAGCAAGGTGATTTGTTTCCCCTGGACGAACTTTCCCCCTCATCCAACTAAAGCAAAAGCGACCAGAAAGAGGAAAATCGTCTTTATCTCCCCCAACTGGCGGAGCAAAATCTCCGCTTATTGACCGATGCTTCCTGGAAGGATTCGTCATATCCTTGAAAGTTGAAGATATGTCACTTATGACCCTGTCTCATTCTAGTTTTACACATTATTAAAAGGAGTCTACAATGAAAGAACCTTCTATGAATTGGCGCTTCTGGCTATTCTGGGTTTTAGCGTTTTTCAGTTTCCCGATTGCCGGATTGCTCGCGAACCTCGTTGGCTCTGTCACCACCCCTGTGCGTGCCATATTCGCTGGTGCAATTGCTGGTGCTACTCTTGGCCTCGTTCAGTGGCTTATTCTTAAGTCACGACTACCATTGTTGTCCATCTGGTGGGCTGTCTCCATGAGCATCGGGATGGCTGTAGGGCTGGCAATCGGTACGGTGCTGCTCGGCAGTGAGACGGCTGGCAACGAACTCTTGTGGCGGGGCGCCATTACAGGCTTGTGCATTGGCATTACGCAGTACATTGTCCTTCGCCAAATCGTACCCTTGCCTCAATCGGCCATCTGGATTGGAGTTGTAGCTGTCGGTTGGGCTCTGGGATGGTTTGTGACACGCGCCGCTGGTGTTGACCTCAGCCCCAAATGGTCTGTGTTTGGCGTCAGTGGCGCATTGACTTTCCAATTGCTAACTGGCCTGGCACTATATTTGATGCTTCGTTCAGCCAAGGCAATAAGATGATGCTTATCCCCCTGACTGCTCTCTTACTCATTGCTGTTCCAATTGCGTTCAACGTAACATTCTTCCTCCTGCAAAGAGCGTTTGCGTATCCGGATATCCTGCGCCAACCCACTGAGATCATCCTGCGGCGTTTCAAGGAAGGGGGCGCGCCACTGCGTCGTCTTTGGTATGCATTTGCATTTTCGGCCGTACTGTTCATGCCCGTCCCCGTTTTGGTGCACCACGCATTCCAACCAGATGCCCCCTGGTACCTGGCGGTTGGCACAGTCATTGGCGTCCTGGCGGGTGTATTCCAGACGCTCGGCCTCATTCGTTGGCCTTTTCTTGTCCCGTTCCTGGCCGAAATATATACCGATCCAAAATCCACCCAGGCAATGCGCGACAGCGTGTCCGTTACCTTCCAGGCCTTCCATCGCTACGCGGGTGTGGCCATTGGTGAGCATTTAGGCTTCTTATTTACCAGTACCTGGACCGTTCTTCTGTGTGTCGCAATCATTCAGACCAGTCTTGTCAATCCCCTGTTTGGTTGGCTCGGAATACTTCCAGCCATTGGTGTATTGGCAGGCATATTTGAGGAAACGGGCTTCAAGGCCGCAGGGGCCATTAACGCGATCAGTTATATTTTGTGGTCTGTCTGGCTGATTGCCATTGGAATTGCTTTTCTGCTCCTGTAGGGATGTGGTATCTGGCACTGTCCTTGATTCATCATTTCTCCCCCAACTGGCGGAGCTAAATCTCCGCTGACCCGCCGATGTGACCATAACCTATTCACCGTATGATTACTGTACGACCACATATCGTTGACAAACAGCGGCCAATTGAAGGCCCACCATAGAACAAAAGAATTTTGTTCGTCATAAACAGGGGAAAGATGGCCGCGACAGAACTTACCTTCCATAACAAAATAAAAATGCGGGTGCAGGCGCAAATATTTTTAGGACGCACCCTGATCAGCACCTGTGTGGCCAACCCTGGTGAAGTCTGCACCTTACTGGCGGAGGCAGCCCGATACGATATTTTTTTCAAAAACGGGGCGACGGGTCGAGAAATTGCGCGAAAGCTCAACAATGAGGCCGATAGTTTGACGTTAAGCCTGGAAAACGGCCGTTACATCCTCACCTGAAACAAGGATACGCCATGATTTTAACATTCGGCGATTGGCTTATTGACCAACAATCCCGCCAAGACTCTATTGGGGAATTGGCCCGTGTGTCAGGTTTACAAAATCCAGAGATGAAATCCTCTCGACGTAAGATTGACGAGCATAAAAACTGGGCAAAGCTCGTGGTAAACAATGTCAGCCCGGGATACATAGAGGTCTTCAACGAGGCCTGGCAAGAA
The DNA here is from genome assembly GCA_016710325.1 of Candidatus Leptofilum proximum. Classification (GTDB taxonomy): domain Bacteria; phylum Chloroflexota; class Anaerolineae; order Promineifilales; family Promineifilaceae; genus Leptofilum; species Leptofilum proximum. The sequence continues at coordinate 1,298,472 of JADJXK010000002.1, read as the reverse complement.
TTCCTGCTGGCAAAGCAGATTGCGAAAAGTTCTCTGAAATAATTCTGATGTAGGGAGCGTACCTAAATGACCCGTGTATTTCTAGCCGATAGCCAACCCGAAGTTCGTTCAGCGATGCGCCTGCTGCTACAGGATCTAAACATGCAGGTTGTGGGCGATGCAGCAGACTGGCCTACAACTTTGTCTACAGCTTTCGGAACACAACCTGACCTGTTGGTCGTGGATTGGGACTTGATTCCGCCCGGCAGTTCACTGATGGAATTGCGCGCAACCTGCCCGGCCGCGGTCGTTATTGTCCTCATCAGCCACCTGGATGCGCGCCAGCAGGCGGCTCTTTCGGCGGGAGCCGACAGCTTTATCAGCAAGGGCGATACGCCGGATCGAATAGCGGAGCGCCTGCGGGCTGCGGTGGCAAACATAATTCAGCCATGATTATTTTCGCATCCCCTGAGTCATTCCCAAGACAGGGATTTTGTTCCGCAGTAAGAAGGAAGTTGCAGAGGAAATCATCTATTTGCTCTGCATTCATAAGGAGAAATGATGAATACTAAACATACCAGTATTCGGCAAAGATGGGATAAGGCCAAACAAACGAAGTCAGTTACTTTCTGGATTGCCGTCGCAGCGATCGTCGTAACCTTGTATTTTGGTTTTTCGCGGGGTGGCTGGATGTTGGGCAGCAGTGCCCAGACAATGGCCGACAGAGCGGCTGAAGACGCGGTGGTAGCGCGTCTGGCTCCGATTTGTGTAGCCCAGTTTAACCAGGACCCGCTCAGCGCTGAGAAGATGGCCGAACTGACGGCAATATCCAGTTCTGTTCAGCGTACTACCTATGTCAAAGATCAGGGCTGGGCCACAATGCCTGGCGAAACTAATCCTGATAATCGGGTGGCGGCGGAATGCGCCCGGCAGGTAATGCTGCTTGAGTAGGCTCCGAAATAGTTATGAAGCCAAATGGTGAAACGGCCGTTACCGTCAACCAGCCTTTTCGCGAAAATGGCGTAACAGCACTCCCCCCTGGAAAACGCGCTGTTCTCATCATTGATGACAATACGGCCGTTCGCGAGGCGCTGTCGGACATCCTGAATGTTTTTCTTGGAGTCGCCACCTTTACTGCGGGCAACGGCCGTGAGGGCCTGCAGATTTATCATGAGCAAAGGCACCAAATCACCCTGATTATTCTGGATATTGAAATGCCGGTGATGAACGGTCCGCAGACATACGCCCAATTACAGCAGCTTGCCCCTCAGGTCAATGTGATTGTTTCTTCCAGCTTAAGTCTGGAAGAGGCCAGATCCCGCTTTGGGGCGGGAAAGGTGCCAACTTTTCTACAGAAACCTTATAGTGTAGAGACTTTGCTCAATATCCTACAGTCATTATTAGAACTGTAGTGCACACTGCCTGTCAAACAAACAACCAGAGCTTAATGGAGAAAAAATTATGAGTAAAAGCAAGAATGATAAAAAGAATGGCAAGAACAAACCTGCTAAAACTGTAAAGGAAAAAAAGCAGGCAAAAAGAGAAAAAAGGGAAGAAAAAGAGAGAAAGGAAAATCCCAAAATTAGTGACCTGTAAAATTGATTAGCAATCGTCAGAGTTTGTCCCTATATGGAGTATTTAATTGATGGCAAAACAACTTAGTTTTGGCGAAGCGGCACGTCGGCAGCTCAAGGTGGGAATAGACACCCTGGCCCAGGCTGTCAAAACCACGCTCGGACCCAAAGGCCGCAACGTTGCCCTGGATAAAAAATGGGGTGCGCCTACCGTCACCCACGATGGCGTTACCGTTGCTAAAGAAATCGAACTGTCCGATCCGTTTGCAAACATGGGTGCTCAACTGCTCAAAGAAGCCGCCACCAAGACCAACGACGTGGCTGGCGACGGCACCACAACTGCCACCGTGCTGGCTCAGGCGATTGTCACCGAAGGTCTGAAGAACGTGGCCGCCGGGGCCAATCCCATGCTGCTAAAGCGCGGGATCGAGTTGGCTGCCGGGGCAGTAACCGACTCAATTTGTAGAAATTCAATTCCCGTCAAAGACCATGATGACATTGCCCACGTGGCCAGTATCTCCGCCGCCGATACCGTCATTGGTGATTTAATTGCCGATGTGATGGATAAAGTCGGCAAGGACGGCGTTATCACTGTTGAAGAAAGCCAGGGCCTGGCCTTTGAAACAGAGTATGTGGATGGTATGCAGTTCGATCGGGGCTACCTCAGCTCCTACTTCATCACCGATACTGAAACCATGCAGGCGGTGTTGAATAACCCCTACATTCTCATTTACGACAAGAAGATATCCCAGGTTCAAGATATTTTGCCGATCCTGGAAAAGCTAATCCAGACCAACAGGCGCGATCTGGTTATTATTGCCGAAGATGTGGACAGCGAAGCCCTGGCCACACTGGTGCTGAACAAATTGCGCGGCACCATCAACGTGCTTGCCGTCAAGGCCCCCGGCTTTGGTGACCGCCGTAAAACAATGCTGCAAGATATTGCTGTGCTTACCGGCAGCACCATTATTACCGAAGAAATGGGGCGCAAGCTGGATACCACCACCGTGGAAGACCTGGGCCAGGCTGGCAAAGTCTCTTCGAGCAAAGACGATACCATTATTATTGATGGCCGTGGTAAAGAAGAAGCGATCAAGGCGCGCATTAACCAGATCAAGGTCGAGATCGAGAACAGCACCAGCGACTATGACAGCGAGAAACTGCAAGAGCGCCTAGCCAAATTGGCCGGAGGCGTCGCTATCATCAAGGTTGGCGCGGCTACTGAAACGGAGTTGAAAGAGAAAAAGCACCGGGTTGAGGACGCCTTAAGCGCCACTCGTGCCGCTGTGGAAGAGGGTGTCGTGCCCGGTGGTGGCGTGGCTCTGATCCATGCGATTGAGGCCATTAAGAACCTCAAGAATGACGTTCCTGATATCAATACTGGGATTAATATTGTGCGCCGGGCGCTGGAAGAGCCGATGCGCCAATTAGCGCGCAATGCCGGTAAAGAGGGGGCCGTCGTCATCAACGAAGTGCGCCGCCGGTGCGGCGAGGGTCGTTTTATCGGCTACAACGTGATGACCGAGGCATATGAAGATATGCTCAAATCCGGCATCATTGATCCGGCCAAAGTGACCCGAAGTGCCGTGCAAAATGCAGCTTCCATCGCAGCCATGATCCTGACCACTGAAGTTCTCATCACGGATAGCACTGAATCCAGGTCGGCGATGTCCATGGCCGGTATGGGCGATATGGGCGGAATGATGTAAGCGCGGTCATCGTTCCAGCTTCCTTACTGCGCCACGACTGGTGCAGCTAGGAAAATATGCGGTGAGCAGCGGTGCTGCCAACCAGCCTACTACATTAGCTCAGGCCCCGAGAGCGGCTTCCGGCTAATCATTGAGAAGATTAAAGGCAAACAGTTCATGAGAACGATATACGGCCCCATCTTATCCCTGCGCCCCCATGAACTGGGCATTCAGGAGAGTCTGGGCAAAAAGGAAAATTGAACGATGGCAGAGCAAAAATTTAAGCATATCTCAGTAGGCAAAGATGGTAGTGTCTGGGCTGTTGTCAAAACAGATGGAACGATCTCCCGCCTTTATGGGGACGCCGGGATTGTTGGGTGGGTGCCGGATAAGGTGGGCAAAGCGGAAGTCATTGCCGCTTCTGACTGGGGCAATGCCTGGTGTGTGAACAGAAAGCACGAAATCTGGCATTTGACAAATGCCAAAAACCCTGACAAAGGTGGTACCTGGACCCAGGTCCCAACCCACAGCGGCCGGCCCGACGCCCAAACGATTTCTGTGGGCAGCGACGGCAGCGTTCGGTATGCCCAGACGGATGGAACCCTCTTCCGCACCGCCAGACCGGGTGATGGTACGGAAGTCGGATTTTGGGAACAGGACAAAGTGGGCAAAGCTGAGGTCATCGCGGCCATTGACGCAACGAGTCTGTACTGCATCAACAAAGACCGCGAAATCTGGTTTGGGCAAAACGGTACATGGAGCCAGATTCTCACGCACAGCGGCCGTGCTGACGCCAATTCTATCGCTGTTAGCCCCGATGGTTACGCCTGGTACAGCACCACCGATGGCATTGTGTTCCGCCGCGCCCGGCCTGGCGAGGGTGTCGGCCTGCCTCTTTGGGAGACCAGTTGGGATCAAAAGCAGATGGGCCGGGCAGGCGTTCTTGCCGCTGGCCCTAACGACCTCGTCTGGTGCCTCAACACGCAAGGGGAAGTGTGGCGTGCCTTCGACGGCAAATGGCAGCAGCTTGTCGAGACCGGCCCAGACGAGCAAACGTGGACATACAAGATTAAGCGGGGCGACGGCCTGATGGCCATTGTGCGTAAAGAGTTCAAGCTCAAAGACCCACAGGATACCCAGGAAATCGGCCGTTTGGTCAACCTCATCATTGCGCAGAATAGAATAAAAGATCAGAACAAAATCAAGCCCGGTGACACACTCACACTGCACTATTAATTACGGTTGACAGATAAACGCCTCCGTCATTTCTCAATCACAAGCCAGGTGCCTGGTAATATGGAAAATAACTCAAACCGTTCAGAAATAAACCGCATTGCCTTTATTGGCAACTATTTGCCGCGCCAGTGTGGTATTGCCACTTTTACTACCGACCTATGCGAGGCCGTCGCCACCGAATATAGTGACACGACCTGCATCGCCCTGCCCGTCAACGACACCAAGGCCGGGTATGCTTATCCGCCCCGCGTTCGCTTTGAATTAGTAGAGAAGGACATTGACTCTTATCGTCGGGCGGCCGATTTCATCAATATCAACAATGTTGATCTGGTCTGTTTACAGCACGAGTATGGCATTTACGGTGGGCCAGTCGGCAGCCACATCCTGGCCTTGCTGCGTGAATTGAACACGCCCATTGTCACCACCCTGCACACTGTTTTGCAGGAACCCACCCCCGATCAGTGCCGGGTGTTGCAAGAAGTGGCAGCCCTATCGGACCGGGTCGTGGTTATGAGTGAGCGTGGGGTGGATTTCTTGCATACGGTCTATGGTGTTCCGCCAGAAAAGGTCGATCTGATTCCCCACGGCATTCCAGACGTTTCCTTTGTTGATCCCAGTTTCCACAAAGACCTCTTTGGCGTGGAAGGCAAGATGGTTTTGCTCAGCTTTGGCCTGCTCTCCGCCAACAAAGGGATCGAAACGGTGATTGCCGCCCTGCCCGCCATATTAGCGCGTAATCCCAATGCGGTTTATATCGTTGTGGGGGCCACCCATCCCCACGTTTTACGCCAGCAAGGTGAAACGTACCGTTTGTCATTGCAGCGCCTGGCTCAGGAGTTAGGCGTTGCCGGAAACGTCATTTTCTATAATCGTTTTGTTAGTCTGGAAGAGCTCATTGAGTTCATCAGCGCAGCTGACATTTACATTACCCCTTACCTCAGCCCGGCTCAAATCACTTCCGGCACCCTGGCCTACACGCTTGGCGCAGGCAAAGCTATCATCTCCACGCCGTATTGGTATGCCGAAGAGATGTTGGCCGAGGAGCGGGGCGTACTGGTGCCCTTTAACGACCCGGCGGCATTAGCCGAGCAGGTAATTGACCTGTTGGAAAATGAATCCAGGCGTCACGCCATGCGCAAACGGGCTTATCTGTTTGGGCGGGCCATGATCTGGCCCGAAGTGGCCCAGCGGTACATGGAGAGTTTTGAACGGGCGCGTGCCGAGCGCCGCTCGTTTATGCCAACTGGCTTCGTGGTCAAACCGCTTGACCAACGTCCGGGTGAACTGCCGCTTCTGAACCTGGATCACCTGCAGCGCATGACGGACGATACGGGGATGATTCAACACGCCAATTTTATTGTGCCAAATTATGACGAGGGCTACAGCATTGATGATAACGCTCGGGCTTTGATTATATGTATGCACCTGGCGGAATTGGATGCAGGCAATGGACAAGCTTTAACGCTGGCATCCCGGTATCTTGCGTTTATTGGTTACGCATTTAATCGGGCAAACGGCCGTTTCCGAAATTTCATGAATTACCAGCGCAGCTGGTTGGAGGAGAGCGGCTCTGATGACAGTCACGGCCGTACCTTGTGGGCCTTGGGCACCGTATTGGGCCGCTCGAACACCCCAGCCTTGCAAAATATGGCAGGTTGGCTGTTTGAACAAGCCCTGCCCGCGATTTTGGAAACAACCAGCCCCCGGGCCTGGGCCTTTACCCTCATCGGCATCCATGAATATCTACGCCGTTTTGACGGGGATCGCCGGGCCAACCAGGTCCGGAACGAATTGGCCGACCGCCTGCTCGCCTTATATCAACAAAACCGTTCAGATGAGTGGCGCTGGTTTGAAGCAGAGTTAAGCTATTGCAATGCTGTGCTGCCCCAGGCCATGTTGATGTGCGGCCAATGGATTCCTAACAAAGCCATGACCGAAGCTGGACTGGATTCGCTCTGTTGGCTGGCTGAAGTGCAGCGGGTGGACACAGCCGAAGGGCATTTTGTCCCCATTGGCTCTAATGGCTTTTATGAGCGAAACGGTGAAAAGGCCAGGTTCGATCAGCAGCCGATCGAGGCACAAACAATGGCTTCTGCCTGCCTGGAAGCGTATCGCAGCACGGGTGATCCGCGCTGGCGCACAGAGGCCCAGCGTGCTTTCGAATGGTTCTTGGGACGCAATGACTTAAATCTACCCCTTTACGACCCAACTACCGGAGGCTGCCGTGACGGACTCCATCCCGACCGTCCCAATGAGAATCAAGGTGCGGAATCTACACTGGCTTTTCTGCAAACTTTATTGGAGCTACGTCTGGCCGAGAATCCCCTATTGTCTCCGGAAACCCAAACAAAATGAATCAACAACATACCGAACTGTTTCGCCGCCATAAGTTGAATCCTATCCTAACCGCCGCCGATTGGCCCTATCCGGTCCATACGGTCTTTAACCCGGCCGCCACGCTGCTGCCCGATGGCACCACCTTGCTTTTGTGCCGGGTCGAGGACCGGCGCGGGCTTTCCCATTTGTGCGCCGCCCGCTCCGCCAATGGCGTAGATGATTGGCAGATTGACCCCCAGCCTACCCTCCTACCCGACCCTGAACGCTACCCGGAAGAATTATGGGGCATTGAAGACCCGCGCATCACCTACGTTCCTGAATTAGGCCGGTATGCTGTTGTTTATACAGCTTTTACCCGCGACGGTCCCGGTGTGGCCTTGGCCATGACGGAAGATTTTCGTCATTTTGAACGCTACGGGTTGATTATGTCCCCTGATGATAAAGATGCGGCGCTGCTGCCGCATCGAATTGGCGGTCATTGGGCCATGATCCATCGTCCGGTAAGCTCTGCCCAGGCTCACATGTGGATCTCCTATTCGGCCGACCTGTGGCACTGGGGCAGCGATAAGCTGATGATGGAAGCTCGGCGTGGGGCTTGGTGGGATGCCAATAAAATCGGTCTATCACCGCCTCCCATCGAAACGGCACAGGGGTGGCTGGTGATTTATCATGGCGTACGCCAGACAGCGGCAGGTTCACTTTACCGTCTGGGTCTGGCGCTGTTTGATCTGGAAACACCCGAGCATTGCCTCAAACGCGGCGCTGAGTGGGTCTTTGGGCCAGAAAAGCCTTACGAACTGCATGGGGATGTGGGTAATGTCGCTTTTCCGTGCGGTTACACCATTGCCCCTGATGGCGACACCCTGCACCTGTATTATGGGGCGGCAGATACAAGCATTGCGATGGCTACGGGCAGTATTCAGGCTATGCTTTATTGGCTTGATCAACATGGGTTGGAGTAGCAAAAAAGGCCGTTTCTTCTCTGAGAAACGGCCTTTTTTCACATCTGTCGGGGCAGCGGGATTCGAACCCACGACCTCTTCGACCCGAAGGAAGCGCGCGCGCTACCTAGCTGCGCCATGCCCCGAATATTATGTTGTTACGTCAATTGAATCACGGTCGAAAAGCAGATGGGCGAATTGAGTAATTTGGTCTGAGGAATAAACAAACTCGTACGCTTCCTTTTTTCGGATGGGAGGCAAAACGGATTCAATGTTAATCTCCCGTGTAAACCCATTGTTGAAGTGTTCCATTGCTATGATAAAGGTCCTTTTTTGACCTGGTCTTATCTAACTTTCCAACTAGAAGAGCAAAGACAATGACTGTATTAAACGTTGGATAGGGCCGTTTGCGCCGCATGAAAACCACACATGCCGTGCACGCCCCCGCCCGGCGGCGTGGAGGATGAGCAAATAAACACGTTGGGCAGCGGCGTGCTGTACGGATTCAACCGGGGCACGGGGCGTGTAAATAGCTGCCGCCAATTTTGCGCCCCGCCGTTGATATCCCCGCCGATGTAGTTGGGGTTGTACTGCTGTAAGTCGTGGGTGGTCATGGTGTGGCGGGCCAGGATGGTGTCGCGGAAGCCCGGCGCAAAGCGCTCGACTTGCGCCTCAATGGCGGCGGTCATGTCCACCGTGCTGCCGTTGGGCACGTGGCAGTAGGCCCAGCCGGTGTGCTGGTTATGGGGAGCGCGGGTGTCGTCAAATAAACTTTGCTGAGTGACGAGGGTAAACGGCCGTTCCGCCACCTTTCCCCGCCAGATCACCCGCTCACTCAAAGCCATTTCCGCCAGCGTTGACCCCAAGTGTACCGTCCCCGCCCGACGACACACCGCAGCCCGCCAGGGAATCGGTTCGCTTAAGGCCCAGTCCACCTTAAACACGCCCGCCCCGTAACGATAATTCTCCAGCTGGCGGCGGTAGCCTGAGGGCAGTTGGTCACCGGCAATGGCCAGCAGCTGGCGCGGCGTCACGTCCAGCAAAATGGCGCGGGCGGGCGGCAGTTCGGCCAGCGACTTGACCTCGTGGTGGGTCACAATCACGCCGCCGAGGCCGGTGAAATAACCGGCCAGGGCATCGGCGATGGATTGGCTGCCGCCGCGGGGCAGCGGCCAGCCAACTTTGTGCCCCAGTGTACCCAGCATCAGGCCAAAAGCGGCCGTTAACGGCCACTCCAGCGGCATGATCGAATGCGCCGCCAGCCCGGCAAACAGGGCACGAGCCTGCTCGGTGCGGAAAAGCGTTTTGGCCAGCAGCGTGGTGGGCCAGACGGCCCGCAGGCCAAGTTTGGCCATCGCCAGGGGATGGCGCGGCAGGCGCAGCGGCCCCAGGAATTCGCGGGCGATCTTGTCCCAGTCGGCTACCAGCGGGGCAAAGAGACGACAGTACATAGCGCCGTCTTCGCCCAACTGAGCGGCCGTTTCTGCCAGCGACTGGTGCAAGGCAACGGCCGTTCCATCATCCAGCGGGTGTGCCAGCGGCACATCCGGCTGAATCCATTCCAGGCCAAACTCGGCCAAATCCAGCGACTGGAAGAAAGGCGAGCCCATGCCCAGCGGATGAATGGCGGAGCAGATGTCGTGGTGAAAGCCGGGCAGGGTCAATTCGGCCGTGCGCATGCCGCCGCCGACGGTGGCTTTGGCTTCCAGCAGCAGCACGCGCCACCCCTGGCGCGCCAGGGTAATGCCAGCGGCCAATCCGTTTGGCCCCGATCCCACGACAATTGCATCAAATTCAGACATCGTTCATTTTGAAGGCAGAAGGAAGAAATGAGGAAGAAAAGAAGAGAGCCTTCTTCCTTCTTCCTATTACCTTCTTCCTTTTGTCAGCCGTTTCAGCAGATAGACGGGCATGTAAACGGCCGTTCTAATCGCCGCGTTTTGCCAGATGTTTTTGGCTTCGGCCCATTGTACTCGCTTGTCTACCAACACGTTATTTTGGGAAACCGTGCCCGTGGTGCCAAAGTGCCCTGCCAGGTTGCGCAGCGTCTGGTGCCAGAAAGCATCCTCGGCCTTGTGGCCAAAGCCCAGGCGGAAGCTCATCTCGTACACCGGGTCGTTGGCCCGGATGAGCGCCTGAATTTGGGCAATGGTTTGCCCCTCCGTCACAAAGGAACTGAAGGTGATCATCCCGGCAAACATGTGCCCTTCCGGCGTCATGAAGGAGAAGGATTCCTCATCGGCGTAGATAACGCGGATACCGGTGGAGAGCTTCATGCCGCCGGGACCAGCCACGTTGAGCACGGCCACATCGCCGGGGGCCACCCCGCCGACTGCGCCAAAGAAGCGGTTGCCCTTGGGCCAAAATTCGGGAAAGTGCGCCTTCCATTCGGCCACGAGCGTTTGCGGCGACACTTCATCACCGTCCAGGCGGATGCGGTACGTTTTTTGCCACAGCTGGCCAAAGCCCTGCAGCGGGCTCATCGGGCGGCGGCCCGTGACGTTGAGATTGATGGCGTCGGTAGGCAAATCGCCCGCGGTCATGCGGTCTACGGGCGAGGCCCAGCTGGCTGCGTTGCGGGGTGTTTTGGGGGGTGATGACTGGTCGTTCATGGTTACCTCTTGCAGGCAGGAGATTAGAGATTGGAGATTGATTCATCTCTGATCTCCAGCAATAAATCGCTATGCAGTTGCAAAAATGGCTCTGAAAATCAGGCGGGGGAGGCAACGGCCGTTACCGCTGCCGCTTCATTATCAAAAATGGCAATCGCTTCATTCAGGCGGGTCAACTCGAAAATTTGCTGGTAATGTTCGCTGAGGCCAAAGGCCAGCAGCCGCTGCTTTTGCCGCTGTACCCGGATCAGCATCGTTACCAGCAGGCCAATGCCGGAGCTGTTCATGTAGTCCAACCCTTCAAAATTAAGGATGATCGTTTTGGTGTTGCCCTGGCTGGCCTGGCTGTACGCCGCCATCAGCGACTCCTCGGCCTGGGCGGTGATGTCGCCGTGAATATCAATCACGCTGGCGCTGCCAGACAAATTACGGACGGTGGCATTCAACTCATTGGACATGCGATTTCTCCTGTTTTTTTATTTGCCACAGAGGGCACAGAGGATTATGAGAGCTTTCTCTTTCTCCTTTGTGTTCTCTGTGGCTTACTTCATGCGAGTTCAAAGATGGTTGATAGGCGGTTGAGCTTGCTCAAGATGCCCAACAGATGACCCACTTCGGCGGCGGAGGACGGCCGCTCCCCAGGCACCTTTTGCAGCAAATGGACAATCAGCTCATCCAGCGCGGGAGGCACGTGTGGGTTGCGCTCGCGCGGCGGCACCGGTATCTCTTGCAAATGGCCCACCAAAATCTGAGCCATGCTGCCGCTGAAGGGCAGCGCCCCGGTGGTGAGCTCGTAGAGCAAAATGCCAAAGGCATACAGGTCAGCGGTAAAAGTGACCGGTTCGCCCATTGCCTGCTCAGGGGCAATGTAGAAGAGGGTCCCGGCGAAACTGTCCTCCGGGTCCAACGGCCGATCCAGCGCCCGGGCCAGGCCAAAATCGGTGAGCTTGGCCACGCCTTCCGAGGTGATGAGCACATTTTGCGGCTTCACGTCCCGGTGCACCAGCCCCTTGTCGTGGGCGTGCTGTAGGGCGGCGCACAGCTGCCGGGCGATGCGGATCACTTCGTCCATACGCTGCGGGCGGGCGGCGGCCAATGTTTGCCCTGGCACGTACTCCATCACCACAAAGGGGATCGCTTCATGCTCGCCCATGTCGAACACCATCACCACGTTGGGATGGCTGAGCCGGGCGGCGGCGCGGGCTTCGTGCAGCAGCTGGCCGCGTCCGGCCGTGCCCAGGCTGTGGCCATCCAGCAGCTTGACGGCCACTTCGCGCTCCAGGTAAGTATCTTGCGCCAGGTAGACGGTGCCCATGCCGCCGTGGCCGAGTTCGTGCTGGAGCTGGTAACGGCCGTTTAACATCAAGCCTTGCCGCTCCTGGCGAATTAGTTTTTGGGTACCGTTGGTGGTGAAAGTCATTGTGTTCATGAGTCATTCGCTTGGGCGGTTTGCCAAACCGCCCTACGTTATTGAATCTCCATAAAGTCGGACAGCCGCGTGATGGTGAAGATTTCGCGGTAATGTTCGCTGAGGCCGATGGCGGCGATGGGCCGGTGTGCGGCCCGGGCGCGGGCCAGCAGCCCCACAATGAGGGCAATGCCGGTGCTGTTGATGTAATCAACCCCGGCAAAGTTGAGCACAATTTTGGCCGGATTGCCCTGCTCAGCTGCGCTGTAGGCGGCGTTCAGGGCGGCGTCGGCCAGGCTGTTAATCTCACCATGCAGGTCGAGCACGGCCGTTTCGCCCTCCCGTCTCGTTTCAGCGGTAAAAGCTGCGGTTTTTTCTGCCATCTTCGTTCTCCGTTTTTTCCGTAATCGGTATTCGGTTATCGGTAATCGGTATTCGGTTGTCGGTAATCGGTAATCCGTTCACCGTTCACCGACCACCGTTCACCGGTTCATCACCAACTCAATCGTGTGCTGCTGCGCATCCTGATGCACATTCAGCTCATCCACCATGTTTTGGATGAGGAACAGCCCCCAGCCGCGCGGCGATTGGTCGCCTGCCAGCTTCGCTTCCAGATTGGGGCTGTCGGCCGTTTTTGCTGGCGGCCCGCCCCCTTCATCGGTGATGGTGACGCGGATGGATGCTTCTGCCACGAACACCTTCAGCCGCGCCGGTTTGTCAGGGTCATATTTGTTGCCGTGTTCCATGGCGTTCATGGTGGCTTCGGCAACGGCCGTCTTCAACTTCTGCAAACGGCCTTCCGGCAGCAGTCCCGCCACCACCTGCGCCACCTGCTCCATCGCCAAACGCTCATTGCCTGGGGCGGATGGAATCTCGAACTCAATGGGCGAATTGGAGATTGGAGATTGGAGATTGGCGGAAATCTCTAATCTCCGATCTCCAATCTCCAATCTCTCCTCCCGCTGCAACGTCACCAGCGTCACATCATCCTCCTGCTCCCAGCCAGGGCCGGTGAAGGCGGCCAGCTGGTCCAGCAGAAACTCCTTAAGCGTGTCACCGTTGGCATGGGTGGCCATCAGCTCTTGCAGGCGGGGGAAGCCAAACATCTCGCGTTCCGGATTGTGCGCTTCCACCAGACCATCGCTGTAGAGCAAAACATATTCGCCGGGGGCCAGCGTCGTCTCTTTTTCGTCGTAGCCCATGCCGGGCATGAGGCCCAGCGGCATGCCGGTAGCCCGCAGCTCCACCACGCCATCGGCGGTGTAGCGGTAGGGCACATCGTGGCCGGCGTTGGCGTAGCGCAGGTGGCCGGTGGCCGGATTGAGCACGGCGTAAAAGCAGGTGACAAACATTTTGGGCGGGATTTCCTGCACGAGCACGTCGTTGGTGCGAGCCAGAACCGCGCCGGGCGCTTCCAATCGCTCGGCGGCGGTGCGCAGCAGGGTGCGGGTGGTGGCCATCACCAGAGCGGCAGGCACCCCTTTGTCGGTCACATCAGCGACCACAAAGCCGATACGGCCGTCTTCAAAATAAATAAAATCGTAAAAATCACCACCGACGGCGCGGGCGGACTGGTAGTAGGCGGACACGCCCCAGCCGTCCAGGGCGGGCAGCTCCTGCGGCAGCAGGGTTTGCTGGATGAGCCGGGCCACTTTCAGCTCCTGCTCGATACGCTCCCGCTCGGCCGCTTCTTGCTGCTGCTGCTTCACCAGTTGGGCCACCCGCAGCGCCGGGGCCGCTTGCGTGGCCAGGTCGGCCAGCAGCTTGTGGTCGTCGCTGGAATATTCCTGCTCACTGAGGCGAGAGCCGAGGTTGATGAGGCCAATCAGTTCGCCCTGGCTGACTAATGGCACGACGAGCCGGATGCCTGCATCGCGCATGGCGGCCAGCGCGGGCGAGTCCAGCTTGAGCTGGTCCACATCGAGCACGCCGGGACTTTGCTGCACGTAGGCCAACAGCGGGTCGTTGGGGGCAATGTCCAGATCGAGATTGTTGATCTGGGTGGTGGGAACGCCTGCACTGAGCGTGGTTGAAGCGGCCGTTTCCACCACATCCACCCCTTTCTGCCCGATAAAATTGCGCCAAAATCCTCGAATCGTTGTCATCATGTCTTCATCATAGCAGGGTATCGTCTGCTAAACGTTACGAAAGCGGCGATACGTCTTTTTTCCGGACGGAAATCTGGCCGGGCTGCCTGTGATTACACCACCCGGCCGATCTCACCATCAATTTCCACCACAAACGTGCGCAGCGGCTTGGTGGCCGGGCCTTTCAGCACCGTGCCGGTTTTCACGTCGAAACAGGAGGCGTGCCAGGGACAGATTACCTGCGCCCCCTCCAGCTCCCCTTCGCTGAGGGGGCCGTCAACGTGGGTGCAGGCATCCTGGGTGGCGTAAAAAATGCCGTCTACATTGTACACGGCTGCGCGAATGCCGTTTACGGTCAGCAACTTGATTTCTCCCGGCGACAAATCGGCCGTATGGAATTCATTGGGTGCCAGCCGTGGCCCGGCGGCCGGGTCGGCCGCTGCCTCAACCGCCTGGGCAAACAGATCATCCAGAGCGATGTCCACTTCGTCCCGTACCAGCACCGGAATTTGCAGGTAAACCTCCGCGTTGCGTACTTCCACCGGGTAGCGCGGCAGCTTTGCGTCCGGGTCCAGCAGCAGTTCGCCAGTTTCCAGCTTGTATTGGTAACCGTGCCAGGGGCAGGTGAGCACGCCATCTTCCAAGGGTCCCTGACACACCGGGCCGCCACGGTGCAGGCAGCTATTTTGCAGGGCATGCCAACGGCCGTTCACCAAAAAGACCCCAATCGACAGCCCTTCAGCCTCAATCACTTTACGCCCTCTGGTCGTAAAGTCAGCCACGGGGCCAACATGGACCTCACGGTATTCAATCGATCGGGCCATGCCCAGGCTGCGCTCGTACGTTTCCAGAGCCAGCTGCTGCACCGGCGTCTCGTCAATTTCCTCCGGGGCCTGAAAAGTTTCCGCCTCGCGTCCTTCGCCGTAGGGGCGGGAGAGTAGTTCCAGCAGCACCAGCAGCAGCGCATTCCAGCCGCGAATGGCCCGGAAGGCCAGATCCGGATCAATTTCGCGCAGTTCGGTGTCCAGGGCCGCAGCAATACGCTGCTGCACAAAACCGACCATGCCCGTGACATAACGCTGCGGAATGTAAATCTTGGCGTCAGCCCCCTGAGAGGTGTGGGCGCGGCCAACGTAATCGAGGAAACGGGCATAATCCTCATCAAAAGCGGCCCCGGCCGTGCGCCGCCAGAAGGTGGCCTGATGCTGCATGCGCAGCTGCAGATACGCCTGATCAATTGAGCCGTCTTTTTTGAGAAAATGTTTGCGCGTGGCCGGAAAGCTGAGGAGCTGGTTGTAAAAATCGGCTACGATGGCCGGGATATGCTTCTCGACGATGAAGCGGGTGGCGCGTATGGCCTCGGCGTGTTCCGGCTTGAAGTCTACGAACTGGGCCATGAAATCGAAGTAACGGCCGGCATCGGCTGCGCCTCGTTTGAATCGTTCCTGGGTTGATAATTCTGTCATTTTGTTCCTCTCATTGTGGATAGGGGACACAGATTAAAATCGATAAAACGAAAAATCTCCGCCCGGCTGTCATTTATTGCGTCGCAGCCAAACGCTGGCATGTTCCGACTGCATCGTTTGCTGCACAACGTTGACCAGTTCGGTGCGCAGGGTTTCCAGCTCCACCTCGTCGCGGACGGTTTGGGCAAATTGGGCCAGCACTTGCTGGGCATCATACTTTTGGCGGTAGAAGCGGCGGTCGATGAATGCCTGCACCCGTTGGCGAACCGGGTTGAAGAGGGCAGCAATCAGCAAGGTAGAGAGGACGATGGCCAAAGGGGATTGGGTGCCAGTAACGGCCGTTACGCTCCCCTGTATGAGCGTAATGGTGCCAAAATAAACGGCCGCCAGCACCGCCGACACAATCGAGTATTGCACCGTCCTGCGAATGATCAGGTCAATGTCAAAAAGACGATGGCGGAGAATGGAGATGCCAATGCCAAGGGGGATCATCAAAAAAGCAAAGGTGGAAACAGCGTTACCAAAGATATTGCGGACGGCATTTTCAGTTTGCTGCACCGTAAAATCAAGAAAAAGTGGGTCAGCCAACAAAAAAGCAACATTCACCGCGATGATTACCAGAAAGGCATAAACAACCCATTTCGTTTGTTGGCGCTCGGTGGCTGTTGAAAGATAGCGATACCGATAAAATTGAACGGCGATACAGACCAGCACCATGGTAAACCACAGATAACCAGCAAACCCAAAATAGGTTGGCATAAAAGCTGGAAACAACTCGGCCGCCGTGCCAAAGCTCACAAAGATGGTACTCATGATCAACCAGGCCCATTTTGTCCAACGCGGGGCAAAACGGCCGTTGGGAAAGATAAAAAAGAAGAGCGGCAGCAGAATGACCCCACCCAGCCAAGTCAGTCCGAGAGCGGCTGGTTGCAGCCACGGATAAGCCGCACCCGTCGCGCGTACTTCCTCTTCAAACAGGGTAAGGCCAAAGGTGACCAGCCAGAGCGAGCTGGAAAACGCCATCAACTCATGTGAGCGCTGCCAAAAAATGAGTGTGCCCACGGCCACACTAACAACAGCAAAAATGACTGTTGGCATGATTTGAAGAACGGCGTACTCGGTCAGCGTCAGCCCTATGTCTGCCATGGGGCGCAGCGCCTCTGGAGTAAGTTGGTTCCGCAGGCAATCGGAGCCGGTGCAAGTTGTGGCCATCTGTTGAAAAAAAAGCTGCACACCAATGGCATACATCACCACGCCAACGCCTGTGATCAGCAACCAGGCGGCGCGAGCCAGAGTCAACCAGTGACCCTCTAAAGTCGGTGGGGCGTTATGAGCGGACAAATTTGGATGAGTGGTTTGTTTTTCCATAAGCTTTAGCTAGCACAATTTTCTAGCTGTGGCCGGTGTCTCGCCGTGCCACCTAGCCGGCTCGGTCAGGAGAGCAGCCCTTCGGGACTGAGATGCGGCCGGAGCGAGAGATCTTTTTTCCATTAACGCTGGGGCAAATTGGGAGCAGTTGCGGCATCATTCATACGTTTTCCCTGCAAAAGAAGTGGTGATGAGCGGCAGAGCAGCGTCACCTCTGCCGGCCCACAATGAGGACACAGCGTTGATCATAACATCAGTTCCACGAAGTGACCCGTTCCGCCAAAAACAGGTTGTTATTCACAGAGCCGCTGCGCCTTCCACGCGGTAAGCGGCGTCAAGGCAGCTTCGTAGCCAACCTGAGCGATCGCTTCGTATTGATCGTATGCGGTTGATTTGAACAGCTTTACGTCGGGGCAGATCATCACATCCACCAGCCTCTCTTCATCTTTAGTGCGGCGCACGCTGTTGATTTCCACGGATCGCATGATGGTGCCTAGCAGCGAAGGAGAACGCAGCGATTTGGTAAAAGGGTTCAAGCGGCTGAAGAAGACGCGCCAACCGGAAATATTGGTTTCGAAGTCATAATCACGCTTCTTTTCTTGATAGGGGCTGACGTTGACGCCAATAATGCGGTCACTTTCGCACAGGTCGGCCATGGTGGACACGGGAAAGTTGTCCATCACGGCGCCATCTACAATCACATCGCCGTCTGCAATCACCGGAGTAAAGACACCAGGGATGGCCAGTGAGGCGCGCACGGCGTGCCAGATGGGGCCGCGCTGGTAAATAACCGGTTCGGCCGTTGTCAGGTTGCTGGCTATGCAATAGAAGGGGATCCACTGGTCCTCGATGTGATGATCACCGAAATGCCGTTTGGTGAAATGGGTTACTTTGCGGGAGGACATGAGCGAGGTCAGCGGCAAGGTATGGTCAAACAATTTCTTGGGATCGGCAATGTTTACCGCCTGAGACATCATTGTGGCGTTGGTTTCGTAAAGAATGATGGAGGCCCCAATAACCGCGCCCATGCTGGTACCGCCAATATAATCAATAGGGATGTTTAACTCTTCAAGGGCGCGCTGCACACCCAGATGGGCAAAGCCACGCGCTGCCCCGCCGCTGAGCACCAGACCGACGGCGTGGCCGGTGAGGCGTCGCGCCAGGCGGGCCATATGGTCGGCGTCTCCCTGGCGCACGTGGTGGTGAGTGTGGATTTGACGCTGGTCCAGCCAAACGGCCGTTCCCTGCGGCCGTTCCGTTTCGGGTGGGTGCCACAAAACCAGCTCCGTACGCAGCGGGACGTCAAATTGGGCCAGGTGGGTCTCGATCGGACCGGGCTGCGGATCATGGCGGGAGTCGGCCAGCAGCAGCACCCGATCAGCCTGCCCCAAACAGCGGTTTGTCCAGTGGGACGGGTGCGGATCGGTGACGTAGAGCAGATATTTTTGGTTGGCTTCCAGCTCATCCAGTAATGCAACGATCACCGGGTTATTGGTGGCGTCGGGAGCGGTTTGGGCAGCCTCTTCATGCCCGGCGCGTGCGTTAAACGATGCGGCATCCAGCGCCAGCGCGGCACCAAAGGGATCCATGACCGCCGCCAGTTCTCTGGCAAAACGAGCGGCGTCAACTGTGGCACCAGTGGGTACAATAGCTAGGGTGAGCCGCTCTGGTGCAGAAGGCTTGGTTTGCTTCAGGTCTCGCTGCCGCCGCTCGATAATAATGCGGGTAAGCTGCCCCATCATTTGTGGATATTCCTGCGCAAAACGTTGAAACCGTTCGGGGGTGATTTTGACCAGATTGGTTTCACGTACGGCAAAAACAGTTGCCGCGCGTCGTTCATCGGTAATCAGGGCAAACTCGCCGATGGTTTCGCCGGGGCCAACTTCCCCGGCAGCCATCGTTTCTCCGTTGTAGTTAACGACTGTGTAGCGTAAACGGCCGTTGAGCACAATGTACATCCCGTCCGATGGATCATCCTGACGGAAAAGCAGATCGCCGTTGGAAAGATGGTGCCATTCCAACTGCTCCTGAAGCTGGTGAAGCCTGTTGATTTCCATTTCGCCAAACAAACTGACCAGCACCTGGGTAAACTGTAGCCGGTGCCACCGGTTGGTAACCGCGCTATCCGTATCCACCAGGCTGCGCTTTTCGGCCACAGAAAGGTCGTTAAACTTGTCCATTCAATTATCTCCGACAAACGAATATATCTTTACGATAACAGGCAACCGTCTACTAAACGTTACGAAACGGCCGTTTTCCACCACAAAACCCCTACTCCGTCACAGGCACCGGCTCCACAGTTTGCAGATAAGCCCACAGCGCCTGCAGTTCCTCATCCGAATATTGGCTGATCGATTGCCAGGGCATCAGCTCAGGGGCAATCTGCGTGCCATCTGGCCGCATGCCCTCCGTAATCGTCCGCACAAACTCCGCCTCTGACCAGCCGCCAATGGCCGCCGGGGTGATATTGGGTGAGCCAAAAAATTCATCGCCTGCAAACGTAGCGGTATGGCAATGGGTGCACATGGTGGCCACGTATTCCCCATAGGCCAGCGTATCCTCAGGTGATATTGGATCACGCGGTGGCTGGCTGGCATCTACCCGTTCGGCCGGAATCAGGGGGAACTGGTTGGCCACATGCATCACCCGAAACATGGGGCCGTAGCTGGCGGGTGAATGGTTGGTATCGACAGGCGGCACACTGCGTAGATAAGCTATCAAATTCTCCATATCGCTGATGCTAATTGCCTGGTAAAATTCGTAAGGCATGCCCACCGTTGGAGAGCCATCTGGCTTCACGCCGTACCAGATCACCCGGGCAATCTCTTCATCGCTGTAGCTGCGGCCGATTCCATTTTCACCCGCCGTTAAGTTGGCGCTGTAGATTTGGCCGAAGACTGGATCATCAACAAAGAGGTGACCAGCCAGGTTGGCCTCATGACAATCATTGCACAAGTAAACCGCAGCCAGATGTTCGCCAGCGGCAATACTTTCGGGATCGGTGGGCACGTTGAGGGTGAAATCGGCCGTGACCTCATACGTCCGGTTCAATCGGCTGGCGCTGACGGTGTAAGCGCCAGCTCCCAGCAGAATGATCAATCCTAATAAACCACCCACCACAATACCAATCCATTTCAAAACACGTTTCATTACAATTTTCTCCTTAAGCATTTGTGTGCAGCCGGTACCCGGCCGCCAATCCATAAAGTAAGTGGGCCAACCCAAATTCCCAGGTGGGAATTTGCTCCAGCGGTGAGGCCACGGCCGTTGCCAGCCCCCACAGCAGCAGCGCGTACCCCGCACCCCACAGCCAGGTCGCCTTTGCCAGCGACGGCCGTATCCGCCCCACGCCCCGCAGCAGCAGCGCCAGCACTAATCCGTAAATGGCCGAAACGGCCAGATGAGCCAGCAATCCGGATAGCCAGTTGCCGGTCTGCGCCGGATCGAAAAGTGCCACGGTCGCCTGCGGCGGTGCGCCTCCCGCCCAACCGACCAGCGCCAGGAAAAGCGTCATCAGCACCCCGCCCATTAGGCCAGCCAACAAGCCGTCAACGGCCGTATCTCCCCACGCTTTTTCTGTTCGCACCAGATTTATTTTTGTCATGGCTCACGCTCCTTGTTTCGGTAATCGGTGTTCGGTTATCGGTAATCGGTGTTCGGTAATCCCTGATCGGATCACCAATTACGGATCACCGTTTACCGATTACCGCTTACGGATTACCGTTTACCGATTACAATACCCACCCTCCGTCTGCCAAACGTTACGAAACCACCAACTCATCGCCTTTCGGAACGGTTTTGGCTAAAATGGCCCCATGAAATTGCTGCGCCTGCTACTGCTTGGCCCACCCCGCATCGAACGAGACGACCAGATTTTGGAAGTGGACACCCGCAAAGCCACTGCCTTGCTGGCGTATCTGGCGCTATCTGGCGAACGGCCGTCCCGCGACTGGCTAGCCGCCTTTTTGTGGCCCGACACCGACGACCGCCGGGCCAAAGCCGCCCTGCGCCGCACCCTGTCGGCGCTGAAAGCGGCCGTGGGCGCAAAAGCGCTCTTTGCCAACCGGGAGGTCATTGGCCTGGAAACCGACGCCGCCTGGTGCGACGTTACGGCGTTCCAGCAGGCGCTCCAGCAGGGCAACTTGGCCGAAGCCGTCGAGCTGTATCGCGACGATTTTCTGGCGGGCTTCAGCCTACGCGACAGCCTCCCCTTTGACGACTGGCAGCTCCAGCAGCAGGAAAGCTTACGCCGTGAGCTAATCCAGGCGCTGGCGCAACTGGCGCAATCCACAACGGGTCAAACGGCCGTTACCCACGCCCGCCGCTGGTGCCAGATCGATCCTCTGCGCGAAGAAGCCCACCGAACATTGATGCGACTGTTGGCCGAAAACGGCCGTTCCGCCGATGCCCTGCTGCAATATCGCAACTGCGTGCGCATTTTAGATGAAGAGCTAGGCGTGCCCCCACTTCCCGAAACCACCGAGCTGTACCACGACATCCAAAATGACAGGGTGACTCAAAGCGGCAAGGTGACAAGGTGGCAAGGTGACAAGGTGACGGGAGAGACTTCTGTCACCTTGTCATCTCCCCTCGTCGGTCGCGACGCCGAACTGCACCAAATGCAGCAGCTCTATCAACAAGTCGGGCCAGACGGCCGTTTGCTCATCATCGAAGGGGAGCCGGGCATTGGCAAAACGCGGCTGGCCGAGACGCTGGTCGATTGGGCCGCAGCCAACGGTGCCGCTGCCCTTACCGCTCGCTGCTACGAAGGCGAGACCAATCTGGCTTACGCTCCGCTCATCCAGGCACTCCAGGCAGGATTGACGCCTGAAGCGGTACAGCACCTGCACATGCTGCCTGATCACCATCTGGCCGAAGCCGCCCGCCTGCTGCCCCAGCTGGCCGAAGGGCGCAGCCTACCGCCGCACAGCAGCCTCAGCGGCCCCGGCGAGCAGGTTCGCTTTTATGAAGGCGTCATCCAGACGCTGCTCGCCCTGCTGGCTGGCCCCGTCCCCGGCATTTTGTGGCTGGACGATGTGCACTGGCTGGACGCTGCCTCGTTGGAACTGCTGCTCTATTTGCTGCACCGCTGGCGGGAACGGCCGTTGCTTACCCTATTTTGTTGGCGCGCTGAGGATCTACCAGCCAACAGCCCGCTCAACATGCTGGCGGCCAAGCTGCGCCGCGAGAACGCCTGCCAGTTCGTCCGGCCCAACCGGTTCACTCCGGCACAGATCGAAGCGCTGCTCACCGCCAGCGGCAGGCCTTTCACCCCCGACCTCTTGCAACAGCTGCACCGCGAAACCGAAGGGCTGCCGATGTTTGTGGTCGCTTACCTGGACGCCCTCATCGCCAGCGACGAACCGTTGACCCCGCCCGCCAGCTTTGCCGTGCCTGCTTCCGTGCGTGATTTGCTGCACCAGCGGCTGGCTCAAGTAAACGAGACCGAACGCCAGATTTTGCAAACAGCTGCGGCCATCGGCCACAGCTTCGATTTGCTGCTGGTGCAGGCGGCAAGTGGCCGCAGCGATGAGGAAACCGTCACCGCGCTGGAAACGCTCACGGCACGCGGCCTGCTGGTGGAGCAAACCAGCCGCGATCGTGCCGCTTACGACTTCAGCCATGACAAGCTACGCGTGCTGGTCTACGAAGAGACGGGCCTGGCACGGCGACGTCTGCTGCATCGTCGCTTGGCAACTACGTTGGTCGCGGATCGGGCACCAAGTGCGGCCGTTTCTGCCCAAATTGCCACCCATTACCAGCACGCCGGGCTGGAACAGGAAGCCGCCGCCTACTTTGTCCTGGCCGGCGACCAGGCGCGTGCCCTGTTTGCCCACCAGGATGCCCTGCATTTTTATCAGGCCGCCCTGGCCCTGGGCGCGGATGAGCCCTGGCGCTGGCAGGCTGCCTGCGGGACGCTGCACATGCGGCTGGGCAACTATCCCGCCGCGCTTACCAGTTTGGAAACGGCCGCAGCCCACGCTCCGCAAAACGAACTGGGCCAACTGGAGCACCAGCTGGGGCAGGTGTACCAGCGGCAGGGCCAATGGGAACTGGCGGCGCACACGCTGGCCCAGGCCCGCACCCACCTGGGCGAAAACGCGCCCGCCGCCGAACAAGCCCATCTCATTTTGGACCAGAGTTTGGTGGCATACCGGCAAAAGCAAACGGAGGCGGCGCTGGCGTTGGCAGAGCAAGCCCATACATTGGGCCAACAGGCAGACACCACGGCCATGCTTGCCCTGGCGGAGAACATTTTAGGGATTTTGGCGCGCAACCGGGGAGAGTTGGAAACGGCCGTTTCCTACCATCAACAAAGCCGCGAACTGGCCGACGCCGGGGAGCATCTGGAAATCCAGATTGCCGCCCGTAACAATCTGGCCCTTACGCTGGGGGCAATGGGGCAAACTGGGGCCGCCATCGACGCGCTCAACGAAGCGATCCAGCTCTGCCAGCGGTACGGCGACCGCCACTATGAAGCCGCCCTACGCAGCAATCTAGCGGATATGCTCCACCAGGCCGGGGACGAAACGGCCGCTCAAGCCCAAATCCGCCAATCGGTCACCATTTACGCCGACATCGGCCTGGCCCACGACAGCTGGCAGGCGGAAATCTGGCAGTTGATGGAGTGGTGAGATGGGCGCCTGGGCAAGCAAAAAACGGCCGTTCCTCACTGAGAAACGGCCGTTTTCCACATCTGTCGGGGCAGCCGGATTTGAACCGACGACCTCTTCGACCCGAACGAAGCGCGCTACCAAACTGCGCCATGCCCCGAACAAGGGGGAATTATAGAGCAAGAAATTGAGTTTGCAAGTGGCAGGTGGCAAGTTGCAATTGATCTTTACAGTACGATCCTCTTGCAACTTGCCACTTGCATACGTGCCACCCTCACGCTGTTCCTCTTTTGCAACTCCCCCGTGTTACACTCCCACTCCTACAATTTTTACAAACAGGAGCTGAACTTCATGCGATTTCAAGACAAGGTTTGTGTCATTACCGGTGGCGCCGCGGGCATTGGCCGGGCTACGGCCGTAAAATTTGCCGCCGAAGGAGCCACCGTCGCTTTTTGCGATCTCAACGAAGCCGATGGACAGGCATTGGCCGCTGAACTGGGCGAAAAAGCATCGTTTACGGCCGTTAACGTCGCCGACCGTCAGTCAGTGCAAAGTTGGTTGGAAGATGTGGTGGCGCGGTACGGCCGTATCGACATCCTCATCAACAACGCCGGTATCACCCGCGACGCCCAGCTGGTGAAGGTGAAAGACGGCGAATTGGTCGGCCAGATGGGCGAAGATGCCTTCGACCTGGTCATCAGCGTTAACCTCAAGGGCGTTTTTAACTGCACGCAGGCGGCTGCTCCCCTCATGATTAAGCAGGGCGGCGGGGTTATTCTCAACGCTTCTTCCGTGGTAGGATTGGATGGCAATTTTGGGCAGACGAACTACGTGGCCACCAAAGCGGCCGTTGTCGGTATGACCAAAACGTGGGCGCGTGAACTGGGCCGCTACGGCATTCGCGTCAACGCCATCGCCCCCGGCTTTATCGCCACGGAAATGGTGGCCAAGATGCCCGAAAAAGTGCTCGACGGCATGCGCAGCCACACGCCAATCGGCCGTCTGGGTGAGCCAGAAGACATCGCCAACGCCTACGCCTTCCTTGCCTCCGACGAAGCCAGCTTCATCTCCGGCACCGTGCTGCGGGTGGATGGCGGGATTGTGATCGGAACCTGATCGGTAATCGGTAAACGGTAATCAGTAATCGGTTTACCGTTTACCGATTACCGTTCACGGATTACGGAGAAACTATGAAAAGATACGCCCAAATCCTCTTCACCGGCCGCTACGTGCCGGAAAAAGTGTTGACCAACGCTTACTTTGACGCGCTGTTTCCTGACCGCGATATTGATGCCTGGCTGGTGAAAAACGTGGGCATCAAGGAGCGGCACATCATGGCCGAAGATGAGACGACCAGTGACTTGTGCCTGCACGCCAGCCGCGAAGCGCTGGAACGGGCCAATCTCACGCCCGAAGATGTGGATCTCATCATCGTGGCCACGGACACGCCCGATTATTTCAGTCCGGCCACGGCTACGGTGCTGCAAGCCAAGCTGGGCGCGGCCAACGCGGGCACCTTCGACGTGAACTGTGCCTGCGCGGGCTGGGTGACGGCTTTGGAAACGGCCGTTCGCTTCATCACCACCGACAACGAGACCAACCACGTGCTCGTCGTCGGCGCGTACGGCATGAGCCGCTTTGTCGATTACACCGACCACAAAACCTGTACCCTCTTCGCGGATGGGGCAGGAGCCGTGCTGGTGGGTGTGGGCGACAAGCCTGGCTTTTTGGCAGGCAAGCGGTTGGCCCGCGGCGAATTCTACGACGCGCTGGGTATCTACACCGGCGGTGTGGCCTGCCCCGTAACCCCTGCCAACGAAAACAACGGCGTGCCGCGTGTGCAGTTTGTCAAACGTTTCCCCGCTACTTTCAACTCAGACAACTGGCCGCCGCTCATCAAAGGCACGGTGGAAAAAGCCGGGCTGACGCTCGACGAAATTGACCATTATTACTTCACGCAGCTCAACCTGAACACCATCAAGCAGATCATGGAAATCCTGGAGCAGCCGCTGGAAAAAACGCACTGGATCATGGACAAATGGGGTTACACCGGCTCCGCCTGCATCCCCATGGCCCTGGACGACTCCATCGAGCAGGGGCGCGGTCCCCAGCCGGGCGACAAGGTGCTGTTCATTGCCAGCGGCGGCGGCATTTCGATGGCCTGCAACGTGTGGGAATGGACCGGTGGTCGGTGATCGGTTATCCGTAATCGGTCATCCGTAATCGGTTGGCTCAACCGATTGCCGTTCACCGATTACCGTTCACCGATTACCGATAACGGATTACGGAAACAATGTACATCGGCGACTACCTGGGACGACGGGCGATTTATTCGCCGGACAAACTGGCGGTGGTGGACGCGGGCAAGCAGCCGGAACTGCGCCTGACCTACGCTCAAATGAATGTGCGGGCCAACCGGCTGGCCCACTGGCTGCAAACGGAAGCGGGTATTGGCCAGGGCGACCGCGTGGCTATCCTGGCGCGAGACGGCGTGGAGCACCTGGACACCTTTTTTGCCTGTGGCAAGCTGGGGGCCATCCACACGGCCTTCAACTGGCGGCTGCACTGGCGCGAGCTGGCCGAAATCACGGCCAACACCACGCCCAAATTGCTCATTTACTCGGATGAGTTCAGTGAGACGGTGGCCAACCTACAAACTAATGAACAGGCAGCCTCGTTGAGCTGCTTTGTGCATGTGGAAGGAGAAGGTGTACCCGGCAGTGTGCTGTTTGCTGAGGCGATGGCGGGTGGGGCGGATACGGCCGTTACCACCCCCAGCCTCACCGAAGAAGACACCGCCGCTCTCATCTTTACCGGCGGCACAACCGGCCTGCCCAAAGCAGCCCAGGTAAGCCACCGGATGATTGCCTGGAACACGCTCAACACCGTCATCCACGATTTGCAGCACAACGATGTGTACCTGAACGTCTTTCCGCTGTTTCATACCGGCGGGCTTTTCGTGTATACACTGCCACAAATTATCCTCGGCGGCACGATTGTTTTGCTGCGCCAGTTTGATCCGGTGCAGGTGCTGGACCTGATTGCCCGCGAGCAGGTCACCGTGTTTGCCGGGGTGCCGACGATGTACCAGCTGCTCACCCAGGCGGCGAATTGGGATACGGCCGTTCTCACCACCCTCCGTTTTTGCACCAGCGGCGGCGCACCGCTGCCCGTGCCCCTGGTGGAAAAATACACTCGCGAAAAGCAGATCAAGTTCAAGCAGGGTTTTGGCATGACCGAATTTGGTCCCGGCATTTTTGCCCTGGCCGCCGATGACGCCATCCGCAAGGCAGGCAGCATCGGCCGGCCCAACTTCTATGTCGATGCCCGCATTGTGGACGACAACAACCAGCCGCTTGGCCCCAACAAGATTGGCGAGCTGGTGCTCAAAGGCCCCAGCGCCTCCTCCGGCTACTTCAACAACCCGGAAGCGTCGGCGGAAGCGATTGACGACGAAGGCTGGTTCCACACGGGCGACCTGGCCGCCTACGATGAGGAGTGGTACTTCACCATCAAAGACCGCAAAAAAGATATGTACATCTCTGGCGGGGAAAACGTCTATCCGGCGGAGATCGAGAAGGTGCTGTACGCCCATCCCGAGGTGCACATGTGTGCCGTCGTGGGCTTGCCAGACCCGAAGTGGGGGGAAGTTGGCCTGGCCTGCGTGGTGCTAAAGCCAGGTTCCAACTGCACCGCCGACGAGCTGATGCAGCAAATGCGCGCCAATCTAGCGCCGTTTAAGGTGCCCCGGCGCATCGAAATTTTGCCGGAGTTGCCCATCTCTGGAGCGGGGAAAATCCTCAAGCGGGAGCTGCAGGAGAAGTTTACGGAGGCGTAAACTTTATAGATTAGCTTCAAATCTGCCAATTACTTGAGTAAAAGCGGGCAAATCAAGCTTTCCTAATTTCAAAAACTTTCCCGCTTTTACTTAACGGCGGCGGCCTAAAACACGCAGCAGCCGCAAAAACAGATTGATGAAGTCCAGGTAAAGGCGCAGCGCCCCCATGACGGCAATGCCGTTTAACACTTCCTGGCTGCCGTTCCCCTGCAAGACTGTGGCGAAGGTCATCTTTTTAATCAGGTTGCTGTCATACACAATCAGCCCCAGAAAGATGAGAATCCCCACGTAAGTGACAATCCAGTCCAGCGCCGCGCTGGCGAAGAAAAAGTTCAAAACGGAAGCTAAAATAATGCCTAACAACCCCACAAACAAGATCGGCCCCCACTTGGTCAGATCCTCTTTTGTGGTTAACCCCACCACGGTCAGAATGATAAAAATGAGCGTGGTGGTGCCAAAGGCCAGCAAAATGGTGCCCAATCCGTAGGCCAAAAAGATGACCGAAAGGGTGACCCCACTCAGGGCCGAATAAAGGAAAAAGAGCGCCAGCCCTACACCGGAAGATAATCGGTTGATGGCCCGGTTTACGCTAACAACCAGCACAAGTTCGGCAATCACCAGCCCCCAAAACACGAGCATGTTGCCGAGGACCAGCCTCAGGACCATCTCGCTGCTCAGGGTGATGAAGGCCACGATGGTGGTGAGCAGCAGGCCGAGCGACATCCAGCCGTAAACGCGCTGCATAACACCAGCAAATATCTCACGCAACCGCGCTTCCGACACCTCGGCCGGATATTGTTCTTGAAAGTTAAACTCTGTGGACATGTTGTTCCTCCCTGGCACTGCATTGATGGTTTGAATGAAAACAGCCCACAGATTCTAGCATATAAATGTGCAGCGTTGTTAACTAATTTTCGGCGATTTCGGTGAGTTCCAACCAGCGTAATTCGGCCGTTTCCAATGCCTCTTTGGCCTGCTCAAGTTTATCCACCAGCGGCTGCAGGCGCTCGTAATCTGAGCCGACTTCGTTGATCGCGGTGGAGAGGGCAGCGATCTTATTGGTGAGTGTTTCGATGGTGGCTTCGGCCGTTTCCAGCTCGCGCTGTTCTTTCCAGGTGAGCTTGCGTGGGCGGGCTGGCGCAGCTGGCGGGCTGGCGGCTGGCTTGGGTTTGGGGGATGGGGTGGGAACGGCCGTTTCCGCCTCTCTTAACCGCTGGTATGTTTCATAAGGGGCCGGGTACCGTGTGCCCAACACGCCATCCTCAAAGCTCATCAGGAAATCGACGTTGCGGTCCAAAAAGTAGCGGTCGTGGCTCACCACTACCAGCGTGCCGCTGAAATGGTCCAAGAACTGCTCCAGCACGGTCAGCGTTTGCACGTCCAGATCGTTAGTGGGCTCGTCCAGGAACAGCACGTTGGGCTGGCGCACCAGGGTGCGCAGCAGGTAGAGCCGCCGCCGCTCGCCGCCGCTGAGGCTGCTGATTTTGGCCCGCTGCTCTGGCCGGGTAAAGAGAAACCATTCGAGCATTTGGGCCGCTTCGACACGCTCGCCGTCGCTGGTGCGGATGAGCGGGGCCAGCCGGTTGATGTAGTCGATGAGCGTCGCCTCTTCATCGAGGTCTTCGGCCTGCTGGTCGTAATAACCCAGCTCCACCGTGTCGCCCCAGCGAACTTCGCCGCTGTCTGGCGTGGTTTTGCCCGCCAGCACGTCCAGCAGGGTGCTTTTGCCGGCCCCGTTTGGCCCAATGATGCCGATGCGGTCACCGGGGTCCAGCTGCAAATCGAGGTTTTTGAATAGGGTGAGGTTGCCGTAGCTTCTGCTGAGATCAGTCGCTTCCAGCACGCGCTTGCCCAGGCGGCGGCTGGCCAGGGCCAGGGCCACGCGCTGGTCGCCCTTGTCGTAGGCGATGGTTTGCAGCTCTGCCACGCGCTGGATGCGGGCCTTTTGTTTGGTGGTGCGAGACTGCGCGCCGCGGTGCAGCCAGGCGAGTTCCTGCCGCAGCAGGGCCTGGCGTTTGGTTTCGGCCGTTTGCAGCTGGTCTTCCCGGGTGGCGCGCTGTTCGAGGTAACGGCCGTAATTCCCCGAATACACCGCCAACTCCCGTCGATCCAGCTCCACAATTTTGTTCACCACCCGGTCCAAAAAGTAGCGGTCGTGGGTCACCATCAGCAGGGCGGCGGGCATGGTGAGCAAAAACTGCTCCAGCCAGCTCACCGTCTCGGCGTCGATGTGGTTGGTAGGCTCGTCCAGGATGAGCAGGTCGCCAGGGTCGATGAGGCCGCGTGCCAGGGCGACGCGTTTTTGCTGGCCGCCGCTGAGCGTGCCAATTTTGGCCTGGAATGTGGTGATCCCCAGGCGCGTCAGAATGGCTTTGGCTTCGGCTTCGGCCTGCCAGCTTTGCGTGCGGTCCATTTCCTGCGTCACCTGGGCAAACTCGGCCTGTAAATCGGGGTGGGTGGGATTGGCCTGAAGCGCTTCGCTGATCGTTTCATACTGGCGCAGCAGCTGGAGCTGGGGCGCGTCACCCTGGAAGATGTAGTCGAGAACGGCCGTTTCTAACGGCAGGTCCGGCTCCTGAGGCAAATATTGAATGCGCACCCCACCCCACACGGTGATGTCGCCTGCCGCCGGGGTTTCCAGTCCGGCAATAAGCCGCAGCAGCGTCGTTTTGCCCGAACCGTTGCGGCCGATCAGGCCAATGCGATCCCCCTCGTTGATGAGCAGGTTGATGGAATCAAACAGGATGCGGTCGCTGTAGTGGTGGGAGAGGTTGTCGAGACGGACGAGGTTCATGCAGTACTACGTCTTTTTCTAAAAATGGGCTGGGAGAATTGTAAATTGTGAATAATGAATCGTGAATTGTGAATGGTCCTGGCTGCCAGTCCCCATTCACAATTAAGAGCTCACAATTCACAATTCTCAATTTATGGACTGCTGCGGCTGCGGGCCACGTCTAATCCTTTGCGCGCGAGTTTAACAGCAAGTCCGCCGCCAGGCACGAGCAAATCGATGGTCTCGGTGCCGACATCGAACAGGAACTCGGGATCGAGCAGCTTGCCCATGTACTGTTGGAAGGTTTTGCCGTCGGTGCGCAGCTCGCCGGTAACGGCATCGTATTCCACAATCGCTTCCTTTTCTTTGCTGTGCCAGCGGAATTGAAAGGCGTAAACGGGGCGGTAGTAGAGATCAACCTTGGCGATTTCCACAGCGTCTTCGAGGATAACGTCTGCCTGGATGCTCTTGAGCACTTCCAGGAGCACATTGCGCACCACGGCCGAAGCGCGCGCCTGGGCCGGTACCACGATGGCGCCTGTTTTACCAAGCTCTTCCAAATGTTCGGGCGGCACTTCGTTGGCGGGATGGCTGAGATACTGGCTGAGGGTTTCGTCGGGCTGGTTGGTGTAGCCATCGATGAAGCGGATGCGTTCTGGTTCTTCGCGGCAGTGTTCGGTGACGGTGAGGTGGAGACGGCCGTTCTGCACCTCATACTCCTTGTCACCCAGGGTAACCGCCTTCACCTCGCTGCCAGACAACGTCAGGGGAACGTCCCGCTGGCGCTGGTATGCGTAGCGCGCCCGGCAAACGATGTGCCAGAAGGGCTCATAGCGGTGCTCCTGGTAAACAAGCGCAAAGTCGCTGTCTTTCGGCCGCTGTAAAAAGCTGGCCACCTTCACCATGCGGCCAAAAGCATCTACCTTTTTCTCCCAGGCGCGCCCTTGGGCCTGTTCCAGACTCAACTGCTCTTTTAACAAAAAGGCTCGTTCATCTGCCAGCGTGATGTCCATTGAAGTTGTCTCCACTCAGCATCGGGTCGTTTGGCGCCATTTGGTCCGCAATGTTTGCCGCAAGTTGCGCCATTATAACATTGGCCGCAAATTTTTGCGTAAAAGAGGCGTGATGGATGGGGTGTTGGGCAATGAGAATAGGGTAGGGGAACGGCCGTTTAGTCAAAGGGTCGTGGCAATTTGGATGAGCTCCTGGCAGAACGGTTTGAGCGCTTGTCTCTGCTGGTACAAGATTTGCTCTGTGTGTGTGGCAAAGAGGGGCACCTGCTGCAGCGCACCTTTGGCACTATCGAAGACGGCAATGCGGCCGCCTTCGGCGATGCTTTTTTCCGTTTGTGCATGGAAATCTGGGGATGTGAGCAGGTTTGTGACACATTCGTAACTGCCAGGAATGATGACCATTTTGAATGGTGGCATGTTTGTCAGGTCGTTCAGAGCCAGATCGGGCTTGACGCTCAGTCCATGCTGACTGTGCACGAGGCTGTTCGACACGCCCACCAGCCGAATAGGCAGGCCGCAGGCGCGCATCTGGCTGAGGCAGTAAACAACCTCATTTTCAGAAAATCCGGGGCTAATGAGGATGGCTATGTTTTTTTTCTGTACATTGTTTGTTGAAACCATAGCGGTTTACTTCCCTTTTAGTTACTGGTATGATTGCGTTGTCTGAAGGAGGGATGATTACGAAGTAATAAAAGAAGGCTCCTCCCCCAACCACCCCCAATCTCATCTAATGGGCACGAATATGAGAGAAGTGTCTGGCTACGAGATTGGATGCAGTATAACAAAGATGCTCGTTCCGATGTTGTGCCAAACCACTTACTTTTTTGCCTTTTTTCAGCGCCATTCAGCGCGAAAGTGGCAAACCTTGCGCACGCTTGCGGTAAAGGGAATGAATGATCATGACGGATTCACTGGATAACGATAAGTCTGACGGGCTGCATGAGGCCGTCCACAAAGCCCTGAGCCATTCGACTAAAAAAACGGCCGATTCTGACACGCTCTTAAACCAGTTATCGGCCGTGCAGCAGGCCCGAATCGAGCAAGGCGCGGGTGATACACCCTCCTTGCTGCGCGCAGCGACCAACAAGGTACTGCAAGAGGCGATGGCCGAGCTGGAAAAACGCACCCCGCGGGTGGTTGAAGTGCTGCGGCATCGTTTCGTCAACAAGAAAACGCTGCAAGAAGTGGCGAACATGATGAACTTCAGTACGCACCAGATTAGCCGGATGCAGCGGGACGGCATTGAACAGCTGACTGACATTCTTCGGGACCAGGAGCAGGAGATCGGGCGCGAGCGGGCACGATCATTGGAAAGCGTGCTGCCGCCGCCGACGTACACTCGCCTGTTTGGCGTCGATGAGCTGTGCCAGAAGCTGGTGGCGCTGCTGGCCAGCCCGGAAGCGCCGTGGGTGGTGGCCCTGGTGGGCATGGGTGGTTTGGGCAAAACGGCCGTCTCCGATTGGGTCACCCGCCACCTCATCAAAGAACTCAGCTTCTCCAACCTGGTCTGGATTAAAGCCGGGGCGTCCCACACCATGGGCGGGCAGGCCGAACCGCCCAGCCTGACCTACGAAAAAATCCTCAACCAGCTGTTGGCCCAGCTGTTTCCTGGAGCCAGCGCGCCGTTGGCCCTGGCCGACCGGGCCACGAAGGTGCGCCAGGCGCTGAAAGCCCGGCCCTACCTGGTGGTTATCGACAACCTGGAAGCGGCCGAGGACACCTCGATTTTGCTCAACCATCTCAACGATCTGGCCCAGCCGTCCAAATTTTTGCTCACCACGCGCACGCGGGTGGCCAAGCAGGCGGCCATCCGGGATGTGCCGCTGGACGAGTTGAGTTTTGCCGACAGTGCGGCCTTCATGCGCCACCACGCGGCAGAGACGGGGGTAACGGCCGTTGCCCAGGCCACCGACGAAGATTTGGAAAAGGTGTATGCCAAAGTGGGCGGCAATCCGCTGGCGATCAAAATTGTGGTCAATGTGCTGGACATTTTGCCGTTGAGCCGCTTGCTGGACGGGCTGACGCACAATTATCCCACCCAGGTTTTGGAAATGTACACACGGATTTATTGGCAGGCGTGGCAGACGTTGAGTGAAAACGGCCGTGCCCTACTCAAAGCCATGCCGCTTACCAAAGAACCGGCTGATGTGGATTACCTGCTGGCGATTAGCGGCCTCTCGGAAAACGCTATCTGGCCCGCGATTGAGGAGCTGCGCCAGCGCTCCTTGCTGGAGGTGGAGGGCGACCTGCACGAGAAGCGGTACGGCATTCACCATCTCACAGACACGTTTTTGAGAACCGAAATCATTCACATACCCATGACGTAGGTATTAACTGTGACAACACAACCAGACGACGGGCGGAACAAAACAGACCCCAACTTTATCCAAAGCATCCGCGCCGGGCTGCGCTACTGGCAGAAAAAGACGGAGTCGATGCAGGCCGGGCAGGCGATGTGGCTGGACGGGCAGCGCTTTAACCTGAACGAGGCCGTGGTGCAGGGTCTGCGCTACCCGGAAACGTGGCAGGATACGGCGCTGCTGCTGCTGCAAACCTTTGACTTTAGCGAATGGCGCGGCTACTGGCAGGAGTGGACGGCCGTCTTCGAACAAGCATTGGCCGCGGCCCCAGAAAAAAAGACGATGGTGTACGGCCGTTTGCAAAACCGCCTGGGCCAGATGTACCGTTTGGGCAGCCGCCTGCCAGAAGCCGAGGCACAGCACCAGGCGGCGTTGGTTTTGGCGCAGCAGCTGGCCAACGACGACCTGTTGGCGATTACCTACGGCTGCCTGGCCGAATACCATCTGGAGCAGCGAGACGTTGACCAGACGAGAGCCTTTGCCCAGGCAGCCCTTGACCTGGCCCAAACACGCCCCAGCGTAGAGCGCATTGCCGCATTTGCCCACCTTCACTTGGGTAAAATTGAAGCATTTGTGGGGAATTGGTCGGCGGCGATTGACCATTTTCAACAGGCGATTCAGACCTGGCACAAGCTGGATAATCACGTCTATCTGGCCCGGACCTGGGCTGATTTAGGTAACGTCTATGCAAATTCCAGCGAATTTGGTCTGGCGCAGCAAGCCTACGAAGAAGCCGGGGCTCTTCTAAGCCCCACCAACAATGTCAAAGATAAAGCGTTTGTTTCGCTGCGTTTAGGTACTTTGTATTACCGCCAGGAAAATTGGGCCAGGGCTGAAGCTGCTTTTTTAGAAATTGACTCCGTCGCGTTACGTGAGCAAAATGAATTTGACCTGCTTGCCATGGTTTACAACAACCTGGGCAACGTCTATTTAGAAATGAAGCGGTGGGAGAGCGCGGCGGACTATTTAAACCTGGCCATTGCCCTCTTTCGAGAGAGAGAGAACCAGCTTGATTTAGGTAACAGTTTGGGGACGCTAGCCAACGTTTATGCGCAGGATGGCCAACAGTCAACGGCTCTGCCGCTTTATGCAGAAGCCATTCAGCTGCTGCAGCAGTTCCCGGAAAGCCAGTGGGCGCAAAAATTGCTGCGGGAATTTGGGGCTGCTTACGAAAAACTGCTGGTATCCTTGGGCAGGTCTCCGGCTAACAATTAAAAGCCCAACAGTTTCTCTGTTGGGCTTTTAAGCAGGGTGGCGATTGGATAGGTTAGCCGCCGCAGGCGGGCATAGTTCCTGTGGTACAATCGGCGAACACGGGTGTGGTCAAAGTGGTACCGGCCAACATCAGGGCCAGCGCGGCGGCAGCGAGCAGATAGACAAATTTACGGCGAATTGCAAGAGACATGATCTTTATCCTTTACCGATACGGTGGGTGGTGGTTTGGCCTGAATGGAGGGTTGGTGGGGGAACGGCCGTTTCCCCTACCCTCGTTTCCGCCAAACCGTTGCTTAAAACGCGCTGTATACAGTTGATGTCAGGATAAAATTTTCATGCCGCGGAAGCCTGATGATCCGTTGAACATTGGCTGATCATCGGCTGAACAACGTGCCAGACTTCGTAGGTCGGATTGCCAATCCGACCTACAATTACGAGGGGAAAAAATGAGGGAATTTCTGGAATCGTCTGGAGGGGGACGCTTCTGGCCTGGCTTTCGCCAGGAAACGATTGCCTGCTTGCGCCAATGGCTGGCCATGCGCGCCAGCGTCTCGCTGGTGGGTCTGCCCGGCGCGGGCAAATCGAACCTGCTGCAATACATCGCCCAACACCCGGAAAGTCTAAACAGCCAGGCCGCGGCCGCCGTGCTGGTGCCGCTAGACTTAAACCACCTGGTTGATGGACGGCCGTCGACGCTGTACCGCCTGGTGCTGCGCGCCTGTTACCAGGTGCGCGCGCGCTTTCCCCAGGAGGTGGCCGAGCTGTGCTCCCACCTTTACGAGAGCCACAAAGCCACCACGGACCTGTTTTTGGCGCAAACTGCCGTCTACGATTTGTGTACGGCCGTCGCCCAACGGCAGAAGCAGCTCATCCTCGTCCTGGATCAGTTCGACAGCCTGCACCGCCACGCCGAGCCGGAGCTGACCCTGAGCCTGCGCGCCCTGCGCGACAGCTTCAAAGAGACCGTGATCTACATCGTTGGCATGCGCCAGGCGCCGCAGCAGCTGGCCGAGCCTGAGCTCTTGGGCGAGCTGTTCCGGCTGCTGGATACCCACATCTGCTGGGTGGGGGCCATGAGCCGCGCCGACAGCCTGGCCTTCATCCGGCAAGAAACCCGCCGCGCCGGGCAAACCGTCACCGAGGCTGAAGCCGATCATCTGTTTGCCCTTACCGGCGGCTATGCGGCGCTGTTGAAGGCGGCCTGCGCCTGGCTGGTCCACCAGCACCCGCGGCCCTCAGCCGACACGTCGGCCGACGCCTGGCTGGCAGCGCTGAGGCTCCAGCCCACCCTGCAAAACCGGCTGGCCGACATCTGGCGCGAGCTGACGCAGGAGGAGCAGTGGCTGCTGGCCGAGCTGGCGAGCGGCGTTCCGCCGAACCCGGCCAGCACCGCGCCGGGGGTGGTGGTCCAGCTGGCGCATCGGGGGCTGTGCCAGTCTACGGAGTCAGGCTGGCAGGTGAACGGGGCACTGCTGGCCGATTTTGTGCAAACGGCCGTGCAGCATGGTCTGGGCCGTATCTGGCGCGAGGCGAAAAGTGGGGCGTTGTACCAGGGGACACAGCGGTTGGTGGGGTTACGGCCGTTGGAAGAGGCGCTGCTGGCCTTCCTGGTGCAAAATCCGTACAAGCCGCACACCAAAACCGAGCTGATCCAGGCGGTATGGCCGGAAGGCACCCACATCGAAGGCGTCACCGACGACAGCCTGTACCAGGCAGTGCGCGGTGTGCGGCAAAAGATTGAACCAAAAACGGCCGAATCACCGGTCTATTTGGTTACCAAGCGGGGTGTGGATGAAGGGGGCTATCAATTTTTCCCAGAGGGGAATCCGGCCCACTGAGAGAAGGAGAGGATTAAAAAGCTGTGATGCGTGAAACGTGAAACGTGACCAGAGAAACATCACGTTTCACGCTTCACGTTTCACGCCAAATCCCAAGAGCCAGGGTGGTTTTTTATCGTGGCTGCGGTTAAATCTCGCTGTGCTCCACGTCGAAGACGTGTGAGTGAAGGTTGGCAATCCACTGCTTGCCTTCCTGCGTCTTGCGCAGGTAAAACAGCGCATCCTGGATGTGGGGGCGCACCACGTTCCAGTAAAACCGGGTAAAGTTTTGCCGCATGTGGCCCGGACTGGTATAGCCAATGCGCTTGTTTTCGCCCGTTTCCTCAAATTCGTAATAAAGCGCTGGAATTTTGCGCAGGTAATCGGGATCACCCAGCTGGCCGATAAAATCGGCGGCGCGCACCAGCCCGGCAAAGCTGCCCGTTTGCTGGTAAAACGGCTCGTCAGGCACGGGGAAGCGCGTCATTTCGATGTAGCTGGCAATGGTTTTGGCATCCACCTCGCTGACCAGCGAATTGCCAAAGCGCTCCAAAACAAACAGCTTGCTGCGGCTGACGTGGTAGGGGGTGAGGGCGGCGTCGGTGCCGCCAAAGGGGAGTTCAATCGTTTCGTCGTTGCTGCCGGTGGCGTAACGGCCGTCTTCATCCAGTTTGCAAACACCCTTCACGTAGCCAATATCGTGGCACAGCAGGGCCATCATAAAGTGCAGCCAGTTGCGCGGGGTGATGCCGCCTTCGCAAAGATGTTTGCCCTTGAGGATGGACTGGCCCACCAAAGTGACCATGATGGTGTGATCGACGTTGTGGTACAGCGCGTCCGAATTGGCGATGTTTTCCAGCGCCAACCGCCCGGTCCATTCCAAAATGTTGGCATTTTGCGGTTCCATCAAGCTGTAAGTTTGCGCATAGGCATCCTTCAGCGCCTTCACAAAATGTTCGATCATCAGGCTTTGTAGGTTAAGCATCATGGAATTGGTCCGTTTTGGCTGCCGAGATTGGACCCATCTTCAAGACTAGTCCAATCGGATGAGCGGCACGTTACTGAGTAGTGGCTAATAAGATACATGCCAACATGAAGATTGTCTAGCAGGCGGAGCAAATTCTGAGTGAAAAATGGCGCTGGCGGGATTTCTACCGGCGGCTGATGGCCGCGGCACGCACGGTGAACTTCTCAAACGTGACCTGTACCGAGCCATCTTCGGAACCACTGGCGGCAAAACCCACCACGCCTGAGCTGAAACGGCCGTCTTCCCCCTCGGCCACCAGCTGGTTATTGACATAAAATGCCAGATATTCCCCGGCGCAGACGGCGCGCAGCTGGTTGCTGCGCTCGCCCTGGCGCACGGCATTGTGCGGCGTCCAGTCAACAATTGGGGAAGAAAGACCGCGTTCCACCCGGCGAATGGAGACAAAGCCGTCGCCGCTGATGAGGAAATAGTAGCCGTTGCGATTTTCGCCGCCGGAAGCGCGGCACACCAGGCCGTAAGCGTTGTTGCGTTCGCGGGAAAGCTGGCGTACGGCCGTTTCCAACACCACATCCCCGTACTCGGTTTCCGTAAAGCTCCAGACGTAGCTGGCTGAAGTGGAGCTGAGTTCGTAGCCATCATCGGTGAGCTGAACGGCCGTACCGCTGGCCACATCCAGCTTCTCCGGCCAGCTGCCGATCTCTCTGAAGTCTGTTTCCAGCAGCACCTCCTCTTCCGACACGTCTGCCGAGCCCCCTCTGGCGCAGGCAACCAAAGCGGCGAGAAGGGCAAGCAGTATCAAAAGAAGAAGTTTTTTGCGCATAATCACATCTACAAAAGCAGGAACACAGAGCTGCACAGAGAAGGACGGAGTTCCACGGAGAAGAAGGTCTCTGTTGATCCCAATTCTAACAAGGTGACAACAACGAATTTGAGTAAGCAACGAATGAACTGGAGTTGAGAAAATTCGTCAGTTACTCCCATTCGTTGTTGCCAAATCTAATGATGAAACAGGCGCAGGCCGGTAAAGATGAGCGTCATGCCGTAAGCATCGGCCGCGGCAATCACGTCATCATCGCGCACCGAGCCGCCCGGTTCGATGACATATTTAACCCCACTGCGGTGCAATCGGTCAATGTTGTCGCGGAACGGGAAGAAAGCGTCGGAGCTGGCGGCCACGTTATGCAGCTGATCCAGCCACTCGCGCCGCTCGGCGTAGGTGAGGGGGGCAGGCACTTTGTCGAACAGCGCTTCCCAGGACGGCCGTTCCGTCTCGCCCACCTCATTCAGCACGTACAGGTCGATGGCGTTGTTGCGCACGGCGCGCGGTGTGCCCTCTTTAAACTGGAAGCTGAGCACACGCGGATGCTGGCGCAGCCACCAGTTATCCGCCTTGTCGCCCGCCAGCCGGGTGCAGTGAATGCGCGACTGCTGCCCCGCGCCCAGGCCAATAACCTGGCCGTTCAGAGCGTAACAAACCGTATTCGACTGAGCATACTTGGTGGCAATCGTGGCCACGATCAGGTCGCGTTGAGCGCTTTCCGGCAGCGCCTGGCTGGCCGAAACGATGTTGAGCAGCAGCGCGGTGCTGATTTCGGCGTCGTTGCGCCGCTGGGAGAAGGTGATGCCAAACACCTCGCGCCGTTCCAGCAGCGGCGGTTGGTAGGTGGGGTCGATTTGGATGATGGGGTAACGGCCGTCTTTCTTCTGCTTCAAAATCTCCAGCGCCTCTGGCTCGTAGCCGGGGGCAATGACGCCGTCAGACACTTCGCGGGCGATGAGCCGGGCGGTCATCACGTCCACCGGCTCGCTCAGCGCCACCCAGTCGCCAAAAGAGGACATGCGATCCGCTCCGCGAGCGCGGGCATAGGCGGTGGCCAGCGGCGTCAGCTCGTCCAGCAGATCGTCGACAAAGTAGGCGCGGGCTTCTTGCCTGTTCAAGGGCACGGCCACGGCCGCGCCCGCCGGGCTGACGTGTTTGAAGGAAGCGGCGGCGGGCAAATCCAGCGCGGCTTTAAGTTCCTGCACCAGCGGCCAGCCGTTGAGGGCATCGAGCAAATTGATGGTGCCGGGCGAGCCGTTGAGCACCTTTAGTGGCAGTGGGCCGTGCAGGGTGTAAATCTGCGCCGGGGCCTGGTGCGGATTGATGCCGTAGCGCAGGGTGAGCTGGCTGTGGCTGTGCGGGAACTGCTGGCGCAGGAAGTTGGCAATGGCGTCGTCGTAGACGGCCGTATGCTGGAACGCCTTCAAAGCCAGCAGCTGGCGGGTGGGCAGGGTGGTGTCCCCCTGGCCGCGCAGCTCGGCCAGCACGGTGCCATAGTCGGCCGGATCACACAGGATGGTGACGCGCAGGTGGTTTTTGGCGGCGGCGCGCAGCAGCGTCACCCCGCCGATGTCGATTTGCTCCACCGCTTCGGGCAGCGTCACACCTTCTTTGGCGATGGTTTCCTGGAAGGGGTAGAGGTTACACACTACCAGATCGATGTTGTGGTAGCCCTGGGCCTTCATGTCTGCCTGGTCGCTGTCGGTGTTGCGTGCCAGGATGCCGCTGTGCACCGCCGGATGCAGCGTCTTGACCCGGCCCCCGAGCATTTCTGGCGCCTGGGTCAGGTCGGCCACGTCCTGCACGGACAGGCCGGTTTCGCGAATGGTGCGGGCCGTGCCGCCGCTGGCGATCAGCGCAAAGCCCAGCTCGTGTAACGCCTCGGCCAGTTCCACCAACCCCGTTTTGTCAGAAACAGAAAGGAGTGCTTGTTTCTTTGCCATTTAGTTAACTCCTGACAAGGGAAGCGTGAAACGTGATGCGTGAAAAGTCACGTCTCACGCTTTACGTTTTACAAATGAATGACCTGACTGCGGCCGGGGCCGACGGAAACGGCCGTTACCGGCACCCCAGTCTCATCGGTAATAAACTGAATGTAATTTTGCGCGTTTTGGGGCAAATCCGCCAGCTGGCGTGTCGCCATTATATCTTCCTGCCAGCCGGGCAGCGTGTTGTACACGGGCTGGCAGCGGCTCAGCGAAGGAATGTCGCTGGGGTAGAAGTCAATCGTCTCGCCGTCCAGCCGGTAGGCGTTGCACACCTGAATTTCGTCGAGGCCGCTTAAAATGTCCAGCTTGGTGATAACCAGCTCGGTGAGGCCGTTGATGCGGACGGCGTGGCGCAGCATGACCAGGTCCAGCCAGCCCACCCGGCGCGGCCGGCCGGTGGTGGTGCCATATTCATCCCACGGCTTGTCGCCTGTGCCGCGCAGCCGATGGGCCATCTCGCCGTCCAACTCCGAGGGGAACGGGCCGCCGCCAACCCGGCTGGTGAACGCCTTGGCAATGCCGATGATGCGACCAATCATGCGTGGTCCCACACCCAGCCCCACCAGCACCCCGCCGGAAGTCGGGGCCGAACTGGTGACAAAGGGATAGGTGCCGTGGTCCAGGTCTAAAAAGGTTCCCTGGGCACCTTCGGCGAGGACGGAACGGCCGTTTTGCAATGCCTCGTGCAAATAGACCGAGCCGTACACCAGGTGGTCGCGCAGATGCTGGGCAAACTGGGCATACTCGGCTGCCACCACGTCGGCATCCAGCGGTTCGGCGCCATAGATTTTGGTCAGCACCTCGTTTTTGGCGGTGATGTGCGCCTGGATCTGGTCGGCCAGTTCTTCCGGGTTGGCAAACAGCTCGGCGCGCAGGCCGGTTCGCTCCGTTTTGTCGGTGTAGGCGGGGCCAATGCCGCGCAGGGTGGTGCCAATCGCTTCACTGCCGCGTCGGGTTTCTTTGGCTTTGTCCAGGGCGATGTGTGCCGGGGTGATGAGGTGCGTGTTGCGGCTAATTTTGAGCCGATCTGGCCCCACATCGATGCCACGCTCGGCCAGGGAGGCCATTTCGCGCAGCAGGACGGCCGGGTTCAGCACCACGCCGTTGCCAATCAGGCAGGTGACGTTGGGGTGAATGATGCCCGAGGGGATGAGGTGCAGCTTGAAAATTTCCCCCTTTACGGTGACGGTGTGCCCGGCGTTATCGCCGCCGCTGTAGCGGGCTACGATGTCTGCCTGCGCTGCCAGCAGGTCGGTTACCCGGCCTTTACCTTCATCGCCCCATTGGGCGCCGATAATCATGTCTAGTGGCATAGTCTCCTCCTGAGGTTCGCCAAAAATAGAGAAGCCCGACCTACCGGAGAAGTTCTCCTGGCAGCCGGGCTCTTTTAGATGAATGAAGTCGTTTGTCCAGCCATGAATCTACCGCATCAATCCTGAGGTGCGGACGGTAATTTTCTGGCAATAGGTTGCGGCCTGCCATTTTGGCAGAT
This sequence comes from Candidatus Leptofilum proximum, assembly GCA_016710325.1. Classification (GTDB taxonomy): domain Bacteria; phylum Chloroflexota; class Anaerolineae; order Promineifilales; family Promineifilaceae; genus Leptofilum; species Leptofilum proximum. The sequence continues at coordinate 1,256,858 of JADJXK010000002.1, read as the reverse complement.
GGGCTATTGCGAACCAATTATAGCAGAAAAGCGTGGGATGCGATTTAGCAAGTTACACCAATCGTGGCCGAAATATTTCGTGGGAACAAACCGCAGAGGTGTGGCGCGCAGCGTTTTTTGCGGAGCACCAATTACCGATAACCGATTACCGATAACCGTTCACCTATTTCAGTAGTGAACGTTGACCACAGTGCCGATGGAAACGAAGTTGTAAATCCAGGCGGCGTCGCTGGTTTTCATGTTGACGCAGCCGTGGCTCATGGGGGTGCCAAAGTTGCTGTGCCAGAAGGTACCGTGTAGGGCGTAGTCCTGGTAGAAGTACATGACATAGGGCACATCTTCTAAATAGTAGTCATAGCCGAGGAGACGCCCGTCCATCGTCTGGCTTTCAAAGGTGAGCCAGACACGAAACTGGCCGGTGACCGTGGGATGGTCCCAGGTGCCACTGGAGATGAGGCTGGTGAAAACGACGGTATCCCCTTCGTAGGCGCGCAGCGTTTGGGTCGTCAGGTTCACATCTACCCACCGCTCAGTGGCGCCGACGCCAAACGGCCGTGAGGCATCGTTGTAGTTAGGGCTGATGAAGGTGGGAATGGCGGTTGGCGTGGGGGTAGGGGTGGGCGAGGGTGTCGGGGTGATGGTCCAGGTGGGGCGGGGCTGGTTGGCGCCGGTGCTGGCAATTTCTTTGGCGGGCGCGTGGGGCTGGGGCGTTTGGGTGGCGGTGGCCTGGGCGAGAACGCCCTCAGCGAGAACGCCCTCAGCGGGAACGGCCGTAGCCACGGCTGCGGCGATCTCTTCCGCATCTTCCAGGGGATTGAGGCTGTTGTTGAGAACGGCCGTTTCGGCCGTCTCTCCTGCTGGCTGGAAGTAGCTCCAGGCATAAACGGTGCCCACACCAACCAGGGCCAGCACCACCGCTAAAGCAATCCAGCGCAGGGAAGCGCGCCAGCGGCGCTCCGTCGCGGGAACGGGCACCGTGAGCTCGGGCTCACTTTCGGCCAGCCGCTTTTCAGCCCAGCGGCGCGCCTTTTGCACTGTGGCGTTATTGGGGGCCAGCATCTCGGCGCGGCTGACGTATTCCAGGCTGGCCTGGGGCGATTGGGCCACGGTGGCCAGCCAGAGCCAGCCGCGATAATCTTGCGGGTCTTGCCGGACGGCCTGCTGGAGCAGGCGGCGCGCTTCGTGGTGGTTTTGCTGTTGAACGGCCGTTTTGGCTTGTTTCAACAGCGCGTCAATTGGGGTGAACGTGCGTGACGTCGTGACTGCACTCATTGCACGCTGTCCAAAAAGCACTGGATGCCGTTTAAAATCCCCGCAGCAGGAAGGTCTGCATCGGTGGTCAGCTTGTTCCGGTCCAGGTTCATAAAGCCGACTTCGATAATGATGGCGGGTACGCCTTCGGGCAGGGTGCGGAAGGCGTGGTAGTCCGTCATGTGCGGGGTGATGGTGTTGGCGTGGTAGGGCAGCTGGGTGGCTTGGGCGTAGGCCGTCTCGACGCAGCTTTGCAGCACCAGCGAGTCGGTGCGGCTGGAGGGAGCCACTTTGTAGCCAGTGGCCAGCTCGTTGTAATAGACACAGGAGTCGGCGTGGATGGAGATAACGGCCGTACCGCCATAATTGCTCAGCCGGGGATCAAACTCGTCCAAAATGTCTGCATGAATGCCCTGTGCCAGCAGCGCACCCGCTACCTTTTCAGCGATATTCAGGTTAACTTCGGCTTCCGTCAGGCCGTCGTCACATACCGCGCCGCTGTCGCTGCCTTTGTGCCCGGCAATAAGGCCGATGCGGACGGGGCCTGGGCTTTGCGCCAGCCGCTGCAGCACCGGTTTGGCGGGGATGGGCTTGTAAATTGGGGCAGATAAGGAACTGCTGCTGGTGGCGGCAATCATTTCGGCCGTGGCTTCGGGCGGGCTGAAAAACCAATACACCACCCCCATGCCCACAAAGGCAAGCAGCAAAAAGAGCACGATGGGCAGGTGACGCCCCAGCAGGTGCAGCCAATCAAATGAGCTGTTTTCCCAATTGTTGTCCCGAAAATCTGATTGCATACGGAATTGTTTTACGTGACCTGGTTTGCCCTAGCCGGGGAGTTCAGGTCCTGAACAACAGCTGATGAGTTGTTGTTGCTGATCTTATGTCTATATTTTACACGAAAGTGTCCAGGAGGAAAATGAGAGAATTTGGGTGAGGATTGGGTGCCTGACTTCGTAAGCCAGGGATGAGAGAAAGTCGCGATTTAGGAGCGATACTGCTAAAAAGGAAGATGAATTTGTCACCTTTTTGTTACAATATGGCTCTATAAAGTAGCAACTTGCTGAAGCAGTAAAGTTTCACCTGGAGACTTGGATCAAAATAAAGTGATGTATTTGTGGAAGTGAGTTGGGAAACGGCCGTTGGAGTGCGTTATGCATGAGTTAGAACAGCTTGTCATCAGTGCCAGAAATGGCAGACTATCAAAAGAGGAACGCCAGCAAGCCTTTGCCGCGCTGGTGGGTGAGTTTCATGAAGTGGCTTACCGTTGGGCCTTCACGCGCCTGAATGATGCGGATCTGGCCCAGGATGCCACACAGGAAGCATTTGTGGTGGCTTACCAGATGCTGCACCAGCTGCAAGAGCCCAAAGCGTTTGCCGGATGGTTTAAGCAAATTGTGCTGAGCCAGACGTACCGTCTGCTGCGCGATACACGCCCGCTGGCCCAGGCTGTTGATCTAAGCCAGGACATGGCGGCACACGAGCCGGGTCCTGTGGCCGCAGTAGAAAATGAGGAGTTGAAAGAGCGGGTGATGACGGCCGTACAGGCTCTGCCAGAAAATGAACAGATCGTCACCAGGCTGTTTTATCTCAATGGCTATTCACAAAAAGAGATTGCTCGCTTACTGGAGCTGCCGCTTACCACCGTGAAAAAGCGGCTGCAATACGCCCGGCGCAACTTGCGAGGAATTTTGGTGAGCATGATGGATGCCTTTGTGGCCGAACCAGAGCCCGCACCACTGCCGGTACCAATTCCGGTACGTCGCCATCCGGGATACCCGCCCGAGCCGCCAGAGTGGTAGCGTTTTCGAGAGGGTGGTGTTCGCTTACGTTGTATGTTATCGTCATGCTTGAATCCCCTCTGGTTTAGTCGTACAATGGTTCTATATTTTCCTCTTTTTTACTGAAAAACAGTCTGGAAAATTTTGAGAGATGAGAGGGGAAAGATTCCCACATTCAATTAGAGAGTAAATATTATGGATGAGCAACCAAATGACAACCGCCCATCGGTGCCAACCTGGGTTTGGATTATTACGATTTTTGCCGTCATTGTGGGGCTGCAGCTGTTGTTTAGCGGCCGTTTAAGTGGTCCGGAGGAAATTAGCCAGCAGCAGTTTTTCTCCCTGGTGCAAAGCGGTGATGTGGACGTTATTGAGTTGAACGGCGATCGCCTGGAAGCGTACCGCATTGATGCCTCAGACGAGGCTGTTGCGGTCGGGGCTACCACCAAGGACAGCCAGAGTTCCCTGGAAGACGTTCTTAGCTTTAACGGCTTGAGCAATGCCGCCCTGGAAGAACTGGGTGTTGAAGTGCAGGTGCGGAACCAGTCGTTCCGTAATAACCTGTTTAGTATCGTCATTACCATTGGGCCTGTTTTGCTCCTGATCTGGATTTTTAGCCGGGGCTTCCGGCAGATGCAGGGCGGCGGCGGCAACAGCATTTTTGGCTTCGGCCGCAGCCGGGCCAAAAACCTCAGCGACGCTGACCGGCCGACCGTGACCTTTGACGATGTGGCTGGCGTAGATGAGGCCAAGATGGAACTGGCTGAAGTGGTGCAGTTCTTGCGCGAGCCGGAGAAGTTTGTGCAGGTTGGGGCGCGCATCCCTAAAGGTGTGCTGATGGTCGGCCCACCCGGAACGGGTAAAACGCTGCTGGCCCGCGCTGTGGCGGGTGAAGCCGGTGTGCCCTTCTTCCATATCTCCGGTTCTGAATTTGTGGAGATGTTTGTCGGTGTGGGGGCCAGCCGGGTACGCGATTTGTTCGAGAAGGCCAAGCAGTCTGCCCCGTCGATTGTGTTTGTGGACGAAATTGACGCCGTGGGTCGCCAGCGTGGTGCTGGCCTGGGTGGTGGCCACGACGAGCGCGAGCAGACGCTGAACCAGATCCTGGTAGAGATGGACGGCTTCGACAACGACACCAACGTGATTGTGATGGCGGCCACCAACCGGGCCGACATTCTGGATCCGGCGCTGCTGCGCCCCGGTCGTTTTGACCGCAAGGTGTTTGTGGATCTGCCGGACGTACGTGGCCGTGAGAAGATCCTGGAAGTCCACGCCCGCGGTAAGCCGATCAGCAAAGAAGTAGAACTAAAAGAGTTTGCCAAGCTGACGGCCGGTTTCTCCGGTGCTGATCTGGAGAACCTGCTGAACGAAGCGGCCATCTTTGCTGCCCGGCGCGACCAGCGGACAATTGGCAACCTGGAGTTCCAGGACGCCTTTGATCGCATTGCCTTGGGTCCGGAAAAGAAGAGCCACGTGATGAGTCAGGAAGACAAAGAGACGGTGGCTTACCATGAGGCGGGCCATGCGGTGGTGAGTTTTCACCTGGCCAATACGGACCCCATTCAAAAGATTACGATTGTGCCCCGCGGCCGGGCTGGTGGGTACGTGCTGCCGCTGCGTGAAGAGCGCATGGTGTACACCCGCGACAAGTTTGAAGACCAGATTGCCATGGCCATGGGCGGCCGTGCGGCCGAAGAGGTGTTCTTTGGCCAGATTACCACGGGCGCTGCTTCAGACTTGCAGCAGTCAACCCGCTGGGCGCGGGCCATGGTGATGAATTATGGCATGTCGTCTTCGCTGGGATTGCCCACTTATGGTGACCAGAGCAGCAACCCATTTGTGGGGCGCGACTACGGCTTTGGCAGCGCTCGGGATTACAGTGAGGAAGCGGCCAAGGCGATTGATGAGGAAGTACGCATCATTCTGGACCACAATTACAAGCGCGCCAAACAAATCATCGAAGACAATCGCGACAAGATGGTGGCGCTGGCCAACGCCCTGATGGAAGTAGAGACGATGGATCGCAGCACGTTTGAGAAGTTGATGAATGAAACGCTGTCGGTGCAGTCGGAAAACGGTAAGGCGGATACAGAAGAATTGACAGAAGCGTTGGTTGAAGAAGCCACGCCTGCTTCCGACTAATTTCTCTTGTCTGGCTAACTTTGTGTTTACAGCCTCCTCACTTACCTGGGTGAGGAGGCTTTTTCTTTGGGTGGGGTGTTTACCCGGCAAGCTGCTTACGACGTAAGCATTCACCCAATTTGCGGTTTTGCGGGATAATACGGTTATGACTGCTCGATTTCGCCGCGTGGGGCGGCAGCATGAAACTGATCCAGATGCAAAGGCGGCCCGGCTCAACCGGGAAAGTTTGCATACCTACGGCCGTCTCCTCCAGTATGTACGGCCGTATCGCCGCCAAATGATCTTCTCTATCACCCTGCTGCTGTTTAGCACAATGCTGGGGCTGATCTTGCCGCTGGTGGTGCAAAACCTGGTCGACGTGGTGCTTATCGACAAAAACCTGGCCCGGCTGAACCAGCTGGCGATTGGTCTCTTTGTGGTGTTCATCGTGCAGGCGCTGTTTAGCTTTGGCCACCAGCTGTCGCTGGCCTACGTTGGCGAGCGGGTGATTGCCGCCATTCGCGTGCAGATTTACAGCCATTTGCAGACGCTGTCGCTGAAATATTATGCCGATCACCGTACCGGTGAGGTGGTGTCGCGGCTGACCAACGACGTGTCGCTGCTGCAAGGCGCGGTGACGGGCAACCTGGTAGCACTGCTGCGGCAGGCGGTGACGTTGGTGGGTGCGGCCGTTTTGCTCTTTTGGCTCAACTGGCGGCTGACGCTGATTATTCTCACCGGCATTCCCATCATTTCGCTGACGATGGTGGCCCTGGGGCGGCAGATTCGCAAAGCGGCCAAGGCGGTGCAGGACGCGCTGGCCGAGGCGGCCAACGTGGTAGAAGAGACGGTCAGCGGTATTCGTATTGTGAAGTCGTTTGTGAGGGAACCGCATGAAATCGGCCGTTTTTCGGCGCGGGTGAATGAGACGTTTGAAGCGGCCATGAAGCGGGCCAAAATTGGCGCGGTGCTGGGGCCAATCATCGGTTTTATGGCCTTCGCTTCGATTACGATCACGCTCTGGTTTGGCAGTTTTGAGGTGATCGAAGGGCGTCTGTCGGCCGGTGGGCTGGTGGCTTACCTGGTGTACACAATGATGGTGGCGGCACCGATTGCCTCGCTGGCGGGGCTATATGCCCAGTTCCAATCGGCGCTGGGGGCGACGGAGCGGCTGTTTGAGCTGCTGGACACGCCGCCAGACATCGCCGACCGGCCTGGCGCTGCGGAGCTGCCCCCGGTCGCTGGTCGGGTAGAATTTGATGCGGTAGATTTTGATTACATCTCGACCGTGTCCCTGCTGAAGCAGGTGTCTTTTGTGGCTGAACCGGGGCAGGTGGTGGCGCTGGTCGGTCCCAGCGGCGCGGGCAAAAGCACGCTGGTGAACCTGATCCCCCGTTTTTATGATGTGGGGCACGGCCGTATCCTCATCGACAATTGTGACGTGCGCGACGTGACCGTGGCCAGCCTGCGCCAGCAAATTGGCATTGTGCCCCAGGAAACCATCCTGTTTTCTGACACGGTGCTGGAAAATATTCGCTACGGCAAGCTGGAGGCCACCCAGGCGGAGATTGAAGCGGCGGCCAGGGCGGCCAACGCGCACGACTTTATTCTGAACGATTTGCCCGACGGCTACCAGACGATGGTGGGCGAGCGCGGCGTGAAGCTGAGCGGCGGCCAGCGGCAGCGTGTGGCCATTGCCCGGGCCATCCTCAAGGATCCCCGTATCCTCATTTTGGACGAAGCGACGTCTTCTTTGGACAGCGGAAGTGAGAGCCTGGTGCAGGAGGCGCTGGAACGGTTGATGAACGGCCGTACCTCCTTTGTCATCGCCCACCGGCTGAGCACGGTGATTAACGCCGACTGGGTGCTGGTGCTGGACCGGGGGCGTGTGGTGGAGCAGGGCACCCACAGCCAGCTGCTGCTAAATCCAGATGGCCTGTACTTTCGGCTGTACCAAATGCAATTTTCAACGAGTGGCGATTGGAGATTAGAGATTGGAGATTGAATCGCGTTTTTTAATCGCTAATCTCCAACCTCTGATCGCCTTCAAAATGGACCTTTGAATGGAGCAAGAGAATAACATCGCAGAAAGAAATTACCCGTCTGATGTGGAGATTGTGCCGGTAAACGGCCGTGAATTTATCCTCATCGGTACGGCTCACATTTCCCAAGAATCTACCGACCTGGTGCGTGCCGTCATCGAGCAGGAACGGCCTGATGTGGTGTGCGTGGAGCTGGATGAACAGCGCTACAAGACCCTGTCTGAGAAAACCAAGTGGGAAAACCTTGATCTCAAGCAGATCATTCGCCAGAAGCAGCTGATGACTCTGCTCATCAACCTGCTGCTGGCCTCGTACCAGCGGCGGTTGGGCCAGAAGCTGGGCGTCACCCCCGGCACCGAGCTGCTGGAAGCGACCAAGGTAGCCCAGGAACTGGGGATTCCCCTGTTGCTGGTGGACCGGGATGTGCGCATTACGCTGCGGCGCGCCTGGAACAGCATGAGCTTCTGGGAAAAGATGAAGCTGCTCGGCTCCGGCTTTGTCGGTGCGGTGGAAGGTGAAGAGATTTCCGAGGAGATGCTGAGTGAGATCCGCCAGTCGGACGTACTGACGGAGCTGATGAACGAGCTGGGCGAATTTATGCCCGTGCTCAAAGGCGTGCTCATTGACGAACGCGACACCTACATCGCTCAAAAAACCCGCGACGCAGTCGGCGAGAAGGTCGTGGCTGTGGTTGGCGCCGGGCATTTGCGCGGCATCAAGCGGGCGCTGCTGGAAAACCGCATGGATGATCTGAGCCTCATTGAGCAGGTACCGCCGCCGTCGCCGGTGGGCAAAATTATCGGCTGGGGTATTCCGGCCATCATTATTGGCATGATTGTCTACATCGGCATCACCCAGGGTGCGTCTGCAGCGGGAGACAACTTGTTGTATTGGTTTTTGGTCAACGGCATTCCCAGCGCCATTGGCGGGGTGATTGCCTGGGCCCATCCGTTTACCATTGCCGCTGCCTTTTTCGGTGCGCCGTTCACGAGCCTGACACCGGTGATTGGCGCGGGCTACGTGGCGGCCTTTGTGCAGGCATACTACGCGCCGCCCGTCGTGCGCGAGTTCCAAACGGTGGGGGATGACATCAGCCATTGGCGCATGTGGTGGAAAAACAAGCTGCTGCGGGTGCTGCTGGTTTTCATCCTGACCAGCCTGGGCAGCATCTTAGGCACTTACCTCGGTGCGGCCGAAATCATCTCCAATCTACTTTGAGCAGTAAATGTCGGTTACTGATTTACTGATTGTTCATCCTTGAACTCGTTGTTTGGCATGATACAATGTAGATAAGTCATATAGTTTATTTTGTGCCAAACAAATAAAGGGGCAGATAGAGATGCAGGTACCAATCTTTCTTGCGGCTGATTTTGCTAACAAAGGCGATCATGGGAAGGTAAATGTTCTAGGTATTTTCAACGTTATTTATGCATCAAATTTTCCAGCCAAACATAAATCACTTTATATCGTAATGAGAGTTGGGCTAGAGTACGGGGAATTTGACGTTGATCATGATATAAAAGTTTTGTTTATTGATGAGGATGGAAAAGAATTAGGTAAACAAGAAGGTAAACTGTCGGTTCCAAGGCCTGAAAAGGGGGGAGAGCTTTACGCAGATTTAATTTTGCCTATTGATAACTTGATTTTAGAGAAACCCGGCCGTTATGAATTTCGGTTGATAATTAATCGCGAGTCCAAGAGGACAATTCCGATTGATGTTATTCAAATCAATAGTGATACTACGAGGGATTAAGCAATGCCTCGTAAGGGTCAGAAATTACTTGAAAGAGCTCGTCAGAATAAAGCGGGCTGGGACTCGAAAGACCTTATATATCTTGTTGAAAGCTTTGGTTTCGAGCTTTCCTCTAAAAAAGGTAGTCACCATACGTACCGGCACCAAGAGCTTAAACACTTAAGAATAACGATACCCCACCCGAAAGAGTTAGCAAAGCCTTATGTCAGTGAAGTAGTATCAATGATCGACGAAGTCATACAATACCAAAAGGGAAAACGTAATGGCTAATTCAGAAGATGAATTGATGAAAAAAGCTGAAAAACTGGCAGCCCGTTCCTATGCAATAGAGGTTTACGAAGAGACTTTGAAGGACGGAAAAGAAATCTACTTAGTCAAAAATCCAGAGCTGCGTGGATGTATGGCTCAGGGGGAAACTCGGGAAGAAGCGATCAATGAACTTAATGAAGCAAGAATAACTTATATTCATTCTCTTTTACTGGACAATTTAGAGGTTCCTGAACCGGCGCAAGAATATACAATAACGGGCACAAGTGAATTGAAAGTAAACTTTAAACTGGAATACAAAGAAGAAGAGAAACCTAATGTTGTTTGGGGTAGGTTAGCCTCTTTTTCTAAATAACAACAGAAGTTACTGTCCTACCTTACTACTACGGCCGTTCCGCTCCAACGCCAACAACGCTGCCTTAAACCGCAAACCACCCGCATAGCCGGTCAGCGCGCCACTGCTGCCCACCACCCGGTGGCAGGGCACAACGATGGCAAGTGGATTACGGCCGTTTGCTGCCCCCACCGCCCGTGAAGCACTTGGCTTCCCCAGGGCTTCTGCGATGGCGCCGTAAGTGATGGTACGGCCGTAGGGAATCGTCTGCAAATAGGCCCATACCCGCTGCTGGAAGAGCGTGCCTTGCGGAGCCAGCGATAGGTCAAACGTTTGCAGCTCTCCGGCGAAGTAGGCGGTTAGTTGGGTAACGGCCGTAGCCCAAAACGCATCATCCCGCCGCCAATCTGGCTCCGGCCGCAGCGGACTCTGGCCCGCCTGAAAAGCAACGTGCCTCAGCCCCTGCGTATTGCCCGCCAGCAAAATTTCCCCCAGTGGACTCTCCATCACCGTAAAAACTGTTTGTTCACGCATAACGGCCGTTTCCTACACCTGTAAGGGACCCAATGGAAATTTCACACAAAGGCGCAAAGGATTTGCAAGAAGGACTTTGCGCCTTTGCGTGAAAAAATGTCTTCTACGCCATTTTCTCCAACAGTAGGAGTTTGTCCAAAAGTTGCCTATAATCTCCCCACTTCGATTCATCAACCAAAGATATCAAGTTTGAGCCACCAGCAAACTTCCCTGTGAAATTCTGTGCCTGCTCTGTGCAGCTCTGTGTTCCGCTTTTTTAAAAGGAGTCCCTCATGTCAACCGTCACGCAAACCCATTTTAGAACCTGTAACCTGTGTGAAGCGATGTGCGGCCTGGAAATTGAGGCGCGCGATGAGGAAATCCTGGCCATTCGCGGTGACAAGACGGACCCGTTCAGCCGGGGCCACATCTGCCCCAAAGCCACCGCCCTGGCAGATGTTTACCATGACCCCGACCGGCTGCGCCAGCCCGTGCGCCGCACCGCCAACGGCTGGCAGCCAATCAGCTGGGATGTGGCGTTTGACGAGGTGGTGAGCAACCTCAAGCGGATTCAGGGGGAATACGGCCGTAACGCCATCGCCGTCTACCAGGGAAATCCCAACGTGCACAACCTGGGCGCCATGCTCTACTCCCCGTCCTTTGTGCGCACCCTGCGCACCCAAAACCGCTTCTCCGCCACCTCGGTGGACCAACTGCCGCACCATTTTGCCGCCTACTTCATGTTTGGCCACCAGCTTCTGCTGCCCATCCCCGACGTGGATCACACCGGCTTTCTGCTCATGCTGGGCGCCAATCCGCTGGCCTCCAACGGCAGCCTGATGACTGCCCCCGGCATCGGCAACCGGCTGAAAAAACTGCAAAAACGAGGTGGCCAGCTGGTAGTGATCGATCCGCGCCGCACGGAAACGGCCGTCCTCGCCAACACCCACCACTTCATCAAACCCGGCACCGACGTGCTGCTGCTCCTGGCCCTGCTGCACACCCTCTTTGCTGAAGGCCTGGCCGACCCCGGCCCGCTGGCTGCCCTGGCCGATGGCCTGGAACAGGTCCAGCAGGCCGTGGCTCCCTTCACGCCCGAATTGGCGGTGGGTCCGACGGGTATCCCCGCTGCGGCAATGCGCCAACTGGCGCGTGATTTTGCCGGGGCAAAGACGGCCGTTTGTTACGGCCGTATCGGCGTCTCCACCCAGCCGTTTGGCGGCTTGTGCCACTGGCTCATCAACCTGCTCAACTTTGTTACGGGTAATCTAGACAGCCCCGGCGGTGCGATGTTTACCATGCCTGCCATCGACATTGTGGGCATCACCACCATGACGGGGCAGACGGGGCGATACGGCCGTTGGCACAGTCGCGTGCGCCAGCTGCCCGAGTTTGGCGGTGAACTGCCGGTCGCTGTGTTGGCCGAGGAAATGCTCACCCCCGGCGAGGGGCAAATCAAGGGGATGGTGACCATTGCCGGCAACCCGGTGCTTTCGACGCCAAACGGCCGTCAGCTCGACGAGGCGCTGGCCGGGCTGGAATTCATGGTGGCCATCGACATCTACATCAACGAAACCACCCGCCACGCCAACATCATTCTGCCGCCCACCACTGGCCTGGAAACCGAGCATTACGACCTTATCTTCCACGCCCTGGCGGTGCGCAATACCGCCAAATTCTCCCCGGCACTCTTTCCACCCGCCGCAGATACCCGGCACGATTGGCAAATCTTCCAGGAACTGCGCGCCCGCATGGAAGGCAAACCGCTGCCCACGCGCCAATCGCCGCAGGGCAAGCTGGACTTTTTTGCTCGGATGCCGCCCGCTCAAATTGTCGACCTGGCGCTGCGTTTTGGGCCGTACGGCGCCCACGGGTTCAACAAAAACAGGCTGGACGAGCAGGGCCTCAAGCTGCCCACGCTCAAACGACAACCGCACGGCGTCGATTTAGGCCCGCTGCAACCGAACCTCAAGCACCGTTTGGTCACCCCCAACCGGCGCATTCAGCTTGCCCCCGACCTGTTCCTGGCGGATTTGGACCGCGTGTGGCAAACCTGGGCGGAGGGAGCGGTCGATGACGGCACGCTGCTGCTTATCGGGCGGCGGCAACTGCGCAGCAACAACTCGTGGATGCACAACAGCCCGCGGCTGGTGCGCGGCAAAGATCGCTGCACCCTGCTCATGCACCCAGAAGACGCCCAAAAGCGTAACCTGGCCGACGGCGCACAGGTGACGGTGTGTTCCCGTACGGGAACCATTCACCTGCCGCTGGCGGTAAGTGATGCGATGATGCCCGGTGTGGTGAGTATCCCGCATGGGTGGGGGCATGATCGGGACGGGGTGATGATGGCAACGGCCGTACGCCACCCCGGCGCCTCCATCAACGATCTCACCGACGACCAGCAGATCGACCAGCTGACGGGCAACGCTGCCTTTTGTGGCGTGCCGGTCACCGTCGAACCCGGCCCAAAACAACCGGTGTAAGGCTATTTACAAAAGCAGCACATCCCCATAGACAGCCTTACGGAAAGGTTTCTGCTTTACTGTAAGCGTCGGAAGAAAAGCCGTGGGGAACACAGCTGCCAACACCCAAATACCCGCGAATCAACCTCCCGTTTCCTTACAAATTTTTTTTGCGAGATTACAATTCAGGATCCCTGCCGAGATCCTGAAGGTTTGGCCCTTTTGGAGACAAATTAGTCGGGTTCAAAACACTTAAGATCTGTATCGTTACTTTGCGAGTGTGTCTATTCTGGACGAATGCAAATATTCACGGTTTTTACACATAATCGAGCGAGATTCTCGGCCAAAACATCGTTTATCTGTTTGGAAGGTTTTGGACTCCGTAGATATTGTAAAAACCTTCAGTCAATCATGTGACACAAACCTTTGACACCAAATCGAGAGCCATACGTGGACCAATTTGAGACAAACAGCGAGTTGACGTCTGAGGAGCTGGCCCAACTACAGCGTTTTCTCCCCCCAAATTTGATGCAGGCGCTGGCTGAAGCCGGTCAGGAACCACCGCGAGCGATTTTGTCTGCTTGCGTGAATCATTTGGCCAGCTTGCTGGAGGCCACCACCACACATCTGCCCGCTTCGCTGGTGCGCCAGGTGCGGCGGCAGCCCCACCCCGGTCAGGCCGATGGTGAATTTGTGGAGGGCACCCTGCTCTTTGCCGACATCAGCGGTTTTACGGCTATGTCGGAGCGGCTGAGCCAGATTGGCCGTGAAGGCGCTGAGGAAGTGACCGACGTCGTCAACCGCTACTTCGACGCCATGCTGGACATTTTGCGCGCCTACGATGGCCAGCTCATCCGCTTTGGCGGTGATGCGCTGCTGGGGCTTTTTACCGAACAGCCGTCCGATGGCCACGATTTTGGCGACATGTTCCCCGAGTTGGGCGGCAGCGAAGGTTCCAACAGCGCCACGCTGGCCATCCAGGCCGCTGTGAAGATGCAGGCGGCCATGGCCGATTTTGCCGAGACCAAAACGTCGCAAGGCACCTTTCCCCTGCGCATGAGCGTGGGTCTCAAACGCGGCCGTTTTTTTGCGGCTCAACTGGGCACCGTGGAAAACATGGAATACGCCCTGTTTGGCCCGGATGTGAACGCCACGGCCGCTGTCGAATCGGCTGCTTCTGCCGGACAGGTGCTCATCGACCAGGAAACCTATGATGCGGTAGGGGCCGATGTGGTGCTTACGGCCGTTCCCCTACCCGAAGATCCGCGCTTTTTGCTGGTGGAATACATCGACCAGCTGGCCAATCGCACCTACATTCCGCCGCAGGAAACGCTGTATCCGCTGACGCCCGATCTGGCTTCTTTGCGCCGTCACATCACCTGGCTGGCTACCTTTACCCCCTATTTGCCCACCGGCCTGCTGCCGCGCCTGGCCAGCGATCCGCGGGCGCCGAGTTTGAAGGGCGAGCACCGCCTGGTGGCCAGCCTGTTTGCCAATGTGGACGGCCTGGGTGCGGTGGTGGACCGCTTTGGCAGCGGCCGCGAAGACAAAATCGTCCATGCCCTGAACCGTTATTACGTGAGCATGAGCGAGGTGATACGGCCGTTTGGCGGCGTCATGAACAAAATCGACCTGTACGATCATGGCGACAAAGTGCTGGTGACCTTTGGCGCGCCCATCGCCCACGAAGATGATGCCGAACGAGCCGTGCGCGCCGCCCTGGCCATGCAGGAAGCCCTGGCCGAACTCAACCAGAGCTTGCCCGGTGAGCTGGGTCTTTCTGACTGGCAGCTCAGCCAGCGCATCGGCATTAGCTACAGCTATGTGTTTGCCGGGTACGTGGGCGCCAGCTGGCGGCACGAGTACACGGTGATGGGCGATGAAGTAAACCTGGCCGCACGGCTCATGTCCGCCGCCAAAGAGGGCTGTGTGCTGGTGAATGAAAACGTGCGCCGCCAGACGGAAACCGTGGCCGTGCTCCAGCCCGAAGGGGCGGTGCAGCTCAAGGGCAAGAGCCAGCCGGTGCCTATCTTTGCCGTGGCCGGGCTGCGCACCACACCGGAGCCGTCCCGTGAAAAACAGGGACTGCAAGCGTCGTTAGTGGGCCGCGATGCGGAGCAGGCGATCCTGCAGGACGCCATCGACCAGCTGTCGTTTGGCTTCGGCCGTATCGTCTCGCTGATTGGTGAGGCGGGGCAGGGTAAGTCGCGGCTGGCCTACGAGACCCAGCACGACGAAATGCGCTGGCTGCAGGTGCGCTGCCTGTCGTTTACGGAGACGGTGAGCTACCGGCCGTTTCGTGAACTGGTGCGGCAGCTGGTGGGCATCCAGCCCGAGTCTGACGAAACCCAGGCCTTCGAGGCGCTGGTCCGCTCGCTTTATCAAAGTTTGTCTGCCGATGAAGCCACCGACAGCCTGCCGTACCTGGCTAACTTCCTCAAGCTGCCGCTGGACGAGACGCTGGCGCAAAAAGTGCGCTACCTGGACGGTTCGGCGCTGCGGCAGCACACCTTTATCGCCATTCGCACGCTGTTGATGGCCCAGGCGCGGGTACGGCCGTTTATCATCTGGTTCGACAACATTCACTGGATGGACAACGCCTCGTTGGACCTGCTCACTTTCCTGCTGCCGCTGGTGGAGCAGCTGCCCCTGCTGTTTTTGCTGCTGTTCCGCCCGGATCGCGAGAAAGGCAGCTGGCAGCTGCGCAGTACGCTGGCCGAGGCGCACGGCCTCTACTACACCGAAATTCGCGTCGAAGGGCTGTCACGCGACGATGCCCGGCAGCTGCTGCACAGCCTGGTGCCCATTGATGAATGGCCCACTGGCGCCGAAACCCTGATTCTGGATCGTGCCGAGGGCAATCCGCTTTACCTGGAAGAAGTGCTGCGCTCGCTGATTAACGATGGCTTGTTGACGCAGCAGGAAAACGGCCGTTGGCAGTTCAGCCAGACCGTGGCGGCGATTACCGTGCCGGAAACGCTGGAAGGCGTGCTGCTGGCCCGCCTGGACCGGTTGGAGGAGCTGTGCCGCTGGACGGCACAGGTGGCTTCGGTGGTGGGACGCTCGTTCCCGTTTGACGTTCTGGAACACGTTACCCGCAGCCGGAATGACCAGCCGCTGGATGGCTACGTGTCCGAGTTGCAGCTGGTGGAGATGATTCGCGAGGCGCAGCGCAACCCGGAGCGGGTCTATTCGTTTATCCATTCGCTGCTGCAAGAGGTGGCTTACAACAGCCTGGCAGTGAGCTCACGCAAGACGTATCACCGGCTGGTAGCGGCGTTTCTGGAAGACGGCCGTACCTCCGGCTGGGGCGATGTGGACAGCCTGCCGCCGCTGATTGCCCACCATGCCTACATGGGCGAGGCTTGGCCGCAAGCGCTGAAATACCAGCTGCTGGCCGGCGAACAGGCGCAGCATTTGTCGGCCAACCAGGACGCCATCGACCATTTCCTGAAGGCGCGCCACTGTGCCAGGCAGCTGGACGGTACGGCCACGGCCGCCGCCCGGCAAAAAATCCACCTGGCTTTGAGCCAGCTCTACATCGGCACGGGCCAGTACGAACAGGCCCTGGAACATTTGCCCATCGCCTACGAACTGGCCGAAAGCAACCAGGATGCCGCGGGGAAAACGGCCGTGTGCCGCTGGCGCGCCCGGCTGCATGAGTTGAAGGGGGAGTATCCCCAGGCGTTTACTTGGATTGAAAAAGGGTTGGCCGACGAAACGCAGCGCGAAACGGCCGAATATGCCCAAATTTTGCTCATTGCCGGGCTCATTCATATCCGGCAGGGGCAGCAGGATGAGGCGCTGGAGCAGTGTCTTGTTGCCCTTGAAATTGCTGAGCAGCTGGGTGAAGTGACGGCATTAGCGCGGGCGTACAACTTGTTGGGCATCACCGCCCTGCGCAGCGACAGCCATGAAGCCATTGAGCGCTTCCAGCGGGCCTTTGAGCTGTACCAGCAGGCGGGCGACGTGCAGGGCCAGGCGACCTCCCACAACCTGATTGCCAACGCCTACTTTAACCTGGGCCGCTGGCGCAAGGCCGACTTCCACTACCGCCAGGCGCTGCGCATTTTTGAGCAGATTGGCGACATCTACAACCAGTCGGCGGCGTACAATAACCTGGGCGGCATTGCCAAAAACCGGGGCCAGATCGAAGAAGCGCTGTCTTATTACCAAGAAGGTTTGCAGCTGGCGGAGAAAATCGGTGGTTCAGCCTGGGTGGTGGGGGTATTCCACATGAACCTGGGGGCGACGTTTGTGCTGCGCCAAGACACAGCGCAGGCGTACCACCATCTGCACCAGAGCCGTCATTATTACGACCAGGTGCAGTCTAAAGATTTTCTGGCGGAGGCGCTGCGTTACCTGGCCGAAGCGGCGCTGCTGGACGGCGATTTTGGCCAGGCCACGGCCTGGGCTACAGAGGGCATCCAGGTAGCCGACGAGCTGGAGATGGTGGGGGAAGCGGCTTGCTGCTGGTGTGTGCTGGGGCAAATTGCCCTGGCGCAGGATGACGTGACTACGGCCGTAACCTATCTGCGCCAGAGTGTGAATCTGCTGGATACTCTGTCTGATGAGTACCAGCTGGCCCGCAGCCGCTTCTGGCTGGCGCGGGCGCTGCTGGCCCAGGGGCAGAAGGCCGAGGCCCGGCAGTTGTTGGGTCAGGCCCAGGCATCCTTTACCCACCTGGATGCGGCGCTGGATGTAACGGCCGTACAAGCCCTGCAGAAAACCTACAATCTTAACTGAGTGGTCACCTGGGTTGTTGCAGTTACCAGCCCTGTTGATAAATAGAAAACAGAAGAGCGCGACCCTGGCCCAGTAAAATGTGGGTGAAAAATGGCGGCAAAGCCGTTTGTTTTAGCTGTTTTATCTTTGTCCTTGTATTCACGATGTATCTGACCAGAATGCATGTCATACCCGCGAAGGCGGGTATCCATCTTGTTTACCGGAGTGGATTCCCGCCTTCGCGGGAATGACAATTGAAAATGCAAAGTTAGTGTTTGTATTGTAAACAGTCACAGTTGTATTGAGAGGAAATTATGAGAAGTAGATACCTGGCATTCTTTGGCTCGATCTTTTTTAGCGTGGTGGTGTTGGTAGGTCTGGTGGTGAACGGCCGTGTCGCTGCCAAACCTGCTGCCGAGGTGGGTGGGGTAGCATTACCTACCACCAGCCGCGCTTCGGTTTCGCAATCCAACGAAGAGGGGAATGGAGATTCCACCATTCCGGCAATTTCGGCAGACGGCCGTTTTATTGCCTTCGCCTCCAAAGCCACCAACCTAGACCCGCTGTTTGATAACAATGGCTTTCAGGACATTTTCCTGAAGGATCTGCAAACAAACGTCATCACGCGGGTGGTCGGTTTTTCGCAGACTGGCAGCCCAAATGGCGACTCCAAAAATCCAGATATTTCGGCAGACGGCCGTTACGTGGTTTTTGAAACGCTGGCGGATGATTTAACGAATGGGGAACCAGGTGATGACAATCTGTCGTCAGACGTTTTTCTGTATGATAGCGACTTCCCCTCCGGCCAGCTGCAACTCATCTCCATGAGCAGTATCGATTTTGCAATTGGTAATGGTCCCTCCTACTTACCTTCCATCTCAGCGGATGGCAGCAAAATTGCCTTTGTCTCCGAAGCCTCAAACCTGACCTCGAATGATCCAGACACAATCGCCGATATTTTTGTTTACGACACAAACAGCTTTACTTTGCAGCTGGTTTCTCTCTCTTCTGGCAGAACAAAAAGCAATGGCCCGTCGACAAATCCGGTGATTTCGGGAGACGGCCGTTACGTTGCTTTCCAGTCTCAAGCCACCAATTTGCTCCCGCAGGGTCAAGACACCAACGGTGTTGCCGACATTTTTGTGCACGACCTGGTGACGGGCCAGACGGTGCGCGTTTCGCTAGACACGGCCGGAAATGAAGTATTCGGCGCATCGTTTGAGCCATCCATCTCTTATAACGGCCAGGTTGTCACGTTTTCTAGCCTGGCCAACAACATGGTACCCGGCGACACCAATGGGTTGGCCGACGTTTTTGCTTACAATCGGCTCACGGGCAATATCAAACGCGTTTCGGTAGACAGCAATGGCAATGAAGCCCAGGGTCGTTCCGATTTGAGCCAGGTGGCGGACAGCGGCCAGGCTGTGGTTTTTCGTTCTACGGCGGCTAATCTTGCAGCCGATGATTTCAACAGCGTAGGTGACATTTTCTGGCACAACCTGCTTAGCGGCGAGACGTGGCGCGTGTCGTTGGCGTTTGATGGCGCGGAAAGCAACGGCGGTGTGGGTGCGCCCGATGTGTCGGCCGACGGCCGTCTCATCACCTTTGACTCCTCCGCCAATAACCTGGTGCTCAACGACGACAACGGCTTTCTGGATGTGTTTATCCGCGAAGAAGATTTCCCCAGCAAGTCATTCCGCTACACGGCCGAGGAAGTGCCGCCGAACACTACGGTTGTGGGATCTGTGGAGTCAGAAACGGCCGTACAGTGGTACAAATTTGACGTCGCCGAAGCCGGTTCCACCATCGACACCAAGCTGACCAACCTCACCGGCGATTACAACCTCTACCTCTTTGCTCCGGCCATCGACGAGGAAAGCGGCCAGATTCGTGACCTGGGCCAGATTAGTAACATCGGCCAGATTAGCAACATTGGCCAGATTTCTA
Organism: Candidatus Leptofilum proximum; assembly: GCA_016710325.1. Classification (GTDB taxonomy): domain Bacteria; phylum Chloroflexota; class Anaerolineae; order Promineifilales; family Promineifilaceae; genus Leptofilum; species Leptofilum proximum. The sequence goes on along the minus strand of JADJXK010000002.1, from coordinate 1,237,662 downwards.
ACATTGGTCAAATCAGCAACATTGGTCAAATCAGCAACATTGGCGACCTGGTTGATTTGGGCCAGATCAGCAACATCGGCCAGATTTCTAACATTGGCCAGATTAGCAACATCGGCCAGATCAGCAACATCGGCCAGGTGGGCAACATCGGCACCCTGGTGGCGATTTCCATCCAGCCTGACCTGACGGATGAAGTGATCAACTACGATGTGCAGGAACTGGCAGGCTCGTATTACCTGGCCGTGGCGCCGCAGAATCCACAAGTTTTAGGCACCACGTTTGAACTCAGCATCAGCGTCACCCCGCCGGTGGACCCCTACCCGCCTGTTTCCTGTGACTTTTTTGATGAGGTAGCCACACCCGCCGAAGATTCAACGGTTCGCACGCTCATCCTGGCCAATTCGGCCGAGATGACCGATCTCTATCCTGGTGAAGCGGCTACCATCACTACATTGTTCACTCAGTTAGATGCACTTGCGGCTAACAGCAACGTGGACGGGGTTGTCTTTGATCTGGCTGACCTGCCGGGTTACGCTTTCTCATCTTTTAAGTTTGCTTATGACAGCTGGCAAGATCCGACGTTTGGTGAGCCGGGCAATCCGTTGGAAGCCAACTGCGTTACCACACACATCAAATCAGCTATTTACTCGCTGCTGCCCGCTTACCCGAACCTGGAATACATCGTGCTGGTCGGCGAGGATCGCATCATTCCGCAGCGGCGCATTCGTGATGAAGCGTTAATCGCCAATGAGCGCCACTACGCGCCTATCGCCGAATCCACCGAGATTTCCGGTTCGCTGGAACTGCGCTACTTCCTCACGGATGATTATTACGCGGCGCCCATTCCGTTCCCGTTTAAGGATCGCGAGTTTTACCTGCCGCAGTATGGAATCGGCCGTTTAGTTGAGACCCCAACGGAAATCCTCGGTGTGGTTAACTCCTTCCTCGGCCAGCCTGTTTTGGAACCGAAAAACGCGCTGGTAACAGGCTATGACTTCCTTTTGGATCAAGCTGACGTTATTACCAACACCCTGCTCATGCAAAATATCGACATAGAAAATTCGAGCAGTTTCATTAACAATACGTGGACTGCCACTGACTTTAGAAATGAGCTGTTTAGCCGCGCCGTGGCGCCCGGTTTGATTTCCCTCAACTCACATTTTGCGCATGATCGTTTCTACCCCTTTAATCCGCCGGATGTGTTTGCGTCAGAAATCGTTTCGGCCACGGACTATGAAGGCACAATTGTGTTCACAGTGGGCTGCCACTCTGGTTTAAATATCCCCGATGGTACGACCCTCAACGACCTGGATTGGGCGCAGGCGTTTAACGCCCAGCAGGCCAGCTTCATCGGTAATACCGGCTTTGGCTATGGCGATTCTGACCTGGTAGCTTACTCTGAAGCATTGATGGCCAACTACGTAAACGCGTTAGGCAACTGGAGCGAAGGGCCGCAGACGGTGGGCCAGGCGCTGCGCATGGCCAAGCAGCAGTATTACAACCAGCTGGCCGGTGGTTCCTTTAGCAACTACGATGAAAAGGTGCTGGAAGAGATGACGCTGTACGGGCTGCCCATGCTGCGGGTGAATATGCCGGTGACCACAACCAACTCGCTGTGGGGCAAAATCGCTCCAGCGAACGTGCCGGTGCAAAGTGTGGCAGGCGGGTCGCTAACGGCGACTTCACTGAACTTCAACTTCACCTTCGAGCAGCACACGATTCTTGATTCTTCTAGTAACCTCCTGGGCAACTACTACACCCTGACCGGCGAAGATGATGTTTACGTGGCGGGCGGCAAGCCGATCCAGCCGCTGACCAGCGAAGGTATCAGCCAGCCGGGCAATATTGCTCACGGCGCCCTGATGGTCGGTGGTTCCTTCACCGAAATTCCGAACTTTAATCCGGCCGTTTCCCAGCTTATCACCGAAGAAATTGGCCTGATTCAGGAAGAACCGCTCTTCCCGCTGGATTACTGGTATCCGGTGGCTTTGGGCAGCATCAACCGTTATCTCTCCATCGACGGTGAGTCGGTGGAGAGGTTGGTGATGATTCCGGGGCAGTTTGCCAGCACCAGCGGGGGAAGCCAGACGATTGGCACGCAGCGCCTATACAACAACCTGCAATTTGAGGTGTACCACACGCCATTTGCCAGCGAGGATTTTATTGCGCCGAGTATCTGGAACGTGTGGGCTGAGCGGGTGGCCAGCCAGGTAACCTTCCAGGTGCAGGTGACGGATGACAGCGGCGCGATGCACCGCGTTGTGATGCTGTACCGTGAACTGCCGTCGACGACCTGGAAACTGGCCGAGCTGACCTACGATCCGCAGACTCAGGTGGCAACCGGCGTTGTCTCTGTGCCGATGAACACGGAAATTGAGTACTTTGCCCAGGCAGTGGATCCCAGCGGCAACGTTTCGGTGGCGCTGTCTTATGGCCTGCCGTATTTTGCGGCCAAGGGCAGCCCGGCGCTGATTTACCTGCCGGTCGCGATTAAACCGTAAGGGACAGAAGTAATTGGGTAATTGAGTAATTGGGTAATTGGCTTGGTTAATTACTCAGTTACCCAATTACCAATTTTGGCCATGGAAAAATGGATCGGTGTGGTTGGCGGTGTGGGGCCATATGCCGGGATTGATCTTCTGGGCAAGATTGCGGCGCAAACGGCCGTTAACCTTGATCAAGATCATCTCACCGTGCTCAACTGGTCGCAGCCCGGCGCCATTGTGGATCGCACCGAGTTTTTGCTGGGGCAGGTGAACGAAAATCCGGCGTATGCTCTGGCTGCGCAGGTGATGCAGTTGGCCGCAATGGGGGCGGGTGTGGTGGGCATCCCCTGTAACACAGCTCACGCGCCGCGCATTTTTAAGCAGATTCAGGCCGAACTGTCAGCGGCAAATTGTGACGTGCTGCTGCTGCACATGATTGAGGAGGTCGGCCGTTTTTTGCAAGATCGTTTGCCCGGAGTGAAGCAAATTGGCGTGCTCTCTACCACGGGGACGTACCGGGCCGGTGTGTATGTGGACGTGCTGGTGCCGTTGGGGTTTACGGCCGTTCTCCCCCCATTCTCTCTGCAAACCGAAAAAATCCACCCGGCAATTTATGATCCCACCTACGGCCTCAAGGCGTGCGGTGTGGTAACCAACCAGGCACGCGACAATCTTCTGGCGGGCACTGCCGCGCTTCAAGCGGCTGGAGCCGAGGCGATCATCCTGGGCTGCACCGAGCTGCCCCTGGCCTTTGGCGAACTGTCCACTGCCGGTCTGCCCCTCATCGACCCCACGCTCATTTTGGCCCGTGCTCTCATCCGCGAAGCCAATCCGGCGAAGTTGAAGCCTTTCTGATTTCTTAGCCACGGATTTCACGGATTAACGCGGATTTTTCTTTTCTCTGTGTCTCCTCTGTATTCCGCTCTTTTGAAGAAGACGACACCAACGGCCGTTGACCACCATGAATGAAAATTGTAGTCGGATTGCCAATCCGACCCACATTTATGAAGGAGAAACGTATGCCCAGAATACGCGAGCTAGGCATTTACCAGAGCCAGCTGCCCACCGGTCCGCACAACGGGATCACCGATGTGGCGGGGGTGGCAGTGGGACATTTTACGCTGATTGAAGGGGATGGTGGGTGGACGGGCCGCGGGCCGTTCCGTACCGGAGTGACGGTGATTTTGCCGCACCAGGGCAATTTGTATGAGGCGAAGGTGGCAGCGGCCGTTCACACCATCAATGGCTTTGGCAAGGTGGCAGGCTTTGAACAGGTGCGTGAGCTGGGCAACCTGGAAACACCGATTGCCCTCACCAGCACGCTGAACGTGCCCCGCGTGGCCGACGCGCTGATGACCCTCGCCATCGAGCAGAATCCGCACATTGGCCTGGGTTTTGCCGCCACCGGGCGGCAGGGGTACGCCAGCGTCAATCCGGTAGTGGGCGAGACGAGCGACGGCTATTTGAGCGACATGCAGGCACGCCCCATCGGCCTGGATGAAGTGCGGGCCGCGCTGGCCGATGCAGTCACTGGCCCGGTGGCCGAGGGTGTGGTGGGCGCTGGGACGGGGACAAGCTGTTATGGCTGGAAGGGGGGCATCGGCACGGCCAGCCGGGTGCTGCCAGAACGCGGCGAGGGGTATACGATTGGGGCGCTGGTGCAGAGCAATTTCGGCCGTCCCGAAGAGCTGACGATTGCCGGGGTGCCCATTGGTCTGCACTTGCTGCCGCCGCCCAATCAACGTGTAGAGGATGGCTCGATCATGATCGTCCTGGCGACGGATGCGCCGCTGGACGCGCGCCAGCTGGGGCGCTTGTGTCAGCGAGCGGCGTTTGGCCTGGCGCGCACGGGCAGTACCTGCCACGGCGGCAGCGGTGATTTTGTCATCGCCTTCAGCACAACCAACCGGGTGCCGGATCGGCCGGAGCGTGTGGTGGTGGGGCAAACGGCCGTCTACGAACAGCCCATCATGAGCCTCTTTTCTTTGGCAGTGATTGAAGCGGTGGAGGAAGCGATCTACAACAGCCTGCTGATGGCGCACACGGTGGTGGGGCGAGATGGCAATACGCGCTATGGTTTACCAGCGGAAGCGGTTGTGAAGGTGATGCGGGAATGATACTAAATGGATTTCAGTTAAAGACAAAAAGAAACCCCGGAGAGGGACGGTAGACCTGGAAGAGGACAAGTTTCAGCAGCCTTATGTTAGTGAATCTCGCCGTGGCCGATGACAGGTGTTGGCTTCCTGGGCATCAGTCTTCTACGGAAGCGAGCGGGCGCACGGTGGGAGATCTCAAAAGTGCCTTTTCCCTGGCCAATCTACCGTTTCATCCGGGGTGATATGGCTATTTGCATTATAGGGAATGGGGGGAACGGCCGTCAATCGTTTCCACCTTAAAATTTGTTGCATGTGCAGCTAATTTGGCCTAGCTGTCATCCTGATCAATCGCCCGCTGCGTGACGCGGTAAATTTCTTCCAGCGACGCGCCTCGCGCTTTTTCCAGCCGCTCAACCCGCTTTTGGAATTGGCTCAGCGCATACTCGGTAAAAACAGACTCCTCCAGGCCAAACGGCATCGCCTCGTAGCAGGCAAAGGCATCACCGACCACGCCGAGCGCTGGCGGCAGCAGCTCGTTCATCGTTTCTTCCAACACTTCCCACAAGCTGTCATCGGCAGCGACCAATCTGGAGAGCAAAAAAATACCATAGGCGATGTGGCGTGATTCGTCCTGCTGCAGCAGGCGAATGCCTTGGCGCACGCCGGGCAAAATGTTGTGTTGCTGCATCACGGTGAAGTAGCCGTGGTACCCGGTCTCGGCCAGCACCCCCTCCACAATCATGTTGTACGTCACCGAGGCGCGCACCTGGGCCGCCGGGGAGCGATCTTGCTGCAACGCTTGCAGCGCCTGGGGCAGCGCCTGGTAAAAGACGGTGTGGTAATTTTCGGTGTGATAACGGCTTAAGTCGGGGTTGGCCTGCACCACTTCCGCCAGAAAACGGTTGAAAAAGTCCGTGTGTTTGGCTTCCTCGAACAAAAAGGTGGTGAGGTACAACTCTTCTTCGAGACGGCCGTCTTGGGCAATCACCATCATCAGCGGCAGCAAATCCAGCGTGACTGCCTCCTCGCCTGCTTGGAACATCGCCGTCAGGCGCAGCAGCAAATCTTGTTCATCGGCAGCCAGCCGCTGCCAGTCGGCTTTGTCCTGCGCCAGGTCGATATCGCTGGGGTTCCAGATGCCCAGCCGCTTGGCCTTTTCGTACAGCCGCATCGGCGGCGTGTGCCGCTGCAGGCCGCGGCTGGTGGTAAGAAATTGTTGGTGGGTCATCAGAAATTGCCTCCCTCTATCACTGTTTTGCGAGTAAGTTTACAATATTTACCAGGTGCGACGCACTTTCTTTAATGGCTTAGCTACGCTTTGCGCCCATAAAAGTGCGTCGCACCTCTTTGTAAACATCTCAACCCGAATTGTATAGGAGGACTCTATGACCCCGATTGCGCCCGGCACCCACCTGGACCACCTGCTGCGCCAGACCCGTATGCATCATGTACAGCTCAGCTCCATGGCCGACGTGAAGGCCAACATCATGCTGTCGTTGGCAGCGTTGTTGACCACCTTTTCCATTGGCTACCTGAGCGATCCGGTGCTGCGCTGGCCGGTGGTGGTGCTAATTTTCTTCTGTGTAATGACCGTCTTTTTTGCCGCCTATGCGGTAATGCCCAAGCTGAACTTCGATTTCCGGCCGGACATCAAAAATCCGGACTGCAACATTTTGTTTTTTGGCAACTTCATGAACCTGGATTACGAGGATTTTGGCCAGATCATGGATGAGATGATGCACTCTGCCGACAAGGTGTACGAGGCGCAGGTTCGAGAGGTATATGAGCTGGGCGTTTACCTGGGGCATCAGAAGTACCGCTACGTGCGGCTGGCGTATTTGTCCTTTATTACCGGGCTGGTGAGCAGCGGTGGTTTGCTGATTTTGGTAGAGATTATTCGTTTGTGGCGGTAACGGCCGTTCCCCATCAACTTGCTAATTCGATCTACCCTGCATACAATTCGCGTGGTTCATTCCACGGTAAAAAACGTTACACAGATGGGTAACTACGTCCAACCGGACCGCACGTTACCCATTATTATTTTTGGGGTGTAACGGCCGTTTTGCCGATTCCTTGAACCGGAGGATAAAGTTGAAGAAAATGCAAAGGTTATGGAAGCCTAACAACTGGCTGCTCATCCTGCTCCTGATCATGCTGTGGGGGCTGGCAGGCTGCCAAGAAGATGAAGCATTAACCCCCGAAGGCGTACAGGCCACGGTGGATACGGCCGTTGCCCTCACCGTTACGGCCCAAGAAACTGCCGCCGACGAAGTGGCACAGGCCACCGATATTCCCACTCAGGTGCCGCCTACCGAGACCGCCACGCTGCCCCCGGCGCCCACCATGCCGCCCCCGCCCACCAGTACCCCTGTACCCACGGCCACCGATGCCCCGACTGAAGCACCCACCGAGGAACCGACCGCCACCGAGGAACCAACCGCAGCGCCAACGGCCGTTCCACCCACCAGTGCGGCCGTCAATACTCAGCCGCCGCCACCACCGACGGCCCCGCCCGCTCCCAGCGGCAATCTGCTGGTTAACGGCTCTTTTGAAGGCGGCTGGTACAACCTCAACGGCGCGCCGGAATTCCAGCTGCCCAACGGTTGGACGCTGGAATTCGATTCTGGCCCGACCGGCTTTGGCAGCCAGCCTTGGGACGTCTGGTTCCCGCCCGAAATTCGCGTGCTGCCTTACTTCCAACTGCCGGATAGCGAACGCGGCCTGTTTATTCGTGATGGGGAACACACCATCAAAGCGTTTAAGGGCAATGGCCCCATCAGCCTGCGCTTTTTGCAGGACATCGCCTTGCAGCCCGGCACCTACCGCTTCACCGCCTACGTTTTCCCCGATCTGGTTAGCAGCTACGATGGCGGCAAACAGTATGCCGGTGATCCCGCTTCCGGTGAAGTGCGCTTTATTGCTCCCGGTGGTGGTACGGGCTGGCTGGCTTTTGGCGCCGGGTTTGGCAAATGGGGCGTGTTTGAGCACACCTTCTCCATAGATACCGCCCAAACGGTGCGCGTTGGTGTAGGCATGCGCGGGCGCTACGCCCTGGCCAGCAACGGCTTTTTTATTGATGAATGGTCTTTACAACGAATTGGAAATTAAACAATGAAACTAGGGATTATTGGCCTGCCCAGCAGCGGCAAAACCACCGTCTTCAACGCGCTCACCAAGGGGGATGCCCCCACGGGGCAAAGCCTGGGCGGCCGGTTTGACGTGCTCACGGCCGTCGTTGATGTCTATGATGAACGGGTGGACGTGCTGACCCGCATGTTCAACCCCAAAAAAACCACCTTCGCCAAAATTACCTACACCGACGTGGCGGGCATTAAAAAAGGGGCCAACGAGGGCGGCGGCATGAGCGGCGAACTGCTCAACCACCTCGCCGGGCTCGATGGCTTTGTCCACGTGGTGCGCGCCTTTGAATCTGACCTGGTGCCGCATCCCGACGGCAGCGTCGATCCCGCCCGCGACTTAGAAGCGTTGGACACGGAGTTTCTGCTCAACGATTTGGGCGTGGTCGAGCGGCGCATCGAAAAGATTGAAGACGGCCTGCGCAAAGGGGCGTCGAAAAACAAAGCGGCAGCCCAGGCCGAGCTGGCCCTGTTCCAGCAGTTGAATGAGACGTTGAGCGATGAACGGCCGTTGCGCACCCTCGATCTCACAGAAGAGCAGGAAAAAATGCTGCGCGGTTACGGCCTGCTCACCCTCAAACCCACCGTGGTGCTCCTCAACATTGGTGATGACCAGGACGAGGTGCACCTGGACTACGACCAGCCGCACACAGTCATGGCCAACCTGCGTGGCAAGCTGGAGATGGAACTGGCGCAGCTCAGCGCCGCCGGGGATACCGAATCGCTGGAAATGTTCATGGAAGAATACGGCGTCACCGAGCTCAGCCTGGACCGGGTCATTGGTCTGAGCTACGATTTGATGGGGCTGCAATCCTTCTTCACCGTGGGTGAAGACGAGGTACGGGCCTGGACGATTGCGCGGGGGGCAACGGCCGTAGACGCCGCCGCCACTATCCATACCGACCTGGCCAAAGGCTTCATCCGCGCCGAAACGGTGGCCTACGCGGAGCTCGTGGCCCTGGGCGGGCTGGCGCAGGCGCGCACCGCAGGCAAGCTGCGCCAGGAAGGCAAAACCTACATCGTGCAAGACGGCGATGTGATTAACATCAAGTTCAACATTTAATGTATGCGCGGCGAATGTGAGTGAACCGTTCAGTTGGCATCCCGCACGAGGGCGCTGCCCTGACGCCAGATACGGCTGAACGTTTACCTGTGAGTTATGTTTTTAGTCGGGATCGGCGCAAACAACACCGGAGCAAACGATGACTGTGCGAGCTGCAATCAAAAATTTCTGCTGTGGTTTGGGCATGGTTTTGCTGCTGACGGGCTGTGGCGGTGCCGCTGAACCTACGCCAGTGCCCACGCTGGCGCTGCCCACCTCGCCGCCTGCCACCACCGAACCGCCGCCGGAGCCAACGGCCGTTCCCACCGTCACCCCACCCGCTGCCCCAGAAGCAGTGCCCACCAGCACCGTACCATCTCCCACAGCCGTTCCCAGCGCAACGGCCGTCCCCGGCGCAACGGCCGTACCGCCCACCGCCACGATCTCGGCCAATGACCCGGCTGATTACGCCACCATCTTTGTCGAGCCAACGGACGTGCTCAACGTGCGCTCTGGCCCCGGCGTGAGTTTTGGCATCGTCGGCACCATCCCGCCCACCGCCACCGACGTGCAAATTACTGGCAATGGCCATGTGGTGGCCGGTTCCACCTGGGTGCCGGTGCAGCGTGGTGCGGTCTCGGGCTGGGTCAACAGCCGCTTTCTGACGGGGTTTGTGCCCGATAGTGAATTCTGTAACGACAGTTCGGTCACGCAGCTGTTGGAACGGTTGGAAACGGCCGTAGCCAATCAAGACGATGCCGCCCTCGCCCAACTCATCCACCCGGAACGCGGCCTGCGCGTGCGCCTGCTCTGGTACGAGGCGGAAACCAACCTGGACAATAACAATCTTTTGAGCGACCCCACCAGCTACAACTGGGGCAGCGCGGCTGGCAGCGGCGAAGCGATCCTCGGTACACCCGCCCAGGTGCTGCTGCCCCGTCTGCAAACCGACTTTTTAGCTGCCACCGAAATGGCCTGCAACGAAATTTTTCACGGCCCCACCACCGGTTTTGTCGTCCTCCCCGACGCCTATGCGCCGCTCAACTTCATCTCTTTCTACCGCCCCGGCACCAACGAATTTGACGGGCTCAACTGGGGCACCTGGGTAGTGGGCGTGGAGCAGTGGCAGGGCCAATATTATCTCAGCACCCTGGTTCACTATCAGTGGGAGCCGTGAGAATGGTCAATTGTTAATGCTCAATTTTCAATTGTTAATGCATGAAATAGTTTAGGAGGGAACTATGGCCAAAGGAGATGACATTGAAAAGCGGCTGATTGATTTTGCGGTGCGGATCATTGTGTTGTGTGATGCTTTGCCGCAGACGAGGTCAGGCGACCATGTTGGAGGACAGTTGCTGCGCAGCGGTACCTCGCCAGCGGCTCATTATGCGGAGGCGCGTGGGGCCGAAAGCGTGAAGGATTTTATTCACAAGCTCAAGTTGTGTTTGAAAGAGTTGAACGAGTCGAGCGTTTGGCTGCGCATCATTGTGGGCAGCGCCATGCACCCGGCTGCAAAAATGGAGCTGATTTTGCAGGAATGTTCGGAACTGAGCCGCATCATGAATGCCAGCATCCAAACGGCCCGGCAAAAGCTGTAAAGTTCAATTAACCATTGGTCGTTGACCATTGACAATTGGCTATTGATCCGATGAAACGTGCCCTGGGAACTGGCCTGATTGGTGGCATGGTCATCACTCTGGCTGGTTTGTATCCTCTAATTAGTTTGTTGGCGCCGCGCTGGTTGGTGGGGTGGCAACGGCCGTTTCCCCCACAAATCCACCTCATCTGGCTCATTGGCTCGGCGGTGTTGGGGCTGCCGGTGCTGCTGGGCCTCGGTTTTTGGGCGGCGCGGCAGGCCAGGGCGATTGGCTGGCGGCAAGGGGTGCTGCGGGGCAGCCAGGCAGGGCTGGTGGCCGGCCTGCTCATCTACCAGGCGCTATGGTTGCCCGCGCGTGTTTTGTTTGGGTACGGCCGTCTTCCTACCGCCATCCTCGAATCCCCTGCCGATCTTTTACCGGCTACCGCCACCTGGCTGCACCAATTTAGCCAGCCGGTGGGCGATTGGCCAGTTCACCCGGAGCTGGTTTTGCCCCTGCTGCTCCTCTTTTGGGGTGTGTCTGGGGCGGTGGTGGGCTGGCGCAGACGGGGCGAGGTGGTGGCGCAACGGCCGTCGCTGCTCGATCTGCTCCAGACAGATGAACCGCTCAAAAAATGGTTCGCCGGGGACCAGGCCGCCCTGCGCCTCGGGCTGCGGGCGGGATTGGTGATGGCTCTTGTGGCGGTGGTCGGGGCTTTGCTCTGGCTGCTGCTGACCTTCACCCAAAACTGGCCAGAACTGGCCGCCCTGGTGGTGCCCGCTACCTGGCGTTCCTTCACGGATCAACTGGCGCAGATCTCTCCCCTGTTGTGGCCACTCCTGCTTTTTGCCCTGGTCAACCTCGGTTTTGGCGTGGTGCTGCTGCTGAAAAATCCGGTGGACCGCTGGCGGGCGCGGGTGACGGCCGTTTGGCTGGCAACGTTTGTCGTGGTGACGGCGTTGGTGATGCTGCTGCTGCACCTGGCTTATCTGTTATGGGGCGCTGCGGCCCTTTGGTCGGACCACTGGTTGGCGGCCAATGACGGGCTGGCGGCTGAAACCGTTGACCTGCTGCAGCGCCAACAGGCACTTTTTCAAAGTCCAGGGTCGCAAGTTGCCAGCGTGCTTGCCGCGCCGTGGCTGGCCTGGCTGCTGGCCCTGAGCGTGGCTGGGGTGTTGGGCGGCTGGCAGGCGCTCCTGGTAGTGCCTGTGCTCAGCTTCCGCACCCGCCCGGTGGACCGGGCCGCGCAGCTGCGGCGGCGCGTGCGCCAGCAAAGCGAGGAGCTGCTGCCGCTGCTCTACCGCCTGTTTGAGCAGACGCCGCGGGCGTACGACGTGCTGGCCCATCTGGCCCGGCAAACTGAGCGCAGCCACCCGGCCGTGGCCCAGGTGGCCGCGGCCCTGCACACCCTGGGGCAGAGCCATGAGGTGGCGCTGGATGAACGGGCGGTGACGGCCGTATGCCGTTTGCTGGCCGGGCAGCGCGGCTGGCGCTGGGCCACCGACCTGGGTCCGTTTTACCAGATGCTCCAGGCGGCGCTGCCGGTTCAGACGCTGGCGGGAGTGGATGCGCTCACGCTGCCCGCGCCGCCCAACAGCACCGCGCTGCCTGCCCTGGTGGTGCAGCACGGCCGTCAGCTCAGCCGCATTACCCACCAGCTGCAAAAAGTGAACCAGGCCGAAGATTTGGCCACGCGCCTCATCTTTTTGGAGAACAGTCTAACGGCCGTTGGTGAAGCGCAAACGGCCGTTCAGGCGGCGTTGGCCCAAACGCTGCCCGTGTCGCTGCCGCACCTGCCCGCCCTGGAGCGCTTGCTGCGGCGCTGGCAGCAGATCATCCAGGCCGAGATAGCCCAGGTGACGGCGCAGGCCGCGCTGGTGGTGACCTTAACCACGCACCACACCGAGTTTGCCGAGGAGCTGCCGCTGGTGTGGCAGGTGCACAACCAGGGCTTAAGCCCGGCGCAAACGGTGCATGTGCAGCTGCTGCCGGGCGAAGGTTACCATCTGCTGGGTGTTAAGAGCGAGGCACAGCTGGCAGAGCTGCCACCTGGCGCGGCGCAGCCGGTGACGCTGTTTATCATGCCGGAAGCAGATCGTCAGGAACTGCGGTTGGCTGGCGAACTGCGTTTTGCCGACGACGTAGCCGCCGACCATCGGCAGACGTTTGCCCACACGCTGGTTTTTGCCCGGCAGGAACGGCCGTTTCTGCCCATTCAACCCAATCCCTACCTGCCCGGCGCGCCGCTACAACCCGGCGATTTTTTTGCCGGGCGCAGCGAACAGCTGCGTTTTGTGCAGGACAGCCTGGCCCACGCCAGCCGCAGCAGTCTCATTGTGTTGGAGGGGGTGCGGCGCATCGGTAAAACGTCGCTGCTGAACCAGCTGCCTGGAGCGCTGGCGGCCACCCATCTGGCGGTGCGCCTGGACATGCAGGGGCATCCGGCGCAGGACGAAGCCGATTTTTTGTACGCTCTGGCCGATGAGATTGTGTTTGCCCTCTCTGAAAAAGGTATCAATGCCGTGCTGCCGCCCCGGACGGAGTTTGCCGAGTCACCCGAATTTTTCTTCCGCTCGCGCTTTTTACGCAGCCTGTGGCCGCTGCTGGGCGACCAGAAGCTGCTGCTCCTGGTAGATGACGCTGACCTGCTGCCGCAGCGGGTGGCCGACGGCCGTTTGCCCGCGGACATCCTGCGCTTTTTCCACACCTTGCGCCAGCAAGAGAGCCAGATCGACTTTGTTTTTACCGGGAATAATGTGGGGGAAACGGCCGTGGACGCCTGGGCCATGCTGCTGGAGAACGCGGTTTACCGCACTCTTGCCCCGTTGTCATCGGTGGAGATGCACCAGCTGATCACCGGCCCGGTAGCGCCTTACAAGGTGGCGTATGATCCACCGGCGCTGGGCCGTTTGGTGCACCTGACGGCTGGCCAACCCTACCTGGCCCAAGTGCTGCTGCATGAGCTGGTGCAGGTACACAACGAATTAGAGGTCACTTACCTCACCACGGTGGACGTAGATCACGTCGTGCAGCGCATTCTGGAGCGGGGCGAGACTCATTTTCGCTACCTTTGGGCCGAGTTGAGTGAGGAAGCGCGGCTGGCGCTGCGGGCCGTGGCCGATCTGAGCCGCAGCGATGAGCCAGTGACCATCAAAGCCCTGCGCCAGTTCCTGGGTGAACGCGGCCATGTGTCGCCGGATCGCTGGCAGTCTGACCTGGACCACCTGGAAAGCCGTGACCTGCTGGCCAGCCAGCTGCCAATTGGGCCATCTGGTCAGCCGGGCAAAACGCCGCTTTATCGCTTTCGGGCGGAGTTGGTCCGGCTGTGGGTTGACCAAATGCCGCCGCTGCTTTAAGGTTTAGCCGCCATGACAACGATGCTGCCCTTGTACTATTACCAATGTCTTTAGAGTTTCCACAAAAGTATGATTGTTTTTCCAAGCCTGGAGATGTAGATTTATGTTTCAGAGATTTTTGCGCCACTTCCTGTTGGAACGGCCGGGTCAAAAATGGACCATGTCGGCCTGGGGGGAAAAGTTAACGGCAAGCGGGGAAAAAATTGAACGCCGTCTTCAAAAAGCGCCAGATAGCGAGCGCAACCGGCAGGTGCTGAGCCACATTGTGGGCATTGAGTTGTGGGGTCAGAGTCGTTTGCGGGTGGGTCTAGGTGAACCCTTCAAAGAAGACGATTATGACAGTTACCGGCCATCGCGCAGCCGCACCTGGGAACAGCTAAAAGCGGAGTTTCGCCTGGTACGAAAAAAGAGTGTTGCTTTGGCTGAAGCGCTGGATGACAACATGGTAGACCAGTTTATGAAGGTGAAACACAATCGGTACGGCATGATTACCCTTGGCGCCTGGCTGCGGTACCTGGATATGCACGCCAATGCGGAAAGCAAAAGGATCAAAACGTAAATTTTTATGGCTGTTGTGCAGTACCTGGAAAGATGGTTAGCCCCTCCCCTGTTTGCTGGTGAGGAAGAAAAAACCCGTCAGGCCCACCTGATCAATTTGTTAATTCGGGCTGGCCTGATTTTGATCAGCATCATTTTTGTCCTGCTGCCTTTGGTGACTACTTCCATAAACCAAACTCGGTTTTTGGCGGCGGTGGTTGCGCTGCTAATTTGCCTGGTGCTGGCCAAGTTCAGCCTGAATGCGGGTTGGGTGCACGAAACGGGGCATTTGATATCAGTCGTTTTGTGGATTACGCTGGCCATAACGACGGTAGCTGGCCCGGAGGGGTTAACCGGCACACCGTTTATCAGCGTCGTTACGCTGACGCCCCTGGTGGCCGGTTTTGTGAGCGGCACGCGAGTCAGTATCGTCATTACCGGGCTAAACTGGGCCCTGGGCAGTATGTTGGTCTGGCTGGAATCGTCTGGGCGGCTGGCTGGCAACAGCGGCTATGAACCTCTGGCACAGTTCCTGGCGCTGATGGTGATGTTTTCGGCACTGCCCCTCCTGGTGTACCTGTGGCGGCGCAGCTTTAATGAGGCTATCGAACAGGTGCAGGTGGTGAACCAGGCACAGCGGGAAACGGCCGCTTACCGGCTGCAAAATGAAGCGTTGGAAGAAGCTGTTTTGGCCCGCACCAGCGAATTGGAAGAATCCCTGGCGCGTGAGCAGCAGCTGGCGGGCAAGCTGGCGCAGGCGCTGGCCCTGGAAACGGAGCTGGGTGAACTGCAATCGCGCATCATCACCGTGGTGACTCATGAATTTCGCACGCCCCTATCCATCATCAACAGTTCGTCGGAGCTGCTGCAGCAGTTTTACGAGAGATTGTCGCCCGAGAGGCGTGACGCGGCTCATGGCCGCATTCGCGAGGCGGTGTTTTACCTCAACGATTTGCTGAAGGACGTGACGCTGGTGGAACAGACGCAGCGGGAGCGGATACGGCCGTCTTACCAGACCTTCCCCTTTAGCCTCCTAAGCCAGCAGCTTTCGGAAAGAATCCTGCGCGACGTAACCCGACCGCACCGGGTCACCTTCCAGTACGCTGCCAAACTGCAAACGCCGGTGCACACCGATCTCGACCTGCTGCAGCAGATTGGGGCTAACCTCGTCTCCAATGCGCTGAAATATTCAGACGATAAAACGCAGGTTCAGGTCCGTTTCTGGCACGACGAGCACCAGTTTGTGCTGGAGGTCCAGGATGAAGGCATTGGCATTCCGCCGCAGGAGCAGGCCCGCGTGTTTGAGCTGTTTTACCGCGCCAGCAACGTGGATGAACGGCGCGGCCTGGGGCTGGGCCTGTTTATCGTCCAGGCCATCAGCCGCATGATGCAGGGCCAGGTGAACGTGGTCAGCCAGGGTGCCAACCAGGGAACCACGTTCCAGGTTTATTTGCCGCTCGCTTCTGCTGGGGAACAGGCGCTGATTTAAGCCTGGATTACCTGGTTAAGCCAACATCGCCTGGCGCAGCTTGGTGACGGCCGTTTCCTCCACGGCACAAATCTGCAAAACCTGTTCGGCCAACTCCGCCTGAAACGCTTCCACCTCTTTTTCACTCAGCGGAAACTCTGCTTCAGCCTGGGCCAGCAGCGCTTTTTCGCGCGCTTTTAGCTGCTTAATTTCGTCGATGGCGGCGCTGCCCTGGTTGAGCAGCAGATCGCGCTGCTCCAGCTGAATGTGGGCCATCTCGCCCAGCAGCGGCACGTTGGCGGGCAGCAGCGCCTGGCTGAGTGTATCCCACGCGGCCGCGCTGCGCCGGAATCCGGCCGCCGCTTCTTGCAGCGCGGGCTTGTCCAGAATCACACTGGCTTCATCCAGAAAGTCGGCATAGACATCTCGTTCGGCAAAGCCCACCTTACCAAAGCAGTTGATGTCGTGAAAAGCGCCCATCAGCCCGGCCAGCAGCTTGCGCCCGCGGGGAAACTCGCGCGCCCAGCTGAGACGTGTCTTGGGTTTGGTGAGCAGTCTGGCCCAGTTCTCATAGGCGGCCAGGCCAAAGTTGTTTTTGGAGCCTCTGGGTGGTTTTTCGGTGTACAGCTTCAGGCAGTCCCAGATGCCTGCCTGCACGGCGCCCGGCAGCTTGTCGGGCATAGGGGGCTCCAGGGTGAGCACACGAAACTTGTCTTTTTTCACGCGGGCACGGGCTTTGTGCAGCGCCTCGGTGCTGACGGTGAGCGGCACGCGGGCCCGGTCGGCGATGTGGGCGGTGGTGGTGGCTTGATCGTAGCCGTAGACCAGGATGGGGAACATGGCCCACATGCCTTCGTCGTAGGGGAAAGCATTGTAGGGCAGGCTGAAAAAATCGGCCCAGACGATGGCTGGCTCGCCGTCTGCCAGGGTGTCTACCAGATTGGCCACGGCTTTGTCTGGGTTGGTGGTGTGCAGGCGGTTTTGCACGATGCCCAGGCGGGCCAGCATCGTGTCCAGCGGATCGAAGGTATTGCGGGTGAGGATGCGGGCCTGGGGATCGTAGCCCTCGTAGGCGAAGGAGAAGTAACCCATCACCGCGCCGCCGCTGATGCCCATGAGTAAGGCTTCGCTGTACGGCCGTCCCGTGTGCGGTGCTTTCACTCCGGTGTAGGCCAAAAAGTTACAAACCGTGCCGGTTTCCCAGTGACGGCCGTTAAACTGCTGGTAGTTGTCTAGAATTGGCATTTGTTTACCTCCAAAGTTGTGTGCTGAAAGTATACGGCCGTTTTTTATGCTCCGAGAAAAAGAGAGACATAGTATGCACTTTTTGGTGTGTTATCCATAAATTTTTGTAATCGCTGAGTTGGCATCCCGCACGAGGGTGCTTTGCGCCCCGTGCGGGGAGGATGACTGGGGTTTTTCAGGTTTTGGGAGCATTTTGCTCCCAAAACCTGAAAAACCCCCGCGATCTTTGGCAGCGCCGAGGCGCTGCCCTTGTTCCAGGTTCGGAGCCTGCCTCAGTAAAGGGTGTTGATCTCAAACGATGGATCAAGCGTGTGCAAAAAAGCAACGATGTCGGTGGCCAAAGGGGCGGTGAGGGTGAGAGGCCGTTTCAGCTGCGGGTGCCAGATGGTGGTTTGGGCGCAGTGCAGCGCCTGGCGCGGCAGCGGCACGCCGTCGCGGCTATTGTCCTCACACCAGGCCAAAAATTCGGCGTCATTCAGAGTGTAGAGCCGGTCCCCGGCGATGGGATGGCCGATGGCGGCCAGGTGGACGCGCAGCTGGTGCGTGCGTCCGGTTTGGGGGGTGAGGCGGACGAGGGTGTGGTGGGGTGGAAACGGCCGTATCACTTCCACCGCCGTTTGCGCCGGTTTGCCACCTTTCACCACACCAAAGCGGTACACGCCCTCGGCACTGGGCAGGCGGTCAATGGGCAGGTCGATGGTTTGCACGGCCGCTGCCGGAATGCCCTGCACCACGGCCAGGTATGTTTTGGCCACGGTGCGGGCGGCAAACTGGGCCTGCACCTCGCGCAAAGTGTCGGCATCCCGCGCCAGCAGGACAATGCCCGAGGTGTCGCGATCCAGCCGGTTGATGAGCGTCGCTTCGGGGTAGGGCGGCGTGTGGCTGTAGCGTAGCTGGTACACGAGGTTAGCCTGGACAAAACGGCCGTGTCCGTGCACCTTCAAATTCCCCGGCTTGTTCACCGCCAGCAGCCAGGGATCTTCGTACACCAATTGGTAATCCAGGTTGATCTCTGGCAGGGGCGGTTCAGGGAGGTCACAGGCGATCACGTCTCCCTGGCGGACGATCTGGTGGGGGATGGTGGGGCGGCCGTTGCAGGTCACCTCGCCCGCATCAATGCGCGCCTGCCAGGTATCGCGGGTCTGGTAGGTGAAGCGGCCTGCCAGGTAGTCTAGCAAGGGTTTTTGGTGGAATACGGCCGTCACCTTCGACGAAACAATCATACAAAATAAAACGCCCGCGTCTGGTACACCGGGCGTTTGGTAAAAATTTGGGTAGAGACGTTGCATTGCAACGTCTCTACATGCAACGTCTCTACGGGAATTAAAATAACACAGAAGCCAGTTCAACCCGGTACGTCTGCGTCAGGTCGTCGTCGTCGCCGAGCAGGGCAAACAGGCCCAGCATCACCTGCCGCGCCTGGCCGTAGCGCCTGTCCTGGCGCAGCACATCGATAAGGCCGTCCAGGGCCGCTTCCAGGTTGCCCCGGCTGATCAACCGTGCCCCCTGCCGGTACTGTATTTCCAGCGCCGACAGCTCATCATCCTCGGTTAAGTCCTCGGCAATGAGGCACAAATAGTTGGCCAGCGGCAGCAGCTTTTCAGCTTCCACCAGTTCTTTGCCATCTTTGATGCCCTTCAAGTAATCGCGCGACTCGCACCCTTCGCCCTGGGCCAGCAAAGCTTTGGCCAGGTTCAGGGCCACGTCGGCCCGGTTGGGATATTCCTCCATAATTTCACGATACGCCTGTTCGGCCTTGACCCAGTGGCGGGTACCCAACAGGCTCTCGGCGTCACCCAGGGCTTCATCCAACTCGCTGGGGATAAGCTTCTCGATAAACTGGCGAATCTTCGGTTCCGGCTGCACGCCAATAAACTCGTCGGCGACATCGCCATCGACAAAGGCCAACACGGCTGGAATGCTTTGTACCCGGTACTGCATCGACAGGTTCGGGTTGTTGTCTACGTTGACTTTGGCCAATACAAAATTCAGGGTGGGATCAGCCGCCAATTTCTCCAGAATTGGGCTTAACATGCGGCACGGGCCACACCACGGCGCCCAGAAATCTACAATAACCGGCAGTTCTTCCGACTGTTCCAACACATCCTCGATGAATGTTTCTTCGTTTACGTCAATTATCACAATGTAACCTCTTTAAGTGGTCTTGGGGTCATTTTAGCATGAAGCACTTGAATGGGACAGTTCGTGAAAGTGAGAAGTAGAAAGTGGCAAGTTGCAGGTTGCAGATAACCTTCCACTTGCCACCTGCAACTTGCACACTTGCCACTTGCAAACCTGCGAGCAGTTTAAGGCCGGGCCTGAAGCGTTACCTCAATGTTTTGCGTCTCGCCATCGCGGATAATTTCCAGGGTGACGGTTTGCCCCACGCTGGTCTGGCGCACGATGTAGGTGAGCAGGTCATCGAAGTTGTTGATGACCTCATCGTTCATCCTGGTGATGACGTCGCCGCCGATGAAGGCCGTAAAGCCGTCGATGGTGGTTTGCTCATCGGTGCCTTGCAGACCGGCCGCCGCCGCCGGGCCATCTTCGATCACTTCATAAACCAGCACGCCGTTTTGCTCGGCAGGCAGCTCCATTGCCTGGGCCAGATCATCGGTCAGGGTAGTGCCGGAGATACCGAGCCAGGGGTAAGAGATTTCCCCATTTTCGATGAGCTGGGGCACAACCTGGGTGAGAATGTTGGACGGTACCACGTAGCTGATGCCGCCAAAGCTGGGCATGGCGCCAAACGCGCTGTTGCCGTTGAGTTGGATGGCGGTGTTGACGCCAATCACCTCACCGCTTAAGTTTAGCAGTGGGCCGCCAGAGTTGCCGGGGTTGATAGCAGTGTCTGTTTGGATGATGTCGGGGATGTTGAAGCGTTGTCCGCCGGGAGCAGATGCACCGCCGGGCAGGACACGGCCGAGTCCAGAGATGATGCCGGTAGACATAGACCCAGTCAGACCAAACGGGTTGCCGATGGCGGCTACCAGCTGCCCTACTTGCAAACTGTCGGAGTTGCCAATAGTTACCGGCACCAGGCGGTCAGGATCAACCTCCACCTTAAGGACGGCCAGGTCGGAGCCGGGGTCGGTGCCCACAATTTCGGCTTCGGCTTCGGTGTCATCGGAAAAGATGACGGTGATGCGGGTGGCATTGGCCACAACGTGGTTGTTGGTGATGATGTGGCCTTCTTTGTCGTACACAAAACCAGAGCCCTGGGATTGTAAGGGGAAAGCTTCCAGCTCTTCGTGGAAATCGTCAGGCAATTCCGGAAAGTCCTCGGGCAGTTCAGAATCGGGATCTTCGGGATTGGGGATGATTTGGAATTGAGAGAGGTCAAGCCCTGAATTGGGGCTAACAACCTGGATATTGACGACGGAATCGTTGAGGCGGTTGTACAGGTCGATGTAGGTCTGGGTGGTGACGATCTCTTCAGTGACGTCAACATCCTGCGTGGGCACGCTGGACTGTGCCGAAGTGTTGACGATGCCGTTATCGCCGTCGGTGGTGGATTCGTTAGGGACGGCCGTATCGGTCGTCGTTGCGCTGCCGCAGGCGGCCAGCATCAGGCCAAGCAAGGCCAGCAGGGTCAGCAAAAGGGGTGTTTTTTTCACAGGAAAACCTCCAGAAGGTAAGGGCCGAAGTTTAGGCTCCGAAATTTCAGAGTGGCCATTATGGCACAAGGTTGTAAAAAATTGATAAACGCTACTTAAACTGCGCATGAGAACGGCCGTACCATTCCACAGCGATTTGTTTTGTAAGTAAACTGCGTATCATTGTAACAACTGCCATGAAAAAAAGAACAGTCGATATCCACCAACCCTTGCCCCAATCGTTTAACGGCCGTTTTCAAACATTCCTGTTTGGGATCGGCATCAGCCTGGTTTGCCTGCTGGTCGGCGGCGCCGTCATCTGGGGTGGGCAGGCGGAGACCGGCTTGCGCCTGGCGTCGATGGTGTTTTTTGGCCTGTGGCCGCTGGCGGTGGGTCTGCTGTTTTTGTACCTTAGCTTAATTTTCACCTGGCGGCTGACGCTGCGGCCGGAGCAAATCATCCTGCGCCACACGTTCCATGAACGGGTGTTGGCGGCTGCAGACCTGCTTGGCGTTCGGCTGTTCACCGTGACCACCAGCCGTTCCCCGCAGCCGCTGCTGGTGATGGAACTGGCTTTAACCAACGGCCGTTCCCTGCGCATCAACCAAAATGAGCTGTCCATCCCTTTGCCGCAGCTGGTGGATTTGATGGTGCACCACTACCAGCTGCCGCTGGCCTACGAGCGGGAAGCGGCCCGCATTCATCACACCACCTTTGGCGCGGGGTCGCGACGGCCGTTCACCGACTACCTCAATGGTGAAAGCACCGTCCAGGTACAGTCCGTGGCGGACATTTGCCGCTGGCTGCGGCAGTGTGAATACGTGCGTGATGCCGATCTGTTTGACCAGAAAGACGTCTGGCAGCATCCCGGCGAATTTGAAGCGCGGCAAAAAGGGGACTGCGAGGATCATGCTCTGTGGGCCTGGCGCAAGCTGAAGGAGCTGAACATCCCTGCCGAGTTTGTGGTGGGGCGGATGCAGTGGGGCGACGAGTTTACTTTGCCGGGAGCGCATGCCTGGGTGACTTACCGGGAAAACGGCCGTACCTACATCCTGGAAAGCACCTATAAACAACGGCCGCTCATCTACCCGCTGGATGAACTCTCGGCGCGCTACACCCCCTGGTTTAGCGTGGATGAGGCCATGCAAACCTACCGTTATTTGCCGGTCGCCACCCGTGGCAGCCGCGAAAGCAAAATATAGTTTACTCCTGGGGCATAACGCGCGGGTGCGGAATTTCCACCTGGATGATCAGCCCGCCTTCGGCCAGATTTTGAAAATGCAGCCGCCCCCCCATCAGGGCTACCCGCTCGCTGATGCCCAAAAGGCCAAAGTGGCCGCTTTCTCCCAGCTCCCCCAGGTTGAAGCTGTTCTGCAAGCCAATGCCGTTATCGGCAATTGAAATGAGCAGCATTCGCGGCGAGGTGTGCTTTAACGTGATTTCGGCGCGGCTGGCGTCGGCATGTTTGCGAATGTTGTTGAGCCCTTCCTGCACAATGCGAAAAATGGAGAGCTCAATTTCTTCCGGTAAGCGGCCGAATTTCTCATCAATTGCCAGAAGCACCTCAATCCCGGTACGGCCGCTCCAATCATGTAAGTATGAATTGAGGGCCGCGCCCAGGCCAAGGCTGTCTATCGTTGGTGGGCGCAAATCGCGGCAAATGCGGCGCAAATCTTCTACCAGCGTACGAATATCGCTGCGTATGTCTTCAAGCTCCGGCACAATCGAAGGGCCTTGCAGCGTTCTGGAAACCATTTCTTCCAGCTCGTAATTCAGGCTGAGCAAATCCTGGATCATCTGGTCGTGCAGCTCACGGGCCAGGTGCTTGCGTTCCTGCTCTCGCTCGGTGAGCAGGCGGCGCTGGGCATCCTGCAAAGCCAGGTTGGCACTGTCCAGCGCTTTAACCTGGTCGGCCAGCTGCTCCACCAGCTGCCGGTTCAGGCTGTCTTGCGCCGCCAGATCGCGCCGCAGCAGAGTCTGGTTGTGGCGCAGCATTTCGGCCTGTTTGCGCGCCCGGTAGTAGCTGTCTAAAGCCCAGATGACGGGCGTGCGCTGCTGGCGGTCGGCTGTGCCAATCAACCCAGCCACGATGTGCTCCCGGTTGGCCTCATCCGTTCGGTAGTTGTCCACCAGCTGGCCCTGCCGCAGCACCACAATGCGGTCCGTCACCGCGAACAGGTGATCGAGGTTTTGACTGCTAAAAAGCACGCCAACCTGGTTCTTTTGCCATTCGCGAATCAAATCTAGCAGCCGTTCCTGGTAGGGCAAACTCAAGAGGGAGCTGGGATCATCTACCAAAACGATGCGAGACGGCCGTGCCATCACCTGAGCCAGGGCCACCATCTGACGCTTTTCGCTGGAAAGATTGCCCGCCTGCTCGTGCAGAGAAGGCAGCCGCACATCCAGCGCATGCAGCAAGCGGGATGCTTCCTTATCCATCTTACGTTGGTGGGGAATTTGCAGAACTTTATCCAGAATTGGCCAGCATATTTCATTGCCCAAAAAAATATTACTGGTTACGTCCAGCCGTTCGGCCAGCTGCGGTTCCTGATGGATGACGTTGATGCCAAATGAACTGGCTCTGAAGGGCCACTGGAGCTGTTTTTCCTGGATAAAGATCGATCCGGAATCTGGGGTTTGCAGGCCAGCCAAAATGTCGATCAAAACGGATTTGCCTGCGCCGCTGCGCCCGGCCAGGCCGACAACTTCGCCGGGTCGGATTTCCAGGCTTAGATTTTGCAGCGCAGCCAGGCTGCCAAACTGCTTGGAAATGCCAATGACGCGGAGCACGGGTTGGCTAGTCATTAATCGATTGCATCTTGAATGATCTGGCGCAGCGTGGCTGCATCCAGATCCTTTTTGTCTAAAAATGCCGTTGCGCCAGCTTCTAGGCCACGGCGGTGAAACTCCCGGTCTGGGTAGGCGCTAATTAACACCACGCGTGAAGCGGGCAGCTTCGCCTTAATGCGCCGGGTGCAGATGATGCCGTCCTCATCGGCCAGCACCACATCGACAAAAGAGAGCCAGGGCACAACTTTTTCTACCAGGCGCAGCGCTTCGGCCATGTTGCCCGCTTCGTAAATCATGGCGTTGGGCTGTACTTTGCCAATCATACGGCGCAGTTGGCTGCGATATCGCTTGTTGTCATCTACAACGAGAATGGCCGGCTGCTGATCCATTGGCAGCTGGACTTCTACTGGCTCTTTTTGCATGGCCATGCCGCTGTGGGCAGTGAGTTCGGGATGTTCGTGCACAAAGCTGGCCGCTGCCAGGCGGTTTTGCACACCTAGCTGGCGGTACAACCGGGTGAGGTGGTTTTCGATGGTTTTGATGCTCAGGTTTAACTGGCAAGCAATTGAGCGATTGTCCTGGCCCTCACTTAAGAGCCGCAAGATATCGCGTTGGCGGGCGGACAATTGGGGGAGATGATTATCGGTTGGCGGTGGTTTGAGCAGCTTGTCTAGCAAGGCGCTGGAAATCCAGCGCTCCCCCGAAAGAACACGAGTTATTGCCAATTTTAAATCGTTTAGAGGTTGATCTTTTAAGTGGTACCCATTGACACCTGCGCTTAGCAAACCCTGCACATAGATATCGTCATCATACGCGCTGACGACCAAAATGAAGAGTTCGGGATACCGGGCGCGAATCCACCGGACAGTGGAAATTGGCTCAAAGTTTGGCATGGTGATGTCGATCAGCAAGCACGTGGGATGCAGTTGTTCCAGGGCCTGAACAAGTGCAAGGCCATCACCTACCTCACCTACAATCTCCAGGTTGGGCAGGTCTTCCAGTGCAGTGCGGATGCCCGCCCGTACAACAGCATGATCGTCAGCCAAAAGCACGCTTGCAGTTTGCATTTGTTTATTATGCCATTGGATTTTGTTTATGCCTACTGTCACAACTCTCACCTTTATCGGGGGGAATCCCCTAATGAACAGGGGGGAATCCCTCATAGGATGAGAGGGAGATGAGGGTGTACAGCCTTTTTTTGTTCAGTATAAATAGAAGGCGGTAACAATTTTTTGGTAAATTCGCCCAAACCAAAGGAGGAAGGGAATGAAATCCAAATATAACAAGTTTGTTTTTTTGTTTACGGCCGTTCTGGCCCTGTTCGTTTTAATTAGCTGTGGCGGGGGTGCTGACGAGCCAGCTGCCTCAACCGATGAGACGGCTGACGTGGCCGCCCCAGCAGCTGATACCACTGAAGAAGAAGCCACGGAAAGCGAAACCATTAAAGTGGGCCTTTCGTTTTCTGACTTTGCCACTGAACGGTGGAAGAACGAAGAAGTTTTAATGCGCGGCTTGCTGGAAGACCTGGGTTACGAGGTTTTGTCGCAGGAGGCTAACCACGACGTTAAGCTGCAAATCGACCAGATCGACAACATGGTGAGCCAGGGTGTGAAGGGCCTCATTGTGGTGGCGGAAGACGGTGACGCCTTGGCTACGGCCATTGACAGTGCCGCCCAGGCTGGTGTCGTGGTTTTGGCATATGACCGGCTCATCAAATCCCCAAACATTGCGGCTTACCTCTCCTTTAACAACGTGGAAGTTGGCCGTCAGCAGGCGTTGGGTGTCATGGAAGCGCTGGACATCGAGAACTGGGACGTGGCTGCCAATGGTCCGGCCCGAGTTGTGAAGTTGGGCGGCAGCCCCACCGACAACAACGCTATCCTTTTCCGTCAAGGTCAGGATGAAATTGTAGACCCCTATGTGGAAGCAGGTAAAATTGAAATTGTTGCTGACCAGTGGGTAGACAACTGGGATGCTGCCAACGCCCTGAAGATCATGGAAAACATTTTGGTGGCGGCTGGTAATGACATTGATGCTGTGGTGGCTTCCAATGATGGTACGGCTTTGGGTGCGCTGCAAGCGATGAAAGCCCAGGGTCTGGCTGGCGTTGTGCCGATTTCTGGCCAGGATGCCACGGCTGATGGTGTGAACAGCATCGTTAAAGGTGAACTCACGGTCTCCATTCTCAAAGACATTCGGGACCTGTCGCCGCTGGCGGTGAACATTATGGACCAGCTGATCAAGGGTGAAGCTGTGGATGGACTGCAAAGCTACACGATGGCGGAGCTGACCAACGATCCTTCGCAAGAAGGTGAAGTGGAGTGCTACTTCCTGCCGGTGGCCCAGGTGAATGCAGATAACGCCTATGACCTGGTTGTGGCGAGCGAATTCCAATCCTACGATGACGTGTACCGGGATATTCCTGAGGGTGATCGCCCGGAACGGCCGTAATCCCACCCTCACTTAAATAAAATTACCCGGCCCCTGCTGTTCAGGCAGGGGCCGGGTTTTGTCGATTGTGCAATTAGACAGATATTGGCGTGGAGGAGAGTTTCGTGAGCGATGATATCGTCCTCGATATACAAAATGTGACCAAAGAATTCCCCGGTGTCATTGCCTTAAACGATGTGTCCATTCAGATCAAACGCGGCGAAATTCATGGCCTGTGTGGGGAAAATGGTGCCGGAAAATCCACCCTCATGAAAATATTGTCCGGTGTGTACCCCTACGGCACTTACAACGGCAGCGTTCTTTACAATGGCAAAGAATTAAGATTGGAGCATAGTTCCATCCGTCAGGCCACAGATTTAGGCATCGCTATTGTCCACCAGGAGTTAACCCTGGTGCCCAGCATGACGGTGGGTGAAAATGTTTACCTGGGCAAAGAGCCTACAGAGAGAGGCACCATCAACTGGAATCGGGTGTATGCGGACACTCGCGAGATTTTGCGGCGCTACAAACTGGATGTGTCGGCGCGGGCGGTGGTACAAGATTTGGGTGTGGGCAAAATGCAAATGGTGGAAATTGCCAAAGCGCTTTCCGAAAACGCCCAGGTGCTAATTTTAGATGAACCCACCAGCGCATTAACCGAAGCCGAAATCGATAAGCTGATGGAAATTCTCGGCACACTGAAGGCGCACGGGGTCACCTGCATCTACATTACCCACAAGTTAAAAGAATTTTTCCGGATCACCGATAATGTGACCGTCTTGCGCGACGGCGAAAAAGTAATCACGCTGCCAACCAGCGAATTAACCGAAGAGCGGCTGGTCAACTACATGGTTGGCCGTCAAATGAAAGAGCGCTTTCCCAAAGGGAATCGTCAGCCGGGTGAGATCCTGTTTGAGATAAAAGACCTGCACGCCACTGATCCCAACAATCCTGAGCGCAGCGTGGTCAGCGGCGCCAGCTTTGCGCTGCGCCGGGGCGAAATTTTAGGAATTGCCGGTTTGATGGGCTCCGGGCGTACCGAGCTGGTGACGACAATTTTTGGCGAATACGGCAAAGTAACGCAGGGCGAAATAACGCTCGAAGGGAAACCTGTTACCCTTAAGAGCGCACGTGATGCCATCCGGCACGGCATCAGCCTGGTGCCCGAAGACCGCAAAAAGCAGGGGTTGGTATTGATCAAATCCATCCTGGAGAATATTTCCTTGCCTAACCTCAACCAATTTGCCCGGTTTTTTAGCCTGGATAAAGATTCCGAGCTGGATGCGAGCATGAAGCAGGCAAAAAATCTGGCCATCAAAGCGCCGAATTTGCAGGCGCAGTGTAATTCGCTTTCTGGTGGTAACCAGCAAAAGGTGGTCATTGCCAAATGGTTGATGTCTCGTCCCAAGATATTAATTATGGATGATCCAACCAGAGGCGTTGATGTTGGCGCAAAATACGAGATTTACAAATTGATGAATGAACTCGCGGAAAAAGGCGTTTCGATTATTATGATCTCCAGCGAATTGGAAGAGGTGCTGGGGATGAGCGACAGCATCATGGTGATGCACGAAGGCCGGTCGAACGGCACGTTGCGAGTCGCTGAAGCCACCCAAGAAAAAATAATGGCGATGGCTACCAATATTGCCTGATCCTGAAGAAAGGAGATCCTGGATGAAACTCGCTGTTCCTACGCAAGACAAACCAACGGAATCAAGCTCAAAATTGGCGAGTATGTTCCGCCAAAATATTCAGACTTATGCCATTATTTTAGCTTTGGTATTTATCTGGATATTTTTTGCATTTTTGACAGACGGCCGTTACCTCAGCCCACAAAATTTCTCTAACCTGTTCCGCCAGATGACCGTGACAGCCTTCATGGGCATTGGCATGGTGCTGGTGATTGTTACTGGCAATATTGACCTTTCGGTGGGCAAGCTGGCTGGTTTTGTTTCGGTGGTAGTCGCTTACTTTCAGGCCGAAATCTGGACCGACATCATTCCTGATATGCCTATTGTGGCGGCAACCCTGTCTGTTTTTATTGGGCTGGCCGTTGGTTCACTTTGGGGCGTGGTGCAGGGCTACATCATTGCCCATTTGAACGTGCCGTCTTTCATTGTGACGCTGGGTAGCATGTTCATTCTAAACGGCGCAATTTTGTTGGTGACGCAAGGCAAGACGATCCCGGCTAACCAACCAGGCATTGCGTATATCGCGCAAGGCTATCTGAGCAGTTGGGGTGGGTGGATTATGGCCGGGCTAATTGTTGTTGCCCTGTATTTCACTACCTTCCGCAGCAGGCAGCGGAAAAAATCGCATGGGTTTGATCTCTCCAATGTCTATCTCGATTATGGCCTCACCACTTTCTTCGCCTTGCTGGTGGTGGGATATGTTTTTATTGTGAATCGTTACAACGGGGTGCAAATCCCGGTGCTTTTGCTGGCTATTGCTTCGGTCATTTTATCTTACATGTCCGTGAATACGCGGTTTGGCCGGTATGCGTATGCGATTGGTGGCAACCGGGAAGCTGCACGGTTGTCTGGGATTAACATCCGTAACAATATTTTTCTGGTTTTTGTGTTAATGGGCTTTCTATGCGGTGTGGCTGGTGTGGTGTTGGCCTCTTATGTGGGTTACGGTACGATCGCGGCCGGGCAAGGGTATGAGTTGGACGCAATTGCCGCGGCTATTTTGGGTGGCACCTCAACGTTGGGCGGTGTGGGCACTGTTTGGGGCGCGCTGATTGGCGCGCTGATCATGTCTAGTTTGTCGAACGGCTTGCAGCTGCTTAACGTAGCGCCCTCCTGGCAGTATCTTTTAAAAGGCGTTGTTCTGGTTTTGGCCGTGTATGCTGATGTTACTTTCAAGAAAAAGAGCTAATTCTCGGCTGAAGCAGGGTGTGTTTGTTTAAGGAAACGGCCGTGTTACCCAAATTGAGCTGGCTGGCAGCATTCACTTTTATCTTCGCCCTGGTGTCCTGCGCCAGCCCTCGGGTAAAGACCGATACCTCGCTCAACGAAACTGAAGGCATGATCACCGTTTTGCTGCCGGATAGTATTTCGTCGGCCCGGTGGGAAAATGACGATCGGCGTTACTTTGAGCAGGCTTTTGCCGGGACTGGGGTCTCCTACAACATCGTGAATGCCAACGGCGATGCCCGCCTCCAGCAGAACCAGGCCGAACAGGCCATCACCAATGGCGCCAAGGTGCTGCTCATCACCAATCTAGACAGCGGCTCTGCCTCCGCCATTATTGCCCAGGCCAGAGAAGCGGGTGTTATTGTCATTGACTACGATCGCCTGACGATTGAAGGGCCGGGCGCTGATTTATACGTCTCTTTTGACAACATCGCTGTTGGTCGCCTGATGACCGAAACGCTGGAGCCAATCATCAACAGCCTGGCCGCCGATCCCAAACGCATTATTCAGCTAAACGGTTCCCCGACTGATAACAACGCCACCTTGTTTCGAGAAGGCTACTATTCGGTGGCCAAACCTTATTATGAATCGGGGAATTGGCTGCTTGTTAGTGACCAGGCGGTGCCGGACTGGGATTATCAGCAAGCGTTGGTGGTGGTTGAACAAATTTTGACCGCTACCAACGGGGATATTGATGCCGCGATTGTGGGGAACGACCGACTGGCCAATTCTGTGATTGCTGCGCTCAAAACCCAGGGGCTTGCGCCGATTCCACTGAGTGGGCAGGATGCCACCGTCGGCAGCATCCAGAATATCCTCGCTGGCTGGCAAACGATGACGGTATACAAACCAATTCAATTACAGGCGGAAGCGGCCGTCCACGCCGCAATTGCCCTGCTCCAGGGGGAAGACCCGGCCAGCTTAACCAATGAAACCATATTCAACGGCCAGAATTACATTCCTTTCATCAAGCTCACGCCGCTGGCAGTTACGGCCGAAAATATTTCCCAAACCGTCATTGCCGATGGGTTCCGCACGTGGGAAGAGATTTGTGTGGGAGAGTATGCTCAATACTGCCCGCCAAATCGATAGCAGGGAGAATAGTTGCCTCGGAACCCATTCCCACATACCATTTGCCCCAAAATCCATACGATTTGGCCAACAGTAGAAAACGGCCGAATCCAGAGAGTACAGTTGTGAAAGAAAGTTTCCAGGCCCGGAACTCCCAGCCAGCCGCAGCGGGGATATCGCGATCTACCGCAGAATACATTCGTAATTATTGGCTGCGACTGCGTTCTGGCGAAATTGGCTCCTGGCCGACCATTTTAGGGCTGATTGTGATTGCCCTCATCTTTCAATCGCAAAACCAGAATTTTCTTACCGCACGTAACTTTGTGAACCTTATTGTCCAGATGGCAGGATACACGGTGATTGCCATTGGTGTGGTTTATGTGCTGCTTGTGGGCGAAATTGATTTGTCTATAGGCTATGTCAGTGCGGTAGCGGCGGTGTTTATGGTTTTGCAGCTGCAAGATCCGCCGGGTTGGCCGTGGTATGCGGCCGTTTCTGTGGCTCTCCTTCTGGCAGCGGGCATTGGCGTGTTACATGGCATCATCATTACCACGTTTCAGGTCCCCTCGTTTATTGTCTCGCTGGCGGCTCTCATTGCCTGGAATGGAACCGTGCTGCTCCTCATTGGCACGTCAGGAACCGTCATTATCCAAGATAACGTGATTGTGGGCATTGCCAACCATTTTCTTGAGCCAGCCTGGGGGTGGGCGATAGCAATTGCTGCCACCTTCTCGTTTGCGCTTTATCAGATTCAGCATTGGATGGTTCGCCGCCGTCAGGGTTTTGTGGAAGTGCCTGGAGTCATTGTGCTGCTGCGAATTCTGGTCCTGGGCGCGCTTGCTGCTGGTGTGGTTTTCATTTGTAATCGGGATCGTGGCGTGCCGTTTGTGGGCGTGCTCCTGCTCGTTTTACTCACAGGCTTTACGATTTTGGCCTCAAAGACGCGGTTTGGCCGTTATGTGTATGCCATTGGCGATAACAAAATTGCGGCGCGCCGGGCAGGCATTGACGTGAAGCGGGTATTGGTCACCGTCTTTATGATTTCCAGCCTGATGGCGGGCGCGGGTGGCATTGTGCTGGCTTCACGGCTGCGCTCCGTAGATACGGCCGCTGGCGGTGGCAATTTGCTGCTGAACTCTATTGCGGCGGCAGTCATTGGCGGCACCAGCCTGTTTGGTGGCAGCGGCCGTGTGCCTAGTGTGCTCTTAGGTGCGTTGGTTATTGCCAGCGTGGAAAACGGCATGGGCTTGCTGCGCCTGGACGCGGGGGTGCAGTTTATTATTACTGGGTTTGTTTTGTTGATGGCGGTATTAGTCGATGCTGTGTCCCGGCAAAACCGCAGACAGCCCCAACAATCCTAGATCCTACAAATTTTCCCGGAAACTTCTCGGGGGTTGGAATCATTATGGCAGTTTCCGGGAAAATTGACAGGGCGCAATTGTGCCACTCAGCTTCAGGAAGGTGGGGCGCCTGCCGGGGGAATGGTGGGCAGCGGTGCCTGGCGTGACGGCCGTTTGGGCAGGGTCGGTTTGGCTGCGTGCATGGCCGCCGCCACCACTTCACTCACTTTTTCCACCAGCACAAATTCAATGTCCTGGCGCAGCCGTTCGGGGATGTTTTCCAGGTCGCGCTCGTTTTTCTTGGGCAGGATGAACTTCTTGATGCCCGCACGCCGGGCGGCCAGCGCCTTTTCGCGGATGCCGCCGACGGGCAGCACGCGGCCGCGCAAGGTGATTTCCCCGGTCATGCTCACGTCGCGGTAAATCGGCCGTTTGGTGAAGGCCGAGATAAGCGCACTGGAAAGCGACACGCCCGCCGAAGGGCCATCTTTGGGCACGGCTCCTTCCGGCACGTGAATATGAATGTCGGTCTTTTCAAAGCGCTCACTGTCGATGCCCAGCGCTTCGGCCTGGCTGCGGGTGTAGGTGAGGGCGGCGCGGGCGCTTTCTTGCATCACGTCGCCCAGCTGGCCGGTGAGGGTCAAGTTACCCTTGCCGGGCATCAGGTTCACCTCGATAAACATGATGTCGCCCCCGGCGGCGGTCCAGGCTGCGCCAGTGGCAATGCCGATCTGATCTTCGTCTTGCAGCATTTCCTGGGAGAAGCGGGGCGGACCGAGCAGGTTTTCTACTTCTTTGGCGCCGATTTGGTGGGGGAACGGCCGTTCCTCGGCCACATCCCGGGCAATCTTGCGACACACATTGGCCACCTCGCGCTCCAGGTTGCGCACCCCCGCTTCTTGCGTGTATTCACGAATGATCGTTTGCAGTCCTTCCCCGGTTAGCTCAATTGCCTGGTCGGCCAGGCCGTGCGCTTCCAGCTGCTGGTTCACCAAAAATTGGCGGCAGATTTCCAGCTTCTCTTCTTCCAGGTAGCCGGAAAACTCGATGATTTCCATGCGATCCTGCAGGGCAGGTGGAATCGTGTCCAGGTAGTTGGCCGTGGTGATGAACAAAATCTGGGAGAGGTCGTAGTCCAAATCAAGGTAGTGGTCGGCGAAGCTGTAATTTTGTTCGGGGTCCAGCACCTCCAGCAGCGCGGCCGACGGGTCGCCGCGGAAGTCGTTGCCCAGCTTGTCGATCTCGTCCAGCATGAAGAGCGGATTGCGCGTCCCGGCCCGCTTCATCGCCTGGATGATGCGTCCGGGCAGAGCGCCGATGTAGGTGCGGCGATGGCCGCGAATCTCCGCCTCGTCGCGCACGCCGCCCAGGCTGATGCGCACAAATTCACGCCCCAGCGCGTTGGCTATGGAACGGCCGATTGAAGTCTTCCCCGTTCCCGGTGGTCCCACAAAGCACAAAATAGGGCTGCGCATCTTGTCTGAGGCAATTTTCTTGACGGCGATAAATTCCAGAATGCGGTCTTTGACCTTTTCCAGGCCATAATGATCGTTGTCCAGCACCTCGGCGGCGTTGGCCACGTCCAGGTTGTCTTCGGACGTTTCCAGCCAGGGCAGGGACAAAATCCAGTCGATGTAGGTGCGGATGATGCCCACTTCCGGCGACATGGGCGGCATGGCGCCCAGCCGGGCAATCTCTTTGTCCACCTTGGCCCGCACCACGTCGGGCAGCGGTTTGGCAGCAGCCATCTCGCGCACTTCCGTGATCTCCTGGCTGAACAGGTCGCCTTCGCCCAACTCGCCCTGGATCACGCGAATCTGCTCGCGCAGGAAGTGCTCTCGCTGCGAACGATCCATTTCCTGCTGTACGCGAGAATGGATTTGATCCTCCAGCTCCAGCACTTCCAGCTCTTTGGCCAGCAGCAGGCTCACTTTTTGCAGCCGTTCGCCAGGATCAAACGTTTCCAGCACGTCCTGGCGCATCTCGATGGGGATGTTGAGGGTGGAGGCGACAAAATCAGCCAGCCAGCCGGGTTCATCGATGTTGATGGCAAAGGTGTAGGCGTCTTCCGGCATGTTGCGGTTGAGCATGACCGTCTTTTCAAACAGAGTGAGCACGGCGCGCATGAGTGCTTCGGTGTTCCGGTCCCATTCCAGCGGTTCGTAAATGACTTTGGCGCGCACCCGGATGTAAGGGTCCCACTGGGTAAACTCCAGGATTTCGACGCGGCGGCGGCCCTGGGCCAGTACGCTGGTGCTGTTGTCTGGCATTTTGAGCGCCTTGCCGATGGTGATTTCGGTGCCCAGACTGTACACGTCGCTTGCGCCGGGATCGGTCACGTCGCTGTCGCGCTGGGCAGAGACGATCATATTTTCGTCGTTGGCGATGGCGGCTTTGACGGCGGCCAGGGAGCGTTCGCGGCCCACAAACAGGGGCATCACCATCTGCGGGAAGAGAACGATGTCGCGCAGGGGCAAAAAGGCGAGCTCGATGTGGCCGTTTTCATCGGCCGTTTCGCGGCGGTGGGGAAAGAGATCACTCTCCAGTCCAGGGATGGCGTCTATTAAATCTGGGTATTGGCCAAAGCCAAATTCATCGTCTAGGGACATAGGTTTTTCCAGTGGAAACTTGGATTAAAGAGATTGGAGATTGGAGACTGGCGATTCAATCTTCTTTAATCTCTAATCTCCAGTCTCCAATCTCTGCTGAGTTTTGGTCTGCGCTTGATGCAACAAGTGGGATTGTAGACTTTCCCACTGATTTAGCAAATCACCCACAACGACTATGGAACCGGTGACACAGATGAGATCGCCGGGTTGGGCCTGGCGCCAGGCGGTGGTGAGGGCGGTGTGCATGTCGGGAACGGCCGTTACCGCATAGCCCAACTCTGCCCCCATGGCCGCAAGCTCGGCGGGTGTGGCGCTGCGCGGGTGGCTGGCGGTGGTGACTATAGTGTGGTCGGCCAGCGGCAGCAGGTCGGCCAGCATGTGCAAGACGTCTTTGTCCGCCGGTGCGCCGAAGATGAGCCACAGCTGGCGGTAGGTGAAGCTGTGCTGCAGCGCCTCGCGCAGCTTGTGCACGGCGTCAGGATTGTGGGCACAGTCCACCAGCAGCGTCGGCGTTTGTTTGTCGCCAGGATGGATGATGTCCAGGCGGCCGGGCCATCTGACGCTGGCCAGCCCAGCTTGCAAAACGGGCAGCGTCAGGCGGGGGAAGTGGGGCTGGACGTGCTGCAGGGCGGCCAGGGCCAGCGTGGCGTTTTCCAGCTGGTGCTCGCCGCCCAGGGGCAGGTCAAACTGGGTGCCGGGCGGGATGAGTTCAGGCGCCGGGTTTTGCTGAATGATGAGATGCTGCTGGTTGGGCTGGTGGGAAACGGCCGTACCGTGATACAGCCAATCCTGCCCCACTGTCGTGAGCTGGCAGCCGCGCTCCTGGGCAATCTCTTGCAGCCTGGCCTGGGCATCTGGCTCCTGGTGGGCGGTGATGACGGGAACGCCCGGCTTGATGATGCCGCCTTTTTCGTAGGCAATCTGGCTGAGCGTGTTGCCCAGCAGCTCAGTATGGTCCAAACTCAGCCGGGTGATGACGGAGACAAGCGGGGTGATGACGTTGGTGGCGTCTAATCGCCCGCCGAGACCAACTTCGACCACGGCCACGTCCACGCCAACCTCGGCAAAGTGCAAAAAGGCGATAGCGGTGAGGATCTCAAACCAGGTAATGTCGGGGAACTCGGTTTCCAGGGCGCGGATTTTGTTGATCTGGTGAATGAAATCGGGTTTGGGGATACGGCCGTCGCCATCATCTGGTGTTAAAATACGAATCCGCTCGCGGAAGTCTTGCAGGTGGGGCGAGGTGTAGAGGCCAACGGTGTACCCGGCGGCGCGCAGTGCGTAGGCGCACATGGCGGCGGTGGAGCCTTTGCCCTTGGTTCCGGCAATGTGCAGGCTGGGGTACTGGGTGAAAGGGTTGCCAAGGGTCTCCAACAGGCGGCGCGGCCGGGTATGGTCCAGCTTGCTGGCCATGTACCGGTCCTGCTTTTTGGCCTCAAAGTTGATAAAACTATAGAGATAATCCAACGCGTCTTCATATGCTTCGGCCTTGGCCTGCGCCTGCGCGCTGGTTTGTGGTTGTTGAATGGGGTCAGTCGCCGAATGATTCATATGCGGCGATTGTAACCAATTGTGAAGTTTGATGGAAGTCATGAAAAGGGCTCTTTGGAAATTAGGGAAATTGCAGGCCCGTGAAGCGTGAAACGTGAGGCATGACTGGAACTCAATCACGTTTCACGCTGGACGCATAAGTCCATGAAATCTGAAAGATCTGTTTTATTTAGGAGTATGTGATGGGATTTGTTGTTGTGCTGCATGAAGGGCTGTCTAACATGGCCTGGATGTTTTTTTTGGCGATTGGCCTGTGGGGGTTGGTGCGGGCGATTCGTGGGCTGCCGGTGGATGGCAGTTATTTGGGGGCGGTGGCCATTGGCCAGGGGGTGTTTTTGTTGCAGTGTGTGATTGGGGTGATTTTGTGGGTGAACGGCCGTCTCGGTGCCCTGGCTCGTCCAGAAGTACACGTGCTGTACGGTGCGTTTGTCATCGTCTTTTTGCCCTTCATCTACTTCACCGCTCTGCGCGGCGATGATTCCAACCGCGGGCAGTGGGTGCTGGCCTTTAGCAACCTCTTCCTGTTTGGCGTGGCCCTGCGGCTGATCACCACTGGCCTCCTGGGCTGATTGCCCAATGCGTGAAACGTGAAACGTGACCAGAGAGGCATCACGTTTCACGTTTCACGTTTTACTTCAAAACCCAGGAAATCCTAAGGACCCGAGCTTATTTGATCTGGCCGCGAATTTCACCCGGTGGGTGGGCGGCGGTGTGAACGTTGACGTAGGTGTCGCCGCTGCGCAGGGCGGCAACAACGTCCGCCACGGTGATCCAGCCGCAGCTGTTGCCTGGGTCTGGTGACGTGATGGTGCCTCGGGCCAGGACCCCTTGCACGGTGACAGGGCCGCCACTGAAGAGGGTCACGCCCACGGGGCCATTTTCCCCGACGGGGGCACAATGGATGTGGGCTGCCAGGACATCTTCAATGTTTCGTACGCGTAGTTCGTAGCGAACGGCCGTTTCTGCCGCATTTGTCTGGAAAGTGGCGATCCCCTCAGCGTCTGTATCAACAGGCGGTACTTCCTCGGCTCCGGTGAGATCGGCTCGGAAGCGGCGGCGGTTGTCGGGCACAAGGCGCATCACAACACCTGTGTCTTCAAAGGGGGTGCCGGTGCTGTTGGCCAATACGTACAGCTCGCCCTGAGCGTCCTGGCCAAAGCCCAGCAAGGACATGCCCAGATTGTCTTGCCCGGCGATCTGGAATTCTAAGATCTCATTGTTTTCGTCGAGGTAGAACAAACGGCCGTCGTTGCTGAAGGTTTGGGCAAACTCACCAAAGACATAACGGCCGTGTAGATCGGCAATACGATGGCCGCGATAGACAAACCCGCCCACAACGGCCACACCTTCATCATGATCATACTCGGCAATGGGGTCGATCAGGTCGGGATGGTCTGTGTCGCAGGTAAAGACAAAGCCGGGATCCGCACCGTTGGGATCGAAGCAGAAGGAACCTTCCTTGATGTTCCAGCCAAAGTTGCCACCCGCTGAAACCAGATCCACCTCTTCCAGGTCGCCCTGGCCCACATCAGCCGCGTACAACGCTCCGGTTAAAGAATCAAAGGAGAAGCGGTATGGGTTGCGGAACCCGTACGCGTAGATTTCCTCAACGTGCCCGTCCTGGCCCACAAAAGGATTGTCGGCCGGAATGCCGTATTGGCCATTGGCCGAGTTGCTGCCCTGGGGATCGATGCGCAGGATGGAACCCAAGATGGTCCCTGGATTCTGACCGTTGCCCTCTGGGCCGTGCCCTATGCCTTCATCGTCCCGGTTCCCACCGTCGCCAAGGGAGATGTACAGGTATCCATCTGGACCAAAGGTGACTGTGCCGCCGTTGTGGTTGAATTGGGGTTCATCGATGCGCAGCAGTTCGCGCGCGCTGCCGGGGTCAACGGTGCCGTGGCACGGGTTGGGTACCTGCCATTCGGTGATCACCGCTTGATGGTTGGCAGTTTCGCCCGCCGGGATGGTGGAGAAATCGGCCGGTCCGTCGACTGGCTGCGAGGTGTAGGTGTAGAGCAGACCGTTCTGTTCGTAGTCTGGGTGGAAGGCCGTGCCTAAAAAGCCGCGCTCATCAAAGGAGCCAGGGCCAAAGGCGCCCAAGTCTACCAGCCGGTCACTTACGTCGAGGAAAACAGTTTTGTCGCCGGAGCGTGTGTTGATGTGCCACAAGATGCCGTCCTGGTCGACAACAAAGAGGCCGCCATGACACCGATTGGAAACGGCCGTGCCCCACACTGGCGCCGTCAAGCCAGAGGCAACGGTTTGCAGCTGAATCTGCACGCTGCCTTCGACAATTGGGGCCGGAATGGGATCTTCGACTGGTTCATGATTGCTGGCGGCGGTGCTGGCTGCAACGGCTAAGCAAAACAAAGCTATCAATACGATAAACAGTTTCTTACGCATACTTATTCACTCCTTCTGAGATAGGGGTCTTCTCTTTCTGTCAATCGGCTCCACAAACGACAGTCAATTCATAGACTTCCTCCATTTTGTTACTTCATGACGGTTGGTTGTGTGCAGGCATGATGGGCGAATTGCGTGCCGCGTAGAAAGCGGGTTTCTGCTTAATGCGTACGAAGCGCTGCTGGCGGCAGATTTGTGAGGGCAAAAAAAAAGAACGCCTGCTCATGAGGCGTTCATAAAAGGTCTATGAAGCGAAGTGGCCCAAAACACAATTAAGTTTGGTACCAAAAACCTTCGATGCGATACAGATCTGGCTCGATGATTTCGATTTTGAGGCGCAGGTAGCGGCCGGGGGCGATTTCCTGGTCGGTGGTGAGGCTGGGGTTGATGACGGCCGTATCAAACACATCCTCCAGGCTGTCGGCGCGGGCGCGCAGGTGGCATTCCATTGAATCGTCCAGGAAGCCGGGCGTGTAGAGGAAATATTCGCCCTCGATTTCCACACCAGGCTGAATGACCATCACTTCGCGGCATTGTTCAAGCTGCGCGGCGCTCAGCGTGGTGGTTTCCGTAGGCGTTTCTTCCACCGTGAACACCGCGGGCGAAAAGCCAAATAAGAAAAAAAGGATGGCAACAGCCGCGCAGAGCAGTATCAAACAGCTCACCGTGACCAGGACCACAATCAACACCGTATTGCTGCGACTTTCTTTATTCATCATTTTCATTCGAGTAGGGCAAAGGCGCGCCTTTGCCCTACACAGGATTTTCTACCATTTCCAGGTGGAGCCTGTCATCCTCATATGGATAATTGGCCAGAACGGCTTCGTTTAATTCTACCCCAAGGCCCGGTTCGGTGGGGGGGATGATGTAGCCGTCTTGCCATTGGAGCGGCCGTTTCAGCACCGTCGCATGAAAATCACCCCAGGTGAGAATGCTTTCCTGGATAAGGAAGTTGGGCGAACAGGTGCTCAGCTGGATGTCTGCCGCGGCGGCGATGGGGCCGCAGTAGAGATGCGGGGCAATCTGGATGTAGTGCGCCTCGGCCATGCTGGTGATCTTTTTACCCTCCAGCAGCCCGCCGACGCGCCCCAGAGCCATCTGCCAGATGGCGGCGGCCCGATGGTGCAGCAGCTGAGCAAATTCGTACTTGGTGGCCAGCCGTTCGCCGGTAGCGATGGGGATACTGGTGGCGCGGGCCACCTCGGCCATTTCGATAGGATTATCGGGTGGCGTGGGTTCTTCCAACCAGAGTGGATCGTATTTTTCCAGCCGTTTGGCCAGGCGAATGGCGGCGCTGGGGGTCATCTGGCCATGGGTGCCAAAGAGCAGGTCGGCGCGGCTGCCCACCGCTTCGCGCAGCGTCTTGACGAACTTTTCGGCGTGGTCCAGGGCTTCTAACGAGAGCTGGCGTGGGTCGAAGGCGGAGTAGTAACTGACGGGGTCAAATTTTACGGCCGTAAACCCCATCGCCACATATTCCAGGGCACGTTTGGCCGCCAGCTCGGCATCCCGGTACACGTCCGTTTGGTCTTCTGGTTGGGGGTAGATGTAAGTGTAAGAACGCAGTTTCTCATGCACCTGGCCGCCCAGCAGGGCATAGGCGGGCCTGTTCACCTCTTTGCCGATGATGTCCCAACAGGCCATCTCGATGCCGCTGAGGATGCCCAAAATTGAGGTGTCGGGCCGCTGCGTGTAGCCACTGGAGTAGATGATGCGCCACAGCCGCTCAATCTGGAACGGGTCCGCGCCGATGACGTGGCGCGCACACACATCCTCGATCATTTGGGCCACGACGCGGGGGTGGAAGGGCACGGAGTAGACCTCGCCATAGCCCACCACGCCGCCATCGGTGACGAGCTTGAGGAAAATCCAGTAGCGCCCGCCAAAGTGGGGCGGCGGTACGCCAACAACAAACGTTTCGACGGATGCAATTTTCATGGGCTGCTCCTCGGTGTGCGTTTTTGTAATGATACGGCCGTTACCCATCTGTGCACAACCGAGAAACAGCTTTGTTACAGATTTTATGCTGTAGTTGTCAGGCGATTATGTCTATAGTGTCGATTTGCCGCCAGTTCAATTCCCAATCCGAGCAAAAATGGCAGCGCCAGTAAGAACCACATGCCAGCGTTCGGGTTTGGCAGCCAGATGGCCACACTGCCGAAAGTGCAAATGGCATACCAGGCAAATAAGAGCAGCCAGCGTCGCAGCCTCCCTGGGAAAACGAAAGTTGTAAGCACAATTAAAAACCAGGCAACGGAAACTAAGGCTCCTGACCACATATGTCGCCATTCGTAACCTGATATAAGGGCCAGCGGCCTGATCGAAAAAATGCTGATCGCTCCCCACATAAAAGGCATGAGGGTAATGCTGATCGTTAATCCATCGTAGCGATTTTTCCAGAGGAAACGGCCGTAAAATCCGCCGGTCACGATCACAAGGGCCAAGAGAAGCAGCGGCCAATTGGGTCCTGGTAACCACAGAAACGGCCAGCTTACACTATGGAAAAAAGCACTGAAAATGGCTCCTAATGTATTTGATAACCACCATCCCGTGAGTAACCTGGCGTGTAGCCGCTGCGCTATTATCACCATGGCCAAACAACCTATGAACCAGAGGGCATAGTCTAAAACTGTGGCCAATGATGTGGCACTTAAGTAGGCGGTAATTGCCAGGCTCAGGGGGTTCCACAACAAAAGAGGTATGAGGGCCAGGGCCGCATCACGGCCGTTTCGCTTCCAGTTGCGCCAATGCAAGTTGCGGACCAACTCTGCGGGGGAGCCCAATTCGCGGAGGAGGGTGGTGTGGGGAACGGCCGTAGCCTCCACCAACGCTTCATCTTCTAACCCGTCTTCAATGTGCGTTTGCACTTCGGCCAGCACGTCAGACTGCATCGCTTCCGGTAAATCGCGCAGCTCTATTTTGAGTTCGTGCAGATACTTTTCAATTTCGTTCACGCCACACCCCCTGTTGTTTGCCGTAAAGATGGTGGAATGAGTGCCAAAAGCTGGTTAGCAAACGTTTGCCACTCATGCGCATGATCGCTTAGCGTGTCTTTTCCCTTTTGCGTGATGGTGTAATACTTGCGGCGACGGTTGCCGTCTCCGTCCTGCCAGCTGCTAATCACCAGCTTGTCGTCTTCTAGCTTGTGCAGGGTGGGGTAAAGACTGGCCGCGGTCATGGTGAAATAACCCTGGCTCCGTTCTTCTAACTCCCGCATGATCTGGTAGCCATACATTGGTTCTTCCTGCAAAACAGACAGGACCAACAATGGCGTACTGCCCTTTTTTAACTGCTGCATCAGGCTCATTGGTACGCCTCCATATATCACAATCTTATATATCGGATAATTATATATATTTAAAGCGGCTTGTCAAACTAGTGCATCAACATCCTGAATCTGCAGAGTCCGCATCCTCAGATGCGGACGGCGGGCATCTGAGGATGCCCACTCCTCACCCAAGGTTTAAACGAATGGGTAGTATTAGTGAGCTTTCCAGATGGGCAAATTGTTATACGCTTTCTGAAAGGGAAATTTTTGGGTAGCGTAAGGGAGAGAAGTAAACCCACAGAACGGAGAGCAATAATCCAATGCTGGAGATGGCTACGGCCGTTCTCAACCCAAACAATTCACCCAACACCCCGCCAAGCAGCGCCCCCAGCGGCAGCGCGCCGAAGCTGACAAACAGGCCGGTGGCGTTGACGCGGCCCAGCAGTTCGTCTGGGGTCAGGGATTGGGCCAGGCTGTAGTAGCCGATGTCGTAAACGGTGTTGCCGAAGCCCGACACAGTTTGACCCAGCAGCAGAATTGCCCCGGCCAGCCAGGGCGTGCCAAAAGCCAACGGCCGTGCCAGCGCCCCCACGCCAATGAGCAGCGAGCCAAGCACGACCATGCGCCCCAGGCCAAAGCGCCGGGCGGCCCGCCTGCCCCAGGCAGCCGCGGCCAATCCCGCCACGCTGCCCACAGCAAAAATGACGCCGACAAAGGTGGCAGGCAGCCCCAGTTGGAGCAGGTAAATAATGAGCAGCGCATCAATTATGCCGCCGAAGAGCTGCATGCTGCTGTTGTTCAGCAGCATGGGTTTCAGCTGGGTGTGGTGCCGGATGAACGACAGACCCTGCCGGATTTGCTGCCAGGTAGACGGCCGTTCCGCCACCGGCTGTGGTGCAGGTTCATCCAGCTTCATCGTGCCCAGCAAAACCGAGGATAGTAAAAACGAGGCGGCATCAATCACCAGGGCAATGGGTGCGGTGAGCAGCTCAATGAGGGTGGCGGCCAGCGCCGGGCCGCTTAGCTCGATAGCCGAATTACTGGCGGAAAGCTTGCTGTAGCCCTCCACTAAATTGTCACGGGAGATGAGGCCGGGCAGGAAGGTGATGCCGGAACCGAAGTCGGAGATGATGTTGGCGCTCCAAAAGCGCAAAAAGTTGGTATGCCGCCAGAGGTTTGAGGATCTCTCTTGTTCAGACTGATCGTTCATCAAGCGTAAGGGGATTAAAGATTGAGAGAGAGACGCAGTACATCATCAACCGCGGCCATGTCTTCAGCAGAAAGTCGGCCAGCATGATGCACAATGAGACCTGGTTCAATAGCCGCAATTTTAGGACGCACAAAAGAGGGTTTTAGCAATCCGGCTGCGGCCCATTCCTTCAAAACAACATCAATTTTAGGATGGGCTTTGCTGACTTGAGACGAGACATATGCCAAGAGAAGTTCAGAACGCACTTCCTGGAAAAGCTGGCTGCTCACAACGACGGCAGGGCGGGTTTTTGTGGCAGAAAGATCGGAAAATGGAAAGGGAATCAGAACAATATCACCCCTCTGATACGCCATACAACTCCCTCCAGTTGTCATAGATGGCATCCTCTGGATTATCCCAATCGGCATTGAAGGACGACAGGGAAAGCTTTTGCCAGTCTAATTCCTCGTCTATTTCAGACTCCACAACGCTGTCCAGTAGCATTTTGGCCAGCAAAAGTCGTTCTTGATTGCTCAAGCGACGAAGAATTTTCCAGGTTTGGTCGAGAAGATTGGGTGAAACAGTCATCTTTTCCTCCGCAAGTTTAGATGGCTGCTATTTTAGCATACCTCTGCTCAAATTGGTTTTACAGCTTTGAGAGCGATTCTGCTACCTGCTTACGGCCGATTTTGCCCGAAGCTGTCAGGGGCAGCTCATCTACCAGCTGGATGTGGCGCGGGATTTTGTAGCCAGCCAGACGCTCGCGGCAAAAGGTGATGAGGTCTTCGGCGGAGATGGTGGCGTCTTCGTGTATTTGCACCATGGCCACCACCCGCTGCCCCCATTCCGCATCGGGGATGCCCACGACACACGCTTCGGTGACTTGCGGATGCTGCCGCAGCACTGCTTCCACCTCCGCCGGGTAGACGTTTTCGCCGCCGGACACAATCAAATCGCTGCGCCGCTGCACCAGGAAGAGGTCGCCGTCGGCGTCGAGGTAGCCGAGGTCGCCGGTGTGGATGGTGGAGATTGGAGATTGGTTAGTCTCTAATCTCCAATCTCTAATCTCCTTTTCATAATAGCCCGCCATCACCGTTGGCCCCGTCACCACAATTTCGCCGATTTTGTGGGACGGCCGTTCCAC
The DNA here is from genome assembly GCA_016710325.1 of Candidatus Leptofilum proximum. Lineage (GTDB taxonomy): Bacteria > Chloroflexota > Anaerolineae > Promineifilales > Promineifilaceae > Leptofilum > Leptofilum proximum. The sequence continues at coordinate 1,194,406 of JADJXK010000002.1, read as the reverse complement.
CCCCGCCTCATCCACAATTTTGACGCTGGTGAACATGAGCGGCCATCCCACGCTGCCAGGCTTACGTGCGGCGTCGGCGGGCAGCATGGTGGCTACCTGGGAAGCGGCTTCGGTGAGGCCGTAGGTGGGGGCTACCAGCGGCGGGTAATCGGTAATCGGTGAACGGTAATCGGTGAACGGATTACCGATTACCGATAACGGATTACCGTTTACCGCTCTCGGTAAAGCGTTGGCCCGTTCCACCAACTCCGGGGCAGCGGCGGCGCCGCCGAGGAGGATGAGGCGGAGGTGGCTGGGCCAGTGGGTGCGGCTGGCCAGCAGGCGGTGCAGCATGGTGGGCACCAGGGAGATGAGGGTGATGGGGTTGGTGTCCAGGTCGTGATTGATGGCTGCAACGTCGAAGCGGGGGTGGAGGGAAACGGCCGTACCGTACAAAGCGCTTCTGAACAACACCGCCAGGCCACCCACGTGGTACAGCGGCAGCACGCCCAGCCAGAGGTCGTTTGGCTGAACGCCTAGCCGGTAGGCCGAGGCGGTAGCGCTCCAAAAGTGGTTGGCAAAGGTGAGCAGCACACCCTTGGGCTGGCCGGAGGTGCCGGAGGTGAAAACGACAGACTGGTAATTGTAAATGGTAAATGGTAAATGGTTAATGGTTAATGGGGGTGCTGCCAGCCAGGAATCATTCGCAATTAACAATTTACAATTAACCATTAACCATTCGCCCGCCTCTTGGCCGAATTCTTCATTTGTAATGAGCCAGCGGGCGCTGACGTGTTCGATCTGCCAGCGCAGCTCGTTGGGGGTGAGGCGGGTGTTGAGGGGGACAAGGATGGCGCCCAGGCGGGCCAGGGCGTGGACCAGGCAGACGGTGGGCAGGCCGTTGGGCAGCAGTACGGCGACAAAGTCACCGGGCTGCACGCCCGCGTCTTGCAGGCGGGCGCAGGTGGCGTTGACCATCTGGTTCAGCGCGTCGTAATCCCAGCGCTGCGCACCGATGAGCAGCGCCAGCTTGTGCGGCGTAGCCTGCGCCCGCTCCGCCAGCCAATCTTGCATGGCTATTTGTTCAGCCCCTGGGCCATCAAATCGCCGGTAGTGATGAGGGCTTTTTGGCGGCTCATGAGGTGGGTGGTGGCGAAGTAGAACAGTTTGTTGACCGGCCCTGGAATGACCAGGTGCTGGCGGCCCAAATTTGCCAGCGCTTCACGCACCACTGGCTCCACGTCCATCAGCATGAAGGCCGGGTAGTTGTCCAGGGCGTCGCCCTGGGTGCGGGTGAGACCAGGGGTGAGCACCAGCACATCGACATTGGACTGGCGCAGTTCGTACCAGAGCGATTCGCCGAGCATGAGCTGGAACGCTTTGTTGGCCGAGTAAGCGCCGGTGTACGGCGTGCCGTGCAGCCCGCCTTGCGAAGAAACGAGCAGGATGCCACCGTGTCCCTGGGCCACCATCTGACGGCCGTACACATGCACCAGCGTCGTGTAAGCCCGGGCGTTGATGTCTAGCATGGCGTGGTGGGTGGCCAGATCCATGTCCAGGATGGTGGGCGTTTCTTTGGGGGTGAACATATGGTTGCACACCAGCAGACCAACCTCCAGGCCGTCGGTAACGGCCGTTAGCTCCGGCAGAAAATCAGTGCGGCCCAGGTCCAGAACAACCGGCCTGACGCGCACGTGGTAGTCGCGGGCAAGCTCGTCGGCGCGAGCTTGCAGCTCATCGGCAAGGATGTCTACCAGCACCAGGTTAACGTGGCGACCGGCCAGCTGGCGGGCGAAGCCGTAGCCCAACCCTTCAGCGCGGGCGGCTCCGGTGACGATGGCCCACGGCCCGTACTGCTGCAGGAAGGTACGGCCGTTTTCATCCGGTTTTTCTTGCAGATGTTTCCAGAGGTAAATGCCCGTGGTAACGGCCGTTCCCGCTAAGATCAATGATTTCAACTGCTTGCCCATTAAAAACTCCTGATTTTTGAATTTCTTGTAAGTTAGGCGTGGGCATCCTCAGACGCCCGCCGTCCGCATCTGAGGATGCGGACTCCTCAGTTTTAGATGTTTGACGTACCCTGGGCGGCACTGGCCAATTCTGGTTCAACCAGCGCTGGTTTGCGCCGCCGGTAGCGGATGACTGTTTCCGAGGGGCGGCTGGCACCCAGGCCGCGCTCGATTTGCGGGTTTTTGGTCACCAATTCCAGCTCGAATTCGCGGAAGAGCAGGGCGGTGATGATGGTCATCTCGTTGTTGGCGAAGTTCATGCCGCTGCATTTGTGCGTGCCGCCGCCAAAGCCAAACAGGCCAAAGCGGTGCTGCTTGTCCTCGGCCCGGTCGGGCGAGAAGCGCAGCGGATCGAACTGTTCGGGCTGGTCAAAGTAGGCGGGCAGCTTATGGCCAATTTCCTGGGCCACCTGCACCAGCCAGCCCGCCGGGATGAGGTAATCGCCAAACTCGATATCTTCTTTGGCCACGCGCATGAGCATGTCGGCAGATGGGTGGAGCCGTTCGATCTCGCGCACCGCCCAGGCAATATGGTCTAGCTGCACCATCCGTTTGGGGTCAATATGTACGCCAGCTGGAGCAACTTCATCAATCTCGGTCAGCACCTTATGCAGGTAGCCGGGGTGCTGCAAAAGTAAGATGATGGTCCAGGCGGCCTGCCCGGCGGTGGTTTCGTGCCCGGCAAACATGAGGGCGACCAGCAGATTGCGCACCAATTCTTCGTCCACGGGCTGGCCATCCTGGCCTGCTTTGTTGATGATGTCTTGGAGAAAGTCGTTGTATTTGTCCGGGTTGGCGCGCCGTTCGGCGATGATGGGACGCAAAATATCCGTCATGCGCGTTTTGGCTTTGTCTCGTTTGTGGAACTTGGGCAGGGGCAGGTTGGGCGGCAGCAGGGGATCCAGCGCCCTGCTCAGATCGGCGTACAGATCCCAAAATTCGCGGCCAATGGCCTGATGCACTTCTGGGCCAAGGAAGCAGTTGCCAGCCACTTCTTGAACCAGCACGCCAATTTCGCTGGTTAGTTCCATTTCGCCGCTGTCGCCCAGGCCATCGAGCCATGCCTGGACGACTTCCTGCATGACGTCGACGTAGTGCAGCATTTTTTCGCGCTTAAACAGCTCCTGGACCAACGGCCGTTGCCGCAAATATTCGTCGTGTGGGGCCAGGAAGAGCACTTCACCAAACATTGCCTGGAGGAAGTGGTACGGCTCTTGAATGTTGAGACGGCCGTCTGTTTCCAAAAAAAACGTCTTCTGGTGCTCGGGGCCAATGACGACGGCGACATTTTGATTGGCCAGCTTGATAGCAAACACACCGCCGTGCTCCTCAAAGCCACGGCGGATTAATCTGGGACGGTTGCGCTGAAACTCGGCGGCATGTCCCAAGACCGGCAAAGCCCCTGAAACGAGGGGTGGGGTTGGTTTTGTCATGGTAACTACATCCTTTGGTGAGTCTTCGTTGGACTCTCCCCTGAATTTTCTTCATTTTACCAAAATTCGTTGTTGATTTGGCGGCGGATCTGCTCGTCTTGTGCTCCATCGGTGAGCAGTTCGATGAGGCGGGGGGCGGGGGTGGACACGGCCGTTGCCACCGCCTGCACAAACTGTTCCCGATTGTCAGCCCGCAGGTAGTCCAGCCCAAACATGGCCGCGGCGTGCTCGAAGGACCGGCCGTGGGGCGTCAAAAAGCGGTCGGTGAAGGGCGGCTCGTGCTGGCTGATGGGCAGCCGCCGGAAGATGCCGCCGCCGTTGTTGTTGAGCACGATGATCGTGGCGTTGGGCGTCTGGCTGGCCAGCAGCAGGCTGTTCAAATCGTGCAGCGCCGTCACGTCGCCGACGACGATGAAGGTGGGGCGGCCCGTCGCCCTGGCCACGCCCAGCCCGGTGCTGATGTTGCCGTCGATGCCAGACGCGCCGCGGTTGCCGAAGATGTGAAGGGTTTTGGGTTGGGAACGGCCGTATTGATCCAGGTGGCGTATGGGCAGGCTGTTGCCGATGAGCAGGTTGGCGTTTTCCGGCAAATGGTCCAGCAGGGCGGCCACCGCCGCGCCGTCGAACCAGTGCTGGTTAAGCTGGGCTTGCAGCGCCGTCCAGGTAGCCTGATCGGTGGCCTGGATGGTTTGCTGCCAGGCGGGGTCGGGTTGGTGGCTATCCAGGCGGGCGGTGAGGGTTTGGCAAACGGCCGTTTCATTCATCTGCCAGAAGTGGGTGGTGCGATGGCTGTCATCGGCCCAAACGCCGTTTTCGCGGACGTGGAGCTGGATTGCGGGGCTGATTTTGTCCAGGTAGGCGTTGAGCCATTTGCTGGTAGGCACCTGTCCTAAGCGCACAATTATCTCCGGCTCTGGCCAACCGGGGTCGTGCTGCAAAAATGTTTCATAGCTGCTGAGGGGGAGATCATCCACAGATGGCACAGATGGCACAGATTTTTTCTCTGCGTTCTTTGCGTCTTTGCGGTTAAAAAATCGCATGCCAGACAGCGGATCGGCCAGGAGGGGGTAGCCGGTTTGTCGGGCCAGGGCCGTCACCGCTGCCGGGAACTCCCCGCCGGGGCAGCGCGGGCCGCAGATGATGAGGCCGCGCGGATGTTGGGTGAGAACGGCCGTTAGCCAGTCAATTTGGTCATCCGTGGGCGTGATTTTGCCGTGGGAGATTGGAGATTTGAGATTGGAGATTTGACCTGCCGATTCGATCTCTAATCTCCAATCTCTAATCTCTTCAGCTGAAGGCTCTAATGGTTTGCGAAACGGAAAATTTACATGCACTGGCCCTTTGCGCAGGCCGTTGGCGGTGGCGAAGGTGCGAACGGCCGTGCTTTGCACGTGCCGCAGCACAACGTCTGGCGCATTTTCCTGGGGAATAGGCATGTCCACCGACCAGAGCACCTGGTCGCCAAAAATCTTTACCTGGTCGATGGTTTGGTTGGCGCCGCTGTGGCGCAGCTCATGCGGGCGGTCGCTGGTGAGGATGAGCAGCGGCACCTGGCTCATCTGGGCTTCGGTGATGGCGGGGAAGTAGTTGGATACGGCCGTACCCGAAGTACACACCAGCGCCACCGGCTTATCGCTGGCCAATGCCATGCCCAGCGCGTAAAAACCTGCCCCTCGCTCATCCAGGTGCAAAAATGTCTCAACACCCGGATGAGCCTCAAACGCCAGCGTCAGCGGCGTGGAGCGTGAACCGGGGGAGATGACGACGGCCGTCAACCCCGCCTGCACCAACCCATCGACAAACAGAGCGGCAAAAAGCAGGTTGGGATTTTTTAATTGTGAATTGTGAATTGTGAATTGTGAATTGTGAAGTTGGTTGCTCATTTGCGTTGGTTTTTTCTCTGTTTACTCGTTTTGATGCTGGCGTTAACGATGCGGCAGAGTTCGTCGCACTCCTGGTAAATGCCGGATAAATCTTCGTTGGGCATCATTTTGCTTTTGATGGTGACCTTTAGCCAAACGCGCGATTCATTCAGCTCTTTCAAAGCTACTTTGAGTTTGTGAATAAAATCGTTGTTGCTCTCGGCTCCGCGCGCTTCGGCGTAGTGCGCGGCCGGACTGGTTCCGCTGCGGAGCAACTGTCCAGCTACATGATTTCCCGCCCTGGAACTCGGCATTTTATCAGTCAAATGAATCACCATCACTGCAAAATCAACTAATCTCGCTTCTAAATTATCACCTTTTGCCATACTATCATCCCTCCTACGGATCATTAAAAATTAATTATTTACAATTCCCGATTCACAATTCCCAAGGCATTCAGCATCGGTCTAAACTTCAGCGCCGTTTCGTTCCACTCGGCTTGGGGGTCGGAGTCGGCGACGATGCCTGCACCGGCGTAGAGCCAGACGCGGCGGTCCTGGGTGATGGCCGAGCGGATGGCGACGCTGAACGCGCCGTCCAGGTGGTGGTCCAGCCAGCCGACGGGGGCACCGTACCAGCCACGCGGCACTGGCTCCGCCTGGCTGATGAACGGCATGGCCAGCTCACGCGGCTGGCCGCCCAGCGCCGGGGTGGGGTGCAGGTTTTGCAGGATGGGCAGGACGCCAACGGCCGTTTTCAGCGTGGCCTGAATGGGTGTGTGCAGATGTTGGATGTAGCCCAGCTGAAGAATGCCGGGCTGATCCGGGATGGTTAATTCGCTTGTCAACGGTGCCAGTCGCCGCCGGATGGATTGCACGACGAGGGCATGTTCGTGCTGGTTTTTGGCGGAGTTGAGCAGTTCCTGGGCCAGAGCGTCGTCTTCGGCTGGGGTTTCCCCGCGACCAATCGACCCGGCCAGACCCATGGTGTGCAGGGAACGGCCGTTCACCCCCACAATCAGCTCTGGCGTGGCACCGTAAAAGGCGTGAAACGGCCGTGGCTCAAACAAAAAACGGTAGCAGTCCGGGTAGGTATTGTTGAGGTAGGCCAGCGCCCCGTCTACATCCACCTTTTGCGCATAGCGAATCTCGCACACGCGCGATAGCACCACCTTGTTCAGCGGCCCGCTGCGCATCGTTTGGGTGGCGTGGGTGATCATTGTTTCCCAGTCCTGGAGAGACATCGGGTAGTTAAGATGAACGGGTGAAGGGGTGACAGGGTGACGAGGTGACAAGGTGACAGGACTCTGAAGCAACGCCAGGCGGGCCTGGAGGGCGGCTCGGAGATCGGGGAGGATAGTTTTGGGAGATTCGTCTGGCGGCAGGATGGCGTTGAGCGTGAGCCAGCTTTGGCCGTCTTGCTGGGCGAGTTGGTAATGGGGCAGGATGAACTGCGCCGGGTAGTGGATCGACCAGGTGTTGTCCGGCGTGAAGTCGTCAATGAAGGAGAAGCCGCCGAAGAGACGTGGGCCGGCCAGCGGCTGGCTGGCATCGTGGATGACGGCATCGGCAAACAGAGCCTGGGCCTGCGCCTGAATTTGGCTGAAGCGGTCCTGCCCCCAGGCAAACAGATCGGCGGCGATGCCAAAACCAGCCAGGGTGAGGCCGCCATTGGCTTCACCCCAGAAGAAGCGTGCCTGGCCCCAGGCTTGCTGCAGGAAAACGGCCGTATCCACCCCCGGTGCTGGCATAGAGACGGAGAGGAGACGGCCGTTTATCGGAGAGTGGAGAGTGGAGAGTGGAGATTGTTCGTTTTCTCCCAATCTCCACTCTCTACTCTCCACTCTCTTCTTTTGTTTCAAAGCCCACACTCCTCAACAAAACCGGCAGAAGCGACTCCATGATGCGCTGCTGCTCCGGCTCGCCCGTGTACACCCAACGAATCACCACGCCGTAAATGGCGCCCATCCAGGCATACGACACCACCTCTACGTCCGTCGGCGGGATGTCGCCGACGTCGATGGCTTCTTGCAGATAAATGGCAATCAGATCGGCAAAGCGGTCGTTGACCTCGTTGCGCTTGTTTTCGAAGGTGGTGCCCAGGCCTACGGCCTGCACCAGCAGCAGCTTGGCCGGGCGGCGATATTTGGCAAAGGTGGTCAGGCACGTTTCCAGCGCCACGCGCACGCGGTGGATGCCTACTTCTTCCTGCTGAATCGCCTCCGTAACGCGCCGCTCCAGCAGGTCGGCAAACTGATCAACCAGCGCCAGGAACAACTGCTCCTTGTTAGGGAAGTGAAAGTAGATCGATCCCTTGGACGTTTGGGATTCGTCGACAATTTCATCCATACGGGTGCTGTAATACCCTTTGTTGGCAAAGATATTGAGCGCGGCATCCAGAATTCGGGTACGGGTTTGGTCTGGATCTCGCTTGTTGGTGGGTTCATCCATTATGGTTCTCCAATCGTAAACTGACTGGTCGGTCTATTAGCTTTTGCTGGTGAAGATAGCACAAAACGGCCGTTTTGGGGTGTAGAATCTCAACGTAAATGAGAATTGTCTCACCTTGGTTGAAAATCAGTTTCATCCTAATTGGAAAGAAGGTCTCATCCTGGCTGAATCTATCAGACGTTACCGTTCAAAGAGTCGCCAGGAGGGTGGCGGCTCTTTTTTGCTTGTGGTTTGTGACTATTGGAGTTTCCTGCCAAAGGACTGTGTAGTGAACTTGGAGCATGAATGTATCCCCGTGACGTTACAGGACATTAATAGTTGTTTTGCAGGTTGAAAACAAGGGGCTTTATTACACTTCACAAGTTGCATTGTCGCTTTGTGAAGATTTAACGTCGACGATCATAAAGGAACCGGGATGAGTTGGAATATTTTGGTTGTTGATGACGACAGGGGAATGCGCTTTCTAATGCGAATATCACTGGAGAGAAAGGGCTTCCAAGTAACCGAGGCACCCGATGGACGGGCTGCTGTAGATCAGGTACTTGATTTACAACCAGACCTGATCTTAATGGATGTCATGATGCCCCATATGGACGGACTCACTGCCTGCCAGATTATTCGCAATATTGAAGGTGTAGCCCATATCCCCATTATCATGATGAGTGCCTTGACTACTGGTAGGGATATACAAAAAGGACTAGACGCAGGCGCGAATCTATATCTGACGAAACCGGTGTCCCCACTTACATTGGTCGAAACTGTGAATCAAGTTTTAGAGGACCTTCATCATTGATTGAAATTCGCAGCTCACAGGAGTATTGTCACTTAATCACTGATTAAGAGCAAAACGATCCGCAAAGGGTTCAGCTCGTGACAAGCATAAAGAAAGAGCTGCTAAGTGGGGCTTAGCAGCGTTAGATGGGTAAGTAGTTTGACAACGTTAGATTCAAGGGCTGAGAGCCTTGCTCAGCCGCGATTTACGAGAACGAGTCCGATTATCGAGATGTTTGACAATCAACTCGGTTGCTTGTTGCGGGGAAAGTTGTGGTAAAGGCATGGTAGCTCGCAACAATTCACGCACATTAGCCACGGATAGCGCCGGTAACACATCCGTTTCGTACTTTTCCAACAAATCTGGGTCACGCTCATACTTTTGCGCCCACGCCAGTCTGGTTTCAGTGATAAACCAATTGGCCATGATGGTGAGTGCCAGGTGGTGCACCCAGGCTCGATACTTGATGGCCTGGAATTCATCCCAGCCAAACTCAGATTTGGCATCCTGATTGGAACGCTCAATGAAATATCGTTGCGATTTTCGTTGCGCCATTGTCCACAAAGGTGTGTCCTCCGGCGCATTACTCAAAGAATAGATTGTTTTTTGCTTCGTTTGACGAATGAGCAGCCACTCTGGTCGTAATGACCCATCATCGCGCACGGTCCAGGCCCGACAACGAGCAAACTTGGCCTGCAACATACCTCGTTCATTGGGACGCAAAGTGATGTGCTCCCACTCGATTGCGGGCTGAGCTTTCACCTCGGCAACCGTGTAAGCAACACCAATCACCTCATGATTCTTGGAGGGCACCCCTCTTTTTGTCAGCGGATATACGATTTGCGGCGGGGCAAGATACACTTGGGTATTGTGTGGCACATCTGCATAATACTCGAATCTTTCTTGGTCAAGCTCATCGCGGAATTCGCCAGACCGACCATACAAAGTGTCGCAGTCAACCGCGCAGAATGAGACGCCGTTTTCATAAGCCCGTTTGGTCATTTGCAAAGCCAACTCCAGTTTGGTGGCAAAGCTGCGCTCCGGCGGCAGTCCAATCCGCTTTCGCTTGGTGGCGTAGGCATCTGTGAACCATTTTTCAGGAAAATAGAGTTCGCCATCGATCCAATTGTGGTAGCCACTATTGGTCAAGGAGAGAAAAACGCCTACTTGGCTCATTTCGATTTTGCCTAAACGGCCGTTATGTTGCCGCCCGGCACCAGCACTGTGTTCCCCGGCCTTCTCATCGGCACTTTCGTCAATGAGTAGGACGCTCTCTGCTTGAAATTGTGGATGGGCACTTATATCTTGCTGGAGAACAGAGATTAAATCGTAACCAGACCAGGGTGAATCACTGATGAATTGTTGCATATTCTGCTCGGGTACACCGACCGTGCGAGCGATGTTGTTGATATTGCGCTTCGTTTTCATGCGTAGCAGTCCGCTGATGTAATCCAGTCCAAAACGACTGGTGTCTCGGGTGCAGGTTCGCATCCAAGCGTGATAACCTTGATGAAATTTTGTGAGACGTTCAGGCAGGTCTTCAATTTCGTCAAGATTTAGACCCCATTGGGCGATAAGATTGGTTTTTGTTTTTTCATTCGCTATTTTTACAGGCAATGGCTCTCATGAGCCTAATTTAACATTGTCAAAGTAGTCCTGGCATCAAGACCGTTCACGCCCCATTTACGCCAATCGGTAAAAAATTTTATATAATTTTTATAGTTCAACCAATGGCATGACGGCGTAGACAAACAGGGACTATATCGGGGGGAGCCAAGCCCCAGAATACCCAGAATAGAATCAGTTTGAAAAGAGCCACGTTAGCGGCGGCTGCTTCCTGCTTATGACATGGAATTGAACACGTTGTCAACAACTGGTCGGGGTGGAGCCAATCAGCAGCTTCGGCCAATACTGGCGGGCAGGTCACTACTGCCGAGCCGACTTTCACAAAGGAGCTTGAAAGATGAAAAATATATTTGGAAGTAAGAAGACTTGGAAGTGGCGCTGGATGAGTGGTATGGGCATTGCTTTGCTGTTGTTACTGGCAGTGGCAACCACGAGTTTTGCCGACGATGTTGTGGGTTCCATGACCGTAACGGGCGGGTCGCTGACGATAGATGCAGTGGACAATCCGGCATTCCCTGGTGTTACTTTAAATGGAACGTCGCAGTCAGTGAGTGACTCCATCGCTATTGATGTTCAGGATTTGCGCGGGTCGGGTGCCGGTTGGCAATTGGAAGTTACCTCCACCACCTTTACCAACGGTACTCAGACATTACCCACCACAGCGCTTTCTATCACCGATGTCATATCCGCCTGTGACGGGACCACCTGTACGGATCCTACCAACGGCTACTTGTACCCCCTCACGGTACCGGCAGACGCCACGGCGCCATCGGCCGTCGCGTTTTTTGATGCGGCCCTCAACACTGGCCTGGGTGATTTTACCATCACGCCAACCTTTTCCCTTGCAGTACCGGCCACAACTTATGCCGGCACGTATAACAGTACCATCACCCTGACAGTGGCTAACGTCCCTTAAATCTTATCTGGATATGGGGAGGCTGCCCGGCCTCCCCATTTTTTTACCCTTATGGAGCGTTTCTCAGGAGTATTCTCATGCGCAAGCTAAGACAGTTTCTCGGTTTAATTTTAATACTGGCTGCTTTTACGGCCGTTCCCCCCCTTCATGCTCAAGCTCAACCAGGCAATCATAGCTTTTCCTTACAAGCCATAGGCCCCGATGGCCAGAGCATCGTTCCCTATTTTGTGTTGGACGGCACGACGGGTGGCCAGGTGACCGGGCAGGTACAGGTTGCTAACCGGGGCGACAGCCCAGGCAGCGTGCAGCTTTACACCGTGGATGCGGTGACAGGGCATACTGGCGGTACCGTGCTGAAAATGCGTGAAGATGCTCGTACGGGAACAGGCAGTTGGATAGAGCTGGAACGCGACGCGGTGACGTTAGCTCCAGGAGAAGGTCAGATCATTCCTTTTGTTGTTCACATTCCCTCAAACGCTCGATCTGGAGAGCACGTGGGCGGCATTGTTATGGAGCCGGTTGATGATGCGGCAGAGTTACAGGTAGCGGGGCAGGATGAGGTGAGCTTTGCGGTTGAGGTAAAAACACGAACGGCCGTTGCCGTGCAGGTGAATCTTCCTGGGACGCCCATAGAAAAGCTGGAGGTGTTAGGCATTGACCTGGGCGGACACGACAGCCGCCAGATCATGTACCTCAACTTGCGCAACAGCGGCACACAGATGGTCAAGACAACCGGCAGCCTGCGTATTCTGGATGCCCAAAACCAGGAATTACAAAATATCCGCTTCAAAATTGACACGTTTATACCGGAAAATGAAATCAGGTTGTTAAATCTTGTAATATCGTACCTTAACAATTTCATAAAATCGTACCCCTAGTTTTGTAAACTTCTGTTCAGAGTTAAGAAGTAGGTGTGTCATGAACAGAAGAGAACCTTTAACTGAAGCGGAAAAGGACTACATTTACGAGCAGAAACTGAGTGGACGTAAGCTGGCAGATATTGCTGCGGAATTGGAATGTACCTACAGTACGGCCCGAAAGTGGTGGCGCTATCGTCGGGATGGGAGCAAGCCTCGGCCCCGTGGCCGACCGGCAAAAGGTGTGCTGAGCACCTATCCAGAGATGGTGCGCCAGAAAGCCATCGCCCTGAAACGGGCGTGTCCCCATCGCGGGCCAGCGATGATCCGGCTCGATTTGCAAACAGCCCTGGACCTGGATGAGGCAGAGTTGCCCAGCGTGTCCCGTTTGGCCGCTCTGTTCCAGGAGGCTTGTCCGGAAGCGGTACAAACCTATCGACCACGACAATATCCTGAAACGTCGCCGACAACGGCTACCCAGCCGCATCAGATCTGGCAGATGGATGGCAAAGAGAAAGTGGCTATCGGGGAGAACGATGTCGCCACCGTCCTAAACATCCGTGACCCATACAGCGCGGTGATGATTGCCAGTCAAGCAACAATCACCACAACGGCCAAGGGCTGGCGCAAGTTAACCCTGGCAGAGGTGCAGAATGCCCTGCGTGAGGCTTTTCATCGTTGGGGTCGGCCGTTGGCCGTGCAAACGGATCGCGAAGTGGTGTACATCGGTGCCCCAGAACGGTACTTTCCCTCCCATTTCACCCTCTGGCTAATCGGTTTAGGCATTAGCCACAAGGTGATCCGCTTACGTCGCCCTACGGACCAGGGAGCGGTGGAACGTGAGCACCGCACGTTAGGCAACTGGCTTTGGGCGGACCACGAGTATGCGTCAGTCTCGGCCCTGCAGGCTGGCTTAGTTGAGATGAACGACTTGTACAATCATCGTTATCCCGCCCGGACCAGACAGTGTGACCGACAGCCACCTTTGGTCGCCCATCCACAAGCGGTTCACTCGGGACGCACTTTCCATCCGGCTGCCGAGTGGGAGTTGTTTGACTTGGCTCGGGTAGACCGTTTCCTGGCAGCGCAAGTTTGGACGCGAAAAGCAAGTGAGACAGGCACCGTCAGCGTGGCTGCTCATCCGTATCATTTGGGCCGCTGTTATGCGGGCCAAACAATATCGGTGACCTTTCTATCGGACAGCCGTTCTTTCCGTTTTGCAACGGAAAACGGTGACCTCATCGACGAACGGCCAGCCAAAGGATTAAGTCAAGCGGACATCATTGGCTTGATGCCACTTGACCCTGACTGGCCTGTTTATCAAGCAGAATCGTTTCAACTGCCGTTACCTTTGGAAGGGGTATGATTTTATGAGATTGTAAAGGTACGAATTTACAGTAACTAACACAGGTATCCGATATACATTGAGGGGGAAGCGCTGCCCTCTGGCAGTTTTACGGCCGATCTATCGATGCGTTATGGAGAAACAATTCAGATTTACAGAAATCAGCTAACGTTTGATGTCTCTGAGGCAGATAACGTGCAGATCTTTGAAGGACGGGAAGCCCTGGCTTCACCACTGCCTGGCCCGGCAACGGAACTGATTTACGGCCGTTCTGCCTGGCAAACGATTGCTATTGGTAGTTTGGGACTTTTACTGAGCGGTTTTGTGATTTACCTGGTCGTCTCTATTTACCAGTATGAAAAGGAAAAAAAGCTGCGAAAGCAAAAGATAGGACATGATCAGGGGCAAAAACAGCAGCAAAACCCACAACGGCGACCTCTCCCCACAAAACCACCAATCCGAGCTCCACATAGCAGGTAATTGGGAGCGATTCGGAAATAGAAGAGGACTTTAAAGCACTTTCAGGGTACCTTGAAAGTGCTTTTTTGATAATATTTCAAAGCGAAGAGGCGACGGTGCCGACACAAATGGCTATCAGCAGCACCAGCAGGTAAATATTGGAAGAGAGGAACAACCCGCGCGCGTATTGGGGCGTGGGGGTGTGGATGAGTTTAAGGTTGCGCCAGAACAAATCGGCCGTAACCCAGGCCACAGGAACGAGATAAACCCAGCCTAGCACCGGCAGTACCACCAGCAGCAGGCCGCCCAAACCGGTTGGCAGTGTGTGGCTCATCACCCACCAGGCCGCCTGGCGTGGTGAAGTATGCACCGGCAGCATGGGCACATCAGACTGGGCATAATCATCCTTGTACAGCAGTGCCAGGCTCCAAAAGTGGAATGGCGTCCAGAGAAAAAGCAGCAGCGACAAAACGAGTGCACCTGGATCGTTCCAGTTTCCCACTGCCGCACTCCCGCTTAAAACGGCCGCACTGCCCGCTGCCCCCCCAATGACAATGTTGAGCAAGGTGCGCGGCTTCAGCCAGATGGTGTAGATGGCCACGTAAATGAATGCTCCCAGCAGCAAAAAGAAGGTCAGCGCCGGGTTAAACGGCAGCACCGCCAGGGAAGGCACGAGGATCAGCCCTGTGGCCACATAAGGGACCCAGGCAGGTTTGGCAATAGCTCCGGTGACCAACGGCCGTTGCCGGGTACGCCCCATGTTGCCGTCTGAATTGCGCTCCCAGTACTGGTTCAGCGCCGAGGCGCCAGCGGCCGCCATGCCGCCAGTGAGCCACAGCAGCGCCAGGCTGCCCAATCCCGGCCAGCCGCCAGAGGCCAAAAAAGCGCCCCCAGTGGCCGCCATCAGCAGCAAAAAGACGATGCGCAGCTTAAACAGCACTACGATGAGCTGAAGCTTGCTGCGCCAGCTGGGCAAAACGGCCGTTACCGGCGTAGATCCTTTTTCGGGTGTTGTCTCAGAAAGTGACATTCGGTCTCCGAACGGGGTACTTGTTTACTTCAACGATTTATTGTAACAACATTCACAAACGGACACAAACCGTTTGCCAGGGGTTTGCTTCTAGGGGCAACGGCCGTTAAATTTGATCCAGCATGAGCAAATTTTATCATTCCCTCTATGAACCGGTAAGCACGTTAACACACGCCTTAGGTGCAGCGGCCTCTTTGCTGGGGGCCGGTTGGCTGGTCTGGCTGGCGTGGGAGGAGTGGACCAAGGCGTTTGGCCTGGCCGTTTACGGCCTCAGCAGCACAGCAATGTTTCTGGCCAGCACTCTGCTCCACGGTGTCCGCCCGCGGCCACGGCTGCATTTTCAGCTGAACCGGCTGGATCACATGGCCATTTTTCTGGTCATTGCCGGGACCTACACGCCTGTTGTTCTCACCTTTTTTCCGGTTAGCTGGCGCTGGCCCATTTTGCTGAGCGTTTGGTTAACGGCCGTTTCCGGTATCCTCTATAAGCTGTTCAGTCGGCGTATTCATGGCCTTATGAATGCCTCTATCTACCTGATCGTGAGTTGGGGCGGGGTGCTGCCGTTGATTTTGGCCGGGAATGCCGCTCGTTGGCTGCCACCGGGCGGTTTGCTGCTGCTGTTGGTAGGCGGGCTGATCTACTCGGTGGGTTTTGTCGTGTATTACCGTGAATGGCCCGATCCGTGGCCAGGCCATTTTGGCCACCACGAAATATGGCATCTCTTTGTGCTGGGCGGCAGCTTGAGCCACTTTTTGTTCATGCGCTGGTATGTGGTGCCCGCCTGAAACAAAAAACCACCAGCTTTGAGGCTGGTGGCTAAATAATTCCTTCGGTAGAGAGCCATTCTGTTACGTTTAGCTTGGCATTGGTTTGACCCTTTTGACCGCAAGATTGCTCTTCGTCCAGGGAGCCAACTGACCAGAACTCCGGCTGTAATCTTCTTTCGGCTCTCTACACTTTGTAGAATAAGGGCCGTTTCTTACAACCCAGCTAAAGCCAAAAAGGTAAAGACATACCTCCTAGTCCAACTTGACATAGGCGAATTTTAACTTGACATAGTCTTAAGCCGTGCTACACTGGCACCAACATGCGCGCAAGATTTCGGCGAACACCGCAGCGTGTTCGGCAGTTCCTCTCAGCAGTAGCTTCTTCCGGTTGGCAATTCTTGGGCCGGCTTGGTTTGGCATTCCGTAATCTCTTCACCTGGATCATCTGGAAACCGATTTTTTACCTCACCATGCCCATCTGGCTGCCCCTGCGCTGGATGCTGTGGGATACGCTGGTGGCGGCGGCTCCGCCTGTCTGGCGCTTTTTGGGCCGCATGGGCCTGGCCCTGCGCCATCTACTGACTGCCTACCTCTGGCGGTCATTTTTGTTTTTGGTGATACGGCCGTTACGCTGGTTTTTCCGCAGCTATCTCAAGCCAGCGGGTTTGTGGCTGTACCACCGGGTCAAGCAGCAGCTGCAACGCTGGATGGCAGCCCTGGATCGGCGCACGGCGCCGTCTAGAATTGTCTATCGCCGCCGATTCGCCTCTCGCTGGCAGGTGTTTGTGGCGCGCTGGCGCGTCCGCTGGCGTCGCCCCAAAGCGCCCGCCGCAGCCCTGATTGCCCCACCAGCCCCGCGCGATAATTTGCGCGCGGTGCGCACCTTCCGCCTGACCACGGCCATTGCCGCCGTTGCGCTCATCGCGCTGGTGGCTGTGCTGAGCATGCGTGATCCCCAGGCGGCCAACACGGCCGTTGCCGACGATCGGCCGTTGGAATCGCCCACACCTATTACCATTGTGCTGACACCTACACCGCTGCCGCCCACGCCCACGCCAATTCCCACCGTGCCGGTGAAATTGACCCCCTGGGCAACCCCCAATCCTCTGGAAGGCGGCGGCGCCGTCATCTTTACGCAGCACGTGGATGGGAACAGTGATATCTACGTTCTGCCGGTCGGCCAGGCCGATCCCCTTCGCCTTACCACCCATCCGGCGGAAGACAAAGATCCCACCTGGTCGCCCGATGGCAACGAGATTGCCTTTGCCTCCCGGCGCGACGGCAATTGGGAGCTGTACGTCTACAACATCCCCAACCGCAGCCTGCGGCGAGTAACCAACGACATGGCTTACGATGCTTCGCCCACGTGGTCGCCCGATGGCCAGTGGCTGGCCTATGAGTCGTACCAGGGTGGCAACCTGGACATCTACCTGGTCAAATCCGATGGCAGCGAAGGCCCCTTCCGCCTGACCGACGCCCCCGCGCCAGATTACGCGCCAATCTGGTCGCCAGGCGGGCGGCATATTGCCTTTACCAGCCTGCGCAGCGGCAGCCGGGACATTTTTATTCGTTCTCTGGATGCGGGCATTACCGATGTGGCTCAAAACGTAACGCAGAGCCCAGGGTTGGAAGAGGACGAAGCGTCGTTTTCTTCAGACGGCCGTACCCTTGTCTATGCTGAATACAGCGCCACTTTCCCCGTGATTTACGCTCTGCCGTTGAGCAACAGCTATGAGCCGGCCGGTGAACCGTACGGTGTGGGGCAGCAGGGGCGGTCACCTGCCTGGTCGCCTGACCGGCGCTCGGTGCTCTCGGTGTATGAGCAGAACGGCCGCAGCTTTTTGCTGTCTGGCAGTTTGGAGGCCTGGAGCGTGGCGCCGCAGATGTTTGTGAGCAACGGCCGTATTGATGATCCTTCGTGGACGGCCGTACGCCTGACGCCCGAGCTCAATACCCGCCTGCAAAACATCGACCGGCAGCCTCAGGGTGACCCGCTTTACGTAGAAGCGCTGGCTGAACCGGTTGAAGGGCAGCCTCCGGTCGTGCTGTATCCCATAGCCGTGAACGCCCCTTCACCGTATTTGAGTGACGCGGTGGATCAATCATTTACCGCGCTGCGCCAGCGGGTGCTGGTAGAAGCGGGCTGGGACTTCCTGGGCCAGATGGATGGCATGTTTGAGGAGTTGACGGCCCGCCCGCTGCCCGGCCAACCGGCCCAATCGTGGAATAAAGCGGGCCGCGCCTTTGATTTTTACTTCCGCGAGGCGTTGGGTTTTGAACCACGGGTGGAGCTGGTGAAGCTGGAGATTCAGGGCGAAATTTACTGGCGGGTGTATGTAAAAACGGCCGCACAAGACGGCAGCCAGGGTGAACCGCTGCGCACGGTCACCTGGGATTTGCAGGCCCGCAGTGGCGATGACCCCAGCTACTACGAGCAGGGCGGCAAGTGGCGTGAAAGCATTCCCAGCGGTTATTACATCGACTTCACCGCGCTGGCGGCTGACTATGGCTGGTATTGGACGCCTTCCAACAGCCGCTGGCGCACCTATTTCCCCGATATTCGCTTCTGGCACTATGAAAAACGAGACGATTTAACCTGGGAAGCGGCCATGCGGCAGCTTTACACCGATGATGAACTGGCGCCTTATCTGGTACGGCCGTAAATCCCCCATCGTTGCCTTTGTTCTGTTGAGTGGGCTGCTGGGTGGCTGCGGCCGCGAATCGTTTGCCCCACCCACGCTGGTGCCTGTCCTCTCGTTGCCCCCGGCCCAGCAAACCGAGATTGCCGTCACGGCCGAATCTGAAGCCGCCAGCCGCCTGTCGTCTGGCGGACGGGCTGCGGGAACAAGCCTGGCGAGCAGCAGTGTGCCCACGCCCGCCGGGGTCGGCGTCCGGCCAGATGAGGTGCAGCAGCTGTGGGTGCCGGATGCCGGGCCTGAACCACCGGAAGGGTGGCGTCCGCCGCCATACGATGTGCCGCTTTCCTTCCACTACGACGATCATTACTGGCTGGCACGGCCGTTGCCTTCCGGCAGCCGCAACTATGATTTGGAATGGTACCCTTACGGCAATGACGTGCTTTTGCCGGACATGCCCTCCTACCGCATTCATCACGGCCTGGACTTCCCCAATGAGACGGGTACGCCGGTGCTGGCGGCTGGCGATGGCACCGTGATATATGCCGGGCCGCTGCCCAGTCCGCTGAACGGTGTGAATTATTACGGCAACACGGTCGTCATCCAGCACGATTGGCAGTGGCAGGGCCAGGAAGTGTTTACGCTGTATGCCCACACGCTGGAGCTGTTTGTGCGGGAAGGGGATGAGGTGAAGCAGGGTCAGCTTATTGCCGGGGTGGGCAGCTCGGGCGAGGTGAGCGGGCCGCACCTCCATTTTGAGGTTCGTGTAGGCACAAACAATTACCACGATACGCGCAACCCGGCGCTGTGGCTGGCGCCGTTTGAAGGATGGGGCACGCTGGCCGGGCGCTTTGTGGACAAAAACAACCAGTTTATTTCTGGTGCGTCCTTGACGCTGCTGCCGCTGAATGTGGATACGGCCGTACGCAAACAACGCACCTATTCGCTGGTCGTCAAGTCAGATGAAGTGTGGCAAGAGAACCTGGTCTTTGGCGATATGCCCGCCGGGCGTTACCGGCTGATGATTGATATGAACGATGGGGTGAACATTTACGAGCGGGAAGTGGAAGTTTTCCCCGGCCAGACCAGCTTTGTGATTATCTCGGCCCCGTTTGAGTTTACCCCCACCGCCACGCCTATCCCCCTGGAAACACCGCCACCCGGTGACCAAACAGGCCCACTCCCCGAAGGTTAGAAAGCGTCTAGGAATTCAGATTGGACCAATCTCAAAGATTGGTCCAATCTTTGTGTTCACTCAATGCAAAACATCGTTTCGGTTTGGTTGGCTGCCCGATTCCAGCACAAACTTGATGTGCTGTACCAGCTGGATCGGCGTCAAATCCTTGCCAATGAACCCTTCGGCGCCGAGGGCGATGGCTTTGGCTTCGTTTTGCGGCGTGTCGTACGCGGTAACAAAAATGATGGGGATCGTGGTGAATTCTCGCAGGCGGTGAAACAGCTCCCAGCCATCAATTTCTGGCATCATCAAATCGACCAGGATGAGGTCCGGCATGCCTTCTCGTGCTTTGTCCAGTCCTTCCAGCCCGCTGAAGGCGACCTCGGTTTCGTACCCGGCCAGGTGGACCATCTCTTGCATCAGTTTAACCATTTGGGGATTGTCGTCCACCACGAGAATTACAGGCATTTTCTTCTGGCTCCTCTAGAAATTTGCCACCCGGCTACAATTTTTAGGCGGCAGAGAAGGGATGGCAACGGCCGTTCCCTAAACCATAAACCGCCCGCGCCATTCCGTCAAGGTGTTGCCAATAGTTGACATAATACGTTGACACCCCCTCTGGACTTATGCTAAAATTTTGCCATGTTTTCACAGGGTTGGTTCGGCAATATAAAGCAGAATGGGCAGCGCTACGGCCGTTTTTTAACCGTGGGTCTTATGCTGGCTTTGGTGTTGATGCTGCTGAGCCCAACCCACACCGAGGCTGCCGGGGGGCCAGGGCTGCACCGGTCAACCAGTGGTCCTGAAGCTGTTTTGCTTTCTCCTATGTGGGGCCCCACCATTCGTCAATGGTCCACTTACATTGGTGTTTTAGCCCGCACCCACGGGCTTGACCCCGATTTTATTGCCGCCGTGGTGCAAGAAGAGTCGAACGGCCGTCTCGATGGCATCAGCTCGATGGGGGCGGTGGGTTTGATGGGCGTGATGCCCCAGGGGCCTGGCCTTGAGTGGCGGCCCACCACCGAAGAGTTGATGAATCCGTCGGTGAATTTGCGCTGGGGTGTGGCGATCCTGGCCGAAGTGGTGCGGCAGGCAGGCGGTGACCTGGCTTCGGCGCTGGCGGCCTACAGTGGCGGCTGGGAGAATGCCAACGGCCTTGTCCCCCAGGCATACGCCGAGGCGGTGCTGGACAATTATGCCCGGGCAGTGCTCATCCGCGGCGGAATTTCCCCGGAAATTGCTGCCCAGTGGACTATTGCTGTAGAAATTAACAAGGGATATGTACCCAATGAAGCGCTGCTGGTGCTGGGTTCCCAGCCTATTTCCGGGTTGTATACCTATGCCCGGCACAGGGTGTACGATTATGTAGATGAATTCGGCCGTTCGTTTTATATCGACGGGTATGCTGTGCCGGTGGCCCTGGTTGTGCCCGCCAGCCCGGACCCCAGCAGCGCAAACTTCGGCCGCGGAGATGAAATTGAACTGCATTTACAGGCGCGCCTGAATGGAACTGGTGTTAAGATTGATACCAGTAATCCCCGTATTATTTTGGCTTGTTTGCCGAGCTTGAGTCGTCTGCGTGGTATTGCCAGCACGCGTTGGTTTGCGCCTTCTGGCTGCCCCTCCTGGCACCGTTGACCACATCCTGCTCCTTAATTAGGACAAACGTCATCGTTTCTGGTTGGCTGATTCCCATTACTATTTGGTAAGCCATTTAGAGATTATCCTGTTATTCACTGCCGGTTCCTTGGGGTAAACGGCCGTTTTTTATTTTTCTGACTGATTAAGTTATGCCTACACCTTTTATGCATCTGCACATGGCAGAACAAATTTACGCGCTGGCTGGATCCACGGGGAACGGCCGTTTACAAGCCAAGTTGGCAGCCACATTAGCCGCCGAATGGCCCGCCTTTTACCTGGGCAGCGTGGCGCCTGACGTCAATGCCATTTCCCCACTGCCCCGCCGCGAAACGCATTTTTACCGCGTGCCGCCCGATGAGGCGGAAATGGCCTATCCCACCATGCTGGCGCGCTACCCCCAGCTCAACAATGTGGCCGAGATGTCGCCTGCGCAGGCGATGTTTGTGGCGGCGTACAGCGCCCATTTGCTGTTGGACCTGGTCTGGCTGCGCCAGATTGTCTACCCGTTTTTCTACCTGCCCACACATTTAGGCGACCGCCAGCAGCGTGAGCTGACCCATTTCATCTTGCTGACCTACCTGGACACTATCGCTTTGCGGGCGCTGCCAGAAACGGCCGAAGCTACCCTGGCCGCGGCTAATCCCCACCAATGGGTCCCCTTTATTGCCGACGACATCCTGCGCGACTGGCAGGAAATGCTTGTTGCCCAACTGGCTCCCAATGCCCCGGTGAAAACCATCGAGATTTATGCGGGACGGCTGGGCATGTCGGCCGAGGCCTTTGCCGCCAATCTGCAGAACCCGGACTGGATGCAGGCCCAGGTGTTTGACAAGATTCCGGTGGCCGAGGTGCAGGCTGTTTTGCAGCGGGCTGTGGCGCCAAGTTTGGAACTGATCACCCACTATTTAAAAATCCCTGTTTGAAGGACGGATAATCAAATGAACCACATTCCCACCCTTTCCCCCGTTCGCGACACGGTACAGGCCCGTTTCCCTGACGGCCGTGCCTTTGATGCGCTGCCCGGCACCACGCTAGAAGCGTTTATCAAGGCGGCCCAACCAGAAACCAACAGCCTGATTGTAGCCGCGTTGAAAAACGGCCGTCTCCGTGAGCTCTCCCATCAGCTTACCGAAGATGCCTTGCTGGTGCCTGTCACCGCCGCCGATTCAGATGGCAGCCGCATTTACCGGCGCTCCCTCAGCTTTTTGATGATTGCCGCTGCCGCCGAAATCTGGCCGGAGCGCACCATCACCATCCAGCATTCCATGCCGTTTGGCGGTTACTACTGCGAATGTGATGACGTGACCTGTTTTGACGCAAACTATCTGCCCAGGCTGAAGGCGCGAATGCAGGCGCTGGTTGATGCCGATTTGCCCATCCACCAGGTGCGTGTGCCCCTGGAAGAGGCGCTGGAACTTTTTCGCCAGAATGACGACCTGGAAAAAGCCAATCTGTTTGCCAAGCGGCGCAAAGATTACCTGACGATGTACGAGCTGAACGGGGTACGCGATTATTTTCACGGCTTTATGGTGCCGCGCACCAGCTACCTGGACTCTTTTGACTTACGGCCGTACAAAGATGGTTTCATTTTGCAGTTTCCCCGCCGCCACGAGCCCAACCGGCTGCAGCCGTTTGAAGACGAACCACGCCTGGTGCGTGTCTTCCAGGAGTACGACGACTGGCTGCGCATCATCGGCCTGCCCAGCGTGGCGTCGTTGAACAGTGCCTTGGAAAACGGCCGTATGCAGCAAACCATCCTTGTCGCCGAAGCGTTCCACCAGCAGCAGCTGGCCCAAATCACCACGGAGATTGCCAGCCGCCGCCACGAGATCAAGATTGTGCTGATTTCCGGGCCGACCTCGGCGGGCAAAACCACCTTCAGTAAACGGCTGGCCATCCAGTTGATGGCTCACGGCATCTTCCCCGTTACCATCGGCATGGACAACTACTTTGTGAACCGCGATATTACCCCGCGCGACGAAAACGGCGATTTTGACTTTGAGGCGCTGGAGGCGCTGGACGTGACGCTGTTCCGTGAACACCTGAAGCTGCTCATGCAGGGTGTGGCTATCGAACAGCCGTATTACAACTTCCACACCGGCATGCGCGAAAAAGGCACCACGCTGCAAATTGGGCCGGAGCATGTGCTGCTCATCGAGGGCATTCACGGGCTGAATCCGAAGCTGGTGGAGGGCATCCCGCCCGAAGCGATGTACCGCATCTTTATCTCGGCGTTTACCCAGCTGAACCTGGACAAACACAACCGGGTACCCACCACCGACACCCGCCTGCTGCGCCGCATCGTGCGCGATGCCGCCCATCGTGGCTACTCCGCCGCTGACACGATTGCCCGCTGGCCAAGCGTGCGCCGCGGCGAAAAGCGGCACATCTTTCCCTTCCAGAACAATGCCAACGTCTTTTTTAACTCGGCGCTGGTGTATGAGCTGTCGGCGCTGAAGCGGTTGGCTGAGCCGCTGCTGCTGCAGGTGGAGCCGGGCACACCAGAGCGTATCGAGGCCAACCGGCTGCTGGCCTTTTTGCAGTGGTTTGATCCGATTCCGGCGGCCGGCCTGGAAATGGTCGCCAGCGACTCGATTTTGCGCGAGTTTATTGGTGGGTCGATTTTGGAGAAGTTTGAGCTGTGGCGGAGTTAGGGTGACAAGGTGACAGGGTGACAAGGTGACCGGGTGAAGGGGTGATAGAAGAGCAGATTAGGTCCTTTTTAGGATAGTATGGGCGTTTTGAAAAAGCGGGTGGAGGACGGCCAGTCCGAGAATCACTAATTTGGGGTGGAGGTTATGAGACGCTGAGGTTGGGCACGATGAGGCGGAACAGGGCGAAGAGGTCCAGGAGCACCAGCGCCGTGCCCATGCCCAGTGGGAAGTAATTCACCAGCAGCGGCCGTTCCCGCCTAAACGGCCGTTCCACCAACAGCAGCCACGTGCCCAGCCCCAGCGATATGCCCAGGGCAATGGGAATCAGCGCCGGGAAGAGATAACGTCCCTGGTGCTGCACAAACGTCACATTGTACCCCACGTGAATGGCCGCCGTCAGCAGAAAGATCAGCCACAAGATGAGCACCGGCAGGCGGGAGCGAAACTGCACCGGCACCTGCGGCGTGGTGAACCGGTACAGCAGCAGTCCCAAAACGGCCGCTACCACCAGCGCCAGCAGCAAAATATAAATGGCGCGTGGCTGGTTCATCGGCACGGCCATCCAGCCAAACTGTCCCCAAAAGCTGTTAAACGTCGTTTGGAAGAAGCGCTGCACCGTGCCATCCAGACCATACTGGCTTACCCACTCTACCGTGCGGGGCTGCCCTACCACCACGGCATCATGCGCTGCCTTGCCCAGCACGTCCAGCCCGCCATACACCACAATGTTGCGCACCCACCACATGGCCCCCAGCATAAAAGCGGGGGCAAACAGCAGCACACCTGCCTGGAACAGCCGCTGCCAGGTTCCCCAGTACTGCCACAGCAGCACCACGGCCAGCACCGGAGCCATCAAATACACCGTCGCCTTGGTTAGAAAGCCCAGGCCCAGCACCAGCCCTAAACCAATCAGCCAGCCGCGGTCATCACCCAGCTTGCGGATGCCATCGCGGGTAACCCAGCGCAGGGTGAGGTACAGCAGCAAGGCAATGAGCAGTTCAGACAGGCTGTCGTTGTTAACGGAAGCGAGCATGGCCACGTGTTGGGGAATAAAGGCGACGAAGACGGCCGTTGACCACGCCACCCACTCTGCCTGGGGAAAAAGCAGCCGGGCCGTCTGGTATGCCAGGAAAATGACGCCCGCGCCCAACAGCAGCGAAACCAGGCGCAGCGCCAGCAGTGATCCATCGGTGAGCAGGTAGATAGGCGTGAGCAGCAGGTAGTACAGCGGCGGCTGCCAATCTTCGTACTCGATGGCTTCGACGGAATAGTGGGGGGCAAACCGTGCCTCGCGGATTTCATCCAGGTAGGCCTGGTCGTAATCGCCAGGGGCCATGATGGGGAAACGGCCGTCTGCCAGCTGGCGTACATAGTTGTAGTGGGCTGGCTCATCAGGCGCCTGCCAGGGGGGCACTTGCGCCGTATACAAACCACCGACCAGCAGGTAACTAACCAAAATAAGCAGCAGGGGCCAATGTTTTGCCATGCCTTAATCTTAGCCAGTTCCTGAAATCTGGCGAGTTTCGCGGGGCCTGCGTTGCCAAAAAAGAGGGGAAAAGTGGCATAAGGATGGGGTAGAGACGGCCGTTGTGCCAAACAAGTTCAGTGTAAGTGCAAAAACCTTGTATAATGCACGTATTCAGGTTCCCAGCCCAATAGTACCATAGGGAGAATTGGGCGTTTTCGCTACACTAGTACTTACTGGCCAGATTGCCTATGGCCAAAAGCGAATTTTCGGTGAACAACACGTTTAACTTGACTGTCCTTGTAGTTGCTGCTCCGAACCCACAAATGTCTGGTTTTGTTTGCCAATCACAGAAGCTTGTTGACTGCCGTTTAAGGTACGGATTTTTGTTTGCTAACGAGTAGGATGATGATATCCAGTCTGACCAACTCCACAAAAATGCGACTTGGGTTTTATACGGCCGTTCTCCTCTTGCTGGTTATTTTGCGTGTGGTTATGGGCCGATCAACCTGGATAGGCTCAGCCACTTTGCACATGCTGATGGAGTTTACGGCGGCCAGCCTGGCGCTTTTTGTGGGGGCACTGGCCTGGGTACGCTTTTACACCAAAAAAAGCAGTGCCTACTTCTACATCGGCAGTGGCTTTATCGGCGCGGGCTTGTTAGACGCCTACCATGCCATGCGTTCGGTGTCGTTGAATGAGTTGTTGGTTCCTACGGCCGTTTCCCTGGACGTCTGGCAGTGGAATCCATCCGCAACTTTTCTGGGCATCTTCATGGCGGGCAGCTGGCTGATCTGGCAGCGCGATCAGCGGCGCTATGGTCAAAGGCAAGATTACCTGATTGTGGTTCTGGTAGCCGTTGTTAGCCTGCTTAGCTTTTCCCTCATTCCCCAGCCCCCCCTCGCCTCCGCCAGCTATCTGGTGAACCGCTTAACGGTTATTTTAACCACCACGTTCTTTCTGGTGGCACTCATCGGCTACCTGCACAAAGGGGAGTGGCAGCACGATACCTTTGAAAACTGGTTGGTCGCGGCCCTGATCGTGAATGTAGGCGCGCAAGGGTTGTTTGTTTTCTTTGCCCGGATGCCGTTTGATGCGTTGTTTGATACGGCCGTCGCCCTCAAACTCGTCGGCTACCTGTGCGTGCTGGTGGGCCTGCTGACAAGCATGTACACCATCTTCAAGGAGGCCGAGCAGGCGGCCGCCAGCCTGCGCAGCGCCAATGAAGCCCTGCAGCGCGAAATTGTCGAGCGTAAACGGGCCGAAGCCGCCGAACAGGAACAGCGCAACCTGGCCGAAGCGCTGCGGCAGGTCGGTCTGGCGCTCAACGCCACGCTGGATTTTGATCGCCTGCTGGATAACCTGCTGGACCAGATTGGCCCGGTGTTGCGCTACGACACGGCCAACATCATGCTGGTGCACAAAGATGACATTGAAATTGTCGTAACACGCGGTTACGACCCTAACAAAGAGCTGCGCCTGCCGCGCCACTTCCGCGTAGAGTCTCGGCCCAGTTTGCTGAAGATGATCGAAACGGCCGAACCCCTCATCATTCCCGACACCTACAAAGCGGGTGAACTCTGGGTTGATGCCGAGCTTTCGCCGCACGTGCGTTCCTGGGCAGGGGCGCCAATCATCGTAGAAGGCAACGTAGTGGCCTTTTTGGCGTTGAACTACAGTGAGCCGGGCTTTTACCAGCCAGAAAACACCGCCCGCCTGAAAGACTTTGCCATTCAGGCCGCCATTGCCTTTGAAAATGCCAACCTCTACCAGCAGCTGCAGCAGCGCGTGGCCGAACTGACCACCCTGAGCCGCATCAGCCAGGCAATCACCTCCACCCTGGACCTGACCGAAACGTTGACCATCATCACCGAGAATACCACCCAGCTGCTGCAAGTAGATGCCGCTTCTGTGGTGCTGCACGACAAAGAAGCAGGCGATTTATGGTTTGCCGCTGCTTCTGGTGAGGCGTCGGAGTTTGTCCAGGGTAAGCGGCTGGAAATGGGCCAGGGCATCCTGGGTTGGGTAGCGCAGCACGGTGAACCGCTGCTGGTGCCAGATACCCGTACCGACCCCCGCTACTTTGGCGACTTCGATGCGGAAAGCGGCTTCCTGGCGCACTCGATATTGTGTGTGCCGCTGTTGGTTAAAGGCCAACCCATCGGTGCTATCGAAGCCATCAATAAAATAAACGGCACTTTTGACGAGGAAGATTTGCGCCTGCTAACCCGCCTGGCGGTGCCGGGGGCCACGGCCATCGAGAATGCCCAGCTGTTTGCTCAGTCTCAACAAGAGATCACGGAACGTAAGCGCGCCGAAGCCGCACTGGAAGCGGAACGGACGCAGCTGGCGCGGCGTGTGGAAGAGCGCACGGCCGATTTACGTACCGCCAACGCCGAGCTGGCCCGCGCCGCCCGGATGAAGGATGAATTCCTGGCCAGCGTCAGCCACGAATTGCGCACTCCGCTGAACGCCATTTTAGGCATTTCGGAAGCGCTGCAAGAAGAAGTGTTTGGCTCCATGAATGAAAAGCAGCTTGGCTCGCTGCGCAGTATTGAAGAAAGCGGCCGTCATCTGCTGGCGCTCATCAATGACATTTTGGACCTGTCCAAGATGGAAGCAGGGAAGCTGGAGCTGGAATTGGCGCCGATGCCGGTGGAGCTGGTGTGCCAGTCCAGCCTGCGTATGATCAAACAAAACGCGCACAAAAAAAACCTGCACATTCACTCCTCTTTCGACAGCCAGGTTACAACCCTTATGGCCGACGAGCGGCGCGTGAAGCAAATCTTGGTGAACCTGCTGAGCAATGCGGTGAAGTTTACGCCAGAAGGCGGCAATATTGGCATTGAAGTGATAGGGGATACCGAAGCCAATGCCGTCCTCATCACCGTGTGGGATACCGGTATTGGTATTGCCGACGAACATTTGCAGCAGCTGTTTCGGCCGTTTGTACAGCTAGACAGCCGTCTCTCCCGCGAGTACGCTGGGACGGGGCTTGGCCTCTCCCTGGTGCTGCGCATGATGGAACTGCATGGGGGCAGCGTGGCCGTGGACAGCAAAGTAGGGCAGGGCAGCCGGTTTACCGTTTCCTTCCCCTGGCTTGGGGTCAGCCCTCTGGTAGAACAGCTGTCGGAGCGTCACCTGCCGGAAATGCCAACGCTTTTGTCGCCGTGGCGGCAGGTGGTGGTGGTGGACGACATGCTGTCCCAGTCACAGCTGGCCCGGTATTTTGAAGAGATCAGTATTCCGGTAACGATTGTGCCGCTGGGCCCAAATGCGTTGGCCAGGGTGGTAGAGGAGCAGCCAGACCTGGTGGTCTTGACTGTGCCGCTGGCCGACCGGTCTGGCTTGGAGCTGCTGCGGGCGATGCGGGCCAGTGTGCAGTTGGCGCGGGTGCCCGTTATGGCCGCCATGCCGGCCGATGAGCAGGTTCAGGCAGAAGCGCGGGCGCTGGGCGCCGATTACTGTCTGCTGAAGCCGTTTACCCGGGCGCAAATGAGTATGGCGCTGCAAACCATTGCCGTGGAGCGGAATGGGTTTGGGCAGCAGGAAACGGCCGCTGCCAACCCCGTCATCCTGCTCGCCGAGGACCACGAAGCCAACATCAATACCTTCTCCAGCTACCTCATCGCCAAGGGGTTTGACTTGATTCTGGCCCGCAACGGTCTGGAGGCCGTGGCCCGTGCCCGGGCAGACAAGCCAGACCTGATCTTGATGGACATCCAGATGCCGCAAATGAACGGCCTGGAAGCGATGCGTAGAATTCGCGCAGATGAGGATACGGCCGTATCCCAAGTTCCCATCATTGCCGTTACCGCGCTGGCTATGCCTGGCGACAAAGAAGCTTGCCTGGATGCAGGCGCCAACGGTTACCTGAGCAAGCCGGTGAGTTTGCGCCGGCTGGTAGAAACAATACAAAATCACTTACACAGCACGCAGCAGAAAAATATCTCTGCTGTATAATGAATGGCTATGAACAAAAAACCACAGATCTTAATCGTAGATGATGAACCATACGCCCGGCAGACCATCGAGATGCTGCTGTTGAAGGAATCGTATGAGCTGTTTTTTGCGGAAGATGCCCATGAGGCCCTGGCGCAGCTGGATGATGAAATTCCCGACGTCATTTTGTCTGACGTGATGATGCCCAACATGGACGGTTTTGAGCTGTGCCAGCGCATCAAGCGGAATCCCAAGTGGAACCACGTGCCCATCATTCTGGTCACGGCGTTAGACAGCAAGCAGGACCTGGCCCGGGGCCTGGAGGCGGGGGCTGACGACTTTTTACACAAGCCGATCAATGGCCTGGAACTGCGTGCCCGGGTGCGCTCTATGCTGCGCATCAAGCTGCGCCACGATGAGCTGCAAGCTGCCCTGCAAATGCGGCAAGACCTGGCCAACATGATCGTGCATGATATTCGCAGCCCACTTTCTACTATCTTAATTTACTGTGATTTGCTGGAAGCGGAGCTGGGAGGCCACGTGCCTACGCTGGAAACGATTCGGGGTGAGGCCAACCGGTTGAGCTCGTTTTTAACGGACATGCTGATGATGGCCAAGATGGAACACGGCCGTTTAATGCTCAGCCATTCCCCGGTGGATGTAAATGAAATGGCAACGGCCGTACGCGACAGCTATGCCCCAATGGCGCGCCTCAAGGACATCGACCTTAAGCTGGACCTGCCCGAGCAAAGTTCCCAGATGATGCTTGATGCCAATTTGTGGCGGCGCGTGCTGGATAACCTGCTCTCCAATGCGGTCAAATTTTCCCCGACCGGTGGCCGGGTTACCCTGCGCGTGCGGTACGCGCCTGGCCAGTCGTCTGTGAACAACGGCAACAGGTCGCATCTGAACTTGCAGGTGATTGATGAGGGGCCGGGCATTGCCCCGGAGCATTACGAGACGATTTTTGACAAGTTCCAGATAGTGGCTACCGGGCGGCGGGACGTGAAGCAGGTGGGGCTGGGACTGGCCTTCTGCAAGATGGTGGTAGAGGCGCATAACGGCCGTATCTTCGTCGCTTCTAACTCGCCGCGGGGCTCTGTGTTTACTGTCGAACTGTAATGATGTTGCTTGGGAAACGGCCGTCGTTTCCTGCATCTCCAGACGGGTAGTAGAGACTCCTTTACCACCGTGAAAGCCTCATTTCTCTCGAGGAAATTGTCTCTTTCCAGGTTGTTCTACACAGTACAAGTTGACCATATTCTTCCATAGAGTTTAATCCTGTGATCCTTTAAAATAGCAAATACTTTTATGTATCTGCTTCTGTTTGAAGGAGTAACTTATGTCTCAAGTTCAGGCAAGTCCAACCAGAACTCGTCAAGTCCGCGTCATCATCGCCGATGACATTCAGGCAACCCGGCACAGCACAAGTCTCATGCTAAATTTGCTGCCCGAGACGGAGCTTGTTGGAACGGCCACCAACGGCGTCGAGGCTATTCAGCTTGTTAAACAGCACCGGCCAGATTTGCTGATCTTGGACGTAAATATGCCCAAAATGGACGGGATTTCTGCCCTGTCCGAGATTCGGCGACTGTATCCTGAGGTTAAATGTGTGGTGATTTCCAGCGAGCGAGATGAGGTTGTGCTGGCCAGGGCCAAAAAGGCTGGCGCTTTTCATTTTTTGGTTAAGCCATTTACCTCAGAAGAGCTGGTGGAAGTGGTTACCCGAATTATCCAGACGCAAGAGAATCGGAACGGCCGACCTGTAACCGGGCAGCTGCGTGATCGGCGTGACGTTCATTTGCGCCAGCTGGCCAGCACCTATGCCAAGATGCACCGCACAGACGATGAAGCGCTGGCCGTATTTGAAGAATTAGCGGAAAACCCCTACTGTGAAGAGTATTGGCTCAAGTCTCTGGCCATGATTTACGTGATCCGCATGAAGTGGAGTAAACTTAAAGCGTTGGCTGCCCGTCTGGAAGAATAGGCTTGCTCTGAACCACAGACGGCAGACCGGTAAATGCCGTTGAAACGATAGAGCCTAAGGTTCCAATTTCAGTCGGGAAGGGACAATGAGAAAAAAAGCTGTGTTGAGCACCACGTGGGGGGTGTTGTTCTTGTTGATGACTGCTTGTTCCGTGTTGGAGCAAGAACCACTGCCAACCTTAGTTCCCGTCATTCAGCTGTCAGAAGCGACAGCTGCACCGACAGCCGAAAGTGCCGCCGTACTCGCAGAGGAAACGGCCGTTCCGCCCACATTCACGCCACCTGCCGCTGAAGCCATTGCCACCAAAACTCCGCCACCGCCAACCATCGATCATCGCGGCGCCCTGGTATACATCAACACCGCCGACGAAGGCTTGTTCCTGGCCCGGCCCGACGGCTCGGCCCAGACGCAGTACTACGCGCTGCAAAATGTGATCAGGTTGCTGCCCGCTTCGTTTAATGGTCAGCGGATTGGATTGGTGCAGGATGGCAAGCTTGTGGTGGCCAGAACGGATGGTTCGGGGGTGATGGAAATTACGGCCGTGGCCAACCCCTCCTGGCTCATCTGGTCCCCCACCAGGGACGAGTTTGCCCTGATTGACAACGGTGACCTGGTGGTGGTACAGGCCAACAGCGGCGCCGCTGACCGGGTGGTGACCGGTATGCAGCTGGGCAACATTCCCGGCAGCGTGGCTTGGTCTCCCGATGGTCGCCAGCTACTTTTTACCTGCGGCGCACAGGCCACCGATTTGTGCCGTGTGGCCAGCAACGGCAGCGAGGCCGTGGTAAACCTGACCAACAACGGCGCTGACTCCTTTGCCTGGTACCGGGAGCCAAGCTGGTCTCCAGACGGCAGCCTGGTTTCTTACATCTCTCCAGATGCAGACAAAAATTTACAGCTGTACGTGATGAACGCCGATGGCAGCGGTGTTCGACAGTTAACGGTGGGCAGCGGCCAGACCAGCCTGCACCAATGGTCGCCCAGCGGGCAGCGCCTGGTGTACGCCCAGTTTACCGATGGCACCTGGCACGCCCGTGTGGTGAACGCAGACGGCACCAATGATATGGCGCTTTCCACCGGATTGCCCGTTTTAGGCGCGGTGGCGCCGCAGTGGAATGTCCAGGGCACACAGGTTGGCCTTCTGTACACCACGGATGCGGCGGTGGATGCAGTGTCGATTGCGCTGGTAGCGGTGGAGGGAACGAGCGTAACGCCTCTCACCGATAACGGCTGGCAGCTCACCTGGTCGGCCGATGGGCAGCAGGTGGCCTACATTGCCGCCGGCGGTCACATTTACGTTCATACCGCCAGTGGTGGCGATGCCCCCCGGATCATCACCTGCCAGGGCGGCTGCGATTCGTTTGTCTGGCTGCCATAACTGGCTTTGTCTTTAAACTAATTCCACAATGGTGATAGTTGAAACGAAAAACGTGATGCCAAAGTGCATCACGTTTTTTGATCTGGCGTCATTTGGGTAAAGGGTCTGCTACGGAATGAGTAGCTCTTGGCCGGGGAAGATGGTGTTGTCGCTAAGGCCGTTGGCGGATTTCAGGGCGGACAGCGAGACATTGTGCTGCAATGAGACAGAGAGCAGGGTATCACCGCGCCGCACTTCATAACGGCCGTTTCCCGCTGCCGCTGCAGTGCTTTCTGAGGTAGGAGTAGCCGCAGGCGCCACAACTTCACTCTCGCTGGGGGCCGCCAGAGTCGGCGCCAAAGCCACATCCACGTGGGAGGACGTGTACAGGTAAACATCCATCACCAGCACATCGGTTAGTGTTTGCTGGTTGATGCTCACGTTGGTCAGCACAAAGCCGGGCAGCTGAGTTTCGCGCACATTGGCCAGAAACGCCAGCAGTTGGGGCAGCGGACCAGAAACTTCCACTCTGAACTGGCGGATGCTGTACAGTTCATTCTCTGTGGTTGATGGGGCCGATTGAACCTGTAGTCCGGCTACGGCCACGCCAT
Organism: Candidatus Leptofilum proximum; assembly: GCA_016710325.1. Taxonomy (GTDB): domain Bacteria; phylum Chloroflexota; class Anaerolineae; order Promineifilales; family Promineifilaceae; genus Leptofilum; species Leptofilum proximum. The sequence goes on along the minus strand of JADJXK010000002.1, from coordinate 1,161,431 downwards.
TGGCGTCTGCATACTGGTACAGGTTGTCGAGAATTTGGGCTTCGCGGGTATCAGACACCATAATGCTGCTGGCGGTTTGCACCAGGCGGGTGGGAGCACTTTCGATCTGGGCGCGCAGCGTGCTGATGCTAGTGTTGCTCGATTGAGCCGCCTGGGTCACTTGCAGCTCGGCTGACGCTACCTGGGGAATAAGCTCACTGCGCAGCCGCCACTGGGGCAGGATGGAGGTGATGGAAAAGGCCAGGTAGCCGAGAAGTATGACCACTATCAAAAAGACGGCCACAGCGGTAACAAGGTTATTGCGCAGGTTTTCTATAAAATCAGTGACGGCGTTCATGGCGTTGGTGGCAGGCTCTCTTTCAGTTCAACGATGATGACAAAGGCAACTGGGGTTTGGTAAAACGGCCGTTTGGCCACCGGAACAGCTGCCGGATGATGGGTCTGGTTAGTGGAACGGCCGTACTGGGCCAAAGACCCCGGCAAAGAAACGATGTCTTGATGGAGTCCAGAAACGGGATTCACTTGCAGCGTTACCGTAATGGTTCGGCGGCATAAATCGGCCCAGCCAAACGTTACGCCCCCTTCATAAGAACCTGGGGCCAGCCCGGTAATGTTCACGGAAACGGCCGCTGCCGTAGGCGTTGTGCTGGTGATGGGGTTCACGCTAATCCAGCTGTCTTCGCTGCTGGTGGTCCAGGTTACCAGATCGCTGCTGGTGAGCGTCAGGGTTTGTGCCGGTGGATTGGCTCCACCGCTGGTCACCGGGCCAAAGCTGAGTGCACTGGCGCTAAAGTGCAGTTCCGGCACTTCTTGCACCACAATGTTGTATGACTTGTCTGGAGCATACTGCCCGGCGATGTTGGTAAACGTCGCGATCGGGTTGGCATTTATCGGAGCAGCAAAACAGACGGCCGAAGCTAGATTGCCGCTGCCCGCAGGTGCATAATCGTCACTTTCCCAGGTCTGGCCGTTCATACTGACACTTAAGAACGTATCGACACCGGGGGCCAGATTGCTGCTGAAGATTTGGTAGTGACGGCCGTTTTTCACCGGAAACGTTACCTTGTCTACGTCGCTGGCCGGATCAAAGGTATGGGTTTGCACGCCACCAACGCCAATAAGGCTGGGCGCCGTATTGTTTGGTTCGTATTCATCACCGGGCAGCGGTGTGGCCGTCGGCGTGGGGGGCGGGGTGTTGCTGGGCGTCGGTGTATGGGTTGGCGTGGGGGTGAGGCTGGGTGTTGGTGTCAGCGTGGGCGTACTGGTGCCTGGCGGTGTGGCCGTACCGGTGGGTACCAGCTCATTCACCACCACCTCGTAGCTCATTTCGCTGCCATACTGGCCCCGGTTACGAATCAGCACCGGAATACTCATGTCACTGCCACCTGCCTGGAAGGAAACGGCCGAACCCAACGTACCCGGCTTGCCGTCATCGTTGATGATGGTGGTGTCGCCCACGGTTACCTCGATGACGGTATCAACTCCAGGCGCCAGGCTTTGCGTGACAATTTCATAATACCGGTTGGCCTTTGCCAGGAAGACTACCAGATCGACATCGTTATCAGGATAAAAATTGTGATCCTGAATCTGCCCCAGAAAAATGGGTTTAGGGGTATTGTTGTCTGGCTCAAATTCATCACGGGGGTCTGGGGTTGCCGTGGGGGTGGGTGAACCCCCGGTGCCGCTGCCAGCACCGCCGGGAGTGGTAGTGCCGCCAGAGCCACCGCTGCCGCCACCAGTGCTTCCACCGGAACCCCCGCTGCTACCCCCAGCGCCGCCCCCACCACTGGCGCTGCCGCCCTCTGCGCCAGGCGCTGTTGTGCCGCTAATCACCGTTGTGCTGGAGATCGTTGGCGTGGCGGTGAACAGAGGGCCTTCAATTTGGGTGATCGACTGAATTTCTACGCTGCTGAACTGCCCAGATTCTTCCAGGGAGCGGGCATAAGCCACTACTTCTGATTGGTCCATCGCTTTACCGACGATAGTCAGGCGGCGTACTTCCTGAGTGATGTTTGTCAGCAGCACTTGCGACTGGTCGTAGTTGGCCAGGGAGTGCATGGCTGGCTGCCAATCGATATGGCTGGCAATCAGTGTGGGGTAAACGGCCGCAATGGCATCCACTTCACCGTTGGCGGCAGCGGCCTGCTCCATGAGCAGCTGTACCTCCAACGGGGGTGTGCCCTGCGCGGCCAATTCGCCCTGGAGCGGCCCTAATTCACCTTGCAAACGAGAAACATCGGCACGCAGCGTATTAAAAACCAGGAAAAGGGGGACAAAAAGAATGGCAAGGCCAATGACGATGAGCCAAAGAACCAAACTTTTCCTGGAAGAATCAACTTCTTCGATCTCTTCCGGGTCTTCAAACTCATTTTCTTGTAAGTACAACCTTGCCTCCGAATATGCAGCTGTTTTACTTTAGGGACTTTAGCGATGGCTCACGTGCTTACAGGACTTTATGTTATGCTATCATGCCGTCACTCGTTTGCCAAGTTCCCGGTTCATGTATTATGTATATCTTTCTGACAAACAGGCTGGATTTCTACTCAGGTAGATAGGGGAACGGCCGAAGTCACCTTAACAGGGAGAGCAGCCAGGGAATCGGATTTACCAGCAAGGCTACAATTGCGCCCAGGCACAAAAAGGGGCCGTAGGGGATGTGGGTTTTGCGCTGCCAGCCGCGCACAAACATTAGGAAAACGGCCGTGCCGCCGCCCATCAAAGCGCCTGCCAGCAAGGCCCAAAAAACGTAAGGCAGACCAAACGTCACCCCTAGAAGAGTGGCCAGCTTCACGTCTCCGCCGCCCAAACCGCCTGGCGAAAGTATGGCTACCAGCATAAACAAGAAGAAGATCACCATACCGCCCAACAGGGCGAACCAGCTGGCCTGGGTAACAGGCCAAAACTGGTAGAGCAGGATGATGGCAATAGCTGGAACGATGAGCACATTCAGGATGAGCCGGTATTTCACATCAATCACGGCCAGGAGGATGAGAAAACCGGTAAGCCCGGCCAGGAAGAAGAAGTTACCGCTAAATTGCAGGCGGTGGTAAAGATAAGTGTAGAGAACGGCCGTGCCCAACATCACGCCCAGCGAGAGGGGCGTCACCTTGCCAGCCTGCTCAGGGGCAGAAGCCGGGGTGCTCAACGCATCGCGATTTCTGCCCAACTGAGCGGGCAGCCAGTCGCTGAGCCAGCAAATCAGCCAGCCCACCGACAGGCCAAAAAAGGAAGCAAGTAAGTGCGGCATATCAATGTTTGGTGGTATGGCTGGCGTTGATCTGTTTTTGCAGCTCATGGGAAACAGACCGGACATTGGTCAACAGCTCGTCTATAGTGATTACCGGCAGGTGGTCACGCAGGGCTTTGACGTGAGGGTCAACTATCGAATCGGCCGTAAAAAGGGCTGCCAGCGCATTTTCCTTATCCGGTTCCGCTGTTACGGCTTCTTCGTCGAGTTCTATTAATTCGTCGAGCTCTATCTCCAGCGCCTCGGTGTTTTCTTCAATCAGCAAAAATCCCGCCTGGTCATTGGCAATGGGTGCATTGGTGGCGACGGGGGCCTGGCCAGCTTCAGGCGGCTGGGTGGGAGCGCCTTTCTGGCGCCCTTTGGTCTTGGTGTTGGCGACGGCCGTCTTCTTACCCCTGGCCTCATCCTTATGCTCCTCCGGCGACGCTTCCTTAGCAGTACGGCCGTTTGCGGAACGGCCGCGTAAAGATAGGAATAGGCCCAGGAACCCGGCAATGACCAGGATCGCCAGCCCGCCAGCCAGGCTCCAGACCAAAATAGGCTGGTTGATGAGTAGATCGGTAATAGAACTTCCAGCAGCTTCAGACATTGATACTCCTAAATAACCACCATACCGGCCACGGCTGGTGGCACAAACACCATGGCCACCCCAGACAAAATCAACAAGGCAGCCAGGTATAGTGTAGCCTTGATCAAATGTTCACCATCTGTCACAGCAACCGCATACGCATTGATAAACGCCAGGGCGATCACCATGCCAATGGCCACCGGTTCCAAAAAACTGATGTCTGGCGAGCCAAAACTGGGTAGAGGCATCGTGGCGGCATCCAGGGCTTCAGAAGCGGCAGCCATAGACTCATCGATGATGATGGAAAAGTTGCGAATGACTTCCAAAATAACAATCATCATAACCGCCAGCACGCCGTGCATAACAATAGTTAGTGAAGTGAACGTGGAGGAGACAACCAACCGCTTGGCGCGCAGTGTGTTGGTCAAAGCAGCGTATTCGGCGGCAAAAAGCCCCACGGTGTCGGCAGCGCCACCCAGGCCAATGGCATCGTTAAAAATGACGGTGGTTTCCATAATCAGGCGGCTGCCAGTTTCCTCGGAAAACTTTTTCCAACAAAGTGTGGGATCGATAGAGGCGCGCATGCGGGCGCGCAGCCGTTTGAGGTCCGGATTGATGGTGGGGAAGGAGCTGAGATCCAGCCGGTCGAGTGATTCACCGATGGTGGTGCCGGTAGCGGTGGCATACGTGCCTAACGACCGCAGAAATGAACCAATTTCCATATCTTTTCTGGCAGCTTCCCGGCCCGCCAACAGGCTGGTGAGACCGGCTGGCAGCATGCATATGCCTGCCAGAATCAGGGCATAGCCCAGGTCTAGCACAAACGTGGCCAACGGGACGCAAATCATAACAGCGGCGGCCCCGCCAAACGTGGTTAAGGTGCGCGCCATGCGTTGGAGCTTTGGGCCATCTTTGCCTTCGGCAAAAAGGGCGCGTTTTTCGGCGGGGGCGGCGCGAGACAATATCCAGGCACCTCCAGCGGCCGTAGCCACACCGACCAGCACCAGCGTGCCTACCATGGAGGAGTCAATGGGGTAAATCAGGACCGAGATGAGGTTGACGATGATGATGAGCGCGGAAGCAATAATGAGCGAGGCGTACCCGTCAGTCCACTTTTTCAGCGATTCCAGGTCACGTTCGTATTCCTTTTCGTAGGCGAGGGTTTGAATCTCGGCTTCTTCAGCCAGGAAGCTCGCTTCGGGCTGGCCAGCGCTCAAGGCGTCGGCCATACGCAGCAGCAGACTTTTCATCACTTCCGAGCCAACTTTTTCACCGACAATTTTGCAGGATTCGGAGTAGTCGTAGCCCAGCCGCTGTGAGAGGAGGTGAATGCGGCGAAAGTAAGCGGCCGTTTTCCGCGGCAGTTCAGAAGCCATCTGGAAAATCTTACGGCGCTCAATGCCGGCTGCCGCAATCGCCGACATGTAGATCAGCTGGTAAAACAGGTCATACCCGGTGACTTCTTTCAGCTTGGTTTTTTTGAACGGTTTTTTCTTTTCGGCCGGTTTTGCCGTGCTTGAGCTGATGGCTGCCATATAAAAATGCCCCTCTTTTCGCCAATCATTCGATGAGCCCTTGCCGTCTGGCTTCGGTCATAATGTTGAAAAGCTCTTTAAACCCATTGATTTTTTGCGCGCCAAGTTTTTCTAGGATGCGGGCGCGTTTGTTCAGATCATCATAAATTTTTCGCTTGTTTTGGTCCGTGTAGCCGCGCATACGGGCCACTTTTTCTTCCAGCAGGAAGCTGTTCATGTAGGCGGGAAACTCAAAGGTGTCATCGTCGGGGCGCCAGCGGAAGGCGGTGATGTAGGAAAAACTGTTGGTTGATGGATCGTAGTCCACAATCTCGTTGATGCTCAAAATGCGGCGCAGCGTGTTGCCATTAGGGCCGCGTACGGCCATCTGGATAACCACCAGGTCGAGGTTGGGCACGTAGGTTTTGGGAACCAGAATGGGAGCGCCAGTGAGACGCTGAATGAGCTTTTCCACAGAAGAGGCGTGGAAGGTGGCCATTACCCCGTGGCCCGTCTGCATTGCACCAAAGGCAATATTCCCTTCTTCACCGCGAATTTCACCAATCATGATGCGGTTGGGGCGCTGCCGCAGGGCGGCTTTTAGCAGGTCAAACATGGTCACCGAGGCGCCCTGGTCGTCGGCGCCCATGTTTTTGACCACTTCACGCAGCCAGTTTTCCTGCGGTACCTGGAGTTCAGGTGTATCCTCGATGGTGACGATTTTGGCATCGGGCTTGATGAAGGTGGTGAGGGCATTGAGCAGGGTGGTTTTGCCCGAAGCGGTTTCGCCGGAAACAAACACATTCAGGTCATCTTCAATGGCCAGCCAGAGGTAGGCAGCCATGGTGGAGGTAATACCGCCAAAGTCGATGAGTTTAAGAATATTCAGCGGCTCTTCGGCAAATTTACGGATGGTGAAGTTGCTGCCGCGTTTGGTGATGTCACGGCCGTATACAATGTTAATGCGCGATCCGTCCGGCAAAACTGAGTCCACGATGGGGTTACGCAGTGTAACCGGCTGCTTAATCCGTTCGCCCAGCCACACCACAAAGGCATCCAGCTGCTCGTGGTTGGAAAAAACGATGGACGTCTTGAGGCTCTTAAACAGCTTGTGCTCCAAAAAGATGGGGCCAATCCCGCTGCAGCTGATATCTTCAATGAACTCGTCGCTAAGCAGCGGATCCAGCGCACCGACGCCAATCTTATCGCGCAAAGTGGTGTAGCGAATGGCTTCCATTTGCAGCGGTGTTACCGACAGGCGCCTGTCCTTGCTTTTGCCGTTTTTGCCGGATTTCACTGTCAGAATCTTGTCCAGGCTTTCCATGAAGACCTTTTCCCGGTCTTCCTCATCTGTTTCGCCAATTTCTTCGGCCATGTCCAATAGCTTCAGCTCAATTTCGCGCGAGATGCCGTTGAGGTTCACCCCCAGCGTTGGTTCAATGACGATGTAATAGTCACGTTCGCTTTGTTCATCTGGATAAATGTGAACAAAATTCCCCTTGCGGATAGGATAGATGAGATTACGCCGTTCCAGCTTGCTGAGCGAGCGGTCTGGGGTGGGGTAGTACTCGGGAATGCCGATTTCATTGATAGGCAGTGCAGCGAGATAAGCGGCCAGGCACGGTTTCCCCAACGCTGCCTCACGCAGTTCGTAGGGAAACCCTCGTAGAAAATCATCCCCACGACTAATTTTGCGATAGTCGATTCTCTCTTCGGGAAAAGGTAATAATACGTCGGCCATCTTTCCTTAACCTTGTGCTTTACTGATGGGAATAATTCGCATGCCAATGCCTGGTTCAATTTCAAAACTGATGATGTTGCCCGTATTTTTGCTGGCGCCGCGGATCTTGGCCACTTCCATAATTTTGACGAGCTTGCTGCCCGCGTTTTCTGTTCTCAGCCGCAGGTGAGCATCACACAGCGATTGAATGCGCACCAGCAAATCCTGGTCCACGGCGTGCGAGTGAATAATGGTCACAACGGTTGTGCCGTTGGAGCAGAGCCGTTTGCACTGCTCAAAATAGCTAATGACCATGCCGGCCGGTGACCCGGAAATAAACGGCGTCAGGGCGTCGACAAAGATCAGATCACGTTCTTTGGCCGCCTCTGCCTTGAGGGCGGCCAGCAGCGCTTCCAAGGCTTCTTCTTGCGATTTGGAGACTTCCATCGGATAGATGCGCAGATGGCCCAACAGCAGGTTGGTTTGTACGTTCAGATTCAGGCTGTCCATCTGGCGCATGAGGCTTTTGACCGTATTTTCGCTGGTAAAGAGTGAGATACGATAACCGTCGCGCAGCGAGCCCCAGAGGAGCTGTTGGGAAAATACCGATTTACCAGAGTGCGATCCGCCTTCAATAAGCGTGAGTGAACCCAGTGGAATGCCGCCACCGACTTTGTTATCCAGCTCTTCACTGCCTGTTGACACAACGGGTTTGGTTCTGTAGACGTTCATAATTTTCTGCCTGGTACTGAAGCAAACATCTTTTGACGGATAGCTTTTTCGCAAATTGCTTCAGTTTGAGTATTGCGCGGCACACTTATTTACCTGAAAAGGTTCTCTGCCGCGCAATACTAGCTAACGCGTGATGATGGTGGAAGCTTGAATGCCGTACTCTGTGCTAATGGCGAGCATGTTGGTGGATGTGAGGCCAACGCTGGGCGCAACCTGAACCTGGATGACGATCTCTTCTCCAGGGTTGAGGATGCCTGGCTCGAAGACTTCGCCTTGAGCTGTGGTGGCATCTACATAAATGCCTGCGTTGGTCCACTGGTTGCTGCCCGGCACGGCGCTGACGTAGGGGTACCAATCGATCTCGTAGGTGGCGCCGTCGGTGTAATACTGCAGGAACAGATCCCAGCGATCAAAATCGGCCAGCTTGGTGGAACCATCGTTTTTGAAGATGACTTCGACGGTTGCGCCATTGTTTTTAATGGTCGATGAAATGGGGGTGAGCGCCGTTCGGGCCCGCTCGCCAGACAAATCTTCCATTTCTTGCCAGGTAGCGGCCAGGTCGTTTTGGGCATCTAGAGTTTCCTGGAAGACGTTAAGCCCGGCGAAGAGTATGAGGGTAACGACGAGAATGACGGTAATAAGTGATTCCATTGTTATAGACCCATGAAATAGTCATCTTCAACGCCGTTTGGCGTAATAACTTTGATGAAATAGCGGCCAGAGGCCAGGGTACCGCCAAAGTGGATGGTTATTTCCAGGGTGGCGGTAGGATTCCAGCTGGTGTCGTTTACCAGGGTATAGGTCCAGTAGGGAAAGATGCCCCCGGCGGTGTTTTGGTGGGGAATGCGGGCGAAGTCACCTTCAGGGCCAAAAAAAACGTCGACACGGTCCAGGGCAGAGATGCGGTTTGAGCCGATGTTTTTGGTCCAGAAGAAGACGTTGAAACGGCCGTCGCCATTGGCGTCTTGCCAGGCGCCGCTGCTGTTCAATTCACCGCTGGCATGGACAATTTCAACCTGGCTTTTCATGCGATCATCCAGGCGGGATTTCATGTTCACCATAGCATCACTGCTTTGCTGGATGGCGGGGTACATGGAGTTGAACACCGTGACGGAAGCAACAATGCTGATGATGACCATAAACGCGGTGACGATTGTCTTATCCAAAGTTGACCTCCGTGATGAGACTCATGACTGTGTTCAGGTATTCTGGCGAATGGTGATCCAGAATGTCATTTAGCTCACCCAAGGTGTCGATAATTTGCCGGATGCCCGCTTTTTCCGTCGCCGGTTCGACGTGGCTGGAATCGACCAGAAGCATCAGGGCTTCGCGCATCTCGCCAGAGACGTCACCGGCGCGCACGTACATGGCAATGGCTTGTTTGGTCGGGTCTTTACCGATAACGCTAACACTTTCATCGACCCAGTTTAACAGTTTGCGGACGGTTGATTTCACCGCCTGCCGGTTGACATTGTTCCCAGATTCATGTGGTTCTGGATCGGCAAACAGGTCGTCTAGGCTGAGATGCGCTTCGGCTGCATCGGTGAGCGAATCTTTGAGCAGCTCGTTTAACAATGCTTCGGTAAATGACTCTTCTTCCAGGTTGGTATCGGGTGCCTTTTGCTGCACCAGATTTTTGAACTCATCGAAGGAGACGGCCGTATCCTTCGCGTCACCTCTCTCTTTGGCTACAATCGCATCCAAAAAGGCCTCATCTTCCGCGGACAGCCCTTCTGCTTCAGGCCTTTGGGGCAGAAAATCGTCTAGATAATCGTCTGGCATGTGGCCATTGGCAGCAGCACTGGGCTTTTTGTGGGTTGTTTGGGGCACTACAGCCAGGCGTTTAGGCGCCGCCTCTTCTTTTAAGGGCTCGGGTTCTCCATCGTCACTTTCTTCTGGCTCTTCAACCAGGGTAACTGTCTGCGTCTTGTACTTGCCGTTATAACTTGGCGCAGACGGATTCACCTGCACGGCCCCACTGACCGGTGCGTGTGAGTGTACGGGTGGTGGGGCTGCCTGGGCTGGCACAGCAGCCTGCGCAGGCGCCACCTGTGCGGCGGGCACAGCTGCCGGTGCGGCCTGGGCAGCAGCTGCTTCGGCCGCGTGCCGGGCAATGTTTACCTGGGCCAGATTGGCTTCTTTGTTAGCGGATGGATAAAGTGAAGGGTAGTAATGAGAAAGGATTTGTTCTTGAATATCCAACAAGGTTGTCTGGATTTCATTCTTCAGGACCTTCAACTCCTCTTCTAACTCTCGTACTCTGTCTTCGAGTGCCACAGTGCGCCTCCCAGATGTGGACGTGGGCGGAATAAAGCGCATCCCTCAATATAGCCAGAACCCACAATGCTCTTCAGTGCCGCTATCTTTTTGCCAGTTTGTAACAATCGGATAAGTGGCACGTCCTTAATGTTGCCGGGACGTGCCACCTGAATTCTTAAGGACAGACCTGTTGCGGCAGGCCTCTTAAGCTTGATGACTTAACGGAGGTCGATAATCGTGTCCAGGAAAGCGGGGGTCGTACGTTCTACGACAACCACACCACCTTGCCCCGGTTTAATTTCCATAGCGAACTGGGTGTTGGCACCCAGGCCTAAGCCGGTTAAGTCAACGGTAATTTCAGCCAATTCACCTTCTTCCAGCAGATCGTCTGTGTCGTTACGAACAATCCAGTTGAGCGTCCAGTCCTCGTTGGCAGAACGCTGCGAATTGTCGCGGTAGTCGATTATCAGGGTATTGTTCGCCGGGGCGGTCAGGTCGATGGCATCGCCACCAGCCGCGTTAGCCACGCTGAAGATGATGCTGGTCACTTCGGTGCCGTCGGTTTCGGCTACCACAGCGCCGCGCAGTTCCATCGAGCTACGAACTTCGGAAAGACCGGCGTAGATGGCTTCTTTACTCTGTTCGGTAGAGGTGGTGCCTGCGGACAAAATTGTAAATGCGAAAATGGCGGCTACAACCACGAAAGCAATGAGGATGATTGCGGTTTCCAGCGCGCTAACACCTTTTTCGTCTTTTACCAGATTCTTGAACATCTTTGACCAATAATTTTTCATTTTTACTTGCTCCTTTTGCAAAATACAGGTATGTAGTATTTTTTTTCACCATTACGATACTGGCATCACTCTACAATAAAAATTTGGGGTTGTGTGTGTGCTTAGCGAGAGCATTGCGTTGGCTATCTGTTAGAGTTGTACCGGGGGACTATGACTGGTATCCCAAAAGTAAAAATTGGCGCTGTTACCATAGTACGGGCAGAATTTAAAAGGGAGGTTTTGGCCGGAATTTCCGGCCAAAACCTCCCTTTTGTCGGGGCCTGATACGGCCGTTTTTCTAGGAACTGATCGCGGCGTCGGCTTCGTGATCCAGAATATAGCCGTGGCGGGGAATGGTGCGAATGTAGATGGGGTGCGCCGGGTCGGGCTCGATTTTGGCGCGCAGATTGCGGATGTGCCAGCGGGCCAGGCTCTGATCGGCCGTGCCGGGTTCATAGGCCCACACTTTTTCCAGCAGTTCTTCGCCGGTAAAGGTCTGGTTGGGGTGGTGCATCAGGTAATGCAGCAGTTCAAACTCGGCCGGGGTCAGTTGGATCGTCTCATTGTCTTCCACTTTAACACGGCCAGCCTTGAGGTCCAGCGTGAGTGGGCCAGCCGTGAGGCTGGCCGTATTGGTGGGTTGCAAGTGCGGGTTAGCATCCTGGGTGCGCCGCAGCAGGGCACGAACCCGCGCTTTTAATTCGGCCGTGTTAAACGGTTTGGCCAGGTAATCATCCGCGCCAAGATCCAGACCGTTAACCCGATCTTCTACTGAGTTGCGCGACGTTAAAAAGAGAAGCGGGGTTTTGTACAGCTGGTTGTCTTCACGCAGGCGGCGGCAGACTTCCAACCCGTCCATCCAGGGCATATTGATGTCCAGTATGATCAGGTCTGGCCGGTGCCGTCGCGCCGCCTTGAGACCGTCCAGCCCATTGGCTGCCGTAATGATCTCATAGCCTTCGTCTTTCAAACTGTTTTGTATACCCTGAATTAATTGATAGTGATCATCAATTAACAAGATGCGCTGTGAAGCCATTTTCCCTTTATCCGTCCCGAGCAAATAGTGCACTTCTTGTTGTTTACCTGTGTATAGCTAGGGGATAATTTAACAAAGAGACTGGATAAATTGAATAGGAAGGTTGTCATTTGACCCCATCAGGCAAAAAAACAACCCAGGGGCAGGCTCTGCCTGAAGCGACTGGTATTGCAGAAGTGGTACTGGCAAGACCGGGATTCGGTACTGTTCGTCTTTAGCAGGTGGTGGCTGAGAAAACGGCCGTTTCTCTCCGCCCCTCTTCCGTCATGGCCACTGCCCAAACCGGCACACCGTCCAGCACAATCTGCTCCAAGATCTCAACCTTGAGCCGGAGGCGGGTGCTGCTGTGGGGTGGCGTGTAGATCAGCCTGCGGGTGGTGGCTGACGGCCGTGTGGGCCAGTTCAGCCACGCGGCTGCCGGGTAACACTGGTAAGCAGATTGAACCAGGGCCATAAACTTCAGCTTACGAGGTAGGTCCTCTTCGCTGAACAGGCCCAAAAAGTGTCGTGCTTGCTGGTTGGCATACAATATTTCATCTTGCTGGTTGATGAGGAGTAAGCCCGGCTGGCCGGTCTGCTTTTGGCGGTTTTGGGTGCGGCGCTGGGAGACTGCCGTTTCTTTAACCATGTTGTGGCTCCTTACTGGTCGCCGTTACACCATCACTCATAGTGATCATTATCTGCTGCCTGAAGTTGCGCTACTTCATAAGGTCCCGTTCTGTCCGCTTGCGCATAACGGCATTAACTTACCGGCTGCAAACAGAGGGTGCGCAATTTCTGTGGATCATAAGCAGCGTCCAGACGGAATACAATAGCCTTCAGGTATCAGCACTGCAAATAGGGAATATTGCCCTATAACACGCACCTTTGCGGTTTGTTATAGTAAATCAGGCAAGTGTCGACAGCTTGACATAAATCTCTTCCAGAGCAGATTCCTGCACGGATAAATTGACCAGCTGCCACTGTTCGGCGGAGATTTGCTGCAAAAGTGCGCTTAGCTCATTCAGGTCACCGGTGCGGACCCGATAGTAACCATCGACCAGGGGATAATCCAGGACCTGGCTGGTGTGGAAGAGGACCTCGTATTCGCGGTGGCCCAGCGTGGACCGGATGGCTGGCATGGTGTCGGAGATGAGCAAACGGCCGTCTTTCAATATCGTCACCCGGTCGCAAACCGACTCCACATGGAACAAATTGTGGGCGCTGAGCAAAATGGTTTTACCCTGGTTGCGCAGCTCTTTTAAATAATTGAGGATAAAAAACGAGGTCAGGGGGTCCAGGCCAGAGTTTGGTTCATCCAGAATGAGCAGGTCCGGATCGTGCAGCAGCACCCGCGCAATGGCCACCTTACGCTTCATGCCCTTAGACAGCTCCCCGGTGAGCTTGGTGCGCTCCGGCAGGTTCAACCCGGTCAGCAGCTCTTCAATCCGGGTTAGGGTTTGCTTCTTAGGCATCTCGTACAGCTCACCAAAAAAGGTGAGGTACTCCAGCACCGTCATGTTGGCGTACAGGGCGCTCTCCTCCGGCAAAAAGCCAATCTTCTTCTTGATTTCTGGCGTGCCCCGGTTCTGGCTCATGTCGTGGCCCATCACCTCGACCACGCCGGAAAAGGGGGCGATAAGCCCGGCAATCATTTTGAGGGTGCTGCTTTTGCCGGCGCCGTTGTGCCCAATGATGCCCATAATTTCGCCGGCACGCACCTCCAGGTTGAGATTACGCACAGCAACGTGCCGCTCATATAGTTTGCTAACATCGCTTAATTTGATCATGTCTCTCTATCTTTATTTTTATACCAGTAAAACAGAATGATGGACTTATGCCTATGCTAAATTTTCGATTGATACTTTCTATTGCCCGACGCGAACTGTTTCGCGTTCGGTCTCGCTTTCAGGGCAGTGCCCGATTCGTGTTGATTGTGGTTTTCCTGGCAGCTGCAAGTTTATCCTACCTTGCCTGGCAAAAGGGAGCAACGGTGCAAATGGGCGTTTATCGTGTGGGTGTCTCCCCAAATGGTCCTGTTTTGGCCGACGGCCGTTTCATCACCACCACCTTGGATCCCGTTTCTGGCTTTGAACAGCTGCGTTTGGGGCAGCAAGATTTGTACGTAGAGGCCGACCGCGTGCTCTCTCGTGATGACGACCGGTCGCAGTATGCCCTGGGCGCCGTGAAGCAGTATTTGGCCGAGCAGGAGCTTATCCGCCTCTCGGAAGATTACGCACCGGAAGAAGCGTTTCCCCTGCGAATCACCGTGCAAGACGCCAGCGTAGCCTCCGTGGTGCGCGATGGCGCGGGCGGCTCCCTGAGCGAAGCGGAAGAAGCCGCGGCCGTGCGACATGGCCTGGCCAACATGGGCCTGGCAGACTTTGACCTGGCGGGCGAAGATGTGCTCATCCCCTCCCTTTCCGAACCTCCGATTCCTTTTGCCCAGGTCATCATCGCCTTTTTGTATGTCATGCCCATCGCCTTCATCAACATCTTTTTTACCAGCAGCTTCATGCAAGAAAAGTTGGACAAGCGGCTCTCCGTGCTGCTCTCCACGCCCGCTCGCCCGGTGGAAATCATCCTGGGCAAAATGCTGCCGTACCTGACCTTCTCTCTGATCTCCGTGGTGGTGATGACCCTGGTGTTGGGCGGCAATGTGGGTGCGGCGCTGCTGATTTTTGTGCCCGTTATCCTGTTCATGTTTGCCATTTATCTGATGGTGCCGCTGTTTTACCGCACGTTTAAAGACACCACCTTCATCTCCATGCTGGCCGTGACGATTATCACTGCCTACCTGGTGTTCCCGGCCATGTTTAGCGGAGTGAACGATTTCAGCTACCTCTCGCCGCTCACCCTGGCGGTGCAGATGTACCAGGGGGAGATGTTTACCCTGGAGCAGTACCTTTTTGCCACGGTGCCGATTGTGAGCATCTTCTCGTTTGCCCTGTACATTGGCACTCGGGTGCTGAATGAGGAGTTCCTGCTGGGCTTTCGCCCGCTGACGCGCAAGCTGGCCCAGGCGATCTATCTGGCGATGAACCAGAAACGGCCGTTTCTCTCCATCTTCTTCCTCGCCCTCTGTTTTGTGCCGATTGTGTACCTCATCCAGCTGGTGCTGCTGGCCGTCTCTCTCAACTTGCCCTTGCAGGTAGCGCTGATTGCCGTGCTGCTGGCCTCTGTGCTGGTGGAGGAGGTGGCCAAGTCGGTGGGGATTGTGGTGTTGTACCAGCGGAAGGCGGAACGGCCGTATCGCCGCATTTTCACCATGGCCTTGATTTCGGCCGTGGGATTCCTGGTCGCCGAAAAGCTGCTGCTCTACCTGTCGCTCAACGTGGTGTCCGAGGCGGCACTCTCCACCGCCATTTTTAGCGGCGGGCTGTTGATCGTGCCGTTGATCGCCCACTTTACCTTCACCAGCTTTGTGTGCGTGCTGAATGCACGCTGGCATGTGCGCTATCCCATTGCCATCCTGGCCGCCGGGGTGCTGCACGTCACTTACAACCTCTTCGTCCTGGGATCTGCCCTATGAACTACAAACCACTCCTGGCCATCGTTAAGCGCGAGCTGCGCTCTGTCACCCGTGAACGAACCATCATGATTGCCATCGGCATTCAGCTGTTCATCGCCTCCTTCTCGTCGGTCATTCTCGTGGGATTGCTATCGTTTTACGATCCCAACACCATTGCCCAAAACAGCCAGGCGCGCATCCAGGCGGGCATTGTGGGCGACCGCGAAAGTCCGCTGCTAAACTACCTGCGCGCGGGCAACGTGCGTCCCATTTACTTCGACGAGCCTGAAAAGGCCGACGCCGCCCTAGACCAGGGCCTAATCGACACGGTGCTCTACGTGCCGCCGGAAGATACGGCCGAAATCACCCACATGCAGCTCTTCCTACCCGAAGCCGAAACTCAGTCCACCATCGTCATGATGATGCTGCGCAAGCCGCTGGAGCAGTACGAAAACTACCTGCGCCGTGTGCGTGGCATCGAGGTGCGCTTCGTGGATTTGGAAGGCAAGCCCTCCACCAGCTACGAATTTTTGTATGCCACCATTTTGCCCATTCTTATGTTTTTCCCCGGTTTTGTGGCGGGCAGCATGGTGGCTGACTCGGTCGCCAGTGAACTGGAGCACGACACACTAGAAACGCTCTGGTCGACCCCCATCAGTCTGAGTCAGATTTTTGGCGCCAAAATCCTGGCGGCAATGGTGTTGGCGCTCATCCAGATTGGCTTGTGGCTGGTGCTGCTGCATTTTAACCAGATTGAAGTGCAAAACCCCGTGAATGTGCTGCTGCTGGCGGTGGTGGTGGCGGGTCTGAATGCGGTGATTGCGGCGGTCATCACCACCTTCCTGAAGGATCGCGAGCGGGCCCAGTTTATCTACTCGCTGGCCATTGTTCTGGCGGTAGGTGGCAGCGCGCTGATCGGCCGTTCTCCCATTACTCTACTTACCCAGCTGGCCACCAACGACTACTATGCCAGCGGCGTGGATGTAGTGCTGTACGGTGGGCTGCTGCTGTTGGCCGTTGCATCATATCTACTTTTTGCCAGGCGGCTGCTGGGCACAAAAATATAGAACTACGGTTTTTTCACGGCGATAGTTCGTTATTTTCACGGACTACTTCACGTCCCTATGACATAATTTGCCCATACGGAATTGCTTTTGGCGGCAAGCGCGCCTGCTCTGTGCTTGCCGCTACCAACGATGAGGCGATTGGCTGCCAGACGGCCGAAAGAACAGGTGACGTGCAAACAGACAGCCCAATTGATCCAACTGATTTTGATGAGCCATACGAATTCTCTGACGACGAGGCCGAACCCAGATCCACAGCACCGTTGATTTTGTGGATGGGCGTGTTGGGCCTGGTGGTTCTGTTTATTCCGCTCTATCTCACCTCCAACACGCTGGCCGGTGAAGTGGTCCGGCTGGAATCTGAGGTTTTTCCCCTGCAAACGGCCGTCGCCGCCACGCCTGGATTGCCCCCCGAAGCTGGCCCCCTCATCATCACCTTAACGGCCGTTCACAACCAGTCCAGCCAGATCGACACCCTCCTGCCCACCCTGGCCGCCGCTAACGTGGATTGGCCCGGCGCCCTCTCCGCCGTTAACAACGTGGACCGTAACCAGATTCAGATCACCAGCCTGGAGCAGTCGGGCAGCCAGCTGCTGATTCGCGGTCGGGCAATCAGCGACGATGTGGTGACTACTTATGCCCGCCAGCTGGAAGGGACGGGTAAGTTTGCTGCGGTGGAGGTGCAGTCGATTGTGCAGGCGCCAGAGCCGTTTTTTTCGCCCACGCCCACTGCGCCGCTGCCCACGGCCACGCCCACTACGGCCGTTACCAACACACCGGTGCCTACGGCCGTTCCCACCAAGGTCCCCGTTACCCCCAAACCCACCGCCACCGCCACGCCCAAACTCACCGACGATTTTGAGTGGGACGACGCCCACGCCAATCCCATCTTTGTAGGCGCGCCGCCTCAGGCGCATAATTTCTACCCCAACTTTGATGTGGACTGTGTGATCTTCCTGGCCAAGGCGGGCCGCACCTACGAGGTAAGTACCGACTTTCTCGCGCCGGGAGTAGACACCTTCCTCACCGTCACCTTTGGCGATGTGTCGCTTACCAACGATGATGCCGAGTTGGGCACGCTGAGTTCCAGCGTTACCCTGCAAGCACCGCCGGATATAGATATAGAAGTGTCGGTGCAGGTGAGCAATCGTGGTGTTTACGGCGCCGACAAATGGTACGATTTGCAGGTGGTAGAAATCGTGCCCACCACGCCGACACCCACCATCACTCCTACCAAGGGGCCGCCCACCATCACGCCGTCCCCCACTACCGACCTGCGCGACATCCACGAGCCAAACGACGTAGACCCCAACCCGATTGCCATCGGTGAGGCCCAAATTCACAATTTTTATCCCAACGGCGACGTGGACAAAGTGGGTCTGCTGGTGAAAAACGGCCGCTTCTACCAAATCGTCACATCGCAGCTGGCTGTGGGGGTGGATACGGCCGTGTCCGTCAATTTTAACGGCCAGACCTGGCAAAATGACGACTACGACCTGCCCGGCTCCGGCAATCTGGCTTCGGCCGTTTGTTTCCCGGCCCAGGCAGATGGAACGGCCGTGGCCACCATCAGCAACGTGGGGCAGCAGTTTGGCGGCAACAAAACCTATGTCGTTTCGGCGCAGGAAGTGCCGTTCCTCACGGTACAGCCGGAGACCATCAACTTTGGCACGGCCACCCAGGGCGGCAGCAATCCCCCGGCGCAGACGGTGCAAATTGAGGGTACCGAGCCGCTGGTGTGGCAGTTTAGCACAGAGACGCCCTGGCTGAGCGCGGCGGTCATCACCGGGACCACGCCGTCTAGCCTCAGCCTGACGGCCCACATTGCCGGGCTGGCCCCTGGCGTGCACGAAGGGGAATTTACCTTGGGCTGGGCCGATTTTTGCCGCCAGACCGTGCCCGTTTCGGTAAAGATTGATCCGGTGACCAGCAGCCTGCCGGGGGGCGACGGCCGTTTTTTGCCCGCAGCCAAATTTGCCCTGCGGCAGAGCGAAACGATTGAATTTGTGATCCTAGTGACGCTGCTGCCCGTGCCGGTGGAGCCGTAATGAACCTTTACCTGGAAAACACGCTCGATTACCTGCGGGAAAAGTGGATCATCGTTCTGCCGGTGGCCCTGATCGTACTGCTGCTGATCGGCTACCTGTTGTTTACGCTCAACTCGCTGCTGCCTCGCTGGTGGCTGCGCACCGAGCTGGCGGCCCAGTCAGCCACGGCCGAAGCGGCCTACAGCGACCGCGTCCAGGCACAGCAGGGCACCTCGGGACAGCTGTCGCGCCAGATTGAAGCAGCGGAGGCGGAGTTTGACCAAAAAGCCAACCGCTTTCTCACTGAAGCGCAGGCGGCCCTGTTTTTGGAGGGGTTGTATGACAACGCGGCCAACTTGGGTGTCTCGATTGTGGAGCTGCAGGCCGTGCCCGTGCCCCAGGCGCTGCCTGGCGAAGGTCAAAAGCCGGTTTACGACGTGCGCCAGTTTCATCTGGTGGTGGAAGGATCGATGGCCCAACTGACCGGTTTTGCCAGCAGCATAAAGGCCACGGCCGTTCCCAGCATCGTGTTGCAAAATATGCTCATCAGCCCTAGGGGGGAGGGTTTGCCAGACGTTCTCTCGCTTGACCTGCTGCTGTACACCTCGCCGTATGCGACAGGGCAGCCCGCAGCCACCCTGCCCCCGAGCACCCCGTCTGTGCCGCTGGCGACCCCCACGCCGCTGCCGACGCTGGATACGGCCGTCCCCCCCACGCCAGACGTCGCCAATCTGCTGGCTCAACTCGACGAAGCCTGGCAGCAGCAAAACTGGCCCGAAGTTATCAACCTGGTGAATGGTATTCTCCTGGAAGATCCCACCAATGCGGCGATGATTGAAAAGCTGTACGCTGCCCACGTCAATTACGGCCACCAGCTGGCCGCGAGTGGTAATCCCTCGGCGGCAGCGGCGCAATTTGAGATGGCCATTGGCCTTATCCCCGGCCGCGGCGAGGCCGAACTTGGGCTGCAATCCCTCCTGCCGCCCACGGCCACGGCCACGCCTCAGGTCACAATTCACATTGTCCAGCGCGGCGATACGCTCTACTCCATTGCTCGCCGCTACGGCTCTACGGTAGATGCGGTGAAAGCGGCCAATGGCCTGACCAACAATAACATTCACCCCGGACAGCAGTTGGTTATTCCCTAGTTTTTTTGATGCGTGAAACTGAAACGTGACTGCGTTTTGCTCACGTTTCACGTTTCACGTTTCACTCAACACCCGCACGCCGCGCCACATCGGCGTCTGGTCGTAGTCGAAGTAGCGCGCTTTGTGCAGCGTCAGGGCGTTGCTCTGGTGAATGGTGTGGGGCAAACGGCCGTTATAAATCCGCACCGAATGGTAAAAACCGGGTGACAGCTCGTAGACCGCTTTGGCATGTGCCTCGCTGCGGCTCCAGGCTATTTGGGCTTCGCTGCTGGTAAACAGCACCAGATTGGCGTAATTGCCATCCTTCAGCCGCATCGTGCTGTAGCTGATCAATCCCTCGTGCAGCGGAATTTCTTTTAGCAGCGTCTGGTCGAATTCCTTGGCCAGCTCAATGTTGACCTGGGAGCGGCTCTGGCCAAAAAAGCCAACCACCTGGATGGGCTCTGGCCGTTGAAAGTGGTGCGGATTGGCCAGGACAAGCCGGTGCAGCCAGCTGGTTTCGCCGGGCATGATGAACAGGATGGTTTGCGGAATATCAGTGAGCCGGTGGGGATTTTCCAGCGTGAGGCAGAGCTGGCGGACCATGTAACGTAGGGTGGCCCGGTCGCTGGAGATGTGGTCGGGGTGGGTAAACGGCCGTTCAGCAAGAACATCGGTGGGGTTTAATTGAACGACGTCCTCCATGATGGGCAAACCTCCTTATTGGTTACAGTATTGGCTGGTTGACGGTAAAACCCAATTCCGCCGAAATGGTGCGGCAGGTAGCCAGCAGCGTCGGCAGATACTCTTGAAATGCTGCCTCACTGAGCCGGTAGGCGGGACCAGAAATGGAAACGGTGGCCAATAACTTGCCCAGATGGTTGTAGATGGGGGCGGCCACAGAGCTGAAGCCGGTTTCATACTCCTCATGCACAATGGCATACTGCTGCTGGCAGATCTGGTTTAATTGGCGGGTCAGCTGGTAGGGATCGGTGATGGTTTTGGCGGTGTACTGCTTGAGCGGTTGGGGCAAGACGGCCGTACGCTCCTCTGGTGTCATGTGGGCCAGGAACAGTTTGCCGCTGGCAGTGCAGTGCAGCGGCGAGCGGCGGCCAATCCAGCCGATGTATTGAATGGGCTGCGGGCTGGCGGCGCGCTCGATGTTGACACATTCGTTGCCGTCCAGCACGGTCACGTTGACCGTTTCTTGGGAGATGGCTACCAGGTCCGCCAGGTGCGGCTGGGCTGCGCCACGGGCGTTCAGCCGTCCCAGCGCCACCCCGGCCAGGCTCACCAGGCCCACACCCAGCCGGTACCTGCCCGTTTCCGTGTTCTGGTCGATGAAGCCCTCGGCCTGCAGCGTGGCAATCATGCGGGAGACGGTGCTTTTGTGCAGCCCTAGGCGGCGGCTGAGTTCGGTGACGCCCAGCTCTGGCTCGGCCTCAGTGAAGCTGCGCAAGATGGCCGCCGCGCGCTGCACGGATTGGACAGGTGCGGTTAGATTGTGGTCTGACTTGCTCATTTTTGCTCTTTGTTGCGTATTATGAAACTGTGTTGTGACATACGGGTCAAGTGTGGGTTTAGTATATAACGTTTCCGGCTGCAACGTCAAATCCAAGAGCGTTAAAAGGCAACTGGCTTACCGTTAGGGGTTTGGAGGGTTACGGCCGTAAATGTGTTCCACTATCTTGATTTTTTAGATGGGGAAGGGACGCAAGGTCCATTATGATGAATCCGGCCTTTCGTTGGCAAGGCGCTGAAACGCTGTTATTTGTTCACCGCTACCCATAACTGCCACCATATCTTCTGCCTGAAACAAGAAGTTTGCGTCAGGATTGGCGTACAGCTCGCGGTCGCGCAGAACTCCCACAATCGACGCCCCTATTTTTTGCCGGATATTGGCAGCACCAATCGTTTGCCCCATTAGATGGCTGTCAGGCGTCAGCTGAATCCAATCAAACCCTAATAGGCGGGAAGCGGCGGCCATCTGCATCAGGTGAGAATAATCGGCTTGCCTTTGATAGATGGGAGCGTACAAATCGCGGCGGATCGTGTCCGTGTACTTTTGGATTTCCTGTGCTCGAATATTTAAATGCAACAGGGCTTGTCGTGCCATTTCCAGCGCCGCTTCAAATTCTGGTTGAACCACTTCAAAAACGCCCATGTCGTTAAGTGCCTGCATTAGTTCGATGCTCTCTGCTCGGGCCACCACATCTACTTTCTCGTTTAACCGGCGTACTTGTTCAACTACAGATTTGGTCACAAGAACGCTAGGTGTTGTGATTAAGACCAGCCGGGCGTGGGTCACATAAGCGGCTTCCAGAACCAGCCCCTGGCTGGCATCCCCGTAGATGATGGGCAAATCGGCGGCCTTGGCCAGTTCAACCTCGCGATGATCGATTTCTATGAGCACAAAATCAAGCTTTAGCTGGCTCAGAACCTGGGCAATATATTTGCCAATACGTCCTCCGCCTGCAATAACCACATGGTTTGCCAGGCCAGACTCAGGTACGTTGATGGTTTGCAGAGGATCTTTGGGTTTAAACCGTTTTTGCACCTCGTAAACCCGGCTGGCCAGTCCAGAAAGCAGCGGCGTAAACACCATTGTGATGATGGCCGTGGTTAAAATGAGCGAATAAAGCTCCTGGCCGATGGAATTGGTGCTGATGCCAACGCGGGCCAGGACAAAAGAGAACTCTCCAATTTGAAACATGCTCATGCCCACGGCGATGGGCACGATGTTGCCATAGCCAAACAAGCGGCTGAGCACGCCGAGAATAATGCCTTTGCCAAAGGCAACCAGCAGCACAATAGCCAGGATGGTGGGCAAGTTGGCCAGCAAAAAGGCTGGATTCAACAACATGCCCACCGATACAAAAAACAAAAGGCCAAACAGATCGCGCAGGGGGATGATGTCGCTTAATGCCTGGTGGCCAAAGTCTGATTCGCTCAGTACCATGCCGGCCACAAAAGCGCCGAAGGCAAAGGACAGGCCAAACAGGTAGGTAACGTAGCCAATGCCCAGGCCAACGGCCGTTATCGCCAACAAAAATAGTTCACGTGAATTCCAGCTGGCCACGTAAGCGATCAGCCGGGGAATAACCCTGGTGCCAACCACAAACATAAGGACCAAAAACAGCGCCGCCTTGAGGGCCGCCAGCCCCAAAACAGAAAAACTAAAATCGGGCTCGTTGAGCTGGGGCAGAATGATCATCATGGGCACCACAGCCAGATCCTGCACAATCAGGATGCCAATCATAACCCGGCTGGAAAGAGTGCCCAGGCGACCCTGCCCCATCAGAGTTTTCAGGATGACCATGGTGCTGGAAAGGGTGATGAGGCTGCCAAACCACAGCGAGGTCAACCAGTCCCACCCCCACAGCTGGCCGATGCCATACCCAAATGCCATCGTTAAGATGATTTGGATAGGTGTGCCAATTAAGGCAATGTGCCGGACTGGTTGCAGCTCCCTTAGCGAAAATTCCAGCCCCAGGGCAAAGAGGAGAAGAGCAACGCCAATTTCGGCCAGCAGTTCAATATCGTGAACTTCCGAGACTGTTGGTCCAGCCGTGAATGGCCCCACGATGACCCCGGCTAAAATGTACCCCAGCAGGAGGGGCTGCTTGAGGCGTTGGGCGATTAATGCCCCTACCATGCCAGCGACAACGATGATGGCGATATCAGCGGCTATTCCCAAATGATTACTCCTCTTCTGATTGCAGTTGGTGGATGACGCGTCCGGGGCTGGTGAAGGAGATGCCCTGGGTGGAATCGGCGTGAATCATGATGGCTTCGACGATCGGCTCGTAGACAGGTTGTTCGGCGCCCCATTCAACAATAAAGTTTGTACCCAGGCCTTCATTTTCGGCGACGTCTGACTCTACGTAAAAATCGGCCGTACCGAGTGGCGATAGCTGGAGGGGATTGGCTAAATATTCTTTTACCAAAGCGCCCTGGGCATCATAGTACCTGACAGAGGTAATAAATATGGGTTGGTCGGTATCCGTGTTGTGAATGCTTAAAGTGACCGTGAGATCCAGAGTTTGACCCCTCGGGGAGGAGTAAATTTTTGAATAGGCGGGCACATAAATCGTCTGCCCGACAGTTATATCTAGGTCTTGAATAGCTGGACCGGGTTCAGGAATGGTTTGGTTAGGTGGTGAGGTGTTACAAGCGACAGAGAACCCAAGCAAGATAACAACTATGAGAGCTTTGAACGTACTTTTTAAGTTCTTGAAGGACATAATTCTTCCCAAGGAGCATTCTGATTGGGATTGGCCTCTCCAAAAATGGTTTTTGTCTATGAAAGCATGGTAATGACGCTAAGTGTACGTTACGAGTATCCACTAGATGGTTCAATCAGACAACTCAGCATCGGGATACTGTGCATGGCGCAGCTGCTGCATGACGTTGTAGTGCAGCTGGGGTGGGCCTTTGAGTTGGCTAGGTCGAGTGGCCAGGGCAATGTGGGTTGTCAGTGGCTGCGCTTCCCCAGAAAGGATGACTGCCTGATTTTGGTCCAGGAGGTGACGTACGGCCGTAATCCCCTCCTCCAAGTTCCCCAATCGAGGCAGGTTAATATGCACCATCTGGCAAACGCTGGCATCGGCAAACTGGGTAGCAGCCTCAAAAGAATCAACCCAGGCGTCAGCCACCAGCTGCAACTGCAAGCGGCGCGTGCGGCAGAAGCTGGTCAACTGTTTCAGCTGCGCCTGTTGAGTGGCTAAATCTTCCCGCCAGATGGGGTTTTGCACGAGCAGCGTGTAGGGTTTGGCCGCCTGTTCCAGACCGTACAGTGCGCCCAGTATTTTGCCGTCGTTATTGGCAAACAGGTCACCAAAACCGCCGCCCAAATCCAGGTGCAGCGTGGGTGCGTATGTTGGATTAAGCGTGGGCAGCCAGGCGGCAACCTGCCGCACGTGCTGCTGCAGGCGCTCCCCACTGGCACCCAGGATCGCCTTGTGGTTCTGGCTGCCTGTGGTATAACCCAGTGAGGCAACGTGGGTGGTCAGGATGGATTGAGCGGTTTGAATGGCGTCGTCGCTGAGGGGAATTTGCAGCGGCACGGCCGTTTCCACCCCAGCTAATCCATATTCCCGCGCCACCAGTTCCGCCATCGTTACCCGATTCGCCGCCGCCACCGCAGGCAGCAGCGCGGCCGTCAGACCATATTGCAGGGCCGGATGCAGCGGCCGTTCCACCGTCACCCACTCTTCGCGGGACCCTGGCGGTTCCTCTTCCGCCAGAAAGCCGGTGATGACACTGCGCCGGGAGACGGCGCCGGTCGCGGGCTGCGGTTTGGGCGGAATGGTTCGGGTGTAGCGGAACGATTCGGTTAGCGGCAGCAGCTGCTGCGCCAGGGATCGGAACTCAGCCGCAGGCTGGCCCTGCCACAGCGGACGCACCAGGGTATGCACGAGGTGGGCAGCCTGGGTGGGGTCGAAAACGGCCGTTTCCCGCACCTGTGAAGCAGCAGGCACGTCCACACAATCGGCCCAGAACTGCTGCCCACTGCTGAGCTGAATGCCGATGGTGAGTTGGGAACGGCCGTTAACCGCCAGCGTCGGCACCGGAACAATTGAGGCAATTTGAGGCGTTTCAGACATGGAACCTGTCAATTCTGATTCGGCAAATAAATGGTACAACCAGCGGCTGCTTGCGGGCTGTGGCGTGCTGTTTTTGATTTTTTTCTTTGGCGTCGCTTTTGGCCTGGTTGAAATTGTGCAGCGGGATCGGACGGCCGTTCGTTATCCCGGCTCCACCGTCGTGGCGGCGCACAGCAACTATACCAGCCTGCCGCGCTCATACAACTGGGACGACACCTTTCGCACCGACGATGGCTTTCACGCCGTCTACCAATGGTATTCCATCACCTTCGACATGGGCGCCGAATCCCGCGCCAACGGCGCTTGCATTCTACTCGAAACCGACAACAAAACCTTTCTGGTTGAGCGCTTCATGAGTGTAACCATTTGTGGCTCCCCTGGCGGCCAGCTTGTTTTTGTCGATCGCACCACCCGGTTCAAATAAAAAAGAGAAGGAACGGCTCCTTCTCTTCCAGGTGCTCAGATTGTGTTGAATGGCTCAGACGACATCCCGCACATCCAACACTTCCTGGTCAGCAATCTGGTTAAAGGCGGCGCGCACATCGCTTTCTGGCACTTCCGGAATTTTTAAAACAACATCATAAAAACCATCTCGACGGTGAGAGGGGTAGGTGCCGATGGCCATCACGCCCCAGCCGTTATCGGCCATGGCTTTCATGAGCTTGGCAAACTCGCCCTTGCGGTTTGGCATTCGCACCGTCACCCGCAGGCCCTCCACCGGCAGCCCCATCAGCTCCTGGTATGAGCGCAAAACGTCCACTTCAGAAATGATGCCCTCCACGGCGCCATCGGCATCAATGACGGGCAGGCAGCCAATTTTGTGGTCGGCCATCATTTTGGCGGCCCGTTCAATGGTGCGATCGGCCGTAATGGTAAACAGGTCTTCCTTTTTGACCATCACATCTTTTACCGTCAGGTTGCTCAGCTGGCGGGAGATTTCCCACATGTTGAGGCTGCCCAGCAGGTCGGGCTTTAGCGACAGCCGGGTGCGTGTTACCAGCCCCTCCAGCCGCTTGCCGTCTGAAGTCACAGGCAGGTGCCGGATATGATTCTCGGCCATAATTTGCTGTGCCTCCGTTGCCTTGGTAGTGAGCGAAATGATGATTGGATGTCGCGTCATACATTCTTTAACAAGCATCTTTGTTCCCTTCCTGTGTCTATTCAAAAACGCCACAACAAAACTGCGGGCTAATTAGGTTACGTGCCCTATGTTCTCCCTTGAATCATTTAGGATGTTGCCGTTGAGATCACCGGGTCAAACGTGCGCAGCGTTTCCTCGGGGATGTGGCAGAAAATACGGTGGCCGCTGCCCAGTTCACGCCAGGGCGGAATTTCTTCCTCGCAAATACGGCCGCCTTCAGGCAGCAGCGTGCGGCGGGGGCAGCGCGTATGGAACCGGCAGCCGCTGGGTGGGCTGATGGCGCTGGGCACCGAGCCAGACAACCGGATATGTTTTTGCTTTGCCGTTGGGTCCGGGATTGGTACGGCCGAAAGCAGCGCCTCGGTATACGGATGGTAGGGCGGGGCATAAATTGCCTCGGCCGGGCCAATCTCCATGATCTGCCCCAGGTACATCACCGCCACGTCATCCGAAAAGAAGCGCACCACCGACAAATCGTGGGCGATGAAGATCATCGTCGTATTGTACTCCTGCTGTACTTCCAGCAGCAGGTTGAGCAGCGCCGCCTGCACCGACACGTCCAGCGCGCTGACCGGTTCGTCGCACAGCACCAGATCGGGGCGGCTGGCCAGGGCGCGAGCAATGCCTACGCGCTGCTTTTCGCCGCCGCTTAGCTGGCGCGGCAGCCGATCGTAGTAATTTTCACCCAGGCGCATGGCTTCCAGCAGCTTGATCACCTCGGCGCGAACCTGGTTTTTGGGCACGGTGCCAAACCGCTCCATCGGACGGCCGATTTGCTGCCCCACCGTGTACGAAGGGTTCATGGTGGAATCCGGGTTCTGGAACACCATTTGCAGCTCTTGGATTAGCTTTTCGTTGCGGCTGGTCAGGTCCCCGGTGATGTCGAAGCCCATGAAGGTGGCTTCACCGCTGGTGCTGTCTTCCAGCCCAATCAAGGTTTTGATGAGGGTGCTTTTGCCGCAGCCGGATTCGCCCACCACGCCCAGCGTCTTGCCTTTTTTCACGGCAAATGAGGCGTTTTCGACAGCTTTGACGTAGCGCGTCTGGCCCAGGCCCATCACGTCTTTCAGGGAACTGCCCTGGACTTCATAATATTTTTTCAGGTTTTGCACTTCGAGCAGATTTTCCACCTCACCGTTGGTTGGCTGGGCGGTGAACGCCGGTTTGATGTCTTCGCTGGGCACCCACTGGCTGGGGTCGATCACCTCGGCAAAGTGGCAGCGTACGGCCGTTCCATTGGTCATCATGCGCAACTGCGGCCGTTCCTCGTGGCAGCGGTCGCGGGCGTAATCGCAGCGTGGTGTGTACATGCAGCCCACCGGGCGGTTGTTTGGCGGCGGCACGCGCCCCCGGATGGGGTAGAGCACGCTGCCCGCCTTGTCGCTGCCCAGCTTGGGCACACAGCGAATGAGCCCCTGCGTGTACGGATGCTGCGGCGCCTCAAACAGCTGCTGGATTTCGGCGCGCTCCACCATTTCCCCGGCGTACATCACGCCAACGCGGCTGCACACGCGGGCCACCACGCCCAAATTGTGGGTGATGTACATGATAGCCGTGTCAAAATCTCGTCGTAAATCAGCGATCAGGTCGAGAACGGCCGCTTCCACCGTCACGTCCAGCGCGGTCGTCGGCTCATCCATGATCAGCAGCGCCGGATTGTTGAGCAGCGCCATGGCGATCACCACACGCTGCTGCTGCCCGCCGGAAATCTGGTGCGGATAGCGCCGCATCACGTTGGCCGCGTCTGGCATGTAGACGCGCTCCAGCATCTCCACACACCGCTTGCCCGCTTCCTTGTCGCTGATGCCACGATGCACTGTGAGCACCTCTTTCATCTGGTCACCCAGCGTCATCGACGGGTTTAGCGACTGCATCGGGTCCTGGAACACCATGGCGATCTGGTCGCCGCGCAGCTGGCGCAGCTCTTCGCCGCTTTTGCCTACCAGCTCCTGCCCCTGGAACTTTATGCTACCGCGCTTCACGTAGCCGTTGCTGCCCAAAAAGTTCACAATCGCCCAGGCCATCGTGCTCTTGCCGCAGCCCGATTCGCCCACGATGCCAAAGGATTCACCGCGGCGAATCTCAAACGAGACGTTTTGCACCGCTTCAATTTCACCGCCGCGCACCTTGTAGGCCACGGCCACATCTTCCACTTTTAAGACCGAAGCCTTCTTCTCATCAACTTGCCATTCCATCGCCATGCCCCTATTTTTGATACCGTGTTAGCTCTTCGCGCAGTCCATCGGCGAATAGATTCAGTCCAATCACCAGGGTAGCTATCGCCAAAGCCGGCCACACCACGGCCCACTGATTGGAAAAGATGTTTTTCCGTGCTTCGTTCACCATGTTGCCCCAGTCCGGGTCCGGCGGTGGCAGCCCCAGCCCCAAAAAGCCAAGCGTGCCGATGGCAAAGATGGCGTATCCTACGCGCAGCATTGCATCCACCAGGATGGGACCGCGGGCGTTGGGTAAAATTTCGCGGAACATGATAAACCAGACGTTTTCGCCGCGCGTTTCGGCGGCGCGGATGTAGTCGCGGGTTTTGATGTCCAGCGTCAGGCTGCGGACCAGCCGGGCCACACCCGGCGCACCGGTTATGGTGATGGCCATAATGACAACCAGGTCGCCTTGCCCCAGCGCGGCAATCACCACCAGGTAGAGCACAATCACCGGGAAAGCGATCAGTGCGTCCAGCACCTGCATAATGATTTGATCCCACCAGCCGCCCCGGTATCCGGCGTTTAAGCCCAGCACCGAACCCAGCAGCAGCGAACCCAACACACCCCAAATGGCCACGCCGCCGGGAATCGCAATATTACCGCCAGGTAAGCGGGTTTTGAGCAAAATGACCTGGGTGCCCTGCATCAACCGGGACAAAATGTCGCGGCCCAGGTGATCGGTGCCCAGCCAGTTGACCGAGTTAGGCGGCAAATTTTGCACAAAGTCCGAGGCATTAGGTTCGTAGGGCGTCCAGAAGAGCGAAATGAAGCCAACGAGAAGCCAGAACAGGACGATGAACAGGCCAACCGTGGCTACGCGAGAGTCAAAAACGATGGAGACAGTTTGCCAGATGTTGCGCCAGCGAGACGGCCGTTCCGCTCGTTGGGTTGTCGGTGTTGGTTGTGCCACAGCCATAATGTTTCTCCTTTACGCGTAGCGAATGCGGGGGTTCAGGAAGGTGTACGCCAGGTCACCCAACAGGCGGGTGGTGACGGCCAGGCCAACGGTGATCATCGCCGCCGCTTCCACGGCGTTGAAGTCGCCAAAAATCGCCGCGTTGTAGATGTAGCTGCCCAGGCCGGGGAAGCCAAAAATCACCTCCACGACCACCACGCCGCCCACCAGCCAGTTCACATGCAGCATGATGATGGTAATCGGGGCCATCAGGGCGTTGCGCACCGCGTGGCGCAGCACCACACGCCGGTAGGGCATGCCTTTGATGATGGCCGTGCGAATGTAGGCTGTGCCCATCACTTCTACCATGCTGGCCCGCGTCATCCGGGCAATGTAGCCGAGCTCAACGGCCGTTAACGTCAACACCGGCAGCGCCAGCAGGGTGGGGTCCTGGAAGATGGCGTCGGGGCTGGTAAAGATCGCTGTGGCCTTAAACGGGGAGTCAGGCCACACCTGCCTCAACCAGATGCCCAGGGTAATGATCAGGAAGATGCCGGTAACAAACTCCGGGGTGGCGGTGGCGCCTAAACTGGTAATCGAGATCAGCCTATCTATAAATTTGCCTTCGTTAATGCCAGCCAGCACCCCCAAGACCAGCGCCAGGGGCATTACTACGATAAAGGCGACACCGGCAAGAACGGCCGTGTTCCGCACCCGCGGCCACAAAATCGAAGAAACAGGCCGCCCAAACTGTAATGATTCGCCCGCATCGCCGCGCAGCAGCCCCTTGCGCAGAGGAATGTACTGCTGCGGACCGTCTCCTTCACGGCGGAAACCGGCCGTGGTGCGTAGCCAGACTTCGGCTCCTTCACCCCGCACCCACTTCACGGCTTTGTTATTCCGGTTCACGCCCCAGAAAAACTCATTGCCCGTTTCCGGGTCAACCTGCCAGACGTCGCCAGCCGGCTGCCTTACCGACGTGCCGTTTTCCTGCCGCACCAGGGCGTACAGCTCACCCTCGTCCAGTTCCCAACGCAGCAGCTCGCCGTTGACCTCAGCCCACCACTCTGGTTCGTTATTTTGCGGATTGGGTACAGTCACCAGCTCATGGCCCACCAGCCGCTCGGCGCGCCAGTCGCTGCCGATGCCCCAATCCAGGTAGCGTCGCCACGACGGAGCATCCAACCCCAGCTGCGCCCGGTAAGACGCCCGCTGCTCCGGGGTCGATTCGATGCCCAGAATCTTGACGGTGATGTCGCCGCTGCCGATCTCAATCATAAAAAACAGGGCAGCCGACACCAGGATCATGGTCACAATGGTTGAGATGACGCTGCGAGTTAAGAAACGTGCCATTTTCCTCTTCCTTTAAACCTAAATGAACCGGCTCTTTGGGATTTGGCGGGGTTTGGCGTGAAACGTGAAACGCGATTTTTCTCATGCATCACGTTTCACGTTTCACGGCTCGTCAATCCCTGAATTCCGGCAGAGCCGACATTGTTAGGGACGCAACTTATTCGTCGATCCAGACGTTGTTCAGCAAATCGTAGGCCGTGGGATGGGCTTCGATGTTGTGGAACTTCTCGTGGGTGACATTCCACACATTCTTCCAGAAGCTGTTACCGATGGGGCCGCGATCCTGCATGATTTGCTCGATGTTGGCCATGATCTCCCGGCGTGCTTCCACGTCCAGGGTGGCTTCC
The DNA here is from genome assembly GCA_016710325.1 of Candidatus Leptofilum proximum. Classification (GTDB taxonomy): domain Bacteria; phylum Chloroflexota; class Anaerolineae; order Promineifilales; family Promineifilaceae; genus Leptofilum; species Leptofilum proximum. The sequence goes on along the minus strand of JADJXK010000002.1, from coordinate 1,130,313 downwards.
GCCTGGCGCAGCAGCGTCTCAAACTCCTCATCGGTCCAGCGAGTTTCGTTCCACGCGCCAATCGCCTCTTCGATGTAGGCCAGGGGCAGGACCATCGTATCCAACGGCCGGTGTGTCCAGGAAGTGATGCCCAGGTCCACTTCAGTCCAGCGGTCCCAGTAGCCACCCGGTTCGGTGATGTCCAGGGTAATGTCGAAGCCAGCGGCAGCGGCCGTTTCTTTGATCGCCTGGGCCAGTTCCGGTTCGTTTTGGTCGTTCTTGGTGGCCAGGGTCACCTTCAAGGGCAGTTCGACGCCCATTTCGGCGGCGTACTCTTCCAGGAGGGCCCGGGCGCCTTCGGGATCGTATTCGGGAATGGGCAGTTCGGCGTAGGCTGGGTGGATGGGCGCCACATGGGCGTCAATGGAGAGGTCGCCTTCGCCAAAGTAGGCCAGCTGCAAATTCTTGCTGCGATCCTGCGACATCTTCAGCGCGGTGCGCACGCGATTGTCATTCCACGGTTCCAGGTCCACGCGCATCCGCAAAACGAGACATTGCGCCGTGCTGGCGGCACGAGTGGTCAGGCCCGGTACATCCTTAAGCGCCTGCCAATCGCTGGGACGCGGATCGTACAGCGAGTCTACCTGGCCAGACTGCAAGGCGGCGACACCGGCGTCTTTGTCTGTGGAGACGTAGATGACCTGGTCCAGGTACGGCAGCGGGCTGCCATCTTCGCCCATCTGCCAGTAATCTTCGCGGCGCGTGAAGACGGCTCGTTCCCCTTCGGCGTATTCTGTGAGCAAGAAGGCACCGGTGCCAATGGGCTGCTGCACAATGTCGCCTTCAAAGTTACGGTGCAAAATGATGGCGGGGTAGTGGAACAGGTGCTCCGGCACGCCGATGTTGGGCGTTTGCAGGTGGAGGCGAATGTGGTAATCATCCACCTGCTCCACATCATCTATGCTGCTGAGGTAAGAAAGCAGGCCGAGCATTGACGATCCCACGTCTGGGTTAAGCCATTCCCGAAAGGTGAACATCACATCTTCTGAGGTGAGCTCATCGCCGTTGTTGAATTTGATGCCTTGCTTGAGGTAAAGATCCCAGACATCAACGGTGGGATTAGCTTCCCAACGATCCAGCAGTAAGGGCCGGGTGATGTTGTCGGAGCCGGTTTCGGTGAGATATTCGCCAATCTGGCGGACGATGTTGGCGCCCTCTACCCAGGAAAGGCGGGCGGGGTGGTCGAGCAGCTGGAGCTGCATCGATTTGGTCAGGGTGCCGCCCCGCTTGATGGTCGAAGCGGTTGTCTGGCTGCCGCTGTCTGTGCTGCCACTGTCTGTACTGCCGCTGTCGGTGCTGCCACCGGAATCGACGGCTGGTTCTTCGACGGTGGTTGTGCCGCCGCTGCCGCAGGCGGCCGCAATGGTCGCCACGCTGGCCGACATGCCCAGCAAGGTAGCAAACCGGATGAACTCACGGCGGCTGATGCGCCCTTGTTCCAGCTGCTCATAGGCGTTGGGAATGGCAATATGGACTTTTTCCATCTCTTTTTTGGAAATCTTAGGTTGTTTCACGGTTCTCCTCCAGAACTTGGTGGTGCCGTAAAGCAAACAGAAGGCGGGAGTGTTGGGAAGTTGCGAGGCTGTTTACGTTACAACAGGATTGAACATCGTTCAGCAAATCACAAGAAGGGCTAAAAATACCCAATTTGTTGTGCTTTGCTAATCAGGGGAATATTTAGTTGTTTATTACCTCACCTCCTCATTATGCAAGATTGATTTGGGAGAATTTCTAAGTGTTGACCAAATGAGGCTGTCAACGGTGTGTGAATATTTTTGGGGTTAGCCGAAAGGCACGTCTGGTGGGACGTACGGGGAAACTGCAAGAACCAATGGGTAAATTTTGAAAAAGAGCCATGTCTGCCTAATTTCATGCCAAGCAAGCTGCTCTAAAAGGGCACAGTGTGGGATGTGTGGCTTGGGTGATACAGGTTTGTGTTGAACTGCGTTTAACTTCCCATCAATGAACCACTAAATAATAGCATGAACAGGAACTGCTGCCAAATGTTTAATATATCAGTAATATATCAACGGGCACGGCCGTTTCCGCTCCAGAATCGTGAGCCCATTGGCGGCCAGATCGAGTACAATAGGCCGATGGTTGTCAGACGAATTCCTCGAATTTACACCTTTTTTTGCCTGGGCCTCCTGGTATTGCTGGCATCATGTGGTGGTGAAGACGCGCAGCCGCTGCCGACCCTGGCGCCAACCAGCACGGTGCCCGCCGCGGCAGCAGCTACCAGCACCCTCGTGCCGTCCACCTTCACCCCGGAACCGGAGGCTGAGATAGCCGATACCGCCACGCCGTTTCCCACGGTGACGGCCGTTCCCACCACCGCTGCCACCCCCGCCTTGGCCCTGACGCTGTCTGGCCCCGATGATTTTGGCACGGACCGCAATCCGCTGACCGGAGAAGTGGTGGCCGAGCCGGAAAACTTGGGGCGACGGCCGTTGGCCATCAAAGTCTCTAACAGCCCGCCGCAGTATGCCCGCCCGCAAAACGGGCTGAGCCAGGCCGACCTGGTGTTTGAGCACATCACCGAGGCGGATATCACCCGGTTTACCGCCATTTTTTACAGCCAGACCCCGCCAGACATCGGCCCGGTGCGCAGCGCCCGCCTCATCGACAAGGAACTGCCCGCCATGTACGATGCCGTCCTGGCGATGTCTGGGGCGCACCCGATTGTGTCGCAGCGGCTGCACCGGTCCGACATTGGCGACCGGATTTTGCGCTCGCACGAGACGGGCTTTTACCGCACGGGCGAGGACAAGCCGTGGGAGCACACGCTGCACGCCGAACCGGCAGGCCTGTGGCAGGCCATCGCCGCCCATGAGGAAGACCGCCCGCCGCAGTTTACCTCGTGGATGACGTTTAGCACGCTGCCGCCGCAGGGGGGCGAGCCTGCCACACAAATCGAGGTGGCGTACGATACCTACACGCTGGTGGAGTGGGTATACGATCCGGCCAACGGCCGTTACTGGCGCTCAGCCGACGGGGAGCCAACGATTGACGCCAACAATGGGGAGCAAATCAGTGCGGCCAATGTGGTATTGTTAACGGCCGTTCACGAGCGAGACAAATCAATCTGCCTGACACACAGCAACGGCGTTTGCTCCGACTGGCCGCTTGAGATTCAAATTTGGGGACAGGGGAGTGCCATTATTTTACGGGACGGCAAACAGTTCCCTGCAACCTGGCTGCGCGAAAACCGCACCGACATGTTCACCTTCGTCGATGCCGACGGCAATGCCGTCCCCCTGCAAATTGGCAACACCTGGTTCCAGGTGCTGCCCCACTACTACGAGAATCCCGTTACGATCAGCCCATAATTATTGAGAAATGTTTGTAATTGAGTAATTGAGTAATTGAGCAATTTGTGCCGCCAATTACTCAATTACCCAATTACCCAATTACTTGCCCAGTTATGTTTTCACGTCTTCTCCAAAAACTCCGCGCTGTTGAACCGTGGCAGCGCACTTTGTACATCATGTTTGTGGCCCAGGTGTTAACGGCCGTTGGCTTTTCCGTCATTTTCCCCTTCTTGTCATTGTACGTGACCGAGTTGGGCAGCCGCACCCGCTTAAGCGCTGAGTTCCTGGCCGGGGCTGTCTTTTCCGCCCAGGCGCTGACCATGATGATTGCTTCCCCCATTTGGGGGGCGGTGGCGGACCGGTACGGCCGTAAACTCATGGTGGAACGGGCCATGTTTGGCGGCGCCATCATCATGCTGCTGATGGGTTTTGTGCGCTCCGGCGAAGAGCTGGTGCTGCTGCGCGCCCTGCAGGGAATGATTACGGGTACCGTGGCCGCGGCCAATGCCCTGGTAGCGGCCGTGGCGCCGCGCCAGCGCAGTGGTTACGCCATGGGCCTGCTGCTCATGGGCCAGACCACCGGTGTGGCCATTGGCCCGCTGATTGGCGGCGTCTTGGCCGACGCTTTTGGCTACCGCCTCACCTTCGTGCTGACTTCCGCGCTGCTGCTGGTGGGCGGTCTCCTGGTGTACTGGGGCGTGACAGAGAACATGGCTCCCCGGCCCGTAAGCGCCACCCAAAAGCGCAGCTTTCTGGCCGATTGGCAGCATGTTTTCCAGGCCAACGGCGTGATCCTGGCCTACAGCCTGCGCTTTTTGGCCAACCTGGGCCGCGTGCTGCTGACTCCCTTTGCCCCATTGTTTATTGCCACGCTGCTGGTAGACAGCGCTCATCTGAACACCATCACCGGGCTGGTGATTGGCGTATCGGCGGCGGCGGGGACGATTACGGCCGTTTACCTCGGCCGCCTGGGGGATCGTGTGGGGCATGGCCGGGTGCTCAAGTGGAGCGCTCTGGCGGCTGGCCTGCTGTTCCTGCCGCAAAGCCTGGTAACCGACGCCTGGCAGCTGCTGGCGCTGCAGGCGCTCACCGGGGCGGCGATGGGCGGCATCGTGCCCACCCTGAGCGCGCTGCTGGCCCGTTACACCGAGCCGGGTGAAGAGGGCAGCGTCTACGGCATCGACAATTCGATCGTGGCCGCCGCCAGGGCCGCTGCTCCGCTGGTCGGTTCGGTGATTGCCTTCTGGTTTGACCTGCGGGCGACCTTTTTGGCTACGGCCGTTATCTTCTTGGTGGTTGCGGCCGTTTCCTTCCTGCGCCTGCCTGATGAGGACGCTGCGGCGGTGCCTCAGCTGGGGGATTGAGTATTTTTCACACAATCTACATCTAAGCTTTCTTTTTTCTCTGCTACAATGGGGGCCATTCAACGCTCCGTCGAGGACAGAGAAACCAGCATGATTAAGCTGCGGCGCTACTTTTTTATTTCTAGCCTTGTCTCATTTATCATTGTTGCCTTGTTACTGGGCTTTTTTGTGCGCCAGGCGGTGCGGACCAACCTGATTGAAATTGCCGAAAGCAAAAATGTAGCCCTTACCCAGGCCTTCTCCAATTTTCTCTGGCCCGCCTTTGCTCCTCTGGTAGAAGAATCCCAGATCCTTTCCCCCGATGCCATCCAGCAAGATCCACGCATCCCCGAGCTGTATACGCTGGTGCAGGCCCAGTTGAATGACCTCTCCGTGGTGAAAGTAAAGGTATACAACCTGGAAGGTGTGACGGTTTTCTCGACCGAACTGGCCCAGATTGGCGAAAATAAGCTGGACAATGCCGGTTTCCTGGCCGCACGCGCCGGGGTTGTCGCCAGCGAGCTGGCCCACCGCGAAACGTTTAGCGCCTTCGAACAGGAAATTGTCGATCGCGATGTTTTTTCCAGCTACGTGCCGATTTACGCCAACGGCAGCAGCGGCCCGATTGTGGGTGTTTTTGAGGTGTACGATGACGTGACCACGCTGGTGGTGCGCACCAACCAGATGCAGTGGTTGGCGATGGCTGTGGTGGTGCTGCTGCTGGGTCTCCTGTTTGCCTTCCTGACGCTCATTGGCCAGCGGACGTTTAACATTGTGCAGCAGCAGTACGAGGCCATCCGGCGTAATGAGCAGATTTTGCAGGAGAGCGAGGAGAAGTACAGCAACCTGTTCCAGCAGTCGGGGGACGGTATCTTTTTGTTGGATTGGAACGGCCGTATCCACGACGCCAATCTCCGCATCGAGCAGATGCTGGGTTACGATCGGGACGAGCTCCTGACCATGAACATCGACCAGCTGCATCCTGAAACTGTGTCCCAGGACATGTACCGGCGCACCGACCAGCTGCTGCAATACGGCCTGGCCCAATTTGAGACTGATTTCATCATGAAGGATGGTGATCTGCTGCCTGCCGAGGTTTCTGTGACGATGATTGAACTGGGCGGCGAGCGTGTTTTGCAGGGCATCGTTCGCGATATTCGCGAGCGCCGCCGCCACGAGCAGGCGCTGCGCCAAGCCCGCGACGAAGCCCTGGAAGCGTCACGCATGAAGTCCCAACTGCTGGCCAACGTCAGCCACGATTTGCGCACGCCGCTTAACGCTATCCTGGGCTACAGCGAGATGCTGCAGGTGGGCGTCTACGGCGATCTTTCTGACAAGCAGCAGAACGCCACTTCGCAGATTATCGACAGCACCGGGCATCTGTTGAACTTTATCAACAACTTGCTGGACCAGGCGCACATCGAAGCGGGCCAGCTGAAGTTGAACCCCAAGCCGTTCCCGTTGCTGGACCTGGTGCAAGAAGTAAAGGAGCTGGTACAGGTGCTGGCCGAAGCCAAAGGGCTGGACCTGCACTGTGCCATCGCCCCGGAAATGCCCAGCCAGATTTACGGCGACCGCTATTGGCTGCGCCAGATTCTGACCAACTTACTTGGCAATGGCATTAAATTCACCAATAATGGGTTTGTGGATTTAAAAATTTACCTTTCCGGCCCGACCGCATGGGCTATTCAGGTTTCCGACAGTGGTACGGGTATCCCCGAAGCGTCGCAGGAGATGGTGTTTGAGCCGTTCTGGCAGGTGGCCAGCGACAAGCAAAAGTTGGGTTCTGGCCTGGGGCTGTCCATTGTGAAGCAGCTGGTGACCTTGATGGGCGGCGAAGTGGGCCTGCACAGTAAGGTGGGCGAAGGCAGCACGTTTGTGGTGACTTTGCCCCTGCACCCTGTGGCGGAGTATGTCGGATGAATGAACCAGTCGCCTTGATTGTGGAAGACGATGCCAAGCTGGCCGATATTTTCTCGTCGGCGGTGAATGCGGCGGGATTTGTGACGGTGGTGGCGGAGAACGGCCGTATCGCCCTCGACCTGCTGCAAAACCAAACCCCTGTGCTCATCGTGCTTGATTTACACCTGCCCGGCGTCTCCGGCAGCGAGGTGTTGACCTTCATTAAGCAGGAAGCCCACCTGCAAAACGCCATCGTCATGCTGGCTACGGCTGATGCCTGGCTGGCCGAAAGCCTGCGTGCCGAAGTGGACTTTGTCCTCATGAAGCCGATCAGCTTTGCCCAGCTGCGTGATTTGACCGGTCGATTACGGCCGTCTACCACCATCTGAATTTTCCCCGTTGCGCAATTGTAAAGCCGTGGCAAACTTGTGCCCTTATGGACACAACCCGCCCCTTCATCCAGGCCATCCAGGCGGCCTACCCCGACTTTGTGGTGCAGTCGGCCACCTTTCTGCCAGACGGGCAGTACAACGACGTGCTGCTGGTGAACGATGATACGATCTTTCGTTTTCCCCGCTATGCTGGCGGCCTGGAGCAGCTGGCCCTGGAGACGAAGATTTTAACGGCCGTTCAGCCCCACCTGCCGCTGCCCGTGCCCTATCCCACCTTTATACAGTTTGCCAACCCGGTCGTGGGCCAGGCGTTTATGGGCTACAAACGGATTCCTGGCGAGCCGCTCTACCCCGCAGCGTTTGCCCAGATTGCGGACCAGGCGGTCCTGGCTGCCCAGCTGGCCGAATTTTTGGAGGCGCTGCACGGTGTGCCCATCCACAACCTGGTGGGCGAGCCGCTGCCGGTGAGCGATACGCGGGAGGAGTGGCTGGAGGTGTACGGCCGTATCCAAACCAAACTTTTCCCCTACATGCGCCTTGATGCCTGTAAATCGGTGGCTCACCACTTTGAAAGTGTGCTGGACGATCCTGCCCAGTACCAGTTTGCGCCGGTGCTGCGCCACGGCGATTTTGGCACGGGCAATTTGCTGCACAACCCGGCCACCCAGCAGATGAGCGGCGTCATCGACTTTGGTTTTGCCGTGCTGGGCGACCCGGCCTTCGACGTGGCAGGGCTGCTGACCTACGGCGAACCATTTGTGCAGCAGATAGCCCAACATTACCCGGCCATCGCCGACTTCTGGCCGCGAGTGCACTTTTATAAAGGCACCTTTGCCCTGCTTGAAGCGCTGTTTGGCATTGAACACGGTGATGAAGAAGCCTTTCAGAGTGGGCTGGCGGACTATGTCTGAGACCTGGCAGTTATCCCTCCAACCGCTAACGGCCGCACACGTGGAGCAGATACTCACCTGGCATTACGAGCCGCCCTACGACCTGTATGACATGAGCATCGGACCACCTGACGCCGTGGCCCTGGCCGAAGCCCTCGATTATTTCCTGCGGCCCGAATACCATTTTCAGGCGATGATTCGCCAGCCCAGCGGCGAACTGGCGGCGTTTTGCAGCTTTGGCCAGGATGGCCAGGTGAGCGGCGGCGATTACAGTGCCGAAGCCGTGGACATCGGCATGGGGGTGCACCCAAAATACACAGGGCGTGGCCTGGGACCGATGTTTGCCGGGGCGGCCGTCGATTACGCGCTGAAAACCTTTGCCCCGCCGCGCCTGCGCGTCACCATCGCCGAGTTCAACCGGCGGGCGCAAAAGGTGTGGCAGCGGCACGATTTTGTGCCCGTGCAGCGCTTTTTGTCTAGCTATGGCAAACGGCCGTTTATCATCTTTGTCAGAGAATGTGGTTAGCGGCTGGCTGCCATACGAGCCACCAACTTTAAGGAAAAAACATGTCAACAATTGCCACTTATTATTGGCCCGGACAAACCCAATTTGGCTATGGTGCGGTGCAGCTGGTGGGCGCGGAGGCCAAAACGCTCGGCGCCAGACGCAAAGTGTTTGTTGTGACAGACGAAGGGATTGTGGCCGCGGGGCTGCTCCAACCGGTGCTGGCTTCCCTGACGGCAGCCGGGCTGGCTGCCGAGGTGTTTGACCAGATTCCCACCAATCCCACAACAACGGCCGTCGACACCGCCGCGGCCCAACTGCGTGAGAGTGGAGCCGAACTGATTGTGGCCCTGGGTGGCGGCAGTCCCATTGACGCTGGTAAGGCGCTGCGCACGCTGGCGGGCGGTCCACCCGAGGCCAAAATTGCCGAATATGCCCTCATGCTGGGTGATGAGGTACGGCCGCTGCCCACCGTGCCGCAAATGCCGCCGATGATTGCCATCCCCACCACAGCGGGCACCGGGGCGGAGGTCACTCCCTGGGGTGTGATCACCGACGAGGCGCGCAAGCTGAAGATGGGTTTTGGTGGCCCGGCGACCATTCCCACCGTGGCGCTGGTAGATCCGGGCATGACTCTGACCCTGCCACCCCGCCTCACGGCGGCCACGGGCATGGATGCCCTGACGCACCTCATTGAGGCGTACGTGTCTACCAACATGGCACCGATTGCCCTGGACGCACTGATTTTGGACGGCATTGGGCGGATCGGCCGTTTTTTGCGGCTGGCGGTGGCCCAACCGGCGCACCGGCAGGCCCGTGAAGAGATGATGCTGGCCTCGATGCTGGGTGGCATTGCCATCAGCTCACGCTGGCTGGGAGCGGCCCATTCGCTGGCGCACCAGCTTTCTGGCGTGGCACACCTGCATCACGGGCTGGCCTGCGCCATGGTGCTGCCCACGATCATGAAGTTTAACTTGCCCGGCGCCCTGGAGCGTTATGCCCGAGTGGCCCAGGCGCTGGCGCCCACCTCGCAGGTAGGATCGGTGCGGCATGAAGCGGAGCGGGCGGTTATGGCCGTACGTGACCTCATGATCGACGTCAACCTGCCGCTGCGCCTGCGCGATGTTGGCGTTACTGAAGCAATGATCCCCGAGCTGGCTGACAACGCCATCCTTGACCTCAACTGGACCACCAACCCACGCGCCATCACCCGTGACCAGATGGCGGCGCTGTTCCAGGAAACCTACTAATGGTTAATAGTGAATTGTAAATGGTTAATTGTTAACGGAGCTCTTGTTACTTAACCATTAACCATTGAGAATTAACCATTAATCATTCCCATCCCTCTTTTCCTCATGACACAACAAAACCCCGATTCTTCTCGCTGGCTTGGCTGGCTGTTGGCGGTGGCTTCAACGGCCGTATTTAGTCTGGTCACGCCCCTGGGCAAGCTGGCCCTGGATGGCGGCTTTCATCCCACAGCCATCCTCAGCCTGCGTTTTGGCCTGGCGGCACTGCTGCTGGCCCTGGCGATGGTCCGTACGGCGCCGCACACCTTGCGCCCCGACCGGCGTGGCTTTTTCGTGGCCGGTCTGGCTGGCGTGGTCAACGGGTTGGGGGCTGTCGGCTTTTTCTGGTCGCTGCGCCGCCTGGATTCCTCTGTGGCAACGATGCTGTTTGCCCTGAGCCCGCTGTTTGTGTTGGCCATGCTGGCACTGCGCGGCGAAAAGTTCACCTACCGCCAGTGGATTCGCCTGGGGTTGGGCTTGCTCGGAGTCTATTTGCTCATCGGGCCGGGCGGGCAGGTGGATTTGGGTGGGGTGCTGCTGGTGCTTGGCGGCATCGTGGGGTTTACGCTGGAAATCACCCTGGTGCAGTGGTTTTTGCCTGCCCACGATACCCGCACGGTGACGCTGTACGTGCTGGTGGGCATGTGGCTGGCCATCACTGGGCTGTGGCTGGCCCAGGGTTTGCCGTGGAGCCAGCCCGGCTGGCTGGGCTGGGTAGTGCTGCTGATCATTTCGGTGGTGAGCACTTTTTTTGGCTGGTGGGCCATGTTTCGCGCAGTGCAAGTCATCGGCAGCGGCCAGTACGCGCTGCTGCTGCCGGTCGAAACGCTGCTGGCAATTTTGTGGTCGTTTTTGTTTTTAGGGGAGACACTGCTGCCGCTGCAAATTTTGGGCGGAGGCTTGATTTTGGTCAGCGCCATGCTGGCCGTGCAGCGACTGGGGCGTATTCCGCGCCGCCGCCGCTGGCGCATCTGGCTGCGCAACACCAGGTGATGAAACAACGGGTTCTTGGGGAGCTGGCGGATTGGGCGTGAAACGTGAAGCGTGAAACGTGATATCTCTCTGGTCACGTTTCACGTTTCACGCATCATTGCTCGTCAATCCCGTTACGGCGTGGGTTCGGGGGTTGGTGTGGGCGGTGGGGCGTCGATGACAATTTCGACGGAGGTCGTGCGGTAGGGCTGCACCACAATTTCCTGCGTCACCCGCTTCTCACCAATTTGCACGATGGCCTTGTAGGTGCCCGCGCCGACATCGTCGAAGGCAAACGTCTCGTTCCACATTGGATCGCTGTTGAGTTCGCCCGCCGCATAGGTGGTGGTGGTGTGCCCCACGTTGGCCCCATCAGACGAGGAAAGCGAGACGACCATCTCGTGCCACACTTCCCCGGTGGAGGTAGTGACTCGCCCGACCACGGTGCCGCGATCCGGGAAGGGGTAGAGCCAGAGACGCGGATTGCGGGTGTGGCTGTAGCTGTTTTGGCCCACGCGCACCTCAAAGTGCAGATGAGCGCCATCGGCCACGCCAGTGACCCCAGACAGGGCAATTTGCTGCTGCATCAGCACGTGCTGGCCTTCATCCACCTGAGTTTCCGACAGGTGGCCATAGAGGGTGAAGACCGGCTGGCCTTCCCATAAGGTATCGTGCTGGATTATTACCAGGTTGCCGTAGAAGTTCGGCTGTGGGCCAAAGATTTGCTCGCTGTCGCTACCAGCATACACCACCGTGCCGTCGGCGACGGCCAGTATTTGGGTGCCCTCCGGGACGTAAAACTCAACGCCGTGATGAGGGCGCAGGGTGCCGCCACGTGTACTGCCATACGGATATACTTTGTCAGTCCAGTTGGTCTGGCCTTCATGAACGGGCCGCCAGAACCAGTAATGTTCCTCTGGCAAGGTGTAGCGCAGGTTGGGCGGCGTGGGGGTGGCGGTGGGCAGATCAGGTGTGGGGCTGGGCACGGCCGTTTCCCCCTCCACACTGACGGCATCACCCGCTTCAGCCGCTACTTCGGCCTCACTGTCTGACCGGGGGAGCGAAAACGACGGCATATCGGCCGCGGGCGGCGGTTCGCTGTACTCGATTACCGGTTGGGCCAGGGCGGCCTGGAGGGTTGGCGTGGCCATAGCCTCGGCTACGGCAGCCAGCTGCGTATTGGCTGTTTCCACAGGAGCTGCCTGGCAGCCGCCGAGCAGCAGCAGCGTTAAAACAACGGCCGTGGCGGTGCGCCCGCTCATACAAACCCTCCCCGCTCAGCGGCGACGGTTTTGACGTTTTGGGCCAATTCGGCCGTTTCTCCGATGAGCGTGGCCAGTTCATCCTGCCACTGTTTGACGAGTGCCTTATCTTTAACGGTGGTGGCATTGATCTGAACATTGAGCGCGGCCGTTTCTACCGCGGCCAGGGCCATCAGCACCCCGGCGGTCGCGTCGGTGACGGCATTGGCGTTGCCCACTTTAGCCAATTCGCCCGCCAGCTGGGCGGCGCGGTGGCTGAGCCGGGCCACACGCAAGGGCACTTCGGCAGCGCCGATGGTGGCCTGCTGCACCCGGCCCTCTCGTTCGTTTTCCGGCAAATCCTTGTTGCGAACGGCAGCCATGACGGCTTCAAACGCGGCGGCATCTTCACTGATGGCGGCGGTGAGCTGTTCACGCAGGGTGTTGGCTTCTTCGAAAACGGCCGTCATTCGTTCCTGCAATTCCGCGTATTTCTTGCGGTTGACGGTGAGCCCAGCCACCATTTGGGCCAGGCTGGCGGCCAGAGCGCCCGCCAGCGCCGCCACGGAACCACCGCCGGGCGTGGGCTGGTCGGAAGCGAGACCTTCCAAAAACGGATGCGGAGTGATGTCCACCTCTTCCTGGCTTTCGTGCAGGCGGTGCTCCAACACTTGCTCGTCCAGCATCTCATCCAGCTGCAAATAATATTTAGCGCTTTCCACGAGTGCTTTTTGCGGAATCATGCCCACCAGCTCGGCTTTGGTGATGGCTGCCCCGAAGTGCGCCGCCTCGCGCCGCACCATTTCTTGCACCAGGTGAATGGGCGTTTTCTCGAAGTTGGTCAGGTTCATGCTCACCTGCGCCTGGCCTTCTACCAGGAAGCCCTTGGCCTGCACGTAGCGCAGTCCCCCGCTGGAATAACGAATGCTGCGCGAGATCTTTTCGGCGATGTCTACGTTGTCAGTATTGAGGTAGAGGTTGTAGGCGATGAGGAACGGCCGTACCCCAATCACCGTCGCACCCCAGGGTTTAGCTTCGGCCGGGCCAAAATCCGGCTTGCGCGCCGGGTCGGTTTCTACTTCTTGTTTCCACAACTCGTACTGCCCCTGGCGAATATCCGACAGCTTTTCCCGTTCCGGGCTGGTGGCGGCGCTGCCGTAAAGGTAAACGGCGATGCCCAACTCATCCCCCACGCGCTGGCCCAGGCGCCTGGCCATATCCACGCAGTCGTTGATGGTGACGCCGCGGATGGGGATGAAGGGGCAAACGTCGGTAGCCCCAATGCGCGGATGTTCGCCCTGGTGCTTGTCCAGGTCGATCAGTTCAGCAGCCTTGCCGATGCCGCGGTAGGCGGCTTCTTCCACGTCGACCGGGGCGCCGACGAAGGTGATCACGGTGCGGTTATGGTCGGGATCGGCGCTGACATCCAGCACGTTGACGCCGCGCACGGACCGGATGGCGTCGGCGATGGCGGTGTAAACGGCCGTATTCCGGCCTTCGCTAAAATTGGGAACACATTCGACAAGCTGCTGCATTTAATCACTCCTTGGGTAAGGGCGAGGCAATTGGAAAGTGCGTTGGTTTGCCAAACAATGGCTCCATCCAACTGCCTCGCCCCTACGGGTCAAAACGTGCTTTTTTATCATGAATGGCATTCTCAGGCCAATGATTATTTGCGGCGCAGGCTGGATTTGACTTGCTGCCACCGTTTTTTAACGGGGTTCACATCTTCGGCTTCGATAGGGGAACGGCCGTACCGTGCCTCCAGAAACGCTTCGGTCAGAGCATCCACATCTTCTTCAGCTTCGGGCCAGCTTTGCTTTAAATCCTGGGCAAACTCCAGCGGCGTTTCGGCCTGTTCCCGCGGCACGCCTTTGTCCGCGGCGCGCTTCACGGTGGAGAGGTAGAAGTAGCGAATCTGGTCGCGCGGTGAAAGCGAGTTGAGGCGGATAAAGCGCCAGGGCGGCTGGTTTGGCTTTTCCGCCGGTTCACGCTGCAAGCGGGTGCGGACCGCCTGCTGCCAGTCGCGCACCTGGTGGCCTGCGCCGCGCCAGGCAGTTTGCAGCCAGACACGGAATCGCTGCCAGAAGGTTTGGAAGACGGCCATATTCATCTTCATGCCGCGCTCGCGTAAGAAAAAGCTGATGGCCATGACGCTCACCACAATGGCCACCGCCCAAAACATCGAGCTGACAATGAGACCGGTGTCAACTGCCGGGGCGGCAGCGCCGAAGGAATCGGTGTGGCGGTGGGCAGCGGCGCCATCGTTGGCTGCGGCAGTGGTTCTACCGGTTCCGACGCCGGATCGCCCGTAAACAGCGACAGGAGCATGGCCAGCAAGGTGGTGAGCAGCGTCAAGACAAACGATACGGCCACTGAGATGGCCCAAAACGTCACCTGCAAAATACGGCCGATGGCAAATGTAGAGCCGATGGGCAAAAACGCGGCCACCAGGGCAATGCCGCCCAGCAGCAGCAGCGTGTAGCGGTGCCAGCTCTGCTCCACCCGCCCCGCGCGCGTAACCCCGTTGATCAGCCAGCGGGCATTCATGGCCGCCAGCCGCGCCTGGCTGAGCAGGGCAAACCCGGCCAGGAAGTAGAGCAGCAAAAAGAGCACCAGCTCGGTACGCAGTCCCAGGCGGGCCAGCGCCAGCGGCGTGCCCTGGTAAACTTCCACCACATCATAGTTGCTCAGCGACGTGACGATGGCCAGGAAGAGGGCCCCGATAATCCACTGGCGAAAAAAGGAGAGCACGATCTCTCCGCGGTTGGTGCGCACCGGCTTGTCGCTGGTGTTACGCTGGTTCGGCGCCAGGGAGTAGTAATACACTTCGGCCTGGTCGATGGCCAGTTGGATAAAGGTGTGGGCCAGACTGTTGGTCCGTTCCCAGGCAAACAGGCAGAGGATGCCGCTGAAAATGAACGGTGCGTCCACCAGGTAGAGGTGCGGCCGGGCCAAAATATCGGGCAGGTCGGCCAGGTCTGGCCAGTTGCCGATGACGCTCCAGCTGAAGAGGCGCAGCAGCAGCGCGAGCAGCAGCGCTTCGGCGGCACGATAGCTGGTGTGGTTGAGCAGCCGTCTTTCCGGTCGCTGCAGCCACAGAGTGGTATAGCAGCCCTCCAGCGTCACAAAGAAGATGAAAGCGCTGTACGCCAGCCAGACGTCGCTGCCGGTGATGATTTCGGCGAGCACCAGGATGGCGGAAAGCAGCCCGGTGATGAGCACGCTGATGAGCAGCGGCTGCACGATGGTGCGCGACCACTTGTTGGTGATGAAGGCCAGCCGCGGGTCGTCCAGGGCGAGGACTGGAGGGGACGACGATTTGGCTGGTGGCCTGATCATTTTCTTGCGTCTTGTGCTCATGTCACCGCTCCTGGGTGAAACGGCCGTCGCCACGGGTCCAGGTCACGCGAGTGGGCCACGTTGTAGGCGGCAAAACCCAGCCGCCGGGCACGTTCGCGCACCAGGCCAAAGTTGCCATCTGGCTCGACGGTGATGAGGATGGGGTTAAACCCGGCGCGCACCAGCCGGTGCAGGCTCTGGCAAACGGCTTCACTGCCGTTGGCGGTGAGGGCCAGGATGGTAACACCCCAGTTGAGGTGCAGGCAGGCGTTGGCCGCCCACTGCGTAAAGGCTACCGTTTCTTCGGCCTCGATGCGGGCCAGTCGTTCCAAAATTTTGGTGAGATGGGGACGGCCGTTGCGCGGTGGAATGGCGGGCGGCATAAACGCGCCGGGATCGGCCTGGATGACGCTGTGGCTGGGGCGCAGCAGCCGCCCGGTGGTTTCATCAAAGCCGTGCTGCCCGCTGGCCAGCGGATCGATGCCGTTGGTGATGAGGCCAACGCTCTGTCGCTGGTTCACCAGGTGCGCCGCCAGTGAGGCCGCCACCTCGATGGCCCACTCAGTGATGTCTTGCCGGTTGCCAAACTGGTAGTCGGCGCTGTGCAGGTTGAGGAGGACGGCCGTTTCCAGCGAAATGGCCGGTTGGAACGTTTTCACCATCAGGTTCCGCGTATGTCCACTGCTGACGCTGTGGGCGCTGGCTTTCCAATTAATTTGCCGGATGGTGTCGCCGGAGCGAAAGTCGCGGATGCCCATTGGGCGGGCGGGATCTTCAAAAAGCCGCTGGTGGCTGGCGATGGTGCCAAACGGCAGGCGGGAGGGCAGCCCCAGCTGGGTGAGCGGCGTCAGGCGCGGGTAAACGGTGAGGTAGTCGGCTGGCAGGAAGGCGACCAGTTCCGGGTGGATGCCAAAGAGATCGCCGGTGGTGAGCCGCAGCGGGCCAAGCTGGTAGTAGCCCCGGCGGCGGGCGATGACGTGGTATTGGAATTCGGCCGTTTCGCGCCGCCCCAACGAGACAACCTGGTGCAGCGGCTCGCCGTGTTTGAGCTGCACGGCCACGCTTTCCTGCACCTGGATCCAGGGCAGCGGCAGCCGCCCCTTGTTGCTCAGCCGGACGGTCACCGGCACCTCTTCGCCCCAAAAGGCGTTCCGGGCATACTGGCGGGCACTTTCCAGGTTTTTGACGGTGCGGGGCATCAGCCAGCGCCCCCAGGCGTAAACGCCTACGCTGACGTAAATCACGTAGAAAATAAAGTCAACCCGCAAAAAAAAGGCGAGCGCCAGAAGTATGAGGATGAGGGCGGAGAAGTTTCCCATTGTTTTGGTGGCAAGTGGCAGGTGGCAGGTGGCAGGTTTTTTACTTGCCACCTGCAACTTGCCACAAATTATTCCAGCTCACCAATATCCAGCGGCGTGGCCTGCATGACTTCCTTGAGGATGCCAAGATGGGTGTGGCCGCGCAGGGCGCTTTCCGGGTGGATGAGGCAGCGGTGGGAGAGAATGGCGGGGGCGAGCTTTTTAACGTCGTCGGGTAAGGTGTAGTCACGGCCTTGAACGGCCGCATACGCCTGGATGCCCCGGTAGAGCGCATGGCTGCCGCGCGGGCTGGCCCCCAGGATGAGATCTTTGTGCCGCCGCGTGGCAAAGGTCAGCCGCACGATGTAATCGCGCACGGTGTCATCGACGTGTACATCCCACACCTGCCGCGCCAGCCGGGGCAGCTCGTTGCCGTCCACCACCTGCGTCAGGCTCTCGATGGGATGGGCGCGGCCCAGGTTGAGCAGCATCTGGCTTTCTGTGGCTTCGTCCAGGTAGCCCAGGCTCAGCTTCATGAAGAAGCGGTCCAGCTGGGCTTCGGGCAGGGGGAAGGTGCCTTCGTACTCGACTGGGTTTTGGGTAGCGAGGACAAAAAACGGCCGTTCCAAACCATGCGTCACCCCGTCCACCGTCACCTGGCGTTCGCCCATCGCCTCCAGCAGCGCCGACTGCGTGCGCGGCGTGGCCCGGTTGATTTCGTCGGCCAGCAAAATGTTGGTAAAGACGGGGCCGGGCACAAAGGAAAAGCCTTGCTTTTGCTGGTCAAAAATAGAAACGCCGGTGACGTCGTTGGGCAGCAGGTCCGGGGTGCACTGCAAGCGCTTAAACTGGATGCCTAAACTGACGGCAAAAGCACGCGCCAGCATCGTCTTGCCCACGCCGGGCACATCTTCCAGCAGGGTATGCCCCTCGCACAGCAAAGAGACGACGAGCAGCTCTAAATTCGGCCGTTTGCCAATGATCACTTTCTCAACATTGTCCAGGAGTATTTGGGCGAAGGTTTGTATCTCATTCATTGCGGTTATTGTCCCTTAGAACGGTGAAACTCACAAGTGCACCATGAGAGAGTGAAAAGTAAAAAGTGAAAAGTGAAAGGTTTACGCTTATTACTTTTTACTTATCACTTTTCACTGATTCTTTCGTTGGCACACGCGCGCCGCGCGGCATAAAATAGCCATACATGACAATACCACTCGATACCGATTTTGACACCGATTTTGCCAACCAGATTGCCCAACTGGAAGCGTATAACAAGCATCATTACCGGCCCAACAGCTATTTGCACAAATGGTGGGCACGGCGCTGCGGCAGCACGTTTCGATTGATTCTCAAGCAGTTGGTGGCCGATGAGGCTCAGCGGGATTATTACACGCCGGGCGGGCTGGCCGGCAAAATCATCCTGGACCCGATGATGGGCGGCGGTACAACGCTGCACGAGGCGATCCGGCTGGGAGCGCACGTCATCGGCGCGGACCTGGAGCCGATTCCGGTGCTGCAGGCGCGGGCTACGCTCACAAAAGTTGACCTGGCCGAGTTGGAGCGGGCGTACAAGCGGTTTTACACCGAGCTGCGCAAAGCGGTGTCGCCTTATTTCCAGACGATTTGCCCGGAGAGTGGACTGGCTACGGCCGTTAACTACACCCTCTACGGCGTCCGGCGCATTTGTAACGGCCGTGACGTCATCGTCGTTGATTCGCTGGTGCTGCGCGTGGAAACCGACGGTTCAACCATCCGGCTGTGTCCACGCTGTCATGCTGTTTTGTGGGATACGGCCGTTTGCCCCTGTGATGTTAGCGACAAGCCGCCGCTGCTGGAAAAAAGCGCCATCAGCAGCGAAGACGAGGTGAACGATCTGGAGCGGCCGTTTTACCAGCGTTACGTGCCGCTGGTGCTGGTCACCCGCTGCCCGGGCCGGGCGGACACCGCCAAACGGCTGCTTTTCAAAACGCCCGATGCGCACGATTTGGCGCTTCTGGCCGAGGCCGACGCCCTGCGCAGCTCGCTGCCGTTTGCCCCGGCCGATTTTGCCATCGAGCCAGGGCGCAAGTCGCGCCAGCTGACGCCGCGCGGCATTCACAACTACCTCGATCTCTTTTCCAGCCGCCAGCTGCTCTATCTGCACCACGCCATCCAGTTATTGCCGCAGTTCGATGAGAAAATTCGGCTTAATTTAGGGCTGCTGGTGTCTACCTCGCTGGAATTTAACGCGATGCTGTGCGGCTACAAGGGCAAAAACAGGCGGCGCGCCGGGGCCATTCGCCACACTTTTTCGCACCATGCGTACTCGTTCCCCTACACGGCGTTGGAGAACAACCCGGTTTACCCGCGCCAGGCGTCGGGCACGCTGGCGAAGTTGTTCCAGTCGCGGATACGGAACGGCCGTTTGTGGGCCCAGAAGCCGAGGGAGAGGGTGATCGGTAAGCGGTCTACGGTGAACGGTAAGCAGTATTTTGTGGAGATTGTGGGAGAGAGGGATAGCGGCGTGGAGGTGAGGTCTGTAGCGGAGATGACGCCGGATCGTGAGCCTTCTTTTTTGCTGCTGCAAGGGTCTTCCACCCAGCTGGATTTACCAGATAGGAGCGTGGATTTTATCGTCACCGATCCGCCGTATTTTGACAGCGTGCAGTACAGTGACCTGGCCGCCTTCTTTCGCGTCTGGCTGCGGCACCTGCTGCCGGAGGCGGCGCAATGGGCGTACGACACGCAGGAATCGGCCGTGGACCCACACCAGCTGGACAGTGAAAGCCGCTACACGGAGCTGATGAGCGGTATTTTTGCCGAGTGTAAGCGGGTGTTGAGGGAGGAGAACGGCCGTTTCATCTTCACCTTTCACCATTGGAATCCGAAGGGTTGGGCGGCGCTGACGGTGGCCCTGCGGCAGGCGGGTTTTGCCCTGGTAACCCGCTACGTGGTCCATTCCGAAAATCCGATTTCGGTGCACATCACGGGCATGAAGGCGCTGCTGCACGATGCGATTCTGGTGTTTGCTCCGGCGGAAAGTGTGAATGTGGTGTGGGAACGGCCGTCCCACATCAATCTGACCGACAGCGAGCGGTTTTGCTACGACTGCGGCACTTTTTTGGGCTGGATGTTGCAGCAGGATGGGGTGGGGGAAACGGCCGTGCTAGACTTGTGGCAAGCGGCTCTGGACGGGGAGTGATTCGTTCACACAAGCCCTCGCTAACTGTGAAAGGCCCGAAGGGGCTCTTCCTCAGCCCAAACGGGCTTCCACAACTAGCCGGACGGCTTCAGCCTCCGGCGGGCAATCGGCGAATTCGGCCGTTTTATTGACAATACCCCGACCCCGAGTATATTCTCTGGCTACCCATGAGTACCTTTATTCGCGCCTTCTTCAAACAGCTTTCCTCTCGATTGAGTAACGCGGCGGCAGAACGGCCGTCGGCACCCCAATCTCGTACCGCAACTGAAGCAGCCACAGGAGTTAACATGATCAAAGTTCCCAGCAAAATTGGTTTTCACACCGGACCAGGTGGCAATCCCACCGGCATCGGCGATTACATGCGTGCCCTGGACGCTGCCAAAATTCCCATGTGTCTCAAGTCGGTAGACCATTACGGTCCGATTTTTGAGGCCCAGGAAATCATGAAAAAGAGCGGGGTGCCGCACGTACTCATCTTCCGCCTCAGCGACAACCACAGCGAGTACACTTACGACACGCCGCCCTACAAAGATCCGAAGTACGTCAACGACCCGGAAGGCGGCGCGGAGCTGCACTGGCGCAAGACGCGGGCCAAGCTGCCGCCGGAGTTTGACAAGAAGCGCGTCTGGCTGGAAGTGATCAATGAGGTTGATCGCAACTTGTGTGACTGGCTGGGGCGTTTTGCCGTGCGCATAGCCAACCTTGCCCAGCGTGATGGTTATAAGGTGTCGCTGTTTGCCTGGTCAGGCGGCGAACCGGAGCCAGGCTGTTGGGAAACGCCGGGCATGCTGGCATATTTACGGCTGTGTGCGGAACGGCCGTCGCAAGCGGCCGTTGCCGTACACGAGTACAGCTTTATCGAGAGCGACATTTTCCACCAGTTTCCGTTTAAAGTCGGCCGTTTTCAATACCTCTTCCAGGTGTGCGACAAACACAACATTCCCCGACCCCGCGTACACATCACTGAATGGGGCTGGACGCTGGACAGTGTGCCTCCACCGGAAAGGGCCATCCAGGACATGCGCCGCGTCGGCGAGCTGTACGCCCGCTTCCCAGAGATTGAAGGAGCGGCCATCTGGTATTTAGGCCCCGGCTTTGGCGGTATCGCCAACAAGGCACAGCGGCTCATCAAACCGGTGACCGAGTTCACCCTCAAGCACCGCTTTACCGTGCCCGAAGGCAGCGGCGAGATTAACGTGCCGGAGATTGGCAGCCCGCCGCAGCCCATCGTGCCAGACCCGGTGCCCGATCCGCCACCGCCGCCGACACCAACCCCGCCTCCCACGCCAGAACCACCACCCCCGGACCCGGTCGCGCCGCCGGACCCGGTGACCCCACCGCCGACACCCGTGCCCGATCCACCACCGCAGCCTACGCCTGCCCCTGCGCCCAACGCCCAATTTGTGGCCGATGTCACCATCCCCGATGACACGCGCCTCCAGGCCGATTCGACCTTTGTCAAGACGTGGCGCATCAAAAATACGGGCAACGTGGCCTGGGGCAGTGGCTACAAACTGATTTTTGCCGACGGTACCGCGATGACCAAACAAACGGTGCAGCCTGTGCTCAACGTGGCGCCGGGCAAAACGGCCGATATTTCCATTCAGTTCACCGTGCCAGGCAAACCGGGCACCTACTTCAGCGACTGGCGCTTGCAGGACGATCGCGGCAACGTGTTTGGCGACATCCTCTTTACGCGCATCATTGCCGTAGATAACCGGCCGAGCAACAGCGCCTTTATCGCTGATGTGACCGTTCCCGATGATACGCGCATGGCGCCAGGGCAGACGTTTACCAAGACGTGGCGGGTGAAGAATACGGGGCAACGGCCGTGGGGTGAAGGCTTCCGGCTGGTGTTTGTTAAGGGCACAGCCATGACCAACCAGCGCAGCCTGCCGCTGCCCGCCTGCGCCCCAGGGCAGGAAGTGGAAATCTCCATCCAGCAAACGGCCCCCACACGGCGGGGCACCTACTTTGGCGATTGGAAAATGCGGGATGATCGGGGCAACTTGTTCGGGGACGTTCTTTTCTTACGAATAATCGTTTGAGGATGATTAACCGCAAAGGACGCAAAGAGCGCAAAGTCTTTTTTTTATTTCTTTGCGCCCTCTGCGTCTATGCGGCGAAATGATTAACCAGCCAGGAATTCATCCAGGTTGGCTTTGCTAATGCGGTAGGCATTGCCAATCTTACGCGCTTTTAAGTCACCCGCTTCGATGGCGGCCAGCACATCTTCATAAGACACCTGCAAAATCTCGGCGGCTTGCTGCGGCGTCATCACGTCGGGCGTACCGGCCGTGCTGCCAGAGCCAGCGGCGGGCGCAGCCTGGGTTTGCTGTGACTGCTGCGCTTGCTGCTGCTGGTTTTGCAGGTTTTGCATGGCGGCCATGCCCATGGCACCCATACCGATTTCGCCCATGCTGCCTCCTGCAGGATTGTTAGCCGCGGCCACAAAGGCGTCGGCCTGCTGCTTTTGGGTGTAGCTGGTGCCGTAACCCATGTTGGTAACCACTTCCAGCGATTTGGGGTGCAGCCCCATGCGGATGTTGAAGTCGACCAGCACCATGCCCAGGGCGTCGAACTCGGCCTGGAGCAAGCCAATGAGCAGCTCGTTGAGATCCTGCGAGAAGGATTGCAGCTGAGCCGGGCCGAGGTTCTTGGCGATGGCCAGCTCGCTCATCTTGTCTTGCATCATGATGGCCAGCTTGGGATCGAGGCGATCCTTGAGCTGCGGCTGGCGCACGCTTTCGCGGAAGGCGTCCATGGCGTTGAGGAAGCGCCACGGTTCCTTGACGCGCACCACGTAGGTGCCGTTGCCCACGATGGCGCTGGCCCCTGGGGAGCGGTTGAGGTGCTCGATGATGATGGGCTGGGTGGTGCCCCACTTCATCGTCTGGTCGGTGGTTTTGACGTAATACACGTCGGCGGTGAAGACGTTTTTGCCGCCGAAGAGGCCGCGTTCCAGCAGATCGGTGAGGAAGGGGATGTTGGCGGTGGTAAGGATGTGGGTGCCCGGTTCAAAGGTGCCCAGTGCTTCACCACTGCGTACAAAGACGGCCGTTTCTCCCGGATTCACAATACACGGCGAGCCCAACTTGATATCGCCCAGTCCGCCGGGCGGGAATTTCCGCACAACTTCGTCTCGAAGCCAGGAATCAATTGCTACGCGATCAAACACTTTTGCCATGAGTCAGTCTCCTTAAAGATAGAGATTAGAGATTGGAGACTGGAGATTTCAATCTCTAATCTCTAATCTCCAAAATCGTTTCTAGAATTCACCTTTCAAATCGTCGGTGGCGGCGGGTTGGCCGATGCCTTTGATGACTTCATCGCGGCCGTCGAAGGTGGTGTTGGCTTCTTTGACCTCGCTGTCCAACGTGCGAATCGCCCCGGCAATGTCACCATCATCCATGACCGCTTTTTCGAGAACGGCCGTACTCGCCGCAATCTGGTCAGCATAGTTGAGCATATTTTCATCGAAGGCGTAAATGCGGGCCAGGTCTTCTTCTTTCACCTTGATGGCATCGAAGAAACCGGCGTAGCCCTGCGGCGCGTCCTTCACCTTGCCAATCAGCCCCATCAAGCGCGTGTCTACCCGGCCCATCGGCTCGGCGTGGTCAATCGCCTTGATAATGTCCCGGCTTAACTCCTCGCTGATGCCGCCCAACAGCAGACGAGTCCCTTCCAAACGGTCAGCGATGGTTTTGCGCAGCAGCTGGTCGGCTTCGCGGCGACGGCTGCGTTCCATGTAGCCATCCAGCCCGGGAATCTTGCTCAGCAAGTTGCCCAGTCCGGTGGATTCACCCTGGATTTTGTCAAATAAATCGGAAATTTGTTCTTTCATATTTGGGTCGCCTCTCCTGATAAATTAACTACAGTTGTTTCGTTTTTAAATTTTGGACACAGATAAACACTGATTTCACAGATAAAAGGATATCTGTGTTCATCTGTGAAAATCTGTGTCCTATTTTTTAATTCAGAAACAAATCTGTTGGTAGAAACATTACGATTCCAAAAAATATTCCGTGCCGCAGAAGGGACAGCGAATGACGCCCTTCCCGGCCAGTTCCAGTTCGCCGCCGCAGTGCTGGCATTTGTTCAGCTGGTGCAGCTCGTTGGCCTGGCGAGAGTATAACATACCTTCATCCCAGTTTACATAGCCAGAAAACAGGCCCATGCCTACGAGCTGGTACAGCATCTGCTGCACCGTTTCGCGGCTGCTGTTCAGTTCAATCACCAGGTCGCTGATGGCGATCTGGCCGCGGGTTTTTACCATGTCCAGAAGCTGGCGCTGTTCCTCGGCACGGGCAGAAACGGCCGCATCCTGCCCACCTTTCCACAGCAAAAAAGCGCCAAAGCCCAGCTGTGGCAGCACCAGCACCAAAAGTCCCAGGGTGATGCCCAGCGCCATGCCGCCCGCGCTCAAACGGCCTTCACCGCGATACACCACCATCAACACCGTCACGATAACGCCAACGATGATCCCGCCAGCGATGAGAATAAATCCAAGTGTTCTGCCCATAGTTTTTTGGGGGAGATTGGGGACTGGAGGTTAGAGATTGGCGATAGTATCGCTTTCAATCTCCAGTCTCCAATCTCTAATCTCCCATCTCCTTTTTATCCAAACCCCCGACTGCCGCCACCGCCGGAACTGCCGCCGCTAAAGCCGCCGCTAAAACCGCCGGAACTGCTGCTGCTGGTGCTGGGCGGCGTGCTGCGCATCGTGGAAGCGGTGCTGTTGAGCATGCGCGTCAGCCCGGCCGACATTGATTCCAGCCCACCGGCCATGCTGGAAGCGGCCGAATCGAGGCTGGGTAAGGATGGGGCGGTGCCGCCGCTGCCACTGCCGGTGGGGCGTGGTCGGTGCCCGCCGTGGTAAACCGGTCCATAGCCGTAAGGAGTG
The DNA here is from genome assembly GCA_016710325.1 of Candidatus Leptofilum proximum. Taxonomy (GTDB): domain Bacteria; phylum Chloroflexota; class Anaerolineae; order Promineifilales; family Promineifilaceae; genus Leptofilum; species Leptofilum proximum. The sequence goes on along the minus strand of JADJXK010000002.1, from coordinate 1,105,705 downwards.
TACCACGGAGGAATCGGCGTGTGGGGTACGCCAGAGAATTTGCGGATCCAGGTGCGATCCAGGCCAAAGGCCGTGGCGTAGGGCAGATATTTCTCGAACAGCTCACCTGCCTCGTCCATATTCTGGTACGCCTCGATGTTTTGCAGGTAGTTACGGAAGGCGTCCCATTTCGCTTTTTCTTCGGCGCCTTTGGCGGTTTTGTTGGGCATAAAACGGCCGAACACCCCGGCAAAGATGGCGGTCAGGCCAAGTGCGCCGGAGCCGCAGCAGGCGACATAGGCAGCGTCCTCGGGCAATATGGCCACCAGGCCAATAAAGGCAATCACGGCGACGATAAGAATCAGCACCGCGACAACAATGTAAGTGGTGCGTACCTTGTCGGGTGAGCGGTCCACCAGCCCTTCGCTGATGAGCTCGTCGTAGAGCATGTTGCGCAGGCGGGGCAGCTTGTTGGCAAATTTGTAGCGCAGCTCAGACAGTTTGCGCTCGGTTTTGCTGCCAAAGACGTCGGTGAGGAATTGGGCTTCATACGGCCGTAACCCCGCCCGCGACGTATTCTCCAGGGCAAAGACGTGGTTTTTCGCCTTGTTTTCGCTGATGCTGATGTAGCCACGCTGCGCCAGATCCACCAGCGTAGAGATGATGTCGCGCATGTCGGCTTTCTCGTCCACCAGCGTGCCCACAACCGCCGGGCGCAGATTCGAGGGCGGCTCGGGCAGGTACTCTGGCACGATGAGGCCCGTTTCCGGGTCGCGGCCGCGCGTGTACCACAGGGCCACAATCGTCAGCGGGCCGCCGATAAACACCAGGCCAGACAGCACCAGGCCGATCAGCCCGTAGACGTCGGCGTTTTGCTGCCGCGCCTGCCAGCTGGAGGTAGGAATGTCCAGGATGCCGTGAGGGAACTGCACGCGCACCTCAAACGCCTGGCCGGGCAGCAGCGGTTCAAGCAGGGTGTAGGTGATGATACGGCCGTTGCCCCCCACCTCGGTCTCAACCAGATTGGAGTTGCCCGCGGCCAAACCTTCCACCAGGTACGTGCCGTCGTCGGTGTAACGCTGGGGCTCCACGCTTTCCGGCAGGCGAATGGTGACTGTGCTGTTCTGGATGCGCCCCGGATGGTCCGACGGGATTGCCTTCCAGAAAATCTGGTCGCCGCTGCCCTCGTCCAGCGTACCCACGATGACACCGCCTTCGACGGTGTAGCTGAAGGTGTAGGTATGCTGCCCCAGCGCAGGCTCAAAGTACCAGTCGATGCGCACTTCGCTGCTGGAGCGGCTGACTTCAAACGTGCCGGGGGCGTTGCTGCTGGACTCCTGGTAGACCAGGTCGCCTTCGCGCAGCTCGATGTTGGTGATGTTGTCGTTGTTGCCCGCGCTGCCGGTGAGGATGGCGCCGTAGCCAAAGGTAAACGGCGCGCCGGAGAAGTTGAGCACCTGCGTTTCGACAATCTCCATGTCGCCATTTTCCAGCAGGGTGATGTCCACGTCAAACCGCTCCCAGTAAAACGACTTCGTCTGTGCTGCTGCCGAGCCGGGCATAAACAAAGCACCCAGCAGCAGCACGAATAAGAATAAACTTACTGTCAGAAAACTCTTTTTAGGTAAGACCCTGTAGATTTTTCGCATTTGCCCCTTCAATATTTTCATCGTAATCAAGTGGTGTCATACCCGCAAAAGCGGGTATCCATCTTCTATTTGTTGTTGCGTGCGTGGATTCCCGCCTGCGCGGGAATGACAAATTGCAAAACTTTTCCTTGCTCGTTCCACGCCGAGCGTGGAATGAAGATCGAGACGCTCCTGCGTCTCATAGGCAGCGCGGAGCGCGGGAACAAGGTTAACTCTGACCTATTGCTTTATGTACCAAATCTGAAACTATAGAAGAGTCTAGTTCCTGGCACCAAAGCAAATAAGGAGAATGGCGTTGGTGAATTGGGAAACAATATAGCTGTTGATTTTGGTCACCGATCCATTTTGAGCCATAAACGACAAATGCTAGATTGCTCGGTACTGCTAGTTTATTGTTCTTAGAATCTAATCGGATATTTTGGACAGCTTTACTAACCTCCCAGTCATCTAGATCTTCATCGTCATTCCAAACAGCAATAATTGCGTCGGAGTTTCCGATCTGGTCAAATTTCGTCAAAATAATGTTAAATGCCTTTCTAACATCACGTGTAATATTTCCATATTCTACCAACATTGTTTTTGGATTATTAATGTCAAGCTCAGGTGGACCAGAGTAAACTTTTCTAAATCTTTTTACCTCTACAATTGCCCGATTTCCATTCTTCGCGATTTGTAAATCTGGCCCCTTTTTGCCAAAAGGTTCAATTTCAACATCAAAGTTAAGTCCAGCAAAAACTAAGGCATATCGCACTTCGGCCAAATAATCCATTAATTGTTCGATATCGGGGGCGGAAGCAATGCGTTTAAACATTTGCCTCGAACCTGGCATCATTTGGATGCGTTCATATTGCAGTCGGTTTAACTTTTCGTTTTCCTCCCCAAAAAACTTCGTTGCATTTCTTAGAGCTTTATCTAGAGACATTTCATGAACAATCTTTCTTAAGGACCAAGCCATTTGGCTTCGATTTGGTCTAGCTGGCCGGACTGCTGCAGGGTGGCCAGGCTTTGGTTGAGCACGGCGAGCAGCTGCCGGTCTTCACTACGCACTACCAGGGCAAAAGGTTCTACGGTGACGCTTTGGGGCAGCCGCTTCAGGCCGTCGTGGTCGCGCAGGAAGAGACGGCCGCTTATGGCGTCGGTAAGGGCGGCGTGGGCTTCACCTTGCTGTACGGCCGTCATCGCCTCAGCGGCCGTCGGAAAAGTCAGAATTTTCAAATCTGCCACCTGCTTGCCCCACTCGGTGGCCTCTACGTGACCCAAGCTGCCCAGCTCCACGGCCAGCGTCTGGCCGCCCAAATCGGCCATCGTCTCAATTGTCTCGTTGTCCGCCGGGACAATCAAGATTTCGCCCGCGTTAAAGTAAGGTTCACTGTAGCTAAAATCGCGCGTCCGCTCCGGGATGATGACCAGGGCGGAGATGAGTACGTCCACCTGCTCGGTGGCCAGGGCGTCGTACAGGCCGTCGTAACCGAAGTAGACAAACTGGACATCCAGCCCCAAATCGTCGGCAATCGCTTTGGCCAAATCGATGTCCAGTCCGACCAAATTGCCGCCATCATCCACCTCGAAGGGTGGGTAGGTGGGGTCCAGCCCCACGCGCAAGACGCCTGCCGCCTGTACTCGTTCCCAGCTGTTATCGGCCGTCTGGCAGCCAATTTGCCACAAGATAATGCCAAAAACAGCGATGAACCACAAGCATTTAGCATACCCACCAAACGATCTGAATCCGATCTGAAGTAGGGGGAAGTGAAAAGTGAAAAGTGAAAAGTGGCAGGGGTTGCACGTGGCAAGTGGCAAGTGGCAAGTAGCCTTCGGCGAGGAAGACCTGCAACCTGCCACCTGCAACTTGCCACCAAACTCACTCATTGCCGGTAAACCTCCGCAGTTCGGCGTAGATGGGCTTGGCCACAAATTCGGGGGTGACGAGGGTGTAATAATCCATGAAGCTTTTGGTGGGCGCGGGGAAGCGGAAGGCCCAGATGGCGATCATCTCCACGTAGGGCCAGTTTTCTTCGGCGTAGGTGAAGGCGTCGAGGGTGTTTTGGATGCGCTGGCCGGGGCGGACGGCCATTGTCCAGCGGGGATGGTCGTTCCAGCCAAATTCGGTGATGTAAATTTTGGTATCGGCATCGCCGTGGCGCAGCATGACCTGGCGCACCAGCTCGACGCGGCGGAAGTTGAGAATTTCCGGGCCGGGTTCGGCCAGGGCGGGGAAGGTGAGACCGTAGCTGTGTACGGCCAGCCCGTCGAAGTAGTCTGCGGCCCCGGCGGTGTACATCTGGTCCAGGTACTCCAGATCGTTGAGGCCCCAGGGGGAACCGGCGGGTTCCAGGGTGGGGGCCAGCGCGCCGCCCAGCACCAGCACATCTGGATTGGCGGCCTTGACGGCGGGGTAGACGGTTTTGAGGAGGTTGGTGTAGTCAACGGCCGTTCCCTCCCGGTACCCCCACTCATAGCTCAAATTGGGTTCATTACCTACGATGATGGCCGCCAGCTTGCCTTCGTAGCGGGCGGCGAAGCGGGCGGCAAACTCGGCAAAGTCGTCGTAGGCGGTGGCGTCCAGGTAGTTGAGCGGCGTGTCCGGCGGGCGCGCCCAGCCGGGCGTGAGGCCGATGCGGGCAATCACCTTCAATCCCTGAGCGTGGGCATGGTTCATCACCATGTCCGGGTGATCCCAAGCGATGCCGCCATCGGCGGCGTGGTAGTAGGCCCAGGGGAACAGCTCCACAATCCAGGGCGACCCCATCTGGCGCACCATTTCCAGGCTGCGCTGGACTTTCCACTCCTCCACCTCGTCCGTCAGGCGGGTGTGCACGCCGACGATGGGGTGGCCGGTGTGCACCGTTTGCGGCGGGCCAGGCACGATGAGCAGCGGCGCGGGCTGGATGAGGGAGATGAGGGCAATCAGCAGCAGCAGGCGCAGCCCGCTGCGAAAATTTAGCCGGTTCAATCGGGCAATCACGATTCCGTTTGCAGCGCTGACTGGTAAAAATCGGCCCACCACTCCAGGTGCTGCAAGATGGCGGTCAGCCGCTGTTTGGCCGAGGTGTCTCGTTCGGGCAGCGGTTCGGGCGGCACAAATTTAGCCGGGATAAGGCCGAGGCGGAAGAGGAGTTCGTTTTCCAGCTGGATGTTGAGCATCCGGTTCTGATAGTCGTGGATGAGCTTGTGCAATGTGTCGTCGCTGGTGTTGGCGGCGGTGAGGAAGCTGTGGGGCAGGGCGTTGACCAGGATGTGCGACGGCGTGCGGGCGGCCTGGCGCAAAATCTGGCGGCTGGATGGTGTTAATCGCGCCAGGAAGGGAATGCCCCACTTGTGCTGATATTTGTTGAAGCGTAAATCCAGTGCTTTCTCATACAGGCCCAGCAGACAAAATTGGGCAACGGTGGTAACGTGCAGACTTCCGTCGGCCTGGGGCAGGTGTTGGGCCAGCGTCTCCCAGTTGATCAGCCCAATGTGCCGGGGCGTGAGCTGGTTAAAGACGAAGATGTTTTTGTTGTTTTCGGTGTAAATCGCCTGCAGGCCAGGGATGTCGGCTGAGGTAGGACCGGTTTGGGCGGCCCGGGACCATTTGCTGGCGGCCGGGAGTTGGTTTAACACGGCCGTTAACGCCTGCTGCACCATGGTGAACCGGGCAACGCCGGTTTCTGTTGCCCTTACCGGCCGGGCGCAAATTTGCTGGACCAGATCGTTGAGCCGCATGTCATCCTCCGGGCTGCTGGTCTGGCTCAGCGCCGCTGATGCGGCCAGCAGTTCCTGGGCGAAATGGGCATACAGCTCATGCGGATTCACCCTGGTGCGGAAGAAGTTGGCGGGCATGGGTTGACCGGCCAGCTGCAAGCCGTGCTGCAGCATGTCCAACGCCAGGTGCGGATTCAGTTCCAGGTGGCGGCGCAGGGCTTGTCGTGTAGCCACTAGAGGTGGCTGTTTGAGGACTGTTTTGTGCTCCTGCCACAGCGGGTGGAAGCTTTCGCGCACGGCGTGCAGGTTGGCGTCTGGGCTGATGACGAGCAGAAGATGGGGGGGTGAAACGGCCGTTCGTGGGGACTGTACTGCCTGGCGGCCAAATAAAAACACGGCTTCGAGCTGGGGGCCAAGGTCGGCAGCCAGCGTTTGAGAGATTGTGTTGAGGGCCGGATTCATGGGAGCCATTATACTTTGCCCGCACTGGTAGGGGCAATATGCAACCTGGAGCCTGAGGCGAATCATCGTTAGCTTGAACATGTTTGGCAGGTATAATGTAGCTCGTTGGGCATAGTGCAGGTTGAAACCTTGGGCTGATGCTCAAAGTTTACTTCTAGTGCAGTTGCCCGGAAGTTCTTCATAGGTATTTATATTAAGGCAACTGCTTAAGTGTTTTGCTCCTGTGCCACAATAACCTGGTAAGGATTTATGGAGCAAAACACTAGAATGACCGGAAAAATATTCCAAGAAGTTCCTGAGGAAACGATTTACCCAATTTACTTATTCAAGGCCTTGCAGGCAGTAAAAGGACTTTTATGCGTATTTTTATCACGGGCGCAACGGGTTTTGCCGGTTCTCACCTGGTAGCAGAGCTGCTGGCGGCGGGACATTCTGTCTGCACGCTGGTGCATGAAGCCACCAGCCACCAGCAGTTGCATCAGCACAAAAATCTCACGCCTGTCGCTGGAGATTTGCTGGATGTGACGTCGCTGGAAACGGCCGTAGCCCAGGCCCAACCCGACGTGGTTTACCACCTGGCCGGGCAGGCCTATCCGGCGCGCTCCTGGCAGCAGCCGGGGCTGACCCTGTCGGTGAACAGCGTGGGGACGGTCAATTTGCTGCAGGCGGTGGTGCAATACGGCCGTCCGCGTGTGCTTATCGTCACCAGCGCCGAGATTTATGGGCACATTGAGCCAGACATGCTGCCCATTACCGAGCAGACACCGCCTGCACCGAACCATCCTTACGGCGTCAGCAAGTGGATGGCTGGGCTGTTGGTGCCGCTTTACTGGGAACGTTACCAGCTGCCCGTGGTGGAAGCACGGCCGTTTAACCACATTGGGCCGCACCAGGCGTTGGGGTTTGTCGTGCCCGATTTTGCCAGCCAGCTGGCGGCGATCCAGGCGGGGCGGCGGGACAACCGGCTCATGGTAGGCAACCTGGAGGCGATGCGTGACTTCACCGACGTGCGCGACGTGGTGCGGGCTTACCAGCTGTTGGCCGCCGAAGGCCAGCCAGGCGAGACTTATCTCATTTGCTCGGGCAGACCGGTGAAAATCGAAGCGGTTTTGCAGAAGCTGATCGAAATTGCCGGGATAGAGGCGGTTGTGGAACGTGATCCGGAGCGGATGCGGCCGTCGGACACGCCGTGCCTGTACGGCAGCTACGCCAAAATCCAGGCGCAAACCGGCTGGGAACCGCGCATCGGCCTGGAGCAGTCGCTGACCGATATTTTGCAGGATTGGGCGGAGCGCCTGTAGAGGATACCAATTTGGCCAAAAACAAGGAACGTCTGGACAAGCTGCTGGTCACTCGCGGGCTGGTACCGACGCGGTCGAAGGCGCAGGGCATCATCCTGGCCGGGGAAGTGTTGGTGGATGGGGTGCGGGTAGACAAGCCGGGAACGGCCGTCTCCACCGAAGCCACCATCGAGCTGAAAGCAGCCTTGCCGTATGTGGGGCGCGGCGGCTTTAAGCTGGCCGGTGCCCTGGCGACGTTTGGGTTGGACGTGAATGGCGCCGTCTGCGCCGATGTGGGCGCCTGCACCGGCGGTTTTACCGACGTGCTTTTGCAAAATGGGGCCACACGTGTGTACGCCATCGACGTGGGCTATGGCCAGCTGGACTGGTCCCTGCGCCAGGACGAGCGGGTCGTGGTAATGGAACGGACCAACGCGCGCTACCTGGACTCCCTGGGCGAACCTGTCGATTTTGTGGCGATTGACGTCTCGTTCATCTCTCTGCGCCTGATTTTACCGGCGGTGAAGCAGTGGTTGGCCGAATCGGCCAATATCGTGGCGCTGATCAAGCCGCAGTTTGAGGCGGGTCCCAAACAGGTGGGGCGGGGTGGGATTGTGAAGGATACGGCCGTACACCGCAGCGTGCTGGAAGAGCTATGGCAGTGGTTCCGCGCCAACGATTTTGGTGTACAGGGGCTGGTGGTTTCGTCGGTGACGGGGGCCGAGGGCAACGTGGAGTTCCTGGTCTGGCTGCAAGTGGGGGCGGCGGATGGGGTGACGGAAACGGCCGTCGATCAGGTGTTGGCCCAGATCACTCCAGCTGAGTAGCCGGGCAATGCCTGGTGTTTTAGTGCAGGGTGGCGGTGTTGGACATCACGCCGAGGTGGGTCGGCAGCGGCAAAAAGACGCAGAACGTTGAGCCGAGCCCTGGCTGGCTCTCCACGGTGATGCCGCCGTGATACAGGTTAACAATGTCCAGGACCGTAGCCAATCCCAGACCGCGCCCGGCGGGTTTGGTGGTGAAAAACGGGGAGAATATCTGTTTAATTTGCTGCGGACTCATGCCGCAGCCGGTGTCGGTGACTTGCAGGTAGATATGGGGGCCAGGGGTGAGGGAACGGCCGTTTACAAAATGATGCCGTGTTTGGCCGTCGTGAATTGTTTCCAGCCCGGTGCGCAGCAAAACAATGCCGTGGCCATCCTCAATTGACTCCGCCGCATTGATGATCAGGTTCATAATCACCTGCTGGATGTGGGCCCGTTTGGCCTCAATGGGCGGAATGTTGGGCGCCAGGTCCAACTGCAGCGAGACCCCGTTAAGCAGCGTGGTGTTCAGCAAACTGATGTTGTCATTCACCAGCTGGTTCAGGTTAATGAGTTCATCCGGCGCGTCGTGAGAACTGGCATAGGTAAGCAGCTGCCGGGTAAGCTCAGCGGCAAATTCAGCGGCCTGCATGGCCCTTTCTATATGCATTCGGGCGACATTATCCTGGGGTAAGGTAGCTAAAGCCAGTGATGTTTGGCCCACGATGCTGGTAAGAAGATTGCTAAAATCATGGGCAATACCAGTGGCCAGGAAACCTATGGTTTCCAACTGTTGAGCCTGGGCGCTTGTCTGGGGCAGCGAATTCGGTGACATATCTAACTTTACATGTGCAGCATATCAGGTTACATAGACTTGTTTGAGGACATGGTAACACAATCGACTGGCATGGTCCTTGGAACAAGCTGCAAAATACCTGCAAACCAGCTACAAACCGCGTATAAAAATTGGCAAACGAAGGGGGTTTGGAAGTTATTTGGGGAGGCAAATACCAGCCGCGGCCAACCGTTGGTTCATGTAATTGAGGAGTTCTACGGCATGCGGTGTTTCTTTAAGCACCTGCAAACCAGCTATGGCTTCCTGCAAAGTATGTTGAAATTCGGCCGTTTGTCCGCGTGCTTCGTACAAATCGGCCAGGTTGTCCAGGGAGTTGGCCCAGTTAAAAATATCACCAAACCGGCGATACGCGGTGATGGCTTTGAGGAGCATGTCTTCGGCCGTTTCCCACTCCTCCAGCTGGGTATAAACCATGCCCAGGTTGTTGTAAATACCGGCCAACTCCGTCGGCTCCTGAATCTGCGAATGCAGCTGTAGGGCTTCCTGCCAGGCGGCCTCAGCCACATTGTAGTTTCCCTGGCTAAAGGCAAGAATGCCAAGGTTATTTTTCAGCTGACTCAAGTTGTGTACGTCTCCGGAGCTGTTAAGCACAGTCATTAACTCTTTAGACAAGTTGTCAATTTTTTCCCACTCGCCAGACTCCGCCCAAATGGCAATGAGGGTGATGGAAGTTTTTGTTAATAAGGTGGAATGGCCAAGTTTATGATATATGGCATAAGCAGTTTGAGCTGTCTGCAGGGCTCGTTCCCAACTGCGAATTCTGCGGTAAATATTGGCTAGATTAAGGTTGGCGTTGGCTTGGGCCAGCTCATCTTGGGCTTGAACGGCCGTCTCCAATGCAGTCTGGCATAACAAGATGCCCTCCTCCGACTCACCCTGGATGTCCTTCAGGGAGGCGAGCATCGCCAGTATACGGGAATAACTGGAAAGATTGCCCCGACTTTTATACAAAAGACTCGCTGTGTGATAGTTCTCTTCCGCGTCTCGTAAGTCACCTTTATGGTACAAAAGGTCGCCAATTTGCTCCAAGAGCCGTGCTTCTTCACGAATCCGGCTAAGCTGACGACTTGTGAAGTGAACTTGTTGCAGGTAAATGAGCCAGCGATCCCAATCTGCATAGCCAAAAATAATTGGATACAAAATCTGACTAAGCTTATACGATATATCAAAGGTCTCTTTGCTTTGCAGGGTAGTTTCAAGTGCCCTTAGAAAATTGTCATAGTCTTCGTGGACAAGGGAAACAGGATCAGCACTTGTTTCAAGAATTTCTAGCCAGCGCCGAGCATTGGCAAGCTTTTGTTGCTTCAATACAGTTCGCCACCGGGTTTGCTCGGAAATGGCAGGTCTCAACCCCATTATTCTTCCTCAATCATACGCAGCAAGAAAATCTCAGTGAGACGGTGAAGTTTGTATCTTCTTTCAAACAGCGTACCCGCAATATCAACAAGTGAAGACAAGACTAGCCCCGTTACTGAGCTGTATACAATTGGTTCATCTAGTTCAGCAACCGCCATGAGATGCTCTACTGTAAAACCAGATTCCCCTGCTTGAGTAAGGCTAATCAGGATTGTTTTACTATAATCATCTAGCGATTCCCAGATTTCTCTGAAGATGTAATCAAAGATACCTTCGTTTGTTTCGGTCAACTTTTTTGCAGCAAAGCGATTTAATACGCTAGACAGTGAATAGAATCGGAGTTGGCCAATAATTAACTTAAGGGCGAGAGGATTTCCGCCTACTACATCGTAGATTTTTATAATGTCCTCATCTGAAGCGGCCGCCAGGTCGGAGAAACCCCCTCTTTTCGCTTCTTGACGAATTAACTGAAACGCAGCACTTTTGTCTAGCTCTTTATGCGAGTACGAGAAAATTCCAGGCTCGGATAGTAGTCTGATGCGCGAAGTGAGCAAAAATTTTGCCGGATCTTGCCACTTTTGGAGCTCTGGTATCAAGTTTCTGTAATCGGCAACTGTCTCTAAATTATCAATCACGATCAGGCAGCGTCGATCCTTCATGAACTTGTACAACATTCTTTGCCGCTGCAGCTGTGTGGAGCCGTTATTCCTGATCAGATTAAATTGAGAGCACAGTTTCTCAATTAGGAGGGGCAGGGTGAGAGCCGGACGGCCGCTTTCAATCTGCAATCGGCCCAGCATCGAGAGATGTGTGTGTTTTGCCGTTACCCAGGCAATCTCATCAAACCGCGTTGTTTTGATGATTTGACGAGTTAAATAGTCTGCTAACGCCGTTTTGCCGAGACCCCCGATGCCGTCAATAGAAACGATAAAATGTTCATTTTCATTGTATAAAGCTTCGGTTAATAGTTTTTCTGCGTCGGTAATTCCAACTAGCTTTTCATAAGACGGGATGCTTAGACGACTGCTCATCTTTGCCCGCCATTCGCTGCTCGCTACATCCTCTAGTTGATTCAAAATATCTGTTAAATGGGACACCGCCTGTCGTTGTCGATAATAAAGCGTTGATTCGGAAATGTTTAGCCGATTTGCCACCGTTAAAACATCTCGTCTGTTTTCAAAGCGCTCTTTTAACAACTCTTCCGCCTCAGGCGAGACGCTACGTAGCTGTTCGAGCCCATAGCTCAAAATGGCACGGTTATTTGCGGCTGGCCCGGCTTCCGCCAGAGTGCTGTAAACGTCTTCAGCTTGGGTAAGACCCAAACCCAGACGCATTTTTACTAGTGGCCAATCAGTGGCTTCTCCCCCGTGCCACAAGCGTAATGCGGCTAAAACATCATCCGAACTAATCACAGTTTCCCTCGCTACTTAGCTGCAAGCGCCACAATTTTATGTGCAAAAGTCAAAATCACACAGGATCATAAGCTATCTTACCTGCTTTTGAAAATATTTTGCAGGGGGGTTGAAGTCATATTGAAGTTAAATTGCAGTACTTTGAAGTCAGGTTCTGGTAATGTTGTTTTCATCTCAAATCCAAAGCCCTATTTCAAAAATGACGAAAATGGGCAATTCATATGTTAATGAGAGGAGGTTTTTCATGACATCTGTAATCACTAATAACAAGGTTGCTTTTTTCTTGCTGGTTTTAGCTATCGTAGGCCTACTAACTATCTTGGCTTTTGCGATCGTCGCCAATTTCGACGCCCTTGCAATTGTTGAAGACACTGAAATCCTGCGTTACTGTGTTTCTAGCGGCGGTGTTTGTACCGGCGTATAGCTTTTAATTCATTATTGTTGATCAAGTTTTAAACAAGGTAGTCACCACCTTGTGAGATGTTGGCAACACGAGGAGCAACATGTCCTTACCATACCGCAATAGTCGAAAGAAAAGATCACAAAGCTATATCTTAATCGGCGATGGATTTGACGAGTTAGAAGTCATCTACTTCCTGCACAAATTTCGTCAGGCCGGTTTGTCTATTAAGAGTGTGAGCTTGTTTGATAAGCTGGTTTACAGTCGACAGGGCGTGGGGTTGAAGGCTGACTACGCTTTAGCCGACAAGCCGTTTGATCCGGCTGGTGATGATTGTTTGCTCATATTGCCTTCAGGCGGGCGCAATGGTGAGGCGCTGCGGCATGACGCCAGGGTAAAGTCACTGCTCATGGAGTTTAACAGTGGTCGAGGACGAGTTGCGGTGACAGGCAGCAACAGCCATTTGGCGGAAGATGTGGAGCAGGTCTTTTCTGACCGGTTGACTTTGCACCGAAATACGGAGCAGGGTCTTGAGGATTTTGTGAAGTCCCTGACGGAACGCATCGTGTATGCATCGTAGTTGAGTCGCTGAAAAGTTGAAGGTTCAATAGCCCTGGGGATTGCTTCCGGGGCTTTTTTTTACGGCCGTTCCTCCCCCACCACTCTCACTTCGCCCACCCACTTCACCTGCCGTAAGGCATCATCCCGCTCGCTGGGCACGATGAGGCGCACCAGCCCCTCGGCGCGGCTCATCGGCTGACCATCCATCGCGTAAGCCAGCAGGATGGGACCAGCGGGATCGGGTTCATAAAGTTCAGAAGCATAAACGCGGCTGCCAAAGCCGTCGGCGCTGACCACCTCTACTTCGGTCCACGGGTCAGCGCAAAGTGCCTGCACCACAGCCAGCAGCGTGGCCCCCGTAAAGGTGAAGGGACCAGACGTACCATGCCCGGTGCTGACAATGGTGCAGTCTGGCACCGAAACCTCCGGCAGGCGCTGCAAATCGGCGACGGTGATGGGGTGAGAGCGGCCGTTTACCCCCACAAATTGAAATGTCGGATCATCACTCGGCGGCGCTGGATTGGGTTCGTGGCTGTGTGGCTGCAGCGGATCAATCGAGTTGTGGTCTTGTGTCATTTTATCCTCACTTTTTTAAGCGCCATTTTACTGGAAACGGCCGTCCCGCAAATCACAAATTTCACCATTTACCGGCCATTTTGATATACTACACCCCATGACACAAAGTAACATTCGTAATTTTTGCATCATTGCCCATATCGATCATGGCAAATCGACCCTGGCGGATCGCCTGCTCCAGGCTACCGGCACGCTGACCGAGCGCGAAATGCAGGAACAGGTGCTCGACAGCATGGACCTGGAGCGCGAAAAAGGCGTCACCATTAAGGCTTCGGCCGTGCGCATGAAGTACACTGCCAAAGACGGCAATGACTATATCATGAATCTCATCGACACCCCCGGACATGTCGATTTTGGCTATGAAGTCAGCCGCGCCCTGCAGGGCTGCGAAGGCGCCTTGCTGGTAGTGGATGCCACTCAGGGCATCGAGGCGCAAACCCTGGCCAACCTTTACCTGGCCCTGGAATCCGACCTGGAAATTATCCCCGTGGTGAACAAAATCGATCTGCCTGCGGCTATGCCCGAGGACGTGGCCGAAGAGATCGAAAACATTATTGGCCTGTCGGCGGAAGACGTGATTTCCATCAGCGCCAAGATGGGCACTAACATTGAGGAAGTGCTGGAAGCCGTCGTGCAGCGTGTGCCGCCGCCTACCACCGATGACGAAAAGCCGCTGCGTGCCCTGGTGTTTGACTCTCACTATGACTCCTACAAAGGTGTCATCGCCTACGTGCGTGTGTTTGAGGGCAAGCTGAACAAGCGGCAGTGGATTCAGATGATGTCCAACGAGGTGGCCGTAGAACCGATTGAAATCGGCATTTTTGCACCTGCTTTGAAGCCGGTTGATACCCTTTCTGCAGGGGAGGTAGGCTATATCGCCACGGGTCTGAAGACGGTGCGCGAATGCCGCGTGGGTGACACCATCACGCTGCGCGATCGGCCCGCCGCCGAACCGCTGCCGGGTTATCAGGCCGTCAAGCCAATGGTATTTGCTGGTTTTTATCCCACCGAAGGCGAAGACTACGCCCTGCTCAAGGAAGCATTGGAGCGCCTACAGCTCAACGATGCGGCTCTGTTGTTTGAGCAAGAAACGTCCGATGCGCTGAACTTTGGTTTCCGCTGCGGCTTTTTAGGGCTGTTCCACATGGAAATCATCCAGGAACGGCTGGAGCGCGAATACGATTTGGACTTGATCGCCACTGCCCCCAGTGTGCGGTATGAAGTCAAAATGGCGCATACCGGTGAGGAAATCATCATCGACAGCCCGGCCGAGCTGCCCGATGAAGGCACCTTTGAAGAAATTCGCGAGCCGTGGATGCACGTGCAAATCTTTACCCCGGACGAATATTACGGGGTGGTGATGGATTTGGTTATCAAGCGGCGCGGCGAGTTTGTGGGGCAGGAATATCCTGCCCCAGGGCGTGTGGTGCTGAAATTCGATATTCCCCTGGCGGAAATCATCATTGATTTCTACGACAAGCTGAAGAGCGGTACGCGTGGCTACGCGTCGATGGATTATGAAGCGGCTGGTTATCGTGCTTCCGATCTGGTGAAGCTGGAAGTGTTGGTGAACAAGCAGCCGGTGGATGCATTGGCGATGATTGTGCACCGGGACATGGCGTACCATCGCGGGCAGAAGCTGGTGACGGCGCTCAAGAGCAAAATTCCACGCCAGATGTTCGAGGTGCCGATTCAGGCAGCCACGGGCAAGCGGGTCATCAGCCGGGCCACGGTAAAGGCGATGCGCAAGGATGTGCTGGCCAAGTGTTACGGTGGTGATATTACCCGCAAACGCAAGCTGCTAGAGAAGCAAAAGAAAGGCAAGAAGCGCATGAAGATGATTGGTACGGTGGAAGTGCCACAGGAAGCGTTTATGGCTGTTTTGCAGCTGAACGATGATTAATTTTCAGGTGCGATGCCCTTCACAAGTGTGTCGCACCTTTTTTCGTGACTAAATTGAGCCATCTCAACCCTGAGGTGGCTTTTTCTTGGAGAAAACGGCCGTGTCCTCCATCAATGATCTACTCAACCTTGGTCCCAAATCCACCAGCTGGCTGGCAGCAATCAACATTCACACCCGCCAGGATTTGGAGGCGATGGGTATTGTGCCTGCCTACTGCCTGCTCAAGGCCCAGGGTTACCCCGTGAGCCTGAATCTGCTGTACGCGCTTTACGGCGCGCTGCACGACATGCCGTGGAACCACGTGCCGCCAGAAGTGAAAGCCAGTTTGCAGGCCGAAGTGGAGGCATTTCGTTTTGGCTAACTTGTATGCCCGGTTTGTGTTCCCCATGCTGCGGCGGCTGGATGCCGAAACGGTGCACGATCGCACGCTGGCGCTGCTGGCTCTGGCGCAGGGTGGGGTAGGACGGCCGTTTCTCCACCAAATCGCCGGTCATCTCCCCAAAAGCCCCGTCGAATTTGCCGGGCTAATTTTCCCCAACGTGCTGGGCATGGCTGCCGGCTTCGACAAAGACGTGCGCGTCGTGCCCGGTTTGGCCGCCCTGGGCTTTGGCCACATCGAGGTGGGCACGCTGACGCCGCGACCTCAGACGGGCAATCCCCGCCCGCGCATCTTTCGGCTGGTGGAGGATGGGGCGATTATCAACCGAATGGGCTTCCCCAATGGCGGCGTGCAGGCGGCGCTGCCCCGGCTGCAAAAATTGGCGGCAAAACCCCACGATTTCATCCTCGGCGTTAGCCTGGGCAAGCAAAAAGAGACGCCGCTGACGGAAGCGGTGGGCGACTACCTTGCCGTGATGAAGGCGGTCTATCCATTTGCCGATTACCTGGCGGTGAACATCAGCTCGCCCAACACGCCGGGGCTACGCGAACTGCAGGGGGGGGATTATCTGGGCCAACTGCTGGGTGCGCTGGCGGTGGAGAACCAAAAGTTGGCGGTGGCACATAAGATTGCCAAACGGCCGCTTTTTATCAAAATTGCCCCGGATTTGTCGCTGGACGAACTGGATGAAATTTTAACGGCCGTTCAAGACCACCAGATCGACGCCATCATCGCCACCAACACCACCATTGGCCGCGACGGGCTGCGCTCCCCCAACCAGCGGGAGACGGGGGGCTTGAGTGGCTTGCCGCTGCGGGAAAAAAGTACGGAGATAATTGCGCATATTGGGCGGGTGACAAACGGCCGTCTCCCCATCATTGGCGTGGGCGGCATCCGCACGGCGGCTGACGTGCAGGCCAAGCTAGACGGGGGCGCCAGCCTGGTGCAGCTCTACACCAGCCTCATCTACAAAGGGCCAGGTCTGCCGGGCCGCCTCCTGCGTGAACTAGCGCAACTTTCCCTAAGCTGATTTCTTGAACTGAACGAAGAATAAGTTTTCTGATGACAAACGAGGTTATGATTTCGATTCTGCCTAACGCTGCTTCAGCTGCACTCCAGGTCGGTTGAAAACTCCGTTAGGCGGTCACTGTTATTAACATCAGGATTTTGGTTCAACCTCAAATTCCAAGCGTGAACGATAGAAATGAACATCAAATTCCATAAAGAAATTGGTTTGACCAAGTATAAGAGGCATATTTGGTGAGTTAACCCAAGCAAAAGCGAGACGTATTGGCTCATAGTTCCCGACAGTTGCCATTACAAAGTATGGCATTGCCAATTGTCTTCCTAAATTGCCAGATAATGGAATCGTTGCTTTTTGTTCTTCCCACTGAGCGCCGAGTTCGATTCCAACCTCATATGGCAATACATTGACAGTCGCCCCACTATCTAACAATCCCATAACCTCCATCTCCTGATCACCGTAGCGAAGGGTTAAGGGCAGGCGAGGCAAACTATCAAATTCATCTTGTGTGGGGCTCGTTGTAGAGTACCGAAAACGCATATCGGCTAGCTCTTTGATGCTTGTTCCATCGCATTCATTAGGGCGCGCCCTGCTCCGAATGAGTGGTATGGTGTGGGTAAATAGTAAACCTTGTCGGGCTGAAAGGGCAACATATCTTCTTGCGTATCTAGCTCTTCGGCCAAAATCCGAATTAGACGAAGCTTTTCCGCAGACGAAAGCTGGCGTATAGATGATAGAAGTTCAGTCATTGTCATGGTGACACTCCTTTTGCAAGCTATTTAGCAGCACAACGACATTGTACCACATCGATATCTTACGACCTGTCCATTTTTGCCCTACGCCTGGCCAACCGCGCTACGCTTCCCCCCTGGCCTCGGGTATAATCCTTCTGTGCGGGTTGATGGCTCCTCGCGCAGGGAAGGGTTACCAAATGTCTCAGCTTAAACAGTTAACGGCCGTTGTCTACGGCACCGTCCAGGGGGTTTCCTTTCGTTACTACACCCAGCAGATGGCTCGTCGTCTGGGCGTCGCCGGGTGGGTGGTCAACCAGCGCAATGGTACCGTGAAGACAGTAGCTGAGGGGGATGAGGCCACTTTGCAGGAATTTCTCGCTTTTTTGCACGAAGGTTCTCCCGCTGCCAGGGTGCAGCGGGTAGACGCGACCTGGAGTGAGGCGACTGGCGCCTTCTCTACATTTTCAGTACGGTTTCGTGATGTTTGAAGAAAAAAGTAAGGTAGAACGGCAGCGGCTGGCCTGGATGATTTTACTGGGCAGCTTTTTTATTTGTATGGTTGTCACTATCGCCGTGCCGGTGACGGCCAATGCGCTGGTGCAAAATCTGACCGAATCGCTCAGCACCTTTGTGCAGGCCAACCAGGGCACCGTGGGCGTTGACGATGCGCGCGGCAACCGGACGGCGCTGCTGGCTGGCGAAAACGGCAAGCAAATTGCGCCCGGCGAGCGGGTGCTGACGGGCGACACGGCGTCCGCGCTCATTGCTGTGAATCCGCCGAATGTGGAGCAGCTGCTGGCCCGCGTGCAGGTATTCAGCAACACCGACCTCACCCTGGTGGAGGCGGACACCCCCCGCTTTGGCGTGAGTGATCGGATGCATACCCTGACGTTGGCGGTGGACAACGGCCGTATCCGCCTCACCGTACCCGATTTTGGCGAACGGCCGTCGCAAATCACCATCAGCACCCCGCAAAGTGACATCACCATCCAGACAGCGGGCCAATACACCATCATCGTAGGTACCGAGGAGACACAGGTGACGGTGCAGTCTGGGCGGTTGGTGGTGCTGGCCGAGGCATCGCAGACCAGCCTGAGCCTGGCCGAAAACCAGCGTGGCATGGTGCCCACCGGGTCCGGTCCCGTCGGGCCGCTGGAAACAGAACGCAACCTTATCGTGAACGGTGATTTCAGCGAGCAGTTAAGCCGTTGGACGATCTTCCCCTGGAACGTGGAGCGGGCCGACCAGCCTGCCGGGCAGGTGCGTGTGCTCGATGCCGGTGACGAACCGCGCCTCAATGTCATTCGCCAGGGCGTGGGGCAGGCAGATGTGCTGGTGCGCCAGTCGGTGAATCAGGATGTGGCCGAGGTCGAATCGCTGCGGCTTTTGGTAACATTCCGAGTTTTGAACCAGTCGTTGGAGGTGTGTGGAATACTTGGCAGTGAATGTCCACTTTTCTTACGCGTAAATTATGTGGATGGCAGTGGTTTTTCCAATACCTGGCAGCATGGCTTTTATGCTCTGGGCCAGCCGAATCAGGACCGTCCTGATGGTTGTACGTCGTGTGCCATGGTGCAAGATACCCACGAGCATGTGCCGTTGGGCCAGGAATATTTCTACGACATTGATTTAGCGGCAGAGATTGCGCGCCAGGGGCGCGTACCACCCCGGTTTATTGAGAGTGTCATTTTAGTCTTCTCCGGTCACAGTTTTGAGGTGGAAGTAGTGGATGTTTCGCTGCTCGCCTCTGATTAAGCGGGCGTGCATTTTAGCATGATGATCGTGACGAGGAGTAAGCATCCTCAGATGCGTCTTTGCTGACCCGTTTGAATTTGAGAATGCTCACGCCTCGGTTTGAATTTCTGGCTTATTCCAAGCCGGTCCAGTTTTTGAGCCACGCTTCCAAATCTTCCGGCTGGTTGGCGACAACGGCCGTAAATTTCACCCCTGGATAATGCTGCTGGAACCAGCTGGCGGTCAGCACTTCGGGCCAGTGGTGCGGGTTGACGGCCAGCACGTGCCGGTTTTCCAGGTTGCCAATCCCCGCGTCATCCGCCGAGAAGCCGATGGTGAAACGGCCGTCGTACCCCCCCTTTGCCGCTGCCAATACCCACTTCTGTCCGGCCGTAGGCGGCAGCAGCACGTAAACGCGCCGGTAGTTCAGCCGGGCGGAGTCGCTGGGCACCAACTGCACGTTGCGCGCCACTTGCAGCAGCCGCAGCGCCAGCAGGCGCGCCCCAAAATCCCCCACAAAACGAATGTCGTACAGGCCATCGATGTCCGTGCTGAACTGGTAACGCCAGAGGAAACGATCCTCGTCCACCGTGCGCCCTTTGGGCACCACCTTGCTCCAGGTGTCGTCGGGGCGAGAGACGATGAGCTCGACAAACTTGTGCTCGCGGCTGGAGGAGACAACGGCCGTAATCGGTTCGCCCGGTCTTGGCTGCTCCGGTTCCAGCGAAATGTGCGTATCGCCCAGCCCTACGATGTTGACGCCGCGCTTGTGGCGGCCAATCGGCCGTAAAAAAGCGCTGCGCCAGAAGACGGACTGGAGCCGCTTGGGCAAATTCGGCGCTGATCTTAGGAAGATGGTGATGATAGATGCTTCAGCTTCAGCCTGCACACGCAGCGTTTCCCAGCGGCTCAGCGGTTGGGCCACATCGCTCCAGACGATGAGCGGGCTGGTGGGGTCCAGACCGCCCGTGGGATCGATGCCGATTTGCAGATTGACGTCGCTGGCTTCCAGGCGGCTGCCGGGCGCCGTGTCTTCGCTGGACCACGCCTGAGCTTCCACGCTGAACTCATACTGGTTGCCTGCCACAGAGGGCAGCTGCTGCCACAGCCCGGCTTCGTGGGTGCCCCACGGCGTGCTGAGCTGCTGCGTCAGGTCATCATCCAGCGTGTAGGCGCTGAATACGGGCTTGCGATTTTTCCAGTCGGGGCTGCCGGGGCTGGGTTCAAGCCACCAGGGCGCCCAGCCCGCGGCGGTGATCAATTGTTTGTCGTTGCGATGGGGATGAAACGGTTTGCCGATACGGCCGTTGGTCAACAATTCGGTTCGTGCCATAGTAAATAGGGAGATTAGAGATTGGAGATTAAGCAATCTCCAATCTCTAATCTCCAATCTCCCTGCTTATGAAAAGCCCAAACCACGTTCCTTCAACGAAACAAAGCGGTTGTGGCCAATGACAATGTGGTCCAATACGTCGATGTTGAGCAGCGAGCCCGCCTGCACAATTTGCCGCGTCACGGCCACATCTTCCGGGCTGGGGGAGGGGTCGCCCGAAGGATGGTTGTGGGCTACGATAAATGCGGCCGCATTTTCCTTAATCGCCGCGCGGAAAAGCTCGCCAATGCGAATGACAGAGGTGTTGAGACTGCCGATGTAAATGGTGGGTGTGGCCAGCACGCGGTTGCGTGTATCCATCAAGATGAGCCGCAGATGCTCCTTGTCCAGGAAGCTCATCTCCGACATGAGCAGGTTGGCGGCGTCGGCGGGGGAGGTGATGCGCGGTTTTTCCTCCGGCGCGGTGGTCAGCAGGCGACGGCCGATTTCCAGCGCCGCCTTAATTTCCACTGCCTTGGCCGGGCCAACGCCTTTAACGGCCGTTAGCTCCGCCACCGACGCGCGCGCCAGGCCGGGCAAATCCTTAAAGGTGATCAGCAGCCGTTCGGCCAGGCGCAGCACGTTTTCACCGGGCACGCCGGAGCGTAACACGATGGCCAGCAGTTCGGCCGTGGAGACGGCGCGTTCGCCCACCTGCAGCAGGCGTTCGCGGGGGCGGTTTTGCTCCGCCATGTCCCGCATCATGAGGGTGTTGTAGGCAGCGGGCGGACCACTTTCGATCAGTGTGCCGGGTTCGTTGCTAATCGTCATCGATGTCGCTCAACAGCTCCAGGAACTCTTCCCATTCGTCCGAGGCCAGGTGCAGGGTGATGCTGCCCAGCTCTACGTGGTAGATAAAACCTTCTTCTTCGGGGCTGCGCCAGACGGCAAAGTTTTCCGTTTCGGCGACCATATCGACTTCCATTTTTTCGTCTTTGTTCATGGGTTTGACATCCTTTTCTGACGCGAAAGTTGGTACGGCGTAACGACCGTAACATCACAAAACATGCCCGTAATTGTATGCGCGGTTGGCCGAATGCACCACCTGTTTTATGAGGCGGCTGCTTTTGTGTCTGGATTGTCTTGTTGGCTGGGTGGGGTGGCAGGTTGGGGTGGGGGAACGGCCGTGTTCACCGGCTTCCTGGATTTCACAAAGGGCATAAACTCATCCGAAAAAGGATCCTGATCGGTGAGCTTGCAGTAGATGTATACCCAAATGAGCCGCGCGCTGGCCAGCACGGGCGCGGCCAGCAAGATGCCCAAAACACCAGCAACACTGGCCCCGCCCAGAACACCAAGCACCACCACCAACGGATGCAGCTGCAAATGGTGGCCAATGATGCGTGGTACCAGGTAGTAATTCTCAAACTGATAAACAAATCCATAAATGCCCAGCACCAACACGGCAAACCAGAAGGGGGACATCAGGCTGCCCAACCAGCTGGCATCCCCTTGAATAGCGGCGATTAGCACGGCCGGAATGGCCGCCAGAATGGGGCCGAACGTTGGAATTAGCTCCATTAACCCGGCAATCACCGCCAGTGTAACGGCGTTGGGCAGCCCAATAATCACGGCAATGAGAAAGATGATGATGCCAACCACCAGGCACAGTACTAATTGGCCTCGCAAAAAAGCGTTCCACGTAACGCTAATACCTTCACTCAGCTGAATTAAGTCCTCCTGGTAAGAGCGAGGCGCCATTTTGATCATGGAGTCAAACAGCGTTTTATGATCTTTAACCAGGTAAAAGGAGAGGAACAAAACCATGATTGTCCAGCCGACCGTGGAAATTGTCGCCGAAGCCAGACTGCCAAAGATGCTGAGGGTCTGGCCACCCAGCGTTTGTACCACCTCAACCAGGTTACTGCTCAAAGAAGCAAAAAGCTGGTCCAACGAAAGCTGGTCCACCGGAATAACAATTTCATCGGCAATCACGACGGGGTCGCGGAAGAACTCACCGATGTCGCTGATGTACTGCGGTGTGCGGTGAATAAAGTTGGTCACCTGCGTCACAATCGGGCTGATGGTGCTGACCGGAATGGAAACCAGCGTCGCTACCAGCAGCAGGTAAATCAGGCCAATCGACAGGTTCCGCGTCAGCGGGGTGCGTTTGGTGAGCTGGTTCACCAGCGGATCAATCAGGTAGGCGAGGATCATCGCCATGCTTAGGGGCAGCAGCAGCAGGCGAAAACGGTAAAGTGCCAGCGCCAGCAAGACGAGCAGGATCAAAAGGACTAGACGTTTGTTGCTGGCACTCCAGGGCGGAGAACTAGATCTAACAGTACGTTTCATACGATCATCCTAAACCTGTAGATTTTTCTAATTCAATCTGGGTAGGACACACCAAATTGGTCAACTTGTGCTGAAATTTTACCGCTAAAAACCTGTCAAAAAGTATGACGTTTCTTAGCAAACCACTAAAAAAAGCCCAGGCTGTATGAGCCTGGGCTTGATGTGTTCACAAAAAGTTGATGATGCTTACCCAGTCTTAGCGGCGATTGCCGCCACGCCCGCCGCGGTTATCGCGGCCACGTCCATCCCGACCCCGGCCGCCACGGTCGCCGCCGCCGCTGGGACGGCCGCCGCCTTTGGGCTTGTCGTCTTCACGGGCTTCTTCCAGGGTCAGACTTTCCAAAACGGCCTTGCGCGACAGGCGCACTTTGCCGTCGGGCGTCACGTCGGTCACCATAACCATTACCTCGTCACCCAGCTGCAGGGCATCTTCTACCCGCTTCAGGTGATCAGAGGAAATTTGGGAGATGTGCACCAGGCCATCGATGCCGGGCAGGAACTCGATGAAGGCGCCAAAGTCGGTGATGCGCACTACCTTGCCGGGATAAACCTGGCCCGGTTCGGGCGACTTGGTCATGCCCTCGATCTGCTTGACGGCCATCTCGGCCTTCATGCCATCCACGCCAGCCACAAAGATGGTGCCATCTTCCTGGATGTCGATGGAGACTTCGAAGGTTTCTTCCAGGCTGCGGATGGTGGCGCCGCCCTTGCCAATCACTGCGCCGATTTTGTCGGGGTCAATCTTGACGGTGAGCATGCGCGGGGCAAAGGCGCTGAGCTGGGCACGAGGCTCGGCGATGGTGGCCAACATATTGTCCAGAATGTGCAAACGGCCGACTCGCGCCTGGGCCAACGCCTGCTCCATGATTTCCTTGGTGATCCCGGCAATTTTGATGTCCATCTGCAGGGCAGTGATGCCCTGGCTGGTGCCTGCGACCTTAAAGTCCATATCGCCCAGGTGATCTTCCATGCCCTGGATGTCGGTAAGAATGGCGTACTTTTCACCTTCTTTCACCAGGCCCATGGCCACACCGGCCACCGGGCGTTTGATCGGCACACCGCAGTCCATCAGCGCCAGGGTAGAGGCGCACACGCTGGCCTGGCTGGTGCTGCCGTTGGAGGAGAGCACTTCGGACACCACACGAATGGTGTAGGGGAAATCCTCTTCGGGCGGGATCATGGGGCGCAGGGCGTTTTCTGCCAGGGCGCCATGACCAATTTCGCGCCGTTTGGGGCCGCGCAGGAACCACGTTTCGCCGGTGGAAAAGGGCGGGAAGTTGTAGTGATGCATGTAGCGGCGGGTGTCGTCGCTGGTGAGCCCTTCGATTTTCTGTGCTTCGCGGGGCGTGCCGAGGGTGGCCAGGGAGAGCACCTGGGTTTCGCCGCGCTTAAACAGGCCAGAGCCGTGGGTACGGGGCACAATGCCGATTTCCGAGGAAAGCGGCCGTACCGTGGTGTAATCACGGCCGTCGGGGCGAATGCCTTCGTACAGGATGCGGTTGCGCACGGCTTTCTTCTGCACGCTGGTGATCACTTCGCGCACTTCGCTGAGATTGGTCGTTTCGTCCATCTCAAAGAAGTCGTTGACGATCTCTTCGCGCAGTTCGCCCATTTCGTCGTTACGCTCGTGGCGGTCCGTGGTGGTGGCCACGATGTCGGTGATGCGGCTGCCGATACGTTCGATAACGGCCGTTTCCAACCCCTCATCAATCGAACTGAGAACGACTTCGGCCTTTTCTTTGCCAACTTCGGCCTGCATCTCGTTCAACATGTCGATGAACGGCTGCATGGCGGCGTGGCCAAACTCCAGCGCCTCAACCAGCACTTCTTCGGTCACCTCGTCGGCGCCCGCTTCCACCATGATGATAGCGTCTTTGGTCCCGGCCAGGCGCAGGTCCAGGCTGCTTCTTTCCATTTCCTGGATGGTGGGGTTGGCCACAAACTGGCCGTCGATGTAGCCTACGCGCACGGCGCCAATGGGACCACCCCAGGGCACATCGGAGATGTGCAGCGCGGCGCTGGCGGCGTTGACGGCCATAATATCCAGGTGATGCACGCCGTCGGCCGACAGGGTGCTGGCGATGATTTGCACCTCATTGCGCATGCCTTTGGGGAACAACGGCCGTAACGGCCGGTCCGTTAAGCGCGCCACCAAAACAGCTTCTGTAGTGGGGCGGCCTTCGCGCTTGAAGTAACCGCCAGGAATACGGCCGCCTGCGTACATCTTCTCTTCAAAGTCCACGCTCAGCGGGAAAAAATCCAGCCCTTCACGGACCATTTTGGACATGGTAGCCGTGGCCAGGATCATGCAGTCCCCCACGCGCAGGGTGACTGCGCCGCCAGCCTGGGGCGCTAGTTTACCCGTGGCTACGGTGATTTCTTCGTTGCCAATACGGGTGGTAAAGCTTTTTTCAGAATACATTGAATGAACCTCCATTTGAAAGGTTATGAGAAGGAACAACGATTGACCTGAAACACAAACCGAGCAGCAGATTGCTTTAAGCAGCCCGTCGGCGTTTCAGACATCGATGTGGTTTATAAGGGAAACGTTGTTCCGTTCTTTGCTGATTGGAGGGATTGGATTAGGGACTGGGGATTGGCACATACCTCTGGATTTACTGTATGGGACAATACCCAATTCCTAAACCGCCAGATCCGCTCCAAAAATGAATAAAAGAGAGGGGCAGCACCGCGCCCCTCCTTAATTACAAAACTGGTTTTATTAACGACGCAGACCCAGACGGTCCAAAATCTCGCGGTACCGTTCTGGATGGCGTTTGCGCAGATAAGCCAACAGGCGGCGGCGCTTGCCGACCAACTTCAGCAAACCCCGGCGGGAGCTTTCGTCGTGTTTGTGCAGGCGCAGATGCTCCTGCAGCTGCTTGATTCGCTTGTCAAAGATGGCGATTTGCACCTCAGCAGAGCCGGTATCGCCTTCATGTATGGCAAAATCAGACATTAATTCAGCTTTTTCAGTACTATCTAACGGCATCAGGTTGATCCTCCAAAAATTTAATATTTAGCCTGTTGGCCGCCGTGCCGAAATCGTCGCACCACCAAGCCATCCGAGATTATAGCCTAAACAAATGACTTTACAAATCTTGACGAGTTTTTTGCTTTGCCGCAGGTGTGGGAGCAGAATACGGCCGTTCTAATTCTCCGCGTAACCATGATCCCAATGGCGATTTGGGTCGTGTGTCCGCAAATCGACGTTGAAGTCAACGGCCGCTTTTAAGGCCAGCAGCACCGACACCCAACCGGCAATCACCTCAGCGCGGTATTGCTCCGGCACCCCTTTGTCTGTCAGGGTGAGGTCGGTGCCGCCCTGCCCATCCTCTGCCAGGGAAAACGTGGCAATGGAGTTGTCGATGTACTGCACGGCATACAGATGGGGAGCAGATGCCTGCACAATCTTAGCATCCCAGGTATAGCCATTGGGGAAAATGAAGTGGATGATCCCGTTGGTCTCCACGGCCGATTCAGCCCAAAAAGAAGCGCGCCCGGCATCGGTGGACAGCGTCTGGTAGACACGCTCGACCGGGGCACGGAGGTGCAGCCGCCAGCGAATGATGCCTGGCTCATCTTGAAAGCTCACGGCCGTTGCCCTTCCAATTGTGGCAGGGTGATGGCAAAGCGGACAAGCACCGGATCATGATCGGATAATCGTCGCTCTGGCTCCGGCGACACCAGGCGCTCCCAGGCCAGTGGCGCCAGCCCACGGCCGCGATAGAAGATGTGGTCGATACGGCCGCCGGGCATCTGGTGGGGGGTATCGTACAAGAAGGTGGGCACCTCAGCTGCTTCAACCGCTTCATGTGGATCCAGCCAGTCGTCTTTGCGCAGCAGGGTGTAGTTGGCGGTGGTGGGATTAAAGTTGAAGTCGCCCATGAATATTAGCGGCAGATTCAAGGGGAGATAGTCGGCAAAGCGGCTGCGGCACAGCGCCACCATCGGCTCGGGGCAGCGGTGGTCGATGTGGGTATTGAAGCAGATGAACTCGAAGCGTGTAGACAGGTGCATGAGGCGGGCCCACTGGACAGCCCGTGGAGCTACGTTGCCAAAGCCGATAGACGGCCGTTCCGGCGTCGGTGACAGCCACCAATGGCCAGAAGCAATCAGCTCAAGCTCAGCGGTGCGGTAGAAAAGCAGCAGCTCGTACGGATTGGGAATGTCGGGCAGGCCGAAGGCGGCATAGTGGGCCCGCCAGGCAGTGACCAATGCGGGGTCTGGATCAACCACCGGTACGGTGAGGGCCGTGAAGTCGCTGAGCGCACTCTGTAAAAAATGGCGCTGGATAGTCGTTACTTCCTGGAGGCCAATCAGATGAGGTTGGGCCGCCAGCAAGGCTTCAACCAGCAGCGACTTGCGCTCATCCCAGGGCGGTACGCCGGGCGGAGTTGTGAAATCGGCGGAAACGTTCACGGTAACCACATTGAGTTCCATTGCTGCTGTCCTTTTGTTGTTTGGGAGTGGTTTACGGGTGGATGAAATCTAGCATGATCAAATCAGGCATGGTGTGCCGGAATTAGCGCAGTCAGTTCCACTTCAATCATCCACCCTGGATCGACCAGGGCTGTGACGCCGATCAACGCACTGGCGGGTTTAGCCGTGCCGTAATATTTGGTGCGCACGGCGTTAAATTCGGCCAGGCGGGACATGTCGGTGAGGTAGATGGTGGCTTTGATGACGTGGGCGAAAGTGGCGCCGTGTGCGGCCAAAATGGTGTGCAGGTTGTGGAAAACCTGCTCCGCCTGGGCGGTCATATCGCCGATGCCGACGGTCTCACCATTGACGTTTTGCGGCCCCTGCCCGGAAATGAAGAGCATATCGGAGCCACCGGGGACGCGGGCGGCTTGTGAGTAGTTTGCCGGTGGGGCGAATACACCGTCTGGGTTGCTGGTGTGGAATGTCATAAAAGGCCCTTTTTTGAACTTAGGGAGATTATGAGGGGGAACGGCCGTTTCATCAAGCAACCTGCATAAGTAACTACTCCTTTACGAACCGCCGCGGTGGTAGATGGTTATCCCATCGCCAAAATCGTTCACGTAAGTCGCACGTGGTTGGCGCCACAGCCAGATGACTGCGGCCATATCCCCAACGGAACCGGTCGTGTTAAATACGAGCCAGAGGAGCAAAAACGGCAGCATCGTTTGTGAAATTACCGGCATGAGCAGAAGGCCAACGGCCGTTACCAACACCAGCGGCGCCAACGCAGCGACAAAAAATGCAGAGCGCGGCAGGTACCACTCGGGAACGGCCGCATACGCATAAAAACCCTTAACCCCGAACGTTGGCTTTGCTTTCGTTAGCAGCCAAAAGACCAGACCGTGAACTGCCTCGGGCACAACAAGGGTAAGCAGCAAAACGAGCACACCCGCCAGCAAGGCCAATAGAACTGAGAAACCGCTGTCGAAGGCAAAGCTCATCTCTTCGTCTTGCCTAAGAAACAAGGCAACCTGAATAAAAAAGACGGCAGAAAGCAAAAACAAGAGCAGGCCCGAAACGTTTAGAACAAGCGTCAGTCGCCTGTTGTTTGAAAGATCCAGGGTGTCTTTGTGTTGGTACTGTGGAGGCAAGGTTTTTGTCGGTTTCATTTCCCGTTCGTCACTCAAGGATTTTCCAGAAAGAATCTTTGCGGGTGATTTTCCCCTGTGCGAATTCCAGCAGGTCGACTCCGCGCACTTCGATCTGCTGCCCTGAGGTTGAGGTGCCGGTCAGCGTCCATTCGGAGACGCCAAAATTGCCACAGACCCAGTGCTGATCGTCTCCGTAATGAACATCTGGTATCCCTTCGAATCGTTTGGCTAGCCCCTCGCGCACCTCCTTCTTACCCAGATAACGATTGCCGCGAGGTTTGGCGCCTCGGGGCATGTAAAAGACACAGTCATCGGCGAAATAGCTCATGATCGAATCCAGGTCGTGGCGATTGAATGCGTCCAGGAATCCCTTCAACAACTCGGTTGTGACCTGTTCGGACATTAGGAACCTCCATTTGTGGGGACCGACTAATCGTTTCTTAGTCGGTGCCTGAAACCTTTTCCAGGAAAAAAACAGCCACGAGCAGTATACCGTAAACAAGTGCCGCACGAAACGAAAGCGAAAAAAACAAAATCCTTGTGACCTCTGCGCCCTCCGCGGTAAAATCCCGGTAACCAGTTTGGAGGGAACAAAATCATGCACCGGAACTTTGTTTGGCGATGGCTGCTGTTGGGGGCAACGGCCGTTCTTCTAATCACCCCCATTTTCCAACCCGCCCATGCCCAAATCCCCAACCCCGGCCTGCTCATCACCGAGGTGTTCTACAATCCGCCCGGCGCAGAGGACGAGCGGGAATGGCTGGAGATTGCCAACGTGGGCACGGCCGTTCTCGACCTCAGCGACTTCAAAGTGGGCGACGAGGAGCAGAGCGGCGGCGGTGAAGGAATGCGCCGCTTCCCCGAGGGCACGCTGCTGGAACCGGAACAGGCGCTGGTGGTGGCCCAAACGGCCGTTGGCTTCCGCTTCCTCTACGGCGCCAATCCCGACTTTGAACTGACCGACACCGACCCCGCCGTGCCCGACATGCGCAGTGCCCTGCTCTGGGCCACCGGCGACATCGCCCTGGCCAACGATGGCGACGAAGTGGTGCTGCTCAACGAGCGCAACCTGATCGTCGACAGCGTGAATTATGGCGACCGGGATACCTTTTTTGCGCCAGCGGTAACGGCCGTTTTCGAGAACCAATCCATCGAGCGCCACCCCGCTAACTGTGACACCGACACGGCCACAGACTGGCAGCCGCAAGAAACACCCACCCCCGGCACCGTCCAGTTCGACGATGCCTGCCGCGCCCCGCTTAACCCCGCCGAGCTGGAGGAACTGCCACCCATCGGCGCCATTCAGGGTGCGGGCGAGGTGGCCGCCGCACTTAACCAGAACGTCACCTTTCGCGGCATCGTCACCGGCGTGTACGAGGACCGCAACACCAGCGGCACCACGTTCTACACCGCCTTTGTGCAGGACATCCCCGGCTTTGAAGACAGCGATCCAGCGACGTCTGATGGCGTGGCGATCTTTTTGGGGCGGGGACGGCCGTCTTTCCAAATCGGCGACCAGGTTCGGGTCTCCGGGCTGGTGACCGAGTTTTTTGGCCTGACGGAGCTGGACGACAACAACCTGCACATCCAGGTAGAGCTAAGCGATCAACCGCTGCCTGAACCCATCCTCATCGACCCACCCGCGGCGACCGAGGCATTGGCCGCTTACTTTGAGCCGCTGGAGGGAATGCGGGTGCAGATGGCCGATCCGGCGCGGGTGGTGGGGCCAACCTTCAGCAGCTGCGGCTTTGCCGTCGTGGCCCCGACCGTGACTACGCGGCGCATCTTCCGCCGCGTGCTGGCCGATCCGATTGGCCACGTGGTGCCGATTTTGTACCAGTCGGATCAGTTCTGCGACGGCTTCCCGCACGTCAAAACCGGCGATCTGGTCAGCGGGCTCATCGGACCACTGACCTACAACTTTGACCAGTTTAAGATCGTGCAGCAGGCAAATGACGAGCTGACGTTGACCGGCAGTCCGCTGCCACAACCGCCCACTGCGCCTGCTTTGCAGCCTGGTCAAATCAGCATCGCTAGCTTCAACATGGAAAACTACTTTGACCTCATCGATGACATCGGCGACGACGCCGAGCCGAAGCCGCTGGAATTGGAGCTGTCGCTGAAGCAGCAAAAATTGACCGCGGCGCTGGTGCAAACGCTCAACTGCCCCACGCTGGTGGCGGTGCAGGAGGTAGAAAAGGGCATCCTGCTCGACGAGCTGGCGCTACTGGCCGCACCGGGCTGCGGCTTCACCTACGCCGTCACCCACCTGGAAAGCGCCGATGAGCGCGGCATCGACGTGGCCCTGATGAGCAATCCAACCCTGGTGGAAGTGCAGTCCGCCCAGCTCATGCAGACCTGCACGGTGCTGGAAACCGGTGTCAGCGATGCCCGTGTGGACTGCCCGGCAGGGCAGGATATGCTGTTTTCACGGCCGCCGCTGCTCGTGGAATTGGTGGTGGTGCAACGGCCGTTCACCGTCATCGTCAACCACTTCAAATCCAAGCTGGGCGGCGAGGCCGAAACCGCGCCCTGGCGGCTGGCCCAGGCCAACCACGTAGCCGGGCTGGTGGCGGACATCCTGGCTAATGACCCAGATGCCAACGTCATCGTTTTGGGCGATTTCAACGATTACGAATTGGCCCCGCCGCTGCTGGCGTTGGCGGAAAACGGCAACATGGAAAACGTGCTGCTCCGCCTGCCGGACGAAACGCGCTACAGCTACGTCTACGGTGGCGTCTCGCAGCTCATCGACGGCCTCTTCGTCACGCCGGCCCTGCAAGATGACGTGGTTCACGTGATGATTTTGCACGTCAACGCTGATTATCCCGACGCGCTGGCGGTGGACGTCTCGCCCGTCGCGCTGCCCTTCAAAACCACGGACCACGACCTGCCGCTGCTTATCTTGCAGCTGGATGAACTGCCTGCGCCGGAATTGGGGGGAACGGCCGTACCCGACCCAGCCCTGGTAAACAGCCAACCAGTCGAACTGCCGACGGCTGGCAGCGGCTGGGTTTGGTGGCTGGTTGGTGGATTGGCTGCTGGCGGTGGCGGAACGGCCGTGTTTCTGCTGCACAAAACGCGCCGAAAATCGTAAGAGCCCCCGACCTGTCATTTTTCACTGCGCTGCGCTCCGTTCAAAATGACAAATGTGGGTTGTCATGCCGGGCGCCGCTGGCATCTGAAGATGCTCACTCCTCCTTTCGCGAGGAAAAATTTCACGGCAGGTTCATGATTATTCACGATTGGCTCATTGATTTTGCGTTTGCCCATCCATTAGAATCGTGCCATGCATTCACGCGAGATCAAGCACATCCTGGTCCTGGAACCCGATCGCACCTTTGCCCTGCGCCTGGTGCGTGCCCTCAGCCGCATGGGCGATTTCCACGTCTCCATGGTGCCAACGCTTAAAGAAGCGTGTCTTCAGCTGGTGCAAAATGACCAGGACCTGGCTTTTATCCCCGTGACCGAGGGCGCCAAAATCATCCGTTCACTGCGGGCGGTGCAGCCCAATTTGCGCCTCATCCTGGTGACGCCCTCCGGCGATGAAGAGATCCCCGTGACTTACTCCGGCAATGTGCAGGGTGTGCTCATCAAATCATTGGTGGATGTAGAGCTGGAAACGCTGGTGGAAAACGTGGTCCGCCAACCAGTGGTGCCACAGCGGCGGGAGACGGCCGTTACCCAAGACGCCACCCGTTCCCTCGACACCGCTTTGCTCATCGCCACATTGCAAGAAGCCCGGCTGGGCCGCCTGCTGCAAACCGTTGTGTTCGCTCGGGGCAGCAAGCTGCTGGCTTACTGGGGCGAACTCAACGAGCGTGAAGCAGCGGCCGTAGCCCTGCACGTCGGCGAGGGGTGGGCGGGCAATACCTTGCCGTCACGGCTCCAGTTCATCCACCTGCCCGCCCGGGCGGGTGATCTGCTGCTCTTTACCCACAGCGTGGCCGACGAGTTCCTGGTGACCCTGGTGGCGCTGCCCGAAGCGCCGCTGACAGAAGTGCGGCAGCAGGCGCGGCGTATGGCCAAAAAGCTGGAAGCGGCCGTTTCCGGGCGGATTCTGGCGCAGACGGGGCTGTTGGGTAATGGGTTTGGCGCGGGGCAACGGCCGTCTTTTGTCATCGTGTGGCGGCCGGAGGTGCTGCTGCCCAGCCAGCTGCATATTCCGCTGCGCCGGGCGATGAGCCGGTTGGCCGTGGCCAACGCCTGCGTGCTCACTCACGTGCAGGTGCAGGCAGACCTGGTGCAGCTGGTGGTGACCGTGCCGCCAGGCCGCGACGCCAGCTGGGCCGCGTACCTGTTCAAAAACGGCTCCGAGCAAACCATCCACCAGGAGTTTGAGCTGCACGGCAGCCTGTGGGAAACCGGCTTCTACGCCACCGAATCCAGCGAACCCCTGAGCGACACCGAACTACGCCTGTTCCTCGATTCTTCCTCCGAAACGTCTTCGTAAAACAAAACACCAATTTGACGAATAGACGAATAGCACGAATCCTTTTTTATTCGCCCAATTCGTTCATTCGTGCCATTCGTGTTTCAAACGGCAAAATCCGCAATTTTTGGTAAGATCAGCGGCAGCAACTGGCAAACAATGGAGCAATTATGCCTGAAGGACCAGAAATTCAGTTGGCCGCCGATGCCGTGGCGGCGGCGATTGTGGGACGGCCGACAACGGCCGTTTCCTTTGCCTTTGACGCGCTGAAAAAGTATGAGGAACTGTTGACGGGCGTGGTGGTAACGGCCGTGCAGGCCCGCGGTAAAGCCATGCTCACCCGCTTTGCCAACGGCTGGAACATCTACAGCCACAACCAGTTGTACGGCCAGTGGGTGGTGCGCGATGCCTACGATTTCCCCGAAACCAACCGGCAGCTGCGGCTGGCCATTCACAACGAGGCCAAATCGGCGCTGCTGTACAGCGCGTCGGACATTGCCGTTTTGCCGGACGGCGAGCTGGACAGCCATCCATTCCTCAGCAGGCTCGGACCAAACTTGTTAGACAAATCGGTGACGGGGCCCCAGGTGGCCGAGCGGTTGATGGCTGATGAATTTAAGCGACGGCGGCTGACCTCACTGCTGCTGGACCAGGGCTCTCTGGCCGGGCTGGGCAATTACCTGCGCAGCGAGGTGCTGTTTGAGGCCCGCGTGCACCCCGATTTGCGGCCGGTAGACTGCACGGCCGAACAAATTGTGGCGCTGGCAGAAGCAGCCGTTTCCCTCACCCGCCAGTCGTACCGGACCAAAGGCATCACCAACAACCTGGCCCTGGCGCAAAAGCTGAAGGATGCGGGGCAGAGCTACCGTGAGTATCGCTTCTGGGTGTTTGATCGCGACGGCCGTTCCTGTTACAACTGCGGCACACCCATCATCAAAGACACCATCGGCGGGCGGCGGCTTTACTACTGCCCAACCTGCCAATCAAAATAATTTGTAGCTGCGCTTTCTTAGCGCGTAAAGCGCGGATTGGAATCCGCGGCTACGGAAGAGAAACACATGACCCAAAATCAAGTAATCATCGACGTCTGGTCTGACTTTGTTTGACCGTTTTGCTTTCTTGTCTCCTCCAGTTTGGAGAAGCTCAAGCAGACTCACAATGTACAAATTCAGTGGCGATCGTTCGAGCTGCGGCCTGCGGATGGGCCACCTGTTTCGCCCGAATACCGTGCCCGGATTGAAGCGGGACGGCCGCAGCTAAAAGCGATGGCCCGCCAGCGGTACGGCCTGGAAATCAACAGTGGGCCGTTTGGCATCAACAGCCGCCCGGCGCTGGTGGGGGCCAAGTTTGCCGAGGCGCAAGGTATGGGCGAGGCGTACCACGACACTGTTTTTCGGGCGTACTGGCAGGATGCCAAAAATATTGAGGATTTGGACGTATTGGCGGGGGTGGCAACGGCCGTTGGCCTGGAGCGCAGCCAATTTCTAGCGGCCCTGAACAATCCGACTTACCAACAAGAAATGCTCGCCGACGTGCAGCAGGCATTCCAGTATGGCCTCAGCGGTGTTCCGGCGCTGGTTTACAACAACAAATACCTGGTCAGCGGCGCGCAGCCGTATGAGCTGCTGGCTCAGGTGGCCGAAAAAGCTGCCGCCGAAAACTGATAACGGCTTACCGATTACTGACTACCGTTCACCGTAGGCGGTCCCTGGGAAATTCGCTGTTCAACCAGCTTTGTGCCGTCGGCATCGCGAGGCACCTGCCAGCGGGCTTCCAGCCACCACGTTGCGCCGGCTTGGGCAAACGGCCGTACCACCCCCGCCGCCTCATCCGGTTTGTCCCCCGGCGTCTCCCCTTCCACAACAATGTCAAATGGCTCGTTGGGCTTTTCGGCGCGGATGAAAGCTGCCATGTCGGCGACGGCTTCCGGCATGAGCGGCTGGTGCTGCTTGTCTGCATCCAGCACGTTGGGCAGCAAGCCGTCGTAGCGCAGGACGCGGGCCATGCTCTTGGGCCAGTTCCAGGCGCCCACCATCCAGATGGGGATGCGCGGCTGCTGTAACGGCGGCGGCGGCGGGAAGAAGTCGCATTCCGCCACCTGGTAATGTTTGCCACTGTAGCTAAATGGCTGGCCGCGCCACAGTCCGGTCAGGACGCCCAATCCTTCGTCCAGCAGCTCGGCGCGAGTTTTACGGTCGGTGACTTCGCCGAAGGCGTGGAAGCCGGTATCGACTGCGCCCAGGCCCACGCCCAGGATGACGCGCCCGCCGGAGAGATTGTCCAGGGTGGCCGTTTCGCTGGCCAGCTTCCAGGGGCGCATGCGCGAGACGGGGGTAATCATCGTGCCCAGGCGGATGCGCTCGGTCACCATGGCGGCGGCCGTCAGGCTGACCCAGGCGTCGATGCCCCAGACCGGTTCCCAGACAAAGATGGCGTCCCAATTGGCAGATTCGGCCGTTTTTGCCAGTTCGGCCACCGTGCGGGCATCGCCGCTGGGAATGATAAATCCAAATTTCATAGTGAACCTCCTCGATTTCCCCAGAAACTACCATAAAGGTGAACTATCTTTTGGACAGTTTCCGGGGAAATGTTATGCGAATGAGTTTAGCCCAAGATTCCTGACATCTGTTGTCGGGAATGGTTTGGGTCAGGTGTTCGACAGGCAAAATAATTGGACGCGGACAAGCGCGGATGACGCGGAAAGATGCCTGTCATCTGGGCTCATCCGCGTTCATCGGCGTCCCAAAAAAGTGGGACTGATGAAGAACCATGTGGTTACGGTGGGGTGGTGACCATAAACAGCCCGGCCATGCTGGCCGAGACGTAAAGCGTGTTGTTGGCGGCGGTGAGACGGCCGTACCAACCCGGCAGATCGAGCAGGCCAATTACTGTGGGCTGGTCTGGCTGACTGGCGTCCAGCACCCGCAGGGTGTTGTCGTCGGCCAGGACGTAGATTTGCTGGCCCACGGTGAGAGTATCGGCTACGGTGAAGGGGAGCTGCCATTGGTTGATGATAGACGGCCGTTCTCCATCAGCCACATCAATCACGGTAAGCGAGTTGCATCTGTCGCCGCTGCACAGAGCGTAGAGCACATTGTCCACCACCGCCAGGTGGCTGGCGTCGTCCGGTAAGGCAAGGTTGCTGACCAGCCTGGGTTCTAAAGGTTGGTGAATATCGACGATTGCCAAATTTAGCTGTTCATAGCCTTCTAACAAATAAAGATAGCCGTCACCCAAAACCATGGTATCGAATGTTTGCAGCCCGGTTTGCACTGTGTTTACCAACTGAGGATTGCTTGGGTCCTGCAGATCAAACACGCCCAGGTTTCCTGAAAACATATATTGATTTTGCAGGGGCATGTACAGGAAGTTGTCTACCAACGCTGCGCCATGCAGGCTGCCCAGCGCTTCGCCTTCTTCAACGGGTTCGTACAGCGGGGTCAGGTTGGTCGGATCGCTGCTGTCAAAAAGCAGCATGCTGCTGTTCCAAATGGTGGCTGCGAGCGTTTGCCCAGTTTCTAGGAGCTGGAGCGGTTGGCTGCCGGTGTACGGTTCCGTCTGGCCCAGCAAAACGGGCGTGGGTTGGTTCAGATCCAGGCTAACAATGGTGGAACCGCGCCCTTCGTTGGTGAGGAGGTAGCTGGTGGGCTGGCCGGGCAGAATGTCTTCAATAGTTTGGAAGCCGACCGGGTTGGTGTAGCTGCCGAGCAACTGCACATTGGCCGGGTCGCTGGTGCTGTAGATTTGTAAGCCGCTGAGGCCGGTTACGTAGAGCAGTTCACCGCTGCCCACCATGTCGCTGATACAGTTTTGCGGGTCAAATTCGGCCGTTTTTTGTGGCGCTTCAGGTTGGGCAATGTCTACAAGAGTTATCTGGCTAAAACAGTAGCCAAATTCACCATGACCGAAGCTGGTGGCCAGAGTATTGTCGTTGCCGGTCGCCAGGCTGAAGAAGGCGGGTGAAAACAGTTGGCTTTGTGGTATCGCTTCTGGCGCAGCGGGATCGGTCACGTCGTAAAGGAAGATTCGCGGTTCTGACCCCAAGTAAAGAAGGAAGAGATGGTTATTGTGAACGGCCGTTTTCACCCGAAACACATCTTCAGCATTGCCAATCCGGCTAAGTTCCTGTGTCGGCTCTCGCGGATCGGCGATCTGAACGCCAGATTCAGTGGCGATAAAGAGCAAATCATCGGTGGCGCTGAATCCTTCAGCGTCTTTCAGTGGCATGGAACCAGCAAAAGTAGGCGTAGTGGGGGTGGTCAGATCAAACCAGAGCAAATCTACCGGGCGAGTAAAAGCTTCGGTACGCACGCCCAGGTTGGTGACAAAAAGACGGCCGTTACTGCTGTCAATTGCCTGGGCGTATGGTGGATTCGCGCCGCTGTAACCCGGTCCGGCATCAACCAGCTGGATATTGGCCGGATTGGTGACGTCCAGCACTACCAAACCAGCCTGCCCGGCAGCGCCGTAAACGAGCGTGCCGATTTGCACAATGTCGTACAGTACGTCGCTGGCTGGTGGACTCTGCCCTAAAAATAGGGGCGCAGTGGGGTCGGTGACATCAACGGCCACCAGGCGCGGGCCAACGGCCAGGTAAGCGGTGGAGCCATCCACCAGCACCGCCTGCGGCACGCCGCCCCAATGATTTTGCACAGTGAGGGTGAGGCTGTTTTCGCTGGGCAGCAGTGGGTAAATCGGTGTTGGCGTGAAAGTTGGTGTTGGCGTTGGGCCGATGTATCTGGTGGGAACGGCCGTTACCTCTGGCAGCGGTGTTGCTGTAGGCAATGGTGTGCGGGTGGGTTGGGCGGTTTCGGTGGGAACGGCCGTTGCTTCCGGCGTGTTGGTTAGTACGGTTGGAATGCTGGTTGGCCGGGCTTCGCTAGGTATGCAGGCGGTGATGAGCAAAAGTATGATGAAGATGGGCAAAAATCGAAAACGGTTCATGGGTGGTTACCTCCGCAAGTAGTCATTTTTAGGATAACAGTGCGGCAGCAAGGCGCTCAACGGCCGTACCGTGAACAGCCTACGCCTTGCATTTTTTCATTGCACAAAAGCCCTCTGCCGATTATAGTTCGGCAGGTTCCATGTTGGATTTATCCGTCAACCAACCAAATACGAGAGGCAACATGAGCAAGCAGCCAGATTTTGATCTTACCGGAAAAGTCGCCCTGATCACCGGTGCGTCGCGGGGCATCGGGCAGGCCATTGCCGAGGCGTATGCCGCTGCCGGGGCCAAAGTAGTGCTGGCCAGCCGCAGGCAGGAGTCGCTGGACGAGGTGGCGGACATCATTCGCCGCAGTGGGGGTGAGGCGCTGCCCATCGCCGCCCACACAGGCGATGACGAGGCCGTGAATGAACTGGTGGCCAAAGCGATTGAGGCGTACGGTGGCATCGACATCGCCGTGAACAACGCGGCTACCAATCCTCACTTCGGCCCGGTGATGACCGCCGACGAGAGCCACTGGGACAAAATTCTGGACGTGAACGTGAAGGGGTATTTTCGCGTGGCCAAGGGCTGCGTGCCCGTCATGAAGGCCCGCGGCGGCGGCAAAATCATCAACATCGCCTCGATTGCCGGGCTGACCCCGCAGCCGGGTATGGGGGTGTACTGCGTGAGCAAAGCGGCCGTTCTCATGCTCACCCAGGTGCTGGCCGCAGAACTGGCCGCCGACAACATCCAGGTCAACGCCATCGCCCCCGGCTTTATCAAAACCAAGTTCAGCGCCGCCATTTGGGGCAATCCGCAAATCAATAAGGCCGTCATGAAGCAAATCCCTCAGGGCCGCATGGCCGAGCCGGAAGAACTGACTGGCATGGCCCTCTACCTGGCCTCGGCTGCCTCCAGCTTCACCACTGGCGCGACGATGTTGATTGATGGTGGGCAGTTTATTGGGAATGTAATTGGGTAATTGAGTCATTGAGTAATTAGCGCCACCGACGGCAATTACCTAATTACCCAATTACCTAATTACTCAATTACTCCATCAACGGAGTAACAAAGTGTTCAACCTCTCCCCTGAACTCAAGCAAAATTTAGCCACCGCACGCGCCTTTGTGCGCGAGGAGTTGATTCCCCTGGAGCGTGATTTTCTGGCCAAAGGGTTTAACGCCATGGAACCCGTTTTGCAGCAGAAGCGGCAGCGGGTGAAGGAACTGGGCCTCTGGCTGCCGCAAATCCCCAAGGAATATGGCGGCCTGGGGCTGAGCCTGTTTGAGCACGGCCTGATGAGCCAGGAGCTGGGCCAGACGCCCATTGGCCATTTTGTGTTTAACTGCCAGGCGCCGGATTCTGGCAACATGGAAATTCTGATTGAGCACGGCACGCCGGAGCAGCAGGAGACGTACCTGATGCCCCTGCTGCGCGGCGAGATTCGCAGCTGCTTTTCGATGACGGAACCGGAGCACGCTGGCTCTAACCCGACGATGATGAGCACAACGGCCGTTCGCGAAGGCGACAGCTACATCATCGACGGCCACAAATGGTTTACCAGCTCGGCCGATGGGGCGGCGTTTGCCGTGGTGATGGCCATTACCAACCCAGAAGCCAGCCGCCACGCCCAGGCCAGCCAGATCATCGTGTCGCTGGATACACCCGGCTTCACCCTGGTGCGCAACATCCCGGTGATGGGCGAGGCGGGTGAAGGCTGGGCCAGCCACGCCGAAGTGCGCTACGAGGACGTCCGGGTGCCGCTGACCAACGTGCTGGGCAATGAGGGTGCAGGTTTTGCCATCGCCCAGGAGCGGCTGGGGCCGGGGCGGATTCACCACTGCATGCGCTGGATTGGCATTTGTGAGCGGGCCTTTGAGCTGATGTGTACCTATGCGCTAAAAAGAGAGGTGGCTCCGGGACGGCCGTTGGCCGGGCAGCAAACCATCCAAAACTGGGTGGCCGAAAGCCGCGCCGAAATAAACGCCGCCCGCCTGATGGTCCTGGCCACCGCCAAACGCATCGACGAAGAGGGGCAATACGCCGCCCGCGACGACATCTCGCTAATCAAGTTCCACGTGGCCAACGTGCTGCAACAGGTGCTGGACCGCGCCATCCAGGTGCACGGCGGCCTGGGCATGACTGACGACACGCCGCTGGCCTACTGGTTCCGCCATGAGCGCGCCGCCCGCATCTACGACGGCCCGGACGAGGTGCATAAATGGTCGGTGGCCCGGCGGATTTTTGCGCAGTACGCCGCGTAGAGACGTTGCATTGCAACGTCTCTACGTGCGAATCGTCTAAAAATCGTCTATAATTAGACGATAATTATGTTTGAACCAAACTATCGAATCTCACCTTTTCTTTTGGAGCGCATCAAAGAAATCACGCTGCTGGTACACATGCTGAACCAGCGGCTGGTTTCGGACGTGGTGCTGGTGCAGATGCAGGCAGAGGCACGGGCTGTTTCCACGTATGCCTCAACCAGCATTGAAGGCAATCCGCTGCCGCTGACGCAGGTCAAGCGGCTGCTGAAAAGTCAGCCGAAACAGCTGCGTGACAGCGAACGCGAAGTGGTCAATTACAACCAGGTGCTCACCTGGCTCAATGCTGATCAAGATAAAGTCTTGACGCTGGACTTGCTGCTAAAAATTCATGCTGGTGTGGTAAAGGAACTGCTGCCTGCCCATCAAGTGGGGCGGCTGCGGCAGGAACCGGTTGTGGTCCATGAACCGCGCAGCGGCGATGTGGTATATCTCCCGCCTGATCATGGGGATGTGCCTCAGCTGGTAAATGATCTGCTGGCTTTTGTGCAGGCGAACCACGGTGTGTTGGACCCAATTTTGTTGGCCGGACTTTTTCATAAGCAGCTGGTGGTGATTCACCCGTTTGTGGATGGAAACGGCCGTACCACTCGCCTGGCCACCAAATTGCTCTTAGCTGGGCTGGGTCTGAATACCTTTAATCTGTTCAGCTTCGAAAACTACTACAATCAAAATGTATCACGCTACTTTCAAACGGTAGGGTTGTTTGGCAATTACTACGATCTGGTAGACAGCCTGGATTTTACACCCTGGCTCGAATATTTTGCGGGGGGCATTTTAGACGAACTGCTGCGGGTGCAAAAGCAAATCGAGAACAACCTGGCCGCGCCGGACACAACCCTGAAGCCCTATCATGAAGCTATTTTGGCGCATATCGATGCAAACGGCTTCATCACCGACAAGGAGTATGCCAGGATTACGGAACGGGCAAAAGCCACACGTGCTCTTGATTTCAAGTTCCTGTTGGAACTGGGGGTGATAGAGCGGAAAGGGCGTGGGCCAGGCGTTTTTTATCAACGTGTGGCGCGAAGTTAAGCGATGAAAGACACCATTGAAGTACGGCCGGATGAGCAGTTTGACGAGGCGCGGTTGGCAGCGTACCTGCGCGGGCAGCTGCCGGGCAGCGAAAATCCGTTGACCGTGCGGCAGTTTGGTGGTGGGGCGGCTAATCTGACGTACCTGCTGGATTTTGGCAGCCATGAATACGTCCTGCGCCGACCGCCGCTGGGGCCGGTGGCCAAATCGGCGCACGATATGGCGAGGGAGTACAAGGTGCTGTCCGTGCTGCACCAGGCACTGCCGGTCGCGCCGCGCGCCTTTTTGTACTGCGACGATCCAGCGCTCATCGGGGCCGACTTTTTTGTGATGGAGCGGCGCAAAGGGGTTGTGGTTCGCCGCACCATGCCGCCGCAGTTCGCCGACATGCCCGACGCAGCCCGCGGCATGAGCGAGGCCATGGTGGATGCACTGGCCGAGTTTCATGCCGTTGATTTTGCTGCGCTCGGGCTGAGCGATTTGGGTAAGCCGGAAGGGTTCATCGAGCGACAGGTGGAAGGCTGGTACAAGCGGTGGCACGGCGCCAAAGAAGCCGATTTGCCGGAGATGGACAGCATTTACCAGTGGCTAAAGGCCAATTTGCCCGCCTCGGCCGATGTTTCGCTGGTGCACAACGATTATAAGCTGGACAATGTGATGCTGGCCGAGGATGATCCGGGGCGGCTGGTGGCCATTTTTGATTGGGACATGTGCACCCTGGGCGATCCGATGTCCGACCTGGGTGCGCTGCTGTGTTACTGGACCGAGCCGACGGACGCACCCTACTTCCAGCAAATGGCGATGATGCCCACCGGCGATGTGGGCTTTTTGACCCGGCGAGAGTTGGTGGAACGGTATGCGGCAAAAAGCGGCCGTTCCGTCCACAACATCAATTTTTATCATACCCTGGGATTGTTCCGCCTGGTGGTAATTATTGCCCAAATTTACATCCGCTATGCGCGGGGACAGACGCAAGACGCCCGCTTTGCTGCCTTTGGCCCGATGATTCCGCTGATGGCCAAAGCGGCCGTTGAAGTCATGCGTGAAGCGTGAAGCGTGAAACGTGATCTAAGCACATCACGTTTCACGTTTCACGCTTCAGTTCCCGTCTAAGGTAACAGTTCAAACTAATGCCTGCATTCTTTATCTATCTTATTCGCCTGGTTCGGGGCATTCGCGAGGGGCTGAAGGAGCCGGAGTTTCGCGGCTTGTTTTGGTCCGTGCTGCTGATTTTGCTGAGCGGCACCTGGTTTTATCATGTAGTGGAGGGCTGGAGTTGGTTAGATGCTTTCTACTTTAGCGTCATTACGTTGACCA
Organism: Candidatus Leptofilum proximum; assembly: GCA_016710325.1. GTDB lineage: Bacteria > Chloroflexota > Anaerolineae > Promineifilales > Promineifilaceae > Leptofilum > Leptofilum proximum. The sequence goes on along the minus strand of JADJXK010000002.1, from coordinate 1,063,641 downwards.
CGGTGGGTTACGGCGATTTTTCACCGCAAACGGCCGTGGGCAAAATCTTCACCATCATTTACATCGTCATTGGCTTAGGCATTTTATCAAGTTTTATTGGTTCTTTGGGAATACAAGGGGTGTACCCAGATATGGTGGTGATGTAGAATGGCAGACATTTTCAAAAACGGAGTGAAACCCATGCCCATATCTACCCCTGCCAGAATCAGTTTTCCCCTAGATATTCCTCAGGTTGATGTGCTTGCTACCAAGCACACACAAGACGGTAAATTCATTATTACGGTTGAAAGTCGCCGCGACACAACCCAATGTGGCGTTTGTAAACAAGAGATTGCCTGCAACTATGGCCATGGTCAGACGGTGCGTTTGCGTCATTTGCCTATCCTGGGGCAAGAGACGACTATCGAGATTCGACCACGACGGGCACAATGCCCCACCTGTTTACACCATCCGACCACGACACAGACATTGAAATGGTATGACCAGCGCAGCCCGCACACCAAAGCCTATGACCGGTACCTGATGAAACTGCTCATCGGCAGCACGGTGGCTGATGTCAGCCTGAAAGAGAACCTGGGCTACGATGCCGTTGTGGGTGCCCTGGAGCGTCAAGTTGAGGAAGAAGTCAACTGGGAGCAGGTCCAGAACCTGGGCAGCATCGGCATTGACGAAGTGGCCCACAAGAAAGGGCGCCAAAGCTACCGCGCCGTGCTGACCGCTCGCCAGGATGATGGGACTGTCCTCATCCTGGCGGTGCTCAAGGATCGAAAAAAAAGACGGTGAGCGACTTTCTCATGACGATTCCTCGACGGCTGCATGCCACCATCCACACCTTCTGCACCGATATGTGGGATGGCTATCTGGGCGCCATCGCCGATTTCCTGACGGCTCATCCTCAAGTCGAAGCCAAAGTAGTCATTGACCGGTTCCATGTGGCCCGGAGCTATCGGGACGATTTCGACACGTTGCGTATGCAGGAACTGCGCCGCTTACGCCGGGAATTACCCGAAGCGACTTACCAAGAGGTGTGCCACGGCCTGCACTGGGTATTGCGCCACAACTATGACAATCTCGATGAGGATGATAAGGTTCGATTGCGCCGCCTGTTCCACTATACGCCACGCCTGCATCAAGCCTACACCTTGCGTGAAGAGCTGACCGCTATCTTCAACCTGGACCTGAGCTTGACTCAAGGACGGCAGCGTCTGCAAAAATGGGCCGCCAAAGTGAAGCGCGCGGCGCTCACTTGCTTCGACAAATTTCTCAAGTCCCTGCATAACCACTTGGATGAAATTGCCAATTATTTTGACAAACGAGCCAGCAGTGGTTTTGTTGAGGGACTCAACAATAAATTGAAAACGATCACCAGGCGTTCTTATGGTCTCAAACGGGTTGACAGTCTGTTTCGCCGTCTGTGGCTTGACCTGAATGGGTATCGGCATTTCATTGCCTGACCCACATTTGCTGTCAACCCCATGAGTTCCCAAAGAACCGTTTTATTTTGCTCCTGGCCGATTTTCAACGTCGTGAACCGACCGGTTTGTGGCAGCGCATGACGAGGCAGGGGAAACGGCCGTTAGCCAACCAATTGCCCGCACAAGAAGGGCTTCCACCAAGTGGAGAGGAGGATTCACATGCCGCAAATTCGGGTTAACAATGTGGATTTGTTTTACGAGGAAAAAGGGTCCGGCCCAGAGGTAATGCTGTTTTCCCACGGCTACCTGATGGACCACACCATGTTTGATCAACAGGTGGAGACGTTTCAGGATCAGTTTCGCTGCATTACCTACGACCAGCGGGGACACGGCCGTTCCGAAGCCGTCACCAGCCGCTATGACATCGACGCCATTGTGAATGATGCCATTGGCCTGATCGAAGCGCTGAATATCGCCCCCGTGCACTTTGTGGGCATGTCAACCGGCGGTTTTGTTGGCCTGCGCCTGGCTCTGCGCCGCCCGGAACTGCTCAAGTCGCTGGTGCTCATCGACACGTCGGCCGATCCGGAAGAGAAGAGCAAGGTGTCGCAGTACAACCTGCTGCTCAAAACGGTCAACCTGGTGGGCTGGCGGCCGGTCATTGGCCGAGTGATGCCGATTTTGTTTTATGAGGTGTTCTTAGAAGACCCAAAGCGCCAGGAAGAGGTAAAAAAGTGGCGCAGCATTATTACCGGGCATAACACCAAGGCGGTTACGGCCTTTGCCAAGGCAATTTTTGACCGCGAAAGTGTGACTAACCAGTTAGGCAACATCAAAACGCCGACCGTGGTAATTGTAGGCAAACACGATGCGGCCACGCCAACCACCTACGCCCAAACGATGGCCGACCGCATTCACGACACCCGCCTGCGCGTTATTTCCGATGCGGGGCATTCGTCGCCCGTAGAAAAACCGCGCGCCGTGGCCGACGCCATGCGTGGCTTTTATGAGCGGGTTGGCATTCTCTAAAGGCTTCCACCTGTCATGCTGAGCAAAGCGAAGCATCCCTGAGGCGTTATGGCAGAAAAACGCTGGCATTCGTGAGGAGTTGTAGATTGTAAGTTTAGAGGGATGCTTCGGAGGATGCTTCGGCAGCCTCAGCACAGGCTCTCAGCATGACAGCAACAGGAGAAGGTTAAGTTGTTGTTCGCATCATGGCGAACTAGAGAGGATCGGATCGCATGTTGGGGTTGCAAAGGCGTTTTTAGAATTATGAACGGTTATCATTCCATTTTTAGGGCGGACTTGTTTGCCGGGCAGACGATTGTGGTGACGGGCGGCGGCAGCGGCATTGGCCGGGCAACGGCCGTTGAACTGGCCGCTCTCGGTGCGCACGTGGTGTTGGTGGGGCGGACGGCGGAGAAGTTAACGGCCGTTCACCACGAAATCACTGCAATGGGCGGCCAGGCTTCCACCTTCACCTGCAATATCCGCGAAGAAGCGCAGGTGCAGGCGCTGTTTGCCGAGGTGCTGGCCGCGCGCGGCGCCCTGCACGGCCTGGTGAACAACGCCGGGGGGCAGTTCCTCAGTCCGGCGGAATTTATCAGCAAAAAAGGATTCCACGCGGTGGTCGAAACCAATCTCACCGGCACCTTTTTGATGTGCCGTGAGGCGTACAACCAGCACATGCGCGATCACGGCGGCGTCATCGTCAACATGCTGATGGAAAACTGGCGTGGTTTCCCCGGCATGGCCCACTCTGCGGCGGCGCGGGCGGGGGTCGAGAACCTTACCAAGACGCTGGCGGTGGAGTGGGCTCGCTCCGGCGTGCGCATCAACGCCGTGGCCCCCGGCCTCATCGAATCCAGCGGCCTGGACAACTACCCGGATGTAGCCAAGGAATTCATTCAAAACGTGGTGCAAGACATTCCCTTCAAGCGCATGGGCACGGAAAGCGAAACGGCCGCTGCCATCGTCTTTTTGCTCTCTCCCGGCGCCAGCTACATCAGCGGCGAATCAATTCGCATTGACGGCGCCAGTTCGCTCTGGCGCAAAACATGGGAGATTGAAGACCACAACAACGCGCCGCAGCCCTACAACGGGTTTGAAACGTGAAACGTGAGAGGTGCGACGCACTTTCTGAAGGCGTCGCATCTGAAGAAAGACAAAGGAGAAAGTGATGGGACATGAAAACGTGCTAGAACTGTACCGGCGCAAAATCACACCGGAACTGTACGATCAAATTCGCCGCGAGTGGAAAACCCACTCCATTGCCGAAGACAACCGCGATATCCCCGGCCTCATGTCTACCCTCACCGACGATTGTGTGTATGAACTGGTGCAAACCGGCCATCAGTGGCATGGCAAAGAAGGCGCCACTCGCTTTTACACGGAATTACTCACTGCCTTTCCCGACATCCACTTTGATTTGCAATACATCGTTATCGGGCCGCAGGGCGTGTATGAAGAGGCCCGCGTGACGGCCACACACCAGGGCAGCTGGCTGGGCAATCCACCCACGGGCGATCCCATCGAGTTTAAAGTCACCATCCTGTTTCCCTGGGATATGAAAAAAGAGAAGTTTCAGGGAGAGCGCATCTTTTTTGATGCGCCTGGCTTGCTGGCGCGATAGTTTTTGGGGGCAGGGTGGCAACTGGCCGAGAATAGGGCATAATAGCGGCCGTCACCAATTAATCTACCACTCATCAAACGCATAACTTTGTGCAGCACTTGTGTTTTGCTCCGTAGGTTTTTAATAGGTTATTGTGGTACAAGAGCAAAACACTTAAGCAGTTGCCTTAACATAAATACCTATGAAGAACTTCTGGGCAACTGCACAAGTCAGGCGTGTTTATGGACAGAGAAAAGTTATCCGACCTTGAATTTGACGTGATTCGGGCCGCCCAGCCCGCACCCATCGATCCGTCGGCAACGGCCGCTGGTTCCACCGTGGTCAGCCTGCTCTCGTCGCTGGACCGCAAGGTGCTGGACCAGGTGATGATTGAGCATCGTTTTGCCGCCGGGGAAATTGTGGTGCGCGAAGGCCAGCATGGTGACATTGCTTACCTCATCTGGTCAGGCCGGGTGGCCGTGGTGCAGGGCGATTTTTATAACCCGGCCAGCGTTAACTATCGCGGACCGGGTGAAGTGGTGGGTGAGATGTCGCTTATCGACAACAAACCGCGCTCCGCTTCAATTGTGGCCCTGGACGACGTACGCCTGTTGGGCATTCACCGCAACGACTTTTTTGAGCTGCTGCAAATTGACCCCAACTTCAGCACCAACATGATGGAAATATTGTCCAACCGGCTGCGGGCCGCCGAGGAGCTGTCGCGGGTGAACACGGCTATTGGCCGTGAGTTGAGTGCTGAGGTGGAGGTGCTCCAGTCAGAAAATGAGGCGCTGCGCCGCCTGGAGCAGCGCCGCCAGGAGCTGAGCGAGCTGGTGGTGCACGATCTGCGCAATCCGTTGGGCAATTTGTTTAGCGCCTTGAACATGCTGGAGCTGGTGCTGCCCACGGATGTGCTGGAAGCCAACCGCGAACTGCTGGAGATTGCCCGGCTGTCGCACATGCGCATGCAGGACCTGGTGGATTCGCTGCTGGACATTGCCCAGATTGACGCGGGACGGCCGTTAGGCGAACGGCAGGCTACCCACATTCCCGACCTCATGAACGAAGTAATGCAGCTTAACGCCTTCGCCCTGGAAAAACGCGAAATGACGCTGAAGCTGAACTTTCCGCCGGACCTGCCACCTGTCTGGGCCGATCCGGACCAGATTCGCCGGGTGCTGACCAATCTGACCGACAATGCCATCAAATATTCGCCCAAGGGCGGACCGCTGGTGGTAACGGCCGTTCCCGATAACGGTATGGTTGAAGTGAGCGTGTTGGATGCCGGTCCTGGCGTGGCCCCGGAAGAGCGCGAGCACATTTTTGCTCGTTTTGCCCAGGTAGAAGCCGGGGGCATTCGCCCGCGTGGTTTTGGCCTGGGCCTGTCTTACTGCAAACTGGCGGTGGAGGCGCACAACGGCCGTATCTGGGTTGAGCCAGGGCCCGGTGGCGTGGGCAGCCGGTTTGTGTTTACGCTGCCGCAGGCTGCTTAAGAATCTGTAATTGGGTAATTGCCTGGTTACCCAATTACCCAATTACTCAATATGTCCCATACAAACGAATTACAATTAATCGAAAATCAAGGCTGGGATGAGCGCATTTTGGTTTGCCGCAACGGCCGTCTGGTGGACACGTTTATCGTGGTGAGTGGGCGCTTTGTGGTGCTGGTAGACACGGTGATCAATCCGCAAACGGCCGCACAGATGCTGGATTATGCGCGGCCCTACCTGACAAACGGCCGTCAGCTTCTGGTCATCAACACCCACGCGGATTATGACCACTGCTGGGGCAACCAGCTGTTTGCGGGCGATTCGGCCGTATACCCGGCTCCAATCATCGGCAGCCACCTCAGCCCGCCTAAATTCCAGCAAGAAGAAGCGCAGGCATACCTGGCCAAAATGCAGGAGCTGGAGCCCGAGGTCTTCAGCGAGGTGCGTTTTACCCCGCCGACGATGCTCATTCAGGACAAATTTGTCATCGATGGCGGCGACTTGACGCTGGAGCTGCTGCCCACCCCCGGTCACACCGACGACCACTATTCTGTGTTCCTGCCGGAAATAGAAACGCTGCTGGCGGCTGACGCGGCTGAGCTGCCCTATCCCATGGCCCGCACGCCCGACGGCCTGCCGCAGATGCGCGCATCGCTGGCTAAATTAGCGGCACTGCCCGCCGAAACTGTGCTCTACTGCCACGCGCCGGTCACCGCGGGGCGGCAGCTGCTGCTGGACAACATCGCCTACTTCAATGCCATCGAAGCGCAGTGCCGCGCGGCGCTGGCGCAGGGAATCAATCCCCAGCCCAGCGAGGATGCAGACGTAATTGCCTTGGTGAACTGCCCGTGGGAAACGGCCGTGCCCGACACCGAGCAGTGGCACAACATTCACGACTACTACAAAACCGCCGGGCACGCCAGCCAGATTCGCGCTGTGCTGCACTGGCTGGTCCAGGAAGCTTAGTCCGTTACCAGTACAACTCTTGCACCCTGTACAAAAAATCAAAGATTTCGCAGATTGAAAAGATTTATCTGCTTAATCTGCGAAATCTGTTGATAAAAATCCTCTTTGGTTTTGGCTTGTCCAGGTTGGGAAATACAGTTTGAAGAATCAGCCAGTTATTCTGAGCCAGCGTGGACGGCCGTTTGCCACCTCGGCCATCGCCCTCCAAGCTATCATCATCAACGAGAACGAACAGTTTTTGCTGCTTTCTTCGCCGCGGCGCAACGGCCGTAACGAGTGGCAAACCGTCAGCGGCGGGCTGGAAGCAGGCGAAACGATTCTGGCAGGCATCTTGCGCGAGGTGCGGGAAGAGGTGGGAGCGATTGTGGTACGGCCGTTAACCGTCCTGCACAGCCAATCCTTCCACTACGACGACAAGGTGCCTTTAATGGTGGGCATCTACTACCTGCTGCGCTATGAAGGCGGCGAAGTAATCCCCGGCGACGATATGGCGGGCAGTGCCTTTCGCTGGTGGGGGGTGGACGACCTTGAAAAAGCCCTGGCCAACCAGGCTATCACACTGCACAAATCAACCCACCTCTGGCAGCTGCGCCGGGCGGCCAAACTGTATCGCCTGCTGGTCGATGACTGGGTAGAAACGGCCGTGCTGCAACCAGACTTGTCGTAAAACCAGGCGAAAAATCACGAATCAGAAGCCTCGCGGCATTTTCAAGTACAATCCTGGCATGAAACCCATTCGCATCGAACTGCCAACCGAATTTGATGTTGGCTCGGTGAACAGCTACCTTTTCACAGAGCCTGAACCCGTTCTCGTGGACTGCGGTGTGGAAACGGCCGCCAGCTGGGACGCCCTCAACGCTGGCCTGGGGCAGCACGGCCTCACCCCCGCCGACATTCGCCGCCTTGTCATTACCCATCCCCACGTCGATCACTTTGGCCTGGCTGCCAAAATTGCTGCCCTCAGCGGAGCGCAGGTATGGATTGCCGACATGGGCGCCGAGTGGCTCATCGAGCCGAAAAAGCTGTTTGGCCTGCGCGCCGACTATTACCGCGATCACTTTCTGCTCCAGGCCGGGCTCTCTGACGAGATGGCGCAGCTGGTGCTGGCCTACTTCGCCCAGATCGCCGATGACATCACACCCGTGCCTGCCGCCTGCATTCACACGTTCCAGGTGGGCGACTGGCTGTCGTTGGGGGGCGCCGACTGGCAGGTGCTGCACATGCCGGGCCACGCCAGCCACCAGACCTGCTTCTATCAGCCAGACAGCCGCCAGTTCCTCTCCGCCGATATGCTGCTGCCCAAAACGCCGACACCGATTGTGGAACGGCCGTTGCCCAACCAACCGCGCCAGCCCAGCCTGCCCATCTACATGGAATCGCTCAAACGGTGTGAGGCACTAGACATCGACACGGTGTACCCTGGCCACGGTGAACCGTTCCAAAACCACCGCCAGCTCATCCAAACCCAGCGCGAACGCATCCACAAGCGCAAGGCCGAGGCCCTGGCGCTCGTCCAGCAGGGCTACCACACCGCCTACGCCCTGATGAACGAGATGTACGCCCACTACCCACCCGCCTTCCGCTTCGCCGGGCTGTGGATGCTCATCGGTTACCTCGACTTGCTCGAAGCGGAGGGCAGAGTTCGGGTGGAAACGGTTGGTGGTGTTTGGCAATATTATGTAATTGAGTAATTGGGTAATTGAAAGAAATCACCCAATTATCGGGTTACCCAACTCACTTAAAACAGTGGGGGTATTTAGGATGGCTCTTTGGGATTTCGTGGGGTTTGGCGTGAAACGTGAAGCGTGAAACGTGATGTCTCGCTGGTCACGTTTCACGTTTCACGCATCACAGATTGTAAATCCCCTGAATTCCTGAAGACCCTTTAGGATTTGGCGGGGTCAGGCTGATTTTTGCAGCGAATTAGCCCGAATGAACGCTAATTTTCGTGATCATTCGCGTTAATTTGTTGCAAACCCCGGGGAATCCGAAAGAGCCAATAGTATTAATTTCCTCTGTATTTGTCCCCAGGTTTGGCCCTATTGAGAGGGTTTTCCCATAAATTATCGAAGGAATGTTTGTTAGGATGGTCCATTAGTTTGTGTAGAACAAATTGGGCAAGCTATTTTGCCTGTATAGATTTTGGGAAATATAAAAGACGCTTACACAGGAGCATCAACAACATGAAAAAGTGGCAGCAGTGGGTGGAAAATTTATCTACAGAAGAATTGATGTGGTTAACGGCCGTTTTCATCTCGGCCATGTTAGGTACAATCGTTAGCACCGTGATCCTTCGCTGGGGATTAAGCACGTTTAGTAAGGACGGTGTATTGGCCCAGTTAGGCGTCTGTCTTCTGGCAACGGCCGCTTACGGAGGGGTTGTTGCCGTGGTTTTTTATGCATTATTTCCGGAAACGCGCTTGGCCTTCAAGCGGATTTTTACCGGCAAAAAATAGGCTCAAACAACTTCAACTAATAAAAAACGGCTGGCGCCACATCAGTGGGCCAGCCGTTTTGCTGCAAAACTTGCGTAAACCTGATTTATGCGGCGCGGCGTACCATGCCCACAAGCGCCAACAAGATGATGGCGCCTAAAATCGCCACAATCAAACTATAAAAATTGAAGCCTGTCGCGGGGGCAAAGCCGAGCAAATCGACCAAAATTCCGCCGATGACAGCGCCGACGATGCCAACAACAATATTGGCAATCATTCCCATCTGCGCATTTCGCTTCATAACGATGCTGGCAATCCATCCAGCAACACCACCGAGAACAATCCACAACAAGATGCTAACCAAATCCATGACAACCTCCTTAACTGAGTGATCAATGGGTGCAATGGTGCTTCGTTGGGTAAGTAGAAACTCTTATCAAGTAAAACCCCGGTTTGCGGCAAAGTTACGGGAGACCCGATGGCTCAGGTCTCCCGCGAAAAAACTACCTTAGCAAGGTTGATGCGAGGGTGTTAATTTGCGTCAAACCGAACCACTGGCGTGTAGGTATCCCAGCAACCAGCATCACGGCGGAATATATCGGTGCCTCCAGCGCCACTATCACAATAGAATGGTCCAAAGCTGGTGTCCCAGAACACGGTGTCCGCTTCAACATTTGTGCCGACAGAGGGAGCATCGGCCGTTACGCTAACGTTCAGCGAACTGTATGGACCAGCCGTACCGAGAGGCGCAGGGCCATGGTTGGCCGTGTTGTAAACTACCCCAATGATGGCCTCCTCAGGCAAAACAACGTTTAAGGCTGTGAAGTCGAAGGTAATGTTGAAAGCATAGCCATTGACGCAGGCACCCAACACTGGATCATACCACTTGCCGCCAAAGGGAATATTTGTTGCCGGTGTTTGGCCAGAGGCCGTGCAATTCACAGAATCCCACGAGGGCCGGAAGGGAATATCGAAGCTCTCCGTCACCGAGACAATGAGGTTACCAACAGCCGGATCCACTCCGCTGTTGTCTACCTCGTAAATGTTCAAGGTAACGGGATGTGAAAATGTGCTGCCAGGGTTGGTAGCACACGCTTCGCCAGCATTACCATCCCGGTTTGGCACCCAAACGCCGCCAACATTGTCAAAATCGTTTTCGCAAGACCAGTTGGTCAGGCTAAGCTCAACAGAGTGCAGGTTGCGAGAACTTCCAGCAAACAGGATGTGGTCGCCAAATTCATCGGTGGAGGTGGCTTCATAACCCAGGCTGGGGAAGCTGCCCGGATAAACTGCGGGGATCGAATCATAAATGTTGTCAGGAGCAGCATCGACCACACTGCAATCTTCAGCAAAGACCTTGCCCTCCATTCCCGGTACCGGATCACCAGGTTGACCATCGCCGTGAGCAAGGTGGGCAGCCAAAGCTCGTTCACTAATGTTGATGAGGTGATAAGCGCCATTGCCTTCGCTGTGGCAAACGTCTATCTTGGCCGAGGGGGCTGCGCTGGCCAGGCTTGTTACCGCCAGCAAAGCGGTTAGACAGCAGATAAGTAGGAACACAAGTTTAGTTTTCATTTTTCCACCATGGCACGATTTAAAACATAACTGAAAGAAAGGGAAAATCTATAAGCACCTCCTTGTTAACAACTGTTCTGATTCTTTTGGAAGCGAACTGGGATATTTGCAACGGACAAACGCTTGCTAGGACCAACTTTAACGGTACTCTAGCACACAGCTCTTACACCTAACGTTACAGATGACCTTACAAAGAGGTGTACAGGATATAATGGGTGACGGTTCTTTTCGATGAAATGATGAACATCAGGTTTCAGCCAATATTTGAGGTGAAAAATGAATCTTCAGCCCTTCAATCAAGCACCGCCTACTTTGGGCAACCAATATAACAACGACCGCGTCTTGCGCAGCTACCTGCGCCGCGTCTTGCCACCCGAGGTACTGGCCGAAGTCGAACGGCCGCTTCACACCGTGGGCCATCTGGCAGGCGGCGAGCTGTACCGCATGCAGCTGGCCGACCGACTCAACGATCCCGTCCTGACGCAGTGGGATCCCTGGGGCAACCGCATTGACCAGATCGAAGTGTCCCCGCTGTGGCAGAAAGCGGAGAGGCTGGCCGCCGAGTTTGGCGTGGTGGCGGCGGCCTACGAGGGCAAATACGGCCGTTTCGACCGCATCTACCAGTTTGCCCTTGTCTACCTCTTCCACCCCTCCACCGATGTTTACACCTGCCCCCTGGCCATGACCGATGGTGCCACACGCACCTTGCTGGTTTCGGGGAACCAGGAGCTGATCAACCGCGCCGTGCCTCATCTCACCAGCCGCGATCCGGCCGAGTTCTGGACCAGCGGCCAGTGGATGACCGAATCGACCGGCGGCTCCGATGTGGGCCTATCGGAAACCATTGCCAGACTGAACGAGCAAGAGGAATGGCTGCTGTACGGCCGTAAATGGTTCACCTCTGCCGCCACCTCGCAAATGACATTGACCCTGGCCCGCCCGGAAGGCAATCCGCCCGGCGGCAGAGGGCTGGCCCTGTTTTACCTGGAAACGAAGGATGAGTACGGCAAGCCGCAAAACATCGAGGTGCTGCGGCTGAAGGACAAGCTGGGTACGCGCAAGGTGCCCACAGCCGAATTGATGCTGACCGGCACCACGGCGCTGCCCGTCATGGGGCTCAACAACGGCGTGCGTAACATCGTGCCCATGCTGCACCTGACGCGTACCTGGAACAGCGTCTCGGCGGCGTCGTTTATGCGGCGCGGCATGGCCCTGGCCCGCAGCTATGCTCAAAAGCGTGTTGCCTTTGGCGCGCCGCTGGCGAAAAAGCCGCTGCACGTCGATACCCTGGCCTGGATGCAGGCGGAAACCGAAGCCGCCTTCCACCTCACCTTTTTCCTGGTGGAGCTGATTGGCAAGGACGAGGCGGAAGTTATCAGCGAAGAAGAGGCGCATCTGCTGCGGCTGCTCACATCGCTGGCCAAGCTGACCACGGCCAAGCAGGCGGTGGTGGTGGCCAGCGAGGTGCTGGAGGCGTTTGGCGGGGCGGGTTACGTGGAAGATACCGGCCTGCCGGTGCTGCTGCGTGACAGCCAGGTGCTGCCCATCTGGGAAGGCACCACCAACGTGCTGTCGCTGGATGCGCTGCGGGCGCTGGGGCGCAGCGGCGAACCGCTGCAGGCGCTGGCCAAAGAAGTGAATCGCTGCGTGCAGCTGGCGACCGACGACCGTCTGCAAACAGCAGGTACCGTGGCCCAAACGGCCGTGACCGAAGCCATCCACTGGCTGCAAAACAACATGGCCGACCAAACCGCCCTCGAAGTCGGGGCACGCCGCTTTGCCCTGACTTTGGGCCGCTCGCTGGCCCTGGCCAGGCTGATTGAGCAGGCGCAGTGGTCGCTGGATGTGGAGGGAGATGAGCATCCCCGGGCCGCTGCCTGCCGCTTTGCCCAAACGGCCGTTAACCAAATCCAGGCCATCGATCTGGCCGATGTGGCCCTGTTGGCGGATGATTTGTAGAAACAGAGGGACTGGAGATTAGAGAGTGGAGATTGAGCTGCTTAATCTCCACTCTCTAATCTCCACTATGCCTGATTCGTAAAAAGTAAGGTATTATTCTGGCACAACCCCAGATCAAACCTGACATCTATGCAGAAGGAGAGACAACGGTGAAATTGAGAAGTGTGCTATTTTTTGCGATGGTGCTCCTGACTTTGGCAGCCTGTGCTCAAGAAGAGGCACCTGGCCCGGAGGCGCTGCCCACCGACTACAACTATGCGGCCGGGGAGCTGAACTTTTCGGTGGCCCTCGCTGGTGTGGTGATCCAGGTGACGGACGTGCAGGTGTACGCCAGCGACGGCAATATTGCCTCTGGCTACGTCTACGTGGTGCCCATGGTGAACGTGACCAATCAGAACGAAACGGCCGTTTCCAACCGCGACTTTACCCTGGTGGATGAATATCTCAACGAGTACGAATCCTGGCAGACCGACGTGGCCTTTGGTTCTGCCCTGCAAACCATGCCAGACAGCGTTGGCCAGGGACAGTCGACGTCGGCCAACCACGTGTTTATTGTGCCTGCTGCCGCGCTGCAGGCTAACCTGAAGCTGCGCTGGGATTCCCCTATCACCCTCTCGCGCATCGACGTGGCCCTGGGCAACCTGGGCGCAGCCACAGAGTAAAAAAATGAACAAAAAGCGCAATCGCAGAAACTGGCTGGTTTTGGTGGTGATAAATGCGATTGGCCTGCTGTTAGTCTCCGACTGGCTGATTGGCAGTCTGGTTGCGGTAGTGATCGCAGCGGTTTCATACGTGACCCTCACCAGAATAGGCATCTTGTGAATGAGGAACCAACTGTGAAAAAACCAAAACAGGCAGATGCCACTGAACTGCTGCGCCAAATGGCAAGTGGCGAGCGCACTTCTGCCGCTATCGTAGCGGAATATCTGGAGCGGCTGGAGGCCAACCACCTGCGTCTGAATGCGGCCGTACACGTCTTCAAGGATGAGGCTCTGGCCGAGGCCAAAAATCCACGTCCCGGTCCGCTGTCTGGGCTGCCCATCAGCGTCAAGGAGACGCTTGCCCTGGCCGGGCACAGCGTCACCGCCGGGTCACGGCGTATGCCGCCCATTCATTGGGATACGGACGCCGAGGTGGTGCGCCGCCTGCGCCAGGCTGGGGCGATTATCCTGGCGCGCAGCAACGTGCCCGAGTTTGCCATGGCGGGCGAGACGGAGAATTTGATTTACGGCCGTACCAACAACCCGCTCGATGAAACGCGCACCGCTGGTGGTTCCTCCGGCGGCGAAGGGGCGCTGGTAAGCTCAGGTTCCACCGTGCTGGGCGTGGGTACAGACATTTTAGGTTCGATCCGCATCCCAGCGGCCTTTTGCGGCATTGTCGGCTTTAAACCCGCTTCAGGTGCGGTCAGCCACCAGGGCGTCTGGCCCTCGCTGCCCGATTCCTATCTCGATTCGTGGATGGGGGTTGGACCATTGACGCGTTCGGTGCGCGATGCCCGGCTGGTGTACAATGTCATCACCGACACGCCGCTGCCGCCGGCGCAAACGGCGCGCGGGTTGCACCTCATCATCCCTACCGGCTTCGAGATGACCAGCAAAGCCGACTGCATTGACGCGGCTTACGTGATGGCCCAAACGGTGCTGGAAGTGGCGGGCATGGTGGCGCAGGAACGGCCGTTCCCCGACGTAAGCACCCATTTCCTCAACCTGCAGCAGCTGCTGGCCGCCGAGCTGGAAAAACCGTTTTATGACTTGCTGACCACGACCGATGGTCAGAAGTTCAGCCTGGCAGCCGAAGCACTCAAGCAGGCGGTGGGGCGTGGCACCATCTACAGCGGTCTGTTCCAATTGTTGGCTGTAGTGCCCATCCTTAAGCCGCGCCGGGCCGAGCGCGTGGCGGAAATCATTCAAACCTACGACCAGGCCCGCGCTGATCTCTACCAGATGCTAGGGCGCAACGGCGTGTTAATGCTGCCCACCCTGGGCATCCTGGCCCCCAAACATGGGCAGATGAACCGCGCCTCGCTGCGTCCTGGCGTCAACGGCACGGTCACGGCGATGACCTACTGCAACACTATGAACCTGCCTGCCATCACCGTGCCCGCCTGGAAGGATCCCGACCCGGAAACCGGTCTGGTGCCCGGCGTGATGCTGGCCTGTGCCCCCGGCGCGGAGGCGGCACTGCTGGATGCGGCGGCGGCGCTGGAAGCGGGTATTTCATAATGAGGAGATTGGAGATTAGAGATTGGAGATTCTTGAAGGCCAATCTCTAATCTCCAATTTCCAATCTCTTTTTCTATGGACGGAAAAGTTTGTATTGTCACAGGGGCAAATGCGGGGATTGGCAAGGCAACGGCCGTTGGCCTGGCGCAGCGTGGGGCGACGGTGGTGATGGTGTGCCGCAGCGAGGAGAGAGGCCAAACTGCCCGGCAGGAAATCATCGACCGGTCAGGCAGCCAGGCGGTACATCTGCTGCTGGCTGACCTGGCCTCCCAGGATGACATTCGCCAGCTGGCGCAATCCTTATTGGACCAGTTTGCCCAAATTCATGTGCTGATCAACAATGCGGCCATCATTCCACTGCGCCGCAGCCTTTCGGTGGATGGCCTGGAGTTGCAGCTGGCGGTCAACCACCTGGCCCCATTCCTGCTGACAAACCTGCTGCTGGACCGTCTGAAGGCGTCGGCCCCAGCGCGGGTGATTACCGTTTCCTCTGGTGTGCACCGCGGTGCCACCATCAACTTCGACGATCTGCAAAGCGAGCGCCGCTACCACCACACCGACGTTTACGCGATGACAAAGCTGATGAACGTGCTGTTCACCAGAGAGCTGGCGCGTCGGCTGCAGGGCAGCGGCGTGACGGCCTATTCGCTGCATCCCGGTGTGCCCTCCACCAGGCTGAGCGCCCACTACGCGGGCTACGTTGGCGAAGGCCGGGCCAGTTTTGCCGACTTGATGCGGGCAGCACAAACCTCCATTTACCTGGCCACCGCCCCGGACATAGAGAATTTGAACGGTGAATATTTTGCCAACAGCCGGGTGCAGAGCAGCGCCAGCGACCCCGCCGCTGCCCAAAAACTATGGCAAGTGAGCGCCGAACTGACGGGATTAACCAATGGAGGATAGTTTGGCAGTGCGTGAAGCACTTTTAGCCAGAATCGAAGTGGCATTGCATCAGGATGCGCGCATCGTGGCTGCCTGGCTTACGGGGAGTTACGGCCGTAAAAGCACCGACCCATTTAGCGACATCGACATCAGTGTAGTGGTGGCTGAGCCTTTTGCGGCCAGGCTTTGTGACCGGCCCTGGCAGGTGGCCGGACAAACTACTTTAGAGCGGTTGGAATTTGTTTCCCAGTTTGGCCAGCCGGGGATAATTCATGAAAATCACAACAACGCTCCGCGCGTCGGCAGTTTTACAGTGGTAATCTATGCCGACAGCTTGCAAGAGGTGGATTGGATTTTTTTACCACAAGGAGCGGCAGAACGGCCGTTTCACAGCCAGCTACTGTTTGATAAAGTGGACATTCCGGTTTCTTTACCGCCCTCAAAGGATGCTGACGTGGACCTGGCAGAAAAACTAACCGAAGTAGTCGCTTTTTTCTGGATGATGGCTTTTGTAAGCGGGAAGTTCATTGGGCGCAAGCAGTCACTGGCAATTAATGAGCAGGTAAACGAGCTGGTTAAAATTCTTGACTATGTGGCTAAATTGGTTGGTGCCGAACGGCCGTCTCTGCCATTGCCCCTGTTTGTTGATGAGGAGAGTCAGAAAACGGCCGTGCGGCAGCTTTGCCAGGAGATGCAGAGATTGGCTGGCGCTGTTCAAGAGGCAGGCGCTCGTTTCCCCGAACACGCCATCGACACCGTAAAAGCACGCCTGACCCTGCTAAAATAAACTTATCACTTTTCACTTATCACTTTTCACTAAAAAAGGTGACCCTATGAAACGCACCATTTTCAACGACGAACACAACATGTTTCGCGACGCGGTGCGCCGCTTTGTGCAGCATGAAGTTGTGTCCCACCACGAGCAGTGGGAGCACGACGGCATCGTGCCGCGCGAGCTGTGGCTGAAGGCGGGTGAGCTGGGCTTATTGTGTATGGATGCGCCCGAAGCGTACGGCGGGTTGGAGATTAAGGATTTTCGCTACAACGCCATCGTCACGGAGGAGTTGACTCGCGCCGGGGCTTCGGGCGTGGGCTTTGGCCTGCATAATGACGTGAACATGCCGTACTTCCTCAAATACACCACGGATGAACAAAAGCAGCGCTGGCTGCCTAAGATGATCAGCGGCGAGATGATTACGGCGATTGCCATGACCGAGCCGGGGGCTGGTAGTGATTTGCAGGGGGTGCGGACGACGGCCGTTCGCCACGGCGATCACTACATCGTCAACGGCCAGAAAACGTTCATCACCAACGGCATCAACAGCGACGCGGTCATCACCGTGGTGAAGACCAACCCGGACAAGGGGCACCAGGGCATCAGCCTGCTGATCATCGAGCGGGGCATGGATGGGTTTGAACGCGGCCGTAACCTGGAAAAGATCGGCCTGAAGGCGCAGGATACGGCCGAACTATTCTTCAACAACGTCAAGGTGCCCGTGGAAAACCTGATGGGCGAAGAAGGCAAAGGGTTTTACTACCTGATGAGCTCGCTGCCGCAGGAGCGGCTGTCGGTGGCGGTGATTGCCGTGGCGGCGTGTGAAGCGGCCCTGGAGATGACGATCACCTACTGCCAGGAGCGCACTGTCTTTGGCCAGCCCATCGGCAAATTCCAGAACTCCCGCTTTAAGCTGGCCGAAATGAAAACCGAAATCGAGATTGCCCGTGTTTTTGTCGATCGCTGCATCATGGAGCTGAATGCGGGTAACCTGACGGCCGAAGAAGCCGCCATGGCCAAGTGGTGGACCACCGACCTGCAAGTCAGAGTAATGGATCAATGTTTGCAGCTTCATGGTGGTTATGGCTACATGCTGGAGTACCCCATCGCCAAATTTTACCTGGATGCCCGTGTCCAGCCGATTTACGCGGGGACGAATGAGGTGATGAAAGAGATAATCGGCCGTTCGCTAGGCTTTTAGCAAAGAAGAGCAAAGGTTTGTAGAACAATGACCAACAAGAAAAAACAGTCTCGTATACTCCTGGATCAATATCATGGAATGTCCCTGTTTTCGAGTCGCCATGTAAGGGAATTAAGAAAAAACGGCTTTGATCTCCTGAGAATAAATTCAGCATTGGACAAGAACATATTGTCAGAGACAGATGTATTAGTCATTTGGTTTACTCGTTATCATGAGAATATATTCGCTCGATTTACGTCAGAAGAAATTGATTTAATCCGCGAATATGTTGAAGGTGGAGGAGCGGCTTTCCTCATAGGCTTGGGTTGGGTTTGGACAAGTTATGAAGACAGACCCGCAATTGATGATTATCCACTGAATCTTATTGCTGAACCGTTCGGGATTTTCTTTTCTGAAGCGGCCATAACGGACGTTGGTGGGGTTAGTTATGAGCAAGAGCCTATCGCCTTTCATAGACCTTTCTTTGCCAGTCATCCAATTACTGAAAATGTTGAAAAAATCGGGGCTTCAGATTCTATTCCGGGCAGTTTGATTGTAGAGGAGCCTGCCATACCAGTTGTATGGGGTAGTGACGAAACTTCAGATTCGGACGGATTCAGAAATCCAGTAGTACTGGCTGCTAATGAGAATGCTGGTTCAGGTAGGATTGTTTGTTTGCAACACGCAAGCTATGTTGAGAAGTTTGAGTTTGATAATTTTATTTTGTTACAAAATATTTTTAATTGGTTAGCCGGGAATGATGAAAATGAGGAAGGTGTGCCTGGGAGAAGCAAATCTATTAGCGTATTGCCAGAGCCAGATCAACCTGAAAATGATTTGGAAATGAAAACAGTGCTTGAACTGGGCCGTATTATTGACAAATACTTCAATGAATTTGAAATTAAAATGCTTTGTATGGACCTGGAAATTGATCCAGAAAACTTGCCCCATGAGACGAAGGTACAAATGGCAATAGAGTTGGTTGCTTTTATGGATCGAAGAATGGAAGCGGACAGGTTGATACTGATTTTGAGAGATAGACGACCGAAGGTAAAAGAGTTCTCAGATGATTGGTTTAATAGAGACTGAGCGGCTGGTTTTACGGCCGTTCCAACCCCACCACCTCCCCGATTTGCACAAAATGTACGGCGATGCGCCAACGATGCGCTTCATGCCGTCGCTGCCCCACACCGATCTGGCCACCACCGAACGGGAAGTGGCGCAGCAAATGAGCCATGCCGATGCCCATTTGTGGGTTGTTTGTCTCAAGGAAAGCGACGAGGCGATCGGCGTGGTGAATTACCTGGGCGGCACGCGGGTGCCGGGCATGGGTTACATCATCCGGCGCGAGTTTTGGGGCCAGGGCATCACCGCCGAGGCGTGCCGCGCGGCGTTGGCCTACGGCTTTGACGAGATTGGCTTTGACCGGGTGGAACTGTGGATTGATACCACCAACTACGCTTCGCAGCGCGTGGCGCAAAAGCTCAACTTCCGCGTGAAGGGACGCATTCCGCTGAAATACGCCCATGAAACCAAAGAGCACGTCATGCTGATTTACGGCCTGTGGGCGCACGAGTGGCGCGGCGTGCCGGAACCGGTGCGTGAGACGAAATTTTACCGGACAGAGCAGGTGCTTTTGGTGCATGACGTGGTGGCAACGGCCGAATTCTACCGCGACAAGTTAGGCTTCTCCATCGATTTTCTTTACGGCGATCCACCCGTGCACGCGGGCATTTCGCGGGGGGATTGGACCGCCAGCGGCGCGGTGCTCCAGCTGTCGCAGGTGCCGCGGGAACACGCCATTGTGCCGTCGGGCTACCTCTACATTTTTGTGGGGCGAGACATTGACGCCCTGCATAAATCGTACAAGGCGCTGGGTGTGACCATTCGCAGTGAGCCAACCAGCTACCCGTGGGGCCTGCGCGAATTTGCCGTTGAAGACAACAACGGCCATATTCTGCGTTTTGGCACCCACGTTTGAGCCTGAACCGGCAGGTTTGGTACAATCGGAAGCCGAACTTTAAGTGAGTTTAGGCAAACTGGAAATGGGGCCGTGAGGAACGGCCGTTTCCACATCCACCATTTAACAAGGACAAAGCACATTATGAAAGGTATCATCCTGTCTGGCGGGATGGGCACCCGCCTGTATCCGCTCACCATTTCCCTCTCTAAGCAGATTCTCCCCCTCTTCAACAAACCGATGATTTACTACCCACTCTCGGTTTTTATGCTGGCCGACATCCGGGAAATCCTCATCATCTCCACACCGCAGCACATCGAGCTGTACCAGGAGCTGTTTGGCGATGGTTCGCGCCTGGGGCTCAGGATGGAATACGCCGTCCAGCCAGAACCGCGTGGCATTGCCCAAGCCTTTGTCATTGGCGAGGAGTTTATCAATGGCGAGCCGTGTGCACTGATCCTGGGCGACAACTTTCTCTACGGTCCGGGCCTGTCTGGCACCCTGCAAAAAGCGGGCCAGCTCACCGATGGCGGCCTGGTGTTTGCCTACTACGTACGCGACCCAGAGCGGTACGGCGTGGTGGAGTTCGACACGGATCGCAAGGCTCTGAGCATCGAAGAAAAACCATCTGAACCAAAATCCAATTATGCCGTGACCGGGCTCTATTTTTATGACAAAGAAGTGGTAAATATTGCCAAAAATCTCCAGCCGTCGGCCCGGCACGAGTACGAAATTACCGACGTGAACAATGAGTATCTGCGGCGCGGCAAGCTGAATGTGGAGGTTTTGGGGCGAGGTTATGCCTGGATGGACACGGGCACGCACGACAGTCTGCTGGAAGCCAGCAACTACGTGCAAACGATCGAGCACCGGCAGGGGCTGAAGATTGGCTGCGTCGAGGAGATTGCCTACCGCAAAGGCTATATCGGGGCGAAGGAACTGCTCGATATTGCGTCTGTTTCGAAGGACAATGAGTACTGCGTTTATCTCCGCTGGCTGGCGGAACGGCCGCGTGAGGCGAAAAACCTATGAGCGAACTCACGATCCGGCAAATGCAGAAGACAGTGGACGAGTGGGTGCGGACGATTGGCGTGCGCTACTATTCGGAATTGACGAATACGGCCGTTCTCATGGAAGAAGTTGGCGAAGTGGCCCGCATCATGGCCCGGCAGTACGGTGACCAAAGCTTCAAAAAAAGCGATGAAACGGTCAACCTGGCCGACGAACTGGCCGACGTGTTGTTTGTGCTCACCTGCATTGCCAACCAGACCGGCGTGGATTTAACGGCCGCTTTCCACCAAAACATGGCCAAAAAAACCACCCGCGACAAAGATCGCCACGCCAACAATCCCAAGCTGCAACAATAATTACCCAATTACTCAATTACCACCTGGTAATTGAGTAATTGGGTAATTGAGTAATTTCGGCATGGTTCATAAAAGGCAAAATCTCCTTTACAAATTTAATCTCGAATTGTCATTCTGAGCGGAGTCTTCGGAGCGAAGAATCCCTATGGTCTCGGCTGGTTCAGTTTAGAGGGATGCTTCGGAGGACCTCAGCATGACATAAAATGGTAAAAATCGTTTCCGTAGAAATGAACTATGCTGCAATTGTCAGGAGTATTTGATGTCAATTAATTTAGAAAAAGTGTTAGGGCACGAATATAAACCTGCGGATTACATTTACACCGAGCGGGACGTGAGCCTGTACGCGCTGTCCGTGGGGGCGGCGGCCGATCCGGTGGACCCGGACGAGCTCAAGTTTGTCTACGAGCTGAGCAGCGACTTCGCACCGCTGCCGACGATGGCGGTGGTGTTTCCTTTTGTGCTTTTCTGGCAAATTACACAGGTGCCAGGACTGGAATTTGACCCGATGATGCTGCTGCACGGCGAGCAATATTTGGAATTAAAACGGCCGCTTCCCAACTCCGCCACCATTCACAACACGGCGAGGATTACGGCCGTCTACGACAAAGGCAAAGGTGCGGTCGTCCTCACCGATGTCATCAGCACGGACGGCCAGGGCAACGAAGTCGCCTTTAACCAGTCGTCGGTTTTTATTCGCGGCCTGGGCGACTTTGGCGGCGAGCGCGGCCCCTCCACCAGCGAAGAAAACCTGCCGCCCAACCGCCCACCAGACGCTGTGCACCAGCAGCAAACCCGGCCCGACCAGGCGCTGCTCTACCGCCTCAGCTCCGGCGATGGCAACCCGCTGCACGCCGATCCGCAAATGGCGGTGCTGGGCGGCTTCCGCCAGCCCATTTTGCACGGACTCTGCACCTTTGGCTTTGCTGGTCGCGCCGTGCTCAAGCATTTTGCGGGCAATGACCCGGCCCGCTTCAAAAGCATCAAAGTGCGCTTCAGCAAACACGTCTTCCCCGGCGAAACCATCGTCACCGAAATGTGGCGCGAATCGGATACGCGCATCCTTTTCCAGAGCAAGGTGGCTGAGCGGGATGAGGTGGTGTTGTCGAATTCGGCCGTAGAACTCCACCTTTAATTATTAACCGCGGAGACGCAGAGGCCGCGGAGTTTAATAAATGTGCAAAAAAATCTCTGCGTTCTCCGCGTCTCTGCGGTTCGTTTTCTGGAGTTAACACATGGGCAAGTTTGACCTCAAAACGATGAACATCACCCGCCTGGTGGGCGTCATCTTCCTCGTCCTGGCGCTGGTTTTTGGTGTGTCTGGTTTCTTCAACCAGCATCCAGGGCGCATCACGTTCAGCGATGTGGTGGAAGATTTTTACGCCAACATCAGCTCTGAGCTGTTCAGCATCGCCACCACCGTGCTGCTCATCGACTACCTCAACGAGCGGCGCGAGAGCCAGCGGCGCAAAGAGCTGCTCATCCGCGAGCTGGGCAGCGCCAGCAACGCCATCACCCTGCGCGCCGTCGCCGAGCTGAAGTCCGAGGGCTGGTTGACGGATGGCTCACTGCACGGCGCCAGCCTTGTCGAAGCCAACTTGAACAGCGCCGTGCTCAATGGCGCGTCGTTGGTGGGGGCGATTTTTGAGCGGGCGCAGCTCAATAAGGTTGATTTTCGCCAGGCGGACCTGACCGGGGTGAGTTTTGAAGGGGCCAAAATGGAGGAGGCGGATCTGCGCGGGGCCAAATTGGCCGACGCCCATTTTGCCCGTGCCGACCTGACCGGCGTTAAGCTCACCGGGCAGGATTTGCGCCACGTGAACCTCTTTGGCGCGGAAATCAATATGGCCAACCTGGACGAGGTGAACTTGTCTGAAGCAAAGATCAACGGCCTGGATATGCGCGGCTCCAGCTTGCGCAAGGCGCAGCTGGCCAACGCCAAGCTTCATTTTGTCAACCTGAAAGGGGGCACGCTGAGCGAAGCTAATCTGGAAAAAGCCAATCTGAACGGGGCTAATCTGTCCGGCGCTTACCTCAACTGGACCAACCTGCGCGGCGCTTACCTTTTCAACGCCGATCTCACCGGTGCGGACCTCAGCGGCGCCGACATGACCGGCGCACGGGTCACGCCCGAGCAGCTGGCAACGGTGAAGTCACTGAAGAGTGCAACCTTGCCCGATGGGACAAAACAGTAGAGACGTTGCATTGCCACGTCTCTACGCACCGTCCCACACCTCCTCATGCACCACCTTCAGCCCCCCAGCCTGTGCTGCCGCCAGGTGCAGGCAGCCGAGCACGGTTTGGGCAGACGGCCGTTCCCCCACCTTCTCCGAATACAACACCACCTTGCTGCAATTGAGGCCTTCTAGCTGCTGGGCAATCTTTTCGGCCAGGCTGGCCGCTTCATGCAGCGTTAGCTCCGCAGCTGCGGTGTCGCCGTTTGGGGCGATGAGGCCGTCGCTGGCGGAGAAGGCAAAGCAGTCGGCCTCATCCCGGATGGCCCAGTGGCGCAGTTCCTCCAGCTGGGCCGCGCTGCCGTAGCCGATGTAACACGGCCGTTTCGCCACCTCTTTCTCCTCACCCCAAATCCACCGGTTAAACCAGTCCAGGTTGTCTTGCATAATCTGGCGCGATTGGCGCGGCTTTTGTGGCCCATGCGGCATGCCAGGGTAGGTCACCAGCCGCACCGGCACGTTCATGTCGCGCAGACCCTGGTACAGCTCGTAGGCGTTGGGCAGGGGGACGCGGGCATCCTTACGGCCGTGTTGGATCAGCGTCGGGGTCTGCGCCGTTTTGATGTAAGTCATCGGCGAGGTCTGGGCGTAAATCTCCATCTCGTCCCACGGTGTGGCTTCCAGATAGTGGCGCGTAAACGGATGTACGTCCGTGTTGACATAATACGTCATCCAGTTGGCGATGCCCGCCCCGGCAGAAATCGCTTTGAAGCGGTCGCTGTAGGTGCTGATGAACATGGAGATGTAACCGCCCTGGCTCCAGCCCATCGCCCCCACCCGGTTGTCATCGACCCAGCCCTCGCCAATCAGCGCATCGACGCCGCTGATGACGTCATTGTAGTCGCCCAGGCCGAGGTTACGCACGTTGTGTGCCTGGAAGGCCGCGCCATAACCCAGGCTGCCGCGATAGTTGGGCTGCAAAATGATGGCCTCTTTGGCTGTCCACAGCGGCAGCGGGTAGAGGCGGCGGTCGTAGCGGGCCACCTTTTGCAGCAGCGATACCCAGCCCGGGCCGCCGTGAATGGCCACCAGCAGGGGATATTTCTTCTGGGGATCAAAATCGACCGGCTTGGTGAGCACACCTTCTACGGCCGTTCCATCCGAACTTTGCCACTGGTACGGCTCCGGCTCGCCCAACTGCCAGTCGGCGACGGCTTCGCTGAGATTGGTCAGGTTGCGCCATTCGCTAGTTTGCAGATCAAACAGCACCACCTCGGCCACCTGACGGCCGTTTTCCATCACCATCGCCGCCACACGGCCGTCCTTGCGCACGCTGGCCATGTGGGCAAAGGTTAACCAGCCCTCGTCGAGGTTGGGCGAGAGCTGCGTCACGCCGCCGTTGGCCGTGTCCAGCCGGTAAAAATGAAGACTGGTGCCGGCGACGGCCGTAAACAGCAGCCCATCAGCCAACCACACCAGGGGCATGATGTTTTCCTCGAAGCGGGTGGGTATGGGTTTAAGCTCCCGGGTGGCCAGGTCGAGCAGCGCCGGTTTTTCTGGCCGGTAATACGTTCCGCCAAACTGGAGGCAGAAAAGGAAACGGCCGTCTGGCGCGTAAGCAGGTGTGCTGTAGCCAGGTGGCGACAAGGTTTCCAGTTTCAGGCTCGACAGTTCCACCTGGTACAGCCGTGCCTCCTCAAAAACGCCCATGTCGGGGTTGGGCGGGGCAGTAAAGGCGATGAACTTTCCGTCCGGCGACCAGCGAAATTGGGTGACGGTAAACTGCTTGCCGCCTGTCAGGCGGCGCTGCTTTTTATCGGGCAGGGTCAGCTGCCACAGGTGGGTGTACTGAAAATCTTCATCCTCCACCTGATACTTGCCAAACGTTTTTTCTCGTTCCTTGTCCGCTTCGGATTCGGGATCAACGGCCGTAAACGCCAGCGACTGGCCATCCGGCGCCCACAGGAACTGCTGCACCTCGGTTTTGCTCTCGCTCAGCCGCTCCGCCTCGCCGCCGGTGGTGGCCAGCCGGTAAAGTTGCCCCGCCTCGTCCCCCTCGCGTTTGGAAATGAAGGCCAGGAAACGGCCGTCAGGCGACCAGCGCGGGTGACGGCTGCCGTTGGCGGCAAAGGTCAGCTGGCGTGGCTCGGGCTTGCCCTCAGTGGCCACCTCAGTGGACACCAACCAGATTTGTGAGATGTAGCTGTCTTTTTCCCAATCCGGCTGGCTGAGTTCGTAGGCGACCAAACGGCCGTCTGGCGAAATTTGCGCCGTTTCCAGCGTGGGCAGCTCGATGAGTTCTTGAATCATGGGGATATGTTTTGCGTCTGTCATGGGGAGCGATTATACCTGGATTTTCACTGCTTCGATGAAATTCGTCTGCAACATCCCTGCAAAATTGTTGCCCGCCTTTCAACTGTTTGCCACACTTTGTTTTCAAGCAAAGACGCAAAGGCTTTATAGTTAGAACTTTGCGTCTTTGCGCGAAACGTTTGTTTATGTGGCTGCGCTTAGTGAAATGTTGCACGAACGGCCGTTTGTGCTACAAAAGATCATCACCCACACCTGCTGCAGCCGCCCACTTTCAGCTCCCGTTTTTTACCGAAACCTTTCGACGGAGCAATAATTATGGACACACTACAAGCATTACATGAAAAATACCAGGCCGTTCAGGCAATGAACCTCAGCCTCAACATGCAGCGCGGCCAGCCGTCCGATGCTGATTTTGATCTCTCCAACCCCATGCTGACTATTTTGGATGAGACCGACCTGGTGACGCCCAGCGGTATTGCTCTGCGTAATTATCCGGGCGGGCAGGCTGGGCTGCCGGAAGCCCGCGCCCTGTTTGCCACAATTCTGGGCGTCGAGCCAGAAGAGATGATCGTGGGCAACAACGCCAGCCTGAAGATGATGAGCAACACGCTGATGTGGGCCTTGCTGCGCGGCCTCAAGCACAGCGACGGACCGTGGTTTAACCAATCGCCCAAGATGATCATTACCGTGCCGGGTTATGACCGCCACTTTGCCCTGCTCGATGCCCTGGGCTTTGAAATGCTGAGCGTGGGCATCACGCCAGACGGGCCAGACATGGATGCCGTGGAAGCGCTCGCCGCCAGCGATCCGTCGGTCAAGGGCATCATGTTTGTGCCCACCTACAGCAACCCCACTGGCGACACGGTCTCCGATGAAACGGTACGCCGCCTGGCCAGCATGAAAACGGCCGCTCCCGACTTCACCATCTTCGCCGACGACGCCTACCGCGTGCACCACCTCACCGACGACCCGGCCGAACCGCTCAACCTGCTGCGCGCCGCCGAAGCGGCCGGCAATCCGGACCGGGTCATCCTCTTTGGCTCTACTTCCAAAATCACTTTTGCCGGGGCGGGGATTGGCTTTATGGCCAGCAGCGTGGCCAACGTGGCTTACCTGAACAAGCTCACCGGCTTCCAGTCAATTGGCCCCAACAAGGTGGAGCAGTACCGGCACGTCAAGTTCATCAATAGTTATCCCGGCGGTCTGGAAGGGCTGATGCGCGATCATGCCACCCTGCTGCGGCCCAAGTTTGAGGCGGTACAGGAAGTGTTGACGCGGGAATTGGGCAACGGCCGTTACGCCACCTGGACCACTCCCAAAGGCGGTTACTTTGTCAGCCTGGACACGATCTGCCCGGTCGCCGACCGCGTAGTGGAACTGGCCAAGGGTGGGGGTGTAGCCCTCACTCCGGCAGGCGCCACCTATCCCCATGAAAAAGACCCCAACAACAGCAACATTCGCCTCTCCCCCAGCCGCCCGCCCGTGGCCGAAGTGGCCCAGGCGATGGAGGTGGTGGCCCTCTGCGTGAAGATTGCCACTCTGGAGTATGATGCACCGGCGTAGACCTTGGTTATGGCTAGAGCAGATCGTGTAAGGCAGCCTCGGCGGTGGGGTACTTAAATTCGAAGCCCTGGCTTTGCAGCTTTTGCGGGATGGCGCGACGGCCGTCCAGCACAATCGCCGCAATTTCACCCAAAGCCAGCTTCAGGGCAAAGGCCGGCACGGGGATCAGCGACGGCCGCTTCAGGACGCGGCCAATGGTTTTGGCAAAATCTCTATTTTTTAGCGGCTCTGGCGCACACACATTGTAGATCCCGCTGGCCGATTTTTCTTCAATTAAGAAGCGAATGGCCCGTGCTTCGTCCTCCAGGTGAATCCAGGGCCACCACTGTTCGCCGGTGCCCAGGGGGCCACCCACAAAAAAGCGGAAGGGCAGAGCGGTAATGCGCAGCGCGCCACTTTTCAGGCTCAGCACCATGCCGCTGCGAATGATCACCCGGCGCACGCCCATGTTTTCCACTTCGGCGGTGGAGTTTTCCCAATCGACGGTGACATCGGCCAGGAAACCACGGCCGTTGGGCGCAGCTTCGGTGATCACTTTGTCGCTTTTGACGTTGCCGTAGTAATCGACCCCAGACGATTGGATCACAACTTTGGGTTTGTTCGTGGCCGCGGCGACGGCTTCGGTAACGGCCGTTCCCGCATCAATCCGGCTTTGGCGAATGCGCCGTTTGCGATCGGCCGTCCAGCGCCAGGGAATAAGCCTGGTCCCGGCAATCGGTGTCCCGGCCAGGTTGACAATCGCGTCGGCTCCGTTGGCGAGGTGGCCCCAGTTGGCGGCCGTTTTGCTGTCCCAGGCAACGCCGCGTACCCCTTGAGGAAAGGTATGTTTCGACGGGTCGCGGCTGAGCGAGATGACTTCGTGGCCATCGGCTGCTAGATTTTTGGCCAACGCCGTGCCAATGAGCCCGGTACCACCGGTAATAATTACACGCATAATGGTTGCTCCTTGCCGCCCAAGAAATTTCTCATTTTCCTATCTTAGCTTGATTTAGATATTTTGTCCACATTTTGAACAGTTACGTAGGTCAAATATGAACACCAGCCTATATTGTAAGCTTCTCTTGAGATAAGAAAAACCTTTTCTTGAAAAAAGAAAAGTCAACTCGCTCAAATTCAATTTCGCTATAATTTAACAGGTTTCGCGTTTTTCAAATATCCATTGTTTTGCATCAGGGATAAATTGTATCACTGTCCAGGTTAGCAAAATACGAAGCCGTGCCTTAACCATCATTCACTCATAGAGGAGAACAATATGAAACACACTGCATCACTGGTTCGGTTATTAATCGTTACGCTGCTTTTGTTATGGGGCGGCACTGCTTGCGGGGGCGAAGAAGCAGCCCCAACGGCCGCAGCCGTTGCCCAAGTTGTGGAAACGCCCACCGAAACGGCCGTTCCGCCAACCGATACACCCGCACCTACCAATACACCAGAGCCGACCGAGACCCCTGCCCCCACGGACACGGCCACGCCAACCGAAACGCCGGTGCCCACCGATACACCCGAACCAACGGAGACGCCAACGGCCGTACCCACCGACACACCTGCACCGACAAAGACGGCCGTACCCGCCACCAACACCCCGGCTGCCGCTTCAGCCGCTACCGCTACACCGACCGAAGAAAGTGGGGATGAGGAAGCAGAAGATGACGGCGAGCCGGAAATGATCACCGTTTACTACATTTCCAACCCCAACGACATTTTGGGCGTCTTCCCCGAACTGCCGTTTGATGCCGCAGGCCTGACGGCCAACATGAACAATATTCATAGCTCGCTGCAAACCATGCGTGGCAGCATCGATGGCGCCAAAGCAGGTGATGCCGCAGCCTGTTCCACCTATGTGAGCGCTTACAACAATATATTGTACTCTGGCGTTTTCTACAAGGACGTGCCCGGTGATTGGGAAGAGATCGACTTCGTCTATTTCCTCTCCTTCATCTATTCGCTGGATCGTACCCGTCCGGCGTACCTCTCCTGCGTGAATGCAGGCAGTGTTGATGATTTTAACTACGGGCTGGCGGTGCAAACGATTGACCAGACGCTGACCTTCCTGACGCCGTCGCTTAATGCGGCCAATTCCCGCTAAGCAGCGACCAGAGGCTTAAGGGCAAAGCGCCGGGGATCGCCCAGGCGCTTTGCCAGGCTTTCCCGCGTGTGATCTGTGTGGCGCAGCACCCACTCAATCTCCGAGGCCAGGGTGATGTCAAAAACGCCGGGATCATCGGTACAGATGCAGAGGTTGACCGGGCTGGCCAGCAGGCGGTGGATCGGGTGGTGCTCGGCATCGGGCACCCCGCCGATGCGCAGGTTAGATGTGGGGCAGCATTCGATGACTGTGCCCATTTTGGCCAGCTCATTCAGCACAAACGTCTGGCGCTGGCGGATTTCCTGGAGGCGTGGGGCGGTGTACGGCCGTTCCACCCAATCATCGGCCCGCTGTGACAGCACCTGCTGCTCGGCCCGCAGAGCCGTCTCGTCGATGGGCACGCCCAACGCCCGCAGCGGCTTGGCGTAGCGCAGATCGTAGGCAATCTGGTCGATGCGCTCGCTCACCAGCTCCGCCTCATGGGCCTGGGGGCGGCGGCTGATGGCCACGGCGGGGTCCATGCCCAGGGCAATGCAGTGCCCCAGCCGCCTGGCCCCCAGCAGCGCCGCTTCGTGGCACCAGCGGGCAGCGCTTTCCAAAGATTTGTCGAAAAATGTTTCGCCGACGTGGTAAACCACTGCCAGCCGCTGCTCCGGATTGGCCGCATTGTCCTTTTGCAGCTGCTGAAAAAATTCGTGGTACAGCTTGGGCGGGAAGCCTTCTTCCCGGCTGGCAAAATCCAGCCCAACCAGGGTATTGGCCACGTGCGGTTGTTCCTCCAGCAGCTGGCGCACCTGCTGGTAAGTGGGCAGCGGTTCGCTGCGCGGCAGGGGCACGATGTAGCGGGCGGTAAAACGGCCGTCGCTTAGGGCAAACAACGTTTGGGCGCAGATTTGCATGCGTTGGCGCAGGAGGTCATCTTCGCCCCAGAAGCCGGCGCGGTACTCGGCATAGTCCAGCCCCTGCCGTTTATGGTGTTGTACGGCCTGGGTGATCATGGAGACGGCCGTTTTTTTCCCCCGCTCCCAGCCATAACCCCACAAATGGGAAAACAACCGATACTTCCACATGAACCGCTCAAAATCGCCACCGTCCTCCGCGCCAAAAACATAGGCAGCCCTAAGTTTGGCGAAGCCGGGTTCGGGATTTTCCAGCGCTTCGGCAAAAAGCTGCACGGGATCAAGCGCTGTTTCCAGGCTGGCATTGTAGCCGGAGAGAAAATCGCGGCTGGACCAGTCTACTTCGCGAAAAATTGGCGCGCCGATGGCCAGCAAATCTTCGGCATAAAACGAGCCAGCCAGGTGTAAGTGCAGATCACAGCCGGAAAGTAATTGTTGTTCCATCGCTGGCAATTGTAGCAGAGTTGAGGTATGGTGGACGGCCGTAAAAGCTAGTTGTTTATTGCAGGGAAATGGAGCAGAGAAAATGAGTAGGAGAAAACAAACACGGGGCAGCTGCGTTTTTTGCGGCCGCGAGATGGCCAAAAGTGGTCTAACCAGGCATCTGCAAAGCTGTGAGGCACGGGCAGCTTCCCAGGCAGAAGCCAACCAGCAGCGTGGCAGAAATCAGCAGATTTTCCATTTGCAGGTTGTGGATGCATACAGCGGTTCTTTTTGGCTGCATCTGGAAATGAAAGGCTCCGCCACGTTAGAGGAGCTTGATGGTTATCTTCGCGCCATCTGGCTGGAATGCTGCGGTCATCTAAGCGCTTTCACCATTCCACCCTACCGTTTCACCCAGATTTTCAACGATGGCTTTTCGATTGGTGACGAGAAGTCGATGAATGTGCAGGTGCAGAAAATATTCACGCCGGGCATGACCATTCCCTATGAGTATGATTTTGGCACCACGAGCGAATTGGTGATTAACGTTCTGGACGTCCGCGAAGGCAAGCCGCATACAAAACGGCCGATTTTTCTAATGGCCCGCAACGAGATGCCGCAAATCCCCTGTATGGTATGTGGCGAACAGGCCACGCTAATTTGCCTCGATTGTTTGTACGAAGTGGACGGTCCCTGTGAACTTTGTGATGCCCACTGGGAAACCCATGAGCACGATAATGAGCAGTACGGCGGGCCGATGCCGCTGGTCAATTCACCACGCACGGGCATGTGTGGTTACGCAGGCCCAGCTGAACCGCCTTATTGATACCTTGACTATCTCGTCAGGTAATCCTGCACGCGGGTACCGATGATGGGGTAGATGAACGGATGGCCTTGTAGATTGCGAACGGCCGCATACAGCGCCACCACAATTGTCACCACAAAAACGATACCTAAAGAACCAATCACGCAGAAGGGCAGGAAGAAGCCAGGTGGCATTGCCGCCGAACTGTCGTCCCAAAACATGGTAGTGCCAAACGCAATAAAAAAGCTGCCCATGTACAGCACCATGCCGCCCATAAAGAGGCAGATTTGCACAGCTTGCCAGGCCAATGCCTGCAAAGATTGCTGGCGAATGTACTCCGATTTTTCCCGCTGGGTGACCCAAATCAGAATGGACACGAGCAGTCCCCACAGGGGTAAAACGGCCGCTGCATGAGCCAGTGCTGCAACGATTTTGTCATCTTGAGAACTTTCCTGTTTTTGTTCCATCTCTATTTCCTGGTTTGTACTTTTGTGGATTGGCCGTATCTTCTGCTACTTATTTTCTGAAAGTGTTGGTTTCTTTAGTCAGCCAGATTATTTAGCAAGGTAAGCACGCACGCGTCGGCCAGTAAGCGGGTAGGTGAAATCACGCCCTTGCAAATTACGAACGGCCGCATAAATGCCTATTAAGATGGGTCCAAACCCAAACAAAATAATGATGCTAAAGGCACAAATTTGCAGAATCGTATCCACCAGTTCGGCAACTCTCATTTCCTGCGAAAATATGATCAGAACTGCGGGAAGGT
Organism: Candidatus Leptofilum proximum; assembly: GCA_016710325.1. Taxonomy (GTDB): domain Bacteria; phylum Chloroflexota; class Anaerolineae; order Promineifilales; family Promineifilaceae; genus Leptofilum; species Leptofilum proximum. The sequence goes on along the minus strand of JADJXK010000002.1, from coordinate 1,031,775 downwards.
AAATGGCAAAAAGTAGAATGATCTGTAGCGCCTGCCAAGCCAATGCTTGTGCTGATTGCTGCCGAATGTACGCTGATTTTTCACGTTGTGTAAGCCAAATTAAAGCGGGGGCTATAATGCCCCACATTGGTAGCAGGGCGGCAGCGTGCCCGATGGCGCCTACAATTTTGTCGTCTTGAGAAGGTGTTGGTCGTTCATCATGGTCCTCCTGTGGCCGTGGTGGTGACTGTTTGGCTGATTGTACTGCGAGGACGCGACCCGTTCCAGGCATATTTTATGGATGGGGATTTGGCAGGATGCCCACCACCTGCAGCCAGGGCGGGTCGGGGAAGGGATTGCGCTCGATGGTCATGCCCAGCTTGTGCATGACGGCCTGCGAGGCCAGGTTGTCGTACTCGGTGGTGGCGATGAGGCGGTGCAGCCGCATATCGCCAAAGGCGTAGTCGATGAGCGTTTGCGCCGCTTCCCTGGCGTAACCCTGCCCCTGACGAGCGCTGTCGATGAGCCAGAGCAGGCCCACCTCGGCGGTGGCCAGGCAGTTGGCTTGCCCGCCCAGGCTGGGGAGCTGGCCGTAGACATCCACGCAGGGCACCAGCCCCACGGAGCCAATGAGCTGGTCGCTGGCCTTGAGCACAACGGCGCGGTCGCCGTAGGGCGGCTGGCTGAGTTTGGCCAGCTGCCGTTCGTTGCGCACGCACCAGTCCAGGTAGTCGGCTTCGGCCAGCAGCTGTTGTTCGGCCGTTTTTCCCGCATCCACCCAGCCAATCGACTGTTTGATGGCAAACAGGTGGGGCAGGTCGGCGGGCAGGAACGGCCGTATCCGCAGCCGCTCACTTTCTAAGATGGGCATCTCGCGCATGTTGTTCTCCAACTGTAGCCGCGGATTCCAATCCGCGCCTTACGCGCTAAGAAAGCGCGGCTACCTTTTTACAGCCGCTTTTCAAACGCCAGCCGGGCAGCAACTTCCTTAAAACCCAGCTTCTTGTTCAGCGCCAGCATCGGGTTGTTTTCTTCGTTGCCGGTGCGGATGGCCTGGTAGCCATTGGTTTTCGCATATTCAATAGCGCGTACTTTCAACGCCGTGGCCAGGCCCCGCTGCCGGTAAGCCCGCAGCACGCCGGTAAAGCCGGTGCTTAAGATGCCCGGCTTGCTGCCGCGTTCCAGTGTCGAGTCGCCAATTACCTCGCCTTTATCCAGCGCCACCATCCACCCGTCATGAAGCGTATTGGGTTTTTCCACAAAGCGCTGGCGAAAATGGTCCAGGGTGACTTCTTTGGCGGTGTAAGGTAGCGGCACGTCTTGCATCAGTTGGGTGCTGAGGTTGTACAATTTTTCCAACCACTGGGGATCTAGCTGCTGCAGCTGGGGCAGGGTGATGATGTCGATCCCTTGGGCGGCCAGGATGGTAAACAGGGCCTCGTAGGGAGCGGCGTCGAAGGCGGGCACGTCCAGCCGGGTGATGACCCAGCGCATCACCTGCTGGAAGCCGCGTTTTTGCAGGAAGCGCAGGGCCTGCTTATGATGTTCGTAGCAGGCGGCTTCTAAGGCGGTAGGTTGGACCGGACCGTTCTGCAGGGTTTGCCAGATCTGGTCGTAAACGGCCGTTCCCACCCCGCGGCTTTCAACTTCTGGATGCACGATGATGTGGATGCGGAAGCGGCCCGGTTCGCTGTACTGCGGCGGCTGGCTGACGCTGCCAAAGGCGACGAGACGGCCGTCTTCTACAGCCACCCAGCGTTGGAAAAATTGGTCCGGCGGGCGAATGGCGTCGCCATGTTTCATTTCGGCGACGGAAGAGGCGTTTTCCGGGTACACGGCCGCTTCCACCAGGTGCATGGCTTCGTACTCGGCATCGCCGGGTTGAAAAGGGCGAATAATCAGCAACGTTCACCTCACTTTATCCACTTCTGTGGCCAGGATTGAAAAGAACCAGTCGTTGACGAAACGGCCGTTGTCAAAAAAGCGCTCGCGCAAATAGCCTTCCTCCGTAAAGCCCACCTTGCGCAGCAGGTTGGCCGACGCCGGATTGCTCGGGTCCACAATCGCCTCAATACGGTGAAAGCCCATCTGCTCCAGGCCAAAACGCACCACCGCCCGCACCGCCTCAGACATGATGCCCTGCCGCCACTCGGCGGAAGCCAGCTCGTAGCCGATTTCGGCGCGGTGGTGGTAGGCGGTGATCTCGTGATAGCCGCAGGTGCCCAGCACGGTGTTGTCGCTGTGCCGGGTGATGGCCCAGCGCAGGGCACGCTTTTCGGTAAAAGCCCGTGTGTACCAGTCGATGAGCCGCAGCGTCTCGACCAAACTTTCGTGAACCGGCGTGCCGTGCCCGGCCATCACCTTGGGATCGCTGAAAACGACCAACAGCGCTTCGGCATCACCCGGTACCAGTTGGCGCAGGTGCAGCCGCTCGGTTTGGATGATGGGGAAGGTGTTGAAGCTCTTGGTTAAATCCAACATAAGAAATCCTACTATCAATGCAGCTAACCTCCCGCAGGTTTTAGCCAAAAGTGAGCTCCTGGACAAAGCCTGCGGGAGGTTTTAACGATTTTACCACCCGCTGCCAATAGGCTGCACATCACGGGCACGGCCGATGTGAACCATAAACCAGTCCGTCGCATCCGGATGGCGCAGACCGCCCAACAGCCACTCCAGCTCCAGTGTGCCTGCCCAAACGCGTGCCCGCTCGATGTGCTGTTCGAGGCCAGGGTAAAACGGAGCCATCTGCCGCAAAAAGCTTTCGCCGTACTGGTCGATCAGGCAGCCAAAATCGTTGGCGGGATCGCCCAGCCCGGCCGTGCCAAAGTCGATGATGCCGTTGAGCCGCCGCGATTCCCGGTTGTAGAGCAGATGGTAGCAGCCCAAATCGCCATTCATGAAGGTATGTTCACAGGCCATAAAGTTTGGGTCTTGCAAAATTGGCGCAAAGTGCTGCTCCACCCAGTCGCGGGCGAACTTCATAAGATAGGGGAAGAGCTTTTCCTGGACGTCGTTGTACATTTGCTGCCAGTTCTCTGCGGTGCGGTTGGTGACAGACGGCCGTATCCCCCACTTCTCCACCTCATGCAGCGGCACGGTGTGCAGCTGGTATAAAAACGTGCCCAGCTGTTCGGCGATGGCCTGCTGATCGGCCGGAGGCAGGCGCAGCAGAATGGTGCGGGTGAGCGCCTCGCCGGGAATCCAGTCGTAGGCGGCAAAGGGATGGCCCAGTTCTTCGCTCTCGTACACCGTCCAGCGGGGCAAGGCTACGTTGACGAACTGGCGGGCCAGCGCCAGGCAGCTGGCCTCGTGGCGCAGGTGGGCGACGCCCCACTTATGTTTGGGGAAGCGGAAGACGCGACGGCCGTTCACCACCAGCACGTTATTCACCAGCCCTTCGTTGTTACTTTCCACAGTTTCGACAGCCAGTTCAGGCTCAAAGCGGGCGATTTCTTGTTGGTAGACGGCCGTTTTCTGCTCAACCGTCAATTGGCGCTGGGCAGGCTGGGCAGCGAGCGTTTGCAGGTGCGCCAGAAAACCCTCGAGGTAGCGTTCTTGCCATTCGCGCCGCAGGATGCCGCAGCCCACCGAGTCGTAATACTTGCCGTCCACGATGCGTGCGTCGCGGAAGCGCGCCTCTTCCTGGAAGCCGAGCTTTTGTGCCAGGCGCATCATGCCGCTGTTGCCGGACCAGGTGCGCAGGTCCAGCCGTACCAGTTCCGGCATCGTTTGCAGCAGGTGCTCGCACCACAACCCCAGCGCCTCGTAGCCCAACCCCTGCTGCCACAGGGCCGGGTCGTAGATGACAATGCCCACGGAAAGCCAGTTGGTTTCTACGCTTTGCCAGTACCAGCTCACCTGCCCGCGCAGCTGCTGTGTGTCCGGGTCGGCAATAACCAGCCGGTGGCGCGGTGTGGGCCAACGGCCGTCTTCAATTTGCTGGCGCAGGTTTTCCAGGTAGGCGGGAATCTGCTCGTCGGCCAGCGAGGGGTAGTAGGGGCCGTCCAAGGCCTGCCAGCGGTGGCCGGGCTGGAGCCATTGTTCTAAAACAGGCAGATCGTCCAGCCGCCAGTCGCGCAGGAGCAGTTGTTTACCGTGAATAATCATGGTGGGTAACATCCTCGAAGGTGTAGTCGATGTACGGCCGTTCCGCCCAAATCTTCTCCTGCCGTCCCTGCATAAATTGGGCCGCCCAGCTGTCATCATTCAGGTCCGGAATGTCGCGCCGGATGACGGCGTACAGATCAATTTCGCGCAGCTTCATAAAGGGCAAAATTTCCTTTAACCAGAGGGGGTCCAGCCGGTTTTCTTCGCAGTAGCCCTGCCAGAACAACGGCCAAAGCCGGGCACAAAATTCAACCGGATTCGGGCGGTTGGTGATGGCGTAAAAAACGACCATGGCGATGTCGTAGATAAAGTGGCCGTAAACACAGTCGTCGAAGTCGAACAGGGTGATTTGCCCGTTTTCATCGACGTAGAGGTTGGCGGCGTGGGCGTCCTGGTGAATGAGGCCGAAGCTGTCTGGCTCCTTGGGCAGCTGGCGCAGATAGGCCAGGTTGGCCTGGTTCAGTCTCATGGCTGCCGGGTCGAGCTGGGGCAGCGCGCTGGTGGTGTCGGTCATGATGGGATCGTCCCAGAACGGCCGTCGCCAATCCTCATTTGGCAGGGTGTACTGTTTGGTGAGCGCGTGTGTTTTGCCGATGAGACGGCCGTAATTCAAGATAAACCGATCCGTCCAGCCCTCCATCTCCCAAACCGGGCCGCCCGCTGCCCAGGCAAAGGCGGTGGCCAGAAAATAGTCGTCCTGTCCGTCAGGAATGAGCTCAACCAGGTTTCCCAATTCGGAATTGATGGCCCGGGCCACGCCCGCCCCACCGCGCGCCAGGTGGTTGATCCAGTCTACCTCGCCGCGGATCAGGTCTGGGCTGCGCCGCTGGCTGTGCCCCAGGCGCAGCACGTAGCGTTGGCCTGCCTTTTCATAGCCGTAGATAAAACTTTCAAAGCCACCCAGTTCTTCAAATCTGTCTGGCGTAATGCCGTAGCGCTGCCGGGCTTCGGCGAGAATGTGGTCATTCAGACGACTGCGGATTTCTTCGCGCATGATAATCCTCCAGATTTGGTCTTGGGTCTTTCGGATCCGTGCGGTTTTGGTGAAACGTGAAGCGTGAAACGTGATTTACTTCTGTCACGTTTCACGTTTCACGCTTCATTTTCCCCTCAAATTCCAAAGAACCATTGTTTCCTGAATTTGGCCGCGGTGTTCGGTTTCGTGCTGGGTCAGATGATACAGCACCCATTCCGGCGTGACATGGTATTGGGGCAGCTGGCGCGCCCGGCGAAAATCGTCCACAGTAAGGCTGGCGTAGACGTCCAGCAGGCGCTGGCGGGCGGTGTCCAGGCGTTGCAGGTGGGTGGCGAGGGAGACGGCCGTTACCGGGCACAACCGCCCACTCTCATCGCGCACCGGGTAGGGCAGCAGTGCCTGCACGTCCGGCGGAAACTCCTGCTCCAACACCTCAAAGTAGAGCCAGTCCAGCTCGATGGCGGCAATGTGGTACAGCAGCGTACCGACGCTGTTGCCGCCGGGATACGGCTCCCAGTCCAGCATCGCTTCGTCCAGCGGCGCCAGCGCTTTTTTGAGCCGCCCGCGAGCGCCTTCCAGCTGCCACAGCGCCCGGCCTATGGCCGGATCAAGGGCTGCCACTGGTTCAATGACGAGCTGTTCAACGTCTGCCTGTTTTGGGGGTAAAGCTGCCATTTAGTTAATCTCCTTTCGCCAATAGTGATAAAAAGCAATCCAGTTGGCGCTGATTTGATCCGGATCAGTAAAAGTAAGTTCTTCAACGGGCAATGGCTCGCGGCTGTCGGCTACATCTACTTTCAGGCCGTGGCTGTGGCTGCTGTAGGTGAGATTAACGGCCGTTACCAGCACATCTTTCCCCAACCAATTTGCTTGCAGCGGAAACCGTAATTTTTCTGCCAGCAGGTAAGCCAGATTGAAAAATGCTTCATGGTCATTTTGGGTATTGGCCCGGACCTGCTGTAGATATGGTTCCCACTTTTGCCCTTCGTTCATTGAAAAGCTCCAAAGCTATTCAGGTGCGGCCCGCCGGGACTGGATGAGCTGTTCTAGCTCGTCAATAGCGGCCTGCCGGGCGGCTTCATCGCCGTAAGCCCACTGCACCCGCTTGCGCAGTTCCGGCAGGGGATCATCCGGGTAGCCCAGCAGATGGAACAGAGCCCCGGCGCAGTGATAGCGGATCAGCATGTTGTCTTCGCCAGCTTCGCGCCGCAGCACTTCCAGCAAAACGGGCGCGCTGGCGGCCAGGGTGCCAATCTGTCCTAAGCTGTACCAGATCTGGTAGTAGGCATCATACTGCCGCTTTTGAATCTTCTTAAGCAGGGCCGCCTCAGATTGGTTGGCGTACTCGTTTTGGGTTTGCTGGGCGTGCCATTCCCACGCTTCCTGCCAGTTGCTGAATTCAGGGATTTTGCTCATGGTCTGCCTTTGGTTTGGTGCAAAGGAAAATGAGCATGGGACTTTCTGCTGTCAGTGGGGAGAAGTCCCAGTTGCCGTAGCGCGCCTCGATGGCAAATCCGTTGTAATGCAGTAAATTTTCCAGCTCCTGGGGGAAGTAGCTGCGCAGCGCCAGCGGCGCCACCATGGTGACGGTTTCGCCCGCTGCATTTTGCCAGCGCCGGTAGGCGGTTTCGTGCCGGACCTGGTTAATGGCATCGTAGGTAGTTATACCGCTGACTTCGATGAAACGGCCGTCCCCCGCATCATATTCAAACCACGCTTCTTCGTCATCGGAGGAGGCCATGTAGGGCGGCTTGGTGAAGAGGGCGGTGAGGAGGAAACGGCCGTCGTCAGTGAGGTGTTCCTGCACCCGCGCCAAAAATGCTTCCTGGTCCGGCCGGGTGAGCAAATGCTGAAACACGGCGCCAATCTCAAAGATCAGGGCAAACTTGCCCGGCAGGTGGAAGCAGCGCACATCTGCTTCTACCCACTCGACAGGCAGATCGCCTGCCTTTTGGCGCGCCCGGGCCAGCATGCCCGGCACAATGTCGACGCCGGTGACGGTAAAGCCCAGCCGCGTCAGGTAAAGCGTATAACGGCCTGTGCCGCAGCCCAGCTCCAGAAGGGGGCCATCCGCCTGCTGGGCCAGCGGTAACAAAAACGATCCCACCGGCTCTTCGTCGGGATTTTCCACATCATACAGATACGGATCGGCATAATCGGCTAAATTGTCGTGGTCAATCACTGTTTTTCTCCATAGTGGCGCCAGCGCGTTTCAGGGCGCTGGCTAAGAAGCTGCGAAAGTTTTGTTGGACGGCAGCCACTTCATACGTCCCCGCCTGCAATGCCTGCCACTCAGGAATCATGCCTTCGGGGTCGGGCATAAAGCGGGCGGCGGCGGTCAGTTCCCAGAAGGCGAGATTGTCTACCGGACGGCCGTTTTCGGCTACGTATGCTGCCAAAAAGGCATCAGCCAGCCTTGCGCCGCCCAACATGGCCAGCTCGTGGCGCAGGTAAGCCACGTCGTAGGCCGGATCGCCAAACGAGGCTTCTTCCCAATCGAGCACGGCCGTCAGGCGCTGGTCTTGCCAGAGCAGGTTGCCGTTCCAGAAATCGACGTGCATCAGGGCAGACGATACAGGCCGGATGGTGGGCAAAAGATCATGGACGGCGTGCCAGACGGCCGTACCATCTGGATGCCGGGCCATCGCTTCCGTAACGCTGCCGCCATTTAAAAACCAGGTCACTTCCTGGTTGCCGTTGAGCAGAAACGCTTTTTCGGCGGTGATGGGAATGGCGTGAATGCGGGCCAGCGTGTGGGCCAGTTCGGCTACCCAGGTGGCCTCGTCCGGCGGCCGGATCTGCTGCCGCCCCGGCACAAAGCTGGTGACGATGCCGGGACTGCCCAGCAGCGCGCCGCTTTTGTCCAGCAGCAGCGGCGTTGGCGCGGGAATGTTGTGCTGCTGGCAAAGCGCCAGCGCCTTAAACTCACGCTCGGCCTTTTCGCCCCGGTTATAGCTGCCAAAGACGGCATAACGCCGCACGACGACTTGTTGGCAGCCAGCGGCCGTTTCATAAGTGAGCAGCGTGGTTTCATTGGAAAAACTGCCGGGCAACGGCCGTGCTTCCTGGAACGTCGCGCCGTCTGCCAGCTGGCTGAGGATATTGCTGTATATTTCAGAATGCTGCTTTTTGATCATGTTACTGCCCCGTGCGCCAGCCGCCGCCCACGTAGATGAGCTGACCTGTCAGCCAGCGCGCCTGCTCTGAAGCCATAAACACGATGGCATCGGCGACGTCTTCCGGCTGGCCAATGCGGCGCAGGGGTGTGTTGGCGGCAATGCGATTTTCGGTTTCCGGTTCGATGTAGCCGGTTTGGATCGGTCCTGGCGCGACAATGTTGACGGTAATGCCATAGTGGCCCAACTCGGCGGCGGCGGAACGGCCGTATGACTCAATGGCGTGTTTGCTGGCCGCGTAGTGCACGTTGGCCGTGTGGGCATGGGCGGCGTCGGTGCTGATGAGAATGATGCGCCCCCAGCTGGCCTGCCGCTCCAGGTAACGTTGGGTGAATTCGGCCATCAGCAAGGCGTAGGCGCGGGCGTTGATGGCAAAGTGACGGTCCGCTTCTTCAGCGCTGATGAAGCCCACCGGAAAGCCTTCGGTTTGCACGGCCGCGGGATCAAACGTTTCTAACACGCAGTGGGTGTGGTTGCACACCAGCACATCCACCGGCCCCAACTTTTCCTCGCATTGAGCGAACAGCAGCGGGATGTTGTTGGCGTCGGCGAGATTGGCTTCCTGGGCAACGGCCGTTCCGCCCGCTGTCTTAATCTCTGCCGCCACCTTTTCGCCGGACTGCTGCTGGTTGGCCGCGTACAGCGCCGGGCCACCGGCGCCAGCTGTCTGCGCCTGGACCATCTCTTCAGCAGAAAAGCTGGTTTCCCCCCGAAAATAGGTGATGAGCACCCTGGCCCCCTGCGCGGCAAATGCTCTGGCCGTGGCCGCGCCAATGCCGTGGTTGGCACCGGTGATAAGAATCACTTTGTCTTGTAAATGCGGATTAATCATTGCTGCCTGCACTGTGTGTCATGAGCCAATTTATTGCCTGGGGCAGCGCACGCCGCCAGCCGACAAAGTCGTGGCCGCCATTGAACTCGACATAATCCACCTCATAACCTTTGGCTTGCAGCACGTCGCGCAGGTGCCGGTTGGCCATGAGGACGTTGCTGTGCAGCTCCGGCTGGCCGTTAAAGTCGTACGTGCCTACATCGAGGTGAAAACGAATAGGCACTCTTTGGGCGTTTGCAAATTGGCGGATCAGCCAGTTGGTGCTGGCCGGACTGCGCGTGTCGTGGGCCAGGCCGTGCAGATTCATCTCTGGTGACCACTGGAAGAAGCCGCCCTGGGCCAACACGCTGCCAAAAATGTTTGGATGTTGGTAGGCAGCAAACGCAGCCGCCAACCCACCGAGACTAAAGCCACCAACGGCCGTTTGCCCCGGATCATCGCTCACCCGAAAGTTGGCTTGCAGCCAGGGCCGCAGTTCATCGACCAGAAACCGGTTGAAGGCCGGGTTACAAACGAGGTCCTGCTGCCGATCTTCCCAGCGGCCGTTGACAAAAACCACCACCAGCGGCGGAATGATAGTTTGGGCAATGAGATTGTCCAGCATGGTGGTGGCGATGGCGTCGGCATAGGTCGAGCCGTCGAAGAGGAGCAGCCAGGGGTAGGAACGGCCGTTAGCCTCATAACCCACCGGGGTGTAAACCCGCGCCCGCCGCAGGCTGCCCAACGAGTTGTCTTCGAAATCGTGAATGTGCAGCTGCCCGGTTTGCTCGTCTGGCAGTTCGTTAAACCATGGTTCGGCGGTGGCATCCGGCAGGCGCAGCACGGAGCCATCGGCGTGGCGCAGCGGATTGAGCGGATCGAATTGAAAAACCGCCGGGTCGAATTCATCCCACATATCGGCCCATTCCGGCGAGCCCCAGGCGGGCAGCGGATTGTTAGGGGAGAGATGGTACAGCATCACGGCGTCGCGGGGCATCTGGTAGCTGCGAAACCAAATGTCGGTGTCGGCCAGGCGCGCCATCTGCCCCAGGTGAAAATCGAAGCCAGCGGGTCCGGCGGCGAGGCACACGGTGTCCAGTCTACGTTCCTCGTCGCGCCAGAGGAAGGTTACCAGGCAGGACTCATCGTCCTGGTGTTCGATGAGTGGCGTGCCCTGGGCCTTCATTTCTTGCCAGAATTGGTGGAGAACGGCCGTATCACCCGCCACCCACTTCTCTAAAACCGCTTGTAAACAAGAACTCAGCAACTGTTTGTTTTGGGATTGCATGAAATTTCTTTTCCTTTTGGTGCGGTTGGTTAAACAGACAGTTCTCGTTCATAACAACCTCCTTTGCTCGTCAATTTTCAAAATTGACCAATAGTGCGGGAATTGCCCCGGAAACTTTCAGCTAGTTTAAGGCTCTCCCGTGTAGTTTCCGGGGAAATCCGGTTTTTGACGGTATGGGGCAAACTCTGGCAGCGTCTCCAGCAGTTCCCAATCCTTGAAGCCCGTAGCAATGGCCTCTTGCAGATAATCAATGGCGGCAGGTTCTTCCAGGTGGGCCAGCGCCCGCGCCGCCAGGAAGTAGACATAAGCAGGCGGTTCGTCATCTACCTCAATGGCGATTTGCAGCATGTCGGCGGCTTCTTCGTACATTTGTGCCTCGAAGAAGTAGAAGCGGCCCAGCTCGGCGTAATGCTGTGGCTCATCGTAATAAAAGGCGTAGAAGTGGTACGGCCGTTCCAGCACAAAACCCACGTTTACGGCCGTCTTAATCGATCCCGGATTATCGGTACCGCAGTGCCAGCTGATGTGGCTGAAACCTGCCTGCTGGCCAAACTCAACGGTGGCAGCGACAACGGCCGTGGCCAGCCCGCGCCTGCGGTGTGCAGCGGCCGTTTCAATACCAATCTCACAAGCCGTGCCCACCGTTACACCCGCCAGGCACCAGCACACGATCTCATCCCCGTGCAGCGCAACAAAGCCGAAGCCGTTCGCCACAAAATTCTCCTGGTTCTGCCAGCCGATGTGAATGGAGTCAGCAATGTTTTGCGGCAGCCGCGAACCTTGGGCCGCCAACAGGGTGGCATCCAGGCGGGCAATTGTGTAGCCTGCGGGCAGGGCCATGCGCCAATCCAGGCACGGTCGGTCAAAGCGGTAATGGTGGTTGCTGCCCCAAATGGGCGGCCAGCGCCAGTCGCCTAAAATGTCGGCCAGGGCGGGTTCCCAGTCGAGCGAATCCACACAAATGCTCAGCATGGGCTCGGCCGGATTGACCCGATCGTCGGCCAGCAGCGTACCGGCTAGCTCCGTCTTGAGGGCCTGGTTGAAGGCGGTGTTGTCCGGATCACCCACCAGGTAAACACAGTCCAGCGAAATGGCAAAACCACTGCGCGGCGCGTCCGGGTTGTCTACGTAGACGCGGCCGGGGCTGGTTTGCTGGAGAACGGCCGTTACATACACATTCCACTCAGCCATCCCGGCAAACAGGGACTCAGCTCTGTTGAACTGCTTCGGTTCCAGGCGAATCATCTCTATGACCTTTTAGGAACACAGAGTTTCACGGAGAAGCACAGAGCTGCACAGAGAAAAACTCTGTGCCCCTCTGTGTCTACTCTGTGCCCCTCTGTGTTCCGCTTTTTCCTTGCAGAAAATCCAACACCAGCTGGTTAAACTGTGCTGGTTTTTCCATGTTGAGCATGTGGGCCACGCCGGGCATGACGGTGTGTTGGGCGTGCGGCATCTGCTGCGCCAGCCAGGCGGCTTCTTCCACCTTCTCCGGCAGGTCCAGGTCGCCGACCAGCACCAGGGTGGGGGCGGTAATTTCGGCCAGACGGCCGTACGCCACCGGCTCCAACCGCATTTCAGCTGCGTCCTCCGGTACATCCATGAGGAAAATCTCGCGCTGCATCTCGCCCACCTTTTGCCGGACCACAGAATTGACTTCATCCGGCTGGCGCTGAAGGCCATCAACCCAGAGGCGCAGGTTGAGCTCCACGGCGGCGTTGATGTCACCGTTTTCAACGGCCGTTTCCTCGTCTTCCCAAAACTGCAAAATGCGTTCGGTTGGCACCGCGCCGCCGATGCTGGGCGCGCCCAACACCAGCGCCGTCACGCGCTGCGGGTAGGCCAGGGCAAAGTCGATGGCCACCTTGCCGCCAAACGAGAGGCCCACCACAATGGCGCGGTCCACCTGCAAAAAGTCCAGCAGCCCGGCCAGGTCGTCGTGGTGGCTGAAGCGGCCGGAGGGCATGGGCGAACGGCCGAAGCCGCGCAAGTCGTAGCGGATGGTGCGGTAGTGTTTGGCGAAGGGGGCAAATTGATCGTCCCATAGACGGCCGTCGGCCACCCCGGCGTGCAGCAAAACCAGCGGTTGGCCGGTGCCAGCCAGTTCGTAATAAATTTGGGCCCCGTTGATCGAGGCAAATCCTGTTTTGGTTTGCATTCACTTCCTCTTTTGCTCAGAAAATGGATTCCCGCTTGCGCGGAATTGACAGTTGAAGGTTGTCGAGCGTCTGGCGAATGAATTCGAGCGTTTCTTGCCGTTCGTGTGGATTGGCGGGTTGGTGGAATTTTTGGCCGGGAAACGGCCGTTCTGCCCAGGCCCGTTTGAGCAAGTTGGCCCAACGGCCGTCCAGGTTGTTTTGCGCCCAGTTGACGGCCGCCAATTTGGAATGAATTTGTCCGGTGGCCAGGGTGTGGTGCATACGGCCGTACATCAACGCGGCAAACGGCTGCGCCCAACGGTTGTCAATCGAGTACTGGCCCGACGTGATCTCTTCGCCCCAGTCGCGCATCGTTTTGACCACTTCGCGGTGCAGCGCGGCTGGCGGGATGGGGTCGATCAGCTCGTCGGCAGGCGGACCCATCAGGGGAACGCCGTGCTGGCGCACCGTCCAGCGCACCACCCAGGTGTTGTCGTGGTGGTGGCGCACCAGTTCCTGACTGCCGTTGTCGATGTAAAACGGCCGATCCCGCTCGGGATCGTACCGCCGCAGCATGTGGATGGGAAAGTACGACCCCTCCAGGTGCTGCGCCCAAGGGATGGGCAGGGCGAATATGCGCCGGTGCATTGTTTGCAGCGCTCCGTGCTCGGCCTCGCTCAAATCGTGCTGGATGATGGCCAGGAAGTCTACATCGCTGTGCTCGTCGCCATCACCGGTGGCGAAGGAGCCCTGCAGGTACAGCCCCAGCAGCTGGCTGCCCAAGATCGCCTGTGCCGAGTCCGCCAGTAGCCCCAGCACATCGTTTAAGTCTGGATAGATGGTTGGTAAGTTCTCTTTCATCATTTTCTCGTTCCCGCGCTCCGCGGACCTCATTCCACGCCCGGCGTGGAATGAGGTGTTACGCGCCTTCGGTGAGCATGTCGTACAAGTTGACATAATTATCGTAGCGCCATTGGGCGATACGGCCGTTATCCACCGCATCCTTTACGGCACAGCCTGGCTCGTGCGCGTGGGTGCAGTTGTTAAAGCCACAATACCCAATGACATCAGCCAGCTCAGGATAAAACGAAATCAGGTCATCCGGGTGCAGGCCCAGCAGACCCATGTCTTTGATGCCTGGTGTATCGATGACGCTGCCGCCCATTTCCAGCGGCAGGAATATTGCCTGGGTAGTGGTGTGTCGCCCCTCGCGGCTTTTCAGGCGGCTTACCTCACCGGTGCGCAGCTGAAAGCCGGGCTGCACCGCATTGAGAAGGGTAGATTTGCCCACGCCAGACAGCCCGGCCAGCACCGTAGAGCGTCCGCGCAAATAATCGCGCAAGGCGTCAATGCCCCCTCCTTCGGTGGCGCTGGTGAGGAAGACGGGAATGCCCAGGGCATGGTAAGGTTCTGCCACCGCCGCCACATCCGCGGCGCTTTTGGCCAGATCAATTTTGTTGAGGCAAACGGCCGCTTTTAACCCATTGCGCGCCGCCCCGATCAAATATTCGTCAATCAACTGCAGCCAAATTTTGGGCTCCAGCCAAGACGCCACTACCAGCAGCTGGTCTACGTTGGCGGCGATAATTTGCTTCAGATGCACGTCGTAGGCATCGGCGCGGGCCAGGCCGCTGCGGCGCGGCAGCACCTGCTCTACCAGACCGCGGCTGCCGCTGAGCGGCTGCACCAGGACGCGGTCGCCCACGGCCAGGATGTTGGTGTAGCCTGTGCCCTCGGCAATCAGCGTGCCGCGCACATCACAGACGATGGCCTCGCCGTTGACCTCTGCCCGGCAGAGACCGCGACCGACTTCCACCACTTTGCCTAGCAAAAAGGGCGTCTCGTCGGCCATGTTTTGCCACTGCGCCTCGTCCAGGGTGGCTTGCAGAGCGGCCGTGGCCTGTTCGATGACGGCTTCGCGCCGGTCACGTTCGTCCCGCGGCATGATGCGCTGGTCGGCAACCTGGCCTTCTTCATTGGGCACCAGCGGCTGCCAATCGAGGCGGTGTTTGGCCTGGTTGGCGGCGGTGTTGTGGCGCAGCTTCTTGCGCCGGCCTTTCTCGCTATCCCACGCCTTACGCTGTTGCTGGCGAATTTCTTTGCGTTTTTTGCTCATTCATTTTCACTTCGTAGCCGCGGATTCTTTCCACGCCGGTAAAAACGCGCTAAGAAAGCGCGGCTACACTTAAAATTTGAAATGGAACGCAGATTTACCTGATTCACCTGATCTTTTTTATCAGGAAAAAAAGGGCAATCAGCGTCCTATTCTTTAGCTTCGGACAGGCACCAGCCGATGAGGTGACGCACGAAGTCGTTGGTGGGGTACGCTTTGCTGTCGTGTTTCCAGCGCGGCACCCGCACCTCTTTGGCCCCGGGCTGGCGGGGAAACTGTTCGCCTTCCACGCGCAGGGTGGTGTATTCGTCGCCCTCTTTGGGGATGCGGTAATGCACGATGAACTTCTTGTTGATGGCGATGATGTGCAAAAACCGCTCCGGCGTGTGGTCGACAAAACCACCTTCTTCGGGAATGTGTTCATCTTTGCCTTCGACGTACCAGATAAACGGCCGTCCCTTCACCGTCACCTTGCGTTTGCCTTTTGTGTTTACAGCCAAATTGAACTCCTCCGTAAATGTGGGTCGGATTGCCAATCCGACCTACGATTTTCATTCATGGTGGTCGGCGACAGCCGGTGTCGCCTCATTGGTTTAAGGGCGAGGCAGCCGGATGTGGGCTTGCTTATTTTGCGCAAGATGTAGGCCGACTGCCTCGCCCCTACCATTACAACGGTTTTTTGAACGTCATGCTGCGCTTAACCTCTTCAAACCCCATCTTGCGGTAGAGGTGCAGGGCGCCGGACAGATTTTCGGCGTCCACACCCAGCGCGGCTTCGGCCATGCCTGCTTCTTTGAGCACCTGGAAGCTGCGGGCAATGAGCGCTTTGGCCACGCCTTGTTTACGCCACGGCCGCCGCACAAAAATCGGATCGGTGTAGCCACGTAAACGGCCGTTTTCATCATTTTCCTTTTTGTCGATGAAGTTTAACACGCCACCGGCCACTTCATCACCGGCCCAGGCAATTTGCCAGAGGCTGGGATTGTAGTCGGGGTACGCGCTCCAGCCGGTAAAGCTTTCTTCGCTCCATTCCGACATGCCCCAGTGATCGCGGAACGCCTCGCGGGCGGCTTCCCAGATTTGGCGCGATTCGGCGTCGGACCCGCGCCGCACCACCAGGCCATCGGGCAGCGGGCAGTCGGGGATGTTGTCGAGATTCGACCGTACCATACTAAAGCCGTAACGCACAACCTCATGCCCTTCGGCCAACAGCACATTGGCCCAGTCGGTTTCTGTTTGCAAGGCCCAGTTCATGAAGAACTTTTCTGGCTCGGCGGGATGGTCCTCGGCAATCTGATACAGGCGCTGCTTGAGGTGGCGCACCATGGCGCGGCGGATGCCGCTGTGCCGCCACTCCGGCAGCAGATGGGCAAAGAAGTAGTAGGTGATGCTGCCGTCTACCATATTTTGCCACCAGCAACGGCCGTATCCCACAACTTCGCCATTCACCTCGGCAAAAATCATATCGGTAGTTGGATTGCAGTTAGTGAGATGAGCGTAGTCAATGGCCACTTCTTCTACCGAGTTCACCCATTCCGTCTCATCCACGACACGACTGCCTTCTACCACAGCCACCATCAGCGGATAATCGCTCTTGCCCTGAAAGCCGCGAAAGCACAGCCCGGGCACAGCTGGCATCTCCGGCAGTTCAATTTTTTCTTTGGTCAATTCGATACTAGACATAATACTAACCTCCTTGGGCAGTTACAGACTCAACTGCATGTTGTATAAACTGGCGTACGTGCCGCCGCGGGCCACTAATTCTTCATGCGTTCCCTGTTCATCAATCCCTTCCTCCGTTAACACAATAATTCGTTGGGCATTTCTGACGGTAGACAACCGGTGGGCAATGACAATGGTGGTGCGATTGCGGGCCAGTACTTCAAGAGAATCGCGAATGGCCTGCTCGCTTTCGTTGTCCAGGGCACCGGTGGCTTCATCAAAAATGAGCACCGGTGGATTTTTCAAAAAGACGCGGGCAATGCTCAACCGCTGCTTTTGGCCGCCAGACAGCTTGACGCCGCGCTGGCCAATGTCGGTGTTGTAGCCATCAGGCAGGGCCATGATAAAGCCGTGGGCATTTGCCTTTTTGGCCGCCGCCACAATTTCGGCCTCGCTGGCGTCCAACTTGCCATAACGAATGTTGTCCACCACCGTACCGGCAAACAGATAGACGTCTTGCTGCACCAGACCGATGCTGCGGCGCAGCGAATCCAGGCGAATGGTTTTGATGTTGGTTCCATCCAGCAGTACCTCACCGTCATTAACCTCGTAAAAACGGGGAATCAGCGAGCACAGCGTGGTTTTACCAATGCCCGAAGAGCCCACCAGGGCCACAAATTCCCCGGCCTTGATCGCCAGTGAAAGATTGTGAAAGACGTAGCCCGAATCATTCCGGTACCTGAAGCTCACGTTTCTAAAAGTGATAGTGCCCTTCACCTGGTCCAGTTCAACGGCATTGTCCGCGTCCTGAATATCTGGTTGGACCTCCAGGACCTCCATGAAGCGCGTAAAGCCAGCCACGCCTTCCTGGTAGAGCCGGGTAAAATTGCCGTAGCGGCGGATCGGCTCGATGAGGATGCCCACGCACAGCAAAAACGTGATTAACTCCGGCAAATCCAGTGAACTTTTCACAATGCTGATGCCGCCAAACACAATGACCGCCACAGTCATGAGCTGGGTAAAGGCCATCAAGCCTTCATAAAAGTAAGTCTCGCTGCGGTAGGTGTCTCGGCGGCTGGCCAGGAAACGGCCGTTTTCCCCCGCAAACTTCTCCGCTTCCACCGTCTCATTGGTAAACGATTTCACCACCCGGATGCCCGAAAGCGTGTCTTCGACCTGGCTGTTGATGTCTCCGATGCGGTCGTGGCTGCGGCGCAGCGCGGCCTTCATCTTCTTGTTGAAGTGGAAGGCATAGACGGCCATGATGGGCAAAAAGAGGAAAATCGTCAGGGCCAGCCTGGCGTTGATGCTGATCAGGATGGCAAAAGCGCCAACAAAGTTCAACAGCGAGATCACAATGTCTTCCGGTCCGTGATGGAAGAGTTCGGCCAGGTCAAACGAGTCGTTGGTGAGCCGGGTCATGAGCTGGCCGACTTTTTGCTCATCGTAAAAGCCAAACGACAGCTTTTGGTAATGATCAAACAACTCACGGCGCATGTCGTGTTCCATCATGGCGCCCATCATGTGCCCCTGGTAAGCCACAAACATGTTGCCCAGCGTGTGAATCAGAATCAGCCCCAGCATGATCGCGCCCATGCCGTAGATTTGGGTCAGCGTGTCTGGCCCACTGCCAGCCAGGATATTTTTGGTGATGGCGTTGGCGCCCAGCGGAATGAGCAGCGTGGTGACCGACACGACAAAGGCGCAGGCCATATCGGCCCAAAACAAGCGTTGGTACGGCTTGTAATAGGACAAAAACTTCCGGGTTCGGGCATTTAGCAAATTGAATTTGCCACGGCCGTTTTGTTCCCTTAACGGCCGTTCTGCCAACATGTTGTAACTGCTCACTCAGGCCACCTCTTTTTGCCACAACCGGCGCATTTCTGCCGACGTTTGCAGCAGCTCATCTAACTTGCCCTGGGCCGCCAGACGGCCGTTGTCCAGCACCAAAATCTGGTCCGCCCGCTGCAGCACCGCCCGGCGGTGGCTGACGACGAGACAGGTAGGAGATTGGAGATTGGCCGCCTGCGGCGAGATTGGAGATTGGGAAGTTCTATCTCCAATCTCCGATCTCCAATCTCCAAAAATTCCCTCCCACAGCTGCGCCTCCGTTTCCACGTCCAGGGCGCTGGAAAGATCATCAAACACCAGCAGTTCGGCGTTGCGCACCAGCATGCGGGCGGTGGCCGCGCGCTGCACCTGTCCGCCAGACAGCCGTACACCGCGCGGCCCCACGACGGTATCCAGACCGTCTTCCAACTGGGCGATGTCTGGGGTGAGCACGGCCGTTTGCAGCGCCCAATCCAGCCGATCTTCCGGCAGGCCCAGCAAGATGTTGTCGCGCAGCGGTTCGCTGAACAGGCGCGGCACCTGCGGCGTGTAGGCCGTGCGTGGTGGGGTGAAAAACGCGGCGGGATGGGCGACGGGACGGCCGTTCCAGCGCACTTCACCGCCGCTGGCGGGCAGCAGCCCCAGCAGCACACGCAGCAACGTCGTCTTGCCCGAGCCAATCTGCCCTGTGATCACCGTAAAGCTGCCGCGCGGCAGGCTGAAGCTGATGTCCTGCAGGGACCAGGGATCGGTGGTCGGTAATCCATTATCGGTAATCGGTGGGTCATCTTCGGACAACCGTTCACCGTTCACCGAATACCGTTCACCGTACTCAAACCGCAAGCCATCCACTTCCAACACCTCCAACCGATCCTCAGCCGCCTTAACTGGTTTCTGGATGGCGGGTGCCGGTTCATCTTCGTAGATAGGGCCGTGGGCGACCAGGCTTTCTGGCGCGGCATCGGGGGTGATCTCCTGCATACGGTCCAGCACTACCCGCTGCTGGGCAATTTCGGACAGGTAGGAGCCGATTTGCGCCGGGAAGCGGGAAACGAAGAAGAGATAGCTGGTGAACAGCACAAAATCGCCGATGGTGAAGGTGCCGTTTTGCATGGCAAACCCGGCCAGCACCACCATGACGGCCACGGCCACATCACCCATGTTGTCCGAGACGGATTGGAAAAGCGCCCAGAAAACACCAAAGCGCACGTTGGCCACACGCCGCGCGTCGCTCAGCTCGCGCAGGTAGCCAATGGCGCCGGTTTCTGCGTCGGCGACCTTGACGGCCTGGATGGCGCCAAACGCCTCGCCCAGGAAGGCGGCCACGCGGCTGTCACTGACCCGGCTGAGGCGCACGTAAAGCAAGAAGCGGCTCCACGACCAGCGCGTGAGGAAAAAGACGCCGATGAGGGGAATCATGGCTACGGCCGTAATCCCCGGCGCAATCCGAAACAGAATGATGATGGCAAAGATGGCAAATGCCGTGTGTCCGGCCAGCTCGGGAACCCAGGTGGGGAAGTCGGCAAAGTCGGCCAGATCGTCGTCCATGCGGTTGATCACATCCCCAGTGGGTACCGGCAGCGGCTCGGCGCCCGGCTTGTTTAAGATGTTTTGCATGACGTTAACGCGCATCAACGACTGCGCCGCCATGCGCACTTTGGCGCTGCCCCAATGTGCCACGATGTCGGCCACCATGCGGCTCAGCTCCACGCCAACCAGGAGCAGCAGCAGGGTCCAAAGGGCGTTGGCAAGGGTGGTGGGGGAAACGGCCGTTTCCCCCATCCCCTCCAACTGGTCAAAATAGCGCTTTTCCAGCCAGCCAGGCACCAGCCGCATGCCCAGGGCATAGGTCATCAGCACTACGCTCAGCCCAAAGTGCCAGGGCCGATATCGAATCAGCGCCCAGGCGCCGGTTTTAATTGCAAGTTTATTTGTCATCATAGTGTCCAAAGCTCGTAACAATTCAGATCGTCACAAGCAGTCAAAGCTCTTTGCAGCATCCGCAGCCAAACAGGGAGCCAGCGCTTGTTCACGCCGCCCCGACAATATTCGGTGGCAATGTATACGCACATCACCACACACAATCTGTAATCGTCATACAGGTGTTCCCAGGTGTAACCTGCCACGCCATTTTGGATGAGATGAGCATGATATTGTTCAAGAACGGGAATTTCATCTTGTCTGCGCAGGTCAACGTCCCAATCCAGCACCAGGGCATACGCCAGATCATACACGCCAAGCCAAACGGTCAGGCTCCAGTTGAACGGCTGGCGATCGATCAAATAGATTGGCCTAACTCCGTCACGCGGCACCAGGATGTTGTACTCACCGGCATCGCCGTGGATGAGCGTAAAGCCGTTAACATTTTGCGCACGTGCCTTGAGCGCACGAGGATGCTTGGCAAATAGGGTGTTCATGGCTTCAGGCCAATGCGGTTTTAGATCATTCGGGGTACGATTAACGATGTGTGCTACACCAGGTCGCGAAATATCAACAAAGGTTTGAATATGCTCTGCACTGTGAATTTTCAACTTGGCTTCAGCTAATCCTTGCACCCCCCACCATCGGGCATGCATAACCGCAAGCCCTTCGGCCAGCGCCAGACCATATTCAAGTGTGGGCTTCTTCTCCCCGGCAACAATATGGGTTTCTGAAACGTCATCCAGCAAAACATGGTACCTTTTCAGCTTTGCTGAATAGGCCGCATTGTAACAATGAATTAGCGGTGCGTTGGGCGTATCTACGTAGTCACGGGTGTAATATGCAACTTCGGAATCATCAAAAGATTCGCCGTTCCCCAAATCGGTATTGGCTAATTTTAGAAAGAGGCGTTGGGGCAATGTGCCTTTTGCTTCAGCCGTGTAGGTGAGCTTTAATTTACTGTTGGCTGACCAATTTCCTGCCCCGGCATCACACTCAATTGACGCGACGGCACCTTGTGTTAACGCACTACTTTGGCTGAGAACGGCCGTTAGCCAATCAGTTGTTACTTGATCAATAGTTGTGATGACGTTATCGAACATTTTTCACTCCAAGGCTTCCTCAATGCCGGTTCGCAACAGTTGGGAAAACCGGGAATTGGGATTGTTGAATAGGTGTAAGCGGGGGCCGTGTTCTTGGATGCAGCCGTTCTCCAAAATCAAGATGTCGTCGGCGCGCTGCACGGTGTGCAGGCGGTGGGCGATGATGATGGCGGTACGGCCGGTCAGCAGCGTGTCAATCGCTCGTTCTAAAAGCTGCTCCGTGGCTGGGTCCAGCCGAGATGAGGCCTCGTCCAGAATCACCAGCTGCGGATTGCGCAAAAAGACGCGCGTAAAAGCCAGCAGCTGCGCCTGCCCCGCCGACAGCCCCTGCCCGCCCGTTTTTAGTTCCGTGTCCAGGCCGTCGGGCAGGCTGGCCAGCCAGTCGCCCAGACCCAGCGTGTGCAGGGCGGCCTCGATCTCACTGTCGGGAATCGGTGGTTTGTCTGGATCGTAGCGGCGGAACAGCGTCAGATTGTCCCGCACGGTGGCGGCAAACAGCTGCACGTCCTGGGTCACCATGCCGATGTGCTGCCGCACGTCGGCCAGGCTCACCTGGCGCAGGTCGGTGCCGTCCAGCGTGATGCGCCCCGCATCCACGTCGTACAGCCGGAAGAGCAGCCGCGTCAGAGTCGTCTTGCCGCTGCCCGTCCGCCCCAGCAGCCCCAGCACTTTGCCCGCCTCCAGGGTGAAGGTGACATCGTGCAGCACGTTCGGTAATCCGTTATCGGTAAGCGGTAATCGGTTATCCGTAATCGGCAATCCGTTCACCGATAACCGTTCACCGACTACCGACAACCGGTCTTTATAGGCAAACGAGACACCGTGGAAGGCAACGGCCGTTGCCCCATCGGGCAAACTGGCAGTTACGGACTCCTTCACATCTGGTTCCAGGCGCATAAACTCGTTGATACGGCCGATGCTGGCCACGGCGCGCTGCATGTCGCTGATTTGCCGCCGGATGTACTTAATTGGCGATTCCATCAGCCGCACGTAGGCCACCAGCAGAAACAGCGTGCCAATGGTGATCTGCCCTTGCAGGAAAAACGTTCCCGCCAGCGCCAGCGTGACCACAATCGCTAGGACGTACAGCATGTAGCTGCTGCTGAAGGTGTAACCACCGATCACGTCGGCCTTGACGCGGCTTTTGGCCACGTCGGCCAGCAGCGGGTAGAGCTTGTGGAACACGTACGGCTCGCCGCCATTGGCGCGAATGTCTTCCGTGCCGCCGATGCGTTCCTCAACGTAGCCGTGCAGCCTGGCATATCCCTTGCTCACCTCGCGCCAGACGCTCACCGTCGGTTTGCGGATGATTTGCAGCAGCCCCAGCGTGAGCAGGCCGTAGCCCAGCCCCACCAGCCCAATGCGCCAATCCTCGCGGAACAGCAGCACCAGGATGCCAATGACCAGCACCGCGTTGCCCAACACCCGGATCACCAGCCGCGAGAAAAACTCGGCCAGGTTGCTCACGTCGCCATCGATCCGCTCGATGAGTTCGCCGGGGGTTTGCAGCTTGTGGAAACCCATGTCCAGCCGCATGGTGTGGGCAGCCAGGTCGGCGCGCAGGCCGTTGGTGGCCGCCCAACCCAGGTCTTCACTCAGGTAAGTCGTCCACAGCTCCACGGCCTTTTGCGCCACGGTCACCACAAAAAACAGCGCGCCCAGGGTGACCAACGGCCGTACGGCCGTACCGCTTTGCGCCGCATCCAAAAAGTCACGAATGACCTGGGGGCCGTAGAGCTGGAGGGCAATACTGACGGCCAGCAGGGTGCTCAGCCCTAAGAGACGGGCGGTGTACGGCCGTAAATATTGCGTCAGCAGCTCCCAGTTACTCATTTCTCGTGTCATTTGTCTTATCCACCTGGCCCCATATACGGATCCCACAGGCTGTGCGTCAGCGCCACCGGATTGGTTTTAATGCCATAACCGGCAAAGTAATCACATACGCGGGTGATGTCCCGCTCCAGCAGCTCGTAAGCATGCGGGTTGTGTCGCGCCTCCACCATCTGCGGGAAGTCGATCAGGTACACTGCGCCATCCCAGTACAAAATGTTATAGGCCGACAGGTCGCCGTGGATGAGGTGGTTGTCCAGCATTAGCGCCACATTGTCCATGATGCGCCGGAACAGCGGCGCTGCTTCCTCGCGGGGCAGGCGCACCTCGCTCAGCGTGGGTGCCGGGCCATATTCATCGCCAATGTAGGCCATCAGGACGGTGTTGCCCTGGTGGGCAATGGGTTTGGGCACATCGGCTCCGGCCTCAAACAACTGGGTTTGGGTGCGGTATTCATTGCCAATCCACCATTGAATATCAACGGACTTGCCATAGCTGGTTTTTTTACTCAGCGCCAGCTTGACACGTCGCCCCTTGATCTCTTTACCGTCTGCATCCCGCAGCTGGCGGCCTGCCTTGTAGATGGCGTCATTTTTCAGGTGGCGCAGTTCTCGCGGACGGTACAGTTTGGCTGCAATGAGGTCTATACCTGTGGCTGGATGGCCGGTGCAGGCATAGACATTGGCCTCTTTGCCCCCTTTCACCAGACGGGTCACGTCGGTGACGATTTGGTCACGGTAAAAGGGACCAACGGATTCAATGACCCACTGCCGCTCGTGGTGCTGCGGATCGAGTGCCCTGGCATAGCTGGGCACCCAGGTTTCGATGCCGTCATCCATTTCGCGGATATCCTGCATGGTTTGTTGGGGACGGCCGTTCCGCACTTGCTTGTTTTTGTTAGGCTTGGTCCGGCTGCGCCGGGCTTCCCGACTGTTGTCTTGATACTGGTAATCTTCAAATTCTTCAAAAGCCGCAAATTTGCTCATCAGTTTTATACTGCGCCGGTTTTGTTATGCTCCGGCAAACATCCTGAAATTTGTACAGGGGATGTGGCTTTTGTGTGGTTGATGAGGGGGAGAGAAACAAAAAGCCACCGATCGCGGTTGTGTGATGGTGGCTACTGTTCCGCATAAAGTAGGATTGCCAGATAAGGAATCTGAGCGGAACAGTTAAGCTGCCGGAAACAGGCAACAAAAAAGCCACAGGTATGTACACCCGTGGCCGCAAATTTATCCAAATAGAATTAGTTTTGGATCTCTAGCAGTTACCAGGTGTACCCACACAACGTTCAATAACGTTTTGGAAGATGTTACTTTTCACTTGGGCCATCTTGTGGGTACCTCCTTTAAGAATTTTAGTATTTGCTACGGCGGACAGTCTACCATGCCTTTTTTTATCGGTCAAGCAGAAATTTTCCGCTGGGTGCGATTAAAAGTTGTGTATAGCTCGGTCTTAAGCTAAGAGGGTTCTGCATGGGTTCTCGTGGTCATACACAGAAATTAATCGCACCCTTTTCCGCTGTGTAGGTGAACGAAGCAAAACGGCCGTTTTCCGGCAGCAGCGCGCAAGCGGAACAATATGGCCCTTGACCACGTTCTACAAGCAGAGCGCACGGCGCGCTCTTTATTTTGTTACGTCACGGAGGAAACAGATGAGAATTGGAAAAAACCTTATTATTTTGCTGGTCATTTTGCTAACCGCCTGTGCCCCAGGTGGCGCGGAACCAGAGATGGAAGAGGCAACGGCCGTTCCCCCCGAAACCACGCAAAATCCTGATGCCGCTGCCTATGCCGAAGCTCAAGGAATTAGCCTGGAAGAAGCCAACGAGCGCCTGGCGCTGCAAGACAGCATCGGCGAACTGGGCGCCAGCCTGGAAGCCAACGAAGCCGATACGTTTGCCGGTTTGTGGATTCAGCACGAGCCGGAGTACAAGGTGGTGGTGGCGTTTGTGGGGGATGAGGGAGAGGAGGTGATACGGCCGTATCTGCAAACCTATCCCGCCCTAGCCGACGTTATCGAACTGCGCACTGCCCAATACACCCTGGCCGAACTGCTGACCGCCCAGCAAGAAGCATTCAGCATCGTAGAACAGCTGGAACCGATGTCCGTTGCGGGTGGCGTGGACGTGATGGCCAACCGCGTTTACCTGACCGTGGGTAACCCGGAGCTGTTCTTGCAAGCCGTAGCCGACGCCGGGTATGAGCTGCCATCCGTGGTCGAGGTTGAACCGATCGACCCCAATGACATCCCGCCCAGCAATTCCGGCGGGTTGGATGAATACACCGGGCCAGACGGCCAGACGATTTACTTCCCGCGCCAGGCGCCAGCCGTGGCGGGCATGGATGCCCTGCTGGAAGGCACCCTCGTGCTGGATGACAGCGGTTGTCTGCGTGTGCAGCATGAAAGCGTACCGTTGGCTGAAGCCCCAGTTGTCATTTGGCATTACGATTTTTCGCTGGCAGTTGAGGGTGAGGAAATCACAGTGCTGAACGGTGAAGGTCAGCCAGTCGGCCGCGTCGGTGAGTGGACCCGCATGGGGGGTGGTGGAGGCAGCAGTATTGTTGCGCCGGAAATGCCTGAAGCGTGTCCTGGCCCGTACTGGATTTTGGGCAGCACCGAGACGCTGGCCGAGCAAGCCATTCCCGATATTTACGTGCAGCCTGCCGGTGATGCTATTTTCTATTTTCAGTCCAAATGGGCTGCGGATGAAGGCAGTGTTACCGGCGTTTTGACCATTGATAATGGTTGTTTTCAGGTAGATGGCTACACCATTTTTTGGCCGCCAAACATCTGGCCCAATGAGGGCACTGACCCGCTGCAAATTGTTTTTCGCGGCAATGGCATTGAGGCGGCAATGTTTGCTGTGGGGGATGAGGTGACGCTGCCGGGTGGGGAGAAAACGGCCGAAGATTACCGCTTCTTCGACAACAAAGTAACCTGCCCCGGCCCGTTCTGGGGCGTGGCGGCGTTGACTCCCTCAGAATGACCCCCCGTGTAGCCGCGGTTTCTTACCGCACGATTTTACGCGGTAAGAAACCGCGGCTACGGGATTAAAGGATTTGGTCCACCAAAAAGCCGAGGATGTTGGTGTAGCCGCGCCGCACAAAGCTGGGCCAGCCATCACCTGGCACCAGCGGCGGGAAGGTGGAAGCACCCTCTTCGTTGAAGCGGTTGTCCATACCCGTGCCGTCCCAGAGTATATCGGCCGTGGGAATCCCTAAATCCTTCACAAATGGATCGGCATCATAGCCGTTGTTTTCGTAGGTGTTGCCGTGTATCCAGTTGTTTTCCGGCAGCGGCCCCACATCCACCTCGTTTACATCAAACGCGCCGGTGCTGGTGAGGCTGAAGACCGCCACGCCAGTGGTCTTGTTGTCGCGGATGGTATTGTCATACACCTCGGCGTTGTCTGTAGCCAGCAGCAGGATGCCAACACCGGACGGAGCAATCTCGGCCATTGCTCCAGGTGGGGCGAAGTTTTCGTGGTTGTTGCCCTCGGCGATGTTGTTGTACACTAGCGTGTTGGCCGATACTTTTGAAGTGAGCTGCGGCAAGAGGACGACGAAGATGCCTACCGTGTTGTCGTAGGCGTGGTTGTTGTAGATTTCGCCGCCGATCGTGTTTTCCAGCTCGATGCCCAGCACATTGCCATACACCACGCTGTCACGCACAATGACATTTTCGCACTGTCCGGCGTAAATCCCGGCATCATCCACGCCGGTGACCTCCACGCGCTCAATCAACACCTCGGTGCTGCGTACGGGGTAGACGCCGTAAGTGCCCACGTTTTCGGCAAAGATGTCGTGGAAATGCACGCCGGTCACACCTTCCACCAGGACGCCGTTGTCGGTGTAGTTGCGCACGTGCAGGTTGCCCACGGTGAAGTTGTTGCCAGAGGCGATAACGGCTTCCGTCCGCACGCCTTCGCCGTCGAAGATGGGCCATTCACCCGCCTCGTTGGGGATGCCGCGCAGGGTGATGTCGTTGATGTCGATAACGACACGTTCGTGATAAATGCCGTAGGGCACTTCGATGATGTCACCGGGGCGGGCGCGATCGACGGCCGTTTGCACACTCTCCCCTTCTTGCACCACAATCGTCATTGGTTCCCGGTCGCCCAAATCAATGCCGCTGTTACCACCGACGTTGTGCGCTGCCACTTCGGCGCGAGCCGGGTTATCGGTGGGTGCAATGACGGGCAGGCCGGAGGGAACGGCCGTGGGAATTTCCGGCATATTGCTTTCATCTGTTAAGGCGTAGAGGAACGCCACCAGATCCAAACGCTCCTGATCAGTCAGCTCAAAGCCCTGGACAAACACATCCACATTTTCTTGCCCGTGCAGGCGGCCGCCGCCGTCAGCGTAAAAATTGACCACCGCTTCGAGCGTTTCCAATGAGCCGTCATGCATGTATGGCGCCGTCAGGGCCACGTTGCGCAGCGACGGTACCTTAAACGCGCCTACCAGGCCATCGGCCACCACGCCCGCCCGGCCCGGATCGTCGCTGGGGACGCCCACCACGCGGAAGCCGTCGCTGGCGAAGGTGGGGGCGGTGTGGCACTCAAAGCAGCGCGTTGCGCCGGAGCGGAACAGCGCCAGGCCGCGCCGCTGGCTGGGCGTCAGCGCATCCACCTTGCCCGCGGCGTACTGGTCAAACGGGCTGTTGTTGCTGATGAGGGTGCGCTGGAACGCCGCCAGGGCGTTTTCAATGTTGGCCAGCGTCACGCCGTCATCGAAGGCGGCGTTGAACATCGCTTCGTACTCGTCGATGGCCGCCACTTCGGAGACCAGGCCAGCGGTGTCGGCCACGCCCATTTCATCCGGGTGGGTGAGGGGAATTTCGGATTGGGCTTCGAGGGAGTCGAGACGGCCGTCCCAGAACAAATTCTGCGCATAGCCAACATTCCACAGGCCGGGGGTGTTGCGCGTCTGCTCAACACCGGTGGGGCCGACGGCGTGGATACGGCCGTCGGCAAAGCCCAAATCCGGCTGGTGGCAGGTGGCGCAGGCAGTGTCGTTGTTGTTAGACAGCACCGGATCGAAGAAGAGTAAGCGGCCCAGCTCGGCTTTGGCGTCGGTGGTGGGGTTAGCGGCCGTTTCGTTCAGAGCCGGGAATTCACGCTGCAAGCCGGTGTACGATGGCTGCACGCTGCTGGCCCCCGCGCCGTGGTTTTCGCCTACGTCGGGGTCGGCCTTGGCGGGCATGGCGGCGGCCACGACAAAAATAAGCAGCAGCACGCCAATCAGGACGCCAAAGATACGAACGATCCATTTCAGTACAGTGGACATGGGATTCTCCTCTTTTGCATAGTAGCTAGTTGTTTGTGGCTGTTGAATTGTACCAGCAACCGGTAGTGTGGAACCAGGAATTGAAGGGGTGAGGGGGT
This sequence comes from Candidatus Leptofilum proximum, assembly GCA_016710325.1. GTDB lineage: Bacteria > Chloroflexota > Anaerolineae > Promineifilales > Promineifilaceae > Leptofilum > Leptofilum proximum. The sequence goes on along the minus strand of JADJXK010000002.1, from coordinate 1,003,456 downwards.
GACGGGGTGAAGGGGTGAGGGGGTGACAAGGTGACAAGGTGACAAGGTGATAGGGTGATAGGGCGTGTTAAGTGGTTTGGTTGCTGGCGACTTGCAACTTGCAACCTGCAACTTGCAACCTGCCACTACTGAAGTGTTTGCAGATAGGCGATGACGGCGTCGAGTTCTTCGCCGGTGAGCTGTTTGCTGAGGTTGTTGGGCATGAGGTTTTCGTACCCTTCTACCAGGTAAGCGTCGGGCTGCATGACGGAGGTGAGCAGATAAGTGTAGGCATCCTGGTCCGCCACGCGGGTGGCGGCGCGATTGGCCACGCCTGCCAATGAGGGGCCAACAATGATCGTGTCGGGGGAAGTGCTGTGGCAGGCACCACAGTCACGGGTGAAAACTTGCTTGCCCAACTGCGCCTGCGGGCTAAGGGTCGGCGGGGGCGGTGCAGCCTCTGCCCCACCGCCGCAGGCTGCCAGGCATAGCAGGCATAGAATCAGGCAAAGTTTTAAGCGTGGAGTCATTACGTGGAACAAGCAGGATAAAAATCAGAGATTTCGCAGATTAAGAAGATTAAATCTGGTAAATCTGCGAAATCTTTGATGGCTATTTTTTACGGGCCAAACATGTCCAAAACGGGGGCGTAGAAGCAGCGGCAGCCGTCAGGATGGGAGCAGCCTTCCAGGGGCAGCTCCGGTACATGGTCAAATTCGTAGGCGCCTTCGGCGGCGCGGCAGGCGGGGCAGCAGTCCCGGTTGACCATGATGCGCACTTTGGTGGCCAGTCCATTTTTGATATTTTCCAGCGCCTTTTTTTGTTCGGCGCGTTTGGTTACGTCTGCGTCCATGAAAGTGTCCTCTAAACGATTAGGGTGTGTGACAAATTATTGCCTGGGGATTTTACGGGTAAGCGGGGGGGATGGCAAGGTGGGGAGGAAAGTGAGAAGTGAAAAGTGGAAAGTGAAAAGTAGGGGCGAGGCAGGTGGATGACATCGTAGCCACACAAAACGATCTTTTCTCCACCTGCCTCGCCCATGAGAAAGGTTGAAAGTAGGGAGATACGGCCGTAAACCTGCTAAAATTCCACCAATTCTATTTTGGTCATAAAGGAGCCGTGGTGATGAACTTTTTGTATCTCAATTCGGACAAGATGGGAGAGGGGGACGCCCAGCTGGGGCGCAAGCTGCTGCTGGCGTTTTTGGAACAGCTGGCGGATTCGGAGGTGCGGGTGGATGTGGTGGGCTGCGTCAACAGCGGCATTTTTCTCACCACCACGGCCGATGGCCCAGGGCTGGAAAGCCTGCGCAAGCTGGAGGCGCGGGGGGCGCGTATAACCACCTGCGGCACCTGCCTGGAACATTTCCAGCGGCAGGAGATGCTGCAAATTGGCGAAGTGGGCAATATGGCAGATACGGTGCAAATGATGGCCTGGGCTAAGCGGGTGATACGGCCGTGTTAATCCGCAAATAAAAAGCTGTCTACACTTGTCATTTCGAACGCAGTGAGAAATCCCTGAGGCGATTCGAAAGCTTGAAACCAGGCAAATTCAGAGGGATTTCGGCTGACAGGAGTCAGCACAGGTTCTCGAAATGACGACCAAAGAGTATGAGGATTTCTGCGTTCGCAAAGGGGGGCAGCAAGCCGAGTGCCTTACGAAATAAGGGCCGCCGGAGTGGCGCGGCGGCGGGTGGCGATGAGACGGCCGCTTCCGATTTGCTCCACGTAATGGGTCATGCGCTCGCAGGTGGCGACGAGATTGTCAAAGGTGGGTTCGTCTAGGAGGAGGAGACGGCCGTCTACCACGGCGCGGACGCTGGCATGGTACGGCGTGTCGGCAAAGAGGGCGTATTCGCCAAAATGCTCGCCCGGCCCCAGTCGGCCAATCACCCGCTCAACACCGTCTTCAGTGACAAACACTTCCACTTCCCCTTCGGCAACAATGAACAGGTGGCTGCGCGGCTGGCCCTGCTGCACAAACTGCTCGCCAGCACTCACGCGGCGCGGCTGGAGCCGGGCATCGACCGAGGCCAGCTCCTGCGGGCTGAGGCTGCTGAAGAGGGGCATCTGCCGCAGCAGGCTGCGTTCCTCCGCGCCCGAGCTCACCTGCTGGGCCAGCGTCGTGTCGGCGCGCAGCAGCGGATCAAACTGCTCGCGGTGGATGACCAGGGTGGTGAGCGGCGTGAGGGCGCGGTAGGTGAACTGGTAAACGCCCGTTCCGGCTAAAGCGGCCGTGCCAAAATACCCGCCCGCCGACAAAATCGCCCGCTGGACTCCGTTGTGATACACGCCCACTTCCCCCGCTTCGATGAGGTAAAAGTAGAAAGCATCGCGCCCGGCGTGGGCGATGATCTGGTTGGGACGGGTGCGCCAGCGGCGCATCACCTTCAGCAGCGCCTCCACGCCTTCCTGGTCGAACCCGGCAAACAGGTCCGCCTGGCGGATGAGGTCGATGCGCTTGTCGCGGGCGCGGATGAAGCCCTGGGCAAGCTGGGTACCCCACTCGGTTTTGGCCAGGACGTGCCGGGCCAGCGTTTCGGCATCGAGCCAGTCCAGGCTGTCGTAGGCAGCTTGCCCGGCTTTGCGGGTGAAGGGCGTCCCGGCCAGGTCATCCAGCCGGTCCACGGCCAGCAGCAGCGCTTTTTGGGCGTGCTGCCCCAGCTCCAGGATGGTTGAGTCGGCGTCGAGCGCGCCCAGGGCGGCCATCTGGCTCTGGATTAGGGCTAGGCGGCGCTGGCCGAAGATCGTTTCGTAGCTGGTGAAGAGGGCGTGCAGGAACTGGTTGAAGCTGTTGATCAGCCGCTGCCGTTCGCTGAAGATGCCGGTTTCACTTTCGGCCGTTTCCAGGCGGGTGAATTGGGCCAGGGTGCCCAGCAGCAGGTAAAGGATGGCGGCATACAGCCAGAGGGTGATGACGGTGAAGTCCAGCTGCGGGTAAATTTGCAGCCAGGGGGTGATGAGCATGGCCAGGGCAAACAGCCCCCAGGGGATGGCAAAGCGGGAGCGGGCAAAGTTGAGCAGCAAGGGGGCCATTAACGCCAGACCCAGGCCAACGCCCAGACAGATGACGGCCGTTGCCAGCCAACGGCCGTTCCCCGCCAAAACGTCACTGCCAAAATAGTAGGTCATCCCGGTGTACGTGCCAACGCCCAGCAGGATGAAAAGGGCCATCAGCAGCCGGTCGCTGCCTGCCAGGAAGCCGGGATTGATGGTGAACCAGGACACAACACCCGCAGCAAAGATGGCCGCTGCCGTGGCGATGACGGACAGATCGCGGCCAAAGGGGTTGGGGCTGATCCAGGCCAGGGCAAGGGTGAGGGGAACGGCCGTTAACGCCCACAGCGCCCACTGAAATCTTGATCCCGGCAGCTGCTGCGCCACACCCACCAGCGCTGCCCCCGTGCCGATGTGCAGCAGCCAGACAAAGATACCCTGCCACAGGCTGGTCTGGGCCGGATTGAGGCGGTTGAGGAAAAAGTAAGCCAGCGGTGCACCGAGCAGAATGGGCACCCCCACCAGCAGGGCCAGGACGTCGGTGCGGGAGAGCAGCTGGCGGCGAGCCAGCCATTCCAGCCCGGCCCGGATGCGGCTCCAACTGTACAACCCCAGGTAGTAGAGGGCGGGCAGGATGAGAACGGCCGTCATCAAGCCTACCACCAATCGGCCCCACCACGCGTCGCTGTGCCACAAGTTCAGGAAAAATTCGCTCACGTACCCCTGCCAGAAGGTAAGGGCCAGCCACAGGGCAAAAATCGAGTAGACGAGGGCCATCAACCCAAACAGGGTAAAGATTCGCTCGGCGCGGTTGAGGGAGCGCCAAAATTTAGCAGGTGTGCGCGCTTCGCGCAGGCGGGGCCACAGCTCGTGGCGCAAAAAGTCGAAGGCGCGGTTGCGCAGGCCGGGCATCTCCAGCCAATCCATGAGCATGAAGTAGCCGTCCAGCTCCAGCAGCGGGTTGAGGTTTACCACCACGCTGAGGTAAGCCAGGAAGCCAATCTGGAAGAGGAAGGTGGCCAGGAGCGTTTGTTGGAATGCGGGGGGTGAGAAGGCGGCAACGGCCGTCAGCACCACACCCACCAATCCGCCCAGCATCAGCCCGGAGTACGGTCCCGCCCAGGAAACCTTGATGCGGTCCAGCCGGGGCGACAGCCAGGTGTCGCGCGTATCCACAAAAAAGGCGGGGAAGCCCCAGTAAATCAAAAAGCCACCCCGGCCCAGCTCCCGACCCACGTGTTTGGTCATCAGGCCGTGGGCCATCTCGTGCAGGCCAATCACCAGCAGGTTGGCCAGCAGCAGGGTAAGCACACCCAGGCCGCTGCCGGTGATGTTGTAGTCGCCAAAAAAGTAGCTGAGGCCAAAGAAAAAGCCGCCCACCAGCACCAGCAAAAAGAGCAGCGTTTGCCCCAGCGGCCAGAAGAGCGGCTTAAGCTGTTTGTAGAGCGGGACAAAAAAATCGTCCAGGCCAGAGATGGCCAGCTCGGTGTAGAGGAAGCTTTTGAGCAGCTTTTGGCCGCGGCTGGCGGGGGCGCGGGTGGCCAACTCGGCTTCGATCTGGTCGTATACCCTGGTGTTGGGCGTTTGCAGGAAGTTGCCCTCTTTCAGCTCGCCGATGAGGCTGGTGAGGTGGCCGATGGGCAGTTTTTTGTACCGTTTGAGGCAGTAGTACAGCAGCTCTTTGATGGATTTACGGCCGTTCATCTGCCACCACAGCGCGTAATCCTCTTCCCCCAGCCGAAGGTACGACCGGGAGAGCGGTTCCTTGATGACGTAATACGTCTCGGCCCGGTTTTGCAGCCGCGACACCACGATGTGCGGGTTACGCAGCGGCTTGTAGGCGGTGGGGTTGGTGGCATCATCAAGCGCCTGCCAAAATTGTTCGGTGGACATAACGCAAGTTTAGCATGTCTATGGGGGATGGTGAAGGGGGAAGTTGCGGGGGCAGAAGTTGGGTTATAATCAATGTGTGGTAGGGGCGAGGCAGTTGCAAACAAAAGTTGTCTGGCAAATCGATCTGCCTCCCAACTGCCTCGCCCCAACAGGAGAATACGATGGGATTCCTCAAAAAGTTGTTCGGCGGCGGTGAGCCGAAAAAATATGTGGACACACAGGGCATCTATTTTTATGTGGAATGCGCCAACTGCGGCGCGCGCGTGCGGGTGCGCGCCGATAAGCAGCACGATTTGCAAAACACTGAGGGCGGCTACGAGTGGCACAAAACGATTGTAGACAGCCGCTGCTTCCGGCGCATCCAAACCGTCGTGCAGCTGGATGCCAATTACCAGATGACCAGCCACGAGATTAGCGGCGGCCGTTTTATGACTGAAGAAGTGTATCTGGCGGCAGAAACGGCCGCTGCCGAGGCTAGGGCTCAAGCTGAAGCGGACGCCGCAGAGGCGGATGAAACCGAATGATTTACCTGGTTATGCTGCTGGCCTTCCTGGCAGACCGCTTCTCTAAATGGTGGGTGGCGGCGTACCTGGCGGAAAACGGCCCACTGCGCGTGACGAGCTGGCTGACCATCCGCGAGGTGTACAACCGGGGTATCGCTTTTGGCCTGTTTCAAGGGATTGGCCCGGTGATGGGCTGGTTGACACTTTTGCTATTGCTGGGGATTTTTGTCTACCTGGTAAGGTTGCCCCGGCAGGCGTGGCTGATGCGCCTGGGGTTGGCCGTGCTTGTTGGCGGGGCAATGGGCAACCTGGTAGACCGTATTTTTGCTGGTATGGTCCTCGATTTTATCGAGACGCCGCTGCGCCAGGGTGTGTTTAACGTGGCCGATGTGTTGATTCATCTGGGTGTGATTCTGGCAATTTTGGGAAACTGGCTGTACGAGAAGAAGCAGGGGGCAACGGCCGTTTCCGCCGCTACAATGGATGCGTAATGGATTGGCTGCTCTGCAAAACCCGCGTTAACTCTTCCACTTTGATCGGTTTGCTCACGTAATCATCCATGCCGTTGGTGAGGCATGCTTCCCGGTCGCCAGCCAGGGCGTTGGCCGTCATGGCCACAATGCGCGGCTGGTTCTGTGGCGGCAAGCCTTCGCGGATGCGCTGCGTGGCTTCAATTCCATCCATTTCGGGCATTTGAATATCCATCAAGATGAGGTCATACGGCCGTAACGTCAGCGCATGCACCACTTCAGCGCCATTGGCGGCCACATCGGCTCTGTACCCCAGCCGTTCCAACATGCGCAGGGCCACCTTTTGGTTGATGAGGTTGTCTTCGGCCAGCAAAATCCGCAGCGGATGGTTCCCGGCCAGTGCGTTATTGAACTGTGACTGGGTAGAAACGGCCGCGGTGAGACGGCGGTTGGCCAGACTGTTGGCAAAAATTTCTGTAAGCGTGTGCCGAAGCTGATTGGTGTGGTACGGTCGGCTGAGACCGTAACAATTGGGTTGTTCTTCCATGATTGAGCACTGCTGGCCCATTGGTGTGAATAAGAGAAGGTGGCTGTGGGAAACGGCCGTTTGCTCCAACAACTTGCTCTGCAAATTGCCCTCTTGCTGCATAACGGAAGCATCAACAATTAGCAGGTCAAACCGGGGCAAGAGAGTGATGGCGCTCATCATTTCCAGGGTAGAGCTCGTACAGGCGGCTTCGATGCCCCACTGCTGCAGCTGGCGGGTTAATACGACACGACTGGTCTGGTTTTTGTGAGCTACCAGTACCCGCTTGCCCACAAAAGGCATCCCTGCCTCTTGCAGATCATTGTTTTCGTTTCCACCCCAATCGGCTGCTGCTTCGGTTTTGATGGTGAAATAAAAAACAGTGCCGACGCCTGGTGTGCTTTCTACGGAGATGTCGCCGCCCATGAGGTTGATCAGCCGCTTGCTGATGACCAGGCCCAGGCCCGTCCCGCCAAACTCGCGCGTGGTGGAAGAGTCCACCTGGCGAAACGGTTCAAACAGCCGGTTCATACGGTCGGCTGGAATGCCAATGCCGGTGTCTTTCACCATAAATTGCAGCTCAGTTTCCCCATCGTGTTGTCGGCATCCCACCCAGAGGTTGATTTCGCCCTCGGCGGTAAACTTCACCGCGTTCCCCAATAAGTTGACCAGCACCTGGCGCAGGCGGGTGACGTCGCTCTGCACAATGGTGGGCACATCGGGCTCGATGAAGCTGTTGAGGAACAAGTTTTTAGCCGTGGCCTGGACTGCCAGCAGATCGATTGCCTCCTCGACACATTCGCGCAAAATAAAGGTTTGTGAATCCAGCTCCAGCTTACCCGAATCAATTTTAGAAAAGTCCAAAATGTCGTTAATGATGGCCAGCAAGCCACTGCCGCTGGTGCGGGCGGTAGAAACGTAATCCTCCTGCTCGGCGGTGAGCGGCGTGTCTAGCAGCAGGCTGGTCATGCCGATGACGGCGTTGAGCGGGGTGCGGATTTCATGGCTCATACTGGCCAGGAATTCAGACTTGACTTTGGCGGCCTCTTCGGCCACGGCCTTGGCGGCTTTCAGCTCACGTTCAAACTGCTTGCGCTGGGTGATGTCGTTGGCCACGCAGACGATGCTGTGGGCCGCGGTATTTTCTTCTTTCATGACGGCCGTAGAAACGGCCGTCTCAATCACCCGCCCATCTTTTGCCAGAAAGCGCAGTTCCTGATCGCGCATGGCAAAAAGTGGGGAGTGGATCGTGGTGGGCTGCTGCCACAACGGCCGTTCCTCCGGCGCCAGCACCATTTGCAGCGGCTGGCCAAGCAGCGCCTCCTCGGTGTAACCCAGCAAATCCAGTACCGCCTGGTTTACCTTGTCAATCCGCGTGTCGGGTGTGATCACAAACAGCATGTCCTGCATGGAAGCCAGAATGTTTTCTACGTAAATTTTGGAAACCGTGGTGCTTTTTAGCCGTTTGAGCGCATTACTCAGCAGCAGATAGCCCTGGTGGATACTGTTGATGGCCGTATGCAGCAGCACAGACGCAATGCTCACCGCCGCGACTATTATCCCCACATCGGTGATGAGTACCGGCCCCATGTTGCTGTTTCCGATGAATCCCTGGGCTTCAAGAAGGTACAGCATCACAATGGTACCTATGGAAATAAACGTATAAGTGCGCAGCGCGTGAATGCCCAGCAGCAAACCAGCAATGAGCAGCAAGATGATAAATGCGGGACCATTAATGCTGCGAATGCCGCCATAAAAATAACCGTTGAACACCAGTCCCAGAAAAACGTTGAAGGTAAGCACCTGGCTGGCCGGGTAAACCCGATTTTGCCGGAGCAGGCAAAGTGTCCCAACCGTGAAGCTGGACACAATGAGGAAGATGGTTAAGGAAAGCCAGCGTTGTTCAGGAATCTGATGGGCAAAAAGAACGCACACAAAAAACGTGACAACAAAAAACGAAACCGACATGGCCCAAACCAACTGCGCCACGCGGGTTTTGTCGGGATCATCGAATTGGGGACCCTTCAGAAGCGTCCGTAAGGAATTGAGCATCGTTCCTCAAATGGTGCCGGGTAGGTTGGCTGCAGTGTTTGCTTTCAGAGATAGCCAGGTGTTGAGCAACCACAGGAAAATCACGCTTTGCTTTTCAAAATTTTTCACCGGTTTGCTTAACGTGAGTAGCATAAAACCTGGGGTAACCGTTGACCATAGCCTAAAGTCCCTAGGCAAGATAGCACAGGTAGACGCGCCCCCGGTTGGCCACATCACCCGCCAGGCCGGAGCCGCCCAGCAGGTACAGCTCATCGCCAATGACGGCGATGGGCAGGCCGTGCAGCGGTACGGGCATTTTCACCGCCAGCATTTCCCACCGGTTTTGTGCCGGATCAAAAATTTCGATGGTGTCGAGGATGTCCAGCGGGGAAAGCAGCTCGCCCCCGGCCACGACGATTTTGCCATCCCAAACGGCCGCACCAAAGCCGCTCCGGGGCTGGTTCATGGCGGGCGCGCGGAACCAGGTGTCGTTGGCCGGGTCGTAGCGCTCGACGCTGTTCAGGCCGCGATCCCAACGGCCGCCCAGGGCATAAAGCTGGTCATCCAGAGCCACCGCCTGCGTGTGCTCCCGCGCCTGCAGCAGGGGAGCCAGGCGCGTCCAGCTGTTGCTGGCCGGGTCGTAGCGCAGCAGGTCAGACGTGCTGCCGCTGCCGCCGATCACGTACACAAAATCGCCCAAAACGGCCGCTGCCGCCGCGTAACGGCGTTCCGGCATGGGGGCCAGTTCCTGCCAGGTGTCACTGGCAGGATCGTAGCGCAACGCAGTGTCTTCTGGCCCGAAGACGTAGAGTGCGTTTTGGTAAACGGCCGTGGCGTGGTGATTTACATGAAACGGTAGGTCGGCCAGCCTGGTCCAGGTGTCCGTGGCCGGATCGTACATTTCCAGCGCGGTGGATTGGCCGAAGCCGTTGGTCCAGCCGCCGGGGACGTAGATACGGCCGTCTATCACCCCCGCCGACATTTCCGAACGAGACGAGGGCATCCTGGCCACCTCCTGCCAGATGGCGGGCGTGGCGGTGGGTGCTGGTGTGGCCGTGTTGGTGGAGGTGGTCGTGGGGGGAGATCCGGTTGGCGAGGGCGGCGAGGTTACGGTTGGCGGCACGGCCGTTGGCGTGGCTGGTTGTTCGGAAGGAACTGCCTGGGAAACGGCCGTTGCTGGTGGTACGGCCGTTTCCTGGCAGCCCGTTGAGAGGAAGAAGCAAAAAATCAGAAAAATTGCGGCAGCGGGTTGGTAGCGCATCAGCAAATACCTGCGGGTAGTTGGAGCGTAATTGAGTAATTGGGTAAGTGAGTAATTACCCAATTACCTAATTACTCACTTACTTATTAGACGCCTACCGCAAGAATTTTTTGATTTATGGCAGCACAATCTCCGGCTGCCACTCGAAGTTGTGCGGGTTTTGGCCGAGAACGGCCGTTACCTCATACAAAAAGTCGCCATCGGTGGGGGCGTAAAAGACGGCGGTCTCAAACTGGCGCGGCGCCAGCACCATAACGGCGCCACTGCCGTCTTTGGCAAAGTAGACCTCGCTCTGCAGGCGTCCTTCCTCTGCTGGCGGCAGGCTGTTTACCCGCTCCGGCGTCTCGGCCAGGGAAGTGAGCAGGTAGGTGCCCGCAGCCTGGCGAGCCGCCTGGTTGGTTGTGGCGCTGGGGGAAGTGTTAAGCGCGAAGGCAAAACGGCCGTCTTCCAGGTGCACCCCGCCGAGCAAGCCAAGCGGCAGATCAGACAGTTCCGCCGATTCTTCCAAAACTAGTTCGGCTGCATCGAGGTTCAGACGCCACAGCTCCACCTGGGGAGTGAGATCACCAGACTGAGTGTGCGAACGCCAGACCAGCAGCCGGTCGTCGGGCATCCAGCTAATTTCCGAGGGGAACGGTTCGGCATAAACGAACGAGTCGGGCACCGGAACCAGGATGTCGGTGGGCACATCAAACACGGCACGGTTAGCACCCTCCCACAGACCTTCCCAAACGAGCAGGTAACGGCCGTTGCTGGCCCAGGCCACTGGCGAGTAGATGGAAATCTGGCCGATGTCTTCCATGCCCGCCTCGTAGGGTGTGTTTTCCAGCAGCATTTCCGGCTCGCGGGCGGCAATATTGTACAGCCAGAGCGCTGCCTCATCGGCAAAGGCCACCAGGTTGTTCTCGACGTGCCAGACAGGGGCAAAGCAGCGCCCGGCGCAGTCATGCACCTGGTTAACGCTGGCCGGATTGCCGCCGCCGGTTGCCATCACATACAAATTGTTCGGGATGGGCTCGCCGTTCTCAAAGTCAACGCCACTGCCCGGCGCGTCGGGGATGCCGTCCAGGCCAGTGGCGGCAAAGGCCAGCTGTTGGGCATCGGGCGAGAGCTGGAAGTCGCCCAGGTTGTCTACTTGGGGCATCAGGGTCCAGATTTCGCCACTGACCATGTCTACAAACAGCAGTTCATGGCTGGTTTCCGCCAGACCGGCCTCCGGCTCGCCAACGGGCTGCTCAGCGAGCAGGCGCGCCACCACGGCTCGCTTGCCGTCGGCGTTTGTTGAATAGGCGGTTACATCGCCGATGAACTGATCCAGGGGCAGCGTCTCGTCCTGGACGCGGCCGGTAGGATCTGGTCCCGGCACAATGGTTTCAATTTGTCCATTGGCCTGGTTCCAGCGCTTGAAAGCGCCGTCGGCCAGGAAGAGCAGGTTGCGGCTGCTGGCAGGCAGCGGCTGGCTGTTGATGGCCTGGATGGGTGGATCGGTAACGGCCGTAGCCATCACTTCAGCTGTGGCGGTCGCGGTGGCCACCAGCGTGGGTGTTGGCTCGGCGGCCGGTTCGGTGGCGTCGGCGTTGGCGATGGGTGTGTTGGTGGCGGCGGGTTGATTTACGCCCTCATCGCTGGTGGGTGGCGGGGGGATGGGGGTCGGTTCGCTGAAAGTATCGCCGGTGCAGGCGGCTAAGCTGGCCACAAGCAGCAGCAAGAACAGGATCAAAAGACGTTGTTTCGTCATCAGGTTTCTCCATTTTTATCAGTGCAACGCACTTCAAAAGTGCGTCGCACTTTGTGATCGTCTCGATTATTTTACCTTAATGGGTTAACGGCCGTTTTGCCTGACGCCTTACCCATCTCTAACCCACGTTCACCAAATCAGATCGTTTTGCGATCGCGCGTATGGTATGCTAAAACCATCTCCATCAGCAACAAGGAACAGGTATGAGACAAATCCGGCAACTTCTTTTTTTGATTGGCTTGTTTGGTCTGGTCGCCATGACCGTGCCTGGCTACCGGGCGTTGGCCCAGGCGGATGTGGCGTATGAGCGGTTTGATGTCAACATTACCGTGCTGGCAGACGGCCGTTTCACCGTCCAGGAAATCCAGCAAATCCGCTTCGATGGCGAATTCACCACCGGCTTTGCCGAAATTCCCCTGGCCTACACTACCAGCATCGAAGAGGTTCTCGTAACCGGCGGGCCGTCGCTGGCGGAGCAGACGGCGTACCGGCAGGGTGCCGGGCCAGAAAGTTACGCACTTTCCCGTGAAGGTGAAACGCTGTTTGTCGATTGGGAATTTGCCGCCACCAGCCCCGGTGACGTGCTGGTGTTTGTGCTGACATACACCGTCGAGGGCGGCCTGTGGGTTTACCCGGAAGCCAACCGCCTGGAATGGCGCGCCATCCCGGCGGACCGCAGCGGCCTCGTCGTGCCGCAGAGCCGGGTGAGTGTGACGCTGCCAACGGCCGTTGCCGCCGAAGCGCTGTTTGCCGAGGCCTTCGGTCCAGCGTATGCCGTCGAAATTGCCGACCGTGGTGGCAGCACAACGGTAGTGTATGAAGCCAGCGAAGCAGTGGCCGACGGCACCGCCTTTCAGGTGCTGCTGGACTTTCCGCCGGAACTGGTAACGGCCGTTCCCCAACCCTGGCAAATCACCGAAGACAGCGCTCAGCTGGAATACAGCATCGACCAGATCGACATGACAATTGAAGTGCAGCCCGATGGCACGCTGTACGTACTCGAAACGCAGCAGGTGAGCGTGCAGGCGGGTGTGTTGTACAGTGGCTACCGCCGCTTCAGCCTGCTTTTTACCGACGACATCCAGATTGTCAACGTTTTTGAGGGGGAGTTCCCCTTCACCGAAGCGGAGCCGGGCAGCAACTGCGTGGACTGCTACACGGTGGAAACCGAGCCGTCGTTCAGCTGGTGGGCCAGCTACAGCCCGGCCGATGACGAGGTGGCGATCTATGAAGAAGCGGCGGGCGAGGTGCGGCTGAACTGGTTTATCCCGCCGCTGGTGGCGGGAGAAAGCGGCCAGTTTACCCTGGAATACCTGGTGGCAGGTGCTGTGTTACCGCGAACAGATGACCAACAGCTGAACTGGACGGCTGTTGCCAACTATGGCGTGCCCATCGAAAACGTGCAGGTGCGCTGGCTGCTGCCCAACGGCCTGGGCCTGGAAGATGTGCAGGTCAGCGGCGGTGACGTGTCGCGCGCTGCGGATGGCGCGGTGCTGGTGACCAACACTGCGCCGATTGCGCCTAATTCACCCTGGCAAATTGAACTGACCCTGCCGCCAGATGGCACCGATGCCCGGACGCCCGCCTGGCAGCGCAAAATCGAAGCCGAGGTTGCTGAAGGCGAGGCGTTTAAAGTGCGCCAGGCGCGCATTGACCTGGCCTGGCTGGTGGGCCAGATGGTGGCGGGGGTAACGGCCGTTCTCGGGGCCATCACCTACTGGTATTTGCGCGGCAGCCGCCGTTTGCGCGAGGCGATGGGCAACTATCGCACCGAGCCGCCGTCAAACCTGCCGCCGGGCGTGGTGAATTACCTGGTGGAGGGCAAAATGACGGCGCGCGGGGTGCTGGCTTCCGTGCTGCACCTGGCCGATTTGGGGTTGGTGCAGCTGCAAATGGGTGGTTCGCTGTTGGTAACGGCCGTTCGCCAGGAACCGCTGGCAGCCAACGGCACGTTCATCACGCCTGCGGGGCAGGAAGTGACTGTTTCCCGCTTTTTATTGCAGCTGTTTAACCAGCTGCTGCACATCTTACCGCCGGGTGAGGCAGTGCCGCTGCCCAAACTGCTAGAAACATTGCCCTCGCACCTGCCCCAACTCACCAAAACGATGGCCGAGGAGATGGTGGGCTACTTCTATGATTCGGGCAGCGTTTGGTCCAAAAGCAAGCCGCTGATCAATGTCATTGCCTCATTTGCCGTCTTGGGCCTGCTGGTTTTGGTCTTTGGTCGCGGTTTGCAGGATCAGTGGGGTGTGCCTATTCCGGCGTTTTTTGTCGGGGCCATGTTCTTGTGGCTGGTGATTGCCCAGCGCAGCGCCAGGGGAGGGCCTACGTTGACCGACCAGGCAGATGCCGAGGTGAAAAAGTGGCAGGGTTTTAAAGCGTACCTGGCCGAGATCCAGCAGTACGGCGACCTGGCCGAGGCGCAGGAGATTTTGGACCACTATTTTGCCTACGCCGTGGCCCTGGGCGTCGATGACCGGCTGCTGGCCCACATTCAGCAGCTGGGCGGCCATATTCCCAGCTGGTGGCACGATGGCTCAACGGCGCGACCGCTGCCATCCACCCGGCGCACCTGGCGTGACCGCTGGCGGCGGCAGCTGCGGCGCGGCTCGTGGCGGCCGTTTCCCTCACGACCGGTCCACCCCGCGGCGACAACACCTACCTTGCCCAAGCCAGCGCCCGCAGCGGGTAACGGCCGTCCGCCCCTGGAAACCATTTCCGACAACCTGGCAGGTGGCCTGGAGCGGGCCAGCACCGGTTTGGCGGAATTGTTGAATACGGCCGTTGGTCCCAGCAAAGAAGGCAGTCCCACCGATATTGTCCTGCACGCCGCCGGGCAAAGCGTGAAGCTGGATTGGGACGGCAATCAATCGCTGGACGGTATGATGAACGACATCATGAGCAAAGCACGCACGATTCGGCCGCCACGGCCGTCTTCCGGGGGCGGCAGCGGTGGGTACAGCGGCGGTTCCGGTGGCGGGCGCAGCAGCTTCGGGCGCAGCTCCAGTCGTTCAAGTTCGAGCCGCTCCAGTTCGAGCCGCTCACGCAGTTCCAGCTCACGCCGCAGCGGTGGCGGCGGCCGTCGTGGTTTCCGGTAATGGCCACAGAGGGCCACAGAGAACGCAGAGAGTTTGGAGAGCAGAGAGATGTCTCGGAGCAAAGTGCTAATCTGTGTCATCTGTGAAATCTGTGGATGCCTCTTTGGAGTGTTGTGAATGAGTGAATCCGAGTTTAGTTTGACTGTGAGCCAAACCTATGCCGCTTCGGTGGAGCGGGTGTTTCGTGCCTGGATTGAGCCGACGGCGCTGGTGGCCTGGTTCCGGCCCAACAACCAGATGCAAACGCCCCACGCCGAAACCGATTTGCGTACCGGCGGCGATTACCGCATCGAGATGCAGTCCGCCAACGGCACGGTGTATCGCGTCAGCGGCCTTTACCACGAAATCAACGAGCCGGGGCGGCTGGCCTTCACCTGGCGTTGGGGTGACGAAACCGAGGCCGAAGACACCTACGTCGAGCTGACGCTGCGCCAGCTGGCCCCAAACCAAACGGAACTCACCCTGTTTCACGACGAATTCATCTCCGCCGCTGCGCGCGACAGCCACGAAGAAAACTGGCGTGGGGTTTTGGCACAGTTGGGAGTGTATTTGAAGTGAGTGGCAGGTGGCAAGTGGCAGGTGGCAAGTAAGTTTTCACCTGCCACTTGCCACTTCTTACAGAAAATTTAGGAGGAAATGATGAGCGAAGCGAAACTGTTTCAAGATTCCGCGTACCTGCAGAAAAACCAATATCGCGACAGCAGCAACCTGGATGCGCGGGCGGGGCTGCACCGGCGGTTTAGTACGGCCGTTTCCGACTGGCAGCCCTGGGTATTTGATCTGCTCCAGCTGAAACCGGGAATGCGCGTGCTGGAATGTGGCTGCGGTCCCGGCTGGCTGTGGCGGGAAAACGTGGCGCGTATTCCGGCCAACTGTCACATCACCCCCACCGACCTCTCGCCGGGCATGGTGGCCGAGGCAGAGGCAGCGTTGGCGGGCAGCGGCCACCAGTTTGAATTCCGCCAGGCCAATATCCAGGCGCTGGAATTTGCCGACGAGACGTTTGACGTGGTGGTGGCCAACCACATGCTGTACCATGTGCCCGATTTGCCCCAGGCGCTGGCCGAAGTGCGGCGGGTGTTGAAGAAGGACGGCCGTTTCATCGCCGCTACCAACGGCAACAAACACATGCAGGAACTGCCCACACTCATCCCCGAGGCGCTGCGGGCGGTTTCTGGCTCCACGCTGGTGCGGGGTGAGTCGGAAATGCTGCCGTTTCGCCTGGAAAACGGCCGTGCCGCCCTGGAGCCATTCTTCAACACCATCGAGCTGCATCTGTATGAGGACAGCCTGTGGATTACCGAGGTGGAGCCGCTGTTGGCCTACGCCTTTTCCATGATCAGGCCAGGTGAGAGCGTGCCGGAAACGGCCGTTGCCCAAATTCGCGAAGCCTGGGCGGCCAAAATCGAGGCAGAAGGTGGCATCCACATCAGCAAGCATTCCGGCGTATTTGTCGCTTCCGATCCGAACTAAAGACCATTAAACACTGCCGGAAACCGCTGTTGATGAAAAAGTTTCCGATATGTAAGCAGGCATCGCCAGTAAAGGAGCGGGAATGTGGCTGCGGGTAAAATCATACTGATCAACGGCACGTCCAGCAGCGGCAAGTCCACCCTGGCTCGCGCGCTGCAGGGCATGATGGACCAGCGCTATTTTCACCTGAGCGTTGATATGTTTCAGCAGAGCTGGCCGCAAGATTTCCTGGTTTACAGCGACGGGCAGAACCCGGCGGCTGCAGATGGCCTGCTGGCGGTTTTCCAGAACGATGCCCTGGCCGAAGTGCGGATTGGTCCGGCAGGGTTCCGTTTTTTTGCCGGGCTGTATGGTTCGTTGGCTGGCTGGGCGACGGCGGGAAACAACATTATTGTGGAAGACGTCTTTTACCATCCGCAAGTATTACATGAGGCGGTGAAGGCGCTGCACACCCTGCCCGTCTGGTTTGTCGGCGTGCGCTGTGACCTGGCCGTGGCGGAGCAGCGTGAACGGGATCGGGGCGATCGGGCGCCGGGCGGGGCACGGACGTTTTACCCACTGGTGCATGCCCATGGGCGGTACGACGTGGAGGTAGACACGACACATCTCTCTCCCACCGAATGTGCCCGGCAGGTGAAAGCCGCTGTCAGCCAGCCTGTGCCACCGGTCGTGTTCCGCCAGCTCGCAGAGCGGTTTGCTTGAGCCCTATCCAAAGTTTGGCAGGCTAAAGGCACTTTCAAAGCCGTGCTGCCGCTCCGGCGAGAGGAAGCGCGCCAGCCAGACCAACATACCGTGTCGCTCATCCAGCGTCATGCCGGTAATGATGAAACCCGCCTTCAGCTTGGCGATGAGTACCGGGCGATTGTTGCCCATGTGGTTGCTCGTCACACGATCAATGCCTAACGCTTGCAGGTAAGGAATCAAAACGTCTAAAAAGCGGGAGTAAAGACCGCGCCGCTGGTAGGCAGGCAGGATGCCGCTCCACTCCATGAAAAACGTTTGCCCGTTCACCACCTTGCCCATCGAGAAGCCTACGGGTTCGTTGGCCGTGGTGTAAAAGACAAAATATTCGGCGTGGATTTGCCCGGCCAGCGTTTTGGCCAGGCTGTTTTGCGGCGTGGGGTCCTGGTACAGCCCCAGTTCGCCAAGCGGGGTGAAGATGTGCTGGTAGAGCTGGTTGGTGACTTCGTAGAAGGTTTGCCGGGAAACGGCCGTTACCGTCACCTCATCATCTAATTTTCCCGGAAAATGCGCCTCGCGCAGTTGTTCAATCATGATTTTTCTCCTGGTTGTTGAGCTGGGTTAATCTTAACGGAAAATGCGCGGCGACAAATGGATCGTTGGATCGATTTTATATCCACGGTAAAATGTTACCCATCGCAGGCGAGCGATTAATTAAAAACAGCCCTATGGACCTCAAACCCACCCAACGTTTTTCCAACCGTGTGGAAAATTATGTTAAGTATCGACCGTCGTACCCAGCGGCCTTTTTAGATTGCCTGCGCGTGGAGTGTGGGCTGGATGAAACGGCCGTCATCGCCGACATCGGTTCCGGCACGGGCATTCTGGCCCGGCTGTTTTTGCAGAACGGCAACCGGGTGTTTGGTGTGGAACCAAACAAGGAGATGCGCGAAGCGGGCGAAACATTCCTGGCCGAATTTCCACACTTCGCCAGCATCAACGGCACGGCCGAAACTACCACCTTGCCCGACGCTTCGGTCGATTTTGTCACGGCGGGGCAGGCCGCCCACTGGTTCGACCGGCAAACATCGCTGCCGGAGCTGCGGCGCATTTTGCGGCCTGGCGGCTTTGTGGTTCTGCTGTGGAACACAATGGATTTTGATGCCTCGCCCTTCATGCGGGGCTATGGCCAGCTGTACCAGCGCTACCTCTCAAACAAACCGGAACGGAAAGATGAGCTGCGTGGCAACGTGCTGGCCTATTTGGGAGAGGAGACGCAGATGCGTGTCTTCCCGCACGAATGGTCCTACGATCTGGCGGGCGTCACGGGCGGGCTGCTTTCCTCATCTTTTGCGCCGCTGGCGGGTGATCCGCGTCACGAGCCAATGCTGGCCGAACTGCGCGACTTGGTTGCGGTGAATGCGGTGGACGGCCGTATTCACATCCTCTACACCACCGAACTTTACTACCGCCAATGGTAGGGACAAGGCATGCCTTGTCCCTACTAACCAAACGCCCAGCGCAGAAAGTGGGGAAAGAGCTCTGCCCAGGTGTCGTAGTTATGCCGTCCACCGGGGACTTCCACGTACGCCACGTCCATGCCGCGTGAAAAGCCAATTTTTTCCAGTTCCTCAACCAACTCCAGCGTATCTTGAATGGCGTCGATGATGCCGTTGTTGTCCCGGTCGCTGGCTTCGTCTTGCGTGGCAGCTTCAAACCAGAGGCGGAGGGCAGGCTTTTCTGTGGTTTGCCGCACCATCTCATGGGCGATGAGCTGGTTGGGCGGCATCACCACCTCATCTGCCGCGGCACGCCACCAAAAGGAGCCAGACATCACGCCCACGATGCCAAACAGATCAGGATGGTTCCAGGCAATGTCAAAGGCAGACAGCCCGCCCAGCGAGACGCCAAAGATGCCGGTTTCGGTCGGGTCTTGGCTGGTGTGGAACTGCTGGTTGATGGCGGGCATGAGTTCGGTGGTGAGGAAACGGCCGTACTCACCCGCCTTCGTGCCTAAATTTTGCGCGTTGGGGCAAACGGCCGTGCCGTACTCGTGCAGGCGTTCATCATTGGTAGGCACAGCCACCACGATGATCGGCGGAAGCTGCTGCCGCTGGAACAGTTTGGCCAGCGTTTCACGCAGTTGCAGCGCTTCCTGGTCCTGCCCGTCGTTGACGTAGAGAGTAGGATAGCGGCGATTACCCACCTGGGCATACCCTGGCGGCAAAAAAACGGTAATCTCTCGGCTGTTCCCCAGCGCCTGCGAAGCAAACGCCGGCAGCGACACCACGTCCACCGTTGCCAGCAGTGTTGCCCGCCGCCGCCTGGTTTCGTAAATCAGGAGGATGATGAGGGTCAGGAGAACGGCCGTCAGCCAAAAAATAAATTCCATGCCCGCATTATAAAGTCAGTGCCCGGTCGCTCCAATTGAATCGGCCGTTTCTTGTGCCGTTACCCCTCACCTGGATAGAATACGGCAGGAAACCGCAAAAAATGGTTAGCGGTTTACGGGACAGCCATCATATGCTCTTCACAAAACCTCTCCCCACCCGCGTGCCGCTGCGATCCATCATCGCCGCCGGGCTGGTCCTGCTGGTCACCCTGCCGCTGTGGCGCATTCGCAATGCGCTGACGCTGGCCAATTTTTCGCTGATTTACCTTTTGCTGACGCTGGTGGTGGCCGTCTGGCTGGGCACCACACCCTCATTGACTGCCGCTTTTGTGAGCTTTTTCTGCTTTAACTTTTTTTTGATACGGCCGTATTACACCCTCACCGTTAAAGATCCCAGAGAACTGCTCGACCTGTTCATTTTTCTGCTGGTGGCGCTGATAACCGGGCAGCTGGCTGCCTTTGCCCGGCGGCAAGCGGAAATGGCCCGTTTCCGCGCTCATGAGCAAAATATTCTCTATGAACTAAGCAGCGCCTTTAACCGCCTCAACGAACGCGCCGAAATTTACCAGACGCTGCAAGCCGTCGTCCGGGAAAATTTGCCCATCGTTGCCTGCACGATTTTGCCGTCGGAAGAATCGCCCCCGACCGACCGAAGTCAGACAACGATTTACCTTCTGATCGGAACCAAAGAGCAGATTTATGGCACGCTGCGCGCCGATTTTTCCAGCGCGCCAACGGAAGGTCAGCGGCGTTTTTTGATGTCTTGTGTGGTGCAGGCGGCCATGGCCCTGCAGCGCATCGAGCTGGCCGAGAAGGTGCAGCGCAGCCGGGCCATTGCCGAGGCAGATCGTTTGAAGACGACGCTGCTGCACGCCGTTTCCCACGATTTGCGCACCCCGATCACCATTATTAAAACGGCCGCCAGCAACCTGCTCGCCCTGCGTGAACAAATCTCTCTGGCCGAAAAACAGGAAATGACGCGGGTGATTGAGCAAGAGGCTGACACCCTGGACCAGCTGGTGGGGAACTTGCTGGAAATGTCTCGCCTGCAGGCGGGCGCCTTAAAGCTGCACGAAGATTGGGCCGACTTTTCAGAGATTGCCGGGGACGTGGCGGCCAAAGCGTGGCAGTCGAACCACGCCACCCGCATCCGGCTGGACTTCCCCGACGATATGCCGCTGGTCCGCTGTGACCAGGGGCTGATGCTGCAAGCGCTGAGCAACATTACCAACAATGCGCTGCGCTACGAGCCGCCTGCCAGCCAGGTGGAAATTCGCGGCGATTTTGATGAACAAACGGTGCGCCTGATCGTGGTGAATCACGGCCCGACCATTCCAGCCGAAGAAAAGGCGCACATTATGGAACCATTTTATCGGGGTGATAACGGGCAGGTTGGCCTGGGACTGGCCATCAGCGAGGGCATTGTGCTGGCACACCAGGGGCGTATCTGGGTGGAAGATACCCCTGGCGGTGGAGCAACCTTTGTCATGGCCTTGCCGCGTTCACCCCTGACGGAAGAACCAGATGCGCATTCTGATCGTTGATGATGAACCGCAAATCCGCAAACTGCTGCAAACGGGCCTGATCGGACACGGTTATGCGGTGGAAACGGCCGCAAACGGGGAAGAAGCGTTAACGGCCGTACGCCTGCACCAACCGGATCTGCTGGTGTTAGATATCGCCCTGGGCAGCGGCATCGACGGCCTGGAGGTATGCCAGCGCCTGCGCCAGTGGAGCCATGTGCCCATCATCATACTTTCCGTCCGCGGCGACGAGCGGTCCAAGGTGCAGGCGCTTAACGCCGGGGCCGATGATTACCTGACCAAGCCGTTCAGCATGGAAGAACTGAAGGCGCGCATCCAGGCCGTGCTGCGGCGGGTGGCACGGGAGCCAGCCACCACCCCCGCGGCCATCATTGTGACTGGCGATTTGAAGATCGACCTGGTTAAACACCAGGTCACCGTAGGTGGCGAAGACGTGCACCTCACCCCCATCGAATACGACGTATTGTGCCTGCTGGCCACCCATCCCGGCCAACTGATGACCCATCGTGCCATCCTCAGCAAAGTGTGGGGTCCCGACTACGCCGAGATGACCCATTACGTGCGCACTTACATTAACCAGATCCGCAAAAAACTGCGCGAAGACCCCGCTGCCAACGTGCGTTACATCCTCAACGAGCCGGGCATTGGCTACCGCTTTGTCGATATTGCCTGACACCCTGCTTGATAATTCCTTAACTCCCCGGGCCTTTTCTTGATACAAACTTAATCCGGGTCGCATTTTCCCCTGACACAATTTTTACGGCCGTCACGATAAGCTGTTATGGGCCACAGAAAACAAACAGTGTGGACCAAAAGATGCTTTATTGGAGGCGTTTGCCGTGAGCCAATCCCGATTGCTGATTGTAATGAGTGATCTCGCCTGGACGTCGGCGGCGCTGCACCTGGCCTGCGCCATGTCGCGCCGCCGCCAGACGGATATTGTGCTGCTGAAAATGGTGCCGGTGCGCCACCCGGCGCTGCTGGGGACGGAGGCAGGCGCCTTGGACTTTACCCAGGACGACGCTGACGTCCTGAAGGACATGACGGCGACGGCCGAAGATTATGGCGTCTGTTTGCAGATTCAGGTGTGCCCGTATGCTAATTATTGGCACGCTCTGGTGGGAGCGGCTGAGGCGTTGGGGGTTACGGCCGTTATTGCCCATATTTCACCCACCACCCTACCTTACTGGCACCACGTGCGCCGCTGGCTGCTGAACCGTCAGCTGGCGCGGCAAAACCAGCTGCTGCTCACCCTGGATGACCTCATCCCGTCTCTCACCTGGACCCCATCGCTGACGCTGCAACATGATCTGGCGGTCAAGCTGGATCGCCACCAGATACATTTAACCTCATCTGCCATGAGGAATTGGAACAAATAAATGGACAACATTACTTCACCGCAAAAGCCCTCGCGCTTTTCCCTTTCGCAATTTCTCTTCGGTAAGCCCATTGCCACCCGCGATCTGGAACACCAAAAAGTCAACCGCATCATCGGCTTGGCCGTTTTTGCCTCCGATGCGCTTTCTTCCACGGCTTACGCCACTGAAGAGATCCTCTTCATCCTGGCCCTGGCCGGTACGAGTAGCGCCATTCTAGGGATTTCCATCCCGCTCTCCATCGCCATTGCCGTGCTGCTAACGATTGTCACGATTTCTTATCGCCAGACGATTTACGCCTACCCTAACGGCGGTGGCGCCTACATTGTGGCCCGTGACAACCTGGGCGAGGTGGCGGCCCAAATTGCCGGGGCCGCGCTGCTAACCGACTACATCCTGACCGTTGCCGTGAGCATTTCCTCTGGCGTGGCCCAAATCGTCTCGGCGTTTCCCACCTTGCTGCCGTTTCGCGTGGAGATGGCCCTGCTGGTGATTTTGGTGATGACCCTGGTGAAT
Organism: Candidatus Leptofilum proximum; assembly: GCA_016710325.1. Taxonomy (GTDB): domain Bacteria; phylum Chloroflexota; class Anaerolineae; order Promineifilales; family Promineifilaceae; genus Leptofilum; species Leptofilum proximum. Next base: position 980,979 of record JADJXK010000002.1, on the reverse strand, counting down.
TTGCGCGGCGTGAAGGAAAGTGGCACCGTTTTTGCCATCCCCACCTACTTTTTCCTGGGCACCATGCTGCTGACGCTCGTGGTGGGCATGTTCCGGTATTTTACGGGGACCCTGGGTGTGGTGACCGGTGTGGAGATGGTGGAAACCGGCGCGGTGGAGGCGTTGACCCTTTTCCTCATTCTGCGCGCCTTTTCCAGCGGTTCGGCCGCCCTGACCGGCATCGAGGCGATTTCCAATGGGATTACGGCGTTTAAAGAGCCGCCCAGCCACAATGCGGCCGTTACCCTGCAATGGATGAGCGGTATTCTGATTTCCATTTTTCTCACCATTACCTTTCTGGCGCACCAGATTCAGGCGCTGCCCAGCGAAGCGGAAACAGTGATTTCTCAGCTGGGGCGGGTGGTATTTGGTGATGGCAGCATTCTCTACCTGGCCATCGTGGCTGGCACTGCCCTGATTTTGCTGATGGCGGCCAACACCAGCTACGCCGATTTCCCCCGGCTGGCGGCGCTGCACGCGGGTGATGGCTTTTTGCCGCGCCAGTTGACTTATCGCGGCGGCCGTTTGGTCTTCAACTGGGGGATCATTACGCTGGCGGTCATGGCCTCGCTGCTGGTGATTGTGATGAATGCCCGCACCACGGCACTGATTCCTTTGTATGCCATTGGCGTGTTTCTGAGCTTTACCATTTCGCAATCGGGTATGGTGGTGCGGCTGCGGAAAATCGGCCGTTTAAAGCCCGGCGAAAAGGTTCAGGGTCTGGAAACCATGATGGAGTATGATCCACGCTGGCGGCTGAAAATGGTCATCAGCGCTTTTGGCGCCGTCTGCACCGGCATTGTGATGCTCATTTTTGCCATTACCAAGTTCACCTCTGGCGCCTGGTTTGTCATTGTGCTCATTCCGGTGTTGGTGTTTGCCTTTTTCCGGGTTCACCATCATTACAAGGCCGTGGCGCGTAACCTGCACCTGGATGCCCACCACTATGACGTCACCACCTTTCCCGTACAAACGCTGGTGCTGGTGGATGGGGTTCACTCCGGCACGCTGGAACTGGTCAATTTTGCCAAATCGCTGAACCACCCGTGGCACGCGGTACACGTTGGCATTAACCCAGAAAAAGCCAGCAAAGTCATGGCCCAGTGGAATGCGATTATCGGCGAAGGCAAGCTGGTGGTGGTGCCGTCGCCGTACCGGCAGCTCAACCGGCCAATACGGACGTACGTGGAAAAACTCCTGGTGGAAAATCCAGACACCATCATTCATGTGGTGGTGGGGCACCTGGCCATGGAGACGGCGTGGGAACAAATGCTGCACCAGAACAGCGTTCTCATCTTTAACCTGGCCCTGAATGGTCTGGAGCGGGTGGTGCTGACCATCGTTCCGCACCAGATTCGGCGCAAAAACGGAAATGGCCATCCGGTAGATCAAAATCTGTTCAGGTCAGACGAGATGCGATAGCCTGCTGTCACCCATTTTGCGCGGATGGTCCTTACAGAATCTTAACCTCTGGGTACAAAACTTGATCCAGATTTGTCACCTTTATTGACAGTCTATACACAAACTTAATTTCATTTCTTGTAAGCTCCTGTTAGTCGTTCCCCATGCGATTTGTCTTGCCGCCATGGTCTGAACCAGGCAAATAGGAGCTGTTTATGAAAAAGTTTCGACTGATGATTATTATGGGTAATAAAGCCTGGACATTGGCTGCGCTGCATCTAGTCTGCGCCATGTCGCGGCGCGGTGATATCGAAGTGCTGCTATTAAAAATGATTCCGGTACGGCATCCGGCGTTGTTGGGCACAGAAACAGGTTATCTAGATTTTGCCGCTGAAGATGCTCTCGAATTGGAAGAAATGGTGGCAACGGCCGAAGATTACGGTGTCTCAGTAAACGTTCAGCTGTTTCAATACGCTAATTACTGGCCAGGAATTGTCGACGCGGCGGCTCAGCTGAAGGCAACGGCCGTTATCGCCCACATCCCTCCTTCAGCTTTTCCCTACTGGCAGGAGTTCCGGCAGCGGTGGCTGCGCCTTCGGCTGGGTCGGCAGCAGCAGTTGTTTTTCCCCCTAAACGACCTCAAACCCTCCCTTGTCTGGACGCCGCCCATTACGCTGCAAAACGACATGGCCCACTTGCTGGAACAACACCTGTCTTGATGCTTTCTCTACATCCCTAAACATATCCTAAACCTTTCCTTGATGCCTTTCCCGCTATATTCGAAGCGAATTTCAATTCTGCTGAAAGGAGGCAGTTGATGTCGATGGACTTTATTTTGCTGCTGCTGACGGCCGTTTTCTTTGTGGGCAGCGCAGGCTTGATCGTCGCTTTAAGCAAGCTGTCAGGAGCAGAATCATGATCTGGTTGTATGGAATCTCGGCCGTTCTGGCCCTGATCTTGTTAATTTACCTGTTTGTCGCCCTGGTCAAACCGGAGTGGTTTTAACGATGAATGCCTTGATGCAAATTTCAATTTATCTGGTGCTGCTTTTGCTGCTGGCCTGGCCGTTAGGTGTGGCTATGGCCCGCATCTACCAGGGAGAACAGCTTTGGCTGCTACGGCCGTTCCGCCCCCTGGAACGCCTCTTTTACCGTCTGGCTGGAATAGACGAAAACCAGGAAATGACCTGGCAGCAGTATGCCCTGGCATTGCTGCTGTTTAACGCCGCCGGATTCCTGGTGGTTTATTTGCTGCTGCGTTGGCAGGCCTGGCTGCCGCTCAACCCCGATGGGCTAACGGCCGTTTCCCCCGAACTCGCTTTTAATACGGCCGTTTCCTTCGCCTCCAACACCAATTGGCAGTTCTACAGCGGCGAAACTACCCTGAGCTACCTCTCACAAATGCTGGGGCTGGCGGTGCAAAACTTTCTTTCGGCGGCCAGCGGCATGGCGGTGTTGGTGGCCCTCATTCGCGGCCTGAGCCGCCAGCGCACCGACAAGCTGGGCAGCTTTTGGGTGGATATGAGCCGCAGTGTGCTCTACATCCTGCTGCCGCTGGCCTTCGTCCTGGCCATTTTCCTGGTGTCGCAAGGGGTAGTGCAGACGTTTGCCGGGGCAGAAACGGCCGTCCTGCTCGATGTAACCGCCGCTGAGGGCACAGCCGTGAGCACCCAAACGATTGCCCGCGGTCCGGCTGCCTCGCAGGTGGCCATTAAACAGCTGGGCACCAACGGCGGCGGCTTCTTCAACGTCAACTCCGCCCATCCCCTGGAAAACCCAACGCCGCTCAGCAACCTGGGGCAAATGCTGGCCATCCTGCTGATTCCGGCGGCGCTTTGTTTTACCTTTGGCGAATTGGTTGGCAGCCGACGGCAGGGCCATGCCCTGCTGGCGGTGATGGTCATTATTTTTGTGGGTTTTTTGGGGACGGCCGTTTACGCTGAACAGCAAGGCAATCCCCGGTTGGCCGCGCTGGGGGTGGAGCAGGCGGCCAGTGCCGCGCAGCCCGGCGGCAACATGGAGGGCAAAGAGGCGCGTTTGGGCATCGTTAACTCCGCTCTCTGGGCCACGGCGACAACGGCCGCTTCCAACGGCTCCGTCAATTCTATGCACGATGCGTATACGCCACTGGGCGGGCTGGCTCCGCTGCTGCTGATGCAGTTAGGTGAAGTCATCTTCGGCGGGGTGGGCTCTGGGCTGTATGGCCTGCTGGCCTTTGCCATCGTGGCTGTGTTTGTGGCCGGGCTGATGGTGGGACGCACGCCGGAATACTTCGGCAAGAAAATCGAGGTGTTTGAGATGAAGATGGCCACGCTGATTATCCTCATTCCACCGCTGGTGGTGTTGTTGGGAACGGCCGTTGCTGTCGTTATCGAGGGCGGCCAAAGCGGGGCGACCAATCCCGGACCTCATGGCTTCAGCCAGATTCTGTATGCCTTCAGTTCCCAGGGCAACAACAACGGCAGCGCCTTTGCCGGGATCAACGGCAGCCATCCCTTCTACCCCATAAGCGGCGCGTTGGCCATGCTCATGGCCCGCTACTGGCTCATGATCCCGGTTCTGGCCATTGCCGGGTCGCTGGCGCGCAAGCAAACCGTGCCCGCCAGCGCCGGCACACTGCCCACCGATTCGCCGCTCTTCGTTGGCTGGCTGATTGCCATCGTGCTGCTGGTTGGGGCGCTGGCTTTTTTACCGGCGTTGGCCCTGGGGCCAATCGTCGAACAGCTGCTGTTGTAGGTGAGTTTTTATGAACAACAATCAAAAACTGTACCGCCGTGCCTTGGGCGATGCCTTTGTCAAGCTAAATCCGCGCCACTTGGTGCGCAACCCGGTGATGTTTGTTGTGGAAATTGGCAGTTTGCTGCTAACATTTTTGTTTGTCCTCGCCCTGTTTGGCGTTGCGGCGGTTGACGACGATCCTGCCTTTACCGGAACCATCGCTGCCTGGCTCTGGTTTACTGTGCTTTTTGCCAACTTTGCCGAAGCATTGGCCGAAGGACGGGGCAAAGCCCAGGCCGATGCGCTGCGCCGCACCCGGACCGAAACCCCGGCCAAAAAGCTGGCAGCGGTGGATCCCAAAGCCCTCAAGCAAATTGTGGCCTCAACGGAACTACGCCAGGGCGACCTGGTCCTGGTGGAAGCGGGCGACATTATCCCCGCTGATGGCGAGGTGGTCATGGGGATTGCCGCCGTTGATGAAAGCGCCGTAACCGGTGAGAGTGCGCCGGTTATCCGCGAGTCGGGCGGCGACCGCAGCGCCGTCACCGGCGGTACGCGGGTTATTTCCGACTGGCTGGTGGTGAAGATTACCAGCAATCCCGGTGAAGGTTTTCTGGACCGGATGATCAGCCTGGTGGAAGGGGCCAAGCGGCAAAAGACGCCCAACGAAATCGCCCTTACGATTTTGCTGGCCGGGTTCACCATCGTCTTTCTGGTAGTGGTGGCCACGCTGCTGCCGTTTTCAATTTACAGCGTGCAGGCGGCGGGGCAGGGAACGGCCGTCACCGTCACCGTCCTCGTCGCCCTGCTGGTTTGCCTCATTCCCACGACCATTGGCGGGCTGCTGAATGCCATCGGCATTGCCGGGATGGACCGGCTGATCCGGCGCAACGTGCTGGCCATGTCTGGCCGGGCGGTGGAAGCGGCCGGGGACGTGGATGTGCTCCTGCTGGATAAGACCGGCACCATTACCCTGGGTAACCGGCAAGCGGTGGAATTTGTGCCGGTGGGCGGCGTGCGCAAACAGGAATTAGCCCGGCTGACGCAGCTGGCCTCGCTGGCCGATGAAACCCCGGAAGGGCGCAGCATCGTGGCCCTGGCTGAAAAGGAGTTTGACCTGAAACCAAATGGCCACCCCACACAATCGGCCGAATTTATCCCCTTCACCGCCCAGACGCGCATGAGCGGCATCAATCTGAACGGCGACTCGGTCCGAAAGGGCGCGCCAGATACCATCATGCAGCACGTGCGGGAACACGGGGGAACGATACCGGGGGCGCTGCAAACGGCCGTTGAAACCATTGCGCGTACGGGGGGCACCCCGCTGGCGGTAGCTCGCAACGGCCGGGCCATCGGCGTGGTGCACCTGAAGGACGTGGTGAAACCGGGCATGAAGGAGCGCTTCCGGCAAATGCGGGCGATGGGCATTAAAACGGTGATGATCACTGGCGACAACCCGCTGACGGCCACCGCCATCGCTGCCGAAGCGGGCGTGGATGACTTTCTGGCCGAGGCAACACCTGAAGCCAAGCTCAAACTTATCCGCCAATATCAGGCTGAGGGGCGGCTGGTGGCCATGACTGGCGACGGCACCAACGACGCGCCAGCCCTGGCCCAGGCCGACGTAGCTGTGGCCATGAACAGCGGCACGCAGCCCGCCCGCGAGGCGGCTAACATGGTCGACTTGGACAGCGACCCGACCAAGCTGATTGAAATCGTGGAAATTGGCAAGCAGCTGTTGATGACCCGCGGGGCACTAACTACCTTCAGCGTGGCCAATGACGTGGCGAAATATTTTGCCATCATTCCGGCGGCGTTTGCAGCCACCTATCCGGCCCTGAGTGCCTTGAATTTTATGGGCCTGGCCACACCGCAAAGCGCCATTTTGTCGGCCGTCATTTTTAACGCCCTGGTGATCATTGCCCTGGTGCCGCTGGCCCTGCGCGGCGTGCCTTACCGACCGCTGCCCGCGGCGCGGCTGCTGCGCGACAATCTGCTGATTTATGGCCTGGGCGGGCTGGTGGCCCCATTTGTGGGCATTAAGTTGATTGATCTGATCCTGGTTGCCCTGGGATTGGTTTGAGGAAGGTAAGCGGTGAACGGTGAACGGTAAGCGGTGAACGGTAAGCGGTAATCAGTGAATGGATTACCGCTTACGGATAACGGATTACCGATTACCATAATAAGAGAGTGACTCATGAGACTATTATTACGCTATTTGCGAGGGGCACTGGTGTTTTTGGGGGGATTTACCCTGCTGACCGGGGTGATTTATCCGCTGCTGGTAACGGCCGTTGCCCAAACCCTCTTTCCTCACCAGGCCAATGGCAGCCTGCTTGAGCAAGACGGCGTCATTGTGGGGTCGGAACTTATCGGCCAGCCGTTTGATGACCCGGCCTACTTTTGGGGACGGCCGTCCCTGACGCAGCCATCGCCCTACAATGCGGCGGCCTCGGCTGGTTCTACGACTGCCCCAAGCAACCCGGCGTTGACAGAACGGGTGGCCGCCCGAATCGCGGTCTTGCAAACCGCTGATCCCACCAACCCGCTGCCCATTCCGGTGGACCTGGTCACGGCATCCGCCAGCGGCCTGGACCCGCACATCAGCCTGGCGGCGGCGGAGTACCAGGTGGGACGGGTGGCTGAGGTGAGGGGGATGGATGCGGCCGTTGTCCGCAACCTGGTGAACGAATACACTGAGCCACGCATCTTTGGCCTGTTGGGTGAGCCGCGGGTTCATGTCCTTCGTTTAAACCTGGCGCTGGATGTTTTGGCGGCTGGTGACTCCTAAAGGAAAAATGGCTCTTTGGGATTTCGTGGGGTTTGGCGTGAAACGTGAAGCGTGATGTCTCTCTGGTCACGTTTCACGCATCACGGATTTTAAACCCCCTGAATTCCTGAAGACCCGGGAAAATTAACTGTGTTCTATGAACAAACGACCTGATCCTGACCAACTTCTTAGCCAGATTCAGCGTGAAGAGGTTTGGGAAAAACGCGGTAAGCTGAAAATTTTTCTTGGTTACGCTGCCGGTGTGGGCAAGACGTATGCCATGCTTGAAGCTGCCCGGCAGCGCCACGAAGAAGGGTATGATGTTGTTGTGGGGTACATTGAAACCCACGGCCGGGCGGAAACGGATGCGCTGCTAGAGGGCATGGAAATATTGCCGCGGCGCGAAATTGTTTACCGCGATATTCGCCTTACCGAAATGGATCCCGATGGAATACTGGAGCGACGGCCGCAAATCGTCCTGGTAGATGAGCTGGCCCACACCAACGTGCCAGGCTCGCGGCACACGCGCCGCTATCAAGATGTTGAGGAGCTGCTCAACAGCGGTATCAATGTCTATACCACGGTAAATATTCAGCACCTGGAAAGCCTGAATGACGTGGTGAACCAGGTGACGGGCATTATTGTCCACGAGACTATTCCCGACTATATTTTGGATGAAGCGCACGAGATTGAGCTCATTGACCTGCCGATTGATGAGCTGTTGGCCCGGTTGGAAGCGGGCAAAATATACATCCCGGCTCAAGCTGAACATGCCCTGCGCCGCTTCTTTCGTCCTGGGAATCTGACGGCTTTGCGGGAAATGGCCTTGCGCCGGGCGGCCGAGCGCATTGACGAACAGATGCGTTCCTACATGCAGTCCCACGCTATTCCAGGGCCGTGGCCTGCGGGCGAACGGCTGTTGGTGTGTGTGGGTCCCAGCCCTTTGAGCGAGCGGTTGGTGCGCACGACGCGGCGGCTGGCGCGGCGACTGGATGCCGAATGGATTGCGGCTTACGTGGAGGCGCCTGCCCGAACTGGTTTATCAGAAGTGGAGGAAGAGCGGGTGGCGCAGACGCTGCGTTTGGCGCAGGAGCTGGGGGCGCAGACGGTTCGGCTGTCTGGCCCTTCGGTGGCGGAGACGCTGACAACCTACGCTTTAAGCCGCAACGTGACAAAGCTGGTGGCCGGGAAGCCGCTGCGGCCGCGCTGGCATGAATGGCTGCGCGGCTCGCTCATCGACCAGATTTTGCGCCACAGCCAGGACATGGATGTTTACGTCATCAGCGACAAGGCGGATCCACTGTCGTCGCCACCGTCGCCGCTGTGGTCGGGGCCGCATCAAATTGCCTGGCAGTGGTATTTGCTGAGTGCCGGTTTGGTGCTGTTGGGGACGTTACTGGGCTTGCCGTTACGGCCGTTTATCAATCCTACTAATCTGGTGATGCTCTACCTGGTGGTTGTGATGGTAACGGCCGTCTGGCTGGGTCGTTGGCCAGCGATCATGGCTTCTTTTCTCAGTGTGATTGCCTTTGACATTGTTTTTGTGCCACCCTACTACACCTTTGTCGTGGCTGACGCCGAATACCTGCTCACCTTTGGCGGTTTGCTGGCGGTAGGAGTTGTCATCAGTTCGCTCGCGGCCCGCGCCCAGGAGCAGGCACAGTCGGCACGCCGCCGCGAGAACCAGACCGCGGCCCTTTATGAATTGAGCCAGCGGCTGGCCACCGTTTCCAACCTGGGCGATATTGCCGACACGGCCGTTTCCCATATCGAGACAACCTTGCACAGCCCATCTGCCATTTTTTTGGCCGATGAAAACCGGGAGCGCTGTAGATTGCAGGCCAGTACGGCCATCTACCAACATGAACCAGAAGGTCTGGCAGTTGTTGACTGGGTCTTTCGCCACGGGCAGCCCGCTGGCTGCCATACCGACACGTTAAACGGCGTGGCGGCTTACTACATGCCCCTGAAAACTTCGGGCAGGGTAATTGGCGTGTTATCTGTGGAAGTTTCAGACGACTACCGGCACTCATTTGCCAGCGAACAGCGTTATCTGCTGAACGCCATCGCCAGCCAAACCGCCCTGGCGCTGGAGAAGGCCCAGCTCGCCGAAGAGGCGCGCCAGACCAAACTGTTGGAAGAAACCGAAAAATTGCAGACGACGCTGCTCAACTCTATCTCTCACGATTTGCGCACGCCGCTGGCCTCGATTACCGGGGCCTTAAGCAGCATCCTGGACGATGCCAATCTGCTCACGGAAGAAGCCAGACTTGATCTGGTGCAGACAGCCTGGGAGCAGTCGCTGCGGTTAAATCGGCTGGTGGGTAATTTGCTGGATATCACGCGCCTGGAGTCCGGGGCCTTAAAAATACGCTGCCAGCCCTATGAAGTTCAGGAGCTGTTGGGAGCGACGCTGGCCCAAATGGCTTACCGGCTTCAGGGACGCATTGTTAAGCACAACCTGCCCAACAACCTTCCGCACGTGGCCATCGATTTGACCTTGATGATTCAGGCGCTGATGAATCTACTGGACAATGCCGTGAAGTACGCGCTGCCAGAGGAGTCGATTGAAGTAGAGGCTTACCAGGAAAAAGGAAACGTCATTCTTGCCGTCAAAGATCGCGGTCCTGGGATACCCGAGGCCGAATTGGAACACATCTTTCACAAGTTTTTCCGGTTGAACCCTGGCGGCGTTAGCGGCACGGGGCTGGGGTTATCGATTACACGCGGGATTGTGGAGGCCCACAACGGCCGTGTTTGGGCGCAAAATCGACCGGGTGGTGGAGCGGTCTTTTTTATGCGGCTGCCTCAAGCCAACCCCGGGAGGTCAGAGGCCGCACCAGAGTCTTAAATATCAATTCTTAAGCGGTAGCCTACCCCTGGCTCGGTTAGAATGTACTGAGGATTGGTCGGATCCTCTTCAATTTTGTGCCGCAGGTTGCTCATGTGTACGCGCAGCAGGTGGGTGTCTGTTTGCGCCCCGGCGCCGCGCACTTCTTTGAGCAGCTGCTGGTGGGTCAGTACCCGTCCGGCGTATTGGACCAACACCTTAAGCAGATCATATTCGGTAGGTGTCAGCTGAACTTCTTGGCCACCGAAGGTCACCACACGCGCCGTTAAATCGACACGCAGTTTGTCTTTTACAAAGACGAGCTGTTCCTCTTCTTGCTGCATGTGCCGTATGGCCACGCGCAGCCGGGCAGTTAATTCCCCGATGCTAAACGGTTTGGTCACATAGTCGTCGGCTCCGGCATCTAGCGCTTCGATCTTGTCCGAATCCTGGTTTTGCACCGACAGGAACACGATGGGGATTTGCGACCATTCCCGAATCCTTTTGGTGACGTCAATGCCGTTCATGCCCGGCAGCCCCAGGTCCAGAATGAGGAGATCGGGTTGGAGGTTGATGGTTTGCAAGACGGCATCTTCTCCGGTGGCGGTGGTGTACACTTCATATCCGTGGGCGGTGAGAGAAGTGCGTAAAAATCGTCGAATGGCGTGATCATCATCAACGACGAGCACTTTCGTCTTTTGCAGCTCCCGCGATTCATCCAAAGTAACGGTCAATTGATTCCCAATCATTTCTCATACCTTCTGGGTTGCGCATAGGTAAGCGGACTCATTTACCCGTGCAGTGTACACCTTCAGGCGTAAAGAGGGTGACAAGAAATCAAAAACGGCCGTTAAGAAACCGTCAAGTTTCCAACTGCCACAGCTGCTGCATTTCCTCACAACGCAGCAGCAGTTCGTCCAGCGTGCCTTCGTCGGCGATACGGCCGTCTTTCAATACCACCACATGATCCGCCCGGCGTAAAGCTGTGCGACGGTGAGTGACGACTAAACAAGTAGGGGATTGGCGATTGGAGATTGGAGATTGATTTAACCCATCTCCCATCTCCCATCTCCCATCTCTATTAAACAATCTTTCCCACAAAACCTTCTCCGTCTCCACATCCAGCGCACTCGACAAATCATCGAACACCAGCAGCTCCGGCTGGCGCACAAACATGCGCGCCGCCGCCACACGCTGCGCCTGCCCGCCAGACAATCGCTGGCCGCGCGGCCCCACGATGGTGTCCAGCCCCTGCTCCATTTGTGCCAGGTCTTGCTCGAAAACGGCCGTCCGCACCGCCCCTCGCACATCCACCTCACTTTCCGGCAGGCCCAGCAAAATGTTGTCCCGAATCGACTCGCTGAACAGGCGCGGAATTTGCATGGTGGTGGCCACGCGCGGTGGCGCCATGAAGTTGGCGGGATCAGTGACGGGACGGCCGTTCCACAAAATCTCCCCTGCATCCGCCGGGAGCAGCCCCAGCAGCACCTTCAGCAGCGTTGTTTTGCCCGCACCAATGCGCCCGGTGATGACCACAAACTGACCGGCCTTGAGCGACAAGTTGATGTCGTGAATGCCGTTTTCGCTGCTGGGGTAGGTGAAGTTGAGATTTTTGGTGGATAGGTTTTGTAGGGTGTGGACGGCCGTTTTCGGCGTGTACGGCAGCGGCGGCAGCCTGCCGTCCAGGTGCAGCTCCTGAGGCGCAACAACCGCGCCCACCGGCGCGCCCTGCATCATCGTTTCCATACGTTGTGTGGAGACGCCCGCCTGCTTGTAGCCGGTAATCATCCGGCTGAAGATGCGGAACAGCTGGGTGACGGGCCAGATGTAGGCGGCAAACAGGGCAAAATCACCCAGGGTAAACGTGCCCAGGTACATTTGCCGCGCCGCCAGCAGCAAAATCAAGCCCATGCCCAGTTCGATGGTGCCTGCGCTGAGGGCATCGACCAGCTGGGTGAGCAGCTTGTCGCGCACCATCGTCTGCTTGCGCTGCTCGTTGACCTGGCGGAAGCGGTCGATGACCCGCGTTTCGGCGTTGGCTACCTTAAGCGCCTGGGTGCTGTTGAACATGTCGGCAATCATGCCCGTCACCTGGCTGGTGGCCTGGCGGCTGGCTTTGCGATACCGCTTGGCCCGCTCCCCCAGCCGCTGGGCAATGCCCACCACAATCAACAGCGGCACAAACGTGCCCAGCGTCACCGGCACGCTGATTTGCAGCATGATTGTCAGCGAAATGCCCGCGCTGATGAGCAGGCCAATCACGTCATCCACGGCCACGATGGCCATGAGCAGCTCGTGGGTGTCGTCGCGAAAAGTGCTGATCGCTTGCCCGGTGGACATGCTGGTGCCGTCCTCGTTTTGCGGCAGCGGGCGGGAGCCGGGCCTTTGCAGGACGCGCGCCAGCATGTTGCGGATAAGCAGGTTATAGGAGATGTGCTCGAAGTTGATAAAGGCCCAGCCTGCGCCCATTTGGGACAGCGCAGCGATGATGGCGTAGGCAATTTGCAGCCCAACGATGGGCCACAGCGGCAGGGCAAAGCTGGATTCCCCGGTGAGCCCATTAAAAAAGGCGCGCAAAATCAGCCCCAGTGCGGTGGTCACGGCAAAGTGAATCGATATCGTGATGATGTCGGCGGCATAGTATTTGGGCGTAAAGCGGATGAGCCGCCAGTAATACGATAATGTGTTCATAGTGGAAATTGGAAGAGATTGGAGACTGGAGATTGGAGATTTTTAGTCTCCAATCTCCAATCTCTATTCTCCACTCAGGTAATTGCCTCCTCCAACCCCGTCACCAGCAGTTGGGCAAACTGGGAGGTGGGGTCGGCGGCTAGGTGGGTGCGACGGCCGTATTCCACAATACGGCCGTCACCCAAAATCATGATCTCGTCGGCGCGCTGCACGGTGGTCAGTCGGTGAGCGACGATGATGCCCGTGCGGTTGGCCAGCAGCTTGTCAATCGCCTGCTCGATCTTCATTTCCGTCACCGGGTCCAGCCGGGACGACGCCTCATCCATAATCACCAGCCCCGGATCGGCCAGGAAGATGCGCACAAAGGCCAGCAGCTGCGCTTCTCCCGCCGACAGGCTGGCATCCGCCTGCAAGGGTGAGTCAAGTCCACCGGGCAGGCTGTCCAGCCAGGGCATCAGGCCCAGATCGTCCAGCACGGCCAGGATTTGGGCGTCGCTAATGGTGGGGTCAAACAGCGTCAGGTTGTCACGCACGCTGGCGTGGAACAGCTGGACCTCCTGCGTCACCAGCCCGATGTGGCGGCGCAGTTCCGCCTGCCGGGCGTCGCGCAAATCAAATCGAACATCATCGTTGCCCAGCAAAATCGCCCCTTCGCTGGGATCGTAAAAGCGGAAGAGCAGCTTGGTGAGGGTCGATTTGCCGCTGCCGGTGCGCCCCAGCAATCCCAGCACCGTGCCTGGTTCGAGGCAGAAGTCGATATCCTGCAAAATCATCGTGTCCGGGTCGTCGGCGTAGAAGAAAGAGACATGGTCGAAAGTGACAGCCAGCGGACCAGGGGTTACGTGCACGCCGGGACCATCGAGCATGGTGGGCTGCTCCGCCTGCAGGGCCATGATGCGGCGAATGCTGGCGGCGGCCCGCTGCAAATCCTCGATCTGCCTGTTAATGCTCCACAATGGCTCTTTAATCACGTCGATGTAATAAAAAATGAGGTAGATACCGCCAATCGTCAGCGTGCCTTCGCGGAAGAGGGTGGTGCCAAAGATGTGGGCGGCGATGTAGGCGAGGGTAAAAACGCCCAGCGGCAAATTCCAGACGAAGACGTTGACCTTGATGGCGTCTCGCACGCGCAGCCAGCGCTCGCGTCCCAGCAGCAGCATTTTTTGCACGATGTACGGTTCGGCACCCGCGGTGCGAATTGTTTCGGCGCCGGTGAGCCACTCTTCGAGGAAGCCAAACAGGGTGGCTTCGGTCTGGCGCAGCGCTTCCCAGCGGGGCACGGTGAGGGTGCGCAGGTAGTTCAACGCCAGCACGCCGAGGAGGGAAACGGCCGTAATCGACACCCCCACGCGCCAATCCACCAGCCACAGCAGCACAATCACGCCAACGAGCAGCAGCACGTTGCTGGTGAGCTGGATAAACAGCTGGGAGAAAAAGTTGGCCAGTTTGTTCACGTCGCCATCGACGCGCTCGATGAGTTCGCCCGGCTTGTGCTGCTTGTGGAAGGCCATGTCCAGCCGCAGGCAGTGTAGAGCGAGATCCGCTCTTAAGGCGTTGGTGGCGGTCCAGGCGACGTTTTCACCCACGTAAACGGCCGTTAAGGCAATCACCTGCCGCACGATGGCCACGCCCATGAACAGGGCCGCTGCCCCAAGCAGATTTTGCAGACCTTGCTGGAAAGCGGCCGTGCCGCTGGAAACCGGTTCACTTGCTGTATCGATGAAATATTTGACGATTTGCGGGTTGGCCAGCTGCAAACCGATGCTGACAACCAGCAGCAGCGCCAGCCACAGCACCGTCTTTTTTTGCGGTTTCAGGTAGCTGGCCAGCAAATCCCAGTAGGGTTTGATGGGCAGGTTGAGCTTTTGCAGCATGGGTTTTCTTCCAATTCCGACAAAAAAAGCCCCGCATGGGTGGTGCGGGGCGCTAGGTTGGGGCGATTTTACCTGTGGGGGAAACGGCCGTCAACCGCTGAAAAACGAAACACGAATATGGCGAATGGACGAATAGCCCGAATTTTTTATTCGTTTCATTCGTTTATTCGTGCGATTCGTGGTGATTTTTTTCTCCCCGTCCGGTAAACTCACGGGCAGAGATATTGGCAGCATGTTTGGTGCTGCCCCACAGATTAGGAGCTAGAAAATGGAATATCGAAGATTAGGAAAATCTGGCCTGAAGGTCAGTGCCTTGTCATTTGGGTCGTGGGTCACCTTTAGCACCCAGGCCGATGTGGATTTGGCGGCAGACATGATGAAGGCTGCTTACGATGCTGGCGTCAACTTCTTCGACAACGCGGAAATTTATGCCCATGGCAAGTCGGAAGAGATCATGGGCAAGGCGCTGAAGAAGCTGGGTTGGTCTCGTGACAGCTATACCGTTTCCAGCAAGGTGCGCTGGGGCAGCATCAAAGACCCCAAGCCGACACAGCTGGGTCTCAGTCGCAAGCACATCATCGAGGCGTGTCACCAGGCGATGGCGCGTTTGCAGGTCGATTACCTGGACCTTTACTTTTGCCATCGCCCGGACCCGGAATTGCCGATGGAAGAAGTGGTACGCAGCATGAACACGCTCATCGAGCAGGGTAAGGTGTTTTACTGGGGCACGTCCGAATGGTCGGCGCAGCAGCTGATGGAAGCGCACAGCGTGGCGCGGCAGTACAACCTCATCCCGCCGACGATGGAGCAGCCGCAGTACCACATGTTTCATCGCTATCGCTTTGAGGTGGAATACGGCCGTCTCTACGACACCATCGGCCTGGGCACCACCATCTGGTCGCCGCTGGCCTCTGGCCTGCTCACCGGCAAGTACAACAACGGCATCCCCGAAGATTCGCGCATGAACCTGCCCGGCTACGAATGGCTGCGCCAGATGTTGGAAAGCGAAGAAGGGCAAAAGCGGCTGCAATCCGTCAAGGAACTGGTGCCCATTGCCGAAGAGCTGGGCACAACGATGCCCCGCCTGGCCATCGCCTGGTGTTTGAAAAATCCCAACGTCAGCACGGTAATCACCGGCGCGTCTAAAGTGTCTCAGGTAGAAGAAAACATGAAGGCACTGGACCTGGTGCCTCAGCTTACCGATGACGTCATGGAAAAAATCGAAGCCGTCCTGGACAACAAACCAGAGCCCTTGGAATTCCAATAGATGAGCGCAAAGGTGCCGGTCAGTTTCAAAAAGTGACAGGCACTTGCAATACAGGTTTATATGGAAGAATCAGCTTTGCCGATGCGGCAGCTCTCCTCTCTGGCCACAGTCACCGGCCTACTTAGCTTTGTTTTGATCGGCGGCGCTCAGGCGTTGTATGGACCCTCTTTGCCGGTTTTTACAGAAAACTTCGGCCTTCCGGCGGGGGCAGCCGGTTTGCTTGTGAGCGTGCATAATGCAGGTGTCCTGTTGGGTGTGGCCAGCGCCATTCCTCTGGCCAACCGTTCTCTGGCGCGGTGGCGTGTGGGCCTGGCCTGTGCCTTGCTGGCAGTGGGCGCCCTGCTGATTGGCTTTGGCTTGAGCTGGCTGCTTACCCTGGCTGGTGGCCTGATCATCGGCTTGGCCTATGGCGCCCTGACGATTGGTCTCAACAGCCTCTATGCTGTGGGCTACGGCCGTCGCAGCCCAGGCATGGTCAATTTGCTGAACGCCATTTTTGGCGTGGGGGCCATTTTGAGTCCTCTCCTCTTTTTGTTGGACTTTGCTAACTCCAGAATGCCGTTTTTTGTTCTAGCCGGTTTTGGCGCTGCCCTCGTACCGCTGGGTTTGATGATGGATGATCGCCTGCCAACGAGGGCCACTGAGCTGCGTCCGCGCCAAAACCGCGGAATCTTGTTGGCTTTTATCGCCCTATTGGGCTTTGGCGTGGGGGTGGAGGTCAGCACCATCGGGTATGCTGCCACCTATTTGCTGGCTGTCGGTGTTTCAGCCGACGGTGCTGCTGCCGCCACGTCGCTCTTTTTTTTGATGTTCACGGCTTCCCGGCTGGCCGTCATTCCCTTGAGCTTGCGCTTACGGCCGTACCAGATTGTATTGGGCAGCCTTGGCCTGACTACTTTGCTGCTGGCGGTGGCCAATTTGCCTCCATTGGCCACGGTGGCTGTGGTGCTGCTCGGTGCCTCTCTGGGCACCGTTTTTCCCAACTGTTTTAACTGGCTCAACCAGGCGTTTGGCGCAACCAGCGGTACAGTCTACATTCTGGCCGGGTCCCTGGTAGGGGGCATGGTGGTGCCAGCTGTGGTGGCCCAAATTATTCCCCTGGCAGGAGAGTCGTCGATCATGCTGACCCTTGCCGGTATCAGCGTGTTGACCCTTCTGATGGGAATATTGATCAAGGTGCGCCTTGCAACCTGAACCCTGCGGCTAGACAAAAAATGATGTGGCTGAGGCAAAAGCAGTATCAGATTGAACACGTGACGGCCGTACGAGCACCCGCCGGGATCGTCTGGCGGCACGTCACCGAAGTGGATATCGCCTCGTTTGACCACCCAGCTTACCTGGCGCTGTTGGGTATTCCCAAGCCGCTGCGGGCAGAGGTAACGCAGGCAGGTGAAGGTGGCAGGCGTGTGGCGTATTTTGCCAACGGCCGTACCTTCACCCAGCAAATCACCACCTGGCAGCCTCACACCCGCTACGATTTCACCTTCAAGGCCAGCCCCGGTTTCCGCGTGGGGTACCTGCTCGATTTGGCCGATGGGCCGTTCCAGATGACGGCGGGTTCTTACCGCATCGTGCCGGGGCAGGATGCGGTGCAGCTGGTCCTGACCAGCCAGTTTATGCTGCGTGGGTTTATTGGCTGGTGTCTGTATCTGCCGGTGCGTCTGGTGCTGGCGTTGTTCCAGCGTTACTTGCTGCGCGGCATCAAAGCCAATGCGGAGCGGGATGCGGCCCATGCCTAGAGGAACGGTATCGGTGGAAGTGGCGGCGAGCTGTACGGCCGTTTTCCAACTCATTCACGATTACGGCCGTCGCCTGGAGTGGGATACGCTGTTGAGCAAAGCGATTTTGCTGGACGGGGCCGTGGAAGCCGGGCTGGGGGTGCGTTCGCTGTGTGTGGGGACGTGGCGTGGGGCGTACTTGCCGCTGGAGACGGAGTACATTCGTTTTGAGCCGGGACGGGTTGCGGCCGTTTCCCTCACCAACCGGCCGCCGTTTTTTGACCACTTTGCCGCCACCATTCGCCATGAACCTTTGGGCGAAAACCGATCTCGTGTTACCTACATCTACTTTTTTTGGGCCCGTCCCCGGCCGCTGGCCCCGATCCTGGAGCCAGTGATGAATTGGCTGCTCAGACGCGAGACACAAAAACGCCTCAACGCCTTACGCCACTGCCTGGAGACCGATGAACCGAATACGTACGGCTCTGTTGAACACCGGCAGCGGGCAAAAGATGCTAAGAAATGACTGTTAATCGCGCCAACGATGCGGCCATATTTCGAGACAAAAAGAGAACTTGATTGAAAACCGCGTAGTATGCATCGTTACTGCCAGGGGAACGGTGTGATGGGCGTGATGCTGTAATACAGCTCAACCAGGCGGCGAAAGAGCGGGGCAGAAACGGCCGAACCTTCCCCCCCATGTTCCAAAATCACGACGATGGCAATTTCTGGCTGGTTGGCCGGGGCGTAACCCACAAACCAGGCGTGAGAATTGCCGGGTGGCGCTTCGGCCGTACCCGTTTTGCCCGCTACCTGGATGGGCAGGCCAATGAACTGGTGTGTCGCCGTGCCATTGGAGTCGTTGGCCACCTTCCACAAGCTTTCTTGCATGATGGCCAAATTTTCTGGCGACAGCGGCAGCTCGCCGTTGATTTGCACCGGGAACGGTTCCTCTGGCGCACCGCCGCCTGCGCCGATGCGGTCGATGAGCGTGGGGCGGTAAAACGTGCCGCCGTTGCCCACCGCAGCAATAATGCTGGCCAATTGCAGCGGCGTCACCTGCACGTCGCCCTGGCCAATGCCCATGTTGACGGCATCACCGCGCACCCAGCCTTCGCCCTTGTTGGCCAGCTTCCATTCCGGGCTGGGTACCGTTCCGGCGGATTCCACCACACCTACCGCGCCCGTAGGCTGACCCAGGCCAAACTGTACGGCCGTATTCGGGAAGAAGTTCGGATCCATAGCATCCATCTCGAAGGCGGCATCGTAAAAACAGGAGTTGCAGGAAACGACCAGCGCTTGTTTGAGGCTGATACTGCCGTGTCCGCCCTCGCGCCAATCCACCTTGATAAACTGGTCACCCAGCCGGCTCCAGGTGCCGGTGCTGTTGTAAAACGTGTCTGGCGTGTACAGGCCGCTGTTGATGGCCGCCGTGTAGGTCACAATTTTGAAGGTAGAGCCAGCGGGATACACTCCCTGGGCCGCCCGGTTCAGCAAGGGGCGATTGGGATCGTTAAACGCTGCGCCCAGCGCAGCGGCCGAATCCTGGGCAAACGGATCAAAAATGCGCGGATCGTAGCTGGGGTAGCTGGCCATCGCCAGAATCTTGCCCGTGTTGGCTTGCAGCACCACGGCTGCACCCGCATGTAAGCCCAAGGATTGCACCGCTTCGGCCAGGGCTTGTTCAACGGCCGTCTGGTAATCCAGATTCAGCGTGGTGTAGATACTGCGTGCCTGCTTGGGCTCCTGCTCCTGCACCGTGCTGATGTACTGGCCGTTGGGTCCAACCACCGTCAGCGTGCCGCCGCGTTCGCCGTTGAGGTAATCCTCGCCCCAGCGCTCCAGCCCGGCCAGCCCAACAGTCTCATCCCCGGCAAAACCCTGCGCCTGGTACTCGGCCAGCTGCTCGGCGGGGATGTAGCCGGTGTAGCCGATGAGGTGCGGCGCCGCGCCCGAGTCCGAGAAGAGGCGGGCCAGGCGCGGTTTTGGTTCGGCCAACCCCTTGCCGATGAAAGGTTGGATCGACGGGCCATACTGCTGCATCGTCGCCTCGGTCACATCGCCGATGGGCCAGTACCAGTCGGGCTGGGCTGGGGCGTAAATCTCCTTGATTTCCTCTGGCGACAGGTTAAGCATGGGGCTAAGGGCGGCCAGCATAGCCGGTTCGTCTTCAATCTGGCCAGGAACGACCCCCAGGGTGAGAATGGTGCCCTGGTAGGCCAGCGCCTTGCCGTTGACGTCGTAGAGGTTGGCGCGGGCGGGGATGCGCTGCTGCATCACCAGCGTGTTGCCCCCGGCCAGTTCGGGCAAAATCAGCCCTTCATCCCAGACGATGCCCCAGCGGCCGTTTTCAAACGCCAGCGGTACCGTGTATTCGCGCACAATGCTGCCGACAGCGGCCGTTTGCCACGTCACGCGTACCTGCATCTGCGCCGTGTTGCCATCCTGCAGCGTGCCCAGCGCCTGCGTGGTAATGTCGGTAACGGTGGCTGTTTTCATTGCTTCTTCATAGCGAGCCACAAAAGAAATGTTGTCTACCAATGCCTGACTGCTGGGCGTGAGCAAGCTGTACATGCCCAAATAATCACCTAACTCCCACGCCCGGTAAAATGCCAGGCCAAAGCCATTGGCATCATCGCTTGTGGGCATTTCCGTGGGGCGGGGCGTATTGGTAGGCAGTGGCGTCAGCGTCACCAGTTCAGTGGAGTCCTGGATAGGGGGAATGAGGCCATCGGAGCCGCAGGCGACCAGCAAGGCAAAAAACAGAAGCAGGAGCAAATACTTTTTCATAGTTGGACCGGATTATAGCGGGTTCGTGGCCAGACAGAAATTTTCGCGAGGAAATGGAGCAGAGCTTTAATTCTTTCATCAGGTTTAAGATTTTCATAAGGATTTTTTCAGACCAATCACGCGCACATGCGGTATGCTTAAGACATTTCCCCAGAAACTTCAGAGTTTCAGAGGAAATAATAAACCTGGAGTGCAATTATGAAAATACGGCCGTTCCTCATCCCCATCTTCTTGCTCATCTGGCTAACCGCCTGCCAAACCCCGCCCACTGCGGACGAAACGCCAGAAGCAGCGGCCACGGCATTTGTTGCCCCCACCTCATCCGCCAGCGTGGCGGTGGCCACGACTACCAGTCCGCCACCTGCGCCGACGGCATCTGCCCCACAGGAGGTTCCCGTGACTGAACCCTCACCAGACGCCCGGCCTTATGCCGGAAATATCCCTGCGCCGGACTTCCCGCCCGGATTGGATTGGCTGAACGTGGAACGGCCGTTAACCATGGCCGAACTGCGTGGCAAAATTGTGCTGCTGGACTTCTGGACCTACGGCTGCATCAACTGCATACACGTCATCCCGGAGTTGAAGCGGCTGGAAGAAAAGTTCGCCGATGAGCTGGTGGTGATTGGCGTGCATTCGGCCAAGTTTGTCAACGAGAGCGAAACGGACAACATCCGCCAGATCATTTTGCGCTACGAGCTGGAACATCCCGTCATCAACGACAACAACTTTGAGGTCTGGCGCACCTATGGCGCCAATGCCTGGCCTACCTTTGTCCTCATCGATCCTGAAGGTAACGTGCTGGGTTTCCACTCTGGCGAGGGCATTTTTGACCTGTTCAACCAGGTGATCATCGGCATGATTGCCGAGTTTGACGCCCGCGACCTGATCGACCGCACGCCGCTGGACCTGAAGCTGGAGCGTGAGAACCTGGTCAACTCGCCCCTGCTGTTCCCCGGCAAAGTGCTGGCCGATGAGGCCAACAGCCGTCTCTTCATCGCCGACTCCAACCACAACCGCATTGTGGTGACGGATCTGGACGGCGTGGTGCAGGCGGTGATTGGCAGCGGCCGTTCTGGCCTTCAGGATGGCAGCTATGAAACGGCCCAATTTTTCCGTCCCCAGGGCCTCACCCTGGCCGATGCCAACACGCTGTACGTAGCGGACACGGAAAACCACGCCATTCGCAAAATAGACTTAGCCGCGCAAACTGTGGAGACGGTGGCGGGCAACGGCCGTCACGGCAGCTATGGTCCGCTGGAAGGGACGGGAACGGCCGTAGCCCTCAACTCGCCATGGGACGTGCTGGCCGTGGACGGCATCGTCTACATCGCCATGGCCGGGCAGCACCAGCTGTGGCAGTACAATCCGGCGACCCGGATTGTGCAAGTTTTTGCCGGGTCCGGCCGCGAAGAACTGGTTGATGGGCCGCTGCTCAGCGGCGGCCTGAACCAGCCCAGCGGCCTGGCCAGCGATGGCCGCCTGCTCTACGTCGCCGACAGTGAAGCCAGTGCTATTCGCACCGCCAGCCTGGGCGAGGGCGGTGAGCTGCAAACCATCGTGGGCACCGGCCTGTTTGACTTTGGCGACGTGGACGGCCGTGGCAGCGAGGTGCGCCTCCAGCATCCCCTGGGTGTGGTTTATGCCGACGGCCTGCTGTACGTGGCCGACACCTACAACCACAAAATTAAGGTCATCGATCCGGCCGCACAAACCAGCACCTCCTTCCTGGGCACGGGCGAAGACGGCTGGCGCGACGGTGCTGAACCGCTGTTTGACGAACCGGGTGGGTTGAGTTTGGGCAACGGCCGTCTCTACATCGCCGACACCAACAACCACGTTATTCGCATAGCCAGTCTGGCTGATGGCACGGTCAGCACGCTCGTCCTGGCCGACCCGCAAGGCTTGCTCACGCGGGCAGCCGATGGCGAGTTCACCGGCAAGACCGTGACGCTGGAAGCGCAAGCCGTGGCCGCTGGCGCAACGACGCTAAACCTGCAAATCGATCTGCCTGACGGCTACAAATTTAACGACATCGCCCCCTTCCTGGCTGAAATTTCCGCTTCAGGTGGCTTGTCGCTCGATCCAGACAGCGCCACGGTGCAGCAGGTGGCGCCCAGCTTCCCGCTGCAAATTCCGCTCATGGTGAGCGGCGCGGGCGAGCTGCAAGCTGATTTGGTTATCTACTACTGCGAAGCCAAAGCGGAGAGTTTGTGCCTGCTGGAGCAGGTGCGCCTGCTGCTGCCGGTCGAAGTGGGCAGCGGCGAGGCGTTGGCGATGGTGTATGTGGTGCCCTTGCCGCCGGGAGTGGGGGCAGAGGAGTGATGCGTGAAACGTGAAGCGTGACCAGGAAAAATCACGTTTCACGCTTCACGTTTCATGCCAAGTCCTACGAAATCCGAAAGACCCGAATTCTACAAAGTAAGCGACTTGCGAATGGTGCCCGCCCGGGGGTGAACGGCCGTAATTTCCACTTCGCTGCCTGGTTCGGCTTCAATGACCCATTCCACCTTGGCCCGCTCGCTGGTGGGATCGCCGCCCCAGATGGTGCTGGTGCTTTTGTTGTCGCGGCCGCTGAGCTGGCCCAGCATCGTCTTGGGCTTGCCGGTGATCAGTTTGGCGCCGTCGGGCAGGGTGATGTCCACTTCCAGTTCGCGCACGACGTTCATTTTGAGTGCCTGCTGGGAGACGTTGGTGGGCAGCCAGCCGGTGTTGTGCACAACGGCCGTTATCCGGTGCACCTTACCCTGCGACGATTTTTCTACGCTGTGCCAATCCAATTTGGGCGAAACCAGGCAGGAGTAAAGGGCAAAATCGGCCAGGGGAGCAACCTCTTTTTCCAGCAGCTGGTAGGGCGGGTTGCGCCAGGTGACAAAAAAGTCCCAACCGCCCAGCTCCACCTGGCCCAACTGCGGATGGTCAAATTCGTACCAATCTACGTACCCTTTGCCTTCCAGAACCTCATCGTTCCACTTCATGATGGCCATGTCATCCTCCAGCGGATGCTCACGGAACCAGTCCATGTACTTGTAATCGGTGATGCCCGCCTGCTTTTGCACGCTCCAGATTTCGCAGGTCCAGGCATAGAGGCCCAGGTACTCGTACATCCAGTCGTCAAACGTGCCCTTGATGTACTCCTTGGGATCGTATTTAAAGTCGTGGAAGACGGAGACGCCTTTGTAGCCGGTCATCTTTTCGGCCGTCTGGGCCAGCTTTTTGTAGGTGTATAGGTCCTGCGTGGGCAGCGTGTCGTCGGCGCCTTTGGTTGGCGGGCGCAGGTAGACGCCGCTGAAGGTGTGGAAGCTCACCGAACCGGTAATGTTGGGGTGGTTGGCGATAAATTTCATGGGTGCGGCCGTTTCCGGTTCGCTGCCAGGGTAATGGCCCGCGCCGCGCTGGTTGGGTTCCCAAAAAACGGGGAACTGCCGGTTCAGGTCCAGCCCTTCCACCGGCGGCGCCATGTTGATAAGCACGCCGTCGTAATTTTGGATGAGGCCTTCGGGCAAAACCCGGTAGAAGTCGCCGCCGGGCGCTTCATCCGGCTCGCGCGGGATCATGAGGCGAGGGTCATCGGGATGGGCTTTCCAGCTGCCGTTAGGGTCTTTAACGCGCATTTGCAGGATACGGCCGTCGCCATCCACGTCTTCCTGGTGCAGGCCGTCCAGCTTGTCCATGCGCGGGTAGGGGCGCGTGCTGCTGCGGATGTAGCGCGGCCGTTCGGCCAGGGCCAGCTCAGCGCCGTCTGGATTCAGGCGCGGCACCACGTAGAAGGCGCGGGTGTCCAGGGCGTAGGTTACCTTGTCATCCTGGCCGTACTGCGTCAGCAGCTTGTTGATGAGGTACAGGGATGCGGTGGAAGCCGAAACTTCTGTGGCGTGAATGTTGCCGTCGGCCCAATAAGCTGGTTTTTCCGTGTCTGGCCCGGTTTCGCTGTTGGTGAGGGTCATGAGCCAGATGTCGCGTCCTTCGAAGCTCTGGCCGATGCTCTCCAGGCGGCACAGCTTGGGGTAAGCCTCGGCCCACTGCTTGAGGAAGGCCGTCAGCGCGTCGTAGCGGTAATAAGTGTCAAATCGTATCTCTTGGGTCACCGATTACTCCTTTTGTGGGGGGTGGAAACTGCATACAAAACAACCGTGAATCTGGCAGATTATAGCCTGGATTAGGTGATTGTCTAATGCCTGGTGGTTACAACTTAGGACGGATATGCTATCGACAGACGGCCGTTTCCCGCAGAAAATAGTCGCGGAGAGATTGGCTCGTTGTGTGTTTTCAACCTCTTCCCCAAAAAATTGATAAACTCTGCTCAACTTAGAAGCCAAAACGCTGTCATACACCGAGCACCGGCAAATCAGGTGGAATAAGATGAGTTTCTTGAATAAATCTCAGTCTCATGAACGCTTGCAACAGGAAATTGGCGCACTGCGACAGCGGATTGCTGAACTGGAGGCCAAAAACCAGTCGGCCGCTTCAGCTGCTTACGGCGATTTCTTGTTTGAAAATTCCGGCGAGAGCATCCTCATCGTCGATCCCTACACCACGAAAATTTTAGAGGCTAACCCCAACGCGGCGCGCCGCCTGGGCTACCGCCGCGACGAGCTGTGTCAGCTGGGGCTGGATCAGGTGGAAATGCCGCGTTCCCTGGACGATGATGAAGCCGAAACGTCGTGGCAGTCGTCTGTGTCTGGCACTTTTTTCTACGAAACTACTTACCGGCACAAAAATGGCACGTTGATCCCGGTGGAGGTGAGCAGCCGCATGGTGTTCTGGCAGGGGCGCGATGTGTTGATCAACTTTGCCCGGGATATTCGCTGGCGCAAGGAAGCGGAGTCGGCGCTGCGGCAGGTGAACAGCTCATTGGAGCAGCAGGTGCGGCAGCACACGGCCGATTTGGCCGCCGAAAAAGAGAAGCTGGAAGCGGTGCTCGGTTCTATTGCCGAAGCGGTGGCCATGGCCGATGCCAATAAGAAAATCGTGTATGTGAACCCCGCCTTTACCAACCTGACGATGTTTAGCCTGGCGGAAGCGCAGACGCAGTCGTTTGAGGTGATGTTTGATTTTGCCCCGCGGGATTTCCAGGCGCAGGCGCAGGCGTTTGCCGCAGGCGCAGTGTGGTCGGGGGAAGTGATTGGGTTGTGCCAGGACGGCCGTACTTACCCCACGGTTCTAACCATTGTACCGATGTTGGCTGAAGACGGCCGTATCACCGGCTATGTTACCAGCCACCAAGACATCAGCCGCTTTAAGGCGTTGGACAAGGCGCAGTACAGCTTCATTACCAACGTTTCACACCAGCTGCGTACGCCGCTGACCAACATCAAACTGTACACCCAGCTGGTTGAAGATGGATTGGGCAATGGCAAGGCGGCCCACTACCTGCACACCTTGAGCCAGCAGGCGGAACGGCTGGAGCACCTGGTTCAGGATATCCTGGAGCTGGCCAGCCTGGAAAGCTCCGAGAGTGTTTTGGAGTGGCGCTCTATTGACCTGATCGAAATGCTGCGCCAAATCGTGGCGAACAATCAGAGACGCGCTCAGCTGACGCAGCACACCCTAAACTTTACCGCGGCAGACAATTTACCCCTTTTCAAAGGCGACCGTGCCCGACTGCGGCAGGTCTTTAGCGAGCTGCTGGATAACGCTTTTGCCTATACACCAACCGGCACAACGATCAACCTGGAAGCGGCACGGTATGAAGAAGAAAACCGGCAGTGGCTGATGGTGCAGGTGCAGGATAACGGTCCGGGCATTGCCCCGGAAGATCAGGCACACATTTTTGATCGGTTTTTCCGGGGGCGCCCGGCGGAGCAGGGAAACATCGTGGGTACGGGGCTGGGGCTGTGTATTGCCCAGCAAATTGTGCAGGCCCATCACGGCCACATTGCCATGGAAAGCGAACCGGGTCGCGGCACTACATTCACCGTCTGGCTGCCGGTTCCCTGAGCAAGCTCAGCGCTGGCGCAGGTACCAGGTCAGCGTCACAAAAACGATGGCGGCGCCCAGCAGCTGCCAGCCTGAGGAGAGGCGCTCGTTGAGCAAAAACGCGCCAAACAGCAGGGCGCTTACCAGCCGGGTGGCCATCATGCTGCTCACCAGCGGCGCGCCCAGCTTTTGAATGGAGCGAATCTGCCCCAGGTTAGCCCCCAGCAGCACCCCCAACGCAAACAGGCCAAACACAAACCAGTCCAGCGGCCCCAGCTGCGTCCAAGGCTGCCAGGTTTCACCCACGACCAGGCTGGCCCCACCCGAAAAGAGGAACAGTGATGTCAGATGCACGATGAGCAGGGAATCGCCCGATGCCTGGTGTTGGGCGGTGCGCCGGGTGACGAGCATGTATAGGGCCAGGAAGAGGCAGCTGGCCAGGGCCAGGGAAATGCCCAGGAGATCGTTGCGGGAGACGGCCGTTCCACTCCCCACCGCACCAAAATTTCCGGCCATCAGCAGCAGCGCCCCCACCAGGCAGAGCGTCAGCGCCTTGAAGGTGTGGCGCGGCAGCTGCTCGTGCAGCACCAGCCGGCTCAGCAGCGCCACGATGAACGGGGTCATCAGGTAGATGAGCTGGGCGTAGATGGCCAGGGTGTAGCGTGTGGCCAACAGGTTGGTGATGCCGCGCAGCACCACCAGGCCGCCAAACAGCCACAGCAGCGGCAGCCGGAAGATGGGCCATTCCACCTGCCGCCAGCGCACTGCCAGCACCAGGAGCAGCACCAAAAAGTTGCCGACTGCCAATAAGGAGAGGCTGGGGAGCAGGCTGACGGTTTGTAGATAGCGCAGGAGGACGGGATAGGCGCCCCAGCCCAGTTGAGCGATGAGGGCCAGGCTAAGCCAGTGCCAGGCGGGGGAGACGGCCGTTTCAGCCGGTGTGTTGCTGTGTGATGCTGCCATGAGCGGCGGATTATGGCATGTGGCCACAGAATCACCAACTCTTTGACACGGGGACGGCCGTTTGCTAGAATTTGCTCGCAGTTTATCCCATAACCGGGTTCACAAACGCCCCGTTCGTCTAGTGGCCCAGGACGTAGCCCTCTCAAGGCTAAAACAGGGGTTCGAGTCCCCTACGGGGCATCACAAGGCTTCATCCGCTGCGGATGAAGCCTTTTTTATTGGCAGTTCTTTGGAAATTCACGAGGTTGAAAGTTGTGATGCGGGAAACGTGAAACGTGACCAGAGAGGCATCACGTTTCACGTTTCGCGCTTCACACCGAACCCTATGAAATCTGGATGGCTATTTACATCAACGTGGGGAAATTGTTTGAACACGGCCGTAACCCCACCCAAATACGCACTATCTGCCGGTTCGGAGTATAATGGTGGGCATGAACGGCCGTTTTTCAACCGGCCATTTGTTTTGTGTTTTGCTAGAAAAGGTTACACACATGGCCGGACCGCACGACGGGGCGCCAACTGAATACGATGTGGCTGAGCAAAAGCCGCATTTAAATGGCACCTACTCGCCAAACGGCCGTTTCCTGCAGCCGGGACCACCCACAGAAGCAACTTCTACTCCCCCAGAGCCGCCTGCACAAAACTTCCGTGCTGACGGCCGTTTCCGCCGTATTCTCACTTTTTTTGCCCGGGTGATTTTGCATCTCGTCGTGTGGGACATTATTGGGGGACGGCTGCCGCTGGTGAAAGCGGCCGTGCGCCAGAGCCGCCCGCGCCGCTTCCGCCGCTGGGCGCATCGTTTTCGTGAACTGGCCCTGGAGATGGGCGGGGTGATGATCAAGCTGGGGCAGTTCCTCAGCGCCCGGGTGGATGTGCTGCCGCCGGAAATTACCGAAGAGCTGCAAGGGCTGCAGGACGAGGTGACGCCGGAACCTGCCTGGCGCATTCTTGCCGTCATCCAGGCCGAATTGGGCGACATCTACCCGCGTTTTGTCCAGTTTGAAGAGAAGCCGATGGCCGCTGCTTCCCTGGGCCAAACGCATCGCGCCTGGCTGCACCCCAGAGATGAGTCTGAAGAACGGGGAACGGCCGTTGTTGTCAAAGTGCAGCGGCCGAACATTGCTGCCATCGTTGAGACGGATCTGGCAGCGCTGCGCATCGTGGCCCGCTGGACGATGCGCTACAAGCCCATTGCCCGCCGCGCCGATGTGCCCGCGCTGATGGAGGAGTTTGCCAAAACACTGTGGGAAGAGCTGGATTATCGGGCCGAGGTGGACAACGCCGAGCGTTTTGCCGAGATGTACGCCGACAGCCAGCGCATTTACATTCCGGCCATCTACCGCCAGCATTGTACGGATCGGGTCATTGTCATGGAAAATGTGGAGGCCATCAAAATTACCAACGTGGCTGAGATGGAAGCTGTTGACATCGATCCACGCGAGGTGGCCGAGACGCTGTTGGATACTTACTTCGACCAGATTTTTCGTGAAGGTTTTTTCCATGCTGATCCACATCCTGGCAACCTGTTTGTGCGCCCCCGCTCAGATCTCCCCTGGCCGCCTGAAGATGACGATGATCGTGGCCGCGGACGGCCGTTCTGGCTCATTTTTGTGGATTTTGGCATGGTGGGGCGGGTGCCCTCGTTGATGGGTGACAATTTGCGCCAGGTGTTGGTGAGCGTGACGCAGCGCGACGGCCGTAAGCTCACCGAGGCATACCAAAACCTGGGCTTCTTTTTGCCCGGCGCCGACCTGGTGCGTATCGCCGAGGCGCAAAATGCGGTGCTGGACCGCATCTGGGGCCGCAACTTGCTGGACCTGGCTCGTCCCGACCCGGCGGAAATTGAAGAGCTGGGCCAGGAGTTCCGCGATCTGTTGTTTGATTTTCCTTTCCAAATTCCCCAGGATTTTATTTACCTGGGGCGGGCGCTGGGCATTGTTTCTGGCCTGGTGGCGCAGCTGGATGAGCAGATCAACCCGTGGTATTTCATCGAAAAGTATGGCGAGGCGCTGGTGTCCAGCCGCGAGGGCCAGCGTTTTGGCCTGGAGACGGCGTGGCAGCTGGTGCGGCCGTATCTCAACACCCCCGCCCAGGTACAACGTTTGCTGACGCTGGCAGAAAACGGCCGTCTGCGCGTGCAGGCAGACCGGGACACCCTGCGCCAGTACGAACGCATCGAAAAGCGAATTGGCCAGCTGGGCTGGAGTATTTTAGGCGCCGCGGGGATGCTGTCGGGGACGCTGCTCTATTTGAACCGAAAAGGAAGGGAGAAGAGTGAAAAGTAAAAAGTAAAAAGTGAGAAGTAAGGGCCACGTTCACATCTCACTTTTTACTGACTCTTAAGCCGTCGTGTCTTCCACGCCCGCTTCGGCGGCAACACGTTGCACGGCCTCAATGCCGCCCTGACACGTTTCTGCGGTAGCGTACATCTGACTCTTGCCAATCACCTGCCCGTTAGCTGCCAACAAACTGAAGTAGAACTTGCCGTTGGCTGCTTCCTTAATCTCAAATCGCTCGTCGTTGGTGCCGTTGTTTTTGACCGATTCGATCCCGCTTTTGCAGCCTGTCTTGGAGGCATATCCCTCGCTGGACAAAATGTTTTGTCCGTTGCGGGCGGTCAGCCGGAAGTAAAACTGGCCGTTATTGCCCTGGTAAACTTCGTATTTTGGATGGTTCATGAAATGGTCTCCTTGAACTGTAGGTGATTCAAAAGGTAATTGGGTAACTACTTAATCACCCAATTACTCAATGACTTTTTTGCTTCCCTTGTGTTTGGACGCACAGCGGGCCAGTTGGTCACATTATTGCTCTTCTAGAAACTCAGCCTGGACCCAGCCCACGATACCGTTCACGGTGCGAATTTCACGCCAGAGGATGCCGCCCTGATTGGCACGGCCGTTTTCCACAATCACCAGCTCACCATTCTGCACAATCACCAGCTGCTGGCCACCCGGCGAACGCCGCACCCAGAGAGTGCTGCCGTTGGTGCTGATAGTGCCCGTAGCGCCAGCAATCGGCGTTGGGGTGATGGTGGGTGTAGGCGTGGCCGTGGGCAGCGGTGTGGCCGTTGCCGTGGGGCTGGGGCTAGGAGTGGCGGTGTTGGCGTCGGCTGGGGCGTTGGTGGGAACGGCCGTTGCCGTCTCGCTGGTATCACCGGGAGTCGGGGAAGGTCCGGCTTGTTCCGGTGTGGCAGAGGGGGTTACTTCTTCCGTGGCCACCTCATCCACGCTGCCCGGCGGCGGTCCGCCAAACGCACCGCTGGACGGGGTTTGGGTAGTGCTGGCGTCTTCCGGCTCATCCTCGTTAATAATGACAAAGTTGGTTGGTTCGGATGATGGCGGCAAAGCGCCCATGGCGCCGCTTTCGCTGACGGCTGAGGTGGGTTCGAGAACGGCCGTTTCGCTGAGCGGTGTGGCTTCGGCCACGGTGGCGGGGGCGTTCAACGGCACCCCGGCTAGAAAAAAGCCCAGCATCAGGATGAGGCTGGCCAGCGCGTAGCCGGTAAACAGCTTCACGCGCAAATCCAGCCGCTGGCCCACCAGTCCCAGGCGCATGAGGGCGCGCGGCGATTGGGCCAGGTAGGCCAGTATCGTCATAAGCAGGGCAAGAACGGCCGTAACGCCCATGCCAATCAATGTCCAAGTCGGAAAACCCATGGCGCGTATTATATGCAAACCACAAGACCACAGGCAAAGCGTTGCGGCCGTTTTATTGCGATCTACTCATCTCACCGACCACAAACATGCCGAGGAGGAAGCGTCCTCAGATGCAGCTGTGGATTCCCGCCTACGCGGGAATGGCATCTCTCTTGAAACTTGTTCGCAAATGCCTGCGTTTAGGTCTACGAACAAGTTGTCATTAAATTTCACGCCAAGTCGCAAAGACGCTAAATATTCCCTTTGTGCCTTCGCGTCTTTGCGTGAGTTAACTGCTTTGCCTGACAAGTTGTTGGTACACCCCCTGCGTTTGCCTGCATTGACGATTAACAAGTTACGATTTACGATTGGGCGCTGGTATAATTCTTGGCGCTGCCCAAGCAAAACCAATTTGCGTAAATCCGCGAAATCCGCGGCTTATTGAACCCAAAACGGAGTTTTTTATGACCAATCAATACGATCTTATCGTTTTAGGCGCGGGGCCAGGGGGCTACGTGGCCGCCATCCGTGCTGCCCAAAATGGGCTCAAAGTGGCCATCATCGAACGGGAGTATTGGGGAGGTGTTTGCCTCAACATCGGCTGTATTCCTTCCAAAGCGCTGCTCAAAAATGCCGAAGTGGCCCACACCTTGCAGCACCGCGCCAAAGAATTTGGCTTCTCCTTCACCGATTTGCAGCTGGATTACAGCGTTGCCTTCAAACGCAGCCGCCAGGTCTCGGGGCGGTTGGTGAAGGGTGTGCAGTTCCTCATGAAGAAGAACAAAATCGACGTCTTTGATGGCACCGGCAAGCTAACGGATGCCAACACCATCCAGGTGACACTGAACAGCGGCGAGGAGCAGACCGTCAGCGGCAAAAACATCATCATTGCCACCGGGGCACGGCCGCGCACCATCCCCGGCGTCGAGTTCGACGGCGAGCAGATTATCTCGTATGTCGAGGCCATCCTGTCTGAATCCTTGCCGGAGAAGCTGATCATCGTCGGCGGCGGGGTCATTGGCGTGGAGTTTGCCTACATGTGGGCCA
Source organism: Candidatus Leptofilum proximum (assembly GCA_016710325.1). Taxonomy (GTDB): domain Bacteria; phylum Chloroflexota; class Anaerolineae; order Promineifilales; family Promineifilaceae; genus Leptofilum; species Leptofilum proximum. The sequence continues at coordinate 949,321 of JADJXK010000002.1, read as the reverse complement.
ACTACGGCGTCGAGGTGACGATTGTGGAAATGATGAGCCACCTCCTGCCCAATGAAGAGCCGGAAGTCAGCGATCTCCTGGAAAAAGCGTACAAGAAGATGGGTGTGAACCTGCACCTGAATGCCCGTGTGGAGAAAATCGAGAAGAGCGATGGCAGCGTATCGGTGGCCCTGGCCGATGGCACTAAACTCGAAGGCGATAAGGTGATGCTGGCGATTAACTTCCTGCCCAATGTGGAAAATATCGGCCTGGAAAACGTGGGTGTTGACCTGACGGATCGCGGGGCCATTGCCATTGATGAGCAGATGCGTACCAACGTGCCTAACATCTACGCCATTGGTGACGTGGCCACGGAATACCGGCTGGCCCATATTGCCTCGGCGATGGGCATTGTGGCTGCCGATGCCATTGCGGGCAAACACACCACGCCGCTGGAATATCGCATGATGCCGCGCGCCACTTACTGCGTGCCCCAGGTGGCCAGCTTTGGCTACACCGAAGCCCAGGCCAAAGAAGCGGGTTATGAGATCAACGTGGGGCAGTTCCCCTTCATTGCTAACGGCAAGGCGCTGGGGCTGGGCGAGAAGGATGGCTTTGTCAAAATCATCGCCGACAAGCAGTATGGCGAGATTTTGGGGGCACATATGATTGGTCCAGACGTCACCGAACTGCTGCCGGAGCTGACGCTGGCGCGTAATGCGGAGCTGACGGCCGAAGAGATCGCCCACAATGTGCACGCCCATCCCACCCTGAGCGAGGCGCTGATGGAAGCGGCCCACGCGGTGGAGGGTGAGGCGATTCATATTTAAGGTGGCCACAGAGGGCGCAGAGAATTAAGAGATTAATTGAGAAAGAGCCTGGGAGCGGCGGTTCCTGGGCTTTTTTATAGCGGGGTAATTGAGTAATTAAGTAATTGGGTAATTAGATTACTCAATTACTCAATTACCTAATTACAGTTCAGACCATGATCGATCCAGAAACAGTACGGCCGTACCTAACCCATTCCCTCCAGGCTCGTCTGCCTTTGCTGGACGAGCGGCACGAAACGGCCGTGCGCCTGTTCAACGGCTTCGTGGAAGGGTGCCCGCAGCTGGTGGTGGAGCTGTTTGGGGCAACGGCCGTTCTCTACAACTACGCCGATCCGCCGGAAGAACTGCATGAGGTGTTAACGGCCGTTCAGCAGCTGCTGCTTGGGCAGTTCCCCTGGCTGCAAGCGGTTCTGGTTAAATCCCGCAATGGCTCTGACGATGAGAAGCGCGGCGTGCTGGTGTGGGGCAGCCAGCTTACGACCAAAATCCGCGAGCATGGCGTGCGTTATGCCCTGGACCTGACGCTGAACCAGGACGCCAGCTTTTACCTGGACACACGCAATGTACGCCGCTGGGCGCTGGATAATCTGGCAGGGAAAGATGTGCTGAACACCTTTGCTTACACCGGCAGCCTGGGCTTGGCGGCAGCGGCTGCCGCTGCCGCCGCTGCCGGAGCCAGTCGCGTACTGCACACCGACCTGAACAAGCGCTTTCTCAATGTGGCCAAAACCTCGTACACGCTGAATGGGTTTCCCATTGACCGAAAGTTGTTCCAGGCGGGGGACTTCTGGCGGCAGATGAGCCAGCTCAAGCGGGCGGGCGAGCAGTTTGACTGTGTTTTTCTCGACCCGCCGTTTTTTGCGCAAACGGCCGCAGGTACCGTGGATTTAAACCAGGGGATGGCAAGATTGGTGAACAAGGTACGGCCGTTAGTCCGCCACAACGGCCACATCATCGCCATCAACAACGCCCTGTACGTCAGCGGGGCCGCATACCTGGCCGAGCTGGAAGCGCTCTGCGCCGACGGCTACGTGGCAATTGAGCAGCTTATCCCCGTGCCGGAGGATTGCACCGGCTACCCCCACACCCAAATCACGCCGCCCATCACCGACCCCGCCCCCTTTAATCACAGCACCAAAATTGCCCTACTTAAAGTTCACCACAAGGTCTCTCAGGCATAGAATTCACTTTGCCAACTACTCCTTCTTTTTGCCTTGGCGCTTGTTGGCCAGCTCTTTATAAAAATCTTCCATGCATTCTGGGCACATGCCATGCGTAAATTCCGCCTCAGAATGGTTGCGGATGTACACAGCCACATCCTGCCAATACCCCTGATCATCCCGGATTTTTTTGCAGCTGGCGCAAATCGGCAGTAGGCCGCTTAGCTTTTTAACCTCAGACAGGGCGTCTTGCAGGGAGACAATGAGCCGTTCGCGCTCTGCTTCCATCTGTTTGCGCTGGGAAATATCATGCAAGACGATGATCCGCCCCTGCATTTCACCCTTGCGGTTGGTGAGCGGTTTAACTTGCAGGTCAAACCACCGGTCGCCAACCGTAATTTCTGTGCCAACGTTTGAGTCACTGCACAAATCCTGGACAATGTTTTTCCACGGCTTGAGCACCTGGGTGAACGGCCGTCCAATCACCTGGCTGGCTTCGGCGCCAATCACCTCTAACATCGTCTGGTTGATGTCAATAATTCGCTCCCGGCTGTCGATGGCCAACATGCCGTTGGGCATGATGTCGACAAAAATGTTTCTGGCCACTGGCGCCAGGTCCAGCAAATAGTAACGATACACGCTCCACCAGAGCAGCAGGCTGGTCACGAGCAGCGCAAACGGCATCGGGTCGATCTCCCGAGGGGCAACGTCGGCGATGAGCAGGATATTGCCAACGAGAGGCACCAGTATGGCCGCAGCCAGAGTGACGCCCTGCCAGCGGTATAGGTAAGAACCTCGAATGCTGGTTTCAACCACCAAAACAATGCTGAGTAAGGTAAGCGTGTAGCTGTACCCGGTGTGAACCCAGTAATACGGACCAAAGGTCAGCGGTGGAATGTAGGTGAGGATGCCAGACTGCACAAACTGAAGATCGCGAATCATCAGGCTGTGCTGGTTGTTGGTCCAGGCTATGATTTGGGTGATAAAGGGAATGATGAGCAGCGCGGCAATATGCTTTTTATCGAGCCATCGATCTTTGCCGGTGTATCTGAAGACAAACAGCAGTAAGGCCACTGGGGTTACGGCAATCCAGAGGTACTTGATGTTCAGCCAGATGAAGCCGGTTTCTGGGAGAGCCAGGGCCATAATGGCTACATTTACCGCCCAACAAATGGCGGGCAGCATGAATGCGGCAAAAAATCCGGCACCAGGTACGTGGCGCAGGCGCAGGGCATAAAATTGGAGTGTTACCATCAAAAAAACAGTAAGGATGATGGATAGAATGTAAAGCACCTGCCACTGCAGCATCATCGCACCTCCCGGCAGAAGCCCTCGAACTATGAGAACTACCTGGTTTTTCTGACTGGACAAATCAGGAGAAGTATACGAGAAAGTGACGTGGCTTGAAATAGCTGCATGATTCGCAGTTTTGACGTCGATTTTTCTTACGAAAAATTTATTGTCACCTTTTGTAACCTGCTGCATCTAACCCAGAGAAGCACATAAAGAATGGGGCGCACTAGGGATTTGGGGCTTTTAAGCGGATAGTGCGTGAAACGTGAAACGTAATGAATCACGTTTCACTCGAATTCCTGAGGCGCAAAAGAAATTAAGGAGACCATCATGTCATTATTAAACCAGGATACCCGCAACCAGTTAACCGAGATGTTTGAAGCGCTGCAAAAACCGGTCAAAATGGTGCTGTTTACGCAGGAATTTGAGTGCCAGTATTGCCAGGATACGCGCCAGATTGCTGAAGAGCTGGCTGCCCTGTCCGACAAAATCAGCCTGGAAGTGTATGACTTCGTTAAAGACAAGGCGCTGGCCGACCAATACGGTGTGGATAAAATTCCCGCCACCGTCATCCTGGAGGGTGGTAAGGACGGCAAAGATTTTGGCATCCGTTATTACGGCATCCCCTCTGGCTACGAATTTAGCTCGCTCATTCACGATGTGATGATGGTGAGTGAAGGCGATCCGCAGCTGTCGGCGGAGATGATGGCCTGGCTGGCCGAACTGAAGACGCCGGTTCATTTACAGGTGTTTGTAACGCCCACCTGCCCTTACTGCCCGCAAGCTGTTTTGCTGGCCCACCGCCTGGCCATGGCCAGCGACATGGTGCAGGCCGACATGGTCGAAGCCACCGAGTTCCCGCACCTGTCGAACAAGTATCAGGTGATGGGCGTGCCGCGCACGGTGATCAATGAAACGATCTTCCAGGAGGGCGCTGCGCCGGAGCTGATGCTGTTGGGCAAGCTGAAAGAGGCCGTGGCCGTTGCGGCATAGGCGTTGGTGAGGCGTGGGCAACCTCAGGTGCTCACCGTAGGCATCTGAGGATGCGGACTCCTCCAGTCTAGAAAAAAAGGTTAGCTATGACATTTCAACTCGGTATGAATGGATTTTCTCTGGACAATAAGGCCAACGATTACGATGTGATCATTATTGGCGGGGGGCCAGCGGGTACAACGGCCGCTATCTACACAGCCCGCTCAGAACTGCGTACGCTGGTAATCGACAAGGGGCTGACGGCCGGGGCGTTGGGAGTGACGAGCAAGATCAGCAACTATCCCGGCGTGCTGGGGCCAATCAGCGGCGCGAAGCTGGTGGAGATCATGCGCCAGCAAGCGGAATCGTTTGGCGCGACGTTTATCACCGACAAGGTAGTGGGCATCGTGGCCGATGGAGAGCACAAAGAGATCATTGCCGGGACCGGGAATTATCGGACGAAGGTGGTGATTCTGGCGACCGGGGCGATGGGCCGCACCAGTACGGTGAAGGGGCAAGAAGCACTTCTGGGGCGGGGTGTGAGCTACTGCGCCACCTGCGACGGCGCATTTTTCCGCGATCAGGACGTGGCGGTGATTGGTAACAACGAAGAGGCGTTGGAAGAGGCGCTTTTCCTGACCAAATATGCCCAAACGATTCACCTGATTGTGCCCACACCGGAGCTAAAGGCGCGTGATGGGCTGGCGCACGAGGTGGCCGAAAATCCCAAGATCAAGATTCGTCTGGCGACACGGTTGAAGGAGATTGTGGGCAACGGCCGTGTCGACGGCATCATCATCCACCCGCGCCAGGGTGAACCGGAAACGGTGCCAGTGACCGGGGCGTTTGTCTACTTGCAGGGCAGCCAGCCCATCACCGATTACCTGATGGGGCAGCTGGCTACCACGCCCGAAGGCTGCCTGGTGGTAGACAGCGACATGCAGACTTCAATGCCAGGGGTGTTTGCCGTGGGCGATTTGCTCTGCACGCACATCAAGCAGGCGGTTGTGGCCGCTTCAGATGGGGTGCTGGCGGCGGTGGCGGCGGATAAGTATGTGAACGGCCGTAAAAAAGCGGTGGTGGACTGGGGGTAGGGCAACAAGACCTGACAGGTTTATAAACTTAAGCAGCCTGCTTGCAAAGTTGGCCAACAAACCTGTCAGGTGTGTACATCAACTCTAGGCGCCAGCCGCGGCTGCCTGCAATTCCAAAATTATTTGGACCCAGCCCGCAAAAATAAGCTGTGTTAGTTCGGCGGGGGCAGGCGCATCAGACAAAATGGTGATGGTGCCCTTGCTGCCCCATGCCTGAGCGTGCAGGTGCGGCTCAGAATCCCGTCGTGTTTCCAGATAAGTGGTTCGTGTAGAAGCTCATTGAACTTTTTCATCATGTGTACCGATTAGAGGTAACGCTCTTAGGTCTGCTAGAGATTGTTTTTGCTGCGAAAATAGGCTACCAGGGCACTGGCGTGACCATGCCCTAAGTTGTGCTCGGTTTTGAGCCAGTTCACCATTTCCATGTGCTTCAGGTGCGTCATCCCTTCCAGCAGGCTGAACCAATGGGCCACGGGATGACCGTATTTCTTTTCAATCGAGGGGAAATAAGAAGCGGGACCCTGTGCTTTTTCTTCTGACATTTTTACTCCTATGTTTTTCAGTCTGATTTTTAAATATTGTAGCAGAGCGCTCGTTCCGCGCTCCGCGTTGCGCGGAACGCAGTTGTGAAATAAGAAAATTAATCAAGTAATGTGCTCCGCGCACTGGGGAGTGCTGGAGCGTGCTTCAGCACGTTTTTTGTCTCAAACGATGAATTTGATTCATCGGTGACCTTCGCCCTGGCTGCCTGCTAAAGCTTTATGTGCTGGGGGAACGGCCGTATTGTAAAGAACCGGCATTTGCCCCTGCCACTTCTGCCACAGGGCATCTTCCGTTATCAGCTCGGCCATAAAGTGGGCCACGTTGATTCTGCTGGTTTTGCCTGGGTCAAAGATGGCGCTGCGAATGGGGGAGGCATGTGTTTCATACGGGCTGACCGCGGCTTCGTCAATCAAACTGTCTGGACGAACGGCCGCCCATTGAATCGCTTGATCGTTTTGGCCAATCTCCTGCCGCAGGTAATCGGCCGCTTTCTCGTTATCGCGCTGTGGTGGCAGCAGCAGCCGCAAAAGCCCAACAACACCTTTTTCCTGGAATGAAACTTGCTCTGGAATGTCGCGGTTGCGGTTGCCCGCTGTGTTCATCAACACATACCGGACGGGTTGGGGCGGTTGGTTGGTTTTGATGGCCCGGCACAGCCGCCGGGCTGTCTCGGTTACCAGCAGGCGCGGCGCCCCATAAATTCCCTTCAAGTTCAAATTATGTCCCAGGCATGACGCAACGGCCGTACAGCCACCCACAAGTTGAACCATTTCCTCATCACGCAAATCAAGAATCGCTGCCTGGATCACCTGGAGTTTTTTGTGGTTGCGTATAGCTTGCGGTAATTTTTCTGGGGTGCGTACCACCGCCTTTACGGTTTGGTTGCGATTGAGTAACTGCTGCACCAACAAACGGCCTGTTGCCCCGGTAGCGCCAACAACAAGAATGGTCATATTTTCCCTCGCTAAACTAAAATGATTTGTAACTATACAGGTTTCCAGGGCTTATACGCCGCGTTGTGGGCTAAGGTCGCATCTTTGCACATCTCAACCAACCGTCAACTGCACAGTGATCTCGTCGCCTGCGGCCAGGTTTTCTGCCAGGCGTACTTTATCTTTGAGGGGAGGAGATAACGGCCGTCTTTCGGAAACAAAGAAGTGGTCCAAACGGTGTCACCAACCTGCGCCGTCCCCGGAATCACGCCCCAACCATACGTCACCGCTCCGGAGAACGATTTCAAATAATCGCTCTCCTCCGCGGGAACAGTGACAAAAAAGTAAGGCGACGGCCCGCGCCAATGCCAGATTGTGCCGCTAAACTGGATGTCCATAGGCGCTAGTTTATAGTCAGCCGCTATTTGCTGACAACTTCAAAACCAAGGGCACGAAAAACACGATTGGTTTGTTCGCCGCCAGTGAACTCTTTTGTTGAAGTCCCGGACACTTCACTCAAGATGTATTTTGGGGGAAAGAGACGGCCGTTAAATTGCACAGCATATTGATAATTTTTCTTCTCCAACCAACTGTCATAATCATTCGTATCTGGGTAATCTTGCTCGAACTTTCGAAGTGCCCGCAAAACGGCGTCCCTGGTAACGAGCGTCCCTTTGAATTCGAAACTCATTTTCTACCTCCCTGGCACAGGACGGCCGTAGGACATAACCACACCTGCCCTACGGCCGTACCCATATCACATGAAGCTCCGGGCAACATAGATGACCGTGTCACCCCTTCACCCGGTCACCCTGTCACCCGGTCACCTTGTCACCCCCTCACCCCGTCACGGCCTCCCCATTCCCCGTCTCATACAACGACGTCTCTGCGCCGATCATCTGGCGCATGAGTTCGTTGCCCTTGGGAATCATCGTGATCCGCGTGCGCTCCTTCAGCATATTTTCCGTTTCCAGAATCTCAAACATCGCCTGGGCCACTTCCGGGTCCGCATTGATCTTGCTCAGCGCTTCGCCCACAATTTGCGGCCGCATCGCCTGGGCCTTGGCAAACTCAATCGCTGCCCGCCGCTCGGCCGAATTGGTGATGATGCTCACCCGGTTGGCGCCGTCCTGCCGGATGGCCGAGGTTACCTGGCGCAGCCGGTTCACCACCTTTTCCTCAATTTGCTGGATCATCGCCCGGTCGCGGAAGTGCACCTTGCGGATGTACACCGACCCCAGCCGGTAGCCCCACTCCTCAGACTTGGGCGATACTTCGGCGCGAACCGCCCGGCTCATCACGTGGCGTGTTTCCAGCATGTCGTCCAGCGGCATGTTGCTCAGCGTGCGCACCGTGGCGTTGCTCACGTTAGCCGCCAGCGATCCGGCCGGATCGCTGTTTTTGAACAGGTACGCCACCGGATTGCTAATCTGCATTTCATACCAGATGCCAATACCCATCGGCGCGCCTTCTTCCGAGTTCACCGGCAGGCTGCGCAGGTAGCGTTGGTCCAGGCGCATGTCCAGCACGTGCCGCTTGCCCAGCGTGTTCACCAGCAGGGCGCTTGGCCCCATCTTGAGCCACAAAAAGTACAGTCCGGGTTCTTCCAGCACGCCTACGACGTTGCCAAACAGGGTGTACACGTGGGCTGTACCTTCCTTCACAATGGCATACACACCAAACAACCGCAGGAAAAAGCGAAAAATCGGCTCGGCAATGAGGAAGAACATAAAGAAGCCAAACGCCGCCGGGAAAATCAGTAGTAAATCGCTCATTTGTCCACCTCTAGAATGACGTTTTCCGCCTTGGTATACAGCGATAGCCGCACGTTGCGCAGGTAGGCCTGCAGCACGTCTGACCCGTTTTGTTTAATCAAAGACAGCTGCTCCGCCAGCGATTTCAGCGGTTCAACTTCGGCCTGGGCGCGCAGGGTTTCAATTTCGACCGCACGCTTGGACTGGACAATCGTCTGGTCGGCCTGGGCCTTGGCCAGGCTGATGTCCGACGAGACTTCGTTGTGGGCGGTGTTAATCGCCGCCAGGGCCGATTCCACCTCGTGCGGCGGGTCGATGCCCGTGATGAGCGAGGCGTCCAGGTCCACGCCATACCGCGCTGCCGCCGACGCGCATTCCTGCTCCATGAAGGTGTTGATTTCGTTCAGGTTTTTGCGCAAATCGTTGATGGAGACGCCGCCCATCAACCCGGCATCAAGCTCCACATCTTCTTCTTCCAGCAAATTTGAGCCTTGGGATTCAAAACTGGCGATGCGCTGGCGCAAAATGGCGATGAAGTAGCCCATCACGTGCACCACCGGGTTTTTGACGCCAAACAGGTAGGCATACAGGTTGCGCTCGCTGGGTTGGTAGCGAATTTGCCCCGTCAGGCCGATGTTGAGCTGGTCCTTGGTGACGGCATCGAGGATGGTGCCGTTGTGGTTGGCAGATGGCGTTTCCAGGTCTAGCGCCATGTTGATCGTTTCGGTGGCCACGGAAATTTTGTGGATTTTTTCCCACGGCCAGCGGAAGTAGGGTCCGCCGGGTTTGATCACCTGCACCAGCGGGTAGATGTAGCGCTCTTTGTCCTTCTCGTTCAGCACTTCGGCGATGGGATCGTCGAGTGTGGAGCCTTTGCCCAGGCGCACGGCACGGCCGAATCGGGTTTTCACCGCGCGTTCATTCTGGTCTACTGTGTAGAAGCCAAAAATTACGTAGCGCAGGAAAAACCAGCCGAGGAAGCCCAGGATGAATCCTGGAATGATCACGTTCATGGTTTTAACTCTCCTGTTGTAGGGGTGGATGGTTAACAAAAGTCAGGCTACATCATAAGGGATTTTGCGGGTTGGGGGAAGTGGCGAGGCAAAAGAGATTGGAGATAGGAGATGAGAGATTCACTCGTTTTCCTGTCTCCAATCTGTTTTAAGAGAGTCGTTTAATGGCATCCAAAATGCCAGGTTTATTGTGCAGTTCCCAATCGTCGGCTGTAAAGCGATAGTAGATGACGCCGTTGATGGGGATGAGGGCCTCATCGTTGTAGGTGCGGAAGTGGGCGGCGCAGCGGCGTACCCATTCGGCCCCTTGATTTTCTTGCCAACCCAGGGTGTGGCCATCGTTGTGCCGCTGCGGATTGACTTCGGTGGCAATCACCGGCAGTGTCCAGAAGCGTTCTGGTATGGCGTCTAGCAGTGGCCGGTACGATTTGAGGTGCAAAAATTGCCAGCGCAATGGGTCATCGCTAAATTTGGCATCACTGTCTACGTTGTTCGGGTCGCTGTCTTGCGTTTTGGGATGCACCGTGAGGAAATCGGCGCCTAACACGTTGTTGAGCACGGCGACCCAGTAAGCGCGGCTGTCGCTGCCGGGGCCAAAATAAGGGTCAACGGCCTGGACACCCAGCCGCGCGCCGACGGGTTTGCGCTGCCACAAATCGTTGTAGGCACGGGCGTACATCGCTGGCGTAATGGGCGTGCCGTTCACCCCGCCGGGATATTCCTGTGGGTTGTTAGTCTCGTTGCCAAAAACAAAGCCCCAGACGCCGGTGCTCTGCTGCATGGTTGCCACGCAGGCGTCGAGGTAGCGCTGATATTCGGGCGAGTTGGGGGTTGGTTGGTTACCCTGTGGGTGAAAACCAAAGTTGAGCCGGATGAGCATTTTGATTCCTGCCTGCTCGAAGCGGGTCATGTTTTGCGGGGCGGCGTTGGTGCCCAACGCAATGGCATGAATCGACCAGCCTTTGACGCCGTTTTGCAGCATCCAGTTGGCGCCGTCTTCATTGTGCAGGCCAAACTCAACGGCCGTATCCACCCGACTGATTGCACTTTGGGGCACCGCAACTGGATAGTAGTTGTCCCGCTTGCTGCCCAACAGCCGCATCACCGTGCCTTTTTTTACGCGCCCCAATCGTTCTTTAAATGAACCCGGCTCGGCGCGCAAATTGATGAAGTCAGTTTGCACCCTGGCCACCAGCCCGGCTGTTTCCACGCTGCTGGCAAAAGCCCAACCCGGTACAAGATCACCGCTGGGGGTAGGCCAGCCGGCCTGTAAATGTTTCAAAAAAGGTGCCGGGTCGATGAGATCGAAGGGCTGCGGGGTTTCCTTGCGGGCGCTGGCTCCGTCCAGGTACAGGCTCAGGTGTAGATGGCTGCCCAGGTTTGGCTGGGTGAGGGTCGGTTTGGGGATGACGTTGCCGGTGCTGTCTGCCAGGCCAATTTTTTGACCACCCTGGACAAAATCGTCTACTTTGACAATGGCCTCTTTAAGGTGAGCGTAAGCGGTCCGATAGCCATCCTGATGTCGCAGATAAACGGCCGTTCCATACGCATGGTTCTCACTCACATCCCGGACCTTGTACACGGTGCCGCTGGCCACGGCAAACACCTGCGACTCAAACGGAGCCACAATGTCCAGCCCATCATGTCCGGTGAGCGGCGCGTTGTAATTGTGCGGATTCACGTTAAACGGCTGGGTGATGCTGAGGCGTTCCGTAGGCCAATGGGTGAAAATAAAGCTTGAACCGCTAACCGTTTCTGGCACCACAAAACGCTGCGACTCAAACTGGATGCCACGCTGGCGCAGCCAGGCAAAAATATCCCCGCTCCAGCGTTCGCCAGACCAGACAACGACTTTGCTGCTGTCGTCCCCGGCAAACATGAGGGCGTGGGCGGCGTCGGCGCTGTAGGTGAAGGCGGACAGGGTGGGATGCAGCGTCGCGGTGATCTGCTTGAGTTCGGGCAGGGTCGTGTCTTGGGGCAGCAGGTGGATGGTATGCTGGATGCGCAGCGGCTGGGTGCGGTTGGCGGCGGGTTGGCTGATATGCCCGGCCCCGCTGCTGCCCTCGAAGTTGCGCGCCTGGGTGGCAATGCCTCGTTCGTGCAGCCAGGCAAAAATTGCCCCATTGGCTCCCCATCTTTCCCCGGCCCAGGCAACCACGATGCTGTCGTTATTGCCGGCGTGGGCAACGGCCTGGGCAGCGTCGGCGCTGTAGGTGAAGGTAGAACGGCTGGAATGCAGCAGGGTAACAACTTGATCCAGCTCGGCCAGCGTGGTGGCCTGAGGCAGCAGATGAATGGTGTGCTGAATGCGGGCGGGCGAACTAACGGGCATGAGCGTCTCCTGATCGGTTGTTTAGTTGAGCTGAGGAATATGAGGCTATGATAGCAGAAACGGCCGTTCCGCCAACGTGGCCCCAATCCAGCCTGGACAAACAAAAAAAGAGCCTGGCCGGAGCCAGACTCTTGTAACGGCAAGATTGGTCCAATCTCAAAGATTGGACCAATCTGTAAACGCCAAACAGTTATTGGCTGATGTGGAACCCGTCGGTTACCTCGCCAGCAAAGCCATTGGCAGAACCATCCCAGTACATGCTGTAAGTACAGCTTGTTGTCGAGCCAATCGAGCCAGGTACACACCGGAAGATGTCGGCCCCGTCACCGCTGGCGCCGGTCACAGAGAAGGCGCCGAGGGTGCTCAGGTAGATGTCGCCGTTGGGCGCAATCCAGGTGCCGTTTATATCTTCAGAGCTGGAAGTGTTGAGCGCCACATCGGAGCCATCGAAGTAGATGGCCCAGGTGCCGCTGGTGGTGCTGCCCAGGCTGGTTGGCGTAAAGGCGACCATGTCTTCATCTGCGCCTGAGGCGCCAGTGACGCTAATGTTGCCCGTGGTGCTGATGACGATACGGCCGTCTGCCAGCAGCTCAACCGCGTCAATATCTTCACTGCTTGTGCTCAGGCCCACGTCGGACCCATCAAAGTAAAGCGAGAAGGTTCCGGCGGTGGTAGAACCGGTAGACGTTGGCACAAAGCGCACGATGTCGGCATCGGTTACGGAACCGGCGGCGCCCGCCGTGGTGGTAGTATCGAAGCTCATCAGGATGGAACCATCGGTCAGGATGGCAAACGCATCCACGTCGGTCGAGACACCCACGTCTGAGCCGTCAAAGAACAGCGCCCAGGCGCCGCTGCTAACATTGTAAGACAAAATGTCTTCGTCGTTAAAGGCAACGCCGCTTGCCGTGCCGTTGGTGCTAGAGCTAACGTAGATGACCGCACTGCCTGGCACGGGCGTGTTGGTCGGGGTTGGTGGCACGGGCGTGTTGGTTGGGGTTGGCGGCACGGGCGTGTTGGTTGGTGTGGGACCAACGCCAGTGGTGCACACTTCCAGACTCCAGCCGTTCAGGCTGCCGCCGTCCAGGTTGGCGTTGTCGTCAACACGCAGGGTCCAGGTCCCGTTGGCATTTTGCCCGTCAAACGTAGACAGCGGGTTGGTCGGCAGGTAGGTGCCGCCGCCAGTGGGCGGGCAGGGCCAGGTGCCAGACGCTTCATCGTCCAGGCTCAGGTTGAAGTTGTCCTGCGAGCTGCACGACTGGCCCATGATTTGAACGGCCGTACCCGCCGGGCTGATCAGGTTGAAGTCCAGATCGTTGATCCAGGTGTGTGTACCGTTTAGATTCAACACATTAAGGTCAGCAATGGTGCCGCTGCCAGAGATGTTCAGCACGGAGCTGACGCTGGGCGTGCCGCTGGTGGAGATGGTCTTGGGCACGTCGGTGCTGGTGTAGACGGTGCAGGAACCGGGTGCTGGTGTGTTGGTTGGGGTTGGCGGAACGGCCGTGTTGGTCGGCGTGGCCGTCGGGCCTGGGGTGGGGGTGGGGCCGGTGGTGCAGCTGCTAAACGAGTAAGAGCCGATGTAGGTACCCCAGCGACCTTGCGTTGTGCCCGTATTCTTGCTGTATTCGCCCAGGTACCAGAAGGTGAGGCCGTTCGGGTCAATGGTCATCTCGGTGTAGTCACCCCAGCGGCGCGGCGCGGTGGTTTCAAACGAAGTGTACGAAATTTCGCCCGCCTTCAGCAGAACTTCCGCTTGCAGCGTGCCCGCCGCATCCGTGGATTGGCGGCCGGTGACAAAAATGCCAGGGAACATACTGGTGCTGGACTTGGTATAACCAACAGCCATATCATTGCAGTGGTTCACGGCCAGGTCGGGGAACTGGCGGTATTCGCCGCTGCTGCTGTAGACGCCTGCATTCACCACGGTGGCCGTGGCCGGATTAATCTGGGCCCAGCGCACGCAGTTAACGGTACCACCGCCAGGATTACAGCCGATGGTCATGGTGGTCCAGGCGAAGCCGTTACGGTACTCAAAGTCCTGTGGGCGCCAGTCGTTACCTTGCAGCGTACCGCCGCTGGACTGCGGGAAGGAAACAGTTGCGCCAGCCGTAACACCGGTCGCTGTGTTCAGGTTCACGCCACCTACCGTGCTGAAGGTGTTGGCGCCAAACGGAGCGTTCCATGAATAGATGGTGTGGTTTGCCCCATTGTAGCCCGTTTCGGTGATGAAGTAGTGGGGGCCGGTGGTGGGCCAGGTGCCCTGGTTCCAGCCGTGCAGGTTCAGCGGCTGCGGGGTGTCGTCGTTGCTGCCCAGATTGCGCATCACAGAGGTTGCCGCAGCGCCGCTGTACATGGCAGCTTTGTTAAACGCCCAAATGCGAGAGTCCAGGAAGGAGCCGGTGGTGTTGCTGAACATGTTGGCGCCCATGTAGATGGCGTCGTTGCCCACACCCGCATGAGGATAATCGAAGAAAACGGTGGCGCTGCCCGTGGTGAAGGAGTAGATATTCCAACTGCCGGTGGGATCGCCGGTCTGGGAGACTGCTATGCAGTAGTCGGTGCCGTCGGCATCGATGCCCAGGATGAAGCGGTTTTCGCGCTCATCGTACAAGGCGTTGGGGTCAAAAACACCAGTACAGTTGCTGTTCGAAGACATGAAGCTGGCAAAGGTGGTAGGGCCAACCAGGCTGTTACCGCTTTTGTCGTAAATTTCAAAGGCGACATTTACCACGGCAATGATGTGGTTGGGGCCAACGGCCAGTTCTGGGTCGGGGGGAACGTTGCCGCCACCGCCACAGCATTCGGTGAAGTCGAGGGACGAGAAGCTAACCCCAGCGCTGGGGGCTTGCAGGTTGGGGCCACTGGGGGCCAACTGCACGTTAGCGCTGGTGGGCAGTTCCTCGGATTGGGCTTGCAGTAAGGCCATCTGAGACTCAGGCAGGCGGAAGAACTCTTCTTGCAGGTCAATTTCACCGCGCTGCCAGCGATCGTACTGGTTGTTTGGATCGTAAACACCGGCGGGAATATCGGCCAGGTTGACGACGGTGGGCAACGAGAGGTTTTGTTCAACAATTTCGCCTGCTGCGTCCCGATCACCAACGTCTACCGGGGCAAAGGCTTGTATGGCCATCTGCCTTTCCAACGTCTCTGGTGAGGGTCCACTGGCCATGCTGAGCAGCCAGATACCGCCAACAAGTAAAAGCAATAATCCGCCAAGGCGAACGAGTTTATTAAAAAATGTCATTCCTTCCTCCATGAAAGAAACGTTGATGCTGAGTGGCGCTGTCTGCTGCCAGACGTTGTTCCGGCCAGGGGACAGCGGCTCAGCTGGCCATCACGCAGGTGACGGCCGTTTGGGGTTATTGAGTTGTTCGTTCGATCGGTTAACAGGATTTGGTTTACTTTCTTCACTTCGGGGCAAACGGACCGTTTGGGCAGGTAACGGCCGTACGAAGACGCACAGTCGTCAAGTTGCTTGTTTACCGGTCAGATATTGTACCTCCTTCACCTCAAGCAGATGAGGGCGGCCATTTGCCGGGCGGCAGGTGGCTTCCCCATTTGCTTGCGTCTACCAAACGCGCTTTTACTAACTAATTCGTGCTCCAAAAAGGTAACAATTAGTTTCAAATAATAGATCGCCGCAGCTTGATTATTTGTACGAGTCCGCAGGTCTGGTAATTGTAGTTGGTGATAAGCGCCAGTCCTGCGATGGTTGCTAAATGACGTTTTTCAGTACAATGTTCTGGAAATATTTACTTTTTCTTTGTTCTTTCGAGATCAGGTCACTGAGGAATTTTGCTGTTTGCTAGCTGCCCAGCTTTCCAGGCGCTGGCGATGTCGGCCTTCCAGCTTGGTTAACGGCCGTGACTTCTTCATTTTCTCATTGGCTTCAGCAAAGCTCATGCCTTCGTACTTCATCAGGTAACCGGCCAGGATCGTGGCCGAGCGTCCCCGTCCTTTGGCGCAGTGCACGAGGACAATACGGCCGTCTTCTACCTGCTGGTGTAAAAATTCAACCCCGAGATCAATCATCTCCTCCGAAGGAACCATCACGTCCAGCACCTTCAGTTGGAGGTAGGTAATGCCGTGAGAACGGTACAACGCCACGTCGTCTTCCCGTTCAGCGCGAATGTTAAGAACGGCCGTAATGCCGTTGTCAAGCAAAAACTTGTAGTCTCGCGGATAGTGAGGCGCGCCACCCAACCAGAGTTGGGGGGTAATTTCGTCAAACCAACGATGTCGCTGAATCTTTTCATACGTAAAACGGATAACAGGAAAAAGCTTGTCAAACAGCCAGTGAATTGGATTCATAGACACATTAGGATAACTAGAGTACCAGCAAAATGCAATCAAGGTCTATAAAGGAGCTACAAAATTTTTGCAAAAACCTGGGAAAAATGGGCTATTCCTTTTGCCAGAAAAAGTGCTTTTCCTTAATATTTGATATGATTGGTTAACATAAAGCACTTTTGTTAACACAATTTTTACCAAAAGAGCAACAAAATCGTTTATCCTAACGACTTTGTGGAGGATCTATGGCTTTAAGTGATAAGGAAAAACTATCGCCTGCCTGGTGGGAGCAGTTGGGCCAGACCTGGCAGACGCTGCGTTACAAAATTCGTCCGGTGCAGCCAGCTCTGCAGCCGGGCATGGGCGCCATCCCCCATAACGATGGCACCGTTTTTCGTGTCTGGGCGCCACACGCCAGCGCGGTGTATGTGACCGGCTCGTTTAACAACTGGCAGCAAAACCAAATTCCGCTGGCCCGTGAAACCAGCGGGTGCTGGTCGGTGAACGTGCCCCAGGCGCAGGTGGGTGATGAGTACAAGTTTGTGGTGCAGAATGGTTCACGGAAGCTGCTGCGCACCGATCCCTATGCCAAAGACGTACGGCCGCCTTTCCAAAACGGGGTGGTTCGCAACGGGAAGGTGCTGGGTGTGCCTACGGCCGTTCCCACCCTTACCACCCCTTTCCGTCCACCCGCGCTGGAAGACCTGGTCATTTATGAACTGCACGTAGGTACTTTTGGGGAAGGGAACGGCCGTCCCCCGTTCAACTTTGCCCAGGTCATTGAAAAACTGCCCTATCTGCGTGTGCTGGGCATCAACGCCATCGAGCTGATGCCCGTCAAAACGTTCCCCGGCGAGCTTTCCTGGGGTTACAACCCGGCCCATCCCTTTGCCATCAGCCAGGCGTATGGCGGGCCAGAAAAGTTCAAACAGCTGATCCAGGCCGCCCACGCCCAGGGCATCGCGGTGATTGTAGACGTGGTATATAACCACTTTGGCCCGCAAGATCTGAGCCTGTGGCAGTTTGACGGCTGGCAGCAGGACGGCATGGGCGGCATCTACTTTTACAACGACTGGCGCTCCAAAACGCCGTGGGCGGATACGCGGCCCGATTACGGCCGTCCCGAAGTGCGCCGCTACATTCGCGACAACGTGCGCATGTGGCTGGACGAATACCAGATCGATGGCCTGCGCTGGGACGCCACCTCCTACATTCGCAACGCTCACGGCCACGATGGTGATCCTGGGGCCAACATTCCCGAAGGGTGGGCGCTGATGCAGGCCATCAACGGCGAGATGCAGCACCACAACCCGCGCCACTTTCGCATTGCCGAGGACTTGCAGGCCAACAAGTGGCTCACCGAACCGATTAAAGCGGGGGGAGCAGGCTTCAACACCCAGTGGGACAGTCAGTTTGTCCATCCCATCCGCCAGGCGATCATCTCGCCGCGTGACGAGGAGCGCGACATGCTGGCCGTGCGCGATGCCCTGATGTTCCGCTACGGCGCTGATGCGTTCAGCCGGGTCATCTACACGGAGTCACACGACGAGGTGGCCAACGGCAAGGCGCGGGTGGTGCATGAGGTGGCTGTGGCCGACGGCAGCGACGCGCTGGCGGCCAAACGCGCTGCTTTAGGGGCTGCCCTGGTCTTCACCGCACCTGGTGTGCCCATGCTCTTCCAGGGGCAAGAGTTTTTGGAAGACGGCTGGTTTGACGACAAACGGCCGCTCGACTGGCAAAAGGCCCAGCAAAACAGCGGCATGGTGGCCCTGTATCGCCATCTCATCAGCCTGCGGCGCAACCAGGCCGGGCATACGCGCGGCCTGAGCGGGCAGTCGATCAATGTTTTCCACGCCAACGACGCCGCCAAACTGATTGCTTTCCACCGTTGGCACGCTGGCGGTCCCGGCGATGATGTGATCGTGGTGGCCAACTTCGCCAACCGGGTGTTGACGCAGTACAGGCTGGGTTTGCCTCATGCGGGTAAATGGCTGGTGCGGCTCAACAGCGATCTGCGCGCGTACCATCCCAGCTTTACCGGTCATTATGTGCCCACGGTAACGGCCGTTCCCGGCGAATACGATGATTTTGCGTACAACGGTACCCTCAGCATCGGGCCGTACAGCGTCCTGATTTTGTCGCAGGAGGGTGGTGGAGCCAATCCCGCATAATGAATCCGTTACAGTGAAAAACGGGTCTTCAGCAAATTCAGGGGTTGGCAATCCGTGAGGCGTGAAACGTGAAGCGTGAAACGTGATGGATCTCTGGTCACGTTTCACGTTTTACGTTTCACAGGCTGTAAACTCCCCTGAATTCCCAAAGAGCCAAATTTCTGTTGAGGGGTTGAAGCATCCAGACGGCCGTTCTTGTTTACCACTCGTAGGCAGGAACGGCCGTTTTTATGCGTTGTGCAAAACTGTCTGCTTAACATATAATCTGGCTGGGAAGACAAACCTACCGTAAGCTCTTTTAATCAAGTGCAGTAACGAATAGTCGCAGTAACAAATAAAAATGACAGACGTTTCAGAATCCGTAGAGAATGGGCAAGAAAAGCCAGTCGATCTTCGTAAATTGCTCCGCGCCATCAACGACTCGTTCAGCGAAGACGATCTGCGTGATTTGTGTTTTGATTTGCAGCTCGATTTTGAGAACCTCCCTGGTACCGTCAAAAAAGATAAAGCGCGTGAGCTGATCATCCATTTTGATCGCCGCAAGCGAATTAATGTGCTGGTGGCTGCCTTCCGCGAACTGCGCCCCAGCGTGGACATCGAAGCCATTATCGTAGAAATTGTGGATGAAGATCCCAGTGATGCCCGCATTGAAATCCACACGGCCGATGTGCTGCCGCAGCAAGATAAGTCCAACACGATGATCGCCAGCAAGAGCTTTGGTGCCATTGTGCGCATGCTGACCCGTGAAGATGTGCGCACGGCCGTTATCACCTTCCAGACCGATTTCCAAACCGCCTCCCAACAAATCGACCAGATGAACGATTACAAACAGATCCACGATCTGTTTCAGATTCTGGAAACGCAGTACGACTTGATCTACCGCGACCAGAAGCGGCTGCCCGCTGACGACATGGCCTGGGAAGACATTGCCATTGCCGAGCCGGAGCTGCAAACCAAGATTACAGACATTGTCACCCTGTCCAAGAGCCAGACGTTTGCCGGGGGCGATGTGCGCTGGGCGTCCCAACTGGAAACGGTGAAAGAGCGGCTGCAAACGGCCGTAGCTGCCGACGATCTCCAGGCGCTGGACGACGGTGTAACCCTGCTCTACCGCGTGCTGAACCGGCACCCCACGCGCATCAATGCCCAACTGGTGGCGGTGGCCAGCGCTCTGCGCCTGGATAACCTGGAAAAAGCGATCACCACCATCAGCACCAGCCTGGCCGAGGCCGATGTGGCCATGGCCAATATGGTGGAAGAAGTGAAAAGTGGCCGTTCCGCCCTGGCGGGGCTGGACGAGCGGCTCAAGGAGCTGGTGCGGGAACACAACGCCTGGCAAAACATTGATGATGAGGTTCGCCGGGTGAAATCGGCCGTTTCGCAAAACAACATCGACGAACTGGCCGACGCCTGGTATGACCTGGAGCCGATGACCCAGGAGCGCATCGAAGCGCACAAAGATAAGGAATGGGCCGTCAACCTGGGCAAGGTCATGGTCGAACTGGAACCTGCCATTGACCAGCAGCTCATCTCCAAGGTGCGCCGCCTGTTTATGCGCTACCACACCTACGTTGGCCACCGTTTTCGTGAAGTGGATCTGGAATTGCTTTCCTTGTGTACCGAGCTGCAGCGGGTGGGTGAGCAAATCGATCTATTGTTGAGGCAGTTTAACAAATGAGCCAGACAGATACGACCTCCGAAGAATTTGTCCCCTTCATGTCTTTCACCTCGCTGCGGGATGCGCACCGTGATCTGCTCAAGCAGCGTCGCGCCGCCAAGGATGGCGCCAGTGAAGACCACTTTTGGGCTGAAGTGACCGATTTCTTGCATCGCGGTGAAGCAGCCGGGGCGCACATCGACAACACCGAAGACCGGGAAGCGGCGCAGAGCCTGCTCGACTACTGGCACAACCAGCTGTTTCACGCGGGCAAAGAGACGCCAGAAGCCGTGCTGCTGGAGTTCGACGCCACCAGCCAGCCGGAGATACCCGATTCGCGCTGCCCTTATGTGGGCCTGGATTCATTTGGCGAGGACAACAAGCACCTGTTTTACGGTCGTGAACAGCTCGTCCGTGAACTGCTGGACCAGGTGTTAGTGAGCCGGTTGGTAACGGCCGTTGGCCCTTCCGGCAGCGGCAAATCGTCGGCGGTGTTGGCCGGACTGCTGCCTCGCCTGCACGAGGGCGCCCTGCCCGGCAGCGAAACGTGGCACTACTATTCGCCCATCGTACCCGGTTCCGCCCCGTTGGCCCAGCTGGCCCGCCTGCTGAAGCCCGAAGTTGCGGACGCGGCCACCTGGATCACTACTAACTACGAAGCCTTCCTCAACGATTCCGAACACCTGGCCAAACTTATCCGCGAAGATACCAACCAACCGGCCGTGCTTACCATCGACCAGTTTGAAGAAACGTTTACCCTGTGCCATGACGACCGTGAGCGTGATGCCTTCATCGACAACCTGCTGGGCCTGGTGAATGCCCGCGACGCGCGTCACCTGGTCATCCTGACAATGCGCGTCGATTACGAGAGCTACCTCAACAAAGTCCCCCTGTTCCAATCGCTCTATGAGCAGGGGCTGGTGCGCGTGACGGCTATGAACGCCAGCGAACTGCACGCCGCCATCGAGCAGCCCGCCCAGGCAATCGGCCTGAAGTTTGAAGATGGCCTGATCGATGCCCTGGTGCGCGAAATTGTGGGTGAACCGGCCGCCTTGCCCCTGCTGCAATTTGCCCTGCTGCAGCTGTGGGATGACCGCGAGCGCAACCGCATCACCTGGGACGCTTATCGTCGCCTCGGTGGCGTGATGCAAGCGCTGGCTCATACGGCCGATTCTCTCTACAACGGCCTGCTGCCCGAAGAACAGGCCACCGCCAAGCGCATTATGCTGCGCCTGGTGCGTCCCGGCACCGGCGTGGAGTTCACCCGCGGCCGCGCCACACGGCGTTCGCTCTACCAATCCGGCGAAGCCAATGACCGCATCAATCGCGTGCTGCGCAAGCTGGTGGAAGCGCGCCTGCTGCGCCAGACTGATGGTCCCGAAGCAAAAGACGATCAGTTTGAAGTAGCCCACGAAGCATTGGTGCGCAACTGGCCGCGCTTGGTGGAGTGGCTGGAAGATGAGCGTGTGGTGCTGCGCCAGCGGCTGCGTTTCACCGCCCAGGCGGAGGATTGGGACACACGCGGCCGGGATCCGGGTGCGCTGCTGCGTGGCAAGCAGCTGCAAGAAGCCCTGCTGTTTGAAGAGCTTAATGCCCTGGAACAGGAATACATCAACGCCAGCAAAGCGGCGGAGCAGCTGGAAATCGAAGAAAAGCAGGCGCAGCAGCAGCGTGAACTGGAACAGGCACAGCGCCTGGCTGAAGAGCAGCGGCAGCGGGCCGAAGCGGAGGCGCAGGCCGCTCGCCGCGCGCGTAACTTTAACTATGCGTTGATCGTGATTTTGCTGCTGGTGATCAGTGGGGCCGTCAGCCTGATCTACCTGCAGGACGTGGCCCAGGAGCGTGAGGAAGTGGCCCAGGAGGCGACGAGAGCCAGTGTGGAAGCAAGGGAAACGGCCGTTGCCGCCGACCGCCTGGCCATAGTGAGCACAACCGATGCCCTACAAGCGGCTACCGTCCAGGCGATGGCCACCTCAGACAATGCCGTTGCCACGGCCGAAGTAGCCGTTAACCAGACGTTGGTAGCCGAGCGAGCCGAAGTGGCCAGCCAGGAAGAGGCCACCGTCCAGGCAGCTACGTCCGAGGCCCAGCTGGCTACCGTGGCGGCTCAGGCGACCATTCTGGCCCGGGAGGCCACCAACACCCCCTCGGCGAGTGTGCCCAACCAGCCGACTGCCACGCCAGATCCGGCCCAGCTGGCCTTGCAAGCCCAGCTCAACAGCTACATTCGCGGGCAGGACAATATGCCGATGCTGTATATCACCGGCGGTACGTTTAACATGGGCGATGCCACAGCCGGGGAAAATGCCAACAACAGCCCGGTGCGGCAGGTGTCGGTAGATAGCTTTTACCTGGACCAATATGAAGTGACGGTGCAGCAGTTCGCCGATTTTCTAAACCGCTTGGGGAGTAACGCCCAGGCCTGCAACGGCTTCAACTGCGCCATCACGCGCGTAGCGGCCATTACGTCTAATATTTTGAATAATTTGGGGGTATATGAACCCAGCCCCGGTACGGCCCGCTTTCCCGCCACCTGGATTACCTGGCACGGTGCGGTTGCTTATTGTGAGTCGGTTGGGGCGCGGCTGCCAACTGAGGCGGAATGGGAATATGCGGCCCGAGGGACAGACGGCCGTTCCTATCCCTGGGGTAATACGGCACCGATTTTGTATGATACGGCCATCTTCTACAATACAGAACAATCCGAGACCGTTTTCTTTGGTCGAGCCTTCGTTCGGGTAGATAGCTTGCCTAATGGTGCCAGTCCGTTTGGCGTTTATGGCATGGCTGGCGGCGCTGCCGAATGGGTGCAAGATTGGTACGATGAAGACTTTTACAATCAGCCGTTACCCGCTAATGGCTTCAATGACGACGAGACGAGCGGTGAAAAAGTGCTGCGCGGCGGCTCCTGGGCCAGCAGCGCCACTGAAATCACCACCACCACCCGACTGGCTCTCCCGCCAGTTCCCCGAAACCCAAACGATAACACCCACTGGGGCACCGGCTTCCGCTGCGCCCGCGACGTAAATTAATGAAGGGGTGAACGGGTGAAGGGGTGAAAGTTCTCATTTACCCGTTCACCCCTTCACCCTGTCACCCCTTCACCCCCTCACGTTCCCTTCTTCGCTCGCTTAATATCCCGCTGGCGAATCTCGTGGCGCAGCTCTTTTTTGCGGATGCGCAGGGAGGAGGGGGTTACCTCCAGCAGTTCATCTTTGCCCAGGTACTCAATTGATTCATCCAGCGACATGATGCGCGGCGTGTGCAGGGCTTCGACAATGGCCGTGGGGCCGGTGCGCACGGCGCTGAGCACTTTCGTTTTGCAGACGTTGATCACCAGCTCCTCGTTGCGAATATGCTGGCCGACCACCTGGCCGCTGTACACTTCTTCGGCGGGCAGCACAAAAAAGGTGCCGCGCTGTTGCAATTGGTGCAGCGCATAGGCGCTTACCGGACCACCTTCCATCGAGACCAACGAACCAAACTCCTGCGTCTCAATATCGCCCTTCACCGGCTCATAGTCGTGGAAGAGGGTGTGGTAGATGCCGGTACCGCGCGTGGCGGTGAGGAACGGCTGGCGGAAGCCCAGGATGCCCCGGGTAGGTACCAGGTATTCGGCATAAACGGTGCCATCTTCGCCGTAGTGGATGTTTTGCATCAGGCCGCGCCGCCGCCCCAGCATTTCGCTGACTGCGCCCAGGTAATCGTTGTGCACTTCCAGGAACAGCTTTTCGACAGGTTCCGTCAGCCCTATTTCGCTTTCTTTGAAGATGACCTCCGGGCGGCTGATGGCAAACTCGTAGCCTTCCCGACGCATGGTTTCGATGAGGATGGCCAGGTGCAGCTCGCCGCGCCCGGAGACAATAAATTCGCCTGCCTTGTCCGTTTCTTCCACGCGCATGGCCACGTTGCTTTCTAGCTCGCGCATCAGCCGGTCGCGAATCTGGCGGCTGGTGACAAATTTGCCCTCTTTCCCGGCAAACGGGCTGTCGTTGACGCGGAAGGTCATGCGTACGGTGGGTTCTTCCACCTTGATGGGCGGCAGCGGAATCGGATCATTGACATCGGCCAGGGTGTCGCCGATGCCTACATCGGGGATGCCCGCCACGGCGACGATGTCACCGGCCTGCACCTGGCTTTGCTCCACTCGCTGCAAGTCGCGGAAGGTGTATAGTTTAGTCACCTTGCCCGGCGTCATTTCCCCTTTGGTGTTGATGTGCATGATAGACTGGCCATCGTTGATGGTGCCGCTGGTGAGCCGCCCAATGGCAATTTTGCCCACGTAGCTGCTGTATTCCAGGGTGGTGACCAGCAGCTGGGTGGGGCCATCGGGATCGATCATAGGCGCGGGCAGGTAGTTGACGATGGTGTCGAACAACGGCCGTAAATCATCCTCCAATTCATCTGGGTCGGTACCCGCCTTGCCTTCCAGCGCCTTGGTGTAAATCACCGGGAAGTCGGCCTGCTCTTCCGTGGCGCCCAGGTCGATGAACAGATCAAATGTGGCATTGACCACGAAGTCGGGCCGGGCCGCCGGGCGGTCAATCTTGTTGACGACCACCACCACCTTGACCCCTTTTTCCAGCGCCTGGCGCAGTACAAAGCGGGTTTGTGGCATGGGACCTTCGACGGCGTCTACCAGCAGCAGGGCGCCATCGACCATGTTGACCACGCGCTCCACCTCGCCGCCAAAGTCGGCGTGGCCGGGCGTGTCCACAATGTTGATGGTGGTGCCGTGGTAGACAATGCTGGTGTTTTTGGCCAGGATAGTGATGCCGCGCTCCCGCTCCAACACATTAGAGTCCAGGACGCGTTCAGTCAGTTCCTGGTTATTGCGAAAAACGTTTGTCTGGCGCAGCATGCCATCGACCAGGGTGGTTTTGCCGTGGTCCACATGGGCAATAATGGCGATGTTGCGAATATCGTTACGAGGTTGTAAAGCCATACAGATTGTTACTAGTCCTTCTCATGAGAATTTGTTGCCTTCATGAAAAAGCCCGGCCAAAGGATGGTCGGGCAGAATCGTTGATTTGATTAGTCTGGATTGTATGCCAGGAGGAGCTAACAAGCAAAAAGCACATGCAGACTTTTACCCAAGTCAAATTTTTGTTCACACAAAGGCGCAAAGTTTGCCACTTGGAATCTTTACGCCTTTGCGTGAGATTTTCTTGCGATTCGCTGCTTTAGCAGATGCTTCAAGGACGGCTCTGATTTTGCAGCCACTTCAGCGCCTCGCGGGCACTTAGCGACGGCAGCGGCGTGGCCTGGACAAAATCGACTACCGTCTGCGCATCCGTTTTGGAGTATTCGCGCAGGGCCCAGCCAATGGCCTTCTGGATGAAAAACTCGTCTGAGTCTAGGTTTTCGCGGATGAGGTTGAAGAGCAGGTCTGCGTCGGTGTTGGCCTTGTAGGACAGTTGGAAGAGCAGCGTGGTGCGGCGCAGCCAGAAGTTGTCGCTGGCGCGCCAGATGGGTAGGAAGGTATCGCGCGCAGCCGGGTGGCGCTGGAAGTGGACGGCCACGGCGTGCCCCGCCAGCAGGTCCACCGTGTCCCACCATGATTTGTGGGTAATGAGGTATTCAAGCAGGGCGATGGTGTCGGCGGGCAGCTTCTTGGTGACCTTGTCTAGCAGGGTGAGGGCGCTGTACTGGTATTCGCGCTCTGGCAGGGCCCAGAGCTCTTTGAGAATTGTTTCCAGGTTGATAAGGGGCGGCAGTCCGTGCGTGGCGAGAAACGTTTTCAACAAAGCGCGGCGCGCCGGGGTTTTGATGCCCAGAAACGGGAACTGGTTGCGCATGTACTGGCTCATCGGCCCGGCTTCGGCCGGGTTGGCGTGGGGTTCGAGGTGGTTTTGTAGGGCTTGAACGTAACTGTGCATGGGGTATTTTCGCAGAAAACGGCCGTACCGGCGAAAACCCTGAGCATCTCAACCAGAATTGCTGGAAGCAAACTATCGGACAAGATGTTGAGCAGTCAGGCGGAAAATAGGATATGATTACGGCACTATTTCCATTTTTGCAACAAGGAGTCACGCATGTTAGTTAAACGTCGCATGTCCCAGCCAGTAATTACCGTCCCCCCCGATATGTCGGTGCCGGACTGTTTAAAGTTGATGCAGCGCGAGCACATTCGCCGCACGCCCGTGGTGGAAAACGGCCGTCTCATCGGCATCGTTTCAGATAAAGATTTGCTGAACGCCTCCCCGTCAGACGCTACTTCACTGAGCGTCTGGGAAATCACTTACCTCATCAACAAGATCAAAATCAAGGACATCATGACCAAAAATGTCCTCACCATCGAAGAAGATATGCCCATCGAAGAAGCGGCCCGGATCATGGTCGATAACAAGGTGGGCGGCCTGCCCGTGCTGCGCGGCGGCCAACTGGTGGGTCTGATCACCGAAACCGACCTGTTTAAGGTTTTGCTGGAGCTGATGGGGGCGCGCGAGCAGGGGGTGCGGGTAACGGCCATTGTCCCTGAAATACCAGGCGAACTGGCCGCCATCACCCAGGCGGTGGCCAACGCCGGGGGCAGCTTCCTGGCCTTTGGCCAGTTCTCTGGCGAATCCAGCGCCAACCGGATTGTGACCTTTAAGGTGCGAAGATTGGATGAAACGGCCGTGCGCGCCGCCATCGAACCGGTCATCACCGAAATCATCGACATCCGCAGCGATTAGCTGTTCCAGCGGTGACCACATGAGCCCCAGCTCAACACCCTGAATGAAAGGGACAAAGATGAACACAGAAAAACGCAGATAAAAATCTGTGAAAATCTGTGTCCCGTTTTAGAAGGAGCAGCAAATGAGTGAAAAAATCGGATTTATCGGCCTGGGCATCATGGGGCAGGGTATGGTGCGCAACCTGCTGGATAAAGGTTTTATCGTCTATATCTGGAACCGCACCCACGGCAAGATGGATCCTTTCATCGAGTTGGGCGCCATCGCCGCCAGCAGCCCGGCCGACGTAGCCAGCCACGCCGACATCATCATCACCTGCGTCAGCGATACGCCCGACGTGGAGCACGTGATGCTTCAGTCCAACGGCGTCATCTTTGGCGCCAAGCCGGGCAACCTGGTGATCGACATGAGCACCATTAGTCCAGAGGTGACCCGCCGCCTGGCCCAGGCGTTTGCCGACCAGGGCGTGCATATGCTGGATGCCCCCATCAGCGGCGGCAGCGAGGGCGCGGCCAAAGGCACACTCAGCATCATGGTGGGCGGCGACGCGGCCCAGGTGGCCCGGGCCATGCCCGTGTTTGAGGCAATGGGCAAAACCATCACCCATGTCGGTGAGATTGGCGCGGGGCAGACGGTGAAGCTGGTGAACCAGATTCTGGTCGTGGTGACGATGCTGGGCGTGGGGGAAGCGCTGCTCCTTGCCCAGGCAGGCGGCCTGGACCTGCAAAAGACGCTCGACGCGGTGACGCAGGGCGCGGCGGGCAGCTGGATGCTCAGCAATCGCGGCCCGCAGGTGATCAAGCGCGACTGGCGGCCAGGGTTCACCGTCGATTTGCAGCAGAAGGATTTACGATTGGTGCTGGAAACGGCCGATCAGCTCGGCGTGCCCATGCTCGGCACCAGCCTGGTGTTTAACCTGTACCGTACCCTCCAGCAGCAGGGCCTCGGCCTGGAAGGCAACCACGCCCTCGTCAAAGCCCTGGAGCACCTGGCAGGACTAGAAATTGGTGATGGCAAACGAGGCACAATTTAAGGGGAAAACGGCCGTCATCACCGGGGCAGGTGAAGGCATTGGTCTGGAAATTGCCCGGCAGCTGGCCGCGCAAGGGGCTAACGTTTTGCTCAACGATCTCGATGCCGCCAAAGCCGCCGCTGCGGCCCAAGAGATTGTGGCCTCTGGCGGGGTCTGTCTGGGCGTAGGTGGCGACGTGGGCGAAGTTTCCGTCGTGCGTGGTTTGGTTGTCCAGGCTGTTGATCACTTTGGTCAACTAGACATCGCCGTCGCCAATGCCGGTATCACCCTCTGGAACAACTTCTTCGACTACGATCCCGACGATTTTCAAACGGTTCTCAACGTGAATCTGGGTGGCTCCTTTTTTCTGGCTCAGGCCGCTGCCCGGCAAATGCGCCAACAAGGCACAGGCGGACGCATCCTGTTTATGTCCTCCGTCACCGGCTACCAGGCGATTAAATATCTATCTGCCTATGCGCTGACCAAGGCGGCACTGCGCATGTTGGCGCGGCAGCTGGTTGTTGAGCTGGGGCCATACGGTATCACCGTCAACGCCATTGCCCCTGGCGCTACCGTCACCCCGCGCAATTTGGCTGATGATCCCAATTACGAGGCGGTCTGGGGGCAGCTCACGCCCACCCAACTGCCCGCGACCACGGCCGATATTGCCCAGGCGGCGCTCTTTTTACTCTCGCCTCAGGCAGCCCAAATCAACGGGCAAACCCTGGTTGTTGACGGCGGCTGGACGGCCACCAGCCCAGTGCCCCCGCTCGATTTTGTAGAAAAAGGTGAAGCGTAGCCAAAGTTTGCCCGTTTGCCAAAACCCAAAGTTAAAAACAGTTTCCAGCTTAACCTTTAAACCGCAGCGCCCTACCTGGCAGCGGCTGGGCTAAATTCTCGATAGGCTGCCCGTCGGCGATGATGGGTACGCCATTTACCAGCACATGCTCAATGCCCACGGAATATTGATGCGGATCCGCGAAGGTGGCCCGGTCGGCCACGGTGGCCGCATCGAAAACAACCAGATCGGCGAAGCAGCCTGCGCGCACCTGGCCGCGGTTGGTCAGGCCAAATCGTTGGGCGGGGTGGTGGCTTAGCTTATAAACGGCCGCTTCCAGCGAGAACCAATGTTTGTCGCGCACACATGGCCCCAACAACCGCGCTGCCGATCCATAGTGGCGGGGATGAATGAGCCCATCTTCGTGATAAATGCCGTCAGACCCCATCATATAACAGGGATGAGTGAGGAACGGCCGTACCAGATCATCATCACCACGGTTGAATACCAGCAGCACCGCCAAATTTTCCTCGATCAACAAGTCACACAAGGCATCGGCCGGTGATTTGCCAAGTTCGGCCACATACCGCGCCAACGGCTTGCCCTGATGCTGACTGTTCTCTTTTCCCGGCACCCAGGCAATGTGAACGGTGTTCAAATCCATCTGGCTCAAACTCTGGTTAAACCTGGCCCGAATGTGCGGCAGGTGCAGCTTCGACAGCACGGCCAGCGGGCCATCCTCCCATACTTCGTAGGGGAGCAGGTAGTTGAGCATGGTTGAACTGGGCAGGTAGGGATAGACATCGAAGGAGAAATCGACCTCCTGGGTGGCCACGGTGTCAATGTAGGCTAACAGCGCCTCGGCCTCGGCCGGTGTGCTGCCTTTCAGATGAGAGATGTGCACGGGCACGCCGGCCCGCCTGCCAATGGCGACCGCTTCTTGTACGCCAGCCAAAACGCCCTTTTTGTAGCGCACGTGGGTCACATACAGCCCCTGCCTGGCCGCCAGCGGGGCACAAGCCTCGACCAGTTCCGCGGTGCTGGCGAAACATTGGGCGATGTAATCCAGACCTGTCGACAGCCCTACCGCTCCCTCCGCCATCCCCTTTTCCACCTCAGCCCGAATCAAATTCATCTGGAAATCGTCCGGGGTCGCCTTGCCGAAGCCGCAAGCCATAGAACGCAGGTTGGCGTAGGGGATGTGGGTGATCACATTTTGGGCTACCCGGCGATCGTGCAGGTCCATAAACTCAGCCAGGCTTTCCCAGCCCTGATATTCTTCGTGGCGCAGGCCGTTGAGGGCGCGGAGATAATAAAGCCACTCGTTGACGGTGTGGCGATTGACCGGCGCATAGGAGATGCCATCGGCCATCAGCACCTCGGTGGTGAACCCCTGAGTGGTTTTGGAGAGGAAGTGAGGCGTTTTGAGCAGCCAGGCATCGCTGTGGGTGTGAACATCAACAAAGCCAGGGGCGACAATTTTGCCATGCGCATCGATAGTCTGTCGCGCTGCGGCCTCACCTAGGTCACCAACGGCCGTAATCCGGTCACCTACCAGGCCCACATCGCCCCGATAACGCGGCGCCTGGGTGCCGTCGATGATGGTGCCGTTTTTGATCAGGATATCGAACATGGTGGTCTGCTCCGTGTACCTGAAAATGCTCACGCTTCGAGTTGGTTCCGCGCCATGCGGCGGCGCAGATTGGCGGGCCATTTGTCTGGCTCTTCCGACGGGTACACCGCCAGCGGCGGGCCGTTTTGCTGGAGCAGGTCGCTCGTTTTGCAGTCCAAAATTTGCCGCGCTGTGGCCAGTCCAGAGTTGGTGGCCCCGGCCACGCCGTGCCCGGCGGTGGTGCTGGCACCGCACAGCCACAGACCCTCAATTTCTGTTTTGTTGTTGAAGGCAAATGGGCCGACCTGGAACGGCCGTTTATCAATCCCATACAAATTGCCCCGCGTAGCGTTCAGATAATGCACGTTGCTCAGCGGCGTGCCCAGCTCCTTAAACACCACGTGCTGGCTGAACCCCGGAATACGCCGGTCGATGTTGGCCAGCATAGTGGCCGTCAGCTTCTCTTTGAGCTGCTGGTATTCCCACTCCCGGTCGCCCGCAGGCTGGTCCGCCCATTGGGCAAACGGCTCGTAACTCACGAAGGCAAACGCCTCCAGCGTGTGGTGTCCGCTGTGCATTTTGGAGGGGTCCTTGAGTGTGGTCACTGTCAGAAACATGCCCTCGGGCG
This sequence comes from Candidatus Leptofilum proximum, assembly GCA_016710325.1. Classification (GTDB taxonomy): domain Bacteria; phylum Chloroflexota; class Anaerolineae; order Promineifilales; family Promineifilaceae; genus Leptofilum; species Leptofilum proximum. The sequence goes on along the minus strand of JADJXK010000002.1, from coordinate 918,591 downwards.
CAAAATTATGCACGATTTTGTCCGTCTGGCCGTCGGCGTAGATGCTATCAACGTCGCTGTGGTTATAGAACCAGTAGTTGCCGGAATCCAGCCCGGCGGCGCGCAAATCCATGTCGACGGCCATAAACAGGCTGAGGGCGGAGGTGGAGTAACGCACCTTGCCCAGCCTGCGCTGCAATTTGCCGCTAAGAAACTCGCGCCCCACCAGCTTGCCAAAGGTCACCTCCGGGTCGGCATTGCTGACGACATGCCAGGCGGCGATTTCCGCGCCGTCGGTGAGGCAGACGCCGCGCACATGTTTGTTTTCATCCAGCAAAATGCGCTCAACGCGGGTTTGCAGGCGCAGCTCACCCCCAGCCCGCTTGAGGGCGCGGGCAAAGGCACGGGGGATGGCAAACGCGCCGCCGACGGGGTAAAAGCCGCCGTCAAAATAGTGGTGGGTCACCCCCGCGTGCAGCGGCGCCGACACCTGTGACGGCGGCAGGCCGTGGTCGCCCGATTGCGCCGACAAAATGGCGCGCAGCACCGGGTTGGAGACGTAGTGGTTGATGAGATCGGCCCCGGTGCGGAAGGCCCAGCGCAGGAGGTGGCGGGTGCGCCAGGGCAGGCTGAGGGCATCACCCACACCGCGCACCCGGCTGAGCAGACGCACCTCATCCATGAGCTGCTGGCACATGGCCAGGTAGCCATCGATGCCCTCAGCCTCGTGCGGGAAGCGCGCTTTGAGGCGGTTGGCAAATGTTTCGCGCCCTTTGGGGATGTCGAAGCGCTCCTCGCCGATGAAGACGTGGTCGAAGCCGTCGGGGTTGATTTCGCAGAAGGCCAGATCGGCGGAGATACCCAGCCCTTCGTAGATGCGCCGCATAGGGCCGCCGGGGCCGATCCCGCCGATGTAGTGCACGCCGGGGCTGAATTTGTACCCTTCGAGGGTAAAGGAGTGGGTCCAGCCGCCGGGCACATCGTGCTGCTCCAGAACGAGCACCTTTTTACCTGCCTGGGCCAGGGGAACGGCCGTACTCATCCCGCCCGCCCCCGAGCCAATCACGATCACATCATACACTTCGTTTGTCATGTTGTACCTTTTGTGTTTTGCCCTTCAACAATGGATCTGCTGCCAGGGATGGTAGCCGCAAACTGTCATTTCGACCAAAGGGAGAAATCCCTCTGAACGTTCTTTAGCCAGGTCCTTGATTCTGCCTTGAGTTTGGTCTCAGGGATGCTTCGCTTTGCTCAGCATGACAAGCGAGGGGTGCTGGCGTAGCCGCGGATTGTTTCCGCGCTAACGGCTCTGGCGTGTACAATGGCTTCAGGGAAAAAATTGACGAAATGAAACAGGAGGCTGATATGGCACAGGCAGGGATTCACGGGTTGGTGGGCATGGCAGTGGGCCGCCAGATGCCTAGCTGCAAGGGGCTGGTGTTGGGCACCGTGCTGGGCAGCTTTTTGCCCGACTTTGACAACTTTGCGGTGGGCGTGGCCACGCTAACCAGCGCCTCGACAGACGGATTACACCGCACGTTGACGCACAGCTTGTTTTTTGTGCTGGCGCTGGTGGTTGTTTTTGGGGTGGTGGGGGTGGTGTGGAAACGGCCGTTCCTCACCAACCTCGGTTTGGGCCTGGGCATCGGCGTGCTGCTGCACATTGCGCTGGACCTGCTCATCTGGTTCAACGGCGTGCACGTGATGTGGCCGCTGGACGTGTACGTAAACTTGTGGGCGGGTGTCACGCCGCCGGAGTGGTTTGGCAAGCTGCTCATGCCGCTGGAGAATCTCTTTTTTGCTGCCTACTTTTGGGGATTGGCTGTGCTGGCACGGCGGCAGGGGACGGATCTGGATCGGGTGCGGGGGTTAAGGGGGTGGACGGCCGTTCAACTCATCCTCTTTCTCGTGTTTGTGGTGCTGGTGTACACGCTGGACCGCGGCTTCCTGACGATTTACGGCGCGGTGTACCTGGTGTCCCTGGTGCTGGCGGCGGTGCTGACGGTGCAGCTGCGGGAGACGGTGGAAACGGCTGTGTAAAACCCCACACCGGTCATTTCGACCGCAGGGAGAAATCCTTGTGAACTTCCTGTTTTCCAGTCTTTGGCGAGGGACAAAGTCTGCGTCATTGCTGCGCCGTAGGGATGCTTCACTTCGTTCAGCATGACAGCCAACATTTGCCATTTTGAACGGAGCGCAGCGCAGTGAAAAATCCCTCTGAACGTTCTTTAGCCCGGTCCTTGATTCTGCCTTGAGTTTCGCTCCAAGGATGCTTCGCTTGGCTCAGCATGACAAGCGGGGGGTGCTGGCGTAGCCGCGGTTTCTTAACCGCGCAGGTTGAGGCGCGGATAGAATCCGCGGCTACGGCAGGAGGTTTAATATCTCGGCGGCGTCGACCTGGCCCCAGTGGTAGCCCATGTCGGCGGACATGGTTTGGGCGCGGGTGACCTCTTGCCTGGCCTCGGTGGGATTGCCGCTGGCCAGGTGCGCCCAGGCGAGGGCAATGCGGCTGTCCGCTTCGTAGAGGCGGTAGCCGCCGTCCGTGGCGTAGCTGAGGGCTTCGCGCAGGTCGGCGAACGCTTGCTGTAGGGGCAATCCGCTGGATTGCCCTGGGTTTGCCACCGGCAAACCCCTACCGTGCATTTTTGCCGCCCAGCGCCCCCGCGCCAGCAGCGCCTCGATGAGGGCGGGCCGGTAGGAAATGGAGCGGGCGATGGTGAGGGCGGTGTCGAAATGGTCGCGGGCGGAAGCGATGGCCGCAGCGCCGCCTTCATCCGCAGCCAGTTCCCCCAGGACGCGGTGGCACATGCTGATTTGTGAAACCACACGATTACGCTCACAGATGGTCAGGTTGGCGGCCGTGACCCGCCGCGCATAATCTGCCTGCCCCACCCGCCGCAAATGCTCCGCGTGCTGGATGCCGCGCAGGCTGTAAAGGTATTGCTTGTTGCTGTCAATTTCTCGTTCCAGCGCTTCGGCTTGCTGGAAGGCGGCGCTGGCTTCATCCACCTGCCCGCGCAGATGTGCCGCCCATGCCTGGTATGCTAGCGAAGTGCGCTCACCCCGCTTATTCTCGGCGCGGCGGGCCAGGGTGAGGGCTTCCTCGGCGGCGGTGGCGCTGGCGGCCAGCCGTCCCAGGTAGGCGTTCAGCGACGCCAGGTTTTGGTAGCCGGTGCTGGCGTTCTGCCAGTCTTCCAGTTCCAGTTTAATTTGGTTGTGGCGTTCGTAGAAGGGAACGGCCGTTGCCAGCCGCCCCAAACTCATCAAACAAGCTCCCACCATGTTCAAAATCCAGCTTTTGTCACTGGCTTTGCTCACTTGCGGTTCCTTACTCGTATCTCCATCTGGGAAAAATTGAGCCATCAGGGAAAGGATTGTTTCAAATGATCCGAGAACATGAGCCAAATAGAAACTGCTTCCGCCGATTTGAAATAAGCGATCACGGCGAATCTGATGTGCCTCATCATGCGCCCCGGCGCGGCAGGCATGGTAAACCACCTCAATCAGCGGGGCCAGGTCGGCCAGGGTGGGCTGGTGGGGCGTGTCGCCCGCCAGCGCCAGGTAGTATTCTTTGAGCTGGTCGTGGGTTTGTTCGGCCTGCCCGCTGCCCGTCAGCAGCGCCAGGTAATGGCTGCGCACCAGCGGGTGGGTGGTGTAGGTGTCGGTCGTCTCGTTGTAACGCAGTAGCCGGTAGCCCACCAGTCGGGTCAGCAATTTTTCAAAATCAGCGTCGTTCAATTCGGCCAACACCTGCTGTAGGGGCAAGCCGGTGGCTTGCCCACCACCTGGGCGAATCACCGATTCACCCCTACCGGTGGGTGGTTCCGGTGGGGTGCGAAACACGCGGGCAAAGGCATCTGGGGCAACCGGGGTGCGGAAGGCGCTGAACAGGGTCATGAAGGCGCGTTCGGCGGCGGTGAGGTGCTCGTCGTAGCGCCGCAGGACGCGGTGCACGTGGCCGTACCGCTGGCGAGCCTCATCCGGCGCATCCTCCGGTAGGGTCGAGGCATGCCTCGACCCTACGATGTCAAATTGGTCGGCAAAGGCGATGTCGCCTGCGTGCCGCCAGTGCAGGTAGCTGCCCAGCAGGGAGAGCGTCAGGGCGTGGCCATCCCATTGGCGCACCAGTTGGTCCAGGGCTGCGTCTGGCCCTTTTACGCCCAGTTCGCGCAGCAAAGCCCGCCCATCCGGCACCGACACCGGGCCAACGTCCCGGTGCGTGTAGCTGGTATAGGCCAGCAAATCGAGCAGCGGGGCGCGGCTGGTGATGAGGCAAAAGCTGCTGTGCCCCGGCGCGGCAAACAGCTCCAAGAAGGTTTGCAAATCGGGGCTGCGCAGCAGGCCGTAGTCGTCCCCGTCCTGCCGCTGCAGCACTTCCAGCCCATCGAGGACAAAGACGTAGCGCCCATTGGCCAGCAGGGCGGCAATCACCTGCGCCCGCACGCTGCTGGAGCGCACCCGCGTCGGGTCAATCTGCCCGCCGCTGATGAAAGCCAGCGCCGTCTCGAAAAATTCATCCACGTTCTGGTTGTCGTAAAAGCCCCACCAGAAGATGCCGGTGGGGCGATTTGTCAAATCGCCCAACGAATCCACCCACTTCCGTGCCAGGCTGGATTTACCTTCGCCGCCAAAGCCGATGAGGCCGGTGACGCGGCGGTTGGGGTCAGTGTAGTCGCGGCTGAGGCCGTCCAGCAGTTCCGTCCGGCCGACCCATTCCGCCAGCGGCGGCGGGGCGGCGTGGAATTGGGAGTCGGGCGGCACCGGCTGGATTTGGCGGGCCACCTGCTGGAAGTCCGCCTGGGGCTGGGGCGCGGCAGCTTTGGGCAGCGGGGCATCTTGCAGAGCCACCGTCAGCGGCGGGATGGCCAGGACGCGGGCATTGGCGGCCCAGCCAGTCCCCTGATCGATGCCATCTGCCTGGGCTTTGTACACCTCGGCAATCAGGCCAACCACCAGATTCCGTTTCGTGTCCAGCACACCCGCGCCGCTCATCCCCTGGTTAATTTGTTTGGATTCCAGCTGAACCGGGTCGGCATGAAGGGTCAGTTCTTCCGGCGATTCGACGACATCGAGAATGGTGCCGTGGGCGTGGCCAGCCTGGTACTGCGCCAGGCGGCGGTAGCCGTAGCTGCGGAAGGGGTGGAAGGCGGACAATTCGGCCGTGCCCAGGGTGGGCAGCTGTTCTGGTCCCAGCGGCGGCGGGGCGTCGAGCTGGAGGACCACCACATCGTCGTCATGGCTGGGGAAGCATTGGGCCACGGTGGCGCGGTACGCTTTGCGCTCGTCGCCCCGGGCCTGGGGGAAGTAGACGCCAATCGGGGCGTTGGCGGCGTCACGCGGGTGAACGGTGAGGATGGAATGGATGACGTGGGCGCAGGTAATTACTTTGCCGTCCATGGTGAGGGCCAGCCCGGTGCCGTGGATGCGGCCGGTGTCGGGGTCGCGAATCTGGACGGTGAAGTCGCGCAGGTTTTGCAGAAGGGTGCCGCTTGGGTCGTGTTCGTTCATGGTCAATTCAATTATCGTCGGGGCGGGACGGCGCAGAAAGAATTGGCGAGCGCGGCAAAACCCGCGCCCGCGCCGTCTCGCCCTTGGTGGTTTGGTGGGGTGAGAGAACCGGGACAAACGGCCATCTGTCCATCGAAGATTGCTGCCCGGTTGTCCCACCCCTACAGGATGTTTGGGATTCCATGGTGTTTCCTGGTGAACGGTAGAAACAATGCTGGGCACATGGTAGCAGACAGGGCAGGTGCTTGCAATGGGCTGGAATCAGAAATTTCGCGTGCCTGGGATCACCGGGGGCTGAAGCCGCCCGGCTAGTAGAGGAAGCCCTGACGGGCTAAATTGTAGGCCACACATCCCAGGCTTTTACCAAAGTCTCTCTTTTATGCGTGTCACCCCCGCGTAGGCGGGGGTCCATCTTTTGTGCAACAATGGATTCCCGCCTGCGCGGGAGCAACTGTGATAAAAGTCAAGGTTAAAAGCGAATTTGTCTAAGCAATTTGCCAAGTTGCTTCATCTCGAATGATAGCATTCAAAATGGTTAACAATTTTCGCATACAGGCCGTGAGCGCTACTTTAGGGAGCTTTCCCTTAGCAATCAAACGGTTATAAAAGGCTTTAAGAACCGGGTTATAACGAATGCCCGAAAGAGCAGCCATGTACAAAACAGAACGAACATCAGCCCGGCCGCCAAAGATATGGCGGTGCCCGCGAAAACGGCCGCTGTCACGATTGAACGGAGCCAGGCCGACTAATGCGGCAATTTTTTGCCGGGACAAAGTTCCCAATTCTGGCAATTCAGCCAGCAACGTAAAGGAGGTGACCGGGCCTACGCCGGGGACGCTTTCTAAACTGGCACGCTTTTCGCGCCACTGGGCGTTTTGGTCAATCCAATTATTGAGGTCATCCTCAATTTCAGCTAATTCGGTTTCTAACCAGTCCAAGTGTTTCTGCAAACGAGGCAACAATTCTGGATTGGTCGTGGCACGCCGATTCTTCTCGGCTGTTTGCATGTCGATCAGCTGGCGCCGCCGAGTGACCAACGCTTTGATGAGTTGCTGTGCCTCTGTACCGAGAGGCCGTACCTCGGGACGAATCGCTTCGGCAAAAGCGGCAATCAGCCGAGCATCAATCGCGTCTGTCTTGGCTAATTGTCCCTTGGCACGAGCGAAATTACGGATGCGTGTGGGGTTGACAACCACGATAGGCAGAGAGACAGCGGCCAGTTCTGTGACCATGGTTTGCTCGAATCCGCCACTTGCTTCAACCACAATAGCAGCGATAGCCGTTGCCGGTAGCAACCTCTCCACCAGGGCGGCGATGCCGGCAGCGCTGTTCTCGAATCGCGTCACTGCTTTCTGGCCCCACTGGGCCAAATCCAAAGCGGTCTTTGATACATCGATGCCAAAAAAGGTTTCTTCTGTTTGCTGTTCCATGCGTCATTCCTTTGTGACCCGCACTAGCAATAATACGGACTTTACTGTCCTAACAACTGTTCGGGTTCTCGTGAACTCTCCTACTCTGGCGGTCTGCGCTCCTGCGCGGCTTTGCGCCTATGACATCGGCCTACCAGAGTTGAGCAATCTTAACGGATGGTCGCTTTTTTGGCCTCTTGTTTTATCATTTTCACGATGGGCCTCATCTCCCGCACGGTTTTTGAACCAAATGACAATCGGCCTTTCGTTTTGCTTTATCATACTAATGACATTTTCTTACTTTGGGAAACGCGTGCCCCCACACACATCCCTTTTGCCGGGCAACTGATGTAAAATCCCCGGCATGGAGAAACACAAACCGGAAATCATGAGCCCGGCCGGGTATTGGCCGCAGCTGCACGCGGCTATCGAGGCCGGGGCCGACGCTGTGTATTTTGGCCTGACCCACTTTACCGCCCGGGCCAAAGTGGGTTTTACCCTCAGCGAGCTGCCGCAGGTGATGCAAACGCTGCACCGGCGCGGTGTGAAGGGATACGTCACCTTCAACACGCTGGTGTTTGACCACGAGCTGGACGAGGCGGTGCGCGCCCTGGCGGATATCGCGGCGGCGGGGGCGGACAGCATCATCGTGCAGGATGTGGCCGTCGCCCAACTGGCGCGGCAGATTGCGCCGGACCTGGCGATTCACGGCAGCACGCAGATGAGCCTCACCAGCGCCGAGGGCATAACCCTGGCGCAGCAACTTGGCGTGAGCCGGGTGGTGCTGGCGCGGGAGCTGTCGCTGGACGAGGTGCGGGCCATTCGCGCCGCCACTACCTGCGAGCTGGAGATGTTTGTGCACGGCGCGCTGTGTGTCTCCTACTCCGGCCAATGTTTCTCTTCCGAGGCGTGGGGCGGGCGCAGCGCCAACCGGGGCCAATGCGCCCAGGCGTGCCGTCTGCCGTATGAGCTGATTGTTGATGACCAGCTCAAGCCGCTGGGCGATGCCCGCTATTTGCTCTCTCCTGGCGATTTGTACGCTCTGCACCAGATTCCCGAAATTGTAGATATTGGCGTCTCGGCCCTGAAAATCGAGGGGCGGTACAAGGATGCCAACTACGTGGCCCTGACGACCCGCGCCTACCGGCAGGCGGTGGACGCGGCGTGGCACGGCCGTTCCCACACCATCGATCCCGTTGAGGAAATCCAGCTCACCCAGGTGTACTCGCGCGGGCTGGGCGCGTATTTTGTGACGGGCATCAATCACCAGGCGGTGGTGAACGGCCGTTCCCCCAACCATCGCGGCGTTAAAGTGGGCGTTGTGCAGCGTGTGCTGGTCGAAGGGGTGCTGATCCAGCCGGAACCCGCCGCCGCCATCGCGCCCATCAAGCCCGGCGACGGCCTGGTCTTCGACGCCGCCGACTGGCGCAGCCCGGCCGAACCGGAGGAAGGTGGGTTTGTTTATCAAGTGAATGGGACACAGATAAACACAGATTTGACTTCTAAAATTCGCGAGCGCAAACTGCGCCATTCGCGTAATTCGCGGCAAAAACCTCTCGTTGAGCTGAAGTTTGGCAATGGGCAGATTAACTTCAGCCGGATTCGGCCGGGGGATTGGGTGTGGCGCACGCACGACCCGGACCTGGAGAAGGCAGCGAAGCCATTCACCCAGGCCAGCCAACCGGTGCAAAAACGGCCGCTTTCCCTCCACGCCACCGCCCACGAAGGTCAGCCGCTGACGCTGACCTGGACGCTCGACGAGCAGCCGCACGTTTGCGTCACCGTGCAGTCGCCGGAGCCGCTGCCTGCGGCGCGCAACCAATCGCTGACGTTGGCCTATGCCCGCGACCAGTTGGGCCGCCTGGGCAATACGCCGTACGAACTGGCCCATCTGACGCTGGAACTGAACGGCCGTCCCTTCGCCCCCGCCTCCCTGCTCAACACCCTGCGCCGCGACGCCGTCGACCAGCTCCAAGCCCTTCAAGCCACCCCACCCGCCATCGAAATTCATGAGCCAACGGCCGTTCTCCACCACGCCCGCCAATCAAACCGCTCACCGATAACCGATTACCGATTACCCAAGCCTTCGCTGCATCTTCTAGTGCGCACCCCCGACCAGCTCACCGCCGCCCTCGCCCTCCAGCCCGCCAGCATCACCCTGGACTACCTGGATTTGTACGGTCTGCGTCCGGCCGTGGCGCAGGTGCAGGCAGCAGGTATCGAGGCGCGCGTGGCCAGCCCGCGCATCCTCAAACCAGACGAGCAGCGCATCGTTAACTTTTTGCGGCGGCTGGCATGTGCCATTTTGGTGCGCTCCACCGGCCTGCTGAACGCCCTGCAGGGCCAATCGACCCAGCCGCTGCACGGCGATTTCAGCCTCAACGCCGCCAATGCTCTGTCGGCGCACACCTTTTTTAACCTGGGGCTGGTGCGACTGGCCCCCACGCACGATTTGAACGCCGCGCAAATTGCGGCATTGGCAACGGCCGTTGGCCCCAACCGCCTGGAAGTGATTGCCTACCACCACCTGCCCGTCTTCCACACCGAGCACTGCGTCTTTTGCCGCTTTTTGTCCGAGGGCACCAGCTACAAAGATTGCGGCACCCCGTGCGAAACCCACAAGGTGGCGCTGCGCGACGTGCACGGCCGTTCCCATCCCGTGATGGCCGACGTTGGCTGCCGCAACACCGTCTTTGGCGCGGAGGCGCAGACCGGCGCGGCCCACCTGGCCGACTGGCTGGCGGCGGGAATTGCCCATTACCGGCTGGAGTTTGTCCACGAAACGGCCGAACAGGTGAACCAGGTGATGGAGGCGTTTCGCCTGGCATTGGATGGCAGGATGAGAGAGGGAGAGTTGAACGGCCGTCTGCGCCAGATCGCCCCGCAAGGCACCACCGAAGGCAGTCTCTTTGTGCCGGATAATTATTTGGCGCTGCCCGTTCTGCAATAGCTATGATGATTACGATTTTGCCGTATGACGGCCGTTGGCCCAAAGAATTCAGTCAAATTCAAGATGCACTGGCCGCTGCCCTGGGTTCGCTGGCGCTGCGCATTGACCACATTGGTTCCACCTCGGTGCCGGGGTTGGGCGCCAAGGATGTGATTGACGTACAGGTGACAGTCGCTGCTCTCAGCGAAGCGGTGCGGCAGGCGCTGCTGGCCGCCGGATTTCAACAGTTCCGCGAGGCGGTGAGCGATCACGTGCCGCCAGGGGAAGATCCGGCGCCGGAAAAGTGGCAAAAGTTCCTGTTTATCCAGCCCGAGGGCCAGCGCCGTGCCAACATTCACATCCGGGTGGCGGGCCAGCCCAACCAGCGCTACCCGCTGCTCTTCCGCGATTACCTGCGGGCGCATCCCAAATCGGCCCAGGCGGTGGAAATCATCAAGCGGCAGCTGGCCAAACACCACGGCGACGACGTGGAAACCTATTACGACATCAAAGACCCGGTGTACGACCTCATCTGGGACGCGGCACAAACCTGGGCTGCCTGCACCGGATGGACTGTATGAAAACCTGCCGCGAATGACGCGAATGAACGCGAAAAAATAACAAAATTCGCGCCCATTCGCGAAATTCGTGGCCAAAAAATCCCCAAAATGACTGAACTCAACTCACTTCCTACAGCGGCCGTTATTGGCGGCGGTCCGGCTGGCTTGATGGCCGCCGAGCAGCTGGCGCAAGGCGGCGTGGCCGTCACCGTGTACGATGGGATGCGCTCGGTGGGGCGCAAGTTTTTGCTGGCCGGGCGCGGCGGGCTGAACATCACCCATGCGGAGCCATTTGAAACGTTTTTGGGGCGATACGGCCGTTCCCAACCGCACATCGAACCATTCCTCACCACCTTTGGTCCCCACGATCTGCGCGCCTGGGTGCATGACCTGGGCATCGCCACGTTTGTCGGCACGTCTGGTCGTGTCTTCCCCGCCGAGATGAAAGCCGCACCGCTGCTGCGTGCCTGGCTCAGGCGGCTGCGCACCGCTGGCGTAGAATTCCAGATGCAGCACCGCTGGCTCGGCTGGGACGAGGAGGGCGTTTGGCGCTTTGCCACGCCCGACGGCGAAAAATCGGTCCAGGCAGATGCGGTGGTTTTGGCTTTGGGTGGGGCCAGCTGGCCTAGGCTCGGCTCGGACGGCGGTTGGGTGCCGCTGCTGCAAGCACGAGGCGTAGACATTGCCCCGCTGCTGCCCGCCAACTGCGGCTTCGACGTGGGCTGGAGCGATTATTTTCGGGAAAAATTTGCCGGAGCGCCGGTGAAGACGGCCGTTCTGCACCACCAAAACTTCCACCAGCGCGGCGAATTTGTCATCACCGAAACCGGGGTGGAGGGCAGCCTCATCTACGCGGCGTCGGCCGGGCTGCGGGATGACCTTTTGGCCAACGGCGAGGCCGCTGGCCAAGCCACCTTTACCCTCGATTTGCTGCCGGACAAGAGTGAAGCGGACATTGCCAACCGGTTGGCCAAACCGCGCGGCTCTCGCTCGCTGGCCAGCCATCTGCAAAGCCGCCTGCACCTCAAGGGCGTTAAGGTTGGCCTGCTGCGCGAGGTTGTGCCCGCCGCCGATCTGGCCGATCCGGTCCGGTTGGCGGCTGCCATCAAGGGGCTGCCGATCACGCTCACCGCGGCACGGCCGTTAGCCGAAGCGATCAGCACGGCGGGCGGCGTCACCTTCGCCGCGCTCGATGACTCGTTGATGCTGCGGGTGCTGCCAGGCGTCTTCTGCGCCGGGGAAATGTTGGATTGGGAAGCGCCGACGGGCGGCTATTTGCTCACTGCCTGCTTTGCTACTGGCCGCGCCGCAGGGATTGGGGCGATCAATTGGCTGCACTCTGATTCGGTCGCCGGGGGCTGATGGCGATTCAAAAATAGAATTGGTAATAAACTTGACACTGAATCGCCTTAAATGAACCTGAAGTGTATCCGCTAGCGTTTACACTTCAGGTTCATAAGCCGCCCGGCTAGTTGGGGAAGCCCTATCGGGCTAATAAAATCTGCGTTATTCATTCGTATGTCATTACCGACAATTTATCAGGCAAAGTAATTGATTCACGCAAAGACGCGAAGGTGCTAAATTTTTCTTCAAGCCTTCGCGTCTTTGCGTGAAATTCGGTTGGAGGCCCTTTTTCCGCATAATCGTCTTGCCCTTCACGCCTCGTTCTTGTATACTAAATCCAGGCGCACATGCGGGATATTACAACAAAACTTGAGGGAGAGGTGGCAATGAAGGTTTCCTGTCTGCAAGAGAATCTAGCAAAAGGATTAAATATCGTGAGTCGGGCGGTGAGTACGCGTTCTATGCTGCCCGTTTTGGCCAACGTGCTGCTGGAGACCGACAACGGCCGTCTTAAGCTCTCGGCCACCAATCTGGAGATTGTAATCACGGCCTGGATTGGCGCCAAAGTGGAGGAAGAAGGTTCTGTTACCGTGCCTGCCCGCACCTTTAGCGACCTGGTAGGAGCGCTGCCGCAGGACCGGGTGGATCTGGTGTTGAATGAGCAAAACCAGACGATCCATGTGACATGCGGCCGTACCGAGGCCAACATCAAGGGGATCGACGCGCAGGAATTCCCCCTGGTGCCGCAGCCGGATCAGAACAATCGCATTCGTGTGGAAACGGCCGTGCTCAAACAAATGATCAACCAGGTGGCCATGGCCGCGGCCACCGACGACACCCGTCCGACCCTCACCGGCGTCTCTACCCATTTTGAAGAAAGCAAGATGCTGATGGCCGCCACCGACGGCTTCCGCCTGTCGCTGCGTTCGGCCCACATCCCCGGCTACGTCGAGAAACCAATCGACATCATCATCCCGGCGCGAGCGCTGATGGAACTATCGCGTATTGCCAATGAAGACAACGACGCCGTCTACATCTCGCTGCCGGAAGGGCGCAACCAGGTAGTATTTGACATGGACAACGTGGTGCTGGTCTCCCAGCTGATCAACGAGACCTTCCCCGACTATACCCCCATCATCCCCAAGAAAAACCTGACGCGCACCGTGCTCAGCACGGCCGAATTCCGCAGCGCCTGCAAACGCGCCGAAATTTTTGCCCGCGAGTCTAGTCATACTGCCCGGGTACGCATTGACCCCGGCGATGATCTCAGCCCCGGATCGGCCGTGATTGCCGCTACCAGCACCGAAACGGGTGACTCGGTCGCCCCGATTGATGCCGACGTCGATGGGGATCCCATCGAAATTGCCTTCAACGTGAAGTACATGACAGACGTGCTGAGCGTCATCGATACGCCGCAGGTGGCTCTGGAAACGACCAATCCGATGGAGCCGGGTGTTATCAAGCCGGTGGGCGACAACGATTTTGTGCACATCATCATGCCAATGCACTTTGGCCGTTAGCAGCTTGTGATCAACCGAATTAAACAAAAATCCCCGGTAAAGAGCCGGGGATTTTTTGTTTCACAAAGGCATAAAAAAAGAGCACACCGAACGATGTACTCTTTTGGTGGCAAGTTAGAGCTGCTACTCAGCGATTCGGTTCACTTCTTGAGCCTGAAGCCCACGAGGACCCTCCGCTACGGCAAATTCTACCCGCTGACCATCTTCCAAAGAACGATAGCCACTGCCCTGGATGGCACTGTAATGGACGAAGATGTCGCCACCAGCGTCGCGTTCAATAAAGCCATAACCTTTGTCATTATTGAACCATTTCACAGTACCTGATTCACGTTCTGCCACGGTTACCAACCTCCTACGATTGTACGGGGCAGCCTTTTTGCCAAAAGCTGCCGATAAAAACTGGACAAACGCTATCATAATTTTATGGAGTTGTCAAAGTTGGCCAGACATATTTTGGGCACAGACGGCCGTTTTTTATGGAGAAACTCAGGCGGGAAACGGCCGTAGTCGTTTTTTTCCACAAAAAAGGCCACCTGCATGTGCAAGTGGCCAACAAAAGTGGGCGGTACAAGACTCGAACTTGTGACCTCTACGATGTCAACGTAGCGCTCTAACCAACTGAGCTAACCGCCCGAACAAGCGGGAATTATACCTACGTTTATGGCGGCGTCAAAATATACATAAAGTTTGTTGCCGCCAGAATTGGCCCTATGGTATAGTTGGCCACGATGACGCCCAAACCAAAAAACCGCCGTGAATGGGGAATGTTAGGCTTAGGCGCAGCGCTCCTGCTGCTCTTTTTTGTTGGGCGTTTGCTGCGTGATGCCACGGACCAGCCACACCTCTGGTTGGTCTCTTGGAGCTGGGTGGTTATTGCCGCCATTACCTTCTTTTTGGGCCTCATCTATTACGCTCAATTTGTTTCACCCCTACGCGGCGAAGAAGGCTGGGCCGAAGGTGTGCGCCTGCTGTTGGAGGCGTACTACAAGCAGGCGGAACAACGGCTGGAAGGCGTCGAACCCAAAAAGAAAAAGAAGGTGTCGTCTTTGGCGGATGAGGTGGATAAACTGCCAGACAGCCTGAAGAGTTTAAAAGCCGGGTTTATTCGCGGCCACCAGGTGCTGGCTATCACCAAAGGACGCAGCTACGTGCGCCCGGCTGGGCCTGGTTTTGTGGTGCTGTACAAAGGGGAACAAATCTGGCGCGTCATTGATTTACGGCCGCAGCGCCGCAGCCAGCCCGTCCTTACCAAAACCCGCGACGGCATTCCCATCGAAACCTCGGTGACGGTGACCTTCCAGGTGCGGCGTGACGGCGCAGGCAGCGACGATGACCTGCTGTATCCCTTCGACCGGGACGCCATTTTTCACGTGAGTTATGATGAGACGGTGGATCAAAACGGCCGTCTCCTCCCCTGGACCCATCAGCTAACCCCACCCGCGGCCGCTATCCTGGCCAATGAAATTCCAAAATACAGCCTGAACGAACTCACCCGCGCCGAAGAAGGTGTTTCGCCGGTGGAGGCAATCAAGCAGACCATCACCCGCAACTTGCAGCGCCGCTTTTTGCCCAAAGGCATCGAAGTGCTGTCTGTCGGTGTGGGCGGCCTGGTGCTGCCCGACGGCGTGCGCGATCAGCAGTTCCAGACCTGGCAGGCCGACTGGCAGCGCAAAATCCGCGTCAAAAACGCCGCCGGTAACGCCGAAGCGATGCGCCGCTTTAAGCAGGCCCGGGCCCGGGCCCAGATCGAAATCATCGAAAACATCATCAACAGCATCGACGCGATGCGCCGGGATGAAGATATTGAGCTGTCGCAGGTGATTATGCTGCGCATGATCGAGGCGCTGGAGGACGCAGTTTCGGCCGGGTCCGTGCAGGCGCTGGTGCCGCAGCAAATTATTGCCCGGCTGGCGGGCGACGCCTCGCGCCAGATACAGTCCTGGGTAGATACGCCCAGCGTGGGACCGGTGCGGCTGGAAACGCCAGGACTGGGCGCCGGTACGCCGGATCAGGAGGCTGGACCATGAGCGCTAATGCGCGACGGTCGTTCATCCGCCTGAATCGCCAGCCCATCGACAACAGCTGGTACGTTGTTGTTTTGCTGGGGCTGCTCTTTCTGTTTTGGGTGTACGCTCGTTTCATCGAACGGGTGGATGCGACCCTGGTGGAGAACTGGCTCATTGGCCGCCAGCTTGCTGTTTTGGCCGAACTGCCGGGGCTTTCCTTTATATTGAGCTTTTTCCACTGGAATGTGCTGCGCCATATCGTGGCCGTTATTGTGGGCTGGTATTTTGCCCGCGACGCTGCCCTGGTGCTGGTGCAGGTGCTGTACGATTTGCCTGATCGTGAAAGCGCTAAAAAGTTCCTCAGCCGCCTGTTGGGATACGCCAGTACGGCGCAAAGCATTCCAGAAGTGGCGCCTGCCACCCTGGCCGCCGACCGCAAAAACTCTGTTTTGCTGCGGGTGGGGGGACCGGGCCGCGTAAAAGTTCCTGCCGGGCACGTGATTGTGACGGAGTTGAACGGCCGTTTCCAACGCATCCTCTCTGTCGGCAAACACACCTTGGGCCGCTATGAATACATCCACGCCGTGCTTAACCTGCAGCCGCAGGAGCGTACCGATAACGAATTTACCGCCTACTCGCGCGACGGCATCGAGCTGCGTGTGGGCGTCAGTATTGTGTATCGCTTAAAGATGGGCGACCAGATTGCCACTCGCGAAAACCCCTATCCGTACGATGAAACGGCCGTGCGCACCGCCGCCTACGCCCAAACCGTCACCGATGACCGGGGCAGCGTTACCACCTGGGAAGATACGCCGCTGGCTATGGCCCGCTCGACGATGATTGGCATTCTGGCCGGTTTCCGGCTGGATGAAATCATCTCGCCGCAGCGGCCGGGCGAAGAGCCGTACCGCACGCTGCGCAACGAGCTGCTGCGCCAGCTGCGCGGCAAGCTGGATGGCCTGGGCATCGACTTGCAGGCCGTGAGCATCAACCGGATCGAACTGCCCGAAGGCGTGACCGAACAGTATATCGATTACTGGAAGTCGCACTGGGAATCGCAAATGCTGCTAAATTTGATCGATGGCACGGCAGCGGCCGTTGAAGAAAGTGAAATTGCCCGGGCCGAGGCGGAAATCATGATGATCCAGGCGATTCAGGAGGGCGTGCAGCGGGCCCTTCGTGAGGGGGCCACGGCCAACATGGATGAGGTAGTGGCTCTGCGCCTGGTGGAAGCGATAGAGATGATGGCGCGTCATTCGCAGCAGATGACGCCGCTGCCCAACACGCTGATTCCCCAGCTGGACAATCTGCGCAAGCAGCTGCACGAGGGTGTCTTCGACCAGAATCCTCCAGGGAAGCCGATCCAATGAGCCAGACCAGCCCTTCCCTGCCGCCCCAGCAAACGTACGACAACAACAGCGGTATTCGTACGGCCGTTAACCGCCTGACCGAACTGCTGGAATGGCTTTACCCCGAACCCAGCCCCGATATTTTTACCGTACGCGATTACCGCAACCGCTACCCGTTTACCCGCCTCGGCCCCCTGGCCACCAACGACATTGATCGCTACCAGCGCATCAACCGGGCCGTGGGCAACCACGCGCAGTTGGGCCTGTGTGAGTACCATATTGGCCTCATTTACCTGCATGAAGGCGATTTTCGCGGGGCGGTGCAGCAGTTTGAACAGGCCCGGCAGCAGTGGTCGTTTGTCAACCAGACGGCGGCCATTGCCCTCACACACCTGGCCCGGGCGGTGGCCCTGCGGCAGGCGGCTCATTACGAATCGGCGTTGGTGAACGCGGGCAAGGTGGCTGGCTGGCTGGACCGCGCCCGGTTTGCCGAGCCGGTGCCGCAGGAAGGGCGCTTTTTTGAGAAGGTGCTGTCTTACGTGGCCGAGCTGCAGGCTGAACTGCGCAAATTGATGAGCCCGCCGCCGGAAACGGCCGCAGATGGCGCAGCATCTGCCGATGGCGCAGCATCCGCACACGGGGCAACAGCCGGCACAGCGACCGCCGGGGCCAGCAGTCCGCCGCCAGGCCCGCCTGCCACCGGAATGGTGGCCGCAGCACCCGCGCCGTCCCAACCAGGTCCCAGCGCTGCACCAATGGCTGCCGAGCCTGAGACCCGCGCCGATGACGAAATTGAAACCGGGGCGTCCGCGCCGCAGCCAATCGTGAATTTGGACCGGGCGGCTACGCCGTCCATTCCCATCCCTGAGCACCGGCTCATTGACGACCGGTATGCCTGGTACCGTGTGGAATATCGCCCCGAGTCTGACTTTTTGCCGGAATTTAACACGGGGGATTGGCTGTTGGTGGATTTGGAACCAGGGCTGACGGAAGATTTAGACGATACCGAGCAGCCAATTTTGATCGTGAAGAATGAGCCCATTGGCGGTACAATCCGGGTACGGCCGTTAGACCCCAAAGCCCGTTTTCAGCGCATCTACCTGGTCACCCTGGCCGATTCCCCCACAGGTGCTTTCCGGGTCGATGAGGCCACCGGGACCGTAACATTTTCACACCAAATGCCGGAGATTGGGGTCGATCGTGAGGAAATTCTGGGCGTGGTGGTGGGCTTTTGGCGGCCGATGATGGAAGTCATACCTTTTGACCAGGGGTAGAGGGAAAAGTGAGTCATGGCAGAACAAATTTTAGTCATTGGGGCTACCTTGCTGGATTCCCGCGGCAAGCCAGACGCTGGCCTGGCGCCTGGCACTTCCAACCCGGCGCAAATCCGGGTGACCAGGGGCGGTACGGCGCGCAACGTGGCCGAAAACCTGGGACGACTGGGCGCTGAGGTGCGGCTGATTTCTGTCGTGGGGGATGACCTGATTGGCCACCGGCTGAAGACACAAACGGCCGAATCCGGCGTAGATACCGAACACGTGCAAATCATCAGCGGAGAATATACCGGCGCCTACATTGCCGTGCTGGAGGAAAACGGTGCGCTTTCCGTGGCGATGGATGATGTGCGCGTGCTGCGTCATATCACCCCTGGCTACCTGGACCGTCATCGCAGCCTGTTCAAAGATGCCCACATGGTGATGATGGATGGCAGCCTGACGCCGGATTCAATGGCCACGGTGGCGCGTCTTTGTGCCAAGTATGACAAACCGCTTTGTGCGGATCCTGCTTCGGCGCGGTTGGCATTTAAGTTACGGCCGTTCCTCAACCAGCTCCACCTTGTAGTGCCGAACGAAGTAGAAGCCGCCGAACTGTGCGCCGTCGATTTTGACGGCCATGATGCTGAGACCAGCCTGGCCCTGGCCCGCTGCCTGGTAGGTAAAGGCGTGGAAAACGTTGTGGTCACCCTGGCCGATTTTGGCCTGGATTACGCAACCACCAGTGAAACCGGCTATATTCCGGCCAACTACAGCGAAATGGTTGATGCCACCGGCACGGGTGACGCTGTCACCGCTGCCGTCATGTTTGGCATGCTCAACGACCTGCCGCCCATCGAAGCCATTCGCCTGGGTGCCGCCGCTGCCAGCCTCACGCTGCAAACGGCCGAAACCGTCGTGCCCGATCTCAGCCTGGACATGCTGTACGATCATTTAATTGTGTAGCGTTTCTTGCATTCTATTGGCTCAAATTTGTAGCCGCGGTTTCTTGCCGCGCATCTACACAACGCGGTAAGGAACCGCGGCTACAGTGCAAAAAGATGCTGGCTTTCACAAAATCATAACAATTACAAGGCTGCCCATGAACAACTGGCTCGGACTTATTATTTGTTTTGCATACGTGTTTGGCATTATCGGCGCGGCGGAGGGGCTGCGCCGCTGGCGCGGTTACTCCAGCGGCTTTACCCGCAAAGTGATTCACATCGGCGTCGGCATGATGAGCTGGGGGCTGCATTATTTGTTCGACACGCCCTGGTTTTTTGTCATCGCCTGTGCCGCCTTCATGGTGATCAATTTTCTGGACTGGCGCTACGGCTTTTTTGCCGCCATGGCCAGCAGCGACCGCTCCAACCTGGGCACGGTGTACTTTCCGTTTGCAGCGGCCGTTGTGGCCATTGTTTTCTGGGAGCAGCCGCCGCTGATGGTGGCGGCGCTAATGCCGTTGACCTGGGGCGATGGCATGGCGCCGGTGGTGGGTAAGGCTTACGGCCGTCGCCTGTACGTCGTGCACACCAGCACTCGCTCTTTGGAAGGGTCGATGGGCTTTTTTGCGGGCTGTTTGCTGTTTACCTGGTTGGCGCTGTGGGCAGTCGGTGGCACACCGGCTATTGCGCCCGCAGCAGCTCTCCTCCCGGCGCTGATCATCACCATTGCCACCACGCTGGTGGAAGCGGTGTCCATCTGGGGGCTGGATAATTTGACGATTACGGCCGTTGCCATCCTGATTCTGCAGTTCTGGCCGTTTTAAAAAGCAATTGAGTAATTGGGTAATTGGCTGGTTCAATCACTCAATTACCTATCTGGAGTTTGGCGAAAACTCAACCGCTTTTTCGGCTAATAGTCGCAATGTCCATTGGCCATGACCTTGTGGTGCGTCACTGCAAGCCAATGCTGTAAATTGGGCGTGGGTAATTCCGTCAATTTCGGTGACATATTGTTTTTTCATAGTACCCTTTAGCTTATTGGCATGGTCGCCGGTAAAGTGTTGAGATTACTTTATATGATGGCTAGAGATAAAGTTGTTTTGCTGTTGACCACACCGCAAAGCTACCGCGCCGAGCCGTTTTTGGCAGCGGCCAAAAAACTGGGTATCGATGTTGTGCTGGGCGTGGATTTGCCCGAAGCGCTGGCGCAGCAGTGGGGTGTGCGGCTGAGCCTGAACTTTAGCCAGCCGGAAACGGCCGTCGCCCACATCCTCGACTTTGCCAGGGAACGGCCGTTAGCCGCCGTGATTCCCGTAGACGATGCCGGGGCGGTGCTGGCGGCACAGGCCAGCCAAGCGCTCGGCCTGCCGCACAACCACGTCGCTGCCGCCGAGGCGGCCCGCGACAAGTTCAAAATGCGGCAAATGCTGGCCGCTGCTGGAGTGAACTCTCCCCCATTCAAACGATTTTCCCTTGGTGACCCAATGCCAGAAGTGGCCCAACAGGTTTTAGCCGAGATTGGCTTCCCCTGCGTGGTGAAGCCGCTGCACCTGAACGGCAGCCGCGGCGTAATGCGCGCCAACAGTGCCGCTGAACTCCAGGCAGCGATTCGGCGTTTGCAGGCGATGCTGCCGGGTGAGGGCGATTTTTTGGTGGAGCGTTATCTGCCAGGTGTGGAGGTGGCGTTGGAGGCGGTGTTGGCAGACGGCCGTCTGCACCCCCTGGCTGTTTTTGACAAGCCGGATCCGCTGGAAGGGCCATTTTTTGAGGAGACGATCTACGTGACGCCTTCCCGCCTGCCCGATGCGGTGCAGCAAGAAATTGTCGAAACGGCCGCTGCCGGAGCGGCGGCGCTTGGTTTGCAGCTGGGCTCGGTGCACGCCGAACTGCGGGTTAATGAGGCGGGGGCGTGGATTGTGGAGGTGAACGGCCGTTCCATCGGCGGTCTCTGCTCACAGACCTTGCGCTTCGATATGGGAATCTCGCTTGAAGAGCTCATTTTGCGCCAGGCGACGGGCTTGCCGGTAAGCCATCTCCAGCGTGAGCAGCAGGCCAGCGGCGTGATGATGATCCCCATCCCGCACGGCGGTATTTTGCGCGGCGTTAACGGGGTGGCCGAAGCCCAGGCAGTTCCCGGCATCGACGAAGTGACCATCACGGCACCGCTGAACAACCGTCTCGTCCCCTTGCCCGAAGGCGAAAGCTACCTTGGCTTCATCTTTGCCTCTGGGGCCACGCCAGACGCGGTAGAAAGCGCCTTGCGCCAGGCCCATGCCCGGCTGCGGTTTGAAATTGACGAGGAGATTCGGTTATCGGTGGTCGGTTATCGGTGAACGGTAAACGGTGAACGGTGAACGGTGAACGGTAATCGGTAAACGGATTACCGACTACGGATAACCGATTACCAATTACGGACGACCGATTACTTCTTCCGCGGTGCGGCCGTTGGCGGAGTCCAATCTTCCGGCATTTGGGCGCCAGCGCCGAAGAAAAACTCTTCCATCTGCTCGAACAGGAATTCGCTGGCGCGGGGATCGGCCATGTTGAGGCCGTAATGGTTAATGAGAATGGTGGACTGCTGCTGCCACAGCTCCCAGGCCTGCTGGGAGATTTCGTTATAGATGCGTTCGCCTAATTCGCCGGGAAACGGCCGTCGCGGCAGCGCCTCCAATTCCCGGTTCAGTTTGGCACAATGGACAACTGTAATCGTTTTTTCGTAACGAGCCATGTGGCCCCCTTTATTTTGATTGACGTCTGTTTGTCTAATCGTAAATCGTCAGTTGCAAATCGTCAATTTTTGGGCAGGCTTTTCCCAGAGTCTAACGATGTCATTCCCGCGAAAGCGGGAATCCATTGTTACAGGGGAGATGGACCCCCGCCTACGCGGGGGTGACACGGAATAAAGACAGGCCTTAGTCAAATCCTGGTCTTAGGTGAATTAATTGCGCGTTTTGTTTTTTGGCATATTGGGGTCGTTGACCCGGCGGCCGCTGGCGGCTTTGCTGGCAGCCGGGGTTAAGCTGTGCGGCCTGGTGCTGCCTGCGGAAATTGTGCCGCCGTTTGAACTGGTGGATAACGGCCGTTCCCCCCACGCCATCACCTCCATCCAGACCCACCCCCCGGGGCTGAATCTGCTGCCGACCGGTCAGGTGCACTCCCCGCTGGCGCTGGCCGCGGCACACGATGTGCCTGCCTTTGCGGTGCGCCGGTTGGCCGCGCCGGAAACGGTGACCGCGTTGGCCGCCCTGGAGCCCGACCTGATTGGTGTCTCCTGTTTTCCGCACCGGCTGCCGCCAGCAATTCTAAATTTGCCCCGACTGGGCTGCCTGAACATGCATCCTTCGCTGCTGCCCCGCTTTCGCGGCCCGGCGCCGCTCTTCTGGACGCTGCGGGCGGGCGTGGCCGAAACCGGCGTGACGATTCACTACATGGACGAGAACTTTGATACGGGGGATGTGGCTTTGCAGCGGCCGTTTGCCCTCCCAGATGGCATTTCCCATGCGGAACTGGAAACTAAGCTGGCTCAACTAGGCGGTCACCTGCTCGTGACGGCACTGCAAAAGCTGGAAGCAGGCACGCTGCCCCGCCTGCCGCAGCCGCCCGGCTCTGGCAGTGACCCCTGGCCGCGCGCTGCCGATTTTGAGCTGAACACCAACTGGTCGGCCCGGCGCGCCTTTAACTTTTTGCGGGGCACGGGGAATTGGGAACGGCCGTATGCCATCCAGGTTGCGGGGCAAACGGTGTGGTTGGCAGCGGCCGTTTCTTTCAATCCAGAGGCTACGCTGCCCCAGCCCATCCTTGCTGAAGATTCGCTGCGGCATATCCAGTTTACCCCCGGTGTGCTGACGGCCAGGCTGGGACAGCGACCGTCTGAACCTGCTGCTGCATGAGAATCACCCGGCTTACGTTGGAAAACTGATATATCTCAGTTACAATGGAACCGATTCAGCATCAATCGGCCCCGGCCGTTACTGGTCTTTCTGGGCCGAAAAACCAACCAAACACTGGCCTGGCTTTACCCACTAATTCACCAGACCAATAGGCAATAGAACCAAGAGGTGCCTAGTGACCACTGCTGTGCAAACGATTGACCTGACCCTGCTTACCCCGCTGCTGGAAAAGTATAACGGCCGTAAACGAGAAGCTCTTCTCCCTCTGCTCCACCAGGCGCAAGACATCTACGGTTGGCTGCCGCCGGAAGTGCAAGAAGCCATCGGCAAAACCCTGCGCGTGCCCCTGGCCGACATTCATGGTGTGGTTGAGTTTTACACCATGTTTTACAGTGAGCCGACCGCCCGCCACGTCATCCGCGTGTGTGAAGACCTGGCGTGCAGCCAGGCGGGCAGCCATGCTGTTATCCAGGCCATCGAAGCGGAACTGGGGCTGGAACCGGGGGAAACGCGTGAAGACGGCCGTCTCACCTTCGAAACCGTCACCTGCCTGGGCATGTGCGAACACGCGCCCTGTGCCCTCAACGGTGAGCGCCCGGCGGGCAGTTTGACGGTTGATAACGTGCCCGCTTTTCTCGACGGTACCCATCCTGAACCGATGGCCCAGCCCCGTGGCGGCCCATTCATCAAACTCAAGCGCATCGGCAAGATTGATCCGATGAGCCTGGGCGAATACGAGGCGGCCGGTGGCTACAAGGGGCTGCGCCAGGCAGTGGCTCAAACGCCGGACGAGCTGATCGAAACGGTAGACAGTTTTGGTATTTTGGGGCGCGGCGGGGCCATGTTCCCCTTGGGGCGCAAATGGTTCTTCACCCGCGGTGCGTCTGACGATCCCACAAAAAAACACATCGTGGTGAACGCCGATGAGAGTGAGCCGGGCACGTTCAAAGACCGCTGCCTGATGGAAGAAGATCCGTTTGCCGTGATCGAGGCGATGACCGTGGCGGCGTATGCCGTCGGGGCGGAAAATGGCTGGATTTTCCTGCGCGGTGAGTATCCCCGAGCGCACACCCGGCTGCACAACGCGGTGGATCGGGCCTATGAGGCAGGTTACCTGGGCAAAAATATCCTGGGTAAGCCGGGTTTCAACTTTACGGTGCACGTGCGCCTGGGTGCGGGTGCCTACATTTGCGGCGAAGAGACGGCGCTGTTTGAAGCCATCGAAGGCAAGCGCGGCTTTCCGCGAATCAAGCCGCCGTTCCCCACCACGCACGGCCTCTTTGGCCAACCGACCTCGGTGAACAACGTGGAGACGCTGGTGGCTATGCTGGCGGCATTTAACGTGGGTGAAGAGGAATGGACGGAGCACGGTACGGAAAAATCGCCGGGCACCAAGCTGTTTTGCCTCAGCGGTAATGTGGCCGATCCCGGCCTGTACGAAGTCCCCTTTGGCCTGACGGTACGCCAGATGATCGAGTTGGCGGGCGGCGTGCCGGACGGCCACGCGGTGCAGGCGGTGCTCATGGGCGGTGCGGCCGGGGCGTTCATCGGGCCAGACAAGCTGGACACGCCGTTGACCTATGAAGATGCGCGGGCAGCGGGTATTCCGCTGGGATCGGGCGTGATTATGGTGTTTGACGAAACGGCCGATCTACAAAAGCACCTCTACGAACTGGCCCACTTTTTTGCCCACGAGAGCTGCGGCAAATGTTTCCCCTGCCAGATTGGTACCCAGCGGCAGCTGGAAATTCTGGATCGCATCATCCACAACGGCGGGCCGCAGCCGGGCGACAAACAAATGCTGCTGGACGTGGGTTTTACGATGACGCAGACGTCTTTGTGTGGTTTGGGGCAAACGGCCGCATCCGCCATCATGAGCGCGATTAAATTGTGGCCGGAGTTGGTGGAATGAGCGGCAAGTTGCAGGTGGCAAGTGGCAAGTAACGGAAGCCAGGAATCGGTTGTTCAGGAGCGAGGCGCACGGCCAAGCCGGTACATTTCAGTGAGCGTGGGTGAGCCGCAGCCGGTGGATGGTTGGGTGGTGGAAGAAGCCCAGGTGTGCATCTCGGTGAACGGGCAGGAGCTGGCCACGTTTATGGCCTCGCCGCGTGATCTGGAGCAGATGGCGGTGGGTTTCCTGGCCAACGAGGGCATCATCCAGAGCGCGGCGGATATTCGCTACCTGCATCTTTCGAAAAGCGGCACCTGCGTGGACGTGTGGCTGCACGACCTGAGCTTTGAGAAGCCGCGCAAATTTATCATCACGGCGGGCTGCGGCGGCGGGGTGACGTTTGATGATTTGTCCAGCGAGCATGAACCGCTCACCGTGGAGGTGCAGGCGACGCCGGAGCAGTTAGCCCATTTAATGCGCGAGATGCATTTGGGGGCTGAACTGTACCAGCAGGCACGGGGGATTCATACGGCCGTTCTCGCCACCCCCGATCAACTTTTGCTGCAAGTGGAGGACCTTGGCCGTCACAACTGCCTGGACAAGCTGCGCGGCGCGGCTTTGCTGGATGGGTTGGAGACAGAGGGTAGGATTTTGTTGAGCAGCGGCCGTATTTCCAGCGAGATGATCAACAAGGCGCGGCGGCTGGGCACACCCATCGTCTGTTCCCGCACCTCGCCTACGAGCCTCTCCGTCGCCCTGGCCGACGCCTGGAACATCACCCTCGTCGCCTACCTGCGCCAGAACCGGATGCGGATTTATACACACCCCGAACGAATTTTAGTGAGCAGTGAACGGTAAACGGTAAACGGTAATCGGTTGCTATGTACCGATAACCGATAACGGATTACCGATTACCGAAAAGCGAAAAATTATGAGTGAAACAGTCACCCTTAAAATAGATGGACAGGAAGTGATCGTTCCGAAAGGCACGACGATTTTGGATGCGGCGGCGCAGATTGGGATTGAGATTCCGGTGATTTGTTACCATCCCCACCTGACGGCCAACGGGTTGTGCCGCATTTGTTCGGTGGAGGCCGGGTTTCGGGTGCAGCTGGCGGCCTGCGTCACGGAATGTGCCGACGGCATGGAGATTGTGACCAATTCGGAGAACGTGCAGCGCGGGCGGCGCACCATTCTGGAGATGCTGGCGTCTACGGTCAATGTGGATGAATCGCCCAACATTCTGGACCTGCTGGACAGCTACGACGCCGATCCGCTGCGCTTTGCCGACGCCGAACCGCGCACCGCCCCGGTTTACGATGACAATCCGTTTTACATTCGCGATTACAACCAGTGCATCAACTGCTGGCGCTGCGTGCAGGTTTGCGCCGAAGATGCCCAGTTTGCTTTTGCCCTGAGTTTTGACGGCCGTGGCTACCACACCCAAATTGGCACCTTCAACGGCAATGGCATGATGGACACCACCTGCGTTTTTTGCGGGCAGTGCGTGGGCGTTTGCCCCACCGGGGCGCTCAAACCCAAGCGGCAGGCGCTGCTGGAGCAGGGTGTTGATCCCGATTCGATTTTTGACCAGACGCGTGGTGGGCGTAAGCCAAAGAAGAAAAAGAGTGAAAGTTAGTAGGGAAACTGCCGTAAACACCAACCTCTGGCCCCAAATTTTGGCAGCGCATGGCACAATTGGGCAATCTTTGCCGCCAGCCACACGTGAGGCTGTACAAGAATTGTTGTTCTCGTACGGCGTTGGACCAAAGTACATTTTCCATTTTGTATACGTCGTTGAAAATTATGAGGCCACGGCGCTCTCCACAGCGCATTATCAAAAGCGAGACCCTTTTGATCACCCTGACAGCGTGGATGAGTTTTGGGCCGGTTGCCGGGCGGCTGGTTTTTTGCAGCCCAATGATGAAGGGACCCTGAAGATCACTGAAAAAGGTGAGGCAGTGCGCCACCAGCGCTGGCAAATTCTTAACGAGGGATTGGCGACCTTAACGTTGCTGCCTGATGCGGAGTTGGATCAGATAAATGCATTGATGGCCCGGGTGGTGGAAGAAACGGCCGTATCCACCACAAGATCATCGGCCTGGGCCTTGCACACCCGGCGGCAGGCGGGTCTGAGACCACGCGTCGCGCCATTGGCCTCGTTGGCACAATTTATAGAGCTGCGTATGGATCTGGGTGCATACCGGGATGATGCTCATCTGGCCGCCTGGCGCGAACCATACCCTATTTCGCCGCATGCCTGGGAGATTCTGGGCACTATCTGGCAGAGTGAAACGGCTACGTTGAGCAGCCTGACTGCTGCATTGGGGCGCCGTGGCTTTTCTGAGACGGAAACGGCCGTTGCATTGAAAGAGTTGATCCGCTTAGAGTGGCTTGAACAGAAACAAGAAAATTATCGTTTGACTGAATTGGGACGGACTGTGCGCCATGAGGCGGAACAAAACACAAACCTAATTTTTTATTCGCCCTGGTCTATACTGACCGCTGCTGAGTTAGAAACTTTAGAATCGGCTTTGGCTGCATTCAGGATAGAGTAACCACCCAAGTAGCTAAGTGAGGAAGTAGGTGCAAGAAAATCAACAACTTATCCGGAATTTTTATACCGCATTTCAGCAGCGGGATTATGTAGGCATGATCGCCTGCTACCATCCCGACATCCACTTTAGCGACCCTGCCTTTGGCGATCTGCACGGCAAGCGGGCCATGGCGATGTGGCACATGCTGTGCGACCGCGGCAAGGATTTGCAGGTGACGTTTCGTGACGTGGTGGTTACGCAAAACAGCGGCCAGGCAAAGTGGGAAGCGGTCTACACCTTCTCAACGGGGCGCAAGGTGCACAACCGGATTGAGGCGAGTTTTGGCTTTGGCGACGGCCGTATCATCCGCCACGCCGATCAGTTTGACTTTTACCGCTGGATGCGCATGGCGCTGGGGCTGCCGGGCACGCTGGTGGGCTGGACGCCCATGATGCGGAAACGGGTGCGGGAAACGGCCGTAGCGGGCCTGGATAAGTTCATTGCCAACCACCCGGAGTATCAATAAGCCGATTTCTGTGTTACAATTCCGAAAATCAGATTTTCGGAGAATGCGATGAGTGAATACGAAATCAAACAAACCACCGTCCGGCTGCGCGAGCGTGGGCAAATTACCGTTCCGCAGGCGGTACGCGATAAATGGGCAGCCGAAGCCATTGAGCCGGATGTGTTGAATCTGGTTGAGATTGGTGATGTAGTGTTCCTTACGCCAAAAAAGCTGCTGTTGCCCGAACTATCGAAGCAATTTTCTGCCCTGATGGATGAAGAAGGGGTCTCGCTGGCAGATTTACTGGAAGGGTTAGCGGAGGAGCGGCAGGCAATTTACCAGGAACGGTATGGTGGAACTTCCTAAAGTTTTTGCCGATGCCAACGTGTTGATTGCCGGAGCCGCTTCTCGCACGGGAGCCAGCAGCGCCGTTTTACTCATGGCGGAGATTGGGCTATTTCGTTTAGTCGTTTCTCGCCTGGTGTTGGAAGAAGCCGAACGCAACTTGCGCAAAAAACTGCCAGGAGCACTGCCGAATTTTGCCCGACAAATGGCCCAGCTTCAGCTGGACATTGTGCCGCCGCCAACGGATGAGGACGTGCAGCGGTGCGCAAAGATCATTGAAGCGAAGGATGCACCGATTCTGGCAGCGGCCGTTTCTGCCCAGGTTGATCGATTTGTTACTCTCAACAGCAAGGACTTCACGCCTGAAGTGGCAGTCCAGAGTGGCCTACGCATCTTGTCACCCGGCAAACTTGTGCAGGAAATCCGTGAGTTGGTGGGTGGCGGATTGTGATTTGGTTCAAACAAGAGGAGTGTGAATGATGGGTCTTGAGGTTTTGCCGGTGAAACGGCCGTCCTGGACACCCCTCACGCAAGAAGGCTGTATCAACGTTTCAGTTAAATCACTGCTTTCACTGGATCACCTGGCACTTGCCATGCTGAACTTTGAAAAAGAAGCCACAATCCACGAACATTCCGCTGACTTTGACATTGACGTGATTTGCCTGGGAGGCTCCGGGTTTACCAGCGTCGGCAAAGAGCAATCACCAATTTATGAGGGTGAACGGGTGCGATGGCCCGCAGGCAAACCGCATCGCCTTTGGACAACCGGTGACGAGATGCTCACGCTGATGGTTGAACATACAAAATCTGTAAAACCCGCAAAACCGGTCTGGGAAGATGTTGATTCCAGCATGATTTCTGCCTTTAAGTATGATTCGGCGAAAAAAGAGTTAGAAGTGATGTTTACGCGCACAGGCACATATCGCTATTTTGATGTACCGGAAGATGTTGTAAAAAATTTGAGGGAAGCGGATTCAAAAGGCAGCTATATGCGTTATGCCATTATCGATATGTTTGGTTATGAAAAAATTGGTAGGTAAGCATCTATTTGGAAGTAAACCCACTGAATAAAATGAGTTTGGAGGCACGCAAATGTTAATACCTGACAAAACAGTACGAACAACCTGTCCCTATTGTGGAGTGGGCTGCCAGCTCAATTTGCAAGTAAAAGATGATTATATTTATGCTGTTGAAGCGCCGTTTGACGCCGCGCCGAACTACGGCATGTTGTGCGTCAAAGGGCGCTTTGGCACCGATTATGTCAAGCATCCGGGCCGGGTGAAAACACCGCTCATCCGCGCCAATCGCACAGAAGGGCGCAGCGCCAAACCGGTGTGGCGCGAGGCCACCTGGGATGAAGCGCTTAATTACGTGGCTGATGAGCTGACTCGCATCGCCCAAACCCGCGGCGGGGACGCCATTGCCAGCTACGCCAGCGCCAAAGCCACCAATGAAGACAACTACGTCTTCCAAAAGCTGATGCGCGCCCTGATCCGCACCAACAATGTCGATCACTGCGCCCGGCTGTGCCACGCCGGGTCCGTTACCGGGTTGCAGCTGTCCATCGGCTCCAGCGCCATGTCCAACTCAATCGCCGAGATGGAAAATCTGGAAGCCTTTATCGTCACCGGCTCCAATACGACGGAAACGCATCCGGTCATCTCCAACTTCCTCAAAAAGGCGGTGCGCAAAAATGGGGCCAAACTCATTGTGATCGATCCCCGCCGCATTGAGATGACCGACTTTTCTACCCTATGGCTGCGCCAAAATCCGGGTACTGACGTGGCCGTTTTCCAGGCCATGGCTCACGTGGTTGTGAAGGAAAAGCGGTACGACGAAGAATTTATTGCCGAACGGACCGAAGGCTTTAGCGACTATCTGGAATCTTTGGAAGAGATGACGCCGGAATGGGCTGAATCGGTGAGTGGTGTGCCTGCCGACGAGATTCGCGAAGCGGCGCGGATTTATGCCAAAGCAGAGCGGGCCTCTATTTATTGGGGGATGGGCATCAGCCAGAGCACCCACGGTACCGACAACACGCTCTCGCTGGTGAATCTGGCGCTAATGTGCGGCCACGTGGGCAAGTCGGGCACGGGGTTGAATCCACTGCGCGGCCAAAACAACGTCCAGGGCTGCTCCGACAGCGGCGGTTTGCCCAACGTGTTCACGGCGTACCAAAACGTGGCCGATCCGGCCATCAAGGCGAAGTTTGAGCAGTTTTGGGGCACTGAGCTGAATCCAGAACCAGGGCTGACGGCCACGGAGATGGTGTCGGGGGCGCTGCACGGTTCGGTCAAAGGGATGTTTGTGCTGGGCGAAAATCCGATGATGAGCGAGCCGAATCAGCAGCACACGCGCCATTCGTTGGAGCAGCTGGAGTTTATGGTGTGCCAGGATATCTTCATCAATGAGACGGGAGAGATGGCTGACGTGATTTTGCCTGCCACCAGCTTTGCCGAGAAGGATGGCACTTTTACCAACACAGATCGGCGGGTGCAGCGCTGCCGCACGGCCGTTCCTCCCATCGCCAACTCCCGGCCAGACTGGGATATCTTGTGTGATCTCGGCCGGCGCATCGAGCAGCGGCTGGGGCTGAACCTGACCCACGGCTTCAACTTTGCCCACCCCAGCGACATCTGGGAAGAGATGCGCCAGCTGACGCCCGACTTCTGGGGCATCGACTACGACCGGCTGGAGCGCGAGGGCGGCGTGCATTGGCCTTGCCCCAGCTTCGACCATCCCGGCACGCCCTTCCTGTTTGCCGACGGCTTCCCGCGCGGCCGGGGTAAATTCTGGGAAGTAGCCTACGGTACGCGCTCCGAGCAGCCCGACGCAGAGTATCCGTTTAACCTGAGCACCGGGCGGGTGCTGTACCACTGGAGCGGCAGCACGATGACCGGCCGATCCTCGCTGGAAAACGTTTATCCGGAAGCGACGTGTGAGATGCACCCGGATGATGCCAGAGATTTGGGCTTGGCGACTGGCGATTGGGTGAAAGTGGTCTCCCGTCGCGGCGAAATTACGCTGCGCCTGCTGGTGACGGAGCGCTCGCTGCCCAAGACGATCTTCATCCCGTTCCACTTTGCCGA
This sequence comes from Candidatus Leptofilum proximum, assembly GCA_016710325.1. Taxonomy (GTDB): domain Bacteria; phylum Chloroflexota; class Anaerolineae; order Promineifilales; family Promineifilaceae; genus Leptofilum; species Leptofilum proximum. The sequence continues at coordinate 887,533 of JADJXK010000002.1, read as the reverse complement.
GGCGGCAGCGAATCTGCTGACGCTGGATCGGGTGGATGAGCGGGCTAAGATTCCAGACTATAAGAACACGGCCGTACGCATCCAACCCACCACCGCCCCCGAAGGCTGGGACGAAGGCTACGAAAAGCCCCTGTTCGACCGCGGCGCCATCAAGGACCCCGTTCAGATTCACTAAAACTGCACTAGCTTTTGGCAAGCAGCATTTCTCAATAAAATGAATCAATTAACCTGGGTGCTTCTTGACGGCCGCATTCTAACCTGCCATTTCAAGCAAAACGGAGAGTGGCAGACAAATTAGAAAAAAACCATAGGTTCTGAAAACTTTCCGTTAGGAATCAAACCGGAAGGCTACAATGGTGTTGCCGCGCCGGACGGCAATTCTGTCCAGCCCTTCACCATTCCAATCTCCTACCAGAAATTCACTCGCCCGAAATGCACGGCCGAAATCCAACCGCATATCTGGATTGCTGTCGAAATTGATGTCAAGCAGGATAAGATTCCCCCGACGCACAGCCAGGTTATCTTTGCCGTCGCCATCCCAATCACCTACCAGGTACTCATCTTCATCATTGCCACGGCCGAAAACTTGCTCCAGATTGTGAAAACCATCAAAGTCGTAATCCATTAAGACGGAATTCCCCCGGCGCACGGCCAGATTGTCAATGCCGTCGCCGTCCCAATCGCCAACCAGATATTCATCTTCATCATTGCCAAATCCGTAGTTGTAGTCGAGGTCATGAAAGCCATCGTAGTCAAAGTCCATGAGTGTGGCACTGCCGCGGCGCACGGCCAGATTATCGATGCCATCGCCATCCCAATCGCCTACCAGATATTCATCTTCATCATTGCCAAATCCGTAGACATAGTTGAGATCTGGTATCGCATCGAAGTTCAAATCCATTAGCGTGGCGTCACCCCGGCGTACGGCTAAATTGTCTCGGCCGTCTCCATCCCAATCGCCCACCAGATATTGATCTTCACTATTCCCTGTGCCGTAAACCTGCTTAAAAATGATCTCCGGCAATCCATTGGAACCTCCACTGGCCCCATGAGCCGTAGATAAAGGGAGTACTGCCGTAATTACCAAAACAAGCAACAAAATGCGTAAATAGAAAGCTGCCTTTTGCATGAGAGACCTCCAATTGCTTTTGATGGCGTTCGCTGCCTCCAAAGACACAAGAAAACATCTTTTTCGAGTAACCTTTTAATTTTTCGTCGATCAATAGGAACGTATAATGACACCTCCGCACAGAAAACTGCATGTCAGCAAGCCATTCTTCACGAAGACGCCAGGTGGAGCCTACTTGCCGGGATTGCAAATCACAGTGAATTTTGCCGGTAGTTGGTGTTCACGGGGCGGGTTCTTATCAGACTCACAGTATAAAGCAATTTACTCCTTTTGCTCAATACACCCTCGATATCAACGCTACGCAATCCCTACTAAAGCTGGCAGTGAGATCGGAGCACTTACAGAACGGTGAAAATTTTAGCCGTAATACGCCCAATTCTGATTTAGTTTCCTGAAATATGCGATATACTTCGCCCTTTAAGCATTTTGCCAAAGAGGAAATTCATGGATTTTCACCTGAAAGACCGAGTCATCATGGTGGCCGCAGCCAGCAAAGGGCTGGGCTACGGCATTGCCCAGGCTGTGGCCCAGGAAGGCGCCTGTGTCTCGATTGGCAGCCGCACCGAGACGGATATTTTGGCAGCGGCCGAAACCCTGCACCGCGAAACCGGCGCCGAAACGCTGGGTATCGTGCTGGATGCGCGCGATGCGGCTTCGATTGACCGCTGGGTTGAGGCCACCGTTGCCCGGTTTGGCGGCGTGGATGGCCTGGTGGTGAACGCGGGCGGTCCACCAGCCGGGGGCTTTGACGATTTTGACGATGCGGTCTGGCAGTCGGCCTTTGAGCTGACGCTGCTGAGCAGCGTGCGCATGATTCGCGCCGTTTTGCCCTACCTGCGGGCGCGCGGCGGCGGCTCGATTCTGGCCGTCACCTCCTCGTCGGTGAAGGAGCCGATTGACATATTGCTGCTGTCCAACGTGATGCGCTCCGGCGTGGTGAGCCTGCTCAAGAGCCTGTCGCGCAGCTGGCGACGGAGCAGATTCGGGTGAATAATCTGGTGCCGGGCCGCATTATAACCGACCGGGTGCGGTCGCTGGATGCCATCGGGGCTAAAAGTGCGGGGCGCAGCATGGCGGTGCAGCAGGCCATGCAGGAGCAGCAAATTCCCTGGGGCCGCTACGGCACCATCGAGGAGTTTGGCCGGGCGGGGGCGTTTTTGCTGTCGGAGGCGGCCAGCTACATCACGGGCGAGACGCTGATTGTGGATGGCGGGGCGATGAAGACGGTGTGGTAATGGTCAATTGTCAATTTTCAAGGGCCAATGGTTAACTGAGGAGAGGGTGTGGTGAGTGAGATTGAGGTGAGGCAGGATGCGGCGGTGTTGATGGTGGCGTTGAACCGGCCGGAGGTGCACAATGCGCTGACGCCGGGCATGATTGGGGAGCTAACGGCCGTTTTCCAAACAATCCCCGATAATGATGAAATTCGCGTGGTGGTGCTGACGGGCAACGGCCGTTCCTTCTGCGCCGGGGCCGATTTAAGCTTCATGCGCGCTGCCGCCGATTACACCTTTGCCGAAAATGTGCAGGACGGCGAAGCGATTTTTGACCTGATGCTGATGGTCGAGCAGTGTTCACGGCCGGTTATTGGCCGGATCAACGGGGCGGCGATTGGCGGCGGCCTGGGGCTGGTGAGCTGCTGCGACATCGTGGTGGCGGTGGATCGGGCGCAGTTTGGCTTCAGCGAGACGCGCCTGGGCATTGTGCCCGCCGTCATTTCGCCGTTTGTGCTGGGTAAGATTGGCCCCAACGAGGCGCGTGAATTGTTCCTGACCGGTGAGCGCTTTGGCGCCACCAAGGCGCAGCAAATCGGGCTGGTGAATCATGTAGTGGCGGATGAGAATTTGGATACGGCCGTTGCCGACCGCATCCAGCAGCTTTTGCAGGCTGCTCCCAGTGCTCAAGCTGCGGCCAAGGAGCTCATTCGCCAGGTAGCCCATCAGCCCAAAGAGGCGATGCGCGGTTACACCTCGCAACTCATCGCCCGCCTGCGCGACAGCGACGAAGGCCGCGAAGGCATGAGTTCTTTCCTGGAAAAGCGCAAACCGTGGTGGCAGGCAGAGTGATTTAACGCGGAGCACGCGGAGAGGGCAGAGAAAAAAGAAAATCTGTGACATCTGTGTCATCTGTGGATAGAGAAACCTATGACAGAAACGGCCGTTATTCAAAAATCTCCACATCCTTTCACCAAAGCCCTCCTCATTGAGCATTTGCATGCGCTGGGCGTGCAGCCGGGCATGGTTGTGCTTGTCCATTCCAGCCTGAGCAAACTGGGTTATGTTCCCGGCGGGCCGGTGAGCGTCATCCAGGCGCTGCAAGAGGCGCTCACTCCCGCGGGCACCCTGGTGATGCCCACCCACTCCAGTGATTATTCCGACCCAGCTCCCTGGCAAAATCCACCGGCACCAGAAGCATGGCACCAGATTATTCGCGATGCCATGCCCCCCTTCGATCCGCAGCTGACCCCAACGCGGAGCATGGGCGTGGTTCCCGAGCTGTTCCGCACCTGGCCTGGGGTGTTTCGCAGCAATCATCCGCAGGTTTCATTTGCCGCCTGGGGTCGCTACGCGGCAGACATCACGGCCGATCACCAACTTGCCTTTGGCATGGGTGAGCAGTCGCCACTGGCCCGGATCTACGACTTGGATGGCGGCGTGCTGCTGCTCGGCGTAGGCTACAGCAACAACACTTCGTTTCACCTGGCAGAGATTCGGGCCCAGGTGGGAGACATCGTGCAGCAGGGCGCACCTATCTGGCTCAACGGCCGTCGCGTCTGGCAGTGGTATAAGGACGTGGACTACGACGACGAGCGATTCCCTGAGATTGGCGCGGCCTTTGAACAGGCACATCCGGTGCATATTGGCCAGGTTGGCCTGGCGGAGTGCCGCCTGTTTCACCAAAAAACGGCCGTCGACTTTGCCACACAATGGCTGACTCAACAGAACAGAGGCAGCAAAACCAGCGCAGCTTAAGCGGCGCGAGAGGAATTGTGACATTTTCGGGCTACGGTTCAGGTCAGTTTTGAACAAACCCTTGAGTCTGCACGGAGTTAAGAGATGAAATATATTCCGCCAATGTTTGCTTTTTTGGCCTTGTTGCTCGTATTAGCTCTGCCCCATCAAAGCGCGCAGGGCGCGGCCGATAAAATTAGCGCGTTACCGGCAGAGCCTAACGTTGTTCCTCTAGCGGTGACCTCCACGCCAACCCCCATTGCAACGGCCACGATACCGGCGACGGCCGTACCTACCACCACACCACAACCCCCGCCTGATCCCGGCCTGGCCTGCCTACGCATCAACTTCGAGGTCAGTGGCGATGTAGCCCAGGCGGGAACGTACGAGGTGCGGGAAGTGGGCGGTCGTCACTTAGTCAGTTGGATGGCCAAAGATGGTTGGCAAGACAGCGGCTGGTTGGCCGATGTAGAGATTTCGTTCAGTGCTGTCTATGTTCAGGTGTTTTTTACACCGGAAGGTGGTGACCCGGTTGCCATGGCTATCATGAACCCGGCGCCGGGCACGACGTACGGCTGGGTTGCCCGAGGCATGTGCCACGCGGTGGAGGTGGGCTGGCCGTAGATCGGTAAACGGTGAGCGGTAGCCGGTAAACGGTGACCCGTGAGCGGTGTTTTTTTGGCTCCTGTGGGTTTATGGTAGAGTTATGTCGCTGCCCAAAACCTGCAGGGGCTTTTGTTTTTTGCCACAGAGGGCACAGAGGATAAAAGAGGCTCTTTGGAAATTCAAGGGGCTGCCAGCCCGTGAAACGTGAAACGTAAAAAAATCACGTTTCACGTTTCACGCACTTCCCTCTCTAAAATCTCTGTGCCCTCAGTGGCCAATTTCAGGAAAAAGTATGTTTCAAAAAGTGTTGATTGCCAATCGAGGGGAAATCGCCCGGCGGTTGATTCTGGCCTGCCACGAACTGGGGATTACGGCCGTGGCCATCTACTCCGACGCCGATGCCGACGCGCCCTGGGTGCGGCTGGCCGATGAGCGGTACAACCTGCCCGGCGTCAGCGCCACGGATACCTACCTCAACCAGACCACCATCTTGGACATTGCCCAGGCTTGCGGCGCGGAGGCCATTCATCCCGGCTACGGCTTTTTGAGTGAAAACCCAGCTTTTGCCACGGCCTGCGCTGAGCGCGGCGTTGTTTTTATTGGCCCCAGCCCGGAGGCAATGGAATTGATGGGCAGCAAAGCCAGGTCGCGCGAGATTGCCGAGCAGGCGGGCGTGCCCATCGTGCCCGGCGTGGATGGAGCGGGAATGAGTGCGGCGGAACTGCAAACGGCCGTTGCCCACATCGACTATCCCATCCTCATCAAAGCCAGCGCGGGCGGTGGTGGTAAGGGAATGCGCGTGGTCTGGTCCGCCGATGAATTTGTTGACGCAGTGCAGGCAGCGCGCGGTGAGGCCAAAAACTCCTTCGGCGATGATCACATCCTGGTGGAGAAATATTTCACCGAGATTCACCACGTGGAAATCCAGGTGCTGGGCGACCAGCACGGTAACGTGCTGCACCTGTTCGAGCGCGAATGCAGCATTCAGCGGCGGCACCAAAAAATCATCGAGGAGACACCCGCCCCGGTGATTCGGAATGATGATTTGCGGCAGCGCATGGCGGCAGCGGCCGTTTCCCTGGCCAAAGCGGTCGGTTACAGCAGCGCGGGCACGGTGGAATTTATCGTCGATGAAAAAGGCGGCTTCTACTTTTTGGAGATGAACACCCGGCTCCAGGTGGAGCATCCCATCACAGAGCTGGTGACGGGAATCGACATTGCCGTCTGGCAAATCCGCATTGCCACGGGCGAGGCGCTTCCCTTCACCCAGGACGATCTGCAGCAGCGCGGCCACGCCATCGAATGCCGCGTTTATGCCGAAGATCCGGCGCACAACTTCTTGCCGTCGATTGGCAAAATTGTGGTGTACGAACGGCCGTCCGGCCCAGGCATTCGGGTGGACGATGGTATTGAATCGGGCACGGCCGTTTCGCCCTACTATGACCCGATGCTGGCCAAGGTCATCACCTGGGGCCACAGCCGCGAAGAGGCCATCGGCAAGATGATCCGCGCCCTGCAGCAAACCATCGTGCTGGGCGTGACGACCAACATTCCTTACCTGCTAGCCATCCTGCATGAGCCAACCTTCCGCCGCGGCCACACCAGCACAAACTATTTGCCAGAGCATCTACCCAACTGGCAGCCCGCCCCGCTGGACGATGACGGCTGGCTCGGTGCGGCCGTTTTTGAACTGCTCCAGGGTGGGGGCAAGAAAGGGGGAACGGCCGTCTCCACCGCAGAATCCATCGCGTATGATCCCTGGGGAGAAACGGCCGTGTGGCGCAACGTCAAGCGCTAAGTTCAACCACACGTTGTTGATGAATTTCACGCGAAGGCGCAAAGGATTTACTTTTTCCTTTGCGCCTTTGCGTGAGTAAATTTCTGGCTGCGCCGCGTTGACGCGCCTACTGGTTTAGGCTTTAATTCGCACGATGTTTGCGCGACGATACGATTCAGAGAGGGGAACCCGCTGGCTGCTGGTGGGGCTGATGCTGCTGGGTTTTGGCCTGCGGGTGGTGGCTTTGGGGGACAAAAGCGTCTGGTGGGATGAGGGGCTGGCCGCCTGGGCCGCCCGGCAGTCCTTGGCCGCTATTGCCAGCTGGACCGCCCACGATGTGCATCCCCCGCTCTACTTCTGGCTGCTGCACTTCTGGCGGCTGCTCAGCGGCGATTCCGAGTTTGGCCTGCGCCTGCTCTCCGCCATCTATGGCCTGCTGACCATCCCGGCGACGTATTTGTTGGGTAAACGGATCAACGGCCGTTTCACCGGCCTCCTCGCAGCGTTATTCATCACCATTTCCCGCTTTGACATTGGCTGGTCGCAGGAAATGCGCATGTATGCCCTGTCGGCGCTGCTGGGGGCACTGGCGCTGTGGGCGGCGGTGGGAGTGTGGCAAGTCGACCGTCGCCGCGATTGGCTGCTCTATATCCTCTTCATGGTCCTGGGGCTGTACAACCTCTACCTGGCCGTCATGGTCCTGGTGACGGCCAATCTGGTCTGGCTGTTCCTGGTCTGGCCGCACACCGCCGACCGCTGGCGTAACTTTTGGCACTGGTCGCTGGCGCAAGCTGCGGTGCTGCTGCTCTATACGCCCTGGCTGGCCTACGCCCTGGGCCGCATCCCCACCTGGTCTCGCGCCAATCCCGTGGAGCCGTGGAGCTTCCTCAAAATTTACTGGACCGTGCTCACCGTCGGCATTCCGCTGGACGTGGACCAGTATGCCCCGTTCACCGTGCCCGTGCTGCTGGTGTTCCTCCTGGGCGTGGGGTTGATTGGCTGGCGGGCGCGAAAACGGCCGTTGGATCAACAAAAGTTGGCGCTGCTGCTGGTAGGGCTGCTGCTGCCCGCCCTGGTGGTCTACATTGTTTCCCTGCCCAAAGCCTCCTTTTTCTACTCACCGCCGCTGGCGCCGCGCTACCTCATCATCTTTTTGGCGGCGTTTGCCGCGCTGCTGGGCTGGGGAGTTGCCGTGTTGAGTGACGGCCGTTCCCGTCCCCTCGGGTTTTTGGCCGCCGGGCTGGCCGTGTACGCTGCCTTGTTTGGTCTGAACAGCTATCATAACAATCGTGTCTTGTTTGACGATTTCCCCTCGCTCACGGCCACAATTGAGGCGTACCAGCAGCCAGACGATGCTGTGGTGCTTTACACCGACACCGACTGGCCCATTTTTGCCTACCACTACGCCAACTTCTGGCACGGTATTCCCGGCGCCTGGCAGATGACGCCGCAGCAGGCCAACGACTTCCTGGACCCCATCTGGCAGCAGCACGACGGCCTCTGGCTGGTGCAAACGCAGTACGCCTCGATTGGCGATCCGCAGCAGCACGTGGTGAGCTGGCTGGCGGAGCGAGCCGCGGGTGAAGTGTCTTACCCGTACGGCGATAAGCAGCTGCTCTTTTTTGCCCGCACGCCGGACCGGGCGGCGCAGGCCGAGACCTTAATCGGGACTGAACCGCCGTTTGTGTTGGATACGGCCGTTCCCCACCTCACCGGCTACGATTTACAAACCCACGACTTCCACAGCGGCGAAACGATGCACCTTTTTTTGTATTGGGCGGGCGGCAGCACGGCCGAACCAGTGGACATTGGCGTACGGCCTGCCAGCGGCGGTGTGCCATTTTTACTGGCCACCGTGGCCGCGCCTGCCAGCGCCGAACCGGTCCGGCAGCAGGTGGATCTGCTCGTTTCGGCCGATTTGACCTCGGGATCGTACCGGCTTTACGTTGATGCAGCCGAGGGAACGGCCGAATTTGGAGAGGTTCATGTTCGCCAGAAAGCCGCCAACTTCCTCACCCCCGCCGACGTCACCATCCAGAACCGCGTTGACGCCCAGTTTGAACAGGGCATCAGCCTGCTGGGCTACGATTTGGGGGCCACCACCTACCGCCCCGGCGAGGCGGTGCCGCTGACGCTCTATTGGCAGGGTTCCGGGCAGATCAGCCAGCGGTACAAGGTGTTTACCCACGTGCTGGGCGAGGTGTACAACATCAACAGCGATAATTTTTTGTGGGGCCAGCAGGATAACGAGCCGGAAAACGGCCGTCGCCCCACCACCACCTGGCGCACCGACGAAGTTATCCGCGATGCCTATGCTATTCCGCTTGATCCACTCGCCCCGCCCGGTGTCTACCAGATTGAAATTGGCCTGTACGATCCCATCACCGGCGTGCGCCTGCCGCTGGACGACGGCAGCGACCACCGCATTCTCACCACCATTCGTGTTGAACCGTAGGGCAATAGCGCGCTATTGCCCTACGTGGTTTACAGAAACTTCCAAATTCGGCATAATTAGCCCGCACCTTTTGTAGTACCTACCCAGAAAGCATACGCAAAGGCAACGTCTTGTGGACGATAGTAAACGAGCCATTGACGCCACCCAGGCGACCCTTCATACTCTTCGTAATATTGCCCACACACGGAAGGTACACGAATTGTCGTCCTTGTCTTTGCCCGAAATCGATAAGCTGGTTGCAGCTATCGCCAAGAATACCCCCGCCGGTAACGTCCCTGGCGTTATTTTGAACGGCCTGCTGCGCCTGCCCAGCCGCATTCCCCCGGCGGCCACGGTGCGGCGCGATATTCACCTGCTGTTTAAAGGCGTTGAGCAGGCGCTCATCGACAAAGCCGTGTTTGGCACCTTTTTTGCCGGGCCAGCGGCCGTTTTATGGGCGTACCAAAATTTGCTCAAATTGGCCGGGAAGGAGGTAGATGCCTCATTCCCCGAAGGCATCTGGCAGTTTTACGTCGATTATGCTCTGCGTGACGACACCGCCCGCCACGCCTATGAAACCCACGGCTTCGACACCACGCTGCGCCAGCATGGCATCCGGCTTTCTCCGGTGGACCGGGTGACGGCGCTGGCGATGACGGCCGTTTACACCCTGCACCAATATTACGCCCTGCTGGAAAATGAATGGCGTGAGCGTGTTTACACCACCATCCTGCGCGAAGTGACCGCCGAATTGCCCAACCACGCCCGTTTTGCCACCCTCTACCCGCGCTGGGAACGATTACGGCCGTACGGCCGTGGCGCCGACGTGCTGCCGCAGGAAGATTACCCCACCTACCGCCGCCGTAAATTTGATGCCTTCCTGGCCGAAGCCGTGCTGGAACTGCCGCCCGCCGTGCAGGAAACATGGCAAAAACGCATTGCCGCCGCCGAGGCGCAGTCGCTGCCCGCTTACCAGCAGCAGCTCAGCATTCGCGCTTACCTGGAGCCGTCGCTCTACGGCGAGGACCGCAAGCCCATCCCGCTGGAGCAGATGCAGATTGGCATCATCCACCGGGGACGTTATTACCTGGTGCCTGCCTGCGCCGACAAAAACGGCCGTCCCCTCAACGTGGCCACCATGCGTGGCTACATCACCAATTTGATGTACCAGGCGGACCAGACCCCACCCGCCCATCTGGCCGAGCTGGCCCAGGTGAAACGCTCGGCCTTCCCCGAATTTTTGTCTGGCACCAGCGAGGGGCTGCGCCAGGAGCTCACCAGCCTGCGCCTGGCGCCCATCTGGATCAACACGGATCAGCAGTCGCGCCACCAGCCGCTGGCCAACCTGCGCCAGGCGGAGCGGGCCATCGGCGACCAGCCGATGACCATCTTCGACACGGGTGAAACCTTTGTCTTTGACCTGTCGCACATCTTCTTTGACGGCATCTGGGGCGCGGCGATGGCCGAAATTTTGACCAACGAGGCGCTGTCCTGGGCCGTTTACCTGCACAGCCTGCCATCGGTCACGGCGCCGCAGAATCGGCCGTATGCACCTGCACTCACCCTGCGCCCCGCCGACCGGCAGCGCATCCAGGCCGCGCCGCAGGTGGCGGTGGAGGCCAGCGCCGAAACGTCGGCCATTGACCTGCCCGCCATTTTGGAGCTGCGCGAATTATTCAAGCAGCGCAACGATTTGCTGCGCATGACGGTGAATGATTTGCTGGTGCTCTACCGCACGGTCCATGCCCTGGCGTACCGTCCGGCGCCGGAGTTGGTGACGCAGTTGGAGGCTTTGTTGGGCGACGGCCGTACTCAATCCGCCGCCAAATCGGCCCTGGCTGCCATTCAAAATCAGAGCAGCAACCCCGTTATCCTCATCCCGGTAGACGCCAGCCGCCGCAGCCCGCGCGACCGCGTCTATCCGATGACGTTTGAAGTGCCGCTGGACAACCTGGACCTGATCGGCCATCACCAGCGTACTCTGGCGGCGCTGCGCAACTACGAGCGGGCCACGCGCAACCGGCAGCACATCTACGGCCAGTTTGAGAAGCTGCAAAAATCGTATCTGACGATCCTGGCCGGTTTTGGCGAGGTGCTGAACCGGGCCAAGGTGCGTGCCAGCACCGGGGAAAGCATCAGCCTGGACACGATTCGCCTGCTGGCTCATCTGCCCGTGCCGCTGCAGCGGCTGCTGGACAAAATTCCGGACCAGTTTGACGTGCTCAACGATCTCATCAAGGGGCGTGAGGTGTTTTCCAACGTCGGGCGCGTCTCGCCGGGCAGCAGCCTGACGCGCTTCATGACGGCCAAGGATGATAACGAGAAAAAGGAGCTGGCCTGGGCGGTCATCACCGACGACGAGGACATGATGCATGTGACGGTGCGCGATTTTCGGCCGCATGTGGAATTGTTAACGGCCGTTGGCCGCCACGATCTCGCCATTCGCATCATCGCCGACCAGCTGGATTCCTTCGCCGTTGGCCTGAACCAGTTTGTACGCGATCTGCACCGCATCGCCACCACGTCCTACGACAAGCGAGGTTTACTGATCAAAAGATAGGACGCAGGACGCAGAGAACGCAGAGATTTTGGGGAGAACAGAGAGATTTGAGAGGTTTTCTCAAAATTCTCTCTGGTCTCTCTTCTCTCAGCGGTCTCTGCGTCCCCATTCACACTATGCCAAACTTGAACCAAGACCCGCTCATCGGGCAGCAGCTGGATGAATACGAACTGGTCGCTCTGCTGGGGCGGGGTGGGATGGCGCGTGTCTACCGGGGGCAGGACGTGCGCTTGAAGCGTGATGTGGCTATCAAGGTGATTGATGCCATCTACCGCGCCGATGAGACGTACCGGGCCCGCTTCGAGCGGGAGGCGCAGGCCATTGCCCAACTGGAGCATCCCCATATTGTGCGGCTGTATCGCTACGGCGAGGTTTCGGGGCTGTTTTACATGGCGATGCAGTACATTCCCGGCCAGGATTTGCGCAGCTATTTGGACGATTTGCAGGCGCGCGACGAGTGGCTGCCTGCCCTGGAGGCGGCGCGATTGGTGCGGGAGCTGTGCGGCGCGCTCGACTATGCCCACAGCAAGGGGATCATTCACCGGGACGTGAAGCCATCGAACATTATGCTGGGGGAAGACGGCCGTTCCTACCTCACCGATTTTGGCCTGGCAATGCTGGCCGACAGCGACACCCAGGGTGATATTTTTGGCTCGCCCCATTATGTTGCCCCGGAGCAGGCGATGTCGTCGGCGCGGGTGGTGCCGCAGAGCGATTTGTATGCGGTGGGCGTGATTTTGTACCAGATGTTTACCGGGCAGCGGCCGTTTGAAGGCGCCGAACCGCTGGAAATTGCCATGAAGCAGATGAGCGAGGTGCCAACGCCGCCGCAGGCCATCCGGCCCGATTTAAGTCCGGCGCTGGCGGCTGTGCTGCTCAAGGCGCTGGCCAAAGAGCCGGGTGACCGTTACGCCAACGGCAATTTGCTGGCAACGGCCGTGGAACAAGCCATCGCCCAGCCAGACGATCTCGACCTTGTGCTGCCCGGTACGGCCGTGCTTCACGCTGCGCCTGCTGCGCCGCTGCGCGTGGCACCGCCGCCGCCTGCCGTGCCCGGCCCACCAATTTCCGACGCACCGCGTACCTTACCGCCGCCGCCGGCCGCTGTGGTGATGGGCCAGGCGCAGCACACTGCCACGCCCACCCCGAAGACGGACAGAGTGAGAACAAACAACGGCCGTTCCTGCCTCCTCTTCCTGCTGTTTCTGCTGCTGGTGGTGGGACTGGCCAGCGCGGCGGGCTGGTTTTTTGTCTGGGAGGGGCATTCGCTGAATGACCTGGTTTACCTGGCGCAGAACGGCAGCCTGCCGCTGCCGCCCACGGCAACACCCTTGCCTACCGCGACACCCACGCTGCTGCCGACCGTGACGGAAACGGCCGTTCCGTCCCCTACGATCATGCAGGTAGCAGTGGTGGAAACGGCCGTGTCCACCACTACCCACACTCCGCGACCCAGCCCGATCCCGTCACCGACTCACACGCCAACAACCCGGCCCACGGCAACAGCGACTACTCTGCCCACCCCCACGCCGCTCATCGTGCTCACCCGTGAGCAGGACGGTATGCCCCAGGTGCTCATCCCGGCCACCACGTTTATGATGGGCGCCACCGACGAGGATGAGCTGGCCGAAGCCGATGAGCGCTCCCGCCATGAGGTGACGGTTGATGCTTTTGCCATCGACCTCTATGAAGTCAGCGTGGCGCAGTATGCCGCCTTCCTCAACACGCTGGGTGAATACGTCAGCGCCTGCAATGGCTTCACCTGCCTCTCCACCAATTTTGAAACGACCCAAAGCTATCTCACCGACAACACCGTTGAGTATGTGCCTGTTGATGGATTTGGTGACTTCCCCATCAACAACGTCAGCTGGCACGGGGCGAATGCCTACTGCCAGTGGGTGGGTGGGCGGTTGCCTACCGAGGCGGAGTGGGAATTGGCGGCGGGTGGTGGTGACGGCCGTTTCTACCCCTGGGGCAGTGCGCTAGAAATTGGTGAGGACAGCACCATTCCGGCCGTTTTTGCTGGAACCTTCGCCAATTTGCAGCCGGTCAACAGCCTGCCCGAAGGCGCCAGCCCATTTGGCCTGCACCACGTGGCGGGCAACGTCTGGGAGTGGGTGGTCGACGGCTATGACCCGATTTACTATGACCGCAGCCCGGCGGAAAATCCCACCGGACCGGCCGTCAGCGTTACCGATCACCGCGTGCTGCGCGGCGGCGGCTACGACAGCCCCGCTGAGGAGCTGCGCCTCACCAATCGCGCCAGCCAGCGCGCCCCCGAATTCCGCCTGGTGCCCAACGTCGGCTTCCGCTGCGTCACCACCCCTTAAAAATATGGCCATCTCGTTCCACGTTCTGCGTGGAATGAAGATCGGGACGCTCCAGCGTCCCCTGCGCGGCGCAGAGCGCCACCCCCTGCATTCCCACGCCGAGCGTGGGAACGAGAATGAACAATAAACTGATCTTCGAAGCTTGCTTTCTGTAATCATAGTTTGGGAATGCACCTACTTCTTAATAGATGCATTTGAGATCTGAGGAGTAATGAAAGCATGAACAAGATTATCTCGACTGACGTTTTGGTGGCTTATTCACAATGTCCGCGAAAAGCGTATCTGTTGCTCTGTACGAACCAGCAGGGCGAGCCCCATGAATATACCCGCATATTACAACAGCAGAAGATTGCCAACCGCCATCAGTACGTCAATGACCTAAAGCAGAAACAGCTTGACTTACAATCGTTTGCCGAAAAGGGGCTCAATAACAGAAGTGAATTCCTGGTAGATGCAACCCTGCAAGCAGATGGGCTTGAAGCTGACTGCGGTTTGCTGGTTAAGGTTGATAGCAGCTCGGCACTTGGCCGGTACAGTTACGAACCGACCATTTTTGCGGGGACGTATACCGTTACCAAAGAGCAGCGGATTGAAGTGACGTTTGCTGGTTACGCTCTAGCACTGTTGCAGAAGAAGCAGCCTGCAACTGGCAGAATCATTAGTGTGCAAGGCAAATTAACCAAAATGAAGTTGGAAGACCGCGATAAAACACTAATCCCTCTCCTTGAACCGTTGCGGGAATGGGTTAATGAAGCCTGCCTGGAAGCACCACCTGTTATCCTGAACAAATATTGCCCTTTGTGTCGGTTCCGAAGTGCTTGCCGGGCTAAAGCGGAACAGGAAGACAATCTGAGCTTGCTGGATAGAGTCACACCAAAGATGATTCGGCAGTACGAGCAGAAAGGCATTTTCACCGTCAAGCAGCTCTCCTACCTGTACAAGCCGAGAAAACGCAAAAAGCGGACCAGAAATCCACCCCAACCAACCCATAAAATTGAATTGCAGGCGTTGGCCATTCGCACGGAGAAAATCTACCTCCAAGAACTGCCTGAGCTAACCCGGCAGCCAGTGGAACTATTCTTGGATCTAGAAGGTGTGCCCGACAAGGGATTTTATTACCTTATTGGCCTCCTGGTGTGTGAAGGGGACACAAGCACTTACCAATCTTTTTGGGCGGACAGCGACCGTGACGAAGAACAGATATGGCGGGGATTTTTGGAGAAGGCGAAACAGTACCCCGACGCGCCGATTTACCATTACGGCAGCTATGAACCCAGAGCCATTGCCAGATTGGCACGGCGATATGAGACCGACAGCGAGAGCCTGGCCCAACGCTTGGTTAACGTCAACAGCCACATTTACGGCAAGGTGTACTTTCCGGTGCGCTCAAACAGTTTGAAAGCGATCGGCGAATTCATCGGCGCAGCCTGGACATCGCCTGATGCTTCTGGCTTGCAAAGCCTTGTTTGGCGGCATCATTGGGATGAAAACCAAAACGCAAAATATAAGGAGATGCTGATTCCATACAACAAGGAAGATTGTCAATCTTTGAAGTTGTTGGTCGATGAGCTTTCCAAGATTAAGTACTCAGCTAAAACACTATCCGACGTTGATTTTGCCAACTACCCCAAGCAACATGCCACAGAAACTGGGAAACAGATCCATAGTCAATTCCAAACAATTCTCAAGTTTGCTCATACGAACTATGATAAAAAGATCTATTTCCGCCAGAGCAGACGGGAAAAGGAAGAACAGAGGCATCGAGCTGGCGTAAAAAAAGGGTATCAAGGTCAAAGGAAAGAAAAACCCAAGCCCACGAGAGTCATTCAAGTGCCGCCAGGTAAATTCTGTCCCAAGCATGAAGATGAACAACTCAAACCTGCGGGACAAGTATCCAAGCGCGTGTCAAAAAGGTTAATTATTGACCTTGTCTTAACCAGAAGCGGGATCAGAAAAACAGTTACAGAGTATGTAGGCGTCCAGGCTTACTGTTTAAAATGCCATCGGTATTATGCTCCTCCAGGCATAGCGAAATTTGGAGCAAACCAACTATACGGCCATGGATTCAAAGCGTTTGTTGGTTATCAACGAGTATCCTTACGTGTGACATATGCAAGTATTGCAGAAGTGCTGAGAGAGCAATTCAATGAACCTGAGCCTGAACACTACATTTCCAAATTAATAAAAGACCTTGGCCATTATTATTCTGAAACGGAAAGGATTATAGGCGAGCATTTACTTATGAGTCCCTTTATTCATGCCGACGAGACACCTGTTAATATTCGAGGAGTTGGGCAATACGTGTGGGTTTTTACAGATGGGCAGTATGTGATATTTAAATTGCAGGATAGCAGGGAGGGAACGATTGCCCATGAGTTTTTGGCAGGTTATTCGGGTATATTAATTTCAGATTTTTACACAGGATATGACTCTGTTGAATGCACGCAACAAAAATGTTGGGTTCACTTAATTCGGGACTTGAATGACGATTTATGGAAGTCGCCTTTTGATACAGAGTATGAAATATTTGCTTCGGAGGTTAGAAGTCTAATTATTCCAATTATGGAAGCTATCCAGACGCATGGTTTAAAGAAACGAAATCTAAACAAGTTCAGAAAACATGTTGAGAAATTTTATGCGAAGATGATCATAAATAGGCAATACAAATCCGAATTAGTCATCAAATATCAGAAGCGGTTTATTCGATACGAGGATAGTTTGTTTACTTTTCTCAACCACGACGGAATCCCATGGCACAATAATACAGCTGAGAATGCAATCAGGCACCTTGCAATACAGCGAGATATATCAAAGAGCTTCTATGAATCTGGTACCCGCAGTTATTTGATTTTGCTTGGAATCAGGCAAACTTGTCGCTTTCAAAGTAAGTCATTTTTCAAATTTCTGTTTTCAGGTGAGACGGATATTGACCAGTTTCAGAAATCTACACGCGGTAGAAAGGTGTGATTTAACTGCAATTCTCTCTCCAACATGTTTGATGGCAACGGTTGAATTATCCAAATTGAATCTGGTAGATGGCGATGCCAAAAGCGACGGCAACGTTGAGCGAATTTTTGACACCACTCATGGGCAAAGCCAGGGTGCAGTCGGCCAACTGCTGAATGGCAGGATCAACACCCACTTTTTCGTTGCCTATGACGAGCAGGATGGGTTGGTTGGCGGTGGCGGGCAGCGGCGTGGTGAAGAGGTTAACGGCCGTTTCCCCCTCCTCCAACACCCAAATCAAATATCCCGCAGACTTTAGCTGACTTACGGCGTGCACGCTGTTGCGATGCTGCGTCCAGGACAGAGCGCTTTCCGCGCCGAGGGCTGTTTTGGCCAGCCTGGGATGGGTTGGTGGGGCGGTAATGCCGCCCAGGTGCAGATGCCTGATGCTCGCACCATCGGCCGTACGTAGGATGGCACCCACGTTGTACAGGCTGCGAATGTTGTCCAGCAGCAGTTCCAGCCGGGTAAAACGCGGCGCGGTTTGCAAGGATGGTGCACCGCCAGCCTGCGGCGTGGCAACCAGCGTTGTGGCTGCGCCGCAGTGCGGGCAGCGCAACCCCGCCGGATCGCCCGCCGCCGCCGGGAAGCGAAACTGGCATTCTTCCGCTTTACATTCCCGAATTTCGTACAGCTGCATCAACCGTTCCTCTCGTTTGACAATGTAGATTTCATTCACCACCCCCGCTGAGGAATGAACTCCTCAGCTAAAACGAGAAGTACGCTAAAGCGCACTGGAAACAGTGATGTGTAGGTAGTCTGCTTCAGCAGACTTCCCTTCCCAGACACCGAATTCATTCGGTGGCGTCCACACCAACTCCGACGATTTGGCTGCGCCGCTCCAGGAAGAGGACATCTCGCCAACGGCCGTACTGCTGCCCCAACTTTTCCCGCCGTCCCACCACGCGAAAGCCCAGCTTCTCATGCAGCGTCACGCTGGTTACGTTTTCCGGGAAGATGCCCGCCTGGAGTGTCCAAATCCCGGCCGCTTCCGAGCTGTCAATCAGCGTTTGCAGCAGCTGTTTGCCGATGCCCTGCCCCCAGCTGGCCGGGGCCACGTACACACTGACCTCGGCCACGCCCGCATAAACGCAGCGGCTGGAAACGGCCGAAAGCGCCGCCCAGCCCACCACCTCGCCCGCTTCCGACCGGGCCACAAAGCGGCTGTGCGGCAGACGACCGGCGTGCCACGTTTCCCAGGTAGGCACCTCCGTTTCAAAGGTCGCTTCCCCGGTGGCAATCCCATCGGCGTAAATTTGGGCAACGGCCGTCCAGTCCGCCTCTGACATGGCATGAATGATAAATGGCATGCTGTGCATCCTCCTTGAAGAAGTAAGTGAGTAATTGAGTAATTGAGTAATTGACATAATTACCCAATTACCTAATTACAAATCATACAACCGGCTTGTCCCGCCAGAACAACAGCCTCGGGGCGATAATTCCACCGGCCAGGGCGGCCAGAATCAGCCCCGTTTTGATGGCATTCAGGCCTGCCTCCACCAGCACCGGCGTACTGCCAAAAACACCCATGTTGGTGATCTCCAAGATGCCCAGCATGGTACGGAAAGCAAACGTGCCCGGCACCATCGGAATCACCGCTGGGACGGTAAAAATGGCCGTGGGTGACTCTAGGCGGCGTGAGAAATAGGCACCCATGAAGCCGATGGTTGTAGCCGCCAGCAGGGTGGCCGGTTCGATGGGCAGTCCCATTTGCATGACCCAGGTGCGCAGCGCATGGCCGCAGGCGGCGGCCGCGGCACAGCCGGGCAGGGCGCGGCGCGGCACGTTAAACAAAATGGCAAACCCCGTAGCAGCCACCGCCGACCAGAAGGCATCTCCTAACAGTGCCACCAGCAGCGGATTCACAGCGTCACTCCCGTCAGGCTGAGCGCCAGCAGCAGGCCCAGGGCAATCGCCAGGGAGATGAGCACACCCGTCACGCCGCGGGCAATGCCAGTTACCAGGTGGCCGCGAATGAGGTCCTGGGCGGAGTTGATCAGCGGCACGCCGGGAACCAGCAGCAAAACGGCCGCAGCCATCGCAGTCTCTGGCTGGTTGCTGAGGTGCAGCAGTCCCGCGGTGCTGGCCAGGCAGCCCGCCACAAAGGCGCAGGCAACCACTACCAGCAGTGGATTGAAGTGACGATGGACCAGCTCCTGGCGCAAAATCATGGCCACGGCCGACGCGCCAAAGGTGATGCCAAAGATGATCCAATCGCCGCCAAACAGGCGGCTGAAGGCGGCGCAGGCCAGCCCGACCATCACCACCACCAGCCAGCGGTTGTAGCTGCGTGGCATGTGGTCGATGTGCTCCAGCTCGGTGCGCACCTGGAAGCGGTCCAGCTCGCCGTTAATGATGCGGCGGCTGAGGTCGTTAAGGGCGGTAACTTTGCCCAGGTCCACGCCCAGCGCGACGACACGGCGCAGCTTGGTGCGGAACTCTGAGCCGCTGGAGGCAGTGATGGCAATGACGTTGGGCGAAACGAGAATGTCGAGCCAGTCGCAGCCCAGGCCAGTGCCAATGCGGTGCACGGACTCTTCGACACGCAGACTGGTGGCGCCGTGCTGCAGCAGCAGCTGCCCGGCCCACAGGCTCAGGTCGATGATGTCACGCAGTTCGTGGTAAGCCAGCGGCCGTTTGTAACTGACGTCGTGTTCGGGATGAATGCCAGGCGGATGTGCAGGTTCCATGCCCGTACTATAGCGCGTTCACTTTTGGCTGGCGACTGGCGATTTGGCTGAAAAGTGCTGCGGGGAGTGAGTGAAAAGTGATAAGTGAAAAGTAAAAAGTTTACGCCCACTTTTCACTTATCACTTTTTACTTTTCACTGCTTATCCCTCATTGTCCATAATAAAAAGCGCCCGGAAAATCTTCCGCCACTTCTTTCTTCTTGCCGCTCCATTCGTGGATGTTGAGGCGGTAAACGGCCGTACGCTTCAATTCCTCCGGCGTGATGCCTCGGTAGTGCACGTCTGGTTTGAGGTGAGGGGCGTATTTGTCCAGCAGCAGCTGGAGGCCGTGTTGGGCTTCGACGGGATCGTCGATGGTAACGGCCGTACCAAACACGGTCACGCCGCTGTACTCCACGCTGAACTCCAGCGCCTCGGCGGCGGGCAGCAGGCGGCCCATCTCAAACACGGTGAAGCAGATTTTGGTCTCGCGTGCCAGGTTAGCCGGGGTACGGCCGACGCGGGCCGTATGCATGTAGATGGCGTGGGCTGCCTCATCGTAAACGTACAAATTGCTGTTGAGAAATGGCTGATCGCCCTGGGTGAAGGCCAGTACGCCTACCGGGGCGCGGTGCAGCAGGGCGCGAATCCAGACCTCGTCGGTGACGGCGCGGTCGGCGCGGCGGACTTCGGTATTGGCTAGTTGGGTGTACTCTTTCATCGTTGCTCCAGTTCTATTTTTTGCCACAGAGGACACAGAGTTTTTTGAGGTTTTGTTATCAAAGATTTCGCAGATTGAATAGATTAAAAATCTGGTAAATCTGCGTAATCTTTGATGAATAGTTTCCTAGATCGTTAGCTGACCGGTCATGATGGTAACGGCCGTTCCGCCCACTTTCACCGTTTCAATCTCCTCCGGCGGGCCAACGACCTCTACCTGTGCCTGGCCGGGGCGGTTCATCCAGTGGCCCTGCTCGGCGATGAAGGTGGGTTTGCTGAGCAGGTGATGGTGCCACAGGTAAGCGGCCATGCCGCCCGTGGCCGAGCCGGTGAACGGATCTTCCATCGTGTCTGGTGGCACGCCGAAGTGGCGGGCGAAGGTATCGCTCTGATCGGTGGCGCCTTGCAGGCAAAACAGGTGCGGGCTGAAAAATCCGGCGCTCTGGCGGAAGGCGGGGTAGGTGGCGGTGTTCAGCCGGGCGCGGCTCAGTGCTGGCAAATCGCGCACGGGAATCATCAGCTGCGGCGTGCCGGTGCTGACGATTTGCGGCGTGGCGTCTGGCAGGCAGTCGGCCGCTTCCAGGCCAAAGTGAGGCATCACTTCTTGTGGAGAAAGTTTTGCCAGGAACTCTGGCTTCTTCTGATTCATCACTACACGCACGCCAGTTTTTGCCGGGTACAGCTCAATCGGAATTGGCCCAACTTGCAGTTCGAGAATTATTTTCGTGTAATCACCCTGAAAAGCCACATCACCGCGTTCGACCAACGCGTGTATCGTGGCGATGGTGGGATGGCCTGCCAGGGGAATCTCTTCGGCGGGGGTGAAGTACCGTGCCCGCACGTCGGCAATCTCCGATTTAAGCACAAAAGCGGTTTCGGACAGGTTCATCTCTTTGGCGATGGCCTGCATCTGCTCGGCGCTCAGGTCGTCCGCGTCAAAGATGATGGCGCAGGGGTTCCCGGCTAACGGCCGTTCCGTAAACGCATCAACCTGCATAAAAGGGTAGGTGGGCATTTATTTTCCCTTATGGCCACAGAGGACGCAGAGGAAAAAGAGAATTTTGTTTCTTCCTCTTTAAACTCTTTGTTCTCTGTGGCAAATGATTACGTCTCGGCGGGGGCGAAGAAGACCAGGATTTTGAGCGCTTCGGTGATGGAATGGAATTTGTGCGGCACGTGTGCGGCCACAAATACGATGCTGCCCGGCTGCACCAGCTGGGTTTCGTCACCCACGGTAAATTGCCCCTGACCGCTGACGATATAATACACTTCGTCCTCGTTGTGCGGCTGCTGGGGGTCCACGCCGCCCGCGGGCAGAACGTACAGCCCCAGGCTCATGGAGGGCTGGCGCAAAAATTCGAGATACGGCCGTTCACCAGCCGCTTGTTGAGCAATTAGATCGCCAATTTCGAATGCGTCCATTGTTGAAAACCTATTTGTTATTGAGCAATTACCCAATTACCTAATTACACTCTTACCAGCTTCACCACATCCCCCACGCGGACCATGCCAGGGCGCTCGGTGCTGCCGTAGACGCCGACGCAGTTGTCTCGCGTCCGGGCGACTGTTTTAAGTACGGCAGGTTCTTTTTCGCCGGTTTGGGGATCAATGTTAATCATCACGCAGCGCTGGATGCGCCGGTTGAGGCGAATCCGCAGACTATCGTCATGGCTGCCAAACACCAGGCTGCTGTCCAGCCAGCGCTCTTCGACAAAGGGCTGGTTATCAAACGGTTCGATGATGATGTTTTGCCGGAAGCGCAAAGGGGAAATTTTTCCCTCAACGTCCGTTCCAATCGACTCACCCAATGCTTCGGCCGTAGCTGTACTCATGACGGAAATCACCTGGCTGTCGAACGCACCGCGCCCGATTTTGATCAGGTTGACCGGCTTGCCGTAGGCGTCGGCCAGTTCCTGGTTGAGTTCGGCGGCGTGGATGGGGACGATACGGCCGTCTGGCGTTTCTACCTCCACTGGCGAATCAGCCACTTCATCCGGCTGCGTGTAGCGGGGCGTGTACAGCAGCATCTGCGGCACCTCGCGCCCCGTCAGCCAGGGAAACCCGGAGCGGTTGTCCGAACGCACAAAGGCAAACCGCCGGTCGCCATCCAGCCCATGCCAATACCCGTGCGCCTCTGGCAAAGCCTCCCCCCGCATCGACTTCACCGGAAAGCGATACAGCTCTTTCACAACACCAACTTCTACAAATTCTTCAATCATGTTTTCCTCAAAAAGTGTGCGAGTGGATGAGTGGCAAGTTGCAAGTTGCAAGTGGCAAGTCAACCCTGCTCACAGATCACCCCTTCACCCCTTCACCCCTTCACCTTGTCACCCCGTCACCCCGTCACCCCATCATCCCATCACCCACAACAACCCCATCCCCACCACCAGCGTCCACAAAATATTCTGCGTGCGCCAGGCGACCAGGATAGCGGCCAGGCCGGCCAGGAGTCGGGCGTTGCCCAGCGACAGGTCGAACGTGCCGCCAGGCATAACCAGTTCCGGCAGGATGATAGCGGAAAGAACGGCCGCAGGCACAAATCGTAACGCCTGCCGCCAGCCCACACTAATCGTGGCCCGTTCCAGCAGCCAGATTGGTGCCAGCCGAATGGCGTATGTAATGACACCCATGCCAATAATTGCAATCCAAAGAGTCATATTTCATCCATTTTGAATGGGACACTGATTAACACAGACTGACACTCATTTTGAGGCTTTTATCTGTGAAAACCAGTGTTTATCAGTGTCCTGATTTTTTCCGGTTTTCCAGCCAGACACCCACGCCGATGCCGGTGAGCGTGGCCAGCATCAGGCCGAGCTTGTAGGGCAGGTTAAACGCCAGCACAGCCACCAGCCCGGCGGTCAGCGCGGCCATCGTGTTGGGCCGGTCTTTCAGCGTGGGCACCACAATGCCGATGAAGGTGAGCGCCAGGGTGAAATCCAGCCCCCACTCCGGCGGCACCTGGGTGCCGAGCAGGATGCCTACGGCCGTACTCACCTGCCACACACCCCACAAGGTAAAGCCAGCCCCCAGCCAGAAATAATGTTTGTGCGCCAGCGGGATTTGTCTGTTGCCGTAGTGAACGGCCGTTGCCGCGTACGCCTCATCCGTCAGCAGATAGGCCAGCAGCCAGCGCCAACGGCGCGACAAATGCTGCACGTCCGGGCCGAGGGCGGTGCTGTACAGCACGTGCCGCAGGTTCACAATGAACGTTGTCAGCCACAAAACGGGCAGCGGCGTGCCCACGCTGATCAGCTGCGCTCCCAAAAATTGGGCCGACCCGGCAAACACAATCGAGGACATCGCCTGGGCTTGCAGCGGCGTCAGCCCGGCAGACAATCCCAACACGCCGTAAATCATGCCAAAGGGAATCACGCCCAGGGTGATAGGCAGCTCGGCTTTGACACCTTGCCAGAGGGCGGTTTGGGAGAAAGAAATGGTTCTCGCTTTAGTTAACATAATTCTTCTAAGCGATTAGAGATTGGAGATTAGAGACTCGTTCAATCTCCAATCTCCACTAACTCACACAGCGCCTGCCAGCAAATCTCCACATCTCGCTGCTCGGTTTGCCAGTTGGAGAAGGCGGCGCGGATGGCGGGCTGGCCCTGGTATACCGTTTGCGTCAGGTAGACGCGGCCGTCATCGCGCACCTTTGCCAAATATTCCTGAATTTGGGGCAGGCTGGGATTACTCGCCGGGGTGAAGCAGACGCAGTTGAGCCGCACCGGGGCCAGCAGGCGAAACTGGTCCGACTGCGCGATTTGTTCACCCAGCCAGCGCGCCTGGGCAGAGTTGCGCTCGACGATATCGCGGTAGCCGGAACGGCCGTAAGCCAACAAGGTCATCCAGGCGGGCAGGGCGCGAAAGCGGCGCGAATTTTGCGGCGTCCAGTGCACCAGGCTGGGGTTCTCGTTCGCATCACCTAAATAGACGGCCGAATTTTGGAAAGCTGCCAATTGCAGTTCGGGATGGCGGGTAAATGTCATGGCCGAATCGTAAGGCACGTTGAGCCATTTGTGGGCGTCGATGGTGATCGAATCGGCCGCTTCTTGCCCGGTGAGCAGATGGGCAAATTGGGGCGAGCAGGCGGCAAAGCCACCAAAGGCTGCGTCCAGGTGCAGCCAGAAGTTGTATTTTTGCTTCAGTTCGGCCAGCGCCTGCAAATCATCAAAATCGACGGTGTTAACGGTGCCCCCGCTGGCAATGACCACGGCGGGCTGGTCCAGCGTGGCCAGGATTTCGGCCAGGGCCGCCACGTCCATCGCTTCCCGGTTGGGCAGCGTGGGCACGGGGGTGATCGCCTGGCGGCCCAGGCCCAGCATGGCCAGCGCTTTTTTGGCGCTGGAATGCGGCGTGGCGGCGAGGATGGGAAACGGCCGTACCGCCCACAATCCCGCTTCGGCCACATTAATGCCCTGCTGTTGGCCAATCCACTCACGCGCCTGGGCCAGGCCTACAAAGTTGCTCATCGTCGCCCCGCTGACAAACGTGCCCACAAATGTGTCAGGCAGGCCAAAGAGCTGGCGCAGCCAGTGGATGGCTTCCTGCTCCACCTGCGGCGCGTTGGAATCTTCGTCGGCGGCCGGGTTTTGGTCGTAGGCGGTGGCCAACCAGTCGCCCACCAGCGCGGCAGGGGTGCTGCCGCCGGTGACAAAGCCGAAGTAACGCGGCCCGGCGCTGCCCGCCAGCCCGTCCTCGTACCGTTGGCGGAACTGGGCCAGGGCGGCTTGGGCGCCCACGCCATCTTCCGCCAAGTCGGCGGATTGGTACGGGCCGTGGGGAAAAACGGCCGCTTTCCGTGCATCTAGCCCCTCTAAAAATTGACTGGCTACCTGAAACGTCGCCGCCAACAGATCGGCTTGATTTGTTTTGTCACTCGCCAATTGTTGATTCATCATGAACTCTCTTGCCGTAGCCGCGGTTTCTTACCGCGTTCTTAAAACGCGGTAAGAAACCGCGGCTACAGATTACACATAGGGCAACCAATCGCTGCGGGGGAGAGTGCTGTCTAGCTGCTGCTGGATGAGTGCGGCGAGCAGCTTCACCCCCGCTTCAATCCCCTCGGTGCTGAGATTGCCAAAACAGAGCCGCAGATGTTCGTGGCCAGTTTCTTCCATCAGGTACGCCTCGCCAGGGGTGAAGGCAAAGCCATTTTCCAGCGCCTGCCGGTAGAGCAAACCTGGCGGCAGGCGGCGCGGCAGGCTGACCCAGCAGCTAAAACCACCTTGCGGTTCACTCCAGCGAACGGCCGTTGGCATCCACCGCCCTAAACTGGCCATAAGCGCATCACGCCGCTCCCGGTAAATGGGCACCACCCGCCGCAGATGCTTTTTCAATTCACCTTCCTGCAAAAAGTGGGCCAGCGCCCGCTGCAGAATGCCCGTGCCACACAAATCGGTAGCGCGGCGCAGAGTGAGCAGCTGATCGCGCCAGGCGGGCGGCATCAGCAGGTAACCCACGCGCAGCCCCGGCATCAGCATTTTGGAGAAGCTGCTCAGATAGAGCACCCTGTCGCTCGTATCCTGCTGCTTGTAGCTGGGCGGCGGCGGACCCGCAAAACCCAGCTTGCCGTAAATATCATCCTCAATGATGAGCAGATTGTGCTGCTGCGCCAGCTGCAAGATTGCCTGCCGCTTGGCGGCGCTGGTGCTGTAGCCGGTGGGATTGTGGAAGTTGGCCACGGTGTAGTAGCAGCGGGGCCGATGCTGGCTGATGAGCTGTTCCATCCGCTCTAAATCAGGGCCGTCGAGCTGCATGGGAACGTGTAACGGCCGTAATCCCTGCGCCTTTAAAATGTTCAGCACTGCCAAAAAAGTGGGCTGTTCCACCAGAACGGCGTCACCCGGCTGGGCAATGGCGGCCGTTGCCAGCGAGATCGATTGGATTGCCCCGGAGGTGACGAGGATGTCATCAGGGCTGGCCTGGATAGCATCTTCGTGCAGCAGCTTCACGATTTCCACGCGCAGGGCAGCGTCTCCCTGGATGGGGCCATAGCTAAAGAGCTGGTTGGCCTCCGGGCGCAGCCGCTCCATCTGCCGCCAGAAAACGTCCAGCGGAAACAAGGCCGGATCGGCGTGGGCCATGGCCATCGAGCGCACGCCGATGACCTGATTGATGGCCAGCATGTCGTTGATGGCGCTGTCTGGCGTGAGGTATTGGCCGACGGTCGGCTGGAGGCTCATTTGCTGTACGGCCGTACTCACAAACGTGCCGCGCCCCACCGTGGCTTCGATCCAGCCGTCGGCCTGGAGCTCGGCGTAGGCGTTTTGCACCGTCAGGCGCGTCACCCCCAGCGAGCGGGCCAGACCGCGTACAGTGGGCAGGCGGCTGTTGGCAGGCAGACGGCCGTTGCTGATCTGCGTCTTGATCTGCTCGGCAATCTGCCGGTACAGGGGCGGCTTGTTGTCGCGGCTGACTGTGAGATCGAGCATTTTCTTCCTTTTTCATCAACAGATTGCGCAGATTGAAAAGATAGAGATCTGGAAAATCTGCGTAATCTTTGATTGTTATACGGTCACCAACATCTGCTTGATCGCCTTTGCCAATCGAGCCATGCCCACTTCGATTACCTCGGGGGCGGTGTTGGAGAAGCTGAGGCGCATCGTGTTGTGGCCGGTGCCGTTGACGTGGAACGGCGCACCGGGTACAAACACCACGTTTTCTTTGGCGGCAATCTCAAACAAATCCATCGCCGAGAGCTGCTGCGGCAGGCTGACCCACAAGAACATGCCGCCTTCCGGCAGCGTGAACGTGACCTCCGGCGGGAAACACTCCTCGATCATCGCCACCATCGTTTCTCGCTGTGCCTTGTAGGCGGCGCGAATCGTGGCGATGTGAGCATCCAGGTCGTTGTCTTGCAAATAGCGGTGAATGATCAGCTGTGAGACGTAATTGGAGTGCAGATCGGTGCCCTGCTTGGCCGTCACCAGCCTGTCCATCAGCGGCGCCGGGGCGCAAATCCAGCCCATGCGGAAGCCGGGGGCTATAATTTTGGAGAACGAGCCGAGCAAAAAGGCGCGCTCCCGGTTGAAGCTGGCGATCGGCGGCAAATCCTCGCCCAAAAAGCGCAGCTCGCGGTACGGATCGTCTTCGATGAGGAAGGTTTCGTTCTCGGCCAGGATCTGGCTGACAGCCTGCCGGGTTGCCAGCAAGTAGGTGATGCCGCTGGGGTTTTGGAAGTTGGGCAGGGCGTAGAACAATTTGCTGAGGGGATGGGTGGATTTTTGGGCGAGTACGGCCGTATCCACCCCCTCACTGCCCAACGGCACTGCCTGGAATTCCGGCTCGTACATCGTAAACGCCTGGATGCCGCCGAGATAGCTGGGTGATTCCAGCAGCACGTGGTCGCCGGGGTCAATCAGGATCTTACCTACCAAATCCAGCCCCTGCTGCGACCCGTTGGTGATAAGAATTTCATCGGGCTCAACCGCCATGCCTGTGCGTTCCGCATAACGTTGGGCAATGAAGGCCCGCAGCGGTTCGTGGCCCAGCGTGGGGGCGTATTGCAATGCCGTGCGGCCTTCCTCAGCCAGCACGCGGTCGGCGGCGGCGCGCAGCGGCTCGATGGGGAAGTAGTTGGGGTTGGGCAGCCCACCGGCAAAGGAAATAACCGCCGGATTTTGGGTAACCTTGAGGATTTCACGAATAAATGATTTCTGCGTGCGCGCCATGCGCCGGGCAAATTGGCCTTTCATATGCTGCCTCCAATCGGGTTGAATGGCCCAACTTTACAGAGACAATCTGGATTTGCAAAGAGACAATATGGCTCAATCTATGGAGACAATCAGTTAATTGGTATGGTTAGCAGCTTCCTGCAAGAAGCGTGGAACACAGAGCTGCACAGAGAACCGCAGAGGGGCACAGAGGTTTTTGCCACGGATTGCCACTGATTTCAGGTTTGCATCCGTGCCAATTCGTGTTAATCAGTGGCTGATATAGATCTAAGATTGGGTATACTGCGTAGAAATAGGCAGCGCGGAGTATGGCGATACCTACCGCCGCTGCGCGCTATGGACCCGATTTATGATTGCATCCTTGCTGTTTACCCGGCAGCTAACAACCAACACCCTGCTCAAGCTGGGCGCCGAAGTGGGCGGCCGGGCCGCCACCTTTTTGCTGCTCCTGCTGGCGGCGCGGCGGTTGACCACGGCCGATTTTGGCAGTTACAACTACGCCCTGGCTCTGGGTTTTGTCCTTGTGCAGATGGCCGATTTTGGTTTGCAATTGCTGGTCACCCGCGAAGTGGCCCGGCTTGGCCTGGCGGCACGACCGCAGGTGGTGGGCGCATTCCGGCTGAAGCTGTGGCTGTGCCTGCCGGTGGTGACCGTATTGGTTGCGGTGGCATTTAACCAACCTGTGCATGGCCCAGTGATTTTTTTGCTGGGGCTGACCCTGCTGCTGCAAACCTTTGTTGAGTTTGTGGCCTACGTGTTTCGCGGGCAGCAGCGGCTGTGGGTGGAGGTGCAGCTTTTGTTGTGGGTGCGGGTGGGTACGGCCGTTTTCGGCGCTCTCATCCTTTGGCAAACAGAACAACTGCTGTGGCTGGCCATCATCAGCCTGCTGGTGATGGCCAGCGCCCTGCTGTTTGCCCTGAGCCAACTGCGGCAGGCAGGCTGGGTGGATGACTTTGCCCAGCTTTTACCAAGTGGCTGGCCGGTAACGGCCGTTTCCCGGCAGCTCATCCAGCAGGCGTGGCCCCTGGGGCTCGCCATCTTCCTCTCGATTGCATACACGCGGCTGGCCATCTTGCTGCTGGCGGTGTGGGGCGACGCCGCAGCCGTGGCTCACTACAGCGCGGCGTGGCGGCTGGTGGAACCAACTCAAATTTTACCCGCCTCGCTGCTGGCGGCCGTTTTTCCCGCGTTTTCATTGGCGCTTACCCAAAACCGCCGCCGGGCGGGGCAGCTGGGGCGGCAAACGAGCCTGCTGCTGGCGCTGGCGGGCGCGGCGGTGGCGCTGATCTTTGGGCTGGCCGGTCCGTGGCTGGTGGGTTGGCTGTACGGCCCCGACTTTGCCGCCAGCGCGCCCGTCTTGCAGGTGCTCGGGCTGACGGTGCTGCCGGTTTACCTCAACTACAGCCTGACACATTACCTGGTGGCCCGCGGCCAACAGCAGATGTTGACGGCGTTAACGGCCGTTACCCTGCTGCTCCACGCCTTGTTTTGCTGGCTGCTTATTCCCCAATTTGGGGTGCTGGGTCCGGCGCTGTCGGTGCTGGCCGCGGAAAGTGTGCTGCTGTTGGGCTGTGTCTGGGCGCTGCGCCAGCCACTTTTGCTGGAGACGGCCGTATGACCCACCTCCACCCGCGTCCCATCGGCTACGGCCTGCTGCTGCTCCTGGCGCTCGCCCTGCCGTTTGAGCTGGACCGGCCGCTGCTGGCCGTTGGCACGCTGGCGGTGACTAACCTGGAGCTGCTGCTGGGGCTGGTATTGCTGGCGGCGGTTGCGGTGTGGTCGCAGGAACGGCCATTGCCCCTGCTGCCACATCGCGGGGTGGTGCTGCTGTTGGTAGCGGGCGGGATGTTTGTGGCGACGGCCGTTCTGGCCACAGAGCACAATGGCAACGCTCTGAAAACGTCGCTGCGTTTGCTCAGTGGAATGGCGCTGGCGCTGGCGGTGCCGATTTTGGTGCAAAAGGCGGGGCAGCGTACCCGGCTGCTGCTGGCGCTGCTGGCAGCCGGGCTGCTGGCGGCAGCCATTGGCCTGGCGGAGGTGTGGCTGGGGCGCGAGTTTGGCTGGCTGGCTCCCTTCCGCAGCGGCATTACGGTGACGGGTGAATATTTGCGGCTGACTGGCCCGCTGGATTACGCCAACCACACCGCCATGTTCATTGAGGTGACCGTGCCACTGCTGCTGGTGGCGGGCTGGTTATGGTGGCTAAAGTCGGGGAAGACGGCCGTACTCCTGCTAACCGTCTTGCTCATGGCCTTGCTCGTTCAGGCCAGCTTCCAAACCCTCAGCCGGGCCAGCTTTGTGACGATTGGTGCGGTAGGTGTCATGATGGCGTTGTTGATGAAATTAACCGCAAAGACGCAAAGAGCGCAGAGATTTAGATGGTCGCAGAGAAAAACTCTGCGTTCTCCGCGTCTCCGCGGTGAAATTTCCGCCAGTCCAATTTGGCCGTGGCTGGGGCTGGTGGGCGTAGTGGGGGTGTTGTTTGTGTTCAACACCGTGGGCAGCGATGTTTTCCGGCTGCGTTTTGCCAGTGAAGGGGACAACGGTTGGTACGAAGCCACCTGGCAGGTGCCGCCGCAGCTTACCCTGGCCGCCAACGAAATCCAGCAGGTGCCGGTTACCATCACCAATGCCGGGGCGCTGACGTGGTCGAGCCAGCGTCCCCAGCCGATCAACCTGGGCGGGCGCTGGATTCAGACGGACAGCGGCTTGCAGCTGGCCGAACCGCGCTGGCCGTTTGTCCAGCCTGTGACGCCGGGGGAAACGGCCGAAATGCACATCCCCCTGCGCGCCCCGTCCATCCCCGGCGACTACACGCTGGTGTGGGATGTGGTGCACGAGCAGATTACCTGGTTTGGCGAGAAGAGCGGTATCTTTGCCACCAGCACGGTGCGCGTGGTGCCGTCCAACAACCGTTCGCCGTTCCCGGAGCCGGAGCAGATTGCCCCCGCGTGGGAGTACGAGCTGCCGATTCCCGAGCGCAGTACGTTGTGGCGGCTGGCGCTGCAAATCATTGGGCAACGGCCGTTCCTGGGCATCGGGCTGGATAATTTTCGGTTGGAATACGGCCGTTGGTTAGGCGCCGCCAGTTGGAACAAAACCATTCACACCAACAACTGGTACCTGGAATTCCTGGTTGGCGGCGGGCTGCTGGCCGCGCTGCCCTTTTTTGCCTGGCTGGGCTGGGAAGCGGTTCTGGCCTGGCGCATCGTGCGCCAGCCAGCGGTTGACCCCTGGCTGGTGGCCATCTTAGCCGGACTGCTGGCCTTTCTCATTCACGGCCTGCTCGACTTTTTCCTGCTGTTCAACAGCACCGGGCTGCTCTTCTGGCTGCTCATCGGCCTTTGGTGGCAGGGGAGAATATCCACAGATTACACAGATGTCACAGATTGATTGTTTTTTATCTGTGATATCTGTGTAATCTGTTGATTTTATGGAGGTTTGATGCGGATTGGGTTTGACGGTACACCGCTGCTGGGGCAGCGTTCGGGCGTGGGGCATTACACGGGCCGCCTGTTGGCGCACCTGGTGCAGCAGCGCCCGGAGTGGGAATATCTGCTCTTCAGCAACCGCCCGTTTGAGCCGCTGGAGCTGGAATTGGCGCGAGCGCTGCCCCTGGCCGATAATTTTGGCCTGAGCCGATTTGTCTGGATGCAGCTGGTGCTGCCTCGGATTATTCGCCAGCGGCAGCCGGATTTGTGCCATTTTCCCAACAACACCGCGCCGATTTGTTTGGAACGGCCGTCTGTCATCACCATTCACGACGCGTCGCTTTTTTTGCACAGCCGCCACCATCCGCGCAGCCGCCTGCTGGCGCTGCGGCTACTGCTGCCGCACGTGGCGCGGCGGGCCACGGCCGTTATCACCGTATCGCACCACGCCCGCCAGGATTTAATCCGCGTGCTCAAGCTGCCCGCGGAGAAGATTCACGTCATTCACGAGGCGGCGCCGGATGGTTTTCGGCCGTTAGTAGACCCGATTCAGCGCCGCCGGCTGCGCGCCAAATATGGTTTGCCGGAGCAATTTGTCCTGTTTGTGGGTACGATTGAGCCGCGCAAAAATCTGAAGCGGCTGATTGGTGCCATTGCCCAGCTGCGCCAGCGCGGCTGCGATACGCGGCTGGTGATGGTGGGGCCACACGGTTGGCTGATCAACGGCTCGCTGGAAAAGGAGATCGAAACGTTGGGCCTGCAGGACGCGGTGCAAAATCTGGGCTACGTGCCGCAAGAAGATTTGCCGGGCATTTATTCACTGGCGACGGTGTTTGCTTTCCCGTCGCTGTACGAGGGGTTTGGCCTGCCGCCGCTGGAGGCGATGGCCTGCGGCACCCCGGTGCTCACCAGCCAGGAGTCGGCGATGGCTGAGATTTGCGGCGAGGCCGCCTGGCTGGTCGACCCACGGCAGGCAGAGGCCATTGCCGATGGGCTGGCCTGCCTGCTGGCCGATGCCGAGCAGCGTGAACACCTGCGGCAGCTGGGGCTGGTGCAGGCACAAAAATATTCCTGGGAACGAACGGCGCGGGAAACGGCCGTTGTCTACGAAAAAGTGCTCAACGGAAACCACAAATGAGCCAGATATTGTTTGGCGTTACCCTCTTTTTGCTGTTGATCAGCCACGCCTCAGCGGCGGGTGGCCCGTTTGCCTGGCGGCCGCTGCCTGTTGCCGGGCAGGGCTGGCAGATTGGCGTGTTGTCGCTGCTGCCGCTGCTGGTGGTTGGTGGCTGGTGGCTAGGAAGCGTTTATCCACAGATTTCACAGATGGCACAGATAAAAGAGAGAAAATCTGTGAAATCTGTGGATTTTTCCTGGGGGGATACGGCCGTCACCGTTCCCCTCGCTGCCTTTTCTCTGCTCATGCTGGTGCGGCTCACCGCCGCGACGGCATACCTGGCGGCGATGGTGGGGTTGTGCTGGTTTGTGTATCTCTTTTTGGTGAACCATCCGGCGTGGCAGCGGACGTGGTTGTGGCCGGTGCTGGCGGCGGCGCTGCTGGTGCAGGGCGTGGTGGCCGTGGCCCAATTTGGCTTGCAGCGAGAATTGGGGCTGGCCTGGCTGGGTGAACCGGCGCTGGATTTGCTGGTGGAAGGCACCAGCGTGGCCGAGCGCGATGGCCAAAACTGGCTGCGAGCCTATGGCCTGAACAGCCACCCCAACCAGCTGGGCCTGCTGCTGATGGCGCTTTGTTTGTTAATCTGGCCGTATCGACAGCAAGTAAACGGCCGTTGGCGCTGGCTCTTTTGGGCCGGGCTGGCAGCAGGCGTTGCGGGATTGTTGGTGAGTTTGTCTCGCTCCGCCTGGGCGGCTTTGCTGCTGGGCGGGCTGGTTTTGGCGGTGCAGTACCGCCGTTCGGGGCCGATCCTGCGGCGGGAGCTGGCCCTACCGCTGGCTGTTTTGGCGGCGGGCGTGCTGCTCTTTGCCCTGGCCTACGGCGACGTGCTGGCGGGCCGCTTTTTGGACCTGGATTCGCCGCTAGAGAGCCGGTCGTTGTGGGAGCGGCAGCGGGATTGGGGTCTGGCGTGGCAGGTGTGGGGGGAACGGCCGTTCCTCGGCGTGGGTCTCGGCCAATATCTCCCGGCTGCCTCAGCCATCGATCCCGCGGCGGCGATGGTGCACAACGTCCCGCTGCTCATCGGTGCGGAGTTGGGATTGGTGGGGTTGGCGCTGTGGCTGCTGTTGTGGCTGTGGCCGCTGTGGCGTTACGGCCGCAGCGCTGAGTTTGCCGGGGCAACGGCCGTCTGGCTGGCACTCATCCTTATGGCCCTGGTCCACCCCGAACCGACTCTCACCTTGCCCAAAGGCGCCGTCCTCTGGGCCCTCGCCGCCGCCCAATGGTCCTCACCTTGTCACCTTGTCACCCCTTCACCCGGTCAAGGAGCCTCCGCATGAACCACGCACCCGCCGCTCTCACCCCCCTGGAGCAAGCCATCTGGCGCACCGTGGCCTACGTCGATTTGTTTGACTATCCGCTAACGGCCGTGGAGATTCACCGCTACCTGGAAGGCGTGGCGGCGACGCCCAGCGCGGTGGCGACTACCCTGGTGGGCAGTCCGGCGCTGGCCGATTGTTTGAGCCATCATGAAGGATTTTTCTGCCTGTCAGGCCGGGAAGCGATTGTTGAAATTCGCCGAGAGCGGCGGCTGCGGTCTCAGCAGTGGTGGCCGGAGGCGGTGCGCTACGGCCGTCGCATGGCGCAGCTGCCCTTTGTGCGCATGGTGGCCGTGACGGGTTCCCTGGCCATGAACAACGTGGGGGATGAGGCAGACATTGATTATTTTTTGGTGACGGAAAACGGCCGTCTCTGGCTGGCCCGCGCGCTGGTGATTGGTATCGTCCGGCTGGCGGCGCGGCGCGGTATTGTGCTCTGCCCCAATTACTTTGTCGCCGAATCGGCCCTGACGCTGCCCGAGCGCAACCTCTACACCGCCCGCGAAATTGTGCAAATGGTGCCCTTGTTTGGCCACGCCGTCTACGACAGGCTGCGCCAGCACAACTGCTGGGCATGTGATTTTCTGCCTAACGCCGACGGTCCACCGCTGGTGCAGATTCCCGAACCGGAGCCAGCCCACTGGCCGCAAACCGTGGCCGAACTGCCGCTGCGCACGCCGCTGGGCGGCTGGTTGGAGCAGTGGGAACAGCAGCGTAAAATTGCCCGGTTAAAAAGTCAGCAAAATGGATCGGGCGAGAGTTGTTTTACGGCCGTTATCTGCAAAGGCCACTTCCAGGCCCACCAACATCGCACCCTCACCGCCTACGAACAACGTCTGGCATCGTCCGTCAATGATTAACCGCAAAGTGCGCCAAGCGCGCAAAGGATAAAAAGCTTAAAAACCTTTGCGGTCTTTGCGTCCTTTGCGGTGAAAAAAATTATGACTGAGATTTTGTTTGGCCAATCGTATTACCTGAAGTTTGATCCCAAGCTGTGGCGAGCCATGCAGCCGTATCCGCCGCTGGGTACGCTGTACGCCGCCAGCGTGGCGCGGCAGGCGGGTTACAGCGTCGCTCTTTTCGACGCCATGCTGGCCGATTCGGAAGCAGAGTGGCAGGTGGCGCTGGCGCAGCACCGCCCCCGCTGCGCCATCATCTACGAAGACAGCTTCAACTATCTCTCCAAAATGTGCCTGTTGGCGATGCGCCAGGCAGCCTTCAACATGATCGCCATGGCCAGGGACCAGGGCTGTACCGTCATCCTCTGCGGTTCGGATGCGACGGACCATGCGGCCAGCTACCTGCAAGCCGGGGCCGATTTTGTGCTGCTGGGTGAAGGGGAAGAGACGATGCTGGAGCTGTTGGGGGTGTTGGACGGCCGTTCCACCCAACCCTTCGCCCAAATCCCTGGCCTGGCCTACAAAAACGGTGACCACATTTGCCAAAACCCGCACCGTCCCGTCCTCACGGCCGTCGACGACCTGCCGTACCCCGCCTGGGACCTGGTGGATGTGGAGAAATACCGCCGCATCTGGCTGGACCGGCATGGCTACTATTCGATGAACATGGTGACGACGCGCGGCTGCCCCTACCACTGCAACTGGTGCGCCAAGCCGATCTGGGGCCAGCGCTACAACGCTCGCAGCCCGCACAGCGTCGCCGCCGAAATGCGCTGGCTGCAAACCACCTTCCAGCCCGACCACATCTGGTTTGCCGACGACATCATGGGGCTAAAACCAGGCTGGTGGCCCGAATTTGCCGGTGAGGTCGCTGCTCAAAATGTGCAGCTGCCCTTCAAATGCCTCAGCCGGGCCGATTTGATCGTGCGCCAGGCGGAAAACGTGGCAGCGCTCAAGCGGGCGGGCTGTGACATCATCTGGCTCGGCGCGGAATCCGGTTCGCAAAAGATTTTGGACGCGATGGAGAAGGGAACCACGGTGCCGCAAATCCGCCAGGCAGCGGCGCAGCTGCAAGGGGCGGGCATCAAGGTTGGCTTTTTCCTCCAGTTTGGCTATCCCGGCGAAACCCGGGCCGACATCGAAAAAACGCTCCAGCTGGTGCGCGACTGCCTGCCGGACGACATCGGCATTTCGGTTTCGTACCCGCTGCCAGGCACACGTTTTCACCAGCGGGTGGCGGCACAGCTGGGGCCGCAGCAAAACTGGGTCGATTCGGCCGACCTGGCAATGATGTACCAGGGGCCGTTTCCCACGGCGTTTTACCGCCAGCTGCACACGGTGGTGCACAAGGAGTTCCGCGCCCGGCGCGGCTGGCGCACGCTGCGGCAAATCGCGACCCAACCAGGCAAATGGCGATTGGCCCACCTGCGTGAGCTGGCAGCGATTGGCTATCGCTGGGCCACGCTGCCGCTGGCCCGCTGGCGGCTTAACCGGCTGGCGCTGGCCGAACATGCGCAGCCACTCCTGCCACACATGCCATTCACGGAATCGGCCCGGCCAACACCTCAGCCTGAAGTGATAAGTGAAAAGTAGGGGCGAGGCAGGCGGGTGTAACTTTGGACCAACTCAACGACCATGCTCCCGCTTGCCTCGCCAGGTGAAATAAAAAGTGAAAAGTGAAAAGTGGGAAGCGGGCGAACGCGCTTCTAATCTCCAATCTCCAATCTCCAATCTCCAGCTTTCGCAGGTGGCGGCCGCTTTTTCGCGCAAGGCGGGCGTGTATGATGCCTTTGGGCAGGATCATACCAATCTGACGCGGATGCGGCAGAAGGTGTATGCCCAGGTGGCGCGCTGGACACCGCCGGGCAGCCACATTTTGGAGCTAAACGCGGGCACTGGCCTGGACGCCGTGGCATTGGTCGAACGGGGCTATCGCGTGCACGCTACGGACATCGCCCCTGGCATGGTGGCCGAGATGGCGCGGAAAAAGGAGATGTTGGGGCTGGACGGCCGTTTCACCCCTCAACTCTGCTCTTTCACCGAACTAGACAAGGTAGAGGGTGGCCCTTTTGATGCCATCTTTTCCAATTTTGGCGGCTTAAACTGCGTGGCGGATTTAACGGCCGTTACCCGTCATCTGCCTCACCTGCTTAAGCCCGGCGGGGTGCTCACCTGGGTGATCATGCCGCCGGTGTGCCCTTGGGAGCTGGCGCTGCTGGCCAAAGATTGGCGCGTGGCCACGCGGCGGCTGCGGCGCGGCGGCGTGGTGGCCAACGTAGAAGGGATACAGTTCCGCACGTTTTACTTCACGCCGGGGCAGGTACAGCAGGCGTTGGGACCGGACTTTCACCTGCTGGAGCTAAGTGGACTTTCAATCGTAACGCCCACGGCCGACAATGACCGCTTTGCCCGGCGGCATCCGCGCCTGTTTGGCTGGCTGGTGCAGTTGGATGATTGGTTGGCGGAACGGCCGTTGTTTAACCGCATTGGGGATTTTTTTGTGTTGACGGTGAGGTTTGACCCCCACCCTGGCCCTCCCCCTCTCAGGGGGAGGGAACCATCATTCGCCTCTCAGGGTGAGAACCAAGGAGGGAGTCAATTTACTTTCGCCTGCCCGGTTTGCCGTGGTCCGCTGGAGTGGGAAACGGCCGAGGCGGTGCGCTGCCCGGTGGATGGGCTGACGTTTGCTTGCGAGGCGGGCATCTGGCGCTTTTTGCCGCCGGAGCGGGCGGCGGCGCTGGCGCAGTTCCGCCAGGAATACGAGACGGTGCGCCGCAGCGAGGGGCGCGGCAGTGAAGATTCAGCCTTTTACCAGGCACTGCCCTTTGTCGGGAAAGATAGGACACAGATAAACACAGATTCCACAGATTTTACTGGGCGCTCTTTGCGAGCTTCGCGGTTAAAAAGCGGTTGGGAGGAGCGGGCGCGGAGCTTTGGGGTGCTGATTGGGCGGGTGGTACGGCCGTTGGAGCAAAGGTTGAAACGGCCGTTACACATCCTCGATCTGGGCGCGGGCAATGGCTGGCTGGCCAACCGGCTGGCGGCGCGGGGGCACGTGGTGGCGGCGGTGGACTTAGGCGTAAACGATTGGGACGGGCTGGGAGTACGTCGCCACTATGAAACGGAGTTTGTCTGCTTACAGGCGGAGTTTGATCAGCTGCCGCTGGATGCCGGGCAGGCGGACCTGGTGATTTTTAATGCTGCTTTTCACTACTCGGTGGATTATGTGGTGACATTGCGCGAGGCGCGGCGGGTTTTGCGGCCGGGCGGGCAGGTGGTGGTGCTGGATACGGCCGTCTATCAGCACCCTTCCAGCGGCCAGCAAATGGTCGCCGAGCGGGAAGCTACCTTTTTGCAGCAGCTTGGCTTCGCCTCCAACACGCTGCCCAGCGAGAACTTCTTGACGCCAGCCCGCTTAAAGCAGTTGGCCACGGAGCTGGGCCTGCGCTGGCATAAAATCGAGACCGTGCCCGGCTGGCGGCGCTGGGTGCGCGCCGTCAAAGTAGCCCTGCGCCGCCAGCGCGAACCGGCCCAGTTTCCCATTATTGTTTTGGCCACAGAGGACACAGAGATTGTGGAGAAGTAAATGAGGAGAGTCGAAGAAGACGCAAATCGGCCCGCTCGCTTTTCCTCATTCCCCTCTGTGTTCTCTGTGGCTAATCGCATTGGGTGGAATGCGGCGTGGTTATTGGCGGCACGGGTGGGGCAGCAGGCGATTTTGCTGCTGTTTACGGCGCTGGTAGCGCGGCAGTTGGGTGAGGTGGGTTTGGGACAAGTGGCGTGGGTGACGGCCGTTCTCTACCTGGGCAACGTCTTCAGCACCTTTGGCCTGGACACGGTGCTGCTGCGCCAGGTTGGTGCGGAGCGGCAAACCAGCACCGTTCCGCTGGTCGCTGCGTTGGTTTTGCAGCTGCTGTTGGCGGGCATTTTTATTGGACTCCTTTTTGTGCTGCCGTTTGCAGGACAGTCTGCGGCGACGGTGACAGGGCTGCGGCTGTACGGCTGGTCGCTGCTGCCGCTGGCTTTTCTCACGCTCACCAGCGCCGTTCTGCGCGGCCATGAGCAGATGGGCTGGCTGGCGGCTCTGACGTTGAGCACGGCCGTTTTGCAGGTGGTGGGAACGGCCGTTGTGTTTGTGCTGGGCGGTGGATTTGCAGCGTTGATGGGCTGGCTGCTGGCGGCGCAGGCTGCCAGCGCCGGGGCAGGTTGGTGGCTGTGCCACCGGGTGCTGCCCGGCTTTGGGTTGAACTGGCCGCTGTTTCGCTGGCAGGCAGTCGTGGCCCTGGCCAAAACCGGCTTCTGGCTGGCGCTGCTGGTGGGAACGGCCGTGCTGCTGCAACGATTGGGCATCCTCCTCCTGGGCTGGCTGGGCACCGAGGGGCAAACAGGCCAGCTGGCGGCGGCCTTGCGCCTGGTGGAAGCAGCCCGCCTGCTGCCGGGGGCGGTGATGGGGGCGCTGTTTCCGGTGTTGGCGAGAGAGAGATTGGAGATTGGAAATTGGAGATTACCAATTTCTAATAGCCAATTGCTAATTGCCAACTATCAAAAAGGATTGCTGGGCTATGGTGTTTTAGCGGCGGTGGGTTTGTGGCTGCTGGCGCGGCCGTTGGTGAGTTTGCTGTTTGGTGTGGGGTATGAAACGGCCGTGCCGCTGCTGCAAATTTTGGCCTGGGGTGTGATTCCGTTTACGCTCTCGCTGCCGCTGTCGGTAGAATTGGTGGTGGCGGGGCGGGAAAAGCGGGTGCTGCTGGCGACGTTTGTGGTATTGGTGGGAACGGCCGTACTGACCACCGCAGCCTTTACCCGGCTGGGACTGCCCGGCGTGGCCTGGGGACTGGTCCTGGGCGAGTGGCTGTTGGTGATGCTACTTTTAGGGATGAAGCGTTATCGAATGCCCCGAATATAAGCATCGACATCTTCAGACAATTCATGGTCAGCCCAAATACCAAATAGCTCGCCCTCAGGGGCAAGATTATTTTCATCTTCAGTGGCAGTTAGTTTGGCATTCGGTTTTCCTCTAGAAGTGATGATAATCTCTCGTCCCAGAGAACTCTCGACCCAGATACAAATTTGTCACTTAATGTCGGTCTGAATATTCCAGATGATGTA
Organism: Candidatus Leptofilum proximum; assembly: GCA_016710325.1. Lineage (GTDB taxonomy): Bacteria > Chloroflexota > Anaerolineae > Promineifilales > Promineifilaceae > Leptofilum > Leptofilum proximum. Next base: position 847,746 of record JADJXK010000002.1, on the reverse strand, counting down.
ATGAGTGGGGAAAGCCAGAAAGTCATCATTCAAGCATATTTGGAAGAATCTCCCAACATGAGTGATACGTTTTCACTGAGTATTCGGGTAGGGCCTGAGGCACGGTTTGAAGCCAATCCTGTCATTGGAACAGTCCCACATACAGTAACATTTAAAGATACATCAGTTGGGGAGATCACATCTTGGGATTGGAATTTTGGAGATGGGTTTTCGAGTACCCTACCAAATCCCATTCATACTTACAGCGATTCGGGAGTATATTCAGTAAGTTTAGCTGTCACGAGCTCCAATGGCACCGATCTTTATATTCGCACCAATCTGATTTCGATTACATCAAACACATTATATTTACCATTTGTCAAAAAATAGGCTTAGGTCTATTGATTTAACCGACAGCAATTGATACGCTGTGTTAAATGGGACCCGAGTTAACCTATGAACATCATTGTGCTTTAAGCAACTATGCTTCTTTTAGATGTATGCGCTATGGATTGAATAGTAACCTTCTTGTGTTATTAGTCTTATCATTCGTTTTAGTATGCTTATATTTCTTCTTTAAAAAACGCTCTAACTCTCGCTGAATTTTATCTGGTTTCACTAACTCCCTTTTTAGCCCTTGAAGGCGAATAGAAATCGATAAAAACACCCTCCTATAACATCCAAAAATCTGCTGAATCTCCTTCAACCGCTCTCACTTGGAAGGAGGCTTATAAGAAATTTGTTCTAGGATAATTCCCGTTTTTCACACATCCTCTATAGTAAATTAGCCCTAAGAAATGGCATATCTTTGTGATTTAATGAATAAATAATCCCATGCTATTTCGTTCACAAAGCAAGTCCAAAGTGATAGAATTTGGCTCGCGAGGACCGTTCATAGGAAATACAGATTTCGGAATTTCAAAGTTCAGTATCCAGCTTCAGAAACTAAACACACATATGTATGTGGTTGGACGAAGTGGAAAAGGGAAAAGCAAATTTTTAGAGGGTTTCTTGTGGCAACTGATCAATCACGGTCAAGGCTGTGGTCTAATTGATCCCCACGGAGATTTGGCCAGCAACCTTCTCAAACTATTGGCTTTCCAATCTGGTTCTGATAAGCAACCTTGGTTGGCTAAACAGGAAAACGTATCAAAGCTTATTTACTGCGAACCAGGGCACAAAGATTACTTTGTACCAATGAACGTGCTGGCAAGTAAAGATGCCCCTTATACCATTGTTAGTAACGTCATTGAAGCTTTCCAAAGAACCTGGAGTCAGGAATTAGCCGCTGCACCGCAGTTCAAAAATATTGCGCTGCATGGCCTTCTTCTCCTCATTGAACATAGGCTTTCCCTAGTGGAACTTCCTCGCTTGTTTATGTTCAAAGAGTTCCGCGATGCCCTTCTCGACAAAAGTCAAAATGAAGATGTCAAAGCGTTCTTTTATGAACGGTTTGAACGGTGGGGACGTGAACAGTCGCTGCGAATAGAGAGCCTCTTAAACAAAGTAACCGCTTTAACCCTAAACCCCTCACTTAAACTAATGCTCGGTGCGTCAGAAAACAGGCTCAACCTCAGGCAATTTATGGATGAGGGCAAAATACTTATATTCAATCTGGGTACTTGCGATCATGAAACCAGAAACTTATTGGGTAGTCTTCTTGCTGTACGGTTAGAACAAGCAGCCCTTTCAAGGGTCGAACTGGAAGAAGATAAGCGTCGTCGTTGGTACTGTGTGCTGGATGAATTTCAGCGCTTTGTGGCCAATGAAGGTTCGGCTCAAGCACTAGCGGAAATGCTCTCTGAAGCACGCAAATTTGGCTTATTCCTCTGTCTGGCACATCAAGGATGGCACCAATTAGCCAACGCTCGACTTGAAGGTGCATTAGATCAGGCACAGATCAAAGTAATTTTTGGCAGTGGGACAAAAACTGGTCGGATTGTAGCCGAAGAATTATTTGTGCCTGATCCGCAAAAAACCAAACACGAGGGCGCAAGTAAAAACGCTAACCCAGTTTATGAAAATCTCCTCGAACAAAAAGAAATGTTCGTTCAAACAATTCGGCGGCAGAGGCATCGAGAAATCTTTTTGCTCCCACCTGAAAGTGACAAAGTGGTTGCTCTCAAGACACTCAATGTGCCTCAGCCCAAAGTTGATAAACAGCAATTTGAGCACCTAAAAACCAGGCTTCTGCAAACTGTTGGATTGCCTGTCCAGTCGAATGTTTATATGCAAAGCCAGCAGTCCTCAAATGGGCAGCACCGTTTGTCTGTACCGCGTGCTGGAAAAGTTATTCAATACCCCAGCGTCAACTGGCGACAAAGGCAAGTTTTCCAGGCTGAAAGAAGCGTCTGATCCTGCAAGTCGCCAAATGGGTGTAGCTAAAACGGTCTCCTTTGAAATAGCCTCCATTGTTGTGAGATAGAAAAGCCCTGCTCCCCCATTCTCCTCTATCGCCTTTTTAAGATTATGGAGCCTTTTTTCTGATGATGTGGCAATCAAACAGACCCCCTCCCTTACTCCAAAAAAGTCAGCATAGGAATCTGTACCAAAGAACTTCAAGATCGGTTTGACCTTGCGGCTGATAAATCGTTTGATGGGATGATTGCCGGTATCAATTTCCAGGTGTAAGGCAAGTTGTTCTACGTAGCTGGGATTGGTTTGCCTGTCTCTTTGCAACACAAAAAAGCTGTCCAATCGTCCTGGTATTCGCGGCGATACCTGGCTCAGTTCATATTCCGATATCCACTTGAGCAGAGAAAAAGAAGATTGTTCACGACAGGCTTCAACAATCGACAACCGCACGTCATTGATCGCCAGATCATGAATCAATGTAATCCAACGAGGCTTCCTCCTCCATTTGAAATCTGACCACTCTGCCTCTTTGAATCTGGCTGCCGTATATGCGCCATATGTATCCAAGGTGTAAATCATTTCGCCAAGAAAACGGCCGTTGACATTGTAGGCATCGATCTTCTTGATGAGTCTGTGGTCAAAATAGTGCTGCATCCGTTCAAGAGGCCACGAACTCGTGCAACCTGGAAAACAGAGACGAACAATTTGAGAATGCGTCATCACACCTTCAAAGGAGTGGATGGCAGCCATAACTTCTTTCGTATTTTTATTGGGATACAATTTTCGGGGTTTCTTGTTTCTGGTGAATGGTTTGCGTCTGGCAGGCATTGTTTAGTTCATGGTATCATGACAATGCAACCGTTTCAAAACTGCCTTATCCAAACAAAAATTTGACAATGACTCTTACCTCCGATTATTTGCCCCTTCTCGCTTTGTCAGATCTACCATAAACACTGTTTAGACCATAGGAGGTATCCACCTACTGGATTGCTCTCTCCCCTCCTCTATTATTGTCTAGGAAAGCAAGAGAGGTATCAGGTAGGGATTATAATAAAAAGGCCAAGCGAAGCTTGGCTTCCGATTTCGGAGGGGCTGACAAAAGGTCTGGAAAACGTCAGCCCCGCAGGTGTCGGCCGTAGGCCGACTGCCTCGGCTGTAGCCAGGTCGCTGGTGTGGAAACACCAGTGGGCGCAGCGTACCGCCGCAGCGAATGAACAGTGGCGAAGCCTCGTGAAGCAGCCAGGGTACCCTTAGATATTTTTTGTCGCCCCAGCGGGAAAAATGTCTAAGGGCGGAGCCGAGGCAGTCGGGCTTTGACTGACGTGTGTGAAACACCGTGAGGCAAAGGCTGACACCATTGGCTTGACGAGTGGGGGTTATTGTTGAAGTCTCTTTTTCGTCCTGGAAGGATGGGAAAAAGAGGATGAGACGATGACTCCCCGAGGCAAGGCAACATTCCAGTCACAAGCCAAGGCTCGATGCCGCAGGGTTGTGAAATGTACCGGCTGCAAGCTCGGTACGACAATCTGTGTTCATATTTGCCAAAAAGATGAGTACAGATTGTAAACGGTGTAAACCGTTACTCGCTTCAGCTGCCTCTTGACGCAGAGCGGACAAGAACTCAAAATGGACAAGGCTTTGCCCAAAAGCCGCCTACTATTTGCGCTCGCACCCTGATTCAATCTCGGGGTGCGGCCGTATTTCGCCACAAGCAGCCTTCACCCTATAAGGGCTTCGCCCTTCCCAGCCATACTATTTAATTCCTCCCTTCTCCAGCTCTTCCCCGCCAGACTTTCCTAAGCGGTGCGTCGCACCGATTTTAAAAATTTCTTTCGGTAATAAAGCGCCAATTCCGCTTGAGGTGTCTTCGAAAGGTTTTACCCTCCTTAGTTCAGCCGTTGAGCTGAACAACCGTTAAGCCTGTATGGGTTATCACTGTGTGAAAGGTCGGCCGCAGCTTTAACCCGCTGCGGTGGGACTCCCGCCAAAGATATTGGCACCTTTTTATGACATGAAGATTAGGGCGTAATCAAGGGGTAAAATGCACCGTGGTTGCTTGGTTGATACCATGAAACCGTGGTGTCATGGTGTCGTGGTTGCATGGTATCATGTATTCAGCGCTTTCAATACTTTGTCTAATAGACTACTTTCACCGTTTTGTTCGTAATCTTCAATGAGGTAGTTAACCGCAATCCGCGTAATTTCGTTTTCACTTGTGAGGACACCTTGATCTTCGTAAGTAAAGACGATTTTTTTGATAGCCTTTTTTTCTTCAACTGTAAAACGATGGGTAGCCGCTTCCTTTCCGACAATTTTTACTGTTTTTCTCAATAATTCAACAATGGTATCGTGATACCGTGAAACCGTGGTGTCATGGTTGCTTGGTTGCGTGGTATCGTGGTGTCGTGATACCACGATTTCTTGCTTGACCTTTTTCTCTTTGATTCGAGGTTTTTTTTGCTTAACAAGGGGAGTGACCTCAGCTTCGGGTGGACGAGGTTGCGGCTTGATGAAAAATGGGCTGTCGGCCAGGCCAGATTTTTTTGTCATTTGGTCAATACTTCTTTGATAAACGCTTTGTATGCTTTAGCTCCTGAACTATTTGGTGCATGATCAAAAACGTGCGTGTGATTGGAATGAGCTTCTTCTAAACTTACATTTTTAGGAATAGTCGTGGTAAATACCTGATCTCCAAAATATTCTCTCAACTGATTTTCTACATCCTTGGATACATTGGTGTGATCAGAAAACGTACATAACACCCCCATAATTTCAAGTTCGGGATTGAGTTGTGTTTGCCTTACCATATCAATGGTTTCTTGAAGCTGAACCAAACCGGTTAAGGCAAAGAAGCCAGTAGACACAGGAATGATGAGCTTCTCGCTGGCTACAAATGAGTTAATCGTAAGCAATCCTAGTGAGGGGGGATTGTCAATAATCACATAATCGTAGCGGTCACGTATCTTGCTAAGGGCTTTCTTCAACCGTTCACTGCGGTTGTCAAATGCCTGGGCTAACTCTAAATCGGCACTGGAAAGACGAATGTGAGAAGGGACAATATGCAGATTATCTGTTTTGGTTTCACGAATAATTGGGGAGAGGGGAGAGAACTTTATGATAGCACTGTAGAGTGATTTATCCGCCTCAATTTCCACATCGGGATGGATAAAAACCCTCGTGGCGTTAGTTTGCGGGTCTGTATCAATTAGTAGCACTTTGTATCCTTCAAGCGACAAACCAGCGGCCAAGTTAATTGCTGTTGTGCTTTTGGCGACCCCTCCTTTTTGATTGGCAACCGAGATTATCATGGCGTTATATTTCGTTTCACATATTCAGTTGAAATCAGTCGAAGGAGGGAAGAGAGAGATATATTCCTCTGTTGAGCAAGAAGTTGCAGTTGATTTTTTAGTTCTTTGGGGGCTTTGAACTTGATCAACTCTTCGTTAATTTGATTGCCGTTTTTGTTATGGGTCATAAGTGGTACTAATCAGGGACACGTTGATTAGTATAAACATTTTTCTTCCATGCTTGTCAAGCGTTAAATTGAATGGACTGAGGAGTTACCTTGGGTTCCGGTGGCTCAAAACAGATCAATCTTGGTTGTACTGGCTTCCACAGGAGTTACACACTGCCCCAGGCCAATCTTTTTTGCCGACTCGTATGTTTTGTCCGCAACCACAACTAAATTTTCGAAGGGTACTTCTGCCTTTCTTCTCCCGGTCTTTGAAATGCTCTCTGAACCAATGAATCTCGAAGTTTTCCTGGGGCACATCCTCCGGCGGTTTGATGCCCCATTCCTGCATAAGCTGGCCGAAAGGGGAGTCTAGGTCTGCTATTTTTATGTGGTAGCCTTCTGAGGCACAGTGGATCCCAAGCTGAGCCATCTTGTCACAAAATTCTTTGTTGTGAGTAACTCTTGAACCGATTTTGTATGGATTTTCACCTAACATCTGCTGCCAGTGGTGGCCAATCTCGTGCACGAGGGTTTCCATCTGTGCCCATTCGCCGTAGCGCCATTTCTTAATTTTGTTGCCCTCATCATCCGTGTCGTCAATGTAATGTTGCTTGTTCATGTTGATTTTAAAAGACAAACCGTATTCATCGGGTACCAAACTATAACTTGCCAGTACCTTTCTATTTCTTTCTGAATCAATCGCTATCAAAACTGAGGGAAGTCGGCCCTGAAATTGGGGGGTATGGATGACCGGATAAAATCTATCAATGATCACATCCGCTCGCCTGTAGAGCTTAATTGCTTCTTGTTGAAAATCCCATCTGGCTGTTTCGGCAACCTTCCTGATTTCGGGTTGAGGATTCGGCTGCTCCAGTGGGACTCCACGTCTGGCTATGTCTGGTAATTCACGCTCCATCACCTCTGGTGTTTTAAAAAACCTTGATAACGCATGTTATAATGAGGGGGTAGGAAATATCAATAGTGGTAGGTATAACTTCAACTCGTAACACGTGTCTCCATCGAACTCACAAAGCCAGAAAGCACGTTTTGTAGGGGTGTTGGTAATGGCAAAAAAACGTTCTGACGGTGAAGGATCGCTATATTTTTCAGATAGCGAAAACACTTGGATCGCTGAGGTAACCTTGCCAAATGGCAAAAGAAAAAAGAAGAGAAGCAAAAAGCAGCAGGTCGTTAAGGATTGGCTCTTGGAGTACAGAAACCTTTTGAAAGAGAATGACTCGCTCGTTGACGAAAGGATCACTCTTTTAGGATTTTTTGCCAAGTTCCTAGAGGAATCAGCCAAACATACGCTTAAACCAAAAACCTATTCTTCTTACAAATGGCTGATTGAGAAACATGTACTTCCAGAAATCGGCAGACTTAAACTGGCTAATCTCAAACCTCATCACCTACAAAAATTGTACAGCGACAAAATAGATTCAGGTCTTTCAAAGAAAACCGTTCTGCATCTTCACTCTGTCATCCGGCGTGCCCTAAATGAAGCAGTAAAGTGGGGATTGATCCACAAGAATCCTTGTGGTTCTGTGACGCCACCACGACCCGAAAAGAGCGTGCCCGAAGTTTGGAATGTTGAACAGTCACAAGAATTTTTACGAGCTGTAAGAGAGCATCGCTGGTATGCGATTTATCTGATTGCGCTTACGACAGGGGCGAGAAGGGGAGAGATATTGGGGTTGGAATGGGAAAACATCGACTTTGATAGAAAGACGGTGAGCATCCAGAAAACAGTATCTGAAATAAGGGGAAAGCCTGTTGTTGGGAAACCAAAAACGCATGGGTCTCGCAGAAAAATTTCGCTGCCCGAAATCGTGATCAACGCCTTGAAAGAATTGGGTGGGGGAGTTGGGTTCGTCTTTACCACATCCAATAACACGCCTGTCGCGCCAAGGAATTTACTGAGGCACTATTACAGTGTGCTAGATAACCTAGATATTCCCAGAATCCGTTTCCATGATTTAAGACATACCGCAGCTACCATCCTGTTGACAAAGGACGTTCATCCGAAGAAAGTGCAGGAACTGTTAGGGCATAGCAGCATTACACTCACGTTGGACACTTACAGCCACGTCATTAAAGGTATTCACTCAGAAGCAGCTGAGAAGATGGATGGTATATTTAAATCCTAAACCGTAGCAACAACCGTAGCAACCAGGGTGAAAAACAATGGAAATAATGGAAAAACCATCGTTTAAATTACCCCAAAATATAGTTTAAATACCCTTAAACCCCTTTAAATTACCCATATATTGACAGTACTGCTTAAATGGACGTCATTCTACGAACCAGAAGGTCGGGAGTTCGAGTCTCTCAGGGCGTACTCAAAGATTGACCTCCATGCCATTTGGCATGGAGGTTTTTTTGTACTCATACTGCCCTAATACCCCGCTAACAATTTTTATACAGTTTTCCCTTAGGCTAAATCATGTCTTCATAAACCAATTCTCAGAGAGTGTCTTCTCTGCGTATGTAAGAGCCAAAACCAATTGGCTCTCTCGTTCTAAAGGAAGTAATACATGAACAGCTCGTTGAAACTGTTTTCTGTCCGCGGCATTGATATTCGCGTTCACCTGACATTTCCGCTAATTTTGATCTGGGCGGCGTTTCAGTTTGGCGTGCTGGCTGGTGGTGGCCTGGCAGGCGCCCTTTTTGGCGTGATTTCTATCTCGCTGCTTTTTGTGCTGGTGACTTTGCATGAATTGGGCCACAGCTTCGCGGCGCTAAACTACGGTGTGCCGGTGGAGCGCATTGTGCTGCTGCCCATTGGCGGCGTGGCCCAGCTGCGCCACATGCCCGACAATCCCAAGCAGGAGCTGGTGATTGCCCTGGCGGGACCAACGGTTAACGTAGTCCTGGCGATTCTGATGGGCGGTACGGCTGTTTTGTTTAACCTGCCTTTAAGCAACCCCTTAACCAGCGGCATCTCTCTGACGTTTGGTTCCATTTTCTCGTTTATCTTTTTCTACAACGTGATTTTGGCGTTGTTTAACATGATCCCGGCGTTCCCCATGGACGGGGGACGGGTGCTGCGGGCAGCGATGGCCATGAAACTGGATTACGGCCGTGCGACTAAAATTGCGGCGGGAATCGGCCGTGTTTTGGCCGTGCTGTTTGGTATTTACGGTCTGTTGAACGGCCAGTTTTTTAGCGTGCTAATCGCCCTCTTCATCTTCTCTGGGGCGACCCAGGAGGCGCAGATGGTGCAGTTCCGCCAGCGGCTGCGCGGATACACGGTGCAGCAGGCGTACAGCAACCAGGTCCCGGTTTTAGACCCGGCCGACAGTTTGCGCAACGTCGTTAACTGGACCGCCCGCGGCTTGACGGACTTCCCGGTGGCGCATTTTGGCACCTATGTCGGCTTCTTGGGCAATGAGCGACTGATGACTGCCTTGCAGAATGACGGTCCAGACCAGACGGTCGCTGCCGTGATGGCGCGAGATGTTCAGCCGGTTTCGCTCACGACCGACCTTTATGATGTGCAGCAGCGGCTGAGCAATGAACAGTTGAACGCGCTGCCAGTGGTGGAATACGGCCGTATCATCGGCATCATCTCTGGTAGACACATCAGGCACATGCTGCGCATGGCGGCGATGCGGCCGGAGCTGTTCCCGAGGGTGCAGTCGGCTTAGGACGATAAGCGGTAAACCGTTTTCGGTAATCGGTAAAACGTGACAAGTCCGCATTGGGATACCAGTGCGGGCTTTTTTGTTGCTATAATCTGGCGCATGACGAGGCGCGATTGGTTCCGGTTTGGGCATGTGGCGATTTGGGGATATACGGCCGTTCTGCCCCTCATTGGCGCGGGCACGGCAAACGGCCTGGCGACGGGCTGGCAGGTGGCGGGATTGTTGGCAACGGCCGTTGCCTACCACCTTTTTGCCTACCTCCTCAACGACCTTGTCGATTTGCCCCTCGACAAAACCCAGCCCTCCCGCCAGGACTACCCGCTGGTGAGCGGCCGGGTAACGGTGCGGCAGGTGCGCGTTTGGGTGGCGGTGCAGCTGCCCATTCTGCTGCTTTTGTGGTGGATGTTAGGGGCCGATGGCCTGTCGCTGCTGAGTTTGGCCTGGGCCGTGAGCGGGATGACACTATACAACCTGTACGGCAAGCGCAGCCCGCTGCCACCGCTCACGGATTTGGTGCAAGGCTCCAGCTGGGCGGCCTTTTTGCTGTTTGGCGCCTTGGTTGTGGGACAGCCCACGCCGCAAAGCTGGATGGCGGCCGGATTTATCATCGTTTACATTTTGCTGGTGAACGGCATTAACAGCAGCTTGCGCGATCTGGCCAATGATTATGCCTTTGGCGCGCGTACCACGGCGATTTGGTTGGGGGCACGGCCGTTTCCACCCGACCAGTTCACTATCCCCATCCGCCTGCGCCTTTACGCTTTTTTCTGGCAGACTGTCCTAATTTTGCTTGGATCCATTCTCCCAGTAATTGATAAATTCCCGCTGTCTCGCAGTGAACAATTGCCGTGGTGGCTGGAGCTGATACTCCGCATTTTATCGATTCAATGTTACGTGCTGTTGTGGCAAATCACCCGGAAAAAGAGCCCCATGCGTGATATGGCCATTGTGCTAATGGGACACAACATTTGTATGCTGTTTATGTTGTTTACGGCCGTTCTCCCCCTCACCAATCCCCTTATCCGCTGGGCCATCATCCTCGCCTTCACCCTCCCGCTCCTCACCTCCGACTGGCTGGCCGAAAAATGGGTGCACTCCCGGTTGACCCAGCTGCCAACGGAGCGTTAAAAAAAATTGGTCCCCCTGTTTCCGCGTTAGTTGGTGATTTTCTATCTGGACCGGGGGTAAAATTACCGCATGAACCAGAAAATTCGACTGTTTATTGCGATTGATTTGCCGGAGGTGGTGAAAGGGGCGCTGCTGTCTGCGGCTGTCCTGCTTGGGCAGGGGGGCCAGACGGGCCAGCGCCTGCCCGATGGAGCGGTGCGTTGGGTAAAGCCGGAGCAGCTGCACCTGACGCTGCGCTTTTTGGGGGACACGGCCGTCTCACAACTCCCCATCTTGCAAGACCAGCTCACCCGGCTCACGGCGCAGCATCCTGCGTTTCACCTGCGCCAGAACGGCCTGGGGGCGTTCCCCAACCGCAAACGGCCGCGTGTAGTGTGGGCAGGCCTGGCGGGTGAATTGGCCGCCTTGCAGGCAATGCAGGCTGAACTGGAAGACCGGGTGGTGGCTTTGGGCTGGCCGCGAGAGGAACGGCCGTTTAGTCCGCACATCACCCTGGGGCGGGTGAAGGATGTCAGCCGGGCGCAGGCGCTGAACTGGCAGGTGGCGCTGGCAGAGTTGGCTATAGAGGTGACGGCCGTTAAGCTGGTCCAGAGTGAATTACGGCCGTCTGGCCCGGTTTATACCGTGCGCCATGTGGCTTATTTGGGACGAGGGAATTAGTCCAGGTGCAGCTGGGCCATTTGTGGTTTGACGGTGAGTTGACGACTGCGTAACAGGTTGAGCGAGGGGTAATCTTGCGGGGCGCTGAGGAAATTGTTCACATCCTTGGTGGATTGCAGGAGCACTACGTGCTTTTCATTGGCAATGGCCGAGAGCTGGTTCATGACATACGGTTTGGCCCGGTCAGGATAGCTGAGTACGTGGCGGATAAACTGGATGAGCTGCGGGTCTAGCAACGGTTCCTTGCAGCCATCAGCGATGTCCGGGCGGGGGCGGTTATGGTATTGGATGCGCCGCTTGATGGCACGCAGGGCGCAAATCCAGGGGGGTAGATCCAGAAAAACGACGGAATCGGCCGCTTCTAAACGTATTTCCAACGTGCTGCGGTAATTGCCGTCGATGATCCATTCTTCGCGCTGCACCAGCCGGGCGACGGTGCGCTGCCATTCCGTCTCTGGCGTGCCGATCCAGCCAGGATGCCAGTAGTGGCGATCCAGGTGGACCACGGGTAGTTCTAATTGTGCTCCCAATTGGCGTGCGAGCGTTGATTTGCCAGAGCCACTTGAGCCGATGATGAGTACGCGCTTCATCTTGATTGAGCCCTCCCACGGGCCTTTAAAATGTCCAGTATGCTTAAACGTTTGCGCTGTGCGATAATGGGTTTTGGTTGAAACGGGAGCCGATGGCTGCGTCCAACGAATGTCACTGCTTAAACTATTTGGAATGCTCATAGAACTACCAGTATATGAACAAGCTTTGTTGTCTGAACGTCAGTGAAATGAAATGATAGAAGACAACATTGTAATTTGACTAAGATGGTGTCATCCTAAAGCAAAGAGATCGGATTTTGAGTGAATTTGACGTTAATAGATCACAGCACACAGACCAAAGTACCACTGCTCGCTGGGTTTTTTCTCACTTATCACACCATAAATTGCTCATAGCCGGAATGTTGGTTGGCGCCTTTGGCAATGCGGCGTTAGCGGCCGTGGTGCCGGTGCTGATTGGTATTGCCTTCGACGCGGCGCTGGAGTCACCGCCGAACTTGCGTACGATTGGGCTGATGGCTCTCGGTGTGATCGTCAGCCAGACGGTGCGGGCGGTGTTACAGTTGGGGCGCAACTTTTCCAGCGCGGTGATGGGCGAGCGGCTGGAACGCGATATGCGGGAAGAGCTGTACGTCAGCCTCTTGGGCAAAAGTACCGCCTTTCACGACTTCCAGCCGGTGGGCGATACCATGGCCCGGGCCACCAATGACGTACACGAAGTCAACCTGATGATGAATCCGGGGGTGAACCTGGTGGCTGGCTCGGCCAACTTCATGATCATGCCGCTGCTGATTGCCCCGACGTACCATCCACAGCTGGCAGCGGCGCCGCTGTTTTTTATTGTGACCTACATTTTGGCGGTGATTCGCTACCTGAGGGTGCTGCAAGGGGTAGCGGACCGGGTGCGGCGGGCGTTTGGCGGTATGAACGGCCGTCTCGCCGAAGCTATCGACGGGATTGAGCTGGTCAAAAGCACAGCCCAGGAAACACAGGAAATTGGCCTGTTCAACGACAATGCTTCCAGTTACCGGGATGCGGCCGTGGAGCAGGGACGGATCGAGGCACGCTTTTTGCCGCTGCTGCTGCTGGGCATCACCCAGGGATTGGGCTTTATGCACGCGCTGTACCTGTTCCAGTTGGGACAGATTGCGGTGGGTGACGTGGTGGGTTTTATGGGGCTGCTGGCCTTGTTTGGCTTCCCTACATTTATCTCGCTGCTGGCCTATTCGCGGGTGTCGCTGGGTCTGGCCGGGGCGCGGCGTATCCTGGAGCTGATGAATGCGGAGACGCTGCTGGATGAAAACGCGACCGGTCACCAGGCGGAAATTAAAGGATCGGTATGCTTTGAAAACGTCTCGTTTGGCTACGTGAGCGAAGCGGACGTGCTGCAGGGCATCGATTTTGCCATTGAACCGGGCCAGACAGTGGCGATTGTGGGCCAGACGGGTTCGGGCAAGAGCACGCTGGCCAAGCTGATTAACCGAACGTATGATGTGACCAACGGCCGTCTCCTCGTCGATGGCGTGGATGTGCGCCATTGGAACCTTGCCGCGCTGCGGCGGCAAATCTCCATCATCGAGCAGGACATCTTTTTGTTCTCCCGCACCATTGGCGAAAACATCGCTTTTGGCTGCCCTGGCGCAACACATGAGATGATTGAAACGGCCGCCAGAGCGGCCCAGGCGCACAACTTCATTTTGAACTTCAAAGATGGCTACGATACGGTGATTGGCGAGCGCGGGGTGACGCTGTCTGGCGGGCAGCGCCAGCGGCTGGCCCTGGCGCGAGCGTTCCTCACCAAACCGCATATCCTGATCCTGGATGATTCCACCAGCGCGGTGGACAGCGCCACGGAGGACCAGATTCAGCAGGCGATTGTGCGGGCGGCGGCCAACCAGACAACGATTCTGATCACGCACCGCCTGTCGCAGATTCGCTGGGCAGACAAGGTGGTGGTGATGCGCAAGGGGCGCATGGAGGCTGTGGGCACCCATGATGAGCTGATGGTCACGTCGGTGGCCTATCGGCGCATCTTTGAGCAGTATGAGGCGATTGAGGAATAGGACAGTCCACAGATTTCACAGATGGCACAGATTTTCTTTTTCTCTGCGTAACTCTGTGTCTCCTCTGTGTGACTCAGTGTTCCGCTTTTGAGAGGTAGGTTTGTGAAAGCTTTGGTTTATTATTGCCGCTGGCAGGAAGCCAGCTTGCGTTTGCGGGGGCGGGATGAGACGGCCGTTTGGGGCCATCTTGTCTACAAAGCCGACACCCCCGAGGAGTGGATGCAGCCGTTTCGCTTTGAGCTGAAAACGTGGCGGCTCACGCTGCAAAAGCCGGAAGGCGATGAGGTGATCCAGCTGGATGAAATGGGAACAGTGCAGTAGGCTCTCATTCCAGGCTAGTGGAGGTGGAAACGATAGCGGTGAACCCTCGCAGAGTGAAAGAAGCTGTGCTGGCAAATGGATATCGTGACCTGACCTTTGACCCGGCCGATCCCAACCGGGTATTCTTGTGGACAGAAGAGGGTCCACCACAGCCTGCATTCCTCCGGTTTTCTCGAAAATCTTCGCGGTTTGACAACGAAACGGCCGCTCTTACCCTCATCCACCAACAGCTCCCGTCCGCGCCGGTGCCGCCGCTGCTGCTCTCTCTGCCCGAATTCGACGATGGCTTGATGTTGGTGGGATACCTGCCGGGGGTGAACCTGGCCGACTTCATTCCGCCCGACGCCGATATCCCGCCGCTGCCCCTCACTTACCAACGCAGCCAGCCGGAAGCCACGGCTGGTTTGCTGGGTGCCATTGCCGAGGCGGGACGAGCGGTGCGCCAGCTGCACGGCATACCCTTGACGCAATTTGGCACCTTGGTGGGTCCCTGGGCCAATCCTTACCTGCACGATGCCCACGCCCACACCGCGCAAGAAACACGCCACGTGCTGTCCCGCTGTGTGCAGCTGGGCATCTTTTCCGCCCATGAAGAAAAGAAGATAGACAATTGGCTGCACGAACGCCTGTCGCTCATTGCACCGGACGAAAAACCTGCTTTCATTCACTTCGATTTACATGCAGGGAACTTGCGCTTTGAGGTGGAAAACGGCCGTGTCTACTTCCTGGCCATTTACGATTTTGAGCTGGCACGCGGTTGGCTGCCGGAGTACGACCTGGCGCTGCTGTCCTGGGATTTAGGCGGGCTGTCCGGTGGTTGGGAGACATTTTGCCGGGGATATGGCGGGGCCATTCATCCAGAGCGTTTGCGCTTGTTTGAGATGATCAAGGCGTTAACGGCCGTAGCCTACAGCAAAAGCGACCACGACTGGCGCGACTGGTGTTTGCAGCGCATTAAGCGTTTGCTGGAAGGGTAAGCCGCTTGAGCCAGCGCCGGGTTGCGACCGGCGTGGCGTGCTGAATCCAGGTGAGGTGGGGGTAGGTATTGTTTTGCCGGTACTGGCGGTATTTATCTCGTCGACGGCCGTGAGTGTGGTAAATCCACAGGAATAACGATTCCCTGGAGAAAAACTGCTTGTGAAACGTTTCCCGGTTGCCGCCCCATAATTCCTCGCGCAAAAACACCCGCTGGAATACACGGCGTAACATGCGCCAGTAGCAAACCCAATTACCGGCCGCCGATCACCACTTTTACCAGCGCTGCCGGTGCGCCTCAATGACGTTTGGCAGAGATTCCAGCTTTTGCAGCAGCCAGTTTAGCTGTTCCAGGCTTTTGACTTCCACCACCAATGAAATGGTCATGACGTTGCCGATGGAGGTGGTTTTAGTCTTGGGCGTGTTAATTTTTTGCCCGCGCAAAATGGACACAATTTCCTCGATGATGTTGGGCCGCCGGTAGGCTTTGAGCACAATGGGGATGGGATAAACGGCCGAATCATTGCCCCACTCCACAGTAATCAGCCGCTCCGGCTCGGTGGTGTTTTGCACTTCGGTGCAGTCGGCGCGATGGATGGTAACACCCTGGCCACGGGTGATGAAACCCGTGATCGGCTCGGGCGGGATGGGCTGGCAGCATTTGGCCATGCGCGTGTGCAGCCCGCTAACGCCATTGATGGTGAGCCCCTGTTTTTTGGGCGGTGTTTGCAGGAGCAACGGCCGTAATTCGTCGTCCGGGTGCAGGTTTTTCTCCATCAGGGCAATGGCGCCGCTGATCTGGCGGCTTTGAATGTCACCAAAGCCTACTTTGGCCAGGAACTGCTCTTCGTCGTCGAACTTGAGTGCTTTGGCAATGTCCGAAACGGTGTGTACCTCGGCCAGACCCAGGCGGCGCAGCTCGCGCTCGACCACTTCGCGCCCCTGCAGGATGTTCTGCTCTCGCTCCTGGTTGCGGAACCATTGGCGGATTTTACTGCGGGTGCGGGCGCTGCCAGTGTAGCCCAGGCTGCCGTTCATCCAGTCGCGGCTGGGGCCGCCTCGGTTGGTGGTGAGAATCGATACCCGTTCGCCCGATTTGAGCACGTAATCCAGGCTGACCATCTTGCCGTTGACGCGCGCGCCCCGGCAGCGGTGCCCCACCTCGGTGTGGATGGCGTAGGCAAAGTCGATGGGTGTGGAACCGGCAGGCAGGTCGATGACATCGCCTTTGGGGGTGAAGACGTAGATGCGCTCCGCCATGATTTCGTTTTCCAGCAGATCGTCATCTTCTTCTTCGCGTGAATCATCTTGCAGGCTGGCCAGCAGCTCGCGCAGGTTATCGATGCGCTTGCGGACGGAACCGGCAATTTTGCCGCCTTCCTCCTTGTAGGCCCAATGCGCGGCTACCCCTTTTTCGGCCTCGTCGTGCATGCGGCGGGTGCGAATTTGCACTTCCAGGTTTTCACCTGTTTTGGTGTCGATAACGGCCGTATGCAGCGATTGGTACCCATTGGCCTTGGGGGCAGCAATGTAGTCGTCAAATTCACGAGGGATGGGCTGCCAGAGACTGTGTACCAGCCCCAGCGCCTGGTAACACAGGTGCCGGTCGTGTTCCTCTTTTTCCTTTAGCGATTTTTTCTCATAGCTGGTTTTGTCTTCGGGCTCTAAAATCACGCGCAGTGCCTGGATGTCGTAGATGTGATCAAAATCAAGCCCCTTGCGCGCCATTTTGCGGTAGATGGAGTAGATATGCTTGGAACGGCCGGAAACGGTGCCCTTCAGCCCGTTTGTCCGGATAGCCCGCTGCAGCTTCTGCACGGCGTCATCGATTTGCTCCATGCGCTCAGCCCGCCGGGCCGCCAGCTTGCTGGCAATCTCTTTGTACTTGTCTGGCTGCAGGTAGCGGAAGGCCAGATCTTCCAATTCCCACTTGAGCTGCCAGATGCCCAGCCGGTTGGCCAGCGGTGCATAAATATGCCGGGCCTCATTGGCGATGATAAAACGCTGCTCGGGTGGCAGGTTGCCAGCTTTGCGTAAATCTTGCAGGCAGTCGGCCATGCGAATGAGAATGACGCGAATGTCGCCCTCGATGATGGAGAGGACGGCGCGGCGCACCTGCTCTAGCGTCTGGCGGTCGGCTTCGGGGTCGCGGTGGCGCTGGTACTGCGCTTCGCTGGCATAGTCGTAGAGGTGGTTCAGCCCGCCGATGAGGGAGGCGGCTTCTTCGCCAAACTTTTTGCGCAGTGTTTCCACGGTCTGGCCGGTGTGGGGCAGCAGGCTGTCGTGCAGCAGGCTGGCCACCAGGGTGGGGGTGTCCACACCGAGCTGGTTCATCGTCTGAGTAACGGCCAGGTCGTGTTCGATGTACAGTTCGCCGGAGTCGCGTTGACGGCCGTTGTGGATCTGGTTGGCAAATTCGTAGGCCTGCCGCACCTGGCTGGCCGACTGGCCATTGGGCAGGCTGTTCAGGAGGTCGGTGATCGATATCAGGGATAGTCGGGTCATAGTGGTACATGCAAAAAGGCGACTCCACGGGGAGACGCCTGACTGCAAATTGCCAGGAAGGACCTGGCTCAACGGTATGCGGTTACAGACTCAATTGTTTAACGAATGTAAAGGAATAAAGCCTGGCTTCAGTGTAAGGTGTAAAGCTGGCGAAACGGCCGTCTATACTCGCGGCGGGCACTTTCTAACCGCATCACCTCTGTTAAAAACTTAAGAGTATGCCCTTAACGAGTATAGTTTGTTATTCAGCTTTGTCCGTTTCATCGGTGCCGTTACTCACCCGATTGCCCAACTGGGAAGCCTGTTCTTTTCCTTTGTCCAGAACAATCCGCGCCTGCTCCTGCACACGTCCCCCAACATCCTGTACCTGTTGGCGGGTGCTGCTAAGCGCAGAGCCGGCCTTTTCCAGGTAGTCGTGGCTATAAGCCTCGGCCGTTTCGCGGACTTGCTGCACGCGGGCTCCCCCAGTTTGCAGCAGTTCATTGCTCATGTTGGCGATTTTGGCGCGGGTTTCTTCACCCGACTGGGGTGTCAGAATAATCGCCGTGGCGGCGCCAACAAGCCCGCCAATGACAAAGCCTGCTAAAAAGGCACCAAGATCATTCGAATTTTGCTCACTCATTTTCTTTTCTCCTACCGGGGTAAGTTGTTGCGTGGATTGCCAAATAACGTTTTGATGGCGCGGCGCAGGCCAGCCATTTGCACACGGGCTTCCGTAACAGGTTTCACCACGTTCTGGCTGACAAACGATGTGGTTCCACGAATGGTCCCTATGGTCTCATTGGTTTTTTCCAGGATGGGCTTGATTTCAAATTCCAGCATGTTTACCAGGCGCACGATCATCATCAGCATCAAGAGCAGCACCACGCCAAACAGGCAAGACTCCAGGGCCAGGGCGATCAGCAGGATGTCGCGGACGGCCTCAACGGTAGCGGCCTGAGTGCGCGCCAGCCAGACGATGCCCCAGACGGCGCCTACTAGCAGGGCCACTCCCAGGATGACGGCGAGTGCGATGTAAATTGGCTTAACGGAAATCAACTTTTTCTCTTCTGGCAGGCTGCCAGAGGTCGTGGTATATGTCGAACTATCCAAGGGTGCTTATTCTGCTCCTGATTCTGAGTGCTCGGCAAAATGGAAAACCAAAGCTAGTATAGCATTAAAACAAGCCTGCTTCAAAACCTGTTGGGATACATTTGGGAAGGTTCGAAGATTACTCAGGGTCGGCTACGGCCGTATCCCCGGCCAGCCACTTGCTCACGATGAGGGCTACCCAGGCGCCCACGCTGGCGCTGAACAGCTGAAGCGCGCCCAGCCGCAGCCAGTTGAGGTTGATCAGATCACCGATGGCATGGCCCAGGGCAAAACCCATCCAGGCCGCCACCAGGTAGAGGATGATGCGCCGGGACGGGCCGCCCATCAGCACGTGAAAGCCCGCGCCGTAGGCGGTGGCCAGCAAAAACCCGAGAATGAGTCCAGAAGCAGCAACGGTCATGTGACCACCTGAATGTCGGCCAGTTGGAGGGAGGGGATGGTTTGGTGGGCAGTGGTTGTCTCATCCACCCCATGCACGCCATCGGCAATAATCCCGCCGCCCAGGCAAATATCGCCGTCGTAAAAGACAGCCCCTTGCCCGGCGGTGACGCCAAAAACGGGTTCGTGGAAGGTGACCTGGCAACGGCCGTCGCCCAAGTCTACCACGGTGCCGTGAATGCCATTTGCCTTGTAGCGAATCTTGATCTGGGCCTCGATGGGAGCCTGCGGACGGCCGTTCAGCCAATTCACGTCGCGGGCCAGCAGCGTTTGCTGCCCCAACTCCGACTTTGGCCCCACGATGAGGGCGTTGCGGGCCACGTCCTTGCGCAGCACAAACAGCGGTTCGCTGGCCGAAATGCCCAGCCCTTTGCGCTGGCCAATCGTGTAAAACGGCAGCCCTTCGTGTTGGCCCAGTTCTTCGCCGTCGCGGGTGACGATGGGGCCTGGCTGGCTGGCTTTTTGACTGTACTCGTTTAAAAAGCGGCGGTAGTCGCCGTCGCCCAGGAAGCACAAATCCTGGCTCTCGCTCTTGCTGGCCACGGGCAGGCCAAACTTTTTGGCCAGTTCGCGCACCTCGGGCTTGGTGTAGCCGCCGATGGGGAAGAGCACTTTGCCCAATTTTTTCTGGTCCAGCACGTGCAGCACGTAGGATTGGTCTTTGTGCTCGTCGCGCCCTTTGCGCAGCTGGTAGCCGTCTGGGGTGTGGAGCACCTGGGCGTAGTGGCCGGTGGCCAGGTAGTCGGCGTCGAGGGCCAGGGCGCGTTCCAGCAGGTAGGTGAAGCGAATTTGGCGATTGCACTCGATGCAGGGGTTGGGGGTACGGCCGTCCGCGTGCTCATCAATAAAAAATTGCACAACCGTCTGCCGGAAATGGTCCTGCACGTCCACCACGTAGAACGGGATGCCCAGCAAGCCCGCCACGCGCCGCGCGTCGGCCATCTGGTCCGGGGTGCAGCACCGGTTGGCAGGCGCGGCCGGACCGCTGGCCGGTTCGCTCCACAGGCGCATCATCATGCCGATGACCTCGTAGCCCTGCTCCACCAGCAGCGCCGCCGCCACGGAGCTGTCCACCCCGCCGCTCATGGCTACGACCACCCGCTTTTTGTTGTTGGCTTGCTGCATTTCACTCATGATGTGCCTAATGTACAACTTTCTGAATTTTTATCAAATTCAGATAGAAGGCACAAAATTTGAGGGGACCATACTTGCCAATCAATCTACGGAAACGAATCGAAAATGAACTGATGGTTTACGGTGTTGCCAGCTAACTTTACAGGGCAAAAAGCTGGCTGACTTTACGGACTTTTGCGACGACGGTGGGCATGGCCTGGATGACGTGCTCAATGTGTGCCGGGGTGTTTTGGCTGCCGACGGTGAAGCGCAGGCCGCCTTTGGTCCAGGCAGGGTCCAGGCCAATCGTTTCCAGAATGGCCGATGGCTTGGGGTCGCCGGTTTTGCAGGCGGAGCCGCTGCTGGCGCAGATGCCCGCCATGTCCAGGTGCATCAGCAGGTCGTTGCCGCTGAGGTTTTTGAGGGCGAAGCTGGCGTGGTGCGGCATCCGCCCGGTGGGGTGGCCGGTGAGCATGATGTCGTCGGCGGGTACGGCGGCCAAAACGCCCGCGATGAGCTGGTCGCGCAGGCTGGTGTAGTGGGCCAGTTGGGCATCCAGATTTTCCTGGGCCAGCTTAAACGCCTCAGCGGCACCCACGGCAAAAGCGACATTGACGGTGCCAGAGCGACGGCCGTCTTCCTGCCCCCCCCCCGTTAATGCCGAAACCAGCTCAATCCCGTCCCGCACAACCAAAATCCCCACACCCTTGGGGCCGTAAAATTTGTGAGGGGCAAAGCTGATCAGGTCGATGGGCATCGTTTGCATGTCCCAGCGCGTGGTGGCTGCGGCCTGCACCGCATCGGTGTGGCACAGGATGCCGTGTTCGCGGGCCAACGCGCCAATCGCCTGGATGGGCTGCGTCGTGCCAATTTCGTTGTTGGCGGCCATGATGGAGATGAGCGCCGTATCGGGCCGGATAGCCGCAGCAACGTCGTCTACGGAGATACGGCCGTATTCATCCACCCCCACAATCGTCAGGTCAAAGTTGAAGTGATCGCGCAGCTGAACGGCCGTTTCCAACACCGCCTCATGCTCGATGGCGCTGGTGATCAGGTGGTTGCCCGTGTTGTTCTTCCGCGCCGCCCACATCACGCCGCGAATGGCCAGGTTGTCGCTTTCTGAGCCACAGCCGGTGAAAACAATTTCCTTGGGCAGGGCGTTCATCAGCCCGGCAATGGTGCGGCGTGCTTCATCCAGAGCAAATCCGGCGGAACGGCCGTGCGCGTGCGACGAGGACGGATTGCCGTAATGTTCCGTCCAAAACGGCAGCATTTTTTCAATAACCTGGGGATGTACTGGCGTAGAAGCGCCGTGATCGAGGTAAATGTGTGTTGACATAATTGGGTAATTGGGTAATTGGGTAATTACTCAATTACTTAATTACCCAATTACTCATGTCTCGGCGATGGGCAATCTCACGGTAAATGTCGTGCCCTTGCCCGCCGTGCTTTTCACCTGAATGGTGCCATTATAGTTCTCGACGGCGACTTTGACCATGTAGAGGCCGAGCCCGGTGCCCGCAATGCCGCGTTCAACGGCCGTTTGTGCCCGGAAAAAACGGCCGAATAAGTTCGGGAGCGCCTGGCGGGGAATGCCAATGCCGTCGTCCTTCACCTGCACCACGATCTGGCCATTTTCCGGGTACGCTTCCACGCGCACCGTGCCGGAGAGAGTGAACTTCACCGCGTTGTCGATCAGGTTTTTGAAGATGAGGTGGTACGTTTCCTGGTTGCCCAACACTGGCTCCATGTCTGGCGCAATGCGCTGGCGGAAGGTGAGCCCCTTTTCCGTGGCCCGGTCGGCCAGGGGAGGCAAAATTTCGTCGAACAGGTCGTTGAGGCTGATGAGATCGTTGCTGCGCTGGAACTCGCTGGCTTCCATCTTGACCACTTCCAGCATCTGGCGCACCATCTTTTGCAGGCGGTCGCTTTCCCGCTCGATGACGCCCAGGAAGCGGTCGGCCTTTTCTTTTTGCTGTGCCTTGCCTTCGCGCAGCAGGCGGGCATACATGAGAATGGTCGCCAGCGGGGTGCGAAGTTCGTGAATGATGCCGTGAAAGAAGTCGTCACGCAGCCGCTCCACTTCGCGAATCTGGCTCAGGTCGCTGAAGACAAAGATGAGTTCGGTCACCTCACCCTTGTCGTCGCGGATGGGGGCACCGCTGAGCAGGACCGGCACGGTGCCGCCGCCGCTCTGGCTCATTTCGGTGGCCAGCTGGGGGTACTCGTCCGTGGCCGAGAGGATGCGCTGCATAAATTCGTTCAGGCTGCCCGCCGTGAGCCGGATCGTGTCGTTGGCTTTTTGGCCCAGCAGCGAGGGCAGGTCGCGGTACAGCAGGCTGAGCAGGGAGTCGTTGGCGTGGGTGATGAGGCCGTCGGCGTCCACCGTCATCATGCCTTCAGACATGTTGGCGAAGATGGTTTCGATGCGACGCTTTTCGGCGAGAACGGCCGTATGCAAACTGGCATTCTCAATCGCCGCCGCCAACGGTCCGCCGATGGCCTGGAGCAGGCGCAAATCGTTCTCATTAAAGTCGCCGTTTTGCTTGTTGATCGCCTGCAAAATACCGATCACCCGGTCTTCAATTTGCAGCGGAATACAGATCATGTTGTGCGTCTGGAAGCCCGACTGCCGGTCCACCCGCGAATAAAATCGCTTATCGGAATATACGTCATTGATGATGACCGATTGGCGATTTTCAGAAACCCAGCCGGCAATGCCCTGGCCCTTTTTCAGCCGAATGGTGGGCAAATTCTTAAACAGCTCACCCATCAGCATATCCACAAAAATAATATCGCCTGAGGTTGGCTCAATCAGACCGACGGAAACTGACCCGACGTTTAGGGTGCGCCGCACCGGTTCCATCAGCTGGTGGTAAATGTTTTGCAGGCTCAGGGTGGAGGTGAGGGCGTAGCTGATTTCCGAGACAACGGCAAACTCGATGTCCTGCCGCCCGACGGTCTGCCGCAGGTAGGCGCGGTCCAGGGCAATGGTGACCTGGGTGGCCAGGGCGCTCAAATTCTCTAGCTGGGCCAGGGGCATTGGCTCGTGGGGGTCCAGCAGGCAGATGATGCCTTCTGGTGTCACCGGCGCGTACCGGCCCGGTGCGGGCAGGGGAACGGCCAGGATGCGCTCGTGGGGCAGCTGCCACAGCTCGCTGCGGATGAGTTCGGAAGGGGGCCGGTTAAACTTTTCCTGGACCGACGGTTTGCCTGTCTTAATGAAGCTGGTAAAGGAGGCTTTTTCGGTGGTCCAGCGGGTTTGTTGGAGACGGCCGTCTTTATCACACACCCACACGTCAAAATATTTCTTCTGCGGATCGCTCACGCCAACCACCGTTGTGGCCTGGCTGAAGACGGCGACTTCGTTGGCAACGACGGCACAAACGCCGTGGGCATCAAAAATATTCAGCAGCTCTTCGGCCAGCTTCTGCCACAAGGTATGTATCTGGTTGGATTCGATGGAGATCAGGTCGCTCATAAGGCTTATTCTGGAAGATCAGCGTGTGATCGGTTCAGTCGTTGTTTATTCTAGGATTTATAACCGTGGCACCCTCTCTTGACAAGAGGACATTCGGTATAAATTTGTGACATTTGGCATAAAGAATGCCGTGACTTGTGTTTGCCCGAACCTGACGGCTTCTGTATATTCTCTCTAGTTTCTATACAATCCACTGTACCTATAAATGCACAAATTAACAATCTCGGGAAAAGATCCGATTATCACACAAGGAGTGAACATGTCTTACATTGAGTCTATTCGCGGACGGGAAGTCTTGGATTCTCGTGGGAACCCAACGGTGGAAGTGGAAGTTCAGCTGTTCGATGGCAGCTATGGTCGGGCGATTGTGCCCTCTGGGGCGTCTACAGGCATTCATGAAGCCTGGGAAAAGCGGGATGGCGACAAGGGGCGCTACCTGGGCAAAGGGGTACAGCAGGCGGTAACGGCCGTAAACGAAGACATAGCCGAAGCCATCGTCGGCTGGGACGCTACCGATCAGGTGGGCATTGATCAGGTGATGCTGGAACTAGACGGCAGCGAAAACAAGAAGAACCTGGGCGCCAACGCCATTTTGGGCGCCTCTCTGGCCGTGGCTCACGCTGCCGCGGACAGCCTGGAGCTGCCGCTCTACCGCTACCTGGGCGGTGTCTACGCCCGCACCCTGCCCGTGCCCATGATGAACATCATGAACGGCGGCAAACACGCCGCTGGTGCCACCGATTTGCAGGAGTACATGATTATGCCCGTGGGCGCGTCTACCTTTGCTGAAGGGCTGCGCTGGGGCGCTGAAATCTACCACAGTCTGAAGAAAGTACTGGCCAACAAGGGGTACGGCACCACCGTGGGTGATGAGGGCGGTTTTGCGCCCAGTGTAAAGAACAACAGCGAACCGTTTGAGCTGATGCTGGAAGCCATCGAAAAAGCTGGTTATAAACCCGGCGAACAAATCGTGTTTGCCATGGATCCCGCTGCCTCGGAAATTTACGAAGATGGCCTGTATAACATGAAGGTTGAAGGCAAGAAGCTGACCGGCGCAGAAATGGTCGATTTCTACGTCAACCTGGTCAACAAGTATCCCATCATCTCTATTGAAGATGGTCTGGGCGAAGATGACTGGGAAGCCTGGGCGCTGATGATGGAAAAATTGGGCGACCGGGTGCAAATTGTAGGTGATGACCTGCTGGTGACCAACGTCAAACGCATCGAGATGGCGATTGAGCGCAAGGCGGCCAACAGTTTGCTGTGTAAGGTGAACCAGATTGGCACGCTGACCGAGGCGATTCAATCCGTGGAAATGGTGCAGCGTCATGGGTGGACGGCCGTTACCTCCCATCGCTCCGGTGAAAGTGAAGACGCCACCATCGCCGACCTGGCCGTGGCGTTGAACACTGGCCAGATCAAAACCGGCGCCCCCGCCCGCAGCGACCGCGTGGCCAAATACAACCAGCTCCTCCGCATCGAGGACGATCTGGGCGATTCGGCCATTTACCCTGGCCTCAAGGCGTTTACCAACCTGCGCCTCTAGGCAGTAATGTCGCTGCGCGACCGCTTCGCGTGCGGTAATCAGTAATCGGTGATCAGTGAGTTATTGGTTACCGATTACTGTTTATCTGAATCTAATTTTTACGCGGTAAACTCTGCCCACTTTGTTAACCAATCAGAAACGAAGGACATAGTCATGATTCGATTTGAAGAACAAGAACCAGAACCGGTTGAAGAAAAAGAAAAGCCAAAGAAGAACTTGATGGAGCGCTTGCTGGAAACGCGCACCATTACCATTTTTGGCGAGATTACCATGAAGCTGGCGCAGGAAGTTACCGAAAAGCTGATGCTTTTGGCGGCCGATTCTGATGAGGACATCAAAATCTTTATCAACTCACCCGGCGGTCACGTGGAATCGGGTGATACCATTTTTGACATGATTCGCTTTGTGAAGCCGAAAGTGAAGGTGATTGGCACGGGCTGGGTAGCCAGCGCAGGTGCACTCATCTATGCGGCAGCGGAGCGGGAAAACCGGTATAGTCTGCCCAATACGCGCTTTTTGCTGCACCAGCCCATGGGTGGCGTACGTGGCCAGGCCCAGGACATCGCCATTGAGGCCGAAGAAATTATCAAGATGCGTGAGCGCCTGAACCGCATTTTCGCTGAGCAAACGGGCCAACCGCTGGAAAAAGTGTCTAAAGACACGGACAGAAACTTCTGGATGGGCGCCCAGCAAGCGGTTGATTATGGTCTGGTGGGACACATTGTAGCTTCAGTGGACGAGCTCGATTAAATTAATCTAGCATCGGGGTTAAGCTGAAACGGCCGTAAAAGTTAACCAACTTTTACGGCCGTTTTTTATTTCGGCCGTCGAGCCAGGGCGTTCATCACCATGATGAAGGCGGTGAGCATCCCCAGCATGAAGGTGATGGCGACGATGATGAGTAAGGTTGTGAGCGGGATGAACATGGTCACCTCCTGTTTTATGAGATTGGAGATTGGAGACTAGAGATTAAGGCAATCTCCGATCTCTAATCTCCAATCTCTTTCTTAGCTGAACATACCGGCGGGCATGGCCCCTTGCTGGCTCATGCTGATGGTGGACTGTGAGACCAGGTGGAAGATGCGGCGCAGCTCCTGGTGGTCCAACCCGGCGGCCAGTACATCTGGGAAGCCGATTTCGTCGGCCAGCTGGCGCAGCTCGGCGGGATTGATGCCGCCGGAGCGGAAACCGACGTAGGCCAGGGTGTAGATTTCGTGCTTGAGCAGTTCGGTGGCGGCGCGGCGAATCTGTGCGGCACGCTGTTTGGATGCGTTGTCGCCGCCGTCGGAGTAGACGATGATGATGCAGCGCACCATCACACCGCTCTGGCGCAGCTGCTGGGCGTAGAGCACCATGTTGGTCAGGCCCCCGGCGACGGCATCGTACAGGGCGGTAGAGCCGTCGGGGTCGTAGCTGGTGTGGGTGAGCGGCGGCACGTCTTTGAGCGGCATGTAGCCGTGCAGCAGCGTAACGTCCTGGTTGAACACGATAGTGCTCATGAGAATGTCGTCGGCGGCGTTAGAGCCACGCATGGCAGCCAGGTAGTCGTTGTTGTAGGCGGCGATGAGGTCGGCGGCGTGTGGGGCCATCGAACCGCTCATGTCGATGATGTTCATGGCCAGGGTGACTTCGTTGCTGGTGAGCTGGCTGAGGGGAGTGCCAACGGCCGTTGCCATCGTCGGTCCATTCAAATTCGACACCACCAAATCCATCGTGTTGTTGGTCAGGCCATCGGCCTGCGCTGACTGAAACAAGTTATCCAGGTTGCCAAGTCCATTGTTGTTTGTCATGTTGTTCTCCTTAAAAGCGGAACACAGAGGGGCACAGAGATCACACAGAGTTTCACAGAGAATATCAGTGAAACTCTGTGTGAATCAGTGTCCCATTTTTAAAAAGGCAGCTTGTCGGTGCTGTTGATGAAGTTGACGCCCTGCTTCTCGAAGTCGGCGAAACGAGCCTGGGCGATGGCGTGGAAATCCACGTCTGGGTGCAGCACGGGCGAGGTGCAGTCACGCAGAAAAAAGATCTTCTGTAACGCCTCGGGCTGGCCGCTGAAATCTTCCACCAGGTCCTCCACCGTTTCCAGCACGCAGTGGCTCTCGGCTTCCCCAGCAATCACGACCACGTCGGCCTGGGCCAGTGTATCCAGGAACGGCTTGTTTTTGCCGCCCATCGGGTGGTTGGGCACCGGCACCTCCGGCTGGATGATGGAGTAATGCTCGGTGAGGGGAATGCTGCCTTTGGTGAGCCAGGTGGGTTGGGTTTTCCGGGCGATGCTGTGGTAGAGAACGGCCGTAAACAACTCCGGGTCCAGCGCATTGCCAATGCTGCCAATCATCACGTGGTAGGGCCAGATGGTGAGCTGCTTTTTGGCTTCCTGCTCCAGCTGCTTGACGTAGTTGGTAGACTGCACCGGCGCCACCAGCGGCCGCCATTTGCCCTGCTTGATGTCGTCGTAGGTGATGAGTGTAAAGGGCGCCGGATGGTTGCCTGCTTCATCGGCCCACCACGCGGGATGAAAAATTTGGTGGGGCAGGTGGGAGTCCAGCGAGCAGGTGATGTTGGTGATGCGCTCGGCGTTGTTGTAGATGAATTCAATGGTGCGCTGGATGTCGCCCATCGCGCCGGGCACGTAGAGGCTGCCCTTTTCGTGGCAAAAATCAACCTGCATGTCGATGATGACCAGGTGAACATTTTCTTTGTCTTCCACGGCTGGCTTAAGTCCAGCATTGGTCGCTTCAGCGGCGATGGTGGCCACGTCAGGGTAGTACAGCGTGCCGATGCGGCTGGGATCATAAAAACTGGGGAATTTGCTCATTTGAGGCTCCTTTTTCTACGAGATGATCGGGTAATAACGATAAGTGTTTTTATTACACTAAGTAAGATGTGGACAGTATAGTGTAATTAATACACTTTGTCAAGTGGTGACAACAACGAATTTGAGTAAGGAACGAATTAAGAAAAGAGAAAATTCGTTGATTACTCTAATTCGTTGTTGCCAGGGTTTAGAGTGATTTGGCGACGACGATGCTGGCGTGGGCGGTGGCGTCGTGCTGCGGGGCACCATCCATGTCGATGATAGTGGTAAAGCCGGATTTGATCCAGAAGCGGAGGGCGGGCCAGTTTTTGAGGAAAACTTCTAGCCAGATGGCCTGATGGCTGGCGGTTCTGGCTTGCTGCGCCAGTCCAGCCACCAGCTCCGTGCCGTAGCCGCCTTTTTGGTGATCAGGATGGAAGACAAACATGGAAACGAGGAGGATGTTGGGGTGGGGATGGTGGTGGTAGCAGTGGAAGTAGCCAACCGGCTGATGGTTATGGCGGATGGTTTGCAGCTGGAAACGGCCGTTCCCCACCCCATCGGCCATACTTTTTGCCACTAACCCGGAGAACTCTTCTTCAGGATAAATCTTGAAGGTTGGGTCCCATTTACCTACGGGGCTGCAGGCATTAAAAATGTGCATCAGCTGGAGTACATCTTCCACAGCCCCATCGGCGACGTGCAGCCTGTCGGTATGCCAGCTAGATGGCAGGCGATTCATGCGGCTTCCTCCGGTGGGATGCGCCAGTAGACGTTCTTTTCACGGGCCATCAGCTTGTAATCAATGAGATAACGACGCAGCGAGGCAAAATCCTCGTTAAATTCCTTGAGTCGCTCGTTGAGCTCGGCTTCGGGATAGCGCACATCGTACGCAAACTGGTCCGCTACCCACTGCATGATCACCAGCTGTTTTTTGCGGCGGGAGGGAATTTGGGTGATACGGCCGTTTGCCATAAACGTATTTAACACCTTCTGTTCCCAGCGGTCACCGCCCTCTGTGGGGGCGATGTCTGCCAGTTTCGCCTGCGATAAAATGTCCTTGCTCATATTTTCCAGAACCTTCACGTTGAGCCAGTAAATGCGGTTATTGCCTTCGGCGCGCACGTTAACCAGACCCAGCTCTTTCATCGCTGCCAGGTGGTGCGATACGGTTGGCTCGCGCAAATCCAGCAAGGCGGCCAGCTCGCCCACGCCGCGCTCCTGGGTGGCCAGCAGCCCCAGAATTTTCAGGCGGCTTTCGTTCCCCAGCACTTTAAAAAAGCTGAGCAGCTGCTGAAATTGTTCTTCACTCATGAGCTCTTTTCCACTTTCTGGTAAACACCCCAACTGCGGGTCATGAAGCCGTAATCAACCAGCAGGCGGCGCATTTCGGCAAAGTCGGGATGGGCCTGCGTCAGCCGCTCGTTCACTTCTTTTTCCGGGTAGCGCACGCCGTTTTCAAACAGGTCGGCCAGCCAACCGGCCACTTCATGCAGCTCGGCTTCATTTTCCGGCAGGGTTTTTAAACGAGAACCGTCGGTGTAGTGGCGCAGCACACGCTGGCGCAGCGTTTCCTGGCCGTCGGAATCGCCCCGGTGAAACACGGTACGATTAATTTCCTCCAGGCCATCCTGGTTGAGCTGGTAGGTGTAGGGAGCCGTTTCGTGGACCAGGTTGGCCTGTTTGAGGCGGTTGATGTGTTTGATGACGGCCGTTTCTTTCACTCCCACACGCCGGGCTAACTCGGGAACGGCCGTGGCCTGCTCAGCCAGAATGCCCAACAGGTGCAGCCGCTCGCGCTGGCCCGCTGCCTGCAAAAATGTCATGAGTGCTTCAATCTTTTTTGTTTCCATTTTTTGCCCCTAAACTATTTAGATGAAAATCTAAATAGAAGATTATCTAAATTGTTGTACGCTGTCAAGTCGCTATTTGCTTTTGACTGGTCCCCCTTCGTACAATCCCGCTATGAGCTTTAGTGGCCTGGTCTGGCAAACCATTCTTTTTTTCCTCACCTTCTGGTTGGGCTGTTACCTCATTGCCCGCGATCCGGGGCGGTTGCAGCTGTGGTTGGCCGGGCTGGGCATGTTGTCTTTTGCGGGCGGTGTCTTGACCTTGCTGTTGGGCACATTTGCCCCGTCGGCCAGCCTGGCGTTGACGCTGTACCGGCTGCAGCGGCTGTTTGTAGTGCTGCCAGCGCTGTTCTGGCTGGGGGCCATGATCTGGCTGATCCCCAATCGGACGGCGTGGTTGGAACGATACGGCCGTCAGCAGCTGCTGCTTGGCTTGAGTCTGGGCTGTATCCTGGCGTATGGCCTGGCCATCAGCTTTATCATCATTCCGGGTAACCAGATTTTGCCGCCAGGGGTAAGCACCTTTATTGCCGTCGATTTGTTCATTTTTGGCCTGGTTGTTACTCAACTGGATGCGTCAGACAAAGGCGAAGCGTGGCTGTACCACTTTTTGCGCGCTTTTGATTACTCGTTTTTTACGGCTCTAATTTTTGGTGGGCAGGTCATTTTGGTCATGCGGTATTCGTTTGGCCTCAACTTTCCGCTGGTAGTGCTGCTGCTCACCAGCGTGGCTGGCGCCGTGCTCATTCAGACATTTTCGGATCCGGTGCAGTCGGTGGTGGATCGGATTGCCTTTTTTAACGCCCCGCAGCTGCGCCGGGCACGGGCTGTGCAGCGCGCCGAAGACAGCGCCGCGCAGCGCCTGGACGCATCGCTCAGCCCACTGGAGCTGCCCCCGGCGGAGTTTGAACGGCTGACGCGCCGCGCCCTCAGCCAGATGGGCGATCTGCCGAAGCTGGCCAGCAGTCCGCTCACGCGCCTGCCATTGGTGAGCCAGCGACTGGCCCTAAATGGGCAGGCAGATGGCACGCTGGCCCGCGCCGCCGAGCTGAAAACCGTGCTCACAGAGAGCATTACCAAGCTGCAACCACGTGACGATGGTGACTTTGGCACGACGGATGCGTGGCGCCATTACAACGCGCTTTATTTTCCGTACGTGATGGGGTTACGGCCGTACAGCCGCCACGCCTTCCACGATGACGAACATGAAGCCGTGCTGGACTGGTTCCGCAGCCAGGTGCCGGAACGAACCCTCTACAACTGGCAAACGGCCGCGGCCCGCCTGGTCGCCCGCGATTTGCGCGAACGCTCCCGCCGCCTTTCCCCGTAATCGGTAAACGGTAATCGGTAATCCGTAATCGGTTTACCGTTCACCGACCACCGACCACCGATCAAACTGGCACTATTTGGCACCACTTTTCATAGACCTGGCAGTAAAAAAAGCGGTATGGTGCCTCCATCAACCAAAACCAATACCCAAAAAATGGAGGTAATCAAATGCAATCTCAAACCCTTTCCCGCCAGGCTGTGGCTTCAGGTGAAACCAGCTTCCTGCGCCGTGCCCTGCAAAGCGATGCGCTTTTCTCGCTGTTGAGCAGCCTGGTTTTTATCTTCGCCGCTGATCCGGTGGCCCGATTTATTGGCCCAGACGTGCCCGCGTGGCTCATCCTGGCGCTTGGCGCGGGTTTTGTGCCTTATGCGGCCAGCATTTACTGGATAACGATGGCGATTGAGGCGCGGTGGAGTTACGGCCGTATCATCGTCGCCCTGAACGCCATCTGGGTGGTAGCCAGCTACCTGGTGTTGTTCATCGCCTGGCCGGAATTCACGGTGGCCGGACGCTGGTTCATTGCCCTCCAGGCCGAAGTTGTTTTTGTCCTGGGCGTGTTACAAATTGTGGGTCTGCGGCGGCTGGGGCGGTAAACGGCCGTTTTTTTGCCGCGAATTTCGCGAATGGGCGCGAATTGTGTAAGGGCAATTTCGTGAAATTCGCGTCATTCGCGGCCAATGGAAGAGAGCCTGCCAGGTGTGGCAGGCTCTTTTTCTTGTGTGATGATATACTTTGCGTTCCAAATAACAGATAGCAGGAAGTCGCCAGTTTGGCGGTTTTGAATAAGAAGGAAAGTTGATGAAGTTGAAGAATTCCAAAGCAATTTCCCGCATGCGTGATTCTGGCCGGATGGTGGCTGAGTGTTTTGCTTTACTCGAAGAAAATATTCGCCCCGGCGTGAGCATCCGCACGCTGGACCAGATGGTTGAAAAATACATTGCCGACCAGGGGGCCGAGCCGCTGTACAAAGGATACCGGGGCAGCGCCAGCAATCACCCGCCTTTTCCTGGCGTCATTTGCGCCTCGGTGAACCACGAAATTTGCCACGGCCTGCCGGATGACCGCATTCTGCATGAAGGAGACATCATTGGCGTTGACATTGGGTTGAAGTATCGGGGGTACTGCGGCGATGCCTGCTACACCTTCCCGGTGGGGCAGATTGCACCCGCCACCCAGCGCCTGCTGGATGTGGCCAAAGCGGCGCGGGATGTCGGCGTGCAGGCCGTAAAACCCGGCGGTTATCTCAACGATATTGGTCGGGCCATCCACAATCTGGCGGATGCGCACGGTGTTTCGGTGGTGCGTGAGTGGGGCGGGCATGGTATCGGCCGTTTGCTGCATGAATCCCCTTCGGTGCTGCACATTCGCCAGAGCAGCAATGGCCCCAAGCTGCGCCCCGGCATGACTTTCACTATCGAGCCGATGATTAACCAGGGGAGCCACGACTGGATTTTGCTCCCGGATGGCTGGACGGTGATCACCAAAGATGGCTCGCTGTCGGCGCAGTATGAGCATACCGTTGCCGTCACGTCCAACGGGGTGGAGATTTTGACCAGGCTGTAGGTGAAAGGGTGACAAGGTGACAGAGGTGTTGGAGCATGCCTTGTCAGTACAAAAAGAAGGAAAGGAAAAGGCCGCTGCATTTTTTGGATGCAGCGGCCGTTTTTGTTTAATCGGTGGTTTTGGCGGGAGTGGGGGAGGGAACGGCCGTTTCCTCTTCCCCCTCATCAAGGATGCGCGAAGCCATCCGGGAATTGTCGGCCCAGGGATCCATCTTGAACAGTTTAAAGTAGGTGTATCGGCTGACTACGGCAATTGAACCCAATACCGGTACGATGATCAGCGCCGTCAAAACCCCGGCCAGGGAGAGTGAGCCCACAATGGCAATAAACACAATCGCCGGGTGAATCCGCACGCTGGAGCTCATGATGCGCGGCCGCAGCCAGATGTTTTCAATCCCCTGAATAGCCAGGTTGAATCCCAGAATCAACAGCGCAAACAGTGGATTCGATATTTCCAACGTGTTGGAACCGGCCAGCAGGGCCACTATTGTGGCAATGGCCATGATGATGGCCGGCCCGACTGACAGCAGCACGTCAAAAATAGCAGCAAACACGCCAAACAAAATGGCCCCCGGCAGCCCCATGATGAGCGACCCAGCACCCGTCAGCAAGCCCACAATAATCGACAGGCGCAGCTGGCCGCGGAAATAACGGTTCCACACGATCTTAATCTCCTGGTAAAGACGGCGGAAGTCAGATTCAAAGGGATCTGGCGCCCAGCTAAACAGCCATTCACGCAGCTTGCCCCAATCTTGCAGCAAGTAATATGTCGCCACCAGGACCACCAGGATCCAGCCGAGGTTTGTCGTGCTGGTTTGCAGCAGCTCCACAATGATGTCGGCGCGGATAAAGGAGGAGACAAGCTCCGAAATATCTGCTTCTGGCATCAAACCGTCCAGATGGATTTCTGTGTTCAAGACGGTAATGGGCTCAGATAAGTACTCCTTCTGCGCCTGGGTCATGAGGGCCTGCATTTCCGCAAGGAAGCTGGCGGTTTGCTCGGGAATGGCGGGGATAAAAATGATGGTTACCGTGACGATGGCCACCAGGGACAGTAAATATACAAAGAAGACAACCAGAGAGCGGGCGACACGAGCCCGTTCATTGACCAGGGTAACGATGGGGTTGAGGAGGTACGCCAGCAGGGCAGATATGGCCAGTGCCCCAATGAGCGCCTGCGCGGCCATAATAAACCAGATGCAGCCCGCCAAAACCAGGGCAAAAACAAAATACCGCGTTGTTGTACTCCACTCTTTATTCATAAACTCCGCAAGTCGTTTTGGAAATTTACCACTCTATCAGCTGTTCACGACACAAACGTCATTAAATTCTAGCCAAATTCGGGTTAAATGTACAACTCTTAGCTGCCCCTGCCGGTGGGCACTTTACGGGGTAAACATCCGTCTGTTGCAACCTTATGCCACTGATCTTAAGGACAGGCTGGAGTCCTGTCCTTTTTGTTAGGGCTGTTTCTGGACGGTTGCCGGAGGTGGAGGAACGGCCGTTTGCCTACACTTAGGCCATAAATTTCCCCGGAAACTTTGGACAGGTGGTTAAGTTTCTTGAACGCAGTTTCCGGGGAAATAACGACACTTAACCAAAACGGAGACTTCCCATGAATAACCAGACAAAAACCGCACTGATTACCGGCGCTTCACGCGGCTTAGGACTGGCCCTGGCCAAAGCCCTGGCCCAGGATGGCTGGCAGCTCATTATCGATGCCCGCGGGCAGGAGGCGCTGGCTAAGGCCCACCACGAGTTGGAACAATGGACGACGGTAACGGCCGTTTCCGGCGACATCAGCCACAAGGCCCACCGACAGGCCCTGGCCGTGGCGGCGCGCGCCGCCGGCGGCCTGGACCTGGTGGTGAACAACGCCGGGATGTTGGGACCCAGTCCACAGCCCGCCCTGCTCGATTACCCGCTGGACGTGCTGGAAACCGTCTTCCGCATCAACGTTGTTGCCCAACTCGGCGTGCTGCAGGCCGTCGCCGACACGCTCACGCCCGGTGCCCGCATCCTCAACATCACCAGCGACGCGGGGCGGGAGGCGTATCCCGGATGGGGTGGCTACGGTGCGAGCAAGGCGGCGCTGGAGCAGCTTTCGGCCGTTTTGGCCGCCGAGCTGGCCGAACGCCAGCCCAACGTGCGCGTCTACTGGGTCGATCCGGGCGACATGCAAACCCAGATGCACCAGGACGCCTTCCCCGGCGAAGACATCAGCGACCGGGCACTGCCGGAGGAAAGTGTGCCGGGTCTGCTGGCCCTGGTGTACGGCGATTGGCCCAACGGCCGTTACCAGGCCCCAAAATTAATCGCCGAGGCCGCCTCATGATGACCTTAACCCACACCAGCCCACCGGCCACAAAGTCGGCTCTGATGGCCCAACTGCCTGGCCTGGAATTTGATCTGCCGCCAGCGCTGGAAGCCAGCGAACCGCCCGAAGCCCGCGGCCTGGCCCGCGACGAAGTCCGCCTGATGGTGTCGCATTACCGCGACGACCGCGTCTGCCACACGCATTTCCGCCAGATTGGCGACCATTTGCAGGCAGGTGACCTGCTCGTGCTCAACACCAGCCGCACCATGAACGCCTCGCTGCCCGCCACCCTGCCCGACGGCACGGCGCTGCGGCTGCACCTCTCCACCCAGCTGCCGGCCGGGCTGTGGAGCGTGGAGTTAAGACGGCCGTCGGCCATCGCCAGCGTACCGTACCAAAATGGCCAGGCGGGCCTGGTGCTGAATCTGCCCGCAGGCGGTTCGGCGCGACTGCTGACGCCGCACAATCCGGCCCTGCGCCACACGCCCAACCAGCCGGTACGCCTCTGGCTGGCCGCGCTGGACCTGCCCCAGCCGCTCACCAGCTACCTGGCGGTGCACGGCAGCCCCATCCGCTACCGCTATGTGCCCGATGCCTGGCCGCTGGATTACTACCAGACGGTGTTCGCCAGCGAACCGGGCAGCGCCGAGATGCCCTCGGCAGGGCGGGCCTTTACCCCGGAGCTAATCACCCGGCTGGTGGCCCAGGGGGTGCAGTTTGCCCCGCTGGTGCTGCACACCGGCGTGGCCAGCCTGGAAGATCACGAAGCGCCGTATGAGGAATTTTATAAGGTGCCGGGGCAAACGGCCGTGCAAGTGAACCAGGCGCGGCGGCAGGGGCGACGGGTCATTGCCGTGGGCACCACCGTCATTCGTGCCCTGGAAACCGTGACGGACGAGGCGGGTATCACCCATGCCGGGTCAGGCTGGACCGATTTGTTCATCACGCCGCAGCGCGGCCTTCGCGCCGTGGATGGCCTGCTGACCGGCCTGCACGAACCACGCGCCACCCACCTGGCGATGCTCGCTGCCCTGGCCAACAGCTGCCACCTCTCCCTGGCCTATGAGCAGGCGCTGCAGCAGCATTACCTCTGGCACGAGTTCGGCGATTTGCACCTGCTGCTGCCATGAACAGCGAATGCGTGAAACGTGAGGCGTGAAACGTGATTTTTTCAATTTCACGCTTCACGTTTCACGTTTTCATAGTGATTTGCCGCCAAAGTCAAATTCGCTTTTGTCGCTGATTTGGCATTTGTGTTAGACTGCCCGCTTTGTAGAAAAAGCCACAGGGAAACCCGCAAAAACCTGGCTCATTGGGGACTCAAGGGGCGAACAACCTGTGAAGCGTGAAACGTGACCAGGGAGGCATTACGTTTCACGCTTCACGTTTCACGCCAAACCCCATGAAATCTCAAAGCCCAAAAAACCTCTGTGTTCTCTGTGGCCAAAAATCAATCGAAGGTGTGGCATGTTTTTGTATTTGTTGCAGGGATTGGGCTATGGCGGCGCGGCGGCAGCGCAGCCGGGGCCGTTTCAGGCGTATTTACTGTCGCAAACGCTGAAAAATGGGCTGCGCAGCACGCTGGTGGCGGCGCTGGCCCCGCTGATGAGCGACGGGCCGATTGTGCTGCTGGTGCTGCTGGTGCTGACGCAAATGCCGGACTGGTTTGTGGCGGCGCTGCGTTTTGGTGGCGGCTTTTTTTTGCTCTTCCTGGCGTATAAGGCGTATCGGTCGGCTAGGGAGATGATGGTTACGGCCGTTGCCGATTTGCCCACGCCCAAAAAGCAAAGCATCCGCGAAGCCGCCCTGATGAACATGCTCAGCCCCAACGCCTACCTTTTTTGGAGCACTATCGCTGGCCCGATTTTCCTGGAAGGATGGCGGCAGGCGCCGTCTCATGGGCTGGCGTTTATGCTGGGCTTTTATGGCGCTTTGATTGGCGGCTTTATGAGCTTTGTGGTGCTGTTTGGCATTTTGGGGCAGGCCAGCCCGCGGCTGAACCGGGTGTTGGGCTTCGTTTCGGCCGTGGCGCTGTTTGGCTTTGGCCTGTACCAGATATGGCTCGGCGCGCAGCGGTTTTTAGGGTGACAGTCACTTCCGAAAGTGACTGTCACCTTGCTGAGGTAGCAATTAAGGTCAGCGATTCAGTTTCTACCGCAAATTTCCACAGTTCTGTTCGCCCCAAATTGAAATAAACGCCGGTTGAATCGGGCAGCCAGGCAAAGTTGCGGAAGCCGTCGCTGCCTACGGCCGTTTGCAGCAACATCGGCGCACCATTTTCCGGCTGCCAGAGGGTGAGGTGGCTTTGGTTCGCAGCGTCGTCCACAGAGCTGTAGATGAGGTAACGGCCGTCTCCACTCCACTTCCC
The DNA here is from genome assembly GCA_016710325.1 of Candidatus Leptofilum proximum. GTDB lineage: Bacteria > Chloroflexota > Anaerolineae > Promineifilales > Promineifilaceae > Leptofilum > Leptofilum proximum. Next base: position 810,220 of record JADJXK010000002.1, on the reverse strand, counting down.
CGCGCCGAACTCAAACGAAGTGGGATTTACAAACACCTGCACCGCCGAACCATCCAGCGGCCAGTAGACGAGCTGAGTTTGCCCGTCGGCCATGCGTTCCTTCACCACAGGCCCACCGCCAGGCCGCCAATCCACGATGACGCTGTTGGGACGCTGGCCGTAGGAACGGCCGTTTTGGTCAACAATCGTCAAATCTCTATCTTCGTACTCATTTTGGGCATTTTCTCTGGGTACATAGAAGGCTGCAAATTGCCCATCTGGAGAAAGGGAAACACTTGAGGCAACGGCCAGTTGAACTGAAAACAAACGTTCAATTTCAAAACTCACCGGGTCAAAATGATAAAATGCAGCGAACTCATCGAGGTTTTCATCCGGTTCCAAAATGATAAGCAGTTGGCCTTCTTCAGAAAAGCCTAAAACGCCAGCATTGGCTCCTGGATAATCGCTAAACTCCGGGTTGGGGTTCGGGTAACTCCAAACAATAGCTCCATCAAGAGTGAAAACATGGAGTTCGTTTGCCCAGGTGCCAAACTGATCATGAACGAGAAGTTTTTCGCCAGCCAATTCCCAGACACCGATGGTTCTAAATACTCGAATGGGTGTGGAAAAACTTCCTGTATTAAGATCAAGCACATCAACATTTCCCTCGAAGAGACGTCTAAACAACAATTTTTCGCCGCTATTTAACCATGTTGGATTCCCAATGTCTCCCGATGGTAAATTGGGAAATCGATCAGTCAGGCTAGACGTCTCATCCCTCTCAAGATTGTAGAGCATCCATTCTGGTTCTTCACAAAAGATTTGTTCATAAACGGGGCAAATGTAGAAAAGTAGACGATCCCCCTGGGGTGACCAGATAGGTGCGCGAATATCGCCTTCAAACGTAGTGAAAGTGGCAGAACCCACGGCCGTTTCCACAAACAGCGCCTGGTTCATGATGAAGGCCAACTGGCCCTGGCTGCTCACAATGGAGCGAGAAACCTCCAAAAATGGCGTCGCCGTTACTGTCGGTGTGGGTGCGGTAGTTGGGGTTTGTGTTGGGAAAGGTGTGCTGGTCGGCACGGCCGTTTCCGTCACGGCAATCGTTGGGGTGGGGGTGTGGCTGGGTTGGGTGGTGGCCAAAGCGGCCAGCGGGGTTGGTTGGAACGTTTTGTTGGTCTGGCAGGCGGCGAGTACGGCCGTTCCCAGCCCCAAAATGCACAACAGAATGGCAATAGTTTTACTCTGGATTTGTGAACTTCTTTGTTTCATCATCAGAATTGCCCCATGTTACGGTATAATACCTCGCATTATTTGCCAATAATGAAAGAGATGTTTCCTTTATGCCCGACTGGAGTAAATTTGTACCTTATGACTTTGAATACGATTTTGAAAAGGACAAGCTGGCGGTTCATGGCATACAGTTTTCCGAGGCAGTAGAGTGCTTTTTCTCGAAGTTTCAAGTCCGACGCAACAAATCTTTCACGGATCGCTTTCAACTGATTGGCACAACAGTGGGCGGTCGTCGTTTGAAGATCATTTTTCAGCTAAAAACCAATGACGTTGTGCGAATCATAACAGGTTGGCCTCTATGAAAAAGAAAAATCAACTGACAGAAGAAGAGATTGATGAGCTGGTTGTCTCTCAAGCAGATGATGACGATGCCTGGGAAGCGTCCGTTACTGTGGACCGAGAATTGGCGGCAACTTTATCCTTGCCACCTGAATTAGCCTCGCGGGCCGCGTTTTTTGCCCGACTTCACAAAATGCCTGTGGCTGCCTGGTTGGAGAGGATCATTCAGGAGCGTCTCGCTTTTGAAGAATCTGCTTTTGCCGGTTTGAAGCAGGTTATGGAAGAAAAATCCACCTACAAAACTTCTTGAGCTCCGTTATTCTCCCTCTGCACTGGCGATTAGCATCAGCGATTCAGTTTCTACCGCAAATTTCCACAGTTCTGTTCGCCCGAAATTGAAATAGACGCCGGTTGAATCGGGCAGCCAGGCGAAGTTGCGGAAGCCGTCGCTGCCTACGGCCGTTTGCAGCAGCATCGGCGCACCATTTTCCGGCTGCCAGAGGGTGAGGTGGCTTTGGTTCGTTGCGTCGTCCACAGAGCTGTAGATGAAGTAACGGCCGTCTCCACTCCACTTCCCACTGCCAAACTCAAACGAACCTGGACTAATAAACACCTGCGCCGCCGAACCATCCAGCGGCCAGTAGACGAGTCGGGTTTGCCCGTCGGCCATGCGTTCTTGCACCACTGGCCCACCGCCAGGCCGCCAATCCACGATGACGCTGTTGGGACGCTGGCCGTAGGAACGGCCGTTGAAATCAATGATCTGCAAAACGGTGAAGAGATCATTTTCCAAGTAAAAGCCGAGGTACTTTTCATCTGGTGACAAGTCAGGAAATTCTATACCGCTAAAATATTCTTCCTCACCGATTTGCCAAATCGTTATAGCTTCCCCCGAGGATGCATCAAACTGTTGGATGCTTTTATTTACCGGATCCTCGGGGGAACAGCCGTCCGCACACCCATAATTGATGATGAGCTGGTCATTGCTAGCGAAAACAATGCGCCCCATCGTGGCAAATGGTATTCCCCAAAGAAAATGCCCCTCGTAGTCAAACTTGCTTAAGATTTCACAAGGTGAACCACAATGGTCAAAAGCAAAGAATCCGTCTGGCAAAGATTTGAAGATATTTATCTTGTAAGTGTCATATACGTCTGTCAAATGCGTAAAATCGTTTGCTTGAAAATTAGCCAGGTAAAGCTTGCCTTCCCATGCGAATTCATCGTCAACAGTCAGGAAAATGATGCCTGAGCTATCGGGCTTCCAGGCCATAAACCGAAAACGGGGAAAGTATGGTGGTACAGGAAAGTTCTCTACCAGATTGCTCATTGAGAGAGTTTCATTTGTATTAAGATTAAAAAGTTTGAAATCTTGTATGCTATCTTGAAATTGTTGTACGCTGTAAATGATCTTGTTGCCATCGGGTGACCATGCTGCAAAACTAACAAACTGATCGATTTCTCGAAAATTGGCCAAAGAGTGCGGGTCTTCAATTAGCAGTCTGCCATCCAAAATCAGAAATAACTGACCCGAACTGTTTAAGGCCCAGCTGGAAATTCCCTCTATCGTCATTGGAACTGGTGTGTGTGTTGGTGTCGGCCCTGGTGTGCGCGATGGTTTTGCTGGTGGTGTTGCCGTCATTTGCCGTGTCTCTGTCGCCGTCGGTACGGCCGTTTCCGTCGCAGCAATCGTCGGGGTGGGGGTGTGGCTGGGTTGGGTAGTGGCCAAAGCGGCCAGCGGGGTTGGTTGGAACGTTTTGTTGGTCTGGCAGGCGGCGAGTACGGCTGTTCCCAGCCCCACAATCAATAATAACTTCGCGTAGACAATCAGTCGTTTCATGCGTCCTCTCCGCTGCCTGGATGTGCCTGCATTTTAACGCGGTAAGAACGGGTTTACCACTGGAGAAAACATGCCTGGTTTCTATACCTGGATACATTGAAAACGGCCGTTCCCTCCAGTAAATTTACGCCAAAATGGACACGGCACAGAAGCCACAAAAGTCTGTGTAATCTGCGCCATCTGTGGACAATTTTTCAAGGAATTTTACGGCGTATGAACAAAACATTTAACGGCAAAGTGGCCCTGATCACCGGGGCAGGCTCAGGTATTGGCCAGGCGGCGGCGCAGCTGCTGGCCGAGCAGGGGGCCAAAGTAGCCCTGCTGGGCCGCACCCGCTCTGAACTGGAAGAAACGGCCGCGGCCATCCAAAAAAACGGTGACAATACGCTTATTGTCGAGGTTGACATTTCTGATTACGAAGCGATGGAAACGGCCGTTACCCAAACTGTCGACAAGTGGGGTAGGCTGGACATTGTGTTTGCCAACGCCGGGATCAACGGCGTTTGGGCGCCTATCGAGAAGCTGACGCCGGAAGAGTGGGAAAAGACGGTGCGCATAAACTTAAACGGCACCTTTTTTACAGTGAAAACGGCCGTGCCGCATCTCAAAAAGCAGGGCGGTTCCGTCGTTATCACCTCGTCGGTGAACGGCACGCGTATGTTTAGCAACGCGGGCGCGTCTGCTTACGCCACCACCAAGGCGGGGCAGGTGGCCCTGGCCAAGATGCTGGCCCTGGAATTGGCCAAACACCGCATTCGCGTCAACGTTATCTGCCCTGGCGCTATCGAAACCCAAATTGATGACAACACCCAAAAGCAGGACGTGGAAGCGGCGCGTGAACCGGTTGATTTTCCCGAAGGCAGCATTCCCCTGACCGATGGCCAGCCGGGAACGGCCGAAGATGTAGCCCAACTTGTCGCCTTTCTGGCATCCGACGCCTCGCGCCACATCACCGGCACCGAGGTGTGGATCGACGGTGCTCAATCGCTGCTGCAGGGGTAACGCACCCTTGAAAATGGTGGGCAATTTGGCAAATCGCCTGAAGTCTCGTTTGCTAAAGTGAAGCATGGATGTAAACGCACTCAAATACCTGGTAACACACTCTTTTAAGGAATGGCGCGAAGATAACGCCTCCCGTCTATCTGCGGCCCTGGCGTATTACACCATCTTCTCCATTCCCCCGCTGCTGATCATCGCCATTGCCATTGCTGCCCAGCTGTTTGACCGCGCGGCGGTGCAGCAGCAGGTCATCGACCAGATGAGCGGCCTCGTGGGCGATCCCGGCGCCGAGGTCATTGAATCGGTCTTGGAAAACTCCAGCGAATCAGGGCAGAGTGTGTTAGCGGCCGTTATCAGCGTAGTCACTTTATTGCTGGGCGCTTCTGGTGTGTTTGCCGAGCTGCACAATGCCTTAAACACCATTTGGGAAGTCGAGCCCAAACCGGGACGTGGCATTTGGGGTACGGTCAAGGATCGTTTCTTTTCTTTTACGATGGTCTTAGGCGTGGGCTTCTTGCTGTTGGTCTCGCTGGTTATTAGCGCAGCGCTGGCCGCCGTAAATGAATTTATCAGCGGGGCTCTGCCTGGTCTGGTGATCCTGGCCCAGGTGATTAACTTCCTGGTTTCGTTTGGCGTAGTCACCGGCCTGTTTGCCCTCATTTTTAAAGTGGTACCCGATGTCAAGATCGCCTGGCGCGACGTGTGGATTGGCGCTTTGGTGACGGCTTTCCTGTTTACCATTGGCAAATTTGCCATTGGCCTGTATTTGGGCAACAGTGCCCCCGGCTCCACCTATGGCGCGGCCGGTTCGTTGATTGTTCTGCTGCTCTGGGTGTATTATTCGGCGCAGATTCTATTTTTGGGGGCAGAATTTACGCAGGTTTATGCCAACAGGTTTGGCTCGCGCATCGTGGCCGACGAAGATGCAATAGCGACCTCGCCGACGGCACAGCCAGCGCCAGGCGTTTCAGCCACCAAATGATTATAACCAAACCAACCGGCCACCAGACATCACAAAACCATCATGACAAACAAACCAACACCTTCCGAGCAGCAGTCACCCCAAGAAGAACCTTTCCTCCTGGGCCTGGCCCTGGCAGCCGGTCGCGGCCTTCGAGCCTTTATCAATAGTGCAGAACGTTTACTACGCCAGCCGCGCCTGGAATGGGAACATGCCATATTGGAGTCCGGCAGCGAGGGCGAAATTGAGGCACATGCTTTAAAGATTGCCGTATCGAACGTAAAACATTGCATTGAACCGCGGCCTTTGCTCAACGGCCAGGAGAAGCTGGTGTTGTGTGCCGGGGTGCGCAACTTTCGCGAGCCGTGGGCGCGGGATTTTGGCTTTGCTGCCTTTGGTCTGATGGCTTTAGGCCAAGGGCAGGTGGTGCGCGACTGCCTGGAGGCGTTTTTGCTGTACCAGCGAGCCTCGGGGCAGCTCCCTGTTAAGCTGCATTCGACCAACGTGTTGGAACGTTACCTGCATTCGCTGCTCAAGCGCGAACAGCCCATTCACAAACCGCTGCGTCCTCGCTACCTGACGGCGCACAAGACGATTTCGCTCGACGGCAACAGCCTGCTGGTAATTGCCGCCCTGTACTACGCCGAGCAGACCGGCGATTATGCCTTTATCCAGGCGCACTGGGAAGGCCTCTGCCGGGCAATTACCTGGCTGGAGGAACACGCCAGGGGGGATGACGGCTTGCTGCACCAGGGCGCTTACACCGATTGGGCCGACAGCATCGGCCGTACCGGGCGCATTTTGTACACCAATGTGCTGTACTGGAAGGCGGTGGTTGGGCTGGCCAAGGCATCGGAGCGCTTTGCCGATGAAACTACCCAGCAGTTCTGGCACGAAAAGGCGCAGCAGCTGCACGATGATATTCAGGCCCACTTTTGGCGGGAAAAACAGGGCTATTTTGTCACCAGCGACCGGTTTTACAACTTGAGCAGCAGCGGCAACACGCTGGCGGTGGCCTGGGGTCTGGCCACAGAGGAACAGTCGCACGCTATTTTGGACGCCATGAAACGCATCGGCATGGCCAACCCGGTACCAACCCAGGTAGTGAGCTACGGCTACCGGCGGCGCGACGTGGCCGTAGAGAATCACCTGGCGCGTATTCCTCATTACCACACCAGTGCTGCCTGGCTGTGGCTGGGTGGCTGGCACACTATTGCCCTGGTACGTATGGGCCGCCAGGCCGAGGCGGAAGAGCTGCTGCTGCGCATGAGCAAGGCAATTGTGCAGGATGGCGTGGTGCATGAGGTGTATGGCAAAAACGGCCGTTACCTCTCCACCTTCCTCTACACTTCCGAAGCCCCGCTCACCTGGAACGCCAGCATGGTCATTTATGCATTTTCCATCTGTAAAGAAAAGATGTTTAACTTCAAAAACAAGGGATAATAGTGGCAGGTTGCAGATTGCAGGTGACTTTTGCCACATGCAACTTGCTACTTGCCACATGCAACTTGCAACTTGCTACCAATGGTTCTGGCTGATTTGTCCAGGTTAGGGAATAGTCCATGCATATAGCCCATTTCACCAATACCTACCACCCTGTCACCAGCGGCGTGGTGCGCTCCGTGAGCAGCTTTCGCCAAGCGCTGGCCGCGTTGGGGCACAACGTTTTTGTATTTGCCCAGGCCAGCCGCGATTACGAAGACAATGAGCCGTTTGTCTTTCGTTATCCGGCGCTGCAGCTGCCTCTGCAGGAATATCCGCTCACGATCCCCGTTTCCAACTTTGTGGACACGCTGCTGCCTTCGCTGAAGCTAGATGTGGTTCACGCGCACCATCCGGCCTTGCTGGGGCAGGTGGCCGTGCGCAAAGCCGATGCCTTTGGCATTCCCCTCGTGTTTACCCACCACACGCGCTATCGCGAATACAGCCATTACGCCTTTGGCCTGCCGCAGAACCTGGTCAAGCAGGTGATAGACCGCTGGATTGGTGACTATATGAGCCACTGCCAGCATGTGGTGGTGCCCAGCGAGAGCATCAAGCAAATTTTGGTGGAAACGTACGGCGTCACCGAAGGCATCACCGTGGTGCCTACGGGTATAGACGTGCCCCACTACCAGCAGGCGGAGGCGGGTGACATCCGGCAGCGCCACGGCTGGGCCGCGGATGACACGGTGCTGATTTCCCTGGGGCGCCTGGCCAAGGAGAAAAACTGGGAAACGCTGATTACGGCCGTATCCCCCGTCATCCAAAAACACCCGCACGTCCGCCTGGTGATCCTGGGTGAAGGTGAGGAGCGTGATGGCCTGGAAGCGCTGGCCAAAGAGCTGGGCATTGCTGAGCGGGTTAACCTCATCGGTACGGTGCCCTTTGACGCCGTACCCAATTACCTGAAAGCGGCCGATTTGTTTTGCTTTGCTTCGGTCACCGAGACGCAGGGACTGGTGACCCTGGAAGCGATGGCTGCGGGCCTTCCGGTGGTGGCGGTAGATGCCACCGGCACCAGCGACGCTGTTCGTGACGGCGTGGAAGGTCTGCTGACGCCCAACGAAAGCGATGCGCTGGCCGCGGCGCTGAACAGGCTGCTGGATGATGAAGCGCTGCGGCACAAGATGGCGGAAGCGGCCGTACAAAAAGCACACGAATTTGACTTGCAGAAACTGGCCAGACGTCTCGTCCACGTGTACCGGGAAGCGGCCGAAGCGCGTAAAGCCGGTTTCCATATTGCCACCGATGTGCAAAAACCGATCTTCAGCCTGGATTGGCGCCAGCTGCTGGAAGTTGATACAGAATAAAGTAAACCGCACAAGGTTTTTGAAAGAAAAAAAACGCAATTTTTGTGCGGTTTACTCAGATAGTTGGCAGATTTGAGGTCAATCCTTTTGGAAAGACTTTCTTGCCAATTACAAAAGCCTTGGCCAAATGAAAAAGGAGTACCGCAAGAAGAGCGGTACTCCTTTTTCTCACCATGGCAGTTGCTAAAAGATCAAGCGTGCTTAAGCTCCAGGTTCTCCGCGCCGCGCAGTTTGAAGGCCAGGTAGATGAGCAGGCCGCCAAATAAGATGGCGTAGGCGCCAATCATCCACACCACGGCCAGCGCCCCGGCGGCGGGGAAGATAATCAGGCCAACCCCCAGGAAAATCGAGATGAGCCCACTCAGACCGAGGGCCCATTCGCCTTCAATCTCTTCGCGCAGGCGGAAGGCGGCCACCATTTCCAGAACGCCGGTGAGGATGGCCCAGGCAGCGATGAAGTAGAGCAGGAGAACGGCCGTAATCTCCGGATAAAAAAATGTCAAAATCCCGGCCAGGATACCCACCACACCTTCCAGCGTGGTGACCCACCAACGGCCGTTGGCCTTCCGCTCGCTGAAGCCGGCAGCCAGGTTGGCAATCCCGTCGATCAGCACGTAGACGCCGAACAAAATCACCAGCACACTCAGCGTGAGCTCAGGCCAGATAAAGGCCAGGATACCAAAAATGACCGCCGCAGCACCGCGCAGCGCCAGCAGCCACCAATAACGTGAAAGTGTACGAAGCATGATATACCTCCTTCTCATCAGCAAGGATAAGTAAAAATGATTAGATGTTACCAGCTTAACAAGCCAGAAGAGGCGTTGCGATAGATCAGGGTACAGCCAGGGTTATGGACGGAGGTATATTTTGAGGTCCAGCTTTGTTGACCTAAGGCAGTCTGAGTTCGCGAGAATTGGCCAGCAGCCCGGCGAGCCGCTGGCTCAGGTTCTTCAGTTCAGGGGTCAGATCTTCCTGGTCCGCTGCGTTGACCCTGGTGAGCATGGATTGGTAGCGTTCTTCCAGATCGTGGAGATGTACGGCCGTTCCCGCCTTCTGTACATACGACTGGTACACCTGCCCAATGATCACTTCCAGCGCTGCGGCCAGGGGTGGCGCCACCAGCAGCCCCCAAAAGCCAACCGCTTCCAGCAGCGGAATTACCAGCAAAATGGTGAGCAAAAAGCTGCGCCGCCCCCTGGCTTGGGGCCATAAACGCGGCTCGACAAAAAATTCCAGTACCAAAAAGAGAACAAAACTGTACAGTGCGGCACCGATCCCCAGCGGTACGCTTTGCAGGCTGCCCAGCACCAGGGCCACCACACTGATGAGTAAACCGCCAAACAGCGGCACAAAGGCCAGCAGCCCGCCAGACAGCGCCAGCAGCAGCGGAAAGTCCAGGTTGGCCAGTGCCGCGCCAATGCCCAAAAAGGTCACTGCCAGGATGCTTTGTACGCCCTGGCTGCGCAGGTAGCTGCCCACAGCGTGTTCGATATCACGCCAGCCGTCGCGGGAGGTGGCGCGCCGTCGAGGCGGCAGCAGCGACAGCCACAAGCGCTCAAAGCGGTACTGGTCGGCGCTCCAGTAGACGCTAAGCACCAGCAGCAGCAGCAGCCCACCCACGGCCGTTAACACGTTTTGTGTCAGCAGCACCACCGCTGGCAGCATTTCCTCCAGGTCGGCTTCTTCCACGCGCAAAAAGGGCACAGAGGAGTCTAGCCAGGATGCGGCCGTTTGCTGCCACCCGCTGCCTTCTTGCCACGCCCGGTAAACCGATTCGTATTCAATCACCGCCCGATTGGCCAGGATGTTGAGCTCCATAAACAGGGTGTCGCCTAACAGCACCAGCAGCAGCAGCAGCGATCCAATGCCTACGCCGTACAGCAGCACCTGCGCGCCCACGCGGGGCAGGCCCCAATCCGTGAGCAGGTTGACAAACGGCCGTATCGCCGCCGCCACAAACAATGACAGGGTAAACAGCAGCACCACCAGACGGAACTCCCACAGGATTTGCAGCACCAGCAGCGTGGCCAGGATAACGGCCGTGTAGGTCATCAACCGCTTCATGGCCGTGGTTCTCCGTGGGTAGCCAGGAAGCTTTCCAGGTCCAGTGCCAGGGACTCCAGCTCATCCTCCACAAAGTCGGAAACGGCCGAAGGTACACCCTCTTTTTTGCGCACCTGGTTGCGCACATCCTGCACCAGCTGGTTGGTTTCGTAGCGCAGCACGCTCAGGCGGTCGCGGCCTGGTTCTTCCTGCTCCAGGCTTTCACGCGCCAGCAGGTAACGATCCAGCAGCAGCTGGATTACCCCGGCCAGCGGCAGGGCAATCAGAGCGCCAAGGACGCCGTAGAGCGAGCCAAACGCCACCAATGCCAGCAGCGAGACCAACGGCCGTATACCTATCGTGCGGTTCATCACCCGCGGCACCAGCAGGCTGTTTTCCAGCTGCTGGATCACAATCGAGGCCACCACCACCCACAGCGCGGTGACCGGCGACACGGAGAGGCCAACAACAAAGGCCGGTACTGCCCCCAAAAACGGACCGACAAGCGGCACGGCCTCCAGCAGCCCGGCAAACACAGCCAGCAGCAGGGCGTGCGGCAGCCCGATGAACACGTACGCCACAAACGCCAGTCCACCAATGATCAGGCAGAGCAGCCCTTGCCCCAACAGGTACGCTCCGACCGTTTGCTCAATTTTCTGAACGAGCTCACGGGTGTCGGCTCGTTTGCTGAGGGGAAACATCATGAAAAACGTGTTTTTGACGTACTCGCCTTCCAGAGTCCAGTAAAACGTGAGGATGATGACGGCAATCGCCTGGGCGATGCCAATCACAATTTGTTCACTTTGGGTGGTTTCTGGAGTAACCGGCACCTCCAGCTCGGTAAGTGCCTGGCCACCATCTGAGACAAGACCATCTAGATTGGGTGGCAGCAGGGTAACAAAGCGCTGCACCAAAATATTGGTGGAATGATCCAGGTTCTGGTACAGCAGTTGGTATCCTTCCACCACGCTTTGGCCCAGTGCGGCACTCTGTTCCACCAGCACTGGCACCGTAGCCCAGATGAGCACGCCCAGCAAAACCCCCACCAGGCTGAAGATAAGCAGCAGCCCGATGGGTTTGGCAATGCCCTGTTTTTCCAGCCAGAGCACGCCGGGGCGAACGGCCGTACTCAAAATAAGCGCCGTCAGCAGCAGCAGCACAATCTCCTGGAAGCGAATGAGCAGCCAGAAGCAGAGGACAACGGCCGTCACCCCCAGCGTCCACCACACTAGCTGCCGTACTGGAATGTGCGGCACCTCAAGTCGCTGCATCGGCTTACTCCCTGGCCATTTGGCGCCCCAGGCGGAACCAGGCGACCAGCAGCAAAACGATGGCAAAGGCAAACAAGGCCACCATCAGCAGCAGCTGGGGTGGATTGCCGCGCAGCATCACATCTTGCAGCAAAACTGTGCCATAGGTCGCTGGCAGCAGCCACGATACCCAGCGCACTAAGGGTGACAGACGGTACAGGGCCAGGAAAAAGCCGCTGAAAAAAATCGCGGCCAGCAGGGTCAACATGCCGTATTGAATTGCCTGGCTGTGGCTGCGCGCCGAGAGCGAAATGTTGAAGCCAACGCCCAACGAAGCCAGCAGCAGGGCCAGCAGCACCAATCCATAGTTCCACCAGGAACCCAGCTGTGGCATGTCCAGCCCCAAGACCACCAGCGCGGTGAGTACGGCCGCTAACCCACCAATGATCAACAAATAGCTAATGTACTTGCCCGACAGCATCTCAAACGCTGATACCGGCGCGGCGCGGAACAGCTCCATCGCCCCGCCCAGCTTTTCCCGGACGATGCTTAGCCCGGCCAGGGTAATGGCCAGGTGCTGCAGCAGCAGGGCAATCACGCCGGGTACATAAAAATGCATCGGCTCAATGGCGGCCTGGGTCACGTTTAGTGTTTCACTCACAAATGGAGCGACCAGCACCCCCGTGTCCAGCCCCTGAAACGTTTGCAAGAGTCCGTCCACCTCTTCCAGGGAGCTTTCGATATTAGCGGCCGTTTCTCGGCCTTCCGCCAGCATGTTGGTGCTGCTGTTTTCCGTGATGGCCGTCACCTGGTCGATTTGGCCTTGCAGCGTTTCCAGCTCGTCGAGCAGTTCCCTGGTGGTGCCCGTCTGCCCTCCTGCCTCTTCCACGCTGGCTACCAGGCTGACCCCCGCGCCCAGCGCCAACTCCAGCAGGTCCAGCTCCTCGCCCAGGGCCTCGGCCGAACTGTGCGCCGATTCCACATCGCCAGCGGCCAGCGCTTCGCGCACGGCCGCTGCCTGTGACCGGGCTTGCCCTACGTTTTCTTGCCACAAACCGGCTTCTTCCTGGCTGGTGGCCAGGGCACTCATTAGCACCTGCTTGTTGATCTCTTCGGCGTAGCGCTGCCCGATCACCCGGATGTACACCTCCTCAAACGGATCAACCTCTGAGTGGTAAAGGGTAAATTTTGCCTGCTGATCGTTTTCCCACTCCGTCATCGGGTCGATGGGGGTGACGACCACCAGGTCCACCGTGCCGTCGCGGAGCTGTCGGTCAGCTTCACTTGGATCTTGAACGGTGCCCGCAAAGGAAATCCGGTCACCCAAAGACGTGGCATACTGCTCGACCATGCCTCCAATTTGGCTGCCTTCCGGCACCACAAACAGTGTGTGCAGCGTTCGCGGCGTATCGCGGTAGCCAAGGCCAAAGAGGAGCAAGATGAGGAACGGTCCCAAAATCAGGGAAAAGACGAGCCGGGGCTGGTGCAAAATGGTGCGGGCTTCTTTACTAACAAACGAGAAAATGCGGATGAGCGCCTGCCAGATGAAGGTAAAAAATTGCTTAATCATTGGCGTCCACCGTTTCGGCCGTTTCTTGCCGGATTAGCTCCACAAAGATGTCATCATAAATTGGCATGTGCTCGCTGGCCGATTCCACCTCAATGTTTTGGCTGTGGCACCAATCCAGCAGCTGCGGCAGCACCACGCTGCCATCTTCCACCACAAGCTCAACCCCTTTGCCGCGCAGTCGGCTCACCTTACCGTCGATCACAAAGGGCTGGCTGGCCAGCGCCGCCACCTGGTCTTCGCTAAGGATGTAGCGGGTGTGTAGATGGATAATGTCGCCGCCCATGGCCCGGTGCCTCAACCCTTCCGGTGTTTCTACCATGAGCAAACGGCCGTCAACCATCACCCCTACATAATCACAGTGAGCCGCCTCATTTACGTACTGCGTGGTAATAAACAGCGTGTGCCCGTCGGCCTTCAGCTGTTGAAAGTAATCCCAAAACTTGCGGCGCAAGACCGGATCAATCCCGGTGGTTGGTTCGTCCAGGAAAATAAGCCATGGCTCATGCACAATGGCCGCCGCCAGGCTCAGGCGGCGCTGCATCCCGCCAGACAAGTTGCGCACGTTTTTGTTTTCATGGCCTGTTAGCTCTACCAGGTCCAGCAGGTAGTTCAGGCGTTCTGTGCGCCGCAGCGGCATACCATACAGCGAGGCGGCAAAATTGAGGTTTTCCCAGGCGTTTAAATCCGGGTAGAGCACAAACTGCTGAGGCATATAGCCAATTTTGGCCCGGTCCGCGCGCCGGAACTTTTGCGGCGACCGCTGCAGCACCTCCACTTCGCCGCTGTCTGGCGTGTAGATGCCCAGCAGCAGCCGCACGCTGGTGGTTTTGCCGCAGCCACTCGGGCCAATAAACCCAAAAATGACTCCCGGTGGAATATCTAGGTCGAGATTATTAACAACCGCTTTATTATCGAAGGTTTTAGTGAGGTCCCGCGTATGAATGATGTTTTCCTGAGCCGTCGTTTCAAGCATTATGTAAAACTCCTTTAGCAAAAAAATACCCCTGCGCCAGAGGCACAGAGGTATTTATGTCTAAGGTGTTACGCCAGAGCCTTTAGGCCGCGCGGCGCACAACGCTAATTAAGAAAAGAAGCACGATGGCCCCAAATGTAGCGACCACCAATGTCCAGAAGTTGAAGCCGGTGTCGCCCGGCAGGCCGATCAGGTTGAACAAAAATCCACCCAACAGGGCGCCAATGATCCCAACAATAATATTGGCCAGCGCGCCCATCTGGGCATCACGGCCCATAATCATGCTGGCGATCCATCCAGCCACGGCACCCAAGATAATCCATAAAATTAAATTAACTAACATGTTTGCCTCCTTCGCAAAGTTGTAAGATGAAACAAAGCTAAGATTGTTACTACACCTTTCATCATAGGGAAACAACACGCCACTTACCATATGTCTGGATACATACCAAAGATATAGTTTGATTATGACTGGCTCTCTCCAGAGGTAGAAGCCTTGAATATAAGCCATTAAACCGAAGGAGCAGCCCTTCAGAATGGCATAAATCGGTGGAGTGAAGCCTGTTTTAGAGCGCAAAAATGGCCATCGTCAAGTGGGTGAAAGTAATATAAAATATCAATATGACACATTTGATGAACGCACTTGCCGGGCGTGGGGTGGCCCACGACCCCCGAACCCCTTCTTTACAGATGGCCGACGTGTCGGTGGCGTATGCTGCTGGGGCACAGAACGTGTCGGTGTCCGCTGCGGGCGGCAACGGCCGTGTCTATGCCCTGCAGCATGTCAATTTTGCGGTGCGGCGCGGGGAACGCATTGCTGTGGTTGGTCCCAACGGCGCAGGCAAAAGTACCCTGTTTAAGCTCATCGTGGGCACGGTCAAGCCCAGTGAGGGGCAGGTGCACATCTTTGGCCACGGTCCAGACGGGCACATCTGCATTGGCTACGTGCCGCAGCGCAACGAGATTGACTGGTCCTTCCCCGTGACGGTGGAAGACGTGGTGATGATGGGGCGGGTAGGGCAGATTGGCCTGTTCCGCTGGCCGCGCCGCGCGGATTGGGAGGTGGTGCGGCACAGCCTGGCCCGCGTGGAGGCTGGGCACCTGGCCAAAAAGCAAATTGGCGAGCTGTCTGGCGGGCAGCAGCAGCGCGTGTTTATCGCCCGGGCCCTGGCCCAGGAGGCGGAACTGCTGCTGCTAGACGAGCCGCTCAACGGCCTGGACCTGCCCAGCCAGCAAGCCATCTTCGATATTTTAGACGGACTGCGGCCGGATGGCGTGACGGTGCTGGTGGCCACCCATGATTTGCAGCTGGCGGCCGATCGCTTCGACAAGATCATGCTGCTGAACCGGCGCATTGTGGCTTTTGCGGGGCCAACGGCCGTACTCACCCCCGACAACCTTTTGCAAGCCTATGGCGGCCACGTGCACGTCCTGCCCGGCGCCGAGCAGGGCATTCTGGTGGATGACTGCTGCGGCCATGATGAACCGGTGATCGGTGAATGGTAAGCGGTAATCCGTGAACCGAATACCGACCACCGACTACTGATTACGGATAACCGTTTACCGATAACCATGAATCTCCTTCTCGATCCCCTCCAATTCTCCTTTATCGTCCGGGCCCTGGTAGCTGCTGTGCTGGTGGGCATTGTCTGTTCCGTGCTGGGCACCTATGTGGTGCTGCGCGGTATGGCCTTTTTTGGTGATGCCCTGGCGCACACCATTTTGCCCGGTGTGGTGGTGTCCTTTTTGCTGGGCTGGCCGCTGGCGGTGGGGGCGTTGGTGATGGGCGTGTTTACGGCCGTAGGCATTGGCGCCCTCAGCAGCCGGGGAGTGGTGAAGGAAGATACGGCCATTGGCGTGATTTTTGCCGGGGCATTTGCTCTGGGCGTGGCGCTGCTCTCGGCCAACGGCAACTATACGGTGGACCTGGCCCACTTTTTGTTTGGCAATTTGCTGGGGGTAACGGCGGGAGATTTGTGGGTAACGGCCGTCCTCGGCCTCGTCGTCCTGCTTATCGTCTTCTTTTTCTATAAGGAGTTTATGGTCATCTCCTTTGATCCCGTGCTGGCCACCACGCTGCGGCTGCCTGCGACATTTTTGCGCTATTTGCTGTTGGTGCTCATCGCTGTCACCATTGTGGTGTCATTGCAGGTGGTGGGCATTGCCTTGATGGTCGCCATGCTGGTGACACCCGCGGCAGCCGCCTCGCTGCTCACCCGCCGCCTGACACCCATGATGTTTATCGCCGCCGCCATTGGCGCTTTTTCCGGAGCGGCTGGCCTGTACACGTCGTATTACCTGGACATCGCTTCTGGCCCGGCCGTGGTGCTTGTTGCTACCGCCATTTTTGCCCTGGCCTTCCTGTTTGCGCCAGAGCGCGGCCTGGTCTGGCGACGAAGTTAGAATTCACCGCAGAGGACGCAGAGAACGCAAAGACTTTTTCTCAGCGCCCTCTGCGGTAAAAGAAAACAATGATCGAACACAGCTTAGACACACGCTTAAACAACATTCAGTCGGCCCTGAAGCAAAAGGGTTACCGGCTGACCAGCTCGCGGCAGAAAATTGTGCAGGCGCTGCTGGGTTGTGGCGGCCACATCACCGCCGACGGCCTGCTGGAAGTGGTGCACGAAACCGATGCTACGGTCGGCCGCATGACAGTCTACCGCACCTTGGAACTGCTCAGCGAGCTGGGCCTGATTCGCCCGGTTTACCAGGGCACGGGCGCGGCGCACTACATTTTGCTCGACGGCGGCCATCATCACCACCTGATTTGCTCCGGCTGTGACGAGGTGATTGAGTTTGACGAATGTGGTTTGCAGGAAGTGGGTAAGCTGCTGGCGGAGCGGTTTAACTTTGTGGTGGAGGGGCACCTGGTGGAGTTTTACGGCCGTTGCCCCAACTGCCAGTAAGCTACAATCAGCGCAATCTGTACCAGTACAATCGCCCAAAATCGCCATAAGAATGATAGTTTGCGTGCTTTGTGGCGCGGCCGCATGTGGAACATGGCAATGTACGCGCCTGGCGTTCCCCCAGCCAGGGCCAGCAGCAGTAAACGGCTTTCTGGAACCCGCGAACGGCCGCTGCCGGAAATATTTTTGTCGTAGCGATACATCACCACAGTGATGATGTTTATAGCCAGCAGCCAGATCAAAATCCCTTCAAAAAGCGACACGACATATCCCCCAAATGCAAATAAAAAGGCCCTGGCGTTTTGGCCAGAGCCTTTTGTAAAACTCGTCTGTTTAGTTCGTGATGGGCAGGCTGTTCAGCGTCGTCGTGGTCTGAATGTAGGCTGCGTTCACCCAGCCAACGACGCCATTGCTCAGCCGGATTTTCACCCAGCTGGCGTCGGCGTTGCGGCCGATGAGGGCTACGCCCTGGCCCTGGTAAACCACAGCCACGACTCCATAGCTAATGGCTGGACCAGAACGCACGTTGAGAGCGGCCGTATTCACCACACCAGAGGTCGCCAGCGTGGGCACATCCTCCACTGGCAGGCTGTTGATGTTGGTGCTGGTGGAGAGCAGCGTCACGTTAACCCAGCCCTGCGTGCCGCTGCTGAGCTGTATTTTCACCCAACTGCTGATATTGTTCCGCGCCATCAAGGTAACTACCTGGCCCTGATAAGCTGCGGCTACCACGCCGTAGCCAATGCCCGGCCCGGAGCGCACGTTCAGCGCTCCGGTAGCCACCGTCGCCACATTGGCCGATGGGGCGGGCGTAGGGGTGCTGGCGGGTGGGGTGGTGGTACCGTCCATCACCGGCAGGTTCCCCACGGGGACAGAGAGCTGGACGTACTGCACGCCAATCCAGCCTTCCTGGCCGTCGCTCAGCAGGACCTTCAACCAGGTGCTGTTGGCATTGCGGCCTACGGCCGTTACCCGCAGTCCTTGATACACCGACCCGGTCACCGGGAAGTTAAAGCCAGGCCCCGAGCGCAGGCTCAGCACCGCGCCAGGAGCAACCGGTACGGGCGGCTCAGGTGCGGCCGGGCTGTCCGCCAGCGGCAGGCTGCTGATGCTAACGTTTGGTGTCAGCAGAGAGGCGTTGACCCAGCCTTCGGTGTTGTTGCCCAGGCGAATCTTGGCCCAGCTGCTGTTGGCGTTGCGCCCCAGCAGCATCACGGTCTGGCCTTGCGAGACCACGGTGACGACACTGAAGTTAACGCCCGGCCCGGAGCGCACGTTCAGTGCGCCGGTGGCAACCAAGGCGGTGGCGGTTACGCTGGGGATGCCCGTGTCCACCACGGGCAGGCTGCTGATAGCTACGTTGGGCGTAATGTAGGTGCTGGCGGCATTGACCCAGCCTTCGGTGCCGTTGGCCAGCCGGATTTTGGCCCAGGAGCTGTTGGCGTTACGGCCGATCAGGCTCACCACGTTGCCCTGATAGACAACGGCCACGGGGCTGTAGGCCAGGCTGGGGCCGCTGCGCACGTTCAGTGCGCCGGTAGCAATGGTCGCGGTGGCTCCGGTGATGGGAACGGCCGTTGCCGTTGGGGTAGGTGTATTGGGAACGGCCGTTGGTGTGGCGGTGGGTGTAAGGGTACCGGTTGGAGTCACTGTCGGTGTGGTGGTTGTAGGAATGACCAGCGGCAGGGTGCTGATAGCAACGCTGGGGGTGATGAATTCGCTGGTGGCGTTCACCCAGCCCAGGGAGGCGTTAGGGGTTTGTACATAAGCCCAGCTGCTGTCTGTATTACGTCCCAATAACGTGAGTACGTTGCCCTGATAAACCACCGTCACGACGCTGTAACTTGGGTCTGGGCCCGAGCGAACGTTGAGGGCGCCGGTGTTGACAACGGCCGTGGCTGTTTGAACTGTACTTTGTTTGGCAAAAACCTTGCTCGTAACAAATAAGAGTGCGAAGAGGAATAGAACGAGAAACCATTGCTTACGGTTTTTTGCGAATCGACTCATGATTGTCCTCCTTGACATGACATAACGTCCAAACACAGTATAGACTAGAACCTGTCCACTCTGCAAGGGGAGATTATGTAAAAACGGCCGTTTACCAGTTTCCCACCCGTATCCCTTCCGCCAGGGCTTGCAGATAAGTTGGGGTTTTCAGGAATTCAGGGGTTACCAATCCGTGATGCGTGAAACGTGAAACGTGACCAGAGAGACATCACGTTTCACGATTCACGTTTCACGCCAAACCCCACGAAATCCCAAAGAGCCATAAGTTGTTCACACCCTTGCTCGACAACGCACCTGTACCCCCGCACCTCACTGCTGGTCTCGCAAAACCATCCTCCTCCCGGTATAATCAACGCCGAATTTTTACAAGACAACCCACAACGACCCACGCTTGGGAGACGACACAGCATATGGATCAAGCAAAACCGCGTATTTTAATTGCCAAGCCCGGCCTCGATGGGCACGATCGGGGCGCCAAGGTGGTGGCCCGGGCCTTGCGTGACGCTGGCATGGAAGTCATCTACACTGGCCTGCGCCAGACGCCAGAGATGGTGGTAGAAGCCGCCTTGCAGGAGGATGCTGACGCCATTGGCTTGAGCATCCTGTCTGGCGCCCACATGCCGCTCGTCAAGCGCATTGTGGAACTCCTGCAGGCCAACCAGATGACCGATGTGCCCCTTTTCCTCGGGGGCATCATTCCCAACGAAGACGTGCCGGTGCTCAAAGAATTAGGGGTCACCGGCATTTTTGGTCCTGGGGCCAGCATGGATGACATCATTGCCTTCATTTGGGATGCCGTTGGTAGTGCGCCTGACGGGGATGCAGCGTGAACGATCTGCTAGAACAGGTGCTTCAGGGCCAGATTCGCGCCATCGCCCGCCTGATTACCCAGGTAGAAAACAGCCCGGCTGCTGCGGAGCAGGCGATCCAGGCGTTGTACCCGCACACGGGCAATGCCCATGTGGTGGGGCTGACTGGTTCACCTGGGGCGGGCAAAAGCACGGTGGTGAATGCTCTGGTAAAAACCTTGCGCCAGCAAGAAGTTCGCGTAGGCATCATTGCTGTAGACCCCACCAGTCCGTTTACCGGCGGTGCGCTGTTGGGCGACCGGGTACGCATGCGTGATTTGTCTGGCGATCCCGGCGTCTATATTCGCAGCATGGCCTCGCGGGGCAGCCTGGGTGGGCTGGCCCGGGCCACGGCCTCGGTGATCAAGGTGTTGGACGCCGCAGGCTTCGACTATGTGCTGGTGGAAACGGTCGGCGCGGGCCAGGCCGAGGTGGAAATTGCCAACGCAGCCCACACGACGGTAGTCATTGAAGCGCCGGGCATGGGCGATGAAATCCAATCGATCAAAGCGGGCATTTTGGAGATTGCCGACATCTTGGTGGTGAACAAGGCGGATCGGCCTGGAGCGGATCGCACGGTGCGCTCCTTGAAGATGATGCTGCACCTGGGACCGGTGGGCGGGACACGGCAGAGCGGCCGTATTTCATCCCCCGCTGCTGCCAATCCCAATGGTTCTGCTTCAGACGGTTGGAATATTCCGGTCTTGGAGACAGTGGCCACCGAAGAAAAGGGCATGGACGCGCTGGCCGAGATGCTGGTCAAGCACATGGCCCACCTGCGGCAAAGCGGCGAGTGGCTGAAGCGGGAAAAGGAACGCAGCTGGCGCGAGGTGGAAATGCTGCTGCAGCAAAGTTTTATGTCTCAGTTTCAGGCATCGGTGCCGCAGGATATGCGCGACACGTTGTTAACGGCCGTTGCCGAGCGTAAAGTGGATCCGTATACGGCCGTTCACCAATTATTGGAAAAAACGGAAAGTAAACGTAAAGGTTAGAGAATTACCAGATTATGATGGCTTATGGAGATATTAAATTGTTTGCCGGGTCGGGCTGCCCCGAACTGGCTCAGCGCATTGCCGAGTATGTCAAAATACCCTTGAGCAGTTGGGACATCATCGAATTCCCCAACGAGAACCTGTTTGTAAAGCTGCACGGCAGCGTACGCGGCCAGGATGTGTACCTCATTCAAAGCCACGCCCGGCCGGTGCATCGCAACATCATGGAAACGCTTATTGCCATCGACTGCCTCAAGCGGGATTCGGCGGGCAGGATTACCGTGGTGGTACCCTACATGGCGTATTCGCAGAGCGACAAGAAAGACCAGCCCCGTGTGCCTATCTCGGCGCGCCTGCTGGCCGACATGATAGAAGTGGCCGGTGCGGATCGCTGGATGACGATTGATTTACACGCCGCGCAAATCCAGGGCTTCTATAAAATTCCGGGCGATTCCTTAACGGCCTTTCACGTTTTGGTAGACTATTTCCTGGAGAAAGATCTGGATGCTGTGGTGGTGACGCCTGATTTGGGTTTCGCCAAGCGCGGCCGTAACTTTGCTGCCGAGCTCAACCTGCCGCTGGCGTTTGTGGAAAAACGTCGCGTCGGTAACCGCACCGACCGGGAAGCCCTGTCGCTGATTGGTTCGGTAGATGGCAAAGATGTGATTATTGTGGATGATCTGGTGGATACGGCCGGATCCATTCAGCAGGCGGTGGAATTGGTGAAAGCCAACGGGGCACAAGATGTGTACATTACCTTTACCCATCCGGTTTTGTCAGACCCGGCCAGTGAGCGGCTGCGTCAGCTGCCCATCCGGGAGATTGTCACCACGGACACCATTCCGATTCCGCCGGAGAAAATGCTGCCGAATATTACGATTTTATCGGTAGCAGGGCTGTTGGGCGAAGTAATTTTGCGTTCGCATGAAGGGCGCAGTGTGGGTGAGTTGTTTAATGAATAGGGGCAGTGATACGGCCGTTACCCTTCTAACATAAAATTAAGGCAGTCCTGGTACACTACCTCTCTTTTGTTTGACGTTATAACTTTTATAAAAGTGGGCTTATGTTCAAAAAACTTGTTTCCAAATTTATGGGTGATCCCAATCAGAAAATTATTGACAACTTAAAACCGATCGTGCAGGAAGTGGCTGACCTGGAGCCGCAGATGCAGCAGCTCTCCAATGACGAGATGCGCGCCAAAACGGCCGAACTCAAAGACCGCTGCGCCAATGGCGAATCCCTGGAAGATTTGCTGCCCGAAGCCTTTGCCCTGGTGCGTGAAGCCTCTGTGCGTACTACCGGCCTGCGCCATTACGACGTGCAAATTATGGGTGGCCTCCTGCTGCACCGCGGTGAAGTAGTGGAAATGCGCACCGGTGAAGGTAAAACGTTGGTCGGTACACTGCCGCTGTTCCTTAATGCGCTGGCCGGCCAGGGCGTGCACCTGGTGACAGTGAACGAATACCTGGCCCGCCGCGACGGTGGCTGGATGGGTAAAATCTTCCACACCCTGGGCCTGACCGTGGGCTGTATTGGCCCGCAAAAATTTTCGGCGCTGTATGATCCCGACTACGTGAACCCCGGCGCCGAGCTGGAAGACGAGCGCCTGGTGCATTGGCGCCCCAGCACTCGCAAGCAAGCTTACCTGGCCGACATCACCTACGGCATCAGCAGCGAGTTTGGCTTTGATTACCTGCGCGATAACATGGCTACCAGCCGCGACAAGCTGGTGCAGCGCGACCTTGTTTACGCCATCATCGACGAGGTTGACAACGTGCTGATCGATGAAGCCCGGACGCCGCTCATCATCTCTGGCCCGGCCGACCGCTCCGGCAAGGAATACAGCCGCTTCGCCGAGTACGTGCGCCGCCTCAAGCGCAATACGGCCGAAGAGGAAGAAGAACCCAACGGCCATTATGACCTGGACGAGAAAAGCCGCTCCATTAGCCTGACCGACATGGGCATTGCCGAGATCGAGCAGCGCATCCCGGAAATCGACCCCGATGCGGGCGACAGCCTTTATGATCCCCGCTTTTACCACCTGACTTACTACCTGGATAACGCCCTGAAGGCGCAGTACCTGTACAAACGTGATGTGCAGTACGTGGTGCAAAACGGCGAAGTTATTATTGTCGATGATTTTACCGGCCGTTTGATGCCGGGTCGGCGTTATTCTGAGGGTTTGCACGAGGCCATTGAGGCCAAGGAAGGGGTGCAGATCAAGCGGGAAACGGTGACGGTAGCAACTATTACCCTGCAGAATTACTTCCGTCTATTTGAAAAGCTGGCCGGTATGACCGGTACCGCACTCACCGACGCTGAGGAATTTGATAAGATTTATGAACTGGGCGTGACGCCGCTGCCCACCAACGTGCAGTACATCGTCGATAACAATTTGCTGGGGCTGGTAGAAAAAAAGGAAAAGGTCGAAAACGCAGAACAGATTGTTTACGTGGACCCAGAAACCAATAAGCCGCGCTTCTACAAACGTCTGGATCATGCCGACCAGATCTACGGCAATGAAACTGCCAAAGACCAGGCCATTATTCGCGAGGTGAAACGTGTGGTGGAGATGGGACGGCCGGTTTTGGTCGGTACTACTTCCGTTGAACACTCCGAAACGATTGATCGCCTGCTCAACGAGGCCAAAATTCCGCACACGGTGCTGAACGCCAAGATTCACCAATCAGAGGCGTTGATTGTGGCCCAGGCGGGGCGCAAGGGCGCGGTGACTATCTCCACCAATATGGCCGGTCGTGGAACGGATATTTTGTTGGGTGGCAACCCGGAAGGTATGGCGGCAGAGTTGTTGGAACGAGAGATGTTTAAACGGCCGTTGCTCACCCAACTCATCTTCAAATACCTGGAAGAAGGCGAGGAAGCGGCCCAGGAATATACCAGCCGCAATAGCAAGCTCGATGACGACCTCCTGCCGTGGATCACTGCCGAAAAAGCCCGGCTCGATGAAGCGCTGGCCGAAATCGAAGACGTACAGGTGATGGGCTACCTCACCCGCGTGCTGGGCGAATCCTATGAGCTGGACTACAACGAAATTCGCCAGGCACTGCGCCTGGTTACCAGCGGCAGCCTGGGTGAAGCCCGGGAATACCTGGAAGACCTGGACAAGGATGTGGCCCTGGTTGAAGAAGCGTTGCGGCTGCGCGACCTGTACGTGGGTTACCAGCGAGCTCAGGGCGATAACAGCCTGCTGGCCCAGTTCCTGGCCGAAATTTTGTTTGAACAACATTACAATGCCCGCGCGGCGTTGATTCGCGCCGTTCTGAATGATGACGAGGCAGAAGCCGCCAAAGTAGTCCAGACTGTGCCCGGCATTTCCCAAAAGTGGATCCAAAAGATTGACGATCTGCAAAAAGAAACGGAGCGCGAGCGCCGCGAAGTTTGGCAACTCGGTGGGCTGCACGTCATTGGCTCAGAGCGGCATGAGTCTCGCCGCATCGACAACCAGCTGCGTGGTCGTGCGGCGCGCCAGGGCGACCCTGGTTCCTCTCGCTTCTTCCTCTCCCTGGAAGACGACTTGATGCGCCGGTTTGGCGGTGAGCGATTAAAAAGCTGGATGTCCAAAGGGCTGCTGTCTAGCATTCCAGAGGATATGCCGCTGGAGTTTGGCGTGTTGGACCGGATGATCGAAAGTGCCCAGGAGCGTGTGGAAGGCTACAACTTCGATATTCGTAAAAACATTGTGGAATACGATGATGTGATGAACCGGCAGCGTATGGCCATCTACAAGGAACGCCGGGGCATCTTGATGGGTGAAGGGATTGACTACGACCAAAGGATCGATGATGCCTTTGCTACCGCCATTGCCCAGCTGGTAGACAACTACGTCGAAAACTACGTGGCCTACGTGCGCGGCGAAATTGAACGCGTGGTGGCCGAATTCACCACGGAAGCCACCGAGGCTATTAACGTTAGCGCAGTGGTGGCTCGTTTACGCGGTTTGCTGCCCGATATCGTGAACCTGGACAAAGCCGAGTTGGGTGCCGTGTCCAGCGATAAACTTATTGAGCGGTTGATGGTTTTGGTGTACGAAAACGAAGAAAACGGGGCCAATATCTACCAGCTGCTGCGGGCGATGGGGCGCTTTTTACCCTTGCTGCCACCCATCCCCAACCTGGGCAGCCTGGCTTCGCGGAAGTCGGGTCAGGTGCAGGCCAAGGAAAACACGCGCCGCGAGTACGTGGCCAGCGTGCACAACTTCTACAACGAGTTTGTGGCTGATCACGTGGAAATGCCCTCGGATGAGCGAGACCGCATTTGGAACGAGTCGGAAGAGCAGCTGAACCAGGCGTTTGGCCAGTTTTCGTTGGATAACCTGTCGTTAAAAACGGCCGAATACCGCCAGACACGTTTCTCCGGCCAGGCCAATGCTGCCCTGCGTAATCTGCTGCTAGACACCTTATCTGCCCTGGATGGTGACCAGCTGGAAGTGGCTCTCAAAGCTTATGTCAGCAAGCAGCAAGAAAAATGGCGCCATCAGATCGGTGAGGAAGAATACCGCAACTTCCAGCGGCTGCTGCTGCTGAACTCCATCGACCGCGAGTGGCGCGACTACCTGACGGCCGCTGACGACCTGCGGCGTGAAATTGGCCTGGAAGCAGTGGGACAGCGTGATCCCAAGGTGCAGTACAAAATTCGCTCGGCGCAAATGTTTAACGACATGCGTAACAACATCGAGCAAAACATCGTGGAACGCTTCTTCTTCCAGGTGGAACAGCACCGCGCTTTTGTGCAGCAGCAGGAGGCCGAGATTGCCTACCAGACCCAGGCGCGTGATGCCGGTTACCAGGTGGTGAAACGGGAAAAAGGGCGCGGCGTTGAGCTGCGGCGCGACATGCCAAAAGTGGGGCGCAACGATCCATGCCCTTGCGGCAGCGGCAAGAAGTACAAACACTGCCACATGAAAGAAGATATGGCTGCATCGAGCGGTACCAGTGCCAACGGACGGCCGTCTGGCACCCCCACATCGTCTGGCAAAAAACGGCGCCGCCGCTAGATCCCGTTGTCGTTAGACGGAAATACAGAGAGATATGGGACACTGAGCGCGTTTGATAACTTTTTACGTCTCTTTCACTACGGACAATTGACGACTCTTCTAAAACGTGGTTACATGTTGTGGTGTTTGCGGGCATGTGAGTTTTGCTGTCCAGGCCTGCCTGAAACACCACAACTTATCTAAACTTACCTGGAACCTTAGACTGATTGGCCTATGCCCCACAGTAACGATCAGCTTCAATCCCTCAACGTTCTGCAACAAAATTTACAGACAGCTACATCTTGGGATGCTGTTTACTCGGTGCTTTATCCTTTTGCCCGGCAGCATCTTGCGGCCGAATCGGTGCTGCTCGTGCCAACGGCCGAAAACCTGGAACACGCCTGGCCTGTGGCCCAAACCGGGTTTGCCCTCCAGTTTGCCCCGATCCCAGCCAATCCTGACCTGGCCGCGCTGCTGAGTTCGCTTTTAGCCATCAGCCCTTTTTTACAGCAGCAGCATTCCCTTTCAGCAGCACAGCAGAGCCTGCTGGGGCAAGTTAGCCAGGCGATTATTGACCAACAGCAGTTTGATCTGATCACCGGACGCATTGCCGCTGCTTTTCCCGAAGCGTTTCCTGGCTGCCAGGCCCGGCTGATTTTGTGCCAAAACGGCAGTCAAAAACTGGCCCTGCACACCTATTTTGGTCCGGTCGATGGGTGGCTGCCGGTGGAGGCAGACAGCCAGCTGCAAAACGTGTCGGAAATGAAGCTGCTGCCGCAGGCGCGCCAGCTGATTCTGCCCATCAAAACGGGGCAGCGCCAGACGTGCGCCATTTTGCAGGTGATGGGCGAATCGGTGGAGGCAGTGCGGTGGGAAACGGCCGTTCTCTCCCTATTGGCTGGTTACATCGGCGTGGCGTTGAGCTACCGGCAGCTGGCGCAGCAGGCGTGGCAGCGGGCTAACCAGCTGGAAACCATCTACCACGTTACCGAATCGGTGCGAGTGCTTAAGCCACTGCAGCAGACCTTGCAGGAAATTCATGACCAGCTGCTCCACATTTTTGCGCCACCTACCTGCTACATTGCCCTGGTCGACAGCAGCGAAGATATTATTGAATTCCCCTGCGTGCTGGAAAATCGACAGCGTATTACCCGCCAGCCCATTCCCCTGAGCAACAAAGACAGCCTGATGGCCTGGGTTATCAACCACAACATGCCCTTTGCCACCGATAACTGGCCCGAGGAAGATAAACCAGTGCCAGGTATCAACGGGGATGGGCAGCCGCAGTCGATCATTTGTGTGCCGATGCGGCTGCATGGTGAGGTGTTGGGCGCCATTTCGATCCAGAGCGACGTGCCCCATGCCTTTGACGCGGCCGATTTTCAGACGTTAACGGCCGTTGCCGCCCACGTCACTGTCATCATCAAAAATGCCCGCCTGTTTACCCAAACCCGTGAGCTGGTGGACCGCGGTGCGCATGACTACCAAACGGCCGTGGCCCTGCGGCAGGCCATCGCCGTTATCAGCACCTCACTCCAGGCTGAAGCCGTGGTAAATCATCTCCTGCTGGCCCTGGGCAATGTGGTCTCCTACAACAACGCCTTTGCCTTCCTGCTTACCGATGGCGAGTTGAAGCTGGTGGCCAGCCGCGATTTTTATGACCGGCCGGTGGTGCTCACCGTGGCGGAGGCTGAAGCGGCCTGGCGCGGCCATCCCCTCGTGCAAAGCATCGTTAGCAAGGAAGAGCTCATACGCATCGATGATGTTCGCGCCGACGCCCGCTGGCAGCCGATTCCCCACACGGAAAACACTCGTTCCTGGATGGGGGTGCCGTTGTCGGCTGGCGGCGTGTTGCTGGGTTTACTGATTTTTGACAGCCAGATTGCCAGCGCCTTCGACCAGCGCGTTGAGTGGCTGGCTTCTACCCTGGCCGCCCATGCCTCCGTCGCCATTCAAAACGCTATGCTGTTTGAGCAAACCGAGCAGCAGCTGGCCGAACTCAGCACGCTTTACCAGGCCAGTGCCACGATGACGGCCAACCTGGACCAGGATTTTGTGCTGCAAACCGTTGTGTCGGAAATGGTGCGTGCCCTACAGGTAGACAGCTGCACAATTTTTGTCTGGGATCAGGATTTCCAAAGCCTTTACCCGGCGGCCCATAAAAACCAGGCGTATATCAAACATCTCACCCAGGACGAAAGCGATACGCTGGTAGGGTTAGGCAGCATCAAAAACCTGGCGTCTTACAGCGTCGTGCAGCGTGTGTTCGAGACGCACCAGATCGAGAATTTGCGGAGCGGCCAGGCTGGTAGTGGTGAGGGCCAGGATTTGCTGCAAGCCGCGGGGCTGCAATCGGTCATCCTGGTGCCTTTGGTGCGTCGTAACAAGGTGCTCGGCTTGTTGGCGCTGGGCGATTTAACCGAGGCCAAGCAGTACACCCAGAGCCAGCTGCGGTTGGCACAAAATCTGGCCGGGCAGGCAGCGGTGGCCATTGAGCATGCCCATTTGTTTAGCCAGGCGCAGCGCCGCATCGACGAGCTGTCTACCTTCCACGACATCGTTCTGCGGTTAAATGAGCCGTTGAAGCTGAATGTGGTGCTGGACACGATCACGGAATCGGCGCTGAAGCTTGTTCCTGCGACCAACCTGCACATCTTCCTGTACGATTCGGAAACGCAGACTTTTTCCAAGGGATCGGCATTGTGGCGCGACGGCCGTCGTACCGCCGCAGTGCCCAAACTTCGTCCGGCAGGTACTGGCCTGACTGCCACCGTGGTGCAAGAAGGCCGTCCCATCGTCATCAACGATGCGCCGAGCCACCCCTTTTACCAGAGTGAACCAGCCAGCACCTGGGGCATTTATGCGATTGCTGGTTTCCCGCTGAAGTACGGCGAGAAGATTATCGGCGCCTTTACGGCCACCTACCTGTATCCTCACCGCTTCACCGAAGATGAGCTGCTGCTGCTGAATTTGTTGGCGGAGCAAGCGGCCGTTGCCATTCGTAATGCCAGCTCTTTTGCCGAATCACAGCGGCGGCTGCGCGATATGTCTGCCCTGGTGGACATGGCCAAGCAGGTAACGGGCAACCTGAAGCTGCAATCGGTGCTGCAAACGACGGTGCAAATCTTGCAAGGCTTGCTGAACGCCCGGGCCAGCACCATCACCATGTTGACCGACGATGGGGAAGGGCTGGTGGTGAAAGCGGCCGTGGGCATCAATCCCGAGTTTATGAGCGCCAGGATGCACCTGAGCGAGAGTATCTCTGGCGTGGTGGTGCAAAATGCGGAACTGGTGTACATCCGCGACTCGTATTCTGACCCTGACTTTGTCTTTTTCGACGAGCGGGTGCGCAGCTTGCTGGTGGTGCCGCTGATTGTGCGTGACCAGCCGGTGGGTACGCTGACGATTGACAGCGATCGGCCGTTTGCCTTCACCGATTCAGACACGCAGCTGATGACCATTGCCGCCGCGCAGGTGAGTGTGGCCATTGCCAACGCCCGCCTTTTTGAAGAACTGGAGGAGCGCGCCGCCGAACTGGCTGAAGCATACGAAGAGCTAAAGGAAAGTGACCGGCTAAAAGACGAGCTGGTGCAAAATGTGTCGCACGAACTGCGCACACCGCTAACCTTTGTCAAAGGCTATGTCGATTTGTTGATGGATGGTGACAAAGGGCTGCTGACGTCTGAACAGCAAGAATATTTGCAGATCGTTTCGGACAAGACGGACGAAATCACGCGCATCATCGAGGACATTATTACACTGCAGCGCATCGACTCGGGCAATTTGCAGCTGGAGGAGATGTCTATGGCCGATTTGCTGCAAACGGCCGTTACTAACCACCGCCTCGTCGCCGACAAAAAAGGCCTGTCCATCATTTGCTCTATCCCTCCCGGGCAAAAAGGGCGCGTGCGTATCGACAAAGGGCGCATGAACCAGGTTCTGGATAATCTCATTGGC
Organism: Candidatus Leptofilum proximum; assembly: GCA_016710325.1. Lineage (GTDB taxonomy): Bacteria > Chloroflexota > Anaerolineae > Promineifilales > Promineifilaceae > Leptofilum > Leptofilum proximum. The sequence goes on along the minus strand of JADJXK010000002.1, from coordinate 780,538 downwards.
AACGCCTTCAAGTTCAGCCCGGATGGTGGCACCATTCGCCTGTCTATGGCCGAAAATGAAAACGACGTGCTGGTTTCTGTGGTTGATGAGGGTATTGGCATGCCCGCCGAGAAGCATCAACGAATTTTTGAGCGCTTCTACCAGATTGATGGCTCATCGCGCCGACGTTTTGGCGGCACGGGTATTGGCCTGGCCATTGTCAAGCGAATTATCGATGCCCATGAAGGAAAGATTTGGGTGGAAAGTGAACTGAACAAGGGGAGTTCCTTTTTCTTTACTTTGCCAAATGTAAAACAGGATATTGTGGAGACCGTGCCAGAATTGTAATAATAGGCAAACTGTTTGCTTAAGCACCGCAGCCAGGCACCAACCGCATGGTGCAACGGCCGTAAAGTTTAATCATTTGCCTGTAAGTGAGAGTAGTGGATTTGAAAGAAAGACGGGAACAAATTGTGGCTGATTTGAAATCGCTGCCCAAGATTGATTTGCATCGGCATTTGGAAGGGTCCCTCCGCCTGGAAACCCTGCTGGAAATTGCCCGGAAATACCGACTTAACGTGCCAACAAAGGATTTGGAAGCGTTACGGCCGTTTGTCCAAGTGACCAACGATCCCCCCACACACGAAGCTTTCCTGGGTAAATTTGAGGTGCTGCGTCACTTCTACCGCTCCCCAGAAATGATCGACCGCCTGGTTTATGAAGCGGTTGCCGACGCTGCGGCCGATCACGTCAAGTATCTGGAGCTGCGTTTCAGCCCGCAGGCACTGTCACGCGTGCGCGGCTTTTCTATGGCCGATGCCGCTGATTGGGTGATTGCGTCGGTGAGCCGGGCCGAGGCTGATTTTGATATTCAGGTGGGGCTCATCGTGACGCTGGTGCGCCATGATCCGCTGCCTCAGGCGCAGCAGGTGGCCGAGATTGCCTTTGCGCGGTTTGGTAAGGGCATTGTGGGATTGGATCTGGCGGGGGATGAGGTGAAGTTTCCCTCACGGCCGTTTACCCCCCTGTTTAAAGAAGCCAGGGAAGTGGGCCTGGGGATTACCGTGCATGCGGGTGAATGGGCCAGCGCCTTTGGCGTGCGCGAGGCCATTCTGGATCTCTTCGCTAACCGCGTTGGTCATGGCGTGCGCACCCTGGAAAACTCCGAAATTTTACAGCTGGTTCGTGAGCGGCAAACGGCCTTTGAAGTATGCCTGACCAGCAACCTGCAAACCGGCGTGGTACACGAGATGGACCATCACCCCCTGGTGGATATGCTGGATGTGGGCCTCCTGGCTACCATCAACACCGATGATCCCAGCATCAGCAACTGCACCCTCTCCGATGAGTATGAAATTGCCCTGGAACAGCTAAAGATTGGCTATCCCGCACTGCGGCAAACGATCATGAACGCGGCCAGCTCAGCCTTTTTACCCCCCGCCAAACGCCAGGACTTAATTGAACGGTTTGACGGCCTCCTCCCCACAGCGCTGTCGCTAGACGGCCGTTCCCCGGCAAGTCTCAGCCAGGTGTAGCGCCAATCGTTATCCCTTAAGTCGATTCCCACTCTTTTAGCGCCCGCTTGATCATGTGCTGAATACGCGGATCGTCAATGTCGCGCGGCCGTTGGTACTGCTTGCCATCTACCTCAATGATCAATCCCCCACCGGAATCTTGTACCAGGTGAATTTTGCGCTCGGCCAGGTCCGGTTCGGTCTGGAGGTGGCGCTGCAAAATGGCATCAACCTGTTCGACTAGGCTGAGCATTTTGTTGGCGCTGGCTTCGTTTCTGGCCGGGCGCGGCCGTAAATTGGCCAGCAGCGACATGGTTGGCTTGGGCCTGGCCGACTTGATCTCATCTCGTTCCTGTTCCATGCGGCCGACAAAATGGGTTGCTTCTGGATTTTCCTCGGCCGGGGAGGGGGACGAGGGGCGCACAGCTTGAGGCGTGTTCAACGGAGGTGCCACACCCGCATCAACCAACTTCTGGTAGCCGCCCGCAAAAGTGATGAGCTCGCCGATCGCGGCCAGCATAAGCTGCCGGACTTTGGCGTCTGGTACCTGGTTAATGGCTTCGTACCGCTGATTGGTGAAACTTACCACTAATTTGCCCATCGGCGGTACGCGCAAAATCTGCATGATTTCAATTTCGTTTTGCATAGTTTCCTCTTGATCAGAAAGGTGTCTTACTTTTGGCAGCGGGGGCAAAAATGCGTACTGCGGCCCCCTAACACGATTCGTTCCACGGGACGGCCGCATTCATAACACGGACTCCCAGTGCGGCGAAAAACAGCCACCGCATTTTGCATGTCGCCTTTGCTGCCATCGGGTTTGAGGTAGATGTCGATACTGGCTCCCTCGCGCTCGATGCCCAGGTTCAGCACTTTTTGAATGGCAGCATGAAGCGCGCGAATTTCACTTTTGCCCAGGGTGTTAGCCGGGCGGGTGGGGCGCAGCTTCGCATAAAACAGCGCTTCATCGGCGTAGATGTTGCCCACACCGGCGATTAAAGCTTGATCCAGCAGCAGTGGTTTGAGGGCGCGGGTACGGCCGTTCAGCCGCTGGCGCAAAACCTCCGGGGTAAATGACGCTTCCAATGGCTCTGGTCCCAGCTTGCCCAAAATCTGGCCTGCATTTTGCACCAGGTAAACCCGGCCAAACTTGCGCGGATCGCGAAAACGGAGCTCCTGGCCGTTGTCCAAATCGAATACGGTGTGCACGTGCTTATCGGCGGGCAGATCGGCAGCCACCACCGCCAGATGCCCGGTCATTTTCAGGTGGATGATGAGCGTTTCGCCCTGGGTCAGGGTAAAAACCAGGTACTTGGCGCGGCGATCAATCGATTTTACCTGGCAGCCTGGCAGGCGTATTTTCAGCTCGTCCAGGCTGGGGGTGCCGATGTGGCGCGGCCAATCGCTGCGTGCCCCGGTGAAGGTACGGCCGATGAGCGGCTGGCGTAAGGCGCGGACAACGGTTTCAACTTCTGGTAATTCTGGCATGGGCTCTCTTTTTCCGTGTTGAACCTTTGCAAATCAGCCTATTATACCTTGAAGCGGAGGGCGGCTCCATCGGAAACGGCCGTTTATCAGCCAATTTTCACACGGATAAATAACAATTTTGATTTCGGTTTTGGAACTTCCCCAACTCTCATCTAAACTTGGGTGCCATATCACCGCGAGGAGATTGTGCCATGTTTCCCGAAGATCGCGTTTTAGTTGCTTACGTGCCTCACCCGGCTGATTTTGAAATCATCCAGGCAAAAAGCTGGTATCGTATACCACAAATACAGGCGCCCAAAGGATTGCACGCCGAATATTTTGCCTTCTATTTCGGCCGTCGTTTTGGCCCAGAAAAGTGGGCCATTCACTACTACGCGCCGCAGTTGGGGCATGAACTCACCACCCGCCTGGCGCTTTTCCCCGACCAGCCAGACCATCCCCGGGCGCAGGAAATGTATTACAAGGTGCAGCTGGGACCGCTGCAAAAGCTCGCCCAACCAATTGTGAGCCTGCGCTGGCGGCGGGTGACTTTTTTGCACACCACCTGGGATCGGTTTATGGATGCCAGCGAAATCAACGATCTGTTTGTCGATGGCGAGCCGTACGTAGACCGTCTGTATGCTACGCTGAAGGAGCGCGGCATTCAGGCGGAGCGCAATTATACGGTGCGGGAGTCCGGCGCCCGCCTGCGCCGCCTCACGCCGCCGAGAAAGTGTAATTAAAATCTTAACCATTTCCAGCCAATATGACATACAATGGTGAGGGCAAGGGATCATTGTCCAAAACAGCATCATAACAGCAGCTGTTCAGTTGGTATCCCGCACGAAGGCGCGCAGCGCCGAGGCGATACCCTTGTCCCAGGCAAGGCTGAACGCTTTCAGTAAAAAAGCGCCGTAAACGTACCGCATGTTTTTGCATAGTATTGTCAGCGATATTGATGATTTACTGCCACAGTCGCCCTTTGTACGCGACGGCGGCAGCCTGCTTATGATGGTTGGCCTGCCCGGCACAGGTAAATCCTCGGTTGTGGAAGGTTTGCAGCAGTTCATGTCCTTTGTGGTGGTCAGCACCGACAGCATTCGCCTGCATCTGCGCAACCAACCAACTTACACCGCCGCCGAAATGATGCTGGTCTACGAAGTGTGTTACTCCATCATCGAATCCCGTCTGCGTGATGGCCAACGTGTTATCTTCGACGCCTCCAATTACCTGGCCGCCCGCCGCGAGCACATGATGAAGATTGCCAAGCGGGCAGGCGCCCCCGTGGCCGTGTGTTATGTTCAGGCGGCTCAAGATACCATCCGCGAGCGCCTGTTCAACCGCAACAGCGGCCAGCGACGCGAAACCGATTTGTCAGATGCGGACTGGTCTGTGTATAAATGGATGGTAGAAGCTCAGGAACCCGTCGTGGGTGAGCATCTTATTTTAGACACCACTGATACCCCGCCCAACGTTTTGGCGGAGAAACTATTCTACTACTGGCTGAAGTGTGAAGAAACCGGCGCAAGCGACCCTGATATACAATCCTCTAGCTGGGCCCGCCAATTTAGCAGCGCCGATGGCCTTGGTAGCTGACCTCTGGCAGGCACGCGGCTGGCACGTTACCATCCAGCCAACCCAAGCACCCGGACATGCAACTGAATTAGCCCAACAAGCGGCCGTTTCTGGTGTGCCGCTTGTTTTTGCCGCCGGTGGGGATGGCACGCTGGGGGATGTAGCCAATGGGCTGGCGGGCACGGAAACGATCATGGCGCCGCTGCCGGTGGGTACGGCCAACTCTTTTGCCCGCGAGTTGAACATGCCACTGCCGTTATTTCGAGGGAAGCACCAGCTGCTCAAAGCGGCCGATTTGCTGCTGAACGGCCGTGTTCACCACATGGACCTGGGTTATACCACCGACAGCGCAGGACACGGCCGTTACTGGCTGCTCTGGTCCGGTGCCGGGGCCGATGGTTACCTGGTGGAGCACATCGAACCGCGCCCCAAATGGTCTAAAAAGCTGGGCCGGTTTGGCTATATGGTCCAAGGCATGGCCCTCACACCTAACTTTCCGGCGGTTTCGGCTAAGGTAGAGATAGACGGCCGTACCTTCGAAGACCATTACCTGCTGACCCTGATCAGCAACTGCCGCCTGTACGCGGGCGGCGGCCTAACCCTCAGTCCCCAGGCCCGGCTGGACGACGGTCTGTTTGAAGTGTGGCTGTTTCAGGGGAAGCAGATTTACAAGCTGTTCCACTACGGTGCGCTGATGAAGGCAGGTCGGCGCGACTATCCGGGGATGGTGATGGTACACGGCCGTTCCATCACCATTCACACCACGCCCATTATGCCCTGCCAGACCGACGGTGAAATGGGTGGCTACACCCCGCTCACCTGCACCCTCAAACCGGGTGCCCTTCGTTTGCTGGTTCCCGCCTCTGCCCCGGCCGACCTGTTCGAGCAGCCAGGTACACCACTTAAACTGTAAAACTATACAGACCCTCACCTGGACAAGGCAGAACCAATAGAGATTTTTATCAACAGATTACGCAGATTGAACAGATAAAACAATCCAATAAATCTGCGTAATCTTTGATTTTTCTCACTTACTCATGGCAGCCAGCTTGCAGCATCACCTGCGCTGTTGCGCCGTAGCTCTCAAGCACCGCCACCTGGCGGCCTTCGTACCGGTCCGCGCCAATGACGATCTCCAAACGGCCGTCGCCGTTTAAATCGGCCAGGGCCAGCGCCTCGTAGCGCAGCGGGAAGACCAGGTCGCCACCTTCCTGGTAGACGTCCAGGTACAGCGGCACAGTCACCACCTCGCTGCCAATGATTTTGCGCAGCAGCACCGTGGCATAGTCGCCAGCGGCCGCAGGCGGTTGGCCCACTCCGGCCGTCAGATGGTTGGCCACAACCAACACCTCTTCCACGCCGTCACCTTCCAGGTCAAAGCGCAGAATGCGGTCAATGGTGATCTCCGGGTCGGCCAGGCCCGCGCCTTGCAGCGCTTCGGCCACCACTTGCCGGTAGACGTCCGTGTTCACCGGTACATCTTGCGGCAGGCGCGGCGTGGCGTTCCAGCGCCCCACCAGGCCAATGCTGCCCGGCATCAAAGACGCCAGGGCCACGGTCGGCTGGTTACAGATGCCGCCGGTGGTGGGAATCTGCCCGGTAACGACGCCCGTTTCGCCGCTGAGACCATAGAAGACATACGGCCGTGCCACATCAGAAATCAGCGCCATGTAATCTGCCGCGCTGACCCAGCCATTGTCGTACCAGCCACCCAGCAGAAAGCCAGTTGCGCCATCCACGATCGGGTTCAGTGGGCCACCGGGCACGTCGGTTGGCGGATTGTCCACAATGGAAATGTCCACAATGACCGTGGTTGCCGAGCTCAGGTTGTCCAGCGTCAGCAAATAATCCTGCGACACCGGCAGCTTGCCCTGCCAGAACGAATTGCCGTCCAGCATGTGTTTGTAATCCACACCATCTTGCTTGCCTTGCAGGTGGAACAACACGCTGTTGTTTTCAGCGGCCACGTTGATCGACATGGTCTGATCGGCGGCGGCCCACAGCACATACCACGTCTGCGAGTTAGCGGGCATCTGCACCTCCACCGTGGCCGAGGTGGCTCCAGGCGCAAACTCAATGCGCTGCGGCTGGGGGCCGTCGGGCATCACCGGCTGGGTGAACTGGCTTGCGGCGGAGACGTAGCAGCTAATGCCGGGCATCTCCTCCGGGCACAGAATGCGCCACCAGCCGCCATCTTCAGAGACGCCGGTGACCACGGCCGTTTCCCCAACCGACAACCAATCAACCACCGTAAAACCCAGGCCGGGTCCGCGGCGCACGTTCAGATTGGCCAGGGCCATCACCCGCTCCACCTCGGTGGGTACGATGACCACCGGCTGGGCCGGTGCGGGCACGGTAGCCGGAGACTGGGCCGTGGGGTCGGCTGCTGCCGGGGCAGTTTCCACCGGCTCGGCCGTTTCTTGTGGGACGGCCGTTTCCACCGGGGTAACTGTTTCTACGACACTGCCGCTGCCCGTCGTGGGTGTTGGCACCACGGCCACGGGGGTGTTCAGCACCACCGTGGGCACAGCAGGCTCGTCACCGCCCGGCGTACAGCCAATGAGCAGCAAGCCTGCCAGCACAAGCAGCAGGCTCCAGTTAAATAAACGATACTTTTTCATGAGATTACCTCCAAAATAAATCAACGAAGTCACATTTTGTGCTTCGGCCATACTGGGGATCAATAGAAAACGGCCGCTTCCTATCACCGTTTGGCGAAGCGGCCGTTTCTTCAAGGATGATTTTATTGTAATAAACCCACTCAGAGGCACATCTGCCCCTGGTTGCCTGACATCTATTTACTTTGGCACAGGCTGGCCCTGCCAAAAGTAAGCATGAATCCTGCTCTTTAGCACGGATCGCGGCCGAGAGCCGGTTTGCGTCCCAGGAAGGCCCGCGCCGGGTGCAGCAGAAATGACCGGTTGCGCTGTAGTAACAAGAGCTGGAGCGCTGCCGCCAGGGCCAATACGGCCGTCAGCCAATACAGCGTTGTCACGCCCAGGTAATCCATGGCTATCCCGGCGCCCACAAAGCTGATGATGCCGCCAGCCCGGGTCAGCCCGTTCAGCAGCGGCAGACCTTTGCCCAGCGCCGATGGTTCCAGCAAATCGGTGGCCAGCGCCGCCGAAACGGCCTCACTGACACTGCGAGACACCAGGATGAGCGCCGCCGCCAGCCAGAAGTGCCAGAGGTGAACGGCCGTAATCAACAACAGTACGCCCACCGCCGACAGGCTGTAGCCCAGCGCCAAAATCCGCTTCCGGCCCAGCCGGTCAGACAATGCGCCAATGTAAAACGTCACTGGAATGGCCACCAGCCCGCTCACCGTTGCGGTGCTGGCCACGGCCCCTGGCGAGAACGCCAGCAGCTGCATGGAAACGGTGGTGCCAAAGCGGCCAATGTTTAAGGCCGTGGCCGCCAGCAAGGAGATCAAGGTCAGCAGGTAAAATGCCTGGCCCAGGGGTACTGCCTGGGGCTTCAGCTGCTGTGCCCTGGCGGTCGTGGTAGAAGCAGGCTGCCGGGGCAAGGCCAGCAGGCCAATCAGCGGCAGGGCCAGCCAGATGGCCGCGTACACCCAAAAGAGGGTGGCATAATCGCGCCAGGTCAGCAGCCAGGAGACCATCGCTCCGCCCACCAGCGCACCCAGCGGTGAAGTCAATGAAAGCAGGCCAAACGATTTGCCGCGCTGGTTTTTTTCGGCCACCATGCCGGTGAAGACGGCGATGAGCGCCAGCCCCACGCCGCCGCAGAACCAGAGAACGGCCGTTATCCCCATCAAGTGCCACAGCGTCCGCACCTGCCCCATCAAGGCCAGGCAGGGAATACCGAGCGTCCCGGCGGCCACAAACAGCCAGCGCAGCGGCACCTTACCCGCCAGCCAGCTCGGCACAAAGGAGCCCAGCGTAATGGCAATGTACATGAGGGTGAGGTAGAAACCCGCCTGCGTCCGTGTCGCACCAAACTGGGCCGCATAAAGCGGCAGCACGGGGAAGAGCCCGTTACCCGCCACCACAATCGTAAAACTGCCCCAAAAAAGAAAAAACAGCTGTTTGTTATTGTTTTTCATGGTTATCATCTCTCTATCGAGCGTCTCAGGCGACCTCGGGGCATTCCTGCATCGGCTTTGCCACTTTCGCAGGTAGAGCCCATTTCACCATCAACTTTGGCAGGCGGAACTTCCACCGAAATGACCGGCAGGGCTCAGCCTGGCGCAGCAGTCGTCTTGTTTCTGCCTCCTGCAGCCGCATTTTTTGGTAATCCTGTACATATGCTTCAAATTCGTAAATGTTCATCGTGTCTATAATCCTTTACTAAAGGCGTGTATCGAAACGCCCTGGTTCATCAATGGCGACAGGATACAAAACGGCCGTGCCCACAACGTCCCCACAACCGCCCCCACACCGTCCCATTTGTTGTTGTGCCATTCTCCTTTTAAGAGGTAAAATGCCCCATGCAACCCTTGCGCATCTTCCTATTTGGTGCGCCACGCATTGAGCAGCTAGACAAAATTGTTCCCATCTCGCGACGGAAAGTTGTCTCCTTGCTGGCTTACCTGGCCGTTACCAACCAGCCGCAGAGCCGGGAGAGCCTGGCCGCTTTGTTCTGGCCGGAGCACGATCAATCGGGGGCGCGCGCCAACCTGCGCCGCGATCTTTCCCGGCTGCGTGACGTTTTGGGGGAAGCTGCCCTCACCATCAACCGCAGCCAGGTGGCCCTGGCGGATGATTTTGACTTCTGGCTGGATGTGGCCGTCTTTCGCGATGCCCTGAGCGCCCTGCGTGCCCACGCCCATTCCCCCGAGCAGCTTTGCCCCGACTGCCTGGCCAGTCTAACCGAGGCCGCCGTGTTGTACGGTGCGGATTTCCTGGCCGGGTTCAGCCTGCCAGACTGCCCCGAGTTTGATGAATGGCTCTTCTTTGAGGCCGAAGGGCTGCGGGCTGCCCTGGCCGAGATGCTGCAGACGTTGATAGCCTGGCACACGGCCCAAGCCGCCTACGCACCAGCCATTGAATACGGCCGTCGCTGGCTCTCCCTCGACACACTGCACGAACCGGCCCACCGCACCCTAATGCAGCTCTATGCCTGGGATGGTCAGCAGGCAGCCGCCCTGCGCCAGTACCAGGAGTGTGGTCGTATTTTGGCGGAGGAGCTGGATGTCGCGCCGGAAGCCGAAACAGATGCCCTGTACGAACAGATCAAGTCCCGGCAGCTGGCCCTGCCACAGGCTGCAGCGAAAGTGGCTCCTGAGGCTGGCCCGCCGCTGCCGCCCCAGGTAGTGGTGCTGCCACCCCACGAGCGTTATGTGATAGAACGGCCGTTAGCCAGCGGCGGACACGGACAACTTTTTTTAGGATGCGACCGCCTCACCGACGATCCGGTGGTTATCAAGCGGCTGAAGCGGGAAATCGTGGCTCAGGACCCCTCCTTCATTGAACGGTTTGCCCAGGAAGGCGAGATGCTGTGCCAGCTAAACCACCCCAACATCGTGCGTATGTTGGCCACCTTTGAGCATGACGGCGAGCGCAGCATCGTCATGGAGTATGTGCCGGATGGCAGCCTGCGCCAGCGCCTGGACGCGCCGGAACCGCTGCCGCTAAACGAAGCCTTAACCATCGGCCTGGAGCTGGCTGACGCCCTCAGCCGCGCCCACCATCTGGGCATTCTTCATCGCGACATCAAGCCAGACAACGTGCTGCTGGTTGCCGACGGCACGCCGCGCCTGACTGACTTTGGCACAGCGCGGCTGGTGCGTCCGGACGTGCGCCTCACACCCACTGGTGCCTGGCTGGGCAGCCCGGCTTACATGAGCCCGGAGGCGCTGCTGGGCCACGATCTGGACATGCGGAGTGACATCTGGTCGCTGGGGGTGATGCTCTATGAGATGCTTGGCGGGCAGCGGCCGTTTTCCGGCGACCAGATCGGGGCCATCCTGATCAGCATCATTAACGAACCGCTGCAGAACCTGTCTAAGCTGAATCCCGACGTGCCGCCCGCCCTCGACACGCTGCTGCAGCAGATGATGGCCAAGGAACCGGAACAACGCCCGGCCAGTATGCGCCAGGTTGCCGCCGCCCTGGAAGCCATTCGCAGCGGGCAAGATGTGGTCAACGTCACGCCCGTGGCCCCGGCACACGGGCCAGATACAACAACCGCCGACCCTTCCCTGCAAGCGGCAGCACCAGCCGCAGCCGCAACACCGCCGGGCGCGACGCCGCACAACCTGACACCACCGCTCACGCCGTTTGTTGGCCGCCAGGCAGAACTGGCCCAGCTTCAGAAGCTGCTCACCGCGCCCGACGGCCGCCTGGTAACGGTTGTGGGGCTGGGGGGCATGGGCAAGTCACGCCTGGCGCTGGAAGCAGCGCAGCAGGTAGTGGCAATGGCGGAACGGCCGTTTCCCCACGGCACCTTCTTCGTCTCCCTGGTTGGCGTCACGACCGCCAGCGCCGTCCCCGCCGCCATCGCCGATGCGCTGCACCTGACACTGACCGGCAGCGGCAGCCCGGTGGTGCAAATTGTAAACTTCCTGGCGAGCAAATCGCTGCTCTTGCTGTTGGATAATTTTGAGCATTTGCTGGACGATGCGGCCCAGGCTGACGTGGCCATTGGCCTGGTAACGGCCGTTTTGGCGGGCTGCCCAGGCGTGAAGCTGCTGGTCACCAGCCGCGAACCGCTGCAGTTGGAAGCGGAATGGCGGCTGCCGCTGGATGGGCTGTCTTATGCCCGTGATGAAGCGGCCGCGATTGATGCTTATGGCGCGACGCAGCTGTTTGTGCAAACGGCCGTGCACGTACAGCCCAATTTTGTCTTGATGCCGGAGCTGGTGCCCACACTGCGCCGGGTTTGCCAGCTCACGGCAGGAATCCCGCTGGCGCTGAAGCTGGCAGCTACCTGGCTGCGCGCCGTTCCCCTGGCCCAGATCGCCGCCGAAATGGAAAAGAGCCTGGACATCCTGGCCACCAATATGCGCGACGTGCCAGCGCGTCAGCGCAGCATGCGGGCGGTTTTTGATTACACCTGGCAACTGCTCACCCCGCCAGAGCAGGTGGCATTCCGTGGAGTGGCCGTTTTTTGTGGCGGCTTCACCGCCGAGGCGGCGCAAACGGTGGCCCAGGTGTCGCCGTTTGTGCTGGCCGGATTGGTCGACCGCGGCCTGCTGCAAACGCAGGCTGCCAGCATCGAGACGGGTGGAGGGACCGCGGCGCGATACGAAATCCACGAGCTGGCCCGGCAGTATGCCGCCCAACAGGCCACCGAGGCGGAGTATGCCGCCCTGGCCGATGCCCATGCCCGCTTCTTTGCCAACTTTGCCTGGCAGCGGCACAAAACGATCCAGCAGCGTGACTACCAGACGGCCATTGATGAACTGGCTGTAGAGCAAAACAATGTCACCACCGCCTGGTATTGGCTGCTGACCCGTCTGGACGATCCGGCTTATCCGGCCGCTGAGCTGTTGGGGCAGATGGCCTATACGCTCAAACATTTTTATTACAACCGGGGGCCACTGCACAGTGCCCAGCAGCTTTACCTGGAGGCGGTGGATCGGATGCAGGCAGCGGGCTGGGATACGGAGGCTGGTGACGAGGCCGCCGTGGCCAGACGGCTGGCGCTTGCCCGTATGCAGGTGCGCGCCGCATTTTTCAGCTTTGGCATCAGCGATTACGAGACGGCTGACCGGCTGCTGCAGCCTGCCCTGGCCTGGCTGCGCCACCAGCAAGTGGTGGATGAGCGGGGGCTGGCACACTCTGTTCTGGCTAAATGTTACGTCCTGCGCGGCGAGCGTAAGCTGGCTGAAGAACAGACGCGAGAAGCGATGGCCCTGCTGGAGCAGACCGATGAGCTGTACGAATATGCCGATGCTCTGAAGGTGCTGGGCATTGTGGCGGTAGATGACGGCCGTTACGACGAAGGCATGGCTTGTTACGAGCAGGCACTGGCGCTGCACCGGCAGGAGGGCTTCTTGCCCGGCATCCAGCAGATGCTGCACAACATGGGCACCACCCACTTCCGCCAGGGACATTACGAACCGGCGTTGCAGTTTTACCGGGAGGCGTTCGCCGCGGCAGAGCAGGGGGGCATTCGCCGCGGCATCATGCACACCGGCGATGCGCTGGGCGGTGTGAATCGCATTTTGGGTAATTTCCAGGAGTCTGTGGCGTACCATAAGAGGGCCATTGCGTTGGCGCGGGAGCTGGGTGAACAGCGCTGGCTGGCGGCGACACTGAACAATATGGGGCAAAGCTATGTATGGATGGGCAAGGTAAAAGCGGCCGTTGGCTACCTGCAAGAGGGGTTGGCACTGGCCTGGGAGACGGAAAATGTGCCAGATGCGCTGGCCGGTCTCACTTACCTGGCGGAAGCCTGGGCGCGGCAGGGGCACGTCCTGCCCGCTTTTGGCCTGGCCTTTTTCCTGGTGGATCAGCCGCAAATTCGGGCCAATGTGAAGAAAACTGCCAGCGATCTGCTGGAGGAGCTGCAAAACGAGCTGCCCCCAGCAGCAGCCGCAGCGGCCCAGAAGTGGGCTGCTGCCTATGATTTGCCTGCGGTGGTTGCCGCTGCCCGCAGCGGTCCTCCGGTCATCCAAATATCCTCTACCGCCCACCCGGCGTAAGCGTCTCGGCGTTGTCGGTGACCTCGGTCATCGGCCAGTGCCAATCCTTGTGCGTGGACATGGTCCACAGTCCATCTAGAGCCTGGCGCAGTTCTTTTTGGAAAGCCGCGGCCAGGCCGGTCACCTCTCCAACTGCCAGTTTATCCGCAAAACGTTTTAAGCTTTTATCCAACACGTGGCTGCCGATGAGGGCCGCTGTCATGCCCTGCGCGTAAACGGGATTCAGGGCAAAAACCGCGTCGCCGGTTACCAGGAAGCCTTCCAGGTAGCGGGGCAGCTTGTCGTAAAGGCGCACCCGGTTTTCCGTGCGGCGGAAGCCAAACGGCTCGGTCAGGGGTGTGGCGTCTTTGATGGCTTCGTAGAAGCGGGGTGTGGGCAGGCTGCGGGCAAAGGCCAGAAAGCCCGCCTCGTCGGTGGGTGGATAATCCCCGGCGATGCCCACGAGGGTGACAACCCAACGGCCGTTTTCCTCTGGCAGTAAAATGCCCCCCCGCGTTTCGTCTGGTGGCGTGGGCCGGACGTACAGCCGCTTCCACGCTTCGGCCAGGTGAGCTGGCTGCTGGTAAATACGGGTGGCATACCCCACAAAGGCATTGATGCGCCATTCTTCAGGCGGCATGAGCTTCAGCGCAGCCAGCCAGTCCGGCGCCTGCGACTGACGCCCGCTGGCATCCACGACCAGATGAGCTGGCTCCACCCACTCCTGGCCCGCCGCTCCGCGGCCAGAGCGAAGCTGCACGCCGGTCACCCACCGCGCGGAGTTGTCGGTCACCAGCCCTGTGGCCCGGTAGCCGCGCAGCAGGGCCACATTGGGCAGGGCGGTCACACGCCGGTAGATGGCGTTTTCCAGCAGGGGGCGGCTGCAAGAGAGGGAAGGGGGGCGATCTTTTGGCTGAGGGGTGCGCCAGGCGCCGTCGTGAAAAAAGGCGACTTCCTTTTCTACATCGACCGAGACTGCCCCGCTGCTAACCAGCTCGGCCATGATGCCGGGAAAATGCTGTTCCAACACTTCCTGGCCCTGGGGCATTAACGTATGGGCGTGGCGCGCCTGGGGCACGCCGCGGCGAAACGTCTCGGCACAGGCCGACTCGTCCCGGTCGATGATGGTTACCCGGTCCAGGTGGCTGGCCAGGGCTTTGGCGGCCGTCAGCCCGGCAATGCTGCTGCCGATAACCAGGGCATGGGTGGGGATACGGCCGTTACCGTTCAGCATTTCTGTGCTCTCCTGTTTGTTCGTTTGTTGAGACATCGTTTTCTCCTACTTAAGTTTATTGAACTGGCCTGGATATTAAGGAACGGCCGTTCCCGAAACGTCCCGCCAACTTTTCCCCACCCATTTTTCTGGCACGGTAGGGGGACGCTTGCTGGGACGCTGGTGGATCGCTGGTGCGGTATTCTGCTGGCGAGTTCGATTGGAGCTCAGAAATTGGTCAACCACATGCATAAGGAGATTTTTAATCATGAACGAAACAAAAGTAGTAAACGGTGTTGATGTAACCACCCTCTTCGCCACGCTGGACGTTGTGAAGGCGCAGCCCCAGGCAGCCAAGTTCCAGTTCCGGGCGGCTAACGAATGGGTAACGGGCACGCAAAGCCGCAGCACCCTGAATGGTTTTTTTGGCGCTGGCCAGGAGCACACGCACAAAGCCACCTTCACCTATGATGCGGACCATCCCTCCGTGCTGGTCGGGCAAGACAACGGCCCCACGCCGGTTGAGTTTCTGCTGCATGCTATCGCGGCCTGCATCACCGCGGGCATTGGCAACATCGCCTCGGCGCGCGGCATCAAGCTCACCCGCGTCCAGTCGCAGGTGGAAGGCGACATCGATCTGCTGGGCATCTTTGGCATGGACAAGAGCGTGCGCAACGGCTACCAGGGAATCCGCGTTAATTTGCAAATTGAAGGCGACGCCCCTGCCGAGAAGCTGCAGCAAGTGGTGCAGCAGTCTGTGTCCCGTTCGGCCGTTTACGATGTGCTGAGCAACGGTGTGCCGGTCACAGTGAACGTGACGGCCTAACAACATTCCCAGGGATGTGCCGGGTGTCAAGCTCGGCACCCTCCTTTTCCCACCCATTTCCGCTTGTCATGCCTGCGCGGGAATGACAGGAACGTGCCAAAACAATGTTATTGGTCTGGAGGTTTTTATGAAGTTTGACTACGATGTCATCATCGTTGGCGGGCGGGTGGCCGGTTCGGCCACGGCCATGCTGCTGGCGCGCCTGGGCTACCGCGTGCTCATCATCGACCGCAGCCATCCGAGTAAATACACGCTGTCTACCCACGCCATCATGCGCAGTGGGGTGGTGCAGCTGCAGCGCTGGGGTCTTTTGCCGCGCATCCTCGCTCACAACACGCCGCCCATCCGGCAAATTGTGCTGGGCTTTGGCGAAAAAGAGATTAGCTTTGATTTCCGCGAAGCGTTTGGCGTAGACGCCCTGTACGCCCCGCAGCGGCACATCCTGGATACCGAACTGCTGGCTGCCGCCACGGAGGCAGGCGCTGAGTTCCGGGTGGGCTATCGTCTGCTGGATCTGATCTTTGCGGAAAACGGCCGTGTCACCGGCATCCTGGTCGACGTCAACGGGGTGAAGGCTGAGCTGCGGGCACGTTTTGTGGTAGGCGCCGATGGACTGCGCTCGCGGGTGGCCGCGGCAGTAAACGCCGCCGCCTACGAGACCCATCCGGCCGTGAGCACTTACACCTACGCCTACTTTGCCGGTGTGGCGTCCGGCAGCTACGACGCCTACTTTGTGCCCGGCGCTGCCGCGGGTTTTATCCCGACCAACGACGGCTTAACGGCCGCTTTTGCCGCCCGCCCCAACAACGGCCGTCTCATCAACGACGAGGAGTATTACCAGCTGGTCGAAAAATCCTCGCCAAACATGCTGGCCCAACTAAAAACGGCCGAACGCCAGAGTCCGTTTTACCGCACCCTGGGCATTCCCGGCTTTTTGCGTGTGCCCGGCGGCCCGGGCTGGGCGCTGGTGGGTGACGCGGGCTTCACCAAAGACCCGCTGTCGGCTCACGGCATCTCCGACGCTTTCCGCGATGCCGAGCTGCTGGCCAACGCCGTGGACGCCGTTCTGTCTGAGCGCCAGCCCGAGGCCGAGGCGCTGGCGGCGTACCACCAGACGCGGGATCGTTTTGCCTTGCCGGTGCATAAGGCCACCAGTGCCCTGGCGCACTACGCCTGGGATGCGGCGGAAGCGTCTGCCTTGATGCGTCAGCTGGGGCGGCTGACGGATGAAGAATGCGACTTTTTGCTGACGCTGCCGGGAACGGGCATCCCACTGCAACCTGCTGAGGCGGTGATGGTGCTGCCCTAAATGAGTCTTATACTTGAAACGTGAAACGTGAAACGTGATGCCTTCCTGGTCACGTTTCACGTTTCACGCTTCACGGCTTGTCAATCCCCTGAGTGCCCAAAGCGCCATTGTTTTTTAAAACGGCCGTTTCCCCCTGACCATGCCTCTGCTGTTTGCTAAAATTATAATATTACGTAAACTTCAAGCATGGATAGAATCGACTTCCGCTCCGACACCGTCAGCTGGCCCACGCCTGCCATGCGCCAGGCCATGGCCAATGCGCCCGTCGGTGATGACGTCTACGGCGAGGATCCCACGGTGAACCGGCTGGAAGCGCTGGCCGCCGAAATGGTGGGCAAGGAAGCGGGGCTGTTTGTGGCCAGCGGCACGATGGGCAACCTGACGGCCATTCTGGCCCACGGCCGTCGCGGCGATGGCGCCATTGTGGGGGAAGATTCACACACGTTTCGTGCCGAGGCGGGCGGCATGGCGGTGCTGGGCGGCATTGTGCCCAACCCGCTGCCCACGGATGTGTACGGCCGTATGAACCTCACTGCCGTCAACCAAGCTATCTATCCCGATGATTGCCATTTCCCCACCAACCGCCTCATCCTGGTTGAAAACAGCTATGGCGCCAAGGGCGGTTACCCCATCGCGCCAGATTATTTCCAGGAAATCCGCCACATTGCCGACCAGCACGGGCTGATTGTGCACATGGATGGGGCGCGGCTGTTTAATGCGGCCGTGGCCCTCAACCTGGACCCCCGCGAAATTACGCAACACGTTGATTCTGTCACCTTTTGTTTGAGCAAAGGGTTGTGTGCGCCCGTCGGTTCCGTGCTGTGCGGGTCTGAAGAATTTATCCAGAAAGCCCACCGGGCGCGTAAGCTGGTGGGCGGCGCGATGCGCCAGGCGGGCATCATGGCCGCGGCGGGCATTGTGGCCCTCACCGAGATGGTGGAGCGGCTGGCCGATGACCATGCCCACGCCAGGCGGCTGGCCGAGGGATTGGCGCAAATCCCCGGTATTAAGCTCCAGCCGGAGCTGGTAAAAACCAACATGCTGTTTTTTACGCTGGATGAATCGGTGAAGGTGACGCCGGAACAATTTGTGCAGCGGCTGCGCGACGAGGCCAACATCTGGCTGTCTGGTGGCTATTCCCGCAGCTTCCGGGCGGTGACGCATTACTGGATTCAGGAAGCGGATGTCGATCTGTTTGTAAAGACCGCGCGCGCCATTTTGCAGTAGGAGGGAAGATGTCTAACACGCTGATCGGTCATACCATAAACGGCCGTTACCGGCTGGAATCCCTGTTAGGTGATGGCGGCATGGGCACCGTCTACCGCGCATACGACGTGAACCTGGATCGCCAGGTGGCGCTCAAGCTCATGCACGCCCACTTTGCGCGCCAGGAAGAATTTCGCGCCCGCCTCATCCAGGAAGCCCGCACCGCCGCCCAGCTAGACCATCCCTCCGTGGTGCAAATCTTCGACTTTGGTGACTCCCCCGAAGGGATGTTTATTGCCATGGAGTTTGTCAACGGCGGCAGCCTGCGCGACCATTTGCGGCGCTTGCAGCGCATGCGCAAATTTTTGCCGCTGGTGCAAAGCCTGCAAATTGGCGCTCAAATTGCCGAGGCGCTGGACTACGCTTACCGGCGTGGCATTGTACACCGCGATATTAAGCCGGGTAACATCATGCTCAAGCGGCTCAATCGCCCCGACGAGCCAGACGAGCAGCCCTTCCGTGCCCTGCTCACCGACTTTGGCCTGGTGAAGCTGCAAGAAGGTTCGCAGCTGACGCAAAGCGGCACAACCCTGGGCACCCCCACTTATATGTCCCCCGAACAGTGCCAGGGTGATAAGCTAGACGGCCGTGCCGACCTCTACGCGCTGGGCGTGGTCCTCTACGAGCTGTTCACCAACCGGCTGCCCTTTGAATTCAAAACGCTCTCCGACGCCATTGCCGTGCATTCCCGCGGGGAAATGCCCACACCCGCCCGCGAAATCCGCAGCGACATCCCGGCCATCATCGACACCATTTTGAGCCGGTCGCTGGCCAAAAATCCCGACGACCGCTATGCCGACGGTGCGGAAATGGCCGACGCCCTGCGCAGCGCCATGGTGGCCCTGGAAGGCGCGCCCACCCAGGTCATGCTGCGTGAGGAGATGAATATTTTGGAGCGCGTGGCCGAGCCGCCGCCGGGGCATGAGCTCATCATCAACACGCCGGGCCATCCCCCCAGCACCGTGCCGCTAACCCAGGCCGTCATCACCCTGGGCCGCCATGCCGACAACGAAATTGTGCTGCCCGCCGAAGGTGTGTCGCGCCATCATTCGCGGCTGCAGGCCACGGCCCTGGGCTGGGAACTGGTCGATTTGGGCGGCATCAATGGCACCTTTTTAAACGACCGCCGCCTGCGCGCCGATGATCCCACGCCGGTGCCGCCGGGTTCGCGCATGCGCATCGGGCCATATGAGCTGACGCTGCAAGGCCCGGAAATTGCCGTTTTTGAGCAGGAAGCGCCGACTTACCAGCAGGCGATAGGCAGCACCACACCCCAGGTGACGCCGACGCAGGTAGCCACCTCGGAGCCGCTAGGATTGTTTTTGCCCAGCGACCAGGTGAACGTGGAGCCGGGCCAGCAGGTACAGTTTAAGGTCGAAGTGGTCAATCGCAGCCCGGTTGATGACCGGGTGAGCCTGCGGGTACACGGCCTGCCCGGCGCCTGGGCAGCACCGCCCGGTGAGTTCCGCAACCTGCCCGCCGGGGAAACCATCCAGCTAAGCATCACCATCCGGCCGCCGAAACACCGCAGCACACCCACGGGGCGGCAGCGGTTCCGCATTGAGCTGGTGTCGCAGCGCCACCCCGACGCCAAGGTTGGCACGACCGCTTCCGTGATCATCGGCACGTTTGTGGCGTTTGAGGCCAGCCTGGAGCCAAACCAGGTGCGGCTGCCGGGCAGCGTGACGGTGCAGATACACAACACGGGCAACGCGCCGGGCGACTTCAGCGTGGTGGCGCGGGACCGGCAGGGTGGGCTGCGCTTTAAGGGGGAACGCGGCCGTATTCGCTTGCAGCCGGGCCAGGTAGCCAACGTGGAATTGGCGCTGGAGGCGGAGCAGTCCAGCTGGCTGGGCAGCGGCGAGCTGTTCCCGTTTGAGGTGGCGGTGGCTTCGGCAGGTGGGCGGCAAACGCTGTCCGGCGAGGCGCAGTCTGGGCCGTCGATTCCGCCCGCGTTGATGTATGCGGCCGTTCTGGTGATTACCTTTGCCTGCGTTTTGGGCTTTTTTGCGATTGTGTTTAGCGGCAACAGCTTTTTTGGCCGCAATCGGGATACTGCGGCTACGGAAGTGGCGGCCACGCAAACGGCCGTTGCAATCAGTGAATTTGCCACGGGCACAGCCCTGGCCGCAACGGCCGCTGTCGAAGGTGATGCCGATGGGGATGGCCTGAGCAACACCCAGGAAACCAACATCCTGCAAACCGATCCCAACAATCCCGACACCGATGGCGACGGCCTGACCGATGGCCAGGAGGTGCTGACCCTGGGCACCAACCCGCTGCTGGCCGACACTGATTCTGACCTGATTCCCGATGGGCAAGAAGTAAACCAGTACGGCACTAATCCGCTGCTGGCCGACTCTGACGGGGATGGCGTCAACGACGTGGTAGAAATTTCGCAGGGAACGGACCCACTGGCCACGCCGATTGTGTCGCCCACGCCCACACAAACGGCAACACTGGGCACACCAACGGCGACAGCCACGCCATCAAACACCCCGCCGCCGTCGACCACGCCAACCTTTACCCACACGCCCACGGTGACCAACACACCGCCACCTTCGGCCACGGCCACGCAGACGGCCACGCCCACCACGCCGCCAACGTCCACCAACACCCCCACGGCCACGCTGACGCCGACGATCACCCCCACGTCGACCAACACGCCGCTGCCCAATCCGGTGCTAACTTGCATCAGCACCCCGCCGGTGATCAACGGCACGTTTAACCCGGCCGAGTGGCCCAACCAGCCGCTCATCCAGTTTGCCCCGCAAGATGCTCCCAGCGAATTGGTACAGGTATACTTTGTGCGGGATGCGACAAACCTGTACCTGGCCTTCCTCATCAACGACCCCACAACGGATGCCACGGATTCGCTGCGTCTGTATTTTGACACAACGGGCAACCGGGGCGACCCGGATACGGCCGATCGCTTCTTCTTTGTGGTGCGGGACGGCACCCGGGCGGTGCAGGCCGGGATTGGCTCTAACAGCGACGGCAATATCTGGGACACCACTTACACCTCCAGCAACTGGACGGCCGAAATTGGTGGCCAGGCCGGGCAGTGGGTCATCGAAATGCAGATTGATGCCTCGGCCGAGATGGCTGTGCTGGCCAATCCGTTTGGCCTGATGGTGCAGGTGCTCTACACGGGCAACCTGGCTACCTGGCCACAAGGCGGCGGCTCCAACAGCCCGTCGACGTGGCAGTTTGTGAATAATGTGAGCTGCCCATAGGGCGAGTGAAACGTGAAGCGTGAAACGTGAATTGCTCTTATCACGTTTCACGTTTCACGCTTCATTGATGGTTTGATTCCCCGAATTTCCCAAGACCAATCATACAAAGGATGAGACGATGTTAGATTTTACGGCCGTTCGCAGCAAGGAACTGAGCTATGCCGACTTGGTGGCCGGTTTGACCGTGGCGGATTTACGCGATTTGACAAATGAGATGATCAATTACCAGCTCAGCCTGCTGGCTGGCTGTACCGATGCAGATGTGGTTTTTGTGCCGTCTGACCCCGATGCCAACGATCCGTATGCCGAGGACAAGGCGGATGTGGACCTGGCCTGGAACTTGGGGCATTTGATTGCCCACGTGTCGGCCTCGTCGGAGGAGAGTGCGGCGCTGGCGGCGGAGATGGCGCGGGGGGTGGTGCGTGACGGCCGTTCCCGCAGTGAAATCCCCTGGCAGACGATGCAAACCGTCGAACAGTGCCGCCAGCGGCTGGAAGAAAGCCGCCGGATGCGCCTGGCCAGCCTGGAGATGTGGCCCGATGAGCCGCATCTCGACAATGTTCGCCAAAGTGAACGAATTGGCGAGATTAACGCCCTGGTGCGTTTTGTTTTGGGTTTGAGCCACGACCAGGGGCACCTGGCCCAGATTAAAAAGGTGATTGCCCAGGCCAGGGAAGCCCGCGGCGGGTAATTGAGTAATTTGCTGCGGGTTCGGTGGTTTAATCTGGCGCTCAGGTTGGGGATTGGTGAACCTGACGCTGAAGAAGTTTGGCGGGGGCTGGCGGCGGCTTATGGGGAAAGCGGCCGTTTTTACCACAATCTCAATCACATTCAGCACGCTTTAGCGATTGCTGAGCAATTGCAAGAGGTGGCGACGGATTTTACGGCCGTTCAGCTTGCCCTGTGGTTTCACGACGTGGTGTACGACCCGCGCCGCAGTGACAACGAGGCGCAAAGCGCCGCTTACGCCGATGCGGTGCTGCTGCCGCTGGGTGTGCCGGACGATCTGCTAGCCAAAGTGCGTGGCCTCATCCTGGCCACCCAAACGCATGAAGCCGCCGCCGATGATCCCGACGTGTGGGTAATCCTGGACGCTGACCTGGCCATTCTCAGTGCGCCGCCCGCCCAGTACGACGCCTATGCCCGAGCCATCCGGCAGGAGTACAGCTTTGTGCCGGATGCGGCGTACGTGGTGGGGCGAACGGCCGTCTTGCAAAAATTCCTGGCACGTTCCCCGTTTTATTTGACGGCGTGGATGCGAGAATTGAGGGATACGGCCGTTTACAAAAACTTGAGTCGTGAGCTGGCAGAATTAAACAAGCGGGACACAGAGAACGGAGAGAAAAAGTGAGAGCGCAGAGAATTTGCCTTTCTCTGTGAACCTCTGTGCCACCTCTGTGAAACTCTGTGTTCCTAAAAAAGTTGGATGACAAGAAGGGTGATGAGAACGGCCGTATTAAGCACAAGTCGAATCATTCCTACTAGCCGAACACGTTTTGGCTCCAATGTGAAATGGTACCAAGCAACTTTGAAAACACTTCGTCTCAAAGGCCACAGTCGAATAATAGGCTCGGTTGAGATTCTCCACCCATAAAACCAACTAATTCCAGACGTTAATTCGATTAGCCCCTTCAAAAACCCTGCACCCATAACTGGCACAAAAAAAACAAATAAATAGAACTGAAATGTAGAATTATCCTGGAAACGGTTAGCCATTGTTATGGCGGATAGAGGAAGCCACAGGATCAGAATAAACTGATAGGCGCTGAATATCCACTCGCGCTTCGGTTGCGTGTTTAAAAAGGCGTCCAAATCCATCCACCGAACCCCGGCATAGGCGGCACGCGGAACATAAATGAGCGCCAACCAAATGAGAACCCAGAAAGATGTTTCTATGGTTGCCCTCTTTTATAAAATTTTGTCCGTGCGGGTGTCACGGGTGAGGGTGACCCAGCGGCGGCAGCCGTAGGTGTGGAACCACGCCTCGCGCTGCGGGCCTTCCGGGTTATTGTGCATAAATGCCCGGTCCAGGTCGCGCTCGTCCGGGTCAGTGATGTGCTCCGGCACCGCCAGGATTTCGCCAAAAACAAACTCTTCAAGCGGCCGTTTACCGCAGTGTGGGCAGGGGATTTGGATGCTCATGTTTTCCTCCTCGTGATCGGTAATCCGTTATCCGTTATCGGTAATCGGTGAACCGTTTACCGTACGCGAAGCGGTTGCGCAGCGACATTACCGTTTACCGATTACCGTCAGTGCGTCCCCGCCGATCCCCGATCCGCTTTCGTGCGGTCGTGGGCGAAGCGGGACAGGCTGAACGGGGCAATCAGCTCCGGCGTCTGGCCGGTGGCGATGAGTTGGGCCATCTGCTCGCCGCCCGCCGGAATGGCTTTGAAGCCCCAGGTGCCCCAACCGGTGGTGATGACAAAGCCATCCACCCCGGTAAAGCCCATGATGGGCGAATAATCCGGGCTCATGTCGCAGACGCCGGTCCACTGGCGCAGCACTCGCAGCTGGCGCATGAAGGGCAGCAGGGTGATGGCGCGATGTGAACAGGTCTGCAAAAAGTGATGGCCGGAGCGGTACGAGTAGCTGGGCTGGCGATCAATCTCAGCCCCGACGAGCATTTCGCCCCGTGCCGTTTGCGAGACGTAAAAAAGCAGGCTGGTGGAGGCGACGATGGGGTGGAATTTCTGCTCGTAATGGTTGGTGACAAACGCTTGCAGCGGATGGGTGCGGATGGGTAGGCGCAGCCCGGCCATCGCTGCCAGGCTGGTGACGTGGCCGCCCACGGCGCTCATCACCACGTTGGCGTGCATCGGGCCAGCAGTGGTTTCTACACCGATGACGCGGCTGCCAGATGTGATGAGGTTGGTAACGGCCGTACCCTGATGCACATGCACCCCATGCTTCATCGCCCCTTCGGCCAGGGCCCAGTTGACGCGATCGTGCCGGGCCGTGGCCGCTTCCGGGTGGTACGAGCCGCCCATGACTGGCCAGACACCGCCGCCAGTCAGGTCCACCTCGGGACAAATTTCGTGAATTTGTTTGGGGGTGACGTATTCCGTTTTGGCGCCAAAGGCAGTGTTGATCTCGGCGCGGGCCATTTCCTGGCGTACGGCCGCTTCGCTGTGGGCCATCCACAAAATGCCCTTTTGCTTGTGCATCATCCAGCGGCCGGTTTCTTGCTCCAGCGTCTGGTACAGCTCCAGGCTGCGCTGGTAAAAGCGCACCGCCTCCGGGATGCCGTAGTTGGCCCGGATGACGGTGGTGTTGCGCCCCGAATTGCCCCCGCCGATGTACTTACGCTCCAGCACGGCCACGTTGGTGATGTTGTGCCGCGTGGCCAGGTAGTAGGCTGTCGCCAGCCCATGCCCACCCCCGCCGATGATGATCACGTCGTAACTTTTCTTCGGCTCGACCCATTTGAAGTTGACTTGTTTTTCCTGGAATTCGTTCATGTTATTGATTTGGACACTGATGAACACAGATTTTCACAGATAAAAGAAGAATCTGCGTTCATCTGTGTTTATCTGTGTCCCATTCTTCAATCTCCCATTCGTTCGGCGAAATCATGAGCATAGGGCGCGGGGACGATGAACAGCACCTGGTCGTCCTCCAGCCAGAGCTTGGTGGGGATACCGGCGACGGCGCCCTGGGCAAAGGCGGGACGGCCGTTTGGCACTTGCCACGTACAATTTCGCGCCAAAAACTCGGCGGCGGCTGCGGCGGGCAGCCAGGTCCCGGCAAAACCACCCTCGCCGATGACAATGGCGTGGGGGTCGTGGACCAGAATGACCGCTTCGTCTTGCAGCGGCGGGGTGACAAACAGCTCGTCGGGGGCAAAGCGCAGCGCCAGGGAGCTTTGCGGAATGTCGGCGGTGTCCAGGGCGGCGGGTGTGGCCACGATGCGCGTGGCGGCGATGCGTTTAAGCGCGGGCACGGGCGGCCTCCTTGTCGTAAAACGGAACGGGTACACGGCGGGCGGTACGGCCGTCTACCGTCACTTCCTCAGGCAAAACACCATCAAAATGGTAGAGCCAGCCCATCATCACCACTTTGTTCAGCACGGGCGACCAGGTGCTGGAGGTGATATGCCCGGCAAAGTCGCCGTTGTAGCGGATTACTGCGCCTTCAATCGGTGCGGGCTTGCTGTCCATTTCCAGGCCAACCAGCAGCTTGTCCAGCGGCACCCGGTTGGTGCGGATGACGGCGTGGCGGCCAATAAAATCGGGTTTGTCCAGGCGCACGGCCCATTCGTGGTGAATGCGGCGCGGCGTCGAGTCGAAATCGGTGTCCTGCCCCACGAGCACGTGCCCTTTTTCCAGCCGCAGCCGGACCAGCGCCTGCAGGCCGTGCGGCCGTATCCCCAATTCTTGCCCCAATTCCAGCAGCGTGTGCCACAGGTGCACGGAATGTTCGGCCGGGTGGTGCAGTTCGTAAGACAGCTCGCCGGTGAAGCTGAGGCGGAAGATATGACAGGGCACGCCCGCCACCTCGGCTTTGTTGTGCCCCAGCCAGCCCGGTGGATTGTCCAGCCCGGCTTTGGCCAGCAGCTTTTTGGCCAGCGGGCCGGTGACGTTGATGGCGCCCAGGGACATTGTCTGGTGCAGGATGCGCACGTCCAGGCCCCAGCTGGCGGCCCAGTCGCGCAGCCACATCTCGGCGTGGCTGACGCCGCCGCTGGTGAAGGTGAGCGTGTAGCGCGTGTCGCTCTCTCTGCAAATCAGGCCGTCGTCGAAAACGTAGCCGCGTTCGTTGAGCAGGAGAACGTAGCGGGAACGGCCGTCTTTAATCGTGGACACCTGGGTGGGATAGAGCCGTTCCAAAATCGGCAGCGCGTCCGGGCCGGAGACGATCATCTTGCCCAGCGTGCTCACGTCCATGATGGAGACTGCTTCACGCACGGCCCAATATTCGCCGTCGGGATCGCCGTAGGTCCAGGGCCGCCACCAGCCGCCGCTGCGCTCCATCTGCGCTCCCAGGCGGCGGTGCTCCGCGTCCAGCGCGGTGCGGGCGGTGGCGTGATGGTGTGCCCCCGCCGCCACTTCGCCCATGGTGAGCTGCCGGGTGACTGGCCGGGCGGTAAACGACGGCTGGAGCGTTTTGCCTTTTTCCAGCAAAAAGCTGCGCAGGTAGGGCAGGCAGACCGAGCCCTGGCAGGTGCCGGTCCCGGCCAGCGTGGCCCGCTTGACCAGCTCCATCTCGTGGAACCCCTGCGCCCAAATTGTTTCCAGGTCGGCCGCAGAGACACCTTCGCAGGGGCACACCATGCCTTCCTTGGGGCAGGCGGGGATGTCGGAGTCGCGGGCGGCGTCGCCCACAGCGCGCACGGGCAGATCGTGCCCCATGCGCAGCAGGGCATTGCGCGGATGCAGGCCGAGGCCAAGGACGGCCGTATCGCAGTCATACCGGTGTTCTGTGCCATCTTCTGTTTGGGTGACGACGGTGTGGAGACGGCCGTTTGCCCCCTCAAAGCGCACCAGTTCCCCATCGGCCTGCTCAACCTCCAGCCCAGTGGGCGGGGTGCCGACGGCGACGATGCGCCCCAGGTCCAGGCCCGCCTGGGCCAGCGTTGCGGCGGCGCGGCTGGTGAGCAGCCCGGCCAGTTCCGAGCCGGGCACGATGGGCATAATTTCCGCCGCGCCGGTGGCCACGATGATTTCGTCGTGGGCGTGGATGTGCAGCATTTGGGCGTCGGTGCGGGCCACAACCAGCGGGCCGGGGTAGATGCCAATCGCTTCCTGGCCGTGGGCGGCGTCCAGGACGATGACCTGTTTGCCCTGCGCTTCGGCGGCGGCAGCGGCCGTTTGCCCCGATTCGCCCGCACCGATGACGACCACGTCGCAAAACAGATTACGTGCGGGCACGGCGGGCATCACGCGGTCTTCGGTAGGCAGGGGTGGGTACTTTTGCAAATGGTGGCGCTCAACCACGGTGCCCGGCTTAGCGGCCGTCTGGCAGGTGCGCACATAGCTGACGCCATCGACGGTGGCCAGGCAGTTGTTGCAGTCGCCGCCCAGGCAGAGGCAGCCCCCGCCAGTGGGCTGAATACCGGCGCGCAGCATGGCGATGAGCAGGGAGTCACCGGGTTCGAAGGGATACGGCCGTCCATCTACGATCAGTCGCATAAGGGTGTTCCTTCAGGTTAGTCCAATTTGTTTACTGTTTCTGTAATTAACCATTTGCCGAAAAGAGATCGTGGGGAACTCTCTAGATCAAAAAGTAGTTGCTCCTTCGTTACAGAATTTATGAGTGAATCGTCAAATTCATCATCAAATTTACAAGGAGCGGTAATCTTGCATTTGTAAAACAAAGCTGGATTTAGACCTCGGACACTTGTGAAATCGCAATGATTTAATTCAACCCCCAAAAAGTAAACATCTTCAAACTCAACATTTTCAAATTTTATTGTGTCTAATTTTGTATTTATAAATTCAACGTTGCTTATTTTGCCATTTCTGAAATTACATCTACGGATTGTGCTTTTGTCAAAAAAGGAGCTAAAAATTAATGTTTCGGAAGATGAAACCTCTTGTAAAGACGTTGATATGAAATCTGAAAATCGAATGATCAGTTGATTTAAGTAAATGTCGTAAAACTGTGAATAGCTTATTGAATTTCCGTACAAGGTCAATTCAAGTTTTTTCGTTAAGCCTCGTCTACTCGCTTGCAGCAGTGACATACCTAATGCATCTGAGACCATTTGTTTATGCCAAGCTAACTTATACTCTAATAAATCATGGTAATGTAGATATTCGTCACGTTTTTCATCCAAATATTCTGGCTGATAAAGTGACAAATTATGTTCTTCATTGTCAGCATCAGCAGATTTTTGTGTTTCGAATATCCTGAGCCGCCCCAAGTATTTTGCTTCCAAATCCCAGTAAATATCTCTTATTATTTTTCTTCTTTCTCGTATCGGTAACTTTTGGATAACAAAATTTCTATTTATATCCAATAATTTTTGCGATACATAAACGATTTCATCCTCTGTGTTAACTTGGGAGAGTGACATGATTAGGGCATTAATTACGTCGTAGTCCAGTTCTGTATAAAATCTGTTTAATAAAATATCTGTGACGTCTTTGTTATGTGGAGCGCTGAGCAGGGAGTCACCAGATTTGATGAAATCGGCCGTCCATCTACAATCAGTCGCATAGGGGTGTTCCTTCATGGTGGAATGGGTTGTCGAGTTGGCGCGTATGTTATCACTTTTGCCGGGAGGCGGCGACGGGTTTTTTATTCAAAGGCAGACGGCCCGCCGAGCCACTTTACAATCCGTGAAGCGTGAAACGTGACCAGAAAGGCGTTACGTTTCACGCTTCACGTTTCACGCCAGGCCTCACGAAACCCTGAAGGCCCAAGGTTGCCTAAGCCTCGACATGGCTCAGGATTTCGTCCACGACGCGAACAAGCGGCTGGGTGGCATCGATGACGATGCCATCGCTGGGGATGTCTTCTTTGGTGGCGTGTAGCCGCAGGATGAGTTCCCGCTCGCTCTGGCTCTTGCCCCAATCATCCTCCGGGCGGTTGTCGAGCCGTTCATTGAGTGTGTCAACATCAACGTCTAAGACGAAAACTTGGTCAAAAACGTCGATGAACTCGTGGAAATTGCGCGAACCACCGCAGAAGAAAGTGACTTCGTCGTCCTGATTGGCGGCCAACCGTCTCACTTTTTCCACATCCCAAAGATTTCCGGCGTGTCTGAGTTCGGGGGAGGAAAAGGTGATGAGCCGCTCGCCCGTTGCGGGGTCTGTATGTTGGCGCAGGTCGCGATCGCTGTTGAGGGCGGCGTAACCACGTCGGCGCAGCTCGTGACAGACCGAGGTTTTGCCCGTGCCGGAGACGCCCTCGATTAGATAATTTCGCTTGCCCATTGTTCTTACCTTTTTGAAGTGATGGTTTTGGCTCTTTGAGATTCCGTGGGGTTTGGCGTGAAACGTGAAACGTGAAACGTGACCAGAGGGCCGTCACGTTTCACGCTTCATGCATCACAGGCTGTAAACCCTCTAAATTCCCAAAGAGCCTAGATTTTTTGCGTGGGGTGTCCGCTGTGTTGGACGGCCACCTTCTAACCGCATTCCCTGGCAGTCGGCGTCACTTCATGACCGCAGCCGAGACAGGTGTGCAAAATCAGCCCGGTCCTTGGCCGCGTCTTCCCTATCGTCGCGGGGCGTTGCCTTACCATGGAGCAGAGATTCAAACCCCATCAGACGCGACTGCACGCCGTGCAGCTCACCAACATCGTCTGCCAGCGCAGCCATGCCAGGCCACTCGACTGGCCCAGACCGCAAAGGCAGGTAGATACGGCCGTCGTCGCCGTGAACGAGATAGGTTAGCTCCAGACGGACACCACCGCGCTCAAATCCTGTGCCTCCGTCCTCATCCTCTTCTGGCGCATGACGCCAGCCGTTGGTCAGCAGCAGCGTCGTAATCTGCGGCACGTCCGCAAACCACACGGCTATATCTACGTCGTCATGTGACCTTGTTACCGACCCAACGTAAAAGTCGACGGCCCAGCCGCCGAACAACCAGTAGTCGATTCTCGCCTTCTGCAAGCTGCCGATCACTTCGGCAAGCGCAGACAACTGCTGCGATGTTTGCTCGTCAATCACAGCTAAATTCCGGCGCGCAGTAGAGTGATGAGTAGAGAGTTACCCGGTTCGAAGGGAAACCATCCATCTACAATCAGTCGCATAGGGGAGTTCCTTCATGGTGAAACGGGTTTGCGAGTTGGCGAGTATGTTACCACTTTTGCTGGGAGGGTGCGATGAGATTTTGGGGAAAAGTTTTGGGGAAACGGTGTATCCCAAATGAGGGGTAGGTTCCTGAAAGAGTCAATTATGGGTGATTGAGGTAGTAGGATAGCGGAACGCCGACTGCGGTTGACAAAAATTATGTGTTGACCGAAGACCTGTCCATAGCAGTGGGAGACAAGGATCGCTCTCACAACGGCCAAAACTAATTTGGTAGTGCGAGTCTAGCCGTCCAAATAAATGTATTGTTGTCATGTTCAAGTAATCAATCATTTTGTGATGTTAATTGTGCTTTTGCTATGAGGCGAAGAACCGCGTGAATTGTTGCTAGGTAATAGTAAAATAGCCAACTATACCAAATTGGTTTGTCATAATTTACTTTTTGTCTTTCATTGTGGTGACGGATACCAAAGTTGTTGGCTATATTGAAAAGATCATCTTCATCCTTAGATGTAATAACGCCTTTAAGCTTCGGACGAAGAAACTCTAACACATCGGCAAGGTCACGAATTGCATCACGTCTCTCATCAAGAGAGGAGCGATAGCGACGAAACTTCTGTCGGGCTGCGTCTATTCGAGCTTCAATGTTATCTGGATCAACGGGTGGCAGAGATGCTTCTAATAGTGCTTCAAGCCCAGTGTCCGCAAGGACAAGAATCTCACCCTTGGATGAAAGCTCATATCCTTCTTTGTATATCCTCAGAATTCGATTTACTTTTTCTCGAAATTCTTTTTGGCCAGGTTCTTGTTCAAATGTCTCACAATGCCAGCCACATTCATTCCAACTGTGATAATTGCGCGTGATGGGCTTTGAGCAATGGTCATGAAGGAACTCAATAATATCGAAAAGATCATCTTCGGTGTAATTGTCAATCTGTTTTGTTATTGGGTAGAGGTTATTTTTCCTCAGTTCTAAGAGTAAAACACCTTCTAAATCGTGACCAAGAGTTCCAGGAATGAAACCAGCATCTACACATTCAAAACCCAAGTCTTGCTGAAAGTATCCCTCATTGTCAAAATACGCATAAATCGTTTTGAAGAGTTTTATAAGCATTGGGAGATCGATACTTCCTGAGAGAGGGTTTTTACTAGTGCGAATCGAGTAATATGGTTTTTCTCTCATAGAAATCCTTTAGAGGCCAAACTTACATTGTCCCAAATGCTGGTCGGCATAAGATGAAGGTCGGGGGTTTAGGCAGAATGAAATTCGGTATAAATTCCCAACCTCCTGTCAAAACGAAGACTTGGGCAAGTATAAAGTTTTGGGTGTTTTTTGACAATCCAGGTCAATTCCCGCAAATAAAAATCATGAGGGAGTAGGCTGGCAGCAGGGAATTTTTTGACAATTCGGCATGTCGCTGGCACATCGGGTGGTCGATCTGGCGTCAATGGGGTGGGGATCGGAAGAGAAACGGCCGTTCCCCACCCTCATCATACCCACCTGACAAGTGGCAAACTACCTATTGGCCATCATTTTCCCTATCGTTTTGCTGGGGTCATGGGTTTTTGGATATGTAAGGTAAAAACAAGTAGGAATAAACCGGGTCGCCTTCCGCCAAAGCGGCAATTCCTCCGTCTGTCGCCACAAACATTCGCTTATCGTCATAAATTAGAGGATAAGTGTCCATCCACCCATCGCCGTTAACAAATATATCCCACAGCATTTCACCGTTTTCCGTAAATCCATAACAACGCCCGTTACGCGCACAGAGGTAGACATTTTCGGCATTGTCGGTAACCGGTCCTCCACAAGCATAACTTGTGGGGAGTATTTTAGACCATTTAAGGTTGCCGTCAGAAGCTATGGCATAAAGGGTAACCGTGTTGTTATCAAAGTTCATTTGCCCTGTTGCAACATATAGTGTGCCAGATTCTGCCACGGCAAAACCACAACTCCACAGGGACGGGTCGAAAGTGTAGTCCCATAACACGTTGCCGTCTGAGTCAAGAGCACGCACGGAATCACGATTATCATCAGCGTTGCCGTCCAGATTAGCATCTTTAAAACGAGACACATAAATGGTTCCATCATCTCCAATCGCCATCACACTAGAGCGATATTGATAACCAGTATCAAAGAAATCAAGACGTTGCCACTTGAGAGATCCGTCGGATTTCACAGCTTCAAGGGCACCATACAAACCAGAGACGTATAAAGCATCATCATGTCCTAGAGCCATTGATGTCCAACCCCCCATCTCATAGATCCAGAGAAGCTCATGGGTCGTTAGATCGATGGCATGGATGTAGTTGAAGAACAGAAAATATCCGATTCCATCCTGAGTTACTGCTGGTGTAAAGTGAAAGCAGCCATTAAAAAAGCTTGCCGCCCAAAAAACATCACCACTGGTGTGCACACCAATCCATTGAAAGGTCGTTGCGTAGTAAATAGTGTCATTGGCTAAATGGGTTGGGGTGCTATAACAGGCACCGCCAGGCAAATCTTTTCGGATAAGTTCCCCTTGAGGAGAAAATGCATAGGTATCTAAAGATTTAGCATAGATCAGGCCGTCACTTCCAACCGTGAGGCTTTGACTGGATACCGTTCCAAAAGGCTTCATCCATTCAATATGCACACCGTCCTCAATTCCGGTAAATGGACTGCGATTTGTTCTCTGAAAGTCATGGGCATGGGTTGGCCAGGGGGAGTCAATTAGTTCCCACGGCGAAAGTGTTTTTGCACTTTGGCTTTGTGTTGTGAAACTGATGAATAGAAGGCAGAATGCGACAAGCAGCATCAATAAGGTTGGTTTCATAGTGCTCAGGCTCCAATTGAGAGACTCTAATCAGACGGGTTTAGGGCAGTAATCGCAAGAATAATGATGGCTAATGTTACGCTCTAAGGAAGACCATTATAAGTGAACTTTGTCCTTTTCGTGCCAGATCATTTTCACTAACGTTTTGCACAAGCTGTAAGTCCATTCTTCCTGAAGTACGCGGCGATGTCCAGCCGTTTTAGCCTGGACAATACGGGTACGGCCGTTTCTCCTGTACTTATGCCAGGCCGAAAGTGGGGGAGTACGGCCGCAGCTCCATCCTCTCAGACAAAAACCAAGAGGCGTATGGCATGGTGGCAGGGTGTTTTTTGACAATTCAGCATTCACATTGGGTGGTTGATCTGATTGAGTGGGGATGGGGGAGATACGGCCGTTTCCCCAAACGCAATCTTCCTTCACGTGCTCGACGTGGTGTTAGGTTACGGCCGTATCTGCTAAACAAAGCAGGCGGTTTGCCACGACTCAAGTTGACTGCTGTGGCTGCTCAACCTGACTGGCGTGTCTGATCAGCTTGACTGGCGAGGCTGATCAACCTGTCCGGTGAGGCTGCTCAGCCTGATCAGTGTGGCTGCTCAACTTGATCATGGTCACTGCTCAACCCGACTATTGTGACCACTCAGCCTGACTATTGTGACGACTCAAGTTGACTATTGTGACGACTCAACCTGACTATTGTGACGACTCAAGTTGACTATTGCGACAACTCAAGTTGACTATTGTGACGACTCAAGTTGACTATTGTGGCGACTCAACCTGACTTTTGCGACAACTCAAGTTGACTATTGCGACGACTCAACCTGACTATGGCGACAACTCAAGTTGACTTTTGCGACGACTCAACCTGACTGTTGTGACCACCCAAGTTGACTATTGTCACGGCGCTTATTTGGCGTGGATGACGAGTGTTAAATGGGTACGGCCGTTTCCCAGGTATTTCTGTCAGGATGATAGTGAGAGGGAGATACGGCCGTTTGGCCAATGCGATCATCAAATCCGGGTGAAGCGAGTTACGTCCTTGGGAAACTGGTTCCAGGCAAACACAACTTGGGGGTGAAATGCAAAAATATTACCAGGATTTGCTTCATACTCTTCTGGTCGCTGGCTGTAGCCATACTTTTGTTTAGATGCTTCTGCCAAGCGAACAGCCAGGGTATGTTCAACGGCCGTTAGGGCCAAGGCATCCCCGTGCAAAATGACGGACTCGGTGCCGCTTTCCAGGTGAATACATACCGCCGGATTGTCAACTAAATTGCGGCTCCGCCGGGTTGCCGGACTGCCACCAAAATATAAGTGGTCATCCAGCCATACGCCATCAACCGGGGTGGCGTGTGGACGGCCGTTTGGGCTGACGGTCGTAATCCAATAACATTTGGCGGAGGCCATGCGGTCAGTCACATATTGCCAGGGCAAAAGACCCTCGCTGCCCGTCGGAATTCCATAATCGGGCCCCGGCGTGTAAGGACGACTTGCAGCCCAACTCGGATTTGGCTCAACCGGATTTTTGCCGTGGTTTCGTTTTTGAGAAGTCATAATTTATTCCTGGAAACCTAATTTCCTCGCCGTTTCCCCTGGTATTTCTGACAGGATGAGGTGTGATGTGCTTGATGTGGTGTGGGGATACGGCCGTTATTTTCGCCACTCACAACTATCTACTTTCTTCTTCCAAAAGCTGTTTGATGGTTTGTAGTACGCCAGCCCAATACTCATCTGAACGCTCTTTTTGTTTTTCTGTAGGGATATTGTCTTCTGTTACGGAAAGAATAACCGCTTTGTTTTCCTGGGCTAATTTGAACGTCCAATTGCGGTAATTCTCTGGGACGTCGGGAAGGTTTTCCAGATTGCTCCAATGGGAATATTGGAGCAGATTCTCAGGCTGGAGCTGCAAGATTTCCCCTTTTTCTTCGTATTGATTGCCGTTAAACTCGCCCCTAAACGTGATGGGCCTGCCTACTTGCCAATCGCTGCTAACTTCTGCGCCCCAGAAATACTGTTTGGCCATTTTGGGATTAACCAAAGAGTCCCACACGTTTGCCAATGGAGCATGGATCACAATTGATGCCTTTGAAACAAAATCTCTTGCCACGCTTGTTTAATCCTCTTCTTCACTGACCGCTTCATTTTCAGGCAGCCAATTGCCGTAAGCACCAGCTTTGCTAACCGGTAAATGGGAGCTGCGGCACGGCGAGACGCCGACCGCAGCTCCCATAGAAAATCACTGGCTAACATTACCTTTCATAGGCGCCGATGTCAATCCGGCCGCCGACGACACGGGGGAAACTGGTGCCGCGCTAGTAAGGCTTAGTGCGGTGCGGCTCAGAAAGAACCTTCCAGGAACCAACAAGGCCGTGCTGCAGCAGGGGAAGTTATGCCGCT
Source organism: Candidatus Leptofilum proximum (assembly GCA_016710325.1). GTDB lineage: Bacteria > Chloroflexota > Anaerolineae > Promineifilales > Promineifilaceae > Leptofilum > Leptofilum proximum. Next base: position 745,660 of record JADJXK010000002.1, on the reverse strand, counting down.
ACATGAGCTGCATGCCACTTGACAACAAAAACCAACACCACAAAAGACGCACATGCGGCAATGGCCACTAAAAGCTGGGCTGTTTGAGGCGGAATAAACAGGATAAAACCATTCCCCTTAGTGAGCGAGGAAAAGCTAGAGACGCAAAACGGCGTAGCAAATAAACGAAACGTTTGCCAATGATCCGGCTTTTTAAGGTGAGCATTGGAAACACTCAGCATCAGAGCAATGCCGATAACAACACTAATCCCGGCTGAGTTCAACCAAATCCGCCACGATGAATCAAAATAGAAATAAACCGTTACACAGTACCAAATAAGATAGCACCACAAAACCATCTTGCCTTTTGATAAACCTGCCAGGTAGTGGAACATAGAAATCAATGATGCCAAATTGTGGTCAGTCTAAGAACCGATTTTTGTACATTGTGCCCAAACTTATTTGCTTTCCTGAGACATAACATACTCAATAAGGTTAAATGGCTCGCCCGTGTCGGCACAAGGCGAAAATAGGCGGTTTGGGCCGAATGCGTTCACGATAAGTTTTCAATACTCCGTTTAAATGCAGACCTGGCTGAGTATAAATTTAGGGGCGTGTTTTGGCAAACCAGTAATCAAATGGGCCAGTCGAATGGAGTCGCGGACGGTGACTACAGGCAAGGGCATCGGCCTTGAGGAGGAGGGCCTGGCTGCCTGTAGTTGTGCAGGAAACGGCCGTAGCTGGTGGGCAAATTGTCCTGCCTACCACTTTGTGACCTACCGGTTACAAGGAAGCAGCTTAATTATCGTTGCCATTGCCCTGGCCATTCCCTTGGCCGTTACCGTTACCCTGGCCATTACCGTTACCGTTACCCTGGCCATTACCATTACCGCTGCCCTGGCCATTACCGTTACCGCTGGCCTGGCCATTGCCGTTACCGTTGCCTTGGCCGTTGCCATTCCCGAGATTGTTGCCAATGCCGTTGTTGTGGCCTGGGCCAGCCCAAGGGGGTGGGCCAGGTTCCAGATCTAGCTCAGCCTGAATCTCACCCCAGCCCATGCCAGCTTGCATCATGGCCACAACCTCATCAAAGGCAACGCCTAAATCGGCATTAGCCAGGGCCTGTGCCTGCATGATTTGACCCCAACCCATTTCTTGTGCGCGTAGGGCCAGTAAATCATCAGCGCTTAAACCCAGGTCACTGTAACGATTAGCCAGCATGTAGGCGCGGCTAATCTGGCCCCAGCCGACTCCTTCCTGATGTGCTGCCAGCAATTCTGTCCACTCTACGGTGTCATCGCCAACAGCATCGGCAATAACAGCGGCTTTCATCATTTGCCCGAAGCCCACCCCTTCTGCATGAAGCGCTACAATTTCTTCACAGGTAGCGCCGGTTTTTTCTGCCAGATAGGCAATGGTAGGATGTTGACAGGCGGCGCTTTCTTGTGCCCAGGCCGGTGTCACAGTTATTAACACTAAAACGAAGAGTAAAACAGTAGTTGCGAGTTGTTTGCGATTCATAGAATCCTCCAGTGATGTTTTCTATACACTTCTGATTTGACGATAACCACGCTTGTGTTTGTGAGGAAGTGGTGCTCACAAACACAAGCGTGCTATTTAAGGTAACGGAGTAGGGGTGTAAAAGGATGCACATTGGGACATTTCTCCCACTAGCTCAGCTACGGCCGTTGCCAGTTCGGCAACATCCTGCCCCTGTTCTTGCAAGCGCTCCAATTCCGCCTGTGTTTTGAGCGCTTCGGCGCAAACTGCCTGATCAATTTCTTGTAAAGCGGGATCAGCCTCAGCGGTGCTGTTGGCAGGCACATCCATGCTGCCTGGCTCCCCTGTCGCCGCTAATGTTGGGGCTAAGGCGGTAGCTTCAGAGGCATCCGGGGTGGCCACGTCGATGGTATCTGAAGCAGGTGAAGCGGAGAGGACAATAGTTGGTTGAAGTGTGGGCAGGGGGGGCTCTTCATTGGTACAGGCCACCAACCCAAGCACACAGCACAGGAGGAGAAAGATTTTTGTTTTCATGAAAGCAATTTTGGGCAGGGTCTAAAACAGCGTCTATAGGCCGTTATAGCTACCATCTATTTTCTTCCAGGCGCCATCCCCTAAATAGTTCCTTAAACCGCGGCGACTCCCTGCTGTCTACTGCATGCTATATTGGCAGACGCACCAAAAAACAGCTTGCCGATTTTCAGTGGAACAGTTCAGTTTCACTACAAGATGTATTCGGGCATGAAAGTGAAAGAAATCCAAAGAATACCTAAGTTGTACGCGGCGTGCGCCAGCACGGCAGGCCAAATGGACTGGCTGTACTTTGTAAGGATTCCATAAACCAGGCCTGCGGCAAAAATGGAGACAAACCATGAAACGCTGTTCAACGGGTGGACCAGGGTAAAAATAACGGATTGCAGGACAATTGCAGGCCACACACCCATTTTCTGGCCATAAATGGACTGTGTGAAACCGCGGAATAATGGTTCTTCCAGCAAAGGGCTGGAGAATAACCAGAGGAAGCCGAGCAGCGACAAACGAGATACATTTGAGGCTTGCTCGCCTAAGAAACGAAAGCCTTCCCCGACCCCATGCGCCATATCATAGGACATGTTGCTTTCTGTCCACCCCAGGAGTGCCCATAAAATTACGGCCGTAATGCTTACCGTCGCAAGCCCGGCTGCAGGCGCAATAATCCACCACGCCCAGTGTGTTGGACTTCGCAGCCCAATAACCCGTCTCCCGTGAGGTGGGAGCAGAAGAAATGCCCAAAGCCAAATAGTGGCTAAGGCAACTTGCCTTTCAAGGAACATCAACGCAATTTGCCCGAGCAAAATGATTGTTACAATAACCCAATTGTGTTGAAACAGTCGCTTGGCACCCGGACGAAAAATCTCATTTTCAGTTGATGTAGTGTTATTGTCCATAAGATTTCCCCCCAAAAAACGCAGACCCGCTGAGTATAGAGTTTGGGGGCGGAATTGACAATAGGTCAACCCACGATTCGCGACAGAACAATGGCTGGCGTTTCTTGCACAGCAATTCGAAATATGGAGTTGTCCAGGGTAATGTACTCCCAGTTGGCTGCCCATTCAAGCGGAAACGTGTGTTGTGGCTGCTTTATCTGCAGCCACGATTTCCATCAGCGAAAAATCGTGTTTTGCACCGTTTTTTGGCTTTTTTTTGCGAATGGGCGCCGGGGTAAAAGTGGGCTTGCCCAGGATGTGTGGATCCAGGGCGGCGATAAAGTTCTTGTACACCTGCTGAATCTCCCAGATGATGCCATCCGGCCCCAACGACCACCACTCATGCGGCGTAAAGTAGGCGCTGACTTCGGCATCGGAGCCGGAACGGCCGTACCACTGGATCAAATGCAGGTTGTCCGACTGGGCCAGCCAAAATGCCAGGTCAATCAGCGCTGGCTCCCCGGTGAGTTGGGCTTTGTTGTAAGCCTGGATCATCAACTGGTACACCGCTTTTTGGGCCTCATTGCCCAGGAAAAACTCCAGGCCGCCGCTGCCCGCCCAGGTGCTGGCAAATGCGGCTAAGGGCAGGTCATGACTGTGATCGCCATAGCGATCAATCGCCTCGCTGGGCGTGAGGAATGACAGCCCGGCACACTGCGCTTCACCCGGCAGCGCCTGCAAGAAGCCAAAAATGCCGCTGTCCGGGTGATGGTGTTCGCCAAACGTCTCAAAATCCCAGCCCAACACAACAACCTCGCCGGGCGTTTCGGCCAGCCAATGAGCATACCGGTCGGCCATCAGCGGCCAGCCTTCCCAGCTCTGGTCAGAGAAGCGGTAGCCTACGTCGTCACTGAGCTGGTAGTGGCGCGGCAGCAGCTTCAGCCGACCGCCGCCGTGATGGTAAGGATGGGTTGCTTCGCGCCACTCCATTACCCAGGGACGGCCGTCAACAAACCCTCCCTTAAACCCGGCCAGATCCAGCGCGTGATAAATCGTGTCCGACATCATCAATTCCGTCGTGTCGGCCACCACCGGACGCACGCCGAAAATCCGCTCCAGCTCATCCGCTGCGACCTGCATCCGTTCTATAAAACGGGGAATGTCCCACAAAAGCAGAAAACTGTGCGTCGGTTCCACGGCCACCAGTTCCACGTTTTCGTGGCCGACAAGCTGCCGGAAGCGATCCAGCAGCACCGGATCCCACCGCCGGGCCTGTTCGATGAAGGAGAGGGAAAAGCCAATTGCCAGCTTAAGGCCGCGTTCGACGAGCAGCTGAAATCTTTCGGTGGCTGGATAGTAGCAAGTAGCGGCGACTTTGCGGAAATATTTTTCATTGATCGGTTCGTCAAACAAGGCGTCGGCCAGCGCCTGCGGCGAGGAACCGGGCAGCAGCGGCTGGGCCGGCAGCCGCAGGCGTCGAGGCTGGTGGACGACGGTGTATATGACCACATCCCGCACTTTTGCCTGGCCAACGGCCTGGCGCGCCACGTCTAACCGGGGCAGCGCGCCATTGGATTGGGCCACAAACTGCACCTTATCCAGCAAAACGTCTATCACCCGGTCCCAGGTGAAGGCAGTGGCCTGGCGGTGGGCGGCCAGGCGCATGGCTGCGGCGCGGCGGGGATTGTTTTTGAGAATGAGGGCCTGAGAGACAATTTCTTCCGGAGAGTCGGTGTCCATGACCATGCCGGCTTCGTTGTTCAGGCTGTACTCCTCGCCGGTGGCGCCGGTGAATACCAGTCCTTTGGCAGCCATTGCTTCCAATCCGACCAGCCCAAATGGCTCGTGCCCGCTGTTGGCCAGAACAGCATCGGCGGCGGCGTAAAACGGCCGTAACAACTCCTGCGTCAAAAAGAAGCGCAAATTGTAAATTTCGGCGGGCGGTGCTGCTTCTAACGCAGCCAACATTTCACACCACGACAGCAGATGCCCGTCTTTCGCCCCTGGCGTAGTCACATCGCTAACAGAGAGACCTAACTGCCGGGCCCGATGCAGCGCCTCGGCTCCATGCGGCTCGATGCCACCGCGAAGCGGGAAAATGACTTTGTAGCCTTGCGCTTTGAGCTGCGCCGCCGCTTCAATGGCCATGAGCCAGCGTTTGGCGGGATCAAAACGACCCACTTTAAAAAGCATCACCGTTGCCGGATCGGATCCCAGCGCCTCGCGCAAATCGCAGATCTGTTCTTCATCTACCGGTTCCAGTAAATCGGCCGGAATCCCGTTGGGAATCACCAATGGATTGAGGCCGCTGCGCCACATCAGGTGCTTCATGTAGCGGCTGACGGTGGTGAGTTGGGCGACCTCGTTCAGGCGGGGCCAGTTCACGCGGTGGAATGACATGGTGTTGTTGGCATTCCAAAATAGAACGGTCTTTTGGCGCAGATCGGCCTGGACAAGCTGGTCATGAAGGCGGATGAGTACTTCGGCGGTATGCCACTCTTCGGCCAGGATGATGGGTAAACGGCCGTTTTCCAACGCTGGCCTTACAATTTCCGTCAAGACAAACCACGGGACCGAATTGTTAAAATCCCACAGCTTTTCTTCTTCCGCAGCGTACACGCCGGCCTGGTGGTGGGCGCTGATCCATTGGCACCAACGATGCAGGATGAGACGGCCGTTCACCTGTGTCTCTACCCCTGGCATGGCTGGATCACCTACAAATAGCAGGTGCGTTTCAAAACCGCGTTGGGCCAGCGCTTCCGCCAGGTGAGTAACCCGCACCCCCAATCCCCCGGCCTGGGAATAACAATCTGGCCCTTCAAAAGACAGAATACAAAAAACTGCATCAGGTGAGAGCGTCATGGCCAAGTTTCCTTATACCTTATTTGAATGAGAGTGCCTGGCTTTGGGGCGGGAAGGGAAGTTAGGGAGTATGTAGGGTGTCAGGTCAATATGCCAGCAAAACGTTCGCTGCGACGGATGCACTTTAGAAATTCATGCCGAAACAGTCCGCGAAAAGTAGGGAGCATGGCATGTCACGTTCCCGATGCTGAATGTTAACTCTGGTTGATATTGTATTGAACTACGCGGGCTAAGTTTTTACAGTATAACAAATTAATAGGGCAGTTGGGGAATGACTTCAGTTAGTACCTTTTTCCTACTGTGCGGAGTCCGCATCCTCAGATGCCCACTGCCCGCGTTTCCGCCTGACGGCAAAAGTGCGCAGATTGGAGATTTTGACCTAATATTTATGTTTGGCGGCTAGTGCTGAAGCAAATTTCTTTTGACGGTTGGCTCATGGGAGAATTTGCTTCAGCTTAAGTGTTTCGCCACTGTCTCAATATCCGACAAAAGATCTTTGGCGAAACACTAGACTACGGCCGTTATCAACCAACGTGAGGTAAAGCAAATGAACACCCATATCATAGAAGTCAATCAGGCCAATTTTCAGGCGGAAGTGATTCAGCAGTCGCACCAGCGGCCGGTGATTGTGGATTTTTGGGCGCCGTGGTGCGGTCCGTGCCGCATGCTGGGACCGATCTTGGAACGATTGGCCAATGAGCACAACGGCCGTTTCCGCCTGGCCAAAATCAACAGCGACCAAAACCAGCCGCTGGCGATGCAGTTTAACGTGCGCGGTATTCCGGCGGTGAAGGCGTTTGTCAACGGCCGTGTTGTCGATGAGTTTGTCGGGGCGCAGCCGGAGCCAAATGTGCGCCAATTTTTGCAGCGGGTGCTGGCCCAAATGCCGAACGCCACGCCCGCCCAGCCGAAGCCACAAACGGCCGTACCCAACACCCCACAAGCTCGCCTGCAAAAAGCAAAAGAGCTGCTGCGCCAGGGCAATGGCCGTGAGGCGCTGCGCCACCTGCCTACCAGCGACACAGGCGAGGCGGACCAGTTACGGCCGTTGGCCCAATTTTTGGTGGATGTGGGAGACGGCCGTTTAACTGGCCCCAATATCAACATTGCCAACATGATCCAAAAGCGGGAGTATGCCGGGGCGATGTATGGTTTGCTGATGGAGATCAATGGGGGTGGAAACGGCCGTGCCCGCCCGGTGATGTTGGGGCTGTTTGCCCTGCTGGGTGACCAGGATGCCACGGTGAGGGCGTACAAGCAGCAGTTGCCGGTTCTGTGAAGAATGGGATAAACGTGGAGTGATTCCATCTCCAATTGTCATGCTGAGGTCCTCCGAAGCATCCCCAGGAGGTTACACAAGTGAAGTTTTTGGCAACGAGTAGAGCTTAGCCAACCAAAGCGTAGAGGGATTTTTCGCTGCGCTCAAAATGACAAGGTATCGGTTTCTTGCTTGGAGTTGGAACGACCGTCATGTCGATATCCGCTCGTCTTGCTCGGGAAAATACACTGGTCTTCGCTCAAGCAACTCTGGCGTTTATGATTCTAAATGTTCCTGCCTCAATGCTTTGGCCACTGTGCCTGGACGCAAACGGCCGTTGGTCTTCAGATAACGCCAATCGTAGAGGGAATTGTACATCAATTGCACGTAATAATAATTGACCTGCTCTAGAATGGCTCCCCCTAAAAACAAAAGGCCCAGCCAGGTATCCACTGAATTAACGGGCTGGCCTGTTAAGGCAGCTCCCCCGAAGACGACGAGGGGAAAAGCGCAAATCAACCACCAGTTAATCGTGCGCCACAAACGATAGCGACGGAGGACATAGCTGGGCAGCGTTCGTTTGCCCTGTTTGAGTACATGCAGCTTCCAGCGCCACCAAAAAACCCCCTGGATGAGAATGAAAATGACAACGCCGAGGCTGTAGATACGGGCCACCCAATGCTGCCACTGACCATCGCGATAGGCGTACCAGATTAGCAGGGAAGCAAACAATGCAGCCGAAACGGTTTCACCAGTCCACAGTGAAGTGTAGCGACGAGATAAGGCGTCTTTATTCATGAGTATATTTTACAATGGTTTGATGGTTTTAGGAGATACGGCCGTTTAACCAGCACAGCGGAAACACTTCAGGTTCATTTTATTGGTGTTAACGCACAGAGTTAATAAACTGCTGACAGTATTGTAATGAGTCATTGATGGTCTGCCAGCCAAACGGAAAATGGGTCACGCTCGGCCAGGTGGCGACCCAGCGAATGAGCCGCAGCCGCCGTTCTGCCCTGAAAGTGGCAATTTCCTCCACATAATTTTGGGGCAGGCTGCGTTTTTCTGAATAACCTTGTAGAAATGCTTCTTGAAGCTGTTTTTGGTTGGGAAGACTATCAAAACTGCTGATGGTTATCGCCATGTCACAAGTAAATGGGGCAAATTGACAATCGTCAAAATCGATGATAGCTATCTTGCCAATGTGAAGCAGGCAATTGCGTGCGTGCAAATCGTTGTGGATGAGGCCAAAATCCTGCTGCTCGCTCACTTCATCTATCTTTTTTGCCGCCAGGGTGGCTGCCTTTTCGCAAAGTTCAAGTTGCTGCTGGCTCAGAAAACCCTCAATCCGAGCAAGCTGGGCTGACGAAAGATTTGCTCTAAAATGACCCATGCCACGCCAGTCTGTGGTGTCGCGAAAGCTATCTGCTGGTAGCTCAAATGCTGTGGCATGATCGTGAAGTTCAGCCATGAGTTGGCCGATTTGGTGAGCCGTTTCTCGTGTGAGCGTTGTGCCGATGATATTGCCCGGTAACCAGTGAAATATGACGACCTGAACTTCTTTCTTTGCTTCGGGGACGGTGATTTCTTGTACAAGCTCTCCTGAGGCTGTGGCCAGGGGTTCGGGAACAATGAGATTACTGTTTCGTTTTAGGTCCAACAGCCAGTACAGTTCCCCCACTATTTCGGAATTGGTTCTGAATGGATCATGATAAACCCGCACGCTGTAGGATTGTTCGGCCGTTTTTGCCTGGAAAATCACATTGCCGGTATCAGAGACAAACCGCAACTCAGCCTGAAAAATACCACACTGTTGAAGGGCGTGAACGCCAACCTCCTGCAACGGTGCGTATTGTGCCTGGCGAGAACGATACTCATTCTTGTCATAAATGGTCATTTCTAACTCTTGTGAACATCTGTGGTGAGTAAAGCAACGGCCGTTCACCCCCTCACCTTGTCACCCCTTCACCCCTTCACCCCCTCACAACAACTCCGGCTGCTTAATGTACTCCTCCGGCTTGATGGAGATCGCCTGGCTGGCACTGTCCGAGCCCATGCTGATGCCGTAGATGGTTTGCGCCGCCTGCACCGTTCCCCGGTTGTGGGTGATGACGATAAACTGCGTGCCCAGCGCCAGCTCGCGCAGCTCCTCGCGGAAGCGGTTGATGTTGGCTTCATCCAGGGCGGCATCCACCTCATCCATGATGCAAAATGGGGTGGGGGAGACCTTGAGCAGCGAGAAGATGAGCGCGGCGGCCGTCAGCGACCGCTCGCCGCCGGAGAGCAGGCCCAAGCCCTGCTCGCGCCGGTTGGGCAGCCGGGCGATGATGTCCACGCCGCTGATCGTCAGGTCGTCGGGATCAGTAAGCACCAGGCGGCCCGCGCCGCCGCCAAAAAGCTGAGTAAACGTCTGGCCAAAGACGGCATTGACCTTGTCCACCGTTTCGGCAAAGGCGCGGCTGGTCAGATCGTCCAGCTCTTCGATGACTTTGCGCAGCCGTGTTTCGGTTTCGTTCAAATCGTCCAGCTGCTCGGTGAGGAAGTCGTGGCGGTCCTGAGTTTCCTGGTACTCTTCGGGTGCGTCGGGGTTGATCGCCCCCATGCGCTGCATCTGCCCGCGGTAGTTGTGAATGGTTTCTTCGATGTCATCAGGCAGCTCGGTAACCTGGGGCAGGGCCTGCACGCCGCTGATGGGCAGCGGGGTGGGGCCGGTCTGGTCCTCATCGTAATGCAGGGCGACGATGCCCAGGTCGGTTTTGATGCGCTCTTGCAGCCCTTCGATAGCGTTTTGCTGCTGGCTGTAGGCAATGCGCGCCTGGGTGAAGATGGTTTCGTGGTCGTGGGCCTCTTTTTGGGTTACGGCCGTTCCCTCCTCCACATCGCCCAATTCATCCTGCAGCTCAGCCAGCCGGGCTTTCATCGGCGTCAGCTGGGCGTCGAGTATCTCCATCTCATCCTGCAGCCGGATACGATCCTGCTCGTGCTGGCTTTGCGCCATCTCCGCCTGCTGTTCGAGCAAACTGGCCTGCCGCTCCTTCAGGCGGTTGAGCTGCTGCTCAAACTGATTGAGCGTCGCCCGGCGGCTGTCAACCACGGCGCGACGGCCGTCCACAATCGTCTGTTCTGCCCCAATATTTTGCTTGAGGCTTTCGCGCTGCTGCTGCGCCTCGGCGATGGGCAGACTGTCCAGCTGGGCCTGGGCGTGGCTGACGGCCGCTTCCAGCCGCACCAGTTCCGCCGCATCTTTTTCGGCGCTGGTTGCCAGCGTTTCGATGCGTGTTTGCAGCCGGGCGGTGGCTTCGGTCTGCGCCTGCTGCTGCCGCTCGATAAACACCTGCTGCTGCTTCTGCCGGTCCAAATCCCGCTGCGCCTGGCTGGCACGCTGGCTGGCTTCGTTCATCAGCCTGCCTAACCGCTGCTCTTCGTTGTTTAGCTCGTCGGCGGCTTCCTGCTTGGTTTGGATGATGGCTTGTTGGTTGGAGACGGCCGTTTCCACCCCCGCCACCTCTTCTTTCTTCGCCGCCAGCTTTTGCTGTGCCTCGCGCCACGCCTCTTCGCGGGCCAGCAGACTGTCCTGCGCCGACTGGCCCACCAGCTCAATCAGGCCGCCCGCGTGGGCTACCGTGCCGTCCGGGGCGGCGGCGACGCAGCCGGGGGGAAGGGACTTGGCCAGAGAGACGGCCGTTTTTGCCCCATCCACCAACAAAACCCGACCCAGCAAAAGCTGCACCAGCGGGGCAAACTGCTTGTCAAATGCCACCACGGAGTCGGCCCAGCCAATCGCGCCTTTTTCGTTAATTTCCGGCGGCGCGGCGGGCTGCACATGGTCCGCCACGGCGACGGCCAGGGCGGCGTCCGGGTCGCGCTCGGCCAGCAGCTGCCACAGGGCGGCTTCGTCCGGCAGCAGCAGCGTGCCCAGGCGGGTTCGCAGCGCCGCTTCGATGGCCTGCTGGTGCGGCGCGGGGATGGTCATAATAGAAGCCAGATTGCCTAACACTTTGATGGTGTCGGAGACGGCCGTTTCCTTTTGGCGCATCTGGTTTAGCATTTCGGTTTGGGCTTCCAGCCGGGCCAGCTCTTTTTGCTGCTGGCTGAGCTGCCGCTCTTGATCGCGCAGGTCGCGGCGTAAATTTTTCAGCGCCTGGATCAGCTCCTGCCTCTGTTTTTGCAGGTCGCTGCGCTGCTGGCGCTGTTCTTCCACTTTTTGCTGGGCGGTGCTGAAAACGGCCGTGAGCTTCTCTACCTCGGCCTGCACTTTCACGCTTTCGCCATCGCCCGTGCTGGGCTGGTTGGCTGACTGCTCTTGCAGCTGTTCGCGCAGCTGGTTGAGCTGCCCTTGCAGTTGGGCCACGCGATTTTGTGTGCTGCGCTGCGCCTGGGCAGAATTTTGCAGCTCCGACTGCCACTTGTTAATCGCCGCCTGCTGCGTCTGGAAGTTGGCGTTAAACGCTTGCAGCTGCTCGCGCGCCTGGTTCAGGCTGGCCTGGGCGGCCGTCAGCTCCTCGGTGGCGGCGGCCAGTTCACCGGCGGCCGCTTCCCGCTGCTGGCTGAGGGGCGGCAGTTCGGCTTCTACTTCCGCCAGCCGGCGCTGGATCGATTCCCGCCGCTCCTGCATGATGGCCACCTGTCGCCGGGCCGTTTCCAGCTGGTCACGCAGGGCATCACGCTTGTTTTGTGTTTCGCTCACCTGCTGCTGCACGCGGTGAATCTGGCGGCGCAGCTCGTCGCCGTTTTCTTGCTGCACGCGCATTTTTTGGCGGCTGGTTTGCCACGATTTTTCGGCGGAAGCGGCCGTTTCCCGCGCCCGTCGAATCTCTTTTTTGGCCACTTCCCAGCGATAGCCGTACCAGATACGCAGCAAGTTTTGCAGATCCACCGAAATTTGTTCGTAGTTTTGGGCGCGGGTGGCCTGCCGCTTGAGCGAGGCGAGACGCGGCCGTATTTCCGCCAAAATGTCGTGCACACGTTGGAGGTTGCGCTGGGTTTCTTGAAGGCGGCGCAGCGTTTCGGCGCGGCGCGATTTGTAATGGTTGATGCCCGCCGCCTCTTCAAACAGGGCGCGTCGTTCTTCGGCGCGTAAGGAGAGCGCCTGGTCCACCAACCCCTGGCCGATGATCGTGTAGGTGCGTTCGGCCAGGCCGCTGGTGGCCAGTAGATCGGTGATGTCTTTCAGGCGCACTTTCTGGCCGTTGAGGATGTATTCGTTTTCGCCGGAGCGGTAGGCGCGACGGCCGATTTCCACTTCGCTGTAGTCGATGGGCAGCCAGCCGTCGCTGTTGTCCAGGGTGAGAATCGCCTGGGCCATGCCGGCACGGGAGCGGCTCTGGCTGCCGGCAAAGATCATGTCGGTGGTGCGTTTGCCGCGCAGGGTGCTGTAGCTTTGCTCGCCCAACACCCAGCGCACGGCGTCGGCAATGTTGCTTTTGCCGCTGCCGTTTGGCCCCACGATGGCGGTGATCCCTTCATCAAAAACAAATTCGGTTTTGCTGGCGAATGTTTTGTATCCCTGGAGGACGAGTTTCTTCAGTCTCATAAGAAGGTAAGCTATCCCTAATTTTGCCGAACAGGCGGCGCGCAGTATAGTGACATCTGGTAAACTAGGCAAGTTGTGGGGAACGGCCGTCAGCAATTCCAAATATGACTTGTTCACCTGGGAATGAATTCCCAGGCTGAGGCAAAAAACGTGCTAAAGCACGTTAGGGCGACATATCCCAACCCGTTTTAACGGGTTTTATGTTTCAGATGCCGGTTTCAACCGGCATTAACGGCGCACAAGTTCCATAATTGGAATTATTGGAACGGCCGTCTCCACCAGCGCTGAATGAAAACCATGTTACAATTGCGCTGCCAAAGCCGTTTCGCGGCTCCGGGCCAGAATACATATAATAGGTAATTGGGAAATCTAAGATCGACTACCTGATTTTGTGACATGCCAGGCCATTTTGTTACTCGGAAACCTGCTTTGGTTTCCAAGAGTTGTTAGTCGTGGCATAACTTACTGAAGTCAAACCTGATCGGAATTTTGTGGTGTGATCCGTCAAGAAATCGAACAAGCCATTGTAACATTAGAAGCGCAGCGCGCTCTGCTGCGTCCTGAAGTTGCCAACCTGGCGATTCGAACGCTGCGCGAGAAGCTGGCAACGCTGGTGGAGCCGCTGCCGACGCCGCAGCAGGCCCACGGCGCCGTGCTCATCGCCGATATGTCTGGCTTTACCGCCATGTCTGAGTTCATGGACGCCGAAGAGGTGCGCGACATGATCAACGCGGTCTGGCAAAAGCTGGACAGCGTGATCGCCTCCTGGGGGGGACGTGTCGACAAACACGTAGGTGATGCCGTGATTGCCTTTTTTGGCCTGCCGGTGGCCCGCGAAGATGACCACGAGCGGGCGGTGCAGGCGGCGCTGGACATGCAGATGGAGCTGGCATTGTTCAACGATGGCCCCCTGCGGCAGACAGTGAATTCTTTGCCGCAGAACCAGGCCTTGCGCATGCGCATTGGCGTGCATTATGGGCCGGTGCTGCTGGGGCCAATGGGCAGCAGCAGCGAGTTCACCATCTTGGGCGACACGGTCGCGGTGGCCCACCAGCTGGAGCAGCTGGCGCCGGTGGGCGGGGTGCTGGTATCTCACCAAATTTTTGAGCAGGTTCATCCCTTTTTTGATGCCGAAGTAAAAGATGGGCTGACGTATAACGGCCGTACCGAAAGCGGCCGTGCCTACGTGATCACCCGGGAAAAACCACAATCCTTCCAGCGCGGCAGCCGGGGCACCAGCTTTTTGGAAACGCGCATGGTGGGCCGCACACAGGAAATGGGCCGTCTGCAAGATGTGCTGCAGGCCACCATCGAAGCCGGACAGGCCCAGGTGGTGACGATTGTCGGCGAGGCGGGGCTGGGTAAGTCGCGGCTGCTGTACGAATTTGAGCGAATGTTGGGGCTGTGGCCGGACCAGGTGGCGCTGTACCGGGGTGGACCAGAGCGCGGGCTGCTGCAACGGCCGTACAGCCTCATCCGCGATCTGTTTGTGAACCGGTTTGAAATCCACCACCGCAACAGCCCGGCCGTCGCCCGGGAAAAGCTGGTGCGCGGCCTCATGAACCAGCTGGCCGACGGCGAGACGCGGGCGCTCACCCGGGCGCATTTCATCGGCCAACTCCTGGGTTTTGACTTCTCCGACAGCCCCCTCCTGGGCGAAAGCCTGCACGACATGCGCCAGCTGCGCGAATATGCCTTTGAGGATTTGGTAACTTATTTTAATGCCGTGGCCGAACAAAACGACGCCGTGGTCCTTTTCCTGGAAGACATTCACTGGGCCGATGAATGGTCGTTTGACTTGTTGGAATACCTGATCAGCGAGTGCCACCACCTGCCGCTGCTCATCGTTTGCCTGGCGCGGCCGGAACTGCTGGAGAAACGGCCGTCGTGGCACGTGAGCGAAGACCACAACCAGCTCGTCTATCACCACCTGGATTTGCCGCCCCTGTCACTCATCGACAGCCGCCACTTGCTGTCTGAACTGCTGCAGCAGGCCGACAAGGTGCCGCTGCGGCTGAGTGACATGATTGTCACTGGCGCGGCAGGCAATCCCAGCCACCTGGAAGAACTGGTTAAAATTCTCATTCAGGAAGACGTTATCGATACCAGCGGCAGCCGCTGGTACGTACGCATGACCAACCTGTCCGATCTGCCCTCATCGCTGGCGCTGCCCAGGCTGATCAGCAGCCAGCTGGAACGGCTGCCAGCAGCCACCAGCCTGGTGGCCCAGCGGGCAGCGGTAATGGGGCCGTTTTTCTGGGATATGGTGCTGCTGCAGCAAAGCGTGGAAGATGAGGGTACCTTGACCTGGGAAGAGTTGATGACCGTGCTGGGCGAACTGGTCGATATGGGCTGGATTAACCGGCGCAAAAATTCGGCCTTCCCCGGCACGCAAGAATACGCCTTCCGCAGCGACTTGATTCAGCAGGTGCTGTATGGCACTTTGTCCGGACGCATCAAGCTGACGGCACACGCCAGAGTGGCCGCCTGGATTATCACCCATGCCAGCGCGCAAACCACGCAGTATGCCAGCGTGGTGGCTCATCACCTGGAACAGGCCGAAAGGTATGGGCAAAGTGCCGTCTGGTACGGCCGTGCCGCCGAAAAAGCACGCCAGGATCATGCTCCAGAAACGGCCGTCTACCACTACTGCCAATCGCTGAACCTGCTGCCCGTTTCTCCAGAAACGACCGCTCAGCGCATTACGCTCAACGAAGGTCTGGGTGAGATGCTGCGCCTGCTGGCCAACTTCGAGGATGCTACCGACGCGTACCAGGCAATGATCAACGCGGCCCTGGCGGCTGGTGATACGCCATCGGCTGTGCGCGGCCACCTGGGGCTCTTTTTCTGCCACTTTTTGCAGGATGATTTAACGATGGCCCTGGAAGCCGCCCAGGCCGCCGACACGGTGGCCACCCAGGCTAAGCTGGCCGACTTGCAGCTGGTAACCCAGGCGGCAGTGGGCTGGGTGCTGGTGCTGCTGGGGGATCAGTACACCGCCGTGCAGATTGGCAAAACGCTCTACAATCATCTTAAGGAAGGCGCGGCGCCGCTGTCACGGGCCTGTATGCAGGCGCTGCTGGGGCACATTGCCCGCGAATCGGGTCATTTTGAACGGGCCACCAACACCACTGAAACGGCCCGGCAGGGCTTTCGCGAGCAGCAGCAGCGGCTGTGGGAAACGTTGATGCTGGCGCAGTTGGGCCACATTGCCCGCGAAAACCACGATTGGGATACGGCCGTTAACAACTACACCACCTGTCTGCACTATGCCCGGGACCTGGGCGACGTGTATGGCATCGTTTTGGCGCTGCGCCATTTGGGTATGATTGCCATGCACCAGGGGCGCCATGAGCTGGCCAAAGCTTACCTGAACCAGGCGCTCACCCAGGCCGACAAAAGCAGCAACGACGTGCTGCGCATGCAGGTTTTCTGCTGCATGGGGCAGCTGCACCTCCAGCAGGCAGTGGCCGATCCACATTCGGCGTTGGACCTGGCCAGCAAGGAAGAGCATTTGCAGCATGCCTACAGCTGGTTGGAGCAGACGCTGCGCCTGGGCCGGACGTTGGAACGGCCGTTGGCCGTCAGTACGGCCGTGGCCGGCCTGGCCCAGCTGTTTTTGGAGGATCATTTGCTGGAAGAGGCGTTGGCCCAGGCTGCTACAGCGGTAGAAACAGCCCTGGCCGTGCGGCGGCACCAGGCTGGTCGAGAAGCCAGGCGGGTAGCGGCCGTTGGCTGGCGTGTGCTGGGCATGGTGCTGGCCAAGGAGCCAACCAAGCAGCGTACGGTCACTATCCAGCAGCGCGAAGTAAACGCCGAAGAATGTTTTACTCGCAGTTATAAGCTTTTGTACGAAATTGGCCCGGCTGTGCTGGACGAACTGCTGCATACCCTGCGCCATTGGGCCAGTTACGAGCGGCTGCGCGACGATACCGAACGGGCCGACGCCCTCATGCTTGAGGTCGAGCGCGTTCAGCTGCAAATGACGCCTGTGCCGCCAGGAACGTCAAATGAGTGACGGCCGTAGAAAAACGGCACCCCTGGCACGCCATTGTGGATGGCGCCAAGACCTCAAAACAGCTATTGTCCTCGAAAGAACACCCTTGTTAAATCGGTTTGAAACGCGCATAATCAGAGCGAGAGATGTAACGTCTTAGCAAGTTTGTTAGGCAATACCTTCCAGCTGTGTAAAACTGAGCTGTATCGATGACTGAGCAGGAACAACTACAACAAGCCATCACGTCCCTGGAAGAACAGCGCCTTGCCTTGGGCAGCGCCGTGGTCGATACGACCGTTGCTGCCCTGCAAGAAAAACTCGCCCAGATTGATCAATCTTCCCCTAACCACCATGCTGTCAGAACCGCGCAGCGCAAACAGGTCACTATCCTTTTTGCCAACATCACCGGCTTCGCCACCATGGCCGAGTCCTTGCCCAACACCAATATTCTAGACATGATGAACGGGCTGTGGCGGCGGCTCGACGGAGCCATCACCAATCAGAACGGCACAATTGACAAGCACATGGGGGAGGCGGTGATGGGCCTCTTTGGCGCGCCGGTAACACACGAAGACGATGCCGAACGGGCCATTCGCGCTGCCCTGCAAATGCGGGCGGCCCTCAGCGATTTCATTTCTGAATTGTCGGACGCGGAAGCGGAAAACGGCCGTCTCGACCAGTTACGCGGTCTGCAAATTCGCATAGGCATTAACACCGGGCCGGTGATGCTGGGCCGTGTGGGCAGCAGCGACGAGTTTACCGTGATTGGTGATGCGGTGAACGTGGCCAGCCGCCTGGAGAAAACTGCGCCGCCGGGCGGCATCCTCATCGCGCACGATACCTACATGTTGGTCCACGACCGTTTTAATGTGGAACCGCTGGGACTGGTCTCGATACGCGGCCGTTCCGAGCCGATTCAGGTTTACCTGGTTTTGGGCATCAAACCGCGCCTGTTTTACGCCTCTGGCCGTGGGGTAGAGGGGGTGGAAACGCGCATGGTGGGCCGGGATGCCCAACTCAAGCAGCTGCAAGCGATGCTGCACCAGGCTGTTGAGACGCGCGTAGGGCAGGTGCTGACCATTTCCGGGGATGCCGGGGTGGGCAAGTCGCGCCTCATCCACGAGTTCAACAACTGGATTCGCGCCCTGCCGTTTGAGGTGCCCGTGTTTAAGGGCCGTACCTACCAGCAAATCAGCCAGCTGCCGTTTGCCCTGATCCGCGATATGCTGGCTACCTACTTTGAAATTCAAGACAACGATCCGGCGGCCGTGGCCGAAGAGAAGCTGGTGCAGGGCATGGCCCAAATTGTGGGCATGAGCCAGGAAAATGACGATATTCGTATGCGGGCCAACGTCATTGGCCAGCTCATCGGGCTGGACCTGTCGACCAGGGTGCAGTCGCTGGCGCAGACGGGCGAAGCGCCGCAGCTGCGGGCCGCGGCCTACGAGTATGTGGCTCACCTGTTTGAGGTGATTGCCGCGCATAATTCGGCCGTTTTGCTTTTCCTGGAAGATTTGCACTGGGTAGATGAGGCGTCGCTGGACATGATCCGGTTTTTGGCCGACAGCTGCCGCCGGGCGCCGCTGCTCATCATTGGGCTGACACGGCCGTTGGATGGACAACCTGGTAGTGGTCGCCGGGAACGGCCGTTGCCTGGCCCCCATATTCACCTCGACTCTCTCTCCAAAGAAGAAAGTCATCAGCTGGTTGTCGAAATTTTACAGAAGCTGCCAGAAATCCCCACCGACCTGTCCGACCTCATCTTGCAGCGTGCCGAGGGCAATCCGTTTTACGTGGAAGAGCTCATCAAGGTGCTGATCGAAGACGGCGTCATTATTGCCGGGCAGGAAAAATGGCAGCTGCGGCGCAACCAGCTGACCGAGGTGCGCGTGCCACCCAACATCAATTCCGTATTGCAGGGGCGCCTGGACCGCCTGACCACCATGGAGCGGGTGACATTGCAGCGGGCGGCGGTGGTAGGACGGGTATTTTGGGATACGGCCGTCATCCAAATGAATGAAACCGCCGAGGAGCCCCTCACGCCCAGCCAGACCCGCACGGCGCTCCAGGCGCTGGAAAAACGTGAGTTGATCTTCCAGCGCCAATCATCGGGGTTTGCCGGGACCCAAGCCTACCTGTTTAAACACGCCATTTTGCACCAGGTCACCTACGAGTCTGTTTTGCTGCGCGCACGTCCTGTCTACCACAAGCAGGTAGCCGACTGGCTCGCCCGGCAAAGCGGCGAGCGTGTGTCGGAATATGCCGGGAACATCGCCGAGCATTATGAGTTGGCCGAAGAGAAGGCGCTGGCGGCCGAGCTGTATGAAATGGCCGCCGTGCGCGCCCAGGATACGTACAACCTGGACATGGCCACGGATTATTACTGCCGCTCCCTGGCGCTGCTCACCGACATGCCCCATTACGCCATCTGGCAGCTGCGCTTGCAGGAAGATATGGGCCAGCTGCTGCTCAACCAGGCGCGGCTGGTTGAAGCGGCCCAGACCTACATGACCATGCGCTTCACCGCTGAGGAGGATGGTGATTTGCTGCTCCAGGCTCGTGCCTGGAACGGCCTGGCCGAAATCCAGTGTTACCAGGCAGATTACGCCGGGATGCTGCAAAGTGCTCTCCAGGCTGAGCGTGTTGCCTGGCTGGTGAATGCTGAATCGGCCTGGGTACGGGCGCTGCTGCACAAAAGCACGGCCCTCATGCACCAGGGCGACGTGGAGATGGCCCTGTTGGCCATCGGGCGAGCCCTGGAAACCAGCCAGCGGCTCGATGAGCCGGAGCTGCTTACCATTTGCTTGCAGCAGGTGTGTGAGCAGCATATCCAAATCGGCCGTTACCGCCCGGTGGACCAGTATCTGGCCCAGCTTAAAGGCCAGGTGGCTCTGCTGGATCGTCTGGACAACCGGCCCGTGCTGGCGCTGACGCACCGGGCGATGGGTGAGGTGAATATTCGCCTGGGGCGGTTTGATAAAGCGGTACACTGGCTGCTGCAGGCGGTGAACACCTACCGCAGCCTGGAAGATCAGCTGGCGATTGCCCAGACCTTGAACCGGCTGGGTGAAGTCTCCCGGCTGCGGGGGCAGGCTCGGGCGGCCATTCCCCTTTACCGCAAGGCGCTGGCCATTGTCAACGGCCTGGACAACCGCCTTAACGCCATGCAGGTACGGCTAAACCTGGCAGCAGCGCTGATCGACATGGGCAGTTATGATGCAGCGGAACGGGCCGTGCGCGCGGTTGCCCGGATTGTCGAAGATTTTAGCAAAATGGCGGGCTGGTATGAGAGTTCGCGTGTTTACGTTTACCAGGCGCTGGCCTATTTGGGCAAGGGCGAATTGGAGTCGGCGCTGCGTTCGGCCAACCGGGCGCATCGCAAGGCGGCGATGCAGGAAAGTGATGCGGCGCTGGGTTTTGCCTGGTATGGCCTGGCGCGGGTGTTGGCTGCCGGGCTGCGGGAGATACGGCCGTTACAAATCGATGGCAATATCTACAACGCCTCCGACTGCTTTGCCGAAAGTTTGCGCCTCTTTTCCACCATCAATGGGGGCGGTGTGGCCTCCGCCCGCGACCAGGCACGAACGTTGTGGGCCTGGGCCGCGCACGAAGCGGCCATCAACAACAGCAGCCAGAGCGAACGCCTGCGCCAGCGCGCCATCGAACTGGCCGATGCCCAGGGCATTCAACTGCCGGAGTGGTAGTTACGAAGATTGGCCCAATCTTCAAGATTGGTCCAATCTGAAAGTGGCATTTATCTAGCGACGCTAGGGTTGGGGCGGTGGACCGGCGTCGGCGGGAATAGGCGTTCCATCCGGTACACTGCGCAAATCTCTGCACGACACAAAATTGACATCATCCCACACGTAACCCCGCTCATCGAACGTCTCAATATCTTCAATCCACCGCTTTTCGCCGCCGTCGAGCAGGTAAATGTGAGGACTGCTAAAGCACTTCATGAGCACAGGGCTTGGTTCCTCAAAGAGCACTCTTTGGATGCCCACGGGCAGGTTGGCCAGGTTGTCTTGATCCACGCCAAACAGCCAGGGCAGCGCCAAAACTAAAACCACTGTCCAGATGGCGTAAACGGCCGTGCCCATACTAAACGCCTGATACAATCCGGCCAGCCACTGGTCCGCTTTAGCCCGCCACTGCAAAATCAGCAGCAGCCCAAGCAGACCAATATTGATGACGTTCCAGCCAATAAACGCCAGCCGATTGGGTGTCAGGCGGTCGTTAATGGTGCGGAAAATAATGGCTGACAGCGCGTAGAGGCTGACAATCAACGTCAAAATGGCTACGCCAATAATCAATCGGCGCAGCCAGCGATCCCGTTCCGGTGAACTCTCGGTTGGGCGTAAAATTGTGGCGCCTACCAGCAGCCCCACCACGGCAAAAAGCATCACGTTGTAGGTGATAAGCACATCTCGATTGTCAAATGGGGCGCGGAAGTTAGCGGGAATAAACCCGATGTAAATGACCAGCACCAAAAACGTGAGGGGGAGCAGCACTTGCATGACGGCCGATATGAGCTGATAGAAGCCCTGAAAAAACACCTGCTCATCGGGCGGCAGGGTTGGATTGTAAATGATCGCTGGCGCGATCACTAGAATCATGCCCAGCCCGCCGCCAAAAAGGAAGCGCAGCAAATTCTCAGAAAATTCCACATTGAGGGCATTGAAGAGGCCAATGGTGATGCCAAAAAAGGCAAACAGGGCCCCGGTAAAAATTCCTCCAACCACGATCACTTCCACGGATTTGAGCAAAAAACGAAGGCGGCTGTGGGCATCTCGGTGCCTGGCCAGGAAAAACATCCCGACGCTGGCCCAGGCCAGGACCGGCAAATGGATGATCATTAAATTGAGGTATTGTTCCTGGAACGGCCGTATCCCCATCTGGGGATAGGTGAAAAAAACGTAGGCGGCGGCTGTCAGGGGGAGGGCGGTTGAAACGGCCGTAATTAGCCAGTTCCTCTTCGCCATCAGCGTAAAATAAACCAATATGAAAAGCGCCGCGAAAGGTGCCGCCCAAAGGGAAATGAACGGCCCGGAATTTTGCGGTGAACTTGGACCACCAATGATCTGCATCATGTACCGCTCATCCGTAAACCACCAGAACAGCAGGCCGTTGAGGACCGCCAGCGGCATCAGCCAGCGCCATTCGATAACAAATTGTTTGGCCTGCCTGGCCGCATAATGCAGTCGATGAAACCAACCGGCCAACAGCAGATTATTTGGGGCGTTTTGGTAATTGTCGTCAATTGCTTGCTGGAACGCCTTTTTGTTCCCAGCCTTGACGGCATCATAGTAGAGACCCTCTAATGCTTCCGGATTTTCAGAAAGTGTATGGACAGTTTCATGGTATGACATAGTTCCACCTTCCAGTTTTATATTAAAAAGTTCTTCTAGATGTTCGACCAGCACGGTTTTTGCCAGATCAAACGCGGATTGTAAAAGGAATTGGAGAAGAATGGCCGTACGGCCGTCCTGCAGTAAAAATCGGGTTTCGTCGCGAAACACCTGAGCCATCCCCGCCCCGTACTCTCGCCGGAAGTGCGCGGGATAGGCATAGAGCAGCACCCTGTAACAGCGGCTCAGAAACGTCAGCAGCGTTGAGTGCAATTGGATGTCCCGCTGCATTAAATACTCACTGCCACCTGGATCGGTTTGCTGTTCGGCATCAACTGCTTGTTGCGCGCCTGTTGAATCTGATCTTCCAGCCGCGCGACTTCTGCCGCCAGCACCCGCTGGCCAAAGTCTGTCAGCCGATAATAACGGCGCCGCTCGTCATCCAGCTCCGGATCAGGCCGCTCATCTGTTTCGCTGATTAGGCCGCGCTCCAGCAGGCGCTTAATTGCGCCGTACAACGTGCCCGCCATCAGGTGCACTTTGTCCTGCGTGCGTAGTTTTACTTCCTGGATGATGCCATAGCCGTGCCGATCTTCGTCAGCCAGGGCCAGCAAGATGTGAAACACGGTGGGTGTTAAGGGGAGATGGCTGTCTGGTTTTTGAACTGTTTCTTCCACTGGAGTTCCTCTATGGCGATATATGGCCTGGCTATATATCGCGCGACTATACAGTATGACTTTGTATTTTAGTCGCGAGTTACCCTAATGTCAAACAGATGCCAGACCGGCAAAAGGCGGCAACCATCTTTTGGGTTCCCGCCTTCGCAGGAATGACATGTGGGGAGTGACTGGGGCGGGAGGGAAACGGCCGTTTCTACCAAACTCTACACAAAAAGCCCTTTAAATAGGCCGATTCGGGAAAAGTGAGCAGCACGGGATGGTCGGGTCCCTGGGTGAGGGTCTGGATAATTTGCACCTGCCGGCCGGCATCAACGGCCGCGCCAAACAGCACTTTTTGGAACAAATCGGCGCTGATGAGGCCGGAGCAGGAGAAGGTGGCCAGCAGGCCGCCGGGCGGTAGCAGCCGCAGCGCCAGCCAGTTTAAATCTTTGTAACCCCGGCAGGCCCGGTCCACATCGCGCTGGCTGTGGGCAAACTTGGGTGGGTCCAGCACAATCACGTCGAAGGATTGCTGGGTATCGCGGTAGTGGCGCAAAATGTCGAAGGCGTCACCTGCCAGGTATTCGTCTTGCGGCCGTTGCCAACCGTTGCGCGCTACATTTTGCTCAGCCAGGCTCAGGGCATCATACGAACTGTCGATGTGGGTCACCTGCCGTGCCCCGTTGGCGATGGCGTAGAGGCCAAAGCCGCCAGTGTAAGCAAAGACATTGAGGAAGGTTTTGTTGGCGATGTGATGGGGGTGGGTAACGGCCGTTCGGTTTTCGCGCTGATCCAGGTAAAAGCCGCTTTTGTGCCCCTCCAGCAAATTGACGCCAAACAGGATGTCGTTTTCCTGAATCACCAACGTTTCCGGCGGCGGCTCACCGCTGGCGACGCGGTTGAGGCGGGGCAGCCCTTCTTTTTGGCGCACGTCGGCATCGGAGCGTTCCACAATGCCCTGGGGCTGCCAGAGCTGGTTGAGCGCCGCCAGGATCGTCTCTTTCTGGCGCTCAATGCCCATCGTGAGCGATTGCAGCACCAGGAAGTCACCGTATTTGTCCACGATGAGGCCGGGCAGGCCATCGGCTTCGGCGTTGACCAGGCGGTAGGCGGTGGTGGCCGGTTCCAGGTTAAGCATCTGGCGGTGGCGCCGGGCTTGCTGCAGACGGCCGACCCAAAACTGGTCATCAATTCGCTCGTCTACATTCCAGCTCAGCAGGCGTACCCGAATTTGTGAGTTTGGGTTGAAGTAGCCAGTGGCCAGGAAACGGCCGTTCCCATCCAGCACCTGCACCAGGTCCCCCGGCTGCGGACTGCCCTCCACCCGGCCAATCG
The DNA here is from genome assembly GCA_016710325.1 of Candidatus Leptofilum proximum. Classification (GTDB taxonomy): domain Bacteria; phylum Chloroflexota; class Anaerolineae; order Promineifilales; family Promineifilaceae; genus Leptofilum; species Leptofilum proximum. The sequence goes on along the minus strand of JADJXK010000002.1, from coordinate 721,783 downwards.
CTCCGGAAAACAGCCACGGATGCCGGTTCAACACCGATTTTTCTCGGCCAGGTTTGAGGATAATTTGAGCGGTTATGGTGTGCATAGAGATTGGAGAATTGGAGATTAGAGATTGGAGAATTGGAGATTTTTTAATCTCTAATCTCCAATCTCCTACACTTGACGGTGCCCGCTTTCGCTGCCCGGCGAGTCGTTGAGCAGTTCCAGGGCGTGCGGCAGGATGGGCAGCAGCACGTCCATGTTTTCCCGCACGGCTTTGGGGCTGCCCGGCAGGTTGATGATGAGCGTTTGCCCACGAATGCCAGCCACGGCGCGGGACAGCATGGCGTGGCGGGTGATTTTCAGGCTTTCGGCGCGCAGCGCTTCGGCAATGCCGGGGGTTTCACGCTCGATGACGGCTTTGGTGGCCTCTGGCGTCACGTCGCGGGGGGCAAAGCCGGTGCCGCCGCTGGTGAGGATCAGATTGACGCCTTCGTCACACCAGCGACGCAGCACGTCAGCAATTTCGGCCAGTTCATCAGGCACAATGGCCTGGTGGCTCACCTGCCACGGCGTTTTGCTCTGCACAATCTCGGCCAGCAGCGACCCGCTGCGATCTTCGTATGCGCCGCGGGCGCCGCGGTCGGAGACGGTGAGGAGGCCAACACGCATGGTTACTGTGCCTTTTCGATGAGCGCCAGCCAGTTGTCGTTCAGGCCGCTGTCGGTGACGCCGTAGAAATAGTGCACGGTGTCGCCGTCGCGCATGGCCAGGTCATACCAGACGTTGTCGTTTTTGCGGCGCACGTCCATCACGGCAATGTTGCCCTGCCAGGAAATCTCCGCGGGTTTGGGTGTACCGCTTTCCACCTTGGTGATGGCATAGTGCCACAGCTTACGCGCCGACGAGCGGGTGACGTTTTTAATCAGGCTGCCATTGCGTAAATCGCGCACGGTGTGGTAATAGGTGCCCTGACGCTTTTCGCTTTCCACAATTTCCACGCCGGTGCGCGGTGGTTCCACCACGGTGGGGTCCACCATGCTGGGGGCGCCAATTTGCGGCTGGAGCTGCCCAATGGGCGGCAGCGGCGGCAAAACTTCTGGGGTTTCGGTTTCGGCCGTGTGGCCCAGGCTGCGTTCCACCAGGCGCACAATTTCATCACGTACGGCCAGGCTGGTTTCCGTATCGTCACGGATGTAGAAGCGGTTGTCGTCGATGGCATAGGGTGCTTCTTGCCCCGGCTGGACGGTGATGCGCACAATCTGGTTGCCTTGCGAAGGCAAACTGTCGATGTGGAAGTTGGGTTCGGGGGAGAAGCGGTTGCTGATGGTATTCTGCAGCCGATCAATCACGCCGCTGTGGTCGCGCACACCCACCGGTTTTTCCTTGGGGTTGGCCGACACGCCGATGTAGATGGTGCCGCCGTTGCTGTTGGCCATGGCACACACGTCTTGCAGCACGCGGTCCAGGTGGCCGCCGCGCTGAGCGATGGAGGTGTGGAACGACTGCACAATCGATTCGCCTTCCTCGCGGGCCAGCTGGACAAAGTCGATGGGAGTAGCCGGGCCGCGATACGGCCGTGTCAGCGACAAATCGTTCCCCTTCAACACCTCGGCCAGCGCGGCAAACGAAACCTCCCGCAGCAAAATTTCGGTGACCCGGTCGCCAATGCCCAACTGCTTGGAATTGGGATTCTCGCGGATCAGCCGATGCGCATCTGACCCCTGGATGCAGCGCATGGGGCGGGGATATTCCGGCTTGGAGCCATCAAAAAAGCGGCGGGTGGTGTAACGGCCGCGTTTGTCCAGGTCCGTCACTTCCAGCACGTGCAGGTTCGGGTCTTGCGTGTAGGCAATACGCGTCTGCCCGCCAAAGTCCAGGCCGCGCATGGCCACCCCGTTGCTGGAGTTGGCATGGGCGGCAATCACAATGCCGCCCGCTTCGTGAATGACGCGGTAGGCGGTGAGCACATCGGCCGTGGCTCCCACGGTAGCGCTGCCCTTTTTAAGCGATTCCAATGGCACGCGCAGCGTTAGCAGCAGGTGCTCCAGGAAGCTGGTGGGCGTGTCCTGGGGAAAGATGCCCAGGATGTGAAAGCCAAAAGTGGCGGTGAATTCAAAGCCAGGCAGCACCAAAATTTTGTCCAGCAGGCGGCGGTATTCGTCAAGCCGTCGTTTTTCTTCCAGGTCCAGCCGGTTGAGCCCTTCCAGCCAGAGCAGCTGCTCTACTTCTTTGCGCATCGTGGCAAACCCGGCCACGGTGTTGTGATCGGTGAAGGCGATGATGTCCAGGCCACGAATTTCGGCCTGGCGCAAAATATCCAGGTAGCTGACGCTGCTTTCCTGGTAGTCATTGGAGCCAGGCGTGTGCAGATGTAAATCCATACGCCGCCATTGGCGTGACGGCGCGTTGCTGTGCTGCGGTTTGTGTTTACGGGAGCGACTATTGCTCATGAGCGGCCCCCTTTGCCAGAACGTCGTTGATGGCGGCTGAGAGGGTATCTGGCGGATAGGGTTTGAGCAAAAAGAGGTTGGCGCCAGAGGCCAGTGATTCATCTTCCTGCCGGTAATCGCCAGACGTGATGATAACGGGCGTTGCCGCATCAGCGTCCGTTTCCCCGGCGCGAATGGCCCGGAGCAATTCCAGACCGCTGCGTCCACGTGCCAGGTGACAGTCTATAACAAAGGCCTTGGTGTCCGAAGAGGCAGCGGCCGTGGCTTTGGCCTGATCTTCACAGGTTTGTACACGGAAGCCGTCCAGCTCCAGCAGCATTTTAATTAAACTCGAATTTGTGTGGTCGTCGTCTACAACGATGATTTGTGTCATGATAGTTTTAATCCGTACAGAGCGCCGCGGTTAGCACCTCATCCATGGTGCGGGCTAACACAAACGACATCTCCTCTTTTATTTCATCAGGAATATCGGCCAGCTCTGGCTCGTTTTGGTAGGGCAAAATCACGGTGTGCAAACCGGCGCGATGTGCCGCCAGCACCTTTTCCTTGACGCCCCCAATCGGCATAACCTGGCCGCGTAAAGTAATCTCTCCCGTCATGCCGGTGTCATGGCAAACGGGCCGCTTGGTCAGCAGCGACGCCAGCGCCGTGGCAATGGTGATACCGGCGGAAGGTCCATCTTTGGGGATGGCCCCGGCGGGAATGTGAATGTGAATGTCGTGCTGATCAAAAAAGTTGGCCGCAATCCCCAGTTGTTCGGCCTTGGATCGCACATAGGTGAGGGCGGCCTGGGCGGATTCTTGCATCACCTCGCCCACCTGTCCGGTGATGGTGAGCCCTTTCTGGCCCGGCATTTTAGCCGCCTCGATAAATAGAATGTGGCCACCTGTGCTGGTCCAGGCCAGCCCGGTAGCCACCCCGGCCAGGCTGGTGCGCTGCGCGGCATCGGCAAAGTAGCGCACCGGGCCCAAAAAATCGGTCAGATGTTCCGGCTGGATGGCGTGGCTGGTGATCTGGCTGCCATCTGGTAAGGTGGCAACGGCCGTTGCCACCTTGCGGCACACCCGCCCAATTTGCCGTTCCAGCTCTCTGACACCGGCTTCGCGGGTATAGTCACGAATGATCTGGCGCAGGACGGCCGTATCCAGCACCACTTCTTCCGGCAGCAAACCGTTTTCCCGGATCTGGCGCGGTGCCAGGTACTGTTCCGCAATCGCGATCTTCTCGCTCTCCGTGTAGCCTGCCAACCGGATGACTTCCATACGGTCCTGCAGCGGCACGGGAACGGCGTCCAGGGTATTGGCCGTGGTGATGAACATCACGCTGGAGAGATCGAAAGGAACATCCAGGTAATGGTCACGGAAGGTGTTGTTTTGCTCCGGGTCCAGCACCTCCAGCAAAGCCGCCGCCGGATCGCCGCGAAAATCGGCGCCCAGCTTGTCGATCTCGTCCAAAATAACCACGGGGTTTTTGCTGCCGCAGCGGCGCAGCGTCTGCATGATGCGGCCGGGCAGGGCGCCGATGTAGGTGCGGCGGTGGCCGCGAATTTCGGCTTCGTCGCGCATGCCGCCCAGGGAAATGCGAGCAAACTGGCGGCCCATGGCCCGGGCAATGGAGCGGCCCAGCGAGGTTTTGCCGACGCCGGGCGGTCCAGCAAAGCAGAGAATGGCGCCGTGGCGGTCTGAGGGGGTGGATACGGCCGTTGCCTCCCATCCACCATCTACCATGCGCCCCTGCCGCAGCCGCCGTACCGCCAAAAATTCCACAATGCGCTCCTTCACCTCATCCAGGCCGTGATGATCTTCATCGAGCACGGCGCGGGCGTGGTGCAGGTCTAAATTGTCGGTTGTGGCAGCCTCCCAGGGCAGGTTGACCAGCCATTCCAGGTAGGTGCGCACCACGCCGTACTCGGCGGCGGCCACCGGCAGCCGGGTCAGACGGTTCAGCTCACGTTCGGCTTCTTGCCGGGCTTCGGCGGGCATGTTGGCCGCTTCAATCTTTTCGCGGAAGGTTTTGGCCTCCAGTTCCCGCTCGTCGGCCTCACCCAGTTCGCGTTGAATGGCTTTGAGCTGCTCACGCAGGAAATATTCGCGCTGGGCCTGTTCCATCTGCCCCACGGCTTCAGACCGAATGCGCTGACCCATCTCCATGATTTCCGTTTCCTGGCCAATGTGGCGCACCAGCCAGGCCAGCTTCTCGGTGAGGGCGTTAAACTCCAGAAACTGCTGCGCTTCGCTTAATTCAAGCTGGAGGTAGGTGGCAATGGTATAAACCAACTGCAGCGGATTTTCCAGGTTGAGGCTGGAGGCCAGCAGGTCGCCGGGAATGCTGGGGACATATTCAGCAAGCCGCATGAACATGTCTACCAGGTTGCGCGTCATGGCCATACTTTGGGTGCTGGGGGTCTCATCTTCGGGCAGCGGCTCAATTTCGGCCACCAGGAAGGGGTCGGTGGCGACAAATTCCTTGATGCGAAAGCGCTGAAGCCCGTTGACCAGCATGCGGATGGTGCCATCTTTGCGGCGCAGCTGGCGGTGGACTGAGCCGATGGTGCCGATGCGGTAAATTTCGTCGGGGCCGGGGACGGCGCGGTCCTGGTCGTGGCTGGCGCACAGGCCGATGAGGCCATTTTGCTGGTTGGTGCTTTCGAGCAGGCGGATGGAGCGGGGCTGGCCGACGTTGAGGGGAACGGCCGTATGCGGGTAAACCACCAATCCACGCAGGGGTAGAATCGGCAGGGACTGTGGAAATTCTACGGACATGGGTGATGAGCTGTGGGCTGTTGTAACCCTGGCGTCACCTGCCAACATGGTCTCTTCTGTGAAGGCGCCCTCTTGCAGCCTGTCAAAATTTTTCATAGGATCAAAAGCTGGCATACTTTGCTGCCAGGGGGATATGCATAACCGGTTTTGCCTGTCAGACAGTTTTTGACCGGTACTCTTTTATTTGCCGTCTCCCAGGGCGGCGATGCCGCGAATGACCCCAATGATGGCGATGCCGGTGCTGAGCAGATCCTTGGTGGAAATTTCTGGTGGGCCACCCCGGTTACTTTCGGCTGAACGGGCCAACAGGTAGGCAGTGCCGGCTCCAATCAAAGCACCACCCAGCGCGCCCGCGATAAGCATATTGGTTTTCCACTTCGAATTAAGTTGTTGATCCATAAATTACTCCGCTTCGTGTCGTTTAAATTGTCGTTTTAAGTGATCCAGCCAGGTGCTGAGGTAGGCCTGGAAGGCGTTGTACCGGATGACTGGTCCGGCCACCCTGGGCATCAGCTGGTCAAGTCGGCGGTAGAGCCCGCTCAGCTTTTGGTCGGCTTTCCAGAGCAGCAGGCGCAGACGGCCGTACTGCTTTTGCAGCGCCGGAGCATCCGATTCATTACGGGACTTGCGCCAGTAATAAGCGCCACCAATAATGCCCGCCAGCAGCAGGCCAAAGAGAAGCACCACAGGCAGCAGAGTTAGAATCAGGATGATGTCGGCAATGCCGGAGAGGAACAGGCGGGTGTCTTCATACGGCGGCCAGATGGCGATGATGAACAGGTAGACGAGCAGGGCGAAAACGGCCGTACCCACTACCCCCATTGGCACATACACGGTCCACAGGTTAAACCGCTTCAAGGCGCGGGCCCGTTCCAGCTGAACGGCCGTGGGCACAAACGCCGTGGCCGTCGGCTCAGACCAATCTGGGGGACGGCCGTTAACAGGATAGGGCGATTTATTGGATACTGAATTCATAATTTTGAACGGTTGGGTAAAGACTCGTTGCACACTCAGCTACAAAGCAAGCAGCAATACACACAGGCCTCACTTTCTGCACAGCATTGTATCACATCTAAACTTATTGTGGCATCTTATGTGAAATTGAACTGATCGGCTTCTCAAAATAAAATGTTCCCCGTACCAGGCACAGGGAACCCTTATTCAACCAGTTAAACTCGCCAGCCGCAATCAAAACCTGGCTTAATCTTTGATGGCAATCTCAAAACTATGCGTTAGTGTCGCCACACCCCGGATAGTAGCTGCCACCGAACAATATTTTTCTTCCGAAAGCTGAATGGCCCGAGCCACCTTTTGTGGATCAAGGTCAATCCCCTCAACCGTGTAATGCTGGTGAATTTGGGTGAACTGGTAGGGTGCTTCGGCCGCTTGTTGGCCGTCGACACTTACGTACAGATTGGTTAGCTGCTGGCGTTGGCGGCTTAAGATCAGCACCACGTCATACGCCGAGCAGGATGCCAGGCTCAGCAGCAGCATGTCGGATGGTTTTACGCCCTTCCATTCCTGCCAGGCCTGCTCTTCCTGCGGCCAGGAACCAGAAACAATGATGTGACCATAGGAGTCCCGGCCAACAAACATCTGGCTTCCCTGGCCGGTCCACTTCAGTGCAATGTTGCTCATGGGGTACAGCGGCTCTCCTCGATGGGCAGCGGGGCGTTGGTGGCGGGATCGTAGCACTGGCAAAAGCTTACATTCTGACCAGCTTCATTGCCTTCCCACAAAAAGTAGCGCAGCGTGGTTCGGGTGCAGTTTTCTAACCGACTGGCTTCCCGAACCCACTCTACGCCAACCCCGCTGCTGGTTTCTTCTTGGACCATAAAAAAACGAATATGGCTGCGTGGCTCATCGCCCAGCTGAAGTTCTCCCTGGGTTGCCAGCAAAAAAGCAAGCGTAGGGAACGCCATGACGATGAGCCACAGAAGCAGCAGAAAAAGATAAGCAATGCGCTTGAGCCAGCGGTTCATCGCGATTTGGATCAGGCAGGCTCGGTTTCGCCAGCCAGCATGGCTTTTACGTAAAGATCGGTCGTGTACTCTTTGATCATGCGGCGGGTGCCAAACATGGGCGTGCAGGAGCGAATACTCTCCCGCATAATTTCCACCCAGCCCCGCGGAATGCCATCTCGGTCCCGATCGTAATAGAGCGGCACGATTTCCTCTTCCAGGAGTTGGTAAATGGCATTGGCATCAAACTCATCCTGGATATCGTGGTTTTCGAACTCTCGCTCGTCACCAATGGCCCAGCCATTGGCCCCGTTGTAGCCTTCAACCCACCAGCCATCCAAAATGCTCAGGTTCGGGATGCCGTTGATGGCGGCCTTCATGCCGCTGGTGCCGCTGGCCTCGCGGGGGCGGCGCGGGTTATTCAGCCAGACGTCCACACCCTGGGTCAGGTAACGTGCCATGTGCATGTCGTAATCTTCAACGAAGGCGATACGGCCGCCGACCTGGTTGTGTTTGGCCAGGTTGTAGATGTGTTGAATGAGTGATTTGCCAGGTTCATCGGCTGGATGGGCTTTGCCCGCAAAGATAATCTGCACCGGACGGTGAATGTCCAGCAGGATATTTTGCAGCCGCTGTAAGTCCCGGAAAATAAGCGTGGCCCGTTTATAAGTGGCAAAGCGGCGGGCAAAACCGATGGTCAAGGCCTCGGGATCAAGCAGGGTGCCGCTGGTCAAAACCTGTGTCGGATCGTTGTTACCGCTTACCCAGCGCCGCCGTACACGCTCACGCAAGAAGCTGATTAGCTTACGCTTGAGGGCCAGATGAACTTCCCACATTTCACTGTCTGGCGCTTCGGCCAGGCGCTGCCAGACTGCCTGTGCATCTTGCTCTTCCAGCCAGTTGGGACCAAGGTATTTATCGAAGATGTTGTGCATTTCCCCCGCTACCCAGGTAGAAACATGCACACCGTTGGTAATGGAGCGTATCGGCACTTCGTCGACGGTTTTGCCGGGCCACACCTCTTGCCACATCGCACGGGAGACCTCGCCATGCAGCTTGCTCACCCCATTTGACAGGCCAGACAGGTTTAACGCCAGTACGGTCATGTTGAAGGCCATGCCCCACTCTTCTTCGTGGCCGCCCAGGCTCAGGAAATGTTCTCGGCTGATGCCCAACTCATCCCAGTACCCGTTGAAATATTGTTCTACCAGGTGAAAGCCAAAGGCATCGTGACCAGCCGGAACAGGCGTGTGGGTGGTGAAAATGGATTGTTTTTTGACAATTGCGGCCGCTTCTTCAAAGCTTTTGCCCTGGATGACATGTTCGCGGATGCACTCTAAGGTCAGGAAGGCGGAGTGACCCTCGTTCATGTGCCATACGGAGGGATTGATGCCCAGCGCTCGCAGAGTGCGCACCCCGCCGATGCCCAGCATAATTTCCTGGCGAATGCGAGTTTCTGAATTGCCCGCATAGAGGCGAGCGGAAAGTTCCCGGTCCCACGGCTCGTTTTCGTCCACGTCGGTGTCTAGCAGAAAGAGCGGGTTGCGCCCTACGCGCACGTGCCAGATACGAGCATGAACGGGGCGCCCGGCCAGGTTCACGGAAACGCGCATCTCGTGGCCATTACCATCGAGCAGGGGCAGCACGGGCGCCTGGCTGATGTCTAGCTGCTGGTAAACGGCTTCCTGCCAGCCGTGCGAGGGCAGGCGCTGGCGGAAGTAGCCCTGGGGATACATGAAGCCGACGCCAACAAAGGGCAGGCCCAAATCGCTGGCCTCTTTGGCGTGGTCGCCGGAGAGAATACCCAGGCCACCGGAGTAGATGGGCAAGGAACTGTGCAGGCCAAATTCAAAGGAGAAGTAGGCGATTGTCTTATCGCCCAGCTCCGGGTAGGTCTGATGAAACCAGGTGCCGCGATTTTTCATCATTTCATCGAAGAGCATCATGACCTTGTTGTACTGCCGGATGAAAGTGGAATCCTGGGAGGCTTCTTGTAGCCGGGAGGGGCTAATTTCCTGGAGCATTTGCACGGGGTTGTGCAAGGTTTTTCGCCAGAGGGGGTAATCCAGACGGCGGAAGAGGCCGCGTGCTTCGGGGGTCCAACTCCACCAAAGGTTATAGGCCAGTTCGGTGATACGGCCGATTTTCTCGGGAACTTTATCGTTTAGATGTGACATAGATGTTTGATCCTTTTACGTCAATGGCTTCTCCATTTAATAATGGATAGAAAATCTTTAGATGTTTCTGTCATTCACGTGGTGGCGGATTTTAAGTTTTTGATGCGGATCGATTTTCGTTGATGCATCAACTAATTGCCGCCAATTATAACATGCTTGGACACGGTTTCAATGGATACAATGGCACAGGTGGGTTGTGCTTCAGTTGTTGGATTCCGGTTGGTTAAATATGCCAGCCTGGGGCAACGGCCGTTCTGCCCGTTCAAGCGCCACAGCGGCCGTTTCCGCAACCAGCCATTGGAATTGAGATTCAGTCATCAGGGTAAGATCGATGTCGGGTGTGGGGTAGGTGCCGTTGATGACATAGGCGACGTCATCCTTGATGACAAACTCGACCATGTTGATGTCGTACTGGTAGGCGCGGGTGATGCGCAGGGCGGCCTCGGCCAGCTGTTTACCTTTGCCTTCTTCGTTAGCAAGCGTGTTTTGTTTGTAACGGCCGTGTTTCACTGAGTATAGCAGCGACAACACCTTCTTCTGGCCGACAACAAAACAGTGGATGTGCTCATTGGACTCAATGATTTGCTGCAGGATTTTGGTACGGGTGCTGCTTTCGTCGTAGCGTTGGATGAGCTCATCGACGTTGTGGACACGATGCACACCGCGACGGCCGCTGGCAAGATTGTCCTTGAAGATTGCCGGAACGCCGACGTAATCGATGATAGCTTGCCAATCCATGGGATACTTCAGGTTGCGGAAGGTGCTGGGGGTGACGTCTCTGTCTACCTGCTTGTTGGGCAAAACGACGGTGCGCGGACTTTTAAAGCCCAGGCGGTTGACCAGGGCCGTGCTGGAAAATTTGCTGTCTGCCGAGCAGGTGTAGGGGTTGTTAATGATGTAGGTGCCCTGAATGGCGGCGTATTTGAGGTAGGCTTTGTAGTAGGGAATTTCATGCGAGATACGGTCGACGATGACGTCGTATTCACAGGGTTCATCCATAAATGTGCCGCCTAACTGGACCAGTTCGGCCGTGGCGTTGGCGCTGCTTTGGTTAATGGTCTGCATAAAGGCTTCAGGCCAGTCCCATTCCTGGCCGATAATCAGGCCGATTTTTTTTGCCCCTTCACTCATCTAGCATTCTCCCAGGTTGTGACTTGACTAAATTTTGCGGTTGTCATGGTATTTTTAGTGGAAAAGCGTTTGTGTTGATCATAGTACACGGGAAAACGATACCCCAAATGCAGCATTGTGCCAAACAGATCAGGGAGTGATTTTGGAGCAAATGGTACGCATTTGTTCATCGTAAACTGGCGCAAGCTGCTGCCAGGAAAGGTGGGCAACGGCCGTTGCCACTTTTTTGGCCATTTCGGCAGCCGCCGGACGATGAGTCAAAGCCCAGGTCAACTTCTGCACCAGTTCGATCTCATCCTGGTAAAGACAGGTCTCGTGAAATTCAGTTGGCAGCAGCTCCGGGTAGCTCAGCCGGTGGGGCAGCAGCGGCAGGGTGTGGCAGTAAACCGCCTCCAGCACGCTGATACCGAAAAACTCGTGGTGGGCGGTGGAAATGGTGACATCGGCCTGCCACAGCAGGCGGCGGTAGGTGGTCAGGTCGGCAAAACCGGTATGGATGACGCGGCGGCCCAACTTTTGCAGCGCGGTGGTGAAGATAGACGGCCGTTTGCCATACTGCTGCCCACAAAGCGCTACCTCAAACTCAATTCCTGCCTCCGCCACGGCAAACAGCGCCGCAAAAAATGCCTCCGGATTTTTGTCGTACTCCCAGCGCTGGTTCCACAAAATGAGCGGCACGGGGTTTGGTTCTGGCAGCGCGTCGACGGCCAGGCGGGTGAAGTTGATGCCCACGGGCAGCACCTGGCTCTTCTTTTGCAGCGTTTTGAGCATGTTCAGTTCGTTGTACTCGGGGAAGTGCTTCAGGAAATTGGGCAGCGCGGCAAAAAAGCTGCGGTGATGGTATGCTGAATTGAAGAAAACGGCGTCGGCGGCGAGCATGGAGGCAACGTTAATGAAAGCGTAATGATGATCGCGCTCGCCCAACTGGCGGCGCATGGGGCCGGTACGGCCGTCTGCGGGCAGCGGGTAGGTGAGCTGGTTTTCGTGCAGGTAGAGGGCAGTGGGGGTAACGGCCGTTTGCCGCCGCGTCAGGGCCAAAAAAGTGGTCAAATCCAGCATGTCGGTGGCCACAATCAGATCTGGCTGCGCCCCCGAGGCCAGGAAGCGGCGCGCCAGCGTGATGGCGCCGCCATGCATGCGCCACTTCCAGAAGCGATCAGGCAAGGTGTGCAGGGTGATGTCGTGTTGGCTGCTCTGCTGCCACCCTTCAGCCCAGGCCTGATGGCTACCGCCGTGGTAGGGTGAGATGAGGTGAATGTGGACCATAATTTTTGACAATAACTCTGGCCAAAGATACACTAATTGTGAAAAATGTCATAAATAAACTCGCCCCATGAATGACATTGTAATATACTTAAACTTATCGAAATAAAGACAAAATTTTCTGGCGTTGAAGGCAAAAAATTTTGTGTTTAGATTAAAACGGAAATATCCCTGCAAACGGCCGCCACCCACTGAACGCCATTTGGCATGATTCAGGGGAAAAGAGCCCGTCAGGCAACCGCGCAGTGAGTCAACAACCGCACCAGCTGTATTGGGAATCGACATACGCCATCACCGTGGCGTTGATGACGCAATACCCGGAGCGTAATCCGGAAGACGTCGGCCTGGAAGAGCTGGCCGAACTCGTGGAAAGCCTGCCCGGCTTTGCCGACGATCCTGCCATGGTGACCGAGCGGATTTTGCTGGATATTCAAACCGTCTGGTATGAGGAGGCAACCAATTCATGACGCAAGCTGACAGTTCAGCCGCTGGTTCACCAGAAATTACCGTTCCCGATGAACTGAGCAACAATGTTGTGATCACCAACATTGCCAAGCTTTTGGACCCTGTTTACAACTGGGGTCGGCGTAACTCCGTCTGGCCGATGGTTTTCGGCCTGGCCTGCTGCGCCATCGAAATGATTTGTACGGCCGCCAGCCGCTACGACCTGGCCCGCTTTGGCATGGAAGTGTTCCGCGCCACGCCGCGCCAGTCTGACCTGATGATTGTGTCTGGTACGGTGACCAAGAAGATGGTGCCCACCATCGTGCGCCTGTACAACCAGATGCCGGAACCGCGCTACGTGCTGAGCATGGGCGCCTGTGCTTCCGGCGGCGGCCCGTTTAAAGAAGGCTACAACGTCGTCGACGGCATCGATAAGTTTATTCCGGTTGATGTGTATGTGCCCGGCTGCCCGCCCACGCCACAGGCGCTCATCAACGGCTTGATTGCCCTGCAAGAAAAGATCGACCAGCAGTCCATTGCCACCGTGCCCTGGTACCGCAAGGATGATCCCACTACGGGATTGGTGCCCGTGCCGGTTTTGGGTCCGGATTTGGTGGATCTGCGCCAGCTGGATCTCATCAAAGCGGAAGCCATCCGCACCCAGGCAGAAGCCGAAGCCGAGCCGGTGGAAACGGCCGCTTAACTGCGCCCTCACACACGAAGAAGGATCACTCATGAGCGAAACGATTCTTGACGATTTACCCCAGGATGATGGAACGGCCGTCAATCAAAACCCGGTCGAACGCGCCGCCGCCCTCCTGAAAGAACGCTTCCCCGACGCCGTCACCGACGATGCCCGTGATGGCTATTCTGGTTTGATGGTAGCCCCGGACAAATTGGTCGAAGTAGCCACCGCGCTGCGCGACGAGATTGGTTTTAACTATCTCAGCAGCGTTACCGGCGTTGACCAGATCAACGACAACAAAATGGAAGTGGTGTACCATACCTACAGCATCGACCAGGGTGGCAGCGCCCTGGTGCTGCACGTCCAGGTCGACCGCGACGATCCCGTTGTGCCATCCCTCACGCCCATCTGGCCTGGCGCTGACTTCCAGGAACGTGAAGCCTGGGATTTGCTGGGCATTCGCTTCGACGGCCACCACGACCTGCGCCGCATCCTCACCTGGGACGGTTTTGCCGGGCATCCGCTGCGTAAAGATTGGCGTGAGGTGTTCTTCGAAGAAGAGCATAAGCCGTTTGGCAGCCGTTGGCCCGGCGGTGAGGTGTTCCGCGCCGAAGAAAAGACACCTTACGGCAAAAATGTGCAATACCCGGCAGGCTGGCTGCCCACCGGTGACGAGTACGACGTCGAAACCGAAATGTACACCGGCATCACCTACACCCGTGACCAGCAGTCTGGTATGAAAACCGACAAAATCACGGTCAACATGGGGCCGCAGCACCCCTCGACTCACGGTGTGTTCCGTATGGTGGTTACGCTGGATGGCGAAACGGTTCTCGATCTGAAACCGGTGATGGGTTATCTGCACCGCAACCACGAGAAAATTGGCGAGCGCAACACCTTCATCCAAAACATCCCCTACACCGACCGCCTGGATTACCTGAGCTCAATGGGCAACAACCACGGCTATGTTTTGGCTGTGGAAAAATTGCTCGGCTCCGAGGTGCCCGAGCGGGCTGAGTGGATCCGCATTTTGATGGTGGAGTTGACCCGGATTTGCAACCATCTTTGGGCGCTGGGCTTCTTGCTCAACGATTTGGGCGCGCTGCAGACGCCGATGCTTTATTTCTACCTGGAACGTGAGCTTATTTTGGACTTCTTTGAAGCCGCCGCCGGTTCCCGCATGATGTGCAACTACATGCGATTTGGCGGTGTGGCCTACGATTTGCCCGACTACGTGCGCGAACAGGAAACGATTAGCTTCCTGGAAGAGTTGATTTATGAGCACATTCCGGCCGTTTTGGACCAGGGTGATGGCCTCATGACCAACAACGAAATCGTGCGCGCCCGCAGCATTGGCGTGGGGATTTTGTCCCGCGAGGATGCGATTGCCTACAGCACGGCTGGCCCCGTTATGCGCGCCAGTGGTGTGAATTACGATGTGCGCCGGGCTGAGCCGTATTCCTATTACGAGCATCTCGATTTTGATATTCCGGTGCGCTACAACGGCGATATTTACGATCGGTACCTCATCCGCATGGATGAAATGCGGCAGAGTTTGCGCATTTTAGAGCAGGTTATGCCCCACATCAAGGCCACCAGGGGTGCGCCGATTATTTCGGGCAAGCCGCAGTATGCTATCCGCATGCCCAGCGCTGGTGAAGCATACGGCCGTGTCGAAAATCCCAAAGGTGAGCTGGGGTTCTACTTAACCACCCGCCGCCGTGAATCGAACCCGGACCGGTACCACGTGCGGGCGCCATCCTTCATCAATCTGACCCCGCTGGGCAAGATGTGTGAAGGACACAAAGTGGCTGATGTTGTCGCCATTTTAGGCAGCATTGATATTGTTTTGGGCGAAGTTGACCGCTAAAAGTTGCTGAGGAGAAGCTATGTACGGACTTGGCATTTTGAAAGGTATGGCCATTACCATGAAGCACTTCGTGGATTCCTACCTGGACGATATTTTTTGGGCAGCCCGTGGCGGCCGTTATTACAATGATGAAGCACTGAAGGTGCGGCAGGGCTTGAAGGGCAAGGGCGTCAAAACCGTCTTCTACCCGGAAGAAAAACTGCCGGTGCCGGAACGTTTTCGCTTTGTGCCGTTTTTGGTGACAGAAGATCCGCCGCCAGGGCAAAAGTGGGGCAAGGACTGGTGTACTTCCTGCGGTATTTGCGCCAAGGTATGCCCGCCGCAGTGCATCTGGATTGAGCGTGGGGTGCAGCCAAACGGCCGTCCCAAGCCCGAACCAAACGAGTTTTACATCGACATTGACATCTGCATGAACTGTGGCTTTTGCATGGAGTTCTGCCCGTTTGATGCCATCAAGCTGGACCATGATTACGAGCTGGCCAGCTATGATCGCACCACGGCCCACATTCATGACAAGGAGCGATTGAGCAAGCCGTTGAGCTACTGGCGTGAGATTGCCCCGCAAAAGGCAGCGGCCGAAGCCGCCATTCGCGACCACGTGGAGGAGTTGAAGGCCTGGAAAAAAGAACACGGCAAAGAGGCTGATCCGGCCGATGCTCCGCAACTGTCCGAAGAACACACCAAGCAGTTGTTCTATCGCGGGGAATATTACTAACTTTCCCGTGTCTGACCATTTGAAGACATTTCTGAGCATTGCGTATTTCATCCCCAGGGGTGAGGTACGCAATCTCTGTTTAAGGAGTCATTATGTTTAAACGAAATAAAGAGGGTGGGGTGACGGAAACGGCCGTAACGGCCGCCCTCGCCACCGTCATCGAACCAGAACTGCACCGGGACCTCGTTTCCCTGAATATGATCCGCAATCTAAAAATCGAAGGCAGCGACGTTAGCTTTACGATTATGCTCACCACGCCTGCGTGCCCCCTCAAGGGCAAAATGGAGGCAGATAGCCGTGCTGCGCTGGCCAGCGTGCCCGGGATTGGCAAAATCACTATCGGCTGGGATGCCAATGTACCGACCGACCGGCGGATTAAAGACAAGTTGGGTCAATCGTTCCGCAACACCATCGCTGTTTCCAGCGGTAAAGGCGGCGTGGGTAAGTCCACTATCGCTGTGAATTTAGCCATTGCCCTGGCCCAAACAGGCGCCAGCGTAGGCTTGCTGGATGCCGACATTCTCGGGCCTAATGTGCCGATGATGATGGGTGTGGCCCAAATGCCGCCGCCGCGTAATCGCAAAATGGTGCCAGCCGAAAATTATGGGGTCAAATTTATCTCCATGGCCTTCCTGGTGCAGCCAGACCAGCCGCTCATCTGGCGTGGCCCTATGCTGCACAGTGCCATCACGCAGCTGCTCACCGATGTGGAGTGGGGCGAGCTTGACTACCTCATTATCGATCTGCCGCCGGGTACCAGCGATGCTCAGCTGACGCTGGCGCAGGTGCTGCCCCTGTCCGGCACCGTCGTCGTGACTCAGCCGATGCAGGTGGCTGCCGCCGATGCGCTGCGTGGCCTGAAGATGTTTGAGAAACTCGAAGTGCCGATTCTGGGTGTCGTGGAAAATATGAGCGGCGAATTTTTTGGCACTGGGGCGGGGGCCAAGTTGGCGGCCGATTATCAGTCAGAATACCTGGGCAGCGTGCCGATGGATGCCAATGTGCGTATGGGCGGCGATAGTGGTCAACCCATCGTGGTGGCTTTCCCAGATTCGCCAGCGGCTAACGCCATTGAGGAAATTGCCCAGAAAGTGGCGGCCCGCGTCAGTGTGTTGGCTTTACAAAAGTCGAATAACTTCATTCCGATTGAATTGGTGGGATAACGCCAACCTATTTGCCAGAGTTAAGGCCAGCACCGTGTCCATCAGGGCAAGCGGGGCTGGCCTTTTTGTTAAGAAATTGGTAAAAAGTGGCTGGGTTATGATAACATAAGTAAATCTTATCTGAGCAAAAAAGTCACGTCTGGCAGGTGTAGCTTATACTTGTACCGGTGTATTTCAATCCAGGTTTTAACGTTGCGACTCACTTCCTCGTGATGCCAGCAACGTTTGAGGCCTTTTGTATGGAGTTAATTTATGGCAATTATAGCCACAGAGCGCACCTCAGTTGTGGGGGTGCGATTTCAAAAGCTGGGCAAGCTTTACTACTTTAAGTTGGGCCGAAATCATGATGATGTGGATCCGGGCGATTACGTGATTGTGGAAACAAAACGTGGTCGGCAGCTGGGTCAGGTGATCAGCTTCATCGGCCAGGAAGAGGCACATCGCCAGCGTGGTATGCGCGCCATTGAGCGCAAAGCAAACCCTCGCGATATGGTGATGAAGCAGGTATGGGAAACCAGGGAACTGGATGCATTGATTAGCTGCCGCGAAAAGGCGACCTCGCTGAACATCCGCGACGCCAAGTTTGTCAAGGCAGAGTACAGCTTTGATGGTTCCTGGCTGACCTTTCATTACACGACGGAAAACAAAAAGCTGGATGTCAATCCCCTGCAGAGTGCCCTGGGGAAACATTTCCGCACCAAAATTGAGATGCGCCTGATTGGGCCGCGGGATGTGGCCAAAATCATGGGAGGCTACGGCGCGTGTGGCGCGCCGCGCTGCTGCTCTACTTTTTTGACCGAGTTCAGCCCTATTTCCATCCGCATGGCCAAGGCGCAGGGCATTTCGTTGAGCCCGCAGGAGATTACGGGGATGTGCGGCCGTTTACGCTGCTGCCTGGTTTATGAGTACGAACAATATGTGGAGGCCCGCAAAACGCTGCCCAAAGTGGGCAAGCGGGTAGGTACGCCGCATGGTGAAGGGCGTGTGCGCGACGTGCGCGTTTTGCGCGATTCGGTGGTGGTGCAGGTTGAAGGCGATATTTACGAAGTCTTCCGCCATGAGCTGGAACCGTTGGAAGAACTTGAAGCGTTGAAGAAAAAGGCCGAAGCAGGCTGCTCTAAACACGAGGGCGGCGGCTGCGACTGTGGGGCGAAAGGCCAACCTGAAAGCGAAGACAAAGACGGAGAAGAATTGGATGCCTGATCGGTCGGATGCCTGGGATTTGGTGTGTGAATTTGTGCAGGACGATGGGCTGCGGCGGCATATGCTGGCCGTCAGTGCAGCGATGGGTTGGTACGCCAGCGCTCTGGGCGAAGATGTGGCTTACTGGGAAACGGTTGGTCTGCTGCACGATTTCGACTGGGAGATTCACCCCGACCTGGACCGACATCCCATGGAAGGCTCGAAGATTTTGCGCGAGCGGGGCTGGAACGAGGAGACGATTCGCGTCATTCTGTCACACTACACGGAGGGTACGGCCGTTCCCCGTGCCAAACCCATCGATTATGCCCTGCTGGCCTGTGACGAAATCACCGGGCTGGTGATTGCCACGACGCTGGTACGGCCGTCTAAAAACATCGCCGAAGTCACCCTTTCCTCTATCCGCAAAAAGTGGAAGGATCGACGCTTTGCCGCCGGAGTTGATCGCCATCACGTAGAAGAAGTGGCGGCCGATTTTAGCCGCGAATGTTTTGGCGGTTCGCTCGATTTGTGGACTCACGTGCAGAACGTGCTGACCGCGATGCAGGGTGCCGCGGTGGTTTTGGCGTTAGACGGCCGTTTGGCATCCGTTGAAGCTTAAAATGTTGGTCGGCTCCTGCCGACCCACCCATCCATTTACTGACAAAACCCATGAGTGAAGCAGAATATTTAACCGTAAAACAAGCCTTAACGGCCGTTCTGGCTGGTGTCTCTGTGCTGCCTGCTGAGCGTGTGGCCTTGCTGACTGGCCTGGGGCGCGTTTTGGCCCAGGATGTCGTGGCGCAGGAAAGCCTGCCGCCCTTTGCTAACTCCTCTATGGACGGCTACGCGTTGATTGCCGCCGACCTGACCGATGCTGCTCCCGAAAACCCGGCTGCCCTGCGCGTGATTGGCGATGTGGCGGCTGGGGCCGTATTGGATGTGGCCGTGGAGCGGGGCACGGCCGTACGCATCATGACCGGCGCGCCGGTGCCGCCTGGCGCCGATGCCGTGGTGCCGGTGGAAGATACCAACGAGGCGTGGCGCAATAAGGAACGGCCGCTGCCGGAACAAATTCAGGTCAATCGGTCTGTGAAAGCGGGCGATTACATTCGCCATCCCGGTGAGGACATCGAGCCTGGCCGCACGATACTGGCGAAGGGGCATGTTTTACGGCCGCAGGAAGTTGGTGTCCTGGCCTCGTTGGGCATCAGTGAAGTGGAGGTGATTCGCCGCCCGCGGGTGGCCATCCTGGCTACAGGGGATGAACTGCTGGAGATCGATCAACCGCTGCAGCCGGGCAAAATCCGCAACAGCAACGGCTACACCCAGGCAGCCCAGGTTCTGGCGCTGGGCGCGGAACCAATTGTGTTGGGCATTGCGGGGGATACGGAAACGGCCGTTCGTCAGAAGCTCCAGGCCGGTTTGGAGGCTAAAGCTGACTTGTTTATCAGTTCAGCGGGTGTTTCCGTGGGGGCGTATGATGTGGTGAAGGCGGTCTTGGAGCAAGAAGGCAATGTTGGTTTTTGGCGGGTGCGGATGCGCCCTGGTAAGCCGCTGGCCTATGGTGTTTACCACGATGTGCCCTACCTTGGCCTGCCTGGCAACCCGGTTTCCGCCATGGTTTCCTTCGAGCGCTTTGCCCGTGCCGCCATTTTGAAGATGTCTGGCAAGGAACCTTTGGATCGGCCAACCGTCCAGGCAACCATTCATGAAGAAATTCATTCCGACGGACGAGAAAGTTATCTGCGTGCCGTGGTGACACGTTCGGAGAATGGCTACGACGCTTCGCAAACGGGCGATCAAGGCTCGCACATCATGACTTCGCTGGTCAAGGCCAACGCCTTGCTGATTGTGCCCGAGGGGGTACGATACGTCGCCCCTGGCAGCCAGCTGACCGCCTGGATGCTCGACTGGGCTGAAACCATTGATTACAGGCCAACTTGAATCAGAAAAAATAAAGCCCCGAAAATCGGGGCTTTGCTTTTTGCTTAACCGTTGTGCTGAACTTGAAGCGTCCGGTTGAGAATATCCTCTTGCTGCTCGCGGTTTTTGTTATGGCGTTGCTTCTTCTTTTTCTTGCCGCCTTTTTGGCGCATGGGAATGGAATCCCCCATTGCCTGGCGCAGCGCAAATTCCATAGCCGTTGGCATGTCTTCATCAACTTCTTCTTCAAATTCGTAAACTTCGGCGGGAGTGGCTTCGCTAGCCTGAGATTCTGGTTTTTCCAGCAAGTTTTTGATGCTGAGGTCGATCCGGCGCTTGCGCTTGCTAAAGCCCAACACCTGCACCTGGACCTCGTCACCGACGGTCAATACCTCAGAGGGGTGTTTAACGTAGTTGTGGCTCAGCTCGCTGATGTGTACGAGCCCTTCGCGCTCGGCGCCGATGTCGATGAAAGCACCGAAGTTTTCCAACCGCTTTACGGTGCCGGTATAAACCTGGCCTTTATCCAGTTCGCCCCATTCCACGTCTAGGGGGGCAACCATGGTGACCATAATTTGTTCCCGCTGCGGGTCAATCTTGTCTACCCACACCGAAACCTCCTCACCCACACTCAAAACATCGGCTACACGGTTCACGTGTTCTTTGCCCAGCTGCGAAATGTGAATAAGGGCGCTGGGACCAATCCCCAGATCGATGAAGGCGCCGTACAACTCCAGCCGACTGACGGTTCCTTTAAGTTTCATTTTGGGTTTGAGGTCGTTGATACTGGTCGGCTTGACCTCTGGAGCAGCTTCTTGCTCCATTGTTTCAGCTTGTTCTTCACTCATGACAAGTTTCTCCTACGCAGGGAATGATGTGTTGTGGCTCTGCGTTTTTAAATGTTAAGTTTTTGTAGGTCGTTGGGGACAAAACACAGCAATTTGTAGAGTTATGCCCATTAA
Source organism: Candidatus Leptofilum proximum (assembly GCA_016710325.1). Classification (GTDB taxonomy): domain Bacteria; phylum Chloroflexota; class Anaerolineae; order Promineifilales; family Promineifilaceae; genus Leptofilum; species Leptofilum proximum. Next base: position 701,113 of record JADJXK010000002.1, on the reverse strand, counting down.
TGAGTCTAGAGCAATTATAACAAGCCTGGGGGGCATGTCAAAAAGAAGGGTTGATGCAAAAAGCCCTGGCTTTGGCCCAAAGCCAGGGCTTTTTGCTGGGTTTTTTTGTGGCTAACGGCCGTTTACCTAAAAAACAGCGTCCTCAGCCACGGCACCGTTTTGTGGTTCCACACCCTCAAATTCGGTGGTGGGCAGCCCGGCTTCACGGCGGATGAGGAACTCAATCTCATCCAGAACCTGGGGATTTTCGGCCAGGAAAACTTTGGCGTTTTCACGACCCTGCCCTAGAAGTGTTTCACCATAGCGGAAGTAAGCGCCTCGTTTGTCCACAATGCTGTACTCCACGGCCAGGTCAATCACGTCGCCAGTCAGTGAGATACCTTCGTTGTACATGATGTCGAATTCACACTCGGTGAAGGGAGCCGCCACTTTGTTTTTCTTCACCTTTACCCGGGTGCGGTTACCAATGACCTCGTTGCCCCCTTTGATGGACTGAATGCGCCGAATGTCCAGGCGCACAGAGGCGTAGAATTTTAGCGCGTTACCACCGCTGGTGGTTTCCGGGTTGCCAAACATCACGCCGATTTTGGACCGGAGCTGGTTGGTGAAAATCACAATGGTGTTGGTTTGTTTGATGACACCAGACAGCTTGCGCAGGGCCTGGGACATCAAGCGCGCCTGCAAACCAACGTGTGAATCGCCCATTTCACCTTCGATTTCGGCCCGGGGCACCAGAGCAGCCACCGAGTCTACCACTACCACGTCCATGGTGCCGGAGCGGATGAGCGCTTCGGCAATTTCCAACGCTTGCTCACCTGTGTCGGGCTGGGAAACATACAAATCATCGATGTTAACGCCAATTTTGGCCGCGTAGGTAGGATCGAGGGCGTGCTCCATGTCGATGAAAGCACAAACGCCACCACGCTTTTGGGCTTCGGCAATAACGTGCTGGCAAAGTGTGGTTTTTCCGGAGGATTCCGGGCCATACACTTCAATGACACGACCGCGCGGCAGACCGCCCACGCCCAACGCGATGTCCAGGGAGAGTGAACCGGTGGGGATCACCTCGACCTGCAGGTTGTGGGCTTCACCCAGGCGCATAATGGTGCCTTCGCCAAAGCGCTTGGTAATGGAATCCAGGGTTTTTTCCAGGGTGCTGGCACGGCCGTCTCCATTTGATGCTTTTGCCATGAGTTTTCTCCTTATTGTGACAATGCAGCCCGAAAGACACCAGCCGAACGACGACGTTGCTGGCAGGAAGGTGGTTGCATTGCTAATTGAACTTGTGGGAATAATGGTTGGGAGTTTAGCACGAACGTTCTATTGTGTCAAGATCGAATCTCGGTGAATGAACGTGTGTTCAAAAGCTGTGTTTCAATCGGGAAGTTGGTCGCAGAGAGCGCTAAGCCTGGCGCAGAACAGTGAGATTTTTGAGAGAAATAGAGGGTTATTTAGGCGGGCTGCTTGCGGACGAGGCGGAGGAGAGTGGGGATTTCCTGGCCACCCAGCAGCAGGTTCAGTACCAGGTAGCTGGCGACCCCAAGCGATCCGCCAACCAACAGGAAGAGAACGGCCGAATCAATAACCTGCCGCACGCCTAAAATAACCAGGGTGAGGACGGCCGTTCCCAGCAAAGCGCGTCCAGTCACCAGGGTCAACGGTCGGATCGGCAGCCGGTTGAGCCAAAACAAAACGGCCGAAAGCAGCGTAAACGCCACTGAACTGGCCAATGCCAACCCCACGACGCCCAGGCTGTCCACCAGAGCATAGGCCGCGGCTACGTTGACTACCAGCCAGCCCAGGTAGGCAAACATTGGCGTGCGGGTGTTGTGTTGGGCGTAAAAAAGGCGGGCGACAATTTCCAGCGTGGCTTCGGCTACCAGGCGCACGCTAAAAGCCAGCAGGACACTGTAGACCAGCCGGGTGGAGTTAGCGTCGAACACTTCGCCTTCCAGCAAGAAAGCGATGGCGGGCTCACCCAGCAACACCATCAGCGCCGCCGCGGGAATGGTAAGGGTCCAGATGATGCCGAGGGCGTTGACGGCCGTTTCCTTCATCCCCCCCACGTCACCCACGTTAAACAGCTCTGCCAGCGTGGGGAAGATGACCAGGGCGATGGCCGTGCCAAAGAGCGTTTCCGGGAGCTGCATTAGGGCATAACCGTAAAAGTAGCTTGAAGTGCTGCCTTCGGGCAGGCCGGAGGTAAGACGAATGATAAACAGGTCGGCCACCTGGATGGCGCCCAGGGTGACGATGCGTGGCCCCATTAGCCGCACGATTTCGCCTACGCCGCTGAGACGCCAGTGGAGTGCGGGCCGGTAACCGATGCGGTATTTGATGAGCGCGGGCACCTGGATGGCGATGTGCAGCACGCCGCCCACCACCGTGCCCCAGGCCAGTCCGATAATGCCCAGCTGCGGCACAAATAGATACAGCCCCACCACGTAACCGATGTCTAATGCCAGCGGTGCCAGGGCGGGCAGGGCAAAGTGTTGGTGCGCGTTGAGCATGCTGCTCAACACCCCACTGATGCCAAAGATGGTGGTCTGGATCAGAATGACGCGCATAATGTCGGCGGTGAGCTGTTGTAGTTCGGGCGAGAAGTTGGGCACCAGCACCACCCGCGTGAGCCAGGGGGCAATAATGGCCCCGGTGGCAGAAACGGCGCCCAGCAGCAAAATCACAATCGTGAGAATGGTGTTGCCCAGGGCAAACGCTTTCTGGCGCGATTCGTGGTTGAGGGTGTTGGAGTAGACGGGGATAAAAGCAGCTGCCAGCGAGCCACCGGCAATCAGGACAAAAAAGACTTCAGGCAGCTGGTTGGCGGCGGTGAAAGCGTCGTAGTCCTTGGAGGTACCAAACACGTTGGCCACCAGCTGGAGCCGAATCAGGCCGGTTACTTTGCCCAGGCCCAAAAAGAAGATAACCAGGACAGAGGAACGTAAAAGGTGGCGGGCGCGATTCATGCGGGGATTGTATCGGTTCGCCGTTGGCGTGCCAATTTGTCGGTGATCGGTGAACGGTGAACGGTAATCGGATTACCGCTAACCGATTACCGAATACGGATTACGGACCACGGATTCCCGATCACGGTATAATGCGGGCATGTTGTCGATTGTGCATGTTTACAAGGATTACTGGCCGGTTGTGGGTGGGATTGAGAACCACATCAAGGACCTGGCGGAGGCCGAAGCGGCGCTTGGGCATCAGGTAACGGTCCTGGTGACCAATCCGGGCGGGCAGCAGGCGCGGGAGACGATCAACGGGGTGCGGGTGATTCGGGCGGGTCGTTTGACGACGGTGGCCTCAACGCCGCTGAGCGTCACGCTGCCTTTGTTGCTGGCAAGGTTAAGGCCAGACATTACGCAGGTGCATTTTCCTTATCCGGTGGGGGAGTTGAGCCAATGGCTGCTGGGGCGGAGACGGCAGTATCTCATCGCCTATCACAGTGACGTAGTGAAACAGCAGCGCATCTTACGGTTCTACAACCCGCTGCTGCGCCGGGTGCTGGCCAGCGCGGTAGGCATCCTGGCTGCCAGCGACAATTACGTGCAGAGCTCGCCTTATTTACGGCCGTTGGCCCACAAATGTACTATCGTGCCCTATGCCGTAGATGCCAAGCGATTTGCCGGGGCTGAACCATTGGTGGCGCGAGACGGCCGTTTCACCTTGCTCTTCATCGGACGGCACCGCTACTACAAAGGCGGCGATGATCTGCTGCGGGCGGTGGCCCAGCTGCCCGCCGACGTGCCGGTGCGCCTGCTGTTTGGCGGCGATGGCCCGCTGCGCGGTGTGTGGCAGCAGTTGAGCCACAGCCTGGGTCTGGGCGACAAGGTCCAGTTTGTCGGTGAGGTCAGCGAGGCCGATTTGCCCAGGTTTTATGCCAGCGGCGACCTGTTTGTGCTGCCCGCCAACAGCCGCGCCGAAGCGTTTGGCAAGGTGCTGCAAGAGGCCATGGCCGCCGGTCTGCCGTGCCTGACAACCGAATTGGGCACCGGCACCTCGTTTGTGGTGCAGGATGGCGTGACGGGGTGCATCGTGCCGCCAAAGCAGCCAGAGGTGTTGGCATCTGCCATTCAGCAGTTGGCCAGCGAGCCTGAACTGTGCCGCAAGATGGGCCAGGCAGGGCAGGCACGGGCCAGGCGTGAATTTGGCCTGGCGCAGATGGTGGCGAAGGTGCAGGGGGTTTATACGGCCGTACTGCAGCAAAAATGAACGGGTAACCACAGGCTAGGGTTCATTATGCTGGGCGAGACGGCGCGGTTGAAGGCCATTTGTTTCAGTTAGGATTAGGCCGCGCCGTCCCGCCCCTACACCAATGTTGGGTAGGGTGCACGAACAACTTGCCAGGCAAAGCAATTAACTCCCGCAAAGACGCAAAGGGAAAAGGGGAAAAATTTGCGTCTTTGCGACTTGGCGTGAAATTTAATGACAACTTGTTCGTAGACCCTGCTGGGTAACGGCCGTTTCCGACATTGCCACAATCCCTGTTACAATAAGGCGCCAATTCTGGATTCCCGCGAAGGTGGGAATAACAGGTGAAGTAAAAGTGTGAAAGGAGAAATGACCCATGTCCCTGCATCCCCTTGCCGGCAAACCTGCGCCAAATGACTTGCTTGTAAACATTCCCCGCCTTGTTTCGGCGTATTACACTATCCATCCTGACCCGGCCAACATTGACCAGAAGGTGAGCTTTGGCACGTCGGGCCATCGCGGCTCGTCCACGGCGGCGCAGTTTAACGAGGCGCACATTCTGGCCGTCAGCCAGGCCATTTGTGAATATCGCCAGCAGCAGGGCATTACCGGGCCGCTGTACATGGGCATGGACACCCACGCGCTGTCTGAACCGGCGCAAATTAGCGCGATTGAGGTGTTTGCCGCCAACGGGGTTGAGCTGTTCATCCAGGAAGGCCTGGAATATGCGCCGACACCGGCCATCTCTCACGCGATTTTGACATACAACAACGGCCGTACCACTGCCCTGGCCGATGGTGTGGTCATCACCCCGTCACACAATCCGCCCGACGACGGCGGTTTTAAGTACAACCCGCCCGAAGGCGGTCCGGCAGCCACTGAAACGACCAAAACCATTCAGAATCGGGCCAATGAGATCTTGGCCGATGGCCTGAAAGCGGTGAAGCGAATTCCGCTAATTCGAGCGATGCAGGCCAGCAACGTGCATCAGCACGACTACATCGCGCCGTACGTGGCCGACCTGGAAAATGTGGTTGATATGGCCGCCATTGCCCGGGCGGGCCTCAAAATTGGCGTCGATCCGATGGGTGGGGCGGGGGTGCACTACTGGGAACCGATTGCCGAGCGCTACGGACTGGATTTGACGGTGGTGAATACGGCCGTTGACCCCACCTTCCGCTTCATGACCGTGGACAAAGATGGCCAAATCCGCATGGACTGCTCCTCGCCCTACGCCATGGCCAGCCTGATCCGGCTCAAGGACGACTTCGACATCGCCTTCGGCAACGACCCGGACGCCGACCGGCACGGCATCGTCACCAAAAGCGCCGGGCTGCTGAATCCAAACCATTACCTGGCGGTAGCCATCTGGTACCTGTTCCAGCACCGCCCTGGCTGGCCCGCCGACGCGGCGATTGGCAAGACGCTGGTTTCCAGCTCGATGATTGACCGGGTGGCGGCCAAATTGGGGCGGCGCTTGGCCGAAGTGCCTGTGGGCTTCAAATATTTTGTTGATGGGTTGGTGGATGGCTCGTTTGGCTTTGGCGGCGAGGAGAGCGCAGGGGCGTCGTTCCTGCGGCATAACGGCACGGTGTGGACCACGGACAAAGATGGCTTGATTTTGAATTTGTTGGCAGCAGAGATTACGGCCGTTACCCAACGTGACCCCGGCGAGCATTACCGTGAGCTGGAGAGCCTGTTTGGCAGTCCGGTCTACCAGCGCAGCGACGCGCCCGCCAGCCGCGAGCAAAAAACAATCCTCAGCAATCTATCGCCAGAGATGGTGAGCGCCAGCACGATGGCGGGCGAACCGATTACCGCCAAGCTGACCCACGCGCCGGGCAACGGCGCGGCCATCGGCGGCCTGAAGGTGGTGACGGAGAGTGGCTGGTTTGCGGCACGGCCGTCCGGCACCGAGGACATCTACAAAATCTACGCCGAAAGCTTTAAAGGGGAAGACCATCTGCGCCAAATCCAGTCCGAAGCCCAGGAAATTGTGCAGGCGGCGTTTGACGGATCTTAGCTGTATATGTTGGGCGCCGTATTTGATTATCCTGGTACGTTTCGCTCCCCTTTATGCAAATCAATTATTGTTAGATTGCTCAAATCTCCCTTCGCAAATATGGCAGCTAAAAGACGGTTATTTCTTCTCGGAGGAACTCCAACTTACAAAGTTTACGCAGATGAGTTTGTCGCAGCTGCAGGTGGACACAATGCCGTCATGGCGGTACTCGCGCAAACACGAGCTGGATGGGAGAAATACAAAGTTGAAATTATCCAACCCTGGATAGAGAGAGAAGTATTTCACTATATTGCTATCACGCCAGATGAGAATGGGCTTCTTGACGGAGAGTCAGCGGATCTAGCTTTGCGCAATGCTACAGGTATTTTTATATGCGGTGGAAACACTCCTACGTATCATCAGTTATTTGCTTCTGAGCCGTTGCGGACAATTATTCGTCAAAGGTATCAAATGGGTGTTCCAGTCGCAGGAATATCAGCAGGCGCCTTGATTGCGCTAAAATTTTGCCAACTTACGCCTGATGAAACGAAAGAAGAGGGGCTAAGAATTGTTCAAGGTTTGGGCCTGGCACAGGATTTTGTAATTGGGGTGCATTATAGTGAATGGCAGGCCTTGCCTGAAGTGTTAGAAGTAATGAGCCAGACAAAAACTAAAATCGGTTTTGGCATTGACGAATCGGCGTGCCTTGTGTGTGAAGATGGTAAATTTGCACGGTTCTTAGGGCAGTCTGTGTTCCAAATTGAGATGACAGATTTCGATAAACGAACCTACACAGTTAGGCGTCTCTAGTGAAAGAGTAGAAAATGAAACTGCACTCGTGCAGATCACATGTGTTGTAGTAGCGACAAACTCATGACAGTATATACCTTCCATCTTGCAAAAACAGGAATTCGCACAACGGTCATGGCGCTTTGTCGCCCGCCGACCGGTAAGCAGGTTCCCGGCCTCATCCACGCAGAGTGTATGACGAAGATGACGCTCGGTGCTCCTATCCTGTCACCTGCACGGATGCAACTCCGCCATCTGACAATGTTTGCAGCGTGGGATAGCCATGTGGCGATAGATGAATTTCTCGCCAGCACGAGGCTTGGCCGTGCGCTGGCCACCGGCTGGCATGTTCGGATGGCGTTCCAACGGCGCTGGGGTCAGGTCCGCGAGTTTGACGGACTTGCTGAAAGCGTTGGAGAACAAGATCCCGCAGCACCGGTGGTAGCGGTGACCCTCGCTCGCATGAAACTTCCACAAGTTCCACGCTTTATTCATTGGGGCAAGCCGGTCGAAGAACTTGTCCGAGACCATCCAGGCACAACCCTGGCGATAGCAGCTATGAGGCTGCCTCGCACGGTCTCTACTTTTTCAGTGTGGACCTCCCAACAGGAAATGGTTGACATGGTTCGTGGACATAGCCCTGTGTCTCGACCTGAGCGTCACGCTGCGGCGATGGCCGAGCGCCGGCGCAAGGATTTTCATTTCGAGTTCACGACTCTTCGCTTCAAGCCAATTGCCGAGTACGGGAAGTGGGAAGGACGCACCAATATCGTTCCGACCTGAGACTCTTGGGTAACAATGCAATCGGTTGGGCTTGGTCAAGTTTTCTCGGCAACGGCAATCTTGGTTTTTTCATCGCTCACTGAAGCGGCCTTTATGCCTAGTCCCCACTGCCTTGTGGTCATAACGGCCGTTCCTACCCAGCAGCAAGTACAATATGGCCATCTCCTTCCCTACACACCACGCATTAACCCTTAGCAAATAACCGTTTACCATTACCCATTTTTCGGTTAAGATTGCGCCCCTATGGAAACGAAACTCTCTCGCTGGTGCGATGGCCTTATCGAGGTCGGCTGGCTGTTTGCCGTGATTGCCGTGCCGCTCTTCTTCAATATACACTCCGACCGGGTGTTTGAACCGGATAAACTTACCCTCCTACGCTCCATTGCCGTGGCGATGGGCGCCGCCTGGCTGGTGAAATTTGTCGATTTGCGGCAGTGGAGGCAAGCTAGTCGCCTGCGCTGGGGCGCCGCAGATTCCTTCTGGCGTATGCCGTTTTTGCTCATCATAGCGCTGCTGGTGCTGGTGTACATCATCTCGTCGCTCTTTTCCGTGACGCCGCTGGTGAGCTGGGCTGGTTCCTACCAGCGCCTGCAGGGCACCTACACCACCTTCGCCTACATCGTCATTTTTGGCACGACGATTGCCACCATGCGCACCCGCGCCCAGGCAAGGCGGCTGGTAACGGCCGTCATCATCACCTCTATCCCCGTGGCCTTTTATGGCCTGCTGCAGCACTTTAACCTGGACCCGCTGCCCTGGGCGGGCGACGTGAGCGCGCGCGTGGCCGGGCACATGGGTAACGCTATCTTCATCGCCGCTTACCTCATTATGGCCGTGCCGCTGACCGTCGCGCGGATTATCGCCTCGTTTAGCAGCATTTTGAGCGATGAGGAGCTGTCTGGCGCGGATGTGATGCGTTCGTCGGCCTACATTTTTACCGTGGCCATCCAGCTGATCGCCATTTACTGGTCGGGCAGCCGGGGGCCGTGGCTGGGGCTGGGCGCGGGCCTGTTTGCCTTCATCCTGGTGGTGTTGGTGGGCCTGCGCAATGCTGCCGAGAGCCAGGGACGATTCCGGCTCTCTGAAGCGGGTCGCGGCGCGCTGTTTGTGGTGGCGGGAACGGCCGTTTCCTACACCGCCATCCTCCTCATCCTGCGCGGGCTGACTGGCGCGGGCTACCTGGCCAGCCTGGCCGGGCCGATGTCCTCCTTTGTGGCGTTTGTGGCGGCCGTGGGACTGGTCATCGTAGGCATGTTTGTGCTGGTGGCGGCGCAGCGTGGCTGGCGTTGGCTCTGGTTTAGCTGGATTGTGATGTCGCTGCTGCTGGCTGTCTGGGTGGTGCTGTTTAACCTGCCCCGCGAAACGACCAATCCGTACCTGGAGATTCCGGTAGTGGGCAACGTGTTCACCACACTGGACGAATGGCGCGAGCTGCCGCGCATCGGCCGTTTAGGCCAGGTGCTGGAGGCCGACACGGGCACGGGACGGGTGCGTACTCTCATTTGGGAAGGCGTTTTGGAACTCCTCCAACCGCATGAGCCAATTGTTTTTCCCGATGGCAGCACAGACACCTTCAACTTTTTACGGCCGCTCATCGGCTACGGTCCTGAGTCGATGTACGTGGCCTACAACAGCTTCTACCCGCCCGAACTGGCGACGCTGGAGTCACGCAACGCCTCGCCGGATCGTTCGCATAACGAAACGTTTGACGCGCTGGTGATTACCGGGCTGGCGGGCTTTTTGGTGTGGCAGGCGCTGTATCTCAGCGTCTTTTTGTACGGCTTCCGCTGGCTGGGTGTGCTGCGCACCAATTTTGAGCGCAATTTGCTGATCGGCTTGTGGGTTGGGGTGGGGGTGATAACGGCCGTCCTCTTTGCCTGGTGGCGCGGGGTGGTGTACATCGGTGTGGCCCTGCCGTTTGGCTCGATTGCCGGGCTGGTGCTGTACCTGATTTACTACGCCCTCTTTGCCGACACGTCGGAGGTGGAAGCCCAGCCGTTTTCGGCTGAACGGCTGCTGGTGGTGGCCCTGGTTGCAGCGATTTTGGCCCATTTTGTGGAGATTCACTTCGGCATTGCCATTTCGGCCACCCGGCTGCATTTCTTTTTGTACGTGGGGCTGCTGTTTATTGTCACCTACTGGCTGCCCCGGCAGCAAGAAACACCGGTGGTGGAAGTGGAAGAAACGGCCGTTCCCAGCAAAGGTCGGCGGCGGCGTGGGGCGCGTACGGCCGTTCCGGCTACATTCTCCGGCTGGGCGGGGCCGGTGCTGCTGTACAGCTTCATGCTGGCACTCATCGTGGGCATCATGGGTTACACGTACACCACCTATTCCCAGCCACCGGACCTGGTGCTGGAGAGCGTGAGCGATTTAACGGCCGTAGACATTCTGCACCAAAGTTTTTTTGTGAACATCAAGCGGGATTTTGCCGAGTCGCCCTTCATTTACCTGATGCTGGTGCTTACCTGGAGCATGGGTTTGCTCATTGCCGTCAGCGAAATGTTGAAGGACGGCGATCTGAAAATTGCGCCGATTTCTCGCGAAGTCGATAAGAGCCAGAAGTCCCTGGTGTCGATTTCTTTTCTGGTCATGGGGGCAGCGGCCATTCTCTACCGCCTGCTGATACCACTCCCGGCCAACGCAGGCGCGACGGCTCTGCTGGGCCAGACCTTGCTGTGGATGTGGGGTGCGTTATGTCTGTGGGCAGGTGGCAACTTGCAGCTGCGTTTCACCAAAAACGACCGCCTGTTTGCCGCCGGGGTGGCCGTGACCGGGCTGCTGTTTGCCCTGCCAGTGTTGGTGGGCGGGGGGATTTTGGCGGCGCTGGTAACGGCCGTTTTCAGTGGGGCCATGCTCTACCTGCTGTGGGACCCCACCTGGCGCAATCTGCTCACGCCGGTGGCCATCATGGCGGCGATTTCCTTTAGCGTGGGGTTCATCTATGCCCTGTACCAGGCCAGCCTGCTGCGTTTTTCTCTGCTTTACCGCGCGTTTGTGCCGCCACCTGAGGATGTCAGCCGGTTGTTTGGTTACCTGGTTCAGGAAGCGGGCCAGGCGGCCAGCTTCCTGGCCTATTTTTACGTCTTTGTGTTTGCCTTGATGATCATCGCGGCGTTTGGCGTGAGCCTGAGCAAGAAGCCGCGGCTGCGTGACAGCGGCTCGGTGCAGGCCTATTCGCTGCTGGGGGTATTGGGGTTTACGGCCGTTTTTGTCATCCTGGCCACCAATGTGCGGGTGGTGCAGGCAGACATGGTGTACAAGCGAGGGGTTTTCTTTGAGAGTGATGCGACCGCGAGCGGCAATGCTACCGGCTGGGACAGCGCCATCGCCATTTACCAGGATGCCATCGACCGGGCGCCAAGCGAAGATTTTTATTACCTTTTCCTGGGCCGGGCTTACCTGGAGCGTTCAAACGTCACCTCGGACCTGGCGGAACAAGAACAACTTTTGGCGGAGGCAGAACAGCAGCTGTTCCTGGCCCAAGACATTAATCCGCTCAACACCGACCACACCGCCAACCTGGCCCGCTTGAACACGCGCTGGGCGGCGGTCAGCCTCACGGAAAGCGAACGCGCCGAGCATCTGCAGAAAGCGGAACAGTATTACCGGCGCGCGCTGGAACTCAGCCCGCAAAACTCGGTCATTCGCAACGAGTATGCCCGGCTGGTGCTGGCCCAGGGAAAGAGTTGCGCCGACAGCCTGGCCATCTATGAGCAGTCGGCTGCGATCGATCCATTTTACCCGGATACCTTCTTTGCCTGGGCCGATGCTGCGGTCAGCTGTGCCGCCACCGAGACGGCCGAATCAGATGCCTTCCTGGATCAGGCTGTCGCTGCGCTGCAAGAGGGCCTGGCCCTGGACCCGAACAACGCGCGGGCCTGGGTGCGGGCAGGCCAGCTGTACGAGCAAATTGAGCGCTACGATGAAGCGATTGATGCTTACGATCAGGCGCTGGCGCTGGACCCGGCGCAGCAGGTGGTGCCTGCCTGGAACGTGAAGTATTTGCAGGCCCAGATTTACCGCGAAATGGGTGACCTGGAACAGGCTGAAGCGTTGGCCAACGAGGTGCTGCAAATCAGCCCGCCGGAATATCAGGGCGAGCTTCAGCTCTTCATCCAGCAGCTGACGCCGGAAACGGAGCCCAGCACGTCACTTGAGGATTTAGCACGGCCGTTAGCCAACATCCCGCCCGACGAGCGCAACAACTACTTCACCGAGTATCCCGACTTTGTCATCGATCTGGACCAGGAGTACGAAGCCGTGATCCAGACGGAAAAAGGGGAAATGCGGCTGCGGCTCTTCCCCCAAGAAGCGCCGCTGGCGGTGAACAGCTTTGTTTTTCTGGCGCAGCAAGGGTTTTATGATGGCACAACCTTCCACCGCGTCCTGGAGGGTTTTGTGGCCCAGGGCGGCGATCCCACAGGAACCGGCGGCGGCGAACCCGGCTACCGCTTCACCGACGAGGTAGACAACGATCTCACCTTCGACCGGGCCGGGCTGCTGGCCATGGCCAATGCCGGAGCCAATACCAACGGCAGCCAGTTTTTCATTACCTATGCTGAGCTGCCAGCGTTAAACGGCCGTCACACCATCTTTGGTGAGCTGGTCGCCGGGGAAGACGTGCTGCAAAACCTCACCCTGCGTGACCCGGAACAAAACCCGGAGTTCAGCGGCGACACAATCCTGCGCATCGACATCATAGAGGTGGAAGAATGATGTTGCTTGCCCACTGCTATTTGCCACCGGCCACTTTTTTCTTATGAACACCGTCATCGCGATTTTCCTCATGGCTCTTTCTATCACCGCACTCAGCATTCCCTGGGTGCGCCGCCTGGCCATTCGCACCGGCTTTGTGGATGCCCCGGCGCAGCGCAAGCTGCACAGCACCCCCATGCCGCTGATGGGTGGTGTGGCTATTTTTGGCGGCGCGGTGGCCGCCATCATCACCTTTGTGCCCGATTTCCCCAACACCGTGGCTGGCGTGTTGCTGTCGCTTACCGTGGTGGCCCTGGTGGGGCTGCTGGATGACCGGTACGGCCTGCCCGCCTGGGCCAAGCTGGCCGGACAGTTTGTCGGTTTTGTCATCCTGGCTTACTTCGACATTCGCGTGAAGCTGCCCATTCCCGAATTACTCAATTACACAATTACCTTTTTATGGCTGGCGGGCATCAGCAACGCGATTAATTTTTTAGACAACATGGATGGGCTCAGCGCCGGGGTGAGCGCCGTGGCGGCGGCGTTTATCACACTGCTGGGCTTGCAGAACGATCAATTTTTGGTGGCGGGGTTGGCAGCGGCCGTTTTCGGGGCGTGTTTAGGATTTTTGCGCTTTAACTTCAAGCCCGCCCAGATTTTTATGGGGGATGCCGGGGCCTTGTTCCTGGGCTTTGTTTTGGCCCTGTTGGGCTTGCAGCTGCGCTTCCCGGCCAACAGCAGCTTTGTCACCTGGATGGTACCCGTATTTATCCTGGCATTACCGATTTTTGACACCACGTTGGTGGTGTTTTCCCGGCTGCGGCGCGGCGTCAGCCCCAACACGCCGGGCAAGGATCATCTAAGCCACCGGCTGGTGCAGCGCGGCTTTGGCCAGCGCGAAGCGGTGCTGCTCATTTATCTGCTCACTGGCGCAGGCGGCATGGTGGCTGTTTTCATCACCGAGGCCACTATCCTTGAAGGGTATCTCATTTTTAGCACGCTGCTGCTGTTGGGGGCAGCGGCGATCTGGCGCCTGGACAACCTTCTCTGACTCATTTGATCAGACAGACAATTTTGCGTAAAACGTGAAACGTGATTTGCTTCTTTTCACGTTTCACGTTTCACGTTTCACATTTTACACCTCAAGCCCCTATAGTTAATTTTTCCTGTGAATTGCATCGAAGAGTGTCGAAATCGTGGCAATTCCGTCGGGTCGGCTTCATACTTGCGTGGTATGGTATTGGGCAGTGCGAATTGCTTTTTGCCTTAAGCAAGATTCCTTCAATCAGCCAGGTTGTGTGAGCCCGAAAGAGGAAGCTTATGTCATTCGATTGGCAGACCGAAGAAGATGGTGACTGGGAAGAACAGACGTGGAAAGATAAGCCGGTTACGGCCGAATCCCCCAAACCTCCCTGGCGCACCCTCATTCTGGCGGCAGTTTTGCTGGTGGCCGTGGGGGTGGTGGTGTACCGCCAGGTTAACCGGCGCATCGAGAATGCTACAACGGCCGTTGAATCCGATATTTTTGCCGCCCACAACGTCCTGAGCCGCGCCGCGGAGGGGCAGGATGCCGACCTTGGTAAAGCCGTGCTTTCTGGGCGAGACATGGGTTGGAGCCAGACCCAGTCCAGTTTGCTGGAGGAAGGGCTGTTTTACGAACATCCCGGTTTAGGTTTGCAGCTGCCGGAAGGGGAGGCCGCTTTTGCCCCGCTGTTCCGCGAGGACGAGCGCTTCATCAATCTGGTAGTGGACCCCGACTTAAACGGCGCCCAGCTGCTTTATGCACGCGATTACCTGGCGCTGACGGATGAGGGGTTGGAAACGGTGACTTTGCAGCAAACGGCCGTGTACCGTCGTGGCGACACACGTTGGCTCTTCGCACCCCCCCTTGAAGATTTTTGGGGTGAGTGGCAAACAGAGGAGCTGGACCATCTCACCTTTGTTTACCCACAGCGTGATGAGGCTGTGGTGCAGGAACTCATCCCCGAGCTGCAAAGTTTGCTGGAAGAAACCTGCGACACCCTGCCAGAGCTAAGCTGCACCACCCCCATGCGGATTCGCTTCGACACGGATCCGGAGAGCCTGCTGGAAACGGCCGATCCCACCCATTTGTATGACGAAAACCTCCGGCTCGATTTGCCGACGCCCACGCTGGTCGGCCTGCCCATCAACAACGATGGCTACGAGGCGCTGCGTACTGGCTACGGCCGTATCCTGGTGGCGGCGCTCTTCGGCTACAGCCTGGGGTATGAATGCTGCCAGCACGCGCCGGTTTACCAGGCTGTTGTGACGTACCAGCTTAGCCAGCTGGGCCTGGCGGAATGGCCCGTTACGCACGAAACCTACACCCAACTGGCAGAGGATGGTGTGCACACCGATTTGTTGTTCCCCTTCTGGGGCAGCCAGGATTTTGCCGATACAAACGGTGAAAACAGCCAGTATCTCCTGAGCTTTATCGACTTTCTGGTTCAGCGCAATGTGCCGCCCACGACCTTAATTCAGAGCATGGAACGAACCCAGAGTTTTTCTTCCTGGCTGAGGAATGTGGGTGAAGCGTTTTTGAGCCCACCCTTTAATTCAAATCCAGTTGAGGAACTGTCGCGGGATTGGTGGTTTTTTGCCCTAACTCAGTCCGAAATGCTGGATAACACCGAGCAGCCCGTGCCCTTGCCCGCCCAAGATTTGCAAGTGATGTGCATGAATGAGTTTACGCAATCGATGGAGATGCAGCGAGCGCAGTTGTTCCGCTATGGGCTGGGCAGCGAAACCTGGGTTGATGAGTTTGATTTGCAGGGGATGGCCTTTTTTAACCCGCTGCCGCACGACAACGGGGTGATTTTACAGCTGGTGCAGCCTTCCGAAGACCAGTATTGGGAGACGCTGTGGTGGCACAACGGCGCGGGGATCGAGGTGAAAACGGCCGAAGACGCCTTTTCGATTTCTTTGGGGCAAATGGACCCGAACGGCCGTTTCCTGCTCACTTACACCGGAATCGATGAAGAGGTGCTGCCCGCCTCGCAGCTGGTGGATGTGGATGGCTGCCAGGAAGGATCGTGCGACAGCACGGCGATTGAGGGCACGCCCTACTGGTCACCGAACGGACAGCTCCTTTTGCTCACCGAAACCCATCTTTTTGAAAGCCAACATTACATGGTGGACGGCCGTTTTATCACGCTCAATCCGGGCAATATGAACCCAGACGGCACGCTTTGGCTGCGGCCGGCCCTGGCGGCTGAGCCGGAAAGTGCCGTGCCCGTTGGCGAGGGCAGCTCTCCCTTTTGGATCGGCAACGAGGAGTTTGGCTACATTCGCACCACACCTTCTTTTGCCCAAGAGCTGGTGACTGCCTCGATAGATAATGTCGAACCCCAGGTAGTGTTGACCACGCAAGCGCTCGCCGAAGCGCTGGTTGAGCAGACGGGCTATCCGCTGCTGATGCAGTATGCCACTGCGCATCCTACCGATCCCCATATTTTGCTGGTGATGGCTGCTGCTCAGAACAGGGAGGGCTACCTCTTCCAGGTGGAGCGGCAGACCGGTGACGTGACGCTGCTGTTCCCCCTTGATGTTTCTCGTGGTGAACATTCGTTGGGCTTTTCGCCAGACGGCCGTTTCCTCATCGCCTCCGGTTCCTGGTGGCAAGACGAAAACCGACGGATTGATACGCTGCCTTTTGGTGTGCTGCATCTTTACGATTTGGAGACGGGCGACCACCGCACCATCCTCATCAACAACCAGATCTACTTCCCGGCCTTTACCTTCGACTGGTCCCTGGATGGCACCTGGCTGGCTTTCATCCGCGATGACAATGTCATTGGTCTGGTGGCCCCAGCCTACGATTACCAGCAAATGCTCATTCATGACATGGGCACCTGTACCTCGCTGGCCTGGATTAATCCATTACCGTCTGAATGAGCTATAATGCGTCCATGAGCAAAGCAAAAGTCCAGCAGCAGTTTGGTGCCAATGCCGCCGCCTACGCCACCAGCACGGTCCATGCCAAGGGTTACAGCCTGGCGCGCCTGGTGGAAATCACCCAGCCCCGGCCGGATTGGCAGGTGCTGGACGTGGCCACCGCCGCCGGGCATACCGCCTTTGCCTTCGCGCCGCACGTGGCTCGCGTTACTGCCACCGATCTCACCCCGGAAATGCTCATCGTCGCCGCCGGGCTGGCTGCGGAAAAGGGGCTCAGCAACGTCTCGTTTGAACCGGCCGATGCCGAAGACCTGCCGTATGCCGATGGGCAGTTTAACCTTGTGACCTGCCGGATTGCCCCGCATCATTTTCCCGACATCCAGCAGTTCATCAATGAGGCAGCGCGGGTGCTGAAGCCCGGCGGCCTACTGGCCGTGGTGGATAACATCGTACCCGGCACCCACCTGCGTGGCAAAAAGGCCCGGCTGCTCAACGAGGCCGGGGCGTACGTCAACGCCTTCGAAAAGCTGCGCGATCCCAGCCACGGCCGTTGCTGGAGCATCTCTGAGTGGGAGCACGGCTTTGCCAAAGCTGGTTTTGCCGTGTTGCACCAGGAACTGCTGAGCAAAGAGATCGAATTTGGCCCCTGGGCCGCCCGGATGCAGGTCTCCCCCGACGACATGATCCGGCTTAAAACAATGCTGGTGCAGGCGCCAACGGCCGTAACCGACTTCTTGACGCCCCAAATTAGCAACGATAGAATCACCTTTCGGTTAACTGAACTGCTGATTGTAGGCAGACTATCTTGAAAAAAAGAGTGCAGGCTGGAGATTAAGAGCTACGTGAAACGTGAAACGTGATGCGTGAGAAAATCACGTTTCACGTTTCACGCTTCACTCTCCTCTCTGTGGCAAAAATCCTTATGACTAAAAAATACCATTTCTGGATTACAGGCTGTCAAATGAACTATGCCGATGCCCGGCGGGTGGCCACCGAGCTGGAGAAGCTTGGCTACAAATCCACCGCCCGCGCCGAGGATGCCGACGTCATCGTGCTGGAAACGTGCACGGTGCGCCAGCAGTCGGAGGATAAGGCGTATGGGAAATTGCAGAATTTACGGCCGTTAAAAGAAAAACATCCCGACAAAACCATCGCCGTCATGGGCTGCGTGGTGGGCGTGCGCGGCAACGAGAAGCTGTCCGCCGCCTTCCCCTTTGTCGACGTCTTCATGGAGCCCTCCACCGACGGCAAACCGCTGGTATCCCTGCTGCGCCAGGGCGATGACCTGAGCCTGGACCTGAGCGAAACGACGCAGCGCCACGCTCTCATGGACGGCGAGGTGATTTTGCCTGCCAACGAGCGCGGCAAGCTGATTTCCGCCCCGGTGAGCATCGTGTATGGCTGCTCCCACGCCTGCACCTTCTGCATCATCCCGCAAAAGCGCGGCATCGAGCGCAGCCGCCCCATCGGCGAAATTGCCGCCGAGGTGCGCTCGCTGGTGGCCCAGGGCGTGAAGGAAGTGGTCCTGCTGGGCCAGATCGTGGACCGCTACGGCTACGATGTTGGCGGAGGGGACTCCGCTAATGGACCCGATCTCGCCGACCTGCTGCGTGTCATCAACGACATCGACGGCTTGCAGCGGATTCGCTTCCTCACCAGCCATCCCAACTACATGACCGACAAAATTCTCCAGGCGGTGGCCGATCTGCCCAAGGTGATGCCGCAAATTGAGGTGCCCATTCAGGCAGGCAACGATGAGGTGCTGGCCAACATGAAGCGCGGCTACACCCAGGCGGAGTACCGCGATTTGGTAGAGCGCATTCACCGGATCGTGCCGGATGCGGCCGTTCACTGCGACATCATTGTTGGTTTTCCCGGTGAAACGGCCGAACAGTTCCAGGACACCTACGACGTACTGGCCGATCTCAAGCTGGACAAGGTGCACCTGGCCCGCTACAGTCCACGCCCCGGCACCGTCAGCGCCCGCCGCATGGAAGACGACGTGCCGGACGCCGAAAAGCGCCGCCGCTTCCACCTGATCGAAAATCTGCAAAAAGAGATTTCCCAAGAGCGGAACAACCGCTGGTTGGGCGAAACGGTTGAGGTGCTGGTGGAGGACAAACACAAAGGCAGCTGGCGCGGCCGTTCCCCGCAGAACAAGCTCGTTTTCTTCGACGATCCGCGCAATTTGAAGGGTGAGTTGGTGCTGGTGAAGATCGAGCATGCCGGGCCGTGGAGTTTGTCTGGTACGGCCGCCGATGCGCAGCCAGAGCAACCCGAAGCGATTGAAGCAATCCCCCTCACCGTTTTGTAAAAATAGTAGGGTCAAGGTATGCCTTGACCCTACTGAGGCACAACGGCCGTTCCTCTCTCTATTCTCCTGCTGCCAGTGGCACGTCCAGCTGCGACAGGCAGGGATTGGCATCGGCACCTAACGTGACCCGGTAGAAATGGGTTTGCCCTGACGTTTCTGATTTCAGCAAAATATCGTCCGGCTGCTGGTGAAACAGCCAGCTCAACAGCCAATCGTAAGACGCCTTGAAGTTGGGGGCAAAATATTCGATGCGCGTGCGGGTGGGCAGGGGTTCAGTTGTCTGGACCCATACGGGCACAAAGCCGTGCCAGGCCAGGTTGTGCGCTGTTAGCCGGTACAGGGTCTCATCATCCGTCACAACTTCCACCGTCAACGGGGGACGATTGGCCCGGTTGAGCACCGGCGGCTGCATCACCCGCGTCAGCGTGGCAGACGCCTCTGGCCATTGCAAAAGCTGAACGGCCGCACCACTGCCCGGTTCCCTCCACGCCGCCACACTGTTCCCAGCCAGCGTCAGATGCTGGAGGCCGTTGGCCTGAACGTCTGGCGCCAGTGCCGCCAGTTCCAGCAGTAAAGGCAGGCTTATGTCCGTCTCCACAGTTTCTTGAAACGTCTGCCATAGCTGAGGCAGTTCTGGTAACACGTTTAGCCGCAGCCCTTTGTGCAAAATGGCGCGTAAAAGCTGCTGCTGGCGCAAGCCTCGTTCAAAGTCGTTGGTGGTGCGGCGCGAGCGCACGTACCACAGCGCCAGATCGCCGTCCATTTCATGTACGCCTGGCTCCAGGGTGAACTCCTCCCAACTTTCCTCCAGGTCCGGGTCCAGGTCGGGGGCGATCAGCCGCCAGTCGGTGAGGGCACAGGTATTAACGATTTCCACACCGCCCAGCGTGTCTACCACCCGCCTGAAGCCGTCAAACCCGATGCGGGCGTAGTAGTCGATGGGAATGCCCAGGTTGTACTCGATGGTGTCTTTGATGAGGCCGCCACCGCCGCCGGGGTAGTTAACCCCGTGGCCGTGGGGCAGGGCCAGGTTGAGGCGCGTCATCTTCCAACCGGGAATAACGACGTAGAGGTCGCGAGGCAGGGTGAGCAGCACGGCCGTTTTGGTCTGCCGGTTGATAGAAACGATGATGATACTGTCGGTGCGGCCGCCCTGGGGAAATTCCACGTCATTGCCCAGCAGGACGATGTTGGTGATATGCTCGGGTTTGGGAAAGGGGGGGACGGGTGAGGGTACGGCCGTTGCCGGAGTGGCAATCGTGAAGTCGAGGGTAGGATACGGCCGTATCGTGGCGCTTGGTTCAGGTGTGGCGGTGGCGGTGGGAGGGGAAACGGCCGTAGCGGTAGGGGAATTGGCTGGTGTGATTGTGGGCGTAGCGGAAGCAGGGGCGGTGGAAACGGCCGAGGCTGCAATGGGTTGGCTCGTTTCAGTGGGCAAAAGCACACTAGCGGTTGGTGTTGGTGCAAACGATGATTGGCAGGCAGTCCCCAGCAGAAGCGCACTCCAAAAGAGCAGGTGAACCCAACTATAGTAGCGAAATTGCCTCGAAAACTTATTCATCTGGCAAAAAAACGGAAAGCAAAAATCTGGTAGCTGCTCCCAAAATAAACGGCAACCAGGTCACCGCCGGCAGCAGCATCAAGCCTGTGGTTGACAATGTCTGTTCCGATAGCAAATTGGTGGGCACCAAAAATAAGGGCCATGCATGCCAATGGGCAGTATCATCTTCAATCAAAACTGTGTCTTTTGCCTGTTATTCCCGCGAAGGCGGGTATCCACTCTGGCGGTCCAAATGGATACCCGCCTTCGCGGGTATGACACTGGCTTGCAACGGCTTGAAAGATTGGCACAGCCGCTAGCTACCGTAGTGTCAAGGCGCGCCTTGACACTACGGCCGAAATTCAATCCCCAAATACCCCCGGCTAGCATCCTCCGGGTTCGGGGCAAGCACGGCCGTTTTCACCAAAGTCTCCTCCCCTCGCCGCAGCATCAACGTCACCGTATCCCCGGGCGCTTTTTGAGCCATCTGGTTGAGCAGCTCTTCCCCGTTAAGAATCGCCTGGTTGTCAACGGCCGTAATCACATCCCCCACTTGCACATCGGCCGCTTCTGCCGGGCTGCCCGGCACCACGCCGGTAACCACCGGTAGGTCGGTGAACAGCGGGCGGGTGGCGGTGGTGTTGGGT
This sequence comes from Candidatus Leptofilum proximum, assembly GCA_016710325.1. Lineage (GTDB taxonomy): Bacteria > Chloroflexota > Anaerolineae > Promineifilales > Promineifilaceae > Leptofilum > Leptofilum proximum. The sequence continues at coordinate 680,234 of JADJXK010000002.1, read as the reverse complement.
GTGGTTATGTTGGGATTGGCCGTCGGTAGGGGCAGCTCGGCGATGGTGACGCCCAGGTAAGGTGGTGCGGCGGCGCGAACGGCCGTTGTCTGCCGCAGTTCGCCCGCCTCATCGCGTACCAGCAACGTAAACGCTTCCCCCGCTGGTAGATTTTCCAGCAGCAGGATCAACATCTCTGGCGAGGTAATCGGATCGTTGTTGAGCCGCAGTAAAATGTGTCCGGGTTGGAGATTGGCCTGGGCGGCGGGGCTGTTGGGCTGAACGGCCGTTACCAACACACCATCATCGGGGTGGGGCGTGGGCGGCGCAGGGTCCGAGACAACTGCCACCTGGCGCGCAAACCAAAACACGCCCACCAGCGCCGCCAAACAAAGCAGAACAGCGACGGTGGTAATTAGGGCTACGGTTAACGCACTTTTCTGTCCGTCAGACCATCGTGACATGCCCGGCTCGCTTAACGCTGTGGCTGAGAACGGCCGTTAAATCATCCCCGTTGTTGACCATGTACACCACCATGCCGCTGGCTTGCAGCATCATGTACACCTGGTCCGGGGAGTGGGAGCCGCCAAACGAGGCAGGATTGACCAGCACCGTCACCACCCGCAGGCCGCGCCGTGCCAGCTGGCGTGCGGCCATCGGCCAGTTTTCGCGTGTGGTCGGTGTCACCACAATGACCGTGGTGCCGCGGGGAAACAGGTGTGATTCCGCATTCAGGACATCGGGGATGGGCACTTCACCTTCGGCGCGAAGTACGGAGAGTGTTTCCAGGATGCGGTTCATCTGCCGCTCGCCCCGGTCCGGCTGCACTACTTCGTTGGTCTGGCCATAACCCAGCATGCCCACGGCCCGGTCGTGGCGCAAGAAGTACTGCGCCAGCGAGGCGGCAATGGTGACCGTGTACTCTTCGGTCGTGGCGGGCAGCTTAAATTCTTCCAACCGCATCCACTCGGGCAGCTCGCCCCTGCCCGGCGGCGGAGCAAAGGCATCTTTCCGGGGGGTGATGTGGCTGAACACTGCCATGTCGGGCACAATCCAGATGTCGGCCAGGGGATCCAGCTCAAACTCCTTCACAATGAGCCGCTCGCGGCGGGCGGTGCTGCGCCAATGAATCCGGCTGAAGCTGTCGCCCGGCGCATAGTCACGCACGCCGGACGCGTTGGTGGTGATGTAATGGGTGCGGCGGCGCAGCGCATCGCCGCCGGGCAGCACGCCCAACGGCAAGGCAAACTGGTGAATTTCAAACGTTAAGGGGTAAATGACCACGTTGGTGGTGGGCATCAAATCGCGCTGCATAGGGAACAGGCCAAATGGATCGCTGCTGGTGAGGCGGATGGGGCCAAGCTGGTAACGTCCTCGCTGGCGGCAGATAGTGGTGACGCGCCAGCTGTGGGTGCTGCGCCCACTCAGGCCGTTAACCACGTGGCTGGAAAAATGGCTGGGCAGTGTGGCAAAGTCGCGCACTTCCAGCCACAGCTTGGGGATACGGCTGGTGTTGCGCACGGTGAACCGCTCTTCCAACGGCCGTCCCACCTGGGCACGCCGGGTGCGGGTCACACGGGACAGGTGCACCCAGTTGATGTTGGCCCAGGCCCAGGCAAAGGAAATGATGAGCAGCAGCCCCAGCAGGTAAGCCAGGTTGAACAAAATATCCCGCCCGGTCACCAATCCACCGATCAACGCCACAACGGCCAGCAAGATGACGGCCGTACGCCGTTGCTGTCTTAGGTTTAACAACATAGTGGGTGCCTCTTAAGGCGCTTTGACCTGGGCGCCAGGCACCGGCACACGGTCCAAAATATCTTGCACAATGGCATCTGGCTCGATGTCCTTGATGCGCGCCGCCGGGCCAACGATGATGCGATGGCTCAGCGCGGCTCCGGCCAGCGCCTTCACGTCATCGGGCAGCACGTAATCGCGGCCAAACATGGCCGCCCGCGCCTGGCCCAGGCGGTACAGCGCCAAAGCGCCGCGTGAGCTGGACCCCAGGTATACATCCGGGTGTTCGCGGGTGCGCCGCACAATTTCGATGATGTACTCCTTCACCAGGTTGTCGATGTACATCTCTTTAACGGCCGTTTGCACCTCTTGCAGTTCCTCCACCGAAACTACTTGTTCAAGGGCTTCGATGGGGTGATGGTACTGCTGGCCGTCCAGAATCGCCATCTCATGTTCTTTGCTAGGGTAACCCAGGCGAATGCGCAGCAAAAAGCGGTCCAGCTGGGCCTCCGGCAAGGGGAAGGTGCCTTCATACTCAATGGGGTTTTGTGTGGCCAGTACCATAAACGGCTTTTCCAGCGGATAGGTCGTGCCGTCTACGGTTACCTGCTTTTCTTCCATCGCTTCCAGCAAGGCTGACTGGGTTTTGGGGGTGGCCCGGTTAATTTCATCAACCAGCACAATCTGGGCATGGATTGGGCCGGGGCGGAATTCAAACTCGCGGTTTTTCTGGTTAAAAACGGAAACGCCCGTTACATCACTCGGCAGCATATCTGGCGTAAACTGGATGCGTTGGAACTTACAGCCAACCGACTTGGATAAAGACTTGGCCAGGACCGTTTTCCCTACACCGGGCACATCTTCAATTAAAATGTGGCCCTGGCACAACAAGCCTAACACGGTTAACTGCACCGCTGATCGTTTACCGACAATAACTTTTTCTACATTTTCCACAATGCGGTTGGCAATAGCCTCGATATTTGCCATCTAGACGCTCCTTCTGGGTTGATTTTGGTAGTGGACAAGATTGTATCATAAATGGTAATTTGGGTGGCAATATAGGGTCATTCGTTGGGAAATCGTTGGGTGGCGGCAATGGTTGGCCGGGAATCATAGGCCATTTTACCCGGCGAGACTAATTTTTTGGTAGAAGATAACGGCCGTTCTCATCCAGTCATAACGTTATAAGGAGAAGTTACATGCAAAAAGCAGTTTTGATCACGGGTGCCAGCACCGGCATCGGCCGCCACCTGGCGCATCATTTGGCCGAGCGAGACCACCTGGTGTATGCGGCCGTTCGCAAAGAGGCGGATCTTGCGGCGCTGAGCAGCATCAAAAACATCATACCGATTAAGCTGGATGTTACCAATCTGGAGCAGATTGAGACGGCCGTAACCTTCATCACCCGCCAGGGCGCTGGGCTTTATGGCCTGGTCAACAACGCCGGGCTCGGTGGTCTGGGCTACTTTACCACCTGGAGCGAGGCGGAATTCCAGCAGATTTTTGATGTCAACGTGGCCGGGCCGTGGCGCATGAGCAACGCGTTTCTTGATTTGCTGCTGGCGGCGCAGGGCCGCATTGTCAACATCGGCTCGCAAGGCGGCACCGTGAGCAAAAAGTTGTATGGGCCGTACACGATGACCAAACACGCCCTGGAGGCGTACACGGTGGCGCTGAATGAGGAGTTACGGCCGTTCCACGTCCACGTCAGCATTGTGCAGCCGGGCGGCATCGTCTCCAACATCGGGGCAAATGGCATGCCGGACATGGTGGCCCGCCTGCGCCGCGCCCGCCCTCCCTTCGCCGACGAAGCCCAACAGATCCTGGCCAGCTTTGACAATCCGCCAGCCCCGCCGGACCCGGAAGCGCCGGAGTCAGAAACCAACCGCAAACCGTCGTCACCGGAGATTGTGGCTACGGCCGTTTACCATGCCCTCTTCGCTGACAAGCCAAAACTGCGTTACATGGTGGGTACCCAATGGGAAGGCGACCGGGTGATTAACATGCTCATCCAAAGGCTCCTGGATGCCAACGACAGCCCGGTGCACAACTATTCCCGCGCTGAGTTGGTTGCCCTGCTGGATCAGCATTTGCAGGCCAGAAACGAAGCAGCAGCACCGTCCGGGTAAACGAATTTGTAAGCTATGCCGTAAGATTGACGGCCTAAATTTTGTGTCATACAATTGGTTGATACGTCAACTAGTTGTGCTTGCAACCAGTTTCACTTTTGTAGAAGAAGATGGTTACGGCCGTACGGCCTCACGATTGCCACAGGAAGAAAGTGAACCAACCCTTGCCGTCCCAAACGGACCACAGCGTATTTGCCAACCGCTGCTTCTGGCGCCAGCGTTCTGTGTGCTTTGCTGGCCCAACTTTCGCTTTTGTATGTTGAAACCAGGACCGTGATTGCCTCCAAACAGGTAATCGCGGTTTTTTTATCACTATTCACTGAACGCGCAGCAGGGCCGCGCCGTGCTGCATTTTGGAGGTAACATGAGTCGACGATTGCATCTTAAGTGGCAGTTGCTCATCGGTGCCAGCTTGCTTGTGCTGCTGGTAGTCCCCTTTAACCTGGTGTTTGGGGCCGATTGGGTCGTTGCCGGTAGTTTTCAAAATGATTTGCCCGGTGCCCCCTGTGGGGAGTGGGACAATGCCTGTGCCGCCACCACCATGGAAGATACCAATGGCGACGGCGTGTCTCGCTTTGTGGCCGATGGGCTGCCTGCGGGCACCTACGCGTACAAAGTGGTCGAGCTGGGCAACTGGGGCAACGCCCATCCAGTCAACGACGTGTCCTTCACGGCTGACGGTGGGCAGGTGCGCTGGTACTTCCAACCCGGCGACAACCGCGTGGCCGACAATATGAACCAGTGTGTGGCCACCGTGGCCGGCAGCTTCCAGGATGAGTTAGGCGGCAGTGAGTGGGCGCCCGACAACCTGCGCACGATGCTGTGGCAGGAATCTCCCGGTAGCGATTGGTACAGCTTCACCGCCACCATCCCGGCAGGTACCTGGGAATACAAGGTAGCCCGCGATGAGGCGTGGAGCGTAAGCTATCCGGTCGACAACGTGGCGCTGAACCTGGCAGCCGAATCCACCGTCACCTTCCGCTATAACTGTGCCGACAACTCCGTGGAACACACCACGGATACCCCGCCGCCGCCACCTGCCTGGGTGGTTGCTGGCAACTTCCAGGACGATCTGCCCGCTTCCGCCGCCTGCGGGGAGTGGAACAATGCCTGCCTGGAAACCGGCATGGAAGACAACAATGGCGACGGCGTTTATCGCTTCGAAGGGGACAATCTGCCTGCTGGCACTTACGAATACAAAATCGTCGAGTTCAACAACTGGAACAATGCCCATCCGGCCAACAATGTGCCGTTTACGGCCGATGGCAGCCAGATGCGCTGGTACTTCCAGCCTGGCCCCAACCGTATTGCCGACAACGCCAACCAGTGTATTGCCACCGTAGCCGGTAACTTGCAGCCGATAATTGGCGGACCAGAATGGTCGCCCGACAACCTGCGAACCATGCTGTGGCAGGAAACGCCCGGCAGCGATTGGTACAGCTTCACCACCACGCTGCCTGCAGGAACCTACGAATACAAAATAGCGCGCAACGAGGCCTGGGATGAGAGCTATCCCGGCAGCAATGTGGTGCTGAGCGTGCCGTCGGAAACGGCCGTTACCATCCGCTACAACTGCGCCGACAACACCGTCGAAGACAGCATCAACAATCCTCCCGGCGGGGCTGAGCACGACAACGACATCTGGTGGAACGACCTGGGTCACGACAGCCGCGACACGCTGTTCCGCACCCCGAGTGGAGCAGTGGAAGCCGGTACGGCCGTTACCCTCCGTCTCCGTGCCGCCAGCAATGACCTCACTGGGGCGCAGGTGCGCGTTTGGGATGACCGCATCAACGCCCAGATGCTGCTCAACATGAGCCTGGCGGCCGACGATGGCACCTATGAATATTGGGAAGCCACCGTGCCCGCCAGCGCCGTGCCGACCATTTACTGGTACCGCTTTATTGCGCAGGATGGAACGGCCGTGGCCTACTACGAAGACGACGCCACCCGCAACGGCGGCTGGGGCCAGACCTTTGGCGACAGCCCGGACAACGGCTGGCAGCTCACCGTCTACGATCCCTCGTTCCAGACGCCGGATTGGGTGAAAAACGGCATCATGTACCAGATTTTCCCCGAGCGCTTCCGCGATGGCGATCCGGCTAACAACACACCGGCGGGCAGCTTCCACTACAACATCCCCGGCGGCAGCATCGTGCGCTCCGAAGGCACCGACTGGAATACACCCATCTGCGATCCGCGCGATGAAAATGAATGTTTCCAGATCTACGGCCAAAACTTCTACGGCGGTGACCTGCAGGGCATCCTCGACAAGCTGGATTACCTACAAGACTTGGGCGTGACGGTCATCTACATGAATCCCATCTTCGAATCGCCGTCGAACCACAAATACGACACCACCGACTTTGGCGTGATTGACGACAATTTTGGCGACCTGGCGCTGTTCCAAACGCTGGCGGCCGAGGCCCACAGCCGGGGCATGCGCCTGGTACTGGATGGCGTGTTTAATCATTCGTCGTCAGACAGTATCTACTTTGACCGGTACAATCGCTACGCCTCCGTCGGCGCGTGTGAATCGGTCTCCAGCCCGTTCCGCAGCTGGTACAACTTCTCGCCGCAAACGGCCGGGCCGTGCGCCGGTGACACCACCTACGAATCCTGGTTTGGCTTCGACAGCCTGCCCAAGCTCAACTCGGCCAACCAGGAAGTGCGTGACTACATCTGGGCCGGTGGCGAAGATGCGATTGGCCGCTACTGGATGCAGTGGGCCGATGGCTGGCGTCTGGACGTCGGTGGCGATGTGGACCCCGGCCTGACCAACGACCCGAATAACGACTACTGGGAAGGTTTCCGCGATGCGGTGCACAGCACTAACTCTGATGCCTACATCGTTGGTGAAGAGTGGAACGTGGCCACCGCCTGGACATTGGGCCAGGAGTGGGACGCCACGATGAATTATCAGTTCGGTTCGGCCATCATGAGCTTCTGGCGTGACAGCGACTTTGTGGACAATGACCACAATTCTGGCAGCTCGGCGGGCATCCTGACGCCGCTGGCGCCGTCGGAGCTGGATGCGCGGCTGCACAACCTGGAAGAGCGGTATCCGCCAGAAGCGTTCCAGGCGATGATGAACCTGCTGGGCAGCCACGACACCAATCGTGCCCTGTTTATGCTGGATGAAAACACCGGCCTGTTGGACGACACCCTGTACGACAATCCCAGCTACGACTGGAGCGACGCCATGACTCGCCTGAAGGGCGTGGTGCTGCTGCAAATGACCCTGCCTGGTTCGCCGACCATCTACTACGGCGATGAGGTTGGTCTGGTTGGCCCGGTCACCTGGGATGGTTCGACCTGGCAGGATGACCCGTACAACCGTCTGCCGTACCCGTGGCTGGACGAGACGGGTACGCCGTTCTACAGCCATCTGCAATCGCAAAGCAGCCAGGATGCGCTGTTTACCTATTACCAGACGCTGACAACGGCGCGCAACGATTCTGAAGCGCTTCGTGTAGGCAGCTTTGATACCTTGTTGGTGGATGACGGGGCGAATGTGTACGCCTACGGCCGTCTCCTCCCCAACTACTCCGATGCGGCCGTTGTGGTGGTCAATCGTGCCACCGCAACCCAGGCTGTGACCATCAACGTAAGCGGCTACCTGCCCATCGGCGCAACCTTTACCGATGCGCTCAACGGCGGCAGCTACACGGTGGATGCTTCCGGCAACCTCGTGCTGGGCAGCGTGCCGGGTATGAGTGGGGCGGTTTTGGTGGCCGACAGCACGCTGAGTGCGCCCCCGGTAGCGGTGAGTGATTTGTCGGTGACGGCCGTTTCCAGCAGCAGCATCGATCTGAGCTGGAGCAGCGCCACCGGAGCCACCAGCTATGACGTCTACCGCAGCCTGTTAAGCGGTGGTGGCTATGCCCTCATTGGCAACACGGCCAGCACCAGTTTCAGCGACACCGGGCTGACCGTAGCCACCGGCTACCACTACGTGGTCGTGGGACGTGACGACGCCACCGGGCTGGAAGCAGCGCTTTCCAACGAGGCCGCGGCTACGACGGCGTACACCATCGGCTGGGCCAACTTGCAGTGGCCGCCGACGCTGAATCACACGATTAGCGCCGTCAATCGGACGGAAAACGTCTTCGGCCAGATCTGGATCGATGGCGTGACCGGCCAGCCGGGAGCTACACCTGGCCTGCTGGCCGAGGTGGGTTTTGGCTCCGTCGGCTCCACGCCGGATGACAGCTGGACCTGGGCCAGTATGAGCTTTAACAAAGATGAAGGGAACAACGACGAGTACGCGGGCAGTATGCTGCCCGATGCGCTCGGCACCTTCTGCTACACCACGCGCTACAGCGGCGACGGCGGTAACAGCTGGTTCTACGCCGCCAACGGGCCGGACGAAGGCAATGCCACCTGTCCCGGACCGTTTGGCGTGTTGACGGTGGTGGCCAGCGCGGACACAACCGCTCCGGCCGCGCCGACCAATCTAGCTGTTGCCGGAACCACCACGGGCAGCATCTCGCTGGTCTGGGATGCCCATCCCAACACGGATGGCGACCTGCACGGCTTTGAGCTGTACCGCGATGGCACGCGTATTGCCACGATTGCCAATCCGGCGGCGACGAGTTATACGGATACGGCCGTTACCACCGGCGCCACCTACAGTTACACCCTGGTGGCCTTCGACACGAGCTTTAACCGTTCGGCAGATTCCAACGCGGTAGAAGCCACGGCCGAAGCGCGGCTGGTGAGCGTGACCTTTACGGTGGGCGTGCCCGCCTACACGCCGGGCACGGTGTACATCGTGGGAGATCTGGCGGAGTTTGGGCCGTGGAATCCTGGCCTGGTGCCGATGACCCAGGTGGACGCGACGACCTGGACCTACACGCTGGACATTGCCGACGGGACGGCCGTTCAGTACAAGTTCACCCGCGGCAATTGGGAAACCGTCGAGGCGTGGGGTGAGATCACGGGGCTGACCAATCGGGCCATGACGGTGGAGTACGGCACTGACGGCACGCAGCTGGTGGACCTGACGGCCACCGACTGGGGCAATGGTCCGGATGACACCAAGGCGGTGCAGCTGTGGCGCGATCCCATCGTGACGGCCGTTTCCCCGGCGGATGGGGCAGTGGATGTGGCGGTGAATACGGCCGTTGCGCTCACCTGGAGCCTGCCGATGGATGCGGGCACCAGCTTCGAGGTGTCTGGCCCGTCAGGTGTGGTCAGCGGCACGTTTAGCGCTGACGGCACCAACCAGGTCATCACCTTCACGCCGGATGCACCGCTGGCACAGGGCACAACCTACACCGTGCTGGCCACGGGGCAGGTGAGCAACGGCAATGTGCAGCAGGTTCCCGCGCAGTCCAGCTTCACCACAGCTGCGCCGCCACCGCCCACAGCAGATGAGCAGTTTGAGGCGTTGATCGACAAACTGCAAATGCTGACGGATGCGGGTGAGTTCCCCGGCAATGTTGGCAAGGTGCTGGTGAAGCGGGCCGAACGGGCCTACCTGTACTATCAATACGGGCTCGAAGGGCCTGCTATTTTGAACCTGACGTTTATTATCACCACGACGCGGGTGATGGAGCTGACGGGCTTCCTCACGCCAGCGGATGCGGCTGAGGTGATCAATCTGTCTACCTGGCTGATTGCCCACATGCTGCAGTAACAGTTCGGCAGGTTTGAGATAAGATGAAAAACGGCCGTTCTCGCAAGGGAACGGCCGTTTTTGTTGGCGTATAATAGAACGGAACATAAATTTACAGTTAGCAAACAAAATCTGAGGACCGATGTGAGCGATTGGGGCGAAGAAATAAGTGACGATGACGGTCAGAAAGTTATCGATAAGGTGGTTGCCGCTTATAAAAAGAGAGCTAAAGATTCGTCTGTTAACATTCAACGGTTGAACGATCCAGCAGGCAAACAAGGCGTTTATCGGATTCAGCTGGCGTTTGAAGTGGGCGCAGACCTTGTCAACGAATTTTTCAACACGCCCCACGGCATAAGAGGGCATTACTACCACAGCCCGGCGCTTGGTGATGAATTCACGCGGCGATGCCTCAGGGCGCTAAGCGGAGAAATTAAGTCGCGGTGGAATCCGATGGAGGCGTTAAAAATTGAAAAAGTAAAGCCGCCTAAACCCCTAAAGCTCGATCCGGAAGAATGGGAGAGGATTAGGAACCTGAGCCTGGCCCAATGGCGTAAGTGGTTTGACCTGTCCCTTGAGAATGGCAAAATCTGGCCGGTAGAAGAGCTGGCCGAGACGAACCTGGTCCCCCTTTTTCGGCCGGAGGAAAACTTGAAAAAAGAATGGCATCAATACCGGTGGCTTCATCCCGAAGAGCTTAAACACGTTGCTGAAGAAAACATTAAAAATCTAGAGGATGCCATTAAACAGCTTGGCGAGGCCCCTATTTTTGAGGGTTTTTACGAACAAAGGGCCATTTTGGGCAGCAAAAAACCACTTACCTGGAAATCGCTCGATATTAAGGGTGGCTGGATTGATCCGTTAACGCTCACATCCTGGACACATCCTTCTAAGATTTACCGCGCACTGCAAATTCACTATCTCGGCTTTTCGTAAATCCGCTGCGTGCCGTTGTCTGCGTCGTTAGGAGTGGCTGTCCTGCGCGTTACGGCACGCCAGCTCCCCGAGCCGCCGCCAGCAGCTGGTACCACTCGATGCGGCTCAACTCAACCTCATCGGCTAAAACGCTGGGGGCGATGCGCTCCGGTTTGAGCGTGCCCAGGATGGGCTGGATGGGTGCGGGATGCCGCAGAAGCCAGGCCAGGGCGATGGCCTCTTTGCTGGTGTTGTGCGCGGCGGCGAGGCGGGCAATCTCGGCGGCGGTGGCGTGGACGTGCGCCGGGTCATTGTCGCGGGGCACAAAGAGCTGTCCCCCCGCCACGGGCGACCACGCCTGGATAAGGATGTGGTGCAGGCGGCAGTAATCCAGCGTGCCGCTGATGCCGGGATAGGTGGGCTGGGTCATGTTGACCACAATGCCGTCGCTGATGAGGTAGTGGTGCAGCAGGTTCAGCTCCACCTGGTTGATGAGCAGCGGCTGGTCGAGAGTGTTTTGCAGCAGGGCCATTTGCCCGGCGTTGAAGTTGCTGACGCCAAAGTGCCGCACCTTGCCGCTTTGCTGCAAATGGTCAAAGGCGCGGGACACTTCTTCTGGCTTCATGAGCGGATCGGGGCGGTGCAGCAGCAAAATCTCCACGCGGTCGGTGCCCAGGCGGCGCAGCGTACCCTCCACGGCGCTGACGATGTGGTCGTAGCTGAAGTCATAGCGGCCGGGATCGCCGGGGTTGGGGTCATTACCCATGATGATGCCACATTTGGCTTGCAGCACGAGCTGGTCGCGCAGGCCGGGGTTTTGGCGCAGGGCGTGGCCCACCATTTCTTCAGATTTGCCCCAGGTGTAGATGTCGGCCAGGTCGATGAGATTGATGTGGTGGGAGACGGCCGTTTCAATCAATTCCACCGCCCGCTTTTTAATGCTCTCATCCGTCGGGGTTTTGTCCCAGCTGCCACCCAGGTGCCAGGTACCAAAAGCAAGGCGCGAAACGTCAAGATCAGTGTTGTGGAGCCGGTAAGTTTTCATATTTTTCCATTCCCTTATTTCACCTGAAAAGGTCTTGAATCAAACTATTTGTCGATTTTTCTTAACTGGAACTGGTATCGTCCCATTTCATTTCTGGAACCATCATGATTGAAATAAAAACAAGGCTTGGCCATAGTTGAATGAACAGCCTTGAAAGTGATGTTTTTAGATGCCATTCCAGATCATAAGGTGTTGTTATATACACAAAGAAATACCCAATGATCATAAATACCAGAGTGAGTAAAGCAATGCCAATTACTGGCTGTTTAAAGCGTTGTGTATCGATGCCAAATAAGAACCAGAGTAAAGGGAAGACAAAGAGTGGAACATTAAAAAGATTTGTGGCAGATTCAAGAAAGGATCTGCCGACGAGGGCATATCTAGAGGGATTTCCTAAGCTTTGTAAAATGCTGGTTGTATTGTTCTCAGCGATTAGATCATTTTGAGGGGCAAGGGAGAGCTTAAAATAAATTACAAAGGCAAAAATAGCCATAAAACCAACGAGCAAAGCAATCACCATATTTCTTGGTGTATACGATCGTTTTAGCCAGATGAAGGTAAAAAATGCTGCAAAAAAGAGCGGGGCAAATAAGAGTCCCTCGTTTTTAACCAGTGTAGACAAGCCAGTAGAAATACCGACCAGTGCCCAGGGAACGGCCGTTTCCCGCTGCGTGCAAAGCGCTAGAAAAAACCAGGTTAGCAAAAAATAAAAACTTAATGGGATGTCTGCATATTGGGACGTTCCTTGTAAGATAAAACCTGGAGACCCTATTAACAAAAGCGTACCCACCACTCCCCAAAATTTTCCCCTAAAAAGAGTGAGGCTGGTATGGATAGTTATCGTTGTTAAAAAGAAAAACAACAGGCTTAAAAAAACTGGCACCAAGGTCGTTTCTGCGCCCATAAATCGCCATATTCTTACAATGGTGATCGGCAAGAAAAACGGGTAGTCAGGATGTGACCAGCTGTTTTGGGCAGCATAGCTTAATTGCCAGCCTAAGCCGCTTCTATATAAAAAACGCGCCCGCTGATTCCAAATGGACCAGGCATCCCACCCACCATGTGGATTTTGTAACGAAACAATGACAAAGGTGCCCAAGATTAGCAACGAGATGAGTGCAAGAACAAACGTGAGGACGTTTGTCCAGCGTATCCCACGCCCGGAGATAGAAAAGCGCAGTGACTTTATGCTTACGCCAGAAGGATGATTGCCCCCAAACTGACCAAAGCCAATCAGCAGCAAGCAGCAGATTCCTTCTGTGAGAATGACTGAAAGCTGGCTGGTTGTGAAGAACGTGATGACAAAATGTAGAATCGCGACAATCCCTAAGCCAACCCCCATGCTCAGGCAAATATGCAGCAACAGCGACTCCACTCGAAGCCCTACTGCATGAAAAAAGTAATGGCCAAACAGTAAAGCGATTAAAATGGCAAGGGTAAAGGTAATCAGCATTACTGGCTTCGTTTTAGCAAGACTATTCCATCATCAAATTCTTGAATCACTGACAGGTTGTTTTGTTCTAGATTCATGGCGCCAATGTTGCACAACTCTGAGGGAAAATTGCCGAGAATGAGTTCATGATCGAGGTCGTTTTTAATAATCGTTGGCGTGAGTACATATTGTGTTAAGAAATAATGATAAGAATTCTGATCAGCATCAAGTTCAGGACAGCTTATATACCCTACTGCCTCTGGTCCTGAACGTAGTTTGGTTCTGACTTCCATAAACCTGGTTTCATATAAGCTGATTGCATCTTTTCCCGATTGAGGCATAGAGAGAACGCTGTCAAGTAAAATGGCGGTTTGTACTGTAGCTGTTTGCAGCGAGAGGTAAAAGATGATACCTAATGCTACGAACTGAAAAATGCGTCTTGCTTTTTTCATTCATGACCTGTTCGAGTGTGCTCGTTACTTTGTTGCTAGTGACAATGAGCCGATTTTACCCTCTTTTTTGTAAAGCTGTCGTTTTTTCTGTCAAACACATGAGCCTTCCGAATGTTTGCTGCTGCTTCCTTCGCTCGCTGCGATTTTTTACTGTGGAGGGGGTCGAGTTTTGGGATGTTACTTACTTTCCGTACTTTCTCTGCTTTGTATTTCAGCCCACTTTTGGGAGAGCGCCGGGCTGGAAGCGACGAGCAGGGTGAAGTTTTGGTTGAGCTGAGCGTCTAGCTCGGCGGCGCTGAGCTGGCGGCAGCGGGCCATTTTGTTGGTGACCTGCTGGATGAGAGCGGGCGTGCCGGGCTGCTGGGCAAAATGTTTGTTGGCGCCAGGGTTGTCGGTTTCGGTCAGCAAGCGGTCTGGCGGAATGGCGGCCAGGATTTGCTCGATTTTTTCGGAGTAGAGCAGCTCGACGCCAAAGGTGAAGTACGTGCCGACGCCCAGGTACCGGTCCATGAGGTTGAGCGGGCCGGAGTACCAGTGCACAATGGGAGTGGGTGGTCGGAACTGCTCCAGTCGTTCAAGCACGGCCGTTTCCGCCCCCAGTCCATGAATATTGACGATTTTTTGTTGGGTAACGGCCGTTTCCAAAAAATAATCAAACACTTCAAATTGTTTTGGGTAGAGGCTTTTGTCCTTCACCAGCAAAAAGTCGAGGCCAATTTCGCCCAGCATGGGGGATTCCGGCAGCAGCGGCGCCAGGCTCCCCAGGTCGCCGGCGAAGCGGTGGGCCTCCCAGGGATGGATGCCAAACAGCGGCACGATGAGTGGGCTGCTGGTGACAATCTGCTTGGCGCGTTCATAAGCGGCCACATCGATGGACACGGAGAGCGTGAAAATCTGGTGCTGCTCGATTTCCGCCAGGGCGGCGGGCAGTGCGTCGTTGTCGAACATGTCGATGTGGCTGTGGGCGTCAATCAGCATGGGGCAGCTCCGCCTGGTCGTCGAGCGGCAGGCTGGGCAGCAGCTGTCGCACGGTGAAAATGGCCGGGCCTTCGACAAAAAGGCGGTAGCGTGGGTCGGCCCAGCCGCGGTACGGAATTATGTCGTGGGTGGAGACGATGCCGCACTTTTCTAAAAAGCTGGCGTGCTGCTGCAACCTTTCCGCCGATTGGTAATACCCCACCAGGTGATCGTGACGCATGTTCATCACGAAATCGTGAAAGTAGCGGCACGCCGCTGCTTCGTCATCGAAGGTTTTTTCCGGCGGATGATCCTGGCCACGCTCGGTGTAGAAGATGTGGAAACGGCCGTTTCGCTCCGCCAAACAAATCACATCAGTGGCACCCTGCGGTTCCCCGAGGTGGTAGTTGGTTGTACTGCATCCGGCATCGTGCAGGCGCCGTTTCAGTTCGTCAAAGGTCATCGCATATTGGCTAAAAAATGGGACGCAGATTTACGCAGGTAACGCGGATAAAAAATCGGCGTTTTTCCACCTTTATCGGCGTCCCATTGGTACATCAAGAAATACTCGGCTGCGGTAAATTTTTACGCCAGGCGGTTGATGTTGTTCAAATCTTCAAATGCCTGCTTGAGGCGGGCACGGAAGGCATCTTCCCCGGCGCGCAGCCAGCGGCGCGGATCATAATATTTCTTGTTGGGCTGGTCGTCGCCTTCAGGATTGCCGATCTGGCCCTGGAGGTAGCCGTGGTACTTCTGGTCATACAGGCGCACGCCGTCCCAGTAGGCCCACTGCAGGTCCGTGTCGATGTTCATTTTGACGGCGCCGTAGGAGAGGGCTTCGGCGATTTCTTCAGGGCTGGAGCCGGAGCCGCCGTGGAAGACGAAGTTGATCGGTTTTTCGGCCGTACCAAACTTCTCCTGCACGTACACCTGTGAATTGTGCAAAATGACGGGGCGCAGCTGCACGTTGCCCGGCTTGTACACACCGTGCACGTTGCCAAACGCCGCGGCGATGGTGAATCGATCGCTGACCTTCATCAGCTCTTCGTAGGCATAGGCCACTTCTTCCGGCTGGGTGTAGAGGCGCGAGCTGTCGACGCTGGTGTTATCCACACCGTCTTCCTCACCGCCGGTGATGCCCAGCTCAATTTCCAGCGTCATGCCCATTTTGCTCATGCGCTCCAGGTAACGCTTGCTGGTCTCGATATTTTCCTTGATGGGCTCTTCGGATAGGTCCAACATGTGGGAGCTGTAGAGCGGGATGCCATGCACCTTGTAGAACGCTTCGCCAGCATCCAGCATGCCATCGACCCAGGGCAGCAGCTTTTTGGCGGCATGGTCGGTATGCAAAATGACGCGGGTACCGTACAGGGCGGCCACCTGGTGCACGTGATGCGCCCCAGAGACGGCCCCGACAACGGCCGCTTTCTGCCCATCATTGTTCATTCCCTTACCGGCATAAAAGACGGCGCCACCGTTGGAAAACTGCAAAATGACGGGGGAATTGACGTCGCGGGCGGTCTCCAGCACCGCATTGACGCTGTTGGTACCGACCACGTTGGCAGCAGGCAAGGCATACTGGTTGGCCTTGGCATGGGCAAAAATCTCTTGAACCTGATCACCGGTCACAACACCGGCCGGAATATGGCTGATTCCTGACATAAAAAACTCTCCTTAATTGGTAATTGGTTGCCGCTCCTCGGTAACCGGTACAAGTATGCAAAGGTTTCCCTTAAAAAACCACTCTTTTTGGCATGACTCTCTCTGCCGATTATCATTACTTTCAGGCGTGGAGCGTTGGCAATTGGCAGAAAGTTTTTCAAGATGGCTTTGCACCAAGTCTGCCAATTGCTTGAGTAAACCGCACGAAATGGAGGCTTTTTCTTTCTGAAACGTCATGCAGTTTACTTAATCGCCTACGTAAGAAAATGTCGTTACCGTGGGCCAATCTGTAGACACCACCGATGAAACACAAAAGAACAAACCACTCGCTGTTTGGCACGAGCCGCGTTACAGCAGTTAATCAGGAGCAGTATGTACCAGCGAATTGTCGTGAAATTGGGAACCAGCGTGCTGACAGGCGGATCGCCCCAGCTGGATCATCCGCACATGGTGGAACTGGTGCGTCAATGCGCCGCACTCTACCACCGGGGCAAAGATATCATCATTTGCACGTCTGGGGCGATTGCTGTGGGGCGGCACCGCCTGGGCTTCCCTGACTTGCCCAACACGGTGACCAACAAGCAGATGTTGGCTGCCGTCGGCCAGAGCCGCCTGATGCAGATGTGGGAGCGCTACTTTGAGATTTACGGCATTCACGTTGGCCAGATGCTGCTGACGCGGGCCGATGTGACCAACCGCAAGCGCTACCTCAACGCCCGCGACACGCTGCAAACGCTGCTGGACAATCGCATTGTGCCCGTCATCAACGAAAATGATGCGGTGGCCACGGAAGAAATCAAAGTGGGCGACAATGACAACCTCTCCGCGCTGGTTTCAACTTTGTCTGAGGCGGATTTGCTCCTGCTGCTAACCGATCAGCCAGGCCTGTTTACGGCCGATCCCCGCACCAATCCCGATGCCCAGCTTATCCCCGAGGTGAACAAGATTGACGAGACCGTGAAGGCGTTGGCCGGGGGCAGCGTCAGCGGGCTGGGCGTGGGCGGCATGGCCACAAAATTGCAAGCGGCCGACGTGGCTCGCCGCGCCGGGGCAGATGTGGTGATTGCCGCCGGGCGTGCGCCGAACGTCATCGAGCGCATCGTGGCCGGGGAATCGGTGGGGACGCGTTTCCCCGCGCTTGAAAAATCGCTGGAGAACCGCAAGCGGTGGATTTTTGCCGGGCGCAAGGCCAGGGGCTGCGTGGTGATTGATGATGGGGCGGCGCGGGCGTTGTTGGAAAACGGCCGTTCCCTCCTCCCCGCAGGCATTACGGCCGTTACCGGCAGCTTTGAACGGGGGGACACGATTTGCATCGAAGGCCATAACCGGCAAGAATTGGCACGCGGCATCACCCGCTATTCCAGCGAGGATCTGCAAAAGATCGCCGG
The DNA here is from genome assembly GCA_016710325.1 of Candidatus Leptofilum proximum. Lineage (GTDB taxonomy): Bacteria > Chloroflexota > Anaerolineae > Promineifilales > Promineifilaceae > Leptofilum > Leptofilum proximum. The sequence continues at coordinate 662,918 of JADJXK010000002.1, read as the reverse complement.
TCTTCGCTCCGACCAGATCGAAGAGCGGCTGGGTTATGGTTACGGCCCGGTGGTGGTGCACCGCAACGACCTGATTTTGTTATAAACGTGAGCCACAGAGAACACAGAGGAATAAGAGAAAATGGTTCTTTTGGAATTCAAAGGGTTGACCAACCGTGATCCGTGAAACGTGAAACGTGATCGGAGAGGCATCACGTTTCACGTTTCACGCCAAATCCCACGAAATCTCAAAGACCCAGAAAAAACTCTTAACTCTCTCTGCCCTCTGTGGCAAATTTCCGGGAGATTGTGATGAGCGATTTAATTGCGATGGGGAAGGCGGCTAAGGCGGCGGGGCGGAAGCTGGCCACGCTGACGACAAACGAGAAAAATCGGGCCCTGCTGGCCATTGCCGATGAACTGGAGGCGCAAACGGCCGTTGTCCTGGCCCAAAACGCGCTGGATATTGAAGACGGCCGGGCCAAAGGCCTCAGCGACGGGCTGCTGGACCGTCTGCTGCTGACCGAGACGCGCATGGCGGGCCTGGCCGCCGACACCCGCAAGGTGGTGGATCTGCCCGACCCGGTCGGCGCGGAGTTTGACAGCCGGGTGTTGCCCAACGGCTTGCGCCTGAGCCGCCGCCGCATTCCGGTGGGTGTGCTGGGCGTTATTTACGAAGCGCGGCCCAACGTCACCATCGACATCGCCACGCTGTGCCTGAAGACGGGCAATGCGGCCATTTTGCGCGGCGGCAGCGAAACGCTGCGCAGTAACTTGGCCCTGGTGAACGTGATTCAGAGTGCGCTGGAGAAGGTGGGACTGCCGGGAACGGCCGTGCAGTACATAGCCAATCCCGACCGCGCCCTGGTGGCCGAAATGATGCGGTTGGACCAGTACATCGACATGCTCATCCCGCGCGGCGGGGCCGGACTGCACCGCCTCTGCCGCGAACAGGCGACGATTCCGGTGATTACCGGCGGCATTGGCATTTGCCACGTTTTTGTGGACGAGAGCGCCGACCAGGCCAAGGCGGTGGACATCATCGAGAACGCCAAGGTGCAGCGCCCCAGCGTCTGCAACGCGCTGGACACCGTGCTTGTGCATCCGGCCATCGCCGACGAATTTCTGCCCAAGATGGCGGCGCGCATGGCGCAAAACAAGGTGGAGCTGCGCCCGGCGGGCCGCGCTCTGGAAATCCTGCGGCAGGACGGGCACGGCGCGAAAGTGGTGCCTGCTGGTCCCGACGACTTCAGCACCGAGTGGATGAGCCTGATTCTCGGCGTGAAAATCATGGGGCTGGACGAAGCCATCGACCACATCGACGCCCACAGCATGGACCACAGCGACAGCATTGTGACCAACAACTGGCAAAACGCCACCAAATTTTTGAACGAGGTGAACAGTTCGGCCGTTTTTGTCAACGCCAGCACGCGCTTCAACGACGGCGGGCAGTTTGGCCTGGGGGCCGAGGTGGCCGTGAGCACACAAAAGCTGCACGCGCGTGGCCCGATGGGGTTAGAGGAATTAACAACCTACAAGTGGGTATGTATTGGCGATGGGCATATACGGCCGTAAACAATATCAACCACGAAGCCGGGCGCTTTTGAAAAAGGAGCTGCCTGAAAAGAAAGAGGCTTATCTTTCCCAGATCACGGGAAGGGTGACCATAAATTTAGTGCCAGTTTCTGGTGTAGATGTGAACTGGACCTTGCCATGCAGGTAATTTTCGGCCAAAAGCTTCATGCTATAGGTTCCCAGCCCACGGTCTTGGCCTTTGGTAGAAAAAGAACGCTGAAAAATTTGCAACTGTACGTGATGTGGTATGACTGCCGGATTGTGGACTGAAATCCGTAGCCTATCATAGGCGCATTCACAGCCTAAAGTAACTGACTCACCTGGTATAGATGCCTCCAGCGCATTTTTGATCATGTTGGCCACTACACGCCCCAGGAGTGTTTTGTCGGACTGAATGAGGAGATCTTCCGCCTGTGGGTCCAGCTGCAAAAATCGGCCGGCCGCGATCTCGTGATGTTTGTAGACGCCGATCAGATCCATAAGAAAAGGCACCGTGGCCAAAAGCTGCGGGTCAACCGTTAAATCACCTTGTTCGGCTGCCGAAATTTGGCTCTGGGCTTTGATTTCGTCGATGAGCTGCACTGAGGCTTGCTTCAGCAGTGCCTGGACTTCATCCAGGGGTAACATGCCCAGGTGATCATCCGTCTCAAGCATCTCAGTCAGGCCTTGAATCGCGCTCGCCGTATTGATGATGTCATGGAAAAACACGCGTTCCAAAATGCGCCGTCTCTTTTCGCTGCTGATATCCACGATGGAAAAGAGCGTGAACTTTTCATCTTCAAAATTGAGCCTTGTGGCCCATACCCGCAGGTCAAGCGCTTCATGGATTTCTGCCTTGTTTAGACTGATACGGCATTCATTCAGCGTCTTTTTCCCTTTTTGCGCCTGAGCAATCGCCTTGGCGGCACCACACACCGCGCAAAATTGAGACGTACCGCAGCCCCCTTCCATTGTAAAGGCGTGGGCGCACTGCAAAGCTTCTCCTAGACGCAGCCCAAGAATTGCTTCTGGTTGAGTCACTTTGAGGAAATCTAGAAAATTTTGGTTGGCGTAAACGATTTGCCTGTGGTCGTTTAGGATGACAACACTTTCCAGAATGCCGCTTAGTAGGGGATCGATAAGGGCAAATTCGTTAAAAAATTCGTTTTGCTGGGCGATAGTTTGCTGATTGCTTCTTTCAGCTGGTGCATAAAAAGTGACCATTTTGAGGAACCGTGCCTTTCTGCCTGATATTGAGGCAGCAGGAACAAATTGGGCGATTTGATGTGAGATTTTCTTTAATTATCTTCTGGACGGGGAAAAGGTGAATATGTACTTGGTCCTGTTTTTCTGGAGTAGATAAGGTTTCCTATGGCAGGCGGATACTTATGGAACGGCCGCTTCATACGCCGCGTAACTTTTTAACACAACATCGGCTGGCAGCGCATTGCGGAAGGAAATGGCCAGCCCGTGGTACGGGTACGTAGGATCGCCCTCAACCACGATAAAGTGCAAATGCGGGTAGCCCGCCAAACCAGATCGCCCTGCAAGGCCCAGCACATCACCCTGCACCACCTCATCCCCCTCAACAACTTCAATTCCATCTTTGGGCGAGTGGTAATAAAGTCCGTAAGTGCCATCCTGGTGGTCAATGATGACGTAGTTGCCCACCCCACCGCCGCTGCTCGGTTGATCTTCCACAACTTTGTGCACCGTTCCGGCACGTACGGCCGTAAACGGCGTACCTACCGGCATGTCAAAATCAAAGGCATATTGATCCGGTTCCCCGGCACGGTGGTAGGAACTGGAGCAGTTTGTATCGAGAATTTTCACGTTTTTTGCACGTCAAAACAGGAAACCAATACCTCGCTCCCATTGAGCAATTGGTCATAGACCTATAGAGTTTTACCAGGGGCTGTAAACCGTACCAGAGGCTATTTCTCGCAAAAACTTTATGCGGTTTGCTCGACGAAAGCAAGTTGGGGAAAAGTAGTCTGTTTGCAAACGAGACGAATCTATGAAGCGACTTTTTTCTGGCATTGGGTCAAAGATTGTTTTTCCGTATCTGCTTTTGACGCTGACAGTGGCCGGTATCGGTGCGTTTGTGGTGGTGAACCTGGTAACGGGCACGCTGCGTGAGCGCTTTAATAACCAGCTGCTCGATTCCGGGCGCGTGGTTGCCGAGAGTATGGTCCAGTTCGAGGCTGATCGACTGGCCGTCCTGCGCCAGGTCAGCCATACGGAAGGTGTGCCGGAAAGTATGGCGACCCAGGATGAAACACAGCTGACCTTGCTGGTTCCCCAAATTATGGCCAACAGTCCGGCCGATGCGCTGATTTTGCTGGACCAAAACGGCCGTTCCCTCTTCGCCTGGGATCGCTGGTCCGGCTTACAAACGGCCGTTGCCGTTGGCGGCATAGATTTTGCCCACCTTGCAGACGTTGAGCTGGTGTCATCTGGGTTTGTTGATGAGTTTGGCGACAAGCGGGCGCTGCTGGCGGAAACGTCGTCGGGTACCATGCTGTTTACCGTGGGTCCAGTGGTGCTGGATGATGAAGTGGTGGGCGTGGCAATGGTGGGAACGGCCGTGCGCGATATGGTTGTCACCTTAACCGAAAATGCCGTGGCTCGCGTCACTCTCTACCGGGCGACGGGTGAAGTGCTGGCCACAACGATGGGCAACGGCCGTGACAATATGTCTGAGCTGCTCAGCGAGCCGCCCGAGCAGTATGCCACCGTAATCAACCTGCTGGCCGAGTCCCCCAACCGTTACCAGGTGGTGGCCGAACAGGCCGATACGCAGGTGCCGCTGCGCCGGGTCGAGGTATTTAATCAGCAATACCAGCTGGCTTTTGGCGACTGGCGGCTGCGTAATGAGTCGTTTGGCTTGTTTAGCGTGGCGCTGCCCAGCCACTTTATCGTGAGCGCCGCGGCCACCAGCCGCAACCTGCTGAACGTGGTTTTTACCCTGGCTACCATAGCCGTATTTATGATTGGGTTCTGGGTGGCCCGCAGCATTGCCAGCCCGCTCAACCGGCTGGTTGACGTCACCACAGACGTGACGGAGGGTAACCTGCACCAGCGCACCGGCATCCGGCGCAACGATGAAATTGGGGCGCTGGCCCTCTCCTTCGACACGATGACCGAACGGCTGGACGAACGCAACCGCCAGCTTGTGACCCAGAGGAGCGAACTGATAGCCATCTTGAACTCCATTGCGGATGGCGTGATTGTGCTGGACAACGAGCACAATATGGTCAGGTCGAACCCGGCGGCCGCCCGCATGATTGAGGACCTGGTGAGCGACAGCTCGGCGACCCTGCTGCAAAAGCTGCTGGCTTCGACAAATACGGCCGTTGACAACGATGAAAGTCCGAAGCGGGTAGATTTAAACGGCCGTGTCCTCAGTATTTCCTCCGCCCCCCTCAAAACGCCAGAGGGCAACCCTATCGGCACGGTGATGGTCTTGCGCGATATTACCCGCGCCGCCGAAGCCGAGAGCCTCAAAGACGACTTCATCACCAACATGTCACACGAACTGCGCACCCCCCTGACGGTGGTGAAAGTGTACACAGACATGCTCAAGCGCTCGGCCAATGGCCATCTGAATGAACAGCAAAATGTTTTTCTAGAGAAAATAGCCAAAAGTGGCGGCGAACTGGAAGAGCATATTCAAAAGATGATCAGCATCTCGGAAATACAAGCCGGAACGCTAAACCTGAAGAAAGAAGAATTTTCCTTTACCACCTTCATTTGTGACCTGGTTGATGAATGGCGTGAGCAGATCGAATCCAGGGGCGTTTTCTTCCTGCTGCAGACGCCCAAATGCGAGCTGCCCGTGCTGGCAGATGCCAGTCGGCTCCACTGGGCGATCTCCAACCTTATTGAAAATGCCCTGGACTACACGGCCGAAAAAGGCAGCATCCAGCTCACCGTGAAAAGCGATGCGGAACAAGTCTATTTGGAGATTAGCGACAGCGGCATTGGTATTCCTCACAGTGACCAGCCCTATATTTTTGAACGCTTCTTCCGCGCCAAAAACGAGGTGAACTTTGCCAAGCGGGGCATTGGCCTGGGCCTGTTCATCGCCCGAGAGATTTTTGAACTGCACAACGGCCGTATCACACTAGAAAGTAAAGTGGGTGTTGGCAGTTCTTTTCGCTGTGAGCTGCCGCTGGTGGTGGCAACGGCCGTTGCCCAGGAGCCTGCTTAAGCCATGACGCCAATCCGCCAAGAAGAACAGACGTCACGTCGTTGGCTGTGGCTGCTGCCGCTGGTGGCCCTGCTCTTGAGCGCAACCTGCGTCACTTCCTCTACCTTTCTGGCGCTGAGCCTGTGGCCAACCGAAATAAGCCAGGCGCAAATGCTGGCCGAAGGCCAGGCCAGCTATGAACGCGATCGATTTCCCGTGAAGTTTGCCCCCCTCGATCCGCAAATCATCTTCGCGGCCACCAGAGACAGCCAGGGGCTTCAGCTGACGCCGCCAGCGGGCGGCGCCAGCTCACCAGTGGCTGAAATCCCGGTGCAGCTTTTACCGACTGGTAAGGCTACAAGCGAAAGTTTGCCAACGGCCGTTATCACCATCGCCACCCTCACCCCGCTGGCCCCATCTCAACCAACTTCTGAACCAGACAGGCCAACGCCCCGGCCAACAATGACGCCACAACCAACCAAAACAGTGGCCCCGGCGACGGCCACGCCTGCTGCCGCTGCAACGATGACGCTGTCGCCACCCATTCCTGCCAGCCCACTACCCACAAATACGCCAACGGTAACGGCCGTAGCCACGGCCACGGCCACAACCACACCCTTGCCAATGCCAACATCCGCACCACCCCAGCCGCCCACGGCCACGTCGCCCGCACCAACCAGCACGCCACCAGTCTTACCGCCCACGCCGACAGCAAGCGCCACGGCTGCGCCGCTGCCCACAAACACACCCACCTCCACACCAACGCCCGTCGACACGCCGACGCCCACCGACACATCGACGCCAACCCACACGCCGACGAGCACCCCCACCGACACCCCGGTGGTACCACCTTGCACCGGATACATTCCCAGCGGTGAGCCCAACATCGGGCCGCCCGATGGCCCAATGGCCCAAATTGGCTGTGGTGAAAGCGCTGTTGTTGATTTGGGAGTAACAAAGATGATTGTGGTCGCTGGTGGCACCGAGCCTGCTTTTGATCTCATCTTCTATGAGCATGAAAATCCGGCCTTCACTGTAAATTTGGACTGGGTTATTGTGGAAGTAGGGTCCAGCGCCAGTGGACCCTGGTACCAGGTCTTTTACTGGGGAGATGACATTGTGGATGCCAATACCAACATTGGCCAGCTTGGTTATGGTTCAAGCGGTGAACCAGATAATCAACCCATCCCCTTTGCCGATCTTTATGGCGGCAACTCCTCCGGTGTGGCCATTGACCTCGATGCGGTTGTACCCGCTGGCAGCTACCAATGGGTGCGCATTACGGCACCCCTGGGTGGAGCCAATGACGCCGCTGAGGTTGATGCGGTAGATGCGCTGCCGTAGTGGAACGAAGCGGGCCAGGGTTTTCCAGTATTCACAAATTTTGGACGCGGACAAGCGCGGATGACGCGGAAGATTGCTTTTGTTCTGCGCTCGTCCGCGATATCCGCGTCCTATCGGCTAATAATGTGGACTTTTGAAAAGCCTTGCGAAGCGGGTTCTTGCCGTTGCTGATGTGGCCTGGGCAAGGTATGATCTGCGGCCATGACTGACTTGACATGGCGAGAGCCAAACAGCCCTATCGTGTTCGGGGTGGCCGGGGGCACAGCATCGGGGAAAACAACCGTCGCCAGAACCATTTTGGAGGCAGTTGGCGCATCCCAGGTGGCCTACATGCCGCACGATGCCTACTATCGCGACCAACCTCAGCTCTCTTTTGCAGAGCGTTCCCAACTGAATTACGACCATCCCAATTCGCTAGAAACCAGGTTGATGGTGAAGCACATCAAACAGCTGCTCAACGGCAAACCGGTGCAGGTCCCTGTTTACGACTTTACCACCCATCGCCGCACCGAGCAGACGGTGCTGGTGGAGCCTGCACCGATCATCCTGGTGGATGGTATTCTCATCTTCACCAAGCGGCGGCTGCGTGAACTGATGGACATCAAGGTGTACGTGGATACCGATGCGGACGTACGCTTCATTCGTCGGTTGCAGCGAGATATGGAAGAACGCGGCCGTTCCCTGCAATCGGTGGTGACGCAGTACCTGGAGACGGTGCGCCCCATGCACCTGAAGTTTGTGGAGCCCAGCAAACGGTTTGCCGATGTAATCATTCCCAACGGCGGCATGAACCGCGTAGCCATCGAGATGGTGGTCTCTCGTTTGCATGCCCTGCTGCCCATCCCTTAAAGCAAGAAATTCATAAAAAGCTGAAAAACCCCAACCCTTTCCCCGCACGGGGCGTGAAGCGCCCACGTGCAGGACACTAACTGAACGCTTACGAATTTACGGAGCGCAATACTAGTTTGACAGGGTGCGGTAGTGGGCCAGGGTCGCGGCGGCGGTTTGCGCCCATGAGAAGTTTGCCGCCTGCACCACTCCTTGCCGGGCCATTTCGTCCAACCTGGCGTCGTCCGGCAAGATCACCAGCAGCGTTTTGGCGATGCCCTGGCTGTCGCTGGGATCAAAATAGGCCGCCGCCTCACCGCCTACCTCCGGCAGGCTGGACGTTTGGGCACAGGCCACGGCCGTTCCACAAGCCATCGCTTCTAACACCGGTAAGCCAAACCCCTCCATCAGACTGGGAAAAACAAACAGCCGCGCCCCGCTGTAAAGAGCGGGCAAATCGGCATCGTCCACCGGACCTAAAAAGCGGATGTGATCGTGAAGATTGTTTTGGGCAACGGCCGTTTTCACCCCCTCATACCGCGCATCCCACCGCCCGGCGATCAGCAGCGGCGGTGCGTCGGGCAGCTGGTGCACCACCGTGGCCCACGCCTCTACCAATCGCACCAGGTTTTTGTGCGGCTTGTTGATGCCCAGGTACAGCACGTACGTTTCGGGCAGATTGAACTTGTGACGCAGGGCGGTGACGGCCGTTTCCGGCTGGGGCTTAAACTGCTCATCGGCGGCCAGGGGAACGGCCGTAATTTGCCCCGGTTTTAGGGGATAACACGCTAAAAAATCCTGCCGCGTCGCCTTTGAGATGGCCAGGAAATGATCGCCCGCTCGCAGCGCCAGGCGGGTGGTCAGCCGCGCCAGCAGTCGCGCCTGCGGCGACACCAGCTGAGGGAACTGCTCCGGGATGAGGTCGTACAGCGTCACCAGGGTGGACACGCCTGGATGGTAGGGCATGAGGTGGTAGGCACTGTGGTAGACGGTGGCGTTCAGCTGCCGCAGCAGGCGCGGGATGTGCCACTGCTGGGCGAGCGAAAAAGGAGATACGGCCGTCTCCACCCATTTGACCCTGGCCTGTGGCGCAGGCAAAATCCAGCCCGAACGCGCCTGTGGATTGTGCAGCAGCAGCAGTTCCTCACCGGCAGTGAGCTGTGGCGCCAGGTGGTGGGCCAGCTGGCTAACATAGCGGCCAATCCCCGGAAAGTGATCCGTGGCCGTGCGGGCGTCCAACACATAGCGCTTCATGGCTGGCCGCCAACCGCCTTTTGCAGAATTTGGGCGACGTTTACGGCCGTTTCCCAGATAGAAAACTGCTCCCTGGCGCGCTGCTGCCCGGCCTGGCCCAGGCGCTGGCGTTCCGCCGGGTCCGCCAGCAGCTCACTGACCGAATTGGCCAGTGCCGCCACGTTTGTCGGCGGCACGAGCAGGCCGGTTTGCCCTGGCGCCACAATTTCGGGCAGCGCCCCGTGCGCAAAAGCCACCACCGGCTTGCCACAAGCCATCGCCTCAATGTTAACCAGGCCAAACGGCTCCGGATCGCCCGGATGGACAAATACGTCCAGCGCTGCCAGGGCGGGGCGCACGTCGCCAAGGTGGCCGGTGAAGTGCAGGCAGCCCTCCAGGTTGTGCACCGCGGCCTGCTGCCGCAGCTGTGCCGGGTAGCTGTCCGTCTCGCCCAACGGCGCGCCGCCAACAATCACAAAGTGGGTCTCTGGCCGGGTCTGCCGGACCAGGGCGGCCATCTCGATGAAGCGGTGCTGGCCTTTCCACGGCCGTAATCGTCCCACCGTACCCACCAACGGCGCGTCGGCGGGAATCTCATACGACCGGCGGAAGCTGTGGCCATCGGGCGGTTGGGCAAATTTGGCCAGGTCGATGCCGTTGTGCACAACGGCCGTTTTCCCGCCACAAGGCAAATGGCGCGCCGTCGCCGCCGAATTGGCGATGACCTGTGCCGCTGCCCGGCACAGCACCCACTTGGCTGCCCAATCCACCGCCCGGAAGCGCGGCGCCGTCTCCGACAGCCAGAAATCGCGCATGTGCCAGAGGAACGGCCGTTTGGCGATCCTGGCTGCCCACATGCCGTACAGCGCTGCCCGTACCGTATTCGCATAGACAACTGCAGCGTTAACTTTCTGGGCGACATGCCCCAGGTCGCGGGAAAAATAGCGCCAGTCCTGGGCAAACTGCCGGGAGCGGCGCAGCCGCGGCAGGCTGATCGAGTGCCAGGGGATGCCCTGTTCTCTCGCCTGGCGTGCCAGGGCGCCATCGGGGCAGGCCAGGTGGGGCTGCCACTCGTCATGATCCAGGTGCCGCATTAGCAGCAGCAAACTGTGTTCTGCACCACCTATCCCGGCGGCATGGTCAACAAAAAGTACAGGTAAGTTCATACGTTGGTACACCATCAAAAATCCAGGCTCTTTGGGATTTCGTGGGGTTTGGCGTGAAACGTGAAGCGTGAAACGTGATGTCTCTCTGGTCACGTTTCACGTTTCCGCATCACCGATAAACCCTCTGAATTCCTGATGACCCAAAATCCACAAAAGACACAGATGTCGCAGATTTTTTGCTCTTCTGAGAGGCTTGGCGCCTTTGCGTGATCCTTTCTTCCGTTTGATATTTGTCCGTAGTGTAGCGCAGCGCGGACCATTTTCCCATGCTGCGGCGGGCGTCATACCGTTTGTAATAAATGGCCCTTACTTTGGGAGAAACAAATCCCAGCAGTTGGAAAAACTGAACATTAGCGGGGAGTAAGTACTGTTTTAAACCCACTTCCTTCCCTTATAATTCACCGTAGCCATGAGCTTATCACTCCTCAACCAATCCGCCCGAGAAGGAACGTCTGGCCAGAACTTGCGCATGTTGGCACAGCGCCTTGCCGCTTACATTCCCACCACCCTCACGCGAAAAATTTTGCAAGATGAACCCATCGTGCCAGGCCGGGCAGAGATGATTACGGCGGCGACGATGTTTGCCGACATGTCTGGCTTTACCCACGTGGCCGAGGCGCTGACGGTAGACGGGGCGCGCGGCACCGAGGCGCTCAGCCGCACGCTGCTGATGACCTTCACCGCGCTCATCAACGCCATTCACGATGCGGGCGGCTCGGTGAGCCATTTTCATGGCGACGCGATGATGATCTACTTCCCGGATACCGACGGCAAGGCTGCTTCCCGCGCCCTGGCTTCCGCCCAATTTATGCAGCGGTTGATGCAGACCCATTTTGCCCGGGTAGAAGCCATACCCGCGGGCAAAGAAGAGAGCGGCTACACCCTCTCTATTAAAATTGGCGTGGGTTACGGCCGTTGCCTGGAAATGCTCGTGGGGGATGAGGCCAACCTGGAATTTGTGCTGGCGGGAACGGCCGTCGATGAAGCCGTCGCCGCCCAGATGCAGGCCGAAGCGGGGCAGGTGGTAGCCAGCCAGGCCGCGCTGCAAGCCGCTGCGCTGCCCGTCACGGGACTGTTTCGCGTGGTGGCTGAACTGCCCCCGGTGCCCAGCGCCCATGAGGGATTGTTTTGGGAAGCGTACGAACAGCCCGCGCTGACCCGATTGATAACGGCCGTGCCCGCCTTCCTGCCCCCCTCCGTGTTTGAACGACTGCAAGACCGCGGCAGCCAATCTATTTCCGAACACCGCTCCGTTACCTCCATGTTTGTGCAGTTTGAAGGCATTGATTTTAATGACCCGGCAGCGGCCGAACGCCTGCAGGCATATTACCGCTGGGCGTGGCAGATGGTGCAGCGCTACGGCGGCCCCAACAGCCGGGTGAACCGCGTCCTCACCGGCGACAAGGGCAGCCAGCTGCACATTTTGTTTGGCGCCCCCGTCGCCCCGGATGCCCCGGAGCAGGCGCTGCGCTGCGCCCTGGCTTTGCAGCAGAGACGGCCGTCTTTTATTACCTGCCAGCGCATTGGCCTGACGGTGGGGCGGGTGTTTGCCGGGGCCGTGGGTTCGATGAACCGCCGCGAGTACACGGTAGTGGGGCGTATGGTCAATCTCTCTGCCCGGCTGACCCAGATTTGCCCGCCGGATGGCATTTTGGTTGATGCGGCCACGGCCGTTCGGGTGCAGGCCCACATTACCTGCAAGCCGCTGCCGCCGGTGCGGCTGAAGGGCCACACCGAGCCGGTGGCCATTTGCCAGGTGGTGGGGGAACAAACGGCCGTTACCCAGGCCCAGGCGCGTTTTCAGCAGTGGCAGCAGCCTCCGGCCGGGCGCAGCAGGGAGCTAAAGCAGCTGTACAAGCGCATGGCGGCGGCTTTGGCGGGCGAGGGCGGCCTGCTGGCTATCCACGGTTCCTACGGCAGCGGGCAGATGCCTTTCCTGGCGGCGGGCGTGCGTCATTGGCTGGAGGCAGGCGGGCATGCCCTGGTGGGCGTTTGCCAGCAGCACACCTCCGATGTGCCGTACGCCCCCTGGATGTCGGTCTGGCGCGATTTTTTTGAGCTGACGGCCGAAATGCCCCCGGCGGAGCAGCTGGCCCAGGTGACCGAACGGGTGTACGAGCTGACGCCCGATGCGCCCCACGCCCTGAATTTATGGCGTGAGCTGTTGGGCGCGCCGCTGCGCTCCACGGCGCTGCTGCTGGAACTGCCTACGGTAGTGCGGCAGATGCGCCTCTTTAAGCTGGTGATGAAAAGTTTGCGGCAGGCTGTGGCGGAACGGCCGTATCTCATCGTCCTGGAAGATATTCACCTGGCAGACCAGGCATCCCTCGATTTGCTGGATACGCTGGTGCAGCAAAGTCGTGAGCTGCCTTTGCTGCTCCTGGTGACCTACCGCACCGGCGCCAGCCTGAATTTCCACACCCTCAGCCAGCCGGGCAGCTACCAGATTGCCCTGAACGACTTCACCCCGCAGCAGGCCCGCCGCCTCATTCGCGAGCGGCTGGGGACAGACCAACTACCGCAGCTGTTGGAGCAGCGCCTGGGCCTGCGCGACCGGCAGGGCCGGGAATCGGCCGTCAACCCGCTCTTTTTGGAAGAGTCGCTCCAGCTTATGCTGTCTTTGCGGGTGGTGGAGCTGGACAAAAATAAGTATGGCGACGGCCGTTTGCGCATCAACGAAGCCGAGCTGGCCAACATGCAGGTGTCTGACACCATCTACACGCTGCTGCTGTCGCGCCTGGACCAGCTGCCCGCCGCCGAGCGCGGTCTGCTGCAAACCGCCTCGGTGATTGGCCGCGAATTTGACCTGGCTACGCTGGTGGCCATTTCACCTGGATTGAGCCGGGAAACGGCCGTAGATCTGCTTAACACCCTGGTGCAAACCGATCTTGTGCAGCAGCTCTCCGCCGGGTTGGTGGCCACGTACCTGTTCCAGCACAACCTGGTGCATGAGGTGGTCTACCAGAGCCTGACCTATGCCCGGCGGCAAACGCTGCATGCCACCATTGCCGAGCTCATCATTCGCCAATCTGGCGAGCTGCTGCCGACGCAGTATCCTGTGCTGGCCTACCATTTCAGCCAGACAAACCAGCACCAGGACGGCCTCAAATATGCCCTGGCGGCGGCCAAAGATGCCGAGACGGTGCACAACTATCGCGGTGCGGCCGAATTTTACAAGCAGGCGGCCAACCATTTGGAGGCGTTGGGGGAAAATGCGGCGTGGGAAACGGCCGTGTCCGTCTGTAAGGCGCGGGCTCAACTGCTGCTCCGGCTGGGGCAGTTTGGCCCGGCTAACCAGATGGTCGCCGAAGCGATGAAGCTCTGCCTGGACAACAACGCCATCAGCCAGATGCTTCCGCTCTACAACCTGACGGCCGAAATTCGGCTGCGCCAGGCACGATATACCGAAGTTCCCGGCTTAACCAACAAAGTTATCAATTCCTTGCTGCCAGATACACAGCCGGAAGAGATGGGGCAGGCGTACCTGCTGTGGGGGCAGTCGCTGGCGGCGCTGGGTGATTGGCCCGCCGCTTTGCGTAAATTGGGCCATGCCGAGACCGTTCTGCAAGCCACCGGCCAGCCGCGCCTCATCGTGCCAGTGCTCATGGCCCTGGCGGAGGTGCATACGCAGCGCCAGCTAGACGATACGGCACTGCAGCCCCTGGAAACCGCCCTTTCCCTACTGGCCGACGAGGCTGACCCGCTGCTGTGGGGCCAGGTGCAGCTCAGCCTGTCTCACGTGCTGCTGCGCCTGGGCCGAGCCGAAGAAGCCTTAACAGCGGCGGAAACGGCCGTAACCCGGTTGCGGGCGGCGGGCGCCAATCTGCTGGCCCACGGGCTGAGCCACCGGGCAGCGGTGCACATCTATCTGGGCCAGTTTGCCGCGGCTTTGAGCGATTTGCAGGTAGCTGGGGAGCTGTTCGACGGTATGGATGATGTGGCCGGGCAGCTTAAGCTGTATCTGCTGTGGGGCGTGGAGTACCACGGCGGCCAGGGCGACTGGCGTCAGGCGCGGCGGCGGCTGGTGCGGGTGGGCCAGCTGCTTACCGCCCAACCCAAGGACGATGGTATGGTGATGCAGGAAGGCATCCGCCTGTGGTTGGGCATGGGGCTGGTGGCGCTGCACACGGCACGCTGGGACCAGGCCCGGTCGCTGCTGCAAAGGGTGTTAACGGCCGTTGCTTCGCGCCAGTTTGTCTGGTGGCAGCCTGCGGCGTTTTATGCCTGGGGGCTATTGTTGTTGGCCACGGCGGGGGCAGATGGGGAGCGGCAAACGGCCGTCGCGGAGGCGGAGCGTTCGTTCCACCAGGGATTTGAGGCGGTCCAGGCTGGCGGCTGCCCCGATGAGCTGCCGCTGCTGCTGCTGCAAATGGGGTTAACGGCCGTTGAGCTGCAGGATGGGCGCGGCTGGGATTATTTGGAAACGGCCGTGGAGGCCGCCCACCAACGTGCCCGCCACACGGACCGCCACTACGTGCTGGAGCAGGCCCGCCAGGCCCTGTGCCACGCCCCAGATCCCCACCTGCGCCAGATTTTTGCCCATTTTGATTATCATTCCCGCGAAAGCGGGAATCCATTCTAGCTAGCCACTGACACACATTCTGGTAAGGTTGAATTTGCCTGGAGCATGAGTTTCTTCCTCATCCCATATCCTCTCGCTGAATTCGGTTCGAAAGTTTAGATGCGGTGCTATAAAATAGGTTTTTATGCTACCGAGTATCGAACACGTTCAATTTGAAGAGAACAACGAGCGCCTGAAGATTGTGCTGCCAGTGAAAAAGCACTGGATTTACCTGGTTGTGTACAGCATCATGCTGCTGATCTGGGTCGGCATGTCTGTTTACGGCCTGATTTTTACCTGGCAAATGGCCTTCTCGGGCGCGCGATTTGCCTTTGCCTTCACCGTCATGCTGTTGGGGCTGCTTTATCTGTTGTACCTGCTGGGGAAGATGGTGTGGAGGCAGTGGCAGTATTATGCAGCCAACCGGGAAATCTTGTTTATCCACCAGGATATGGTGATTGTGCGGCGGCCGGTGTCTATTTTTGGCATTACCACGGCTTATGATCGGGCCCACGTGACGCCGTTTTACTACAGCGAGAAGCACAGCTGCCCCGCCTTTGATTACGGCCACCAGCACATTTATTTTGGGCATGATCTGCCTGCCGACCCGGCGAACCGGCTGCTTGGTTATCTCAATGCCCGCTACTATCCTCACCGCGATGAAGATGACGACTAAACGATGGTCGGCATGAACAAATTGAGTGACGAAAAGTTGGTTACAGGTGAGATGCTGCGCCAGCTGGCGGCGTATATTCCGGCAACGCTGGCGGATCGCATTTTGCGTGAAGGGCTGCCGACACCCGGCGAGCCATCCGCGCTGCACGCTGCCACACTGTTCTCTGATATTTCTGGTTTTACCGGCATGTCGGAAGAGCTGGCTTCGGACGGGCCGCGCGGGGCTGAGGAGCTGAACCGCGTCTTGCTGGTGACCTTCACGGCGATGATCGACGTGATTCACGAGCTGGGCGGTGCGGTGAACCATTTTTACGGCGATGCCATGTCGGTCTATTTCCCCGACACGGACGGTACGGCCGCACAGCGCGCCCTGTTTTGTGCCCAGATGATGCAGCAGCTGATGCTCACCAGCTTCAACCGCGTGGTGACCAACCGCCCGCCCGGCAAACATCCTTTCTTTGAGCTGACGATCAAAATTGGCGTGGGCTACGGCCGCTGCCAGGAGCTCGTTGTGGGCCATCCGCAGCACAGCCTGGAATTTGTGCTGACGGGAACGGCCGTAGACGAAGCCGCTATGGCCGAACGGCAGGCCAGCTCCGGCGACATCATCGCCAGCGCCGCCGTGCTGCAGCAGGCCGGTTTGCCCGCAGCAGCAGCGTTTCAGAAGTTGGCAGCGGCCGTACCGCGTCCATCTGCCCAGCCCATCCTCCAGTGGTCCAACTATGATGAGGCGGCGCAGCGCCGCCTGGCCGAAGTCATTTTGCCCTTTGTGCCGCCCGCGCTGTACCGGCGGTTGGTTTCCACGGGCGCCACGGAGATTGCCGAACATCGCCCGGTAACCACCATTTTTGTCCAGTTCGATTATAAAAACCGGCGAGATGATTCCTCGGCGATTGAAACGGCCGATTTGGGCCAGCAGCTCCAGGCGTACTACGAATGGGCCTGCGAGGTAGTCAGCCGCTTTGGCCAGGAAAACGCCCGGGTCAACCGGGTGCTGACCGGCGACAAGGGCAATCAGCTGCACATCATGTTTGGCGCACCGGTAGCTCCAGATGCGCCGGAGCAGGCGCTGCGCTGTCTGCTGGCGATGCAGCGCGGCCAGCCAGAATTTATTGCGTCGCAGCGCATTGGCGTGGCGGTGGGCAAGGTGTTTGCCGGTCCGGTAGGTTCTTCGGCGCGGCGTGAATACACGGTGGTGGGCGATATTGTCAACCTGTCGGCGCGGCTGATGCAGGTGTGTGAACCGGGCGCAATTTTAACAGACCAGGCGATGGCTGAGCGTACCCGCCAGGTGATCGAGTGTGAACCACTGCCTGCCATCCATCTCAAGGGTAAACAAACGGCCGTTACGCCCCACCTGGTGCAGCGCGATCGGGCCGTGACTACCTTGATGAAAGCGTACATTGACCGGTGGGAACGGCCGTTGGTGGGTCGAGAAACGGAGCTGGATTTGCTGCTGGGCGGTATGGATGCGGCGCTGCGAGGTGTAGGGGGCGCCGCGGCCATTTACGGGGGGGCCGGTGTGGGCAAGTCACGCCTGCTGGCCACGGGCGTGCGCCACTGGTTGGCAAACGACGGACTGGGGCTCATCGGCGTTTGTTATCCGCACACCCAGGATTCGCCCTACAGCCCCTGGCGCGACGTCTGGCGTGAATATTTTGACCTTGCCACAGGCATGCCGGTGACCCAGCAGATTGCCGCCGTTATCATGAAGACCCATGCCCTGGTGCCGGACGTGGGTGACGACATAGGGCTGTGGCGCGAATTGTTGGGGCTGCCCATGCCCCAGGCGGCTGCTCTGCACGATCTTACGGCCGAGGCGCGCCAGGTTCGGCTCTTTTCGCTGGTGCGGCGCTGCTGCCTGGCCATTGCCGCCCAGCAGCCGCTGCTCATTGTGCTGGAGGGCTTGCAGTGGGCCGACCAGGCGTCGTTGGCGCTGCTGGACGAGTTGAGCAACCACCTGGACGGTGCGGCGATTTTCATCGCCTTCACGTTTCGGTCGCGGGAGCGGATGGAGATTGCGGCGGTGGAACGGCCGTCGTGTATTCCCATTCCCCTGGCCGACCTGTCGCCTGCTTCCGCCCGGCAGATGTTGAGCCAGCTGGTGGGCACGGCCGAACTGCCACAGGCAGTGGAGCAGCATCTGGGGATGCGTGACCGCGAGGGGCGGGACAGCCCGGTGAATCCGCTGTTTTTAGAAGAAGCGTTGAACGTGATGATGGGGGCGGGGGTGCTGCGGGTAAACGGCCGTGTCCAGGTGGACGAGACCGAGCTGGCGCGCATGCAGGTGCCAGACACAATTCATGGCCTGCTGCTGGCCCGTCTGGATCGCCTGCCGCCCGCCGGGCGCGATTTGCTGCAAGTGGCCTCGGTGATTGGCCGCCAATTTTCTGCCGAACCGCTGCAGGTAATTGCCCAGACGCCGCTGCAGCAAACGGTGCTCCGCCTGCTGACGGACCTGTCGGATGCGGAGATGACGCAGCTGGTGACGGCCGATCCCGAGTGGATTTACCTGTTCCAGCACGCCATGACGCACGAAGTGGCATATGAAAGTTTGCCCTACGCCCGGCGGCAGCAGCTGCATGCGGCCGTGGCCAGCTGGCTGGCGCACAAATACCAGCACAACCTCAAGCCGCTGCATTCGGTGCTGGCCTACCACTACAGCCGGGCGGACAACCACCAGGAGGCGCTGCAGTATGCCATCCTGGCCGCCGATGAGGCACGAAACATCTTTGCCAACCGGGAAGCGATTGATTTGTACACCCTGGCGGAAAGGCATTTGCAGGCGTTGGCCGATGAGGGGTTGTGGGAAACGGCCGTGCATCTCTACCTCTCCCGGGGCAACGTGCTGATTTTGCTGGGTGGTTTAACCACAGCTTTTACGGATGCTGAAAAAGCGCTTGATTTGGCTCAGGGGAATGGGGATCAGGGATCAACGGCCGTGGCCTACAATCTTATGGCCGAAATTCGCTACCGGCAGGGTGCCTTTGATGACGTAAAATCGCTCACCGGAATAATCATCAACAAATTGAAGACTGTTGCCGATCCAGATCAGCTGGCTCGTGCTTATATTTGGGCTGGCTGGGCCGCTAGTTCGAGATTGGACTATTCAGCAGCTATGCTTTATTTGGAACGTGCAAAAGATATTTGTCAGCAAGAAAATAATAACTATCTGCTGGCAAGGGTCTATGAAGCAATTAGCTTTACCCGATATTCAGAAAAAGAATTGGAGCTTTCATTGGAGGCAATGCAGCAGGGAGTTGAGTTATCGCGAGAGTTCAGCACACCCATTAACGTTGGCATTGCATTAAGCAACGTGGGATTTGTACAGTTTACATTGGGCCAATATCAGGAAGCTGTTAAGACTTTCGATGAAGCAGTAAGTATCGGGAAAGAAAGTGGGAAAAATCTGTATGCGTTGGCAATGACTAACCGTGCTGCGGCTCTTTCCAGGTTAGGCAGCTTTAAAGCGGCATTAAGCGATTTTGAATCTGCCTTGGATCTGCTCACGACGATGAATTATCCTAGTCTTCAAGTGGAAGCTCATCTATTTTGGGGCTTTGAATACTATAGTCCTCTACAAAAGTGGGATGAGGCAAAAGTTCAGTATGAAGCGGCAAAGCAACTTATTGATTTACAGCCAGAAAGCTACATAGAAGAAACTGCACGACTCTTAGTAGGTTTAGGCCAAGTAGAACTTAATTCTGGAAACACGTTAGCTGCAAAACAGTATTTACAGGATGCTTATAAACTCATGAATGATAAAGATCTGATTTGGTGGCAGCCAGTTGCAGAACATTTTTTAGGTATAGTATTCAAACTAGAAGGGAATTTTTTTGAGGCTATTAACTGGTTTGAGAGAAGTTTGTCCGCTTCCGAGGATGGTTGCCCAGATTTCAAGTGCTTCACGTTCCTGGAATTGGCGAGTTTTGCTTCAGGTCCCGAAGAACGCGAAGCCTTGTTAGAGAAAAGTATCTTATCTGCGACAGAGCGTTCCAGATTCATGGATAAAGTTGCTTGTTACAAAACGGCAGGGCCCCTACTGGCGCAGAGCCGAATTCAGCGGCTCCGGACGATAGGGGAAAATTGTCTGGAATTTTTAGTTAAATTTCGCTCTCTTTCCACAGAAAGCAAAAACGCCTAGACAATCTGTCTAAGCGTTACACAAAATATTCCATCCTAACTTTGGAAAATTTAGCCAGTCCCGGGCATAAAGCCTTTCGTTGTGCGGGAGCCCAGGCCTCCGGCAAATTCGTCGAAGTTTTCCTCGTCGAGGTTTTCCAGCAGGCTGCGTTCTTCGGGTGAGATTTGGTAGCCTTCCAGGGCTTTGTTGAGGTCCTTGAAGAGAAGCTGGCGATAGCTTTTGTCGTTAATAGCGCGTTCCACAACTTGATCTAATACTTCAGACACGGTATTCCTCCCGTTAAGAAAATAAGTTATTGCTAAGCCAATGAAGTTGGTCTCAGTATTGCCCTTCTCCAGGTTTTTGTCAACGAAGAAGGCATACAATTCTTATGTTATCTACTTAACTTTCACAGAGGCTTACGGTTCTTCTTCGTCATACGGCCGTTTCCACAACAAAAACAGCGTTATCAGCAGCACAATACCGATCATCACTAACTGGGCCGAGGTTGAGGTCGGGTCAATGCCCCCGACCATATTGCCGCCCCCTTTGGCGGCCGTGCCGCCTTTGGGAAAGCCGCTTGTGCTGCCGTCACCTACAACGGGCAGTTCGGCCCGTTCCTGGGTGCCGTCCAGCGTTAGCAGATACTTCACAATCTCGTCAATTTGCTCTTGCGTAAGCCGTTGGCCGTAATCTTGCGGCATGATGTTGGGCATACAGGGGCCGTTGGGACAGGTTGGCGCCAGGGCATAGTTTGGCTCAACGATCGACTGGCGAATGTAGTCGGTGGCGGCCATGTCCGGAATGCGCCCGGTGGCTTCGTAGCCGATGGCGGATAGATCCGGCCCCACTTTGTGCCCTTCACCCAGCGGACCAATGGCGTGGCAGGCGCCGCAGCCCGCGTTGAGAATGACCTCTTCCACGGTGTCGCCCTGGACGGGGCGCGGGGTGGGGGTGGGGGCGGGAGTTGCGGCCGTTTCCACAACCACCGGTGTGGCGGTAGCCATCGCCGCCAGTTCTTCGGCCGTGGGCTGGGGCAGCTCGTCGGTGATTTGGGCGCGCAGGATGGCTTCGCACTGGTTAATGCCCGGTTCTGGATCGGGCATGCACCAGAGCGGCTCCGTTTTTTTTGTTTTTAGCAGGGGCACATACCAGAGCACGATGTCTTCACCGGAAACTGGTTCATCGTTGAGCCATTGGCGGGGCGGCTGGAACGTGTCGCCGGGGCCAGGCGACAGCGGCTGTTCACCTTCCAATTCTTTGTCGTTCAGGACAAAAAAGCGGGCTTCGTCCAGCCCTAACGGATCGGTGGGCAGCATGGTCCAGCGGTAGAGCAGATCGCCATCGCCGGTAGCCAGCTTAAAGCCATCGGGACCCAGGTTGTCGACGAAGGGGAACAGCTCCAGCTCGGCTTCGGCCTCGATCCATTCGGTTTCCTGCCACAGCCAGACCTGGTCGCCTTCCGGGCCGTCTAAATCAACGTCGAGCCGCCAAAACGGCCGATAAATCGACAAATCATCGCAGCCGGGACCGTAAGAAATAAAGCGCGGCTCAAAGCTGCCATCGGCAAAAAAGCGCATGATCTCCTCGTACCGGTAGCAGCAAATGCAGTTGGGCCAGCGGGTAAACTCGGTGAACAGCTGACGCACCTCAAAACCGTCATCCAACTCATTAACGATGGTGTCGCCAAACGGGGGTACGGTGGCCGAGAAGCCGATTTCGTCCCGGTAGCCGCCGGGCCAACTGGGATACCACGCTTCAACCTGGGTAATTTTGACGCTGGAGAAGACGGCCGTCTCCTCGTACGTGGCATCGCGGAAGAGCACGCCATCGTGGGCCGTCATTTCCCAGCAGACGTTCCAGCCATCCTGTTCGTGGCAGCCGTCGGTGAAGGCATCACGCTGCGAAACGGGGGCTGCGACGTCCAGGTCGGGCCGGGCACGCGTGTAGAAAGTGCGTGCGACTGTCTGGTGGGTCATGTTGACAAAGACATGGAAGATACGGCCGTCTCCCGCCGGATTGTGAAAGGTCAAATCCACACACCACTCATCACGGCAGGCGTCGTCGGCCAGCCAGGCAGACATGGGAATCATGGCCGGGTTGCCGTCACCAATGTTGCCGAGAACGGCCGTTACCGCCGGGTCGTCTGCTGCGATCTTGATGGCTTCGTTGGCAATAAAGCTGCTGCCCGCGGGGCGCGCCAGGTCATCCTGCCACTGGGCCAGAACCGAATTGTCGTGCAGCAGCAGAACCTGGTTGACCGTGCCGCCAGTGGCCCGGTCGTAGTAGGTGAGGTGGGCGCAGCTGTTGGCCGTGCAGCCCAGGTCGGCCCAGGGGCGAGATTCCGCCAGCGTCATGGGCAGGGCATCGACAAAGACGAGGGTGGAATCGGCCGTGTTCAGGTTGGCTAATTCAGCGGCATCCAGCCCCAGCGGTTGGCCATCAGCCGACATGTACAGTTGCTGGCCCTTGGCAATGGCCAGATCAATTGAAGCCTGCTGCCGCCACAGCGAAAAGACCAGATTGCCAATCAGAAAAAGTAGTAATGCCAGACAAAAACGAAGGATTAGTCGGTGCTGTTTTGGAGTCAAAGCCAACTCCTGCGTGAATGTTTATAGAAGTTGGCAATGGATTATAGCCCACGGGTCGGGTTTGGCACGGCAGTTTGTGGTTTTCTCATTTCCCATAGAGATGAGGGGTTGCCCCGCTGCGTTTTGGCTCTTCAGGCGTTCAGGGGAGTGAGAGGTTGTGAAACGTGAAACGTGAACATATAGACATCACGTTTCACGTTTCACGCCAAATTCGAAAGAGCGTTTTGTATTGGTTAAAAGAGGTAAACCCGTTTAGAGCGACGGTCCGGCATGGATGATGGCTTCGCTGCTGCCTTCTTTGTATTTCTCAAAGTTTTTGATGAACAGGTTGGCCAATTTGCGGGCCTGGACATCATAAGCGACCTCATCTTCCCAGGTATTTTTGGGAATGAGCACCTCATCTGGGACGTTAGGGCAGGTGGTGGGAATCGCCAGGCCAAAGATGGGATCGGTGACAAACGCCACATTGTCCAGCGAGCCGTCATGAATGGCATCAATGATGGCGCGGGTGTAACGCAGCTTGATGCGCGAACCAACGCCGTATGGGCCGCCGGTCCAACCGGTGTTGATCAGCCAGGCGGTGGTGCCGTGTTTGGCCATCTTTTCGGCCAGCAGTTCGGCATATTTGCTGGGATGCCACACCATAAACGCCGCGCCAAAGCAGGCCGAGAAGGTAGCTTCTGGTTCGGTAACGCCAACTTCGGTGCCCGCCACTTTGGCAGTGTAGCCGCTGATGAAGTGGTACATTGTCTGTTCCGGCGTCAGCTTGCTGACGGGTGGCAGCACCCCAAACGCGTCGGCAGTGAGTAGGATGATGTTTTTGGGATGGCCCCCAACGCAAGGAATCTTGGCGTTGGGAATGTACTCAATCGGGTAAGCAGCGCGGGTATTTTCCGTAATGCTGATGTCGGTGTAATCCACGCAATGGGTACGGCCGTTATACACCACATTTTCCAGCACCGTGCCAAACTTGATGGCGCCGTAGATTTCTGGTTCGTTTTCGGCCGACAGGTTGATCGCTTTGGCGTAGCAGCCGCCTTCGATGTTAAAAACGCCGGTGTCGGTCCAGCAGTGTTCGTCATCACCGATGAGATTGCGATGGGCATCGGCGGAGAGGGTGGTTTTGCCCGTGCCGGAGAGCCCGAAGAAGAGGGAAACGTCACCCTCGCTGCCTTCGTTGGCGGAGCAGTGCATGGAAAGCACACCCTTCTTGGGCATGATGTAGTTCATCACGGTGAAGATGCCTTTCTTCATTTCGCCAGCATATTCGGTGCCCAAAATGACCACTTCTTGCTGCTCAAAGGAGAGATCGACGCTGGTTTTGGAGGTCATACCCGTGGTGTAGCGGTTGGCGGGGAACTGACCGGCGTTATAAACGACGTAATCCGGATTACCAAAGGTGGCCAGCTGCTCGTCGGTGGGGCGGATGAGCATGTTCCACATGAAGAGGGCGTGATACGGCCGTGTACAAATAATGCGTACCTTGATTTGTTCGTTGGGATCCCAACCGCCATACCCGTCCACGACATACAGCTTGCTGCGGGTGTTGAGGTAATCGATGGCTCGTTCGCGGTTAATTTCAAAGGTGTGTTCGTCAACGGCAATGTTGACCGAGCCCCACCAGATATTGTCTTTAGAATCGGGATGCTTTACGATGCGCTTGTCTTTGGGGCTGCGGCCAGTTTTTTCACCGGAGCGCACCATCAAAGCGCCGGTATCGGCGATAGCCGCATCGGCCTCGTAGGCCAGGGCTTCCTGGTAGAGTTGGGCAGGCATAGCATTGCGCACGATGTCGCTGACATCGATACCATGCTGCTTGAGTGTAAATTGATTCGACAAGAGAACCTCCTTGGAATGGTTGCCTGGTTATTCTTAAGCGATCGGAACGGCCGTGGGTAATTGACAAACTTGACTTCAATCTTTTTTGAAGGACTTTCTGCCAATTACATAACTACCAGCTAGAATAAACCGTTCGTCTTCTTCAACCTCAAGGCGAATGTGTTTTGTTTTAACTTAAATGACTTTCTGCGGTTATGCCAGCGTGGATTTCTGTTTCGTGTTGTTTCTAAATCCAGTGTCAGGTAAAAGCCAAAACAGTGTTAAAACAACAACGCACGTAATTTTGGCTTGTCCTTAGCTAATCACAATTCAGTAGGGTTTTTATGGGAAACTTTTTGATCTGTCAGTAACCGCGGGCAAACCTCATCAATCAACCACCCACATTTACGTTAAAGATCGGTATGTGCGGCTCTCGTTTTCCTGCCAGGCAAGCTGACTATGAACCACACACACGGCGCAATTATAACAAAAACCCGCTGCTATTTTTAGCTAAACGTAACCTGAATGATAAACGAAACTCATAATCGTGCATTACTTTTACTTATCAAATAGTTCGCCATTGTGTGGCGGTGACCACCTGTATCGGCAAGGTGTAGTATTATTTTGCGTTTTTGGGTTTCTGGTTAAACTAGATTTATGAGCAAAATTAATCTGCTGGTTGGAAAAAGAATTGTATTGGGGGTAACTGGCTCAATTGCCTGTTACAAGGCGGTTGACCTGGCCTCCAGGTTGACACAGGCAGGGGCATTGGTGGATGTGATTCTCACCGATGGCGCCCAGCGGTTTGTAACGCAATTGACGTTTCGTTCGGTGACAGGACGGCCGTCTTACAGCGATATGTGGAGCCGCGACGAGCATGTGCAGCACGTAGGCCTGGGTGAATCGGCCGATCTCTTTGTGGTGGCCCCGGCTACGGCCCACACCCTGGCCAAGATGGCGTTTGGCCTGGCCGACAATTTGCTCACGGTAACGGCGCTGGCTGCCCGCTGTCTCGTCCTGGTGGCCCCAGCGATGGATGGCGGCATGTACGAACATCCGGCCACGCAAGCCAACATCGCCACGCTGCGCCAACGCGGCGTGCTGTTTGCTGGTCCGGCCGAGGGGCGCATGGCTTCTGGGCTGACCGGACTGGGGCGGATGATAGAACCAGTTGACCTGTTAGGACACATCCGGCAGGTGTTAGCCAGAGGCGGCCCTCTGGCCGGGCGTAAGGTGGTGGTTTCCACGGGCCCCACGCGCGAGCCGATGGATCCGGTGCGCTTCATTAGCAACCGGTCTACCGGCAAGCAGGGGCTGGCCGTGGCCCAGGCTGCGCTAGATGCTGGCGCGGACGTCACCGTGGTGCATGGTCCGATTTTTGAGCCGATTCCGTTTGGGGCCACGGCCGTTTCCGTGCAAACCACTGAAGAGATGGGCAATGCGGTGCTGGAAGCGGCCCAATCGGCCGATGCCTTGTTTATGGTGGCCGCCGTGGCTGATTTTCGGCCCAATGCCCAATCGGACAAGAAGATCAAGAAGACCGATGAGCAGTGGGGGTTGGCCATTGGCCTGGAAGTGACGCTGGATATTTTAACGGCCGTCAAAGCCCAACGTGACAAAAGCGGCTATCCGCGTGTGGTGCTGGGTTTTGCGGCGGAGACGCACAACGCCTTTGAATACGGCCGTGACAAACTGCTGCGCAAGGGACTCAACTTCATTGCCGTCAACGACGTGATGGACACGGGCGTAGGTTTTGAGGTGGACACCAACAAGGTGCTGCTGCTGAGTTCGGCTGGGGTAGTGGAAGAGATACCGCTGCAAAGCAAAACGGCCGTAGCCGAGCGACTGGTGCATCATGTGGCAAAGAGTTTGAACGGTGAACGGTAATCGGTGAAGGGTGAAAGGTTAAAAACCGATCACGGATAACCGATTACGGATAACCGACTACGGATAACGAAAATATATGGATCGCATACAGCTACGAGAAGATTTACTGACCGTGTTTAACCTGGAAGAGTTCCAGCTGCTGTGCCGGCGGTTGGGGTTGGAGTATGATCAGCTGCGGGGCAAGACGCCGCGTGACAAGGCGGGTTTGTTGATTGGTACGATGGAGCGGAACGGCCGTCTCCCCGAGTTGGTACAAGAAGTGGTGCGGGAACGGCCGCACCTGGAAGAAACCTACAGCGCTTACGTGGCCATCGAAACGGCCGCTGCCGATGACCCACTAAGCTGGCTGGACCGGCTGGCCAAAGGGGAAGGTCCGGCCATTGAAGAGCCGCCCACCATGCGCTGGAACACCGAAATCATAGAGGATGAAGATGAGTAAGATTTTTGTTATGTTGGGTGCGGCGTTTATGATGCTGGGCGTGGGTGCAGGGGCGTTTGGCGCCCACGGGCTGAGACCCTATTTTGAACGTTTTCCGGATTTGGCAGGCACGTATGATACGGCCGTGCGCTACCACGTCTACCACGCACTTGGTCTATTTGCTGTGGCCTGGCTGGCCGATAAATTTCCAACCAGTTTAACGACCTGGGCCGGTTACCTGCTGGTGGCTGGCATTGTTATCTTTTCCGGCAGCCTGTACCTGCTCGTTTTAACCCGGCAGGGCTGGCTGGGGGCCATCACCCCCATCGGCGGCGTTGCCTTCATCGCAGGCTGGGGCTGCCTGTTCCTGGCTGCCTGGCGCGCCTAAATAAAGAGGGTCTTACGGATTTCATGGGGTTTTGCGTGAAACGTGATTCACCTCTGGTCACGTTTCACGTTTCACGAGCTGTCAACCCCCTGAATTCCCGAAGAGCCAAAGGAAGCTTATGAACCCCTACGGTGTACCCGGCCTTTCTGTGCAGGAAGTGGCCCAAAAACGTGATAACGAGGAAGATTTCATCTTGCTGGACGTGCGCGAGCCAATGGAACTGCACTACGCTAACCTGGGCGAGAACGTGCATTTGGCACCGATGAGTGAGCTGGCCCAGCAAGGTCCTGAAGCCCTGCCCGAAGAAGTGCTTAACGACAAAGATACCGAGATTGTGGTGATGTGCCATCACGGTAACCGCAGCGCCCAGGTCACCGCCTGGCTGCGCCAGCAGGGCTGGACCAACGTGTTCAACATGGATGGCGGCATCGACGCGTATGCCGCTCTGGTAGACCCAGGCATCGGGCGCTATTAATTGGCGGATGGGCTGCCGCCTGCCTCTTCTGTACTGCCGCTCATAAAATCAAATGCGATGTATGGTAAAATCGCTGCAAATCTTTTCCCGCAGGCTGCCTCCCCACAACAGCTTGCCCGCTATTTCGCGCCAAAAATTCTTACCATGTTTTGTAAACACAGGCGTGAAATAGTTAAGCAGTTTTGCGCAGCAAGTAGACATAATAACCTACTGCATTTTTCTGCAAAACTGCCCACGTCGAGCATCAGTACAGGTAAATCATGTCAGACTCCCTAAAAATTTATGAGGTAGGTCCGCGCGACGGCTTGCAAAATGAGGCCAGCCTAATCGATACAAATCAAAAAAAAGCGTTGGTTGAAGGGCTGGTAGAAGCTGGCCTGCACCACATTGAACTGACCAGTTTTGTGCATCCCAAGGCCGTGCCGCAAATGGCCGACGCCGATGAATTGATGACTTTCAGCCGCCAGAACTGGCCGGAACGGGATTTCATTGGCCTGGTGTTCAACCAGCGGGGGTATGATCGGGCTCTGGCCGCTGGCTGCCGCTCGATGGCCTTTGGCGTGTCGGTGAGCGACACGTTTAGCCAAAAAAACACGCGCATGTCATCCCAGCAGGCATACGACATTACACAGGAACTGATGGCCCAGGCGCGCCGCGATGGCATCTGGACGCGCATCTACGTGATGACTGCCTGGGTGTGCCCGTTTGAGGGCAATACACCGCCGCACCGCACCATTGCCCTGGCGGAAAAGCTGTGGCAGATGGCCCCAGATGAGCTGGCCATTGCCGACACCATCGGCCATGCCAATCCGCTGGACGTGGGGCACCTGATGGAGGCGTTGGGCCGCCGCCTGGATATGAACAGGCTGGCGGTCCATCTGCACGACACGCAGGCGATGGGGTTGGCCAATGCCACCACAGCGCTGCAAGCCGGTGTGCGCATCTTCGACAGCAGCGTGGGCGGGTTGGGCGGTTGCCCGTTTGCCCCCGGTGCAGCAGGCAACCTGGCTACGGAGGATTTGGTGTTTCTGGCGTACAAAATGGGGCTGGGCAGCGGCGTGGACTTTGCCCGGCTGTGGGACGTTGTTTATCAAATCGAGGCTTATGTAGGACGGCCGATTGGCGGCCGGATCCGGCAGTGGTGGGAAAGCCAGTGTTTGCAGGAGCCTTCATTTACATTTAGATAGTGGATAATTACCTGACACCCCAAATACTGCTCTCGGCATACTGCCAGGGTGTGTTCCCTATGGCGCATGAAGACGGCCGTATCTACTGGTACGATCCCGATCCCAGAGCTATCATTCCCTTAGATCGTTTTCATGTTTCCCGTTCGCTTGAACGCACCATTCGCCAGCAGCGCTTTGAGATACGTGTAGATACGGCTTTTACGGCCGTAATCCAGGCGTGCGCCGCTCCAGCCCCGGGCCGGGAAGAAACCTGGATCAACGACGACATCATCCAGGCCTACACTCGCCTGCACCGGCTGGGCTTTGCCCACAGCGTGGAGACGTGGCAGGCGGGTGTGTTGGTGGGTGGGCTGTACGGCGTGGCCATTGGCGGCTTCTTCGCCGGAGAAAGCATGTTTAGCCACATGCCAGACAGCAGCAAGGTGGCCCTGGTCTATCTTGTGGAGCACTTGCGGCAGCGACAGTTCCGCCTGCTTGATACCCAGTTTATGACGGATCATTTGCGCCGCTTTGGTGCAGTGGAGATTCCGGCTGCCGAGTACCGGCAAAGGCTGGGGCAGGCGCTGCTGACTCCCGCCACATTTGTTTAAAGCTGGGGAACAGGGGTTTTTGCTTGACAAGAGGAGGTAGAAATGGATAGGAATTTAGATCCGCAAGATGTCCGTATGTTTAGCGGCCGTTCCAACGTGCCGCTGGCCACAAAAATTGCCGATCACCTGGGTATTCCCCTGGACGAAACCAGGTTTTCCAGGTTTAGCAATGATAATTTGTTTGTACAGCTGGGCGCCAGCGTGCGCGGCCGTGTGGTGTACCTCGTACAGTCCCTGACGCCGCCAGTAAGCGACCACCTGGTGGAGCTGTTGATGATGCTGGATATTGCCAAGAGCGCCGCCGCCCGGGAAATCCATGCCATCATCCCGTATTTTTCTTATGCTCGTTCCGACAAAAAAGACGCGCCGCGTATCTCCATCACCGCCCGATTGATTGCCGACTTGCTGCGCACGGCGGGCGCCACCCACGTCATGACGATGACGCTGCACTCGCCGCAGGTACATGGTTTCTTTAGTATTCCCGCCGACCCGC
The DNA here is from genome assembly GCA_016710325.1 of Candidatus Leptofilum proximum. Classification (GTDB taxonomy): domain Bacteria; phylum Chloroflexota; class Anaerolineae; order Promineifilales; family Promineifilaceae; genus Leptofilum; species Leptofilum proximum. The sequence continues at coordinate 633,416 of JADJXK010000002.1, read as the reverse complement.
TGACGGCGCGCATGACGCTGGAGCAGTTTATCCGGCAACGGCCGTTAGATCCCAAACGGGATGTGGTGGTGGCCCCAGATATGGGCCGGGCTAAACCCGCCGCCCGGTTTGCTGCTGGCCTCGGGCTGCCCATCGCCTCCGCCGATAAAACGCGTGTTTCCGACACCGAGGTGAAAATTGGCGGTCTCATCGGGCGGCAGGTGCAGGGGTTTGAACATGCCCTGGTGTACGACGACGAGATTGCCACCGCCGGATCGGTGGTGGAGCTAAGTGAAGTGCTGGTGGAAAGCGGCATCCAGCGCATTACCCTTATTTGCACCCACGGCCTGTTTTTGGGTCCGGCAGTGGAGCGTATCAAGTCAATTCCTCAGATTCAGGAAGTGATTACTACAGACACGGTGGAGCGGCCGATCGAACGCCGTCCACCCAACTTAACCGAGCTTTCCGTAAGTAACGTCTTTGCTGAAGCTATCCGGCAAAACTACCTGCGCCGCTCCATTGGTGAGCTGTTTGAGGGTATGGAAGTATAAAATTTAGTGGCTGGTAGCCAGTTGTTAGTTAACTGAAGCTCCCAGCCACAGCAGCTATCAGCCAACAACGAACCACGAACAAAAATGGAGAAAAAAGATGAGTGAAGAACACGACGAGGATTTTGTGATGGCCTTCCAGGATTCGTGCGACAGGCCAACCCTGCTGCTCATTCACGGCTTTCCGCTGAGCAGCCAGATGTGGACACCGCAGCTGGAAGATTTGGGTGACTACGTACGCGTTATTGCCCCGGATTTGCGCGGGCATGGCCAGTCAGACAGCGTGCCGGGGCCGTACAGCATCACCCAGCTGGCCGATGACTGCGCCGATTTGCTGGGCCATCTGAACGTGGCGACACCCTTTGTCGTCTGTGGTTTGTCGATGGGCGGTTACATTGCCCTGGAGTTTTACCGCCGCTACCCGGAGCAGGTGGCCGGGTTGATTCTGGCAGCCACCCGCGCTGGGGCCGACTCCGAGGAGGGCAGGGCCAATCGTGATAAATCCGCTGAACTGGCCAAAAATGAGGGGGCAACGGCCGTTTCTGCCGGGATGCTGCCCAAAATGATGTCCCCTCAATCGTATGAAGCGGACGAGGAATTGGTGGAATTTGTCGAGGATATCATGAGCTCCGCTTCGCTAAACGGGGTGGTCGGGGCTCTGGCCGCCATGCGGGATCGCATCGATTCCACACCCATGTTGGGCGAGATCAACGTCCCAGTCCTCATCATCCACGGCGCCGATGACCAGCTCATCCCGCCTGCTGAGGCCGAGGCGATGTACAAAGCCATCCCCGATGCCGAACTGGTGATCATACCCGAGGCGGGCCATCTGCCCAACCTGGAACAACCAGACATTTTCAACGACGCCGTCATCGACTTTCTGGAAGAATTATTCGAAGAGGAAGAAGAAGAAGAGGATTAATCGCTTCATTTCCCCGGAAACTCCGAAGTTTCCGGGGAAATGTTATTCGCACGGCTGGTTCAGCCCCGCCAAAATCCAGCAGTCCATCGCTTGCTCCAGCCACGCCTGAGCATCTACCCAGATGCCATCCACCAGCAAATCCCAGTGCAGATGATTGCCCGTCGACAGCCCTGTCGTGCCCACTTCGCCGACAATCTGGCCTGGCGATACCACGTCGCCGGGAGCTACGGCCAGGCTGGACATGTGGTAAAAGCCCGTGTAAATCCCCAACCCGTGGTCAATGATCACCGCACCGCCGCGTACGTACAAAAATTCGGCTACTACCACGGTGCCGCTGGCTGGGGCCAGCACCGGTGTGCCGCCGTACGCGGCAAAATCAACGCCTTCGTGGTAGCTACGGTACGGGCCGCCGTTGTAGGAACGCCGCGCGCCAAAGGTGGAGCTGATGGTTAAATAACTGTTGATAGGCAGTAGAAACGTTCCGTGCCACTGCGCCGGGCCGCTGTTTTGCTCCCAAATGGCAAACAGCCGCTCCCGCTCATCGGCAATGGACTGCTGGTCAATTTCTGCGGCCGTTCCCGTGAGCGTCAGCTCCTGGTACTCCCAATCGGCCGGATCGCGGAACTGCCACGGCTGGCGCCAGGGAGGTGCCCCTTCTACCTGGATTTGCAGCGTGGGCTGCTGCGTACCAAAAAAGGCGCCGGTGCCGGTGAGACCCACCAGGTATCGATCGTTGGCGAATAAATCGATCTCGTTGTCGCCCAAAACGGCCGTCACTACCACTCCTGCCGCCGTTTGTGCCCGAAAACCGACGGCCTGCCCCGGCACACCCACCGCCTGCGACAGCTCCAGGCTGGCGAAGCCAGATGGTAAGTCACGCGGCACGGCGCTATCGGCCGGGACCAAAATGGGTTGGTAGAGAGTCGGCCGGTAGGGTGAGGATTGGCCATTGCGTATAGCCAGTGACCATGGGGAGACCTGGTGGGTCACGGCCGTTACCAGCAAATTGCCTTTTGGCCGCAGCAGTACACCGGTTTGTTCGACGGCCGTTTCCGGCAGCGCCAACTCTGTGCCAATGGCCGGTGGCCTCTGGGGGTTCATGTGGGGGTTCAGCTCGTGCAGGGCAGCTTCCGGCACCTGGAAGCGGATGGCCAGCGCCGCCCAGCTGTCGCCGGGCTGAATAGTAAGAGAGCCGCTGCCCTGGGCGGCCGTTGGCTGTGTAAAAAATGCCATGAGGAGCAGCACAGAAACAATCCACTTTTTCATGCCCGCATTGTACTCGGTGGGGCCTGTTTGGTACAGCCAGCCTAAACTTGGCGCAGAAAAATTCGTTGTTTACTTTAATTCGTTGTCGCCACCGCAAAATTCCTGTTTGACATCAATGACGCGCTGTGTTATAAAGTTTGCCATAGATTACACGGCAGCAATTTGTGAAGTTTGACCGATTCGTTTTAACAACAAAGCACCATGCAACCGATTTATTTAGGACTGGGTACCAATTTGGGTGACCGCGCCGCCAATTTACAGGCAGCTCTTGCCGGGCTGGCTGAGAAATTGGTGATTACGGCCGTTTCTCCCATCTACCAAACGCCGCCGTGGGGTGTCACTAATCAGCCCGATTTTTTGAATCTTTGCCTGGCAGCCGAAACAGATTTGCCACCTGTTGACCTGCTCTCCTTCGTCAAGAACCTGGAGGTTGAGCTGGGTCGAGAGCCTGCCGAACGATGGGGACCGCGCCTCATCGACATCGATATTCTTTTTTACGCCGACGAAGTGATTGAAACCGAAAATATGGCCATCCCGCATGCCCGGCTGGAGGGACGCGCCTTTGTGCTGCGTCCGCTGGCGGACATCGCGGCCGATTTTGTGCATCCCGTGTTGGGTAAAACGATTGCCGAACTGGCTGCCGCTGTGGATGGTGAGGGGATACGGCCGTTTCCCAATGCCGTCATTTTGCAGCCAACTTGTTAATATTTTTTTGCCGTAAAAATAAGTCACCACTCATTTTTTGAGTGATGACTCAAAAAGAAGAACTTATGTTAGAAACCGATACCTCAACCCGCCGCGAACGTCGCATTGCTGCCCGTAAGGCGCAGCTGTTGGAGGCTGCGGCTCACGTGTTCAGCCAAAAAGGGTACGAAAAGGCCACCACCAAAGAGATTGCCGAGTATGCCGACGTTTCCGAGGGCACGTTGTTTAACTACTTTGCCACCAAGCGCGAACTGCTCATTGGCGTGGCCAAGGCGTATGCCAACGAAGTGGCTGCCGACATCGAGTCGGTGCAGGGTGAATCGTTTGAAGACATGCTGGCACAGCTGGCGGCCAACCGCTTCCGGCGCGGCCGTGAGCGGCGTCTGTTTATGCTCTTTTTGTACGAATCGCGCCTGAATGCCGATGTGCACCAGTACTACGTGCAGGAAGCGCTGCACCAAATTATTGATGCGCTGGAGCAGCGGCTGAAGGCCTTGATTGAGGCTGGTGTGATGCGCCCGGTGGACCCAGCGCTGGCGGCCCGCATGATGAGCGCCACCACAATGGGTTTTGCTGCTCTGTTTGAGCTGGGCATCTCTGTGGGCACCACGTCGCCAGAAAAGCTGGGAGCGGCCGTTACCGACATTCATTTGAACGGCTTACGGAATGGAAGTGAGAAGTAAAAAGTGAACCCATTTTTTACTTTTCACTTTTCACCGATTGACTGGGACACGAAAAAGAAATGTTTGATTGGGGCAAAAAAACGTACGTCATGGGCATCCTGAACGTGACGCCGGATAGTTTTTCTGGGGATGGCGTGCTGCGTGGAGAGGATGTGCTGGCAGCGGCCGTTGCCCAGGCCCAGCAGTTTGCCGCCGATGGCGCAGACATCATCGACATTGGCGGGGAGAGCACGCGGCCCGGCAGCACGCCCGTAACGGAAGCCGAGGAGTTGGCGCGGGTGATTCCGGTGATTGAGACGGTGAAAACGGCCGTTTCCCTCCCCATCTCCATCGACACCTACCGCGCTAACGTGGCGGAAGCCGCCCTGGCTGCCGGGGCCATCTGGGTGAACGACGTCTGGGGCCTGCGCATGGATCCTCGTCTGGCGCAGGTGGTGGCTCAGGCCAACTGCCCCGTGGTGCTGATGCACAATCGCAGCAAGCCGAAAGATGTGGCTCAAGAAGAACGGCTCGGTGGCCGTTACGTGGGTGTGGCCTACGACGATCTGATCGCCGACATCAAGCGCGAGCTGGGCGAAAGCATCGAGCTGGCGCTGGAGGCAGGCGTCAAGGAGGAGAACATCATTTTGGACCCCGGTGTGGGGTTTGGCAAAACCGTTGCGCAAAATTTACAACTCGTCAACCAACTCGATCAGTTCAAAACGATGGGTTACCCCATCTTGTTAGGCACCTCGCGCAAGTCGTTTATCGGCTACACGCTCGATTTGCCGCCGGAGGAGCGGCTGGAGGGAACGGCCGCTACCGTGGCCATCGGCATCGCCCACGGTGCCGACATTGTGCGGGTCCATGACGTGAAACCAATTGCGCGGCTGGCAAAAATGACAGACGCGATTATTAGAAGCAAAGAGATGGGAGATTAGAGATTGGAGATTGGGGAAGCGTCGCCATGAAGGTGATCAATCTCCAATTAACCAATCTCCAATCTCCCCCAAAAGGGAGCATAAGAGATGTTAGATTTTCGCCTAGATGAAGAACAGAAGATGCTGACCGATGCCATTGCCCGGTACGCCAATGAGCGGATGCGCAAGGTGTTTCGGGATGCGGAGGAAGACGGCCGTATTCCTCCTGAGGTCGTGCAGGCAGGCTGGGAATTGGGCATCCTGCCCACCGGGCTACCCGAAACGTACGGCGGCTTTGGCGAGTACACGGCGCTCACCGGCGTGCTGGCCAGCGAAGCACTCGCCTGGGGCGACCTGGCCATCGCCCTGAACGTGATGGTGCCCAACCTGGTGGCCATCCCGGTGATGCTGTGTGGCACGGAGGCGCAAAAAGAGGCGACCCTGCCCCAGTTTTGCGACGAGGCAATGCCTGCCATGACCGCCGCCCTCACCGAGCCAGTGGTCAAGTTTGACCCGTACCGGCTGAAGACAACGGCCGTTCGCGATGGCGACGAATACGTGCTGAACGGCACAAAAACGGCCGTACCCCTGGCGGAAACGGCCGAACTCATCCTGGTCTACGCCAACGAAGATGGCAAAACCCAGGCGTTCCTCGTTCCCGCCGATGCTGCCGGTTTATCCATCGACAAGAAGGCCAAGCTGATGGGCATCAAAGGGCTGCCCACGTTCATGGTTACTCTGGCCGACTGCCGCATTCCGGCGGAAAACAAGCTGGGCGGCGAGAATGGCATCGATTTTGGCCTGATTTTGAACCACAGCCGGATTGCCCTGGGCGCAGCGGCCGTGGGTGTGGCCCGCGCCGGTTACGAATATGCCCTCGATTACGCCAAGCAGCGCGTCCAGTTTGGCGAACCTATTGCCCACAGGCAATCCATCGCCTTCATGCTGGCTGATATGGCCACGGACATCGACGAAGCCCGCTTGCTGGTGTGGGAAGCGGCCTGGCAGATGGACCAGGGTAAAGATATCACCCGCGACGCGGCGCTGATGAAGCAGCGCGTGGATGACATCGTGGTGCAGGTGGCCGACCGGGCGCTGCAGGTGCTGGGTGGCTACGGCTACATCCGCGAATATCCGGTAGAGCTGTGGCTGCGCAACGCCCGTGGCTTTGCCTCATTTGATGGACTGGCGATTGTTTAGAGATTAGAGATTGGAGACTAGAGGTTGTGCAATCTACCCCTCGCCAACCTCCAATCTCCGAAACGGAGAAAACAAAAATGATTAGTTTCGAAATTCCTGAATCAATTGTAAACCAGGCCCAGATGACCAAGATGGTGGCGGAGCAGGCGATGCGGCCGTATTCGCGGGAGCTGGATGAGCATGAACACGAGCGTCCCGAGGCGTTTGTCAACATGACCTGGCCCTTCACGCAGCAAATGATGCGATCGTCGCTGAAAAGTGTGGAAAAGCGGCTGAACGGCAGCGGCAATGGCGACGGCCAGAGCCGCAATGGCAACAACGGGCATGCCGCGCCCAAAGGTCCCGATTTCTCCATTTTGGGTTTCATCATGATGGTGGAGCAGATGAGCTGGGGCGATGCCGGGCAGTACCTCTGCCTGCCGCACCCGATGCTGGGTGGTTCGGCTGTGCAGGCGGCGGGCACGCCAGAGCAGCAAATTCGCTTCCTCAAGAAATTCACCGAAGGCGATCCCAAGTGGGGCGCGATGGCCATCACCGAGCCGGGGGCGGGTTCTGACAACAGTTCGATGCGGACAACGGCCGTTCTCGACCCCGACACCAACGAATGGATCCTCAACGGTGAGAAGATCTTCATCACCAACGGCAAGCTGGCGCTGGAAGATTCCGACGGGCTGTGCGTGGTCTGGGCCACGATTGATCCCAACGCCGGCCGCGCGGGCATCAAGTCGTTTGTGGTGGAAGGGCACACGCCCGGGGTTTCCATTGCCAAGCAGGAGCACAAGCTGGGCATCCGCGCCAGCGACACCGTGGCGCTGCACTTCGACAACGTGCGGCTGCCCTTTGACAACATGCTGGGCACGCTGGACCCGCAGCAGCCAGCGGCCAACAAGGGGTTCAAGGGGGCGATGAAAACGTTCGACGCCTCGCGCCCGGCGGTGGCGGCCAGCGCGATGGGCATTGCCCGTGCCGCCCTGGAGTTCACCCGCGACAAGCTGGCGGAAGAGGGTATTGTGCTGGATTACACCAAGCCAAGGCATGCGTTAACGGCCGTTGAGCGTGATCTGATGGAGATGGAAGTGCGGCACAAGGGCGCCTGGCTGCTTACTCTGCGCGCCGTCGGCATGATGGCCCATGGTGAGAGCAACCGGCTGGCGGCCAGCATGTGCAAGTTCCGCGCCGGTGAGGCGGTCACCTGGATCACCCAGAAAGCGGTGGAGCTGCTCGGCCCGATGGGTTACTCTCGTGAATGGCTGGCCGAAAAGTGGATGCGTGACGCCAAGATCAACGACATCTATGAAGGCACGAAGCAGATTAATCAGCTGATTATTGCCCGGAGCATTTTGGGCTACTCTCGGCGGGAGTTGAAGTAAGCGGTAAGCGGTAAGCGGTAATCGGTAGGCGGTGGGTGTCCGCCGGGGGCTGAAGCCCTCGTCTAGCTATGGAAGCCTCTGCGAGGCTAAAAGCCCTCTTAGGGCTTCCATAGCTAGCCCGGTCATTTATGGCCGGGCGGGTCGGCAGTGGTACACTTGCACCAGTCTCACCCACTGAATTAATCACAGGTGGCGCAGATTCCCTCTAAAATCTCTGTGTTCTCTGTGGCCAAGCAATTTAGGAGAAGTTGACACATGACATATTCGATTCGAAAAGCGGCCGTTATCGGGGCCGGGACGATGGGAGGTGGCATTGCGGCGCATCTGGCCAACATTGGCATTCCCGTGGTGCTGCTAGACATGGTTCCACCCAATCTGAGCGAAGCCGAGAAAAACGATCCCAAGGCGCGCAACCGCATCGTGCAAAGTTTGTACGACCGCATGGCCAAGGCCCGCCCGGCCAACCTGGCCCGCGCCGACCGGGGTGAGCTCATCACCCTGGGCAATTTGGAAGATGATTTTGATCTGCTGGCCGACTGCGACTGGATTGTGGAAGTGATCATCGAGCAGTTGAAGCCCAAGCAAGAGCTGATGGAACGCATTGAGAAGGTGCGTAAGCCGGGCAGCATCGTCAGCAGCAACACGTCGGGCATACCGATTAATGAGATTGCCGACGGCCGTTCCGACGAATTCAAAGCCCATTTCCTGGGCACCCACTTCTTCAACCCACCGCGCTACCTCAAGCTGCTGGAAATCATCCCCACGCCAGACACCGATCCCGAAGTGGTTAAATTTATGACGATATTTGGCAGCGAGACGCTGGGTAAAGGTGTGGTGGTGTGCAAAGACACACCGAACTTCATCGCCAACCGCTTCATCGCCATCGTGGGCTCCTACCTGGCGGAGTATGCCCTAGAAAACGGCTACACCGTCGCCGAGGTAGACGCCATCACCGGGCCGCTGGTGGGCCATCCCAAAACGGCCACCTTCCGCCTGACCGACCTGGTGGGGCTGGACGTGATGATGCACGTCAACAACAACCTCTACCCGGCCATCCCGCATGACCCGTACCGCGAAATTTTGAAGGCCCCCAGGAGCACAGCCTTGAACCACAAGCTGGCGGAAAAAGGCTGGCTGGGCAACAAAAGTGGCCAGGGCTTCTACAAGCAGGTGCGCGTGGGCGGCAGCCGGGAATTCCACACGATTGACCCGGAGACGCTGGAATATTCTAATCCGCCGAGCGTGCGCTTTGACTCGGTGGGGGCGGTGCGCAAGATTGAGGATTTGGGCCAGCGGCTGCGCAAACTGCTGGAATTTGACGACCGCGCCGCCAATTTTGTGCGCGACACAACCTACTACATGCTGGCCTACGCCGCCTATGTGACGCCGGAAATTGCCCACTCCATCGTCGATGTGGACAACGCCAACCGCTGGGGTTTTGCCCACGAGGCAGGTCCGTTTGAGATTTGGGACATGCTGGGTGTGGCCGAGACCATCGAGAAGATGGAAGCGGCGGGGCACGAGGTGGCGGACTGGGTGAAGGAGATGGTGAGCAGCGGCCACGAGAGCTTTTATAAAGACGGCCGTTACTACGACTTCCAAACTAAAGAATATGCGCCCACCCCCATCGACGAGAAAAACATCACCGTGGCTGGCTTGCACGAGGCGAACAAAGAGATTGGCCGCAACGACAGCGCCAGCCTGCTGGACATGGGCGACGGCGTGCTGCTGTTTGAGTTCCACGCCAAGATGAACGCCATCGACGACCAGATCATTGCTCTTGGGCACGAGGCACTGGCCCGGCTGGACAGCGACTTTGACGCGCTGGTGATCGGCAACGACGCCGACAACTTCTGCGTGGGGGCCAACCTGTTTGCCGTGGGCGTGGCGGCGGCCAGCGGCATGTGGGATGACCTGAACAAGATGATTCGCGGCCTGCAGGCGCTGACGTTTGGGTTGCAGCACGCGCCAAAACCGGTGGTTACGGCCGTTCAAGGCATGGCCCTCGGTGGCGGTGTGGAGATGGCCGTGGCCGGTTGGGAAGCCGTCGCCGCCCACGAGAGCTACATGGGGCTGGTGGAAGTGGGCGTGGGCCTGATTCCGGCTGGCGGCGGCTGCAAGGAGCTGCTGCGGCGAAGAATCAACCCCGTCATGAAAACCGACAACGCCGACGTGCTGCCCGTGCTGCAAGACGTCTTCACCCAGGTGGCTACGGCCAAGGTGGGCGAATCGGCCTGGCAAAACAAGGCGATGGGTTACCTGCGTGACAGCGACATGATCGTGATGAATGCCGAGCATCGGCTGGCCCAGGCCAAGGCGCGGGCTTTGCAGCTGGTGGAAATTGGCGCACGTCCGCCGGAAGTGGAGAAGATTTACGCGGCCGGTCGCGATGCGCTCTACGCGTTGAAGCTGGGCGTCAAGAGCTTTATGTGGGGCAACTACGCCAGCGAACACGACGCGCTGATCAGCGGCAAGCTGGCCACCGTGCTCACCGGCGGCGATCTGAGCACCGGCACCTGGGTGGACCCGTGGTACATCCTCGATTTGGAGCGGGAAGCGTTCCTCTCGCTGCTGGGTGAAGAAAAAACCCGCGAACGCATGACGCATATGCTAACGACTGGGAAACCATTACGGAATTAAAAAGGAGATTGGAGATTAGAGATAAGAGATTGGAGATTGTGCCAGCGAATAGGTGCCAATCTCCAATCAACCAATCTCCAATCTCCTGCGAAGGAGACAAATTATGACACGAGAAGCAGTCATTGTAGCGGCCAGTCGTACGGCCGTAGGCAAAGCCAAACGAGGCACCACCCGCAACTGGCGGTCCGATGAGATGGCCGCGGCGGTGATCAAAGAAGTGCTGCGCCAGGCTGAGGGGCTGGACCCCAATGAAATTGACGACGTGATTATCGGCTGCGCCATGCCGGAAGGGGCGCAGGGGCTGAATTTCGGCCGGACGATTGCCCTGCGCGCCGGGCTGCCGGTGGACGTGCCGGGCATGACGGTCAACCGCTTTTGCTCCAGCGGCCTGCAAACCATCGCCATGGCTGCCGAGCGTATCATCGCCAACGGGGCCGATGCCATCATTGCCGGCGGCGCAGAGACGATGAGCCTGGTGCCGATGACCGGTTTCCGGGTGAACCCGAACCCGTACATGGTGGAAAACGCGCCGGAAGTGTACATGGGCATGGGCCTGACGGCCGAACAGGTCGCCGACGAGTATGAAGTGACGCGCCAAGCACAGGACGAGTTTGCCCTGCGCAGCCATCAGCGAGCCACCGCCGCTTACGAAAAAGGGCTGTTCAAAGACGAAATTTTGCCCATCGAAATTGAAGAGGTCACGGCCGGATCAAATGGGCCAGAGCGGAAAACCATCGTTTTTGACAGAGATGAGCACGTCCGTCCAGACACCACGCTGGAAGGGCTGGCCAAACTGCGCCCGGTGTTTAGGCAGGGCGGCACCGTCACCGCGGGCAACTCCTCGCCGTTGAGTGATGGGGCTGCGGCCGTTCTGGTGATGGAGCGCAGCAGGGCGGAAGCGTTGGGGCTGAAGCCGCTGGTGCGGTTTGTCGGTTTTAACGTTGGTGGGGTGCGTCCTGAAGTAATGGGTGTGGGGCCGGTTTCGGCCGTACCGCGCCTGCTCAAGCGCACCGGCATGGCCCTGAGCAATATCGACCTGATCGAGCTGAATGAGGCGTTTGCTGCTCAGGCAGTGGCCGTCATTCGCGAGCTGGGCTTTGACGAAGAGAAGACCAACGTTAACGGCGGCGCCATTGCCCTGGGGCATCCGCTGGGCTGCACCGGGGCCAAGCTGACGGTGCAAATCATCAACGAAATGAAGCGGCGCCAGTCGCAGTTTGGCATGGTGACAATGTGCATCGGCGGCGGCATGGGGGCCGCGGGCATCTTCGAGAATTTGAATTAAGTTCCAACAAGATTGGGCCAATTTTCTTAGTGTTTAAAAAATAAAACGGGTAACAAAATGGGTCTGGTATAATAGTAGCGAAAGAGTTGTCATAATGAACCAGGAGAACGCTATCTCTAAACCAAGAACCCTTACCTTAACAACCGAAGAAAAAGCAGAACTGATTGAGCTGCGTGACCATGCCGCCAAACCCTATTTACGGGAGCGTGCTTCGGCCATTTTACAAGTGGCCGACGGCTGTTCGGGCCGCTGGGTTGCGCTTCATGGCCTGTTGCGGCCACGCAAACCAGACACCGTTTACGGCTGGCTTGACCGCTACCAGGACAGGGGCGTAGACGGTTTGCCCATCGACGAGGGGGCGTGGTCGTAAAACGGCCTATGACCCTTAGCACCCCAGAAGCAGCCAAGGCTGAAATCGAGCATCTGCTGCACGATTCGCCGCGACAGCATGGCATAGCGCGGAGCCGCTGGCGACTCAAGGACCTGCGCCGGGTGGTTGCCTGGCTGCAAGATTGCACGCTGCCCGGTGTGCACCAGATTTTGCGCCGACTTAAGGTGAGCTTGAAGCAAGCCACCAGCTATGTAGAGAGTCCTGACCCAAGACGCCACCTGAAACGACGGCGCATGGGGTACGCTTACAGCGCTGCCTTGTATCACCCCCAGCAGTATGTCATCTTGTTTCACGACGAGTTGACCTACTACTCTCAGCAAAATGAAGGCTTGAAATACGGTCCTGTCGGTCGGCAACCACCTTTTGTTTCCCATGGCGTAGCCGAAAACAAAATGACCCGGATTGGGGCGGTCATGGATGGCATGACTGGGCAGGTGATTTACCTCCAGGCGGACAAGTTTGGCAAACTGGCCATGGCCCAGTTGTATCGGCTGATACGCCAGCATTATCCTGAACGGAAGGTATTTGTGGTTCAGGATAATTGTTCCTTTCACTATAGTGACAATGTGCTGGCCACCGCCGCAGAACTGGACATTATTCCCGTTTATCTGCCGACCTACGCCAGTTGGCTCAATCCTATCGAGAAATTGTGGCGCTGGTTGAAAGCCGATGTGCTGCGTGGTCACGAGTTTGCTCATGACCCCCAGTTATTGCGCCAAGTGGTTGCCCAATTTCTCGACCAGTTTGCTGATGGTTCATCTGCTTTGCTTCGGTATGTCGGCTTGTTACCCATTTAATTTTTTAAAGTACAACAAAATTGGCCCAATTTTGTTCTACCTGGTTTCTACCCGGTTTATGGTACGGCCGTTGCCCACTGACATCCCTTTTGATTTCTGCCACAGCAAATCTGGCCCGGCAATACGGATGCTGTTTAACAAACTTTTTGACCAAAATGGCACCTCCCTGAGATCATCGCCACTGAAACATTTGCTGGGCATCATTTTAACAGTTCTAGCGCGAAAAGAAATCAGTCTGCGGTTTCTTTTTCCCCTGGCTGAATTATCATAGCGGCTATGATCCAGGTATCATCATTTGCCTGGGGAATGAAAATGGTAGGGCGTGTCGCGATGCGCCCCTACAATGGGCATCGACATCGAAACGTGGCCCCATCGCCTCGCCCCTTGTTGCAGGAAAGCAAATATGAACGGAACCAACCGATCCAACATCAAAATAGGCCAGCGCGTGGCGATTGTTTTGAAGCAAGACCAGCGCAGCGGTAAAACAACAGAAGGCATCGTCCAGGCCATCCTCACCAAGTCGGTAACACATCCGCATGGCATCAAGGTGCGCCTGGAAAGCGGCGCGGTCGGCCGGGTGAAAGAGATTTTGGCGGAGTGAAGGTGAGGAAGGTGGTACGGCCGTTCCCACCGAATTTCCCCACACACCCGTTCACCCCTACGCACCGCCATCATCTCCTTGACGTTACCCACCGCCTGGGCTAGAATTGCCCGTCTGCAAGGCAGCATAAACATTTTTCCGCCATTGGCAGCAACGTTAACCAATCGAAAGCAACGAATAACGGGTTAATACCATTATTGACCCGTTTATTTTTGTCCCGATATCGCCCAACCTGCGGGAGGTTTTAGCCGATACGGGGAATGCGCAGGAAGCCTCCCGCAGGCTTCTGACTGAGGGTTTTGTGTTTGAATCATTAGGCAGCCGCCTGCAATCCGTTTTTGACGGCCTCCAGCGGCGCGGCAAACTCACCGAAGCCGACGTTGATAAAGCGATGCGCGAAGTGCGCCTGGCTTTGCTGGAAGCCGACGTGAACTTCAAGGTTGTCAAAAGCCTGGTCGAGCGGGTGCGTGAACGCGCCGTGGGCCAGGAAGTGATGCGCAGCCTGACGCCGGGCCAGCAGGTGGTGAAAATCGTTCAGGAAGAGCTGGTGGAAACGCTGGGCGAGCCGGGACGGTTGAACCTGGGTATGCAGTCGCCTGCCGTGATCATGCTGGTGGGTTTGCAGGGCGCTGGTAAAACGACCATGGCGGGTAAGCTGGCGCTGCATTTGCGCAAACAGGGGAGACGGCCGTTGCTCGTTGGTGCGGATGTCTACCGCCCAGCAGCTATCGACCAGCTGCAAACCCTGGGCCGCCAACTGGACATTCCCGTCTACGATGAAGGCCCCGAAGGCAAACCGGTCGATGTCTGTGCCAATGGCGTGAAAAAAGCTGTGGCTACTGGTGCCACCACCGTCATTTTAGACACCGCCGGTCGTCTGAACATCGACGAGATGATGATGGACGAAATCAAGGCCATCAAGGCGAAGGTGAACCCGGTGGAGACGCTGTTGGTGGCCGACGCCATGACCGGCCAGGAAGCCGTCCGCGTGGCCACCGACTTTAACAACGCCGTGCAAATCACTGGCCTCATCATGACCAAAATTGATGGTGATGCCCGCGGAGGTGCGGCCATTTCCATGCGCGAAGTCACCGGCGTGCCGATTAAATTCCTGGGCACCGGCGAAAAGCTCAACGCCATCGAGGAGTTCCACCCGGACCGGCTGGCCAGCCGCATCCTGGGCATGGGCGATGTGCTGACGCTCATCGAGCGGGCACAGGAGCAGATGGACCAGGAAGAGGCCGAAAAAGCGGGCAAGAAGATGCTCCAGGGTGACTTTAACCTGGAAGATTTTCTGAACCAGATGCAGCAAATCAAGCGCCTGGGGCCGATTGGCCAGCTGATGGAAATGATTCCCGGCATGAACAAGATGGCCAAAGATGTGGACTTGAGCAATGCGGACAAGGATTTGAAGCGTATCGAGGCCATCATTCGCTCGATGACGCCGCAGGAGCGCCGCAACCCCAAGATTCTCAAGGCCAGCCGCAAGCGGCGCGTGGCGGCCGGTTCCGGCACTAGCGTACAAGACGTGAATGCCCTGCTGAAGCAGTTCCAGGAAATGCAGAAGATGATGAAGCAGCTGACGAAGGGACGTGGCCGTGGCCTGCGCAATTTGCTCGGTGGCATGGGCGGCGGTTTTGGCGGGTAGGTAGTGAAAAGTAAAAAGTAAACAGTGAAAAGTAGGGCGAGGCAGGTGGATAATACGCTGGCTGCACAAACAATTGATTCTCCACCTGCCTCGCCCATAACTTTGATTGAGCAGTTTTCTGCGAATCGTGTAGAATTGGATGGGCAATTTTGCCCTCAATAAAATTAAAAATCATCTTGAATTGAGTGGAGATTAGGATAGATGCTAAAAATTCGTTTGAGCCGTAGAGGCAAGAAAAGACAACCCAGCTACCGGGTGGTGGTGGCCGATGTAAATTCCAAGCGCGACGGCCGTATCGTGGAGCGCATTGGGCATTACAACCCGCTGACCAACCCGGCCGAGTTTGCCATCCAGGAAGACCGTGCCCTGCACTGGTTGAGCGTTGGCGCCCAGCCCACCGACGCCGTGCGCCGCCTGCTGGACAAACAAGGCACCTTCGAGCGCCTGAGCCGCCTGCACGCCGGGGAATCCGCTGCCGCACTGGCCGCCGAAGTCACCGGTGAGGTTGTTGCCGCACCCGAGGCTGTGGAAGAAGTGGCCGAGGTAGAAGAAACGGTTGAGGAAGAAGAGGAAGAAGCTGTGGCTGAAGAAACGGCCGCTGCCGAAACCGTCGCCTCCGCCGAAGAAGAGACTGTCGAAGAGGAAACAGAAGCCGAAGCCGCAGCTGATGAAGCAGAAGTGGAAGCAGAAGAAGACGAAGCAGAAGCGGAAGAAGACGAAGAAGAAGCCGCTTAATTGAGGATTTGATGAAAGACCTCGTTGAATACGTCGTGAAGTCGTTGGTCGAGTCGCCGGATGAAGTGACGGTGGACGAGAGTGATGATTCAGCAGAAACTGTGTTGGAACTGACCGTAGCCGGACCAGACATGGGCCGGGTCATCGGCAAGAGCGGCCGGGTGATTAACGCCATCCGCACGCTGGCGCAGGTGGCGGCCGCCAAGCAGGGCAAGCGCGTTTCTGTCGAGCTCGTCGAAACGGGCGATCGCTAATCACTCTTTGCAGTGAATGGCTCCGCTTCAGCTTCATGAATTGAACAGGATGGATACGACAACCTCGCGCTGGCGAGGTTTTTGTTGTTGCCCGGAATTTTAGCGCGAATGACGCGAATTTCACGAATCTACAGGACTTTTTCGCGCTAATTCGCGAAATTTGCGGCCAGAGTCATAAGTCAAGTCTTTGTAAAAGCATGTCTAGAAAGCAAGAAAAACCGCTGGGTACCGAACCAGAAATGGACTTTATTGTCATTGGCCAGATTACCAAGCCGCACGGCGTGCGCGGGGAGGTGCGGGTGATGCCGCACACCGATGAGCCGGAGCGCTTTAGCTGGTTGGATCATGTTTACGTGGGCGAAACAGCGCCCAAAAAGATGGCCGTGGAGCAGGCGCGGGTGCATCAGGGCATGGTCTTGCTAAAGCTCACGGCCGTTTCCGACCGCCTCGCCGCAGAAGCCCTGCGCGGCGAATGGCTCATGGTACCGGAAGACGAAGCGCTGCCCCTGGAAGAAGGGGAATACTTCCTCTTCGAGCTGGAAGGGCTGGAGGTGTACACCACCGAAGGCGAACTCCTGGGCATCCTGACCCGCGTCATCGAAACCAGGGCCAACAACGTGTTTGAGGTGCAGGGTGAGCAGGGTGAACTGCTGCTGCCGGACACGGACGAAGTGATCCAGGACATTGATTTTGAAAACGGCCGTATGACCGTGACACTGCTGCCGGGTTTATGGCCGTGATCTGTAATCTGTAATCCGTAATCGGTTTTCCGAATACCGATTACCGTTCACCGATTACCGAATACCGATTACCGTTTACCGAAAAGTTTCTCTCAATCGACAACCCATCCAGGAAAGGTATACTTTTCTCATGTCCGATCTCAAATATTGGCTTGGTTTCAATTTGGTGAAAGGCATCGGTCCGGCCAAGGTACAGGCCTTGCTGGATTATTATGGCTCGCTGGCCAATGCCTGGCAGGCCAATGAATTTGAGCTGTACAAGATTGGGTTGGACAAGCGGGCAGTGGCCAATTTTTTACAAACCCGGCACGAAGTTGATCTGGACGTGGCCTTGGTGCAGGTGCAGAAAGCCAACATCAAGCTGCTCACCTGGGAGATGCCGGACTATCCCAACTACCTGCGCGAAATTCCAACGCCACCGCCGCTGCTTTACTTGAAGGGCGACCTGCTGGAGCAGGATCGCTGGGCGGTGGCCGTGGTGGGTACGCGGCGCCTGACCAGCTACGGCCGTCAGGTCACGCGAGACCTGGTTGCTGGGCTGGTGCAGAACAACATCACCGTCGTTAGTGGTTTGGCGCGGGGGATTGATGCCATTGCCCACAAAACGGCCGTTGAGCTGGGCGGCCGTACCCTGGCAGTGCTCGGCTCTGGCCTGGATGCCATCTACCCGGCCGACAATCGTGCGTTAGCGCAAGAAATTACGCAAGGACACGGGGCTATTATCAGCGAGTACGGCCTGGGCATCCAGCCCGAGGCCAAAAATTTCCCGCCCCGCAACCGCATCATCAGTGGGCTCTCCCTTGGCGTCATTATTGTTGAAGCAGGTGAACGCAGCGGTGCGCTCATCACCACGAACTTTGCGCTGGAGCAGAACCGCGACGTGTTTGCCGTGCCCGGCAATATCAACAGCCCGGCCAGCCAGGGTCCCAACAGGCTGATTCAGGAAGGGGCCAAACCAGTTACTCGCGTTGAGGATGTGCTGGAGGAGCTGAATTTGCACATGGTGGCCGAGCGAACGGCCGTACAGCTGGTGCTCCCGGAAACGGCCGAAGAAATCGCCCTCTACACCCAGCTCTCCACCCAGCCGGTGCACATCGACGAGCTCAGCCGCAGCACCGGCCTGCCCAGCGCGCTGGTGAGCAGCACCCTGACCTTAATGGAACTTAAGGGAATGGTGCAGCAGGTTGGTGGCATGAACTACGTTTTGCTGCGTGAAGACGAGCCCATTTACCACACAACAAAAAGTGAGGAAACATCATGAAAATTGTAATTTTTGCCGGCGGCTCGGGCCGACGCTTGTGGCCCATCAGCCGCAAAAAATCCCCCAAGCAGTTTGAACCGATTATCGGCGAAAAGTCTACCCTCCGCCTGGCTGTTGATCGGGTGCTTGATCAATATGGCGCTGAAAATATCTTCATCTCCACCAACGAAGCGTATGTGGACATCATCCGCCAGCAGCTGCCGGAGCTGCCGCCGGGCAACGTGATTGGCGAGCCAACCCGGCGCGACCTGGCCGCGGCCGTAGGGCTGGCCCTGGCCCACCTGGCCCACGCCACCCCCGACGAGGCGCTTAACGAGGAGCCGGTGGCTATTTTGTGGGGCGACAACTACATGGACCAGGTAGACGTCTTCCAGCGGGTGTTGGACGGCGCCGAAAAGCTGATTGCCAGCCACAATGCCAAAATATTGTTCATTGGTGAGACGCCCCGGTTTGCCAACGATCAGCTGGGCTGGATTGGTTTGGGTGAGGAGCAGGGGTCGGTAAACGGCCGTCCCTACTTTGGCTTCAACTCCCTGCGCTACCGTCCGCCGTTGGACGAGTGCCGACAGATGTTTGCCGAAAATACGCATGTGTGGAATACTGGCTACTTCGTAACCACAATCGGTTTTGTGCGCAAACAATACCAACAGCATCAACCCAACATGTGGGCTGGTCTCACCGAAATTGAAGAGGCAATTGGGCAGCCGGATTACCAGGAGACTTTGCACCGCGTCTATCCCAATTTAGACGTGATGAGTTTTGATGATGCCATTTTGCATCACGTGGATCCGTCTGATGCGCTGGTGCTGCACGGCGAAATGGGCTGGAGCGATCCAGGCACCCTGTACGCCCTAAAAGAAGCCGTCAATCCGAACGTGCAGGCCAACGTTACCAAAGGCAAAGTCATTGTGGAAGCGTCGGCCGACTGCCTGGTTTATAACTACGAATCTGATAAGCTGGTAACTGTTATTGGCCTTGACGGCATGATTGTGGTAAACACGGAAGATGCCATCCTGGTTGTCCACAAGGATAACATCCCCCTGGTTAAGAAAATGGTGGATGGCCTGGAAGGTACCGATTTAGAATCTTATAGTTAGCACCTGACCCGATTTTAACGTTTGACGACTGCCTGGTTTACCAGGGTATCAAGTCATTTCATAGGGTCAGCAGACAGATTAGCGTTGCCTGTTCCGGGTTGTTAATCTGGAACTTGGTGAAGCTGTTTAGCCCAAACAGGAAACGTAAAGTGCACACCAAGCTGCATTTTACGTTTTGTGTTTTTTAAAGAAATTATTTATGGATGATGAACAGAAAGTGATTGGTTATTGTTTTAAATGCCGCGAAAAGCATGAAATTCTCGATCCGCAGGCGGAGTGGGCGGCCAATGGGTCGCCGGGCACGCGGGGTACGTGTGCCAACTGTGGTGGCACCATCTACAAGGCGGGCCACACCCCGGCGCACGACAATCTACCCAAGCCGGAAGTCACCGTGACGCGGAAGAAAACGAAAAAAGCCAAAAAGGCTACGACAAAAGCGGGCAAATCTGCCAAAGCTTCGGCTAAAACGGCGAAGAAGAAAAGCTCGGTCAAAAAGACAGCGCCTGCTTCAGGGCGGCGTACGGGCAAGCTGGTGGTGGTGGAATCGCCCGCCAAGGCCAAGACGATCGGCCGTTATCTGGGCAAGGGCTACACGGTGAAATCCAGCGTCGGCCACGTGCGTGACCTGCTCAAATCGCGCCTGAGTGTGGACATCGACAACGATTTTGAGCCGGAGTACCGCGTGACCAACGACAAGCGGGACGTGGTGAAAGATCTGACCAACGCCGCGGCCAAAGCCAAAGAAATCTACCTGGCCACCGACCCCGATCGGGAGGGTGAGGCGATTGCCTGGCACGTGCTGGAAGCGGCCGAAATGGACCCGGAGATTACGCGCCGGGTGGTGTTCCACGAGATTACCAAGCAGGCGGTGCAGCGAGCGTTTGACGAGCCGCGTGGCATCGACATGGACCGGGTGAATGCGCAGCAGGCGCGCCGCATTTTGGACCGCCTGGTGGGCTACAAGCTGAGCCCGCTGCTGTGGCGCAAGGTGCGCGGCCGTTTGTCGGCCGGGCGTGTGCAGTCGGTGGCGGTGCGGTTGGTGGTAGAGCGCGAGCGCGAAATCAAGGAGTTTGTCTCCGAAGAGTATTGGACGCTGGATGCGCAGCTGAGCCGGGAGCAAGATCGGGAAGTGGATGAACGGCCGTTCTTCACCGCACGTCTGTTTAAATTCAAAGGGGAAGACCCGGTGCTCAAAAGCGAGGCCAACGTGCGGCCCCACCTGGACGTGCTGGAAAAAAGCAGCTGGGACGTGGGTGAAGTACGCATCGGTAAGCGGACCCGTCGGCCCGCCGCGCCATTTACCACCAGCACGATGCAGCAAGAAGCGTCTCGCCGCCTGGGCTTCAATACCACCAAGACGATGCGCGTGGCGCAGCAGCTGTACGAAGGCATTGACCTGGAAGGCGAAGAAGGCTCCGTCGGTTTGATTACCTACATGCGTACCGACAGCGTGTCTGTCTCCAAAGAGGCGGAAACCGAAGCGCGCGCTTACGTGGGCAAACATTTTGGCCCCAACTATGTGCCGGTTAAGCCGCCAGAATATAAAACCAAGTCCAAAACCGCCCAGGAAGCACACGAGGCGATACGGCCGACTTCCGTTTTGCGCGCCCCCAAGCAAATCAAAGAGTATCTGTCGCGGGACCAGTACCGGCTGTACCGGCTGATCTGGGACCGCTTTGTGGCCAGCCAGATGTCCCCGGCGCGCTACGACACCGTTTCGGTGGACATTTGGGTGGGGGATCAGAAGGTAGCGGTGGTGGAACGGCCGTATCTCTTCCGCGCCACCGGGTCTGTGATGACCTTTGCCGGGTTCCTGGCCTTGTACGAGGAGAGCCGCCCGGAAGACCGCCCCGACGATGACCAGAACCAGGTGCCGCCGGACCTGAAAGAAGGTGAAATGCTGGACCTGCTGCGCCTGCTGCCGGAGCAGCACTTTACCCAGCCGCCGCCCCGCTACAGCGAGGCTACGTTGGTGAAGTCGTTGGAAGAGTACGGCATCGGCCGTCCCAGCACCTATGCCTCGATTATTTCCACCATTCAAAACCGGGGCTACGTGGAGCGGGTGGACAAGCGCCTCCAGCCCACCGAAACCGGGCAGGTGGTGAATGACCTGCTCGTCGAATATTTCCCCGACATCTTGTCTGTTGACTTTACGGCGCGGCTGGAGGATGAGCTGGACAAGATTGCCGAAGGCGAACCGTGGGTGCCGGTGATTGGCAGCTTCTATGGGCAGTTTTCCGAAAATCTGGAAGTGGCCGATGATTCCATTCCGAAGCTGGATTTGAAGCCAGAGGTGGAACTGGTCGGGCGTGACTGTCCTTTATGTGGCAGTGATTTGGTGTACCGGGAGGGGCGATACGGCCGTTTCATCGGCTGTTCCAACTTCCCCAAATGCCGCCACACGGAGCAGCTGCTCAACAAGATTGGCGTCACTTGCCCAAACGGCGGCGAAATGGTCGAGCGGCGCACCAAGCGCGGCCGTGTCTTTTACGGCTGCTCGCGCTACCCAGACTGCCAGTTCAGCAGCTGGAAGCGCCCCGTGGTGGATGAGAAAAAGAGCTGCAACGGCCTGCTCGTCCAGGTAAACGAAAACCAGACAGAATGTGTAGCTTGCGGCCTCACAGAACCGGCGAAAGAAAAAGCGGCCGTTTCAGATTAGCATCTGAGTCGTGTCATACCCGCGTAGGCGGGTATCCATCTTTTTCACCCGTGTGGATTCCGGCAGCCTGCCCCCGCGAAGGCGTGGGGCGGGAATGGCACTTAAATAGTGCAAAGTTAATGTCGTAAGATAAGCGTCGGATTTCTCTTGTAACCGTGGTATATGAGAGAAATCCGATTTTTTTGTTTTTAGGACCTCTGTATAAGGACATTTCCCCCGTAAATTGCTAAAATGTGCCCGTGAGCCAGAAACACCGTTTTCCACTCTTCCCCCGGCTGAAATTCCCTTGTAAAGGAAAATGTAAAGGAACCTGAACCATGAAACTTCGTCTTGCGTCTTTGCTGTCCCTTTTTGCCCTGGCCCTGGCACTGATCGTCGGCCTGGGCGTGGATACCCGGCAGTCGGCCGCAGCGCCGGTGGGTGCTTCGTCAAACATGACCTACCTGCCCTACGTCTCGCGGGCGCCGGATCTGTTCATTACCAAACTGGAAGTGAGCCAATCGATCCAGGATGCCAACAACACGGTTCCCCTGGTGGCCAACCGGCCCACGGTGGTACGGGTCTACACGGCCACCAGCTCCGGCAGCGATGTGCCCAACACTAGCATCACCCTCTCCGCCACGCGCGGCGGCACTCCCTTGACGCCGGTTACGTCCAGCACCCAAACGGCTTCCGGCGCCTCCAGCCGGGCCAATCTGGGCAGCACCTACAACATCACGCTGCCTGCCAGCTGGCTTTCCGGCACTGTGATCGTCACTGCTAAAGTAACAGGGCAGACCCAGGGAAGCTTCACCCAAACTTTCACCTTTAGCACTGTTCCCACACTCAATGTGGTGATTGTGCCTATCAATTACACGCAAACTGGCGCATCTGGCGGAAACGGTTTCTACGCTGCACCATCTTCCGAGCAGATTAGCAACTGGATCATGCGGGCTTATCCGCTGAGCAATATGAACGTTACAATTCGTCCAGGTGTACCTGTGGCTTTCACCGGAAATCTACGAGACAGCAGTGATTCATGGGTCAATTTGCTAAACCTTACGACTCAAACAAAATCCAATGATTCTGCTCCAGACTCGACCGTTTATTATTCCTATGTCAATTTTGGTGCGAACTGTTCCAACACCTGGTTCAACTGCTCCGGTGGTATTGCTGGTATCGGCTGGATAGGCTATCGAGAGTCAGTGGGCATTCACAATTTGCCGCCGGGATTTGGCCCAGAGGCCACCGGTGAGCTGGCCGGACATGAAATTGGTCATAACTTCGGCCGTTACCATGCACCCTGCAACGTTTCTGGCACCAACTGGTCAACCGATCCCAAACATGCCGGGGCGTCGATTGGCGAGTACGGCCTGGACGGCATTGGTGGGACGCTGAAACTGCTCAGCCCCAGCGGCTACGTAGACATGATGAGCTACTGCGACCCAGTGTGGGTGTCTGATTTCACCTACAAGGCGCTGTATACCGACCAGGTGAACAAGGGTGCGTTTGTCTGGGCGCCGCAGGAAGAGAGCCTGCTGATTGGCGGTTCCGTGGCCGACGATGGCAGCGTAGCGCTGGACCCGGTTTATTTTGCCCCGGCTACGGCCGTTCCCTCCCAAAACGCGCTTTACCAGGTTGAACTCCTGGACAGCGCTGGCAACGTCATTGCCACCCATCCTGTAGACCTGCTGGTGGCTGAGGAGCCTGGCGTTTCGGCGCAGGCTATTCGCGGCGTGGTGCCCGCACCTGACGTACCCGTGGCCGAACTGCGCGTGGTGGAAGCGGCTTCGGGAACGGCCGTAGCCAGCCGCACCCTCTCGATCGCAAACATGGCCGTGAACGCCACCCTGGTCCAACAGACGGCCAATGAAACCGCCACCGTCACCTGGGGCATCACCGACGTGCCCGCCAACGTGCGCTACACCGCCAACAACGGCCTCACCTGGACCACCGTTGGCCTGAACGTGCTGGGCGGCAGCCTGGAAGTGGATTTGAGCACGCTGCCGGGTGGGGGAAGCGGCCGTTTCCAAATCCTCCTGGCCGATCAGGGTACACCAACCCGCTTTGAGGTGGCGCTGGCCACGCCGCTGGTTGACCGTCAGCCCACCGCCTGGATCAACGGTCCGGAAGTTGTGGCCGCCGGATCGCCCACTGCGCTGTACGCCTTCGGCTCCGACGCCGAGGATGGAGCCCTGAGTGACTTTGTTTGGTCGGTAGATGGGAATCCCGTCGAGGCACAATCAGCGCTTTTCCTGAACGATCTGGCACCAGGCGAACATGTTATTACCCTCAGCGCCACGACAAGCAGTGGACAAACGGCCGTTGCCAGTCATATCGTGACGGTTACGCCATAGAAGAAGAGACGTCATTGGGTAATTGGGTAATTTTGTAATTGCTCAATTACCCAATGACTTAATTACCCAATCTTTCCCCATCCTCCGCCCCCCGGCGTTTCAATTTGCAAAATATCGTTGGCATCCAGCTGGCGGGTGAACTTGCCCGGCAGTTCGGTAGTCGATTCGCCCTGGATGAGGCTGTTGCGGCCAGGACGGCCGTTTTCACCCCCCTGCAAGCCATAGGCCCCGCGCTGCCGCCGCTCGCTGGTGACGGTGACCGTGACCGGCGTGAGGAAGCAAATGCTGCGCACCAGACCGTCGCCGCCGCGGTGCTGGCCTGCGCCGCCGGAATTGGGGCGCAGGCTGTACTGCTCCAGCCGCAGCGGGAAGCTGTACTCCAGGGCTTCCACTGGCGTGTTGAGCGTGTTGCTCATGTGCACGTGCAGGCCGCTGCCGCCGTCCGCTTCGGGTCCGGCCCCGGCCCCGCCGCCGATGGTTTCGTAGTAAGCAAACGGCCGTCCCGTGCCCGGATCTTGGCCGCCAAAAGTGAGATTGTTCATCGTGCCCTGGCTGGCCGCGGGGATGAGGTTGGGCAGCGCTTGAGCCAGCGCGCCAAACACGGCGTCGGTGATGCGCTGCGACGTTTCCACGTTACCCGCCGCCACGGCATGGGGCTGGGGCGGGTCCAGCAGCGAACCGGGCGGAATGGTGATGGTGAGCGGGGCAAAGGCGCCCTCGTTCATGGGCAGGTCGGTTTGCACCAGGGCCAGGGCGGCGCAGCGCAGGCAGTAGGCTACGGCCGATTGGGCGATGGCGGGCACAGCGTTAAGATTGCCGCGCACGGCCGGGGCGGTGCCGGTGAAATCAACATGCATCTGGCGGCCGTCCACCGTAATGGTCACCTGGATGGGGATGGGTGGGCTGCCCGGCTGGCCGTCGTCGTCGAGATGGTCGGTGAAGGTGTAACGGCCGTTGGGGATGTGAGAGACGGCCGTTTCCGTCAACGTCTTCGCATACTCAATCAGCGCTTCGGCGTGGGCCAGGGCGTCGTCCAGGCTGTAACGGGCCACAATTTCTTCCAGGCGCTTCTGGCCGATGGCATGTGCCGCCAGCTGGGCGGCCAGGTCCCCGTTGCGCTCGTCTGGCGTGCGCACGTTGCGCAGGATGAGCTGCCACACCGCCTCGTTGCGCTGTCCAGCGGCCACCAGCTTGATAGGCGGGATGATGATGCCCTCCTGGTAAATCTCGGTGGAGAGCGGCATGGAACCGGGCGACATACCGCCGACGTCGGCGTGGTGGGCGCGGCTGGCGACGAAGAATGAAGGGGTGAGGGGGTGAGGGGGTGACAGGGTGACAAGGTGACCGGGTGAAGGGGTGAAGGGGTGAAGGGGTGAAGGGGTTACCAGGTGAGGGGGTGACAAGGTGACTGGGGTGTTGGGCGGTTCACCGATTACTGATGACGGATTACTGATTACCGATAACGGATTACCGCTTACCGATGACGGATTATCAAAAAAGACGGGTGAGACGAGGGTGATGTCTGGCAGGTGGTTGCCGCCCTGGTAGGGGTCGTTGACGATGACAACGTCGCCGGGGGCGAAGGGGGCGCAGTGGGCGATGGCGGCCTGGACGGAGGCGGGCATGGCGCCGAGGTGGACGGGAATGTGGGCGGCCTGGGCCAGCATACGGCCGTCGCCCAAAAAGAGCGCGCAGCTAAAATCGAGACGCTCCTTGATGTTGGGGCTGTAGGCGGCACGGCCCAATGTCACGCCCATCTCTTCAGCCACGGAGGCAAACAGGTAGCGAAAAATGGAGAGGGAAACGGCCGTTGGTTGGGTCATGATTTTTTGGCCGCGAAATTCGCGGCGGGTTACTCCACAAAGACGGGCAGGTTGTCCAGGGCCACGATGTTGGACCAGTCGGCGTCGCCTTCGGTGAAAACGGCCGCTGTCTTCACAATTTCGCCGCCCGCCTGGTCCACCACTTCTTCCATGCCCTTAAGCGTACTGCCCGTGCTGATGACGTCATCGACCAGGACTACCTTTTTGTTTTTGATGAAGGCGGTATCCTTCTCGTCCATGTAGAGCGTTTGCGGCTTGCCGGTGGTGATCGACACAGTTTCGGCGCTGATGGCCTCGCCCATGTAGCTCTTGTACGACTTGCGCAGGACGATGTAGGGCAGACCCATCAAGGCGCTCATCTCGTAGATGAGGGGAATGCCTTTGGCTTCGGCCGTAACCAGCACATCGGCCGGGGTGTTTTTCAGGCGCTCGGCCAGGGCGGCGGCCGTGGCTTTGACCACGATGGTGTCGCCCAGCATGTTAAAAATGGCAATCCGCACGCCGGGAGCCACCTCAAACAGGGGCAGGTGGCGCGTGATGCCCGCAATTTCTACCTGGTAGGTTTCACGTTCGCTCATCTTGTGATACTCTCCTCAAAAGTCGTGGCTGATTTGTTCGTGGCTGGTTTGCCAGTAGCTCTGTGGACACACCCGCTAGCCACGAAGTGAAGTTTACCCGATTGTCACAGAGGTGGCACCCGGTTTGTCAGGTGAAGGTGGCAGGAAAATGAAGGCAATTGTTGTTAAAGGAACGCAGCAGGAACCGCAGTTGGTGTGGGAGACGGTGCCGGACGTGACGTACGGACCGGATGAGGTGCTGGTAAATGTGTGGGCAACGGCCGTTAATCGGGCCGATCTGCTCCAGGCACGGGGCGGGTACAATCCGCCTGCCGGGGCCAGTGACATTTTGGGGCTGGAAATGGCAGGTGTCATCGCCGCCGTAGGGGAGGATGTAGCCGATTGGCAGGTAGGCGACCGGGTGTGTGCCCTGCTGCCCGGAGGCGGGTATGCGGAGCAGGTGGCAGTGCCCGCCGGGATGCTGCTCAAGCTGCCCCGGCGCTGGTCGTTTGCCCTGGCCGCCGCCGTGCCCGAAGTGTGGTACACCGCTTACGTCAACCTCTTTTTGGAGGGAGACCTGGTGGCTGGCGAAACGGTGCTCATTCATGCCGGGGCCAGCGGCGTGGGTACGGCGGCTATCCAACTGGCCAACGCCGCTGAAGCCACCGTATTTATCACCGCTGGCAGCGACGAGAAGCTGCTGGCCTGCCGCAAGCTGGGGGCAGAGCTGGCGATCAACTACAAGCAGGAAGATTTTTTAGAGAAGGTGCTGGCCGCCACCCAGGATCAGGGCGTGGATCTGATTTTGGACCCGGTGGGCGGTAGTTACCTGGACCGCAACGTGAAGGCGCTGAAGCGATTCGGCCGTTTGGTCAATATCGGCCAGCTGGGCGGGTCACACGGCGAAATGAACATGGGTCTGCTGCTGGGCAAGCGGCTGCGGTTGATTGGCTCTACCCTGCGCTCGCGCTCCCCCGCCGAGAAGATCAAAATCACCGAGCAGTTCCAGTCCGGCTACTGGCCGCTGCTGCGCACTGGCGAGCTAAAGCCGATCATTGACACGGTGTTTCCCATTGAGCGGGCGCAGGAAGCCCACGCCTACGTGCGGCAAAACCAAAACATCGGCAAGGTAATTCTGGCGGTAAAAGAAGGGGCGGATACGCTGCCGGAAGTGCCGCCGGACGGTCCGAAGCCAAGCCCGTGATCGGTGGTCAGTGATTGGTAACTGTCATACATCAATCCAACCTGCAACTTTCTTATCGCCGGTATATGTAACCCTGTATTGCTGCTTAAACGACGCTGTAAAGCGGCCAATCTGCGGCAGATGGCCCTTTTTTCAATCTGAACTGGAAACCGGAACCGGCCAGGATGTCTCGTAGGGACTGGGTGACGACGATCTCTCCGGGAGCAGACTGACCAGCAGCAATCCCTGCTGCCATAAAGGCTGGTTCGGTGGGGTGGTTGTTGGCCAGCGAGCATTCGCCAATGTGGAGGCCGATGCTGTAGGAAAGAGAATTGATGTTTCCGCGCAGTCTGAGGGCACATTGTAACGCCCTGGTCGGGCTCTCGAAAACGGCAAACATGCCGCCGGATGTGTTTTGCACAGTGAGCGGCTGGCTCTCCTCGAAGAATGATTCAGAAAGTTTTGCATTTTCTTTTTTGATGAGGAGCCGGAGAATGATGGCAATTTTTGTAAAGGTGGTGGTCATTCCCGCTTCTTCCCGGCAAAACCGAACAATCGCGTCTAGAACGGCCGTACTCTCAACAAAATAAATGTGATCATTGCCGGGCAATTCAACCCAGGTGGCATTAGGCATGTGCGTGGCAAAATAGCGTCCGGCCTCAAGAGAGGCAATCCTGTCCTCCCGCTTGTGTATAACCAATGTACGAACCTGCACCTGGGGTAACAAAGAACGGATATCCACTTCGCCGATGAGTTCCAAAACCGCTTTTACCGACGAAGGGCTTGAAGCTGCCCGCAAAATCATGGCCCACCAGCTGCGGAACTGATCGTCCTGTGCGCGTGAAGGCGCAAAACTTTCTACGGCCCAAGGCCCGCCCCAGCTTTGCTGCATTCGGACAATGTTTGCACGATATTGGTCGGCATCGCTGGCCCACGGTGGTTCTGTACCGGTCCGTACAACTTTGGGAACGGCCGCATACAAAATCAGCCCCCGCACGCGTTCTGGAAAAATTGCTGAAAGCAAAACCGCCGCCGCTGCCCCTTCTGAAGTGCCCATAACAAAAGCTCGTTCAGATTGAGCTGCATCCAACACACAGCAAGCATCGTCAATGGTGTTTTCCAACGTTGGCGCGCCTTGGATACGGTCAGACAGCCCAACGCCTCGTTTATCGAACAAGATGACCCTGGTAAAACGGCCAAGTTCACTAAAAAAGTGGGAAAACTCCGCATTTTCCCAGGCCAGTTCCAGATGGAAGAGGAACCCGTGAATGAACAATAAATCCACCGGACCGTTCCCTACCATCTGGTAGGCAAGGTGTACATCCCCATTGGCAACATATTGCACTGGCGATTTTATTACGGGACTGGAGGGCTGAGGAGAACCAAATGCTGGCTGTTCCAACAGACCCAATTCAGCTGCGCGTTTGACGGCCTGAAGCCGGTTGCTGACAGCCAATTTTTCAAAGATTTGCTTGTTGTACCAGCGAATTGTGTCGTGGCTTAAATGAAGCTGCGATCCAATCTGGCTGTTGGTTAAGCCTTTGGCCAACAGTGCCAGAATCTCAATTTCACGTGCTTTCCAGGTGATGGGATCTTTCATTTTGCCGCCGGGTATGTTATTTGCCAATAGTTGGATTGTGAACCGTGCCGCATTATACCACTCAAAAGAGTGGTGACGTCTCATCCGATTATCTCTAGAATCGCTAAAATTCACTCTGGAGGTTTCTGAAAATGAGTCGGTCAGCAAAGTCGGTATTGGTTTTTGGAATTTATCTGGTTGGTATGGGCCTGGGCTTAATCGCAATGCCCACTTTGGTGGTGGGAACGCTGGGTTTCCCGACTACAGTGGAGGTGTGGGTTCGCGTGATTGGGGTTCTGGCGCTTGTGTTGGCGATTTATTACGTTCAGGCAGCAAGGGTTGATTTTCGCCCCTTTCTGCAATGGACGGTTTATGCTCGAATCATGGTTTTTCTCTTGTTTACCGGGTTCGTCGTCGCCGGATTAGCCAGCCCAATGCTTATTTTGCTGGGAGCGGTTGATCTTTCAGCCGCATTATGGACGGGCTGGGCCTTGCGCAAGGAGAATCAGGAAGGGGTTACGGCCGTTGCTTCCATGGTCAATTGATATTCCAAAAGACCTCTGATATTTCCGCAATGTCAGGGGCCTTTGCCGGATTTGGTTCAGGCAGATTGCGCCTTCAGCTGGCCACAGCCGGCGGCGATGTCGATGCCGCGGCGCTGGCGCACGGTGCTGGGAATGCCGTATTCGGCCAGGATGGCCTGGAACTGCTTCACCTGTGGCCGTTGGGTAGGACGGCCGTTATACCCCAAGGTAGGATTCAACGGAATTAAATTGACGTGGCTGTCCACCGTTTGCAGCAGGCGGCCCAGGGCATGGGCCTGTTCCGGCGTGTCGTTTTCGTCCTCGATGAGCGTCCATTCAAAGAAGATGTGGCGGTTGCGCTTTTGCGTGTAGACGCGGCAGGCGTCGATTAGTTCGGCCAGGGGCCAGCGGCGGGCGGGCGGCACCAGCTTCTGGCGATCCGCATCGGTGGCTCCGTGGAGACTGACCGCTAAGCGAAACGGCCGTTCTTCTTCCGCCAGCCGTAAAATGCCGGGCACCACACCCACCGTGCTCAGGGTAATATGCCGGGGGGCAATCGCCAACCCTTTGTGATCGGTGAGGATGTCGATGGCGCTCATGGTGTGGTCGTAGTTGTGCAGCGGCTCACCCATGCCCATGAAGACGATGTTGCGCAGCGATTCGCCAGTTTGCGCCAGCGCCCGGTTCACAAACAGGATTTGCCCCACAATTTCGCCGGGGGTGAGATGGCGCGTGAAGCCCATCTGCCCGGTGGCGCAAAAAACGCAGCCCATGGCGCAGCCCACCTGCGTACTGACGCAGGCGGTCCAGCGCCCCTTAAACTGCATGAGCACCGTCTCAATCGTCTGGCCATCGGCCAGGGCCAGCAGAAATTTGCGCGTCAGGCTATCACTGCTGTCGATGGCGATTTGCTGGCGCAGCGTGGTGAGGGCAGCCTGTTCGGCCAGCTTCTGCTGCAAATCATCGCGCAGGTTGGTGAACTGGGTGACATCCGTGACGCCATCCCGGTACAGCGCGGCCCAGATTTGCTCAGCGTGGTAAGCGGAATAACCCCAGGTTTGGGTTACGGCCGTTAGCTCCGCCAGCGTCAAGTCGTGCAAATTGATGGGTTGTATGTCCGTCAGCGAAATTGTTTGCATGTGGCAATTGTAACGGAGATGTAGGGCAAAGGCATACCTTTGCCCTACAAACGGTCGTGGCATCTTGTGACTCTCCCTGTATCGCTGCTACAATGAGCGTAACTCGACTCTGGAGGACTGCATGTACGAAGAATTTGGTGCCACCGCGGCTGAAGACGGCCGTGTCACCTTCGCCCTCTTCCTGCCCGATAACCAGGTGGATCCCGGCCAATACACCCGCGGCGGTGACCCCAAAATCCGTGAGATTCGCGTACGCGGCGACTTTCAGCACCTGTTGGGCGGCCAGGATTGGGGACTGGACGGCGCTCCCCAGCTCACCAAAACGCCTCATCCGCACGGGTGGCTGTGGACCACCACCCTGGACACACCTCTGCCCGAAGGCTTCTACCAGTACAAATATTTTGTCACTTTCGAGAACGACACGGACCGCTGGATCACTGACCCCTGCACCAGGTACGGCGGCATCGGCGATGCGGAAAACGCCGCCTTTGTGGTGGGTGGCAGCCGTCTGGACGTGCTGCCCGTGTCCCAGCCCTTGCCACCCCAGGACCTGATCATCTACGAGTTGATGATCGACGACTTTACGGCCGAATTCCGCCAAAACCGTGCCCCCATCGACGCCGTTCACGACAAGCTGGATTATTTGCAAAGTCTCGGCGTCAACGCCATCGAGTTTATGCCCTGGACTGCCTGGCCTGGGGTCGGTTTTAGTTGGGGTTATGACCCCTTCCAATTTTTCGCCGTGGAGTACCGGTACGTGCATCACCACGCGCAAACGGCCGACAAACTCTACCGCCTGAAGCGGCTGATTAACGCCCTGCACGAACGGGGCATGCACGTTATCATGGATGGGGTGTTCAACCACGTGCGCGCGGGCATTAACCCGAACAAAGGATTTCCCTACGTCTGGCTGTATCAGAACCCGGAAGAGTCGCCGTACGTGGGTCAATTTGCGCGCGGCGGCTTTTTTGAGGAGTTTGATTACGCCAACGGCTGCGTGCAGCAGTTCATACGTGATGTGTGTCTGGTCTGGCTGGACGTGTACCAGTTAGATGGCATTCGCTTCGATTTTACCCTTGGTTTTTACTTACCAGGGGACACCAGCACCGGCATCACACGCCTGATTGCCGAACTGCGCCAGCATCTGGCGGCACAAAACCGG
The DNA here is from genome assembly GCA_016710325.1 of Candidatus Leptofilum proximum. Lineage (GTDB taxonomy): Bacteria > Chloroflexota > Anaerolineae > Promineifilales > Promineifilaceae > Leptofilum > Leptofilum proximum. Next base: position 601,433 of record JADJXK010000002.1, on the reverse strand, counting down.
CACCACGTGGCCTTGATCCTGGAACATCTCACCGACAACCGCTACCTGGCCATCGACGATACAAACCAGATCGGGGCGACCGGCTGCTGGTTTGACCCATTTATGTACCAGGCGCAGGCATCCAGCCGGAACGGCCGTATCACACCCGACCTCCTGCGCACCCTCAACAGCAAGCGGGACTTCCAGCCCGACAAGTGGCCAGTCACCTATATCGAAAACCATGACCATGCCCGCCTGATGAGCGAGCTGGGCGGGCGGGCCCGCTGGTACAAAAGCCAGCCCGCCGCCATTGCCCTGTTCACAGCGCCGGGTATGGTGATGATTTACAACGGGCAGGAATTTGGCGAAGATTACTGGCTGCCCGCTGAAGGCGCCGAGCGTGTGTCGCCGCGCCCCCTGCGCTGGCAACAGTTGAGTGAGGATTTTGTGGGGCAGCGGCTGCGGTGGCTGTACGGCCGTCTCGCCACCATTCGCCAGGCGCACCCGGCCCTGCGCAGCGCCAACGTCTTCCCCGCCACCACCCACCCCGATGGCTACGGCGTCCTGAACAATGAGATTGTTGTTTACCACCGCTATGGGCAGACCGCCAGCGGCCTGGCCCGGTACCTGATCGTCCTGAACTTTGGCGACTGGGACCAGTGGGTGGATGTGCCATTTTCGGCCAACGGCACGTGGCTGGAGCTGCTAGCAGAAACAGCGGTAACCATCACGGACTACCGCCTGCCTGGCTGCCACGTGCCATCCAACTGGGGGCGTATCTTTTTTCAAGAGGAAATGCAAGATTAGGCGGCGTCGTAGGCCTGCCGCAGCCAGCCGATGAGTTCGTCGTTGACCTCGTTGGCACTGGTGAGGCGGACGCGGTGGCTGACCATACTGTTGAAGCTGCCGGATTTTTCCAGACGGCCGTCTGCCGTCACATCGTCCAGGTTCAAGCCCACATCCACCCGCGTTTTGGTGGAGGGTTGAATCAGGCCAAACTGTTTGCTGCGGCGCAGGCTGACGTATGTGTTTTTAGGCGAGATCTGAACATCATCACCAAACTCATTCACGGCGGTGATGAGCGCATCGTAGATGGGGCGCAGCGACTCTTTACCACTGTACTGTTTGGCAACCAGATCATCGTCGCTTTGCTGAGAAGCGGCCGTTTCGCGCGCGTAAGCGGCCACCAGGTTGGCAAAACCGTGGGTAAATCCATGCTCCGACTTGAGGAAGTTCACAATCTGGCCATGTTTTTCCAACCCACTGGCGCGGGCAATGGCTACCCACTCGTCCAATGGCTTACCCGTGTTCTTTTGCAAATTTTCAATCATAGTTTGGGTGGCTGCTTCAACTTTGTCGGTCATTTTGTTCTCCTTTGAACAGGTTGTGTGTTATAGGGCAAAGGCACGCCTTTGCCCTACACCTTTGCCCTATAGTTCCGCCAATCGTCTGCGCAAAAACCGCTTCTCTACCGCATTCTGGCATAAATCCAGGGCGATGGTGTAGGCGTCGTGGGCGTCGTCGTGGAAGCCAGCGCGGCGCAGCAGGTCGGCGCGGGCGGCGTGGAAGAGGTGGTAATGGTCCAGGGTGCCTGCTTCGGACAGCTCGTCGAGCAGGGCCAGGCCGCGCATCGGGCCTTCGGCCATGGCCACGGCCACAGCCCAATTGAGCACCACCACTGGCGAGGTGGTATAGCGCTGCAGCGCCTGGTACAGCGCGGCAATTTGCGGCCAGTCGGTGTCTGGCGGTGTGGCGGCCTGGTCATGCAGGGCGGCGATGGCGGCTTGAATCTGGTAGGGACCGGCCTGGCCCATTTGCAGGGCGCGTTCGAGAACGGCCGTTCCCACTGCAATCTGCTCCTGGTCCCACAGGCAGCGATCCTGATCCTCCAGCAAAATCATCTCGCCGCTGTGGGCGATGCGGGCGGGACGCCGGGCGTCGTGCAGCAGCATCAGCGCCAGCAGCCCCAGCGCTTCGGCATCTTCTTCCAGGTTCGGATCGTTGGCCAACAGCTCGTTCAAAATGCGTGTCAGGCGAATCGCCTCGCTGCTCAGCTCCTGGCGAATGAGCGCGTCGCCGCTGCTGGCGTTATACCCTTCGTTGAAGATGAGGTAGAGCGTGGCTAACACGGCGTTGAGGCGCTCTGGCAGCAGTTCGGTAGGCGGTACGCGGTAGGGAATGCCCGCCTGCTGAATTTTGCGCTTGGCCCGGACGAGGCGCTGCGCCATCGTGGGCACGGGTACGAGGAAGGCGTTGGCGATTTCGGCCGTTTCCAGGCCGCCTAACGTGCGCAGCGTCAGCGCCACCTGGGCCTCCAGCGCCAGGGCCGGGTGGCAGCAGGTGAAAATCAGCTTAAGGCGTTCGTCGGGGATGCTCTCCATGTCAATTTCATCCGGTTCAGCGGGAAGTTGGGTGAGCTGGGCCAGCTGCGGCTGCTTCTGCGCCAGGTTTTTGCGGCGGCGAATGCGGTCGATGGCCCGGTTGCGGGCGGTGGTGGTAATCCAGGCAGCGGGGTTTTGGGGACGGCCGTCTCGCGGCCATGTCTCCAGGGCAGTGATGAGTGCGTCCTGGAACGCATCTTCAGCCAGGTCAAAATCGTTCAGGGTGCTGATGAGCGCCGCCAGCACCCGGCCCGACTCTTCCCGAAAAGTTCGCTCAATCGTCTGATGAATCGCTTCCATGCAAGAAGTATCCACAGATTACACAGATTACGCAGATTTTTACCTTAATCTGTGCAATCTGTGTAATCTGTGGTTGATACCTTAAAACTCGATAGCGGGGCGCACTTCTACGGAGCCGACGGACATCGGCAGTTTGGACGCCATTTCCAGCGCCTCGGCTTCGCTGGCGCAGTCGATAAGGTAGAAGCCGCCAAGCTGTTCCTTGGTCTCGGCAAACGGGCCATCGGTGGTGAGGATAGGTTTGCCGTTCTCATAGCGGACGGTTTTGGCGGCGGCTACCGGATGCAGCGCTTCGCCGCTGGGGTTCATGCCCCGTTCGACAGCTTCTTTGGTGAAGGCGTTGTGGGCCTCAATGATCGCCTGCCATTCTTCGGGGGAAATATTCTCGCCTAATTTTTCATCGCCGTAAAGTAACAACATGTATCGCATGATTTTCTCCTTTTTAGTGCGCGTTTTTGCTAGTAGAAAAGTGAAACGTGAAGCGTGAAACGTGATTTCTTATTCAGATTTCACGCTTCGAACTCCCAAATGGGACGAATTTCGATGCTGCCTTCCCGGGCGCCGGGGATTTTGGCGGCCCACTGAATCGCTTCATCCAGGTTTTCACAGTTAAGCAGGTAGTAGCCGCCCAGCTGCTCTTTGGTTTCGGCAAAGGGGCCATCGGTGCTGCTGATCTGGCCATTGCGCACGCGAACGGTGGTGGCGGCCGTGGTAGGATGCAGCGCCTCCCCGGCGAGCATGATACCTGCTTCGCGTACATCTTTGGTAAAGGCAAAATATTCGGCCATGACGGCTTCTTGCGCTTCGGGAGTGCGTTGGGCTTCCTCCTGTTCGTTGGTGTAAATCATCAGTAGGTATTGCATGGTCTTGTCTCCTTTCTGGGTATGAATTCGGCCGTTTTTGGCCCTATCTATCCATACGACGAACAACATTTGCCCAGATCGACACAAATCGACAACAAATTTCAAAATTGGTGAGGTTGATGTTTTTTTGCCGCAGATTGCGCGGATTGCCGCGGATTTTTATTTCTTGATCCGTGAAAATCCGCGTAATCCGCGGCTAATCCTGAGTTTTGTGGCGAGCAGCGAGAGCGGCCAGGATTTCGGCATGTTTTTCGCGAGTGATGGGGTAGCGGTGCACGATGGGAAAGCTGATGAGCAGAATGACGGCAGGCACCAGGCTGACAAAAATGCGCAGGGCGGTGAGTACGGCCGTTGGCTGCTGCGGCAAGTTGGTCAAATCCTCGGCATTGATATACCCGGCGGCATCCAGGATAAAGTTAGACAGCGCCAGCCCCAGCGAAATGCCCAGCTTTTGCAGGAAGACAAAGAAGCCGTAGTAGATGCCCTCGCGCCGCTGGCCCGTTTCCAACTCGTCTAGTTCCACCACGTCGGGCAGCATGCTCCAGGGAATGAGATAGCCCACGCTGACGCCCACACCCGCCAGAATGGCCAACACCAGGAGCAGGTAAAACTGCCCCGGCTGCACAAAAAAGAGGGCAATCTCTACGGCGATCCAGAAGCTCATGCCCACAAAATAAACCTTCTGCTTGCCCCACTTCTGGCTGACCCGCGACCAAAAGAGTAGGAAGATGAAGGCGGAAATCTGTAGGGCAAAGGCCAGCTGGATGAAGCGTTCCTCACCGCCAAGCCAGTAGCGTACGTAGAGCAGCATGTTGGCCTGGACAAATTGAATGCACAGCCAGGACAGCAGGTAAATGGCCACCACGTACAAAAACGGCCGATTCCGCAGGGCAATCTTTACCCCTTCCACAAAGCCGGGATCGTTTTCGGCCGTTTGGTCCTTAAAATGATGTTCTGCCGTGTAGGCAAAGGTGATGAAGTTGCTGAGGATGATCACCCCGCCCATCACCGCGGCACTAACGGCGTAGCCGGTGGTGACGCTGGGAAACAGGCCAATGAGCATACTATGCACCACCAGGGCAGCAAGCCCGCCCAAGATGGAAAAGCTGAAGCGAAAGGAATTCAAGCTGGTGCGCTCGTCGTAATCTTGCGAGAGTTCGGGAGTGAGGGCAGTGTAGGGGACGTTTACGGCCGTAAATCCCGTATCCAGCAGCAAAGCCACCACCAGGTAATACCAAAACAACCCGGTGTCGCTCAGGTCGGGTACCAGCCACTGCAAAAACCAGGCCAGGCCAAACGGCACTGCCCCAAATAGCAGCCACGGACGCCGCCGTCCCCAGCGCGTGTTGGTGCGGTCGGTCAGGCGGCCAATAATCGGATCGTTGACGCTGTCCCAAATTTTGACAATGAGGAAGATGACGCCTGCGGCGGCTGGTCGAATGCCAGCGATGTCCAGCAAAAAGGCGTTGAGGAAAAAACCTTGAATGGAGGCTACCAGCGCTGGTCCTAAATCCCCCACGCCAAAAGCCAGCTTACGCCCCAAACTGAGCTTATTTGGCGGTTCATTGCTGCTGAGCGAGGGTGCGGCCATTCTTTCTCCTGTTAAGTGCAGATGGCAATTTCTATCACGCTTTGCAGCGTTTGGCGAATGATCCAAGACGCCAGGAAACAGGGCAAAACTCACAAATTGGGCCAGTGAGAAACGGCCGCTGCCAGGTGCTCATCCCCGGCAAACGCCTGAAAAAAGACCAGCAAATCGGGCTGCAAGCTGCTCAAATCATCCAACACCGCCTGTGCTTCATTGGCGGCTAGCAGGTGGCGCGTCTGTAAAAAGCGCAGCCAGGCGGGCATGAGGGTGAAGAGGGCGGCGGCGGGATACGGCCGTATCGCATCATAGTTCAGCAGCCTGGCCAGAAACCGCTGCAGCGTGTCGCTGTCGGGGGCGAGCGGGTGTGGGTTGGGGCGGGGCTTGGGGATAGGGCGTCCCTGCCGCATCAGATCGCCGATGTCCTGGCGTGGGTTAAGCTGCCCGGTACGCCGCTCCACAAAGTAGGTGGGCAGCAAGTGGCGGATGAGGTTGGTACGGCCGTAGGGCACACCAGCTTCCCGGTGGGCAAATGCCAAAAACTCAATCATCAACGCTGCCATATTTTGCGGTGGATGCTCCGCCAGATGTTCCAGCTCCCACTGATATTGCGTGTAGCCACTGAGGTGTGCCAGGTAGCGGTTTAGCTCTTCCGCATCAATTGGCACGATGGCTTGCAGCGCGGCGAACAGTTCCGGCGACGCGGTGGCGCTGTCTGCCGGGAAGCTTGCTAAATAGTGGAAAATCAGCCCATCCATCAGCAGGGCGGTGGTGGTTTGCTGCTGCCATTCGCTGGCGGTGGCGCTGTTGCGCAACTGCTTGTAGCCAGTTTGTAAAAGATGGATAAGCAGGGCCAGCTGGTTGTGGTAGCTGAGCATGTCCGTGGTGTGTTGGAAAACGGCCGTTTCCCCCACCACCGCCTCGCCAACCGCAGCCAACGCCGCTCTCTGAGCCGCCTCATCCATTTCCCAAAACTCCTGCCAGGTTATCAACTTGCTCATAACTCAAAGCCTTGACCTGTCATGCTGAGGACCTCCGAAGCCTCCCAACCAACTTTCAATGATGATCAACCTTGCACAGATCTATTTTTACGTTTGTTGAAGGAGATTCTTCCCTTCGGCCTGAATGACAGCTGGTTATTGTTTTGCGATGCGCCAGCAGCGGTGGATTTTGTCATTGCGAAAATCCTCCGGGATGGTCTGCGGTGTGATGTCATAGCCCTGGAAGCCACGGGGCAGGGCCGTCTCGTCCAGCGTAAAGCCGCGCGAGTTGGTGCTAAAAATCAGCGTGCCACCCCGCGCCAGGCGATCCAGGCAGGCCTGAATCAGCTCTGGATGATCGCGATCTACCGAAAAAGAGCCGCGCGCCATGCGTTTGGAGTTGCTAAACGTCGGCGGATCGCACACGATGAGATCGTAGCTGCGCTTGTCGGTGGCCAAAAAGCGGAAGCAGTCATCGGCAATAACACGATGCTGGTCGCTTTCCCGGATGCCGTTGTGCTTCAGGTTGCGCACCGCCCAGCCGCAATAATTTTTGCTCAAATCCACCGTGGTGGTGGCTTTGGCGCTGCCCGCCGCCGCATAAATCGTAAAAGAACCGGTGTAGGCGAACAAATTGAGCATTCGCTTGCCGCCCGCCATCTCGCGCACCATCACCCGCGTGGGCCGGTGATCCAGAAAAAGACCGGTGTCCAGGTAATCGCTCAGGTTGACCTCAAAATTGAGGCCGTACTCTTGAACCAGCCTGACGTGCCCCTGCTCGCCAAACCGTTCGTACTGCTGCTGCAAACCGCGCTGCACGGCACGGGTCTTTACAAAAATCTGGCGCGGTGTGAGTTCCAGGGCGGTCTGAATCTGCTCCAGGGCGTTCTCGTGCCAGGTCTCATCGTCTTCGGTGCTGCGCTCGTACAGCCAGACCACCGCCTCGCCATCGTACCAATCGACGATGAGCGGGTATTCGGGAATGTCTCGCTCGTAGAGGCGGTAACAGCTAATATCGTTGCGGCTGGCCCACTTGCGCAGATGACGCATTCGTTTTTGCAGGCGATTGGCTAACATGGAGGTCATCAGGAATAGCTTCCTTTATGTAAGTTTTAGGAACATAGAGTTTCGCAGAGTTGAGACAGAGCTTCACAAAGGGTATCAATCTGCGGCCATCTGCGTAATCTGTGGATGTTTTCTGAGTATAACAAAAGGTGGCGGAATGGTAGAGTTGATTTTGGCGTGTGACTTTGGTGGGACGAAGCTGTCGGCGGCGGTAATCGAGGCGGCGGCCTTGGCTGCCCCGGATGCAGCCTGGCGGGGGCACCTGCGCCGCTTTTCGCCGCCGGGAGCCACGGCCGAATCAGACATCAACACAATGGTAGAGATGGGGCGGGAGCTGTTGGGGGGTGAACGGCCGTCTCACATCGGCATCAGTTTTGGCGGTCCAGTTGATTACCAGGCTGGTGTGGTGCGCCTCAGCCATCACGTGCCGGGCTGGGAAATGACGCCGCTCCAGCAGCTCTTTGCCCACGCCTTCCAAGCGCCGGTTCGTGTAGACAACGACGCCAACGTGGCGGCGCTGGGGGAATGGCGCTTTGGTGCGGGTCGCGGGGCAGCTGACCTGCTGTACGTGACGGTGAGCACAGGCGTGGGCGGCGGCTGGATTCTGGACGGACGGCCGTATCGCGGTTCAGCAGGCATGGCAGGTGAAATCGGGCACACGGTGGTGGATCCAAACGGACCGGTGTGCCTGTGTGGCAAGCGGGGCTGCGTGGAGCGGCTCGCCTCGGGGCCATACATGGCGCGAGATGTGGCGCTGGCGCGCGGCCTGCCGGTTGAAGCGGTTACCGGCAAGCTGGTGGCGGAATGGGCGGCGGAAGGGGAGGAAACGGCCGTAGCCATCCTGGAACGCGGCGCAAAAGGGCTGGGCATCGGCCTGGGCAATGCCGCCAATTTGCTTAATCCCAGGCGGATTGTATTGGGCGGTGGCCTCACAAAGTCGGGTAATCGCTGGTGGCAGCTGGTGCGTGAAACTGCCCAGGCAACGGCTTTGCCCGAGGTGAAATTTGACATTGTTCCAGCCCAATTGGGCGACGATGCGCCTTTATGGGGAGCCGTGGCATTAACTGAGTAATGATATTGTAAGGTTTTGTCACGATTTATTTGCTATAATTACCCCCGCAACACACTTGTTAAACACCGAATCCAACTTGCAGCAAAGTGGCCTTCCCACTACAGCACAACATTTTTATAAACCAATGCTTTTGAAAGCAACCAACTTTTTAAGTTAATCCAAGCCAGTGTTACAGCCCGTGCTGTTGACATGGCTTTTTTGCGTTATACCACACCAGGGAGGTGATGCTTAAGAATAGAACCAGTTCATCATATACTGGCAAGGGTCTGATTTGACATTTGACCAGAGGTAGCACGGTTGGAAACCGGGCACAGCCAGTATTGATTCCTTTGTGATATGGGGAGCCAGCCTTAGGATGAAAGTATGAGATGACTCAACTTTTGTCACCTAATATTCGGAGGAAAACAAAAAGTGCTTAACTCAAAAAAGCCAAAAACCCACGTGAACAAACTTAGTTTGGTGCTCATTGTTTTACTGTTGGTGAGCATTGTTTCCCTGGCCCAGGCGGATTCACAGCCGACGCGTCCCGACCGGCCGCTGCCCGCCTCCATCGCGGCCAACCAACTTGATTCGCCCATTTCTCTAGACAATGCAACGGCTTTGCTGAAGGTAGATCAAAGCTTGCAGAATACGTCAGGACCGGCGCGAGTCATCGTGCGCTTTAGCGAGCCGCCGGTAGCCCGAGTGGCCGCGAGCGGCGTTCAGTCTCGTCCGGCGCAGGCCGCCCAGCGGGATCGGATTCAGGCACAGCATGATACATTTGTCGCTGATGCCGCCAGCCGTGACGCCAGTGCACGTGTTTTGGGCAGCACCCGTGTTGCCTTAAATGCCGTGATGATGAGCGTGGATGCGGCCGTTCTTGCCGATCTGGCTGCTAACCCCGATGTTGTTTCCATCAAGCCAGTCGCGGACTACGAGATGGATCTTAGTGAAACTGTACCCTACATCGGCGCAACCACCGTTCAGAACATGGGCTACGATGGTACCGGCATTCGCGTTGCCGTTCTGGACAGCGGTATTGATTATTACCATGCTGCTTTGGGCGGTTCCGGGGACCCGAACGATTATGCCAATGATGATCCCAGTGTCGTTGAACCTGGTACTTTCCCCACAGCCAAAGTTGTGGGTGGTTTTGACTTCGTGGGCTCAACCTGGCCGAATACCGCAGAAGCGCCCGATCCGGATCCCCTGGATGACGGCCCAGCGGCTGGACATGGAACGCATGTTGGCCACATCATTGGTGGTATCGGTGGTGTTGCCCCCGGTGTAGATCTATATGCTGTTAAAGTTTGCTCTTCAGTAAGCACCTCATGTTCCGGTGTTGCCCTGATTCAGGGTATGGAATTTGCGGTCGATCCTAATGGAGACGGCGATCCGTCTGACCATGTTGACATCATCAATATGTCCCTGGGTTCTGACTATGGTCAGCCCTTCGATGATGATCTTTCCCTGGCAGTTGAGAATGCAACGGCCGTTGGCGTTCTCACAGTTGCGTCTGCTGGTAACGGCGGCGATAAACCGTATGTGCATGGCACGCCGGCTTCCGCCCCGACCGCGTTGGCGGTGGCCCAGACACAGGTTCCGTCGGCAGCTTTGCAGCTGATCACGGTAGACGGTGTGGACTATCCCGCCGTCTTCCAGCCTTGGTCCGTTGCCCCAACCAGTGTCGTCTCTGGGACGGTTCAATATGGGGATGGTGCTGGCGGCAATCTAAATGGTTGTGCCGCTTTCGCCCCTGGCTCGCTCAGCGATTTGGTCGTGCTGGTTGATCGTGGCGCCTGTAACTTCACCCTCAAAATCAAAAACATTGGCGATGCAGGTGGTGTTATCGGTATCATCGGTCTGATTGCCCCTGGCGCGCCCTTCTCCGGTGGCGACGGTGGTGATCCGGTCTCCATTCCCGGTTACATGATCAGCCAGGCAGATGCCAATGCCATTAAAGCGGCCGTTGGTTCCACCGGTACAGTTGATCCCAACAACCAGCTGCCACTGGTTGGCCAAATGGTTGGTTCTTCCGCTCGTGGTCCGCAGCATGAAGCTACCACCCTGTTGAAGCCGGAAATCGGTGCACCGGGTGCGTCCGTTTCGGCTATCGCGGGCACCGGCACGGATACTGGCCCGTTTGGTGGTACCTCTGGCGCTGCACCGATGGTGTCTGGTTCGGCCGCACTGCTGCTGCAAGCTTCACCCCATCTGGGCCCGCTGGAAGCCAAAGCGACCTTGATGAACAACGGTGAAACCAACATCGATACCGATCCTTTCACCGGGCTGGCTCCTGTGGCTCGCATCGGTGGTGGTGAAGTGCGTATCGATCGGGCTGTCGGCGCGTCGGCCGCGGCCTGGGAAGATGGTGGCGCTTCAGGTGCATTGAGCTTTGGTTTTGTTGATGTGGCCAATAACACGGTTGTGTTGAACAAAACCGTTCGGGTACGTAACTACTCGAATGAAACACTCCGCTACAACATTACCCCGACCTTCCGCTATCAGGATGACATCGACAACGGTGCGGTTGAGGTAAGTGCACCAGCGACCGTGCGGGTTCCGGCTGGACAAGACCGAACCTTCAACGTCAGAATGACCATTCATGGTGAACTGCTGCGTGGTAACTACATGAACTCCGGCAGTATGGGCGCTGATCCGTCTGGGTTGACCCTGAACGAGTATGATGGCTATCTGATTCTCGATGATGGTTCGCATCCCATCCACGTGGCCTGGCATGTGCTGCCTCGGCAGGCAGCAAGGGTCTCGGGCCCGCCTGCTATCCGGTTTGATAGTTCTGGCCAAAGGGTGGTTAATTTGAATAATACCGGTGTTGGTGTGGCTCAAATTGACTCGTACTCCCTGTTGGCTATCAGTCGGGACCTGCGAGAAGGGGCGATTGGTACCCAATCCCCGACGCCCGACATTCGCGCGGTTGGTATCAACACCTTCCCGGTTCCGGCAGGCTTCTGCTCTGCTGAAGAGTCGTTCATCTGGGCCTTTGCCATCAGCACCTGGGAACGGCAAGAGCATCTGCTGCCGGTTAGCCACCAGATCTGGCTCGATACAAACCAGGACGGCGTCGATGATTACGTCGTACTCAACCGTGACCTGAGCGGCCTGGGTACTATCTCAGACGGCCGTCAGGTAGCCTGGGCTCTGAATCTGGCAACAGGTAGCGCTTCGGCGTTCTTCTTTGCCGAGCATTCGATGAACACCGGCAACACCGTCTTGTTGATCTGTGGTGAGCAAATCGGCCTTACCGGCACTGATATGCTGTCTACCAATGTCGACATGGACGTTGTGGCGCAGGACTTCTACTATGGCGGACCTGGCGACCTGGTTGAAGGCTTGACCGTAACCCCGTTGGGCGAGCGCTACTTTGGTGTCACCGAAGATATCGCTGGTAACTCTACCGGTTCGATGACGGCTATCGACTTCGGTCCCTTCCCCGGCAACTCGCCAGAGCTCGGCTTGATGTTGGTCACCAATGGTGACCGTGGTGCAGGTGCCCGCGGCGGCGCCACGCAAGCCACAGAAGCCTTGTTGATCCGGGCGCGGTAAGATTGCGCAGTAAAGGAAAACAGTTAGATTGGTGGGCCAACGTGCCACCAATCTAACTTCAGGCAGAATCGAAACAATGAAGCGGCAGGAAACTGCCGCTTCATTGTTTCTGGTGAACGTTAAGAGGAGGGGGTGCCTACGGCTGGTGGCTGCGGCAAAGCGTTTTCGCAGAGGACAATATGACCGGTTTCGGCCGCGTGGTAATCGTAGGTACGGCCGTTTGCCTCCAGCACAATGCGATACCCTTCAACCGTAGCCTGGGTGTACACCTCGCCTGGCTGGGGGCAGCCCAAAGAGCCATCGCTCCACACCACGGCCTCGGCCTGCACCACCGTGATCGCTTCCCGCGCTACGGGCGTCGTGTCGGTGAGATTGTCCAAAACGGCCGTCATGATGCCCGCCGGTACTTCACCAACAACCGGCGTGGCGTCGGTGGTGGGGACGGCTTCGACGGCTGGCGTTGTGAGCGGTGTCTGGCGAATGGAAGAGTTGTCCTGCGTTGGGCGGGGTGGTACGGCCGTATCTAAAACGGCCGTCGCTGCTGGGGGAGCAGTTGCCTCCGGGTTGTTCTCCGTGGCAACGGTACAGCCAGCTGAGCCAAGAATGGCCAGCAGCATAAGCAAAGTCCATAACTTTAATCGTTTCATACATTCCTTTCCTTTTGCCGGTGACAAAAGTCACGACATATGGGGGAACTGCCGCGATGCAGGCAGGAATGAATAGGCAAATTCCCCAAGACCCTATCCCTTAAACGGATTTCGGGCCAGGGTTGTTCCCTTGGGCCAGACAACGATAGAATCGTAGCAATGGAAATCACGTATCGGGATGCACACTTTTGCTGCTGGGGGAACCAGAGTCAGGGCGGTGTTTATCTGCTGCGGCTGACGGTGAGCCAACCGATTTTGGTTTGTTTCGGCCGTTTTCAGAACGGCCGTCCTCTGCCGGTTGCTGCTGGTGAGTACGTGTATGTCGGGTCGGCCCTGGCGGCCAAAGGCTCCACCTCCCTGGCCCGGCGGCTGCTGCGCCACGCCAGCCGCAGCGACAATGCCAATCCCCATTCCCTCCGCCAGGAAATGGGCCAGCTGTTTCCTGAAATTGGTTTAGGGCCAGGACCACTGCTGTCTCCGGTGCGCAAAACGCTGCGCTGGCACGTCGATTTTTTGCTGGAAGAATCGGCCGTTAACCTCACCACCGTTTACCTCATCCGCACAACCGGCCTGGGCGTGTCGCTGGAAACGGCCGTGGCCCACTACCTCCTCTCCTGGCCCGAAGTTTCACCCCTGGCGGTTGGCCTGGGTAGTTCAGATAATCCAGGCGGGACTCATTTGCTGCACGTGACGGCCGATCCGGCGTGGTGGGCTGCCTTCCCGGAACAGTTTACCGCCTTCCTGCAAGGAGTGCCCGCATGAGGCGCGTATTCCTGGGCTTGCTGCTGCTGTTGGCCAGCCTGCTGGCCTGCGCTGTGCCGCCCCCAGCGATCATGCCACCGGTTGATGCCGTTGTAGTCACGGTCTCGCCTACGCCTGTCGCAGCGGCGACGGCCGTACCCGGCCAAACCCCGACCGCCAATCCAACCGCTGCACCAACGGCCGAGCCATCTGCCACGGTGATTCCGCGGCCCGCGTGGCAGAATCCGTTGGACGCCGTGGTGCAGAAGACGGCCGCTGCCGCCAACGTCCCCTTTTACCAGCTTCTTCCCGAAAACAGCGGCCTCTGGCAGTTTGATGCCGGGAGCTTCTGGCATCCCATTGCCCTGGCCCTGAACAACAACACCGCCTTTTTGCTCGACGGCGGACGCGTGTTGGCGCTAGACCTGGACAGCGGCGCCCCGCCCCGGCCGCTGCTGTTGCCGGGGGATTTGGTAGAAAACCTGGCCGTGCAGGAACCACTCGATCTGGCCCTGGTGGGCGAGGAGCTGCTGGTTTTGGACCGGGCGGGGGATGTGTATGCATTGGACCTAGCCCGCGCCACCTGGCGGTTGGAGCAAAGCCTGCGGCCGATTGGCGAAACGTCCAGCCACTACTTCATCGCCCTGGGCCACGATGCGGCGGGCGGTGATGCGCGGCTGCGGTTGGAAACCAGTTACGGTTATGCCCAATATTTCTTTGCTGACGGCCGTCAGCGGCTCTGGTCGCTGCCGGAGGCGGTGCTGCCGGTGGACATCACTGGCGTGGGCGACAGAGTGTACGTGCTGTGGCGCAATGCAGACGGTACGGCTGCGGTGGCCCTCTTTCAGGAGACGATGCACCTGGCGGCGTTTGCCCCGGCGGTAACCATCACTCAACCGCGCCAGATTGTGGCCACGGAAACGGCCGTTTTTGTTCTCGACCAGGCAGGCCGACGCTTGCTGAGTTTGCAGCCGCAAACCGGGGCACTCCAGGCGGTATTGCAGCTGCCGGAAGTGACCACCTTTGCCGCCACGCCCGCGGGCGACCAGCTTTTGTTGGCCGGGCGCGACCGGCTGTTCTTTTGGCAGCAGCCGGAAAACGGCCGCTTTGTCACCGGTGGACCCGTTCTAACCGCGCCGCAGCCGCACGATACGGCCGTCTGGCAAAGCCCGCTCAGCTACGCCTGGCCCATCTCCGGCGACTACCTGGACCTGACCCCGCGTGACTTGCAAATGCCGGGCGCGCCGCGCCACTACCGGCTGGGCATCCACCAGGGGGCTGATTTTTACTGGGCCAACGGCACCCCGGTTTATGCCGCGGCGGCCGGAACTGTGATTCGGGCAACGGTGGATTATGAACGGCCGTCGGAAATCACTTTTAACCGCCGCCGCGCCGAGAACATCGAGCTGAGCTACACCTCGGCCGAAAATCTTGATTTTTACCGGGGTATGCAAATCTGGATTTTGCAGGAGGATGGTTTTGTGGCCCGGTATGCCCACCTGAGCGGTATTGCGGCGGGGGTGGTGGAGGGAACGGCCGTTGCCGCCGGACAGCAAATTGGCCTCATTGGCAACACCGGGTCACCCGCCTCTGTGCGCAGCGAAACCGAAGATGCCCACCTGCACTTTGAACTGTGGCTGGGCGATGTCCACCTGGGGCAGTTTCTACGCCCCATTGAAATCCGCGAACTTCTTGAGCAGCGTTTCAGCCCCTAAACCTCAAAATTGGCCTGCTGCTTCGCCGGTAAGTTTGCTATAATAAGCCCAACTAGCTGTAACTTCACCGAAGTGCCTCAATTGAATAGGTAAGGGACTGAACTGGTAGTGCGATATTTCACCCGATCAACGATGGCAATGGCAACCACCCACTGGCGCTGGTTCTTGCTTTCCTGCCAGTTCTTTGCTGTCTTCAAGCCTGGTCGCTCCGGTATTTGGCGGAGCTGCCAGGTTTTTTCTTTGGCTGCCTGATAGTGCCACTTTATCGGCAAGGAGGTGCGTTTCCCACTCCATGAAAATCGTTTGTAGGTGCCTGGCACCTGTATTGCAGAAAAGTTGTGTATTTGGCTTAGGAGGAAGACATGTATCACGATTCAAAACCGCGCAGGATCGGCTTTTTGCTGGTTTTGCTCGGCCTGGCATTTATTCTTTTGGCGTCGGCGGCTTCTGCCAGTGACAATACAGCAACGGCCGTCACCAACGCCCGCACCAAAATTCATCCCCACCTGTTACAAGACATCGACGCGGCGCTGGCCGGAAACATCGTTCCCAACGGTCCGGCCTTAGGCGCTCGCGCTGCGCCCAGCACCGGCGAACTGCAATTTGTAGCCCGCATCACTGCCGGGGCTGACCTGAGCGCTTATGCCTCGCAATACTTCACCCGCCCCTTTGCCGATCCGCTGGGGACCACCGTGGCGGCGGGTTTTGCCTCGCCCACGGCGCTGCTGAAGATGGCAGCCGATCCGGCCGTCATTTTCTTGCAGCGGTCGGAATCGCTGGTGGAAGTGCCCCCGCCGCCCGACCCGGATGTAGCGGCCAATCTGAACGCAAAAGTCACGCCCGCCTTAAACCTGGCTGGTGAGATCAGCCCTGGACCAGCGCCGCAAGGCTGGTATGGCACTGGCGGCGCGATTCACGGCTCTCAGGCAGCGTGGGCCAAGGGATACACGGGCGCTGGCGTGCGTTATATGTCCAACGACTCCGGCGCCGACTACTGCCACCCCGATCTGCAAGGCACCTGGGCCACCATCGACGACGACACCTCACCTTACTATGGCCTGCCGCAGATGTTTGACTCCGTTTCCAGCTACTACGCCGCCTTTGACTACTACGTCGGCACGAGTTTAATCGCCGACGGCCTGGCCGACTTTGCCGATACTTCGGCAACCACGGCAGGCGACTTCACCTACACGCCGATTGGCGCGGCGGTGACGCATCATTACATGGTCACCGGCACCAGCTTGAGCGGCGAATATCACTACGGGTCCCACCCCGATAAGGCGCTGGCGGCGGTGGCGGACATTATTGGCGGTTCGTTTGGCGACGGCACGGCCGTTTCCGGGGAACGCGCCGCCGTGTTGGTGGTTGATGAAAACGAAGCGGGCCTGTACGACACGGTCTACGTGGATCTCAATTACAACTTCGACTTCAGCGACGATACGCCCGCTCGCCTCACCCGCGACTTCACCAACCAGGAAACCGCCTGCCTGGATTACGACATGGATGGGCTGAACGATATTTCCGGTGGTTTGGTTTACTTTATTGCCGATGGGGCAACGGCCGTACCCACCCTCGACTGGTATTGGGGCGTGCCTGGTTCCGCCTACGGCAACGGCGACCTGGTTGCCTTCCACGTGCAGGACTTCACCGAAGGCGGCGGCACCCACGGCATGGGCACCACCTCTGTGGCCGTGGGGCAGGGCGTGGTGATTGGCTCCGTAAACTGGGGGCCGGGCGGCTCGCCGATTGCGGGCTTCCAGGGGTTGGTGGTTGGTCCCGGCAAGGACGTGGCTTCCACCCAAAATGGTGACTTCTACCTCACGCCCTTCATTGAAGATGCCTACGTATACGCCGGATTTGGCTACGACGGCCTGGTGGGCACAGACGACGACATCCAGATTGTCAGCAATTCCTGGGGGTTTAGCGCCACCGACAACGATGGGTTCGATTTTGAATCACGCCTGATTGACATCATCAACCGGTCATTTGCCCCGAACACCGCCCTGCTGTTTTCTACCGGGAATGGTGCGCCGGGTTATGGTACCGTCGCCCCACCCTCCCCGGCCAGCGGCATTGGCATTGGCGCGTCTACCCTGTATGGCACTATCGGCTTTTTCGAGCCGATTGCCTCTGATGATCAAATCATTGGTGGTGACGTGATGACCTGGTCGAACCGGGGTCCAGGTGCGCGCAACGTGGTGGGCGCCGATGTGGTGGCCACGGGCGCCTTTGGCACGGGCGACCTTTCCCTCAACGGCGTCCTGTGGGGTGCCATCGCCACCGACAGCTTTGGCGGCACCTCGATGGCGGCACCGGTGGCCGCCGGGAACCTGGCCTTGATGTACCAGGCGTGGTACGAAACCTACGGCGAATGGCCCACCTTCACCCAGGCCAAAACGCTGCTTATGAACAGTGCCACCAACACCGAGCACGATGTCTGGTCGCAGGGTGCCGGTTTGGTGAATGCCGACATTGGCACCGACATTGCTGGCGGCATCCGCGGGCTGTACGTCTCCCCCGCAGAGTGGTCGGCTGGGGATTACCGGGGCACGGAATATGGCGCTTTTGCCCACATCATGCATCCCGGTGATCGCGATCGGCAGGTCTTTACGGTGACCAACACGGGCAGCAGCCCGCTGCGGGTGCGGGTGTCTACGCAGACACACGTGCAGATTGGCTCGGATGACCTCTCGTTCACGTCGTTAGACCAATCGCTGGATCACGGCTTCTTCACCACGCCAGACTACGCCTTCCATGTCGATCCGCTCATCCCCAAGGGGACAGACCTGTTGATGGTGCGCCTCTCCAAGCCGTACGCGCAGTTTGATCCCAACGAAGATTTGTTCGAGCCGTTTAACAACTGGCGGGTACACGTGCAGAACTGGACCGACCTTGATGGTGACAACTTGCTGTGGGACGACGCCAACGGTAACGGCAAGGTGGATCTGGGTGAAATGGACACGGGCGAGCATATCCGCTTCACCTATGGCTACAATGTCGGGCCAACGCAGCAGGCGCGGGTAGCCAACCCGCTGGAACGCATGGCCGACGGTCTCTTTGTGACGCTGCGCCACCGGGACCAGGTGCCTGAAGTGCCACAAACAGAGCTGGGGCTGGAGCTGTCTTACTGGCAGCTGCGAAACTGGTCCTGGGCACGGCCCACGCGGACCTCTTTTGCCATTGGCCCCGGCCAGACGCGCAGTTTGGTGGTGACGCTGCACGTGCCGAAGGGCACGCCGTACGGCATGTACGAAGGTTCGGTCAACCTGGCCTATGGCGAGGAGGAAGTGTTGGTTCCGGTGACGGTGGCCGTGGCCGCTTCTGGCACTTCCTTCGACTTTGGTCAGGCGAATGCGCCAGACGGCCGTTCCCGAACCATCCTCGACGTGCCCCTGCTCTATGACAACGACGCCGTCTTCGGCTACACCGACTACAGTTGGCGGGCCGAGTCTGGTGACTGGCGCTTCTTCTGGACGGACATCAATGGCGAAGATTTGCCGGACAGCGGTACCTCTTACCTGGTGGTAGACAACAGCTGGGACGGCCCAGGCAGCGATATCGACACCCTCATTCTCGGCCCCACGGAAGATTGTCTGAGCAACGGCGTGGGCTGCGATGGGCTGCTCAGCGGCTATCCCGGCTCGGCGTTTTATGGACCGTACACTCTGTCTCAAGTGGGCCGCAGCAGCTATACCTACATCGGCAGCGGCCGTTGGCTGCCAGAGACTTCGTCGGGTGGCCCGCGTGAAATTGTAGCCGCCCCGGTGCAGGACGGGCTGCACGGCATCTTCTTCCACCAGGTACGGGTCGATGGTTCCAGCGCGGATGAGCCGTTTGGCGGTTCGGTTGGTCTGGTTAACCTGGACCCGGCAGCCATCGTCTCTTCAGCCGCAGTCGGACCCGGTTCGGCCAGCCTGACGCTCAGCAGCGAGCTGGCGTTGGGTGGTTTTACGGCCGAAGGCTTTGGCCTGGGCGGACCTGTCACGACCACGGAAAACATTCAGCAGGACGATCCCAACGATCCAGCCACCGCTTCATTTGTGACGACGGTGGAGATTAATCACGGGGCGCTGCTGGAAGTGACCACCTGCTGTACGCTCGGTTCCGACATCGACCTGTACGTTTATGATCCGTCCGGGGCACTGGTTGCCTCGTCCACCTCGCCAACCGATGAGGAGAGCGTGCGCGTGTTCTTCCCTGAGGACGGCACGTACACCGTGGCGGTGCACGGCTGGAGTGTGCCTGGCGGCAGCGACGCGTTTGAACTGACGATCAATGCCGTCCAGGGCACAGATGTGTCGGTGAGCAACCTGCCTTCGGCCATTCCCGCGGGCGGCTCGGCCACCATCGACGTGCATTGGGACACCACCGGCTTTGCTCCGGGCACCTACTACGGCCTGATCCTCATGGGCCCGGCTGAAGCCCCCGGCCTGCTCCAGGTCCCGGTGGAGATTACGGTTCCGTAACACAGGAGTCCGGTAACCGGGTGTAAACTGCCGGAGCGCATCACTTGACGCGCTCCGGCTTTTTTTATGGTTCGGGGGGAGGTGGTGGCGGTGGCGTGCTGGTGGGGAGGGGAACGGCCGTTGCCGTCGGCGCCGGTGTTGGTTCAACCTGCCAGGAATCGGTGGTATGGCACCGCGAGCACTGGCCACGGCCGTGATCATCCGGCCGGGTGTGGCACGCTTTGCAGTCCGTGTAACCCGTGTGGTCAAACGTCACCTCGGCCCAGTTGTTGGTGTTGTGGCAGCTGGAGCATTGACCCGGCCAGTGTCCGCCTGGCGGTGCGTGGCACGCCGAACAGTCAACCAAATCGGTGTGATCGACCGATACCTCCTGCCAGTTGGTGGTATTGTGGCACTCAGAGCATTGGCCCAGCCAGTGGCCACCAGATGGCGTATGGCAGGAGGCACAATCCGTAAGGCCGGTATGATCGACGGTTGAGGTTTGCCAGCTGTCGGTATTGTGACAGTTAGAACACTGCCCCGGCCAGTGTCCCCCTGGCGGTGCGTGGCAGGCCTGGCAGTCGTAGGTTCCGGCGTGGCTAAAGATGACATCGGACCAATTGCTGGTGTTGTGGCAGGTGGAACATTGGCCCCGCATATGCCCGGCGGGCGTTTGCGCAGCGTGGCAGCCCTGGCAGTCGTTCAGGCCGTTGTGGCTGAAGTGCACGGCGTGCCAATCGTCTGTGTTGTGGCAGTTGGTGCACGTGGTGGGGAAGTGATTGCCCGGCGTGCCGTGGCACTGGGTGCAGTTGGTAAAGCCATCGTGGGTAATCCACACCTGGTTCCAGGCTGTGGTGAGGTGGCAGCTGCCGCAGTAACCGGGATAGTGGTTTTCCGGCCGTACCTGGCTGTGGCAGCCGGTGCAGTCCGTCTGCCCGGCGTGATCAAATTCAACGTCCTGCCAGGTGGTTTCCTGGTGGCAGCTGCTGCACTGGCCAAAATAATGAGCGACGGGCAGGTCTTCCGTGTGGCAGCTCTGGCAGTTCTGATAAATCGTATGGTCGAAGTTGACGTCTGACCAGTTGAGCGTGTTGTGGCAGCTGCGGCAGGTCCCTTCATAGTGTTGTTGCGGTGTTTCGGCCCGGTGACAGGTCAGGCAGTCTGCGGTGAGGCCAGCATGGTTAACCTCGACCTTGGTCCACTCCTCTACATTGGTATGGCAAAGGGTGCAGGTGCCGGGCAGGTGTGGTTTGGGTGTATCCTGGCTGTGGCAAATTTCGCATCCGGTTACGCCCGCATGATCGTAGGCGATGACCGTCCATTCTTCTGTGTCGGCGTGGCAATCCTGACAGAAGCCGGGGTAGTGGAAGATGGGTGTGTCTGGGCTGTGGCAGGATTCGCAGACGGCCGTACCCTCATGCTCGTAGCTGTGCAGCGTCCAGCTGGTGGTGTTGGTGTGGCACAACTGGCAGTCGCCAGGGTAGTGGGTGGGGGAAACGGCCGTCATCGGATTGTTAATAAAAATGATTTCGGGCAGCACGGGCAGCGGTAAATCCCCGGCATGGCAGGTGGTGCATTCGGTCACCCCAACATGGTCAAACTGGTAAAGCTGCCAGCTGGCGGTGGTGTGGCATGATTCACAGCTCCCCGCAAAATGGTCGGGATACACCTGCCACAAGTTGTTGGCCGGGGCAAAAAGCAAATCGGCTGTAGATTCGGCAGGCGGCAGGGTGTGACAGTCGGCGCACAGGTTAGAGGTGTTGGCGTACTGCCCGTCTGCGTGGCAGCTGACGCAGGGCAGATTGGCGTGTCCGGCGGCCAGGGGAAAGCTTGAATGATCGACGTTGCTTACCAGAAAGGGCACCAAAGCGGCCGTATTCAGCCGGGGTGTCTCACTCTGTTGGGGCAGCTGAGCGGCCATCTCGGCCAGGGATTCCAGCGTCTGCCAGGCTTTGACCCGGTTGGTTTGTTCGGTGAGTTGTTCACCTTCGTCTGGTTGCAGGGCGGTGAGAACGATTTCGGTGCGGTGCAAAAGGGCCTGGAATTGGGCGGCATAAAATTCCTGTTTGGTGGTGGGCAGGGCATTGAGGTGGGTAACGGCCGTTACCAATCCATCGTTCAAAGCCATGAGTGCTTCTGTGGTCGCTGAAGGTGTTTGGGCCTGGGCCAGGCTGGCCAGGCGGCGGTCGGCCAGGTTGAGCGCCAGGGTGGCACGCTGCTCCGCACCGGCCGTTAGATTGAGATGCGCCTGTTCTGCGGCACTCTGCCACTGGAAGAGAAGGTGGTCAGGGTGGAACGGTGCTGTCAGGCCCAGGTAAACGGTGCCAGACAGCAGCCCCAGCAGCACAAGCATTAAAAAAATGAAGGCAAGAAACCGTTTTTTCATCCATCCTGGCTTCATCTCAATCCTCCGCAAACTGCCAACACAACTTTAATCCGTGGCTGGCAGCACGTTTGCTCCGGCCAGCGGCACAATGTCTTCCGGGCCACCCGTCGGGTGACAGCTGACGCACGAGGTTTCCGGCCGGAAATCGGGCACGGACTCAGGCATGTGCTGGCCCGGCATGTCAGCTACCGGGTGGCAGTCGGTGCAGATGACCTGGTCGTATGAGTCGCTGTGGCAGGCTGTGCAGTCCAACGGTGTGTTATCTGCATGATCCAGGGCAAAGCGGTGTTGGGTGAGTTGGGCCGGTGCCCAGGCAACGGCCGTATGGCAGCGGGCACAATCCTGACCAAACTGCCCGGTATGGATGTCTGGCTCTGCGTGGCACGCTTCACACGCCTGGCTGGTTCCGGTAAAGCGATAATCGGCATGGCAGTCCCGGCAGCCGGCTGTTTCATGCCCGGCTTCCAGCACATAGACGGTGTTGTGATCAAACTCTACAATGGCGCCGGTGCCATCGTGACAGCCCAAGCAGTTAGCGCCATGTTCCGCGCTGTGCTGGGCAATGAGTTCCCCATCGGCGTCTTGGTGACAGTCCAGGCAGTTCACTTCTTCTGGCGAAAAGCGTCCTTCTGTATGACAGTCTTCGCACACCATGACTGAGCCGTCAAAACGCAGCTCGTGGCGCGCCAGGCTGAAGCCGCTGAGTTCTGCGTGGTTGATGTTGCTCAACGCCACGGCACTGATGACGGCATCTCGGCCGCGGTGTTCGACATGGCAGCTCTGGCACCTTTCGGTGCCGGGCAGACGGCTGTGCAGACCCACCGTTTCGGTGCGCTGCCGGGCAATCTCGATGTGGCAGTCCTGGCACTTGGTGTCGGTGACGCAGTGGATAGGGGCGTGGCAGTGCGTGCACTTTTCTTCAAACATGGCGTGGGATTCATAGCCGCCCAGCGCTTCGCCACTGCGGTTGATGCTGGACAGTGCTCCTGGGCTGAGATAGATGTGCAGCGTGTCGTAATGGGCGTAAACGGCCGTGCCCAGCACCCCCCCCACCAACAAAGCCAGCACGATTCGGAAAGGATAGTGTTTCAGGTTCATCGTTGCCCCATGCCCCACGTGGTGCGCCTTGTCTTGTTCAAAATGGATAAAACGGCCGGATGTACCGGGGCACATCCGGCCGCAAAAAGCACGCTGTTACTTGCGCGCTACCGGCAAGTACAGTTGATGCAGTTCCTTCACAATCCACACCTCAAACGAAATGCCTTTTGACCAGTTGCCGCTTTTGTCCTTGGCGGAGAACGTAAACGTATGCCATCCCGGCTGGAAGTTGCGTGCTGGCATATCTAGCCGCGATTGGTTGCCGATGATTGTGGTGATGCCATTCAACGTATCGGTCCAGCGGTATTCGGCAATGTCATTCTGTGGCGCTTCGTTCACGCTGTCGCCATCCCTGGCAGAGCCTACGAACACCAGCGTGTCATCGTAATCGGCCATGTCGTGGCTGATGTAGAGAAGCTGCACAATGGGTACATTGGCTTCCGTTTCTGGCTCGTCAATGAACATGATGCGCCGGAAGATGATGTCGCTCTCCGACACGTTTTCAAATTCGTCCTCTTGCCACTGGTTCCAAACGACATAGTAGAACGTGCCTCCAGGGTTGGCCGTGTTCGCCGCCTCGCCGGAGAGGTCCTCCTGGTCGTGTTCCAGCCAGTCAAACTCAAGCGACACTTCGCCCGTGGAGGAGTTGAAATACTCAACCAGGTCGTAGTCATCACCCCAGTTAGTGGCCCGGCTGTAGAAGAGGTCCAGCGGAACGGCTTCGCCTTCAGCCACCGTAGTGTTGTCACCCGTTTCATAGACCACAAAGAATTTCGAAGGGTCGCGCTCGTCATCTTCGTAGCCGGTGAAGCCGATCCCTTTCAGGTCGGTAATGGGCAGCATTTTGATGCCGCCGGTGGGCGTATAGCGTGGATCGAGAATGGTGACCTTGTTGCCTGTCAGCTGCGAGACGTTGCGCGACTGCTCGAATTCGCCCGCACCGTACGTGGTGCAAACGGTGGTGTACTCAGTGCCAGCACCGTAGTTTTCGCAGGTTTCGGTGCCGTCACCACCCAGGGCGGCCGGTGTAGTTGTCCAGGTAACACCGCCATCAAATGAGCGACGGATGTACAGGTTGTAGTGGTCGTTGCCCACGCTGTTGGCCTTCCAGTTGGGTGACCAGGCGTACATCATCATGACAAAGTCGCCATCGATGAAGCCACGATGCCCCTTAGCCACATCGTACGGATTTTCCCAGGATTGGTCATCCAGGTTGTCTTCTGTTTGCATCCACTCGGTGACTTTGGGGAAGGGGGAAACGCCGCCGTCCCACGGGAACAGGTCGGCGCAGGCTTCGCCGCTGGTGCCGTTGTCGCAGGCAACGATGCTGGTGCCAGAGACGTTGATCGCCGGGCTAAGGCAGATGCCTTGCAGGTAGCGTGGGTTGCTGCCGTCGGTGTAGGCCCATTCGTCACAGGCCAGATTCTCGTAGGCGTATGGGTTGTACCCGGCCGGGAGACAGGTTTCCGTGGTCGTGGGATTACCATCTGTTTCGCAGGGCTGCCACACATCTGCGGGCACCACCAGGCGGCGCAGGAAGATGTCTGCCGGGCCACCCTGGTTGAGGATGCCTGCCTTGGTGATGAGGATACCAGCCGTGCCGGTCGGGCCAATCTGGTGGATGGGCTGTGTCATGTGTGAAAAGCGACGGGCAATTTCTGTCTCGTAAAACTGATTGCCAAAGTCGTCTTCCAGCATCTCAAAGAAGGCGCCTGTTTCCGGATCGACGGCGGGCTGGTTGAGTATGCCGCCCTGCATGACGACGCCGGGATTAAGCATGTCGAAGGTGTAGTACCACATGTTCTTACCGATGTCTTCGGGTTCAATGTCCTCGTCCTGGGAGCCTTCGCCGAGTGCTTTGGACTCTTCAGCGGCGGTAACGACCCAGGCGCTGTCATACACGCCGTCGCCATCGGAGTCGTAGGGCTGCACGTTCACACGGGGGCGTGAAGCGCCGACGCGACCCTGGAGGACACGGCCGTCTTCAGCCTGGCACAAATTCAGGGTGGTGCCGCCGGGATTGGTCCAGCTCACCGTTGCCGCGCAGAAGTCAGCGCCCGGTTCTGGAGCTGTGGGCAGCGGATCGGGCAGAATCAGGTTGCCTTCCGCATCGACGTTGTCGAAGTCGATGTAGCAGTACGGGTCAGAGCCGGTGGCCTTGCACATTTTGTTGTCGGTCAGGCGCACGGGCAGGGCCATAGGGGCGGCTGCTTTGGGCATGGTGTCGCCGGTGTAGTCGTAAATGGGAACGGCCGTTTCATCCTCATCAGATGTCTGCACCAGCTCAAAATCGGCCGTGGAGATGTAGGAGTACCACAGATCCGTCTGCTGGTTTACCACGGCGCCAGACCAGCCTTCACCGGGGCCAAGCCCCTGGCCAGGTCGCAGCCCTTCAGGATCTTCCTGCCAGATCATCATGAAGCCAGCGGCGCTGTCGCCGTTGATCTCCAGGCGGTTGGCGTCTCGCCGTCCAGAGGTGAGCCGCTCTGCCTTGGTCCAGATGATGTCGTAGAAGCCACCGCCATCGGTGGGTACACCTTCGGCATCCACTTCCAGCAGCGTGCCGCGGGCGCTCCAGACACAGGAGTAGGGAATTTCCCCTACTTCGGGGAAGCCCTGGAGCGTGTAGTTGACGGAATCCTGCGAACCGGCCACACCCCAGATGTCGGGATAGAGGTCGCTGCCTGTTTCATCCTGCCAGGTGTAGGCCGGTGAGCCGCCGTCGCAGTATTTGCTAATCCAGCCAACCAGCACCTTGTCCCCAGCTATGGCGAAGGTCATGTTGTGGGCGTCCCCGGGGTAAGGGCTGCCGTTGGCCAGGTTGAAGGAAGAGAGTGCGGCCGAATTGGAGAGGTTGGTGCGTTTCCAGGTGGCCCCATCGTCCAGCGAGAGGGCAGCGTAGGCATCGTGGGCTCCATAGCCCGCCCCGCTGAGGATGGCAAACGGCATTTCGGTGTTTTTTACGGCCGTTTCTTCCAGGCCGTCGATGTAAACGGCGACGAGCGGTTTGGCATGCTCGCGCGTGTCTACCAGGGCTCCGGTTACGTCGTAATATTCTACGGCCGTTATCTCGCCATCAGAAGTTTGGGCCGGAACATAAAATGTCATATGAGCCACGTTGGCGCGCTCTGTTTCCTGTTCCGGTGTTTTAGAGATATTGCGCCGGAACATCTGGCCGTCATCCGCTTGCAAGATGCCAACGATCACGGCCATAAATATGCCCAGCAGTGTTATGGATAGAAGACGGTTACTTTTCATCTTTGCTTACACACTCCTTATCCAAAAAAATGGATGTGTTGGTTTGGTTATGATGAGCGAGCGGTAGTTTTTTCAAATGCTTTTCCCCTCCCTTCCTCTCAGGGCTCGTCTGCGGGTGAATCGGAACCGGCAAGAGATTGGTCACAAGCTTCCAGTAACGTTTCCAGTTCGCTTTGCAAAAGCGAGATTAATCGCTTGCACTGACGCAAGGTTTGTGATGGTGTGGTATTGGCTTCCAGAAGATGGATGAAAGAACGGCCGTATTCCCCTGAAACCGGCTGAGTTTTGAGCGCGTTGAGATAAATCCACCGGGCCGCTGGTAAATCACTTGCTTCTTCATACAAAGTGCTCAGCCGCTGTAGAGCAGCCAGGTATCCCTGTTGAAAGTGCGTGCGCCAGGTGACAATCCAGCTTGAACGAAGGGGCAGGTTGCACAAAAAGTCATCCTGGTAGAGATCAACCACTTCCTCCAAAAGCCGGATTTCCTGGGCGGGGTCCGGCTCCTCAGCAGCCTGGGATAACCGCTTGTCGAATTCGTTCACGTCCAGCCAGAAGAGGATATTGCCTGGCAGCTGGTAGCCGCCGTTGACTCGTGGAAGAGGTGTTTCCAGATTCAAGAGGTGGCATAGGGTTTGAGAAACGGCCGTTATCTCACCCGCAACTTCCTCGGCGGGGAGGATGGGCCAAAACTGGTGCTGCAATTCTTTTGGCGTCACAGGGTGATCGCGGTTGAGAACCAGGTAGGCAAAGAGAGCCATCTGCCGTTTGCTGGCCCAGGTGACGTGGTGGAGAAGACGGCCGTTTGCGTCGCGAAGTTGAACGGGACCCAACAGCCGCAGGGCAAAAGCCGGGGCGGGGCTTGGACACGGCCGTAAATAATGGACCAGAGATACGGTTTGGTCAACGGCCATTATGGTTGCCGCGTTTACCTCCAGCTGGTGCAGCACGCCATCTGGCCCTTTGGTAAACATGAGGAATTCGCGGGCAGGTTGCGTTTGATCAATCATAGCCAGCAGAGGGCAATTGCGGCGGCAAAGCGGTTTTCCTTGCAGCGTGTTTCCCTGAAGCACGGACCAGCACGGTTTGCCCAGCACATCCTGGGCCGCATAACCAAAGGTAGCAGCCGCTGCCTGGTTCCAATAAATAAGATGTTGGGCTGCATTGATAGCACAAACAGGCACCTTCATCTTTTCAAATGTCTGCCGGATATGGTTCATGTCAATGGCCCCATCGTTGTCGGATCTGATGGCCTGGCTGTTTGTTCTCACTCGCTGATAGAACTCGCTAGGAAAAAAGTACTACAGCAAACTCAACCAATCCTCAACGGGGGAAGGTTCTCTACAAAATCCCAGAGACCCTAATTTTTTAGAACCAGGGGGAGAAACAGCTCGTCGACGGCCGTACCGCCAGGCACTGGTTCAAAGAGGAAAATTCGGCCGCGCAGTTCAGTTTCTTTGCGATAATTGGGGGCACCTGCCAGCACTTCTGCCTGACCATCGCCATCCACATCGCTGCTGCCGAGGGCAAAGCCAAACTCTGCTTCGGCCTTGTTGCCTTCGGCAATCCAGTCAGGTTGAGCGCCGGGGCCGCCTAAAGCACCGTAGAAAGCATACAAGCGGCCCTCCTGAGATTGATCGGCGCTGTAAGTGTAAGCGCCAACCAGCACATCGTGCAGGCTGTCCCCGTTGAGGTCATGGTGCATGTTTACCGCGGCGCCAAAGTGGGCAAAGGATTGATTGGCAACGGCCGTCCACCATGACTCTGTGCTCAGTCCGGCAGCCGATCCGCCAAACAGGAAAACCGCGCCGGCTTCTGGCACGGTGGCATTCTGTCCTGGGGCGCCAATGACGACATCATCCAGTCCGTCGCCCGTCACATCCCCGCCGCCGCTGACGGCTTCGCCCAACCTGCCATTTTGCTGCATCCCGGTGACGCTCCAACAAGGCGTCTGTGCCAGACCCGCAACCAAACCACAAAAGGCCAGCACACGCCCTGCATCTTCTTCACTGGCATCAAAGAGTGGCACGCCAACTAGGACGTCGGCAAAACCATCGTGATTGATGTCGCCTGCGCTGGAAACGGCCGTGCCCAGGCTGGCTCCTGCCTGCCCCCCGTACACCGTCCAGGCTGGCAGATTCTCCAATCCTGCTGCGCTGCCCAGATAGAGCTGCACCATGCCCTCGTTAAAAAAGTTTTGCTGCGCCCATTTAGCGCCAATAATGACATCAGCAAAGCCGTCGTTGTTTACATCACCAGCCCCGGCTACCGACCAGCCTAGATACGCCTCCACCAGATTGCTTTCAACCTGCCAGTCCGGTGTGGGCGGCAGGCCGCCAGGCGCCCCATAAAATGCATAAACGCGCCCCTCACGCGTATGGTCCTGGTTGTAGCGAGGCGCGCTGAGCAGCACATCGTCAAAGCCATCGTCGTTGACATCGCCAGCAGCGGCGACGGCAAAACCCAGCTCGGCGCCCGTTTGATCGCCGTCAAAGCGCCACTGGGGCCCAGGCTGCAAGCCGCTGGCTGACCCATAAAAGGCCAACACGGTGCCTGCCTTGTGGACTGCGCCACTGTATTTCGGCGCGCCAACCAGGATGTCTTCGAAGCCATCGCCGTTTACGTCGCCAGCGCCGCTCGCGGCAAAGCCGAGACTGGCGGCTGCCTGATCGCTTTCAAAGTACCATTGGGGAAAATTAATCGTGTCTGTCTGGGCTGTGACGCCGGGTACAACAGCCGGTGAAAGGTGTGCTGCCATCAACCAGGCAGCTGCCATGCACACCAGAAGGACAACAAAGGGGAAACGGCCGCATTTTTGCATGGTATGCCTCCTGTGCAGAGGATGCCAGCAAACACTCAACCAAATCTAAACCGCGCGACAGATTTTCTCGTATAACGCTCGCGTTTGAGCACTTATTAAGACGTCGAGCTCATTTTCCAGGCATTTTGCCACCCGTTGGCATATCTGGATGGCCTCACTGCGTTTCCCCAGCTGGAGGAAAAGGTCCATGAGCTTACGGCAGCTGTTTTCCTGGCAGCAGTCGATAGACAGAATTTGCTGGTAGATAGCGATGGCTTCTTCTGGCATGTCCATTTTTTCGTAGAGCTGGGCCAGCTCTGCCAGGGCGGTGAGGTAGATTTCTTGCAGACGGAACTGCTGATCGCGCACCCAGCTGTGCGTGTCGGTGAGGTCGAACAGGTAATCCCCGCGATAGAGAGCCAGGGCGATTTTGTACAGTTTGACGGCCGTTTCCCTGTCTGTTTCTTGCCGGGCCCGGCGTATGCCACATTCAAAGGCGTCAACGTCCAGCCAGTGTTCTTTGGCCCCGGCTAAACGATAGCAGCCGTTTTGGTACAGGAGGTAGCGCGATTGGCTGGCTTTTTCCAAGTGTGGTTCCAGGCTGCGGCGCAGGTTGTAGACGGTGGTGTTCAGGTTGTGCATGGCCGCTTTGTCATCCAGGTCGGGCCACAGCATTTCCAGGATCTGCTCACGAGAAACGGCCGTGCCCTTCTGCATCACCAGGTAGGCCATCAGCGCCCGCGTTTTTACCCGGTTCCATAACGCCCCTTCAACCTGCGTGCCATCGTGGCGCATAACCACCAGGGGACCCAGCAAATAAAAACGGAAGGGGTGGTATGTCTGGTGCTGCTGTTTGCGCATGCGCAGCAAATGGACCAGAAAGTTTTCGTCAAATCCTTGAGGCACCGGGATGGTGCTCATATTGGTCAGAATGTAATGTCCGCTGCGATGGCGCAGCTGCACATCAAAACTGGTGACGGGGATACCCTGTCTAATATTCTGGCGCACCGGGCAGCTGGGCGCGCAGTAAGGTTCCCCCTGGGGTGTTAGCCCGCCTAGCAGCTGCCAGCAATACTTGTTAACGGCCTCTTCCGCCGGATAACCAAGCAGCTCAACCGCCGCCATATTCCAGAAAAGAATCTGGCCGTCTTCTGCCACGCTCCAGGCGCCATCTCCTGTTTTGCTAAAAAAGTGCTTGATAGAAGTCATGTTGCTTCACCTTAAACATGAGGACGGTTAACTTTGGAACTAAACAGATAACGGCAACAGTTCGATCTTGCGGCCCTCGCTCTTACAAAGCAGCTTACACGAGAAAAAATTTGGCGGAGTGTCACGCGTTCGGGGTGACAAACGTCATACGGTCCGGTGGACGCGGTTCGGCGAGCGGCTGAGACGGTCATGACTACGGCCGTTGCTCAATCCTCGCCCTTTTTCTTTTATCCGCTGCATCCTCTATAATCCCCCTTCTAATGACCGAAAAAGCCCACCGTCTTCGCCTGTTGCAGCACCAATCAGCCCGCCTGGAGCGGCGGTTGGGCGTGCTGCGCCGCCGCAGTGACCAGTTTTCGCGCTGGCGGCTGGGTCTGTTTGCCCTGGGCGGGGTAGTAAGTGGGGCCAGTTTTTTGCAGTGGGGGCCGGTGGCGTGGCTGTGGGTAACGGCCGTTGCCTTCACCCCCTTCATTGCCGCCGTCATCGTGCACCGCCGGGTGGAAAATGCCGTCATTCGCTTTGTCATCTGGCATTGCATGACGCAGTCGCACCTGGCGCGCATGACGCTGGATTGGCCGCAGCTGCCCGCAGCACGGCCGTTTCCCGTCACCGCTGATCACCCCTTTGCCCAGGATTTGGACATAGTGGGTGAGTTTTCGCTGCACCGGCTGCTGGATACGGCCGTTTCCCAAGAAGGCAGCCACCGCCTGCACGATTGGCTGCTGGACCCGTCGCCGCAGGTGGATGCCGTGCAGGTGCGGCAGCGCCGCGTGCGTGAGCTGGCCAGGCAAACGCGCTTTCGCCAGCGGCTGGCGCTGCAAGCGGCTCTGCCGGTCGATGGCAGCAGCCCGCAGAGGGCGCCGCAATTTGCGGGGCAGGAACTGTTGGCCTGGTTCGGCCGGGAAAGTGGTGAGGGGTCGTTACGGCCGTTGCTCCTCGTGTTGGCCCTGTTGGCGGTGGTGAACTGGGTCTTGTTTGCCGGGTACCAGTTGTGGCAGTGGCCGCCGCTCTGGCTGGGCAGTGCCCTGGTTTACGGCGTCTTGTTCATCACCCTGGGCTTCCAGCGAGCGGCCAGTTTGTTTAGCGACGTGCTGTTCCTGGACGAGCGCCTGCGGGTGCTCAACGGCGTGTTTGCCTTTTTGGAGCAGTGGCGCTATGACCAGATGCCGGAGGTGCAGCAGCTTTGCCAGCCGTTTTTAGTGGAAGGGGAACGGCCGTCGGCCCACATCCGCCGCGTGCAGAAGGTGATGGTGGGCGTGGGGCTGCGCCAGAATTGGCTGCTGGGTTTTTTGTTAAACGCCCTGCTGCCCTGGGACATCTACTTTGCCTACCGGCTTGACCAATGCCGCGACGCACTGGCGGCCCAGCTGCCGCGCTGGCTGGACGTCTGGTACGAGTTGGAAGCAGCCAGCAGCCTGGCTACCTTTGCTTACCTCAACCCCGGCGAGTGGGTCTGGCCCGCGCTGACCGCTGCCGAAGAATCTATTTTTGCTGCCGAGCAGTTGGGGCACCCCCTCATCCCCGGCGAACAGCGTGTTTGCAACGACGTGCGGCTGGATGAAGCACGGCCGATTTACCTCGTCACTGGTTCCAACATGGCCGGGAAGAGCTCTTTTTTGCGCACGATTGGTGTCAACCTGGTGCTGGCCTATGCTGGCGGCCCGGTGGTGGCCCAATCGTTCCAGGCCAGCTGGCTGCGCCTCTTTGCCACCATACGCGTGGCCGATTCGCTCAGCGACGGGTTTTCTTTTTTCTATGCCGAGGTGCGTCGGTTGTCGCAGCTGCTTATCGCGCTCAATGCGGCTGGGGAACGGCCGCTCCTCTTCCTCATCGACGAGATTTTCCGGGGCACCAACAATCGTGAGCGCCTGATCGGCAGCCAGGCGTACATTCAGACCCTGGCCCAGGGCACCGGCCTGGGCGTTATTGCCACCCACGATCTGGAGCTGGTGCAGCTGGCGGAAGCCTCGGACAAGATTCAAAACGTGCACTTTCGTGATGCGGTGGTGGACGGCCGTATGGTGTTCGACTACAAGCTGCATCCTGGCCCCTGCCCCACCACCAACGCCCTCAAAATCATGCAGTTGGCCGGGCTGCCCGTTGAACCGCCGCCTGCTGCGGACCGGTAGCACCTTTTACTCCATCTTCACCCAATCCCCCTTTCTTTTTCACGACCTCCCCTATGGCCGGATGTTATACTGACGGCCGTGTCCGAAGAGCCGTGTGTAAAGTTTCCATTAAAATTAATCCGATTCGTAAGCATACCCCGGCACACTGAGCGACGATGGCCTAATCGTCATTCAACAACGCGTATGACCAACCAGGCGGCACCAGAACAACTTCGTCGCCTGTCTCAAAAATTTTTACGGTGGAGCCAAAATTGAATAGTTGATTTCTGCGCCAGGATTTGGAGTAACGACAGCGCCATAAACGGGAAGCGCTGCATCTTGGTATGAGAGAAAAGGTATGAATAGCGTGAAACGAACGAATCTGTGGCGTATTACTTTCTTGTTCCTTGCGACCCTCTTTGTATTGTTTGTTACCACAACGGTTTCGGCCACCTGGTGGGGCCCTGTCGTTTACACCGTCAACACCGCCGCCGACGGGACGGATGGTGCCTGTACCAAGTCACACTGCTCCCTGCGTGAAGCCATCCAGGCGTCCAACTCCCGCTATGGCGGCAGCGCCATCATCCAGTTTAATGTCGGCTACCTGAATCCCGTCGTGATCAGCCCGGCTTCCCCGCTGCCGGCCATCACCCGCTCCGTTTTGCTCAAAACCAACGCGACCAACAGTATAGGTGTAGTGCTGGACGGCAGCGAAGCTGGCCCTGCCGATGGATTGGTCCTGACCGGCAGCTACATCACCGTGCGCGACCTGACCATTCAGAATTTCAATGGGAACGGTGTGCTCGTGGACGGTAGCCATAATATGATTGAAAGCGCCATCATCAGTGGTAACAGCGGCAGCGGCATCCAGGTTGCCGGAGGCAGCGGCAATAAGCTGATCCAGAACCAGATTTTTGGCAATGGCGGCCTGGGTATTGACCTGGAAGGTGATGGCCCTACGCCCAACGATCTGGGTGATGGCGATGTAGGGGCCAACGGCCGTCAAAACACCCCAACACTTATCCGCGCCATCTCCACCGGCTCCAGTTTGGAAGTGGAAGGTCTGCTCAACAGCAAAGCTGACCGCAATTACACCATTGACTTTTACGCCAGCGAAAGCTGCCACGAATCCGGGTTTGGCGAGGGCCAGACATATTTAGGCAGTACCGAGGTGGCCACGGATGAAAATGGCAATGCCAGCTTTACAACGGCCGTTTCCACCCCCCTCACCAACGCCAGCCTCACTGCCCTGGCTACCGGGTACGACGGCACGTCCGAATTCAGCCGCTGCATCCGCCTGGGCCTGGGCAACGATTCCTGGCCACGTGCCCTGGATCTGGAATTGACGCCCGACTCCGTTTCCCCCGAAGTGCAAACGGCCGAAATCAGCCAGCACCTCGACCTGGCCGGGCAGTCCCGCTGGTATAAATTTGCCGTGCAGCCCAACAGCCAGCTGGTGATCACCCTCACCGACCTGCCTGCCAACTACGACCTCACCGTCTACAAAGACATCGCCGCCGAGTGGGAATCGCTGCAGACGCTGGATGACACCACAGACCTGGTCTCACTGACGGCCGAATTTGCCCCGGACGCCTTCTCACCCGATGCTTTCTCCCCGGATGCGTTCAGTCCCGATGCCTTCTCCCCGGATGCGTTCAGTCCCGATGCCTTCTCCCCGGATGCGTTCAGTCCCGATGCCTTCTCCCCGGATGCCTTCAGCCCGGACGCATTTAGTCCCGATGCATTCTCGCCAGACGCCTTTAGTCCAGACGCGTTCAGCCCCGATGCGTTCAGCCCTGATGCTTTTTCACCGGACGCGTTTAGCCCCGATGCTTTTTCACCGGACGCGTTCAGCCCGGACGCTTTCTCCAGCGCCCAGATGCGCAGCCTGATTGCCGTTTCCGCTTTCAACGGCAAGGCGGGTGAGGGTGTGCGGCTGAACACCTGGGAAAACAGCGGCAGCTTCTACATTCGGGTGCGCGGTCGTAACGGCGTTTTTGATCCGAACAACAGCTACACCCTGAACGTGATGCAAACGGCGGGGAACTGTGGCGATGTGACCACCGCTTTGCCCGCCAGCACGCATACGGCCGTTGCCAACAACACCAACACCATCATTCTGGCCGACACCACCCGTCTATCCGGCAGCCTCACCACCCTGCAGGCGCGCCTGGCCACCTTTGCCGCCCGCGCCGAAGTCAACGGCGTCATCGTAGATGTGAGCAGCGACGCTCGCGTGGCCGCGGCCAACGCCCAGGCCGATCTCTATCCCGCCTGCCCCTTTGCCAAAAACCTGGTGGCCTACGCCATCAAAGACATTGTGGACAGCTACCGCGCCCTGAATCCGCTGGCCTACATCGTCATCATCGGCAACGACGACGTGATTCCCTTCTTCCGCCATCCCGACCAGGCGCTGCTGGCCAACGAGCGCAACTACGTGCCGCCCGTGCTGGATGCCACGGCCTCGCAGGCCAGCCTGCGGTTGGGGTACGTGCTCAGCCAGGATCGCTACGGCGCAGCCGTAGAGCTGTCCAGCAAAATCGACACGCTGCCCATTCCCGACCTGGCCGTAGGCCGCCTGGTGGAAACGCCGGAGCAGATTGTGACCATGCTGGATGCCTACCTCAGCACCGCCAACGGTGTGGTGGCCACGCCCAACTCCGCCCTGGTGACCGGCTACGACTTCCTGGCTGACGCCGCCAACGCCGTCGCCAGTGAACTGTCCAGCGGGTTGGGCAGCCCGGCCACCACGCTCATCACCCCGCGTGATGTGGCGCCCACGGACCCCGCCGCCTGGACGGCCAATGACCTGCGCGGCCTGCTGCTGACCAACCGCTACGATGTGAGCTTCCTGGCGGGCCACTTTAGCGCCAGCAGTGCCCTGGCCGCCGACTACACCACGCGCCTCCTGGCCGCCGAATTGGCCGCTTCCAGCGTGGACATGACCAATGCCCTGGTTTTTAGCGCGGGTTGTCACGCGGCGTACAACATTGTCGATGCGCACGGCGTACCGGGCGTTACGGTCGAGCCGGACTGGGCGCAGGCGTTTGCCAGCAAGGGCGTGACGTTGATCGCCGGAACCGGTTACCAGTATGGCGACACCGACTTCATCGAGTACAGCGAGCGGCTGTACCTGTCCTTCAGCGAAGAGCTGCGCGCAGGCACCGGCCCGGTAGCCATCGGGCAGGCGCTGGCGGCGGCCAAACAAACGTACCTGGCCGAGACGCAGGAGTTACGGCCGTTGCACGAAAAATCGCTCCTTGAAGCTACCCTGTTTGGCCTGCCGATGCTCAAAATCGACATGCCTGCCGGGCGGGGGAATCCCTCTGGCGACACGTTCGTGGTGGGCAGCACCACTGGCTTCACCAGCGATCCCGGCCAGACGTTGGGCCTCACCTACGCCGATCTCACCATCGCGCCAGAGCTGACCCTGGTGGAGCAGCCGCTGGACATCGTTGGCGCGGCTGAGCCCGCCAGCGTCACCGCTACCTACCTTTCCGGCAGTGACGGTGTGATTGTGAACCCGGTCGAGCCGGTGCTGCCGCTGGAATCGCTCAACGTGGGTGTGGCTGATACCGTGCTGCGCGGCGTTGGCTTCCGCGGCGGCGCTTTTACAGACCTGCCCGGCATCCTGCCGCTGACCGGCGCGGCCACTACCGAAGTTCGCGGCGTGCACCCGCCGTTTGTTACCAACGTCTTCTACCCGATGCAGCCGTACCAGGTGAACTACTTTGGCCAGCTGGTGAATGGCCTGGGCGGGAATGTCCAGCTCAACGTCACCCCGGCGCAGTATCTGTCTGACAATGCCGCATCTATCAGCGGCACGCTGCGCCAGTTCAGCGCGATGGATTTCCGCCTCTACTACAGCGACTACATTGCCCAGTCACAAGTGACGGGTAACGTTCCGGCGCTGGCGGCGCCGCCTTCCATCTCGCAAGTGGCTGCCTTCCCCGATGACGGGGTGGTTACCATCCAGGCGCGGGTGGTGGGCGACCCGGCGGCAGGCATCCAGGAAGTGTGGGTTACCTACACGGGCAGCGGTCCGATGGCTGGTCTGTGGCAGTCGATTGACCTGGTTCAGAGTGAAAACGACAGCACGCTGTGGCAAGCCACTCTGTCGCTGAACGGGGTGCCTGCCGGGGATGTGCGCTTCATCGTCCAGGCAGTCAACGGTGTGGGGCTGGTCAGTGCCGCCACCAATCTGGGCGCGTACTACAGCGGCGAAGGTACAGCGGAAGGTGATTTGCTGGCAACGGCCGTTACCCTCCTCTCCCCACCCACTTCCGGTGCCTACAGCACCGAAATCAGCGTCAGCGCCGTGCTGACTTCCGACGGAGAACCAGTGGCCAACCGCTACCTCAGTTTCCGCGTGGGACCACAAACGCGCACCGTGCTCACCAACGCGTCTGGCCAGGCTACGGCCAACCTGGCGCTGCTGGGTCTGCCGGGCAGCACGGACCTGGCCGTCACCTTTGGTGGCGATGCCGAGTACGAAGCGTCGTTTCATACTGTGCCGTTTACCATCACCAAACAGGCCACCGTTCTGACGCTGGCGCCGTCTGATGCCACCGTCGAGATTGGTGATGCGCTGCCTTTTGTGGCCACGCTGAAGGATGTGTCGGGACGGCCGTTTGGCCAGAAAACCGTCTTCTTCATCATCAGCGGCGCTAACGGCACCTATGCCGAGGCGGTCATCACCGACTTTGCCGGGCGTGCGCCGCTGAACGCCGTGCCGCTGCCTGCGGGAACGTACACCGTGGCCGTTTACTTCAGCGGCACCATCCCGCTGCCTGCCGGGAACCTGAACCTGCCCGATGATCGTTACCTGCCGTCGATGACCAGCGGCTTGTTGACCCTGGTTGATCCGCCGGTAGAAACGGGCCAGACGCTCTACCTGAGCACAACGGACAGCGGCACGGTCGATGGTGTGGCCTACAGCGGTGAAGACATGCTGGGCTTCGACCTGGACACCGGTGAATGGTCACTGCTGTTTGATGGCTCCGACGTGGGTTTGGCCGGGCGGGACGTGACCGCCTTTGCCTGGCTGCCCGACGGCAGTCTGCTCATTGCTGTGGCGGAGGATTTCTACCTTGGTGTCCAGGGTGGCATCAATGTAGACAATTCGGACATTCTGCGCTTTGAACCGGCTTCGCTGGGTGAGGACACTGCGGGCACCTGGTCGCTTTACTTTGAAGGCTCGGATGTAGACCTGAAAACGCCCCAAGAAGCCATCCGGGCGCTGACGGTGTTGGGTGACGGCCGTATCGTCATTGGCACCAAAGGCCCGGTTAAGGTGGGCAGCATCAACGCCAAGAGTCGTGACCTGGTGGTGTTTACGCCCACCAGCCTGGGCGAAAACACCACGGGCAGCTGGGACCTGTATTTTGACGGCTCCGACGTCGGCTTGCTGAGCGCCAGCGGTAGCAGCATCGAAGCTGCCCACCAGGATGAAGAAACCGGCGATCTCTACCTGGTCACCAGTGGAGAAGGCGACCAGGTTATGGTGTGCAGCCCCATTTCGCTGGGTCAGAACACCGACTGCACCTTCACTGTTTTCTGGAATGGCCCGGACCACGGCTTATACACGGAACAGATCGATGCAATTGCCATCCGGTAATTGTTGCTGACAATACCTCCCCTGCCAGTCGCGTGAAAAACTGGGGTGCGCCTTTGGCCGCCCCAGTTTTTCATTATAGTCTGACAAGGAGCATCATCGGCCGTTTTGTCACCTGGTCACCTTGTCACCGGGTCACCTTGTCATACTATCGCCTGCACAAAGCGCCAACATCCGTATAATAGAGCGAAGTTAGGCAATCCTGGATGTCTTCATTTTTTGGAGGCCAACAACTCGTATGATGGAACGGCCGATTTCCTACATTCCAATGGATAGGCGACAGGCCCTATACCGGGGCGAAAAGCTGCCCGATCCGGCACAGGGTGCGGCCCTGTTTGCCGATGTCTCCGGCTTTACCCCGCTCACCGAGCGGCTGGTGCAAGATTTAGGCCCGCAGCGCGGTGCGGAAGAGGTGACGCGCCATCTCAACCGCGTCTTTGATGGCCTGGTGGACGAGCTGCACCGCTACGGGGGCAGCGTCATCAGCTTCAGCGGCGACGCGGTGACCTGCTGGTTTGAAGGCGACAATGGTTTTCGCGCTACCACCTGCGCCCTGGCCATGCAGTCGGTGATGCAAAAGGCACAAACCATCCAGACTCCTTCAGGTGATATTACGCTGGCTATGAAAACGGCCGTTGTTACCGGCACCGCCCGTCGTTTTCTGGTAGGCAATCCGCAGGTGCAGCTGATTGACGTGCTGGCGGGCAAGCTGCTGGATCGCCTGGTGGAAGCGGAACACGAAGCGGAGAAGGGCGAGGTCATTCTGGACGAGGCCACCATCGACAACCTGGGGCCGCGTGTGACCATCAAGGCGTGGCGGCAAAGCCCGCTAACCGCGGCACGCCTCGGTGTGGTCGGAAGCCTGGAAAACATGAGCATCCCCGCTTATTGGCCGTCCATTCCGCTCGATGCCCTCGACGAATCAATCACCCGGCGCTGGCTGCTGCCGCCGGTCTACCGCCGGTTGAAAGAAGGCGGCGGTGAGTTCCTGGCGGAGCTGCGCCCGGCGGTGGCCCTTTTCGTGCGCTTTTCCGGCATTGATTACGACGCCGACGAGGCGGCCGAGACCAAGCTGGACACGTTTGTGCAGGACGTGCAAGAAATTCTTTCCCGCTACGAAAGCAACCTGCTCCAGCTGACCATTGGCGACAAGGGCAGCGCTATGTACGCCGCCTTTGGCGCACCCTATGCCCACGAGGATGACGTGGTGCGCGCTGTTTCCGTGGCATTGGAACTGCAAGAACTGACTAACCGGCTGTCCTACATCACTGCGGTGCAGATTGGCATTTGCCAGGGACGGGCCCGCACGGGGGCCTATGGCGGCACCACGCGCCGGACGTACGGCGTGTTGGGAGATTCGGTGAATACGGCCGCACGCCTCATGCAAGCCGCCGCGCCAGGCCAGATCCTCGTCACCGAAGGCACCATCAAACAAACGGGCGATAAATTTTCCTGGGAGGCACTGCCCCCGATTCGAGTGAAGGGCAAAGCTGAGCCGTTGAGCATTTTTGCCGTTACCCGCCGCCAGACGCAAACGGCCGTACGCTTGCAAGAGCCGCAGTATGCCCTGCCAATGGTGGGTCGTGTTGCCGAACAAAACCAGATCCAGGAAAAAATGGCCGAGGTCAAAGAAGGCAAAGGGCAGATTATCGCCATCAGCGGTGAAGCAGGCATCGGCAAATCGCGGCTGGTGGCCAACATTATCGGCCTGGCCAGCGAAAATGGCTTTCAGGGTTTTGGCGGCGAATGCCAGTCTTATGGCACCAATACCAGCTACCTGGTGTGGCAGCGCATCTGGCAAGATTTCTTTGGGCTGACGGCCGAAATGTCGGCAGAGCAGCAAATTGAGCATGTTAGCAGCCAGCTTAACGCCATCAACCCGGCACTGGTGCCCCGCCTGCCGCTGCTGGGAGCCGTGCTGCGCCTGAGCATCCCCGACAATGAGCTCACGCAGTCTTTTGACGCCCAGCTGCGCAAAGTGTCGCTGGAGTCCTTGCTGATGGAATGTTTGCGGGCGCGAGCCGAGACGACGCCCATTTTTATCGTGCTGGAGGACTGCCACTGGCTGGACCCCCTGTCGCTGGAACTGCTGGAAGCGATTGCCCGAGCCACTGCCGACCGGCCGATTTTAATCGTGCTGGCCATTCGCGAGCCGGAAATGAACCGGACGCAGTCCGCCTCTTTCCGCAAGCTGCCCAACTTTGTCGAGATCCGGCTTGACGAGTTTACTCCAGAAGAGGCCGAACATCTGATGGCCTTGAAGATGGAGCAGCTGACCCGAGCCAAAATCCGCATTCCGCGCCTGCTGCGTGCCAAAATCATGGAACGGGCCGCGGGCAATCCCTTCTACATCGAAGAACTGCTCAACTACCTGCAGAGCCAGTCGGCCATTGCGCCCCAGACGCTGCAAGACCTGGACCTGCCCACCAGCCTGCACAGCCTGATTTTGAGCCGCATCGACCAGCTGACGGAGACGCAGCGCAACACGATTAAGGTGGCGAGTGTGATCGGCCGTTTGTTCCGGGCGGCCATGCTCTGGGGGGCGTATCCGCCGCTGGGCGGGCCGCAGCAGGTGAAGTCTGACCTGGAAGTGCTGGAGCAGCTGGACCTGACGCCGCTGGACACGCCGGAACCGGAGCTGGCCTACCTGTTCAAAAACGTGGTGACGCAGGAAGTGGCTTATGAAAGCCTGCCCTTTGCCACGCGGGCCATGCTGCACGATTTAATCGGGCAGTACATCGAGAGGCATTACGCCCATGCGCTGTCGCAGTACGTGGGGCTGCTGGCTTACCATTACGGCCGTTCCGACAACGAGGTCAAAAAGCGCGAATACCTGCTCAAAGCCGGGGAAGCGGCCCAGGCCGAGTACGCTAACGAGGCAGCCATCGAGTATTTCCGCCGCGTTCTGCCGCTACTGCCCGAACCGGAACGCGCCGGGGTGATGCGCAAGCTGGGCAACGTGCTGGAGCTGGTGGGCCGGTGGGACGAGGCCAGCACGTTGTACACCCAGGGCTTGCAGCTGGCGCAAAAACACGACAATCGCCAGGAGGAAGCATGGTGCCAGGCGGCTCAGGCGGAACTGCTGCGCAAACGCGGCCGTTTTGAAGAAGCCACCCGCCATCTGGAAGCCGCCCGCCTGACCTTTGAAAAGCTGGAAGACGAAGCGGGCGTGGCCCAGGCCTACCACTCTGCCGGGACGCTGGCGGCGCAGCAGGGCCAGTACGAAAAAGCGCGCACTCTGTACGAGCAAAGCATGGCGCTGCGCCGCCAGCTGAACCAACCAGCTTTCATCGCCGCTCTGCTGAGCAACCTGGCTATCATCGCCCGCTTCCAGGGGGATCTGGCCGAATCGCGCCGCCTGAACGAAGAAGCGCTGGAGATCCGGCGGCAGGGGGGCGACCGGCGCACCATCGCCAATTCGCTGAACAATCTGGGCAACCTGGTGCGCAATTTGGGTGACCTGGCGCAGGCGCGCCGCCATCTGGAGGAGGCGCTCCAGCTTCAGCGTGAGGTGGGCGACCGCTGGGCGATTGCCAATTCGCTGAACAACCTGGGCAACGTGGTGCGCGATCAGGCGGATTTTGAGACGGCGCGGCAGTTTTACGAAGAAAGCCTGACAATCAATTACGAATTTGGCGACCGGCGGGCCATCGCCTACGTGTTGGAGGATATGGCCGGTTTGGCAGCGGCGCAGAACCGGGCCAGCCGGGCCTTGCTGCTGGTGGGTGCGGCCCAGGCGCTGCGCGAGGCGATAGGCACGCCGCTTTCAGCCGTGGAAAAGGGGCAGTTGGACGGCCGTTTAACGGCCGTCCTTCGCGATGAAAATGCCGCAACCTACATCGCCCAGGGCCGGTCACTCGACCTGCCGCAGGCGATTGAGTTTGCCCTCAACAACGCGGTGCTGGAACCAGTATGAGCGAAGAAAGACAGTTTTACGTGCCGCCGGGCGGCCCACCGCGGGTGAGTGCACCCAGCCCGGAGATTTATGCGGCGATGGGTGAAGAAAACATCTTCGCCATGATGGCCGATTTTTACCAGGAGCTGGAGCGTTCCGCGATTCGCGGCATGTTTCCCCGCGACATGGCGCGGGCGTCACGCAAATCGGCCGCATTTTTTGTGGGGCTGCTGGGCGGGCCGCCGCTGTACCACCAGCAGTACGGCAACCCAATGATGCGGGCGCGCCACATGCCGTTCCCCATCGACGAGGCGGCGCGGCAGGTGTGGTTGGCCTGCTTTGACGCAGTGCTGGCCGATGCGCCGGAGAAGTACAACTTCCCCGCCGAGCATTTGCCCACGTTCCGCGAGTTTCTGGTGGGCTTTTCCAGCTGGATGGTCAACACCGCATGACCGCTCGTTCCACGCTCTGCGTGGAATGAAGTCCGGGACGCTCCAGCGTCCCCCCGCAGCGCAGAGCGCTGCAAACGGCATTCCCACGCAGAGCGTGAGAACGAGGAAGCGTGAAAAAATACGATCTCTTCTCCCCGAACTTCAAAGCCAACCCCTTCCCAATCTTTGCCCAGATGCGGCAGGATGACCCGATTTATGCCCATCGCTCCCCCGGCGGCGGCACAATTTGGTACATTACGCGGCTGGCGGAGGGTACGGCCGTTCTCAAAGACAACGATCATTTTGTGAAGGACATCCGCCACACCCTGCCGCCAGACGCCAGGCCGCCACGGAAAACGGCCGTGCACCGCCTCATCAACGAAAACATGCTCTTTGCCGATCCGCCGGACCACACCCGGCTGCGGGCGCTGGTAAACCAGGCGTTTACGCCGCGCCGCGTGGAGCAGCTCGCCCCGCGCATCCAGCACATCACCGATGGGCTGCTGGACGGGATTGCCGCCGCCGGGCAGGCGGACCTCATCGCCGATTTTGCCCTGCCCATGCCCGTGCGCATCATCGCCGAGCTGCTGGGCATTCCGCCCGCCGACCAGGCGCAGGTGGCGGATTGGTCCCAGGCGATCATCTCGCCGGGCAGCCGGGATTTGAACTACAGCGCCCGTAAGCGCAAGGTGCGCGCCTTGGTAGCTTATTTGCAGGAGATGTTTGCCCTCCGCCAGCAACAGCCGCAGGACGATTTGATTTCGGCGCTGGTGCAGGCGGAAGAGGCGGGCGAGCGGCTGAACGAGGCGGAGCTTTCCAGCATGGTGGCCCTGCTGCTGGTGACGGGGCACGAGACGACGGTGAATTTGCTGGGGAACGGGGCGCTGGCGCTGTTGACGCATCCAGAGCAGTTGGGGCTTTTGCGTGAACGGCCTGAGCTGTGGGAAACGGCCGTTGAAGAACTTCTCCGCTTTGATGGTCCGGTAGAAACCTCGACGACGCGCTGGGTGCGGGAGGATTTTGTGTTTGAGGGGCACTCGATGCGGCGCGGCGACGTGGTGCGCGTGGTGCTGGCCTCGGCCAACCGGGACGCCTGCCACTTTCACCAACCCGATGTGCTGGATGTGACCCGCCGCGACAACCGGCACCTGGCTTTTGGCCTGGGTATTCATTACTGCCTGGGCGCGCCGCTGGCCCGCCTGGAGGGGCAGATTGGGCTGCAAACCTTGTTTGAGCGCTTCCCTAATTTGCGACTGGTGGTGCCTGCTGACCAGCTGGAGTGGCGCTCCGGTGTCTTGTTTCGTGGTTTGAAAACTTTGCCTGTTTACATTCACGTGGAGTAGGCATACTCAGATGCCAGTCGCATCTGAGGATGCTTCCTCCTCGGGCTGAGATTTTTGGATGGGGGGAACGGCCGTTAATTACATCAAAATTTAGGCCAACTAATATTTTGAATTTCACGCAAAGGCGCGAAGCAGTTAGTTTACCCTTCGCGCCTTTGCGTGAGTAAATAAATTGACTTGACGAGTGATTCTTGCCCTTGTTGCCAAGCTGGGGCAGGTTAATGTGGGCAAACTGCCGTATAATCACTTTCTGGTAAATCTTGAAGAGAAAGTGAGCAGCACCATGAACCCGACCACAACCTCAGACAGCGTGCCTTTGGCGGAAACGGCCGTTCCCGACACCTTCAACACCAACCAAATCTTCACCATCGCGGGCGGCCATTTTGTGCACGACACGTACAGTGCCTTCATCGCCCCACTGCTGCCGCTGCTGCAAGAGCGGCTGGCCACCAACTACGCCCTCACCGGCAGCCTGGCCATCTTTGCCCAACTGCCCAGCCTCTTAAATCCGCTCATTGGTTATTTGGCCGACCGGGTCAGCCTGCGCTACTTTATCATCCTGGCCCCGGCGGTAACCGCTACGCTGTTTAGCAGCCTGGGCATTGTGAACAACTACTTTGTTATTGCCATGCTGCTGCTGGCGGGAGGTGTGAGCGTTGCTGCCTTTCACGCGCCTGCACCCGCAATGATCGGCCGTTTGGCAGGCAGGCGCGTGGGCACGGGCATGAGCATTTTCATGGCCAGCGGCGAGCTGGGGCGCGCCGTGGGGCCGATTGTGGCGGTGGCGGGGATTAGCTGGTTTGGCCTGGAAGGGATGTGGCGGCTGATGTTTGTGGGGTGGGCGGTTACGGCCGTTCTCTATTGGCGCTTGCACGATGTCTCGGCCCGCACCGACACCAAACCAGCGGGCCTGCACGAAGCGTGGCCGCAAATCCGCCGCTTTTTCCCGGTGCTGGGCTGGATCATGCTGGCGCGCAGCGGCATGGTGGTGGCCCTGACCACCTACCTGCCGCTCTACATGCAGGACGAAGTCGAAGTGAGTCTGTGGCTGGCGGCGGCCGCATTGTCTATTTTGGAAGGGGCAGGGGTGGCCGGGGCGCTCTTCTCCGGCACGGCCAGCGACCGTTTTGGCCGTCGCCGGGTGCTGGTGGCGCTGACCCTCGTCTCGCCGCTGCTGTCTTTGCTGTTCATTTACAGCCCCGGCTGGCTGGTGATCCCGCTGCTGATTGCCTTGGGGTTAACGGCCATCTCACCGACGCCAGTGCTGCTGGCCACCGTGCAGGATGTTTTTCCAGAGCACCGTGCCCTGGCCAATGGCATTTTTATCGGCCTGAACTTTTTGATTCGCGCCCTGGCCATTTGGGTGATCGGTTGGATGGCTGATACGGTGGGGCTGACCACGGCGTTTGTGCTG
The DNA here is from genome assembly GCA_016710325.1 of Candidatus Leptofilum proximum. Taxonomy (GTDB): domain Bacteria; phylum Chloroflexota; class Anaerolineae; order Promineifilales; family Promineifilaceae; genus Leptofilum; species Leptofilum proximum. Next base: position 556,564 of record JADJXK010000002.1, on the reverse strand, counting down.
GGGTCGGTGGCCGCCTTGTTGAGCGTGCCGGGGATCTGGTTTTTGCCTGGACGAACGGCCGTCGCAAAATAAAATGGGCCTTCAGGATTTCGTGGGGTTTGGCGTGAAACGTGAAGCGGGAAACGTGATGACCCATCTGGTCACGTTTCACGTTTCACGGGCTGTAAACTCCCTGAATTCCCAAAGAGCCAATAAAACCTATAGCCTGTCATGTCCGTGAAAACGGGCATCCACCGCTTACAAAAGGTTGGATTCCCGCCTGCGCGGGAATGACAGGTTCGAGATGACAAGTTTGGAGAATGAAATGCCTCGATTGACAAAAATTTACACCCGCAGCGGCGACGAGGGCATGACCTCCCTGGGCAGCCGGACGCGGGTGCCAAAAGAATCGCCGCGGGTGTCGGCGTATGGTACGGTGGACGAGCTGAATTCGGTGCTGGGCGTGGCGGTGGCCCACGGCCTGGTGCCGCGCCTGGCGGAAGTGGTGCCGGTGATTCAAAACGAACTGTTCCACCTGGGCTCCGATTTGTGCTTTACGGAAGAAGACAAAATCGAGTACCAGATTCCGCAAATTGAGGCACGGCACGTGACAGTGCTGGAAGAGTTGATTGATGAGTTAACGGCCGTTACCGGTCCCCTGGAAAATTTCATCCTGCCCGGCGGGTCGCTGGGGGCGGCGCAGCTGCACGTGGCCCGCACCGTCTGCCGCCGCGCGGAGCGGCTGGTGATTGCCCTGTCCCGCGAGGAAGCCGTAGGCCCGGTTGTCATTCCGTACCTCAACCGCCTGTCCGACGCCCTCTTTGTGATGGCCCGCTACGAGAACCAGCAGCGCGGCGTGTCGGAGCCATTGTGGAACAGCCGGTTGTAAGCAAAGGGTGGGGGTTGGGTGACGGCCGTTTCTCGTGTGCCGGTTCGCTGGTTTTTGGGTAAACTCTAGCCCAATTCTGGCCCATTGGGAGATTATCGAGGACGCTATGTTTGAGAATTTAACGCTTGTAATTGTTCTAATTGCTGTCTTGTGGTTGGGCGCGTTTGCCTTCTATCTGTACACCTCGCGCCAGCAAAAAAACATTGCCGATGAAGTAGAACAGCTGCAAAAACGGCTGGATGAAGACGAAAAGCAACATTAATCCACAGGAGTAACACCATGGAAAAATCGATCCTTCGACCGCTGCTGCTTTTGCTGGCGCTGCTTTCGGTAACGGCCTGTTCCATAGTAGGATCGCCCCAGCCCGATCCCTGCAACGAAAACGGCGCGCTGCTGCAGGATGACTTTAGCGGCGCCCAGGCGTGCGGCTGGCGTGAGTACAACCAGGGCGGGGCCGTCGTGGAAATTGTCGATGGCACCCTGAACATCAGCACCAGCCAGACGGGCCAGATTTGGTGGACCAACCCTGGGCGCGACTTCAGCGACGTTATCATCACCGTGCAGGCGCGCCAGACAAGCGGCCCCAACAACAATGCCTACGGCGTGCTGTGCCGCTACCAGGACGAGAATAATTTCTACATTTTCCTCATCAGCGGTGACGGCTATTACGCCGTTGGCAAGTATGAAACGGGGCGAGATCAGATTACTTACCTGACGCCCAACGCCGAGTATGTTTTCTCCGAAGTGATTAACCAGGGGGTGGCCACCAACCTGCTGCGGGTGAGCTGCGTGGGCGACGAGCTCAGCCTGTCGGTTAATGGCCTGCCGTTGGTAACGGTAACAGACAGCTCGTTTGCCGGCGGCGATGTGGGCCTGGGCGTGAGCACGTTGGAGCCGGGTACGGCCGTTGTCCAATTTGACGATCTGCTGGTGTTGGCGCCTTAAAAAGGTGAACGGTAAACGGTAATCAGTGAACGGTAAAGTGGTTTGGGGCCGATGGTTGGTTTTGCTGGCAAGTTTGCTGCTGTTGGTCGCCTGTGCCGATGCCACGGGTGTGCCCGGCGCGCAGGGAGCCGACGTTATCTACGCCGATGGCTTTGTGCCGGGGGAAACGGGTAACTGGGTTATTGAGGGGGACAATGCGGGGCAAACGGCCGTTATCAACGAGCAGCTGGTGATCGAACTCTCCGACAACAACATCATGCAGTTCACCACCCTGCCCGACCACACCTTCGACAACTTTATTTTGGAAGTGGACGGCCGTTTGCTGCAGGGTGACCTGGGCAGCAGCTACGGCGTTTTGTTCCGAATGCAAGATACCACTCACTTTTACCGCTTTGAAATTACCGGCGACGGCCTGTTTATGGTCGAGCGGCGTGATGGCGAATCGGGCTGGACCCGCTTTGTGGACCGCTGGACCGAAACCCCGGTCATCAACCAGGGATTAAACAGCACCAACCGGCTGAAGGTTGAAGCGCTCGGCCAGACCATCACCCTGTACGTCAACGACATCCAGGTGCACCAGTTTAACGACACTGCCTACAGCAGCGGCACGATTGCCCTGGACGCGGGCACGTTTGTCCAGCCCCAGGCCCAGGTGGCGTTTGACAACCTGGTGGTACGACGGCCGTAATGAACGTGCGTGATGCGGTGGCAACGGCCGTAACCCAACCCATCCGCGATCTGTCTCCGCTCTCCGGCGGCCAGATTGGCGATGTGTATCATGTCACCCTAACCGACGGCACGCCGCTGGTGGCGAAGTTCGACGACGGGCCAGAGCCGCAGCTGGACATTGAAGGCCAGATGCTGTGTTACCTGGCAGAGCACACGCAGCTGCCCGTGCCGGGCGTCATTTTTAACCAGCCCCACCTGCTCATCATGGAATGGGTGCCGGGGCAAAGCCGCTTCTCACCCCAGGCCGAGGCCGACGCCGCCGGGCACCTGGCGGCGCTGCACGCCGTCACCGCACCCGACTTTGGCTTCCCCTTCATGACGCTGATCGGCGCCTTTACCCAGCCCAATCCGCCCACCGCCAACTGGCTGGACTTTTTCCGCGAGCAGCGCATCTTTCATCTGATGCGCCAGGGCGTGAAATTGGGTCGGCTGCCGCGATCGTTTGTGCCTCGCTTGGAGAAGCTGGGTGGTCAGCTAAATCGCTGGCTGGCGGAACCGGAACGGCCGTCCCTGATTCATGGTGATGTGTGGACGAGCAACGTGTTGGCGGACAACGGCCGTGTCACCGCCTTCCTGGACCCCGCGCTCTACTTTGCCATCGACGAGATGGAGCTGGCCTACATCGCCCTGTTCAACTCGTTTGGCACACCGTTTTTTCGGCGCTATGAAGAAATTCGGCCGCTGCCGCCCGGTTTTTACGAAGAGCGACGCCATCTCTACAGCCTCTATCCGCTGCTGAGCCACGTGTGCCACTTCGGCGGCAGCTACGTCAGCATGGTCGATGCCGTCCTGCACCGTTTTGGTATGTAGATTTCAGCATTATTTTCCATGGGGCTCTGTTAAAAAACCACAGATTTCACAGATGACACAGATTTTTCTTGGCGTCTTTGCGTGATTTTATGAGGATGTGTTATGGACCAATTCCCTAAATTGCACACGTTGTGGGATTACAACGATCCGGCGGGAACGGCCGTTCGCTTTCAAGACTTGCTGCCAGAAGTAGAAGCCAGCGACGATCGCGCCTACCATGCCGAGCTGCTGAGCCAGCTGGCGCGTACCCACAGCCTGCGCCGCCAGTTTGCCGAGGCGCATGCGCTGCTGGATCAGGCCGAGTCGATGCTCAGCGACGAGATGATCGTGCCCAGGATGCGCTGCCTGCTGGAGCGGGGCCGCTGTTTTAACTCAGCGGGTGAGCCGGAGAAGGCGCTGCCGTTGTTTCGTGAGGCGTTTGGTTTGGGAACGGCGGTAGGCACCCAGGCCGACTTTCACACCATCGACGCCGCGCACATGATGGCCATTGCCGAACCCAGGCCGGTGGACCAGCTGCAATGGAACGAAGCGGCGCTCACCCTGGCTGAAGCCAGTCCCGACGCGCGGGCGGGTGGCTGGCGCGGCTCGCTCTACAACAACATCGGCTGGACCTACCACGACATGGGCGACTATGATAAAGCCCTGGAGATTTTTGCCAAGGCGCTGGCCTGGCGCGAAGCGCATCATCAAGACAAGCCGGAAACAATTCGCATTGCCCGGTGGTGTGTGGGGCGCACCTACCGCTCGCTCAACCGGCTGGACGAGGCGCTGGCGCTGCAGCAGGCGCTCCTGGCTGAGTACAATGGCGCGGGCCAGACCGACGGCTTTGTCTACGAGGAAGTTGGCGAGTGTTTGCTCGCTTTGGGCCGTGGGGATGAGGCACGGCCGTATTTCACCCACGCCTACGCCGAACTCTCCCAGCTGGAGTTGCTGGCGGCCAGTGAACCGGAGCGGCTGGCGCGGCTGGCGGCGTTGGCAAGTGAAAAGTAGGGGCGAGGCAGGTGGCAGGATGTTTGTCTCGCGGGACACCTCGTTCCCACCTGGCTCGCCCATAACTCGCCCCATGGTTGGCCATTGACCCTTGGCCGTTAACGATTGGCAATTATGGCAGAACGATTGGTTGAACTGTACACGGTTGGAACGGCCGTAGAAATCTGGCCGGAAGAGAAAATCTGGCTGCCGGGGGTGGTGGTAGCACACCAACCGCCTGCGGTGTGGGTAAGGACGGCAGACGGCCGTACCTGGTTTGTCACCAACCGCCGCCGCATCCGGGCGAACCAGAATTCAACGCCAAGGCGCGAAGATGCAGAGGATTAAAATCTGTGGGTCTTCAGGAATTCAGGGGTTTACAATCCGTGATGCGTGAAACGTGAAACGTGACCAGAGTGACATCACGTTTCACGCCAAACCCCACGCTATCCCAAAGAGCCAAATCTATGTAATCTGCGCAATCTGTGGATGAAAAACATGCGTGAGGAAGTTGTTCAGCGGCTGCTGGACCTGAACCGGGAATTTTATGATGCCCAGGCGGATTCATTTTCCGGCAGCCGGGTGACGCCGCAGCCGGGGTTTGCCCGTCTGCTGCCGCATCTGCCCCAGCCTTGCCCGCGCTTTTTGGACGTGGGGTGTGGCAACGGCCGTTTCGCCCAATTCCTCCAGGAAAACAACCGCATCGGTGAATTTGTCGGCGTGGACTTTAGTGAGGCGCTGCTGGCCGATGCGGCCAAAAATGCCAGCGGGACGTTTTACCAGCGCAACCTGCTGGCGCTTGGCTGCCTGGACGGCCTGGGCCAATTCCCGGCCATCTCATGCCTGGCGGTGATGCACCACCTGCCCGGTAAGGCCAACCGACTGCGCCTTCTGCAGGAGATGAAGGCACATTTGGTGGGGAACGGCCGTCTCCTCATCTCCAACTGGCAGTTCATGGACAGCCCCCGCCAGCGGCGTAAAGTGCAGGCGTGGTCACAACTGGGCCTGACGGCCGCCGACGTGGAGCCAAACGATTATTTGCTGGCCTGGCAGCGCGGCGGCTTTGCCCTGCGCTATGCCTGCCACATCGACGCCGCCGAAACGGCCGAATTGGCCGAGCAGGCCGGATTCACCATCATCGATCAGTTCCGCAGCGACGGCAAAGAAGGTAACCTCAGCCTGTACACTGTATTGACACCCAACCTGCCAATGTTACAATCTTAACGTGGAGGATTACCAAGATGACCCTGAAAGAAAAGGTCCAACAGGACAGAATTGCCGCCATGCGCGCGGGCGACAACGCCAAACGAAACGCCCTTGGTTTGCTGCTGGCGGCCATTAAGCAAGAAGAAGTAGACAACCAGACCACGCTCGATGATGAGGGCGTGATGGCGGTGCTGCTGAAACAGGCCAAACAGCGGCGCGAAAGTATCACCGATTACGAGAAGGCAGGCCGCCCGGAGATGGCCGCCAGCGAACAGGCTGAACTGGAAATTATCGAATCGTACCTGCCTCAGCAGATGGGGCGGGCTGAAGTTGAGGCGCTGGCCACCGAGATCATTGCTGAGCTGGGCGTGACCGACGCCAGGGGGATGGGCCAGGTGATGGGCAAATTGATGCCCAAAGTAAAGGGACAGGCTGACGGCCGTTTAGTGAATGAAGTTGTGCGCGACTTGCTGAAAAACCAGTAACTCCACCTCAAATCATGGCACCAAAAACAGAGGAAAGATCCGGTTGGCGGAAGATGCTCCAAAGCTCTTTGCTGTGGATATTTACGGCTGCCGTCACCCTGGGACTCACCGTTATTTTTAGCTTCAACCTGGTGACCGCCAGTGAAGTGCAGGTGACGCTGGGCGAACCGGCCAGCGAAGATATTCTCGCGCCGCGTTCCATCAACTACGAGAGTGAAGTGCTGCTGGCCACCGCCCGCGAAAATGCCCGGGCCTCGGTGCCGGAGCAGTACGTCCGCGATGGCAACGACATCGGCCGGAACCAGCTGAGCCTGGTGAATTCCGTCTTTTCCTTTACCGATGTGGTGCGGGCTGACACGCTGGCCACCAAAGAAACCAAGCTTTCTTATTTGCAGTCCATCAACAGGCTGACGATTCAAGAACAGGTGGGGTTGGACCTGCTGGAGCTGACGGCGGCGGATTACGATGTGGTGAAGCGAGAGATTGCTCGCATTGTGGGCGACCTGATGCGCCAGGACATTCGCGAAAACCAGCTGCGCGAGTACCAGATCATTGCCCGGCGCGAGGCCAGCCTGGAGCTGACCCCGCGCCAGGAAAATGTGGTGACCAACCTGGCGCCGCAGTTTCTCGTGCCCACCGTTTTCCCAGATCCGGAAACAACCGCCGCTCTCCGCGATGAGGCCGCCGAAGCCGTGGGCACCTTTCCCGTCACCATCGCCGACAACGAGCGCATCGTGCGCCAGGGTGACATTGTCACCGCCCTGGACATTGAGAAGCTGACCCAGCTTGGCCTGCTGCAAAGCCAGTTTGACTGGCGTGATGTGGCCGCCGTGTTTGTCGCCTCGCTCCTGTCGGTGGTGCTGATTACCATGTACTGGCACCAATTTTTCTGGGGCCAGGTGCGTAATAACGGCCGTTACCTCACCGTTCTCGCCAGTTTGCTGCTGGTCTTTGCCGCCATTGCCAAGCTGATGATTACCGGCAGCAGCTTCTTGACCTACATGTTCCCCATGGCGGCACTCTCCATGCTGCTGAGCGTCATTTACGACGTGCGTTTTTCGCTGACGATCACCATCATCATGGCGGCGCTGATTGGCTTTTTGACGCCGAATTCGTTGGAACTGGCGGCGTATACGGCCGTGGGCGGACTGCTGGCCAGCTTAAATTTGCGGGATGTCCAGCGCATCAACGCCTTTTTCCGTGCCGGTTTGGCCGCAGCCATTGGTTACTGCGCCGTTATCCTGGTGTTCCGCCTCAACCAGGACACCATCGACGTGTTTAACATGCTGGAGCTGATGGGCTACGCTGTCATCAACGGTGTCCTCTCTTCGGCGCTGACCCTGGTTGGCTTTTTTGTGTTGGGCAGTTTGTTTGGCGTGACCACCACACTGCAATTGCAAGAACTTTCCCGGTTGGACCATCCCCTGCTGCAAGAGCTTCTGCGCCGTGCGCCGGGCACGTACCACCACAGCATCATGGTGGCCAACCTGGCCGAGCAGGCCGCCGAGCAAATTAAGGCCAACAGCAGCCTGGTACGTGTGGGGGCGTTTTACCACGACATCGGCAAAATGAACCGGCCACCGTTTTTCAGCGAAAACCAGGAAGGGGTAAACCCGCACGATGCGCTGGACCCGCAAACCAGCGCCCGCATCATCATCAGCCACGTCACCGATGGCCTGGAACTGGCCCGGCGCTACAAGCTGCCTTACCGCATTCACCAGTTTATCGAGGAGCATCACGGCACACGCCTGGTTAAAGGGTTCTATCACAAGGCCAAAGAGCAGGCAGCCGAAGGCGAAGAAGTGGCCGCGGAGAAATTTCGCTATCCCGGTTCCCGGCCGCGCACACGGGAAACCGGCGTGGTGATGCTGGCCGACGTCATTGAGTCTACTTCGCGCGCCTTGCAGCCCAACAGTGAAAAGGCCATCGAAAAGCTGGTCAATTCGCTGATCGATGAGGATTTAACCGAGGGGCAGCTGGACGAGTCCGGGTTGACGCTGGGCGATATCCGGCTGATTCGTGAATCGTTCATCAAAACGTTGAAGGGCCGTTTCCATGTGCGGGTGAAATATCCAGGGAATGAGGCTATTTTGTCGCTTGAGGAGCAGGCGGCGGAAGAAGCGGCCGTCCTCCCCCCGCGCTTGCCCGCCGATGTTGATCACACCCAATACAGTAAGGAACTAACCTAGTGGCCTCGTATAAAATCCACGTGCAGCAAAAAGAGAAGGTACTCCAGTCGATTGCGGCGGCGCTGCGGACGGCCGTAACCGTCACCCTGCGCCACGAACAGTACAAACTCCCGGCCGAAATCACCTTGCTGCTGACCGATGACGATCAGCTTAAGACATTGAACAAAGAATATCGCGGCATTGATGCCCCTACGGATGTGCTCAGCTTTGCCACTGGCGAAGCGATGCCCGGCATGCAAGAAGAGGAACCTTATCTCGGCGACATCGTCATTTCTGTGCCGACGGCCGAGCGCCAGGCCAAGCAGGGCGGCCACAGCCTGAAAGCGGAGCTTCAGCTGCTGGCGGTGCACGGCACGCTGCACCTGCTGGGCTACGACCACGAAGATCCGGACGAAAAAGATCGCATGTGGTGGGCCCAGGCCTCAATCCTGGCCCAGCTGGGCGCCGAAATTACCGGACCACCGGAGGAAACGGAGGAGTAGCCGCCTTGTCCATCGAAAAACGCTCCGAAATTTACAATCGAGCCAAGAGCTTTCAATATGCCTTCGAGGGGTGGTGGTTTGTGCTGCGCACCCAGCACAACGCCTGGATTCACGCCCTGGTGACGCTGGCGGTGGTTGCTTTGGGCTTGTGGCTGGGCCTGCCTTTGCGGGATTGGGCTGTGCTCATCCTCACCTTTATGGCGGTATGGATGGCCGAATTTATGAACACCGCCATCGAAGCCGTGGTGGATATGACGATGCCAGATATTCACCCACTGGCCAAGGTGGCGAAGGATGTGGCAGCAGCGGCCGTTTTGTTAGGGGCTTTAGGTGCCGTGCTGGTGGGTCTGCTGCTGCTGGGGCCGCCGTTGTGGGTCCGTCTGTTTGGTGCTTGAGGTTTCTTACTTAAAGAAGTTGCTCAAGAAGAACCATAGATTGGCTGGCCGTTCTGCCAGGCGGCGCATGAAGTAGGGGTACCAGGTTGTGCCAAAGGGAATGTATACCCGCACCCGGTAGCCTTGTTGGCGCACTGTTTGCTGCAGCTCACGTCGCACACCGTACAACATTTGAAATTCGAAGGAATTTTTGTCGATTTGCTGCTGGCGCGCATGCTGCATGATGGCCTCAATAAGTTGGGCATCATGAGTGGCAAAGCAGGGGTACATCCCCCGGTTGCGGGCCTCTTGGCTGAGCATTTCTTTGGCCAGGTGCAGGAAATTGGCGTCGGTATCGGCTTTTTGGGGAAAGGCCAGCTCGTGCGGCTCTTTGTAGGCACCTTTACACAGGCGCACCCAGGCGCCTTCCTGGATTAATGTGCGGATGTCGTCTTCGGTGCGGTAGAGGTAGGCCTGGATGACGATGCCTACGCGGTGGCCAAAGCCATCCTCATCGCGCAAACTGCGGTACAGTTCCAGCGTGGTGTCGGTGACGCTGCTGTCTTCCATATCGATGCGAACGCGGGTGTCGTACTGCTCGGCGGCGGTGAGCAGCAGCTGTAGGTTGCTGCGTATGACGGCGGGGCTAAGGTGCAGCCCCAGCTGGGTTGGTTTTACCGACACCGTGGCGTTGACCCCGCTGAGGTGAATGTGACGCATGAGGTCGATGATGGCCTCACGGGCGGTGGCGGCGTCTTCGGCCGTTTCCACGCTTTCGCCCAGGTAGTTGAGGGTTGCCGAGAGGCCGCTCTGATTGACCTCCTGGGTGGCGCGGATGGCGTCTTGAATGGTTGTGCCGGCGATGAACCGGCTGGCCACCTGCCAGGCGGGCGGGAAATCGGTGGCAATCTGGTGAGCCCAGCTGGCTTTGGACAAATAGAGTAACAGGGAACGCAGCCATTGTTCGCTGTAGCGGTAGAAGAGTAGGGCAGCAACGGCCGTTGTGCCAAGAATCGCGAGCGGCCGGGCAATAGGGGAACGTTTTTGAGACATTACTTTCTTCCTTGTGGTCTTTTCAAGTAAGCAACCTTTGCTTATGATACTTCACATCAATTATTCTCAACAATCCCGAAAATGCACCACGTTTTGGTGTTTAGGAATCGCCAATGAGTGATGACCAAGCCAAAGATTTATTGCCAATACAGCCCGATTTTGGCTTGTTTCAGACGTATGCGGAAAGGGCAGATGTCATCTTTTGGGCTGCGGATCCGCAGACGTTTCAGCTTGTTTATGTGAGCCCTCATGCCGAAAGCGCCTTGGGCGTGCCGGTGGCGCAGTGGTTACGGCCGTCTTTCTGGCAAGATCATCTCCATGCTGCTGATTGTGACCGGGTGTTGGCCCAGTTTGCAACGGCCGTTGCCGACCAACAAACTCACCTGCTTGAATATCGCCTGACAACCGCTAATGGGGCCACGCTGTGGTTTCGTGACCGGGTGTGTGGGCTGACTACCGGGAATGGACAACTGCTGTGTGGGCTGATGAAGGACGTTACGGCGTTTAAGACGGTGGTGAATCAAGCGACAGACACGCCAGGTTATACCAGCATCTTTTTGGAAATTGTGACGCTGCTGTCTGGGCACATGGACATTCAGCACAGTTTGAGCCAGCTGGCGCAGCGTTTGCGTGTGATTTTTGATGTGACGGCCGTTCGTGTTTTTGAGTGGAACGCCGAATGGGGCCACGTCACCCTCCTGGCCCAGGCTCACGGTGCGGACGCGCCTCAGCCGGTGGGTGGGAACGAAGAAAGGGACAACAAAATTCTGGCTAACATGATGGATACGCTGAGCGGTCAGGCCAGGCTGTACCCTGTTGTGGTTAAGCTTCAAGACAGCGGCTTGTCGAAATGGACGCGCCTGCACCTGTTAAATCACGAGGTCCAGACGCTGCTCTTTGTGCCGCTTATGGAGCAGGGTGAGCCGGTTGGCTGCATTGAACTGCTGTCTCGCCAGCCCCGCAGTTTTTCGCAATATGATATTGAGTTAATACAGGTCATTGCCCAGCAAACGGCCGTTGCCCTCACGCGAGCCCAACTTTTTCAGGCCGAAGCCAGACGCCGTCGCGAAGCTGAAATATTGTTGGGTTTATCCGAATTTATCTCTAGCAGCCTGGATCGAGACGAGATTTTAGCGCGGGTTATGGAAATCTTGCGCCTTTACCTGAACGACGTGCACAACTGCTTCATTTCTCTGATCTCAAGCGATGGTTTGCAATTGGATATGATCACCTCCTGGTGGGCTAAAGAGGAATACGGCTATATCCGGTCTGGCGACAGCGTGGCAATTTCCGATACCTTTACCAGCCAGCTGGCCATCCAGGAAGGGGAAGCGGTTATCATTTCTGATCTCAACGAAATACCCTTTGCCAACGAATACACCTTGAACCTGATGAAGCAGGGGCTGCGGTCGATTCTGTGTGTGCCTCTTAAGGTTCAAGGCAAAGTTGTAGGGACTCTGCACGTGAATAACTGGCATGCGCCGCGCCGTTTTTCTGTTGAGGAAGTGGCTTTGCTCCAGGGCATAGCCAACCAGGCAGCGATTGCCATTGAAAATGCCCGCCTGTTTGCCAATGAAAGCCGTCAACTGCATTTGTCCCGTACGCTGCAAAAAGTGGGGGCTTTATTAACAACCAGTTTGCAGCTGGACGAGGTTTACGAGCAAATTTTTGACCTGCTGGACCAGGTTGTGGTGTTTGATTCGGCCTCGCTTTTTTTGCTAGATAAAACCAGCCAGGATTTTGTCATGGTGGCGGGGCGCGGTTTTGAAAAACATTTGTTTGAAAGCGGGCAGCTGCGTCTGACCAGTGACAGCGTTCACCAAAAATTTGAAGACGGGGCAACCTGGTCGGTTGTTAAAAATGTAAATACACATCCTGCCTGGATTTTCAAAGATGGTTTGGAACGAATACGCGCCTGGATTGGCGCCCTAATGCTGGTGAAGGATGAGCAAATCGGGCTGCTTTGCATAGACAGCGGCCAAACCGGGCTCTACACGGATGAAGACGGCCAGACCGTGGCGGCGTTTGCCAACCAGGCGGCGGTGGCCATCGAAAACGCTCGCCTGTATGATGAAACGATGCGGCAGGCGAAAGAGCTGGCCATTTTGAACCAGATTTCACGGGAAACGGCCGTTTCCCTCGATATCGACGTCTTCCTGGACAATATCACCACCCTCGTGGCCGAAGAGCTGTATCCGGCTATCTTTGGTTTTGTCTTGTATGATGAAGAGGCCCATGAACTCCGCTCGCACCGCTCCTTCCGGGGCATACCGGAAGGTAGGAAGAATGAGGCAATCCCCCTGGAGAAAAGTATTATTGGCCACGTGGTCCTGAGCGGCCAGCCATACTACGCGTCTAATGTGGCTAAAGACCGCTACTACTATGCCTCAGGTATGAAGATTGGCTCAGAAATCGCAGTTCCGCTCAAGGTGAATTACGAAGTGATCGGGGTGATCAATGCTGAAAGCCCAGACCTCGATGCCTTTGCCGAACGTGACCTTGACTTTTTAACCACCCTGGCCGGTAATATTTCGGCCGTGTTGGAACGAGCCCGGCTGTATGAAACGCTCAGGGTACAGGCAGCCAGCCTGGCCGAACAGGTATCGCTGCGCACCAACGAGCTAAAAATGGAGCGTGATAAGCTGTTTGCCATATTAGAGAGTGCCGGTGAAGGGATCATTCTTACCGATACTGAAGCGCACATCCTCTATGCAAATCCGGCTATGGAGCGCCAAAGTGGTTATTCACGCCACGAGCTGCAGCTGCAAAACCCCCGTATGCTGGGCAGCAAGCTGGTGCCCAAAGCTGTATTTGCCGATATGTGGCAAAATTTACTCAACCGGCAGCGCTGGACGGGTGAACTGATCAACCGGCACAAAGACGGCCACGTGTATGACGTGGCCGTGGCCGTTACCCCCATCACTGGGGCCGATGGCGAAGTCACTGGTTATGTGAGCGTCCAGTCGGATATCACGCGATTGAAGGAGTTGGAGCGCCTAAAAACCGAGTTTATTGCCAATGTGTCACACCAGCTGCGTACTCCGCTGACCAACATAAAGACGTACGTATCATTGCTGAGCAAGGGTAATCCTGAGAAATTTCCCCGCTATTTTTCGGTGCTGCACTATGAAATTGATCGACTGGCCCGGCTGATTCAGGACTTGTTGGATATTTCACGGTTAGACGCCGAAGAGTCGCCGAATCCAGAAGCGGCGGTGGATCTGGTTGAGTTCTGGGAACCGTTCTGGCCGACCCTTTCGGAGCGTGCTGAGAGTGAAGCGCGCCAGATTCACATTTCGCTGGCCGACGAAGTGGCCGCCAGCCGCCCGGTGGTTTACATGGAAACCTATCAGCTGGAGAAGCTGTTAATCCGCCTGCTGGATAACGCTTTCATCCACAGCAGCCCAGGAGGAACCATCCGCGTCAACGTTGGTTGGGCCAACGAGGCAAAATCTTTCATAGAACTGCGAGTCTGTGACGATGGACCGGGTATTCCGGAGGGTGAACGGCCGTTTCTCTTCGACCGCTTTTTCCGAGGGGCTCGGGCCATCGAGGCAGGATTGGCGGGCAATGGGTTAGGCCTGGCCGTCGTTAAAGAGCTGCTGGCACAGTATGGCGGGTCCATTACCGTGGAAAGCGAAGTGGGGGTGGGCAGCTGTTTCATTATCCACCTGCCGTTGGTTAAGCAAAAAGCAAGGCAAGACGAGCCCACAGATGTCACTTAAGCTGCCTGCCACGTTTTACGCTCACTCAGCCCGTACGGTGGCTCAGGCACTGCTGGGCAAAACGCTGGTGCGCCGCCTGAACGGCCGTCGCCTCAGCGGCACCATCGTCGAAACCGAGGCGTACTGCGACGGTGATGCCCCGGACCTGGCCTGTCACGGTGAACGGGTAAATAATGCTCAACCCACACCACGAACGGCCGTCATGTTTGGCCCGGCTGGTGTGGCCTACGTTTATTTCACCTATGGTATTCATTGGATGTTTAACGTGGTCACCGGTCAGACCGGCCAGCCAAACGCTGTGTTGGTGCGGGCGCTGGAGCCGGTGGAGGGGATTGACCAGATGATGGCGCTGCGGGGGGAACGGCCGTTAACCCAACTCACCAACGGCCCGGCCAAACTCGCCCAGGCCCTGGCCATCGACAAATCTTTGAATGGGGCAAACCTTTGTGCCCCAGATGGGGTTATATGGATCGAAGATGCACCCGCTGTCCCCCCAAGCCTGATCGCTGTAGGCCCTCGCATTGGCCTGGGCAAAACGCCAGAACCCTGGTATTCCATGCCCTGGCGCTACTGGCTGGCAGGCAATCCGTTTGTCTCCAAATAGCGGGCAGCACCAACAAAACTATTGAGCAGGAGAGGTTATGAAGTTACTTGAAGGAAAAAAAGCACTGATTTTTGGAATTGCCAACAAAAACTCAATTGCCTGGGGTATTGCCCAGGCGCTGCACGCCCACGGCGCCGAGCTGGGCTTTAGCTACGGCTTTGAACAGCTGGAGCGGCGGGTACGGCCGTTGGCCGATGAGCTGGGTGTCCAGTTTGTCGAAGAATGTAACATCGAGGAAGATGACGAAATCACCAAGGTGTTCCAAAAAGCGAGTGATCACTTTGGCCAGCTCGACATCCTGGTGCATTCCATTGCCCATGCCAAGCGCGAAGATTTAAGCGGCACCTTTGTGGAGACCAGCCGCGACGGCTTTCACCTGGCAATGGGGGTGAGCGTGTACAGCCTGGTCGCGCTCACCCGCGCCGCCGTGCCGCTGATGACCAGCGGTGGCAGCATCATCAGCATGACTTACTACGGCGCGGAAAAAGCGGTGCCGCACTACAATGTCATGGGCGTGGCCAAGGCAGCCCTGGAAGCCAGCACCCGCTACCTGGCGGCAGACCTGGGGCCGCAGAACATCCGCGTCAATGCCATTTCCGCCGGGCCGATTAAAACGCTGTCTGCCGCTGGCATTGCCGGTTTCCGCAAGATGCTCAAGTACACCGAAGAGCGTGCCCCGCTGCGACGCAACGTGACCCAGGAAGAAGTGGGCCAGACTGCCTTGTGGCTGTGCAGCGATCTTAGCAGCGGCGTCACTGGTGAGGTGATTTACGTAGATGCGGGCTACAACATTTTGGGCATGCCTGAACCGCCTGAGACCTGGGTGTGAAACGGCCGTTCTCCATCTTGACACAAACGGCCGTTTCGTTATACTTAAATCGCCTGTGTCTGATTGATACAGGTTCAATTCACAATCTTATCAGGAGCAGCGGAGGGATCGGCCCGGTGAAGCTGCAGCAACCCCCACAATTGGGAAGGTGCTAAATCCGTCAGCAGAAGCTGAAAGATAAGAGGTAGATGCAAAATTTGCGGGCCTCTTGCTTGTCAAGAGGCTTTTTTTTTGCCAGATCAGGTTGTGAATTTCCGTATGAAGAAATCTTTTGCTCGTATCAATAAGGCAGATTGCAGTTCCAATATTCCCTGCGGTTTGCAACTTACCATGGAGGTAAAGTAGATGACAACATTCATGAAAGCCCCAAGCCTCTTGTTCACTTCGGAATCCGTCACTGAAGGACATCCCGACAAGATGTGCGATCAAATTAGCGATGCGGTTTTGGACGCGCTGCTGGCCCAAGACCCAACTGCCCGTGTGGCTTGCGAAACGGCCGTAAAAACCGGCTTCGTGCTGCTCTTGGGCGAAATTACCACCAATGCCTTTGTCGACTTTGACAAGCTGGTGCGTCAGGTAATCATCGATATTGGTTTTGACAGCAGCGAGAAAGGGTTCGACGGCAATACTTGCGGTGTGCAGTCGGCCATCGCCAGCCAGAGCCCAGACATTGCCCAGGGTGTGGATCGGGCGCTGGAGTACCGCAGCAACGGCACCGAAGATGCCGAAATCGAGGCATTGGGTGCGGGCGACCAGGGGATGATGTTTGGCTTTGCCTGCAACGAAACCGAAACCTTGATGCCCCTGCCCATTCACCTGGCCCACCTGCTCACCCGTCGGCTGAGCGAAGTGCGGCGCGACGGCACCCTGCCCTGGGTGCGCCCCGACGGCAAAGCCCAGGTCACGATTGAGTACAGCTACGGCAAACCAAAGCGCGTTCACACCGTTTTGGTGAGCACCCAGCACGCCCCCGACATTAACAATGACGCCATCCGTGCGGGCATCATCGAGCACGTCATCAAACCCGTTCTGCCCGCGGACCTGGTGGATGATGAGCTGCGTGTCTTTGTCAACCCGACCGGGCGCTTTGTTGTCGGTGGGCCAATGGGTGATGCTGGCCTGACCGGCCGCAAGATCATCGTGGATACCTACGGCGGCATGGGGCGGCACGGTGGTGGCGCGTTCAGCGGCAAGGACTGCACCAAGGTAGACCGCAGTGCGGCTTACGCGGCGCGTTGGGTGGCCAAAAACCTGGTGGCCGCTGGTCTGGCGGAGCGGTGTGAAGTGCAGCTGGCATACGCCATCGGCGTGGCTAGACCGCTGAGCATCAACGTGGAAACCTTCGATACCAGCGACTTCACCTCTGACCAACTGGTTGAGCTGGTAGAAGAGAACTTCGATCTGCGTCCGGGCGCCATTATTCGCGATCTGGACCTGCGCCGGCCGATCTACCGCAAAACGGCCGCTTACGGGCACTTTGGCCGCAATGATATTGACGCCCCTTGGGAAAACACTAACCGGGCCGATCAACTGCGTGAGGCGGCGAAGCGGTTTACGGCCGTTCCTACCTGATCCCAAACCTGAAAGTTAAAGCGGTGGCGGCAGCCCGTACGGGCCGCCGCCACCGCGCCAAAATTTGGTTGCGCAAATATTCACTTTCGCTATAATTCCTCGACGCCCGCACCCCGTTGCGGGTAAGCTTTATAAGATTCCTAGAGAATCAGATTCCCAAAGAATCAATTACCAATCAAACACACACCCGGACAGGCAAACTGTGCTTGCAGTCACTTGCCCATGCATCCCTGGATTTCGACGGGCGGCTTTGGGCTGGTGTGGGCCATGCAAGTTTTTGGCTGGATGAACGGTGTGGACGCGCGTTCTGAAATCTTAACAGGGCGCGGCAAAACAATTAAAGGAGAATATTCCCCATGGCCGTTGTTTCAATGAAAGCACTGCTGGAAACTGGCGTGCATTTTGGACACAGAACTCGTCGTTGGAATCCAAAGATGAAACCCTACATCTTTACGGAGCGAAACGGCATCCACATTATTGATTTACAGCAAACGTTGGGCATGATTGAAGATGCCTACAATGTGATTCGGGACACCGTTACAGAAGGTGGCTCCGTTTTGTTTGTGGGCACCAAGCGCCAGGCACAAGACACCGTGGCGTTTGAGGCGGCGCGGGCGCGCCAGCCATTTGTTAATGAGCGCTGGTTGGGCGGCACGTTGACCAACTGGCAGACAATTCGCCAGCGTATTGAATATTTGAAGCGCCTGGAGAAACGGCGCGATGATGGTGATTTTGATCTGCTCAAGAAGCGGGAGCGTTTGCGGGTTGAGCGCGAGATTGAAAATCTCAACATGCGCCTGGGCGGTATCCGCGAGATGAAGGGGCTGCCAAGCGTGCTGTTCATTGTGGATATCAACCACGAGGAAACGGCCGTTCGCGAAGCTAACATTCTTGGTATTCCTGTGATTGCTCTGGTAGATACCAACTGCAACCCGGACCCCATTGACTACCTCATCCCGTCCAACGACGATGCCATTCGCGCCATTAAGCTGATTGTAGGCAAGATGGCTGATGCTGCGATTGAAGGCATGGCCCTGCGCCAGGAAAACATGGACGAAGAAGTCACCGACGTCGACACCTACGGCGCCAGCTTTGACGGCATGGAAGATGTAGACGACGAAATGTTGTTGGGTGAGTCCACGCTGGCCAAGATGCGCGAAGCGGCCGTTGACGACGACGACGAAGACGAGGTCGAGGATGATAATGACTTCGAAGATGACTTCGAGGATGACGACGAGGACTAAACAGACGTCTTTGCTGCAGAATTTAGGAGCACAACAAGAATTATGAATATTACGACCCAAATGGTAAAAGAACTGCGCGAGGCCACTGGCGCTGGTGTGCTGGAAGCCAAAAAAGCGCTGGAAGCTTCCAATGGTGACTTCAACAAGGCGGTAGACAGCCTGCGTGAAAAAGGAGCGGCCCGTGCTGCCAAACGTTCTGGTCGGGAAGCCAGCGAAGGCGTGATTGAACTGTATGCCCATCCAGGCAACCGCGTTGGCGTCATTTTGGAGCTGAACTGTGAAACCGACTTTGTGGCGCGCAATGAAGAGTTCACCACCCTGGCGCACGACCTGGCTTTGCACATTGCGGCGATGAGTCCACAGTACATCAAAACCGATGAGGTGCCCGAGGAAGAACTCAACCGGGAGCTTGAGGTGCTGCGCAACCAGGCCCGCGCCGAAGGCAAGCCAGAACAGGTGATTGACAAAATCGTCGCTGGCCGCATGACGAAGTTCTACGAAGAGTTTTGCCTGCTGGAGCAGCCGTTTGTCAAAGACGACAAGATCAAGATCAAAGAGATGATCACGGAAGCTATTCGTAAGACGGGTGAAAATATCGTTGTTCGGCGATTTGCTCGTTACGAACTGGGTGAGTAAACGGAAATCCAAAGCTGTATAATTAAACAGGGCGCTCATTTGAGCGCCCTGTTTTTACACAATTGTTTTCATTGGGTTGAGGCCCGCCGCTGCTTTGGCCTGTGTTGGAATCCCTATTGTCGTTTCGTAGAAAACTTTTACCATAACTTTTGCCACTCTTAAGTGGGAGCCGTGCGTATTTGCGCAGGAAACAGACGCGTTCAAGCCTGAAATCCATAAAAATTGGAGTCGTGTACTATGTCATCTGTTCGCTATAAACGAGTTTTGCTGAAAATGGGCGGAGAGGCCCTGGCTGGTCCTAATGGGTATGGAATTGACCCCATCCGAGCCACAGAAGTGGCGCAAATTGTGAAGGACGTTTACGATTTAGGCATTCAGGTTGCCCTGGTAATTGGGGGTGGTAACTTGTGGCGCGGCTCGGTGGGCAGTGCGATGGGCATGTCTCGCCCGTCGGCCGATCACATTGGCATGATTGCTACGGTGATGAATGCCCTGGCTTTGCAGGATGCTTTGGAGCGTAAGGGGGTAGTGACTCGGGTGCAAACGGCCGTTGAAATGCGCACCATCGCCGAACCCTACATTCGCCTGCGGGCTATCCGCCACCTGGACAAGGGCCGGGTGGTAATCTTTGGTGGTGGCACGGGCAATCCCTATTTCACCACCGACTCGGCCGGGGCGCTGCGGGCTATGGAAATTGACGCCGACGTGCTGATCAAAGCCACCAAGGTGGACGCCATTTATGACTCCGATCCGGTTTTAAATCCCGACGCCAAGCGATTTGACAAGATTTCTTACATCGATTTTTTGAATATGCGGCTGCGGGTGATGGACAGCACGGCCGTGTCCCTGTGCATGGACAACGACCTGCCGATTGTCGTGCTCAATTTCTGGCAAGAAAACAGCGTCAAGCGGCTGATTTTGGGTGAATCTATCGGTACCACCATTTGCAGTGTGTGAGTTGGGCCAATAATCGGTATACTTAGGGCAAGATCCAGTTACCTGCCGACGTGTTGTGTGTGGGTTCCTGCCTTGCGTTAAAATTTGTTCTTGACGATTCCCCAAGGAGGTTGAAATGATACGTGAGCTTTTGCAAGAGGCTGAAAGCCGCATGCGTGGGGCCATAACATCTCTGGAAGCGGACGTAGCCGGTTACCGGACAGGGCGTGCCTCACCGCAGCTGATCGAGAAGCTCGAAGTGGAAATGTACGGCCAGGCCATGAATTTGATTCAGATAGCCGTCATTTCTGTGCCCGAACCGCAGCAGCTGGCCATACGGCCGTACGATGCCAGCGCCATTTCAGCTATCGAACGCGCTATTTTGAAATCCAACCTGGGTCTTATGCCCAACAACGACGGCAAAATCATTCGCCTCAACCTGCCGCGCCTCACCGAAGAGCGCCGCCGTGATTTGAGCAAGTTGTTGGCGCGCCGCGTGGAAGAAGGCAAGGTGGCCGTGCGCAACGTGCGGCGTGACGCGCTCAACGATTTACGTGATTTCAAGAATGAGTCGATAATAACCGAGGACGAATTTTTCCGGGCACAAGACGATTTGCAAGGATTAACCGATAAATATGTAAATGAGATTGATGAGTTGGGAAGCCAGAAAGAAAAAGAGATAATGGAAGTATAGTGGTGGGTATGGCAAATAACAACAAGCCCCTGGATTTAGAACTGTATCGTATCCCGCAGCATGTGGCGATTATCATGGATGGCAACGGCCGTTGGGCACGCAAGCGAAACCTGCCCAGACATGCGGGTCATCGTGCGGGGGCGGAAAATTTACGCCGCATCATCAATGCCAGCGTCGAATTTGGCATTAAGATTCTCACTATCTACGCCTTTTCCACGGAAAATTGGGGCCGTCCCGAACGTGAAGTGCGCGCCCTGATGAAAATCATAGCCCGTGTCCTGGACCAGGAGCTGAACGAGTTAAACGCCCAGGGAGTTTGCCTGCACCACCTGGGTGACCTGGCCGGGGTAGAGCAAGATTTGCAGAACAAGGTGCGCAAGGCCATCGAACTGACCAAAAACAATGACCGGCTCATCCTCAACGTGGCCTTTAACTACGGGGGGCGGGCTGAAATTCTGCACGCCGTGCGCCAGATGTTGGCCGACCAGATTGCCCCTGAGACACTCACCGAAAGTTTGTTTAGTTCTTATTTGTTCACGCGTGGCCTGCCTGATCCCGACCTGGTGATTCGTACCAGCGGTGAACTGCGCATCAGCAATTTCCTCATCTGGCAGGCTGCCTATTCCGAGTTTTATCCAACGCCGGTGTATTGGCCAGACTTTGGCCGTGAAGAGTTGTACGAAGCGATTGTGGCTTTTAATCAGCGTGAACGGCGGTTTGGTCTGGTTACCGAAACGTCCTGATTTGCAATTGGCTGTGTTGGGCAACGGCCGTATCTCACCCGCCATCTAAACTATGTTCTTGCAACGTGCCTTAATTTCATTTACCCTGGGACCATTGGCTTTATACCTGATCTACCTTGGTGGTCTATTTTACTTTATCCCTCTGGTAATTATTTTGTTATTGGCGACATTGGAATATGCCCAACTGATCAAGAACATTGGCTGGTCGGTACCCGCATTTGTGTTAGTGCCCGTTGTTGTGGTTCAGTGGGCATTGGCACAGTGGTCAAATCAAGCCCTGTTTGCGCCGCTGCTCCTGATTAGCTTGTTTATTGTGGCCGTTTACGCTCTTTGGCAGTTTGAAGGGGGGACCAGCCAGTCCGTACCTGCCAACTGGTTTGCATTAATGGCTGGCTTAATCCTCTTTGGTTGGGTGTGCAGCCACTTTTTCCGCCTGCGGGCCCTGCCAGAGATGGCCTGGCAGTGGACCATGCTGGCCATGCTCAGCACCTGGATTGCCGATTCTGGCGCTTACCTGGTCGGACGGTTTGTCGCGGGCAAGGTTGTCCTGGGCAAACACGCCCTCACACCGCGGCTTAGCCCCAACAAAACAGTTGAAGGATTCCTGGGGGGTGTTGTTTTAGGCACATTGTTTACCGTACTCATTGGTTCCCTCCTGAAAATTGAGTTTCTTCCTGCTTTACTTTTAGGCTTACTCGTTTCCACCTTAGGTACGGTTGGCGATTTGGGTATTTCCCTCCTTAAACGAGAGGCGGGCGTAAAAGATTCTGGGAATTTGTTCCCTGGGCATGGTGGGGCTCTAGACCGGATTGATTCTCTCATGTGGACTGTGGCCATTGCTTACTATCTGGCTCAGGTATTTCTATAACACAAACTGAACTGACAAACGATGAGTAAGGCAAGTTGGTTGGGCTAACCAACAGCGAAGCTGTATCAACGGCCAGCGAGGTGATCTTCCCACAATTGTTTCCTTTGCTGTGCCGAGCATTTCCCACTTTTCCAAATGATCGCGAGAGGAGGCACAAATCATGTCCAAAATTGTGACAATTGAGCGTTTTATATTAGATTACCAGCCGGATTATGCGCGTGGTGAATTCACCAACCTGCTTTATGACATTGCTCTGGCGGCCAAAGTGATTGCACACAAAACGAATCGGGCTGGACTGGTTGATATTCTGGGGCGGGCAGGAGCTACGAACATTCAGGGGGAGCAGCAGCAAAAGCTCGACG
The DNA here is from genome assembly GCA_016710325.1 of Candidatus Leptofilum proximum. Classification (GTDB taxonomy): domain Bacteria; phylum Chloroflexota; class Anaerolineae; order Promineifilales; family Promineifilaceae; genus Leptofilum; species Leptofilum proximum. The sequence goes on along the minus strand of JADJXK010000002.1, from coordinate 534,241 downwards.
TTTTTGCCGACGATATCATCTTCCGCGTCTGTGACCACACCGGGCGGCTGTGTGTTATGGCCTCAGAGGAGCGAGAGGAAATTATTCAAATTCCCGAACCCTTCAAAAAAGGATCGTACGTTCTGGTTTATGATCCGCTCGATGGTTCTTCCAATATTGATGTGAACGTCAGCATTGGCACGATATTTGGCATTTACCGCTGCATTGATTGGGATCTGCGCGGTCGGCCAGAAGATGTGCTCCAGCCAGGACGGCGCCTCGTGGCCGCTGGATACGTGCTGTATGGGTCTAGCACTATGCTGGTGTACACAACCGGGCAGGGTGTGCATGGCTTTACGTTGGACCCGGAACTGGGTGAATTTTTACTGTCTCATGAGAACATGCGGCTGCCTGAGCCACCAGCTTATTACAGCGTCAATCACGCTTATTTTGATCAATGGTCGCCAGCGATACAGCGCTACTTGCGCTGGCTGCAAGGGCGAGAAGGCTGGGAAGGGCCTGCGCTTTCTTCGCGCTACATTGGTTCGCTGGTGGCCGATTTTCATCGCAATTTGCTGCGCGGCGGTATTTTTTGTTATCCGGCCGAAAAGAATAAGCCAGACGGCAAGATACGGCTGCTGTATGAAGCTGGTCCTTTGGCATACCTGGCAGAGCAGGCTGGCGGTTATGCTAGCAATGGGTACGAACCGATTTTAGACATTGAACCAACAGACTTGCATCAGCGGACACCGTTTTTTGCGGGGAATCGTTCGTTGGTGTATCAGGTGGAGCGCTATTTGCAGGAAGAGCGGGTTGTTTCCAGCTAAACAGGCGTGAGGGAGGGGGTTGGGAAACGGCCGTTTTCCCACCCCAAATTTCCCACGAAAATGGCCAAAAATCCGGTTCCTGCAATCGTTGACGTAGTTTTAAGGGCGTGTTATACTTTTTTCGCCCATACAAAGGACGCCTTGTTAACTCCCTGATCCAGAGAAATTGAAAGTTAAAACCTGTTTTTGAATTTTACCTGCACTAAAAATTCCCCTGAATTTGTGGAAGCCATAAACTATTGTTAAATCATTTCAACTGCTGGTGAGAATTGAATATCCAACAAATGTGATTATGAAGCCTCAACGACAAGGCACATAAGAATGACCGAACCGGCATTCTCCCTGTCGGGCATCATTGGAATCAGAACAACTTCATGCTCGATCCCAAGCCAACTACTAATATTTGCTGCCCAAATTACCATTAAAAATTATTGACTCGACTGCTGCTCCCACCGGATAACACGCGCTGCGGAGAGTTGCGAGATACCATTTGCATATTCAGCACTGTCAAGTGTGTTGCGGAGAAAACTGTATGGATATTGGCGAATTAGAATCAAAAAGATTGGTGAACTACGCGAGATGGCCCGCGAAATGGACATCCCTGGTTTTAGCACCATGAAAAAACAGGGGCTGGTCTATGAAGTTCTACGAGCTAATGCTCAGGCCCAGGGCTATGATTTTCGTGGTGGCGTACTGGAAATTGTGGACGACGATAAACAAACGATGGGTTTCTTGCGGGCGAAGAATTATCTGCCCGGCCCGGATGATATCTATGTGTCCAATTCCCAAATTCGTCGCCTGGGCTTGCGGACGGGCGACTGGGTGATGGGCCAGGTGCGTGCTCCCAAAGACAATGAGAAGTATTACAGCTTGCTGCGGGTGGAATCAGTTAATGGCATGAGTCCCGACCTGGCCAAAAAACGCCCCCGTTACGAAACGTTAACCCCCATTTTTCCAGACCAAAAACTGAAGCTGGAGACCCAGCCCAACATCCTTTCTACCCGGTTGTTGGACCTGGTTGCACCGATCGGCCGTGGCCAGCGTGGTTTGATTGTGTCGCCGCCGAAAGCGGGTAAAACGACCGTTTTGAAGGAGATTGCCAACGGTATCTCCAGCAATTACCCGGATGTTCATTTGATGGTGGTGTTAATTGGTGAACGCCCTGAAGAAGTGACGGACATGGACCGCTCGATTGATGGTGAAGTAATCAGCTCTACCTTCGACGAGCCGGTGCGCCAGCACTGCAAGGTGGCAGAAATGGCCTTGGAACGGGCCAAGCGTTTGGTGGAAGGCGGCCGGGATGTGGTTATATTGCTGGACTCGATTACCCGGTTGGCCCGTGGCTATAACCTGACCGTTTCGCCAAGCGGCCGTACCCTGTCTGGTGGTTTGGATCCGACGGCTCTGTACCCGCCCAAGCGCTTCTTTGGTGCGGCGCGTAACCTGGAGTTCGGCGGCAGCCTGACCATCATCGGCACCTGTCTGGTAGACACGGGTAGCCGTATGGATGACGTCATTTACGAGGAATTTAAGGGTACCGGTAACATGGAACTCTTGTTGAGCCGTCGTTTGCAAGAACGCCGTGTCTTCCCGGCCTTCGATATCGAACGGTCCAGCACCCGCCGCGAAGATTTGCTGCTTTCTGGGGACGAGCTGCAGCGTGTGTACATGATGCGCCGTATGTTGGGCCATCTGATGGACACGCCAGGCTACGACATCAGCAGCGCTACCGGCGCCGTGATGGAACGTCTGCGTTCGACCAAGACCAACTACGAATTCCTGGAAACATTGACCAAGGACATGATGTAATTTATGCTCGTGGTGGGCACTTGCAAACCGTTTCACCTCTGGTAGAAAAAGATTGTGCCTTTCGCGGGCATATTGTCAAAGTGAACCTGAATGAACTGTAAGAAAACGGGCCTGGTACCAGGCCCGTTTTTGCTGTGGGGCTACTTTGTGATAGCATCCAGCGCTTGAGCATGGTGAACGAGCAACGTTTCTGGCACCGTTTAAGCGGGCATCTCATATTGGTGGGCGGAGCACTTATTTTAATTGCGCTGGGTCAGTTTCAGTGGAACACGGCTGAGACGGATTTGGCGGCAGCTACGGCCGTTCCCACCCCAACCCCCTTCAGTGAAGAAGAACTGGTCCAGACAACGATTGTTACCCCCACGGTCGCTCCCCAAGGCGCACTGCCCGTCATCAATGACAACTCCCTGGCACCGCTGCCCAATCCACTGACGTACCAGACCAAACTGCCCGCGCACAACTTCCAGATGCACGAAGTGGCTCGTGGCGAAACGCCAAATATCATTGCCGACAAATACGGCATTTCCGCTGACACATTGCTGGGTGGCAATACGTGGCTCAGTCAAGAGTCGAACCAGCTGCAGGTGGGGGCACAGCTGGTTATTTTGCCGGTGGATGGGGTGCTGCACAAGGTGCGCGCAGGGGAAACGGTGGAGAGCATCGCTGAGCTGTACCAGGTGCCCGCTGCGGACATCATCGCGTATGCGCCCAACAATCTGGAATTTCCCTTCTACCGCCTGGTGCCAGAATCCGAGCTGGTGATTCCGGGCGCGTCTATCGGGCAGTTTTACTTTACGGCGCCGAAATCGGTGGCGACCAATGCGGCTGGTGAGCCGCAGTGGAAGGTGTTTGGTACGGGAACGTATATCTGGCCGGTGAACGGCCGCTGCCTCACCCAATTCTACAACGGCTTCCACCCGGCCATCGATGTCTCCTCTAGTGAGGGCGCGCCAGTATATGCTTCCGATACAGGCACGGTGACCTACGCCAGTTTTGCTGCCGGAACCTATTATGATTACGGCAATCTCATCGTCATCAATCACGGCAACGGCTTTGAGACGTTTTATGCCCATCTGAGCAGCATTGGCGTCTTCCCCGGGCAGACGGTGACGCAGGGTGAGCTGATTGGCTTTACGGGTAATACCGGCCGTTCCAGCGGCCCACACATCCACTTTGAAATTCGCGACCGCGACTTCCGCACAAACCCCCTCGACCGCCTGGGTGGTGGCTTCCAGGACTGCACCAATTAACTTCTAAAAACCAAAGCAAAGTTCCGCGGCGCTTTTGCTTGTTTAAACAGGACCTGTTATGGACAAATTTGGACCGATCTGGCGACGTTGGCAAGGGCATTTTGTCATTGTGGGCATCGCTTTACTCATTCTGCTCATCTGGCGTTTTGGCCTGCGTCCCAGCATTGTGGCAGTGGCGGAGGAGGGGGTGGTGGCGGATACGGCCGTAACTCCCCTCACTGAACCAGACGCCACACCAGACACCAGCGATCCACTCCAATTTGGCGGTGGCGAGTTGCCCGTGCTGGATGACGTCAGCCTGGTCCCCGCGCCGAATCCGCTTACCTTTGAAGGACAAACGCCCGAACACGAATTTGTCATCCACACCGTGGTGCGCGGTGAAACGCCCAACGGCATTGCCGAGCGGTACGGCATTCAGCCAGAAACGATTTTGGGCGGCAACCCACGCCTCAGCGAAGAGTCCAGCCTGCTGCAAGTCGGCACCGAGCTCATCATCTTGCCCATCGATGGCGTGCTGCACGACGTGCAGCCAGGCGATACGCTGGAGAGCCTTTCTTTGCAGTACAGCATCCCCGTTGAAGATATCATCGCCTACGAGCCGAATAACCTGGAATTTCCCTACCGCTTAGAGCCGGACACCCAAATTTTGGTTCCTGGTGCGGTGCGGGAACTGTTTGTCTGGACGCCGCCCGATCTTTCTTCAGTGGGGGGGACGTCAAGAGAAGGTGGCAGCGTGCGGCCGATTATCGTGGGGACGGGAACATTTATCTACCCGGTGAATTCGCGCAACTTCACCCAATTTTTCTGGTATGGTCATCCGGGGTTGGACATCGCGCTGCCGGAGGGATCGGCCGTTTACGCCGCCGATACCGGTACGGTGACCTATGCTGGTTGGAACGCCTACGGCTATGGCAACCTCATCGTAGTGAACCACGGCAATGGCTACGAGACGTTTTACGGCCATCTCAGCAGCTTCAACGTGTCACCAGGGCAGATTGTTTATCAGGGGAATGTGATTGGGGGGACGGGCAACACCGGCAACTCCTCCGGGCCGCACATCCACTTCGAAATTCGTATCAACAACAACCGGGATAATCCCTGCTGGTACATCGGCTGTTAGGAGCGGTTATCGGTTATCCGTCATCCGTAAACGGTATTCCGTTCACCGATTACCGACCACACGATCTCGCAGCTGGCCACACCCTGCCTGGATATCAATGCCGCGCCGCACACGTACCGTGCTGCTGACGCCAAAGTGGCTTAGTTCTGCCTGGAACGCCTCAACGCGCTCTTTGGAGGACGGGCCGCCGCTGAAACCGGCCGTGGGATTGAGCGGAATCAGGTTGACGTGGCACAACATGCCGTGCAGCAAATTGCCCAGCGCCCGCGCCTGCTCAATCGTGTCATTTTCGCCGGAGATCAGCGCCCACTCAAATGTGAGCCGCCGCCCCGTTTTCTCGATGTAGTAGCGGCAGGCGTCCATCAGCTCGGCGATGGGCCAGCGATGGTTGATAGGGATGAGCTTGTCGCGCTCTTCGTCGGTGGCGGCGTGCAGGGAGATGGCCAGCGGCGTCTGGCGCTGCTCGTCCGCATAACGGCGGATAGCGGGCACCAGTCCCACGGTGGAGATGGTGATTTTACGTGCCCCCAGATTGAAGCCAGTTTCGTCGGTGAGTCGGTCAACGGCGGCCAGGGTGTTGTTGTAGTTGTGCAGCGGTTCGCCCATGCCCATCATCACAATGTTGGTGACGTGTTCGTCGCTTTGGGCCAGTTCGTGGGCAAAGTAGAGCACCTGGGCCACGATCTCGCTCACGGTGAGGTTGCGGAAGAAGCCCATCTGCCCGGTGGCGCAGAAAACGCAGCCCATGGCGCAGCCCGCCTGCGTGCTGATGCACAGGGTGCGCCGCTTCTCGTAGCGCATCAACACGGTCTCGATGAATTGGCCATCTGGCAGTTGGAAGAGGACTTTTTTGGTCTGCCCATCGCTGGAATGCTGCTCACTGGCAATGGTAGCGCTGTGAATGACGGCGTTCTTTTCCAGCTTCTCGATTAAGCTTCTTGGCAGGTTGCGCATCTCCGCAAATTCAGTGACGTACTTCTTGTACAGCCATTCCCAAACCTGCTGCGCCCGAAACCTCGGTTCGCCTAGCCCGGTGAGTAATTTAGAAAGCTCATCAAAGTTTAAATCATAAACATTTGTTTTTTGCATTATATTGTGGTTTATCAAATCTTAAAATCATTTTGCCAGCTGCGTAGACTCTCAAAACTAGAAATACTCCAATTAAATCGTTTGAATATTTCAACCGCAGTTTTTAAGGCAATATTTTTTGATTCAGATATTAATTCGGCCCTAGAGAACGTGTTTTCATAAGGAAACTCACTAATTGATGCCTGACATGTTTCGCCAATTCCGAAGAAAGAATCTTTGTCATTGACCAAGAACCGATTTTTTAAATTGCCTAATGTGAATTTTACTTGCATGTTTTTATTTCCCGCCTCACTGAGTGCTAAGCGAGCAGCAAACTCAAAAATTTCTGTAAGTGTAGCAATAGTGTCTCCAACATATAACTGTGTTCCATATTTCCAGTCTGGAGTAGCAGGCCAAAGTGATGACTCGTCACGCCAGTCGATAGGAAGAGCTGCGATTTGAAAGAATTGACCACTTTGGTAGAGTCGCCAAATTGATTTATGATGTTCCCAATTGAACTCTTGTTCAATCCAATCCAAAAAAAAGCGTGGTTGATTTCTTGAATCGATGTGAGGAAAATCCCACCCCCTTATGCGAACTCTGTTTTTTACAAGAAGTGGCAAAAGCGCAGAAATATCATCTATGTGATCTTTTTTGAAAGTTGTTGGACGAACCAATACTTGCCAGTATCCTCTTGACAGAATCGTTTCATGCAAAGGACTTTTCATTTAGTCTCCCATAAATTGCCTAATTGGGCATCAAATTTATCATAGTCTGTTTCTTGGTCTGCCGCTTTTGATAGTTCTAGTCCTGCAGCATGTGCGGTTGAGAAGTATTTTCTTAAAGCTTTTACAGTTGCTAGATCGAGCAAATCTCTCATTTCAGACTGTGATGGGATTTCTGAAGTTTCTGGCTTTCTTCTTGATCTAATGTAGCAAGCTCCCTCACGTAATATGTGGGAATGATCCTTCTTGCACAAAATAGGTATGTCGTCGAATTCGCTGACGTTTATAATGACAAATTTAGATGCTTGATATTCCAAAACCTCTAAATCGAAGCTCACGCTCGGATCAGCATATCTTGATAGTGAATCTGCGAAATCATCGTAAGACCAAGTAGCTAGATCATTTGCTGATAAACCTGTTGGGACAGGTTGCCCATTTGAATCTTCATCTATCCCAATTATTACTATGCCGCCGTCCCGTTTGTTTGCCATTGATAGAACTGCACGAACGACTTTTGCGAGAAGGAGATTCTTGGTTCCGGGACCCTTGAATTCAATCCCATGTTGCTCTCGGCCAAAAGCGAGAATCTCTATAAATTCCTGTTCTGTCATACTATCCTTGATCCAAGTTTCTTAAGGTCACTATGTTGCTAATTTTTCAGCAATTTCAACAATATCTGCAAAGATGAAATCTGGTTGCAAGCCGTTGGCTTGGGCGAGGTCGTCCAGCTGGCTGATGCCGGAGAGGACGAGGATGGTTTGGATGCCCGCTGCTTTGCCGCCCGCGATGTCTGTTTCCAGGCGGTCGCCGACCATGGCGGTGTTTTGTGGCGTGCCGCCCAGCTTTTGCATGGCCATCTGGAAGATGAGCGGCCCGGGCTTGCCAATGACCACCGGCGACACACCGGTGGCCGCTTGCAAGAAGGCCAGGAAGGAACCTGCGCCGGGTAGGGGGCCGTACTCGCTGGGGAAGGTGAGGTCTGGGTTGGTGCCAATAAAGTCCGCGCCTTTGTGGATGAGCAGGGCGCCAGCGGCCATCTGGTTGTATTCGGCATGGGGATTAAAGCCAGCGACGACGAAAACGGCCGTTTCCCCCCCCATCACCTCCTCCACACTCAGTAAACGAAAGCCGCGTGTTTGAATCGCCGTTTGCAAGCCCACATCCCCCACCACAAAAACAGGTGCACCAGGATTGTATCGCCCCTGCACATAATCTCCCGTCGCTTCAGCCGAGGTAAAAATCTGGTCTTTGGCTACTGTGACGCCAAAGCGGGCTAATTTCTCCACATATTGCAGTGGCGTTTTGGCCGCGTTGTTGGTGGCCAGGACAAACTGTATGCCCTGCTGGCGCAGCGTGATGAAAAAATCGGCTAGGCCGGGCATGGGCAAATCCCCTCGCCACAGCACGCCGTCCATGTCTAAAATGAGGTTCCTGATCTGTTTCATGCAGCTGATTATAGCCAATGCGTGGCGAAGCGGTAGGTCGTCGGAATGGGCATCTGCGGCAGGGTTGTTATACAATTGCCGCTCTTGGGTGCTGTATGGCCCGAAAAACCAGTTAAGGAAGAGAACCTGTGAAATTATCTGTCATTATGCCCGTCTACAACGAACGGGAAACGTTGGAAGAGTCGGTCAAAGCAGTATTGGCCGTTGAGCTGGCGAATGAGATTATTTTAGTCGATGATGGTTCCACTGACGGCACCCGTGATTTGTATCCGGGTGTTCAAGCACTGGATGATTCCATCAAAATTCATCTGCACGAGAAAAACCAGGGAAAGGGAGCGGCCGTTCGCACCGGATTCAGCCACGCCAACGGCGACATTTTTCTCATCCAGGATGCCGACCTGGAATATGACCCACGGGATTATCCGGCCCTGATTAAGCCGATTGTGGAGGGCAAAGCGACCGTCGTCTATGGCTCCCGCTTCCGCGGCGGGCCTACCAAAACGATGTTTTTCTGGCACATGGTGGGCAACAAAATGCTGACGCTTATCACCAATATCGTGTACAACACCATTTTGTCCGACATGGAAACATGCTACAAAGTGTTCCGTGCCGACGTGATCCGCGACATTCCCTTGCGCTCGCGCGGCTTTGAATTCGAACCAGAAATCACCTCCAAAGTGCTCAAGCGCGGCCACCGCATTTATGAAGTGCCCATCTCTTACAACGGCCGTGAATTCGAAGAAGGCAAAAAGCTCAACCCGTGGGTTGAGGGGCCGAAGGCGCTTTACTACCTGTTGAAGTACCGGTTTGTAGATTGATGCAGTAATTGGGTAATTGGGTAATTACCCAATTACCCAATTACTCAATTACCCAATTACCCCATGCTTCGTTTCCCCAAATACCCTCTGCTGCTGATTACCGGGCTAACGGCCGTTCTCCGCGCTCCCGGTCTATTTGCCAACAGCTTCCAGGCGGATGAAGCGCTGTTTGCCACCTGGGCGCGAGAAATTGCCATCTGGCGTGATCCGCTGCTGAGCATGCAGCCAGTGGACAAGCCGCCGCTGCTCTTTTACCTGCAAGCGCTTTTTTACCCGCTGTTTGGCCCGGTAGAATTTGCCGCCCGCTGGCCCAACTGGATTGTCTCGCTGCTGCTGGCGCCGCTGACCGGGGTGTTGGCCTGGAAATTGTACCGGCAGCCGAGAACGGCCGTCCTCGCCGCCGCCCTCGTGGCCCTGTTTCCCCTCTCCATCCAGTTCAGTCCCACTGCCTTTACCGATCCACTGATGACTTTTTTACTGATTACTGGCCTGGCGGCCGTTGCCACGCGCAAACCACTCGGGGCAGGCATCCTGTTCGGCCTGGCGCTGCTGACCAAATACCAGGCCGTGCTCTTTTTGCCGCTGCTGCTGGGGCTGGGGTGGATTTTGGGCTGGCGGCTGGCACGCTGGGTGCGCTGGCTGGCCGGACTGCTGCCGCCGCTTGTGGCACTCTGCGCCTGGGAAGCGGCCCGCAGCGGCAGCTTCTTACTCTGGCAAAACCAGATCGGCAACTTTGGCGGCGTCCGTCTCAGCTGGTCCTGGGAGATTTGGCCCCGATTTTGGGCATGGGGGGATTTGTGGCAAACGGCCGTTTCCCCCCTCATTTTCTTCCTGCTCATCCCCGCTGCCACCTGGCTTGTTTTAAGGCACCTCAGCCCCCAAACCAATCCCTCTGCGTCTTGGCGCCTTTGCGTTAAAGAAAAAATCGACCGACTCCTGTTCATCTTTATTCTCGGCTACGGCCTCTTCCACTGGCTGTTCGCCATTCCAGTATGGGACCGTTACTTGCTGCCCTTGCTGCCGCTGCTGGCGATTTTGCTGGCCCGTGCCTACAATGATTTGTTAACTTACCTGCCTCCAGCGGCTCCCGTCCTGCATTTTCGCGGGGCAATTGTGATTTTGGCGCTGGTGCTGGTTTTTGCCTCGTGGGCGGCGCGGAACGGCCGTACCCCACCCGGCAGCTCCCCCCAGGCCGACCAGGGCGCCGCCGAAATCGCCGCCGCCCTGGCCGATGCCCCCTACGGCACCGTCCTCTACGACCACTGGTTCAGCTGGCAGTGGCGCTACCACCTGTTCGACAAGCGCGTCTTTGTCAGCTGGTTCCCTCACGCCGCCGCCCTCACCGCCGACTTGGCCGCCTTTGGCCAGGATGGCTCCCCGCGCTACATCGTTTTGCCGAACACGGCCGCTGCCCAACCCATCATTCGTACCGTGCAAGAAGCAGGCTTTACGCTAACGGCCGTCACCAACTCCGACGGCATCATTCTCTATAAAATTAATCCACAGATTACACAGATTTCACAGATTAAGACTCTTCATCTGTATCATCTGTGCAATCTGTGGATAAAAAATCGGGGAAATTATGCGGCGGTTTGAGTGGCTCAAGCGACTGCCGCCGCTGGTGTGGCTGCCGGTGCTGCTGGCGATCTTTTTTAACAAGATGGCCTTCAGCAACCTGATTCTGGCGCGCGGCGACACCTTCCTCTACTTTTATCCTTACTGGCACGCAGCGGCTGAAGCGCTGCGCAACGGCCGTATCCCTCTCTGGAATCCGCACCTGTTCATGGGCGCACCTTTCCTGGCCAACAGCCAGGTTGGCTTTTTTTACCCGCTCAATTGGCCCGTCTGGCTGCTGCTGCCCACGCCGTACGCCGTCAGCGCCTCGATTTTGCTGCATCTGCTCATTGCCGGGGTGGGGGCATACCTGGCCGGGCGGCAAACGCTGGGTCTGGGGCGCTGGGGGGGATTGGTAACGGCCGTTCTCTTCGCCCTCGGTGGTTATCTCACCGCCCAGGTGGAGCACATCAACCAGCTGCAAGGGCTGGCCTGGATGCCCTGGTTTTTGTGGGTTGCCGCTCGTGTCTTTCGCAGCCGGATGGGCAACCGCTGGGTGCTGGTGGGCCAGGGTGCGGTGGGCTTTGCCTTGCTGTTCAGCCTGCAGCTGTTGGCCGGGCACACCCAGACCAGCTTCATCACCGGCGTCATGCTTATCGTCTGGGGCGCGGCCCATTGGCTGGAGAAGTGGCTCCTGCGCGATTCGCCGCATGGACTGGGACTCAACTTCCAGTGGCGCCGATTTTACCGGCGGCTGCCCCTAGTTTTGCTGATGGGTGGGGGTGTGGCGGTGCTGTTGACGGCCGTTCAGCTCCTGCCCACCTTTGAACTGATCCAGCAGTCCAGCCGTCAGGGTGGATTGACGCCTAACGAAGTGCTGTCGTTTTCGCTGCACCCGCTGCTGATCAACCGGGCCTTGCTGCCCGCCTACGGCCAATCCTTGTTTAGCGAATACGTCGCCATTTTGCCGCTGACGGCGCTGCTGCTGGCCTTTTTGGCAGCGTGGCAGTGGCGGCAGTGGCGCGGTGTGCTGCCCGCCATCACCCTGGTATTGCTGGGCCTGCTCCTGGCCCTGGGCATCTTCAACCCGCTCAACTGGCTCCTGGCGCGCCTGCCCGGCTTCGAGTTGTTCCGCGTGCCCGCCCGCTGGCTGGCGGTGTATGCGCTGGGCGTGGCCCTGCTGGCCGGGCTGGGCTGGCAGATGGTGCTGGATCGCTGGCTGGTGCGGCAGCGGCACTGGCGCAGCATTCCCTTGCGGGCGAAAGAAAATTTGTGGCATCTGGAACGGCCGTTTCGCGTCGGCATCTGGCTTATGGTTGGTCTTGTCGCCTGGAATGCCCTGGCCCAAATCGCCGCCATCTTTGTACAGACTGGTCCCGAGGCGCCGTTTGAAGCGGCTAGTCCCGGCACGCTGCTGCTCTGGCTGCTCGAATTGGCGCTGCTGTTTGGCCTCATTATGGGACAGCGTTTGGTCTACGCCCCAGAAAACCGTTTCCGCTTCAAGGTGGAAATGCGCGAGCCCGGTTCCCCCTGGCTGCTGCTGCCGCTCATGGCTGTGCTGCTCTTCTGGGGTACACGCACCCATCCCTACAACAACCTCACCACGCCCGAAGCGTATTTTGACTTGCGCCCGCCGCTGGCCCGGCTGCTTTCGGAAGACCTGTGCCTGAAGGCACAGGTTAATGAATGTGATGGACCGCCGGATCGCTTCCTCAGCCTGTCGGACATCTTCTTCGATGTGGGTGACCAGGCCGAAATCAACACGATTTACCGCGATCAGCTCTCGCCCGAGGCGCAGTACGATTACACCATCGCCATCAAGCAGAAGGAGATCATCGGCCCGAACCTGCCGTTGAGCTTTGGCCTGGCGGCGGTAGACGGTTTTGATGGCGGTATTTTGCCGCTGAGTTCGTATAGCAAGTTTGTGCAGCTGGTCCTGCCGCCCGACACGCGCACCACAGACGGCCGTCTCCGCGAGCATCTGACGGCCGTTCCCCCCAACACCTGGCTCGATCTCACCAACAGCCGCTTTATCATCACCGACAAAGTGGGTGACGTCTGGCAGGAAGTTGCCCCAGGTACAACCGCCTTCTTTGACCTGGAGTTTCCCACCGCGCTGGGGCCGGGTGAATCATTGCCAATTGCCTATACGCCAACCTTCACCGCCACCGCCCTGGCTTTGGTGAACAAAGGCCAGCCAGGGTGGGTAGAGGTTGAAACGGCCGCAGGCGACCGGTGGGAATTGCCCGTCGCGATCGCTAGCGGCGATGTTGGTTTGGCAAACTGGCCATCCCCAGCAGGTCCAGCCCGGCTCACTTTGCACGGGCCGGGGCAGAGTGTCTGGCAAGTTTATGGCGCCACGCTCATCAACGAAGGTGACGATACCTTTCAGCCGCTGGTGCTGGGCAGCTACCGGCTCATCCATTCTGGCGACGTGAAAATTTACGAGAACCTGGATGTTTTGCCGCGCGCTTTTTTGCTCTCTAGCTGGACCTGGCAGCCAGACGAGACGGCCGTCCTGCAAACCATGCAGCAGCCTGAGTTTGATGGGCGGGAGACGGCCGTTCTCCTCGGCCACGGCGCAAATCGAGAGGGGGTATCCGATCCTGACGCCACTGCCGAAATCACGCGCTACACGCCGGAAAAGGTGGTGGTGCAAACCCGCAGCAGCCAGCCCCAACTTCTCCTGCTCACCGATGCCCACTACCCCGGCTGGCAGGTCACTGTCGATGGTGCTCCAGCTGAACTGCTCCAGGCGGATGGCCTGTTTCGCGGCGTACTGCTACCCGCCGGTGCGCATGAAGTTACATACAGATTTTCCCCGCGCAGCTTGAAGTTGGGTTGGATGATGACGGCCGTTGGCCTCATTTTGCTCGTTTTGTTGGGAACAGCACTGCTTGTCATGCAACGTTTGGATTCAGAACGAATAGAACGTTGATCGCCCTGATTTGCCTGATTTTTTATGCTTCAAATCAGGCAAATCAGGCAAATCCGCGTCCCATTAAGAGGTTTAACACATGGAAATTTTCTCTCGACCAAAACTGGGCGTTGCCCTCTGGACCTTGGGCCAGATGCCTTTGACCGAGTCCGCGCCGCTGGTAGCTGCGATGAAGTACGATGGTGTGGTTTTGCCTTTTGCCCACATCGAGGCACCTGCCAACGCGGTGCAGATTATGCACGAAAATGGGCTTACCTGCTTCGCGCTTGCCCCCAACCCGGTGGACCTGGCGCACCCTAATACGGCCGTTCGCCAGGTGGCGCTTAACCATGTGGAGGAAGTGATTGAAACGGCCGTTATCCTGCAAGCTCCTGTTGTTGTCATTCGTAACTTACCTGGGCGTATCCGGCCGCTGAGCAGCAGAGTGGAGGAGCAGAGGTTTTTTGAAACGGCCGTGGCTCATCTGGCAAGCTTTGCTGCCGGGCGCAACATCCGGCTGGCCGTTGACGTGGTGAACCGCTACGAGAGCTTTTTGTGTGTGAACACGGCCGAAACCCTGGCCATGATTCACCGCCTCAACCAACCCAGCCTCGGCCTCACCCTCAGCGCCTTCCACATGAACCTGGAAGAACAGGACGCCGCCGCCACCATGCGTGACGCTGGCGACAAACTGGCCTTGTTTTACATGGCCGATTCCAACCGCCAGGCCATCGGCCACGGGCACCTGAAGCTGGGGCTGCATCTTTGGGCGCTCGAAGCCATGCCAGAAGTGCCGGTCATTTTGGAGTGCCTGCCGCCAGGTGTTGGTCCGTTTGGTGAGGAAGTGGGGGAAGACGGCCGTCACACTGTCCGCACCTACCTGAAAGATTCCCGAACATGGTTCTAAAAATTGACATAACGTTTTGTCATCTTTTTTCGCAGAGGTATAATCGCACGTTGGAACCATTCTATTCATCAATCAATAAACTGGGCTATTCCCCAATCGAGAGCCTGACACGCTGAGCCGGGTTTTGTGCTCACCCAGATTCCACATCTGCTTGATCGGTACCCATTTATCGCTTTGCTTGCTTGCTCCCGACGGCAACCAGCCCCAAAAGTTAGGAGAAAACATGTCAGAAAGAAAAAAAGTGCGCGTAGCCATTATCGGCGTTGGTAACTGCGCCTCATCACTGGTGCAGGGAATTCAATATTACAAAGAAGCGGCCGATGATGCCGAAATTCCAGGGCTAATGCATGCCACGGTTGGCGGTTATCACGTGCGCGATATCGAATTTTCCGCTGCCTTCGATGTGGTGCAGGGCAAGGTGGGCAAAGACTTAAGCGAAGCAATCTGGGCCCATCCCAACAACACCATCAAATTTGCCGACGTACCTTACCTCAACGTGCCCGTTTCCCGGGGTATGACCCATGATGGCCTGGGCAAATACGTAAAAACCGTGGTGGAAAAAGCGCCTGGCCCCACCGACAACATTGTCAAAATCCTTAAAGACACCGGCACGGACGTGATTGTGAACTTCATGCCTGTTGGTTCAGAAATGGCCACCAAGTGGTACGTGGAGCAAGCCCTGGAAGCGGGCTGCGCCTTTGTGAATGGTATTCCGGTCTTCATCGCCAGCTCGGAATATTGGAGCAAGCGCTTTGTCGAGCGTGGCCTGCCTATTGTGGGCGACGACATCAAGAGCCAGGTCGGGGCCACAATTACGCATCGCGTGTTGACAAACCTGTTTAAGGATCGCGGCATTCACCTGGATCGCACCTACCAGCTCAACTTCGGCGGCAACATGGATTTTTACAACATGCTGGAGCGGGAGCGGTTGGAATCCAAGAAGATATCCAAGACTAACGCCGTCACCAGCCAGCTGCCCTATGACCTGGGCGCCGAAAACGTGCACGTTGGCCCCAGCGACTACGTGCCCTGGCTGACTGATCGCAAGTGGTGCCACATTCGCATGGAAGGTCGCGCCTTTGGCAACGTGCCGCTCAACCTGGAGCTCAAGCTAGAAGTATGGGATTCGCCCAACTCCGCCGGGGTGATGATTGACGCCGTACGCTGTGCCAAGCTGGCGCTGGATCGCAACATTGGTGGCCCACTGATCGCCCCCTCGTCCTACTTCATGAAAACACCCCCCGAACAGTTCACGGATGACGAAGCGCGTAAGTTGACGGAGGCTTATATTGCGGGTGAGTTGTAGGGAAGGCTGTAATTGGGTAATTGCACAATTACCCAATTACCCAATTACTTTCCATTTCCAATTTTGCCCTTATTACCCTTCTCACCCTAACTTTTGACATGAGAAAATTGGTCAGAAGTTAGCCTTGACGCTCCCAACAACCTATGTTATATTGCCGAGGCTAGAAAAATTAGCAAAATCTTAAAGGAGATAGGCGCAAATGAACACAATGTTCTTCGATAGCAACATCAGCAAATTCCGCAACGCCGATGGTGGAGTTGCCAACCTTTGCGCCTGTGACCGGATACTTCGTTTGTGAAATATCTCACAAACAAGAGGTGATTTTTTTACGGTCACGGCGCTCACAAGCCCGTGACCGTTTTTTTGTTTTTGGAGAACGCCACGGGTACGCCTGGTGGCGTTTTTTGTTGCTCTGACCTCCTGAAAACGCCGCTTAAAGGGTGGTTTTTGTAGGAAAATTCCAGGAGGTTAAATACCGGACAAAGGGTGTCAACAATCGTTGATATCCTGACATAAACAAGGGAGAGACCAGAGGTCGCTCCACAGAAGAGACGGAAATCAACATGTCTGTAGAAACATTTGACCTAAAAGAAACGGTTGTAGAGAACAAGTTTGTGGGCCTGTGGCGATTGCTGAAAGGCTATCAGCTTGTTTACGTTATCGCCATTGTCAGTATAGGTGTGGCCGCACTGGCACAGACCGGGATTTACTACTTCCTGGGCTACTTTGTAGACAAGATTCTACCGGCGGCAAATATGCTGCAGCTGCTGCCCTGGGTTGCCCTGGGGTTTGTGGCCCTGGCGACACTGCAGGGGCTTTTTACCTTCGTTGGTGGCCGGCTGGCGGCAAAAGTGTCGGAGAAAGCGGTGCTGCGCATTCGCAACTTCTTGTATGACCACATTCAGCGGCTGACCTTCACTTACCACGACAACATGCAGACCGGTGAACTGCTGCAACGGGCAACGTCTGATGTGGATACGGTGCGGCGGCTCTTTGCCGAGCAGACGGTGGGAATCGGCCGTATTGTGCTGCTGTTTGTGGTGAACTTTGCCGCCCTGTTAACAATTGATGTCAAGCTGGCTTTCCTGTCGGTGGCCATTATTCCGGTAGTGCTGCTAATCTCCTACTTTTTCTTCATTAAGGTGGGTGAGGCGTATGAGCATTTCCAGGAGCAGGAAGCGACGCTGTCTAACCGGCTGCAAGAGAACCTGGCTGGCGTCCGTGTGGTGAAGGCGTTTGCCCGTCAATCCTTCGAACAGGACATGTTTGAGCGGGAAAACAAGGAAAAGTACCGCCGAGGCCGCAGCCTGACGACGATGCACGCGGTCTTTTGGCCCTCCACGGATTTGCTATGTGGGGCGCAGATGCTGCTGGGTTTTTATCTGGGAGCGCGTATGGCGATTGATGGCGCGATTACCGCCGGGGATTACATCTCCTACGTTGGGTTTGTCACGCAAATCATCTGGCCGATCCGCAACCTGGGCCGCTTGATTGCTGATGTATCGACGGGGTTTGTGTCTTACGGCCGTATCCTGCAAATTGTGCGCCAGGAGCAAGAGCCCATCACCGAAGGCAAGTACCGGCCAGAACAGCCGGTTCGTGGAGCGGTTCGGTTTGAAGATGTGGGTTTTACCTACGAAGCAGAAGAGGACCAGGTGCTGCACCACATTTCCTTTGGCGTGGAGCCGGGGCAGGTGGTTGCCTTGTTAGGTGGTACTGGTTCGGGCAAAACGTCACTGGTGAATTTGCTGCCGCGGTTTTATGAGTATACCTACGGCCGTATCCTCCTCGACGATGTTGAGCTGAAGGATTACCCGCGCGATTATCTGCGTGAGCAGATCGGCATTGTGATGCAGGAACCGTTCCTCTTTTCGCTGACGATTCGCGAGAACATCACCTATGGGGTGACGCGTGAAGTGACTGAAGCGGAAATTGAAACGGCCGCCCGCGCCGCAGCCGTGCACGACGTTATTCTGTCGTTCCCCAAGGGGTACAACACAATGGTGGGTGAACGGGGTGTAACGCTCTCCGGCGGGCAAAAGCAGCGGGTAACGCTGGCACGGACCTTTTTGCGCAATCCGCGCCTGCTGATCTTGGACGATGCAACCTCTTCGGTAGACACCGAGACGGAAGCCGAAATCCGGGCGGCGCTGGACCGGCTGATGGAATCACGCACAACCTTCCTGATTGCCCATCGCATCCAGAGCGTGATGAATGCGGACCTGGTGCTGGTGCTGGAAAACGGCCGTATCGTGCAGCGTGGTACCCACGACACCCTGGTGAACGTGCCCGGCACGTACCAGCGCATCTACGAATTGCAGTCACGCATCGAGGATGAGCTGGAGGCGGATTTGTCGACCGTGGCAGTGGCCGGCGCGCCAGCCGCGCAGGCAAATGGCTACCACAAACTGCCCCAGGCGGGTGATTAATTCGGTAGAGACGTTGCATTGTACAGACGTTGCATTGCAACGTCTCTACCACACACAAGACGAGAAATCTAATGGACGATTTGTATTTTGAAGAAGAAGAATTTGATAGCGAGGTAAATAGCACAACGATCCGCCGGATTTTGCGGCAGGGTTTGAACCATTGGCCATTCATGGCGACGTTTCTGGTGTGTATTACGGTCGTTGCGCTCATCGAATCTTACTTTACTTACCTCAGCAAGCGCATGATTGATGAAGGCATCATCGCTCGTGACCTGGATGCCTTGCGAGCGCTGGCAATTCAGTATGGCTTGTGGTTCCTGGTGTTTGCCGTGTTTGTCTTCGGTTTCATTACGGCCGCGGGTTACCTGGGCCACCTGGTGCAGTACGATTTGCGCAAGCAGATGTTCGATCATCTACAGAAGCTGCCTTTGTCGTACTACAACCGCACGTCGAACGGCTGGCTCATGTCTCGCGTGACATCCGATGCGACGCGTGTGGGTGACCTGGTTTCCTGGGGTTTCCTGGACACCGCCTGGACCGTTACCAGCATTCTGACTTCGCTTGGCTTCATGTTTGCCATTAACTGGAAACTGACGCTGCTGGTGTTGGTGATGATTCCCGCGCTGTGGAAGGTGGCCATCACCTTCAAGCAGCGCATCCTGACGGAGTACCGCCGGGTGCGCAAGCTGAACTCCAAGATCACGGGTTCGTACAGCGAAAGTATCAGCGGCGTGCGCGTGGTGAAGTCGTTGGGGCGTGAACATGAAAATCTGAACCAGTTCAATGAGCTGACGGACGACATGTACCAGGCCTCTTACCGGGCGGCGTGGCTGTCGGCGCTGTTTTTGCCAGCGGTGCAGCTGGTAAGCGCGGCGGGCATTGCCGTGGTGGTCTGGTTCAGCGGCGCGCAGTTTGAAGTGGGCGGCATGACGATTGGTGGCTTGCAGGCATTCATCTCCTACGTCACCTTCATGCTCTGGCCGATTCAGCAGATGGCGGCGGTGTATGCCAGCATGCAGCAGGCAGTGGCCTCTGGCGAGCGCATCTTCTCGCTGTTGGACACGCAGCCGGAGATCGTGGACGCACCTGGAGCGTTTGATCCAGGCAGCATTCGGGGCGACATCGTGTTTGACAACGTGTCGTTCCACTATGAAGATGGCAAGCCAGTGATTGAAAACCTGTCGCTGCGTATTCCGCAAGGTGAGACGGTGGCGTTGGTTGGTCCGACGGGTGCGGGTAAATCGACCCTGGTCAACCTGATTTGCCGGTTTTACGAACCGACGGCGGGCAAGATTGTGATCAACGGGCACGATTACACGACGCTGACGCAGTATGCCATCCAGTCACGGATCGGCATGGTGCTGCAAACGCCGCACCTGTTCTCGGGCTCGGTGATGGACAATTTGCGGTACGGTCGTCTTGATGCCACCGACGCCGAAGTGGAAGAGGCTGCTCGAATGGCCGGTGCGCACGACTTCATCGCCAAGCTGGAGCATGGCTACCAGACCGAAGTGGGTGAAGGCGGTGTGCTGCTCTCCGTGGGTCAAAAGCAGCTGATCAGCCTGGGACGGGCCATTCTGGCCAGGCCAGACATCTTTATCATGGACGAGGCGACAAGCTCGGTGGACACGCTGACGGAGGCGTTGATTCAGCAGGGTATGGAGACGTTGATGAACGGCCGTACCAGCTTCATCATCGCTCACCGGTTGTCCACTATCAAAAGCGCCGACCGCATTATGGTCATTGAAAATGGCGGTGTGTCGGAAATGGGTACACACGCCGAACTTATCCGGGCACGTGGCCATTACTATAATCTGTACACCAGGCAGTTCCGCGACGAGCGGCAGAAGGAGTACGGGCTGGATGGCGTGGTGCCTGTGGCACAGTAAACGGTAATCCGTAAACGGTAAACGGTAATCGGTCCAACTGACCGATTACCGACCACGGATTACCGCTTACCGACAAAAGGACGGGATACAATGAATTCGCAACAGAATCAATTACAAGCAGTTTTGCAAGCGCTGGCGCTGCCGGTGACGGGTCAGCTGCGCCTGTATCCCAACGATGCCTGTAAAGTTAATCGATTGATACAGGAGTTTGACCAGTTCGAGACGATGTTTGTAGCGGAAGTAGCTGACTGCCTGACAGAAGGACAAAAAGCAGCGTTGTCCTCATTACGCATGGACTTGATGCGTGTCTGCCATGATGCGGATCACGCCTGCACCGATGTCGCTCTGCGCCGCAGTGATGTGTGGCGGCGGGTACGGCTGCTGGCGCGGTCGGCCCTGGTGGCCTTCAACTGGCCCCTAGCGCTGCCGCCGCAGTTTGAACGTGCACTGGCGTAACGACAACCACGCAAGCCCTGTAGTGGATAAGGCTGGCATCTAAACAGATGCCAGCCTTTTTTGATCTACCTTTCTACAGGGGAAGCTTGATAATAAACGTGGCACCTTGCCCGGGAATTCCCTCACTTTCTACTTCAATTTTGCCCTGATGCTGCTCCACAATTTTTTTGGCGATGGATAATCCCAGACCTGTCCCGGACACTTCGGATTCTGTGCCTGCTTTGCCGCGAAAGAAGCGAGCGAAGAGGCGTTCTTTGTCTTCGGGCGGGATGCCTGGACCGGTATCCGTGACTTGTAGGGCGACGTACGGCCGTTCCCCCTCGTCTTCCTCACAAAACCGGGTGCTGACTGTCACCTCGCCGCCAGCCGGGGTGTAGTTTAAGGCGTTTGTCAACAAGACACTCAGTGCCTGGCCCAGCAAATCGGGATCGCCTTTCGCTGCCGGAAGGTTGTCGGCTCCGGAAAACTGTAACGTCAAGCCTCTCTTCGAAGCCATGGCCTGGCGATCCGTCACATATTCCTGCGCCAGCGCGTTCAGGTCCACCGCCTGGATGGTGAACCTGGTCCGATTTTGATCCAGGCGGGAGAGCGCCAGCAAATTCTCAATCAGCACCGACAGCCGCCTGGTTTCGTGGCGGAGCGTTTCCATGTAGCGGCCTTCGATCTGTTGCTGGCGGCCCAACAGATCGTGGTAAAGCTGAATATTGCTGATAGGCGTGCGCAGCTCATGAGATACATTGGCCACAAATTCGTCTTTGATATTGCTCAGGACCTGGAGCCGCTCGTTGGCGTCTGCTAACTCCTTGTTGACGATCTCAAGTTCGGCTTTACGCGCGATGAGGGACTGCTCAACTTGCTTGCGCTTCGTGATGTCTCGCACCACGATGAGGCGGCCGGCGGGCTGGCCCAGGTGGTTGTGCAGCGGCTTGAAGCGTAGATCAAAACAGCTGACATTTTGGCCCTCCTTAATTTCGATTTCGGTGTGCACCTCTTGAACGTGTTTAAACCTGGCCAACAGCGCTGGCCATCCGGCGTAAACTTGTTCAGCCGGTTGACCAATGACGTCCTTGGCGGAAACATCGATCAGTTTTTGGGCGGCTGGATTGATATCAACCAGGCGATCTTGTTCATCCAGCGTGATGACTGCATCACTCATGCTTTTGACGACCAGATCATGGGCGACGGGGACAATGCTAAACAGTTGATAGCGGAACAGTCCCCAGGCGATGAAGAGATTGCCTACGGCAAAGGTAAAGGGGCTTGTGTCGCGTGGTAAGAAGGGTGTGATACGCAGGTCAAAAAGGGTTAGGGTGATACCGATGACCGGGATCAAGGTTCCCACCAGAATGATGGCAATTTGGACCCGATACAGGCGGTGGGTGTGGAAATATTTATCGACCAGAAAATAGGCACTGATGAACAAGAGCCCATAGAGAAACACCGCAAAAATCCAAATTGGCAGCGGGTAGCGGTAAGACAGCTCCAGAAACCGGCCGGTGTTAACAAGCGTTGTGTCGGTGCGGATCAGGTTGTGCCAGGGGCTGGTGACGACCAAAAGGAGAAAGATACCTTCAACCAGGCCAATTAATATCCACGTGAGCCGGTGCTGCTTCATTTGGCGGCCCGTGTAGCGCAGAGTAAAAGCAAACAATGCCGGAATCCACAGGCAGGTACCTAAGTACTGAAAGTTGTCCCAAAAAATTTTGCCGGTGAGGGTGTTGCTAGAAAATTCCAGGATAGACCCCAAAATCCACACGGTTTGCGCCAGGGCTACGGCCGTAAACAGCCTGGCCCCCGGTAAATGACGGTGCGTCCAGGCGTAAACGCAGATGCCCGCTGAGATAAAAAAAGAAACGAAATAGGGGAGTAGATAGGGTAATTCTATCATTTAGAAAGATACCACGGCCGTTCCCAGAATAATCTAACTGGTTCTCCTGAAAGCAAGTATAGAAGGCCCCCTCTGATATGTCTAGACGCCGCTTTTGAGAAAATCAAAAAACGAACAATAATTGGGCAGACCACAAAAAGGAAAATACCGAATGGCTAACGAACAAAATCGTCAAAAACTGGATCAAGAAAGACCCTGGCGCTGGGGCTGCGGTTGTTTTGGAGCAATTGGCTGCGCGGCACTGCTACTCGTGGTGGTGGCTCTTGCTGGGGTAGTGACGGTTGGCCTGTTGTTTACGGCGCCACCCTTGGAATTTATGAGCCAGCTGAATGATTTTGTGGCTAATGAGCTGGGCTGGGTGGTGCTCGTTTTACTGATTGTGGCCGCGGTAGTGGGCGGGTTTATTGGTTCTTTTGGTGGCAAAATGATTGTTCAAGCGCGCGCCAATGCCCAAGCTGGAGAGTAGTGTTGGGGAACGGCCGTTCCCCCAATCACCCCTTCACCCCTTCACTCACCGGCTGTTCAAAATCCGCGTCAAAAAATACACCTGGCGCAAAATAGGCGCTGCTTCCCAGCTTTCCGCCAGGCGAGGCGCGCCGCCTTCCTGGATGATGGCCGGGATTAGCTCCAGTGTGTGTACGCCATCCTGATCCAGCCAGACGTTGAGCACGGCCGTTTCCGGCGGCCCATCGATCTCAAAAGCAAAATTCCCCAGCCCGTAGACAATCACCCCGCCGTTGTAAAAATCAATGCCCTGCAAAATGTGGGCGTGGTGGCCGATCACCAGCTTGGCCCCGGCGTCGATAGCCGCCTGGGCGGCAGCTACCTGCGGTTCGCTGGGTTCCTCGATGTATTCGAAGCCGCTGTGCAGCACCACAATCACCAGATCAACCTGATCGCGAACGGCCGCCACGTCCGCCGCAATTACCTCGGGGTCACCCCAGGCGAGGCCGGGAGTGGTCTCGGTGGCGGTCCAGACGGCCGTATCAAAGGCACTCCTCGCTTCCACCGGCACATTCACGTAGCCCAAAAACGCCAGCGACAGCCCGTTGACCTGGGTAATGTAGGGCGTGTGGGCGGCGTCAAAATTGGCTCCCGCGCCAATGGGGGCTACGCCCTGGGCTTGCAGCAGGTCGATGGCTTGCAGCAGTGCCTCCGGTCCGTAGTCCATGCCGTGGTTGTTGGCCAGCGACACGACGTCAAAGCCGCCCACGGCCAGCGCTTCGGCGGCAACGGGCGGGGCGCGGAACGGATAACTTTTGTTGGCCGGTTCGCCCACGTCGCCCATGGCCGACTCCATGTTGCCCACGGTGATGTCGGCGTTTTGCAGCAGCGGGGCGACTTTGGCGAAGGGATAGGCCAGGTTGCCGGTCTGAATGACGATTCCCAGGCCGCGATCCATCATGATGTCGCCTACGCTGGCCAGGTGAACGATGGGTTCCGGGGCCAGGGCCGTCTGCAAAATGGGCACCAGTTCGGCCGCTTCCCTACTGGCGGTTTCCAGGGTGAGCCGGTTGTGGAAGGGATAGTCGGGATCGGTGGGGTAACGGCCGTCGACTCTTAGCGGCTTCCAATCTGGCGTCAGCTCGGACCAGGACCGCACGACCGCCAGCTGATGCCCGTTGGCCAGTATCGCTTCCGCATCGGCCTGGGTGATGAACTCCCACTCGGTCACAAACGGCACAGCAATGACGATGGCTTCCTGCCAGATGAGCTGCCCGCCGCCATTTTCAATCAAGTTGGCGTCGGCCGGTTGGCTGGCTGGCACGATTTGCCAGCTGCGGCTGGTGCTGGCCTGGGCCAACACCTGGCTGATGATTGCTTGCCAGGCGTCCGGCACGGCCAGAGTAAGCGGAGGCAGCGGCGTGTTGGTGGGTTCGGGTGTTGGCGGAACGGCCGTCGCCGTTGGCGCTTCCGGCGTGTTTGTGGCTGGTGGGACGGGAGTGGGTGGGGCAAGCTCGGTGGCAACTGCCTGCGCCAGGGTGGGGACCAGGGTAGGCAGTGAGGCTGTGGAAACGGCCGTTTTGCCACAACCCATCAAAAAAATAAGCGCCAAAAAGAATAGTAGGCTTCCTAACTTGTCATTCCCGTGCAGAGCCTGCCCCCGCGAAGGCGTGGGGCGGGAATCCACTTTCAGGTGGGCAGGGATGGATTCCCGCTTCCGCGGGAATGAGAGGTTATAAATCTGTGTAATCTGCGAAATCTGTGGATAAACCCTCATGGGATGCAAGGCTCCGGTTGGTTGATAAGCTGGTACTCGGTCAGGTACGTGCCCGATTCGTATAAAAAGGTGGCCATCTCTTCGCCGACATAGCGGAAGTGCCACGGTTCGTAGAAGAAGCCGGTCAGCTCCTGAGCACTACGTGGATAGCTGAGGGTGAAGCCGTAGCGATGGGCGTTTTCGGCCAGCCAGATGCCTTCGCGGGTCTGGTAAAAATAGGTGTGAAACTCAATATCCTCAATGCCCACAATTTCGGCCAGCTCGGGCGAGCCAAAATCCAGGGTGGTGCCCAGCTGGTGTTCGCTGTGGCCGGGGCGGGCACTAAGAATGGCGGCGCGTTCCGGCTCTTCGCGGTTCCACTTTTCCCAGCTGATGGCCTGGGCTGAATAGCTGCGGTAGCCGGACAAAATCCACGGCTGCAGGCCTGCGTTTTGCATGTCGGCAATCATCTGGAGGAGTGGGGCAAGCGCCACCTGGCGCAGCTCGGTTGGGTAGCCTAGCGTCACGTCGACGGGCAAATAGTCGGTGAGCAAGACGATATCTTGGGGGGCGTAGTCGCGGCTGAGGCCGTAGGTTTGGGTGACGATGGTAAACAGATCGTCACCGGGCATGCGGGCCTCGCAGGGGCCGATGGGTGTGGCCGTTGGTGTGGGGGAGGGGGACGGGGTAACGGTGGGTGTGGCCGTGGCGGTGGGTTCCGGGGTGTGGATGGGCAGTTGGGCCACCGTGGTGGCGTCGGCCACGGCCGTTCCCTCATTTACGGTAGGCGGTGGCAGTGTGGATACGGCCGCCAGACCGGTTGGCGCCAGGGTGGGTAACGGGGGCAGGGATGCGGCCGTTTCCAGTCCGCAGCCCGTCAGTAAAAACAACCCCAAAACAGCGCCGAGCCAGATCGTCAGGTACGTTTTCATCGCGGCGGATTGTACCAAAAGCGGAAAAAAATAAAAATTGACAAATTCAGCCTGTTCCGTATAATATTCCACAAATGAGCGAGATTTCCGAATAATATTCTGAAATAAACGAGAAATACGAGATGATTGACGAAACTGACGCCAAAATCCTCGATCTTTTGCAGGCAGACGGCCGTCTTTCCAACACCGCCATTGCCGAGCAGGTGGGCTTAACCACTTCCACCGTCTTTGAGCGCATCAAGAAGCTGGAGAAAAAAGAGATCATCCAGCGCTATGTTGCCGTGGTTGACGCGCAAAAATTGGGCAAACCGATTACTGCCTTTGTCCGGCTGATCATCGGTACCGCGCCCGGCGAAGATTACGCCGCCTGCAAGCAGGAATTTGTGGCCCAGTGCCTGGCCGAACCCGACATTTTAGAGTGCCACTCGGTGGCTGGCGAGGAATGTTACCTGCTAAAGGTGCGTGTGGCCAATCCAGGCGAGCTGGAAAAACTGCTGGAGCGGCTGCGCACCTACACGCTGGTGGCCAAATCGACCAGCAGCATTGTCATGTCTACCTTTAAGGAAGAGATGCGTATTGCTGTGGCGGGAGGTGATTGAATGATGGACAGTGCTGTTATGGATCGACCGCAAAAGATTGCCCTGTACGGCCGTGCCCACACCCTGCTCACCGAGGCGCTGGCGCGTTTTCCCCAGGAAATGTGGCAGTATCGCTCTCCGGTTGATCCCTGGACCATCCACGAGATCATCATCCACATCACCGACAGCGAGGCCAACAGCTACGTGCGCTGTCGCCGTTTTATCGCCGAACCGGGTGAATCGCTGATGGCCTATGATGAGAACCGCTGGGCTAAAATGCTGGATTATCATGCGATGGATGTGGATACGGCCGTTTCCCTCTTCAAATGGCTGCGGCAAAGCACCTACGAGCTGATCCAAACTCTGCCCGATGAAGTCTGGCAGCACCAGGCGTACCACCCCGAAAGCGGCCAGATGAGCCTCGACGATTGGCTGGACACCTACACCCGTCACGTCCCTGAGCACATTGCCCAGATGGAGCGGATTTATGAGGCGTGGAAAAATGGAAATGGGTAATTGAGCAATCGGGTAATTTTGCGCAAGTAATGGATCGATTCACGGCGAGCGATCAATTATAAATTTGGAAGTAAATTCAACAACAGGGGCTGTTATGAAACTCAAAAACTTTTTACTGCTGGTCTTGTTGGCTGCCTTGTGGGGGCCTTCTTTTTTGTTCATCAAAGTGGCCGTGGCCGAAATTCCGCCGCTGACGCTGGTTTTGGGGCGGGTGGGGCTGGCGGCCGTATTGCTCACTGTCTTTTTGCTGGTGCAGGGCAAATCACTGCCGCGCTCGCGCACCGTGTGGCGCCACCTGGCGGTGATGGGGCTGGTGCACAACACCATTCCCTTTGTGCTGTTTGGCTGGGGCGAGCTGTACATCGACAGCGCCCTGGCATCGATTCTCAATGGAACTGTGCCCTTATTTACCATTGTGTTGGCCCACTATTTTGTGGCCGATGATCGATTGACGCCGGCGAAGTTGATAGGCGTGTTGATTGGATTTGGCGGGCTGCTCTTGCTCATGACCCCTTCATTTGGCGATGGCTTGCAGGGGACGACTTTTGGATTGGTGGCTGTTACTTTGGCTTGTCTGATGTACGGCGTGGCCATTGTCTACTCGCGCAACCATCTGCGCGGCCTGCCGCCGCTGGTGGCGCCCGCCGGGCAGATGATCATGGCTACGATTTACCTGCTGCCGTTTTCATTGCTGGTGGATCGGCCGTTTAGCCTGGCGCTGCCGTCTTTGCCTGCCCTGGGCTCGATGTTGGCGCTGGGGGTGTTGGGAACGGCCGTTGCCTTCGTGGTCTATTACCGCCTGCTGGAAACAGCGCCTGCCAGCTATGTCTCTATGACCACCTACCTTATCCCCGTGTTCGGCGTCATTTTGGGCGTGCTGGTGCTCAACGAGCAGCTTACCTGGCACGCTTACGCCGGGTTTGCCCTCATTTTGCTGGGGGTGATGATTGTGAATGGGCTGCTGAAGTGGGGTAGGAAACGGCCGTTTGCCCTGCTGCATCCGGTCGAAAAGCCAACCCCATAACATTTCGCCTCGGCCTTTTTAACTCACGCAAAGCCGCAAAGGTGTTAACTGTTTTCTCCTTTGCGCTTTGCGTGAGACTTTTCATCCTGATACTTTCCAGCGTTTCTCACTAAATTGGCAGTTGATTAGCAGTCCCCATCAGCCCTTTGTTTCCCTCTCAAACACATTAACATTGCCCCAAATGAGCAGTTAAGTTAGACAGTTGCGAGGTGAATAATGGTTCTCGACCGTTCAAAGCTCTTATTGTGTTTTACCGTATTTGTTAGCCTGGTAGCCTGTCAGGATAGCCCAACGGATACACCAAACGCTGCCACACAAACTCCGCCTCACATCGTCATCGAACAAACCAATGAAGGAGCCGATGCGACCATCTCTGAAGAGGCAACGACTGTTTCAGAGGAGCCTAATCCGGCGGGGCGAACTGTGAACGGCCGTATCGTCACCAGTGATGCCGCACAGCAACCGGTGCCTGCGGTGCAGCTGCGGCTGGAGCCGGGTGGGTCGCCCGTGACGGAGACGGTGGGAGACGGCCGTTTCACCCTGCGCGATTTGCCATTTACGGCCGTTACCGTCTTTGCCGACTATTTTCAATTCACCATCCCGGCAGGTGAGGAGCCAGTGCTTGACCTGGGTGACGTTGAACACCCGCTGATTGAGCCACCCTTGGCACTGGAAAATTATCCGCCCAGCGAGACGCCCTACCGATTTGGCAGCTTCTGGCTAGTGCACACGCTTGATGGTCAGCTCATGGCCTTTTCGCCTGTTTCACCTGAATATGATGACCGCGTCAGCGTAGAAGAATGTCAGTTTGCCTGGGCTGAGGCGAACCAACGCTTTGTCGATCCGTGTTCCGGGGATGAGTGGGAGTTGAACGGCCGTTTCAATCTGGAACACTCCACCGAACTATGGAGCAACCGCCACCTGGACCAATATTTTGTTCACGTCATAGAGGAGCAAATTTTTGTTCAGTTTGATGATCGCTATCAGAGTTTGCCAGTGAACGAACCGCCCCTCGCGGCCGATTCCCAGTTTGGTGTGACCATGACGGTGAAAACGGCCGATTTCAGCGCCACCGCCACAAATATCACCACACTGACGCAAGTCGATCCCATCTGGGATATGGACCCGGCGGCTTTTCCGCCGCAACAGGCGCTCACCTACGTTACGTTTCCCGATTCGCTTTTTGATGATCAAGGACGTGCCTATGGCCCTGGAGGAGGGCAGGGTGGACTCGCCGTATTTGATCCAGGCACCGGCGGCATGCAGCAAAATTATTACTTACAGTGGCAGCCCGTTGCGGTTGATGCCAGTGTACTGACTGCCACCTTAACAACCGAATTGAGCAATGTTCATCGCGAGATCAGCTTTCAGCCAGAATGGGAGAATCACCATGAAGGTGACAGCTGGGAAGTTGAGATGCCGCTGGAAATTGGTCATGCGATTGCCCGTGTGACCCAGTTGGCGTGGTTGCAGACGGTGGATGACGGCCGTATTCGCCTGCGCCTCACGGTAACGGATGACAGCCCTGAAGGGATTCTGCTGCAATGTCTCTACCTGAGCACCACACTCCCCGAAACCCCTGCCTGTCCCAATTTCAACAGCCAACAGGATTATGTTGTTATTGTGCCTGCAGATGCGACCGCGACGCTGCGGCTGCGGGCGGGTGTTGAACTGCTGCGGCCGTTTACGCTCGTCTTACCAGCTTCCCTGGAATCAGCCGGGCCTAACGTTCTAGAAAATTAAAAAACTCTGATTTGGCCTCTTCGAGAAGGGGTAAAAAGTGCGTTGGGCTGATTTTGATCTGTAATTGATCACAGACCGTCGTCAGGTAAGTGTAGGTGCGTTCTGTTTGCACCTGGATTTGCCTGGGGCGCATCTTATTTTTTGCCAGAACACTCAGGAAGGCTTGCGGTATCTGGGCTAGCATGTCTGCAAAAGAGGGCACTGCCCCCATTGATTCCGAGCCAAAGATAAAGCCGCTGTTGTGGTCCACCACCAG
Source organism: Candidatus Leptofilum proximum (assembly GCA_016710325.1). Lineage (GTDB taxonomy): Bacteria > Chloroflexota > Anaerolineae > Promineifilales > Promineifilaceae > Leptofilum > Leptofilum proximum. The sequence goes on along the minus strand of JADJXK010000002.1, from coordinate 504,605 downwards.
CAGCATATAGGCAAAATACGGCCGTTCATCCTTCTGCTCCTGCACACGCATGGGGGTTAAAAAGAAATCAACCTCAAGTATCATCTTGCTGCTCTTAAGGTCGCGGACAGCTTCAAACATCTCACGGCTTAGAAAAATATCCTGCCCAGGGAGTACGGGAGGCGGTACCTGTATTATCTGATCTCGCCATGTCACTGCGCCATCTTTCCCTGTGTTGGCCATACGCACCAGGTAGGTGATGTCATCTGGTGGATCCAACAGGTCCGGTGTCTCGTCCAGGCGCTCTACCACGTTTCTGGTTTGTGCCAATACAAGCGTCAGAAAACGAGCTTCTTCTGCGGTTAGATACCAGGGAACAAACCCAGGGCGGTAGCTGCGGAACATAGGCCAGGCTTGCCGCCCCCGATATTTTAAGCCCAAAGATTTGATAAGGTTCCGATCCTGCCGCGTCAATTCATTTCTATCTTCAAATGAGGCTTGCAGCTGCGGAACTTCTAAAATTCGCTCGGGTGATACCGCTTGTTCATGCACCAGCCAGAAGTTGTACAGAGCTTCCTCGCCCAAATAGACGGCAATGGACAGATGCTCTCCCAGGCTGCCCATGATGCTCACAAAACCGATTTGGCCAGTTTCTGGATTCTGCACTCCAAAAACTTCGTCTTCTTCCAACTCCTCCCAGGGCGCGAGGGCTAACAGCTGCTCGGCCTCTGCGTAAAGCTGTTTCCATTCATTTTCGGTGGGTGCTGTTTCACTCATTAGATTTTTCCTCCTCAAATATTCGCCTGCGCCTCACGGTAGCGGATGACAGCCCTGAAGGGATTACGCTGCAACGTCTCTACCTGGGCGACACGCCCCCCGCAAACGCGGCATGCGCTAATTTTAGCAACCAGCAGCGATTTGTCGTTTTTGTGCCCTCAGATGCGCCTGCGACGCTGCATGTGCGGGCTGGTGTGGATTTGATACGGCCGTTTACCCTCGTTTTGGGGCGAACAGACGGGCTTATGGATGGTGGGGATTCTGAATAGGCTGCTGAAGTAAGGTGGGATTTGTCAATTTCTAATGCTTGATAACCCCTTGCAGTAAGGTGCAAAGTTAGTGAGTATTTCTCGCATTTTCCTTGCTTGTTCAGCTTGACTAGACTGAATATAGAAACCTTCTAATCCCCAAGCCGCCAGAACTTTCATAATGATTGGAGCGTCTTTTATTTTTGACTCTAATCTGGCAAATGTGCTCGGATTGGAATTCCCACTTAGAAGCTCGCCAATATCCATAACTGTGTCATAAGCATTCAACGAGGCTTTTGCACCAGGGAACGATTTAGAAATATCCGCTAACCGTCGTGCCTCTTTCGCCAGATTAGCGCCATGCTGAAAATCATGATTTTCCAAGTATGCCCATAAAGCAAGAAGATATGTATGTTGTGCTTGAAAAAACGGCGGCTTTTGGTCCCATTGGATTTTACCTGCCTCGGCTTTTGCAGAATCAAAGTAACCGTACAAGGTATAGGCAAATGCCTTGGAGAACACTAAGTGAGCGTCCTTGTGGGGAATTTTCGCCTTGCCAAATTTCTTATCATAGAAATCAATTAACGGCTGCGGGGAACTTGATTTTAATAACTTGTTGAATTCTGCCGTTGTACTGGTGTAAGTTCGCCAAATCATTATTCCAGCTATGGCCATAACCGGAATAATGATGTAATTGCCTCGTTGAATCATGGCAAACAGCCCATACAAAAGGATGCTCCCAAGAATAATAGTGGGAATCCATAGTTTCAGTAAGAATACTGTATTTTGGTTATTCTTCATCTCACCTTGCTTTTCAGATTCTGAACTGTCTGGCTAATCAGCCAAGATATCGTTGACTTGGTTGACCTCTACGGCCGTAAGCTGCCAATCGGCCGCTTTGGCGTTTTGCTGCAAATGTTCCAGCCGCGTCAGGCCAGAAATGACGGAACAAACCTGCGGTTGGGCCAGCAGCCAGGCGATGGCCAGCTCGGCCATGGTGCGCTCGCGGTTTTCGGCCCAGGTGGTGAGTTTCTCCACCCGAGTGTAGTTGGCGTCTGTCATGTACTGCTGCACGTATTGGCTCGATTCGCCCCGCGATCCCTCAGGCGCACCTTCTTCGCGGGTGTACTTGCCTGTGAGGAAGCCGCCCGCCAGCGGAAAGTAGGGAATAAAGCCGATATTCTCCGCCTGGCAGTAGGGAATCACCTCTTTTTCTACCTCGCGCTCCAACATGTGGTAGTGGGACTGCACCGTCACAAAGCGAGACCAGCCGCGCATTTCCGCCAGCAAATTTGCCTGGGCTAGCTGCCACGCCGCGTAAGCCGACGCACCGATGTAGCGCACCTTGCCGCTGCGCACCAAATCGTCCAGTGTCCGCATTGTTTCCTCAATGGGCGTGAGTGGGTCCCAGCGGTGCATCTGGTACAGGTCGATGTGGTCCGATTGCAAACGGCGCAAGCTGGCCTCCACGCCGTTCATGATGTGGTAGCGGGAGGCGCCGTAATCGTTGGGACCATCGCCGGTTTTAAAGTAGACCTTGGTTGCCAGGACAAATTTGTCCCAGCGCCCTTTAAGGGCATGGCCCAGAGTCACTTCGGACTGGTTGTCGGCGTAGACATCGGCCGTATCGATGAAGTTGACACCCAAATCAACGGCCGTATCAATCACATTATTAACCTCTGCCTGCTCCACTTTGTTGCCAAAGCGATTTGTGCCCATGCCAATAACCGAAACGCGCACGCCAGAATTGCCAAGTTGTCTGTATTCCATGTTTTCTCCAGTTTGTTTTGTGATGTTGTTTTGTCATTCTGAATGGAGCGCAGCGTAATTAAGAATCCCTACGGCCGCTCGGCGTTGCACACCTTGCCCTGCGCGAAAGGTTCCATCAGGCGAAGTTTAGAGGGATTCTGGCTGACAGTGTCAGCTCCTCGCTCAGAATGACAATTTCGGATTGTTTGCCAATCCCAAAAACCGTGCTTAAAACCGAACCCGGTCGTCGCCCACGCGGCGGGTGAGGCGGCGTTCGTCCAGGTGCTCCAGCAGGCCGATGGCGTATTTGCGGCTGGTGTCCAGCAAATCACGCACGCCAGCGGCGTTGAGGCTGCCTTTGGCTTCCAGCTCAGCCATCAGCCGCTTGATGAGCCGGTCGTAGGTGGCCTGGTCGTACACGACGTCGGCCGAGATGGGGCGCAGCTGGCCCAGATCAACCAGGGCAAAATAAACGTCTTCGCCCACGGCCGTTTTACTCTCCTTCACGCTGGGCGAATTAATACCCAACTGGCTGAACTCGCGCAGCAGCGCATCAATTTTGCCCTGCTGCTGCGGCGAAAAACGCACCTCGTGCCCCGGCGCGTGTACCAAAGCACCTGCCTCGATGAGCAGATTTTCCGCGGCGGCCTGGGCCATCAGCGGATTAAATACGGCCGCTTTTAACTTCAACCGGCTGCGTAGCTCCTCGCGCGAAATGCCCAGCCGCAGCGGGTAGCTTTTGTGAAAGTCAGTCACCAGCTGGGTAAGCTGGCTTACCAGGGTCTGCCAGCCCGCCTGGGAGATGAGCTGCTGTTCCAGCCGCACCACCTGCCCGCTGGCTTCGAGTTCGGCCAGGGCGGATACGGCCGTTTCCCCATCCAGCCCCACCGTTTGCCGCAAATTTTGCTCCGACGTTGGTTCCAGGCGGCGCAGCGTTTGCAGCAGCAGCTCGGCGGGTGTGCCCTGTGACAGGGTTTTGAGCCGCGCCACCGTGTCTGGTCGGAAGCGGCGATGTTGGCGGCCCGGATGCGGGTCCAGCACCCGCCCGCCGCCAATGGTTTCGCCGGGAGACGGTCGTCTTAAAATAAAACGATCCCCCCGCGTCACGGCCACCGGTTCGGCAGCGGCCAATTGCAGCCAGCCGGTTTGTCCTGGCTCGATGCGCTCGCTGCCCAAAACGCGCACCCGCGCCAGCAGTTCCGCCGCGCCAACAAACAGCTTGACGGTGCTGTTGTGCTTCAGCGGCTTGGTGGCGTCGGGCAAATGGCGGTAGGCGGCGTCGAACAAAATCGTCTGGCCAATGACGCCCGGTGCAGCCACGATGTGCCCCCGCGCCAAATCATCTTTGTCGATGCCGGTCAGGTTGATGGCCACGCGGCTGCCGGGGCGGGCCACTTCCAGCTTGGTTTTGTGGGTTTGCAGGCCGCGAATGCGCCCCTTCAGCCCGGTTGGCTGGATTTCTACCGTGTCGCCGAGGTGGAAACGGCCGTCAACCAAAGTCCCCGTCACCACCGTGCCAAAGCCGGACAGGGTGAAAATGCGGTCGATGGGTAGGCGGGGACGGCCGTTGTCTGGCCGGGGTGGCGAGGCGGCTAATTTTTGCCACAGCACCTGCTTGAGCTCGGCGAGGCCTGCCCCGGATTTGGCCGAAACGGGAATGATGGGCGCGTCGGCCAGGGCGGTGCCTTGCAACACTTCGCCCAGGTCCAGCGTCACCAGCTCCAGCCAGTCCGGGTCATCCACCACCAGGTCAGTTTTGGTGAGGGCCACTACGCCGCCGCGCACTTCCAACAGGTCCAAAATGGCCAGGTGCTCCCGCGTTTGCGGCATCACGCCCTCGTCTGCCGCCACAACAAACAGGGCCACGTCGATGCCGCCCACACCGGCCAGCATGTTTTCGATGAAGTCGCGGTGCCCCGGCACGTCCACCACACCCACTTCGGCATGGGTTTCGCTATCGCCCAGCTGGAGCCAGGCAAAACCCAGGTCGATGGTCATTTCACGCGCTTTTTCTTCTGCTAAACGGTCGGGATCAATGCCGGTAAGGGCTTCTACAAGGGTGGATTTGCCGTGGTCTACGTGCCCGGCGGTGCCAATTACATACATCTGGAAACTATTTGGGATTGGCCACAGAGGGCACAGAGGTAAAAGAGAAAACTCTCTAAATCCTCTGTGCCCTCTGTGGCAAAAATTTAATCAAACTCTTCGCGCACGGGCACCAGCGCAGGCTGGCGGCGGCGGTTGGGGTTTTGCTGGATGGCCTTCTCGACTTCTTCCAGCCAGATGCGGGGGAAGGTCTTGAGGGCATCGGCCTGGGCGGTTTGTACGCGCCAGAGCAAATCTTTTTCCTGCTCCAGCTTGGCGATCTTCTCATCAATCAGGTCGATCATTTCGCGGATTTCCCGCTCGTGGCGGTTGACGGTGTTCCAGCGCTGTTCGGAATCTACAGCCTGGCTTTTCCAGCGCTTATCGTTTTCGTGGCGGAAGTCGTCCCAGCGCGACTGCATACGGCTGGTTTCCACGCGCAGAATCTCGGTAGCTTCACGCTGCTGCTTTTCGATCTCTTCCTGCCAGCCGCTGAGGGTTTGCACGGCCATCCGGGCCTCTTTGTACATGTCGGAGAATTTGACAAACTCTTTGTTGAAGCGCTCGATGTTGTCTTCCTGTTCTTCCAACAAACGCCGCCATCCTTCCAGCCGCTGGTTGCGCTCGTACTCACCGATCTGTATTTGCTCCATCCAGTTTTTGGTGCTTTCCTGGACCTGGTTTTGCTTTTCGGTAATGCCAGAGAGGCTGGATTCCAGGCGCAGGATGGCGCTGTTGGAGGTGTCCAGGCGGCTGTAGATGTGCTCCCAACGCTTGTTGATTTCGACAACGGCCGTTTGCACCTCAGAAATATTGCGGTTGTTGTGTTTCTCTTTTTCTTCCAGGAAGGCAAAATTGCTATCCCAGGTTTCCAACCGGCTGCGCAGGTTGTCCAATTGGGTTTTTTGCTGCCCGATCAGATTGGCCAGACGAGATTCTTCCGCCACGCGCAGCTCCATGTCGTTCTGCAGCTTGGGCACCTGGCTGATGTCTTTGCGCAGTTCAGCCAGTTCCCTGGTGCTGGATTCTTGTTCCACGCGCCGCAGCCGGTCCATTTCCGCCTCCGACTGGATGCGCCGCTGGTCGTACTGCTCGATCATCTGCACAATTTCGTCTTTAAACTGGGCCAGCTGGAGATCGACCTTGGGAATACGGCCGATTTGCGCCTGGGTGCCGGAAAGCTGCCGCTCCAAATCCTGAATGCGCTGCTCGCGCCCGGCAATCTCGCGCTCCTGCAAAACCAGCTTTTGTTCCAGTTCCGTAATTTTGCGCGTTTGCTTGCGACGCTCTTCATCCAGCCAATCGAGCCGGCTTTGCAGGTCTTTGATGGCCTGATCTGTCGCCGCAGGGTTGCCGTTGTTTGCCATAGTTGTTCTCCTGGATTTCTATTTATTTATCCACAGATTACGCAGATTAACACAGATTGTGCTTGTAGATTTTATCTACGTGCATGCAAATCATTATAACTTGGGCAAAGAAAGTGGGCGAGTAAGGCGTCAGGTTGTTTAGGATTCAGTAATGGGAGTGAAACGTGAAGAGTGAAACGTAAAAAGTTAACTCACCCCTTCACCCCTTCACCTTGTCACCCTGTCACCCTGTCACTCCCCCGCCTACTTCTTCCCACCCAACCCCTGTATAATCCCGCCATGCATATCGGAATTGACGTTCGCCTGCCGTTTTACCAGATGGGGGGCATTAGCCAGTACATTTTGCACCTGCTGCCCGCGCTGGCAGCGTTGGATACGGAGAACCAATATTCACTGTTTCATTTGGGGCGCGACGGCCGTTCCCACACCCCACCGGCTGCCTCCAATTTCCAGCGTAAAAACGTGCGCACGCCCAGCCATCACCAGCTGGAACGGTTGGCGCTGGGGCTGGAGCTGCTGCCGCACCGCCTGGACGTGCTACACAGCCCCGATTTTATCCCGCCGCAGTGGGGCGCACGGCGCAAAGTGATCACCGTGCACGATTTAAACTTCATTTTTTATCCGCAGTTCCTCACGCGGAACAGCATGGCGTATTATGCGGACCAGATTGAGTGGGCGGTGCAAACGGCCGATCACATCTCGGCAGACAGCCACGCCACGCGGCATGATTTGATCGAGCAGCTGCGTGTACCGCCGGAGAAGATCACGACGGTGCACCTGGCGGCCAATCCGTTGTATGAGAAGGGGTATGGCGGGACGGCCGTATCAGCCACCTTGCAAAAACACAACCTGCCCCGCGACTTCATCCTCTTTGTAGGCACGCTGGAACCGCGTAAAAACCTGCCTTTTCTCATCCGCGCCTACGATGAACTGTTGAAGCAAGGTGAAATTGACGTGCCGCTGGTTTTGGTTGGCGGCAAGGGCTGGCTGTTTGAAGAGGTGTTTACCACGATTGATGAGCTGGGCCTGCACGAGAAGGTGCGCCATCAGACCGGCATCTTTGACGAGCAGCTGGCCCATCTTTACCACGCCGCCGGGGTGCTGGTGACGCCCTCGCACTACGAAGGCTTTGGCCTGCCCGCGTTGGAAGCGATGCACTGCGGCTGTCCGGTTATCGTCAGCAACCGCGGGTCGCTGCCCGAAGTGGCGGGTGAGGCGGGCTTGCAGCTGCCGCTGGATGACGAGGCCGTCTGGACCGACGCCCTGCGCCGCGTCCTCACCGATTCCGCCCTGCGCCAGACGATGATTGAACGCGGCCACGCCCAGGCGAAAACCTTCACCTGGCAAAAAGCGGCCCAAATGACGCTGCAAATTTATAAATCTGTTATTTAACTGCAGAGACGCGGAGCGCGCGGAGAATAATAAAAACTCTGTGTCCTCTGCGTCTCTGCGGTTGAAATCCGCTATGAAAGTTTTACTGCTGACGCCACAACTGCCATATCCGCCACACCAGGGGACCAGCCTGCGCAATTTCCACATCATTCGCGGCCTGGCGCAGGCTTGCGAGGTGTCCTTGCTGAGCTTTTTGGAGCTGGGGCAGTCCATGGCGGCGGACCAGATTGCGCCGCTGGCTGGGCTGTGCCAGCGCATCGAGACGGTGCCTGTGCCGCAGCGCACGATGGGTAAGCGGCTGTACCAGCTGCTGGCCACGCGGCGGCCAGACATGGCTCACCGGCTGTTCAGCCCGGCGTTTAACGTCCGGCTGCTGCAAATGCTGCAGGCCGTTAGCTACGACATCGTGCAGATTGAGGGGATTGAGCTGGCACGCTACCTGCCGGTGATCCGCCACGGCAGCCCGCGCAGCAAAATTGTGTTTGATGACCACAACGCCGAGACGGAACTGCAGCGGCGCAACTTCCTCACCGATTTGCGCCAGCCGCTCCGCTGGGTGGCGGCCGCCTACTCGGCGGCGCAGGTTCGGCGGCTGCGCCGGTTTGAGCGCTGGGTGTGCCAGCAGGCGGATTGGGTGACGGCCGTTTCCCACCCCGACAAAGTTCATTTAGAGCAGCTGACCAACGGCCGTACTCCCATCACCGTCATCCCCAACAGCCTGGACGTGCCGCAGTTCCAGCTGGAAGAGGCAGAGGTGATCCCCAGCGACATCGTCTTCAGCGGCAAGATGGATTACCGGCCCAACGTGGATGCGGTGCTCTGGTTCGTGGATGAAGTGTGGCCGATGGTGCGGCGGGAACGGCCGTCTACCACCTTCACAATCGTTGGGCAAAAACCGCACGTCCGTCTGGATCGGTTGAAAAATGAACCGGGCATCACGCTGACTGGTTGGGTGGAGCGAGTGGAGCCGTACCTGGCCGGAGCCAAGGTGTTTGTGCTGCCGTTTCGTGTCGGCAGCGGCACGCGGCTGAAGCTGATCGAGGCGATGGCCGCGGGTAAGGCAGTGGTGAGTACGGCCGTTGGCGCCGAAGGTTTCCCTGTGGAGAACAATCGGGAAATCAGGTTGGTGGATGAGGCAGAGGGGTTTGGGACGGCCGTTTTGCACCTGCTGAACCATCCCCAAGAGCGGCAGCGATTGGGGCAGGCGGCCCAGCAGTTTGCCCAAAATTATGATTGGCGTGTGGTGGTGCCTCAATTTTTGCAAATTTATCGTGAGCTTTTAGGATGGGAGGCCGGAGAGTAAGATGGGAAAAAAGCAAAACGCAAACATTATTGTTTGGATTGGATTGTTGGGCGCTGGAATTGGAGCGGCCGTTGGTGCTGCTATGGACAATATTGTTCTGGGAAGTGCCTTGGGGGGTGCGCTTGGTGGGGCAATTGGTGGAGGGATTGCGGCTGCCCAGGAATTCAAAGAAAAAACTAAAGCTGGTCAACCAGATGGCGAAGAATAGGGTTACATAGGCGGGAAAATCCGCAAGGTGTTTATGACATCTATTTCGATATTGTGTTGGCTCACGAGTTCATGCCAGTTGCGATAGATAAATGGGGGTTCGTATTTATAGGTTCGTGGATTGTACATCCCTGGAATGCCGGTCATAACGGCCGTTACATCCGTCGCCGCCCCTTTCACCCCGTCATCCGTAGCGCGGGAGCCCGCGTAAAAGTCATTGCCCGGCCAGGAAACGTGATCCCAGGCAACCACACTGACCAGTTCGCAGCTGTTGAAATCGTCGCCTGGTTCTTCGTAGGCAGCGGGGTGGCATAGCTGGGGTTTGTGCTCGTTGCCGTGGGTTAACGGCCGTACCAAAAAACTTATCGCCCCCAATTCATAACGCTCGTTCTGGCATTCCCGGTATGGATCGTAATAAACAGCCCGAATATGTGGCAGCGACTGGCTGTGTTTGCTGAGTAAGCGGTGCAGCGCCCGTTTAAGTGTTTCGCCCAACTGCCCCTGAAATGGCCCGGCAAACAGGCCGCAGCCCAGGCCCGGCACGGTGATGAATGCCTGCTTGCCGCGCTGCCGCATCTGCTCATTCACATACAAAAAGCCGGGCAGCAGCCGCCGCTCGTACAGGCGAAAGTAGGCATCTTCGTCGATTTGCTCGTTTTCTGTGACAATTTCGGACCAATCGGCGGGGGTGTGGGCACGGCCGTTTCGCAGCAGCGCCCCCGGCACAAACAGCAGCCAGCCGGTGAAGGGTGGGTTGTGTACCTCGGGGTAGTGGTGACGGCCGTTGTCAAAAAACGTCACAGGGGCCGCGATGCTGATGTCCCCCAGCAGCCCCAGCTCGGTCAGGTTCCAGTCGGAGCCATCCCCGGCCACCGCGCTCTCGGCAAAGATTTGCGGTTTTTTGGTGCGGACCAACTGCTCTAGAAACGCTTGCACCGACAGCGCGGCCACGTCCTGGCCAGCCAATTTCTCCTGAAAGAAGCGCCCCGGCTGGCTGCCAGCTTGAATCGCTTGCCAATATTCTTTGACACGCTGCAAGCTGTTCTCACTGAGCAATGTTTTGTACTTGACCATTGTTCTCGGTTTTAACTCAGTTAATGCCGGTTGAAACCGGCATCTGAAACAAAAAACCCGTTAAAACGGGTTGGGATATGTCGCCCTAACGTGCTTTAGTACGTTTTTTGCCTAAGCCTGGGAATTTATTCCCAGGTGAACTTACACAATGTTTGGTTCTTTCGGGCAGTGGGTCAGCGGTACCAGGCCGTCTTCGGTCATCAGGGCGGTTTCTTCCAGGCGAATGCCGCCCCAGTCGGGCAGGTAGCAGCCCGGTTCGATGGTGACCATCGTGCCAACTTCGATGGTATCTTCGTCGGCAGCGCGGGGGGAGAGAAAGGGATCTTCATGGATGTCCAGCCCCAGGCCGTGGCCCAGGCCGTGGCCAAAGTGCTCGGCGTGCCCGGCGCGGGCAAACACGTCTCGGGCCAGCGCATCCACGGCTTTGAGGCTCATGCCGGGCCTGGCTTGCTGGAAGACGGCCGTTTGCGCCCGCATAACCAGTTGGTACAGCTCAAAGTAAGGCACAGATGCCTTTTCGCCCAGGTAAAACGAACGCGTCATGTCGCTTTTATAGCCATCCACCTGGGCTCCCATATCCACGATGAGCGCATCGCCAGCCTGCAAGCGGCGGCTGCCGGGATGGTGGTGCGGCAGCGCGCTGTTCGGTCCAGAGGCCACCAGGATGTCAAAGGCCAGCGCCTCGGCCCCGGCCTGGCGCAGGGCTTTTTCCAGCTCCCAGGCCACGGCCTTTTCCATCATGCCCACGCGGGCGATCTGCGGCACCTGGGCCATGATGGCATCGGTGATGGCGGCGGCTTTTTGGATAGATTGGACTTCTGCGGCCGTTTTGACCTGGCGCATTGGTTCTACCGTTTTTGCCAGGCCAACCCAGGTGATATTTTCCACCTGCATCAGCTCATCCATCTGCTCTAGCGTGGTGTGTTTGGCCTCGACGCCCACGCGCGGCACGCCTGCTTCGGCCAGGAAATTGCGCGTATCCTCCACCGTGCGCTGGTGCCGGAACAGGGTGAAGTGTGGCGCTTCGTGCGTGGCCTGGATGTAGTAGCGAAAATCGGTGGCGATGAGCGCTTTATTGGCGGTGACGAGTAGCTGGCCGTTGGACCCGCTGAAGCCGCTGAGCCAACGCCGGTTGCTGGGGCTGGCAATTAGCAGGCCGTCTACCTCCCACTCGGGTAGTTTGTGGCGAACGGCCGTCAGGCGCTCCTGAAAGATGGATGTTTGTGGCATAGTTTTTCCTTGATTTTACTCGTTCCAACGGTCTACGTTGGAACGAGGATTTTGGATTAGGTGTGGCTCAGCTCCGTCTCAAAAATGGCGCGCAGGATGGCCACCATGGTGGCGTAGGTGGGGTCCATGCCAAAGTAGGACAGGTTGTGCGCCCCGAGATTTTTACCCTTGCTGAACGGCGTGTCCGACGCGTAGTGCAAAATGCCGACGGGGAACGGGCTGTTGTACAAATTCACCAGCTCGTTGGACGGATGCCGCTTGGGCCGCACCATCTCGTAAATGCCGCTGAGATATGGCCCGGCTTCCATCTCCATGTCGGTATATCCTTCCTGGTAGAAGACGGACATGTAGCCCTCGTTTTGCAGGAAGGTACCGGGCACGGTGATTGCTTTCTGGTTGTCCATGACGGTGCCGTACACCAGGTGGGGCGCCACGTCGTCGGCGGCGAAGCAGTTGTCGAAGAGGTAGGTGTTGAGCGAATGTTCGTCGTGCACCACGCTGGGGATCATCACGTCGCCGATACGGCCGTTCAGCGTTGCCGCCTTGCCCATGATGTACACGCCACGTACCTCGGCAATATTCCGGGCGATCTCGGTGAGCACCTGGTACGCCGCCATGCCCAGCGGATAATCGACGTTGACGATCAGCGCCTGGCTAGTTTCCAGGCACTCAATGTTGGGCAGGCGCAGACGCTCATCCATGCGATTGACGTTGATGCTGCTCAGCGGGATGATCTGCACTTCGATGTCGAAGGCGTGCTCGCTGGGGATGCGGATCAGGCCAATTTCCCGCTCAGCGTGCAGGCGAGCGGCCGTTACTTGTGAATCGGCCTGCTCCAGCTTCTTGAGGGCGTAATACAAAAAGTTTTCCCGGCTGCTGGGCACGTTCCGCTCCAAAATGTCGTGGTATTCCTGCTGCAAATCGTCGGAACCGTTTTCGCGAATGTAGGCGTGGATTTGCTCCTCGATGTGCAGGGCATAGCCGCTGAGCAGGTTGGGCAGGCTGTGGGTGTTGCTGGAAACAAAATAGACCGGTCTGTCGGGCATAAAAATGTTGGGCAGATGGCGTTCTACGTTGCGCCACCAGCGGCGCGTGGCCCGCTTGTAGTCGGCCAGCGATCCGGCCAGCGAGCGGATTGACAGCTCTTGTTTGGTCTGGGCGATGTGCAGGAATTTTTCGGCCGTTTTGGCCCCCCACACCTGGGCCAGCCGGGCCAGATCTTCGGCGGGAATTCCCGTCATGCTGGCCAGGCGGACGAGACTGTTGCCGGAGGGCACGCCGCCTTTGCTGTCGCGAATGCGCTCCAGCTCTTTGATGACGTTGTCTTTGTTGAGCAGCTGGCGCAGCTTGCGCCGTTCGATCTGGTAGGCCACCAGAATTGGCACCAGGTCATCAATGTCGGAGCGGCTGGCGATGTACACAGCCAGCTGGTCGTTGCCATCGAAGTAACTGCGGCGGCGGCGGCCTGGAGCGATCACCTGCTGCCAGCTTTCTACGTTGGGGAAGCCGTGCTGGGCAAACACCTGCTCCGACTGTCCCATGATGACCAATCGCAGCCGGTCCAGGCAGTCGGGCATGCGCAGGATGGCGTAGATGAAGGCGGCCATGTCGGGCTGCGGCTCGTCGGCCAGCACGTGCAGGGCGGAGTTCATGCGCTTGTGCGCTTCGATGAGGGTTTTGATTTGCACCTCGCGGCTGCTGCGTAGCAGGGAGTAGTAGGTACGCAGGTAGAGGTTAATTTCTTCGTTGCCAGAGGTGGGTACAGTTCGGTCCATAGTGAGTGTTTGTGAATGAATGATGTCGTTCAACATCATTCATTCACATGTATATATCCTTCGCCATGAGTCACATGGCCAATGGCTACGGCCGTATCACAATGCGCCCTAAATGTGTCCACCTGATCCGCAGGCAGGGCCACCAGCAAACCGCCGGACGTTTCCGGGGTCATCAGCATGTCTTGCACCAGCTGGCTGACGCCGGGACCAAAGCGGGTCCACGGGCCAAAGTATTCCAGGTTGCGCCCCATGCCGCCGGGGAAGGCGCCCGCCTCGCCGTAGCGCAGCGCGCCGGGCAGCCAGGGCAGTTTGTCTAGCTGGAGGTGAAAATCGACCATACTCAAATGAGCCATCTCGTGGGCGTGGCCCAGCAGGCCAAAGCCGGTGATGTCTGTCAGGCTGTTAGCCTGGGCCAGTTGGGCGGCTTCGGCGGCGGCTTTGTTGAGCGTTTTCATGGAAGATACGGCCGTCACCACATCTGCCTCATCCGTAATCCCATTTTTCAGCGCTGTGGTCACCACACCCACGCCCAGCGGCTTGGTCAGCAGCAGCACATCGCCCGGCTGTGCGCCGCCCTTGGCTTTCACTTTGTCCGGGTGAACGATACCCGTGACGGCCAGACCGTACTTTGGCTCCTTGTCGTTAACGCTGTGTCCGCCCGCAATCACGCCGCCCGCTTCAGCTACCTTTTCGGCACCGCCGCGCAAAATTTCGCCCAGCACGTCCATGCCCAGGTTGTCCGGGAAGGCCACCAGGTTGATGGCAAACAGCACCTGCCCGCCCATTGCGTAGACGTCCGACATGGCATTGGCGGCGGCAATCGCGCCAAAATCGTACGGATCATCAACGACGGGTGGGAAGAAGTCGGTGGTGGTGATGATGGCCTGCTGATCGTTGAGCTGGTAAACGGCCGCATCGTCCGCCTTAGCCAGGCCCACCAACAGTTCCGGGTAATCTTCCGGTTTGAACAGGTTGCGCAGGGGCGCAATCGCTTGAGCCAGGTCCCCTGGCCCCAGTTTAGACGCTCAACCGGCGCAGCTGGCGTAAGACGTCAGCCGGATCTGTTTGGCAATGCTCATGAAGCTTCCTTTTGTTGCTTGTAAAAAAGGAGATTGGAGATTGAAGATTAGAGATTGAGGGCAAATTCTCTAATCTCCAATTCTCTAATCTCCCCAATTTATTGGTCAAAGATGAGGGAAAGTATACCGGATGCCTATGACCACGCAATGTGGCTGGCTTCGCAATTGACGCTGTCATTTTCCAATCCTATAATGGCCGTCACTGAGAAGCGCGCTTCCCAGAAGCGCACATCGTCAGGCACTTCCGTTGAGTATTGGACCAACATGACAAAACAGAAACCATTTCAGAAATTTGAGGCGCTGGCGCAGCAGCTGGTGGAAGGCAGTTTCAACCGTTTTTTTGGCCAGGGCGTTACGCTCGCTGGCATTGCTACGGAACTGGCCCGGGTGGTGGAGGATTCGGCCGTCGATGGCTGGGTTCCGGCCCGCTACGACATTCGTTTGCATCCGGCGGAATTTGACCGGCTGCGGCAGGGCGAGCCGGACATCATGACCCAGCTGACGGATTATTTGCGTACCTTCATTCAGCAGTCGGGCTTGAGTGTGCACAGTGCGCCGCACCTGACGCTGGTGGCCGATCCTGCCGTTTCTGGTGCAGGGTTGCAGATTGTGCCGGTGGCGGGCAAACGGCCGTCATCTCCCACCACCACACAGCTCCGCCAGCCCGGCGATAACCTGGCCAGCTTTGCCGCCGAGATTGCGGCCCTGGATGCCTACCTGATTGTGGAGGGCCAGCGCCACGTGCCGCTGAACAAGCCAGTCACCACCTTGGGACGGCACATCGACAACGATGTGGTGCTGGATGCACCCACGGTGAGCCGCCAACATGCGCAGATTCGCTGGCGGTACGGCCGTTTCATTCTCTACGATGTCAGCCGCCGGGGCCGTACCCAGGTGAACAACCAGACGGTCAACGAGACGGTGCTGCGCTCTGGCGACGTGATCAGCCTGAGCGATGTGATGCTGATTTACGGCGAAGGTGAGACGCAGCAGCGACCGCGCCAGCGCCGCAACAACAACCTGAGCGACGAAACGCAAATTCGTCCTCCCTCCCCCAATTTAGATTCATGACCCCGGAACTGGTGCTGCTGATTTTTCGCGTGGTGAGCGGCTTGCTGCTGCTCGGCTTTTTAGGTGGTCTCGCCTGGTTGATTTACCGCGACATGCAGGTAACGGCGGCAGCGATGACCGAACAGGAACGGCCGTACGGCCGTCTGCGCATCATCGCCAATGAAGCTGATCAGCCCGCCGTTAACACGACTTATCCGCTGCTGCCCATCACCAGTATTGGCCGGGCGGCCAGCAACACCATCGTTTTGCCCGATGGCTACGCCAGCGCCGAACACGCCCTCATCATTCGCCGCCAAGGCCAGTGGTGGCTGGAAGACCAGGGCAGCCGGAACGGCACCCTGCTGAACGATGTGGTGGTGGTAAAAGCGGCCGTTATCAGCGCTGGTGATGTCATTGCCGTGGGCGGTACTTTGCTAAAGCTGGAACTGTAGTTTCCCCCCTGCAAGATAAACGTTTGCCAAATTTTTTGTATTACAGCCTGTTATTTGCCATAATGTGACCCTATAACTTGTTTAGCAACTGGACAATCCTTGCCAACTTTTACTAGAAGTAGTGTTATACCCGCGAAGACGGGTATCCTTAAACGGAGGTGGTCAAAATTAAGACGAGAGTTTTGAAATCACAATTTTGGTTGATGGCGATAAGCCTGCTGCTCCTGCCCCTGGCCCTGGCCGGTTGTGGCGCTGATGAGGATGAAGCCGAGGCAGATGGGAAGCTCCTTATCCTCGAATGGTCCGGCTATGAAGCCACTGAATATCCCCAGTTTTATGCCCCCTTTACTGAAAAATACTCCGATAATTTAGAAGAAGTCGTTGAATACAGTTTTTTCGCCGATGATGCGGAAGCTTTAGCCAAGATGCAGTCTGACATTGGCGCCGACCTGGTGCATCCTTGTAATTCCTGGTGGGAACTGTACGTTGACAATGGGCTGGTGCAGCCTATCGATACATCTCGCTTGAGCAACTGGGACAAAATTCAGCCGGATTTTGCGGCGATGGGTCAGTTTAATGGGGAGCAGTATTTTGTTCCCTGGGAGTGGGGTTACGAATCGATGCTGGTGCGTACCGACCTTGTCGAAGAAGTTCCCGATGCCTGGATCGACCTCTGGGATCCGCAGTATGCCGGGCATGTGGCTATCTGGGATTCGGCCGAAACGAACTACGTGATGACTGCGCTGGCGCTGGGGTTTGACCCCTGGAAAACAACGGCCGAACAAGAAGCGCAAATCGAGCAAAAGTTAATCGAGCTAAAGCCAAACCTGCTCACGTACTGGTCCGATTACACCGAGGCGTATGATCTACCTGCGTCTGGTGATGCCTGGATTGTGGCCGGGGCTTGGCAGGACGCCTACGCTTACCTGCAAAGTGACGGCTACGAAGTGGCTTACGTGCAGCCGGAAGAGGGACGCCTGGGCTGGGTGTGTGGTTTTGGTCTCAGCGCCAACTCTGGCGATCTGGACCTGGCGTACGAGTTCCTCGATGCCGCCATTGCCGATGAATCGATGGCCGCCCTGGCCAACGAATATTGGTACGGCCCGGCCAATACCGCCAGCCTGCCGCTCGTCGATGACTTTGTGGTCGATTTTATGGACCTGGACGAAGCCGACACGCTGACCGAGCGTACGGTTTTGTACCGACCGTTGACTGAAGAGCAGCGCATTGCGCGCACAACGCTATGGGATACGGTGAAAGCGTCGCCGTAAGTAATGGTTTAGTTTCAGATTGGGCCAAGCTCAGTGAGACATGAAAAATTCACGGATTCCTCTCTGGTGGGGAATCCGTGGTTGTTTATTCAGGAGAATTTATGGAACAAAACGGCCGTATCGCCATCTTGCTAACCCCCACGGTGCTGTTCCTCACCGGGCTGTTTCTCATTCCGCTGCTGTTCATGGCCCTCTTCTCCTTTCGTGAAGGGACCTTTGGCGAAGCACAAAGTGCTTTTACCCTGCGCCACTACGCCGAGTTTTTTGCCAACGACGCTTACCTGCGTCTGCTGGGGCGCTCGGTGGCCCTGTCGTTTGGCGTCTCCATGCTCACCGTGCTTTTTGCTTACCCGGTGGCCTACTACCTCTCCTTCTTCGCGGGCGACAAAAAGTACGTGCTGCTGACGATCATCATCGTGCCTGCCTGGGTGAGCTATTTGCTGCGGGTGCTGTCGTGGAAGGTGATTCTGGGCGGATCGGGGGCGTTGGCTTCGTTTTTAAGCTGGCTGGGGCTGGCGCAAGAGGGCGGCTCGCTGCTGTTGTTCAGCCCAGAAGCCGTGGTGGTAACGCTGCTGTACGTCTGGGTTCCGTTTGTGGCGCTGCCCATCTTTGCCGGGCTGGAGCGGATTGATAGCGATTTGTTGGAGGCAGCATATGATTTGGGATGCGGCCGTTTACAAGCCTTCTGGCGCATCACCCTGCCGCTAAGCCTGCCGGGGGTGTTGGCCGGATTCCTCTTTGTGTTCATTCCCACCGTCGGCGAGTACGTTACGCCCGCGCTGGTGGGCGGGCCGGATGGCATCATGTTTGGCAACATCGTGCGCGACCAGTTCTTGCGGGCGCTCAACTGGCCTTCCGGCGCCTTGATGAGCCTGGCGATGCTGGTGGTGGTGCTGGTCCCATTATATATCCTCAGCCGCTTTGTGCGCCTATCTGAACTGGCTGGTTTATAACGTGAAACGATTTGGCTCCTCCTACTTCTGGCTTTTAGCCATCTTTTTATATCTGCCGATCTTTTTGCTGGTCATCTTTTCCTTCAACAATAATGAGTCGCTGCGTTTTCCCCTGTCTGGTTTTACGGTGCGCTGGTACCAAGCGCTTTTTGAGGCGGGCGAACTGCTGCAATCGGCCGGGAACAGCATTGTGGTAGGCATCTGGTCATCGCTGCTGGCGACCATTTTGGGCACGATGGCGGCCATCGCCGTGGTGCGCTACGACTTCCCCGGCAAGCAGGCGCTGCTGGCGGTGGCCGCGCTGCCGCTGGTCATTCCCTCGGTGGTCATTGGCGTGGCCCTGTTGATTTTGTTCCGCCAGATGGTGGATGTAGAGCTGAGCCTGCTGACGGTGGGGCTGGGGCATGTGGTCATCAACATTCCTATCGTGATGCTGATTGTGGCGGCGCGCCTGGCCGGATTCCCCACCAATCTGGAAGAAGCGGCTATGGATTTGGGCTGCACCTACTGGGGAGCGCTGCGCCGGGTGACGCTGCCCATCTGCCTGCCCGCCCTGTTTGCCGCCTTTTTAACTGCCTTCACTACCTCGGTGGACGAATATGCCATGAGCGTCTTCCTGGTGGGTACTGACGCCACGCTGCCGATTTACATGTATTCGCAGCTGCGTTTTCCCCGCAAGCTGCCCATCATTGTGGCCCTGGGCTCTATTATTTTGGTGCTGTCGATTGGTGTGATCCTGGTCTCGGAGTGGTTGCGCCGCACGGATTCTACAGGCGAAGTTAGCAGCGGATAGAGGCGGCCGAAAATTGCGCGATTCTGGTAAAGGCCGACACGTCAGGTGTCGGCTTTTTATTTGGGCTTGACCTGTTTTTAATAATCTGCTACTGTGCTTCATAAGTCGCTTTCCGACATATAATGATAATAGGGTGTGCATGACAAACCAAGCTGATGACATGGCGGCATTTCTGCCGCTGCGTGAGCCGACTTTTTTGATCTTGTTGAGTCTGGCGGATGGGGAAAAACATGGCTATGCCATCTTGAAAGATGTGAGCCAGATCAGCCAGGAGCAGGTGTTGCTGAGTACGGGAACTTTGTATGAGGCGCTGGCCCGGCTGCTGGATGATGGCTGGATTGAGCGCGTCCAGGAAGCGCAGGGCATTCATCCGGGCAAGCCGCGCAAAGCGTACCGGCTGACGCTGTTGGGGCAGCGCGTGGCGCAGGCAGAAACGGCGCGCCTCCAGGCGTTGATGCTGGCGGCGCAGCGGCGGTTGGGTCCTGGGTTGGTCAATTTGTAGGGGAACGGCCGAGCACGCTCCGCCAATGCTTGCTGTGGAGGTAAGTTGTTATGGGCTATTACGATATTATGAGGGATTTTGGGGATCTGATTAAGTCGAATTTAGCGTAATGAGCTACGCTGCCGGAAAGTTGCTCTGATTGTGATGCAGGAGTTTGGTGGGCTTTGCTGGAGGAGACGATGGTTCGGACAAACATAAACGTCATACCGTGGTTACGGACAGGTGCTCTGGCAGGAGCTGTGGTTGGAATTGGCCTGATGGCTGTTTTTGCTCCAGTTAACCGGTTGGCGTGGATGCACATCTTTACCATTGCGGTGGGGTTTGCTTTGGCCGGGGTCGGCGTGGGTTGGCTGGGCTGGCGGCGGGCCAACAGCCACACGGCCGTTGCTCTCATCAGCCTCATTGTCCCTTTGACCAGTTTTTTGCTGGTGGTGAATGCCCTGCCAGATATTACTGGCTATTTGATTTGGGATGACGAGGTGATGGGGTACGGGACGGCCGTTTTGCTCTGGCTGGTGCTTATTGTGGTGCTGGGGACGGTGGGAACGGCCGTTGCTTCGCCCAATGGCCAATCCATCTGGCGTAAACTAAACTGGCGGGTGGTCATACTGGCGCTCATGCTGGTGAGCTATTTTGGTCCGTGGGGATATGACCTCCTGCATGTTCCCAGTGAATTTGGCTGTAGCTGGCCGACCTTCCGCGTTGCCGAAGATTTTTGTGGTTATCCCATACCAGGCTTCCTGGCAATTGTTACCAGTCCATCCATTTTGTGGCTGACGCTCCAGGAGCTATCTGGTGGGGCTGATGGGTCGCTCCTGGCTGCCAGAGCTGGCGTGCTCTTTAGCTGGCTCACGCTCCTCCCGATTCTGGCTGCCCTGTTCCGGCGGGCACCAAACACGCAGCCGTTGGTGCCCATAAAAATATGGAGTCTGGCTCTTATTGGAAGTGTGGGGTTTCTTTTGTGGTACTCCTCAGGGCGGTCTGTGCTGCTGCCCATTCAGGCCTGGGGGATTTGGAGTATGGTTTTGTGGTTCTTTGGGATCTCATGGGGTTGACAGCAGATATGGGGGTCAGGCAATGAAGTGCCGATATCCATTCAGGTCAAGCCACAGCCGACGAAATAGACTGTCCACCCGTTTGAGACCATAAGAACGCCTGGTGATCGTTTTCAATTTGTTGTTGAACCCTTCGACAAAGCCACTGCTGGCTCGCCGCTCAAAATAGTTGGCAATTTCGTCCAGGTGGTTGCGCAGGGTCTTGAGAAACTTGTCGAAGCAGGTGAGCGCAGAGCGCTTCACTTTGGCCGCCCATTTTTTCAAACGATGCCGTCCTTGAGCCAGGCTCAACGCCATGTTGAAGATGGCTGTTAGCTCTTCACGCAAGGTGTAAGCCTGGTGCAGGCGTGGCGCATAGTGGAACAGGCGGCGCAATCGTACCTTATCATCATCATCAAGATTGGCATAGTTGTGGCGCAGCACCCAGTGCAGGCCGTGGCAAATCTCCTTGTAGCTGGCTTCGGGTAATTCCTGGCGTAAGCGGCGCAGCTCCTGCTTACGCAGCTTGTCGAAATCTGCCCGATAGTTCTGGGCCACATGGAAACGGTCAACGACCACTTTGGCTTCGACTTCGGGATGAGCCGCCAGGAAATCGGCGACCGCGCCCAGATAGCCATCCCACATATCGGTGCAGAAGGTGTGGATGGTCGAGTGCAATCGCCGAGGAATCGTCAGCAGAAAGTCGCTCACCGCTTTTTTTTTCGATTCTTCAGCACGGTCAGGATAATGACCGACCCATCATCCTGGCGTGCCGTGACCACCGCCCGGTAGCTTTTGCGCCCTTTCTGGTGGGCCACTTCGTCAATGCCGATGCTGCCCAGGTTTTGGACTTCATCCCAGTTGACTTCATCGTCCACTTGGCGCTCCAAGGCACCGAGGACAGCATCGTAGCCCAGATTTTCCTTGAGGCTGACATCGGCCACCGTGCTGCCGATGAGCTGTTTCATCAAGTAACGGTCATACGCTTTGGTATGCGGGCTGCGCTGGTCATACCACTTCAATGTCTGGGTCGTGGTCGGATTGTGCAAACAGGTGGGGCATTGGGCTCGTCGCGGTCGAATCTCGATAGTGGTTTCTTGCCCCAAGATAGGCAAATGGCGCAAGCGCACGACCTGGCCGTGACCGTAATTGCAGGCTATTTCTTGTTGGCAGACGCCGCACTGCGTTGTGTCGCGGCGACTTTCAACCGTAATGATGAACTTATTATCCCGTGTTTGCTTGGTGGCAAGCACATCAACCTGAGGAATATCCAGGGGAAAGCTGATTTTGGCAGGGGTAGATATGGGCATTGTTTTCACTCCGTTTTTGAAAATGACTTCCATTCTACATCACCCCCACATATGGGTGTACCCCTTGTATTCCCAAAGAACCGGTTTTGTTAGCGTCACTGGCGCTGCTCATTGAGGGCAGTTTTCGGGTTTTTAAGCGAGGCGCCGTAGATTAGCAGATTTTACCTGTGTGCATCTGCGTTAATCTGTGTCCCATTTTTGCAGGAGAAAAAAATGAAACGTGTACTGCTCGTTACCGGCCTTTACGTACAGATTGCCCTGGGACTATTTGTGTTGGCTGCCTTATTTCTCCCAGCTCACACAATGGCGGCACTGCCTGGCGCGATAAATCATGTGGGGGCCATGTCTTATTTGCAGGTTGTTTTGCCTATTGCAGGGCTGCTCTTAGTTGGCTTACCGCTTAAGAACGGAGTTCCTCGCTTTGCCGCCGCGTGGGCTGGCAGTGCCGCTATGCCAACGCCAGCAGGTGGCCGATTGGCCGCTGTGTCCCTCTTGGTGGTTAGTTTGCTCATGACAAAACTGGCACACAGCCTGTACTGGATGTTTGTCTGGGACAGTACCCATGATTCTTTCGATATTCTCTGGCTCATTTTGCTTATTCCCATTGCGCTGTTGGCTGGACTTATGCTGGCTGTGCGGCTGCCCCGGCAGCGTCTCATCTGTTTGCTTGGCCTGCCGCTGCTGCCGCTTTTGGCTTACCTGGCCGGGGTACAGGTTGACTATCACGAATTGACGGCAGCCCGCGCCGAGCGTGTTGGTCTGGCTATCGAAAATTATCATGAGGTGAACGGCCGTTATCCCCAAACGCTCAATCAGCTGACTCCCCGCTATCTTCTCTCTGTCCCTGAGCCGACCATCATCTACGGGCAAAACTGGTGTTATGAAGGTGGCGATACCTACTATCGGCTGGCCTATATAGACCTGGAGCATTGGAGCAGCCCCAACCCAGAAAGTCGAATCCATCAATCTGCGGGAGACCTTTCGCACCTGCCACCCACTTGCGAAGCCCAGTTTGCCGTGCTGCAAAATCAACATCCAGGAATTTTTTATGTCAGGCTCAGCTCGTCCTTTATCGAATAACGTGGCAGGTCAAAATGATGCATTTTGAATCTACGTTAATCCGCGGCCTATTGCGGTCTATTTATGGAGCGTATTTAGAATGAAAGAGCAAGCGTTGTATCAGACATGGACGCCTACACCCTGGATCGTTGAATACAAATCAGTCTGGCGGAAAGCTGTTCTGCTCGTGTTTCTGTTTTGCCTCATCAGCCCCTGGGCGATGGATCGCATTCACGTGCCTGCGCCAAATAATTGCTCGTGGTGGCGTGTGGATGACGATTTTTGTGCCACGCCGCTGTCTGGATTTTGGGCTCTTTTTGTCGGGTATAGCATCGTTATAGGCAATGTTCTGCACATGACGGGCGGCGCTGCCTTAGGTGGAGGGCGCAGTTTTCCGCAAATACTGTGGATTTTTTGGATTGTTTATATCCCGCTGCCTGCACTCGCCACCTTGCTTCTGCTGACTGTACACGGCCGTTTCCTACCGCAGCGTTTCCAGGTCGCCTTGTGGGCTCTGGCGGCCGTCGGCGGTGTCGGATTATTTTTAGTTCTTGCTTTTACTGCCTTGGGAGAGCCTCTATTGCGCCTGTGGGGCGTTTGGAGCTATGTCTTGTTGTCAGTCACAGCGTTTTATCTGGAGGTGAGGCTGTGGATTTGGCAGAGAAGCCGTGCTCCCGGCCAAAGCACCGCGTGAAAAGGGCGTGATTTAATCACGCC
This sequence comes from Candidatus Leptofilum proximum, assembly GCA_016710325.1. Taxonomy (GTDB): domain Bacteria; phylum Chloroflexota; class Anaerolineae; order Promineifilales; family Promineifilaceae; genus Leptofilum; species Leptofilum proximum. The sequence goes on along the minus strand of JADJXK010000002.1, from coordinate 481,199 downwards.
CACCAATTCCCCTTGACGGAAAAACAAAACAGCCTGCGTTTATCGCCCATAAGAGCTTGTACTGTCTTACTCTATGGAGGTAAACGTAATGTCTCAATCATCTTATCGTGTACACGGCCGTATCACTCGCCAGGATAACCAGCAAGGGATTCATGGCCTGTTGGTGGAAGCCTGGGATGACGACCGCTGCGGCGAAGACTGTCTGGGCTGGGATCTGACCAACCGCGATGGCTCATTTTCCATCACCTTCAGCGCCGCGGATTTTAAAGAGCCAGGTGAAGGTGCACCGGAAATCTACCTGAAGATTCGGGACCGCGACGGCCGTCTTCTCCTGGACAGCCGCAGCCGCAAACGGTCCTGCCAGCCCGGTCATACCGTGGAAATCAACCTGGCCCTGGTGCCCGACACCCTGTGGTGGCACCAACAAACCCCCGTCAGCTGGGAATGCCCCGACGACCCGCTGCTGCCCGACATTGTCCTGGAAGACATCCAGGAAGCGCTGACCCTGGTGACCAGCAGCCGCCAACCCGGCTACGGCCAGCGGCTGGAAGCGCTCATTTGCGCCATCCCGCCCATCAACCTGCTCAACAACATCATGGCCGACGCCTGCGCTACGCTGCAAGGTGACCTGACCGCTGCCGGGCGCTACCGCGACCTGCTGGACGCCCTCTGCGCCGTGCCGCCCAAAGAAAAAAGCTGCGGCCACGCCACCATCGACGACATCTTTGCCAACCCCACGCCCGCCCCCGGCGGCAAATGCCAGCCCTGCGACTGCGAAGATCCCTGTGACGAACCAGAAGCCCACGACCCCGACTGCCCCTGCAAACCCAGCCTCATCGCCCGCGACAAAACCAAAACGCTCCTTATGGCTGCGCTGCACATCGCCTGCAACCACGAAAAAAGCGCGAAAACCTACGTTAAAACGATTCTCGATCAGGTGGCGCGTTATGAATTTTTGGCCAGTTTGCACCGTGCGGCCGTTAAAGCCCTTTATGGCGATCAAGCCGCGCTGGTTCAGTTCCGCGATCTGCTTGAGCTGTTTCTCTACCCCGGCACCGGCCAGGGCTGCGGCTGCCAATGCGGCGGCCTGAGCTGCTGCGCCTGCCTGGACCAGGAGATGGTTGCCTGCCTGCGCCAGATGGTGGGGCTGTGGCAAACCATCCACTGCTACACCGTCACCGAGGTGCAGCCAGAACGGGCCTGCCCTGGCGACGAGATTGTCATTAAGGGGCACGGTTTTGGCCACCAGGCCGGTACGATTGCCTTCCGCCAGCAAGGGTCGATGGGCTGGGGCACGGCCGTTTCCCCCGAATCCTGGTGCGATGATCAAATCACCGTCATTGTGCCCGAAGGTGCGGGCTGTGGGTTGCAGCTGTACCTGCCGTCCAATACCGTGGACGTGTGCGGCCGTTTCCTGCAATATCGTCCCATCGGCTGCCTGAAAGCTGATTTTGAAGGCACTTCGGCCGAAATTTTGCAGTTCACCGTGAAGGGCCGCCAGGATGGCGAATGTTTGGAACCGGGTGCCGTGCTGCCCATCCGCTGGAAAACGTGCGCCACCGATCGGGTGCGCATCGAGATTGTCAACGCCGAGACGGGCACCGTCATCGCTGCCCAAGATCCGGCCGAGCCGCGCGGCCGCTGGGACTTCACCCAGACCAACTTCACCGAAACGACGCACGTGACGGTGCGCCTCGTGGCCCAGGGCCAGTGCAAGCCGCCCCAGGTGTCGGCGCAGATGAGCTTCCGCTACCAGCGCCAGCCCAATCTGTCGGTGCAGGGATTGGAAATCACTCAGGCGATCCAGCATTACCGCGCCGCCGCTCACCTCACCGACGCCGCCGATCGCGGGGCAGACAACAGCCTGCGGCTGGTGACCAACAAAACCGCCTGGGTGCGCACCTACCTGCGCAGCGGTCAAAGCCCGGCCTTCGACAACGGCCAGCTGGCCGACATCACCGGCACGCTGCGCGTAGAGCGGCGCGTCAACAACGTGTGGAACACCATCGCCACGCTGCCGCCGCAAAACGGCTCCATCACCGCTGAAGACACCTTCATCAGCCTGGACGCGGAGCGCGGCAACATCGACAACACGCTGAACTTCATCGTGCCCGCGGCGATGATGACCGGGCTGCTGCGCTTCACCGTGAGTGTGGAGTCGCCTTATGCGGATTGTCCGGGCAATACGGCCGTTGCCTCCGCCACCGTCGATGTAAACCTGACCCAAACCCTTAACGCCGCCTTCATCACCATCGGCTACAACGGGCCAGACAACAGCGGCATGAACACGCTCACCCTGCCTGCGCCCACCCTGGCCGACTGTCAGGCCGAAACCAGCTGGGCGATGACCACCTATCCGGTATCCGGCGCGCCCAATGTGCGCATTGCCGGTACCTTCACCACCAACACGCCGCTCAACGATCCGCGCAGCTGTCCTGGCTGCTGCTCGCCCAACTGGGGTACCCTGCTGCCGCAGGTCGCTGCCCTGGTGGCGGCTGATCAGCTTGCCAATCCCGGCCAGGCGTGGGTCTACTACGGCCTCATCAACAACGGCATCCCGGTGAACGTGCCCGGCTGCAACGGCGTGGCCACCGGCGGCCTGGCGGGTCGTCCCCAGACCTATGCTCATGAAATTGGCCACCAGTTTGGCCTGCCGCATGCCCGCTGCGGCAACGCAGGCGCGGGCAACGCCAACTATCCGGTCTACGAGCCTTATGATTTGCCGGTGGACGAGCCGGCCAATCCGGTCAGCTCAACCAACTGGACGATGGCCAGCATCGGCGAGTACGGCCTGGATATCAACAACGGCAACATCGCCAACCCCAACGACGCCGAAGATTTCATGTCCTACTGCGGTCCGCGCTGGATTTCGGTCTTCACCCACAACTACCTGATCAACCGGATGGAGCTGACCCCCACCACCATCCCCACGGGCAGCGGCGCGGCTACCAGCCGCGTCATCCAGGACAACGAGCCCAACTTCACCAAACGCAGCGACGTCATCAAACCGCTGGTTTACCTGATTGGTTCGCTGTCGGCCGAGGGCGATGTGGAGATCAGCAGTGTAGCCCGGTTGGAGACGCGCTATCTGGTCGGCGACGGCCGTTCCACCCGCTACATCGCCCAACTGCTGGGGGCAGAAGGGCAGATCATCAGCCAGGACGTGATGTATACCTACACCGCCGACGGTTGCGGCTCGCACGAATCATCCGGCTGCGGTGGTGGCTGTGGCGGCTGTGGTTGTGACGACACGGGCCGCGAGGACAAAGGCCCGGTGATGCTCAAAGGCATGCTGGATGATCTGGCTCCCGGCCAGACACTGCGTATCGTCAAAGATGGCGAAACCGTGTGGGAACGCACCGCCCCGGCGGAACGGCCGCAAATCAGCAACTTTCGCGCCCAGGTGACGAAGGACGGCCGTTTCAGCCTCAGCTGGCGCGGTCAATCGTACCGGGACGAGCAGCCGGAGTATTGGATTCGCTGGTCGCGCGATGGCCAACGGTGGCATGCGCTGACGGTCGGCGTGACGGACAGCAAGATCAGCCTGGACCTGGAGCAGCTGCCCAGCGGCGAAATCCAGTTCCAGGTGATGGCCCACGACGGCTTCTACACCACCACCGCCGAAAGCAAGCCCATCGAAATCGCCGCCCGCCCGCCGGTGGTGACGATCCTGTATCCGCAGCGCGACGACCTGGCCTACGCCGAGCGCCAGCTGCACCTCTGGGGAACGGCCGTTAGCCGCTCCGGCCACGACCTGGCCGACGAGCAGTTTGTCTGGACGATCAACGGCAAGGAAGTTGGCCGCGGTCGTGACCTCTGGGTAGACAACCCCGGCGCGGGCGCACACCAGGTTCAGCTAAGCGTGACGGATGGTGAGTTGGTGGGGGTGATGGAAACGGCCGTAACCATCCAGCCTACCGCCAATACGCCACCAGTTGATGTGAAGTAGATTGACAGGGTGACAAGGTGACGGGGTGACAAGGTGTAACCGCCCTGTTTAGCCCCGCATCAGGCGGCGATAAGCTTCGGCTTGTCGCCGCTTTTTTGTTTATCAGAGTCATAAATGGGGGGTGGGGAACGGCCGTAATCAGTGCGAGTGATGTCGTTGCGGCGGGAAACATAAATGAAGCCAGATAGTTAGAAATTAGCCATTGCATGTTTGAGCAAACCTAGCAGATTTTCGCGATACCAGTTCGGTGATGGACTAATTGTAGGTGGCTCAAACTCGCGTTGTAAAGTCCACAAACAGCGTAATGCAAGCCGCGGTGCAAATTCTTGACGGCCAAGGTTGTTTTCGTATAAATATCGTTCAATTAGTCCAGCAGGGAACCAGTCATAAGTCCAATATTTGACAAAGCCGATGTGTGGATCTTCAAAACAGGCCCAAGAAAAATCAATAAATCCAGTTAGTTTATGTGGTATTCGGTCCAGACTACCAGGATTCCCCCATGAATGGTCCGCAGTTGCGAGCTTTGCCTCGTTGCTTGCAGTGAACAGGAAATTGCCTGGATTATAATCGCCGTTTGAGAAAATCAATGGCTCTTCAATTTGAGGAAGCCGTTTTTCTAGTCGCTTGATAGCCCTCTGGAATTCTTTGATTTCCAACCAGTTACCGGCGCGATTCTGAATATCTTCAAGTTCTTTGGTCAATGTTTTTGAAGGCATTTTTCTTGCTACAGGTTCCTGTTGTAGCGCTTCCGTAAGTCCTTGCAAACGCATAACACCTTCCAGTACCAACTTCATGGCGATGTATGCATCATTTCCCTTGGCTTCCCAGCTAAACTTTAGCAAACTCTCCCCAGGCAGTGAGCTAATAACCGTCACAGGTACGGAATCTTGACTGTTTGGATCGATAACAGGACCAGCTAATAGTTTGGGTACTGGCAAGCCGAGTTTGTGCAATACTGGCAAGAGTTCAGCTTCTAGCTCAACGCCACCAATTTTTCTATCTTTGCGCAAATAAACAGTTTGCACTCTATTAATAATTGTACGAATTTGCACAAGAACCGGATAGAAGCTCCAGCTGCGAGCTGGTCTTGCTTCGGTAATCTGTGCGCCGTCAGGAAATGCTGACAAAATAACTGTTTTTTGGAAGCTCGTGAGCGGATCTTCTTGAGTTTCCGGTTCTCGCCAACGCTCATAAAGATCAAAGTTTTCAGGCATAGATTTCTTTATTACGGACGCCTAGCCAAAGCCGCGTTCGTCTTTGTCGTCGCTGGCGGCGTCATCGTCGAGGATGGCGGGCGGTACCTGCGGCGTGTAGGGCATGACGAAGTAGCCGCGGGTGACCTTGTCTTTCTTGCCGATGCGCTGGACGCTGGCGACGCCGCCGGTCTCTTTGTTCGGCCAGGATTCCACAAAAACGTCGTTGCGGCGCGGGTAGTTGGGATCGTAAACCAGGATGCGAATACGGCCGTCCCCCAACTCCTCATACGCACAGGCCAAAATCTGGTGGTTTTGCCAGATTTGCATCGTGTCTTTGGTGCTCACATAGACCATGCCGATGGGCGTGGGCACGCCGTTGTCCAGGTTTTGGCGCAGGATTTTGAGCTCTTCGGCGGTGCGGAGGTGGACGGCCGTATCCGGCAAACTCATCCAGCGTACAAATCGCACCACCTGGGTGCCTGCCGTCAGGCTGTCCACCTGGCGCGTGTGGATGTAGCGGTGCAGCGGCGTGATCCGCCCCGGACGGCGGCGGCGTTGGGGAATCGGCCGACCGGCCAGCAGAAAGTCCATCGCCGTGGCGCACATGCCGCCGCACAGGCCATAGGTGTTGCTCACGCTGGGAATGTCTGGGACCGATTGAACGGAGAAAGGAATCCAGTAGCCGGGGTACCGATTGGTGTATTGAAAGCCGTGGGTGGCCGGGATAAATTCGACGGGCGGGATTTCCGGCAGGCGGTAGTCGCGCTGGTTAGGCTGCAAATCGGCCTGGTGGGTGCGGGCCTCGCCGCGGTGCGTGTAGCTAAATTTCAGGTACGGCCGAAACACATCAGCAAAATCCAGGTCACGGCTCTGATCATACTGAACGGCAAACACACCCTTCTCGTCGGAGACGCCGGGTTTCACGGTCAAATCGTCGTCTTCAGTCAATACGTCCGCATCAAACAGGCGGACCTTGACGTTGGGCGCAGGCGCGCCGTTGGCAAATTGAACAACACCAGTGAATGTTTGAGACATGAAACCCTCCTTGAAATTTGGCCACAGAGGGCACAGAGGAGGAAGAGGTTTTTCTCTGAGCTCTCTGTGACCTCTGTGGCGAAAATTAGTTCATTTTGAAGATGAGTTCGTTGTTGGCGGCGTCGATGGTTACGGCCGTTTCCCCCCCAGATGCTCCTTTTTGGCTCAACAAAAAATTAGCCAGCGGCTCACGCAGGTGGCGGGCGATGATGCGCCGCAGCGGGCGTGCCCCGTACTGCGGCTCGTCGTTTTGCGCCAGCAGCCACTGCTTGGCCGCGTCGGTGAGCGTCAGGGTGATGTTTTGGTTGGCCGCCAGTTTGAGCTCTTTTTTCAGCATCAAATCGAGAATCAGCCCTAGCTGGTCGCCGGTGAGCTGGTGGAACATGATGATTTCATCGAGTCGGTTGAGGAACTCGGGCCGGAAGAAGCGGTGTACCTCGGCCATCACCAGGTTCTTTTCCGTCTCGCCGATATAGGGCACCAGCATGTGCTGCGAGCCCAGGTTGCTGGTCATGATGACCACCGTCTCGCTAAACGTCGCCTGCCGTCCCTGGCTGTCCGTCAGGCGACCCTCTTCCATCACCTGGAGCAGCACGTCAAAAACGCGCTCGTTGGCTTTTTCCACCTCATCGAACAGCACGACGGTGTACGGCCGTTCCCTAACAAAATTGGTCAGCTGCCCGCCGCCCTGAAAACCGACGTACCCCGGCGGCGCGCCAATCAGCTTGTTGACGCTGGCCTCCTCCTGAAATTCGCTCATGTCCAGGGTAAGCATGGCGTCTTCTGAGCCAAACATGAACTCGGCCAGCGCCTTGGCCAGTTCGGATTTGCCCACACCGCTGGGGCCTAAAAACAGGAAAGAACCAATCGGCCGTTTCGGATCGCGTAGTCCTACTCTGGCGGTTTTGACGGCGCGGCTCACGGCCAGAACGGCCGTTTCCTGCCCAATGATCCGGCTGTGTAAATGTTCCACCATGTTGGCGTATTTGCCGCGCTCATCCTCATTCAGTTTGCTCACTGGGATGTTGGTCATTTGCGCCGCCGCTTCCAGCACATCTTCCGGATCGAGCCGGTTGTCGGCGGCGATGCCGGGGTAAACCACTTCCGGGCTAGACGAAGCGATGCGCACCAGAGCGCAGCTGCGCTCGGCCAACTGCACGGCGGCGGCGGGCAGGGCAATCGTTTTCAGGTACTGGCTGGCGATTTGTGCGGCCGTTTCCAGCGCGGCCAGGTTAATCGCCACCTCGTACTCGCTCTTCAACCGCTCCTGGTGGGCGTGCAAAACGGAGATCGTTTCTTTGACCGTGGTCGGCGGCACGTTCAGCCGCTGCGTGTTCTGGCGGATGAGGCTGTTCTGGCTCAGCAGCTCGTAATCCCCCGGCGTGGTGGTGCCGATGATGATTTGCTCCTTGCCCAGCAGCGCTTTTTGCAGTTCGCGGTTCACCTGGTCCGGGAAGGGGGCGCGCAGGCGGTCGGCGAAGAAGCGCTGGATGTTGGGCACCAGCAGCACGCCGCCGCTGGCCCGGCGCAGTCCGGCGCGCACCGCCGCTAGCGGATTTTCCAGCAGGGCTGTCTCGCTGATTTGCACCAGCGAGCGCAAATTGGTGACGCCGTTGCCCTCGGCGATGGTTTGGGCCAGGCTTTGCCCCAGGGTGCGTTTGCCCGCGCCTTCAGGACCAACCAGAATCACGTGCCGATTTTGCGCCAGGGCAATGAGGCTGAGCAGGTCGCGCAGCAGTTCCTGCCGCTCGTAGACCACCGTGGTGCGCCCCTCTTTCGCCTCTGACACAAAGTCGTGAATGATCGGTGTGCCTTCTTGTCCCACGTCGTTGAGCAGGGTGAGGACGGCCGTTGGGTTCACCCCCACCCGCTGCAAAACGGCCGATGTCGTCACTGGATGTTGGGCCATGGCCGCCAGCACATGGCCGGAACCGGCCTTCAGCTCCTCTCGCGCCTGGGCCATCGTCAACCCCTCATCGATGACCACCAGCATCTCCTCGTCCAGCGGCACGTCCTTGCCAAAATCATCAGTGAAGAAAAACTTGGCGCTGCGCCCCTTGTTGGTGTGGGCCATTGTCTCCACCCGCCGCGTGAGATCGGCCAGATCAAAGCCGCGCTGCTGCTGGAGCTGCTGCAAAATTTGGTACGCCACCGATTTGGGCTCTTCCAAAAAGGTGCGCAGGAGCAGGTGCGGCGTTAGCAGCTTGAGCTGGTATTCGTTTAACTTGCTGGCGGCGGTAGTCATCAATCCGGCCAGCTCCGATGTGGGGATGTTTGGATTCAGGTTGCTCATGGCGGCAATGGTACATCGCCGCCCGCCGTTCTGCCAACGAAAGGCATGTTAACCGCAAAGAGCGCAGAGCACGCAAAGATCTTTTTTCTTTCTTTGCGCCCTTTGCGTCCTTTGCGGTGAAAAATTAATCTCTTGGCGATTGGTTCTTTTCGGTGGCGAGGATTTGGCGGAGTTTGTTTTTGCGGTGGGCGCCGCGCAGGGTCTCCAGGGCACGGATGCCCAGTGGGTCGATTTTTTCGCGGAGCAGGTGAAGTTCCTCGGCCGTGGGCGGCTCGGTTTCGCGCAGGTCGGGGGCGGTTTCCAGGGGGAAGCCGGTCTTGGCCTGGATGCGTTTGGCGGTAAGGCTGGGGTGATAGGTGGTGAGGCGGAGACGGCCGTTTTCCCCACCAAAATCAAACTGCCCCAAATCGCTCACCAGGTAACACGGCCCGCTGCCCCGCGTCCGTTCCGGCACATGACCAACACCGCTGCGAAAATCGAGCTGCGGCACGAAAGTGTGCCGCCCGTGGCGCGGCACATAGAGGCATACGTTGTCTTCGAACACCGTCACATCGGCAATGCCTGCGGAGCCAGGCAGGCGCAGCCGCGGCTGCTCATAGCTGCCGCCGATGAAGATGTTGTTGAAATTGCCAAACATGTCTACCTGACCCGGCCGGAAAAACTCCTTGGGCCGGTAGCGCGGCAAAAAGTCGCAGGCGCCGGTAATGAAGTTAATGCCAAACATACCATTCTTGAGCCACAAATCTTCCACGGTCGCCAACCCCAGCGGCGCCCACTCCTGGCAAAAGGTTTGCCCAATGGCCGAGATGAAGGTGAGATTCGGGGCATGTGTCAGCTTGGCCAGCAGGTAGCCCGCCGCCACCAGCGGGGTAGACATCCCCTGGGCCACCAGCTCACCATCCTCAACCTGGCGGCTAATACAAACGCAAATGAGTTCGTCAATGGTGTACACAATTACCCAGTTACTCAATTACTCAATTACTTCTTTTACCCCTGTGATTGGGTAATTAGGTAATTGGGTAATTTACATACTCTTCAAACTTCCCGTTGTGGCAGGCGTCGATATAGCGCAGGATTTCTTCGCCGTCGAGCGGGTATGCGGGATAGCAGGAAGTGGGCCAGGCGCCGTTGGGGACGTGGCATACGGCCGTTACCGGCAGCCCCATCACCTCTACCGGACCCGTTAACTCATCCACCACCTCTTCCGCGGTTAAAATGACGGTTTGGGCCACATGCGTCAGCATCTCGTCGATTGTGGGATTGGCGCCCAGGGTGGCGTTGCCAAAATGGTCGGCCTGCAGCACGTGGATGACGGCCACGTCCACGTGGATGGCCGGGAAGGCGGTGAGCGTTTCGCCGCTGTACGGATCGATGATCGTTTTGACGTCAGGGCGCACATTAAACAGATCGGTGCCTTGCCAGGCGTGGCTGGGCATAAAGCCCAGCTGCCCCACCGCCGCGCGCAGCCCACAAGCAATACTCGCCTCACTCTCCTCGATGACCGTGAGACGGCCGTCTTCCACCGCCTTCGTAAACATGGGTGCCAACCCAAACGACTCCAGCCCAAAGTAGCACGTCCGTGTTTGGGCTACACAGCCGCCGCCCACCAACATGTCGCTGGCCAGCCCGGCGGTGAACCCAAGCAGCGTCAAATTTTGCGGCCGTGGCTGCCGCTGCAGCAGGGCACGCACAAAGGCCACGGGACGCCGGTAAATGGTCAAGCCACCCAGGGCGATGGTTTGGTTATTGTGGATGAGGGGGAGAACGGCCGTTAAATCGACCAGTTTATCTTGCATAGGTTCAAAATTGTAGATGGTGAGACGTTGCCAGAATCACCTGCAAAACTCCCTCAAGATTCTGCATCACCTCCACATTCCAAAAGCGAATAACGTGATTTCCTTGTTCTTCCAACCAGGCTGTGCGCTCCGCATCATATTCTTCTTGGAAAGCGTGGCTATCTCCATCTACTTCGACAATAAGTCGAGTTTCATGACAATAAAAGTCCACGATATAGGCACCCAGCGGCTGCTGTCGCCGAAACTTGTAGCCACCCAGCTGCTTGCGTCGTAAGTGTTGCCACAACCGGCGTTCTGGTTCAGTTGGCTGTTGGCGCATCTCGCGGGCGTGGAGTAAGAGGGAGGGATTGGTTGGTGGTTTGGGGTTCATAGGGGTTTGCCCTCCCCCTAACCCCCTCCCGAGGGGAGGGGGAATCTGATCCGCTCTCCCACCGGGGGAGGGTTAGGGAGGGGGATTTTAATTTTGCCGGTCCAGCACCATTTCGATGAGGTTTTCCATTTCGTCGCGGGCGGGGGATGGGGGAAGGTTAGCCAGGGCAGCGTGGGCGCGAGCGGCCGTTTCCTCAGCCTGCATTCGGGCAATTTCTACCGCACCAGACTCGCGCAGATCGGCCATCATACGGGCAATGGGATCATCTTCTATCTCAGCGATGGCTTCTTTGATGGCCAGTCCCCCATTTTGGGTGGCCATCACGCCGCGATTTTGGGCAATGTCGGTGCCTACAGGTTTACCAAGCGTTTCGGGATCACCCACAATATCCAAAATGTCATCCACAATCTGGAAGGTAAGGCCCAGATTGTAGGCATAGGCAGCGAGCGCTTCAATCAGCTCTTCTTCAGCATCAGCCAGCATAGCGCCCATGCGGGCTACTGCTTCAAACAGGCTGGCCGTCTTGCGGCTGATAATGGTTTTGTACGTTTCGCGGTCCATGTTGCCTGATTTTGCCGCGGCCGCTTGCAGCGTTTCACCTTCTACCAGCCTGGTTGTGGCCGTTGCCATAATCACGTTGTATTCGGATGGATAGGGGGCCATCAACTCATACACTTTGGTGAAGAGGTAGTCGCCTGCCAGCAGGGCAAAGGTGCGCCCCCAGCGGGCATGTACGGTGATCTGACCGCGCCGGGTCAGGCTGTGGTCGTTGATGTCGTCATGAACCAGGGTGGCCGTATGTACCATCTCGATGGCCGCGGACATAGGAATCACGCGCTGCACGTCCTGGCCGCCAGTCGCCAGATAGGCCAGAATCCCCAGTTGGGGCCGGAGCCGCTTGCCACCAGATTTGATGATATGCAAACCGGCATCTTGCAGCACGTCCACATCACTTTTCACGATGTCCCGCAGCTGTTTTTCTACGGCCTCCAATCCTTCTTGCACTATCTTTTTTACCATAAGATTTACCTTGTTCACAACTTTCAATTTTTTTTGAACGCTTTAGTGGATTATAAAATAGAGTCCGAAGTTGGTCAAGAAAATTGTGAAAATAATCGCAACCTCTCAGGTTTAGGTTGCACACAAAGGGCACAGAGGATTTAGAGTTTTTCCTGCTGTGCCCTCTGGAGTGACTTTTTTTCGCCTGTTCATGATGATATAAGATATTATTCGTTTGGCAATGTGAGTTACGGCCGTCTCATCATGATTTTGGCCATGCGGCACAGTAAATCTTAATAACTGGCACAGGAATGGAGATTGGAGATTAGAGATTGCCTAATCTCCAATCTCCAATCTCCTTTTACAGAGGGAAGCGGGTGAATGGAAGCGTTACGCAGTAGAATTGAACGGGAAGGCCTGAATTTGGGCCGGGGTATCCTCAAGATCGATAGTTTTTTAAACCACCAGATTGATGCACAACTTATGGAACAGATTGGCGAGGCGATTGCGGATGCCTTTCGTGCGACACAGCCTACGCGAGTGCTTACAGCCGAGGTCAGCGGCCTTATCCCGGCGGCAATGACGGGCAAGGCATTGGGCAACATCCCGGTGGTGTACGCGCGCAAAAAGAAGCCGATCACCATGAAGGAACCGGTGTATGTAGAAAACGCGCCCAGCCATACCAAAGGCGAGAATGTCTCCCTGATGGTGTCGCCGGAATTTTTGTGCGCCGCAGACCGGGTGCTGATCGTGGATGATTTTCTGGCCACCGGGCGCACCATCGACGCTCTGGCGCGCATTGTGCAGAGCAGTGGGGCCACGCTGGTGGGCATTGCCACCGTGGTGGAGAAAACATTTGAAGGCGGGCGCGACATCCTGGCAGATTGGCAGGTGCCCATTTACGCTGCCGCGACGATTGTGGATATGTCCGACGGCCGTATCCAACTCGCCTGAAAGTTTGGCCACAGAGTGCACAGAGAATTTAGAGATTTTTCTCTTTTTCCTCTGTGCCCTCTGTGGCAAAAAAAAACGATGCTTGAAAAACCAGCGATTGCGGATGAGACGATTGTTGCCTGCGTGCAGGCGTCGTTTGCTTTGGCGGTAGACCGGCTAGACTTTTTACCGTTGGGAGCGGATTTAAACACGGCCGTTTACCGTGTCACCAGCCAGGCGCAAACGCCGTATTTTTTGAAGCTGCGCAGCGGCCGTTTCAACGAGCTATCTGTGTTACTGCCCAAGTTCCTCAGTGACCAGGGCATTGCCGAAATTATACGGCCGTTCACCACCCAAAACGGCGAGCTGTGGGCCGATCTGGGCCGCTTCAGGGCGGTCTTGTATCCGTTTATCGAGGGGCACGATGCCTATGAGGTGCCCCTGAGCGAGCCGCAGTGGCGGCAGTTTGGAGCCGCGTTGCAGCAGGTGCATACGGCCGTGCTGCCGCCCTTCCTGGCCGCCCACATCGCGCCAGAAACCTATTCCCCAAAATGGCGCCAGATCGTGGCCGACTTCATGCAGCGCATCCAGCACGAGCAGTTTACGGAACCGGTAGCAGTGCGCATGGCTGCCTTCTTAAATACTAAACGAGACGTTGTTGCGCAGCTGCGCCAGCGCACCGAAGAGCTGGCCGAGGTTATCCAGAAACGGCCGCAAACGTTTGTCTTGTGCCATGCCGATATTCATGCCTGGAATGTGCTGGTTAGCACCGATGGCGCGTTGTACATTGTGGATTGGGACGATCCGGTTTTGGCGCCTAAGGAGCGGGACTTGATGTTTATCGGCGCTGGCCTGGGCAACATCTGGGACACGCCGCGGGAAGAAGCCTTATTTTACGAAGGTTATGGCCCGGCAGAAATCAACCGGGATATGCTGGCGTATTATCGCGGCGAGCGCATCATTCAAGACATTGCTGTTTACTGCGAGCAAATTTTCTTGTCTGATGAGGGTGGCCAGGACCGGGAAGTGGCCTTTCGGCAGCTGGCTTCTAACTTTTTACCTCAGAGCACAATCGAAAAAGCGCTGGCGACATAGTGATTTGGTTCATTCAACAAAGTTTTTCGTGCCGTTGGTAACAGGGGAGGTACCATGCAAATAAGTTTTGGAAAACGTGCATTCACAAGTGTGGTGATTGGGTGTTTTACCTTGCTGCTCATTTTGTTAGTTGGTTGCAACAGTCAGGAAAATGCGGACGCCTGGACGCGTTTTGTGGAACCTGCGGTGGATTTAAACCTGCCGACAGGCCTGGCCGCTGACTCACTGGGCAATATATACATTTTTGATTCGGGTAGTCATCGCGTACTGAAGTTGGATCAGGCAGGTATTCTCCTGCTGGAGTGGGGTGGCCAGGGTTCTGAAGAGGGGCAGTTCGACTGCTATGAGGACAAGGGTACGATTTGTGGCATTGCTGTGGATGAGCAGGACAATATTTATGTGGTGGATAAAGGCAATTACCGCATCCAAAAGTTTGACAGTGCCGGAAATTTTCTGCTTGCCTGGGGCAGCCAGGGGACCGGCGACGGGCAGTTTGTCCGGCCGATTTATGCAGCGGTTGACCAACAAGGCCATGTTTTTGTCACAGATGACCGAAATCCTGTCATTCAAAAGTTTGACGCAAATGGTTTATTTTTGGGTAAGTGGGGCAGCTTGGGCACGGCCGAAGGCCAGTTTAACCACGCCACAGGCATCGCTATAGATTCTGATGGCAATGTTTACGTTTCTGATTATGAGAATCAGAATATTCAGAAGTTCGATAATGACGGCCGTTTCCTGCTCGCCTGGCAGACCGGCACGGATGCACGATCCGGTGCGCCGGAAGCCATTGCCGTAGACGCCAACGACAGAATATACGTGACCGACAGCGAACTTAAGCAGGTAGTGGTGTTTGATCAAAATGGTAACACGTTACAGACGATGGTTTTGCCGGGGGAGGGTCTATTGAAGCGCATTTCCCCTTACGGCATTGCGGTCGATGTGGCTGGGAATCTTTTTGTGAGCGACAGAAAAAACAACAGAATCGTCAAATATGCAGTTTCGTTATGGTGAAAACTTTACGCCAATTACACAAAAGGCAGGCTATGAAAACACACGATACGATCATTATTCTTGACTATGGCTCGCAGTACAGCCAGCTCATCGCCCGGCGCGTGCGCGAGGCGCATGTGTACAGCCGCCTTGTGTCCTGGTCTACCCCGGCCGGGGAAGTGCTGGCGCTGAACCCTAAGGGTTTCATCCTCAGCGGCGGCCCAAACAGCGTGTACGACACCGGGGCACCGACGCTGCCTGATTACGTGCTGGACAGCGGCCTCCCGGTGCTGGGAATTTGTTACGGCATGCAGCTGCTGGCGCGGCGCTTCGGTGGGCAGGTGGGCTACAGTCAGCACCGCGAATACGGTCCGGCAACTTTGCAGGTGGACAAAACGGACGATCCACTTTTTAGCGGCTGGCAGGTAGCGGGTGTGGAGCCGCACCAAAGCCAGGTGTGGATGAGCCACGGTGACAAGGTGGAAGCGCTGCCGTCGGGATTTCGGCCGTTGGCCCATTCGGACAATTCGCCTTTTGCGGCGGCGGCGGATGTGGAGCGGGGTTATTACGCGGTGCAGTTTCATCCGGAGGTGGTGCACACCACGCAGGGGGCGCGGCTGCTGAGCAACTTTGTGCACCACATTTGTGGCTGCGGTGCGGACTGGACGCCGGTGAACTTTATTGAGGAGCAGGTGGAATTGATTCGGGCGCAGGTGGGCAACGGCCGTGTCGTTCTTGGTCTCAGCGGTGGAGTGGATTCGGCCGTAGCCGCCGCGCTCATTCACCGGGCGATTGGCGAGCAGCTGACCTGCATTTTTGTGGACCACGGCCTGCTGCGCCAGGGCGAAGCAGCCCAGGTAGTGGAAACGTTTCAGCGCGAACAGGGCATGAACCTGATCGCCATCAACGCCGTGGAGGAATACCTGGAAATGCTGGCCGGCGTAACCGATCCAGAGCAAAAGCGGCGGCTGATTGGCGAGAAGTTTGTGCGCATCTTCGAGCGCGAGGCCAACAAGCTGGGCCAGATCGACTTTTTGGCCCAGGGCACCATTTATCCAGACGTGATTGAAAGCGCGGGCAAGGGCAAGAAGGACGCACACGTCATCAAGACGCACCACAATGTGGGTGGCCTGCCCGATGACATGGAATTTGAGTTGGTCGAGCCGCTGCGCGAACTGTTCAAAGATGAGGTGCGCACCGTGGGCACAGCGCTGGGTTTGCCGGACAGCATCATCTGGCGCCAGCCGTTTCCCGGGCCGGGGTTAGCCATTCGCTGCCTGGGCGAGATTACCTGGGAGCGGTTGGAGCGGCTGCGACAGGCCGACGCCATCTTTGTGGAAGAGCTGCGCCATGCCGAGATGCTGCGGTTGGGCACGCAGCAGTCGTTTGCTGTGCTGCTGCCGGTGAAGAGCGTGGGGGTGATGGGCGACGTCCGTACTTACCAGGAAGTCATCGCCCTACGCGCGGTCACCACGGAGGATTTTATGACGGCCGATTGGGCCAGGCTGCCGTATGAGCTGCTGGCCAAGGTGAGCCGCCGCATTGTGAACGAGGTGGCGGGGGTGAACCGGGTGGTGCTGGACATCACCTCCAAGCCGCCGGGGACGATTGAGTGGGAGTAGAACGTGCAACGGAACGGCCGTTTGCTGCGTAAGGTGTATCGTATCTTTTAGACAGCTAAAGCAAAAGCGGCCAAGCAATTTGCAATCCTTGCAACGCTTACCGCTTTTTTGTATGTTTGCTTTCAGGAGGCAAAAATGGATTACGGACAGCTTTTCCGACGCAGTTGGGACATTGTTTGGCAAAACAAATACCTGTTTATTCTTGGTTTTTTGGCGGCTTTAGGGGCAGGTGGCGTGGGCAGTGGGACCAATTACAACTTCCCCTCGTCCAGCACATCAACAACATCGCCCTTTCCCCCAGATTTTGCGGAAGAAGTGGCCAGATTCTGGAGCCAGTACGGGGGCCTCATTTTGGGGCTTATCTGCTTCTTCATCATCCTGGGAATTGTCTTTTGGCTGATTCGCCTGGCGGCCCAGGGCGGCCTGATCGAAGCGGTCGATCGCATTGAAGCGGGCGAAAAGATGTCGTTTGGCTCGGCGTTTTCTGCCGGTGTGGCCCGCATTGGTGGCCTGGTTGGCTTACATCTACTCATCAACCTGCCCTTTATCATCTTTGGCCTGGTCTTTGGCGTAGTTGGTGGTTCCTTTTTTATGACGGCCTTGCGCCAGGGCGGAGAAATTTCTGAAGCCACTGGCGGAACCTTTGCCATCCTGGCCGTGTGCGGTGGGTTGGTGGGCTGCTTGCTGGTGCCATTGGGCCTGCTGGTTCAGGTGATCTACCCCTTTGCTCAGCGCGGCCTGGTGCTGCAAAGATTGGGTGTGACGGACAGCATCCGCCACGGCTGGCGCGTGGTGCGCGACAACGTGGGTGACGTTCTGCTGCTGATTATTGCTTTTTTGGTGATTGGCTTTTTGTTTGGGTTGGTAACGGCCGTTTTCACCATCCCCCTCGCTTTCCTGGCGGCCGGGCCGTTTGTCCTAGATGCCATCCAGGGTAATGAAATCACTTTTGGTATGACGGAGATTGTCACGCTGGCTTTTGGCGGGATTTGTCTGGGCCTAGTGGCGGCGGCCGTTAACTCGGTGCTCACGGCTTACCGTTCCGCCACGGTCACGCTGGCTTACCAGCACTTTGTGGAAAAACAAGCCTAACCGATGACGCCAGACCTGCTCGCTCGTTCCCTGCGGCTGCTGCGGCAGCACCAGTTTTTCATCTGGCTGGGGCTGGGAATGAGCCTGAGCAGTCTGTTTGGCACCGGTTGGCGGCTGTGGCTGGCACAGGTTATCTCGTTCGACTTCTCGCAGCTGGCCGGTTTGCAATCGATTGAGTCGCTGTTGTTTAGCAGCGAAGTAGCGCACATGCAGCAGCTCCTCTTACGGGGGCTGCTGCTGGCGTTTGGGCAGTTTGTGCTGGTCTGGCTGGTGGCGCTGTGGGCTGAGGCGGGGGTGATAACGGCCGTCACAAACCACAATTCTCAACCCATCACCCTGCGTCAATCAGTCCGCTGGGGGCGGCAGTGGTTGGGCCGCTTCCTGGCGATTGACCTGCTGGTATTTTTCCCCTGGTTCCTCATTGCCCTCCTCATGTTTTTGGTCATTCTCATCCTGGCGCTGGTGCTGGCCAGCTTTGCCAGCAGCGAGCCGAGCGCGGGCACGGTGCTGCTTACCGCCGGCCTGGGCCTCACCTGCCTGGTTGGCCTGGCCGCGCTGCTGCTGCCGGTGGGTTTGGCCTCGCTGTGGGTTCGGCTGCTGACCTTTCGCGAGGCGGTGCTGCATGGGGTGGCGGGGCGAACGGCCGTACGCCACACCTGGCAGCGCATCCGGCAGAACTTCGGCGATATTATTGTTCTCATCGTGGTGCTGTGGGGCGGGCAGACGCTGCTGCTGGGCGCGCTCAACATTGTCACCTCACCGCTGCTCACCTGGCTGACGTCGCTGACCACCTCGGATACAATGGCGCTGCAAATGGCGTCCTGGCTGGCGGTAGCCGCGATTACCCTGCTGGCCTGGCTGCTGCGCGGCATTGTCACCGCCTTTGTGGCCATTGCCTGGACGCTGGCTTACGCAAACTTAGGTGAAGAAAAAGGATAACCACAGATTACACAGATGTCACAGATAAGAGAAAAAAGTGGGTCTTCAGGAATTCAGAGGGTTAACAATTCGTGAAGCGTGAAACGTGACCAGAGAGACATCACGTTTCACGCTTCACGTTTCAGGCCAAACCCCACGAAATCTCAAAGAACCAAAAAAATCTGTGCAATCTGTGTAATCTGTGGATGAAAAAACTATGACACAGCGATTGGGGGTTGATACCGGCGGTACGTTTACCGATTTTGTCTGGCTGGGGGAAGACGGCCGTTACCAGATCCACAAACAGCTCAGCACCCCGCACGACCCTTCTGAAGCGATTTTGTCGGGCATGGAAACGATGGTGGTGCCGGAAACGGCCGTGGTCGTGCACGGCAGCACGGTGGCCACCAATGCCCTGCTGGAGCGCAAAGGCGCGCGCACGGCGCTCATCACTACCAAAGGTTTTGCCGACATCCTGGCCATCGGGCGGCAGAACCGGCCGGACATTTACGCCCTGGTGCCGCAGAAGCCGCCACCGCTGGTGCCCGCCGCTTGGCGATTGGAAGTCGCCGAACGAGTAACGGCCAGCGGTGAGGTGCTGCATCCCCTCAACCTTGTCGATTTGCCCGCCATCTGGCAAACGCTGCAAGACGAGCGGATCGAATCGGTGGCGGTGTGCCTGTTATTCTCCTTTTTACACCCGGACCACGAACGGCAGGTCAGCCAATTTTTGCAGGACCAGGGGGACCACGCCCTGCACATTTCCCTCTCTTCTGACATTTTGCCAGAGTATCGCGAGTACGAGCGCACCGCGACGACGGTGATCAACGCCTACGTCGCCCCGCTGATGACGCGTTATTTGCGCCGTCTGGCAGCTGGTGTGCAGCCCCGCCGCCTCTCGGTGATGCAGAGCAACGGCGGCATCATCTCGGCCAGCACGGCGGGGGATGAGGCGGTCCGTACGGTATTGTCTGGCCCGGCGGGTGGCGTGGTAGGGGCACGATTTGTAGCTGAACAGGCCAGTTTCCCCGACATCATCACCTTCGACATGGGTGGCACCAGCACGGATGTGGCGCTTTGCCCCGGCCGCTTGCCTACCACCGCCAGCGGCGAGATTGCCGGGCTGCCGCTGCGCCTGCCCATCATCGACATTCACACGGTGGGCGCGGGCGGCGGCAGCATTGCCAGCGTGGATGCAGGTGGGGCACTTCAGGTGGGACCAGAAAGCGCGGGGGCGTGGCCGGGGCCAGCTTGTTACGGCCGTACGAAAGAGGAGATTGGAGATTGGAGATTGGAAAGTGCTCAATCTCCCCTCCCCACCGTTACAGATGCCAACCTGATCTTGGGTCGCCTGGATGCCGATCATTTCCTGGGCGGCACGATGCGGTTGGACGAAACGGCCGCAAGCGAGGCCATGCAAGGGCTGGCTGAAGCGATGGGCGTTGATGATGTGGAAACGGCCGCCTGGGGCGTCATCCAGGTGGCCAATGCCAACATGGAGCGCGCCATCCGCCGCATTTCGGTGGAGCGTGGCTACGATCCGCGCCGCTTCACCCTGTTGCCGTTTGGCGGCGCCGGGCCGCTGCACGCCTGCGAAATGGCCGAGAATTTGCAAATTCCGCGCGTGCTGGCGCCGCCGGTTCCTGGTGTGTTGTCTGCCCTGGGGATGCTGGTGGCTGCGCCAGCCAAGGATTACTCGCAGACGGTGATGCGCGCCGTAGCGACCTGGACCGAGGCGGACGAAGCGTGGCTGGTGCAGCAGGCGGCGCCATTGGCCGCCCGCGCCATTGCCGAGATGGCCGCCGAGGGACACGACGAATCGGCACTGACGCTGAGCTACCGGCTGGACCTGCGCTACAAGGGGCAGTCACATGAGCTGACGGTGCCCTGGACCTCCGGCGAGAGCGACGTGACTGCACTGTTCCACGCGGCGCACGAACAGCGTTACGGCTACCGCCTTCCAGAGGGCGAAATGATGGAGGTGGTGACGCTGCGGGTTACGGCCGTTGCCCCCGTCACCCCGCCGCAGATACCGCAGGACCCGCCAGGCAATACGGATGCCACGGCCGCTGTCCTGGGCCATAAGCCAGTCTGGTTTAAGCAGCGGCCCCAGCAGACCACCCTGTACGACCGGGAAAAGCTGCGTCCTGGTCACCGCTTCAGCGGCCCGGCAGTGGTTTTTCAGTACGACACGACGATTGTGATTCCGCCGGGGTGGGAAACGGCCGTTGACCCATTCCACAACCTGATTTTGACCTTAAATCTCTAGTGTTTGGTTGATAACTCGTGAAGCGTGAAACGTGACTCACCTCTGGTCACGTTTCACGTTTCACGTTTCATGCCAGGCCCCACGAAATCCGAAAGACGGGTTACATTTTGCCAGGATCGCCAATCTGGCTGATAATGCAGGGCGGCTGGCTGCCCCGGCCCGGACAAGTGGTGGGGTGGAACGGCCGTAATTCACAAACCAGGAAGAGAGAACGCGAAATGGCAGATAAATCACTTGATAAAGGTTCAAGTGGCGAGGATATTCGCTACGATCACAAATGGGGCTTCACCGACACCTACTTCAAATTGAATCCCGATAAAACCGTAACCGTAATCGGCAGCCGGTATGCGCTGTCTGGCACCGTCATGCACGAATTTTTGCCCTTTGTCGAGGAAATGCTCGACATCAAAATTGATTTTGACAACCTGAAGCCGGAAGTGCAAAACAAACCGGTGCCCCCGGCCCGGCTGAACGATGGCTTTTACCAGGCCGCCCTGGCTCAGCTTTCCCCGGACAAAGTTTCTGTTGATGAGCGCGAGCGGCTGATTCACAGCCACGGGCAGACGACGGCCGATGAGGTGTACAAGGTGCTCTACAGCGCGCTGGATCGCGTGGTAGACCTGGTGCTTTTCCCGGAGAGCCAGGAGGATGTGGAACTCATTGTTAAATTGGCCGGGCAGTACGATGTGTGCCTGGTGCCTTACGGCGGCGGCACCAGCGTAAGCTGTGCCTTGCAGCTGCCGCAAAACGAAACCCGCTCCATCGTTTCGGTGGATATGCGCCGCATGGACAAAATTTTGTGGATCGACCACGAGAATTTTCGGGCGGGTGTGCAGGCGGGAATTTACGGCAAGGACTTGGAAGCGCGGCTGGAGCGGGTGGGCTACACCAGCGGCCACGAGCCGGACAGCCTGGAGCTGTCCACGTTGGGCGGCTGGATTGCCACCAACGCCAGCGGCATGAAGAAAAACCGCTACGGCAATATCGAAGACATTGTAGAATCGGTGACGATGGTGACGCCAGGCGGCGTGATTGAGTCCGGGCCGGCCATGCCGCGCCAGTCGCTGGGCATCGACCCGAAGCAGGTGGCTTTTGGCAGCGAGGGCAACCTGGGCATCATCACCAGCGCGGTGATTCGGATTCATAAATTGCCGGAAGCAAAGAAATACGGCTCGCTGGTGTTCCCCACGTTTAAGGCGGGCACGGAATTTTTGTACGAGCTGGCCCAAACGGGCACGCTGCCTGCCAGTATTCGCCTGCTGGACAACATCCAGTTCCGCTTCGGCTCGGCGCTGAAGGGTGAACCGACCCAGATGGAGGCGATCATTGGGGCGATTCAGAAGTTTTTCCTGCTGAAGGTGAAGAAGTTTGATCCGAACGAACTGTGCGCGGCCACCATTGTGATGGAAGGCACGAAGGAACAGGTGGAATACCAGGCAAAGCTGATCAACCGGCTGGCTAAAAAGTATGGTGGCATTGCCGGTGGCGAAACTAATGGCAAGCGAGGTTACATGCTCACCTACGCCATCGCCTACATCCGCGATTTCCTCACCGATTTCCACATTATCGGGGAGACGTACGAGACGACGGTGCCGTGGAACAAGGTGCAGTCCGTGCTGGATGCCGTGGCCGAGCAGGTGTTTAAGAAACACGCGGAGTATGGTTTGCCGGGACGGCCGTATATCTCCCCGCGCATCACCCAGCTGTACCATACCGGGGTGTGCATCTACTTCACCCACGGTTTTTCGACCATGGGTGTGGAAAATCCGGACGAGATTTTTAGCCAGATTGAGCATTCGCTGCGCGAGACCATCATGGCCGCTGGCGGATCCATCTCACACCATCACGGCGTGGGCAAAATCCGCAAGGATTTCATGAGACATACCATTTCCCCAGCGGCGACTCAGCTGATTAAGGACATCAAGCAGGCCAACGACCCGCAAAATATCTTTGGCATCCGCAACAACATCTTTGCCGAATCTACAGAGTCAGAGCCGGTTGCGGAGCCAAACTTGTAGACTGGTGGCTGGTGGTTAGCGGCTTGTGGTTCGTACCGGCCACTAATTACCAACCACTTTTTTTAGGAGAGTGAATGAATAATACAACGTTACGCAACGTTTTGATTGGCGCCCTGGGCGTGTTGATTTTGTTATTGATTGTGGCCGCCGTGCTCGTATTGCAAGACAACCGGGAAACGGCCGTCGAGCCCACAGCCAACACCATAGCCGATTTAGCTACCGATGTGCCGGTGAC
Source organism: Candidatus Leptofilum proximum (assembly GCA_016710325.1). GTDB lineage: Bacteria > Chloroflexota > Anaerolineae > Promineifilales > Promineifilaceae > Leptofilum > Leptofilum proximum. Next base: position 458,389 of record JADJXK010000002.1, on the reverse strand, counting down.
GGAAACGGCCGTACCCGCTTCGCCCACCGTTTTACCCCCGGCCGTGGTAGAAATTCTGCCGACTAACACACCGCCGCCTTCACCTACAGCCACAGCCACACTGCCGCCGACGGAAACGCCGCCGCCCGCCAATACAGCTACGGCCGTTCCCCCAACCAATGTGCCGCCACCAACGGCCGTACCGGTTACCAATACTCCGGTGCCGCCCACCAACACACCAACCCCCAGTGGCCCGCAGCCTACCAATGCCAATGGCCTGGTGGGCCAAAGCTTTGTGCTGCAAGATTGGCGCACCTCGCTCACGCCAGGGGGGCAAATCTGGTATGAATGGCGGGTGGGTAACACTTCCGGCGCGGGCGTGCCTTATTCCACGATTGGGGTGATGCCCCGGCGCAACGGACAGGACGTTGTGGCCTGGTACCAAAACAACTGGGGCGGCAACAACGACGTTATGCCGCCAGAAGGGCTCAGCTGGCCCTCGTGGATGTCCATCCCGGAGGCAGGCGATTACACCCTGCGGCTGGTTGTCTGCTTTGACGGGTTCCAGACCTGTCTGAATGGCGGGGGCACGTTCCATACCCTGTCTCAGGAGATCCCCATCAGCATTCGGTAATTTGCCGGGTTTGATTAAACATACAAAAAAGCCATCCGGACAGGGTGGCTTTTTTGGCTCTTTGGGATTTCGTGGGGTTTGGCGTGAAACGTGAAGCGTGAAACGTGATGTCACTCTGGTCACGTTTCACGTTTTACGCATCACGGATTTGAAGACCCCTTTTTTGTATACCTATTGCCTACCTGATTACATATGACACTATACATTGGCAAACGGCCGTTCCCCCCATAGACTAAACCATATAACACGCAAAAAGGCCGACTATCCTGGTTGAGCCCAGGATAATTGCGAGGTTTTAACCATGAAGCGCCACAAATTACTGCGCGGCGCCCTCATAGGTGGCGGTGTAGGCATCGTTCTAACCGCCCTCTTCTACCTGGGTGACCAACTGCTCCGGTTGCCCTTTCTTCCCTTTTACTTATTTGATTGGCTGGCGCGCGCCCTGCCTGGTGATGTGGTGACGCTGGGAATTGACAGCATCGTCAACGGCATCTTGCTGCTGAACATTGGCGAATCGACCAGTGAAACGGCCAAACTAATTGAACAACTCCTGGCGCTGCTGCTGTTTGTGCTGCTTTGGGTAGTGATTGGCTGGGTCATTGCCCTGATCAGCCAGCGGACCCGCTTTTCTGGGCAGCAGGCAGGCCTGGCGGCGGCTCTGCTGCTGGTTGGTGTACTGGCGCTGGCGTTAAATCTGCCGACTGTCCAGCAGCCCCTGTCGCTGGCCTGGCACCTGATTTTGGTGAGCCTGGGCGGCTGGGCAGTAGGCTGGGCCCTGGCCGCCGCTCGCGAGGCAGATACGGCCGCTCCCGACCGCCGCCACTTTCTCCTGCGTTTTGGTGGGGCGGTGCTGGGCCTGACCGTGGGCGCCTGGGGCATCGGCTGGCTGTTTGGCCGTGAACCGGTGGATACCGGCGCCGAAGAGGCTGTCGATACTAGCGGGGAGGGCATGACACTGGCCGACGTGGCTACCACTCCTGAGGAACTGCAAGATCGCTTGGAACCAGCACCCGGTACCCGGCCAGAAATTACGCCGGACGGTGAATTTTATCGCATAGACATTAACACAAGACCGCCTGCCATCCAGCAGTCGGCATGGCAATTACAGGTGGAAGGCCTTTTTGACAACCCACGGCCGTTATCGCTGGCCGATCTCATGGCTTTGCCCGCTGTTACGCAGCCGCTGACGCTGAGCTGCATCTCCAACCGCATTGGCGGCGATCTGATCAGCACGGCCGAATGGACCGGCGTGCGTCTGGGGCTGGTGCTGGAAGAGTTAGGCTTGCAGCCTGCGGCGCAGGAACTGTACATCGAAGCGGAAGACGGTTTTTACGAAAGTGTGGCCATGCCGGACATGATGGACCCGCGCACGCTGCTGGTGTACGCCATGAATGGCGCAACGCTGCCGCAGGAGCATGGTTTTCCCCTGCGCATTTACATCCCCAACCGTTATGGTATGAAGCAGCCCAAGTGGATCACACGCATTGAAGCGATTGAAGGGGAAGGGCCGGGCTACTGGGTAGATCGCGGCTGGAGCGCTACGGCCTACCCGCACATCATTTCCATTATTGACACGGTGGCGGATGGCGAACGGCTGGCAGACGGCCGTATCCCCATTGGCGGCATTGCCTGGGCTGGCGATCGTGGTATCCAGCAGGTGGAAGTGCAGGTGGATGACAGCGAATGGCAAACGGCCGAACTCCGCCTGCCGCCGCTCAGCACCCTCACCTGGGTTCAGTGGCGCTACGATTGGCCCGCCGCTTCTGGTGAACACACCTTCCGCGTGCGCGCCACCGATGGCGAAGGTTCGCTGCAAGTTGGCGAAGAATCCGGCGTGCGGCCCGATGGCGCCACTGGCTACCATGCCGTTACCCGCTCCATCGCTTAATTAAACGAAAAAGGAGTCAATCGTTATTCCCAGGGCAGGATGACGGCCGCTCCATCAAAATTGCCCTGGCGTAAGTCCGCCAGCGCCTCATTGGTTTGGGCCAGGGGATACGTTGTTACCTCGGTGTGAATGGGAACCTGCGGCGCCAGCTGCAGGAATTCCTCGCCGTCCTGGCGTGTCAGGTTGGCTACCGACTGAATGGATCGCTCGCCCCAAAGAATGGCATAGGGAAAGGCTGGAATGTCGCTCATGTGAATGCCAGCGCAGATGACACGGCCTCCGGCGAGGCTGGCGCGCAGCGCCTGGGGTACCAGCGCCCCAACCGGGGCAAAGATGATAGCCGCTTCCAGCGGTTCCGGTGGCAGTTTGTCGCTGCCCCCAGCCCAGGCGGCGCCCAGGGAGCGGGCAAAGGACTGCGTTTCAGAGTCGCCGGGGCGGGTGAAGGCAAACACCTTACGCCCCTGGTGCACCGCCAGCTGGCACAAAATGTGGGCCGCTGCGCCAAAGCCATACAGACCCAAAACTTCGGCCGTTTCGGCAAAGCGGTAGGCGCGGTAGCCAATCAGCCCGGCGCACAGCAGTGGGGCAGCCTGGACGTCTGGGAAGCCTTCGGGAATGGGGAAGCAGAATTGGGGAACGGCCGTTACAAACTGGGCAAATCCCCCATTGCGTGTGTACCCGGTAAACAGCGCATTTTCGCACAGGTTTTCTTGTCCGCTGGTGCAAAACCGGCAGTGGCCGCAGGTCTGGCCCAACCAGGGCACACCCACCCGATCTCCAACCTGGAAACCGGCAACTGCCTGACCTGATTTTTGCACAACCCCCACAATCTGGTGCCCCAGAATCAGCGGCAGCCTGGGCTGGCTCAATTCGCCATCGATGATGTGCAGATCAGTGCGGCAGACGCCGCAGGCCATCACCTTGAGCAAAAGTTCATTGGCGGCAGGTTCCGGCGGGGCCAGCTCGGTGAGCACAAGCGGGCTGCCGGGCTTTTCCAGTACCATCGCTTTCATTAGGTGTTTCTTCGCTTATTCAAGGCCCATTTCTGGTTCATTACCGTTGCTGCTGAACCACGCCTGCATGGCTTTGCTGAGGTAGATACGGCCGTTATAAACCTGGTGCACGGCTTTGCTCAGATCGATCCCATCTTTTTTCATGAGGTAGCCGTGGGCGCCGGCGGCCAGCGCCAGCGGAGCAAAACGGCTTTCTTCATGGCTGGAAATGACCAGAATGCGCAGATCGGGAAACTGTTCGCTCAAGCGGCGAATAAGGGGAATGCCGTTCATCTGGCCAAGCGACAGGTCAACCAGGGCCACATCTGGTTTTGGCTGGCAGAGGGGTAGTTTTTCCAGGGCTTCATCAGCAGAAGCCGCTTCACCGCAAAGGGTGAGGCCAGAACTCTTTTTGATCAGCTTACCGATGACCTCCCGAATCAGTTGGTGGTCATCGATCAGAAAAACGTTGATATCCGCTTCTTCTATGCTGTCGCCAGCGTCATCCATTAGATTTGCCGCTTTGCCCCACTCGTTCAGAATCTTTTTGCCGATTGCCAGAAAGGGGCGTTTTGGAACAGTTGAGTGCTTTGTATTGATGGTAGCAAACCTGAGCGCAACGAACAAGGTATATCTTCCGCACTTGCTTATACAAGCCCAAAAGCCAGTTCCAGGTCGTGTATTTCTTCGTCGCCAATGGGTACCAGGCTGCCGAGAACGGCCGTATCAATCAAAGAACGTGCACTGTACTCCGCCACTTCCAGCCGGTCAAACGCATTCAGAATATCGGTGCCCACCGTCAGCACACAGTCATTTTGCACCAGAAGCACGGGGGTCCTTAAAGAAACCATTTCGGCGATAGCTTCGGCTTGGGTGTAGAGCGTCTTAAAGGGGATGAGCGGTATGTCGCGCAGCAGGATGAAGCTTTCTGGAATGGTGCGTGAATCGAATTTGGCCGCGGTGATGGCGTAAGCGGTGGCGCTGGGGCTTTGCGCCGTCATCACGCAGTTGATGTCTGGATGCCGGGCGTAAATTGCTTCATGCAGCCGTACCGCCCGGCTGGGCAGTTTGCCCGCTTCCCGCACCCCCTGGCGCACCAGTACCACGTCCTCAATGGTTAACGAGAGCCGGTCGTGGCCGGTGGGGGTGATGAGGAAGCTGTTTGCATCCAGCCGCGCCGACACCACGCCTTCGGTGCTGATCATCAGGTGGCGGTGGCAGGCCCTGGCGGTGATCTCTACGATTTGCTGGCGCAGTTCGCGCTCCCGGCTGGTGTGCACCGTGGGCACAAATTCTGGCAAGAGGTTGTGGCGATGGTCAAACAGGTTGAGGGCTGGCTCGGCCAGCGTGTTTACCTGGCCCAGGGTCCGGGCACGGATGAGGGTGCGGGCGCAGAAGTCGAGCGTTTCCAGCCGGTGAAAAGCGTCCAGCAGCGTGGCTCCGGCCGCCGCCATGCCGTGATTCTCCAAAATAACGATGTTGTACCCTTCGGCAAAGGTGTTGGCGATGTTTTCGCCGAGCCTTTCGCTGCCGGGCAGGGCATAGGGCGCATAACCCACCGGCCCACAGATGCGGTTGGCCTGAGGGACGATGCGCGTGTCTGGCACCGCACGCACAATGCTGAAGGAGACCAGCGCCGGGGGATGGGCGTGCACAATGGCGTTGAGATCGGGACGCAGCCGGTAGATGGCGCGGTGGAAGGGAAACTCAGAGGATGGTTTGTGTGGCCCTTCCACGGTGCCATCGGCCCTAATGCACATCATATCTTTGGGCGTAAGCTTGCCTTTGTCGATGCCGGAAGGTGTGATCCAGATGTCACCGTTGTCGTCCTTGATGGAAAGGTTGCCACCGCTGAGAGTGGTCATGCCATTGTGGTAAATGCGGTTCATGATGGCCACGAGCTGGTCGCGGGGGTGTAAAAGTTGGAAGTTCATGTTGTTTTGTATACTCTTTTTAAGTTTTTGAATTTGGGTTACGGCCGTCTCCCGTTAACCTCTCCCCTGTTCATACCATTTCAGGGGAAAAGTGGCAAAATCTGGTCGGTTTTGGCCGGAAATATTACGGCGGGATGGGCAACAAAAAAAGCCCGCCAGATGTTGGTCTGGCGGGCTTTTTAGATTGGCCCAATCGGCAAGATGAGGCCAATTGCCAAGGTTGATTAATCGTTTACGGCCGTTGTGGCCAGGCCATTCGTGATTTGCATGGCCGAGAGCTGCGCCTGCCGGGCATAATCAATCGAAAGTGCCAGCGCGCGGGCGGCTTCTTGCGGGCTGTGGAAACCGGTGCTGTTTTCAGAGGAAACAAAGTCCCAGCGGAGTGAAGCCTGGCGGTGCAGATACCGCGCCTCTTCCAGTTGAGCGTCCGTGGCCCCGGCGTCCTGGGCGGCCACGATGGCGTCGATTGCGTCCAGGATGGCCTCTTCGGAGAGGCGCAGGAGTTCGGCCGTACGGTCCTGGATGGTGAGGATGCGCGTTTCCAGCAGTTCTTCATCCTGCTGGTGGCACGTCTGGCAAGATTCGTTGATGGTTGCCAGCGGGCTGCGCAGGTGATGGTCAGAAATCTTGATAGCCCCTTCGCGCACGTAAGGCATATGGCAGTCGGCGCAAGAAACCCCAGACTGAGCATGCAGGCCGGTGGTCCACATCTCGTATTCGGGATGCTGAATTTTGATCATCGGCGCGTTGGTTTCGGCGTGGGTCCAGTCGGCAAAGTCGGCGTCATCGTAATAATTGGCGATATCGTCGATGTTTTTCCCCTGGCTCCAGGGGAAGGTAAGCAGTTTGTTTTCACCCTGGAAGTAATATTCCACGTGGCATTGGGCGCAAACGTAGGTGCGCATTTCCTGGCGGCTGGCCTGGGTCCAATCAATGCCTTCCGCTTCCAGCGCGTTGACCAGAGCTGGACGGGTGAGGCGCAGATCCATCGTTTCCGGGTCATGACAGTCGGCGCAGGAGGAGCCAACGTGCAGGCTGTCTTTTAGATCGTTGTAGGGCGTGCTGTTAAACGTTTCCCAGCCCATTTCGGCGATGAGCTGCGGCGCTTCGGCGGCGTGGCAGTTGGCGCAGGCGCCGGGCTGGCTCACCAGCTGCACGCGCTGCGTATTTTTCTGGTCGATGGTTGTGTAGTAGTGGCCGCGTTCTTCATTGTGATCTTTGCTAAAGGCGTACCCCGCCCAGATGCGGATCATCGCCGGGTAACGCTCCAGTTTGCTGTAGACTAGCGAGCCGCCGTAGGGGGTGCTGAAGGTATCGTCCTGGGTGCGCAGAAAGGCATCGTACTGGCGCGGGAAGTTTTGCCCCCAAACGGCCGGGTCCAGCTCATCCGGATCGATGTCCACAACGCGCAGGGGGTATTCGGCCGTTTCTGCCTTGCGCTGTTGGATGTTGGTCAGCAGCAGGGCCAGGCCGCCCATGATGACCAGACCCACCACAAAAGCGGCAATAACCAGGGCCAGGGAGCGGCGTCGGTTTGGTTCGGGTAATGTTGTGTTACTCATGATCTCTCCTAAACTTTCGAAATAATAATGGTGGGAATGGATGAAATTGACAAAAATTTATTCAACAGAGCGTGATGTCAAGTTTGCCAATTACTCAACGGCCGTGTCCCACCCCAGCGTGGCAGCGTATGCAGTCTGTTGGTTCCGCTTCCCCTTCATGGCTAATGGCCACCACCATGTCCCCGTGGCAGTAAATGCAGTTTTCCAGAGCAACCTCATGATTGCGCTCGGTAATTTGGATGGGTTCTGGGAAGTTGCCAGTGGTAAAGGCGACGCTGTGGTTCCAGCCATTTAGCCCTTTGATCATGTATTTTTCCAGAAAGGTGTGCGGGGTGTGGCAGTCGTTGCAGGTGGCAACGGCCTTGTGGCTGCCGTGGTTCCAGCCGTCGTAGACGTCTTGCATCACGTGGCAGTTCACACAGGCATCGGGATTGTCAGATAGGTAAGAGGCGCCTTCGGCATAGGCAAATGTAAAGCTGCCCAGCCCAATGATGCCGCCAACGAGGGCGGCCAGCAGCAGCCAGACGCGCAGCGAAGCCTGAGGCCACCGGGAAGCCGGGGTCGGCGTTGCAGAGGATGATTGTTTGGTATTGCCCATCGGTAAAATCCTTTTCACTACATTTTACTGGTGAGGCTAGATGGTGTCTTTGCGCCAGCGCAAGGAACCGAATTTTCATTGAATGAACTTCTAATGGTATATTCTTACAAGTCGAAAATTTATGCAAATTTTATGCTGCCCGAATTTTGTTTTTGGAGGGATGGTCAAAGACCGGGGTAGGCAGCGAAAAGTAGGCTTTTGGGGCTAATCTGGTTTAGGTGGGAGGTTGGGGAGGGACGGCCGTAAATCGTCGGCAATGTTGGTGAGTTCATCCAGATTGTGGATGTGCAGCTGTTCGCGACCTGTTTCCAGCAGGCCTTGCTGCTCCCAGCTGCTGCAAATGCGGCTGACGGTATAAAGGGTGGTCCCGGTCATTTCGGCCAGGTCTTGCCGGGTCAGCGCAAGCAGGGGGTAGGGTTTTTGGGCCTGGTAGCCGTTGCGCTGGTGAATCAGGCGGACGAGGGCGCGGGCGACACGCTGTTCGACCCGTTCGGTAGAGAGTTCGCGGTAGCGATTTTGCAGCTCCTGGAAGCGCTGAGCTACCATCTCCATCCCGTTGATGGCCAGGCGCGGGAACTGTTCCATGAGGTGAACGGCCGTTTCCCGGCGCCAGGCCCAGGCTATGCAGTCGGTTATTGCTTCCGCAGAAAGCGGGTAAGCAGCGTTGCTCAACACCACGATCACGGCCATCACATCGCCTGGGCCAAACAGGTGAATGATCACTTGTTTGCCTTCCGGGTTTATCTGGCTCAGGCGCACCTGCCCCTGGCGAATCAGGTAAAAGGTGGTGGCGGCTTCACCCTGCTGAAAGAAGAAGCCGCGCCGGGGTACTTCAACCAGCGTGGCGTGGTGTTGAATGGTGTGCAGCTGAGCGTCTGTCAGCCCGGCAAACAGCGCTGCTTTTGTAAGAAGCTTCAATTCTGAATCGGGTGTCCGTGCCATGATGCGGCAATGGTAACACGTCTTGATTTGTGGTGAAAGAGATTCTCGAACGTTGGGGTACGGCCGTACCCCGCTAACACTTTCTTTCAATCATGTACAGCACCATTTCTAAAATGAAGCGCTTGTCGTCTGAATCGGGCAGGTGCCCATAGGCGTTGCGAAATTCGTAGAGGGCGGCCCCGGCAAACTGCCGGGCACACTGGCGGCCGAAGTTGATACTGCCGTAATGTGTCATCCGGTCGACCATCCACGCTACCTGGTCCTCCGTGCGTTCGTCCCGGCTTTGGGCCAGGATGGTTTGCAGCGCTGCTTTTTCCTGCGACGTACACTGGTTAAGTAGATGGATCAGCATCAGGGTGCGCTTGCCTTCCCACAGATCGCCGTAAATTTCTTTGCCGTAACGGCCGTAATCACCCACCAGGTTCAACAAATCATCCTGAATCTGGAAGGCAACGCCTAAAAACCAACCAAACCGATAAAAGCGATCCGCGTCAATGCCGCCGCCCGTGGCGGCCAACCCTCCGGCCCGGCAGGGATAAATGCAGGTGTACCATGCCGTCTTTTTGAGCGCCATGCGCAGGTAGTCGCGGTCGGATAAATCACAGGCGTTGTCGCGAATCCAGGCCAGCTCCAGCGCCTGACCTTCCAGCGTCTGGCGCAGCATCTCTGAGCTCTCGCTAAACAGCTGCCAGGCCAGCCGCCCTCCCAAGGTTGCCTGGTTTTTCATCAGCACCTGCAGGCTGAGCAAGTTTAACGCGTTGCCGATGTTGATGGCTACGCCCACGCCGTGCTGGGCGTGCAGCGTGTGGGTTCCCCGGCGAAACATGCTCTCGTCCTGGATGTCATCGTGAACCAGAAAGCCGTTGTGAAACAGCTCGATGGCCACCGCCGTGTTGAGTGCATTTTGGATACGGCCGCCGTAGGCCAGGCAGGTGGCCAGGCACAAAGCGGCCCGCAGCCCCTTGCCGCCCCGCTGCGGATAATCCGGCAGCAGCTCGTAGAAGTACCGCTTTGGCTCCCGGATGGGCAGCACGGTGTGCAGATTGTTCAGCGTGATTTCCCGGTAATAGGCCAGGCGCTCTTCAAAGAAAGCAAATTGGGTCATGATGGGGTACGGCCGCTTGTGTCTGTGGTGGTGAGGTTGCTCATTTTCAGCAAGCGATTGATGAGGCCTGGCGCGTGGGTGACGGCGTTGAGCAGCACGTCCACCGCTTCATGGGCATCCTTCTGGAACCGCTGCGACAGCTCATCAAACTCCGACGAACGCATCTGGTCTACCTGCTCACTGATGATGTTGACCACATCGTGGGCATCTTTGCGCAGCCGCACCAGGATGTCGTCAAACGATTCGGAACTCAATTCGCCCGTTTCGCGCATGCTCCGTTCCACCTCGCGGGCCGCCAACAGACCAACGGCAACTTCTTCTTCCAGGATAACGGCCGCTTTCTGGATCATGTCTGACGTGCTGGCCCCAAACGCACGCAAAATTTCTTCACGCTCCGACGCCTGCTCGGTCGCCCGTTTCTGTTTTGGTTTTTCCTGCTCGCTCATGGGTGTTTACCTCCGGTTTGTTGAATCGATTTACCCGCTTAAACGATGTTTGGCCGGATTTTCCGGCGATAGGGTAAAAAGATCTCACAGCGACAAACCGGCGGCACGAGGTTTAACGGCCGTTGCCAACGCCCAGATTATTTCGGGTTTGGAGCGTATTGAGCTGCTTCCCAGACAAGCGTCGCACGCCGTGCGGGCCGTAGGAAACGATCATTTCTGGGATGTTTAATCGTACCACCGGGGTGGTGGTCCAGTGGCTGGCGCCGGTGCAGAGCGCGGCTTTTTCTTCGAGCGTCATTTGCGCGATAAGTAGTTGAATATTCATTCGTTTTCTCTTGTAAATTCCAAGTTCCGGGTTGGGCTGGGTTCGGGAACGGCCGACTTTAACCGGGCAGGGGGCTTTTATGTCCCAAAATATAGACCTTCCAACGAAGTATTGACACCAGGGGCGCCGAACAGGGGCAAGCCGCGTGTGCGCATTGTATTGCCAAGGTTCCGAACATCCTGCTGTTTTAATTCCTTGATCTGGCCAACGGTTAGTGCCTGCAAAATGGACTTTGCGCTTAGCTCCAATAACTCAACCAACATAAGCGTCTCCTTGATGCCGCCACGGGACATGGTCACCAGGCCATGATTTTCCATCAAGAAGCTGTTGTATTTGGGCAGGAACGGCACAAAATTTTCCGCGAGCTGTTCTGTGAGTGGTTCGGCATAAGGCACCAGGGGCACGGGTCCTACTTCAATGGTCGTTTCCGGGAAAATCGGGCGCATTAACCAATTTGTGTTGTGGGAAATTGTCATGGCGCAAACGTGCGGCGCATGGCAGTGAATGACCGAAACAACGTCTGGCCGTAGATGGAAGAACTTTAGATACATGGGCGTTTCCCCTGTGGGCTTGCGCTCACCTTCTATCACTCTTCCTAACTTATCGATAAAGACCAAATCCTGAAGCTCGACATCGCCTTTGTACAATTTGGTCGGCGTAATCATTAGCAGATCATCTTCCAGCCGCCATGCCAGGTTCCCGCCGCTGCTGGTCACAAACTGAGTCTGAGCCAGGCGATGACAAACCCTGATAAATTCCCTGGCTTCTGCAGTGTACTTTTCGAGTTTCTTCATTAAACTCCTGTTTTGAAGCTGAACGCAGTTTAGAACTTTAGCACCTGAAAAAATTGGTCTTACAACAGAGGGATGACGCCCTTTTTGAGAATGATGTTGCCATACTTGCGCGTTTCTCCGGTTAGCACGACGACAAACGCGTTTTTGGCTCGTTCGTAAAAGGCAAAGCGGTCGATGAATGTGGTTTCGGGAACGGCCGTAATGTGCCGAGCCATTGCCGCCCGGTAGTCTGCCTCCACCGCCGGGTCCGGCGTGTCGCCCGGAACACAGGCCATCATGACAACCGGATCGTCCACGTACTCGTCGAGAACAAACAGGGGCGTGATGGCCTCCAGTAAATCGGCAATCTTCAAGCCATCCGCCCGAATTACAAACTTGTTGACGGTGTGGCCGGGAAAGTGAGCGTCGGCCAGCACAATCTCATCACCGTGGCCCATCTGGTAAAGCGCGGCCAGCAGTTCAGGGCTAAACAGAGGCGAAATTCCCTTTAGCATACTTACCTCAAGGTTTATTAACCGTACAGCGGGCCGAAGTTGGCGCAGGCGCGAAAGTCCGCGCCCTGTGGTTCCATCGCCCCAAAGGCGGCCCATGCGTGTGGCCGGAACACATTTTCCTCCGGCACGTTGTGCATGTAAACGGGAATACGCAGCATGGCAGCCAGACTAATCAGGTCGGCGCCGATGTGGCCGTAGGAGATGGCACCGTGGTTGGCGCCCCAGTTGCTCATGACCGTGTACACATCGCGGAACGGGCCAGAGCCCTCCGTGCGGGGTACAAACCAGGTGGTTGGCCAGGTGGGATTGGTGCGTTCGTCCAGAACGTCGTGTACCTCATCGGGCAAATCCACACTCCATCCTTCAGCGATTTGCAGCGCAGGGCCTAGACCTTTCACCAGGTTGAGGCGGCACATTGTCATGGGCATGCCGCCGCGGGTACGGAACTTGGTCGACCAGCCGCCACCGCGGAAGTATTCGGTCATCCCGGCGTGCCAGGTGGTTGCTTCCAGGCAGGCTTTGGCATCTTCGGGGGTGATTTCCCACCAGGGCTTCATGACGGGTTCGCCATCTTTTGCTTGTGCGCCAGTGCCGTCAAGCGCTGCGGGGCCAGAGTTAATGAGGTGCAAAATGCCGCCAACGGCCGTTCCTTCCAATTCATATCCGGTGACACGTTTAACAGCTTCAGGACTCCAGTAGGTACGTACATCGGCAAAAATCTGGGCGGAGCCCGTAAGCAGATGGCCAAATAACATGCTGACGCCGTTGAGGGCATCATTTTCCGTGGCAACCATGAAGGGTTGGCGAATGCCATTCCAGTCGAAGGAAGTGGTTAAAATTGCTTCCATGAAATCGCCGTTGGCGAAGGCATCGGTCCACTGGCGCTGTCCCTGGAAGCCGCCTGCGATAGCGTTGTGGCCGTTGGCCTCTTCCTTGTAACCCAACCTGGCCAACTGCGGATTGCCGTTCATCAGATCGCGGCCGATAAGGGCCATTTTGACCGACATTTCCCAGTCGGCATCTTGCTGTTCGCGGGTCCGTTTGTGGGCGTCATCGTTGTAATCTTTGCCCTCGTGGCAGTTTTCCTTGACCCAGGCCAGCGCTTTTTTATATTCGTCGGGGTCGTAGATGTTCTGCTCTATGCGCCGGGTGAATTCGGTCATGTCGATGGTTTCCACACGCATGCCCAGGTACTGCTCGAAGAAGGGCTGATCGACGATGGAACCGGCAATGCCCATGGAAACGCCGCCCATTGCCAGGTAGGATTGGCCGCGCATGGTGGCTACGGCCAGACCGGCGCGGGCAAAGCGCAGCAGTTTTTCCTGCACATCTTCAGGGATGGTAGTGTCGCCAATGTCCTGGACGTTACGGCCGTATATGCTGAACGCCGGTAAGCCTTTCTGGGCGTGAGCGGCCATCACCGCTGCCAGATAGACCGCGCCGGGCCGTTCCGTGCCGTTAAAGCCCCAGACTGCTTTGGGAATCAGCGGGTCCATGTCCATCGTTTCTGAGCCATAACACCAGGCGGGCGTCACTGTAATGGAGACGCCAACACCTTCGCGGGCAAATTTGGCGGCCGTTTGTGCCGCTTCGGCCACGCCGCCAATGCAGGTATCGGCGACGACACATTCGACGGGCAGGCCGTTGGCATGGCGCAGGTTAGCGCTCAAGAAGGCAGCCACGTTTTTTGCCATGCCCATGGTTGTTTCTTCTAATGATTCGCGCACGCCGTGGTAACGGCCGTCGATAGTGGGCCGGATTCCAATTTTAGGCGGCGAACCAATTAATCGGTTTTTGGGTTCATTGCTGTTCATCTACCACAAAACTCCTTTGTTGGGGACAGACAGAATTAGCTGCGGCGGCGGCGCAGCATGTCAGCATAAACGGCCACGATCAAGATGCCGCCGGTGACCACAATCTGCCACTCCTGGGGCACCGACATAATGCGCAGGCCGTTGGTCAAAACGCTGATAATAAAAGCGCCGATGACGGTGCCTAAAATGGTGCCTTCGCCCCCGCTGAGGGACGTGCCGCCGATGACGACGGCGGCAATGGCATCGAGCTCATACCCGGCGCCCAGCGCTGGTTGAGCAGAGTTTAACCGGGAAGCAATGAGCACACCTGCCAGACCGGAATAAAGACCGGCCACCGTGTAAACGGCCGTCTTCCATTTGTTTGTGTTGACACCAGAAAGACGCGTAGCTTCTTCATTACTGCCCAGGGCGAAGGTGTATCGACCCAGGATAGTTTTGTTCAGAATGACGCTGGCCACAATGGCAGCGCCAAAGAAAATGAGGACGGCATAGGGAATTCCGGCGATGTCACCCATGGCAATTTGGGTAAATCCGGGGTCGTCGCTGAAGTAGATCGGCTTTAGCCCCGAGATAACCAGCGCCAGGCCTTTGGCCACGTACAGCATGCCCAGCGTAGTGACAAAAGGCGGCACGCGCATTTTGGAGATGACGGTTCCGTTAATCCAGCCAGCAAAACCACCGGTGAGTAAGCCGCCCAACACGCCAACCGGAATGGGCAGGCCCAGGTTGGTGATGAAAACGCCGGTCATTACCGCTGCAAGCGTCATTACCGTACCCACAGACAAATCAATACCGGCCGTAATGATGACGAAGGTGACGCCTAGAGCCAACACCCCGTTAACGGCCGTTGCCAGCAAAATGCCTACAATGTTGCTAAACTGAAAAAAGTTCGGTGATGCCAGCGAGAACACCACAAACATCACAATTAGCCCCGCAAACGCCAGGATCTTTTGTGAGGCATCGGAGTTAAAAAGCGCTTTGAGTTGATTTTTGAATTCCATCGTTGTGTACCTGTTTCTATGCGGCCGTAGCTGGTGCGGATGGCAAATTGTCATTGACAATTGCTTTACGGGCCGTGGCCAGCGTCATGATTTTTTCTTGGGTGGCCTCCTCAATGTGGAGCTCGCCTGTAATACGCCCTTCGCACATGACAACAACGCGATGGCTCATGCGCAAAATTTCGGGCAGCTCAGAGGAAATCATAATAATTGATTTCCCTTTTTTGGCCAGATCATTTAGCAGCTTGTAAATTTCGCTTTTGGCGCCCACATCGATGCCGCGTGTCGGCTCATCAAAAATGAGAATGTCGGTATCGGCCGTCAGCCATTTGCCAATGACCACTTTTTGTTGGTTACCGCCAGAAAGATTCTTGACCTTTTGTTCCGCGCTGGGGGTTTTGATCTCTAATTCGTCGATATGGTGTTTGGCCGTAGAGCGGATTTGCGATTTGTTGACCCAGCCCAGAAAGCCTAAAAACTTATCCAGGGCGGCCATCGCTACATTTTCTTTCACTTCCAGGCCCAAGGCCAGGCCATACCGCTTGCGGTCTTCAGACAGGTAGCCAATGCCATGCCAAACCGCCTGCTGCGGCGTATGAATGTCCACCTTTTTGCCTCGGATGTAAATCTCGCCTGAATCAACCGAGTCAGCGCCAAAAACAGCTCGGGCAACTTCGGTGCGTCCAGCGCCCATCAGCCCGGCGAAGCCCAAAATTTCGCCTTTCTTTAACTGGAAATTGATATCCTGGAGCGATTTTCCTTGGTTAAGATTTTTGACTTCCAGCACTACTTCATCATTGGGTTCTTTGGGCAGCTCAGGCGTGGCTTCATAAATGGTGCGACCCACCATCATGCTAATAATCTGGTCGGTGGTAGCTTCGCTGGTGTTGACCGTGTTGATGTAATGCCCGTCGCGCATAACGGTAACCCGGTCAGAAATTTGTTTTAGCTCTTCCAAACGATGGGAAATATAAATAATACCGGCCCCACGCGCCCGCAGGTCGCGAATGAATTTAAACAGGTCTTCGATTTCGGTTTCGGTTAAAGCGGCCGTTGGCTCATCCATAATTAACACTTCTGAATTGAAGGAGAGCGCTTTGGCAATTTCCACCATCTGCTGCTTGGCGATGGTGAGGTTGGAAACGCGTGTTTGGGGGTCTAGCTTAAGGTGCATACTGGCGAATAATTCGGCCGTTTGCTGGTTCAAGGCGGCTTCATCCAACAAAAAACTCAGTCCCCGACGTGGTTCCCGCCCGATAAAAATGTTTTGTGCCAGCGTCAAATGCGGCATCAAATTCAGTTCCTGATGAATAATGCTAATCCCCAAATCTTGGGCCGCCCGGGGGGTTGGGATTTCAACTTCTCTCCCCTTACAAAAAATGCGGCCAGCATCTCTGGCATAGATGCCAGACAATACCTTCATCAAGGTAGATTTCCCGGCACCATTTTCGCCAACCAGGGCATGGACTTCCCCGGCACGCAGTTCAAAGCGGCATTGGTCCAGGGCTTTCACCCCCGGGAAGCTCTTATCGATTCCTTCCATGGAGATAAGGAGGTTGTCCATTTTCTCACTCTTTCCTCCGCAGCAGGTGATGCTGCGGCTTTGCACAAGTGGGTGCAAAAAAGACCTGCCAGATTATGATACCTGACAGGTCTTCTCAATAATATTAAAGATTATTTGTACAGCAAGGGGGCAATGGTCTCGTCGTCAATGTTGCTGGCGTCGTACCAGTGGAACCCCGTGTCGATTTCTTTGGGCAGGTCTTCACCGTTCAAGGCTTTAACGGCCGCTTCCACACACTTGTAACCAATGCCAATGGGATCCTGGGTAATCGCCCCGGCTTCTACCCCGTTGCGAATGGCGTCCATCTGCTGCTGGCCAGAGTCATAGCCAATCACCACAATTTCGCCTTCTTTACCCAATTCGCTCACGGCGTTCAGCACACCAATGATGGACCCTTCGTTGGCGCCAAAGAAGCCTTTGAGGTCAGGATGGGCCTGGATGATGGCTTTGGCCAGGTCGGTGGATTTGAGCTGGTCACCGCCGCCATACTGGATGTCCACAATCTCGATGTCCGGATATTCGGATTCAATCCGGTTCACAAAACCGTCACGGCGGTCAATGCCGGTGCGGCTGGTTTGGTCGTGTACAATGACGGCAACCTGGCCGGAACCACCAATCAATTCTGCCATTTTGTCGGCGGCGGTGGCTGCGGCGGCGATGTTGTCGGTAGCGGCCGTAGAAACCGGAATGTCGCTGTCCACGCCAGAGTCAAAACCGATAACGGGAATGCCAGCTTCCTGTGCTCTTTCCAGCTGGGGAATGAGAGCCTGCGTGTCTAAAGCGGCAAGGCACAAGGCGGCCGGATTTTTGTCCAGGGCAGCCTGCACCATTTCAACTTGTTTGTCTACCTGGGATTCTGTTTCGGGGCCTTCAAACGTGATGGTAACATTGTAATCTTCGGCAGCTTGTTCGGCGCCGGCTTTTACCGCCTGCCAGAACTGGTGCTGGAAACCTTTGGAGACAACGGCGATATAGGTTTCATCGGATTCGGCGGGGGTATCGGCCGTTTCTCCGCCACCACTACAGGCAACCAGAGCCATGATGGCGATTAGCAGGCCCAAAAGGGTTAAGGATAGTTTGCTTTTCATTCTTAAAATCTCCTCTTTTTATTCTCAATAAAGATTTTGAGTGGGGGAATAAGTGTGCTCAATGTTTGGTAGCTATTCCCAAAAAGATTGTTGTGAAGAAAGACTATCGTTTCAGTTCAAGCCATAAATTTATTCTCCAATCACTAAGTGGTAGATTGTTTCAGCGTCATACTCTACCTCGATGACTGATCTTCATAGCACCACCTTTACCGGGTCACGGGATTTGCTGCGTTTGATGGTGCACTCGACTGTCGGATAAACAGTTGCACAGGAAGAATAATTTCCTGGCGTTCGTCCGGTCCTTCATTGAGCATGCGGGCCAGCAGCAGCTGCGTGGCCTGGTACCCCATGTCGTAAGCCGGCTGCACGGCCACGGTTAAAAACGGTGTGGGCATGATGGAGGCAGGCATGTCGTCGAAGGTTACCAGGGAGACATCTTCCGGGACGTTGAGACCAGCCTGGAACAGCGTTTGCCAGGCTCCGTTGGCAATGAAGTTGTTAACGGCTACTATGGCAGTGGGGCGGGGGATAACTTTCAGGGCTTGTCTGGCCATTTCTGCCCCCATGTTTTCGCGAAAGTTGCCCCAATGAATATTGTCTGGATTTACTTCTAGCCCGGCTTCATTCAGTGCCTGGCAATACCCCTCAACACGTTCTACAGAAGTGGAAATGTTTCTCGGCCCAGACAAAATGGCGATGTGCTGGTGTCCCAGTTCAATTAGATGCCTGGTGAGCTGGTAAGCACCGTCAAAGGAATCACCGCGCACAATATCCACATTTACGTCGGGAATGTTGCGATCCAGGATGACAACAGCCACCTTCTGCTTTTGGATGAGCCGAACCGGTTCGGCTTTGTCACCGGCCGGAACAAACAAAATGCCGTCGATGCGGCGCTTAAGCAGCATGGTCAAATACTGATCTTGTTTTTCCAGGGACTCATCGGTGTTGCAAAGGATGACGCTGTAGCCTTTTTCCTGGGCGGCATCTTCCACGCCACGCGCCAGCGTTGTCCAGAAAGGATTGGTGATATCGGTAAGCACCAGGGCCAGCGTGTTTGTCTGATTGAAGCGCAGACTGGGCCCCAACATGTTGGGCACGTAGCCAAGCTCATCAATGGCGGCTTCTACCTTGCTCCGGGTTGCATCACTGACATAACCTGAGTTATTAATGACGCGAGAGACGGTCATTGTGGCAACTCCAGCTCGCTTAGCAACATCGCGTATAGTGGGCATTTTTCTCCTGGTTTATGATTGGGAGTGGTACGCGTAACATGTTATGGGTAACATTATAACTATTGTCTAAACGTTGTCAATAGACTCTTGGCAAAAGTGACTAAATACGTTTGAAATATTTGGTTGACATCTGAACCGCAGATTTTATAATGTTACGCATAACAGGTGGATACGACTTTTTTTTGTCGCCATGTGTTACGCGTAACATGTTGGGTGGAGCCATGATATGGACCGTTTCCATCCGGGCAACAACGTTTAATCAGTGAACTGAATTTGGAGGACTCATGGAAAAACAAAAATTTACTCTGGCAGAAGATGCCATTGATCCCGCTCAAGTGCCCCACCGGACGTTGTATACAGGAGCCAAAATACCGGCGGTGGGGTTGGGAACCTTTGGTTCAGATCGTTTTTCTGGCGAGGCTATTGCTCAGGCCGTTAAAGGCGCGGTTGCTGTTGGTTACCGGCATATTGATTGTGCGGCCGTTTACGGCAACGAGCATCTGATCGGCCAGACATTCCGGGAAGTGTTGAGCAGCGGCCTGGTGAAGCGCGAAGCGTTGTGGGTGACCTCGAAGTTGTGGAACGATAAACATGCCGAAGAAGATGTCATCCCCACCTGCCAAAAGACGCTCGACGATTTGCAGCTAGATTACCTCGACATGTACCTGATTCACTGGCCGTTTCCGAACCACCACGACCCCGGTGTGGACGTGAATGCCCGCGATCCCCACGCGGTGCCTTACATTCACGAAAATTACATGAAAACCTGGCAGCAGATGGAGAAGCTGGTCGACATGGGCCTGGCCAGGCATATTGGCACCTCCAACATGAGCCGGGCCAAGCTGGAACTGCTGCTGCGTGATGCTCGGATCAGGCCAGCGGCCAACGAGATGGAGCTGCATCCGCACTTCCAACAGCCGGAACTGTATCAATATTGCCTGGACAACAACATCATCCCCATCGGCTTTTCGCCCATTGGTTCGCCTTCTCGCCCTGAGCGCGACACAACGCCAGAGGATACGGTGGATATCGAAGACCCGGTCATCGTCAAAGCCGCTGCACGGCTGGGTGTGCATCCTGCGGTTGTGTGTATCAAATGGGCGGTACAGCGGGGCCAGGTTCCCATTCCGTTTGCGATCAAACGCGATCAGTATTTAAGCAACCTGCGAGCAGCGGTGGTTGATCCCCTAACTGATGAAGAAATGGCCGAAATCGCCGCTATCGACAAGAACTGCCGCCTCATCAAGGGACAGGTGTTCCTGTGGGAAGGGGCCAAAAGCTGGGAAGATTTGTGGGATTTAGATGGCACGATTGCCTCATGACGGCAGGGAGCAGCCATGGCTCAACGCACTATTTTAACGATTGATGTTGGCACTTCCAGCACAAAAACGGCCGTGTGGAACGACCAGGGTACCACGCTGGCAGAAGCCACAGTGCCATACTCCTTAAACCGCCCTCAACCAGTGTGGGCTGAGATTGATCCCAACGAGTGGTGGAAGGCCATCAGCGCGACCATTCAACAAGTGATGCGCCAGTCTGGGATTCGCGCTGACGAGATCGCTGGCATTGGCATCGACGCCATCGGTTGGACGCTGATTCCGGTAGACGAGGCGATCAACCCGCTGACCCCGGCGATGATCTGGCTGGATCGCCGCGCCGGGGAAGAAACCGCCTGGTTGAAAAGCCAGCCTGAAGCAGGGCGGTTTATCAACCTGTCGGCCAATCCGCTGGATGAAGCGTACCTCACGCCCAAACTGCTCTGGCTGCGCAAACATCAGCCAGACATATTTAACAGCGCTTACAAATTCCTGGAGGCAACCGGCTTCATCACGGCCCGCTTTACCGGAGAATTCATATGCGATTTTACGCAGGCCTACGGTTACCACTTTTTCGACATCAAGAACGAACGCTGGGATGAGGCTGCGGCGGCCATGATTGGTGTGCCGCTGCAAAAAATGCCGCGTCTGTGCCCCACAACCGAAATCGTGGGCACCGTTACAGCTCAGGCGGCGGCGGACACCGGCTTGCGTGCGGGCATTCCGGTCATTGCTGGCTGCCTGGATGCGGCGGCAGGGGCTTTAGGTTCTGGCGTGACTCGCCCTGGCCAGACCAATGAGCAGGGTGGGCAGGCTGGCGGGCTGGGCATCAGCCTGGACCGCATCATCGTTGAGCCTCGTCTGATTTTTTCCCATCATGTGGTGCCAGAGCAGTATTTGCTGGCGGCGGGCACGGTAGGCGGCGGTTCACTGGGTTGGTTTCGCGATCAATTGGGGCAGCTGGAAACGGCCGTATCCCCCCTCATCCAACAAAATCCGTTCGAGCTGTTCAGCCGCCAGGCCAGCCAATCGCTGCCCGGCGCTAACGGGCTTATTTTCTTACCCTACATGGCTGGCGAACGCACCCCGTTGTGGAGCAGCGTCGCCCGAGGTGTATTCTTTGGCCTTTCCTACAATACCAGCCGCGCCGACATGCTGCGGGCCATCATGGAAGGCTGTGCGTTTGCCGTCTACGACAACCTGCAAATCGCCGCCGAACACGGCGTGACCGTGGACGAATATCTTGGCTCTGGTGGAGCCACCCAAAGTGCGGTCTGGTGCCAGATTAAAGCGGATGTGTATGGACGGCCGTTTGTCGTTGCCCAGCGCAAAGATGGCGGGGAAGGGGGACACGGCCTGGGCCTCTTTGCCCTGACGGCACACGCTGTTGGCCTGGTAGATGACATTGGCGACTGCGTCAATTCTCTACTGCCCCAACGACGAACCTACGAACCATCGCCAGCGAACCACGCTCCTTATCAAGAGCTCTTCCAGGTGTATCGCAGCGTCTCCCGTAAACTGCTAGACGACTTTGCCGACCTGGATCGAATTCAGAGAAAAACCCAAAAAGTTAACGTAAGTTTTGTGCAACCAGAGCCAAAATGGCTCAAAAATGCGAAAAATGAACGTCTTTAAAAAGCGGCAAAGGTAATTGAATAATACCTCGGCCAATTCGCAGGGAATGCCCTGCATAATAACTCTGCTCAGTGAACCTTAACAACCAAACATCACCCTGACGGCATACCCAAGCCGAGGAATGAGCGCCAACTTGAACCATCTGTTTGACGGATTTAGTTGGAATCATGGCTGGTGGCGACTCTGCTACTAACCACTGGGCGGCAAAGCGGACAAAGTTGGCCGCAAAACAAGCCATATGTTCTTGTAAAAGCAAGGCTTGTGGCGAACGCACTTTGAGATGATGCATCTGAAAGACGTTTTTGCCCTCTTTGATGCCCGCTTCGATGATTTGACGGCCGTTATACATATGAAACCAACGATCCAAGTCCGTGGTAACAGCTGTCTGACCATAATGGAGCAAGACAGCCCGACGAATCGAGTTGCCAGTCTGGTAGTTTGCCAAAGCGACATCCAGTGGGTAAGCAAAATAGTCATCGACCGTTGTGTTTGCCCAAGCTGTCAAAGCAGCATTGCCGCCGACTCGTACCCAGTTTGCCTCTGGCGTCACCGCGTCGCTCAAAGCGTCACGCACGGTTGTGCTGCGACCACGTGTGTAGATGTCATAGCCCATCTCAATCAACCAGTAAATGTTTTCTCGACTGGCGAAGCCGCCATCAAGCCGGAAAGTGGCTCGAATTGGATTGGAATTCGCGGCATTGTCAGCCACAAGTTGTTGATAGTGGGCCTGCAACCGGTCAACCAATGCTTTGGCTTCATCATATTGCGCTTCATATCGAGCTAAACGTCGTTCAGCTACACTCAGTGTTTCTTGGCAACGCGGCAAACGCTTACTGTAGGTGGCTGCCTTCCGTTTGGCTCGTGTCAGCTGGCAATGAGATGTCGGCTGGCGATTTTGCCGCGCGTAATCGGCCGTCAAGGTTCTGACCCTATGTTCCCATTCACGTAACAGGCTGGCTGTATCGCTGACAGTCGCTTCAGCGTCCCGATGTTTATCGAAACTGCGGTCCAGTTTCAGATGAACCGCTTCCCAGGCTGCTTTAGCTTGCGCCAAACGGGAGGCCAGCAACTCGGTTCGTCGTCTGGGCCGTCGTCCCGTTCTGTTTTCAGCGGCGCTGACCAGTGCATGCGCCTCCGTCATGCTAACTGTATCGCCCGGATGGAGTTGATTGGCTAGCCAGAGGCGACCAAAGGTGGGGCTGTGTAGACTAACCAACGCTGCCTGATACCCCAGACTAATCGTGTCCCCCATGTGGCCAAAGGCGGCATCGGGATAACTCGTACTGGTACTGCATACCGGTCGGCCAGTGAGGTCGGCATCGTAGACCAACTCGCCGTTTCTCTCCAGGGCACGTTCTACCTCCTGGTCAATAAACGGCTGGCTAACATCGTTCAAGGCGGTGATGAGCGCGGCGACTTCCTCATCATTGAGATGTTTCAGCGTGCGGCTCACCCCGCTGTAGTCGGCCCAGGCAGGTTGTCCCCACGCTTCAGCCGTTATGGGGTCTTGGTCTAATGGATGCGCTGACCGGCTGATGTCTTTCAGATGGGGCAATCCGGCTAAGATGGCGACCAAGAATTCCAGCACTTTTGTTTGCGGTTGGTGTGTGCGTGTCTTTTGGCGCAGTGGGACTTGTTCGATGGCTTTTACCAATCCAATTTGTTGGGCGTACAAGCCCCAAACGATTAACATGGCGTGTTGCGTCAGCTTTTCAGATGAATTAGGTGATGTTTGTGTATTTCTCATGGCGACCTCGTTGTTAAGAATCGCTATGAGACTGTCACATTTGAGCAGATTGTTAAAGTTCGACTTTTATTTTTGGCGATTTTTTACGATTTCGCCGTCAATTGCACAAAACTTACGTTAATTGATCAAGATTGGCCCAATTTACATAAACTGGACCAATCTTCTTTGGAGAACCCTATGAAAGCAGCAATTTTAGAAAACCAGGGCGTCATGACCTACAAAGAAGTGCCGACGCCTGTGCCTGCACCGGGTCACGTCCGTTTGCAGGTAAAAGCCGTCTCCATTTGCGGCTCAGATATCAAGCGTTATGTATCTGGTCATCGCCTGTACCCTATTGTGTTGGGGCATGAGTGCGCGGGCATCATTGAAAGCGTGGGCGAAGGCGTTAGCGATGACCTGATTGGCAAACATGCTTCTGTCATTCCGGTGGTGCCCTGCTTTGAATGTGAGCAGTGCCAGCGCGGCTGCTACTCCGCCTGCCACAGCTATTCGTTTATTGGCTCGCGCCAGGCGGGCGGATTTGCCGATTTCCTGGAGCTGCCGGAGCGAAATGTGCTGGTGGTGCCCGATGAACTGCCGTTTGAGCACGTGGCCTTAATTGAACCCTCGACGGTGGCGCGGCATATGCTGGCGTTGGGGGACTTTGAAGCGGGGCAAACGGCCGTTGTCCTCGGCGCTGGTTCCATTGGCCTGATGATTGTGCAGTGGCTGCGCATCTTGGGCGCCAGCCTCATCATCTGCACCGATGTTTCGGACGACAATCTGGCCACTGCTCGCAAACTGGGGGCCCACGTGACCCTGAACCCACTGCGTGATGACGTGGCAGCCGAGGTACGCCGACTGACCGACGACGGCGTCGATATCTCCCTGGAAGTGGCGGGTGTGCCACAAACGCTGGAACAAACGGTGCCCATTACCCGGCCGCGTGGCAAGGTTATTTGCGGCGGCAACCAACCGCTGGATAAATCGCTGCCGATGTCTTTCATCGAAAACATGATGCGCCGCGAACTGAGCATTATTGGCTGCTTCATGTCTTACTCCGCGCCGTTTCCGGGGCATGAATGGACCGAAACGGTAGCGGCGCTGCTGGATGGCAGCCTGGACATGGAGACGATGATCTCACACAGGTATTCCCTGGCGGAAACCCCTGGTGTTTTTGCCCGAATTGGAGACCACAGCCTGACTCATCGCAAAATCATTTTGTACCCCGAAGGAGCCGATGCATGACCCTGCAAAACGTTTTACCCTGGATTAAACAAGCTCACCGGGAAGGCTTTGCTATCGCTGCCTTTAATGCCAATACCATGGAGCAAATGCAGGCCATTGTGCTAGGTGCACAGGCCGAAAACGCACCAGTGATCATTCAGATAAGCCATCGTGCGCTGAAATATGTGGGAAGCGGCAGTGAAACTCGCGGCTTGCAGTACATGGCGGCTTTGGGCAAGGTGGCTGCGTCCAGCGTAGATGTACCGGTGTCGCTGCACCTGGATCACGCCAACGAACAGGAGGTACTGCAAGCTATTGCCCTGGGTTTCACCTCGGTGATGTTTGATGGCGATTATTTGCCGCTGGCGGAGAACATCGACACCACCAAACGACTATGTGCGGTGGCGCACGCGGCTGGCGTGTGCATGGAAGCGGAAATTGGTGAAGTGCCCAAGCCAGATGGCGCGGCATTTAATCCCCATGAGATTGCGCTGACCACGCCGCACGAGGCCGAAACTTTTGTGCAGGCCACGAGCATTGATATCCTGGCTGTTGCCCTGGGGTCCGTGCATGGGCTGAAGGACAAGTCGTTGTCCCTGGATTTAGAGCGGCTCAAGGCAATCCGAGAGCGTGTGACAACGCCGCTGGTTTTGCACGGCTCGTCTGGTGTGAATAACGAAGACATTGCCCAGGGCATTAAGCTGGGTCTCGCCAAAGTTAATATCGCCACGCAGTTGAGCAAGGCCTTTACCGGGGCCGTGCGAGAGGTATTAGCGGCCGACGGTGAGCTGGTGGATCCGCGGAAATATTTGGGACCGGGTCGGGCAGCGCAGGTTGAGGTGGTGCGAGAGCGTATTCGTTTTGTAGGAGCAGCGGGCAAGGCATGATTCTTTGTGTGAATTTAAACGCGGCAATAGATAAAACGGTAGTTGTAGACACATTTCAGTTGGGCCAGATTCATCGGCCGGAAGCGGTAAAGTCACTGCCGGGCGGTAAGGGCTGCAACGTGGCGCGGGCATTGAAGCAGTTTGGTGAAAAACCGGTGGTCACTGGTTGGGTGGGCGGCTCGGCCGGGCAGTTTATCGAGAATGGGCTGCAGCAGGAAGGCATTGGCACGGATTTTGTCTATACAGATTTTGAATCGCGGACCTGTACTTCTATTGTAGACAGCAGCAACCAGATGGTGACCGAGATTTATGAGAACGGGGAACCAGTGCCGCTGGAGAAGGTGGAGGCGATGTTGGCGCGGTTTGAGGCGATAGTGGGGGGATATACGGCCGTTACCCTTTCCGGCTCTCTTCCCCCAGGCGTTCCGTCTGATTTTTATGCCCAGCTGATCCGGCTTGCGCACCAGGCTGGCGTGCCCGCGTTTCTAGACAGCAGCAAAGAAGCTTTGTTGTATGGTGTGGCAGCCAAACCATTTCTCATCAAACCCAACGAAACTGAGGTGGCGATTTTGGCCGGACAGGAATTAAAACATACGGCCGATTTTGCCACAGCCGCCGCTGCCATCTCTGCTCGCTATGAGACAATTGTAGTTCTTTCCCTGGGTAAAGAGGGGGCAGTTGCAGCTCACGGCCAGGAAGTGATTCAGGTGCAAACTCCTCCGGTGGAAGCCCAAAGCGCGGTTGGTTCTGGCGATTGCATGCTGGCTGGACTGACCTACGCATTTGCGCAAGGTTATCCATTTGTTGAGGCGGTCAAACACGGGGTGGCCGCCGGAACGGCCAACACCCTTGTCATTGGTGCCGGGCAGTTTACGCTGCGCGATTTTGCGGCGGTGTACGGCAAGGTGCAAGCTGCCCAACTGGAGACGGGAACGTGATTGTGTTTCCAATTAACACGCAGCCGCAGCTTACGCAGATGTCGTCGATTTTTTTATTTGTTGGTAACGGCCGTACTTTTCATCCCAAACGGCCGTATCTTGCGGTTCATAATGATTTAATTCCGTCATCCCCGCCACAATCTGGCGCGCCTGGCGTAAATCGGCGATTTCGCCCAGGGTGATGAGTTGTACCAGCGCGTTGCCGATGACGGTTGCCTCAATCGGCCCGGTAACGACGGGCAGGCCGGTGGCGTTGGCTGTCATTTGGTTGAGCAGTTGATTTTGGGTGCCGCCGCCGCCAATGTGCACCACGTCGATGGACCGCCCGGTTATACGGCGCAGCGTGTCCAGCGTTTCCCGGTAGGCCATCGCCAGACTTTCCAGCACACAGCGCACAATGCTGCCTACGTCGGCGGGCACAGGCTGGCCGGTTTCGGCGCAATAATCTTTTACTTTTTGGGGATGATCGCCCGGTGGTAAGAAGCGGGGATCGTTGGGGTTGAAAACGGCCGTTAAGGGTGCTGCCGCCTCGGCTAAAGCGACCAACGCTGCATAGCTGTATTCCTGCCCCTGAGCCAGCCAGGTTCGCCGGCACTGCTGCAAAAGCCACAGCCCCGTAATATTTTTCAGCAGCCGGTACGTGCCAAAGACGCCCCCTTCGTTGGTCACATTTGCCGCCAACGATGCTTCACTGATAACTGGTTCTGGCACCTCCAGGCCCATCAGGCTCCAGGTGCCGCTGCTGATATAGGAAAAATTCTCGCTGCTTGTGGGCATGGCGGCTACTGCACTGCCCGTGTCATGGCAGGCTGGGGCAATCACTGGGATGCCCTCATACGCCCCCAGGCGCGTTCCCGGCGGCACGACTTCGGGAAAGAGGTGGCTGGGGATGCCCAGCTTATCCATCATCTCCACGGCCCAGGTGCCGGTGGTGGGGTTAAGCAGTTGTGTGGTCGTGGCAATGCTGAATTCGCATGCTTTGCAGCCAGTCAGCCAGTAATTGAGGAGGTCGGGGGAGGTCAAAAAGGTGTCGGCGATTTGGAGTTGGGGCGAGCCGGACTCGACCAGGCTCAGCAGTTGGTAAAGTGTGTTGATGGGCATGAATTGGATGCCGGTTTGGCTGAAGATGTCGGCCCGGGGGACTTTGCTGAAGGCGGTTGCCATCATGTTGGCGGTACGGCCGTCACGATAATGCACCGGGTTACCGATTAAACTGCCCCGGCTGTCTAGCAGTCCAAAATCCACGCCCCAGGTATCTACTCCGATGCTGGCCGGATTCAGCGACTTGCCTTTTTCGATACCGGCCTGGATGTCGCCCCATAAGCGCAAAAAATTCCAGTGCAGCGTGCCGTTGATGGTTACTGTTGTATTGCTAAAGCGATGCAATTCTTCCAATTGAAGGCGATGGCCGTCAAATTTCACCGCCATTACTCGCCCCGATTCGGCCCCTAAATCAACCGCGAGAACCGTTTTGTTGCTCATCTGAAACCTCTCACTTCCCGATAAAAAAGATCCTTAATAACTGTGAAAATGATATAACAAAACCACACGAAAGACATTTTCCACTTTTTTGGCTCGCTAATGGTGTAAGGAGAGGGAAATAAAAACGGCCGTTTCTTCCGAAACGGCCGTTCACTTTTTACTGGGCGAGGCGATTGGGCAGTCAGGTTCGATGTTATGCCAGAACCTCTCCCAATCGCCTCGCCCCTACCGGTTTATTTACACGTCCAGGTTACGAACCTCGCTGCTGTGGGTCATGATGAAGCGCTTGCGCGGCCCTACTTCGCTGCCCATGAGCATGTCGAAGGTCTTGTCGGCGGCCACGGCATCCTCGATGGTCACTTGCAGCAGCATCCGCTCTGCCGGGTCCATGGTGGTTTCCCACAGTTGTTCCGGGTTCATTTCACCTAGACCCTTGTAGCGCTGCAGGCTGTATTTTTTACCGTTTTTCTGCAGCTGCTTAAGTAGTTCCTGGTTTTGCGCCTCGGTGTAGGCGTAGTGCATCTCTTTACCCGCTTTCAGGCTGTACAGCGGCGGTTGGGCGATGTAGAGATGGCCCTTCTCGATGAGATCCGGCATGTAGCGGAAGAAGAAGGTGAGCAGCAGGGTGCGGATGTGGCTGCCGTCGACGTCGGCGTCGCACATGATGATGATACGGCCGTAGCGCAAATTCTTGGCATCAAACGTCTCGCCAATGCCCGTGCCCAGGGCCGAAATCATGGCCTTCACTTCGTTGTTGGCCAGAATTTTGTCCAGCCGGGCCCGCTCGGTGTTCAGAATCTTACCGCGCAGGGGCAGGATGGCCTGGAAGTGCCGGTCGCGCCCTTGTTTGGCGCTGCCACCGGCCGAGTCACCCTCCACGATGTACAGTTCACACTTGTTCGGGTCGCGTTCGGAACAGTCGGCCAGCTTGCCGGGCAGGGTGAGGCTTTCCAGGGCGCTTTTGCGCATGACCAGCTCGCGGGCTTTGCGGGCGGCATCACGCGCGCGGGAGCTGGTGAGGCAGCGCTCGATAATCTTCTTGGCTTCCCGCGGATTTTCTTCCAGGTACAGGCTGAAAGCGTCGGCGGTGACGCTGGCGACGATACCGGCCACTTCGGCGTTCATCAGCTTCACCTTGGTCTGGCTTTCAAACTGTGGATCAGGATGTTTTACGCTGATGACGGCCGTCAGGCCTTCGCGCGTGTCATCGCTGGAGAAGTTGGTATCTTTTTCCTTGAGGAAGTTGTTTTTGCGGGCGTAGGTGTTGATGACGCGGGTAACGGCCGTTCGGACACCAGTCAGATGGGTACCGCCATCGGGCGTATGAATGGTGTTGGCAAAGGCAAACTCGGAGATAGCAATGCCTTCGGTGTACTGCATCGCTACTTCCACTTCAATCCCGTCTATCTCTTTCCGGTCATAAACCGGATCATGGATTGGTTTACGGTTGCGGTTCAGGTAGCGCACAAACGACTTCACGCCGCCCTCGAAGTAAAAACTCATCTCGCGGGTGGGGGACGGCCGTTCATCGCGCAGCGTCATAAAAACACCGCTGGTCACAAAGGCCATTTCGCGGAACCGGTTCATCAAGGTTTCAAAGCGATAAGTTGCATCAGCCTCAAAAATGGTCTTGTCGAACTTAAAATGGGTGGTGGTACCCGTGCGGTCATCCTTGCCCATCCTGCCAATTTTCTTTACTGGGGCATCGGGTAGACCGCGCTGGTAGCGTTGGTACCAGGCAGAGCCCTCACGCCGCACCGTCACTTCCATCCATTCAGACAAAGCGTTTACCGCCGCGGCCCCCACACCGTGCAAACCGCCCGACACTTTGTAGGCATCGTTGTCGAACTTACCACCAGCGTGCAGGGTGGTGTGCACCAGCTCCAGCGCCGATACTTTTTCGGTGGGGTGGAGGGCAACCGGGATGCCCACGCCGTCATCTTGCACGGTGACACTGTTATCTTCGTGAATGGTTACTTCAATACGGCCGCATCGGCCAGCCAGCGCTTCATCAATCGAGTTGTCGACAATTTCGTAGACCAGGTGGTGCAGCGCTTTAACATCGGTGCCACCCACGTACATACCGGGGCGACGACGGACAGCTTCCAGACCCTTGAGGACCTGGATGCTGCTGGCATCATATTTTCTTTCCGCTTCGGTTTTTTTTGCCATGAAACGTTCCTTATTTACGCTAGACGGGCAAAACTCAACCATCTGTTGCCTGAAAAAGGGCAGCGCATCTGGCTGTTAGCTTGTAGATGAAAGGGTACAAATCAGGAGAAATTCAGCTTATTTTGCCTCGTTTTGAACTCTGTTTTACGAGACATAAGTATACCACATTTGTTCTAAGCGGGGTAGTAAAACAATCAAAACTGGATGAGGAAAGGAGGGGGAGAAACGGCCGTTTCCACACTGCTTCCTGGCCGCTTCTCCCAATATTTCAGGCTGAGTTGCTGCGCTAAATGGATATTAGCGTCGTCTGCTGCCGAAATTGGCACCATAAACGGTAATGGCATCTCCAGTCTGCCCCAATTCTGGAGCAAACCTTGTGATGATAGGCGGTGAGGTTGAATCCAGATGAGACAAGCTGTAAACCGGCCCAATAACGAAACTGGCGGGCATTCCCGCATCCCATTCTGCCGGTGTGCTGCCCCAATAGTTACTTTCAACGTTAACCGTCCGATTTGTTTCGTTGGAAATGGCGTAGCTAGAAGACCCGTCAAACCCCTCGAACACATTGTGATCAATTGCCGGGATGAATGTGTCATAGGGTTGTGTATCAGAGACTACAATGCCAAAAGGAGCATCTTTGATCGTGTTGTACCGGATGGTCGGTTGAAGATCTTGCAAACCGTCTGATCCTTTGGGGTCAAAAAGCAAATAAATATTGGTGTGATTTCCGGTTAACAAATTGTTTTCAACAATGGGCTTTGCGTCTGTATCCGACCCTGAAGCATCACCACTACCCGTTGCTTCAATAAGAATTCCATGGGTTTCATTGTTTCTTATACTGTTATTAATAACTGTCGTGCGATCATCGATATGACCTAACCACCATGAGCCGGACCGAAGATAAATTCCTGTACCATTATTTTCAATCAAGTTGTTCTTGATAGTTGGATCGGTGAAGGTACTTTGAAATCCACACCAATTCCATAAGTAAATGCCTTCTTCAACATTGTTAGCAATGACATTATTTGCGATTTCTGCGCCAACATTAACGTGTGTCCCACTTGGCCAATGCGTATTAGCCCAGATGCTGACGCCAATCTCGTTGGTCTGAATGGAACAGTTCTGCACCTTTACCCAAACATCTCCCCCACCAGGAACATTGATTGAGGCAATGCGAACGCCTTCATTGGCGTAGCGAACCATGCAGTTGGACAGCTCAGACGTGGTTGAGCCTTCGCGGATTTGGATGCCACCCCAGTTGCCCGGCGCTTTTTCTGCGGCATCAGAGGTAAAGTAAACTGGTGCCGTCTCACTGCCGTTGACCAACAAGGTGCCAAAAACAATCAGTTCCGTTTTGTCATTCCACATACCACTGTTCTGATCGTCGTTGTCTGATGAAACAAAAATAGTTGTACCGCCTTCAATTGTCAGGGTGACGCCAGCGGGGACGGTTACGTCACCGGTTAGCAGTAGATTGCTGTTCCAGACTGTATTTGAACCAATAACGCCGCTGAAGGTCGATTCCCATGTGCTGGCTTCACCTGTTTCAGATGGAACAAAACTGGAGCCTATTTGGAAGGGCACACTGTTACTTGTCCCTGTTTGCGCACTTACATACACATCACCACTTGTAATCCGACTGGGAACGGTTGCGTTCAGTTCCGTTTGGGCAAGCAGCGTAATCTGGGCTTTTCGGTTATTGGGGAAAATTACGGCCGTACTAATCTTATTCCCTTGTTCAACACGCTCCTCTAAACCCTGACCAAATGTGCTGGTGGCCTGCACCAAAGAAGTTACCAGCAGTGTGACTGCTAGCAACATCATGCGTGCAGATTTCCAGGTGGCTCGATTGGGTTTACCCGTAAACTGGCGTTGGATTTGCTTCATGTAGCCCTCCTTATGATGAGCAATGATGGGTGCGTTTTGTCAACGGCACGATGATTATGGAATTTGTAAGCTTTTCGGGTAGAAGTAGAGAGACGTGCTCGTCCAAATACAACTTCCCCACACTTTTTGGCACGATACTACGGCAAGAGTATGGAACAAAAAGATTATCTTTTTGCTTAAGAAGTTGTGACCATGCGGAAAAAAAAGCGACTGGCAAGCCAGCAGTAGACAGCCAATCGGTTGTGATTGCTGGCTTCTCAATTTTTGGAGGGAACAATCGGGTAAAAGCGTAACGTTTTTGCAGCCAGAAGACCTGTTTAAGAACAGGTCTTCTGGCTTGCAGGTAACCGGTGGATTGGCGATTTAACGGCTCAATGAACGGACTTTTTGCGCCGACTCAACCAGGCGATAATCAGCGCCAGCAGGAAGCCGCCGCCTATTGCGCCTAGCCAGATGAGCCAGGGCGTGCCGGGTTCATTTTCAATCACCGAGGCATCATCATGTGCCTCTTCTTCGCTGTGGGTTTCTTCCGCTTCGGCGTCAACGGCCGTTTCCTCCACCGGCTCTTCCGATGTGGCTGGGGCTTCCTCGGCCGGGGCTTCTTCAATATCCACTGCTTCGGTGCGAGTCGGCTGCTCCACGCTGCCCTGCGGCAAGACAAAGACGGCCGTTGTCCACGCCGGTACCGCAAAAGTGCCGGTGGCGGCCTCGAATGCGGCCGTTTGCACCACACCATCCACGGAGTTTTGCTGGATGGGATGCAGGGAGAAGGGCAGGTTGGTGACGGCCGTATCCGTAAAGGTCATGTCGTCCGGCGTGGCGTTGAACACAACCACCACAATGTCAACGTTCGGATCGAGGTCCTCGCCTGTCACGTCGCTCAGACTCATCACAATCAGGCCGGGGATTTGCGCATCGCCGACGTTGTGGAATTGCAGGCGCTCCTGGATTTGTGCGGCCGTTTGCAGCCGGAACAGCGGCGAACCGGCCCGGATTTGCAGCAGTTCGCGGAAGGTGTCGCGGGCAAAGGCGATGTCCTCTGGTGTGGGGGCCAGGTCTGGATTGGCCAGCAGGGGCTGCATGGTGGGCCACATACTCTCGTTGTCGCCCGACGGTGGCAGGCCCACGCCCCAGTTGTTGCTCTGGTAGGTGAAGTCCAGCCGGTTAAACCAGTCGCCGGAGTTGTAGCTGTTGCGGTCCAGTGACTTGGAGCGCAGCAAATCATCGCCAGCCTGGAAGAAGGGTACCCCCTGGCTGAACATCACAATCGAGTTGCCCAACGTTTGCATCCGGGCGCGAACGGCCGTGCTGGTGCCCAGCGGCGCCTTGTACTGGATGATGTCAAACAGGGTCTCGTTGTCGTGTTTGGAGATGTAGACAATTTGCTCTTGGGGATCGGCCGTATAACCCGCCGGTGAGTTGTTGTACAAAATGTCGCTGCTGGTCACCGTCGTGCCATCGGGGCCGGTGAAGGTGAAATCGCTCAGATTGCCCGCTAGACCCAGCCGGATGATGTTCATGAAGTTTTCCAACTGAATAAGCTGTTCCGGCTCACTGCCCTGGTCTGTTTCATTGGGGTAGACGTACAGGCCGTTCAGAAAGCCCTGCTCGGTTTGCCCGCCAAACGGACTGCCGCCGCGCGCCGCATCCCGCAGACGGTCGCTAAATGTGCCAATGCCTGTGCCCGCCAGGTTAAACTGCGTGGCGTTTTCGCCTCGGGCATTACCGGCGACTTCGCCAAAGTCCCAGCCTTCGCCATAAACGTAGATGTTTTTGCCGTCTACACCGTGCTCTTCCAGGGTCAGGGCATCCAGCGCGGCGCGCACCGCCAGCATATCTTCCTTCATGTGGTGGCCCATCAGGTCAAAGCGGAAGGCGTCGATTTTGTAGGCTACAGCCCAGGTCACCACGGAATCAACCATTAGTTTGCGCATCATGTCATGTTCCGTGGCTGTATTCTGGCAGCAGGTGCTCGTTTCTACGCGGCCCGTGCTGTTCAGCCGGTGGTAGTAACCCGGCACAATGCGGT
The DNA here is from genome assembly GCA_016710325.1 of Candidatus Leptofilum proximum. Lineage (GTDB taxonomy): Bacteria > Chloroflexota > Anaerolineae > Promineifilales > Promineifilaceae > Leptofilum > Leptofilum proximum. Next base: position 424,701 of record JADJXK010000002.1, on the reverse strand, counting down.
CCAGCACCGATTTGTCGGACTGACCGCTGGCGTTGGTGTGGTTGTACACCACGTCTACCACCACACGCAGGCCAATTTCATCCAGCGCCTGCACCATCTCGCGGTACTCAACGATGCGGCTGATGCCCTCTGGGTTCACGGCGTAGCTCCCTTCCGGCACGGTGTAGTGGAACGGATCGTAACCCCAGTTAAACGGGTCCTGGTCGCGCACTTCGCCAATTAGCGCCTGCTGCTCCTCTGAATCAGCGGGCAGACCGGCCAGTTCCTCAAACGAAGGTGTATTCCAGGTCGATTTGTCCTCGTCGATGGTGGCGATGTCGAAGGTGGGCAGCAGGTGCAGGTGGGTCAGGCCTGCTTCGGACAGCGCGGCCAGGTGCTGCATGCCGTTAGAATCCAGCACCGTAAAGGCGGAATAAGTGCCACGCAGTTCTTCCGGCACGCTGGCGTCATTGACGCTGAAGTCGCGCACGTGCAACTCATAAATCACAATATCTTCCGGCGCGGCAATGCCCGGTTTGACGACCTCGCTCCAGCCCTCGGGCATAGTGGCCGGGTCCATCAGGTCCACAATCTGGCTGCGGGTGCTGTTAGTGGCCAGGCTGAAGGAGTAGGGATCGGTGACAAGATTGGTTTGCACGCTGCCCTCGGTGGGCACGTAGACCTGGACTTCGTATAGATAGTATTTGCCAGCCCAATCCGCCTCGCCGGTGATGGACCAGGTACCGCTGCTGGGTGTGGGGCGCAGCGCCAGGATTTCGGCTTGGGTATTGGGGTTGGCGTCGTCGAAGAGGTGCAGGCGCACCTGCCGCGCGGTGGGCGCCCACAGCGTGAGGGTGGGCACACCCTCGCTGAAGGTGACGCCTAAAGCGCCATCGTACGGATACAAATCATCCAGCACGCCAGGGATTTGCAGGCCAGCGGCATCAATCGTCTGGCCGCTTTCATCCTGGGCGGAGACGGCAACCTGGCCTTTGAGGGCGATACGGGCCACGCCCAAATCCTCTTCGCTGAACTTGAGCGCGGTGAAGTTACGCAGGTGAGGGAACTTGCCTACAATTTCCTCGCTGAGGCCGTTGGGGTCCACGGTCAGGGGCACGGCTTCACCGCCAGAAATGCCGTCGAAGCCGAGCGAGAAGGCGCCGCCCAGGGGATCGTAGTGGAAGAAGTATTGGCTGCTGGGGGCATCTTCAATGTCCCAGGCAATCGTATCCTGCGATACCCAATGGGCGCTGCGCTGGCTGATGTTGCCCTGGATGCCGCCGGAACCGACGGAAATATTCAACAGATTGCTCCTTGAGTCGAAAGAAAAGGTCACCAGCGTGTCGGCTTCCTGGACGCTGAAGGGGATGTTGGCACCATCTTGGGCACCGCCTTCGCCGTAGTTCACGTCCCAGGTGCCGTTGACGGCCACTTTGGCTTCGTATTCACCCACGGGGATGCTGACGGTTTGGAAGGTGAACACGCCGTCGCCGTCGGGGTCTTGCAGCCAGGAGGCCAGGCAGCCGGGCATCCACTCTTCGGCGCAGCCCAGTTCATCCTGGAAGCTGCCGGGCACGTTGGCGATGAGGCTGTTGACGCTGTCGGTGACCCAGCCGGTCTGGTTGTCGAAGTAGAAGGTGACGCTGGTGTCCTCGGCCAGGGAGAGCGGGATGTTGGGGCCGCCGGGCTGGGCGTTGAGGCCAAAGTTCACGTCCCAGGTGCCGTTGAGGGCGGCTTTATATTCGTAGTCACCGGCGGGAATGTCGAACGTGCCGAGCCAGAGCTGATCGGTCTCGCTGTAGGTAAGGGCGGTGTTGGCGCAGGTAGTGTCCCAATCGCCAGGGCAGCCCAGTACCGATTGAATGGTGCCGGGAATGACCACCATGTCGGGGAAGGCGGCTGCTGCGGGGGGCAGACCACCGCCGCTGCCCTGGTTCAACAGGTCGGCGGGAATGTCGTCGCTGGCTTCGATGGTAAGCAGGTTTGTGGCTGGATCAAAAGCAAAGAGCACGGCCTGGCCCTCACCTACGGTGAAGGGAATGTTGGCACCGTCCAGTTCGCCATCCACCCCATAATTCACATCCCAGCTTTGGTTGAGGGCAACTTTGGCTTCGTATTCACCGGCGGGAATGTCGATGGTTGTGAAGGTGTAGAGGCCGTCGCCGTTGGGGTCTTGCAGCATGGAGTGCAGGCAGTCGGGGGTCCATTCAGCAGCGCAGCCGAGCTCATCCTGGAAGCTGCCGGGCACGGTGGCCACCAGGCTGTTGATGCTGTCGCTGACCCAGCGGGTTTTGTGGTCGTACCAGAAGATGACGGGGCCATCTTCTGGCAGTTCCAGGGGGATGTTGGGGCCGTAATATTCGGCATTGAGGCCGTAATTATCGCCCCAGCCGCCGTTGAGGGCGGCTTTGTATTCGTAGTTACCCGCGGCCAGGTCAAAAGTGGCCAGCCAGATGTCGTTTTGGGGGTCGTAGGTGAGCTGGCTTTCGGCGCAGGTGGTGTTCCATTCGCCAGCGCAGCCGAGTTGAGGCTGGAGGGTACCCGCGATGGTGACGCTGTCTGGCGGGGGGATGCTGGCGGGGTCGTCTGATTGGGCGGAGGCGGATACGGCCGTTACTCCCAACGCCAACAATATCACAAGCAAAAGGCGAACGTTATGCCACGTAAAAACTCTTTTTTCTCTCATTGTTTCTCCACAAAACGCCTGACAATTAAGTGCTGTTTGCTGCTTCATTTTACGACAAATGGGAACGGCCGTCATCCATTGCAGTTGCACCTAATTCGTGTAGAGAACAGAGTCTTTGGATTTCGTGGGGTTTGGCTGAAACGTGAAGACTCTAATGGCTACAACGAATTAGAGAAATTAACGAATTTTTCTCTCGGAGATTAATTCGTTAGTCTTTTCTAAAGTGAAGAATTGTCAGTTAATCAGTCTGAATTCCTAAAGAACTGGGAGACTCTACTTCTTTAATAAGTTTTACTTTATGGAATTAAAAAGAATTAAAAAGAAAATACGAAGCTATTAAAAAGAAATTAAAAAGAGATTACGAAGAAACCACGAAGAATTTAAGAGAAAATATTGATGATTTAATGTACAATTTGTTTGGTTAAGAGGTTAAGAAACTTTGGCTCTGTGGAAATTCATAGGGTTTAGCGTGAAACGTGAAACGTGATGTCTCTCTGGTCATGTTTCACGTTTTACACATCACGATTGTGAACCCGTGAATTATTGAAGACCCGAAACTTTTGAGTATGGGAGTTGGTGATGGCGAAGATTACGTTGAATCCGTTGGTGAAGTTTATTCAGGGGAAGGTGGGGGACGTGGTGTTTAAGCGGCAGGGGGATGGGGTGATTCTGACGCGGCGGCCGGTGAGTAAAAAACGGCCGTCTCCCGCCCAATTGGCCCAACGGGAGAAGTTTAAGCAGGCGACGTTGTATGGGCGGCTGGTGTCGGCGGACCCGGCGCGGAAGGCGGTTTATTTTCAGCAGTCGGAGGCGCGGCAGAGGCCGATGTTTAGCCTGATGATCAAGGATTTTATGAATGCGCCGGTGGTGGAGTACGTGGACGTGGCCAAATACCGGGGAGCGGTGGGGGATGAGATCGTGGTGCTGGCGGATGATGATTTTGGGGTGGTGGCGGTGACGGTGACGATCAGTAATTCTGAGGGGACGGTATTGACGGAGGGGGCGGCGGTGGAGACGCCGGTGGGGTCGCGGCGGTGGGTGTATGTGGCGGAAACGGCCGTTACCCCGCCGGTGGTGGTGCGGGTGCGGGCGGTGGATAGGCCGGGGAATGTGGGGGAGAAAATGGTTAATGGTGAATGGTGAATGGTGAGTGGTTAATGGGGAGGGGAACGGCCGAAATGCTGCGCCTGTTGGGGAATGCGGAGGGCAACCTACAACCGACCTGGTTTATTTGGGACATTTGTCCCTGGCTGATCGAAACGATGCCCGCCATGCGGCACGGTGTCTGAATTTGGATGTATAATTGCCGGTGTATTCTCGACTCAACAACAGTAAGTAGTTTGAGGAAGATTTATGAACGACAGCGCGCGAACAATTCAGGGGCCGCACGGCCCTTTTGTCCGGCAGGAGAATGGGCTCATTTATTTCTACAAAAACGATGGTGTTACAATAGACAAAGCCACAGCACTTGAATACCTCAAGAGCGTTCGGGCACTTGATGACTCTGGCAAGGCCCGACTCATTGTCATTCAAGGTCACCATGTAGAATACACCTTTGACGCGCAGCACGTCTTGCTTACCAACGCGCTTATTAGCGGGTTGGCCTTCGTGATCCAAACCAATACTCAACTTCTGACAGCCGGGCTGCTTAAAGACATGGCAAAAACTTTTCAGGCTAATTATCCGGTTGCCATCTTTAACCACATTGAAGAGGCTGAGGAGTGGCTGCTTGCCCTTTCAACTTTATGATGTTGATTCGTGACGTAGCGGCTGGTAGGCGATGTCGATCCCGCCAGGTCGTGAACGACCTGGCTACCATATGAAAGCCCCGAAGGGGCTAAATAGTAGGCCCAACGGGCCTTCCATAGGGTAGAATGAAAAGGGTGAACGTAGCCAATCAAATTGCCGAAGGCTGGTGGTTATAGAATGGGGTAAAACCATGAGTGATAGAGGGTGGTGCAGTCATGCATGGCATTCTCTAGGACAGGCTTTACAGCTATCTTGCCGTGCGGTTGAAACTGCGCGAAACTATCCCAGAGCATGGACACTGGCCGTATTTATCTGAGCGAAGCGGTGCAGAAATCTCTGAACAGATAAAAACTTGAAATTCATTTACGCCAAGGGGACCGCATCCTAATTTGATGGCACCAAACATGAGAAACGTCTGTTACTTCTCATGCCTGCCTTTGCAGGCAGGGATAAGTGTGTTATGCTGTTTACGAACGAATAAACTTTAGGTTTTGTTAAAGGTTCCCCCCCAAAAATTACTTTTTTTCTCTGTCCCTCACACAGACTCTGGTGAAATCAAGCAGTTGCGATAAGGAAAGGTTAACTCAGCCTTTGCACGGTACAGCGTTGCTGGCATTGCTACGTGTGCCGCAAAATGCACTGGAGGTGCTTTATGCAAGGCGATGGTAATTTCACTGGCTGTGGAGAAAAAATCCCTGTCTTTACTGTTTTTCGCAATAATCTTCTACGAAAAACCGTGCAGCAGCTCATTGAAGCCTGCCCTTGCCTCGCCTCTTGCGGTGAGGCAGACTTACCCCAAGAAATGGTACAGCAGATTGAAAACTCCCCCATAAAACCGAAAGTAGTTCTCTGGGACATTTTTTCCCCGGAGGCAGATACTGCTTTTATTCCCCATATGAAAGCATATTACCCGGACATCCATGTCCTGTGTGTATCAGGTCATTATCAGGACGATTTGATTCACCAGGCGTTGGCAGCGGGCGCAAGCGGTTATCTTTTAAAAGACGAAATTTCTGTCGATCTTTTACCTAAAGCTATCCAGGATGTGACGAGGGACAGCGTTTTTATCAGCCCAAATGCCCAGGCGTTGCTTGATGGAGAGTCAATGAACAACCGATAAAAGAGATCGGGCGGCTTTTTGTTTTCGTGACAAACGGCCGTAGCCCCAGGGCAATCGTATGAAACCCCAACCCGCCAGGTCGTGAACGACCTGGCTAAATATGAAAGCCCTGAAGGGGCTAAATAGTAGGCCTAACGGGCCTTCCATAGGGTAGCCGGGGGCTTTAGCCACCAGCGGATGGCCACCACCAGCGGATGGCCACCCTCGGCGAAGTCGTTCATGCAATTGCCCTGGCCGTATCCCCCACCTCTATTGTCATGAAACTTTCAATTTGCTATTATGTCGTGGCGAGTTCAAAGTGCAGACGGCCGTATTGCCAGTGCCTTGAAACAGGTTCCCAGCTATTATTGATTTCCAAAGGTCATCCGCGACCGTCCCTGAACTCGCAATTCATGGCATCCGGGTGACCTTTTTTGTTTAGTTTCTCACCAACATAAAGGTTTTTGCAGGAGACAATTAGTGGATTGGGCGGCTTTCTGGGGTGCGTTAGTTGGTGTCATTTTAGCATTTGTGGCGCTAGTAGGTGGGTTTCTGATTTTGGATGAAATAACCAGACGCAAATCCCCAAAAAAGGAAAATGCTCAACCAACAAAGCCAGAACCTCTCTCAGAAAAACAGCTTGAAACATTAATTAAAGAACATTTCAATGAGCTATTCCCAGGATGGAGTTTATACGCAACTAACCTTGAAGCCGATGATTCAATCAATCCCCTGGGAATTCGTTTTAGGACTCGTTTGGCTGGGGAAATTGATTTTCTCTGCAATAACGAAGAAGGGGAGTTTGTTGTAATCGAACTTAAAAAGGACAAAGCGCCTGATAAGGTCAAAGCCCAAATCGAAAGATACATAAATTGGGTCGAACAAAACAAAGCCCAGCCTGGACAGAAAGTGCACGGGATAATAATCGCTAAGTCATTTGATACAAGATTAGCCTACGCCTTACTAAATCAAGATAGGATTCAACTGTGGACCTACAGATTGAATATCGAGTTTAATCAAAAGTCAGTAACCGACATTCTCGAAGCGAATAAAACCAACTAACGCCCTATGCCTAAAACCATCTCCCCGAAAGAATTTGTCGCCAAATGGTCGCAGATTCAGCAAAAAGAAACGGCCGTTTCCCAATCTCACTTCAACGACATCTGCCGCCTGGTTGGGCACCAAACCCCGCTCGAATTTGACCCCAGCGGCGAACGCTTCTCTTTTGAGACGCAGACAGCCAAGCCAGATGGCGCTAAAGGTTTTGCCGACGTCTACTTCCGCGAAAAATTTATCTGGGAATACAAAGGGCCGCACAAAGATTTAGACAAAGCGTACCAGCAGCTCCAGCTCTACCGCGAAGCGCTGGAAAATCCGCCGCTGCTCATCACCAGCGACATCCGCACCATCGTCATTCACACCAACTTCAATAACTACCCCATCCAGCAGCACACCATCACCCTGGACGACATCATCAAAGGCAACGGCGTGCCAAAGCTGGCGTGGGCCTTCTTTGAGCCGGAGCGCTTCAAACCAGAGCGCACCCGGCAAAACATCACCAAAGCCACGGCCGATTCTCTGCTCAACGTGGCCAATGAGATGAAAAAGCACCGGGATTTGCTGGGTGATGGCAGCTTCAGCAACGAGCAGCTCGCCCACTTCCTCGTCCGGCTGCTCTTTGCCCTCTTTGCTGAAGACATGGGGCTGCTGCCCGACAATCTCTTTACTCAGGTGGTGAAGGCCCGCGGTGGCAACTATGGCGAGCTGCGGCCGGTGCTGCAAGAGCTGTTCGACAAGATGCGCAGCGGTGGCGTGTTTGGCATGTGGCGCATTCGCCACTTTAACGGCACCCTGTTTGATGACAATTTTGTGCCCGACATCCCCCACGATTTAGGCAGGCTGCTGATGCAGGCCGCCCAGCAGGATTGGGCGCAGGTAGACCCCTCCATCTTTGGCACCCTCTTCGAGCGGGTCATCGACGAGGACAAGCGGGCGCAGCTGGGCGCACACTACACCAGCGAAGACGACATCATGCTCATCGTCGAGCCGGTGCTGATGGCCCCGCTCAAGCGTAAGTGGAACGCGGTGCGCCAGCGGGCCAACAACTTGCTGCACGCCCAACCTCCCGCAGGTTTAAGCCAAAACCAAATAGTAGAGACAAATCCTGCGGGAGGTTTAACGACGGCAAGGCAAAAAGCTCACGACTTGCTGCTGGAATTTGCCGCCGAGATTGCCGCCCTGCGCCTGCTGGACCCCGCTTCTGGCTCCGGCAACTTTTTGTATGTGGGTCTGCGTGAGCTGCTGAGCCTGCAAAAAGAGGTCATCGCCTTTGCCGCCCGCTGGGAGCTGCCGCCCATCGCGCTGACCGTTGGCCCGGAGCAGCTGTACGGCATCGAGATCAACCCCTACGCCCACGAGCTGGCCCAGATCACCGTCTGGATTGGCTACCTCCAATGGCGCACCGAAAACGGCTTTGGCGAAATTACCGACCCGATTCTCCGGCCCCTGCGCAACATCCGACGCATGGATGCGATTCTGGCCTATGATGAAAACGGCCGTCCTGTTGAACCTGAGTGGCCCGAAGCTGATGTTATTGTTGGCAATCCTCCCTTTTTAGGTAGCCAAAGGATGAGGCAAGAACTTGGGGACAAATATCTTGCAGATTTACACAAACTCTATGGCGACAGGATACCAGGACAAAGCGATCTGGTATGTTACTGGTTTGAAAAAGCCCGCCACATGATTGAAGTCGATGTTTTGACCAGAGTCGGGTTACTTGCGACGAACTCAATACGAGGTGGAGCGAATAGAACTGTTTTAGATCGAATAAAAGCCACCGGAGACATATTCATCGGTTGGAGTGACAATCCCTGGATCCTTGATGGGGCAGCGGTAAGAGTTTCAATAGTTGGTTTTGACAAGGGTACAGAAACTAATAAGCACTTAGATGGCAAAAGCGCTGCAATGATCAACTCAGATCTAACGAGTGCAGTTGACATCACAATCGCTAAGAGATTGGAAGAAAACAGCAATTTGGCTTTCCAAGGGCCAGTAAAAGTTGGTGCATTCGATATTGAGCCATCTATTGCTCAAACAATGTTAGCTCAATCAAATAATGAACCTGTTCCTAACAGTGATGTCGTGAAACCCTGGATGAATGGGTCAGATATTACTCGTCGGCCACGGGGCATGTACATTATTGATTTTGGTGAGCTTACATTAGAAGAGGCAACTAAGTACGAAGCTCCGTTCAAGTATGTAGAGAAAAACATTAAACCAGAGCGGGAAGCAAACCGGGATTATCAAAGAAGAACATACTGGTGGAGACTTGGTCGTAGTGGTGGCGACCTAAAATTGGCAACAAGTGGTTTAGAGCGTTTTATAATTACCCCTCGTGTAGCAAAATTCCGTCTTTTTGCCTGGGTAGAAAATGATTTGTTGCCAGATAGTGCTGCTGTAGGAATTGCTCGCGAAGATGATTATTTTTTCGGCGTTTTGCATTCGCGACTGCACGAAATTTGGGCATTAAGGCTAGGAACCTGGTTAGGCAAAGGCAACGACCCACGATACACGCCTACAACCACTTTTGAAACTTTCCCTTTTCCCTGGCAACCCAGCCAGGAACCAGGTGCAGACGACCCCCGCGTTGCCGCCATCGCGCAGTGGGCGCGGGCGCTGGTGCAGTGGCGCGACAACTGGCTCAATCCCCCGCGCGAAGGCATGTACGCCGGGCTGGGCGCGGCCTATGACAAGCTGGTGCAAAACCGCACCCTCACCAACCTTTACAACGGCCTGGAATACTACCGGGCCACGGTTAAAGCAGGCAAAATCTTCGACCGTGCCGAGTTCGACAAAGTCACCCGCAAATCCGTCGGCCGCGACGACATCCAGGAACTGGATGATATTCATACGGCGTTGGATACGGCCGTGTTGGATGCTTACGGCTGGCCCTATGATTTGACTGATGAGCAGATTTTAGAGCGGCTGTTAGCCCTTAATTTGGAGCGGGCGGCGAAACAAGAATAGCTGTAGCTGTGCCAGGCATCCTTCATCCCTAAAAAATGGAGTTTACCATGCTAGATTCTCATACCCGTTCTGTAACCTTTCACGATATGATTCTTACCCCTTCCCCACCTAATGCGGAGCTTATTACGCTTGATGTGATGTTGACAGATTGGATTACTCGAATTAAATCGGGTGGTTCAGTTTATCCGATGAACAATGAGATGGCCGTGATGAGAATATTGGACTGTAATCATATTGCGGACCGAAATGCGCTGGCACTGCTTATACAATATGCGGATGGAAGGGCTGCAGACCCTTATTTTAGCAACATGAAAACTGGTGAGGTGAGAGTTGAACCCAAAAAGGAGGATGAGGGCATTGCCGCCTCTGGTCATATACTCATTGACCTTACTTTAGTTAACCCCACAAACAATTCTCATCTTTGCCTGATTGAAAAAGTTCCGGGTTTAAGTCGCACCAATCTGGAGAGATTATTTCGCCACGAATTCAAAGAAGTTGCAGATAATTTCCCAAGGAGGGAGGATGGCAGAACCGTTCTAGGCCGCGCTTTGGTGACTATTGATAGTTACATGTCTACAAGCTTGCAGGAACTCGTGTTTGGGTACAGGCTTACCGAGGTGCAATTCATTTCACGAAAGGTAATTGAAGGAGGTCTAGATGAAGACCCCTATGTCCAAGAGCGAGAGCACCGCGCGCGCTATCGGTTGGGCCGAAATTGGGACCCCGATAAGATATGGAGCCGCGCGAGGGATTGGTTTGATGAAGCTCGTCGGGAAAAAGTTGACAAAGTGCGGATTCGCTACAGGGACAATGCCGACAAAATACAGTCGTCCGAAGTAGAGTTTAGCGATGATTCTGCAGATACATTTTCCTTCAGCAAGACATCGAAGATTACGGTAAATAGGCCAATTTCCCAGTGTGAAGAAAGGCTTAGACATGATATAATAGCACAAATGTTCCAGTCGCTAGATGAGGTGAAATCGCCATGATCAGAGACATTGGAAGACTGCTACAACCCCTTGATTATTTGCGAATAAGACATGCTCGAATGGGTTTTTATATTTTTTGGTTACCGTTAGTCATGTCTGTAATAACTGTTGTTGTTTTTCTTCTATTACCTTCGACTGCGCAAGGTATCATTCCACGCGGTATCGTCCCGGCTGTAACTGGGCTACTCCAAATATTGACTGGCTTCTACATTGCAGCGCTTGCTGCGGTCGCGACGTTCGATAGACCAGCGATGGATGAACCAATGCGAGGAACTCCTCCAACGCTGAAGGTTAAACGTGGCGGTCGCGGTGAGGAGCAGGCCCTTTCTCGCCGAAGGTTTTTGAGTCTCTTATTTGGTTACTTATCTTTCGTTAGTTTGTTTGTGTACATTGCAGGCTCAGTGGCTCCCACAATTGAGGAAAACATTAAGTTGATTGCACAACCAACCTGGATAGCACGTATCATGTGGGGGTTGTTCATAGTTTTCTTATTTGTTTTTTTTAACTTATTCGTTTCTACGCTACTAGGTCTTTACTACTTGACTGACCGCATTCATAGAGATTAGCGACTTCTCCTTTTCTTAACTTAAGCTGTAAGTCAGCCAGACTACAGTCCAATCATTCTCTATCCAGTCACATTTGTCCAACCAGGAGGTTACCCATGTCTCGCTTACTAATTGGTTTGTCCCTGATCGCTCTACTGGGCGGATTTTTGTTCCTCTCAGAAGCGACCACCGGCGTTGGCATTATTGCCGCTGCTGGCGTATTAGGTATCTGGTCCAGAATTTATCAGGCGGAAAATCAGCACAAGGAAGTGCTGGCCAAACTGGCCGAGAACGAAAAGACGGCTGTTGAGTAAACGCTTCCGTCAGACCAACCGTTAGACGGCCGTATTACAGTATCTTCACATCACAGCTTACATCCTACTGAGGCCCCGGAAATTTCCGGGGCTTTTTTTGTTCCCCGTCCCAATCTACTGCCAATAAAACAGTCCTTAACCAGAGCCGTAAGCGAGCGTAAGTACATTGGCCTTACTCGTTCCACCAGTCAGGGCAAGGTTTGCCCTAATCGTTACTCAGTGTTGCGTTCCTAGTGATACCCACTGACGCCAGGAGGCATAAAATGGACTTCATCGACCGCATTCAGCAGTTAGCTAACCGTATTCCCCAACAAATGGAGCATTGCTTAACGGAGGAGGCGACAAAAACCGCGCTGATAATGCCGTTTATTAATGCACTTGGTTATGATGTGTTCAACCTGGGGGAAGTGGTTCCAGAATTTACAGCCGATATAGGGATTAAGAAAGGAGAAAAGGTTGATTACGCCATATTGGTGGATGGCAAGCCGGTTATGCTCTTTGAGTGTAAGTGGGCCAGCGCCGATCTCAACCGGGTTCACGCCTCTCAGCTCTTTCGGTACTTTCATACCGTGCAATCAGTTCGGTTTGGCATACTAACCAATGGAATCATTTACCGGTTCCACACGGATTTAGACGCGCCGAACCGCATGGATGAGAAGCCCTTTTTTGAATTTAATATGTTGTCTTTTCAAGACCGGGACGTGGCCGAACTCAAGAAGTTCACCAAATCTGCCTTTGACATAGATGAAATTGTGACCACTGCCAGCGAGCTCAAATATACGGCCGCTATCAAACGAATTCTCGCTTCAGAGTTTGAATCCCCTTCCGAGGAACTTGTCACATTTTTAACCAGGCAGGTGTACTCGGGAAAAGTGATGCAGAGTGTCCGCGAGCAGTTTGCGGAAATCATTCAGAAGGCAATGCGCTCATTCATGAGTGACAAGATTAACCAACGGCTGAAGCAAGCTATAGATGAAGACGTAGCGCTGCCAGCTGCGGCCGCGCCAACTTCATCGGCGGAATCTGCTGAAGCAGAAGCGGACAGTGAACCCGAACGGAAAAATGGCATTCACACCACCGAGGATGAAATCGAAGGTTACTTTGTGGTGAAGTCAATTTTGCGTAATGAAATGGATATAAAGCGAATTCACATGCGGGACACGAAAAGTTATTGCGGAGTATTGCTTGATGACAACAATCGAAAACCCGTCGCGCGTCTCTGGTTCAATCGAGAGCAAAAGTATCTGAGTGTCTTTGACGAAAACAGGGCCGAAAAACGACTACCTATAGATTCAATTGATGACATCTACAACCATGCGGCGCTGATTGTGGAGACGGTGAAGCGATATGATGCAGAGTAGCCTAGGGTCCCCTGCTTCAGGCTGGTCTTTTTGGTGTGCTGTGGCCGGTTTTTAACCGTGCCGCTTTTTTACTCGTTGTGCTGGCATTGGTAACAGAAGCAATTTTGGGCGGAACGGCCGTTTCTCTGGCATAAGTTGGGTGGGAAACGGCCGTTACGGGCAAGCTTGTGTAAAATTCAAGGGTTCAATATGGTAAAGCAGGCGGCGCGGCGGGACGCCTGGCCGCAGCCAGGTGCGGTTTCGCGTTGGCCGAAAACCACGCTGGGGCAGGGGAAAATTATCGGGTAATCCCTTGCAACCTCCATGTGTCATTTCGACCAGAGGGAGAAATCCCTGTAACGCTTCAAAATCTTGAGGGGCTCCGAAGTCTAGAGGGATTTCGGCTGACAGGAGTCAGCAGAGGACCTCGAAATGACAAACATAAGTACTGTGCTGTGGCCGGTTTTTAACCGTGCCACTTTCCTCTCGTGGTGCTGGCATTGGTAACAGAAACCATTTTGGATGGAACGGCCGTCGCTGGCACCAATTGGGTGGGAAACGGCCGTTACTGGCAAGCTTCTGCTAAAATTCAAGGGTTCAACATTGCTAAGCAGGCGGCGCGGCGGGACGCCTGGCCGCAGCCAAGTGCGGTTTCGCGTTGGCCGAAGACCACGCCGGAGCAGGGTGGTAGAAAAAAATATCAATAGCATCTTGATTCCTGATTTTGAATCTGCTATGCTGAAAATGTAGTTTTGCTCTTTTCCAATTTATTCCCCACAACCCCGGCCACCAGCGCTTTAGCATCCATCGATGCTTGTACAAGCGTCCCCGGCCAGCCGGTCCCCAAAGTGGTGAAGCATTGTGAGACAAAGAGACCTCTAGCTTGCTCTAGGTGTTTAGAGCGGCCAGTAGTCCCTTCTCGCTCCCTATGATTTGGCTATCTGATTACCAAAAATTCGGTACCAGATTGGCGGGAGACGGCTCTCATGCTGCGCCCGGCCTCTGACGAAACCTTCGTGTACCCTGGTAACTTCTGGCAACTCCACAAGATTGCTTTACCAGTAATTCGGGCGGGAGACCCCATGTTTTTCTTCTGCTTGTGGCTTATCGGATTCCGTCTTGGCCAATGCTGGCGCGGCCTTCGCCGCCTTTTCCGGCAATTGTGGGTGCAACTTTGGAATGATCCCTTCATTTCCTGGTTGCAGCTTGCGTGCCAGCGCAAGAAGGGAGCAACCGTGCGAACACTGCTTTTAACGCTCATTGCTTTTCTGCTGTATTTAAATGGAGAGCAAAATGTCGAAGAATTGGTAAGAGCTGTTGTTACCAATCTGTTGGCAAATTTCATATATGAGATGGTTAAGTAGTCAGTAACACACAGCCCCTCGTTTGAATTCTAAACGGGGGGCTTTTTTATTTTCAGCATGCATCAACAGCTGCATATTGAAGGGCGACAGAAAACGGCAGGTGCGCGGATTTTTTGTTGACGCAAACTAATTCCAGCGCCAGGCTTCTCTAGTCGGCCAAATGTCCCGCCGCCAAGGGTGGTCTGCTGCCGGTTTGTAAGCCGGTGGGTTTTCTTGTGGGCGACAACGGGTAAATCTTCCTTAACTACCGGCGTTTCCCTAACGGTCACATCAGCAAAGGTAATCGGTGGACTAGTGGGTCGTTGCCGCCGTCCCAATTCTTGAAATTCTTGCCGTTGTTGCTGCCAATAATACGAGGCCACCTGCGACCACCCCTCTGACCAACGACCGTTACACACCCAATTGCGTAACGTTAACATCGGGTCTACATGAGACTCAGCCCAGCGCATCCCGGCTTGTTTCATCCGGCTGTGGACAACGCCTTTGTGACTGCTCTCCACAGAGCCGGAGCCGATGGGGTACCCCTGGTTTTGAAAATGGGGATAATCGATCATCTCCGCTCGTCGCTGCAAGTAACGACGAGCATGGTCAATGATGGCGAGTTGGTCATCCGATTCGGCTTTGGTCGTCAGTAAACACAATTCGGCAATGGTGCACTGCGGTGGCTTGTGTTTGAGTTGATGAGGTAGTGGCTGATACCAACGGCGGAAGGCGTCACTGTTTTCACTATAAACAGCTTGCCCGGCGGCCACCACATAGTCCAAGGCGTGTCGGAAGTCAAGAATGCGTACCGCCTGGGGCAGATGATAATCGGCAAAACTCTGTATCCATTCGGACCCATCGTTAACCGTCACCACCTGTTCGGCATTATCGACGCCACGCCGGTGCAATTCCGCCAGCGCGTACCGCTCAAACTCCCGTATCCGGTAGCTGCGGGAAAAGTAAGAAATGTCGCCGGTCTTGACCTCGATTTCTCCCTTTTTACCATTCCACACGCGCGCAAATTCGCCCACGACCATCGTTTTGACTTCGCGCCATTCGCCATTGGTCAAGTGGATAAAGGCACCATCGGCGCTGACCAGTATCTGTTTGGGCCGGGCTGAGGCCGGTGTCATTTTTGTTTCCAGTCTTTCTACTTTGGCCCGTTCAATCGCTTCGGCCGCTTGTCCATGCCGATAGGTCGTTTGCCGCAGGACGGACTCTTCTATGTGTATCTTTTCCCCGAACCAAATCTCTTCGACAGCCTGAGCAAAGGGCATTTTACTGCCTAAGCGGGTCAGCGCCTCTTGTATTTGTGGGGTGTACTGGCCGTGTAGCAGTTCTAGTTCTTCATCCAGGGGGAAAATAACTGACGCGACAGTGACGGCAATACCCTTTGCTCCGTTCCAGCTCCACTTCCTGTTCATGGGCTGTCACCAATTTTCGCTTTTGTCGCCCGTTACTGGCCAATGGCCGCCCACAACTGGGGCATCGCGGCCGTTTCTCATCGGGCAACTGTTTGACATCGGTTAGCTCGCTTTCCAGGGCTAACTCTTGTAACATGGCTGCCCTGACTTGGGCAAGTTGCTCGTCTACTGTGTTCTCTATCTCGGTAAAAGTTGCCCTAGGATTTTGTTGCCGCCAATCGCTTACTTGCTCACTGGCTTGTTGAAACAAATCTGTCCAATTCCTGCGAGTGGTCACTCTCTTTTGTCTCCTATGTGGTTTTGGCTATTTTCCCATCAACAAAAAATCCGGCCACCCGAAAACGGCCGTTCTGGTTGAAATCTGTCGGCCAATCTGCTATGCTGTTTTCACACACACACACAAGCCCACTAGAAGGGCTTAAGAGGTTCTTTTACAACCTTATCTTCAGGCATTTAGTATTTACTACGGTACCTAACTAAATGCCAACCCTGCTCATAGGCTTAGATCGCCAGAGAGCTGGATATTTTTGCAATTAGAAACATCAAATTGCACAGAGTCCGGTTCTCCCCGCTGGGCCAACTGTTTACTGAACGGTTGGCACGCCGGGGGGCGGCTTGTCTAGTCAGCAAGCGGGTGCCCGCAGGAATGCGACAGTTGAACTGGGGGCACTCATGTTCACCTACTATTTGTGGTGGGCTGGCTACCGGATAGGCCGCCTTTGGACAGGTCTTCGCCGTGGCATTGTGCATTCATGGGAACGCTTTTGGTACAAACCACTCGTTGTGAGGGTTCGTATTAACATGGTGGACCTGTGGAATGCAACCCCCAATCGCGAAAAAATCGTTATTGGGTGGCTCTTCATTCGTTGGTTGCTTGGTGATCTAGATTTGCTTCAGGCACTAGATGATCTCGCTATCAACATTCTGGCCTCCTATCTTACTAAAGATAGGTGAAAGCCTCATGACCCCATTTCTACATGAAGTGGGGTCTTTTTTGTCTCCCTCCTCCAGGTTGGTCTTCTTAATGTGCTGCGGCCGGTTTTTAACCGTGCCACTTTCTTCTCATGGTGCTGGCATTGGTAACAGAAACCGGCTCTTTGGGATTTCAGGGGGTCGGCGGTAAATGTAGGGTCAAGGCATTGCGCTTTAAGAAAAAATACAGGGAATCACTAGATACCTTCGGTTGTCATTTCGATCACAGGGAGAAATCCCTGGAACCCTGCGAATCCTTAGAGGCTCCGAAGTTTAGAGGGATTTCTCGGAGGACCTCGAAATGACAAACATAGGTACCATGCAACAGTTGCCTTATTAATTACAATGCCTTGACCCTACAAGATGTGCCATCAACCCGACGAAATCCGAAAGAAGCCAATAACCATATTGGGCGGAACGGCCGTCTCCCTGGCATAGTTGGGTGGGAAACGGCCGTTACTTTCTGCTAAAATTCAAAGGTTCAATATTGCTAAGGGTTCAATCAAAAATAACTTTGGACATTAACAATCGAATATCATCCAGAACAAACCTGTGGTTGAAGGATATAGTTCCAAGTAGGACAGGTACGACAACGCTGTAAATTGAGGTTGTCCCGTTCGTCAGGGTCATACTTGATCCCTTTATCAAAGACCCGTTCAACTAGGCACGCTTGGACCTTCAGCCCCGTTTCCGTTGTGGTATCCCGAATGTAATTGAGTGTGGTCTGAAAAGAGCGTAAAGGTTTACCCGCCCAATTCTTGGAAATCTCGCTGAAGAGCCGGTGTTCAATGGGATTCCATTTGGAGGCCCCGGTGGGATAATGACAAATCATCACCTCAATGCCAAACGCGTCAGCCAGTTGCTTTTGCACCTCGATTTTCCAGCGCCAGTAACGGCAATTATTGCTGCCTCCGGCATCACAGAGAATGAGCAGTTTGTCTTCGCGGGCAAAGCGAGGGCGGTCGGGGTCAGCCCACCACTGGGCAATGGCATAAGCAGCGAATTCAGGCGTATCATAAGAAGTGCCGACATAGACAGAGCCTTGCTGATGGACCAGGTCATAGATGCCGTACGGTGTTGCCCGACCCATTGCTTCAGAAAGAAAGTCATGGGCATTAACCAATGTGGGCGCTTGTTCCCAAATACGTCCGGCATTTTTGACATTGCCAATCAACTCCTTCTTTTTGGTATCGACACTGATAACCGGCCAACCTGCGGTCAGGAATAGTTTCTTCACCCGGCGGATGAAGCGAAATTGCTTATCTCGGTCAGGATGCCGGGGTGTCAGACTTTGACAATTGCCGAACAAGCGATAGTTCAGTTTCTTCAACAAACGGCGCACAGTGGTCGGACCAATCCGAAAACGCCGTTTAACCAGGGCCTGGGCCAAATATTGCAGAGAACGACGGACCCATTTGTGGTCAACCATCGGGTCGCCAGCAATGTCATCATCAATTACTTCTTGGAGGGCGGTGGTAATGGACGGCGTTTTTTTCAACTGCTTGACGACCACCCCCGGCCTGGCGTACCCGGTCAACGGGTCGGTCCGCCAAATCGTTGTCTAATTCATATCGACCGCGCCGAATGGTTTCCACAGATAGCCCGGTTATCCTGGCTATCAGCGTCGTTCCGCCGTGACCCAATTTTTGGGCTTCAAGTGCGGCATACCAGCGGCGTTGTTGTTCATCGAGGCGGCTCATAAACAAGTTCATTCGTTGATGTTGCGCCTGTTCTGGATGAGATTCAGATTGCTGACAAATCGCACATTCACATTGATGGATTACGGTCATATGGCCTCCAATTGGCTAAATTGATTGGCGGCTATTTTACCCAATATCCAAAGTTGTTAACGAACGAACCCTAAGCAGGCGGCGCGGCGGGACGCCTGGCCGCAGCCAAGTGCGGTTTCGCGTTGGCCGAAGACCTGTCCGCAGCAGGCATACGAAAACGCAGAGAACTTACACATCCCATTCACTTTGTAACCTACTAAAGATCTGTCATGGTTATTTCTAAATTGCACCAAATGCTCACCTCCAGGCTTGATGACAACGAATTGCGAACTTTTTGTTTCTACCTGAATGTTCCATATCAAGACTTGCCCGGAGAAGGGTTCTCTAGCAAAGCAAGAGAATTTATACTGTATCTATCCCGCAGAGGGGGAATCAATGAGTTAATCGATGTTGGCAAAGAATTACGCCCGGATATTCCTTGGGATGATCTGATCATCAAGCATTCAGAAAAATCAATTGAGCCCCAAATTGACATTCGATATGATGCAGAGAATGAACCTTTTATTGGTTACTCAGTAGATGCAGGAAACGAGCCTACCGCCTACTACAGGCTAGACGTAGATAATCTAGGAACCAACGTCCTAAAAAATTGTCAGGGCATCCTTGCTTCGGTTGAGTCCTTGGATGGCATCAATAAAACAATGTTAGGACGTCCCGTTACATTAAAATGGGCTCATGAACAGACTTACAATCCTATCAATATCGAAATTGGCGAATCCCGAAAATTGGACCTGTTAGTTGTGTTTTTGAAATTTCCAAAATTTTTTGAATTCTATATCGATGTACCTCCGTTTGTAGGGATGAGTCGTAGATTCCCGTCAGGCAACTATCTTGCTAATATCAGGATCATGTCAGAAGGTACCAATCTTGGTGGAGGAAACTTTATCATCGAACTGGATAGGCTTTCAGCATTAAATACTAAAATCATAAAACAAAACCCCGCCTCTGGTTAGGTCCTGCTCCGAGAGGAACTACCTCTCCTTCAAGGTCTTTTTCATGGCTGTGACTGGTGTCGGCACATGTATGCGCAGCGCGCCACCGTCCCCCAAAATTACCGTCTCCCTGGCATAAGTTGTGTAAGAAACGGCCGTTACCGGCAAGCTTCTGCTAAAATTCAAGGGCTCAATATTGCTAAGTAGGCGGCGCAGTGGGACGCCTGGTCGCAGCCAAGTACGGTTTCGCGTTCCTGGTTTCTAGATGAGCAAACGTTTCCGTCAGGCACATCGTCAGACGGCCGTCATACACTACTTTCACATCACAGCTAACATCCTACTAAACATCGCAGCTAACATTCTTCTGAGCCCCGGCAATTGCCGGGGTTTTTTTGTGCCCGGCCTCCGGCTGTGATTGGACGAAAATAAAAAGCCCCCTCCACTGGGCAAGACCCTAAGGGTTTGCCACTTTCGGGGTCAAATTAGTCGAGAGCAAAACCCTTAGGGTCTGGGGGAAGTGACTTTTGGCGCAGGAGCGTGTTAGATTGTTCACTGTCAAACAGGGACACTGAACCGTTACTTTTTGCTTTATGAATGAACGGTTGCGGTTCTTGCTTGGGGGAATTGGCTGTTTGTTTTTGTTTTTAGGTGGTTGTGAGGCTCGGCCTGAGCCACCGTCAGCGGCTGGTGGGCCAACGGCGACGGCCGTTCCCGCCACCGCAACCAGTTCACCAACGGCCGTGCCACCGACGGTGACGGCCGTTCCCACGCTCACTGCCACCCCAACACCCACACCGGTTCCTGTTGTTCCGCTGCATTTTGATCATCAGCAAGAGGTTTTGCCCGCAGAGGGAATTGAGGCCCAGCTCTCGCCCTGGCTGTTTGAGCCAGACGTGGCCAACGCGCTGCCGCTGGCTGCCCTGGCCGATGTTTCAGTCGAGGGCACGATGGTATTGACGCCAGAGCAGGCCAGAGAAGACGTGGCTTACCTGTTTGCCCTGCTCAAAAATGGCTATGCGGGATATGGGTATTTTAACGAAAACGGCCGTTTCGACCGGGTGCAGGCGCAGCTAAACGCGGCCATCGGGGATCAGGCGAGGGTGAGCCGGGAGTGGCTATTAGAGCAGATTTTAACGCGGCTCAACTTTCTTCAAGATTGTCATTTTTCAATTGGTTACCACACGCTGTGCCAGCCGCAATATTTTTGGACCGTGGCCGATTGGTATTTTTACGAGGAGGACGGCCGTTACGTTACGTGGCAGGCGGGTGAGATGTGGTGGTTAACGGCCGTTGATGGTGAATCACCCGAACAAATGCTGAAGCTGACCCTGGATGCGCAGGGAGCGCCTGCCTTTTTGCTGGGCCAGCTGGCCAATGCCCAGCCGCAGAACAGTGTGCTCACTTTTTCCCTGCCGGAAGACAACGCTTTAGAGCAGATGGTGGGGTGGGAAACGGCCGTTTTTGACCCACCTGTGGTTACGTATGAAACCTATCGCACCGACAGCGACATTCCGGTTGTGGTAAGCCGCCTGTTCCCGGCAGAAGATGAAAAGCTGCCCCGCTTTGTGGCCGATGCTTCAGACCTGGCGGCGGAACCGATTGTCATTGTGGATATTCGGGGCAATTCCGGGGGAAGCGATCTGTGGGCCGAACAGTGGGTAGAGAGTTTTAGCGGTGCTGCGCCTGCTGCTCATGAAATTATGTCTGTGCTGTGGACGGAAACGGCCGTGCAGGGCAAGATCAATGCCGTGACCTACCTGGGGTACAGCGGCGAGATTGTGGACTTTTTGCAAGCGGATCTGGCGTTTGTGCAAAACGCTGCGCCGGAGCCATGGGTTACGCATTACCTGCCACCAATACCTCCCATTGCCAATGACAATCAGCTTGTGGTGGTTTTGCTGGACAAAGGGACCGCATCTTCAGCGGAAAGTTTTATTGGCTATCTCCGTCAGCTGGAAAATGTGGTGTTTGTTGGCGAAAACAGCGGTGGAGTAGGTCAATTCGGGGAGGTGGCTCATTTTGTTCTGCCCAATACTGGTTTGCCTGTATTCTTTGGCACAAAGCTGTTTTTTCCCCCCGATTTATCCTTCACCGAAGGAATTGGTTTTTTACCAGACGTGTGGGTTCCTGCCCACCAGGCCCTGGAGTTAAGCCTGGTGGCGATTGATGCCGGGTATTTGCAACCGGCCCCTTGATCCCCTTTTTTCTAAATAAGTAGCCACAATATAGTTCTCCTGGCGAAACCCTGAGTACGTTTTTCAGATTGGGCCAATCTTTAAGATTGACCCAATCTCAGTAAGTCAGCAGGTATAGCAATTTGCGTTTGGGAATCTTGCCAGACGCGTTTACAATTCGGAGCATGGTCGTTCGCACGGATTGGCGCATTCGCCAGCAAGCCCCCCAGTTTAAGACGCAGCTGCGCAGGCCTGTCTCTGTGAGCAGCCGCTGGATTATTGTGTTGGTAACGGCCGTTTACCTCACCTGGATTTTTATACGCGCCGTCAGCCAGCCAGAGTGGCTGACCCAACTGCCCTCGCTGGTTTTTGAACTGGTGCGCCTGGCTGAAGTGGCCTGGCTGGCCACCATCCTGCTGCTGTGGGGGGTCGTTTGGTGGCAGGCGCGGCAAGAAGCGCTGCCGCCGTGGGAACCGCTGGACCTGACGGCTCTGTATAACCTGCATCCTGCCGAATTCGAGCGTTACGTGGCCCGGCTGTTTCGCCAAAAAGGGTACAAAGTTTTGCTGCGCGGCCGCAGCGGTGACCTGGGTGTCGATCTGGTCATTACTCGCCAGGGTGGCAAGCGGGCCATTGCCCAGTGTAAGCGGTATCGCAACACCATCGGACCAGATATTGTGCGCGAACTGTATGGCACGCTGATTCACGAAGGGGTGTCCCACGCCTTTTTGGTCACCACGGCCGAAATTTCCGATTCGGCACGCGAGTGGGCCCAGGGCAAACCAATGACTCTCATTGACGGCCCGACGCTGGTGGAGATTGCCGCCTCACTGCGGTTAACACCCGCCTCTCCCGTAAAGTCTCTATGAATCCCCTGGAGAAAACGCGTCAGACCTACCGGCATATTGCGGCGGCCTATGCCCAGGCCCAGCAAAACTCGGAACACCGGGAGCAGATGAATGCGCAGCTTGAGAAGTTTGCCGCGCTGCTGCCAACCGGCGCGGTGGTGCTGGACGTGGGCTGCGGGCCGGGGATGGATACGGCCGTTCTTCGCACCACTCACCATCTGCAAGCCATTGGCCTGGACTTCAGCCACGAGATGATGCTGGCGGGCCGCGAAGGCCTGGGCAACCAGGCGCCGTTTGCCCAGGCAGACATGCGGCGGCTGCCCGTGGGCGGCCTCGGGGGCGGCCATATTGCTGGCCTCTGGGTGTGTGCCTCCCTGCTGCACCTGGCCCGCGAAGATGTGCTGCCCACCCTGCACGAATTTCACCGCGTGCTTCAGCCGGGCGGTGTTTTGTATCTCTCGGTGAAGCTGGGTGATGGCGAAGCGTGGGTGACTAACCCCTATGACCAGACCCATCCGCGATTTTTCACTTACTGGCAGCCGGAGATGCTGGATGCACTGCTGGAAACGGCCGCATTCCACATCATCGAGGGCTGGCAGGAGCAGGGGCGGCGCGACACCTGGCTGGTGCGCTACGCCCGCAAAGAGGAGCCGCACGAATGAACCTGGCAGAGTACAATCATTTTACCGAGGAGCTGCGCCTGAAGCTGGCCGGAGACGACCGTGTGCTGGCTCTGGTGGCCGTTGGCTCGATGACCCAGCAGGATTACCAGCCCGACGAATGGTCGGATCATGACTTTTTTGTCATTACCATTCACGGGGTGCAGGAGGATATGCGCCGCGATTTGTCCTGGCTGCCCCGGCCAGACGAACTGGTCTTTTCATTTCGGGAAACGGAGCACGGGATGAAGGCGTTGTATGCCGGGGGGCATCTGCTGGAGTTTGCCATTTTTAACGAGGCCGAATTACAGCTGGCCCGGCTCAACCGCTACCGCGTGCTGCTGGACAAGGCCGAGATTGCCCCTAAGCTGGCCGAACTGGCGCTAACCACCCAGGATTATGTGGCCCAGGCTCAAACTGATCCCAGCGGCCGTTTTGCCGAATTTTTGATGAACCTGTTTGTCGGGGCGGGGCGCTATGCCCGCGGCGAGCACTTGAGCGGCCACCAGTTCATCAAAACCCATGCCCTGACGCACCTGCTGCGACTGTTGGGCGAGTTTCACACGTCGGAGGCGCAGCACTTGCTAGACAACCTGGATCCGTTTCGCCGGTTCGAGCAGGTTTTCCCCCAGCTGGGGGCAGAGATTAACCGCATCCTGGCGCAGAACACACTGCTGGCCGCAGAGGGTCTGCTGGCGTTGGCGGTGCAAGAGTTACGGCCGTTCTTCACGCCATTCCCCGATGCGGCCGTAACCGAAGTGCAGCACATGATCGCCAGAGCAAAACAGGAGGGTAAAGACGAGTTTTGAAACATTTAACCATCTTGCTGCTGCGCCACGGCCAGACTGCCTGGAACCAGGCAGGCCGCTGGCAGGGCCACGCCGACATTCCCCTGAACGAAACCGGGCAAAAGCAGGCCGAGGCGCTGTGCCAGCGGCTGCGCTCCTGGCCCATCGACACTATTTACACCAGCGATTTGCAGCGCTGCGTGCAAACGGCCGTTCCCCTGGCCAACGAGCTGGGCATCGAACCTATCAAAACCGAACTGTGGCGCGAGCGCGATGTGGGCGACTTTAGTGGTCTGACCGGCGACCAGGCCCGCGAGCAGTTCCCCGAAATCTGGGCTGGAGCCAGGCGTGGCATGATCGATCCCCCCAACGGTGAGGCATTTGCCGAAGTGCTCAGCCGCGCCTGGCACGCCTTTGAAAGTGTGCTGGCGGCGCACAACGAGGGCATGGTGGCGGTGATTTCTCATGGTGGCCTGCTGCATGCCTTGTTGGGCCAGGTGATGGGGATCGATCCGGGGCTTTACGGCCGTTTCTCCATGCGTGGCAATACCGGCCTCAGCATCGTCGAGGTCAACGAGCGCGGCCCCGTCGTGACCCGGCTCAACGATACCAGCCACCTAGAGTAAACAGGAGATTGGAGATTGGAGATTTGAATCAATCTCCAATCTCCAATCTCCAATCTCCCAAAAAAACGACACCTAAAAGGACAAAAAATGACATTACAAGCATCAAATCCCGTCTGGGAAAAAATCGACGCCCATATTGACCAAAACGTCGATTACTGGATTGATCAGCTGGCCCGCCTCTGCGCCCAGCCCAGCGTCTCGGCGCAAAATTATGGTATTGCCGAATGCGCCGACCTGGTGGCCACCATGCTGCGCGAGCAGGGCTTCCGCGCCGAGGTAATGCCGTCGGATGGCTATCCCGTTGTGTATGGAGAGGGCGACGGCCGTTCCGACAAAACCCTGCTCTTCTACCTGCACTACGACGTACAGCCCGCCGAACCGCTGGAGCTGTGGGACTCCCCGCCGTTCCAGCTCACCGAGCGCGAGGGCAAGCTGTACGCCCGCGGCATCAGCGATGACAAGGGGCACATCATCTGCCGCCTGGCCGCCCTCGCCGCCGTTAAGGACGCGCTGGGCGGGCTGCCCTGCAACGTCAAGTTTATTATCGAAGGGGAAGAGGAGATCGGCAGCCCCAACATGCCCGCGTTTGTGGAAAAGCATCAGGAGAAGCTGGCCGCCGACGCCTGCATCTGGGAGTTTGGTGGGGTGGATTATGACGGCCGTCCCAGCCAGGCGTTGGGCATGCGCGGTATTTGCTACGTGGAGCTGTCTGTGCAAACCGCCTCGATTGACGCCCACTCCGGCCTGGGTGGCTCGATTTTCCCCAACGCGGCCTGGCGGCTGGTCTGGGCGCTGAATACGCTCAAGGACCAGAACAACGAGCGCATCCTCATCCCCGGCTTCTACGACAACGTGCAGCCGCCCAGCGCCCGCGACCTGGAAATGCTGGCCGCCATGCCCTCAGAAGCGGAGAATCTCAAGGAGATGTTCCAGCTGGACGGCTTTTTGCTGGGCATGACGGATGATTTGGAATTGAAGAAGACGGCCGTCTTCGAACCCACCTGCACCATTTGCGGCCTGACTTCTGGCTACCAGGGGCCGGGCTCCAAAACGGTGCTGCCCGCCCAGGCCAGCGCCAAGGTAGACTTCCGCCTGGTGCCCAACCAGACGCCGGATGAGATCGTGGCCAAACTGCGCGCTCACCTGGATGGGCAAGGCTTCAGCGATGTCAAAATTAAGCTGAACGGCGGCGGCCGTCCGGCCAAAGTGGACCCGGATGACCCATTTGTGCAGCTCACCAACGAAACGGCCGAACTCGTCTACAACAAAGAACCTAACGTCGCCCCGATGATTGGCGGCAGCGGCCCCAACTATCCCTTCATCCACACGCTGGGGCTGCCGCTGGTGGCCGCTGGCGTGGGCTACCCCGGCAGCCAGGTGCACGCCCCCAACGAAAATATGCGCCTGGATTACTTCCTGCTGGGCACCAAACACACGGCGCGTATCATCGAGCAGTTTGCGAAAGGGTAGTTTTTTGCCACAGAGGACACAGAGTTTTGGGTCTTCAGGAATTCAGGGGGTTACCAATCCGTGATGCGTGAAACGTGAAACGTGACCAGAGAAACATCACGTTTCACGCTTCACGTTTCACGCCAAAACCCAGAAAATCCCAAAGAGCCTTGAGTAATTAATACAATTACCCCTTACGCTTTGGCGGCCATCTCTTCGCCGAAGCCGAGCAGGGCCTTAACCCGGTTGTCATCGGGTGCTTCGGCGTAGACGCGAAGGACAGGTTCGGTGCCGGACGGCCGTATCAACAGCCAGCTGCCATCATTCAGGTAATATTTCACCCCGTCAACCGTCTGCACGTCTTCTACCGCCACGCCAGAAATTGCTGCTGGGGCCAGGTTGAGCAGCATCTCTACCATGCGCTTCTTTTCCACCGGGCGCGTCAGCTTCATGTCGGTGCGGGCGTATTGGGCCGGGCCGTATTTAGCCAGCAGATCGTCCACCAGCACGTGCAGCGGTGCTTTGGCGGCGGCCATCACCTCCAGCAGCAGCAGCCCCAGCAGCACGCCGTCTCCTTCCGGGATGTGCCCCTGAATGCTCATACCGCCCGATTCCTCGCCGCCCATCACCACCCCGCCAGCAATCATCAAATCGGCGATGTGGTTGAAGCCAACCGGCGTTTCGATGAGGTGCAGGCCGTATTGCGCGGCAATGCGGTCAATCATGCGTGTGGTAGATACGGTGCGCACCACCTGGCCGCGAAGGCCGCGCTTTTCCAGCAGGTAACGCAGCACCAGGGCAAAAATGCGGTGTGGATCAACAAAATTCCCCTGCGCATCCACCGCGCCGATGCGGTCGGCGTCACCATCGGTGGCCAGGCCAACGTCCCAATGGCCGCTCTGGATGGTAGACAGCAGCAGCCCCAGGTGCCGGGTGATTGGCTCAGGATGAATGCCGCCAAAGCCGGGATTCATTTCGTGGCGAATGTTGTGAACGTGGGTACGGCCGCGTGCCAATACCTCGCCAATGGCGCCGCGCCCCGAGCCAAACATGCCGTCGGCCACAACGCGCAGCTCGCCGCTGGAAATGATGTCCAGGTCCACCAGGCTGCTCAGGTGCTCGTAGTAGGCCCAGGCCGGGTCAAACTTGTGCACCCGGTCCATCTTGATCGCTTCTTCCAGCTCCATCAGGTTAGGGCCGCGGGCGGTGGACAGGTTGCGGTCCAGCAGCTGCTCGACGCGTTTGTGGTGCGCCGGGCTGGCGCTGCCGCCAAAGCAGGATTTAAGCTTAACCCCGTTGTAGCGCGGCGCATTGTGGCTGGCGGTGATCATCACACCTGCGGTGGCCTTTTTGTGCAGCACGGCGTAGCTGATGGCCGGGGTGGGCGTGTCGGCGCGGGCCAGCCAGGTATCGATGCGGTTGGCCGCCATCACGCGGGCCACTTCGGCCGCGTACCGGTCGGACAAAAAGCGGGTATCGAAGCCCACCACGACGCTGGGACTGCGGTCATTTTCCTCGCGGACGTAGTCGGCGATGGCCTGGGCCACCAGGCGCAGGTTGCCAAAGGTAAAGGTTTCGCTAATGACGGCGCGCCAGCCGTCGGTGCCAAATTTGATGGTCATTGGATGTCCTTTTCGTAGAGACGTTGCATTGCAACGTCTCTACGGGTAATGCAAAATAACAATAAGATCATTTACGTTTGTGCCGGTTGGTCCGGTTTTGATGAGATGTGGGCCTTGCCCGGCGGTGTCTAGCTGCTGGAAAAAGGTGAAACTGTCGTTGTTGTCCAGGTGTGCCAGGGCGTTTTGCCTGTCCTGCACCGTTTGCCCGGTGATGGTGGCCCCGGCCACACCGCTGGTACCGTCATCACCGTCGGTGGCGAAGCTGGTGATGGTGCGCTGGGGCCAACCCGACAGGCTGATGGCGGCCGACAGGGCGGTCTCCAGGTTGCGCCCACCGATGCCGTCGCCGTGCAGGGTGACGGTGGTTTCGCCGCCGAGCAGGGTGGCGCTTTGCGGCGGGGCGTCGATGGCCAGGGCGGAGGCAAAACGGCCGACTTCACGCGCTTCACCTTCCAGCCGGGTGGTTAGCAGGCGGGTCTGAAAGCCCAGCGATTTTGCTTTAGCCGACGCCGCCTGCGCCGACTGCTGGATGCTGCCGATGATCAGGTTGTCGATGATGTTGGCTGGCTGTGTGTGTGTGGTTTTGGCCAGGTTTTGCAGGGTGGCGGTGATGGTCTGGCTGACGGCCGTTTCCAAAAACCGTTCCACCTGGTACCGCCGGAGTACCGCCAGCGCCTCGGCCGGTTTGTCCGGGCTGGCTACGGTGGGGCCGCTGCCAATGGCTGCCAGGTCGCTGCCCACCACGTCGCTCAGAATCAGGCTGATGACGCGGGCCGGGGCCAGCCATCGCGCCAGGCCGCCGCCTTTGACCGCGTCCAGCTGGCGGCGCACCGTGTTGATCGCCTGGATGGGGCAGCCGCTGGCCAGCAGCGCCCGGTTGAGCGCCTGCCAGTCGTCCAGCGGCAGGCGCGGCCGGGTAAACAGCGCCGACGCGCCGCCGGAGATGAGGCAAAGCACCAGGTCTTTTTCGGTGAGGTTGGGCAGCGATTGCAAAACGGCCGTTGTCGCCGCCACGCTTGGTTCATCGGGGACGGGGTGGCTGCCGGCATAGGCGGGTAGGGGCAGCGGGGTTTCGGGCAGGTGCTTGGTGATGATGCCGCCGCCAGAGACGGCCGCTTCGCCCACGACGTCCACTGCGGCCAGGGCCATCGGTACGGCCGCTTTGCCCAGGCTGACGATGAAGAGACGGCCGTTACCCAACTCAACCGCGTGTGGACCGATGTGCAGTTGGGAGTCACTTTTTTGCAGCGAACGGCGCACGGCCGTTTGCGGATCGGCCTGGTCCAGGGCCGCCTGCAAAATGGCTTGAATGTGAGCCGGGTGGTCGGCAAAGTCAAGCGGTGTCATAGTTTGTTTAGGGCTGCAGGGCGGCGGCAGCTTCTTCGGCGGCCACCTGCGGCGTTTTGGCCAGGGTAACCACGTCAAAGACGGCATTGTTGAGCACGGTCATGATGCTGCTGGTGCTGCTGATGGGCATCGGTCTGGCGCGGTTGAGCTGTTCGCGGGCAAACGGCACGTAGGGGTCGTCATCGGGCCAGAAGGCCAGCGCGCTCTGGCGTGCAGGCAAGTAGTGGCTGGCGTAGCTCCATTCGCCCAGGATGCTGCTGTCGATCAGGCTGGTGAGCAGTTCACCGGCCAGGACTCGACGGGTGGGATCAGACGTGCTGATGGCCCAGGCCCAGCCGCTGATTATCGGGTTTAGTGGCTGCTGTAGGCCGGGAACGGCCGTAACCTGGAAAACACCCGCCTCATCCCGCTGGCGCAAATATTGTTCGCTGCTGGTGAGGGCAAAAGCGGTCGTGCCTGTCTGGAACATCTGCCATGATTCTTGCAGCGTAGAGTAGTTGCTGCTTTGGTCCAGGATGAAGCCGCTGCTTTTAGCCGTGAACAGCTGCTGCAGCGCCGTGGCCAGGGGTTCCACTTGCAGCGCTGTCTGGCCCGCCTCGTTGGTGAGGCTGCCGCCAGCGTCCAGGTAAAATTCCAGGCAAAGCAGCCCGCCGGGTGTGCCGTTGGCCGGGAATACCAGCCGATGGGGCAGCGTGGTGAGCGTTTCCCAGCGGATGGGAATGGTTTCCGTAACCACATCGCTGTTGTACGCCAGGTGCGGTAGGCCGGTAACCACAAACGGATAGCCGCTCACCTGGTTATTCCTGATGACCAGTTCCAGGGCGGCTGGATACAAATCCTCCAGCAGCGTGGTATCTACCAGGCCATTCAGGGGGTAGATGAGCTCTTCGTTCAGGGCCGGGTTAATCTGGTCGATGGGAATAGCGATGAGATCGGGCAATATGGTGGGGGCGATGGTGCGCCCGCTGCGCAGGTAGTTCAGGATGCTGCTTTGTCCGCTGGCTGATTTCTGCTCGATGGTGAGCTGGACGTTGGGGTGGCTGCTGCGGAAAGCCGCCAGCTGGGTGTTGAGAATGGCGGCGCTCTCTTCTGTGGCCAGGGCAATTTCCGGTGGAATCCAGACGCGGAGCGAGGGTCGGGTTTGGGTAACGGCCGTTGTGGGAATGGCAATATCGGGTGTGATTTCTGCGGCTGGGGGGCTGGTGACAACGGCCGTACTGCCGGGCACCGTTTCTGGTGTGGGATTGACTGCCGGGTCCTGGTTGAAATTGTTTATCAGGTCACAGCTGACGGTGAGCCAGAGCAACAAAAAAAACAAGAGAGAAACCTTTTTATTCATGGGCCGAAGTATACCGTTGATCTGGCAAACGACCATTTGCAGCAATTCTCAATTTGGCCGCACCGCCTGGGGATAAATCCCCAGGCTACGTATGGAAACGTGCTGAAGCACGTTAAAAACAGGCCCACAAACCTGCTTCAGCAGGTTTTTCATCTCAACCGCCGGTTTCAACCGGGGGTAATAAGGCTAGATTCAATCCAAATTGAGAATTGCTGGACCATTTGCACCCCGGCCTTGCTTAGGATATTCTAGGTCTATGATGTTCATTTTGTGGTTTGATCGTCGGTATGCTGAAGCCACCCGTCGTGGCTCTATTTGGCTACGTCCCAATACCGGTACGCCTCCCGAATGAATATTATGTAAACTAGCTTAGTTTTCAGGCCGAGGCGAAAATGTCTCGGCCTTTTTTGTTTATAAATCATGCGTCTGGAGGCTGGCAGCAGCTTTCAGACGCCAGCCTGCTACGCAAAAACGGAGTAGATCATGGCTGAGATTTTATTTAACCTCGACAAGGTAACCGTTTCCCTCACGGGCAAGCTCATCTTTTCTGGCTTAAGCTGGGAAGTACAAAATCAGCAGCGGGTGGGGTTGGTGGGGCCAAACGGCACGGGCAAATCGACCCTGCTTAAGCTGGTGGCGCGGGAGCTGGCGCCAGATGAGGGCAACATTTTTCGCAAGTCGGGGCTCACCTGGGGTCGGTTGGAGCAGGAACCAGACTTGCCGCCGGGTAAAACCACGTTGGAAGAGGCGATGACGGCCGTTCCCGACATCGCCGCCATTCACCACCAGCTGGCCGAGCTGGAACAGCAAATGGGTACGCCCGAAGTGTATGAAGATGGCGGCCGTCTGGCCAAGGTGGTGAACCAGCACGAAAAATGGCTGCACCAGCTGGAGCAGCTGGACGGAGCCAGCTACGAGAGCCGGGTGAAAGAAACGCTGGTGCAGCTCGGTTTTGGTCAGGACCGTTGGGGGACGCAGACGGAGCATTTAAGCGGCGGCCAGAAGAAGCTGGTGATGTTGGCCAGGCTGCTGGTGCAGGCGCCGGACCTGCTGCTGCTGGACGAACCAGACAATCACCTGGACCTGGAAGCCAAGCAGCGGCTGGAAAAGGTGATTCGCGGCTACAGCGGCTGTGTGGTCATCATTTCGCACGACCGATATTTATTGGACGAGGTGGCCACGCATATTGCCGAGTTGGAAAACGGCCGTCTGACCCTCTACCCCGGTAACTACACCAGCTACACGACCGCGCGCGAACTGGCGCGGCTGCGGCAGGCGCAGCTCTACGCCGCCCAGCAAAAAGAGATTGCCCGCATCGAGGCGGCGATTGCTCGCTTTGAGCTGTGGGCTTCGCTGGTGGTGAACGAGCGGCACATCAAGCAGGCGCGCAGCCGCCAAAAAATGCTGGATAAGATGGACAAAGTGGAAAAGGTATTTGAACAGCGGCGCATGACGCTGGACCTGGCGGGCTGGCGCGGCAGCAATAAGGTGCTGGAGCTGGAAAATGTAACAAGAAGGTTTGAGAACGGCCGTACCATCTTCAACCGCCTCAACCAGATTTTGTGGCACGGTGAGCGGGTGGGGCTGGTGGGACCTAACGGCGCAGGCAAATCATTCCTGCTGAAGCAGCTGCTGGACCCGGAAAACATTCACGGCGGGCAGATCAAAATCGGCCCGAGCGTGAAGATTGGCTACTATGCCCAGGAGCACGAAACGCTGGACTACAGCCGCGATCTCATCACCGAAATTCGCCAATCGGCCCCGGTGAGCCGGGAGGTGGCCGTGGCCTTCTTGCACCGTTTCCTCTACACCTACGACCAAATGCAGCAGCCCATCGGCAAGCTCAGCGGCGGCGAGCGCAGCCGGTTGCAGCTGGCCAAGCTGGTGCTGGAACGGCCGAATCTGCTCCTCCTCGACGAACCCACCAACAACCTGGACATCGCCTCGATTGAGGTGTTGGAGCAGACGCTGGAGGAGTTCGACGGCACGCTGCTAATTGTGTCGCATGACCGCTACTTTTTGGACCAGGTGGTGGACCGGGTGCTGGAGTTGAGGGACGGGAATTTCACCGAGTTCGACGGTGGTTATACGGATTATCTGGCGGCGGGAGGAAGAATGTAATTGGGTAATTGGGTAACTGAGTAATTACCCAATTACCCAATTACCTTTTCTACCGTTCGTAGTGGTAGATTTGCACGATGCGTTTGATAGCGTAGATGGCTTCCATCGCCTTAACGGTGTTGGTCGGCTGCCCCATCCGCTCTAGCAGGCGGTTGAGAATCTGGTGAGCCAGGACGGCGCCGTTGGGGAGATCGTTGTAGCGTTGCAGCAGCGCTTCGGCCAGCTGGATGTCTGCCTCGGTGAGTTTGTCTACGGGCCATTTGTTGGCGACCTGCTCGGCCGTGCCCGGCGCGCGGCTGACGACGGGGTTGCTGGGGGTGGTGGACTGGGAGAGGGATTCGAGGGAGACGGCCGTTTGCTCCCGCACCACCAGCGTATTGGCCGCTAAATCACCCAGCCGCCGCGCTTTGCTGTCGATAAACATCGTCACCAATCCCAGCCCATAAGCGCCCGGCAAAAAGTCCACCAGCCGCACCAGGTTGCGAATCACCGATTCGGCCAGAGTGATAGGTGTGCCGTCGGCGCGAATGACGCGGATGCCCACCTGGCGCTTGCCGGGCGAGCTGCCGTTCCAGGTCATCTCAAAAAAGATGTAGTAGCCCCAGAAAAAGGCAAAGCTGATGAGGGACAACACGGCCAGGGCAAAAGAGCTGGCCGAGGAGAGGTCATCAAAGCCGCCGACAACTACCAAAATGAGGATGGCATTGGTGGCCAGCAGCAGCAGGCCAATGATTGTCGTATCAATCAGAGCGGCCAGGAAGCGCGAGCCAATGCCCACCACTTCGTAGCCAAAAACGACGTTTTCCGGGGTGTCGATATTGAGAAATTCATCGGGTGCTGTCATTAGTTGTCCAGTGCCAGGTACGACGCACTTCCTAAGGCTGTTTTGCTGCGGACGGTAATATCTTAAGTGCGTCGCACCTAAATTGGTTTCTTTGTATAACCCTCTTAAGTATAATCCCCTTCATGAATGCTGAACAATTTTACCGCTCGCGCCAGGCTGATTGGCAGCAGTTAACTGCACTCCTGGACAAAAGTCAACAGATGAATCGTCTGTCTCCTGCTGAAGTGCAGCAGATGGGGCTGCTTTACCGCTCGGTCACGTCTGATCTGGCCCTGGCCCAGCGGGAGTTCCCCCGGCACCAGGTGA
The DNA here is from genome assembly GCA_016710325.1 of Candidatus Leptofilum proximum. Classification (GTDB taxonomy): domain Bacteria; phylum Chloroflexota; class Anaerolineae; order Promineifilales; family Promineifilaceae; genus Leptofilum; species Leptofilum proximum. The sequence continues at coordinate 391,387 of JADJXK010000002.1, read as the reverse complement.
CGACGTTTTTGAACCAGCTGGTGGCCCGTGGCCATGCCACCATTTACCAGAGCGAACCGCTGGCCGTGCGCCGCCTGAAGCACTACTTTTGGGTGGGACTGCCGGCAACGTTTCGCGAGGCGCTGCCGTTTTTCCTGACGGCCGCTCTCCTCGTTATTATCCCCGCGGTCATCGCCGGTTTTCTTACCAACTGGGAGCCGGATGCCTCCACCTGGCTGCTGCCCGCCAACGTGCAGGAGCTGCGGCCGCTTATCGAAGATCAGGAGTTGTGGACAAATATACCGGTGGAGGAACGGCCGTATACCTCCGCCTTCATCATGTCCAACAACATCCAGGTTTCCTTCATGGCTTTTGGTGGGGGCATTACGGCCGGATTGTTCAGCCTGTACATTCTCATCTTCAACGGCCTGCTGCTGGGGGGAATCACTGGCCTGACGGCGCATTACGACGTGGGCTTTGAGCTGTGGACCTTTGTTATTGGGCACGGCGTGATTGAACTGTCGGCCATCTTCATCGCGGGCGGCTCGGGCTTGATGCTGGGCTGGGCAATCCTCCAGCCCGGTTTGCTGAAGCGGGGCGATGCCCTCATGCTGGCCGGGCGCAAGGCGGTGAAGCTGATCATCGGCTGTGTGCCGATTTTGATTGTGGCCGGGCTGATCGAAGGTTTCATCTCGCCCAATGAAAACATCCCCTGGCCGGTCAAGTGGAGCGTGGGCATTGTAACCGGCATCCTGCTGTACAGCTACCTGCTGCTAGCCGGGCGGCAGCAGAAAAGTTGACGAGATTGGGCCAATCTTCAAGATTGGCCCAATCTTTCTTCGTGCCCGTAGCCCCGGCGCCAATGCCAATCATTCGTTTATTCATGGCTTGAGACTTACGGCCGCATAAATTTCGCGCAGGAAGCTGCTGGGGCGGGTGGCCAGCAGGCGGGTCTCTACAAAGCCGTGGCGGCGGGCCAGCTGCTGCCAGGTGGTGAAGGAAAGCGGGTGGGGCACCCATAGGTTTCCCCGGTCCACATTGTACTCCACGAGGATGAAACGGCCGTACGGCCGTAAACAGCGAAAAATTTGCTGCAGCACAGCGTCCTTGTGCTGCTCAAAGTGCAGCGCGTTGGCCATTATCACACCGTCCAGCGGTGGCAGGTCCAGCGGCTGGCTGAAGTCGGCGGTGCGGTAGTGGACCTGGAGCGTGGGGAATCTGGTTTGTACGGCCGTTTGCTGCTGGCGCAGCGCCGCGGCCTTCTGATCAATCGAGTAAAGTGTGGCCTGCGGACCGATCAGATCGGCCAGGGCCAGGGTAAACGCGCCAGTGCCCGAGCCAAAGTCGGCCCAGACGCCGCCTGGCTTGGGTACACCTTCGCGAATTAAGACAATGTGATCGGCGTGGTCCATCTGTGTTTTGGCGGCATCCTTATGGCAGCTGCTGTGAGGCGTTGCTGGTGCGGTCCAGTTCATGCTCGATGGCGTACAGCACGGCATCCACCCGTGTATCCACGTCGAGCTTGCGGAAAATCCGGCGCACGTGGTTTTTCACCGTGGAAGTTGTGATGACCAGGTCCTCAGCAATCTCCCCGTTTTTGCGCCCCTGGGCCATGAGTTTGAGCACTTCCACTTCGCGCCCCGTCAGTTTGGCCGCGGGGCGATCTTCATAGCTGCGCATCGCTTTCATCAAGATGTCGGCCACGCGAGGCGAGAGCCATTCTTCGCCTCTAGCCACGGCCCGCACCGCCTGCGTGAGCATTTCGGTGGAATCGTGTTTGAGTACGTAACCCGCGACCCCGGCCCGCACCAGGCCCACGATGTACTCGTTGCGCTCGTAGCCGGACAGCACCAGCACGCGCACACGCGGCTGTTCTTCGCGCAGTTTCCTGGCGGTGGTGATGACTTTGCCACCCGGCATGTGGGCGTCCAGGATGAGCACGTCTGGTTTGAGTTTGGCGACGGTGTCCAGGAGAACGGCCGTATCCGCCACCTCACCCACGACTTCAATATCTGCCTCTTTAGACAGCAGTGCGGCAAACGCGGAACGTACCACATGATGATCTTCAGCCAGGACCACACGAATTCTTTTTATCATTACTCAGATCACCTCCGGCATTGGCGCTGAGGCGGTCAGCGGAATGGTGACCACCAGATGGGCGCCTTCCTGCGGACTGGAATCAATTTCCAGCTGGCCGCCTAGCGATTCTATCCGTTCTTGCATCCCCAACAGGCCCATGCCTGGCGTGTGCGGATGGTGCAGGGTTTGCGCCACATCAAACCCCTGCCCGTCATCCAGAATGGAAAGCTGCACGACAGTGCTCTTCTGGCTCAGCTTGACCCATGCCTGGTGGGCACAGGCGTGCCGCACCACGTTGGTGAGCGCTTCTTGTAAAAAGCGGAACAGGCAGATTTCGGCCGCACTAGAAAGATGGACGTCTATGCCATCGTAAACCACGCCCAGGTTGGACCACGTGGAAAAGTCATGACACAAGCCTTCCAGGGCCAGGTTCAGCCCTAGATCGTCCAGGGCAGCGGGGCGCAGGTTGTGGGCCAGGTCGCGAATGCGCGCCGAGGTTTCCTCGGACAGGGCAATGGCTTGCTGCAATCGTTCCTGGACCATCTGGTACGTGGTGTGGCTGTCATCGGCCGTGTTCAGGTCGGCCAGGATCATCTCCAGGCCAACCTTCATGGCGGTGAGGGCCTGGCCTGCTTCATCGTGCAGCTCGCGCGAGACGCGGCGGCGCTCCTCTTCCTGGGCCACAATTACTTTATGGGCCAGGCGCTGGCGCCGCTCTGCCAGGATTTGCAGCTGTTCTCCCTGCCGTTTGACCTGGTCAAACAGCCTGGATTTTTCCTCATTTTCTTGTTCCAGGGCGGCGTTTAAGTGGGCCAATGCCTGTGTCCGTTCGGCTACCCGCATTTCCAGCTGGTGGTGGGCTTCTTGCAGGGCAATTTCGGCCTGCTTGCGCTCGATGATCTGTGCCTGGAGCGCCTGGTTGGCCGTGGCCAGCGCTTCGGCCCGCTCCCGTACGCGGACTTCGAGCTCGCCGTACACTTTTTGCAGCTCCAGCTCGTCCTGCTTGCGCCGGGTGATGTCGGTGCAGGTGGCCAGGATGGTGGGTTGGCCCTGGAACTGTACGGCCGTTGCCTGCGTCTCTGCCCAGCGTGTGGTGCCGTCCTTATGGCGAAAACAGAGCTCCAGCCGGGGTTCCAGTAGTCCGGTTTCCAGGGACTGAACCAGCTGCTGCCACGCCTGAGGCAAATCAGCAGCGGGAAAGGTGGTTTTCACCATCTCCACCGTCAGGGCCTGGAGTTCTTCCGCCGTGTAACCAGTGATCTGGGACAGCATGGGGTTTGTGTAAACGAGGTGGAATGCCTGGATCATGGCCATGCCTTGTGGCGACTGTTCGACAAGCGCCTGGTGCAGCACCTGAACAGGGAAATCAGGCGCGGCAGCGGAGGAGCTGCTGCCCAGTGCTGCGGCAGGCGCACGGTTGAGACCAGACATCTTTTGCAGGATGGTGGCCAGCTGCGGCCCAAATTGAGGTGTGGGGTGGTCCGTAAACGGCTCGTCAAACATGAGATTTACCTGATTTCTCGTTTACTTAAACCGTGGTTGGTGTGATGAATACGGCCGTAACGCTCAGCGTGGCGAGATTGCCGTTGGGATACCTGCGAGTTGTACCGGGTCATTATAACACTTGCCCGGGAACCGTGGGCAAAAATCCCAAAATTGGCCGGTGCGGCGAGGTGATATTTAGTACCTGGGGCCTAATAAGAATGAGCCTCAGGGAGTGTGTTTTTTCTATACCGGGGTGATAGGCGCAGCAGGCGTGGTCCGGGCAGCCATGTTAGTCTTAGATTAAGCGTAGAAGTGAACCCGTCTTCATACTTGCTTGCTCCAGCTTCTCTGGCTTCCCCTGCGGGTTCTTCAGCAGCACAGTGCTTCATTCCTTTGCGCCCACAGTGAACGCAGCGAGGAGTAAACAAATGTGTCTTGGCATTCCCGGTCAAATTATTGAAATGGTGGATGAAACCAACGATATCGCCAGGGTCGAGGTGTCGGGCGTGCGGCGCAACGTGAGTGTGGCGCTGGTACGGCCGGATGGCATTGGCCTGGGCGATTGGGTGTTGGTGCACGTGGGTTTTGCCATGAGCAAAATCGACGAAGTTGAGGCACAGGAGACACTGGAGATGCTGCGCCAGCTGGGGGAAGCGTATGAGGAGGAGCTGGAGATGTTGGCCACGAGTGATATTTCGTGAACGGTGAACGGTAATCGGTGAACGGTAATGTGGCTGCGCGACTCCTTCGCGTACGGTGAACGGTTTTGCTACCGATAACGGATTACCGATAACGGATAACCGACAACGGATAACCGATTCCGGAAGAGGGAAAGATGCTGCAAACCAACGGCCGTTCCCATACCCAAACGCTGCACCAGCTGGTGGCAGACCGTTTTGCGTGCAGCACGGCCGTTCCCGATACATTTTTTGTCACCGAGGCCAACCGGATTGCGGAGGCGTGTTGGGCGATGGCGCGGCGGTTTCAGGGAAACGGCCGTCTTCTGGCCTTTGGCAACGGTGCTGCCGCCAGCGACGCCCAGCATGTGGCCGTGGAATTTGTGCACCCGGTCATCGTGGGCAAACGGGCCTTGCCCGCCCTGGCGCTCACCAACGAGCGCGGCCTGCTGGGTGGCCTGCCGCTTGACCACCACCTGGCTGCCCTGGCCCGGCCGCAAGACATCGCCCTTGGCTTTTCGCTCACGGGCCGCGAGCCAGACATTTTGGCCGCGCTGCACCAGGCGCAAGAGATGGGCCTGCTTACCCTCGGGCTCACTGCCCACGACGGCGGCGACCTGCTGAAGATGCCCCTCGACTTTTGTTTTGTGGTTGAGAACAACGACCCGTTGGTGGTGCAGGAAACGCACGAAACGCTGTACCACATTTTGTGGGAACTGGTTCACGTCTTTTTTGAACACGAAGGATTGTTAAATTGAGCGAAATTATTCACCAGCAGCCTGCCCAGGCAGCCTGGGCATACGCTGCCACCTACTGCGAACCAGATGCTCACGGCCGCTGCCAGACATGCAGCGATGATGCCTATCCTGCCCAAATTGACCGTTTGCTGGAGGATGGAGTAACGGCCGTTGCCCACCTCGACGGCCTGGAAACGGAAATCGACATCAGCCTGGTAGATGGCGTGGCGGTGGGGCAGACGGTGCTGGTGCATGGCGGCGTCGCCCTGGAGACGGTTATCGGTAATCCGTGATCGGACATGTCGCTGCGTGACCGCCACGCACACGGTCTTTGCCACTGATTACCGTTCACCGTTTACCGCTTACGGAGCAAGATGACTCAGATCCAAGGTTCCGAATACGACCGGCTTTTTTATCCATTCCTCTTCGAAGGAGGGCAGGTGAGTCTGGACGAGGTGCTGGCCCAGGTGCGGCATTCAACGCTGGAGAAGTGTCGCGACATTATCGGCCTGCGCCGGGCCACGCTGGCGCGGCACCAGGCAGACATCGTGGCGGCGGGCCAGGCGATGGCCCAGGCTTTTGCCGCCGGAGGCACGCTGTTTGCCTTTGGCAACGGCGGCAGTGCTACGGACGTGCAGGACATCGTCGCCGATTTGCTGGCGCCCGAGGTACCGGGCTGGCGCTCGCTGCCCGCGCTGGCGCTGACCGATGATGTGGCGGTCGTAACGGCCGTCGCCAACGATGTCGGTTTTGCCAATGTGTTTACCCGCCAGATTATCGCCTTTGGCCAGCCGGGCGATATAGCCCTGGGTTTTTCCACCAGCGGCACGTCCAAAAACGTGCTGGCGGCCCTGGAGCAGGCCAAAAAGCAGGGCATGCTCACCATCGGGCTGGCCGGTTACGACGGCGGGCAGATGGCCCAGATGACGGCCGTTGACTTTTGCCTGGTCTGCCCCAGCGATCACATTCCGCGCATTCAGGAGGCACAGGCCACGGTGTATCACGCTCTGTTAGAAGTTGTGCAGGTAATTTTGTCGCCGTAGAGACGCTGCATTGCAACGTCTCTACCAATGAATAAAGGAGAAAACAATGGCAGAAAGTGTTTACAAAGTTGTTGAATTGATAGGCACCAGCGCCGAATCGTGGGAAAAGGCGGCCGAAGCGGCCGTAAACCGGGCCGGGCAGAGCCTGCGCGATTTGCGAGTGGCCGAGATTGTGGACCTGGACATGCACCTGGAAAACGGCCGTGTCCTGGCGTACCGGGCCAAAGTTAAACTCTCGTTCAAGTATGAAGATGGGGCAGGTTAAGTAAGCACCTAGAAATACTTCCCGTTTTTCAGATTGGCCCAGTCTTAGTCAAAAAATGGAGCAGCCTATGAAGTACGTCGATGAATACCGTGATGCTGAGGTGGCCCGGCGGCTGACGCAGGAGATTGCCCGGCTGAGTGGGGGACGACCGTTGCAAGTCATGGAAGTATGCGGCGGCCACACACACACCATCTACAAACACGGCGTAGAGGATTTGCTGCCGGAAAACATCGACCTGGTGCACGGGCCGGGCTGCCCGGTGTGTGTGCTGCCTATGGGCCGTATCGACGACGCCATCACTATTGCCAAAACCGAGGGTGTCATCTTCACCACCTTTGGCGACATGATGCGTGTGCCCGGCAGCCAGGGCAGCCTGCTGGATGCCAAAGCCGCCGGGGCCGACGTGCGTTTTGTCTACTCACCCCTGGATGCGCTGAAGATTGCCCGGCAAAACCCGGACAAAGAGGTGGTCTTTTTTGCGATTGGTTTTGAGACGACGGCGCCGTCTACGGCCGTTACCCTCCTGCGCGCCCAGGCCGAAAACACGCCCAACTTTTCCGTCTTTTGCAACCACGTCACGATTATCCCGGCCATGAAAGCGATCCTTGATTCGCCCGATTTGCGCCTGGTCGGGTTTATTGGGCCGGGGCACGTGAGCATGGTGATTGGCATGCGGCCGTATGAATTTGTGGCGCGCGATTACGGCAAGCCGGTGGTCATCGCCGGATTTGAGCCGCTGGACATCATCCAATCCACCTACCAGATTGTGCAGCAGATGAGCCAGGGCCGCGCCGAAGTGGAAAACCAGTATTCACGCGTGGTGCGGCCGAATGGCAACGTGAAGGCGCTGGAAGTGATGGCCCGCACGATGGAATTACGGCCGTTTTTCGAGTGGCGCGGCCTGGGCTTCATCACCCACAGCGCGCTTAAGCTGCGCTCCGAGTTTGCCGCCTGGGATGCTGAGCTCAAGTTTGAGGTGCCGGGGCTGCGTGTAGCCGATCCCAAGGCGTGCCAGTGCGGTGAAGTGCTCAAAGGTGTCATCAAACCCTGGGAGTGCCGCGTTTTTGGCACCGCCTGCACCCCAGAAACGCCTATCGGCACCTGCATGGTGTCACCGGAAGGGGCGTGTGCGGCATATTTTAATTACGGCCGTTACTCCATGGCCGCCAACCGCAGCGATATGGCGGAGATTGACTTTAGCGACATTCAACTGCCGGTGAGCGGTGAACCGTAATCGGTAATCGGTAACCCGTAAACGGTATTCAGTCACCGACCACCGATTACCGACCACCGACCACCGACCACCGACCACCGACCACCGATTACCGACTAAAAAAATGGTTACAAAAACGCAAGATCCCATCACCACCGTCCTGGACAAGATTGAGCGGGTGCGGCAGCACCGGCGCAAGAAGTTCTACCTGCGCGATAAGTACGTGACGCTGAGTCACGGCAGCGGCGGCAAAGCCAGCCACAACCTCATCGAGGGCATCTTTGGCCCGGCGTTTTCCAATCCACTGCTGGACGCCATGGACGACTCTGCCACCTTCAGCATCAATGGCTCCGGCCATCGCCTGGCCTTCACGACGGACACGTTTGTGGTGAATCCACTCTTTTTCCCTGGCGGTGATATTGGCCAGCTGGCGGTGCACGGCACGGTTAACGACCTGGCTTCGGCCGGGGCGGAACCACTTTATTTGTCGGCGGGCTTTATTTTGGAGGAGGGTTTCCCCATCGCCGATTTGCGCTGCATAGTTGATTCGATGGCCCAGGCGGCGCGGGATGCGGGTGTTACCATCATCACCGGCGACACCAAAGTGGTGGAGCGAGGCAAGGCTGATGGGTTGTTTATCAATACGGCCGGTGTAGGGCTGGTGTGTGTTGATTGGCCGATGGGCCAGCTCCAGGCCCGGCCGGGCGACAAGATTCTGCTCAGCGGCCCGGTGGGCGACCACGGCATTGCTGTGATGCTGGCCCGCGAGGAGCTGGAAATTGAGACGGATGTGCAGAGTGATACGGCCGCTCTGCACACCCTGATGCTGGATTTGGTAACGGCCGTACCCGGCGCCATCCACTGCCTCAAAGATCCCACCCGCGGTGGACTGGCCACCACCCTCAACGAAATCGCCATCGCTTCCGAAGTGGCCATCGCATTGGACGAGCGGCTCATTCCCGTGCGCCCCGGCGTACGCGGCGCCTGCGAAATTTTGGGGCTGGATCCACTCACCATTGCCAACGAAGGCAAGCTGTTGGCCGTCGTGGCCCCGGAAGCTACGCGCGCAGCGCTGCAAACCATGCGCGCCCACCCGCTGGGCCACGACGCCGCCCTGATTGGCGAGGTGCGCGCTGAGCCGGAAGCGATGGTCTTTTTGCGCACCGAACTGGGCGGTACCCGCGTGCTGGACATGCTCGTGGGTGATCCGCTGCCGCGTATCTGTTAAATGCCGGTAATCGGTAATCGGTGGTCCGTGAAAACTGATCACCGATGAGCGATTACCGATAACCGTTCACCGGTTCTAAGAAAGGAGTAAGTAAAAATGGCCAACCAAGGCGTAGACGAAGTTTATATCCTCTGGTGTTCCGAAGGGATGAGCTGCGATGGTGACACGGTTTCGATAACGGCCGCTTCCCAGCCGAGTTTAGAGGATGTGGTGTTGGGACTCATCCCTGGCCTGCCTAAAGTGCATCTGCACAACAAGGTGCTGGCCTACTCGCTGGGCGGCGATGAATTCATGGAGCCTTTCTTCAAGGCGGCGCGTGGGGAGCTGGACGCTCCATTTGTCTTCGTGATGGAAGGCTCCATTCCCAACGAAAATATTAACGGGGAGGGTTTCTGGTCCTCCATGGGCAACCACCCCGATACTGGGGAGCCCATCACCATCCCGCAGTGGCTCGATTGGCTGGCGCCGAAGGCGTGGGCCGTGGTTGCCATCGGCACCTGTGCTACCTACGGCGGCATTCACGCCATGGCGGGCAACCCCACCGGCTGCATGGGCCTGGCCGACTATTTGGGCTGGGATTACCGCTCGCAGGCTGGGCTGCCCGTGGTGAATGTGCCCGGCTGTCCCGTGCAGCCGGACAATTTCATGGAGACGCTGCTCTGGCTGCTGTACCATGCGGCAGGCATGGCCCCGGTCATTCCGCTGGATGACAAGCTGCGGCCGACCTGGCTCTTTGGCAAGACGGTGCACGAAGGCTGCGACCGCGCGGGCTACTACGAGCAGGGTGACTTTGCCCTGGACTACAATTCGCCGAAGTGCCAGGTGAAGATTGGCTGCTGGGGGCCGGTGGTGAACTGTAACGTGCCCAAACGCGGCTGGATGAGCGGCATCGGCGGCTGCCCCAACGTGGGCGGCATCTGCATTGGCTGCACCATGCCCGGTTTTCCCGACAAGTTCATGCCCTTCATGGATGAACCCTCGGGTGCGGCGCTCTCATCGCGCATTATCCGGCAGTACGGCGGACTGATTCGCACGCTGCGCAGCATCACCAACAACACGGTCAACGAAGAACCCAAATGGCGGCACAACAAAGCAGAGCTTACTACCGGCTACGACCCGCGCTATATACCGTAGGACGGTGAACGGTAATCCGTAATCGGTTAATGGTAGCACACCTTTTTTACTTCTCACGTTCCACCGTTCACCGTTCACCGTTCACCGATTACCGTTCACCGACTAGAAGAGGAGAAAGTTAGATGGCTGTTCAGACACAAGAAAAAGCAAGTTCCAGAGGGCAAACCGGGGACCTGGTGAAGATGTCCTGGGATCCGATTACCCGAATTATTGGCAATTTGGGCATTTACACCACGGTTGATTTCAAAAACCAGGAGGTAGTGGAGTGCCACAGTACCTCCAACATGTTCCGCGGTTACAGCGTTTTTATGAAGGGCAAGGACCCGCGCGACGCGGGCTTTATTACCAGCCGCATTTGCGGCATCTGCGGTGATAACCACACTACCTGTTCGGTTTACGCCCAGAACATGGCTTACGGCATCAAAAATCCACCGCTGGCCGAGTGGATTTTTAACCTGGGGGAAGCGGCCGAATACATGTTTGACCACACGATTTTCCAGGACAACCTGGTGTTTGTGGATTTTTGCGAGAAGATGGTGAAGGAGACAAACCCCAGTTTATTGGCCAAGGCGGAGAAAACGGCCGCTCCCAACGCCAACATCCACGGTTACGCCACCATCGCCGACATCATGCGCGCTTTTAACCCGTTTGAAGGCCAGGTGTACAAAGAATCGCTGCACATGAGCCGGGTTACCCGCGAAATGTTCTGCCTGATGGAAGGGCGGCACGTGCATCCCTCTACGCTTTATCCCGGCGGCACCGGCACCGTGGCCACGCCGCAGGTCTTCTCCGACTACCTGGTACGTTTGTTGAAAACCATCGACTTTGTCAAAAAAGCAGTCGTGCTCAACGACGACATCTTCAATTTCTTCTACGATGCCCTGCCCGGCTATGAAAGAGTGGGCGAACGCCGTATCTTGCTCGGCTGCTGGGGCTCCTTCCAGGACCCGAACGTGTGCGATTACCGCTACGAAAACATGAGCAAGTGGGGCCGCGGTATGTATGTCACCCCCGGCGTGGTTGTCGATGGCGAACTGGTGACCACGGACCTGGTGGACATCAACCTGGGCATTCGCATTCTGCTGGGCAGTTCCTACTACGAGGACTGGACCAACGAAGAAATGTTTGTCACCCACGATCCGCTGGGCAACCCGGTGGATCGGCGCCATCCCTGGAACCAGACCACCATCCCCAAGCCGCAAAAGCGGGACCTGGAAGGTGGTAACTACAGCTGGGTGATGAGCCCGCGCTGGTACGACAAACGTACCGGTGATCACCTGGCACTGGATACGGGCGGTGGAGCACTGGCCCGACTGTGGTCCACCGCCCTGGCGGGCCTGGTAGACACCCCCTACGTGAAGTCCACCGGCCGCAGCGTCACCATCGACCTGCCCAAGACGGCCACCCTGCCGGAAATGACGTTCGAGTGGAAAGTGCCTCAGTGGTCCAACACCATCGAGCGGGACCGGGCGCGAGTTTATTTCATCGCCTATGCCGCAGCGATGGCCATGTTCTTCATCGAGAAGGCAATGGATCACATTCGCCAGGGTGATGTGCGCACCTTCCAGGAGTTTGAGGTGCCGGATGAAGCCATTGGCTGCGGCTTTCATGAAGCGGTGCGCGGCGTGTTGTCGCACCACCTGGTGATTCGCGACGGCAAGATTGCCAATTACCATCCTTACCCGCCCACGCCGTGGAATGGCAGCCCGCGTGACTCTTACGGCACGCCGGGGCCGTACGAAGACGCGGTGCAGGGGCTGCACATCTTTGAGGAAAATGGACCGGACAACTTCAAGGGGATCGACATCATGCGTACGGTGCGTAGCTTTGATCCGTGTTTGCCGTGCGGGGTACACATGTTCCTGGGCAACGGCAAGGTGTTGGAGCGGAAGCATTCGCCGATGTTTGGCCATACGTAGAGGTTTTAACCGCGGAGGCGCGGTGGGCGCGGAGTTTTTTGTAACAAGGGGAGTGATATGAAACGACTTGTTGCGGGGTTCATCGCGGGCACGCTGGCGACGGTGCCGATGACGATGTTCATGCTCGTGATGCACTACCTGCTGGTGAGCGACGATGAACGCTCGATGCCACCGTATGAGATTACGATGCGTGCCAGTGACAAAACAGGCTTCTGGCACAAGCTGTTGGGCGAAGAGGAACGCAAAAGCGTCACCCTGGCGGCTCATTTTGGCTATGGCGGCATGGCTGGCATGCTGTATGCCTTGCTGCCCCGGCTGGTGTCTTTGCCAGCAGTGGTGCACGGCATGGGGTTTGGCATTTTCTTTTGGGCCGCTAACTACCTGGGCATTTTGCCAGCGCTCAATCTCTTCCCGCACCAGCTGCATGACCACCCTGGTCGGCGCGCGGCGACGATTGGGGCGCACGTGGTGTGGGGTGCGGCTCTGGGCCAGGGTTTGGCCCAGCTGGCGGGCGGTGGGCAACCGTCGCAAATGGTTCCGGTAGACAATCGGCTGCCGCCAAAGGAGACAATGGTTTGAACGATCACGATGTGTATGAGCGGGTGACAAAAGCCGAGATGCTGCTGAAAGAGATCGAGGCGCTGCGTGATCCCAAGGCGCGGAACACGGCCGTTTCCGCCGTGCAGTCACTCTTAGAATTGTATGGCGAAGCGCTGGCCCGCATTCTCAACATGAGTCACGGCGTGGGCGGCGAGGCGCTGCTGCAAACTTTTGCCGACGATGAGCTGGTAGGTCACTTGCTGCTGCTGCACGATCTGCACCCCACGGATTTGCAGACGCGGGTGGAGCAGGCACTGGTGGCGGTACGGCCGTATCTCCAATCCCACGGCGGCAGCGTGGCGCTGCTGGGCATTGAAAACGGCACGGTGCACCTGAAGCTGCTGGGCAGCGGCTGCGGCCAATCGACCCCAGCGCTGAAAGCCGCCGTCGAGCAGGCCATCTACGAAGCGGCGCCGGACGTGTTGGCGATTGAGACGGTGGATACGGCCGCAGCCAACGGCTTTATCTCCGTCGAGTCGCTGTTGGAAGGAGTGAAGCTGGGTGGGTAATGCCATTGGATCAGCCGGTTCGATTTTGCAGCGTTTTGCCCGGACGGCACGTGAAACGGCCGTGCCCGACGAGGAACGCTGCGAGTTTTGCAGTGAGCTGATTCCACCGCAGCACGTCCACCTGCTGGAAGTGGAATCGCGTGATATTTTGTGCGCCTGCCGGGCGTGCTCCATTTTGTTTGACAGGCAGGAAGCCAGCCTGGGCAAATATCGCCGCATCGGCGAGCGCCGCTTGAGCTTACCAGAGTTTAAGCTGGATGACGTGCAGTGGGCCAGCCTGCGCCTGCCGGTAGACATGGTCTTCTTTTTTTTCAGCACGCCTGCCGCCCGGGTGATGGCTTACTACCCCAGCCCGATGGGACCAACCGAGTCGCTGCTGAAGCTGCAAACCTGGGCGGAGATCGTGGCCAACAATCCGCTGCTGCAAGATATGGAGCAAGATGTGGAGGCACTGCTCATTAACCGGGCCAGAGGCGCCCGGCACACCTTCCTGGTGCCGATTGACGACTGTTACCGGCTGGTAGGCCTGCTGCGCCAGCAGTGGCGCGGCTTCAGCGGTGGGCCGGAAGTGTGGCAGGCGATTGATGCCTTTTTTGCGCAGCTGGCGGCGCAGGCGGAGATTGTGGAAGTGTAGTTATCCGCCCTCACCCCAACCCTCTCCCTCACAGGGGGAGGGTCAGGGTGGGGGTTGTTTTGGAGGTAAAAAATGGCCAAAAAAGTAATTGCCAATGTACGTGTTGGGGATGCAGATGTGAAGCCGGACACCCCGGCGCATACGTCGGGCGTGAAGGAAGGCAATAACCCGGAAAAGGACCAGCCGGGGATTCACAAGAGCGGCCTGCAGGCCACCGGTACGGCGCGGCGCTCTACGGGGATCAATGCCGAGAAGCGCAATCCCATCAGCGACGACATGCCAAATTTATCACCAGCTTAAAGAGAGGAGTGCCCTGTGCCTGATTTAGATTTTTGTGTGGAGCAGGCGGCGGTACGGCCGTATGCCGCCGCCCCCACGCTTCAGTTCAAGCTAACCATCCAGAATCACACGCCGGAGAAAATACACTCCGTCATGCTCAAGGTGCAGGTGCAGATTGTGACCACGCAGCGCCACTATAACGGGCAGGAGCAGGCGCAGCTGCTGGAGCTGTTTGGCACGCCGGAGCGGTGGGGCAAGACGTTGAAGAATCTGTTTTGGACGCAGACGGTGGTGCTGGTGCCCGCTTTTAACGGCCGTACCACCCTCGACGTCGATATCCCCTGCACCTACGACTTTGACGTGGTCAGCGCCAAATATTTTCACGCTTTGGACGACGGCGTGATTCCGCTGGAGTTCCTGTTCAGCGGAACCCTATTTTACGCCGGGCCGATGGGCTTGCAGGCGGAGCAAATTCCCTGGGACAAGGAGGCGGCGTTCCGTCTGCCGGTGGCGCTGTGGCAGGAGATGATGGCCCACTACTTCCCAGACAGCGCCTGGCTGCGCCTGCGCCAGGATGTGTTCAACCGGCTGTTTCAGTACAAAGCCGCGCGCAGCCTACCCACCTGGGAAGCCGCGCTGGCGGAACTGCTGGATGGGGCGGTTGTCGGTGAACGGTGAGCGGTAATCGGTGAACGGTAAACGGTTTACTCTGACCGATTACCGATTACTGATAACGGATTACGGATTACCGATAACGGAGGAAACATGGAAAGTGTCGAAAAAATCGCTGCGGCCGTTTTGTACGAGGGTTATCTGCTCTGGCCTTACCGGCGGTCGGCGGTTAAGAACCAGCAGCGCTGGACGTTTGGCGGTGTGTATCCGCGGGCGTACAGTGAAACGGTGGACAGCAACGATCCCTGGCTGATGCGGACAGAGTGCCTGGTGTTGGGGGGAACGGCCGTTACCACCGTCAAAATTCGCTTCCTCCACGTGGTAGACCGGCAGGTGGGGCGGCAGCACGCCAGCGGCCTGTTGGAATTTGTGGACGAGCTCCAGGTGGGCGACGAGCGGTTTTTCACCTGGGAGGAGGCCACTGAGCGGGAGATTGTGATTGTGGATTTGCCGTTGGCAGACCTGGGAACGGCCGTGCAAATCCCCATTCACATCCCGGCGGGCAGCACGATGGAACCACTCCTGGCGGCAGATGGCCACCAGGCTGGCGCTCTGCTGCGCAGCTGGTGTGCCCTGGACGCCTGGGTCAAGATTCGCGCCACGCCGTTGCCAGGCGACGTGTTTCGCCTGGCGGTTACCATCACCAACCACACTCCCTGGCAGGGGCAAAGCCGCCTGCAAACGCTCAAGCAGACGCTGGTTTCCACCCACACTATCCTCACCGTTACCGACGGCGCGTTTGTTTCCTTAACTGACCCCCCGCCCGAGGTGCGCCCGTTGGCCGAAGCGTGTGACAACATCAAGACGTGGCCGGTGCTGGCCGGAGAGCCGGGCGACACGCATACCATCCTGTCATCCCCCATCATCCTGGCCGACTACCCGCAGATTGCCCCGGAAAGCCCGGGCGACCTGTTTGACGGCAGCGAAATTGACCAGCTGCTGGTGCTGAACATCCTCAGCCTGACGGACGAAGAAAAGGCGGAAATCCGGGCCACCGACCCCAGGGTGCGGGAAATTTTGGCGCGCACCGAGGCATTGACGGCCGATGATTTTATGCAGCTGCACGGCACCATGCGCGAGTTTCGTATGTTAAACGGCCGTTCCAACGAGCCGCTCGACATTCCCACCTGGTATGAGGAACTGGAGAAGCCAGCGCCCACCAGCGTGCTGGTCAACAACGTGGAGATTGGCCCGGGCAGCAAGGTGCGCCTGCGCCCGCGTCCCGGCGGGGACGTGATGGACATTGTGCTCGCTGGCAAAGTGGCTTTCATCGAAACCATTGAGCAAGATTACGACGATAAGGTGCATCTCACCGTTACCCTGGAAGATGATCCGGGCCGTGACTTGGGGCTGCTGCACCAGCCCGGCCACCGCTTTTTCTTTGCGCCTGAAGAGGTGGAACCGCTGGAAACGCAACGATTGGAATAAAGGAGAAACAAATGAAAGCTGAAACACTGCTGCTTATTATCGGGGGCGTTTTCCTGGTTGGGGTCCTGTTACTTTTCATCTCGTCGATTCCGGAAATCAAACGGTATTTGAAGATGAAATCGATGTGACCGTGAATACATTTTATCCACAATCAGCGGCAGCTGACCCACGTATTTTGGTGGCCGGGATTGGCAACATCTTTCACGGCGACGATATTTTTGGCGTGACCGTAGCCAGAGAGTTGGCGTCGGGCGATCTGCCCGCCGGGGTGCAGGTGACCGACTTTGGCATCCGCAGCTACGACCTGGCTTACGCCATGCTGGACGACTACGATGCCACCATCCTGGTGGACGCCACAGCGCAGGGCGGTGCGCCGGGCACGCTTTACCTCATCGAGCCGGACCTGGACGACCTGGATCAGTTTGCCGGACTGGTGGTGGACAGCCACAGTATGAACCCGATGACGGCGCTGCAGCTGGTGAAGTCGTTTGGCGGACGGCCGTCTCGCCTTTACCTCGTCGGCTGCGAACCGGCAACGCTGGAATCGGTGGACGGCCGTATGGGCCTGAGTGAACCGGTGCAAACGGCCGTACCCGAAGCCATTAACATGGTGACGGAACTGATTAACCGGATTCGCGAGGAATGTGTGGCCGCGGCGTAACGGCCGTTGCCCAGGAAAAACCATGCACGAGTTTGGCATCATGACCTACCTGCTGGAAGCCGTGGAGGCCAAAGCCCATGAGTTAGGTGCGCCGCGTGTGCTGGCTATCAACGTGGTAGTGGGCGACCGCTCCAGCATTGTAGATGATTCCCTGCTGTATTACTTCGACATGATGACACCCGGCACGCTGGCTGAAGGCGCCCGGCTCAACATGACGCGCGTGGCCACCAAGTTTTACTGCGCTTGCTGCGACCAAAAATACACCCCCGGCAGCGATTTTGCCTGCCCCAACTGCACCCAGGTGGGCGTTCTCACCGAGGCGGGCAGCGAATTTTATATCGACAGTATTGAGATAGAGAGAAAAGAACATGACCGTACAAGAGGTGAAAGTTGTCAAGAGTATTCTGGCTGGCAATGATCAAATTGCCGCGCGCAACCATGAAAGGTTAACGGCCGTTGGCATCCTGGCTGTCAATCTCATGGCCTCACCCGGTTCGGGCAAAACGAGCCTCATCGTCAAAACGATTGAGGCGCTGCGTGGGCAGGCCAACGTGGGCGTGATTGAAGGCGACATTGCCGGTAACGTGGACACACAAACGGTGCTGCGCGCCGGGGCGAGTGATGCGCTGCAAATCAACACCGGCGGCGGCTGCCACCTGGAAGCCAGCATGGTGCACAAAGCGCTGGACGAATTTCAGTTGAACGGGCTGGACATGCTGTTTATTGAAAACGTGGGTAACCTGGTCTGCCCCACGCACTGGTTCCTGGGCGAACATATGCGCGTGTGCCTGCTCAGCGTGCCCGAAGGTCACGACAAACCAATCAAATACCCCCAGCTTTTTGCCGTCAGTGATGTGGTTGTGCTGAACAAAATCGACCTGCTGCCCTGGGTCAATTTTGACAAAACGGCCTTCAGTAAATCGGTAAGGGCCTTAAACAGTACCGCACCCATCTTTGAGCTGTCTTGCCAGACTGGGGAAGGGCTGGCTCCCTGGATAGAGTGGCTCTGCGACCGCCATGCCTGGGTGCGGTGAGCGCGCTGCCCCAAAATGGTGTTGTGTCTTTTCCTTGCGTGGGTAGCAGGCGGCCGGGGCTGCCTGCCACCGCTTCTTTTTACGGCCGTATTCCATGTGCCCAGGCACAAAAATAGATATGTTTGCGGTATAGACCAGGCAGTCTCGGGCAAAAACTGTGTTATGGTAGAGACTCACAAAGGGTAAAAGGATAAAAGGAGTACACTAAATGATGAAAGGTAAACTGTGGATTCTTGCAACATTTTTTCTTGCATTTTCCCTGTTTCTGGGGGTGGGGTTAACGATTATCACGCAGCCGCCGCTGCCTGTGGCGGCGCAAACCGGCCAGACAACCGATGACCTGGCCACCATCGAAGTGTCGGGCCACGGCCAGGTGCAGGCCGAGCCGGACCAGGCTGTGGTGCGCCTGGGTGTGCAAACGGAGGCCGATACGGCCGAAGCCGCCCTGGAAGAAAACAATGAGCGCATGACGGCCGTTATTTCCGCCACCATCGAAGCAGGCATCGAAGAAAGCGACATTACCACCGAAGGGTTCCGCCTGCAGCCCGTGTATGAAACGAGTACCAACGGCCAATCGCGTGAGTTGGTTGGCTACCAGGCCAACAACATGGTGCGGGTGATGGTGAGTGATTTGCAGATGCTGGGGGCGCTGTTGGATACGGCCGTAACCGCTGGCAGCAACAATATCCAGGGCATTGAGTTCCAGATCAGCAACCGCGAGGAACTGGAAGCTGAGGCACGAGAAGCAGCCATCAACAACGCCCAGGAGAAAGCCGAACAGCTTACCCAGCTGGCGGGGGCCGACCTGGGGCCGGTACACAGCATCATCGAAGTGAGTGGGGGTGGGCCGCTGCCCTTTGCGCTGGCTGACCAGGCCGCGGCGGAGTCCAGCGTGCCCATTCAGGCCGGTACCATGACCATCCAGGCCAATGTACAGGTTGTCTGGGAAATCCGCTGAGCACCTAAGTAACCGTCTAACATATGATAATTCAGCTGCAAATTTTGGGCGAAATCGTCCTGGCGATGGTGTTGGGTGGGATAATTGGCTTTGAGCGTGAAGCGGCCGACAAGCCAGCCGGGCTGCGTACCCACATGCTCGTAGCTGGCTCAGCCGCTATGCTCACCGGCCTGGGCGGCGTCATGGTGACGCAGCTGGGGATTGATCAATCGGTGATCAATGCCGATCCCATCCGTATTATCGAAGCGGTGATTACCGGGATTACCTTTTTGGGGGCGGGCACCATCATCCGGCACCGGGGTAGTGAAAACAAAATTGAAGGACTCACGACGGCCGCTTCGCTTCTGCTGGCGGCGGCATTGGGAGTGGCGGTAGCTTTAGAACAGTTTGTTCTGGCGGTAGGGGCTACCGCCATCGTGCTGCTCATCCTGCACGGGGCAAAAATCCTCTCCGAGAGAGTGTAATGCAGTTGGGTCTTCAGGATTTCGTGGGGTTTGGCGTGAAACGTGAAGCGTGAAACGTGATGGTCCTCTGGTCACGTTTCACGTTTCACGCTTCACGGGCTGTACACCCCCTGAATTCCCAAAGAGCCATAAATACAGGAAGTTGTTGCGTCTAGCGGCCGCCGTTGTTGTTTTCCTTATGGTCGATGGCCTCACGCACGGCCTGGGCGATGTTTTGTGGCGTCAGGCCATACTTTTCGAGCAGCGCCTCCGGGTCACCCGACTCGGCGTAGCGATTGCGGATGCCGACAAAACGCATGGGCACAGGGTGGTATTGGGCCACGCAGACGGCTACGGCCGCACCTAAACCGCCATCCAGCAAATGCTCCTCGGCGGTCACAATGGCCCCGGTTTGCTGCGCGGCGCGGACAACGGCCGTTTCATCCAGCGGCTTAATCGTGTGCATGTCCAGCACGCGGATTTCCAGGCCATCTTCGCTCAGCTCGTGGGCCGCTTCCAGGGCGGCGGCAACCATGAGGCCGCAAGCAATGATCGTAGCGTGACGGCCGTCGCGCAGCTGGTTGGCTTTGCCGACTTCAAACTCAAGGCCATTGGGATACACAACGGGGGATTTCGGTCGTCCGGTGCGCAGATAAGCCGGGCCGTCAAACGAAAACAGCGCTTTTGTCGCCGCTTCGGTGGAGGGCGCATCCGCGGGCACGATGACGGTGAAGTGGGGTAGAGAGGTGGCCAGGGCAATGTCCTCAATCCCCATCTGGCTGGGGCCATCTTCGCCAATGCTGATGCCGCTGTGTGAGCCAACCAGCTTCACGTTGGCCTGCGGGTAAGCAATGCCCATGCGAATCTGGTCATAGGCGTTGCCCAACAAAAAGGCGGCAAAGCTGGCGGCCACCACGTCTTTGCCAGCCGCGGCCAGGCCGCTGGCCACGCCGACCAGGTTACTTTCGGCAATGCCCAGGTTGAAAAAGCGGGTGGGAAACTCATCCCCAAAATATTCCGTGCGGGTGGAGTTGCCCACATCGCCATCCACAACAACCAGATTGGCGTTTGTCTCGCCGAGTTCAGCCAGCGCCTCGCCAAAGGCATTGCGGGTGGGCGGTCCCATCTCCAGACCAATTTTTTTGCCAATATTCATGTGTTATATCTCTCCATGCAGGTCTTCGGCAGTGTAGTCGGGTTCGGGTAAATCATTGGCCACCGTGGTGGCGTGCTCGTCATCGAGTTCGGCCAGCGCCGTGGCCAGCTCTTCCTCATTCAGCGGCTCGCCGTGTTTGCGGTTGACGGCATCCCCCTCAAACGGGGATAACCCACGTCCCTTCAGAGTATGGGCAATGATGATTTGCGGCTGATCCGTCACGCGGCGCACGTCTTGCAGGGCGGCCAGCACTTCATCCATGTTGTGGCCGTCAATTTCGCGCACGTCCCAGCCAAACGCTTCCCACTTGTCAACGACGGGCTCCAGGGAAGGCATCACCTCGTTGACGGCGCCGGTTTGCTGGTACTTGTTGTAGTCCAGGATTGCCGTCAGATTGGCCACCTTGTACTTGGCGGCGCCCATGGCCGCTTCCCAAATCTGCCCTTCGTCCGATTCGCCATCGCCGATGAGCACGTAGACGCGATACTGCATGTTGTCTACCTGGGCTGCCAGCGCATGGCCCAGACCAATGGAAAGTCCCTGGCCCAGCGACCCGGTGGAGGCTTCCACGCCGGGCAGCGCCCGCATGTTGGGGTGGCCTTCCAACGGGCTGCCAAAATCGCGCAGGGTCATGAGCAGGTCGGCGTCAAAATAGCCTGCTTCGGCCAAAACGGCGTAGAGTGCGGGAGCGGCGTGCCCTTTGCTGAGGATAAAGCGATCCCGGCCAGGCCAGTCCCGCTGATCCGGGTCGTAGCGCAGGATACCGCCAAAATAGAGCGCCGTCATCACGTCGATGGCCGACAGAGAACTGGACGGGTGGCCCGATCCGGCTTCGGTGGTCATCTTTAAAATGTTCCGGCTGAGGCGGTAAGCGGTGTCTTCCAAATTGGGTACGGAACGGCTGCTGGGCAGCCGTAAATCTTTAATCTCTTGCTCGTTCATGGTTTGATCCTTCTCGATTGCATAATTTGTCAGGTTCAAAGGTACCGGAACTGCCGCATGTTTTTCAATCTATCAGGGGCATAACTATGGGTATGCGCGTGGTATAAATGGCGGAAAACGGCCGTTCCCTCACCCATTTACCCCCAATACGTCCGCGCCAGGTAATCGCTCAAAGCCAGCACAAACAGTATCACCAGCCACAAAAAGCCCGCCCCGGCAAACAGCTTGATCAACCGGCTGCCCGCTTTGACGTGCATAAAAAAGAGAATGATCAGCAGCGCCTTGGTCAGGGCAATGCCCAGGGCCAGCACCAGGTTCCACGGTCCAGCGGGCAGGAAGGCGGCGGCGACGGTGGCCGCCACCAGCGCCAGCAGCGCCACATAAACCAGGAGATAGGTGCGAATCGACGAGTCAGAATGAGTCATTGAGCCCTCCAAATGTCAAGCGGCCCGGTCGATGAGGTAGAGCATCGGAAACAGGAAGACCCAGACCACATCGACAAAGTGCCAGTAGAGGCCGATCATTTCGGCCGGTTCAGCGGGGTTGTGGGCAAACGGCCGTTTCCCCCCCAGCACTATCGCCGCACCTACTAACAAAATGCCCACCGACAAATGCACCGCATGCAGCCCGGTCATAATGAAGTACAGGCTGAAAAACAGCCGGACCGTGGCCGGATTGGCGCCCTCGTACACAAAATTGAGGCCGGGGATGAGCTGCTCCTGGTACTCCTGCCAATATTCGTACCCTTTGATGCCCAGAAAGAGTAGCCCCAGGGCTATGGTGAGCAGGAGGAAGAGCACGGCCGTTTTCCGTTTTGCCGCGCGTGAGTGGTGCACGGCCAGGGCCATTGTCAGGCTGCTGGTGAGCAGAACGGCCGTGTTGGCCGTGCCCAGCCACAAATCCAGGTGGCGGCTGGCCTCGGCAAAGGCGGCGGGGTACAGGTAGCGGTACACCGTGTAGCCCAGGAACAGGCCGCCAAACAGCATAATTTCTGAAGCCAGGAAGACCCACATGCCCAGGGCATTTATTTCCCGGTCGCGGGCCAGGGCCTCTTCGTTCATAATGTGCTGGTTCATTCGCCCACTCGCTTTTCGTCGGGAGACGCTCGCTCATACGCTTCGTGTGTCACCACAGGAATCTCGTGGAAATTTTCCTTGGGTGGGGGCGACGGCGTTTGCCACTCCAGGCCGGTGGCTTCCCAGGGATTGGCGGGGGCGGAACGGCCGTCGCGCAGCGACAGCAGCAAATAAAACAACGGCAGCAGGTAACCCACCGCCAGAATCGACGCCCCGGCCGTCGACAGCACGTTAAACACCTGGAAATCCGGCGCATACTGGTAATAGCGGCGCGGCATGCCCAGGTAACCCAGCACAAACTGCGGGAAAAACGTCAGGTTAAACCCGGCAAAAATCAGGATGGCCGAGAAACGCCCCCACGCTTCCGAATATAAACGGCCGCTCATCTTGGGCCACCAGTAGTGAATGCCGCCGAGGTAGGCCATCACCGTGGAGCCCACCATGATGTAGTGAAAATGGGCCACCACAAAATAACTGTCGTGCACGTGCACATCCACCGCCAGCGAGGCCAGGAACAGCCCCGTCAGCCCGCCCACGGTGAACAGGCCGATGAAGCCCAGGGCGTACAGCATCGGCGTGTCGAAGCTGATTTCCCCCTTGTACAGCGTGGCGGTCCAGTTAAACACCTTCACCGCCGAGGGGATGGCGACCAAAAAGCTGAGGATGGAAAACGCCAGCCCGGCATACAGCGACTGGCCGCTGACAAACATGTGGTGCCCCCACACCAGGAAGCCCAATGTGGCAATCGCCAGGCTGGCGAAGGCGACAAAGGTGTAACCAAACACGCGCCGCCGGGAGAAGGCGGCAATAATCTCGCTGGTGACGCCCATGCCCGGCAAGATCATGATGTACACCGCCGGATGGGAGTAAAACCAGAACAGATGCTGGAACAACAGCGGGTCGCCGCCCAGAGCCGGGTCGAAGATGCCCACGCCAAAGATGCGCTCAATGGCCACGAGGATCAGCACCAGGGCCAGCACCGGCGTGGCCAGTACCAGGATGAGGCTGGTGGCGTAGTGGCTCCAGACAAACAGCGGCAGGCGGAACCAGGTCATGCCCGGCGCGCGCAGCTTGTGCACTGTCACCACAAAGTTCACCCCGGTAAAAATCGAGGAAAACCCGGCAATGACCACACCCAAAATGGCCAGGACAACGGCCGTATTGCTGTAAACGCTGCTGTATGGCGTGTAAAAGGTCCAGCCCGTGTCCACCCCGCCAAAGATCACGGCCGACAGGGTGACCAGGCCGCCAATCATAAAGATGTACCAGCTGGCTAGGTTCAGCCGGGGAAAAGCCAGGTCTTCCGCGCCGATCATTAGGGGAATGAGGAAGTTGCCCAGCGTGTTGGGGATCGACGGGATGAGGAAAAACCAGACCATGATGACACCGTGGATGGTGAACAGCTTGTTGTATGTTTCCGCCTGCACCAGGTCGCCGTAGGGGGTGAGGAGCTCCAGGCGAACGGCCGTTGCCGCCACGCCGCCCACGGCAAAGAAAAAGGTCACGGCAATCATGTACAAAATGCCAATGCGCTTGTGATCCGTGGTCAACAGCCAGGAGCGAGCCGTGTAGCTTTCGTTCAGATAATGTTTGTGCCGCACTGGGGGCGCTGCTTCGGCTACACGCGCCCCGCTGCCCAACTGGTTGCCTAAAATATCGCTCATAAGGATTTTCCTACTCTTCCGTTTCGTCGGACAAGGATTGGATGTAGCTGATCAACGCCAGCAGATCGGCCTCGTCTACCTGCCCGGCAAAGGAGGGCATGATGGGCTGGTACCCGGCGACAATTTGTTCCTGCGGTTCCAGGATGGAGCGGCGGATGTAGTCAGCATCGGCCACCAGCGTGGTGCCATCTTGCAACTCCACCTCGTCACCGTAAAGCCCCAGCAGCGAGGGACCACGGCCGTCTTGCTCGGGGTCCGGCTCGTGGCAGGAACTGCATCCCAGGCGGGCAAACAGCTGTTCGCCCTGCGCCGCCAGCGTCTCGCCCTGCGCCTCGCCGCCCAGCCAGGTCTGGTATTCAGCCGGTTCCATCACAATGACCCGCCCCACCATAAACGAATGGTGTGTGCCGCAAAATTCGGCGCACTTCAGGGGGAACGTGCCGGTTTGCGTGGCCTCAAACCAGAGCGTGGTGTAACGCCCCGGCAGCACATCTTGCTTGAGGCGAAAATCGGGAATCCAGAAGCTGTGAATCACGTCCTGGGAAATCATTTGCAGCTTGACGGGTTGGTTGACGGGCACATGCAGCTCGTCGATTTCGCGACGGCCGTCTGGATGCTGAATGTGCCACATCCACTGCTTACCCACCACGTTGATCTCCAGCGCATCGTGCGGCGGCACCGAATTATCCAGGTAAACGCTGGCCGCCCAGACAAACACTGGCAGGCCCAGCAGCAGCGGACCAAGCGTCCAGAACAGCTCCAGGCGTATGCTGGTGGCTGGCGGCGCTGTGCGATCGGCGCTGGAGCCGCGCCGGTACTTAATGCCGAAGTAAATCAGCAGGGAAAAAATCAGTACGATAAAAAAGCCGCTGAGGGCTATCAGCGTCAGGAAGAGCAGGTCAACCTGCCCGGCGGCAGTGGAAGCCTGCTCCGGAATGAGAACATCGATCATGTGCGAACTCCCTTTTGTGCACGCCAGATGACGGCTGCAAGGACCAGAAGGGTGCCCATGCCCAGCAGCCGGGCTGCGGTCCAGATGATGCTGTTGTAACGGCCGTTCTGCGGATCGTACCGGTAACACAGCAGCAGCAGCTGGTCAACGGCCGTACCCACCGTGCCTTCACCCGCTTCAATCAACGCCAGGCGCAGGTCACGCGGCGAGAATTCCACCCCCATGAAGTAGCGGGCGATTTTGCCTGCGGGCGTTAGCACCACGATGCCGCTGGGGTGGCTAAACTGCTCCGTGGCCTCGTCGTAGGCGTAGTGGAAGCCGATGGCATCGGCCACGGCATCAATGGCCGTCTGCGACCCGGTGAGGAAGTGCCAGCCCGGCTGGTTGACATTCCCCAGGAATTGGGTTTTGGTGCGGGCGGCGGCAGCGGCCGTTTCCGCCGGATCAATCGTGATGGCCAGAACCGTAAAATCAGCACCCGGTGCCAGGCCGGACAGCTCTTGCGCAGATTTGGCCAGCGCTGGATACACCACCTCCACACACAGTGTGGGGCACTCAAAGTAGCCCATCACCACCACCACAGGCTGTGCGCCAAAATAATCATTCAATGCCACCTGGGTTTCCGTTTCGTCGATAAACGTCACGTCCAGCGGCAGCTGGCCGTCCAGGTTTTGCTCAAAAGTGACGGCCATTGGGTCGGGATGGTTGCCGTGGGCAGCGGCCGTTCCGGCAAACGGTGCCAGGGCAGGCAGGAGCAAGAGGATCAGCCCAAAGAGTCGCTGCTTCATTCGTTGGCCTCCGCTGTGGGGGCCGGGGTGACGGTGGCGGTGGAAACGGCCGTAGGCGCCGGAGTTGGCAGTCCGTGTTCCAGCAGCAGGGCCATGGCCCGGTCGATGGGAATGTGGGCCACGCCGCCCGCTTCATCCACCCAACCATACGTTGCCAGGTGAGCCTCCTGGGTGGCCTGAAAGCTCAGCCACTCCTGGGCCGGGGCTGCCTGTAAACCCGGTACGGCCGCAGGCAGCGGCGTGGGCGGGTCGGCCAGAACTTGCTCTCGTTCATCACCGAGCAGGAATCCCATCAGCACGACCATTATCCCCAGGGTGATGAGCACCGTGATCAACAGGCCGATGCCCGCCATGGTGACACGGCGGACGTTGACATCTTGTTCTTCGTGTGTCTCAGGCTGCCTGGTGTCGTTCACGTTCGGCAAAAATCTCCTTCAAACGCGGGTCCTCCTGCGGCAGCAGGGGGGTCCGGCGCAAGTAAAATGCAGCGCCCGCCAGCCAGAGGCTGCCCAGCGCCAGGGGCGCGGCCAGGTGCAGCCAGTGCCAGGTCCAGCCGTCGGGGTAAAAGGCGGGCATGACCAGCCAGTAAACGTTCACCAACTGCATGATGAAGACGAGGGGGGTAACGGCCGTTAACACCCGGATGCGCGGTTGGAAGCCGGTGGAAACCAGGGCCAGAAACGGCGCGGCAAAACCCAGCAGCACGATGCTCAGCAGCACCCACTGCCAGCCGCCCTGGGTGCGGTGCAGGAACCAGGGCACCTCTTCCGGCAAATTGCCGGACCAGATAACCAGGTATTGGATAAAAACCACGTACATCCACAGCAGCAAAAAGCCCAGCAGCAGGTTGCCCATGTCGTGGAACAGGCCGGGGGTGATAAGTTCCTTCAGCGGCGGCTGATCGCGCAGCCAGACGGCCGCGGCCAGGGCCAGGGCCAGGCTGGCCAGCAGCTGGCCCGTCACCACCACCAGCCCGTAAGCGGTGGAGTACCAGTGCGGCTCCAGCGTCATCATCCAGTCGATGGCCGCGTAGGAGGCGGTGAAAAGATAGATGGCCAGCCCCGGTCCGCTGAGTTTGCCGGCGCGGGCGCGCCAATCGAGGCTGTCGCTGCTGTCCTGGCGGCGCGACCAGCGCACCAGCAGCCAGGCCATGGCCGCCCAGATGAGCAGGTAAACGGCCGTACGCCCCACAAAAAACGGCACGTTTAAATAGGGCTGTTTGTGCTGCAGCAGCGCATCCTGGGCCACGAGGGCCGGATCGGCCCACACGTAAATCTGGCGCAGACCAAACAACAGCGGCACAAACAGCAGCGCCAGCAGCGGCAGCGACCATACGCCCGCCTCCAAAAAGCGGCGCAGCATAAAACCCCACGGGCCGCTGGCCAGGTAATGCAGCATCAGCAGGGGCAGGCAGCCCACGGCTACCCCGCTCACCATGACGTAGCCCAGCAGGTAGCTGCGGAAAAACTCGGCCTGGTCCAGCCACAGCCCCACCAGGCTGGCGATGCTCATCAGCACACCCACGAGGAGGGCGGCTTGCTGCAGGCGGTGGAGAGGGTGGCGGACGGCCGTATCGTTATTCTGCGCCATTCAACTGCTCCCTATCGGCTTCGGGCAGTGTGTGCACCGCCGCGTTCTGGCTGAGCTGAAGCGCCCGGATGTAGGCGATGATCGCCCAGCGGCCTTCCGGCTCCACCCGCGTGCCGTATTCGTACATGAGGCCAAAGCCGTTGCTAATCACGTCAAAATAATGGCCGTCGGGGGCCTGCCGCAGCCGCTCGCTGTGAAAGGTGGGCGGTGCGGGGAAACCGCGCTGCACAATCATGCCGCTGCCGTCACCGCTCAGGCCGTGGCAGGGCGAACAGAAAATGTTGTACTGCGCCTGGCCTTGCTCCAGCAGTTCGGCCGTCAGCGGCAGCGGCACCGTCAGTACCGGTTCGCCATCTTCCAGGCCGCTGTAGACCGGATCGCTCAGATCGTAGGCGGTGCGGGGCACCACTTCGGCCAGGATGGGTCGCGATGCCTGGCCATCGGGGAAAAATTGGCTGGCTTCCAGCGGCTCGTAGCGGGCCTGGTCTTCCATTTCCATCTCCTCGCACCCGGCCAGCAGCAGCAGGCAGGCGGCTGCCAGCCAGAGGAGCGAATGCAGCTTACGGTTCAACTTCATACACCCCCTCCACGCCGTCCAGTCCTTCGAGAAATCGGCGCGTTTTTAAGAGGTCAAACTGGGCGTCTGCGGCCTCGATGCACAGGAAAAAGCGGTCGCGGCTGGCCCCGGCAAAGGCGGCCACGTTAAACACCGGGTGGTAGGGCTGGGGCAGGCCGTTCAGAGCAAACATGCCCAGGATGGCGGCAAAAGCGGCCACCAGGATGGCCAATTCAAAGGTGACGGGCACAAAGGAGGGCCAGCTGTTGTACGGCCGTCCCCCCACGTTCAGCGGATAATCGATCACCATTGCGTAATACTGTATGCCAAAGCCAATCACGGCGCCCAGCAGCACACCCGCCAGCACAATCCAGTACAGCCGCGCCTGGTGCATGCCCAATACCGGCGATAAACCCTCCACCGGGAACGGCGAAAACGCATCCACACGTTCGTACCCGGCGTCACGCACCGCCTTAGCCGCTTCCAGCAGTTCGTCGGCTTCGCCAAACTCAGCCATCAGGCCATAAAGCTCCAGTTTGGGATCAACGCTGGCATGGGTGGTCATCAATCAACTCCTAATCCTTTGTCTCGTCCACCAGCTCACGCGGTTCGGAGATGCCCACGGCCGGTTCGCTGGGCTTCATCTCAGCTACCAATTCGCGCATTTCCATGATGGAGACAAAGGGCAAAAAGCGGATGAACAAAAAGAGC
This sequence comes from Candidatus Leptofilum proximum, assembly GCA_016710325.1. Classification (GTDB taxonomy): domain Bacteria; phylum Chloroflexota; class Anaerolineae; order Promineifilales; family Promineifilaceae; genus Leptofilum; species Leptofilum proximum. The sequence continues at coordinate 362,975 of JADJXK010000002.1, read as the reverse complement.
AGGGTGGCAAACAGGCCAATCGTGCCGATAAAAGTGGCCCAATCCCAGCCGGTGGGCACGTAAATGTCCCACGATGAAGGCAAAAAGTCGCGGTGCAGGCTTACCGTCACGATGATGAAGCGCTCCAGCCACATGCCTACATTGATCACCAACGACAGGACAAACAAAATCACCACGCTGCGCCGCACCCGCCGGAACCAGAAAAGCTGCGGGATGAGGGCATTGCAAACGATCATCGTCCAATAAAACGGGGCATACGGCCCCAAAAAACGGTTTTCCACAATAAACATTTCAAATTCGTTGCCGCTGTACCAGCCAACAAAAATCTCGGCCACGTAGCCGTAGGTGACGAGGATGCTCATCACCAGCAAAATTTTGGCCATGTTGTCCAGGTGTCGCATCGTGATAATGTCTTCCAGGCGATAAAACTTGCGCAGGGGGATGGCAATGGTGACCACCATGGCAAAGCCGGACAGCACAGCCCCGGCCACAAAAAACGGCGGCGCAATCGTGCTGTGCCAGCCAGGAATCACGCTCACGGCAAAATCCAGCCCCACAATGCTGTGCACGGAAACGACCAGGGGCGTGGCCAGCGCCGCCAGGAGGAAGTAGGCCTGTTCGTAGCGGTGCCAGTGCCGGGCCGAACCGCGCCAGCCCATCGCCAGCACGCCGTAAGCGGTTTGGCCAAAGCGGCTTGTGGCCTTGTCGCGCAGGGTGGCCATGTCGGGGATAAGGCCGACATACCAGAACATGAGCGAGACCAGGGCGTAGGTCATGATGGCGAAGAGGTCCCACACCAACGGGCTGCGGAACTGCGGCCACAAGCCGAGCGTGTTGGGGTAGGGGAAGAGGTAGTAAAAAAATTGCGGCCGTCCCAAATGAATAAGCGGAAACAGCGCGGCGCAGGCCACGGCAAACAGGGTCATCGCCTCGGCGAAGCGGTTGATGGAGGTGCGCCATTCCTGCCGCAGCAGCAGCAAAATGGCCGAGATAAGCGTTCCGGCGTGGCCAATGCCAATCCACCACACCAGGTTAACGATAGCGATGCCCCAGCCTACGGGAATGTTGATGCCCCAAATGCCCACCCCCTGCACAAACAAAACGCCAATGGCCACCAGCAGGGTCATCAGCAGCAAAAAGCTGAGGGTGAAGCCAATGAGCCAGCCCAGCGGCGTGTGGCGGCGCAGAACCAGCGCACTGATCTTGTCGGTGACGGAGGCATAGGTGTGCCCTGGTTCAATGACGGGCGGGCCCTGCTCTTTAACGGTCATCGGCAGCCTCCGTCAGGGTGGGATTGAGGTTGCGCAGGCGGGCCAGGTAGGTGGTGCGCGGCTGGGTGTTGAGGTCGGCCAGCAGGCCGTAGTTGTGGGGCTGGGCCTTCAGCTGGGAGACCCGGGTGGTGATGTCGTTGAGGTCGCCAAAGACGATGGCCTGGGCCGGGCAGACCTGCTGGCAGGCGGTCTGGATTTCGCCATCCTGAATGGCGCGGTTTTCGATTTTGGCGTTGATGCGCGCTTTGTTGATGCGCTGCACGCAGTAGGTGCATTTTTCCATCACGCCGCGGGAGCGCACGGTGACGTCTGGATTGCGGGCCAGGGCCAGGAGGTCGGGTTCGTCATTGGCGTAGTCGTAGAAGTTGAAGCGGCGCACTTTGTAGGGGCAGTTGTTAGAGCAGTAGCGGGTGCCGACGCAGCGGTTGTAGGTCATTTCGTTGAGCCCTTCGTGGCTGTGGGTGGTGGCGGCTACGGGGCAAACGGGTTCGCAGGGCGCTTTTTCGCAATGCATGCAGGGCACGGGCTGGTGCAGCAGTTCGGGGTTTTCCAGGCCGCCCTTAAAGTAGCCATCGACGCGAATCCAGTGCATTTCGCGGCCTTCGACGACGCCTTCTTTGCCCACGACGGGGATGTTGTTTTCCGCCTGGCAGGCGATGGTGCAGGCGTTGCAGCCGATGCACAGGTTGAGGTCGATGGTCATGCCCCAGGCATAACCTTCGTAGGTGAATTCGGGGTAGAGCGACGGCCGTTCCCCCTCCTCCTCTCCTTCCCCTTCATGCACAAAATCAGGATTTTCCAGGAAGGTGCTGAACGGAGCAGTGCGCACCAGGTTACGGCCTTCCATGGTGTGGTGTTCCTGCGTGTTGGCCAACACGGCCGTTGTCCCTGTTTGTTCAATTGCCAGCCCGCTGGCTGTCCACAGGGCATCTGTGGTGCGTAGGGCGTAGGCGTTAAAGCCAACCTCGTCGCCTACTGTGCCCGCTTCAAGACGGCCGTAACCCAGGGCCACCGTCACGCAGTCTTCTGCCTGGCCGGGCAAAATCCAGATGGGGGCATTGACGGAACGGCCGTCAACCGCTAGCCGCACCACTTCACCCGCGGCCAGCCCCAGCCGTGCCGCCGTGAGCGGGCTGATGAGGGCGGCGTTGCCCCAGGTGAGCTTGGTGAACGGCTGCGGCGTTTCTTGCAGCCAGGCGTTGTTGGCAAAACGGCCGTCCCACACCGCGTAGCTGGGCCGGAAGGTGAGCACCAGGCCGTCTGTTTCGCCGCTGGACGGCGCGGGCAAATCCAGGGTGCTCAGGGTCACGTCAACCGGTTCGGCCTGCGTGTCGGGGATGAGGCCCAGGCGCAGAATTTGCTGCCAGGCAGCGTTTTGGGCCGGGGTGAGGCCATCGTCGGAGGTGGTATCGTGCTCATCGCTGCCGCCGCCTTCACCGCCGCTGCCCACATCGACTGGCCCGCTGACGGCGGTACTGGCCTGTTCGCCCAACCAGCGGCCGATGACCACATCGAGGCTGGCCTGCCCAGGACTACCCAGGATGGTGGCCAGCAGTTCGTGGGGGGAACGGCCGTTGTACAGCGGGGCAATAAGCGGCTGCTGGATAGTAATCGTGCCGTCGTAAGCGCGGGCGTCGCTCCAGCTTTCCAGAAAGTGGGTTTGTGGCAGATGCCAGGTGCAGCGCACGGCCGTTTCGTTGTTGTATTGGCCCATGTGCACGCTCAGCGGCACATGGGCCAGCGCCCCGGCAAAATCCAGGTTGGCCGGGGCGTGGTACACCGGGTTGCTGTCCAAAATGAGCAGCAGATCAACTTCGCTATTTTGCATGGCGGCGGTGAGCTGGCCCAGGCTGTTGGTCTGGTTGCCAGGATTGGCCTCCAAGGGCGCGGTGTAGCGCACCGTCTGGCCGACGGCACCCAGCGCCACGTTCATGGCGTGGGCCAGGGCGTGTACGGCGGGCGACTGGTTTTCTCCAGCCAGTACCAGGCAGCGCCCGGTGTTCTGGCGCAGATCGTTGGCTACGGCCGTTACCCAGCGGGCAAATCCGTCGGACGGGGCAGGTGCGGTTTCGGCTTCCAGCCCCAGCGCGGCAGCCAGGTGGCGGGCAAAGCTTTCCACCTGGGCAGGCGGCAGCGGCCAGCGATGATCGGCCATCGAGCCGGTGAGGCTGGGGCTGCTTTCCACGACGTAGAGGCGGTTCATGCCGGTGGCGCCCTGCCGTACGGCGCGGCGCTGGCTGTAGCCGTGCGTGTAGGCCAGGTGGCCGGGCTGCGTAAAGAGAAAATCGGCGTCGAGGGAGACAATCACATCGGCCTGCTCAAACTGGTAACGTGGCCACAGCGGCTGGCCAAAGGCGAGTTGGGTACCGGCAAAAACGGCGTCGTGGTTGATGGGGTCGTACTGGTGCCATTGGGCCTGGGGGAAGCGGTTGAGAACGGCCGTGAGCTGCGCCATCAGGGTGGGGGAGGTGATGGTGGGGGTGAGGATGCGAAAACCAGCCCCGTCGCGGGCGCGGGACTGCTCCAGGGCGTTGATGAAAAGCTGGTCAAATTCGCCCCAGGTGCGGATACGGCCGTCGCTCAGCACCGTTTGCGAGCGGTCGGGATCGTACAGCGAGAGCAGCGCCGCCTGGCCGAAGACGTCGGTAGCGCCGAGGCTGGCGGGATGTTCCGGGTTGCCTTCAATTTTGGTAGGGCGGCCCTCGTGGCTTTCCACGACGATGCCGCGGGCGTAGCCATTGAGCACGTGGGCGCTGGCAAAATGGAGCGCCTGCCCCGGGACCAGGATTTCTGGCTGCTGCACGTAGGGCACAATCGTTTCTGCTGGCTGGCCGACGCAGGCGGTGAGCCCGGCCAGGCCCAGAGAGGCAGCCATCAGCTGCAAAAAACGGCGGCGGCTAACACCTTCCTGCCAGCCGGCCGTACCGTTGGGAAACTCATGTTTAACCCAGTTGGCAAACTCCGGCGTTTCGGCCAGCTCGTTTAAGCTGCGCCAGGTGATGGGTTCTGGCAGTTGGTCTAGTTTTTGGCGAATGGCTTGCCAGTTGAACGGTTGATTAGGCATAGTTTTTTCGGTTGGGGTTGGGAAATGCCAACCCCCTCCCTGGCCCTCCCCCTGCCAGGGGGAGAGAATTCTAGCGGTGACAGATGGAGCAGTCGGTAAGCTGGTTTTGCTGGATGTGGTATTCGGCTGCCAGCTCCTGGCCCAGTTCGGCCTGGTTGTTGGGTTCCCAGCCCATGGTGTAGATCTCCTCAGGCGGCCGTAAAAATTGTTCCGGCTGGCGATGGCAGTCCAGGCACCATTCCATGTGCAGCGGCTGGGCCTGCCAGGTAAGCGGCATCTGGTCCAAACGGCCGTGGCACGTTTCGCAGCCCACGCCCTTGGCCACGTGAATGCTGTGGTCAAAGTAGACAAAGTCGGGCAGGTCGTAGACGCGGTTCCAGGCGATGGGTTCGCCCGACTGCCAGCTTTCACGCACCGGTTCCAGCGCCGGAGCGTCGGTCCACACCTGCGAATGGCAGGTCATGCAGGTGTGGGTAGGTGGCATGCCCGCGAAGGAGGAGGTTTCGACGGCCGTATGGCAGTACCGGCAGTGAATCCCCAGGCCGCGCACGTGGTGTTCGTGGCTGAAGGGCACCGGCTGGGGGCGCACCACGCCTTCACCCGTCACATAAGGCGAACGTATGAACATGCCCCAGGCGACGGCGATGGCTCCCACAAAAAAAACGGCGCCAAAAATGGTCGCCTTCGAGAAGGTGTTGGTGCTGGGATGGAATTTCTGGGCCATGCGCTTTCTTTAATAACCGCAGAGCGCGCAAAGGGCGCTAAGTTTTTCTCGGCGTGCTCTGCGTCTCTGCGGTTATCTGTATTTTGCTTACATTTCGGGTGGCACGAGCCGGTATACTTTGCCGGTATTGCCGGAGGGGCCGGAGGTTTCCGTGGTGAGAATGTAGATTTCCCCGTCGCTGTCCTGACCAAAGGAGAGCAGGTATTCATTGAGACGGCCGTTGTCGCTCCCCTCCACCGTCAATTCCTCCATCGTCCACAGTTCGCCTTCGGTTTCCGCTGGGGTGGCGATGAACAAGGTGCCGTCTGCCTGGCCAAAGGAGGTGCTCCAGTCGCCAAAGATGTAACGGCCGTCCCACTCCGGCATAGCGCTGCCACGATAGACGTTGCCGCCAATGACCACCAGGCCGATGCCGCCCGCGTTACCGTTCTGGTATTCAAGGATGGGATCGATAAGGGAACGGCCGTCGGCATCCATTTCCGGGCATTCTGCCAGCGACTCGTCTGGGTTGGCCGTGCTGAAGCAGTGGGTGCCTTCCTTCACGTTCCAGCCGTAGTTGCCGCCAGATTCCACGATGCTCACTTCCTCCCAGAGGTTCTGCCCTGCGTCACCGACGTAGAGCGCCTGGTCGCCGCCCATGTCGAACGACATGCGGTACGGGTTGCGGAAACCAATGGCCCAGATGGCTTCGGCGCCAGCCTGGTCGGTGAAGGGATTGTCTTGCGGGATGGCATAGAGCTGGCCGTCGGAAATATTATCCACGTCGAGGCGCAGAATGCTGCCCAGCAAGTTTTGCGCCAGGTCCTGTCCGTTGCCGCCTTCGTTTTCCTCGTACCAATCATCGACGTGGCCCAGGCCGACGTCATCGGCGGCGCCGCCATCACCCAGCGGTACGTAGAGGTAGCCGTCGGGGCCAAAGGTGATGGACCCGGCGTTGTGGTTGCCCTGCGGCTGGTCTACCTGCAAGAGTATTTGTTCAGAATCGGGATCGGCCATGTCCGGGCTGTCGGCCGAAACGGCAAACTCGGACAGGTGGCTGGTGTGGTCCCAATCGGCGGGGGCTTCCGCGCGCAGGGGGGCGCTGTAGTAGACGAAGAAACGGCCGTTTTCCGCATAGTTGGGATGAAAGGCCAAACCCAGCAGGCCGCGCTCGTCGTAGCCTGGATCCAGGCTCACCATGCGGTCCTGGATGTCCAGGAACGGTTCATCCTGGAGCTGCCCATCGGCGGAAATGATTCTGATCTGGCCGGTTTGATCAGCCACAAATAAGCGGCCGCTGCCGTCTGGCACGGGCACCAGGGCCACCGGCGAGGTCAATCCCTCGGCCACCAGCATCAAGCCGACGGTGTTGGGGGCAGGGCTTTCTTCGGTGGGTTCAACAGTTGGTTCTGGCGTGGCTTCGGCCGTGGGTGATGGCGCGATGGTTGGTTCTTCAGTTGGTTCCAGGGTCGGTTCTGCGGTTGGGTCTGGCTCTTCAGTGGGTTCAACTGTGGGGTCAATAACGTCGGTGGGAAGGATGGTTGGGGTGGGCACGGCATCGGTGCCACAGGCAGAAATTGCCAATATTAGCGTAAGTAATAAGCTGATCTGGTAGAAACGCTGCATAAAAATACTCCTTCACTTCGTGCAGTTTCTTTAACTGGTCTTCAGGAATTCAGGGGGTTTACAATCCGTGACGCGTGAAACGTGACCAGAGAGACATCACGTTTCACGCCAAACTCCACGAAACCCCAAAGGTCTTCTTTAACTAACGTATCTGAAAATGGCGGCCAGGTTGGCGTCGGTGGGCATCTCATCGGGTTGGAAGGCGTACACTTTGCCGCCGTTTTGCAGCGTGCTGGCGGCCACCAGGTTGACCAAATCTTCGCAAGCAAAGTCGTCTGCCTCGGCTATCTCCACCTCTCCCGTGCTGTAGTTGAAGCTGCCCAACTGGTGGGCCTGCTCGTTGACGAAGAGGGTGTCGATACGGCCGTAGGCCGCCGCCGGCACAATTTCGGTCAGCAGCTCAGAGGTTTTCTCTGTACCGGCAACCGACTGGTACTGCTCGTTAACCGACTGCCGCGTTTTTTCCAGGTGGCGGCGCATCAGGTTCCAGGCCCGGGTGTGCAGCTCCTGCCGGTTGAGATGTTCCGGGTTGCCCGCGATGCCCTCGTCGAGCAGATAAAAATAGGTGTTGGCTTCTTTGTAAATGGGCCAGGCGTATTCGACGGCCGCCAAAATCAGTGGGGCTTCTTCGTCGGTGAGGACGTTCTGCAGGGCCTTGTTGACCTCGCGGAAGTAACGCAGCATGGTATCTTTCTTGTCCGTGTTGGCGTCGTGGCCGTGAAACACGGCGGGGCGATCGCCGCCATCAGCGGGCGTGACGCCGGAGGTGGTGCTGGTGTGGAACTGTAACTCTCGTTCGGGGTCTTCCAGGGAAAGGGCGGCATCGGCGCCCGCGGGCAGGTTGGGCACGTCCACGGGTTCCAGGCTGAGCCGGGTACCATGCCACAGCCGCACCTGGTTTTGGCTAAGGGTGAGGAGGTAGAAACGGCCGTTTTCATCCAGCAGCGGCAGCAGCGGGGTTATGTGGAACCGTGGCCCTACAACAATGCCTTCGTCAAATGACAGCGGCAAATGGTAAATGTGATGCCGCTCTGGCCCAAGAAACAGGGCCAGCCCCTGCTCGGCCATGCCTGGGCTGTTATCACCGGTGTAGGGGTTGTCTGCCGTTAATTCGGCAACGGGCTGGAAAAATGCATCCCAATCCGGCCTGGTCACATCTGGCGGCAAAAAGTCTTCGGCCGTTACCATTTGCCGCCCCTGCTTCATCAGATTCTGCAGACGAATCTGGTTCTTTTTTAGTTTGTCTGGCTCGCTTTCCAGAGGCATGAACATCGAAACATGAACGCCTTCCTGGGGTGCGATGAGATGTTTTAGTTCATGTTGATTTAGAGAATCCATTGATTTATTTCCCTCGCGGTGGTTTCGCCGAGGAAACCAGTATAGTTACAATAGTTGGGTCTCAGGAATTCAAGGGGTTTACAATCCGTGATGCGTGAAACGTGAAACGTGACCAGAGAGGCATCACGTTTTACGCTTTACGTTTCACGCCAATTCCTACGAAATCCCAAAGAGCCCAATGGTTTTATGCTAAAGGAGACAGGGCGTTTCTCAATGCATCGGGGGCATATAACCAGGTATAGAAGTGGGTACATCCGGCAGGTTGCCAGAGTGATTTCTCGGCAGAGCAATAGAAAACAAAAAGCGCCCTTCATTGCCGAAGGGCGCTCATCAATCATGCTTCAGGACAAGGTTTATTCGTCGAGTTTGTGGCCGGGTATTTCTTCGGTTTCGGCCTCGGCCGGGATAGGGTGGATATCGACGTGTTCGCCGTGGGTTTCTGCCAGAAGTTCTTTGGCGGCATCGGCCTCTTCTTCGGTGGTTTTGATGAGGAGCAAGATGCGTCCGGCTTCCAGCTCTTCATGTACATCAATTTGCTCTTCGGTGTCGGCGCGCACGCTGTAGAGGCTGCCAAGATAGGCGCCTACAACACCGCTCAGGGTTGTGGACATCAGCCCCGACACCAGCATCGGTACGTCAAAGCCGGGGATGGTGGATACAACTACGCTGCCTAACGCACCGATCGTACCACCCGATACCGCGCCCAACAGCGCTCCCGATACGGCCGATTTTTCCGGCTCCCCCTCCAAATAAATCGGTATTTCCCCCGCCGATGAGATCAAGGAAAGCATTTCCCGGGGAATGCCACTGCTGGTCAGGTGTTCAATGGCTGGTTGTACATCTTCAGGCGCAAAAAGAGCCGTTACAATCTTCATGTCTACCTCGCTTTCTGCTTTGCCGTCCAGAAGGTTTAGGCGACAGCCATAACCGCAGCGGGACGTTGGTAAGACTGCAGCACGTAGGCAGCTTCTTGCCGGTTGTTGACGTCCAGCTTCTTCAATATCTTATGGACGTGGTTTTTTACGGTACCACACTCAATGTACAGCTTGTCGGCAATTTCCTGGTTGGTAAGCCCGGCATTGATGAGGGTCAGAACTTCTTCTTCGCGGGAGGTTAATTCATTCAGGTGGGTTTCTCTGGCTTCCAGGTAGGCCAGGGGGGTGTCTAGATTGGCCAGGTGGGCCAGCCGGTCCATCATGGCGGCGGCCACAGACGGTGAAATAATCGCCTTTTCTTCGCTGGCGGCATGCAGTTTTTCCACCATCTCCACAATAGATTCGTCTTGCAAAATGTAGCCCGCGGCGCCTGCTTCTATGTGGCGCAAAATCATGTCGGGGTTGTCATCTAAGCCGATCACCAGCACTTTGGTCTGGGGATGGGTCATACGGATTTCATTGATTATGTCGAGTGCGGTGGTGTCTTCTAGCTCTGTGCCAAGTAAAACAACATTGCCATGGGGCAGAAGAAAGTGAAGTTCTTCCGCTTTGGTAGCGCAGCCAACTACGTAGACATCATCAACATTATCTAACGCTGTACGCAGGGAATCGCAAACCAGGCGGGAGGGATGACCAAGCAAAATACGGATCATATTTACTGCTCCTTTTCTTCTTTTATCTTTTGTTGTTGAATCTCGTTGAGTGTTCTTCTTCTTAGTAAACTGCACTGATATTGTTTTCCCTTATAAACTCAGTGTGGTTTACTCTACTGCTTCTCACGCGGAATTGGTGCTGTGATCGCTTGATGGTATTAGTATGAGGGATAAGAGCCGTTTCCGGTATGGGGAATGAACCTACTTTCTTATGGGGGGAATCCCTACCTTTTGCGGTTAAAGGGGTGTAGGGAGGGGTAAGATGAACAAAAATTAAAGGGAGAGGGTGCCCTCGTGGGCCGCGCGAATGGCGGGAATGAGTTCGCTGTTAGCTTCCTGTTTAACAATATAGCCAGAAGCCCCATTGCGGCGAGCTTGCTGAACCAGGGCACTATTGTAGTGCATAGAGAGCATGATGATCTCGGCAGGGATGCCCTGCCTTTTCATTTCTCCAGCGGTGCGGATTCCGTCCAGCACAGGCATGGAGACATCCATTACGATCACATCGGGTGTCTGCTGTTCAGCCAGTTTGATGGCTTCACGGCCGTTTCCCGCCGTGGCCACAACTTCCATATCTGGCTCCCTACCCACCAATGCACGAATGCTGCGCAGAACTACTTCGTGGTCGTCAACCAATAAAATCTTAATTCTTTTCTCCAACATAAAAATCTACAGTCTATTTGGCGCTAGAGGTGAAGCCGTGCTGAGGTTCTATACCCCAGAAAGGCGCTCAATAAGGGGAGACAAAACCCGATTACGGATTTCAAGCTCATAGCTTCCGCTTATTGTGGCATAGGAAGGAGGTATTTCGTATGGGGGAAAACCCTACTCTTGGTCGCCAGAAGACGCGTTATTGGCTCGGAATGCCTTACTCGTCCAGGATGATAAGTCCACGCCGGATACTTTCACGAATAAGCGACGCCAGGTCGTTCACTTCCATTTTAGTCATGAGATTGGCCCGGTGTTTCTCTACCGTTTTTACGCTGATGCTGAGCATTTCAGCAATGGCGCTGTTGGTGTGCCCCTCAGACACCAGCTGCAGCACTTCACGTTCACGCGGGGTCAGGAGGTCAACGGCCGTTTCCGCCTGGCTGCCTGGCGGCGACACCAACAGGTGCATTACGGAATCGGAAATGGTAGGGCTGAGAAAAATTTTCCCCTGGCTGACGGAGCGCACCGCCAGCATCAGCTCCTCCGTGACAGCATCTTTGAGCAGATAACCCTTGACGCCCCGGCGCAGCAGCTGCTGTACCATCGTTGTATCAGCATGCATCGACAGAATAATGATTTGGGTTGGCAGCGACAGACTGAGGATGCGTTCTGAGGCCTGGGCGCCATCCAGGCGGGGCATCGCCAGATCCATTACCACGACATCCGGTTTTTCTTTTTCGGCCAGATTGACGGCTTCTTCGCCCGTGGCCGCTTCGGCTACCACGTGGACTTCACCGCTTTTTTCTAGCAGCGCCCGAATTCCCTGGCGAACCAAATTATGATCTTCGGCAATGATAACACGAATCATTTTTCCTCCGTGGTATAGGGAACGACGGCCGTCAACCGGCTACCCTTTCCTGGTGACGAATCGATGGTTAAACGGCCGTTGGTCATCTCCAAACGTTCAACCATGCCAACTAACCCGGAACCCTTTGATGGCAGGCTCACTTCTAAGTTTGGTGGTAAAAAACCGATACCGTTATCCGTGACCGTCACCGTAATCGTATCTGAATCTTGCCAGAGATGCACATCAATCTGGCTGGCGCTGGCGTGTTTGATGGCATTGGTAAGCGCTTCCTGGGCAAACCGGTACAGGGCCAGGGCCGCCAGGTCGGGTAAATCATCTCTCACCTCAGCGCCATGATAGTGAACCTGAACGGCCGTATGCGCCTGGAAATCCTGGCATAAACCCTCCAGCGCGGCATCCAGCCCGTACACATCCAGACCCGGTGGGCGCAAGTTGTGCGACAGCAACCGCAAATTGCTGATCGTCTGGTTGGTAAGCTCCAGCACGTCGTTCAGGCTTTGCTGCACCTCAATCATCTCTGCCGGAATCATGGATCGAATCAGGTCCAGGCTGATCTTGAGCGAGGTGAGCGACTGGCCAGACTCATCGTGCAGCTCACGGGCGATGCGCACGCGCTCTTCCTCTTGCGCTTCCACCACCCGGCGGGCCATGTGGCGCATGCGTTCGCGCTGTCTTTCAGCCCGCTCACGGGCGCGCCGCTGCACGGCAAACAGCCGCCCATTTTCAATGGCCATGCCTGCCTGAACCCCCAAAACAGTGAGCAGCCGCTCGTCATCCGCTGTAAAAACCCCAGGGGCTGTCGACTGCACGCTAATGGTGCCAATGCGGCGCAGGCGGCTTTCGATAGGGACAACCAGCAGCGAGCGGGTTCGGGTCTGCACATCAATCGGCAGGCGGCGGGGATCGGTTTGCACATCGGCAACGTTGGCCACACCGCCGTTGGCGATAACGTGCCCGGCGATGCCTTCGCCTGACCAGATTAAATAATCTTTGGGGTCCACTTCCAGCCCGGCGCTGGCCGTGAGTTCCAACTGGCCGCTGCGCGATTGGTGCAGGTGAATGGCGGCCGATTCAGCCTTCGTGATGATTTTTTGAATCTGTTCAACGAGCAGCTGGAAAAGTTCAGCTAGTTCCAGCGTTTCTGTGAGGGCATTGCTGATGGTGACCAGGGCGTCCTGTTCGCTCAGCCGTCGCTGCAGCTGTTTGTACTGGCGGGCATTGGCGATGGCGATGGTGGTCCAGGCAGCAGCCATTTCAAGCAGGCGCAAATCGTCGTCGGTGAAGGCATTGGCGCTGTGATGGGCGGCTTCCAGCACGCCAACGGACTGGTCCTGCCAGCGCAGCGGCACGGCCAGCATGGCCTCTGGGCGGTAACGCGTCTCGTTGATCAGTTCGGGCGCCAGGCGGGTGGTGCAATCGTCCCCGGTTAAAAGGAGGGAGCGGCCAGTCTGCCACACTTCCCCGGCGATGCCTGAATCGGGTGGCACACGCAGTCCGTGCAAATCGCCGATATTGATACCGGCGAAGGCGGTAACTTCCAGCATGTCATTTTTGTACAGGAAGAGAACCACCGCTTCGGCGCTGATCAACGGCCGTACCGAAGTTAAAACCAGCTGGTAAATCTGTTCCAGCTCCCGCGTGGCAGAAATGGCCTGCCCAATTTCCATGAGTGCTGACAGCTGGCGCACGGAGTGAGCCAGCTTGATTTCCGTCTCTTTTAGCTCGGTGATGTCCTGGGCTGTGCCGTGCAGCTTGATGATCTGGCCAGCCTGGTCAAACACAGGGCGGCCGCGGGCGTGGAGCACACGCACATCACCATTGGGGCGAACGATACGGTGAAAGTAATTAAAAGAACGGCCGTTTTCGTAAGCTTCGCGCACTTTGCTTCGCACATAAGAGACGTCATCGGGATGCACCCGACTGAGGAAGCCCTTGTAGCTCATGTCTATGCTGCCAGGCTCCAGGCCGTAAATGCGATAAAGCTCTGGCGACCAGTAAACTTCGTCGCGGACCAGATGCCATTCCCAATGACCCACATGGGCGGTGTGCTGTGCCTCGGCCAGCTGCGCCTCACTGGTTTGCAGCCGGGCGATCATTTCATGGCGCTGCATGGCCAGCCCCAGCAAGGCACTGACATGGTTGATGATGGAGATCATGTCGGGGTCGGGGGGGGCTGAATCAGGCGAGAAAAATTCTAAAACGGCCCTGACCCGGTCTGAGAACATAACGGGAAAGGCAAAATAGGCACGAATCCCCGCCTTCTCTGGGGACATCTTGCGGACAAAGACGCTGCTGTGGTGCACGTCCAAAATGGTGATGGCCTCGCCCGTTTCCCAAACCATTCCCAGCGTTCCTTCGCCGGGGCGAAACTGGGTGGCTTCGCTCAGTTCACGGAAGGGAAGAATGGCGGAAGCATCGGCCGTATACCAGATGCGGCTGGAAACGAGGGCATGGGCGGCCGGAGACCAGATGTAAACATGCCCCAGCGGCCAGTCCATAAACCGGCAAATGTAGGTGAGTACGTCTTTAAAGGCCGCCTCAATAGAATCATCCTTGGCAACCGCCAAGGATATGTTTTGCAGAAGCGCCAGCAGCCGCTGTTCGCGGTTCTTGACGCTGTCGGCAGAATTAAACGACTGGTGGTTGGGCATTTTTATCCTTCTAGGCCTCTGCGACGATGTTAGGGGGAAACGGCCGTAAAGCAAAATCCAGCTTCGGCAGTGGGTGTTTGAGCAATCTGTGGGCTGTTTGGGATTCTGACAAGCTTTATTTTGTGTCTTTTTATTATACCCGGATATATAGAAAAAACTGGGGTAACCTCTATAGTTGTTGGCAGGAAGTTAAGTAAACCGCACCAAGTTCTTGAAAAAAGCGCCATTTTGTATTGAGGAGAAGCTCAGGAGAAACCCACCATGGGCGGCAGCAATCACTATTCGTCTGAATCCGTAGAACCCACGGCAAAAACCATCCCTCTCCCAGAGTCCAATGCACAGCCAGACAACAACCATACGCCTGTATGTGAAATCATCGCCCGCTATGATGAAGAGGCGGAAGGTGATCCGGCAACGGCCGAATCATTGCGCCGCGCATTTCTGATGGCTATTCGAGAAGAGCCTACTCTGCTGCGTGAACAGCCCATTTCTCACTTCCTGGCTCAGCGCATCATGCCAGAAGACCTGGCCGGGCTGGAGTGGGAATCTCCCACACAGATGATGAAATTTAGCGAATCCCTTTACCATTCCCGCTTTGGCGACCAGGAAACGGCCCAGATGCTCAACCAACATGCCAGTGTGCTGCTGAATGAGGCGCTGCACCAATATGAAAAAGAAGGGGAAATGGAAAAATTGTTCCGCCTGCTGCGGTTGGCGCCATCTTACCTGCTGCGGCAGGATGTGGAGTTGGGGCGGCTGCTTTACCGGGCCAACGCGTATGAAGTCCGCCGGGTGCGGCGCAACCGCCGCTTTTTATACGTTTACCTGATCATTCAGGTGATCCTGGTTTTGGGTGTGTTCCCCTACCTTTTTATTAACGCTGAAAACGGCCGTTTGCAACGGCAGGTGGAACAGCTGGCAGATGTGGAACTGGGTGATGAGGGGTACCAGTTGATTACCTTTTCCGAGGGGGTGTACTGGGCCGTCATCACGGCCGGGTCCATTGGGTATGGTGACATCACGCCGAATACAACCACCGGGCGCATCATTGCCGGGACACTGGGCACCATGGGCGTCATCACCGTGGGTATTTTAGCCGGGTTGATTTTAGACTGGATTACGCCCAGGCGAATCATGTAACGTCTGGGCAAGCAGGGGCCATACGGCCGTTATGGTTGTTTGCTGATTGGGTGTGGTGTGCAAAGTAACCCGGCCGTTTAGCTGCTGGAAACGTACCATTAACCCAAGCAAGCCCGGCTCCAGCGCAGCTGCCAGGTCATCTGGTTGGTTTGTTGGCATGTCCATGTTGAGCTCTTGAATGGTGAGGCGAACGCCCGCGTTTTCTGCTTGCAGGCGCATGAAGACCTCGGCGGGTTGGGCCTCGTTTTGCACCCTTCTCAGGGATTCTTGCGCCAGCTGGTAAAAGGCGGTGGCGACCTCTGTGGGCAGATGCGGCACCTTGGCTCCTTGGTAACGGATGATGTGTGTGCCCAAAAATTCTTCAGCGGCCAGCTGCAAGGCTTCATGCAGGCCGAGGGTGTCCAGTTCCAACGGCCGTAACTGCCGGGCCAGATCGGTTAACCCGGCCATTAAGTCTACCAGGAGCGGCAGGGCATTGGCCAGGTCGCGGCGCATTTGTGCTTCTGGGGCAGTGTGCAGCAAGGAAAAATGAATATGCAAGGCAGATAGGGTTTGTACGGCCGTATCGTTCAGGTAAGCGGCCACTCGTTTGCGTTCGGCCTCTCGACTGCTCACTTCATGGTGATATAAGGCCATCAACTGTTTAATGGTCTGCGTCGCTTCTGCATTGGGAAAAGGAGTAAGTTCTGTCATTTGCAATTGTTTTGGCCTGATTAGCCAGGTTCCTGGGTAGCCGATTTCTCTCCTGTGTGGCTCTTAACACACTGCATTTTAACCTAAACCGCAGTTTAAGCGACTGGGCCTGACTGACTGGAGGATAACACGGTGCCTGTTTTTTATCCTGGTACCTGGTAAGGCACAAATTTTAAAAATGATGTTTTACTGGAGGGGGGCAGCCTTTAGCGGATGGTTGTACAGGGGCGTACGGCATTTGAGCGTCTTCTAAGGCATATGCCTTGTGGGCCAAAACACCGGCAAAAAGATGTGTCTATTCTGTATCTTGCCAGAGAGGGATCGCCCCCTTTTTGTCCCTGTGGAGAGAATGTACCTTTCTCTATATCTTCTAATTCTACCGTGATATATCCACACCATCGACAGGCCTCAGTATGATGGGGGCAGAAAATTGCACTGTTTGTGTTTATATGAGGGCTGAGGAGGCGGCCTGCTAATAAAAGAGAAGAACCGTGATCAACTATACAACAAGGAAGCTGCTACACAACGATAAAATTATGAATAACTCAGAGACTCGTAACCAAAACAAATTACCATTATTGGGAAAGGGTGTTTTGCTGATTGGCAATGATACGGTCGTCTTGCAAAATCTGGTATTGCAGCTTGCCCAAAAAGGTGCCGACATTGCCGTACTTTGCTGGAAAATTCCCCTGGAAACAGCTCGCTGGCTCAGAGATCAGGTTCAATCCTTCGGCCGCAGACTCTTTTTAGTGGAACGGGCAAAAAATCAGGGTGCTTCTGTTGAACAACTCGTTCATCGAGTGACGACAGAGTGGGGCCATTTTGACATCTTCATTGATGTTTCCGCCAAGCGGAGCAAATCTGCTCCTGCATCGAATGGCCAGGCGCAAGACGGACACCGCAGGCCCGGCACGCCAGTCTGGCGGCCTGACCAGTGGCATCTGACGCAGGTTGTGTTGGAGGAGATGGCCCGCGATTAAATTAAGCTGCAAAAAATGTATTGGTACAATCCAAAAGGAGCATGAAAATGACTACCTCAGCTGTGAAATCAATTGAGCAACAGATCAAGAATCAAGTCGACAAAAGACGTAATGCCGTCGATGGTAAAGTGACACAGGCCAAAGGCAAGGCGCAAGAAAAATTGGGTGAACTGACACACAATGACCGGATGCGACGTGCCGGCCGCAGACAGCAATTAAGAGGTAAGCTGCGGGAGCGTGCCGGCTGGCTGACCAACTCCAAAACCTGGCTTTTGCTGGGAACGGCCGTAGCCCTCATTGTTGCCTTTATCCTGCGCCGTAACGGTTCCGCCAGCCAAGCAAATGCATAGACCAATCGCCAACCGAGAGACAAAAGGAGTCATTGATGGCAACCAAAAGCAAACGTAAAAAGCTGGAACAGGCGCACATTGGGCTTGCCGCGGAAAATCGCGAGAAGCTGATCCCACGGCTTAACCAGCTGCTGGCCGATGAGCATCTGCTCTATACCAAAACGCGCAACTATCATTGGAACGTCACGGGAATCCACTTTTCCCAGCTGCATGAACTGTTCGAGGAGCAGTACAACAGCCTTCAGCTCATTGCCGATGAAGTGGCCGAGCGCAGCCGTATGTTGGGTGGTACGGCCGTTGGCACCCTGGTTGAATTCCTGGAGCACACCCGCCTCTCCGAGGCGCCCGGCGCCATCCCCAGTGCACCGGACATGCTGGCTAATTTGCTAGACGATCACGAGCAAGTTATCACCAGCCTGCGTGATGACATTGAAGCGTGTATGGAAGAATTTAACGACGAAGGCACGGCCGATCTGCTGATCGGCACCATGCGCGCCCACGAAAAAATGGCCTGGATGCTGCGCTCAATGGCCAACGGCGGCTAGCCGCTGCCACCTCTAAGAATTGAAAAAGACGGCCGTTGTGCAACGGCCGTCTTTTTTTGCAGCAATTCAAAATGCGGTTTTTTATCAATCGGCAAATATGGCCCCAATCCCGGCCACATCCACATTACCCCCGCTTAAAATCACGCCCACCCGCTGGGCTTGCCCGGCAATTTTGCCCATGAGCAGAGGCGCCAGGGCCACGGCCGAACTGGGTTCAACCACCAGCTTCAGGCGCAGCCAAATAAATTTCAGCGCTGCCACAATGTCTTCCTCCGTCACGGTGAGAATATCGTCTACATACTGGCGCAGGATGGGCAGGTTGTGCTCGCCTACGTAACGGGTGCGCAGGCCGTCGGCGAGGGTGGGAGGAACGGCCGTCAACCGCAGAATCTCACCTGTCTGCCAGGACTGCTGGGCATCGTTGGCCACGGCTGGCTCCACGCCGATGACCCGGCAGTGGGGCTGTATGGCCGCAGCTGCCAGCGCCGTGCCGCTGAGCAGCCCACCGCCGCCGATTGGTGCCAGCAGCAGGTCCAGCGGACCGGCATCTTGCAGCAGTTCCAGGGCGGCCGTGCCTGCCCCGGCGATGATGTGTGGATTGTCGTACGGATGGATGAGCGTGTAACCATGCCTGGCAATCAGTTCGGCGCAGACCGTTTCCCGCTCGATGGCCGGGCAGGTGACAATGGTTGCGCCGTAACCCGCCGTGGCCGCTTTTTTGATCGCTGGCGAATCTTCCGGCATGACAATCGTGGCCTGGATACCCAGCAGCTGCGCGGCCAAAGCCAGCCCCTGGGCATGGTTGCCGCTGGAATGGGTCACTACCCCCGCTGCCTGCTGTGCCGGGCTCAGCTGGCTGACGGCGTTGTACGCCCCGCGAAATTTAAACGCACCAACTCGCTGAAAGTTTTCGCATTTTAAGAAGATTTGCTGCCCGGTTTGGGCATTGAGGGTCCGAGAGGTGTGCAGGGGCGTGTGGTTGGCAATGCCTTGCAGGCGAGCCGCGGCTTCTAAAACGGCCGTTGGCCGGGGAATGTTTATCATCTATTTTTCTCGGTTGGGAAGGTGTGGGGAGTTATAACGGCCGTTTCATTTCAATGCGGCGGAAGGAGTCAAAATAGCCTGCTTTCTGAAAGCCAAGCCATTTGGCATCTTCGCACAGATTCTCGGCAATAGAATCCTGCCGCTTGTGCCGCTGGTGCAGTACTGTCAGAATGGCCTCGGTCACCTCAGTGGGATCCCCCACGGTGATTTCTACCACCAGGCGCGTCAGCTGGAGCAGCCCGGCGTGGTAGGTGACCCAGCCGCGCCCGCCATTTTTTAACTCCACCAGCAAGGCAGAAAGGTTGCGCACGTTTTGTAAGGATTCTGTTTCGTTGAGCCAATTCGGCCGTTCTTCCCGGTGCGACAGCAAAATGATGGCGTCTTCATGGTTCAGCGTGGTGATCTGTTTCACCTGGTCAAAAACTGCCTGGTTAAACTCGGTTTTTGGGGCGCGGCGGGCCACAATGAGCTCCCGGGTTTCATGAAAGCCAAACTTGCGAAAGAGATTGTGTGCTGGCTCATTACCCTTGATCACTTCCAGCCACACCGTTTTGGCGGCCCGGTTTTGGGCGGCGGCCACCAATCCGGCCATCAGCGCGCTGCCCGTGCCTTTGCGACGACCTACGGGCAGTACGCCCAACCGGGTAATCCAGGCACGATCTTGCCGCACGCCCAGCATGCCCAAGCCCTGCACCACGTCCTCTTCAACAGCCACGCAGGAGCTTTCCAGCGCTACGTCATACACACGGCAGTATTCCATGAGCCGGGCCACGTTCATGGGCATGGGCACCAGGTAATCGACTCGTGTTTCGTTATATGCCTCGGTTAACTGCTCGAAAGTGAAACTGCTTGCGGGCGAAATAACCATGCGTGACGTTGCGGCTGCTTCTCTGGCTGTCGGTTTAAGCGTCATTGTCAATAAAAAATGCCGCGATTTGTGCGGGAAAGTTCTTAACGTTGATTGGTTTGGTGATACAGCCATCGCAGCCGTACTGCTGTGCCATCTCCAGTGCTTTATCTGAGGGCCAGGCCGTAATGGCTACGATGGGAATGTTTTCCATGTCGGGAATTTGCTTGAGTAGGGTGACAACAGTCTGGCCATCTACGTCGGGCAGGCCCATATCCACCAGGATAAGATCCGGTTTTTCTTCGAGGGCCAGGGTAACGCCCGTTTCCCCGTCGGCGGCGTGGAGCAGTCGATAGGGGTGCGGTTCTAAAACGCGCTCAACCAGCAGGCGGTTGGCGTGGTTGTCTTCAATTTGCAAGATAGTTTTCATATTATGCCGCAGGTGGGGGGACGGGCAGATCGGCTACGGCCGTATCGCGCCACTTCATCCCTTCATCAATTAACATCACCGGTATGCCGTCCCGAATAGGGTATTTCATGTTGGTGTCGGCACAAACCAGCCAACAGTTGTGGACGAGTTCTAACTTACCCGGATCATCCCCATACTCCTTGGATTGAACGGCCAGGGGACAGCGTAAAATCTCAAGCAGTTGGGGGCTGATGGGTAAATCACTGGTACTTGTCATGCGATGCCTCACTTTTGTTAGCTAAAAAATTTTTAAAAGATGGTGTTTGGGCAATCATACGCATCTTCGCCAAAGTCGCAAGCGCAAACGCGCTGCGTCAGGGCGCCCGCACACAGCGAAAGCCCACAGCCGAACTGATAAAATCTGGCGTCAAAGAACTGCGATTGGTGGCCCGGATACGGTCGGCCTGGTTGTTGAAGGGCCAGGCCCCCCCACGAATGACCCGGGCAAAGCCGGTTTCTGGCCCGGTTGGGTTGCTGATGCTGCTTTCAGCATACCAGGTTTCCTTGTACCAATCGGATGTCCATTCCC
This sequence comes from Candidatus Leptofilum proximum, assembly GCA_016710325.1. Classification (GTDB taxonomy): domain Bacteria; phylum Chloroflexota; class Anaerolineae; order Promineifilales; family Promineifilaceae; genus Leptofilum; species Leptofilum proximum. The sequence continues at coordinate 342,618 of JADJXK010000002.1, read as the reverse complement.
ACACGCTGCCCCCCATGCCAAACACGCCAAAAGCGCTGGCTCCGTTGGGCAGGGCATCTACCGGCTTTAGCTCCTCATAACTCTCACTTTGGAAGACGGCCAGGTCACCGCCTGGTTCTGGTACTTTGCTGCCCCAGGGGTAGATGCGGTCGTCGGTGCCGCGGGCCGCGTATTCCCATTCGGCCTCTGTGGGCAAACGCGCCCCCACCGACTCGCAGTAGGTTTTAGCGCCGTACCAGCTGACATGGTTGATGGGGTAGCTGGCGTAGCCAGTGGTGGGGTAGTACTGCTCGGTGCCGTCGCCCAGGTCTTGCAGGATAAGGTAGCTGGTGTACCCTGCCAGCTCCTGTGGCCAGGCACAATCGACGCCCTCGCAGGCCCGTTCATGTTCGCCCAGCCGATTGAGGAAAGCAGCATACTGCTCCACATTAACCTCGTATTTGTCGATGTAAAACTGGGAGAGCCGCACCTCGTGACGTGGCTTTTCGTCCGGCGCAGCGATGAAGTCGTTTTCTGCGGCGCCCATGATAAACGTTCCCGCCGGTATAAGCACCATCACCATGCCGTCTTGCTGGCGGGTGATCATCGCCGGGTATTGGTCTGGTGTGGCGGTGGCGGTGTTGGTGGGCGTGGTGGTAGGGGTGCTGGTGGGCGTTTCGGTGGGTGTCGGACTGGGGGTTTCGGTGGGCAGCGGGGTTTCGGTGGGCAGCGGTTCGGCGGCAATGACGGCTTCAGCTTCAATCTGTACCGGCGGGGTGGGGGCGACGGCCGTTGGCGTGGCCGTGGTTGCTCCCAAAAGCCCGGCAATCTGCTGGCTCACCGGGGAGTCGCCCGTGGCGGTAAACACCACAATGGCCGCTGCCAGCAAGACAACCGCAAACAAGAGCAGAAAAAACGAACGGCTGCGCCCGGTATCCCATTGATGGGCCAGCCGGAACGCCTGCTTGACAGAAAGTGTCCCTTGCAGGTTGTAGGTGGGCAGGGCAGACAGACCGTTGCCGTTGACGGCGGCAAACTTGTGCACGGTGGCTACATCAGCCACGGTGATTTGGGTCAGGTTGTACTGCTGCTGATGCTCATACAGGGCGTGGCACAGCCGGTGGGTTTTGTCCGGGTAGCCATCGGTGACGTGGTAAATGTACTGGGCGACATCGTGCACCAGGGTAAAGGGCACCGGCTGGCGCACCAGGGCCACGGTTTCTTCCTCCGTCAACGGCGGGAGTTCGTAAAACAGGCTGTTGGCCAGGGCTGGCAGCTTGGTGACGCTGCCTTCCGCTCCATCGGTGAAAGCAAACAGGGCATTGGCGGTGGCGGGCACGGTGAGGTGAGCGTGCAGGTTGAGCAGGGTGTTGGCCGGAAGGGTGCCGTTGTCTATTTGCTCCAGGAGTAGATGCGCATTGTCAAAGAGAAAGAGCAGGCGGCGCTGCATTGGTTGGCTAAACGGCCGTCTCTCTTGCAGCAGTTTACCGGCCGGGGCGAGAACCTGCTGCTGGAGCGCTTTGGCCGGGTCGGCAATGAAGTCGGTGTGGTTGAGCGATTCCAGCTCAACGTTGAGCCGGGCCAGGGCATGCAGGGCCGCATTGGCAATATCCCAGTAGAGAGCGCTGAGGCTGTCCAGGGCCGCCTGGGCAAAATCCACGTAGATGCCGATGAGGGGTGGGTTAAGTGCGCCAGATTCGATTTGTTTGAGAACGGCCGTCTTGCCGATTTTGGTTGGTCCATGCAGAACCAAAACCTGGTCGCTGGCCAGTTCAGCCGTGGTTTGATCCAGTATCCAGGCAAGCACCTGCTGGCGGCCAAAAAAGAGGTGGCTGCCAGCGGCACCGTTTAGGTGGTAGGGATTGCCAGAGGTGGTAGTTTTTATCATGAGCATTACGGCCAGCGGCATTCAGAGTATGATTCGGCCAGCTGGCGGACTCTATTTTATGTGTAAATGAGCCGGGTTACAACGTGGCTAACAAACAGGACTAATTATTCCAAGCTCTCGGCACAACTGCGGTCAATTGTAGGCGGACGGCCACTATACGGCCGTTTCGCTCTCGTTGGCCAGATAAAGGTGAATACGGCCGTATTCCTCGATGATTTTTTGCAGCTGCGGGGGCGCTTCGGCCAGATTGTCAGCCCTGGCCATCATTTCCAGTTCGCGGCACTGCTGCGACAGGCGTTTGCAGCCCATGCTGGCGCTGGTGCCTTTAAGGCTGTGTGCCGCCATTTTGATGGCGTCGGTGTCCCCATTTTGCACTGCCTGGCTCAAGGTATTTAGAACTTTCTGAGTGTCCTGCAGAAAAATGGGGGCCATCGTCTTCAGGAAGGCCATCGGGTCGCCCTCAATGAGCAGCGCCAGCTCGGCAAAGTCGATGGGGCCGCCTGGCTCACCGCTAGGCACGCGGTCGGTCTCAGCGCGAGAAACATCGGCAGCGGGTATTTTAAGCCGGGTAGGTGTGACCTGTTCCGCCAGCCTGCCACGGCTTTGGTAAAGCGTTTCCACCAGTTGGTTGAGCGTGACCGGTTTACTCAGGTAGGCATCCATGCCGGAGGAAAGGTAATATTCCCGGTCTCCTTCCAGGGTATGAGCCGTAACCGCGACGATGTACGGCCGTTTCCCTTCCGCCGTGTTGGCCCGAATGTGATGGGTGGCGGCTACGCCGTCCATCACCGGCATTTGGATGTCCATCAGGATGACATCGTAGTCGGTTTGGGCCGCCATATCCACCGCAATTTGGCCATTTTCGGCGATGTCTGGCTGGTAGCCCAGCTTGCCCACCAGGTTTTTTAAGATGCGCTGGTTAAGCTCGTTGTCCTCAACTACCAAAATCTGAAGCGGCAGCCGGTTGGCCATGTGGGTGGTAATGTTGGCCGCAGCTTCTGGGGACTGGCCGACAGCAAGGACATTCATCAGCACGTCGTACAGCTGGGCGGTGGCCACGGGCAGCGCCAGGCTGCCAACAAAAGCCCCCGGTGCAGCCGCCGCAGGCAGGCCAGGGCCATCGGGGTTGAGCAGGATGATGGGCAGCAGTGTGTCCGCGTCTGGACGCCGCAGTTGGGTCACAATGATGGGTTCTTCTTGCCAGACGGCCGTATCCAGCAAAACCACATCAAACGGCTGCGAGTGGGCAATCCAGTAAGACGCTTCGTGGCTGCTGCCTGCGGCGTAAACCTCCAGGCCAGCCACACGCGCTTCCTTGCTGATGTGCCGCCGCCGGGCGGCGTCGTTCGTGATAACCAGCAGGCGTTTGTTGACCAGCGTGGCCTGGTGGTGGCGCAGCGTGATCTCGGGCGTTTTATCTTCCGGTGTGACATTAAACTGAGCGGTGAAGTGAACGGCCGTGCCCTGCCCCAGGGTTGAATTGAGGTAGATGCTGCCCCCCATCAAAGTGACCAGACGCTGGCAGACCACCAGACCCAGGCCGTTGCCGCCATATTGCCGCGTCATGGAACCGTCCACCTGCTGAAAAGGCATAAAGAGCTTTTCGATCTGATCGGCGGCAATGCCGATGCCTGTGTCTTTGACGACAAACTGAAGCAGGCCAGGCGTCTGCTCCTGCGGATGATCGATATGAATTTCTACGTCACCGGTTTCGGTAAACTTGATGCCGTTTTCTAGCAAATTAACCAAAACCTGGCGCAGCCGTACCGGATCACCTACCAGGGCTGTCGGTGTGGCCGCATCAATCTGGTAGCTTAGCTGGAGCTGTTTGTCTTGCGCCGCTGGCCGGACGCTGTCCAGGGCGGCTTCCAGGCAGTCGATGAGGTCAAACGCCTGTTGGTTCAACGTCAAATTGCCTGCTTCCAGTTTGGCGAAGTCCAAAATGTTGTTGATGAGCAGCATCAGGTTGTTGCTGCTCTGGGCCATCATCTCGATCATCTCCCGCTGGTTGGCATTGAGCTGGGTCTGGCGCAACATTTCAGCCAGCCCCACAACCGCATTCAACGGTGTGCGGATTTCATGGCTCATGTTGGTGAGGAAATTACTTTTGGCCTGGTCGGCGGCGGCGGCGGCTTCTTTGGCGTGCTCCAGCAGGAGTTCTGTGTTTTTTTGCCGGGTGATGTTGTGCAGGGTAATGAGACGGCCGTTGGCCTGCCCGCTGAGGCTGTCTAACAGGGTAACGGTGACTTCGTAAACAGCCTCGTTGAGGGTGAGCTGTGTTTTGCCGGGTTGGTTTGTCTGGAGGATGGCCGTCACACCGGCCCACGCTGCTTCTTGAGGCACCAACGATGCGCCGAGGGAGATATTTTCGGCCTCCAGCAGGGCTGCGGCCGTATTATTCAACCGGATGATCCGGTTTTGGCCATCCACCACAATAACCCCGCTCTCCAGCTTTTCAATGACCAGTCCCTGGGCCAAAGGCAGCAGGTCTAAGAAACTAAAGTGGAAGAGAGCCAGCATGAAGCAAACTGCCGTAACTGAGAAGCCAAACAGGGTGAAGTCCAGATAGCCTGAACTGCTGTTGAGAATGTACAGCAGGTTGCCCAGCCAGGGAAAAAGGCTGCCGATAATAGTCAGCACAATCTGGCCGCGAAAATGTGGGGCCACGGTGGTGATTTTGCGCAGCAGCAGAAGCGTGCTGGCGGTAAGCAGCAGGTAAACATACCCGACAAAAACCCAAAACCAGAAGCCATGATCAAGCTGCAGAAAGCTCAAGCCATTGGCAGAAACCAGCCGGGTGGCGCGCCACAGCCACGGGTGCCAGCTGCTGGTCCAGGCCAGGAGCAGGGTGATACCGGGCAAAACGTGAAGGGCCAGTAGAAACGGCCGTGGCCGCTTGAATCTATGAAACTCGCCAATGTAGTGCAGCACAAACAAGAAATAACCGACGGCAACATAAACAATACCCAGATATTGCAGCCTGGCCCAAAACAGTTTGCCTGCCAGAGATACGGTGTTTAGTTCCAGTGCGTAAAAAACCACCCAAAAGGTGACCGCTGCCATCATGTGGTACATGTGGAGAGCACCCGGCACATGCCGCTGGCGGTAGGCATAGAGTGCGGCCGTCAACGTAAGGATGGCGGTGGCAAAAAGGGGGAAGGTATACGGTGTTTGCTGCCAGATCATGGATAACCTAATCCAGTTTCTGGGAATTGACGTAGCTTTTTTGCAGCGCCTCGGTCAGTTCGTTGATGCGCACCGGCTTGCTGACATAGTCATTCATGCCGAGGCTGAGGTACTTTTCGCGGTCACCGGCCAGTGCGTTGGCGGTCATGGCGATGATGTAAGGCTGCTTCAGGCTGACAAGCTTTTCGCGGATGTGAACGGTGGCTTTGACGCCGTCCATTTCTGGCATTTGTACATCCATTAAGATGACGTCGTACGGCCGTTGCACCACCGCTTCAACCACCTCCAGGCCATTGTTCACCACATTGGCCTGGTAACCCAGCCGCTCCAGCATGCGCATAGCCACCTTTTGATTGATAGCATTATCTTCAGCCAGCAAAATGCGCAGCGGGCAGCGCAGGCCCAGCGTGTTATCGAACAACTCTTGCTTGTCGCTTGGTGGGGTGGGTAGGCCCCCTGCACTAAACAGTCCCGTCAGCACGTTGTACAAAATGGAAGACTTTACTGGTTTGGTCAGGTGGGCGTTAAATAAGTCTCGCTGAGAGTCGGGCAGCGGCTGACCCAGCGATGTGAGCATCACCAGGGGCATTTCTGCTTTGCTGTACTTTTTACGGATAATTTGAGCCAGCATCCCGCCGTCAATATTAGGCATCTGCATGTCTAATATTGCAACATCAAACTTCAGTTTCCCGTTGAGCGCAGCAATCACCTCGCTGCTGTTCGCAAAGCAGTGGGGAATCATATGCCAGGACTCCGCCTGGCGAGCCAAAATGGTGCGGTTGGTCAAATTGTCATCTACGATCAGAAGATGGCGGTTGTCCAAAACCCCAGACGTATTGTCAGCTTTCTGGCTGGGCGGTTGGGGAACCTCTTGAGCCTGAATGGTGAAGTGGAAGATTGACCCCTTGCCAACTTCGCTTTCCACCCACATTATGCCGCCCATCAGCTCCGTTAGCCGCTTAGAAATTGCCAGCCCCAGCCCGGTGCCGCCGTATTGGCGTGTGGTTGAGGCGTCTACCTGGCTAAAGGATTGAAACAATCGGTCCAATTTATCTGGCTGAATGCCAATGCCTGTGTCTCTAACGGCGATATGAATTTCATGCTTGCCGTTGGGCAGTCTTTCGCTAGACGCATGCACAACAACTTCTCCCTTAGGCGTAAACTTCACGGCATTGCCAATCAGGTTCACAAAAATCTGGCGCAGGCGGGTAACATCGCCCTGGATCACAGTAGGTGCGCTGTCTTCCACAAAGTAGGCCAGGTTTAGCCCTTTGGCGCTTGCTTTAGGAGCCACCAGGTCAAGCGCTCCTTCGATACATTCATGCAGATTAAAGGGGTGCTCTTCTAATTCCAGCCGGTCGGCCTCAATTTTGCTGAAGTCTAAAATGTCGTTGAGAATGCTGAGCAGGGCCTCGCCGCTGCGGTGGGTGGTTTCTACAAAATCTTGCTGCTCAACGGTGAGGGACGTATCGAGCAGCAGGTTGGTGAGCCCAATGATGGCGTTGAGCGGCGTACGAATTTCATGGCTCATGTTGGCCAGAAAGGCGGATTTGGCTTTGTTGGCTTTTTCGGCCGCTTCTTTGGCTTCTAGCAGCTCTGCGGCGCGCTGGCGCAGCTCGGTGGTCAGCAGGCCGTTGAGCAGGGCCAGGCTGGCGTGTTCGGCGTAGACCTGCACAATGGCCAGGGAACGGACGTCAAACGCGTCTTGGTCCGGGCTTTGTAAATCCAATGCCCCCAGGATCTCATTGCCTACCCGCAGCGGTACTACCAGCTCGGAAGAGGTTTTGTCATCTACCGACAGATAACGCGGATCGGTGGTGACGTTGGGGCTGTAGATAACCTGGTTGCTGCGAACGGCCGTGGCAATCAGCCCGGTTCCGTTCAGGGGAATGGTTGGGGCTACTTTGTGGCTAAACTTGCCGCGAAAAGCCCGCCGCACCAGCGTGTTGCCTTCCCACTCATCTCGTGGAATCTTGTTGTTTTTGAGATACAGCGGCTTTTCCAGAATCAACAGACTACAGTCGGCAAAATCAAACTCTTCTACCAGATTGTCGGCAATTTGCTGAGCCAGCTCTTCCAGATTGGCATAGGTAAGCAGCTGGGTAGCGGCCCGGTAAAGGGAAGAAAGTTCAGCTTCAGCCTGGCGGCGGGCTGCCAATTCATCCTGCAGCTTGGTATACAGCTGGGCGTTAGAAAGCACCTGGCCAGCAGTGGTCATGAACCGCTGCACCAGGGCAATTTCTTCCTGGCTGTAGTGCCGTTCAGTCAGGGAGTCCATGCCAAATGTGCCGATGGCTTTGCCACCCAATAGAATGGGGGCAATAAGCATGGTGACGGTTCCACGATAGACCAGGATGTCGCGTGTACACTCCGTGAGCGGGTCGGTTTGTACATTGGTAACCACGATGGGTTGGCACGTTTCAACGACTATTTCTGTGGCCGGGTTGTTTTTGACGGGAAAAACCAGGCCCAGGCCAGACGGCCGTCCAGCCTCTAAATATTCAGCCACAACGTGCGCTTCTGTGCCCTCTTCGTTAAACATGGCAACGGCCGCTTGCGGCGACCCAAAGGTATTGGCTACCTTTTCGCAAATAATCTCCAAAATTTCAATCGGGTTCAGAATGTAGGACGCCTGGGCTAAAATATCGTTGATGAAGGTATTTGCGAGCAGGGTTTGCTCGTAGGTTTGAACCACACCACCAATTTTCTGCAGAAATTGGCGCCACTGTTCGGGGGAGGGTGGATTTTGCTCATCCAGCTTCAGCGTGTCCAGCTGATACTGAAGTTTCTTTGGATGCATCATAAGATTGAGGGAACCAACGCCGACGCTCAGAGTAGGAAGTGGCGTAAAGCCTTGTCAACACGACTGTATGCCGCTTCCAGGTTAGTAATAGATGAACCCATTCCGTTTATCTCCTCTGCCTTGCTGCTTGCTTCGATCGCCAGGCAAAGATCAGCAAGTGTTGCCAGGCCAATGGTAGCGCTGCTGCCTTTCAACGTGTGGGCTGCGATGGTGATGGCTTTAAAATCATGGGCAGCAAACCCAGCTTTTATCTGCTCAATTAGCGGAACGGCGTCTTCCAGGAAAATGGTAGACATCTCATCCAACATCTCTGGTGAAGAATCGCCCATCACTGCCTCTAAAGCCGCTCTTACACCTTCTTGAATTTGCTGGATAGATGGGCTGTTGACCATGGTTTTATCTTCTCTCAAGCTGCTGGATTGCATCATAGTTTATTCCTCAGAGAACCACAGGGTTTTCATAAAAGTAATTGCTATTTTTATTTTAAGTGCCTCTAACACGAGCTACACTCCCGCTTAGGTACCACAACCTACCTGTCGAATCACGAAATGGTACTATCTCTGGGGAAAACGGCCGTAATCACACAAGTCACCGCAAGGCCGGATGCAAAAGCTATTGTATCTTACTCGCCACTTTTGACAGTTTTTCTAACGAAAGAGAGGTTATAATTTGCCCATGCAACAAATTTGGATTCAAAAAGCCGGTCCCCCCGAAGTTCTCCGTCTCCAAGATGCACCTGATCCCATTCCCCGCAGCGGCGAAGTGCGCATTCGTGTTGAGGCGGCAGGCGTTAACTTCCCCGATATTTTGGGCCGCCTGGGCATGAACCCCAATGCGCCCCGCCTGCCGTACGTGCCGGGGTACGAAGTGAGCGGCCGAATCGACCTGGTAGCTCAGGGCGTACCGGATTTTAGGGAAGGCGACGCCGTTTTTGCCCTGACTCGGTTTGGCGGCTACAGCAACGTGGTGTGTGTGCCCTATCGCCAGGTATTTAAGCGGTTGGATTGGATGAGCGCCAACGACGCCGCGGCCATTCCCCTGACTTACCTCTTAGCCTACATGATGTTGGTCGTGATGGGTTCGCTGCATGCCGGGGAAAAGGTGTTGATTCACGGGGCTGCCGGTGGGGTTGGCCTGGCTGTACTGGACCTGTGCCGTATTTTAGGCGCCGAAACCTACGGTACGGCATCGCCAGAAAAACACGAATACTTGCTTTCACATGGCCTGGACCATGCCATTGACTATCGAAATCGAGATTATGAGCGGGTGATCATGGACTTAACCGGGGGCAAAGGGGTGCATCTGGTGCTGGATCCGTTGGGCGGGGTGCATTGGCCTAAAAACTACCGGCTGCTGCTGCCAAGCGGCCGTTTAATTCATTTTGGCGCCAGCAGCATGGCACCGGGTAAACGGCGCTCCCTTTGGGCCATGTTTCGCGGCATGGTAATGGTGCCGTTTTATACGCCATTTAAGCTGATGAATGACAACAAGGCAGTGATGGGGGTGAACCTGGTGCGAATGTGGGATCAGGCGGCCATGATACAGCCCTGGATGAGGCAAATTGTGGCCTGGTATGACGAGGCATTGTTCCGGCCCAAGATCGACCGGACTTTTTCCTTCGATGAGGCCGCCGCTGCCCACCATTATCTTCAAGATCGCCAGAACATTGGCAAGGTGCTGCTGCTGCCCTAGAAAGAAAGCATCTCCCGCAGGCTAATGTGTGAACCTGCGGGAGACAATCTGCAAGTTAAATCAGGCGACGTTTTACTTCCAGAACAACACCCACACCGATCAGTGCCAGGCCAAATACGGCCGTTACCCACACCAGCCCATTACTGCTGGCCGCACCACCGGATTCCGGCAAGATGATCACCGCATTGGTGCCCTGGCTGACGCAGAAGTTAATCCCGGATTGGTCCAGCCCAGTTTCTGGAAGAACCGGCGCATACAGCGGGTTTTCTGAGGTCACCACATACTTGGTGGCATCGGGCTTGGCCGTTACGCGCCAGTAGCTTTGCCCGGCCGCCGCCAGGCCATAAGTGCCGTTTTCGGCCGTGGTCAGGGTAACCACCGTGGCCTCGTCGCTGCTGACAAACTCAATGGTGACGCCCTGGACCGGGCCCTCGCCAGTGACGCCGGTGTTGAAGCAACGGCCGTCACCGTTTACATCCAGGTAGACAGCCCCCGTTATTGAGCCGCTGTCTTGGGCCTGTACCGTCTCTACCACCAGCAGCAAAACTGCGCTCAACAACAGCACCATCAAGCCAGCACGTTTCAATTGATTCATGATTGACCTCCTAAAAATTGGGCGAAAACAAAACTTTTGTACCGATACATGACATCAGTTTGAATTGATTGGATAAGCTACCACAATGAGCCGGTGAGAATTGCCTGTATCTGGCCAGCAGGTTACCAGCGTAATTCGCTCATCATCCGTGGCCTGAATCCATTCAGCATTTTTCTGTCGCACCGCTAAGGGCTGATCCCGCTCTGGTAAAATTTCGATCGCGGCGACGGTGTAGGTATGAGGCGATTCTGCATCATACACCACAATCTCGGCGCCAACTTCCAGGTCCACTAAACGGCCGAATACTTCGCCAAAAATGTTGTGGTGGCCGTTAAGCACCGTGTTGCCCGGTTCACCCAACGGTGCACTGGTGTTGTGCCAGCCAGCTTCATAATTGGCTGGAACTTGCCATTGGTAAAGGGTCTCACCATCGCTCTGGAAGGCCGTCATGCCAACTTCCGTCACCGGCGCATCCATGTCGATGCTGGGGATGACGATACGCCGCGGCCGGTTGGCCAGGCTGCTCCGCGGGGCATCGGCCAGAGTAACAAATCCTGCGGGCAGCGAAATTTCGGTGCTGGTGTCATCGGTAACGGCCGTTGCCGTGGCATTGGGCACCGGTGTTACGACCACCGTCACAACGGGAAGCGCTGCGGACCTGGCTGCCGTTGATTGTCCCATAGCGGGCCGGACAAAAAGAATCGAGGCAGCCACCACCACCACAATCAGCCCGACGGTGATGAACACAACGCCCAGCGGCACAATTTTTTCATCGGATTCCTGTTTTGACATTTGCCTGTGCCAGCCGCTTTGTGTGGAAGGAACGGCCGTTTACGGCACCAGTATAAACCACAACATGGCTTATGTAAAGCCGCGCCACTTACCCCTTCAGGCGGGAAACCAAGACCGGCAGTACTTCTCCGGCGGCTCCGGCCAGGGCAAAGTCGGCGAATCGGGTAAGTGGAGTGGCCTGGGGGTTCACTTCCACCAGGGTGGCGCCGCGCTCAACGGCGCGCAGGGGCAGGGAGGCGGCTGGCTGCACCAATGCCGACGTGCCGATGGTGAGGAACACATCGCAGGATTCGGCGGCGGCAACGGCCGTTTGCAGCGCTGCCGCCGGGAGATTCTCGCCAAACCAGACCACATTCGGCCGTAACAAACTGCCGCAGGTGGGGCAGGTGGGTGGTACCGCTTCACTTTCCGGCCAGTTATCCAACACGTGTTCCCGAGCAAAACATTTGGTTTCCTGGATATTGCCGTGCAGACAAATTACGTTTGGGCTGCCTGCTCGCTGGTGCAAGCCATCCACATTTTGGGTGATGAGGGTGAACTGGGGCACCAGGCCAGCCAGCTCGGCCAGGGCTACATGCCCCAGATTTGGTTCAGCCCGGCTGACCAGCTCGCGCCGCCAGGCATACCACTCCCATACCAGCTGAGGATTACGCTGAAACGCCTGGGGCGTGGCCAATTCCTCTGGTGAATACCTGGCCCAAAGGCCCGTTTGGGCTTCCCGAAAGGTGGGAACGCCGCTCTCGGCCGAAATGCCCGCGCCTGTCAAGACTGCCACATGCCGCGCAGCCTTCATGTTTTGGATGAGTAAGTCTGGAATGTCAAAATTGTCTAGCATATGATTTTCTCTATAATGGTAACAAATGGTGGCTGGCATTTGCCCAATCGGAGCAGCAATTTGAGCACAGAGACCTTACACAACCCGCAGTTTGCCCACAAGCTTGAAGCCGAATTTGCTCGTATTTTAGATTATTACGGTATTGAATGGCAGTATGAACCGCGCACGTTCCCCCTGGCCTGGGATGATGATGGCAATGTAACCGTCGCATTTTCGCCGGATTTTTACCTGCCTGGCCAGGATCTGTATGTTGAGCTGACGACGCTCCGCCCAAAATTAATTCGCCACAAAAACCGCAAGATTCGCCAACTTCAAGAATTATACCCCGATGTAAACATCAAGTTGTTTAAGCGAGACGATTTGCGCAATTTAATGATCAAATTTGGTTTTGATGGCCATGCTGCGTCCATTTTGGGCACAGAAGCGCAGGATGATGATTTATGATGGCCTTCCATCCTCCAGAAGCCTATGGCGAACTAAATGAGGGTGTTTCCCGAGTGCTCTTCTCTGCGGATGAGATTGCCATAAAGGTGGGAGAACTTGGCCAACAAATTTCTGCGGATTATGACGGCCGTTTCCCCCTCCTGGTTGGTGTGCTGAACGGAGTTGTGCCCTTTATGGCCGACCTGCTGCGAGCCATTACCATTCCTGTGGAAGTAGATTACTTGGCGATCGCCAGCTACTCCGCAGAAACGCGCGAGCGCGGACTGGTGCGCCTGGAAAAAGACCTGGACGAGACCATCAAGAACAGGCATATCCTCTTTGTTGAAGACATGGTAGACACGGGGCTGACCTTAAACTACCTGCTGCGGAATCTTCGTGCCCGTGAACCAGCCAGCATCGAGGTGTGCGCTCTGTTCAGCAAGCCGCGTCGGCGCCTGATTGAGTTGCCAATTAAGTATAAAGGGTTTGATCTGCCAGATCGTTTTGTAGTGGGGTATGGGTTGGATTACCGGGGAAAATATCGCAACTTACCTTTTGTTGGCCTGCTCAAGCCAGAAATATTCCAGCCCTGATCCAACCAGCCGAAACAAAAAAGCGCATCTAACAAGATGCGCTAAAAAAGCGAGGAGCCCCAAGTAACCTTCTAGTTGATTTACCGCTTCCGCTGGTGCCAAGTGACTATTTGTCTCTCTTTGCCTTTGGAATTTGCTTCCTGTTATTTGTGTTCTTCCATCTATGAAACGGATTTACACGCCTATTAGAAATTGTTTTGGTTTTTTGTCCTTATCTCTCTTTTTATCTTTCAATAAAATGAGTTTTAAGTTCAAATCTCCGCAACTTCGGTAAAGAACTGTCCAATTTCTCGGAGCTTCCTCTACCTCTAGGTTTAAAGTAGTACTTTATTCCTACAGGATAGGTACAGTATAGTGGATCGCTATTTCCTTGTCAACTGATTTTTGTTTTCGGCAATTGTTACTTTTGTCATATAGGCTGGCAAAGCATTGCTTAAATGCCCAGGATGAACTTGGCTAGTGAGAAGTAAATGAGCAGGCCCGTAGCATCCACAATGGTAGCGATCATAGGGCCGCTGATGACAGTTGGATCGATGTGAAAGCGGTCTGCCAGGATGGGGATGAGCGTGGCCACCGTGGTGGACCAGATGACGATGACGGGCAAGGTAAGAGCAACGACCAGGGCTACTTCATAACCAGTTTGCCAGAGCAAAGCACGCACAATGCCTACGGCACCCATCACCAGGCCCAGCAGAAGGCCAACCGATACCTCGCGCCGCCAGGCTGCACCTAAGTTGCTCAAGCGCACTTCATCCAGCGTAATGGCCCGGATGATGGTGGCCACGGTTTGCGACCCGGCATTACCACCGGTGCCGGTAATGAGGGTGATGAAGAAGCCGAGGGCGACCACCAGGTCCAGTTCGTTTTGAAACAGGCGGATAACCTCACCAGAGAGGGTAGAGGCGACAAAAAGCAACAGCAGCCAGCCGATGCGTTTGCGCACAATTTGGAAAACGGAAACTGCAAAATAGGGTTGGTCAAGCGGCTCAGAACCACCCAAACGCTGGATATCTTCGGTAACCTCTTCTTCAAAGATGTCTAGCACGTCGTCGACGGTGACCACACCGAGCAGTTCGTTAGCGTCGTTAACCACGGGCATCACAAAGTAGTCGTAGCGGGACACCAGCTCGGCCAGCTCTTCCTGGTCGGCGGCAACGTTGATGGATACGACATCGGTGCTCATGAGCGATTCAATGGTGGCCTCCGGCTGCGACAGGATGAGCGTACGCAGCGGTACCACGCCGATGAGTTTCTTGTCGCGGTCTACCACGTAGAGGTAGTGCAGTGTTTCGGCATCTTCCAACGAGCGCAAATAATCAAACGTTTCGCTGACAGTCCATTGGCGGCGAAGGGCAACCACGTCGCGGGTCATAAGGCGGCCGGCGGTTTCTTCTTCGTAGGCCAGCAGTTCCTGCACCTCGGCCGCTTCTTCTGGCTCCATGAGGCCGATGAGCCGGTCGGAGATTTCATTGGGGAGGTCTTCGAGGAATTCGGCCGCGTCGTCCATGGGCAGTTCGTCGAGCAAGTCGGCCAGACGCTCATCGTCTACCTTTTCTACCAACTCCTGGCGAATCTGGCTGCCGGTTTCATCCAGCACTTCACTGGCAATTTCAATGGGCAGCAGTTCGAAGACGGTTACGGCCGTTTCCGGCTCCAGTTCTTCCAGCAAGGCGGCAATGTCGGCGGGATGAATGCGCGCCAGCTGGCTCTGCAGCTGTTCCAGCCTGCCTTCAGCTACCATCTGTTCAATCTCTTCAATTGGGGGGAAGTTCAATGCAGCTTCATCCATCGTGAACACTCCTGATTTGGGGAGGAACGGCCGTTTTATGTAATTGGCAGAAAGTTTTTCTAAAAGGGTTCACCCTAAATCTGCCAATTACCTGGGTAAACCGCACCAAACGCAGACTTTTTCTTAACTTTGTGCGGTTTACTTAATAAAGTCACCCGGGTGCGGATCGCAAGTTTTGGGGGAGCCGCGGTATTATAGCCGAGCCAACCAGATCAGACAGCCTTCAGCCGCGAAACGGCCGTGAATCTCCCGTCGAAAAGGGTAAATCATGCTACAATCTGGCGCACAAGGAGTAGCAAATGGTTACCACATTGTTGGCCCTGAACTTCCTGTTGATGGTCCTGATGCCCATTTTCTTGGGCCGCTGGATTGCGGTGCGGCGGCACGTGGGGTGGGGGCTTTTTGGCATTGGCGCCGTGGCGTTTGTGCTGTCCCAGGTAGGCCATCTGCCGTTTAACTGGCTTATTTTGCAGCAGCTCGGCTGGTTTTCCCCCACAAATTTACCTCTATATGCCCTGTTTTTGGGTTTATCTGCGGGCACGTTTGAAGGTGTGGCCCGTTACCTGACCTTTCGCTTTTGGGCCAGAGACGCCCGCAGCTGGCGCCAGGGATTGATGGTGGGTGCCGGGCATGGTGGTATTGAGGCCATCTTGTTGGGTGTCCTGGGTCTAATTAACTTTGTAATTTTGCTCGGGCTGAAAAACGGATATTTCCAGGGGATTTTGGCGTCTGTGCCGCAAGACCAACTCCACCTGGTAGAGCAGCAGATTGAGGCGATGTTTGGCGTGTCCCCATGGATGGCGTTGTTTGGGGCACTGGAGCGCGTGTTTGCCCTGATGCTGCATCTAGCAGCGTCGCTGCTGGTGATGCAGGCGTTGGTGCGTGGCCAGTGCCGCTGGCTGTTGGCGGCTATCGGCTGGCATGCACTGATTGACGGGACGCTGGTCTATGTTGTATCGCAGTGGGGGATTGTTTGGGCGGAAACGGTGCTGGGCGGCATGAGCCTGGTCAGCCTGGCAATTATTTTCCTGCTGCGTATGCCGGAGCCAACGGCCGTTCCCCTCGAACCGCTGCCTGAGCTAAAGTCGATCCAACCTGCGCCACTCGCCAGCACCGCCGAAATGTTGGAACGCAGCAAATATTCGGGCTAACTTATTTTCGCGTAGCCATTATAATGAAGAAAGAAAAATGATAGAAACGACTAATTTAACCAAGCAGTTTGGCGATTTAACGGCCGTTGACCGTCTCACCCTCACTATTCCTGAGGGCGAAGTGTTTGGCTTTTTGGGGCCAAACGGGGCGGGCAAAACGACCACCGTGCGCATGTTGACCAGTCTCATTGCCCCGACAGCAGGCACTGCCTCGCTGCTGGGCCACAAGCTGGGGGAGGCGGACACCGAGATTCGACGCAACGTGGGCATTCTGACAGAAACCCCAGGCATGTACGAACGGCTTTCGGCCTATAAAAATCTGGCCATTTACGCTCGTCTTTACGAAGTGAAGGATGTGGACGGGCAGGTGGAGAAATATCTGCGCCTGCTGGGCCTGTGGGACCGGCGCAATGATGCGGCCGGCACCTTTAGCAAGGGGATGCGGCAAAAGCTGGCCATCGCCCGCGCCCTGCTGCACGAACCGCGCATCTTGTTCCTGGACGAGCCGACGGCAGGCCTGGACCCTGAGGCATCGCGGCTGGTGCGGGACTTTATTGCCGATGTGAAGGAGCAGGGGCGCACCATTTTCCTCACCACACACAACCTGGACGAGGCCGACCGTCTGTGTGACCGGGTGGCGGTATTTAAGTCGCGGCTGCGCGTGCTGGATACGCCAGAAGGGTTGCGGCAGCAGCTGTACGGCCGTCAGGTTGTCTTTCACCTGTCCCATCCGGCGCAATCAGGGCTGCCCATCCTGCAAAACTTGCCGTACGTCAAAAAAATCGAGGCTGTGGAAAACAAGCTGCTGGTGGCGGTAGACGAACCCGAGCAGCACAACCCGGAAATGATTCGCCGGTTAGTGGAAGGCGGCCAAAGCATTCAGTTTGTCGGTGAACTCCGCTACTCGCTTGAGGAAATCTATTTGCAGCTCATCAACCGCACAGAAGGGGAGGAGGCAAGCAATGGACAAAATTAAAACCATTATAGACAAAGAGTGGGCCGAGGTATTCAAGAACAAGCTGGTGCTCTTCTCTGTCGCCTTCCTGCCGATTATTCTCACTGCGCTGCCGCTGATTACCCTTTACTCCATGCGCGGCCTGGGAGCCGAGGAAATGGGCGTGGATACTTCGGCTGCGCCAGATGAGTTTTTTGGTGAGCTGTGTGTCGGTCTAAGTGAAGCAGATTGTACGCAGGTGTATATGCTTAATATCTTCACCCTGCTGTTTATGATTTTGCCGGTGATGATTCCGGTGACCATTGCTGCCTACAGCATCGTTGGCGAGAAGACAACGCGCAGTCTGGAACCGCTGCTGGCCACACCGATCACCACGGCCGAATTAATCCTGGGAAAAGCAATCGCCGCTGTGCTGCCTGCGGTGGTGGTGACCTGGATTTCGTATGCCATCTACATGGTTGCCGTGCGCTTGATGAGCAGTGCGGCGGTTTCTGGTCAACTTATGCAGCCGATGTGGCTCCTGGCCGTGTTTGTGGTGGGGCCGCTGCTGGCCGTCATGGCTGTCTGCGCGGCGATGATGATCTCCTCGCGGGTTACCGATCCGCGTACGGCCGAACAGCTGGCGGGGGCGGTAATGATGCCTATCATCTTGCTCATCCTGGGGCAGTCGTTTGGCCTGTTTTTGCTGAGCAGTGAGCTGGTGGCGATTGCGGCCGTTGTGCTCGTTGTGTTAGACGCGGCGCTGATTTACCTTACCGTGCGTATGTTTGAACGAGAGACGATTTTGACGCGATGGAAATAGAATATTCGTGTAGTGACTTAATCACTCACTCACCCTAATACACTCAAAACAGATTGCAAGAAAAAAGTTAACAGTGATACGTGAAAAGAATTAGCGTGGGGGAGGGTGTTTTGAATTTAGCCGGACTTAAGATTGGACATGCCACCAACAGTGAATACAACACGGGCTGCACCGTTTTTCTGTGCCCACCAAATACCGTGGCCAGTGCAGACGTGCGCGGACCCGCGCCGGGAAGTCGGGAGGCGGTGCTTTTGCAGCCAGACAAGCCCATCCAATTTATTCATGCCGTGATGCTCACAGGGGGCAGTGCTTTTGGCCTGGCCACGGCCGACGGTGCAATGCGCTACCTGGCCGAACACGACATTGGCCATTACACGCCGATTCGCCCGGTGCCGCTGGTGCCAACGGCCGTTGTCTACGACCTGTTCATGAACGAGGGCAAACATCCACCCGATGCCGCTATGGGTTACCAGGCCTGCCAGAATGCTGTCGACGTGAATGTGGCGCAGGGCAACGTCGGCGCTGGCGCAGGGGTCACCGTAGGCAAGTGGGGCGGCTTCCAGACCATCATGAAGGGTGGTTTTGGGCTAAGCTGCATCGAGCAGGATGACCTGGTGGTGGGCGCGGGGGCGGTGGTGAACGCTGTTGGTGATGTGGTAAACGACGATGGGACGGTGCTGGCCGGGGCGCGGCTGGATGACGGCCGTTGGCTCGTCGAAGAAAACCCGCACCGCTACTTCGCCCGGCTGCCGCAAACGCCGGTAGGTACCAACACCACGCTGGTGGTGGTGTTTACCAACGCCACACTGACCAAGGTGGAGGTGCATCGCCTGGCCCAGCGCGCCCACGATGGGTTCGCCATGGCTATTCGCCCCGTTCACACTACCCACGACGGCGACACAGCGTACGCCCTGGCAACTTCACAGGTGGAAGCCTCCTTTGACCTGGTAGCCAATCTGGCCGTGGAAATGGTTGCGGAGGCCATTCGTAATGGCGTGCGCCGGGCGGCGTCGGTTGGCCTGCTGCCCGGTCTGGCTTCCGAAAAGTAAGATGACATGTGTCATCAGATGACATTGGTCATCAAATGACATTGGTCGCTGGTTTGTTTACTTTTTGTCACTTCACGGTCGGTCGTACGACTATGAAAATAGCATCAAGAGGGAGAATCTGACATGCAAGAAAACAGTCCATTCAAAAAGTATGACAGAGTGATAACTGCCGATGGCGTCAAGCTGGGAGAACTGCTGCGGATTCATCACCGGTTGGACGATGTCAACCCTGACCTGCGCCTGTATGCCAGCTACCTGGAAGTGTGGAGCCTGGACTTTGCTGGCCACTTCTACATCCCCGCAGACTACATCGACGACTATGATGCCGACGGCGGCACCATCTACCTGACAGACACAATGCGGACCGTTCAGACAGAGACGTGGGATCGGACACCAAGCTTCATTGCCGGGCGCAAGAGCCAGCGGCAAGAGCTGCCGACGGCCGTATTGTGACCGAGTTAAGCAAATTGCAAGCAAAAAAATATTCAAATCGAGGATGCTAAAACATGCAAGATGGCGTTGGCTTCAACATTGATGCGTTGGTGCCCCGGGATATGGCACGTAAGGCAGAAACTTCTGGCGTGGCCAAGGCAACGCTGGGTCCCCTGCGGATGTTTGCCCTGGCAGTACTGGCGGGGGCGTTTATTGCTCTGGGAGCCATTTTTGCCACGACGGTTACCACGGGCAGCACATTGCCCTTTGGCCTTACCCGGCTGTTGGGCGGCCTGGTCTTTTGCCTGGGCCTCATTTTGGTAGTCGGCGCCGGAGCGGAGCTGTTTACCGGCAACAACTTGATTGTGATGGCCTGGGCTGATGGCAAGGTGACCACCTGGCAGCTATTGCGGAACTGGGTCATTGTGTACATTGGCAATTTTGTGGGGTCGGTGGCAACGGCCGTAATGATGCTGTGGAGCCAACAGTACACCTTTGCCAACGGCGCTGTGGGCCAAAATGTCCTTAACACTGCCAATGCCAAGGTGAACCTGGCATTTGGCCAGGCGTTAGTCCTGGGGATTATGTGCAACGCGCTGGTTTGCCTGGCCGTGTGGCTGTGCCTGGGCGGCCGCAGCGCTACCGATAAGGTTCTTTCCATCATTTTCCCCATCACGGCCTTCGTCGCCGCCGGATTTGAGCACAGCGTGGCCAACATGTACTTTATTCCCATGGGGCTGCTGGTGAAAAGCAGCGCTTCGGCTGAATTCTGGAGCCAGATCGGCAGCAGCGCCGAGGCTTATGCCAATCTGACCTGGGGGAACTTTTTCCTGCGCAACCTGCTGCCCGTTACCATTGGTAACATCATCGGTGGAGCGCTTATGGTGGGTCTGGTTTACTGGTTTATCTACCTGCGCCCCACCTGGACAGGGGCGAAGACTGTCCAATAGATTTATCAAGAATTATTGCGGGCCTTAGGGCTTGACCGAATCCCATTGTCGCCGCCTTCAGCGCGAACGACCAAAATGGGGGCTGTGGCCGGTCCCAGCTTCTTGCCGGAACAGCCGTGTGCGACTGACCAGAACAGCAGCTACCCAGGTCAGACCCGCATTCAACAGCGTGATCATACCGGACTGGACGCCTAAAAAAGCGGGTAGGAAAACGGCCGTATTCACCGCCGCATGAAACAAAATAACTACCAACAAATTGCCTTGCGCCAGCTTATAAAGCCAGGTAAACAGAATCGAGAGGCCGATGGTCCATACCACAAAAGCGATAAAGAGAAATGGAAACGAACCGCCGCTGCGTAACATCTCGTTCTGGCCAGTGCCGACGATGGCGTAAATCGGCGCGTGCCATCCCCCCCACACCAACCCCAGCAGCACGCTGGCTTGCATGGGGCTATGGTCGCGCAGCAGCCGGGGCAGAGCATACCCCCGCCAGCCAATTTCTTCCCCCAGCGGACCGCCGAAAAAGAAGATACGTACAAACTCGCCGAGCAGCAGCAGCCAGCCCGCAGCAGCTGTAGACAGCAGCAGATCACCGATCAGGAAGGCGAGCGCAGCGGCGGCCACCATAATTGCCAGAGGCAGTAACAAGGCTACGCCGATCCGGGTGGGGCGAGGCTGTGGCCGCCACAACCGGCCGATCAACTGGCCTACACTGCTGCTGCCGTGGCGAATGGCCGTCAAAACCAGTCCGGCCAGCGTCGGCCCAAAGATGGCGATGATGTTAAGCGTCCGTCCCAGTGGTGTCAGAATGTCCAGCGATAAAACAATCATCGACAGCCAGATGGTCCAGGAAATAGCATAAGTTAGAATAAAAAAGATAGCCAAAGGGTAGCGTAAAGGGTCATTGTTTGTTTTCATTTCAGTGATAAACCTCGATTTTGTCTTGTTTTTAACCTGTGTGGGTACACCATAACAGATGAAAGGTTTTGGCCAGGTATACAAAAGGTGTATTGTGAAGAAGTATTGTTTAAGTAGGTATTTTCTGTCATGACATTCTTCATGAGGATATGGGCACATCATCACTACAGTTTTGGCCCCTGAAACTGGATACTTGGACTGTGAGATCAATGTTATGATCCTTAATAAACCATCGGGCTGACCAGATACCACCTGGGCAGCCCTTTTTTGTTTTCAGAAAACGCTGCCTGTTCTTGGGCAGCAGACCCACTATTTCCTAACCAGCTTGACCGTTTCTGCCACCCAAGTGGGAATGGTTAAGCCCTTAACAACTACGGAGGTTTTCCATTAATGGCTACTGGACGTATTGTCATAGATGCCGAACGTTGTAAAGGGTGCGAACTGTGCCGCCCATCCTGTCCCCAATCTGTTATTCAACTGGCCGAATCATTAAACAGCAAAGGTTACCGGCCCGCACTTTATGCGGATCCGGACCATCTTTGCACGGGTTGTGCCCTGTGTGCTGTGGTCTGCCCAGATGGCTGCATTACGGTGTTCCGCGATCTACCCCAGAAAAGTTCTAACCGGCAACTACATAAGGAGGGACAAGCCTATGTCGAAGCAATTGCTTAAAGGAAATATTGCTTTTGCCGAAGCGGCCGTTCGTGCCGGATGTGAAGCATATTTTGGCTACCCCATTACCCCCCAAACTGAATTGTTGGAGCATATGTCCCGCCGCATGATTGAGCTGGATCGTGTGTTCTTGCAGGCGGAGAGTGAAGTGGCGGCCATCAACATGGTGTACGGCGCCGCCTCCGCTGGCGTGCGCGTGATGACCTCTTCCAGCAGCCCAGGCATCAGCCTGATGCAGGAAGGGTTTAGCTACATCGCCGGTTCAGAAGTTCCTGGGGTGATCATCGACGTGATGCGCGGCGGGCCGGGACTGGGCAACATTCAGCCCAGCCAGTCTGATTACAACCAGGTGACCAAAACGGCCGGTCACGGCGATTTCCATCCTATCGTGCTGGCCCCGGCCAATGTGCAGGAGGCGATCGATCTCACGGTGTTGGCCTTTGACCTGGCAGACAAGTACCGCACGCTGGTCTTTGTGGTGGCCGACGGTGCCATTGGCCAGATGATGGAACCGGCCGAACTGCCCCCCATGCGTGAACTGCCGGTGGAACGGCCGTCCTGGGCCCTCACCGGCGCCAAAAACCGGGAACGTAACCTGGTGAATTCGCTGTACATGGGCGTGGAAGGGCTAGAAGAGCTGAACCAGAAGCTGCAAGCCAAGCTCACCCAGATCCAGCGCGAAGAGGTCCGTTACGAAACCCACTTTGTGGAAGATGCCGACGTGGTCCTGGTGGCCTTTGGCACGGCCGCCCGCGTGGCGCAAACGGCCTTACAGCGGCTGCGTCGTCATGGGGTCAAGGTTGGGCTGTTCCGCCCCATCACCCTGTGGCCATTCCCCGAAGATGCCCTGGCCGAAGTGTCCGAAAGAAGCAAAGCGCTGTTTGTAGTAGAAATGAATGCCGGGCAGATGCTGCATGACGTGCGCATGGTGGCCGGAATCCACAAACCGGTGAAGTTCCTGGGCCGGATGGGCGGACGCATCCCGCTGCCGGAAGAAGTGGAGCGCGAAACAGAAGCTTTCTTGGAGCAGTTGGCCGTCGCCGTCTAAGATAAAAAGTGGAGAATAAAATGGACACAGTTGTTTTTAAGCAAAATCACGTTCAACCTTTAGAGAAAATTGCGTATGAACGGCCGTCTAGCCTGTGTGACGTTCATACCCATTACTGCCCCGGCTGCACCCACGGCACCGCCCACCGCCTGGTGGCCGAAGTGCTGGACGAACTCAACATTCGCGAAGATACCATCCTGGTGGCTTCGGTGGGCTGCTCGGTGTTTTCGTATAACTATTTCGATGTCGATGCCTGCGAAGCCGCCCACGGCCGTGCCCCTGCCATGGCCACCGGCGTCAAGCGAGTCAACCCCGACAAAATCGTCTTTACCTACCAGGGCGATGGCGATCTGGCCTCCATCGGTACGGCCGAAATCATTCACGCCGCTGCCCGTGGCGAGAAGATCACCGTCATCTTCATCAACAACGCCATTTATGGCATGACCGGTGGGCAAATGGCCCCCACCAGCCTGTTGGGCCAAAAAACCACCTCCTCTCCCTTTGGCCGCGACGCTCAGCTGGCGGGCCAACCCATCCACATGGCTGAACTGCTGGCCCAACTGCCGGGCACAGTGTACAGCGTCCGCCGCAGCTTGCATGATGCCCGCCACGTGCTGCAGGCCAAAAAGGCCATTCGCACCGCCTTTGAAGCGCAGCTGGACAACCTGGGCTTCAGCGTCGTGGAGCTCCTCTCCTCATGCCCCACCAACTGGGGCATGACGCCCAACGAAGCCCTGACCTGGGTGGAAGAGGAATTGGTGCCGTTCTATCCCCTGGGCGATTACAAAGTAGATGAACGCCTGCAATCACACAAAGGAGCTAAAAAATGAGTACCCCCTGGCATCATCGCTACGCTCAACGGACCCAACGCATGGGCAGCTCAATGATTCGTGAACTGCTCAAGCTGACCCAAAAGCCGGAAATCATCTCTTTTGCCGGGGGCCTACCCGCGCCGGAAATGTTCCCCGTGGAGGCGTTTGAAGCGGCCACCCAACGCGTGCTGCGCCAGCACGGCAGCCAGGCGCTGCAATACAGCACCACGGAAGGTTATCTGCCGCTGCGAGAGCTGATAGTCGAGAAGATGGGGCGTTATGGCATCGAAGCGTCGGTAGACAACGTACTCATCACCAGCGGGTCGCAGCAGGCACTGGACCTGATCGGCAAGCTGCTGATCAACCCTGGTGACCTGGTGCTGACGGAGCAGCCAACCTACCTGGGCGCGCTGCAAGCCTGGCGGGCTTACCAGGCGGAATTTAGCACCGTGCCGATTGACGACGACGGCCTGCGCATCGATTTGCTGGAAGAGGCGTTGTGCGGTGGCCCGAAGTTTATGTACGTGCTGCCCAACTTCCAAAATCCGGGCGGCGTCACGCTGTCTTACGAGCGCCGTCTGGCGCTGATTGACATTGCCGACCGGTACGGCGTGCCCATCATTGAGGACGACCCTTACGGTGAGCTGCGTTTTGAGGGTGAACATTTGCCGCCGCTGGTGGTGCTGGATGCCGATAAGCTGAACGGCCGTCAATACACCAATCACAACATACCAAACAGCTACTTCAAGGGCAACGTCATCTACATGAGCACGTTCTCCAAGACGTTAGCTCCTGGTCTGCGCCTGGGCTGGATCGTGGCTCCGGCCAGCGTCATTCAGCACTGCGTGATGGCCAAGCAGGGCATGGATTTACACACCAGTTCCTTCGTGCAGATGGTGGCGTATGAAGTGGCCAAAGACGGCTTTCTGGCCGAGCATGTGCGCCAGATCCGGCAGGTCTACCGGGAACGCCGCGACATCATGCTGGCCGCCATGGCCGAACACTTTCCGCCTGGCGTACGTTGGACTACTCCCAAGGGCGGGCTTTTCCTCTGGGTAAGTTTGGCTGAGGAGATGGACAGTACGGCCGTTCTGCAAGAAGCCATCGCCCACAACGTTGCTTTTGTGCCGGGGGCCACCTTCTACCCGGATAACGACCAGCAGAAAAACAGCTTCCGCCTCAACTTTTCTAATGCCACACCGGAGCAGATTGGGGAAGGGATCGGCCGTTTGGGTCAGGTGCTGGAGAAGGTTCTAACGCCGGTTCCTGTATAATAGTCCTGGACAGCGTCTAATGTAGTGCAAAAACCTGCCAGCGGCATTGTTTTTGCAAAGGAGTGTCGGGGATGATTGTCTATAAAACTTTTTCCGGTCGGGTGAATGCAGAACAAGACGTGGTGAGCCAGCAAAATATCGTGCGCAATGAGTTGGCTGCGTTCCTGAATGATGTCGAGGCGAGCCATTACAAGGTCATTCAGGTCAGTGAAGTGGCAGTACCTGAAAGTGAGCTGTTCACTGTCACTGTCTGGTACAGCCAGTCTGTCGCCAAACAGGAGGCGGATTTGAGCCATGATCCAAAAGCGCTGAGCGCCGATGTGCTGGCCCAATCCCTGCGCGAAAAGAACCGGCGCGATTTGCTGACCACAATGGTTGACGAGCACATGATTCGCTCTGACTCCAGCTAATGCACTAATGAGGATTAACACAATGGAAACTTCAATTATAATTTCTGGCTTTGGTGGCCAGGGTGTTTTGTTTGCCGGTCAACTACTGGCGTATGCGGGCATGGATAACGGCCGTTTTGTCACCTGGATCCCGTCTTATGGTCCAGAAATGCGCGGCGGCACAGCTAACTGCACGGTGATCATCAGTCATGATCCCGTTGGCGCGCCCATCGTGGCCGAGCCAGATATTGCGCTGGTGTTTAACCAGCCGTCCTACGCCAAGTACGCGCCGCTGGTGAAGCCGGGCGGGCTGCTAGTTGTCAACAGCAGCATCGTGCAGGTAGAAGCGCCGCGCCGCGATATAGACATTGTGACCATCCCGGCCAACGACCTGGCGGCCGAATTTGGCACGGTGAAGATGCTGAACATGGCCATGATAGGCGCCATGCTGGCCCGCCACCTGGTTTTACCGGTAACGGCCGTTGAAGAAGCCCTACACGACCACCTTCCGGAAAATAAACAGCAGTTCCTTCAGGGCAACCTGGAGGTGCTGCGGGCTGGCTTCCGTGCGGCCGTTCTGGAAGCAGCACTTGTTTAGTTTTGTTTTAAGTGCCTGTTTAGTTTTGTTTTACCGGGGATTTAATTGAGAAGGGTGGGGCGGAAAAACCGCTCCACCTTTTTTTTGTGCCTGCATCTAAGATTGGTCCAATCTCACACGTTTCACAAGCTAGAAATAGCCGAGGGATTTGGCAGCGGCCGTTAATTCTTCACGAAACTGGGGCGCCGAAATTTGAATCAACGCCTGGGCTCGTTCGCGGATGGTACGGCCGTACAAATTAGCCACGCCATACTCCGTAACCACAAAATGCACATCGTTGCGGGTGGTGACCACGCCAGCACCGTGGTTGAGCATAGGCACAATGCGGCTGACCTTGCTACCCTGCGCCGTGGACAGGCAGGCAATGATCGGCAGGCCGCCTTTGGACCGTGCCGCCCCCCGGATGAAGTCCAACTGCCCGCCCACGCCGCTGTAAAAACGCGGCCCGATGGAGTCGGCGCACACCTGGCCAGTGAGATCAATTTGCAGAGCGGCATTGATGGCCACCATCTTCTCGTTTTGGGCGATGTTGAACGGATCGTTTACGTAGTCTGTGGGATGCATTTCGATCATGGGGTTGTTGTCGATGAAGTCATACAATCCCTGGGTGCCAAAGAGGAAACCAGCCACAATTTTGCCGGGATGGAAAGTTTTTTGGGCACAGGTAATCACCCCGTTTTCCACCATCTCAATCACCCCGTCAGAAAACAGCTCGGTGTGAATGCCCAAATCCTTGTGGCTGCCCAGGCAGCGCAGCACGGCATCAGGAATGCTGCCAATGCCCATTTGCAGCGTCGCACCGTTGGGAATCATTTCGGCGATAAACTCGCCAATTTGCAAATGCTCACTTGAGCTGCCACCTTGGGGCGATTCGGGTAGCGGATAGCTTGCTTCGATGATGTGGTGCAGGCGGCTGACATGAATGAAGCTGTCGCCATGCGTGCGGGGCATTTGTTGATTCACTTCAGCGATAATGATTTTGGCCGATTCGGCCGCTGGCTTGGTGGTGCCTACCTCCACGCCAAAGCTGCAAAAGCCATGCTCATCTGGCGGCGATACGGAAATCAGGGCGACGTCGATAGGAAGAATGCCATTGCGAAACAGCCCAGGAATTTCCGAAAGGAAAATGGGGGTAAAGTCGGCGCGGCCTTCGGCGACAGCCTTGCGCACGTTAGCGCCAATAAACAGAGCATTGACGCGAAAGCTGTCGCTGAACTCCGGCGCCACATAAGGCGCTTCGGCAAAGGTCAGGATGTGGGTAAGCTCAACATCGCGTAATTCGGCCGCTTTTTGCGTGAGCCCCTGGGTTAACTGGACGGGCACACCTGCGCCGCCGCCCACGTAGAGGCGGTTGCCTGATTGAATGTGGCTAAGTGCAGTAGAAACGTCGGTTACTTTCCGACGGTAAATATTTTCCCAATTCATCTCAATTCTCGTGGTAGTTATGTTAAATTGGTCCAATCTTCAAGATTGGACCAATTTTTTATAAGGATTGCCCCAGGGCCTGGGCAACTTCATGGTGGACCAAACGGCCGTTCACCAACGTAATGCCTCGTTTTAATGCCACCAACTGTTCACTGGCCGACAAAATGTCCCCTTCGCCCACGGCCAACAGGTAGGGCAGGGCGGCGTTGGTGATGGCGTAGCTGGTGGTACGGCCGTAAGCGGCCGTCATGTTGGGCACGCAGTGGTGAATGATGCCCTCGGCCACAAAAGTAGTGTTACGCAGCGTGGTGGGGCGGCTGGTTTCCACACAACCGCCTTCGTCGATGGCATAATCGATGATCACCGAGCCGCGCCGCATCTGTTTTACCATGTCGCGGCTGACTACAATTGGCGCACGACGGCCAGACTTGGATGCCGCCCCTATCAGCACGTCGGCAAAGTGGGTGGCGCGTTTGAGATTCAGCTCGTTGGCAAACATGGTGGTGACACGGCCGTTTAGCGTGTCGTACAGGTTTTGCAGCTTGCGTGGGTCCTGGTCCAGCACGGTCACCTCGGCCCCAACGCCGATGAAGGCGCGCGCTGCGTTGCTGCCCAACGTGCCGCCTCCGACAATCACCACCACCGCAGCGGGCACACCCGGCAGCCCACTGAGCAAAATGCCGCGCCCGTTGTAGTCGCTGCGCAGCAGGCGCCCGGCCACAATCGGCGCCATGCGTCCGGCCACGATACTGGCGGGCAGCAGCACCGGGCGCGTGCCGTCGCTTTCTTCGATTAGTTCGTAGGAAACGGCCGTAATTTCTCGCTCCGTCAGCGCCTCCAGCAAATCAGGCGAGGAAACGGGCAGGTGGAGAAAAGAAAAAATCGTCTGGCCAGGACGAAAGAGGGCATGCTCCGCCGCAGTGGGGCGGGTGACTTTGGCCACCACATCGGCACGGCCGTATGCTTCCTGCGCCGAATAGACAATTTTCCCCCCGGCGTCGCGGTAATCTTCATCAGAAAAACCGGCGGCAAGCCCGGCGCTTGTTTCGATGTAAACGGTATGGCCAGCCCTGGCCAGGGTAAACACCCCGGCGGGGGAAAGTCCCACCCGCGACTCTAAATCGCGGACTTCTCGTGGTACGCCAAAATCCATCACACGCTCCTTGGAAAAAGTAAGCCACAGCGAAACAGAGGAAGGAAAAGGTAAAAGTTGCGGTTTCGCTGTGGCTGTATTTGCAGCTTGTAAATCAAATGTTCGGTTCCGAGTATAGGTTTTAGGGGGAAACGGCCGTAGTAACAAACGTCACAAAAGCCCGAGTTCATTGTCACCAGGGGAAAGGAGAGTATTGGGTAATTAAGTAATTGGGTAATTTGGCAGTCAATTACCCAATTACTCAATGACTTTTGTCGGGCGGTTGATCCATATTGTCCAGCCATTCCCGTACCACCTGCACGCCTAAAACGGGGGCATAAATGGACCGGGTGGTGGAAACATCGGCATGTCCTAGCAGTTCTTGCACCACTTCCAGCGGCATGCCGTCGCGCAGCAGTTGGGTGGCCCGGTAATGGCGAAAATCATGAGCGGACAGTGTTGGCTCCAGCCGCAGCGCCTTCACCGCCTTCTTGACGACGTTGTGAGCGCCGGACTGCGTGAGCCTGGCCCCACCGGCGTTACGGCTGTGGGAGACAAACAGCGCAGGATTGCTGTCTGAACGCTCACGCAAATACGCTTGAATTGTTTCCTGGGCGTAGGGCATGATATGCAGGGTTCGTGGGCGCTGACCTTTGCCGATGATGGTGGCGGTTTGGGAACGGCCGTTCCCCACCTGGGTCCGGTTCAGCGCCAGAATTTCGGATAGACGTGCAGCGGTGGAGTACAACAAATTCACCAGCGCCCGGTCGCGCAGCAGGGAGAGGCGGCGGTTGTAGGCATCGTTTTGCGGCGGGAGAGGCAATTTGTTGTAATAACCCACCACGTTGGGCATCTCCTGCCGCGCCTCGTCCAGATCCACCACAGAAGCGGCCTGATTGCGCTCCACGCGCCGTCGTTTGCGCTGCTGCGCCAGTTTGCCCAGTTGAATCCCTTCCGGCAGCTGATCGATGCCATCCAGAAAGTGGAGGTAGTTGAGAACGGCCGCAATGTACGTGGTAGTTGTGGCCTGGGCGCGGTTAGCCAGCAGCCAGCTGCGAAAGGCCAGGACATCGGCCGTTTGCAGGGGGGTAGGGGAGAGGGGCCAGGTGTCTTCCAGGCTGTGGTGCGGCCCGTGCGTTTGCAGCCAATCGGCAAACGCACGCAGCCCCGCGCGGTAGGCCCGCTCGGTACGCTCGCTGTTCAGGCCCACCTCGCGCAGAAAAAGCGTCAGTTGGGGAAACGGGTGTTCGTTAGGAATTTCCCTGTCGGAGCAGGGGAGTGTTTTGTTATGTTTCTGTGCCATGCCGTGTATCATACCACATACTCGTATTAATAAACATTATCAGGAGCAAGATGTCGAGCGAGAAAATTACCCATGAGAGAGTGAGCTCACTTTCTCTTTTTAATGCGCTTTTCTACTTTTTGAGCTGCTTGATAGTAAAAGTACAAATTGTTCTGTTCAACAACTTTTTTCCCGCTTTTCCATTCATCATAAACACCATAAACAAATGCCACACTTGATGCAGCAATGCCCAATCCTAATCCTCTAATGATCTCACCTGGCAAATTCTGAGACATAATCAAACCTAATGCTGCATTTGTTGGCAAAATTAACGGGGAATCAGAGTGTTTTTTCAAAAACGCAGTTAGGATTTTGTTTTCTTCTATTGTTTCTTCTAAATCTTGGATTGCTGGAGCGACTTCTCTAATAAACAATTCTTCAGCCTCAATGGGAAAATCATCATCCCAATAAGCAGATCTTATTTCACTAGAGAAATTAATTACCGCCCGACGATATCGAGTTAAATACTTTTCTAATTCCGAGCGAATATCAAGAATTTCATCCAAAGAGGCTTGTTCAAATAATGGAAGCCGCTCAAAAAGTTGAGCGGCTAGGGTACTATGTTTGCCTTGCCTGATGCCAGTATCAGACACCTTGATCTTTCCCTCTTTTACTCCAAGGCGCACCAAATTACTCGTTTCCGAATCGAACAGCGGGTAAGTGTCCCCACTTGTTACAGCGTCGCTAACACCGTTTACAAACTCTGTTATTAAAGCATCATTTCGAGCATCAATACTCGAACTTCTTGATTTCAATTTGGGCGATCTTGAAGCCAAAGCAATACAATCGACAATATTCTCTACAATCATTCTTTCGCTTCGAGATTGCCTAAAAGGATGAATTTCTAAACGTTCCGCTTCAACCATATTAGCTAAATCATGGAACGGTGTGTTCCTCAAAATATTTAATACAACGTCTTGAATTTGCCCCCAGGAATTTTCAAATTGCTGCTGGAAAGCTAAATCAATTTCCTTCCTTTTATTCTCTCGAATTCGCCTCTCATAGCCTTTCAAAAAATACTTCAATTGCCCATCGTCGGAATTGTTTTCTATATAAGGAATGGTCCTTCTCAACAATCTGACTTTCAGTTGAGGAGGTAAATCATTCATCTGAGACATCATATGCAACATAGAATAAGTTGGGCTATACAATTTCACACTATCCGCATATAGAATGGCTACCTTCACTAAATCAAGCTCTTGTTCAAGAGCCATTTCCAAATTACTTACTGGGCTAGTACCAATAGTCATATGAAGGCCATGAATATCATTTTTTTTCATTTTGGTTCCACCTTATATTTAGGATCAGATAACTAAGTTAAGAAGCGCACGAAAAAAAGTTACACAATGAGTAAGTATAAAGAGTTAACCCTTTTGCTGTAAATATTTATCCTTGGCGTGGCGGTGACGCCATACTGCCTACCTCAACACTTGGCTGCGGCATGGCGTCCTCGCCACGCCGCCTACCTTAACCACCAGCCTTTCGTGAGCCATTGTCCCGGCAAAAGAAGTGGCACGGCCAGAGGCGGCCACAGCGCAATGAGACAACTCACTTCCTGCTATACGAAGCCAACTAGATGTTGACACGCGTTGTACAATAAAAAACGCAGAGGGTATGTGTTTTACTCGCCAAGGCATAATTCTGCATATTCATCAGAGATGGTGAGAATGTGCCCGCCGCGAGTACAAATGTGCCGGGAGTCCGCCAATCCCGGCAACAGGGCGCAAACAAATGATTACCAGGACTGTGCAACGGCCGTCTCTCAATCCTGCATCTTTGTGGGGGCGGTCATTCCTCATTACCAACAGTGGCGATACCATCCAGCGCGAAGCCTTGCCTGAAAACTGGCTTATTGTCAGGGCAAATCCTTTATCGATTCAGGCAGTGCAAAGGGCAAATCAGCAACCCTACCTGGCCGATGATCCCAAGGCACGGGATCTGCCCTATTAAACCTCCTGCTCCGCCGCAGCCAAATACAACACTCCCTTTCCTGGTGGAAGCTTCTCCCTTACCAACAGGCGTCGTTTTTATGCGCTACCGGCATGCTCTGAATGAGGCCGATCCTGCTCGTGTATATTAGCTGCGCCAGCAAGCCCAGCGGAAGGAGATAACCCGGCATTTTTACGGGGTTGAATATGGCTGCCACATACAGTCCCCAGGTAAAAATATTGGCCCAAAAGTGAAACGATCCACTCAGGCAGCCACCATCCCCAGTACAGCACAGAAAAGCGGCCGGTACAATTTCGTCTGGCTTTTGGGACGATAGAGTGAATCGAGTACAATAGCTGCAAGTTGATTTTCTCCGATAAAGTTAGGAAGTGAATATGTCCCAGGAAGAAAAACAAGCAGCAAGCGTGAATGCACGTGATATTGAAGCGATTGTGGGCGGTTACCACGGCAATCCGTTTGCCGTGCTGGGACCGCATGAAGTAGACGGCGGGCTGGCCATCCGCACCTTTTATCCCCAGGCGCTGCACGTCTCCGTGCAGATTCAAGGGCAAACACATCCCCTCACCCGCCAGCACTGGGATGGTTTTTTTGACATCGTCCTACCCAACATCACTCTGGGCACGCCTTACCAGTTCCAGGCACAAACCTACGGCGGCGATACAGTACTATACGAAGACCCCTACACCTTTACCTCAACCCTGTCCGACACCGACCGCTACTTGCTGGCCGAAGGCACCCATGAGCAAGCCTACGACCACCTGGGCGCACACCTGATGACCATCAACGGCGTGAGCGGTACGCGTTTTTTGGTCTGGGCGCCGAATGCCCGGCGCGTCAGCGTCATTGGTGACTTTAATAATTGGGACGGCCGTCGCCACCCCATGCGTTTTCATCCCGGCAGCGGTCTCTGGGAAATCTTCATTCCCGGTCTAGGGCAAGGCAGCCTTTACAAGTACGAAATCAAAACCAATTACAAAGATTACACCGTCGCCAAGTCCGATCCCGTGGCCTTCGCCAGCCAGATGCGGCCCGACACGGCTTCGGTGGTGTGGAACATCAACAACTATGAGTGGCACGATGACGCCTGGATGGGCAGCCGCAGCCAGCACAATGCGCTCAACGGGCCAATCGCCATCTACGAACTGCACTTAGGTTCCTGGAAACTCAAAGATGGCTGGGAATGGCTCACCTACCGCGAGCTGATCGATGAGCTGATTCCATACGTCAAAGAGATGGGCTATACCCATATTGAGCTGCTGCCCGTAGCCGAGCATCCCTTCGACGGCTCCTGGGGCTACCAGGTGACGGGTTATTTTGCCCCCACCCGCCGCTTTGGCACCCCAGATGAGTTTATGGCTTTTGTCGATGCCTGCCATCAAGCCAACATTGGCGTTATTCTCGATTGGGTGCCAGCACACTTCCCGATGGACCAGCACGGCCTGGGCTTTTTTGATGGCACGCACCTGTACGAACACGAAGACCCACGCCTGGGAGCTCACCCCGATTGGGGTACGTACATTTTTAATTACGGCCGTAACGAAGTTCGCCAGTTCCTCATCAGCAACGCCTTGTTCTGGCTGGATAAATACCACATCGATGGCCTGCGGGTCGATGCCGTAGCTTCCATGCTCTACCTGGACTTCTCGCGCGAGCAAGGTGAATGGCTGCCCAACCGGTACGGCGGCCGGGAAAACATCGAGGCGCTGCACTTCCTGCGCACCTTCAACGAGCGGGTGCACGCCCTTTACCCCGGTACGCTCACCATCGCTGAAGAATCCACCTCCTGGCCAGGGGTTACCCACCCCACCGGCGATAATCCGCAAAATTTGGGCTTCGACCTGAAGTGGAATATGGGCTGGATGCATGATACGCTGCGTTACTTCAAAAATGATCCCGTTTACCGGGCGTACCATCAGGGCTCGCTCACCTTCTCCATGCTCTACGCCTTCAGCGAAAAATTTGCTCTGCCCCTCTCTCATGACGAAGTGGTGCACCTGAAAAAGAGCCTGCTAGACAAAATGCCTGGCGATTTGTGGCGAAAGTTTGCCAACCTGCGGCTGCTGTACAGCTACATGTGGGCCCATCCCGGCAAGAAGCTGCTTTTCATGGGCGGTGACATCGGCCAATGGCAGGAATGGAGCGAGGCGCGCAGCCTGGACTGGTACCTGCTGCAGTACCCGGAACACCGGGGCCTGCACGATTACGTAAAAGCACTCAACCAGCTTTACATTTCTCAACCGGCGCTCTACGAGGAAGATAACAGCTGGCAGGGTTTCCAGTGGCTTGATTTCCGTGACGCGCAGCGCAGCATCCTTTCGTTCTTGCGGCTGGCGCCGCTTAAAAATGAGGCGCTTATCGTGGGGTTGAACTTTACGCCAGTAGTGCGGGATCATTATCGCCTGGGCGTGCCGGAACCGGGTGTTTATCGTGAGATGTTGAACAGCGATACGGCCGTCTACGGCGGCAGCAACGTCATCAACGAAGGGGACTTTGTGGCTGAGGCCATCCCCTGGCACGATCAGCCGTACTCCATCGTCATCACCCTACCTCCGCTCGGCGGTACCTTTTTGAAACGTGAAACGTGAAACGTGTTTTTTCCCACGCTTCACGCTTCATGGCGGGTGGATTATTTATACGGCCGTGCTCAAGAAAATCTCGGGCAGAAGCGAGCGCCGACGCCAGAGAAAATTACTTGCAAAGCTGCTTATTTATGTTATTATTCTCCCGCTCTCACGCCTCTATGGTTTTGTGAAAGCGATGCCAACACACAAATTGCTTTCACAAGAATTGCAATGCACGTAAGCATATCGGAGGTATTAATTTTGGCTAACATTCAATCGGCAAAGAAACGGATTCGGCAAACGGAAAAACGCACGGCGCACAACCGGATGTACATCTCCTCGGCTCGCACCTACGTCAAGAAGACCCGTCAGCTCCTGGCTGATGGCAAGCTGGACGAGGCAGAAGCTGCTGCTAACCTGGCGTACAAAACGCTGGACAAGGCAGCCCGGAAGCATGTCATTCACCCGCGCAATGCCGCCCGCCGCAAAGGCCGCCTGATGGCTGCCCTGGAAAAAGCCCGCAAAGACAGCTGATCCCAACTCTACGACAAATTTAGCACCGAGAACGCCGCCGATAACAAGGTGGCGTTTTTGTTTACCTGTTATTTATTTGTGCTGTTTGGGGGAATCGTTAAAACGTACCCTTTGCCCCGCACGGTTGTTAGAAACGAGGGTTTCGCCGGATCTTCTTCGATGTGCTCCCGCACCCAGCGAATGTGTACGTCTAGCGTACGTGTATCACCAATGTAGTCCGTTTTCCAGACGCGCTGCATCAGTTCGCGGCGGGTTAATACCTGGCAGGGGTGGCGCAGAAACTGCTCCAGCAAATGCACCAACTTCGGAGTTAACCGGCTCTCCCCCTTCCCCGCCACATCAACCGATTTTTTAGACAAATACAGCGAAATGTGACCATAGCGGACGATTTCTTCGCTGGCATGGTCGATGGGCAGCAAATCCTTGACCCGATTGAGCAGCTTGCGTGGCGTAAAGGGATACTCCAGGTAGATATCCGCTTCAGCATCCGGGTCTTCGGGTTCGCCTTCGGCGCGGATGTGGATGAGAGGCAGGGTTTGATCACTGCGTTTCAAGCGGCGGCAGGTTCGTGCACCATTGGTTCGCATGGTGGCTGCATTAAAAATGATAAGCTGTGGCGTAAAATTAGCCAACGTTTTGATGGCGGCGCTGCCCGTGTGGCAAAGCTTCAAGGCGAAGCCTGCTTTTTCCAAAGCAGGCATGGTTGTATTTTGCCCGGCACGCTTCCCCTCCACCAACAAAATAACGGCCTTCTGCATAGATCCCTCTACGAAACATTGAATTTTTAGAAACTGCGGCTAACGGGGAAAAGAGTGTGCACTACAAAGTCGCCTTTCCCACAAATTCACATCAATTTACGGAAAAATTTAACATTAGTGAAGCGTCATTATAGGCGGAAAAAGTTGAGGTGCAAGGGCAATACGGCCGATTCCTGGATTTGACACTTAATTGCCACGGGACTATAATTTCGGCCACTCGCGGGTATGGTGAAACGGTATCACATTTGCTTCCCAAGCAAAGAGTACGGGTTCGATTCCCGTTACCCGCTCCATATTTTTACCCGAAAAGAGGCCATATTGGCCTCTTTTTTGATTTGCTTTAACCGTCAATAATATAGCAGCAGTATCGCACCAGTAGAGGGTAATTCCAGTATACCCATTTGGCCGAAGTCCAGGTCATGCAGCTTGATGTCACCGTTCATATCTTCATCCCTGTCGCTATAAAATAGCTGCGTTGAATTCAACCAGATAGGGTCATGACCAGTTGGTAAGTGTAAGCGGGCCATTGTGCCATCGGCTGGTAAGACCCACAGCCCGTTTTCATCATTATTGTTGGCCCAAATTTCAATAGCCACCCATTTTTCGTCAATGCTCCATACCGGTGAGGGCGGCAGCGCGCCGAACTGGGCCGGCTGCCAGGTGAATATGGTCATTGCGGTTTGCCTGACCATATCAAATACAATCAGGCGAGAACCCACTTTCCCGCTGCATAACCAGGCCAGCTGCCTGCCGTCTTCTGACCAAGCTGGATTATAGAGGCTGCAAGGATCCTCTGACTCCAAGCCAGTAAACTGAGTTAGGTCTAGAGTTTGTGAGCCGTTGTCTGGCCGGTAGATACGGCCGTCGTAAGCAATGGACTGTCCATCTGGGGACATTGCTGGTCGGCCATGAGAAAGATATGCATCATCAATGATTTGGAGTTGGCCGTTGTCTATATCTAGCTTAGCCAGGTGCCCGGTGGAGGGGCCTTCTTTTTCATTTGCGGATAAGAAGACGCCCAACAGGAGTGTATCATTATCTCCCCACAAATACAGTCCAGCAAGCTCACTGTCTTCAGCCAGCTGTTTGTCGTTGCCTTCAGCTAGGTCAATTAGCCAGAGGCGGTTATTCTCATCCATATAAACAATGTGGGCAGCATCGGGTGCGGGTAACATGCTGTAGGGTCGCTCGGCCACCTGCCTAGGAGGGGTGCCGTCTGTTTCGACCCGGTATAAGCGGAACAAGCCATCTTCATAGACCTGGTAGACACCCATCGGCCGTATGGGTCCAGGCTCGTAAAAAGACGCAGCCGTTTCTGCCCCTTGTAATTCCACATCTGGTTCTACTTGCAAAGAGGTTACCACCGCGTCTAACAGAGTTAAATCAGGGCCGAAGTCAGAAGGGGTCAGGTCGTTTAGCGCTGCTTTTGTCTCTGCCACGTAGGTTGAATAATTGAGGCTAAACTCCTCCCAATCATCTACCTGAACAGTGTCTGGCAGAACGGCCGTTGTCACCGGGAAAAAGGCAGCCACATAATGTTGACCATCGTCGGTCAATCCCTGAAAAGTATAAATCAAATGTTGGTTGGTAGTGGGAGAAGCATCCTGTGAAAATGCGACCACGTAGCGCACGCCCGTGCCGTTAGCAAAACGCAAGTAGTCCACCTGGCTGTGGAATACCTGGGCAGCATTGATCAACGGCAGGTAAGGCATTATGCCTCCAGGGATAGAGGGCCGTTTAGCTAACAAAGCCTGCAACTGTTCGATCTGTGTCTTAGCCAAAGGGTGCATGGCAGCGTAGGCAGCTGTAGGGTAAACCACAATCTGCGGCATTGTCTCCAGGTTAAGCTGGTACCGTTGGAGCAGCGGGTTGCCCTCTGCGTAGCTGTTGGAAAATGTAAAGGCAAGATGCTGAGGCAGCAGCAAGTAGTTCATACCGCCGTCATCCGCAAACGCTTCTACGATTTGTGGTTCAGTGCCAGCGGCCAGAGAGGAATCGTACTGGAATGTGACGCCGTATGGTTTTTGGGGTGTCTGTGTAGCCGTTTGGGTGGGTTGGGGTAACGCAGTTGGTGAAACGGGAACGGCCGTTGCTGTTGGCCGTGTCGCGTCAACCGTCACCGAATCCCCGGTTGAATTGGTTGGTATACAGCCAACGAATAGCAGAACAAACAATAGTAAAAAAGTAAATCTTAATTTACACATTGGACCTCCCAGCAGAAAAAGGAGAAATATTTTCACGCCCAATAGGATGGGTGTGTGTCATCTATCAGTGTAGGAAGATTTGCTTTTTATCACCTGACGCGACGCCACTACCCGAAGCGGCCAGGTATACGATCATCGTACGTGGTCTACGCTGATGAATTGGTAAGCTTTTTTCTGGCGGTAAATACCCTGGGCGTAATGCGGTTTGTCCACCTTGATAGAGGGATTGACCGGCACAAACACGGCATTGACCTTCAGCGTGGCAAAAATGCTCACGACGAGTTCCACCGATTTGGGCAAAAAGAGCAAGACACGGTCGCCCCGCCGCACCCCGTTGGCCAGCAGCGCCCGCGCCAGCCGGTTAGCCAGCGTGTCAATTTCAGCGTAGGTAAGCCGCTCGTTGTTGCAAACCAGGGCCACCTTGGTTCTAGCACATAAAAACCCATGACATTTGCCAGGCAAGGTGGCCTGACAAATGTCATGGGTTCTATACTCGCGACGGGCACCTTCTAGTTTCACCTCGGGGAAAAATGCCAGATTATGCCCTTCGCGAGTATGAATCGCCTTGTGAATATTTACGGCACTTGTTAGTTCCCTGAGGAAACGTAACCGTTCTGCCGGGCGTACCAGAAGTCCATCGTGTTTTCGTTGGCCACAGATGGCGACTCGACCGCCAGGCCGCCGTTTTGCACCGCGTACTGGTAGTCTAACTTGCTTTCTGCTGGAACCTGGTCACTGGCGGAAGCGGGAACCAGAGAAGTGTTAGCCGCCAGGCCGTTTTGCGCAGCATACCGGTAGTCCATCTTGCTCTCTGCCGGAACCTGGTTGGCCGCATAAGCGGAAACGAGGGCGCTTTGATCAACAGACGGTTCAAACGTTTGCTCTGAGGAACGGCCGCTGCCACAGCCAATCAACACCAGGGCGGCAACCAGCAGCATAAGATAGAGGGAAAGCGTGTGTAACTTAAATTTTTTGAACATGAGTTTTTATTCCTTTTTATATTGCGACTTGTAAAACCCGCTCCAATTTCCATAAAAATGAGATTACCGCGCGGAAAAAGGCTTGCGGTCTATCGAGGTGAATGTCGTGCCCCGAGCTCTTCACAATGGTGTGCGCGGCATGTGGCACTCGGGCCACAATCCACTGGACATCCTCCAGCGACATCACACCACCGCTGCCCTGCTCGGCGGCAATAAGGTGCACAGGGCAGGTAATCTGGGCCAGCAGCCTATCTGGGTCCTGGTCGCCAAGCAGCTCCTGGCGAAGGAGCGGCTCCAGCGCCGCCGGGTCAAACTGCTGCAATTGAACTGCCCGCTGGCGTATATCATCAGACACGGCCGTATCCACCGATACCTGCCCAACATAGGCCACCATTTGCGCCAGCGACCCGCCGCTGGCATGGTGCGGCCCCAGATAGTCACGCAGCGAAGCAAAATAAGGGTATATCCACGAGCTGGTCAGATCCTCCAAGATGTAAAAAGGGGATTCTTCAAGAATAAGGCCGTGGACCAAATCTGGCCGGTTGGCGGCCACCCAGGCAGCCACCATAGCGCCCAACGAGTGCCCCAGCAGCACGGCCGTTTCGCCCACTACCTGCTGCAAAAACTCGACGACATCACGGCCGTAATCAGCCACGGTGTAACCACTTTGGGTCCAGCCGGAACGGCCGTGTCCGCGCATATCCAGCAGGTAGAGATGGGCCTGGCGGGCCAGAATGGGCGCCAGGTGCAGAAATTCATCATGCGAGCCGGTTAAACCGTGCAGAATGACAAGACTCGGTCCCGGTCCAGGCACTTCGGCATAATAAAACGGTATTCCATTCAATGGAATGGTGTGTGATCGAACCATAGAGTCACCTCCAGGAAGGTTAATGTTGGGTTGATTGATGTGCGTTGATTGCTTGAACGAGTTGTTGCTTAGCAGCATACTGTGCCGGGCATACGGCCGTCACCTGACAAAGGTTAGCAGTGAGGGGTAACCATGTGGAGCGCCAAAAGAGAGGGGGAACGGCCGTGTCTTCAGGTGAAAAGGGGGGAAAGGAGACACACGTTTGCCAGATGCAAACCACAGCGGCAGTCCGGCATAATGGAGGATGACGTATCAAACTTGTAGAAAGAAAGACCTATGAACTGAGGAGCAGCATCATGGCACAACTTGCTTTTTGGGCCGGAACTTTTTCCACCTTCATCTTCATTGGCAGCAACGTCCCGATGATATGGAAGGCCTACAAAACCAAAGATTTACATTCCTACAGCAAGCTAAACATCGTTTTGGCGAATGTGGGCAACCTGGTTTATTGGGTCTACGTGCTCAATTTGCCAGTTGGTCCCATCTACTTGCTTCACTTCTTTTACACTGTTGCCAGTCTGATCATGTTGGGACTACTGATCCGGCACAGCTGTCGCACCAAAGCCCGGCTGTGGCGAGAAGCTATTTTTAGAGGATTCGGCCGTTTTTCACCACAGTCGTCACCAGGTTACCGCCAAACTGGTAGGCCAGCTGTCGGTAGTCCGTGCAGTTGAGCAGCAGCAAATCCGCTTGCTTGCCCGGCGCCAACGATCCCACCCGACCGGCCAGGCCCACGCCAAACGCAGCATTGATCGTCGCTGCGTTGAGCGCCTCGGCGGGCAGCAGCCGCTGGTAGCGCGTGGCAATCGCCAGCACCAGCGGCTGTGAGGGGCACGGCGCCGAGCCGGGATTGATGTCTGTGGACAAGGCAATCGCTGCCCCTGCGTCAATCAGAGCCCGGGCATTGGTAAATTCATGGCTGCCCAGGTTGAAGTTCACCGCGGGCAGCACTATGCCCACTACGCCAGACGCCGCCAACCGCGCCACATCTTCCGCCGTGGTCGCATCCAAATGATCCACCGAAGCTGCGCCTAAATCTACAGCCAACCCCACGCCGCCCAGCGAGGTAAACTCGTCGGCGTGAATTTTGGCGGGCAGGCCGTGGAGCAGCCCGGCTTCGAGCACACGGCGAGACTGCGCCAGGTCGAAGGCGTTTTGTTCGCAGAAAACGTCGCAGAAGAGCGGACGGTCATCATCCACAAAATGACTGCGCCGGTGCCACTCAGCCGCAGCGGGAATCATCTCATTTAGCACCCAATCGACGTAGGCGGCGGAACGGCCGTTAAATTCCGGCGGCACGGCATGGGCGGGCATAAAGGTCGGCACCAGGTCAATGGGCTGCGCCAGGTCCAGGGCAGCAATGGCCTCCAGCATCTTCAGCTCGCTGACCAGATCCAGGCCGTAGCCGGTTTTGACTTCGGCCGTGGTGGTGCCCAGGCGCAGCATCATCTCCAGGCGGGGCAGCGTGGCGGCTACCAGCTCCTCAACCGAGGCAACCCGCGTGGCGCGCATCGTGCTGACGATGCCGCCACCGGACGCCATGATCTCCATGTAGGTCGCCCCGCGAATGCGCTGCTCAAATTCGCCAATGCGGTCCCCGGCGTACACCACGTGCGTATGCGGGTCCACAAAGCCGGGGCAGATCACCTGTCCGCTGGCGTTGATCGATTGAACGGCCGTATACCGCTCGCGGATACTTTCCGTGGGACCGATGGCCAGGATACGGCCGTCTTTCACCACCACCGCCCCGTTAGAAATCAAGCCGACATCCTGCATAGCCGCGCCGCGCTTGGGCACGTCGCTGGCACACGTCACCACCTGTGCGGCACTGTGAATTAGTAAATCTGCGTCAACCATCATAAAGCACCGATAAGAAAATCAAAGATTGCGCAGATTACGCAGAATAAATCATCTTAATCTGCGCAATCTGTTGATAAAAATCTCTCTTAATTGTTCAGCATAGGAATTTTCACGCCGCGCTCTTTGGCCACTTCGATGGCCCGCTCGTAGCCCGCGTCCACGTGGCGGGCCACGCCCATGCCTGGATCAACGGTCAACACGCGCTCCAGGCGAACGGCCGCTTCCGGCGTTCCATCGGCCACAATCACCTGCCCGGCGTGCAGGCTGTAGCCAATGCCCACACCGCCGCCGTGGTGGTAGCTCACCCAGGTCGCCCCGCTCACGGCATTGATTAGCGCGTTCAAAATCGGCCAGTCGGCAATGGCGTCGGAGCCGTCCTTCATGCCTTCCGTTTCCCGGTTGGGGCTGGCTACCGAGCCGGAATCCAGGTGATCCCGCCCAATGACGATGGGTGCACTCACCTTGCCGCTGGCCACCAGTTCGTTGAACTTCAGCCCGGCTTTGGCCCGTTCGCCATAGCCCAGCCAGCAGATACGGGCCGGTAAGCCCTGGAATTCGATTTGCTCCTGGGCCATCTTGATCCAGCGGGCCAGGTGCTCATCTTCGGGGAACAGCTCTAATATCGCCTCGTCGGTGGCGTAGATGTCGTTGGGATCGCCGGACAGCGCCACCCAACGGAATGGACCTTTGCCTTCGCAGAAGAGCGGCCGTATGTAGGCGGGCACAAAGCCTGGATAATCAAAGGCATTATTCAAGCCGTTGTTAAACGCCTGCTGCCGAATGTTGTTGCCGTAATCAAACACGATGCTTCCCTGCTTTTGCCAGTCCAGCATCGCCTGCACGTGCCGGGTCATCGAGTCGATGCTGCGTTTTTGGTACGCCTCGGGGTCGTTTTGGCGGAGAACGGCCGCTTCCGCCATCGACAGTCCGGCAGGAATGTAACCATACAGCGGATCGTGCGCCGAGGTCTGGTCGGTCACCATGTCTGGCACCACACCGCGCGCCACCAGCTCTGGCAGCACTTCGGCCGCGTTGCCCACCAAGCAGATTGATTTGGGCGTCTCGTTTTTGACCGCCTCATCCACCCAGGTC
Source organism: Candidatus Leptofilum proximum (assembly GCA_016710325.1). Classification (GTDB taxonomy): domain Bacteria; phylum Chloroflexota; class Anaerolineae; order Promineifilales; family Promineifilaceae; genus Leptofilum; species Leptofilum proximum. The sequence goes on along the minus strand of JADJXK010000002.1, from coordinate 300,287 downwards.
ATCGCCTCTTCCAGGTTGTCGGTCATCACGTCCAGCTGGCGCAGGCTCAGGCGGCGCTCGGCGCGCCAGCGATCCACCTCAACAAACAGGCCAACGCCTTCGTTCATCGTCACTGCCAGCGGCTGCGCCCCGCCCATCTCGCCCAGGCCCGCGGTGAGCACCCACTTACCCCTGAGCGATGGCCAGCCCGCCTTGCGTGCGGCGGCGGCAAACGTCTCAAACGTGCCTTGCAAGATGCCCTGCGTACCGATGTAAATCCAGCTGCCCGCCGTCATCTGGCCGTACATCATCAGCCCTTCGGCTTCCCATTTGTCAAAATTGGCCTGGGTAGCCCAGTGTGGCACAATGTTGGAGTTGGCAATGAGCACCCGTGGCGCATCGGTGTGGGTGCGGAAGACGGCAACGGGTTTACCGCTTTGTACCAGGAGCGTCTCGTCTGGTTCAAGACTGCGCAGCGACGCCAGGATGGCGTCGAACGCTTCCCAATTGCGTGCCGCCCGGCCCCGCCCGCCGTAGACGATGAGGTGTTCGGGATCACCCGCGACCTGCGGATCGAGGTTGTTTTGCAGCATGCGGTAGGGCGCTTCGATGAGCCAGTTTTTACAGGTGAGGGTCGTGCCCCGCGGGGCGCGAATGGTGCGGTTCATGGGTTTCTCCTTTTCTGGTGCAGTTGCCCAGAAGTTATCTATAGGTATTTATGTTAAGGCAACTGCTTAAGTGTTTGGCTCCTGTACGACAACAATATGTTAAGGACTTACGGAGCAAAACACTAGTTGGACAGTGGGGAGCGTCCAATGCCGCCTATTGTACAGTTGTCTATATCCTGCACAACTGTATGATCCCAAGTGACAGCAAACTCCCATTTGAGGATTAAAGTATGGAACCGTTAGTTATTTCAGGAAAAGATTTGAAGGTTGATGACGTGGTGGACGTGGCGCGGGGGCGAAAAGTGGTGCTGGATACGGCCGTTCTCCCCGCCGTCAATCGCTCTCGTGAAGCCGTCGAAAGGCTGGTACGCGACGGGCAGATTGCCTATGGCATTACGACGGGATTCGGCCGTTTCAAAGACAAATTTATCAGCGCCGACGAGAGTTTGCAACTCCAGCTCAACCTGGTACGTTCCCACGCCGCAGGCACCGGCCCCATCCTGCCCGAGGACCAGGTGCGCGCGATGCTGCTGGCCCGAGCGAATACGCTGGCCCAGGGCTACTCCGGCGTGCGCCCTGAGGTGATCCAGACACTGCTAGACATGCTGAACAAGGGCGTACACCCGCGGGTGCCCGCTCAGGGCTCCCTCGGCGCCAGCGGTGATTTAGCCCCGTTGGCCCATCTCGCTCTGCCGCTGATTGGTGAGGGAGAGGCATTCTACGAGGGAATGCTGATGTCCGGCAGTGAGGCCATGAACGCGGCGGGTATCCAGCCGCTTGTTTTGCAGGCTAAGGAAGGGCTGGCACTGCTCAACGGCACGGCGTTTATGGTGGGATTGGGCGCCATCATCGTGCGGCGGGCCATCAACCTGGCGCTCACGGCCGATATCGCCGCCTCCCTCACCCTGGAAGCACTCCAGGGCACCGATCGGGCGTATGACGACCGGGTGCACCAATTACGGCCGCATCCCCGCCAGATCGACTGCGCCACGTTTCTGCGCCGTGTGCTGGAGGGCAGCACGCTGCTGCGCCCCGCCATCTCGCAAAACGTGCAGGACCCGTACACGCTGCGCTGTGTACCTCAGGTGCATGGTGCGGTGCGAGATTCTGTTGCCTACGCGAAATGGGTGCTGGAAATCGAGCTGAATTCTGTCAATGACAATCCGCTCATTTTTGCCGACGAGGCAGGCAACGTAGAGGTAATTTCGGCGGGCAACTTTCATGGCGAGCCGATTGCCCTGGCGATGGATTACCTGAAGCTGGCGCTGACGGAAATTGGCAACATGAGCGAGCGGCGTATTGCCCAGCTGGTGGACGCCAACAGCAACGGCGGCGTATTGCCCATGTTTTTAACGCAAAACGGCGGCCTGGAAAGCGGCTTTATGATTGCCCACTACTCGGCAGCGGCCCTGGCTTCGGAAAACAAGGTGCTGGTGCATCCGGCCAGCGCCGACACCATTCCCAGCAGCGCCAACATCGAGGACCACGTGAGCATGGGGGCTACGGCCGTTCGCCAGGCTGACATGATTCTGACTCACGCGGAAACGATTGTGGCCATCGAGCTGCTGGCTGCAGCCCAGGGCATTGATTTTCGACAGCAGAAAGAAAATGGACAGATGGGGGTGGGAACGGCCGTAGCCTACAACCTCATTCGCCAGCATGTGCCCTTCTTAACCCAGGATACCTACATGGCCCCGCTCATCGAGGCCGTGCGCCAGCTGGTGCACCTGGGCAGCGTCAAACGCGCTGTTGAAGCAGCATTGGAAGACGCGACCTAAAAATATCACGCTTCACATTTCATCAATTATTTTGGCATCTTGGGGATAGGAACGGCCGTAGGCCACATACGCCTCTGGTGCTTCTTTTAAGCGTGCCTGGGTCTGCTCGGAAAGGGCGCCTTTCACCTGGGCCGGTACACCTGCGGCCAGCATCCCGGCGGGGATGTGCTGGTTTTCCCCCACTACGGCCCCGGCAGCGACCAGGGCGCCAGCTTCCACCACCGCCCCACTCAGCACCGTGGCGTTCATGCCCACCAGCACCCCGTGGTGCAGATGGCACCCTTCAATCACCACGCCATGGCCAATTGTCACGTCGGCGTCAACGATGGTGTCGTGACGGCCGTTCACATGCACCACCACGTTGTCCTGCACGCTGCTGCGCGCCCCGATGATGATTCGGCCGTGATCCCCCCGAATCACCGCCCCAAACCAGACGCTGGCCTCAGCTTCAATCACCACGTCGCCAATGATAGTGGCGGTGGGGGCAATGTAGGCAGTTGGGTGAACTTGCGGCCGTTTTCCTTTGTACTCGATAATCATGATGTGCGCCTCTTCTATGCTGGCTGCGAACTTGTTCCACCAGGGCACCTAAGGTAACATTCTGCAACCCATTTACCCGTAATTTTACATGGAAGAGGCAAAAGCATGAATGTGAATTTGTTAGCAATCAATTTCTTGGCAATCACTGTTCTGGCTCAGGTGACCGAACCCGTTGGCGTGCCCCCCTGGGTGCCGCTGGTAATCGGCGTTATTTTGCTGCTGCTCTTTTGGTGGGGACTCAACCGGAACAACATCCCACAGGGCGCGGCGGCGCATGGCGATGCGCATCACGATGATGCACATCACGCTGATGACCCTCACGAGCATTCGGCCGTTCACCACGACGAGCCGCACGCCGCGATGCCCCACGCTTCCGCCGCTGAGGGTGTCGCCGAAGCCCGCACCGTTACCGCAGCCGTTACCCCAGATGACCTGAAGCTTATCGAAGGGATTGGCCCCAAAATCGAGACCATTTTACATGAGGCGGGCATCCATACCTTTGCCGAATTAGCTCAAGCCAGCATTCCTGACCTGGAAAAAATTGTGCGGGAAGATGCTGGTATCCGCATCGCCTTCCCCGACACCTGGGCTGAACAGGCTAAACTGGCGGCTGCCGGGCGCTGGACCGAACTGGAACAGCTGCAAGAGCAGCTCAAAGGAGGCCGTCACGCCTGAGCGCAAGCTTAAAATCCTTCGAAACATTATGTCGATTCTTGACAAAGTTTGCGAGCTTGGTATAATCCCCGACTGTTGATGCGGGGTAGAGCAGAGGCAGCTCGTCGGGCTCATAACCCGGAGGTCGTTGGTTCGAATCCAGCCCCCGCTACTAAAGAAAAAGCACCCAACTGGGTGCTTTTTTATTTACCTGCTTATGGCGTTTAGCTGAGGAGCGGAACGGCCGTTTTCTCCATATGCTGTGCCAGGTCCACGTCCCAACTGCTGATGGAGTTGTCCAGGTCGTGGGTAACCAGGGATACCTCGACGCGGTTGTACACGTTGCGCCATTCGGGATGATGATCCATCTTGTCGGCCTGGACGCCAACGGTGACCATCCAGCCCAATGCCTGGGCAAAGGTGCCAAACTTGAACTGCTTGGTCAGCTTACCGTCTTGTACCGACCAGCCAGGCAGATCAGCCAGCGCTTCCTGAATCTCTTCACTGCTTAACTTTTGTCTTGGCATGTTTACCTCCAGACGTAGAGACGTTGCAATGCAAAGTCTCTACTAGTCATAATAGCTGCATCAACTGCTGGATAAGCCAGGCGCCTGCGCTGGCGCTGAGGCCGCCCAGAACCAGGCCAAACAACGCACCGATGACGGCCGTTCGCCCATTCCCACCCCTCAATTTCTGCGGCACGGCCATGATGGGCAAATCATCTGCCCCGAGAATCACCATTTCCACCAACGTCCGGGCGGTGAGGGTGCTGGCGATACGGCCGTCTACCTCGCTAAACACCGCCAGAAAGATGCCCAGTATGGCCAGGCAAATTGGCAGAGCAATGAGACCACCAACGCCGGAAGCGGCCGTTCCCACAATGATACCCACGATCACCGCAGGGGCTAAAAACGGGAATGCCCCCTGCCGCAGCATTTCGGCGGGTGCTTCAGCTGCTTCAATAAACATCGCCTTGACGCCGCGACTGGTTAAGCCCCCCATCGCGCCAATTAATGCCACCAACAGCATCGGCGCCAGTGCCCCGCTGACCAACCCCAGCACTACACCGGCCGCCGCCCCACCAATGACGCTGCCCACCAGGGTAATCAACACCCCCGCTGCCACACCAATCACAACGGCGCGGGTTTGTCGTAAATAGCTGCCCAGGTAGCCGCCCACCACGGCGCCCATCACCATGCCCAGCCAGATGCCCCAACTGTGCCAGCGTACCAATCCCAGCACAAAACCAGAGATCAGGCCCACGCTGGCGCCCAAAACCGCCCCGATAAACAAGGAGCCCAGCAGCAAGAAGACGGCCGTATACCACGGATCGCCCTCATCCGGCTGGGCACGGGTAATGCCCCCCACCACCGCCCCCACGATAATGCCGCGCAGCAGGCCAAACAGGGTGCCGTTCAGTAAGTTTGTCACGTTGCCGCCCAGCAGATAGCCAAAGAAGCTCACCACCAGGCCGATAAACCCCCCGGCAAGCAGACCGCTCATGAGGGCGTGGTTGTGCTTAAGCACCCGCTCGTAGGCGCCAAAGATGGCCAACAAGACGGCCGTACCGAACACGGTAACGGCCGTACGCTCCACCATGCCGCCAATCATGCCTAAAACCAAGCCTATCTCCGTCATGAAAATGACCACAACCGTGGGTGAACGACGTACGCGCATCTGTTGCGTCATTGAGGAATATCCAAAATCCATATGGGCAGCCGCTGCTGGCTGGGTTCAAACCCAAACTTCAAGTACAGCTTTTGCGAGGCAATATTTTCCACCTGGGTATTCAGCGATACCGCGTGAAACCCCTTACGATGATAAAACTCAATAGCGTGTTTAAGCAAGGCCGAGCCAATGCCCAGGCCATGTTTTTCCGGGTGCACCGTCAGCCGCACCAAATGTGCCCCGGCATCCGCCGGAGCGCTGAGCTGGTAGGCCACAATCTCCTCCTCCAGCAAGGCAACGTCGAAACTGAGCGACTGCGGGCGAGCCACGGCAAGAGCATGGGCACTCTGCCGCCAGATGGGGGCAAAGGACGCTGCCTCCAATTCAGCCAGCGCCTCAAAATCGGTAGAGTACACCTGCCGAATGGTTAGCCCAGGCACGTCGGCAACCTCTGGCAGATCGCGGTCTTCTTTGACAAACGTTTCGATCTGGCTGCCGCGGTAGAAGCCCAGTTGAGGCAGCCAGCGAGTGGGCCACTGGTCGACCGTCAGCCAGGCCAGCTGGGTGACACCTTGTTTTTGCAGGGCAGGTACCACGCGGGCCAGCATTTGGGCCAGCAGCGTCTCGGCCCGGTCTGCCTGTTTGATGGCCACCACACGCACCCAGGCAGCGGGCAGCGGATCGGGTGTGGCCGCCAGGCAGGCCAGCATATCCTCATTCCTGGGGAAGAGAACGGCCGTTAATGAGTGGTTACTCGCCGGTTTTTCGGACCCAGGCAGCACCACAAAGCCGGGGGCTCCAATCCAATCTCCAGGCAGGTGCCAGTCGGCGTGGTGATGCGTGTAAACGGCCGTTTGCAGCAGCCGCAAAATCCCGCCAGCATCCGATTTGGCTGCCACGCGAAGCCCATCCGGCACACCGTGCTGCGCTACCCAAAGGTTTGCTAATTCCATAACGCTATTGTACACTACATAATCATTTTTTCTGAGAGGCTGGCCTTACCTACAGTATCCTCTATTCATTTTAATCCGTTGTCAAATGAAGAGTGAGATCAGCTGAAAATGATTTTAGGAAACAAATGGGCAGTAAGCCAAAAGACAGAACCCTCGAAACAACCATTGCAAGCTTAACCAAACGATTTGGCGAGGGCGCCATTATGCGTTTGGGCGAAGCCCAACACATGCAGGTAGAGGTTATCCCCACCGGCTCTTTGGCGTTGGACATTGCTTTGGGTGTCGGTGGTGTACCACGTGGCCGGGTCATTGAAATTTATGGCCCGGAATCATCTGGCAAGACAACATTGTGCCAACATATTATCGCTGAAGCCCAGGCCAAAGGCGGAATATGTGCCTTTATTGATATGGAGCACGCGCTGGATCCAGGTTATGCCCAGCGGTGTGGCGTCGAAGTCAATAATTTGTATGTCTCGCAGCCAGATACGGGTGAACAGGCGTTAGAGATTGCCGAAGCCCTGATTCGTTCTGGCACCATGGATGTTGTTGTAGTGGATTCTGTAGCAGCATTGGTTCCCCGCGCCGAAATTGAAGGCGAGATGGGGGATTCTCATGTTGGGTTGCAGGCGCGCTTGATGTCGCAGGCATTACGCAAATTGTCTGGCGTCATCAAGCAAACGAACACCGTTGTTATTTTCACCAACCAGCTGCGCTCCAAAATTGGGGTGATGTTTGGGAGTCCAGAAACCACCAGTGGTGGCAATGCGCTAAAGTTTTATGCGTCTGTGCGCATTGATATCCGGCGTATTCAGTCCATTAAGGTGGGCGCCGATGTGGTCGGGAATCGGACCCTGGTGAAAATCAAGAAGAACAAAGTAGCGCCACCCTTTACCGATGCTGAATTTGACATAATGTATAATGAAGGTATCTCTAAAACTGGTTGTGTCATTGATCTCGGTGTGGAATATAACGTCATTGATAAGCGAGGCGCGTTTTTCCGTTATGGAGAAATGCTGCTGGGTCAGGGACGGGAAAATTCCAAGCAGTTTTTGCAGGAACACCCTGAGGTTTATGCCGAGCTGGACACCCTCATTCGTCAGAAAGCTGGCCTGCCCATTGTAGAACCGCTGTCTGAAGGCTAATCCCCGACAGCTGGTTTTGCCTGTTTCCATACAAAATTAGAATTGAATACGGCCGTTTCCCGGCTCTTTGTGTTAGCTGCTCCCCGGTTTTTACCGGTGCGGCTGTTATTTGTATGGGTAAGATTACTGCGTTAACACGTCAAAAACGAAACCCTGACCGGATCAACGTGTATCTGGATGGGACGTTTTCCTTTGGTTTGGCGGCGATTACGGCCGTATCCCTTCGCATTGGCCAAACCCTCACCCAAGCCCAAATCGACAGCCTCAAAGGGGCAGACCTGGAAGAAAAAGCCAAAGAAGTAGCCCTGCGTTTTATTGAGTACCGGCCGCGCAGCACGGCCGAAACGCGGCAGCATTTGCTCAAGAAAGAATACCCTGAAGACGTTGTTGAACGGGTCATTGAGCGCCTGTCTGCCGTGGAACTGCTTAACGACGCCGCCTTTGCCCGTTACTGGGTAGAGCAGCGTCAAACCTTTAAGCCGCGCAGTCAGCTGGCCCTCCAGCAAGAGCTGCGCCAAAAAGGGCTAGATCGCCAAGCGATCGACGCGGCTCTCGAAGGTGTAGATGAGTTTGCCGCTGCTGCCAAGGCCGCAGAAGCCAAAGCCCGCCGCTGGCACCATCTGCCTGAAGAGGAATTTTTCAAAAAGGTCGGCAGCTACCTACAGCGTCGCGGTTTTAGCTATGACATGGTGAAGGAAGTTACCGAATCACTTTGGGAAGAAGTGAACGATAGAAACGAGGAAGCAAACAACTAAACGTAAATAAGGAGAGCAACTATGCCAGCACTCAATATTCTGCTGGGCGCAGTCATCGGAATTGGTATCGGTGCTGTTGCGGTTTACTTTCTGGTACGGCCGCAAATTGATCAGAAAGTTGCCGCGGTCGAGCGAGAACTGGAAGAACGCCGCGCCCTGGCAGAAAAAGAAACGGTTGAAATATTAGAGATTTCCCGGCAAGAAGCACAGCAAATTCGTTTGGAAGCGGAAAAAACGATTGAACGCCGGTATCAAGACGTGGCCCGCGCTGAAGAGCGTGTCGACCGCCGCAATGAAAACCTGGATAAGCAGCTCAAGAAGCTGGAGCATCGCGAAGCGGTGCTGAACAAGCGGCAGAGCCGGTTGGATAAACGGCAAAACCGACTAGAAACCATCGAGCAGGAACGCCGCCAGCAGCTGGAACAAATTGCGGCTCTCACGGCAGAAGAAGCCAAGCAGCTGCTGCTGGAGGACGTGGAAAAAGAGGCGCGCCAGGACATGGCCCGCATCATGCGCGAAATTGAGGATGAGGCCAAAGAAAACGCCAACCAGAAAGCGCGTGAACTGGTGGTGATGGCCATCCAACGTATTGCCAGTGACCAGGTTGCCGAGCAGACGGTTTCTATGGTGAACCTCCCCAGCGAGGAGATGAAGGGACGGATCATTGGTCGCAACGGCCGTAACATCCGCGCCTTTGAGCAAGCTGCCGGGGTGGACATTGTGGTAGACGACACACCAGAATCCGTGTCGGTCTCCAGCTTTGACCCGGTACGGCGTGAAGCCGCCCGGCGCGCCCTGGAGAAGCTGATTACGGACGGCCGTATCCACCCCGCCCGCATCGAAAAGCTCATCAAAGATTCCCGCGCCGAGGTGGAGCAAGACATGAAAGAGGCGGGTGAACAAGCCGCCTACGAAGCAAATGTGCACGGGCTGCACCCTCAGATCGTCAAAATGCTGGGCCGCCTGAAGTACCGCACGTCGTTTGGCCAGAACCAGCTGTATCATTCGGTGGAGGCGTCGAAGATTGCGGCCGTTTTAGCCGCCGAACTTAATGCCAACATCGAAGTGGCCAAGATGGGCGCTCTGCTGCATGACCTGGGCAAAGCGATGGACCATGACCAGGAAGGCACCCACGCCATGCTGGGGGCTGAATTCTGCAAGCGGTTCAAGGTACCGCCCATCGTCGTCAACGCCATTGCCGCCCACCACCACGAAGTGGAGCCGGAAAGCGTCGAAGCGATCATCGTGGAAGCAGCCGACGCCATTTCTGGGGCGCGTCCCGGCGCCCGGCGCGAGAGCCTGGAGAATTACATCAAACGCGTGCGCACGCTGGAAGACATTGCCACCACCTTCCCCGGCGTGGAGAGCGCCTACGCCTTGCAGGCGGGTCGGGAAATCCGCATTCTGGTCAAGCCAGACAAAATTGATGACCTGGAGGCAATGCGGCTGTCCAAAAACATCGCCAAGACGATTGAGGAAAGCATGCAGTATCCTGGCCAGATTCAGGTGACGGTCATCCGCGAAACCCGCGCCGTGGGCTTTGCCAAGTAACCTGATGGATTCCCGCCTGTGCGGGAATGGCAGACAAAAGCCATGAAACAAAAAGGACGCCCGCAAGCGTCCTTTTTGTTTTCTGAGACGTTATTGGTGGCCCAGAATGGGATGTGGTTTATAGGGCGTCTCGATGCGCTGAATTTCTTCCTCACTCAGAGAAATGACCACAGCGGCGGCCGCTTCTTCCAACTGGTACATCTTGGTGGCGCCAATGATGGGGGCTGTGACGCCGGGCTTGTGCAGCAGCCAGGCCAGGGCAATCTGCGCTGGGGAAACGTCTCTCGCCTCAGCAATAGCCACAACCGCATCCACCACGTCGAAATCTTCCGTCTGGTAGTACATATCCTTGGCAAAGTTGTCGCTTTTGGCTCGGGCCGTGGGATCCCCTTCATCACGCTTGCGGTTGCCCGCCAGAAAACCACGGGCCAACGGGCTCCAGGGAATCACGCCCACCCCCTGGTCGCGGCAAAGGGGCAGCATTTCGCGCTCTTCTTCGCGGTAGATGGCGTTCATGTGGTTTTGCATGGCGGAGAAACGCGTCCAGCCGTGCAAATCGGCGGTATATTGGGCCTTGGCAAACTGCCAGGCATACATGCTGGAGGCGCCGATATAGAGGGCTTTGCCCGCCTTGACCACATCGTGCAGGGCTTCCATCGTTTCTTCAATCGGGGTGTCATTGTCCCAGCGGTGAATCTGGTAGAGATCGACGTAATCGGTGCCCAGGCGGCGCAGTGAATTGTCGATGCCTTCCATGATGTGTTTGCGGGAGAGGCCGCCGCCGTTGGGGCCGCAGCCGATGGGGAAATACACTTTGGTGGCCAGGACTAATTCTTCACGGGTGGTGAATTCCTTAAGCAGCCTGCCGGTGACTTCTTCGCTGACGCCGAGTGAGTACATATCGGCCGTATCGAAGAAGTTGATGCCTAATTCTACCGCGCGCTGGATAAACGGCCGTGCCGCCGCCTCATCCAACACCCAATCACGCCACTCCGGGGAGCCGTAGCTCATCATCCCCAGGCAGATGCGCGAAACCTTCAGGCCCGTCTGGCCTAAGCGAACATATTCCATTGGTAACTCCTTTCCTGATCAACAAACGGAAAGGAGCTATTGTACTGGACGTTGCGCTTCCAGACACACGACGCCTTGCTGCCCGGCCACGGCATTGTGCATCACATACGCGGGCAAATCGAGGCGGTCGCCTGGATACAGTGTGGTGGGCTCCCCTTCAATGGGGAACCCAAAGGTGATAGAACCGGCCACAACGATGATCACCTTTTCGTAGGAATGATCATGGGCGGGAAAAACACCATAGGGGTCGCTGCTCCATTTGTAGGGGTCCAGCCCCTCGGAAACCAGCTGTTCGTAGAGGGTCTCTTCGGCGGGGGAATGGGGGTAGGCCCATTTTTGAATGTGGATGATGTGGGTTCGCATCATGCGATCTCCTCAGTGACCGATACTTCAGGGCAAATAGACAGATTTAAAGTTGTGTATAAAGGATACGGCCGTTTGCCTCAATCAACAATAAAACCGCTGTAATAGCCTAAGTGTCCTGCTCGGTTTGGGCAAATTGTCCGGCCACATTTATGCGAAGCTGGGGCGATCTTGTTATAATCCCGCAACTATGGAAAGTTCTGGTCAAAATCGACGCCAATTATGGATTGGCATTGCTGTTAGCACCCTTTCGATTGTCCTTATTTTGCTGCTCATAGACCCCGCGGAGATAGTTGATGCTCTACAGCAGGCAGACCTTTCCCTGATTGGCCTTAGCGCCCTGGCCGTTTTAGTTTTCATGATGATTCGTGCCATCCGCTGGCGCTACATGCTGGCCAACGAAATTACCTGGTCGAACACGTTTCACATTCAAAATATTGGCTATATGTTTAACATGGTGCTGCCGTTTCGCCTGGGTGATGTGGCCCGCGCCGTGCTTATCGGCAATGTGCCGCCGATTACCCTGGCCAGAGGGCTTTCCACAATGGTCGTGGAGCGTATTCTGGACATGATGTTTATTGTGGCCCTGCTGCCATTTACCCTGACGGAAGTGGTCAGCCTGCCCGGCTGGATGCAGGATGGGGCGCGTGCTTCCGGCGTGGTGGCGGTGGCGGCGATTGGTATCCTCATCGTGGCAGCCAATCAGCGAAAACTGGCCACGTGGTGGGGAACGGCCGTTCTCAACCGCATCACCTTTTTAGACACGGAGCGCTGGATCGGCCGTATGAATGAACTGCTGGATGGTCTGGGCAGCCTCACCCGGCTCAAAGACAGCCTGGTGCTTATTTTCTTTAGCATCGTGGTCTGGATTCCCATTTTGTTTGCCTACCAATGGGGCATCCTGGCCGTGGGCGGACAGGTTTCGCTGCTGGGGGCCAGTTTTGTGGTGTGTGCCGCCGCGCTGAGCATCGCCCTGCCCTCATCACCAGGGCAGATTGGTGTATTTCACATTGGCGTAACGGCCGCAATGCTGGCTCTGGGCCAATCCGACGGTGCCTCGGGCGGCTTTGCCGTGGTGTACCATGCCCTGAACCTGATCAGCATGATCATTCTGGGGCTGATTGGTCTGGCCAGCACCGGCGCGACCTTTGGCAGCGTCATCGAAACAACCCAACGCTTCCTGCGTCGCCGCCAACTGAGCGAAGCGGATGAAGAGCGTGTAAATAAGGGGGAGCATTAAGAAGGGAAAAGTGAAAAGTAAAAAGTGGGACACTTTTTACTTTTCACTTTTCACTAAACAACTCCCCCATTACGAATTAGCTTATGAAAATTGTTGAAGTATTAACCTACTACCGTCCCTGGGTGAGCGGGCTGACCATTTACGTGGAGCGTCTGAGCAAAGCGCTGGCCCGCCAGGGGCACGACGTCACCGTTTTAACCTCGCAGTATGATCCCAAGCTGCCCATGTATGATGTGATGGAAGGCGTCAAGGTGGTGCGCATTCCCGTGGCGGCGCGGGTGAGTAAAGGGGTGCTGATGCCCGGCTTTGGCCCGATGGCCTGGAAGCTGGCCCAGCAGGCCGATGTTCTGCACCTGCACCTGCCCCAGTTTGATGCCCCCGGAGTGGCCATGCGCGGCCGTATTTTGGGCAAACCCGTGGTACTCACCTACCACTGCGACCTTCAGCTGCCACAAGGCGCCTTTAACCGGCTGGTAGATCGAGTGGTGGAATCGATGAACCAGCTGGCTGGCCGGTTGTCCGACGCCATAGTGACCTACACGCGCGACTACGGCACCCATTCGCCCTTCCTGTCCCAATTTTTGGACGATAAGTTACACATTATTCCTCCGCCCGTGGAACTACCTGGCTACAGCTGCACCGATGTACAGGCATTTCGGCAGAAGCACCAGCTAGGTGATGAACCGATTGTGGGCATTATTTGCCGGTTGGCGGCGGAAAAAGGGGTGGAGGTGCTGCTCAAGGCCCTGCCCATTGTCCGGCAGGAATTTCCAAACGTGCGGGTGTTACACGCCGGGCAGTATCAAAACATCATTGGCGAAGAGGCTTATGCTGCCCGACTGGCGCCGCTGTTTGAGCAGTACAAGGACCATTATCATCTTTTGGGCAACATTGAAGGGCCTGAGCTGAGTGCCTTTTACAACTGCCTGGACTGCCTGTGTGTGCCCAGCCTGAACAGCACAGAGAGCTTTGGTCTGGTGCAAATCGAAGCGATGCAAAATGACGTGCCGGTGGCCGCCTGCGCCCTGCCCGGCGTGCGCCAGCCGGTGATGATGACGGGCATGGGGGAAGTAACGGCCGTCTCCGACCACACCGCCCTCGCCGCAGCCGTCATCAAAATATTGGGCAACAAACAAGCTTACCTGCGCGACAGCCAGTTCATTGGCAGAACATTTTCACCTGATGAGACGGCCACAGCGTACCTGGAACTATTCCAGAAGTTGCAGCGGGGCAAGTTGATGGGCAAAACGGCCGAACCAGCCGCCTATGACCGCCTCCGGGCCATGCGGGACAGCTATAACCAAAATTCGTGAAAATCCGTGCCAATTCCTGGCCAAAATCAAGTTAAATCTGTGCAATCTGTGTAATCTGTGGATACATCCAACTCTGTGAACGAACCTGAATTTTTAGCCTCCAGCACCCAAGACGACCTGCTCTGGCGACAGCTTAAAACCATTCCCGCCTTCCGTGCCATCTTGCGCGCCGTGGAAGCGCGCTTTTATTTTGCCGTCGATTTGCCACAACCAACTCTCGACGTCGGCTGCGGTGATGGGCACTTCAGCCAGATGGTGTTTAACCGCAAGCTGGATGCAGGTATCGACCCGTGGTGGAATCCACTGAAGAAGGCGCAACATTCTGGCATGTATGACCTGGCGCTGCAAGCGATGGGCGACAGGCTGCCCTTTGCCGACGGCCACTTTGCCAGCGCCTTCAGCAACTCGGTGCTGGAACACATTCCCGACATCCAGCCCGTGCTCAACGAAACCAACCGGGTTTTGCAGACGAACGGCCGTTTCCTAATCACCATGCCCAGCCATAACTTCACCAACTACCTGGGCGGCGCTGAATTTTTGCGTCGCATGGGATTGGAAGGCATGGCTGAATCGTACCAACGGTTCTTCAACCAGATTTCCCGCCATGCGCACACCGATTCGGTTGAAGTATGGGCCGAGCGCCTGGCCCAGGCTGGATTTGGCATCGAGAGGTGGCAATATTATTTTTCAAAAGAGGCGCTGCATGCGCTGGAATGGGGTCATGCGCAGGGGCTGCCCTCGGCCATCATGCACGCGTTGACGGGGCACTGGATTGTCGCTCCCTGGCGCAGCAGCCTGCACCGCGTGGAAAAGTGGTTACGGCCGTTCTACAACGAACCGTTCCCCGATGATGGCACCTATCTGCTCATCGTCGCCCGCAAGCGCGCCAACGGGCCGATCCCGGTGCAGGTGCCGCCCGCCCGCCCGTTTACAATTGAAGAGCTGGAAACGGCCGTGGCCAGCCAGCACCCCCTCCCCCCCGAACCAGAGCTGGAGCCAGAGTCCGCCAGCAATGAAGAAATGATCCCGCCACGGCTCATGGCCTTTGAAGAAGAGGAAGAACAAGTCACACCCACACGCACTGGACCAAACTGGTTCAGTGCACTCCTGGGCAGCCTCAGTCTGCTGGCCGCCATGCTGGGCCAGCTGGCCCTGACCAGCGATCCACCCAACATAGCCAGCGGGCGGCGCTGGTTTTTGTACAGCGCCGTGGCCTTGCTGGGGCTGCTGTGGCGCAGTCGCCCAACCTCACCCGCCCAAACAAGAACCTGGCAGCTGCCGCGCCTGGGCCAGATTCCCGCCCGGCGCTGGCTGTATTTGCTGGCGCTGCTGCTGGCGCTGATGGCCCAGCGGGTCGTCAGCACCCCTGGTAGCGAACGGCCTGCGCTGGCCCTGCTGCTGTGGCTGGTGGCCGCGGCCGTGAGCTTTTTGGCGTGGTACGATGGCGATGCCGGGTTCGCCCTGCCGCAGATTTCCAAGGGGGTGTGGGGAACGGCCGTCACCCTCTTCCTCGTGGCGCTGGTGGTGCGACTGGTCAACCTGAGCCAGAACCCGTTTATGCTCAACGGCATCGAGGCCAGCCTGGGGCTGAACGCCGTGCAAATCATCGAAGGACAGCTGCGTAATCCCTTTGGCACCGGCTGGCTGACCAACCCCACGCTGCTGCTCTACCTCATGGCGGTACCGGTGCGCATCTTTGGCCCCACCGTGTTGGGCGTGCGCCTTTTGTCACCGTTTGTGGGGGCGGCCACGGTGGCGGCGGTTTATCTGTTTGGTAGGCGGTTGTTTGGCCAGTTTACCGGGCTGTTGGCGGCCGTTTTGCTGCTGGGGTTTCATCTGCACGTACACTACAGCCGGTTGGGCATGACCAACATTTGGGATGGGCTGCTGGTGCTGCTGGCGCTGGGGACAATTGCGGTGGCCTGGCAGCGGCCGTCTACCGCCCCGCACCAACGCACCCTCTGGCTGATTGCCGGGGTGTTTATCGGACTGAACGTCTACGCCTTTACCAGTTCGCGTGTGCTGCCAGTGGTGCTGGCCACCTGGCTGGCGCTGACGCTGCTGCTGGGGTGGTCAACGGTGCGCCAACAGGGTTGGCACATGATTGCTGCCGCGGGTATGGCGCTGGTGGTGGCCCTGCCCATGCTGCTCTTTTACAACAACAATGCCGTCATCTGGACGGAGCGAGCCAACGTTTTGGGCATATTGCCCGGCCAGACAAACTGGCTGGCCGATGAAGCGGCACGCACCGGGATGTCGCAAACGGCCGTTCTCTGGCAGCAGTTTTGGCGGTCGGCGCTGGCCTTTAACGGCATCCCAGACAACAGCCCGGCTTACCGGCCGTTGGTACCCTTGCTGAGCTTTGGCCCGGCGGTGCTGCTGGTGCTGGGCTTTGCCCTGGCGCTGTTCCGGTTGCAGCAGAACAAGTACCGCCTGCTGCTGCTCTGGCCGCTGGTTACGGTGATTGTTGCCGGGATGCTGGTGATTGAATCGCCGCAGAGCCACCGGTTGGTGACGGCCGTACCTGCCCTGGCCCTGCTGGCGGCCATCGCCCTGGTAACGCTGGGCAATCTCATCCTGGCCGCGCTGCGCAGCCCTGGCGAGAGCCCCGCACCGGAGGAGGTAAGCCAGTGGTCGTTGGGGTGGCGCAGCTGGCAGTCGCCCGCAGCCCGCACGGGCATGGCACTGCTGGCCCTGGTGCTGCTGTTTACCCTGAACGATTTGTGGTTTTATTTCGGCCGTTTCCCCACCCACAACCAGTTTGCCGACACCAACACGGAAGTGGCGTACGAAATGGCCAACCATCTTAATGAGCTGGAAGGGGAATGGACCGCTTATTTGTTTGGCCCTCCCATCCTTTTTATTGACTTTCCCACGCTGCCCTTCCTATTGACTGATTTCCGGGCAGGTGTTAACTTGTTCAACGTTGAATCGCCGGAAGCAGTCCAGCCGGAAGCGCCTACGAATAATCTAATCTTTATTTTTCTGCCTCAGCGTGAAGTGGAGCTGGCAGAAATCCAGAACCAGTATCCCGGCGGCCGCCGCCAGCAGTTTGATGGCTACTATGCCACACCACTTTTTATCACCTACGAAGTTCGCCGTTGACCCATTCCTGGTGGCGGCACAGATGTTAAGTAAACCGCACAAAGTTTTCGAAGGAAGAAATCCTGGATTCTGTGCAGTTTACTCAAGTAATTGGCAGATTTGACGTTCGTCTTTTTGGGAAACTTTCCGCTAATTACTTAACAGGGTTAAACGCATGAATCTGGCAGTGACCATGCTGGCCGTGGCGGCAGTTGTTTTGATGACAACGGCCGTAATCGTCTGGCCCCGACGACATACCGCCTACTGGATTGTTCCTTTTCTGGGATTGTCGACGGCCGTTGCCATCTGGCTGGTTGGTTACGCCCTGGAACTGAGCGTGATGGGTCTAGAGCCAAAGCTTTTCTGGGCTCGGATAGAATACATAGGCATTACCTTTACTCCCGTCGCCTGGTTTTTGTTTGCCTACCAGTTTCTCAACCAAAAACCGTTCAGTTACAAGGTGGTGCTGCTGT
Organism: Candidatus Leptofilum proximum; assembly: GCA_016710325.1. Taxonomy (GTDB): domain Bacteria; phylum Chloroflexota; class Anaerolineae; order Promineifilales; family Promineifilaceae; genus Leptofilum; species Leptofilum proximum. The sequence continues at coordinate 283,055 of JADJXK010000002.1, read as the reverse complement.
TAGCGATCGTGCCGCTGTCCACCCTCCTCATCATTTACACCAACAATCAGCACAATTTGTTTTGGACCCAGAGCGTCCTGGATGAGTCTGGTCCAGCGCCCATGTTAGTAAACAGCTTTGGCGGCTGGTTCTGGTTTCACTCCGCCTATTCCTATCTTCTTATTTTGGGCGGGATTGGCCTGTTTGGCCGTACCATCAAGCTGTACCCTCAGCCGTTTCGCTGGCAGTCTGCGGTGCTGATATTTTCGGCGGCGCTGCCTTTGCTGGGCAACGTCATCTTCCTCACCGGGCTCAGCCCCATTGCCCAGTTTGATCTCACGCCGTTTATGTTTGCCTTAAGCGCTCTGCTGATTATTTGGGGCGTGGTGCGGCTGGACCTGTTCGACATCATTCCTATTGCCCGGCGCATGGTGGTGGAAAATTTACCGGATGGCATCATTCTGCTAGACCTGCAAAGCCGGGTGCTGGATGCCAACAAGGTGGGCCAGAAGCTGCTGGCCGCAGACGGCCGTCGTCTGGTGGGTGAGCCGCTGGCCAAACTGTCTACTGACCTGGCCCAGCAGGTGGCGACCTACACCGAGTCTACGTTGGACGAAGAAATCAGGATAAGCAGCGACGGGCAAGAACGCTATTTTTCAGTGCAGATACGGCCGTTCTACATCTCTGGACCGCACCCCCGCGCCCGCATTCTCATCCTGCGAGACATCACCCGCCGCCTTACCGCCGAAATGGCCATTCGCCAGCGCAACCTGGAGCTGCAGCAGCTCATCACCGAAGCGCAAACTGCCCGCGAAACGGCCGAACAGGCCAACAAAGCAAAAAGTAACCTGTTGGCCAAAGTCAGCCATGAACTGCGCACGCCGCTCAGCGTTATCCTGGGCAATGCCGAAATGCTGCAAGAAGGCATCCACGGTGAAATCAACGAACTGCAAAACCATTCACTTAACCGCATCATCGAGAACAGCGGCTACCTCAACGAACAGGTTAACGACTTGCTGGACTTATCCCGCATCGGAGCGGGTACGCTGGAGATTAAGCTGTATGAGTTTGACCTCCATGACGCCCTGGAGCAGGCTATGAACCGGCTGCAGCCCCAGGCCGACGCCAAAGGCCTGACCCTCCAACTGCACCTTTCCCCACAAATGCCCCGGCGACTTTGGGGCAACTCCATTCGCCTGCAGCAAATTGTGATCAACCTGGCGACCAACGCCATAAAATTCACGAAGGAAGGGCGGGTAGACATTCACGTGGCTCCCGTGGGTACAGACGCCTGGTGCATGCAAGTCATCGACACGGGCCGCGGCATTCCCGAAACAGAACTGACCAACATCTTCCAGCCCTTTCACCAGCTGGGCAAAAGCATGATCCAGGGTCAAAGCGGCGTTGGTTTGGGGCTCACCATTGTCCAGGAGCTTGTTCAAGCCTTAGGTGGTAAAATCAGCGTGGAAAGCCAACTGAACCAGGGCAGCACGTTTTGCGTAACCCTGCCCCTTCTGCCCCAAGCAGCCGCAAAAGGTAACATCGTTCATGCCACAGCCTTCAAGTGAACTGATTGCGTTAGTCATCGAGGATGATCCTGATTTAGTGCACATTTTTGCTCGCGCCTTAGAGATTGCCGGTTACCAAACACACATGACTGGCGACGGGGAGGAGGCAGTCACGCTGCTGACCAACATTGTTCCCGATATCGTCGTTTTGGATCTGCACCTGCCTGGCGTGCCGGGCCAGAAGATCTTGCAAATTATCCGCGCCGACGGCCGTTTCCAAAACACGCGCGTCATCCTGGCCACCGCCGACTACCAAACCGCCGAAGATTTGCGTAAAGATGCCGACCTGGTGCTGCTAAAACCCATCAGCTTTAAGCAGCTGCGCGATTTAAGCGCTCGCCTCCGTTCTGCCCAGCATTAGCCTTATGCCTGCTCCCCTGCAAACGCTGAAAATCCTCGACTTTTCTACACTGCTGCCCGGCCCCTACGCCAGCATGATGCTGGCCGACCTGGGGGCAGACGTGATCCGCATTGAAGCACCCAACCGGCCCGACTTAACCCGCCTGCTGCCGCCCATCGCCGAGGACGGCCAATCGGCCCAACATTCCCTGCTGAACCGGTCCAAGCGCAGCCTGGGGCTGAACCTCAAAGCACCAGAGGCCGGGCAAATTGTGAAGCAGTTGGTGGCCGCTGGCTACGACATCGTGTTGGAGCAGTTTCGTCCTGGCGTGATGGATCGCCTGGGCGTCGGCTACGAGGCGCTGCGGGCCGAATGCCCCTCGCTCATTTTTTGCTCGCTCACCGGCTACGGCCAGACCGGACCATACAAAGATCGTGCCGGGCACGATTTGAACTACCTGGCCTTGTCGGGATTGTTGAGCTTTTACGGCCGTTCCACCTCCCCCCAACCACCACCACCGCCGCCCATGCAGGTCGCCGACCTCGGCGCCGGATCGCTGCACCTGGTGATTGGCCTGCTGGCAGCCGTCATTCGCCGCCAGGTTACGGGCGAAGGCGGCCAGGTAGACATTGCCATGCACGATGGCGCGCTGGCCTGGAACGCCCTCGGCGCGGCCAAATGGCTGGTGGGCGGCGAAAATCCCGCCCCGGAAACCGAGGTGCTCAACGGCGGCAGCTTTTACGATTTGTACCAGACGAAGGACGGCCGTTTCCTCTCCGTTGGCTCGCTGGAACCCAAGTTTTGGCAGGGCTTCTGCCAGGCCATCGGCCATGAGGAACTGTTTGCCCCCGGCATGAACTTCGAGGTAACCAACCAGCAGTCGTTCAAAGCCCACGTGCGGGCGGCAATTCAGAGCAAAACCCTGGCCGAGTGGCAGGCGATTTTTGCCGAATTGGACGTCTGCGTAGAACCGGTGCTGACGACCGAAGAAGCGCTGGGCCACCCCCACACCCAGGCGCGGCATATGGTGGTAGAGGTGCCGGTGGGTGACGGCCGTTCCCAAAAACAAACCGCCAGCCCCATCAAGCTGTCCAACCACACTCCAGACTACCCATTTACCGGCGTGGCGCTGGGGGCACATACCGAAGAAATTTTGTCAACCCTGGGCTACACGCACACGCAAATTGCGTCGCTGGCTGCCCAAGATATTGTGGCTATCCCCCCCACTGAGTAATTGGAACTTTCATGAGACAACGAGACATTTTTTGGTTCTGGCTGCCTTTGTTTGCCAGCTGGCTGCTGATGACCGCCGAAGGCCCCATCGTCAGCGCCTCCATCAACCGCCTGCCCAACGAGGTGATCATGCTGGCCGCCCAGGGCATTGTGGTGAGCCTGTCGGTCACCATCGAAAGCCCCATCATCAACCTTTTGGCCACCTCCACCGCGCTGGTGAAAGACCGTGCCTCCTACCTGTTGATGCGCCGTTTTACGCTGCACTGGATGGTTTTGCTCACGGCCGTTTCCATCATCATCGCCTTCACGCCCGTGTTTGACCTGGTAGTGCGCCACTGGCTGGGCACGCCGGACGAGATCGCCGAGTGGGTGCAGCCCGGCCTGCAAATCATGATCTTCTGGAGTGCGGCCATTGCCTGGCGGCGCTTTTTGCAGGGCGTGTTGATTCACTTCAACCAGCCGCGCAAAATGGCCTGGGGCACGGCCATCCGCCTGCTGACCTCTGGCGGTACGGTGATTGGCCTGGCAGCCTTTACCAGCTGGCCCGGCGTGGTCAACGGAGCCACCGCCCTCATGGCCGGGGTCATTGCTGAGGCGCTGTACGCCACGGTGGCCGTCCGCCCGCTGCTGCAAAATGAGCTCGCCGCCCCCGGGGAAAGTGACGAAACGCCGCTCACCTACCGTGAGTTGTTCTGGTTCCACATTCCGCTGGCAGGAACGGCCGTGATGGTCCTGCTCGTCCAGCCGCTGGTCACCTTCAGCCTGGCCCGACTGGACCGCCCCACAGAATCTTTGGCCGCCTGGCCGGTCATCTTCCAGATCATGCTAATGGCCCGCGCCGCCGCCCTGGCCCTGCCCGAAGCCGTCATTGCCCTCACCAGGGGACCAGACACCTACCAACCCATTCGCCGCTTCAGCCTGACACTGGCCGGGCTGGTGGCCCTGGCCGTGGTGTTGTTCACCTTTAGCCCACTGGCGCGACTTTACCTGTTTGGCGTGCAGGACATGACGGCCGAAGTGGGCACGCTGGCGCAGAACAGCCTGATCTACTTCCTGCCCTTCCCCACCCTGACGGTGATTGGCATGTGGCTGCGTGGGGTATTGATTAACGGCCGTAAAACAACGGCCGTCAACGTGGCCATGGTGGTCAACATGGTGGTGACGGTCATCGTTCTGGCACTGGGGCTGGTGAGCCAGTGGCCTGGCCTGCCTACCGCCGCCGTGGCCCTCAGCCTGGCCGTGCTGGCCGAAATCATCTACCTAGCTTGGCGCACCCAGCGGTTTCTCCCCATCTTCACCACCAAAATGGCTACACGAAGCCTATAGCTTGCGGATATGAAAAAGGACACAGATTTTCACTGATTATTGTTTTATCTGTGTAAATCAGTGAAAATCTGTGTCCAATTTAAAAGGAAACGGCATGATTGAAATCCTCCAGCTCCCCCTTGGACCCATGCAGACTAACTGCTACCTGGCCACCTGTACTGAAACGATGGCAACGGCCGTCATTGATCCCTCGTGGAACGGCCGCAGCATTGCTGCCCTGGCCAGCGAGCGCGGCTACGTCATTACCCACATCCTGCTCACCCATGCCCACTTCGACCACGTCGGCGGGCTGGCGGAACTCAAGGCCGAGACAAACGCGCCGATTTACATCCATCCCGATGCCGTAGAGATGCTGGCCCGCGCCCCGGAAGCAGCAGCCGCGTTTAACATGACGCTGCCCGCCCCACCTGCCGCCAGCCACATGCTGGCCGAAGGCGATGTCATCGAGGTTGGCCAGCTCCGGTTTGAAGTGCTTTTCACGCCCGGGCACGCGCCGGGGCACGTGAGCTTTTACCTGCGCGAGCACAACGTGGTGTTTGATGGCGACGTGCTTTTCCAGCGCAGCATCGGCCGTACCGACTTCCCCGGCAGCGACCACGCCACCCTCATGCACAATATTCGCGACAAGCTGCTGGTGCTGCCGGATGATACGGCCGTTCTCTCCGGCCACGGCCCCACCACCACCATCGGCCAAGAAAAAGCATGGAATCCCTTCCTGCAATAACCTCTAGCTAACCCACTAAAAACAAAATTTAGCCACGCAGCCCAACCGCTGCGTCTCTTTGCGTATATTGCGCCTGCCAAACGTAGGAAATTTCCAGCACAGTCGCCGGGATCGCATTGGGCAGAAGCCAGCCTGACTCAGCTATGCTTGGCCAATGGAAGTCATGTAAGACCTGTAATTTCCCAGAGGTAAAATAATGATCAAATTTCGCCCGTTAACCTGGCTCCTTGTTTGTTTGCTTTTGGGCAGCGCCTGTGCCCAAACCAATTCAGGCGAAGAACCCATTGTTGAAGAAACGGCCGTCGTTGAGGCGGTCACTGTTATTGAAGCAACGGCCCCACTACCCACGGCCACCCCGCGCCCCACCGAAGCGGCCCCAACGGCAGAACCAACCGCCATCCCCACCGCGGTGCCCACTTCTGCGGTCCGCCTGATCACCGAAGCACCCATCTTTACCGGCGGTGATTTGCAATTTGTGGGCTGGTCGCCAGACGGACGTTACCTGGCCTACTTTGAATACACCGAAGAGCAGGTCGCTGAATCACCCGCTGAAGGCTTGCGTGGCACCTACCCCGGTACGTTTGTCTTTTACGATACCGAAACGGGTGAAAAATGTACCGACTACCCTTACAGCGGCTTCTTCTCTTACGAAGGCAGCGACAGCGGCGCGCCGTGGCACTGGCTGCCTGATGGGCAGCTCCTGCTTGCCCTACCGGGCGGCCAACTGCTGCAAACCAGCGCCCCCTGCACTGCCGGGGAAGACCTTGCGGCGCTCTTTCCTGAACCGGTTAGCTCTCTCGGCCCGCTAAGCTCCAATGGGCAGTGGATCATCTTGACTAACAGCGACCAATACTGGCTTTTTGATTTGGTGAACAAAACGACCCATCCCATTGCCGAAGTTCAACCGGACAGCTTCAATAATCTGGTCTGGTCACCAGACAGCCAGCACATCAGCATTACGCTGGCGGGCAACTACACCGGGGATCGCTCGCCCATCGGCGGCACGCGGGTGGTGAATGTGGCCACCGGCGCCATCATTGCCCGGCACGATTGGGAACCGGCCAATGCCCTGGATGGCACCTTTGGCGGCCCGGTGTGGCTCAACAACGAGGAATTTGTCGTCACGCTTTCCCTGGATCAGGGTCCGTTTTTGATGAACCTCAGCGGCGAGGTGCAGCCGCTGCTGCCGCTGCTGTTTGATAAGACGTTCAACCCGGAGAATTACTGGCCGCCGCTGGACGTGTATGCCGATGTGGAAAACGGCCGTTACGCCATCCTACGCGGCAATGAAGGACGGGATGATGCGGCTAAACTGTACACCCGCACGCCAGAGGGAGGGGCTTTGGAACTATTTGAAGGACCTGACGTTTACCGCCTGTTCCCCGATGGCACCGTGGGGTATGGTGACTACAGCTACTGGTCGCGTCCCATATTTGTGGAAAACGCGCAGTTTGAGCAACGGCCGTATGGTCAAAATCCCTGGCAGCTTACCCAGAACCAGCTCTTTGCTTCTGCGAACTCGGGCACCATCACCGTGTTCAACACGGCAGCAAACGAACTGGTAGAGCGGCTACAGGTTGCCGGTTATGAAAACGGTTACACCTTGCACCCTCTCCTTTCGCCCAACGACCAATGGCTAGCCATTTTCATCAACGAGCCGCGCTACGGCCTAGGCAAAGCGCTGTTTGTCATCCCGGTGTCTGCTAACTAACCGTCTAAATCAACTCATCACAGCGTTCAGCAATAACTCTTCAATTTCCAACGAGGTCTGAGCCTGTGGAAGGCGGCTTTCGACAGGCTCAGGCCTCGTCTGACCGACGAATCGAAACTACGGCTCCAGCGTTACCTCAACGCTGGCCAGGTGCACATCGCCACCAAAGGCCGGGCTGACATCGCGCACCACAATCCGGCCCGGCATTGAGGCAGACACCTCATACGACAGTGCCAGGCTGAACGGTCCTGGCTGGCCCAAATCTGGGGCTTCAACGGTAACCGGCTGCGCGTTGAGCACCTCGCCTGCCTCGTCCAAAACTTCCACCAGCAAGGTTTGCTCAAAGCTGGCCAGAGCCGTCCCAGAGACAGTAACCGTCCCGCCGCTAACCGTCGCACCCAGCGCTGGCTGGCTGATTTGAATGCGCTCGGGGTGCGGTTCCACGGGCACAATCTGACTCTCCCCAGAATCCGCCAGCGTGATCCCTACAGAAGAAAGATGGGTAATGCCGCCGTCGCGGGCGCTGGTGGCGTACACCTGCACAAAGGCCTGCTGTTCACCGCTGACCGCAAAGGGCACCTCCACCTCAAACGCACCCCGCTCGCCGATGTTGGCCTGAATCGTGGTGGGCACAAGCGCCAGCTCGGTGCCATCGGCCAGCAGCAGGCGAATGACCAGGTTTTGCTCAAAGGTGGGGTCGGCTACACCGGCCACACGCAGCGGGCTGGCAGCGATGCGGGAGCCTGGGCCAGGCTCCAAGATCAAAATCGCTTCTTCTGGCTGCTCTGGGGCCTGGTTTGGGGGATCAACTTGCCCTTCGCTGGCTTCGGGGGTTGGCGTCTGGCGTACGGCCGTTGTCGGCTGTACCGGTGTTGTGGGTGAAGGCAGCGGGGTAAACGTGGCGGGCAGTGGGGTGATGGTGTCGGAGACGGCCGTTTCCCCTCCAGTTGTGCAGGCCACCAAAAGAAAAATCAACAGGACAAAGCTGGCCAGGCCGATCAGCCACCTGGCGGGCGTGAATGACCACATAGGGATACCTCCAACGTCTAACGTTTCGTTTTTCAGATTGGACCAATCTTGAAGATGGGTCCAATCTCGGCAGCTAATTTCTGCAATCTTACTAAGGGTTCAATCAAAAATAACTTTGGACATTAACAATCGAATATCATCCAGAACAAACCTGTGGTTGAAGGATATAGTTCCAAGTAGGACAGGTACGACAACGCTGTAAATTGAGGTTGTCCCGTTCGTCAGGGTCATACTTGATCCCTTTATCAAAGACCCGTTCAACTAGGCACGCTTGGACCTTCAGCCCCGTTTCCGTTGTGGTATCCCGAATGTAATTGAGTGTGGTCTGAAAAGAGCGTAAAGGTTTACCCGCCCAATTCTTGGAAATCTCGCTGAAGAGCCGGTGTTCAATGGGATTCCATTTGGAGGCCCCGGTGGGATAATGACAAATCATCACCTCAATGCCAAACGCGTCAGCCAGTTGCTTTTGCACCTCGATTTTCCAGCGCCAGTAACGGCAATTATTGCTGCCTCCGGCATCACAGAGAATGAGCAGTTTGTCTTCGCGGGCAAAGCGAGGGCGGTCGGGGTCAGCCCACCACTGGGCAATGGCATAAGCAGCGAATTCAGGCGTATCATAAGAAGTGCCGACATAGACAGAGCCTTGCTGATGGACCAGGTCATAGATGCCGTACGGTGTTGCCCGACCCATTGCTTCAGAAAGAAAGTCATGGGCATTAACCAATGTGGGCGCTTGTTCCCAAATACGTCCGGCATTTTTGACATTGCCAATCAACTCCTTCTTTTTGGTATCGACACTGATAACCGGCCAACCTGCGGTCAGGAATAGTTTCTTCACCCGGCGGATGAAGCGAAATTGCTTATCTCGGTCAGGATGCCGGGGTGTCAGACTTTGACAATTGCCGAACAAGCGATAGTTCAGTTTCTTCAACAAACGGCGCACAGTGGTCGGACCAATCCGAAAACGCCGTTTAACCAGGGCCTGGGCCAAATATTGCAGAGAACGACGGACCCATTTGTGGTCAACCATCGGGTCGCCAGCAATGTCATCATCAATTACTTCTTGGAGGGCGGTGGTAATGGACGGCGTTTTTTTTCAACTGCTTGACGACCACCCCCGGCCTGGCGTACCCGGTCAACGGGTCGGTCCGCCAAATCGTTGTCTAATTCATATCGACCGCGCCGAATGGTTTCCACAGATAGCCCGGTTATCCTGGCTATCAGCGTCGTTCCGCCGTGACCCAATTTTGGGCTTCAAGTGCGGCATACCAGCGGCGTTGTTGTTCATCGAGGCGGCTCATAAACAAGTTCATTCGTTGATGTTGCGCCTGTTCTGGATGAGATTCAGATTGCTGACAAATCGCACATTCACATTGATGGATTACGGTCATATGGCCTCCAATTGGCTAAATTGATTGGCGGCTATTTTACCCAATATCCAAAGTTGTTAACGAACGAACCCTAAGGTGTGGCAGTGGCGGTTGGTGTGGAAGTGGCCGTTGGGGTTGCGGTAGGAACAGCCCCCTGCCAGGTGAAGAATGCATCGGCGCTGCTGGAGCCGCCGAAGGTGTAAATGGGCAGGCCATCGGACCGGGTGCCGGTGACCTGTACGATGCTCACGCGCCAGCGCATTTGGAAGTGCTCCACCGTGGTGGGACGCCAGGAGGCGGGTACACGGTAGGCGGTATCGCGCGTAAACCCACGATAGGGCAGACTGTCCAGATTATCCATGTTGGTCAGCTCCACCATGTACATTTCGTCTTCAGCCAGGGGTTTTACGGCCGTCCACTGCAGCACAATCGACGCATCTACCGACTCCACCACGGTGCCCGCCACGGGGTACAGCAGCTGCGGTCCGGGCGGCGGCAGCGTCGGCGAAGGCGTGGGCGAAGGCCCGGGCGTGGGCGGCAGCGATTGGCCGTAGATGATTTGCGGGATGCAGATGGGATCGCCCGGCTGCAAGAGGGACGGATCGGCAATGCGGTTGACCTGCGCCAGCAAATCAAACGGCACACCAAAACGGCTGGCGATGCCCACGATCGAATCCCCTTCCTGCACCTGGTACAAATCACAGCCGCTGGGGTCAACAATTACCGTCTCGCCATTAATCTCGGCGGCAATGACTTCCAGCGGCGGTGTCGGCGTAGGCCAGGGAATGAGCAACTCCTGATCGAGCTGAACCTGGGAATCGGCGGCAAAGCCGTTGGCCGCGGCAATGGCTTCGGGGGCGATGCGGTAAAGCAGCGAGATGCCAATGAGCGTATCGCCGCTGCTGACGGTGTGGAAACGCGGCGGGCGCGGTGTGTCGGTGGGCGCGGGGGTGAAGGTGACCGTGGGCGTTTGGGTCGGCGGGCTGGTTTCGGTGGGCAGCGGCGTCCAGGTGGGTGTGTAGGTCACCGTGGCCGGGATGGGTGTGATGGAGGGTGCAATAATAATGCTCACCTGGTCACCCTGGTACTGCAAGATCAGTCCCCCACCACCACAATGATCACAAAAAAGACGGCCGTTAACCCCAACACCAGCGGCGTCTGCCGTTCACGCATCACTGATTCCACCACCTCGGGCGCGTCGGTTACGGCCGTCGTTGCCGCCGGAGCAACACGTTTGAAGGTCGTAATTTCGGGAGTGGGAGCGTGGGGAACGGCCGTTGGTTCAGCCACAACTTCTGGTTCAGGCAGAGGCGGTTCAGCGGCAGGTTCTGGTGCAGCAGCGGGTGCTGGCGTTGGCGCTTTTGTTTGTTTGGGAGGTGGTGGAGTGACGGGGGCCAACCGGGTGCCACACATCAAACAAACCGTGGCATCGGCCGCAACCACCGTGTCGCAGGAAGGACAGCGCCGCTCGTCGGGCGCCTGGGGCAAATCCGGTAAATCGCTCATCGTTTTGGTGCACTTATGGCATAATTGCTGAGTCAGCCATTACCATAGAGCGCGGCATTATACCAAGCTGAATGCCCACCTGCCAGTTGTGACCACAACTGCTCATGCCGGGTTCAGGGAGCCGAAGATTGATGTAGAAAAAAAGGGGAGCAAAATGAAGGAGGATAACGGCCGTTTCTGGTGGCGCGAACAGGATAAGCCGGCATGCAAAAAACCGCAGCCTAAACCGGGCGATATTTGCCCGAGCTGCGGTAAAGGGTCCCTGGCCTTTGACGGCCTGTTCATGTTGGTGTGCCGCCGCTGCCAACAAATCGCTGACAGCGGCGCTTTTACCTGATAATCCACACCTGTCGGCGGCGGGTCCGCTGATTATTTCATCAAACCCTAGCTCAGCCAGGTCAAACGCCGGGTCAGGTGACCAATGAGCAAAACAACCCCCATCGGGAACAAAAATCTCACTGCAAAGAGCAGGAGCAGAATACCAATCCCTGTTAGCACGTCCATTTCAGACCTCCTTGCTGCATCTTTATCGCAGCAACTTTTGTGACAATGCTGCTGATACCATCTGTGAACAGCATAGTGGCTGGGGGAACGGCCGTCTATTCGGCAACAGCGCCATTTTATCGTGGGGATAACACCCCATTCCCGACCCACGTTACTGGCCCTACTTCATCATTCGCGGCAATCGTCCAGCTTTAAACAAAATTTCTTCCAGGAACACCCCATCCCCACATGGGGCAAACACCCCATCCCAAGATGCGTCCCCTGCCCAATTTACGCTCCTCTCATCTTTTCCTAAACTAACCTTACAGATAGGCAGTCCTTTTTTTTTCCGGCTGCCGTCCGAACAGTGACAAAAACGCAGCATTTTACAGGTCAAACTTTTTGAAGGAGCATCCACATGTTAAAGAGAATCATCATAGGGGTGACTTTCGCACTTTTAATGGGGTTTCTCACCTTCACCGTATCGCAAGCACAGACCGAACCAGTCATCTACGGCTCCGACGACTGCGGCGAGTGCCACGAGGAGGTGAACACCCAGTGGGAAAACAGCGCCCACGGCCACGCCAGTGTGGTGCAGGCATTTCTGGCCGCCTGGGATTCCGAAGGCAATCCGCCCGAGTGCCTGAGCTGCCACACCACCGGTTTTGATCCGGCCACCGGCGCCTACGAAAAAGAAGGCGTTGCCTGTGCCACCTGCCATCCCTCAGACCCGGCAGAACACCCCCAAAAGATCATGCAAACCGACATCTCTTCCCGCCTGTGTGGGCAGTGTCACGTCGATACGTTTGAGGAGTGGGAGACCAGCGAACATGGCCAGGAAGAGCTGTCTTGCGCCCGCTGCCATAACCCGCACACCAACGAGTTAAAAGCAGGCAGCATGCAAGACACCTGCCGTACCTGCCACAAGGAAGAGACTCACTTCTTCACCTTTACCATCCATGCCGAGGAAGGACTGCTCTGCACCGACTGCCACCTGGAGACGAAGAACAATCCACTGGGCAACGGCCACAGCCAGATCAGCCACACCTTCTCGGTGGGCTCAGACACCTGCGGCGCCTGCCACAGCCAGGACATGCACACACCAGCCGATCCAGCAACCACCAGTGCCGAACTGGCCGCGTTGACCAACGGCGTGCTTACCACTGGCAGCATCGGTACGGCCGCTGGCGAGATGGAAGTATCGGCCGAAAGCCCATGTTTGTTTGAAGAGGATACGGCCGTTATGGAAGCCGGTTTCCTGACCATAGACGGCAGCGGCGACAAATCGACAATGCCCGAACCCTCGGCCAACAGCCCGTACAACTTCGCCATCCTGGCGTCGTTGATTGGTCTGGCCTTTGGCCTGGTTGGCTCCCCCTGGTTAGAAAAATGGCAAGACAAACTGCGCGCCCAGAAAAATGGAGGCAGCGATGAACAATAAAATTGGACGTCGAGATTTTATAAAACTGGCAGCGGTGGGAACGGCCGTTACCACCATCACCATTGCCGCCAAAAGCAATCCCCTGCCGGAAGCGAAAGAGACCAGCCCCTATCGCTGGGCCATGGTCATCGACCAGGCCAAGTGCGTTGGCTGCGGCGAGTGCAGCCTGGCCTGCCAGGCCCACAACGACACCCGCGAAGACGCACCCTGGAACCGGATGATCGAGCTGAAACCCATCAACGGCGAGCCGGTCTACGCGCCAGTGCCCTGTATGCACTGCGAAAACGCGCCGTGTGTAGACATCTGTCCGGTAAGCGCCACTTATCACCGGGCCGACGGCATTGTGATGATGGACTACGAAAAGTGCATCGGGTGCCGTTACTGCCAGTTGGCCTGCCCTTATGGCGCACGCACCTTTAACTGGGAAACACACACCGGGCCAAATTCGGCCGTACCCGAATGGGGTGAGCCCGAAGTGGAACGCCGTCCGCGCGGCGTCGCCGAAAAATGTACCTTCTGCTTCCACCGCATCGACCGTGGCCTAGCCGAAGGGCTCATGCCCGGCATCGACCGGCAGGCATCGCCCGCCTGTGTAGCGGCCTGCCCGACCGGCGCCCGCATCTTTGGTGATCTGAACGACCCGAATTCACCGGTCAGCCAGGCGCTGGCCAAATATCCATCCGTGCAGCTGCGACAGGAACTCGGCACGTCGCCACGTGTCTTTTACCTGCCCGCCCGCCGCGCCGAAGCTGAGGAGAGTGCCTCAGAAGCTGAGGAGAGTGTCTCATGACTCAGAAAATCAACTTACATCGCGCTGCTTTCCCCATTTGGATAACTTTGTTAAGCCTGATGATGGCTGCTGCGGTCGTGGCCGCCGTCTACATCTTCTGGCATGGGTTAGTGGTCACCAATCTGACCGATTTAGTGCCGTGGGGGCTGTGGATCGGTATTGACCTATCCGCCATTGCCCTAAGTGCAGGCGCCTTCTCTCTCTCAGCGGCCGTTTACCTGCTGGGGTGGAAACAGCTGCAGCCGGTGGCGCGGACGGCCGTTTTCATCGGCTTCCTTGGCTACAGCATGGCTATGCTCTGCCTGCTGATGGACATCGGCCGGCCAGACCGCTTCTGGCACGCCGTCGCCTTCTGGAACATCCACTCGCCGCTGTGGGAAGTGACGATGTGTGTCATGCTCTACTTCACCGTGCTGGTGCTGGAAGTAGCCCCAATCTTTGGCGAGGCCAGCTGGTTCAAGACGCGCTGGCCTAAGCTGTCTCACCGGCTGCACAATGTTCATAAGTTTGCTCCGGCGCTGGCCATAGCCGGGCTGTGTTTCTCGCTGCTGCACCAATCGTCGCTAGGCGCTACCTACGGCGTGTTGAAAGCGCGCCCGATCTGGTATAAACCAAGCCTGGCAGTACTGTTTATCGTTTCGGCCGTCATTGGCGGCTTGGCGCTCACCGTGCTGGCCTCCAAACTGGCGGCGCTCTTTTCCGAGAAAGCCAACGTGCGCGAGGATATTCTGAACAAGGTCTCTCAGGCCATTGGCTGGATGCTGCTGGGCTACCTCTACCTGCGTTTTTGGGATACGCTGGGCATGGAGTACACGCTGGAACCTGGCCGGACCGAAGGGCTTCACCTGCTGACCAGCGGTGCACTGTCGTTTAACTTCTGGGTGGGTGAGCTGCTGCTGGGAATTTTAGTCCCGGCGGTCATTCTGGTAAGCGGCAAACTGCGGCGGCAGCCGCGGCTGCACCTGCTGGCGCTGCTGCTGGTGGTGGGGGGCCTGGTGGCCTACCGGTGGGACACCAATATTGTGGGGCAAATGGTGGCCTTCAGTTACTTGCCAACACAGATCGAACCGCTGTACACTGCTTATAGTCCAGCACTGGTTGAAGTGCTGGTTGGCCTGGGGGTGATTGCCTACGGGCTGCTGGCCTTTACCCTGGGTGTGCGTTACCTGGGGATTGTCGACCACAGCTCGCTGCCAGAAGAAGCCATCGAGCCAAGTTTAGCAAAACCATTCCCAGTCCCTACCGATTGAAACAGTGAGTTCGGAAGATGCTCACGCCTCCTTAGAGGATCATTACGATGAACACAACACAAGCAACTCTTACCATGGTGCTCCTATTTGCTCTGCGCTGCCTGGCGCCGCTGGCACTGATGTTCACCATTGGCTATGCGATGAACTGGCTGGTAGACAAATGGGAAGCTGAAGCGGAGAAAGAAAAGGTGGTGGCAGTGGCCGGGGGAACGGCCGTTCCCGCCGCCAACGCCATATCTTGCTGGTCGATCGTGGGGTGCTCGCCGGAAGAGCGGGAAAACTGCCCCGGCTTCCAACAGCAGCAGCTCCCCTGCTGGCTGGCCCGCACCCGCGCCGAAGGCGACCTGCCGGAGAAGTGCATCACCTGCCAGGTGTATGAAGGCCGACCTGCTTTGGCCTGATTTTTAGTGAAACGTGAAAAGTGAGAAGAAAAATTTTCACGTTTCACGTTTCACTTCCTCCCCCTCCCCCTACTCCTCCAGTTCAATCAACCCCTGCTTCAGGGCATACTTCACCAGGTCGATGCGGCTGTGCAGGTTGAGCTTGCGCATGATGTTTTCCCGGTGCCGGTCAACCGTTTTCACGCTGATGACCAGCTTGTCGGCGATTTCCGGGTTGGTCAACCCCTCGGCGATGTGCACCAACACCTCCTGCTCCCGCGGCGTGAGGTCGCTTACCAGGGCCTCGGACTCGCTGCCCGCTTCGCCGCCCAGGTAGCTCTGCACCAGGCGGGTGGCCAGGGACGGGTAGAGGAACACCTCACCCCGGCTGACCGTGCGAATGGCATGCACCAGTTCGTCAGGAGCGGCCCGCTTGGGCAGGTACCCGGATGCGCCTGCCTGGAGCATCTCGAAAAAGTATTGGTCGTCTTCATGCATGGTGAGGGCGAGGACGGCCGTCTCCCCACACACTTCCTTGATCTGCCGCGTGGCTTCAATGCCGTTCATGCCCGGCATCTGAATGTCCATGAGGACGATGTCAGGATGCAGGCGGTGCACCTGCGCCAGGGCCTGCGCGCCCGATTCCGCCTCGCCTACAATTTCCATGTCCGGCTGGGCCTGCAGCAGCATACGCAGCCCGGACCGCACCACAGCATGATCATCGGCCAACACCAGTTTAATTTTGGGCATACTGCCTCCGAAGTTTTATCCACAGATTGCACAGATGACACAGATTTATACTTCTTATCTGTGCAATCTGTGCAATCTGTGGATTTGTCTTAAATGGGAATGGTGACCTGTACGGCCGTTCCTTGACCCGGCTGTGACTGCACCACACAGGCGCCGCCAACCAGGGCCACACGTTCCTGCATCCCCAGCAGCCCCCACACCTGGCGGTGGCTGTTGGCGGTATCAAAACCCCGGCCATTGTCGCGGACTTCCAGGCACAGCTCATTCTCTTCGAAGCCGATCCGCACAGTCACCTGACTGGCCTGGGCGTGTTTGGTCACGTTGGTCAGCGCTTCTTGAGCAATTCGATACACAATCGTTTCAATCTCTGGCTGGACGCGCTGGCGACGGCCGTTCAGCACAAAGTCGGCCTGCACCCCGGTCCGTTGGGCAAACGACTGCACCTGGCTTTGCAGCGCCGGTACCAGGCCCAGGTCATCGAGGAGAGACGGCCGTAAATCCACAATCAGGTCACGTAATTCTTGCAGCGCCTGGGTGCTCATCGTTTTCAGTTCGGTGAGCTGGGCCGCGGCCAGAGCCGGATTGTGCAGCACGTTTTCGCTGGCAGCGGCAAAACCCAGCCCCAGCGCCGTGAGAGCCTGGCCGGTGCCATCATGCAGCTCGCGGGCAATGCGCTGCCGCTCGCTCTCCTGCGCCGAGACTACCTGGCGCAGCAGTTCACCGCGCAGCGTCTCCCGCGCCTGCGCTTCGCCGTAACGCGTAGCATTTTCAATGGCAATGCTCAGCTGGCTGCCGACTGTTTCCAGCAGCGCTACGTCCCGTTGGTTCAACACTGTCATCTCCGGCTGGATACCCAACACGAGGCCACCAGCCAATGATTCGCTTTCACCCAGGGGAATCCCCACGTAACAGTCGCTGCCTGGCGTTATCGTGTGCAGCATAATGCCCTGTCCCGGCAAAATCGGCTCAATCAAGCCGTCGGCCACCAGGGCAGAACGGCCGGTTTGCAATGTGTAGGTCACCAGCTGCTGCCCGATGTGGCACTGGGGCATACCCGGCTCGGGCAGCCGCTCGTACCCGGCATGGGTGAAGCAGCGCAGCGGCTGGTCGGGACGGGTCCGCAGAATGACCAGGGCGGTTTGAATGTAGGGCAGCCGCTCGCAGATCTGTTGGACGGCCCGGTTCAGCAGGGCGTCCCGGTCCAGGGTAGCACTCAGCGTACGGGAAAGGTCGAAGAGGAGGGTGAGTTCGTGAACGGCCGTTTGTAATTCCTGGTTCAATTTTTCCGTCTCACGCCGACTTTGGGCCTGAATCGCCAGTGCCTCTTCCTGTGCTGCCAGGCGGGCCTCATTGGCGCGCGCCAGGTTCTGCTGCCGCTCCACCTCAAACGCCCGCAGCGCCCGTACAATAAAAATCGCCACCAGCGCCGCCATCACCGCGCGAAACAGCTGGATGGGAATCGCAAACAGTTCGCCAAACACGGTGGCATTGATGACGTTAGCCGGAAACAAAAAGCTGGCCCTGGGAAAAATCTGGCCAAAAACGCCGTAAATAAACAAAGCCAGCGCCGCACGCTGCAAATCCTGCCCGGTATCGGGCATGTCCAGGCGGCGAAAGGTGCGCTGCTCCAGCACAATGGCCCAGGCCGCCAGCACCGCCCCAGGAATTCCTAAAATGTAGCGTGTCAGGGCATCTACAGCTGAAATAAATTCCTCCGTTGCGGGCTGATAGACCCAGTAGGTTAGCAGCAGGCTGATAAGCCAGACGCCCAGCAAAGCGCCAGTCGCCATGTAAGCAAACATCTTTTCCGAAAGAGAATTCTCTGAACGGGAAGCTTTTTCGCGAGAAAGGTGAATGAGGCGAATGCCAAACACAACAAGCAGCGAAAAAGAGAGCGCCAGGTGAGCAATGCGCACCTCTTCCAACAGCAGCCACGCGGGGATGTTGGCCGCGCCGGCCGCGCCCAACCGCTGGAACATCTCAAACCATTCGTGCAGCCCGTGCACCAGGCCAAACCCGGCCAGCGGCCCCATTGCCTGGGCCAGCCGGAAGGTGGAAGCGCGCCCAGACTCTAACCAGACCAACAGCCCCATGCAAAAGAAGGCCAGGCCATAGAAGAAGTAGATGAGCGTAAGATTGTTCTCAAAAAAGCTAGACAATGACTGCATGGTGGCACGTTATCCGATATATGCCATACCAGGAAGTAGCCAAAGGCATTATTGATGGGTGATGATTGTCATCAATAATTTTTGCTAATGGATGGTATATTAACGGCCGTTGCAAATAAGGGGGTGAAACGTGAAGCGTGAAACGTGATTTTGCTCACGTTTCACGCTTCACTCCTCACGGTGCAAATTGCAGCAGCACCTGGTCCTGTTCGTCCAGCAGCTGCACAGTGATGGGGCCATCGACGCCAGACGGCCGTTCCCACACCAATTCCACGGTCTGTTCCGGCACAAACGGGCCGGGCCAGCTGGCCACTTGAGTGCCATCCACCAACAGGGAGAGCGTACCGGTGGTAACGGCCGTTACCTGCAACCCAATCTCCGCCCCGGTAGACGTCTCATCCAGCCGCAGCGCGCCAAACTCGTTGGCCATGTCAAACGTGCCCAGCTGGCTGACCGGATACCAGCGCTCGGTCCAACTTTTGCTCTGCCCCGCGTCCAGGGAGACGTAGGTCCAGAAGTCCGGCGTAACGCCGCTGCTCCACATCTCCACGTAGACGCTGTCATCGATGGTGTACAGGTTTGGTTCCAGGTTGGCCGGGCCAAAATATTTGTTGCCCGGCATCTGCGCCACGTCAAACACGCGCACGATGCCCTGCTGGACGGTGTGGTCGTACACGCCGGTGAAGCCAGCGCTGAGGTTGGGGGCAAAAAAGCCGAGGTAGTAGTCCCAGGTGCCGTAGATGTTGAAGAAACGGCCGTTATGCTCCGGCCAGTTCATGAAGTTGCCAGCAGTCGGCAGGTAAGTGGCGGCCGCATCGCGAGAATGCACCTGCACCTGGGTGGCAGGGATGATGAATTCGGTTTGGTCGTTGGTGGTGTTGTCGCCCAGGGCGATCATGGCGTTGAGCCAGTATTGGTAGGCGTGGGAAACGGCCGTGTCGTTCACCACAAACGGCATCAACGTCATGTACGTGTGATCAGCGTCCAGCGTAATCGTTACGCCCACCGTCATGCCCGTCTGGTCCTCCACGTCGCTGACGGTGATGGACATCGTATCGCTCACGGCTTGCGTGGCAAAAACCCAGGGACGGTATTCATTCAGGCCGTGCTCATCGGTGGGGAAAGCCCACTCGATGCCGCCGCTGGCCAGCCACCAGCCGCGCCAGCCCCAGGCCGTCGGTTTGAGTACCGGATTGGCGTACAGCAGCTGGCGGCCCGTGATCTTGTCTTGCCAGCGGTAAAGACGGCCGCCCAGCTCCGGCAACACGGTCATCGCCACGTAGCTATTGTGCAGCGTGATGGCGCTAAACGTGCGGTCCACGCGCGGCTTTTGGAAAACGCAGTCATGGTTGATGCGCGGGTACGGGTAGACAAAATCCCCCGGCGAGGTGGCAATCACGCAGTCGGGATGATCATACTGGTACGATGAGATCGTGATGGTGCCTTGCTCAATCCAGGGCGCACCCGGCTCAATGGGCGGCGGGGTTGGCGTAGCGGGTGTGCCATCCCGCAAAACAAGCGGCAGGTAAGCCACCGGTTCCGGCGTGCCGCTCACCTGTGCGGCCGTTGGCGGTAACTGCACCACCAACAGCAAAACAACAAACAAACTCAAACCAAGCACAAAGGGGAAAAATAGTTGGGATTTGCCTCGCATTTCTCTACCTCCTTGGGCTAACGAAGCACACCCCACAGTATCAACGCACCACGTCAGAATGTCTATGAACAACCTGATAATTCGAAATCTAGAAATCAATCGATGCTAAGTAAGCGTCTAAAAATTACTTCCCTTTTTCCGGGGACGAATCGTATAATTCCAGGAAGGACAAGTAGCATGTTTTTCGATCATTAACAATTTCATCTCATTGTCAGTAACGGAAAGACCTGTCTCATAGGTCGTGTCCATCAGGGTAGCTTCAACGTGCAATCCTGTGCTGGTCGTGGTTGAACGTAAGGCGTCCAGGATGACTTCATAGGATGTCAGCGGTGTGCCTGCCCAGGTTCGGCTCACCTGGCTAAACAGACGATGCTCAATGGGATTCCACTTGGAAGCACCCGTCGGATAATGACAAACGGTCACCGTTAGCCCCAAAGCATCGGCAATTTTTGCCTGTAGTTGCTGTTTCCAACGGCGCGGACGATACCCATTACTGCCACCGCCATCCGCCAGGATGAGCAGCTCAGGCGCATCTGGATAGAGATGGCAACCGAACTGCTGCCACCACCAAACAATGGCATCCACCGCAAATTCAGGGGTGTCAGCCGATTGTCCCACGGCCACGTAGCCCAGATTGTGGCACACGTCGTAGATGCCGTAGGGGATAGCCCGTCCATCAGCATAGCTGGGAAAATCGTGGGTATACACATCGGTGGCTTCACGACACCATGGCTGACCGCGATTGAAAAAGAGACCCAACAGTTCTTTTTTCTTGGTATCGACGCTGATACAAGGCCAACCAGCTTTGAGAAATGCGGTTCTTTGACGGTTAATGTACTCAAACTGCCGGTCACGGTCGGGATGTGGCTGGGGATGTAAGCGTTTGACATTGCTCTTGGGGCGGATCTCCTGTTTGTGCAACAGGTGGCGAATGGTTTCCCGACTCAACTCAATCCCTTTCTGTTCCTGCAAGGCTTGCTGTATTTTGCTCAACGATTGGCAGAGCCACCGCTTGCCCGTCTGTGGTTCGCCAGCTATCTCATGGTCAACCAAATCCATCAGTTTCTTTGCGATGGTGGGCTCTTTTTTTCAGTGCGTGGCCGACCGGCACCCGGCAAACGGATACGGTCTTCAGGCCTCTCAGCCAAATCAAGTGACAGTTCTTTCTGTCCTTGGCGAATGGTCTTCTCCGCTAGCCCTGTGATTTGGCTCACCAACTTGATGCCACCGTGTCCCTGCCGATTGGCTTCCACGGCCGCATACCAGCGTCGTTGCTGCTCATCCAGGCGACTCATCACTACATTGATCTGATGGTGGATTTCCTTTTCGTGAGGGTTGTCCCCTTGTTGACAATGCTCACACTGACATTGATGAATTTGTTGGTTACTCACTTGTCCTATCCTTGTCTCTTGGCGATAGAACGAGGATAGATTTGTTATTGCAATCAGGCAACTTATCGGTTACTTATTTTTTGATGATTACTAAGTGACCGTCCAGAAATAACTTCCCGTTTTTCAGATTGGGCCAATCTTAAAGATTGGCCCAATCTCAGTAAGTAAATTTTAGACGGTTACTTAGCTAAACTAATTTAATTCTCTCAGACACAATTGACAATTTTGCAAAAGCATTGGTAAGATTTGACCCTAAATCCAGTCAAAGCATCTGCTGCTTTTTCTTCCATGAGGTGGGAATAAATTGACACAAGATTCGAATGAAATTGAGAAAGTCCACTATATTCAAACTTTTCTTAATGTGGGAGAAGAGTTAAAAAATTATCATGACCAAGATAGCCATGAGCTAGAAGTTTTCGGACCGTACACGAGGGTTAACATTTTTGTAGGTGCAACTAACTCGGGTAAAAGTAGATTAATGCGCGGCTTAGCCAAGAGCGCCCCATTCAATGTTCTATCACTTGACCCAGAACTTGGGCATCCACATTCTTTTTTCTCAACTTGCTTTTATTTACGGCAGCAGGATTTTAGGATCAGCATCAATACAAACTCTGAGAAGCGATCCCTTCAAAATGAGGACCAAGATATTCTTGCACAATTATCGCCCCATGTTTTGAAACATATTCGCCGCTTTAACGGCAGAACGAGTAGAACTACAATAAATGGCCCTTTTTTTCAGCAATTTGAGGATGAATTTAGGGCGTGGCTAGCAGGGAATCGCCCCAACGACCAAAATCAAATTCGCGAGTTTGAGTACAAAGCTGAATTAATTACCATTGCAATCAATACACTATCTAAAAACGATGAAGAGTGGATAAAGATTGAAAAGCAAAACCTCACCAGCGACATCGAAGAAAAGATGCGCAGTTTGGCTAGTTATTTTGAAGCTCTTACCATCAATTCATTAAACCAAATAAGTCCTCCCAAAATTGTCTACATTCCTACTTTGCGTACAGCTACGTGGCTTAATGGTGTTACAGATGTCAGTGACAAAATTGGAGCGGCTGTAAGTCAGAATTACAAGCTTAATGAAAAATCAAAAAGGGAAGCACCTAATGTTCCTGTCGAAGTATTCTCCGGAAACAATCTCTACTCAACTGTTTTAAATGAAAAAAGTGGTGAAGCCTTTGAAACACGTAGACTGAAACAATTTGAAAAGTTCCTGATCGATAATTTTTTTGAAGATCAGGAAATGGAATTTAAAGCTTTACGAGAGGGTCATACCCTGGGCAAAAGGCTTGCCCTATACATTACCGATGAAAATAGTAGTGTTGACCGACCATTCATGGATCTTGGAGAGGGAATACAGGCAATAGTCATTTTAATGTACAAACTCTTTACAGCCGAAGACGGAACATGGATATTAATTGAGGAACCCGAACAGGGCCTACATCCTGGTCTTCAACGAATTTTTCTCGAAACATTGGCAACAAATAAAATTATAACTCAAAAGAACTTAACCATATTTATGACCACACATTCCAACCATCTGGTTGGTCTAGCAACTTCGGAGCTGAAGGATATTTCCGTCTTTTCGTTTCAAAGACGCTTGTCTCCAGAAAGATTTGAGGTACGTCCAATTTTTTCCCCAAAATCACCTATCCTTGATTTGTTAGGAGTGACCAATTCGTCCGTTTTTCTTGCTAACTGTGGAGTGTGGGTTGAAGGTATAACTGATCGAAGATATTTGAACGCATATCTTCTTGCCTATTTGGATTCAGAGGAATTTAAAAATTCCTCCGTCAAATTTATTCCGAAGGAAGATATTCACTACGCTTTTTTTGAATATGGGGGATCTAATATTGTTCACTACGAATTCGAAGAGGAAGCTATTGACACTCCATCAACTGACAAAATTAGAGCACAGTTTTTATGCAACAGAGTATTTTTGCTTTCTGACAAAGATTCAAAAAAGGAAAAGAAACACAAAATTTTCCGTGCCGCTCAAAGCGAAAACTTCATGTATGAGACTACACCTGGACTTGAAGTTGAGAATCTAATCTCAAATGACCAGATAAAATTGTTGCTTCCACAGTTAATATCAAACGTAACATTAGAAAGCATTGAAAAGCTGGAAATTGATATTGAAAATAACAAGGATTTAGGTATTGGAAAATATCTAAAAGAATTACTGGGAGACAAATGTCCGAGCCAGTTTGCAGTAAGAAGTGGCACTCTATCAAGTTATTATAAAGACAAGCTTTCCCATCTTACCTCTGAGATAGTGATATGGGAAAATATGAGTGAGGATGCTAAACAATTAACCAGGAAGCTTTATTCATTTATTCTGAAACATAATTCTCCTGCTCTGAGGAAAACTGCGGTTAGCGAAAAAATCTAACGATCACGACATGACGTGCCCACCTCATAACCTGTTGTACCTTGCTCCAACGCGGTCTTCAGCCAACATGAAACCCTAATCGCCGTGGCACGGCGTCCCCGCCGCGCCGCTTGCTTTGATGTTGTTGAATTCAGGCAAAACACGCAACCCTCACTTGTAATTTCGAGCCGCTTTTTGGCAAGAAATCTTTACGGCATCATCTCGTTTAGTTCGGTGGAGAGAGCAGCGAGTTCGGCTTGGTCCACGGCCGTTCCCCATCCCACACTTCCCCCACTTCCAAAACTTTATGCTATAGTTTGCCCGACAAAACGGGCAAATTATGACAGACGAAAACAACCTTCCATCGCTCGCAGAAAATTTGCTGGCAAAAAAGACAGGGCACAGCATAAAACTGGTCAACCCGGAAAAGTTGAGCAGCGAAAATGTTGTCCTGCGCTGCCAGCTCGATCCACCTCTGGCTGGTTACCCGCCTTCCGTCATCCTCAAACGAGTCACAACCACCAAGCATAACAATCCCAGCGGTCCAGACGGCGAGTCGCATCGTTTTCTCAACGAATGGGCCTGCCTGGAATTCCTCACCAATCTTTCTGATGAGTCCAGTTATGGACCGCGCCTTCTAGCCAGCAGTCGGGACAACAATTTCATCATCCTCGCGGATTTTGGCCAACACCCAACGGTATTAGATATTCTCCGGGGCGACGACCGCCATGCGGCGCAAAAAGGGCTGGTGGCTATTGGCACTTTTTTGGGCAAAATGCAGGCAGCAGCCTACGGCCGTGAGGCAACCTTTACCGCCATCCAGTCTCGCCTAAACACCGCCTCGCCCCTTTCCGACTCCACCCTCGACTTTCGAGAAAAAGTTGAGCGTTTTCAAGATCGTTTTGAATCGCTGCAATTCCAGCCCGCCGCCGGATTTTGGCAGGCGCTGCAAGAGTTAGAGCAGTCCATTCATGGAGCAACGCCTTTCCGCAGCTTTATCCATGCCGATGCCGGACCGCACAACTTTTTGTACCTGGACGGCGCCGTGCAGCTGCTTGATTATGAATTTGGGACCTATCATTATGGGCTGCTGGATGTCGTTTCGGCCCGTTTGGGCTTTCCGCATACTGGCCAGGTGCAGGCGGTGCCGCCAGAGTGTGCCCAACAGCTTGAACGTGCCTACCAGAAGGAACTGCTTGGGGTGATTCCCCAAATCGATGATGAATCATTTTTTGCCAAAGCGTTGGTTGATGCCTGTGCCCATTGGGCGCTCAGCCGCTGGATTGGCATGTGGCATCATTATTTCAAGGAACGTTTTGCTATTGGGGATGAGGCATTGGCCAATGAAAAAATGGGCTTAACGGCCGAAACAGCCCATAGGAGCCGCGCCAGAGTCATGACCCTGTACCAAAGCTTCATCCAGTTTGCCCACCAGACCAACCACCAGCTCATCATTGCGGAAACGTTGGAAGCTTACGTGCGCATTTTGCAGAAGGAGTGGCCAGATCTAGACGTGATGCCAGTTTATCCTGGACTGCAAGTGGATTCCCGCCTGCGCGGGAGCAACTGTGATAAAAGTCAAGGTTAAAAGCGAATTTGTCTAAGCAATTTGCCAAGTTGCTTCATCTCGAATGATAGCATTCAAAATGGTTAACAATTTTCGCATACAGGCCGTGAGCGCTACTTTAGGGAGCTTTCCCTTAGCAATCAAACGGTTATAAAAGGCTTTAAGAACCGGGTTATAACGAATGCCCGAAAGAGCAGCCATGTACAAAACAGAACGAACATCAGCCCGGCCGCCAAAGATATGGCGGTGCCCGCGAAAACGGCCGCTGTCACGATTGAACGGAGCCAGGCCGACTAATGCGGCAATTTTTTGCCGGGACAAAGTTCCCAATTCTGGCAATTCAGCCAGCAACGTAAAGGAGGTGACCGGGCCTACGCCGGGGACGCTTTCTAAACTGGCACGCTTTTCGCGCCACTGGGCGTTTTGGTCAATCCAATTATTGAGGTCATCCTCAATTTCAGCTAATTCGGTTTCTAACCAGTCCAAGTGTTTCTGCAAACGAGGCAACAATTCTGGATTGGTCGTGGCACGCCGATTCTTCTCGGCTGTTTGCATGTCGATCAGCTGGCGCCGCCGAGTGACCAACGCTTTGATGAGTTGCTGTGCCTCTGTACCGAGAGGCCGTACCTCGGGACGAATCGCTTCGGCAAAAGCGGCAATCAGCCGAGCATCAATCGCGTCTGTCTTGGCTAATTGTCCCTTGGCACGAGCGAAATTACGGATGCGTGTGGGGTTGACAACCACGATAGGCAGAGAGACAGCGGCCAGTTCTGTGACCATGGTTTGCTCGAATCCGCCACTTGCTTCAACCACAATAGCAGCGATAGCCGTTGCCGGTAGCAACCTCTCCACCAGGGCGGCGATGCCGGCAGCGCTGTTCTCGAATCGCGTCACTGCTTTCTGGCCCCACTGGGCCAAATCCAAAGCGGTCTTTGATACATCGATGCCAAAAAAGGTTTCTTCTGTTTGCTGTTCCATGCGTCATTCCTTTGTGACCCGCACTAGCAATAATACGGACTTTACTGTCCTAACAACTGTTCGGGTTCTCGTGAACTCTCCTACTCTGGCGGTCTGCGCTCCTGCGCGGCTTTGCGCCTATGACATCGGCCTACCAGAGTTGAGCAATCTTAACGGATGGTCGCTTTTTTGGCCTCTTGTTTTATCATTTTCACGATGGGCCTCATCTCCCGCACGGTTTTTGAACCAAATGACAATCGGCCTTTCGTTTTGCTTTATCATACTAATGACAAAGATGTTCATTAAGGTAACGGCCGTTTCCACCACCCCTCACCACCCCCAACACACACCATTTTGCCCGGCACCCGTTTCCTAATCGCGCCAGCGCCGTTATACAGGACAGGAGAGTTCAACATTGCGTTGTGAAAAAGAGCTTGTAGCGCAGGCTGCCCAAGGTGACGAAACGGCCGTCATCACTCTTTACCAACAGCACAAAACGGCCGTCTACACCTACATCTATTACCGCATTGGCGGCGATGCCATGCTGGCTGAAAGCATCACGGCCGACGTGTTTACCCGCATGGTGGCCCAGCTGCCCCGCTTTGTCTACCGGGGACGGCCGTTCCTAGCCTGGCTGTACACCATTGCCCGGCACTGCGTGGTGGATCAGCAGCGGCGTAACGGCCGTGTTACCCTGCAGCCCCTGTCTGAGCACCACCCGGATACGGCCGTCGGGCCGGAGCAGCAGGCGCATCTCACGCTGGAACAAAACCGTCTGCACCAGGCCATCAGCCAGCTCAGCGAAGCCCAGCGCGATGTTGTCATTCTCCGTTTTATCGAAGGACGCAGCGTGGCCGAAACGGCCGAACTTCTGGACAAAACAGAAGGCGCTGTCAAGACGTTGACGCGGCGGGCACTGGCTGCCCTGCGCCGCCAGTTGGAACTGGATCGGAAAGCTGATCATGAGCAAACGCAATGACATTCTAGAAACCTGCCTGGCCCGTCTGGCGGCCGGGGATAGTGTGGAAAATTGTTTGGCTGATTATCCCGCAGAGGCAGAGTGGTTACGGCCGTTCCTCGCCGCCGCCAGCCAGCTAAACACCCTGCCCACCCGGCACCTCCCGCCCACCGCCGACCAGGCCATCCAGAGACAGCTGCGGCAGGCGGCCCAGCACATCGGGGCTGCTTACCAGGCCAGCGCTTCCCCACCGCGTCAGCGACGATTGCAGTTTATGGAGGATGGTATGAAAAACGTTTCACGATTTTTGACAGGCTTTTTAGCCAAGTGGCTGGTTCGTGTGGCCGTGGCGGGAACGGCCGTTGCCCTGTTACTCATCTTCGTCACCCAATTCACGGGTTTAATCCCCTCGCTGAGCAATCCAATCACCGAACCAGCGGCCGAGACCGAGTTGGCTAACATCACCACCGTGGGTGACACCACCATCACCCTGGAAGCCGATCTCAGCGCCGACCCCGGCGAAGTCCCCCTCTACCGCGTGCAAACCGCGCCAGTGCCTACGACGCCCGAAGAAGCACTGGCCTGGGCGCAAAACTTCGGCCTGCCAGACCCGGAAGTGTTCCACTCGGCCAACGAAAACGATCCCAGTCTGTATGTTTTGGGCAGCGATGGACAACGGCTTGGCTTTCAAAACTATCCCGGATTTAGCGAAATCTTTTACACAAACCCGGCGGCAAGCATGGGCAGCGGGGACCCCATCCCGTTTGACGAGGCGACTAACATCGCCGTCACCTTTTTACGGGCACACAACTTGCTGCCCGATGACTACCAGGTTGAACCGGCGTTAGGCAGCAGCGGCTCCGTGCAGCGAGTCGTCGTCCGGCCACGGATGGAGGCAGGCGTTATCGGCGGCGACTCTCCCGGTGCCGCCCTGAACCTGGGCATCAGCGCCGATGGCCAGGTGATTCATGCCAGCCTGGGCCAGCTCATCGTGGAGCCAGCTGGAACCACAACCGTCATTTCGGCCCAACAAGCCTACGACGATCTGCTCAACGGCCGAAATGTGCGCGGCAGCACCTACAGCACGGTCACACTTGGCAGCGAAACGGTGCGCTCCTACCAGCCGCCAAGGCCAACCTGGGAAACGGGCCAGTCGGTAGACATTGTTGGCTACCTGGATGTGATGATCAACGCCCAAACCGGCGCGGAGCGTGTGACGTTAATCACCGCCGACCAAAACCTTTACCAGCTCACCGGTCGCCGTGTAAACGAATGGGGCGGCACGCCGGGCCAGTGGGGCAATGTGCACGTCCAGGGCACCATTACAGGCCAGGACAACCAGAACATCTGGCAGCTTGCCGTAGACGATTGGGAGATGGCTTCACCCTTAATCGGCTCCTGCCTCACAGGATCGCTGACCGAAACGGGCAACGTGGCGCAGTTCCGCAGTGAAGATGGCATAAACTACACGCTGCCGGACGCCCCAGAAGAAATCGCTGTAGGTGAACAAATGCAAGTTTGTCTGTCTGCCCCGGCCGAACCGGGCGACGATCTGGCCTGGATCAATATTCAGGTTCCACCGCCTGATCAGGGGCCACCGCCTGGTGGTGTCGTCCCAGAACAAATTGCGATTGGCGAGGTTTCCGGCAGTGGTGGCGGTGGGGGCGGCGTCGTTACCGAGCAGGTGGTGGTTGAGCAGGCGGTGGAGGTTACCCGTGTTGTGACCGCAACTCCTAGTGAGGCAGGCGGCTCCGGCATGAGCGTGGAAGCCGTGCCCCTGACAGACCCCCCAACCGAATTCATTGAGCCCACCAACCCCTACGAAATCGGCGACGAGGTGACGTTGACGGGCATTGTGCAGCTCTATCGTATCGTGGCTGAAGATGGCACGGAGCGGCTGGAAGCCACGTTTGCCAACGACGGCGACCAGGGCGAGGCCACGTATCCGCTCACCTATCCGCTGCTGGCCAACCAGGATCTGCTGGCCGAGATGGCCGAGTTTAACAGCCTGCACATTCGGGTGTACGGCCGTATCGTCCCCGCCACCGACATCGACATGGTCTTCATGTCTAACGCAGAGCAGGCCATTGAAGTAGACAGCTTCGACCGCCCCTGGCCCGAGGAAAAACTGGAACGATTCCTGGGGCATTTAAGTCTGGAAGAGGTGGAAGGACAGCAGGTGTTGGTCTTTACCGATCATGCAACGGACCAACAATACGTCATCAATCCGCCCAACATGCCTGCGGAGGTGCATGAACATGACGAAACCTTGCAAGAGGAGCAGATTTTACTGACGGGCATCGTGCATCCGGTGAACACCTTCGGCGGGCTGCCGCTGCTGGAACGGCGCGGCGTCAGCAGCGGGTCAGACATTGCACAGGCCACAGATGTAAGCGAAATCCCCGTGATTGATCATGATGTGATTCCCACGTTTAACGAGGCAGACATGCACCGCCGTGAGGGCCTGGGTGGGGTTGTTCGGGGTGATGTGGTGATTGAGCGGGTGGAACTGGTATATGTTTACCAGCCGCAGCCTGCTCCGGCAGGCGGTGAAGTGGAACCGCAGGCACTGGAACCGGTGTGGGCGTTTTACGGCCGTACCGCCAACGGCCTGGAGCAATTCATCATCCACGTCCGCGCCACCACCGGCAGCTAAGAATGGGACACAGATTATCACAGATACACACAGTTTTGTTTTGTTATCTGTGAAAATCTGCGTTTATCTGTGTCCAAAACTTTAAAATGTTAGGCCATCAGTTCATCAAGTTCGGTGGAGAGGGAATCAAGTTCGGTTTGAGCAACGGCTAATTCTCTCTCCACTGCTTCTTTTTGTTTCCCCTCGGCCCGCGCCAGATCGAAGTTTAGCTGATCCAGCCATACCTCGATTTCCTCAATTTGCTCGGTAAGCTCGCGGATGCGGCGGCTGCGTGCCCGGCGGTCTTCGGCGGTAAACTGCAGTGGGTCTACCACATCCTCAATCCAGTCCAGGTTGACGGGCGGCAGCTCTTTTTCCCTGGTGGGCAGCGCCACTTTGGAGGAAACAGTTTTGATGGCCGCTTCGCCCCCCTCTTTAGTTGCCAAAAATTCCTGGTAAGTGCCGTCAAAGACGTGCAAATGTTCGTCGCGCAGCTCCCAGATTTGGGTAGCGAGGCGGTCGACCAGGTAGCGGTCGTGGCTCACCAGCACAATGGTGCCGTCAAACTGCTCCAGCACCGCCTGCAGCGCCTCCTGCGAGGGGATGTCCAGATGATTGGTGGGCTCGTCCAGCAGCAGGAAGTTGGCTTCGTCAAGCGCCAGCAGCGCCAGGGCCAGACGGCCGCGTTCGCCCCCGCTCAAATCACCCACCTGCTTAAACACATCGTCGCCGCGGAACAGGTACTGCCCCAGGTAGTTACGCGCCTCTTCGGGCGACATCGGTTTGTGGGCCAGCACCTCATCCAGCACCCGCCGATTGACGTCCAGCTGCTCGTGCCCTTGGGCAAAATAGCCCAGGATCAGCCCATCGCCCAGGCGAATTTTGCCCCGCAACGGCGGAATTTCGCCGAGAATGGTGCGTAGGAAGGTGCTCTTGCCGCTGCCGTTGGGGCCAATCAGAGCCACGCAGTCCAGCCGCTCCAGGCTGAGATCGTCGCAGTCGAACAGCACGTTGCCAGGATAGCCGATTTGCAGCTTTTTGGTGCGCAGCACAAAGCGGCTGCCACGCTGCTCCGGCTTGAGCTTGA
Organism: Candidatus Leptofilum proximum; assembly: GCA_016710325.1. Taxonomy (GTDB): domain Bacteria; phylum Chloroflexota; class Anaerolineae; order Promineifilales; family Promineifilaceae; genus Leptofilum; species Leptofilum proximum. The sequence goes on along the minus strand of JADJXK010000002.1, from coordinate 252,378 downwards.
TTTTGAGTTTGGGCATGCGGCTGGTGGGCGACGGCAGATCTTTGATGCGCTGAGCCGCTTCGTTGACGGTGAGGGTGCGTACCCGCTCGCCAATTTGCAGCCAGTTTTTGCCCTGCATGCCCAGCAGCCCCACCTCTTCGATGAGCACAATGTCGCGCGTGAGCCGCTTGAGCTTGCCCTTGGCAATGTCGGTTTTGCCCCCGGCGATGTTTTTGCGGATGAAATCCAATTCAGCTTCCAGGCGGGCCATTTCGTTGGCGAAGAGGGTTTCTTCGTGCTGCCACTCCAGCTCGCGCTGCTGGACGTAAGTGCTGTAGTTGCCTTTGTAGCTGCGCACGCCGTGCTGGTTCATGGCCCACACCTGAGTCACCACGCGGTCCAAAAAATAACGGTCGTGGCTGACGATAATGAGGCTGCCTTCCCAGGTGCGCAGCGTTTTCTCCAGCCATTCGATGGCTGACGTGTCCAGGTGGTTGGTCGGCTCATCGAGAATGAGCAGATCGGGTTTTTCCAGCAGCAGCCGACCCAGCAGCACGCGGGTTTTCTGGCCGCCGCTCAGGTGCGTCAAGGGGATGTCCCACTGCTCCGGCTCAAAGCCCAGCCCCTGCAAGACGCGTTTGATGTCGTGCTGGTAGTCGTAGCCGCCGCCGTGTTCGTAGAGGGTTTGGTTACGGCCGTATTCCCCCAAAACCTCCTCTCCCATCTCCCCCGCTTCCATCCGGGCTTCCAACTGCCGCAAGCGTATTTCATGTTCGCGCAGCCCGGCAAAAACAGACAGCATTTCTTCGTACACCGTGTTATCCTGCCCGGCAAAAGTCAGCACCGCCTCCTGCCGCAGGTACCCCAACGTCAAATCCTCCTGGCGCGTGACGCTGCCGCCGGTTGGCTCCAGCAGCCCAGCCAGGATTAGCAGCAGCGTGGTCTTACCCACGCCGTTGGGCCCCACCAGCCCCACCCGCTCCTTGGCGTGCAGCGTCACCGAAACATCTTCAAACAGATCGTCGGCGCCAAAAGCGTGAGCCAGTTCATTTGCCTGCAAAATAATCATGCGAGAATGATAGTTGGGCGCGGCATTCCCGGCAAATGAAATTGACCCTTGTCATATGATTTTTATCTATCTTCCCTGTGATTTTTTTCACTTTTAGCCCCTGCCACCCGGTATTACATTGTCATTTATGGGAGCTGGAGGGGGAATCTTTGCTCCAAGCCCCAACGCTCGAAACATCTAAACCACCTGACGCTTCATGTCATCTTCTCACTAGCTTTTCTGTTAAAACAGATTCCGGGTAAGAGGAGGTTTTGTCATGAAACACCCCTTGTTTTTTGTAACAGTTCTGGCTACTTTCCTGGTTTTTGGCCTGGCAGGCTGCCAAGCCGCCAACGAAACAGAGCAGGCTCCTGTTGAAACTAGCGAACCCACTGAAGAACCCGAAATTGCCAATCCTGCGGCCGCATTCTGCGTAAAGCAGGGCAACAGTTCGCAAATCCGTAGCAACGAAGACGGCAGCCAGTATGGCGTTTGCATTCTGAACGACGGCACGGAGTGCGACGAGTGGGCCTTTTACAATGGCACCTGCCCCACCGATACAGCAGCCACTCCTCAGGAGGTCGTCGAGGCGTTTTACGCCTGGTACCTGGACCTGATGGCAGACCGAACCAGCAGCGACTTTGTCAACCCGCTGACCACCGGACTTTACCGCGACAGCGATTATCTCACGGCCGACTTCGTGGCTCAGATTGACGCGGAACTGGCCAACAAAGACGAGCCGGGCGGCGGCGATCCAATCTTGCTGGCGCAGGATGTGCCGGTTCAGGTGGAGGCCCAGGAGGCCAGCATCAACGGCGACGAAGCGACGGTGGTGCTGCTGCGTTACTGGGGTGGCAACCCTGAACCATCGCCGATGGTGGTGCATTTGCGGGAGGAGAACGGCCGTTGGCTCATCTACACCGTCACACCATTCGAAATACCGCAAACCAGCCTCGACGTGCCGCAGCCAGCGGCGCCTACCGCCGACATGAACCCGGTAGCCGTCACCCAGGCCTTTTACGACTGGTACCTGGCTTACATTGGCGACCGCGGCAGCGAAAACTTCCGCAACCCGCTGGTGGACAAAGCCTACCATGGCAATCCCCTGCTGACGGCCGACTTCATTGCCCGCGTGGATGAGACACTGGCCAGCTTTGCAGGCGGCGGCTACGATCCGTTCTTGCTGGCCCAAGACATTCCCAACGACCTCTTCAGCACCTGGGCGATGATCAGCGGCGATGTGGCCCGCGTGACGGTGCTGCGCAACTGGGGACCGCCCAACATGGACGCCATCTTCACCCACCTGAAGCGCGACGGCGATGTCTGGCGCATCGACAACATCACCCCGGTTGAACTGTACGAGCCCACCACCAACACACCGGAGGGCACGGTACAGATGTTTTACGCCTGGTACACCAACGCGCTGCGCCGCTGGTTCCAGGATGATTCCGTGGTGGTTGATTACCATGAAAGCGATCTGCTCACCGCCAGCTTTAAGCAGCACCTGGACGACATGAAAGCCGAGGCCGAAGCGGCAAACCCGGGCCTGGGCCTGCACTACGACCCCCTGCTGTGCGCCCAGGACGTGCCTTACCACGTAACGCCAGACCAGGCGCTGATCGACGGCGATACGGCCGTTCTCACCGCACGCACCAGCTTTGCCAACCAGATCATCACGATTGATTTGCAGAATACGGCGGTCGGCTGGCAAGTCAGCCACGTCACCTGCACCAACACGCCAGAAGCCACCGCCAGGGCGTTCTACGCCTGGTACCTGGGCTACATCGGCGACCGGGGTACGGGCGAGTTTCGCAATCCCCTGGCGGATAAGGCGTACCGCGGCCACCCGCTGCTGAGCCAAGCGTTTGTGCAAGAGGTAGACACCATGTTTGATGCCACCGGCGGCATTGGCCACGATCCCTTCCTGCTGGCTCAGGACGTTCCGGCCAATTTTGCCGTTTTTCCAGGCGTGGAGGCAGAAACGGCCGTTGTCCAGTTCCAGTTTAGCCCGGATTACAGCCACTTTGTCCTGGTGAAAATGGTGGAGGAAAACGGCCGTTGGCTGATCACCGGCATCACCGAAGCGGAAGCAGTGAGCCAAACCCACCCACGCTTCTGGCCAGCTTAACCTCTCATGAACAGCTGCCAGCTGCCCGGCCTGGGGTGATGATTTTTATCAGGCGTTTTGGTTCCCTTTGTTACTGTCAGCCGGGGCCGTGGAAATTTTACAGTCCCTTTATAGCAACCCATTGGAAGCCGCTAAGCGAGGAGGAATTTGATGAGCGATAACGAAGAACAGCTTAAGAAAACGCCGAGGCGCATTCGCAAAAAGAAAGAGCGTGTCCATAAGCACAGATCAGAAAAAGCCAAGGCTGCCAAACAAAGCAAGATGGAGCAAAAGAAGAAGAAATCTCGCCAGAAGCAAGGCAAACGTGATCGTTAGCAGTTGTGTAACTGGCAAGTTCGACTTTAAACTATAAAGAATCATTTTCATTGGAGGTGCCCATGTTTACGCACTTGTTAGTTCCCCTGGATGGCTCGGAGCTGGCGGAAATTGCTTTGCCAATGGCATGGTCCGTTGCGGAAAAATTCAAAAGCAAAATTACGCTATTACGTGTCGTTCATTTGCCGTACTACATTGGAGATGGCCTGGACATCACCGATTTGTACACCAGCCTCGACCAAAAAATGCAGCAAGAAGCGAGGGCGTACCTGGAAGAAAAACGAAAAGTGCTGCGCGGCGCTGGCATTGAAGTGAACCTCCATCTCGTGGTGGGCGAACCACCAGCCGATGCCATTTTGCTGGCGGTCGACGAGCTGGGTGTTGATGCCATCGTCATGAGCACCCACGGCCGTGGTGGCATGATGCGTTGGGTCTTCGGCAGTGTCGCTGACCGGGTGCTGCAGCGAGCCAGGGTACCTATCCTGCTCAGCCGCGTAACACCGCCAGGCGTCAATCCCGTGCAACCTCCAACGGCTGAGGCTGCGGAAGATATTCGTTCGCACGAGGAACCGGCAAGGTTAACGGGAAACGGTCATTAACGTCGGTCCCGAAAAGGTGAAGGTGCATAATGGACAGCGAAAAGCCCGTTTACGTCACAAAAGAGGGTCTGGTGGAGCTGGAAAAAGAGCTGGTTCACCTGCGCACGGTGAAACGCCCAGACATGGTGGAGCAGATGCAGGAGGCCAAGGGCAACGGCGACTGGATGGACCAGACGGAATACATGCTCATTGAGGCGGAACTGGCATTTATCGACGGCCGTATCACGGAACTCCAACATATGATCGACCACGCCCAACTCATCAAGCCAGGCAACGAAGACAATATTGTGAACCTTGGGGAAACGGCCGTTATCCAAACCAGCGACGGCGAAGTTGAACAGTACACCATCGTCGGCGTGGCCGAGGCCAATCCAACGCTGGGCTTCATCTCCAATGAGTCACCTTTGGGGCGGGCGCTGCTCGGCCATAAGGTAGGCGACGAGGTAGATGTACATGCTCCCATCGGTGATCTTCACTACCGCATCATTTCCGTCACCGCGCAGCCGCGCCCTCGGCCCGCGTAGCTGAATAAATAGAGGAGATTGGAGATTAGCTGATGGTTCAATCTCCAATCTCTAGTCTCCAACCCCACCACCCCCTGCGGCAAACCTCATTGTTTGGGCAACCCGGCTACAGCAAAAAATACCGGTCGCCACGTGCCGTCGGGCCGCAGCAGGCTGTAGCCCGACTCGCTGAACGCCGGCCCCAGCCAGGGGGCAAAGTTGAGATTCCACAACATCATCGGCCCCACCCAGGGCCAGTTATGCGCCAGGGAAAAGGCGCGCTGGGTGTAGGCCGCCTGCTGCCACTCGCTCACGCTGCTCATGAACTCCGCTCCAGCGGGTGGCGCCTGGCCAAATGTCTCAAAGCTGCCCCAGCCAAATTCCGTCACCCACAGCTGCTTGCCAGCGATGCCAAACTCATCGAGCAGTGCCCCGTAATCCCGCAGGGTGTCCTGGAAGAAAAAGCTGGGATGGTTGTTGTGGCTGGGAACGGCCGTATCCGGATTTTCAAACGTGGCGTCCGGCGGGTTGGCCCAGCCGTAGGGATGCACGCCAAAGCCGTCTACCACCCCCGCCACACCGGCCGCCAACATGCCGCGAAAATACACCCGGTCATCAATGGCCATGAAGCCGTCGTTAATACCCGTCACCGCTGGCGCGGCGCTGATCACCAACGCCGCCGGGTCCGCCGCCCGCACGCCTTCAGCACCGACCCGAATCAACTCAACCAGGGCGGCCGGGTCCAGCGGCAAGCCGTTCCACTCCCGATGTAAATTGGGCTCGTTCCACAATTCATAGGCCGCCACCTGTCCTTTGTAACGCTGCGCCAGCCGCTGCATAAATTGACGGTAGAGGTCGTAGTCAGCGGGCGGACCGTCCAGCTCGGTGGTGGGGCGGCTCCACTCGGGCGCTTTGGCCACGCTGATCATGACGCGGATGCCGCTGGCATTGGCCTGAGCCACCAGGGCGTCCAGGTCGGCAAATTGCTCCTCGGAAAACTGGTCGGGATAGGGTTGGAACAGCTTCCATGAAACCTGCGCCTTTACCCACCCTACGCCAAGCTCGTTGAGCTGCGCCACCAGCGCAGGCACATCGACGCGATGCAGATACACTTGCACACCGATGTTGCTCCGGTTGAGCGTCGGGCCGCTGTATTCAGGATGGGTTGGTGTTGGGGTAAGTGTGGGCGTGGGAACGGCCGTCACCGTCTCGGTGGGCCGCAGCTCGGGCGTGGCGGTGGGTGGTGCCGTAGGGGTGTGGGAGGGTGTGGGGGTCGGAACGGCCGTTGCCGTTTCCTCAATCGTCCGCGGCCCACAAGCCACGAATCCCAGGAAAATCAAACATAAAAACAGGCATTTCTTCCCAATCATAGCGGCCCATTCTAAACGAACCACCTTTAATCACAACCACTTTTCACTTTTTACTTATGACGTGGGCGAGGCAGCCGCTGATGAGGTTTCTCGGCTTGCCAGAGCTTTAACCGACTGCCTCGCCCCACCCTTTTCACTTTTCACTGAAACACGGGAACAAAATGGAAACGGCCGTCGTTCTACCAGCAAGTGTATACACCAAAACGCCAAAACTCTATCAATCCAGATTCTCGTTAAAAGGAACCCATCATGAAACCGTATACCAAACGTGCCATATTGTTCTTACTTCTGATCGCTGTGCTGCTTGCCGCCTGCGGCAGTGCCGCCACCATGGAAGAAACCCAACCAATCGCCGTGGAACGTCCGCGGGACGAATCCAATCAGGCTCCCATCACCTCCTACGAATCAGCTGAAGACGGTGACACGGAAGTCAGCACCTCTGAAACTACCGTCACAGAGCAAGTTTATGAAGAAGTTGTAGTTGAAACCGAAGAAAGTTTAGACGCAGCCAGCGAAGCCGCTCCCTCCGGCTACATGGAACCGCTGCCGCCCGTGGCCACCGCCGCGCCGGACATTGTCATGGTACCGCGGCCCGCCGCCACGCCATCGGCCATGTTTTTTGAAGAGTACGGCGTCAATCCTTACATTCTCACCGAAGTGGACAACCTCTCCACCTTCTCGTTGGATGTAGACACCGGCAGCTACAGCATTGCCCGCCGCTACCTGCAAGATGGCCTGATGCCGCCGCCCGAAGCAATTCGTGTGGAAGAGTTTGTGAACTCGTTTGACCAGGGCTACCAGATTCCACCGAACACCGCCTTTGCCGTTTACGCCGACGGCGCGCCCAGCCCGTTCCACACCGATGGCACCTATTTCTTGCGGATTGGCGTGCAGGGGTTTGAGAGTTCAGAGGAAGTACGGCCGTCGGCCAATCTGGTCTTTGTCATCGATGTTTCGGGCTCGATGGCCCAGGAAAACCGGCTTGGCCTGGTCAAGCAGTCGCTGGAAATCCTGGTCGACCGCATGCGCGCCGACGACACCATCGCCATTGTCGTCTATGGCTCCGATGCCCGCGTCGTGCTCACCCCCACCAACGGCTCCGATCGCCGCACCATCATGCGGGCCATCAACAGCCTGGAAACCGAAGGCTCCACTAATCTTGAGGCGGGCTTGTTGCTAGGCTACCAAATGGCCAACCTCGCCTACAAATCCGAGGGCATTAACCGTGTCATCCTGGCCAGCGACGGCGTGGCCAACGTGGGCAACACCAGCGCCGACGGCATTGCCGCCCAGATTCGCGGCTACGCTGACTCCGGCATCCAGCTCACCACCATCGGCTTTGGCCTGGGCAACTACAACGACGTCATGATGGAACAGCTGGCCGACCAGGGCGACGGCAACTACGGCTACATCGACACGCTGCAAGAAGCCGAAACCTTGTTTGTAGACAACATCATGTCTACCCTGCAAGTGATTGGTCTGGATGCCAAAATCCAGGTGGAGTTTGACCGTAACGTGGTGCAGCAGTACCGGCTCATCGGCTACGAAAACCGGGCCATTGCCGACGAAGATTTCCGCAACGATACCATTGACGCTGCCGAATTTGGGGCCGGGCATACGGCCGCTGCCATCTACGCCGTGCAGCTGGTGCCAGGTGCCCAGGGCCGCATCGCCACGGTGAACCTGCGCTGGCAAGACCCGGATACCCGTGTGGTCAAAGAGATCAACGGCGTCTTCACTACCGAAAACCTGTCCCGCTCCTTCGATGAGGCCCCGCTGCATTACCAGCTGGCCGTCGTCGTCAGCCAGTACGCCGAACTGCTGCGTAACAGCTATTGGGTCGAAGGCGTCAACATGCGCGACCTGCAAATCCGCGCCGAACGCCTGGCCTCGCAGATGAACGATGAAGCCATTTGGGAACTGGCCAGCCTGATTTCATACAGCCGATAACGCTACCCCAAATGCTGTTCTGATATACCATCAAAGATTTCGCAGATTAAAAAGATTAAAAAAGTCTCGTAAATCTGCGAAATCTTTGATAGAAGGTTTTGCCAGGCACACTTTTTGTCAACGCCCCGCCCCACTATGTTATTGATCAGTGTTGCCGGATTGCTTCCTTCTGCGGAGATAAAAAACCGTACCAATTAGCAATAATAGTGGGAGTCCAAACACAATCAACATGTAGTCCAGATTAATTCCCGTTGCTTCCATAACCAATACCTCCTCGTGTAGTTGAGCAAATGTCGTAAAACAACAGCATCATACCAGATTGCCAAATATACTGAAAACGGCTCCGCAAGAAGTTCTTGCGGAGCCGTTCATTAGAAGGAGGAGGAAATGTTTATGCCAGTATAGTAACCCTCAAGTGTAAACAAGATGTAAACAAAAGATGATAGCAACCTAAGATTCGCCACATGTTGACAACCACCTGACTGTCATGCCCGCGTAGGCGGGCATCCACAATCGCCTACCAAATGGATTCCCGCTTTCGCGGGAAAGACACTCATGATAGAACATTGTTCTCCTGCAAAAGAATGCCAAATTCCCCAATTGTGGTATGCTTGTTTACACGAAACATCTGTAGCAAATTGAAGATCATCGCGGTCACAACCCAAACTTGTTGTGGCCGTTTTTTATGCAAAAGCGAATTTCGCCACAGAGAGCACAGAGGAAAAAGAGATAATCCCTCTTTAATCTCTCTGCCCTCTGTGGCAAAAAAGTACCCAAATGAGCGAAGAAGCAACGACCATCAACCCGGAAGCACTAAAAAAGCAGATCAATGCCCGGCGGACATTTGCCATCATTTCCCACCCGGACGCGGGGAAAACAACGCTAACCGAGAAGCTGCTGCTGTACGGCAATGCCATCCACCTGGCGGGCAGCGTGCGGGCACGGCGCAATCAGCGCGCCGCCACCTCAGACTGGATGAAGATGGAGCAGGAGCGCGGTATTTCCATCACGTCCACCGTGTTGCAGTTTCCGTACAAGGGGCACGTGGTCAATTTGCTGGACACGCCCGGCCATCAGGATTTCTCCGAAGACACTTACCGTACGTTAACGGCCGCAGACTGTGCCGTCATGGTTTTGGACGCCGCCAAGGGTGTAGAGGAGCAAACGCTGAAGCTGTTTGAGGTGTGCCGCCGCCGGGGCATTCCAGTGTTTACCTTCATCAACAAGATGGACCGGCCCGCGCTGGACCCGTTGGGGCTGCTGGATGAAGTCGAAACAGTATTAAAAATGCAGCCCGTGCCCATGAACTGGCCCATTGGCGACGGCGACACGTTTATGGGTGTGTACGACCGCAAGACGGAAGAGGTGCACTTATACGACCGCACAGCGCACAACCAGACCATCTCGCCGGAGTACATCACTTCGCTGGACGATCCGCGCATTGAAGCTGGGCTGAGCAGCTACCAGTTTGAGGAGCTGCACCTGAACATCGGCTTGCTGGATGAGCTGGCTGAGTACGACCATGAGAAATTTTTGCGCGGGGAGCAAACGGCCGTTTACTTCGGCTCTGCATTAACCAACTTCGGCGTGCAGCTGTTCCTGGATGACTTCATTCAGATGGCCCCGGCACCCAGCGCTTACCCCAGCGACGCAGGCCAGATCGAACCAGTCTCGCCCGGCTTTTCCGGCTTTGTCTTCAAAATTCAGGCCAACATGGACCCCCGGCACCGGGACAGCGTAGCGTTTTTGCGGATTTGCAGCGGCCGTTTCGAGCGCAACGTCCAGGTAAAACATCCCAAAACGGGCAAGCTGCTTAAGCTCTCCCGCACCTACACCTTCTTCGCCGACGAGCGCTCCGTGGTCGATGAAGCGTACGCGGGCGACATCATTGGCCTGCCCGGCAACCGCGAATTTGGCATTGGCGATACCATCAGCAGCGACGGCGAGTTCAGCTTCGACCCGATTCCCCGCTTTGCCGCCGAGCACTACGCCCGGCTCATCAACCTGGACGTGGGTAAGCAGAAGCAGTTCCTCAAGGGCATCCACCAGCTAGAGTCTGAAGGTGCGATGCAGGTTCTGTACGAAACCGACGCCACACGGCGCGATCCTATTTTGGCGGTGGTGGGGGTGTTGCAGTTTGAGGTAGTGCAGGCGCGGCTGGAGAATGAGTACGGCGTCAAAACGAAGCTGGACATGCTGCCGCACCAACTCTCCCGCTGGGTGGAAGGCCCCAAAGATCAGATCGACCAGCTCCCCTGGCGCTACGGCATGATGCGCACCGAGGATTTAGACGGCCGTCTCGTTGCCCTCTTCTCCTCCCCCCACGAACTGAGCTTCTACAGCGAGAAGTACCCGGACATTCGGTTTCTCAGTATTCAGTAATCGGTGAACGGTGGTCGGTGAGCGGTAATCGGTGTGCGGTAATCGGATAACCGATTACGGATTACCGATCACCGGCATTTCCAGCCCGTGTGCTTCTAAAAAGGCCGTGTCGCGCAGGAGAACGGCCGTATCCCCATCGGCCACCATGCGCCCCTCATCCATCACAATCATGCGGGGGAAGAGTTCCTGCACCAGCAGCATATCATGGGTCGAAACGAGCATCGTCAGCGGCAGCTCGCGCAGCAGGTTGATGAGCGAGCGCCGCGCGCGCGGGTCTAGCCCGGCCGATGGCTCGTCCAGCACCAGAATTTCCGGGTCCATCGACAGCACCGTGGCAATGGCCACCCGCTTCTTCTGGCCAATGCTCAGGTGGTGCGACAGGCGCGTCTCAAATTCGGCCATGTTGACCTGGGCCAGCGCCCGGGCCACGCGCTGACGCACTTCAGCTTCCGGGTATCCCATGTGCAGCGGACCAAAGGCCACATCGTCAAACACGGTGGGCGAAAAGAGCTGGTCGTCCGGGTTTTGGAACACCATGCCAACCTTGCTGCGAATCAGCGGCAAGTTTTCTTTGGCAATCGGCAGACCGGCCACAGCCAACGTGCCCTCGCCCGTTAGCAGGCCGTTTAGGTGAAGCATCAGTGTACTTTTGCCCGCCCCGTTGGGACCAACCAGCGCCACCTTCTGCCCGGCCCCAATCGAGAAATTGACACCATGCAGCGCCTGGTGGCCATCTGGATAGGCGAAGCTCAGGTTGGTGACTTCCAGGGTTGGCTGGACATGGCCGTTGGTGGACGGCCGTTGGCTTACCACATCAGATTCATGAACAATGGGCATTGAAGCTCCTAAACGCTGGTTTTCAGATTGGCCCAATCTTCGAAGATTGGGCCAATCTTTCCAAGCAAAAAATATAGATTACTCACAACAGTCGGCCAATCACCTGCAAGGCAACAATCAGCCCCACACCCAATGCCAAAAACAGCCAGTCTGGCTGCCGCATCACGTGCGGATTCATTGTCAGCATCTGGCCGCGATAGCCACGGGCCAGCATGGCGTTGTACACCTTGTCGCTGCGCTCGAAGCTGCGCACAAACAGCTGGCCCACCATGCTGCCTGTTACCTGCGCTCGCCAGAATACGGTTCCGCCATGTTTGCCATCGTTCACCAGCCGGGCGCTGCGCGCTTCCCGCGCCCGCAGCAGACGGAGCGCCTCATCAACCAGCACAAAGAGGTAGCGGTACATGAAGCTGATGATGGAAATGAGAATTGCGGGCACTTTCAAATGGCGCAGCGCGTGCATCATGTCCGGGAATTGAGTGGTAGCAGTAAGCAAAATAGCCGCTTGCACCGACAGCCAGCTGCGAATGACGATGCTGGCAAAGCGAATCACCCCCGCATCGCTGATGGTGATGGTGCGGCTGCCCCAGGTCCAGCTGGCCAGGGGCGCCCCCGGCTGCACAAAAATCACGGTGATGGCCGCCAGGGCAAACGGCAGGGCAATAAACGAGCGTTTAAACAGGTAGCCAAAAGAAAAATGCGCTGCCCGGTTGCAAACCAGTAAAACCACCCAGGCAGCGGCAAAAGCCATCCAGGCCCCATCAGGCAGCAGGACATTGGAGACGATAAAAAGAAGCGTCAATACCACCTTCACCCGCGGATCGAGGCGGTGAATGAGGCTGGTACCCTGCTGGTAGCGGTCAAAAGTGCTGACATGCATGGAAATCGTTTATATCCTGTGGTAGAGACGTTGCAATGCAACGTCTCTACAGCAACGTCTCTACAATGCAACGTCTCTACGAGCGGCGCAAAACACGGCCCAGGCCAAAGGTGATCCCGGCCACAATCAGTGCGCCAATCACACCAGCCAAAATGGTGGACAAACCCGTTTCGCCCAGGCCGGGAATGGTGTAATCGGGCAAAAGTTCATACGGCGCGTCCAACGCCGTATCGAGGAAGCCAGTTTGTTCGGCCACCCACTCCAGGCCATCGGGCGAACCAGAGGCCAGCGGGGCAAACAGCACCACCACCAGCGCCAATAGGATGCCCGCCACAATCCACTTGCCGCTGCCCGCCGGGGCTGCATCGGTGAGCAGCTGCGGGCGCGTCTGCATGATGAAGCTGAGCGCCGCTATGGTGATGAGCGCCTCACCAAGGCCGATGAGGGCGTGGATGCCCAACATGGCCGGGATGGCCACGCCCAGCGCGGTTGTGCCGCTAAAACCCAGCAGCAGTGCGGTAACAAAGGCGGCAATCATGACCGAGGCCCAGGCGGCAACGGCCGTTACCCCCAACTTCACCCCACGTGACTGATTTTTCACCATCTGGAACACGCCGTAGCCCACAAAACCGGGTACGATGCCCATGATCAAAACGTTGGCGCCCATCACCACCAGCCCCCCATCCTGAAAAATGAGCGCTTGCAGGCTGATAACGGCCGTCATCGCCAGCAGTCCCACCCACGGACCCAGCACAATAAAGGCCAGCGTCGCGCCAATCAGGTGGCCCGACGTGCCGCCCGCAACCGGGAAGTTGAGCATCTGCCCGGCAAAAATGAAGGCGGCCATGATGCCCGCCAGGGGGATCAGCCGCTCATCAAAATCTTGCTGCGACTGCCGCACGGCAAAATAAAGCACAATCACGGTCACAATCCAGCACAGCACAGAAATGGGGATGTTCAAAAAACCATCGGGGATGTGCAGCAGCTGGATGCCTGCCAGAAATAATGAATGCATAACCTCATTCTCCTTTTTTGAGGGGCCATCCCAACCTGATGGCACGGTAAAAAATAACTCTATTCATAACTGATTACGCAGATCAGGCAGAAAAAAATCTTTCTAATCTGGGGAATCTTTGTTTTTTTCTGGCGTTTGCCGGCACGCTGCGCAGATGCCAGTGATGGCCATGTGAGATAAATCGGCCTCAAAGCCATGCTCGGCCAGCAGATGTTTGGCAAGTTCGGTGAAGTGGTAGTCGGGCAAGGACATGACGTGATCACACTGGCGGCAGATCAGATGGTGGTGGGGCGAGTCGCCCATGACTTCAAAGACAGTCTGCCCGCCAATTTCCGCTTTGGCTACCAGCTGTAGCTCGCAGAAAAAGTCCAGAATGCGGTAGACGGTTGCTCGATTGATGGCGGGCTGCTGGGCGTTCACCGATTCGTAAATTTGGCTGGCCGTGGCGTGACCACCATGCTCGCAAACGGTGTCCAGCACAATCTGGCGTTGCGGCGTCATGCGGTAGCCGCGGTCGCGAATTTGTTGAACGTAGTCGGTATGGTAGTGGGACATTTACTTCCTTAATGCAAATTTTTGCAATAGCAACAATTAGCGCTGGTATTGTAGCAGGATTTTTTTAGACAACAACTGGGGACGGGGTGACAGGGTGACATGGTGAAGGGGTGAGGGGGTGAGGGGGTGACGGCCGTTTTCCAACAAAATCTGTTAATTGGGGAAAGGGTGTCACAAAACGGCCGTCTCCTTCGTCTACGGTAGTAAAGGTAAATGCGGGGGCGTGTGACGTCCCGGTTCAAGAATGTAAGTGGAGGTAACAAATGAAAACGATATTGGTAACCGGTGGTTCTGGCGGTTTGGGCAGTGAATTGGTGCCGCGTTTGGCAGCGGCGGGGTTTTGCGTGCGTGTGTTGAGCCGCCGCCCGGCGCCGCGGCAGCTGGCGGCTGGGGTTGAATGGGCGCAAGGGGATCTGGCGACGGGTGAAGGGTTAGCCCAGGCTGTGGCCGGGGTGGATCAAATCATCCATGCCGCCACCCTGCCCCAGCCTTTCCGCAAGGCGACCCAGGCGTTTGACGTTACCAGCACCGAGCGGCTGCTGCGTGCGGCCGAAGCCGCCGGTGTACGCGACTTTTTGTACATCTCGATCATCGGCATTGAGCGCATCCCGTTTTTTTACTATAAACAAAAATTGGCGGCAGAGAAGCTGGTGCAGCAATCCTCGCTGAACTGGTCCATTTTGCGTGCCGCTCAATTTCACTCCTTTGTTGCCTTGCTCACCAGCACGCTGGCCCGCCTGCCAATCTTGCTCATCCCGACAGATTTTCACTTTCAGACCATCGAAACTGGAGAAGTGGCTGAGGAAATTGTTCGTGGGATTATGGCCGGACAGAACGGCCGTTGGCCCGACCTGGCGGGTCCACAGATGATGACCTGGGGTGAGATGGCACAGAGCTGGCTGGCGGCACGTGGCCAAAAACGACGCGTATGGTGGCTGCCCATTCCCGGCAAGGTTGGTCAGGGCTTCCGGGCCGGTTACAATTGCGCCCCAGAACGGCCGTCTGGCCAGGTGACCTGGGAAGAATGGCTGCAAGGTGAAAAGGTGGCATGAAAGAAACGGCGTCAGCAATAGAAAATTTTGCCAGTTTACGGCCGTATCTCTTTACCGTGGCCTACAACATGCTGGGCAGCGTCATGGATGCGGAGGATATGGTGCAGGAGGCGTACGTACGCTGGCAGCGGGCGGGTGCGGTGGCTGAATCGCCCAAGGCGTATTTAACGGCCGTTACCACCCGCCTCTGCATCGATCATCTGCGCTCGGCCAAAGTGCAGCGTGAGGAGTACATTGGCCCCTGGCTGCCTGAACCGCTGGTGCAGGGAAGCTATCCCCCTGCCGAGGAGAACGTCACCTTGTCTGAAACCCTGTCTCTGGCCCTGCTGGTTCTGTTAGAAAGCCTTTCGCCCACCGAGCGAGCCGTTTTTCTGCTGCGCGAAATCTTCGACTATGAGTATGCCGAGGTCGCGGCGACTGTGGGCAAAAGCGAGGCCAACTGCCGCCAGATGGTGCGCCGCGCCCGGCAGCACCTTGCCGCTGGCAAGCCTCGCTTCGACGTGCCGCTGCCGCAGCAAGAAAGCCTGATCACGCAGTTCAGCCAGGCGGTCCTGGCGGGCGATTTGGATGGCTTGATTGAACTGCTGGCGGAAGACATTGAGGTCTGGTCGGACGGCGGCGGCAAGGTAACGGCCGCTCGTAAAATCATTGTAGGACGCGAGAAAGTAGCGCACTTCCTGCTGGGCGTCACCCGTCTGGCCCCAGAAAACGCCGAAACCCAGGTGGCGCTCATCAATGGCCAGTTGGGCATTGTGGCCAGGGTAGACGGCCGTCCTGTGCTCGTCATGGCGCTGGAAATGGGGAACGGCCGTATCCAGGCCATTCGCAACATCCTGAATCCGGACAAGCTGCATCACGTCAGGTAAAAAGGTGGACCTGGTTTGAGGGGAACGGCCGTTTTCCCCACCAACACCTTTTGCAGATTCACCACATTCTGCTGCTAAAGGAAAAAATCATGACTGTGATAATTAGACCATCTCAACCTGATATTTATTTTCCTCAAATTGCCGAACTCCTATCCATTGATAACGGGGAACCTGTTCCTGTTGAGGAATTGATTGAGGAAGAAGAAGAGATCTTGCCAGGGGATGTCCGGCAACATTTTATTGCCTTAGATACAAATCAGCAATTTGTTGGCTATGGTCGAGTGGAGCGTAACCGCAACGAGCCAAAAGGCTATTATCATCTCATTGTTCTCGTTGCTCCCCAACACCGAAGAATGGGAATTGGATCAGCACTATATGCGCAAATAGACCAATTTGCTCAGGCACAGCAGGCAACCAGGTTATTTGCCAAAGTACGTGAAAAAAGTAGCGATTGTTTACCCTTTGCAGAACAACGGGGTTTTGTGATCCGTAATCAGATGTTTATGTCAAGAATTGAGCTGACCAACTTTGATGCAAGCAAGTTTGCCGGACTCATCAAAACGGTTGAAGAAACGGGTATTCGTTTTACGACACTTGAAGCCGAGGGCAACACCCCCCAGGCTCGCCGCCAACTCTATCAAATCAATCGAATTGCCTCCACCGATGATCCCGCGGCAACCGATACGGAGTTTGCGCCTTTTGCTGACTATGAAAAAACAATCCTGGACGCTTCTTGGTTTCAGCCAGCGGGACAGTTCATCGCTTTTGATGGTAACAGGGCTGTTGGCTTGTCCGCAGTCAGCTATTTTCCTGAGATAAACTGCGTATGGAGTATGCTTACTGGCGTAGCACCGACACATCATGGTCGCAAAATTGCCCAAGCTCTCAAGCTGCTAACCATTCAGTATGCTAAGGAGCAGGGAGCAGATTATCTTAACACCGTAAATGATTCGCTTAATGAGCCGATGTTGGCCATCAATCGCAAGTTGGGCTTTGTGCGTCAGGAAGGTTTGGGAAGTTATGGTCTGGTAAAAGAACTTCGTTGAGAGGATGGTAGCCACGCTTAACATGATTGTCCGAGAGTTCAACCGTTCAGATAATGCCGAGATTGCTCAGTGGTTCCGGGATTCGGAATCGACACGGTGGCTGGAAGCAGCCTGGTCTGAAAGCGAGCTAGACCAAATGGCCCTGGAAGAAAGCGGCCGTCACTACGTGGCAGTGGAAGAAGGAACTGTTATAGGCAGCATCAGGTGTTATTTGCCTGTCGAAGATTTTGATTGCCACGTCTTGTCTTACGTTCACATTGCGCCGTGGTGCCGCCATCGCGGGATTGCAAGAGATTTAATCGCCTGGTTACTGCAAAATCATGGTCCTGGCTGCAAGTGGCGTTGCTATATTGATCACGAGAACGCCGCGTCAATGAGCTTGTTTGACCGACTTCAGTGGAAGAGAATAGATGAACAGCTTGGGAAAAATAAAATGTATGCTTATGAAATTTTCACCTGAGCCTGCCCTGGCGAACATCATTAACTTTAGGATGCAAGGTGGAACATCAATTGAAGCAAGCTTCTCTGATCAGACCCTAGTTTAAGCGCTACGGCCGTTCCCCCCCCCAACATCTTCTCTAAGTTAGAAACATTCTCCCGCCACACCTGCGGTTGGTCCACGTACAAACTGTTGTGTAGGATGGCCTGAATCACTTCTGCTTGCCCTACCTCTGCCACCACCGTCGCCTCTTTTTCATGGCGAGACAGTAGGCAGAGGATGATTTTTTGGGGGCGTACGGCCGTTTCCTGCACAAATTCAGGATTTACCGCACGCAAATCCACCCGGTACTTCGTTTCCTGGCGCACGATTTCGGTTTGCAGGAACGGCCGTAATTCCGGGAACTGATCCACCATGTCGCCGCGCAATTTGGCCAGCCCCACCGGGTAGCCGTGCAAAAAACCGTCGCCGTCCACAAACACCATGCTGTCCGTCAGGAGGCGGAAGCCCGCCAGCGCCAGCCGCAGCGCGGTGGTGCTTTTGCCCGTGTTGTGCGGCGCCAGCAGCAGCAGCGCCACCCCGTCCCGCATCAGGCAGGAGGCGTGCAGCATCCCATACCCTGGGGCAGAGGACTGCCCTTGGGCTATCACCAGATTGAGCAGCAGCGTGTGCATTACACATTGGGCCACTAAATCTGGTCTGGCGGCAAGCTGGGGGGAGAGAACGGCCGTCCCCCGCCGCCGTGCCAAATCCAGGTGCGCCACACCCCAGCCGCCGAGCTGCATCATCAGCCAGTCGGCGCTGCCGCTGTAGGTGATGTGCTGCATCAGGTCGTCGGGCGCGGGGCCGGGCGGCTGGCGCATCGGCTGCACGATTAGCTGGAGCGCCCCCAGCGGCGGTTTGGTTTGTTCGGTTTGGGTGTATTGCGCGAGGGCGAGGGAAACGGCCGTCAATGTCACCTCCACATTGCTCTCCACCACCAGCGGATGGCCAAACAGCCGCACCTCCTGCCGGAAGCACAGCGCGTTGGCGCGGCGCTGCCAGAAATCTTCCAGGTCGCTCTCGTTTAGGTGGGACAGCCAATCGCCGTCGGGAATGTTTGTCATGAGGCATGTTCCAGCGTAGAACGCAGCCAAAACCAGTAAAGCAGCCCACCGCCGATGGCGGGCAGCCAGCCGCCCAGCCCAAAAATAGCGGTGACGACGGGCAAATCGAGCGGCACCGTTTGCAGGAGAATGAGTTGCAGCACGGCCGTTCCCGCCAACAAAATCACAAACGGCAGCGGCCGCGTCGCCAAATAAAAGTTGAGCCAGATGACGGTGAGCCCCATGCCCAACATCGCCGTGCCCATGCCGCCCAGCAGCGGCGCCGCCGCCACGTACGCCGGACCCAGCGTCCAGCCAATCAACGGTGCGCCAAACAGGGCCAGAACGGCCGTTAACACCACCGTCGGCAGGCTCACGACAACGGCCGTTTGCCACAGCAATCGGTCCGGTGACTGTTTGGCCGCCACCCGCGCCACCGCCCGGGGAAACATGATGACGATGACCGCCCCGGGCAGCAGCAGCAAGATGCGGCGCAGCAAAACGGCCGTGGCGTACAGCGCCGCATCAGCCGCAGGCAGAAGACGATTCACCCAGACCAGGTCCAGGCTGAGCAGTGCCATGTAGGCAGCGTAAGCCACCAGGGCATTGAGCGTGAGCGTGCTGGCCGACCAGCGGTATTGGGACGGAACGGCCGTTCCCCGACGCCACACCCAGCCGCCCAAACAAAACAATCCAACCAGGAGCGACACTGCCCCTCCCAAGGGCATCGCCCCGATGGCCCCGTTCAGGCCCAGGCCCAGCGCTGAAATGAGCAGCAAGCCCACGGCAAAGCGACTGACAGCGTACCCCAGGCGCATCCCACCAAACCAGGCAAAACGACGCTGCCCTTGCAGCATCCCGGCAACCACCGGCCGCGTGGTGGCGATAAAAATCATGAAGGCAGCCAGGGTGACGGCCGTTTCCGGCAAGTTCAACCAATCCGCCAGCGCCGCACGAAACAGCAACACCACCAGCACCACCGCCAACCCCACCAGCCCGCTGCGGCCCAAAAAATGGCGAAAAATGGCAAAATCGGTGTGCGGCGGCAGGTCCGTGGAGAGGTTGGCCTCGGCCACATAACGCGCCATCACCGGCTGCATGACTGCCGCCGTCGTAATAACAACCAGCAAAATGGTGTTGATCGTCTGGGCTGCGGCAAACTCAGCGGGCAGCAGGGCACGCGCCAGGTAGATGTGAAAACCATAGTCGATGGCATTGGTCACCACGTCAATGGCCAGCAAGAAGGTGGTTTGCTGCACGGCGGGCCGCTGCCGCCACGGTGTCCAGACCGCTCGCAGTCCGGTCACGCGTCCACTTCCAGCCGATTGAAGAGAGAGGTGCTGTAATTCTGCCGCCGCAGCCGCCAGTAACGCTCCCAGGTGAAGTAAAATGTGTCGATGGTGATACGGCCGTACTGCCCCATCGCTCTAAAAAAATGGTAAACACCGCGCCAGGTCGAGCCGCTGCCGTACCGGCGCCGCAAAAAATCTCGCCCCGGAAAACAATATTCCAGCAAATCCAGCAGGCGAATCGGCCGCAAAATAAAGGCACCGTTGGTGATGAGCAGGAGTTTCCACAGCTTGCTCGGCGGGTTGCCGAGATGAACGGCCGTTTCATACGCCACCACCTTCTGCATCACCCACTGCTTCACCAAGTTTGGCCCGGTCACCGGCAGCGCGTCCAGCACCCATGCCGGAACCGGGGCGTCCAGGTAGCCGTGGCACACTTGCAGCACAGAACCCAACATCTCCACTGCCCCCCACGCCTGGGCCAGCTCGACGGTTTGCCGCCAATCAATTTCCCCTTCGTGCTGCTTCATCACTTCGGCCACATCCACAAAATACATCAACATGCCATCGGCCAGGATGATACGCGCCAGGTCAGGATGATCCAGCACGCTGGGTAGGTAGATGGCGTGTTTCACCAGGTGAATCGTCAAACTCAGCAGCAGATCGGGCAGCGACAGGTCGGCCACCGGCGCACCAAGCAGCGTGCCCGGTGTGGCGCGGTCCATCACCGCCTCGTAATCAATCGTAAGGCACGTCAGCGGATGGTCGAGCGCCCAATGCACCTCGTACCACAGCCGCAAATCTGGGGTGCAGCGCTGCTGATGCAGATGGTGACGCTCGTAATAGCGGTCATCCATCAGGTTGGGCCAGTTTTGGCCAATTTCCATTTCATCCAGAATTTCGATGCTGCCCGCCACATCCCGCTGCCGCACCAGCACGTCAATGTCGCCGCCGGGACGCACGGCCGTATCCCCATACACATTGGCCGAGACGGAGAGACCTTTGAGGACGGCCGTTTCAATCCCTCGCTCGTTCGCCTTGTGCAGGTATATTTGCAGCGACTCGCCCATAACGGCCGCATCTTGCCGGAATCTGGCTGCCCCCTCTTGCAAACTGGCCAACGGTTCCGTTGGCAGCTCAGCCAAACCCTGCTGCGCCGCCAGAAACCCTAGCAGCAGCGTCTGCGCCCGGTTCCACAGTCCCACACGTACCAATGCTGGCCAATCAACTTCATCAGGCAGCACAGCCGCCGCTGGCTGCCGCCAATGAACGGCACATTGCCAGAGCAACACTTCATGCGGTTGCAGGTCGGCGGAAAATGAATCCAAAAGTTTCATAAGCGCGTACAAATTGTCGAAACGAGTAAACTGGTTATACTATTCACCATAGGTTCTGGCAAAAAAGCCAACCGTTACCGACGAAACACCGTCTCCTCAATGCGAATTAACAAACCAGGGAACGTTTGGACTGCGTCCAGAAACAGGTGCAAATTTGGTCAAAGGGAGGCACGTTACCGCCAGGAACGGCCCACTTCTAAGCAAACAGGAGAGAATCATGTACAAAAAACCAACCATCACCAAGCACGAAGAACTGACCCAGGTTACGTTCAGCAGCCACTAATTTATACCCCCTCCACACGTTTAAGCAGAAAACCAAAAACAAATAAATCAGGAGAAGGCAAATGTACAAAAAACCAGCAATCACCAAACACGAAGAATTAACCCAGGTGACATTCAGCAGCCACTAAGTTTCCGCAAGAAGCAAATGATTTGAAAAATTTTTGCTGTAATCGGTTGGTAATGTGCCTCTCTTTGACCAGAATTTTTGCATGACAACCCAGACAGCCACCCAAACCACGCAGCTTCTGTTAGACGTTTTACGTCCCCAACAAGATCCAAATAGATGGTTTCAGCAATCCCACCAGCTTAACTGGGACGACTTTGCTGTGCGGGCTATCGCCTTCGGGTTGGCCCCCCAAATTTATGCCCGGTTCAAGCACTGGGATGCCAAAATCCCGCCAAAGGCAATGGCCAAACTGGCCGTTACTTATAAAATGCAGGCCCAACGCAGCGAGGCTATTTATGCCCAGCTGGCGCAGGTGCTCAGCGCGGCCGCAGCAGCCAGCCTGCACCCCGTGGCCATGAAGGGCATTCACCTGGCCGCCTGTTACTATCCCGAACCGGCTCAACGCCCCATGAACGACATCGACCTGCTGTTCACGCGGGACGAACTGCCGCAAGCCGAGGTATTGCTGCTGTCGTTGGGCTACGGTGGCAAACACAAATCGGCCGAAACGGGGGCGCGGGTAACCAAACACACCAGCACCTTCCGCCGCCAAAACAGTGAAGATGGCCGCGCCACGCCCAACCCGTACCTCTCCGCCAGCCTGGATCGCACCATTGAGCCGCACAGCTCGCTGGAGGAGTCGTGGTTTGGCCTGAAGGTGGACATCACGGCGGGGATTCGCGAACGGGTGGAGACGGCCGTCCTCACCCCCAATGCCCCCACCTGCCACGTCCTCAACCCCACCGACCTGCTGCACCACATCTGCCTGCATTTCTGCTTCCACCTCATCCAGGGCGCACCGTCGTTTGTGCAGCTCACCGATTTGCTGGTGATTACCAGCCAAAGTCAGCACCTTGATTCGGAAGAGAGGGCATTCTCAGATGCCCGGTTCGCATCTGAGGATGCGAACTCCTCCGTTCGATCTACTGAAAATGGCAGAGTGGATTGGGACACTTTTTTGCAGCGCGTCGCTGAGGCCAAAAGCTGGGGTTACGTGCTGGCGGCGCTGACGCTGGCCCAAAAACTGGTCGGTGCCCCGCTGCCCGAGCACATTTTGCCCCAACTGGCCGAGCAAACGCCCAGCAGCTTGCGCCAGCGCATCGCCCAAATGGATTTGGCCTACGTACTGCGCCGTACCCAGCAAAAACCGCTCATCACCCTGGGTGACCGGCTGCGGCGCGGCATCCAGGACCGCGTAGAGATTGCCCGCTGGGCGCCTACACTGGGCGAAAAATGGCGCGTGTGGCAAACGGCCGTTCAGTTCACCCGCACCGATACGGCGCAAATGCTGAAAAAATGGGAGATTGGAGATTAGAGATTGGAGATTTTCCATCTCCAATCTCTAATCTCCCCGTCTATTTTACGGAGAAGAAGTCCATTGAAATTATCCCGCCTACTTTCATTGTCCCTGGCCGTCGCTGGCGGTGTGGCCTCCAGCCGCGTTTTGCAGCGCCGCCAGCAGTGGGAAACACAAAACAACCGGGTCGCCATCTGCGTGGATTTTGACGACGCGCAGGCCGCGGCCATTCGCGCCGGGCTGCCGCTGGTGGAACTGGTCGAGATATTGGCCGGCAACGGCGCCACCCACCTTTCGCTGCCAGAGCTGACGCTCAACCGGCTGCGGCACACCGGCCAGCTCACTCCCCAGGCCCCGGCCAAACCGCGCCAGGACGCTCCGCGTGTCGGTCATTGGAACTACCTGCACGGCCCGGAAAGCCTGGTGCGCCACCTGGCCACAGAGCTGCGCGAACGGCTGCCCTACACCCAGGCCAGCTGCCTGGACGCACAAACGTTGGTTTTTGCCGGTGATTTGCCCACCATCGGCGAAATGGGGCTGGGCTACGACGTGGCCCTGGCGCGGCGCATCCAGGCCAACGGACTGGCGCTGCTGCCGCGCCCGGTAAGTTACGCCTGGCCGGAAAAGGATTTGCTGGAACGGACGTTGGGGCAAACGGCCGTACTCAGCCCCCTCGTCGCCTTTGCCGGGAATATGATTTTGGGGCACGAAATGCACCTGGATGAAACCGTCGCGGCAATGGAAGAACATGATCTGTCGCTGGTCTACTTTGCCGAATCGCGCCACCAAAAAGGCGATTGGTTTGTGGCCAAGCGGCGTGCGCCGCACGTGATTTTGGGCCACCAATTCAGCCCGGAGCAGATGATTCCGCTGGATTATCATGCCGCCTGCCACAACTGGGCCCACTTTTCCCGCGAGCGCGGCATCCGGCTGTGCTACGTCAACTTTTTCCGCGTCCTGCACGCCACCGCCCCGCTGGAAGGGATTGACTATGTGCATCACCTGAAGCACGCGCTGGAAGATGCGGGTTACATCGTTTCCCGCGAGATCACGCTGCCCACACCCGTGCCCGCGCCGGACACGCAGGAATTGGCGCTGGCGGGGATGAGCGTGGCGGGAATTGGGGCAACGGCCGTTGCCAACCTGCTCAATCTCCCCGAAACCATCGCCCTGCCGCTGACGGTGGCTGCTGCGGGCAGCGCCGCCGCGCTTCCCTTCATCGAAGCGCAGCGCAACCAGGCTGCCCTCGCCCGCCTGGCCCCTTCGCACGAGCACGATCACCACCATGAACATGACCATGACCACGGCCATCATCATCACGACCACGATCATGGCCACGACCACGGTGATCTGGCGGCACTTTACCCGCCGTCCTACGCGCCAAAGTTGATTGCCCTGGGCGCCACCGCGCTCACGCCGATTGCCGTGCAGCAGGCCACCCGGCTGGATGGCGCGGCAGGCTGGCTGGCAGGTTTAGCCTATCAGGCCACGGCCGCTGCTGCGCTGGCCACCAGCACCAGCGGGCAGGAATACCAGCTGCGCATCGAGGCGTACAGAGGGTTTAACCTGGACTGGATGGTACCGCTGGCCACGGCCGTTCTCCAGCTCCCCAACAACACCAGCAAGGCGGCGGCTTTGGCTGTGCTGGGCATGGGCTGGCTGGCGGCGCGGCAGCAAAACCTGGACGTGCTCTCGGCCATCGATCCGGGCCACGCGGAGGGGCACACCCACCACATCTCGGCGGCGATGGCCACCCTGGGCAACATCCAGATGGCCATCGGCCCCAAACCCGCACGTAAATGGGCCGGTGTGGGACCGGCGGCCTCGGCCGTTTCGCTCCTGCTGGCCAATCGGGGATACAAAACGGCGGCGGGGGGAACGGCCGTCCTCGGCACAGTGGGGCAGGCCATGGGGTTGGTCGGCTTTCGCCACCCCGAACGCGCCCTAAGAGACACCTTGCAGCAAGCTGCCCCCAGCTTCGCCATTGGTGCGGGGGTTGGGCTGCTGGCGCTGCTTCTGAGGCAAAAGGAGAGTGGAGATTAGAGATTGGAGATTGCTTGCTCTCAATCTCCAATCTCCACTCTCTAATCTCCCATGCCTCCGCCCACCTCCGCCGCTGCCACGCGCTTTTGCCACATTCCCGCCGGGCCGTTTGTGTATGGTCCAGAGGTATGTTACGAGCGACTGGAACAATGCCCGCCGTTGAAGCCGCAGCAAACGATAGAACTGCCGGAGTTTTGGTTGGCAGAATTTCCTGTCACCTACCGGCAGTGGCGCGAATTTTTGCACGAGACGGGGCACGATTGGGCTGGCAGTTGGTATGCCGTGGTGCGCGGCTGGCGCGGCACGTTTTTACGGGCGTATGCACCTGTTGACCAATATCCCGAGGGGCACGATGACTTTCCCATCGTGGATGTGACACAGGCGGAGGCGTACCTGTACTGCAAGTGGCTGTCCGCAAAGCTTGGCGTGGCAATCACCTTGCCGACCGAGTTTGAGTGGGAAAAGGCGGCGCGGGGGACGGACGGCCGTTTCTACCCCTGGGGCAACCAAAAACCACGGCCCGAAATCCAGTGGCAGGCGACGTTTCCGGTGAAGCCCGCCAGCTACCTCTTTAGCTTGCTGGTTAAGCCGCGGCGCGCGTGGGCCCGGGCGGGCTGGTATTGGCGTAACGGCTACCCGCTGCCGGTCGGTGCGATACCGCAAAATGTGTCGCCCTACGGCTGCGTGGACATGAGCGGCAATATTTGGGAATGGACCAGCAGCGTGTACCACCCTGACCTGCCCGATTTTCACGTGGTGAAGGGCGGGTCGTGGGGCTACACCATTCACCACGCAGCCTGCAACGTGCGCAGTGCGTGCAGCGTTACCATCCCCAGCCGCGACTATCACGCACAGGGAACGGGGTTTCGCATATTAGTCCGGGAGGCACCAGAAATTGATTGACTGAAAAATCTTATTTTTGGGGAGACTACAACGAATTTTAGTAATTAACGAATGAATTCTGCCAGAGGAAAAAAATTCGTTGTTTACTCCAATTCGTTGTAGTCATTAGTGAAAAAGATAAAATCTGTCAGTCAATGAGAAAACGTGCGTTACTCCGTTCCCGTCACTTTTTACTGTTCACTCAAAAAAACAATGGCTTCAATCGCCAGGCTCATCCGGGAGGGATCTTTGTAGCTGAACGGATAAGCATCGGGGAGAACGAGGTTTAGCTCGTTCAGTTGGTTGGGCAAGAAGTGAGTGGCGTTGAGGGGTAGAACGGCCGTTTCCACCACCAAACCCGGCTGCTGCACAAAAATAGTCTCCCCCACCAACACATCGTTTAGCCAGATTTGCACCCGCTGCCTGCCAAACGCCGCTGAAGTTAGCTGCAACTCGTATGCGCCTGGCGGCACGTCGCCCAACTGGAACAAAACGGCCGCTTCCTCACAAAACAGCTCCCGATCACGGGCGCGGTCGTTGTCGATGGGCGCCCAGCCGATGAGGGCGGCAGGGCTGCTGTTGGCTTGGGGAATGCTGCGGAGGGAGACGGCCGTTTCTGGGCCATAGCGGATTGGTTCACCGAAGATGTACGGCCGTAACACCGCCGCCTCCGCCACGATTTGCCGGGTGCGCTGCGCTGTCAGCTGGCACAGGCTGGCGCTGCTGGCGGCAAACTGCGGGTACTGCCAGCTAAACAAATCGCCCAGCGCGGAGGTGTACGGCGGCACCGGCTGGTGGCTGGCGACGGCGTTCCACAACGCCGTGCTGTAGTTGTACAACCCTTGATAGCTGTGCAGCCAGATACCGATCAGCCCTAAAACCAGGTAAGCGAAGGCAAATCGCTGCCGTACGCTGGCCCGTTCCTGCCGAATTTGCTGCCACGCCAGCAGCGACAGCAAGAACAGGGCCAGCATCAGCTCGGTGAGAATGCGCGGGCCGAAGGTGTCGCCGCCCCACCAGATCGTGCCGCGCAGCAGCACCAGCAGGTGCAGGCCAATCCAACCGGCGCACAGCCAGGCCAGCGGCTGCCGCCACAGCCCAGGGCCAACCAGCAGCAGCAGAACGGCCGTGGGCGTATACACAAACAGCCCCCGCCCCGAGCTAAACAAGACGCCCAGCACGGCCACCCACACCGGCCCGCGATCCACACCCAGCCGGGCCGTGCTGTAGTAAATCGGCAGCCAGCTGCCAAATTCCCACTTCGACCAGAGCAAAAAGAGGAGGAGAAGCATGGCGGCGGTGACGGCCGTTCCAACCAGTTCTCGACCGCGTGAAGAAAAAATCAAAGATTTCGCAGGCTTGAGGTGAGCGAAGTCGAACCATTTGCCAGATTGCCTGAGACTGTAGGCCAGGTAGACAAACAGCGGCACGATAAAGGCTGCCGCGGCGGCGCGCGAAAAGTAGGCCAGAAAAAGCAGCAGCCCCAGCCAGACCGGATGGATCGACTCAGACAGCCCTGTCTCGCGCCGCACCAGCAGCAGGAGGGCGGCGGCGATGGCCAGCACAGAAAAGTTGATGCTCCACAATGCCGTGCCCATGGTGCTGATGAGCGTGCTGCCCAGGAGGGAAACGGCCGTCACAACCCAGGCCGACCGCCAGGGCAAAAAACAGCGGGCAATCCCGGCCATCAGCCAGAGCAGCGCCACCAGCGACAGTGAGGAGAGCAGCCGCTGGGCATAAATGTTGTCGGCGGCAAGGCGCATGTCCCAGCCCGCCAGCCGGGCAACGGCCACAGACGGCACAGAAAGCACCGAGGGACCGGCGGGAAAGTAGTTGTAGGTACGGCCGTTCCGCTCAATGATATTAAAGTTCTCCGCAAAGTTGGCCGGTTCACCCCAGATTTCATCGTCGGCGTAGGCGTCCAGGGCAATGGTGCCGTTTTCCAGGATGGATTGGGAGACGATGAGCGTGTAGCGCGGGTCGGAACCGGCGCCGTAAATGAGGCCATGCCAGGACAGCAGAAAGACCAGCCCGCTCAGGAGCAGGAGGGCGGCAACGAAAACGGCCGAATAATAGGGCTGGTTCTTTGAATTATTCATCTGGTTTACTATACTCACACTCGGCATGAAAGATTATACCTTGCGTCCCAATCTTCCCCAGGAAAATTTAGCCCGCGTCACCAACACGCTGGCCCGCTGGCTGCCCGGTTCGGTGGATGATACGGCCGTCTCCCACTGGACCACAGCCGAATGGGAAGCCGCCGAATGGGTGGTGTATTGGCAAAATGCCCTGCCCTGGCTGGCGGTTCGGGTATACGAGGCAGGCATAACGCTACCAGAAGAAGTAAACGGCCGTCTGCAAACCCTCAACACCGCCAGCCGGGCCCGCAGCCGCTGTATGCTGGACGCCTGCACTGAAATTATGGCCGCGTTCCGCCAGGCAGGCATCCAAACCGTTTTGCTGAAAGGGGCCGTGCTCGCGCCATTTCTTTATCCAGACCCGCTGCAGCGCCCCCTGGCCGACCTGGATTTACTGATCCATCCCCAAGACATGGCCGCCAGCCGCGAAATCATGCTCAAACAGTTGGGCTTCCACTACTACTCTCGCTCCGCCGAGGACGAGGTGTACCTGCGCGGTGAGCGTCAAGCCAACATTTGGGCACCGGACAACGTGCAGCCAGTGGAAATTCACTTCGCGCTGCGCGAGGAGTATGCGGGCATAGGTTATGAGCTGGCTGAGGTGATGTGGGCGGAAAGTGAGGAACGGCCGTACTGGCAAGGCACCACGGCCCGCATCCCCAATCCCGCCGCCCTGCTGCTGCACGTCTGTGCCCACACCACCAGCGATTGGCTCATCCAACGCGGCCGTCTGATGCACATCAACGACATCCGCCAGCTGTGTGCTTACATGCAGCCTGCCGACTGGCAAAAATTTGGCCAGCTGATGCGGCCTAGTTCGGCGCGATTCATTTATCCCGCCCTGGCCTTTGTGGGCAAATACACCCCACTGGCCATTCCCGGTGATATGCTCTATTCGTTACGCGAAAATTGTCCCCCTGCTCTGCTCGACTGGCTGGCCCAAACCGAGCTGGCCGACACGTCTGAAGCAAACCCAACCAACCGCTCGGGACTTGGCCTGGAGATTGCCCGGCGGCTGGCCCGCTCACGGCTGGATGTGGCACGCTTCTGGCTGCGCTCCGTTTTCCCCCGCCGCTACAACCTGGCCAAGCGCTACCCCAAATTGGTCGAGACGCCGTTTTGGCCGCTGGGGTATTTGTTGATTAATCTAGATCGGGTGCAACACATGGTTGGAAAATTTTACCGCGGTAAAAAAAATGAGCGAAATCATTAAAGTCGCCAACTTAAGCAAGACATACCAGAACCGGGGCAAGACGGTAACGGCCGTTACCAACATCACCTTCTCCGTGAAACAAGGCGAACTGTTTGGCCTGTTTGGTCCCAATGGTGCGGGCAAGAGCACCCTGGTGCGTATGTTGACCACTTTGCTGGCGCCCACGCGGGGAACGGCCGTTGTCAACGGCTTCGACGTGGTGCAGCAGGAAATGCAGGTGCGGGCCTCGGTGGGGCTGGTGACGGCAGATGAACGGTCTTTTTACGGCCGTCTAACCACCCGCCAGAACTTGCAGTTTTATGCCGCCATGCAAAACATTCCCCGAACACACATTCCCAGACGTATTGCTGAAGTTTTGGAATTATTTGACCTCGAACAAAAAGCAGACGCCGCCACGCAGTCGCTTTCTACCGGGCAGAAACAGCGGCTCAACATGGCCCGCGCCCTCATCCACGACCCGCCAGTGCTGTTTTTGGACGAGCCCACCAAGAGCATGGACGTGCAAACCAGCGACTTTGTGAAGGCGCTTATCCGGGACGAGTTGGTAAACCGGCAGGGTAAAACGGTGGTGTTTATCAGCCACGAGCTGTACGAGATGGAAAACTTTTGTGACCGGGTGCTTATTTTGGCGAATGGCACGGTGCAGGCCGCGGGCACACCGGCCGAACTTGGCGCGCTGCTGCCGCGCCGTGCCCTGTTCCGCCTGGTGGTGGAAGGCAACCCCGACCAGCTGGCCCAACATTGGCAGGCGCTGGACGGCGTGGAATCCGTCTCGGAAATTTCGCGTGGAATGACGCAAACTACGTTCGACGTGGCCCTGGCCGATGAGCGTGTTTGGTTTGCCGTGCTGGCGGTGATCGAGAGGGGGAACGGCCGTCTAGAAAGCTATCACCGCGCCGACGACGAGTCCCTGCGCCGCATTGTGGCCCACTTTAGTGGAGGAGAGTTCACCGCAAAGGACGCAGAGAGCGCAAAGAAAAACAATTAAACCTTTGCGTCCTTCGCGTTCTTTGCGGTTCATCAAAAATATGACCGCAGCCAAACTACTTGCTCTTATTGCTCACAACTTCCGCCTGGCATGGGCCTACAAGCTGAACTTTGTCACCCGCTACCTGGGAATAATTATTTCGGTGCTGCTCTTTTACTTTCTGGACCAGCTTTTGCAGCGATCCGGTTCGGGCCAGGTGGCGGGCGGCACGTATTTCACGTTTTTGATTATCGGCGGGGCGTTTTCCAAATTTTTAGAGCTGAGCAGCCACGCCTTTTCCGCTAATCTGCGTGAGGAGATGCTGCAAGGCACCATCGAGCCGCTGCTGGTGACGGCCACGCCGGTAACGCTGGCGCTGCTGGGGCCGTCGTCGTGGATGCTGCTGGAGGGGGTGCTGCTGGTGCTGCTTCAGTTGGGGGTGGGTACGGCCGTTGGCGCTGACTTTTCACAGGCGAATTGGGGAACGGCCGTCATCGTCCTGCTCGTTTCGTTGTCCAGCCTGGTAAGCTACGGCATCTTTTCGGCTGCATTTGTGATTGTGTTTAAGCGGGGCGACCCGATGAACTGGTTTATCAACTCGGTGGCTTATGTGTTCAGCGGGGTATTTTTCCCCGTGGAGCTGCTGCCGGGCTGGCTGCGGGTCATCAGCTATACGCTGCCGTTCACCTATGCACTGCGTGCCCTGCGCGGGGCGCTGATGCGCGGGCAGACGGTGCCTGAGGTTGCGGGTGATTTGCTGGTGTTGGCGGGATTTACGGCCGTACTCCTCCCCCTCTCCTTTTTTGCCCTGCGTTACGCCATTCGCCATTTAAAACAAACTGGCGAACTGGCGCATTATTAATGGGACGCTGATGAACGCAGATAAACGCTGATTTTTTATTTCAATCTGTGTAAACCAGTGTTTCTCAGTGCCAATCATAAAAATCATGATCGAACTAAAACCATATGAAGATTCTTGGGCAGCGGATGATCCGCATGCCAATTTTAAGGAAGAGGTGGCACTGTACAGCGTGGCGGATCCGCTGCCGACACTGGAAAATTTGAGCAAGGACACCGGCGTTGCCGTTCCGGCGCTCATCCGCTACATCCTGGTGAAATACACCGCATCCGGCTCCGACGCCGTTCTGGCGATGACGCCGTACGCGCTGCGGCAAATGCAGGATCACATCCATAAGGCCGAAAACGCGGGGACAAACGAGGCCCGTCTGGCAGCCTACGAAGCGCTGCGCCAGATGATCAGCTGGCTGGCGATGGGGCCAATCGGGCTGGATTAAGCGACAAGCAAACCAACGGCCGTTTCCCACCGTATCTATTCAGCAAAGGCGAAGTAAGTGCGCTTTCGCCGAAATTGAGTAAGATAGAAACAGATTCAGCAATTTCTTTGGAAGAGGAAAAACCGAATGGCCCACCCCCTGTTGACCTTAAGTGACGTTCAAGTTTCCCCTGATTCCTTGCCGCAGCAGCCCTCCGACGCCAGCAGCACCATCTTTCTCATCAACTTTCGCAACCACCGCGACATGTACCCACCGTTTGGCATCATGTACGTGGCGGATGCACTGGAGCAGGTGGGCTTTACCTGCCGCATTTTTCACGAAACGGCCGAATATCTTGAAGAGTTCGTGGCGCAGGTGGCGGCGGAACGGCCGCTCTTCGTCGGCTTCAGCACCATTACCGGGCCGCAGCTGAGGCCAACGATTGATGCGTCAAAACGGGTGCACAAACTGGGCATTCCCGTGGTGTGGGGCGGCGTGCACGCCACCATCATGCCGATGGAGGTGCTGAAAGAAGCGTACGTCGATTTTGTTATCGTCAACGAGGGGGAAGAGACGGCGCAGGAATTTGCCCTGCTGCTGGCCGGCCGCATACCGCCGCGCGATTGGTCCACCGTGCCGGGGCTGGCCTACAAGCGTGCCGAAGATGGCTTTCCCATGTTCCACCGGGAACGGCCGTTCATCCAGGACCTTGATAAATTTTATCCCCGCTGGGATTTGCTGGCCGACGTGGCGGCCTATCTCATTCCCAGCGGACCATACCGGCGAGCCATTCCCGTCTACATTTCGCGCGGCTGCCCCTTCCGCTGCGGCTTTTGTTACAACGAAGTGGTGATGAAGCGCACCTGGCGGCAGCATTCCGACGAGTTCATCATCAATCAAATTCAGTGGCTGAAGGACAATTATCAGGTCGATGCGATTGATTATGCTGATGATTATTTATTCGGCCGGATCAAACCCATGCAGCGGCTGGTAGAAAAAATCGGCATGCCCTGGAGCGGCCAGGTGCGGGTGCAGCTGCTCAAGCCCGAGTTTGTGCAGTGGATGAACGACACCGGCTGCCAGTGGGTCAACATTGGCGTGGAATCGGCCTCACAAGAAGTGCTGGACCGCATGACCAAAGACCAGGACGCGGCGCAAATCCTCTGGGGCATTGGCAACCTGGTAAAAGTCGCGCCGCACATCGAGGCCAACTGCTCGTTTATTGTGGGCATGCCGGAAGAGCAGCCCCACGAAACCAAAGAAACGTTTGCCGCCATCGAAACCCTGGCCGCCATGAGCGACAAGGTGCGCTGCTCGGTGTGCGTCTACATGCCGTACCCCGGCACGCCGCTCTGGCCTAAAGCCCTGGAGATGGGCTACGTGCCGCCCGCCAACCAGGAAGGTTGGTGCGACATGGATCTGAACCGGGGCAACACCCCCTGGATCAGCGACGCCGAAGCCCAGGTGATGTGCAACATCAACGATATTTTGTTTGTGGGACGCTCACAGGGACATTGGTTGTTACGGCCGTACTACCAACTCCTCCGCTGGCGCTGGCGCAACCAATATTTTAAGTATTACTGGGAAGGGGCACTTAAGATGCGGCTCATCCACTCACCGCTCAAGCCGCTCATTGCCTGGTTAACCAAAAAGATGGTCACGTTCAACCAGACCACACACAAGGGCAGCGTTTCCGAAGGGGCCGAAATGTTGGGGCTGGACTACTCTAATCAAGCAGGCAGTTAGAACGGCCGTTGACTACAGCGACGGCCTGCTTGTTTGTTCCCAGCAGGCCGTCGCTGATATTGTTTCCTCTATTTAACCAGGTAAGCACCAAAGCCACCGGCCAATGGGCCGATCATCTCCAGGTCCTGTTGCGCCAGTTCCGATTCATCAAAGCCATGCCACTCTAACAAGGAGATAAAATCCTGATCCATTTTCCAGGGCTGGAGCAGTTTGCGAAACTCCGTTAAGGTCCGCTTATGAAACTTTGCGCCCATTTTTTCATAGATTTGCAACGTTTGATCAAACGTCGGATTGGGTGGCAGGTCAGCTCCCTGGGCATTAAACGCCAGGCAGCTGCCAGGAGCAGCCCACTCGTAGGTGTACTGCGCAATATGGGAGATGGCGTCATCCGTCAAAAAGGCGCTGACACCCCAAAGCACAAAGCCAACTTTGCGCCTGCCAGCTAATATTTGCTGCACTTCAGGACGGTTGAGCAGAACCTCAGGTTGAGCGGCGTTGGCTTCAAAGAAGTAGACGTTGGAAGTGTCCCCCAAGATGTCATGAGCGTATTCCACCACAACCGGATCATAGTCGGAATAAACGATAGTTGTACCTTCGGGTGCAACTTGATGAATATGGTCATTGGTGGGCAGACCAGAAGCGAAGTCAATAATCACGTCATAGCCACGTCTTTGGGTCAATTCCGAAGCAATATCTTGCAAGGCCCAGCGCTGGAGTCGAGCACCCTTAGGAGCAAACGGCAAAAGCTTAATCACCTGTTCTGCAGCCTGACGATCCACTTCAAAATTGTGGTTGCCACCAAGATAATAGTCGTACATTCGGCCAGCATTGGGTTTGCTGTCGTCAATAATGCTTTCCTTCGGCATGGTTTCTCCTTGTGTGTGAACTATTAAAGTCAAACGCTTATAAAGCGACTTGCTAAAACACTCAACTGTGAAAAACTGATAGGCTTTAACAAAATAATATCTGCTTCCGCACGCAGGCTGTCTGCCAAAGCCGCATCGGCCGTAGCCAGCAGTACGCGCACATTTGTCAAACGTTGGTCATTCCGAATCTGCCTCAAGAGAGTCTTTCCCGCAATTTCAGGAATATGCAAATCTAAAACAACCACCTTGGGGACAGTCTCAGTCAGACGTTGTTGGGCAGTCAGTCCGTCCTGAATTGATTCGGTTTTGTAACCAGCTTGCTCTAGCGCCGTTGTGAAAATCAAATTCTGGTCCACATCATCTTCGATTATGAGTGCAAGAGGTTTGGTCTCCAAAATATGCCTCCAGGTATTTATAGTACTAGCTGAAGTGGCAAAGTCACGGTGAAAATTGTTCCCTGCCCAAACTTGCTCTTTACTTCTACTGTGCCCCTCATGGCCATTACTAGCTGCTGAACAATAGCTAGGCCCAGTCCTACGCCGCCGTATTTTCGTCCTGAAGTTTCGTCAGTTTGACGAAACGGCTCAAAAATATAAGACAAATGTTCCTGGGCAATACCGATCCCCGTGTCTTTAACTTCTATTCCCCAATGAGTTGCACTAGCGGTATAAGCACGGATCGTGATACTGCCCTTCTCCGTGAACTTTATGGCATTAACAACCAGGTTTGTGATAACTTGCTCGATTCTGACCCTATCTCCAATGACTGTGCCTGGCAGGCCAGAGTTAGCTGTGACTTGCATGGACAGACCTTTTTGTAAAGCCAGCGGCAAATAGTTCGAATGAACTGCCTCCACCAAAACTCGCGGGGAAAATTCCTCTTGTTTTAACCGTAATTTGCCTGATTCAATTTGAGACTGATCTAGCAATTCCGCAAAAATTTCTTTCAGCACTATTGCCTTATTAATGATGCGTTGGGTCAAGTCCTTCTGCTCTGGAGTAAGCGGACCGTAGATACCTGCCTGCAACATTTCAGTTAGGCCCAACATCGCGCCAACTGGCGTTCGCAACTCATGGCCTATGCGGGCAATAAATCGCGTTTTAAACTCATTGGCCTCGGTCGCTTTTAGAGCCATCGCTTCGATTTCTTTGATCTCAACCGTGTAACGGCCGATAGCTGTTTGCAGCGCACTGCGAATGCGTTCTTGTTCTCTAAGAATGGACTTCTCTTGCGCTTGGATGTAGCCCTGGATGATGGATCCCTGGTAGGTATCAATGGCTTCCAACGCCGCGGCGATTTGGTCGCCTTCCAGGCGGGCTATAAAAAACTGCCGCGTTACCTGACCCAAACGCAGCACTGTCTGTTCGCTCAGGCCCGTTTGATATAGGTGCTCGCCATGATTCAACGCCGAGAATGTTGACTGACTAAAAAAGTCCTTGAGGGCATTAACCTCATCCGAGGCAATGCTTTTTAACATGCTGGGACGGATGGTAGCACGGCTGCTAAACAAAGTTTCCCGCAATACTTGATGGTAATTGCTTGCTAAATCAACGAGGTTAGCCTCGATGAGGTGTGCTAAATTTTGCCAGGCGCTGAGTGTTACCAACGTATCATTTCCCACAATGCAGCTTATGATTTATCTCGATCCGTCACACGTTCAAAAGCGTGGCGGGTCCGTTCTTGTTCACTAATAATGGCTTTTTCAAGGCTTTGGACAAAACCTTGAACAACGCGTTCTTGATACGCGTCGATTACTTCCAACGCCGCACCAATTTGTCCGTTATCTAGATGGGTTACAAAGAATTGGCGCGTGACCTGACTCATTCGTAACATTGGCTGCTCACCCAAACCGGTATGATAAAGTTGCACACCCCGATCTAAGGCATGTTGAGGTGATAGGTGCAAGAAGTTACCAAACGTGTCGACCTCATCGGAAGCAATTGTTTTCAACATGCTGGGGCGCACTAAGGCGCGGCTGTTAAACAGGCCTTCTCGCAAGACTTGTTGATAACGATTGACCAGCTCGGAACGATGGGCTTCTATCAGTTGTGTCAGCAAAGTCTGCAGGCCGTCAGTGGCAGTGAAACCTTCTTTCGCCATTTATAACACCAGTAACTCGTTCCTTTATTTGATCAGGTAAACGCCAAAGCCGCCACCCAATAGCCAAAAACTTTCACATCCTCCTGACCAAGTTCTGATTCATCAATAATGCTTTCTGAGGGTATGTTTTTGCTCCTGCTAGTCGCTGAGGGTTGCAGTTATGTTAGTGTGACCGATTTTACAAAAATCCGTAGACTTAACCTGCGAAAGAACTACAAGTCTACTATAAAAAATACAGCAAACCGGGCCTCCATAGTCCAACTTTTAGTGTAACTGGACGGAAAACACTAAACAAGGTACTGTGGTAAGGGGTAGATACGCCAAAAGGGGCAAGATTTTGTTTCATCTTGCCCCTTCCGAATCTGAGTTTCAGGTAAAAGCTAAACTTCTACTTTATTATGAAGCGCTGGCTACGAAGGTGATAATCAAGTCCACTTCGTTCTCTACGTTGGCGACGTTGGGAACCTCGGGAATGGCGAGGCCATAGGTGTCACGCAGCACGGTGGCAGTAGCGGTGCCCGTGATTTGGGAGGCGGAAACGGCCGTTGCCGTCACGCTAAAAGTCACCGGTTCGGTAATATCCCGAATCGTCAAATTGCCCTCAATGGTGAAGCTAATTTCTTCACTCACCGCAGCGGACCCAGGCAGGCCATTAACGGCCGTTGGCACAAAAGAAATAATTTCGTACGCCCCCGTATCCAAAATCTCGTTTTGGATGGCCCGGTTGCGGAAGTTGTTGTCCGTGGCCAGTGTGCGGGCGTTGATCTGGATCTCCCCCACCTGGGCGGTGGACAAATCGCTTAGGTCCAACGCCATTTGTCCGGCGACCTGGTTTGTGGTGCCCACCACGGTGATCCGGCTGCCGCGCAGATCTTCATCCAGCTCAAAACGCACTTCAGATTCATCCTGGTTGATTTCATAAACAACCAATCCACCGGCGGCACTGGCTTCGTTGGATGTTTCGGTTGGCTCTGCGGTGGGTTCAACGGCCGTTTCTTCAGCTTCATCCATCACGGCTGTCGGCTCTTCGACAACGGCCGTTGCCTCTTCTACTACCGCCGCTGCTTCAGCCTCTTCAATTGCCAGCGGCACCGCCTCAAGCGTAGCGCTTGGCGCAGCCGGTTCCTGCAAAAGCCCACAGGCAGTAGCCGTGAGCAACAACCCAAACAAAAGCAAAACAGTAAATCCTTTCTTCATAACTACCTCCGATCTGTGTAATTGGCGGAAAGCCTTTCAAAAAAGATTGACGTCAAATCTGCCAATTACTTGAGTAAACCGCACAAAAATTGCGCTTTTTTCTTTCAAGAACTTTGTGCGGTTTACTTAACAAAAATGGGCACACTTAAACATAGATGGCATTGGTAGTGCCCAAAAAACCAACAGCCAATTTTACGAGTAGGCACTTCTGGTAGATCTGCTGCCCGAACACCTCTTAGAAATAGTTAACCTTGTCCGTGCCAGCCAGAACTTGCCTCTCTCTAACACATGTTATGCGTTATTCAAACACGCCCTACGCCAGCAAGAGCCACTTGATACGTCTCTCACCTCAATTTTAAGCACCTGCCAGGACCGTCCGAGTATAGGAAACAAGTGTTTAGATATTGTGAAGAAGCGCGAAAAACTTTGTTAATGTGTATCTTGACAATTCCGGCCAAATGTTCTAATCTTCTTGTCTATACGAAAGAATTTTCGTTAAAAGGAGCAGCCAAGCGTGAGCGAACAACAACCACTTATCCCGGCAGATCAACTGCCGCCAAAACAAACCCAGTCCGCCCCACCCCTCTCACCCGATGCCTCTATCCAGGCAGCTCTGGGGCTGTTTGAAACCCACATGCGGGATGAAGGCTTTGCCATCAACACCATGAAAGCGTTTGCCAGCGATGTCCGCCTGCTGGGCAAATATCTGGGCATTGGCCAGCCCATCGGGGAAATTGGCACCAACAACCTGAATGACTTTTTGAAATGGCTGGTTGAAGAACGCGGCGTGCCGTGCAGCCCCAAATCCTATGCCCGGCGGGTCACTACCCTGAAGGTGTTTTTTGGCTGGCTGCACGAAGCAGGTATCCTGCCCAATGATCCCTCGCTGGCCGTCATTCAGCGCAGCGTCAAAAGCCCGCTGCCCGTGGTGCCCTCAGAGGATGATCTGGCCAAAGCACTGGCCGTCACGGAGCAAATTCGCCAGGGCAGCCAGGAGCAAAAACCAGACGCCCGCCCCCATTTACTGCTAACCCTGCTGCTGAAAACCGGCATCAAAAAGGGGGAAGCGATGGCCATCGTGCCCAACCATGTGGACCGCAGCGATGAAGCGCAGCCGATGTTGTTCATCCGCTACCCCAATCCGCGCCTGCGCTACAAGGAGCGCAAACTGGACCTGGACCCGGAATGGCTGGACGTACTGGATGAATACCTGGAACAGTACGAACCGCCGGACACGCTCTTCACCTGTACACCGCGCAACCTGGAATACATTTTACGGGACGTTGGCGACGCCGCAGGTCTGGATCGCGGCTTGCTGTCTTTTGAGAATTTGCGCTGGGCCGCTGCCCTGCGCGACTGGCGAGCCAGGGAAGAGCAGGACGACATCCGGCAAAAGCTGGGGCTGTCTAAAATCACCTGGCGCGAGACGAAGTCGAAGCTGGAGCGATTGACGGAGAATGAAGCTGAAGGAAGTGATAAGTAAACAGAAAAAAGTGAGAAGTGGGAACTTTTTGGAAGGCAATGACGTTACAAGCGTAGCTTAAGCATTGTTTTCCTCTAGTAGAAAAGCCGCCGCTGTCGGGACAGTG
The DNA here is from genome assembly GCA_016710325.1 of Candidatus Leptofilum proximum. Classification (GTDB taxonomy): domain Bacteria; phylum Chloroflexota; class Anaerolineae; order Promineifilales; family Promineifilaceae; genus Leptofilum; species Leptofilum proximum. Next base: position 213,943 of record JADJXK010000002.1, on the reverse strand, counting down.
GCGGCTTTTCTGATCACTTCAGTATGTCACTTTGTTTATACTTTTGGCTCTTGTAGAAATCTGTTGATAAAAATTCTGTTTGGTTCTGCCTTGTGGCGGTTATTGCTCACCCGGTTTGGTGCGAACCAACATGCGGGTGAGGGTGTGGACGTTGACGCGGTCGGATTCCGGAGTGGCGTAGTAGACAACGGCCGTAACCTCATACATCTCAGTCGGCTCTTTATCCCGCAAATGCACCGTCAGGCTAAAGTTGGTTTGCAGCGTCTCGATGACATGCAGCGAGCCCGCCTCTTCGCCGCGCTCGTTGGTGATAGTGACCTGGAGAGACGGCCGTTCCAAAAATGGCGTCATATCAAACCCGACGGCCACGCGACGGCCGTCTTCATGCATGTACAGACCTAACTGCTTAATCCGCACCTCTTCCCGAGGCTTCGGTCCTTCAAACGGGTCATCAAAAAACTTAATATCCATAACAAACCTTTAATTATTTTTCTCTAGCTTCATTTTGTCCCGCTCAAACGAAGCCAGGCGTTCCAAAACCTGCACCAGCGTCACCTGCCACTCCTTCGTGCTCAGGTCGCGGGGCATCCAGATCGCTTTGCGGCTGACGCGCACCGCTTCGCCCAGGTAGCGCTGCAGGCGGAAACGGTCGATGCCTTCCAAATCCAGTAGGCGAATTTTGATCTGGCCTGCTTCGGTGGTAACGGCCGTTACCTGCGCCCGCTCTGCCAACACCTTGATCCGCAGCTGGTACAGCAAATGATGCACCGGATCAGGAATCGGACCAAAGCGGTCGGCCAGTTCAGCGGCCATCTCGTCGATTTCCGTCAGGCTGCCCAGCATGGCCATGCGGCGGTAGAGCCGCAGCCGCAGCGCCGGGTCCGGCACGTAGTCGGGCGGCACGTAAGCCGCCAGCGGCACGTCGATGAGCGTTGCTTCCGGCAGTTCGGCCGGCAGAATCTCGCCCTTGCGCTCCGCCTTGCGCCGCTTGACGGCGTTGGCCAGCAGCTTAGTGTACAGGTCAAACCCAACGGCCGAAATATGGCCACTCTGCTGCCCGCCCAGCAGATCACCCGCCCCGCGGATTTCCATGTCGCGCAGGGCAATCTGGTAACCCGCGCCCAGGTCGGTTTGCTCGGCGATGGTTTCCAGGCGCAGGCGGGCGTCCTCGTTGAGGGTGCGCCAGGGGGCGTGGAAGAAGTAGGCGTAGGCTCGCTTGGCACCGCGCCCCACGCGGCCGCGCAGCTGGTACATCTGCGCCAGGCCAAAACGATCGGCACGATCCACAATAAGGGTGTTAGCGTTGGGAATGTCCAGCCCGCTTTCGATGATGGTGGTGCTGATCAGCACGTCAATTTTGCCCTCATCGAATTCCGTCATGATTTGTTCCAGCTGCCGCTCACTCATCTGGCCGTGGCCGATGGCCACCCGTGCCTCAGGCACCAGCCGCTCAATCTGCTTCTGGATAATGTCGATGGTTTGCACCCGGTTGTGCACCAGGAACACCTGCCCACCCCGGTCCAGTTCGCGCTGCAGGGCACGCTTGAGGCGTGTCTCGTCAAACGGGCCAACGTAGGTTTGTACGGGCAGCCGCTCCGCTGGGGCGGTGTCGATGATGCTGATGTCGCGCACACCAGTGAGGCTCATGTAGAGGGTGCGCGGGATGGGCGTCGCGGTCATGGTCAGCACGTCCACCTCGGTGCGCCACTGCTTGAGCCGCTCTTTGTGGGCCACGCCAAAGCGCTGCTCCTCATCGATAATGACCAGGCCCAAATCCTTAAAGGAAATATCGTCGGAGAGGAGGCGGTGGGTACCGATAATGATGTCGATACGGCCGTTCCTCAAATTCTTCACAATCCGGTCCTGCTGCGCCTGGGTGCGGAAGCGGGAGAGCATTTCTACTTTGACGGGGAACGGCCGTAACCGCTCGTAAAAGGTGTTGTAATGCTGCTGGGCCAGCACGGTGGTTGGCACCAAAATCGCCACCTGCTTACTGTCCATGACCGCTTTAAACGCCGCCCGCAGGGCAACTTCCGTCTTGCCATAGCCCACATCGCCACACACCAGGCGGTCCATCGGCTGGGGCTGCTCCATGTCGGCCTTCACCTCGGCAATGACGCGCAATTGGTCTTCCGTTTCGCGGTAGGGGAAGCTGGCCTCCAGCTCCGCCTGCCACTCGGTGTCTGCGGCAAAGGCGTGCCCGGAGATTGTTTCGCGGGTGGCGTACAGGTCCAGCAGCTCGTCGGCCAGCTCGTCGGCGGCCTGCTGGGCTTTGGCCTTGGCCTGCGTCCAGGAGCGTTCGCCCAGGCGGTGCAGGTTGGGCGGCCGTTCGTCGGAACCGACCCATTTGCTCAGGCGGTCGGCATGGTGGGCAGGCACGTAAAGCGTGTCGCCGTTGGCGTACTCCATGAGCAAATATTCCCGCTCCATGCCGCCGATGTTGCGCACCACCAGCCCGGCAAAACGGCCGATCCCATACTCCAAATGCACCACGTAATCCCCGGCAGTGATGTCGGCAAAACGGGCTTCCGGGGCGATCGGGCGCGGCGAGCGCCAGCGGCGCGGCGCGGGCCGGTTCCAGCCAAAAATCTCGGCATCGGTCAGCAGGTCGAGCAGGATTTCGCCATCGTCACGCCGCACCAGGACAAAACCTTCCGGCAGGGCACCCTGGACGAAGGTGAGGGAGCCGGGATCGGGGAGGGCGGCGAGGGTTTGGGTGGGGTGAAGAGGTGAAGGGGTGAAGGGGTGACCGGGAGATAAGTCATCGCCATTGTCTTCGCTGGCTAAATCGCGGCGGAGGATGAGGCTTTCGGGGCGGATGTCGCGGATTTCTTCGCGCCAGAGCTCTTGCAGGCGGGCGGCTTGCTGGCTGAGCACCACCACTCGTTCATCTTCTTTTTGGGCGGATTTAAGCTGGGTGAGGAGCGGCCGTACCTGCCCACCGTATCTTGGCCCCGGTTCAAAAGAAGAGGCGAGGTCGAGAAACGGCCGTTCCGGTTCATCACCCTCTGGTCCATCACCCAAAATGAGCGGCTGCCACCAGTTCAGCACATCGACGATGTGGTCCCAGGCAAACAGCGGGCTCTGGAAGTTGGGCGGCAGACTGGTTTGCTCGTTGGCCATCTGGTCAGCGTGGTCGTGCAGTTCGGCTACGGCCGTGGCCAGATCGCGCCAATCGTCCACCACCACCAGGGCATTTTCCGGCAAATAATCCAACAGGCTGGCGGGCTGGGGGTAAAGCAGCGGCAAATAATACTCCAGATTGGGGAACGCTCGCCCGGCACGCAAATCAGGGATGTCGTCACGCCAGGACGGCAGGCTGCCCTCTTCCGTCTGCGGATCCAGCTCTTCGGGCAAAGTGAGGGCAAATTCCTTAGCCACCGCAGGCAGCGCTTCCCGCGTGGGCGGCACGATAATCGTGTCTGTTTTGTTGCTGCCATTGACGTCGATGGAGCGCTGCGTAGCCGGATCGAAGGTACGCATCGTTTCGATCTCGTCGCCAAACAGCTCAATGCGCACCGGGTAGGACGTGGCGATGGGGAAGATGTCGATGATGCCGCCGCGTCGGCTGAACTGCCCGGCGGCTTCCACTACGCTCACTTCCTCGTAACCGATGCCCAGCCAGGTGTCGGTCAGCTTTTCCAGGTCAATGATTTGCCCCACACGCAGGACGCGCGTGCTGGTCATGAAACGGCGCTTGGGCAGCGTTTTTTGCAGGAAGGCGCGCGCCGAGGTGACGATGAGCGGTGGCAGTTCCGGGGAAGGCATTTGTGGATGCTGGCCAGCCATCAGCCGGGTTAGCACGGTGAGGCGGTCGGCGCGGGAGCGCTCGCTCCACGGGCCGCGGTCGAAGGGCAGCGGTGTGGGCTCCGGCAGGCGGCGCATGACGTCGCCGGGCGGCAGCCACGTCTCCAGCGCCTGAATCCAGGCCGCGGCAGACTCCACCTTGCCGGTGATGAGCACTACGGGCACTTTCCGCTGCAAGTAGAGTTGGGCGAGAACGGCCGTACGCGCACTCGTTGGCAGCGTTAAGGCCGGAACCGGCTTTTTCTCATCCAGTTCCGCCACCAGCTGGCCAAAAGCGGGCAGTTCATTGAAGATGTTCAGGAGTCCTGAAACTGTCATAGTGGGTAATTGGGTAATTGGGTAATTACTTAATTACTCAATTACATCTCTTCATTCTTCATTTACCAGGTTGCCATTGTGCCGTGACATGGCCAGGTGGATGCCCTCGCGCAGATAAGTTTCGATGGCGCGGATGGCTTCAGCCAGCACGTCGTCCAGCAGCGGCAGATCGTCTTTGCCAAAATCTTGCAGTACGTAAGCGGGCACTGGCATTTGCCCCGGCGGACGGCCGATTCCCAGCCGCACGCGCGGAAAATCCTGCCCCAGATGGTTGATGATTGACTTCATGCCGTTGTGGCCGCCCGCCCCGCCCTTCTCGCGCAGGCGAATGGTGCCAAAGGGCAAGTCCAGCTCATCGTAAACAACCAGGACGTTTTCCGGCGGCACTTTGTAGTAACGGGCCAGCGGGCCAACGGCGTCACCACTGTTGTTCATGTAGGTTTGTGGCTTGGCCAGGATGACGGCCCGGTTTTGGATACGGCCGTTGCCCACAATCGCCTTGTTCTGCACCTTGCTGCTTTCAATTTTGTACGCAGCCGCCAGCGCATCAACCGCCATGAAGCCGATGTTGTGCCGGTTTCCCCGGTATTTGCGGCCCGGATTTCCCAGGCCGACAATCAAAAATCGTTCTGCGTCGTTCATCTCATCGAATTCATCCGCCAGCTCCGGCTGACGGCCAATCAATCTGCGCCAAAGGTTCATGCCTGTTGCTGAACGAAGTGAAGCATCCCTGTTACCACACTCAAGAGCTTACCTCACCACGCCAAACTACTCCTCAATATCCAACTCCGCCAGGTTCCACAGCTCGGATGGCTGGGAAGCGTCTGGCTGGAAGTTGAGAACGGTGGGCTGGGTAACGGCCGTTTTCAAATAATGAAACAGCGGAATGATGGGCAGTTCCTCCGTGAAAATCTGGACCGCCGCCAGGTGGCTTTCGGTGTACTCCGGCGTACCGGGCAGGGCCGCCAGCGCCGCGCGGCACGCCGCATCGTATGCCTCATCGATCCAACCGGTGGCGTTGATGTTGCCCCAGCCGCCAAAACCGCGTTCCTCTGGTCCGGTCACATTGCTGCTCAGGTAAAGTCCACATGGCGGGTGAATGTCGGTGCGCCAGGCAAAGGTCGCCAGGTCAAAGCGACGGCCGAACAGCGGGCTAAACGGACCATCGTCGAACCAATCGTCGGCGTTGACGTCGTACAGGTTTACCTGGATGCCGCATTCGGCCAGGTCGGCCGCCACCAGTTCATTGATGCGCAGGCGAATGGCGCTTTCGCTGTTGGTGCCCAGGGTAATGCTCATCGTGGCCGTGGTTACAATCGTGCGGCTCAGGTCTCGCTCAACCAATTCGCGGAAGCCATCGCCATCGGTGTCTTCCAGGCCAACTTCGTCCAGCAGGCTGTTGCCCGCAGCCGGATCATAGTCCCAGCTCTGCGCCTCGGCCGGGTAGAGCGGGTGGTCATCGGGAATGTAGGCGTGCAAAATGCGGGACTGGCCGTAGGTGATCTCATCAACGAGCTGCTGGCGGTTGGTGCACAGGGTGATGGCCCGCCGCACGCGTGTGCTTTCAAACCAGTCGGGACGGCCGTTCCGCGCCCCGTCGCCGTAATTTTCCCAGGAGTTAATGCCAAAATCGATGTGCTCAAAGATGTTGTTGGACACAAACGACGCCAGCAGCGTGCCTGCCTCAGCTGCCGCCAGCACGTCTGGCGTCTGGCTCAGCGTGATGGCATCGTGGGTCACAATGTCACACCCGGCAGCAATCTGGTTAACGGCCGTTTCCCCCGCCAGGTCAAACCGCAACGTGAGCTCGGTGATGTGCGGTAAACCTTCGTCGGCCCGGTAGTAATATGGATTGTTCTGCAAAATCAATGCTTCACCGCGACGCCACTCTTCCAGCACAAATGGACCACTGCTCAACGGCTGCGGCGCGGGAGAGTCCTCCGCCACCAGCTCGGCAGCCGAAAACTGCGCCAGCTGGTGACGCGGCAGCGGCGTCCACACGTTGGTGAAATATTCGGTGTCCAGGAACCCCGGCAGCCCGGTCCAGGTTACCGACAAATCGCCGGTGGCTTCGTAGCTGGCGGTGCGCTCAATTTTTTCCTGCCCTACGGTGATGTCTGGACTGGCAGCAAGTTCGTAGCTGAACACCGAATCGGCGGCGGTTACCGGGGTTCCGTCGGACCAGGTCATCGGTTTGAAGGTAAAATCAACGGTCATTTGCTGCATCAGCAGCGGCTCCGCGCCTTCGGCCGTCATGCGGCGATCAAAGGTGACAAACTCGCCGTCGCCGCGTACAAACTGCACGCCAGGCACCAGGAAAACCACATTCCCCGCCGAATTGACAATGAGATCACCTTCGTTCACCGCCACCAGGCCGAGGCGGGCGTCACCATCCTCCAGGCTGGGCAGCTTTTGCAGCCCCTGGGGCTGGTAGCTGTAGTCCAGGGTGGTGTAAAGATTTTCATAGAGGGCATGGCGTACGGCCGTTGCTGCCAAACTGTCATCGCCGTATAAAAAAAGGTTGGTCGGTTCGGTCCCCATGCACACGGTCATCGGCTTGGGCGGCCGCGGTGTCGGCGTGGGTGGCGCGGGCGTGGGCGATTGGACTGCGGCAGGTTCTGGTGTTGGTGTGGAATCGGTTACGGCCGTTTCCGCCTCACTCGCAGAGCCTCCATCTTCCACCCCATTGGCCGAAGAAGCAGCGAGGGTCACTGCGGCGGTGGGCAAAGGTTCTTCATTCTGGCAGGCCGCCAACAAGGCAGTTAAAACAAAAACCAAGAAAATCGGCGATGTTCTCTTCACGTTGATGATTGCTTCCTTTTTTAAGAAAGTGAACAGCGAAAAGTGAAAAGTAGGCAAGATCTTATTACTTTTTACTTATCACTTTTTACTTACCACTCCCTCTTCGTGTCCAGTAAATATGCCACAAACGGCGCCCCACCCAGCGCAGCAGCAAGTAACCGCCAGCAGCCAGGAAAAGCCCGACGGCCAGGCGAATTCCCAACCAGAAGGCATGGCCCACCCGATCGGTTTCTACTGCTTCCAACTGGCCCAATAGCCCTCCTTCCACCTCATCGTCATCCGCCGGCAGGGCAGCGGGTGTGCCGCCAACCACGGTTGGCGGCGGCGTGGGTGTAGGGAACGGCGTTAGCGATGGCAGCGGCGTGGGCTGTTGAAAGCTGCTGTCGTCGCTGCCGGTGGGCTGGGCCGGGGGAACGGCCGTTGCCGTCAAACCCACGGCCGTTTCATCCGGCGTCGGTGTCGGCGTGGGGCCCTCATTTTGAATGATAAGGTCCGTTACAAAGTACTCGTCGTAGTTAAAGTCCGTTTTGACCACCCGCAGCCGCAGCTGGTAACGGCCGTCAGGGAAAACCGGTGCGCCAACCGCCCGGCCCACGGTGGTGTCCCACACGGCCAATACCCCGTCTACCACCGGTTCGCTGCCCTCGGCAAAAACGATCCAGTCGCTGCCGGTGGCTTGGTTGGCAAAGGCCAGTTCATAACGCAGGTAATCGGGGTGAACGGCCGTACCGCGTACCTCCACCACGCCAGAAAGCGTCTCGCCAGAAGCAGGAGCCGTGATGCCGCTGCCCGTTTGGGCCAGCACAGTTCCGGCTCCGGCAGGGGTGACAAGCAGAACAAAAGTTAATACCAGCAAAAAAAGCCTGGCGTGCAGTGGTAACTTGTCCTCTTTTCGTTTAAGATACGAGCCATTGACCATGATCGAAAAAGTCAAAACAAACATAAAAGTCTAGCACATCCCGATGGTTAAGACGAATAGACGGAGCTGAATTAATGGTTTTTTCAAAGAAATTGTGGTGGCTGGCCACGATCCTCATTTTGCTTTCAGCAGCCTGCGGCGCGGCCACCCCTCGTACAGACGCCGAACAACCAGAAACAAGCCAGTTGTTATCTCCCCGAGATGGGGCAAATTTGCTGCCGGGAGAGGCGGATACGGCCGTCAGCAACAGCGTCACCGCCCCGGAAGTTACCGTGGCGGCCGATTCGGCGGAAGTGGACGCCGACGGCATTGAGGTGGGCTTTACGGAGGAGGGACGGCCGTATCGCGGCAACCCTGATGCGCCGGTCCTCATCGAAGAATTTTCTGACTACCAGTGCCCCTACTGCAGCCGTTTTGTGGCCCAGACCTTTCCGTCTATCAATGATAACCAGATTGCCAACGGCGAAGTCTTGCTCATCTTCTACGATTTCCCGCTGACAAACATCCATCCCCAGGCCCCCCTGGCGGCTAACGCGGCGCGCTGCGCCGGGGAACAAGGTGCGGTGGCCTATTGGGAAATGCACGACTTGCTTTTTGCCCACATGAGCGAATGGGGCAACAACCAGGCCAATACCTTCTTTGCCGGGTATGGCGAAGAACTAGGACTGGAACTGGAAGCCTTCACCAGCTGCCTGGAGCAAAACAAATACGCCGACGCTGTGCAGGCAGACTACCAGCACGGGCTGTCACGCGGCATCAGCAGCACGCCCAGCTTCTTCATTAATGAGCAGCCGCTCATTGGCGCGCAGCCGCTGGCCACGTTTAACGAAGCAATCGCCTTGATCGGTGGAGGCGGCAGCCTGGCCTCGGCTGAAGATGAACCACTGCCAAGCGAATTTGCCGTGCCCACGCCCGCAGCCATCGAGATGGAGCCAGAGAACGTGGCCTGGTCCGCTGGTGATCCCGCTGCACCGGTGCAAATTGTGGAGTTCACCGACTACCAGTGCCCCTTCTGCCAGGAGTATGCGGTGGATACGTTCCCCACCGTGTTTGCCGAGATGATCGAAACTGGTCGGGTGTTTTACGCCATCAAGGATCTGCCGTTGGACAGTTTGCATCCTGAAGCGATTGTAGCGGCTACGGCCGTTCGCTGCGCGGGTGAACAAGAAGCCTACAAAGAAATGCACGACGCGGTCTTTGCCAACCAGGCTGTGTGGGGCGGCAGCGGCGAATCAGCCGCCATTGACGCCCTGGTGGAACTGGCCGAAGAGCTGTCGCTAGATGGCGCGGCGCTGCGCAGCTGCATTGACCTGGGTGAACAGCGCGACAAAGTTCTGGCCAACCAGCAAGAATCTCTAAACATGGGCGTCAGCAGCACGCCTACCTTTTACATTAATGGCTACCCGCTGCGCGGCGCCCAGCCCTACGATGTGTTTGACGCCGTGGCCGAGCTGGTTGAAAACGGCGAACTGGAAGCCGTTTTAGAAGCACAAATGCGCCAGGCCTATGAGCAAGCTCAGGCCCAGGCCGCGCAACCGCAGCCGCCCTCCGGCCCGGTAGACATTCCCATTGAAAATGCCTACGCCATTGGCAACCCCAATGCGCCAGTCACCATCGTGGAGTACACCGACTTCCAATGTCCCTTCTGCAGCCGTCACTTTGAGCAGACCTTCTCCCAGCTCAAGGAAGATTACATCGACGCAGGAGTGGTCTATTACGTGTTTAAGGACTTTCCCCTGACGCAGATTCATCCGCAGGCAGTGGCGGCGGCCAACGCCGCGCGCTGCGCTGGTGAGCAGGACGCCTACCTGGCCATGCACGATGTCCTATTTGCCAACCAGAGTGAGTGGAGCGGCCGTTCCGATGCCGACACCCTCTTCAACCAGTACGCCGCCGAAATGGCGCTGGATGAAACCGCGTTTGCCACCTGCCTCACCGAAGGACGCTACGAAGAGCAAATCTATGCCGATCTAAATGAAGGGTCCAGTTTTGGCGTGAGCGGTACCCCGGCCTTCTTCCTGAACGGCTACTTCCTCTCCGGCGCACAGCCGTATAACACCTTTGTGGATGCCGTTGCCTTTTTGTTGGAAGAACAGGGCGAGTAAACGATGAAACGTGAAGGCATCACGTTTCACGAGAGATAGCCACAGAGGGCACGGAGGAAAAGAGAGCAAGGCCTCTTTCTTCTCTGTGTCCTCTGTGGCCAAGTTTCACCGTCTGTACCAGAACCAGCCGGAACGCCAGCTGTAGTTCACGCCCTCAGTAAGCCCCAACTCGCTTTTTTGCAGCGTAAACGGCGCAAACAGCGCCCGCAGAGCCAGCTCGTCTATGCCGCGTGGGCCATCGGTCGTTTCCTCCTCGGAGTTGCTCAGACGGGCAAACAGTAGGTAAGGTGCACCTGGCCGCAGGAGGCGCAGCAGTTCGTCCCGGTATGCGGCTTGCAGCGGGGCGCTGAGCGAGTGCATACAGCCCACATCAATGGCCAGGTCGTACGGTCCCAGCACAAAATGCAGGTCAGCCACAGAGCCTTCATGAAAGCAAACCTGTTCGGCCACTCCGGCTGCCTCGGCACGACGGTTGGCCTCGTCAATGGCCTGTGGTACAAAATCCACGCCGTCCACCTGCCAGCCGTGCTGCGCCAGGTAAATGGCGGTACGGCCGTAACCACACCCCAAATCCAAAGCACGGCCCGGCGGCAAACTGGCGACCAGGGCCTGCACCTCTGGCGGTGGCAGCGCGTCGTCCCAGGGAATTTTGCCGCTGGTGTAACGCTCAGTAAATCGGGCTAACGATTCTTGAAGTTCGGGAGTCATGCATTCATCCTTGAGTTTGATTTTAGGTATACTACGCGGTTATGAAAGACGGCCGTTTTAATGGAACCCGCACCTTCATCCTGGCCAACTGGCCCCGGTTTGCCTTGCTGTACCTGGCTATGGTGGCCGCGCTGATCGTGATTGGGCTCAGCGCCATGCACGGCTGGCTCTCTTTTGTGCCGCTGGCTACGGCCGCTTTCCTGATTCTAATCTACTTTTTTGGCGCGGGCATCTGGGAAGCACGCCAGCGTTATGACTTTGACGGCGTCACGCCGCATCATGTGCTGTTCGACATGGGCCAGGTGCCCGCCACTGAACGGTTTGCCTACATCGATCTGGGCCTGCAGCGCCAGGCCATTGGGCTGTCCCGCCGCCTCACCACCGGCCAGGTGATCGTCATCGACATCTACAACCCGCAGTGGACCACCAGCCCGTGGCTGGTGCGCTGGCGCAGCCAGGAGCCGCCACCGCCGACCGATCCCCGGCTGAGCTGGCGCGAGGGCAGCCTGAACTTGCTGCCGCTGCCCGATGAAAGCGTCAATACGGTGATGATGTGCCATGTGGCCGGCGAGTTCTGGCAGGAGGGCGACCGCGCGGCCTTGCTGGAGGAAGCATTCCGCATTCTCAAGCCGCAGGGACAGCTGCTGCTGGCCGAATCGGTGCGCAGCCAGACCAACTGGCTTATTCGCGGGCTGACCGGCTTTGGCCTGCCCACGGTCGCCTACTGGCGCGGCCTGCTCCAGCAGTCTGGTTACCGCATCCGCAGCGAGAAAAACGTAGCGGGACTGTCTTACTGCTTCCGGGCGCAAAAGCCAACCCCCGCAGAGGCGCAGCAGTTATCCTTCAAGCTTGAGTTTTAGCTCCCACAAAGTAAGTGACAGATAAGAACGGCCGTTGCCCCACGTGAAGAAACCGTAAAGAAACGAGAGGGGCGAGAAGACGGCCGTTTCGCCCAGTTCCGACCAAAAACTGCCCCAAACGCCCCGAATGACCCCAAATTGACCCTGATTCCATAAAATTTTTATAGATTTTGCCAAAAATGGGACGCGTGTCCTATGCGTTTTTTCCTATTCACCCGCTGCTGGCATCGTGGCTATAGTGCGGCCATGAGTGAACGCGGATTTGACATAACGCATGCGATTCAGTGAATGCCTTTGTCAGTGAGAAACACGCTCTACCTCAACATCCAGCCACGGCACCCCTCCCACTGTGCCTCATCCAACAAAGTGCATTCCCATCTCCGCAACCTTCTAGCGAAATGAAATTACCTAAAGGAGGTGAGGCTCGACAATGGAACGCGAGCATCCGAGAAGCAGAAGCTGATGCTCAGGCAATAAGCTTTAATCAAGCGTGAAGAAGCAAGTTAATCGTGAAGAAGTCAGGAAGAGTCAGTGAGATGGCAGCCCAAAATAAGTCGTGAAGAAGCTTACCCGGGCTGCCATCTTACAAGCAACAACTGTAGTCGGAAGAAGAAGCACCTGTTCGAATTTACTAACCAAGTAAGTGAAGAAAAAGTCCACTCCCCGTTTCTTAATTTAAGTTGACTGGCGAATGGACTAAAATGGAGCAGAGAATGAATAAGCAACCCCCTCTTAAGGAACGGCGTCCAGTTCCGGGCGCTGAAAGTGACAAACTGGGTCGTGTGAAATCAAAAACACGGCTCATTGTGGTAAGCGTGATCTTCATGGTTGTGCTGCTTGCGGCCGTTTCCGTCTGGGCGCAGTCGTACAACGTGAGCCTGCTCAGCGGTGACAATGCCGAGATCGCTTGTGACGGCCGTGGGATGCAAATCCAGCGGACCTCACGCACTTCCGTTAACGTCATCTGCAGCGGCCCGAGCAGTGAACCAACTCCCACCATCGAACCCACCAGCACACCACCCCAACCAACCAGCCCTCCTCCAGACCCGACAAATCCGCCGCCAGAACCCACCAATCCGCCACCGTCTCCCACACCTCCAGCTCCTGGCGGTAATGTCCAGCCGTACGTTGGCGCGCCCTCTTGTGAAGAGATTGGCGTGGCCCATGACATGAACGCCTATCACGGCATCTGGAACTATGAGCAAGGCTGTCACTACGATCATTCCCACAATCATGATCCGTCCACAACTGTTTTCGCTGATGTCGTTAGGGGTTGGGACCAACCTGTTTCTTACCCCTGGCAGACATCCCACGAAAATGAGCACAAGCACGCCGGTTACAAATACGTCTACGTCGAAAATCCCGAGTGTGCCATGCTCCAGAACAGTGACAACTGTATCAAGTATGCCCTCATCCAACTCCACGCAGTGGGCAGCATTATTGGAACCAAAACGCGCTTCCACTCATTCCGCGCCGTTGCGATGCTCTGCGACAGTGCTGGCAACAACTGTGGTCTGGCACAAACCGGTGGTTGGAGCGACTTCGGGATCATGCATTGTGATTATAAAACCATGCATTGCCCGCTGGAAACGGACCCGCCGGTGCCAGCTGATAACTTTGGCCTGCCACCATATCGGACGTCGGTACGGCTAGAAAATCTAAACCATATATCTGCTAGCGGTAAGAATGTTTCGTACTGGAACAGCGGCATTCTGCCCATCCAACTGCCCTACTTTCCTGACGCCCACAACCAGATCTTCCAATACGACTGGCAAACCTACGATGCCTGGGATGTAGCCAATCCGGGCGATCTGGAAACAATCAACTTTATTTGCGCTGACCAACCAGGCTGCCGCTTTAATCACAGCACCATGCGCATGTACGAGATGATTTTCAAAGTGCCAGAGGGGTTGGGTGACGGCCGTATCACCTTTAACGGTTTCACGGACCTCAAGGGCAACGTTAACCCAGCTTGTACGGCGCCCGGTCCAGAATGTGTTCCCCTGATTCTGGAAAATGTGCCAGCGGGCAGCGCCACCTTCCGCATTCCCGTCGGCAACGTGCCCATCACCGAGTTTAACGACTACGACGTTTACTTCTGCGGGGATGTGCTCTGTGGTCCACACGATTCAGGGGCAATGCCTGCCGGGTGGATCAAATATCCCAACTAACTCAACGCACCACCATGTGAACTGGGTTCCATCCTGAAGTTGAATCCCTTAGAATAAAAAAGAGCTCCGGTGATTGCCGGAGCTCTTTTTTCTGCACAGTCTGCCCTTCCAGGACCCATTTAGTATCCCTCTGAGCGATTAACCTGGTTCAAGAGCGGTTCGCCCGCCAGGTAGCGACGCAGGTTTTCGGCAAAAATGTCAGTAGCTCGTTCGTCATAGTGGGGGGTAAACCCACTGACATGCGGCGTCATAATCACGTTTTCCATTTCCCACAAAGGACTGTGCTCTGGCAGCGGCTCTTCTTCATACACATCCAATCCCGCGCCGGCCAGCCACCCCTTCTTCAAAGCCCGAATGAGGTCGGCCTCTTTAACAATCGCGCCGCGCCCCACGTTCACCAGAAATGCGGTTGACTTCATCGCCTTGAACATCTCTTCGCTAAACAAATGGTGGGTGCGCTCGGTGAGCGGCAGCGTGATGACAACATAATCACATTCGGCAACCATAGAGCGGCTGGCCTCGCTGGGATAGACACGGTCTGGCAGCTCACCGGCGGGATCACCCTGGCCAGCCACCGTATAACCCGTGTCTTGCAGTTGGCGTGCATCCCGCTTGGTAACCAAAATTTGCATGCCAAACGGTTTGGCCAGGCGGGCCAATTCACGGCCAATGCTGCCATAACCGAGGATGCCCAATGTTTTGCCATGCAGTTCCTGAGGAACAAACGTTTCCCATCGATTTTTGCTCCAGGTTTGGGTCTGTTTGTAGGTGAACCAGTTGGGCACCCTATGCGCCCAGGCCAGGATTTGGGTCATGGCGTATTGGGCCATGTTGGGGGCATGCACGCCGCTGGCGGTGGTGATAAGAATATCGCTTTGCCACAGCTCGGTGTTTTCCAGGCTGTCTACACCGGCATAGTGGGTTTGTACCCACTGCAAATTTGGCGCCTGGGCCAGCGAGGGAACGGCGCTCAAAGCGTAGTAAATCTCGGCGTCCGTTGTCCAATCGTCTGGCCAACGGCCGTTGGGCAAAGTGCGCTGTTCAATGGTGAGATGAGGGGATACGGCCCGAATTTTGTCGACCAGATGCGAGGGAAACGGGGCAGTAATTAACAGATGTCTCATACACATGCTCCTGATGACATTCACAAAACTGGATACGGCTAATGGCTGAATCGTTGTGGAATATTAAGCGATGAGTGTAACACAAACAGCGCATCGGGTATACTGCGCGACCATTACCAGCTCTTTCCGTATAAGGCTCATAGAGGAAACCTGGAGGAAAACGGCCGTTTTCCCCACACCTTAATGTGTCCCGGAAACGGTTTTGGCATCAAAAACAAAAAGCCCGCTCATAATAACCAATGAGCCGGGTTCTGTTTGATGGAGGTACAAGCAATGCACAAGCGCAGTTC
The DNA here is from genome assembly GCA_016710325.1 of Candidatus Leptofilum proximum. Lineage (GTDB taxonomy): Bacteria > Chloroflexota > Anaerolineae > Promineifilales > Promineifilaceae > Leptofilum > Leptofilum proximum. Next base: position 198,839 of record JADJXK010000002.1, on the reverse strand, counting down.
AATCGTCGTAGGCACCATTCTCATTTTGGTGGGCATCCTTTTTTTACTGGTTCAATTTTTCCCGAGCCTGGCCGCCACTTTAGATATCAGCTTGCAGTGGCCGCTGATCATTGTGGCCGTGGGCGGGCTGCTGATTTTGAGCGCTTTCCTGGGCACACCAACGCTGGCGATTCCCGGCAGCATCGTCACCGGGATCGGCGGGATTTTGTATGTGCAAAATCTCACGGGCGCCTGGGACAGTTGGGCCTATGTGTGGGCGCTGATTCCGGGCTTTGCCGGGATTGGATTATTCCTGGCGGGGCTGCTGGGCCACAACCGTCGGGCATCCTGGCGTGAAGGCGGCCGTCTCATTATCACCAGCGCGGCCCTGTTCTTGATTTTTGGCGCGTTTTTTAACGGGTTGGGCGGTTTGGGCCGATACTGGCCCGTGCTGCTGATCGGGCTGGGGCTGTGGATGCTGCTCCCAAATCGCAAACGGCGTCGGTCTGGCAGTCAGGAAAAAAGTGCCTGATTTCTCACTGTGAAACCTTTTAAAACCTTCCACGTAATGGGGTGCAAATCAACTGAGTTCATAATCACAAAACTGTGTGGAGGTATTTAGAAAATGAGTAACAAACGTTTGGTTCGCAATACGAATGACGAGATGATTGGTGGCGTGTGCAGTGGTATCGCCAATTATCTGAACATTGACCCGGTCATCGTCCGTCTTGTCTTTGTGCTGCTGGCCCTGGGTGGCGGGCATGGCCTTGTGGCTTACCTGATTCTGTGGGTGTTGATGCCCACCGATGAAGAACCTGTAGCCAAAGCCAATGCTTTTGACGAAGAAGAAATCGTCATCAACTAACGGCAACCACTCACAAAAGAACGGTCTGGGCTTAGCATCTCCTTGGACCAGACTGATTGAGGAAACGGCCGTTCCCCGCATATTTCATGGGGAACGGCCGTTTTTTGCACCACTCTCTCCTAACTCAGTATAATCCTCGCATGGCCTCACTACTACAAAAACTTCGAACCCTGTTTAAAGCCCGCCTGCATGAAGCAGCGGATAAAGCCCTGCAAAAAAGCGACCTGGCCGTCTACGACGAATACATTCGCCAGGCGGAACGCGAACTGCAAGAGTTTGTCCAAACAATCACCCCCTTGTTTGCCCAGGTAAAAACCTCACGTCGCCGCCGTGAAGCGCTGGCCAACGAAGCGGCCAAATTCGATTTGGCTATAGACACGTTTCTACGGCAAGGCAAACGCACCGAAGCGATGGTCACCCAAAAGCAGTTCATGTCGGCCATGGATCTGATCAAAACGTACGACACCTCGCTGGAAAAGCAGGTGTCCGCGCTAGAAAAGCTGGATGATGTGAAGGTGAAGCTCGAAGGGCGGCTGGCCATCGCCAAACAGGAGCGAGAAGAGCTGGGATTTTTGCTCCAGCTGGCCAAATCCAAAGAGGTATCGGCCAAGGCGATGCGCTCGCTGGATTCGTTGATGAGCCAGGGCGACAGTGAAGTGGCCACCGCTGCCGAAAACATCCGCCGTCGGCTGGACCACGCCGATGCTGCCTGGGAAGTGCAGGCCAGCAGCCTGGACAACCAGCTGGACGACGCCATGCAAAGCCTGGAAGTGGAAGCCGCGCTGGCTGAACGCATGAACCGATTAGGCGTCTAACAATCCGATGAATGAGGCACGTCCTTTGAAAGTGGCGCTTGTTCATGATTGGATGAACCAGATCGGCGGGGCGGAAGATGTGCTGGAAGTGCTCGTTGAGATGTTCCCCGATGCGCCAATTTACACCTCGCTTTATGATCCAGACAAGATGCCCCCGCACTGGAAAAAGTGGGACATTCGCACCAACTTCATCAACAAGCTGCCGCTGGCGCAGCGCAAGCAGCAGCTATATTTCCCCCTCTACCCCCTGGCCTTTGAGCAGTACGATTTAAGCGGCTACGACCTGGTGATCAGCAACAAGAGCGGTTTTTGCCACGGTGTTATCACCGGGCCAGAGACGATGCATATTTGCTACTGCCTCACACCGACGCGGTACGTGTGGCGCTACCACCAATACGCAGAGCAGGAACAGTTGGGCCGTTTTATGCGCGCCGTTTTACCACCGTTTCTCACCTTTTTACGCCAATGGGACCGCCTGGCAGCTGATCGTGTGGACCATTTCGTGGCTATTTCACAGGAAGTCCGTCGGCGAATCGAAAAAATTTACCGGCGAGAATCGGATATTATCTACCCGCCGGTGGACACAAGCCGTTTTGCCCCATGCAGCGAGGTGGAAGATTATTACCTGCTGGTAGGGCGGCTGGTACCGTATCGGCGCATTGACATTTTAATTGAGGCGTTTAACCAGATGAAACGGCCGTTGCGCATCGCCGGCAGTGGTCGTGATCGGGAACGATTGGAGGGCCTGGCTGGCCCCACTATTGAGTTTCTGGGCTACGTACCGGATGAAAAGCTGCCGGAGCTGCTGGGCAAATGCCGCGCCTTCATGTTCCCTGGCGAGGAAGATTTTGGCATTGCCCCGCTGCAAGCGATGGCCGCCGGACGGCCGGTGATCGCCTATGCCGCCGGGGGTGCGCTGGAAACGGTGGTACCCGGCGTGACCGGGGCCCTTTTTGCGCAGCAGTCGGTTGCTGCTATTATCCAGGCGGTTGAAACGTTTGACACCGACTTGGTGGACCCGCAGCGCATCCGCCAACATGCCGAAAAGTTTGATGTGTCCCGATTTAAGGAACAAATTCTGGCTTTAGTGGCAGAAAAGATGTCCGCTGGACATGAGGCAAAACTCCCGCGCTAAGAATTATTTTATGGAATTACGTGCATTTTATTCTATTTTTCGCCGCCGCTGGCTGTTGGTGCTTATTCCAGCGCTGGTTGTTGCCGTGTTTTCCGTGGTGACCTACCAGCCGCCGCCCGCCCCCGGTTTTAACGTGGGCGTGAACTTCATCGTAGCGCAGCCGCCTACGCCAGGCGCTGAACTGGCTGACCAGGAACGCTATTACAACTGGTTGGGGTCAGAGTACATTGTGAATGGGCTGACGGATTGGGCGGTGAGCGGACGGTTTAAGACGGCCGTTTCCAACTATCTCACTCAAGCAGGCCTTGACGTGCCGCCCGGCAGTTTTAGCGTATCGGCCGATAATGTGCGCAGCCGATTGCAAATCTCCATCCAGCATGGCGATGCTGGCACACTGGCCCAGATTATGGATGCGGCCATCACAGTCCTCTCGGAGCAAAATGCCGAGGCTTTACCGCAGTTGGGGGGAGAAACGGCCGTGCTTGTGCAATTGGACGACGCGGTTGTGACGCCGCTGCCGCGCAGTTTAAGCAGCTTATTAGACATTCCCCTGCGGCTGGCCATCGCCCTGGCCGCCGGATTGGGTCTGGCGCTGCTGGTGGAATACCTGGATCCCACCATTCGCAGCCGGGAAGAAGCAGAAGCAATGGGTTTTGCCGTTTTGGGCGAAATTCCCAAGAAATAGGAACGAGCTATGGCATTAGGTGATTATTTTCGCATTTTGCGCCAGCGGGGTTGGATTATCATCCTGCTGGCCATCCTGACAGCTGGTGCGGCTTATGGCTTCAGTCGAATTCAACCCGTGGTGTATGAATCCAGCCAGAAGCTGTTGGTAAGCCCGGCACGTAAAGATTATGGCCAATCGCAAGCAGCGCGCGAGCTACTGGGAAATTACGAGCAGTGGCTCAACAGCAGCTACCGCGCTCAAGATGTTATTAATATTTTGCAATTGGATATGGAAGCTAATGAACTGTTGGGAGATGTAACGGTTGCCTCTGACCGATTAGGCTTGGTTGTACAAGTCAACGTGGAGAATACCGACCCAGATTTAGCCAACGACATTGCTCGAACATGGGGTCAGCTACTGATTCAATGGCAGAATGAAGATAATGACCAAAATCGGCAAGAAGATCGCATCTCAATTGAGTTTCAGGATGCAGCTAAGGTAGTGGGAACCACGCCCAATGTGAAAGTTAATACGGCCGCTGGCTTTGTGTTTGGCGCGCTGCTGGGGGTGATTGTCATTTTTGTCCTGGAATGGATTGAATCGGGCGTGGTGCGCCGCGCCGAAGACGTAGAGCGCTACCTGGAAATTCCGGTGGTGGGGCAGATTCCTGGACCGTGAAGCGGTGAACGGTTATCGGTGAACGGTGGTCAGTATTCAGTGAAAAGTTAAAAGTAGGGGCGAGGCAGGTGGGTAAAATCCTTACCAAACAAAAGGTTTAACCTCCACCTGCCTCGCCCCGTGAAGAGTTTGGTGAGATATGGATTTAGTGACGATTACAAACCCGCGTTCGCCTTTAAGTGAGGCGTTTCGCACGCTGAGGACAAATCTTTCATTTTACAGCCTGGAAACTCCTTTGCGCTCGCTGGTGGTCACCTCCCCGGTGATGGGCGAAGGCAAAAGCAGTACGGTGTCTAACCTGGCGGTAACCATGGCCCAGAGCGGCCGTAAAACGGTGCTAGTCGATTGTGATTTGCGACGGCCGTCGCTGCACACCCTGTTTAACCTGCAGGCAGAGCCGGGGTTTACCGATGCCATTTTGCACAACAGTGAACCGGCGCTGCAAGGAACGGCCGTGGAAAACCTGTGGGTGCTCACGGCAGGCACCAAGCCGCCTAATCCGGCCGATATCCTGGGCACGCCGCAGGTTGATCAGCTCATCGCCCGGCTGCAGGAAAAGGCCGACATCATCCTGTTTGATGCCCCGCCGGTGAATGCGGTGACGGATGCGGCCGTTTTGGGCGCCAAAGTTGATGGTGTGCTGCTGGTGCTCAGCGCCGGTAAAACCCGCCGCGAACATGCCGAACGGGCCAAAGAGATTTTGGAAAAAGCGCGGGTCAAAATTATTGGCGCCACGCTTACCAATGCCCCGGTAGACAGCTCCATGGAAGCGTATTACAGCTAAAATACTCCCTAGCGAATTTTTCGACGATAGAAATCAGACCCAGGCACGATAGTACCTGGGTTTTTTCTTTTTGTAAGGAAACTATGTTACATTCTTGCCGGTATCGCGTTTGAAACACGGTAAATCTTATTGACTATGTTGAAATGAGGAGTGCCACGGTAAACTATTACCTATGACCTCAACAAAAGCTGTTCCGGCAAAAACACAAAACCCACTTGTCATAGCTATTCTCACCTTGTTAGTTTTTGTGCTGCTAACGTGGGGCATGTATGAAATGTTTACCGGCCCGGCCCGGTACAACAATCGGGACTTTATGAGTTTGTATGCCGGGGGCAAGGCGGTTCTGCGCGGGCTAGATCCGTACGATCCGGCCGTCTGGCTGCCGCTGCGGGCCGAGCTGGGCAGCACCTGGATGCCAGATGATCGGGCTCCCTTCCCTCTATGGACGCTGCTGCTGGCGCTGCCATTTGCGGCGCTGGACCTGGGTTGGGGCGCCGCCGCCTGGCTGGCGTTTTCGTTTTGTGTGCTGGGCGGCGGGATGTTCTTATTAATCAACTCGTACACCACCAGGCCACTGCCTGTGGCGGAATTTGCCCTGGTGGCTCTGTTTATCTTCACCTACCGGGCAGTATTGGTGAGCATGAACAATGGCCAGATCACCTTTTTGCTGTTTTTCCTCCTGGCGCTATTTTTGTGGCTGGTAAAGCGGGAACGGCCGTTTCTGGCGGGCATCGTCCTCTCATTTGTCATTATTAAGCCCAATGCCTTTGTACTGTTTGTCCCCGCTTTTGGCCTGTGGCTGTTGTGGCGGCGGCGCTGGCACATCGTTGCTGGGGCAGTGGCTGGGGGATTAACCATGCTGCTGGTTAGCTGGCTGGTGCGGCCCGGCTGGCTGTTTGAATGGCTCAACGTCACTGGCAAAACAGAAGTCACCGCCATTACGCCCACCGTGTGGGGGCTGGCCTACGAAATCTGGCCGGAATGGTGGGCGATTTTGGGGTTGGTGTTTGTGGTGGGGGTAACGGCCGTTGTTGGCCTGATCATCTTCCGTAACCCTACCCTCACCGAGACAGAAGTGATGCCCCTGGCGCTGATTGGCTCTCTGCTGACCACACCTTACGCCTGGGTGTATGAACATTTGCTGCTGCTGCTTCCGGCCATGTTATTGTTCCTGGTAATCAAGAAGCGCAGTTCAGCTGCGCTTGTGTGGACCCTGCTGGCCTTTATACTGCCCTGGGGCACGCTCTGGCTGGCCGACAGCCGGGAGAGCGATACGCTGACCGTGTCTGTACCGTTAGCCACAGGTATCTTCTTTTACTTTCTCGTGGTTGCCAAATTCAGGAAAAAGCGCCAAAGTGCCACAGCCCTTGCCCAAACGTGAATGATTCCAGATGACCCGCCAATCAATTGACCAATCAGCCCAAACGGGTTGGCCCTCAGTATCCGTTATTATCGTTACCTATAACAGCGGTCCGTTCATCGTTGATTGTCTTGAGGCACTGCAAGCCACCATTATTCAACCTCACGAGATCATCGTGTTTGACAATGCCTCGGCAGATAACACGGTGCAGCTTATTCAAGAAAAATTTACGGCCGTTCACCTACAATCCAGTAACACAAACATTGGCTTTGCCGCAGCGAACAACTGCGCCGCGAAGCTGGCCACCGGAGAGTATGTCGCCTTTTTGAACCCGGACACGATAGTAGAGGCAAATTGGCTCCAGCCGCTGCTTGAAACGCTTGCCGCTGACAAAACCATCGGTGCAGTTACGCCACAAATTGTTTTTGCCCATGAACCAGACCGCGTAAACACGTGTGGCAATACTGTGCATTTTTCAGGATTAACTTACTGCGAAAAATATGGCAAGCCAGTGTCAAAAACAGCGCCGTACACGGTGAGTGCCGTTAGCGGCGCAGCATTTGTGATGCGCCGGGACTTATTTAGTTCGCTGGCTGGTTTTGAAGAAATGTTTTTCATGTATTATGAAGACACCGACTTATCGTTGCGGATACGGTGTGCGGGGTATGCGTGTACGGCCGTACCCAATTCTATTGTGCGCCATGCCTATACATCCAGCTTCTCTCCACGAAAAATGTTCTACCTGGAGCGAAACCGTTATCTCTCCTTGTTCAGCCTGATGAATGGCTGGCTGTTGCTGCTAATGGCGCCCTCAATCCTGTTGATGGAGTTTGTCTCTTGGGGGTACGCTGTTTTGCAGGGCAAAAAACAGGTCAAGGCAAAGTGGCGCGCCTGGAGGGCACTTTTTCAAGAAAGGAATTGGATTGCCACGCGACGACAAAAGCTCACCTGTGCCCAGCCGACCCATCTTATTGCTGTTTTTAGCGCCCGGCTGAACGCTCAGTATGTTTCAAACAAGAATCCTGTTTTGCTGCGCGGTGTGGAAACGGCCGCGTGGCTGATGGCCGCACCAGGATTAAGATTGGCCAAATGGATCTATCGATGAGCCACGAACAACAAACTTATTACAACTACCTGATGAAACGCAGCCGCTTCAGTTTTTGGATCCGGCGCTTTTTTATTGCGGACCTCACCCGCCATTTTCATGGACAGGTGCTTGATGTAGGCTGTGGCATTGGTGAATTCTTGCAGCAATACAACGGTGACAGCCTGGGCATAGACATCAATCCGTTGATGGTCAGGCACTGTCACCAGCAAGGTTTTACCTGCTGCGTGAGCGGTGCGTATCCGCTGCCTTTTACTGAGGGTTCATTTGACGGCGTCCTGGCGTCTAATATTTTGGAGCATCTGGATTCGGTGGAAACGGCCGTTGCTGAGGCAGCACGCGTGTTAAAACCGGGTGGTGTTCTGGCCATCACTGTGCCCCAAGAAGCAGGTTTCAAACACGATGACACCCATGTCAACCTGCTCAAACAATCTGACCTGGCCCAAATTGCCAGACGCTTTAATCTCCAGCAAAAGCAGAGCTATTTTTACCCCTTCCGCCTGGAATGGCCCGGAAAATTGCTCTACTTTTGTGAACTGAGAGCCGTGTTTACGAAGGCTTGAGCCAATATGCAACATCTTTCCAGATTTTGGCAGCGGTGGCAAGGATGGTTAAAGATTGGTGGAACGGCCATCTTGCTAGTTTATCTGCTCAACACAGTACCCCTGGCGAACATGTGGCAGCAGCTGCGCCAGCTTTCACCCGCCGCACTGGCCAGCAGCTTCCTGATTTTTACCCTGAGCAACGCTCTTTTTGCCACTGCCTGGGCTGTTGCCCTTCACATTTTGGGTTTCGACCTGCCAATTCAGACCGTGGGTAAACTGTTTTTCCAATCCCTTTTCATCAATAATTTTGCCTCATTTATTGGCGGTGACTCTTTGCGAGTCTACCAGGTCGGTCGATTAAGCCGGAGAATACTCGATGCCACGCTCTCGGTCCTTATCAGCCGGATCGTGATGCTGTACGCGATCCTGCTGCTGGCGGGAGTTATGACCTGGAGCTTGGCAAACGAGGTTGGCTGGGATAACCAAGCCCAAGACCTTGGCGCTGGCCTCACCCTTTTTTTGCTGCTCGCCATTCCTCTTTTAAGCTTCTTAAATAAAAAGCCTGCAACAGTGCTAAAACCTCAAAATAAAACCAGTTGGATTGCCCACTTCATTGAAAAATTCGTTGCGGTACGCCAAAAATTGCAGGGGCACACGTTTGCACTGCTGCTCGTTCTGCTGCTTAGCATTCTGGCTCAACTTATGAGTGCCTGGGCTGTTTGGGTGCTGGCTGTGGCCATGGCTATGCCGGTTGGCTGGTGGCAGCTGCTGCTGTTCCTCTCCGTTATTGGCATAGCGCTCATACTGCCTATTTCTTTCAATGGCATTGGCATTCGCGAAGTGGGGCTCGTTGGCCTGTTAACGGGCATACAAATTGATAGCTCCCAGGCTCTAGCGCTTTCATTAACCACTTCCTTGCTCGTCATTGTCACCAGCCTGATTGGGGGAATTTCCCTACTGATAGACTTTTTACAAACGCACCGGCAGACACAGAACCAGGGATTACCCTAAGAATGCCGGAGGTTAAGGACAGGCCAAATTGGACTCTGCGACAACAAAAAGTCAGAAAAAAATATTGATCATGGTGCCCGCCTACAATGAGGCCAAAAATCTGCCAGGGGTTATTGCTGATATTCGCCAGCAACCGCTAGACGTGGATATCCTGGTGGTGAATGATGGTTCTGTGGATGATACGGCCGTTGTTGCCCGGACCCTCGGCGCTTTTGTCGTCGATTTACCCTACAATCTAGGCATTGGCGGTGCGGTGCAAACCGGGTACCGCTTTGCGTACGAGATGGGCTACGATGTCGTGGGACGCTTGGATGGAGATGGCCAACATGACGCGCGTCACCTGCCTGAGCTCTATCAAAAAATCGTCTCAGGTGAAGTAGACGCTGTCATTGGTTCGCGCTACAAAGAAGGTGGCGGCTACACGGCGTCACGATCCAGGGCAGTGGGCATCAAACTGTTCGCCAGCGTTGTCTCACGCCTCACCGGACAGCGTTTTACAGACACAACCTCTGGCTTTTGGATGGCCAATCGCGCCGCAATGGCGGTATTAGCCAGGCACTTACCCCCAGATTATCCTGAAATTGAAGGACTCGTAATGCTTTCACGAGCGAAATTCCGCATTTGCGAAGTGACCGTTACCATGAAACCACGACAGCATGGCAAATCGTCCATAACGCCCCTTCACTCATTTTATTACGTTATAAAAGTCTTGCTTGCTGTGCTGCTAGAAGCGATGCGTAAACCGGTAAGGCACTAAGGAGATACCAATGGCTCAAGTCGAAATTATTGCCGTTTTGGGGTCTGTATTTTTGCTCGGGCTCATCCTAGAGATGGTAAGGCGGCGGCAGGTTGCCGAAAATTATGCGCTGCTTTGGCTGATAACGGCCGTTGCCCTCTTCGTCCTTTCGCTTTGGCGGGAACTGCTGGATGTGCTGGCTTCGGTCATGGGCATTTTTTATCCACCAGCAGCTCTTTTTGTCATCGGCTTTGGCTTCTTTTTGCTCATCATGCTGCAATTTTCTGTCATCATTACCCATCTCAGCCGCAAAAACAAAGAGCTGGCCCAGCAGGTAGGCATTCTAAGCTGGAAACTGACCGAACAAGAGAAAAAAGTCGCGGAGTTTGCCAGCCACCTCACCCAAACGCAGGACCAATCAGGTGAATAAATCCTCTCAATCTGAAAGCACTGGCAGCCACCTGCTTTGGACTGCGCTCGGCCTGGGCCTGCTTGTCGCCCTATGGCTGCAATGGCTGCTGTTAACCGACGCATTCAAAGTGAACGATGATCTACGCAACCTCTACTGGCTGCACCGCATGATTGACCCGACGCTTTTTGCTAACGACACGCTGGTTGGCCATCAGCTTATGGAACTTGAATTCCTGGGCCAAAGCTTCGTTATCAGCAAGTTCAGTCCGGGGTATGGCATCTTGTTTTTCTTGAGCGGGTTGACAAACTCCGTCATTCTATTCAGCAAGCTGCTCATCTTTCCGCTCATGTTGATCTCGGTTTTCTACTTGTTTCGACTGGGCCAGACATTTACCACAGAGAAAAACGCGCTTGTTCTTTGCATTGGGTTCATTTTTCTAAACCTCATTTTCTCCAGCAATATTTCGGTTACGGCCGGTTTACAGCGATCCTTTGCTCTGCCGCTGCTGATAGCCTTGCTTTATTATCTGACCCGACAGCATTACTGGCGCGCTGCTCTGGTGGTTTTTTTGAGCAGCACCATTTACCCACCAATTTTTATCTTAGGAGCAGCGACGTTTGGTTTGTCTTTGGTTCACGTTTCTTGGGGGAGTCAGGGGAAACGGTTTTCCATCCAGTGGAAACCGCTGCTGCCTTTGGGAACGGCCGTTTTCCTCAGTGCCCTCCTGCTGCTTCCTGCACTCCTGGCACAGGGCAGTGACCAGGTTGCCAGCAGCATTGACCAAACCAGTTCGTTTTTTGATCTCGGTCCGCTCACGGAAGGACGTTATCCTCTGTTTACGGTGTTCCCCTACACCGGACCGGGCGGGTTGTTTGTTTTTGGCAGCGATGCCCTCAATGCGGTGATTTTGGTTTTTCTAGCTCTTGGCATGAAATTTTTATTGAAATCACAAAGCCGCCCCTTGCCACCCATCGTTCTTGTTTTGCTCAGCGCCAGCCTCATCTGCTTTGTGCTTGCCTGGCTCGGTATATTTCTCACTAAATCCTTTCCGCTTTACTTTCCCAGCCGGTACACCCAAACAACCATTGTGCTTGCTTCCCTTTTTTATCTTGTGCTAAATGGCAAAGCAGCCATGCATCACGCTGCAAAAATAATAAGCGAATACAGTCGGAAGCCCGTCACATTGGTCGCCAGTGTCACCCTGCTTATGGCACCAGTCATTGTTTACGGTTGGTTCCGGTTTCCCGATCGGCAGCTGTTTTTTAACTTCTCTATTGCCTTTGCCCTGTTGTGGCTCGTGCTTGTCACGCTGCTGCTGGTCCGAAATTTGCGGAAAGAACCCTCACCGTCATCGCAAGTTGCCGCAGCAAACGCCACCAGCATTTCTACACGAAGTTGGGTCGTTTTAGGCTTTTGCATATTTGTGGGATTGGCAATTTACGGCCGTATCCTCGACGAAAACGCTGACCCACCCGAAGCCGACCATGTGCTGTTTGCCTATTTGCAAACCTTGCCTAAAGATAGTCGCCTGGCCGGGAACCCGTGCAGCCTGGATAACATCCCCCTTTTTGCCCAAAGAATGATTTTGTTCAGCTGTGAAACGCCGCATACCAACCAGCTTCTAATGCAAGAAGCCCTGGAAAGTTACTACGCCGCCGATCGACAAACGGTCAACCAGTTTTGCCAGAAGTACGAGGTAGATTATCTCCTCATCCATCAAGACACTTTTGCAGATCGCTATATTCAGGAGGGGGCATTTTTATTCGAACCATTTGATACACAGATGCAGCAAATACTGGCCACTCGCCGTGACTTCGCCCTGGAAAACATAGCCCAAGAAGATATATTATTCCAAGATGGGTCATTGATTCTCACGGCCTGCCCCCTGCCATAAAGCTACCAATGAAATCAGCAGCCAAGCTACCGGCCCAAGGCGTGCTCGCCTCGATCCTGCTCTCCGCAATTTTTCTCCGCCTTTTCAGTTTGGGGCGGGACAGCTTATGGCTGGATGAGGCAATCAGCTACCTGGCGGCGCGGCTGCCGGTTAGCCAGATCGCCAACAACACGGTACAGTCTAGCCACCCACCGCTGTATTACTTCCTGCTGCATTTCTGGCTAGACCTGGTGCCTGATTCTGATACGGCCGTAAAACTCCTCTCCACCCTCTTGGGCATCCTGCTCATCCCGGCTGTTTACCTGCTTGGCCAGCAATTATTCGAAAATCGCACCGTTTCCCTGACGGCCGCCGCACTGACGGCCGTTTCTCCCTTCCACATCCTCTACAGCCATGAGCTGCGCATGTATACCCTGCTCATGCTGCTTGTGGTTGTGGCAACGGCCGTTACCCTCCATGCTCGTCAAAAAGAGACTGGTGGCTTGTGGTTTGTGGCTGGTGGTTTGTTTTTGCTGGCGGTGTACACGCACCTGTTTGCTTTTTTGGCTCTGGCGGGTGTCGGATTGCACGCCCTGCTCACCTACCGTAGTCACAAACGTGCCTTCTGGGCAACGGCGGCGATGACGGCCGTTATTCTCATTTGCTTCATTCCCTGGCTCAATTTAATGTTGGCCGAGGCACAACCAGCTCTGGGCAGCTTACGGCCGCTGCAGCAAGCCACCGCCTTCAACCCCCTCAAGCCGCTCACCGCGCCCGTGTTTCTGCTGTTTGGCATGTCCAGCAGCTTTTGGTACAGCGGCCTCATTTTGTTCATCTTCTTCGCTTACCTGATTGTTTTTTTGCTGGAGCTGCGCAAGCTGGGACGCCAGCAAATCCCCTCTGGTCTTGGGCTGATCCTGCTGATCATTATTTGTGTGCTGGGGCTGCCGCTGGGCGTGTACGTGGTACGGCCGTTTTTCCTCCCCGAACGCACTTTGGCCGCCGTCGCACCGTTTCTCATCATCTGGCTGGCCTGGGGGGTGACCCGACGCCAATCGCCGCTGCCTTACCTGACCGGGCTGGCGCTGCTGCTCATGCTGGTGGGGACCGTGAGCTATCATCTCGGACCGCTCGTCAAGCCGCCGTACCGGGACGCCACCGCCTTTGTGCTCCAAAATGCCGCGCCGGGCGATGTGGTGCTGCACACCAGCGATGGCTCTTATCTGCCCGCCCTGCGCTACGCGCCCCTGCTCAGCCAGGGCGTGCTGGCCGGGGACCCCGATCCGCGTAAGCCCGAGGCCGTTTACGCGGCGCTTGGTGGGCAGGTCTGGTCCCTGGCAGATTTGGAGACTAGCGCCAACGGCCGTTTCTGGGTCATCGTCGCCCTGGAGCACAGCATTGAGTGGCAGCAGTCCCAATATAAAACTATCGCCGCCAGCCATACCTTGCTTGACGAGCAGACAATCGGCGGCATTCGCATCTTCCTTTTTGAGCAGGCAAACTGATGAATTGGCCTACAGGCTGGCGGAAACGGCCGTCCCTCCCCTTCATCCTACTTTTGCTGCTGGCTTTTGGCCTGCGGCTGTTTGGCCTGGCCCAGCAAAGCCTGTGGTGGGACGAACTCAAAACGTGGGAACGCACCACCATGCCGCTCAGTGTGATGCTGACGAACCTCGTTGGCATTCGCGACCAGGTGCCGTTTTATTACTGGGTCATGCGGTTTTGGACCCAGATCGGCACAGACGCCATCATCCTCCGCCTGTTTTCAGTCTATATGGGCACAGCGAGCGTGGCTTTGCTCTACCAGATCGGCCGTCGGCTGGGTGGCACGGCGGCGGGATTTCTGGCGGCTTTTTTGCTGGCCATCTCCCCGCTGCACATCTGGTATTCACAAGAGGTGCGCATGTACGCTCTGCTGCCTGCGCTGCTGCTGCTGGCCCACCTCTGCCTGCTGCGCCTTTTAGCAGACAACCGCTGGCCGCTGTGGCTGGCCTACGGCCTGGCCATGACGGCCGCTTTGTACACCCACTATTTCGCCTTTTTTATGGTGCTGGTGCACTACATCTTTTTTGTCCTGCACCGGCAGCGCCTCCGCCGCCAGACGGTGGGCTGGTTTATCACCATGCTGTTTGTGGCGGCCGCGTTTGCCCCGTGGGTCACCTTAGTCCTCACCCGAACAGATGGCTACGGGACGGCCGTTCCCGACTGGATTAACCTGATCCACTGGACCGATCTGCCGCTGACGCTCACGGTGTTTGCTGCTGGATTTGGCCTGGGCCGCGGCAGCTGGCTGGCCGCCATTTGCGCCGCGGCCCTTCTTGTGGGCATCGGCCGCAGCCTGCCATTTTTGCGGAAAAAAGATGCTACCGGTGAACCGTTATCTCGCCAGACATTACACACCCGCCTGCTGCTCATCTGGCTGGTCCTGCCGTTGGCCATCACCTTCCTCGTTTCGCTGGAGAATGGCTTGTTGCCCGCCAGCGGTTTTTCCATTTACCACGACCGCTACCTCATCATCAGTTTGCCGCCGTTTTTGCTGCTGGCCACCCTGGGTTGGCAGCGTTGGCGCCAGCATGCAGCCCTTTTCTGGCCAGTTTTGCTGGTCGTCACGATTATTTCCGGGCTGAGTTTGTGGCAGCAGGTGGGCAACCCGGCTTTTGCCCGCAGCGGCTGGCCCACTGCCTTTGCCCAGATAGAGCTGCGCGATTCGGAAACGGCCGTCATCATTGGCCATAAAGATGTGCTGCTGCCGGTGGCTTATTATGGCAACGGCCGTTACCCCTTCGTGCAAATTCCCCCACCAGAAACCGACACCATCACCCCGGTGTTTGCCGCCGCGATGACCCAACAGCTGGCGCTGGCCGCCGAACAGCACAATTTGGCCTGGCACGCCGAGCCATTCTACAATTTTGACCCGCATGGCTTTGCCGATGCACGCCATGCCGCCGTTGCCAGTGCCGCCAACACACCCACCCACAGCTGGCTGAAGGCGCACTACAGGCAGTTGGAACAAATCCAGCTGCCGGGCATCAGGCTCACGCTGTACGATCTGGAAGCAACCGAATGATAATGAAGCAGGCAGAAGCCCCCACCCCACACAAGCCACAGACCTGGCCCATTTTTATCCTGGCTGGCCTGGTTTTGTTTGTGTTTGCCGAGATGAGCTATCTGAGTCTGGCCCGGTACACCGGCTTCAACAGTAAATATTTTGACCTGGGCGCCATGAGCCAGGCGATCTGGAGCGCGACGGAGGGGCTGCCGTTGGTTTTCACCGGGCAGGGCATCGCCATCAGCCGGTTGGCGCGCAATGTGGAGCTAATCTACTTTGCCATCGCGCCTGTGTACGCCGTGTTTCCCACGCCGCAAACGCTGCTGGTCATTCAGGCGCTGCTCTATGCCCTGGGCGGCATTCCGCTGTACCGGCTGGCCCGGCGCAAATTGAACAATCCCACGTACGCCCTGGTTGTCTGCGCCATTTACCTTTTTTATCCGGTGGCCCAAACGGCCGTCCTCGCCGAATTTCACTCAGACACGCTGGCCGCTCCCTTTTTGCTCCTGGCCATCGAAGCCGCCGACCGGAAGGCGTGGCGCAGTTATGGCCTCTGGCTGGCGCTGGCGCTGAGCTGCAAATTTTACGTGGCCGCACCGGCGGCCGCGCTGGGCGCCGTGCTCTGGCTCAAGGGCGAGCGGCGCGCCGGATTGGCAACCAGTCTGGTGGCAGTGGTTTACGGCCTGATTGCCTTCTTTGCCATCCGCGCCGCTTTTGCTCCCCCGGCAGCCGAGGTTGCCCAGGCCGTCAACGTGCAGTCGAGCGCACTGGGTTACCTGGCCAGCCGTTTTAACGTTGCCTTCATCGGGCAGACGGCCGTTCTCCGCCTCGTTCATGCCCTGATTGTCCTCATGCCCGCCCTGCTGCTGCTGGCCTGGCGGGCTCCGCTCTGGCTGCTGCCTGCCGCCGTCACCGTGGTGCCTGCCCTGCTCAGCAGCGATTTTGGACCGTCGTTTAGCTATCGCACCCACCATTACGCCCTGGCCGCGCCGTTTTTGGTAACGGCCGTTCTTTACGGCGCCGCCAAACAGCTAAACGATCCCGTGCCTGCGGGCAAAAAGCCATCCTGGCAAGGGCGGCTGCAGCTGACCCTGTTTATGGTCCTGGCCTTCAACCTGGCTTTCATCGACACGCCAATCAGCCCCCAGTTTTACCTGGACCGCCCGGCGCTGGACCAGGGACTCAGCAGCACGCGCTTTGGCGTCATTCCGCGGGATGGCTTTAAGGCCGATTGGCTGGCAACCTACGTGCCCGCAGCCGCGCCGCTGGCTGCCGACCAGCTCTCGGCGGTGCGGCTGGCCAACCGGGAGATTTTGTACCTCACCAGCTATGTAGACGGCCGTCCGCTGGCGGAACTGCTGCCTCAGGTGGAATACGTCATCACCGATGCCCTCTACGACGCCGCCCTGGCCGATCCCATCGAGACGGAGCTCATCTTTGAAGGCGGCGCCGCCTACGAACATGAAACCATCCGCACTCTGCTCATCCAGCCGGATTTTCAGCTCATCGCCATGCAGGATGGGCTGCTGCTGTTTGGCAGAGAGGGAAATGGGTTGGCAGCGGCCGTTTTCCGCCCAACCACCCCACCAACCACTGCCCCACTGGCTACCTTTGACGAAATCGCTCTGCTTGCTTACAACATTGCGGGAATTGGCCCAAACCGGTACCGCATCGAGGCTACCTGGCAGCTTATGGCTGCTCTGGACGGAGCGGCCAATCGTTTTGCGGTGACGCAGATTGCCGGTCTGCCACACACCCGGCTGGTGCATCTACCCGCCTCCATTTTGGAACCACCTCAAAGCTGGGCCGTGGGCGAAATACTCACCGAATCATTTGAGTTTGAGCTGCCTGCCAGCACTCCCAACGGCCGCTACGATTTAACCATCGGCTGGTACGATGCCGACCACATTTTTGCCACCCACACAGACGCCCGCAGCCGCCTGGGCAATGAGGTGACCGTTGGCACAATTACCGTTTCTGGAGATTAGAGATTGGAGATTAGAGACTGAAAAATCTCCAATCTCCAGTCTCCAATCTCCCACCAAAACAAGATGACAATTTCGCGACGAGAATGGTTAACAGCGTTGGCCGTGGCCCTGGCAACGGCCGTACTCGCCCTCATCCCCTACTGGCTGGGCAACCTGCTGGCGGCAGACGGGCTGGTCTACATGCAGCTCATCATGAATCCAGAGGATGCCCAAACGTACTGGGCCAAGATGCTGCAAGGGTTTGACGGCGCGTGGCTGTACACCATTCCCTTCACGCCGGAGCCACACGCGGCGGCGGGTGTGGGTCTTTTTTACGTCTGGCTGGGGCAGCTGGCGCGGGCGTTGGGTGTGTCGTTAACGGCCGTCTGGCACGGCAGCCGTTTTGTGTCCAGCATCATCCTCTTCCTCACCACCTTTTGTTTTGTCGCCGCCTTTTTGCCCGACCGGCGCTCCCGCTGGACGGCGTACCTGCTGGCGCTGTACGGTTCCGGCCTGGGCTGGCTGCTGTTTGTGCTGGGCCAAAACTATTGGCTGGGCGCCTTTCCCGTCGATTTTAAGCAGCCCGGCGCACACCTCTTTTTTACGACACTGACCTTCCCACACATTTCGCTGGGAACGGCCGTCATCCTGCTCGACGTCCTGGTGTTGAAAAAAATTGGCGGGCAGGAACTTCACGCAAAGGCGCATGCAATCGCAGATTGCCGGCACGGAGAAGACCATCCTAATCCGCGTCAATTCGCGCAATTCGCGGCAAAAGAAAATCCCACTTGGGGCTGGGCTGTTTTGGCGGGGCTGGCGAATGTGCTGCTGGGGGTGGCGTATCCATTTTTGATTTACATTGTGGCGGGTACGGCCGTTCTTTTTTACAGCTATCTGGTCTGGCAGCAGCGCCAGATTTTGTGGCGGGCTGGCTGGCAAATTGCCACGATGTTCCTCATTCCCACGCCGCTCTACTTCTACTACCTCTCCGTCTGGCGCAGCAACGAGGTGTTCCGGCTGTGGGATGCCCAGGCAGGCACACCGGCCGCGCCGTGGCCCCACTACCTGCTCGCCTTTGGGCCGCTGCTGCTGCTGGCCGGGCTGTTTTGGTGGCGGCGCCCTGAAAAACGGCCGTCGTTCACCATTCTATGGCTCTGGATTTTGACGGCGGCCCTGCTGCTCTACTCGCCGCTGAACCCGCAGCGCCGTTTTATCCAGGGGGTGCACGTGCCGCTGGCGGTGCTGGCCACGGCTGGATTTGTGCAGGTGGTGCTGCCGCGCTGGCAAAACGGCCGTCTCTGGCAAAAAATCATCACCCACCCCCGCTACGAAACCGCCAAACTGCGCCGCTTTGTCATCATGCTCTTCCTGCTGGGGATGAGCCTGTCCAACTTCTACCTCTGGCTGGACGTTACCCGCATTGCCGCGCTGACGCAGCCGGACCTCTTCTTCCGCCCGGCAGCGGAGGTAGAAGCAGCTAGCTGGCTGCGCGAAAATGCGGCAGGAACGGCCGTCATCCTCGGCAGCTACCAGACGGGCAACTTTGTGGCGGCCCAGGCCGGGCAGCGCGTCATGCTAGGGCATTGGGCAGAAACGGTGGACTTTGCGGGGAAGGAAACGGCCGTAAACCAATTTTTCAACCCCGCCACCAGCCACGACTGGCGGCAAAATCTGCTCAAAGAATTCAACATCGATTACGTCTGGTTTGGCCCCCGCGAAAAGGAGTTGGGCAGCTTTGATCCGGCAAATGCCAGTTACCTGGCACCCGTCTACCGCAGCAAATCCATCACCATTTATGCCGTTTTACCGTAGACGAATACCACCATTTAGCCTAAAATGCTGAGGGCTCGGGCTGAAGCCTATGAAACCAGATTAATAACTAGAGTTGTTCCTTAATAATTGAGATTGAAGTTCCAGAGACCAGCGGCAATGCCAATCACGTCATCCTCAAAAGACTTTCTGTGGTTACGAAATCGATGCACAAGAATATTGTATCGCTTCAAACCACAGATCGCGTTTTCAACCAATATTCTGATTTGACTCAACGCTTTATTGTCAGCTTTTTGTTCGGTTGATAAGGTGGTCACAGGGTTCTTCTTACTTTTACGTGGCTTTTTGTGGGGGATATGAATCTCTTCTCCCACATAATCGGCGAGAATGCCCTGATAGCCTAAATCAACTAAGACTGCCATGAATTCAAACCAAGCTTGTTCTGGCGGAAACTCCTCTTTAAGCATGGTGTAATCATGAACATGTCCGGCAAAGGTCCGTCCCAGGAAAAGAATCGTTTTGTTCAAAGCCGTTATCACCGTGTTTTTAAGCGTGTGTCTTTTTTTGCCACTGTAATGTTCACGCTGCTCTTGGTTATCCTGGGGACGGCGATAGCTCCTTTCGGTGACATCAATCAGAATCGTGTCCATACCAGCCAGTGCTTCGAGTAAATCGTCTGGCGTGGCAAACTCACGAGGGGGCATGACCTCCAGGTGAACCAGGGTTTGATATAAAACAGGGACTAACTTATACAGGTTTTCATTCGCTTTGGACCGGGCCATGTTGAATTGAGTGCCTAACACATCGAAGGTGGGATAAACCTTGAAATAGTAGAGCAGAAACAACAATTTATCTCGCATCGTGGGCAAAGCACCTTTTCGGCCACCGCCTGGACGCCGTTGACGCACACCGGCTGCGCTACCGTCTTGATAGGCTTGCCATTGCATCTTGGTGTAAGTCATGAAAAATACTTCTAGTAAAATCTCGAATTGTGTTTCTGATACGCCGGTTAAAGCACGCATATGACGATCATCACGAATTTGTAGGCTCATTTAGTTTTCTCCAGCTGAATTGGCTGGAATTTACCCGTTTTTTAATTAGGAACAACTCTACTTTTTACTTTTCACTTTTTAACTGTCCTTGTCCCAAATATGCGCGCCTTACTGCAACGAGTCTCTTCCGCCAGCGTCACCGTTAACGGCCGTATCACCGGCCAGATCGAACGTGGTTTTGTCATCCTGCTGGGGGTGACCCACAGCGACACCACCGCTGAGGCGGACTGGCTGGCCAACAAAATTGCCGGGCTGCGCCTGTTTGAAGATGCCGCCGACAAGATGAACCTGGGATTGGCTGACGTGGATGGCAGCGTATTGGTGGTGTCTCAGTTCACGCTCTATGGCGATGCGCGCCGGGGAAAACGGCCGTCTTTCACCGCCGCCGCCCGCCCGGAACAGGCCGAACCGCTGGTCGATTACTTCTGTCAACAGCTGCGCCAGGCCGGGCTCACCGTCGCCACCGGCCAGTTTGGCGCCATGATGCAGGTCGCCATTCACAACGATGGACCCGTCACCCTGATGCTGGAAAAGGAAGCCACTCATGACTGATCGGGACAACAGCCAGCAGCTAGAACAGCTCCTGCACGCCATCAACCATGACTTGCGCACCCCACTCAGCAACATCCGGTCTGCCACCGCCATCTTGCTGCAAAATCTTTCTGACCCGCTCACAGACGATCAGCGCGCTTTCGTCGAAATCATTGAACAATCCACCACCCGCCTGCTCGATCAGACCAACCGGTTGATGCTGTTCAGCCAAATCGCTTTTTCCTCTGAAGCGCCAGAAGCCATCCCCCTATCGGAAATTTTGGGCAACGCCAAACGGACTCTCAAAAACACCTACGATCTCGACTCCGTCACCATTACCACTGACGGCGATCCGATGTTGATGGTAAGTGTGCATACCCTTTCCGCCACGCTGGCTTTGCTTGCCGTGGGTGATATCAAACAGTGGCCAGAAACTATTCCAGGTGAGCTTCCCGCCATCCATACCTACACCCTAGCCAACAAACTCTGCTTTACGATCCTCAGCCTGACGCCCGCACAGGAAAGAGCCGACCGTCTGGTCGAGCTCAGCGGCGAGATTGTGCGCCAGCACGACGGTGTGCTGGAGGTCGGTGAAGCCCACAGCTATAAACAGTTCTCGTTTTGCGTTCCACTTTCCTCTTCCCCGGCATAAAAAATCGCGTTTTTTGCCAAAACGAGGTAAAAATCAGGCGCTCTGATTCGTTCAGAAATTCACAAACTATGAGGTTTTTTATCGATGAATAGATTTCGTATGTTTTTACTGTTGCTCCTGATCACCCTTGTCATTAGCTGCGGTGGCGCAGAAACGGTAATTCCAACGCCAACAGCCCCACCCACGACGGAGGTAGCCATCGCGGCCACAGCCACCAACACGGCCGGTCCCACCGCCACCAATACGGCCGTTCCCGCCACCAACACACCGGCCCCCGAACCGGCCACGGCCACCAGCCAACCCACGGCCACGAACGATGCCGAGCCAACAACCACCGCTGCCGAGCCTACGGCCACTGAGCCTGAGCCCACCGCGGTTGATGCGCAACCAACGGCCGTTGACGGCACTCCAACCAACCCGCCCCCAGCCGCACCACCAGCCAACCCCGAAGGCGTCACTGCCCCCACCGATGCCAACTACCCGGCCAACACCGACGTGGCTGGCTGGGAAAACCGCATTAAAGTACCGGCTGGTTTTGACGTGTCGTATTACGGCCGTGTCGAAGGCCAACCCACCAGCATCACCTTTAGCCCGGTGGATGGACAGCTTTACATCGCTGTGCAGGCAGGCACCATCTACAAGATGGACAGTTCCGGCGGGGTCAGCACTTACGTGGGCGGTTTTACCGTGCCCACAGGTATCGCCTTCCGCCCCGGCACCAACCAGCTCTACGTCTCCAGCCGCGTGCGGGATGAAAACATCGGCGGCGAGGCGCAGGTCACGGTTGTCAATCGCGGCCAGCTCATCGGCGGGCTGCCCTGCTGTTACACCTTCTTCCATTCGGCCAACGGCATCGCCTTTGGCCCCGATGGTTATGGCTACGTCGGCGTCGGCGCGCGGGCCGATCACGGTGAAATTTTGGAAGGGCCCAACGCCGGGCAAATCGATGAAATGCATCCGTACGAAGCCGCCATTTTGCGCTTCAACCCGGACACTGGCGAAGTATCCGTTTACGCCACCGGCTTCCGCAACCCGTACGACATCGCCTGGGACAGCTTTGGCCAGCTGTGGGCCAGCGACAACACCCCAGACTTCGACCCGCCGGAACGGCTGCACCGCGTGGTCCCCGGCGGCATTCACGGCTACCCGTACTACGACTGCGACGTTTGTTTTAGTCCGCCGCCCGGCGTGACAGTCATTCCGCCGCTGGCCACGTTTGCCCCCAGCTCATCGCCCACCGGCGTGGCGGTGTACAACGGCACGCAGTTCCCCGGCTACAACAACGCCATCTTTGTGGCTTTGTGGAGCGCCTTCCCTGGGGCGCAAAAGATCATGCACATCGGCGCGGGCGGCTCGTCGGCCCCGGTGAACTTTGCCACCGGCTTCGCCGCCCCCATCGACGTAGTCACCGGCCCGGACGGCAGCCTCTACGTGGCCGATTGGGCCACCGGGATCATCTTCAAGATTAGCTATACAGGATAAACAATGAAGCTCAAACTGACAGTTTCAACAGCCTTCTTGTTTCTTGTTTGGGGATTGCTTGTTGGCTGCCAGTCTGATGCGCCAAGTGTTGAACCAACAGAAACGGCCGTTTCTACACCACAAGTTGAATTGGGGATGGAGACGGCCGTTCAAGCCACAACTGACCCAACAAACACACCAAGGTTAGAGCCGTCCCCTACAACTATATCAACGCCAACGACCACAGCTACTGCAACGGCCGTTCCCACACCCTCTTTTTCACTAACCCAGAGGAAATCAACATTGGCAGAAATTGAGACGTTTTTGACACAGTCTCCAGTATTGTTTTTCTATCCGGATCGCGGCTTGGAACTTGTCTCACTAAGTGATTACTTCACGGAGAATGACTTAACCGAACATACAGAAATATTTTACGAGGATGTCAACGGGGATGGAGAAAGCGATTTAATCTTGGCTGACATGTTCCCCTTTCTTTGGAACAACGGTTTTGTTGTGGTCAGCTTGTGGGATGGTGAGCAATACGGTACTCCGCTTGTCATCATGGACGGTGCAAAATATTCACCGGGGTTACGCGTGAAATTTGAAGATTGGACAAACGATGCCAACCCTGAAGTAATTTTTGATTTTAAAAGTGATACAGGTGGTACCGGGTTTCTTGAAACTGCCTGGACACGTTACGTGATCCATTGTCAGACATCTTGCAATGTCGCGTGGTGGGGAATTACGGGACAACTTTCCAACTACACCAGCATCGGCCTAGTTACAACTATCACTGAAAGAAGTCTTGATGAGGAAGGTAATCCAAGCTTCGCAGTTATCAATGAATCATTTTATGCTCCAGATGTAAAAGGATATGGGCATATTTCGTCTTCCCAACGCGTCTTTACCTCCACGATGAAAACCTATACCTGGAATGGCACTTTTTTTGACAAAATCTCTGAAAATGTTCTTGAGCCAGCGTACACAGTCACATCTGACTCTGTTCTATCTGCAGGCAGTCAAACATATGGCACGGCAACAATCACTTCAGAACTCGATGAGTCCGATAGTTATCGCCCTATTTTTCGTTGCACACTCAACCTCAATGATAAGCCAATAGGCGAGTCTTTTGAGTGCCTACCAGATTTCACCAAGATTTTTTGGCAAGACATCACAAGCGACGGGACAGAAGAACTGGTTGTTCTAGCTACAGGTTTAGGAACGCAGCAGCTGTTAGCATATGAGTTTGAGGAGCAAGAAGCCACCCAAATTGCAAATGCTGTGGGAGTTATTATTCGCTCAGATTTATTCGGAGTTCGTTTGGATGATATTGACAAAGATGGCCAGCTTGAAATTCTCACTGGGAGTGGATATGTAACCGAAGGGTCAAATTGCAAGGTTTATGAGAACATCTACCCAGACCCGGCCGAATTTTGTTGGTGGTATGAATTAGATTTGCAGGAACAAATTTACAAATGGAATGGGGAGATGTTTGTGTTGAAACCGGAGGAATAGGTTCATGATATTTCTACCGCAAGGCCGTTCCCCTGCTATAATCTGCCCATGACCACCCTGGAAACACGCTACCACGACGTTCTACAAACGATCCAACACCACGCCCAACGGGCCAACCGCAATCCAGACGACATCACCCTGGTCGCTGTGACCAAAACGTGGCCGGTGGCAACCATCTTAGAAGCCTACGCGGTGGGGATGCGCCACTTTGGCGAGAACCGGGCCGAGGAACTGGAGGAGAAACGGCCGCAAGTCGAAGCTGCTCTCGGCCCAGACAGCGGCATCGTCTGGCACTTCATTGGCACGCTGCAAAGCCGCAAAACCAACACGGTCGCCGACTTTGGCGACGTTTTTCATGCCCTGGACCGGCTGAAGATTGCCAATCGCCTCTCGAAGCAGTTGAAGGAGAACGGCCGTCACCTACCCACCTTTCTCGAACTCAACATTTCCGGCGAGATGAGTAAATCAGGAGTAAACGCGACGAATTGGGAAAACAGCGCATCGCAGCGCGCCGAAATCCGTACTTTTAGTGAAACGGTGGCCAGCCTGCCGGGTTTAACCCTTCAGGGTCTGATGACCATGGCCCCTTGGGAAGCAGAACCGGAATTAATTCGCACCGTTTTCCGGCGCACCCGCCTTCTGGCGGAATGGCTGGCGGAAGAGAGGGGTTGGGAACGGCCGTTAGCCCTCTCCATGGGCATGACCGACGACTACCCGCTGGCCATCGCCGAAGGCGCCACGCACGTCCGCGTGGGCCGCGCCCTCTTTGGCGAACGTCAAACACACTAACATACAAAAGGAATTTTCATGATTGAGGCAATTGCATACGCTATCCACGTTATCTTCCGGGCCTACATTTACCTCGTGTTCGCCCGCGTCATCTTCTCCTGGATTCGGGTTGATCCGTACCATCCATTTTGGGGACCGATTCTGCGCTTTGTCTTCCAGGCCACAGAACCCATCATGGAACCGGTGCGCCGCGTTCTCCCCAACATGGGCGGCCTCGATTTTTCCCCAATTGTTGTGCTGATTGGGCTGGATATAGTAAGAGGATTGCTAATTCAACTTCTGCTTGGCCTGGCCTAAAATTTCACGGCGGTGGCTGGCAAAGATAGCTGGAGAAAGCCGTCTCTGCCCGCCACCGTCAATCTGGCTTGTCTAGCGAACAAGTTGCAACACGATAGGCAAAACAAGCAAGAAAAGCATGACGATAAGAAATATTTTGTATCCCAATGACGGTTTAGACATGATGACCTCGATTTGACAACGTGGCTAGCGCAAACCGGTCAGGCTGCGGGCAATCACCATGCGCTGGATTTCGCTGGTGCCTTCGTAGATTTCTGTAATCTTGGCGTCACGGAAGTAGCGCTCCAGCGGCATCTCCTTGCTGTAACCCATCCCCCCATGAATTTGAATTGCTTCGGTGGTGACGTACATCGCCGTTTCGCTGGCGTACAGCTTGGCCATGCTGGCTTCCATTGAGTAACGGCCGCCGTTCTCCTTGGCCGCTTTTTTAGCCAGGCACGCCTGGTAGATGAGCAAACGACTGGCATCCACGCGACATTTCATATCCGCCAACTTCTGTTGGATCATCTGGAACTGGCCGATTTTCTGGCCAAAGGCCTCGCGTTCCTGGGCATATTTGACGCTGGCTTCCAGGGCCGCCTCAGCAATGCCCAGCGCCTGCGAGGCAATGCCAATACGCCCGGCGTCCAGCACCGTCATGGCAATTTTGAACCCTTCCCCTTCGGCACCGAGCCGGTTTTCTACAGGACATTCGTAATTGTCGAAGATAATTTCGCTGGTGGCGCTGGCGCGGATGCCCAGCTTGGGTTCCGTTTTACCTCGTTCAAAGCCGGGGTGGTCTGTCTCGATGAGGAAGGCGGTGACGCCTTTGTGCTTTTGTTCGGGCTGGGTCATGGTGAACAGGACGATGTAATCGGCGTACGGTGCGGAGGTGACCCAGGATTTACGGCCGTTAATCACATAATGCGTCCCGGCGTCATTCAACACCGCCCGGCTTTTCATCGTGCCCGCGTCGCTGCCAGACATTGGCTCTGTGAGGCTGTACGCCCCGATCTTCTGGCCGCTGGCCACCGGCACCACGTACTTCTGAATCTGCTCCTCCGTGCCAAACTTGAGAATGCCGTGGCAGTACAGGGAGTTATTCACCGACATCACCGTGCCGTGGCTGGCATCGGCCTTGCAAATTTCGGTGAGCGCCAGGGAATAGGCCAGGGTGTCCATGCCGATCCCGCCATACTCTTCCGGCACCTCGATGCCCATGAAGCCCAATTCCCCCATCTTGCGCACGGTGTTGATGGGAAATTCGCCCGTCTGGTCATGATGCTCGGCAATCGGTGCGACCTCGTTCTGAGCAAAACGACGGGCTTCCTGCTGAATCATCTTGTGCTCTTCGGTTATAAAATCAAACATTGTGGGAAATCCTCCAAGATAATTGTGAATGGAGAATTGTGAATTGTTAATTGCGAACGGAACATCTCATTCATAATTCACAATTAATTATTCACAATTCACAATTCCAGTGTCGTTTGAATGTGGTTCATAAAAAGTTCAAATTCTTGGGCGGGCAGTTCAAATCCTTCAGTCCAGCGGCGGCGTTCGGCCAGCCAATATTCGCCGTCTTTGCCGGTGAGAACGGCCGCAGGAATTTCCGGTCTGCTCGGGCCACCTATGCGGGCGCGCAGAGAGTTGTCGTAAACTTCGCGGGGGGAAATCTCATGGAACTGTATGTCGTCTTGCCGAGACAGCCAGGTACGGGCTTTGTTTCTCGGCAGAAAGGTGTAGACCACCGCCTCTTTTTTGCCGCTTTTTAGCTGAGCGGCCAGGCAGAGCCAACTGCGCGGCACACGCCGTTCGCGCCCGCCACGCTGCCAGCCGAGCATATTAAAGTACCAAAACAGCGGAACCGGTTCGTGCGCCCGGGTGATTTCCCACCGGGTGTCCGTTTCTGTTTGCAGTTGAATTCCGTCGCGGATTAAGGTGACGGAACGGCCGCTTGGCCAGTAGCGCTTCAGGAGCTTTTCCAGCACCCACACCACCCCCAGGGCCACCGGCAGCGCCAGGCCACAGGAGGCGACAAAAGCATAATCCACTGCCCCCAGCGCCGCCAGCAGCGCCTGGATGCCAAAAAAGGCCGCCACCAGGAAGACAAAAAGCGCGACGAAAACGGCCGTACGCAGCCCGGCATGTTCCTGATCCGCATGTAAAATCGTAGGGTGTGTTTGTGAAGAGGTCATAGCTTAACTTATCATCTTCTCCGCATGATCTTCCTCAATGATACACGGATTCATCCTTTCTACCCATTGAATTTGAACCCGCTTCTCTCTATATTTCACCGTATCTTAAATCAATTTTTTGTCATAAAGGATCATGGCCGAACCACAACAATACAAAAAGAAGTTGGCTGAATTGGTTCCTGAACGGGGCAGCTTTCAGCCAACAACTGCTCAAGAAGCCCAAAAAGCAATTGCCTCAATCGAAAAAATAGAGACCTTTCTCTATACCCTGAGTGACCAGCTAGATATCGAAATTGAGAGGGTAGAAAAGAAATTTGAGCTGGCGAAGAAAGAAGTCAACGGCGCTTCTATGAGCACCGTTTTAAGCGGCGACAATGAAAAAGCGTTCCAAATCCGCTTGCTGAATGAAAAGTGCAAAGAGCAAAAGGCCCAGTACGAGGAAGTTAAGTCAATCGGGCACAAGCTGCTGGCCACTTACCAGACGACCAGAAAGCGGCTGCAAGGCTTCATCGAGCACGAAATGGGGCAAAAACCGAGCCGCTACACAGGCTCTCTCGGCGGTTTACTCACGGGAATCAAGTCCGCCAAAGATGTCAACTACCAGAAGTACATCAAATCAAAAGAGTGGAAACAAAAGGCTGAGGAAGCCAAAACACGGGCCGGTAACCGCTGCCAGGGCTGCAACCGCCCCCGTGCCGAAGTTCAGCTAGAAGCCCATCACCGTACCTACGAAAGAATCGGCCGTGAACGACCTGGTGACATTACGGTTTTATGCCGCGATTGCCACCAGTCAATTGAAGAGAGTAAAGCCAAAGTCTCCCTGGCCCAAAAAATGGCCGATCCCGAACGTGGTGTTTGTATCCGGTGCGGTACGCAAATTCCGTTTGACACCGAAAAACCACTGTGCAAAAGCTGCTTTGCCGCTTGGATCAGGTTCAAAAACTTCAACTATGAAGAAAAACATTGCCATGCCTGTGGCCAACCGGCCGAGACCTCGATGGCACGGCCGTTTTGCTTCGATTGCTACAAAAAAGTAAAGAAACTCAAACCCTAAAAACGGCCGTTCCCGCGTCTAATTCCTCTATGGCGAACAACATCTCGCCAAAACCAAGGCACAACAGGGGAATCAAACGTGATGAAACGCCAAACCGTTTGCTGGTTTACCGGATGTATTATCATCCTTCTCGTGGGCTGCAACCAGCAGATACCCGCTGCTTCGACTGCTCTGCCGCCAACGGCTGCGCCAGCTAACAGCGCTGCGGCCACGGCCGTTCCCACCGCCACGGCCAACGAACTGCCAGGGGAAACGGCCGTCCCCACCGCAACCACCACCCCCGTTCCCTCAGTCACCGCGCCGCCCGAACCCACGCAAGACCCCAACTGGTGGATTGGCAACAGCCCCATGCCCGCGCCGCGTGCCGAGACGGGTGCCGGGTTGATTGACGGCCGTATCTACGTCCCCGCCGGCATGACCGGCTTCCGCTACTCAGGCACGGATATCGCCGGTATTTTGGGCACCAACTCGTTGGCCATTTACGACATTCAATCCGACAGCTGGACTTCAGGCGCGGTGGTGCCATATGAGGGCTTGAACCACCAGGCAACGGCCGTTTACGACGGCAAACTGTACACCTTCGGCGGGCTTGGCCCCGAGGAGCTGCTGGACACCCTGGTGCTGGTCTACGATCCAACCACCGACAGCTGGAACGAGCTGCCCCCCATGCCCGAAACGCGCCAATCGGCTACGGCCGTCACGCTGGGCGATGAGATCTACATCGTGGGCGGGGCCGGGACCAATGCCGCGGCACTGCTGCGCTACCGGCCAGACAACGGCGAATGGACCGTGCTGGCCGAGATGTCACAGATACGCAACCATTTAGCGGCCGTGGTGCTCGACGGCGAAATCTACGCCATCGGCGGCCGCGAAGAAAATCCCCTGTCCGCCCTCATCGTCGACTTTGACCTGGTCGAAATTTACAATCCCGAAACCAACACCTGGCGTCGCGGCCCGGCGCTGAACTTTCCCCGCGCCGGTTTTGCGGCGGCGACCATTGACGGCAAAATTTACGTAGCGGGTGGCGAACTGCTGTCCCACCTCCCGCCCGACCAGGAAACCAGCGTCGAGATGTTTGACCCGGCGACTAATCGCTGGGAAGTGATCGACGAACTGCCCACGCCGCTGCACGGCGTGTCGGGCATCGGCTACGAGGGCAAATTTTACCTGCTAGCCGGCTCCAACCGCCCCAATAGCACCAGCCCTTTTTCGCGAGTCACTGTCTTTATACCGGGAGAAAATCCGTAGTTGTCCGTCAAACCTGACCCCCAAAAACTGAAAAACTCCCCTTGATCTTCGGCAGCGCCTCGGCGTTCGCGCCTGGCGCTGCCCCTGCTCCAGATACGGGTGAACGCTAATCAATTTTCGTGTAAATTCGAGCCAATTCGGTGCAAAAATCAGTCGGCCCTTACCAGATCTGAAAAACCCAACGTTGTTTCATTCAGAAGTAGCACAGATTTTCTAAAAATGGCTTGACGGCAAGCGAAAACAGGACTACGCTTGCAGTTATGTACGCCGAGTTAATTATCAATGTTGAAGCGCCGCTGGAAGGCACCTTTCACTACCACGTTCCTTCCGATATGCAGCCCCGGCTGCGCGTGGGTCACCTGGTGGAGGTAGAGTTTGGCGCGCGGCTGGCCCAGGGCATCATCCTGCGCTTCGACGACACCGCCCCCATCGAAGACACCAAGCCCATCATCGCCCTGATCGATGACCAGCCCGTGGTGTACTGGTGGCAAATTGAGCTGGCCCAGTGGCTGAGCCAGACCTACCTGGCGCCGCTCAACGCCTGCCTGCGCCTCATGCTGCCGCCCGGCCTCACCCGCTGGGCCGACGTGACGGTGGACATCCATCCATACTGGGACGGCAACGGCCGTCTCACCGACCTCCAGCAGCAAATCGTCGATATTTTGCGCGAGCGCGGCGACTTGCGTGGGCGCCAGCTCCACCGCGCGCTCAACAAGGCAGAAGGCAAGAAAAAGAAGAAGGCGGATTGGAAAACGGCCGTTAACCAGCTCGCCAAACGCAATATCCTGCGCAAAGCCACCGTGCTGGACCCACCACGCATGCGCCCCAAGCAGATTCGTACCGCCGAACTCATTGCCAGCGACAGGCGGGTGCAGGGGGTGGTACCGCACCTGGGCCGGGCCAACAAGCAGGCCGACGTGCTACTCTACCTGCTGGAAAGCCGCGATCCGCTGCCGGAGGAAACGGCCGTTCTGCACGCCACCAACGCCAAAGAAGAACACCTGGAAAAACTGGCCGAAGCCCACCTGATCAACCGCACCCCGGCCCAAACCACCATCCTGCCCACCAGCAAAGAACCACCCGCCGATCACGCCGACCTGTTCACCCAGCTCCCCACCCCGCTCGATCAATTAACCATTAACCATTCATTATTAACCATTAACCACTTAATCGATTCAGGTCATCTGGAAACACTCGACGAACCCGCCACCCTCAGCCTGGCCATCCCACCCAAACAGGTGCTCAGCCACATCCTGCAGCTGCGCCAGGCTACCACCTACCATGACATCCTGAAGCTGCTGGCCCGCGCCGCCCAACCCGTCAGCCTGAGCGAGATTTACGCCGAGACCAAGGCCACGATTACCCACCTACGCAAGCTGGCCAAGCTCGATCTTATCCGCTTTGGCTCGGAGGAAGTGTGGCGTGATCCCCTGGCCGACCGCGACTTTGTGCCCGCCGAGGCGCCCATGCTCACCACCGATCAGGCCAGGGTGTGGGGGCGCATCAAGATGGCCGTGATCCGGGCGGAAGAGGCCATGGAGGAAGGGGACGAGTTCACCGTCGATGCGCCAACGCCAATTTTGCTGCACGGGGTGACCGGCAGCGGCAAGACGGAAATTTACATGCGGGCTATTGACTATGCGATAAATGAGGGCCAACAGGCCATTGTGCTGGTACCGGAAATTGCCCTGACGCCGCAAACAGTGCGCCGCTTTGCCGCGCGTTTCCCAGGCCGCGTGGCCGTGCTGCACAGCCGCCTCAGCGACGGCGAGCGGTACGACACCTGGCGGCGCGCCCGGCAAGGTCTGTTTGACATTGTTGTTGGGCCGCGCAGCGCCCTGTTCACGCCGCTGCCCAACCTGGGCGTGATCATCCTGGACGAAGAGCACGATCCCAGCTACAAACAAACGCCGCCGGTGCCCCCGCCCTACTACCACACCCGCGAGGCAGCCATTGCCCTGGCGCAAATTGTGGGCGCCACGGTCATCATGGGCAGCGCCACGCCGGATATTGTGACATATCACAAGGCGCAGAGCGGCCGTTTCCACCTCCTCGAACTGCAAAAACGCGTCATGGGCCACCGCCAGCGCCTGGAAAGCCAGGCCGAACGCTTACAGTTACAAAACCATTACCAGCACGCCGGCGAAGACCCGGACGACGCGCTCACGATTCCGCTGCCACCGATCCAGATTGTTGATCTGCGCCAGGAGCTGCGTGCGGGCAACCGCTCCATTTTCAGCCGCGCCCTGGAAAAAGCGATCACCGAAACGCTGGAGCGCGGCGAGCAGGCGATTTTGTTCCTCAACCGGCGCGGCTCGGCCACGTTTGTCATCTGCCGCGACTGCGGCTACGTGGCCACCTGCCCCCGCTGTGACCTGCCGCTGACCTACCACCGCAGCAACATGATGCTGGTGTGCCATCACTGCGGCCGTCGTGAACCGCACCAGACGGAGTGTCCCCAGTGCCAATCGAAGCGGATTCGCTACTTTGGTCTGGGCACAGAAGAGGTGGTTGAGCGCGTCCAGCAGCGCTGGCCTGAGGCGCGCATCACCCGCTGGGACCGCGACACCACCGCCGGGCGCAATACCCACGAGACGCTCCTGGCCAGCTTCATCAACCAGGAAGCAGACATTCTGGTGGGCACGCAAATGATTGCCAAGGGGCTGGACCTGCCGCTGGTGACGCTGGTCGGCGTTATTTCGGCCGATGTGTCGTTGGGGCTGCCGGATTACCGCACCGGGGAACGGGCCTTCCAGGTGTTGGCGCAGGTGGCCGGACGGGCCGGGCGCGGTTTGCTGGGTGGCCGGGTCATCCTGCAAACCTACAAGCCCGAACATTACGCCATCCTGGCTGCCGCCGAGCATGATTACGCTTCGTTTTACATCGACGAGATTCGCTTCCGCACGCAGCACAGCCTGCCGCCGTTCCGGCGTATGGCCCGGCTGCTGTACATTGATCCGGTGGACGAGCGGGGTAAGCGGGAAGCGGAGGCGCTGGCCAAGGGGCTGCGGCTGCACATTCGCGAAAAGGCGCTGGCGGCGTCGGAAATTTTGGGGCCTGTGCCGCCGTTTTTTAATCGGGTAGACGGCCGTTTCCGCTGGCAAATCATCGTGCGTTCCCCAGACCCCAACCGGCTGCTGGCTGATTTCCCCATTCCGCCCAAGTGGATGGTAGACATCGACCCGGTGAGCACGTTGTAACCATGAATGATTGAACCGCAAAGGACGCAGAGCACGCAAAGAATTTAAAATTGCGTCCTTTGCGGTAAATCTTTTCTAGAAACGTTTCGGCTACTCATTCCCTACGGCCGTATCTTCCCCATTGACACATTTTTCATTTTCCTGTATTTTTCATACATTAGTAAGTTAGGTATCGAGGATAAAACGATGAGCTTACGCGATCAGATACGCAAGGGCAGCACAGAATTGGTACTGCTCACCTTACTCCAGGAACGGCCGATGTACGGTTACGAGATCAGCCAGGAAATGAGCCGGATGAGCGATGGCTACTTTGAAATGAAAGAAGGCCTGCTTTACCCCACGCTGCACCGTCTGCAAAAAGAAGGGCTGCTCTCCAGCGAGTGGCAGCGGACGGAAAATGAACGGCGGCGCAAATACTATTCAATTACGGCCGCAGGGCGGGAGCAGCTGAAAGAACAATCCAGCGAATGGCAACTATTCATGCACAAACTCCAGGAGATCATCAATAGCTTATGAGTGCCCAGGAGCCACAAACGACCGTTTCCCAACTCCTGGCAGCCATTGAAGCCGAGTTAACGTTAAGCCAGGAAACAAAGCAGGAACTGCTGGCGGAGCTGAGGGATCATTTGGAGGATGCCTGGGAAACGGCCGTTACCAACGGCGACGACCCCGAAACAGCCTTGTACAAAGTAATCAACCGCTTCGGCGGAGCAGAGGTGGGCCGGGCCTTGCAGCAGGTCCATGCGCAGTGGGAATCCTCTGAAGCAATCCTGGCCTGCCTGATTCCGGTACTGGCTGCGCTGGTGCTGCGTTGGGTGCTGTTTACGCCCGATGGCGCTATTGCGGGCTGGCAAAGCGTTTTGGTCCAACCGGCCTTTTGGATCGTCGCGCTGGCCCTGCTGCTTATCCCTGTTTTGCAGTTTCAACAGTGGCGATATGTGCTGATAAACTGGGGCTTTTTCTGGATCGTTTCTCTCATTTTTATCCTCATACCGGCAGCTTCAAGCTGGTAAAGCAGTTTTGGGAGGTTTTCCATGCGTGATTTGGGCGTTGTTGAAACAATTTTGCGGAATCGCATTCACTTTTTCCAGGAAATTCGGGATGGCGTACGGCTGGGTGAAAAGATGCGCGCCATGCTTATTTCCAGCCTGGTATTTATGGCGCTGTACGGTGCGGTGATGGGCTCCACCCACAGCCTGTGGCAGGCGCTCAGTTCGGCGGCCAAGCTGCCGGTTCTGTTCCTGGCCACACTATTCATTTGTGCCCCGACGCTTTATTTCTTCAACGTCCTGTTTGGCTCTACCCAAAGCCTGACGCAGAACGTGGCCTTAATTTTGACGGCGATCACGGTGACGGCCGTTCTCCTCCTCTCCTTCACCCCCATCATCCTTTTTTTCCTGCTCACCACCAGCCAGTATCAATTTTTCAAGCTGCTGAATGTGGCCATCTTTGCAATCTCGGGCATCACGGGTGTGGTTTTCTTGAGCCAGGGAATGCAGATTGTGGCTGCCGGTGCCGAAGGCGACAGCGCCCGCCGCAACGTGCTGCGTTTGTGGATGCTGCTGTACGCCTTTGTGGGCAGCCAGCTGGCCTGGACGATACGGCCGTTCATCGGCGCACCCAGCATCGACTTTGAACTGTTTCGCCAGCTGGGAGGCAACTTTTATACCAACATCCTGGCCAGCCTGGGTGAGATCTTTGGCTTCTTCATCGTGCAGTAGAGGCGATCATGACCAACAAAAATCGTTCCACAACCGACCAGATTCTCGACTTGCTGCTGGATGCCCTGCAAGAACGGCAGTCGGCGCGCCAGCAAGAAGACGAACCCGTAAGCGAAACATCAACATTAACGGAAATGAGCCCCATCGTTGCCCCGGCAGCGGTGCTTATGGAAACGCCACAGCCAGAGAATGAGCCAGTGGTAGATGAATTTTTAGCAGATGAACCACAAACCCCAACTGAAGCGCCGGAAAGTGAGATAGAGGCTGAAGGTGAGGCGGCATGGGAACCGGCGTTTTTTAAAGAGCCAGGCCCACCAGAACCGCTGCCTTCCATACAGCTAGACCAGATGCTGCGCCGCCTGGCAGTGGCTGTCGGTGTGATCATCATTCTGATCAACATCCCCTTCAACCGCTCCGGCCTGAGCCTGGCCCGCGCCATGCCCGACGCCCAATCGCTTATCATTCGCGATGGGCTGGTATTAAAAGGCAGCAGCGAGAAAATTTACGTGTTGGAAAACAACCAGAAGCGGTGGATCAGCTCGTTGGAGGCATTTGCATTTTTTGGCTACAGCTGGGAACAGGTAAATGTGGTGGATGATGCTTTCCTTAACCAGTTTGAAGACGGCCGTCCCCTCTACATCTTGCTCAAGTGCCAGACCAGCCCGCACATTTATGCCCTGGAGGACGGACAAAAGCGGTGGATCAAAGACATTGCCACGTTTGAAGCCCAGGGATTTGTCTGGGAAGATGTGAAATTTGTAAGCTGTGGCGAACTGCGCCGTCTGCCCACCGGCACGCCCATCCCACCAGACGCCGGTCCATCACCGGAACCATAGAAGGAACACATCTCATGAGAAAAATCGTAAGGTTTCATTTAATAGTCCTCGTCCTGAGCACCTGCATCTGGCTTACCGCGTGCGAATGGACACTTTCCGGCAGCAAGAGAGCCACTGTGCTGGCATTTAGTGAAACGGCTACAGACAACCTGTTTGCCGGATTGACAGCCGATGACTACGCGGCATTTTCACGTGACTTTGA
This sequence comes from Candidatus Leptofilum proximum, assembly GCA_016710325.1. Classification (GTDB taxonomy): domain Bacteria; phylum Chloroflexota; class Anaerolineae; order Promineifilales; family Promineifilaceae; genus Leptofilum; species Leptofilum proximum. The sequence continues at coordinate 163,356 of JADJXK010000002.1, read as the reverse complement.
TTCCGATATGAACGACGAAATTTCTGCTACTGATTTCGCAGGCTGGAAACAGGGGATAGACAATCAGCTCGGCAACTATCTTTCCCGCGAGATTGAGCAGGTAACCCGAGCAGATGAGTTTTACGTGGTGACTTACCGGGCAAAATTTGAACGGGCGGAGCCGGTCACCATCTCAGTGGCTTTCCATGCCAGTGATGAATCGATTGCCTCCCTGTCATTCGATTCAGAGGAATTTACGTGGGCGACCTTCCAAGAGCGTCGGTAGGAGGATCATCACTGTAAGTAGTCTTCGCGCAAGATACCCATAATGACGCGGTCGACGTAACGGCCGTCTAACCACAAATGCTGCCTTAACCGCCCTTCCTCCACAAATCCACAGGCGCGGTAGCAGCGCATGGCCCGTTCGTTTTCGCTGTGCGTTTCCAGCCAGACGCGGTTGACATGGCGGTGGTTAAACGCGTACTGCAAGAGGAGGTTGACGATCTCACGGCCGTATCCCTTGCCCCAGTAACCTTTATCCCCAATTTCTACGCTCAGTTCACACGTCTGGTTGGTCTGATCAAAGCTGTGCAGGCCACAATGACCCACATACAGTTTATCAATCTCGATAGCAAACGATACTTCGTTTTCACTGTTTTTGTTTTCGTCATAGTGAGCCAATAACGATTCCAATTTGGCAGGCGCGGGTGTATGACCATCCCAAAACCAGAGCTCCGGATCGTTTTCAAATTCCCACTGCCGCGCCATATCTTCACGGCGAAACGGCCGAAGCAGTACACGTGCGCTTTTGAACATAAGATTTTCCTGGGATCAAGTTAGGGTCACAACTAGACAAAAATACCCCCGCCGGGACTCGAACCCGAATCTATCGCTTAGGAGGCGATTGCTCTATCCATTGAGCTACGAGGGCTTAACACCGTTAGACCCAAAGGGTTTGGGCGTCTAAATTTGCCGCATCTTGCCGTTTGTGGCATATAATCGTCATTGGTTTGCAGCACCGCAATGGTAGCGTAAACCAAGTGTAGACACAAAAATTTATCGGGAACAAGATGGAAGAGACCAGGCACCGGCCATTTTTTGTTTACGGCACGCTGTTACCAGGCCAACCTAACTTCTTTATATGGGGAGCGGACATTATCGCTATGGAATCGGCGGTATTGCCCGGTGCCAGATTGTACGATATGGGCTATTATCCCATGCTGGTAACGGCCGTTCCCAGCGAAACAGTCCAGGGAATGATCATCACCGTTAACCCGGCCCACTTTGAGTCGGTAGTGCAGCAGCTGGACGAACTGGAAGGGTATGATCCTTACCAGCCCGAAGAATCAGGCTACCGGCGGCAGGTAGTTGAGGTTGTTTTGGCAGACGGCCGTTCCCAACGAGCCTGGGTTTATCTGGGCGATACGGCATACGTGAAGGACAAGCCGGTCATCGTCGGGGGCAGTTGGGCAGCTTACACCGCCAACCACCAGTCCGATTTGCAAGAATGGTGGAAAACTATTCACACCGTAGCAGGGCTGCACAAAAAATCAGAGTAACGAGCAGCCCAAAAATGTGTTAATCTAGCTACACGCACAGTACGATCAACAACACTTTCCCAGCTTTCGATTTCCCACACCGCCAAGCTGACGATGCAATTCCGTTTTTTATATCATCGTCAGCCATTATCGTTAAGAAATGGGAAGAATGAAGATGAAGAAAATTGGTGTTTTAACCAGTGGCGGCGATGCTCCTGGGATGAATGCGGCCGTTCGAGCCGTGGTACGCGCGGGCATTGCCACCGGCGCAGAAGTTTACGCAATTTACGAAGGCTACCAGGGTATGGTAGACGGTCAAGGCATGATTCGGCGCATGGCCTGGCAGGACGTGGGGGGCATTCTTTACAAAGGTGGCACCCTGATTGGCACGGCCCGCTGCAACGATTTTCGCGAGCGGTACGGCCGTTTGCGGGCCGCCCGCAACCTCCTTGAACACGGCATCAACAACCTGGTGGTTATTGGCGGCGACGGCAGCCTGACCGGGGCCAACGTCTTCCGCCAGGAATGGCCCGGCCTGCTCGATGAGCTGGTGGAAAAGGGTGAACTGCCCTACGAACTGGCCCAGGCCCATCGTGAACTCACTATCGTTGGCCTGGTGGGCTCGATTGACAACGATATGTGGGGCACCGACATCTCCATCGGCGCCGACACGGCCCTGCACCGCATCACCGACGCGGTGGATGCTATCTCCAGCACGGCCGCCAGCCACCAGCGCTCCTTCGTGGTGGAGGTAATGGGCCGCCGCTGCGGCTACCTGGCCCTGATGAGCGCCATCGCCACCGGCGCCGACTGGGTGCTCATCCCGGAAGCGCCCCCCAACCTGGACGAGTGGGAAAACAAAATGTGTGGTGTGCTGAAAAATGGGCGGGAAAACGGCCGTCGCGACAGTATCGTCATTGTGGCCGAAGGAGCGCAAGACCGGTACGGCAACGAGATTACCTGCGGCCATGTGAAGCAGGTGCTGGAAGAGCGGCTGCAGGAAGACGCCCGCATCACCATTCTCGGCCATGTGCAGCGCGGCGGCTCCCCCAGCGCCTTCGACCGCAATCTGAGCACGCTGATGGGCGCGGCGGCGGTAGATGCCCTGGTGTCTAATAAGTTTACCGGCCAGGCCACCCTGATTGGCCTGAAGGGCAACAAAATCACCCACACCCCCCTGGAAGAATGCCTGCAAAAAACAAAAGCAATCGGTGAGGCCATTCGCACCTGCAACTTTGACCTGGCGATGGAGCTGCGCGGTAACGGTTTCCGCGAGGCTTTCCAGACGGTGCGCACCCTGGTACGGGCCACGCCGCACGATCCGTCGCCGGGGCAGAAGCAGCGGCGTATTGCCGTCATCAACGGCGGCGCACCTTCACCGGGGATGAATACGGCCGTTCGCGCCGCCGTACGCCTGGGGTTGGACAAAGGCCACGCCATTTTTGGCATCTACAACGGCTTCTCTGGCTTTGCCGAAGATCAAATCGAAGAGCTGAACTGGATGAGTGTCAACGGCTGGGCCTATCTGGGCGGTTCCGAATTGGGCACCAACCGGCATATCCCCGCCAACAGCGACTTTTACAAAATCGCCCGCAGCATCGAAGAAAACAACATCGAAGGGCTGCTAATCATTGGCGGCTGGTCCGCCTACGTGTCTGCCCTGGAGCTGTACCAGCGGCGCAACAACTACCCGGCGTTTAACATTCCCATCGTCTGCTTCCCGGCCACCATCGACAACGACCTGCCCGGCGCGGAGCTGAGCGTCGGCGCCGACAGCGCCCTCAACAGCATCATCGACGCCATCGACAAGATCAAACAGTCGGCTGTGGCCTCGCGGCGTGTTTTTGTGGTGGAAGTGATGGGCGAAAAGTGCGGCTACCTGGCGCTGATGGGCGCCCTGGCCACTGGCGCTGAGCGTGTCTACCTGCATGAAGAAGGCATGCGGCTCACCGACCTGGCCAGAGATGTAGAATCGCTGGTCTCTGGCTTCAAAGAAGGCAAGCGGCTGGGCGTCATTATTCGCAGCGAAGGGGCCAACGAAACATACACCACCGACTTCATGTGCGCCCTGCTGGAAGAAGAGGGCGGTGACTACTTTACGGCGCGCAAGGCGGTGCTAGGCCACCTGCAGCAGGGCGGCAACCCCACGCCGTTCGACCGCATCCTGGCCACACGTCTGGCGGCGAAGTGCATCAACTACCTGGAGGAACAAATGGAGGCAGCGGACCCGGTAAGCGCCTGCATTGGCCTGCAAAGCGGCGCCTTCCGGTTTACCGAGTTTCACGACATGCAGCGGCTGATGGACATGGAAAACCGGCGGCCCAAACATCAGTGGTGGATGGAGCTACGGCCGATTGCTCGAACGATGTCCAACGGCCGTTACCAAAACAAAATGGACCCATCTCTGCCCCGTGCTATGACCGATGAAAGTTCAGTGTGAAAGACGGCCGTGACCTTGACACACCGCCTGGCGCATGCCTACAATGCAACCATGCAAACACATATGCATTTGGTGGGGAAACAACGCCAGAATCGCCGGGGTGCGGCCTAAAAATAAACGCCAGCTGCATTGAATCTGCTTTACAAAACAAGATGAAACGATTTCGCCAAAAACCTATCCTTTTCCTGCTGATGCTCATGGCTTTTACCGCTTTGGGCTGCCAGCTGGCCTCTGCCCTGCCCCCCAACGAAAACAATAACCGCAACACGGCCGACGCCGTCAGCACTGTGCCCCAACAGGTGGAACCTGTTGAAATTAACGACACCCCCCAAGTCACCGAACTGGTCACGGCCAACCTGGAAAACCAGTTCATTGACATCTACAACCGCGTTAATCCGGCCGTGGTGCACATCTTTGTCTTTGCTGAAGATGCCTTTTTAGGCACTGGCAGCGGCTTTGTGATTGATCAGGCAGGTAACATCGTCACCAACAATCATGTGGTGGCCGATGGCGATGAATTTGAGATTGTTTTCTCCAGCGGGGAGCGGCGACGGGCCAGCTTACGTGGCACAGATGTAGACAGCGATCTGGCCGTGATCCAGGTCGATTCACTGCCCGATGATGTGCAGCCGGTTGTGCTGGGTGATTCCAGCCAGCTGCAGGTTGGCCAGTTTGTCATTGCCATTGGCAACCCGTTTGGTGAAGCTGGCTCCATGTCGATTGGCATTGTCAGCGGGCTGGGGCGGACCATCGAATCCCAGCGCGTGGTGGCCGGGGGCAGCTTTTCCATTCCCCAGGTGATCCAGACCGATGCGGCCATCAATCCTGGCAACTCCGGCGGGCCGCTGCTGAACCTCAGCGGCGAAGTGATTGGTGTAAACAGCGCCATCTTGTCTACCTCAGGGGCCAATTCGGGCGTTGGCTTTTCTATCCCGGTCAATGCCGTGCGCAACATTGCGCCGGAGCTCATTGCCGACGGCGAGTACAACTACCCCTACATTGGCATCAGCATGTATCCTCAGGCGTTTACCCTGCGCCAGCTGGAAGAGTTGGACTTACCCCCCAACGGCGTGTACGTAACAGGTGTGAGCCAAGGAACGCCCGCGGCCGCCGCGGGCCTAATTGGGGATAATGTAAGCACGGCCGCTGGCGACTACATCATCGCCATCAACGGCGAGCCTGTGCGCAATTCCGATGAACTGCTCAGTTATCTTGTCTTCGAGACCACCGTTGGCGAAACAGTAGAGCTGACGGTGATTCGAGAGGGAAAGGAGATAAACCTACCACTGACTTTGGGCGAACGGCCGTAACCAGGCCATCGCCCCCGCTTAACCATCATCACGCTCTCACTGCACCATTCTAACCGTTTAGCACATTTACAGGAGGTCGTATGATTACCCAGGAACAATTCCAGGAACTGCTCTCTTTTCAACCAACAGAGGAAAAGGTATTAAGCCTTTATCTCAGCACGGATACGAGTCTGGAACCCACCGAGATGATCCGGCTCAAGGCCAAGAACATGCTGCGCGAAGTGTGCGGCTACGAAAAAGATGTGCAGGCAATTGAAACGTACCTCAACCACAGCTTTGACTGGTCGGCCCAGGGATTGGTTGTGTTTAGCAGCCAGGACGGTGAGTTTTTCCGCGCGTATCCCACGGCCGTTTCTTTCCGCAACCGTCTTCGTGTTACCCCCAAACCCTATCTCAAACCTCTCGGTCATTTGCTGGACCACTATGCCCATTACGGCGTCATCCTGGTTGACCGCGTCGGCGCCCGCTTCTTTGCCTACCACCTGGGCGCGCTGGAAGAGGTAGCGGGCACGATGGGCGAAGAAGTCCATAAGTTGAAACAGGGACGCGGCTCTTCGGCCGTGGGCCGTCGCGGCGGCATCGGCGGCGGCAGCCGGGAAGAAGAAGTGGCCCGGCGCAACCTACGCGAAGCGGCGGGTGCGGCCGTTGCCTTCTTCAACAACAAACCCATTCGCCGCCTCTTCCTGGGCGGCACGGCCGAAACCACTGCCCAGTTCCGTGACCTGCTGCCCAAGCAGATGCAGAGCTGCCTGGCGGGCACCTTTGCTATGGACATGAACGCCTCGGAACACGACGTGCGCCAGGCTTCGATCAAAATGCTGCAAGCCGCCAACGAAGAACGCGAGAAGAAGCTCGTGCAAACGCTCATCGGCGCGCAGGCGCGAGGCGGACAAGCCGTCTTGGGCCTGGATGACACGCTGCAGGCGGTAAGCGACCGCCGCGTACAAACGCTGGTGGTGAGCGATGGCTTCCAGATGCCTGGTTTTGTGGACCTCAACACCGGCTTTGTGGTGGCCAACCTGGCCAAAAGCCCGTTTAGTGACCGGGAACTAATCCCCGTTGATGATGTTGTGGACAGCGCCTTCACCCTCAGCCTGAGCCAGGGCGCCCACGTGGAGGTCATTCGCGAGGATCCGAACCTGGATAACGCGGGCAAAATCGGGGCACTGCTCCGCTTCTAACTAAATGAGATTGGAGATTGGAGATTGCGGGCCAATCTCGAATCTCCAATCTCCCCTGGATGACGATCCCCGAATTTGTACACGAGTTGGCCACGGCGGTTCCGCCACCCAACTGCGCCAATCCGTACGGGTATGAACGGCCGTTTGCCGCCCCGCGCCGCCACAATCTGCAACTTTATCTTGAACTGATGATCCAGCAGCAGCCCAAACAACTGCTCATCGGCGAGGCGCCAGGCTACCGGGGCTGCCGCCAGACCGGCATCCCATTTGTCAGCCTGAGCCTATTAGACGGACTCATTGAGCGCTTTCCACAAGCCGACAATCCGTTCCAACCGGTGGGTGAATGGCAACAAATCCGGGGCGAAGCCAGCGCCACCATTTTGTGGCGCACCGTGGGCAGCTGGCAGCCGCTGCCGCTGCTGTGGAATGTTTTCCCGTTCCACCCTCACCAGCCGGGCCAGCCCCAATCTAACCGCACCCCCACCGCCCGCGAGATTGAAGCAGGACGGCCGTTCCTCACCCACCTGCTGCACCTTTTCCCCAGTGTCAGCCTCATTGCTGTGGGCCAGAAGGCGGCGGGCGCACTGGCCCGGTGGGGATGGGCGCATTCGGCCGTGCGCCATCCGTCGCAGGGAGGCGCCAGGGCGTTTGCGGCGGCGTTAAGCGTGATGCGGCAAGCGTGAGGTGTGAAACGTGAAACGTAAGGAGGTTGACACTGTTGAACGGCCGTTCTTTCGGGTATAATTTTCGCCATGCCAGTCCTTACTTACTGCTCACGTCACACACGGAGGATGTTATGAACGCGACAACTTTGCTGGATTTACGGCCGTTATCCATTGGCGAGTTGCTTGATAGAACTTTCCGCCTTTTTCGCAAACATTTTCTAACCTTTGTTTTAATTGCAGTCATCATGCAGCTGCCGGTAGCTATCTTGCAGGTTGCATCCACGCTTCTGGTCAACAATTTTGCTTTTGATCCTACGGCGCAGAACCCGTTTCTTAATACCGATCTTCTTGCCCCCACCATTCTGGTCAGCCTGGCCATCGGGTTTGCCTCTTTCATTATTACCCAGGTGGGCACAGCCGCCCTTACCCAGGCTGTTTCAGATAGTTACCTGGGCCGAACGGTCAGCTTTGACAATGCCTTTAGCCGCATGGGCAACACCTGGTTTACCCTCATCCTGGCCTCCATTGTGGCCGGTCTGTTTATTTTTGGCCTCACCATCCCCGTTATTTTGGGTTCGTTCATTCCTTGCCTGGGATTTTTAGTAGCGATCGTCGGTTTTTTCTTCATTGGAGCCATCGCCAGCATCCTTATTTCACTGCTGCCGCCGGTAGTGGTGCTGGAGAGAGCCAGCGTCATCGACGCGGTTAAGCGGGCCTGGGCCTTGAGCAAGCTGCGTTTCTGGTGGGTGTTGGGCTATCTGCTGGTGCTGACCTTGTTGACAGTCATCATTATTATTGGGCCTGCGGCCGTAATTGGCCTTGTGTTGGGCGTGGTTCTGAGCGACATGAGCGTCCTGGTACAAAACATCGTGCAGCAGTCGGTTACGCTGGTGTTATCGGCCATTTTCCTGCCCATTCGCATCGCTGCCATTACCTTGATGTACTTTGACCTACGCATCCGCTTTGAAGGGTTCGACCTGATGGTGCTCGCCTCGGCCAAACAGAGCGTTCCCGACGATATCTCTGACCTGAAAACCAAAACCGTTTTATGACCGCACTTTCTGAGAACTTGCAACCGCTGAGCATGGCCCAGCTGCTCGACCGGGCCATCCGGCTGTATCGCAGCAACTTCCTCATTTTTGTGGGCATCGTGGCTCTGGCTCAAATTCCGGCAACGGCCGTTAACATGGTCGGCCTCTGGTTAGCGCCCACGCCTCAATTTGGCTTCGATCCGACTGCCTCCGTTTTCGATGTCTGGCTGCAAGTTGCGGAGAGCAGCGGCTTTGGCAATAACCCGTGGGTCTGGCTGGGGCGGCTGGTGACGCTGCTGCTGGTGCAGTTAGCTACCGCTGCCATGACCAAAGCCGTCGCCGAAAACTACCTGGGGCACAAAATTGGATTGTTTGAGGCGTACCAGAAGATCGGCCGTTCCGGTATTACCCTGCTGATTGCCACCTTTCTCGGCATTTTCCTCATGATTGCCCTGGCAGTCTGGGCGTTGGTGCCCTGTGTCGGCTGGATTAGTGGTCTGGGCATGATTTTTTTCTTTGCCCTGGTAATCCTGCCCCTGGTGGCGCCCATCATCGTACTGGAACATCGCTCCGCCGGGCAGGCCATCCAGCGCGCCTGGGACCTGGCTCGACGGCGCATCTGGTGGCTGATTGGCTTTATGCTGCTCCTCGGGCTGTTTGGGCAGCTGGTGGTGACCGGCCCAGCCATCCTGTCCGTTGTGCTCGTGGAAAGCGCCGTAGGCAGCGGCGTCAACGCCACCACCTCCTCCCTCATCCAGCAGGTTATCGTGCTGCTGCTCAACCTGATCTACCTGCCGCTCCAGCTCACCTGCGTCACCCTGCTCTACTTCGACATCCGCGTGCGCACCGAGGGGTTCGATCTGGCCGTTTTGGCCTTATCTGACCGGGTCGATTCGGAAACCGTGCGGGTGACTGCTCCGCCGCTGGAAAAAAACGTGCTGCCTCGCCTGGAAGAAGTAGGTTATTTTTCGCTCATCACCGTGGCCATTGTTGTGTTGTACATCGCTTTGTTCCTGGTTTTCCTGGTGGCGGCGTTGGGGTTTAGTGGTTTTTGATGGCCTGGTGGGGGAGAAACGGCCGTTTCCAGCCGTATCTAATTTCTCTTGTCCTGCTCCTTGTTGCCGCGCGTCCGGCGCTGGCCCAGGGCAGCCGCCTGCCGCTGGACGCCTACTGGGACACCATCACCCAGATCCGCAACGATTTGCGCGCGGCGGGGGACGAGGGCGCGGCCGTTCGCCAGACGGCCGTCACCACCCTCACCGCCATCACCGAAGTTGAGCTGAGCAACGGCCGTATCCAACCCATCAACCACAGCTTCCTCATTCGCCAGCTGCAAAACGAAGAAAACAGCCCGAACCAGCTGGCCCAACTGCTCACCGCCTATCTCGCCAGCCGCCAGAGCTGGCCCGATCCTACGCTGCCGAAGCTGGATCAGGCAGCGCTGGACGACATTTTGCGCCAGCCGGAATTCCAGTACACGGTGGACGAACCAAACTTTTTGCAGCGCCTGTGGCAAGACATTCGCCAGGCCATCGAAGACTTTTTTCTGCGCCTCTTCCCGGAAGACAATACCGTGCGGCTGCCGGTGAGCAACCTGCTGGCCATCCTGGCCGCCGTGCTGGTCGCTGCCGTGCTACTGTACGCCCTGCGTGATCTCATCACCGGCTTTACCGCCGATGCCGCCATGCACGCCGAAGATGCGCTGGGCGGCCAACCGCTCACCGCCGAGCAGGCCTTGCAGCGCGCTCAGGAACTTTCAACCGGTGGGGATTACCGCACGGCCGTTCGCTACCTTTACCTCTCCGCCCTGCTGCTGCTAGAAGAACGCGGCCTGCTGCGCTACGATCGTTCGCTCACCAACCACGAATATTTGCGCACCGTGGCTCACCGTCCCGAACTGGCGGCCATTTTGCGCGAAGTGATCGACGTGTTTGACCGCGTCTGGTACGGCTTCCAGACGCTCACCGCCAGCGAGTACGAAGCATACGCCCGGCGGGTGGAAACGCTGCGCCAGCAGAAGGAGGCGCGATGAAGCGTCTCAGTCGCGACGCCTGGCTGGCCCTCCTCCTCTTCCTGCTGCTGACCGTTTTTACGGCCGTTTCCGTGGTGCAGCAGGCGCAGGCCAGCCTGCAAGACCCACCTCTGGCCTCCTACTCCACGCAGCAGCAGGGCAGCCGGGCACTCTGGCTTTACCTGGAATCGCAGCAGATCAAGCTGACCGATTCGGTTGGCACCGTTTTTGGCGTGCCCGGCGGGATCGATCTGGCCCTGGTTCTGGAGCCGACGGTGCGCTTCACGCCGGGCGAGTGGGAGCTTTTGCACAACTGGGTAGAAGAAGGCGGCACGCTGCTTTTAGCGGGCACTGGGGCGGCCACCATCGATCTGGCGGAACAACTAGACGTGGCGTTTGGCCTGGCGCCCTCATCGGATACGGCCGTCACCAACCAGACTCCCCTGCTGCAAGCCCCGCCGCTAAACACCCTCGCCGCCGAAACCAACTTCTTTTTGCGCCCCGAGCGCGACGATTTTGTGACGCTGCTGGCGAATCGGACCGGGAACCCCACCGCAATAGCCTTTGCCGAAGGAAACGGCCGTGTCATCCTCACCACCGTCGTTGAGCCATTCAGCAACGAAGGGCTGCAAACGCCAGGCAGCGCCGAACTGGTGCTGAACCTGCTCAACGCCGCGCCAGGGGTGCGCGGCATCTGGTTTAACGAGTGGCACCACGGCATTCGCCCAGAAGCGGAGGGGGCATTGACATCAAACAACTGGCTCCAGCGTACCCCGGTGGGTCGTGCCTTGCTGCTGGTGCTGGCCATCATTTTTATCGGGCTGGTGCTGCGTGGACGCCATTTTGGCCGCCCCGTGCCGCTGCGCAAAGACGTGGTGCGCCGGGCGCCGCTGGAGTACATTACGGGCATTGCTAACTTGAGTAGACGGGCGGGGCATCGAACGGCCGTCCTGCAACACTATCACGACCGGCTCAAGCGCGATTTGGGCGCCCGCTACCGGCTCAACCCCAGCCTGCCCGACGAGGAATTTATCAATCAACTGGCCAACTACCAGCCCAATCTAGACACCGACGCCCTGCGCCAGCTGCTGGAAAAACTCTCCCGCACCACCGTCAGCGAAAGCGAAATGGTGCAAATTGTGCGCGAAGCGACTTTGTTCGGCAGGAAATAAATTTCAAATATCAGCGAGGCCTGAGCCTGCCGAAGGTCGGCCTTCGACAGGCTCAGGCCTCGCTCACTTGTCATTCCATGACAGTAAATCTCGTTCCACGCGGAGCGTGGAATGAAGTTCGCGACGCTCTGCGTCGCACGGGACGCGGAGCGTCCAGACACTCATTCCCACGCGGAGCGTAGGAACGAGCAAACGAGGAGTAAAAATGGAACCAACCCAACTCAAAACCATCTACGAAACGCTGCGGCGGGAGGCCGACAAGGTGCTGGTAGGCCTGGAAGAGCCGTTTGAGATGCTGGTCATTGCCCTGCTGACGGGCGGGCACGTGCTGCTGGAAGGCGTGCCGGGCACCGCCAAAACGCTCATGGCCAAGACGCTGGCCCAGCTGGTGCAGGCCAACTTCAGCCGCATCCAGTTCACCCCGGACCTGATGCCGTCGGACATTTTGGGCACTTCTGTATTTGACATCAGCAACGGGCAGTTTTACCTGAAGAAGGGACCGATCTTTACCCAGATTTTGCTGGCCGATGAGATCAACCGCGCCCCGGCCAAAACCCAATCGGCCCTGCTGGAAGCGATGGAGGAGCGGCAGGTGAACCTGGAAGGCACCCGCTATCCGCTGGGCGTGCCCTTCATGGTCATCGCCACGCAAAACCCGATTGAATACGAAGGCACTTACCCACTGCCCGAGGCGCAGCTGGACCGGTTCCTCTTCAAAGTGACCGTGCCCTACTCCGATTTAGACACCGAAATTGAGGTGCTGCGCCGCTACCACAACGGCTTCGACGCCCACGACCTGGCCGCCACCGGGCTGCGCGCCCGTCTCCCGGCAGAAGCCATCGCCAAGGTGCGGCAGGCGATTAACCAGGTGGTGGTGGAAGACGGCGTGTTGAACTACATTGCCCAGGTGGCGGCCGCGTCGCGCCAGTCGCCCGATCTCACGCTGGGGGCCAGCACTCGCGCCGCCACACACGTGCTGCTCTCGTCCAAAACGTATGCCGCCATGCAGGGACGGGATTTTGTGACGCCCGACGACGTGAAATTTGTCACGCCCGCGGTGTACCGCCACCGCATCTTGCTCAAACCGGAAGCCGAAATCGAAGGGCTCAACCCCGACACCGTCATCCGGCGGCTGCTGGGGCAAGTTGAAGTGCCACGATAGTTTTTTATCCACAGATTTCGCAGATTACACAGATTTTTGAGCGCTTCAATCTGTGAAATCTGTGTAATCTGTGGACGGTAATTTGCAATGATTGACACGGCCGTTTCCCACACACCAACCTGCAAAGTAGTCAACCTCTCCCCGCTGCGCATTCCGGAGATTCAGCGGAATCCGCTGGCCTTTTTGCAGCGCAGCGTGGTGGAACACGGCGATTTTATTCACTACCCGCTTGGGTTGTGGGAGGTTTATCAGCTGAACCACCCAGAGCTGATCGAGCACGTGTTGGTGACCAACCAGCGCAACTACAGCAAAAACACGGTGCAGTACAACACCCTGGCCAAAATCACCGGGCGCGGACTGCTGACCAGTGACGGCCATTTCTGGCGCAGGCAGCGGCGGATGATCCAGCCCGCTTTTCACCGGCAGCGTGTGCTGGGATGGGGCCAGACGATAACCAACGCCACACAAACGATGCTGCACAGCTGGGAACCCTTCGTCCAAACCGGCCAGCCGCTCGACATCGATGAAGAGATGATGGCCGTCACCCTCAACATCGTCGGCGAGGCGCTGCTGGGGCTGGATTTGCAGGCTGTGGCCAACAAGCTCACCCACGCCGTTTTGGTACTGCTCGATTACGTCGTTTACCGTTCACAGCAGCTGGTGGCCCTGCCGCTGGTAGTCCCCACGCCGCGCCACCGCCGCTTCCGCAAAGGGCTGCAAATGCTGGATGATCTCATCGACCAGGCAATCCGGGACCACACACAGGGCAAGGGCAACCCGGACACCATTTTGAGCCAAATGCTCATGGCCGGGGACCGTGAAACCAACGAGCGCATGACTCGCGACGAGCTGCGCGATGAGGTGATTACCTTGCTGGTGGCGGGTCACGAAACGGCCGCTTCCGGCCTCACCTGGCTTTTTTACCTGCTGTCGCAAAATCCCGAAGTTGAAGAAGAACTGGTAGCGGAGATTGATGCGGTGCTGAACGGCCGTCTGCCCACCACTGATGACCTGCCTCACCTGCTCGCCGTCGAACGCACCATTGCCGAAGCGCTGCGGCTTTACCCACCCGCCTGGCTCATCACCCGCCGTGCCACCGCCGCCGACACGCTGCTCGGCGCATCCATCCCGGCCAACGCGCTGATCATCATGAGCCCGTACACCATGCACCGCCATCCAGACTTCTGGCAGAAGCCCGACCAGTTTTACCCGGACCACTTCCTGCCCGCATCCGAAAAGACCCGCCCACGTTACGCCTATTTTCCCTTTGGCGGCGGGGCGCGGCTGTGCATTGGCGATCAATTTGCGAAGGTGGAGATGGGGTTGGTGGTAACGGCCGTTTTACAAAAATACCGGCTCCAGCTGCTGCCTAATCACCCCGTTGTAGCCGACCCACTCGTCACCATCCGCCCCCGGCACGGCATGATGATGACCATTCACAGGAGATGAAACCACAGATTTCACAGATTACACAGATAAGTTGGTTATCAAGAACAAAATCTGTGCAATCTGTGCAATCTGTGGATGAATAAAATGCAGCCGACGAATCGTGGCATACTCATTTTACTGCTGGCGGCCCCCATTTTGGCGGCGGCTGCCTGGCTGCCGCTGATGCAGTGGGTGGCAGTTGGTTATCTGCTGCTGGTTTGCCTGCTGATCTGGTTTGATTGGCGAACGGCCGAACCCATTGAAAAGCGGTTCGACATCCGCCGCGAACACGACCAGAAGCTGAGCCTGGGGGCGGACAATCCCGTCAAGATCATCGTGCGTAACCGGAGCGGTCGTGGAACGGCCGTCTGGCTGCGCGACGAACCACCGGACGCCTTCAACATCTCCGAACGGCTGCTCACTGGCGAGGTTGGCCCGCGCCGCACCTGGGAAGCCACCTACTACGTGCACCCGCTGCGCCGCGGAGACTACCAGTTTGGCCATCTGAACCTGCGTTGGCAGGGGCCGCTTGGCCTGGCCATTCGCCAGGGTAAGCTGCCGCTCACCGAACCAGTGAAAGTGTACCCCAACCTGCTGGACGTACGCCGCTACGATCTGCTGCTGCGCCGCAACCGCCTGCAAGAAATCGGCCTGCGCAACACCCGCCAGTTCGGTGAAGGCACCGAATTTGAACGCCTGCGCGAATACCTGCCCGACGACGAATACCGCCGCATCGACTGGAAAGCCACCGCCCGCCGCCACCGCCCGGTCACCGTGGAATACCAGACCGAACGCAGCCAGAACGTGATTGCGCTGCTGGATGTGGGGCGCATGATGCAAAGCCCCGTGGCCCAGATGGCCAAGCTGGATTACGTGGTCAACGCCGTGCTGCTGCTGGGCTATGTAGCCACCGGCAAAGGCGACAAAGTGGGCATGATGAGCTTCGCCAACGACATCCAGCATTACCTTTCCCCACGCCAGGGACGCGGCCAGTTTTACCGGATGTTGGAACTGCTCTATGCCGTCGAAGCCCAGCCGGTTGAGTCTGATTACGGCCGTGCCCTCAGCTACCTGGCCGCCAAACAGCGCAAACGCTCCCTCATTGTGATCTTTACTGATTTGACGCATGGAATCAGCCTGGAAAGTCTGGTAAGTCACGTTTCCTTGTTGGCGCGGCGCAGCCTGCCCCTGGTGGTCACCATCAGCGATCCCGATGTGGTGCAGGCAGCTCAGCAGCGGCCCGAAGATTCGCAGTCGGCCTACCAGCGCATGGCGGCCGCCCAACTGCTGGACCAGCGCCAGATCACGCTAGATCGTCTGCGCCAGCAAGGCGTCCTCACCCTTGACGTGCCCGCCAATCAGCTCTCCATCGCCGTCATCAATCGTTACCTGGAGCTGAAAGCAAAGACAATGCTTTAAAAGTGATAAGTAAAAAGAAATTTTGGGGTGAATTTCGATCAATAGGTGTTTGAAATGCTTGAATTAGACCCAAGGCAAAAAAATACGCTGCGTGACATGATTGCTTCTGGATATAACTTGCAGGAAATGAAGCTGCTTTGCCAAAATTTAGGAGTCAATTGGGAAAATGTTGGCGGCGCCAACACTACCCGAATTATGTTTGCACAGGAACTTGTAGATTATTTTGAACGTCGTGGAAGGCTTGATGATCTCGTCGAGCAAGTTCAGGTAGATAGACCAAACCTTTTTAATAGGTACGAGTATGAAGAATCAAGACCTTATGACGAAAATGAATTTGAGCAATCTAGCACAGCATCAAACAATTCTAATACTTTTACCTGGATACTGCTTATTGCCCTCATTCTAATTGCGATATACGCCATTTATTCTTGGAATTCAGATCGAAAACTAAGAGAACCTAGTGTTTTTGTCTCAAGTTACATCCATGATTTGACCGGCCTTGATACTCATAAAGCATGGGAAAAGCTCTCAGGGGACTACAAGATTAGCAAATATCCTAGTGGATTTTCTCAATTTAATGATTACTATTTTCCCTTCAGATATGTTGAGATTCTAAAACTGGAAGTCACTGAAGAAACAGATACAACAGCTTCTGTACGGGTTTTCCTTGCGTTCACTAAACGAGATGATGGCAGCGTATTCAATCAAGATATTCTTTACATCCTCTCTCGACCTACAAAAGATGATACTTGGTTAATAACAGACAGCAGCCCCTAGTACAAGGATTTTCTAAAAAAGCGGGGCGTTTGTCGGTAAATTGCCAAGATTTACCCCGCAAATTTAGTAATTTGATGTACTAATAGAAATTTCCGATCCTCTGGGAAGGCAAATCGATCAAAACGTGCGACCAGCGTCGCGCATCGCCAGCAGCTTCTGCGGCGGAGCAAACCGGTCGCCGTATTGGGCCGCCAGTTCCTGGCTGCGCTGCACAAACGCCGCCACGCCATAATCGTTGATGTATTGCAGCGTGCCGCCCTTAAACGGCGCAAAGCCCCAGCCAAAAATCGACCCGATGTTGGCGTCGGCGGCGCTGGTGACCACGTTTTCTTCTAAACAGCGCACCGTTTCCAGCACCTGCACAAACATCAACCGCTCAATCATCTCCTCCTGGCATAAGGGTTCACCATGTGGCGGGAAGAGGGTACGCAGCTCCGGCCAGAGGTGCTTTTGGCCATCCTCGGGATAATCGTAGAATCCCGCGCCGCGAGCTTTGCCGAAACGGCCGTATTCCTCCGTCATTACATCCAGCACCGCATCTGCGGGGTGGCCGGGCACCAGTTTACCCTCGGCCGCAAAATCCTTGCGCGTCTGCTCGCGGATGTGGCGCATCAACCCCAGGCTCACCTCGTCGGCCAGGGCCAGCGGCCCCACGGGCATGCCCGCCTGCAGGCCCGCCGCTTCGATGGCCCGGGGGTGCTGCCCCTCGCCCAACAGGGCCAGCCCCTCACGTAGATAAGTGCCAAACACCCGCGAGGTGTAAAACCCCCGGCTGTCGTTCACCACAATCGGCGTCTTGCGGATTTTCAGCACGAAATCAAACGCTCTGGCCAGCGTCTCGTCACTGGTTTCGGTTCCAGTGATAATTTCCACCAGCTTCATCTTTTCTACCGGCGAGAAAAAGTGCAGGCCAATGAAGTTTTGCGGCCGTTTGGATGCCTTTGCCAGTCCGGTGATGGGTAAGGTAGAGGTGTTGCTGGCGAAGACAGCCTGCCCTGAGCCTGCCGAAGGGGCCGTCTCCGCCAAAACCGCCTCTGCTTCCTGGGTCACCTTCGCCTTCAGCTCACGATCCTCAAACACCGCCTCGATGATCAAATCGCAGCCCGCCACGTCGGCGGCATCGGCCGTGGGCTGGATGCGGGCCAGCGTTTCGTCGCGCCGCATCCTGGTCAGCTTGCCCTGTCGCACCCGCTTGTCCAGCAGCGCCGCCACTTTGTCCTTGCCCGCCTCGGCCTGTTCCAGGGTGACATCTTTGAGCACGACGGGGAGGTTGGCAACGGCCGTTACGTAAGCAATCCCATGCCCCATCATGCCCGCACCCAGCACGCCCACCTTTTGCGTCACCTGCGGAGGCACCGTCTGCGGCCGGCTCGCCCCGTCGCTGATCTGGTTCAGCTGGAACCAGAAAGCGTTGATCATGTTTTTAGCCACCTGGCTGGTGGCCAGCCGGGCAAAATAGCGCGACTCAATCCGGCTAGCGGTATCAAAATCAACGGCCGTACCCTCCACCATAGCGCTCAAAATCGCTTCCGGCGCGGGATAATTGCCGTAGGTGCGCTTCCGCAACATGGCTGGCGCTACTGCCAGCAGCTGCGCCACCTTCGGGCTGCGCGGGTCGCCGCCCGGAATGCGAAAGCCGGGCTTGTCCCACGGCTGAGCTGCCTTAGGATTGGCCGCAATCCAGGCGCGGGCTTTGGTTTGGAGATCGGCCAGATCTTCCGCCAGCTCATCCACCAGCCCGGCGGCTTTGGCCGCGACGGGGTCCAGCTGCGTGCCTTCGGTCAGCAGCGGGAAGGCGGCTTGCAGCCCAATCATACGCGGCAGGCGCGTTACGCCGCCACCGCCCGGCAGCAAGCCCAGCGTCACTTCCGGGAAGCCCAGCTTCAGTCGCGAATCGTTCAGCACGACACGATAATGGCAGGCTAGCGCCAGTTCCAACCCACCGCCCAGCGCCGTGCCGTTGATGGCCGCCACCACTGGCACGCCCAGCTTTTCCATCTGTCTGAAAGCTGCCTTTAGCGCCTCGGCGCCGCGGAAAACCTCGGCAGCATCTGTGGCGGCGTACAGCCATTCCAGGTCACCACCCGCCATAAACGTTTTTTTGGCCGAGGTTATGATTACTCCGGCCAGGTTCGGCTCCGCCTGCAAACGCTCCAGCGTTGTCGCCAGGGCCACGCCAAATTCGGCATCAATCACGTTAGCCGACCGCCCCGGCCGGTCCAGCGTCAACGTTACAATCTGCTGTTCATCTTTTGCGTAATGAATTGCCATCCCACACCCTCAATAATTGCGAATAGTGAATTGTGAACGTTTGATTGTAAATGAAAGCCTGGAGGAAGGATCGTTCACGATTCACAATTCATTATTCATCATTCACAATTCCTTTCCTAGCACAGTTCTTGAGAAGACGTAGATTCTTAGACGCGCTCAATCACCGTGGCAATGCCCATACCACCGCCAACACACAACGTAATCAGCGCCGTGGCCAGGTCGGTGCGCTCCAACTCGTCGAGCACCGTGCCCAGCAGCATCGCTCCGGTGGCCCCCAGCGGATGCCCCATGGCAATCGCCCCGCCGTTGACGTTGACGTTTTCTGCCCCCTCGATGCCCAGGTCACGCATGAAGCGCAGCACAACGGCCGCAAACGCCTCGTTCACCTCAAACAGATCAATATCTTTCACATCCATGCCCGCCAGCTTCAGCGCCTTCTGCGAGGCTGGCCCCGGACCAATGAGCATGATCGTCGGCTCGGTGCCCACCAGCGCCGCCGAACGAATGCGCGCCCGCGGCTTCAGCCCCAGCGCTTTGCCCTTTTCCTTTGAGCCAATCAGCACCAGCGCCGCGCCATCAACAATGCCGGACGAGTTGCCCGCCGTGTGCACGTGGTTGATTTGCTCGACCTCGGTGTAGACCTGCTGCGCCAGGGCGTCAAAGCCCATCTCGCCAATGGCGGCAAAGGCCGGGCTGAGCTTGCCCAGACCCGCCAGCGTCGAATCGGCCCGGATATGCTCATCTTTTTCCAGGATGGTCAGCCCGTTTTGGTCTTTTACCGGTACGATGGAATTCTGGAAGTAGCCGTTTTCCCAGGCGTGGGCGGCACGCTGCTGCGAGCGCAGGGCAAAGGCGTCCACATCGTCGCGTCTGAACCCTTCCAGCGTAGCGATGAGGTCCGCACCGATGCCCTGGGGCACAAAGTTGATCTTGCTGCTCACCTTGGGGTCCAACATCATTGCCCCGCCGTCGGAGCCCATCGGCAGGCGGGACATCGACTCAACGCCGCCCGCCACCACCAGCTCTTCCCAGCCGGAGCGCACCTTCATGGCGGCTATATTGACGGCCTCCAGCCCCGAGGCACAAAAGCGGTTCAGCTGCACACCGGGCACGTCCACATCCCACCCGGCGTAGAGAACGGCCGTCCGCGCAATATCCGCCCCCTGATCGCCCAGCGGCGTCACGCAGCCCAGCACCACGTCATTCACCTGGGCGGTGTCCAGGTCGTGCCGCTGCTGCATCGCGCGCAGCAGCGTGGCCAGCAGCTCCACCGGCGGCACCTCGTACAGGGAGCCGTTCTGCTTACCCCGCCCCCGCGGCGTGCGAATCGCCTCAAAAATATACGCTTCTCCACTCATGCTCTCCTCCTAAGTAATTAACCACAGATTACACAGATGACACAGATTTTGGGTTCTTTATCTGTGAAATCTGTGTCATCTGTGGATAGTGCCCTTCTGACCAATAACCATTCTACAGTCCAGCCGGTGTTGCTTCAAGGAAATTGGTTATACTCCGAACATGACAAACGCAACGTTAGATGATTTTGTACGCCTGGCACACGGCCGTCGTGCCATTCGCCGTTATACCGATGAACCTGTTCCGCCGGAACTGCTGGATTTATTGCTGGAAACGGCCGTCTGGTCCCCCTCCGCCCACAACCGCCAGCCGTGGCGCTTCGCCGTGCTGGAAACTCCCGCCAGCAAGGAAACACTGGCCCGCGCCATGGGCCTACGCCTGCGCGCCGATCGCACCGCCGACGGCGACCCGCCAGAGGTGATTGAACGCGACGTAGACCGCTCCTTCGCTCGTATTACCGGCGCGCCAGTGGTGGTTGTGGTGTGTTTGAGCATGGTGGATATGGACAGTTATGCAGACGGCCGTCGCCGCCAGGCCGAGCGTACGATGGCCGTGCAAAGTGTGGCCATGGCCGCCCAAACGTTATGGCTCACCGCCCACGCCGCCGGGCTGGGGGCATGCTGGCTCTGCGCCCCGCTTTTTGTGCCCGAGCTGGTGCAGGAAACGCTCGATTTGCCGCCCGATTGGGAGCCACAGGGTTTGCTGACGCTTGGCTGGCCTGCCGAAGAAAAAGAGAAAACCCGTGCCCCCTGGCCCAGTCGCGTGCACTTTTTGGACCGCCGGGGGCTGATGGCGATTCAAAAATAAAACCGTAATAAACTTGACACTGAATCGCCTTAAATGAACCTGAAGGATCTCTGTGGGCGATTACCGATTTATTTTCTTCAGGTTCATAAGCCGCCCGGCTAGTTGGGGAAGCCCCAGGGGGCTTGCACTACCTCCGCAAATTCAATGACAAATCTGTTTTGTCCGCTATAATAAACGCCTATTTTGTATACTGGACTAAATTTAGGGGATTGGAGATTAGAGATTGGGCAATCTCCAGTCTCCAATCTCTAATCTCCTTCTGCTTATGAACTACTCAAAACAGGTGCCTGCCGCCGAGCGGACGTTGAACATATTAGAGGCGCTGGGCAGTACGCCAGATGGGCTGAGCGCCACGGAGCTGCTGGATCGGCTGGATGATATGTCGCGCAGTGGGCTGTTTGCCCTGCTGAACACGCTGAAGGCGCGCAGCTACATCGAGCAGAGCGACAGCCGGGGCAAATACCAGCTCGGCCCAGCGCTGTGGGCACTGCTGCCGCAAAAATCGCCAGGGCTGGAGCCGCTTATTACTGCCTTTGAAGCGGAAATGGCGCAGATTAATCTGGCAGAAACGACCGTTCTCCTCTGGCTCGATCGGGCAGAAACGGTGCTGCTGGCTCAGCGCGAAGGGGTCAACCGGGTACGTGCTGTGTACCGCCTGGGGCAGCGCGAGGACGCATCGGCCAGCCCTGGCGGCCGCCTGCTGCTGGCTGGAATTCCCAACCAGGTAGCGCAGCAAACGGCCGTCTTCAACCAGTTCCGCAGTGAAGGCGCCGCCACCCAGGAAACGGCCGAAACCATCGACATCGCCTGCCCCATTTGCGCCGACGGCGTGCAGCCCAGCGCCGCCTTGCAGGTGAGCCTGCCCCTCTTCCGCAGCCAGCCAGAAACGGTGGCCGGGCTCAAAAAGCAGGTGCAGCAGGCCGCATCGCGCATTTCGTTTCGGTTGGGGGCGGCGGTGTACCAGCCGTACGGCTGGGCCGTTGGCGAACCCATCGGCCCCAACCGCGCCCTGGGCCAGGCGGAAATTGAGCAGTTTTTGCACGGGCCGTGGAGCGCCCGGCTGGCCTGCGTACGCGCCGACGGCACGCCGCACGTCTTGCCGCTGTGGTACGAATGGGACGGCCGTTCCTTTTGGGTCGCCGCCTCGCCGGGCGCGCAGTGGAAGCAGGTCGTGGATGAAACGGGGCGTGTTTCGCTCACTATCGACGAACCGTGGCCGCCGCTGCGCCGCGCCTTTGTCGTAGGTGCCGCCCAAGCAGTGCCACAAAGCCAGATTCCTGGTGGTTTGGCAGGGCTGCGCCAGCGCCTGGCGGTGCGCTACCTGGGCCAGGGGGCGGATCAGCAGCCAGAGTTGTGCCAGACTGAGGGCTGGACGGCCGTACAAATTATCCCGCAGCGCCTCACCGGACAGCAAGGATTGGGACGCGCATGAATTCACTCGACATTCGCGTGGATGGGCTGAGCCATCGTTACGGCCGTACCCACGCCCTACAAGCTATCGATCTGCACATCCAGCCGGGCGAATTTGTGAGTCTTGTCGGCGTCAGCGGCTGCGGCAAATCGACCCTGATGCGCCTCATTGCCGGGCTGCAAACGCCCACCCAGGGCAGCGTCTGCCTCGATGGGCAGCCGCCCGCCGCCGCTCGAGCCGCCAAGCAGATTGGCTGGATGGCCCAGCAGGCTGCCCTACTGCCCTGGCGCACCGTGTTGGAAAACGTGCGGCTGGCCCAGAAAATCAATCCGAAAAATGGGGGAACGGCCGTTCCCCACCCCCAAGATTTGCTCACAATGGTTGGCCTCAGCGACTTTGCTCATGCCTACCCGCTGACTCTCTCCGGCGGGATGCAGCAGCGGGCGGCATTGGCGCGGACGCTGGCTACGGGAGCGGCCGTCTGGTTGATGGATGAGCCATTTGCCGCCCTCGACGAACTGACGCGGGAGCTGCTGGCCGGGGAACTGCTGCAATTCTGGCGGCAGTTCCGGCCGACGGTGCTGTGGATCACCCACAATCTGCACGAAGCGATTCGGCTGTCCGACCGCGTCGTGGTGCTGACGTCACGACCGGGCACGATTGCCGGGGAGATCGCCGTGCCGCTGCCCCGCCCCCGCGACGACACCAGCGCGGCGTTCCAGGACCTTCTGCGACAGGCGCGGGCGCTGCTGCGGCAGGAGGTGGTCCATGGCTAAGGAAAATCCTCAGATTTCACAGATTTCACAGATTGATTTTTCCTCTGCGTCCTCTGCGCCCTATGCGGTTAAATTCCTGCGGAAGCGGGTCAATTTGTCTGGCGTGGGACTGCTGGTGGGGGTATTTGTGGTGTGGGAAACGGCCGTTCGCCTCACCGACACGCCTGCATATTTGTTTCCCGCGCCAACGGCCGTATTCAGCTACCTGTTCAGCCATTTGGCCGACTTGCTGCTGGCGGGCGGCGTGACGCTGCTGGAAGCGGTGGCGGGGCTGGTTTTGGGAACGGCCGTTGGCCTGGCCCTGGCTGTGCTCATCACCTTTTGGCAGCAGCTGGAGCAGGGGGTCATGTCTTTGGCGATCCTCATCAAATCCACGCCCATCATCGCTATCGCCCCGATTCTCACCATCTGGCTGGGTTTTGGCCCCGCACCCAAGGTGATTGTGACGGCGCTGCTCACCTTTTTCCCGGTGTTGATCAACGCGCTCACGGGCTTTCGCTCGGTGGATGGGGCGCTGCTGGACTGGCTGCGCTCGCTCAACGCCACGCCGCAGGAGATTTTTTTGCAGGCACGGTGGCCGGGGGCACGGCCGTATCTTTTTGCCGCTTTACGCGTGGTCGGGCCGCTGGCGCTCATCGGTGCGGTGGTGGCGGAATGGATGGGCGCCTCCAGCGGCCTGGGCCGGGCCATGTGGCTGGCCTACACCAATCTGAACATGCCCGCCCTGTTTGCCGCCGTGTTTATTTTGACGGGGTTGAGTACGGCCGTTTACCAAAGCATCGTCTGGCTGGAAAAACAATTTCTTTTTTGGGAATGAATCCACAGATTTCACAGATGACACAGATTTTTTCTTCTCTCTGTGCAACTCTGTGACTCCTCTGTGCATCTCTGTGTTCCACTTTTAACTCAGGAGAAACAACTTTGCACCGAAACCGACTCACATTCTTATTCATCATCATTTTTTTCTTAACTGCCTGCCAGGCTGAGGAGCAGCTCGCGCTGCGCGAGATGACCTTCATGGCCGGGTTTAAGCCTCAGGCGAATTTGCCGTTTGTGGGTGCGTACGTGGCCCAGGAGAAAGGCTTTTTTGCCGATGAAGGGCTGGCCGTCACCATCGAACATTCGGCTGGTGGTGGCGAGCATCTTCAGCTGCTGGCCGCCGGTGAAGTGCAGGTGACCACGCAGGATGCGGCCGTTCTCCTCCAACGCCGCGCCGATCCCGGTTTACCGCTCGTTTCCATTGGCCTGATTGGCCAGCGCGGCCAGCAGGCGTTTGTCGCCCTGGCCGACAGCGGCCTCAGCACCCCTGCCGACTGGACTGGCCACACCGTTGGCTTCAAGGGCACACCGCCGCCCGACCTGTTTGCCCTGCTGGCGGCCAACGGCCTGACGGCCAATGATGTGGCGCTGGTCAACGTCGGCTTCGACCCACGCACGCTGACGGAGGGGCTGGTGGACGTGTATCCGGTCTTTAAATCCAACGAGCCGAACCTGATTCGCGGCTGGGGTTTTGAGGTAGTGCAGTGGGAAGCGGCCGATTACGGCGTGCCCACACTGGGCCTGACCTACGTAGCCACGGAAGCGCTGATCGAATCGGACCCGGAACTACTGCAAAGCTTCATGAACGCCGTCCTGCGCGGCATCGAATATGCGCAGGAAAACCCGGACGAGGCAGTGCAAATTGTGCTCAAGTACGCGGGTGAAGATGCCGATGCCGCCCACATGCGCTTTATGCTTGATACCGAACTGGCCGATGCCATCTCGCCTAGCGGCTTCGGCTGGCAAACCAAAGCGCAGTGGCAGGCTCTGTCGGAGATGCTGCAAACCTACGAATCGCTGCCGGGTGAGGTGGACGTGACGGCCGCTTTCACCACGCAGTTTTTGCCCTAGCAACCCATTTCCCCGGAAACTCGGAGTTTCCGGGGAAATACTACCACCCGTCATGAACCTCTGGACCATCCTCCCCGTCAAATCGCTGGCCCGAACCAAATCCCGGTTGGCTGGCGTGCTGTCGCCTGAAGAGCGGGCTGAGTTGACGCTGCATTTGCTGACGCGCACGCTGGGGCTGCTGCCGTTGGTGACGGGGTTGGGGGAAACGGCCGTCATCACCCAAGACCCGCTCGTTACTGAAACGGCCGCCCGCTTTGGCTGCCGCACGCTGGCCGAACCGCCGGGCAGTGGCCTGAACGGGGCCGTAACCACGGGCGTAGCCCTGGCGGCACAAAATGGAGCCAGCCACTGCCTGATCTTGCCCTCTGATTTGCCTTTTTTGCAGGCAAATGAGCTGGCGGAACTGGTTGGTCTGGGGGCAACGGCCGTTTCCAAGCCTACCCTCATGTTATGCAGCGACCGGCAGCAGCAGGGCACGAACGGATTGATTTTGCCGACGGGGTTGGAATTTCGGTTTGGCTACGGCCGTAACAGCTTCCATCACCACCAACAAGAAGCCACGCGCCTGGGGCTCGCCTGTCACCTCGTCGATCTACCCGGCCTCCAATTCGACCTGGATACTGAAGCGGATTTTGCTCTCTACGCGAAAAATCGTTGTCTGACACCGTGCTGAAAAGTTGAATTTTCCCCAAATTGAGATACCTTGGACTGGACTGAAAAATAATTGCTCAAAGATTGGTAACCATCTAGCTTGGTATCCCGCCCGATGGCGCTTCGCGCCCCGTGCGGGGGAAGGTTTGGGCATTTTCAGTTTTGGGGGTCATTTTGACCCTCAAAACTGAAAATGCCCCTCTAAAATCGGCATCGCCGGGCGCGAAGCGGCGAGGCGATGCCCTTGCTATTCACTCAATAAGGAAATTTGAATCATGCAATGTTCCGTGTGCAAAGGCACGATGGTGCAAGAAACAACTACCTACAAAACAGAAATTAACGGCGAAGAAGTCCTGATCGAAGATGTACCCATTTGGGTGTGCGAACAGTGCGATTCGTCGTTTTTGGACGATGACGTCATTGAAGCCATCGAAGACATGCTGGCCAGCCTGGAAGGTGGCCTGGGTGAGGAAGAGCCACCTGAGGAGATCGAACTCGATTAGTTTTACGCAACGCAGCACCGCCATATTTCGTAGAAATCATTAGTTTTTTGCGAAAAAGGCCCATATATTGGGCCGTTTATTTCTAAAAGGAGCGAATTATGTGGCGTAAAATGGTAGCTGCTCTTGTTGTGCTGGTCATCCTGCTGAGTGGTGTGCCCGGCGCCTTGGCGCAGGAAAAATCTTACAGCGCCGACCGGTTTGATGTCGATATTGTGGTGCAAAATGACGGGTCGCTGTTGGTTACCGAAACGGTGGTGTTCCGCTTTGTCGGCGAGCCATTTACCTTTGTTTTTCGGGAAATACCGACAGACAGAACGGATGGCGTAGAAATTTTAGAGGCGTCGGTAGACGGCCGTTCCTATCCCCAAGGGACTAACGCCGGCCAGGTAGAGGTGGAATCCGACGACAACATCCGTGTCACCTGGCACATGGAGCCGACGGCCAATACCACCCGCACCTTCGTCCTGACCTACCAGATGTTTGGCGTGGTCCAGCAAACCGAAGAGGCCGATCTGCTGCGCTACCAACCGCTGCCTGACGAGTTTGAGTACACCATCGACAGCAGCGCCGTCACGCTGCGCTACCCGGCTTCGGCCGAGCTGCTGGAGACGCCCCAGGTCACGGCCAACACCGCCCAGGTGGACCGCAGCGGCAGCGAGGTGACCTTCACCCGGCAAAACATTGAACCCAACAATACGATGGTGTTTGAGATGACCTTTGCCAGAGGCAGCCTGATCGCCAGCCCACCCGCCTGGCAAATCCGGCAGGTAGAACAAAACGCACTAGGCCCAGTATGGATTGGCGCCAGTCTGGTGATTTTAGTATCGGGCATCGTCGGTGCCGTCATGCTCGGGCGCAGCCACCAGCCGCAGGTGAAGAAGAGTACGGCCGTCTACTACGAACCGCCCAACAACCTGCCACCGGCCATTGCCGGGGTGCTGAACGGCAGCGGGGCCAGCCCCAGCTGGTCCAACGCCCTGGCCACGCTGTTTGACCTGGCTGATCGCGGCATCCTCAGCATTGAGGAGCTTGAAAAAAAGAGCATATTTAGCGGACGGGATTTTGAGATTGTGCTGCTGGAAGAGTCGGGCAATTTACGGCCGCACGAAAAGGGCCTGCTGCGATTGCTGTTTGAAACCAAAGGGATGCAGCATAAATCCGTAAAAATGTCTAAACTCAGCAGCGCCGTCACCGGCAGCCAGTGGAAGAAGTTCACCGAGCCGCTGGAAGCAGAAATTAAGGCCGCGGGCTACATTGATGCCCGGCGCAAAAGCCGCCGAACCTGGGTGATGGCGGGCAGCTTTGTTTTCATGATCCTGGCCGTCCTCATCATGATTCTGACGGTAATCTTCGAAAACCTGTTTGGTCTGTGGCCGATGCTGGTTGCGTTCAGTTTCTTTGTGGTGTTTGGCGTTCTGATGGGCGTGGGCAGCAGCCTGACCATTCTCACCGACGAGGCCAGGTTGCTGGCCAACGAATGGCAGAGCTTCTACCAGCACCTGAAGGACGTGACCCGGCACAAAGCGGCCGTTGGTGAAACCAACATGTTCAACCGTTACCTGCCCTACGCCGCCAGCTACGGCCTGCTGCACCAGTGGGCCAGGTTCTTTGAAAAAGAAGGCTGGACCCAACTGCCACCTTACTTCCACGCCCTCAACCGGGCCGACGACGGCGGCATGGCGGCGTTTGTGGCCATGACGGCCGCTTCCTCCTCCTCTGGTGGCAGCGCGGCAGGCGCCGGGGCAGCCGGGGCTGGGGCCGCCGGTGGCGGGGCCAGCGGCGCTGGTTGACCAATCAGGAAACCAGGAGGCACCTGCTTTCTGACTGTTTCTTCATCCAAAAATAAAAAAAGACCGGAAGGGTCAGCACCTTCCGGTCTTTTTTACTTACGCTTCGTCACCAGCGTCGGAGAAGCTGCGCGATGGCTTCTTGCCGCCAATGCGGCCGCCGATGCGGGGCAAGATACCGTCGTTGGCGTTGGCCTGCCGCAGCGTTTCGGGCAGCAGCTGGGCCAGCAGCAGTGTCGCCAGGGCGGAGTTTTGGTCGCCGCCGCTCTGGTTCACGATGATGGGCCGCGGCGCACTGCGCAGCAGCTCTTCAGCCACATCCAGCCGCTTCACGGCCAGCTCGTATTGCAGCACCGCCTGGTTATCTTTGTACGACTGCCCCAGCCGGTGCAGCGCCCGCGCCTCGTTTTCGGCCGACTTCAGCTCGGCGCGGCCTTCGGCTTCAATCTCCAGCCGGATTTTTTCCGCCTCGGCCTCGCGCTGCTGCAGCATTTGGGCCACGCTTTCGCGCGCCTTGTTGATGGCTTCTTGCACGGCAATACGCTTCTCGTCACGCTCTTTTTTGGCCCGCTCAATTTCCAACAGCAGCGTATCCTGCCGGCGTTTACGCACCAGTTCCCACTCTTTCTCGTAGGCCACCAGCTCTTTGGCCACACGCTCACGCGTTGACAGATTTTGCTGGTACTGGTTCGGCAGCTGCACATCGGGGATGTTGGCCCCGGTGATTTTGACGCCGTAGCGGCTCATCTGCCGGTTGAGCTGTTCGCGCATGTCGTCCACGTTGCTGCCGCGCAGGTCGTAGGCGTTGGCCGTTTCCACGCGGCGGCTGCGGTTGCGAATGGCGTCCTGTACCGCACTGCTCAGCACCATGTCGTAGTTGCTGGCGCCGATGTGGCGCACAAACAGCACCGGGTCAATGATGCGGAACTTGAGGAAAAACTCAATTGCCTTCAGCGGCACATTTTCCTGCGTGGGGCAGGCCAACACGGGCGCCGTGTAGGGAATCTCCGTCGAGGTATCGACGATAAATTCCACCTTTTCCCACGGCCACCACAGCAGGCGGCGGCCAGGCTTGAGCGTTTCCTCGATTTTGCCCCAGCGGGACAGGACTCCAGTGGTACCCTGCTCAATTTCCACGATGGCGCTGCGCCACCAGGCAAAAGCCCCGATGAGGGTAAACAGAAGCACACTGATCACCGCCAGGCTAATCCCAGCCCCGCTAAAACCAAACAGCAGCAGATTGGTAATGAGCGAATAAAACGCCAGGGCAAACCAAATCATCCAGCCCATGCGCCGCCGATCTTTGGGAATAACCACCGGCACCAGGGACCCGGCATCACCGGATCGCAGCAGCCGCTGAATATTTTCCCAGGTACCAACTACTTCTTTAATGCGTGAAAAACTTCCGGTAACAGCCATCAGCTTCCTCCTTGGCCGCTGTTTTCGGCTTCGGCCACGGCGGCCGGGGGCAATACAGCCTCGACCTCCTTGGCAATGGTGGGATCAATTTCGGCCATCGACAGCAGCTCGTCGTCCTGGTCAACCAGCTTGTTGAGCTGGTTGGTGCGCTCCTTGATACGCGCCATGATTTCTTTGGCCCGGGCGCGAATGGCGCGGATATCTTCTTCGGTGTAAAGCGGCCTGTCCTCAATGCCCATCATATGCCGGGCCACTTCCATGAAGTCGATACTGTTTTCGTCGGCGGCGCCCAGGTTGATGATTTGGGGGAGTTTATCGGCAACGGCCGTAATCTTGTCCAGCACCTCACGCTTGTAGCGATACTCCAATATTTCCGGGTAGTAAGCACTGTTCACCGTACGGATGTCCAGCGCCTGCGCCTCCAGCAGCGCCGCGTTGGCCTGGGCCTCACTGCGCGCCTCGACGAGCAGCTGGCGAGCATAGGCGTTGGACTGGTTGATCGCCTTCTCATGCGCCGTGTCAATCTGCGCCTGCGAGGTTGCAATCTCCGCCCGAATTTCCGACAAGGTTTGCCGCAGCGAAGCCAGTTCCTTGTTCAGGTCGCCTTCGTCCTGGCTTTTGCGCAGTTCCAGCTCGTACTGGTAGGTGTAGGCTTCTTTAGCCACCTTCACCACTTCGGCCGCAGCCAGGTCCATGCGGTATTCCTGGCTGGACGGCTCGGCGTGGGTGATGTTGGCGTTAACAAAGCGCACCGCAGGCAAAAACTGTCGGTTGAGCGTCTCCAGCATGCCCTGGGTGGTTTCCCCAATCAGGTCGTAGATTTCCTCCGCTTTTTGCTCGTAGATCAGGGCGCGGGTAACTTCGCTGATGGCATTGTCCAGCTTCTCTGAAAAACCATTGACGCCACCGAGGGTGAAGATGAACTCTACCGGATTCTCAATGCGGAACTGCAGGAACAGGTCCACCGAAGCGTTGACCCGGCTGGCCGTTGGCGCTTCGCGGATGGGTGCGTTGTAGGGATATTCCTTGGTGGTGTTGACGAGGTAGCTCACCTTGCGCCGGGGATGGAAGCCCAGGAATTTGCGCCCCGGACCCACCGTTTCTTCCAGCTTGCCAAACTTGGTGATGAGCGCCTGGCTGCCGTCTGGCACCATGACGATGCGGGCGCGGGCCACGTTGAGCACGGCAAAAGCCAGCACCAGCAAAAAGTAATGCGGCCCAAAGAAGGCTGTGGCAATGCCAGAGCCAAACAGGGCATCAAACGCACCGCTCATCAGCTGCCCAACCAGGCCAAAAAAGAGGAAAATCGCCGGTATTGTCAGGGCAAAAAAGTAGGAACCGGACCGTTTGGGGATCACCACGGGCGAGATAACGTTGGCGGTTTCCTGCCGCCCCTCCGTCTCCGACCGGGCGAAACTGCGGTTCAGCACCTCGGCCGCTTCTTCCAGGGTGGAAGCCATCTGCGAGATTTTGGTGACCGCCGATTCTCCACCCTGGCGGGCAGAGATGAAGTCCCTGGCGTCTATCTGGAACTGCTCAAAGGCATCCGATTGAACAAGTTCTGAAACGCCACGGACGATGTTTTGTACATTGGCCATGCGTGTCCTCCTTTATCCGGCTGTGGTGGGCCGGATTTTAATAAATTGACCACAAAGAGCGACAAACTTTTTCGTTTAGCGCTCTCTGGTTTCAATTAGCATAATGGAGAACATTTTGTCTGGTCAATGGCAGTGGTGGAGCCAGGTTTTGGACACTTATTATACGTTGACCGCTCTTTTTAGTTGCGGCCGTAAAAGTCCAGCAGCGCCAACACCCCGGCCAGATTTTCGGGAAAATCGGTGCGGCTGTGTGTTTCCAGCTCCACGGTGAAAGAGGGAACGTCTTGCGCGGCCAGCCAATCGCTGGCATCGCCGCTGATGGGATAGGCAGTGAAAGCCTCAAACACTTCGTAGCCCGAGGCACGGCCGTATACTTCGGCAATTTCATAGGAGGGCAAAAACGGCTCATCGCACTTGCCCACGTACAGCCCATCGGCCTTGCTGTGCCAGAAGAGCACAGCCACCGGATTTTCGCGGAAAAAGAAGGCCCGCAGCGCGGCCGTTTCCGGTTCGGAAAAGGGCACGGTGCCGCCGCTGACCACCGTATTGCCCCACAGCGCCTCCGGCTGCCAGCCACAAGCCCAGTTGCGGTTGAGATCAACCTGGTTGGCGTTAAATCGGCCCGGCTCGGTATCGTCCGCCACATCTTCGAGAGTAAAACGGCCGTCCGTGCCCGTCACAAAAAACTGGCCATCCGGGTTGGCCGAGGGAATGATGTAAAGAGACACGTTGCCGGGAATCCGGTCTGGATTTTCCAGGAAATAGTCAATCATCTCGTAGGCCAGCAGGATAGTGTTCCACTCGTATCCGCCATGCATACCGCCGATCATTACAATCACATCGCTGCCAAAGCCAAAACGGTAGCTGGTGATGGGCCGCCCCCCTGCTGAAGTCCCCACTGTTTGAGTAACGCCGTAAGCGGCAAAAGTGGCCGTAGGTTCAGGCGCAACTTGGGCAATGACGCTGGTGGGTGCTGGTGCGTCCAAGGTGGGCTGGCGTGTGGGCGTGGGTACGGCCGTTTGCGTGGCGGGCAGCACTGGCGTTGGTGAATCCGGCACGGCCGTAGGGGGAACACCGGTGCGCACAGACTGCACCGGCAGTCTGGCGGGGACGGCCGCTGGGGCTGGGGCACAGCCAACCCAAAACAACATCAAGACAAGCCAAAAATAAGAAAGTTGCCGCATTGTTAGTTGGGTTCCTCTTGATTGGCATAGTAACGCATGACGGCCTTCATCGCCGCCAGGTTTTGCTCAAAATCGGTGGCGGTGTAATCGGTGAGCAGCACGGAAATGGCCGGAATGCCCTGTTTGTCCAGCCAGTTGGTGGCATCCCCGTGTACCTCAATGTTGACCAGGTCTTCAAAATCGGCGATGCGGTAATCTGTGGCGCCTCCGTAAATATCAGCCAGGGTTTGGGAAACGGCCGTTTCCTCCGAACATTCACCCGGCGAAACCAGCCCCTGGGCCGCCTTGGCCTGCCAGAAGACGACACCCACGGGCTCCAAAGCCCGGACATAATTGGCCAAAGTGCGCACTTCTGGTTCGGAAAGCGGCTCGGTACCGCCAAGCCCCTCCGGCGAATCGCTGCCCCACGGCGGGTTGGGAATCCAGCGGCAGTCCCAGTTGCGATTGAGATCGACGCCATTGCCGTTCAACCGCCCTGCCAGCTGTCCTGGCGCCCGCGGGCTGTCGGGATTGACATTGGGAATAATGACCAGGGTAATTTCGGGCGGCACGTCGGCCAAATTTTCTGAGAAATGATCAATCACCTGGTTAGCCAGGTCCACCGAGCCGGGGGCAAACCCAGAATGCAAGCCGCCCACAAAAATGAGCACAGCCGGGCCGGTGCCGATGCGCACGACCTCGATGGGATTGCCATCGGCGGATTGGCCCAACGTGGCCAAAACGGGCGTTGGCAGCACGAGCGGCCTGGTGGGGGTCGCGCTGGCGGTGTGCGTGGCCGTGGGCGTGACCGTGGGGGTTTGTTCGGCGGTGGATGTGACGGTAGCCGTAGGAATCATTTGCGTCGGTATCACCAGGCTCACCCGCTCTGTTGTGGGGGTCACCTCTGGCTCATTCAGGGTTTGGGCACCCCAAATCAATCCGCCTGCCAGGATCAACGCCAGCAGCGCCAGGCCCAGCCAGCGCCACGGCCGTCGTCGGGCCGGCTGTTCTATTGGTGAAGCATCGGAAACGGCCGTTACATCTTCGGCCAGCGGTGGCACTTCCAGCTCAACGGTGGGCACATCGGCCAGGGAAGCAGGCTCGCTGCGCCAGGGAACCGGACTGCTCTCCACCACAACCGGCACTGGCGCCAGGCCCGGCAGCGTCTGGCTGATGGCCTGGGTCAGCGCCTCGGCCGTGCCAAAACGTTCGTTGCGCTCCTTGGCCAGCACGCGCTGGATGACGCTCTCGAAATTGTCGGGCAGTTCCGGCTTGAGTTCACGAATCTGCGGGATGGGGTTTAACACGTGAGCCATCATCTGCTTCACGGGCGTGTCGGCACGGTACGGTTTACGCCCGGTGAGCATCTCAAACAAGATGATGCCCAGGGTGTAGATGTCGGAACGGCCGTCCAACTGCTTCTCACCGTGAATTTGTTCCGGGCTCATGTACGCCGGGGTGCCGATAACGCCGCTGCCGGTAAGGTTGGTGCTGCTGCCCTGGGCCAGCTTCACAATGCCAAAATCCGTCAGGAAGGCGTTGTTGTACTGGTCGAAGAGTATGTTGCCCGGCTTGAGATCACGGTGAATGACGCCCTGCTGGTGTGCGTGGTCGAGTGCGCCAGCCAGACGCTGGATGATGGGTACGGCCGTAACCAATGACATTGGCCCGGCAATGATGCGCTCGGCCAGCGTGCCGCCCGGCATGTAGCGCATCACCAGGTACGGCTGGCCGTCTGTTTCGCCGTAGTCGTACACGGGCACGATGGCGGGGTGCTCCAGCGTGGCAATAATGCGCGCCTCGCGCTCGAAGCGGCCACGGAAGGTGGGATCATCCCGCAGCGCCTGGGACATGACCTTCAGCGCCACTTTACGGCCAAAGCGGGGATCGTTGGCCAGGAACACGGTGGCCATACCGCCGCGCCCCAGTTCAGATTCAATTTCGTAACGGCCGTACTTTTTCCGGGTCAACAATCACTCCCACCTCAAACGGTTGCAGCATTCAGCCAGAAGTGTAAACATTATCGAATAAATACGCGAAATTGCCAATGTAAGATTAAGATCGTCCACAGGGATCACAGAGCAGGTAAATAAAAAAGGCCGCAGCAAACAGTCTATGCCACAGCCTTTCAGGTTTTATAAGCCAGCTAAGGGGGTCGAACCCTTGACCTACGCATTACGAATGCGCCGCTCTGCCATCTGAGCTAAGCTGGCGATGCGGAGGAAATTATAACAATCTCGTTCCTGCTTGACAAACCAAAGTTCACGCTTATAGTTTGGCTGTGCTGCCGGGCAGCAATCGATCAACAGGAGCAGTTAAGCTGATGATAGACAGGATTAAAGCCACAATTGAGGCCATCGGAGCAGATAAAGTCAGCCTGGTCGGCTTGAATTTTCAGGGCCAGGATTTTTCGGGCATGAAGCTGAATAAAGCAAACCTCAGCCGGGCCAACTTTCAGAAAGCTAACCTGCAAAAAGCTAATCTAAGCGAAGCCACCCTGGAGTGGACCATCTTTGAAGAGGCCGATCTGACGGAGGCGAACTGCTCAAAAGCCAAAATATTCGCGGCAGATATGCACCAGGCAATCCTGGTCTCTTGCAATTTCAAAGAGGCCTATCTGGGTAAGGTGGATCTGCGCTCCGCCAATTTAAAAAATGCCGATCTGACCAAGGCCAAGCTGCATTTTGCCGACCTGCGCGACGCCAATCTGGAAGGCGCCAAGTTGCAAGGCATTGATCTGCGCTGGAGCCGATACAACGACAACACAACATGGCCTCACAAAGATTTTGAACCCATGCTGGCTGGGGCCATTTTGTATGTGCGCCAGTGATGAGGTGGGAAACGGCCGTTTCCAATACCATCAGCACCAGCTCCTCTGCGAAGACATCCCCCTGACCGCCCTGGCCCAACGTTATGGCACCCCGCTCTACGTCTACAGCCGCGCCGCCATTTTAGACAAGGCACAAGCGTACCTGGCCCACGCCCCCACCAATGCCCTCGTTTGTTACGCCGTCAAGGCCAACGGCAGCCCGGCCATCCTGCGCCTGCTGGCCGAAGCGGGCCTGGGTGCCGAT
The DNA here is from genome assembly GCA_016710325.1 of Candidatus Leptofilum proximum. Classification (GTDB taxonomy): domain Bacteria; phylum Chloroflexota; class Anaerolineae; order Promineifilales; family Promineifilaceae; genus Leptofilum; species Leptofilum proximum. Next base: position 128,537 of record JADJXK010000002.1, on the reverse strand, counting down.
GTCACCAGCGGCGGCGAGCTGTTCCTGGCTCTTCAGGCCGGTTTTGCCCCAGACAAAATCATCTACTCCGGCGTAGGCAAGCTGCGCCATGAAATTGAAGAAGCGCTCAACGCAAACATCCGCGCTCTGCACGTGGAATCGGCCATGGAGCTGGAGTACATCGCCGCTATCGCCAGCGAGCGGCAGCAGGTGGCATCTATCGGCGTGCGGGTGAACCCGGACATCCAGGCGGAGACCCATCCTTACATCAGCACGGGGGCAGCGCAGCATAAATTTGGCGTTTCGCCGGAAACGGCCGTTGCCCTCCTCCACAAGGCGGCCCAACACCCCTGGCTCAAGCCGGTCGGTCTGGCCGCCCACATCGGCTCGCAGATTATGGACGTTGAACCATTCGCCGCCTCAGCCAATTTCCTGGTTGGCCTGGCCGATGAGCTGAGTGCCAGCGGCATCCGGCTGGATTATTTGGATGTGGGGGGTGGGCTTGGAGTGGCGTATGAGGGTAGCAAGTGGCAAGTGGCAGGTGGCAAGTCAATTGATGCGTGGGTAACGGCCGTTGCCGAACCAGTTCACACTGCCGGTTACGGGCTGGTGATGGAGCCAGGACGCTCCATCGTGGCGGAGGCAGGTGTGCTGCTAACCCAGGTTATCTACACAAAAGTTGTGTCCACAAAAGTTGTGTCCACAAAAGCTGTGACGACGACACCGCAGGGAGAAAAGGAGTTTGCCATCGTCGATGCAGCCATGAATGATTTAGTCCGCCCCACCCTGTACAGCGCACACCACGAGATTTTGCCGGTTCAAGTACGTCACACCAGCGAACCCAGTTCGCGTGACGCACGTCGCACTTACGATGTGGTGGGGCCGATTTGTGAGACGGGAGATTTTTTGGCCAGGGAACGGCCGCTGCCGCCCCTCTCCCCTGGCGATTTGCTGGCCGTGTTTCATGCCGGGGCGTATGGGTTTGCCATGAGCAGCAATTACAACGGCCGTCTCCGCCCTGCCGAGGTTTTGGTTGATGGCGAACACGCTCACCTCATCCGCCAACGCCAAACCTACGACCACCTTTTAGCAGGTACTAAATGATGTGGGATTATTGGGCATTATAGGCCCACTCTTTTTTTCATAGCCACTTTGCCAAAATAAATCTGGCTACCTGATACTTGGAGTAGGACGCGGATGAACGCGGATAAAAAGAAAAAATCAGCGTTCATCTGCGTTTATCAGCGTCCCCATTTTTGAAACTATTCTGGCAGGCACAAATCTTCTAGCTGCTGGAGCGTAAAGTGAGCCAGGCTGCGGGCTACCAGCTGGGCACCGGCAAAATTCTTGCCAAAGGTGTATTCGTTGTAGATAACGGCCGTAGGAATTCCCACCCGCCTGGCCGCCGCAAAACCTTCCTCTGAATCTTCGATCACCAGCGTTTCAGCCAGCGAGGTGCCCAGTTCCGCCAGGCAGCGCCGGTAAAGCGGCGAATCCGGGGCGGTTTTGGGGCCGCTTTCCTTGCCCAAGATCGGATTCAGGTGCGGGTAGATGTGCGGTAACCGGGTCGACAGCAGCGCGTTCACCTGCGCCTCGTAAGACATGGACACGACGGCCAGCCGGACACCACCTGCCAGCGCCTCTTCCATAATCGCCACCACGCCCTCCCGCAGCGGCAGTTCGGGTAAATATTTCTCGATGTAAAACTTTTTCTTGTGGGCGACGAGTTGGGCAACGGCCGTCTCCAACTCTTCCTCGCTCAAGGCCGGGTTCCATGCCGCCAGCGACTGGCGCATGCGCAGCGCATTGCCCGCAATTGACTGCATCGCCACAAACTGCTCCCACGTCCACTGAATCGGATAGCCCATTGCAGCAAACGCCTCGTTGCAGGCCGGTAAATGGCCGCGGTGTTCCGTATTGGCAATCGTGCCGTCTACATCAAAAATCAACGCTTTTAATCTCATAAACTGCCCTGTGGGTCAGGCCGGGGTGGGCTGGCGCATGGCCGCCTGGAACGCGGCGACGTTTGCCGCGACACATTGCCTGTCGTTGAAGATAGCGCTGCCCGCTACCAGCACATTGGCCCCGGCGGCCACAATGTCAGCGGCGTTGTGCGGCTTGATGCCACCGTCGACTTCCAAATCGGCCGTGGAGCCGATGGCGTCCAGCATCTGGCGCAGACGCCGGATTTTGTCGGTGCTGGCCGGGATGTAGCTCTGCCCGCCGAAGCCCGGATTCACGGACATGATAAGCACCAGCTCCACGTCGGACAGAATTTCTTCCAGCGTCACCAGCGGCGTGGCCGGATTAAGTGCCACTCCAGCCTTCACGCCCTGCTCGTGGATTGCCTGGATGGTGCGGTGCAGGTGAGGACACGCCTCCACGTGCACGGTGATGATGTCCGCTCCAGCCTGGGCAAAGTCGGTGATGTAGCGGTCGGGAGTTTGGATCATCAGGTGTACGTCTAAAACGGCGTTGAGTTCGGTGGTTAACGGCCGTAACGCCCGTACCACCAGCGGACCAATCGTGATGTTGGGCACAAAGTGCCCGTCCATCACATCCACGTGAATGTAACGAGCACCAGCCGTCACCGCCTGCCGCACCTGCTCACCCAGCCGGGCAAAGTCAGCCGAAAGTATACTGGGGGCGATGATTAACTCGTTCATCAGGCGTACATCTCCTGGATCGCTAATCCGGCCGTGACCATGTGGTAAGCAATGAGGTGCTGCGTCAAGGCCAGCGGCAGGCTGCGCCGCGCTTCCAGGCCCAACTGGTATTGACCCAGCAGCGCCTCATTCAATCGGCAATCTTCCGGCATGTGTTTTTGGATCAGGGCAATGAGATCATGCGCCTTTTCTTCCACCAGGCTGCCCGCGATTTCCATAAAATCGGCCGGGGTGCCTTCGTAACGCCCCAGATTGAGCCGCAATGCCGGATTCACTCCATTACTGCCGTGCTGCAGCACATCCGCTAAGTCCGGGTGGGGCACCGTGGGCTTCAAAACCACCTGGGCGTTGAGATGGCCGCCCGTCTCACTGGCGTTGTTCTCTGGCGGGTAGAACCGCACAATCATGTCGGCCAACCGCTTCTGCGGATGAATGTAACGCGGCGACAAATCCTGGCGTTTCACCAGCGAAGCCATCACCTCTTCCCTGGTATAGCCGCGCTTGGCTGTGTCGCGCTGCACCTTCCAGGCGTAACGCAGCTCTTCAGGCGGGTCCAGGTACACCTTCACGTCAAAGTTCAGCCGCATCCGCTGCGTGTGGAAAGGCAGCAGCCCTTCGATGATCATAAACCGCTTCGGCTTTATGTATACGGGCGGATCAAAATCGCCCGTTTTGTGATTGTAAATCGGCATCAAAATCGGCTTGCCTTCGCGCAGGAGTCGGAAGTGCTGCTCCATGATGTCGATGTAGTTTCCTTCCGGGGATAAAGCGCTGATGCCCAATTCTTTGCGCATCTGGCGGTTGTACTTGTGATAATGGTCACAGCAAATTGCGGTGACCTGGTCCTCACCCAAAGCCTGGACAAGGCCTTTGCTCAGCGTAGTTTTGCCAGCGGCACTGTCACCGGCAACACCTATCATCACCACTCTCCGGTGCATGATCTCCTCCTCTAAAAATAGGTCGCGGATGAACGCGGAAGAACGCGGGTAAAAATCTGTTCACCGATTACCGACAACCAATTACGGTTCACCGGCCACCAGTCTACGCCTGCACTTCAAACTTCACATCCTCCCACAGCGCCAGGGCGTCGCGTAGTTCGGGGGAGTTTTTGGCGGCTTCGGCCAGGGTGGAACCAGAGGCGATGGCTTCGGTGGCCACGCGGTTAGCTGTGGCTCCTGCTCGACTGCCCTGGGGATGGCCGTGTGTGCCGCCACCAAACAGCCAGAAGGCATCGTTGCCCGTCAGGCGATAAAGATCGGGAATATGGTGCACGTGAATCCCCCCAGAGGCGACCGGCCAGACGTCCTTGAGCCCGGCAAAATCCTGGTCAAAGTAAATGCCGCGCTCCTTGTCGGCTGGCGTAAAGCGGTTGCGCAGCAAGCTGATAAGCCCTTCGGTTTCCTTCCAGGAGCCTTCCAGCTTGCCCACGACAGTGCCGGTGTGCACGTGATCGCCGCCGGTGAGGCGCAGCCACTTGGCCACCACGCGCATGTGGATGCCATGATTTTGCTGGCGGGTAAACACAGCGTGCATGGCCCGGTGACAGTGCACAATCATGTCCAGTTCGCGGGCATGGGCAAACACATCGGCCGCGGCGGCAAAACCCGCGGTGATAAAGTCGAACATACACATGTCGGCGCCCCGTTCTTTGATGAAGTCCATGCGCTTGAGGCTTTCCAGGGTGGACCCGGCGGTGACGTTGTGCCAGTGACCCTTGTGCTCGCCGGTTTCAACCATGGCTTCTTCTACGGCGTCTTGAGCATAGCGGAAGCGATCGCGCCAGCGGCTGAACGGCTGGCTGTTCATATTTTCGTCGTCCTTGGTGGTGTCCAGGCCACCCACCAGGCATTCGTAAATGATGGTGGAATATGCTTTGGGTGAAAGCCCCAGCTTGGGCTTGACGGTGCCGCCAAGCAACGGCCGTTCCCACTTATCCGCCCACACCCGTTCATCATAAATACCCACGTGCGGCCCGGGGAAGGTTTTCACCAGGGCAGTAGGAATGCGCATATCCTCCAGCCGCAGCGCCGCCACAGCCTTCATGCCAAACACGTTACCCACAATCGAGGACATAATGTTGACCACGCTGTTTTCCTCGAACAAATCCATCGGATAGGCGATGAAGGCGATGTCGTCCTGAATGTCGTAAACACGCGCCTTGAAAAATTCCAGGTCGGTGAGCTGGTTGGACCACACTTCGGTCCAGGTCCCGGTGGAGGATTCGGCGGCAACGGCCGCTGCCGCTTCAATCATGTCAGTCGGTGGTTTGGGCGTAATACGGAAGGCACAGAGCAGATCGGTATCTTTGGGCACGTAGTCTGGGTCGTAGTAATCGCTGGCGTAGGGACGCACACCGGCAATATATTTATCGCTTAGACCGGCCGAGGGGGGCTGCTGCAGCGTATGGGGGGCAAGCATTTCACTCATCGTCATCACTCCTTCTGGTTCCTACGGCCGTCTGCAAACCACAGCGGCGCTTCGATTGTGATAAATGGAACAATCAAACTATAGCAGGGGAAAACGGCCGCTGCCTATCCACAAATGGGTGGAATACGGCCGTCAAACAGGTGGCCATCGCCTACCCGATCGGGTAGTAATAAAAGGAACGCAGATTCCTTGGTTAACCTGACTGCTGCTCCATGTACCAGCGGGTCGCTTCGGTGCGATTGGAGACGTTGAGGGTTTGGTAGATTTTTTGCAGGTGAAATTTGATGGTGTTGACGCTGACGTGCAGCTGCCTGGCAATTTGTGCATTCGTTTTGCCGTCGGCCAGCAGTGCCAACACCTCCATTTCCCGCTCGGAAAGGACGACGGCGGGCTGAGTGGGGGGAGGCTGGTGCAGCCAGCGGCGTACGGCAGCGGGGAAAACCAGCTGCCCGGCCATCACCTGGCGCACGGCCAGGGCCGCCTGCTCAGGCGGATCGGTTTTAAGCAGCAGGCCATCGGCGCCGGAGCGTAGGACAGACTGCATCGTCTGGCCGTCGGTGTAGGCGGTGAGGATGAGGACCCGGGTTTGCGGGCAAATCTGGCGGATTTGCGCCAGGCAGTCGAGCCCGTCCAGGTACTCCATCTGCAGGTCGGTGATAACCACGTCGGGGCGAAAGCGCTGCACGGCATCCAGCAGGCGCTCGCCGTCGCTGGCAGTGGCGATGACGCGAATATCCGCTTCAGCCGAGAAGAGACTGCGCAGCCCTTCCAGAACAAGGGCATGGTTATCGGCCAAAATAACGGAAACGGGGGTAGATTCAGCCATGGATAGGAATTTTTACCGTGATGCGGGTGCCGTGCCCTGGTTTGCTGTCCAATTCAAACGTACCACCAACCAAATCCACGCGATCGCGCATGCCGCGCAGGCCGATATGCTCCTCGCGCTCGGTGGCCTGCGGGCCGCGCAGCGGCGGCGGTTGAAAACCGATGCCATCGTCTGCCACCGTGAGGCAAATCTGGCCGGGGCTGGTGTGCAGCAAAACGCGCTGCTGCTGCGCCTTCGCGTGGCGGTAGGCATTGGAGAGGGCTTCCTGGCAGATGCGGTAGAGGGTGATTTTGCCGGGCAGCGGCAGGTGCGGCACCATTGGGCTGCCCGTGACGGCAAAATCCACTACCACACCGGTGGTCAGCTCGTGGTGCATAAACAGGCCGTGCAGCATCTCGACCAGGTCCTGGCTGGCAAAGTCCGGCGGGCGGAAGGTGCCCAGGAACTGGCGGATTTCGGCCAGGGAGGCTTCCAGCAGGCGCGAGACACGTTGAAAAGTGAGCTGGTATTCTTCGCTGGGAATGGCTTCGCCGTGGTTGGAGCGGGATTGCAGGCTGTGCAGCTGGGCCTGGGCCGCAAACAACTGCTGCACCGGCCCATCATGCAGGTCCAGAATGATGCGCCTGAGTTCTTCTTCGGTGACGGCCAGGATGCGGCTGGCGGCCAGCTGTTCCTCTCCCTTGGGCATAACTTGCTTCTCCATAGTGGGATGATACGCAGGACGGCCGTTTTGTGTCAACTATAATTTATCATGTGTCAAGCACTTAAGCGACTGTTTCTAACCGCCCAAGACTGAGAGCGGGTATGAGCGGCTCAATGCAGAACTGGTACAATTCCTGCATGTCCAACAACTTATCCCCTGATCCTGATCAACAAATGCGCGCTGCGATTCCCCTGGCGGTGACAGCAATTCGCGTATTATTGGCGCCGCTGCTGGTGTATTGGGCGTGGAACGGCCGTACCGGGCCTCTCTTCGCTCTCTGCTTTTTTATCGGGGCGGGCACGGACTTTTTGGATGGTATTGTGGCACGCAGGCTGGGGGTGGCGACGGCCACCGTGCGCCGGGCCGACAGCGCCGCCGACATCGTTTTTTACCTGGCGGGTTTTCTCTCGGTCTGGCTGGCGTACCCGGACGTGGTGCGCGCCCACTGGCTGGGGCTGTCGCTGGTAGTTGGCCTGGAATTGATTCGCACCACGGTGGATTTGGTGAAGTTTCGCCGGGAAGCGAGCTACCATATGCTCAGCGCCAAGGTATGGAACCTCACCCTGTTTCTGGCAATGGGGGGATTATTGGGCTTTGGCATTTCCGGCTGGCTGTTTAAGCTGCCCATCGTGGTGGGCATCATCAGCAACCTGGAAGGATTGGCCGCCTCGCTGCTGCTGCCCACCTGGACCCACGATGTGCCGACCGTCTACCACGCCTATAAGATTAGCCGTGAGCGGTAGTCCGTGAGCGGTAATCCGTAATCCGTGAGCGGTAATTTAGGACACAGATTCACACAGATAAACACAGATTTTGGGTCTTATCTGTGTGAATCTGTGTCCCATTTCTTCCTAAATTTTATTGGGGAACAAGTCTAATGTCGCTGTGCTACCGATTACTGTTCACCGATTACCGATTACCCGGCCAGGGCTGGGTCCGACTGGCGCAGATAGTCCCAGGTGTAGATGCCGGTGTAGTGGCCATCGCTCCACATGAACTGGAGAGCGTAAGCGCCGACGGCGTCCAGCTTTTCGATGGTGACGCCGGTGTCGGGGGCGTCGCGCACCAGGGCGGGGTCAGCCGGACCGCCCATGTTGGCGTGGCCGCCTTTGCATTCCACACAGGGGCAGGCGGCGCGCAGCCCGGCGAAGGGATAGCGGCTGATACGGCCGTCTTCCCAGGAAATAGTTAAGATTCGTTCAGATTTATCAGCTTTGACGCCGGTTGGTTTTACAGACATGGCTTTTCCACTCGTTGTTTTGAAAGTTGAATGAAACGTGAAGCGTGAAACGTGAGGGGAGCGCATTCACGTTTCACGTTTCACGCTTCCCCTACTCCACCACCACAGTTTTGATGGGGATTTTAGGCTTTAGTTCGTAAAGATCAAGGCGGCGGTCGCGCAACGGCCGTACGCTGCCCAGGTCGCGCATTTGGGCCAGGGTGGTGAGATCGAGATCGGCAATGACGGCCGTTTCCACGTTGGGATCGGCCAGTCCGGCAGTTGCTTCCGGGGGAAAGGCAAAATCACTGGGGGTAAAAACGGCCGATTGGCTGTAGTTGAGCAAATACCACGGCGTCGTTGGCAGGTTGCCCGCGTTGCCAGCCAGCACCACGTAGATAAAATTCTCCACCGCCCTGGCCTGGCTGCTGAAGCGCACCCGGTAATACGCCTTGCGCTCATCAGTGCTGAAGGGGACAAAAATCGCTTCGGCCCCGGCAAGGGTAAGCAGGCGGCCCAGCTCCGGGAACTCGATGTCGTAACACACCTGGATGGCAATGCGGCCCAGGGGCGTCTCGAAAACCTTAAGGCCTTCCCCCGGCTGGATGTCCCAGAAATCCCGCTCGTAAGGAGTCACGTGCAGCTTGTCTTGAGTGTACACGTTACCCGACGGGCTGAACAAATGGGCCACGTTAAACAGCTTGCCGTCGCGCTCGGTGGGCGTGGTGCCGCCAATGATGTAAATGCCATACTGCATGGCCAGGCGCTTGAACAACTCCACGTACTGCCCGTGGAAACCAGCCAGCTGGTGTGCGGCCGTTTTCGGCTCCAAATCAGTGGACATCAGTGTAAACAGCTGGACGGTGAACAGTTCCGGCATCAGTAAAAAGTGGCAGTGGTACGTCTCGGCCGACATGGCAAAGAAGGTGACCTGCTGCTCAAACTCAGCCCAGCTTTGGATGGGGCGCATGAGGTATTGGGCGGCGCAGACGCGAATGGTGCGCACCGGGCGCTTTAGCGGCGCGGCGGCAATGCGGCGCCGGGCAGGTTTGTAGTCAGGATTGGGCATCTCCAGCCAGGTGGAGAAGTTGAGGCTCTTTTCGTCGTCCAAAAAGTCCAGCAGGACGCGCTTGACGGTGTAGCCAGCGTTGAGGTGGGCGCTGAGGGCGGTGTCCCACATTTCGCCAGCAATCACTTTGGCCACGTAAGTTTCGGCCGTCATCTGGCCGCTGACGCGGTGGTAATCGGGGAGACGGCCGTAGGCCACCACCCGCCGCAAATTGTACTTACGCAGCAGCTGCCGCCGCTTTTGGTACAGCCGCTTGGACACACCGCGCCGCCGGTAATCCGGGTGTACGGCGATATCTGCCCCGTAGAGCGTATCACCACTGTAGGTGTGGGTGGTGAAGGTGCCCAACCCGGTGATTTCTTCGTAGTTGTACCCGTTTTCGTCGTCATCCAGCTGCACGATGATGGCGGTGGTGTAGCCCACCACCTGCCCATCAACTTCGGCCAGGAACTGCCCTTCGGGAAAGGCGTTAAATTGCAGGCGGTAGGCGCGACGGCCGTACAGCTCATCCTCTTCATACACCTCGCCATACACCGCCTTGTGGCAGGCCACAATTTGGGGAATATCGGCTTCTTGCCATTGTCGAACCGTGATTTTTCCTTTTGCTTTCATGGGGTTGTTTTACCACGATTCGACAGGATAGGACACTGAACCTGGGAGGGAACGGCATGTGAGGAATCAGTGACCGCGAATGACGCGAATGAACGCGAAAAATTGATTTCGCGCAATTCGCGTCATTCGCGGCAAAAAAGCAGGGCACAGCACGCTACGCCCCACCTTTGTGTGGTTACTCCTGGAAGATGATGGGCAGATACAGGATTGGCTCGATAAACGGCGCTTCGGTGTCGATGGCGATGCTGGCTTCGGCCATGTTCTGGAAGGCTTCAAACTGGTCGAGATTATCTATCGCACGGGCTTCAAATTCATAGACACCCTCGCTGGCACCGGCAAAGGTGGCGCTGGTCGCCGTGGTGGCCGCCTGCCACAGCACCCATGGACCGCCATTGTAACGGTACTGCACGTCGTAGTATTGAATGCCGGAAGCCGAATCATCACCAGACCAGGTGACGGCAAACGTATCGGTGTTGATAACCCCAGGCAGCGGATCAACCGTGACGTTGGGCGGCATGGTGTCTACGACCGTGGAAGCTTCGGCCGGGCCGTACGGCTCAACGTTGCCCGCATTGTCTACGCCACGAACGCGGAAAGCGTACTTGGTGCCATCTTCCCCGTCACCATATTCGGCTGACGTCTGCGTGACGCCCGTCAGCCAGTCGCCCCAGGCGCCGTCGTTGATTTGCACCTGCACGTCGTAGTAGGCAATGCCGGAGCCGCCCGGATCGGTGCCGGTCCAGGAGACGGTGAAGTTGCGTTTGGTGTAATCCGGCAGCGGATTTACCATCGTGTCCGGTGGCAGAATGTCGCCATTGGCAGTGTAATCAACAAACAGAATCGGATAAAGGTTGGTGCCTGTTTCGCGGGAGTAAAAGGCGCGTTCACGCTGCTGGATGGTCTCATCGCCAATGATTTCGATGCCGTAGTTGGGATACAAATTGGTGTGCCAGCCTTCCACCACGTCAGTGAGCGGCCACTCGTAGAAGGTGAGGGTGCTGCCCACGGGGGCGGTGCTGTCTACGGCCGTCCACGCCGGTTCGGTGTTCCAGGTGACCGTGTATTCACCCCAGGCGGAAGCAAGGCGCCGCACGACGGTGCCCATCGGTGCGTCGTTGGACGGGCTGGAGAAAGAAAGATGCAGGCGCAGGGTGGCACTGTTGATCACTGCGCCGTCGGGCACGTAGGTGTCCACGTCGAACATCAGCAGCATGCGTTCCGCGCCGAAGTTGCTGGCCCCCGCCAGGTTGTAGCCCAGGTAGAGGGCGTCGCTGCCAAAGTTCTGAAACGGCCGTTTCGAGGCCAAATACGTGTCGGCAATAGCAGGCAGGGCAATGAGGGTGCTGGTGGTGCCATCGGCCTGCACCGCCGTCTCCACAATCACCGGCTCGCGGTCGGGCGCGATGCGGTCCGCGCCGCGCGGCGGGGGCGGTGGCAGCTCGTCGGGCGGTGTGGGCGTGGGCGTTTGCGCTGTGGCCAGCGACACACTGCTGACGATCAAGACAACATAAAACAGCAGCCCAAGGCGAGCGGCCGTTTTCCTCAAGTTTGCATCTGGGGATTTAAACGAAAACATAACAATTTTCTCCAACTATCGACGTAACGGCTGGCTGAGGTGAACGGCCGTTACCTCCTAAACAAACAAAAGGCGCCAGCCACACAAAAGCGCGGCTGGCGCCCAAAATCAACAAGGGTTATCCGGTGACGGGCAGAGCGGTGAACGGCGTGGCGCTGGTCATGTAGCTGGCACTTACCCAGCCGGTGGAGCCATCGGGCAAGACGACCTCGATCCAGTTGGCAAAGGCATCCCGGCCAATGACCGACACGGTCTGGTTGCGCCGCAGCACGTCAAACGGGTCAAACGCCAGGCCAGGGCCGGAGCGCACGTTCAGGTAAAAGGCGCCGGTCATGGTGGCCGTCACACCCTGGGTTGGCGGTGTTGTGGGCGGTGTGCCCGCGCCCGACCAAACCAGCTCAATCTGCGCCAGGCCGGTGTTCTCGAAGTACTCAATCACCACGGGAACCTGCCCGCCAGCATGGTTGAAGCTGGCGTCGTAGGGCGTCAGGGCCTGCACGCGCCAGGCATCGATCAGCAGGTTGCCATCCACATACACACGCACCCCATCATCGGCAGCGATGGAGAGCGTGTAGGTGCCGGGGTTCAGGTTAAAGGTCTGCGACCAGCGCGCCGAGAAACGGTTGTTATCCACGATGTTTGGCGCGGGCGAACTACGGCCCCAGTTGAAGTTGATGCCCACTTCACCCCGCGTCAACACGGGTGGGCCAGACAGGGCGGTGTTGTTGTAATACTGTGCCTGCCAGGCGCCCTGCGAAGGGTTGGTTGGCGGTGTTGGGCCTTCGGCTACCTGGGTCCAGGAAAGCTGGGCCACGGCCACGCCACCGGCTTCATAATATTCCAGGCGCACGGGCACCAGATTGTCGGTTATATCGACAACGGCCGTATAGGTCGTGGCTGCCTGGTTGTGCCATTCGTCGATAATCAGCTGGTTGTCTACCCAGAGGCGAACGCCATCATCGGCCGTAGCGGCAAACTGGTAGCGACCAACGTTTAGAACCATTTCTTGCGTCCAGCTGGCCGAGAAGGCTTCTGGATCCACCTGGGGCACGGGAGCGCCAACGGTGTTCATGTCGATAGCCGCCTCGTTACGCACAGCCACGGGTGCGCCGCTCAGGGTGGTGTTGTTGTAATAACGGGCCTCCCAACTGCCTTGCGGGCTGGTCAGCTGCTCCCAATCCAGTTGGGCCACAGCCTTACCACCAGTTTCGTAGTAAGCCACCCGAATCTGGTGAGAGCCAGCCTGTAGATAAATATCGCCAGTGACGGTGTGGGCCTGGCTGTCGGTCCAGGAATCAATGACCGGTACACCATCTACCCAGACACGCATGCCATCGTCGGTAGTGGCGGTGAAGCGGTAGCTGCCCTCGCCGAGCTGGACATCTTGAATCCATTCGGCGGAGAAATTTTCATTGTCAACGATGGGGTGTGGGCTGCCATCACCCCAGTTGTAGTTAATAGCAGGTTCGGTTCGCTGCAAAACGGGCGTTCCGCTGAGGGTCAGGTTGTTCCAGTAGCGGGCCTGCCAGGAACCAGCCTGAGCCGCTAGCGGCTGCGGTTGTGACCCGGCAGCAAACAAGAGCAGCCCCAGCATGAGCGTCAGGCTCATCCAGAACCATCTTTTACCATTCAAGCGGTTCATTTTTTATAATCCTTTGCGTCAAAAATCGTCGGTTTAAGGGGTGCTTTTGGGGATTGATGCGCGAATAGAAACGGCCGTTCCCCGCCCCGGAAACACCCAACAGGCACAATCGGCCGAATTTGAATTGTGATTCGCTCTCTTTACCGTATCAAGCGGAAATGGGGCGTTCTATGTATCGGGGTATAAAAAAAGGGCACACATTGTGTACCCTTTGGGGGAGTGGGGCGTGAAACGTGAAACGTGAAGGTGCCGTCTGCTCACTCTTCACGTTTCACGTTTCACGAGTAGTTTACAACGAGGCCAGCCGCTCCGACAGCTCCGCCTGGCTGGCTTGCAGGTCGGCCAGCTTGGCGCGTTCTTTTTCCACCACGGCTGCGGGCGCTTTTTGGGCAAACGGGCTGTTGAGCAGGCCGCTGACCCGCTTGATCTGCTGCTCCAGGTTGGCCAGCTCTTGGCTGAGGCGTTCGCGCTCTTTGTCCAGGTCCACCAGCCCGGCCAGGGGCAGGTAAACGGTGATTTCACCCAACGACACGGTGATGGCTTGATCGGGGGCAACGGCCGTTTCCGCCACCACCAGCTCGTTTTCATCCAGCCGCGCCAGAAAGCAGAGGACGGGCTTTTGCTTATTGATGAAAGCTGTTTTGTCACCGGTGGCTAGAACGGCCGTAATCCACTTCGCCGGTTCCACGTTGTTGTCCGCCCGGGCGGCGCGAATGGCCCGCACCAGGTCACGCAGCCGATCAAAATCGGCCGTGGCCTCAGGATATTTCTGTCCCACGGTTGGCCAATCGGCGATGATGAGTGCCTCGGCCCAGCCTTCCACCGGAGTAATGCCCAGATCGGCCGTCTCAAACGCTTGCTTGAGCTGCTGCCACGTCTCTTCGGTGACGTAGGGGATGTAGGGATGGAGCAGGCGCAGGCACTTGTCTAGCACCTCGCGCAAAACGGACAATGTGGTCCAGGCGCGGCTGCCGCCCTCGCGCAGCTGCACTTTGGCCAGCTCCACGTACCAGTCGGCAAAATCACCCCAGAGGAAGTCATACACCTGCCGCCCGGCCTCGCCAAAGTTGTAGCTGTCCATGAGGCGATCGGCCGTTTCCGTTACTTCACTCAGCCGGGTCAAAATCCACTGGTCGGCGGCGGAGTAATTGGGTGAATCGGTGGCGTCAGCCTTTGTGGCTTTGTCCAGATTGGCGGTGATGAAACGGGCGGTGTTCCAGATTTTGTTGGCGAAGTTGCGGTTGCTTTCCACCTTGGAAAGCGCCAGGTTCAAATCGTTGCCCGGCGTGCCGCTGGTGAGCAGGGTAAAGCGCAGGGCATCGGTGCCCAGTTCACCCATCACCTCCAGCGGGTCGGTGACGTTGCCGTAGGATTTGGACATTTTACGGCCGTGTTCATCGCGCACCAGCCCATGCAAATAAACGGTGTGGAACGGGATGTCATTGGTAAACAGCAGCGCTGACATCACCATGCGTGCCACCCAGAAAAACAAAATGTCGTACCCCGTTTCCATCACGTCGGTGGGGTAGAAGCGCTGCAAATCGGGCGTGTTTTCCGGCCAGCCCAGCGTGGAAAAGGGCCACAGGCCGCTGCTGAACCAGGTGTCCAGCACATCCGGGTCCTGGGTAAGGGTGATGTTGTCGCCGTACTTTTCTTTGGCTTCGGCCAGCGCTTCGGCTTCGCTGTGGGCCACAATGACCTTGTCGGGATCGTCGTTGACGTACCAGGCGGGGATGCGGTGGCCCCACCACAGCTGGCGGCTGATGCACCACGGCTTGATGTTCTCCAGCCAGTTGTCCCACACCTTCACAAAGCGCTCCGGCACAATGCGCACGCGGCCGCGATGCACGGCGTCCAGCCCCATCTGGGCGGCCGGTTCCACGTTGACAAACCATTGGCGAGACACCAGCGGTTCGATCACCTCACCGCCGCGCTGGCTGCGCGGTACGTTGAGCGTGTGCGGCTTGGTTTCGAGGGTCATCCCGGCGGCTTCCATGTCGGTCCACAGCTTTTTGCGCGCGTCAAATCGCTCCAGTCCAGAGTACGGCCCGGCGTTGTCATTCAGCGTGGCGTCTTTGTTCATGATGTTGAGGATGGCCAGACCGTGCCGCTGGCCAATCTCGAAGTCGTTTGGGTCGTGGCCGGGGGTGATCTTCAGTGCGCCGGTGCCAAAGCTCATGTCCACGTACGCGTCGGCGATGATGGGGATTTCGTGGTTGAGCATGGGCACGAGGGCGATTTTGCCCACAAATTCGGTGTAGCGCTCGTCGTCGGGATGGACGGCAACGGCCGTATCCCCCAAAATGGTCTCGGGGCGGGTGGTGGCCACGGGCAGGAAGCCGCCGCCCTTCACCGGATACTTGAAGTGGTACATGAAGCCTTGTTCTTCGGCATATTCCACTTCAAGGTCGGAAACGGCCGTTTGCAGCCCCGGCGACCAGTTCACCAAGTACTCCGCCCGGTAAATCAGCCCCATGCGGTACAGGCGCACAAACGCCTCTTTGACGGCTTCAGACAGACCATCGTCCAGCGTGAACCGCTCCCGATCCCAGTCACAAGAAGCACCTAACCGGCGCAGCTGGTTGGTAATGTGGCCGCCGTACTTTTGCTTCCAGGCCCAGGTGCGTGCTAAAAACGCCTCGCGGCCAATCTCCTGACGGGAGGTGCCTTCGCTGCGCAGCAATTTCTCCACCTGGAGCTGCGTGGCGATGCCCGCATGGTCGGTGCCTGGCACCCAGAGCGCGGCCCGCCCCTGCATGCGCGCCCGGCGAATCATCAGGTCTTCCAGGGCGACAAACATGGCGTGCCCCATGTGCAGTTCGCCGGTTACGTTGGGCGGGGGGATGGAGATCACAAATGGTTTGGCGTCGGCGGGGCGGGCTTCGGGCTTGAACCAGCCGTTTTCCTCCCACCACTGGTAAAGGCGCTCTTCGGTGCGGCTAAAGTCGTAGGCTTTGGGCATGTCGGTCATAGTTGTTTCCTCTCACTTATCTATGGCAACAACGAATTTGAGTAAATAACGAATTTTTTAGCGAGAAGCATTCGTTATTTACTCAAATTCGTTGTCGTCACCGGTTTTAAAAACAAAAAGCTCTCGTCCTAATCTTCAAGGACGAGAGCTTGGGTTCTCACGCGGTACCACCTTGGTTCCGTTTTTTCGGTAATCGGTGGTCGGTAAGCAGTAATCGGTAAAAACTGATTACGGATTACCGTTTTCGGATTACCGGAAACGGCACTCAGCTAAGCGTTAACGGGCTTTCCCGGTGGCACTTACTTTAGTTCAGTGTCACAACTCCTGGGCGACTTGGGAAACGGCCGTATCCACCAAAGCTCACACCAACAACTGCTCTGGCTCTCTCGTGGGGGCGTTTCTTACTACTCCCATTCATCATCTTTTTGTTTTTAACTGGGCGGGAGTATAGCACAGTGAAAAATGCCGGCAATTGAAACTTTCATTTGAGAGCTAATCCTCAACGCTTATCTCAATGTAGATTCTTCAATCTCTTCAAGCAATAAATCTACAATACCAACAATTTTCCTAACTTTATCACGTGGGATTGCAGATTTTTGATGGGCGTTTGGATTTCTATAAGCTTTCATCACACCGGAACAAAGCTGAAAAATACCATCTTGTTCCCCACTATGATCACGACAAATAAGCTTTCCATTTTGAGGGTGAAGCGCATAATCGATCAGCTTATAACCATACACATTTTTTGGAGCACCAGATTTTGCTCGAATTCTAGACTCAAGCAAGGTGCATGCTAGATTAACGGCTTGCCAATAATTTCCTAATCGGGGATTCTCTAGCAACTGCCCACATTCTTTGTCCAATTCCTCATCTGAAATAAGCCTATCTATATTAGTTTGAATTTTTATTTCAATGTCATTGTCAGGTCTTAAACTTAAAAAAATGGGGGTACCGCTCGTGCAATTCTTAAATGTATCTTGTCCACAATTTAGGCGAAGTCCAGCTTTCCCCTTAGTTTTCTGAAGCTTTGCATTCCGCTTTACTAAGGTGCCATCTGAAAGGAAAATGTTAAATGCTCTATCTTGAACAAGACCTAAATTGCCTTTTAATTCACCTTCAGAGTGTTGCGGCACATAAATTCTACCGCTCGAAATCTCCCCCCTCATCAAAATATGTCGATACTCTCTCATAACCAGCCTCTTTAAAGTTTCGAGTAATGTTTTTCAGACAAGGAACGGGAAAAAGTATAGTGGGGATTCCGTAGTTGGGCAATTTGAATTGGTTGGAGTAAGAGAGTAAATAAATGATTGTAAGCAAGATCAACTGGCGCAGGTGGGGATGCGCCAGACGTACCAGACGCCCCAGGCCAGCAGCGCCAGGGCGGCGAACTTGGGCCAGCCCAGCGGTACAAAAAAGAGCACCGATGAGCCGCCAACAAGGATAATCATCGAAAGGGCGATTGTTTTGGCCCGCCGGGGGATGCAGCGGTTGGCTTCCCAATTTTTGATGACGGGGCCAAACTGATCACTTTCCAGCAGCCAGTTGTAGGTTTTGGGGGAGGATTTGGCAAAGCAGCCCGCCGAGAGCAGCACCAGGGGCGTTGTGGGGAGCAAGGGGAGGACGATGCCGAGAACGGCCGTACCCAAAAAGAAAACACCCAGAATAAACCACAGCTTCATGGCGCCAAGGTTAACACAGATTTGCATAGATTTGCAAAGAATTCTGCCAGATTTTTGTCACAAATAGTGGGTGAGGATTGTCGCAAGGAAAGTGAAACGTGAAACGTGCTTTTCTCACGTTTTACGCTTCACGTTTCCCGAATGATACTCTTACTTTTGAAACAAAAAGGTAACCAGACGCGGCGGTTTGCCTTCATCCGCCTCATGCCACCACTCGTTCAGCGTGGTGAGGCTTAGTCCGCTGGCCGCTGCCGCCGATAGAAAGTCGGAGATGTGGTGGGTGAAGGCGGGAATGTGCGTGGTGGCATCGTCCCGCACAAAACGCGCCTGGGAGCCCTGGTACTGCTTGAAGGGATGCAGCTCGCTGATAAACAGCTGGCCACCTACGGCCAGCGACCGGCTGGCCTCGGCCAGCACAAAGGACAAATCAGCGATGTGCTCCAGGATGAGGTTAAAGGTAATCAAGTCGAAGGCGGCGTCGGCGGTGGACCAGGGCTGGGTGATGTCGGCCACCTGGAAGGTGACGTTTGGCGCCGTGATTTTGGCTTTGGCCTGGGTAATCATACCGGGGGAGAAGTCAACGGCCGTAACCCTTTCCCCAATCTCGGCAAGCAGCGGCGTATTTTTACCGGTACCGCAGCCAACCTCCAGTACCGCGCTAAACGGCCGTTCTGCCAATAATTGCACCATCACGGTGCGATCCAGATCCCGCGTTAGATTCTCATCCGCATCATATGTCTCCGACCAGGCATCATACGCCTGCTGCACGTTAATACTCATTCCTTGTTCCTCTCACTGTATGACTTAATTGCAACCGGCCATTGCTGGGCTTTGCTCTGGAATCACCTGGTAAATAGTCCAGCGGCCAACCTCCTGCACATTTGCCAGGTAAGCTATTTCTTCTGCGCGCGCTTTTGACACTTCATCCAAGAGCAACACGTACCTTAGGTCAGGGTATACAGCCAAATCTTGGCACAATTTTGCCTCATCTTGAGCAAAGATAGAAGGCAAATCTCTATTACGTATATCCCTTAGCCGATCATACACCACATCATCAAAATGATTCGAAGCCAACTCCACGCTTAAATAGTCCCAATAGCGCAATTCGACCATAAAAACGCCGGGGTTTGTGGTTAGCAGCGCGTCTACAGTTTCGCCAACATCCACGGTATCGCGCGACATCCCTTGGGGATAGTTTGGGATGCGCTCTACTCCCCACCAGAGCCCATAAGCCAACACAAGTGCAGCAACCAGTCTGACCGCATACTGAGTAAGTTTCGGCCATGACACGGCCGTAAACGTTATAAGCCTGGCGAATCCATAGCCAACGTAAAGTGAGAAAATAATGATGTGGAACAAGGAGTAACGATCCGGCGCAGCCGATGGAGGACCAGAAAAAATGTTCATCACGCTGTTCAACAGCAAGCCAGCCAACGCCAACAACAGGGGGGAAATGGCCCAATGGCGTTCTTTGGCACGGGCTAAGAAGACAAGGCCAATGACCAGACCAACCCAAACGGCCGTATTCGCATTGTGCCACACTAACCGCGGATAATACAAAAACTTATCCCGAACGGGTACATTATATCCATCGTAATACCATTTTGAGTACGAGGAATGCTTGGCTAAAAAGGCAAACATCTCACCGGTATACAGAAATTCAAACAAACTGAATGCGAGAATCAGCCCATTACTCAAAACATAGAACCCAATTAACTTCAGAACATTCGTCCAATCTCTCTGCCTGAGAAAAATGAATAGAATTGGCAAAGTCAGCAAATTTACCAGATTAATGAGCGTCCAGCTTTGCACATGGAAGCCGCTGGAGAGTAAAAAGCACAGGCCTGCCCAAAACCAGTAACTACGGCACTGTTCTTTTAGCCACATGAGTAGAAAGAGCAGTCCAGCAAAAAAGAGCGCAAAATAGTACATTTCCAGCATGGGGGTGCCGCTCATCCACACAAACCAGGGTTGAAAGGATATAAAGAGCGTGCTGGCAACAGCGGCCGTTTGGCTGGCAAAGAGATAATTAGTCAAATAGTAAATGAGGAAAACCAGAATACAGGAGGCAATAAATACCGTAACGCGCGGGGTAATGATTTCATTGGGCCAGACAAGCAAGAAAAGACCATTCAAATATTTTTCAAATGGGAGCCAGGTTCCTTGAATATCCGCCAATAAATCGATTGTGGGCGCTTGTGCCCACTTTGCCGCAAGAATACCCCTGGCAAACTCGTCAGCCGAAACGCTGATAAAACCTCGTTGAAACAGATAAATCTGAACAGCAGCGCGAACCAGGTTCAACCCTAGCAAGTAGACAACGCTGCAGCGCCACCTTCCGTTACAAATTTTCTCTAAATTGTTTTCCATACAGATAGCAGATAGGTTTTATCCAGCTATCAGAGCCGATGGCTGGAAAGGTTTCCTTGAGCAAAGGGACTTGATTTTCAAATGACCGGACAAGGTTAGGTCAACAGAAACCTGTCAGGTCAACTGGAGATTCAAATTTTGAATAATCTGGGAGAAACCCGCCTTACTCTTCCACAATGTCGATGCGCTCAATGACGTCGGCCGGGGTCGTCGAGCCAGGGTCGCGCAGGGTAATGGCGCTGAGTACGTCATCGCCCTCGATCAGCTCACCAAAGATGGTGTGTGCGCCGGTTAAATGAGATGAATTTTCGCCATTGAAGGTGATGAAAAACTGGCTGCCGTTGGTGCCAGGTCCAGCGTTGGCCATCGCCAGCAGGCCGCGCCGATCAAAGGAGAGGCTGTCGTCGAATTCATCTTCGAATTGGTAGCCGGGGCCGCCGGAACCGGTGCCGGTGGGATCGCCAGCCTGGGCCATGAAGTCGGCCAGGACGCGGTGGAAGGTGGTGCCATCGTAATAGCCCTGGGTGGCCAGAAAAACGAAGTTGTTAACCGTAACGGGTGCCTCATCATCAAACAGGCGGAAGCGCATTTCCCCTTTTTCGGTGGTGATGATGGCTTCGTATGTTTTGTCGGTGTCGATGGTCATGTCGGGCGGGGCGCTGTAGTAGTTGTTGCGTTCGGCGGGGGTGAGGGCGGCTAACGGCCGTTCCCCTTCCAAAGTCGTGCCACTGGTCGAATCTGCCGCCGGTTCCGCTTCCGGTTCTGGCCACACCTGCCATACAATCAAGGCGATGATTAAAACGGCCGCCACCCCACCAATGATCGTGTATAACCGCCTCTGTTCGGCCTTCTTTTTGGCGTGAGCTTCCCGCCGCTCGGCGCGCGTCGGGGTCTTGCGAGGATGTTTGGACATTTTGTTGCTTCTCCTGTTTTGTGAAATAGTCAGTAGTTAAAAGTAAAAAGTGAAAAGTGAATCTTCATCTTCGTTTCACTTTTCACTCATCACTTCAAACGGAATTATCCACCTCATTCAGCCGATGACAAGATGACTTGCTGGCACTCGCCCAGGTTATGCGGGATGAAGTATTGGTAATTGTGCGCCGGTGCATGAAGCATAAGGAAGTTTGGATGGTACTGTATATGCCACTGGCCATCGGCTGATTCGGCCAGCCTGTCGATGCTGGCAAAGGCATATTCCGGCTCGCCACTGTCTGGGTTTAAAAAGTACCAGGTCATATCTGTGGTGCTGTAGCCGTAATCACCCTGGCGAATGTAACGGCCGTCTGCCGCAAACGAAATTGGTCCGGTGAACGAATCCTGGCGCAGCAGCTTAATTTGCTCGACGGCGGTGAAATCGGCCGTTAGCGTGACTTTGAACAAATAGCTCGGTGTGTTTGGCCCGTACCCGATGTACCCTTCGTGAGCCTCAGCCCGGCGCAGCTGGAGCAGCAGTTCCTGTGAATCAACCGGGTTCACGACCACCTGATTCAGGAAGAGCCCGTCGGGACGATCGTCGGCAGGAAACTCAAGCAGGACATCAGCCTGGCTCAGCAAAAAATGCGGGGACCCGCCAGAAGCACGACCAATGACCAGCTCCCAGCCTTCTTTACTCATTTGCTGAAAGGCAAAGGTCTCATCGTTTAGCCAGAAGGGCAACCCACCCCGCCCGAACAGACGACGTTCCTGGCCATCTGGGGTCATCAGGTAAAGCACATGTTGCAGCTCATAGGGTACGTTGTCCCCAATATTTGTCAGCGCACTGGGCGGCACACGGACGATGAGGTGTTCCTGGTTGGGTGAAAAAAGCGGCCAGCCATGGATGGGTACCGGCGGACAATCGCCCGTGGCACAGTCGGTGGGCTGTAAGTGGGTGCTGAATTCGCCCTCGACGTGTTCAGAGCGCAGCAGGTAAGCGGCCGTTTCATCCACAAATGCGTAGTCGATCCAATGCTCGTTTTGGGCGATGATTTCCACATCTTCCAGGAGCTGGACGCCACCATCCTCGGTTACCAGGGACACTTTGTAGCTGTTATACGGTTCTTTATAGCCAAATTCGGTCACGATAAAGTGCTGCCCATCCATGGTGCGGATGTGGGCATCGGTAAAAGAACCGGCAAACCGCTCCGTCCAGGTATCCCCGGCCAGATCGTAGTCATACACCTTGCCGCCCGGCCGCTCGGCGAAATTGTAGCAGACGACGGTAATAGTGCCTTCCGGCAGAGGAATGGGCGGCGCGGCGGCCTGCCCGGCGTGGGATTGTTCGTAAACGTAGGCCAGGAAGCGGGTCTTCAACTCAGACTCTTCGTAGCTGCGCCCCAAGACCTCGGCCAGCCAGAGGTCGTAGCCGCTGCTGTCCAGGAAACGCATCATTGCGGAGGGGGAAACGGCCGCTTCCTGCTCCGCCAAAAATTCCACCAGCATGTACACCTGCTGCCAGATCAGGTTGGGGTCTTCCACCACCCAAACTTGCAGCGTCTGCGGCTGGGCTGCTGACCAACGCCGGTTCCAGTAACGCGTCAGGTCGCCATCGACGTTCAAGGCCAGCATGTGGCTGTACGATGCTTCCGTCAGCGGCCAGGGCTGTAGATCGAGTTGCGCCAGCTGGTAGTCAAGCAAAGCGTGGAAGAAAAACGGGTGACGGCAGCAGTCGTAGGCGGTTTGGTGGGTGAGGACGGCCGTTGCCAGCTGCACGCCATATGCCCGGACCAATAAGTCATAGCTGGCCTCATCGGTGGGCAGGCCAACCAGAGTGGGCGTGGGCAGCTCCAGGCGCAGCCCGCCCTGCATCATGGCGTTTGGGTCGTTGAGGGCCAGCAGCGAGTCAGGATCGGTATCCAACCGCAAGTTGACGCGGAGGCGGGTGGGACAGTTTAAATCGGCCAGCGCGGTACACATCTGACCCAGCAAGGCATCGAGGTCCTGGCCCAGGCGCTGCGCCACGGCGGTATCCCGACCCGGGTAGGCCAGCGTGAGGTGGTGGCCCGGCCAGATGGTCCACTCGCCCCAAAAATCCGCATCGGGCGGGGAATAGAGCCAGCGACTGCTGCCCTGCCGGTAAACGGCCGTTTGCTGCAAGGTAAACGTGGTGGTCACGCCCGGCGTTGTCTGGATAGCATACGTTTGCGGATAAAGCAGCTCGGCCCCCAGCAAGTCGGGGTCAAGAACAAAAGTGACTTCATCGGGTGTCAGCCGGGCGGCAGCCGGTTGGTGCTGCCAGCTCAGCATGGGCCGCCCCAGCAGCAGCCCTTCATCGAGCAGCGTTTTTTGGGCTTCGGTCCAGGCCGGATCACGCCCGGAGAGGTTGGCGCGGAAGAGAGTTTCATCCTGGCGCACGGCCGTTTGCAACACAAAGTTATGCGTGGCCAGCAGTTCATCTTCCAGGGTGGCCGTGGCGGATTGCACGCGCTGGCTAATTTGCCACTGCACCACCAGCCAGACGGCCGTTATTCCCAGCAGCACGCCCAGCAAAAAACGCCAGCGCCGCCGCCAAAAGGGTTGGGAAACGGCCGTGTCGTCCGGCCTGGCGCCTTCTTGCCAACCGCTCTCCTCTTCTGTGCGCCATTCGAAGGACATTGTCTACCTCGGCTCAATTAATCCATCACCAACTCATTCATCAACTGAAAGGAGCACTTGCAGGCAGTCGCCCAGTCCATAAGGAATGTAAAACTGATACTCATACGCTGGCGCGTGCAGCAGCAGATAATTTTCGGTGCTCTGCACAAACCACTGCCCGTCCGGCGACCAACTTATCCCGTAACCCGCCCAGAGGCCACGAGAAAGGATGGGTTCACTGAGTTCTAAGGTTTCCAAATCCAACAAACGATAGGATGTTTCGTTGCTGCTGGAAGTATAATTGGACTCGGCAAGAACCAGGTAACGGCCGTCTGGCGAAGCGCCCCGTACCCAGGAAAAACTTCCCGACCACAACAGTTCAACCTGCTGAATCGAAGCCCGATCATCCGTAGGCCGCAGCTGGAACAAGTAAGTTGTCTCATTCTCAGGCAGCGCCTGCGCCTGCAGAATCAGATTTTGGGAACCGGGAACCGTATAGACGTTGTTGAGAGACAAGGTGTCAACGCCATCTAATTCCGCTACCAAGTCCGACTCATAGAGGAAAGGCCGCATTACGGGATCGGTGAGGGTTGCGGCTGTAAACACCCAGCCATCTTCTGCCGCCTGTAAAAATCCATATTGCTCGTTGCTTAGCCAATAAACCATCCCCTTCTCGGCAATTGGCCGCCTGAGATCGCCCTCAAGCGATACCAGAGTGGTTTCGAACATCGATTCTACAATCGCGATTGAATCTTCCGTTTCCCCGATAGGCATGTGCTCGATGGCGTGTGCGCCATCCGGCGAAAACGTTAAAAAGCCCGATGCCTGGAATTCGGGGCAGTCCGCAGTGGGGCAGTCAAGGGCGCGCAGGGTGGACTGGATGTCTCCCTGGTTATATTCGTAGCGCAGCAGTTTGCTGCCTGTTTCGAGCATCAAAAAATCATAATAGATAAAGTGATCTTCACCTAACTCCACGGCCGTTTCTTCAAGGAAAACGATCTGTTCTTCTGTGGCTAAATAGTACTTATTGGTGACCAGGGGGACTTCATAGCTACTCTCGTTCACAACAAAATGGTGGCCATCTTCGGTGTGAATGTAGGCGCTGGGCGGCAGCTCCAGATCTGAAAGTTTTTCTCGCCACAGCTCTGTCGCCAGATCATAGGCATACACACGACTGTCTTCACTAAATTGAAAGTCTGTACAAACCACGGTGATCGCGCCATCCGGCAAAGGAATAGGCGGTTTGGCCTGTTGGTCTCCCTGGCTCTGGTCGTAAATGTGCTGTAGGAACTGGGTGGGAAAGAGCGCCTGGTTGTAACTGCCCTGCAGAACTTCGCTCATCCAGCCGTGGTAGCTGTTGCGGTTCATCAGACGCATCATTTCGGTGGGAGAAACGGCCGTTTCCTGCTCCCCCAAATATGCCACCAGCATGTACACCTGCTTCCAGATGGGGTCCTGATCTTCCACCACCCACACCTGGAGGAACTGCGGCGGCGCTTCTTCCCAACGGCGCGTCCAGTGGCTCAGCATATTGCCATCAAACCCGCCAGACAGAATCTGGCCATACATCACTTCATTCAGCGGCCAGGCGTGCAGGCCCAACTGGGCCAGCTGGTAATCGCGCAGCGCCCGGAAGAACAGCTCGTGTCGGCAGCAATCGTATTCCGTCTGGTGGGCCAGAACGGCCGTGGCCAGCTCGACACCATACGCCCGGTACAAAACATCGTAGCTTGCCTCGTCGGTGGGCAGGCCAACCAGCGTGGGCGTGGGCAGCTCCAGGCGCAGCCCAGATTTCAGGATCGTTTCGACGTCATTGATGGCGATGAGTGATTCGGGGTCGTTGTCCAGGCGCAGATGGACATGCAAGTCCGAGCCACACTGGAGATCGTCCAGCCCGGTGCACATCTGCTCCAGCAAGGCCGCCAGGTCAACCGCCAGACGCGCCGCCACTGCCTGATCTCGCTCCGGAAAGGCCAGGCTGAGCGCGCCTTCGTTTTGGGTCATCCATTCGCCCCAAAAATCTTCCAGCGGGGGTGAGAAAAGCCAGCGGGTGTTACCTGCCCGGTAAACGGCCGTTTGCATCAAAGTCACCGTTTTCGTCACGCCATCGGGCCGGGTGATGGCATACCCCTGGGGGTAAAGCAGCTCGACGGCTTGCAGGTCGGGGGAGACCACAAAGGTGACGTCTTCGCGGGTGAGACGATCCGCGGCTGGTTGGTGCTGCCAGCCCAGCATGGGCCGGTCCAGCAGCAGCCCTTCGTTGAGCAAGGTTGTTTGCACCTCGCCCCAGCCCGGATTGCGCCCGGATAGGTTGGCGCGGAACAGGTCTTCGTCCCGCGAGACGGCCGTTTGCAGCACAAAGTTGTGGGTGGCCAGCAGCTCGGTTTCCACGTCGGCTGTGGCCGTTGCCACGCGCTGGTTAATTTGCCACTGCACCGCCAGCCAGACGGCCGTTATGCCCACCAGCACCCCCAGCAAAAACCGCCAGCGACGGCGCAAAAATGGTTGGGGAACGGCCGTCTGTTTGGGTTTACCCTCTTCTGGCCACCCCTCATCCTCATCCGTGCGCCATTCAAACGACATGTTTAACCTCGGTAATTGTGAATTGTGAATCGTGAATGCCCGTTTCTCTACCGGACACTTTTGAGAAGGAGTCCGAAACAACCTGAAAAAAAGACGGTCATGAGGTAAGCTTCATCTTTTTAGAGCCTAATCTAGCAAGGAGAAGCAACCCCATGACCGACAGTCAACGAGTGTACACCAAAGTGTTGAAAACCCTCAAAAAGCTTATGCCTACGCACAAACAAGGCCATGTGGTCACTCTGGCGATGATGATCAGCGGCATTGTCCTGAGTGGCAAAGCGCACTTGAGCGCCATGAGCCTGGAAATCCCCCACCCAGCCAAGCCGAAAAGCCTGGAAAAACGAATGCGACGCTGGGTGAAGAATGAAAATGTGGATAAGAACTTCTACTATCTGCCCTATGCCCGTACACTCTTGCAGCACTTGTCCAACCATCCCTTGACACTGGTCTTGGACGGCAGCACGGTGGGCCGGGGCTGCGTGACTATCATGGTCTGTGTCGTCTATCGCCAACGCGCCTTGCCTTTGGCCTGGTTGGTTTACAAAGGGAAGAAAGGCCATACCACGGCCGAACGCCATATTGCGGTCTTGAAGCAGATACTGCCTCTGTTGCCGCCGGAAGCCGAGGTCATTCTGCTGGGTGATGGTGAGTATGACAGCCCAGCGTTGCTGGCTTGGATAGAAAGGCAAACGGATTGGTCCTTCGTTGTCCGTTCGGCTGCCAATGTTCTCATTACTCATGGCGATTTGCAGTATCCTTTGGCTGACCTGGCGGTGCTCAATGCCCAAACGATTGCCTCTCCTGTCCTCTTCACTGCCCAAGAATATGGTCCTCTTCACGCGATTGCCTGGTGGGATGAGCCCTATGAAAAACCAATCTATCTCATCACCAATCTGGCGCAACCTCAACAAGCTTGTGCTCATTATCAGCGTCGTACTCTGATTGAAACGCTGTTCTCTGACCAGAAAAGTCGCGGGTTCCATATCCATAAGAGTCATTTAGCTGAGCCAGAACGCGTTGCCCGCTTGTTGCTGGCTTCTTCGCTGGCCTACCTCTGGCTCATTTACCTGGGCCTCGTGGTGACCGACCATGAAGAGTTCCGTTGTTTAATTGACCGGACAGACCGAACGGACAAAAGTTTGTTCCGCTTGGGCTATGATTGGCTCAAATATGCCTTGAGGCGGGGCAGGTCTTTTAAGGTTGCCTTTCATCTTGAGGTGAGCCCATGTTAAAACTGTCCGGTAGTGAAATGCCCGTTAACAATTAACCATTAACTATTCACCATTCACCATTCTATGGTTCCATCCTATCCACCCAGGCGGCATTTGTACAGTTTAGACCGTCAAAATTGAGAATTTGTTCATCCCGGCCATTGTGCCACAGGCGGATGGTGCCCAGTTCGGGCAGGGCCAGCCATTGGCCATCGGGCGTCCAGCTGGCGTAAAAGTGGCGCGGGTAAGGTGTGGTGCCCAACACCGTGTAGTTAAAAAAACGCAGCTCAGCGCCACCAGCATCTTGCAGAAAGAGATTGACGGCCGTTTCCGCCGGACTGGTGTAAGTGATGAGCAGGTAACGGCCGTCTGGCGAAAATCGATACCCCTCAAGTTCAGAATAGTGCCAGGCATCCAGGGGGACACGCATCATCACCGAATCGGCGAAATGATCATACAAAAGCACGTCGCCTTTAGAACTGTTTTCAATCAGACTTGTCGTTGTATTGGCGACAACGGCCAGCAGATTTGGTCTTGAGGGAAGCGGCTGGACCATTTCAAATGTCAGGGAATACGTCTGTTCCGTCTCAGAAAAGTCGCTCATCAAAGAGCGATTGGTAAACAATGCAAAAGGCGGAGCCAAATCGGCGGTGGTTAAATCCAATTGTTCAATACCATTCTGGTATTGGCTCAAGTAACCAAATCGGTTGTCATCCAGCCAAAAAGGCGACGCCCCAAAACCGGGCGAATGGGTGGCCTCGGCCGTTGGGGCGTCGCGCAGAAGCATCAGACCATTGGCCACTCCCTCGTGCCACCATGGGTTGGTCGTGGTGAGGGTGATGAGATGCTCACCGCCCGGCGACCAGATTGGATACCCACCGATGGCCACCGCCGCACAATCGCTACCTGCCTGGCACGTCTCCAAATCGGTAAGTGCATAAAAGGTACCGGTGGTGTAGCCGGGCGCCACGGTCCAGAGCAGGTAACGGCCGTTTGGGTCCGTCGTTGTGGGAATGGCCAGCGGGGGAGTGGTCGTGAGGTTCTCCACGTTGTCCCAATTGACATCGACTCGCTGGCCCTGGCGCACCAGAAACGTCTCCGGCGACCCGGTCACCCGTTCCATGGCAAGGGCCACGCCTAAGCCATCGGGCAGGCCGGTCATAAAGGTAGCCGCACTATCTAGCGCCTGTACCAAGGCAGGCGCTGGCGCAGCTTCGGCAAAATTGTAGCGGTACAGCCCCGCCTTGCGGCCCACGTCTTCACACACCAGCATCATGTCACTGCCCGGCTGGGGAATTTGCTGCACCAGCCCAAACCGTCGTGCCAGATACTGCTGAAAGGTCTGGTTCAGCAGCGCTGTATTCACTACCTCACCGCCGGTATTTTCAGCCAGCCACTGGCCAAACTGACTGGACCGACTACGTGCCAGGGATTGCCCAATTTGCCCGGGAGATAGGTCATACACGTCGATTAAAAAATCAACGGTAATGTAAGGCATGGGCACGGCGGTAAATTCGGTAGGCGATTCAGGGAAAGCAGCATTCCAATCGGGAGCGGCGTCCAGCAAATGAATATCATCGGGGAGGGGAACGGCCGTATCCACCAAAGCCCACTCGCCCACACCCAGCTCGTACAGCTGGCGCTCGATGGCGGCGCGGTAAAACGGCACGTTGGTGCAGCACTGCCAGCCAATCAGGTCGTTGAGGGCTACCGTGAGCAGGTACGCCGTGTAGCCGCGCAGCAGCGCCTGGTAGCCCGCCTCGTCCTGCGGCAGCCCCACCAGCGTCGGCGTGGGCAGCACCACGGCCTCATCTCCCTGCCAGACCGAATCGCCGCTGGTCTGCTCCCCGGTGAGCGCCGCCAAAAAAGCAAAGTGGGTCAGGCTGTCCGGCTCCGAGGAAAACGTCAGGCGCACCTGGGCCCCGTCCGGGCAGGTAAAACCGGACGTGCTGCATACCTGCACCAGCCGTGCCTCTAAATCGGCCGCCAGCCGATGCACAATTTGCTCGTCGCGGGCCGGGTAACGCACGCTGATCAGCTGCCCTTCCAACCGCCGCCGCACGCCCCAAAATTCTGGCTCCGGGGGTGAATATAGCCAGCGATCTTCGCCCAGGCGGTACACATCCACCCGCAGCAGCTGCACGGTTTGGGTGAGGCCATTGCCGATATTCAGGCTGTAATTTTGCAAGGTGGCCAGTTCGGCCGAGGTCAGTTCGGCGGAGAAGGTGGGGCTGATGACGGCCGTTTCCGCCAACACCGGCTGCCATTCCAGGCCAAAGGCGGTGCGATCAAACAGGGTGCCCTTGGCGATGTTTTCCTGCTGCGCCAGCGACCATTCCGGATCGCGCCCAGAGAGCAGGCTGTTGAACAGGTTCTCGTCTTTGTTTTGCGCCGCCTGCTGCAAAACGGCATAGCTGGCCACCAGGTCCGCTTCGATGTGGTCGGTGGCGGCTTCAACGCGCTGGTTGATTTGGCGGTAGAGGAGGAAAACGGCCGTGCCTACCACCAGCACCGTGGCCAGCACCAGCCAGGGCCAACGCCGCCGCTCCCGCCGGGGCGGTACCGGCTTTTTCGGTTCCTCCTCCCAGCTATAATCTTCCTCAGTTTGCCATTCAAAGGACATAGAGTTTCAGCGGTGAGGAAGATCGTGAAACGTGAAACGTGAAGCGTGAAGAAATTCTCACGTTTCTCCTTTCACGCTTCACTCTTCCCCATACAGATAGTCGTAAATCACAAAGCCCACAAAAATACGCTTGATGTAAAGGCGTGTTTCGGGGAAGTTAACCGTTTCCACGAATAAATCCAGATCGCCACCAGCCTGGTCGTACCAGCGGGCGGCATTGCCCGGACCGCCATTGTAGGCGGCCAGGGCGGCATGGGCATGGTCATCAAAGGTATTCAGCTGTTGATTCAGGTAAAACGCGCCAAAGTTCAGCCCCACGTACGGCTTGTACAAATCTTCGTTGACAAAATCGGGCCAATGCAGCAGGTTGGCAATGTAGGCGCCGGTATCGGGAATGACCTGGCTGAGACCCTGCGCCGCCGCACCGGAGCGGGCAAAACTCTCAAACAGGCTCTCCTGCCGCACCAGGCTGAATTGGAGCCGGGGATCATACCCGTAGCGCGCCGCCAGAGGCAGCACGAGATCAGCGTAATAAACCGGGTAAGCCATCTGGCCGATGAAGGGTGGGGCCTCAAACACCGTCTGCCCAGAGAGATTGAGCACAGTCACCGCCGCCAAAATCGACGAGCGGTAGAGGCCAATGTCGCGGAAGTAGAGGGCCAGCTGGTAGCTAAGCAGGGCATCCTCAGATACTGAGGCGCGCAGATTTTCAAATTCCGCCCTGGCCGCCTCAAACAGCCCGGCATCCCACAACTTCTGGCCGACAATCAGGCGGGAATCGGCCGTCAGCCTGGGACTGAGCTGGCTCACGCCGGTCTCTTCCGCCAGCTGGAGCCAGTCGCGCAGCCATACTTCGGCGTCTTGTTGGAGGGCTTCCTGTTCAAATGGCGTGGGCGGCTGGAAACGGCCGTTCCCCACAAACGCCGCCTGCCCTGCCGCCAATCCCTCGGCGCGCAGCCAGTAATAGTCGAGCCGCCGGTTGTTTTGCAGCAGCTGCGCCACTTCGGCAGCCACGGTTTCGGGGTCCAGGGTGGGAACGGCCGTCGCAGGCACCGCGGTCGCCTCAATCGTAGCGGTCACCGTCTCGGTGGCAGTGATGGTGGGCGACGGCTCCGGCGTGGCGGCCGCAGCCGGAGCGTAATCGGGCAGCGTGCGCTGCAGCCAGACCAACCCCGCGCCACCGTACTCCGTCTGCGGATAACCCTGGATAAGCTGGTGCCAGCGGGTGACGGCCGTCTCTACGTCCCCCGCCTCGTTGGCCAGCCAGCCTGCCAAAAACAGCCCTTCGGCGGCATCGGCAAAGCTGGGGTAGCTGCTGCCAACGATGGTGTAAAGATCAACAGCCGTGGCCACGTCCCCCAGCCGCTCGGCCAGCTCAGCCGCTTTCCAGGCGGCTGCGGCGGCATTGGCGCCATCGGGATACTGCACCAGGTAATCCTGAAAAAGCTGGCGGGCAGCGGCCGTTTCACCCTGACGCGCGCGCAAGTTGGCTTCTTCAAACAGCGCGCCAGCCGGGTCCAGGGCCGCATAGGCAGCCAGGGCCGCCAGCGCTTCGGCGGGGCTGCCCAGCGCCTCGTAGCTCCAGGCGGTGTAGAGATGGGCATCGGCGCGGACATCATCCGGGTTCAGGGCGATGGCCCGCTGGAAGGCGGCCACGGCTGGCTGGTACGATTCGGCATAGAAGTTGACCAGGCCGCGCTGGTATTCATCCACCACCACACCGGCCTCCACCAGCTGCACCAGCCCCAGGTAACTTTCGTAGGCGCGCGGGTACTGGGTGATGCCGATGCGGAAACGGCCATACGCCCCCTCGGTATCTTCCGCGGCCAGCAAGGCCAGCCCGGCCAGGTAGTTCATTTGCCCCTTGGTAAATTCGGTCACGGCCATATCGCGCACGGTGTCGTATTGGGTGATGGCTCCCTGGAGACGGCCGTTTTCTACGTACAGCTGCGCCAGCGCCTGCCGGTTGGCAATCTCCTTCAGCCGCTGCGCCGGTGCTTCCAGAGCTGCCTCGTAGGCAGCCACCACGGAGGAAATTTCGCCGTTGGCGGCGTAAATTTCAGCCAGCATGGGCTCGACGTAAGCGGCCATGTCCGGGTTTTGGCCCAGGTAAAACTGGTAGGCGGCAATTGCCGAGGCGCCGTCGCCCACGGCGGCGTGCAGCTGGCCCAGCCGCAAATGCACATCGTTGGGCGCGGAATCGGGGAACTGCACCAGGAGCTCGTCGAAGGTGGTAATGGCGTCGGTGAAACGGCCGTCACCCTGGTAAGCCACGCCCAGCCGGTACAAAATGAGCATCTGCTGGGAAGCGCTGTAGCTGTTCTGGAGCTGCCGAGCGGCGGTGAGATTATCAACCGCCGCGGCATAATCGCCGTTATGCAGCTGGGTTTCCGCCAGGGTGAGGCGCATTTCCGGGGCGGGGGTGGGTGTGGGCGAGGGCAGCGGGGTAACGGTGGGTAACGGGGTGAGCGTGGGCAGGGGAACGGCCGTACCATCCTCCCCAGCGGTGGCATCTACGGACGGCGTGGGGGGCGGCAGCGTCGGTAAACCTGACGCCAGGGTGGGGGTTGGCTGGAGAGCCTCATCAGCAGTTGGTTGGGGCACACTGCTGGCTTCTGGTGGTGCTTCACCACAGGCCACCAGCCAGGCCAGGGCCAAAAGCAGACCAGCGTAGCAAACACGTTGCACCTTTTGCATCAAGAGAGAGTATTCAGACAGATCAAAAAGGGAAATAAAGAACGGGCAAAAGTGAGAACTTTCTCACTTTTCCCCGTGGGAACAAATGGCATTGTCAGGCCGCGTTCTCTTTGGCTTCCCGTTCTTCGATTTCTTCCATCGCCTCTTCTACCGCTTCTTCGATTGCCTCCTCATCCATCACGGTGCGGGTCATGAGGTCCCAACCGAGGTAGAGCAGCGAAAATTGCAGGAAACCAAGCCAGGCAAACACGAGCTGCAAGGCCAGCTTGGCGTTGCTCGCCTGGGCCTGCACCGTGTTTTGCGTGGTGCTCATGGTGGTGTTGATGTCCTGCACAATGCCGATGTACTGCCCCAACAGTGGATCCACTTCGGCGACACGGCCGTTTAACACCGCCAGATCATCGGACACGGCGTAAATATTTTCCGAAACCGAGCCCAGGTTGGCATTAGCCGCCGTCAGGCTGGGTTCCAGCTCACGCAGGCGGTCCGGGAAGCCATCCAGGCTGGTGCTCAGTCCCAGTACCGTTTCGTCGAAGGGCACGGTGGGGGCATAGTTCACACCCAGGTCGTAATTGAGCTCAAAGCCTAAAATCTCTTCCTCAATCTTAAAATCGTTCAGGGTGAGCAGCGTGTCGTCGATGACGGCAGCCACTTCGGCCACGGCGGGCACGGCCAGCTGCACCGACTCGATGCTGTTGGGGGCGTCTTCAGCCGCAATTTGCGCCACTTCCTCCAGCAGCGGCTGGGTGTCGGCGAGCGTTTTGGCCAGGGAATCGGCCGTTTCTTCCACGGTCACCAGGCTGGTGTTCACATCGCCAATGGTGCTGCGGGCCAGGTCCAAAGTGTCTTCTACGGTAGCCAGGCTTTGTCCGGTCAGCCCCAGCGTGTCGTTGAGCACCTTCACCACGGCATCCACGGCGCGTCCACTGTAAATGATACCACCGATGCTGAGCACCACACCCAGCAGGCCAATAATCAACAAAACTAAACCTGCAATCCTGCGCAACATTCCCTAATTCCTCCTGATGATGGGGTTGAACGGAAAAGGAGGCGGGGTGATAAGTGAAAAGTGATAAGAGCAACAAACTCACTTCTGCTAACTTTTTACTTTTTACTTTCTACTCCTTATCCTTTCCGAAAATTAACGCTAAGGTTCCGTATTTGTTTCCGCCACGGGAACAGCAACAGCCACCACACGACGGTTGGTCACCAATTCCCAGCCCAGGTACAGCGGGGCAACCTGGGTAATCGCCAGCCAGACCATCGCCAGGGTGATGCCATTTTTGATGGTTTGCACTTCGCTGTTAATTTGGGCCCGCATTTGCCGCGTGCGGTCGTTGGTGGTGGTGATAAGCCGGGTATATTCATCCAGGATAGGCTCCAGCTCGTTGATACGGCCGTTCACCGTGTTCAAATCATCCGCCAGCATACGAATATCGCGGCTGACCGTTTGCAAATTGTTGTTAGCGACGTTGATGTAAATCTCCAGCGTACGCAGGCTTTCCGGCAGCCCCTCCAGGCCCTGGCCCAGCTCCCGGACCGACTGGTCAAAAGGCACTTCCGGGTCGTAGTCGATGCCCAGGTCATACTGCAAGTTCAGCCCCAAAATCTGCTCGTCGATGCGGAAGTTGTTGAGCGTGGTCAGGGTGGAATCAATCACCCCGGCTACCTGTTCCAGGCTGGGGAAGGCCTGCTGAATCGTTTCCAGGCTGTCGGGCACCTGGTCCGAAGCCACGGTAGAGATCTGCCCCAGCAGCGGTCGTGTGTCGGTGACCGTTTGGGCCAGGTCGTCGGCGGTGGTTTCGGCCGTTTCCATCACGGTGTTCATATCGGCAATGCTGGTTTTGGCCAGCGTCAGGGTTTCCGCAACGGTATCCAGGCTCTGTGAGGTCAGCTCCAGGGTTTGATCAAAGTTGGCGGCGATGCTGTCCACCAGGCGGTGGCCCAACCGTGCGCCATAAACGGCTAACACGATACCCCCCACGCCAATCAACAACATCACCACACCGAGTAATCGCCGAACCATAACTTTCTCCACTGGGGGAAGGACTGAAGGAGAGTGATAAGTGATAAGTGATAAGTGATAAGTGATAAGTAGGGCTTACTCGTTCACTTTTCACTTTTTACTTTTAACTATTAACTTTTCACTTGCTACCTTAAAGCCATTGCCCTAACAAATCTACGCTTACGGTTGGTAGACCGTGCCTACCAACCCATCGTATTGTAAACCAGCCAGCGCATTTGTCACAGAATCACGATTGATCTGGCCAACGGCCGTTTCCGCCTCACGCATCGCCCGGAAGAGCAGCTGCATGGCATCGTAGGTGGCGGCAGCATAGGGGCCGGCCGTTTCCTCGAAGGGGGTGACGGCATTGTAGGCGGTCACAAAGTCGGCGGGCAGCAGCACGGGGTCCTGGGTGAGAAACGGCGCACTGCCCAGCGGCAGAAGAGGCAGATTGGCTTCGATGTAAACGGGGTGGGCCACGGCCGTTGTCTCCGCCAGCCCATGCCCGATCACCGCCACGACGGCCGGATCGATGGTGAGGGAAGCGGCCGTTTCTGCCGCCAGCTGCACATCGCCGCCATCATCCAAAGCCACCAGCGCCACCCGGTAGCCGCCGATGCCGCCAGACTGGTTAATCTCCCGCACCGCCAGCCGCGCGGCATAAATCGCGTCGTACCCCAGCTCCCGCTGCGCTCCCTCAAACGGCGCCACCAGGCCAATTTTGACCACCGGCTGAACGCTGGCACAGGCGGTGAGGAAGAAGGTGA
Source organism: Candidatus Leptofilum proximum (assembly GCA_016710325.1). GTDB lineage: Bacteria > Chloroflexota > Anaerolineae > Promineifilales > Promineifilaceae > Leptofilum > Leptofilum proximum. The sequence goes on along the minus strand of JADJXK010000002.1, from coordinate 93,360 downwards.
TCAGTAATCCGTAAACGGTAATCGGTAATCGGTGAACGGTAATCGGTAATCGGTGAGCGGTGAACGGTAAACGGTGAACGGTAAACGGTAACAAGAAAAACCGATTACGGAATACGGATAACCGATTACCGCTCTCAACGGCACCGCTGGACATTGGCCAGATGCTCCTCGTAGGTGGTGCTAAAGGCGTGGCTGCCGGGGACGCCCGCCGTGCAGTCGGCCACAAAAAAGATGAACGGTGTATCCACCGGGGAAGCCACCGCCTCCAGCGAAGAGAGGCTGGGGTTGGCAATAGGACCGGGCGGCAAACCGACGTAACGGTAGGTGTTATAAGGCGAATCCAGCTCCAAATCGGTCAAAAAGAGCGGCGATTTCCACCAGCTGTTGCTGTCTGGCTGGTAACCCAGCGGATATTGCACCGTGGGGTCGGCTTCCAGCTTGATGCCCTGCGCCAGCCGATTGTAGAACACACCGGCGATGATCGGCCGTTCTGTCGCCACCACCGCTTCCCGTTCCACAATGGCCGCCAGGGTCACAGCCTGGTGCATGGTCAGCCCTTGAGCCCGGTAGCCCTGGCGCATTTCGGCCGTTACGCGGCGATCAAACGTCCGCAGCATTAAATCGACCAGGTAAACGGCATCCGCTTCGGGCGGCATACGGTAAGTATCGGGGAAAAGGTAACCTTCCAGTGTAGCTGTGGCGGGTAAACCAGCCGAAAAAGTGTAGGGCGCCAGGTCAAAAGCCGCCTGCCGCTGGGCAATCGCCAAAAATTGGCTGGCGTCGATGTTGGCCGTGGGATTGTTGGCCAGGTAATCGGCCATCTGCTCCAGGCGCCACCCCTCCACAAAGCGCACCGTTTCTTCGCGCACCACCGCCTCGGTCAGCGCAGCGGCCATCTGCGGGATGGTTTGCTGGGGGTCAACAATGTATTCGCCCGCTTCCAGTCGGGCATCGAGGCTATGGTAGCGCAGATAGTTGAGGAACAGCTCGGTGTTGTTGAGCAGGCCAGCAGCGGCCAGGTTGGCGGCAATCGTATCGGCTGATTCGCCTGGGGCAATAATGAACGGCGCGGGAGTAAAGCCATTGCCTGCGGGCTGCTCCAACTCGTCGGCATTGGCGGCGAGGTACGCCTGGAGGTAGATGTCGCGGGCCTGGAGGGAACGGCCGTCACTTCTGGCAACAATCTCTCCCCCCCGCCACTGAAAATAAAAGAGGAACGCCGCCGACAAACATGCCGTCAGCACCACCAACAGCAACACCGTCCGCACCACACAGCCCAACGACCGGCGCGAACGGCTCTTGGGCTGTTCCTCATACGGATCTTTGCGGCGCTGCGGCCGACCTTTTTGCGTGTCGATAAATCACCTCACGTCTTTGTAGCCGCGGAAACTTTCCGCGTAAACGGAACGCGGTAAGAAACCGCGGCTACTGGCGATGGGCATCCAGATAGCTTTGCAAAATAAACGCTGCCGCCACGGCATCCACCTGCTGGCGGGCTTTTTTGCCACGTTTGCCGCGCTGGCGCAGGCTGTCTTCGGCCTGAACGGTGGTGAAGCTCTCGTCCCAAAACTGAATGGGCACGGCACACTGCTGGCTGAACTCGGCAATGTAGTCACGAATCCAGACGGCCGTTTCACTATCACCACCCTCGCTCGTCGTTGGCAGGCCAACCACCAGCAGCGTCACCTTTTGCTCCGTGATGATTTGCTGGTAGCGGGCAAAATCTTTCTCGCGGGATTGACGCTGCACCACGCCGTATGACTGGGCAATGGTCCGCGTCGGATCGCTGAGGGCCACACCCACGCGCCTGCTGCCCAAATCCAGGGCCATCACCCGGCCAGGGAAACGGCCGCTTCCAGAGAAGCGGGCACTCATCCGCCCAATTCTCCCAGCGCTCGCAGCGCATAAAACAGCGCGCTCTGCTGCACGGAATCCACAATTTCCCCGGCAAACAGCATTTGCTTTACCTGGGCGATGGGCAGCTTGATCAGCTCCAACTCCTCGGTGTGGTCCCAGTCGGGCACGGCCGTTTCCACCACGCCGGTCGCCAAAAAGTAATACGCATGGCAGGCAAACCGCGCCGGGTCGGGCGCTCCGCTGCCGATGGGCACGATGGCGGCACAGCTGTGCCCCGTTTCTTCCAGCAGCTCACGCCGGGCCGTTTCCAGCGCTGGCTCGCCCGCGTCTATGAGACCGCCGGGCGTTTCTAGCAGCGTCTTGCCCAGGCCGTGACGGTAAATGCGCAGCATCAGCACTTCGCCCTCTGGCGTGACGGGCACCACGTTCACGTAGTTGCGGCTTTCAACGATGTAGTACGGTTCCACGAGACGGCCGTTGCCCATCTCACACGTATCCGCCCGCACCGCAATCCACTCATTTTGCAGCAAATATTCCGAATTGAGTACTTTCCAATCAAGTTGATGCATAATTTTCTTTTGCCACAGAGAACACAGAGATTTAAGAGAATATAGCTGCGGCTTTTTTCATTGTCTGGATTACGGCCGTTTTGACTTGTCGTTTCCCCTACGAAACCGAACCGTTAACTATTAACCATTCACCATTCACAGTTCACAATTCACAATTATTACGGCACAATCTCCGTCTGAATCCGCGTCGTTAAATACGGCACGCGGTCAAACCAGACGGGCCAGATGTCCAGCGTGGGCACAGCGCGCAGGGGGAGTTGTTGGTAGAGGTAGGCAGCGGCCGTTTCTGGAGATTGTCCGGTAACGGCCGTTATCGGCCCATCCAGCGCCAGGTTTGCCGCCACAACGCCTTCGCCAATCATGGAAAAGGTCACCCGGCCCGATTCATCCACTGCCACCACGCTGCCGCTGCTGAAGCGGATGCTGTCTGGCACCAGCGTAAAACCGTCTGGCACCACCTGCCCCAGCGAATCAAAAGCTAACCCTGAAGCGGTGGTGGTGTCTACAGCCGTCCCTTGCAGTGCGGCCCGCATGGCCAGGGTGAGTTCGGCCGTTTGCTCACCTACATCGTGGGAAAATGTTTCATCAAGAATATTGACGATGCGCACCGCATCCTTGGACAAAAATTCGCGCTCCGTGAGCTGCGCTTCCATGTTGGCCAGGGCCACCGCCTGCAAAAACTGCCGCGCCTGCGCCCGCAGCCGTTCCTGATCTTCAGGGGACACAGCGGCCGTTTCCCGCACCGCGCCGCCTGCCATCGCCTCCAAATTGCGCACTTCTACCTGCAAATCGAGCGGTCCCTGCACCCGATTCACCAGGTTGGCGGCCACGTTGCCGTCTGGCCCCGGCGCTTCGGCGATGACCTCAACTTCGGCCGTGCTGCCCACTGCTTCGGCCAGCACCACCTCTTCCAGCGTCTGGAAGGTGATGCTGCTGCCGTCGGACGTGCTGACGCGGGTACCGGCCGGAACCGTTACACCCTGGGCCAGCTGGTTGACAAACAGCACCGTGCCGCGCGCCGGGGCATCCGGCAGTTCGATGGAACCCGTCGTGGTCACGCTGGTTTGCCACGATTCGGTGGCTGTCAGCAGCCGCGCCGGGACGGTGTTGCGGGCGTAATCCACCGCCTCCACCGCCGGATCGGCAATGACGGCGCGCTCGACACGCACGTTCTCGGTTTCTGGCTGCAAAACGATGGTGGCGCCGGGCACGGCGTAGGTGAAGGCGACGTACAAAACCGCCAACGTCAGGCAAAAAAGGATGATGGCCAGGTAGCGCACCAGCCACAGCCGCACGGTCGATTTGGGCGCCAGGCGGCGGTTCATTTCCTGGCGGTCGGCGGCATCGAGGGTGGGATACGGCCGTTCCTCAAAAAAGTTCTCCCAGCTGTCATCCCCCACCGTGGGCAGCCCCACCCGCTCCGACCGTTTACGGCCGCGCCACCAGCCCCGACGGCTCGTTTCCGCCAGGTCCACCGAGGGGAAAACCGGCAGCCCAATGGCTCGCGCCTGCCGGGTGATCGGCACATCCGGCGTCACCAGCCCGACTTCCAGCCGCTGTCGGTCGGCAAAACGACGCAGACGCACCAGGTCCAGTCCCTCGCGCAGCACGCCGCCATCCTCCGGCAGCACCAGCAGCGCCTGCGGCTCACCCGCCCAGGTCAACCGGTCGCAAATGGAGATGATGTCGTCGGAATCGTCGAGGTGGATAATTTGCATAGGGGGAGATTGGAGATTGGAGATTGGAGATTGAGCCGTTTTTAATCTCTAATCTCCAATCTCTAATCTCCATTTACTTAAGCGCCGCTTCAATCAATTTCGGCACCAACGCCAGCGCCTCCGGCAGTTTGGCGGCGTCCTTGCCGCCTGCCTGGGCCATGTCGGGGCGGCCGCCGCCGCCGCCGCCGACCACCTGGGCGACATCGCGCACGATGTCGCCCGCTTTGATGCCGCGCGGGATCAAATCTTTGGTGACGGCCACGATGAAGATGGGTTTGCCGTTGTTGACGGTGGCGAGAACGGCCGTTCCCGACCCCACATTATCGCGGAACCGGTCCGCCATCTGGCGCAGGCCGTCGACATCCACGCCGTCAACCTGGGCGGTGAGCAGCTTCACGCCCGCCACCTCCTGCGTTTGCGCCAGGATGGCATCGAATTGGAACGTCGCCAGCTTTTGCTGCATCTGCTCGATGCGCTTTTGCGCCGCCTTTTGTTCCGCTTGCAGCGCTTCCACGCGGGATTCCAGCTTGGAGACGGGCACGTTCAGCTGCCCCGCCAGCCGGTCCAGCAAGTTCAGCCGTTCGGCGATGAGCTGGCGCGCCGCACGACCGGTCACAGCCTCCACACGGCGCACCCCCGCGGACACGGCGCCCTCGCTGGTGAAACGGAACAGGCCAATGTCGTTGGTCTCGGCGACGTGCAGACCACCACACAACTCGAAGCTGTACGGCCGTTCGCCCTCATAGCCAATCTGCACCGTGCGCACAATCTCGCCGTACTTTTCGCCAAAGAGGGCCATCGCCCCCTGGCCTATCGCCTCTTTCTGGCCCATGTACTCAATGGCCACGGGGTAATTCGCCAAAATCGCGTCGTTGATTTTGCCTTCAATTTCGGCCAGCGTGGTGTGATCGACGCCGTGGTCGTGGGTGAAGTCGAAGCGCAGCCGGTCCGGCGCCACAAGCGAGCCCGCCTGGGTGACGTGTGTGCCCAGCCGGTCACGCAGTTCCTGGTGCAGGATGTGGGTGGCGGTGTGGTTGCGGCGGATGTCGCTGCGGCGGGCATCGTCTACCTGCAAGCGCACTGGTTGGTACAGTGTAAACTCACCCTGAACCACCTCACCCACCTGCACCACCAGGCCGTTGAGCGGCTTGCGCGTATCGTTGACGCGGAAAATGGACGTGCCATTGAGCCCGACAATCTGGCCCTTGTCGCTGACCTCACCACCGGACTCGACGTAGAAGTTGGAAACGGCCGTTACCATCTCCACCTTCTCGCCCGCCGTTACCGCTTCGACCAGTTCGCCATCGCGGATGAGGCCCACAATTTCCGACTCGGTTTCCGCGCCCAGGTACGGGTCGTACTCGACACCGTCTTCGAGCTGGCCGGTGGCCTGGAGATTTTGCAGGAGACGGCCGTAAACCCCCGTCTCCGCGCTGTACTCACCAAACGCGCCCTTGCCGCTGGCAATCGCGTGCGCCTCACGCGCCGCGTTGTACCCTTTTTCATCGACGGTAAAGCCGCGCTCTTGCACCACATCGCGAGTAATTTCCAGCGGCAGGCCGTGTGTCGCGTACAAATCAAACGCCACCTCACCAGAAATCTCTTTCTCACCCTTCTCGTTCAGTTCGGCCATCACGTGATGCAGCTGCACCAGCGCTGACTCCAGCGTGCGGGCAAACTTCTTTTCTTCCTGCGTCAGGGTGCGCAGCACGTGCTCCTCGCGCAGCTTCAGCTCCGGGTACGCCTGGCCCATCTGCCGGATGTATACCCTGGCTACCTCCGCTAAAAATGGCCCGGTAAAACCGATGCTGTAGCCAAAACGCACCGCCCGCCGAATGATCATACGCAGCACGTAGCCCGCACCGGTACTGCCAGGACGCACACCGTCCGCAATCAAAAAGGTCGCTGCCCGGCCGTGATCGGCAATAACGCGGTAACCAACCAGGTGCTCTTCACGCTGTTCGTCGCTGTCGTCCAGCAGTTCCTGCACGCGGTCCATCGCTCCTGCGAACAGGTCAGTATCGTAAGTATTATCTTTCCACTGCATGATGCGCACCATGCGCTCCAGGCCCAATCCTGTGTCCACCGATGGTTTGGGCAGCGGCGTCAGGCTGCCATCTTTTTCCCGGTTGAACTGCATAAAAACGAGGTTCCAGAACTCCAAAAACTCCTCGTCGTCGTCGGCATTGAGCCGGGAGGGATCGCAGGTGGCCATGTCACCCATGTAGTAGAAGATTTCAGAGTTAGGGCCGCAGGGCCCGGTTTCGCCCATCTCCCAGAAGTTGTCTTTTTTGCCAAAGCGCAGAATTTTCTCCGCAGGCAGGTAGCGCTGCCACAGCGCAAACGATTCGTCGTCGTCGGTGTAAATAGTGGCCCACAAGCGCTCCTCTTCAAGACCCATCACTTTGGTGACAAATTGCCAGGCGAAATCGATCGCTTCCTTTTTGAAATAATCGCCAAACGAGAAGTTTCCCATCATTTCAAAAAAGGTGTGGTGGCGCGGCGAGGGACCGACGTTTTCCAGGTCGTTGTGTTTGCCCTGGACGCGCATTACTTTTTGGGCAGTGGCGGCGCGGGTGTACGGCCGTTTCTCCCGCCCTAAAAACACATCAACAAACTGGTTCATCCCGGCGTTGGTAAACAGCAGGGTGGGATTGTCATGCTGCGGCAGCGGCGAACTGGCAACCACCTCGTGCTGCTGCTCGTGGAAATAATCTAAAAATGCTTTGCGAATTTCGTTACTGGTTGTGGGTCTCATGCTAAATTCCTCTGTCAATTGGAGATTAGAGATTGGAGATTTTATTAGCACCGCCAATCTCTAATCTCCAGTTACCAATCTCTAAATTTTACCGTAGCAACAAAAAACCGCCAGACTGCAAGTTTCGAAGAAACGGTCTGGCGGCTAAAGGGCTGCGCTTAGATTGTAGTGAAAACTCAGGCAGCAGCACATGCCAGACTGTTTGTCTGGGCGGCGGCTGCGGCGGCGCTCACGCGGGTGCAAATTTGCACATGAGTTATCACAAAGGTCATCATGGGGCAAATGGTAACAAATCACTCCTGAGGTGTCAACGACAAGATGCCTGGCTCGCCGCCGCTGACGATGATCACGCTTTCACCTTCTTCGTACCAACCGGCCAGCTGGGCGTCGTTAATTTGCTGGGTGATGACGGCCGTTTCAAACCCTTCACCAAACTGGTACACCACCACGTCAGCCCCAAACATCCCTTCAACTTCGGCGATGAGCTGGTTGTTGGTGGCGGAGTAGAGCATGGTTAACGGCCGTAAGGCAGCCAATGACGTGCCATCTTCGGCCGTTGGTACAATCGTCTCGCTGCCGTCCACCGCCACGATGGTAAACGGCGCATCGGCATACAGCAGGTAACCAGAATCGCCCAGCCAGAGCGGCGCATCGCCAATCCAGCCGGTGGTGACGTAAACGCCGCTGGCAATGGACGGATTGCCCGAATCAGCCGCCGCCTCGGTGACAAACAGTTCGTTGTTGTGCACGTAGGCAATCTGGCTGGCATCTGGCGACCAGGAAAAGTACGGATCGATATCTTCCACCAGCACGGTGCGATTCTCTGGGCCGCGAATCAGCACCAGGTCGAAGCTCTGGCCGTTGTGGATGGCAGCGGCCACTGACGGCGGCCCTTCCAGCATCTCCAGCGGCGAAATAGCGGCCCGGCCCACCTGCTCCGCCCAAACGGCATCTTCGCCGGTGGCCAGGTTATACAGGTGCAAATCAGTTACCGATTTCTGATCGGCCGTGGCTTCCCAAAAATAGCTGCCATAGGCCAGCCAGCCATCGTGGTAATCAAAGAATATCTCCACGGCTACGGGCAAATCCTGGCGGGCTATTTCACCGTCTTCCACCATCAGCACCGGTTCGCCGAAGCTGCCCGCTGCAAAAGGCAGCCAAACGAGCTCGGGCACGTCAGCCGCTTCCGGAATGGCTTCGTCCGCCACCTCTGTTGGGGTGGCCGTGGGGATGTTCACCGGGGGACGGGTTGGCCGCGGTTGGGGCGCCGGAGGAATGGTGTTGGTTGGTTGGGCAGGCACGGCCGTATCTGTTGGCAGCACCATGGTTTCTGTGCGGGCGGCGGTGGGAGGAACGGCGGTGGGAGGAACGGCCGTTGCCGGGGACGCCGAATCGCGGCCACAGGCCACCAGTAACACAAGCAAGATCAACCAACACAACTTTTTCATATCAACCTCAGGTTAAAACAGCAGATTCAGGAATGATTCTTTGGCAAGTGGGCCAAAATAGGGTTCGAGTTCTGTATTTGCCAGTGCTTCTGCGACGGCTTCCCGATCGTAGCGCAGGCCGGCGAGCTGCTTTTCCAACCCGGCTACATCTTGCTGGCCGCTAAAATCACCGTAAATTTTGATGGCCTGAATACGCCCTTTTTCCACCGCAATGCGGGCATCCAGCTTGCCCACCGGCAGTTTTTCGCTTTTTTGCATATTGAAGGCGGGGGAACGGCCGTAATTCCAATCCCACGTCATGTAGCGCTGCGTGGCAATTTCTCTAATTTGCTCCCAATCGGTGTCGGTTAACGCGTACACGGGAATGTTTTCCCCGCCAAAAATGCCCGTCAGCAGCGCCTGGCGCAAAGAGACAATATCCATGCCCTTAGGCAAATATTCCTGCACGTTGGTCACAAATGAACGCACCGACTGTACTGCCTTAGATTCAATCTTCACCTGGCGTGGATTAATGGCGCGCAGCATGTTTTCCAGGCTCGTGTTGAACAAAATCGTGCCGTGGCTAAACATACGGCCGTGGGAAGCATACTGCGCGTTCCCGGAAATCTTTTTGCCCTCAACAAAAATATCGCTTGTACCCCGCAGCACAGCATTGACGCCCAGCCCTTGTAAAACGTCAATCACCGGCCGGGTAAACTTACCGAAATTGTGCAAATCTTCCTTGCCATGTGTAATGAAACTAAAATTCAGATTGCCCAAATCATGGTAAACCGCCCCCCCGCCAGACAATCGCCGCACCACGTGAATCTGGTTCTCGCGCACAAAATCCGGGTCAATTTCCTCAATGCTGTTCTGGTTACGCCCAATGATGACCGACGGTGCGTTGATATAAAACAGCAGCAGCGGTTCCACCACCTGCTCGTTGCGCAGCAAATGCTCCTCAATGGCCAGGTTTATTCTCGGATCGGTTGTTTCCTGATTATCTACAAAAAGCATGGTGTTCTGTCCCCTTGGATTTTGGGCTGCCGCGCTCATTTTAACCACTCCGGGGCAATTCTGCTATACGTGACAAGGTGACAAGGTGACAGGGTGACAAGGTGACATAATGTTAGATTATGCCCATTGGGAGTAAAAAACCACAATCACTTGGGATGTATTCCCTATTGTTGTGAGAGGTGCAATTTTTGTACTCTTGCCATGCTTGACCGGTACAAGAATTATCATTTCAACCAACGTCACAGGGCACAATTGCCTTTAAACGAGCAGTATTGTTGATGGCCAAATTATTAATTATTGACGACGACCCCTTTATCACCGAATCCCTGAAAGTTGGCTTGGGTGATCATGGTCACCAGGTATTTGCCGGGCACAACGGCCGTGAGGGAGTCGCTCTGGTTCACGAGTTAACGCCCGACCTCGTGATTATCGACATGACCATGCCCATCATGGACGGGCTGGAAGCCACCGAACACATCCGCCGCGATTCCGACGTGCCCATCATCATGCTGACGGCCGAAACCGACGAAGAAGATGTTGTTGCTGCCTTGCAAACCGGGGTGGATGAGTACCTGAGCAAACCGTTTCGCCTGAATGAACTGGCGGCACGGGTACACGCCCTCATCCGCCGTCACCACTGGAATAACTCAAAAATCGAGCAGGAAATTGCTCAGTTGAAGCACAGTCTTATGGCCAACATGACCCATGAGCTGCGCACGCCTATTGCCTCCATTCAAAGCGCCCTGGAGATTGTGTTTGCCTCCGCTGCCCCCGACAATTTCGAGTCCCAGCTGCGTTTTCTGGAGCAGGTGCAGCACAACACGTATGTCTTAAACCGGTTGGTGGAAGATTTATTGATTTTGGCCAAGATTGATGAAGGGTTGGAGATTTTGCGACGGCCGTTTTCCCTCCACGCCGAAATTGAACGTACCATTCGCAAGAAAGGCATAGAAATTGGCGAACGCAACCTGACCGTCTACAACGAAATTGAGGAACCGCTGGAAGTCAACGGTGACACCCACAAGCTGCGCCACCTTTTTTACCATCTGCTGGACAACGCCATCAAGTTTAGCCACCCCAACCAGAGCATTCACATTTGGGCGCAAACCAGTGAGCAGGGCGACCTCCAGCTGGTTTTTGCCGATCAGGGCATTGGCATTGCCCCCGAAAACCAGGTAAAGATTTTCGACCGGTTTTTCCAGCTGGACATCAGTGACGGCCGTAGCTACGGCGGCTTAGGCATCGGCTTAACCATTGCCCGGGCCATTGCCGAAGCCCACGGCGGCCACATCACCGTCCGCAGTGCTCCCAACGCCGGTAGCCAGTTCAACCTTACCTTGCCCGCTGCCGAAGCCGACTGGTATGTTTAAGCCTTTAATCACGTACAAAAATCAAAGATTACGCAGATAATAACCCTGCATCTGGATTGTTCAGGGCTCAGGTGATTCGTTGGAAACGGCCGTTGGCGTCATTTCCGGCTCTGCTGTAGCCTCCGGTGTCGGCGAAACTTCTGGCGTCGGCGTCGGCGTTTTGTACGGCTCCGTTACCAGTTCAACCGTTGTTAGCTGCCCCTCTACCACCTGCACCTGCTGGCGATATTCTACCTCCTGCAGCTTCACATACAGCGTGTATTCTCCCGGCGGCACGTCGGCAAATACAAAGTTTTCCGCCAACAGTTCATCCGGGTTGATCAGGTTTTGCGGATCGCCCTGGTAACTCCAGGTGTTGATAAATTCCGGCTCGTCTTCGCTGGTGCTGATAAGCGTCACCATCACGCCCTGCCACGGCCGTCCCTGTGGGTCGATCAGCCGCCCGGCCACCACACCCCGCGTCGGACCCGGATCAATCCACAACATTGGATTGCGGGTCGAGCTAAACTCGTTGCTGCCGACGCGTACTTCCAGGTGCAGATGCGGCACGGTTGCCGCACCACCGATGCCCACTTCAGCCACCGGTTCCCCCTGTGACACATGCTGCCCCACTTCCACGCTCAGCCCCAGCACGTGGCCGTAGAGCACGTAGATTGGCTGGCCCTGCCACGTCTGGTCCAGCTCCAGGATTACCAGGTGGCCGTACCAATCGCAGCGCCAGCCGTAAAGCTCAGACTCGTCGGCCTGGGCCACCACCACGGTGCCATCGGCCACCGCCAGGACGGGCAGCCCCAATGCCCCGGCGATGTCGATGCCGTTGTGCAGCAGGTAACGGCCGTCGCCATCCGAACCGTACGGGAATGTCTTGTTGATGATGGTGCGCCCACCACCTGGCACCGGCTTAACAAAATCGAAGTGGGCAATAGGATCAGCCGCAGGCTGCGGCCAGGGATCGGCGGCCAGGAAGTTGCGGGTGTAGCTGGGGCGCAGCGGTGACTCGGCCGGACATCGGCGATTGACGGGAACGGCCGTTGCCGTCTGTGTCTCGGTGGGGATGGCGGTGGGCGTCTCGGTTTGGGTGGGCAGCGGCGTCAGAGTGGGCGGCGCCGTAGCCGTGGCCGAGGGGATCAAAGTGACTGTAGGCGAAGGAAACGGCGTGGCGCTGGCGGCCAGGGTAGGCAGCGGCTCGGTGGCGATAGCCGCCACGGCCACCGGTTGGGCCGCGTTGGCGACCGATCCGGCATCGGCCGTTTTTTGGCAGCCGCCCCCTAGAAAAATCAGCCCGACGCTGAGGGCAAGGTAAACAATCGTGATACGCTTCATACTGCTCCCGTGTGTTCGTGATGGGGTATTGTCGCCGAGGGGGAAACGGCCGTCAAATGAGGACTTCTTGCAGGCACGTTAATTATGGAAAGGAATCTATCAGGAAAGGGAGAATTGGTGAAAAAACAATCAGCAACTCGATTGCAAAAACCAAAATGAGCAAAAACCCTATTATCGTCGCTTGTCTACCTGTCGAATATTCTCTTTTTCCCTTCGGACGCATAATTGAAACTTTATTCTTGATTGAACTTACACCAATAAACAGCTGCAACAAACCAACCATAGGGAAAATTATTCGCAATATTTTGACCATATCATTTCCAAAAATGAGGATAGCAACCACAGCTGACGCAAAAAAAAGATTGAACATCACGGCCAACGCAATGTACTGGTTTCTAAGAACCTCTTTCTCGACAAGTTTCTGTGAATCTTCTGGCATCATTGTCTCTCTCCAGTTTGCTCAGGGAGCTTAAGCTATGACAAGTTCAAGGCAAAATTTATATCAATCGTTAGTTGCCAGCAACGGCCGTTTCCCCTTATAATCTCCTCTACAATCAAATACACCATCATCTCCGGGAGGAGTAGCTGGTAACGAGACTGACAGAAAAGATGGGGCCACGCACAACTTGCAGGCTGAAAGCCCCCACAGCCAACGCCCAGCCAAAGTCGCCCGGTTCGATTACCGAAGAAATGGACGGTAAACGGTAAACGGTGAACAGTAATCGGTTTTTACCGATTACGGATTACCGATAACCGTTCACCGAAAAAAGTAGACCGGTACGGGTAAGCCCGTTACAGCGCAATCCCGATGTTGGTCGGGATAAAGTGTGCGGCACAAATTGTGCTGCAAAAAGAGGTGGTACCGCGGAATCAAGCCCATTTCGTCCTCAACGGATGATTTGGGCTTTTCTATTTGGGAGATTGGAGACTAGAGACTGGAGATTTTTCCTTTAATCTCCAGTCTCCAATCTCCAGTCTCAAAAACCGGAGGTTACTCATGTCTTTACCCAAACGGTACAACCCAAAAACGGCCGAACCTGCTCTGCAAACTCAGTGGCAGGCCGACGGCACCTATCACTTTGATCCCACCTCGGCTGACCCCGTGTTCAGCATCGACACGCCGCCGCCGTCGGTGTCTGGCCATTTGCATTTGGGGCACGTGTACTCCTACAGCCAGACGGATTTCATCGCCCGGTTTTTTCGCATGAACGGCCGTAACCTGTTCTACCCCATGGGCTTCGATGACAACGGCCTGCCCACCGAGCGGCTGGTGGAGCGGCGGGAGGGCGTGCGCGCCCCCGACATTGGCCGCCAGGCGTTTATCGATCTCTGCCTTAAAGTGAGCGAGGAGACCGAAGGCCAGTACCGCGCGCTGTGGCAGCGGCTGGGGCTGTCCATCGACTGGCGTTACACCTACCGCACCATCGACGACAATTCGCGGCGGCTAGCCCAATGGTCGTTCCTCGATCTGCACCGCAAAGGGCTGGCTTACCAGCAAAAAGCCCCGGCTATCTGGTGCCCGGAGTGCCAGACGTCCATTGCCCAGGCGGAGCTGAACGACCTGGAGCGCGACAGCACCTTCTACACCCTGGCCTTCACCCTGGAAAATGGCACCACGCTGCCCATCGCCACCACGCGCCCGGAGCTGCTACCCGCCTGTGTGGCCGTGTTTGTGCACCCGGAGGACGGCCGTTTCACCCCCTACCTCGGCCAACAAATCACCACACCCTACACCCACCAACAGGTGCCGCTGCTGACCGATCCTGCCGTCGAGCCGGACAAAGGCACCGGCGCCGTGATGTGCTGCACCTTCGGCGACAACACCGACGTGACCTGGTGGCGCACCCACAGTTTGCCCTTGATTGAAGCGATTGGCGCGGACGGCAGTCTCACCCCCGCGGTCGGTTCTGATCTGGCCGGACACACCATCAGCGAAGCGCGCCAGATCATCATCGCCAGGCTGCGGGAAGCGGGCGAGCTGCTGGGCGAGGCGAAAATCAGCCAGCACGTGCGCACCCACGAGCGCTGCGACACGCCGGTGGAGTACCGCATGGTGTCGCAGTGGTTCATCCGCCTGCTGGATTTTAAGGACGAACTGCTGGCCCAGGGCGAGCAGATCAACTGGCAGCCGGCGCACATGAAGCTGCGCTACCGGCAGTGGGTGGAAAACCTGGCGTGGGATTGGTGCATCTCGCGGCAGCGCTATTTTGGCGTACCCTTCCCCGTATGGACCTGCGCCAGCTGCGGCGCAACCATTCTGGCGGATGAAGCTGACTTGCCCGTGGACCCGCTGGAAGAACGGCCGTCGCATCCCTGCCCCACCTGCCAATCCACAAAATTCATCCCCGAGGCGGACGTGATGGACACCTGGGCTACCTCATCGCTGTCGCCGCAAATTGTGGCACAGTGGCCAGGTAACACGGCGCTGTATGAGCAAACCTACCCGTTTTCGCTGCGGCCGCAGGGGCATGAGATTATTCGCACCTGGGCGTTTTACACCATCGCCAAATCGTGGCTGCATTTTGGCACACGGCCGTTTGACTCCGTGGCTATTTCCGGCTGGGGATTGGCGCCTTCTGGCGCGGGCAAAATCAGCAAGAGTAAAAAGAGCGATGTGGCCGGACCTATGGAGATGATCGAGCAGTACTCAGCCGACGCGGTGCGCTACTGGTCTGCCAGCACCGGCCTGGGCAAAGACGCCATCATCAGCGAGGAGAAAATCCAGGCTGGGGCCAAGCTGGTGACCAAGCTGTGGAATGTGGCCCGGTTTTGTGCGAAATTTTTAGGAGATCAGGGAGGAGATCAGAGATTAGAGATTGGAGATTTTCCGGCCCAACCAATCTCTAATCTCCAATCTCCAATCTCCCTCACCCTGGCGGATCGGTGGCTCCTGGCCCACACGCAGCAGCTGATTGAGCGCACAACAAAACTGTACGAGCAGTACGATTACGCCACGGCAAAGAGCGAGATTGAGCACTTTTTCTGGCAGATTTTGGCGGACAACTACCTGGAGATGGCCAAGCTGCGGCTTTACGAAGGCGGCGCGGCCAGCGAGGGGGCACGTTACGCGCTGTACCAAGCGCTGCTAACCACGCTCAAGCTGCTGGCCCCAATTCTGCCGTACGTGACGGAGCAAATTTACCTGGGTCTGTTTGCCGCAAATGATGGTTCAGATTCGATCCACACCTCGGCGTGGCCTGCGGGAAACGGGGGGTGGGGAGATGAGATGGCAATCCTCCACGGCAACCAGCTGGTGGAAATTGCTACGGCCGTACGCCGCTACAAAAGTGAGCAAAACCTGTCGCTGGGCGCCGAACTGGCCCGCCTGCACCTGCACACCACCGACCCCGAACTCGCCGCAGAGCTGCAAACGGCCGTCCGCGATCTCATCAGCATCACGCGGGCGCGCAAGATTGCGTTAGATGGGGAAATTGGAGAAGGTGGGGTGGGGAACGGCCGTTGGCAGATGAGAATCGAACATTTAGCTGCCTGAGAAATTCAGGAAACGTGAAACGTGAAACGTGACCAAAGGCATCACGTTTCACGTTTCACGCATCACTCTTCCTACAAGTTCGGAATCACATCCACCCACATCCCAAACAGGCCAATCGCCACCAGCAAAACGCCGGAGACGCGGGTGAGCAGCCTGTAATTTTGCCCCAACCAGCGGGTAAATTTGCGCTGGAACGGCATGGCGATAAACGGCAGCAGCACCAGCGGCCAGCCAAAACCAATTCCAAAAAACAGGAAGTAGCCCAGGCTGCTGGACAAGTTAGCCACGCTGCCCGCCCCCAGCAAAAAGGCGCTCACGATCAGCGGACCGGTGCAGGGCAGCGTCATCGGGCCGAGCATGAGACCGTAGACGTAGGCCCCGGCGTATGGATTGCTCAGCACGGGCGCTTGGGACACAGCCAGCCGGTTGAACGGATTGCGCCCTGTTAGCATCAGCAGCCCCAGCAAAATGACTACGGCATAGATGATGGGCAAGATGACGGAGAGAATGCTGCCAAAGCTTTGCTGCAGCAAGTAGAGAATCAACCCAACCAGCAGCATCATGCTGAGCACGCCACCCAGAACCAGCAGCCCCAGCCATTTGGTAGCCGTTTGTGCCCGTTCGTTTTGGGCGTTGCCTGCCAGATAGGCAATCAGGCCGGGGTACAGCGGCAGGATGCAAACATTGGTGAGAATGGCGCTGTTGCCCAGCACAAACGCCTCGATTAATTGGCTCATTGTAGTAAACCTTTTGCAGTAGCCGCGGTTTCTTACCGCGTGAAGAAACGCGGATTGGAATCCGCGGCTACGGTGTGGATTTAACTCTGGGATTCAGCTTCGAGATTTTGCAGAATTTCTTCTGGACCTTCGTAGCCGGTGGTTAGGTCGGTGGTGGTGCCGTCGGGGCGGATGATGAAGTGCGGCGTGGACGGCGGGTTGGTGACAGTCTGGCCGAAGGTATCGGCCAGGGAGATGAGCATCTCTGGTGTGGCGACCGCAAAAATCCAATCAAACCCAGTTTCTTCGGTGTAGTTGGCCAGGTCACCATTGCCGATGTTGGTTTCCACGCTTACCGAAACAAAGACCACATCTTCGCTGCCACCCAGCTGGGCCTTGGCCTGCGCCACGTTGCCTAGCTGGCGGCGGCAGTTGGTGCACCAGGTGGCCATCGGCTCGACAAAGACGGTTTTTCCGGCAAAGTCCGCCAGGGTAAAGGTTTCGCCAGAGCGTACGTCGGTGAGGGAAACAGTCATCCAGGCGGGGGCATCAGTCATCGACATGTCGTCGTCCATCTCTTCCGCCATGTCGTCCATTTCTTCCATCGTTTCATCTAGCTCGGCCATACCTTCTTCGTGCTCAGTCATGGCCGTGTCGTCATCCATCGACTCATCCATCATTTCTTCATCTTCCATGGATTCGTCCACGGAACTGTCCGCCATCTCATCGTCGACCATGGTGTCATCCATCATTTCGTCGGATGTGATTGTTCCAGAGGTATTGGGTTGAACGGCCGTTTCACCCGTCCCCCCACACGCTACCAGCAGCAACGCCAGCAAGAGCAAAAGGTACAATTTCACATGTTTCATCGGTTCTCTCTCCTCGAAAATCATTTGTTGGAAGTTGGCAGGTTAAAGCCGCTGCCAAAGTGGAAGATAGTGGGGAAGGATTACGGCCGTATTCCCAAAAGATTACAAATTACTTACGGAGAGGTGGGAGACCACAGAGCGTGCTGAGAGCGCAGAGAAAAAACCTCCGCGTCCTTTGCGCCTATGCGGTTAAGAATTAGTCTCGCTCCAAAATGAGCCAGGTGAAGGCAAAGTTGTGCCGTTCGTCGGCGGGGTGGTGCTGGCGGAAGGTTTCACGCCAGGCGGACCAGTCAATCTGGGGGAAATAGGCGTCGCCGTTCAGTTCGGCCTCGACCAGGGTGAGGTACAGTCGCGTGGCTTGCGGCAGCAGTTGGGCATACAAATTTGCCCCACCGCCGATGATGATTTCTTCCACATCACCCGCCGCCGCCACGGCCTCCTCTACCGAGTGCACCACGCTGGCTCCGGGCGTGTCATAGCTGTGGTCCCGCGTCAAAACGATGTTATGCCGCCCCTTCAGCGGACGAAATTTGGCCGGGATCGACTCATAAGTCTTGCGCCCCATGATGACCGGCTTGCCCATCGTCTGCTGCACAAACCACTGCATGTCATCGGGCAAACGCCAGGGCAGTCCGTTGTCCGCCCCAATCAGGCGATTTTTGTCCATCGCTACTATTATGGCGATTGTGAGTTTAGTTTCGTTCATCGTTTGTTTGGAGATTGGAGGTTAGAGATTGGAGATGGCCTTATCTCCAATCTCCAGTCTCCAATCTCTCATTAATCCGAAATGGCAGGCAGTAATTCATCGGACTGCCACATTTCTCTGGCAGCAAAGGCATATTTATTGTGATTGGGGTGCCAATGGGTCACGTCTTCCAGCGGCCAATATTTGAGGGCGCTGCCTTCATGGGAAAGCGTCAGTTCACCGCCGACAATTTCGCACAGATGCACCACTGCCACCATCGTGTGCGGGCCGTTTTTGGCGCTGGCTTTGCGCGTGAAAACACCAACAAGCTGCTTCACGGCCACATCAAGACCCGTTTCTTCCTTCACTTCTCTGATAATCGCATCAATCGGCCGTTCATTTGCTTCTACCCAGCCACAGGGCAAACACCAGCCGCTGCCATCGGCCCGCTCCATCAACAGAATTTCGCCGTTGTTGTTGAAAACGGCCGCATCCGCCCCAATTTTAGGCGTGATGTAGCCGGTTTCATGGGCAAAACGCTGTTTTATCTCCTCTTCAGAGAGCTCGGAGAGCTGTTCATAACGTTGGGCGGTAAGCTGTAAAAGCCGTTCATACCGCTCGCGGTCGTATGATCCCGACGTAAAATTTAAGCCAGTTCTGGCAATCGCCTGGATTTCATTTAGAAGTGCAACAACATCCATCTTTTTTCCTCAAAACTAGTCGTCTACCAAAACTGCTTCAGCCAGAATCCTTGCCCTTCGGTCAGATAGTCGAATTCCTTGCGTATCAGGGACGCTTCGGAGGACCTCAGCATGACAGCTTAAGCCCAATTGAAATTCACAGCGCCAGGTAGACCAATTCCCCTACACAAAAACGGTCATACGGCAATCGGGGCTTTGATGGTGGGGTGAGATTGGTAGTTAACCAGTTCAAAATCTTCGTAGCGAAAGGCGAACAAATCGGTGACGGCTGGGTTGAGGCGCATGTGGGGCAGCGGGAAGGGGTCGCGGGAAAGCTGGAGCTTGGTCTGCTCCAGATGGTTGAGGTAGAGGTGGGCGTCGCCCAGCGTGTGTACAAAATCGCCCGGTTCGTAGCCCAGCACCTGGGCCATCATCAGCGTCAGCAGGGCGTAGGAGGCGATGTTGAAAGGCACGCCGAGGAAAATGTCGGCGCTGCGCTGGTAGAGCTGGCAGGAGAGTTTGTTTTCGGCGACGTAAAACTGGAATAGCAGGTGACAGGGCGGCAGGGCCATCTGCTCAATTTCGGCCACGTTCCAGGCGGAAACGACGTGGCGGCGCGAATCGGGTTTGTGCTGGAGGCTGTGCAGCACCTGGGTGATTTGGTCGATGGAACGGCCGTTTCCCCCATCCCACGAGCGCCACTGAGAACCATACACCGGCCCCAATTCGCCATTCTTATCCGCCCACTCATCCCAGATCGTCACCTTGTTTTCGTGCAGGTAGCGAATGTTGGTCTCGCCGCGCAAAAACCAGAGCAGTTCGTGAATAATCGAGCGGAAGTGAAGCTTTTTGGTCGTCACGGCCGGAAAGCCATCGGCCAGATTAAAGCGCATCTGGTAGCCAAACACGCTGATCGTGCCCACCCCGGTGCGGTCTTCCTTGCGCACGCCGTTGTCTAACACGTGCTGCATCAAATCCAAATATTGTCTCATCCTGCCTCCATTTTTTCACCGCAGAGAACGCGGAGAATACAGAGAAAAAATCAGCGTTCATCAGCGTCCCATTTTTTCAGGCGGGAGTATAACACAGGGGGAACGGCCGTTGCCGTAAAATTCTAGTTTAGAACACATTTCGCTCTCCACTACCCGCGATGGCGTAATGGCGATTGGTGAAACAAATCACCTAAAAAAGGTTGCGATTTTTCTCCACCGTCGCGTACAATGCCCCTGTCTTGCAAACGACGGCACCCGATTTGGACGCGCCCATGAGCACAATCGAAACCCTAAACCAGCGAAAACTGCGCCAGGCACTCGTGGATTCCTTTAACGAGAGCGAGCTGCAAACTCTGTGTTTTGATCTCAAGATCGATTACGAAACTCTGCCACCAGGCAGCAAGCTGGACAAGGTGCGGGAGCTGATTGCCCTTTGCCTGCGTGACAACCGCATAAACGAACTAATCTCGTTATGCGAAAATGCACGGCCACGGGTAGCCTGGCGCGACATGATGATCACGGCCGTTTCCGCTGCCGAGCCCCCGTTCATGGGCCTCAAATATTTCGACGCCGCACACGCCGACCTCTTTTTTGGCCGCGAAACACTGACCGCTGAACTGACCGCTCACCTGCAAGCTAACCACTTCCTGGCGGTAGTGGGCGCTTCCGGCAGCGGCAAGTCGTCGCTGGTACGCGCCGGGTTGGTGCCTGCGCTGCAAAAAGCCCAGCCAGAGCTGAGAATCCATGTCTTCACCCCTACCGACCAGCCGCTGGAAGCCCTGGCCACGGCGCTGACACGCCACACAGATTCTGTCGGCGTGACGGCCAAATTGATTGACGCGATGGCCAGCGACGCGCGTAGCCTGCACCTGGCCGTGCGGCGGCTGGTAAAAGACGACGAGCAGATCGTTCTCGTCATCGACCAGTTTGAGGAGCTGTTTACCCTGTGTCGCAGCGAGGAGAAGCGGCAGGCGTTTGTAGATAATTTGGTTTCGGCCGTTACCAATCCCGATGGACCACCCAATAACCGCCCCACCCGCGCTGTCATTGCTCTACGCGCCGACTTTTACCACCACTGCGCCCAATACGACGCCCTGCGCCGCCTGCTAGAAACGCAGCAGCGCTACATTGGTGCCATGAGCCCGGCCGAACTGCGCCGGGCCATCGAGCTGCCCGCCCGGCAGCATAATCTCAGCTTCGAGGATGGCCTGGTTGATATGCTGCTGCGGGACGTGGGCGCCAGCGGCGATCAGCCGCCCGAACCAGGCGCACTGCCCTTGCTCTCTCACGCCCTGCTGGAAACATGGCGGCGGCGCGAAGCCAACACGCTCACTTTCAGCGGCTACACCGACGCGGGTGGCGTACAGGGCGCTATTGCCAAAACGGCCGAATCCGTCTTCCAGCAACAATTGACCCCAGAACAACAAACCATCGCCCGCAGCATTTTCCTGCGGCTGACGGAGCTGGGCGAAGGCACGCAGGACACCCGCCGCCGCGCCCTCATCAGCGAACTGCTGCCCACCAGCGATACCGCCGAAGAAACGCAAGCCGTTCTCCATCTGCTGTCGGCAGCACGATTGGTCACCACGGACGAAGAAACGGCCGAAGTGGCCCACGAAGCCCTCATCCGCGAATGGCCGACGCTGCGCCACTGGTTGAGCCACAACCGCGAAGGGCTACGGCTGCATCGGCACCTTACTGAATCGGCCCATGAGTGGCGCGAGCTAAACCACGATCCTGATGAGCTGTATCGGGGTACCCGATTGGAGCAGGCCACTGAATGGGCCGTAAAGCACGACGATGAACTCAATGATCTAGAGCGCACGTTCTTGGCCGAGAGTGCGCGGTTCGAGAAGGCGCAAAAGCGAAGTGAGCGCCTGATTCAGGTATTGGGCATCAGTGCCCTGTTGATCATTCTTGCGGGCTCCATAGTGGCCACAATTTTTTTCAATCGGCAAGCAAATGAAAACCGGGATTTGGCAGAGCAAGAATCAAACGCGCGAACAACGGCTGAAGCAGCCCAATCGACATCAGCTGCAAACGCCTTCGTGGCTTCAGCCAATGAGGCAACGGCCGTTGCCGCAGTAGGCACCGCTCGTGCTGCAAACAACGAGATAAATACCCTCATCGAACAGCAAGCGACCCTTGCCGCGGAACTGAGCAATTTATCGGATGAAAGCGTAGCCGCCGAGGGGATACGCGCCACGGCAACGGCTATTGCTGCGGCTGCTTTGGAGGTAGATGCAGATGGCGATGGCTTAACGCTGGCCCAGGAAATGACTTATGAAACTGACCCGACCCTGCCAGACAGCGATTTTGATGGTCTGTTAGACGGTGAGGAAATCCAGGCCGGAACGGATCCCTTGGATTTTGACACTGACTTTGATGGTATTTTTGATGGTGAAGACCGCGAACCGTTACGGCCGTTTATTTCAAGCCTAAACCCCTTTATAAGTGGAGAAACCGGAGATTTTCAGCTTGAAGAGGTTCTCCGTCTAACCGATTTTTTCCTGGCCGAAAGCGAAAGACTCCCTTTCTACGGTCTCTCAATATCTGCTGACCTGAATTACATTGCTGCCGGCAGTTATGGGTCAGGCACGCCTACCTTCCTAAACATCTGGCTGAGAGATGGCAGCATGATAACACCCTTTAACACCCTTACCGAAGAACCCGTGTTAGCCACTGGTTTTGCAGCCAATCGCCTGCATGCGATTGTAGGCACAACCCTCTTTTCATACGGTTTAAGTGAGCGCGCAGGGTGGCAGCAACATACAATTCCTGGTTTTGGGGGAACCCTATGCAGTGCGGCGTTCCATCCCGCCAATTCAACTGTTTTGGTTGGAGGGCGTGCTAAATGGGGGTATTTCCAGATAATCAACAATGGACTATTAGAAATTGAGAGCGATTCCCAAAATTACAATACCAATGCCTGCGCTACAGACGCAATTTTTTCGGCTGATGGCTCACTGTTTGGTTATCTCGAAGATGAAGGGCAGGATGAATCAGTTCTCGTAGGGCAGGAGATTAATCGCAGCTTTGGACGGCCGTTTAACAAAAACGTCTCTGGCACAATTGATATGGCCCTGTCACCCAACAACGCAATATTGGCGCTGGGATTTGAAAACGGCCGTGTAAACCTGTACGATTACGCTGCCTCAAACAATAACCCACAACCCATTTATGAAGCGTTTCAAGACGGCATTGAGGCCCATCCCAATGGTTTTGCCCATGTCATTTTTTCACCCGATAGCACTATTTTTGCCACCAGCAGCCCTGAGGACGGCACCATCAAGCTGTGGCATGTTGATAACGGCAATCAGCTGCTGGAGCTGGACACCGCAGCCGACGGCGTCACCTCGCTGATTTTTTCACAGGATGGCCACTATTTGCTCTTCGCCACCACCACTGGGGAGGTCCATGTATACGCCTGGCCCGAAGTTCAGCGGTAAGGGATGCACTGGCACTCCTTTTCGCTTAGTAGAGCATCAGCAAATTAACCAGGAGTGCCTGTCCTCCCATAAATTTGTTACAATCCACGCTATGAGTAAGTTACCCGAAAAACTACAAGAGATCGTGGAAGATTTCAGCTTTTGTGTGGGCCAGGAAAAGTTAGAGTACCTGCTAACCTATGCGGAGAAGCTGCCGCCGCTGCCCGACTGGTTGGAAGGCAAGCAGGCCGATATGGACCAGGTGCATGAATGCATGTCACCCGTGTTTATCTACCCGGAATGGCAGGATGGCAAGGTCTTTTTCCACTTCGACATCCCCCCAGAAGCACCCACGGTGCGCGGCTATGCCTCCTTACTGCAAGAAGGTGTTGGCTGGATTACGCCAGAAGCGATGGAAGCCATTCCGCAGGAGTTTTATCTTGAGATGGGCTTGCAGGATGTGCTCACCGGCCAGCGCTTGAATGGGGTAACGGCCGTACTGGCCCACATGAAACACCTGGCTCAAGAAGGAAGCAAAAACGGCAATCCGTAAACGGTTATCCGTGAACCGTAAGCGGTAATCGGTGCCGAGATACCGATTACCGTTCACCGCTTACCGGTTACCGATCACCGTCCCTGCGGCTGCTCGATGGAAATTGCGCCCGATCCGCCATCAATGATAATCAGGATGCTGTTATCGCCGTCCGCATTGTAGTTGGGTGTTTCCCAAACCCCATCTTCGTCATCACCGGAAACCAGTTCAAAGCGTTCGTCCAACGACATAGAGCCTGAGCCGCTGTCTAATTCCACTCGTGCTTCCATGTTCGGCGGTAAAAAGAGGTCGACTGCCCCAGACCCGCCGTCCAGTTCCAGTTCGTGACGGCCGTCTGACGGCAGCGTGGCCACGAGCTTACCCGAACCCCCATCCAGGCGAATGTCGTAATCCCCACCCGGCAGCTGTAAATTGATAGCCCCTGAGCCAAGGTCAACAAACAAATCGCGCAGCAGCAGACTGCCCAAATCCAGATCGGTCTGGCCAGACCCCACATCCACCGTCAGGTCTAGCGGCACGGTGCGGCTGAGGCCAATTTGCCAGGGCGGTTGGTTGGTGCTCTCCACCCAATCGCCAAACCACCAGCCAGAATTGTTTTCACCCAAGGAAACCACGGCTTCGGAACCGCGCATTCTTTGCTCAAATTGCAGGTCACCCGCAATGCTTAGCGTGCCTTCTAGCACATTCTGGCTGCTGTCCAGCCCGGTAACGTCGGCGCCCAAACTGCCTAAATCCACAGAGACTACGGCCGTTTCCACCCCCTCACCGTTCACCGTAACCGTCTCTTCCCGGTATTCACCCACCGTTTGCAGGTTAAAGCGAGACAAAAACGGCAGTTCCACACCAAACAACAAAATTGCGCCAAAGAGGGCAACGGCCGTCAAACTCACCAGGCCGCTTAAAATGGTGCCAAGCGGCCGTCTCACCTGCCGCACAATAATGTTGACGCCCAAGAAAATGAGCAGCAGCGGCCACAGCTGGAACGCCACGCCCCAGTTCAACTCCGGCACAATCCCCATATTGCGCAGCAAAAAGTAAACACCTAAGCCAATCAAAAACACAGGGCCAAAAAGCGAACGGCCGCTTCTGCGTTCGCTGTTTTCATAAAAATCATCCATTTACCAAACCTCCACTCAGCAAAAATCCATAGGGAACAATCCCTTGCCCACCTAATACGCAGCGACGGTACGGCCGTTGCACCGTTTTGACAACTGCCCTTTTTTCCAATAAAATCACGGCCGTTCCCAAGAACCATAAACGAGAAAGGAACCACTCATTTGATTTCCCCGATCAGGTGACGGGTCACCAAAACATCATTGATACGCTTTAAGCACACACCAAAATTTCCCCATCATGCATCACCCTACGGTCTCGTCGTCTGCCAAAAATTAACTATTAATTGATACCAATTTCCAAGAGGTTTTTAACGCATGAAAGAATATAAAACAGGTCAAATCCGCAACATTGCTTTAATCTCCCACAATGGGGCTGGCAAAACAACCCTGGTGGAACGGCTGTTGTTTAACACCGGCGTTACTACCCGTATGGGCGATGTGCAAAGCGGCACGGCTGCCATGGACTTTGAAGAAGAAGAAGTCAGCCGCCATAGTTCAATTGCCACCGCGCTGGCGCCGATTGAATGGAGAGATCACAAAGTCAATGTCCTAGACACCCCGGGTTATGCCGATTTTATCGGTGAAGTAAACGCGGCCCTGGCTGTTTCCGAAGGCGCAGTGGTCCTGGTGGAAGCCGTCGCTGGCGTGGAAGTAGGCACAGAAATTGTCTGGGCCGAAGCCGAAAAGCGCAATTTGCCCCGCGTTGTAGTAATCAACAAGATGGACCGTGAAAACGTGCGCGCCGCCCGTGCGCTCAAGAGCGTTGAGGACAACCTGAGCGGCAACTTTATTCCGCTTCAGCTGCCCATTGGTGAAGGCGCTTCGTTCAAAGGTGTGGTTGATTTGCTTTCCATGGAAGCGCGCCTGGGCGAAAAAGATGAACGCGGCCCGATCCCCGCTGAACTTCAGGACGAGGCCGAAGCGGCCCATCTAGCCATTGTTGAAGCCGCCGCCGAAGGCGACGACGCGCTGATGGAAAAATATTTTGAAAACGACGGCCTGCCGGATGAAGACATCGTGCGCGGCCTGCGGTTGGCGATGCAGCAGGGCACAGCCATCCCGGTGATTTACAGCGCACCACAGGCTAACGTCGCCGTGGTGCCCCTGATGAACGCCCTGGTGCGCCTTTTCCCCGCCCCCAGCGAAACAGAAGGCTTTACGGCCACCAACGCCGCGGGCGAAGAAGTGACCTACAAAGTGGATGACAGCTCCCCGCTGGCGGCTTTCATCTTCAAGACGCGTGAGGATCCGTACGGCCGTATGAGCTACATCCGGGTTTTTGGCGGCGTGTTGGAATCCGACAGCCGCGTGTGGGACGCCAAAAGCGACAGCGAAGTTCGTGTGGGTACCCTCCAAGTGCTGACCGGTAAAGAACAAACGGCCGTAGCCAAACTGCACAGCGGCGACATCGGCGCGGTGGTCAAACTGGGCGACGCCCACACCAATGACACGCTGTGCGACAAAGGTAACAAACTCATGTTGCCGCCTATTGACCAGCCCAACCCCATCGCTCAGGTGGCCATCCACCCTGTCTCCCAATCCGATGTGGCCAAACTCAACCAGGCGCTTACCCGCCTCACCATCGAAGACCCCACCTTGAAATGGCACTCCGAACCCGCCACCCACGAGACAATCCTGGCGGGCATGGGCAACACCCATCTGGACATCGCCGTGCAAAAGGCCAAATCCAAGTTTGGCGTGCACTTCACCACCACCGTGCCCAAAGTGCCGTACCGCGAAACGATCACCAAAACCAACTCAGCGGAATATACCCACAAGAAGCAGTCTGGTGGTGCCGGGCAGTATGCTCGTGTCTTCCTGCGCGTAGAATCGCTAGACGATGATGCCGACTTTGAGTTTGGTTCCGAAATTTTTGGTGGATCGATCTCGGCGCCCTTTGTGGCCGCCACGGAAAAAGGGTGCCGCCAGGCGCTGGAATCAGGCCCGGTAGCCGGGTTCCCCGTGGTTGGCGTCAAAGCCATCGTGTACGACGGTAAAGAGCACCCGGTAGACTCCAAGGAAATCGCCTTCCAGACGGCCGGTCGTGAAGGGTTTAAGCAGGCGATGCTGGGCGCTGGGCCGGTGCTGTTGGAGCCAATCTTCGAAGTCTCCGTCACGGTTCCCGCCGACAATATGGGCGACATCCTGGGCGACATGAACACCCGGCGCGCGCGCGTGCTGGGCATGGACCAGGAAGGCACCAAGAGCATCGTGAAAGCCGAAGTACCGCTGGCCGAAATGCAAACCTACACGGCCGATTTACGCTCCATGACCCAGGGGCGTGGCGTGTTTAGCATGAAGTTTTTGCGTTACGGCCGTGTCCCCACTCACCTCCAGGCTGACGTCATCGCCAAAGCCAAGGCCGCAGAGCAAGAAAGCTAACTGCACCTCGTTTCACCATTTCAAAAGGGCAAGCTGGTTGCAGCTTGCCCTTTTTTGTCATCCCCACGAATGCAGGAATCCCTGTCGCAAACAAGATGGATACCCGCCTACGCGGGTATGACACCCTCTCTAGTTTGAGAATCTCATGAAACAGTGAAGGGAAGGGCATATGCGAGGCTCACCGGTCCCGGTATAATCCTGGCCAATGAATCGACCTTCCACCTGGCTCAAACAATTTATGCGCTGGCTGATGCACCCGCATCGTCGCGGCTTTAAAATGGCGCTTGTGCTTGTGCTGCTGCTGGGCAGCGGTTATTTGCTTAACCAGGCGGTGGGCTACGTCCAACTGCTCACCGATCCGCGCAGCCAAACTTTTCTGCAGTGGGCGCAGGGCGACGAGTCCGCGCGCGCCGAGTTAATTACCGAACAGCGCGAAGCGTGCCCCGGCGCACCTTTTGTGCTGCCCGCCGACGGCTTCATTGGCCTGCTCTATGGCGACCCGCGTGGCCCGTATTCGCAGTCAAGCCCCCACCAGGGCATCGACATTTTCAGCGACACAGAACCGGGTTTAACGCCGGTCTACGCGGCCTATGACGGCTACGTAAGGCGCGAAGCGGATTGGCGCAGCACACTCATCATGCGCGTGCCGGACGATCCGCTGCAGCCTGGGCGCACCATCTGGCTGTATTACACGCACATGGCCGACCGCGACGGTAACGATTTTATTGAGGAGGCGTTTCCACCAGGCACACGGGAGATGTTTGTTGAACAAGGGACTCGTCTCGGCTTTACGGGCGATTACAATGGCGCCTCCCCACGAACCGTCTGGACCCATCTGCATTTTTCCATTGTGCTTGATGATGGCAGTGGGCAGTACCTGAACGAGCTAGACTTTGCCAACACCATCGACCCATCCGCCTATTTGGGTATGCCGCTCAATTATGATTGTGTGCCAACGGCCGTTGGCTGCGCAGCCAACCCAACATGTAAGTAAACAATTATTATGTCTGACCGACTAAAAACCATTGTCCAACGCTGGAGCCGCCAGCGCCTGCCGCAGTTAGACGGCCGTATCTACCTCCCCACCCTGCAAGCCAACGTCACCATCCGGCGCGACGGCTGGGGTGTGCCGCACGTCCACACCCACACCCGGCATGATTTGTACCTCGCCCAGGGATTTGTCCACGCGCAGGACCGGCTGTGGCAGATGGAGCTTAACCGCCGCGCCGCCAACGGGACGCTTTCGGCCGTCTTTGGCCCCCTCACCCTGGAAACGGATCGCCTGAGCCGCACCTTTGGCTTTGCCCGGCTGGCCCATGCCACGCTGGCCAGCCTGGGCGAGCAGGCCCGCCAGGATTTAACCGCCTACACCATCGGGGTCAACGCCTACCTGGCCAGCCAGCCAGTGCTGCCCATCGAGTTTGCCCTCGTCAAACACCGGCCGCAGCCGTGGGAGATGCTGGACTCGCTGGCCTATGCCCATTTGCAAATGTGGGCGCTCACCCACGGCGCGTTTGGCGAGCTGGTGAAAGCGCAGCTGCTGCAGCAAGTCGACCAAGACCTGGCGCGGGACCTGCTCATGCAGTACCCGGAAAATTTCCCAGCCACGCTGCCCGACGGCATCGAAGAAAATGCCCAGTGGATTGATGCCTGGCAGGGCACGGCCGTTCCCTGGCAAAACCCCTTCCTGGGCAAAGGCAATTTGGATGGCGCCGGGCGGGGCAGCAACGGCTGGGTCATTGCCCCAGAGCACAGCGCCAGCGGTGGCGCGATCCTGTGCAACGACATGCACCTGCCCATTGGCACGCCGTCTATCTGGCACTTCCAACATTTGCGCAGCGACGATGGCGTGCATGTCGCCGGGTTTACCCAACCGGGTCTGCCGTACGTGATGGTGGGGCATAACGGCCGTATCAGCTGGGGCGCCACCCTGGCCTACACCGACTGCGAAGATCTGTTCATCGAAAAGCTGCACCCGGACGATCCAACTTGCTACCAGTTCGGCGACACGTGGCGGCAGGCCGAGCTGTTTGAGGAAGTCATCGAGGTGCGCTTCCAGAAGCCGCACAGGGAAACGGTGACCTGTACTCACCACGGCCCGCTCATTCATAGGCTGATGGCCAATGAGCCGCAGCCCCTGGCCTACAGCTCTACGGCGCTGCGCGGCGGCTGCACTGTAGATGGCTTTGGCTGGCTCAACATGGCCGGAAATTGGGATGAGTTTGTCACGGCCGTTGCCCATATTCATGCCCCCTCGCTCAACCTGCTGTACGCCGACCGGCAGGGCAACATCGGCCACTGGGTATCTGGGCAGGTGCCGCGGCGCGCCGATGGCGATGGCAGTGTGCCCGCCCCCGGCTGGACCAGCACACACGAGTGGATCGGCATCGTGCCCTTCCACGAAATGCCCCACGCGCTGAACCCCAAAAGTGGGTATATCATCTCCGCCAACCACCGCCTGCTGCCGCCGGAGAACACCAGCCATAACCTGGGCCAGATGTGGCGCAATGGCTACCGTGCCGAGCGCATTCGCCAGCTGCTGCACGGCCAGCCAACCCACAGCCAGGCCGACTGCCGCCGTTACATGGTAGACCAGCTCAGCCTGCCCGGCCTTGAAATGGTGGCGCTGCTGCAAGCAATGCCCACCCCTGCCGATCTGCCGCCGGAAAGCGAGCTGGCCCTCACCCTGCTGCGCCAGTGGGACGGCCGTCTCACCACCGACAGCGTGGGCGGTGCCGTGTTTGAGGTGCTGGTGGAGCAGCTCACTGCGGCGCTCCTTCAACAAAGGATACCGGCGGACATGATTGCACCGCTGCTGGGCCAGGGATTAAGCGAAAATCTGCACCCGGTCAACGAATTTCAGGGCTATTGGCTGGTTAACCTGCTGCGCATTCTGGATGAAGCACCCGTTACCTGGTTTGCCAGTGTTGCTACGCGAAACAAGTTGATTTTTGACTGCCTTGGGCAGAGTACGGCCGTTCTTCAACAAACGCTTGGCGAAGATCCGGCCATGTGGCAGTGGGGACAACTGCACCAGGCAGCGTTTCAGCATGCCCTGGGACGCGTGACCACGTTTGGGCCTATTTTTAACGTCGGGCCAATGCCGGTTGCGGGTGATGGCAACACGGTGGCACAGACGGGTATGCGCCCCGGCAGCTTTGCCTGCTGCGGCGTTTCCGTCTCGTCCCGGCTGATTGTGGACATGAGCGCCATCGAAAAAGCGGAAGCGATTTTGGCGCCGGGCCAGTCGGGCCATCTGGGTAGTCCGCACTACGCCGACCTGGCGCCATTATGGCTGCAAGGCGAAAATTTCCCCATCTTGTGGCACGAAAACGACGTAACGGCCGCTACCCATCAGCTGCTCACCCTGACCAAACGGCTATGATCATCCTCACACGCCAATGATGACAAACCTCACAGCGGAACCTCCCTGGCCTCATGCTACAATCAGGCCGTAGCTTGACACAAACAAGTTACTCGGGGCTCCTCTTTCTTTTCTGAGGCAAACGGCGCGACCAAAAATCGCGCCGTTTGTTTATTTAGCCACTTCTTCTGTTTGCCCGTCCTGAGCTATGTTACAATCGCCTGGTTATAGTGAAACTGGCCGCTGTGGCGTGAATGAGCCCAGCTCTGGCCTGAGGCCTGTGGCCAACCAAAAATGCAAAAGTTTTTACCGCGGGGGTCTTGGTCCATTGTCGTCGTCCTTGCAAAAACTCAAAAAGCGAATCAAAACCAGGCAGTTCTGGATCACGGTGGCGCCGCTGCTGATTTTGCTGGTCACCCTGAGCATTTACAATCTGACCACCACCCGCCACGCGGAAACGGCCGTTGCCACCCATCCCACACTCACCCTGCCCCGCGCCACCCGAACTCCGTTTCCCCCCGGCACCCGGCCCCCCATCTTACAGGCAACAATCTTACCCAGCCCCACACCCACCAGCACGCCGCGTCCCGACGTGCTGGAAACGGCCGTCATCACCCTGCTTGGCCCGCCCGATGAAAGCAGCCTGCCGCCAGACGGCCGTCTTGCTTTTTACTGGGCCTACACGGCGCCGCTGCAGCCCCGGCAGCAGTTTGTGCTCACCTTGCGCCAAAATGACGCTAACCAGGTCTTGGGCGCGCTCAACCGGCCAAACTTTGGCGATTTGTTCCAGATCATGGTTGATTTTGAGGCAGTAGAACCGGCGGTGGGAACGGCCGTCTGGCAGGTGCAGCTCCGGTGGATCGATGAAGAACGGCCGCTGCTGACCAGCGAAGAGCGCCTGCTCACCTTCCTACCAGAATGAGTATAGGTATATCTTTTTCTGTTTTTTGCTTTAACCAATTTTCAGAACGTGTATAATGGGTCCGTCTAAAATTATCCGTGCCTCATTTGGGCCATGTATTGTTGTGAGCTTGATTTGATAGATTTATGCCACCAGTAAAAAATAAAAAGAGTGACCTTAACCAAATAAGTCATTATTCGCTGCAGGAACAGCTGGTGGAGCAGGCGATCAGTGCGATCTACCGGGCCACGGATGAAAAAACGGGCAGCACCGTTTTCCTGGTCACCCTGCGGCCTGAGGCAGTGACCGGCGATCTGCCAGACCGCTTTTTGCGACGAGCGGAAACGGCCGCTCAGCTGGAACACAAAAACATCTTGCCGGTACTGGACTATGGCACGGTAGAGAAACGGCCGTATGCCACCTTCCCCTACCATGAAGGCCACTTCCTGGCCAACCACCCCGACTTTCTGGCCGCGCCCGATCCAGCCGATAAAAGTCAGGCCGTCAGAGCGATTGATCTGGTACAGCAGCTGGCCGCTGGGCTGGCCAACGCCCATCCCACTGGCCTGATTCACCATGACCTGCGCCCGGAAAACGTCTATGTGAATGCGGCGGGCACGCCGCTCTTGTTGGACCTGGTTGTGCCGCCGACGCCGCCAGCACCCGCTCTAGAGGACGCCGATCCATCGCGCCAGCTCGATTACACCTCGCCGGAACAGATGGCTGGCAAAACCCTATCGGGCCGCAGCAATGTTTTTTCGCTGGGCGTTTTGCTCTACCGACTGCTGGCCGGGACGCTGCCTCCGCTGCCAATGTCTGAGTGGGATATTTTTGAGCACAAGGGTATGGCGCGGGAAGTACCCCTGCAGGAGCTGCGCCCGGGATTGACCCAGGCAACCTATACGGCCGTCCAGGACAGCATCTGGCAAAAAGAATGGAGCCGCTACGAAACGGCCGCTGACCAGCAAAAGGCACTGGAACGGGCAGTGGCCGCCGAAGCCGCACCGCCGCCTCCACCGCCACCTGTCTGGCTCATGTGGCTTGGACGCCTGAGCCAACCCCAGACGCTCAAAATTGCTGTCCCGGCAGTGATCGTGATCGTTTTGCTGATCCTGGTGCTGTTTTGGGTACGCGGTGCGCGCCAGAATGGCTCTCCCTCGCCGCCGCCAGACATGGTGGTTTTGCCCGCCGAGGAAGAGCTGCTTGAGCTCACTGGCCCCACGGCGACGGCTACGATGGTGGAACAAGAGCAGGAAGCCGAAGTTATACCGACCGCCGCCGCCACTGACCCGCCGACTGCCACCGAGGCACCCACAGAAACGGCCGTTCCCGCTACACCTACCGCACCCTCACCCACCGCCACAACCGAACCCACCACCGAACCTACCAGCACCCCAACCGACACAGCCACCCCTGAACCTACTGAAGTGGTTAGCTGCGTGCCCTCACCCCCCTTTGGCTGGGTTCTTTATTCGATCCAGGCCAACGACTCCCTTTCGGCAATTGGGCAGGCCACCAACACCACCGTCCAACAACTGCAAGAAGTGAACTGTCTGGAAGGCACTCTGCTCAGCGTGGGCCAGCAAATTTGGGTGCCCTTCTCACCCAATCCTACCGCCACCACCACGCCTGTGGCAGCAACGGCCGTACCAGGAACAACAACCCCATCACCACCCGGCCCCAACCCGACATCGCCTCCTCCAGGCCCCAATCCAACATCTACAACACCGCCGGAGCCGCCAACGCCTACGGTGAAACCGCCGTCCCCGTAAATTTGCTCTTCACTGTCACAGTTCCTTAAGGAACATCGCAACTTTTTAACGGAACACTAATTCAACAACCTTGCGGAAGCCCGAAGCAAACAACTAAAGCGTGTGTTGTCCCTTCTCTGATTCCCTGCCTTGTTTGCCGGGCCTGAGAACAATCAACACTTAGAGGAACAATCCCATGAACCGGCGACGAATTTTGACCTTTCGAATTGCCTCAATTCTGTTCATCTTGCTCTTCATCGTCTCCCAACTTTCTGCCGGGCTGATTCACGACGGCAGCTTTGAAAACCAGCCGACCGCCTGGGAACAATATTTCAACACTGCCTGCACGGCGAATAGTATAGGCGACTGGTCTAGTGTCATAGGATCGGCGGGGAACTATGACGGCAATCGGTCGCTGTGGGCTGGCGGCTACTGCAATAATGCCGTAAGCAACAACGGTGCTCGCCAAACAATTACCCTGGGTCCGGATGGGGCTATACTTTCATTCTGGTATGCCCCCCTCAAAACTCTACCGGATTTATCAAATCAGGATAAAGCCCGGGTGTTTATCAACAATGATGAGATTTGGACGCTGACTGTTAACGGACCGACCGGTCCAGCCACCTGGCAAAACGCCCTCATCGACATCAGCCAGTACGCCGGGCAAGAGATCATCCTGTCCCTGGAGATGGATCAAAATACCAACGCTCTTTTTATCGCCAACATCTTCTATGATTTCATCGAGGTTTACAATCCGGCCGTGCAAATCACCCAGCAGGTGACGCCGCCCAATATTTTGGTGGGCGACCCATTCACTGTAGAAGTGACCATTGAAAACAGCGGCGACGTAACGCTTAACGATCTGGCAGTTAGCAATAACGCTTTCACCGCCTGCAACCGCAGCGCGGGCAGCCTGCCCGATCTGGCGCCGGGAGCCAGCACCAGCTACACCTGCCAGGTACTCAACGCGGCCGAGGGCATGGAAAACACGGCCACGGTTCAGGCAACCGCCACCGACATCAACTATGCGGTTGAAGATGAAAACACCATCTCACCAAACGTGATTAATCCAGGCCTGGAGCTGGTAGTGCAGCCAGATGACGTCACGGTCCCTGAGGGTGAGCAGATCACTTTGGATCTGAAAGTCACCAACAAAGGCATAACCCCCATAACCGACATTAAGGTAACATCAACGCCCTCAGTGTGCAGCTTCACGAGTAATAACTTAGCGCCGGGGCAAACGGCCGTTTTCCACTGCACCTTTACACCTACGGCGAGCGGCACCATCAACTTTACGGCAACGGCTGTTGAACCCCTCACCAACACCAACCTCGCGGCAGAAACGGCCGCAACCATTGAAGTAGAGCCGGTTGATCCACCCACCATCGACACCTACAGCCTCTACCTGCCCATCGCGTTAAACAACTACACCAATCACAACGCCCTCGGCGAGCCCAACAACAGCTGCAGCCAGAGTTTCCCCATTGGCCTCAACCAACCCGCCCAATTCCTGGCCGAAGACGTCAATGACTGGTACAGCTTCACCCTGGACGCCAACAGCAGCCTCACAGCCAGTCTGACCAACTTCGCCCCCGTCGCCGGGCAAATCACGATCTGGCGTGGCACATGTGGCAATCTCACCTTTCTGGGGCAAAACGGTGATTTTGCCACTACCAAAACCATCAACCTGACCAACCAACCGGCCGGCAGCTACTTCGTCTGGATCATCAATGATGGGCCAACCAACACTAACCAAAAATACACGTTAACCGTTGCCACGCCGTAAGGTAGACTTTGAACAAACTGCCAGCCAGACGGCACGTGAACTGGCTGGCAGTTTGTTCCTCAAGCAACCCCTCTGGACAATTCGTAAGATAGATCGAAACTTTTAGTTGGTAAGATCAACTAACAAAATGTGTGTGTTGTAGTCAGAGCAGTTGACGAGTTCATCGTTGGCCCGGCGTCAACAAGTTTAGGAAGAGAGCGGCCCACAACACAGGCTATTGTCAGTGTGAATAAACCAGTAATGGCTTTACGGGCAGCACCACAGCCGCAACCTGCACGCTCGTCTGAATTGCGAGCCCAAACATTACAACTTACATTGGTCTTGCGCTATAATGATTTCGATTACTTTGCATAAGATCGAAATGTCAGGAACGAATGGATATCCAAAAAGACCAGGCACGGTCGTCAACTTTATATGATCAACTAATCGATCAATACAAATTAGAAGCTCATATAAACCAAACGGCCGTCACCGATCTTTATCGTGCCTTCGATGTAGACGAAAACCGCACCGTGGCGGTTGAGATTTTGCTGCCTACTTTCAACAATAAAAAGCAGTTTGCCGAACAGTTCGTCGCCAAGATGAACAAGGTGGCCAAGCTCAAACACCCCAACATTGCCCAGGTTTACCAGATTGGTGTCACCCCCAACGATCGGCCGTACATAGCCCGCGATCTGGTTGAAGGTATCACCCTGCGCGAACGGCTGATCCAGCTGTCGCAGCAGTCCTCTCCCGCCAACACTATCTACGCCCTAAAAATTGTGCGCCAGATGGCCGAAGCGCTGGAGTTGGCCGAACGCCTGGAGCTTTACCACTACTATCTGTCCCCAGACACTATCCAGTTGAAGCAGGATGGCACCGTTGTAGTAGTTGATCTCGGTGTTCCGATGGTAGAAAATGGCATGGTCGCCAAAATGGCCCACGCTTTGGACGCCGATAACCATGCTTATGTGGCTCCTGAGCAGCATCAGGGCAAACCAATCAACAGTCGCAGCCAGATCTATTCGATGTCTGTGATTTTGTATGAGATTTTAACCAACGAACTGCCCGAAGAACCTATCCCCTTTTGGCGTACGATCATCCAGGGTATCTTGCCGAAAAACACCACGTTGGAACAAAAACGGCCAGATTTATCGCGGGAAACGTACGACCTCTTGGAAAAAGGTCTGCGAGCCCAACCCTGGGGACGTTACGGCAGCATCAAAGAATATTTAGAGGCAGTTAATGAGGCGCTGCAAAGCGAGCGCCTGCTGGTACAAACACGGGGAGAAACGGCCGTGTTGGCCCCACCTGCACCCCGGCGCTCCCGGCTTGGTCTGGCTGTCGCCGTCGTTACCCTGATTGTGTGTATCGCCAGTGCCGGCATCTGGGCTTTGGTGCAGAATGCCAACAACGCCGAACCCACCCAACCCGCCATCGTGGCAGACAGCACCACGACAAACGATGTGCTGCCCAGCCCCACGCTGAATCTGACCGCAGAGGGGGCTGCCAGCCAGCCAACAAACACACCACCCGCTGTTGAGCTGCCCACACTGGGTACCATCGACGTTTTGGCCCCGGCCGATGAGACTGAGTTTGAGGCTGGTGACACAGCCAACTTCCGCTGGACCTGGAGCGAAGCCCTGCAAGAAAACCAGCAGTTTTCCGTGTATCTGTTGACCGAAAACGGCCGTTCCCTGCTCGGCACCATCAGCACACCCACCAGTGATGGCACCTACACTCTGCAAACGCTCCTGCCTGAAAGCAGCAGCCCTTCTTCTGAATGGCAAATCGTGCTGGAAGATTTGAATACCAACCGGAACATCGCCACCAGCAGCAACCGGCGGATCAATATTAAGCCTGCGCCTGCGACCCCAACATTTACCCCCACACCAACCGCATCAGCCACTGCCACAGCCACCTCATCACCCACCCCCATCCCCCAGGTTGAAGTATCGGTTAGTTCAGCCAGCCTGCGACAGGGCCCAGACACCGTCTTCCCGATTTTGCGCTACCTGTACGAAGGGGATGTGGTGGCCGTACTGGCCAAAGATACCCCTGCGGGCGACTGGTACAACGTTATTTTGGACGACGGGACTCGTGGCTGGCTAGCCGCCATTGCTGTCCGTCCCCTTGATGAAACAAGCATTAACACGGTGGGTATTGCCGTGACCCTCCCTGCCCGGCCTACCAATACACCCACACCAACGCCAACTAACACACCCACACCTACCTATACGCCTACAATCGTGCCAGGCGGTGGTGGTGGCGGTGGGAGCAATCCACCATCGCCAACAAATACACCGAATCCTACTATCCCGCCGTTACCGACAGTACCGGGACCTTAGGTTATTGATTGCCTTGCCAATGAATAACAAGAAGTATCGATAGAGTATCGATATGCGGAGAAATCGTGTCCTAACAATTTTGGCAGTTCTGCTGGCAGCTGTTGCCATTACTTTTTGGCTGGGCAGCGCCCTGGCAGCAGCCACGTTGACCAATGAGGGGTTAACTGTAAACGAAGGCAGCAGCGGAAACGTCATAGACAATACCGTTCTGCTCGTTGAAGACGACACTCCCGGAGCGCTTATCACCTATACCCTGGTTTCCTTACCTGCGCACGGATTTTTGAATCTGGATGGCTCCACGCTAAGCCTGCCTGGCGAATTTACCCAGACCAACATCGACGCAAGCCTGCTAAGCTATACGCATGACGGCAGCGAAAACGCCAGCGACAGTTTTAACTTTACTGTGGCAACCAGCGCCGGGTCTACAGTGCCCGAAACCACTTTTGCTATCACAGTAGATCCGGTTTTTGACCAGGCGCCTGTTTTGAGTGATACATCTTTTAACTTAGCCGAAAATAGCAGCGTAAACACAACTGTAGGTACTGTTACTGCCACCGATTCCGATTTTGGGGATACGTTGACTTACACCATCACCAACAGCCTGCCGGATGATGCGTTTACCATTGTCACCAGCACCGGCGAGATTAAAGTGAGCGACAGCGGGCCGCTGGACTTCGAAACGAACCCCACCTTCACCCTCACGGTTGAAGTGGAGGACAGCGGCAATCTGACCGATCAGGCCACCATTACCATCAACCTGCAGAATGTCAATGAGCCACCCACCATCACGCCAGCCGGGCCGTTTAGCCTACCGGAAGATGCCAAGACAAATGATCCTGTAGGCACCCCCATCACCGCCACCGATGTGGACACCGGCGATTCCTTAACCTTTTCTATAACTAACGGCAACACGGGTGGGGTCTTTGCCCTTAGCGCCGTTAACGCCACCAGCAGCCAAATCATCGTGGCCAATGAGAACCTACTCGATTACGACACCCCGCCCACCAGCTATACCCTGACCATTAGAGCACAAGATATTGCTGAAGCCTCAGATGGTGAAGCGGTCGTCATCAATCTAACCCCCGTTAATGAACCGCCCGCAGTCTCTGACCAGACTCTCACTGTAGACGAAAATAGCCCAAACGGAACGGAGGTAGGCACCCCGGACGCAACAGACCCAGAAATGGACATCCTTACCTACAGCATCATTGATGGAGATGTCAACGTTTTTGATATTAATGGAACCTCTGGCCAGATTACCGTGGAAGATGGCAGCGCCCTTGACTTTGAGGCGCTAGGGGACACACCCCACTTCACGCTCACCGTTGAGGTCAGCGATGGGGTTCTCACGGATACGGCCGAAATCAGCATCAACGTCAATGACATCAATGAAATCCCGACGGTAAATGAAGCCACTTTTTCCCTTATGGAAAACAGCTCGGTGGGAACGGCCGTTGGCACTGTCATAGCAAGTGACCCCGAAGGTCCGGTAACTTTTGCCATCGTTGGCGGCAACACCAGTTCAGCCTTTGCTATAAATGTCAACACTGGCCAGATCACGGTAGCCAACAGCACACCGTTAAACTATGAAGTCACCCCCACCTTTAACCTTACTATCCAGGTGACAGACAATGGCCTGCCTGAACCAATTGATCACAAAACCAATACAGCATCCATTACCATCAACCTGACCGACAAAAACGAGGCGCCGACGGTGAACAATGCCACGTTTATCATTCAGGAGGATAGTCCAAATGGCGCAGCTGTTGGCACGGTAACGGCCACCGATCCAGATACGGTAGACACGCTCACTTTTTCGATTATTGGCGGTAATGCCGGTACCGCGTTTGCCATCAACCCCACCACTGGTCAAATCACCGTCAATGACAGCACTAAGCTAGATGCTGATACCATGCCTACCTACAACCTGACGGTTCAGGTGCTGGACAAGGGGAATTTGCCTGACACGGCTACCGTCACCATCAACGTGGATCCACTGCCTATCACCCATATTTATTTACCCATCATGCTCAACAACTATCCGCCAATTGAGCCCAACAACCACTGTGGCCAGGCCTACGCCATTGGCAGCGGTATCACCTACGAGTTCACCTCCGATGACGTTGAGGACTGGTATGCCTTCACCCTGACCAGCCCGGGCAATCTCACCATTACGCTGTCTAACTTTGAACCTGCCCAGGGGCAGCTGGTGGTGTATGGTGGGGTATGTGGCAGCGGTTTGGTAGCCCTGCAAAATAATGGGAACTCCCAGTCCACCAAGATAATCAACCTGGGTGTACGGCCCGCCGGGACGTATTACATCCGGGTGTACAGCGTGCCCGTGACCAACACAACGTACAACTTGCGCGTAAACTAAAAAAGCAAGACGCAGTTCAGGCGTCTCGATTCATCCAACTTTCAACCAACCTGCGGGAGGTTTTCTACGGCGCAATTCGCCAGAAGGAAGCCTCCCGCAGATATTTATTACAGGTGTCACCCCTTGCTTATAAATCCAAAATATGGCGAGCAATCACCAGGCGCTGAATTTCGCTGGTGCCTTCGCCGATGGTCATGAGGCGGGTGTCGCGGTACAGGCGCTCCACTTCAAATTCGCTACTGTAGCCGTAACCGCCATGAATCTGGATGGCGTTGCGGCAGACGCGCTCGCTCGCCTCGGTGGCAAACAACTTGGCCATAGCCGCCTCTTTAGTGTAGCGCTTGCCCGCTCCCTTGAGCGACGCCGCCCAGTACACCATCAGGCGGGCCGCTTGCAGTTCGGTGGCGGCGTCGGCCAGCATCCACTGGATGGCCTGATAGTGGGCAATGGGCTGGCCAAAGGTTTCGCGCTCGTGGGCATAATTAACGGCCGCTTCATACGCCGCCTGTCCCAACCCCACCGCCAACGCACCAATGCCGATACGGCCGCTGTCCAGCGTGGCCAACGTTTGCTGCAAGCCGCGCCCTTCTTGCCCTAGCAGATTTTCCAGGGGCACCCTGACCTCTTCAAAGGTCACAGCGTGTGTGGGTGAGCCCTTCAAACCCATCTTCTTTTCCGCCGGGCCGATGCTGATGCCCGGCGTGTTGGTGGGTACCAGGATGTGGCTCAGCGAGTGGCTGCCCCCTGCGGAATCGGTGCGGCACAGCACCACCATCAGGTCGGAGATGGAGGCGTTGGTCATCCACATTTTGGCACCGTCGATGATCCAGGAGTCGCCTTCTTTTACGGCCATCGTGCGCACCCCACCCTGCAAATCCGACCCGGCACCCGGCTCCGTGAGCGAGAGGCAGCCCAGTTTGCCCTGGCCAGTAGCCAGCGGCGGCAGCCATTGAGCCTTTTGCGCCTCGCTGCCGTATTTCACAATCGGCCCCAGGGCCAGCCCGTTGTGCGCCGATATCGCCAGGGCGGTGGAGCCGCAGCCCCAGCCCAGCTCCTCAATGGCGATGGCCGCGCTGACGGCGTCTACAGCCGCTCCGCCATATTCTTCGGGAACTTCCAGCCCCAACAGGCCGATTGGCCCCATCTTTTTAACGGCCGTCCAGTTAAACTCGCCAGTCGCATCTGTCTCGCGGGCCATCGGCTTAAGCTCTTTGGCCACAAAGTCGTGCACAATGTGCTGAAATTCACGCTGTTCTTCACTTAATTCAAAGTTCATTACTGTCTCCCAAGAAAAAACGGTTCAGTTGTGAGGAATAGTTGGGTCTTCAGGAATTCAGGTGGCTTACAATCCGTGATGCGTGAAACGTGAAACGTGACCAGAGTGACATCACGTTTCACGCTTCACGTTTCACGCCAAACCCCACGAAATCCTGAAGACCCAAAACTATTTGACGAAGAGCCCTCCATTTCAAACACCGGCGGCGGACAAAGCCAGCAGCAAGAGCTGGCTCATTCCTTTAGGCAGGTAGGTACTGTCCATGTACTCGTCCAGGCGGTGGGCGTTGCCGGATTCGGTGAGGCCAATACAAACGGCCGTATACCCGCGGCTCAACGGCACATTGGCGTCCGTGCTGCTGGCAATAAAGTTCACCTTGGTGCTGCCGACAAAACGCAGCGCTGTAGCCGCCTGCTGCACCAGCGGCGTGTCCCGGCCAATCTGGCCTGGTGGGCGGTTGCCGATTTGCTTCATCTCCACCGCCACGTCCCGCTGCCGCTGCCGGACCATGACCAATCTTTCCACCTCGGTCACCAGAACAGCCAGGCGGTGCGGATCCTCCGAGCGTAAATCGAGCAGCATTTTGGCCGTCTGGGCGATGGTATTCACCGAGGTGCCGCCTTCGATCACGCCCACGTTGTAGGTAGTTTTGGGCTTCAGCGGCAGCTGCAGCTTGTCGATGGCGGCGATGAGGCGGCCCAACTCGTGGATAGCGCTGCGCTGGCCAAAGTTGCCCCAGGAGTGGCCGCCAGGCGTATGAATGGTAATCTCGTACCGGTTCACGCCGATAGCCTGGTGCGAAATCTGGCCAAACAGGCCACCTTCCACCACCAGGTAGATGGCGTTCTCGCCAAACCGCTCCACCACGGCGCGCATACCGCGTAAATCACCCAAACCTTCCTCGCCGACGTTGGCCACAAACCAGATGTCGGCCAACGGCCGTATCTCCTGTTCCCATAAAGTCTCGGCCAGCGCCAGCAAACCAGCTACGCCTGTAGAATTATCACCAATGCCCGGGCCGTGAATGAGGCTCCCATTGCGCCGCACGGTCAGGTCAGTTCCGGCCGGAAAAACCGTGTCGCTGTGGGCGGAGATAATAACGGGGACTTTGTTCTGTGGTTTGCTGCCGGGGAAACGGCCGTACACGTTGTCCAGGTCATCCCGCTGCACATCGGCCAGATCTAGCTCGCGGAAACGGCGTTCCAGGTAGGCGGCCCGCGCCGCTTCGGCGAAGGTGGGTGCGGGAATTTGCTGGATGGCAATGGCCTGTTCCACCAGCTGGGGAACAGAGTCAGAAAAGTGAGCAAGTGCCGCCTGAACACGGCCGTTTTGGGCAACAGTTTCAATGGGAATCATGGGCAAACAAACTACCTGGCCTGTGCGGCAAGATGGTGGATAAATCGGGAGTGAATCGGTGACACTTACACAACGGGCCTCAGGTTAACGGCCGTACTAACAGCAGCCCAACCAGGCTGACAATGAGGCCCAGATGCAGCAAGATATGACGATCAACAAACCAGCTGCCAGGAAAAATCTGCAAAATCAGATTTAAAATAATGAGACCCAGGCCCACCAACGGCAGCAAGCCCGGATACTTGCTAAGAAAATCACTGACCTTGTCTAGAAAATCATTCATGAAGCAAACTAATCCTTGAGCGTTCTGTGATCCATGTAGGGTTCAAAGTAGGGCACCAGGCGCTTGGGTAAACGGCCGTGTACAATCACCCCTTCCGCCGTATGGTCTTCACTATCAACCTGGCCGCGCTCGTACATCAGCGAGAGCAAATCGCCTCGCTTGTACGGCAGCAGTGCCCGCAGCGGCACCAGGTAACGCACCATAGCCGCGTCGATAGCCACCAGCAGTTCATCCATGCCCTGGCCAGTAACGGCCGAAACCGGCACAACCGGGTACGGCAAGCCAAATTGGTGCAGTGGATTGACGTCTGGCGGCAGTAAATCGATCTTGTTCAGCGCTACCACCATTGGCAAATGGTCCACTTCCAGCTCGGCCAGCGTATCTTCCACGGACTCAATTTGCTCCTGGGCATTGAGGTGCGTGGCATCCACCACGTGCAGCAGCAGGTCTGCTTCGGTGATTTCTTCCAGGGTAGCGCGAAACGCAGCCACGATGTTGGTGGGCAGCTTTTGGATAAAACCTACCGTGTCGGTGAAGAGCAGTTCGCGCCCGCCGGGCATGTCCACCTTGCGCGTGGTGGGGTCCAGCGTCGCAAACAGCATATCGGCCGACAGCACGTTGGCGTCACTCAGGTTGTTAAGCAGGGTTGATTTGCCCGCGTTGGTGTACCCCACGATGGCCACCACCTGGAGCTCGGTCTGCTGCCGCTTGGCCCGGTGCCGTTCGCGATGAGCCCGCACGTTTTCCAGCTGGTCCTTAATATAGGCGATGCGCCGCCCAATTTCACGGCGGTCGGTTTCCAGCTGGGTTTCACCCGGACCACGGAGGCCGACACCGCCGCCCATGCCACCGGCCCGGCCACCCGCCTGGCGCGCCAGATGTGTCCACATCCGGGTCAGGCGCGGCACACGGTACTCCAACTGCGCCAGCTCCACCTGCAGCTTGCCTTCGCGCGTTTGGGCGTGCTGGGCAAAGATGTCCAGGATCAGCGCGGTGCGGTCGATAACCTTAACGTCTTCGCCAAACAGCTTCTCCAGCTCACGCTGGTGGCGTGGGTTCAGCTCTTCGTCAAAAATTACCACGCTGGCCTGCAGCTCGTCGATGAGCATTTTCACTTCTTCCACCTTACCGGAACCGATAAAGGTGGCGCTGTCCGGGCGATCAAAGCGTTGAATGCTTTGTCCGACAACCTCTAATCCGGCCGTATCCGCCAGGCGACCAAGTTCGAGCAAGCTATCTTCAACGGGCAGTAACGGCCGTTCATGTTTCAGTTCTGCACCAACCAGAAAGGCTCGCTCTTTCGGTTGGGCTGTTTCATACATTTTTGGGGAAATAGATGCCTCCGCTTACTAATCTAGTAAACCAACCACCTGCAAACTCCGTGGATGGTCTACCACATACTCGTATTGAATCGTTTGTTTGCCGCCGCCGGACAATGTGAGCTGCCATTCCAGTAGATTTAACTCCGTCTGCTCAGCTGGCTGCGGGCGAACAGAGTCTAATTTTACCTTGATCTGCTCATGGCGCGAAACCGGGATGTGATCCTTCACTACCACCGTGGCTTCGGTGGGCAGCAGGTTTTTCACCTCGATGGTGTAACCGTACCGCAGTTCCCGCTGATCACGCAGCAGCTTCTTGTCCACATCGCGGCGGGCCAACTTTCGCTCCACCGTGATGCGATCTTCTACACCGAGCAACAATTCTACCTCATCACCCTGCGCGGTGAAGTCGATGTGCGTTTGCCCAATATACTCGGCGCCAACAAACAGGCTGGCCGAACCGGGCAGCAGCGGGCCAGGCTGGTCATATTTGACCTTAGCGCGGCGGAAAGCGGTGTCGTGATACTTGGGAATGGTCAGGTAGTCCAGCTTCGGCTCCAGGCGAATTTGCTGCAAAATCGTTTTGTGCGGCGAGCCATCGTTGGGGATGTCGGTGCTGCCGGGGGCGGTGAAGGTAACGGCCGTTCCCTCAGACTGCACTTCTGCGGTGACGGTCTCGGCCACTATTCCCAGCGCTTCATCAGCCGGGGCTGCATCGGCCACCATCATCATCTCCATCTTGGCGGCTTGGGGCGCCGGGGCCGCGGCCCGCACCAGCTGGCGCGGCTGCGGCGGCTGGTATTCGCGAATAAACCAGGGATCAATGCGGGGCAGCTGTTGGTTCAGCGCCGGACGAGCCGTAGAAACAGCCAATTTCACCCCAGACCAGGCCTGCCCGGTGCGCTGCGTAATTTCGGCCAGGTAGTTGATTTCCAGCGTGGTACGGCCGTTTTCCGCCACCAACCGAATATCGTACAGCGGCTGCCAACCAGCCTGGTTCACCACGTAGCTAATTTCCGGCTGGAAACGGCCGCTCTCGACCACCTCAATTTCAACCAACGCCTGAAACTGCTGCGGCGGCTTGTTGGAGCGAATCTGCTTGAGCTCCTGCTGGAGCTTCTGCAAGCGGCGCATGAGTTCGCGCTGCTGCTGATCCAGTTCGCGAACGGCC
Organism: Candidatus Leptofilum proximum; assembly: GCA_016710325.1. Classification (GTDB taxonomy): domain Bacteria; phylum Chloroflexota; class Anaerolineae; order Promineifilales; family Promineifilaceae; genus Leptofilum; species Leptofilum proximum. The sequence continues at coordinate 48,500 of JADJXK010000002.1, read as the reverse complement.
GTGCGCATCGCTGCGTCCTGCTCCTGCAAAAAGGCAATCACTTCCTGCTGATCATCCACGGTGGTTTTGCCGCGCGAGAGGCCCTTGGCAAATTCGGCCGTGGCCTGGCGGATGCCGTCCAGGTAGGTGCCGTGGGCCTGCCAGCCTGCCTTCTGGTCCTCCAGTGCCCGCAGCGCGTCCTGCACCTCTTCGATTTGGGCTTCGAGGTCACGTACGGCCGTCTCCGGCGCCTGCTCAAAAAACTGCCGCGTGACCTCAACGCCGAGCAGCCGCACTCTGGCACTGCCGCTGCCACCAACCCGCACCGAGTTGGTCTCCATCGTCAGCGGCAAATTGGGAATGATGAGGCGGTGACGGCCGTTTTCCACCTCACAGCCACCCACGCCAGTCACCCGCGCCCGGTCAGGGTAAACCGTTACATCTCGCACCACAACCTCAGCCGAAATATCCATTGAAATCCTCGTTTTCCTTAAAACACATTCCTTACCGCTTTACACACAGCGCGAGGAAGTGTCATACCCGCGCAGGCGGGTATCCAGTTTCTTTACCAAAGTGGATTCCCGCAGCCTGCCCCCGCGAAAGCGTGGGGCAGGAATGACACTCCAGAATACAACATGGTTTCAAAGCTCAGCAGAATGATCCGGTGCTTTGAGCCAGATGGGCAGCTCCACATGGAAGGTGCTGCCGGGGCAGTTTTCTTCATCAAATCCAGGACTTTCCGCCCAGACCCGGCCACCGTGTGCTTCCACAATCCCCCTGGCAATTGGCAGCCCCAGCCCAGGACCGCCTCCCTTAAACTTCGTTTTGCTGGAGGAGTGCAGGCTGGCATCGGCAATGCTGCCAAACTTCTCAAAAATCGGCTCCAGGTTTTCCGGGTCGATGCCAATGCCGGTATCGGTCACCTGGATATCGACAAAACCGGCCAGTTCATCGGTCACTTCATCCTGCCGCACAAGGTTGCCAGACACAACCACCTGCCCCCCATCTGGCGTGTATTTAAGCGCGTTCATCAAGACCTTACCGAGCGCCTTTTTCAGCTTTTCCGGGTCGCCATAAGTGTTGTTGTCAAACTCGAAGGGAATGATTTTTAAATCCACACGCCGGGTGGCGTAGTAGCGATCCACGCTGTCGGCGACCAGCAGCACGGTTTTCTCCAGGTTGATCTCCTGGTACTTCAGCTCCACCGTGCGCAGGTCCAGCAGCGACACATCCAACATGTCGCCGATGATTTCATGCATGCGGCGAAAGCCGTTGCCCAAACCCTCCAAGTAAATGTGCAGTTGCGGATCGTTCTGTGTCTCGGCACGCAGAATGTTGGTGTAGCCCTCCAAAATGGTGAGCGGGGTTTTTAGTTCGTGGGCGGCCACGGCAATAAACTTTGTTTTGCTCTCTTTGAACTTTTCCTGCTGGGTGCGCAGCTGCTCCATGTGGCCCAGCAGCTCCGAGCGCTGCATGTCGGAGGCCAGCTGGGTGGCTTCGATAATGGCGTAGGTGAGCACGTCGTCAATTTGGCGCCAGGCGGTGAGGGCTTGTTCGGGCGTGAACTGCTTCTCCAGGTTACGGCCGATTTCTTCCTTGAGCACACGCAGCAGCACCATCCAGTCGTAGGCGGCGGGGGCATCATGGCCAATGGCCATGAGCGCCCAGGATTGCACGGCGGCGAGCTGCACTTCACGCAGCGCACCCACGCTGTTGACCAAAACGGAAAGGAACTGAATGAGATCGTCTTCGTCAGGCAGCATATTGGGCGCCCGGCGAAAAGTAACCGTGCAAAGCATGGCTGATTGCTGTCTAAGCCATAACTTGAGGGTATCCGTCAATTCCTTGCTCCTGGGAAACGGCCGTCATCCGTTCCCCCACTTCTTCGGCCAGGTTCGCCTCGGCCAGCGCCTGGTCGTAGCCCAAGCCGTTGGCCCGGGCAAAACGGCGCATGGCTGTGAGGGCACGCTCGCTGTACCAGCGGTAGCGGTCCGACTTAGGCAGCTGGTTCGGCGGTGGTGGGAACAAGCCGAAGTTGGCCTTCATCGGCTGGAAATCTTTGCTGCTGGCATGGGTAACGTAGTGCGTCAGTGCCCCCAGCATGGTGTTGGTGGGGAAGATGACCGGCATTTGCCCCCGCAGCAGCCGCGCGGCGTTGATCCCGGCCACCAGCCCGGTCGCGGCGTTGCCCATGTAGCCTTCCACCCCGGTAATCTGCCCGGCAAAAAGGAGATCGGCCCGGCCGCGATACTGCAAGGTAGGATGCAGCAGGCGCGGCGCGTTGATGTAGGTGTTGCGGTGCATCATGCCGTAGCGCAAAAATTCGGCGTTTTCCAGGCCAGGGATGAGCTGAAGCACCCGTTTTTGCGCGCCCCACTTCAGGTTAGTCTGGAAGCCAACGATGTTGTACAGGGAACCAATGAGATTATCCTGGCGCAGCTGAACGACGGCGTACGGCCGTTTGCCACTCCTTGGATCAATCAACCCCACTGGCCGCATCGGCCCAAAGGCCAGGGCTTTTCGCCCCCGTTGGGCCATCACCTCGATGGGCATGCAGCCTTCAAAAAAGTGGGGGTCTTCCTGCTCAAACTGCTTGAGGGTGATGGTTTCGGCAGCCAGGAGCGCGTCGCAGAAGCGCTCGTATTCCTCTTTGGTCATGGGGCAGTTGATGTAGTCGCCCTCTTCTTCCTGCCCCTTGTCGTAGCGAGACTGGCGGAAGGCGATGCGCATGTCGATAGTTTCATAATCCACAATGGGCGACACGGCGTCGTAAAAGTAGAGGTATTCTTCACCGGTGAGCTGGCTGATACTGGCCGTCAGCGCCGCCGAGGTTAGCGGACCGCTAGCGATGATGGCTGGTTCTTGGGGAACGGCCGTTACTTCTTCACGAATCAGGGTAATGTGGGGGTGGGCTTCAATTTTGGCGGTGACCAGTTCGGCAAACTTGTCCCGATCGACCGCGAGAGAAGAACCGGCGGGAACGGCCGTTTGCACCGCGCACGCCAAAATCAGCGAACCCAGGCCGCGCAGTTCCGCCTTTAGCAAGCCGGGCGCCTTATGCGGCAGCATGGAGCCGAGCGAGTTGCTGCACACCAGTTCGGCGAGCTGGTTGGTCACATGAGCGGGTGTTGGCCTTAGGGGACGCATTTCATACAGGCGTACTTGAATGCCCTGCTCTGCCAGTTGCCATGCCGCTTCTGATCCAGCCAGCCCACCACCAATAATCACAAGCGATTGACTCATGGGGCCAATTGTATCACAACCGGCCAGACAACACCGCGAAAACTCCAGGTGGTAGTTCTTGGGGATTTCTTGGGGTTTGGCGTGAAAGGTGATACTGAAACGTGATGCCCCTCTGGTCACGTTTCACATTTTTTGCCTTGTCAACCTCTTGATTCCCTAAACAGCCAAGTGGGCAGGCTACGCATAATGCAGGCTTCCGGTCAAAACCGTGCCGTCGGCGATGTGAATCTGGCGGTCTGTTTCGTTGCGCAGGTGAACGTCTCCCTGGCACACCACATCCTTGCCAAAGGAAAAATCACCTTCGATCACCAGACTCTTGTTTTTGACCAGCGAGGGTACGCCGTGGGGAAAACGCTCTTCTAAGTCACTGACGTATTTGTAGTAACGGCCGTCCAGGGTAATGTTGAATTGGCGCATCTTGCGGCTGCCGCTGGGCACAACACGAAAGTCCTCGGTGAGGGTGTAGGCGTCGGAGCGCACAGCCAGCAAATCTTCGGTGGTTTTAACGGGGGCAAAGCGGCTGCGCGGCACGCGGATGGCCTGCGCACCCTCAAATACGGCAATGGCTGAACCCATCGCCGTTTCCAGCTGGTACACGGGCGGCGACTTGGGGTCACGGGGATCCACCGTTTTGCTGTTGCGGATGATGGGCAGCCCCAGGCGGTTGTCGTGGGCGCTCATCTGGCGGTACAGCGTAGGTAGGTGGAACCAGAGGTTGTTGGTGTTGAAATATCTGTGGCGGTTGATGTTTTGGAAATCGGCCGTATCTTCCGGCGGGCACTGGGCCGATTCGCGTAAAATGAGCTGGCCGTCCAGCCGCTCGGCCAGGTGACCGCCTTTTTTATCCATCTCGGTCCGGTCAGCCACTTCCATCATGAAGGGGATTTCGTTGTCTACAAAATAACCCAGGATGGCCAGATCTACCACCGCGCCCAGGTTGTCGGCGTTGGACACGAAGGCGTATTCGTACCCTTTGGCCAACAAACCCTGGAGCGTTTCGCTGGTGATCAGGGCGGTGTAGATGTCGCCGTGGCCGGGCGGACACCATTCCAACTCCGGGTTTTCGGGCCATTCAACAGGCTGCAAGTTGTCCTGCCGGATTTTGGGCTCTTTGTGCTGCAAAAAGCTGTGGGGCAAGTCCTTGTTCAGGTCTGGATATTTTGCCAGCAGCGCCAGGGAATCCTCTTCCGTGGAGAAGCTGTTCATGAGCAGCAGGGGCACGTTGGCCAGCTGCGCCTGGTGGGCAATGATGTCCAGAAAGGAGTAGCCTTCTTTGACGGGCAGGAGCGATTTGGCCTGTTCCAGCCCCATGCTGGTTCCGAGGCCGCCGTTGAGCTTGATAACGGCCGTTTTCGACAACGCGCGTTTGCCAATTTCCACCATCCGGTCGGCAAACTTCTCGGCATCGGGAATCTCGGTGACTGGCCGGATTTCTTCTTCGGCAATGTAACCTGTCTGGCCGGTCACCAATTGTTCATAGTAGTAAATGAAGGTCTCGATAAAGATGGTGGGCAAGCCGGCCGCGACCATCCGGTTGATAAAAGCAGTTGTTGAAATAAGTGCATTCATAAATTTAGTAGTTACCTGTAAACGAAAGATTTTTTAAGTACGGCCGTTCATTTCACTCAGCTTGGCAATTAAGTTTCGTGCATCTTGATCATTCGGGTTAGCCTGCAGCGCACGCTGGAACCAGGCGATGGCCACATCGTATTCACGGCGGTCACGGTAAATTAAGCCAATGTTGTAAGCAACGTTTGGCGCTGCGGGATTCAGCACCAAGGCCTGTTCAAACGCAGCGATGGCCCGCAGCTGCTCCTCATCACGGGCTAAAACGGGATTGCCCAGGTAAGCCGCGCCCAAATTGGTCCAGACCATAGCGTTTTCGGGCGCCTGATTGCGCAATATTTCCAGCAGGCTCACCGCCTGTTTGAATTTCTTTGTCAAGATGTACGCACCACTTAGATTCAGGCTGGCATCAAAATGCTCTGGTTTGAGACAATGTGCTTCCTCTAACAAGGCGGCCGCTTCTTGGGCCTTGCCGCGATGCAGCAGTTCGGTCCCCCGGCGAAATAATGCTTTGAACTTTGAATCTGCTTTGTGTTGTTGTGCATTACTGTTCATCTCTTTACTCAACCTTTCTTAAAGCTGTGCTTACGCCGCCACAAACCGCCTATAAATTGGTTAAATCTACGGGCTGCAGGGCCGGATTCTCGCTGGCACCCCGGCCGATTTTGGCCATTTCAACCCACTGACCATCAATACACACGCGCACCACATCGGCCGTAAAATCGGTGTTGGTCTCTTTGTCGTTCAGCAGCAGTGAGGAACCTACACCATAGATATCGACGGGCACGTGCAGCTTTTCAAAGCGGGCGATCTTGGCCGGATTGAACCCACCGGTGACCACAATTCTGACGTTCTGGCAGTACGGCCGTGCCAATGCTGCTTCCTCCGGCGTTAAGCTCCACTGACGCCAGGCATGGTCCAGGGCCTGCCGCACATTAAACACCAGCCGGGGTGTAACCCCCAAATCCAACACCGGATCACCCAACGGAGGAACGTTCACATCCCGCAGGCTGCCGCTGGTATCCAGGCGCACGCCGTACAGCACATATTTTTGCGCTTCGGCCACGTTGCCCGCCGCCGTGTGGGCACTGAACCGGTCAAACATTGCTTTTAGGGTTCGTACGGCATCAGTAATGGAGTCGTTGTTAAAATCTACCAGGGCAATGCGCGAAACGTCGGCAGGCACAAATTCGGCAAAGGCGAGCATGGCAGCGGCCGTATCGCTCAGGAAACAGGCAATCACAGCGTGCGCAATGGTACCGCCCCCGGCGCCACCCCACCAATCCCCCTGAGCGTCTGTGGAGACATACGGCCGTAACTGCCCCCCAAAATCCTGGTTAAAGCGCGCCACCGCCACATCATAGGCGTACCCATCGGCCGCCTGAACTTCATGCAGGTCAAACCGGGCCGGGAAAAAGAGCACCGATTTACCGCGGGCGGCCTGCAGAACATTGTACACATTGGTGGCAATACGGCTGCTCCGACTCAGGATACCAAGCATTGGCGTCTCAAGCAAAGCAAAATCCCGGTATCTTCCTTGAACTTTAATCACCGGCTGAACCTGGAGGGGATCGTCGTAATATTTTACGGTAGCGCCATCGTGAACGGCCGTAACCCGCAAATTCTGCCAAGTCGGCACCCACTCGCCAGCGCTGTCAAAGTACCCCGTACAATGCCGCAGCATGGAAAGCGCCTTGTCCACACCCACTACCACCGTTTTGCCGGAACGCCGCGTGAAAAACTGCACCTCAACTTCCATGTCACCCACATTCAAGCCCTTCGGATCCTGCCCAATATCACGCGCGTAATCACCCTGATAGCCTCCGTTGGCGCCAACTCCCTCCAGCATTTTCAAAATGTTGGCAAAATATTTATCCGAATACCAGCCGTGCCGCATGCGTTCAATGTCCAATTTAAACACCGCATTTGTTAACCGCTTTTCGTTAAAAACCGTCATTTTTAAGACCCCTGTATTTGTGAAAAAGGACTAAGTTTTGTTTCTACACGAACTATCTTAATATGAAATTTAAGGTAAATTGCATAAACAAAATTGTGTAATATTATAGTGTTATTATCCCCCCCCGTTTTGTTTAAGAGAAGAGGAGACAAAAAATGAATAAAAAAGCTGTAGTTTTCTGGGTAATTGCCCTATTCCTGTTGGCCTCATGTGGCGGTAGCAGCGGAACTGAACCCGACGCCCCTGCCGCAAACAATAATAACAGTTCTTCCACATCATCAGAAGTACAAGATGCCGTTGCAGAAGAACCAGCTGCGACTGAACCAACAGAAGAAGAGCCCACCGCATCAAGTGAAGAGCCTGCCACTGAAGCCAGCAGCGAATCAGAAGAGACCGAAGCGACAAGCGAAGAAGCTGCGCCCGCTGAGGAAGCAGCTGCACCCGCTTCACCTTTTGGTGATCGACCAATGACTGGGACAGATCCAGAAACGGGCCTGGTCGTAAATCCAGACGCGGTGCGCCCTGGTGACACTTTTATCGTTCGCGGCGAAATCATTAGCATGAATCTTACCCCCACAACAGCCCCCGAATTTCTCATCCAAGCACCGGATGGACTTAAATTCCGCATTCGCAGTCAGGACCTGGCAGAAACTTTTTATGAAGATGGCGATCAGCTGCAGGCGTTCCAGTACCGCAACGGTCTTTTGGCACAAGCTACGGCTACGCTCGCGGCCGATGCCAGTCCGTCGGACATTCCAACAAGCACCGATCTTGTGCTTATAAAAGACGAATAAACGCCAGAGCCCACCTCATCCTTTATCGAAAAGCTGTGGCGCCAATTTAGCGCCACAGCTTTTTTATTCGTATAGCACCGATTGCCTATCCAATTTGCGATCATTATGTTGATTTGTATTTGATCTTATGAAAAGTAATTGCTATAATGCGCCTAGTTTAACTTACATAATCTTAGATCAAGTTGTCCGATACTATTTCATCTGGCACTTTCTGGCTCAGCACAAACACATCTCTTTAGAGCGGCTCCTCTATCGGTAGGCAAACGTATTTACTGCATACAATGGTACGTTTTGTTACTACACGAATTTCAGCCCTCGATAAGACTCTGGGCAAAGCAAGGAGTGTGAGGCGATGGAAGAACAGCTGCTCGCCTTCCTGAAGTTCCTTCAAAAAGAGTACAATTATTCAAGCAATACCATAGCCGCTTATAAGAATGATCTTGGCCAGTTCATGTCTTACTTGCAAGGTCGTCGTTTAAACTCCACCAACAACTGGCAGGCGATTGGCAGTGTTGAGATCAATGGCTATGTGGAGTACATGAAGGACCAACCGTATGCGTCTTCGTCGGTAGCCCGGAAGGTGGCCGCGGTAAAATCGTTTTTCAACTATCTCCATGCCAACCAGATTGTCGATGAGAATCCCACCACGGATATTGATTCACCCAAAGTGAAAAAGCGCCTGCCCAAGACGCTTTCCTTTGAAGAAGTTGAACGCTTGTTGGAGGCTCCTTCCCAAAAGAAATCACCCAAAAATTTGCGTGATATGGCGCTGTTAAATTTGCTGTACTCCACTGGCATGCGCGTGACGGAAGTGGTATCGCTGCGTTTGGAAGATGTTGACCTGCAAAACAAGGTCTTGTATTGCCCCGGCAAGGATGATCAGGTACGGGAACTGCCGTTTGATCAAGATACGAAGAAAGTGTTAGAGAACTATGTTGAGGAAGGACGGCCGTTTCTCGTCAAAGACAAAGATGAAACCGCCATGTTTCTCAATCACCGCGGGCAGCAGCTAACTCGCCAGGGACTATGGCTTATCATCAAAGCGTACGCCAAAGAGGCAGACCTGAGTGTGGCCGTCACACCCCATACGCTGCGCCACAGCTTCGCCGCCCACAAGCTCAACAAGGGCTCAGACCTGCAGGAAGTGCAGAAGCTGCTTGGCCATGCTAATATTTCTACCACTCAAATTTATACGCAGCTGGAAGAAACGGAAACCGAAGCGGAAACGGCCGAATAATTTTTAGAAATCATCATATAACCAGACTTTCAGAGACTGGAGCATAGGCAGCGATCATCCTGTGCCCCAGTCTCTCATCTATTTTCAGGACAATTCCATGATATCCACAAACATCGCTCAACAAGTAGAAACGGCCGCATCCGCTATCCGCCAACTCACCAACTACCAACCCACCATCGGCCTGGTGCTGGGTTCCGGGCTGAGTGAGCTGGCCAGCAGCATCCAGGAACCAGACATCATTCGCTATGACCAGATTCCCGGCTGGCCGCAGTCAACGGTGGTGGGTCACAGCGGCCGTTTGGTCATCGGCCATCTGGAAGGCAAAACCGTTCTGGTGCAGCAGGGCCGCGCCCATTACTACGAAGGGTACAGCATGGATCAAATCACGCTGCCGGTACGGGTGATGAAAGCTTTGGGCATTCAGATACTCATTGTTACCAACGCCGCTGGCGGGATTAATCCAAACTTCAACCCTGGTGATTTAATGCTCATCACCGACCACATCAACTTCTTGGGATTGGCCGGGCTCAATCCCCTGCGTGGCCCTAATGACGACAAGGTTGGCCCCCGTTTCCCAGACATGATTGGCACCTACGACTGGCAGCTGCGCCAGCTGGCTCATCAGGCGGCCGTAGCCAACAACTTCACCCTTCAGCAAGGCACCTACGCTTATGTGGCCGGGCCTAGCTTTGAAACGCCGGCCGAACTGCGCTTCCTGCGTACGGTGGGTGCTGATGCCGTGGGCATGTCCACCGTGCCTACCGTGGTGGTGGCACGCCATGCGGGCATGCAAATCCTGGGCATCTCCTCCATCACCAACAAGGCCGATCCGGACCCCAAACCCGGTACGGTAGTGACCCACACGGAAGTATTAGAAACCGGTCAGCAAATCATTCCCCGGCTGACAGCGCTCCTGAGGGGCATCCTGCAACAATTGTAAATCCAAGATACAATCGCAACCTGAGCTGAATGGGCAGAGACGGCCGTACTGGCTAAAATCTGGCGCAATCATTCTGCGCTTTTGTCCATCTGTGTATCTTGCGAACCGGTTTGTCCTCAGCGCACATTTTCGGCTGAAAGACAAACCTCAAACCCATCATGAATCAATTCTACGTCTTCATTCTACGCAACGATGTCTGGATTTATATTGTCTCGGCTTTGGGACTTTTCTGGTATGCAAATGAATTTATCCAGGCCCAGCGCCAGCTGCGCGTGGCCTTCTTTAACCTGGAGCGAGAAACCAACACCCAACGGCGCAACACCGCTCTGCTGGTAATCTTGATCCTGTCTGGCATCATTGGCGGGGTGTACTACGTGAATGAGCAGGTGGCCCCGACCCTGCCACCCACCCTGCTGCGCCCCGCCACACCTACTCCTGATATTTTTCGGACGCCTCTGGCCTCACCAACGCCGCTGCTCACGCGCCAGCCCACGCCCACGCCACCGCTGGTGCCAACCATTACCCTGGCCAGCAACCCAGGTGAACCTGCCGCCAATCCACTGGAAACAGCGGCACCAGAAGCGGAAGCAACGGCCGTTGGCACCCCCACTCCGCCACCAACACCATCCGTTGGCTGCAACATTCAGCTCAACATCACCGAACCGCGTAATGGCGCGGTGGTGGCTGGGACGATCATGTTTAACGGCACGGCCGATTTTGAAAATTTTGGCTACTACACGCTGGAAGCCAACGGCCCGCAAACCGGCGGTCAGTGGGCCTCACTGCTGGGGCGCAACATCGATCAGCCGGTTGAAGATGGCTTTTTGGGGAGCGTCAATTTGAGCCAATGGGAGTCTGGCCCGTACCTCATTCGCCTTTCCGCCGCCGACCAGGCGCAAAACACCATCGCCCAATGCGTCATCCAGGTCACTTTACAGCAGTAAACGCTATTCAACTGGCGTCTGTTCGTAGAAACAAAGTTGGGTATTACCATAGGTACGGCTGTCGGTGAGCATCAAATTTTGCAGCGTGAGGGGTTCGTACTCTTTGGGGTCGATTTGTATCACCACAATGCCTGCGGGGGACAGCCAGGCCGACGGCCGTTCATCCACCACCACCATCACCTTTTGCCACAAACCCAAATACTGCGGCGGCGCCACATAGATGAGATGGAAACGGGCGTTGCCCGCCGTTCGCGCCAGATAATCAAATGCATCGGCCTGGACAACACGGCCCCTGGCCTGAAGACCCGTCGTTTGCAGGTTGGCCTGGATGGTTTGAATCGCCGGGCGAACCTTGTCGATAAACACCACTTCCTTAGCGCCGCGGCTCAGCGCCTCGATGCCCACCTGCCCCGTCCCGGCAAACAAATCGAGCCAGGTTTCCCCCTCTACCTTGCCCAGGATGTTGAACAGGCTCTCCTTCACCTTGTCCATAATGGGCCGGGTGGAATCCCCCGGAACCCGCTTGAGCCTGCTGCCCCTGGCACTGCCGCTGATGACGCGCATGTCGGTAATCGGTGAACGGTAATCGGTGAACGGTAATCGGTAATCAGTAGCATCTTACCGATTACCGATTACGGATTACCGATTACGGCCCTAATGTCGAGACGCCACAATTTTGGCGATATCGTCCGGGTTGTCGGCGACGCGCACGCCAGCTGCCCGCAGCGCTTCGACTTTGCTTTCGGCCGTACCGCTTTTGCCTTCTACGATGGCCCCGGCATGGCCCATGCGCTTGCCTGGAGGGGCGGTGCGCCCGGCAATGAAGGACGTTACCGGCTTGGTGATATGCTGCGCAATGTAAGCCGCTGCCTGCTCCTCTGCGTTGCCGCCAATTTCGCCAATCATCACAATTTGCTCCGTGGCCGGGTCTTCCTCAAACAGCGCCAGCACGTCGATGAAGCTGGTGCCGCTAATCGGATCACCGCCGATGCCCACGCAGGTGGATTGGCCAATGTCCAGTTTGGTCAGCGCATCAATCACTTCATAAGTCAGCGTGCCGCTCTTGGAAACCACGCCCACGCTGCCGGGCATGGCAATCGCACCGGGAATGATGCCTACTTTGGCCTCACCAGGGGTCAGCAAACCAGGACAGTTTGGCCCAATCAGGCGCACGTTGAGCGTGTCCAGGTAAGCGCGGGCGGCAATCATGTCCAGCACGGGAATGTGCTCCGTGAGGCAAGTAATGAGCGGAATGCCCGCATCGGCGGCTTCGTAGATGGCGTCTACGGCAAAGCGAGCCGGCACAAAGATGAGCGAGGCGTTGGCCCCGGTGGCCTCGACGGCCTCTTTTACGGTGTCAAAAATGGGCACCTTTTTGTCGTCGGTGCTGAACCATTGGCCGCCCTTGCCCGGAGTGACACCACCGACCACGTTTGTCCCATACTCAATCATTTGGGTCGTGTGGAAGCTGCCTTCCCGGCCCGTAATCCCTTGAATTAACAGTCGTGTGTTTTTATCGACGAGAATGCTCATTAGTTGGCCCCTTTTGCGGCGGCAACCGCTTTTTGGGCTGCATCGGAGAGGGTAACGGCCGTTTCCATATTTGAATCCGCCAAAATCGCCATCCCTTCGGCAGCGTTTGTACCTGCCAGACGCACCACCATTGGCACATCAGTTTTTACCTGTTCCAAGGCCTCGATGATGCCTCGGGCTACCTCATCACCACGAGTGATGCCGCCAAAAATGTTGATGAGTACGGCTTTCACTCGCTTGTCGGACAAAATGAGGCGCAGCGCCGTAGCGACCTGCTCCGACTTGGCCCCACCACCGATGTCCAGGAAGTTGGCCGGGGCGCAGTTGTACGCTTCGCCGAACTTTTTCACCATGTCCATCGTGGCCATCGCCAGCCCCGCGCCATTGACCATACAGCCGATGTTGCCATCCAGCTGGATGAGATTGATGCCGTTGAGGCGGGCTTCTTTTTCAGCGGCCGTTTCTTCATGCACATCACGCATCTCTGCCAGCCGAGGCTGCCGGTAGAGGCCGTTATCGTCAATAGACATCTTGCCATCAAGCGCCATCAGCTTGCCGTTGCCAGTGATCACCAGCGGATTAATTTCGGTCAGTGAAGCATCGTTGGCTTTGAAGCAGGAGTATAAACCCACCACAATTTTGTGAAAATCACGCCACAATTCACGCGGCAAATCCATAGCCGAAGCCAGGTAAGTTGTCTGGTAACTGCGCACGCCCAACGCTGGCTCAATGTAGGCGCGGAAGATTTTCTCCGGGCTGCGCTCGTTCACCTCTTCGATGTCCATACCGCCCTCGGCGGAGGCCATCACCATGGGGCGCCGCTTGGCCCGGTCGATGAGTACGGCCAGGTAAATTTCCTGGTCGATACCGCCGGGTGACTGCTCATCAATCAGAACCTTGTGCACTTGAAACCCTTTGATGTTCATGCCGAGTATCTGGCTGGCGGCCACTTCAGCCTCATCCGGGGTGTTGGCGAGCTTGATACCACCTGCCTTGCCACGGCCGCCGATCAGCACCTGCGATTTTACGACAACTTTGCCACCTAATTCCCGGGCAATTTCACGCGCCTCAGCGGGGGTTGAGGCCACATCACCATTGGGAATCGGCACGCCGTGCTCGGCAAACAAACGTTTTGCTTGATATTCGTGCAGATTCACGTATTTACTCCTTTAGTGGGGGATTTTCCATCGCCATTACTGTGGAATGGATTGATTCGTTTGGATTGTGCGAACGGGTTGTTGGATGTTCGCGGTTGCCTTGAAAAGAGCCAAAAAATTATAACACGGCCGTTCCCGACGGGCGAGATAGTATTGCGTTAGACCATAAGTCCCGTTGACCACCGTTCTGCCAAACTTTCATAATCTATAGATGATGGCAACCCTCACCCCAACCTCTTCTGCTTCAGCCAACGGCGATGAGCTTTTGCTCATTACCCAACCCGCCTTGCGCGCCAGGCTTCTGCATGCCCGCCTGGTTGATGAATTTAGCGCCAACAACGTCATCCAGCGTGGCGAGAAAGTCTATCTTTCGCTGCGCAGCATCGCCGATGAAGCCATGCGGCGCGAGATTGCCTGGGCAGTCTTGCGACTGCAAATGGGCGCCAACCTGAAATCTGAAGAAATTCCCGACCCTTTGCGGACTGCGCTCCAAACCGTCTCGACCGGACCGTCACCGCTGCTGCTGGCCCTGCTGGCCGGAGGTCTCGGTGGGGTGATTGGCGGGGTGATGATCATGGCGTTTGTGGGGCTCATCGTTACGATCATAAATGTGCCCGCTGAGTCTTATGTGGGTGTCATGGCAACGGCCGTTGCCTTCGTCCTCGGCAGCACGGTTTTTGGCTGCATCACTACCATCGTTGTTTGGCGGCGGCTTTCAAGGAAGACGGCCGTTTCCCCCGCTCCCTTTATTCGTTTAGGTTCTGCAAATATTCCCAAATAGTATTCGCAGCCAGATCATTGCCCGCCTGGTTCCAGTGCGGATCGCCATAATGGTACAGCTCGCCCTGTTCAATGCTGCCCTGCCAGAAAACCGGCGTCAGGTTCAAAAACTTGATGCCCGCCTCGGCGGTAAAATCGGCCATCAGGCGCTCCTGGGCCTGCGTGGTTTCGCTAAACCGGTCGAAGGTCAGGTAGGTTGGCTCCCACTGAAGCTTGCCACGATCGCCCTTGCTGAGCGTGACCGTCACGGTGCGCTCCAGCACGTTGTTCACATCCACCGGGTCCCACACGCGCGACCACAGCACGTGCTCCTTGCTGGGAATGTACACCACCACCAGGTGAGCCTTCTGTGCGGCCACCTCTTCGTTTAGGGCGATAAGGGTGTTTTTTACGGCCGTAAACTCATCAGACGCCGCCAGGGTGTCATAGTCGGCGCTGAGCGGCAACAGGTGCACGTCCTTAAACACAGTCTCGATTTGCCCCGCTTCGGTATTGGCCACGATAGGATAGCGATATTCCGGCGTCTCTTCCACCGGCGGCGGGAAAAACTTCTGCCAAAAGTGGTGGACAAAATGCGGCGTGAGCATCTGCCGGTAAAGCGGAACACCCTGCAGGTCGTATTCCCGCCAATCCAGGCCGCTGTCTTGGCGCTCCAGGTACTGCGCCGTGTTGATGATGTCATTGCCCTCAAAAAACATCAGCAGCACGTACCTGGGCTGCTTGTCCAGGCCAAACTGCCTGATTGCTTCCGCCTCGTTCAGCGTGCTCCAGCTGGGTGCGCCGAGAGCCAAAATTTCTTGCCCGGCAAACTGTTCCAACCGCTCAATCCAGGTAATCGGAGCAGTGCGGATGGTAAAAGAATCTCCGGCCAGGACAATGTCGTATTGGTCTTGCCAGACGGCCGGTTCGTTGGGAAAACCATGCTCGTCGGTGACAAAGCGGTATTCAAAGGAGTCGTCGCGGCTGCTGGGGGCGGTGCTGTTGTCTGAATTGGCCAGGAAGGGATTGGCCGGATTCCACAACCCTTCCAGTTTAAACCCTGGCGTGTAGCGATAGCCAATCCGCACCGGTTTGTCGTACTCAAAATAAGGCTGGCAGGTGTAAGTACCGATGATAGGGTCAGACGCACACACTTCGATAGGAATCAGCTGGTAAAAGAGGCGGAACCCCACCTCGACAGTAAGCACCAGGGCAAACAGGGTCACCAAAACCGGGCCAATGATGTTGACGGCCGTTTGCCACCTCTTCTTCTTGCTCTCCTGCTGTGCCGAATTTTCGGCAGCTATGTTAGCCATAAGCCTGCTGACGCCTCACCTCAAACGCCACAATCGCCGCCGATGCCACCACACCCAACGAGTGTTGAAAGGTAGGCTGGGCGTACGGAATCTGCAAAATTAAATCGGCCTGGGTCATGAAGGAACGCGTGATACCCCGTTTTTCCCCGCCCAGCAGCAAAAAGAGCGGCACGCGCAGGTCCGCCTCGTAGAGCGAGATAGCCTGCTGGCTGCTGGTGGCGGCAATTTTTAGCCCGGCCTGGCGGAAAAAGTCGGCGGCCGTTTCGGCCGTTTCGGCAATGGCAATGGGCATCTGTTCAGACACGCCAGCCGAGGCCCGCGCCACGACCCCAGCGGCGGTAAACCAGTTACGCGGCCGCACCACTACGCCAGCAATCCCGGCCGCGTAGAGCGAGCGCAATGCCTGGCCAAAGTTAAACGGATCTTCAATGCCATCGAGCATGACGACAAACGGCCGTTCCCGCCCCGCAATCAAATCGGCCAGCGTCACAAACCGGCGTGGCCCCACGGCCGCCACTACCCCGCCGTGCGACTGCCCCGAGACACGTGCGGCAATAAACGCTTCATCCACCAGCTGTAGCGGTACGTCCGCTGCCTCGGTGAGCTGCCGCAGCCGGGCCAGACGACGATCCCAGCGACGGCCGTCGGCCTGCTGCACATACACGGCAGCCACTTCCCGGCAGCCGCCGGTCAACGCCGCCTCCACAGAAATCAATCCTTCTAGCCAGACAGTCTCATTATTCATTAACAATGATTGTGCCCCAAGCGCCGCAGAACGCAAATAGAACACAGATTCACACAGGTAAACACAGATTTATGCTTTTTTTGGCTCTTTGGGATTTCGTAGGTTTTGGCGTGAAACGTGAAGCGTGAAACGTGAAACGTGATGTCACTCTGGTCACGTTTCACGTTTCACGCATCACGGATTGTAAATCCCCTGAATTCCTGAAGACCCTGTTTTTTTCCTGTGTCCATCTGTGAAAACCCGTGTCCATTTTTCTTCATCTTAAATTAGTGGCGGGTCACTCCATCATGCGCCAACAAAAAAGCCGGATTGCCTCCTGGTGTGGGGCAATCCGGCTCGATTCATATTTCTACAGGCAAACCCCGTGGTTTAACCGCCGCCAACCGGTGGCGTAGCCGTTGGCGCCGCGGTGAAGAGGGGATCCAGCACCGGTGAGGTAGGCGCACGGCCGCGATCGTACTCGGTCAGGGTCAGGCTGCCGGTCAGCTGCTCATCGATGAAAGCCGCCAGGTTTTCCAGCTCCAGCGTTTGCAGTTCGCTGGCAGATAACGGCCGTTCCTCACGCCCAGTCACCTGAATCAGGTAATACTGGGTCGAGTCCGTCGTAACGGTTCTGCTGATGACGTCACTCACCTCACCAACTGGCAAGGAGAAGGCAGCTTCAGCCACCTCGGCGCCAACCCGGGTGGCCGCCGTATCCTCAGTCACCCACACGTTTTCAAGAGCCTGTGCAGTAGACGGTGTCTCAGCTTCCAAATCGGCGGGCGTGCTGCGAATCTCATTCCAGACAGAAAGGTAATCCGACGCTTCAATCATCGCCTGCGCTTCATTGGCCTCTTCTTCGGTATCAAACTGCAAGACGAAGAAGCTGGCATGCTGCGCCAAGTCAGAAATCTCATCTTCAACGTTCAGCACCTCAATCAGGCGCTCGCGGTAAATCTGGTTGCGCACGATTTCGCGGTACTGCTCTTCAGAAACCCCATGCTCTTCAAACTGGTCAACCAGGCCGCCAAACTCTTCCTGGAACGCCTCAGCCGAAACGGCCGTTGCCGTGGGCGGCGGCGTGCTGGTGGGGCCAACTGTCACGGTGGGTGCTGGCGTATTGGTGGGGATTTCGTCGGTGATAACGGCCGTAGGAATCGGCGTTACCGACGGCGTTGGCTGGACCGTGGCCGTAGCCGTGGGCAGCGGCGTGGGCAGTTCCCCGCCAAAATAGTTAAACGTCTGCCCAATTTCGGCATCCACATCGGCGTCAGTCACGGTAATGCCCCGCTCCTGAGCCGCCTGGCGAATAACCGCCTCGTCAATCATCTGGTTCAGCGTGCTTTGGCCCAACACTTCTGGCTGGAGCAGTTCGTTGATTACACTGCCAGCAAACTGCTGCACCACCCCAACGTTACCCTGGAACGCCGCCAACTGGTTTTCCAGCAAGATAATGCGCTGGGCACGCTCAAAACGAACGCGGTCTTGCCACTCGCGCAGGGTAATTTCCTCATCGTTGACAATGGCTACTGGCCGACCAGGGGCAATGATCAGTTCGTTAATGGCCGCCGCCAGGAAAACCAGCAGCAGCAAGCCGCCGACCACCGCCACGCCAATGCGAATCTGGCGAGTTTGCTGCGCTTGCTTCCGCGCCAGCAGCACCTCTTTACGGGACTGCCGCTGGGCCTCGGTTATTGTTGTCTCTTTTTTCTTTGCCATAGTTCAAAGTATCAATTTTGATGGCGCTTATTCGTCCGCGAAGGGCAGCAAAGCGATGTGACGGGCCCGTTTGATGGCCACAGCCAGGGCTCGCTGGTGTTTGGCACAGGTACCAGTTTGGCGGCGAGGGCGGATACGGCCGTATTCATTCACGTACCGGCTCAACATCTCATGCTGCTTGTAATCAATAACCTTCACGCCGTCTGCACAAAAGTTGCAGGAACGCTTTCTTTTGGGTGTTCTTGTTTTTGATGAACGCATCTCAAATCCTCTTTAGTTCAAAAAACGGGCTTCCCCAGATAAAACAGTTAAACAGTGCCTTCAGCCAGGGCAATGAGCTCGTGGGCAATCACTTCGGTACGAAAATGTTTGCGCCCGCTGCTGTCATCCCAACTGCGCGTTTGCAGCCGCCCTTCCACATAAACCTGCTGGCCATGCGCCAGACGCTTGCTGCTAATTTCCGCCAGGCTGCCCCAGGCAACCACGTTAAACCATTCTGTTTCCTCATGCCGGTCCCCGTCAGACGAGGTCCAGGTGCGAGAAGTGGCCACGCTAAAAGAGGCAACTGAACGACCATTGGGCGTTTGCCGCACTTCTGGCTCACCATCTACCCAACCGATAATCATTACTTTGTTCAGCCCCTTGTTCATGACACACTCCCAACAATGAGGGGGATTTTCCCGTTAGTTCATTTAAAATTAATTGGCCCACCTGGTTCAAAACAACTGCACAGCCTCGATAAGTAAGATCAAACCAGATTGACCTGCAAAAAACCTTTTTTACGCTTCTTCTTTGCGCACAATCATGTAGCGCAAAATGTCATCGGTGTACTGCATGTTGCGCTCGATGTCATTCAGGCGTTGGGGATCCAACCTGGCATCAAACAGAATGTAGTACCCTTCATTATTCTTGCGGATGGGATACGCCAAACGACGCTGGCCCCACACGTTGGCCTGAGGCTTGTCGCCCTCAGCATCCCCGTGGGTTAACCAACCAGAAACACGCTCGGTTAAAGCGCTGCGTGCCTCATCATCTAAACTTGTTTGAAAAACAACGGTAACTTCGTACTCTCGCACGTTGCCTACCTCCTTTCCTTGGAATTACTCTGGCGAGCTCTGCCCTTAATTCTTGATTAAGAGCGGAAAGCAGCAGATGTATTTACTTTTTGCTGTGCAACAGTGGGGGATAATAGCAGACCTATTAATTTTTGCAAACCTGACAGAGTTTCAGGCTGCAGTTATAATGTCCGCCTATGATTTCAAAAACCAATCGAAAAGCATCCGTAACCAAATCGTGGCTGCTCATATTCTTCATGGCTCTCTTGCCGCTGCTGTTTGGCTCTGCGAGTGACACACCAGAAGTGAGGTCCCAGGGGCAAACGCGGCTGGTGCTGGCCTTTTATTACGCCTGGTACAGTCCAGGCAGCTTTGGCCCTGGCCTGACCCCTTTCCAGCCGGTAACTCCCTACTTTTCCTCCGACACCGGCACTATTCAGCGCCATGTAAATGAGGCCCAGGCGGCAGGCATTGATGGTTTTGTGCAAAGCTGGTACGGGCCAGAAACAGTCAATAACCAGACGGAGACGAATTTTCAGGCGCTGCTCAACATTGCTTCGGGCATGGGGTTTAAAGCGGCCGTTGATTTTGAAACCGCCAGTCCCTTCTTCGCCAGCAATGATGATCGCATTAATGCGCTGCGCGCCTTGCTCAGCACCCACGCCAACCACCCCGCCTACCTGCGGGTAGATGGTAAACCAGTCATCTTCTTTTGGGCCAACTGGATTTTGTCGCCGGCGGAGTGGGTGACAATTCGCACCACGGTAGACCCAGATCGCAACAGCATCTGGATTGCTGAGGGTGGCGACACCACCTACCTGGACGCCTTCGATGGGCTGCATCTGTACAACATTGCCTGGTCGGGCAATCCGGCGGGAACGGCCGCTACCTGGGCGGCCAACACTCGTGCCGCCGCCACCACCTACGGCGGCTACAAATATTGGGTCGGCACCGCCATGCCCGGCTGGAATGCTGATCTGGTTGGTTCCAGCACGGCCCCGCGTGACCGGGCCAACGGTGATTTTTATCGCGCCACCTTTGGCGGCGCGGCGGCCAGTTCACCCGACATGCTCATCATCACCTCCTTTAACGAGTGGAAAGAGGGCAGCCAGATCGAGCCCAGCGTGGAGTATGGCAATTTCTACTTGCAGCTCACGGCCGAATTAAGCGCCGCTTACAAAAATGGCAGCATTGCCGCGCCGCCGCCGCCAACGGCCCTGCCCACCACCGATCCCAACGCCACGCCCACCGCCACCCTGCCGCCCGCCGCGACCTTCACGCCAGGCCCGTCGCCCACGCCACTGCCACCTACTCTGACACCGTCGCCCCTGGCTTCACCGACGGCGCAGCCAGACGGCCGTATCCTCTACACCGTGCAAACTGGCGACACCCTCATCACCCTGGCGGACCAGTTCGACGTGACGCTGGAAGATTTGTACGGCTGGAACAACTTGCTGCCCGACAGTTTGCTGTCTGTTGGGCAAATGCTCATCATTGGCTACACGGTTCTGCCCGACGGCTCTACACCGCTGGCGGGGTTCCCGGATGCCCGCGTCAAGCCAGACGGCAAGATCGTGCACGTGGTGGGCAGCGGCGATACCTTGCTGCTCATCGCCAGTATCTACGGCTTAACGCTGGACGAACTGTATGAACTCAGCGGGCTGGCCGAAGGGGCACTGCTGCAGCTGGGCCAGGAAGTGGTTGTGGGCAGTCGGCCGCGTCCAGCAACAGTTGGCGGCTCATCAGAAGACCCGGAAGTGGGGCTGCGCGTGGTGGAGGAGACGGTGATTGTATCGCCGACGGGTGAGGCCACGGCCGCTCCCAGCCACACGCCCACCCCTACCAACACCGCCATTGTGCCACCAACGGCCGTACCAACTGAAACCGCAACGGCGGCTGCCCCAGCCCAAGAAGTTGCGGCCGTAACCACTCCCCTGGCCGTCGCCCAAACCGCACCAGAAGCGCGGACCAGCAGCTTGCTCTGGCTGCTCGTTGCGGCCGTAGCCGTTTTGCTGGTGGCCAGCGGGGCACTGATTCTGGTGGCCCGGCGGAGGTGAGGTAAACATGACCTAATTTTGGCCCTTTGTGAACTCAAAGGGCTGACGCCCGTGAAACGTGACCAGAGCGGCTTCACGTTTCACGCCAAACCCCAGATATCCGAAAGAGTTACCAAAATTACCGTTTGCCCATACGTTTGATATAATTTCGCCCGATGCGCCGATTCGCCAATTCACTTTCACTGTATACTTTTTGGGCTGTGCTGTTGCTGGCCATCATGTTGGTAGGTTCACCTCTGGCCGGGTTTGGCTGCCAGACCTTGGTACCCGCCCACTTCAGTGCATCTTGCGATACGAATCTGGCGCAGACGGCCGTGCAAAGCAACGCGGCCGAACCAGCAGCATCCCTTTCTGTGTTGTTGGTCGCATTTCTGGTGTGCTGCCGTCCATCATCAGCTGAACGGTACCCACAAGAAATTCATCTT
The DNA here is from genome assembly GCA_016710325.1 of Candidatus Leptofilum proximum. Taxonomy (GTDB): domain Bacteria; phylum Chloroflexota; class Anaerolineae; order Promineifilales; family Promineifilaceae; genus Leptofilum; species Leptofilum proximum. The sequence goes on along the minus strand of JADJXK010000002.1, from coordinate 27,092 downwards.
CTGCCACCGTCACCCCCGCCACGAACCCTTTAGCCCCAACTAAAACACAATCCCAACTTTATTATGATTTACGCAATCAGAGCTTTTTCTTAGCCGCGAATTGCGCGAATTTCGCCAACTATGAACAACTTCGCGTTAATTAGCGAAATTCGCGGCAAATTATTAGACGCAGTTCGCCTAGATGCGTAAGTCCTGTTTATATCTTTTTGCCGGTGAGTCTCATCTACACCAGAGTGCCAGCCAGATGGAAGGGAAGCTGATTTTCCCTTATCTCCATGGAAGACGAGGCTGGCTTACGATGAGCGATACCTTTTGATCAAAACTAGGAAAACTAGGAGACGAACGAATGAAAAAAGTACTCTTTTTACTGGCTGTTTTAGTTGTAACGGCCGTTGCCTGCACCGCCTCTGGGGGCGATAGAGAAGCCATTACCATTACCGATCCCTGGGGCCGCACATCGCCCAAGGTGGCTGAAAACGGCGCCTTTTATATGCTCATCACCAACAACGGCGACAGCGACGACGCCCTGCTCTCCGCAGCAAGCGACGCCTGTGGCACGGTGGAGCTGCATGAAATGTACGACATGGGCGAAGGGGTGATGGGCATGCGCCCCGTGCAAGGTGGCAGCATCCCGGTTCCGGCCGGTGGCAGCGCCGAGCTCAAGGTGGGCGGCCTGCACATCATGTGCCTGGGCAAGCAGGTTGAATTTAACGTGGGTACAGAAATTCCCCTTAAGCTGACGTTTGAAAACGCCGGGGAAATGGACGTCACGGTCGAAATTCGCGAGAGCTAACAATCTTCAGTAACTGAGTAATTGGGTAATTGGGTAACTGGATTTCTTAATTACCCAATTACTCAATTACCCACTCTCTCAATTACCCCTTAATCAACGCCACATCAATCGCCTCCGCCAGCGTGCGGCAGCCGATGAGAGTTAATCCCTTGGGCGGTTCGGTCAGGCGGCGCTGGGCGGTCTTGGGAATGACGCAGCGCTTGAAGCCCAGCTTCAGGGCTTCTTTGAGGCGAGCTTCCAGCTGGCTCACGGCGCGCAGTTCCCCGCTCAGGCCCACCTCCCCCACAAACGCCATGTCGGCGTGCACCGCCTCGTCCTTAACGCTGCTGGCAATGGAGACGGCAATAGCCAGGTCGGCCGCTGGTTCATCAATTTGCAGCCCGCCAATAACGTTGACAAACACATCTTTGTCGTGCAGGGAGACACGGACGCGGCGGGAGAGAACGGCCGTAATCAACAACAGCCGGTTGTAATCAATGCCGTTGGCCGTGCGGCGCGGGTTGGAAAATGTGGTGGAACTGGCCAGCGCCTGAATTTCTACCAGAAGCGGCCGTGTGCCTTCCATCGTCACGGCAATGGTTGAGCCTGGCGCATTAATTTGCCGCTCCGCCAAAAATGCCTCCGACGGATTGGGCACTTCTACCATACCTTTTTCCACCATTTCAAACACCCCCACCTCACTCGTTGCGCCAAAACGATTCTTGACGCTGCGCAGCAGGCGGTAGCGGTGAAACGGATCGCCCTCCAGGTACAGCACCGTGTCCACGATGTGCTCCAGCACCCGCGGCCCGGCAATGGTGCCCTCTTTGGTAACGTGCCCCACCAGGAAAATGCTCACGCCGGAGGTCTTGGCCACCTCCTGAAAGCGGCTGGCGCACTCGCGCACCTGGCTCACGCTGCCCGCCGCCGAGGTTAAATCTTCGGCAAAGGTGGTCTGGATACTATCCACGATCACCAGGGTCGGTTGCAGCTTTTCCACATGGTTCAGGATCGCCTGGAGCTTCGTTTCCGTCACTAAAAAGAGGTCATCGGCGGTGATTCCCAGGCGGTCGGCGCGCATCTTAATTTGGCGGCTGCTCTCTTCGCCGGAGACGTAGAGCGTGGTGCCGTGGGCGTTGGCCGTCATGGCCGAGACGTCCAGCAGCAGCGTTGATTTACCGATGCCGGGGTCACCACCGACCAATACCAGCGAGCCCGGCACAATACCGCCGCCCAGCACACGGCCGAATTCCGGCAGCGGCAGCGGCAGGCGTTCAAAGCCATCGGCGGTGACTTCGGCCAGGCGCTGGGGGTGGCTGTCGCTCTGGCCCACGGCACGGCGGTTGCGCTGGCTGGCGGGAGTTTCCGGTACCAGGACCTCTTCTTCCATCGTATCGAATTCGCCACATTTTGGGCAGCGTCCCACATAAGCGGCCGTTACGCGGCCACAGTTGCTGCAAATATAGCGGGATCGGGTTTTGGCCATACAGTTTCTCCAGAGTGGCTGGTGGTCAGTAATGGTCCTTGTGTGACCAGCAAACCAGCCACCAGCTTAAGTTGTGGCGATTTTAACATATGCTATACTTTTTCGCCGTGATTGATTGGCGCTCTGTCTGGACAAACGGGTTGTGGATTGTGGGATCGGCCGTACTGCTGGCTACGTTCAGCTACACCTACTGGCTCTCGCGCACCACGCCCCCCAAACTGGCCGAAATCAATCAACAACCGCCCTACGACCGCCTGTTTTGGCTGGGCTTTTTGCTGGTTTTGTTGGGCCTGGTATTTACCAGCAGCCGCTGGTGGGAAACGGCCGTCTGGCTGCTTTTCACCGCCTGGGCCGTTTTTAATCTGATAACTGCACTACGAAGTTCCAAATGAGCGTTTTGATGAAAAAATTGTGTGTCGGCTTTACTTCATTGATGTTTCTGGCTGCCTTGCTGGCCCGACCGGGGCAGGCAGCCCAGGCCCAAACTGGGCCGGAAAGCACCCCAGAAAATGGCTACCCACCACCGGCCACCCCGGAGCCGACCAGCGTCACCGACGAAGGATATCCCGTCCAGTCCATCGCCCCCACAACGGCCCCCATCGACAGCGGCTATGTGGCGCCCACAACGGCCGTTCCCCCTGCCGACGCCGCCCCCCAAGCCGTGATTGGCAGCGAGGCCCCGGCGCCAACGGTCGTACCCACCTTGCCCCTCAGCCAGAGCACCATGGTGCGCAACCGGGCCATCTTGTGGGCTGGCTTTTTGATCACCCTGCTGATTTTTGGCATCGCGGTGTACGGCGCTATGCTGATGTACACCCGCCGCCGCAGCTAATGGACGGGCAGGTTCATGTCCCCTACCCCCGAGGCTGAATTAACCGCTTCCCCTTCTCGCTGGCGCCGCTGGTGGCCGTGGCTGAATGCCGGGTTGACGGCCGTCTTGCTCAGCGGCGGCGTGTGGTATCTGTCGCGCAGTATCGATTTCCGCGATGTGCAGCAAGCCGTGGGCAGCGCCAACCTGTGGCTGATTCTGCTGGCGCTGCTTACTTTTGTGGTGAACGGCGCCGTGAAGGCCTGGCGCTGGCGGGTGCTGCTGGTTCCTAACCACGAGGAAGAGGTGCGGTTTACGGCCGTGTTCTGGGCTATCTGGCTGGGACAGTTTGTCAACGTCGTGCTGCCCTTCCTGCGCCTGGGCGAGATTGCCCGGGCGTACGCCATCAACCAGCAAACCGGGTTCAGCAAGATGCGTGCCCTTAGCACCGTCGTGGTGGAAAAAAGCCTGGAACTGGTGATGCTGGGACTGCTGGTTTTGGTGCTGCTGCCCATCTTGGCCCTGCCGGAGAACATGCAGGGCACAGGACTGACCTTTTTACTCATTGCTGGTGTCGTGATGGTTGGGTTGAGCATAGTGGCCTACCAGACCAGCTGGGTGATCACTCAGCTGCGCCGACTATTTCATCTGCTGCCACCAGCCATCGAGACCAGGCTGACCAGGCTGCTCATCGGTGGGCTGGAGGGATTGGCCTCACTGCGCTCAGGAGCGGCGCTGGGGCGGCTGCTGGTCTCTTCCGTGCTGCTGGTCTTGCTGGGGCTGCTGACGCCGTATCTGCTGTTTCTGGCGTTTCATATTCCCCTGGGCCTGGCCGAAGCGGCCGTTACCGATTCCGCCCTCAGTTTAACCACCTCTGCCCCCAGCACACCCGGCCAGCTGGGTGTTTATGAAGGCACTGTGGTGCTGGTGCTCTACCAGTTTGGCCAGACCAACCAGGCCGTCACCGTGAGTTACGCGGTGGTGTATCACCTGGTGGTGCTGCTACCCAAAATTTTGCTGGGCGGGCTGGCCGCCAGCCGCACCAACTGGCGCTGGCAGCAAGACAAAACATAACCTCATGGCTGCCCATTCCGCCAAATCAACCACAGCTAAATACAAAATTCCGCTCCCTTTGATGGTTTTTGGGATCACCCTGCTGGTCTACGGAGTTACGGCCGTTCCCGACCTCACAGTTGCCTTTCACAGCGGTGATGGGGGGGAGTTGATTACGGCCGTTTTCACTGGCGGCATTCCGCACCCACCAGGTTATCCCACTTACCTGCTCCTGGGCCGATTTGCTGCGCTGCTGCCGGTAGAGCCGGTAGCCTACCGCTTTTCCCTCTTTTCCGCCTTTTGCGGTGCCGTGGCCGCCGCCATGATCAGCGCCGCCAGCCGTTTTTTGGGGCTCAAGGGCTGGCCGTTAGCCTTGCCCGGCCTGACGTTTGCCTTTGTGCCATTGGTGTGGCAGCAGGCGGTAGTCACGGAGGTGTACACGTTGAACCTGGCGCTGGTCTCGCTTTTTGTGTGGAGCTTGCTGGGGCAACGGCCGTCCTGGCTGGTAGGCCTGTTGCTGGGCTTGTCAATAACCACGCACCTGACATCTATATTGCTGCTGCCGCTGGCTTTGCTGCTGGTGCCGAAGAAGCAGTGGCTCCAGCTTGGGATCGGCATGATCTTGGGGCTGATGCCTTATGCGCTGCTGCCCTGGTTGGGCCGGCCAGACAGCCCAGTCGTTTGGGGGCGCCCCAACACGCCGACCGGTTGGTGGTGGCTGGTAAGTGCGCAAATTTACCAGCCAAACCAGCTGGCCATGACGGAAGAGAATTACCTGGACCGACTGGTCAGCTGGGCAGGTGTTGGCCTGCAGCAGTTGTTATTTGTTGGCTGGCTGCTGCTGCCCTGGAGCGGCTGGCGGGAAACGGCTAAAAAACGGTGGCTGGGGTTGGTAGGAACGGCCGTCTTCTACCTGCTGTATGCCTTTTTTTATGATACCAACGATGCCCTGGTGAACACCTTACCCGCCTGGCTGTTGCTGAGCCTGGCATTAACAGCCGCCTTCAAACGGCTGGGCAGTTGGGGATTTGTGTTGCCGTTCGCCCTTGTTTTGTTAAACTTCAGCCCGATCAATCGTGTAGAAGTTCACAAAGTACGGCCGTTTGCCGAGCAAATTCTGCACAGTTCGCCACCCGATGCCATTCTCATCACCTCAGGCGACCCGGATATTTTTGCTTTGTGGTACTTTCACTTTGTTGAGGGGCAGCGACCCGATGTGGTCGTAGTAGATGATCAATTGTTTGCGTTTGACTGGTACCGGGACAGAATCAAAGCGCTTTACCCAGACCTGCAAGGTCTGGCCGTCGATGATGTACCTGCCTTTCGCACGCTGAACGCCAGCCAACGACCTGTTTGTGCGGTCGTTTTAGCGGAAGAGGGCAGACTTTTAAGCAGTAACAGCTGCTCTGAGGAACCGTAGGATGACAACCAAGGCCAACAAACTGCCTGCAACGGAATCGACGCTGTTTACCTGGGCCAGAGTGCGAATCGGGCTGCTGGTTGGCCTGGCCCTGCTCATCCTCTGGCTGGGCGTAAAAGGATGGCGCATTGGTCGGGCAGTGCAGTCACTGCTGGCGCAGCAAGCGGCTGCAGAAACCCTTATGGCGGAAGGCATTTCTGGCATCGATCCGACTCAGGCGGACCAAATGGTACACACCATTCGCCAGGATGTGGTAACGCTGCGAGACGAAACGGCCGTCTTCATGCCCCTTACCCGTTACCTGGGCTGGCTGCCCAAGGTTGGTCCCTTAACCATAGCCGCTCCGCACCTGATGGAAATGGCCGATGCCGGGACGGAAACGGCCGTGCATGCCTACGAAGGCCTCAAACCTGCCCTCAGTGTAATGCAAAGTGACACCAACAGTGGCTCACCACTGCCTCAATTAGTCAACGTGCTGGCGGAAGCACGCCCCAAATTAGCCCTGGCGCAGCAGTCGTTCCAGCGAGTCGTCACAGCACGCCAGCAGATCAACAACGTCGATCAGTTCCCCGAACGTGTTCAAACTGCCTTTGTGATGTTTGATGAGTGGCTGCCACTGGCCCAGGACGGGTTGGTGATGGTTCAGGTGCTGCCCAATATTTTGGGCCACGAGGCGCCGCGCAGCTACCTGCTGCTGGCGCAAAACGAAGATGAAATCCGGGCCACCGGTGGGTTTATCTCCGGGGTTGGCCTGCTCACGCTGGACAACGGTGATATTTTGTCGCTGGACTTCCAGGATGCCTCGACCTTTGATCTGGAGTCCCTGGCGGCAAATTCGGCCGCTTATGACTACCCACCGCAGCCACTCCAAGATCTGATGGGTGCTGACTATTTGTTGCTGCGTGACGCTAACTATTGGCCAGATTTTCCCTTCACGGCGCAAAAAGCGATAGAACTGTACCAGATAGGCCAGCCAGACATCCCAATTGATGGCGTGATTGCTATCGACCAGCAGTTTATTGCCATGCTGGTAGAGGCCACCGGGCCAATTCCAGTTGCCGGATCAGACACGGTGATCACCGGGGCCAACGCGGTGCAAAGTTTTCGCGACGCCTTCAACATTAAAGAGGGCCAGACCAACGCTGAGTGGTTCCAAAACCGCAAGGCGTTTTTGTCCACATTTTCCGCTGCGATTCGCCAGAAAATCGAGACCGACCCGGCCGCCCTGGACATGGTGACGTTGGCCCGCAACATGTTTGCCGCCCTGAACGAACGTCACCTGCAGCTGTACATGCACGACCCAGAAGTAACGGCCGTACTCACCGAGCTGGATTGGGACGGCCGTTTGGAAAACCCTGTTGGTCAGGACTTCTTGCTCGTACTTGATACCAACATGGGATTCAATAAAACCAACTTACATATTGATCGCACTTTTGTTTACGAGGTAGATCTGTCCACCAGCCACCCTCAAGCTCATTTGAGTATTAAGTATCATCATAACGGGCCAGAAAGTGAAGATCCCTGCTTTCAGCACGTCTATTACAATGACGCGCCTACCTACCAGGAAGTGGCAGACCAGTGCTACTTTAACTATTTGCGTGTTTACAGTCCACAGAACAGCGAGCTGCAATGGATGACCGAGCATAATATTCCGGGGGAAGTGACAATCACTGGTAATAGTTGGGAACGCAGCGGCCAGGCACAAATTGAGTTTGCCGATTTTACTACCTTCACCAATTTTTTGATGGTGCCGCGCAACGAAACATTAACCACAGAAATTGCTTATTCTTTGCCGGAAACGGCCGTTCAACGGCAGGACGACAACCAACAAACTTACCAGCTTTGGCTGCGCAAGCAGGCTGGTATGGAACCAGAATCAGTCTCCGTTACCCTGATTTTGCCAGAGGGGGCCGTTTTGCTGGAATCACAAGCGCCACAGGATCCAATAGTAAACGGCCGTACCGTCACGTTTACCTTTGATCTGCTTGAAGACAGCCTCATTTCGCTTACCTTCGAATCCTAAATTGTGGGGAGAAGCCGCTTGCACATTTTGCTCAACGACCGGCCAGGGCATCCCTTTGAAGTTGAACTCAGCCGCCACCTGGCCCAAAGGGGACACACGGTTCAGCACTGCTATGGCGAGTTCTTCCAGAGTCCCAGGGGCAATTTGCAGAAAACGGCCGATGATCCCCCCAACCTGGAAATTATCGGCATTCAGCTAGACAAGCCATTTGCCAAATACGCTTTTTTCAGGCGCATTTTTCAGGAAATCAAATACAGCCAGCTTTTAGTAGCCCAGATTCAGGCCTTTCAGCCCGACATCGTCATCTTTGCCAATACGCCATCTGAAGCCATGTCGCTGGTTTATTGGCGCCTTCGTGGCCGCAAGATTCAGCTTATTTTTTGGGTGCAGGATATGTACGGGGTGGCCATCAACAAAATTCTCAGGAAACGGCTACCGGTTATTGGTCGCTTCGTCGGCCAGCTGTATCTTACCCTTGACCGCTTTTTGCTGCGGCGCAGCGATCAGATTATCCTGATTACTGAGGATTTTCGGCCGCTGCTGGATGAGTGGGGTATCGCCCAGGCAAAAACGCACGTCATCCCCAACTGGGCTACTCTCGCCGATCTTCCCGTTCGATCTAAAGCCAATGCCTGGGCCAGAGCGCATCAACTGTCGGACAAATTTTGTTTTCTCTACTCCGGTACCCTCGGCATGAAACACAACCCCAACTTGCTTTTGGAACTGGCGCTGGCTTTTCAGGCAGACGAAAATGTTCAGGTATTGGTTATTTCAGAGGGGTTAGGTGCTGATTGGTTGGCTGAACAGCAAATTGCATGCAGCTTAAACAATCTAATCTTGCTGCCGTACCAGCCATTCAGTGACATGGCCAATGTGCTGGGTGCTGCTGATGTGCTAATCGCCATTCTGGAACCAGATGCGGGTGTCTTTTCCGTACCATCTAAAGTGTTATCTTACTTGTGTGCGGCACGGCCGCTTTTGTTAGCCGTGCCACCGGAAAACCTTGCTGCTAAAATCGTCGCTCAGCATGAAGCCGGTTTGGTTGCAGCGCCAGAGAATACGGCCGCTTTCCTTCAGGCAGCAAAACAGTTGCACCATGATCAAGCGTTACGGGAGCAATTGGGCAGAAACGGCCGTGTCTACGCTGAAACACACTTCAACATTGAAAAGATTACAGACCAGTTTGAAACTATCATTCGTCAGATGAACCACATAAAAAGTGACCAATATCAGGAGCATAAAAAGTGACACAAAAGCGAATCTTGGTTACCGGCGGTGGCGGCTTTATTGGCCACCATCTCATCAACTTTTTGAAGGAACGCGGCTACTGGGTGCGCGGCGTCGATATTAAAGAACCGGAGTTTGCCCCTACGCAAGCGGACGAGTTTATGCTGCTTGACTTAAGACGTTGGGAAAACTGCCTGCAAGCCACCCAAAACGTGAACGAGGTTTACGCCCTGGCCGCCGACATGGGTGGCATGGGCTTTATTTCTGCCAACCATTCACAGATCCTGCACAACAATTTGCTTATTAATCTGCACACGTTGGAAGCGGCCCGGCACAATGGTGTTAAACGATATCTATTCACCTCCTCTGCCTGTGTCTATCCCGAATACAGGCAGCTAGAAACCTCCGTGTCGCCCTTGAAGGAGGAAGACGCCTACCCGGCCCAACCGCAGGATGCTTACGGATGGGAAAAACTTGTGGTGGAACAGCTCTGCACCCATTACCACAATGAGCATCCTATCGAAACGCGCATCGTGCGCTTTCACAACATCTTTGGCCCGTTGGGCACCTGGGATGGTGGCCGCGAAAAAGCACCGGCTGCTCTGTGCCGCAAAATTGCCGTCGCCAGGCTCACGGGCAATCCCACAGTGGATATTTGGGGCGATGGCGAACAAACGCGCTCCTTCTGCTACATCGACGACTGCACTACTGGCCTGTACAAGCTGATGAACTCCGATTACCGGGAACCACTCAACCTGGGCCAGGACCGTCTGGTAACGATCAATCAATTAGCTGATATAATTGCCGAAATCGCCGGGATCTCCATCGAGAAAAATCACGTTGCTGGTCCTCAAGGTGTACGCGGGCGAAACTCGGACAATACCCGTCTGCGGGAAGTTCTAGGGTGGGAGCCTCGGGTTTCCCTGGAGGAAGGGCTGGCAGAAACGTATCGCTGGATTGAATCCCAGGTAAAAATGAAAATGGCTGAGCAAACCCCGGTGGCAGGGTAAAAGTCTGGATTTCCTGAGGTATATTTTACTGTCACGGTGGCTGAGCCAGGCATCACTCAATTGAAGAGTTGTGTAGAGCCTCTGTCCTTGCCAGGTGCGAATAAGTAGTTGTCAGTTTACTACGGCCGTTCGCCACTATAAAAAGTGATATGAAGAAAGTAAGACAACGTTTTCTCTTAACAGTATTAAGTGTCTCGTTAATTCTGATGGCGGGTGCCGTTTTTGTGCCTTCGGTGCAAGGTTCGAGCACCAGGCAGACAATTCCCACCCGCACGCCTGTTCCACCACCACCGACCGCCACCCAGTCCGGTGGCGGCGGCAGCAACCCGACCGCCACCCACACCCCGCCCGGCGCCGCGGCCACGCCCACCTCCACCCTGCTGCCGGTGAACATTGCCCCCACGCCGGTGGGCGGATTTTTGCCCACGGCCGTTCCCTGCAGCGGCAATCCCACCATTCAAACCCGAGGAGCCACTAACGTGCGCAGCGGCCCTGGCCTGGAATATGATGTGATTGGCGAACTGGTGTACCTGGAAGTGCGCTACATCGTGGGACGGGCGCAAACGGCCGAATGGTGGCTCATCCAGTTCAACAACGGCCAGTTTGGCTGGGTGTCCAACGACATTGTGCTGGTGCAGGGGTACACGCCCATTGTCCCAATCGTTGAAGCGCCACCGCTGAACGGCAGCACGCCTACGCCCGGCCCGCTGTGGAACCCCACGCCGTTCCCGTCGTGCACCGTCACGCCGGTGCCCAGCGATACGCCAACGGCCGCTGCTGAAATCGCCCAGGCGGAGGAAGATCCAACCGAAACACCTAGCCCAACCCAAATTCCACCCACAGAGGTACGCCCCACCGACACACCCATCGTGCAGCCAACGGCCGTTCCCGTTAATCCAACTGCACCAGCCGCAACGGCCGTTCCCACCGTACCAACCGAGGAAAACCGCGGCAGCAGCCTGATCTTTGTTGGCCTGGCCGTGGTTGCTGGCGTGGGCCTGGGAGTCTTTTTCTTGCGCCGACGTTAACCTGGCCTAATGCATGCCGCTGAAGCCATCCATCAAGCGATTTTTTGCCTTCACGGTTTTTATTGTCCTGGCTTCACTGGATAACGCCGCGGCCGGTGTGCTGCCGCCTCTCTACGCCATCATTGCGCGCGATTTGCAGGCCAGCGACGCGGCGCTGGGGTCGGTAACGGCCGTTTACATTCTCATCGTGGCCATCGCCGCCGTGTTTTGGGGCTACCGGGGCGACCAGAAAAGCCGCAAGCCGCTCCTGTTTTGGGGCACCCTGGTCTGGGTTGGCGCCATGCTGCTTACCTCCCTGGCCCAATCCTTCACCCACTTTTTGCTGTTTCAGATGGTGACGGCCGTTGGCGTTGGCGGCATCAGTTCGCTGGGCTTTAGCGTGGTCAGTGACCTGGTTCCCGCCCACCGGCGCGGTCTGGCCCTGAGCCTGTGGAGCGTCTCGCAAGGCATTGGCGCCTCGCTGGGGGCGCTGCTGGCCGGTACCGTGGGCGCGTCTGACTGGCGCTATCCCTTCTGGATTATCGCCGGGTTTGGTCTGCTGTTTGCCATTCTCTTTCTCTTCACCCGCGAACCCCTACGTGGCCACGCAGAACCGGAGCTCAAACCCGTCTTTGCCCAGGGCAAAACGTACGATTACCGCATCAGCCGGGCCGACATTGCCCTCATTTTGCGGCAGAACAGCAACCGCTGGCTGCTGTGGCAGAGTTTTTTCTATTCGCTGGCATATGGCTCCACCGTCTGGATTCCTCGTTGGGCAGTGGCCCGGGTGCAGGCCGAAGGGTACACGCTGGAAACGGCCACCATTGTGGGCAACCTCATCATTGCCGTGCTCAGTCTCGGTGGATTTACGGCCGTTCTCTCCGGGCATCTCGGCGACCGCTGGCAGCAAAGCGGACGAGGCCGGACCCGGCTGGCCGCGCTGGGCCTGCTGGTTTCCGCGCCGCTGTACGCCTGGCTCTATTTCATTCCTTTTCGCAATCTGGTTTTGCCGGAGGGAGACAGCTTCCTACAGTTGGTTACGGCCGTTCTCCTGGCCTTTGTCAGCAACGGTTGGGTGATTCTGGCTTTTGTGGTGGCGTTTACGGCCGTCACCTTCCAATCCGCCGATCCGCCCAACTGGTCCGCCATGATCACCGATGTGAACCTGCCGGAACATCGCGGCACCATCATCGGCATCAGCCGCCTGTTTCGTGCCGTGGGCAACGCCATCAGCGTCTGGCTGGCCGGTTGGCTGTTTGCCAGCCTCACCGGTCGCCTGCCCGAACCGGACAACTACGCCGTCGGGCTCGCCCTTTTCCAGATTCTTGTCCTCCCGGCGCTGCTCTGTTACCTGATCCTGCAAAAACACATTGAAAGCGACCGGCAACACGTTATCCAGCAGCTCACCATCCGCGCCCAGGAGCAAAATCCCCCACTTTAAATCGGCCCTAACCAGCCATTGGCGCGCTGCCCAACGTGTGTTAATATAACGTCACGCTTAGATATATCACTGATATATCAATACGTGATTCAACACACTTCTTGTTTTGAGGGTAAATAAATGGGCGCGCCCGGTTATCCCCAACGTTCGCTCAGTGAACAGGCCTATGAACAGCTGCGCCAGCGAATTGTGACGCTGGTTTTGGCACCTAATGCCGTGGTTGATGAAGCTCAGCTGCAGCAGGAGCTCGGCCTGGGGCGTACGCCTATTCGTGAAGCGCTGAAGCGGCTGGAGCTGGAACGGCTCATCACCATCATCCCCCGGCGCGGCATTTTTGTCACCCCCATTAACCTCACCGATTTACAGCGCCTGTACGAAGTACGGGTCAATTTAGAATGCCTGGCCACGGAATTGGCAGCGCAGCGCGGGACGGCCGTTCACTGGCAAGAAATGGCTTGTGTCCTCGACCAGGCCAGCGGCCTCATCACCCTCTCCCCGGAGCAGCTCATCGCCATCGACGAAGGCTGCCACCGCATCATCTACAAAGCCACCGACAACCAATTTTTAGAACAAACGCTGTCCGCTCTCTTCCCGCTCAGCCTGCGCATGTGGCACTTTGCCCTGTCTAAGCTGGGTGATAAAAAAGATTCGATTATTGAGTACAAACACATTGTGGAACACCAGGCGATCATGCAGGCACTGCAAAAGAGCGATGCCCCCGAAGCCAGTGCCTTAATGCGCCGTCACATCGTGGCTTACCAGCAGTACATCGAAAATATTATTCTTGGCAAATCGGCCCAGCTGCAAACGGCCTGATCTGCCGATCCACCCTGCCACCCTGGCTTCAGGAGGTAACCGTCTATGAGCAAGGATAGACGACAGCGCCGCGTCGGTCGCCGTGACCGCCACCATGCCGATCCGGAGGCAACGGCCGTTGCCAAAATCGCCCAGCCCGTCAACAATCTGCCCGTCTACGAACTGGTCAACGAAGAGGGGCTGAACAAAATTCACAACGCCTCCTTGGAAATCCTTTCCGATGTGGGCATCGACTTCTACGACGACGAAGCCCAGGCCATTCTCAAACAGCATAGCGTTCGCATGGCCGGCGACACCGCCTTCTTTGACCGGGAAATGATTGCCGAGTACGTCGCCAAAGCGCCGCGCCAGTTCACGCAACTGGCGCGCAACCCGGAGCAGAATGTGGTAATTGGCGGTAACCACGTCTGTTTTGCCCCCGTCTACGGCCCGCCGTTTGTGGTGGACCTGGATCGCGGCCGTCGTGAGGCCACCCTGGCCGACTTCCGCAACTTCGTCAAGCTCACCTACCAGTGCCCCTACCTGCACCACTCCGGCGGCACCATCGTCGAACCCACCGATGAACCCACCCACACCCGCCACCTGGACATGATCTACAGCCACATCACGTACAGCGACAAGCCGTTTATGGGCTCCGTCACCTCGGCCGCCAACGCCGCCGACAGCGTCAGGATGGCCGAAATTGTGTTTGGCGCCGATGAAATCCGCCAGCAGCCCGCCCTGCTCTCGCTCATCAACATCAGCAGCCCGCGCCGCCTGGACGATCGTATGCTGGGTGCGCTGAAGGTGTACGCCAAGGCCAACCAGGCCTTGATCATCACCCCCTTCCTGTTTTCCGGGGCGATGGCTCCGGTAGGCGTTGCCGGAACCTTGGTGCAGCTTAACGCCGAAGCGCTGGCGGGCATTGTGTTTACGCAGATGGTCAATCCGGGCACCCCGGTGGTCTACGGTGCCTTCCAGACCAACATCGATCTGCAAAGCGGCGCACCCGTGTTTGGCTCGCCAGAAAGCCAGGTGGCATTGTACGTGGCGGGCCAGCTGGCGCGTAAACATGGCCTGCCCTTCCGCAGCGGCGGCATGTTTGCCAGCAGCAAAATCGCCGATGCCCAGGCCGCCTACGAATCGGTGATGGTGATGCTGCCCGCGGTGATGGCCCGGGTCAACTTTGTGCTGCACGCGGCGGGCTGGCTGGAAGGTGGACTGGCTGCTGGCTATGAGAAATTTGTGATGGACATCGAGCTGCTGGGCATGTTCCACAAATATTTGCAGGGGCTGGACCTGTCGGAAAACGGGCTGGCGATGGAGTCTTTGCGCACGGTACCCACGGACGGCCATCATTTGGGCACGCCGCACACCATGCAAAACTTCCGCCAGGCATTTCATCGCTCGGAATTTTTTGATTACAACTCGTTTGAGCAGTGGCGCGATGAGGGAGGTTTAACGGCAACGCAGAAGGCAAACGGCCGTTACAAAACCCTCCTCCGCCAGTACGAAGCCCCCGACCTCGACCCCGCCATCGACGAAGCGCTGCAAGCATTTATGGCCCAACGGAAAGCCGAAATCCAGCCGGAATATTAACAAAAGTAATTGGGTAATTAAGTCATTGGGTAATTGGAAGCAAAATTACTCAATTACCCAATTACTCAATTACTCCCATCTTTGAAGGAGTTTTGAACATGAGTGATTTACCCAAAAAAGCGAAAATCGTCGTCATCGGCGCTGGGATTGTGGGCAACAGCCTGGTCTACCACCTGGCGCGGCACGGCTGGAAAAACATTGTGCTCCTGGACAAAGGGCCGCTGCCCAACCCCGGCGGCTCCACCGGCCACGCCTCCAACTTTATCTTCCCGGTTGATCATTCCAAAGAGATGACGATGATCACCCTGGACAGCGTGCGCCAGTACAAAGAGCTGGGCGTTTTCACTCAGAGCGGCGGCATCGAAGTGGCCCGCACCGACGAGCGCATGGAGGAACTGCGGCGGCGCATAGCCTCGGCCAAGGCCTGGGGCGTCGAGTCGCAGCTGCTCACGCCGGATGAGGTGGTGGAGCTCGTGCCGTTCATCGACAAAAGCGTCATCAAGGGCGGTTTTTACACGCCCAGCGTCGGCGTAGTGGACTCGCTGCGAGCGGGCACGCTGATGCGCGAGTACGCTATGGAACAGGGCGCGCTCCAGGTATTCCCCAACACGGAAATTGAAGATTTGGTGGTGAAGAAGGGCAAAATCAAAGCCATCAAAACCAACCGGGGCAAAATTAAGGCGAAGTACGTCATGATTGCCTGCGGCTGCTGGAGCCCGCGCATTGCCGAGATGGCCGGGGCTACCATCCCGCTCACCCCCGCCGTGCACCAGATGATCAGCGTCGGCCCGCTGTCGCTCTTCGAAAAGACCACCAGCGAAATTGAGTACCCCATCGTGCGCGACATGGATACCTTCTGCTACGAGCGGCAAAACGGCAACGACATGGAGGTGGGTTCCTACGCCCACCGCCCCATTTTGATGAACGCCAACGATATCCCCTCGATTGAGGAGTCGGCCATGTCGCCCACCGAACTGCCTTTCACCGAAGACGATTTTGAGCCGCAGCTGGAGCAGGCGCTGGAGCTGATGCCCGAGATTTTGGGTGACGAGAAGGCAGGCATCCGCCACGCCATCAACGGGCTGCTTTCGCTCACGCCAGACGGCAGCCCACTGATTGGCGAGACGGTAGAGGTGAAAAATTTGTGGTCGGTGGCGGCTATCTGGATTAAAGAGGCACCTGGATTTGCCAAAGCGGCCGTTGAACTGTTCACCCACGGCGCGTCCGAGATTGATATTCATGCCTGCGACATTGCCCGGTTTTATGAATACGGCCGTACCCCCCACCACGTCAACGCCCGCACCTCCGAAGCGTACAACAAAACCTACGGCATCGTGCACCCGCGCGAGCAGTACCTGTCCAACCGCAACGTGCGCACCAGCCCGTTTTACATGCGCGAGGTTGAACTGGGCGCGGAATTTTTTGAGACGGCCGGTTGGGAACGGCCGCAGTGGTACAACAGCAACGTCAGGCTGCTGGATGAATACAAGGAGTGTGTCGAGGAACGGCCGCATGAGTGGGACGCCCGCTGGTGGTCGCCCATCATCAACGCCGAACATTTGGCCATGCGCGACCGCGTCGGCATGGTTGATCTGACCGCCTTTGCCCAGTTTGACGTGCAAGGTCCAGGCGTGGTGGAGTACATCGAAAAGATGGCCGTCAACAAGATGGACGTGCCCGCCGGGCGCGGCGTCTACACGCCGATACTGAACCCACACGGCGGTTTCAAGTCTGACCTTACCATTTTGCGCCTGGCAAAGGACAAGTACCGCATCATCACCGGCGGCAGCGACGGCGGGCGTGACAAAAAGTGGTTCATGGACCACCTGCCCAAAGATGGCTCCGTCACCTTCACCGACCTCACGTCGGCCATTTGCACCGTGGGGCTGTGGGGGCCCAAGGCCCGCGACGTGCTGCAAGCCGCCACCGACGACGACGTCTCCAACGAGGCATTCCCCTACGGCACGGTGAAAAACCTGATCATCAATGGCGTTCCGGCCCTGGCTTTCCGCATCTCCTACGTGGGCGAGCTGGGCTGGGAGATCAGTACTCACATGGAGCACGGCCTCAAGTTGTGGGACACGCTGTGGACGATGGGCCAGCCGCATGGCATTGTGCCCGTCGGCATCGGTGTTTATGGCACCACGGGCCGCCTGGAGAAAGGGTATCGCCTGATGGGCCACGAGCTGGAAGGCGAATACACACCCGTCGAGGCTGGTTTAGACCGGCGGCTGGTGAAAAAGGCCGACTTCATTGGCAAGAAGGCCTACCTGAAGGCGCGGGAAGAAGGTCCAGCAGCGATTTTGTGCACGCTCACGGTGGATGATCACACCTCGGCCAGCGGCATGAAGCGCTACATGAACGGCCGTGAACCCATCGTCACGCCCGACGGCGAACGCATCGTCGATGGCAAGGGACGGCCGTCTTACGTCACCAGCGCCGGGGCTGGGCCATCCGTCGGCAAGCACATCCTCATGGCTTACCTGCCCACCAACCTTGCCCAGGAAGGCACCCAACTGGCCGTTGAGTACATGAACGAACGGTATCCGGTTACCGTGGCCGTGGTCGGCAGCCGCCCACTATTCGACCCGGAGAATGAGCGGATGAAACGGTAGTCGGTAATCGGTGAACGGTGAACGGTGAACGGAAATCGGTAGACCGATTACGGATTACCGATAACCGATTACCGAAAAGGGTGAAACATGGAAATTCTAGTTTGCGTCAAACGCGTTCCCACCACCGGGGCCAAAATTGTGCTCACGCCGGATTCCCGGGCGATTGAAACGCGCAACTTGGGCTTTACCATCAGCCCGCACGAGGAATGCGCCGTGGAAGAGGCGGTGCTGCTCGTGGAAAAACACGGCGGCAGCGTGACGGTGCTCACCCTGGGCAGCCAGGAAGCCACGCAGCAGCTGCGCGATGCCCTGGCGGTGGGGGCAGACAAGGCCATTCTGCTGGAAACCGATAGCAGCGAGTGGGACCCTATGGCCACCGCCAACGCCATCGTGGATGCCGTGAAGGCGTCGGGCCAGACGTTTGATTTGCTCCTCTTTGGCAACGAAGCAGCCGACAGCGGCGATTACCAGGTGGGTGTGCGTGTGGCCCATGCCCTGGATTTGCCCTGCGTGACGGGGGTGAAGGGATTGGAAGTTAGCGGCGATACCGCCACCGCCAAACGCGAAGCAGGTGGCGGCTTTGAACGATATGAAGTCACCCTGCCCGCCGTCTTCACCGTCAAGGAAGGCATCAATTTACCGCGCTATCCCTCCGTCCCCGGACGGCTGCGCGCCAAGAAAAAGCCGCTGGAAACCAGCACCCCGCAAAAAAACGGCGGCGGTCTGGAGATGGTGAAGCTGGTCACCCCAACCGAGCAAAGTAAATCGGCCGAGGTTTTGGGGCAGGGAACGGCCGTTGTGCCGAAGATTTTGGCGCTGCTGCGGGAGTTGAAGTTTGTTGAGTGAAAAGTGAAAAGTGAAAAGTGAAAAGTAGCGCTTCACTTTTTACTTTTCACTTATCACTTTTCACTTCCATTCTTGAAGTGAGAGATAGCATGATTCTAGGCATTATCGAACACGACCGGGGGCAGCTTAACAACCAATCTTTGGAGATGCTGGCGCTGGCGCGGCAGGTGGCGGCAGATGAGGGGGTGGCAGGCGTTACGGCCGTACTCATCGGCTCCAATTCAGCACCCCTGGCCGACCACCTGGCCCGCTACGGCGTCAGCCAGGCCATTGTGGCCAGCCACGACGGACTGGACGACTACGCCCCCGAGGCATGGGCCGAGACGGTGGTGCAAATCGCTCAGGCAAAATCGCCTAAAGCCATCATGGCTACCGGCACCGAGCGCGGCAACGAGCTGCTGGCCCACATCGCCGCCCGGCTGGGCCAGCCGATGGCGGCCAACGTCACCCAGGTGGCCGTTGGCAACCCCTACGCCATCACCCGCGTGCGCTGGGGCGGCAGCCTGTTTGAAGAGGCCCGGCTGTACGGCGACATCAAGCTGCTCACGGTCGCCCCGTTGACACAGCCAATCCGCGAAGCACCGGTTGACAGCGTGACGGTGGAAACGTTTACGCCTCAGCTCGACGAAAAGCTGTTTCGTGTGCGGGTCACTTCGCGGGAAGCACCGGAGAGCGACAAAATTTCGCTGGCCGAGGCGCGGCTGGTGGTGGGCGGCGGCCGCGGCGTGGGCAGCGCCGAAGGTTTTGCCGTGCTGGAGGAGCTGGCCACCCTGCTGGGCGGCGCGGTTGGTGGCTCGCGCGTGGCCACCAACCTGGGCTGGCGCCCTCACGCCGACCAGGTGGGCCAGACCGGCACGCGCATTGCCCCCGATTTGTACATCGCCTGCGGTATCAGCGGCGCCATTCAGCATTGGGTTGGCTGCAAAGGCTCCAAAAAAATCCTGGCCATCAACACCGATCCCGAAGCCCCCATGATGACCAAAGCCGATTACGCCGTCGTTGGCGATTTGCATGAAATCTTACCGGCACTCATCGCCGAATTGACAAGATAACTGGTCAAATGTTGCACCATAGGGATTCTTCGCTTCGCTCAGAATGACAACTTTGCAAGATGGATTTCTGGTATTGAAAAACAACGGCCGTTTCACGTTTTCGGCAAACATTGTGACGATTGATACAATCACGGTTTTGCGTTTGAATTTTGGCAGACAGGATGACTTGTAACTATGGCAACTTATCAGATTATGTATTGGCATGATATTCCGATGCAGGTGCGCGCCGGAGGACGGCGCGACCGGGTGAGTATTGAGCTGCCGCAGCGTTTTCAGGAGGCAGTTGATAAAGCCGCCATGGAAGCAGGGCTGACCGGCACGGATGGGTATCTGGAAGGGTTTCGTTGGAGCGAACCAAAAGAACGGCACGGCACGCCAGAAGAAGTGGCCACGGCCGTTTCCGTCGAGCTTAATGCGCAGTACTCCAAGATCGATTGGCGCAAAACGGCCGTATCCCTAAAACGATAACATGCCTGATCGTACCCAGCACACAGATCCCCTCGTCATTTTTATGCCCTCCGGACGGCGCGGCCGCGTGGCGGCTGGCACGCTGGTGCTGGACGCCGCCCGGCAGCTCGGCGTGGAAATTGAATCCATCTGCGGCGGGCGGCTCACCTGCAACAAGTGCCGCGTGCGCCTGGAAGAAGGCCACTTCGCCAAACACGCCATCACCTCCACCCCCGACCATCTCTCGCCGCCCAGCGACGAAGAAGTGCGCCTGCTGGAGCGGCTGGACAGCACCGACTGCCGCCTCTCCTGCAACGCCCAGATCGTGGGCGATGCCTTGATTTTTGTGCCGGAAGAAAGCCGCGCCCACAAACAAATTGTGCGTAAAGACGCCACCATGCGGGTGATCGACCTGTTTCCCGCGGTGCGTCAGGTGTTTGTTGAGGTGGACCAGGCCGAGCTGGGCGAACATCGCGGCGATTGGGGCCGTCTGCAGGATGCCCTGGCCGCCAAGTGGGATCTGCACGATCTCACCATCGATCTGCCCGTGCTGCGCGAGCTTCAGGCCAATTTACGCAAGGGCAAATGGGCCGTTACCGTGACGCTGTGGCAGGACCGGGAAGTGATCGACGTGCAGCCGGGCTACGCGGAAGGGGTGTACGGCCTGGCGGTGGACATTGGCTCCACCACTATTGCCGGGTTCCTCTGCGACTTGCGCACTGGCGAAATTTTGGCCACGGACTCAATGATGAATCCACAGGTGACCTACGGCGAAGACTTGATGAGCCGGGTTTCGTTTGCCATGATGCACCCCGATGGGCTGGACAAGATGCATACGGCCGTTATCGATGCCCTCAACCGTTTGGCCGCCAGCACCGCCCGCGAAGCCGGGATTCGCCAGCGGCAGATCCAGGAAGCGGTTTTTGTGGGCAATACGACGATGATCCACATTTTGCTGGGCATCAGCCCCGTGGAGCTGGGCGGCGCGCCGTTTGCCCTGGCAAATCGGGACAGCATGGACGTAAAAGCGCGCGAACTGGGCCTGCGGCTGCACCGCGGCGCCAACGTGCACGTCCTGCCTGCCGAAGCAGGCCACGTCGGCGCCGATAACGTGGCCGTGCTCATCGCCGAAGTGCCGTACACGCTGGACGAGGTGACGCTGCTGGTGGACGTGGGCACCAACGCTGAAATTGTGCTGGGCAACCAGGAGTGGATGTACAGCGCTTCCAGCCCCACCGGCCCCGCCTTTGAAGGGGCGCAAATCCGCTTTGGCATGCGTGCCGCGCCGGGAGCCATCGAACGGGTGCGCATCGACCCAGAGACCAAAATTGCCCGCTTCCGCGTCATCGGCGAGGAGAAATGGTCCGATGAGTGGCGCATTGGCGCGCGGGTGCCGGTGGAAGAGCAGCCGCGCCACCTGGCCGCCGGCATTTGCGGTTCGGGCATCATCGAGGTGGTGGCGGAGATGTTTTTGACGGGGATTTTGCTGCCAGACGGCCGTTTCAACCCCACTCTCCACCATGAACGCATCACCTGGGACGACCGGCGCGGGCAGTATATTTTGGCCACCGCCGAGCAGTCCACCACCGGCAGCCCCATTCTGGTGACGCAGGACGATGTGCGCAGCATCCAGCTGGCCAAGGCCGCGCTGTACGCCGGGACCAAGCTGCTGATGAACAAAGCCGAACTGGAGCAGGTGGACCGCATTGTGCTGGCCGGGGCATTTGGCAGCTACATCGATCCCAAATATGCCATGATTTTGGGCCTCATCCCCGACTGTGATTTAACGAAGGTAACGGCCGTAGGCAACGCCGCCGGTGATGGCGCACGAATTGCCCTGCTCAACAGGCACAAGCGCACCGAGGCACAGCACATTGCCGAATGGGTGACATATGTGGAAACGGCCGTACACCCCGATTTCCAGCAAGAATTTGTGGGCGCGATTCACATTCCCCACGCCAGCGACGCATTTCCCCACCTGAACGGCCTGCTGCCGGAACCGGTGGCGCAGGCAGATGGCGAGGGAAACGGCCGTGCCGAACGCCGCCGTCGCCGCACCAGAAAAACAGAGACCCCGTAGGGGCGAGGCAGTTGCAAGCAGACATGGTTGACCAAATTAGCCACACATCCAACTGCCTTGCCCTAAACGAAATATCAAAGAGGACACACCAATGAGCGAAGACGAACAAGACGAAATCATCCTTGAAGAATTATCATTAGACGAGCTCTACGAGCTGATGCACGAAGATTTGTACGATGGCTATGCCGCGGAAATCGAGGAAGAGGTGCATGAGGCCCTGGGCCGCGGCATTCAACCATACGAAATTCTGACCAAGGGTCTGGTTGCTGGTATGGACATCGTCGGCGTAGATTTCCGCGATGGCATCCTGTTTGTGCCCGAGGTGTTGATGGCCGCCAAGGCGATGAAGGCGGGCATGGCTATTTTACGGCCGCTCCTGGCTGAAACCGGCGCACCCAAAATGGGCACCATGGTCATCGGCACCGTCAAAGGCGACATCCATGACATTGGCCAGAACCTGGTCAGCATGATGATGGAGGGCGCAGGTTTTGAAGTGATCAACATCGGCATCAACAATTCCGTTGAAGATTATTTTGCCGCCATCAAGGAGCACGACCCGGACATCCTGGGCATGAGCGCCCTGCTGACCACCACCATGCCCTACATGCGCGTGGTGATCAATGCCCTGAAAGAAGAGGGCATTCGCGATAAAATCATCGTGCTGGTGGGCGGCGCACCGCTCAACGAAGCGTTTGCCGAGGACATCGAAGCCGACGCCTACTGCCGCGATGCGGCCGTTGCCGTCGACACCGCCAAAAAATTTATGGCAATCCGTAGGGCCAAGGGCTGAATAGGACACAGATTTACGCAGATGAACACAGATTTCGCTCTCAATATCTCCCGTTTCTCTGTGTCCTCTGTGGCCAATTAAGGACAACAACCATGGGGCTGCTGCGCCGTTTGCAAAATCATCCCGCTTTTTTGGAAAAAGTGTACGATTGGACGCATACGGCCGTCTTCAAACTCCAGCCCCTCATCGCCAAAATCGGCTATGAGCGGGCCAACCGCTGGCTAAAGGGCGGCGAAGAGCTGGCCAAACGTGCCGTCTTCGACTGCCGCATGTGCGGCCAATGCATCTTGCACTCCACCGGCATGACCTGCCCCATGAGCTGCCCCAAAAACCTGCGCAACGGCCCTTGCGGCGGCGTGCGGCTCAACGGCCACTGCGAAGTCAAGCCAGAAATGAAATGCGTCTGGGTCCAGGCGTTTGAACGTTCCCGCCAGATGCCCACCTACGGCGATGAAATTTTGTGGATCCAACCACCCGTCAATCGCCAGCTCGAAGGCGAATCCGCCTGGATCACCATGCTCACCGGCGTAGACATGGAAACACCGCAGGGCTGGGTGGGCGTGACGGAAGTGACGGTGAACGGTAAGCGGTGAACGGGAATCGGTAATCGGTGAACGGTAATCGGTGAGCGGTGTACCGATTACGGATAACCGATAACCGATTACCGATAAACGGATAACCAATGACAGACTACAAATCCGGCAGCCGTCTTGAACGGGTGCTCCGCTCCGGGCGCTTTGCCGTAACGGCCGAACTCAATCCCCCCGACAGCGCCGACCCGCAGGAGGTGTACGACGCGGCCCTGGTGCTGTCTGAAGTGTGCGACGGCATCAACGCCACCGACGCTTCTGGGGCTAACTGCCACATGTCCAGCGTGGCCATCTGCGCCCTGCTCACCCGGGCCGGGTACGAGCCTGTCTTCCAGGTTTCCTGCCGCGACCGCAACCGCATCGCCATCCAGGGTGATCTGCTGGGCGCAGCGGCAATGGGCGTGCGCAACGTGCTCTGCCTCACCGGGGATGACGTGACGGCGGGCGACCAACCGCAGGCCAAACGCGTCTTTGACTTTGACTCGATCCAGCTGCTGCGCACAGCCAAAATTATGCGTGATGAGGCGATGTTTTTAAGCGGCCGTAAACTCACCGTGCCACCCCAATTTTTCCTGGGCGCCGCCTCCAACCCCTTCGTGCAGCCGTTCGACTGGCGGCCGCTGCGCCTGGCCAAAAGATCGAGGCTGGGGCTGATTTCATCCAGTCGCAGTACTGTTTTGACGTACCCCGGTTTAAAGAATTTATGCAGCGAATGCGCGATTTGGGGCTGCACGAGAAGGTGTTTTACCTGGTTGGCGTCGGCCCTTTGCGCTCGGAAAAAACGGCCGAATTCATGCGCAGCAAGGTTCCTGGCATCTACATCCCCGATGCCATTGTGGAGCGGCTGCGCCAAACGCCCAAAGAAAAAAAGCGGGAAGAAGGCAAAAAAATTTGCGTCGAAATTATTCAGCAGGTGCGCGAGATTGAAGGCGTCTCTGGCGTGCACGTCATGGCCTACCGGCAGGAAGAGCTGGTGGCCGAAATTATCCAGGAAGCGGGCCTGCTGCCCCGCCCCATGCAGGTGGGCTTTGACAGCGGGCATGAGAAAGCGCGTATGCGCGCGAAGCGGGAAAGGTGAACAGTAATCGGTAATCGGTGAACGGTGAACGGTGTACTGATAACCGATTACCGATAACCGATTACGGATAACGGATGACCGAATACCGGCAAAAAGGAAAAGTATGGAAACCATCATCAGTTCAAAAACCAAAACCGTGATCATTGGGCCGGAACGGCCGTTTACCATCATTGGCGAGCGCATTAACCCTACCGGGCGCAAGGCCCTGGCCCGCGAAATGGCCGCCGACAACTACGACCGCGTCATCAGCGACGCCATGGCCCAGGTGGAAGCCGGGGCGCACATGCTGGACGTTAACGCCGGGATTCCCCTGGCCGACGAACCGGCCATCCTGGCCAAAGCAATTAAAATCGTGCAGTCGGTGGTGGATGTGCCGCTCTCCATCGACTCCTCCATCGTGGCTGCGCTGGAAAGCGGCCTGGCGGCGTATGAAGGCAAGCCCCTGGTCAACTCCGTCACCGGCGAGGATGAGCGGCTGGAGGCCGTGCTGCCGCTGGTGAAGAAGTATGGTGCGGCCGTTATCGGCATCTCCAACGACGAAACCGGCATTTCGGAAGATCCGGATGTGCGCTTTGCCGTGGCCAAAAAGATTGTGGAGCGAGCCATGGATCATGGTATCCCGCGCGAAGACGTGCTCATCGACCCGCTGGTCATGCCCATCGGTGCGCTGCGCTACGCCGGGCGGCAGGTGTTCAGCATCGTCGGCCGCTGCCTGAACGAGCTCAAGGTGAACACCTGCTGCGGCGCCAGCAACGTCAGCTTTGGCCTGCCCAACCGCCCGCCGCTCAACGCCCACTTCCTGGCGATGGCTATCTCCCACGGCCTCACCTCAGCCATCACCAATCCCATCGAGCACGAGATCAAGCAGGGCATCATGGTGGCCGACGTGATGATGGGCAACGATGAAAACTGCACCAGCTGGATCATAGCCAACCGTCCCCCGGCAGAAGATGGTGACAGCGAAGGGCGTGGCCGCCGGGAACGCCGCCGTCGCCGCCGCGAGTAGGGTCAAGGCGCGCCTTGACTCTACGTTTATTGACATTTGTCACTTGGCGGCGCGCCAAAATCTGGCACACTCGTCACAAATTTGTCTGACAAATTATGCTCGTCAACTTGATCCACCAACGCTTTTGCGTCTAAATTTTCAAGGAGTGAAACCACTATGCCCCATAAACTTACAAATCTGAAAACGGCCGTTCCCAGCGACATCGACATCGCCCAGGAAGCCACCCCCTGCCCATCACCCAAATCGCCAACGAGGTTGGCCTGCTGCCCGAGGAGCTCGTCCCCTACGGCGTCGACAAAGCCAAAGTCCGGCTTTCCGTGCGTGACCGCCTGGCCGATCGCCCCAACGGCAAATACGTTGACGTCACCGCCATCACCCCCACCCCGCTGGGCGAAGGCAAAACCACCACCACCGTCGGCCTCAGCCAGGCTCTCGGTGCACACCTGGGCCAGAAAGTGTTCACCTGTATTCGCCAGCCCAGCCAGGGGCCGACCTTTGGCATCAAGGGCGGCGCGCGTGGTGGCGGTTACAGCCAGATCATCCCCATGGAAGATTTTAACCTGCACCTGACCGGCGACATTCACGCCATCACTGCCGCCAACAACCTGCTGGCTGCGGCCATTGACGTGCGCATGCACCACGAATCTTACCAGGATGACGGCCGTCTTTTGAAGCGCTCTTCCCGGAGAACAAAGACGGCAGCCGCAAAATCTCCCCGGTGCAAATCAAGCGGCTCAAAAAGCTGGGCATCGACAAAACCGACCCCAACGACCTGACCGAAGCAGAAATCAGCAAGTTTGTCCGGCTCGATATTGACCCAGACACCATCACCTGGCGGCGCGTGGTAGACACCAACGACCGCTTCCTGCGCGGCATCACCATCGGCGCGGCCCGCAAGAAAAATTCGAGCGCGAAACCGGCTACGACATCACCGTGGCCAGCGAAATCATGGCCATCCTGGCGCTCACCACCGATCTGGCCGACATGCGCGAGCGGCTGGGCAGCATGGTCATCGGCCAGAGCAAAGCCGGTGAGGCCATCACTGCCGACGATCTTGGCGTGGGCGGCGCGCTCACCGTGCTCATGAAAGACGCCATCATGCCGACGCTGATGCAAACGCTGGAAGGTACCCCGGCGCTGGTCCATGCCGGGCCATTTGCCAACATTGCCCACGGCAACAGCTCCATCGTCGCCGACCAGATCGCCCTCAAGCTGGTTGGCCCCGATGGCTACGTCCTCACCGAATCCGGCTTTGGCGCGGACATCGGCATGGAAAAATTCTTCGATATCAAGTGCCGCTACAGTGGGCTGATCCCCAACGCCGTGGTGCTGGTGGCCACCATCCGCGCCCTGAAGATGCACGGCGGCGGCCCCAAAGTGGTGGCGGGCAAGCCGCTTGATCCGGCCTACACGGAAGAAAATCTGGAACTGCTGGAGAAGGGCTGCGTCAACATGGTGGCCCACATCCAAAACGCGCTGCGCTTTGGCATTCCGGTGGTCGTCGCTGTGAACAAGTTCAAGGACGACACGGATAACGAAGTGGCCCTGGTGCGCAAAATCGCCAAAGAAGCGGGCGCGGAAGATGCCGTGATGACCAATCACTGGGCCGAAGGCGGCCTGGGCGCGGTCCGAGTTGGGCAAGGCGGTCATGGCTGCCTGCGAAAAGCCGAGTCACTTCAAGTTCCTTTACCCGCTGGACATTTCGATCAAAGAGAAAATCGAGACGATTGCCAGGGAGATTTACGGCGCGGACGGTGTGGAATATTCCGAGAAGGCCGAGGAGCAGATTGCCGACTACAACCGGCTGGGCTTCGACAAGCTGCCCATCTGCATGGCCAAAACGCACCTGAGCCTGAGCCACGACGCCAACCTGAAGGGGCGTCCCACCGGCTTCACGCTGCCCATTCGGGAGATCCGCGTCAGCGTCGGTGCGGGCTTCCTCTACCC